>NZ_LMXN01000009.1 GCF_001442615.1 Algoriphagus resistens | reverse complement strand
AAACCAATAAGCCCTCGCTAGGTGTAGTCAAATCGGTAGTCAAGACTGGGTGGGATTTGTAATTCCACCCTGATATTATTGCCAATTTGTAATTGGTTATAATATTAAAGACTGCACTCAATCCCATGAGCACCCCACAAGTCAGAGTAACTGCAATTTTCACTGTTTTACGTGCAGACTCAAAAAACTTTATTGGACAAAGTTATTTTTTCCTTTTTCTTTTCTTTTCCTCCCAGCCCCATTTATAAATAAGATTAGGGTCTAAGTCTGTTTCTGTCATTATTTGATACTCTTCATACTTATGATGGCAATAATCCGAAAACTCGAAGTCAACGCAAATTTTATTATGAGCTTCACCTACTAAATTGCCTAATGCAATCCAAGCTGAGTTGCATTCACTAATTATTTCTTTTTCTGAGATAGATTCTATTACCCATTCTCTTTTGATACCTATTTCCTCTCCTATAAATATATGCTCAGGAGCAACGAAACCTGGTATCCAAATTTTCTTTGCAAGTTCGAGCACGTTTTTACTTTCAGTAAATGGAGGGATGTCCATTATTACACATGCCTTTTCTTTTCTAAATTTAAATAATCCAGAAGAAACTTTACTTTTACTTTCAAGCATTCCTTGCTTTACAACAACATTTCTTCCCTCTACAAATTTCTTAAGTAGGTCATTTTCTTTTAGCTGCTCTTGTTTTTTGCTGTACCAAACATCAAAATCAGGGATTTTTCTTTTTTCTGATTGTAATGCAAAAGTTATGTTTCTTAACGATTGAATAAATGAATTAAGATTAAATCGAAATTGGGAAGGATTATGATAGTTTAAAATGCACTGGTGCAAATGATAATGAGCTTGTTCGAAGGTATCGTGAGTTGCCAAAATAGGACAAACTTTGGTATAGTTTGCCCCTACGCACAAAATCCTTTCTGTTTCCGGTTTTTCAGACATTATATTAATTTTGGCCAAAACTCGTTTTTATCTAATAACTGCTCTCGGCATAGTCAGTACCTCGTTTCTACAGGGTAGAAATTGTAATTCCACCCTAATATTCTAATCAATTTGTAATTGGTTTTCCTACCTCCTCCCATCCTTCACGATACGCTTCGCATCGGGACAGGCTCTCCTGAAAGAGGAGGCGCATGGCTCTGCTCCAAATGGACTAAAGAGTAAGAAGTAGGTTGGTTGTTTTCAATAATTAAAAGGCTCGAGCAAGAAACGGAAAAAAATGATACCAGCACATACCCTGTACTGGGTATTTTTTGGGAAAATGGGAGGAAATGTGAGGGAATTGCGGAGTATTCCAGGTGGTCAACAGAATTATCTGCGTCCTTCTGTGACATTTTGCAGATGAAAATAGAAAGTGAGTCACATGATCCTGCTTCAGATCTATGAGCAGGTGATTGGCTTGGATTCCGTTCTCTAACTGTGAAATGGTTTCGTTTACTTTATCTGGCTTATCTGTTTAGGATTTTCAGCCGTGGGATTATAGTTAGCACTATCGAACATTTCCGCTAAAAAACCAAACAATCTATTAGAGCGAGAAATATGCTCAGAAATATCGCCGAAAATCTATCCTAGAAGGACCAAGATGAACCTAAATGTGAGGTGAATCTAGACTGTTTTAGGCTGTCAATAAGTTCATTCCAGCTGATCATATTTTAATCTTTGAAAAATAAAAAATAGAATTGAATCAATTCTACAACAATGGCAGTAACTATCACTTTCCAAAACCATTGCTTCTGATGCAGAATTTGAAGCTCGAGATTTTCAATTTCCAAATCATGTTTTTTCTCCAACCGCGCTTTTTCCTTTTCTTTCTCAGCTTTCGATTCTAGTTGGTAATTCAAAAAATCCTTAAAGGAATCGAAGTTTGCAGAATATGTGGAAGGATAAATAAAGTAGCCAGTTCTATTTGCCCTTTGAGAGAGCAACCCTGCATTTATTAATATATCAGTTATTTTTTTTACCTTTTTTATTACAATGGAATCGTTTTTTTCCTCTTTGGTAAGTATCTCTTGAGCTATCATTACATCAGGCAACCCTTCTCTTGATTTAATTTTTTGATAAACCCTTTCAGCTATTTCTATTTCATGCTTGTCCATCTTATAAATTACTAACTATTATTTACTTTCCCTATGAGTAATACTTTTTGCATATATCAGTAAACTTTCAGTTCTCTTAATAAAGTGATTTTAGCCTATAAATCTAATTAGCAATCGATCCATAAATCCATCACAAAATTCTCGCAGTTTTATATAGTTTGGATCTTGGATATTTTTAATAATTTCAATTTCTCTTAATAAGAAATCTGTAAGGTCACTAATCTCCACTGAGTTTGACACAGAATAAGTGAAATGTAAATTGGCAGGAATTCTTAAGACAGCTGAATCACTTGAAACTTGATATTTTAAATCATTTAAAATTATTGAGAACAAGTAATTCTCGATAATAAGCCCTTGATTTCTAGAAAGTTTCAAATGAGGCTTACCCTTTGTTATACCAGAAATATATGCATTCAGTTGATTAATCATTCCCTGTTTTGCCTTTTTACTGTATGTTTTGCTCTCAATTTCAATGAGCTCTTTTTCTATAATTTTCATTTCCTCTTCAACCTCTATTAATTTTAGGTCTAAATCTTCAACTTCCTTTTCCCCTTTCCAAACATCTATATGAAGTGAAAGAGTATGATGTGCCTGTTCAAGACTTAAAAGTTTTGTCATTAATTCAAATTCGTTCATATATGGTATGTTTTAAATTTTACATAAATATTTATAATATGAAGATATGAGCACGAATACTTTTTATGCGGCTCAGCTATCATTTTACTATCAGATTCAGAATTAAATGGGTTCCAGATTTAAGCCCGGATTGGCGCTAAAAGTTGGCTGTTCTACCTCACCCCCCCTCTCCTTTAGGAGAGGGGGCATGGCTCTGCTCCAAATGGGCTAAAGAGTAAAAAGTAGGTTGGTTGTTTTCAATAACTAAAAGACTTATGCAATAAAAGGAATAAAATGATACCAGCACATACCCTGTACAGGGTATTTTTTGGGGAAATGGGAGGAAATGTGAGGGAATTGCGGTGTTTTTCAGTCTGTCAGCGGAATTATCTGCATCGCTCTGTGCCATTTTGCAGATAAAAACAGAAAGGGAGTAAAATGATCCTGTTGAAGATCTGGAATTCGGGTGATTGATTTGGCTTCCCTTCTAGCTATGAAGCAGTATCGATTATTCTATATAGTCCATGCTACGTCTCCACTTTCTTTTGGGTCAGAAACAGCAGATCATTCTAAACCTCTCTGTGACTCTAACCTCTCTTTTTTCACGCTATTTTAGCTAGCATTTTAATTTGCTACACTTTCTAGCGTTGTTTCTATGATCTCACCTGTATTTGGATCAAGATGATATTTGACTTTCTGTTTTTTAGAGTTAGAGCTTTCGATACCTGCGGCAATTCCGGTTCCAATCAACCCACCGATAATTGCACCTGTGGATGCGCTATGCCCACTGGGAATTCCATATCCATGGAAATAAAGCTTGTAATTCTCAATGGTCAAGGGAAAAAA
Source organism: Algoriphagus resistens (assembly GCF_001442615.1). Lineage (GTDB taxonomy): Bacteria > Bacteroidota > Bacteroidia > Cytophagales > Cyclobacteriaceae > Algoriphagus > Algoriphagus resistens. Next base: position 224,583 of record NZ_LMXN01000009.1, on the reverse strand, counting down.
CTCTCTTTGGTGATAAACATACGCCTTGCCATCTATGGCAATTGCCCATACTTTTTTAACTTTTTGATCTGAGCCATGGAATTTTGGAATTATTTCAAATGACCCTTTCCACGGATCGCCAGTTCTTTCTTTCTGCTCTAAATAGAAATCTTCCGTATTCGATGGAGAATTGTTTTTTAACGCATCATAGTCATCGTAAATACCCGTTTTGATCTCTTCGATGAAAATCGGAAAATTATATCTGGAGGAATCCTGGACTTTTTCTGTCCATAAATCAGATGATATCGCTACTAAATTACCTGTATTAGACAGATCAAGCGTTGCGAGCTTTTCAAAGCTCATTTTAAATGCATTAGCAATATTTGATGTTTGTTTCTTAGTGACGTCACCGCCGGTAATTTCCGTTGTCAAATCGGTCTGTAAAATTCTGTATAATTGGGATTCTTTTTCGATCAAAAAATCAATCGAAAGATTACAAAACCCTGTTTCCTTTGTAAACCCTGTCTTTTCCGAGATATTTAAAGACTTTATAATCAGTTGGACATTGATGTCACCTGAGCTCGGATTAGAATTAAGAAAGCTAATCAGCTCCTGTTCAAGTGGTTCAGAGAAATTTGCATTAACCTTGATATTTGCCATTCCTTTTTGAGTCCATCCTATGGTGGTTTTATCCTCCCTTTTATCAATCACTTTTGTTACGTTGAAAGTTTTTCCTGAGAGATCAATCTGCTCGTCCTTCAGTGTAAAAAAGTGTGTTTGAGCGAATGAAGAATACCCTATAAATATTAAACAGGTAGCAATAAATGTGATTTTTGGTTTCATGTGTTCATTTAATTTATTAAATCGTCTCTCTTCTCAAAATCTTGAATCTCAATTAATTTTGGCTGAAGATTCGTAGTTACGTCAAAATAAAACAAAATCAACACCTTCTTGCATTTCAAATCCTTCTCATAGACTATTTTGATTTCACTATATTTTTTGACGTAATGTGTGACCTTGTGACCAAGTAGTTCAGATTTGGCGTAGTTTATATTTTTCATTTGGATAAAAGCAGATTTTACTATTCCAGTTGAGTCAATTTCCTCAGTAATTAATGAAAAATCACCGCTATCTATTTTCTGAATAAAATTGTTTGCCTGATCCGTTGCTGATAAAACATATTTGTCAGCATTCATACAGCTTGTAAATGAGAGTAAGCTAATAATCAGTATTTTGTATTTCATTTTTTTTAATCAAGCCAAACATTCTGTTTAAACTGCGTTTTAGTGAAATTTAGATTTTGTTGGCGGTTTTGTATTCAGTTATAATACTTTCAACATAATCCAATATTTCAGTCTTCGGCTTGGATTCATCATTTAGATAATCAAGAATCATTTCATATGCTACGTAAGATCTTCGGCAGCTAAAAACTTCAATTTCTGATGGAAGTAATTTTCTCCCAAGCCTTTTCCTAAGATTCTTGAGAATTTCAGCTATAAAATTGTTATCAATATTAGTCATAACAATCTAAAATTTTAATCCTTCACGTAAATTCCCCAAATGCAATTAGAAAACTCACCTGCAGCAAATCTTACTATTACATTTTCATTTGCAATCTCATATATGTCCATTGTGTATTCTTGCCCGTATAGTGGATCTTTGACATTTATTTTTTCTCCTGTCGCTTTCCAATCATAATCCCATATGTTTAGTCCATCAATACTAAACCCATTTCCGTCAACCACCGTCGTTAAATGTTTCCACTCCATGTTTGCGCCCCTCACTTATGATTTAGCATTCCTTCAAGCCTATTATGTCTATATCGTCTTGTCCACAGGTCTACGAGGTTATGCTGAGAGCAAGTTAATAAACTACCTCATCCCATCTCCCGATATCAGTGTCAAAAGGAGTTTGAAGGTTTCCGGATTAAAGCCCGGATGGGTGATAAAAGTTGGCTATTCTACCTCATCCCAACCTCCTTCCCGATTCTCTCCGTTCTCGGGACAGGCTCTTTAGGAGAAGGCGTTAGTCAGCGGTAAATGATAGCTTTCAGTAACTAAAAGGCTTACGCAATAAAAGTAAAAAAATGATACCATCCCAGCCCGCAGCCTGGCCCCTCACTAAAACAGTCCACCGGACTGTTTTCTAACGCTCGGTCCTAGGGTATTTTTTGGGAAAATGAGAGGAAATGTGAAGGAATAGCGGTGTTTTTTGGTTATTCAACAGAATTATCTGCATCCTTCCGTGACATTTTGCAGATGAAAATAAAAAGGGAGACACATGATCCTGTTCCATATCTGTGATGGGGGTGATTGGATTGACTGCTTTCACTATCTATGAAGTAGTGTCGTTTGCTATATCGGAATTATGGGATCAGGATTTTCAGCCATGGGATTATGGTTAGTGGTTACCGAAGATGTCCGCTAAAAAACCAAAACCGTCGATCAGAGGGGTCAATTTTTCTGGATTGTCACCGAAAATCTATCCTAAAGGGGTCAATTCCGATGCTCGGCACGAGTCAGATAGAAGCAATCATAAAGTGGCTGATCCAAATGCCAGACCTTATTACCTAATACTGTCTAAGTAAGCCATACTTTCTCCCAACTTGTACCGTATGATTCTATTATCGGCACCAGGGATTTTTTTAAGTCCCCCCTTAAAGCTGAGTTTGTCTATTCCCGTTATTATCAATTCCCTTGATTCTCGATTATAAATAGCTTTCTCAGCATTTATTACTTCAAGTCGCTCAGTTCTCAGATGTACATTTCCTGTAAAGACATCCAATTTATCGTGGGAGTCATATTTCAATTCATCTGCATGGATTACCTTTAATTGATCTTCAGTGTTGGAAAAGGTAATAAAGGAACTTAAGCCTAGTATAATTGCGAAGGAAAATAGGAGTTTTTTTCATATGATTATAATTTATCTTTTAAAGGCCACATGGAACCTCGCACGAGGAATAACCATTTCAGTGTGTTCCCGTAAGTACGGGATCATGCCTGTCGGAGGCCCTTAGGATTTCATGTGGTTTTGACTTTAAAATTATTTTACTAATTAATTTACGGTGATTTGAAAATATAGTTTGATAGTCTAATCTCTGGGCACTTCCGGCCTGGACATTCTAAAGGATTTTGCAGATATGGATTCCAAGAAAGCAATGATATCTTCTTTCTCAGCCTGGGACAAATCAAGTTTGATGAGTAGGTCGGAAGTCACCGGGAAATTGGGATCATTCTCCAATCCCGGTCTGGGCTTAGGACGCGCCATACCTGCGTCATACATATTCAGGATGCCATCCATATTGTCGAATATACCATTATGCATCCACGGTGCTGTTTCCATTACATTTCTCAGAGATGGTGTACGAAACTTCCCTATATCTTCCGGGGCATGTGTGATGTTATACCTTCCGAGATCTTCCAGCTTTCTTCCATAATAGTGCAGTCCCAGGTTATGAAATTCCTCATCTGTGAAATTGGGACCATTATGGCAATTCATACAGCGAGCCTTAGTACGGAAAAGATGAAGCCCACGGATTTGCTGATCACTCATCCGCTCATGCTTTCCCTCTAAAAAATAGTCAAAATCGCTTTTTCTACTGACAAGTGATCGTTGAAAAAAGGCTATAGCAGAAGTAATATGTTTATGATCAATAGGCTGCCCCGGAAATGCATTTTCAAATAGAGGATGATAGGACTTTATGGAAGCAATTTTATTAACTACATCCTGGATGTTACTATGCATTTCTATAGGATCGCTGATTGGCATGGAAGCCTGCTCCTCCAATGAAGCTGCACGTCCATCCCAAAACAATTCCTTGTGCATCCATGAATTCTCCAGTGACATGGCATTCCTTTTTCCCTGTTGCTGGTCATGGCCGATTGCCACAGACCTGCCATTGCTCCAGTTGAACTCCGGATCATGACAGGAAGCGCAACTTATCTGGTTGGAAGAAGAAAGTTTCGGGTCAAAAAACAACATTTTTCCCAACTCAATCACAGGCTTTAGTGAGTCTGCACTTCTATAGGGATTTTCAGGCAAAAGACCCAGTTCATGAAATGCTATCCCGCTGTCCAATTGTGGTTTCGGCCAATTTTCTATGGGCCCCTCATAGACCTTCCGTAGCTCATGCATGGTCTTGGGATCCCCATTTCCTATATAGGCCCATGAGACACAGAAGAGTACCAAACCACTGGAAAGCCCCCAAACAATTGCATTTTTCATTTTATCACTATCTTCTTAATGGACAAAATTAACCCCTAATTGAAAACTTGAAAACAAATCTTTGGACCCACTTTCCCAGAAAGTCGGTAATTCCCCTACTGCCAAGGTTTGATTTATACCCAAAAATGGATTGATCCGGAATTTTGAAAACTTTTTGCTGAAGTCTACCCTTGCATCAATCTCAGCACTGGAAATCAGCTGGGTATAATAGTCTGGATAAAGAACCATGCGGGTAAAATCATTTTCCTGATTGGCCCCAATGCTCACTTCTTCGTCCATCGCTTTTTGAAATCCAAGCTCTAGCTGCGGACTGAGTTGCCAACCAGACTTCAGCCTCCAAGCAACTTGAGAATACACGCTCGCTTTGATCGTCGCATAAGAGATGTAGTGCGACGCATTGTAATCCTGTTTGCTCAAAGAGGAATAGTCTACACCCACACCCCATTCCCAGGTCCCTAAGGACTCCTTGGAAAAGACCAAGTCTGTGGATATCGCGCTATGGTGGTAGTCGTAGTTTAATCCCCGAAACAGGAAATTGTAATCATCCCCCTGATCCAGTTTGATCCCTGAAATCAACTGGACCATATAATCAGTGGAAGAATAGTGTATAAATAAATCATTGCGGATAGCCCTAAGGTAGTACTCTCCAATCTGCTCATCTCCGTCACTGTTTTTACGGATGAAGTTTTCTGTGGAATTGGTCAGTTGAAATTCGTTGGAAAAACGAAAAGCGCCCTTTTTCCCGATGACACCTCCACCAAATCCGTTAGCTTGTCCATTCAGATTGTAGTTTCTTTTTTGCTGAAGATTATAACTCCCAAATCCCATCAGCGTGAAGAGGTTATACTCGACCTGGCCATAACTGTCATTGGAGGCGTTGTAGTTTTTGACTCCTCCTTTTTCGGAGCTATTGGCTCGGGTGATCAGACCATAGACAAAAATCTCAGGCAACACCTGAAAAGAAATCTGTCCTTTCAGTTCCAGATTGTAATAATCTATGGTCGGTCTGGGGTCATTGGTACGCACCAGATTTTCCAATTGATAGTCTGCTCCGGCACTGACCAAAATGCGTTTGGACCAAACCGGCCTGGTGATAGCTAACTGAGCATCAAAAAGGTCATTGTTCCAGTTGCCCGGCTTGATGTTTCCAAAATAATAAGGATTGCTGGTAATCTCACGCACTTGCTTCCACCCGATGCTATCCTGGAGTTGCTTGGTGTAAGAAAATGCCCCGGACAAAATCCAGTCATTCCAAGTTCTTTTACCCTGACTGAAAAACTGATATTCTTGCTGCTTCTGGGGAAGCTGTGGGCTTTTGACTTCTCCGTATTTTCCTGAGGTGTAATTGGCTCCGCTAAACCCAAAATCATACCGCTGAAAGTAGCCGCTTACAGGAGTATGGGAAAAATGAAACAGCTCATTTTTGGCCTGAATAGATACCAAACTGGAATCAAAATTTGACTGGGCCATCAGCCCAGTCAAATTCAACAAACATAATAAGGTAATAAGGGCGATAAATCGCATGATTTTTTTTTAAATTACTGAAGAAAACCTCTTGGATTAGCTATTTCGGAATAGCCAAAATCAGCTTCGGAATTATTGGTATCCATCAGCACGACCCGGTCACCGAAAGTCTTGGAAGTTTTACGGATCACAGATTGGGAAGAATAAGATCCCCCCGGTACATAGGTGTATGTGGCGTCCAGTGAAGTAGACAATTTTCTGGGAACTTGATTGGTAGGAGAAGGTTGGATCTCCACCGCATCCAAGATCAAATCTGCTGGGATCTGATAGTAAAGTTTGGTGGTAGATTTGATCTCAGTCACATTCGGGGTTGCATAGGCAGGCAGAGACAATACATCTGTCTGGCTTCTGAAAATCGCCACTGCTTCACGACCTGGATTGTCCAAAATGAAATCTCTGCCAAAAGCAAAAATATTGTTCATGTTTGGCACGTCAGGATTGTTGATATCCGACTCCAAAGGAGACCCACCGTCCTCAGCTAGATAAACCTCAAAATCAGCTCCGTTCAGATCAACTGTCAGATCAGGATTGATGACAGTGACAGCTTCCCCTTTGTTTCCTGTAAACGGTGCTTTATGATTGACAGCAGTTTGTGCCACAATGATACTTTTTCCAGGATATACAGGGTGTTCTTCACCTGTACCGGGAAATTGATAGATCCATTTTGCATAGAGGTAGTTTTCATTGGCATCATCCGTAGCTGCCATACCGATAGACTGAGACCAGTCATATTGGCCATTACCCAAATAGCCTGCTCCGGTTCCCTCACTGGTTTTACCCAGAGCTCCCATTACATAGAGACCGTCTACATAGATGGTATCATTGGAGTTATTATAGATTTCTACAAATTGATCTCTGAAAAGTGCTCCTTCTACCCGGTCAGATCCGGAATTATAAACCTGTTTGATGACCAAGTCCCCCACTCTTCCTGATTCCAATGTCAATGCCATTGCAGAAGTGGCAGTAGAAATCGTAAATCCAGACTGGGAAGCATTGAATACGACCTCTTCCTGATCAGTTGATACACCTGCAAAAGCTTCAAACTCGCTGGCTGTATAGGATTTTCTGGCGATGATGTCATAGGTGCCGGAAGGAACACCTTCCAAAATCAACTGTCCTGAAGCATCGGTAACTCCATCATAGACCTGCTGAGAAGTCACATTGGTCAAAGTCACATTGACCCCGTCGGCTGACTGGCCGTTAAAATCTGTTCCGTATACCACATGAAGTGAAAGATCAACAGGTTGTACACGGGGTCCTTCCTCCTTTTCTTCACAGGAAAAGCCAACAACAGCGAGGGCTATGCAAACTAGCGTTTTTAGGTAGTTATTTTTTGTCATTTTACTTTAGTTTATAATTAAGTTCTAGTCCAAAATAAGGTTCTTGATTAAGCAGCTGCTCCACTAATCCTTCGGTATTGACCACCTCCGGCCTGATGTTGAGGAAGTTGTTTGCGAAAAAGCTAAACCGTACATCTTTCCCCAGATTTTTGCTGAGGTTCATATGGAAGTTGAAGTACACGAAATCAGGTTTTCTATAAAATTCTCCTTCAGAGGGCTCACGATTGATCACAGCATACTGTGGCGAGTCCCGTTCTGATTCGGGTATTTCATGGCGGATCAGGTTGGAGTCCAGGTAGGCAATTGCCTGATTGGAAGCATCAAAACTTCTGGAATAAGAAGTGATGTAAGCCTGAGAGCGAATGGTAAACAGCAATCCCAATCTTGACAAGTGGTGATTGATCGTCAGCAAGCCCGTGGAATTTCCCGATCTGCTTTTGTTCTGGTCATACACACCATACCAGATCTCATCAGTTTCTTGCCAGTTTGGCTTTTTGGTCAAGGTTTCCCGATTCATATAAGATTCGGATTGGTACCAAGAAAGATTGAGCTGGAATGAGGTGCGGATGGATTGAATGGTTTTGACAGAAAAGATCATTTCCAACCCGAAATTGTCATTGAATGCAGAATTGCTTACTTCTCGCTCGGTCATCAATACTGGACTATTGGTCCCTGTTCTTCCAAATATGGGTTTTTGCCCTTCCCTTTCATCCACAATTTCATAGTCCGGTAGTTCGATCCTAGTCATGTTGCTATTGATGGAAAAGCCATCTCTGACACTTTTCTGAAAAGCTGTAAGACTTAGGTTAAACTGCCCAAAATTGGTATTCACCCCTAATTCTTTTGTATCTGAGCGCATAGATTTGAGATCTGTGGCAGAATTGGGCACCAAATGGGTATAGACTAAGTAAAGACTTTCGCTTTCCAGGCCATTGAAGTAATTGAGCAAAGTAAAATCCTCATACTGAGGCCCTGGGTACAAATGCATCAAACCAGGCGCCTTGTACGCCAGTCCATAGGCCATGGTAAGATTGAGATTTTCTTTGAGAGCCAGCCTTCCGTTGATTCTAGGTGAAAGGTTGAGTCTGGACAACTGCACATCGCCTCTGACGCCCAGGCTGAGACTGAAGTCACTATCCCAAATTTTTCCAATCATCCGATCCTCCACAAAAGCTCCATATTGCCAAAGTTCGGAGCTGATCTCTTTGTAGCTAATGGGTCTTTCGTTGGTACTGGCACCAGCAAATCGCATCGGTCTCATCGGGTCGAATACTCTCCCATCTCCAAAATTGCCGTTGTACTTCAGATTAAACCCATAGGCTACAGCATGGCTGAGCCCAGAAGACTTGTAGGCTTTATGAAAGTTGGTATTCAAGGAAAAATTGACCGGCAATCCCTTGATCCTTCTTTCTGATCGATACGAGCTCGGGTGGAAAGTTCCGATATTGATTCCCGCCTCGGTAGCGGCAGTGACAGGAAGTACACCTGGATTGACAAACTGGTCGAGATAAGAAAGGCTTTTTCCCACATTGGCTCCAAAGGAAACACGCATATCATCTGCCAATTTGGATTTGAGATAAAAAGAGGTTCGATTGGAAAGGGCTAAACTGGTATTTTGGTAGTATACCTTCTTTTCTGTACCAAAATCAGGATCGATCTTAAAATCATCCAAATTGGTATTGAAACTCAAATTGAGAGAGTTTTTGACTTGTTTATTTTCTCCAAAATATTGATCCCAAAGTACGGATGTTGAGATCCTGTTGTAGGACTTGATTCTATCCCGCCTGTCCGGATTGCTTTTCAGATAATCTATATTAAAGAATATAGATTGTCTATCGTTAAGCTGAAATCCCTTTGAAAGGCTCAGGTTTGTATTACCTCCTCCCTGTCTTACATTCAAATTGATGGGAGACTGACCAGCAGCAGTCTCAATAATAATTGCACCGTCAGAAATATCACCGTATTGTGCTGAAGCCACCCCTTGAATTACTTCGACTTTCTCAATATTTCCCACCGGAATCTGTCGTAAGTCAAATCCCCCTCCTGCATTATCTCCTGACCCATAAGAATTTGAGCCAAAGCTTGTAGAACCGAATGAACGAAATGTACCAGCTGTTGTGGGGCTTAGGCCTTGCATATTGCTGTTATTGTCAATTGCATTTCCATTCACTACCAACCCGATTCCAAATGCATTATTCAAGGACTGCTGAGAGGAAAGTGAAGATCTAAAGTTAATTGACTGAGCTCCTTGAAGCTGGGGATTGGTAATTGTTTGGCCAGGAATCAACTTTAGCAATTCTCCCAAACTATTGGCTTGTGATTGCTCAATGGTCGTTCTGTCCAATTTAAAGGCTGAAGCGGATACATTGTCCTCATCCCGAACCGCCGATACAGTAACCTCATCCATATAGAGGTCATTGTCTTCCATTTCTACAAGCAGCTCTTTACCGAATGTAAAATCCTTCTTTGTCAACTTGATTTTTACAGGACTTTTCCCAACAAAAGAAGCTGTCAGCAATACTCCTTCGCTATCCGTTGAAGACAAGGTAAAGACAAACCTCCCTGCTTCATCAGAAATAGCAAATGCGTTTTCACCCAGTTTGATTGTCACATAAGGCAAAGGCTCCTGTGATACACGATCTATTACGCGTCCCCGCAGTTTGATGTCCTGGGCATAGGTGCAAAACGTAGAGAAAAGAATAACAAAGAGTATGGAAAAACTTCGCATGGCGGTGCAAATGTATTTTATTTAGATTAAATCTAATTAATGAAAATAAAATTTTCCTTTTCTACTTCTTTAACCCCCTGATTATGAAAGAAAAAAAAGATTCTCAATCTAAATGAAATGTCCGGGTCCAAAATATGAGCTCAGAAACTGTGATGTACTAAAAAAAAGAGCCCTAAAGCTCCCAATCATCTGCAAAGGAATAATACCCTTCCTCAGTAATGATCAGATGGTCCAGTACCGGGATATCCAGGATCTTTCCGGCTTCCTTAATCCGTTTGGTCAACCGCTTATCCTGCTCAGAAGGCATCAGATTCCCACTCGGATGGCAGTGTGAATTATGTAAAGCTTTACATAATTCACATTATGCAAAGTAAATACTTATGTAAAGCGATATAGATAATTGCCTCATTTTCAGAATACTGCTTACTATTTACTTTACATAATATTCTTGGATAGTATTGCAATATTCACTTAAACTCATTCCAATATGAAAGAACAATTTAGGGATCTCAACATCCTGACCGGCAAGGTGGCTGGCTATCTTGATTCACAGCAGTATTTTTTACCTCCTGCTATTGAACAATACCAGAAGATCTGGCGACTGATTCGCTACTTTATGGATTCAAAAGGCTATCGGCAATATAGTATTATGTAAAGTGGCATGTGGGTATTTGTTGGTCTACGTCATTCTAAGCATGGTAATCGCATGTTACTTTACATAAATAAACACTTTGCATAATGGGCCAGAATCACAGAACAGGCATTTGCTTTAATAGCGGCTGCATAAACAAGCTTTACATCGACTACAGTTCCTCCTGTACCGCCTGAGCTGATGGTTACGATTCCTAGCACCCTGTTGGCTCTGGAAAGCAACATCACCTTGAAATCTTCGACAAACCCAATCCTGTCTTGATCCCAGACCTGAACAAATACCTCATACACCTGTCTTGAACTGGCTACCCTTGGAAGCAGCGAAGCTTTCACTTTCGCACTATAGCTCAGGGTAATCTCAGCTACTTCATACAAATCAATTTTTCTTTCGGAGGTCTCCATAATCTTTTTAGTTTTTGTGGAACAATGAATTATGAAGCATCCCCAGGCCTTGGGCGACAAAGACCGGAAGGCAAAGGAATAAAAAGCGCAGCGCAGCAAGCGGCTTTATGCCGGAAGCTTACGGTCGCCCAGAGCCCATAGGACTATCTTTGTGAGGAATTCAGGGTAAAAAAATCAATTGAAATCTAATGATCCAGTACCATAACAGGAAGTTCCTCATATTCTTCCCTAAGAATGACTTCAGGAACATTTGAGTCCTCAGTCCGGGAGGTAAGCAGGCGGCTGACTGTATGGGAATCCATGCCACTTGCCCAAAAGGCTTCATCAGGATTTCAATGTCCGGTTTCTTCAAATCCGGAGAAATCCACCTCTTGGCATCGGTAACATTCAGGATAAGCGACATCCGCATTTTGGTATTATGAATCTGCTCCATGAGTGGATTGGCTGCGGTGGTAATGATGGAACAGGTCTTTTTGATTTCCCCGGTTTCCCTGTCCGTCCACTCCTCCCAGATTCCCGCCAGGCAGAAATAAGACCGGTCTTTGGGGTAGATAAAGTAAGGATACGTTTTTTTGCCAAAGTGCCTCCATTCGTAAAACCCGTTCACCGGAATGATACAGCGGCGCTTTAGTATAGCCGCCCTGAAAGAAGGCAGCTGAAAAATGGTTTCTGCCTTGGCATTGAGTGTTTTATTGGCAATATCCCCTGCCTGTTCTGCAGATTTCACCCAAAAGGGAACCAGCCCCCATTCCATTTCCTGTAGCTCGTCCGGACTGTCAGTTGCCAGTACCAGCAGGTCGGGATGGGCAAATCCTGAATGGAATCGGTGAGAAATTGACTATTTCAGTTCGAGATGCCATCGCCTACATCATAACGGTAGTGTAGCATAAAGCAAGGACCGAAGAGATTGGAAATATTCCATTTCACCCTTTATCACCCATCTCTTTTAAAAATTCCCCGACTCAAGTCTTGATAATTCAGGTGACCTAAGAAACTCCTCCAAAAAAAATCGAAGTGATACGGTAAGCTTATAAAATTCCACAAATGCCACTTCGTTCCCACTTTCATAGGAGTTGTAGCAATTCACGGTCAGTATAAGATAGATTTACGGACATTTCTGATTAAGGAGAGCCTAACCAATAAAGATCCCTGCAAAAATGAAAATTTCAGAAATCTTATCTATCCCTTGAAGAATTTACTGATTATTTCTTTGCAAAGTTTGCTTTAATGCTTAGGGCTAAACCGATAAGCCCAACAATCCAAAGACCACCTATACTCCATGCATTTACCAAAAATTTATGCAAATAATCAGAACCAAGATTTACAGGAATTAAATATTTTACTTTAAACACCATGTTAATCATATAATAAGTAATAGCAAATCCAAAATAAACTAGAATAACAATTATAGCTCTTTTAAAGTATTCTTGTGCCATAGTCATGTTATCTACCTTAGTATTCACTATGACAGAATTTCTGGAAATTTTCTCATAAATATTTACAATTAGTTGGCGATAATAATCACCGCCACTAGATGGAGAGAGATAATCAGATACTGAAACAATAAAATAGTTTTTCCTTTCCAATGCTTTTAGTGAAAACCATATTGCTCTCGTTAAATAAACCGTAAGGATAAAAAGCCAAATTATAAGAACTAATGCAGACCAGCTAAAATAAAGCTCCTTAATGATAATTGTAGTAGCTCCAAGTATAATAGAAATAGCAACACTGATCATACCTATAAACAGAGAAGATTTCGACTCTATTGACTTACTTCTTTCATTCTCCGAACGATAATCATCTATGATCACTCTTAAAACATCTTTAAGGTTGTCTTCACTAACTTTGATATCGTTTGCTTTCAATATTTTTGGTTTGGCTAAATCTCTCTTTTCCAGTAGAGGCCAGATCATTTCCCTTATATCACCTATTACACCCATTTTTCAAAAGATTTACAATTTCGCCTGAAATATTTTGACCAGTAAGGTTTTCTATCCATGCCCACTGGCCATTTGGATTAATTTCTAAAAAAATATAATTTCCTTTTCTGTCAAGTATAAAATCAATAGCAGCATACTTTAGATTTAAGGTCTTCAACAATTTTTTACATTTCTCTTTTATACTTGACGGAATTTCAATTTGACTATGTTCTAATTTTCTTTCCCCTCTTCTCCAATCAATTTTCGTACACTCATATTTCTGGGAATCAATGAATGTAGCAAAATATTTATTACCAACTACAATAACTCTAACATCTCCTTTCTTATCAATTTTGGATTGTAAATAATTAGGAAATTCGGAAATTCTGGATTCTTCATTTGGTAACGAAGCTAAACTAGTGGTAAATACCACTCTCGAATCATTATTTTCACCAACTAGTCCAGATTTAATCGGTTTAATAATATTGTATGAATTATGTTTATCAAAGAAATTTTTAAAATCTTCGAACGAATTTGTTATTAGACTATCGGGTATTTTAAATCCTATTTGGTTAGCTATATCTAATTGATAAATTTTATTTTCAGCTTCACGAATTGCAAATAATGGACTAATCCAATAAGCATCCCTCAACAACTTGTAAATCCCTTCTAGGGTGTAGATAAATTCATTCTTTGCAAAAGCCCTTTCATTAGAATCTAATTCAGCCCAATCAAAAAATGGTAATTCAGGTCTTCTATAATAAACTGATTTAATATTCTTTAAATCAACGTTTTTCTTAATTCGGCTATCCTTTATTTGGAATTGATTTCTTGAAAAATCAAGGATTAGATCTATGCCATTACAAATTTCTTCTGTGTTAAATCTGTAAAAATCCAATTCATTGCGAACCAGCTCCCTAACTACAAAGTCAGATGTGATATCAGACTTATTAGTAATTAATAATATTTTCGTCATCGGATTCCTGCTTCACTAATGTTTTTGTCTGAAGCTCAAGAAATGCAGGAGATTCATCATCGGCTTCTTGTTTTACTCTGGTTTTGGTTTCAAGTTCAATTAAATTCATCTGATCATCATCAGCTTCTGATCTCACCTTTGTTTTTGTAAGTAAAATTATCTCATCGGTTGAGGCTTCGATAAAGGGTATTCTTTCCCCATTAACTTCTACTACGTTGAGGGATTTATCTGCATCATAAAAATAGTGGGGCTGAGGACCTTCTTTTCTTGTTTCGGCAAAATCTAGTAAAAGGGGTTTCATCAGAAGTTTTTGGTTTGGATATAGCTAAAAGTAAAAAAATCAAGCCATAAATCAAACTTAGAATTTTATAAAATAATGTCAATTTGCAAAACCTTTCTCTAACTTCTGATAATCAAATGCCCTAACTCAGGTGTATCAAATACCCGTTCCATTTCCATTCTAATAATCTCCTCCACATCGCGCTTGATACTCCTATAATTCTCCTCCACCTCCTCTTGGGTGATTTCCCGTACTTTAGGGATTGGTTGATAGCTTTCCTCCTCCCGCTTCAGCGCTGAATGGTCATTGATGATCTCTGCATGAAAAGCTTTCAATGCGATCTTCTGTTCAGGGGTATCGGCAACCATCCCCACAAATTCACCGGAGGAAAGTGAAGCTATAGTGGAAGAAGGTACCGCCTGATCCAGCTGGGTTGATTTGCTCAGGGAAGTTCCTGAACTGTTGATTGATATACTTTCACGATTTTGGATAATCCTTCCAAATCTTTCAGAAAGTTGCTTGGCCGTATCTCCCAATACCTGCCCACTGATGAAGTTCCCTACCGTATTCATAATCACATCGGCCTGCTCCCTCCCATAATCTTTCCGAAGCTGGCTGTAATCCTGTACTCCCAGACAGCAGGCCACCTTGTTGGATCGTGCTGTGGCAATCAGGTTATCAATCCCGTTGAAATAAATCGTAGGAAACTCATCAAACACCAGACTGGATTTCAGTTTGCCTTTTTTGTTTACCTGCTTGACAATCCTTGAAATATAGAGGGAAAGCACTGCTCCATAGACCTGCTGCTTCTGGGGATTATTCCCCATGCAGATGATTTTAGGTGCATCGGGATTGTTCAGATCAAGCGTGAATTCACTCTCTGAAAGCACATAATAAAGCTGCGGGGAAGAAAGCCGTGCGATTGTAATTTTGGCACTTGCCACCTGACCTTCCAGTTGATCAAATGCCTTTTTGACCAAAGCAGAAACAAAAGGATTCACCAAAACTTCAATTTCCGGCTCTGTACGGAGCACAGTAAATAGCTTCTCATACTCTACCTGCATCAGTTCGATGACATGGGGTAGTGTACAGTATTTGCCACGCCTGTATTTTTTGAGAAACCAGATGATTGCAGTAAGGAAATTAATGGAGCTTTCCACGAAGAAGTCTCCCTGCTTTTTAATCCACTCCCTGTTCAGTCCAAGCATAATAGTACGGGCAGCTTCTGAGGCATCGGTAATGTCCAGCATGTTTTCCGGCTCCAACGGATTACATCGATGGGTATGGGAAAGTCTGTCAAAATTGATCGTGTAGAATTCCGGTTTCACCTTATACCCAGACAGGTTGTTTTGCAATGTATTGTAAGCAATGCGGGAGAGGTCATCGTACTTGAAGTCATAAACAAACATGGAAAACCCTTTGCTGATGTGTTGGGTGATCACATGCCGGATCACAAAGTAACTTTTCCCGGAACCCGGTGTACCGGCCACCAATAACGCACGGAAGGGATTGATGATGTTGATCCATGATTTTCTGATCGTATCCTTAAGCCGGTATTGTGCAGGAAGATTAACCGAATATTCATTTTCCAGGTAGCGTTCTTCCTGGGGAAATGTCTCGTTCAAATGATTAAACACTCCCTGGTCAAACCGGTTCTTCAGCAACCGGCTCAGAAGTGCTCCTCCCCTTAGAATGAGAATGAACCCAAAACTGGTTACTGATATGTATATAATACTTACCGTATCCTCATTAAATGGAAGGTAAAAGACAAAAAAGCTGCCCGCATAGCTTACCAATCCAATGATCAGCGGCCAGCCTATCTGAGCCATTCTGAGTTTATCATCCTTCCTGCCTTTCGCACCGATTAAGGAAATCAGCAAAAGAACCAAGGCAAATACTTTGGAAACATAGAATTCATTAAACAGACCTGTATCGCGAATATTGACCAGAAGCCTTTCTGAAATAGGATGCGTAAGCCCCCATTGCTTGAAGGAATGATAACAATAGTAATAGCTATGCAGACACAGCATTCCAATACTGGCCTTTCTGGTCAGATCAATAATCTTTCTTAACCCCTCGGTGTTTTCTCCGGTTTGCATAGGCTCAGTTTATTGAATACGTCTGTTGCTCCTTTTCTTTTCCTTTTGCCTTAGCTCATAAGGGGTTGAATCTTCCGGTTGCCAAGATTTTAAGGAAATCTCCAGACTGGGAATTCTTGTATCCGGGTTAATTGCATGCCCAGTTATTTTTATTACCTGCTTTTCCTCCTGCTCTCTTTCCGATGGATCGGGAAGCATATGGTCCTTTGAAAATCTAACAGAAAGCGCATTAGAGGATAATTCCCTGCCCAAGGCCGGACCGTTAAATACGCATCGGCTCACGTTATCTATATAGGTCACCCCGTATAGCCTTCCTTCTTCATTGATCCTAAGCAGCGGCTTGATTCCTTTAGTTCTGAGTCTGGAAGTAAATTCTTCCAGGGAACTGCAATTTTGCAACGTACTGTGAATTAGGCCCCGAAGAGTTTCCCGGTGCTGCTTTTTAGCTTCTTTGTTCCGTAAGAACAGCCTTTCCAATCTGGCCAAAGTAGGTCTGCAATAAAATGAACTGGCCTTCACAGGAACTCCTACCCGGTTCCCTGCCGTATCCAAAATTGAGTATACCAGTCCTTTATTTTTAAACATTGCACTTTCCTTTTCACCTCGGTATGCACATACATTAAACTGTCCCAACACTGCATTCAGCTCAGGAAGCGAAGCAAACTGATACGAACGTATTACCTCCTGGACAATATTGGATATGGAGGCTTTCGTTTCCCGTTTGCCATACATAGCTTTCTCCAACGGCTGGGGCAAATTAACTTTTTGCTTCCGCTGCTCTTCTGCTTTTACAAGATGGTATCGCCCCTCAATTTCCTTTCGGGTCTGTTCTGACAGCACCTTGCCCAGGTTATGCGTTTCAATCCGCTTTCCTGAACTTGAAATATTGGTTGTCACTATATGCACATGTGGATGGGCAGCATCAAAGTGTTGATACAGCAGGTAAGGTTGATTTTCAAATCCAATCCCTTTCAAATAATCAGCTGCAATCTTTTGAAGCATAAACCCATCTACTTTATCCTTTGGGGAGAAATTGAGCGAAATATGGACGGTGTTTGTTTTCGTTCGTGAATTCAACTTCTGCACCTTTTCAAATGATTGGATCTTATCCCTCACCGTAAGATTTTTAACCGCAAACCCTCCCATCTGTACCAGTTTTGCCTGTCCGTTTTTCACCTTCTGTTCATTGTATCGGATCACTCCTCCGATACTCTTTCCTGAAATGATTTTAGCAACCAACTAGGTTAGGGTTTTCAATCCTTCAATCAAGCTATGGAGCGCCTCTATTTTTGCATTTGTCCGCTCAAAGTAGGGGAGCATTTCCTTCACAAAAAACAGACGCTCTTTTGGATCAGCCTGCATATGAAAATAGTGCGTAATCTGGTTGAGATTCACCCCGATTGTGTTGAGCTCATTTCTGAGCAGTCCTAATTCTACCAGCGTGTTCTCCAAGGATTCGTTTCGGGTGTTGAGGGTTAACTTTCTTTTGAAAAGCATGTCTCTAACGAGCTCACTTACCGTCTGACAATAGGCGGCTTTTTGGAGTAAGGAATTGAGCTTTTGCTTTTCAAGGGCAGTCAGTCTTACCGAGAGCAATATGGGTTTTTCCTTGGCTGATTTTTTCATAAAGGGAACAGTATTATAGAATTCGACTTTGGAGAAATTTTATCCCCACCCGCAACTCCGGCAGCGGTGGGCAAAATCGGATTGTGCCACAATCCTACATCTTTCTCATTGACAAAACGCAATGGGATTTCCAACCCGGTAGAGGTTTATTTACCGGAAGGGAGAAGGATTGTTTACAATTGGGATAATATCAGTTTTCCAGATTCCAGACCCAGTCATCAGCGGCCATCACCCAGTCACGGATAGCGGAACCCATTTCATTACGCCAGTCCATTCCCTGGAAATAGAAATAGAAGACTTCGGCTTCGGAAGACGGAACTTGAAGGGAGTTAAAGTAGGCCTGTACCTGTTCCAGTGTAGGAGGAACATTCCTGAAAAAGTTGAGTTGCTGAGCTTCGAGATTCATAACGATTATCGTTTTTGATGAAGCTCAAAAGTGTAGCAGGGAGGGTTGAAAAGGTCACACTGAAATCAGAAGGGGGAGTAATAAATCTTAAGGACACCGGGAGCAAATCATCAATAAATTGCTAAAAACAGTTCGCCCAAATTATGATTATGTGATCATAGATTGCCCTCCATCTGTAGGAGTATTGACTGTAAATGCCATGGTAACGAGTGACACCATTTTCCAGAAAGCCATAATTTCTTCGTATTCTCTGCACTTTAGCTGGCCTTGTGCGGCTATGCTTTCTTAAATATTATTTTGTGCCGTATATAATTCATCTTTTAATTCCTTGTTTGAAAATGTTAATTCATAAATCCAGCTACTCTCACCCTCTATTCCTGAGATAAATTCCTCAGTCTTTTCAATACATATAAAACCTGATGAAGATGGATTGTAGCAATAAATTTCATCCCCGTCAATTTCAATTAATTCCCTCCAGTATTTTATTAATTCAGTTTTTGAAATTCGAATTAGCCCAAAGTTGAAGTTCATCATGAAAATGTAGAGATGTTCTTCCTCAATCACATTCATCATTTCAATTATAATTCCTTCTATTGGTTTAGTATCCAAAATTTCTGCTTGAACAAACAATTTATCATCCCACTTATTTTGTGGCCAGTCATCTGATTTTAACTGAAATTCATCAGATTCTTTATCTGTTAAGAAAGCGAAAGAATCAATCTCAATTATTGCCATAAGTTTAGGTTCAAGCAACGAACGTTTTTCTTTTCGTTCCATTTCCCAACGTAATTGAGCAATTCTATCTTGTCTTATAGTTCCCATTCATATTTTTTTGATTGTAGCGGAATCGTGGCGTACTATAGAGCGGAATATCCAATAGTGTCAATAACAGTTGGAAATTGTTATCCAACTGCACCAAACGAAAGAAGGGTCAGTGTTACTGTGAGTTTCCGAATATGAGACCTAACGACCCTAGCTATGGCAAGTACGGGATTTTGAAACCGAATCTCTTTCTGCCAGACCAAATATTATTTAGTAGCAAAATATTCATTTTTAAGCAATCAGATCACATTTGCTATAGCCGATGTTGCTTTCGTGCTTTTTTATTTTTCATTCATTTGGTCTCCATTCGAACACCTTTTCTCCCATTGGATTCCAAGTGTAGTCGGTAACTGACAATGCACCAAAAATGGAAAACAGGAATGCGCCACTATTGGCAACATGGGTGCACCAGTTAGTAAATATAGTTTAGCTATTTCTGATGTTCAAAGAAAGTTTGTCTGTTTTTCATTCTATAACTTTTCCCAGATAAATTTATAATATCACAACGGAAGAGAAGCCTGTCCAAAAGCGCAGTTGCCAATACCTCATCATCGAGCATTTTAGCCCATTCAGTAGGCATTTTATTGGTGGTGATGATAAAGGAAGTCTGTTCGTAAACCTGGTTTACAAAGTTGAACAGAGAGACGGCGACGCTTTTTTCAACCGGAAAGAGCATAATGTCATCCAAAATGATCAGATCGGCTTTCAACATTCTTTTGTATTCAGCTGCTGCAGTCCGGGTCAGGTCTTTGAGTTTGAGAATACCTGTCAGGTCTTCCATGGTTTTAAAGTAGGCCTTGTACCCCTTGTCTACCGCATCAGCTGCCAGCCCTGCTGCCAGGAATGTCTTCCCTGTTCCTGAAGGCCCAAGCAACATCAGGTTAAAGCCCTGATCGAGCCAGTTCAGCTCCCTTAGCTGGTTAACCCGGGTGGGCGTCAATCCGTTTTCAGCCTTTTTATCATAAGTCCCCAGGTCATTTTTGAGTGGCAGCCGGGCTGCTTTTCTGCGTCTGGCGGTTTCATTTTTCAACCTCAGTTCAGCTTCCTGTTTTAACAGGGCCAGAAAAAAGTCACGGTAGCCGGAGTTTTGTTTCTCCGAGTCGGCAATGACCAGGGGAAGGCAGGAAGCCATTGCGGTGATTTTGAATTGCCTGCATAAGGCATTGATCTGTTCGTTTTTTTCCATGTCGGATTGGTTATGCCCCGGACGTGTTTCATTGACTGCCCGGGGCGGTTAATAATCAGTTGTTGCTTTCCTTGTTTATCAGTTCCTCATAGTCGCTGATTTTACTGGTCTGGGGCTGTATGTGGGCGCTGACAGGCATTTTACCGCTGAGCGGGTTCAGGAGCCTGATATTGGATTCTTCCCGGGGCTTGATGTGCTGCAGATCCAGGATGGCCTTAAAATCCGATGCAGTTGCGATTGCGTTCTCAAGGCAATAGGTAAGTGTCAGGTCTACTGAGTCTGGATCGATTCCCTGGATAGCTTTTTCAACCATCTCCAGCTGGTCCCTGACATAGCGTGGTTTTTCCTTTTTGATCAACCCAATCCAGAGGAGTGCTTTTTGCGGATCGGCAAACAGAGCGGCCAGATTGGAAGCCCGTTGTGCAACAGATGCTTCCTTATCCCTTTTGTGGTCTGTATTCTGGATTTTCTGGCCCGTTAACCCCACTGGGATCCGGTGCCGGCAGATTTCTGTCGGCTTCTCAGGTTGGCTGATTACCAGGTCGGCCCCTTCTGTTCTGAGCGCCACCTGGCTCCCTTTTCCCTGATAGGTGCCCAGAGGCAATGAATAGAAGTTTCCTTTGTAGGAAACAGAATTGTCTTTCCTGACCGCATAGAGATCCGGGGCCATAGCCTGCGAAGTACAGGGCGTATAGGGAGTCAGATAATCCTGTTCGATAAGGTACTCGGAGAAAGGTTCTTTTTTGGTTACCGCATGGGGCAGGAGATTTGCCGTACGTCCCATCCAGCCCAGGACTTCATCGTTGAGGGTGTCGATGTTGTGGTAGGTCCGGTTATAGAGAAAATTCCTTTTCACATAGCCTACCACATTTTCTACTTTGCCTTTGGTTTCAGGGTCGGCCTTTCTGCAGAAAAACAGACTGAAGGACTGCTCCCTCATGTAGGATCTAAAGGTGTCGGTGAGAATGAAATCCCCCCTGTTTTCACTTACCATAAACACCTTGTCCTGATCATAGACGATTTCTGAGGGAATTCCCCTGAAGTAAGCAAAGGCTCTTTCATGGCCCTCAACCGCTGTAAGTGAGGTAAAATACCGGTCAATAAACCAGACATATTTGTAGCGTGAACGGGAAAGGACCATGATGAAGAAAAACACCTTGACCCGGTTACCCAGTGAGGAACGCATGGTGTACTCTCCAAAATCCACCTGTGCCTGTTTTCCGTAAGGGAGTTCTTCTACCATCTGGTATTGACGGGGCACTTTGACAAGCGGAAGGTTGTGCTTACGCCTGATCCAGGAAACAAAATTGAAAACAGTTTTGGGAGAGACTTTGGGCAGGTCTTCAAAATGCTCCTTCAGCCAGTCATGCATCTGGGCCGAAGGCGTGTCCCGGAACAGCTCCAGACGGTTTTTAACAAAGTCCTCATAGGGAAGGAGTACCTTGTTACGCTGGGATTGTTGCTCCAGCAACAGCTCATATCCCTGCTCAGTGAGAGACAGGTACTTGCTGACGGTACGACGGTTGATGACCAGCTCTTCGCTGATCTGGCGCATGGAATACCCTTCCCTGCTCAGGCGGTGAATTTCAAAATAAACCATAAATTTGTTCAAGTACACATTCATAAAATGCTAGTTTTGGTAGACTAGCAAAATAGTCCGAATCCCTGAGGGGCATGCCCCTCAGGGATTACTTTTGGTGCACTCTTGTTGCCATTAGTGGTGTATTCTTATTTACCGAAAGTGGTGCATTGTTATTTACCGATCACACCAAGTCTTTAGCCTATTTCCAAGTCTGTTCAACGAAGCTGGTTCTGATTCGATTTCAAATTTTGATTCGTGATGTGAAGGTCCCGTCCCGCTGTTAATTGCTTCAATTTTCAAAGCAGAACGTCCATTTGTTTCAACGCAGTAAGCTTCAATCAAGAGATAGTATGCCCATCTGTCTCCTTTTTCTCCAAGTTTACAAGTTACTTTATCCTTAGTTGTTCTGGGAAATTCAGTCAGATTATTCGCGAAATCTTGAAATTCGTCAGAGTAGCCATAAAATTCCAAAGTAGTTGAACAGAGTTCATTGCTAAAGAAGCCTTGGAAATGGATGGTATCATCTCCTTGGTCAATATCGAGGACTTTTATTTTAATCTCAGATTTCATTTTTTCCGCATGAAGCACAACAACTTATATATCAAACTCCCATTGCCCTATTGCACCTATATCACCATTGTCCAAAGGTCTTTGGGTCTATTCTGCAACCAAATTAAGTATTTCGTCGATCCCATCAAGCGGTCTTTGAATAGTTTTATTTGGAATCTAAAGTCCAGCCGCAGAATCAAAGCATATTTGAGTATGAGCCTGAATCAAACGGAGCGAAGTACTATGAAACGCTAGTCGAGGAAAATATCACAAAACTAAGCTGAGCACAAAATGGCTAAGAAGCTAAACGACCCGAGCAAGGGCAATAAAAACCTAGGGGCAAAACAAAGAGGCTTGGGAATGCTGATCAACTCAGAACCCGAACTTCCGCAAAAAGAAACAGTATCAAGCAAGGAGTTTGAGACCGAGGATGTGAAAATTTAATCTCTTAGGATTCCTACTGCCATGTTTGATAATAGGTTTTGTAAGCCGCATCTGTCGATTTATTCAACTAGTGATGAATTTGATTAATTCTGCTCTGAAAACGATCAATTTCTTATCCTTAGGAGAATGTTTAATGGACATGTTAATGTAGTCAAGTGCTAATTGAAAATGTCCTTGGTCAGATAAAATTCCTGCCTTTTCAGCATATCCGCCTGAAAATTGTGGGTGATCATTTATGAGCTTCTCTAGCCTTTCGAGCGCCTTGTCTGTTTTCCTCTGTCTTCTATAAATGTTTGCTATTAGAACTTCAATTTTCTGTTTTTCTTCTAACATTAGTTTTTGAAATACATTTTTATCTGCATTGACCAAGGCTTTCTCGAAATCCTCAATGGCCTCATCATACAACTTTAAATGTGTCTTGCATTGTCCTCTATAATAGAAACTATAATAATCATTGGGTGAGGATTCAATTTGAGTATTACACAGTTCTATGCAGTCATAGAATTTTTGCTCCTCGAGAAGTTCTCTTGCTTTAGATGCTGACTTGATATTCTGAATGACTTTTATCAATGTAAGTTTCGGTTAACACATGTGGTCTCAGCAATCCAACTACCGTTGCGTCTATATCACCATAGTCCGCAAGTTTTCGGGGATTCTGCTGCGACCAAATTAAGAATTTAGTCGATCCCATCAAGCGGGCTTTGAATATTTTTATTAGAAATCAAAAGCCCAGCTGCAGGGACAAAGCATATTTGACAGAGGCGCACCGTGGGCTTATGGCTCACGGCCGTCTACTCATTGTGGTGTCGGCTTTTTTTATTTTAATCTTATTTCAATTCTCTTGTTTTCTGGTTCAATGTCAATCCAATCCATCGAGTCCGAGCTTGGAATGCAGTCAATCATTTCAGTTCCTTTCGCATATCGACCCAAGGCATATTGACCAAATCGAATCGTCATTTCATATTCATCTTGTCCGTCTTTCCCAATCCAAGCTTTTGTCACAATTTGCCTTGTTTCATTGTATCCATCCGAGGAACCCATAGTATATGGGCTAGGAAATTCAAAGAATCGGTTTAGGCCTATGCTGTTTCCAGTTTGAGGGAAGAAGTTGGTGCAGGTCTTTTTGTTTAATACTCTGGATTCTTTCAAACACATCCTTCAGCCATTCAAATTCATTGATGTTGTTCTTTTTGCAGCTGGCCATAAAGGAGTACATCCCTGCAGCCATCTCTGCTGCCTGATGGGATCCAGCGAACAAAAACGATTTCCTGCCGATTGCAAACGGTCTCACTGCATTCTCAACTAAATTATTATCTATCTCCATCTGGCCATGGAGCTCGTACGCACTCAGTCCCGCCCATCTGGGCAGTGTATAGTCAATGGCTTCTCCCATCGGACTCTTGGGTCTATACTTGTATTGGTTCTCCTTGAGCCATTTCTCCAGCCTGTCCAGGACAGGACGTGCGTGTTTCTTTCTTTCCTCTGTCCGTTGCTCCCAGTTCAGTTCCTGCTCCCTCATCCGCTTCTCCAAGGCATACAGCAACTGCATTTCATCCAGGACATAGTTGGCCTGCTTCTCATCATCTTTGACCGCATTGACAAAATAGCGTCTCGCGTGAGCCATACAAAATGTCAACAGGATATCCGGATGGTCCGCATACAGGGAAGCATACACCTTATACCCATCCGTCTGGAGAATCCCCTTAAATCCGGCAAGCATTTCTTCGGGACCGGAACTGTCCCGCCCTTTTCGGTAGTCAAACAGAACAAGCCTGTCCACAGGGGCATGGTACAACCACATGTACCCTTTATGGATTCCGTTTTTATGGTCCCTGTCCAGCACCTTTAGGGGGCTTTCATCTGCCTGGAGATATTTATGGGAGAAGACGACCAGGCGGAGAAGCTCCCAGAGCGGCTTGAGCTGTTCCCATCCCCGCATCAACCAGTCAGAGGCGCTGGAAGCGGGGATCCGGACTCCCATTTTACTGTATTTGTCGATCTGCCGGTGCAGCGGCATCCCATAAACGTATTTGTCAACAGTGAGCTGGGCGACGACCGATTCGGAAGGGATGCCCTTTTCGATTACCCGGTCAGGAAGCATGCCGATCAGAATGCCTTCGCCATTTGGTCTGGCATACTTTGGGCGTACATAGCGTTTCACATAGAAAAAAGCAGGCTCGATTTCCAATACCTCGGTCACTTCTTCCCCGATCTTTGTGCAGCCTTCGGTGGACTCAGACGGTTCTATGATGATCTCTTCCCTGGTCAGTTCTTCAGGAAGGCTCATACGACCGGTCCCTTTGGCCCGTTTCTTCGGTGCGGGTTTCTGCTGCTCCACGGTGCAGGACAGCTCTTCCTGTATTGATTGGGTGACACCAAGCTCAAACAGCCCCATCTGGTTGTCACCGGCACTGCCGTTGCGTTTCTCGCTCTTAAACCCAAAAATATACCTACGCAGTTTATCCAGCTCGAAGCCCAGATCGGCGATCACATGGTCTTTTTCAGCAAGGATCCCTTCTTTTTCGGACAGCACCAACAAGGTCTCTTCATACAGTTTTTTGTAGTCCGTCTCCTTGTTTTCCATGGCCTAAATATACGCCAAAAAAGTCAATCAATTTCTGCTCACTTTCTTCATCCATGATGCTATCGATATAGGATTTTGTTGTGCGGATATCAGCGTGTCTTCATGTGCTGATTAACTAACCTTGTAAAATTTTGCTTGGCTTTGAATTTTTCTTCCTCGTTCATAGAATGGTTAAGGACAGGAAATATATAGTCATTCTTAGCCCTCTGATTATTGGAGTATTTTTCAATTACCCCTTTGGAAAAATCTGTTAGAGGTACACAAATGACAATGACCTCATCTGTAGTGTTCTTAGTTTTTTCCCTTACAAACTCAAGATGGTTCGGTTTAACCTGTTCCCATTTCAAATAGAGAATGTCTTTCATGTTCATCCCTATGCAGAGGTATGAAAAGAACCAAAAATCTTTGGCTTTCTCTTGAAATTCATTTTCTGGTTGGGTTTCAAACAAAAGTTTGAGTCCATCCTTATTAATTGCTTTTTTTTATTTCTCCCTTTCGGGATGACATAACCATCTTTCCCAAAAGGATAGTTTGAAGGTTTGGCAACATTAAAAAGATGCCTTAAAGGCCTCAAATAAATCCCTACTGTCGACCTTGACTTTCCTTTGTCAATCATCCATTTTTCATAGCGTTGAAGGAATTTAGGGGTTATTTCTGAAAAATGTAATTGCTTTGGAACTCGGGATCTTGTATCAGACAAAAACAATTTCAGGGAATTATAACTAGACTTATAACATGATATGCTTCCCAATTTTTGTTGAAATTTTAAATCCTCCATTTTAAGGGTCAAATTGGATCAGTTACTTTCCGGTGGGCCCGGCACAGCAGTAGTTGATTGAAACTATTCATCCAACTAGAATCTGGTTATTATTGGCTTGTATTTTAGTTTCCCCAGACCATTGCCACTTTACCTTTAGTATGCATGGCTTCGATGTAACGTATGGCTTCGGGTATTTCATGATAAGAATAGGTCTTTTCCAGGTGAGCTTTGATTTTCTTGTCCTGGATTAAAGTTGCCAGCGTTTCCAAATCTTTAGTGTTTGCCTCTGCCGTAAATTGAGCCAAAGGAAATTTGCTGAAAGCAGTATTTATAAGTACCGAAAGCATATTCCCCATTGTTGTGAAACCTACCATAACACCTCGCTTCCCCATACGCTTGTAGTCTTGATGGGATAGATTGCCATGCGTATCAATAATCAAGTCATATTTCCCATCATGTTGAGAAATGTTTTCTTTGTCATAGGCAATAACCTGATCGGCACCTAATATCTTTACGAATTCAATGTTTTTACTCGAACAGACAGCTGTTACTTTTGCCCCATAGGCCTTTGCAATTTGCACTGTAAAATGACCGACCCCTCCCGAGGAACCATTGATTAAAACCGATTCACCTCTTTTGAGTTTCCCATGAGTGATGAGCGACTGCAAAGCAGTTAATCCCGCGATGGGCACAGCAGCCATTTCAGGAAAACTTGCCGCAGCTGGCATCAGGGCACAAACATTAGCCGCTGCACAAGTGTATTCAGCGAAAGCACCACCTTGCAAAGACTCCCCAAATACCCGATCTCCAACCTTAAACTGTTCAACATTCTTTCCTACGGCTTCTACAATCCCAGAAAAATCAGCTCCCAAAATTTTATCTTTGGGCTTAAACAACCCAAAAGAAAATCGCGCAAAAAAAGGTTCTCCTCGAAGACTATGCCAGTCAGCGGGATTGGCTGAATTAGCTATAACTTTAACCAGAATATGACCATCTTTCAGATATGGCTTTTCAACTTCTTCCAATTGAAGTACCTCTGGCCCTCCATATTTTGTTTTCGTAATTGCTTTCATCCGTTTCAGGCAATTTCCAAGATCGAATTAACTTTTATCCTCGTATTGCACTTCTCTTCACTTAAGAAGTTGGGGCTTATTCTTAATTCTTTGCATTTGGAACAACTAGATTTCATGAAAAGAAGCCGAATTAAGTATTTGTCGCAAAAGCTGGCACTGACTGTTGTCTTTTAAACAAGGAGAAGAGCGCTTTTCAGGGTTAATTTAAAGCTTTTACCGGGAAAAGTGATTTTATGACCACAAATGGCACAAGCTGAGTTCTGTATGGGCAATTCCTGTATTTTAATAAGTTAAGCTTCGCAGATAAGCAATGCTTTTTGGAAGATTCACCAATTCCTCATCGCTTTCATCTTCGATGAACATATGCTTGATACCAAGCTTGTTAGATTCGCGAAGAATACCTGGAATATCCAGTTCACCTGTGCCCAGCACCACATCATTTTCAGGCCCCGTTAGACCGGTCATGTCTTTTGCCGCTCCTTTACGAAAATCTTTCAGGTGTAGGGAAACCCACCTCTTCCCATATTTTTTAAGTAAATTCACAGGATCTCCCCCACCAAAATGAGTCCACATTACATCCATTTGGAAGGAAACATATGCCGGATCAGTGTTCCTGACGATGTAGTCGAATAAGGTACCCTTACCATATGGCTGGAATTCATAGCCATGCACATGGTACATAAATGTGATTCCATTTTCAGCCAGCACTTTCCCTCCCTCATTAAAGGCCTTGATTGCGCGGTCTGCATTCTCCTTGGTGAAGTCACCATCATGAGGTAGCCAAGCAACCATCACATATTTTGCCCCAAGCTCTTTTACCCGATCAGCCACCATCTGAGGATCGGACTCCAATTGTTCAAATCCAGTTCCTGTGGACGGAATATTAATCCCTCTTTCTTTGCAAAGCTTAAGAAACTCTTCTGTAGCGATTCCTTTAGGTGCACCACCTTCCAACTCGGTAAAACCCATTTTCTGAATTATGTCCAAGGTAGACTCTACTCCATTTGCCCAATGATTTCGAAAAGAATAGGATTGCACGCCAAGTGGCGTTTGCAGAAGTGGATCTCCTTTCTTCTGCCCAAATACTAGCATGGGAAGCAAGCCGAGCACTAAAACGGCTAGCAGTAGTAGGTTTGTTTTTTTCATTTCAAGGTTGTAAAAGTGTAAGTTTTTAAGCGGGAAAGATTCATAACCACAGTCTGCGAACTGTTTCTTTATCCATTAAAGATTCTGGCGATTTAATTCATCTACCGCATAATTAGCAGCGCGAGCCGTCAAAGCCATGAAGGTCAGTGTAGGGTTTTGGGTGCTGGTACTTGTCATACAGGCGCCATCAGTGACAAAAACATTTTTGCAATGATGCAATTGATTGTATTTGTTCAGCAGGGAAGTTTTGGGATCATGCCCCATTCTCACCCCGCCCATCTCATGAATATCCGAACCTGGGTCTGAATGGGAATCTTCCACTTTGATATTGGTGAAACCTGCTTTTTCGTACATCAGCGTCTGCTGCTCCACGAAGTCCGCCACCATTTTATCGTCATTTTCTTTCCACTCTACCGAAAGGATGATTTGCGGGATACCATAGTTGTCTACTTGATCTGTGCTAAGTCGAACATGATTATCCTCCACAGGAACTGTTTCACCCTGCATCCAGGCAGCCATATGCCAAATTCCATATTTTTGATTGAGCAGGTTATCACGTAGCTGATCGCCGATCATTGTGGTATCTGATCCCAAACCACGACCGCCGGACATGCCTATCGAATATCCTCTTAGGAAATCTGTGTCTTGCTTGAATACATTTCTGAATCTAGGTACGTAGGCATGGCCGGGATTTCTTCCATCATTGAATTTATCCACGAAGCCTTCATAGCTTGCATTTCCTTTTCCCCGATAGTTATGACAGGCCAGGAATTTACCCATTAACCCATTTTCATTTCCTATTCCTGCAGAAAAAGTAGAAGATTTTGAATTAAGCAAAATGGCGTTTGAGGCTATCGTAGAAGCATTCACGAAGATTATTTTGGCATAAAACTCGACTGCTTCTTTCCTATTTCTATCGATAATTCTGACGCCAGTAGCTTTGCCTTTGGCGTCATCATAAATAATCGACTCCACCACAGCATCTGGACGAACAGTCAGATTTCCTGTCTTTTCTGCCCAAGGCAATGTGGAAGCATTTGCAGAAAAGTAGCCTCCGTAAATACAGCCACGATTGCACATCCCCTGATGTTGACACTTATTTCTTCCTTGTTTACGATGGATTTCCTGTGGATCTGTAAGATGCGCACATCGGCCTTGGATCAAATACCTGTTTTCAAAATTGGAAGCCAATTGCTCTTTGTAATAGCGTTCTATACAACTTAACTCAAATCCAGGCATCACCTCAGAATCCGGCAATTCGGCAAGTCCATCCTTATTCCCGGCGATTCCTGCAAATCTTTCCACATAAGCATACCAAGGCTCCATGTCTTTGTAGCGGATAGGCCAATCAACGGCAAATCCATCGCGTGCCGGGCCTTCGTAATCAAAATCACTCCACCGCTGGGTAGCTCTTGCCCATAGCAGCGACTTCCCTCCTACATGGTAACCCCGAAACCAACGAAATGGCTTCTCCTGAATGATCGGTTGCTCATCTTCAGCTAAGGCCCAATGCGCTGTTTCTTCGCGTAGCCAGCGGCTTCCGCCAACT
Source organism: Algoriphagus resistens (assembly GCF_001442615.1). Taxonomy (GTDB): domain Bacteria; phylum Bacteroidota; class Bacteroidia; order Cytophagales; family Cyclobacteriaceae; genus Algoriphagus; species Algoriphagus resistens. The sequence continues at coordinate 194,734 of NZ_LMXN01000009.1, read as the reverse complement.
CCTGCCCTCTTCTCCAATGGTACAGCACCTCGAAACTCAAACTCCCAAGGAGCTTTCGATGCGGTCGGGTAATCCTCAATATGTTTGACCATTCTGCCCCGCTCTAACACAAGAGTTTTTAGACCTTTTTCTGTAAGTTCTTTGGCAGCCCAACCTCCACTGGCACCGGAACCTATTACGATTGCGTCATAGGTTCTTTTCTCTTTTGAATCTTGTAGCATATCTGATTAGGTTTGGGCAGGTAGATCAACGCAGCCGTGATAATATCCCGGCGCGACTTTGTAATTTCTATAGCCCACCATGACTTCTTTGACGGTGGTAAATCCTGTAATCGTTTCAGATTTCATTAAATCAAAAAACTCACGGTCGCCTTCATTTTCAGAAGAGGCCAATGAAAGTAAAAGTGATTCTCTATTTTCTTGAGGAAGTTTATAAAAGCTTTTAGCTAATTTACTCCCTGCATGAGAGTCCAATGCAGCCAATTGAACTTTGATTTGATCCTGATCTTCCTTTGAGTAACAGTGCTCAAAAAGTTTCATCAGATAAACATCAGTACCTGTGCTGAGTGCTCCAATTGGTTTGGCATCTGGTGATGGGGTGTTGGGAGGTAAACCTTCCGGAATGATGGTGTCTGCAATCGCAGAAATGAGCTTTTCTTCTTTTACGGTGAAAAACCCGCTGTGATTCATTCCGTCGAGCAGCTGCCACTTCCAGTCTGCCAGCACGAGTCCGGCAATTCCAACGGCAGTTCCACCCAGTATTTTGAGGGACCTTCTTCGGTTCATAATAGGTTAGATTGGGTTTTATTGATTCCAATATACAGAATTCATTACTATACAAAACATCAAATCCTCCAAAGGCAGAACAGCTGGATCAGTGGTTTTCAGCACGATGAGATTTTTTAAAGACTTAGTCTTTCCACCAAAAATGGTAGAATAATCTAAAATTCAAATTATCTTGAACACTGATTAACAAACAAACCTATTTATGAAAAACCTATTTAGATCCCTGCCTGCTTTAGCGGCGGTAACGTTACTTGCATCCTGCTCCAAACCTACGGAAACTACCGAAACGGTCACCGAAACTGAAGTAGCAGATACCACATCCAAGTATCTTTCACAGCCTTTGATTTCAGATCATTACACTGCAGATCCATCGGCACATGTATTTGATGGGAAGATCTACATCTATCCATCACATGATGTGGAGTCCGATGTGCCTGAGGATGATCTGGGAGCACATTTCAATATGATGGATTACCATGTTTATTCAATGGATTCACCTAACGGAGCAATTATAGCTCATGGAAAAGTACTGGGGGTGGAGGATATTCCTTGGGCAAAAAGACAACTTTGGGCACCGGACGCAGCTGAAAAAGATGGTAAATATTACCTGTATTTTCCCGCGAAAGATAAAAATGATATCTTCAAAATAGGTGTAGCGGTAGGTGACTCACCAAAAGGTCCATTCACAGCACAGCCAGAGCCGATCAAAGGAAGTTACAGCATAGACCCAGCCGTTTTTCAGGATAGTGATGGTGAGTACTACATGTATTTCGGCGGCATTTGGGGTGGACAATTGCAGAAGTATAGAAACAATAAATTTGAAGATAAAGGGAATGCTCCTACAGACGGACTTCCAGCGGACGATGAGCCTGCTTTAGGACCTATCATTGCCAAAATGAGTGGAGATATGTTGCAGTTTGCTGAGACACCAAAGGAAATCAAGATTCTGGACAAAAATGGAAATGAGCTTCTGAACGGGGACAATAATAGACGATTCTTCGAAGCTGCCTGGGTTCATAAATTCAACGAAACTTATTATTTATCCTATTCCACAGGAGACACTCACTTCATCGCTTATGCCACAGGAGACAATCCCTATGGCCCGTTTACTTACCAAGGTGTAGTATTGAATCCTGTGGAAGGATGGACTAACCACCATTCGATTGTAGAAGTGGACGGGAACTGGTTTATTTTCTATCATGACACCCAACTTTCTGGAAAAACACATCTTAGAAATATCAAAGTGGCCCCATTGAGCCATTTGGAAAATGGAAGCATTCAGAAAATAGAACCAGTCAGGCAAGGAAAGTAAAACAAACTTCATTTATAAAATAAGAGTAACCAAAGGGGGCATTAAAAAAGTCCATCAAATAGGTGTGAAAATATAAATTAGCCCTCTGAGAATCGTTTATTTGCGAACTGGTGAACAGAAATCCCCAACTAGCTAAAGCAGAATGACTTATGAATTCATATCTTCATAAGCCATTTTTTTAGAAGTAGTTTTTTTTAGTGCCTTCACCCAAAATGACTCCTTTTTATTTTTACGTTAGTCTATGTAAACCAATACGTACTTACATGAGAAAAACCACTACACTTTTCAGTGGAAAGAATAAAAAATGAAGTAGCGTGTTCCCCTAAAGCCTGACAAAAATCCTCTTTAGCATATTGGAACCGTAAACTACCTATCTGTATAATTAAATGAAAATCCCAACGAAAAATATGCCCTGAGTTTATGGTCTTTGGAGTTGGAACTGAGCCCCGCACTGATAGGTCCTAAAAAAGACTGATAGGAAATATCCGCCCCATAGCCGAAGTAATGATCTTCCTGCAATAACTGGTTAAAAAAATCAGGATCATTCAATGGCAGATGTTCACTGAAGCCCAGCACATTCGCTCCAGCTCTAAGATAAATCTTATTGAAGGGGATAAATTGAAAATCTGCACCAAGTTTTAAGTAATTGCTGGTCTGAACCTCTGCATAATTCAAGCCCCAAAACCTTGTATCGGTAAATCGAATGTTTTGATATCCACCAACAAAATTTTGGCTAAAAATCTTATCTTCATCCTCATTTGAAATGACCATAGCACCGGCAACTTCCGGAACAAACTGCCACTTTACACCGATGGGAAAAAGCTTTGAATATCTACCTAGAATGGTCAGATAGGGATTTGGTGTAATGTCATCGATAAATTCTTCCAGATAGCTTCTTGGTACTCGCATTGATCCTGAACCGGTATTGATCTGCACCGAATCCACACCTGGATGAAGATTGACTCCCAACCAGTCTTTGAAATGGAGCGTAGCCTGAAGAAGGCTTTCTGCTCCCTTTGTAGGGAAATTCCGGTCATTCTGGGAATTTCTGTAATATTTCACTCGCCCACCAAAATAATTCTGATAGGCACTTTTCAAGTCCTCTATATCCGAAATCGAAAACCTGTACTTTGATTTATACAAATCAAATACTCCACCTACATAAAACGCTTGCTTTAACGAAGATGTGGAAATCATCTGTGCTTCTATGCGCGTGTTTCTGCCTCTTTCGATTTGCTCTACCTCTCCATTTTCATAAATCGGCAATTGCTGTCGGATATAATTTGCCCGCAGATTAAATGCAAATTTCTTATTTACACCGGTGTATTTGTAATAATCTAGCCTAAGCTTTGGGTTTTCAGATACATCGGCTAGCAAAACTGTACGAGAATTGTGACCCAGCGCATCTCTAGCCGTAAGATTCAATAGCACTCCAGCGGAAAACTGATTATCGTAATGTATCGCCGTACTAAGGAGTATGCTGGGCTTCTCTTTGATCCGGATTTTCATATCATACTCATCATCTAATCCTTTGGCAAGGGTATAGTCTACTTTATAAAAGCCATTCATCCCAAATACCCTTCGTACCCCGGCTTCCAATTCCTCGCGGCTCACAAGACCTCCTTTTTTCATGTTGAGTTTTGATCTGATCAGGTCTTTGGAAAAAAGCCTGTTTCCGACAATTGAAAGCTCACCTAATCTTACGGATTCTTTCACTTCCCTCAGTCCTTCTGCCAAATCTTTTCTTCCCAGACTATCTGCCAAATGTTGAAACTGTGGGTAGAATTCTTCCCCGGTTTTGATCCCTAAGTCCAATATTTCCCGGAATGCAGAAAAGCTACCGGTAGAAAAGTCTTTCAAATCAGGTTTAATATAAATATCTGTAGCGTCAATATGTGCTTGTGTTACACTCAGCGAAGGGGCCATGGCAATCTGCATCAAAATTCCACCAAAACCACCGAGCTGGTCGATTTCCTGAAAATCTTCAAAACTCACATTCACCCCGATCACAATATCTGCTCCCATTTCCCGCACAATGTCCACTGGGAAATTATTCACCACCCCACCATCTATTACGGAAGTACTGTCCAATTCGAAAGCGGTAAAAGCTGTAGGAATAGCAATTGATGCGCGGATCGCATCCTGAAGATACCCTCTGTCAAACACAACTGCTTTACCAGTTCGGATATCGGTAGCTACACATCGGAAAGGAATAGGAAAATCGTCAAAGCTCTCATAAGAATTTGCCGGCCAGGTAAAATAATGCAATACATCAGAAAGCACCTGTCCTTCTATCAGCCCAGAGGGAAATGCAATCTTTCCATCAACTACAGGAAACTCGAGTAAGTACCTGTTATAATATTCCTTCTCTTCAAAAGCAATTTCCTTAAAGCTCACCCGGTTACTGATCACCAATCCCCAATCAATATTTTTGATGATTTCCTCAAGTTGGTCTGCACTATATCCTAAAGAATAGAGTCCTCCCACCACGGCCCCCATACTTGTGCCTACTATATAGTCAGGCTTTATCCCAGCTTTCTCCAGAGATTTGAGGATTCCTACATGTGCGATCCCCTTTGCCCCCCCACCGGAAAGCACCAAACCTATTTTAGCAGAATTGCTTCCCGCAGGAGCAGTTTTACTTGTTTGGGCGAATACCTGTCGAAAAGCCAGACAGATTAAAATAAAAATTAGAAGGATGAAGTTTCTGAGCATTTGGATAAAAATGTTTGCTACTAAAAGTGGTGTATATTTTTCAAAGTAGCTCCGATGGATCAGAAAATATAAACAGCTTTTCCAAAATTCCAAATCGCGCCATTCTTTATAATTTTTTGATTTTTCGCAAATCACTCATAAGAAACTCCATAAATTAAAGAAGAAATAACAAACCATGACCTTTAAACCCAGCAAATCTGGAAGTATTCTAATGTTTATTTGAATACTTCCAAGATGAAAATAATTTTTCAACTTGCGCTCTAACAAATGATTATTTTAAGATGTAAATTTTCATACACAAAAAACATTTTTAATTATGAAAAAGGCAATTACAATTCTTACCTACACCTTAGGCACGCTGATTTTACTTATCCTTATTGGAGTCGCCTTTGTCAATTTTACATTTCCAAAAGTCAAATCGGCCCCTGAATTGACAATTGAAAAAACTCCAGACAGGGTAGGTCGGGGAGCTTACCTAGCAAATCATGTGACCGTATGTGTGGACTGTCATTCTACTCGGGATTTCTCCCTTTTTTCAGGCCCCATCAAACCAGGAACGCTGGGAGCAGGCGGTGATAGATTTGACCAAAACATGGGTTTTCCAGGGGTGTTTTATGCAAAAAATATCACTCCAACAGGTATTTCAGATTATTCTGATGGGGAGCTTTATCGACTAATCACTACGGGAGTTACCAATGAAGGCAGACCAATGTTTCCACTAATGCCATACTCCTATTATGGAAGGATGGATCAAGAGGATATTTACGACATTATTGCTTACATACGCTCGTTGGATCCAGTGGAGAATGAAGTACCGGATTCTAAAGCAGATTTCCCTGTGAATTTTATTCTAAAGACTATTCCAACAGATGGGACACCTGAAGAAAAGCCAGAAAAATCTAATCAAATTGCATATGGGAAATACCTTATCAATGCGGCCGCCTGTAAAGAATGTCATACACCCGTAGATGGCAAAGGTGTGATCGTTCCAGGAAAGGAATTTTCTGGCGGCCGTGAATTTTCCTTTCCGGACGGATCAATTGTCCGTTCTTCCAATATTACACAAGACAGCCAGACAGGTATTGGCAATTGGTCTAAAGAAATGTTTGTAGGCAAATTCAAACAATACTTGGATTCAAATTATCATTTGCCAGAAGTTGCCCCTGGAGAATTCAACTCGATAATGCCTTGGGTAATGTACGCAGGAATGGAGGAAGACGACCTGGAGGCGATTTACATATACTTAAAAACCGTTGACCCAATACCAAATCAGGTAGTAAGATTCTCCCCTCCTTTCTAATAGATAGAAATTATCAAACCCAGTAATTATTAAACCTACCTTCTTACTTCACGTAAAAATGGTAGGTTTTTCTATTTAAAATGAAATCCCGACCTTTGCCTACTGTATGAAATCAATCATCTCATCTATAATGCTCCTATTTTTCCTGACAGGTCAGGTTAACTTGACCTTGGCGGCGCATTACTGTGGAGATGAATTGAAAAGCACCGAAGTCACTGTAGCTCCCGGGCAAATCGATTGTTGTGGAGGGGCTTTAGAGAAAATCCCTGATCCGGATTGCTGTTCTGATGAGTATACTTCATCTGATTCCGATGACTATTTCGGCAAGGCACAGTTTCATATCCAGCTTTCTCCGGAATTTGTGTTGGCATACGTGCTTACTTTTCCCGGCATTCAGCTTGAAGCTGTTCATATTCCAAACCCCGAATACCTCTTCCCAGATCGGCCGATACCTGATCTGAATATCCTTTACCAATCCTTTCTGATTTAAGAACTGCTTGATTTTTTATTCGCCCTAAGCGAAATGTAATCTAGTTATACACAAGCAATTCTATATGAAATCAATAATTCTATTTATAGGATGCATGATTGTTTCTTCTCTTCTTTTGGCACAAAACATAGTCAAAGGTAAAGTACAATCGGCCTCCAAAGAGTCTCTGATCGGGGCAAGCATCAAACTTTTGGACAAAGAACAGGGAGCCATCACTAATATAGACGGTCACTTTGAGTTGGAAAATGTTCGGCAATCTGACCGATTGGTCGTATCCTATCTTGGGTACGAACAGGACACTTTAGCCCCTATATTTGATAGTGAAATGCTCATTACGTTGGAAGAAAGTGGCAAAGCACTGGATCAGGTGACCGTCAAGGCAAGATCTGAATCAGTGGTAGACGAAGCCCCTTTCCTCAATATTCTTATCACCGAAAACGAACTCCAGAAAGCCGCTTGCTGCAATCTCTCTGAGAGTTTTGAGACAAATGCGTCAGTGGATGTCTCCTATGCAGACGCTGTCACTGGCACCAAGATGATCCAGATGATGGGCCTTGACGGTCGTTATGTGCTGATCAGTAGGGAAGGAATTCCGAATATCCGTGGATTGAATTCCAGATTGGGCCTCACCTTTGTACCCGGAACATGGATCCAATCCATTGATGTAGGCAAGGGAGCCGGAACTGTAATCAACGGCTACGAATCTATGACCGGCCAGATCAACGTGGATCTTTTCAAACCCGAATCCATGGATACCTGGTACCTCAATGGCTATCTTAATTCCTTTGGAAGGATGGAAATCAATGCAAATCATCAGATTCCAATCAGTGATAAATGGAGCTCGGGAGTATTGTTTCATGCAAGTCAACTGAACACGGAAGTAGATGGGAATGACGATGGTTTTATGGATTTGCCAAAAGCAAGGCAGCTAAATTTCCTAAATCGATATAAGTATGAAGGTGATCGGCTGATGGCGCAGATTGGTGTAAATCTATTTATGTCAGATAATGCCGGTGGGCAAAAAGGTTTCGGTGTCAACAGTGACCTATCCACAAGTACCATGTATGGCTACGAAATGGACACCCGAAAAGCTGAGATTTTTGGCAAACTTGGAATGATCTACCCAGAGAACCCCACCCAGAGCTGGGGTTTTCAATATTCCCTATCCTATCAGAATTTCAATGGCGGCGCAGGAAGAAGATTATATCAAGGCATTGAGAAGACTGCTTACGGGAATTTCATTTACCAGAATATCATCGGTTCAAGCTTTCACCAATACAAGACCGGAGCTAGCATTCTTTACGATGATATTGAAGAAAGCTTTGATTCTAATACGCCAACGGGCCTGGATACGACAATGTATCGAACAGAAAAAGTACCAGGGCTTTTCTTCGAATATAATTTTATTCCAACTGATAAAATCACTCTTGTAGCTGGAGCGCGAACGGATTTTCATAATCTATTTGGCACTTATTTTACACCTAGAATACATGCCAGATGGGAATTTATCCCAAAATGGACAGTAAGAGGATCTGTAGGAAAAGGATATAGAACCCCCAATGCCTTGATGGAAAACAGCATGGTATGGGTTTCTTCCAGGGATATTATTTTCAATGCTGCACTGCAACCTGAAGTCAGTTGGAACACAGGAATCAGTCTCGCTGGAATTTTCAGTATTAAGGATAAACCATTAAGCCTTGTGACGGATTATTTCTACACTACTTTCGAAAACCAACTAGTGTACGATCAAGACATAAGTTCCAGTTTACTGGTGATCAATAATCTGCAAAATGGCTCATTTGCCCGCAGCTTTCAGGTGGAAGCGAGTTATCCAGTGACTGAAAAGTTGGCTATTAAAACAGCCTATAAACACTATGAAAACCTCATGACCACTAATGGTATCCTACAGCAAGTCCCCTATCAAAGTCAGGACCGCTTTTTCATGAATTTGGCCTACGCTACCAAATATGATAAGTGGAAAGCAGACATGACTGTAAACTGGAATGGGCCAATGAGAATTCCTGATACAAGTGGAAGTCCTGTAGAATTCCATCAGCCAAGTAAATCTCCTGATTTCTTCATGTTAAATGCCCAGATTAGCCGTGGATTTCGCTGGGGTAGCATCTACTTAGGTGGAGAAAACATCTTAAATTTCAAGCAATCAAATCCAATCATTGATCCGGAAAATCCTTTCGGACAAAATTTCGATGCTTCCATGACGTGGGGACCAATAGCCGGAAGAGTCATTTACACTGGAGTCAGATATAAAATCAACTAATAAAGACTATGAAAAAGCTAATCTTAACCTTGTTTATTGCGATTTTTGCATTTGCTGCCCAGGCGCAGGTGAAAACAATCGGCATCAAAACATCAGCCATCTGTGAGATGTGCAAGGCTACATTGGAAAAGGATCTTACCTTCGAAAAAGGTGTGAAATCCGTGAATCTTGATTTGGATACCAAAGTGTTGAACATTGCCTATTTGGATTCTAAAACCGATCCAGACAAGCTCAGAAAGCGTGTGACCATGGTAGGCTACAATGCAGATTCACTGAAGCGTGATCCAAAAGCCTATTCAAAGCTGGACGAATGCTGTAAGGACGGTGCTCATGATGATGAATTACCAAAGAAAAAAGACAATTAAGACCAAAAGCTTCTCGGAACCGGGAAGCTTTTTTTTAGCTATGCTGCCTGCCTCCCCTTCCCAATCCATTATAAACTGCTTTATTCCTAAATGTACTTGAACACCAGTTTTATCCAAGGCGCTAAAAGGAAACTTTCTCTCTCGCTCTATTTCACGCAAAGGTGAATTGCCACTAATATGGATATGAAAATTTAACTTCCTAGCGTTTGCTCTGTTCTTTTCTGTAAAGACAAAAATGAATGGACGGAGCGGATTTAAACACTTAGAATCGAGCGTGTCACATGCATACGGGATCACACACAGGGATGATTATAATGCATATGAGATTCTTCCGAAATGAGTTTGGGACACACCCATGTGGCTTTAGACAAAAAATTATTATACTTGAAATGATTTTTTTTGACCGTCTTCGGTCAATACTGTCCGAAAACCCCAGCCTTAAATTTTATAAACTCCCCTTTCCAGCAAACTGGTGTTATTTTTCTTTTCGGTATAGATCTGGGGGTATAAAAACGTTTGGTTCTTATTCCGAAAACTCTTTGATACCTATGTTTCAAAACTACCTCACCTCCCTCTGGAGACATGTTTCCAAAAATAGGGCTTTTACTTTTATCAATATCTCAGGGCTTGCTATTGGGATGTTAGCTTGCCTTCTAATTTCACAATTTGTATTGCATGAGCTGAGCTACGATAATTTCCTCGATAAAAAGGACAGGATTTTCAGGATACAGCAAGACCGATATGACAAAGGAGAACTTTCTACTCAATGGGCAGCAGGAGCTGCAGGTATCGGACCTGACCTAAAAGCACATTTCCCAGAGGTTAAAGCTTATACCCGCCTGACCAACAGGGCTGCTACGCTTTCTACTGGCGATACTTTCTTCAAAGAAGAGAATCTATATTATGCGTCAGAAGATTTCTTTACTATTTTTTCAATAAAACTTGTCGAAGGAATTGATTCCCTAGTTTTAAATGAACCTAATAAGATGGTTTTATCTCAATCTATGGCCAAAAAGTATTTTGGAAATGAGATTCCTATAGGCAAAACATTGAAGGCAAACGGAAACTTGGAATTTGAAATTTCTGGAGTTTTTGAAGACCTCCCAGTAAATACCCATATGAAAATTGATGCTTTGGGTTCATTTATCACGTTGGAGAAAATGTCGAATGACCCTTTTTTGACTTGGAATTGGGATGGCTTTTTGACTTATATTCTTCTGGAGGAAAACACTGATGCAAAATCACTGGAAGCCAAATTCCCGGATTTTGTGCAGGCTACCCATGGTGACGAATTGAAAAAATATAATGCCGGGATTGAATTTCACCTTCAACCAGTAGCTGACATTCATTTGGATTCAGATTACATTATGGAATTTAAACCAAATGGGAACAGGCAGTCGGTTAATTTTTTGTCTGTCGTGGCTCTTTTGATTATGATTATTGCCTGGATCAATTACATCAATCTTTCTACGGCAAAATCTATTGAGCGCGCGCGCGAAGTGGGCATTCGCAAGGTAATGGGAGGATATCGAGCCCAACTTATTCAGCAGTTTTTAACAGAATCATTGTTTTTGAATTTCATGGCAGTGATTCTTGCTGCAGGCTTAGCGATTTTACTGACACCTTGGTTTAGCAGCCTCACCGGAAGGGAGCTAGGATATCAGTTATTTTTGCAACCCGCTTTTTGGTTGATTTTGTTTGGTTTGATTGTTTTGGGCGCAGTGATGTCAGGTTTATATCCGGCATTTGTCCTTTCTTCTTTTCGGCCGGTAGAAGTTTTGAAAGGAAAATTCAAAAATTCGGACTCAGGTGTTTTATTGAGAAAAGGCATGGTGGTCACTCAATTCATTGCATCCATTACCCTAATGGTGGGGACTTTTACAGTCTATCAGCAACTTGGTTTTATGCAGAATCAAGATTTAGGTGTTACTATTGATCAAACAGTGGTTCTTCATGCCCCAAGTGTAACTGACTCGACTTATAGGCAAAAGTATCAGGTTTTCAAGCAGAATATCTCAAGTAACACAGGTGTGATTTCTGTGACAGCCTCTACTTCAGTTCCAGGAAGCCAACCTGGCTGGAATGCCGGAGGGATCCGAAGATTGAGTCAGGGAGAGGATGAACAAAACCAATATCGGGTCATCATGACCGATGGCTCCTTCAATAAAAGTTTTGGTCTGAAGATGCTTTTCGGGCGTGAATTTTCGGATGACATCGCCAATGAACACAAGAATGTTATACTAAACGAAACTGCCACCCGATTAATGGGTTTTTCCTTACCCGAAGAAGCTATCAATGACCAGATTTTCTTTTGGGGAGACACATTCAACATTGTTGGCGTTATGAAAGATTATCATCAGGAATCTCTCAAGAAATCATTTGATGCCTTGGTCTTTCGCTACAATGAAGCACCAAATGGGTTTTACTCAGTCAAAGTAAATACCGGGGAAATCCAAGAATTGATGTCAACTCTTGAAGCAGATTGGCAAGAAGTTTTTCCAGGCAACCCTTTTCAATACTTCTTTTTGGATGAGCACTTTGATCAGCAATATAAGTCAGATCAACAATTTGGAACTATCTTCAGTATTTTCACAGCACTAGCCATTTTTATTGCCAGCTTAGGCTTATTTGGCCTGTCTTCGCTTACAGCCATACAGCGTACGAAAGAAATTGGAATCCGTAAGGTAATGGGCGCCTCATTAGTTGGTTTGTTGCGATTGATCACCAAAGATTTTATCATTCTGATCTTCATAGCTATTCTGTTTTCAGTTCCACTTTCCATTTGGATTATGAATTCCTGGCTTCAGGATTTTGCCACCCGGATTCCCTTATCGTGGTGGATTTTTGCCCTTCCGAGTTTTGCTGTTGTGATCATCACTTTGGTAACTGTCAGTGTCCATACTATCAAGGTTGCAATGATCAATCCGGTCAAATCACTGACCTATGAATGAGCCAAATACCAGAATTAAGACTATTCTCATTTGTCCATAAAAAGGATTTTCGAAGATTCAAAAAAGTAAAACGGCGATGACATACTAAATAAAAAAGACACTGGCCAATGTAATTAATATAACACTACCACACCACCCTATTATCATTTTAAACCAACACCAACTCAAACGACCGAAAAGCATCCAGCATTGGATCGGCTGGATCAAGTTCAGTGACGAGTGTGTGGACTGCGGTCATATCACAGGTCTTGTATTTTTGGACTGAATGAAGCTTATCTGAAACGGTCAAAATAATTGTCTTTTTTGCAGCTCTGATCATCGCCTGCTTTACCTGAATAACTTCCCAATCAAATTCGGTAAGGCCAAATTCTGCATCCAAATAGCCCGTTCCAAGAATACACAAATCCACACGTAACTGCGAAAGCGCATTCACAACAGTTCCACCCACTGCAAACTTCGCATCATGAAGGAGTTTTCCCCCTAGAAAAATCACTTCTACATTTTCATGATCCAGTAAGGCCATCGCCACATGAAGACTTGGAGTGAATACTGTTAAAACCAATTTCTCAGGAATAAGTTTTGCCACTTCCATGTTGGTAGTGCCTCCGCTCATCAAAATGACCTGGCCATCTGTAAGCAGCGAAACTGTCTTTTCAGCAATGGAAATTTTCTTTGACTTCAGATAAATATTCCCATCATCTTTAGTGAAAGTCATAAAACCGAAGGAAGTCGCTCCACCGTGTACCTTTTTGAGCTTCTTTTCCTTGTCCAACTCTTTTACATCCCGTCTCACGGTATCGATGGACACGTTCAATGAATCTGACAAATCATTCAGCAGCACCCGATGGTGCAAATGAACCTGGTCCAAAATATACTTCTGTCTTTCTTCTTTCAGCATGGGATAAGAATGGTTGAGTTTGGGAAGCTAACAAAAACAGCAAAAACTTGCAAAAATATTTCTTGATTGGAATTTCTGGCAAAAAATTGCGGGCCATCATTGCCTATCCTGCAATTTTCTGGGTAGTTTAGCTGTGAAAAGCAATTATTCTCATCGAATTAAAAGACCCTTTTTAGCAAAAAACCATGAAGCTTTATTTCTCAAATTGTATCCTCTTTCTATTCGGAATCTGTGTTTTTTCACTTTTTATTAGTTCCTGTAGTTCTAAATCTACTTTTAGAATAATCGAGAAACCCATCACCTGGAATCAGGAGAGGGAGGAACTTTCAGTGAAATATCTCAAAGACCATCATGACCTAGAGCAGAGAACTGCAACTATTGACCCCAAAATGGTTGTTGTTCACTGGACAGCAATTGAAAACATAGAAGTGACTTTTGATGTTTTTGACCCTGCTACTTTGACTGGTAGAGATGATTTGACGGGAGCTAGTAATCTAAATGTTTCAAGTCAGTTTTTGATCGACCGGGACGGCACGATTTTTAGACTATTGCCGGATACTACGTTTGCAAGACATACAATCGGATTAAATTATTTGGCTATTGGGGTCGAAAATATCGGCAGCGATGATATGCCATTGACCAAAGAGCAACTGAAAGCTAATGAAGAACTGATTAGATACTTGGAGAGAAAATATGCAATCGACTATGTAATTGGTCATCATGAATATCAAAACTTCCAAACAACTGACCTTTGGAAAGAAGCTGATCCAGACTACCGTACGGTAAAAACCGACCCAGGAGATACCTTTATGAAGAAACTCCGAAAAAATCTGTCAGACCTAAATCTAAAACCTGTACCTACGCTCTGATTACCCATTTATGAAATTCCATTCTAGGCATCTCTTTATTATTCTGGCTTTTGCCCTCCTATTCACTGCCTGTAAATCTCAAAAAAATGCTTCACCGGGAAGCAGACCTTCTGGTACAATTGCCACTCCACCAACCCAAAGTCCAGGGGCTAACCTCCCGGCAAAAAAGCTGCCGATGGCTTCCGTTGCTTTGCGGCCACTTACTTATCAAATGCCAGAGATGCCCAGAGAATTCCGTGGAGTCTGGATAGCGACAGTAGCTAATATCGATTGGCCTATTTCTCCAGATGATCCGTATGAAAAACAAAAACGTGACTTCCTTAATCTTCTGGATTACTACAAAGCCCTCAATTTCAACGCAGTTATTGTTCAGGTTAGAACTGCCGGAGATGCATTTTATCCAAGTAACCTCGCCCCATGGTCAAAATACCTGACCGGAAAACAAGGCAAAGCTCCAAATACAACCGAGAATCCACTTACCTGGATGATCAATGAATCCCATGCCAGAGGGTTGGAATTTCATGCCTGGCTGAATCCGTATCGGGCTACCATGAATCTGAATACCTCCGAACTCAGCCCTGACCACGATTATAATTTGCATCGGGACTGGATGCTGAAATACGACACCAAATATTATTACAATCCAGGGCTGCCGGAAGTGAAGGCTCATTTATTGGCAGTGATCAAGGAAATAGTCGATAACTACGACATCGATGCAATTCACTTCGACGACTACTTTTATCCTTATAAAGTCCCAAAATTAGCATTTCCTGACAAGGCAACTTACGACAAGTATAAAAAGCCTGGACAATCCCATGACGATTGGAGAAGAGACAATGTAAACGAGTTGATCCTTGCGCTAAACCAGACGATCAAGCAAAGTAAGCCATGGGTACAATTTGGGATTTCTCCTTTTGGTGTATGGAGAAATCAGGACAAGGATCCAAAAGGCTCTCCTACCCGTGCTGGGCAAACAAATTATGATGATCTCTATGCTGATGTGTTGCTTTGGATGAAAAACGGTTGGGTGGACTATATGATTCCCCAACTTTACTGGAGCATGGATCATCAGCTGGCTTCGCATCGGATTCTGAACGATTGGTGGGCAAAAAACCATTTTAACACCAACATCTACATAGGAAATGGCCCGTACAAAATCCGTGATGATTCGGACGCTGCCTGGGACAATCCACGCGAAATAAACACGCAGATTTCCTACACACGTACATTGCCTACTATCCAGGGAAATGCCTTTTTCTCGGCAAAATCCATGAAAATCAAAAATCAGGATGTTGCTCAGTTGCTTAAGCGTGAGCTGTATAATGAACCGACATTGCCACCGTCATTTCAGCCCAAAAGCCCTTCGATCATAGATACACCAGTGGTATTCAGCGTAGAAGCCAACTCCGAACTGACTTCCATCCGCATGGCAAATCCGCTTGACCCGGCTATTCGATACGCTTTGATACAGGGCGCAAATGAACTAAACCAACTGGCTGATTCTGAAATCCACCCTGTCTGGGTTGGTGGATTGAGAGCAAGAACTTTGGAAGTAAAAAGTTTGAATACCGAATATCTTGCTATACGTTGGATTGACCATTATGGCCGAATCGTGCAAACTCAAGTTTACCAAATTCCCTAAATTTCCGCTTATGAAATCGACACGATTAAAATCATCATTAAACCACACAGGGCAATGAATATTTTAATCGTCAAAGATTCCATGTGGCCTTAAAAAACAAATTATAAACACATGAAAGACATGCTTGTCCGATTAATAGGTTTACCGGATGTATCTATAGAAGAGGCGCGTCTGATGAAAAAGGAGAAAATTGTCTTTCGGAGAGCTATAGCTCCTGAGAAACACTTAGTAAGTAATTGGGTGTTGGAGCATTTTGGGAAATATTGGAAATCGGAAACTGAAGTTGCTTTTAGCAGGCAACCGGTGTCTTGCTGGCTAGCACAAAGGGAAAATGACATTCTTGGCTTTGCCTGCTATGAAAGTACAGCGAGAAACTTCTTTGGTCCGACAGGTACAATTGAATCAGAACGGGGAAAAGGAATAGGCAAGGTATTGCTTATCAAAGCACTGGAATCCATGCGGGAAATGGGTTACGCCTATGCGATCATCGGTGGTGTGGGTCCGGTAGGATTTTATGAAAAAGCTGTAAATGCCAAAACAATCGAAGGTTCAGAACAGAATATTTACGAAAATCTGATCCGCGAATCATGAGCAAAACTCCCCAAAGAAACCCATGGCTCTGGATCCCTTCGCTTTACCTGACCGAAGGGATTCCTTACATCGTCATCATCGTAGTGTCAGTAATCATGTACAAAAAGCTCGGTGTTTCTAATTCTGATATTGGTTTATACACGAGTTTGTTATACTTGCCTTGGGTCATCAAACCCATATGGAGCCCGGTTGTAGATCTTTTTGGAACAAAGAGAAAATGGTTTTTGACAATGCAGTTCATTCTATCTCTAGTTTTTTTAGCAGTGGGGCTGACCACTGCGGGGAATAACTTTTTCTTTATAACTCTCGCATTTTTCTGGATGGGAGCTTTTGCTTCTGCTACCAATGACATTGCTTCTGATGGCATGTATCTGATCGCACTGAAGCCGGAGCAGCAATCCTTTTTCGTAGGTTTGCGCGGAACCTTCTATCGAATCGGAATGATCACCGGGCAAGGACTTATTGTGATGGTGGCTGGTTATCTGGAAACTACTTTGGGAGACAATACCAAAGCATGGTCATACACAATGACTATTGTCGCTCTTTTGATGCTTTTATTGACATTGATCAATTCTTTGGCCACACCGAAAATCGAAGAGGGAACAGCCGGAGTTAAATCCAGGGAAGCAAATTTCGGTAAAATTTTCACTACCTTCTTTACCAAGAAAAACATTGGGATTTCACTTGCTTTTGTCCTTCTCTACCGATTAGGAGAATCTCAGTTGGTAAAAATGGCATCCCCTTTTTTACTGGAAGGAAGACAAACAGGCGGATTGGGACTAAGTACCTCTGAAGTTGGTTTCCTGTATGGAACCATAGGTGTAATTGCCTTGCTGCTCGGAGGGATTCTCGGAGGGATTGCAATTTCTCGCCATGGACTGGGCAAGTGGATGATCCCTATGGCACTCTCGCTCAACCTTCCAAATTTGCTTTACATAGGGCTAGCACACTTCCAGCCGGAAAATATCTTCTTCGCGGGCACTGTAGTTGTTATCGAGCAATTCGGCTATGGATTCGGCTTTGCAGCTTACATGATCTTTCTTATTTATTTGGCCGAAGGGCTTTTCAAAACCTCACACTACGCTTTGGCAACAGGCTTTATGGCTATGGGCATGATGTTTCCAGGAATGATTTCGGGCTATATCCAAGAATGGCTCGGATACACCGGATTCTTTATCTGGGTAGGGATCGCGATGATTCCTGCACTGGCAATAGCCGCAAGTGTGAAGTACCCGAAGGAGTTTGGGAAGAAAATGGAATGATTTAGGAAGTCAGAATTACGATCTTTGGATTTTTGTTGTACCTCGAACTTCATCTTCTAATTCCATCCTTACCAAATTTCAATTCACAAGAAATATTACGATTTTACAATCTTTCAATTTCCCTATGAGTTTATCCAAAATCCAAAAAATAGCCCAATGCTTTTCTCCGGCAGCATTCATTCATGACTCGGAGGAAAATTATCAAGCCATGGAGAAACTGATCCAAGAGGAGGAAATCGGCGGATTAACATTTTTCCATAGCCGTCATTCTGCTGCCGCCAACTTCGAAAAACGCGCTGAAGTACTGGAAGTAAGCGGAACCTTGGAGAAAATGGTCACATTAATCAATCGCTATCAGGCTATTTCAAAAACTCCTTTGCTGATCAGCATCGACGGGGAATATGGCTTGGCAATGCGGATCGAAAAAACACCTCAATACCCATTTGCGATCACGCTTGGGGCTATTAAGAAAAACGCACCGGAATTGATCGAAGAGGTAGGCTATAGAATGGGGCTGGATATGAAGCAGGCTGGAATCCATCTGAACCTTGCCCCA
Source organism: Algoriphagus resistens (assembly GCF_001442615.1). Lineage (GTDB taxonomy): Bacteria > Bacteroidota > Bacteroidia > Cytophagales > Cyclobacteriaceae > Algoriphagus > Algoriphagus resistens. The sequence continues at coordinate 176,720 of NZ_LMXN01000009.1, read as the reverse complement.
TGCTCAGATGTAAACACCAATCCAAACAATCCGGTAATTGGCTACAGATCTTTTGGAACTGACCCTGAAAAAGTAGCCAAGAATTCTTTAGCAATGTATCAAGGAATGAAAAAAGCAGGAATCAGCGCTTGCCTAAAGCATTTTCCCGGACACGGAGACACGCAGACGGATTCTCATTTGGGACTACCAGTGATTCAAAAGACTAAAAAGGAATTGGAAAACGAAGAGCTTTTACCTTTCCGAATTGGAATTGATAAAGGTGTAGAAATAATTATGGTGGGTCATCTGGCCGCTCCCGCTCTGACTGGAGGAAAGGAAATCGCTGCCAGCATCTCACGGGAGATTATTACTGATCTATTGAAAACTGAGATGGGATTTGAGGGAATCGTGATTTCTGATGCGCTCAATATGAAGGCTGTGGCAAACCAATTCCCCATTCCTGGCCAACTCGAATGGGAAGCTTTCCATGCAGGGAACGATATTTTGTGCTTTTCAGATTATGTAAAGGAAGGAATTGAAAAAATTTCTGAAAATGCCTCAGATGAGGACGTTGATACGGTCTTTGAAAAAATCTGGAAACTGAAAGAAAAGCTTGGAGTTTTTGATTTCAACCAATTGGAATTTCCGCAATTCGATTGGGAAAACCATTCAAAGTTTCAAAGTCTGCTTGCCATGGAATATGTGTCCGTGACTTCCGGGAAGATTGATTCTTTAGAATTGAAGAGATTGGCTAAGGAAGAGAAACTTGCACTTAGAAGCTTTTTCAAAAATGAGACAACCTTCTCGAAAAAACTTAATGAATTATTCGCTTCAGATTTAAGAGCAATTTCAATTGAACAAGCTGAAAAAGTAATTGTTTCGGTTTTTGTCCCATCACACAAACCGCTTAATCAATTTGGAATGGATGAGAAAGTGCTGAAAGAAATCAATGAGCTAGTTCTATCTAAATCTTGTATTTTGGTTCATTTCGGAAATCCCTTAGCTTTAAAGCATCTTGGGAATTTGGGAGATTTTGAAGCTGTGATCTGCGGCTACCAGAGTTTTGAGGAAGCTCAGGAAGTGGCTCTCACTTTACTCTAAAACATTTCATTCTTCCTTCTCAATACCTGGCCCCTGCGTATCTCTCAGTGTCCTCCTATGCGGTTAAAAAATCACCATAAAAAAAGCCGGCATCCTTTCGGAAAACCGGCTCCAAAGAAATCATTACGCATTTGCCGCTGGGTTAATCAGCTACAATTACATTCTGACTTCTTGTATTAAACTCCCTCTAATTCGATTTCAGCCTTTACTAATACTGCTTCTTTTTTCTGATCCTTTACTTTACCCAAGGTTTTTTCGGCAAATCCCTTCAACGTAAAGTTTTCACCGTTATCCTCCTCGTTTTCATAGATAGACATGGAGTTATCCAGTGCTTCGATCTGAAAATCGATAAAAGCCATATCAAAATCCTCACCGCTAAGTAGTGCTAATTCATCATATTTTGCCTGCATGGCTTCAGTGATTCCATCGGAAATTTCTACATCTGTGCCATCTACAATTCCTTCCAGTTCAGTTTTACTGTCTGTATTTTCCGACACCAGCATAGTCGCATATTCTATAACAGAATCATCCTCGCCATTGTCTAGTGCAAGTTGGCCGAAACTGATCTGTGCATTAATATTCTCAGACGAAGAAACTGCGAAATTTCTGTCTTGCTGATTGTAGCTATCTACAATCGGGTCATCATCTTCATCTTCACAGGAAGTCATTCCCACAAGACAAAGCGCCGAAAGCATCACTGCCGCGGAGGTGCGGATCTTTCTAAACTTAGATGCTTTTGCGATTTTGGGTTGATCAATCATTTTCATAAGAAATTAAGTTGGTTTAGTATTCCATCTTATTCTTACAAAGGCCATACCTATGCCCTAGATAGCATTTTAAAGCTATATTTCTGATTTCTCCCTGGGTAATACTTACTCAGTATGCAGAAAAAAATTCTCCTTTCTGATGTGATTTTTCTTAGTTTTCCACCAATTCCCAAATCTCAAATGGAATATAATCCAGTTCTTCTTCCTGATTTACTACTTTAACTAGTATCTTATTATTTGTCAAGATCATTTCAATCAGTCCTGAAGTATTGTCAACTCTCCAGGCAATTGAACTCCATTCTTAAAAAGAATTATTCGCTGAAATTCGGGATTAAACATCCGGTAGGGCTTAACTTGACTTTTCAACAGTTCTAATGTAGCTCACAGGAAATACCTTATCTTCTATTCCTTCAAATACTTTTCTACTAGATAATGGAATTACCGATTGGATTATCTGCCTATCAGCATCATAGTAATCAATCATTTCCATTTTGTTTGGAGGAACATCGCTAAAAACAATAGTAGTAATATTGGATCCATTTACTATAAATGAAACATCATGCCCTCTTGTCAAAGGAACAAACTTAGACCATGGCCCAGATTAAACAACCGTAGTTGTCTTCGGCCCAAACTTGACTTACTTATCCTATTGAATTTAAGGTCGTATTTCACAAGCTCTAATGAGGTCTGAACAAACACATCACCCGCTGGAGAAAACCCCATAGCCAATGCAGATGACTGGTAATCTTCCGGCCCCTCTCCCTGTCTTTTTTGACTGCTGACTATCTTGCCCTCTGCATCAAAAACTGCTAGCTCTATGCCTTCAGACCGTTTATCGATAAAGCCCAAAAAAACATTTCTTTTCAGGTCATAATCCCTAATTGCTACTTCTGCAAGACTTTCAATATGGAATTCGCTTACTTTTTTGAACCTATATTCCTTTAGCAGAAAGAGTGAAGGATAAAAAAAGTAGTACTTAACGCCAGTAAAGTTTCAGCTGGTTTGTTTCTCATGGGTCTATCAATTAAAAAAACAAATATCTAAAATCATCTCAAAACTAATACCTGATCCTACTTCTATTTCTCTACACCAAACTCATACACAATCTCGTGGTCATATTTCTCTCCTGGAAAAAGATTAGTCGAAGGGAAATTTGGCTTATTTGGGCTGTCTGGCCAAGCTTCTGGCTCCAAACAAAGTGCCCAATGTGGATGATAAACTTTCCCTTCAGCTCCCTCAAAATCCCTCATATGGTTTGATGTATATAACTGCACTCCGGGGGCTGTAGAAAAAACTTCCATCACGCGACCACTTTCAGGATGCTTTACGATGGCGATCTTTATTAGCTCTGAAGAGTTTGCTCTCTTTGTAACATAATTATGGTCAAACCCTTCTCCTAACGCATCCAATTGAGCTCCTAAGTTTTTTGGAGTCTGAAAATCAAAAGGCGTTCCCGCAACACGCTTCACTTCACCGGTAGGAATCTGGCCTGGACCAGTCGGAGTGATCGCATCTGCAAAAATCTGCAGCTGGTGATCCCGCACATCTCCGGAGATTCCGCTCAGATTGAAATAGGAATGATTCGTCAGATTCACCACTGTAGGTTTATCTGTAGTGGATTCAAAGCGGAGTTTTAGTTTATTATCGGCAGTCAGCTCCATCCAAAGTGTGGTCTCCAGATTCCCTGGAAAGCCTTCTTCACCATCCACACTTAGGTACGTCATCTTGACTCCGACGGCATTTTCATTTTTATAGATTTCGGGTTTCCAAACTTTCGCCCCAAATCCTTTAGCTCCTCCGTGTAGCGTATTTTCTCCATTGTTTTTAGTGGTATGAAAAGTCTCTCCATCTAGCGTAAATGAACCTTTACCAATCCTGTTTGCGTACCGCCCGACTGCAGCACCAAGATATGGCCCGTTTTTGGTGAAATAATCTGGAATTTCTTCCAAAGCCAAAACGACATTTTCGAGCTTTCCATTATTGTCAGGAACAATAATTCTAGAAATGATCCCGCCGTAGTTCGTCATCTCCACCTGCATTTTGCCATTATCCAATGTATAATGAAAAACATCTTCGCCATCCAACATTCCTACCTTTTCTCCTTTGATGGAAAGTACAGCTGACTCTTTGATAACCATTGAGTTGGTTTGGGCAAAACTGAAGGACATAGTTAAAAATATTAGAGTAAAAGCAATTAATTTGTTTTTTGAGGTCATGGGCTGAATTTGAAATTGCAAAATTGTTTTTTCCGTCCTTCTATCTCCGATCTTTTCTGTCATTCTCTTTTGTGATTTGATTCGATTGTATCCAACTGCTTCTTAAGCTCATTTCTAGTATATACTTTACCTTTCATGACGACAACGAATGGTTCTTTTAACGTATTCAAATCTTTCAAAGGATTATTTTTCACCAGCACGAAATCTGCCGAAGCTCCTTCCTTAATGACTCCCCATTCTCCTTCCTGATCAAAATACCTCGCCGGATTCACAGATCCCGTTTTCAAAATCTCATAATTAGACATACCGGCCTGAGACATCAATGCGATCTCATGATGAATGGAAAATCCGGGAACGTTAAATACCTGCGGGGAATCCGAAGACATCAGCACCGGAACTCCAGCCTGATGTAAAGTCATAAATAGCAGATTTCGGAATTCCAGGTAGGGTTGTACGTTTTCCTCAGTCAAAACTCCAGACCTCTCAAGTGGAGTTTTGGCATTGATCCAGCTTTGTACCTGGTCCTCCGACATGTACTTCATCTCAGGAATATTCCGGTATTCTTCCGCAGGAGTAGACCCAAAATATCGATCAAACAAAGTCAAAGTCGGTGCAATCCAAGCACCCGTCTCTAGTGTCATATCCACCAACTCCGGCAATTTGTCTATATCAGCCTCCTCCACCAAAAGCATAGTGAATGGACCTGCAAGCTTAGGATCCAAAACTCTGGAATAATCCGGAACCATAGCCTCTATATAGCCATCCATGTGCTCTATAGATTTATAACCATTATTCAGACTGGCCTCCAGTCCAACATCCAAAGAAACATGTCCTCCAAAAGGAATATCCAATTCCTTCGCTGTTTTGGCAATTGCCAGGAATTCATCCATTTCCAATCCTGGATGCAACTTCAAATGATCGTATCCAGCAGCCTTTTCGGCTTTAACTATCTGTATTGCCTGCTCCGCAGAAGTAACAGTAGAGCCGCTAAAGGAAGGCCCGGAGAGAAAAAGCCTTGGTCCATCCAATTCTCCGGACTCTATTCTTTCTTTCAGTGAAAGATGTGAAATATGTCCGATCATCCCTCGAACACGCAGGATACCATTGGCCAAATAGAGCCACATTGCTTCTTCCTGAAGTTGCGTATTACCTTGTTGTGCCACGGGGATATGAGAATGAAATTCAGCCAATCCGGGAAACAAATAAGATCCCTGCCCATCAAAAACCTGACTTGCCTCTACGTTTTTAGCCTGATCCATAGGAATGATTGATTCGATCTGACCGTCTCTGATGAGAACCGACTGATTTTCCAAGATCTGATCATTCTCCATACTCAGGATATGAACATTGGAAATAAGTGAAGTCTGAGAATATGCTAAAGAAAATGAAATAGGAATCAGCAGGAAAAAACAAAGACTTGATTTTTTCATAAAATACTATTGATGAGGAACTTAAATTTCGTTCATAAAAAACCTTAAAACAATCTTTTCTAAAAATACCTTCAGCAAAAAAAGAAGTATGCGGTTGCTTTTCCTAACTAGCTAGTTGCTTGAGTTATTTCAAGCTACTAGCTGAAAGACCCAAATATTTCAATGCCTCAGCTTGCATTTCTGCTGGTGAGTGAACAATATCCAGTTTAAGTCCATAGCCAGGCTCTTCCCAAGTTGCAAATTGTGAGTCAAGCATGGACGCTTTCATGTAATGATTCTTACGAGCAAGCATGCGTTCCCAGATTAACTCACGGCTTCCTTTAAGATGAATCCAGTACATGGCTTCCTGCACCTTCAATAATTGGCGATAGCTTTCTTTCAGCGCTGAGCAAGCCAAAACCGCACCGCCAGCTTTCTCGTACTTGACTAATAGGTCTGCCAAAGCGTGCAACCATGGTAATCTATCTTCGTCCACCAATGGGATCCCTTGACTCATTTTTGCGATATTTTCTTTGGGATGAAAATTGTCCGCATCAAAAAAAGGCAAACCCAACGAATCTGCTAATCCAGATCCAATAGTCGTTTTACCTGTCCCTGAAACTCCTGTAACTATAATTAGCATGGTCGAAAGTTATGGAAAAAAATCCTTCCAGTCCCTCAAAATCAATCAGAAGACCTATGGAACAAAAACGAATTTCAACATACTCATCTATACATTGGAGGGAATGAAAGTGCTGACATATGGAAATTTTCCTTCACTTAGAAAATTAAAGATTAAACTTTTATAAAATTTTTAGTAAAGTTCGTTTTATTAAAAAACATTTTTTAGATTTGTTGACATAGGTTATCAGAGTGGAAAAATTTAAGATTGTAAGTTTAATTATCAGGGCCGTTTAGGTTCTACCGCAAACGAACGACCTTAACAATCTGATTATTTAAGACTTATAAACAGCTAGCTAAAAAAATAGTCCCTATAAACAAACCTGTCCAAACAATATGTTAAGTAAGTATCCGCTTTCAGAAGTTGAAAAAAGTTTTCTTCAAGAATCTGGTGTAGAGAAGATCAGCACCTTAATCCCTTACCTTCAGGTTGACAATTTCCCTAAACTAGGCTTGCTTACTGCCTGTAGATTTCTAGAATGGGCAGCGGAAAACCCTAATGGAGTAATTAGCTTACCAACAGGTAAAACACCTGAATTTTTTATCAAATGGACTCAATTCCTCCTTGAAAATTGGGATAATAAACGAGGAAAGGATGTCAGAGGAAAATATGGCTTGGAAAAAACCAAAAAACCAGTCCTAAAAGATCTGACATTTGTTCAGATCGATGAATTCTATCCTATTTCCTCTAAGCAGAATAATAGTTTTTACGATTACGTCAATAAATTCTATATCCAAGGGTTTGGTCTTTCTAAAGAAAAAGCCATTCTCATCAACTCTGATGAAATCCCCTTAGCAAATGGACTTCATTTTAAAGAAGTCTTCCCTGATCTGAAAGTAGATCTTTCATTAAGGTTTCGTGATCCCCAGAATGATTTAGAAAAGCTACAACAGCAGTCTATTTACATGATTGATCAATGGTGTGGTGAATACGAACAAAAAATCAGAGATGCCGGTGGAATTGGTTTCTTCTTGGGGGGAATCGGTCCTGACGGACATATTGCGTTTAACACAAGAGGCTCTCATTTATTTTCGGTCACAAGATTGACTGAAACCAATTTTGAAACGCAGGCTGTGGCAGCCGGCGACCTAGGTGGAATTGAAGTTTCTTCCAATCGTCTGGTAATTACTATTGGATTAGATACAATTGTTTACAATCCGGATGCAGTGGCTATTATTATTGCGGCTGGGGAGGCTAAAGCTGGAATAGTAAAAGACTCGCTGGAAACACCCCTGAACAATGTATTTCCCGCTACTGTACTTCAAAAACTGAAAAATGGCAGATTCTATGTCACCAAAGGCGCCGGTGTGAAACTGACTGATTCAGTAGATGCATATTATGAACAAGGTGAATGGACTTGGGAAAAGACTGAACGTTCGATAATAGATCTATGTAAGAAGCTTGGGAAATATGGCCACAGAATAAAGCTATCTGATCTTAAAGCTGATAAATACACAAAGCTAATTCCTGATTTGTCTGAGGAAACCGTGAAGCAGGTGATGACAAGCATCGAAAATAAGCTTTCCAAAGGGCTTGAACAAGAACGTAATGAAGTGATTCTCCATACCGGTCCACACCATGATGATATTTCATTGGGTATTTTACCTCACATCACTAATCAGCTACATGAGCCAACCAATGAGGCACACTTCTCTGTATTGACTTCTGGCTTTACAGCGGTGACAAACACTTTTGTAATAGATACACTCCAACATACTAAAAAGTTATTGGATAACGGTCTGATTCAAATGGTTCATTTTAATGATTTTTTTGATGTAGGCTATAGCCTTAAGACAGACAAGGACGTCTATCATTATCTCACTAACGTTGCTTCTGAAAATGCAGAAGAGCGGCTCAGAGGTCTTTGCCATCGAGTGGTGAGAGCTTTGGTGATCGTGTATGGCATTAAGAATAAAACACAACTCAGAGAAACCATCAACGATGTCATTAGTATTCTAAAGAATAGTTATGATGGAGAGAAAAACTCCTCTAAAGTCCAAAAACTTAAGGGGATGATCCGCGAATTTGAAGAAGAGCTAGTTTGGGCCCACTTCGGGGTACAGGTGAAAAATGTGCATCACCTAAGACTTGGATTCTATACAGGAGATATCTTCACTGAGCAACCAGACAAAGATCGTGACGTAGAACCGATCGTGGAAATGTTCAGAAATATTAATCCTACAAAGATTAGTTTAACACTCGATCCTGAGGGGTCTGGTCCGGACACCCACTATAAAGTCCTTCAGGCTACTGCCGCGGCTGTAAAAAAGTGGGGAGAAGAAAAGGATATTAGTGACTTAAGGATCATTGGCTACAGAAACGTATGGTTCAAATTTGAACCGCACGAGGCTAATGTCATAGTTCCTGTTTCTCTTGGGGATATGTCGGTCATGGAAGATTCATTTGCCAACTGCTATCTGAGCCAGGTGAATGCCTCGTTTCCGAGCTATTCCCACAATGGCAAATTCAGTACAGTTGCTAAGAGGATCTGGGTGGATCAGCTGAATGCTATTCAGCTTTTGCTTGGTAAAAATTACTTTTACCAGCATGATCGAGCTAAAGTAAGATCTAGTCATGGGTTGATTTTCTTTCGTGATATGAATGTGGAGGAATTTCTGGCTACGGCAAGAGAGCTGGAGAAATCAATAGAAGGGATGCTCTAATAAAGACCAAATTAAGCTGCGACTGATCGGATGATCAATCAGTCACAGCTTTTGTAATTAACCTATTAACCTATTATCTGTAGCGAATGGAAAAAGCCATTTTGGGATTAGACATCGGTGGCACGGGGATTAAAGGAGGCGTGCTAATTAATGGAGAATTAGAAGATATCCGTTCCATTACTACCCCAGCAAAAGAAAGTAAAGAATTTATTCTAGAGACCATCGCCGAATTTATTGAAACCTATTCAACATACGATTTGGTTGGGATAGGTGTAGGCATACCTGGCCTTGTGGATGTACGGGAAGGCATAGTCTTAGGGCTTTCAAATATCCCTGCATTTCAGCACGTCGAGTTGAAGAAATTTTTAACAGAGCGTTTTTTAAAGCCGGTTTTCATCAATAATGATGCAAACTGTTTTGCTTCAGGCGTACATAAATTCGGTGTGGGCCGGAAGTTCAATCATTTGGTAGGACTTACGTTGGGCACTGGCATTGGCGGCGGGATCGTCATCAATGGCCATCTGTATAGCGGTGTAAATTCTGCGGCCGGAGAATGGTGTAGTGCTGCATATTTAGACCATGATTTTGAACATTATTGTAGTGGTAAGTTCTTTGAAAAAAACTATCACAGCAAACCAAAGGCCTTGGCCAAACTCGCACTAACAGGAGATCTTGTAGCTATCAAAGCCTTTGAAGAATATGGACATCATCTAGGGGAACTCATCAAGCATATTTTATATGCATTAGCGCCAGAAGCAATTATTTTAGGCGGATCGATTCGAAAAACTTATCCTCTTTTCAAAAAATCACTCTACCAATCACTGGAAAAATTTAATTATCCAACTGTACTGGAAAAATTTCAGATCTTGCTTTCAGAAATGGATGAAACCGCTATTCATGGTGCCGTAGCCTTGGTAGAGTTAGAAAATGAGGTAGTAAACAATTAGGTATAAATTGGTTTGTAGTTTATTCAAGGTGGCTTTTGTAAAAGTCACTTTTTTTTTGATCAGTATAAACTTAATCCTCCTATTTCATTTCCCCTCCCTTGGGCTGATGCATCATCAGGTCATTGATTTCCTCTTCCAGTCCAGTCATATTTCTCTTACCCACCAGTCTAAACTGGCCTTTCCCCTCCATATTCCAGGTATTGGAACCATCATCTAACACCCTCATTTTACCTTCCTCAAGCTCAAAGTACTTTTTATATCCCATAGCTGCCACCCAAACCACAGTCTGATCCCAACTCATGCGCCCTTTCTCGTCCAGCTTTGACATAGGTATAGCAAGGGCAAACACGTCCTTGATGGGACTATGAACAATATTCTTATTTGAGATAAGCGGTATCCCAGAATGTATCTTCTCCCCTATTTCAAAGCCACTATAGATAATTGTATTAGGCCAAAGCGATACCACTACCTGTGATGCTCCGGGATCCTGATTCACATTGAATTCCGAGCCTTCCGGAAACTTTCCTGCCATGCTGATAAGTTTTACTACTTTTTTTTGCACCAGCTGAATTCCTGAAAGTGGCGAATACTCATCTGCCGTTGATTGCAGCAAATTGGAAATATTGGTTAAAAACCCAACCGTAATTAGCGTAACGCTTTCATCCGGCTGAGCAGCGAGAATCTCCCGGTACAGTTCTACTGCATCTGGAGCTTCCGCATTCCGGCGAAGACTATGGGGATAATTTGTCAGTAAGGTATCAGTCCAGTGCTGCCAGTCTTTTTGGGCTATCGCCTTCCCTTTTGGGATACCAATGGGTAAATCAGGCCTTTCAAAGTAGGTATTCAGCACATCTATAACCCCTCCCACTCCTTCATAGTTAGTACTCGCTATAGTGGCAAGAATATCCACTTTGCCCTGATCGGCAAATGCGTGCAATAAGGCCATCGCCCCCACATCATCATAATCCGGCCCCATGTCCGTATCGAAAATAATTTTTATTGGCGTAGCGTTTTGGCTGAAAGCAGGAAAAATCAGAATACTACACAACAAAAGAATAGATGCGACTTTGATGTTCATTTGGAAAAATTAATAACTATTGAAAGTGGACCAAGAGATCTAAAATTTTGTTTCGTAAAAATTACGTACTTATATAAGCTGCTATCTCAGTTTTAATGGCACTAAAATGCTGTTTCAATCCCTCATAATCACCATCATTCACCAGTTTCTTATCAAGAAGTGAACTCCCCATTCCTACCCCAAATGCCCCCGCTTCAAAGAATGATCTGATATTGGATTTAGAAACTCCACCTGTTGGGAGCAGCTTAATTTGATCCAGCGGCCCCAACACATCTTTGATAAACTGTACACCGAGCTGAGTAGCCGGGAAGACTTTTACAGCAGATGCTCCTAAGGACCATGCTTTGTAAAGTTCTGTAGGTGAAAATGCCCCAGGGAAGATCGGGACATTCTCATCGACAGCATGTGCTATCACCGTTTCATCAATAATCGGTGTCACGATAAACTGTGCCCCTGCATCAAGTGCTTCCCGAAGTTCAATCAAATTACACACCGTCCCAGCTCCTATATTCAGTAATGGGAATTTTCTTCTCAAAGTAGAAATCATCGAAGTAGCGCCGGCTGTATTCATTGTGATTTCGAGTGTGGTAAATCCCGCCTCTTCATAGGCTTGTGCAATTTTCAATACTGTTTGAAGCGATTGACCTCGAATTATTCCGATAACAGGTGCTTTTTGGTAGCGTTCCCAAAAAAGTGGAGTTGAATTGTTCATATAATTTCTTATTTCTAGCCCCAAACAGATAAGTGTTTGATTCTACAAGGTAAAAACTGCCTGCTTAACTTCAAGGTCTATCCGAAGGTACTGCTCGTTTTATAGCACTTTTTTCATTTTCAGCCAGAAGTTTTACACCTGCGCCCAATCGTAAGTAAACATAATGCAAAACCAATAAAAGCTTAGTTCCATCGCCGAATCAGGCTTAATTCCACCGGTGGAGAGATATTGTCTCCTCACAAGTATCGCACAAAATATTCTCCGCTTCGCCGGAAGAACTACGCTGTCATATCCCTCTAGCCAGGTCGTTGATCTGGAAGCCCTACCAAAACAACCATTACTTTAAAATCAGCCAATTTTTCTCTATTTTCTGTAGATATCCCGGTGGCTTATCCTGATTCTAATGTCAGAACAGCCTTTTTCACATCTTATTAACATAGGGGTTACATTCGCAGGAAAAGTTGAAGTAATCTTACTATTTTTTTAATAATACACTGACAATGAGTTCAATTGGAGGTTCTATCTTTCAACCAAAACCAGAATCGTGAAGACCCAATTCAAAACGATAGTAGTATCCGATGTACATTTGGGTACAAAAGGCTCCAAAGCCAAAGAGATCGCCAGGTTTCTCAAGCAGTACAACTGTGAAAATCTCATTCTGAACGGGGATATCATAGACGGATGGCAACTCAAAAAATCAGGTTCCTGGAAAAGAAAGCACACTCGCTTTTTCAATAGAATCCTGAAAATGATTGAGAATCATAATACCAAAGTGTATTATCTCCGAGGGAACCATGACGATTTTCTGGATCAGATCCTACCCTTTCAGATGGGAAACCTTTCCATCCAAAAAGACATGATCTACGAGAGTCATGGCAAAAAATACTTCATCACGCATGGTGACGTATTTGACAGTATCACGACGAACCTTCGTTGGATTGCTTATCTGGGAGATATCGGCTACACTTTTTTACTTTGGCTGAATAGCGTGGTCAATCACTATCGGATCAAACGGGGGCTTCCTTATTTTTCTCTGTCCCAGTATGTCAAAGGCAAGGTCAAATCAGCTGTTTCCTACATCGATCAATATGAGGAAGAGCTTTCCAAAATGGCAAAAGCCAAAGGATGTGACGGAATCATCTGCGGACATATCCACAAACCTGAAAACAGAGAAATCGATGGTATCCAATACCTGAATTCCGGTGACTGGGTGGAAACTATGAGTGCATTGGCGGAAGATCATGAGGGCAACTGGCAGTTGATCTACTACAATGAAATCAACTTCAAGGAAGCCAAAGACGATAGCCTGCAGCAATTCTTTATCGGTAAACCTGAACCTACCATTATTCCTTTGCGAGAGGTTTCTTTTGAAAAAGCCAAAGATGATCTGGAACCTCCTGCAATCACGTCCATCCAATGAAGTTTTTATTTATCGTCCAGGGTGAAGGTCGCGGCCATATGACTCAGGCCATCGCCTTTTCCAATATGCTCAAAATCCAAAAACATGAATTGGTGGGAGTAATCCTCGGAAAAAGTAAACGTAGGGCAATACCAGAATTCTTCTCAAGAGAAATTACTGCTCCACTTTATTTGGTAGAAAGCCCGAATTTTGCCTGTGACAAGGACGAAAAGGAGATTTTGATCGGGAAGACTATCCGCCAAAATCTGACTAAAACAGCAACTTTTAAGAAAAGCCTCATCAAGATTCATGAAATCGTAAAAGAGGAGGAGCCTGATATTATTCTGAATTTTTACGATTTATTGGGCGGAGTTTACAATGGTTTTTTCCGCCCAAAGGCTCAGTATTGGGTTATTGGACATCAATACTTGATTTATCATTCTGAATTCAAATTTGCTCCCGCCAAAGGATTAAACAAATACTTTTTCAAACTCAATACGTACATGACAGCAATAGGAGCAAGCAAGAAACTGGCACTTTCATTCTATGAATTGGAATCCACTGATGAAATTACCGTGGTGCCCCCACTGCTAAGAGAGGAAGTAAAAAAGCTCAAGCCAATTTTAGGAGACTTTTTTCTTACCTACATCGTCAATAGTGGGTATGGTGCGGAGGTTCTATCTTTTGCGAAAGCAAACCCTCATCTGAAAATAAGAGCTTATTGGGATAAAAAAGATGCTGCCGAAACTGAGTTTCCCTTGCCAAATCTAAGTTTTCACAGAGTTCACGACAAAAATTTTCTTCGGGATATGGCCGCATGCAGAGGGTTAGTCAGTACAGCAGGATTTGAATCTATTTGCGAGGCGATGTATCTAGGCAAACCTGTGATGGTAATCCCAGTAGCTGGTCAGTACGAGCAAGCTTGTAATGCGCTTGACACAGTTCATTCAGGGGCTGGAATTACTTCAATTAACTTTGATTTTGCAAAACTTGAGAAAGTGATTCAAACAACGTCTGCTTCAGAGAATTCTTTTCAGGATTGGATAAGCACTTGGCCAAGTACTTTCCAACAAATCTTGCCTGAAGCAAAAATGACTGAACCAGATTTTGTCCTGACTCAGTCATTTTCATAATCTAATAAGCCAGACACGCTAACAGTTGTGGAAAGCTCTTTGCTCTGGAGTGAGCTCACTTACAGCTTTGAAAACCTCCTTACCATCTTCTTCTACTTGGTAGTAAGGGAAATTGACCATTTTCACTTGTCTCCTTTCTGAAGTGCCCATAGAGAGAAATCTCACCTGGAGCTCGTTGTACATTATAAACATAGCTTTACGCTCTTCCATGGATAGGGAAGCATCGTTTCTACCTTTGTTTCGCATCAACTCATAATTATAAAAGACTTTTTTGTAAGCCTCTACTTGTTCTTCAGGTGTAGGTGGCGGAGGCGGCGGAGGAAATTTACTAAGCTCTTCAGCAGTTAGATCCCTTCCCCTTTTGTAATATACTTCGCCATTCGATTCCAATTTTATGTATGGCACAAAAGGTTGAACAGGTCGCTTTACCTTAGGCTTGTCATGGAATGTAACCTGGAGATACATACTCCCCAAATCCGAGTACATTTTTGAGAGCTTATCCTGCTCAGCTTTGCTTCTCTTTACAAAATGCGGAGCTTGCTTTCGAAGCTTTTCGTAGGCTGCATGGGCATCTATATAGGATTGTAAATCCTGCTGTATTCTGGCAGCTTTTACTGCGGGAGGCCATTTGCTTGCTGTTACATTTTTCTGATCGACAACAGGATTAGTTCGCTTGTAATCAGCAGGATTTTTTGTTGCATCAGTAGTTTTCCTAGCTGGTAGTGCTGGCGGTGGTGGTGGTACTAACTTTCGCTCATCGTCATTCAATTGATCATAGTCTTTGTAATATATTTCCCCATCCTTAACTAGCTTGATATAAGGATAATATGGAGGATTCAAAGGATAATATGGAAAACCCAGAAGTGACGATAATTCTGATCTCATTCCTTTGTCAAACTGGAAATATATTGCTGTTAATTCATAAAACAACGCATCAACTATTGCTTGCTCCTTTGCGGATTTATTAATGTAATGAGGTTTGCCATTTCTCAGGTTATCATATTCGGTTAACTTTTGAGAAAAGTAGCTTACTGGATCAGCATATTTTGAAAGATCCACTAACCAAATCGCAGCAGGTGTAATAGTAATCGTTCCTTTAGCATTTTTTAGCCTTGTCACTTCTTCTACATATGACTCAGTAAATAAATTGTAGGTTAAATAAGGGTCGACATTAGGAGCAAATGCGTTGTGGGGAATTTTAGAAACATCATTTTCCCTTTCATTCTCAAAAGAAGGTGCAACTGTACTATCTTCTTTTATTCCTGGAGGTGGCAAAGGTGGTGATAATAACATAGACCGCTCTTTATCTGTGAGCTCCGAGTAATTTTTGTTTTCATAATGCATTTTATCAGCATATACAAGAAATCCAACACCGCTGTAAAGTTTTGCTTTCTGTTCCTCCTGAGCCTCACCTGCTTTTCTCCCGGAGTCAACGTAATGAACTCGTCGAATATCCAAGTCTCTTAAAACTGCTTTAAAATCGCTCAAATCTCCCATTGAAATCCCGGGCTCTGTCACCAAATTAATTTTTACAGCATCCAATGAGTTTTCAGTCTCAAGAATCAGCTCTTTTACTGATCCCAAACCATACAATTCGCTTTTATAAAGAATTTCACCATTTGGTCTTAGCGTAAAGGTCAAGTCAAAATCCGTTTCTTCTAAATAAAGTTGGTTTGACCTGTTTATATACACTTCGCTCAGTCCGTTTATACCTTCCTGACTCGCCGCTACCCGTTCACTGAAAAAGTACACCAAGGCACCCAGTATCGGTACTAGGACTAATAATTTGATCCAACTATTTCCGCCTACTGATTTTCTCTTCATCATTTCAAATCGTTTTTTGGTCAATGAAAAATTCAAGCTACTAGCCAAGCCATATTTCTGCTCAGAAAGCATCATAGCAAGTAGTTGGCTCTCGTATTTCTCTAAGGGAGTGCTACGCAAAGCCACTTCGTCAGCTATAAATTCATGATTTAGCTTGATACTAGCCTTGGCCCAGTGCAAGCCGGGATGAAACCAAAACGGCACAAGCAGTATTTCCAGGAAAAGATTATCCCAACTGTGTTTTTCTTCGACATGTGCACATTCATGTGTAAAAACTGCATCTGTGAATTTGCCATCCTCCAGATCTGATTCTGCTACAAAAATGTACTTGAGGAAGGAAAAAGGAAGGGAATCCTCCTTCAGTAGCACGAGCGTTTGACCACGATAATTGATCTTAATATTTCGCTGGATTTTATTGACCAAAATCTTAATATTGCGTACAAATCGATATAAGAAAATGATTGAAATCAGCCCGTAAAGCCCAAATAATAGGTATTCCCAATTAAATTGAGTTTGGGCTTCTTCTATTGTTGCGACTGGGACAGCTTCATCAATTTGCGTTTCAGTAATAGGTTCATAGTAACTTTCCTCAGCAATTAGTTGGACTGGCTCTTTCACAAATTGTCCCTTTTCTACTGTCTCAGTAACCTCAATCGTAAAAGCTGGAATAAGAAAGGATGCAACTACCGAAAACAAGAGAAAGAATCGGTTGAATCTGTGCATGGTCTCCCGCTGTAAAAGCAATCGATGCACCAACAGCAAAATAAGTAGGCACGCTACGGATTTGATTAGGTATGGGATCATTTTTTCTGATTTAGCTGGTCATCAATGATACTCTTCAGGTGCAATAACTCCTCTTCGGAGAGTTCTGCCTTTTTCGTAAAAAAAGAAGCGAACTGTGCAGGTGAATCATTAAAGAAGTTTTTGATCAGGCCTTTTAGGTGCTTTGAAAAATAATTTTCTTTTGTCACCAGTGGAAAATATTCACGGAGCTTCCCATTCGCTTCATATCCCACAAAATCCTTGTCCTGCATACGCTTCAATAGTGTGGAAATAGTGGTGGAAGCAGGTTTGGGATCTGGATAAGCTTCCATAAGATCCTTCATAAAAGCCCGTTTTAGTCGCCACAAATGGTTCATCAATTCCTCCTCTGCTCTGGATAATTTCATAGTCGATCAGTTAATTTTCATCTACAAATGTAGAATAAAAAACTTCATCTACAAATGTAGATGAAAAAATTAACGCTAATTTTTATAAAAAGAAGGTTCAAGCAGACCAATAGTGAGCTAAGTCATCAATTTAACTATCCAAAACGGGTAAAAATCCTGATTTTCAGAACCTTCATCCATTTAAAGGAAATGGGAATTAATTGATAAATCATAAAAAGAACCTCCGAAACTCTAAACGGATCTAGGTTTATCGAGTGATAATTAATAGAAATTGATAATTTCGAGGATTGCCCTAGAGAGAATTTACATGTCCGCTGAAAATATACGATTACAAGAAGATAGGAACCGCATCAAACATTGGAAGAAATGGGGGCCATACCTCACCGAAAGACAATGGGGAACAGTAAGAGAAGATTATAGTCCTGATGGTTCGGCTTGGGAAAATGTAACCCATGACGATGCCCGTAGCAAAGCTTACCGATGGGGAGAGGAAGGAATCGGTGGGATTTCTGACTATAAGCAGAAATTTTGTCTGGCCTGGGCTTTTTGGAATGGAAAGGATCCTTTTATTAAAGAGCGTTTATACGGGTTGACCGGTAATCAGGGCAACCACGGGGAGGATGTAAAGGAAATCTATTATTACCTGGACTCCACCCCTACGCACAGCTACATGAAGATGCTTTATAAGTATCCTCAAGCAGAATTTCCATATCAAAATCTCTTAGAAGAAAATAGCAGGAGAAGTAAATTAGATCCTGAATATGAGCTGATAGATACAGGGATTTTTGATGAGGATAAATACTTTGACATCTTTATCGAGTATGCAAAGCAAGATATAGAAGACATCGTTGCGGTAGCTACGATTCACAATCGGGGTCCCGAAGAAGCCAAAATCTGGGTGATGCCTACCCTTTGGTTTCGCAAGAATTGGTTTACCGGGCACGAACCCTTTATGCCCAAACTCACCAAGACCAGTAACAATACCATCAAAGCTTTCAATCCAAAGTCAGGAAATTATTCTATCACGTTTGATGGAAATCCTGATCTGAAATTTTGTGACAATGAAACCAATCGTGAACGAATCTATAACATTGGAAATGAGAAAAAATTTCTAAAGGATGCGATCAACGACTTTGTTGTCCAGGGTGACACCAGTCACATCAATCCTGCCGATCAAGGGACAAAGGCAGCCGCTATCTATGAGATCACCATTCCAGCGGGGGAAAGCAGACAAGTAAAGCTAAGACTTCAGCATCAGGAGGAAGATAGCCCCCTAGAAATCTGTGATACATGCCTTGAGCAGCGCAAAACTGAAGCGGATGAATTCTATGCGGCGCTCCAGGAACGGGTGACTGACGATGATTTAGTAAATATCCAGCGACAGGCTTATGCAGGTATGATGTGGTCAAAGCAATTCTATTACTATGATGTTGAGCGCTGGCTGGAAGGCGATACAGGCCGGTACGTCCCACCTCTGGCCCGAAAAAAAGGCAGAAATAGCAATTGGCGTCACCTGCAAAATTATGATATCATCTCTATGCCTGATAAATGGGAATATCCATGGTATGCAGCCTGGGATCTGGCTTTTCATGCCATCCCAATTGCCAGAATAGACCCAGAATTCGCTAAAGACCAGCTACTTGTTTTGTTAAATGAATGGTATATGCACCCAAATGGGCAAATTCCTGCCTATGAATGGAATTTCTCGGATGTAAACCCACCTGTGCATGCCTATGCAGTCCAGCGGGTCTTTCAGATTGATAAAAAAGCAAATAATGGTGTAGGCGATCATGAGTTTCTGGAAAGGGCGCTGCACAAATTGATGCTAAATTTTACCTGGTGGGTCAATCAGAAAGATAGCGATGGCAAAAATATATTTGAAGGTGGATTCCTTGGCCTGGATAATATATCTGTATTCGATAGAAGCCATGCACAGAAATACCACGGCAAACTGGAACAAGCTGATGCTACCTCTTGGATGGCCATGTTTTCTTTGAACTTACTCCGTATTTCACTTGATCTATGCGAGTTCAATACGGTCTATCAATTCACTGCAACCAAGTTTCTTGAGCACTTTCTTTACATTGCCGGGGCTATGAGTAATATCTCCGAGGAGCACATTTCCCTGTGGGATGATGAAGACAATTTCTTCTATGATGTCTTTCATATTCCAGGCAAAGAGCCCAGCAAAATGAAAGTACGCTCTATTGTAGGCCTAATCCCTCTTTTCGCAGTGGAACCCATCCGGGAAGATCTCTTTGCAAACCTTCCGGAGTTCAAAAAACGGCTGGATTTTTTCCTTAGAGAAAAGCCTAAGTTGGCAGCTCTTGTATCCAGCTGGATACAGCCAGGCTATGACAAGCGTAGGCTATTTTCACTTTTGAGAGGACATAGGATGAAAAGTGTTTTGCAGAAAATGTTGGATTCCGATGAATTCCTGAGTGATTATGGGATTAGGTCGCTGTCCAAATACCACGAAAAAAATCCATACACGATGAAAATCGGAGGAGAAACCCTCTCCGTAAAATACACTCCAGGCGAATCTGATACGGTCATGTTTGGCGGAAATTCCAACTGGAGAGGCCCGATTTGGTTTCCTATCAACTTCCTGCTTATTGAGTCACTGAAGAAGTTTGACTTCTACTATGGAGGAGACTTCTCTATTGAATATCCTACGGGCTCGGGCAAGTACATGACTATGGATATCATTGCCAAAGAATTATCACTCCGCTGCATGCGGATTTTTATGAAGGACGAAAATGGTAATAGGCCTGTATATAGAGCCAGCCATAAAAAGTTTCAGGAAGATCCGCATTTCAGGGACTACATTCTTTTTTATGAGTATTTCCATGGAGACTCTGGCGCAGGCTTGGGTGCATCTCACCAGACAGGCTGGACAGGTTTGGTGGCTGAGATGATTCATAAATTTCACAAAATCAGAGAAGAACAGCACCATGATTCTAAAACCCTTTTTAGAAGCTAACAGAATAGAAGCAGGATGTGATGAAGTGGGAAGAGGCTGTCTGGCTGGACCTGTAGTAGCTGCTGCGGTGATTTTGCCTGCCGATTATGCCAATCCTTGGATCAATGACTCAAAGAAGCTAGGCAAAAAGCAGCGGGAAGACCTAATTGAAGAAATCAAAGACAAAGCGCTTTGTTGGCAAATTGCCGAATCGAGTGTGGCTGAAATTGACAAAATCAACATTCTGAATGCCTCCTTTCTGGCTATGACCCGAGCAGTTCAAGGTCTTAAAATCCAGCCTGAACATCTGCTTATTGATGGTAACCGCTTCAAATCTACTCTTCGCCTACCCTATACCTGCGTTATCAAGGGTGACGGAAAATATGCAAGCATCGCGGCGGCATCTATCCTTGCCAAAGTCTATAGAGACAGATTCATGGAAAATCTTGCCGCAGAGTTTCCCCATTACGCCTGGGAGCATAATGCTGGCTACCCTACCAAAGCGCATAGATCAGGAATCGAGGATCACGGAGACTGCATCTGGCATAGGAAGAGTTTCCGATTGTTAAAGGAGCAAATTGAAATATTTTGAGTTTAATCACCCTAAAATCATTATCTCGATTCTAAAAAATAGCCTTTCAGATTGTTTGTAGCCTAACCATCTTATAGCATCCTGCGTTTTTCTATCTTTGCACACCTGTAAAATTCCTGAAACCCCTCATTCACAATGAACTGGATATTATTGATCATCGGCGGATTATTTGAAGTAGGTTTTGCTTCATGTTTAGGCAAAGCTAAACATGCGACGGGAATGGCAGTCTATGGTTGGTATGCCGGTTTTGTCATTTGCCTGACAATCAGCATGCTCCTACTGATCAAAGCCACTCAAACGCTTCCTATCGGAACAGCCTATGCAGTTTGGACAGGAATAGGTGCGGTAGGCACAGTCTTAGTAGGGATTTTTGTGTTCAAGGAGTCAGCAGAATTCTGGCGGCTTTTTTTTATGGCAACGCTTATAGGATCTATCATTGGCTTAAAATTCGTTTCATCCCATTGAGAACTTTGGTTTTTTCAATTATAGGTTAATCCATCTTACTTCTCGAAAAGCGATGCTTCGGATTATTAATATCCAATTTCTTGCAAATCTGGCTTATTTTAAAGGTTCTGGATAAAGTACCTAAACAGGAAGAGGCGGCATTCCATCCAGGCTATCATCTGGTTGGCTTTTTTTGATTTGCTGAGCACTGCCCTCAGTGATTATCTCCGAAAGGTCGATGCCAGCTAACATACTGGCCGTACCTGTTCCCATACCCATAACCGTACGCATAGCATCTTGTGTACTTACACTCAAAAAAGTTATCAACTCTTTCGGCACGTGATAAATGTTGCCGTTGGTAGGATTAGGAGCTGTAGGTACAAAAACAGTATAGAGTTTTTCATCAATTTGATCTGTTATAAACCCAGTCATCATAGTTCCTGACCTAAATGGATCCAGAAGCACAACTTCCGAAAATGGAAGCTTTTTTAGTCCTACAAACTGATATACTGTCTGGTGAATTAAGTTGTAAAGAGGGATTTTGGTAAGATATTTCCTTTCAAAGCTTTTGAAATAAACCCTTCCTACTTTATTTCTGACTAGCAGTCCTATAAAGAATACAAAGGCACAAAATATAGCAAGCGAAAGAAAATTGATCAACCAATGAGGTTCGTCAGCTCCTGAGTCCAAAGCTGAGCTAATAGGTGCTACTATCCCAAAAATAAAATTGAAAACAATCGAAACAAGAATCAAAACAATAGTGATCGGCAGTAAGATTAAAAATCCCTGCAATAAGCTATCTAGGATAACCCCTCGTTTAGATTTTTCTTCTATTACCGTTGGGACAATAGGTTTTAGGCTCATAGTAATGGATATTGTTTTTAAAGTAGCACCAATCCTATTGATTAGGTATGGTGCGACCAATAGATTGCTCTTGTTTTCTTTTCTACAAATCAGGTTCTCCTGAAAAGATGCATTACTAAGGAAATCACTAGCAAAATCAAGAAAATATAGAAGATAATTTGGGCGATAGAAGCTGCTCCGGCGGCTATTCCTCCAAATCCCAAAACTGCAGCAATAAGTGCAATTACTAAGAAAATCAATATCCAGCGTATCATAGCATTTAGTGGTTGATGGTTCAATAAAAAGTGCTACAAAACCATACCAACTGCCCTCACTGATCTTATACCCCTTTTGAACTTTAAATCTCGTGGCAATAAAGAATTACCTTGGGGAATACTAACCCCAATATCAGCAATACGGCAGAGCCTACTTCCCTATGGTCAGCGGTGGAAAAATCCCGGTGAAAAAAAAAAAAAAAAAATGAGTTATCAGATCACCTGACAGCTCATAACCTTTTGACTAGTGATTCTTATTTTTCTAATTGATTCTTTCAAATACCAGTTTTCCTGATCCAGGTTTATCACTGATCGGTTCCAGTACCATACGATCATTGCTAAATTCTAAGATTTTAGCTTCTCTTGTTTGCGTCCCTGTATCTATAGTCAATACATTTTCGGAACTGATTTTTATTTTCGCCAGCTTCTGGACCACTTCCTGTCTCACATAATCCGTAAATTTCAAACTGTCCCCAGGCACAAATTTATAGACTGTATTTTCAAGTCGGTTTTGGATCTTGTACTCTAATCCAGCACGCATAGTTGCATCAGCATTTTTATACTGGGGAGAATTTCTCAATTGATCCATGGCATCAAAGCGTACCAATTGCCAAGTGCCAATAAGCTGCTGAAAATTAATCTGGGTGGTTTGCAGTACTAAAGCCAGCAAAACAGTGGGGATAATCGAAAGATACATACCCAGACTATCGCAATTATTTTGCCAGAATAGATAATAGGAAATCGAACTTGCACCAAACTAATACCTGATCAGTATATGTCCTTCAATGCATCACTTTACTGGCTAAATAAGGCAGCCATTCCTCTGCTTGTTTTTCAGCATATTCAGATAAGAAATAGGCTAAAGAAGGCTTGAACGGCTGTGTTTGCATGATTAGACCAGCCTCTTCGGGGCTCTTGTCTCCTTTCAAGACATTACATCGGTGACAGGCCGTGGTCAGGTTTGTCCAGTTGGACTTTCCGCCTTTGGATCGCGGCACTACATGATCAATAGTAAGCTGCCTTCTGCTTCCACAGTATTGACATTCTCCCCGATCCCTTCGGAACAGGTTGACACGGTTCAGGAGCACACCACGATACGGAATATTTTTATAGTGATTCAAGCAAATTACTGCAGGATATTCAAAACTTCGGCTGACCGTACGGATCTGAAGCAACTCATAAACGGAGAGACAGTTTGCTTTCTCCAGAAGAAGCAGGACAATGGCTTTTTGTGGTGAAACTACCGCCACGGGAGAATGATCTAAATTCAATACCAATACCCTCTTTTCCATAGGTTAACTTACTATTGACCGAGTTTCCAACTCCACCTGTTTATCCTTACTGCTCCGCAAGAAGGCTTCCCATTCACCCAAGTCTGATACTTTTATTCTATTGTCCATCCAAAATACCTCTTCCGCCCCAAGATACAAGGCATATTTCACTTGCTTCTTTTCAAGTTCCCTGAAAATAAATAAATCACCCGGCAAAACGAGCTCGGGATCAATTTTTCTGCCAGGAATTTGTCCGGACTTCCAAGTATAACCAGCTATGCTAAAAATCAATTCAAAGCCCTGACACTCGTCCAGGCCAAATATGCTTCTTCCTCCCGCTTGATACGGTGCATTTACATACTTAATCGCTACATCGATCAATTGTGCTCTGTCAGCTTTCAATGCATGACTACGTACCGATCCCGTGAATCCTATGTGGTCTTGCCAATTAAAAAGCTCCAAGTCTGAGAAATGGAGCCTGCTACCGGGAAGTAGATAAAGATTGGTCCCAAGGTATTCTATAGCTGCGATGGGACTGGTAACGACCTGAAAGTCTGTATTTAGAAAATTGTAATAATCAGATTCGGGGATTTCCTTCAGTGCCTGTGTGGTAATCCACCCTTCGATCCCAGTATCTTCATTCACTATCTTAAACCACTGTTGATCTGAGGTCATCGCTATAATCTGGTAGCATTCCCCAAAAAGCAGCTGAGTGACCATAGCCGAATCAAAAGTAGGTTTGCGGTAAAGTGGCAAAATTGTTTGCCTGCAAATCCCAAAAGCATCAATCAAAGGCCATTCGCTGGATTTCTCTTTTTGCATCTTTTTCTTTCAGATCCTGTCGTTTGTCGTGTGTTTTTTTTCCCCGACCTAGTGCAATTTCCATTTTTGCCATTCCCCGGTCATTGATAAATATACGAACAGGAATGATAGTCAGCCCTTTTTCCTGGGACTTAGTTTCAAGTTTATCCAGTTCTTTCTTGCTCATCAACAACTTTCTATCACGAATGGCCACGTGGTTATAACTAGCAGCCATTGAATAGGGCGCGATGTGCATCTGGCGGACATAGAGCTCGCCGTCCAGAAAAATACAGAAAGCCTCTGTCAGCGATACCTTTGCTTCACGTATTGACTTGATCTCAGTGCCCTTCAGCACCATTCCCGCCACATAGGTGTCCACAAATTCAAACTGGAAACTTGCCTTTTTATTCTTGATATTGATGACTTTGTCAAACTTATTATCCTTAGCCATGCTTAGATTTTCATTTTTGCGAGAGGAGTGACATCCATAGATGAGAATTCTCCTTTCAGGTATTTATAATGTGCTGCCATGGCTATCATGGCGGCATTGTCTGTACAGTATTCGAATTTTGGAATGTACAAGTTCCATCCTTTTTGCTCTGCCAGGCGGCTCAAGCTTTCCCTTAATCCTGAATTAGCAGATACCCCACCGGCGATGGCGACTTCTTTCACACCATATTCCTTCACCGCAGCTTTCAACTTGATAAGCAACATTTCCACAAGCGAATACTGTATGCTAGCACAAAGATCAGACAGATTTTCCTCAATGAACTTTGGATTATCCTTCAGCTGATCCCGAAGGAAATACAATACTGCTGTCTTAATCCCGCTGAAGGAATAATTCAATCCAGGCATGCGGGTAATAGGAAATTGAAAAGCTTTGGGATTTCCAGCCTTGGCATAATTGTCAATAAGCGGACCGCCCGGATACGGCAGACCCAATAGTTTAGCTGTTTTGTCAAAAGCCTCTCCTACCGCATCGTCCAGCGTCTCTCCTATCACTTTCATGTCCAAGTGGTCTTTGACCAAAACCAACTGCGTATGTCCACCGCTCACGGTCAGGCAAATAAATGGAAAATCTGGCTTAGGATCTTCAATAAAGTGCGCCAGTATATGTGCATTCATATGATTCACTTCGATCAGAGGAATGTTTCGCCCGAAGGCAAATGCTTTCGCAAAGCTAACCCCAACAAGAAGCGATCCCATTAATCCAGGACCTCTGGTGAAAGCAACCGCCGAAAGTTGGTCCTTGGAAATGCCAGAGGATAAAATGGCCTCCTGAACCACTGGGATTAGATTTTCCTGATGTGCGCGTGAGGCCAATTCAGGAACTACACCTCCATATTTTTCGTGAACAGATTGTGTGGCGACAATATTATTAAGTACTTTGCCGTCAGCTATAACAGCCGCAGAGGTCTCGTCGCACGAGGATTCAATTGCTAGAATAAAGATATCGTTGGTACCCATTGGAAAAGAACGCGAAAGTTACGGATTTTTTGCACAACGCGTTTCGAGTGTTACTATGGATAGTCTTTTCATTGCTGATACTTTTTACCTTGGTAGCAATAAGTCTCCAGATCTCCTGGGTCCAGAATAAGGTAATTAACACAGTCACAGGAGTTCTCAACGACAATTCCGCTTTTCACACAGAGATCGGAAAGATCAGACTTACCTGGTGGGATGCGCTGGAACTGGATGACGTTGTCATCCGCGATCATCGGGATAGCTTGATGATAGGTGCAAAAAAGATCAATGCGGATTTTGAGTTACTCTCACTGATCCCTCCGGGAATCACAACAATAAATGCTGTGCGGATGGAGAATGCAAAGCTCCACATGCTTACTCATGAGGGCGATTCTGCCATGAATATCAATATCTGGGTGGAGGAACTCGCAAACATGTTCAGTACAGGCAGTAAAAGCTCCAAGCCTACCCAGTTTCGAATTAATTCAGTGGAATTGAGAAATTCTGAAATCTATATCGTCAATGAAATCACCGATGCACTCACCAAAGGATTAGATTACAGTAAGCTACGTTTTTCTGATATCACTTTGAATGCCTCTGACTTTTACCTCGAAGGACCTGAGATTGGGGCAAATATAGAAATGTTAACAGGAACAGAGCTCACTTCAGGTTTTGAGATCGTGGAGCTCAAAACTGATATGACCTATGCGAGGGAATTTATGGAATTTGACAAACTCAGCTTAAAGTCTGTCAATAGCCATATCAAAAACTTCCTAAGGTTTGAATATGCCACTCCTGCCGCATTTTCCAATTTCGTGGAAGAGGTGGTAATCATAACCAATCTAGATGAGACAAAGCTTGATTTGGGAGATCTGAAGCTATTTGCTCCCTCTCTTCCCGCTATTGACGATGAAATCTACCTTTCAGGAAAAATTGCCGGGCCCGTATCAGATATTAGGTCAGAAGAGTTACTAATTAGACTTGGGGAAAAGACCGCAATCTTTGGGGCCTTTAGACTAGATGGCTTGCCCGATATAGCCAACACCTACATCAATCTTTCATTAAAAAACTCGACAATCTTTGCCAAAGATCTCGCTCCCTACTTGCCTTCTTCAGTTTCCAGTCAGATCAATAAATTCAATACGGTTCGCCTCACAGCAGACTTTGCTGGCTACTTGCGCAGATTCGATACCAACGGAGACTTTAAAACGTCAATTGGAGATATTACCGGCAGAGTTAATTTTGATTTGGCAGATGGACTTCCCGTTGTCGTGTCGAATATCACCACGCAGAATCTTGATTTAGGGATAATCGCCGAAAACAGGGAACTATTGCAGAAAGTAAGCCTCAAGGGGCAAGTAAATACGACTGGGAATTCCATCGACAACTTATTAGTTGATGTAGATGCAGATGTTACAAAATTTGGTTTCAAAAACTACGTATATACTAACATTAAAACCGATGCTACTTACGGGTTGGATCTCTTTAGAGGGAATCTGGCTGTAAATGATCCGAACTTAAAAATCAATGCCAATGGAGAGTTAAACCTCCGTGAGTCCACTGATTCAGTGCGGATGGGTTTGCAAATTGACACGGCATTTCTTGATCGATTGAATCTCGCTGACAAGGCTACTTTCATCAGTGGAAATCTGGACATAGACGTCAAAGGAATAGAGTTGGATGATATTCAAGGGATTGCTCGATTCCGAAATATTTTGGTAGGTTACGAGGATCGGCAATTGAATGTAGGAGATTTCAACTTCCAATCGCTTTTTGCGGGAGGTACCCGGACAATGTCGATTAATTCTGATTACCTGGTTGCAGCTGCTTCAGGACAATTCAACCTTGAGCAAATGGGGAGAGATTTGGACATCCTGCTCAAACAATACATTGCCATTATCTTAAATGAGGAACAGCCCATAGCAGATCTGGAAAGAAATTTCTCGGAAATATATAATCTTGATCTTAACCTCCGTCTGATCAATATCAACCCGATTGTCCAGCTTTTTGAGCCTGATCTAAGCCTTTCAAAAAATATGGTCCTGGAAGGGGCTTTCTACCAAACACAGGAAAATACCGTCTTTAACTTTTTCACCAGCATTGATAGCCTGAAATATAAAAACAATGCCGCCCAAAACATCAACATTGATTTCAACACTTCCAAACTTATCAACAGTCCTGATATTTTAGCCTCCTTCTACGTTTATTCGAAAACGCAGGAAATGGGTAAATCCCTTCAGTTTACCAATTTTGGCTTTGAGGCGATTTGGGACAAAGACGAAATGGACATTGACTTCACCTTGGATCAAGACTCCACGCAAAGTGCTGTCAAGATTAATGCTTCAGCCCGCTTTGCCAACCAAAATACCCAACTCGCTTTTGCCCCGTCTTCTCTGAAATTACTAGATCGGGAATGGAAATTTGACTCTCTCAACCTGATCACTATCACACCCGGATTAATTCAGGTGGACAGCCTAAAGCTCTTTAACGAAAACCAATCAATATCCCTACAGGGAAAAGCCAGCGCTCAGCCTGACGATAGACTAAACCTGTCAGTAAACAATGTAAACGTCGACCTTCTAAACACGCTTTTTCCCCAAGACTTTGACGGCGTAGCAAATGGCTTGATCTCCTTTGATCATCTGCTGGACAAAGCCATGATGCGGGGTGAATTCAGCTTAAATGATGTCGCCATCAATAAGTTTCCCATTGGGGACATGAGTGCTAAGGCCAACCTGGATTTAGAACGACTGCAAGTCTCGCTGACCAATGTAAATCAAGGCAAAGAGACCATTAATCTTGGCGGGTATATGCTAAATACAAATCGGGAGCTGCACATGGATGCTACACTAAATGATGCCAGTCTTGTTATACTGGAGCCGTTTTTATCCAATTATGTATCTCAGATGGGCGGCACAGTTTCTGGAAAAATGGATTTGAGTGGAACCCTTTTTAATCCTCAAATCGAAGGAACAGGTAGGGTAAACGATGGGAAACTAACCGTAAACTACCTCAAAACTACCTATTTACTCAATGGGAACATCCTTTTTAAGCCTACCCAAATAAGTTTCCAGCAGATGGAACTCAAAGACCTCTTTGGAAATGGAGCCTCTCTTACCGGGGGGATAAGTCATCAGGGCTTTAATAATATCCGGCTGAATATCAAAGCCAATCTCAATAACCTTCAGGTAATGAATACCACTGACAAGGATAATGAGACATTCTATGGTACTGCCTTCGTAACGGGAACGGCTGAAGTGGTGGGAACTACCACAAATATGGATATCAACGCCCGGGCCACCAGTCGACCCAACACCAGAATCTATATCCCTCTCATAAGCAACAATAACCAAGCCCAGGAAGATTTCATTCACATGATCAACATCCAGGACACGGTACGCATCAAACAAATCGCCGAAGAGATCAACAGACTGGAAATAGAGAATGTCAGGATGAATTTCATACTGGACATCACCCCTGATGCTTACGCAGAGATTATCATTGACCCACGGACGGAGGAAGGTATTTCAGGCCGAGGTCGTGGTGTACTGACAATGAATGTGGATACGCAGGGCAACTTCACACTGAACGGCACCTACGAAATCACCGAGGGCATGTATAATTTTTCCCTTTACAATGTGGTGAAAAAGCAATTCCGCATTAAGCCTGGGGGACGTATAAATTGGTATGGGGATCCATACACCGGGATAATGGATATTTCGGCAGAATATATCGAAAACGTTTCTTTACAGCCACTTTTGTTAAATACGGCGACAACAGAAAACCAAAGTTCCACCTCCAACCGCAGGTACCCGGTCAAAGTATTGCTGAATCTGGACGGGCAGTTACTGTCTCCTGATATCAGTTTTGGTTTTGACTTCTCTGAATTCCCTTCGAGTGGTGACACGCAGACAACTATCTCTTCTTTCCAAAACAAAATTGCCAACGATGAACAGGAGATGAATAGACAGGTCTTTTCTGTGATCATGACACGCTCCTTCTCCCCGGAGGGTCAATTCTCGGGTGTTTCAACGATCTCTTCCAGTTTAGGTCAATTACTTTCCTCCCAACTCAACAGTTTCCTTGGCCAAGTGGATAAAAACCTGGAAGTAGATTTGGATGTGGCCAGTTTGGATCAAAATGCACTGGAAACCTTCCAGCTCAGTGTTGCATATACTTTCCTAGATGGACGTCTTCGCGTGTCAAGAGACGGCGGATTCACCAATAACCAGGGCGATGCAAGCCCATCTTCCATCATCGGCGATTGGCAGGCGGAATACATGCTTACAGCAGATGGGGTATATAGAATACGGATTTTCAACAGAAACAACTTCAATACATTTACCTCGCTGTCTCTTTCCAAAAACGTAGCAACATACGGCGTAGCTGTATCACAAAGTGTTTCTTTCAATTCATTTTCAGAGCTTTTCAAGAAAATAACCAGAAAGAAAAATGAGAAATTGATCATCAACGATCAAGATGATTTTCTACGCTATCAATTTGAAAATAAACAGGAATGGAAACAAATACAGTTGGACAATATTGAAGAAAGACTGGACTCTCTTGACCGAGAGCGAAAAATTAGAATGCTAGAGGAAGGGAAATTTTAAACAATTGGTACCTTCTACGGATTTGTTTTATAAAAAGAAATGGAGAAAATCAGCATTTTTTGGTTTAGAAGAGACCTTAGAATTGAAGATAATCATGGACTCTTTCAAGCGCTTAATCAAAGTGAAAATGTTTTACCACTATTCATTTTTGATAAAAATATTCTTGACAAACTAGAGAATAAAGCGGATGCACGTGTAGAATTTATACATGATCAAATCACCCTGATCCATAATCAACTTGGAAGTAAAGGTTCCTCACTATTAGTTAAATATGGCGATCCGGTAACCGTTTACCAGGAGCTATTAAGTAACTATAAGATCCAAGCGGTCTATACAAACAGGGATTATGAGCCATATGCCAACAACCGGGATGAAAATATAGCGGTACTGCTCCACAAACAAGAAATTCCATTTCATGCATTTAAAGATCAACTGATTTTCGAACCCGGGGAAATACTAAATGGCACAGGGGAATTCTACAAGGTCTTCACTCCTTTCAGCAGAGTTTGGCTGAGCAAATTTGATCCTAAAAAAATCGAAGACTACCAACCCATGCACTGGAAAAACCTACTTCAAACGACCGCTTTCGACGTACCTACTTTAAAGGAAATCGGTTTTGAAAAAAGTGATGTTTCCATTCCATCAAAAACTGCTGACGAGGAAATCATCTTTCATTACAATGAAACCCGTGATTTCCCCGCCAAGAATGGTACTACCAGACTAGGGGTCCATTTGCGTTTTGGGACTATTTCCATCAGAAAATTGGTGCTAAAAGCTTCGGAACTAAACACCACTTACCTGAATGAATTGATCTGGAGGGAATTTTACATGATGATTTTGACGTACAATCCACAGGTTGTAAATCAGGCTTTCAAACCGGCTTATGATCGAATACCCTGGAGAAATAACGAAGAAGAATTTCAGGCTTGGTGCGAGGGGAAAACAGGATATGCCATTGTTGATGCTGGAATGCGGGAGTTAAATGCCACTGGATACATGCACAACCGTGTACGGATGATAGTCGCCTCATTTCTCACCAAACATCTTTTGATCGATTGGCGCTGGGGGGAAGCTTATTTCGCAGAGAAATTGCTCGACTATGAATTGGCATCCAACAACGGCGGCTGGCAGTGGGCAGCAGGAACGGGTACAGATGCCCAGCCATACTTTCGGGTATTCAATCCAAGCTCCCAACAGGAGAAATTTGACAAGAACTGGAAGTACATTAAAAAATGGATTCCAGAAATAAACTCGGATAAGTACCCAAAACCGATAGTAGATCATAAATTTGCTAGGCAACGTGCAATAGACACCTACAAATCAGCTCTCAACCAATGAATATAGGAGACCGAGTAAGATTACTTCATGGAAACGAAGAAGGAATCATCCGCAAGATTTCTTCCGGCGGAAGAATACAGATAGAAATTGAAGATGGGTTTATCATTCCCGCTATGAAATCAGAGCTGGTTCTCATCCACGAATCTGAAAAGAAACACTTTGGAGATAAGCCTGTAGAAGAAAAGGAAAGTGAAACACCGATGCCTATTTCCGGTCCAAAGGATCAGGGACTTTACCTGGCATTCCTTCCTATCAACGACCAAAGTCTTAGCCTTTACCTGATCAATGACAGCGCTCAGGCCTATTTGGCCCATGCTTCGGAGGTATTTGGGGAAAATCAGCGCACTTTGCTTGCTGCTGTGCTAAATCCTGGTGATGCTAAGAAATTTGATGATCGATTGCTGAAGGAAATGGATGAGTGGCCAGCATTTTTGCTCCGTTTTATCCCGATTCACAACACGCTGGAGAAGGCAAAACCAGCTTTTGAGCGGCAGCTGAAGATGAAGCCAACCCAGTTCTTCAAGCATCTTAGCAAAGCGCCCCGACTGGATAAGACAGCCTATCTTTTCGCTTTGGAGCAGACTACCAAAGAGCTTGATATTCGTGCGCTCAATCAGGAATTGGAACAAATTAATCCCAAATCTGTAGTCTCAATACCAGTCAAACCATCCAGATCCATCGATTTACATATAGAAAAGCTGGCTACAGATCCCAAGGGAATGAGCAATTCGGAGATGCTGCGCATCCAGCTGGAGTCTTTTGAAAGGAATCTAGATCAGGCGATAGCTTCGGGAATGGATGAAATCACATTCATCCATGGCATTGGAAATGGTGTGCTTCGCAAAGAAATTCATAAGCGACTAAGCCAGCATCAAAATATTAAGTACTTTCAGGATACGCAAAAAGACCAATGGGGCTACGGTGCCACTTTGGTCAGAATCTCCTAATCTATGCAGGCAAAAGTATCACCTGTCTTTCAGCTTTTTGAAACGCAACACCAAGAGGCTAAGGCACTTTTCTTGACCTTGGGAAAGCAGATCAAATCAAAGAAAGTGTTTGAGCTCCTCGGGAAAATGGAATTTCTGGAGCTTTACGCCGATCTGATGGCAAAGATCCATTTCGATATTGAAGGATTGAATTTTAATATTTTCTCGGATTTCAAAATGATGAAGAGAAGCCTGAGGAAAATCCATCATTTCAAATTGGCAGAAAAAAGCCTGAATGACCGGGAGCAGAGACTGGGAATTAAATACAACGGCTATAGAATCCATCTCGACAAATACAAAAAACAGCTCTATACTGAAGCTTTTGATCTGATCGTTGGCAGCACCTTAAAAAGCTGGGATGATTTTCACGGCAAAGCTTTAAAGGCGAGCAGAGGAATCAAGCCCTTGACCATCAATACCGCCGTAAATCAGATCATCCAGGAAGAATTAGAATTTTTCCAGCTGGACAAAAAAGGACCGATGGACAGCAAAGCGTTGAAGGATACTTTTGAAGGCTTGCGTACGATAATCATGCTCGAGAATTTGTTGATGAATTTAGGCTTCAACCCAATTTTCATCAATTCTATCCATCAGGAAATAGCTGAGCTAAAGGACAATCTCAAGCCGTGGTATTCCAACCAGCTTTCCCTGCAATCCCTAAGTCATTTCCTTAGAGACAAACCTGAGGCTGGCAAAAAGTATCTGGATTGGCTGAAAGAACTAAAGGAGCAAAAGACAAACCTCTCTTCCCTAGCTGAAAACCAAGCCCATGAGTTGTTTGAGAAGATATTGAGGTGATAAATAAGTTCTGATGGCAATTTCAAAAAAATCCGTTAGACTTCTCGCTTTAGGCACGGTTATGCTTTCGATTAGCTTTTTAGTGATTTTGAATGAATTTGAAAAAGCTGGAAGCAAAACACAGCTTGAGAACTACTTCAAGCCAAATCAGATCGGAGAACTTAATAGACTAACTGAATTCGTTGTTGGCCAAATAACTAACTGTGACGGAGATCAGGCAGATTGCATAAATAGATACTTTGATCGATATAAAGACTACGATTATGAAATCACTGGAATTTCCAAACCAATGCAAAGCGAACTTTTGAACGCCATATCTCCTGATATATTTAGTGATATTTGGGCTATTTGTAAAGGAACAAGATCCTATTCCGAAGATAGTGTAGTAAACGTTGAGTCTCTCTATCCCAAAACAGATGGTCAATTCGGAAGTTTTTTAATAAATTACTGTTCTACCACTAAAAAGGCTTGCTGCATATGGAAACACCTTTGAAACGACCGGAGGTTTCCCTCCATCTATGACAGTTCAGCTCTTGAAAACCCATTATCTTTCGACTTGGATCGAAAGATGAGCTTTTACTAGTTTCTGTTCATCTACTAACCCTGAATCAGGAAGATAAAATTGTAGATTACAAATCCAAAAACTAGCTTTTTGTTTTAATAATCTCTTGTATGGCTGTTCGCTGAATCTCAGATCTTGATTTTGAGTAATAGTCCATCATACATAAATAACTTTTTCTTCTCAATCTGGAAAGTGTAATTGTTGTTCCCAGTATGGGTGCGTCCCCATCCCAAAGCCCCGGACCGTTGTATCTTATTTGTGATTACAAAAAGTGTTCTTAAACTCAATAGTGTGAGATAATCACCCAAATACTTTTTTCTGTATTTTTACACGAATGTCAGTAAGTCAAATATTCCTTGTTATTATCAGTGGACTAGGAGTCATACATGGTTTGTTTATAGCGCTGTTTCTGTGGACGACAAAAAAAGGAAATTCGCTTGCTAACCATTTACTTGGTACACTGCTCCTGGTTTTGTCATTCCGCGTTGGTAAATCCGTCTTTCTCGAATTTCATGAAAACCTGGAGGCCAAATTCATTTTTGTCGGTCTGGGCACACTGATGGCCATAGGCCCCCTTTTTTATCTCTACACAATGGCAATCATTGATCAATCTTTTCAATGGACCAAAAGACAATTGCTGCATTTTTCACCATGTTTTTTGGCGATGCTGTTCGGTCTCTGGATTAGTGATAGTGACATGAAAACCTTACCGAAGGCATTATTTATAGTGCTCTTTGTATGCTATTATACCCACTACTTATTTTATCTTATCAAAAGCAAGCGATATCTCTCCAAACAGCGCAAAGCCGGAATACCCGACCAGACATATAAGCTTCTTACATTGCTCCTCTATGGCTTGTTTATTATTTGGGTAGCATACGTGCTCAATCTGTTTGATGAAATGTTCCCCTACATTGTGGGTCCAATACTTTATTCTATTGTAGTCTATGTGATCAGTTTTATTGTGATATCAAAAGGGTATATCCAAGTTTTCAAGCAGGATAAATACAAAACAACAAGGGTATCTGACCAACAAATGGAGCAGCTATTCTCAAGGGTCAGCAGACTGATGATTGAAGAGAAGCAATTTAAAAACCCTGAACTAACACTTAAATCTCTGAGTGAAGCCTTGAAAGTAAGCACACAGGTGCTTTCAATGGTAATCAACCTGAAGAGTCAGAAAAACTTCAACGCATTTGTAAACAACTTCCGAGTGGTATATGCCATTCAATTGTTTGAAGATTCCAGCTACAACAACTATACAATCTCCGTCATTGCATATGAAGCAGGGTTCAATAGTATTTCCAGTTTCAATAGTGCTTTCAAAAAACAGACAGGCAAAACACCCCAGATATACAGACAGGATTTGACAGAATGATCTTTTGCTTTTGCGAAATGATCATTTAGAAAGGATTTGAAACACTTGTCTGGTTGTTTTGCTCAAAATCATAGAAAGCAAATGTCACTATTCAAGAAAACACTGAAACGGGTATTACTTACCATACTAGGATTAACCCTCTTGCTTTTTGCCTTTGGGTATTGGTTTATCAGCTTGATTCCAGAACCAGATCCCGAGAATACCATCAGCCTAACGGTCATCGGATCGCTCCCCTATCTAAGCGAAAACAAAATTAAAAACAGAGGGAGGATCCTAGCCGTAGTTACAAGCACAGAAACAATGGGTGTAAGCGGTAAAGCTACAGGATATGAACTCACAGAACTATCACGGGCATACTACGTCTTTCAAGCAAACGGTTTTGAAGTGGATGTGGCCAGTCCAAAAGGCGGTGAACCCCCTGTCATCATTGATGATGAAGACATGGGGGTGTACGATTTTGCCTTTCTCAATGACTCTGTTGCTCAGCTAAAGACAAAAAACACACTAGCTATGTCTGAAGTGGATAATTCACTGTATTCAGCCATCTATTTTGTCGGTGGAAAGGGGGCGATGTACGATTTTCCTGACAACCCCCATATTCAGTCAATTGTCAGTTCTTATTATCAGTCAGGGAAGGTTATTGGTGCAGTTTGCCATGGTCCTGCTGCTTTGGTGAACGTTAAAGTGGAAGGCGGAAAGCCTTTGTTAATGGGTAAGTCCGTTAGCAGTTTTACAAATAATGAAGAACTCTTTCTGATTCCTGATGCAAAAACCATTTTCCCTTTTTTATTGGAAGACAGGTTGATTGAAAGTGGGGCCAATTTCAAAGAAGGTAATATGTATTTGGAAAACGTAGTGAGTGACCAAAATCTGATCACAGGACAAAACCCATGGTCCACCTGGAGGCTAGCGGAAGCCATGATTAAACAATTGGGTTACCAGCCCAAAACACGTATCGTTACACCTGAAGAAAATGCTGTCGAGATACTTGGAGTCTATCAAAAGGAGGGATATGAGTCCGCAAAAAAAAGAATCACTGAAATGGCCGTTAATCACAGAGAAATGAATCGCACCTTACTGGCTATGCATTGTTTTGTATCGGCAATGCAATGGAACTTCACAGAATGCATTCAGCAAATTGGCTTATTGAGCCATGCAAAAAATATACTAGAAGAGGTGGAAACTTCCAGATACGGGCTTTAGTTGTGAAGACTTTTTGATGTAGCGAAATTGAAGGTGATGCTTCACCTATTGGACAAACAAAGAGCTCATCGCCCCAGGGTAAATGCCGACATCAATAATACTGACATAAAGTACCATCATGTAACAACACTAATTGAAGTTTCAGAATACCACAAAATGTATCCGTTGGGGACAGCAGACCTTGTGAAACCAAAATTCAAAGAAGGAATTAAAATAAACCTTCATAGAGCGTTGGAAGGTGAACCTTTGTTTGGCACTGTTTCAAGGTCAACAACGGGAAAATAGCACATATCGATTACTTGCGAAGTCGAACATAAACCCTATGGCAAAACAGGGAAATCAGTTGGTATTGATACGGGTATAAAGGAACTTGCCGTTCTTTCAGATGGAAGCATCTATGAAAACATCAGATCACTTAAGACCAAATTAAAGAAGCTCAGGTTTGGGCAAAGACAGCTTTCGAAGAAAACAAAAGGAAGCAGGTCAAGGGGAAGGTAAAAACAAAAACTTGCAGGGATGTCAATGCGACAAAGAACATCTTAACACAAGATATAAAGGTATTGTCTGGTTGTGGGGATGCAGTCGGACACAAACAAAACGGGATGAGGCGTTGCCATTGGGCGGGTCTATGACCACCGAAGTCCAGCCCATCGGCTCTGTCGTGAGATGGTAGTTCACAAATATCAACTCCAAATTCAGTAAAGCATAATTCCAAAATCACGTGCTATTTTCGGATGTGATTTGTAGAAAATCTTAAATTGAACGGAAAAACAGAAATAATTTATAAGCACAAAATATAGCATTCATTGGAATGCTCGAAAAACTCATGAAAATCATTTCTACAAATCTTGGAAAGCCTACTTCTTTCACCTGGAATGGAAAAGAAGAGATTACGGGGATTTATAAAAAGCCTACAGGCAAACCGATCTATTTGACAAAGAACGATGTCATCAATGATGAGGTCTCCAACAGACTAAATCACGGAGGATATTATAAGGCTTGCTATATCTTTTCCGCGGAGCAATATCCTTATTGGAAAGATCTGTATCCAGACCTGGATTGGTCCTGGGGAATGTTTGGTGAGAATCTGACCGTTTCCGGATTTGATGAAAATGAAGTTTACTTAGGCGATATTTATAAAGTTGGCGAAACCTTGGTGCAGGTTTCTCAATACCGGGAACCCTGCTATAAATTCGGTCATAAGTTTGGAACTCAACATGTCATCAAGCAATTTATCCAACATGGCTTTGGCGGAACCTATCTGAGTATTTTGGAAGAGGGGTATGTGGCCATTGATGATGAATTCATTCTAGTTGAGCGACCTAACTCAAGCCTCTCCGTTGCCGATTTATTCCGATTGGTTTTTGCTAAAGATAAAGATCAGAACCTCTTGAAAATTGCCGCTAGCAGCAAAGCTATTCCGCCAAAAAAGAGATTTTTACTAAGCTCATTTATCAATTCCAGCTCATAAAATCCAGTCAAGACATAGACAAGTAATTGACTCATTAACCGCTGAATAGTTATGATTTACTTTACCCAACTTATTTACATTCTGGACGGTGAGGAAGCAAGTTTTTTGGAATTTGAAGCTGTTGCCATCCCTTTAATTGCAAAACATAAGGGCAAGCTACTATTCAGATATAAACCTAGTTCTGAAAACATTATCGAGCAAAACATAGAAATGCCTTATGAAATACACTTGGTGGAATTCGAAAATGAGCAAGATGTAGCAGATTTCTTCAAGGATGAGGAACGTAAAAAATATATCCATTTGAAGGAACAATCTATTAAGTCAGTCTGGCTTATTAAAGGTGCAAAACTGTAATTAGGGTGCAATGTTAAAATTATAATTAATCAAACCGAACCCCTCCACATCCACCATAAACCCAAAATATCTCTTAGCTTAGCAGCCTTTAACAAAAAACCAAACCTATGGATACCTCACACAAAACCTCATTCCAATTTATCAGCGAACCATCAGACATCAATTTTGGAGGAAAAGTGCATGGAGGTGTAGTGATGAAATGGATAGACCAAGCGGCTTATACCTGTGCCCGCACTTGGTCTGAAAGTTACTGTGTAACCGTTTATGTTGGCGGTATCCGATTCTACAAACCTATCAATATCGGTGAGGTGATCAAGGTGGATTCCCAGGTGATCTATACTGGAAGTTCTAGCATTCACATTATGGTTGAGGTTTATTCCCGGGATTTTTCTCAAAGGGAATTTGAGAAAAAGACTCACTGTATTATCATTTTTGTATCAGTAGATGAAAATGGTTCTCCCAAAAAGGTAAAACCTTGGATTCCCCAAACCGATCAGGAAAAAAAACTGGAAGAATACGCTACCAAACTAAAAGCACTCAGAGAGGACATTCATAACGAGATGAAGCCCTTCTTTAATGAGTAGTTTTGAAGTTAAAAGTGAGAAGCAAAAGATACAACTTTCCCAAAGTTTAAAAACTATGGGAAAGTTGTATCCATAAAGCACGATGAGTTCCTGCTTCTGAAGTAGCAGGAGGCTTTGCAATTTGATTTATCTATTTCACAATGCGTTATCTTTGGACTCCTCGCTGTTTAATAAGAGCCTATTTACTCTCAAGACCACTTCTCATCTCCAAACTATTTCCTTCTTTAATTTTTTGAAGGAATAAACCCTCCACATAGAACTGCCAGTCTGAAAACTTAATTGCCTGATTGGCTAAATGAACATGATGATCCTGATCTAAAATGTAATCATCCGGCTTGTTCAGTACTCTGGTTTTACCATAGGTGTTTTCCAGTTCCGCCAATTGGGTTTTCCATTCGACTTCAAGATCCAGCAGTTTCCCTTTTGCAGCTTCTCTCTCTTCAGCAGTTTTTGCCAGATCCCACGCCGCCAGAAGCAGCAGTGATTTATTAGAAAATTGAGCTACTTTAGCCACTTGCTCATATACTTCCAGCGTGTAATTATTTCTGAGGGCTGCTTTTTTGGATTCAGATATCCTGTATAAAACCGAATCTATCACCTGCTGGTTTTCTTTCGCTTTGGCCAATTTAGACCTATTACTTTCCGTCCATTCTCCCGGAGCATTTGCCTCCGGCAATGTCAACACTGCATCCTGCATAGGATTATCCATACTTCGCAGTTGGTTTCGGTCTTTATCATCCAGTAAGGCATTTTTCCAAAAGGCGACGGGTTCTTCCAGGTCATTGATAAAGGCAAAGCCCTCTGCAACCAATTCAGGACCGAAAGTACGCTGTCTATAGGCTGCATGAAGCTCATCAGAAGTCCGCTTTTTACCTGCCCAGGTGTATTCCGAAAAAATTGCAATCCCCCTGCCGTATAATTCAAAATGTGGAGAATCATCATCCCAAAGTGTCAATAGCAATCCATCAGCCTTATTGGCAATGGAGATCAATGCAAAATCCCGGATATTTGCCGTATTACTCTCTTCAAGCGGCATCAGGTTCCAGCGAGTCTGGCCTGCTGTAGCCCCCATCACTTTGAACCCATGATCAGTAAACCACTGCATTGCACGATTATTCCCTATAGACTCGGGCATGTCATAGTTCCAGCGCATATACACACAATTCTTTGGAAACATATCCACATACTTGTTCAGATTTGGCTCATTCACCGTCCAGATACTATCCACCTGGGCTTCAGATAAATTCCCGTTGAAAATAGATCCATAAACTTCCGCATTTTTCAATGGCATATCATCCCAAAAAATCGGAGTCAATCCTTTTTGGTCAGCATATTCACTTACTCTATTTAGCCAGATCAACTGTAATTCCAACGCTGATTTACCACTTCCTCTTCCTGTAGTATGCACTTCATCCCCTCCCACATGTAGGTACTGTGCATATGGAAAAGCCGCCAGTGCATCCGCATATAAATCAAATTGCACCTCATAGGTTCGCTCATCAAGCGGATTGAAAGCCCAATCACTATCTGGATCATCGCGCAGATCCCTGTACTCGTCATGTTTCAAAATAAAGGATGCATGTCCCAACCCTTGCACCAATGGCGAAATTGCGATATTCCTAGCCATGGCATACTCGCTAAGTTTTTTCCATTCTTTGATAGACCACGCATCTGAAGATCCAACTTTTGGCTGCTTTTGGAAAGCCAGCTTATCTTCTATTTCAAGGATAACCCCATTGATTTTCATTTCTGCCAATCGGTCCATCAGTTGATAATAATATTCCTTCTTTTCCATGTGGTGTTTGACATCCAGATGCACCGCCCGGTACATCAATGCCGGCTCATCTTTTATAGAGATCAAGGGCAAAGCAGCCTCCTGATCCAGCGCATCCTGCACTAATTGCCCCAGAGTAATTAACCCGTACCAGAGCCCTTCTTTTGTAGCAGCAGTGATAGTAATATGATCTTCGGCAATATCAAGGGTGTAAGCCTCAGCCTTAAGCTCAGCCCCCTCATCTAAGTTGAGCGTCAACAATTTATTATTCCCGTTTTCAAGAGATTTCCCTGAGATAAAATCTGCTTTTGCCTCATCTGCCAGTTTTCCGATATCAGAGACCTGCAAGTCAGAAATTCCCGAAATCTCCATAGATGAAGGACTGGGTAAAATCATAAAGTTACCCTCTTTCTTGGAAGAATAATTGCAGGAAGAAAGCAGTAATAAGATTAGCAGCAGATTGAACGTTGAAAATACGCGCATGTAATGAGGTTATCTGGTTTAAATAATGATGAATTGGCTAAAATACCAAATATTCGAAGCTATTAGAACCACTCAACAAACAATTATAAAGCTATTAGAACTTTAGGCTTTAATATTCCCATTTTTTCCCTAATTTTTAGGTTGAAGGCTCGGAACACGACCTGTTTCATGCTCTTTTTTCAAACCCAACCTAACCTAAAATGCTCACATTGTTGATTATCCTTTTTGCCTTGGCAGTAATTCTTGTTGCCATAGTGAAATTTGACATTCATCCATTTCTCGCACTTTTCTGTGGTGCTATTCTTTACGGACTTTTATCGGGAATGCCTGGAGAATTGATCCTTCAATCCATTTCCGAA
This sequence comes from Algoriphagus resistens, assembly GCF_001442615.1. Lineage (GTDB taxonomy): Bacteria > Bacteroidota > Bacteroidia > Cytophagales > Cyclobacteriaceae > Algoriphagus > Algoriphagus resistens. The sequence goes on along the minus strand of NZ_LMXN01000009.1, from coordinate 135,089 downwards.
GGATTTGGAGGGGTATTGGGAAGTATTGGCCTTCTGATATTGCTTGGTGTGATGATGGGCACTTTTCTGGAAAAAACTGGGGGAGCTATCGTAATTGCTGAGAAAATCCTGTCTTGGATTGGCGAGAAATCGGTAACCCTTGCTATGATGATTTCAGGTTATATCCTTTCTATTCCTGTATTTGGAGACAGTACCTTTATTATGATGAATCCCATCAGCAAATCGCTTTCGTTGAAAAGCAAGGTTCCTTATGCAGCCACCACTATTGCTTTGGCCTTGGGGGCTACCGCCTCACACTCGCTTGTCCCGCCCACACCAGGACCGATTGCAACAGCAGGAATCTATGAAGCTGATCTTGGAATGATCATTTTCTACGGGCTTATCGTAAGTTTGATTGCCCTGGTTCCCAGCTATATTTTTGTCAAAAAAGTAGCCTATAAAATTCCATTAATGCCAAAAATGGCTGTAAAAACAGAGGAAATTGAAAAGAAACAAAGACCGTCAGTGTTTGCTTCTTTTCTTCCTATTGTTGTTCCATTGATTCTGATTATTGCAGCTTCCATTGCCAAATACCCCACAAAACCATTTGGAGATGGTGCTTTTTATACCTTTATCCAATTCGCAGGAAGCCCGGTCATCGCCCTACTGTTAGGCGCTTTTATGGCCTTTAGCTTGCCAAAGAAATTTGATGCCAAATTGCTTTCCTCCTCTGGCTGGATAGGTGAAGCGATTTTGATTGCTGCTCCTGTCATTCTGATTACAGGTGCTGGAGGAGTATTCGGGAAAATGCTGCAAAACTCTGGAATCGGGGATCTGGTCAGTGCCAGTATGAGTGGTGCAAGCTGGGGGATTTTTCTTCCGTTCTTGATCGCTTTTGCCCTAAAAACCGCGCAAGGCTCATCCACCGTAGCGATGATAACTACCGCATCGATTATTGCTCCCCTATTAGGAAGTCTTGGTTTGGATTCTGAAATCATGCGCGTATTCGCTGTCTTGGCAACAGGAGCCGGTGCTATGGCGATCTCGCATGCCAATGACAGTTTCTTCTGGGCAGTGACCCAGCTGTCAGGATTATCTATCAAGCAGGGCAATCAAACACACAGTCTGGGTACACTGATCATGTCCGTAACGGCGATAAGCGTGATATACTTAATCACTTTGATAGTGGTATAACTATCTAGCAGATAGACAGCATGCAAAGCCAATGTTATGAAACTTCTGATTTTACTACTTTCCTTCCTTTCACATTCAATAATTTCCCAAGCCCAGATCCTCAAAAAACCAATTCCGGACAAGCTCGTAGTTCTCACCTTTGATGATGCGCCTGCAAGCCAGTATTCTGTCGTAGCTCCCCTGCTTCAAAAATTTGGGTTTGGTGCGACTTTCTTTGTCTGTGAGTTTCAGCCCAATTACACTGATAGCACCTTGTATATGACTTGGAGGCAGATTCAGGAACTGGACAAAATGGGGTTTGAAATCGCCAATCATACGCATACCCACGCGAATGTCAGTAAACTGACCCAGGCAGAATTCAACACACAACTCATTTACATCGAGGCAAAATGCGACTCTTTAGGAATTGCAAAACCCGGCAACTTTGCATATCCCGGTTATGGATTGAATGCACAGGCTTTGGAATTTTTAGAAGAAAAAGACTATACCTTCGCACGTGCCGGAGGAAGCAGAGCTTATGATCCTTTGAACGATCATCCTTACCTGGTTCCAAGCTGGGCGACAAATGAAAAAAATAAGGAAGAGATTCTTTTATCTTTTGAACAAGCAAGAGACGGAAATATTGTCATCCTGACCATTCATGGCGTTCCCGACATTGAACATCCTTGGGTGAATACCCCGCCAGAACTTTTCAAGGAATATCTTCACTACCTTAAGTACAATGATTTCACTGTTATTTCTATGCGGGAATTGGAAGATTATATTGATGCAGAAGAGGCGAGAAAACTTATTGCTCCGGATTTAACCAAGAAACTTGCCAATTAATACCTGGATAAATAAAAGCCAAAACCAGCCATACAATCCGCCTTAATCCTTCTTTCGGGATCTCAAAAAAACTATTTTCCTCTTTCAGTTTTTCTACTCTCAAAAATAAAATGAAAAAATGAACCAAGGAATGTTCTTCTTGTGTAAAACCCTAACTGTAAATCAATGCAGCTAGGTTCTAACAGCCTAAATGGACAAAGATCAAGAGAAAAAGGACGAAAAAAATCAATTCGAAGAAATGATTCAAGGGTTGATTGACAATAAATATGGCTGTAGCAATGATTTCGTAAATGAAAATATTGTCAGCGGTCTGAGAGAAAATATACTGCGTGCTGACCAAAGTGGGGTCCTAAAGGCAGCTGGCATTGGAAGTCAGAAAAACCACATTAAGAATTCGCTGATCAGAGGAGATAAAATCAAATGGATAGACGAGAAAAGCGTCAATCAATTCGAAATGGTCTATTTAAAAAAAGTAAGCAACTTCATTTCACATTTGAATAAAACCTGCTTCACTTCAATCAAGAGTTTTGAAAGCCATTATGCCAATTATGAGCAAAAGAGCTTTTATAAAAGGCATGTGGATCAATTCAAAAATGAAAAAGGAAGGAAATTTTCTATTGTACTATTTCTGAACCAAGACTGGCAAACTGAAGATGGAGGTATGCTTTCCTTATATCCAGAAGGAAGGCAGACAAAAGATATTTCACCTATTGGCGGCAGGATAGTCTTCTTTCGAAGCGATGAGATGGAGCATGAAGTTCATCCTTCGTTTACCCGGGAGCGAAGAAGTATAGCCGGGTGGCTAAAGAATTAAGCGGGTATCCTCATTGATACCGGAAGCCAAAATTACTTGCTCAGTCGGTCAAATGACCGAGGTGGCCTCAATACCTTTGTTGACTAAATCCTTAATTTCACTAGTCTCTTTATTGATAGAAAAACGGATATACATAAAATATATCCCCAAAACTTCCTATAACTAAAAGGTGATCCGTTTCCAGATCACCTTTTATATTTCCATTTATCCAATCAACTTATGCCAGATCATAGCGATCGAGCATCATTACTTTATTCCAAGCAGCCACGAAATCCTTCAGGAACTTATCTGAAGAATCAGACGAGGCATATACTTCCGCTAATGCGCGAAGCTCCGAATTGGACCCGAAGATCAAGTCTGCTCTAGTTCCAGTCCATTTCACCTGACCTGTCTTGCGATCTGAACCTAGGAATGCATGCTGGCCTGAATCTGCTGCTTTCCAGGAAGTCCCCATATCCAAGACATTCACAAAGAAGTCATTAGTCAAAGCTCCAGGAGTTTCGGTGAATACACCGTGGTTAGAATTGTCAAAATTTGTTCCTATAACCCTCAACCCACCTAGTAAGACTGTCATTTCGGGAGGAGTAAGTTTCAGTAGTTGAGCCCGGTCTATGAGCATCTCTTCAGCTGAAGCCTTATGAGTAGGTCGGAAGTAATTTCTAAACCCGTCCGAAGCAGGCTCCATAGCCGCGAAAGAAGCAACGTCAGTCTGTTCTTGAGAAGCATCCATACGACCTGGAGTAAAAGGAACTGTAATATCCTTACCTGCATTTTTTGCTGCTTTTTCTACTCCGGCACAGCCTGCCAAGACAATTAGATCAGCCAAAGAAATCTGTTTTCCGCCTGAATGAGAAGAGTTAAATTCCTTTTGAATAGTTTCCAGTTTATCGATCACTTTTCCAAGCTGGGTAGGATTGTTTACAGCCCAGAATTTCTGGGGAGAAAGTCTGATTCTTGCTCCATTGGCTCCTCCCCGCATATCTGATCCTCGGAAAGTAGATGCCGATGCCCAAGCCGTTGAAACCAATTCGGATACTGACAATCCTGAATCCAAGACTTTAGCCTTTAATGCCGAAACATCTGACCCATCTACCAATTCGTGATTTACAGCTGGTATAGGATCTTGCCAGATCAACTCTTCGGTTGGCACTTCCGGACCCAAATAGCGCTGAATAGGTCCCATATCCCGGTGCGTCAATTTGAACCAGGCTCTGGCAAATGCATCTGCAAACTCATCAGGATTTTCGAAGAAACGTCTGGAAATCTTCCCGTATACAGGATCTTCTTTCAATGCCAAATCAGTTGTCAACATATTTGGGGCATGCTTTTTTGCAGGATCATGGGCATCTGGAACAGTTCCTACGCCTCCATCGCCTTTTGGCTTCCATTGGTGTGCTCCCGCTGGGCTTTTGGTCAATTCCCACTCAAATCCAAATAGATTTTCAAAGAAATTATTGCTCCATTTCGTTGGAGTGGTAGTCCAGGTCACTTCAATTCCAGAGGTAATGGTATCTCCAGAATGGCCTTTACCAAAGCTATTCTTCCAACCCAAGCCCATCTCTTCTATACTCGCTCCTTCCGGCTCATGTCCAACGAATTCTCCTGGATCTGCGGCACCATGCGTCTTTCCAAACGTGTGTCCACCTGCAATCAAGGCAACAGTTTCCTCATCGTTCATCGCCATTCGACCGAAAGTCTCCCTAATATCGTGTGCAGCTCCGATTGGGTCTGGTTGTCCTTTTGGACCCTCTGGATTCACATAGATCAATCCCATGTGAGAAGCTCCAAGCGGATTTTCCAGATTTCTCTCTCCATCTCCGCTTCCTGCATACCTGTCCTGATCGCCAAGCCATTCTCCCTCAGAACCCCAATAAATATCCTCCTCTGGCTCCCATACATCCTCACGGCCACCAGCAAATCCAAAAGTTTTAAAGCCCATTGTTTCCAAAGAAACATTTCCTGCCAGAATCAATAAATCAGCCCATGAAAGCCTTCTTCCATACTTCTGCTTGATCGGCCAGAGTAAATATCTCGCCTTATCCAGATTAGCATTATCAGGCCAGCTATTTAACGGAGCAAAGCGCTGGGATCCTGATCCTCCACCGCCTCTGCCGTCAGCTATACGATAAGTACCTGCGCTATGCCAGGCCATTCTGATAAAAAATGGGCCATAGTGTCCGAAATCTGCCGGCCACCAATCCTGCGAATCTGTCATCAGATCAGCCAGATCTTTTTTCACTGCAGCAAGGTCCAATTTCTTGAATTCCTCAGCATAATTAAAATCTGGATCCATAGGATTGGATTTCGATGAATGCTGACGTAGAATGTTCAAGTTCAATTGATTCGGCCACCAATCTTTATTCTTTGTTCCCCCGCCGGCTGTGTGGTGAATCGCACCACTGGTAAATGGACATTTTGCCTCACTATCGTTGACATCCCATACTGGGTCTGTATAATCATGTCCGTTTTCTTTGTTATCCATATGATTAGGGTTTGTATTTAATTGATTTTTACTGGAGCTAATTTAGGAAAATGTTTATTTATGTAATTAAAAATTCAATTGATAAAAACTATGAGTGTTGCCGATATGCGATAGAATCAACTTGCATAAGAGCTACATTTCAAAATATCAAATATTTGGGAAACAAACCACTTTAAATGTCAGTAGACAAGGCTCAATTTCATTAAATTCTTGAGTTTTCGCTAAAAGGTAGTATTTTGAAAATGTTAAATCATTGAAAACCGAAAGGTTAACGTTTTTAATTTCCTCTTGTCTCAACATAGCTTAAAAACAATCCATTATGGTAACACTGCTCATTATTATTGGAATTATTCTGCTACTGGCAGTCATTCTCGTAGGGATTTTCAATCGATTTGTCAAAAATAAAAACACCGTAAAAGATGCCTGGAGTAATATTGATGTGGCGCTGAGGCGTAGATACGATCTTATTCCTAATCTTGTAGAAACTGTAAAAGGCTACGCAAGCCATGAAAAAGAAACATTGGAAGCGGTGATTCAAGCCAGAAACACCGCAATGGCTGTCCCGACTGATGACATCAATCAGCAGATACAGGCAGAAAACCAGCTCCAAAAGACTCTCCGAAGCATTTTTGCGTTGAGTGAAGCATACCCAGATCTAAAAGCAAACACTAACTTCCTCCAACTACAGGACAAACTCAACGAAATAGAAGAAAATCTTGAACGGGCAAGGCGCTATTACAACGGCACTGTCCGCGAAAACAATACCTATGGAGAAAGCTTCCCTGGAGTTCTTTTTGCAGGCATGTTCAGTTATCAGCATTTCGACTACTTCGAGGCCGAGCCAGAAAGCCGTGAAAATGTGAAGGTGAGTTTCTCATGACAGGGGATCAAAGACGTGCTAAACCTGGCATTTTTTAAGCAAATGAGACCTATTATGAGAAAAACCTTATGTCTATTCCTTTTTCTGTTTGTGCAGCTAGAGGTCTTTGCACAGGATTTTAGCGTCACTTCGTATTCAGTCGATATTACTGTTCATAAGGAGGGATGTTTTGATGTAATCGAAAAATATAACCTCAATTTTGAGGTTCCAAAGCACGGGATTTATCGGAACATTCAAACCTCCTATGATCTACTCAATGAAGATGGCCAGGAAGAAACTCGAAAAATCAAGCTTAGGAATATTTATGTTCCGGGCTATAAGTTTGATGCGCCTTCAAAAATAGGACAAAGGATGTCCAACAACCTGCAAATAAAAATCGGAGATGCAGGTATTACACTGGAAGGACCGCAGCAATATGAAATCCGCTATAGCGTTGAAAATGCTTTCCTCCACGAATCCGAAGCAATTCTATTTTATTGGAACATAAAGCCAAGCGATTGGGCTGCACCTTTCAATAAAATTGACTTAAAGATCCATTTGCCAGATGGAATCATTCTAACTCCCGAAGAATATTATGTTTATTCGGGAGATGTAGGAAATTCTACTCCTACCAAGGACTTCGACACAAAGTTTTCGAATGGAGTCTTTTCGGGAGAAAGCAAACCCGGCGTTGTTTCTTCAGGTGGTGAAGCCGTGACTGTGCTTTTGAAATTACCTTTGGGAAGTATCAAAGAGATCAAACCTTTTTGGCCTTTCTGGACAGACTATGGGTGGATTATTATTTTGAGCTTAGTTTATATTGCTTTTCATGCGATCTGGAAAAAACATGGAAAGGACGATTTAGTCACGACGACTACCAGCTATTATCCTCCGAAAGATATGGATCCAGCCATGGCTGGCTATCTGATTGATGACTCTGGAGACACCGCAGATCTAATTTCTCTAATTCCATTTTGGGCTTCCAGCGGATACCTGGCTATTGAGGAGATTGATGAAAAAGGATGGTTTGCAAAGGATGACATCAAACTCACCAAGCTGGAAGAAATCCCAACAGATGCTCCAATATACCAGCGCCAGTTGTTTAACGGCTTATTTGCATCTAAATCAGAAGTACTGGTCAGCAGTCTCAAAGAGAAGTTCTACACCACGATGAGTACGGCTGCAGGAAGTTTAAAGGACTCTGCACAGATTTATTATGTCAACAAATCCCGAAGAATCAAGAATTTCACTATCGTGGCATTACTAATTCTACTCTTTCTTCTTGCACCAACCTTTTTGTTTTTCTGGGGAATACTAGCAGCAATCGCTGCAACAGTCTCTGTCATTCTCTTAATAACCCTGAGCCAGTTTTTAATCAAAAAGAACAAGGACGGCACAATGGTTTTATCTGAGCTGAAAGGTTTCAAACAATTCATCAAAGTTGCTGAGGAGAACAAGCTCAAAATGCTACTCAAGGAAGATCCAACCTATTTCGAATCCACAATGAGTTATGCATTGGCCTTTGGGATGTTTGACAAATGGGCAAAAAAATTCGAAGGATTGAATTTAGAGCCTCCAGCTTGGTATCACTCTACTTCGGGTAGGCTCATGACCATGAGCCATTTTTCCAAGTCCTTCAACAATTCTATCAAATCCACTCAATCCACTATGATCAGTTCACCTTCAAGTTCTGGTGGGTCCGGCGGAGGTGGGTCATCTGGAGGTGGATTTGGCGGAGGTGGAGGCGGAAGCTGGTAATTAATCCTATTTACTAATAAAATCACACCCATTCTCATACCCTTTACCAGTCGTTATATCATCTTTTATATAATGCATGAAAAAGCAAAGACCGAAGTGGCCTAAATGCTATTATTTCCAAATCTCTTGATGCCTTTAGTACTTTCCTCATAGAATATCGGATATACATGATAATCTTAAGGATGACGCTGTTTTGGTAAATGCCAGTAAACACATTTGAAGAAAAGATATATTTCTTTGATTCAGTCAATAAGTGATGAACTGAGGCTTTAAGAAATAGTTGAAGATCCAGTAGAAATTATTCAGACAATTAATGACCGGGAAAATTTTCAGAATAGAAAATTTGGCGAGTTGGTAATAATTTTAGGAAATCAGACTTAGATGAAATCGAGCATATTGCAGCCCGACCCAAAAAGAGATGATTAGCTATCAAGCGGGATTCAATAGCCTGCCCGACTATTCGGCGTGTCCATAAAAATCAATTATAAGAATATGAAAAACAGTGTATTTATAGCTACAAGCCTTGATGGTTTCATTGCCGGAAAAAACGATGACCTGGCTTGGCTTTCTACCTTTCCTGAAATTGATCATATCGATACCGGATTTAATAAGTTCACCTCCCGCATCGATGCATTGCTCATGGGAAGAAATACCTTTGAGGTGGTAGCAGGTTTTGAAGGAGAATGGTTTTATAAAAAGCCGGTTTTTGTCTGGAGTAATTCCCTGACAGAGATTCCTGAAAAACTTCGGGACAAGGCATTTCTAATCAAAGGAAGTATTCCGGAGGTACTATCTGAAATTCATGGTAAGGGTTTTCACAATCTCTACATCGATGGAGGCAAAACCATTCAGAGCTTCCTAAAAGAGGACCTAATTGACGAAATGATCATTACCACGATTCCTGTGTTATTGGGCTCGGGCATTCCTTTGTTTGGAGGGTTGTCTAAGCAACTGATATTCGAATGCATTCAATCTACCCGCTTTTTGGACAAAGTCGTGCAAAACCATTTCGTCAGATCCAGGTGAATTTATCTGGCAGTCCATCCTCCATCTACAGTAAGCATAGATCCAACCATATAAGTGGCTGCATCCGAAGCCAGGTAGATCGCTGCACCTTGGATTTCCTCCAGTCTCCCCCATCTCCCGAGAGCTGTAGCGCCTACCACAAACTTTTTCCCTTCTTCGGTATCTGCAATAGGCAAGTTCATTTCTGTCAAAAATGGCCCCGGACAGATTGCATTTACCATAATATTAAATGGTGCGAACTCCAATCCCAACGCCCGTGTCATTTGTACCACTGCGCCTTTGCTGGAAGCGTAAGGCGTCCTGTTCGCTAGTCCAACCAACCCTAGCGTACTCGCCAGATTGATGATACTTCCTTGACCAGCTTCTTTCATATACGGGGTCACCGCTTTGCAGCAAAGCCAGGTTCCCGTTACGTTGATATCCATTACTTTGCTGAATTCCTCCTGTTGCAATTCGTCGATCGCTCCGCGGATGTTAATTCCTGCACTGTTGATCAACACATCGATTCTTCCGAAAGCATCAAAAGCCGCTTTAGCCATGGCTTCTGTCTGCTCTTTTTTCACGACATCTGCTTCAAATCCAAAGGATTTTACGCCATAAAGTTCGGAGATTCTCTTTGCTGATTCCTCTCCTTCTTTCACATTTCTGCTGACAAGCATCACATTTGCGCCAGCGGAAGCAAGCCCTTCAGCCATTGCCAATCCCAGACCTTTGGAACCACCTGTGATGATGGCTGCTTTTCCACTTAAGTCAAAAAGTTTGATTCCAGGTAATTTATTAGACATGATCACGAATCTGTTAATGGTTTGAACTATATATTGATTTCCTTATTACTTTTTAAAAACACTTATTTCAACCCCAGTGAACTTCTACTGTAATTTAGACACTCCACCACATTCTTCTCCTCAAAAGCCAACTGCTCTTCAGGACTGAACCCGGTAACATGGGGAAGCGCTCCAGGAAAATCATTTTCCTTTATCATCCGCAGGACTTTGGCAGTCTCCTGAGCAGATGCATTTTCGAACGTAGCCCAATACCCATCAGTCAGATACGGAATCTCTAATGGGTCACGGGTAATCATCTCCAGGCTAAAATTAATCCCTGGATTATATTCCCTACACAGCTCCACTGCCATCTTCAAATCAACTATACCTTGACCCAGAGGAACTTCAGATAAAAGAAACCCATCCTTATAATCCTTCACTCCCATATCTTTCACATGCGTAGAAAAAGCGTAAGGAGCCAAAACTTTAATGACTTCCATAGGATCTTCCAGAAATGACACATTATTTCCAAAATCCAATGTCACTCCTATCCATTCACTGCCCAGATTAATAATGATAGCTTCCAGTTCTTTGGCAGTCCAGTCTTTATGATTTTCTACTGCTAGCTTTATTTTATGCTTTCGCACAATCGGTTCCGCCAATCCTATAGATTTCAAAGCATTTTCTTTAAATGCGCTATACTCCTCAGCGGTTTTGAAATTCACATACCTTCTACCTCCCAAGCAAGCAGTACGCAAAACCTTGGCACCAGCTTCTTTTGCAGCTAGTACCTCTCCCTCAAATCTCGCCACCTCATCCATGGACTTTGGAAGCGCTATACTACCCTCCAGGTATAAATCCAGCTTTTCCCTTCGATCCCGCACTTTTTTGGCAAAATCCTCCGCCCAACCGCTCACCAACACCTGTACTCCGCCAGCACCGATTTGCTTACAATGCTCCATCAAATCAATTGCATCAGTAAAACCAGGATACTTCTCACTAGCTTCTTGAGAATGCCATCTGGCTCCATAGGAATGGACAACCACACCCATTGGGGTACTATTCAAGTAGCCGGGAATGGAAGGAAATGGAAAGCTCATCGCCATTGCTCCAAGGCTTGCTGTTCTAATAAAATGTCTTCTATCAGCCTCAGGTTTGGTTAAATCTGATCTTGAAGTTTTCATAGGCTATGGTTTTTGGGTTTCTGCATCAGGTAAAGATTCTATGTACTCATTTAGCTCCTCGGCTTTCCATGGATAGACTCTACCCTGAGTTGTTAGGCGGGTTTTGCTGACTGTACGCCCTGATATCAACGGTGCTTGATTGCCCCACTCATTTCTAATATAAGTCAGAATCGCTGCAATGCTCCCATCGTCCATGGTAGAATGGGCGGGCATTACGGGAAGAATATCAGGGGCATCATAAGTTTTGCCTGCTACATCCACCGGCCCTTCCAACCCGTGTAGCAAGATCATCGCCAGTCTTCGTTCATCACCAAGTACCCATTCTGAGCCAACCAGCGGAGGCCCCATTCTGCTGGCACCTGCTCCATCTGAGCCGTGACATCCTGCACAGGTCACTAAAAATTTCTGTCTGCCCTGCGCAAATTGCCTCATTCCTTTCTCATCAAGCTGAGTTTCGGAAATAGCCGTTTTGGAAGGCACAAATCCAGGCCAGGAAAACATCCCTTTCAGCATATTCAAACGATTTTCATCAATTGGAAGATCGGTTCTTCTAAACAGTGAAGGTTCTGCTTTCAGGACTATTGGCTCTTTGTCCTTTAAGTTTGCCGCCTGAATAGACATTCCGGAAATAAGAATGTTCTCTTTCCAGCCCAGTTCCCTGGAATTAGCCATAGCCAAAAGCCCGCTAACTTCCTTAGACTTTCCATTTTTAACAACTGCGGTTGCAAGGGTTTCCAAAAAAATCTCCTTTGTCTGATCTTGATCATTCCAATCTGCAGAAGCCCAAAGCTTTTGTAGGAAATCGTATTCTCTTCCTGCCAGGCTGCTCATCATCGCATCCCGTATGAGAGGATCGCCACCATGCGTTTTGAAAATGGCGGAAAGGACATTTTCACCTTCATCTGCAGGTAGTACATGTGCACTCAATGCAAGCTGTAGGGCCTCTTGGGATGTAGAAGAAGCGACAGCATCTTCCATAGCTTGAGCAAGTTTTGAACGGGTAGTGGAAGAAATTTGGGCAAATGGTTCTAATAATCTTAAGACGGTATTTTGTATCAGACCAAAAGAGTTATCGAGGGCTGAAAAAAGCAGATCTTCTGAAAGCAAACCAAGTCCTTCCAAAGTCCAAAGCGCATGAAAGCGTCCCATTTCACTTGTATTTGAATCTGATATTACTTTTATCAAACCGTCTTTCACGCTTTTATCATTTCTCTCCACCAAGAGACGCTGTGCCATATCCCTATACCAACCGTCTTTGTCTGAGAGCAATGTTATCAATTTCCCATTGCCTGCTTGCGAAAGCTTGGGCATCGCTCTTGCATTTTTACCCTCTGGTACAATCCTCCAAATTCTCCCCAAATGGATAGGCGTAAGTAAACCTCTGCCAACCGTCTGTTCACTCAGGTAAGGGGTAAGGTATTCCCCATGCTGGATCAATCCACGATACATATCGGCCAGGTATAAAGCGCCATCTGGTCCAGTCGCAAAAGCAGAAGGACGAAACCGTTCATCTGTAGAAGCTAAAAATTCTTTTCCCGGATTTGGGTCTATGCCCACAATTGCATTTCCATCTTCAGATAGGACATTCCTCTTCACCAAATTGCCTGCAGGTTCTGCCACAAAGGCATTTCCATAATATTCGGTAGGGAAAAGTGTACTTCTAAAAATCAAAGGAGAACATGCTGCTGTGAACTCCATCAGTCTCTGATTATCATCCAAAACACCTGGAATATAACCTCTGTTCACCGCAGGAGTCGGCCGGATCGGATAGACTCTACGATCCTGTGCAACTCCAAAGTCAATCCCTGTGGATGGGTCATGATTGGGATTTCTGGAGAGATAGTTAGGTGGTACTAGATCCGCGTGAAGTTGGGACCAATTATAATTGTAAAACAATCTTCCTTTGTCATCCTGGCTAATTCCCCATTGTCCACGGAATTCTGTAGTGTCTCTTATCCATTCGCCATTGGCATATTTATATCTCAATCGTGATTTAGCATTGTAGTACCAGTTGTCCACATTTCTCAGTAAACCATTATCTGAGTGCTCCGGATTGCCTGATGATGCATACGTAGAATCCAGAAGTACCTTGGTATCAGCCTTAAGGTCACCATTCAGATCTTGGGTAACCCATAGGGCACTATTTTCAGATACTAGTACTCCATCAGCGAAAAAACCTAGCGCACGGGGCATGATCAAACTATCCATGTAGACAGTACTCTTATCCATCTGGCCATCACCATTTTCATCCTCCAACATAGAGATTCTTCCAATTGGTTTGTCTTCTTCAGACCCCAGTGTATCTGTCATGAATCCCCGCATTTCTATCACCCAAAGCCTCCCATCCTCATCAAATGTGATAAAAACGGGCTCCTCCACCATGGGCTCTGAGGCAACTAGCTGGATTTGGAATCCTGGTTCCAGTTGGAAAGTTTCTAATTCTTCCTCCGCAGTTCTGGCCGGAGAGGGATTTGAAGGGTCTTCGGTGACAGTTTTGGCACAAGAAGCCAACATCATTACTATGAAAAAATAAGGAATACTACGGGTAATCGACATACTACAATACGGAATTTTGGGTTTGAGCAAATTCCCCCAATTAAACTAATCGCTACAAATTTTGACTAACTTAAAAAAGGTCTGTACAATTTGAAACATATTCGGCTGATACACAAGCTTGATTTTTTTAGTGGAAACATTACTTCATACCTTATCATCATAAGAGGCTCTCTCTTTATGCCTATATTCATCGGATTCAATACTACTCCACCTCATGTTAAAAAATAGTTTGCTTATCGCCATCCTGATACTGTTTTCATTTTACATCTTCAAAAAAGAAGTCATGGAAACGGCTGCACCAAGTTCTGTCACTTTGATCCAGTCCGAATTTTCCTGGAATGGAGATTCACTGCCACATTACCCAAGTTCAAAACCTCTGATATCCATTCTGAAAATCACCATCCCTGCACATTCTGAACTCCCCTTACATTATCATCCCGTAATCAACGCAGGCGTACTGCTGAAAGGGGAGCTTTTTGTGATAGATGAAGATGGCAATGAACTCACACTCAAAGCCGGGGACCCGATAGTGGAAGTGGTGAATAAAAAGCATTTGGGGAAGAATATGGGCGATGAGGATGCTGAGATCATAGTCTTCTATGCAGGAACACCAGGAATGAAGATTACCGAAAAAGTACAATAGTAAATTCCAAGCCTTAACTTTGACGAAAATTCCAGCACATGAACTTTTCAGAATTAGGACTTTCAAAGCAGATCCTTGATGCTATCGCAAAAGCAAAATATGACAGCCCCTACCCGATACAGATTGAAGCTATCCCGGCTATTCTGCAAAAGAAAGATGTGCTGGGAATAGCACCCACAGGCTCTGGAAAAACTGCATCCTATATACTCCCTATACTCCAGAGGCTTCAGGAAAAAGCTCCAAATAAAGGAAGAATGATCCCTGTGTTGGTGCTAGTCCCCACGCGGGAATTAGCTAGCCAAGTAGCTGAAGTAACGGAGAATTTTGCCAGGTTTCTAAATAGGCCGGTGAAGGCCTTGGCAGTTTTCGGTGGTGTTTCCATTAATCCTCAGATGATGAAAATCTACGGAACGGATATTTTGGTTGCTACTCCTGGCCGGTTATTGGATTTACTTTCGAAGAATTCTCTAAATCTTAATCAAGTCGAAGTTCTGGTGCTGGACGAAGCGGATAAGGTGCTGAACATGGGGTTCAAAGAAGAGGTGGATCAGATTCTGGAGAAACTTCCCCGTAAGCGACAAAACATACTCTTCTCAGCTACCAATGAAGAATCTGTAGAAGGATTAATCAATGAGCTGCTGCACGATCCAGTCCGTATCGCTGCTGAACCTGACATTGTCTCTCCAGATTTAATCGAGCAATATGCCTATCGCGTTCCCATGGAGCAAAAAGGTCCTTTCCTTCGTTATTTGATTAACTCTGGCGATTGGTCTCAAATCCTGGTCTTCGCTTCCTCTATCCGGGCTGCAAACAATATTGTCACAAAGCTCAACAAAAACGGTGTGGATGCACTGGCTTTTCATGGGGACAAAAGCCAAGGCGCAAGGACAGAAGCCCTGCATCGGTTCAAAACCGGCAAAACCAGGGTATTGGTGGCCACCGATCTGGCAGCAAGGGGAATTGACATCAAATTCTTACCGCTAGTGATCAATTATGAATTGCCTAGATCTCCAAAGGATTATGTTCATAGGATAGGTAGAACCGGCCGTGCAGGTGCTACCGGTGAAGCTATTTCCCTAATCGCCGAGGAGGATCTTCATCACTTCAAAATCATCCAAAAGAAGATGAAAAAGCATGTGCAGCTGAGAGGTATAGATGATATTGAGTTTTAAATCCTCTAAAAAAAAACCGAAATGATGCCAGTTTTTCTACTTCCCTCACCTGTCTGGTCGGAAGACCGATACTTCGCTCAGTACAAGTAACCGATGACCGAAGTGTATCCTAATACTCTTGCTCACCAGATCCCATGCTGCGTTTCGCTTTCTTGCTTGTAAAAAAGCGGCTATAAATCCCCCTTTTTCAAAATCTATTCTTTGGCAGTTTCGGGATTATCCAAAATCATACGGGTTGATGGGATTATTATTTAAAAAGAACAGTAAGAGATTGATTATTTTACAACACATTCTAATTATGCCTAATTAATTCGCAAAAAATTTAGCGAATATTTACGAACTCATTAACAAGTCAATCTGTTTCTTCTGGATACTATATTTTAGGTAAACTATTTTTAGGATGGAAAAGAAATATACTAAAACTGAATACTTTAAGATTGTCCTGGTACTTGGTGCTTTGTGTACAATCAGTCCTTTTTCTATCGATATGTACCTTCCAGGCTTTCCTGAGATGGCAAAAGATCTAGGAACACCTATTTCAAATATCCAACTTTCACTTACTGCCTATCTGGTTGGGATTGCGATTGGCCAATTGTTCTATGGACCGCTTTTGGATAAATATGGCCGGAAAAAGCCGCTATATGGAGGTCTGGCTATTTACATCTTAGCTTCCATAGGCTGCGCTTTGTCCCAATCCGTCGAAAACCTGATTTTCATGCGTTTTCTACAGGCAATTGGAGGTTGTGCTGGAATGGTATCTGCGCAGGCAATAGTGCGGGATATTTTCCCTGTGAAAAAAACTGCTCAGGCTATGTCTCTTCTTGTTCTGGTAATTGCTGTTTCTCCGATGATAGCCCCAACGCTAGGTGGATTCGTTACTGCTTCTTATAATTGGCACTGGGTATTTATAATTTTGGCAGCACTTACTGCTATTATTTGGATCGCCACAGTGGTAGTACTTCCTTCTGGAGCATTACCGGACAGAGAAGTGTCCCTAAAGCCAAAGCAGGTTTGGAAAAGCTACCTTAAAGTCCTTGAGAATCGCCAGTTTTTGGTGTACATGCTTGTGGGAGGTATCGCAGGAGCTGCTCCTTTTGCTTACATCGCCAGCTCGGCGGATGTATTCATGAATCTATATGGCGTCAGTGAACATCAATTTGGATGGATCTTCGCAATACTTGCTTTTGCGATGATCGGCTCCACACAGTTGAATCATATTTTATTGAAAAAATTCACTTCACAGCAGATCATCAATTTCTCCTTGCATTATCAAAGTTTCACAGGATTATTGCTTGTAGTTGGGGTTTATTTCAATGTATACAATGTTTATTCCCTGATCGCGCTGATGTTCTTATTCTTGACAGCCCATGGTTTGAACGGCCCAAATACTACTGCACTTTCTATGGCTCCGTTTTCAAAAAATGCCGGATCGGCATCAGCTATGCTAGGGAGCATGAGAATGGCCATTGGGGGAATAGTGACTGCGATTGTGAGCTTATTCCATGCGAGTTCTGCTTTCCCTATGGTATTGGGAATGGCCGTGTGCGCGTTAGGCGGGTTTGTTGTATTAAAAATGGATCAATCAATCCCCGGAACGATCAGCCGCCAACGAAACAGAGAAGCTTATGCTTCTTAAAACCTATTTAAACCAGAGCCGGAATCCCTGATTGATTCCGGCTTTTTCTTAATCGATAATCTACTTGATTAAATCTGGGTAAATCTGTCCTCCAGTGCCCCTGTCGAATAACGCGAAACAATAGGCACCTTCATATCCATTATCCCAATAGAATGGCACCAATCCATGTTTTTCCATGCTTTTGGTCACGTAGTTTAGATAGCAGGGATAGGTTGATCTGATTTTCTGCCGCCTTTTTCATGACTGCTCCTTATTCCCCTATTAAAACAGGAATGCCATTATCAAAGAATTTGGCTTTCATCTCTTGGAATTGCCCATCTGCATGTAATTCACCTTTCCAGGTAGCTGCTTTAGAAGGATCGGTTGCGTTTTTCCCCATTGTGTTATGTTCTCATTTGCATGCAGCGCAAATTCATATGGATCATAATAGTGAGCCTCCACCATTAATCTTCTTCCTGTAACATCGGTTGGCATCAAAAAGAAATTCACACCATAATCTATATTAGTATTGAAGGTCTGCACTACCAGATTACGATAAGTATTTCTTCTCCCAGTAGATAGTACAGCATCCACAAACGTCTGATCGAAGGAATTTTGGACTTCAGTGTATTCAGGTTTTTGGGCGCTTTAATCACAATCTACCATTACTTCATTCGTACCGGCAAAAAGAAGATGATCCTCATAATCACAGAAATTCAACGCAACCTGAATCCACATTTTTTCCAAAGGAGAAAAATACCAGGGAAATAAAAGCCGCGGATGCCAGAAATCTAACCAGGCTATTCATTGGATTTGATTTTGTAGTTCTAAAAGAAAAAATCCCCTATTCCAAAAAGTGGGATAAATGTTAGGCAAGGGGGATTCATTTGCTACCTGAGCTAGGAAAACACAAAATGAATCAGATGTTTCAGTCATTTCCGTCCAAAAAAAGAATAATCCCTACTTTTGTCATTCTCTCATCCATTCCGTCCATGGGCAATTCAAGTTTAGCCGTAAGAACAGTCATTTTCAGCATGCTGGGAAATGTTGCTTTGGCGGCAGTTAAATTCTTGACAGGTATCTTTGGCAATTCCTATGCACTGATTGCAGATGGCATCGAGTCAGTAGTTGACGTGTTTGCTTCTGTCCTCGTCCTTTTTGGGTTAAAGTATTCCTCCAGACCTGCGGACGAAAACCATCCCTACGGACATGGAAAGGCTGAGCCATTGATTACTTTTTTGGTGGTGGTATTTTTAGTCATTTCGGCAGGCACTATCGCGTGGCAAGCTTACCAACATATCATCACGCCGCATGAGTTACCCAAGCCTTTTACCCTGATTGTGCTGGCTGTAATCATCATCTGGAAGGAGATTTCTTTTCAGGTAGTAATGTCACGGAGTAAAAAACTAAAAAGCAGTCCACTAAAAGCAGAAGCCTGGCATCATCGCAGCGATGCCATTACATCTGTAGCAGCATTTATAGGGATTTCTATTGCGATATTTGGAGGGGAAGGATTTGAAAAAGCAGATGATATTGCAGCGCTTTTTGCAGTAGTCTTTATTCTTTTCAATTGCTATAAGATCTTCCGTCCAGCCCTTGGGGAAGTGATGGATGAAAACAATTACGAGGAACTGACAGCCCGCATCCGTGAGATTTCCCTGACCGTCCCCGGAATAAAAGGTACCGAAAAGTGCTACATCAGAAAAGCGGGAATGGAATATCATGTAGATTTACACGCACTGGTAGATGGAAAACTCACCGTCACCGAAGGGCATGACATCTCACATCAACTCAAGGATACACTCTGCAAAGTAATTCCGGAACTGGGAAATGTTTTGATACACATCGAACCTGTCTGACATGTCCACAAACCAACATCCCAAAAACTTGTCTCTAGCGCTATCTTGTTTTTCTAAAGAGCAAGTAAAAGATGTCTCAAACGCTACTTGGAAATCTCCCCTCTGAATCAAATATGTTAGCTTGTAAATTTGAACTATGCAGAGTTACTTCGGATTTGCAAAATCTTACACCCTTTAATCTAACTCAAATCAGTTGAAATTAAAAAGAAGAAGAAATCTGGTCAAAGCGTTGGATATTCTTGACCAACCTATCCGGTTCAACCCATTTCTTTTTAGCCGCACTTTTTTATTGTGGGCATTGCTTGGTCTGATTGGTGGAACCATAGCTGGCATTTACTGGATTGTATTGGAATATCTAACCCACAGGATCTCGATTTTTGAAGGCTGGGAAGTCATTCCTGTGATGGCTATCTGCGGACTTCTCGCCGGACTGGTTATTCACTTTATCGGCGACCCCGGTGAAATACACCTGATAGTCAACAATATACGTTTTAATAAAGGGAAGCTTGACCCAAAGAATAATCCTTCAATGATTATCTCCTCCCTGCTTTGTGTAGCTTCTGGAGGAAGTTTAGGACCCGAAGCTCCATTGGTACAAGTCACTGGATCGACTGGGACCTGGTTCGGAAAAGTGTTTAGACTGAAAGGCGAAGAGCTGCGTTCCATGAGTATAGCAGGCATGGCTTCTGGGTTCACAGCGCTATTTGGTGCACCATTGGGAGGAAGTCTTTTTTCGTTGGAAATATTACATCACAAGCATGCTGTAGAATATTACAAAGCTATTATCCCAGCCTTGGTTGCCAGTTGCTTTAGTTATCTGATCTTTGCTATTATTATTCACCTTGGATTAGGGGCGACATGGGAGGTGGCAAAATATGAATACGCAGGAGTGTTTGACTTTGGATACGCCGTATTATTCGCAATGGCTGCAACTTCCATGGGCTGGATCTTTATTTATTCCACCAAATTCCTCAAAAGCATATTTGACAAAAAACCACTCCCTATCTATATCAAAACACTTATCGGAGGGATTCTTCTTGGAATAATTGCCTACTATTTTCCGATCACAAGATATTTTGGGCATGAGGAGATCAACGAATTGCTGTCCGAAGATCACGCTCTTAAGGAGTTGATCGCAATTTTGATTTTTAAAACACTTGCCATCTCGATCACTGTGACCTCAGGATGGCGGGGAGGATTTATTATCCCACTGTTCTTCGTAGGTGCTACACTGGGATTGATTATCCATCAGGTTTTTCCCGGAACTAACCTTACCCTGACCATCGTAAGCTGCATGGCCGGTATCAATGCATGTGTCACCAGAACACCTATGAGTACAACGATTTTATTGACTACGCTTACTGGTTTCGGTTATTTTATCCCCATACTTTTTGCCAGTCTGACAGGATATTTTCTAGCTCCCAAGATCCCTTTTATAAGTTCTCAGAAGGAAATCCAATCGTTACAAGAATAGTTTTTATGATGACTTTCTCTAATTCTAAAGAGCAATTCTTTAAAACTTTGGCTAACTTAAAGTGGAATCTATTTTAGTACTTTAACCGGACTTTACCATGAATATCCTTAAAAATATGGCCTTCCATAATGATCGCCCTTCCGTCTGCGCAATCAAGCGAACAGACAAAATCAACTATTTTGCTATTGGATTGATTCATGATCAATTTCTAAAAAAGCACACCGTTAAAGATCCTTCACTTCTAACAGTGCTCCAAGGCGAAATAGAATTTCTCATCAATGGTGGAACAATTATTTTAAAAGAATTTGACACTTACGAGATACCAGTAAGGGTAGAACATGAAGTGAAAGGCCTGAAAACCAGGAATATTTTCACTATTATACAGGAAAAATAGCTCTGCAGACTGTACTCTTAAACCAATAACCTCTATACTAATGCAGGGTCTTCTCCGATGGATAATTTGGCCTTAATTTTTCAATAAACACGCTTCTAATCACCAATTTTAGTATCTTAATAAACCACATCTGCTAGGTTGCAGAGATTATTTATTACTTCTAGCCAATAGCTTAACAAACCCATGAAAACCATTTTAACCCTTTCTCTTTTTTTCAGTATCACCTTTGCTTTTGCGCAAGCGGAAAAGGAAGTCGAATCCCAGGTAGAAAAACTCCGTCTGGCATTAATTGATCCCACTGTAGCCAATCTTAGCGAACTGAGCTCCATACATCTGAGTTATGGTCACTCTAGCGGAAAGCTGGAAAACCAAGCCCAATTTATCGAAGCACTGGTCAGTGGAGCCTCTGATTTTGCTTCAGTTGATTTTCAAGATCAGACGATCCAAATAAAAAAAGACCTTGCTATAGTGCGACATAACTTAGCAGCAGATGTGCTCGATGGTGGGAAATCGAATTCAATAAAAATCGGAGTTATACTAGTTTGGCAAAAAGAAAAAGAGAACTGGAAACTTATTGCACGACAGGCGTATAAACTACCATAAAGACTTTTTAACCAACTAATACACGCTTGAAAAAAATACTTCTGGTAGAAGACGACACCCGGGTCTGTAGCTTTATCAATAAAGGGCTATCTGAAAATAATTTTGAAGTCACCCTTGCGATGGATGGCGGTATCGGTCTGCAGCTAGCCCTGAACAGCCAGTTTGACCTGCTTATTTTGGACATCATGCTCCCCACCATAAACGGTCTGGAGCTTTGTAGGCAAGTAAGGCTTCACAATACGGAGATCCCCATCTTATTCCTCACGGCTATGGGCAGCACTGAAAATGTCGTAATAGGGTTGGACTCTGGAGCAGACGATTATCTAGTCAAACCTTTCAAATTCATTGAACTCCTTGCACGAATCAAAACTCTCATGAGGCGGGGCGGTAAAATCGGAGAAACAAGTAGGTCAGACCATGATATTTACCAATTTGCAGATTTGGTGTTGGATGATACCGAAAAATCTGTCTTTCGCAACGAAAACGAGCTATCCCTTACCTCCACGGAATTTCGTCTGTTATTGATGTTTATGAAAAATCCACGCAAAGTGCTAACCCGTGTGGACATACTCCATGAAGTTTGGGGAGTCAACTTTGATATGGGAACCAATGTCGTCGATGTCTATGTGAACTATTTACGCAAAAAACTGGATAAATACGGTGATCAAAAGCTTATTCAAACGGTAATAGGAATGGGATATGTTTTAAAAGAGAACTAAATGAAACTCCAGAATAAGATCATCTATATTCTTCTCACAGCATTTTTAGGTTACACCTTATTGTTCAGCGGATTTATCTACTATTCCATATCAAGATTTGCCTTTACTGATTTTTACAAAAGACTGGAAATAAGAGCAATTGCCACTGCCAAAATAGAACTCGAAGACCAAAAGGACAACAATGTTGTCCAGCAGCTACGGCAGGATTATCTTGAGCCTCTTACCAATGAAAAACATCTAATATTAGAGGATATAGATCCTGACAATGTGGTAGAAGATGTGAGACTTGGCAAGTACAACCCGTCATTTCTTCAACAAATAATAGCGCGAGGAATAGCAAACTACAGCTACAAAGAAACGTTCTATTATGGCACCTTGTATTCGACACCAGATCAAAAGGAACATTTGATCATCCTTTCCGCTGAAAACTATTTTATCACCCATCACATCGCCTATTTAAGAAACCTTATTTTCACTTCCTTAGCTATTGCTTTTCTTTTGATTGTACTTTTCACGATCATGTTTTCCCGGAAAATAATTGAGCCAATCCAAAACATAATTAAGAAAACAAGAAAAATAGGTTCTGAGAACCTCCATATGCGGCTGGAGGTACCGGAAAGCAATGATTCTGTTCGTGAACTTGCCAAAACATTCAATGATATGCTGAACAGGCTTGAAACTTCCTTTGAGACTCAGAAAAACTTTATCAGCAATGCCTCCCATGAACTGAACACACCACTCACCTCTATCATTGGTGAAGCAGATGTCACACTTTCCAAAGTAAGGAAGCCAGTTGAATACGTAGAATCCCTCAATGCAATATTGGAGGAGGCAGAAAAGCTTCAAAAAAAGACCCAGGCATTGTTGCTATTGGCGCAGACAGGCTTTGATGGAAAAAGGCAAAAATTCGGAAAAGTAAGGATGGATCAGTTGATTCTAGACGTAAAAGAAACAGTAGAAAAAATTCAAACAAATTGCAAACTATGTCTTGATTTCAGCTTGTTGCCTGAAAATCCGCTTTTGCTGAAGGTATTGGGCAATGAGCAGCTCCTTCATCTGGCAGTATCCAACATAGTCTTGAATGCTTGCAAATATTCCAATGGGCAGCCGGTAAATATCGCTTTGGCTGTGATGGACGGAGAAATTATTGTGATCGTGAAAGACAGCGGTATTGGAATTCCAGAAGATGAAATGGAATACATTTATGACCCCTATTTCCGTGCTTCAAACACTAAAAACCATGAAGGCTATGGTATAGGGCTTCCCCTTGCGAGGAACATAATCCGGATCCATGCCGGAGAATTGCGGGTCAACTCTGTACTAAATAAGGGGACTACTGTGGAAATACGCCTTCCAAAGGGGAATTTTGTTCTCTAATCAAATTCTAATCTTAAATAAGAGATTCTAATCCAATCCTAATCTCATCCTTATTTCACTCTAATAAGTCAGGTATAATTTCACCCTTGTTAAAACAAACAAGGGTAATTATGACCAAGACGATATTAATACCAACTGATTTCACAGTAAAATCACTTAATCTAGCCAAAATAGCACTGCAAAAAAACCTATCATCCCAGGGCAAGGTAAGATTAATTTTGGTTCATGGTTTCTGGATGTCCACCTCCATTTCTGATTTGTTATTCTATTCCAAAAAAAGCCTGCTGGATAAATTGGAAACAGCAGATTTTAGAGCTAGCTGCAAATTGCTCCTTGGAAAATATGAGGATAAAATTGATCAAATGACTATTGACCTCTTCAGTGGGAGGAACCAAAGTTCATTCGAAAATTACTTGGAGGCCCATAACATCGACGAAGTGTACATTTCTCCCAGTTATAAATACAAACTCAAGAACAGCAGCAGTTTTGACCTAAATCCATTTATTGCTAAAAGTAAAGTTAAACAGGTAGAGGTGAATTGGGAGTTATCCGCAAACCACGAGGACACACAAGACGAACTATCAGCCTTGTTTTTCACACATGGCCAAATCGCCCATTAAACCACATTTATCCCATGAACATCAAATTCAGGTATCTGATCGGCTTCATCCTAGTTGCAGGGAATTATTTTACACTTCTTTCTTTCTTGCAAAGTCCTGAGGAGAATATTATAGGAGAATGGAAAGAAGTGTCTTGGGAATATGAGAAAATAGACTCTTTGGCATCTGATGACAGCTTTGATTACATGGTAACTGACCACATCAAACAGCAAATAAGTAGAAACTTAATCATCCATGAAGCTGAAGTCTGGAGATTTGGAAAAAATGAAATGCTTGAAATGAAAGGAAATGGTCTTTCGAAATCTCTGCATTGGAAGCTAAAAGGTAGGGGAAACATCCTTCAACTAAATGGCACACATAAAAATATAGAGCACTATTTGATTCAAGAACTCAATTCTGAACGCATGATCCTACATTTCAATATAGATATGCAGGTAAGAGGTATTGTAAAAATGACTTTTGAAAGAATCAATGCATAAATCACAATGATCAGTAACCACATAGGTAGAACACACCGGGAAAACATACAACTGGGATCGCTTACAGCCTTCTCGGCAGGGATGGTAAACGTGATATCTGTAATTATCTTCTTTGCGTTTACTTCCAATGTAACGGGGCATTACGCTATTCTAGCCCAGGAAATTTCTAACGGCAACTGGTACCAAGCTCTCGTTGTTTTTGGATGGATCTCCCTTTTCTTTCTAGGGAATTTTACTTCCAACATCATTGTAATCAACTTCCGAAAAACCAATGCTTATCTAGCGCATTCAATACCCATTGTACTGGAAATTCTTTGTTTATTGGCTGTAGGAACCTACATCCAATTTTACTATAAAGAGACATTGATAGAAACCGAGCTGCTGGTAAGCATGATGCTTTTTGCCATGGGTATCCAAAATGGTCTTACCGCAACAATCTCCAATTCTGCCGTTAAAACTACCCACCTTACCGGCCTTACCACGGATCTGGGAATCTTGGCATCTCTGTTTACCAAAAAGAAAAACAGGCAAAACCCTGAACTTCGCCGAAAATGGAATTTACTTCTAGCCATCATGAGCTCCTATCTTCTGGGAGGTGTATGTGCAGGTCTTATCTACCTTACCATCAATTACAATGTATTTTATATTGTATGCTTTTTTCTTCTACTGGTCATTGGACATGATTTCTATAGAATAAAAATGAATAGCTTACTTCATAAAAAGCAACCTTTTTACCGGAAAGTACTCAAAGGCCAAACTCCACAACTTAGTAACAATTGATGTTAAGCATGTAAAAGGATAGAAAAGAATTATTGGCAAACCTTCACCATAATCACATTAATACACAGGCTGCCAATATAGGTACGGCAGTTTATCATTCAGCGGACATAAATGTAAAAGCATGTTCCCCATTCCTCTTATTCCGCATCAATGGGTTTCTTATGCCAATAGGAGGCGAGAATAGATCCGGTCACATTCATCAACGGTCCAAAAACAGCAGGAGCCAATCCCACTGTTGCAATTTTGCCCATTTCCTTGGCAATGCCTGAAGCTAAACCTCCATTCTGCATACCTACTTCTATCGCAATAGTCCTGCAATCTTTTTCACTTAACCTGAGCAATCTACTCGCCCAATATCCCAGCATGTATCCGGCAAGATTATGAACTACCACCAGAATAATCAACAGCGGCCCAATATCCAATAAACTATCTCTACCCGCAGCAACGATTACTACCAAAATAAGCGCTATGGCTGCCATCGAAATAATAGGCATCAAATCATCCAGCCATTTAGCTTTGCCCTGTAAGAAATAATTAAAAATCAGACCCGCTCCTATCGGAATAATGACCATTTTCACGATACTGAACATCATATCCATCACATCAATTGCCACAAACTCTCCAGCTAGCCAGCCCATCAAAAACGGGGTCACAAGAGGCGCCAATAACGTTGTAACGGAAGTTACAGTAATGGAAAGTGCGAGATTAGCTCTGGCAAGAAAAGCCATGACATTCGATGCCATACCACTCGGAGAGCAACCGATCAAAATCATCCCAGCCGCAATTTCCGGCGGAAAACCACTTGCTTTCGCAAGTACGAAACCTATAAACGGCATGATGGAGAATTGACACAGCACGCCAATCAAAACCCCTTTGGGCATTTTGATTACCCCAAGAAAATCCTTTATACTCATCGAAGTTCCCATTCCAAACATGATTACCTGAATCAAAGGAACAATCAAGGCACTGAACTTAAAGCCCTTATACTCGAGAAAATACTGAGGAAAGTATAAGGCTATTGCGACTGACCCAAAGATCATCATGGAGTAGGCATACCCTTTTAGTTTGGCATTCCCCAAAAAAGCAATTGCACAGATAAAGAAAAAACCGATCCAGAATGGTCCGGCATGTGCAATTCCAGAAAAAAGACTAATGCCAAGTGCTGCTACGAGCAATAAACCGCTGACAATTGAAAGTGCTTTAGTGATTTTTGGATTCAAAATGAGGATTTTTTTGGGTGAAAGTTTTTAAAAACAACCCGAAAACCAGTTGGATAGCTGATTCTCGGGTCTATCTCTAGGTAAAACAGGTATTTCTTAACTATATGTTCTATCGTGAGAACGCTTATCGTTCCACATATCCGTAGGAGCAAAATAGGAGTTGTCCGAAGGATGAAGATGTGCTTTTACAACTTCCTCATTCAGCTCAATCCCTAGTCCGGGTGCGTCCAAAGGAACTGGCGCATATCCTTTATCGATCATTTTCCCCCCACCAGTCATAGTCACTAGATCTTCCCACCAAGGAATATCGACTGAGTGATGCTCCAGAGCCAGGAAATTCTGAGAAGCTGCTGCGCAATGTACATTTGCCATAAATGAAACAGGGGTTCCTGCCTGGTGCATCGCCATGGAAATTCCCTTTTCCTCTGCATAATCAGCAATTCTTTTTGTCTCCAAAAGACCTCCGGAAGATGCCAGATCCGGATGGACAATATCCACAGCATGGTTATCGATGAGATCTTTGAAATATTCAAGTAAATAAATATCCTCACCTGTGGTCGTAGGTGTATTCAGGGAATCTGTGATCGTCTTGTGCTGCTGCCACATCTGCCAAGGCACCATATCCTCCAACCAGGCCAGACGGTATTTATCTAATGCCTGACCGAGACGGATGCAGTTGTTCAGGTCAAAGTGTCCGTAGTGGTCTGTAGATATCGGAATGTCGTAACCAACCATCCCACGTACATGATCCACAATTTTTGCTAGCTCATCGAGGCCCTTCTCGGTTATTTGAACCCCCGTGAATGGGTGGGCAGTGTTTGCATAAGACATATAACCTCCCTGCCACTGGCTTTTTCCTAATTTAAAAATCTCCTGATTCACAATACACCCAGGAATATCCATGATTTCTCCGATGGAAACGTCCATTTTGAGCCAGGTATAGCCTTGCTCTTCGGTTCTGTACTTTATGAGCTTGAGTTGCTCTTCAGGAGAATTTGCTTCCGGGGTATCTGCATAGAGTCTTACAGAGTCTCTGTATCGCCCTCCAAGAAGCTGCCAGGCAGGCACATTATAAGCTTTTCCACAAAGATCCCAAAGAGCCATTTCTACACCACAAACTCCTCCTGCTTGTCGGGATTGGCCTCCAAACTGCTTGATGATTTTGAAAATTTTCTCCACATTACATGGATTTTCACCCAATATCCTGCTTTTCAGCATCAGCGCATATTTGGGATCTGCCCCATCACGTACTTCTCCTAAACCGTAAATCCCTTGATTGGTGTCGATCCTAAGGATCGCAGTACCCCCCATCACGTTAGTGTGTGCATACCGTAAATCGGTAATTTTCAAATCTGAAGGCGCGGAGGCTCTACGTACATTCTTGGTTGTCTCGGCTATAGTATCTTCAATACCCAACCCCATAAGTGCAGTCAAACTCAAGCCTCCAAGTGCAGTTTTTTTTAAAAAATCCCTTCTGTTATCGAGTGTCAATGGATTTTCAATTTCAGCCTGCCGTTGTGCCGCGTACTTCTGCTCCCGTAGCTGGTTCTTTTGAATTAAGTCTTTAAGTGTATTTTTCATGATAAATTGGGTTTTTAATTGACCTTGTTTTTTATTTGAATTTCAGCTGAATCAAAAAATTTTTAAGCATATAATCCCAAGCTGTCCAATTGCTTTTAAGGAATCGGGCAGTATATGATTATTTGTTTCATGGAATTTTCAGTAGTTACGCTCCTTGAGGTAATTATCGAGCTCTTCTTTGCTCATTGGAAGTTTTCCAGGATAATTGTTCAACCAGTCCAAGAAATCCTTTTTGATTTCCTCTGTCCACTGGCTATCTATCTGGCCAGCCAGGTATTTACCTTCCCGCAGTCGCTGATGACCAAATTCATCCCGTAGCCCTGTTATTTCAGAAGTCAGTACAAGCTCTTCGACCAAATGTGCCGGAATGAAAATCACACCATATTTCTTTGCCAGCACCACATCACCCGGCAAGACAGTAGCCCGGCCAATCCGAATCGGTGTATTGATAGAGGTAAGCATCATTTGCTGGATGTAGGAAGGATCCTGGCCTTTCATCCAAGCATTAAATCCTTCTATTTCGGAAAGCCCTTCCTGGTCACGGACAGAACCGTTGAAAATAACTCCACGTTGCGATTTGGCATAAATTGCATTGCCCAAATTATCCCCGATCAAGGTACCATCAACGATTTTCCCATAGCCATCCGCCACATACACATCACCATTGGTAAGGATATCGATCGGCCAGGAATTGGTTCCTCCCTTGGGAGCTCTTCCTTCCTTTTCTACCCCCTGTTCTTTGACCTGCTTTTCCAAATCCGGTCTCAGTGGCATATACTGGGCAGTCACCACCCTTCCAGTCATCGCTTCATCGGGAAGCATAATCTCCCATTCCCCCTCATATTGGTTTTGGTAGCCTTTATTCCGCAACACACCCCAAGCTTCTTCTATGGAAATGAGCTTTAGCCGCTCAAGGATGGAGTCCGATACTTTGGGTCTTCCGTCAGAAAAGCGCTCGCCGGTCCATTCTGAAGTTAATGCTTGGATATATTCGGGCGAAGCACCGACGTTCTGCGCTTTTGCCCCGGATTTAGAAAGTGCCAGCAAGCAGGAAAAAATAACTAGCCAAAGCATAGCTTTTATTCCTCTCTGGGCTGAGATAATAAGATTCATTGAAATTTAGGATTTAAGATTTTAAATTATTAGCAATGCACGGGATCATTCCAGTCTTTCCTTATTCAAAGAATGGAATTCCGGGAACTGCGTGTTTTTTCATTCCTTCCTCATTTATTTCCACTCCGATTCCAGGTTTTTCAGAAAGAGTAATGAAACTGTTCTCTGTCCGGGGACCGTCATAAGTCACAATGTCCTTCCATAAATCATCCGTATCCATATAAATCTGCCATTCCATTATCTGGAAATTCGGCACAGAAGCGCAGACATGGCAACTAGCCATGGCACCGAGAAAAGAGGCTACCATGTGCGGAGAAAAAGGTACATAGTAGAGGTTTGCGAGATTGGCGATGCGTTGACCTTCACCTAATCCGCCGGCTTTCTGTAAATCTGGCATAATGATATTCAAGGCTCCATCAGACAATAGTTTGGTAAACCCGTAGGCGAGGTAGATGTTTTCGCCTGCACAGATCGGTGTGCTGGTCTCTTGGGTAATGTGCTTATATACTTCAGGATTATCTGCAGGTATGGGTTCTTCGAGAAACATCAGGTTCAACGGCTCATACATTTTAGCCATTTTCATCCCTGTGACCGCATCATATCTTCCATGCATATCCACGCAGATATCTATATTCGGTCCTACCTCTTCACGCACTGCAGCTATTGCATTATACATACGATCGATTTCTGCCGGATTCGCCGTCCAATTGAAACGGTCATATTTATTTGGATCCCTGCCGTCATCTACATCAAATTTGACTGCATTATATCCCTTAGCCACTGCTCCTCGCGCAGCTGCCGCATAATCATCCGGCGTAGGATTGGTAGAGGTATACAGTGCAGTATCACAATACACACGTATTTTATCCCTGAATTTCCCTCCAAGAAGTTGATAGACCGGCACTCCAAATACCTTTCCTGTTATGTCCCAAAGGGCTGTTTCGATAGCTGTCAATACCGCGACAAAAACTCCAGATTGTGCCCCACCAAAAAATGCTCCCTTGCGGATTTGCTCTGCTAGTCTATTTGGATTTAGCGGGTTTTGTCCTTTCAGCATCCTTCCCATCCGCTGTACCATATAGTAAGTACCTTGTATAGCATCCACAGCTTCCCCACATCCCCAAACATCCTGATCAGTATAGATTTTCACATATACTGCTCCTCGCACATAACCACATTTTACATCTGTAATTTTGAGATCCGATGGATTGGAGTAGGGGTTCTGTTTTGCGACTGCTTTATTTAATCCGGCAAATGTGCCCATCAGCCCGGCTCCTGCAAAGCCGGCAAATGTGCTTTTTTGAAGAAATGATCTTCTAGAATTTTTAGGTTTCATAGGTTATTTTTGGTTTTGCTATTTAGTGTGAGGGATTACCAAGTTCTGTTTTTCAGAATTTCCTGGATCTGCTCTTTTGCTATCGGAAGTTCATCGATGTGTGCTTCCAGCCATTGGGAAAAATCCTTTTCTATCTCATCCGACCAACGGGTATCTATATCTCCAGCACTATATTTGCCTTCCCTGATTCTCTGGTGACCAAACATATCTCTTAGGCGAACTACTTCTGAGGTTACCACTACTTTTTCTGCTAAATGAGCAGGAATAAATGATACTGCTCCGTCTCTCCCCAGGACTACATCGCCTGCCATGACCGTGGCCTGACCTATTCTTGTCGGACGATTGATTCCTATAAGCATCGTATTGAGATCCCTCGGCTGGTTATGATGAGAAGGGTGATAGGTCCGGTAGTAGGAGGTAAATCCACCAATTTCTTTCAGTCCGGGAATGTCTCGGACCGCTCCATTGTACACTATCCCATTTCCTGAATTGGCATAAATGGCATTCCCTACATTATCGCCAATCGTAGGACCTCCATCATGAATCCCAAACTGATCAACCACATAGACATCTCCCTGTACCAAAAGATCCACCGGCCAGGAATTCTGGCCTTTTTTGCCTTCTGATTTACCCCTGGCATCTATAGCTCCGTGAATATCAGGCCTGCCGGGCATGAAAGTCGCAGTCAATGCTCGACCTACCAGAATACTGTCGGGATTGATCATCTGCCAGCCATCAGCATATTGGTAGTTGTAGCCTGCATTTTTCATCACTGCCCACGCTTCATCATGGGTTACAATTTTCATCCGCCTCAATAGATCATCAGAGACTTTGGGTCGTCCATCTTCAAATCGCTCTCCACTCCACTCTTGAGTAAGGAAAAGCATTTCTTCTTTGGATATCTGTTGGGCGAAAGATTCTATTACAAAAAACAATAGAAACAATAGGGTTATATAGGTTTTGTTCATATTGGAATATAACTAATATTGAAAAAAACCAAGTCCAGATTTTCCAGACTCGGTTCTATTTTTATTTGTCCCACCAAACTTTGGTTGCCAGATTATCAGCTCCTTGAGCTGAAATAGCAGCTTGGACATTTTCTGAATTCACGGAAATCTCAGAATTCGGATAAGTCAATCGATTGATAAATTCAACTTCTTTACCAGGGTATGGATTTGGAGCCAATTCTGGATAGCCAGACCTCCTGAAGTTAGCAAAAGCCTCGGGACCATTCAGAAAGCTGGATACCCAATATTGCGTGTTGATCTGCTCCAAAGCCATGGATGGTTCGAATGGATTCCCTTGGAGGTATTGATTTATGTCCGAAGGTGAAATGGCTGAACCTTCATCCACTGTCCCTAATTGATTCATGTGTGCCCGAACGCCGGCATTGTAGTATTCTTCTACCGTCCCGCTGCTGATCCAGCCTCTTTCTCTTGCCTCTGCCATTAGCAGGTAATTCTGTGATGCTGTGACCAGGAAATTCGGTGCAGTATTTTTGGTCACTCGCCTCCTATCTGCCTGAGCGAATTCATAGAAACTAGCAAGTCCTAAATCAGCCGCAGCCTTTACAGCTCCGGCATTATCATTACCCATAGGAATCCCCTTATGAACCTCAGCCTCATATGTCTCATTCCCCGGAATTTGCTCAGGCCCGGACTTTGCCCCTACATAGGTCACAGCAATAGCGGACAATCTGGGATCGTTTGTATTTTTTAGATAGTTTACAAATGGCTCAGTAAGGTAGAAATTGGAAGCCTCGGTAGCATTCAGGAAATTGCCGATTGGGTTAGTGTAGTTCGGGTCGTGGCGGATAATTGCATTATCGGAATTTGTCAGGATCACCCCACCTTGTACCGCAGATTGGACCACCTGTGCTGCCCTGCTTGGATCCACCTCA
Organism: Algoriphagus resistens; assembly: GCF_001442615.1. Lineage (GTDB taxonomy): Bacteria > Bacteroidota > Bacteroidia > Cytophagales > Cyclobacteriaceae > Algoriphagus > Algoriphagus resistens. The sequence continues at coordinate 102,763 of NZ_LMXN01000009.1, read as the reverse complement.
CTCAATCTCATTCCAGCTCTCAGCAATAATGAGTACCCAAAACTTCTCCATTTTTCCACATCCCCCTGGTAAAGAATCTCCGCAGATTCCAGGGTTCCAGATACATTCAAAGCGGCAGTAGCTTCCGTCAATTCCTTAATTAAATCTGCATATATAGCTTCTTGGGAATCATATACCGGCAGGTATATCTGATCCGAATACCCCTTTCCTCCCTCGAAATAAGGAATGCTGCCATAATCGTCTGTCAGCACCATAAAGGCAAATGCCTGAATGATCCTGGTCATCTGTATTAAGTTGGATCGACTTTGATCTTCTTCCAATCTAGTGATAACATCCCGGGTGTTTTTGATAACATTTCTATAGTATCCCTGCCACAGCTCCTGAGTCAAGGTTCTGTTATCTTGGTTGTAATTGGCTCCTGAGACCAGTCCGGAATTCGGAGTGACTATCTGCTGGACCACTCCCATGTCATAGACCAGAGACCCATTTGGATAGGCACAGCCTACAATGGCAGCATTTAGCTGAAAAGCCGGATCAATAGATGTTGCACTCACTTTATTGGTATTCAACTCATCAAAGTTGCTGTCGCAAGCCGATGAATACAGTACCACAAGTATGATTAGTAGGTATTTAGATATCTTTTTCATGGCTAGTTGGATTAAAATTTGACATTCAGATTGAAGCCTAATCCTCGTGTGGAAGGGAGGCCTGTTGACTCCATTCCCACCAGGTTATCTGAGGAGTAGCCGAATGATTCAGGATCAATATTGTCCACCCATTTTTTGATCATGAATACATTGTTGGCGACAAAGTTTAGCTTCACAGATTTGAATGGCTGATTTTCAGGCAAATGTTTGGTGAAATCATATCCCAATGTAATCTGCCTCAGTTTCCAATACCCCCCATCGTAAATCACCGGCTCTACCAATGCCTGGGATCTCACGATTTCCCAATAGGATTGTACAGGTGCGACAACAGTATTCGTTTCGCCCGCTTCATTTACTCCATCTCCTATCACTCCGCCTTCTCTTCCTTCTAATGTCATTTTATGAAGGCCATGACGGACCGCATTGAAATTGGTACCGGAAAGCATGATGTTTCCAAGTTTGAAATCAATCAAAAATGACAACATCACTCCTTTATAGTTAAAGGAATTATTGATACCGCCTACCCAATTAGGCAATGCGCTACCGAAATTCACCATATCAGCAGTCCTGAGAGGCAATCCATTGGCTCCAAAAATCTTCCGTCCCTGTTCATCTCTCCTATAACCAAAGCCGGCTACCTGTCCCATTTCCATTCCCACTATCTGGCGTAATTCACCGTTGAACACATGGGTACCGACTGTAATTCTCTCTCCAGGAGTGTCTGTGAGTAAGCTCAGCACCTCCGTCTCATTGTATGCTGCGTTAAAGGTGGTTTCCCATGTAAAATTGCTATTCTCCATAGGAACCAAAGTCAAAAGCATCTCTATCCCTTTATTTACGCTTTGCCCACTATTGATAGAGGTATTTACAAATCCACTTGCATCTGAAATCTGCGCGCTCACGATCTGATCTGTAGTAAGCTTGCGGTAGAAAGCCATGTCCAGACTGACTCTACTTTCAAACATTCCTAGTTCGAAACCAACCTCAGCTTCTCCTATTCGCATTGGTCTCAAATTAGGATTAGGGAGGTTGGTACCTGAGGGACCACCTACTGGCTGACCACCAAACAAGTTGTTATTAATCCCATAGAAAAGCACATTGGAATATGCTCCCACATCTGCATCGCTACCTACTTCTGCATAAGCAGCTCTCACTTTACCAAAATTCAACCAACCAGATGTGGAATAATTTTCGGCAAACACCCAGCTGGCGGATACCGAAGGATATAAAATACTTCTATTCGCCTTGGAAAGGGTAGAGAACCAGTCATTTCTAATTGTTCCGGTAAGGAAAAACTTATCTTTATAGGAAAACTCAGCGGATCCATACAGTGAATTTACTGCCCGTTCATTGAGATCGTAAAGGGGATCTTTAGCTCTGCCATTTTGTACAGTATATAAATCCCTTACCACAAAATCAGTCACTTGAACACTATTCAGCTCGGATCTACGCTGCATATGGTTGCCTCCAAAATTGGCGTTGACCCTCAAATCGCCGAATTCTCTGTTGGCATTTATGAGGAAATCAGTATTAATCTCCCTGAATCTTCGCTGTTCCTGGGTGTACATACCATTCACGAAACCTTCGGGGGCCTCCGCTCTGGAAGCTTGTCCTGTTGGGAAGTTGTTGTAATCCTGATCCCTGGACCAAAAATCCTCTCCAACTCTACCTTGTACAAACAACCAGTCGTTGATTTTATACTTCAGTGCCACATTACCGAAGATGCGATCTCTTTTTATATTCTGAAACTGATCAGAGAGTGTGAAATATGGATTTGTGCGATTTCTGAATCTGGAATAAACCGCCTCATTTCCATTGGCATCGTAGCGGTTATCCCGCAATACATCCAGGGGCATGGAATTGGCCATATTATATAGTGCCACCGGAATAGTATTGTCCTGTTCCCCGATGTTAGGCGGATTGGTATTCTTTTCGAAAGAATAATTAAAATTCCCTCTGAAGCTGAATTTAGGAGAAAGTTCATAGCCAAATCCCAAATTAATTGTCTTTCTGTTGTAGGAATTATTTGGAACAATCCCTTTACTATTAAGGTCTGAAAAAGACAAACTAAGACCTCCTTTTTCTGTAGAAGTAGCCAATGTCACTGAATTGGTCACGTTTTGTCCATTGCGGAAAAAATCATTGACAATCCCTTTCACAGGCTCATAAGGAACTGTAACTCCATCAAAAAGCATTTGGGTCATACCAGGTTGGAACTTCTCCCCAAATGACCATTGACCCGATGTTGGATTAGGAGTAGTGGGTCTTACGCCCTGCTCACCTTGACCGTATTCATATTGATAATCCGTAAAATCCAGTGGTGATTCATTGGTATAATTGAGATTATAAGTCACGCCTATTCCTCTGGTATCATTTTTACTTTTTGTTGTGATCATGATCACACCATCCTTGGCACGGGAACCGTATAACGCTGCGGCGGCAGCGCCTTTCAAGATCGTCATGGATTCCACATCATCAGGGTTGATACTGGATAGTCCATCTCCCCCATCAGATGTATTGCCCCCACCTCTTATCCCAATACTACTATCGGAAGCATTATTACCGGGCTTAGAACCAAAATTAGTGTTGTCGATAGGAACACCATTTACTACAATCAAGGGATTGTTTTGGCCGGAAATAGAGGACTGACCACGTATCCTGATTTTAGAAGTCCCTCCAGGACCAGAGCCTAGCGTAGAAATATTAACACCTGCCACTTTTCCCTGCAGGGCATTCATCACGTTGGGAGTCCTGTTGACGGTGAGCTCGTCAGATTTTACAGTAGAAGTGGCGTAACCTAGACTTTTCGCTGATTTTTCTATACCTAGTGCAGTTACTACCACTTCTTCCAGGTTACTTTCATCTACTTGCATATTGACCGTGATAACAGTCCTATTGCCTACTGTTACTTCCTGATCAACATACCCGACAAAAGAAAAAACCAACACGGAGTTTTCATTTTCTACATTGATTAAAAAGTCACCTTGGGCATCTGTCACGGTACCTACAGAAGTTCCTTTCAATAAAACATTCACGCCTGGGAATCCTATGCCGTTTTCATCCGTTACTTTCCCGCCGACTTCAATTCTTTTCATCTGGGCTTGGGTGCTTTCGGCCACTATCCTGGAATTTCTGAAAATAGCCGGTTCCGTAGACCTACTACTCACCAAAATGGCTGCAGAACTAAAGTTTCCACTGGCTTTCTTGGGGGAAATAATGTAAAACCGCTCTCCTGCTTTTTCATATTTCAGGCCGGTACCTTGCAGAAGGGAGTTCAGTCCCTGCTCCACAGATTCGAAAGAATCCATTTTGGCCCGGGTTTTCTTTGCCCGGACTAATTCATCCTGATAGGCTATGGATACCTGGAAATCCTGTTCCAGTCTACTCAGGCTTTGTTGTAAATCATCATAATTTTTGCCGGCTTCTCCAGCAGTGTTAATAGTCCGCCCGGATGCAATTAATTCCGTGACTTGCGCCAGCGCATGCCATGAAATCGAGCAGCCTATACACATGAATAGTAATAGCTTTTTCATGTTTAAAGGGTTTGAGGTTATTTGGGGAAAATTTCATTTTGGGTTATTTAATCAAGTACTTGTTATTCTCTTTTTTCAATTCCACATTGAATATCAAGGCGATCTGATGTAGAAATGCGTCAGCATTCGTCAAGGGCATAGATCCGGATGCCGTAAGACTCAAGGCTTCCTTATTTTGCACCTCTATAGTCACACCATAGTTGTCTTTTGCCATTTTTACCATATCTGCCAGGCTGGTGTGCTCCAGGTTTAAAATATTGTCCTTCCAGGATGTATAAAGTGAAGTGTTCACCTTTTCTCTCTGAAATTTATTATCTTTGAATTTGACCAGATCTCCAGGCTCCATTACAATTTTCCCTTCTTTTTCCTTTACAGGAAAACTAAGTGTGACTAAGCCAGAGTTGAGGATTACTTCTGTCTCCCCCGAGCGGTTATATACATTAAATTCAGTCCCCAGCACTTCAATAGCTACATTTTGGGAACTTAACACCTTGAAAGGCTGATGGTCTATCTTGTGAACCACACTAAAAAATGCCTCTCCTTCAATCCATATTTCCCTAGCTCTTTGGTCTTCCCAATTATTTACAAAAGTCAATTTAGAGTTGGAATTCAGAATCACTGTGGAGCTGTCTGGCAGCATGATTTCCTTAGTTTCACCAAAGGCAGTCTGATACTTGATCTCCTTGGGCAATTCATACCAATACCAACCTATACACACTAAAACAACGGATGCAACTGCCGCGAAATAAGACCAGAATTTGCTTTTACGGGTGGATGATTCAAGAGTCTTTACTGGCTTTTTGATATCAGTTTGAATAGTGTCCCAAACAGAAAGCAACTCTTCTGGACTCATTTCCATTTTTGATTTCTCAAGGTTCAAAACCATATCCCTCGCCTCTTCCACCAAGTTGATCTTCGAAGGATTTGCCTTTTTCCAGTCTGACCAGAATTCCTCATGAATAATCTCAGAAAAAAGTACCCATTCCCTAAAAAACGGATCTATGACAAAGTCATCTAAAGAAAAATTATCGTAATCGGCAGGTTGATTGTCCACTGTAACTCTTTTGGTTTATACCTATAGAGTATGATAGCTTCAAAACCTCATCATTTTTCTCAATATTTTTTAAGAAAATAAATCAAAACAATAAAACACAATATCAAACTACTGATTATCAGGAATTTAAAATTTAAGCTCAAAAATGATTGAGGAAGGATGCTAACAATAAAGCTTTCATTACAACTCTCATGCATTGTAACGCCTTTGAAAGAAGGTTATGGGCAGAAGCAGGGGTGATGGACATCAGACTCGCTATTTCAGAATAGCTTAGCTCATTGAAATACTTGAGTACGAGGATTTCCCGCTGTCTATTGGAAATTTTACTCAGTGCAGCAGTAATTTTCCGCTCATTTTCCTTCACATACTCAAGAGAAACCAGGTAATCTTCGACCGAAGTTTCCGAATCCTGCAGTTCCTGCCCTTCATTCCTATCAGTAAAGAGCTTTCGATCCCTGTTAATATGCTTAATAAGCAGGTTTCGGAATGACTTAAAAAGATAATACTTCACTGAATCAACTTCGGAAAGCGACTCTCTCCTATTCCATATATTGGTAAACAATTCCTGGATACAGTCTTTGACGAGTTCTCTGTTGAAGCAAAAATGCATTCCATAATTAAAAAGTAAATTGGAAAAGCGCTGATATAAGTTAGAAAAGGCAAGATCATTTCCCTTCGCCATACTTTGCCACAAAGCTCTGTCGTCAGAATGTCTTCTGGAAGTGGATTTGAGGCTTTTTAAAATAAATAGATCAACTGTACTACCCATCTACAAAATTTTATTAAAGCAAAATTCGATTTTAAGGTAGTAAATTTTTTATTCTTTGTCAAAAATTTACTTTTAATACTACTAAAAGGAACATTTCAAACTATTCTATAAGAAGTATTACCCAAGCATGCCTGCAAGAAAAAATCCCACATAGGTCCCCAGCGCATTGCCCAGACTTCCCACCAATACTCCGGGAATGAGAAGATCTGGACGGTTCATACTCTCGGCCGCCGCAAGTGCCGTGGTATTGCCTCCTATATTTGCCTGTGAAGCGACGGCAATGACATCCCAATCTATTCTGAATAGTGCTCCTACTCCAAAAATCACCAGTCCGTGAACCAGAACAATTATACCAACAAACATGATGAGCATCCCAGCAAGATCACCGAGGCCCGAGAGCATGCTTAAATCACATAATGTTCCGATGACGGCTAAGAAAATAAGAATCAGAAAAAATCCAATCGTGTGCGCACCGGATAATTGCTGGATAAATTTCACTTGAGCCAAAATTAAAGCCAGGGTAGTAAGCGTAAGAATCTCGGGAATTTGTGGAAAGAACTGGAATACAAACTTAGAAATTGCCATAGCGAGAAATGCCAACCCCAGAATAGCTGCCATGTCGGCAATGCTGATTGTTTCCTTGGTTGTAATTTTCTGATTCTCCGAAGAAATTGGAAAAAGCTTCTTTCTCGGAAAAAGCTTATGCAAATATTTTGGTATAATCAATGTAGCTATAATCCAAGGCGTTCCGATCAAATTATCAACGACTGTGGTAGCTGCAAATAAATCAGCATGTTCATTTACCTGGTAGCTTAATGCAATTGCGTTGAAATTGATGCTTCCGCCGATGTAGGTTCCAGCGTACATTCCCGCGACCGCATTTGCCAGTGGGCCTATCAAAGCTGCCGGTTTTACTAGAAACCACGCAACTAATACTCCTGCAAAAGTCCCCAAAGCGCCTATTCCAAACATAAGCAAAATCTGCCCCCCTGCTTTTTTGATACTTTTGAGATCAACTTCCAGTAAGGCTATAAAAATCCCCATTGGAGCTAAATACACAAATACGCCTGTATAAACGGGGTTACCGTTGGAAGCCGCAGGAATGAAGCCAAAGTTGGCAGCAATGGCAGTTACCAGAATTACTAGAATAGGGGTACCTATGCTTCGAAAACTTTTGAATTTGGTCAGCCAAACAGAAAACAACACAAACATGCAAAGCATACCGCTGACATAAATCGGGTCTTGAGTCCAAGTCATGGGGAAAATTAAGTGAAAAAGTCCTGAATAGCTTCCGCTACATATTCTATTTCAGATTCCTTCATCCAGGGATTAAGTGGCAGAGAAAGCCCCTTTTGGCTCAGATTTCGAGCGTTTTGAAAATCTCCCCCATGATGAAAAGGCTTCATATCGGGTAAAATATATGGATAATGGATTGCCGTACCAATTCCTTTTTTCAACAGAAAATGCTTCAGCTCATCTCTTCGTACGGTTTGTATCACGAAAAGGTGGGCGTTATAATCATCTTCCAAAATACCAGTCGGAAGTTGCAATTCGTCTAACCAAGTCAGCTGCTTGAAGTACATGCTCGCATACTTCTTCCGAAGAACTTGGGATGATTCAAACCTTGTCAGAAAAACATTCAAAAATCCTGCTTGAAGAGAATCAATCCGACTGTTTCTTCCCACAAATTCATGCTGATCGCGAACCAACTGTCCATGATTTAGGATCATCCTGATACGTTTATTGAGTTCTAAAGAATTAGTCAAACACATACCGGCTTCTCCCAGTGCCCCAAGATTTTTTGTAGGATAAAAGCTCAAACATCCTACATGGCCATATGTCCCTGCAGCTTTTCCGCCCTGAAAAGAACCAAAGGACTGTGCTCCGTCCTCAATCACCAAGAGTTTGTGTTTTTTGGCCTGGGCAATCAAACGCTCCATCTCTACCATCTTACCATAGAGATGCACAGGAATCACCGCTTTGGTTTTGGAAGTGACTGCCTTTTCCCAGTCGGCAGCCAATAATCCATTCGCATCTGTATCCCAGAAGACTGGCTTTGCTCCTACCATCACCACTACTTCGGCAGTAGAAACCCATGTCATTGCCGGCACAATTACCTCATCTCCGGGCCCGATCTGAAGAGCACGTAGAGCAATCTCGATCGCATCTGTACCGTTTGCACAGGCAATGGAAAATGGAGAATGAAGATAGGTTGACACGTGGGATTCCAACAGGCTTACTTCTCTTCCGCCGGAAAAAATACCTGCATTAAGCATTTCAGCAAATTTGGATTTCAAAGCATCTTTCAGCTCTATATCCATTCTTTGTAAATCAAGAAACGGGATGTTCATCCAGTAATTTAGCCAATTGAAAACTGAGATTTCTTCTGGAATAGCGCTCAATTCCAGTAGCTGAGTCGGCCATGCCACTTCGCTCAAAAAGTTTCCGCAAACTCACCTGAATACCCACATGATCTGTGTGATCCAACACTTCCCCTGCGCCGGACTCTTTCAGGATTTTTGCAGAATCACCATCTGGATCTCCCAAAGCCAGAATCGGCAAAGTAGTCGCTGTATATTCGAAAAGTTTTCCTGGAATATTTCCCTTGGCGTTTTTAGTGTTGGTCAGAATCAAAGCCAAAGCATCTGCCTTGGCATAATATTCAAAAACCTCCTGATGTGATACATACCCCACAAAAGCCACGTGGGCAGAAAGCCAAGAATCAGCAGCGATTTGTTCCCGGACCTGATCACTAACACGTCCTACAAAGGTAAATTTCACTTCATCTTTTTCCTTAGAAAATTCCTCGCGCATCGCTTTCAACAAAGGCATGGGATTCCTGATAGAATCAATAATCCCTGTATACATAAGATGTAAACCGCCAGCTTTTTTTTCTCCTACCGAAAAATCCTTAGGAATGTCTGCCGGATCAAACCCATTGGTCAATAACTCTATATTTCGGTCAGCAAGCTTTCCCAGGTCATGCTGAAAAGTGGGAGAAATAGTGGTGACTACGTCAGCTTCTTTTAACACTGTATGTTCCATTTCTTTATGCCTGCTTCTCACATAAGATTGCATGGGCAACTTATCCAGAAACTCCCACTGAGACCAAGGATCTCTAAAGTCTGCCAACCAATAAACTCCCGTTTTCCGCTTCAATTGCCTTCCGATCAAATGCATGGAATGGGGTGGCCCAGTAGTGATTACAGCATCAAATTGTCCTTTTTTCACCAACTCAGTCAGGAATTTCACCGAAGGCCTAACCCAAAAAACACGCGGGTCGGGAACCATCAAATTTGCCCTGAACCAGATCGCCGCTTTTTCAATAAAACTTTGCTCCTTTTGCTCCAGCACTCTGCCAGCATGTGATTCCTTTTTTCCCCGAAGTCTATCCAGCAATTGGTAAGGCTCCCAGATCGGGAATTTCATTACTTCCAACTGAGGTGAAACTTCCGCTTCCAGACTTTTATCCTTCAAATCAAAATCAGGATTCTCTGGGGTGAAAACTACCGGCTCCCAACCTGTTTCAGGTAGATATTTGGCGAATTTCAGCCAACGCTGTACTCCTGACCCCCCACTTGGAGGCCAATAATAGGTGATGATCAGAACTCGTTTGGACATAGTTTGGCACACTGTACTAAGCACAAAGTACCAAGTAGCTGGCCATAAAATCAAATATGAGGAAAAACATTTAGTCGCAGTTGGAATTCTAAGTAGTGAGAGCGTCCGGTTTACTTTAACAGTATCAGAAAAATGTGGAAGTCTGAAGCGTGGATTGACCTGATCAAAGTCAGCAGACCCTATGTAATAGCCTTTTCCCGCGAAAATGTCCAGCGTCCACTGCGATTTAAAAAGAAAAAAGGGAGCAGGCCTCCCCACTCCCTTTTCTGATTTCTGATTTTCTTATTCTCCTTGTGCCAAAGAATAACCTCTCACACCGTCGAAAGAATATAGGTTTTCTGTTTTGATAAAATCAAACCCCAACTCCTCTACCTGCTTCAATAACCCACGTATCTGTGCGTGTGAAATCGTCGATTGCTCCGGAGTCTGGAATCTACATCTCCAGTGATCGGTACAGAATGATTCGCGCATCCCATCTGGGAATACTTTAATGCCTCTATTGGTAATCAATGTCAATTGCAAGCCATCAGCATTTGCCTGACGAAGCTTCTCTCCCAATACCTGAGGATCCCTACCTGACTCATCCCAATCTACAAACACATCCACGCCGATAAGCTCTTTTTTAGCCTTGGTCACCGGGGACACAAATACATTCATAGGTGTGGTATCCTTATCAAATTCAGCCGGAATCATTTTGGCAGGAAGCTGACCTAACCTTTCGATCACTGCATTGGCAAATTCTTCAGTACCTACTTTTTTGGAAGAAAGCCCTTCCTGATAAATATCTCCTGTGTGAATCCCATCTTCAAGCGTTTTCATCCACGCATTAGAAATCTTCTCGGCAATCTCCGGCTGGCCGATATGAACCAACATCATAATGGCACCGTTCAGCAAGCCTGATGGATTCGCGATTCCCATTCCGGTGATATCTGGAGCAGAGCCGTGAATCGCTTCGAACATCGCTACTTCCTCACCCACATTGGCAGAGCCGCCAAGTCCTACTGAACCTGTAACCTGAGCGGCTACATCGGAAATAATATCCCCGTAGAGATTCAATGTCACAATCACATCAAAAGTCTCAGGCCTGTCTGCGATCAAAGCCGTCCCTATATCAATGATTTTGTGGTCGTTCTGGATATTTGGATATTCCTTGGCGATCTCATCAAATGTCTTGTGAAACAAGCCATCAGCCAATTTCATGATGTTATCCTTAGTCATACAGGTCACTTTCTTGCGGCCGTATTTCTTGGCATATTCAAAAGCATATCGGATAATTTTCTCAGAACCTGGTTTGGAGATCAACTTCAAAGATTGAAAAACTTCCTGCGTCTGTCTGTGCTCGATTCCCGCATACAAATCCTCTTCGTTTTCACGGATGATCACCAAGTCAGTCTTGGGGAAATGCGTCTGGATAAACGGTGCAAAAGCTTTGCAAGGTCTTACGTTTGCATATAAACCAAAAGACGTCCTCGTAGTCACATTTAAGGATTTAAAACCGCCTCCCTGAGGTGTAGTAATAGGTGCCTTCAGAAAAATTTTTGTTTCTCTTAGTGATTCGAATGCATTCGGTTCCATGCCAGAACTGATTCCTTTGAGATACACTTGCTCGCCTATTTCGATTACATCGTATTCGAGTTGAGCTCCTGCTGCTTCGAGAATCGACAACGTAGCTTTCATGATTTCGGGGCCGATCCCGTCACCATAAGCCACCGTAATTTTTCTTTTGGAAGACATATTTATATAGCGGATTTAGTTAAAATTCGATTTGGAACAAAAGTAAAGAAAAATGTGGAAGCAACTTTTTGACCTAAGGCAAAATCCCATTTATCTAGGATGAAATTCCATAAGAGGTACTTTTCATTTATCCTATGCCCAGCATTTTATCAGAAGGCAGTTTGGGATTGAATACCCTGCTTGTATATTTGTTTAATACTGAACGATGAACTATGGCTGATTTCAAAAATATTCTAACTGATGTGAAGAGAGGAGTACTCCATCTGACCATCAACCGGGAGGACAAAATGAATGCACTGAATTTTGAGACTTTGGAGGAGTTAAGGTCTATTTTTGAGGAAGTATCTGATAAAAAGGAGATTAAAGCGGTAATCATCACAGGATCTGGCGAAAAGGCATTTGTTGCGGGAGCAGATATCAGTGAGATTGCTTCCCTCAATGAAGTGAATGCGAGAAAATTCTCTGAGAATGGCCAGGAGATTTTCAGCATGATAGAGAATTGTCATAAACCGGTGATTGCTGTGACCAATGGCTATACGCTTGGAGGAGGCTGTGAACTGGCTATGGCATGCCATATGAGAATCGCCACTGCCAATGCGAAATTTGGTCAGCCTGAAGTCAATCTGGGAATCATCCCAGGCTATGGCGGGACTCAGCGGCTGACAATCCTGATCGGTAGAGGAAAAGCCAATGAACTCATGATGACCGGTGATATGATCGGTGCCGAAGAAGCCAAAACCCTGGGACTTGTGAATTACGTGCTACCTACCAAAGAGGAAGCCTTGGAAAAAGCAGAAGAAATCATCAGTAAAATACTTAGCAAAGCACCATTGGCAATTGGGATGATCATCGACTGCGTGAACTCCGCATATGTGCCAGATGAAAATGGATTTCAAACGGAGGCAAACAGCTTTGCCAGATGTGTGAAATCAGGTGATTACAAAGAGGGAACTTCTGCTTTTCTGGAAAAAAGACAGCCGCAATTCAAAGGAGAATAACCTCCTTTTACTGAATGAGTAATTTCAAGAAACTTGCCGGACAAACTGCAGTTTATGGGTTGAGTAGTATCCTCGGCCGATCGATTAATTTTTTAATGATTATTGTGTACACCGCATACCTCAGCAAAGAGGCTATGGGTTCGTTCACAAGTATCTATGCGTTGATAGGATTTATGAATATCGTCTTTACTTACGGGATGGAGACTACATTTTTCAGATTCTCCACCGGCAAAAACCTAGACGCTAACAAAGTATACAACACTACGCAATCCTTGCTCATCACGAGCACGCTACTACTTGGCTCCGGATTGTACTTGCTTGCTCCTTTACTTGCCGAATGGCTGGATTATCCCGGACAAGCTTATTTATTCAGATGGACGGCACTGATACTCTCATTTGATGCGATTTTGGCAATTCCATTTGCCAGGCTTCGGCTGGAGAACAAAGCTTTGATTTTCGCCGGATCTAAACTCTTCAATATTTTCCTGAATATTTTTTTCAATCTACTCCTGATTATTGGATTTCCTTATATGATCTCCACCGGAATAATTCCAGAAGACTTTCTGGGATATAGAGCAGACTGGGGGGTAGAATACATTTTACTTTCAAACCTTTTTGCCAATGGATTAATCATTCCATTTGTTTGGTGGAAAGCCGGGTTCTTCCAGTTCAGACTGGAAGCTGATATTATCAAACCCATGTGGTCCTATTCCATTCCACTGCTATTTATGGGATTGGCGGGGGTCACCAACGAGCTGTTTTCACGGTTCCTATTTGAATACGTGCTTCCTCCAAATTTCTATGCCGGACTTAGTGCGCGGGAAGCGGGTGGAGTATTTGGAGCCAATTTTAAGCTTGCTATTTTGATGAATTTGGTGATACAAGCCTTCAAATATGCCGCTGAACCATTTTTTTTCAAGCAATCCGCAGATAAGAATTCACCTTTATTCTATGCCAAGGTGATGCATGCCTTTATCTTGTTTTGTACTATCCTGATGCTTGCCATCTCAGTGAATCTAAATTGGCTTGGCCCCTTATTTTTTGGACAAACAGGATATGAAGAAGGACTATTTATAGTACCTGTACTTTTGATGGGATACTTGCTTCTCGGTGTATATTTCAATCTTTCGATTTGGTTCAAGATCACTGATCAAACCAAATACAGTTTTTGGATCACATTGGTAGGGGCAGTTCTTACCATAGCTATTATTTATGTATTTGTACCCATCTGGGGATATTTTGGGGCAGCGCTCAGCACCATTACCTGTTATTTTGTGATGTGCCTGCTTTGTTTTCTTTATGGGCAAAAATATTACCCTATACCCTATCAAACGGGGAAAGGGGCACTCTACCTTATATTTTCATTTTCAGTTAGTTACCTGGGATTTTATTTGGATTTTGGAGATGAAATAGTAAATTTTTTCCTAAAAAACAGCCTGATTTTAGTTTATTTAGGGCTTATATACCTGATGGAAAAAGATCAGATAACGGCATATTTATCTAAAAGCAAAAAGCACTAAACTTAATATTTATAAACCTGGGATCATTTTTAGTCTCAGTATCGTTATCATGTCAACAAACGCTAAAAACGCCTAATTAGTGGTTCAATCATTTCCACAAGCAAAGTCTAATTGCACAAAAGGCATTATGTTTGTGAATTCAAGCAGCAGTCCAGATTTCCCGTGAATTATAAAAGAATACTTCTCATATTCCTAGTAGTGGCTCTAGGCTCTACCGAAAGTTTTAGCCAAGGCAGACTTTCAAAGAAAGAGCACAAGGCCCAGTTAAATGAATCGCAAGGCACCCGATATTTCATCGAAGGTGAGAAGAACCTTGTGCTTGATGATTTAGAAAAAGCCTTTTTCTATTTCCAAAAAGCATTGGAATTTTCTCCGAAAGAACCCGCTGTCCATTATAAGATTGCTGAGGTTCTTGTCAAAGCAAACCAAGCGGAAAAAGCAATGCCTTTTGCGACTAAAGCCGTGGAATTGGATGCTGACAATAAGTACTATGCCCTGATGTTGGCGGAGATTTACACTAATCTCAAGCAACCGTTAAAAGCTGCTGATATTCTCGAAAAACTGACTGCCGATGGCGAAAACAACCAGCAGTACAACCTAGATCTCGCATCAATTTATTTGAATGCTGGAGAGATGGACAACGCTTTGATAGCACTCGATAGAGCAGAAGAGTACTATGGTGTAATGGAACCGATAACACTTCAAAAGCAGCGAATCTATCTGAACGACAATAAGCTCAGCCAAGCTATAGCGGAAGGTGAAAAACTGATAGAAGCCAGGCCAGGCACCCCTGCCTATGTAATGAATCTGGTCGAGATTCTGTATAACAATAATCGGGTAGACCAAGCTTTGGAGTTGGTTTTTGGTGAAATCAAAAAGTATCCAAATCAACCCGAATTGCAGATGGCGGCCCATACGCTACTAAAAGACAAGGGAAATATCGAAGAATCAAATCATCATCTATTCCTCGCTTTCGCAAGTCCTGATCTCGATTCTGAAGTTAAATCAAAGGCGTTTATAAGCCAATTAAGCGAGATTAAAACACAGGAAAGAGAGCTGTTGCTAGACAGTCTAGAGACTTTAATGACTTCTTCAAATCCCGAAAATCCAGATATTTATGCCGCTCTAGGGCAGCGAAGGATGCAGGATCAACGAATAAAAGAAGGCATAGAATACTTTAAAAAGTCTCTTTTGATCAATCCCAAGAATGCTAAAATGCTAGAGCAAGTCATTCTGGGATCTTTTGGAGAAGATGCAAATTTCGCTGAGCTGGAGAAATTCACCATTCTCGGTGTAGACGAATTCCCGCAAAACCCGGAATTCTGGTTCTATGACGGGGTAGTCAAGTCCGCCCAAAAGAAAGATGCGGAAGCGGTAGCAGCTCTTAAAAAAGCCATAGAACTAAATGCTAACAGAAACCCCCAATTGGATCAAGTTGCTTTTGGGTCCCTTGGAAATTCTCTTTATAATCTAGGCGAAAAAGAAGAAGCATTCCGGAACTTCGATAAAGCTTTAAAACTCAACCCAAATGATGAGCAGGTCCTGAACAATTATTCTTACTTTCTTTCGCTGGAAAAAAAGGATTTGGATAAAGCCAAAACAATGTCCGACAAAGTTGTCAAGCGATTTCCTGACAATGGCACTTTCCTTGATACACATGCCTGGGTTCTTTTTCAAATGGAAGATTACGAGGGCGCAAAAAAATTTATGGATTTAGCCATGAAACACGAAGCTGAGCCAAGCGGTGTGATGTTGGAGCATTATGGCGATATTTTATATCATCTTGGCAAGAAAAACGAAGCGCTGAGTTACTGGAAAAAGGCAGAAGGAACTCCTGAAGCATCAGATAAACTTTTGCAGAAAATAAAAGAAAGAAAATACCATGAATAAACTTTTTGCAGGAACTGTGTTTGTCCTAGGCATGAGCCTTCTTTTCTCCTGCTCTAAAAAGACAGTCGTCTACCAGGCAGATGGAAAAATGGATGATTTTTCACCTATCTATACCGACTATGAGTACATGAACGCCAAGGCAAAAGTCGTCATTGAAGAAGAATCTGGCAAAATCACCCGTGGAAGTTTGAATTTACGTTCAAAGAAAGATTCCGTGCTTTGGTTCATTATTTCTCCAGGCATGGGAATGGAAGCGGTCCGAGGTTTAATCACCCAAGATAAAATTCAAATCAAAGACCGGATAGGCAGTGAAGATATAAACCTTACATTCACAGAATTTGAATCCGTATATGGACTAAAACTATCGCTGGATGTATTCCAAAACCTGCTTTTTGCGAATCCTCCGCACACGGTTGACTACAAAGACAGATTGGTTCGCGTAGGAAAGTTCTTTGAACTTACCCAGGTACGTGACAAAGTACGTTACTTCTCCAAAGTCGATGTCAACGATAGAAAAGTATCCGAGCTGGTGAGCAATTCTCTGGATGATCGGGGTTCTTTGCTTGCCAGCTATGCGACATTCCAGGAAGTAGATTCGAAGCCATTTCCATTTGAAGTCCTCTATAAGCTAGCCTATCAGCTCCCGGAAGGAGGGCAGAACACCATCATCCATGTGGAGTGGACATCCGTTGATCCCCATTCCGAGCCACTAAGCTTCCCCTTCAAATTTTGAATTGCATGCTCCGCAAATACCTTATTCCATTTAGCCTACTGATTGGATTATTTGTTTGTTCGACAGGATCGATTTCTGCACAGACCAAACAAACTAGAGAAGAACTGGAAAGGCAAAAAGCCGAAGTTCAGGCCAGGTTAAGGGAATTTGACAAAATCCTAAAGCAAACCACAATCACCAAACAAAATTCCATAGGCGAATTAAATGCTGTCACAAGACAGTTTCAAACCCAAACCAGGCTCGTTAACACATTAGACAGAGAAGTAAAACTCATCAATCAGGAGATCACAGAAACAGAGGCAAAAATAACAAGTCTGGAAAGCCAACTAAAGGAACTGAAAGCAGAATATGGTCGCATGATTTACAATGCTTCCAAGCTGAATCGCGGACTTTCCATTGTCTCTTTTGTTTTCAGTTCGGCCAATTTCAATCAACTTTATTCTAGATTGATGTATCTCAAACAATACACAGATAGCCGTAAACAGCAGGCAGCCCTAATTGAAAAGCTGAGTACAGAGCTTAAAGATCAGCGTATACTACTGGATGAGAAAAAAATAGAAAAAGAAAAGGTACTTGCTGAGGAGCAAAAAGAACGTGCACAGCTTGATAAAATGAAACGTGAGCAGCAAGGTCTGGTAAATACGCTCACAAGCAAAGAAAAAGACATCAAAAAACAGATCACTGCAACTAAAAAACAACAGGATCAACTCAATAAGATGATTAAACAGGTGATCGAAGATGAGATAAGGCGTGCGGAAGCTGCAGCAAAAAAAGACAACAGCACCGCAACCAAATCATCTGGTAGCAGTATGCCAATGACTCCGGAAGTAGCCGCCTTGTCCAATTCTTTTGCAGGGAATAAAGGCAGATTACCTTGGCCAGTAGAGACTGGGTTCGTTTCGCAAGGCTATGGAACCTATCCTCACCCTACTTTAAAAGGAATTACTATGGAAAGTGACGGATTGGACATTCGTACTCAGCCTAATTCAAATGTCAGAGCAGTTTTTGACGGAACCGTAACTAAAATCACAACGATGCCTGGATTTGGCGGAACAGTGATTATCAAACATGGGGAGTATTATACCATGTATAGCAAGCTGAAAACCATTACTGTAAAATCTGGACAAACTGTAAGTGCAAAAGACGTAATTGGTCAGGTCGCTACGGGTGCCGGTGGTGAGGCTGAAGTACATTTTCAGACATGGAAAGGACTGACCGTAATGAATCCTTCTACCTGGCTTACATCTAAATAGCATTTTAATACGTATATTCATAAAAAAGATGGACTGCTTTCCCGTTGAACTTTGTGTAAGCGGATCACAGTTATATCTTTGTAATCACATTTACCCTTAAACACACACCATCATGACTACATTAGGTTTCATTCAAAACATGGGCGGTGGCTCGATCGTATTGATCGTATTGGTCGTCCTTCTATTGTTTGGTGCTAAAAGAATACCTGAATTGGCTCGTGGCCTTGGACGTGGTATCAGAGAATTTAAAGATGCTACGAAGGACATTCAGAACGACCTAGAAGAGGGGCTGAAAGACGGCAAGAAAAAGTAATCTCTTAAGCCAAGAAAATTGGAAAAATTCATTTCATTCGACGAGATAAAAAAATCGCTCGAAAAGAAGGAAATAGACTGTCGTGCGATAGTCCAATATTATCTTAATAACATTCAGACGAAGGCGCACCTCAACGCCTTCGTCGAAGTTTATGAGCATTCTGCATTAGCTCAGGCTGATCTTATAGATCAGAAATTAGCAAATGGAAATGCAGGTAAACTTGCAGGAATGGTCATTGGCATCAAAGACGTACTTTGCTATGTCAGCCATGAAGCTAATGCTTCCTCCAAAATCCTCAAAGGCTTCAAATCCCAGTTCACCACTACGGCAATCCAAAGGTTACTGGACGAGGATGCCATTATAATTGGCAGACTGAACTGTGATGAGTTTGGAATGGGAAGTTCGAATGAAAACTCTACCCATGGCAAAGTGCTGAATGCTGCTGATGAATCGCGCGTTCCGGGAGGATCTTCCGGAGGGTCAGCTGTTGCAGTTCAGGCAAATCTCTGTACAACTTCTTTAGGAACAGATACAGGTGGCTCGGTAAGGCAGCCTGCGGCATTTACTGGAGTAATCGGGATGAAGCCTACTTACTCCCGTGTATCTCGCTGGGGTCTGATCGCTTACGCATCTTCTTTTGATTGTATTGGAATATTCTCCCATACAGTTAAAGACAATGCCCTAGTAATGGAAATCATGGCAGGCCACGATGAATACGATAGCACTTCCTCTAGAAAATCTGTGCTTCCATATAGCCAATTGCTGCATTTCGACAAAAAAGCTAAAGTTGCATATCTCAAAGAAACGATAGAATCTACTGCACTTCAGCCAGAGATCAAAGCCAATACATTGGCAGTTTTGGAAAAACTGAAAACAGAAGGACATGCTGTAGAAGAAATAAGTTTCCCATTATTGGATTTCATTCTACCTACCTATTATATCCTGACTACAGCGGAGGCAAGTTCCAATTTGTCCCGGTTCGACGGCGTGAAGTATGGGTACCGTACTCCAAACGCGCATAATCTCGAAAGCATGTACAAACTTACTAGAAGCGAGGGGTTTGGCGAGGAAGTAAAGCGAAGAATCATGCTCGGTACTTTCGTACTAAGTGCCAGCTATTATGACGCATATTTCACCAAAGCACAGAAGGTCAGAAGATTAATAAAAGATTTCACAGAGAATCTTTTGAATGATTTTGACTATATTATTATGCCGACTACGCCATCTACAGCGTTTAAGTTTGGTGAGCATAGCGGTGATCCGGTAGCCATGTACCTAGAAGACCTATTTACTGTACAGGCCTCTGTTTCAGGAGTTCCTGCTATATCTCTTCCAAATGGAAAAGATAAGCAGGGAATGCCTATAGGACTGCAAGTCATTTGTAATTCCTTCAAAGAAGCTGAGCTGTATGCTTTTAGCAATTACCTAACTGAATTGACAACATAAGACCCATTATCCAAATGAAAAAACCTTTGTTCAGAACCATCACGCTTGCGCTTATCACATGTCTGATCCCACTGTCCAAAGCCTTTTCTCAGGATGATGAATCGGTAGCGGTAGCTTCTCTTCTCGATGATGAAGTACTGCCTAATTATCACTACGAGTACATCCCGGACTTTACTTACGGGGAAATAGACCGTCGCATAAAAGCAATGGACCATGAAATGTCCTTTGAGCTGAATGATCGTGTTTTTTCTTTCATACAATACTTTACGGTAAGAAATAGAGACTATACTAAAATGGTTCTAGCCCGTAAGGAGATGTTTTTCCCTATGTTTGATGAAACCATGGCAAAGCACGACATGCCATTGGAGATAAAATACTTATCTATAATAGAATCTGGATTAGATCCTCAAATCCGTTCTCGGGTAGGTGCGATAGGTCTTTGGCAATTTATGCCTGCGACAGGCAGAATGTATGGCATGAATACCAACAATGAAGTAGATGACAGGATGGATCCTGAGCTCTCTACCGAGGCCGCTGCCAAATACCTCAAGTCACTTCACCGTATGTTTGGGGATTGGGAAGTAGCGATGGCAGCCTACAACTGCGGCCCAGGTAACGTGAGAAAAGCCATACGAAGATCGGGAGGAAAGAAAACTTTCTGGGGAATTTATAATTATTTACCACGGGAAACACGAAGCTATGTGCCTCAGGTACAAGCCATGCTTTATATACTGAATCATCTCGAAGAGCATAATTTCCATCCCGAGGATCCTACATACGTGGTGGAATATGAGAAAATCCGATTTGACAGGGCACTTAGCCTGGACAAACTGGCTGAACTCACCAATCTCTGTGTGGCTGATCTAAAAACGCTAAATCCTGCGATTAAAAACAGGAATCTGCCGGAAAGTAACAGAAGCATGGCCCTTCGTATTCCAAAGTCCAAAGCACCTTACATCAAAGAAAACCTTGCCTGGTTAACTGATTCCCTAAATAATGCCCCTACTGTTTTGCTAGCATCCAACATGGAATTACAATCTGTTGAGGAGCTTGCTCAAGAAATCAGACAAAACTCGATGTCTTATAAGGTAAAATCTGGGGATGTGCTGGGGTCCATCGCACGACGCCATGGTGTCACAGTCACTCAAATCAAAAAATGGAACAATCTTTCCTCAAATCTGATCCGTGTTGGACAAACGCTACAAATCAATTCAGGCATGTCAGGAAACATCGCTTCCACCGAAACAAACTCCTCAGGACAAACTACTTACACTGTACAGCCAGGTGATTCTTTATGGATCATTTCCAGAAAACATGAGGGACTGACAGTAGATCAAATCAAGCGGTTGAACAACCTCAATTCAAACAACATCAAACCTGGCCAGAAACTCATAATTGGCTAATTTAGATCGTACCTATCCCTATTTTGTTAATTTTTTTTAACTAATGGCAATATTCTATCCTAAATAAGGATATGTGTTGTTATGTCATTAATTTGACCTTATCCAAGAACCAACAACAAAAATGAAAACCTTTGCATCCATTCTCATAGCCCTAGTTATGGGTATTGCCCTTGTTTCCTGCGAAAGTGATGGTACAACAGTAGACAGCTCCAAGCCAAAAGCGAGAGGATCAATCGGAGAGATTATATTAGTTATAGACTCTGTGAAATGGGCAGGTCCTGTAGGAAAGGAATTAAAAGAGATTTTCGAATCTGACATTCCTGGGATGATCAGATCTGAGGCCAAATTCAAAGTAAATACAGTAGATCCTAGAGCAATGACCCGTATGCTCAAAATGTCTACCAACTTAATTTACGTCACTACTTTTGATGATAAAGGCTCCGCCAGTCAAGTGATCAACGCACAGTTCTCCAAAGAATCAAAGGAAAAGGCGATGAATGATCCGAATATTTATTCTCTTAGAATGGAGGATGAATATGCGATCGGTCAGGAAGTTTTGTACTTATTTGGAAATACGGAAGATCAACTTGTTGAAAATCTTAGGAAAAACGGAAACCGCATACAGAATCTGTTCGAAGTAAGAGAACGTAACAGATTAGAAAAAATCATTCTTGCCAGAAAAAATTCTGCTGCTGCTTTCGAAGCAAGAGAAAATCTTGGAATTGAAATAAATGTGCCTGCCTCCTATCAAGTGGCCAAGTCAGAAGATAACTTTCTTTGGGTAAGACAAATTACACCGAGCGGAAATAGAGCTGACATCAGCTTGTTTTTCTACGAGACAGATTATATTTCTGAGGAACAAACATTTCCTACAAACATCCTCAAACTCAGAGATTCCATTACAAAACAATATATTTTTGGAGACCCGGATGACTCTACCTCTTATGTGGTATCTGAAAAACAAATCCCTCCAGTTTTCAGAAACATGGTGATTAATGATAATTTTACCACAGAAATAAGAGGTTCCTGGAAAACCAACAACACCAGCATGGGTGGATCCTATCTAGGCTACCTGATGGTTGATCAGAAAAAAGGAAAACTTTATTACATTGAAGGCTTCGTGTATTATCCCAATGAAATACACAGAGATGCCCTTCGTGAAATAGAGGCTATTCTTCTCAACACTAATGTGAGTTGGAAAGAAGACCAGGGGGCTTAAAACCCAAACTATATTAGCTATTTATGGCAATCAAAATCCGCAAGGAAGACGCACTTAATTATCACACCCAAGGTTCGCCCGGCAAAATTGAAGTAAATCCCACCAAGCCGCTATCCAGCCAAATGGATCTCGCACTTGCTTACTCCCCTGGAGTAGCTGAGCCTTGTAAAGAAATCGCGGAAGATGTAGAGAATATCTATAAGTACACTGCCAAAGGCAATTTGGTGGGGGTTATTTCCAACGGAACGGCAGTACTTGGTCTTGGAGACATAGGACCTGAAGCGTCCAAACCTGTAATGGAAGGAAAAGGAGTTCTTTTCAAGAAATTTGCAGGAATAGACGTATTCGATATTGAAATCAATGAAAAGGACCCAAAAAAACTAATCCAGACAATAAAATCCCTTGAACCTACTTTTGGTGGGATAAATCTTGAGGATATCAAAGCACCCGAATGCTTTGAAATCGAGACAGCCCTCAAGAAAGAAATGAACATTCCTGTCATGCATGACGATCAGCATGGCACGGCTATCATTTCTGGCGCGGCATTGTTAAATGCCCTGGAAATTGTAGAAAAAGATATTTCCCAAATCAAACTTGTAGTGAACGGTGCCGGAGCAGCGGCGATTTCATGTACCAGGTTCTATATTTCTCTTGGTATCAAAAAAGAGAATATTGTCCTGTGTGATATTGTAGGCATTCTACGCTCAGACAGATCCGATCTGGATGACATCAGAAGAGAATTCTGTACTGAGCGTGACCTTTACACACTCTCTGACGCATTACTTGATGCAGATGTGTTCCTAGGCCTTTCTGCGGGAAATATAGTAAGCCAAGATCAATTGAGATTGATGGCACCAAACCCGATAGTTTTTGCTTTGGCAAATCCCGATCCGGAAATTTCGTATGATCTTGCTGTTGCAACGCGTGAAGATATCATCATGGCTACCGGTCGCTCGGATCATCCAAATCAGGTAAATAATGTGCTTGGATTCCCATACATTTTCAGAGGAGCTTTGGATGTGCGGGCAACTGCGATCAATGAAGAAATGAAGCTCGCTGCAGCTCATGCCATAGCCAAGCTTGCCAAGGAGCCTGTACCTGATATTGTAAACAAGGCTTACGGAGAAGATAAATTGGGCTTTGGCAGATTGTATTTGATACCAAAACCTCTTGATCCACGTCTGATCACAACTATTGCGCCTGCGGTAGCCAAAGCCGCAATGGATTCAGGGGTGGCCAAATATCCCATTTCTGACTGGGAGGCTTACGAATTAGAGCTTCAAGAGCGAATAGGTATTGATCAGAGACTGATGTCTGTGGTAATAGCCAGGGCTAAGAAAGATCCAAAGCGTGTGGTATTTGCAGAAGCAGATAACAGGAAAATTCTTAAAGCAGCTCAGATTATCCGGGATGAAAAGATCGGAGAGCCAATACTTTTGGGCAACAGAGAGAAGATCTTATCGCTCATTGAGGACAATTCTTTGGATCTGACCAATGTCACTATCATCGATCCGATGATTGAAAAAGCGATGCTGAAGAAATTCGCAAACATGCTTTTCCAAAAGCGGCAAAGAAAAGGAATGACAGTGGGAGATGCCGCAAGACTGGTCACCCAGAGAAATTATTTTGGTGCATTAATGGTAGAGTCTGGAGCAGCAGATGCTTTTATTTCTGGTCTTACCAGAGATTACCCTAAGACTATTTTACCATCGCTTCAGACAATAGGTGTGAAACCAGGAGTGAACAGAGTCGCCGGTATGTACATTATGAATACGCCGAAAGGGCCATATTTCTTTGCTGATGCCACTGTAAATCTAAATCCTACCGCTGAAGAGCTGGTCGAAATTATTGGTTTGACCGCAGATGCAGTGAGATTTTTCAATATGGAGCCAAGAATTGCTGTTCTTTCGTATTCCAACTTTGGATCTGCAAAAGGGGACATTCCAGACAAAATGGCCAAAGCAACCGCAATTGCGCAGAAGAAATATCCGGATTTGGTAATCGAAGGGGAGATGCAGGCAAATGTTGCGATTAATGAGGATATTCAGCGAGAAATGTATCCATTCTCCAAACTCATCAACAAGAGGGCGAACACCTTAATATTTCCTGATTTAAGTTCTGGCAATATTGCTTATAAGCTTCTTGCCGAACTTGGAAACTCTGAAGCAATAGGCCCGATTTTGCTCGGTATGAACAAGCCAGTACACATTCTGCAGCTCGGTAGTTCCATTCGGGAAATCGTAAATATGGTAGCTGTGGCAGTAGTCGATGCACAATCCACAAACACCTTATGATTGACTACCTGAGCGGAAAATTGGTACACAAGGACCCTACTTATGTCATCATAGATGTAAATGGGATAGGCTATCATGTGAAAATATCACTTCAAACTTATACTGAAATAAAGGATGAGGAGCAGATCAAGCTCCTCACTTTTCTACATATCAAAGAAGACGCACACACACTGTTTGGATTCAAACAAGTAGATGAAAAGCGCCTGTTTTTGTTATTGATCTCTATCAACGGTGTAGGACCCAGTACAGGGTTAATGATCCTATCCTCACTAAGCTCCGCCGAAATAGAACAGGCCATTTTAGCCGGTGATGTGGCTACTATTCAGCATGTGAAAGGAATAGGTGCAAAAACTGCCCAACGAATAATTTTAGAACTAAAGGATAAAGTGGGCAAAGGTGGATCTGATGTCTCCACCGCCCCGCTTGGATTTTTAAGATCCAGCAATAAAATCCGCGAAGAAGCGTTACAAGCACTCATTACGCTTGGTTTCCCAAAAGCTACCGCGGAGAAAAATATAGCAACAGTACTTAAAAAAACCACTGGAGAAATTTCGTTAGAAGATTTAATTAAAGCATCTTTAAAGACATCATAATTTTAAGTTGAATTGAACTTTTGGAGTGTACTGACTTTTTGCGGGAGGAGGTTTCTCGGTAGTTGGCCTGAAATATTCATCCTTTTTGGTCTCCTACTAGCCTATTCCACTTCTGAGGCTCAACAAACCAATCCTGACAGCGTTCAGTCCCGGATTGATTCTTTGAATCTAAGGAGGCTAACCCCCTCGTATTTGCTTTGGCAAAATATGAGGACGAATCCGCTATTCCCTAGTCGAAATCCTTTTTTGCAGGCCCCCTCACCTTTTTTTCAAGCAAACCCCATCACTCAAAGCATTCAGGTAAAAGTTGATTCTACTCTCCGATATACTATTACTGATCAGATTGACACTACACGGGTGGGCAATGAGCAAGAGTATGATTTCGAGCAATATTCCAAAATACAAGAATACAAAGTCAGACAGGACTACTGGCGAAGTCGGGCCAGGGGTGGTGATGGAGAAAGCGCTGTAGAAGGAAGGGGTTTAATTCCTCCGCTTACTGTCAGCCCTTCCTTAGACAGACTTTTTGGAGGCAGTGAAATAAATATAGTACCTTCAGGCTATGTGAACCTTGATTTCGGGGCAATCTTCCGAAGAGTGGATAACCCTACCCTACCCATTCGACAACAGCAAAACGGTGGCTTTAACTTTGACCAACAAATCCAGATGGCGGTCAATGGATCTCTGGGGGAAAAAGTAAAAATCGGGGCCAATTTCGACTCAAATAATTCGTTTGACTTTCAAAATCAGATGAAACTAGAATTCAATGGGTTCGAAGAAGATATCATCCAATCCATTGAAATCGGGAATGTCAGCATGCCTGTTCAGAATCGCTTGATTCAGGGAGCGCAAAATCTTTTTGGCGTTAAAACGCAACTCCAATTCGGTAAATTAGGGGTCACTGCTGTCGCTTCTACCCAGCGGGGAAGACGGGATAATCTCACAATAGATGCGAATGGCCAAGGCAGATCATTTGATATCCCTGCCTCTAAATATGATGATAACAGGCACTTTTTCATAGCCCATTTCTTTCGCGACAATTACGAACGCTGGCTAAGAGGGCTTCCTCAGGTGCTTTCTGGTGTGAATGTGACCAGAATTGAGGTTTATATCATGAACCGGGCTGCAAATACTGAAACACTTAGGAACTTTGCTGCATTTATGGATTTGGGTGAGGGGAGGGTGATCTATAATCCTACAAATCCTGCCATTGGTCAAGGAACTCCCTCGGCTCCAGCGGGAAATTCAGCGAACAATCTTTATTCAAACATTTCAAGCAATCCCGCTTTTCGTCCGTTTGACACCGGGTCAAGGGCAATTGAGTCAGGCTTAGGACTCCGAAAAGGCATTGATTTTGAGCAGATCAACGGTGCCAGGAAATTGGATCAGACGGAATACTTTTTCAATCCTCAACTCGGCTATTTGTCACTATTCAGAAGACTTCAAAATGATGAGGTTCTGGCCGTTTCCTACGAATATACTTACAATGGCCAGGTTTATAAGGTCGGAGAGTTGACTGAAGACTATCAAAGCAGACAGGAAGATGAGCTGATCTTCATGAAGCTCCTTCGCCCTGCCCGTATCAATACCCGCGTGCCCACCTGGGATCTTATGATGAAAAATGTCTATAGTCTGAATGCCAATCAGATTACCCGGGATGGATTTCAGCTTCAGGTAATCTATAGGGATGATCGTACTGGACTTGACAATCCTTCACTTTTAGAAGGCGCAGAAGTAAAAGATAAGCCACTTATCCGACTTACTGGACTGGACAATTTGAACCCGCAGAATGACCCGGCCCCAGATGGTAATTTTGACTTTGTAGAAGGACTCACCATCCTCACTGACCGGGGGCTTTTAGTATTCCCCGTCCTAGAACCTTTTGGCTCAAACCTGGAAAAATATTTCCAGCCCGGGGAAGTAGTCCTCAAGGAGAAATACGTATACGATACACTCTACAAAACCACCCAAGCGGATGCCGAACTAGTCACAAGACTCAATAAGTATTTTATTAAGGGCCGATTGACTGCGGGCTCGGCAAGCGAAATCCAATTGCCTGGCCTAAACATATCTCCGGGCTCTGTGATCGTGCAGGCTGGTAATATACCCTTGACAGAAGGTGTTGATTTTACTGTCGATTACAATGTTGGAAGGCTTGTCATCATCAATGATGCGATCCTTCAATCGGGTAAACAAATCAATGTCAGCTTTGAAAAAGCCGATTTGGTTTCCTTCCAGACACGGAGTTTGCTGGGAACCCGATTGGATTACCTGTTTAGTGATAAATTTAATCTGGGAGGTACTTTCCTTTATTTAAATGAAAGACCCAATGTCACCAGAATTGCCACAGGCAGTGAAACACTCCGGAATAGCCTGTGGGGGCTGGACGGAAATTTCAGTGATGAATCCAGATGGCTCACCAAAATGGCTGATGCCCTTCCTTTTACAAGTACTAAAGAAACTTCACTTGTCCAGATCAGTGGGGAATTTGCACATCTTATACCCGGAACTTCTAATCAGGTAAACGGTGAACCTGCTTCCTATATAGATGATTTTGAAGCAGCAATCACTCCATACAATTTGGGAGGTGCGGCTAACCAAAACTGGAAATTGGCAGCTACACCACAGACTTTTGATGACAGGTTTGACCTAAGTAATCAAACGGAAGACAATCTTGGTTCGGCTTATCGCAGGGCCAGGGTAGCATGGTACAATATCGATAATATTTTTTATAGGGAAAGTGGCCCAGGTGTTCCTTCCAATATCACTCGGGAGGATCGCAGAAATCACTATGTACGAAGAGTGCTTCCCCAGGAAATTTTTCCTCAGCAAGATCGGGAGGTAATCGTCACTCCGGAGCCTTTATTTGAACTGGCATACTTCCCGAGTGAACGAGGGATGTATAATTACAACCCTAACCTGACTAGCGATGGGTTTCTCCCAACTCCCAAAATGAATTACGGGGGGGTAACCAGAGCTATTACGACAGAAGTGGATTTTGACCGCACAAACATAGAATACATAGAATTTTGGCTTTTGGATCCATTTATTGAAGGAGAAAATGGCCGGGTGCTCGACGGCAACTTCAATGAAAACAATACAACCGGCGGTAAACTTTTCATCAACCTTGGGGATATATCCGAGGATATATTGAAAGATGGACGTCATGCTTTCGAAAATGGTCTACCAGCAGATGGAGATCCGGCAGAAACCGGTCAAAATGAATGGGGAAGAATTACCCGTGAACAATACCTACTTCCGGCTTTTGACAATTCTGAAACCTCAAGACAAAATCAGGATGTAGGACTCGATGGATTGAAAAATGAAGATGAAGCTGCCTATTTCGGAAACAGGTTCTTAAATCGACTCAATGTAAATGCTACAGCCCGGAATCAAATTCTAGCAGACGTTTCTGGTGATTTATTCAAATACTACCTGGATGAGAATTTTGATCGGGACAATGTTAAAATCCTGGAACGTTACAAAAAGTTTAACGGAATGGAAGGCAATACCCCTGTAACTGCCAATGAAAACCTTCCCTATACCCCGTCAGGATCCAACAATCCTGATAATGAAGATCTAAATACTGACAATACAATCAACGAACTGGAGAATTACTATTCCTACGAGATGGATCTGAAGCCTGGAAATATGGTGGTAGGCCAAAATTATATCGTAGACAAAACCACACATACTGAAGGCGGTGAAAGTGTAGATTGGTACCTATTCCGTATTCCCGTCCGTCAGCCGGACCGCGTAGAAGGTGACATCACAGGTTTCAAGTCTATCCGTTGGATCAGGACTTATTTGACCGATTTCGAACAACCTGTAGTATTGCGGATGGCTAACTTCCGAATGGTGGGAAGTCAATGGAGGGTGTTTCAGGAATCATTGTTCGAAAGAGGTCTTATTGAAATTCCCGAACCCGACAATTCCAATGTCACAGTGGATGTGGTAAGTATAGAAGAAAACAGTCAGGGAAGTGCCACTGAAAGCCCGTATGTTTTACCGCCAGGTATCATCCGGGACCGTGATAATACTTCTACAGTAGAAAGAAGATTAAATGAGCAGTCACTACGCGTATGCGTAGAAGACCTTGGAGCTAAAGATGCCAGGGCTGTGTTCAAAAATGTAACCCTGGATTTGGTGCAGTTTGAGCGGATCAAAATGTTTTTACACGCAGATAGTGAGGATGCAGTGGATGGGGAAATTACAGCGTTTCTCAGATTGGGGACCGACAATACAGATAACTATTACGAGATTGAGGTTCCACTGATGATCACTCCCAAAGGAACCAGGGACCCTGCACAGATCTGGCCTGCTGAAAATGAAATTGATATTGCTATACAGGACATAGTAGGTGTGAAAGTAGCACGTGACAACCAACATGTGCCGTTGAATATACCTTTTTCTCAGCAGGTCGGGCCTTACAAAGTCACCGTGGTTGGCCGCCCGGAATTAAACCAATCACAATCTTCCATGATCGGGGTAAGAAATCCCGGCACAAATGGCGGAGGAAGCAGAAGCATCTGCATTTGGGCAAATGAGTTACGGGTGACGGGTGCTACTAAATCAAATGGCTGGGTTGCAAATGCACTCATGAATGTGAAGATCGCCGACGTAGCAGTAGTTTCGGGTTCTATCAGACATAATTCCATTGGCTTTGGAGGATTGGAAACAAGGCTTTCCCAACGCTCAAGATCTGCCACCACCCAGTATGACATTTCCACCAACGTGGACATTCACAAACTTTTGCCAGAAGGACTAGGGGTGAGTATCCCCATGTATTTTTCCGTAGAAAACAGCACCACAAAACCTGAATACGACCCTTTAAATCCGGATGTGCCGTTTGAGGTTGCTTTGCAAAAATTCGAAACACAGGGTGAGAAGGATGCTTATCGCAAAATCGCCCAGGACCAAGTAAACCGCAAGAACATCAGCTTCAACAACGTGCGGAAGCTGAAGACCAACCCAGAAGCAAAAAACCATTTCTACGACCTGAGCAATCTTTCCTTTTCTTACGCTTTTGGATTCATGAATCAGACAAATGCGCAAATTCAGGATTATAGCTACAAAACGTATCGCGGGAATGTCACCTACAGTTATGCACCCAAACCTCTCGCAATAGAGCCATTCAAAAACGCAGGTTTCCTAGATTCTCCACATTTGCGATTGATCAAAGATTTCAACTTAAACCTTTCTCCTACACTCATATTAGCCAGATTGGATATTGATCGCAAACATTTGCGGTCTCAGTATAGAAATGACCAGCTCAGCACAACTGGAGTAGATCCCCTGTTTCAGAAAAGCTTCTTTATGAATCGCTTTTATTCGCTGAACTGGGATTTGACGAAGAATTTGCGGGTGGACTATACTGGAAGTGTAATGGCTGTAGTAGATGAGCCCCAGGGGGACTTGGACACAGAGCAAAAATCCGATTCGGTTAAGTATAACGCCTGGAGATTTGGTAGGCGCACCAACTATAACCATAGCATAAATCTTAATTATACTTTGCCGCTGGACAAATCACCTCTTACCGATTGGATCAAAGCTGACTACAAATACATCGCTACCTATACTTGGCTGACTGGAGCTATAGGGCAAAAGGATACACTTGGCAACTCCATTCAAAACACCCGTGACCAATCGCTCATCGGTAAGTTTGACCTAATCAGACTATATAATAAAAACAAAAAACTGGCAGCATTGAATGCTCCCAAACGGCCGGGGATACCCGGAAGGTCGGAAGTTCAGGCAGAAGACACCATTGGGACACCTTTTACTAATAAATTACTGAAAGCACTCATGATGGTAAAGGAGGTCACCTTCAATTATGGGAAAATCGAAGGTACTTTCCTTCCCGGATACATGCCAAATACGGGACTTCTTGGAATGGATCGAGCGTTTGAAAACCCTGGTTTAGCGTTTTTACTAGGTAGTCAGAATGCTGATATCAGAAATGAATTTGCACAAGCCGGCCTTATGGCACCAAGCAGTGAACTGACTCAGACTTTCAGGCAAAGTAAAGCGGTCAATATGAGATTTGGTAGTCTGATAGAACCCTTCCGGGATTTCAATATCACGCTGAATGCCACCAAACGGGAAATTGGAGACTATCAGGAAATTTTCAGGAATTCCATTGATAATCCAGGTGTTTATGAATCAATTAGTCCCAACAGACTTGGTGCTTATAGCATCACTACGATTATGCTTGGCACCAGCTTTACCAAAGATGGCTTTGACAACGTCTCGACTCTTTTCACTGAATTTGAAAACAACAGAGCAATCATCAAAAGCAGGTTGGACGCAATGGATGCCGGTGGGGAATATTCTATCAATGGCCAAGATGTATTGATACCGGCATTTCTCGCAGCATACAGAGGAAAAGATGCTGCCACGGTCAATATGAATCCTTTTCCTAAAACCCCCTTACCAAACTGGCGCCTGGACTATCGTGGGCTTTCTAGAATCAAAGGGCTGAGTGATATATTCAGTAGTATCAACATCCAACACATGTATACTTCGACATATGATGCAAGTAATTTCTCCAACTCCCTTCAATATCAACAAGGCCTGGAGCTTTACAATACATTGCAGGAAATCCCTAGACCTAACCAAGTCAATGAAGAAGGGCAATTCATCCCGATATATGTCTTAAACGATGTTATCCTCACCGAGCGATTTGGACCGCTGATCGGGATTGATATGCTGACCAAAGACAGACTAAATATTGCGTTGATATATAATAAGGAGCGGAATCTAGGCCTGAACTTTTCAAACTCTCAAGTAACTGAGCAGAAAAGCAATGATTTTGGATTGACGCTAGGGTATACCAAAGCCGGGGTTAAAATCCCTTTCAAATTCCAGGGTAAGCAAACTGTACTAAAAAACGACCTTCAGTTCAAATTGGATTCAAAAGTAGTCAGTACTACACAGATCCAGCGGAAGATTGAAGAAGGCAGCACCATCACCAGTGGTAACTTAAATATTTCTATTCGCCCGACAATTTCGTATCTGATCAATCAAAATCTAAACCTTACCCTATATTTTGACAGAACAATCAATGATCCTAGAGTGACAACTGCCTATAAACGAACTTCCACGGCCTTTGGTGGTCAACTTCGATTTAATTTAGGGCAATAGATTTTATCCTTACTTGATTCCTATTAATTTTGGCTCCCATATAACTATTTACAAACATGGATTTTCCTCAAGAACTTAAGTACACCAAAGACCACGAATGGGTTAAAATTGACGGTGATGTTGCAACTATTGGAATCACCGAATTTGCCGCTGGTGAACTAGGTGATATCGTTTATGTAGAAGTAGAGACTACAGGAGACACATTGGAAACTAACGAGGTTTTTGGCTCTGTAGAAGCCGTAAAGACTGTTTCGGATTTATTTATGCCTGTTTCAGGTGAGATATTGGAAGTAAATCCTGATTTGGAAGATTCTCCGGAGCTCGTGAATGAATCTCCTTACGGAAAAGGCTGGATGATCAAAGTGAAAATCACAGGTGACCTCCCCGAAGGTCTGCTTTCTGCGGCCGAATATGCTGATTTGGTAGGAGAATAAACAAAACATTTTGAGATTAGGAATTGCAGTAGTTTGGCTCTTATTCATTGCTTTTGCCATGTTGACTCCAGGTGATAATTTCCCTGATGCCTCCTTCAACTTTCAGGACAAATTGATACACCTCATTTGCTTTGGCACGTTGAGTTTCCTTTGGTGTGGAGTTGGGGTAAAGCGGGCAGTTGTAAATGGACTTCAGGGAAGAGTACTAAGCAACTATTTGATTTTCGGAGTAGCTGCCGGAATAGTTTTGGAATGTGCTCAGGTATTTATCCCTTTCCGATCATTCGATTATATGGATATGATTGTCAACGAAATAGGGGGTATTGCTGGTTTATTAGCATATTTTAAGATTCCAACCACCAAGATTGGCTTGGATTAATGCCTATTAATTATTACAATTGTTAGTCTGAAATAGAAGAAGAATTAACCTTTATAAACCAAACTTATCATGGAAGCAAAAAAGACTCCCAGCGCTGATCTAACCAGAAAGTCAGGAATGTTCCTGAATCTTGGTTTGGCAGTAGCTGTTGGTGCTACCCTTGCTGCCTTCGAATGGAAGTCATTTGACGATGGTTCATTGAAAGACCTGGGTCAAGTAACTGACAACTTCGAAGAATTGTTGGATATTCCGATCACAGAGCAGCCACCACCACCGCCACCGCCGCCAGTAGAGCAGCCTATCATTGAGGAAATCCCTGATGAGGTAGAAATCGAAGAGAAAATCGAAGTTAACTTTGATGTCGATGTGAAGGAAACTACTGTTATCAAAGAAGTGGTTATCGCGGAAGCTCCTGTAGAGGAAAAAGTAGATAAAATCTTTGATGTGGTGGAATCTCCACCTAATCCTCAGGGAGGAATGGAAGGTTGGAATAAATACCTTTCAAACAACCTAAAATATCCTACTCAGGCAAGAAGAATGGGGATAGAGGGTACTGTAATCGTTGTGTTCGTAGTAAATACGGATGGTTCTATTCAAGACGTAGAAGTTTTGAGAGGAATCGGCGGAGGATGTGATGAAGAAGCAGTCAAAGTAGTAAAAGCAGCTCCTAACTGGGAACCAGGAAAACAGCGAGGACGTCCTGTACGTACCCGTATGAGGCTTCCGATTAGATTCAAACTTAGCTAATCATATAGACCCGAGGTTTCGGGTCTTTTTTTTGCCTGACTTTAAACAACTCTCTATTTAGTTAAAAAGTGTTATAGGATTAGTATCAGCGAGTTATGTAATGTAAATTATTAGAGTAGTTTTTCTAACCTCTAATTTTACACCTATGGAAACAAAAAAGACTCCCAGTGCTGATCTAACCAGAAAGTCAGGAATGTTCCTGAATCTGGGTCTGGCAATAGCTGTAGGTACAAGCCTCGCTGCCTTCGAATGGAAATCATTTGACGATGGTTCATTGAAAGACCTGGGTCAAGTAACCGACAACTTCGAAGAATTGTTGGATATTCCAATTACAGAGCAACCACCACCCCCGCCACCACCGCCAGTAGAGCAGCCAATCATTGAGGAGATCCCTGATGAAGTAGAAATCGAAGAGAAAATCGAAGTTAACTTTGATGTCGATGTGAAGGAAGCTACCCTCATCGAAGAAGTAATAATCGCGGAAGCTCCAGTAGAAGAAAAAATAGACAAAATCTTTGATGTGGTAGAAACTCAGCCTAATCCTTCAGGAGGAATGGAAGGCTGGAACAAATACCTAAAGGATAATCTCAACTACCCGACCCAAGCCAGAAGAATGGGCATTGAAGGCACAGTAACCCTAGTGTTCGTAGTAAACACAGATGGATCTATTCAAGATGTTGAAGTCTTAAGAGGAATCGATGGCGGTTGCAATGAAGAAGCTGTCAGAGTAGTGAAAAATGCTCCTAACTGGGAGCCAGGCAAGCAGCGTGGGCGCCCGGTACGATCCCGTATGCGGCTACAGATTAAATTCAAGCTTGGCTAAGCTATACAGCCCCGATTATTCGGGGCTTTTTCTATCCTGTCTTTAACAACTTTTAGCCTAGTTAAATAGTGTTATCACTTTAGTATCAGTGGGTTATGGAATGTAAATTATTAGAGTAGTTTTTCTAACCTCTAATTTTACACATATGGAACTCAAAAAAAACCCTAAGTCTGACCTTAAAAAATGGTCAGCCGCATTGTTTAATCTGGGATTGGCTGTCAGTCTCGGATCAGCTTTGGTCGCTTTTGAATGGAAGGCTTATGATAAAGCAACTGTCAAGACCTTTGACGGAATAG
This sequence comes from Algoriphagus resistens, assembly GCF_001442615.1. Taxonomy (GTDB): domain Bacteria; phylum Bacteroidota; class Bacteroidia; order Cytophagales; family Cyclobacteriaceae; genus Algoriphagus; species Algoriphagus resistens. The sequence goes on along the minus strand of NZ_LMXN01000009.1, from coordinate 67,921 downwards.
AAGATGACTGGGACCTAATCGATATTCCAATTACAATCCATACTCCCCCACCGCCTCCGCCGCAGGCTCCTATCGAAGTAATCATCAAACCTGATGATGTTGTGATTGATAGGCTTAATGAAATTATGTTTGATATAAACACAACTGAAAAAACCATCATCACAGAAGTAGATATATCCGCTCCTCCGGTGATCGAGGACATAGATAAAATAGTAAATTTTGTAGATGTTCAGGCGACTTTTAAGGGCGGGATGGATGCATGGAATACCTATCTCACTAAAAACCTGAAGTACCCCTCACAAGCGAAAATAATGGGGATAGAAGGAATGGCAATAGTCCGCTTTGTTGTCAATACTGATGGGTCTATTCAGGATATAGAAATGGTGAGAACCATTGGTGGAGGATGTGATGAAGTAGCCAGGAAAGTAATTGAAAACTCTCCAAAATGGACTCCTGGAAAAATAGGTGGGAGAACAGTACGATCCCGTATGACTATGCCTATCCGGTTTCGACTGAACTAGGCTGAAGAAACGTATTCTGTAAAAGTAAGGGGCTGCTTAGCCCCTTACTTTTACAGCGTGTGCCTTAAATCCCATCGGCACTTTAGCGTGGAGCCCCACCCCATCGGCCCTGCCGTGGGTGGATTCACAATACGTTCAAGGACTGTTCCTTTACCTTTTCCAGCTCATCTTTCATCAGAATCACATGTTTCTGCATACCTGCATCATTTGCTTTCGACCCAATGGTATTGATTTCTCTACCTATTTCCTGGCTGATAAAACCTAGTTTCTTACCTTGGCTGCTTTCTTCGTTCAGGCACTTTTCGAAATACTTCAAATGTGTATCCAGTCTTACGATTTCTTCAGTGATATCCAATTTTTCGAAGTAATAGATCAATTCCTGCTCAAAACGATTGGAATCAAATGAATTCTCGTCCAGCCATTCGCTGAAATGGTTCCTGATTTTTTGCTTGATTCTATTTTTCCTATTACCCTCCTCTTCCTTAATTTTAACCAGGCCACTGGCTATAGTTTTTATATTACCCTGTAGCTTTCCCTCCAGAGAGCTTCCTTCGTCCTGCCTGAAGGAATCACATTTATTTAAAGCCACGAACAATACTTTTTTGATCTCTTCCCAATCTGCCTGATCATCTCTTTGCTCACCGGCCAACTGGGTGATTACATTTGGTGACTGCAGTGCCAGTTTGAAAATATCCTGGGGATTATCCTGTACGGCATCTGCAAGTTCCTTGTACTTCTGATAAAACAGATGAAAAAGATCCTTGTTAATATTAACAGGCATTTCAATAGCCCCTTTAGATTGGAAATCAATAGAAATACTCACTTTACCACGATCTAAAATAGACTGAACCATATTTCTGATTTCCAATTCCTTATCATTGAATTGTCTAGGGCTTCGTATGGAAAGATCCAAAAACTTTGAATTGAGCGTTCGTACCTCCACTTGGATCACCATGCGCTCATCTTCAAACCCGGCATTTCCGAAGCCGGTCATTGATTTGATCATAATAAAATTTGTAGTTAGAAATTGAAGCCTAAAGTTACATAGAACTTTAAATCTTCTGCTTCATAATTTCGGACAGGTCTAGCCACATCAAATTTGACGTAGTAGTTGAGCAATACAGTCCTCAATCCTGCTCCATAGCTTTGTAACCAAGGGTTGTTGAAATTATTAAGCACAATAGTAAACGGGGATCCTTCCGTATTGATCACCTCCGTGTTTTGATCATTTACGCGCTCCCAGGGAGCAGAATCGTTCCAGGCAGAGCCAACGTCGTAAAAGCCTATCAACTGAAAATTCCTGATGAAATTAGATGTGATGTTCCCCCTGGTCAGGTAGGAGAAAACAGGAATTCTCAATTCAGCTGTAAAAGTGACCATGTTCCTACCCCTGATCTCGTCATAATCATATCCTCTCAGGTCAACAAAATCCGCAAACAAAATGTTGGAATTTTCTACGCCTGTAGGATTTCTGATCGGCGAAGATTCCGGTCTGTTTGATGGAGGACGGTAAAACTCATTGAACAACCAATTATCCATTCCACCCAACATATAGGTCTGGGGATTATTTCCCATAAAAGACCCCGCATACAATCTTCCTGCCAGTACTATATTCTTATGAATAGTAAAATACTCTCTTAAATCCACATAGAAATTTCCAAATGATCGATCCTTATTTTTGAAAGACTGATATTGGCTATAGCCTACTTTAGCTTTGAAACCCGTCTGTGAATAAAGACCTAACGGCTGGGTACGGTCATACACAAACTCTGCTTTACCCCCTAAATAGTTAACATCGAATCGGTTTTGATCTGGATCTTGACCGTAGATTAAAGAATCAGGATTCAGGTTGAAATATTGAGTTTTTGCCACAAAGGGTGAAAGCGAAAATTTTGCATTTGCATTTAAAGGGTAAGAAAAACCTGCTTCAACTTTGGTCAGCACATATTTCTGAAATGTGACATCGCCTTCGGAAACACGAATGGTCTTGCGGTCAAATCTTCCCTTGAAGTCCACTCTACTTTTCAAATATTCATATTCGAAAAAAATATCTCCTCCTGATCTAAAATCAAGTGTAGTCATTACACCTCCCTGGAATGAGTGGTTATCAAGTAAATCAGTCATTTTGCCGGTAAGACCAATACCGAAACCCCGTAATGGATCTACCACAAATCGTGTGTTGATATTATTGATAAAAAACTGCGGTTCCATTTCCCTCGGGCCTGTAACCCTCTTTTTCAAACTCTGCCTCCTAAAGGTTTCCAACAGATTTGTTTTTGATTCCGCTGTAGTAGCCTCCGGGGATGTAAGGTTATTTGGCAGTGTATCGAATATATAATTATCGGTATTTATCCCATTTTTAGACTCAAAACTAAGCCGTTTCAGATCGATAGACGAGGTAGCGTTTTTTGCTGTAGTATCCGGCTGTACCTGTGGCTGAGTAGAAGGATTTTCCTCGCGTGTCACTTGCGGTAAGCTTTCCTCAGCCTCTTTCGCTTCAAGTAGCCTTCTGGCAGCCATTCTTTCATTTAGACTTTTGGCCTGCTCCAATTGTATCCTTGGAGTGCTTGGGGTAAACTGATCCGAATTGGAAAAACCCTCTACTACCAAATAACTCTCTCTACCATCACGCACAGAATAAGCAATTCTATTCATTCTACTATTGATATCAAAAGCTTCTATGCTCTTGTTAAAGGCCGAAATCTGATTGGAAACCTGGTTTCCTATGTTCATTCGCATGAGGTTATTTATCCCGCTCAGATCACTCAGGTAAGCGATTGTATTGCTGTTTACTTTTCTGGGTCTTATATTTTTGCTGTTAGAATTACTCAGCTGCCTGGTGACAATAGTGTCGGTCACCTCTACCATATAAAGATTATAGTAATTGGGCAAAGAAACCAATTCTAAATTTTTTCCCGTAAGTGAATCCGCTAAACTGGTCGCGTTAGACGAATAGATAATGGTGGAATCATTCAAAAAAACAGGAGTCAATTCATCAAAGGAATCATTTGTCAGCCTTCTACCGGCACCTCGGGCATTGAGCGTATAAATATCCGATTTCCCATTGGAAATAGCCGAAAGCACCATGTTCTTCCCTGTACTGTTGAAGTCAAGACTAAGGATTTGGGTTATATTTCTTAAGAAAATTTTATCTTGATTAGAGCCGTCAATAGACCTCAGTCTCAGCGTTGTGAACCCTCTTTTGAATGAAGCAATGGCAATATTTGCAGAATCTCTCCAGGCAATTACCGGAGAGGCAAAATTTGCCTCTTGGTCTTGCAGGGATGTTCCTCCTGCAAATAGTGTCTGCTCTCTGCCTGAACCCAACTCCCTTACCTGGACTTTATACTTTCCGCCATTATTGATCACATAGGCGAGGTTCAATCCATCCGGGCTAAACTTGATGTCATTTATAGCACCTATGAATTTTGGCGAAGTCTGTGCCACCGCTGCATCTTTATTTGGATCTTTAAAGGTCGAAGAAACTTGCTTATTTATGTCCAGATAAAACTTTTTCCAGTCTTGGGTGAATGTTTTATAATTCAACCCAACTGTATTTGCGATACTATTTTCCTCGTTTCTGTTTATTCGGGAAAGGTTCAAAATACTAGAAACATACCTTCTGCCGTATCTTTCAGCAATGTAATTCCAAACCGATTGCCCCACCAATGCAGCCTCCTTTTCCTTGAGCTTGAGAATTTTTGGATTTTGGTCTTCCTGAAAATAATGGCGCACAAAATCATCCATCTCCCTGCTCCAGCCTTTTGCCAAGTACAGCGCAATGCCGTCTACATACCATTCCGGAAACTTATTGGTCAGATTGGATTGAAAGGCATCAGATACAGAAGAGCCATATAGCATTTCTTCAATAATTACCTTTACTGTCCCATAGATCAGATCCTCCTTAAATTGGTCAACTTCTCCTTTATAAGCTACTTCGGCCAACAATCTATTGAAGTTTGTCTGTCCTTGCTCATTATACTCTTCCTTATTAAGGTTGACATTACTCTGCAGCAGCTCCTCGGGAGAATTATAAATGTAAATTTTCGGCTTGGTATAGGCAACATATCCTATCATCTGTGTGAGTCGATTAAACTCACTTTCCAGGTAATCAATAGCCATTTTGGCATTTGCTCCCCCACGGTCATAGTAGTACACCTCAAAATTGTTTGAGGCGTAAAAATACCATTCGAACTGCTGATGCTGAATTCTGTTTTTCCCAAAACGCTCCTGATCAAACTGAGCAAGGGCAAAAAATGAATTCAACCATAAGCCAGCAAAAACTAAAATTCGGAAAAGGTGATATCGCATTCGATTTGCTGAAAGATGTCTTTAAATATAATTAAAATACCGAGCTATGTCCACTTCGGAGTCAATTGCCTTACCTTTTAATAAATGTGTAGCCATTTGTTCACTAAAATAAGGAATTAATGAAACTCCCTTGGCTCCAAAACCATTGAATATGTAAACGCCTACCTCGGAAGGATGTTTCCCCAAAAAAGGTTTTCTATCTCTGGTAGCAGGTCTTATTCCTGTTCTGTGACTGATAATTTCCTCAACTGGCAGCCGCACCAAATCTGTCAATTTCTCCAGTATTTCTGTTTTTGCCGCAACTGTTGCTCCTACTGCCATATCATGCTTCGTGTAGGTCGACCCTACCCGATGGATTCTATTTCCCAAATGAACTCTGAAAACACCCCGGTTCACTATATAATCTGGTGTAAATTCCTGTCTTACTTCCAAAATTTCTCCTTTCACCGGCGCAAACGGAAGAAAACTGAAGAACCTGGAATTCATTGCTTCCACACCGTTACAATACACTACTGCTTTTGCCTTTAAATCTCTATAAGACCAGACTTCATTTTCATGTGAAAGTGAACGCTCATCAAAATTCCCCACAATCAATTCCTCTCTAAAATACGCAGTCATCGCATCTAATAGATTATTGATATCCAACCACCCAGAGTTTCGAAGCATCACCCCACCGTAAGGATCTTTAAGAAATTCAGACTGGCTTTCTGCGTGGATCTTCCGCAAATAGTATTCAAAGCCGGGATCAGCGCTGTGCCCCATCCATTCATTTTGCTCTTCTATTGTTAGGAAAGGTCTGTAAATTGCTTTTTCTGTCAAAAAACCGCTTCGGGTAAGCGCTTCCAGCTCCTTATAAAATGGCTGAATCACAGGGAAAAGAGCATCAGCTCTCCAGGTTTTCACCATCTTCCTTCCTGTCACAGGGTTAAAAAGCCCTGCCGCCACTCTACTCGAATTATTTGCCCCAGGTTCATCAATTATCCTGATTTTTTTACCAGCTTGCTTCAGTCTATAGGCAAGTGCTGTACCGGCAAGTCCCTGTCCAATGAGCAAAAAATCAATTTCCATAGTCCAAAATAAAGGTTTAATTCCTTATTTTGCTCTAATACAGACATACATTTCCTATGCTTTATATTAAGTCTTTTACATTCAACCCTTTTCAGGAAAACACCTATCTGTTATATGATGAAGAAGGTACTGGAACATTGGTTGATCCGGGTTGCTTTGATCTCTCTGAACGAAAGGAGCTGCTGGATTTTGTGACGGAGAAAAAGATTCGAATCTCCCAATTGCTCAATACGCATTGCCACGTTGATCATGTTTTGGGTAATGCATGGGCAAAAAAAACATTCGGCATAGAACTTTTCATACATAAGCAAGAGGCACCGGTGCTGAAAGCAGTCGAAGTTTATGCACCAAATTACGGATTTGTGGGCTATCAGACCAGCGAAGCAGATGGGTTTTTAATAGAAGGGGAAAAAATCAAAGTTGGTAGTGAAGTGCTTCAAATCCTCTTTGTCCCAGGACACGCTCCTGGTCATGTCGTCTTTTACCATGAGGCTTCTCACCAATGCATCGCAGGTGACACGCTTTTCCGAGGAAGTATTGGCAGGACTGATCTTCCTGGAGGAAATCATAACTTACTTTTGGACAAAATCAAATCGGAACTTTTCACCCTTCCTGAGGAAACAGTGATCTATCCGGGACATGGACCTGAAACTACCATAGCTTTCGAAAAAATTCATAACCCATTTGTGGGTATAAATGCAAGAACTTGAAAATCATATCCCACATCCCAAATGCAATCACACTTCTTAACTTACTTTCCGGAGTAATTGGGATTATTTGGGTGATCAATGGCAATATTCTTTCAGGCGCCTACTTCATTATTTTGGCCGCGCTGTTCGACTTTTTTGATGGCTTTGCTGCAAGGTTGTTGAAAGTGCAAAGTGAAATCGGAAAGCAATTGGATTCACTGGCTGACTTAGTATCCTTTGGTGTGCTTCCCGGCATGATTCTCTTCCAGATGGCTGAAGTGAATTCAAGCATAGAATGGCTTCCCTATCTCACACTGATCGTCCCGCTGTTGTCTGCAGTCCGTCTTGCCAAATTCAACTTGGACACAAGGCAAAGTGATAGATTTATCGGCCTTCCCACACCTGCAAATGCACTATTTATCAGCACCTTGCCGTACTTTGCTACCCAGTGGCCTGGGATCGAAACATGGCTTTCAGCACCACTTTTCCTAATTGGAACAGCCTGGGTCTTTGCCATACTCTTGCTGGTAGAACTTCCTCTAATCGCACTCAAATTCAAGGCTTATTCCTTAGCCAAGAATAAATTTAGGTACGCACTTTTAGCTATTGGCATCACGTTGATTTTACTTTTTGGCCTGGCGGGAATTCCTATAGTAATCTTGGCCTACCTGGGCTTATCTATTGTAGAAAACAGCCTCAGTTCAGAATGACACTTCCGTCCCGCAAGCTTCTGCGTATTTTTCTTTTCGGTTTAGTATTGTCCGGGTCTGCTTCTGGCCAAACCTTATTTTCGAAGTTCAAAATAGCCGATGAAGGCATCTATAAAATCAGTGCCAGTCAGGCTCAAGAACTAGGCGCAAATTCGCTAAGTGAACTAGCTATTTATGGCTACCCTGGTATGCTGCCTCAAATAGTTCAAAGCGAAAATTTAGAATTGCAGGAGATTCCCGGCCTGGAAAAGGACGGAAATTTATATTTCTACCTTTCTTCTCCGCACAGGTATGAATCTACAGCTGAAGGGATTGAATACTATCCTAATCAATATGCTGATTCTATAAGTTTTTTGGTAGGAACATCCCACAACCCGAAGAGAATTCACACCATTGCAGGACGATCAGGCATTGAACTGCCGACTATATTATATCAATGGAACTGGCTCAAAGAAAATGAAAATAATATTCTCAATTCAGGAAGAGCTTGGTATTCTAGGGCAGTAGCGCCCGGAGTAACTCGTGGGTATGCATTTCCATTAGCTACTGACCAGGGCGTCGATTGGAAAATTACCGGGAAATTACTAGCTAGGTCTGGGTCAACAGCTAAAATCAGTTTGGCAGTTGATGAACTGACTATTTCTGAAAGTTCTGTAAATGGAATTCCAAACAGCACTTATGGTATCAAAGGAGAAGAAGTTAGCATAAACGAAACTTTTTCTCCCGCTGGCAAAAAAATCGAACGGTTGAGAATTTCTTTCCAAGCTTCCAATCCCAATGATGCCGGCTACTTCGAGTACATAGGAATTGGGGTCCCTCACTCAAGTCAATTTCTTGAAGAAGGTATTTATTTAAAAGAGCAAAATTCCTCAATCTCTCTTTCCCCTTTAGTAGGGCTATCCGTTTGGGAAGTGAGTAATTTTTATAATCCAAAAGCCCTTGATTTAAGCGCTGGATCAATTCTCAGCGGGCAGAAATTCGTTGTTTTTAACGAGGAGACAGTACTGGAGGTTCCGGAATTCGAACGCGCAAATCTTAACCTTCGATCCCAATCCTCCTGGCCGGAATTATTGATTATCTCTCACCGGCTTTTGGCCAATTCCGCTGAAAGACTCATCGACCACAAAATGGGGATGGGTATTTATTCAGAGGTTTACTATCTCGAAGATATATACGATGCATTCGGTTATGGAAACCCTGACCTTTCTGCTATTCGTAATTTGATAGCATGGCATTATCATAAAGGAGGAAAGCTTAAAAATGTCTTAATTCTTGGTAAAGGGACTTTTGATTATAAAGGAATATTGGGAGGCAGACCGAATCTCATCCCTATATATACCAGCAGAAACAGCCTGAATCCATTGACTACATTCAGTTCAGATGATTATTTTGCCCTACTTGAATTTGGCCAAGGCGAATGGGAAGAAAGTCGTGAAGGAGATGAACATATGCAGATCGGTGTTGGCAGACTTCCAGTAATCAATGCCCACGAAGCCAGAATCGTTGTGGAAAAAATCATTGATTACGAAAGCAAACCGAAAGCTGGGGATTGGAAAAAAACGGTGGCTTTTTTTGCTGACGACGGTGACAACAACATTCATTTACGCGATTCGGAGGCACACGCAAGCTACCTGGATAAGAACCACAAAGAATACAAGCAGCTAAAATTGTATCTAGACAGGTTTAAACAGGAAAATGCCAGAAAAACCCAATCGTCACCGCAGGCCGAGTCTGTCTTGGAAGAAACTCTGGAACAAGGAATATTACTGCTGAATTTTATTGGCCATGGAAACGAAGCCACGCTTACAGCTGAAGAAGTCTTTACGGTATCAGACATTGCAAATTGGGCCAATCAGGATCAATTGGCACTTTGGATCACTGCTACATGCGAATTTGGACGGCACGATAACCCTTTTTCGAGGTCAGCAGCCGAAGAATTATTAATTGCGCCGAATAAAGGCGCAATTGGGCTTCTAAGTACCGGCAGACCTGTATTCAGTAGTGTGAATTTCTCGCTGAATGAAGCTTTTATCGAGGAGGTTTTTAAGCTTGAAAATGGTCGATCCCAAGATTTAGGAAGTATTTTCAGAAATACTAAAAACAAAAGTAAAAACAGTTCATTGAATAGGAATTTCAGTCTCCTGGCTGATCCTAGCATGAAACTGGCCTCTCCCCAATTTCAGATTGAGTTTAGTTCATTTGAAAATTTGGAAACTGGGAAAAAATCAGATACCCTTTCTGCCCTTCAGGAAGTAGAATTCTCTGCTGAAGTAATAAATCAAAACACCGGAGGTACTGCTACCAATTTCAATGGAACCTATACCGTAGAACTATATGATAAACTTGCCCTAAGTAAAACTTTAGGAGACGAAAGTAACCCAGTGGAGTTTAAAGAAGAGAAAACACTGCTTTTCAAAGGAACCGGTAAAATTGTCTCCGGACTGATCAAAGGCAAGATGTTCATTCCCAATAATATAGACCTGGAATTTGGAGCAGGGAGAATTCGGATAATGGGAAGTAGCAAAGACCAGTCATGGGAAGCTTTTGGCTTTGATTCACCGATCGTAGGAGGCACATCCACTAATTCTCCGGCAGATACAGTAGGCCCTTTGATCACTGTGACTTTTGGGGGAAAAGAAGAAGCCCCATTTATTTTTCCAGCCTCTATCTTAGAAATGGAAGCCTTATTTGATGATTCGAGTGGCATCAACATTTCGAATCACTTACCTTCTGAAAATTTAACCGTTCAACTAAATCAAGATGACCCGATTGCTTTAAATGAGTTTTTTGAATCTCAAAACAATACGTTCACATCAGGTAAAGTGATTTTCAAACTAAAAGGATTAAAAGAAGGAAAGAATTTGGTAACTATCCGAGCTTGGGATAATTTAGGGAACGAAAGTGCGTTCAATCAAGAGATCTATGTGCATGGAAGCGATAAACTTCGTATCTTAAACCACAAAAGTTATCCAAATCCAGCCCAAATTGAAAGTAATTTCGAGCTTGAGCATAATCGGCCAGAAGAAAACCTGATGTTAACCCTTACTGTTTACCAAACAGACGGTAAGACACTAATTTCAGAGAGCAGACGTTTAGTCAAAGCTAACACTCATATTGGGGGTTTGTCTTGGTTTTTTTTACAAAACCAAACCAAATATCCAGCAAAAGGAACTTATATTTACAAATTAACGCTACGGTCAGAATTTGATAATTCTACAGATTCAGTGAGCGGACTAATCGTGATTCAATGAAAAAAATAGCCACAATAAATAGGAAAAACTTACTCATAGCAGTTTTTACCCTGGCTACTTTATCTGTGCATGCGCAGAACAGCACTGTGCTCTCCGGGCAGGATGAGAATCGAAGAGTGATCACAACTGCTGTTCCATTTTTGAATTTTGCCCCAGACTCAAGGCACTCCGGCATGGGAGATGTGGGAGTAGCGCTATCTCCTGATGGAAGCTCTGCTCACTGGAATGCAGGGCAACTCGCCTTCATTGAGGATCAAATGGGCTTTTCACTTTCCTATTCCCCATGGCTTGGCAAGCTCGTCAATGACATGTCTCTGAGCTATTTAACCGGTTTTTTTAAGATTGACGAGGTTTCAGCATTTGGGTTTGACCTGCGCTACTTCAATATGGGCAATATCCAACTGACTGACGGCAAAGGAAATCCTTTGGGTGAATTCAATCCTAGAGACATTGCTATCGGAGGGACCTATTCCAGAAAACTTTCCACTTACCTAGGCTTAGGTATTTCTGCGAGATTCATCTATTCAAATCTTTCTGGAAATATATCTTCAGTAGGTGGTAGTGAAGCCAAACCTGGAATTAGCGTTGGTACTGACGTGGGACTTTATTATTCCCGCCCCGTATATGCCGGGGTAAAGGATGCCAACATTTCCTGGGGTATTAACATCTCCAATATAGGTCCAAAAATCACTTACAATTCAGCCGATGATTTGGATTATATTCCCACAAACCTTAAAGTAGGAGCAGCTTATTCTATTGATCTTGATCCGGTGAATTCACTTACTTTTGCTTTGGATCTAAACAAGCTACTCGTCCCTACCCCTCCGATCTATGCGACAAATGAAGATGGAACGTTGCAAACAGATGAGAACGGAAATCTCATCATAGAACCTGGCAATGGAAAAGATCCTAATAGACCGTTGCTTTCAGGTATGTTTGGTTCTTTTACTGATGCTCCAGGAGGATTTTCTGAGGAAATGAAAGAAATCATGATCTCATTTGGAGTAGAGTATTCCTACGACGATAAATTTGCACTTCGGACAGGCTATTTTTACGAAAACCCAACCAAAGGGGGTAGAAAATATTTTACCATGGGAGTTGGCTTTGATCTGAAAAAACTTGGATTCGACTTCTCATACCTTGTTCCTCAAAAACAAAACCACCCACTTGCAGAGACCTTGAGGTTCACTCTGATGTACAATATTCCTAATTAAAAATGCGTGTAGACAGGTCAAAAGCTCCGGAATTCAACATTCCAGAGGATTTTGAACTATTGCCACCAGAGGAATTCAATCTTTCCAATGGCGCGAAGTTCTTTTACATTCCAACTCCCGGTATAGAGGCTGTTAAAATCGAAATACTATGCAAGGGTCAACGGGCTTCGCTTCCACTGGAGCAAACCCTTGTGCCCTCCTTCACTCTTCAGATGCTGTTGGAAGGTACTAGACAAAAAAATGCAGGGGAAATCGCCGAATTCTTTGATTTTTATGCCTCTGAAGTTCATCCTATATTGACCTTCTCCCATGAAGGGCTCAGTCTTTTATCTACCAAGAAACACCTTGCTACTGTAGTAGAATTATTTATCTCCCTATTTACCCAGGCTATCTTTCCGGAAGATATGTTGAAAAAACGGCAATCGCAGCGAAAACTCAGCATTCGATTGGAACGTGAAAAAACTGCTTCCCGCGCCGGTCAGGTATTTAGAAAATGCCTGTTTGGAGCCAGCCATCCTTATGGAGCTGAAGTCACAGAATCTCATGTGGATAAAATCACTAGGAGCCAATTGATTGCGTATTATGAGCTAATGCTTTGGCAAAATCTGGAAATATTCGTTACCGGGAATTTTGATGCAAAGGAGTTGGAAAATCTCTCGATCCAATTTGGTTATATACCTAATAGACCAATTTCTGAACCCGTTCTTTTACCTGGAATAAATACACTTCTGGCAGCAACTGAGCCAAGAGAAAAGTCGGTACAAAGCAGTATTCGGATCGGTAGTTGGTCTATTCCAAAGACCCATCCTGATTTTATCGCACTTAGTATTTTCAATACAATTTTAGGAGGTTATTTTGGTTCTAGACTAATCAAAAATATCCGTGAGGACAAAGGACATACGTATGGGATCTATTCCTCTCTTGCTGAAATAGGTGACTCTGACTATTGGGTAATTGCTGCTGATGTTCAAAAGGCATTTTATCCATCCGTGATCAAGGAAATATACCATGAAATCCAGCTGTTGACCCAGGTAGAAATAGACAAGGATGAGCTTGAAGTGGTTAGAAACTACTTGATAGGCCAAATGCTAAAACAGTTCAGTACTTCATTTGATTTATCTGACAGATTCAAAGCCGTTCATCATTCAGGGATGGATTTTGACTATTACACTGAGAAGTTGGCTTATCTGAAAAAATTCTCCTCTCAGGACATGCTTCGGATTGGGCAGAAATACTTTTCAAACCCACCATTTATTGAAGTAGTTATTGGTTAGTCAGGTTAATCTGACATAAAGCCAGGAGATATCCAGACGCAAAAAAAACCAAAGCTTATACAAACGGAATTCGGCTCCTTTGATCTTCATTTCATTCGCAAGCAGGATAAAGCCTTTTGCTACCTGAAAATTCGCCGACCAAAGCGCATGCTTCAATTCGTATAAAATGCGTATTGATAACGCCTCATTTTCTCTTGCATCCCTGTTCATTTTCCTGATTTTTTCGCAGACACGCAGGGTACTTGGAAGCATCTGGGATCGGTACCTCTGATATTGGCTAGCAGATAAAGAGTTTGCATGCTTTCTTTTTAAAACACCTACGTGATCTGAAAAAACTACAGGATAACTTCTAGCTAGGCGAAGTTGAATATCAAAATCCTCATAGGAAAGTGTCGCGTCATATCCTCCAACCTTCTTCAGAACCGCAACATTGAACACTACGGTTGGGGCGGAAATACAGCTTCTACGAATAAGGATTTCATACAAGTCATCGGTAAAAATTCTCTCCTTTAATTCTTTATAATCCTCATTTTTATAATAAGATTTCTCATTGCCATTTTCATCCATTATAACAGCATCACAGAAGACAAAAGCCGCATTTTGCCTCTGACGCAAGCTGTATACGGAATGGGATAGGTGATTGGAATACAAAAAATCATCACCGGACAGATCGATCACAAAAGGACTTTCCACCTTATCCAAAACTTCATTAAACACCTGACAATAGGGTTCAGATTCGCTTTTATAACTGACTTTGATAGGAAGTTTCTCCGAATGATTTGCCACCCAGTCTCCTATGATAGTCGGGGTACAATCCTTACTTCCATTGTCAACGATGATTAATTCCTTCTGTGGGTAATCCTGCAACAGGACGCTGACTAAAGCCTTTTCTATCCACTTTTCATGGTTGAAAGCAATACAAATAACGGTAACTCGGTCATTGGATTTCATTTATAGCTTTTTTACCCAAGTGATTTTGTTACAGATATCATTTGAAAAGCGGGATTTGAAGAACATTAAGCTGTGATTTGCACGCTCGTCAAGGTCTGACGAGCCCAAGTCTATAAAATTCACCTTTTGATCCACTGCAAGTTGAAACAGTTCACTCAGGATAAGCTCACCTCCGTTCTTCACTGGAGTTTTCGGATTGATGGCTGAAAGAAAATAATAAAGAGAATCGCAGGTGAGCTTGACACCGAGAGAATACCCGATCACAACACTATCTTTGCTTACAGTAATCAAAAAATACCTATCCGGATATTCTGAAACTTGCTGCACAATTCTGTTTTCATCAATTGCTACTTCATAGCCTTTTAAGGCGTTCCATGAACGGATTTCTTTTAAAAACCCAAAATTCGAAATAGAAGAATAGCTGGATTTCAGTCCTGAGTTCTTGTTCTTCTTCTGAAGTTTCGCAGACTCTTTTTGTACAAGCTTCTTGATCTTCTTTTTACCCATGAAAAAATGATGACTTACTATTTTTTCCTGTTCAAAACCGCTTTTGAACAATAAATAATTCACCAAATCAAACTGTTCCTCATAGGGTTTTGGTGGCTGGGTAATCGTAATGGAATTGATCCCGCGATGATTTAATTCATCGACAATTGCCCTGATAAAAGCTTCCATAGAAGCTGAACTCAAACCGTCATAAATCCACAGGCCGCCAAAGGGCGATTGAGGAAGTGAGATTGCTTCACCTCTCGAAGAAATCGCAAAAGTGATTATTGCTTTGGTTTTTTGCTTTTTCTCCCAAATGAAATCCAGTTGGTCCTGATAAGCTTCCACAGGAAAATTGCTCAAGAAATAATCCTTACCCTCCTTCAAGGCGGAAATCACCCGAAGTACATGGGATTCACTTATTTCTTTCTTGAAGCTTTCCAAAGTAATCTAAGTCTCTGATATAATCATCTTCTGAAAAAGCCCGATCCGACATCCCAAGCAATACTGAGTCTGGGTAGAACCTGGCAACTAACCAATTTAAAGGAGGAACAAAAACTGCCTGATCTGGCGAATTGAGTTCGAAATTAAAAACCTCACCCCCTGAAGAAAGAATCTCCAATAGAAGTTTCCCGGCTAGTGCAACAATTACCTGAGATTCTTGCCAGTGCGCATGATTGCCACGCGTTTCACCTTCCTGAACATTTGAAATCCAAAAACACCGTTGAATCCCTTCTGGAAAAAGCGCTAAATTTTCCCAAAAGTGAAGACATCCTGTCCCATTCCTGGTTCCAGGTAAGGTAAACAGGTAAGGAGCATGTGTACTAATAGATTCGGGCATTGAACAAAATTTCCTCTAGCTAAAATTAAGATAATTCGAATGGATAAACTGTTACCCATTTGTTAATTTTCTAAATTCGCAGCTCATCAACTCTAACTATCCTATGTCAGCCTTCGGTGACGAGTCAACATTCGAAGATACATTTTTTACTGTTTCCCGAAGTAGCGAAGGGCTTTTTAAAGACAGAGGCAGCAAGTTTTTCTATTTTTCCTTTCCTGTAAAAAATGAGGAAGAAATCAAAATCCACTTGACTGAGTTAAGAAAAAAATATTTTGATGCGAGGCATCATTGCTATGCATGGATGCTTGGAAAAGACGGAGATCAGTTTAGGGCAAATGATGATGGTGAACCAAACCATTCTGCCGGAGATCCAATACTCGGACAGATCAGGTCAACTAACCTGACGAATATTTTGATTGTTGTAGTTCGATATTTTGGAGGGACAAAACTTGGAATAAGTGGCTTGATAAATGCCTACAAGACATCAGCAGCGTTAGCAATTGAGGAAAATATCCTGGTGCAAGATCATGTAAAAACTTCTGTGAACATTCGTTTTCCCTACCCTATGCTAAATGATGTTATGAAGCTAATCAAACTCCATGAATTAACGATTTCTGCTCAGGAAATGATGCTGGATTGCAAAATGCAGCTAGAATTCAGAAAAGGTCTGGAAAAGTCAATCGTCAGCTCACTGGAGGAAATTGAGGGATTGGAATTGACAATCACTTAAATAATTCATCCAAATAGCCTTGGTCTCTCAGTTTTTTGAAAATCTCCAGACAGCCCCAGGCATCTGTGGCCGCATAACGCTGCTGTTTGATGGTAAGCGTTTCGGCTTCCCAATTAGAAACTTGTTCGGATTTGGAAATACGCATCCCTAGCACCATAGCGCATAGATTTCTGACACCAATATTTATAAAACCTACTCTTTTCAACTCATCATTAAGATCGAAAAAAGAATTGGGATAGAAAGAATCCGTAAGTTTCGCCAATCCTTTTATATCATCGTGTACAGCAGCGCCCACTTTCACAATATTCTCCTTTTCCAGAATATTCCGGATGGGTTCAGGAAAACCAATTTCATTTAAGCGGAATAGAAAAGCCTGCGTAGAGGTAGAAAGCTGAAGTAGGGAGACCTGATTTATTATTCCCTTTTGAAAAGCAGGTTTCGTCTCGGTATCAAAGCCAATAACACGCTGTTGAACAAGAAATTCCGCAACCTCCTCAACATCTTCCGTTTTATCTATTAAAAACATTTCGCCTTCAAACTGTCCCAGCGGAAGGGCGTTTACTTCTTCCTTTGTAATCTTAAATGGAATCATACCAACTTTTCTTCTTCAACGTCATCATAATAGGTGATCCCGATTTTGAAATAACCATATAAAATGGTCATAAAGGGACTAATAATATTAAAAAAACAAAAGGGTGCGTATGTAAAAGTAGCAACACCCAATACCGAAGCTTGTGTAGCCCCACAGGTATTCCAAGGAACCAAAACCGAGGTCACTGTTCCTGAATCTTCTAATGTTCTGCTTAGGTTTTCAGGTGCTAAACCGCGCTTTTTATATACATCTGCATACATCCTTCCAGGTACTAAAATTGCCAAATATTGATCAGAAGTGGTAATATTGAAGAAGACGCATGTAGCGACCGTGGATGCGATCAAGGAACCAATGCTATGTACTTTCTGTATCACAGCTTCCGCAAGTACCCTTAGCATTCCGCTTTCTTCCATAATTCCACCGAAGACCATTGCTGCAATTATTAGCCAAATAGTATTCATCATCCCTCCCATACCCCTGGTAATTAACAGTTCATTGACCACCTCATTGGTAGTAGAAATGCTAATTTCTCCATAGAGAGACATCATGACAGCTTTGAAACTTTGGTAAGCATATGATGCATTTTCATCTGCAATTAGTCTAATAATATCAGGCTGGAAAATCAAGGCAAAAAGCCCTCCTAGCAGTGCTCCTGTAAGTAAAGCCGGAATTGCGGGGACTTTTCGTACAATCATGATAATCACCAGTATTGGAACAATAAAAAGCCAACCTGTCACATTGAATTTCCCGGCAATCACAGTAGAAATTGCCTGCACATCATTTACTGTACCGTTGGTCTCATAATTGAGTCCGATCACCACAAAAATCAGGAGCGTAATGGCAATGGACGGAACGGTAGTTTTTGCCATATAGCGAATATGAGTAAACAAATCTGTTCCTGCCATGGCTGGGGCGAGGTTGGTTGTATCGGAAAGCGGCGACATTTTATCTCCAAAATAAGCGCCCGAGATAATCGCTCCTGCAATTATCCCTTCTTCAAATCCCAATGCTTTACCTATACCAAGTAAAGCAACCCCCACCGTGGCAACAGTCGTCCAACTACTGCCGGTGGCTACCGAAACAATGGCACTCACAAGACATGCTGCAACCAAGAATATCGCAGGGCTTAGAATCTGAAGCCCATAATAAATCATGGCCGGCACAATTCCACTGAGTAACCAAGTGCCGGCAAGCGCACCGATTAAAAACAGAATCAAAATACTGGACATCGCCGCACTTATACTTTTAATGACCCCATCCTGAAGACTTTCCCAATTAATACCTAAACGAAAGATTGCTACCATTGCAGCAACCATAGAGGAAAGGATAAGCACAATTTGATTGGAACCGGAAAGCCCATCTGTACCAAAAACTTGAATATTCACTACCAGGAGAACGATCAAAAAAACCAGCGGAATCAGTGCCTCAAAAACTTTAGGAGTACGGTTAATACCTTGCATTAATCGGGGTTTGGTGAGTTAAGAGTTTGAATCTAATGAAAAATTATCAATTACATCTTGGACAAAATTATTGATAACTCCTTGCCTACTTGCCAACCTATTGCCACCCCCATTCCGCCAAGTCGTACCGCAGCCACAGTTTTATTCCCTAACTGCTGGACAATGGGAGATTTAATTTTGCCAAATGCCATAATCCCAGTCCATTCAGTATCCCACTCAATATTTTTATCAGGAAAAATAACCTCAGTAGCTAACCTTTCTAAATGATACTTTTCTCGGGTTTACTGAAAAACCCGTAGATTTTTCGCTTTCAAAATCCTTATTTCTAGCACCTCCCAGTAAGAGTCGTCCATCCACTTGACGAAAGTATACATACCCCTTATCCATATGGAATGTTCCTTTCCAAGGAATCTTAAAATCCAAGGGCTTCGACAAAAGGATCAATCCTCTGCCTGGCACAATATCTAAACCTGGCCAAAGTTTCTCTGTAAATGCATTGGTGCATAAGGCAATTTTCTTTGCCTCGAATTCCAAATTTGTCGCTCCGGAAGCATCTTTAGCCAAGATCAACCCTTGATCTTTTTGAACTTCACAAACTGAAACGCCGGTCAATAGTTGAATCCCTTCCTGCTGTGCCAACTTCCAAAGAGAAATCATGAACAAACCCGGGTCCAGTTCCCCTTCGAATTTATTCTTGACAACTGCTTTGACTCGGTCTGCAAAACCCATTTTCTCAGGCTTCTTAATGAGCGAAAACACATCATCTCCAAAAATAGGCCTGAGAAGTTTATTCACACTGGCCAGCTCACCAATTGTCTCTAGCTGGCTTTCTCCTAAAAGTTCGTAACCGTTTGAGTGAGAATATCCCAGCTTTTTCTCTCCAAAGTGCGTTCTGATTGATTCTAAACCGCTGTATCGTCGCTCTACGAGTCCAAATACTTCTTCATGCGTCATGTGGTGTAGATCATCCAAAACCTCTGTCAAGCTCCCAAAGCAAGCAAAACCTGCATTTCTAGTACTAGCTCCCGTAGGAAAAACGCCACGCTCCAAAACGAGTACGCTTGCCCGAGGATATTTTACCTTATAATGAATGGCGGTGGAAAGTCCCACAAATCCAGAGCCGACCACAATAAGGTCGTAGTGAAAAAAGTGTTTTTTCTCCCAATAACTGAACATTTCGATTTTTAGAAAAAGGAATTAAAATAGATTTAGTATTTTAAATAAATCTAAGAGATATAATCCCAAAATACCATGAGAAAAATTGATGCGTTATTCCTCGAATATGGCATGAGCCATCAAAATGTAACAAATAAGCTCATCCACTGGTTCTGTGTGCCTGCTATCTTCTTCAGTATTGTGGGATTACTTTTTAGTATTCCTCCCGGCCCGCTTCCTACGCTCATGCCATTCCTTGAGAATTTTGCCAATTGGGCCACAATAGTCTTGGCACTTGTCCTATTCTACTATCTCTTACTCTCTACCCCTCTTACCTTAGGGATGTTTCTTTTCTCAGCACTGTGCCTGGCTGTTGCCAATTTCATTGACCTTTATTTTCCGGGAAAGCTGTGGATGATTAGTCTGGGGATTTTTTTGTTGTCTTGGATATTACAGTTTTATGGACATAAGATAGAAGGTAAAAAGCCGACTTTCTTAAAAGACCTTCAGTTTCTTCTGATAGGGCCTGCTTGGCTGATGCATTTTATTTATAAAAAATGGGGCTTCTCTTATTGAGGGTTCAACTGAACAGATCCCTCCCTACCTCGATTACTATTTTCTAAGTCGATAGGGGGCTATTGAGCGTTATCATCCTTTAGCTGGACACTATCCTCAACAATAGGCTGGTTTTTGGCAAAAAGCTCTTCCAACCGTCTCAGCGCGCTTTGATTTTTGAGGGTATAGACGCTTTCCAATATTGATTTTTTCTCTCTCGAGGTCAATCTCCAATTTAGAGAAGCGCGTTGCATAGTCTCTTGGCTTACCGTCAAATCCTCCACCTGAACCTTTTCAGGTGCATATTCAAATTCGATTCTTTCAAGATCAAACGGCATAGACTCCGCCATGTAATTGAATAGCACTTCATTCTGAATTGTTTGCACATTATCCCAATTGGCATAAATATTTTTCAGTGGAGTGAAAATTTTCTCAAAAATCCTAGGGGGAAAGCTAGGTGCTATTTCGGTAACTTTTTCAGAATCCCGAATTGTGATCAGTACCACTCCATCTGTATTCTCGTTGATCCATACTTGAAAAACATACATAAAACGAAGTGCATCCTGAATTCCAAAATTATCAGACAACCCTGTGTCCATTGTTTCCATGATTGGCTGGGTAGGCAATTGAATATTGGGAGTGACGAAAGGAAATGTAGCACTCATTCTCAATGCAGTAAGGAATCGAAGATTTTCAGAATCATGAGCTGCAAAAAACCTGAGGAAATCTATCGTCTGCTTCTTTTCATCGGCCCCCAGTCTCCCTAGCATTGATGTACCAAAAAATGACATGGAGTGTGGGGAAATGACGAGTTTTCTCCCATCATTGGTGATCAGCGTAGTAACTGGAAGCAAAGGAATAGTACCTAAAAACTCCGGTTCCTTGTATGCAGAAATGGGCTTATCCAGAATTCCTTCTGTATTCTGATTTAATTGATTTTCAAAGGAAAATCCCCTGTCTTTAAGATACTTATGTCCATTATAATGAAAATTCTGACTGCGTATCAATAAATCATTTACAAGCAAAGTGAAAATAATCGGATTGAGATTATCAGCAGAAATCTGATCAAGGTACTTTTCATCTGTAGGGTTAATTAAAGAATCAGTCAAAGATCTCAGGTAGACTTCTCTGAAAAAAGCCTCACCCAATACTCCACCGGAAGCTCCTGTCAGCAGTTCTGTATGCTTCATCACCTCTCCCTTCCCGATAGTATAAATACTCTGCAAAATCTTGACCGTCCAAAGTGCAGATCGCTGCCCCCCACCACTTGCTGCAATCATCACTAGTTTTGGTTTGCTTTCATCAGGAAATTTTGCTCTCCAATTTTCCAGAATATTCAAGATATTATTTCTGTCTTTTTCGACTATTTCCGGAGTCAAAAGAGAATCCATATGAGCAAGACTATAGACAACTGGAGGTACTGTATAATCTAATCCATAAGCCTCGTGCGGGCGATTGAGCAAATTGAAATTACTGAAATAATTGGCCAAAACCAGAAAGGAAAAAACTGCGAAAGTTGCCCATCTCCTTAGCCAAAAGCTTATTGCTCCCACCAACATCACCAAAATTGCAAACAGTAAAGTAGCGCTCATCGCTGCAGGTAGCTGGAGGTATGGATTCTCTTTGAAAAAGCCCAAGAACAGGATAAAGAGGATTAAAACTATCTGAATAATAAATAGGTTCAAATGATTCTGATCAAACACCCGAAGTAATTTTGTTCCTTCAAACCTTGAAATATCGGGTCTTACCTTCTCAGGGCGAAGGTTAGTACCCAAATAGTATAAGACCTTATAGTTTTGGTTTTTTAAATCCTTGTATTGGCTTAGGACGTTGGCTCTTGTCAGGCGGACTTTTCGGAGTCTTTTATCCACTGTCCCTGCAAAAAGAATAAAGAAATCCTTATTTGTTAATGAAAAATAGCCAAAAATAACCGAGTAGGTAACCACCCCACCTCCTACAAATCCAAGAAAATAATACAGAACTTCCCAATCATTCTGCGGATTATTGCCAAGCTGAAAACTTACAAACTTGATGATATAGATTATATAGAAAATAAGTGGGATAAGTCCATTATTCACACAATAATGGATAAAAGGCCTTTTTACTATGGCTAAAAATGGAAAATGCCTCCCATCCATAATATAAGTGGCCATATGAAAACCCATGGTCAAACACGCAAAACCAATACCCATCAAAAAAAAACTTACCCACGAAACCTGATGCAGATATTCAGGATCAAGGAACAGAAATGGGATTCCCAATACCACACCAAAGTATTCCAAAATCACCCCTACCAATGCTATCCAAATGAGGACAAGTCCCAGATTTTTTCTCAGATGAAGCAGAAACAACTGTATCGGAAAACTGTACCAGATTTTGTCTCTCATGTAATTAGTTTTGCGATAATTTACTGCTTTTCTTTCACTCTCCACAATTCTGGAAATCTTTGGCAGCCTCAATCTTCAAGCATATTTTAGTACCAAATAAATTAACCTGACAGTCAGCGACTTATTATTCCTTACGGTAGAACAGCGATTTCTTTGAAGGAAAATTCTCTTGTCCTTCTAAGGATAAATTTTACCTTCGAAATTCAAATAGATAGATATGAGAACCTGGTTTTTGTGCAAAGTCAAGTACGCGAAAGAAAATGAACAAGGATTGCTGAAGAATATTTCTGAACAATACCTAGTGGATGCGGTATCCTTTACCGAAGCAGAGGCAATTCTTTACGATAGGCTAGCCTCTCAGATTCGAGGGGATTTCCAAGTTACCGGAATCAGCAAAAGCAATATTGTAGATGTATTCTTCTATGAAGATGCAGACATCTGGCATAAGTGTAAGATTTCTTACATGGTCGCTGATGGCGAAAGTGGTAAAGAGAAAAAAGTCACGCAATATATGATCGTCACCGCCAATGACGTCAAAGAAGCCTACGACAGAATCCAGGAAAGCTTAGGAAACATGCTCGTAAGCTTCAGAGTACCTGACATTGTAGAAAGCCCAATTGTGGAAGTGTTTCCATTTGAGCGAGACGAAGTAGCCGAGCAGCTTCCTGAAGGTAACTTTAGGCCTGTATCAGAAGTCAAACAGAGCGAAGAAATTACTCAGGACGAAGAATAGAACCTTTATAAATTCAGCTTAAAACAAAAGGGGCCGCATTTTCGGTCTCTTTTGTTTTAAGCGAATTCATTTACTGATCTAATTCTTCTACTTGGGCAATTTCATAGGCGTTTTTTCCATCTACCTGTACGGGTAAGTAATAGGTATCTCCATACTTCACATAGGTCTGGTCACCTACTTTCACTTCTTCCGCCCCTTCAGGCAGTCTATCTACAGTAGCACCGGCAGGGGGCGCTACGACGGTATATTCACCATTTTCTTTTTCATAATATGTCCCTCCATAATAATAGTTATTTACCGTAGGACTCACTTCAACCGTTTGGGCATCACTTGGTATTACTTTTACCGTAGCCCCCTGGGGAGCTTCTACTACAACATAACCTCCATCAGACTCTTCGTAAAATACGCCTTGGTCATAATGATATTTTTGATTCTCTACAGAGACTATAATTGCAGTCGTAGCCAAAGTTGCGATAAAGAAACCCCAAGGATGCCACATAGGCCCCCAGTAAAAAGGCGTGTACGGATGGTAGTAATAAGGTCTGAAACAAGAGAAACCAAAGCCACCATAAATCATTGGAGGGCGGGGATATGGACGATATGGTGGTCTATAACCGATATTTCGGTTGTTCCTTACATTTATATTATTTCTGTTATTTACATTGATATTGACATCTCTGCTATTGTCAATATTGACTTTGTTGCCCACATTAGTTCTATTCCCAATACTGTTTCCTGAATTATTCCCTGCTTTATGATCTTTAATATTGGCTACCCTGCTAGCATTCGAAGTCCTGTTTGTCACTCTACTTGATCCACCGTTGACAGTAGATCTTGAGCTTGAATTTGACGCCTTTCTTACTGCAGGCTGGCTAATCTGCCTGGATGGAGTGGGCCGAGAAGCAGTTCTACCTGGTACACGGGATGGAGCCTGACGCGTGGTGGTAGGTCTTGCTCCTCCCCGTCCTGCAGCTGCCCCTCTCATTCGCTGAGCTTCTGCCATTTCAGGCAGGGTCAGCATTGCTAAAATCCCAACAGATAAAAACAAAATTCTTATTTTACTTGCTTTCATAATACCAGTTTAAAGTTATTTCAGTCCTTTTTGATCCAAGTGATTTGTTTTGCACCGGGAGGTGGTAGAAACTCAAACATAGCCTCAGGGTATACATTATTTACCTCCCAGTCAGAAAAATCTGTTTCATGCTGATAGGATTGCGCTCCGTCTAAATAGGTAATCAGCGTTTTCCTCGGCAAATAATACCCATCATCAGCGATCCATAATTGGATGGTTGCATGCTCATTGGCAGCACCTATATGAAATACTCGATCACCTTTAATATGAGTGACACCTAAAAACTCGATATAATCCATTTCCTCCACAAAATCTTTGGAAAAAGTCGGATAAAAAAGATCAGCAGTTGTAAGTTCAACTCCAAAATCCTGATAGAGCCAGTCGATCGTTTCGATTAAATTATTCGGAGCATCCGCAACTGTATAGATATTGTTAGCAAAGGAATAATAAATGACCTGAGACCCATTATAGTTATACAAATCCTCTTTTTCCTCTCCAGATACACGAACGGAAAATTTATCAGGGCCTACAAATTTCACCTTGCTTGAGCTGAATTCCTTGATGAAAAAACCCTCAGCATAGGCAACGTCCCTAGAAATTTCGGAAGTGAACCCTACCGAGCTCAAATCACCAAACATTCCACTCATCTTGTCCAATATCATCAAAGCGGTGGTATCCATTTTTCCCTTCTGGGCTTGCGCAAAATGACCCGAAAGGATCAAAAATACGCCTAAACAAATTTTCTTGATCATAAAGCCTCTGTAGAATTTGATTAAAAATGACAGATAAATATAACAAAAAGAATAAACAATTGGGATCATCAAAGAATTTAAAATTAAGATTTGATGATTATCTGAGCAGAATTGTTTTCTAACATGTTTTACATAGTCTAATCCCTAGGTAACCTTTCTTAAGTATGATTAAGAACTACCGTTTTTTTTTCAAAAGTAGGGAATGCTAATTTGCCGTTACAATATCTTTTTATGTATTTTAAATAATTTTTTATGTATTTTAAATAATTTGAAGTGAGTATTTCTTAACTTTGACCCATGAATAACTACGATGCTATTCAGGCACTGCGTCACCTAACGGTTGTATCTGATTACTTTCTACAGGTTACCCTAGATAAAACTGGACGGATTATCACCCCTGACCCTAGTATAGGCCCGATTCCGTCTTACTTCGATAAAGATAATAAGGAGAAGCCTATTTATTTTTCCGACTGCTTTGTTGCGTCTAATTGGGGAAAATATGAGAGCCAGCGCATAAAAGCATGGAAAAAATCCCATCGGTCCTTTACGGTGAGTCTTCAAAAGATAATTTATCCCCAAGGCGATGTCATAGACACTAAATGGGAGTTCTTTTTTACTACAAAGGACTTTGGTACCTGCCTTGGAATAGGACACCCAGTCACACAACCTATGGGGTTAGGTGATTTTTTTGACAGTGCTACTGGTGAAGGCAAAGAAATCATCGACAGTATATTGGAAGATAAATTACTTGGTTTTTGGGAATTTGATTTGACAAAAAAAGGAAACAAAATCAGTAATGGCTTAGGACAAATGCTGGGGTATACTCAAGGCGAACTACTTGGAACTTCCGCTATTTCTTGGCAAGAACATATACACCCAGAAGATTTTCCTACTTTACTAAGTGATTTAGGAAATCACTTTAAAACACCCGGAAATATCCCTTTTAAAAAGGAATTCAGGATAAATCAAAAAAACAATCAAACTATTTGGGCTTTGGGGTTTGGCAAAACAATTGAATGGTCAACTATCGGCCGTCCTATTAAAATTCTTGGATGCATTTTGGATATTTCTGACAGAAAAAAGCAAGAGATTTGGCTCAAAGAACACCATTTTTTCCTTAAGGAGCTTGCTTTCGAGCAATCCCATACCCTTCGGGCTAGAGTGGCTAACATATTAGGGATTTTGGAAATTCTTGACAGCGAACCGCAATACAACGAATCAAAACGTCTGGTGCAGCTGATTAAAAACGAAACCAAATTGCTGGACCATTCGCTTAAGAAAAGCATCAAAGAATCTGTCAAAAAAAATAAATCTCTAGAAATAGATCTGTCAGATGATATGAACGCCCTGCCCATTTAGAACTAGAATTTCAGTAACTTAAAGGTTCCTGAACCTCCATTTGGCTTTCAGGTAGTCCCAAATTAAATTGCGGCTCACACTTTTTTCCCTCGTGAGGCTTCCATCATGTCCCACATCTGATCAGGTATCTGATCTAGGTTGTTGAATTCTCCGGCTCCTTTCAGCCATTCTCCTCCATCTATTGTCATGACTTCACCATTTACATAGCCGGAATAATCAGAAACCAGGTAAGCTGCCAGATTTGCAAGCTCCTGATGTAACCCCACTCTTCCTAAGGGTACTTTTTTTGCCGGATCAAATTTCTTCACCAAATCCCCTGGCAATAATCGGCTCCAAGCTCCCTCTGTAGGAAATGGCCCAGGTGCAATCGCATTTGAGCGAATCCCGTATTTTGCCCATTCAACAGCCAATGAGCGTGTCATCGCAAGCACTCCTGCTTTTGCAGCAGCAGAAGGGACAACGTAACCCGAACCTGTCCATGCATAAGTTGTGACTACATTGAGGAAAGTCCCTGGTTGCTTTTTTGCAATCCAATCTTTGCCTGCTGTAAGAGTCACTTGAGAAGAGCCTTTCAGTACTATATCCAACACAGTATTAAAGGCATTTGTAGAAAGGCGTTCAGTTGGACTTATAAAATTTCCTGCGGCATTGTTTAACACTACGTGAATCTGCCCCAGCTGGCCTGTGGCATCTTTCCACATACCCTCAACTTGATCAATCTCCCGTATGTCACAGGCCAATGGAATTACTTTACCTCCCTTTGTAGCCATCATTTCTTTTGCGGTTTCCTCCAAGATGTCCAGTTTACGGGAAGTGATTACCAGGTTGGCTCCCAACTCCAAAAAATATTCTCCCATCGATTTCCCGAGTCCTGTTCCACCTCCGGTAATCACAATATTTTTACCTTTCAATGCTCCGGGTTTGAGCATACCTTCTGCTAAAATCATAAATTTGTGGTTTATCGTTGATTGTGAATATAGTTATTTCGGCTTGGTAATTGAAGGAAGAATACTAAACCGACTCCACTATTTTTAACCGCCGCTTAATGAGAAAATTAATTTTCGGACTCATCCTGCTGACACCAATGTTAATGAGTTGTGAAGAAGATGAAGATAAAGTAATTCAAACTGACTTACCTGTAGAGGCAGCTCAATTGTTCAGTACTTCCTCCAACTGGAATGAAAGTCTATATTTTGCCATGATCTCTTGGGAAGAATATCAACAAATGGACACGTTGGGGCTTCCAAATTGTCCTGATATTTTATTAGACGAGTATACCAAAGAAGTCACCCTGGATTTTCTTTCGAGTACTATATGCGTACAGACAGGAGAATATACCCGAAGTGGGAAATTGATTATCAAATATGACACTACCGCCCAAAGTCCAACTAAAAAATGGACGATGGAATACGAAGATTATCGATTTGGCTCAACCACCATAGAAGGCATCCGGAATTTCTCAAGTGATGATTCACTCCAAATTTCAGAAGAATTCATAGCGCTCACAGCAAGAACAGAAAATGAGCTTAGTACAACATTCTCTGGGGAATTTCTTCATACAAAATACTATGCTATAGATTCGCTGACAACCGATTCACTGACAATTGACTCATTATCAACCAGTCCAAAACTAATAAGTTTTTCTTCAGTAGGCGGAATAAAGGGTATAAATGCTGCAGGACGTGAGTTTGAAATTACTATTGCCAATCCCTTAACACATTCTATTCTCTGCTATACCCAAAACGAAATCCTGCCAAGCACTGGAATAGAAAATTGGCAAGTATCACGAGGTGAAAATTCTGAAGTTAGTTATACGACAACCTACGAAACACTGCCAGAGGATTGTAAAGTGGCCGCCAATACGATTTTGCCCGATGGAAGAAAACTATTGCTAAACCCTGTCACTGAGTAACAAAAAAAGCCCCGTTTGCGAAAACGAGGGCTCTTTTTGTTACTTTTGAAGTCGTATTAATACCTATAATAATCAGGCTTGAAAGGACCTTCTACAGTCACGCCGATGTATTCCGCCTGATCCTGAGAGAGAACTTCTAGGTCAACTCCCAACTTGGCTAGGTGCAAAGCTGCTACTCTCTCATCCAAATGCTTTGGCAGAACATAAACCCCTGGCTTGTATTTATCAGTATTATTCCAAAGTTCCAATTGAGCCAGAGTTTGGTTTGTAAAGGAGTTGGACATCACAAATGATGGATGACCAGTCGCACAGCCCAAATTCACCAAACGGCCTTCAGCAAGCACTATAATCTCATTACCTTCTATAGTATAAAGATCGACTTGAGGTTTGATTTCTACTTTAGTATTGCCATAAGTACCATTCAGCCAAGCCATATCGATTTCGTTGTCGAAGTGCCCGATGTTACATACGATTGTTTTATCTCTCATCACTCTGAAATGCTCCTCGGTGATGATGTTCTTGTTGCCTGTAGCAGTGACAACAATATCAGCTTCTTTTACGGCATCTACCATTTTCTTCACAGCAAAACCATCCATAGCAGCCTGAAGCGCACAGATTGGATCGATTTCCGTGACAATCACTCTTGCTCCTGCACCTCTCAATGAAGCGGCAGACCCTTTTCCTACGTCACCATATCCACCCACTACGGCTACCTTTCCGGCCATCATCACATCAGTTGCTCTTCTGATCGCATCCACCAATGATTCCTTACATCCGTATTTATTGTCGAACTTGGACTTAGTCACTGAGTCGTTCACATTGATAGCCGGCATTGGTAACGTACCATTCTTCATCCTCTCATAAAGCCTGTGAACACCAGTGGTAGTCTCTTCTGAGAGACCTTTGATACCGGCAACCAGCTCTGGATACTGATCCAAAACCATGTTGGTCAAGTCACCACCATCATCTAAGATCATATTCAGTGGTCGACGATCTTCCCCGAAAAATAAGGTCTGCTCAATGCACCAATCAAAATCCTTTTCATTCAGGCCTTTCCAGGCATACACAGAAATACCTGCAGCAGCTATAGCAGCAGCAGCATGATCCTGAGTAGAAAAAATGTTACATGACGACCATGTAACCTCTGCACCAAGAGCAACCAACGTTTCGATCAAGACTGCAGTCTGGATAGTCATGTGAAGACATCCTGCTATTCTTGCACCTTTCAAAGGCTGGGAAGCACCGTACTCTTCTCTAAGAGCCATCAAACCTGGCATTTCAGCCTCTGCCAACTTAATTTCCTTTCTCCCCCACTCGGCCAAGGAAATGTCTTTTACCTTGTATTGGATAAATTTCTCAGATTTAGTTTCTGACATAATATTGATAGTTAATGTATTAATTTCACTAAAAAACCTGGGCAAAGGTACCGCATAAATTTTGGAATTTAAAATTACTCAATCTACAGAAATACGACCTCTTTCAGTCCAAAACTAGCTTTTTCTCCATCCTTTAATTCCATTTCCAACTTCCCATCTGCTGTTATTCCAACTATTTTCCCTGCAAATTGTTTATCGTTCGCGGCATAAGTTGCCCAAGTATTCATTCTGTATAAATGCATCATATATTCAGCTCTGATCTCATTCCACCTCCCTTTTTTCAACTGAATATAACCTTGCTCAAGCTGGGAGATCAAGAGACGAAACAATTCTTCTAACCCGAAGTGACTACCCGTAATAGACCGGATGGAAGCGGCAGTGGGCGATTCAAAAACCTGCTGATTAATATTTAACCCGATTCCCACAACTGCATATTCCCACTTCTTGCCAGAAAAGGTATTTTCGATCAAAATCCCTCCTATTTTCCCAAATCCGGGAACAATCAAGTCATTGGGCCATTTAACTTCCAAATTAGGGACGTAGTCATGTAGCAAACGTCTGATACTATTTGAGACAGTCATATTCAAATAAAACTGCTCAGAGATATCCATGAAATCCGGACGTAGTACCAGAGAGAATGTCAGATTCTGTCCTGGCTGTGACTTCCAGTGGTTTCCTCGCTGACCTTTTCCATGAGTCTGATGTCCACAGATCACGACACTCCCTTCCATCGCCACATTTCGCCTGACCATACTCAATGCAGTGTCATTAGTGGAGTGACACTCTGGCAGGAAATGAACATCTTTCCCTAAAAAAATCGTATTGGCAAGAATTTTATACATAAATTTTAAATTCGTCAAAAAAGGATATTTTTATCCATGACATTGCAAAATTAAATGAATAATATGACAGCAGAAGAGCTGAGCAAAGTAATCATCAAAGGAATGGAGGAAAAAAAAGCTTCAGATATTGTATTGATGGATTTAAGAAATATAAAAAACACAGTTACTGATTTTTTTGTTATTTGCTCAGGCAACTCTGATTCCCAATTAGATGCTATCGCAGATTCCATTGAAGAGGAAGTGATAAAAACCGGAGAGGGAAATCCATGGAAAAGTGAGGGAAAAAGTAGCCGTCAGTGGATATTAGTAGATTATGTGAACGTTGTGGCACATATTTTCCTTAAAGATAAAAGAGCATTCTATGGATTAGAAGACCTTTGGGGAGATGCAAAAGTCACCCGAATTGGGTAAATACAAAGAACTTTCAGCTTTACTCTCCGTTTACCATAAGTTTATGAAATTACCGTTATAAGAAATGAGCGACACTAAGAATAAAAACAAAAAATTCGTACCAAAGACACCCCAAAAGCCTAATTTTCCCAAATTTCAGCTTTGGCTGATTATAGCCGCAGTAGCTGTTCTCCTTGGTCTTACCTGGGTTCAAAACAGAAATGCGGTTGTTGACATCACTCAGAAGAGATTTGAAGACATGTATTTGGCTGGAGATGTGTCTAAAGTCACCATGGTTAAAAACATGGAGCGTGTGGATGTCACCCTTAAATCAACAGCTTTAGCTACCGATAAATACAAAACAGAGCTGGAGTCTAATTCTACTTTCTTTAACCCTCAAGGCCCTCACTATTCTTTTCAGGTAGCATCTGTGGATAAATTCGCAAACGACTTTGATGTGCTAAAAGAAGAAGTTCCTCAAGAGGACAGAATAGAATTATCCGTAGCGACAGAAGAAAACTGGAGCAGCTATTTTGGTAGCTTTGGTTTCTTGATTTTGCTGTTTGTGCTTTTCTGGTTTATGATGCGCCGTATGGCGGGACCTTCTGGGCCAGGTGGACAGATATTCAATGTTGGGAAGTCCAAAGCCCAGCTGTTCGATGCTGAAAACAAAGTTAAAATCACTTTTGACAATGTGGCAGGGCTTGACGAGGCAAAAGAGGAAGTTCAGGAAATCGTTGAATTCTTGAAAAACCCTGGCAAATTCACCAAGTTAGGTGGGAAAATACCTAAAGGTGCTTTGCTGGTAGGTCCTCCAGGCACAGGTAAAACATTATTAGCTAAAGCGGTTGCAGGTGAGGCGGGCGTTCCGTTCTTTACACTTTCAGGTTCTGATTTTGTAGAAATGTTTGTTGGTGTCGGTGCGGCCAGGGTTCGTGACCTCTTTAAGCAAGCAAAAGAGAAAGCTCCTTGTATC
The DNA here is from genome assembly GCF_001442615.1 of Algoriphagus resistens. Classification (GTDB taxonomy): domain Bacteria; phylum Bacteroidota; class Bacteroidia; order Cytophagales; family Cyclobacteriaceae; genus Algoriphagus; species Algoriphagus resistens. Next base: position 36,314 of record NZ_LMXN01000009.1, on the reverse strand, counting down.
ATCTTTATAGATGAGATCGATGCCATAGGTAGATCAAGAGGAAAAGGCCAAATGCCTGGTTCAAACGACGAAAGGGAGAACACGCTCAACTCCTTATTGGTGGAAATGGACGGTTTCGGAACTGACACAGGAGTTATCGTAGTCGCTGCTACTAATAGACCAGACGTACTGGATAGCGCATTGCTAAGACCTGGACGTTTTGACAGACAAATATCCATTGATAAACCGGATATCAACGGACGTGAGGCCATTTTCAAAGTTCACCTAAAGCCTATCAAGACGGCTGAAGATGTGGACCCTAAAAAGTGTGCAGCGCAGACTCCTGGATTTGCCGGAGCGGAGATTGCAAATGTGTGTAATGAAGCTGCTTTGATTGCAGCCAGAAGAAATAAGACTGCAGTGGATATGCAGGATTTCCAAGATGCAGTCGATAGAGTAATCGGCGGCCTTGAGAAGAAAAACAAAATTATTTCGCCTGAAGAGAAGAAAATCGTTGCCTTCCACGAAGCTGGTCATGCAGTAGCCGGCTGGTTCTTGGAGCATGCGGATCCATTGGTCAAAGTAAGCATAGTTCCCCGTGGAGTGGCTGCTTTAGGGTATGCCCAATATCTTCCAAAAGAACAGTTTCTCTACCAAACCGAGCAGCTGATGGATGAGATGTGCATGACATTGGGAGGTCGTGCTGCAGAACAAATCATCTTTAATAAAATATCTACCGGTGCTTTGAGCGATCTAGAACGTGTCACTAAATTGGCCTACTCCATAGTTTCAGTGTACGGCATGAACGATAAAATCGGGAATGTTTCCTTCTATGATTCTAAGGGGGATGGTTATAAAATGACCAAACCTTATTCAGAAACGACTGCAGAAGTGATCGATGATGAAGTTAGAAAACTAATTCAGTCAGCTTATGACAGAACCTTAGAATTGCTAACTCACCGAATCAAGGAGCTGGAAATATTAGCTAAAGAACTCTTGGAAAAAGAAATCCTTTTCCAATCAGATTTGGAGCGATTGATTGGCAAAAGACCTTTTGATAAAGAGACGACCTACCAGGCATTTACCAATAAAAAAGAAGGACGGAAAGAACCTGGATTAATATCTAAAGAGGAAGAAACCAAACCTGAATCATCAGACCCTCTGACAGACCCTATCCCGGAGCCGAATTCAGATAATCAAATCTTATAATCAAAGCCCCGGATAGTTCGGGGCTTTTTTCTTTTTGTATTTGCCAGTATATCTTTAATCATGCAATCAACCCCACTGGATTTTCCATTAAATGGAAAAAGGCTTTATTTCGCCTCAGATTTTCATTTAGGAGCTCCCAATGAAGCTGAAAGTAAGGTTAGGGAAAGACGGATCATCCGCTGGCTGGATTCTATTTCCAATGATGCAGCAGCGATTTTTTTAGTCGGCGACATCTTTGACTTTTGGTTTGAATATGAACAAGTGATTCCTAAAGGTTTCATCCCATTTGTTTCGAAACTCCATCAACTCAGAGATCGCGGTATTCCTGTCATCTTCTTCACCGGAAATCATGATTTATGGATGAAGGACTATTTCACGCTTGAGCTGGGAATTCCGGTATACCCCCATCCCATTGAACTGAAAGTAGAAGGGAAATCAATTTTGGTAGGCCATGGAGATGGCCTGGGACCTGGGGATAGTTCCTATAAATTTTTGAAGAAAGTTTTCACAAATCCTCTAGCACAATGGTTATTCCGTTGGGTACATCCTGATCTGGGCATAAAACTTGCCAAAGGATGGTCTGGCCACAGTCGCATCAGCAATATGGAAAAAGATGAAAACCATTTTTTGGGAGACGACGAGTGGCTTTGGACTTTCTGTAAGGAATTGGAAGAAAAGAAGCATCACGATCTCTATATTTTCGGGCACAGACATTTACCGTTGGAGCTGGAAGTAGGTCAAAACTCCGTCTATTTCAACCTCGGAGAATGGGTTACCCAAAATACCTACTTGGAATTTGATGGAAAAAAAGCAAAGCTCATTACCTTCGAAGGATGAGGTCGCTTGTGGCAATTCTTATGATTTTTCTACTGCCTCATTTAGCTATGTCGCAGATTCTGGGCAGCTTAGGTGCACCTATTGCAGAAATCCGGATAGAAAATATAGACTTGATTTCATTTGATACTAAGGATCAATTGTTTGTCAGTAACACATCAGGGGATATTTACCTTTACAGTCAGGATGGAAAGCAACTCAACCTCTTTTCTCCAGCCCGACAAGGAAGACTAAACCAGCTTGAAGCAGCCTGGACTGTCAATATTTTTAGCTTTTCGGCAGACCTACAAGAGTACAGGATCCTCGACAGATTTCTTAATCCCCTGGCAGAAAATGGTTTCCTGCCCGCAGACGTAAATCTTGCCAAAGCAGCAACACTGGGTAATAACAACGTAGTATGGGTCTGGGATGAATCTGACTTGAATCTGAAGTCACTTGACTATCTAAGGAATCTGATCATTCAGTCGCAGCCCTTGAATTTAATTTTGAATTCGGCAAATCTGGAAGTCTCTGAAATAAGAGAGTTTAAGAACCGGCTATTTATGAACGTGCCTGCATCGGGAATATTTATCTTCGATAACCAAGGAAATCTGATGCGGAAAATAGCTGCTAATGGCATCAAAAAACTGTGTTATTACAAAGAGCACCTGTTTTGGCTGGAAGGTGTCAATTTAATGGCGGTATCTCTGTTGACCAACGAGGTCATCAACCTCTCTCAGTTTGATGAAGTTGGGGCAAAATATCTCCAGATCGGCCAAGAAAGACTTGCTATCGTATCCAACGACAAGGTAAGCCTATACACAATTCCAACTTGGCTTAAGCACTTTGAGTAAAGAAAAACAGAAAAGGCCATCCCATTTCTGAAACAGCCTTTTCACATGCTAATGAAACAAGATATTTAGTTGACTTTCACCAATTCAATATCAAAGATCAAGTCTTTTCCTGCCAATTGGTGATTCGCATCCAATGTGATTTTCTTCTCATCTAAATCGCTCACGACCACAGGCATTGGCTGTCCATTTCCACCTTGCAAGGTCAATTGCATCCCGATTTCAGGTTTGATATCAGCAGGAACCTGCTCAATCGGCACTTCAATTATCATATCATCTCTTCGCTCACCATAGGCTTCTGCAGCTGGGATAGTCACTGTTACCTTATCGCCTAAGGTCATTCCATCAACAGCTGTATCAAAACCTTTAATCATATTTCCATCGCCTAAGGTAAATCCCAGCGGTTCACGATTTGCTGAAGAGTCAAATACGCTTCCATCTTCTAATTTACCGGTATAATGCACTTGGACTGCATCTCCTTTTTTAGCTTGCATAGTCTTTTGTTTTAGTAAAGTACAAAGGTACAAAAATCTCTTAGGGATGAAAACCTTGGCAATAATGTCCGATTTCACTATGAAAACGTACATTATTGAACACTTTTTACACAGAAAGCTCGTATATGAGCTTATATTAGCGTTGGCATCATTTTCCCCTTAGGGATACCAAACAATTCACCATGGAAACTCAAGATTTAGGCAAGATTCTTATCATCGATGATAACGAAGACTTACTCTTTGCCGCAAAGATGCTTTTGAAGAAGCATGCAAAAGAAGTCATGATAGAAAAGGATCCGCGTAGAATTCCTTTTTTGATCAATAATAATAATTATGATGTCATTCTCCTGGATATGAATTTCCGTGAGGATACAACTTCTGGTAAGGAGGGATTTCATTGGCTGAAGCAAATCAAAGAAATTGATCCAAAGGCTGTGGTAATTCTGATTACAGCATTTGGTGACGTGGAAATGGCGGTGCAAGCATTAAAAGAAGGAGCGACAGATTTCATCCTGAAGCCATGGCAAAATGAGAAATTGATCGCAACGCTTTCTGCTGCTATAAGGCTAAAGGAAAGCTACAATGAAGTCGATAAGCTGCAGAAAAAGCAAAAGCAGCTGCAGACGGACATGAAAAAGCCCTACACCGATATCATTGGCCAAAGTGCTTCCATGAAGAACATTTTCTCCATTATAGACAAAGTAGCCCAGACGGATGCAAACGTATTGATCTTGGGAGAAAACGGAACAGGTAAAGAACTTATTGCCCGGGCTATTCATGATCGTTCCCTTCGGAAGGATGAGATTTTTGTAGGGGTAGATATGGGCGCTATCACAGAGACTCTGTTTGAATCTGAGCTTTTCGGACATAAAAAAGGGGCATTTACAGATGCCAAGGATGACCGCTCGGGACGGTTCGAAATAGCGGATAAAGGTTCCCTTTTTTTGGATGAGATCGGGAATCTTTCTCTCCCCCTTCAATCCAAGCTGCTGACAGTACTTCAGAGAAGAGAAGTCACAAGAATAGGAACCAACAAAGCAATTCCTGTGGACATTCGTCTGATATGCGCTACCAATATGCCACTGCACGAGAGTATTGCTGACAATACGTTCAGGCAGGATTTATTGTATAGAATCAATACAGTAGAGATTTTCTTGCCCCCTCTTCGTGAAAGGCAGGATGATATTCCTGTTCTGGCAAATCACTTCCTAAAAAACTATAGTCAGAAATACCGCAAAAACTTTACTGGATTCACTCCAGCAGGTATGGATCTTTTACAACATTATGCATGGCCAGGCAATATCCGTGAGCTTCAGCATGCCATTGAGCGAGCAATCATTATGGCTGAAGGTGAAGTGCTGGATTCCCGGGATTTTTTCTTCCTTTCCGCCAAGCCAGCGTCGGACAAGGCTCCTACATCAGTGACGCTGAATCTTGATGATATGGAGCGCAACACGATTCAGCGTGCGATTGACAAAAACGGAGGCAACATTTCAAAAGCAGCTAAGGAACTTGGACTGACCAGGGCTTCCCTGTACAGAAGGCTGGAAAAATATGGACTATAAAGTTGGCTTACTTGGGAGAATCGTCTTTCTGGCGGCTTCTCTCTTTCTGCTTTCCTACGCTATCATCGCCAGTTGGGGAGTATTTATGATTTCCCTTTTGCTCGTGTTGGTGATATTTCAAATCATTTTCCTACTCCGCTATTCCGAAGGTTCATTCAAAAAAGTACGCGTTTTTCTGGACAACATCAAGCAGGATAAATATTCGCAACTTTATCCTGTAAAATTTGATGGTACGGAGACCGATGATCTGCATATTGAATTCAATGCCATTCTTGCAAAGCTTAAAGAAGACCAAGCAGAAAAGGAAGCCAACTATCAATATTTCAGATCAGTATTTAAACATTTAAGTATAGGACTGATCACTTTTGGGGAAAACGGAGGCATCCAGATTGTGAACACCGCAGCCAAGAGAATTCTGGATGTAGAAGAATTGAAAAACATCGGAGAAATCGAAGGTATAAACAAGGAACTGCATCTGGCCATTAATAACCTGAGAACCGGCGGAAGTGAGTTGATTAAGATAGCACACCCTGACGGAATCATGCAAATTTCAGTCTATGTGATTGAACTTCTGATGCGCGGGGAGAAATTCAAATTGGTGTCCCTACAGAACATTCAGTCCGAACTCGAGGAAAAGGAAATGGAAGCTTGGCAAAACCTTGTAAAAATCCTTACCCACGAAATTATGAATTCCATCGCTCCCATTTCCTCTTTGGCAGGAACTATCCAAGGGGAAATGGAGAGCAAAATAGAGCATTTGGAACAGATCAGCCCACAGGACATGGAAGACTACTTGATGGGAATCAGTACAATAGAGAAGCGCAGCCAGGGTCTGATCAGTTTTGTATCTGACTTCAGAAGTTTGGCCCATATCCCGGCCCCTAAATTCAGCAGTATTGCTATCGCCAAGCTTTTCCATCAACTGGAAGTTTTATTACAGAATCAGATTGAAAAACATCAGATTGATCTGGTTAAAGAAATCAATCCAAAAGAACTAATTCTATTCGGAGACCAGACGCAGATCGAGCAAGTGCTCATCAATCTAACCCAAAATGCCATTCAGGCTGTAGAGGATTCCGAGGTAAAGCGAATCATCCTACGGGCATTTATAGATGAAGCGGGAAAAATAATTTTAGAAGTAGCAGATACGGGAAAAGGCATTGAAGAGGAAGCATTAAGCAAGATTTTCATTCCGTTCTTTACCACCAAATCCAAAGGGTCTGGAATTGGTTTGAGTTTATCAAAGCAAATAATGCGTCGCCATAAAGGAAATATCCAGGTTCGCTCTGCACCAGAAGAAGGCACAACGTTTAAGTTAATTTTTAACGGGTAGTTTATGTGAGTCTGTCCCTTAACTTAATATGCGTTCTTATTCTTGAAAAACAAACTGTGAAAAGTCAGGATTATTATTTTTAAATCAAGTAAAAAACTCCAGTTCTTAATATAGAATAAATCATATCTCAAGCGGGCATTCATATCGAATGTATCCCGAATCTCCCCTCGATAGCCCTTTGCTTGTGCAAGACCTGTAATTCCTGGCTTCACCATATGTCTGAACATAAAATTCTCGATTTTTTCAGCAAATTCTTTATTCATAGGAATTGCATGGGGCCTAGGTCCGACTATCGCCATTTCTCCTACCAATACATTCAAAAGCTGAGGTAATTCATCCAGACTACTCTTTCTAAGAAAGGCCCCAACTTTCGTAACCCTTCTGTCCCCTTTTGTAGCTTGTTTGAAATCACTTTCAGGTTCAAATTTCATACTTCTGAACTTCAGACAATAAAAGGGGACATTATTCTGCCCATGCCTAAGCTGCTTGTAAAAAACTGGGCCATCTGATTCTAACTTTATCAATAAAGCGATTATTGGAAACAGCCAGCTCGCGATTAGAATGAGGAAAACACTTACAAGCAAAATTTCAAATATCCTTTTCGCGCTTGTCTGCGAGCTATCCAATAGATTGATCGAATAGCTGTTAATGAAAAAATCAGGACTAATCGAAAAGTTTTGAATGTTATTAAGTTTTGAAATAGTAGCCATGGCCAAAGCGATTTTTTTATTGAAAAATTACCTTCTACGACGTGTGGAAATTTTGTCGTTATTTTTCGCTATAAATCTATGGAATAAATGACTGATATTCCAAATGAATTACATTTTTTTTTATTTGAAATACGTTTTTAATGAATAACTAACTACTTAACCAATGGATTTCCACCAAATGGGGTCCCTTACCGCCATGTCAGGTTCCAACTCATTGATCAGCTCTCCTTTTTCCCTCAAAAACAAGTTGGACAGGGGAATGAAGATTTTCATTTTTATATACCATTTCGTTTCAAAATATTTTTTACATACAATTTCTTGCTTTTTAAATATTAATTAAAGTACTTTGATTCTTGTAAGCCGGATTATGCTTACAGCTATACGGATTGACTTTTAATAACAATTAAGATACACTTGAAAAAATGGTAAAAATCGCTTTGATCGGGGCAGGAAAAATGGGGTTATCCCATCTTTCAATTTTAGGAGCTCACCCTAATGTAGAAATCGTAGGAGTTTGTGATACCTCAAAAATGGTTGTGCAGGTTCTTGAAAGATACAGTGGCTATAAATGTTTTTCTGATTACCAAAAGATGGTTGAGGAAACCCATCCTGACGCAGTATTTGTCTCAGTACCGACCAAGTACCATTATCCGATGGTCAAGGAACTTTTAAAGAGAAGGATTAATGTCTTTACTGAAAAACCTTTTTGTCTGAATCCTGAAGAAAGTATTGAACTGGCTCAGCTTGCCAAGGCAGCAGGCGTCATAAATCAGGTAGGTTACCATAATAAATTTGTAGGGACTTTCAGGGAAGTCAAAAGACTTGTAAAAGCTGGAGCTATTGGAGAAATCACTCATTTTCAGGGTGAGGCTTACGGGCCTGTAGTTGTGAAGAAAAAGAGTGAAACATGGAGATCCGACCCTACCGAAGGAGGAGGGTGCCTTATGGATTACGCCTCTCATGTAATTGACTTAATTAACGATATCATCGCACCAATTGAATCATGTAAGGGATCCATCCTTAAATCCATTTATTCAAAAAATGTCGACGATTCCGTGTATGCTTTAGTTGGCATTGAGTCAGGAGTATCAGGTGTCATTTCGGTAAACTGGAGTGATGAAACCTACCGAAAAATGTCAACTTCGGTCACAATTATAGGCACTGAAGGAAAAATAGAATCTGATGCGAATGAATTGAAAGTATACTTTAAAGGTGACAAATTCCCAAAAGGCTATTCAAAAGGATGGAATGTAAAGTACGTGACAGATCTTACAGATGAGGTGGCCTTTTACCTCAGGGGAGAAGAATATTCAGCCCAAATAGATTACTTCATAAAATCTGTGACAGGAGAAAACAGTCATGACATCAACACATTTGATAGTGCCTGGAAAACAGATAAATCCATTTCATTAATCAAGAAACAATCAAGCTACGTATAATATGGAACGAATAATTTTTGGAGACAATCAGTTTTTTGCTGTTAATCATATTTCAGACGAAAAATCACGCGCCCAGTCAATTAAATTCAAGGATGATTCTGCAATCATCAAAACGCTGGATATTGCAATAGCCTCAGGGATCAACACCTTCATGTGTACAACCCACGATAGAATTGCCAATATCTGTGAAATCATCCGACAAGATCCTGAAAAATACCAGGATTTTAAGATTTATCCTTGCATGCCCTATGCACACAAATATGCCAATGCTGTAACTGAATTGGGCATTGCCGGTACGTTGAAGCAATATGTACCAGGCAACTTTGTAAGCTCTTTGTTTAAAGGAGGAATGGCCTATGTATCCAAGGATTTCATCTCAATCATGGAATTAATGGTTGATGCAGAAATGAAGATGTTTAAAGGGATCAATACACCTGTTATTTTTCTCCAAAATGTAATTACAGATCTTCTATTGGGACTTGGAATGAATGAATTTCTAATCGGGTTCGCAAACTATGTAAGACAAAAATACAATGCAGAGCCTGGTTTTATCACAATGAATCTACCTAAGCTTTTGGATGTGCTGGAAAAAGGGGGAATTACAAACCCGATTATTTGCACTTCCATAAACAAAGTGAATTTTAGAATGTCTGGAGGGAAGGAAATATACGAAAAAACCCTAAGGGAAGGAAGGTGCAGGGTCATTGCAATGCAAGTTCTTGGCGGGGGGGCAATTCCGGCAAGTGAGGCATTGGAATATGTAAGTAATTTACCCAATATCGAGTCAATACTGTTTGGAGCCTCATCTAAACAAAATATCGAAAATACTGTGGAAACCATAAAATACCACGATCAGAAAAATAAGGAACGATTAATCACCAGGTATAATGAATATGAGGATCAATATGCTTCGCCAGTCAGCGCTGTAAATTAATCCCACAACGTCCGCCTGTCTTGACCATCGTAAGGTAGTTAAGACAGGCGGACGTTTGTTGTAAGTGTAGAGGACCAGGATCCTTATGCTGCAGACCAGGATGTTAAGAATTCCTGCATTGTATTTTCACCAGCACCTCTACCTGCAAGTTCTTTTGTTTTGAAATATACCCTCAGAGGCAGAGGGCACTAATAGGTTTTGTCCAATTTCCGTTTGCCTATAAAGTCAAAATTTTCCCCAAGTCTGACTCATGAGATCATTAGGCCGATCAGGGCCTATTTAAGCCATTCGGTTTGTCTAATTGTCCATAGGCAATCCACAAAAGGTTCATCAGCGACAAGGGCACGTAACCCGTTTCACCGTGTGCGAAAAAAGCCCCCAAGTATTAAAAGGTCTATCAACAAAATAGACCCAATTTAACTTTTTCTCCTGATAAGCTGCTTTTTGTAGCAGAATGCCTGAAAAAGCCCGAAAATATCACGACCAACCAGTAAGTCAGTGACAACTCATCGTAAAATGTTACGCCCACGACTTCTTTATGATTCGATCCGGTACTGCTTCCCTATCAAAACTTCCGCAAAACCTGGCTTGTCAGCCGTCTGCACCCTAAGCAGGAGAATAGAAAGGCTAAAATTTGAAATTCGTAAAAAATAAAAATTTCAAATTTGTAAAAATGTATTTTAAATACATATATTTGCAATACACATCAATACATTCCTTTCTGAGCGATCGGAGGAACCAGATGTGGGATTAGTTCTCGCAGAACAAACAGATTCAGTTTCTTGAGGATTTTAAATGTTTTACTCAAAATCGTTAAGTGCAGAAACGTGTGACTGAAAGGGCGAAGCTGTAAAATCAGAAAAACTATCAATCTCAAAAAATAAATAGCAAACCATATTTTCATGAAAAATCTCCTCCTACTACTAGCTATCTCACTACTTAGCTTTTCCTGTTCAAAAAGAGACTTAGTGTATTTCAGTGATATTGGTACAGATACAGTCTACACCACTCCAATTGACTCTTTAGTCGAACAAAGAATCCAAGAAGATGATCTGTTGAGTATCACAGTTACCAGTTTAAATGCAGAATCAAATATGCTGTTCAATGCAGGTGTATTGATGCCTTCAGGGGGAAATGTAAATACAGTAGTATCCACCCCAATTAATGAAAGCTATCTGGTAGATAAAGACGGTTTTATCAATTATCCAGTGATTGGACAGATCAACTTAAAGGGATTGACCAAATTGGAAGCGGTTAATAAAATGGCACTCTTGTTAGATGAATATGTTCAAGATCCGATCATCAACATCCGGTTAATGAATTTTAAAGTAACTGTCATCGGGGAGGTTCAAAAACCATCCACCTTTATTATCCCGACTGAAAAAGTGACAATATTGGAGGCCTTGGGGCTTGCAGGTGATATGACGGCTTTTGGCCGTAGAGAAAATGTACTGGTCATACGGGAAAAAGAGGGGGTGAGAACCACTACCAGATTAAACCTCAACGCTAAAAATGTCTTGGCCTCTCCCTATTACTACCTGCAACAAAACGATGTTATTTATGTGGAGCCCTATAAAACCAAAGCCATTCAATCGGATTCCAATCCAAGGACCTTCGCAATATTTACAAGCATAGTAACTTTACTAACGATAGCCTTATTTCAAATTGGTAATTAGTAAAACTTAAATCAAAATTCTAATTCAAAGCGCGAAATATGAAATTATCAGATCTATTGAATGAGTTGGAAGAGGAAGAAAGTAACTCTTCTAACGAGCAGTCCATCAATTATAAAATGCTTTTCTTTAAATACTTCAGTAAGTGGTATTGGTTTGCTGCCGGTGTATTTATTTGTTTAAGCATTGCCGTTGTATACACTTATTTTTCCACTCCCCAATATCTGATAACAAGTAAATTGCTTTTAAAAGACGAGAAAAAAGGAGCGGATTTTACCTCCAATGCTGTTGTTTCTGATATGCTGGGATTTGGATCTTCTTCCTCGGTTGAAAACGAAGCTGAAGTTTTGAAGGCAGAGAACCTAATGGTAAAGGTCTTTAAGGAATTGAATATCTCAAATGGCTATTTTATACAAAATGGAAAGTTTCGATATAAAGAAATATATGGCACTGAAGTACCCATTCAAGTGGTTATCCATAGAAAAAATGAGTATTACGAGGTTGAAGATAATTCGGTACTTATCCATATAAAGAACCAAGATGAATTTGAGTTAGAAACCCCGGGAGGGACAAAAAAAACGTATGCTTTCGGTCAAAAACTGGTGAATTTCTATGGCGAATTTTCAGTCATTAAGAATCCATTGTTGGTAAACTCAACAGATTCGCTGGAAACACCCCTTATTATAGACAGTGAACCAATTAAGGTTGAATTCTATGACCCAACTGTAGTCGGGAAATTTTATGCAGAAAATCTCAGTGTGGACATCGTAAATAAACTGGCTAGTGTTGTTGTTTTAAGCCTGCCGGATGCACATCCCCAAAAGGGGAGAGATATCATGCAAAAACTGATTGAAGTTTACAATCAGGAAGCAGAAAATGAAAAAAATACGATTGCCAGAAACACAATTACTTTTATTGACGACCAGCTGGTAGGACTTACAGAAGAACTAAAAACCATTGAACAGGAAGGTGAGCAATATAAACTCAACAACTCAATTACCGACGTCAATTCAGAGGCTCAGCTGTATTTAAGCAGTGCAACTGTTAACAGACAACAATTAAGTGAGTTTTCCATACAAATTGATGTTTTGGAGTCCATTGAATCTTATTTGAAAAACCAAGGGACAGACTATGAGATGGTCCCGAGTACTTTAAGTATCCAAGATCCGACACTTACCGGGCTGATCGCAAACTTCAACCAGCTGCAAAGGGAAAGGGAGAGAATGCTGAGAACCACACAACCCAATAACCCAATTGTCCTGAATATCAATCAGCAATTGACCAGCCTACGGTCCAGCATAATTGAAAATTTAAGAAATATAAAAAACGGTCTGATAATTTCACGGGACAATTTGCAGGCAACTGCAAATCAATTTCAAAACAGAGCATCTCAGGTTCCTACTATGGAAAGGGAATTAATGGATATCAGCAGACAGCAGGGGATAAAACAGCAACATTACCAATACTTGGTACAAAAGAGAGAAGAAGCTGTTTTGACATTGGCGGCAACTACTGTGAGCAATACCAAAATAATCGACCCTCCTACGCCATCTGATTATCCTGTTTCACCGAAGAAAAAACTGATCTTTGCTTTTGGTCTGATGGTAGGATTGGCTGTACCGTTTGGATTAATATTTATAAAAGATCTCTGGCAGGAAAAAATCCAGCTCAAATCTGATGTTGAACGAATTACATCAACAAAAATTCTTGGTGAAATTTCCAGAAACAAAGGAAGTGAAGGGGTGGTTGCTATATCAAAAAGTAAGCGGACGCTGATTGCGGAACAATTCAGGTTCATCCGAAGTAATTTGGCATTTTCCACCTACAAGCAATCCAACAAAGTAACCATGGTCACTTCAGGAATCAGCGGTGAAGGAAAAACCTTTTTTAGTATCAACCTGGCAATCAGCCTGGGTCTGGTGGGTAAAAAAGTGGCGGTTCTGGAATTTGACCTTAGGAAGCCTGCCATGCTATCAGCCCTTGGAATGAAAATTCCGGTCGGGATTTCAGATTACCTGGAAAATGACCAATACACATTGGATGATATCATCAATCCCTTGCCGTTAGGTGAAAATGTTTCAATTCTGGGATGTGGCAAGATACCTGAAAACCCTGCTGAATTGATGATGAGCGATAGGCTTCACCAAATGATAGCAGAACTTTCTGAAAGATATGACCATGTCATTATAGATACTGCTCCAATCGGACTTGTTTCAGACTCATTCATCTTATCGGAAATTGCGGATACCACTGTTTTTATGTTGCGCTACAATTACTCTACCAAAGCACAGGTAAAGACCATCGAAGATATTCGCAAAAACAAAAAATTCAAGATGCCATTGATTGTATTGAATGATGCCAAACTGGAAATGACTTACGGTTATAGTGCCACCTATGGAAAAAATTACTACCAGAAGTAATTTTTCGCATTAGCTAGAAAATGTATGATAGATCAAAAAAGAAAAATCCTACTGGTATGTTCGGATGGGGGACATTTGGCGCAGATTCTTGAACTAAAAGAATTATTCGAACAATACGACTACTTGTTGGTGACTGAAAAAGCCCCTTCCACTATTCCGCTGGCTCAACAGTACAACGTAAAGTTCGTCCAAGCCCGGCCAGAGGGAAAAAACAGAAAGTTGGGTTTTTATTTATCCCTTTTGCGAAACTCATTTACTTCCCTGCGTATCTTTTTGTCCCATAGACCAAAAGTTATAATCACAACGGGAAGCCACACGGCAATACCTTTTTGTCTGCTTGGCAAATTGATGGGCATAAAGGTAGTTTGGATATTATCTTATGCCAGAATCAATTCAAAGGCTGCGTCAGCAAATTTGATATATCCCATAGCCGACAGATTTTTAGTACAGTGGCCCACTATGAAAAACCTTTATAAAGATTCTATTTATTTGGGTTCTATCTACTGATGCTTACATTTTCGAGAGTTTGGTCTTTATAAAAGACAAAAATAATTTAACTACCAAAACAGCATTTTCCTCTATGATACTTGTTTTACTAGGCACTTTTCCCCTTCGCTTCGATAGACCGCTTATTGCATTGGAGCAGCTTCTTGAAGAAGGAAAAATTACTGACCAGGTCATTGTTCAAAACGGACATACTGATTTTAACAGCTCATACATGACTTTTAAGCCATTTCTTCCTTTAGATGAATTGTTGAAATTATACCAAGAAGCAGACTTAATCATAACCCAAGCAGGAACAGGGTCTATAATTAAGGGATTAAAAATGAATAAAAAAATAATTGCTGTGGCCCGCTTAGCAAAGTATAAAGAGTGTGTGGATGACCATCAATTGGAACTTGTTAAAGAATTTGCAGGGGCACGTTATATTCTCCCCTGGTACGAGAACGATAATTTAGAAGAAATCATCTCAACGGCCAATCATTTTGACTTCCAACCTTATAAATCAAGCAACAAGGAAATCGTCAATTACCTGATAAATTATATTGATACTATTTAATAACTAAAATATTATGAAAGCAGTAATTCTAGCCGGAGGTTTTGGAACCCGAATTAGCGAAGAAAGTGGTGTTAGGCCAAAACCCATGGTCGAAATAGGTGGAAAACCCATCCTGTGGCACATTATGAAAATCTATTCCTCTCATGGGATCAACGATTTTGTCATATGCTGTGGATACAAGGGACACATGATAAAGGAATATTTTTCAAATTATTTTCTGCATACTACCGACATCACTTTTGATCTTCAAAACAATCAAATGGAAGTACACCACAGAAAATCGGAGCCCTGGAAGGTGACGTTAATCGACACAGGTGAAAATGTCATGACAGGAGGTCGGATCAAACGGGTTGCAGACTATATAAAAGATGAGACTTTTTGCCTTACTTATGGTGATGGAGTGAGTGACATTGACATCAAAAAAACCATTGATTTCCATAGGGATCAAAATGCTATAGTAACGCTGACTGCAGTACAGCAACCCGGAAGATTTGGCGCCTTTACACTTGACTCGGGAGACACCAAGATCACTAATTTCCGGGAAAAGCCTAAGGGAGATGGGACAAACAACGCATGGATTAATGGTGGTTTCTTCGTAGTTGAGCCCAAAGCGCTGGATTTCATTACTGATGATCAGACTGTATGGGAAAAAGAGCCCTTAGAAGAATTGGCCAAAACCGATAAACTGGCCGCTTTCAGACATGATGGATTTTGGCAGCCAATGGATACTCTTCGGGATAAAAATCTACTGGAAGAATTTTGGAATAACGGTTCCGCCCCTTGGAAAACTTGGTAAGTTAACTATTTAATAACATGTCAGACACAAATTCATTAGCAGTATTTTCAGGTAAGAAAATTTTAATAACAGGCCACACCGGCTTCAAAGGGTCATGGTTATCACTTTGGCTTAACCAGAAGGGCGCGAAATTATATGGCATCTCAAAAGACATTCCCACCCACCCCTCCTTGTTTGAGTCCCTTGGTCTCGAAAAGGAAATGGAGCATATTTTACTTGATATCAGAGATTTAACTTCTTTGAAATCCGAAATAAGAAGAATAGAACCTGATTTTATTTTTCATATGGCTGCTCAGCCTATCGTTTCTTTATCTTATCAGGATCCTTTAGAGACATTCACAACAAATGCCATAGGCACGGCCAATGTCCTGGAGGCTGTGCGCGATCTCGAAAATAAATGTGTGGTCATTTGCATTACCTCGGATAAATGTTATGAAAATGTGGAATGGGTCTGGGGATACAAGGAAACCGATATGCTAGGCGGAAAAGATATTTATAGTGGGTCAAAAGCGGCAGCTGAAATAATCATCCATTCTTATTACCATTCTTTTATCAAGAAAATGCCAAATATTAAGCTGGCCTCTGTCAGAGCCGGCAACGTCATTGGAGGAGGGGATTGGGCTGCCGACAGGATTGTTCCGGATTGTGTACGGTCCTGGAGTAATCAGCAAAAAGTTGAAATCCGGAATCCTGGTGCCACCAGGCCCTGGCAACATGTTCTGGAGCCTTTAAGCGGATACCTCGCTGTTGCTGCCGAGCTATGGAACGGTGGTGAGTTTAATGGGGAGAGCTATAATTTCGGTCCTCCTTCTGAAAATAATATTACCGTAATGGAGCTCCTCCAAAAACTTGGGGAAAGCTGGGGACTGAAAAACTCCCAGGACATCTACACGCAAACAGGAGAACTTAAATTTTCTGAGGCAGGTTTGCTCAAATTAAACTGTGATAAAGCGCTGTATGATTTTAAATGGCAACCCACTCTTACTATAGATGAGCTGATCCGCTTTACCGGAGACTGGTATTATATGTACTACCATAATCAGGGAGATATAATTGAGTTTACTAAAAATCAGATTTTTTCTTATGAGCAAAAAGCATCCGATAAGAACATTAGATGGGCACAGGAAAAACAATTTTTAACCCTTTAAATTAAACATTATGCTGTTTACCGAGACTAGCATTAAAAACATGTATGTAATTGATCTGGAAAAGAAATATGATGAAAGAGGATATTTTGCCAGAACTTTTTGTACAGATGAATTTGAGGCTCATGGTATCAGGTTCTCCCCTATCCAGTCCAACATGTCCTTTAGCAAATTAAAAGGGACACTCAGAGGGTTGCATTACCAGGTACCAACAGAAGAAGCCAAATTAGTCCGATGTCCCCGGGGGAAAATTTTTGACGTTGTCATAGATATGAGAACTGATTCAGAGACCTATCTGAAAACATCCTGCAATAAACTAGACAGCACAACAAGCCAATTATTATATGTTCCTCCTGGATGTGCCCATGGTTTCTTAACATTGGAAAACAATACTGAGGTGAATTATTTGGTTAATGCGCTCTTCAATCCTGGCCAGGAAAGAGGAATCCGATACAATGATCCGGCTTTTACGATTCCATGGCCTGAAGAAATAACTACAATTTCAGAAAAAGACATGTCATTTCTTGACTATGACACGCAAAAGAGAATTTGATAGACCAGTATGAATTTAACAGAAACTAAAATCCCTGGATGTTTTGAAATCCAGCATAAGGTGCGAAAAGACGACCGGGGCAAATTGGTAAAAACCTTTCATGAAAAAACTTTTCAGGAATTGGGACTTCATAAAGACTTTCCTGAGGTTTACTATTCAGTCTCTAAAAAGAACGTGATCAGGGGGCTACACTTCCAGGTGCCGTCCCAGCATCATATCAAAGTCGTTCTTTGCCTGGAAGGGAGCATATTGGATGCAGTGGTGGATCTTCGCATAGGATCACCGACCTATGGGGAGCATATCATCATTGAACTCAACCCCGATAAGGCCAATATGCTGTATATTCCTGAAGGATGTGCCCATGGATTTTATTCCCTGTCAGAAAAATCAATCTTTTTAAACCAAACCTCCACCATGTACAGCCAAGAGCATGATATGGGAATCAGATGGGACAGCTGCGGAATTGACTGGCCAACCAAAGATCCGATCGTTTCTAAAAAGGACAAAAACCTCATAGAATTTAGTTCATTTAACTCACCTTTTAGCTACCAGGAAACAATATGATAATCGTTGACACATCACTCAAAAAGAGGGAAAAAGAAGGGAAAATTCTCAAAGTCGGGATGATAGGTTCTGGTGAGATGGCCAAGGGTATGATAAACCAAATTATGAACCATACCCCTGGGATGACTGTAGCTGCCACTTTTAACCGCACCCCGGAGCGGGTGGTGGAAGTATATAAGGATCTGAAAATTGACAACTACCTGCTTACAGACAATTTGGAACAGGCCAATCTGGCAATTTCCAAAGGAAAATCCGTCATCACCGGAGATATGGATCTTTTTTTAAGTTTGGGTGACGTAGAGGTTGTTGTGGAATCCACAGGAGCAATTGACTTTGGAGCAGAGACCATCCTTAAAGCCTTTGAAAAGGGTAAGCATGTACTATCTTTTAATGCAGAGCTGGACTCTACCCTAGGTCCGATTTTATATCGCAAAGCAAAACAAGCCGGTGTAAAGTATGCGCTGGGAGACGGAGATCAGCCCGGAGTGACTATGAACCTCTACAGGTATGTAAAGGGAATGGGTTTTGAGCCCTTGGTCTGTGGAAATATCAAAGGGATGTTGGATTATTACCGTACCCCTGCCACCCAAAAAGGTTTTGCGGATTCTTGGGGAATGCTTCCCGAAATGGCAACCAACTTCGCAGATGGTACCAAAGTGGCATTCGAACAATCCTGTATTGCAAATGCGACAGGAATGCGCGTATCAAAAAGAGGCATGTATGGCTATGAATCCACAGACCATGTAGACAACCTGACCCATTTATATGATGTGGATCAACTCAGAGAATGGGGCGGAATTGTAGAGTATATTGTAGGGGCAAAACCCGGACCCGGAGTATTTGTATATGCCACAACCAATGATCCCTACGCTATCAAATATCTAAAGTATGGGAAATTAGGAGAAGGACCCCTATACAGTTTTTACCAACCCTATCATCTGCTGTTTTTTGATATTGCAAGTTCTATTTCAAGATTAATAGATTTTGATGATCCTGTGATCGTGCCCTTAGGTCCATCGCTTGTAGATGTGGTAGCTACAGCCAAAACAGATCTTTTTCCAGGTGACAGCCTAGATGGAATCGGAGGATTCAAATCATACGGACTCTGTGAAAACCATTCAGTTGTTGTTAAGGAAAATCTATTGACTATGGGAATAGCAGAAGGCTGCAGCATGAAAAAAGCTGTTCCAAAGGATACGGTTATTACATATAACGATGTAGAAATTCCACAAGGCAGATTAATTGATAAATTGATGTTAGAACAGCACAATATAAAATAAGATTTGTTTTATAAATCATTTTCAAAATGAGATTTACAATAGGATTGCCCATCACAAAAACAAAATATTTAAAAGAATCATTGGATAGCATTGATGCCCAAACTTTTAGAGATTTTGAAGTAATCATTCGAAATAACGCCAATACACCGGAGATAAAAGCAGAAATAAAGGAGCTGTGCAAGGATTGGATTAACCGACCGAACGTGACCTATGAAGAAAGCACAGAGCAACTAACTATGCCGGCCAACTTCAATAAAATAGTAGAAAAATCCAAAGGGGACTTTTTCACAATCCTCAGTGATGATGATGTGATGGATAAAGAGTTTTTAGCTGAGATAAATAGTTTATCCATAAAGTATTCTTCTACTAAGGTTTTTCATTGTAGAGTAAAATTGATTGATGGAGAAAGCAAATTTATTGGCATAACCGAAATATGTCCGGAATGGGAAAAACAGGAAGATTTCGTTTTCCAAAGAATATATGAGAAGCGTGACTTCTTTTTATCTGACTTCGTTGTGGACACAAAAGCATTAAAAGCGATCGGAGGATTTTCTGATAAAACCTCCGGCTGGGGCGTAGATGAAGTCACCTGGTCAACGCTGGCCTATAATGGGGTCGGATTCTCCAATAAGTTATTGCTGAATTATAGAATATTCCCCGGAAACTTCAGTCTTTCGCTTGAAAATCTAAGAAAAAGATTCAAGGATATTGAAGTTATGCATTCAAATTTCGAAAGAATAATACGCGAAACCTGTAATGGAACTGAATCAATCTATCCTTTGGATTATATGCTGGAATTGAACCGAAAAAGAACGCAGGGACAAAATGACCTGGTCTTTAAATTCCATGCGAAATCAGGAAATTTAATTCAAAATCTCAGATTTTACTTTAAGAATAAATCATTATTGACTAAAAAACGAGCCCTAAAAGATCTAATAAAGGCCAGCTTCTAAGGACTTTACATTTAGTAGTATGAACTTAAAATCAGCAACACTTTTTCCTTCAGAATATCAACTACCATTATGGAAATAAAAAATAAAAAAACTCAACATATAATCGATACTATCAGTTAAGCTAATTTTAATGGTCTCGATTACAAAAATCACCACTAATAAAGTCGTACAAAATTTTTCGTTTATGACTGTGGGAAACATGGTTTCCCAGGTTTTGGCGCTTATTACTGTTCTTAAAATAACACAACATTTTGCTCCGGATGATTATGGGCTATATACATTCATTACATCGCAGGGATTATTGCTCTTAAGTATAAGCGATTTAGGCATTCAACCTATAATTGTCAGATCAATAGCCAGGGATTCCAATAAGACAAATGATTTGATCCTGAATGGACTGTTGCTAAGAATATTGACAATAGCTATACTAACCGGACTTTACATTTTATACAATCATTTTCTCGGAACATTAACAATTCAGGAAGTTTTATTGGTAAGCTTATGCGGGCTTGTCAATGCACTTTGGACTGTTTTAGAATATGCTTTTTTGGGGAATCAAAAAATGTTCTTTGCTTCTGCAATCAAAATCATCTATGGTCTTCTGTGGTTTGGGTCTGTTTTCTTACTTCCTGAAGAGTCCTTCACTGTCTATAATCTAATTTTCATATTTGTTATCCTCAATATTTTGCAGGGGCTGGGGCTAGGAATTTATCTGAAAAAAAATGGAATAATGAGGGGAAAAAAATCATCATTTCTTACCTCCACAAAAAGATTATTGATCCAAAGCTGGCCATATTTCAGCGTTATGCTAATCATGATTCCAGTTCAGCAATTCTATAACATATACCTGGAATTAAACTCTACGGTTGATGAAATTGGTTTTTTCAACCTCGCAAGGAGGTTATTAGCTCCTGTTCAAATGATTCTCAACTATGCTGTACTTGCAGCTTTTCCTAGCTTGTCAGCCCTCTGGGTAAGTGATCAAAAAAAATTATATTATCTATTGACCAATGGATTTCAATACTTTCTGATAATCGGGATATCTCTGGCTTTTATGTTTAATCTTTTTATAGAAGACATCGTGATACTTTTGTTCTCCCAAGAATATCTTCCTGCAGTACGAGTTACCCAAATGCAGGTTTGGTTCACTTTTCTAATGGCCGTCAATTACACTATTTCCACTGTATTGGGCGCAATCAACAAAGAGAAACTCATGTTTAACCTTGCTGTCATGAACGGGGTTATTTCCATCCCCATGATGTATTATGGTAGCCAATTTGGAGCATACGGCCTTTCCGTTGCTTATGTATTATCCTTTGCAATTTTTGAAATAATACTATGGATGACATTCAGAAAACAATTGAATATAAAAATAAAGAAAGAGTTTACCTGTTGGGCAAGTGCTTTAGCTTTATTTTTAATCAGTACTTTTCTCATCAATGACTTGAACGTACAATTAAAAATTATCCTTTCAGTTCTAATCTGCATTTTAGTAGGATTATATTTCGTTAAAAACTATAAAAGGGATTACCAGAATGAATAAATACCTACAAGCCAGTATTGCTTTTGCAATTATTCTCCTCTCACTTAAATTCTTTGAGGTAAGGTTTCTGGGGGATTTAATTGGTATTAAATTACCCTTCCTGTTCGTCTTTCTACTAGTAATAATTTCAATAAGATATTTCTTTTCTTGTAAGGGCAGCTTTGTTCTACCTGTTCAACTGCTGACATTTTCTATGCTTTTTTCTGTGGTCAGTGCCTATCTGATCTGGCAACAAGGTCTGATGGATAGCCTTGTCAGGACTATTCCCCT
The DNA here is from genome assembly GCF_001442615.1 of Algoriphagus resistens. Classification (GTDB taxonomy): domain Bacteria; phylum Bacteroidota; class Bacteroidia; order Cytophagales; family Cyclobacteriaceae; genus Algoriphagus; species Algoriphagus resistens. The sequence goes on along the minus strand of NZ_LMXN01000009.1, from coordinate 14,730 downwards.
CACTGTAGTGCCTGTTTTTTTTCTGCTCCAGGCATTCAAATTTCAGGTGAAAGTATTAGAAAACGTTATTATAATTTTCGGATATCTCTATTTTGTGCTCAATATATTTCAGCTTCTAAATCCCGAAACAGCCTATTTCGGGTATGCGCTCGTGGACGAAAATGGAGGATATGCCGAAAGCAGAGGAGTTACCAGGGTTATATTTCCTGGTGGGGGAATATTCTGGCTCGCCTGTTTTATCTCCCTGAGCAAATTGATTTCAAACCGTGGGAATAAATTTGTATTGATACCGCTTGCAATTTATGGACTGGTAGTACCGGTACTGCAGGCAACCAGACAATTAATTGCATTTATTATGCTTTTATATTTTCTGCATTTTGGATTCCAGCTCTCTGTAGTAAAAAAAGTAATTATTTCTATTGTTATAGTAATTTCGGCCATTTATATAGGCACCTTAAACTTACCTGTTTTTGAAGGAATCTACCAACAGAGCATGGATTCAAAAAGCGAAGGAACCAAATACATCAGGTTTATTACGGGTGCCTACTACCTGACTGAATTTTCTGATACGCTTTTTTCCCAAATTTTAGGTAATGGAGTGCCAAGCGAAAAAAGTTATTACGGAACAATAACTAACAGACTGATAGACAAGGGGATGTACCTTGAAGATGTAGGAATTATTGGTCTATATTCCCAGGCAGGAATATTTGCCGTTATTGCCTGGATATTAATCTGGTACAAATCTTTTACAGTCAGACTGCCCAAAGAATACTACTATTGTAAATATTACCTCTGGATGATCTTATTTACCTCACTCACATCTGGAAGTATCTATAATGTAAGTTATGCGATCAGCACCGCATTGGTTTTGTTCATTTTTAATCAAGTAGAGCTGAACAAAAAAAATCAGCTAAAAAGAATTCTAAAACTTCTCTTGAAAAAGAGACTTGCCGGAAAACTAGTCAAAAACAGACAGCTTACTAACCAGCCAGACATCATATCCCCTCTGTAAGACATGAAAATAGCCTACTTATCTAATCCTTCGTTTTTTGACATGGATTTATCTCTTACCAAGGAACTATTTAGACAAGCCGATTTACATTATTTTCTGGACCTTCCCCCCTATTCCAGAAATTCCACAGCACTAAAATTTAAAACTACTTTAAAAAAAGCGGGAATCTATCCTGCAACAATCTTTAAGGAACTAAAAGAGTTTTCTGAATACATTGACTTAAATAGAACCTCAGTAATATATAGGACTTCAGAAAAAAGTTATTCAGTTTCAAATATATTGCTTCAATACAAACTTGCTAAGGCAATCAAAAAAACAGCTCCTGATGTAATCCATTCAAACAACTTTCTAAACTTTAATTTCTCCTATTTTTTGGCAACTGACAATACACCCAGAGTCTTAACTGTTCATGACCCTTTACCCCATTCAGGGGAAACTTCAAAAAAAGACAATGCGATCCGAAAATTTAACTACAAATTCTTTAACAATATCATCCTGTTAAATAAAAGTCAAACAGATGTATTTCTAACCAGTTCTGGAAAAAAAACAGAAAATGTATATTTTTCTCATCTAGGCTCTTATACCTATTTAGAAAAATATAATTCTAAGAAACATTACGTAACAAACAACCAACAACTATTGATTTTTGGAAGAGTCTCTCCGTATAAAGGGATCGAAGAACTTTGCAAAGCATTTAAACTTGTCATAAATGAATTCCCAAATGCAAAGTTAATAGTAGCAGGTAGCGGAGAGTACAACTTTGATATTACCCCCTATCACTCACTTTCAAATTACATATTCATAAACAGATACATAACAAATATTGAGTTAGTTCAACTCATAGAGGAATCACAATTTGTGGTATGCCCTTACAAAGATGCTACTCAAAGCGGTGTTATAATGACATCATTCGCATTAAACAAACCTGTAATAGCAACAAATGTAGGAGGATTGAAGGAGATGATAATACACAATCATTCAGGAATTCTTATAGAGCCAAACAATATAACTAAATTAGCCGATAGTATAAAATGGATGTTGAGCAATCCAGCTTCTGTCGAAGAAATGAAAAACAATATCAATGATCTAAATTCTAATGGAAATCTAAGTTGGGACATTATAGCCAAAGATTTGATAACTGTATATTCAAAATTAAATTAAGGCAATGACACAGAAAAAATTGAAAATAGTACAGGTAATATATGCACTTATACAGGGAGGGGCAGAAAAATTTGTTGTAGACTTGTCAAACAAATTGGCGGAAACCCACGAAGTATATATCATAACACTTAGAGGAAGCTCATCTGATCTCTTTAAGAACCAATTAAGTAGCAAGGTAAATTACATTAATTTCCCTATAGGAAATGGTTTTAGAATTACGGACGTCTATAGATTAAACAAATTCATTGACAAAATAGATCCTGACATAATCCATACGCATCTCCAAGTTGTCTTTTACTTTTTATTACGCACTCTTTCTAAGAAAAAAAACATTGTTTTTCACACAATCCATAATGACGCATCATTTGATGGTATTATTAAGCATCAATTCCTAATACGAAATTTTTTCTATAAAAAAAATCTAGTAATTCCAATCACTATATCGCATGAGAGCAAAAGTTCATATGAAAGATATTATAAAATAAATAACCCTGAATTAATATATAATGGATGTTTAAAACCCAATAAAACAGAAAAATTTGAAGAAGTCCAAAAAGAGATAGATTCATTAAAACTAAACCCGCAAGACCTGGTCTTTATCCATCTATCAAGATTCAATGAGAATCAAAAACAACATAGTGTCTTAATAAACGCATTTAACAGAATCAGAAGCGACTTCCAGAATGTCATCCTATTGGTTATTGGTAGAGAATATGAATCAGAACAGGCCGATTTTCTAAAAAAAATAGCCGGAGACGGAATATACTTCCTGGGCGAAAGAAGCAATATCGGTGATTACCTTTATCAGAGCGATGTCTTTTGTTTAAGCTCCCGTTTTGAAGGCCTACCGATCTCGCTATTGGAAGCCATTGCCTGCGGCTGCATACCCATATGTACCCCGGTGGGGGGAATAAAGGATATCATTCAACCCGATAAAACCGGTTATTTATCCAGCGACACATCCGAAGATAGTTATTACCAAGAGATGCACAAATACCTACGGAGACCTGATAAGATCAAAAAAAATGAGCTAATGGAATATTTCACAGAGAACTACTCTATAAATAAATGCAGCAAACACCATGAAAAAGTTTATTTAAAGTATCTCGATAAAAACTAACTACATTAAAAAACTATAACACCAAAGACACTGGATGTATAGAGAAAAACGCAATATACAAAATCCTAAAAGACATCATTTAATAAGCTTTATACAAAACTTTTAATTAAATCCTGCTAGTTCTTTACAGTAAAATCAAATCCTAACAAGGCTGAATGAAAAAAATACTCTTCATAACAAACATGTATCCTACGGATAGTAATCCTAATGACGGAATTTTTATAAAAGAACAAATAGACCATTTAACTAAATTTTGTAAATTTAGCTATGAAATATTTTTGATAAATTCTGTACATAAAACTAAACTGGAATATTTTAAAAGTGTATTTTCAATTTCCAGACATATAAACAGATACCGTCCCGACATCATCCATATCCATTACGGAATTTCAGGTTTCTTCTTACTCTTCTTCAAGCCTAAAGCCAAAACTTTCTTGACTCTGCACGGCAGTGACTTTAATAACAGGGGAAGCAACTACCTACAGGTATGGTTAAGTAGAAGGATAATTTCGAGAGTAGACACCGTATTTGTCCAAAATGCTACCATGAGAGATAATGCTTTAAAATATAATAAAAGCGTAGAAATACTTACCTGTGGTGTAGATACAGACTTTTTTAAGCCTGAAGGAAAAAAGATAGAACAGAATAAAAAAACGATCCTGTTTCCGAGCAGCCCCTTAAGAAATGTTAAAAATTATCCGCTGTTTCTTCAGGTAATCAAAGAATTGAAAGAACAATACCACCACAAAATAGCTATCCAAACACTAGAAAATGTCAATCGGTTTCAGGTAAAGCAACTGCTCAACGGATCGGATTGTCTGTTGCTTACCTCAACAACAGAGGGGTCACCTCAGGTTATAAAAGAATCGCTATCCTGCGGTTTACCTGTAGTCTCAGTTCCTGTTGGCGATGTAGCGGAAATGGTAAAAGAAGTACCCAACTGTTACGTATCCTCTGCCCATAACGCTAAAGAATTGGCAAAATTGGTAGATAAAAGTTTCAACAATGGTACAACGGGAATAAGAGAATCTTTTTTACTAAAAAAACACTTTAGCAGCAGAGCAATTACAAAAAGACTCGCAAGTTTTTACCGGATAGATTTCACAGAAAGCATTTAAGCTATGGCCGCATTAGTATATAAGATCTTGCGCTATTCAGGACTTCCTGCTATGATGAGAATGCTTTTTCAAAGAAAGAAAGTAACTATACTTGTTTTCCACGAAATGACCCCAGAAGTTGCCGAAATGAACTTCACTTATCTAAAAAAGCATTACAACATCATATCCTTACAAAATTTCTATAAAGCAATTGAAAATAATGATTCAAACCTCCTACCAAAAAAATCATTGATCATCACCTTCGATGATGGCAGGATAAGTAACTATAGCCTTTTACCAATTTTTAAAAAGCTTAAAATACCAGTGACTATATTTTTAAACTCAGGAATCATCAACACCAATCGGCATTATTGGTTTCGATATAACAGAGACCTTCTATCAAATGAAAGTTTAAAAAAAATTTCCAATAAAGATCGACTGGAATTGATGCATAGACACGGCTTCAAACAAGATGAAGAATATGACTATCCACAGGCTTTAAGCAAAGCTCAGATTGTGGAGATGAGTGATTATGTTGATATGCAATCCCACACTTATTTTCATCCCTGCCTTCCGAAATGTGACTATAGTGAGGCTGAATTTGAAATTACAAATTGTAAAATAACATTAGAAAACGAATATGGATATCCAATAAATTCGCTTGCCTATCCGAATGGTGATTACACTGAAAGGGAAATTGAAATTGCAAAGCAGGCAGGTTATAAATACTGCCTAAGTATAGATAAAGGATATAATTCTATTCTTTCCGATCCTTATAGATTGAAAAGATTGGATCCAAATGATACCGATAACTTAGATGAATTTATTGTTAAAACCTCCGGCCTTCACATTCTACCAATCCTTATAAAACTTCAGGCACTAAACTTTTTTAAACATAGAGCTAAAAGAAAGATCTCAAAAAACTTGATTAAAAAAACAGAATCAACAATTCAAACATGGTAGGTATATCCATTTGTTCTTATAGCCCCAATTTGTCTTCTATTCTAGAAGATCAAGATGTGATTTATAGAAATAAAAATTTTATTGTATTAAATTCTACAAAATACAATTATCCTGTTTCCACATTAAGGGTTGATCAAGATATCATTCTAATATTAGAAGGCAAGATTTATGGAGAAACCTTTGAATCTATTGTCGCTGAACTTAAAACACTTAGTGCCGAGAATATTGATGAAAAGCTGAGTTCATATGCCTTTAATCTTGACGGAGAATTTTACTTTTACAAAATTGATATCGCGAAAAGTCAAATAGCTGTTTTCGGAGACCATCTTAACAGATTACCTTTATATTATGGGAGTGAGAACCAACAATGGGTAATTTCAAGGCAGATTAAAATTGCATATTTTTTCTTAAAACCCAAAATAAGTAGCTTGAACCTAGCTGAATTCATGGTATTCGATTACAATCTTGCTGACAGAACTTGGTTCGAAAATATATTCTGTCTACAACTGGATGATTATATTCAAATTGATGCACTCAACAATATTCTGCAGGTCAAGAAAAAAAAGACAACCTATAATTTCGAAGATAAAACTAAGACTAAAAATACCAATGCCCTGCTAGAGGAAATGGCTGAAATTTTTACCAAGGCCTGTTCTAATAGAGCGGAGACTACCAACGTTCTGTCCATGAGTGGCGGCATGGACTCTAGATCGGTCGCAGCAGGACTTGTTAAAGGCAAAAAGCCTCTTTTAGGTGTGACATTTGAAAATGCAGAAAAAACTGCCCTTTATGACGGAATTATTGCTAAAGAAATTGCTGATGCTCTAACAATAAAATGGCAGAAAATATCGCTGACCCGAGAGTCGTTTAACTGCGACATAGACAGTTTGATGAAAGTAAAAATGAGTATTCAACCTTGTAGATTTTATTTTCTTTATCAATTCTGTAATGAAGTAAGTAAAAGATTCGGCAGCACTATTACTTTTTTTACAGGTGATGGGGGGGATAAAGTTTTCCCTGATCTAAGTAAAAATTTAAAATTTGATAATGATCTGAAATTATTCAAATTGATAATTAAGGAAAATCATGAATTTACGATTAACCAAGCAGCAAAAATCATTGGAGTATCTGAAAAAGAATTAGAAAATCAAATATTCTCATACATAAAAGATTTGCCGGCAACAACAAGTGCGGGTAAGCTGGAGCAATTTACTTTAAGGGCACGCATGAAGAGATATATATTTGAGGGAGAGGATAGAAACAGAAATTATTTTTGGTCTACCACTCCTTTCCTCAGTAAAGAATTTTTCTCATTAATGATGCGTCTTGATCCAGAAATAAAAAGGCAGAAAAACTTCTATTTTGATTTTATAGCTCATATCAACCATGATGTTGCATCTATTAGAAACGAAAATTATTCGAAAGGAAAGCTTCAAATAGGTAAAGGATTATACTCATTCATAAAAAAACTGTCTAATCGATACCTGTCGAGAAAATCTAAAGAATACTTAAAAGCAATTTTCAAAAGCAGTTCTTCACCAAATGCCAGTGCAAAACAATATATTATGGAAATAAATAAACTACTTCCAGTCAACACGCTGCTAGATGAAAAAAATATTTCCAGGAACTTGAACACCTATTCTACTGGACAATTATCCTTGCTATTAACTTATTTAAAAGTGGATGAAATTATGAAAGCGCATAAGGTTTAGTAAAACACACCACAATTAACAATAAATTTAATACATAAATAAGTCACTTTTACAACAACCAGAAATCAAGTAGGCATAGCAAGAAATTTTGAGAGGAAATTTATACACATTACTAAAAAAAGTCGATTTCACTTATTAAACAAATTAATATGAAAAAGGAACTCAAAAAAAGTCTATTGTCCTTAGGGTTGCCAATAACCTATTTTTCTACATTATGGTTAAGATATATCAGCAGTGGACAGCGCCTTCAATCGCATGAAAAAATATTCTCAGAATTGGGATTACTACCAGTTTTAGATCATTACTATCAACCGCTCACGAATCCCAGAAAACATCTTAAGAAATCTTTGAGAGAGGATAGGAATCTGAAAGGAATTGATTGGAATATCCAGCAGCAACTTGAAATACTAAATCAATTTCATTTTTCTGAAGAATTAACAAAGTTTCCATTGGAAAAACAGAAAGATACAGAGTACTATTATAACAATACTATGTATGCTTCAGGAGATTCTGAATATCTCTACAATATGGTTAGACTAGTTAAACCAACTAAAATCATCGAGATCGGAAGCGGAAATTCCACCTTAATGGTCATCAACGCTATTAAAAAGAACAAAGAAGAACATCCGGAGTACCAATGTCAGCATATTTGTGTAGAGCCCTACGAACAGCCGTGGCTTGAGAAAGTAGATGTAGAACTGAAAAGAACAAAAGTTGAAGAAATTGACCTTTCTTTCTTCAAAACCTTAAAAGAAAATGATATTCTTTTTATAGATTCTTCTCATGTGATAAGGCCGCAGGGAGATGTTTTGTTTGAAATATTGGAAGTTCTACCTATTCTTAACCCAGGTGTTTTTATCCATATTCATGATATTTTCTCCCCAAAAGATTATCTGGATGAATGGATATACGAAGATAAAAAGCTTTGGAATGAACAATACCTCCTAGAAGCATTTCTTTCATTCAATCAGAATTTCGAAATTATAGGAGCCGTAAATTATCTCAGTCATAATCATAGACAGTTACTCGGGCAAAAATGTCCGGTTTTCAACTCCCAACCGGGAAGGGAGCCGGGTGCCTTCTGGATAAGAAGAGTTTGACCTGCGCCTATTGTAGCGGAATAGGCATAATCAAGTCCCGGCTGCCACCTTTTTTACAAAATATTGCTTTTTATTACTGCCTATTCAGTCCCTACCCCTGCAAAATCTACTCCGCCGCTATTACTCATTACCTGAGGATTTTATATACACTTTCCCTCCTTCAGATGGAGTTGCAGAAACCTCTATTTTATATTTTGATGGTTCAGCTACGTTTGGATCCAACGGGGTGACAAGTTTATGGCTGGCAGGGTGAACTTGCAATCCCTTTGCAACCGAAGGATTTCTATTTAGATATTCAGGACTGTATTTCCATGTATAGAAATCATCCATATACATGGATTGGTTTTTCCTCACAGGAACATCCCAATCCATAGCGGTAATAATAACCTGTTGGTTCAAGTTCTGAACACTCGTTTTAGTTCTTAGCAATACACCGGTTGCCGTATTTTTTAATTCACCATTTATCCATACCTGGAGTATACCGTTAGCTACTCCAGGCGTATTTAATACTACCCGATAGGTCACTTCAGTCCATTTACCTGTTTCAATAGTATGAAAATTATAAGGTGATCCCATCCTTTCGCCATATCGGGTCGTCATTCGGTGATGATAGACATTCCAGTTCATCCGGCCAAATGCATCCACCTGCAGATATACTACCCCACCATTGTCCCCCGGGTTCAGTCCTGACCCAGCCTTAATGGAAGGCCACATCCGGAAACCCGGTAATTTCCCGGAAATATAAAAATCAAACCCAGGTTCATAATACATTCTAAAACTATAATAAACTTCTTCTGAAGGATTTTTGATTACTGCTCCAAAGTCAGCTCCATTTTGGCCATTGCTGCTTCCTTGTGGAAAATAATGTTTAGCCCTTTTCCCTCCATCAAAATTCACTATTTGGGGGAAGCCTGGACGGTTATCATAATCGAGTGTCCCCCAATCTCTTACTTTTTCTTCTTTGTTATAACTCCCTAAAGTATTATTCTCAAAATCATGGTTTTGTATAATAATAAAATTATCCAAATTCACCTGAGAATTAGGCTGGTTCAGGTTTTTATTTTCATTTAATCTATAAAGATTTTCGACGAATTCTTTTGGTAAATATTTTAACAACCCAGACCCACCATCATTTTCGGGAGACAGCGCTATGGGTGATGCCTTAACACTAAAAATGCAAGTCCAAAATAAAATAAACATTGAAAGATGGGCTCCTCTACTTATAAATCCCCACATTACTCTGAAATCTCCATTCATCGCTACTAACTTCATGATAACTTATTGTTAAATTTTCTACCTTCTTATTTTTTTTATTAGTTCGTGTGCCTAGGGACAACTACCCATTAGACACACGAGTTTACTTTTGATTAGAATAAATTTTGACTTCATTAAAATGAACAATCTTCTATTCTGGCTTTATTAACCTGCAATTAAATAAAATTATATTTCATATCCAGCTACCTATCTACAAACTGTTGAAAAACTTCACAAGTTTGATCACAAGTACCTTTATAAGTAAACATCTGCATTCCTTTCATGACATCCTATCGTTTTATAGGTGTTTTTTTCAAAACTCTAAGTTCTATCAACTTATTTTTTAATGAATTTTTTACTTGAAATAGCATGCCCATTTGCCGTCAACTTCAGAACATACACACCGTTTACCAAATCGGAAACATCAATAGTTACTTTAGACTCCTCTGGCCTAGCCTCAAAAGTTTTTTGGACTGTTCCGTTCATCGAGACTACGCTAAATTCAAAATCATAGCTTCCATCCAAATTGGTAAAGATTATATTGAGATAATCGCTACTTGGATTTGGTCCTATTACATAATCCAAGAGTACATCAGGGATGTCTTTTGACCGATAACCCACTGCCTTTATTACCACCGGGTCAGAGAAATACGTTTTACCATTTTTATCAGTGATCTTGCCCACGAGTCGATGACTCCCTTCAGGTATATCTTTCCAGTCAAACCCTGAGGAGTCTTGAGTAAGTTCCTTAACTAAATCGGACCCGTTGAAAATCTCAATTTTCTCAATTTCAGCATCGTTATTTTTTATCTCAAGCCCAATGTGAACTTCACCAGATGCATCAAATTCAGACCTTTCATCAGGTAACACTAAATTGATTTCAGGAGCAACAAACGTTCTGAAGTGTTGGGTAAGTATTAGGTCTTTTTCCGGTACATCAAGTTCGTAAAAAGTTGAGTTGCCAACCTGAACTTCATTTACACTCCAATGATCAAATACGACTCCTTCCTCTTCTTCAACCAAGAACACCAGTTTTTCACCTACCTCTGCATGGGTAGAATCCGAAGCAACAGTGATTTCACCTGATAGATTTTCAGTAGTTTTAACCACGGTAATTCTATACAGCTCATTACCCTTAAAGTCAGGATAGGTTATTTTAGTTGTTATCAATTCTGTGATTTCTTCCTGAGAAAGCTTTCTATTCCAGATCCCAACATTGTCCAACACTCCCTCAAACCTTCTATTATAGGCTGCATTCCTTAGTTGTGACGCTGAGCCTATGATCAATTTCATATCTGATTTGGTGACAGCCCCGGAAAACTGAGGGGATTTTTCCGGAACCACTGTATCCAGGTACAACCTATACCCTTCCCCCGATTTGTAGGTGGCGATCACCCTCACCCATTTTCCCAAGGGAACTGTCTGGGAGGAAATCCAATCCCGGAGCCCAAAACTGTTTGTCCGGATTCTAAGTCTGTTGTCCGCTGTAATCGCCAACGAGTAAGTCTGGTTCTCCGGCCAAGTGCTTGAATAGGTTTTGCCAATTACAATGCTACCACCGCTTTGTCCATTTCCCTCTCTAAAAATATCAGCCATAAGGGTAAACTCAGTGGCAAGGTTCAGACTGTTACTATGAGGCACACTTGAAATTGATGATTTCGGGTTGTACTTATTCCCTTTTTCTTTGAACCCCTGCACATGGGTGATCTCTGCGTTTACTCCATGGTTTTGGCCATGGGAATCCTTCAGTACTGAGGATAGATTGGTATTCATCTCGTAAAATGCCACCAATCCCTCAAGCAATCCCGTTCCCGTTCCCGGCTTGGATACTATATTCTCCTCTTCAACTACACTGATGGCAACAGGGGCTGATTCAGTGAATGTGCCATTGCTGTGGAACGCTTTTGCCATTATATTGTATTGCCCGGCTGGCACCCCTTTCCAGGTATAGGTGGACACACCTTCAGCCAGTGTGGTGATTAAAGAGCTTCCACTGTATAGCTCAACTTTTTTGAATTCCCCGTTTTTATTTTCTAGTTCAATATCAATCTGAATAGTGCTCAGTGCATCAAATTCTGCGTGTTGGACCGGAGAAATAACGCTGACTTTGGAGACTTCCTGTACACTTCCAAAATCAGGATAAGTTAATTTAGATGTTATGAGTTCTGCTATTTCTTCCTGAGAAAGCTTCCTATTCCAGATCCCGACATTGTCCAATACCCCCTCAAACCTTCTGGCATATGCTGCATTCCTTAGTAGTGACGCTGAGCCTATGGTCAATTTCATATCTGATTTGGCAATGGCCCCGGAAAACTGGGGGGATTTTTCAGGAGTCAACGCATCCAGATACAACCTATATCCTTCACCCGATTTATAGGTAGCGATTACCCTCACCCATTTTCCCATGGGAACTGTTTGGATAGAAAACCAATCCCGGAGCCCCGAACTGTTTGTACGGATTCTTATTCTGTTGTCCGCTGTAATCGCCAACGAGTAAGCCTGGTTTTCCGGCCAAGCGCTTGAATATGTTTTGCCAATAATAACTGCGCCATCAGGCTTACCGTTTCCCTCCCTGAAAATATCAGCCATAAGGGTAAACTCAGTGTCAAGGTTAAGACTGTTGGCATGCGGTACACTTGAAATCGATGATTTCGGATCGTACTTATTTCCTTTAATATTGAACCCTTGGACATGGCTGATTTGCGAGTTTATCCCGTGGTTTTGACCATGGGAATCTTTCAGAACTGAAGACAAATTAGTATTCATCTCGTAAAATGCTACCAATCCGTTCAGTAATCCCGTTCCTGTTTCCGTATCGGTTTCCGAATCCGTATCCGTATCCGCATCCGTATCCGGCTTGGAAGGCACTTCATACTCCTTTACAAAATTTGCCCGAATACTTATATTTTTTGAAGGCATTATAAATTCATAAGTAAGAGCTCTACTTACTTCTTTCCCATCTATTGTCCAATTAAAAAATTTAAATCCAGGATTAGCTTCGGCAGTTATAGTTATTTTTTCTCCTGGCGAGTAAACTGTTTCATTGCTTTCATTTTCTATACCACTCAGAGCGGAACGACCTATACCATTGGATATCAAATAAATATCATCAGATTCACCAAATAATTCACCATCATAAAAAGCAGATTTCTCTCTAAGTAGATGATTTGATTCCCCTTCAATTTTTTTCAAAAAGCTTACTTCAACAAGGCGTTTTAAAGATGCTGTTCTTTCCTCGATCAGATAATAATCAGAACTTAAAAATGAATGGCCGAAACAATAATTTTCGATTATTAATGCAAAAAAAAGGTTCAGAATTAACTTGACAGTAACTATTTTTTTCATAAATAATTTCTTTTAAGGTCTAATAATAAAGACCTAATCAGTTGGGGGATAGTTTAGGGATATGGAATACTAGGTAACCAGGGGAAGAAACAAAATTTAGATGCTGTATAAAATTTCAATAAAAATAAAACAATATTATTTCGACTTCAATTTCTACTTTTGGCAAAGGAAATTCTGTTCTTGAGCCGCATATTTTCAATCATCATGCCGAAGCAAGAGTATCATAAATGATACTGAAACAATAATATATAGACTAAAAAATACTTATTAAAAAAGCTTTCTTAATCTTATAAATTTATAATGGAAATCCATTTTGATTTGTTAAAGCAATACCCTTAAAACCCTCAAATTAACGAATTCACTTCAACATTCAGATTTCAAAGGACACGAAATATGAATCTCTACGTTCGTAGGAACGTCATACTATGTCCTTATAATTATTACTTTTTTATAAAGCAGTTTAAAGCGCGTGGTTTTCGTAGAATCACTATGTAATGCGGTACTCACCCTACACATCCACAAACTGACCCATATTGTGGATTTTGGCCCCAAGTTCAACTTAGGCTTTTTCTTAAATTAATTCCTTTCTTTTTGACCTTTTCCACTATTATATTCAACTGCATATCAACTAAGTTAGTATCATCATAATTTTGAGATACCATTAGCCATCCAGCGTTAGAACATTCCATTTCAGGAATGTTCTTTGCAATTAATTTTTAATAAACTTTTTACTTGTAAGTTGATTCCCATTAGAAGTCAAATGCAAAACATATACTCCAGTCATCAGGTCTGAAACATCAATTGTAATAGTTGATTCCTCCGAATTGACCTTAACAGTTTTTTCAACTTCCCCATTCATAGAAACTACTCTAAATTCAAAGTCATAAATCCCATCTAAATTGGTAAAGATTACATTGAGGTGTTCTGTAGTAGGATTTGGGCCGATTACATAGTCCAATTGCGGATTAGCAATATCCTTAACAACACTGAAAATAACTGGTTCCGAGTAATACGATTTCCCCTTGACATCAATAGCACGTGCAACTATCCTATGATCACCTTCTGGAATATTTTTCCATTGGAACCCGTAAGGATTCTCCTCCGATTCTCCTAACTTTTTACTCTCTACTATGTACTCTACAATTTTTACCTCGTTTTCAAATTCAACAAGTTCTACATTCAGGTCTATATTTTCTCCTGACTGAACTTCTGTGATATTATCGGGAACTACTAATTTCACGATTGCATGTTTCTTTTTCAAAACCTTTATTGGAATAGGAGTCGAAAGTTTTTTTGTTCCATCAATATAAATCAACTGCGCTACCAAAGTGTGATCACCTTCACCTGCATTATCCCATCTATAGTCGTATGGCGCTGTAGTTGAACTGCCTATCTTTTTATTCCCGTTGAAAAAATCTACCCTATTAATAGGATTACTGATCTCTGGGATTTCCACCTTGATGGTAATTTTATCTCCAGTCATGAATTCAGCATCCTTGATTGGATCTATGATCTGGAAGATTGTTTGGTTTTTTTCTTTAATAGTTATAATTACAGGTGGTGATACTTTAAACTTATCCGAACCTTCTCCAATCGCTTTTGCTGTTATGATGTGTTTACCCGAAGTAGGATTTTGCCACTTTAAGCCAAATGGGCTAATTGAAGAAGATCCGATAAGCTGACTACCACTGTAATATTCCACCTTTTTAACAGCTTCTTCCGAACTCAGAAACATGATTGTCAAGTCTACATTGGTATCCGGGTCGAATTCCTGACTATTGAAAGGGCTAAGTATAATCACTTCTGGAATAATTGCTTCGACAGGATCCTCATCAGATTCTTTTCCCTTAACAAAGATGTTTACAACGCCTGAAACAGTAACACTCCCTTTGTTGTCAGTGGCTTTTGCTGTCAATGAGAAACTTCCAACAGGTACATCAGCCCAATTGAAGCTGTACGGCGATGC
>NZ_LMXN01000008.1 GCF_001442615.1 Algoriphagus resistens | reverse complement strand
ATTGTTGTTAATGTTTTACTCCTTTTAGTTGATACTGAAAATAGATATTACACTTTGTAGATGAAAGTTCGCTTTAGGCTTCTTTTCTTTTAGTTGGACTATCAGGAGTAAGAAAAATCCCTTCACTTGACAATAGAGCAAGTACATCCAGCTTATAAATCTTACCCATTAAAGCAAGTTGGGTAACAGATGGCTGAGATTTGTCGCTTTCAATGTTGGACAATGTTTTTTGTGAGATATTCAGGTGATCTGAAACTTCTTGTTGGGAGAGTCTTTTAGATTCTCTTGCTTTTTTTAATTTTGCGCCTATTTTCATTGGTTTTAAAAGTAAATTATTAGAAAAATATTACTGAATATTAGAAAATACGGTATAGGATTTGGAAATACAATAATCCAAATTTATAATCTTATTCTAGATATCAAAATTTTAGTTAGGATTTTTTTAGAAAAAATCATTGAATGACTGTATCAAAACATGCCTGATTGTATATAAATGTGATTATTCTAATAAATTCTTTTTTGAAGGATAAAACTCTTCTCACTCTCAATATTCTCATTTACGATGGAATAGGAGAAAAACATCTATCACTTAGTGGCAACAGCGAAACGATGGACACATAAGGATAAATTAAAAAATTAGGGGTTTAAAGAAGGGGAATACGCAGCTTCTTTTGAGGGAAATCATCCCATAAATGAAGGCAGTATATAAGATAAGTCATGCTTCAGCGGATTCATAAAAATATAGAATACCGAAGACCGTTGACCGAAGGGGCCTCGAATCTGGAATAGTTTATTTTAAGATGCCTCCTCTTGCGGCGAGTACAAAAGCGGATGTACATTAAAAAAATATTCATTCGCGGTGAATGGGCATAATCCCAGATGTCCTTAGTTGGCTGGGTTCTTTTTGGAAATTTTAAATTCTGCAATTATGAAAAAGTTGAGTTTAGGGAAATTGAAAATTCTTTCAAATGAAGTTTTGGAAAAAAGCCAGCTGTCTACTGTTTATGGTGGTTCAGGGGGGTGTTCCTATAGTTGTTACTGCGGTGGGGTAGGCGGTTGTGGACAAGATTACCCTTTTGCTGTTACTGCAGATAGTTTAAGTGAAGCCCAGACAAGCGCCGCTGGGAAGTGTCATGGGTTGGGGGCAACTTGTGCCTGATGGTGCTTTTAAGTAATCTAGGTGGGGCTGAATAAGGGACACTTATTTTTATCAGCCCTATAAATGATCCAAAATTTATTCAAGGCAGGGTGTTAATCATTCTTCAGGTTCTTTAAGTTTTGGCTTTTGGATGAATGGGGAAAGGCCAAGAAAAAAATTACTGAACATTAGAAAATACGGTATAGTAATTTGCTTTTTATTCTCTCAAATTCATTGCTCAAACAAATCTTTTTTTTCCAATACTTTTCCCATAACCCATGGCTAACTGTGTAAAAACTTCCAAAAGAATGCTAGAGTCACTTGGAATAGCTTATACAGAAAGTTTTTTAAATGAATTGATACTTATCCATCCACAGTATCCAAGTCTTCTTTCAATAGCAGATGCTTTAGAGGAATATGGGGTAGGATCATTGGCGGTTAAATTGGAGCCTAATCAATTGAATGTAATCACATTTCCTGCTGTAGTACACGTCCGGTTGACTGATGATTTCTTCTTTTATACCGTTAGTTCTATTTCTGATCAAACTGTTAACTGTTTCGATGAACAGGGAAATGTTATAGTGCTGTCAAAATATGAATTTTTGAAAATCTGGACCGGAATTGCATTATTGGTGGAAAAGATGGACGGAGCTATTGAACCTGGGATAAAAGAAAGGATAAGGGATAGATGGATCATAGCAGGTGTCTCATTATTATGTGCTTCCAGTCTTTTAACATTGCTGATTTTTATTTATTCAGGAGACAAGCTTACACTGGGATCAATATTTTATTTTGTATTAAAATTATTAGGGTTGACAACCTCAATAATCCTGCTTTGGTACAAACATGATAAAGGTAATTCTATTCTTCAAAAATTCTGTTATTCTGGAAAAAGTGTGGATTGCAACACATTGTTAAATTCAGATACATTTCAGCTTTTGAATGGAAGAATTAATCCAAGCATCCTAGCTTTTTCCTATTTTTTTGCAGGAACTGTAGTAATGGTAAACCATTCATTAGACCCTTCGCCGCTTTTGGCTTGGATGAGTTTGGTAGGGATCCCGGTTGTGATTTTATCATTGTATTATCAGGCCGTTGTGATTAAAAAATGGTGCAGGTTCTGTTTAACAATAGGGGCAATTATGGCAATGGAAGTGATTTCTGTTTTGGCAAGTGGTTCTTATTCTGGAGAGCTAAGGAAAACCGACATTCCCCTATTTATCATGTTATTCACGGGTGTGACTCTAGCTTGGATTTACATTGTCTCTCTCATAGGCAAACATGATGAAATCTTAAAAACGAAAAGAAATTTAGCTAAGCTTAAAGGGAATAAGATGTTATTCGAAGTGGCTTTAAAACAGTCTAGAAAAATTACTAACAACCCAGAGGAAATAGGGATTGTGTTTCGGGGAGAGAACCCAAAATATAAAGTCCTAAAAATAAGCAGTCCCTACTGTGAGCCTTGTTCCAAGGTTCATCCTATTTTGGAAAGGCTTCTTGAAAAAGGAAATATTGATCTTCAAATACTATTCACTCCTGGAGAGGGAGACGAGATAAAAGAAAAAACTATCCGGCATCTGGTTTCTATAGCAGATAATGGAAATCCTGAACAAATACGCCAAGCGTTAGATGTCTGGTATAGCGCAAAGAAGAAGGATTATAATGCCTTTGCAGATAAATTCCCCATAAATGGAGAGATGGATTTTCAGGATAAGAAAATTAAGGCTATGGAGGAATGGTGTACAAAAGAACAGATTTCCCGCACCCCAACTTTATTTATCAATGGTTGCGAGTTACCAGAAGGCTACACGGTAGAGGATCTGAAGTACTTACTAAACTGACTAGGAATAGCTTGGCTATTAAAAATATTCAATCGCGATGAATGGACATATTTCCCAGATGTCCATAATAGACTGGGTTTACTTTGTAAATTTTAAATTTTAATAGCATGAAAAAGTTAAATTTAGGTAAATTAAAACTTCATTCTAATGATGTATTGGAAAATAGTCAATTAGCGACTGTATATGGAGGTTCAGGTGGTTGTACATATACATGTTACTGTGGGTTTGTGGGAGGATGCGGCGAAAATTCTCCATTTACAGTAACAGCTGATAGTTTAAGCGATGCTTTATGGGGAGCTGGTCTCGCCTGTAATGGTAGGGGCGCTACTTGCAGCGGTTAATTTCAAGTTTCTGAATATTTTAGTGGGGCTATTAAAGCCCCACTTAACCAATTTTACTATGTTTTTATTCATTTCTATTTTATACGTAATATTTAATTATTCCAATCAGCAAAATATTGAAATCAAACATAATTATTTAGAAAGAATTAATGCTTCCAAGGTTTTTGAAGATGTTTTGATTTTTGACTTGAACAAGGATTATATTAATATTCAGGATTTAGTTGTCGCTGAAGATTTTTATCTTATAGCTCCTGGAGAGGAAGACTCTAAAGGATTTGCAACTTCTGTATCAAAAATTGATAAGTCAGGTAAATTTTTGGAAGAGATTTATAGATCAAGTGATGGATCTGTTATTCAGGGTATTGCTTTTGATTCAAGAAATGAATTGTTGATTGTAGGTCACATCAATAAGGCTGTCTCTATTGATATGAATAATAACATGGTTGTTAAAGAAGTAAATTTCGAAAAACCAATTAATAATCTCAAAATATTTAAAGATGAGCTTTATGTTTCTGGAATTAATTATTCTGAAAGTTCAAAATATTATTACCTTGAATCTTATGATCCTGTCTCCTTGAAGATAATTAGCGATGAAAAACAAATGAAATATGAAGTTGAAAGAATTAAAATATCAAGGCCCGCTTCCTTGTCTATAAGCGATCAATGTATTAATGTTTCTATGGGGCAGGTTAATGAAATTTATTCCTCAAGTAATGACTTTAATACACCGATTATTAGCCTGAAAAATATGTATCAGGATAAAGAAAGTCAATTTGACATTATATTTTCAGTTAGTCAAGGAGTAATTGGGGAATTTGTTACAACTCGATTCAACTACTTGAATAATTCATTCATTTATTTTTATAATCTGAAATCCAATGAGCAATATCTAAGTAAAATTGGTGAGAGTTCTGGTTTTTATGATGATATCAAAAATTCAGGATTTTATACTCTCCATTTTACAAATTCTAACCAATACATGTTTTCTTATAAAAAAACTAAATTGAATGATGGGAAAATTTCAGTTGCATTATTTAAAATTAAGTCTTAGTTTGGTTTTTCTTCATTCTTTGAGTTGCTCTTCTCCGAAGAGCAAGGGGATTACTACCTATGAAGTCCCAAAAGCAGGTGAGTCTAACTACGATCTTTCGGAGCTTTCTAAATCAATTGACTATATTTCCTTAGAGACAAATGAAGAATCCTTTTTAAGCTTAATCCAAGACATAGAAATATACAAAGATAGAGTTTTTGTGGTAGATTTTCCTGGAAGAATTCTTGTTTTTGATATAAATGGTAAGTTTCTACAAAGAATCGGAAAAGAGGGAGAAGGGCCAGGGGAATTTTATAATTTAAATTCATTTGTAATTAATAAGGAGACTGAGACTGTCCATGTTGCTTCAGGAAGAAGGTTAATATCTTATACACTGGATAATAAATTTATAGGGGAGAAAAGCTTTCCTTTTTTTATTGATTTTATGGAAATAGTTAACAATAAATTAAGTCTTGTAGCGGGCGAGGATGGGGTTAAATCTGGCGATAGGTATGTGAATAAACGTTCTTTATTTATGCTTGATTCTGATTTGATTGTTGTTGATTCAATACCTCTTCTCCATATTGAAATGGAGAAGCAGATGGGAGCAACTTACCCTTATAAGAACTATGTGTCAAAAGTTGGTAAGGAAGATTTTATTTTTTCTCCTGTCCTTTTTAATGAAGATGTCATCAGAGATACCCTTTATAAAGTCCAAAATGGTCATTTGGTTCCTTTTTTAAAGCTGAACTTTGAGGGCCCTCTATTTAATGAGGATGGGAAAAAATTAATTCTTTTAAAGAATATTTTGTTATCAAAAAATTTCTTGATTTGTGAATATGATAGAGAAGGTGGTAGTATGTTTTATATTCGAAATAGAGGTGATGATTTTTCACTTAATTTAAAAGATGGGGTTTTAATTGACGATGATGAAATTGTAGTTCTAAGGCCTCTCAATCTTTCTCAGGATCAATTCTATTTTATTAAGACTACTAATTTCTCTGATATTTTGGAAGAAGAATTGAATCCAGTAATTGGAATCGTTAAGCTTTAATATGGATATTTGTTGTGAAAATTTATGGCTTAACTATAATATGCTTTATTCTTACATTTAATTTGTAATTTATCAAATGCAGCTTTGTTTTACTCCATGATTGAAGTACTTTTTACTTAATTGTCAGAGAGGGTTTCTGCTTAATTTCTATCTAATTGTATGTCGACTTTTCCTTTCTATAAGCAGCCTGATTTCAAGGATTGTGGTCCTACATGTTTGCGAATTATAGCTAAACATTATGGGAAAAGTATTTCTCTTCAAGAAATTCGTACGCTTTGTGAAACTACTAGATCAGGTAGCAATTTGCTGAAATTGAGCGAAGCGGCTGAAACAATAGGCTTCAGAACACTTGGAGCACGGTTAAATTTTAATAAACTGAAAAGAGCCCATTTACCGGTGATCGTTCACTGGAGAGACAAACATTTTGTGGTAGTATACAAAATCAAGGGCAAAAAAGTTTTCATGTCAGATCCAGCCTACGGGTTGGTAAATATTCCACAAGATGAGTTTATTACTCATTGGGTTGGGAAGGGGGCAAATCAGGATACTAAAGAGGGTGTGACATTGTTACTTGAAACTTCTCCGAATTTTAAAAGTCTTGATTGGAACTCTTCCGAAAAGCGCTCTTTGAACTTTTTGTTTCAATACTTATTTAAGTATAAAGCACTTATTGTTCAGCTTTGTCTAGGACTCTTGCTGGGTAGCATCGTGCAACTCATTTTCCCCTTTCTTACACAGAGTATTGTTGATATAGGTATTCAAAATCAGGATATTGATTTTATCTATTTAATATTACTGGCCCAGTTGATGTTATTTTTTGGACGTTCAGGAGTAGAGATATTTAGAAGCTGGATATTTCTTCATTTGAGTACGAGAATTAATATTTCATTGGTATCTGATTTTTTTATTAAATTGATGAGGTTGCCTATTTCTTTTTTTGACACTCGTATGACTGGCGATATAATGCAACGTATAGGAGATCATACCCGAATAGAAAATCTTCTTACAGGTCAGACATTAAATACATTATTTTCATTTTTTAATTTTTTAGCTTTCGGGTTTATTCTTTTTTATTATAGCTCTTATATTTTTTTAATTTTTATTATAGGAAGCGTTTTTTATGTGTTATGGATATTATTTTTCTTAAAAAGGCGTAAAGAGCTCGATTATCTTCGTTTTGCCCAAATGAGCCGTGAACAAAGTACCGTTATTGAGTTGATCAATGGTATGCAAGAGATTAAAATGAATAATGCTGAAAAGCAAAAACGTTGGAAGTGGGAGTATGTGCAGGCCAATTTATTCAATGTTTCTATAAAAACACTTTTTCTTGAACAGATTCAGGGTGTGGGTTCCTCTGTTATCAATGAGCTTAAAAATATATTTATAACTTTTGCTTCAGCTGTTTTAGTGATTGAAGGGCAACTCACATTAGGTATGATGATGTCGTTGCAATATATTATTGGACAAATGAACGGCCCAGTAGTAGGATTTGTCTCTTTCATTCGTGTTTATCAGGATGCTAAGATAAGTTTGGCCCGCCTTAATGAGATTCACGAAAAGGAAGATGAGGAGAATGCAGAAGTACATTATGTTACTTCATTAACTCCCGGTGAGAGCCTGGAAATTTCAAATCTTAGTTATAGGTATCCAGGCTCTGAGGATAATGTGCTTAAGGGGATTTCGATGACAATCCCCGCAAAAAAGATTACAGCTATCGTTGGGGCCAGCGGTTGTGGGAAAACGACTTTAATGAAGTTATTGCTTAAATTCTACGATCCTTCAAAAGGAGAGATCCGATATGGAAGATTCGGATTGGATAATATTTCAGCGCAGCTTTGGAGACAACACTGTGGTGTGGTAATGCAGGAAGGATATATTTTTAATGATACTATCGCAGCCAATATAGCAGTGGGTCATGACATTATTGATCAGCATGAATTGCTCAATGCTGCTAAAACTGCAAATATATATGATTTCATTGAGTCCCTTCCGAAAAAGTTTAACACAAAAATAGGAAATGAAGGTACAGGAATAAGTACAGGACAAAAACAACGTCTGTTAATTGCCAGAGCAGTATATAAAGATCCCGATTTTTTATTTTTTGATGAGGCTACCTCGGCTTTAGATTCAAAAAACGAAAGAATAGTGATGGATAATTTAAATAAGTTTATGCACGGGAAAACCGTGTTTGTTATTGCTCATCGCTTAAGTACAGTTAAGAATGCTGACCAGATTATAGTTATGGATCAAGGTGAAATTCGTGAGGTGGGGACTCACGATAATTTGGTTTTAATGGAAGGCGTATATTTTAATTTGGTTAAGAATCAATTGGACCTGGAGAAGATGAACGGTAATCAAATATGAGTAGAAAAAAGCACTTTGAAGATAATCTAAATCTTCGCTCTGATGAAGTTCAGGAGATAGTTACAACTCCTCCTTCATGGCTTATTAGGTGGGGCATAACTATTGTGTTTATAGTTATCACAATATTTGTTTTTTTATCCTTTTTCATAAAATACCCTGATTTTATTTTGTCAAGAGTAATAGTTACAACTGTTGAACCAACTGAAAGAGTAATGGCAAGAGCCTCGGGTCAGATTGAGAAAATTTGGGTTTCAAATGGTCAGATGGTTAAGGAAGGTGATCCATTGGCCAGTATTAAAAGTACCACCCCAGTGCAAAATGTTTACTTTTTAAAGGGGATTTTAGATGAAATCCCTTTTGGGAAAACAAATAATTATTGGTTTCCGATTGATTCAGTATCGAATAAGTCTTTAGGTGAAATTGATGTGGCTTTTGTGGAGTTTGAAAGAAATTATTTGGAATTCAGACTTCTTGAAAACCTTCAGCCGTTTATGGGGCAAATTGAGGGGGAATTGCAGTCGGTTGAAGAAATTCATGAGAGGTTGGATAGGCAATTGGCGCTGAAGGGAATATTGGAGAGGAGGGTTCAGTTAGTAGAAAGTGATTTTGTCCGGAATAAAGTTCTTTTTCAGCAAGGTGTAATATCAGCAAAGGATTTTGAAAGTAGAGAGATGGAATATTTACAGATTCAGGAGCAGGTCAACGGAATGGCTATTTCTATTTCTCAGTTGCAGGAGGCACTAATCAATGCAGGGCAATCCGTGAAAAACATTAAAGTAGCTAAAGAGCAGGATGAATCAAGAACCTTAATAAAATTAATCCAGGCATATCATAAATTGAAAAGAGCTGTTAGGGAATGGGAAAACCAATATTTGCTTGTTTCTTCAACTAATGGGTTGATTAGCTTTCAGGGTGTTTGGGGAGAGAATCAATTTGTTGATTTAGGCGAGCATGTTTTTTCAATACTTCCAACTAGGCATACAGAACTATTGGGTAAAATGACTGTTTCCTCCCAAAATGCAGGCAAAATAGAAATCGGACAAAAAGTATTGATCAAAATTGATAATTTTCCCTTCCAGGAATTCGGAACTTTAAAAGCAGTCGTAAAGAGTATTTCAGTCTCTCCTGATAAGGATGGGAATTATTTAGTCTTTGGTACTTTTCCTGATGGAACAGAAACTACATATGCCAAGAATATCCCGATTAAACAGGAGTTGTTGGGCACCGCAGAAATAATTACCGAAGACTTAAGCTTGGCTCAAAGGATATTTTTCAAACTAAAATCAGCGACTGATTCTTGAAATTTAAACAATAATGTATGAAAGAGGTATTAAATAAATTTGATGAGATCAATAGAAGGTTGACGGAGGGAGCAATCGAAGAGTGTGGAATGGGCCTATTAAACGGAAAGTTAGGTTTATGTATCTACTTTTTTCATTTGGCAAGGCAGACAGGGAAAGCGGAATATCAAGAAATGGCAGAGAACTTAATCTCGGAAGTTTATGAGAATCTGGGTAAAAATAAAACCTCTACCGATTTTGAAATGGGGTTGGCAGGAATAGGTTGGGGGATCAGCCATCTAGTCTCATCGGGTTATGTGGACGCTGACCTTGATGAGGCGTTAGAGGAATTAGACGACGAGATATATGTTTTTCTAGTTGATAATATTGGTAGTGTACCATCTAATTCCAGAAATGGAATTATCGGTTATATTTTTTATTGTCTTGTTCGTATTGAGCATTCATCGAAAACCGGTAATGAAACTAATATTTATATCTTCAAAAAGTTAGCAAGCGAATTATTTAATCAGTTAGGGCAATTGATCGAGGAAGAAAAAATTCAGGATCGGGAGCCAATCCTTTTTAGCATTTATTGGGATTTGCCATTAATTTTAATTTTAATATCAAAGGCTAAGTCCTTAAATATTAATAGGTTTAAATTGGAAAGGATACTGGATTATTTAACACCTATCTTAGTTTCTTTATATCCGAATCTTCATAGTAATAGGCTCTATTTGTTACTAGGGATGGAATATGCTTTGAAAGAGTTTGAAAATTCTTCATTAAGAAGACATTCCGCTCTTTTAAAGCAGTCTATTGATGTTGTTGAAGTTGTAAATACAGAATTAAAAAACTTAAATATTAGTGTTAGCGATGGTGTTTGTGGATTATACTTTATAAGTAAAGAATTGTCAAAAATTACTCAAGATGAAACCTTTTTAATTCCTGCTGAACTGATTGGTAGAAAAATTAATAACGCGATATGCTGGCGTGATTTGGAATTTTACTCTCCTTTTCTTAAAAGTATTGGAATAATTTCCGGTTTAGCTGGACTAGGGTTGACATTGTTAGAGTTTATTGAAACTGAAAAAGATTAATATAAATTAATATGGATAATTTAGACGACTTGACTTTTTTGATGCCATTGAGGATAGATTCAGTAACCCGGCTAGAGAACACGCTGGCAGTTGTTGATTTTTTACTCAAGAATTTCAGTTCTGAAGTAAAAATTCTTGAAGCTTCGGACAGGAATACAGGGTTGCTGCAAAGACTATTACCGTCAGTGGTGAAATATGAATTTGTTGAAGATTTGGATAATATTTTTCACAGGACAAAGTATATTAATCATTTGGTTAGGTCAGTAGATACTAAATTTGTTGGAGTTTGGGATACAGATATTATTGTCCCTGCTGGTCAGGTATTTGAATCATATGATTTAATGAGTGCTGATCTTGCTGATTTTGTAACTCCTTTTAAAGATAAATTTTTAGATACCTCTACTATTGTAAGATCCCTTTATCTTCAAACTCGAGATATAGAAGTCTTACGAAAAAGTGCAGGTAAAATGAAACATTTATACAATCCTAATCCGGTTGGGGGAGTTTTTTTTGCTCAAAGAAATAAGTATATATTAACTGGAATGGAGAATGAGAATTTCTACGGTTGGGGTAGAGAGGATGGTGATAGGGTTAATAGATGGAAAATACTTGGTTTTAAACATGAACATGTTGATGGCGTACTTTATCATCTTTCTCATGAAAGAGGTCAAAATAGTAAGTTTCATAGCCCGAATCAGGACAATCGAAAAATTGTAGAGGTTTTTAAATCAGTTGTAATGTCTAAGGAGGAACTCCGAAATGAGGTTAAGAAATGGTAAAAATATTATAATGATCGTTGCCTATTGGTTCAATAACCCTTTAATAACTAACTAGTCTGCTGAATAACTCAGGGGGGGCTGCGTGCTGAACACAACCCAGCGGGTCGAGGGATCCAGGCCATTGTAAAAAGGAGTTTCAAATCCTGTGAATGGTAGCTGGTTTTGGCTGGTTTATTCACTGCATGGTGCAAACCTTTTTGAACAAGCCTTTTAATTATTGAGAACAACCAATCTATTTCTTATCTCGGATCTACATCTGGCGCAGGATGGATGGACTTCTGCTAAAGAAGAGGGTCGGGATGAGGTCAAGAAGCGTATTACAAATTGGTAAGTATAACTGGGTGGAATTACAAATTCCGCCCAGCTATCACGAGCTATTTGACTACACCCGGAAGGGTTATCGGTCAAATACCTGTTTTTATAAACTTTCCGCAGAAATTCTCAACCAACTGGTACAAATGATTGAGGAAGAAAAAGTTCAGGACAGGGAGCCACAATTGTTCAACGTCTTTTGGGACCTGCCTCTTGTACTGATGCTGCAAAGGCAAAAAATGACTGAAGTTTTCAGATCGATTACTAAAGCAATTGGAAGAATTGGGAATTGAAGTCAAAAATTAGCGAAAGCAGATGAAGGAAAGTAGGGTCCTTGAAATATTTGCGTTTGATTGAAAACCTCCCTGAGGGACATTGATTAGCAACAATTTACTGAATTTTAGTAATAAGGGAATAGGAATTAGTTGGTGTTTTGCCCAAATTTATTTGATCGTAATGAATGGGCACAGTCCTGAGTATCTTCACGTTTTGAAGGAGAAATATTTAAATCCTCAAAAAAATGAAAAATTAAAATCCCCTAAATTGGCGCCTTAGGAGATGCTGACAAGAGGTGAATTATTCTAAATTTATGGAGGATCAGATAGTGAAGGAAGTTGTGCGGTTTGGTTTAATGATGGATATTAATTTCCTGTTACAAATTGTGACAGTCTCATAGAAGTACATAAAGAACATAAAGGTCCGGATCAATGTAACAATGCTAGATGGCTAGTTATAAAAATGTTGTTTTTATGAAGACTGCATTTTTTGTGTTTAATGTATGGGATTTATTCTTAAATTGATATCTGTTTATTTCAAAGGTTAATAGAATTATGATTAAAAGAGTTAATTCTCGAAAAGTTGAATTTAAGTAGCAATGTAATTATTCCAAGAATTCAATTGGACTCGGAGTACGGAGGTTCAGGAAGTGTGTACAATGTGCACTTCCATAACCAATAGTAACCCACTTTACGTGATTTAAAACTTACTCGGATGATAGTGAAAAAAAATACTGAAAATTGGTGTTTTATTTATAATGATATCTAATTTCGAATATACCTTTACTAATGTTCATGTTTAATTATATGTAATACACTATCTATTAGAAAAATTATAAATTATTTAAAATTAAACCATTATGAAAAAATTAAACTTAGGAAAGCTAAAAATATACAATGCTGAAATCCTTCACCGAAATGATATGTCTCAGCTGTATGGTGGTTGCGGTGGCTCTACTCATACATGGAGGTGTGAATGTAGTTATTATCCTGGTTCTTATACTACATTCGAGAGTACTGATCAGGAGGCTCCTGGTTATGCCCTGGATATAAGTACGAGTTGCCCGTCTAACGATTTGCACTGTTCAAAAATCTATTAGTAATTAATCATTATTACTGACTAAGAAAGTGAATTGCATACTACTTCCTAGTAAGTTATGCAATTGGCTAATGGGTGTTTTCAATATTAGAAGAGCTTCAAAAAGATTTCTGATAATGTAGGTTCTACCACTAATTTAATGGAAGTCGGGTAATGAAAACCTGACCAGTAGTTTGTTACTTAATATTAGAGACCGTCATTTAGCCTTTAAAGGCCCATGAGTGCATGTCCTCTTTCATTTAAACCCACCAAAAGTCATATTTTCCACTAACTTAAGGGTAGAACCATAGAAATGACAAAAAATCGGTAAATGTTTTAGTATTGACTTTGTCGATTTGGTTGGTTTTTATTGTGATAAGAATGCACGGCATATTTCCAATGGATGCATTCAAGAGGAGGGAAAGAACTTTTCCAGACTGAAGATTGGTTCCCTGTTAATATAGAGGCAGGTCCCTCTGAGCTGGAAAGCAAGAAGGAAGAATTTCTAGAACCAAATCAGCAAAAGGAGTCCCGGCTGACCATAGGGTCGGCATGATGCCGTGGTATGCTGACCTCCTTTGGGGACGGGTTACCGCTATATTATAGGCTATCCTATACCTTTTCCCAGCAGTTATCCTTAATGGGGGGCTGGAAAAAGGAATTTGACGTCAATGAAAATCTGAGAAGAGAAATATGATTTACAACCAGATTAGTCCTCACTCCGATTTAGCAGACTACATTGACACTTTTTGGACGGTGGAAGGTCTCGGGCAGCAATTGGAAAAACAGTCCATATTGCCTGACGGTTGTGTTGACCTTATTTTTAACTTAGGAGAAGATTGCAAAACAACTAATGGAAGGTTGACAATGCAATCAGGGAAAACTTATTTGGTGGGCACGATGACCGCTTTCCAAGAGAGCTTCTTAGATTCAACAACCAAACTTACAGGTGTCCGTTTCAAACCTGCCGCCTTTTCTTCATTTTATAAGTTCACTCCGTTGAGTGAAATCACTGACAAGACCATAGAATTTGATCAAGTGCTTTCTCCTGAAATCCATAAGGTAGCACAGCATTCTGTATCCTATCTTAACGCGTATTTTTTGAATGGACTGACCAACGCAAGGCATAACCTATTTAATGTTGTAAACGATATTCAAACAGCCAACGGGCAAATCAGCATTGACACATTGGCAAAGAGAAATTATACCACAGGGAGACAATTAGAAAGGAGTTTCAAAAAGCATATTGGAATAAGTCCAAAAGAGTTCGCTAACATTGTTCGTTTCAGGGTTGCCCTTTCAAAAATAAAGCACAACAAACAGCGAAAAAGCTTATTGGATATTGCTTTTGACTGTGGTTACTACGACCATGCCCATCTGACCAACGAGATAAAACGATACACGGGACTTGCCCCATCCCGATTCTAATTTTGTCGTTTTTTTCCAAAGTGGAGCTTTCTCAACAACCTAGCTTTGCAGTGTAATCAATAATAGCAAAACAAATTTAAAATGGAACAAAGAATCAGTGTGCTGACCATTGGAGCAGAAAATTTGGAGGCGATGAGAAATTTCTATGAAGATATCCTGGGATGGACTCCTGTAGCCGAAAATATGGATATCGTTTTTTACCAAATGAACGGTTGTTTATTTAGCATAGGAAAAAGAAAAGAATTAGCGAATTTTATAGGTGTCAATGCAGAAGGCAGTGGGTTTCGTGCGGTTACTTTTGGCTATAATGTCCCGACTGAACCAGAAGTATGGAAGCTTTATGACCAACTTAAATCGAAGGGAGTGAAAATTTTGAATGTGCCTACTGAGCCACCTTTCGGAGGCGTGTTTTTTTATTTTGAAGATATAGAAGGCAATATTATCGAGATTGCCTACAGTACCTTTATCCCGCTTGATAAGGATAATAATGCCATTGGTCATAAACCGATTGACCACTTGTAACTTTAAAAAATCAAAACAATGAAATCGAAAATCCCTAGCACTTGGTTCCCAAAATAAGCAATTCGGAATGCGATTTATAAACCTGCTTCTCTACAGACAGGAATGCAGCTATGATTAGGGGGATTTTAAAATCGGAAAGCGCCCCAATTAGCAAGTTTCGGGTTTCCTGACTTAGTACGCATTCCAATCTTTGTATCAGAAATCAAAACGAAACCTAATGCAAAGATTTAAGAACAGATTCGCGCTCATTACAGGCGGAACAAACGGAATGGGTTATGCTACAGCCCGACAATTTATCAACGAAGGAGGCACGGCAATAATTACAGGTCGAAGTAATGAAACAGTAAGTAATGCGGTTAAAGAACTCGGACCAAATGCGCTGGGTATTACCTCCAATGCCGGCAGTATGAAAGATATTCTACAACTGCAGGACCAGGTGAGGCAACATACAAACAGGATAGATTTGCTGTTTGCCAATGCAGGATACGCTAAGTTCGCACCATTGGAGAATGGAGACGAAGCCCATTTTGATGAACTCTTCAATATGCTGGTTAAAGGCACTTTTTTTACAGTACAACAAATGTTGCCCTTGATGAAAAAAGGTAGTGCCATCGTTCTTAATACCTCTGTTGTAACCGATATGGCAGTGCTAAATTTCTCAGTCTATACCGCTGCAAAATCGGCTGTGCAATCCTTTATCAAATCTTTCGCTGCTGAATGTACTGATAAAGGGATTCGGGTTAACGGGATAAGCCCTGGATATATCAGCACCAATGGCTTTAACAATACGGGATTAAGTCAGGAACAGATAGCTGGTGCTATTCAAAGCATTATTCCTACAATACCCTTCAAGCGCTTTGGCGAGCCTACAGAAATAGCACATGCAGTTCTTTTTCTGGCATCAGAAGAAGCGGCATACATTCATGCAACCGAATTAAAGGTGGACGCGGGAGTTTCAACAATAGGCCAATGAAAAAAGCTATGCAGTCCTTCCGAATATGTTAACAGGCAAATTGAATAAATTTGATTCCTTTTTTCTTTTGCCGTAATGCAAAAGAAAGTAGGGAGAAACCACCTACTATCGAAATGGTTAATAGGGGATTGACTTTCTGCGATGATTCAATTTTAAAATCTTCGTTTAGTCTGTTCCTATTGCCTTAGGATGCTGCATCGAGGGATAGATACGTAGGTGTAGAAGATTTAAAAGGGAAGATGAGAGAAGGCGAAAATCAAATCAATTGACAGGTTTTTTTTGATGGTGCGGATGAATTGGATTCTGATTCTCCTATTTGTGTAGCTAAGTGATCAAGACAATTGTCCTAGATGTGTTCAGCTTTTGATGTGATATTTGATGCTTTCATACAATGTCATGGTAGTAGAAATTTTGGAAGAGTCGATGTAACTTATTATGTTGTTTACTAAAGATAGCCCCCCTGTTTAGGCAATAACAATTTTAAGATTCTTTCGAGAGACTTTACTTATTGGATCCAAATCGAAATTTGCTTGGGGAGTATCTTCTAATTAATCCCAATTAATAACCGATTTGAAAGCTATTTTTCGAAAGACAGAAGAAGAGTTCAATGGGCTTTACCAAGTTTATTATCACGATTTGGTGAATTTTGCCTACAGCTATCTGATGGATAGTGATGAGGCTGAAGATCTTGTACAGAATCTATTTGTTCACTTTTGGGAAAACTTGGATCACTTGGAATTGAGGGATAGTTTAAAGTCCTACCTTTATTCAGCTGTAAAAAACCGGTGTTTGAATAAGTTGAAGTCAATTCAAGTATATGATCGGCATAAGGTACTCTACACAGAAGCAAAGTTAAATTTGATTTTTGGATCTGAAGAGTTGCAGAAAATGGACATGGAAGAGGAATTAAGTCAAGCACTTTCAAAACTTCCAGCACAGGTTAGACAAATTATTGAATTGAAATATTTTCAGGGAAAGAAGATATCTGAAATTGGTCAAGAGCTGAATATTTCAGAGAATTCTGTGAAAACTCAGCTTCAGCGTGGCAGACAGAAACTTAAGCAAGACCTTGATCCAAAGCTATTTTTATTTTTTCTAATTGGAATGTAAACTTTTTAAGCTATTTGCTTTATGGATTATTGGAAGAATGGCTTGTGTTTGAAATAATTTTTTGAATTATCGAAAAAAAGTAAAATTATCTGTCACCCCTTTTTAAACTCTTCCTGTCTTTAGAGTGATGAAAGACTTAGAAGGTATCGATTACATCCTAATTTGGAAAAAAGCCCATAACTGTATTAGTGCAGAAGAGGAGAAGGAGTTGACAGACTGGGTGAATGCATCCGAGGAGCATCAGTTGTATTATCAGAAGGCTCTTGCACATTATCCATCCCCAAGAAAACAAATCGAACCTAAATTGAACTCTAAGGAATTGCTCCAGAGTCGATTGGATTTCCATAAACCAAAATCCTCCCACCTTCTGAAGTATGCTGCTACAATTGTTGCTGTTTTGGTAGTGGGTGCTGTTTTTTGGATGATTTTAAATCAAGAGAACAACTCCTCTAGAATAGGGGATACGCAATTTGCCGAGCTTTCAGGGAAGTCGGGTCATGTTATACTATATACTGCAGGTGGTGAAGAAATTGATTTTAGAAAAGATTCCACCTACACATTTTTGGATCAAGATGGTCAAGTAGATGTTGCCGGAAAAAGTCTGTCTTATCAGGATAAGCAATCAATAGATGCCATTTCAAAACCAAATGTACTTCTGGTTCCTCGCGGTGAGTATTTTTCAGTTCAACTTTCAGATGGTTCCAAAGTCTGGCTCAACTCAGAGACAATTTTGAAATACCCTTCTGTTTTTAGTGGAGACCTAAGGGAGGTTGAGTTTACAGGTGAGGCTTATTTTGAAATAGCCAAAGATCCAAACAGGCCATTCGTTATTCATACTCAGGATCAAAAGATAGAGGTGCTGGGAACAGCTTTTAATGTCACCTCTTATAGTGATGAGGAAAAAATAGTAACTACACTGGTAGAAGGTAAAGTGGAGTTGGAAATGACATCAGGTGAGAAGGTCATTTTGGAGCCCAATGAGCAAAGTGTATTGTATAAATCAAACGGAATTATAAGCAAAAGTACTGTCAATGTTGAAAGCTATGTGAGCTGGAGGCATGGGGTCATGTATTTTGAGCAGCTGGAGCTGGAAGAATTACTTTCCAGAGTGTCAAGGTGGTATGATTTGGAAATCAGGTTTGAAAACCAAGAAATGAAGTCTAAGAAATTCACCGGAGAAATTGCACGATATGAAGAGGTTACCCAGTTTTTGGAAATGCTGGAAACTTCAGGGATTGTTGAATTTAAACTTGAAAAAAATGTGATTACTGTCAAATAAAAAAAGGAGTGCTCGCAACACTCCCTTGAGTTGTTTTTAAAATAAATGTTTAACCGATTACAATTAAAACTTATGTGTAAAAACATTACAATAATACCCAAAAAAAGCCAAAAAAAATACCTGTCGCTGTTCTTCTTGCTACTGCTTGTTTCAGTGATCCCGATGAAAGGGTTTGGCGCTTCGGTCCCGAGTCAAAAGTTCACAATGGACCTTCAGATGGAACAAGAGTCATTTGAAACAATCTTGAAGGAAATTAAGCGGAAAAGTAAATACAAGGTTCTGTATCCAAGTGACCTGTTTGATGGGCTTCCCAAAATGAGTATTGATGTCAAAGATGCCTCTATCAGTGATATCCTGAATGAATTAATTGTTCCATTTGGATTTGAATATGTATTAAAGGATCAAACGATCATATTTAAAGAGAAAGTTTTAATACCTGTGGCAAACCGGACTTCTGCTGCAGATCCAATCGATATAAGTGGAGTGATAGTAGATGATGTCGGTGAGCCGCTTCCCGGAGCTAATATTTTAATTAAAGGGACTTCAACAGGTACAGTGTCAGATATTAATGGGAAGTACACACTATCAGCACCGATTGATGCAGTTCTAGTAGTAAGCTTTTTGGGATTTGTAGCTAAGGAAATTCCAATAGAAGGACGTTCAGTAATAGATGTAGTCCTTCAGCCCGATGTTTCATCTTTGGAAGAGATTGTTGTTGTAGGTTACGGGGAAGTAAAAAAGAGTGATTTGACTGGGGCTGTTGGAATAGTAGATACCGATGGATTTGATAAGATGGCAGGAACATCTCCATTGAATGCTATGCAGGGACGAGCTGCTGGCGTAGTCATAAATAGTAATTCTGGACTTCCTGGATCTGGCTTTAATGTCACAGTCAGAGGCATTAATTCAATCAATACAGGAAATGGGGGAGGCTCTTCACCAATTTATGTAGTAGATGGAGTGATTACCAATTCCATCGATAACATAAGTCAGAATAACATTGAATCCATATCCATATTGAAAGATGCATCTGCATCAGCTATTTATGGAGCACGATCTGCAAATGGCGTAATTCTGGTAACTACAAAGAGAGGTACAGTAAATGTTGCACCTCAGATTACGTTCAATGCCTATGTGGGGCTTAGTAATGAGGGTAACCTACGGCATGAGCTATTAAATGCAGATCAATTTTTAGAGTTGTGGACGGAAGCTTATGAGAACTCGAACTTGCCTTTAGACTGGGATCAAAATGATCTCGCTTATTATGAAGGAGTCGATACCAACTGGAAAGACTTGATGCTCCAGCAGGGTTTTATTCAGTCTTATGATGTATCGGTTTCTGGAGGATCAGAAAAGTCCAATTATTTTGTAGCTGCAAATCTGGTGGACCAGGAGGGGATGGTCATCGGAACAGGCCAAAAGAAGTATACTTTTCAAATTAATACTGACCATAAAATCAGGGATTGGTTCAAGTTTGGAAATTCGCTAAACATCAGTTCTAATAAGATTTTGGGAGATCAGACATACTACCGAAAAGCTCTTACCAAGGTACCTCTAACGAGAAACAAGGAAGATGATGGGGACTGGGGTAAAATCTATGAGCCAAGTCTGGAGCATTTTTTTGTCAATCCCATTTGGGAGGCAGAAAATAGTAGTCAGGAGTCTGTTTGGAAAGGATTGCAAGGGAATCTCTACATTACAATTACTCCTGTCAAAAATCTTGAATTTACAGTTCGTGGCAATTTAAACTATGCTGGAAAAAAGCAATCTGACTTTGTGCCAGGAATTCCTCCTCAGTATGGTTGGGGTGGAACCAATGTCAATACGGTTTACAAAGAGTTTCAAGAAAATGTCTATTGGAGTAATGATTATTTGCTGCGGTATAAGCTTGATTTAGAGCAGCATCAGCTTAGTTTTTTAGCAGGGTACTCACGTGAAGAGAATTCATCTGAGGTTCTATATGGACAAAGAACGGGAACCATAAATAATGAAATCAGATACTTAGATGCTGGAGACCCTACCAGTCAGATCAATGGCAACAATTTTCGAGACTGGTCATTGGTTTCTATGTTCGGTAGGGTAAATTATTCCTTCCGCGACAAATTCCTTTTTACCGGAACTATCAGAAGAGATGGTACATCCAGGTTGACCAAGGAAAACCGATGGGGAGTATTCCCTTCCGGTTCAGTAGCTTGGAAGATTTCGGAGGAGTCCTTTTTGAATACCAGCTCATGGATCGATGAATTGAAGTTAAGAGCTAGCTACGGTACTCTGGGCAATGTCAATTCGATCGGGATATATGGCACTAGTGCTGCTTTGGAAGCTACAAGAGCTGTATCCAATAATCTTCCGGCTTTAGGATATACACTGACTTCAGCTATCAACCAAAATGTAACTTGGGAATCAGCTAAAAAAGCAAATGTTGGAGTGGATTTGACTACACACCAAGGAAGGTACTATACTACCATCGATTATTTTGTTGACAATACCTATGATATGTTGTTTGCTGAGCCTATTCCGAGGTCTTCCGGTTTATCTGGTTCTCCGGTAATCAATGGTGGAAATGTCAGAAACAAGGGGATAGAGTTGGTAGTTGGGGCAAGGGGCAGAAACTCATCCTGGTATTATGATGCAAGCTTGAATTTTTCCCATATCAAAAATGAAGTGATAGATCTGGCTGGTCGAGATGAAATTACCTTGGGAGCCAGTCGAATCAGTTACAAGCATCAAATTGGAGCTCCGGCACATTCTTTCTTCGGTTACAAGTCAAATGGTCTAATTCGGGAAGAATCAGAGTTAGAAATGTATAAGGGAGGGAGTTTCCCGACCAAAAAGGTGGGAGACATAGCTATAGTGGATATAAATGGCTATGATGCTGAAGGTAACTTAACAGGAGCACCAGATGGAAAAATCAATGAGGCAGATCGAACCCTAATCGGAAATAGGTACCCTAAATTTTTCTACGGAGGGGTGATTTCGGGTGGTTATAAAAGTTTCGGATTAGCTATTCAGCTTCAGGGATCTCATGGAGCAGATGAGTTTTTTGGTCCTGGACAATCAACGGATTTGTTTCAATTGATGACCAGTTTTGCTCAAAATGAAGATGTACGACTGATAGATCGGTATCATCCTACTAAAAATCCTGAGGGGAATTTCCCGCTTTTAAACAAGAATGGATCAGGAGGGAATGAACAGTTTTCGGACTTTTGGTTGGAGAATGCTTCTTATCTCAGGATTCAGAATGTCACATTTAGCTATGATCTTCCTCAAGGTCTCTTATCCAAAGCTAAAATCGAGAACCTCGGACTTTATCTAAGTGTGCAGAATGCCTACACTTTTACAAAAAACCATAATCCCGAGGTAGGAAATGCCACAGCTTCTGGTTCTGGAATGAATGCTACAGTGACTGGAGTTCCTGTTCCTAGAACTGTCTCTTTCGGTGTAAAAGCAGCTTTTTAAACCCAAAATTTAATTCACATGACTAAATCTATAAATTACATACAGCAATTATTTCTTCTTGTCATCATTTTACTGGTTACCAGTTGCAATGAAGATGAATTCTTGAACAAATATCCATTAGACCGTCCCAATTCAGCAAATTTCTTCGTAGGGGCGGAGTCGGCAAGGGCTGCAGTGAATGCCTGTTATGAGCCTTGGTTTAGAGGCAATGCCAATATGCTATATAGGGATTTTACTATTCACTTAGATGCTTTGACGG
Organism: Algoriphagus resistens; assembly: GCF_001442615.1. Taxonomy (GTDB): domain Bacteria; phylum Bacteroidota; class Bacteroidia; order Cytophagales; family Cyclobacteriaceae; genus Algoriphagus; species Algoriphagus resistens. The sequence goes on along the minus strand of NZ_LMXN01000008.1, from coordinate 213,758 downwards.
ATGATAGTTATTGGAGACCAGTAAGGGCTGCATCAATAGCTTTGGAACAATGGAATATCACTCCAACTCATGAGAATGTCAAAAGTTGGTGGCGGTATCCCTATGTATCAATAAATGCTGCTAATTATGCGCTGGCGAATATCCCTTTGTCAACAGATGAGAACTTTACACCTACACTGCAAGCTCCCTATTTGGGTGAGGCTGCATTTTATAGGGCATATTCTTACCTTTTTTTGACCCAGTTTTATGGTGATGTTCCATTGTATTTGGATCTGGCGAGTACCTTTGATGATTTTCACCTGCCCAGAAGTCCAAAAAGTGAGGTGTTAAAGCAGGTAATAGATGACTTTACTTTTGCAAAGGAAAACCTGCAGTTAAAACCTATTTATCCTGGAGCACCTTCCAGAGTTATTGCAGCGGCGATGTTGGCAAAAGCATATCTGACAATTCAGGATTGGGAAAACGCTGAGCTTGCGGCCAGAGAGGCGATAGAGATAGCAGGTGCCTCCGGCAAACATCTGATGGATGATTTTGAAGCTATATGGGCGGATGAAAATGAGGGCGATAATAATCCGGAACTTCTTTGGTATTGGGGCTTTGTGGATAATGATGAATTTCATGGAGGCAATCATGCAGTTCAACGACTTGTACGTGATATGCCTCCCGAATTGAAAACTTCTATAGACGGAGACGGTTGGGGATATGCGCTGCCCCAAAGGGATTTATATGATGCATTTGAAGAAGGTGATCCAAGAAGAGATTACACAATCTACGCTCCTGGTGATAATTTTAAAGTGTACCCTGGAGAGAGTTTTTCATATGTTTATCATGAAATCGATGAAGTTGGCGATACCATTAAAACGAATGTTACCTATCAGACGGGAGACATGGTGAAATATGATCATCGTTGGTCTGAAAGTGGAATGAGTGTTCGCAAAATGACTAGAACAGTAAAGCATTTGGCAAATGTTAGGTGGTCTGGACAGGACGTCCCAGTTATGCGTATTGCTGAACTGTATTTGATTCTGGCAGAGGCTTTGGCTGAGCAGGGCAAAGCTGAAGCATTGGAATGGGTCAATAAAGTAAGAGCCAGACCATCAGTAGCAATGCCCCCTATTACAACTGGAGACTTGGTAGAAGTAGTCCGACATGAAAGAAGAGTTGAATTGGCTTTTGAAGGCGTTAGGATTTTTGATTTGATCCGTTGGGGAGAAATGGGGACTGTTTTTGGAGATGGGAGTAAAGTAAAGAGACACTTCTATGCAGATATTTTGCCGGAAGGATCAATGCTCAAATATGATAGTCCAATTGGGAATCTTAGTTTAGATCCACTTTTTCCTCTTCCGCAGGAAGAACTTGATAACAATTCGAATATCAATATCAATAATCCAGGCTGGTAATGGCTACTACTGATTTTCCTTCCTCTTCTTCTGAAGAGGAAGGAATCTTTATGCCTTTCTTAAATTTTGATTTTCAGTTTAACATGAAGGCAACTTTTATTGGCTTTGTTATTGGGATTTCCCTGCTTTTTGCATTTCAATCTGAAGGTAAGACACTAAGGGTGGCCCCTATATTTACAGACCATATGGTGCTGCAAAGAGATGTGGACGTGCCAATTTGGGGAATGGCTGAGCCGAAAGCTAAGTTGACAGTTTACTTTGGGGGCAATTCTTGGGAAACGGTAGCTGACAAGGGGGGAGCGTGGCAAATTATTTTGCCGCCTCATGTAAAAGGTGGGCCTTATAGCATAGTAGTGAGATCAGCTAAGTCCTCAATTGAGTTTCAAGATGTCTGGTTTGGCGATGTATGGCTATGTTCGGGTCAGTCCAATATGGAATGGACAGTGGAGAAATCCCATAATGCAGAGAGTGAGATTAAAGCTGCAAACTATCATTTCATAAGACTCTTCGAAGTACCTCACCAAATGGCTGCTAGTCCTGAAAAGGAATGGTCAGATAATCCGGTATGGAAAGCATGTACTCCAGAAACTGTTGCAGACTTCTCAGCAGTAGCCTATTTTTTTGGCCGGGAGTTGGTTCACGAGCTAGATGTTCCAATTGGTCTGATCAGCGCAAATTGGGGAGGGACAAATATTGAAGCTTGGAGCAGACATGAGATGTTGACGAAATTTCCTTTTATGGATGGAAAGATAGTCTCACGTGATAGTCTTGACCAGATCCTATCCACTCAGGAAAATCATGATGAAGAAGAAAAATGGAGGCTGTCCATGGATTCTCTTGATGTGGGAGAAAAAGCCAATTGGGAAAAAGGAGAAATACAATGGTCAAAAGCGAAATCTGTTGATCTGCCCGGTACGGTGGAATTTATGGGCTTTGAGCAAACTGATGGTGTGTTCTGGTTCAGAAAAGATTTCGTGCTTAATGAGGAACAAGCATCTGGACCAATAGAGATCTATCTAGGTAAAATAGATGATGAAGACAAGTCGTACCTGAATGGGGAATTGATAGGAGTAACCAGGCAAGCCACTGTAAACCGTAACTATTCGGTTCCAAAGGAAGTTCTACGTCCGGGTAAAAATGTATTGGTTGTCCGTGTCAAAGACCTCGGGTGGTCGGGAGGTTTTAAAGGTACTCCAGAGAATTTAGCAGTACATACTTCCGAGGGAACAATTGATTTGGCAAGTGAATGGCAGGTTTTAGTTGGCTCGGTTTCATTGCCTCCAATTCCCAAAGCTAAACATCCCAAAGATCTCCCAAGTACTTTATTCAATGGCATGATTAGTCCATTGATCCCTTTTAGCCTGAAAGGAATCATTTGGTATCAGGGAGAAGGAAATGCCTCTGAGGCTTTCAGTTATCGCTATTTATTTTCATCCATGATTCAAGACTGGAGAAAAGCTTGGAATCAAAAAGTGCTGCCTTTTTATTTTGTACAGCTCGCCAACTATAGACCTGTAAAAGCTCAGCCTACTGAAAGCTTGTGGGCAGAACTGAGAGAGTCACAATGGGAAGCATTGGATCTCCCGCGAACAAGAATGGCTGTGGCTATTGACTTGGGAGAAGCGGATAATATTCATCCTACCAACAAACAAGAAGTTGGCAGGCGCTTGGCTTTGCAAGCTTTTGAAGATTCTTATAGCAAGTCTTTAGCTGCCGATGGACCACTTTATACCAATCACGAGGTTTTGGAAAGTAGTATTAGAATTTGTTTTCAAACTAAAGGCATAACCTTGGTTTCTGGCAACAGTGAGACTTTAGCCGGCTTTACAATTGCTGGTGCAGATCAACTTTTTCATAGGGCCGAAGCCAGGATTGAATCTGATTCAACTGTAATTGTCAGTAGTCCAAATGTTACGAAGCCTGTTAGTGTTCGATATGCATGGGCAGATAATCCCGGAGAACTTAATCTGCTAGGAAGCAATGGCCTACCAGCGGCGCCATTTAGAACTGATCAATGGAAGCTTTCAAGTCAAAATCCTTTTAACAAGTTGAATTACAACAAAACGAATACTCAAAATGAAATTATACATCGGTAAATTTAGAGGTGTTTTTTTTGCCTTTCAGGTTTCAGTCTTTCTGCTGTTTCTGAGTTTGTTTTCTCATGCATCTACAGCCCAACAATCGGATAGTTTACGAGTACTTTTTATCGGGAATAGTTATACCTATTACTGGAATTTGCCCCAGGTTGTCAGTAAAATGGCCGAATCAAGAGGAGAGGTAGTTCTGTCCAAAAAATCCACTTTAGGAGGTTCATCACTCAAACAACATTGGAATTCCTATCGAGGATTGAAAAGTAGGAAAATGGTAGAAGATAGCTCTTGGGATATCGTGATACTTCAGAATCATAGTAGAAGTACCTTAGATTCCTTAGCTGATTTTATGAATTATGGGACAAAGTGGATTGATTGGATAAATAAGATGAATGCGGCTCCGATTCTTTATATGACATGGGCAAGGGAGTTTAACCCAATGATGCAAGATGCCATTGCAAATGGCTACGATTCTTTAGCAGGTCAATCCGGCGCAAAGTTGTCTCCGGTTGGACTAGTTTGGAAGCAAGCTAGAACACTGAGACCGGATTTAGATTTATTTGATTCAGATGGTAGTCACCCTTCTCCGATAGGGACTTACTTGACTGCCTGTGTATTGTATAGAACCATTACCGGGAATTCCGTCAAAGGATTGCCAGTTAGACTCACCGATATTGACAAGGGGGGCGAATCATTTTTTTTGATGGCACTTTCTGCTGAGGACGGAGAATTTATTCAAGATTTGGTAGATGCAATGATGGAGGAATGGGAAAAACAGGTGGATGAAAACTGATTTTACGCGGGTGATTTTGGGGCTAAGTGGTCCAATAACATTTGCAATTATCCAATGTTTGCCAGCGCCGGTGGGCTTAGAGAATGATGCACAAGCTGTACTTGCAATCACTGCTTGGATGGCTGTTTGGTGGGTAACAGAGGCGGTGCCTTTGGCTGTAACTTCTTTATTGCCCATCCTTTTGTTTCCATTGCTTCATGTCATGAAGTTGGATCAGGCTGTACAAGCCTATTCTCATAAGTATATATTTCTATATATGGGCGGATTTATGCTAGCCATTGCTATAGAGCGATGGAATCTGCATAAACGGATGGCTTTGATGATTATTTCAGGAATAGGGACCAATATTTCCAGTATAATCTTGGGGTTTATGCTTGCTACCGCAATCCTGTCAATGTGGATTTCGAATACAGCCACATCAGTGATGATGCTACCTATTGGAATGGCCATTGTCCAACAGTTTAATCAGGAGAAAAGTAATACTGGGTTGGCATTCGGAAAGGCTTTGATGTTGGCTATTGCATACAGCGCTTCGATTGGAGGTTTTGCGACTCTGATAGGTACTCCTCCTAATTTAGTGTTGGCAAGTGTGTTCGAACAGGTTTATGATATTCAGTTAAGTTTTTGGGATTGGATGAAGTTTGGGGTGCCTGTGTCTTTTAGCTTATTGTTTATTTGCTGGCTTTCCTTGACCAGGTTTGTTTTTGATTTTCGAGGGATCAAATTGGGTGATGGCAAGGAGGGAATAGCTAAGATGCTACACTCATTAGGGAATCTAAGTGCGGATGAAAAGGCTGTTATGTTGGTTTTCCTGCTCACTGCCTTCGGGTGGATTTGTAGATCTTACTTACAACAGTGGTTGCCAATGTTAGATGACGCACACATTGCGTTGTTTGGAGCAATTATTCTGTTTTTGATTCCCTCTAAATCTGAAAAAAGAGCTTTGCTCACTTGGGATGAGGCAGTCAAATTGCCTTGGGGAATAATTTTATTGTTTGGTGGAGGGATAGCGTTGGCTAGGGGCTTCGAAGTCTCTGGCATGTCAGATTGGATTGCGACAGGAATGAGTAGTGGGAGAGGTTTTTCTATTTTGATTGTCGTATTTATTCTTGTTTTGGGTATAAATTTTTTGACGGAGATCACTTCTAATTTAGCAACAACTGCAATGTTTTTGCCGGTATTGGCACCTATGGCGTATACATTGGACGTACACCCTTATTTACTGATGGTGCCAGTTGCTATGGCTGCCTCTTGTGCATTTATGCTTCCTGTTGCTACTCCCCCTAATGCTGTAGTGATGGGCTCAGGCTATCTGAAAATAAAAGATATGATGCGTGCAGGATTGTGGTTGAATCTGATTTCTGTTCTGATTATTACGATTTCCTGTTATTATTTATTGGAATTAGTTTGGGGTTTTGATCCATTAAGATTTCCTGTTGGTTTTCAGAAACCTGAATAGACACTTTGGATCATAAGTAGGGTTCTTGGGGTGAAATGTCTTGGATTTTCATAAACAGGTTGGCCTCGGGAAGTACGGATTTTCTTCCTTTTTAGCTAACCCAAATCTGAGTTTGATATATTAAGGTTACTTCTGGGGCTCCCTCTTTAAATAGGATCTTTTCAAAAAGCTTAAGCGTTCTTCGTATGATTTTAAATACCGACCCTTCATTTCTTCTCTTAAATAGCTTCGATTAAGTAAAGGCTTGATTTCTTTTATAGGTTTGGAAAACTCTTGAATGATCCGCTTCACTCTGTTTTCTAGGATTCCGATTTTCACCCCAAACTCATAGAAATCATCATACGCCAACAAACCCATCGCTTCATAGCTTTGGGTGTAATAATCGTTGGCAAATAGGCCATCCTTAAGTGCGAGTTCCGCATCTTTAACATGAAGTCTTGTATTTACCAGACCATATGCGGGGCTCAATTTTAAATTTCAGTAGAGGTTTGATAGAAAAAAGCTGTTCATGGTCGTGAACAGCTTCTTTTTTCAGATGTTGGGATGTATTTAGTCTTTTTCAGAAAACATAATTTTAGCAGGGTATGTGTAATTCACAAGTGAATTAGGACTTGCTACTTTTATTGTGGTTCCATCCATAAATTGGATTTCGTCACTGTTAAGGACTGCAGGTTGTAGTTTTCCTCCGGGAATGTAGTTGCCAGGAAGTGGAATTGAGTTGGGGCTGCCCAACTGAATAGGAGGATTGAAGTCTATAAACCATTCGCCTGTTGAAGGTCTGTACTGGGCCATCTCTGCTTTTCCATCTCCATCATAGTCGCCAGGCACAGGGATGTCGCCAGGAATGTGGGGAATCTGAAGTGGTATGTTTCCCAATGTCGTCTGCCAAAGAGAATTGTCTGTTCGAAATATGCCAACATCCAGCATTCCATCTCCATCATAATCTGCAGGGACTGGAATTCCTTTAGGGTGTCCGAATACAATACTATCAAGTTGGTCAAAATACCAAGTTCGATTAGATGGTCGATACACAGCTGCTTCAGCAAATCCATCTCCGTCATAATCTCCGGAAACCGGAATATCTCCCTCGGATCCAAGTTTAATTATACTTCCGTCCCAAAGTAAAAACATTCCTTCAGAGGGCCTGAATACAGCTGCTTCTGTTTTACCATCCCCATTATAGTCAGCAGGTGAAGGGATGTCTCCATCTTGCCCAAGTATCAACTCATTGGTGTCATTAATCGTCCATTTGCCAGCATCAAAGGTTACCATATCAGTGAGTTGGTCGTTGTCAAAATCCAATGTTCTAGCTACTGTAGTATGGTTTTTCCATGGGAAGAAAAAGTCACTGTCTGCATCAGTTTCCACTTCACCAGTGTAAGGAGAAAATGTAGTACAATGAACCAAGTCCGTGGATCTGGTGAATTTCATTAAACGCATTAATCCATGGCCACCGTTTTCCCTGCTCTGATAATCAGTCAGAATTGATCGGATAATGTTGCCGGAATATCCATCTTGTCGTAAAGCTTCTCCATTATCTCCGACATGACCTGATAGTAAGAGTCTAACATTTGGATGATTTTTGAGTTCATCAAATATTCGTTGACCCTGTTTCATAAATCGTGGAAAGCCTTTTTTATTCGTGCCTGGTGTTTGATTGAGATGAATAATTGAATGACTGACCAAAATGGCTTCATGATCATCATACTTTTCCAATAAATTGATCGCCCATTTATTCAATGGCTCAATGTCTTCATCATAGCTGTCATATTCAAAATAGATAACTATGAATTTATTTCCAGCCGCCTCAAAAAGGTCATAGGGGCTATCATTGTTATTACGATAATGACCGCCATACCAAGGTTTATCTTTGAAGTGATCAATCCCAAAGTAATGATTGTATTGAGCTGTTATTCCTGTTAAGGGATATTGACTTTTAGTCTGGTCATGATTGCCAACCGCTAGTCCGTATGGAACTCCATGAGGATAATTTGGTTGTGCTGTTTCCAGTTGATACATAGCGTTGGAGGCATTTACCCATTCCTTGGGATGGATTTCTCCATGGTCAGTGATATCTCCCAGATGGATGACATAAGCGATTTTTTCTTTTGCTGCATTGTCTCTAATCCATGCGGTTTGAGCCATAAACATGGAATTATCTGCTCCTTTTGATTCTGCAGTATAATATTGCGTGTCTGGCAAAATTGCTATGGAAAATTCATCACTATCCTTGTATTGCGTGGATTGAGAAAACAATTGAAAAGGCGCAATAGCAAATAGTAAGGCAAACGTTGATTTTAATACCCCGCGTAGTTTTTTTTGGGGGATATATGTTATTGTCATGATGCTGAATTGGTTTTATAAAGCCCGACATTTTATTGCCGGGCTTTGTTTGAGTTTTTAGTATCCTGCGTTTTGAGTAAGGTCAGGATTAAGATCTATTTCACTTTTTGGGATGGGAAACAAAAGGCGGTTTTGATCAATTTGGTAGGTTTCAGCAGTTAGGTAATCATGCCGTTCTTTTTGCTTTGCTCCAAAATCAGACATGACTATAATTGCTTCTCCAGTCCGAACCAAATCATGCCATCTATGATTTTCAAATGCCAACTCTACTTGTCTTTCGTGTAGAATTGCCAGTCTCAGTTCGGCTTGATCGGTAGTTGTAACTGGTTTAACTCCTTCTCCAAAAGCACGGTCACGAACTTCATTGATGTAGGAAAGTGCCTCTGCTGATTTTCCTTGTTCGTTAAGTGCCTCTGCCAAAGAAAGTAATGCATCAGAATACCTAAAGATTGGCCAATTACTATCAGTATTATTAGGTAGGGAATGCGGAGTTACATACTTTTTTATGTATGGAACTCCAATTTTCCCCTCTTCAGGTGTGTAGTCCAAAATGCTTTTGTTTTCGGAAATTGTGAAATAGTTGCTGGCATCATATGTTCCTTCTGCAATTCCAATTGATGCGTCCAACCTTGAATCTCCTTCTTCAAAGGAGGCGATCAATTCCGGTGTAGGGGTATTCCAACCTCCTCCTCCGGAGTTGTTGGTGGCAACACCTGTTATTAGCGAAGTGTTGAGAGATCGGGGTAAAAAACTATAGATGAGGCTGTTTTGTTGGCCTCCTTGATCTCCTTGTTTGAACTGTATTTCAAAGATGGATTCTTTGCTGTTTTTATACTCCAGAGCAAAAACATCTTCATAGTTTTCCAATAGGCCATAACCCATGGATTGAAGATTTTTTAGTAACTCTTCTGCTTTCTGGTAATTCTTTAACCTGAGATGAACTCTGGCCAACAGCATAGTAGCAGCTCCTTTGGTAGCTCGTCCACTTTGCGGAAATCCAGATGGAGCAGCAAGCATGGAAATGGCTTCTTCTGCATCCTGAATAATAAGATTATAGACATCTTGTGTGGATGATCGAGGAAGGAAAGCACCTTCAGTAGATGTGACCTCGTGAAGATAAAGTGGAACATCTCCAAAGTATCTGACCAAATTGAAGTAATTCAGCGCCCTTATAAATTTAGCTTGGCCAATAATATCCATACTTGCTTCCTCAGAGAGACTTGCAGACTCGATTCTGTCCAGAACGATATTTGATCTAGATATTCCCTTATAGCAATGGAAATACACTGCATTGGAATAGGAGTTGAACTCGTCATCATTAAAATCGGCGATTGACCTTCTGAAAATGTAGGCAGTACCGAAGTTGATATCAGAATATTCATAATGAGTATTATCAGATCTCATTTCACCTGTGAAAAAATCATTCACCAATAAGTCCCGAAATGGGGTATAAGCAGCATTGACTGCTTGATAAAATTGATCTTCCGTTTGAAAGAAAGAATTGGCAGACTGTTGATCTTCTGGAGAAAGGTCAATAAAGCCTTCATCGCAGGAAAACATGGTGCAACCCGCAAAGATCAATAGCAGTAGTTTATTTTTGATTTTCATTTGTTTTGACTTTAGGGATTATTTAAAAGTTGCATTGATACCAATGGCAAATACTCTAGGGACTGGGTATCCATTTTCATCAATACCGACTCCTTTGGTAGGGTCCATACCACCCACATTGATTTCTGGATTCATTCCAGTATATCCGGTCAGGACCAAAGCATTTTGGACCGAACCATAAACCCGAAGCTGATTTAAAACAGATTTTTTCTGAAATAGGAAGTTATAACCTAGTGAGATGTTGTTTACTGTCAGGTAGGTTCCATCTTCAACCCATTGTGAGTTCACAGAGAGTATTAATAAGAATGTAATATAAATAACAAGACAGAGCCGTCATCCATTTTTTGAATGAATTCGAGATAGAATATCTCCCTTTTATTAATGAAGATACATATAGTATCTCATGTACCATCATGGCACATATAACTTGTTTCATGTACCAAATATCTTGTTTTTGTTTCATGTATTTATTCCTATGAAATGTATCGACCTCTCCATGATTTGTCCCATTTACTCCCTCCGGAGGAAAACGTGGAGGTCGTCAAAATCCTCAAACAGGAAAGTAAGGCTGCTGTTGCCGTTGCTGAGCTAAAGGGATTGGCCAGTATCTTATTCAATACAGGGGATTTTTTGGAAATGGGAGGGAATGTGAAGGAATTTCAGTGTTTCCACAGAATTATCGGGAGTGTTAGCTCTTTAATGTCCTCCTTTGATTCATTTACTCTTTTTAACCATGTATTTCACATGCCCTATTCCGGTTTTACCCAATTGTATGCACAAAGGCCGGATGGCCTGTCAGTTTCAAAAAATTGAGGAATTAAGCAGAATTTTCTAAAATCAGGGTTTTCTACGGACTACCTCCCGGTTTTTGAATTTTAATATTCCATCGACTTTAACCTCGAAATCGTGAAGTAGATATTAAGGTGAGAGGGGATTTAATTGGGAACCTAGAGATTGAGATTAATAAACTCAATCGCCTTCTCGAGTATTTCATCCTTGCCAGCCGCGATTCCTTCAATAGTTGGATTTGCTTCGATGTCAATTTTTACCCCTTTTCTTTGCGTTTCAGTTCCATCAGGATAAAAAATTCCAATACCGCTGATACCCGTTCTGTATCCATCCACCATTTTAAAAGAGGCTAGTCATGGGGTAAGGTTTTATAGGTTATTGGGGGATCATCCTCTACAGGAAATGCTTTCTTAATTCACTTTCACTATTGTTTTGGGGTTTAACCAACCGGATCAATCAAAAGATGTTGGTACGAATTTACAATTTAATTCAGTCCATATAAGTCCCCAAAATACTTGAGGAAGTAGGAGGAAAGCCATGGCGTCCAGTTTTCCCAATAACCTTGGGAAAGGACAAGAGCAGAGTAGCAAGGAAGAGTCATTAAGTCGAATGCCTTTACTTGATGCGACATGCATTTCTGTAGGATCTATAGCAGCTTAGTTTCAGGGCCAAAATGTTATTAGCTCAAAATTTTCCGGACTCATAGTTCTAACCGCTCTTTAGTTTTTACCTGTAAAGCGTATCTTCCTGATTTCCCAACAGAAAGTGTAAGGGATGTAACATGATGTGTATGCCTTTATCCAATAGAAGCAACACTGATATTATTGATTTTTGACATATTGGTTTTTTATTTTAAAGTATGTTCTAGCGGTATAGCGGTTGATTATGGGCAGATCAGGTGTACTCCCTAAGAATCTGAAGCAATTTCATTCCTCATTATCATTTGGTTGTTTCTGAAGCTGTAGAAGGAATGGGGTTTGTGAAGATGATGTTGCCGCCTTATTGTTTAGCGCCAAAGAACAGCAAAAAACATGATGTGCTTAAATCCCTGAGCTGTAACTGGGATGTTGATGAATTTTGTCTTTCAGCATTGAAGTGGCTACAAAGTGAGGTGCCTTGAAGTTTTATTAACTAAAACAACTAGATCATGAAACGTATTTTAGTAACTGGAGATGCCGGTTTCTTAGGCTCTCATTTATGCAAACGATTACTGGATGACAACAATGAAGTGCTGTGCGTGGATAATTTCTTTACGGGAAGGAGGCAGAACATACACGAACTGCTGGATTATAGGAATTTTGAGTTCATGCGGCATGATATCACACTCCCATTGTTTGTGGAAGTCGATGAAATCTACAATTTAGCATGTCCTGCAAGTCCAATCCACTATCAGCTTGATCCGGTTCAGACAGTAAAAACTTCAGTACTGGGAGTTATAAATATGCTGGGTTTGGCCAAAAGATTAAAAGTTAAAATTCTGCAAGCCAGTACGTCTGAAATATATGGAGACCCCTCTCTTCATCCACAGCCTGAATCCTATTGGGGAAACGTAAATCCAATCGGACCCAGAGCCTGTTATGATGAAGGAAAGCGATGTGCTGAGACACTCTTGTTTGATTATCATAGACAGCATGATATAGCTATTAAAGTGCTGAGGATCTTTAATACCTATGGCCCAAATATGCAACCAAATGATGGAAGAGTGGTAAGCAATTTTATTTTACAGGCGCTGAACGACCAGCCGTTGACTATCTATGGAGATGGTTCGCAAACCCGAAGCTTTTGCTATGTGGATGATCTATTGGAAGGGATGCAAAGATTGATGGGCACCGGCTTAGAAAGTTACAGTACATGTGGAATCACAAACGAGTTTACAGAATATACACCACCATGCGATTAAATCTGCGCAACAAGCGCAAGAAACGTCTCCCTGCCCGCGTAAAAGCACCATTGTTGTGTCCTGTCGGCCCAAACATCACCTGGAGCCTTGATTTCATGCACGATACGCTTGCAAGTGGCAAGACGATCCGTACACTGAATGTTATCGATGATTTCAGCCGAGAGGCTCTTTCCATTACAGTGGACACGAGTCTGCCTGCGCAACGGGTGATCCGTGAACTGGAAAAGTTACTGGAATGGCGTGGCAAACCCGACAAGATCCGTTCGGACAACGGCCCCGAGTTTGTTGCCGAATCCATGCGGGCGTGGTGTGAGAAAAATGCCATCCAATGGGAGTTTATCCAACCGGGCAAGCCGACACAGAACAGTTTGATCGAACGGTTCAACAGAACGTTCAGACAGGATGTGCTGGATAGTTATATGTTTGACAGCCTGCCCGAGATAAGAAAATATGCAGAGGCATGGGCATGGATGTACAATAATGAAAGGCCTCATTCCTCTTTAGGACAGTTAACGCCGACAGAGTTCCTGTTGAAATATGGAAAACTCTCCGATTTTCCCACATTCCAACAGGATAGCAATAGCAAATCTGATTGGAATTCTTTAGTTTTAGATGTAGCTAGCTAAGGGAAGATTACAACTGGATTCAATAGTATTGCTTTTTTTGAAAATTGTCCATGCGTTAGTAATAAACATCCATTCCATAGTCTTTTGTTTCGTCTCAAATTTGCACTGTAACAAATAAACAAGAAACGATGAAAACTAAAGTTCCATTAAAATTAGCATTCCTAGTTTTTCTACTAGGATTTACAATTCAAACATTTTCAAAATCTAAAAACACAAACATTATGAACAGTACAAAAAAAGAAACTATCGGATTATTAGTAATTATGAAAGCAAAAACAGGAAAAGAACAAGACGTCAAAAACTTCTTACTTGGTGGATTAGCATTAGTAAATCAAGAACCTCAAACAGTATCTTGGTTTGCCTTTCAAATAGATAATAATACTTTTGGTATTTATGATACTTTTGAAGTAGAAGAAGGAAGACAAGCACATTTAACAGGCGAAGTTGCGAAGGCATTATTAGCAAATGCAGGTGATTTATTAGAGAACTTTGATCCTAGCACAGATATTCAAGCAGTAGATGTATTAGCATCTAATCATAAATCCGGATTGCAAAACAAGGGTTTGCTTGTTATTATGAAATCTAAAGAAGCAAAGACAACAGATGTTGAAAACTTCCTTAATGTCGGCAAACAATTAGTTGGTGACGAGCCAAAAACTTTATCTTGGTATGCTATAAAAATAGATGCTACTACATATGCAATCTTTGATACTTTTGCAGATGATTCTGGTAGAGATACACATTTAACAGGGAAAGTTGCAGCAGCACTTATGGAAAATGCGCCTGTTCTTTTAGATGGTTTTGAAGCATCAGCAATTCAAAAAATAGACATCATAGCTTCGAAATAATTGTTATCTTTAGAAAGGAGTGTAACAAACACTCCTTTCTTTTTAATACGTAACATTAAAGAAGAAATAGACTCTTATGGCTCAAATTATTATTGATAAGCAAAATGGTGAACTGGCATTTAGACTAGAAAGGTTTGAAAATCTTAATCAATTTGACCATTTACAGCGAAAAAATTATTATTCTATTATTTTACTAAAAGGAAACAATTACAAGTTAAATGTAGATGTTTCTAATTATGAATTACAAGGCAACCAAATGATTTGCTTGTCACCTTATCAACCATTTATGATTTCTTCTGAAGAGTCTTGTTTAGGCTGGTTATTAAATTTTCACCCTGACTTTTTTTGCACATATCGATATCAAAATGAAATTGAAACAGAGGGCATTCTTTTTAACAACTTTCATGGATTACCACATTTTAAAATTTCTGAAGAAGCGTTGTTTTTTAACCTTATAGATCAAATTTCAAAAGAAATGGATAGAGATTCTATTGCTCAGCATGAGGTTCTTGTGGCTTTTTTAAAGGTGTTTTTAATAGAAGCTGTGAGACAAAAAAAACAATCCAATAAAGATATAGTGCCAAAATTTTCTGATGATCAATCTGAAATATTACAAAATTTAGTAGATTCTATTGAGAAGAATTATTCTAAGTTACACTCTCCGAAAGATTATGCAGATGTTGTATGTGTTAGCACTAAAACATTGGCTGGAATTGTGAAAAAATATTTACAGCAAACACCTAGTTCGTTAATTTCTAATAGAATTATTATAGAGGCTAAACGCGAACTATATTTAACCTCAAAACCTTTGAAACAAATCGCAGCTAATCTTGGGTATGACGATGAATTTTATTTTAGTAGGTTTTTCAAGAAGAAAGTAGGTGTTTCTCCCGATAATTATAGAAAGACAGTAGGTTTTGCTAAACTAGAAAAATTATGATTGTCAGTATGTCTTAAGTTGCACATAACTTATATATATACGCAATAGAATTAGGGGAAGATTACAAAATGTCTTAATAGTTCATTAGACTCCATAAAAGTTACCGGGGGTAAATCTGGAAGGTCATTATAGGGAATGTCTTTATTATATGCCATATGTCGAAACTTTATCAGAATTTCATCTTTATCATTTACTTATGTCGATTGACTCATCATGAAATAATATTCATGTCGAAAATACGGATATATTTCAACATATAAATATTTTCATGTCGAAATAAATACAGGAGGAGAAGTGTAATGTCGAAAGATTTTTATTTTTTCATCATCACTTGATGTCTGTAGGATTCTTTTCTTATCTTTGAAATAAGAAGTTCTTTGTCGAATTAGATCAAATCAAATCATTGTTTTCTATTGGATGCTTTTTGGCAATAGATTCTACCCTTACATTGATTAAAATGGAAAGGTCTACCGTCGGTACGGTCTTCATTTTTGACAGGCAAATATGGTTGGGATGGATCATGATTTTGGCCCTTTGTTACAGCGCTTTTCCCGCTATGGTTTTGGGTTTCAAAAAACTGCCGTTGGCAAAAAGACTTCACAACAAGATCCTGTATACGGATGCGGATACCCAGAAGGCTGATTATCAGACCGCATTTGCAGCAATAGCAGGTATAATAGGGATCGGCTTGGGGTGGTGGTGGATGGATTCCCTGGCAGCCTTGTTTATTTCCGCTGCTGTGATCAAAGACGGGTTCAAAAACCTGAAGAATTCCATCTTGGATTTAATGGATAGGACTCCAATGGATGTAACCAGTACAAGTCCCGACCCACTCGTGGATGAAATCAGAAAGAGAGTTTTGGAATATCCCTGGGTGGCCGATGCCATGGTAAGGTTTAGGGAGCAGGGACAGGTTTATTTCGGGGAAGTTTACATAATAGTCAATACAACGCCTGACCAGGAAGCTCCCTTGGAAAAGGCAAAGGAGGAGCTTCAAAACATCCATTGGAAAATTCATGATCTTACAATAATGCCTGTATCAAAATTCTGAATTTATGCCCTACTATTGGCTTAAAACAGAGTAGGTAAACAGAAAGATGGGTTATAAAATGGCACGGCAAAAGATAATGTTTTTGGGCGCTATGTTCGCTTTTGGAGTAAAAAAAACGACTACTTCCAATGGCTGTCTTGTCTTCGAAAGGGCATATTCATCAATCCATGGTTGGAGTGATTTGTCTGTTGGCATTCCTGCATATTTGAGATGAAACGGCAGGATTACTTCATGGAATTTGAACAATCCTACTGCTAGAAGAATACGGAGGAAAACCTTTCCCTGCTTGAGGGGATATGATCTCTTATTGATACTTTTTCGATACTTCCTACCCTTGGGTAATGGTTGTGGATATTCCAACGCTATTTCTGAAACCGCTAAATTTAACTTCAAGATGATACTAAATAAGGATATAAGCTCGCCCTAATTATTTAATCTCTTTATGAATTTCAAACATTATGATAGGGTAGTATTTTGCCATTTGAGGTGGTATTTTATGTGCCAAAGCCGCATCATCTGATAAGTCGGATGTCCTGGTAGAGAATCTTATTGGCTTTTGGGATGGGCAGGAGTTTACGGACGAACTTTCAGAAGTCAATCCACCACTGCATTTTACAGTCCCGTGTGCCTAGGATGCCTTAGGTATTGGCAACGTATTTTCCTAATGCGTAACTATACCTCTGGTTGGTTTTTATTGAGCCTCATTCAGCTCATTTTTGCATCATCTGAAATTTGATGCCATTTTAGGGTTGCATGGACGAGTTATCCCTGTGCAAAGACCCCAACCCATGATAGAACAGGAACAATTTCTTCTATCTTATACATGTAGTCTTTACAGATGTTAAGCCACTATATGATTCCAAGCGAAGATTATATGCCAAGGTGTTTTGTTTTCTTAGTTCTGTGGATGAAAAGCACTTTGCCACAGCTTCGAATAGGATCAGATAATCATATTTGGTTTTACGTGCAATCAGGTTAAAGTAGATCTATGAAAATTGGGGCTGTTCCAAAGAACAACCCCAGAGTGAGAAACAAATAATATTTCCCATTTCAACACTTGAAAAAACGCCCTATATAAGTCAATTACTTATTCTGATGATGCCTCTTCATTGATTTCTGATTCTGCAAGCTTGGTTAGAAGAGCATCTGTTTTTTTCTCCTCATCCAGGGTCTTGGACAGAATTTTTTCAGCCTCAGAAAGTCCCATTAATTTTGCAACCGAAACCAATGACCCATAAGAGGCAATTTCATAATGTTCCACTTTTTGGCTGGCAATGATTATTCCTGCATCACGCTTTATGGTATCCGAGTCAGTATCCTCAAGGATACTCTGGGCTTCTTCTATCAAGCCTTCCATGGCATCACACTTTTTCGCCTGTGGTTTTAGATCGAGAATTTCAAAGACTTCTTCCAATCTGTTCACGTGTTCTTTTGTCTGTTCAAGGTGTGTATCAATAGCTTTTTTAAGCTTGGAGGATGTTGCCCCTTTGCTCATCTTGGGCAATGCCTTCACCAGGTGTTTTTCCGCCCAATAGATGTCTTTGATCTCGTCTATAAAGAGCTTTTTAAATTTTGAGTCTTTGGTTTTTTTTATGGCCGTAGCCTGTGACGGGGGAAATACCGGAAACAAGGATTCCGAGATAGACGATGATATGGAAGAGGAAAAAACCTTTGCGGTTGAGGCATCCTATTCCAACCTGGCTGAAATCAAAATGGGTGAACTTGCCCAGTCCAAGGCGGCTTCCGAGACTGTAGCTCAGTTTGCTGGAACCATGGTAAAGGAACACACAACAGCTTTACGGGAGCTTAGGGCAATTTCAGAAGAGCAGGATATAGCTATTCCCGATACGTTGAAGATGGAGCACAAGCGTATCCAGGATGAAATTTCAGCTTTGGAAGGCGAAGCTTTTGACAGTGCATACATGCATCAACAAGTCCAGGCCCATCAGCAGGCCCAGCAGTTGTTCCAAAATGGAATAAATGAGGATGCCAATCCCAGCTTTTTAAATTATGCAAGGACTACGCTTGAGCATATCAATGCCCACCTGGTCAGGGCAGAAGAAATTGTAGGTGCAGAAAATACCGCGGGAAAAGATGGCAGACCTGCAACTGAAAACGATCCAGTAGATAAGCCTGAGTAAGGTATGTTGGTTTTTATTCAACAGTTTAGATTCAGTGAAAAGGGAAATCTGATCTTGGCAATAATGGTGACTGCTTACACTTTTTGTATCTATCGGGTAACAATTATCACTACAGATGCGGAACAAAAAAACTAACAAAGAAAATATAACTATGAGATTTATTGATTCAAAAACCCATGGCATACTAGATTATTTGTCGGTGGTTCTATTTGTGGCAAGTCCATGGATTTTTGGCTTTGCGAATGAAGGGACTGCCATGTGGATACCTGTCATTATAGGTGTAGCGGTTTTACTTATGAGTCTGATGACGGATTATGAATTGGCGGCTGCGCGGATTATTCCATTTACTACACACTTAACCATGGATGTTATAGCCGGTCTATTTCTGATAATCTCTCCTTGGGTTTTTGATTTTGCAGATGTGGTAAAATGGCCACATGTTGCACTCGGGGTTTTTGCAGTGGGAGCGGGATTGTTCACAAGAAAAAATGTCAGGTCCCCTTATATTGAGTGATGATGAGATCAACTGGTTGTGAAAATAAAGCACTATGGAGTGAGATATCCGATCCAAGACCCTATCCATGTCTGTCAGGTGACATTGAAACCGAAGTTGCTGTGGTGGGCGGAGGTATCACTGGAATCAGTGCCGCCTATTTGCTGGCACAGGCAGGAAAAAAAGTAGTTGTGCTTGAAGCACACAAAGTAAGTATGGGAACCACGGGTTCTTCAACAGGTAACCTTTATGCTCCTGTGGATGAGCGTCTGTTTTCCGTGGCAGAAAAGCACGGAGATGAGGTGTTGAAGGAGGTGGTTTCCTCCCGCCTTGCAGCAATTGATTTTATTGAACAGCGGGTGGATGAATGTGCGATTGCATGTGATTTTCAACGGGTCCCATGGCATTTGTTTGATACCGAAGGAATAAATGAAGAAATACAAAAGGAATATGAAGCCGCATTTAAAGCAGGTTTAGCCGTAGTCTCAGGTGCTTTGGTAGGTTTTCCATTTCCTGCTTCCGATATCACCACTATCCATCATCAGGCACAGTTCAATCCACTGGCTTATACCCAGGCACTGGCTAAGCATACAGATTCTTCCAATTGTTTGATTTTTGAAGAAACCTCTGTTTTAAATGTAACTGACGGAGATCCTTGCATTTTGCAAACAGACAGAGGAACTGTCAAGGCAGAGAAGGTAGTGATGGCCACACATTCACCCAAAGGTATTTATGCTGTTCATACAGCTATGCAAGCGAAAAGGGAGCCCGCTTTGGCAGTACGGTTAAAGGGCCCATTGCCTCTTCCTGGAGTATACTGGCATATCGTTGGCAACAGGCAGTATTCTATCCGGCCTTTCCGATCCCCGGAAGGAGATTTTCTACTTGTTCTAGGTAAAACATACCCTGTGGGTCAGGAGGAATATGCTGAAGATAGTATTGTGAAACTGGAATTGTATCTGAGAAAGTATTTTGAAGTAGACAGTATTGATTACACCTGGGCAGCCCAAAATTACCGCCCAGCTGACAATCTCCCGTACATCGGCACTAGTATTATGGAGAAAAACATATTCATTGCCACTGGGTTCGCAGCTGATGGGCTGGTCTATGGTACCCTTGCAGCGATGATCATCAGTGATAGGATACTCGGGAAAGAAAACCAATGGAGGGAATTATATAATCCTAAAAGGTTTACTCCGATAGCTTCTGCAAAAACACTCCTGAAGGAAAACTATGAAGTAAGCAAACACCTGCTTCAAGACTGGCTATTTTATGATCAGGATAAAGATTTAGCTGATTTAAAAAGGGGGGAAGGGACAACGCTGGTAATCAATAAGGAGAAAATAGCTGCCTATAAGGATGAAATAGGAAAGTTACATCTGGTTTCTTCAGTCTGTACACATATGGGATGTATAGTCCACTGGAACAGTGCTGAGAAAAGCTGGGATTGCCCTTGCCATGGCAGTCGCTTTTCCATTGATGGGAAAGTGTTGGAAGGGCCTGCTTATCAGGATCTGGCAAAACCTAAACCGGATGGGAAAAAAATGAACCCTGAGCTAGAATGTTTTAACTTTTTCGCCACCCCCAGTATCCTTACTAAAAAAAAGAGCATCAAATTTTCAAACCTTAGCTGACTGATCCAGGTCTTGAATTCCCCCCTTCTGCTCTGGCTCGTAACCACCTCTTCTAGAAATGTGGTGGATAGGTGCGTGTTTTGAGGTTTTGTGCACCGCACACTTAAGATTTTCAGGGACAAAGGCATAGGGAACACCACCTATCCATCCCAGACAATAAACCAGCTTATGAAATCTTCCCGTTTTTGGCTATAGGGCAATATCGCGACAAAGACTACTCCGGTGATCTGTTCGCCGGTCTGGCGGTCTACGTAATGCAGTTTTTTTCCGCAAAAGTCCACCAGCAGTTTCTCCCCGGCACGGTGGGTCAGCTTACCACTGGCGTTGTTCTTATTTCGCCATTGCCTGTAATGCCAGGCAAACTGGCTGTATTTATAACCTTTATCATGGAAAGTGGCCCAGTGACCTCCGTTTTAGACAAGGTCGTGTCTCGGGAAAATCGGGCAAGTATATGGGAAATATGGATATCGTTACCGCTGAATAAGCAGGATACCTTTGGTCTATAAACCAACAAACAGTAAAATGAAATACAGAAATCTAAAATGGCTTCCATTGATGGGGTTACCCTTGCTCATTGCCTCTTGTAATACAGGGGATGAGGATCCGGAGGGAATGGATTCCCTATCTACCCTCACTATTGAAAACGTATTGGAATCAAAAGCATTGGTCCAGTCAGGGACATTCCAAAACGCAGGCTCTTCTCCGGTAATCATGCCAGGGGAAAATATTACAATCCGTTTTTCAGCGGCCAAGGGACAGGCAGTTTCCTTTGCAACCATGTACGGCTGGTCCAACGATCTTTTCTTTGCTCCGGATAATCCGGGGATAAGCCTGTATGAAGAAGATGGGACCCCGATCCAGGGCGATGTTTCCTCCCAGATTAAATTATGGGATAATGGAACCCGCATCAATCAGGTGCCTGGCGCTGACGTTGAACATCCAGGCACAGCTGAGAGTACTCCTCAGCAAATCATAGAAGTAGTGGGTTCCGATTCCCAGGGGAATAGCTATGTTTCCGCATCCTCACTTATGAATTTGACATTGAGCTATGAAGGCAATTCCACTTTTGCATTGACTATTGAGAATAGTTCAGGAAGTACCTCTAATCCGACTCCGTTTAGTCCGGGTGTTTGGGCTGTTTCCTACATTGCGGGGAGCAATTTACTGGACCCATCCCCATTGTTTGTACCAGGCCAACCTACTGCAAATGGGCTTACAAGCCTTGCCGAAATGGGGCAAAACGATACCTTGGGAGAGTATATAATGGCACGGACAGGTATTTTTACCCCGCTTTCCCCTGTTTTGGTTGTTGTGTATAATGGGATAGACAACCCTATCTTCAACTCAGGGGAGAAGGATCGGGGAGAAGGGCTTAAAGAACTCGCCCAGCAAGGGGATGCTTCCGGCTTGGCGGCTTATCTGGAAACCGTGGAAGGAGTGAAGGATGTATATGTGCTGGCTGAGGAAAACTCTACGGTATTGCTGCCGAAAATTGGCGACCAGGTTGGGGGCTCAGTGACCCAAGCGTTGAATATAAGTACCGGTGACCGTCTGGCAATTGCCACTATGTACGGTTTTTCCAATGATTGGTTTTTTGCCTCAGTCAATGATGGGGTAGATGCGACAGTAAAAGGTGATATATCTTCGTCAATCGCATTGTTTGACAACGGAACCGCTGTTAACCAATTTCCTGGCGCCGGAATAACCCAATTCAATTTGGCAGGTACCCCATTGGATGAAAGCGCAGTAATCCAGGTAGTCCCTAATCCCAATTCCTTTACCACATTGCCCCCAATTACCGATATTATAAGGGTAACACTTCAATAGACCTCTTTAAAAGTTATTTCCCGACTTCTTTTATTTCGCTGTACAGAGGGACAAGCGTACTGAAATGATATAGTTGAAGAATGCCATAAACAGGTTTTTTACACCAATACGATTTATAAAAACAACTATGGAATCGAGCATGACTCAAGAGTCACAGGTGGGATGATTATCAACCTTGCGAGATTCCATATGGCCTATAAAAATCAAATTATAAACACATGAAAAAACACATCGAACAAGCAGCAAAATTCTTGTTTACTGCACTAGTTTATCTGGTTATCAGCTTCCCGTTGGCCTTTGCACAGCAAGGCAATGCGGTAAAAAGTGGCCCTACTATGGATGGTGAAAGCCCATTACCGTACGTAATACCACAAAAGGCGGAAGATATCAGCCCTCTGCTGAACGGTGAAAAAATCCCTTCAGTTACTCTGCGTGATTCATCAGGAGATTCTTTTGATCTTAACCAGGCAGTTGCTTCAAAACCGACTATTCTTATCTTTTACCGGGGTGGTTGGTGTCCGTTCTGCTCAAAGCAACTATCAGGGCTGCAGCAAATAGCGCCTGAGCTGGAGAAAGAAGGTTTCCAGCTGATCGCCATCAGTACAGATCAACCGGAAGGCTTGAAACATACAGCTACCTCAGAAAAATTAAACTATACACTGCTCTCTGATGCTGATTTAAATGTATCCAAACAATTTGGACTGGCATTTAAAGCACCCGAAGGCTATTGGGACATGTTGCCTAAAACTACCGGGGGTAAAAACGTTGATTTGTTGCTCCCTGTCCCGGCTGTATTTATTCTCGATAAAAATGGGGTCATCCGTTTTGAACACATCAACCCGGATTTTAAACAAAGGCTAAATCCAGATGTATTGATGGCGGTTTCTAGAAGTATCTTAAATGAACTCTAAATCACTCGGCTCTATGTCCCTGGTTATTAAAGTTTATTTCGCAGCCGGCATGCTTCTTTTCGCTATACCTGCCTTTGGTCAGGGAACCACGAAATCCGACAAAGCTTCAGCACCTGACCAGGAGATTGTATTCGAGGAAGGGAGCTGGGAAGAGGTAGCGGCACAAGCAAAAAGAACTGGTAAATATATTTTCGTAGATGCCTATACCAACTGGTGCGCACCCTGCAGATTGTTAAAGACCACGACTTTCAAAGAGCAACGTGCTGCAAGGTTTTACAATACCAATTTCATCAACTATACAGCTGATATGGAAGCGGGAGAGGGGATTGAGCTCGCAGAGCAATGGGATATTACAGCTTATCCCGCCCTTCTTTTCTTTAGCCCTGAAGGAAAAATAGTATTCAGACAGATAGGGTTCGTGGATGGCGTCAAACTTCTTGAGTTCGGCCAGCAGGTTTTGGCAACCAATCATTTACAATAACCAATGCTTATACAACAGTGGTAATGAAAAAGTGGAATTTAAACGGGCGAAAGGCCCTGGTGACCGGAGGATCAAAAGGAATAGGAAAAGCGATTGTCACTGAATTTTTGGAGCTGGGAGCTGAAGTGCTCTTTACTGCCAGAAATGCGGAAGAAGTTTCTGTTGTGGAGGAACATTTTAAAGTAAAGGGTTTTCCTGTCTATGGATTAATGGCGGATGTGACCAGCATCGACCACAGGCAAAGAGTAAAAAAATGGATCACCCAAAAATGGGGCAGACTTGACCTGCTTGTTAATAATGCAGGTATCAACATCAGGAAATCCAGCAATGAATATACTTCGGAAGAATTCAGGAGGGTATTGGAAACAGACCTCATAGCCCCTTTTGAATTAAGTACTGAACTTTTTCCATTGTTGAGAAAAAGTTTAAATGCCTCTATTGTTAACCTGGCTTCGGTTGCCGGTCTTGTTGATGCCCAGACTGGCGCTCCTTATGGAATGTCAAAATCAGGATTGATCCAGCTTTCCCGAAATCTGGCTTGCGAGTGGGCGACCCATAACATCCGGGTCAATACCGTGTCGCCATGGTTTACGCAAACCCCCGCAACTGAAAGTATACTTTCAAACCCGGAAAAGGCAGGCCATATCCTTTCACGTACACCAATCAAACGTATAGCAAAAGATGAGGAAGTTGCTGCTGCGGTTACTTTTTTGTCAATGGAGAAGGCCTCCTACATCACCGGACAAAATATCGTGGTAGATGGTGGGGCAACGAGCAGTATTTTATAAAACCAATGCTGTTAAAGCCATGAAGACAGGTTCAATAGTGTTAGGATTCAATGCAAAGGCCGGAAAATTACAGGCAGTGGCAGATTTGCTAATAATCCACTGTTGCCAATACGGTAACAGTCAAATACGTTTTCCTTATATGATCTTCAGTTTGGTCAGTCCATGTGTGTTGCCTTCAATGCTTGTGAGACAGCTGAAAGTAGAAAGGGGCAACCAATAGATGAAATTGGTTATGCATTGATTCAATGTCTGGGTTCCGGTATCAGAACCTTTTACTTGAGAAGGTGACTGTTTTTGTCAATAAGTAACACAGAAGTATAATCAGAGTTAAAAGAAAGTATGATCAGAAAATTCGCGGAAGAATCCACTAGAGGGCTTTTTATCATGCATGTCAACAACAGGGAATTGAGGGGGTGGGGGCTTAGCAACCCTTCCCCATTCCCGATCAATACGTTTGTTTTTAATAAGGGGGCAACGCAGCAGGTGGTTATAGATGATATCTCATATGAAATGCCGGCCGGTTCTATGGTGCCGCTTGTTTCTAACCAGCACTTTTCCTTTGAACATCCGGATGACCTGATAGCCTGGCAATTCAACAGGGAGTTTTATTGCATTTTGGATCATGATGCAGAAGTGGGCTGTGTCGGATTTCTGTTCTATGGCATACAACACCCGATGTTTATTTCCTTGAGCCCTTCCGAAATAGAAGCAATGTTTCAACTGGAAAAAATATTTACCGATGAATGGCAATCTAAGGATAGCTTTCAGGGAGAGATGCTAAGAACGCTGTTAAAGCATCTCATCATCAAGATTACCCGCATCGCAAAACAACAGAGTGAGAGCTACCAACAATTCCCGGAGGATAAAATGGATATTGTCAGAAAGTTCTCAGTGAATTTGGAGAGCCACTTTAAGCAGGAACACGGGGTAAGTTTTTACGCAGAAATGCTGAACAAATCACCCAAAACCCTGAGTAATATCTTTTCCCTGTTGAAACATCCGGCCCCGTCGAAGCTGATACAGAACAGGATTATCCTGGAAGCAAAGCGCTACCTGCACTATACGGATAAATCAGCCAAAGAAATAGCCTATGAGCTGGGCTTTGAAAGCCCTTCACATTTCAGCAGGTTCTTCAAAATGTATTCTGGAACCAATATTTCAGATTTCAGAAATTCCTGATACAAAATCTTACAACCTAATTTCCTTACCAATGGATATTCCCAACCTGTCAGAAGTTAAAGAGCTGAACCGGGGTTACGTGAAATATTTCAACGAAAAACTGGGACGTACCCCCAATATGTATGCTGCAATGATGCATTCGGAAAATGCGCTCAGTGCATACTACCCCTTTCATATACGAAAAAACTCCCTTTCAATCAGGGAGAGTGAGGCAATCACATTGGTTGTTTCCCAACAGAACAACGCCATGTACTGCTTAAGTGCACACACGATGATCGGAAAGCTGAATGGCTTTACTGAACAGGAAATTATCCTCCTGAGAAAGGGGGAAGCGCCTTTCGACCGGAGGCTTGACGTTCTGGTCCAATTGGTCAAAGATATTGTAGAAAAGAAGGGAGCGGTTGAAACTGATAAACTCAATAACTTTTTCCATGCAGGCTTTACGTATGAAAACCTGATCGACACACTACATGTGGTCGGGGATAATTTCATTACCAATTTCACGGGAAAAGTCCTGAAAGTTCCAATTGATTTTCCTTTGACTAATGAACTGTGAGGAATGATAGTCAATATAAACTAGTCGGAATAACAATTCATTGTGTATATCCTCATGTCTATCATTAAGGTAGTATGAGATTCAGGAAAACACTGGCATCTTCTATGGCCATCCTTATTAGGTTTCCATCCAATAAAACAAAGGAAAAATGGCTACTTAAATCATGGTGGATAATCAAACTGTTTATTGTCGAAGTCTCTTGAATAGGATCCCCTTAAAATACAATGAGCTTCTTAATAGCTCCTTAAAAGTACCTAAAACGCTAAATATAAAATGAAAATATGGCTGTTGATTTCCTTCATGTTCTTGGTAACAGGTTTGCAGGCGCAAATAAAGGAAGTAGTGAAATGGGAGTACCAGGTCAATAAAACAGGTACCGATGAATATGAAGCTGTTTTAGCAGCAAAGATCGATAGGGGCTGGCACCTATATTCCAAAGATCTGCCACCCGATAGTGGGATTCCTACCGAAATGCGTGTTTCTTCTGTGGATTTGGACCCGATCGGAGACCTTCAGGAAATCGGCCATAAAACTGAGGAGTTTAGTGAGGCATTTGGGGTACTGATCGTTTATTATTCCGATTCTGTCAAGTTTGTTCAAAAATTCAAATTAAAGGACATTGATAAAACAACCAGCATTGCCGCAGAGATCACCTTTCAGGTATGCAATGACCTGGTGTGTTTGGCACCGAATACGATTGGGTTTGAGAAACAGCTGAATGCTAAGGATGAACCAGAAAATAGTGCATCAACTGTCATCGGAAACAACCCTGTTTTGGGTTCCTTGGAGGATGGGATTAAGGTCGCTTCCCTTGATTATAAAATGCCCCTTGTGGACTGTGGAATCGAGCAGGCAGCGCAGGATTCCGGAAATGGACTGGTGTTTATCCTTGGATTGTTGGGAGGCCTAATAGCGCTCCTTACTCCCTGTGTGTTCCCAATGATCCCCCTGACGGTTTCATATTTTACCAAAAGCGCTTCAGAAACAAGTAAGGGAAAAAGGAATGCTGTTGTTTACGGATCGTTCATTCTGGTTATCTTTCTTGCATTAAGCATTCCTTTCCATCTACTGGATGGTATAAGCGGAAATATTTTCAATGAGATTTCCACCAATGTGTGGTTGAATGTTTTTTTCTTTTTTGTATTCCTGTTTTTTGCATTAAGTTTTTTTGGGTATTTCGAAATTACCCTGCCCCATTGGCTGATCAACAAATCAGCCAAGGCAGAAGAAGCAGGGGGAGTACTAGGGATTTTTTTTATGGCTCTGACGTTGGTGATTGTGTCTTTTTCCTGTACAGGACCAATATTGGGGAGTCTGTTGGGAGGGGTGGCCTCCTCCTCGGCTAATGTTCCGGTGCTGCTTACATTTGCCCTTGGGGGATTTGGTCTTGCCTGGGCCTTGGTATTTGGATTTTTGGCTTTATTTCCACAAGTTTTGGCATCCCTGCCAAAATCCGGAAACTGGATGAATTCACTTAAAGTCTTTCTTGGGTTTGTGGAAGTAGCCCTTGCACTTAAATTCCTCTCCAAGGCTGACCTGGTGTCCAAGACCTTTTTGTTGAAAAGGGAGATTTTTGTTGGCATTTGGATAGTGATAACCATTGGACTGGTCCTCTACTTAATTGGAAAGATCAGGTTTCCCCACGACAGTAGAAACCAAAAGATATGCCCGTTCAGGAAAGGTGTTGCGCTCTCAGGTGTTTTATTTATCGCCTACTTAATCCAGGGGCTGATACCGTCAGAAAAAACAAGATTGTCAACGTTGAGCGGGATTTTACCCCCATTGAATATCAGCTTATATGCTGGGCACGAAGATGGTATTTATGGAATTCAGCCTGAAAATGATTATTTCAAGGCGATTCAAACCGCCAAAAAAGAAAATAAACCTATCCTTTTGGACTTTACGGGGTATGGGTGTGAGAACTGTCGGAAAATGGAAGAATTTGTGTGGGGTGAGCCGGATGTACTACCCCTGATCCGAGATAAGTTGGTGCTGGCATCCCTGTATATAGATGATCGTGAGGAGCTACCCGCCATAGATCAACATTCTGTTGACATGGGGAATGGACAGCAAAAGAAAATCAGAACTGTAGGGGATAAATGGTCGATATTTCAGCAGGTGAACTTCAACAATAACTCCCAGCCGCATTACGTATTGGTGACACCAGACGGAGAGGTGATCAATTCTCCGGTATCAGGATATATGTCCAAAGAAAAATTTAAGGAGTTTCTTGAATGTGGGATAACATACGGTAAGAATGCCGGAATTTGATG
The DNA here is from genome assembly GCF_001442615.1 of Algoriphagus resistens. GTDB lineage: Bacteria > Bacteroidota > Bacteroidia > Cytophagales > Cyclobacteriaceae > Algoriphagus > Algoriphagus resistens. The sequence goes on along the minus strand of NZ_LMXN01000008.1, from coordinate 185,628 downwards.
GGTTGTGCTCTGGACAGCTTAAATATGGGTTGATATTCATCAGCGTATTATCCGTTCAATGATGAAATAGTGTCCTTGACGAGATAGACGAAATTCTTAATTTGAAAACAGCAGGCCTCCGAAGCCCTGTAAACAATCGCGATATAGACGCAGTAGGGTAGCGGGAGTGCTGTAACCACAAGTGTTGCCAGTAATGTGAGAAAACCGCAAAAGTTTCCATATAATATAACTTTTTTATTATCTTTGTCCAGTAAAACGAAGTTGAAAACTGAATGGACAAAAATTTTGAAGTCATTTTCCTTGAACAAGCTCTCGAATTTTTAGAAAAGCTGGACTTAAAGACAAGACAAAAAATTTACTATAACGTTGACAAAGCCAAACTTGGACTTGACCCGAAACTGTTCAAAAAACTGACTGATGAGATTTGGGAATTTAGGACAAAATATAGTGGACTACAATATCGACTTTTCGCTTTTTGGGACAAAACAAATAAATCCGAAACACTTGTCATTTCAACTCACGGAATAGTGAAAAAAGTTGACAAAGTTCCTAAAGTGGAAATCGAAAAAGCCGAAAGAATTAGAAATGAATATTTTGAACAATAAAATTATGGAAGCAAAGAATAAAAAAATGAAAATGATGACCCTTGACCAGCTAAAAGACAGGGACATAGGAAAAATTGGAACTCCAGAAAGAGACAAATACGAATTTGACCTACGAATGGAACTGCTCGGAGAAATGATAAAATCTGTGCGGAAAGAACGGAACTTAACACAAGAACAACTTGGAGAACTAATCGGTGTCCAAAAATCACAAATTTCAAAGTTAGAAAGAAGTACAAAAAATGTGACTATCGAAACGATTTTGAAAGTTTTCCGAGCATTAAAAGCTAATGTCAGGTTCAGCGTGGAAATGAACGAATCGGAATTTAAAGTAGCGTAAAAATAAAACACTACTGGCAACAGCTTATATAACAAATAGCTTCGACTTTTTTGAAACGAAAGTTTTGGTTTGTGGCGTGATTGAAAAATAATCGTCAATTTACGCGCTACTTGTCATATACGAAAACCGGTGGCTTTAATTCATCAAGGAGATTTTCAGACATCTAAATTATACATATTTGTATCTTAATTCTATACAAAGAGTACATATATGTATACTTAAAATTGCTCTATTGACTGGGCTTTTATACCCAAGTTAGATAGCGTAGAAATCATCTGGTACGCATCCCAAGTATTTCTGCAGAACCGATCCCACTTCGTGAACAGGATTTGTTGGGTCTGTCCCCTTAACTTCCTACAGTTGGCGAGGAGTTTCTGCCACTCGGGGCGGTCGAAATTTCTGGCTGAATAATCCTCAAATACGATGCTGCCAACCTGCAGGTGATTGAATTCACAGTATTTCCTGAGTATTTCCTCCTGGTATCGCTAGCTGTATCCTTTGTCAGCCTGTTCATCTGTGCTTACTCTGACACTGATATAGAGATCAACTCGTGTCATTTCTTAACTATTTGCTCGACAACTAATTTACTAAACCTATAGATCATGTCCAATAATTGTTCAGACTCCGCTTGGTTTATATCAACTCCTTCCTCTTTCATTACCTCCTGAACCTTTTTAAATGTTAAACTCTTTTTGACTTTCATTCAGGATTTCTTTGGTGCAAGTCACAAAGTCTTCCTTTCTTCTGTTTTACTGTCACACTGAAACCCGAAGGTGGAAATACCTGAATTAGCCTCTTAATGGACAATCGGAACGTTCCAAAAACACTTTCACAAAGAAAAAACAGTAATAAAGAAAGCCCTAATAAGGAGCCTGTAGATGGGACAAATGGAAACGGATATAAATAGCGGAGCCTGCGAGCGGCTTTATGCTGTCCCTTTTGTCCACTTGTGTGATGAGCAGAATGCAATCAAGGCCCCTATATTCGCTTGGCTTTTTAGCTGTTTGTGAAGGATGGCAACTACTGGTTTGTAGAATGTTATTCGCAAAGGCTAAGGGTTCAATCCAGTGGAACAAGTGCGTTTCTATATAAATCCAAATCAACTACCGAAAGTAATCTCGCAACCGCCTTCCCATTTTTAGTCCAAAATGTGGATAACTTCCTGGTTTTCATTTAATAAACACCCTGTGTAAGAGGGCGAATGTAAGAAAACAATTTTATGAACTAATTTAATAGGACGCCAGCATGTGTGAGAAGGTATCATTTTAGTCCTTTCATTGTCACAGTTCATTATCGCCTGAAGTTCTCATTCCTGAGACTGGAAGGATTCGGGAACTACGTCAACTTAATCGTTTTCTTCTGGCTTAAATTCGGAAACTAATCCATCATCTTTTGATACTACAAGGTCAAACAGTCCTGAAGGAGCCTAGCATTTTAACAAGTACATATAAAATCCCTGTGTTTTCAATTTCGTCTTGATTTCGAAAATTTTAAAATTTAGTATCTTTGTGATATGGGTACCAAAAAAGATAAGCTTACTGAGCAGATAGAGGATTTGACTAAAAAAATGAAAAGCCAGATGCCGCGCATTAAAAAGGAGATCCGCATATATGAGCAGAAAGCAGCCATGGGTACACTGACAAAGAATCCCAAGGTGTCTCCACAGTTTAACTAATGGAAAAACCCCAGCTTTTAGTTGTCGCGGGATGCAACGGTGCGGGTAAATCTTCTTATTCACGCATCCTATCTCCTGAAGGGATAGCCGTTTTTGATTATGATAAGCATTTCCTCGAAATCTACTCCTCGATAATCCCTACGGATTTCCAGGATCAGATGGCACACAGTATGGCATTCCAAAAGCTTGAGACGCAAATCGATCAGGCTATTGATGCCGGAAAATCTTTTGCCTATGAAATCGACACGATTAAAATCATCATTAAAGCTTACAGGGCAATGATTATTTTAATCGTCAAAGATTCCATGTGACCTATTAAGGCAAATTATAAACACATGAAACCAATTTCAATTCTGACCCTTTACACTGGCCATTGATTTTTAAAGCCAAAGGGTATGCGGTTAACATGATTTATTTCTGCTTGAATTCAGTAGACGAAGCCCAAAAAAGAGTGGCGATCAGAGTTGAGAATGGCGGGCACTTTGTGCCAGAGAGTGAAATCATGAATCGGTTTAAAGCAGGATACAGTAATCTGGATGAGTTTTTCGGTTTTTTTGATACCCTGCATTTATTCAATAGCTCCACGTATGGCTAGGCTCCGGATTATTGTTTGACATTCCAAAAAGGTGAATTGGTTAAAAAAGCTGATCTCCCCGCCTTTTTGGGGGAGTTCACCCCGAAGCTATATAAGCAGGCGATTAATTAGATGTGATCCTGCTTTGCACTGGATCAGGGCCATCCTGTAAAACAGGGAAGAGCATTTATCCAATGTAACCCGAAGTGCAATCCCACCACCGCCTGTCCCCAAATCCTAGTAATTTCCAAACTATTCCTTGTAAAATGTGGGTGACTTTCTGGTTTTCATCTAAAAAATACCCTCGTTTTCCTGTCTTCAGGGAATGACTAAATCACACTATAATTTATAGGACCATTTTTACACCGAAAGCTCTTCGGTAACTAACAGATGTATAGGCGATAAATGATTCTGAATGGTTCCATGTTGTATCGCTTGGGCTAGACTTTCATGGGACGTTGCAGCTCCATATCTCCCTTAATCAGCTTCATTCATTTAGGTTCCGCTTTTAGATGCTATTTCTGCAATTAGCTTTGGAATGGTCCTTATCGCTCTCTGGTACCTACCTTCCTGAATTGTATCTCAGTTTATTCATAATACATGGTTTTATTCGTAAACTATAGCCCACTTAATCTGCCATAAAATGAGAAATATTCTCATTTCACATAATAAATCATATGTTTTTCTTATATTTGAGAATATGTCTCATAAATAGATAAGTAATGTTGATAGAATTTTCTGTAGGAAACTACTTGTCCTTTAAATCAAAAACGACGCTAAGTCTAGAGGCTTCCTCCATCAAGGAGCATGTGGATACCAATCTCTTTTCTATGGGACGTTACGATTTGCTGCGAGGTGCGGTAATTTACGGCCCAAATGCAAGCGGTAAAAGCAACTTGGTCAAAGCCATGTCCACTATGAGGAGAATGGTATTGCAATCCTTTGAACAATCTTCTGCTGATGAATTAGACATCATCCCCTTTTTATTAAATACAGAAACCGAGCACTCCCCATCTTTCTTTGAGGCGGTATTTCTGATTGACGGTATTCGATACCGATATGGATTTGAAGTGGATGATCGAATCATCCATTCAGAATGGCTTTTTGAAGCCCAAAAGCTTGCAGAAAAACCCTTGTTCCTACGCGAAAGGGAAGGGATTGAGGTGATGAAAGGTTTTCCTGAAGGTAAGGAGTTGGAGGAGCGCACACGGGATAATGCTTTGTTTTTAGCGGTGGCCGACCAGTTCAATGGCAAGATCGCCAAGAAAATCATGAAGTGGTTCAACAACTTCATTGCTATTTCAGGGTTGAAACATGAAGGATATAAAGGGGTGACTTTTGATATGCTTGACAACAGGCAGACACGCAGTACACTACTGAATTTCTACAAAAAACTGGATTTGGGATTTGAGGACATATCCATTATTAAAAAGCCGTTTGATCCAAAGGAATTGCCCGGAGAAATGCCGGAAGCAATGGTAAAACAACTGGTCACCGATCTGGAAGGAGCCTTCCGGATGGATATCAAAACCATTCACCAAAAGTATGACTCAAATGACAGGTTAGTTGGTGAAGTTGAATTTGATATGCGTAGCCAGGAATCCTCGGGAACCAATAAACTCTTCAATATCTCAGGTCCTGTTTTTGACGTATTGAATGATGGGGGATTGCTGGTCGTTGATGAACTGGATGCAAGTTTACATCCACTATTGACACTTGCGATTACCAAATTGTTTAATTCAAAAGAACTCAACCCAAACAATGCGCAGTTGATCTTTGCTACCCATGATACCAACCTGTTGCATTATGGCAATTATCGGAGGGACCAGATCTATTTTGTGGAAAAAGACAAATACGGTGCTTCAGAAATGTACTCTTTAGTAGAATATAAAGAAGAAGGTAAAACTATCCGGAAGGACCGTTCTTTCGAAAAAGACTATATCGAGGGGCGTTATGGTGCTATTCCGTTTATTGGTAATCTTTCAAAACCAGGTGTGGGATGGCAAGGAAGTTAAAGATCCCAAACGAGCACCTGAAGGATATGGCTACACAGGGATGACTGTAATGAAGACGAAGTGAATTGGGAAGCGTATCATCCAAAGTATCCCGTATATTTGTATAAATGAAAAAGTTGTACATTATTTCAGGGTGTAACGGAGCGGGTAAAACCACCGCTTCCTATACAATCTTGCCTGAAATACTTGATTGTAAGGAATTTGTTAATGCAGATGAGATTGCGAAAGGACTCTCTCCCTTTCGCCCCGAAAAAGCAGGTATTGAAGCAGGTAGATTGATGTTGAAAAGAATTAAATTACTACTTGAATCTGGAGAAAACTTTGCGTTTGAAACAACACTTTCCACAAAAAGTTATGTGAGCTTCATTGACAAAGCAAAGGAGGGAAATTATCAGGTTACATGCTTGTTTTTCTGGCTTCATTCCGTAGAATTAGCGATTTCAAGAGTTGAAACAAGGGTAAAGGAAGGCGGACACCACATTCCGGAAGATGTGATTAGAAGAAGATATAAAAGTGGTCTTAGTAATTTTTTCAATCTATTTCTGCCAAGGGTTGACAATTGGCTATTTGTAAATAATTCCGGTGACACGTATGAAATTATCGCGGAAGGCTCAAGGGATGAAATCTCCGTAAATAATACGAAGCTGTGGAAAGAACTAAAAGAAAAATATTATGGGAACTAAAGAGCAGTTAAAAGAAGAACGGGACAGGATAGTCAAAGGACTTGAAGAGACTTATAGAAAGCTAGTCGAATATAAAAAACAAAAGAAAAGTCCGATGATAGTGGTAAGAAACGGAAAAATTGTAGCGGTTGACCCGAATGAAATACTACCTACAACGTCGTATAAACGAAGTGCTGGCTGAAGAGCTCGATATTTGTATTAGTACGCCCCTAAACCTAGACATCTCTGAACTTGATAGAGTTGGATATAACGGACCGATCCACTCCAAGAAATATAAACGGTGATGCAATCAAGTAACGGAAATCAAATCTCCGTATTGTTAATTTGATTTAAGAGCGGGATTAGTCGCTCCAATTTTCTCAAATCTTCCTTGGAGCTACTTCGTAGGATAAGGCCGAAAAATTAGATTTTTCGTTTTTTTCCGTTGTGCCTTATGCGAAAAAACGAGAGTAAAACTTACCTTCGACAATCGAACAGGGGTAAATTTTTATTATTTTTACCCTTGAATATAGCAAAGATGTAAAACTTACTTTCATTTATGAATAGCTTCGATAAATCCAAACCGTTTAATAATCTTCCTCTACTTCCGCCCAAAACTGAATTTGAAACAAAAGAAATTTTAACAAAAACTATTAAAGCGAGTAGAGCATTAGCACAATTAAATGGAGCCATAAGAAATCTTCCGAACCCCAGTTTGTTTCTTGACACTCTACATTTACAGGAAGCAAAGGCAAGTTCTGAAATTGAGAACATCATAACAACAAATGACGATTTATACAGAGCAGTTGTTGCGGATAAAAAATTTGACAATCCGGCAACTAAAGAAGTAATCAGCTACAAAGAAGCTATTTGGCTTGGCTTTAGGAGTCTTGAAAAAAAACCTTTTATCACCACTAATCTATGTGTCGAGATTGTTCAATGTATTAAACAAAATACAACCGGAATAAGAACAACACCCGGAACAACTCTATCGAATACAAAAGGAGAAATAATATACACACCTCCTTCAGGTGAAGAGGTCATTCGAGAAAAAATGACAAATCTTGAAACTTTCCTCAATGACAATGATACAATCGATCCTTTAATCAAAATGGCAATATCACATTACCAATTTGAAGCCATTCATCCGTTTTCAGATGGTAATGGAGGAACAGGCCGGATTCTTCTTTTGCTTCAACTAAAATTAGAAAAACTCCTAGAAATTCCTGCCCTATTTCTAAGTGAATACATCATCAAACATAAAGACCAATATTACAAAGGATTAAGAGCAGTTACTGAAAGAAATGACTGGTCCGAATTTATTATTTACATACTGGACATGGTAGAAAAAACAGCTATTAAAGGATTAGATCGACTTGAATCAATTATTCAGCTTATGGAAACAACAGGACAAGATATAAAAGAAAAACTCCCAAAGGTATATTCCAAAGATTTAGTTGAAGTCATTTTCAAGCTTCCTTATACTAAAAGACAAAACCTTATAGATGCTGACTTAGGAACACCAAAAACAGTTGGAGGCTATCTGATTGCATTAGAGGAAAAAGGGTTTTTAAAATCAGTAAGAGTGGGTAAAGAGAAACTATACCTGAATCAAAAATTAATGAACATATTAGAAAATTAAAAATTACGAAGGCACAACATCGGCAAATGCAGGCTGTTGCTTAAAAATGAGGCTCTTTCTCTCTCTTTTTAGAATAGGGCCTGTCATGGATGAGCAACACGAAATCGGGAGATGGTGAGGTTAAAAAGCCAACTACAAATTGGAAAGAAAAGAATAGTGGAATTATAAATTCCACCCAGCCCCAAGACCGATCTGACTATTCCTAGCGGAACAATTGGTTTGTGAAAGCAACTACTTACTTTATAGCACTACCAAATAGTTATCACAAATTGAATCCAAAACGTATTGTTGGGCCTGAAGTATTTACATCATACAAAAAACGGTTTTCATCAGCGCCTTTTTCATAGTCAATACTAATAATACGATAACCGGCTGTCAATTGAAATAAGTCAGAAAACCGGTAGCCAACATAGGCTTGGAGCTGATAGGTGAATTGAGAGCCAACACCAAACCCTCCAATATCGCCCCGAAATTGATACAACAATTTTTCGCCGGATTGATTTTTAATCCTTGCAATGATAATGGGATCAAACCAAGACTCTTTCGAACTCCTGTTTCTGGTTGAAGGGCCATCTAGAGTGGTTAATGATAGATCTACCTCAGCTGTTAAACTATTAAAACGCCCCCCTACACCTACATCTAACCAAGGTAATACGCTGCGTAATCCGCTTAGCTCCCAAGCAAATTGTTTAGCTTGTAAGGATCCGTCGGTGATGGCTGTTCCGGTCTTCACATCTTCTTTTAAATTCATATAAATAAGGTCAGATCCTATGGCCCATTTTTGGGTGTAGGCTTCTGTGTACAACATGGCACCAACGCTTAGATTGCTGAAAATGTCACTTGCACTTGCATCTACGGATACATTGGGCAAATTCCCAACACCGGTACTTCCATTCATAAAAGGAAACATCAGGTAAGGCTCTACTAGAAATCCCCATTGATTATTCGATAAATCCTGTGCTTGGGTCACCATATTTACTTGACAAAATATGGAGACCAGTAAGAATAAGCGAATTTTCCGTGTGTACATGTCTTCAATAATTTGGATTATATTAACCTTGATATTTTAATATGGGGCTCCTCATAATACTTTATAGAAGTTGTATGGAGATATGAGCTTATCTGTTTTTTTTTTTTTTTTACCAATTTTTAGAAGTGCCTCTGGATAGTATAGTAATTAAAATATGTTCATACCCCCTAGCATAACTCCGCATATGGACATTAATTAATGAGGACAATACCTAAATTAAGAGTATAGTAACTTTGTGCCGGAAGCTCTCCTGCCTCAAAACCATAATAATATTTGCCTGATAATTTAAAACCAACCTTGGTATTAAGATTATATAAAACACCTATCTCAGGTCTTAATGTAAAATTCACAGCTTCCTGACTAAAGGAATATACCCCCATATCTGTTTTCCTGTTAGAAAACATTATTCCCGTACCAAGTCCTGCAAAAGGATTCACTTTCTCCCCAGGCTGGAAATAGTAATCGGCAGCTACCAGGACGGGGAATTGGTTATTGTAGCGAAACTGTTTTCCTGAATAAGTTAACTTTCCAAGTTCATAGGTGTCATCGGCTCTTTCATCATAAAACACATTCCATCCGAGATCCACACCTACCCCTACATTCGGCTGTACCATTTTTCTGTAATCTATAGATATGCCCCGAAAGCTGGCTTTGTCTATATAATCACTCAAATCTCCTGTACCAAAACCCATAGAATATTGAATAGCAGTAAGGTTATTTTGGGAATAAGCTACGGAAGCAGAGAAAGTAAAAATCAGTATAATCAATATGTTTTTCATTGCATTGAATTTTTTAAAAATCAGTTCGTTTTTAAATAGGGAGATTGCATGAAGGCTTTGTCAATCAGTGTATTGATGCGGTTGCCGTCATAAGAATTTGTTAAAATTCCATTGAGCGCACCGGTCCATTGGGGGATAGGATTACCATTTGCACCTTCAAGGGTAGGATCTACTAAAGCCATTATAAGTGTGCCTGTAGTGTAGGAACTTACATAGTAAGGAGGGTATCCCCATCCAGGATAGTAACCACCCCACCACCAATACCAATAGTCATAGTAGTAATAGAGTGTTGTTGTCTCTAAAGAGGCAGGAGTTAGAAGGAGGTCCGGGTTCTCACTGATTTCTACCAAACTCCAGCCGAGGCTTTGCATGTTTTCATCAATTCTGGCAAGAATAAGAGCAGCTGTAGCGTCTGGGATGAATTTTGGATCTTCTCCATCCTGAATATTGCCAGTGATTTTGACAATTTTGGAGGGTCTGGCGTAAGTGTTTTTGCTTGAAAAGTCGTACTTGTCTTCGAAGCGAGTCAACACCACATCATAATCTTCTACAAAATCTGCCCCATCAGGATAACAGCCAACTAAAGAGAAGCCAAAAATGCAGGTTAATAGAGTGAGTTTAGTTTTCAAGAGTAATTTCATTTTAGGTATTTGTAAAAAAAGTACTAGACTAAAATTAAGTCAGAAAAACATGTGGGGTAAGTGAAAAACCGTTACTTAACCGTTAAATCCTAAAATTTATACCTAGCAGATAAGAGTGATTTTTCTGGGTATTCCCATACTTAACTATGGTTTTCTGGATTTGACGTCAGACTGGCTGCATAGCTTGATCCCAGAGTTGGTTTCAGCATTATTGAATCTGAATATCAGGGGATTGACTTGAGATACCATCTATGATTTTTCTGCCCCCTAGTCTTAAATAAGAAAAGGGGTTATGCCTCCGGCTTACCCATGGCTATAAGCATGACATGCCTAAAATATCAGAGAAAAACACTTTCTTTCAGCCATTCAGATCCATTTTTATAAGTAGCTGTAGACGTTGGTCTATTCCTAGAAGGGGAGTTGCCCAATCTTTCTGATCCGGCATTTTCTATTCATTTTGGATCTTTCTGACCGAAGGTGAATTTCAACTGCAGAAGCGATCCAAGCACGCTGGGATTCTTCAGATTTTGCTATTTTCTTGTAACTACGTGTCGGATAGAATTGCTAGAAAACAGGAGGGTGCCCTGGCTTATGAATAGGTATATTCAAGTCAAAAACATCTTCAGATCATCAAGAGTCCTGTTGATGATGCCTAAAATAAAAAGGATCAACCTTAAGCCCATAGATCAGTGACTAACAAAAGAATTTTCATAAGGTTGTTAACCAACACCATCTTGCTTAACTTAATACAGTAAGGCTTTGCATGAGAGGATTTCATTGTACACTTAAAGAAATAAAGCTATGGTAAAAAGCGAATTACTAAGAATGGACAATATCGGCATCGTTGTAGAATCCCTCGATGACGCAATCTCCTTCTTCGAAGAGATTGGTCTCACCCTCGAAGGGCGAGCCACTGTCGAGGGTGAATGGGCCGGTCGCGTAACCGGGCTTGGTTCTCAGTGCGTGGAAATTGCTATGATGGTTACACCCGATGGCCACAGCAGACTTGAACTTTCCCGGTTTCTCACCCCCGCTACGATCGCAGATCATCGGACTGCTCCGGTAAACGCCCTCGGTTATTTACGTGTCATGTTCACAGTTAAAAACATTGATGAGCTGGTGTCCAGACTCACCAAACATGGCGCTCAGCTTGTTGGCGAAATGGTCCAGTACGAGGATTCTTATCGGCTCTGCTACATTCGGGGAGTGGAAGGTCTTCTGATCGGGTTGGCAGAACAGCTTTATACGAAATGAGCAGCTGAACATTCCTGCCCTAAAATTGTCGCATACAGCCCCCTGATGTTATCCTTTTCTTTTGGAAATTTGACAAGCACTAACACTAAAAGGTATGAGAAAGATACTGGTTTTGTCAATGATTACCTTAGATGGGGTTATGCAATCTCCCGGAGCACCAGAGGAAGATACTGAAGGAGGTTTCGAACATGGAGGCTGGGTGGCTCCTTTTGATGACGAGGTTTCCGGAGAACTTATGCAACGGCTTTTGAAACCTGCAGACCTTCTATTGGGCAGGAAAACCTTTCAAATCTGGGAAGACTATTGGCCTGAACATTCAGAATACTGGCCAAGTGTCAATGCAGTCACGAAATATGTGTTCTCAAACACTATAACCAATTCAGAATGGGAGAATACGGTTTTCCTCAACAGCGTTTCAGCTATCAGGAACCTAAAAAATACTCCTGTGGAAAAGCAAGCTTCCAAAAGTACTGATATCCAGGTTTGGGGGAGCAGTGAGCTCATCCAGTTACTGCTAAAGCAGGATCTGGTGGATGAGCTCTGGCTGATTATTTATCCGCTGACCTTAGGAAAGGGGAAAAAGTTATTCGTAGATGGAGCGATTCCGGCAGCATTTACTTTGATTGAGAGTAGCAGCACACCCAGTGGACTTATTTTTGCACATTTCAAAAGGGCGGGCGAAGTAAAGACTGGGACTGTAGGAGCTTGAAGGGAACCGCAAATTGCCATGCCGGTATGTGCTGTGGGCAGTGAAGAAGCGCTTTTGCGGCCCCAGAGCATGGTGGAACCAACCATAGGTTCCCGCTAACGGCAGCAGAGGTTTCTTTACCCGTCCAATTTTCGGCACCCAGCTTTGAGGTAAATAGCATTAATCCTGTACTCTTAATAGGTTGTCTGCACGGTTGGCGTCCGGTTTGGTCCCCCAAGGATCAAGGGCGATGTAGCTGGGTCTTTGATCCAGTAAAATAACCGAGGTGCCTGATCCTTCCTGCACCACAATGTTTTGGGAATAGCGTATGCCCTCAGGGGTGGAAAGGTCTCTGGGATGTGTGGAAAAGGCAGAAAGCAATAGTTCATCCTTCATCGGGATTTCAATCTCCGAACCATCGGCAAGCGTCTCCAGTTTTTTGCCAGTGTAAGTTACAGTCAGTTGGTATTTCCCGTTTTTAAGCTGCTCTATTTTCGCTTCATTGATTTTCAGGTCAAAGTGGATAACTTTCTCAAAAGCCTCAGTGATGCCCTTGATATGAGCTGATGCAGCATCTGATTTTATCCTGTTGAGGAATTCGTTCATTGTGGCAGTTGGTTCCGGCTGCTCCATTGACCGGGCAACGGTTTCTTTTATCGCCTTGTTTAATTTTTCTTCACCGATCAAATCCCGTAAGGCTAGAAGACTGAGCAGACTTTTGCCATAGGCGAGGTAGGATTGGTCTTCAGTAAAGGCAAGTGGGGGCTCAGGTTCTGAAGCATTTGCCCTTCCTGTGAAATAAGTGCGGTTGGCATTGTCGGTCAGATGCCACAGCGCAGCTTTTCCAAATTCCCGCTCCAGGACCAGGGCTTCCGTATATTTTGCCAAGCCTTCCACCAGGATGGAAGCTCCGGGGACATTCCGTGGAGCAAGCATATGGCCAAACCATTGGTGGGCCACTTCATGAACTGTCCGTTTGGCCTTTAAGTCGAATGACCCACCGGTCATGGGTTGTACCAGGAAGTAGTTGTCCTCAACCATGCTGATCACTCCTGGATGTGCAAATCCTCCAAATTCCCAATACGAAGGAACTTCAACGATCTGGAGATGATCCAAAGGATAAGTACCAAAATTATCGGTGGCAAATTCAAGGGTTTTGTCCATAAAGCCAAGCGTATGATTGTCTGTTTCCCGATGCTCGGGAATGGAATATACCTGTAAATCCACACCATGGGAGTGAATGCTGTCAACATGATAATTCCCTGAAAAAAAGGCAATGGCAGGCATGATTTTGTGGGCACTTTCATATTCAAAACCAGTTCTGTCGCCACCATGGAACACAGATTTCAGCTCCCCTGAGGTGATTACCACTTGGGGAGACTCCGTGCTTACGCTTGCCTTGAAATCAACCTTGATCAGGTTTCTCTCCAGCTCAGGGTGATCCGAATAAGTGGATTTAAGCGGTTTTAATGGCAGGTTCCTTTTTCTTCGTTCCTGATTGTCACTGATTTCTCTGCCTTCAGCATAGCCGAAATAAGGGGCAAAATCCCGGAAATTTAGATAGCTGCCATTCGCTACGATTGATCTTTCCTGTCTGAAAAGTGCTGGCTTTAGATTTACTTCAAATGAAAATGCTATTTCTTGCCCGGCCTGAATCGGCGTTTCAAACTGAATCAGATTGACACGGAGTTCTTCATCTTTTGTAATTGCCGATGCTTTTTCTATACTGAGATTGTCCAGTTCCACTTTTTCGGTCAGAAGCAATCTGTGGATTGGTTTTCCACTGATGTTTTTCAAATGGCCGTTGACAACCGCATTAAAAGTGCTTTTGGAAGGGAATAAATCCACCTCCATCGCCAAAGATGAATAGGTGAGTAGTGGATCGGCTTCATATTTTTTATAGTTCAATTCATACTGATGCTGTTCGTCCAAACGTGTGCTGGCAGACCTATAGTTTCCCACGATATTGATGTGATAGAGGTAGAATCCTGCTACTGTGAATAAGAGCAGGCCAGGAAATGCCATTTTTGAATAGGTTGACCAGTTTCTTTTTTCCGACTTTCTTACCAATGATCCTTTCCAGTTGGTAAAGAGATTGATTGAAATGATCAGTCCTAGAAGCATCCAAAGCAGACTTAATAACCAGAAGCTTTTGGAAGCCAGCCCAAAGCCAGCCTGCTGGCTGTAGGTTAAAAAGGGAGCGGTGCCGATTTTTAGCAAGGGATGGTTTATCCCAAGTGCGGTACCCAACGGTCCGGAAAACAAGGCAATGGCAAAAGCGGAAAGACACATTCCTAAATATTTGTTCCTGCACCACTGGTGTATCTGCAACATGAACAGGGTGAAAAACAAGAGTGGAATACCCGGAGATAGGACCAGCACCAAAAGGGGAAGGGAGTCAATGCCCTGGTATCCCTGGACAAGCTGATACCCAAAACATATGCCCAGGGTAATGCAAACCATTACCCCGGCCATCGCGACAAGGGATGTGAAGGTGGAGATAAAAAAGTGCCCGCCTGGTGCGGGGGTGGCCCCGATGATTTCATGGAAATTTGATTCTTTGGCCCGCCAGACCAGTTCTCCGGTAAAAAACACAAGCAATACCAGGCTGAACAGATACAAGGGGGTCTGGACTTGATCCAGCAGGATCTGGGAGGCGGGAAAATAACGCTCACCATACGCTCCGCCGGAGTAGATTTTTGAATAGATCTCTGTCACCGCGATGACAGTCCAGCTTCCTGTGATTACCCAGAAAGGGAGGCTTTTGAAAACCAGTGAAAGTTCCAATCTGATTGAGGAAGGGATCACCTTGGAGTACCCGCCAATACGCGGAGTCAGGTTTTTCAGAACAGAGAGGACAGGCGATGGCTGCTTACGCCTCTTGATTTTGCGCGGAGAGGTGCGAGGATGTTGTCTGAAAGAAAACTTCCAATAGGATATCCCCAGTAAGAAAGCAGTTCCGATAAACCACAGCATCCTATTCCAGGCCAAAAGCCCGGTGAATGAAATCGGCTGCGTATTTTTCTGATAAGGCGTCCATAGATTGGTCTGCTCGAAAAATGCCGAAAGACCAAAAGGATCTGCCAGGGCCGCCAGGAGAAGATTCTCTGAGGAAACAGGCGCAGCGTTTGCGATAAGGGGTGAATTCAGAAATATTGCGCAGATAAAGTAGGCTCCGTAGATCAGGATTGCCATGGCATAGGTCGCCATGGTATTTCTGCTATGCAGGCAGACAGTAAAAATCAATGCTGTGCAGGTTGTCACTGAAGGGATGAGCAGCATCCATGCGACAGAGAGTGGGGACATTACCGTAAACTGCCCGATCCGCTCCGGATCCAGACCGGAAAAATAAATGCCTAAATAGAAACCCGGAACAGCAAGTAGGAGTACGGTAATCCCCATTGCCCATGCCCCGGTAAACCTGCTGAAATAAAATGCAGACTTGGAGACCGGAGTGCAGAAAATCAAGGGTTCCATTGCGTATTTTCTGTCCCGCTGTATGGCTGTCACCACAAAGAACATAATCGAGAACACGGAACCCAGACTCAGCAGACCCATTTTAAAGAATAATTCATAGTCAGCGTTGTAATTGACTCTGGCAGGAGTAGCGCCTTGGCTCCCCATCAAAAAGGCAAACCCAAAATAACCAAGGGTGAACAAGGGAACTGCCCAGGACTTCAACTGGTATTTTAGCTCAAACCGAAGTAGTGCCAAGTAGTTAGAATTCATCGCCTGTTGCAGTATGGAGTGTAGAGAAATAGAAATCTTCCAGATTTGGTGTAACCGGTTCAAATCCCGGATCGGGACAGTAATCAGATTTTAGGTGAACTTTGATCTGGCCGGCAACCAGTTTTGAGGACAGCAGGCAGTAATTTTGTCTGTAATGGGGCAGTTCTGATTTATGCACCTTTTTCACCCATACTTTTCCACCCAGGCTTTCTGTCAAAGCAAGGGGATTTCCCTGGCAGAGAATTCTGCCTTGGTGCAGAATTGCCATACGGGAACAAAGATCCAACACATCATCAACCAGATGTGTGGAGAGAATAACAATAATATGCTCCCCGATTTCACTCAAAAGATTCAGGAAACGATTCCGCTCTTCAGGATCCAGACCCGCAGTGGGTTCATCCACAATGATCAGTTTTGGATTCCCAAGCAGCGCCTGGGCGATTCCGAAGCGTTGACGCATACCCCCGGAAAATGTATAAACGGCCTTTTTTCTATGTTCGAGTAAATTGGTCTGCTGAAGCAGAAAGTGGATCTGCTCACGTCGTTCATTCCTGTTTGCTATTCCCTTCAGGACGGCGATGTGATCCAATAGATTTTCCGCCGAAACCTTCGGGTAGACACCGAATTCCTGAGGCAGGTAGCCCAGCACGGAGCGGATCTGGTCCGGCTGGTCCTGCACATCAATTCCATTGAACAGGATGTTGCCAGATTCAGCTTCCTGAAGCATGGCCAGCGTTCTCATTAAGGTGGACTTCCCCGCGCCGTTGGGCCCTAATAGCCCAAACATGCCATTGGTGATGGTGAGGGAGATCTGATCCAAGGCTTTTACCCCCGTTGGATATGTTTTTGAAAGTTGTGTGATTTCAAGTTTGTTCATAGCTGTGACATCCAGTGATGCACAAATGTTGGATGGAACAGGGATTGCAAAAAATATAGATGTCAAACCGGGCCAAACCAATGATGAACCCTTATGAACTGGACATTATCGCCAGTGTTGGAATTTCACTAAGGTTGGTCATCATTTTCGGTATGTTCGTCATCTTAATTTCTCTATTTTCCAAAGCTCCGTACCTTGGGGTTATGTTTCCAACATCCTCTTTTTTCAAGGCACTGGGCTGGGGTTTAACCATTACGCTTCTGATGACGTTCTTACTGGAACGGATGGGATTTATCCGGATAGACCCACAGGAATACCTTGAGAATACGTTGATTCTTGTGTCCTGGTGGATGTTTTGCAGTGTCGTTTTTTACTACCGGAAGAAGGTGAAGCTCAATCACAGCGTGCTGTGGAAGATTGTTGCACTACCCTTTTTTTTGACAACCATCTTGTTGATCGACCAGTGGATGGCAATACCGGATAATCCGGTGTCAATTTTCTTGCTGATTTTATTTTGGATGGGAATCGCCTGGGTTATTGTACCTGAATTCATTCGCAAATACAGAATTGCTGTTTTTGGGGTTTATGGTACCATCTGGCTGGTATTCATCTTCTTGAGATTCAACGAGAATTATTTTGACCAATACCACCAATTGGCAATTATGTTCCTGCTTTTGCCTATCCCTTTCTTCTTATTGCTATGGGTTTTTGAGCAATGGAAAAGAATTAAAAACCTGGAAATGGCGAAAAATGCCGCTGAACTGGCCATGCTCAAAAACCAGATTAACCCCCACTTCTTTTTCAATACCCTCAATAACCTCTACGGGCTTTGCGTGGAGAAATCGGACCGTGCCCCGGAGCTCGTGCTAAAGCTTTCTGAAATGATGCGCTATGCAATTTACGAGGGGAAAGAGGCAAGTGTGCTGCTGAGCAGGGAGGTCACTTACCTGGATAATTTCCTTGAATTGCACAAACTCCGCCACCGGTTTCCTCTGGAGATCAGTTTCAAAAAAGAGATGCCTGAAGATGTGAAGGTATCCCCCATGTTATTTATAGTACTGGTAGAAAATGCCTTTAAGCATGGGGTAGAAAAACTGGGGGAAGATGCTTTTGTGAGGATTGGGTTATATTCAGGAGAGAATAAACTTAGGTTTCAGATTGAAAATAACTTTGATCCTTCGGTTTCAACCCCACAGAAAGGAATAGGCCTGGAGAATTTAAAGCGCAGGTTGGAATTGACTTATCCCGGCCTCTATTTACTGCATATTGAGCAAAACAACAGTATTTTTAACGTGGTTTTAGAGATCCAATGGAATTGATCAAGTACATCATCATAGACGACGAGCCGATCGCACATCGGATACTGGAGAATTATTGCGCCAACTTTTCTTTTTTGAATAAGGCAGGTAATTTTTATAATGGGTTTGATGCGCTGGAATTCCTTCGGAGTTCAAGGGTGGATCTGCTTTTTCTGGATATGAACATGCCAAAGCTTACTGGTTTTGAGTTGATCCAGTCGCTGTCAAAACCACCAAAGGTCATTGTGACCTCTGCCCATCAGGAATTTGCACTTCAGGGTTATGAGCTCGAGATTTCGGATTACCTGTTGAAGCCATTTAGTCTGGAGCGCTTTGTTAAGGCAATCAATAAAATTACCTCCCGAGGAGGAATTGAATCTGCAGACATCCCTCCTTCAGAAGCTACCCGGATATTCCTCAGATCAGATAAAAAGCACATTCAGGTTGAATTGGAAAAGATAAAGTATGTCGAAGCTCTGGGTAACTATTGTAAGGTCTTTCATGAGGATGGGATGATCATCTGCCCGGATAGGATTTCGGAGCTGGAGGCAAAACTGGGGAAGGATAGATTCATGAGGGTCCACAAATCCTACTTGATTAATACCGGCAAGATCCTTTCGGTTGAAGGCAACCGCATTAGAATTGGGGATATGGAAATCCCCATTGGTCAAACGTACAAAGCTGAAGTAGCCAGCTTAGTGAAGTAAACGCTGTGCTGGTATAAGGTCGGTGATACTACTTGATCTTTGAGAATATTCTCCCCCAACGGACCTTATCCAATCCTTCTCCATGTTCATTTTTTGAGAACAAAACCATAAGCGGTTTGCCTACGATATGGCTCTCCGGCACAAATCCCCAATACCGTGAATCGATGGAATTGTCCCGGCTATCGCCCATCATAAAATAGTAATCCTCCTTGAAGGTGTACTTGTCAACTCCTTTTCCATCAATCTCCAGTTTCCCATCGGCGAGTTTCACATGTCTGTTCCCCTCGTATTTTTGGATCAATTCACCATAAAAGTCCAATGTTGTCTCATTGATCTGGATGTTTGTACCTTTCTGGGGGACCATCAATGGACCGTAGTTGTTAAGGTCCCAAGAATTGTCCATAGCTGCCGGAAAGAGCGGAAAACCGACAGGGGAACCCGAACCAGGCTCCAGTGAAACTACATCGGGGGCTTTTTGCATTTTCTTTGCTTGTTCATCCGTTAAAAACATGCTGTAAACGGTTCTGTTTTCCTTGGTATGCCCAGAAATCCAAAAATCATCCCTGTCCAAGCCGACATGGGTCAGGTGCTGTGGTTGAAGCGGATAATTGGTTACGACGTCATATTGGAATTTCATTCCTGGAGGATTGGTCATCTGCTCTCCGTTGATGAAAATATTCCTGTCCCTGATTTCCAGAATATCACCGGAAACTGCGACACAGCGCTTGACAAGAAAAGTCATCAAGTCGCCAGGCCGGTCTTTTGGGTCGAGTAGGTCTTTAGGAGTATTGAACACCACTGTTTCTCCCCGCTCTACATTTCTTAGGCCGGGCAGCCGGTAAGAAGGCAGCTGAATCCAGTCAAGATAGGAGGGGATTTCAGTGCCCCATATTTTCTGATGGGTCAGCGGTACCTGTATCGGGGTTTGCGGAGTCCTGGGGCCGTAGTGAACTTTGCTCACAAGGATATAATCTCCCACCAATAGCGAGTTTTCCATTGACCCGGTGGGGATGACATAGGCTTCCGCCAATGACCATCGAAATAAGGTGGCTACTACCACCGCAAATACCAATGCATTCCTCCACTCGATGAGTTTTGATTTTTTGGACGTAGGGTTAGTGTTCATAAAGAGTGACTATAGAAACAGTGAAATGAGCATAGCTATTAAAAATAGAAGGTATGCTCGATAAAACCATTCAATTTTACTGATTTAAAGCAATTTAACAATCCCTATTCAGGGAGATGAAAGATTTGATATGTCACTGTCCCGCACTAGTTGGGGAAGGATGGAAGGAGGCAGGAAAGGCCAACCTTAAATTCACCCGGCTCAAACAGGCATCTGCCCACAGCCAGAGGCAGGAAAGTGAATGACCCGATATAGAAAAGCCGCTCCTTTTTCTGCGGGAACTAGCCTCATGGTTGTCAGTTAGGCCTGTCGGAACTATGGAGTCGCTTTCAAAAATTGAGGTTTTCCTACTCTTAATTTTCTTTGGTCAGCAGCTACTTTGCCCTTGCAGATCAGCCAAAGTCTCTTGTACTGGATTCTTCGGACAGGGGGAACTTCATACGTGGTGTTCCTTGTCATGAGAATTAATCTGTGTAAAATGTCCCTGAAAAATATATTCCGTATTCTTTACTATTTTGTTAGCGTTTACCGGGAATAACCATGAAGAACTTGCTGAACAGAAATACGGGGGATTTACAGGGTAACGAGGATTTTTGGTTTCCCGGCCGCTATGTGGGTGGCCTCTCCATGGTACTTGCACCGCTTCTCGTACTTACAGGGCTGTTGCTTCGAATGAAGTATAATTTTTTCTTTCCGCAGCAGCTTCAAGCGTATCAGGAGCATCCACTTCTTATCAAAACTGCGTATAGCTTTTTTGTTGTCGGCAATATTTTATTGTGGCCCGGTATCTTGACTCTGGTTAGATTAATAGGTCAGAAAAAAAGACGGTTGGCAATCTGGGGAGGTACATTTGTTGTCCTTGGGCTTTTTGCACGTACATTTCATGGCGGTGTCGATCATATGGCATTTCTTCTGGTTGACACCCAAGGCTTGGAATCTGCCACCAAAACAGTAGCAGATTCTTATGGCGCATTTTCTATTGTTGCGACCCTTAACAGTACAATTATGTTCGGTTGGTTAATTTTGGCAGTGGGCTCATATCTTTCCGAAGCCCTCGGGCTGTTGCAATCAATTGCCCTTGGGCTGATGTCTGCACTGATGCTGGGAGTCCTTAAGGGAACATCATTGGTCTCCATTATAGCAGTCACAGGACTTTGCATTGCACTTATGCCTCTTGGCTTTAAGGTCTTGAGAAACGGGGCAGCTCCGAAATTGAAAGATATAATTATTGGGACTTTGATTATTGTGTGCCTGACTGTACTGCTTTATTTTCTGGGTCAAGCAGGATAAAACAGGAGTGTTGTAACCTATCATCTCGGAAGATCCTCTCGGTAACGTAATGTAGCGGAAACGAGCATGCATCTTGGTAAACTGTCTTTTATCGTTCAAGAATTTAAACTAAGTTAAGGGGAAGAAACCAACGTGTTATTGACAAAATGTCAAATGAAATCATCGTTCAGGGGACACGGTAAATACAATCATTTCGAATCTAAATTTTTAACCTAGAAAGGACAAAAAATGGCTAAAACATCATCTAAAGGAAGCGGCAAACCAATACCCAAGGTTAAAATACAGTTGAAATTTTCACCAAAACAAGGAGAAGAATTGCTGGAGACATTGAAGTCCCGTTTTGAGAAGAATAAGAACAGGCACAAAGGTCTTGAATGGACGGACGTTCATACGAAACTGAAATCCCACCCCAAAAAAATGTCTTCGCTGTTTGCAATGGAAAGCTCAGGAGGTGAACCTGATGTTATTTCTTATGATAAAAAGACAGAAGAATACATTTTTTGTGATTGTTCTGAGCAAAGTCCTGCTGATAGAAGAAGCATATGCTACGATGAAGAAGGACAGCAAAAAAGGGAAAAGCAGGGAATACACCCGGGAGGAAACGCTGTTGATATCGCAGCAGAAATGGGTATTGAATTATTGGATGAAGAACAGTACCGCGAACTCCAAAAGTTTGGGCCATTCGATACGAAAACGGAGAGCTGGATCAAAACCCCTGATGACATCAGAAAGCTCGGTGGCGCTCTTTTCTGCGACCACCGTTACGGTCATGTCTTTACCTTTCATAACAGTGCTCCCTCTTTCTATGCGGCCAGGGGATTTCGGGGGTTGCTTAGGGTATAAATTCAGGATAATAAAAGCTCCACTGGCAATCGGGAGCTCTCTAATAGTACTGAAAGTCTTAGCTTAGTTTAAAATCAAACATGGATTTTATAGAAACCAAAACCTTAAATGAGAGGCAAAAACATGAGATCATTGAACTGTGGAACAGCGAATACCCAAAGGCATTAAGCCATCGCAGTTTAGCAGATTTTGACCAATACCTTGATGCACTCTCCGAGAAGAACCACTTATTGCTTTTGGATGAAAGCGGAGCAGTAAAAGGATGGCTTATCTATTTTATACGAGCGGATGAACAATGTTTTGCCATGCTTTTGGATTCCTCCCTGCATGGCTGGGGATTGGGGTCTAAACTTTTAAATCAGGCAAAAGAACTAACCCCGGAGCTGAACGGCTGGGTGATAGACAAGGACAGTGAACCTAAGCAAAATGGGGAAAACTATAAATCGCCGATCGGATTTTACCGCAAAAACGGATTTGAAATACGAGAGGATATTCAGCTGAAAAAGAAAAATATAAACGGAGTCAAAGTCATTTGGAGACCAGCAAAAAAATAAGATGGGAAAGATTATAGTAGATTTGGCAGTGACCTTAGATGGATATATTTCAGGGCCTGACGGAGAAATTGACTGGCTTGTCAAAGAGGAGGAAAAGGATTTTGGAGATATTCTGGCCGATATTCTTGATGGAATCGATGCGATTTTTTATGGAAGGGTCAGTTATGATCTTTGGGGAAATTACCAACCGGATGAAAAGGCAAGCTCAAAACTTAAAGAATCGTATAAACTATTGCACAGTAAAACAAAATACGTTTTCTCAAGAACCAAGAAAGGAGATGACAGTAAAGCAATTTTCATCAATTCGAAGATAAAAGAAAACATCTTAGAAATTAAGCAAAAAGTCAATGGGAATATATGGCTTTATGGTGGTGGGAAATTGATTAACACACTAATGAATTTAGGTTTTGTGGACGAATATAGACTTGCCGTCCATCCTGTCATCATTGGAAATGGCTTACCGGTTTTCAAAGACATTAAAGAAAGAATCGGACTGGAACTGCTTGATTTTGAAAAATCAAAGTCAGGTATTGTAGTGTTAACCTATGCTGCCAAGAGCAAGAATAATCCCAGCGTCTAACAGGCTTGAAATCGTAGCCGCGTAAATCAGACTAGCGGCAAGGCAAATCACAACTCGGTTATCTAGATTTTTTAAATAAAGCAATCAAAGAAAAATTTGTGCAATCAAATAATTGCGCATATATTTGCAACCATATAGTAGCATATAAAGAAAATGAAAACACGAAGAGACGTATTTCAAGCCATTGCAGACCCCACAAGACGGGCTATAATTATGCTCCTGACTGTGGGTGCTTTGACACCTAATGCCATGGCGGAACATTTCAACTCAAGCAGGCAAGCGGTATCAAAACATCTTCAAATTCTCTCTGAATGTGAAATTGTAAGGCAAGAACAACAAGGCAGGGAAATTCACTACCATCTAAATGCCGACAAAATGAAAGAAATAGAAAAATGGTTGGAGCAGTTTAAGCAACTGTTAACCAAACGATTCAACCAATTAGACAACGTTTTGGAACAATTAAAACTAACAAGAAAATGAACAAGGCAATTTTATTCAACTTCAATGTTGACAAGGCAAACAATCAAATTAAAGTGGAGCGGTCGTTCGACGCTCCAATCGACTTAGTATGGTCTGCATGGACAGAAGCGGAAATTCTCGACCAGTGGTGGGCTCCCAAACCTTGGACAGCGCAAACCAAATCAATGGATTTTAGAGAAGGTGGTCATTGGCACTATGCAATGGTTAGCCCCGAAGGAGAAAAACATTGGGGTATGGTAGATTACATCAAAATCATTCCACAAGAGTTTTTTTCAGCCTTAGATGGTTTTTGTGATGAAGATGGAAACCCTAACGCTTCACTCCCCCGAAATAAATGGGAAAACAATTTTTCAGGACAAGGAGAAGAAACCCTAGTCAATATCCTGTTAAGCTTTGACACCTTAGAAGACCTTGAAAAAATCATTGATATGGGCTTCAAGGAAGGATTTACAGCCGGTCTTGAAAACCTTGATCAATACATTGAATCCCAATTCAGATTACGCAAACAGAATAAAACAAACAATATGGCACGAGTAGCAAGCTATCTTAACTTCCAAGGCAATACGGAAGAGGCATTTAACTTTTACAAAAAAGCTTTCAAATCAGAGTTTATCAACGGCATTCAGCGATTTGGAGAAGTACCCGCAGACCCTAACCAACCACCAATGGCTGAATCAGTCAAAAAAATGGTCTTACACATTGAGTTGCCCATTCTTGGTGGACACATTCTAATGGGAACAGACGCACCTAAAGAGTTTGGTATGACTGTGAATAAAGGCAACAATATGCACATCAACTTAGAGCCTGAATCAAAGGAAGAGGCAAAGCGATTATTTGACGAACTTTCAGAAGGCGGTGTGGTGGAAATGCCAATTCAAGAAATGTTTTGGGGGGCATACTACGGAAGCTTTCAAGATAAATATGGTATCAATTGGATGATCAATTTTCAAAACAACTAGGTATGAATGCACTTAAAGTTTCAAAGATTTCTGCTATTGGGTTTATTGGCATCTTATTAATACACCACATTGTTAACCCAGATATCAATCCAGGTTGGCAACCTATCAGTATGTATGCACTTGGAAAATTAGGTTGGCTAATGAACATCGCATTTATCTTGCTTGGGGTGTCATTTTTGGCGCTTGGAATATATTTATTCAAAAATGTCCAAACTTCAGGTGCAAAAATTGGCGGGATATTTTTGGTAATCGCTGCCATTGGTAATTTCCTTGCAGGAATATTCAATACAGACCCTGTTGATACCCTACCAGAACAAATGACAACAAGTGGAAGCATACACGCAGGGGCAGCAGGATTGTTAGCGTTTTTTATTATTGCCACAATCTTCATCAGCTTTCAATTTTTAAAGCGAGGAAACCTAAAGCCGTTTAAAGTTAGCGTATTGGCAATGACTGGATTGGTTTTAATTGCCGAAATTGTGGTGATTGCTGCAATGGGAATATATCTTGCAGAAACCAACGGAATGTTGACACCTGAAACACCCATTGGTGGTTTAGGACGAGTAGTGATTATAGCCTGCACACTTTGGGTAATAGTAACTTCGACTTCTTTAGGTAAGGCACATAGTCAAACTAATTTCCAATAATTTTTACCTCAAGAAGATGTCATTTCAAGCTTACATAGAAAACATTCAAAAGAAAACAGGTAAATCACCTGATGATTTTAAAAAATTGGCAGAAGAAAAAGGTTTTCTGCTAAATGGCGAACTAACTGTGAAGGCAACTCAGATAACTGATTGGTTAAAAGAAGAATTTGAGTTGGGGCACGGACACGCAATGGCAATTTATGCTTCTTTGAAAGGAAAAACCGTGTGAAAGAACATCGAACCGCCAACGGCGTGTATGAGTAATAGCGGGTGAAGTGGTAAATCTAAGACCTGTACTTCTAAGAAACTTTGTGCTAAACGGAAAGGTAATTGCTTCTAATCCGCTAATACACATACATATAAACCATATGACCATAAAAAATCAAATTGTAATCAGATGAAATCGAGCATGACGCAAGCGACACACACCGGGATGATTATAATGCATGCGAGATTCCATATGGCTCTTAAAAGACAAATTATAATCAGATGAAAAATAAAATCCTTTTCGTTGCCTGTCTTTTGACCGGACTGATGTTTATTAACGCAGGTCTCAACAAGTTTTTCAACTACATTCCCATGCCGGAGGATTTACCGCAGGAGGTAATGACCATGTTTGAGGCCATGATGACGATTACCTGGCTTATGCCACTCATCGCCATCTTTGAGATTATAGGAGGAGCATTGCTTATCATTCCCAAATGGCGGGCATTGGGCATTCTGATACTTGTCCCGCTGATGGTGGGAATCCTTGCGCACCATATTACTTTGGGTGATTACAATCCGCTCCCATTTGTGATGGCGGCGATTCTTATTTGGGCAGCTTTCGAAAACAAAGAAAAGTATTTGCCTATTATCAAAAGCTAAGATCAATCGATGGCCGGAATAGGATTAGTGATGTATTCGGGTTAAGGAATCCGGATTAGCCCTTTCCCTCTTGTTTGCTCTTGCGTTGGAGTCTTTTATAGGTCCTCCACAGCAGAGGGCCATCTCTCTTGGCATCTTTTTCAAATTCCCTTTCTTTATAGGAGATTTCATCAAGGTCGATCTTTCTACCATGATACATGACAGACTTCTGCTCAGACTGGGTGAGTTGTCCGGAGTGATATTGATGCATGTGTATCAGTTCATGCATCAATACCACTCCCACATTTGGGCATCCCTTCCTTAACCTGATAAAATAGATATTGGGTTGCTGGTGGCTGATCATTCCGTAAAAATCAGACCTATCCAAAAAACTCACCCGGATATAGGCATCCCGGATATCATATTTTTCGCAAAACCAGCGGATAGGGTCTTTTGCTTCATAGTAGGTGTGGTTTCTGATGTGAAGACCCCGGATGGTGTCATTGTTCTGAAAGCCGCTTTGATTTGGTGAATTGACATTGGCCTGAACCGGTGTTGGATAGAAAACCGACGCAAATAAAAGGGTAAGGATCAGATAGGTATTACTGACGGCAACTAGTGGGTTGATTTTCATGGCAGCGTGTTTTACCTCAAATAAAAATGAAGTTGGGGTCGTAAACCGGTTTTTTAGCCCAATCCAAACACTGCATCTACATACAGTGGATTTGAGGAAGTAAATGCCATTTCCCGTATGTCAGTGCTGTTTGTAGCACAGATAGGTTGTTCGTCTAAAAAAGCAACCTTATAGCTACTTATTTGATAACTTTAAGGCAATGAGAGATCATCTTCAAGGCAATTTCACCCAGGATATATGGCTTTTCCCTGTCCGGCTACCTACTTGGCTTAGACACAAGTCACTTCGCCATTTATTGTTTTGGTGTGCGCTGTTGGTGTACGAGGGGCTTATTTGGGGGATGGTGGATGGAGATTTTAACAGGAGGATCGTAACCTCCTTTATCGAATTGCCGATAAAAATGATGGCGACGTATTTTACCATTTATTTTCTCATCGACCGTCTGTTGATGAAAAGGAAGTATTTATGGTTTTTCAATGCGCTTATTTTATCCATCGTTGGATTCGCCATTTTGATGAGGATACAGGCTTATTACCTGATATACCCTGTCTATCTGCCGGAAGCTACCGAGGTTCCTCTTTTTTACTTTCCCAAGATATTCATAGCCTTAGTCACCTTATATTCATTGGTGGCAATATTGGCTTCTTTTCACATGACCAAATTGTGGTTTCTTCATGAGCGGGCTACGAGGGAATTGCAGGAAATAGCACAAAAGCTTCAAAATGAAAAACTGGAAGCCGAGCTTAAAGTGCTAAAATCCCAGATCAACCCGCATTTTCTGTTTAATACGCTTAATAACCTGTATGTACTTACCTTGAAACATTCAGACAAGGCTCCGGAAACTGTCTATAGGTTGTCAGAGTTGATGAACTATATGCTTTATGAAAGCAATCAACCAAAGGTGTTCCTCGAGAAAGAGATCCAATACTTACAAAACTATATAGCGCTGGAAAAATTGAGATATGACCCCAATGTGGATATCAATCTCAACGTGTATGGAGAAACGTCTGATATTCAGGTTGCCCCGCTTTTGATTTTACCATTCGTTGAAAACGGGTTCAAACATGGATTGAGCAAAGAAAGAGACAGTGGATGGCTGACGGTGGATATCCAGGTCAAGGCAAATACGTTGATCATAAAAGTGGAAAACAGCAAGGAAGCGGCAGAAACTAAAACACCCCATCTGCCGTCGGGAATCGGATTGGAAAACGTGAGGAAAAGACTGGATTTGATCTACCCCGGACGACATGAACTTAAGATTTTTTCCGAAGAGCAAACCTTCTTGGCAGTATTGAGGATAGCCATATCTGATTCAGATAGGAAAAAGTACAGCGAGAAATCATTGTCCAGTAAACAGGCTGTTCTATAAAATCTTGCACGTCTGAGACAGGCATGTTTCAGGCAACTTACTGATACACGATTATTAACTGTGCGAGACAGGGATAGACCTTTAAAAGACAAATTTTAATCGGATAAAATCAAGCAGGCCATGAATTGTATTGTAATAGATGATGAACCCTTGGCACGTCAGCTGATTGAGTCTTACATCGAAAAGGTAGATGGACTTCAGTTGGTCAGAAGTTGCACCAGTGCTGTGGAAGCATTTGAAGTCGTTCACCAAAGCCATGTTGATTTACTTTTTTTGGATATAGAAATGCCCAAGGTGTCGGGGTTGGATTTTTTAAGGTCTTTGCGCAATCCACCAAAAGTGATCCTTACTACTGCCTATAGGGAATTTGCACTGGAGGCGTACGAACTGGATGTCATTGACTATTTGCTGAAGCCGGTTTTGTTTGAACGGTTTCTCAAAAGCATCAGTAAAGTCTATGAGGTACATGCTGTCAGTAAAAAGCCGACAGATCGCTTATCAGATACAGGTACAGCTAAGGACGAACCCTATTTGTATCTTAAGGAGGATAGGGAGATGGTAAAGGTATTTTTGAAAGACATCCTATTTATCGAAAGCATGAAAGACTATGTAAAAGTCAAGACGGTGGAGGGGCAGATTGTCAGCTACCAACGGATTGGCTACATGGAAGAAAAACTACCGGATGATAGATTCATTCGGGTCCATCGTTCTTTTATCATCGCTTTTTCCTGGGTGTCTTCCTATACGATGTATGGAGTGAAAGTAGGGCAGAAAGAGATTCCCATAGGGAGGAATTACAAGCAATCTGCCCTTAAGGCTCTTAATAAGAATAATGTGATCAAATAGCTTTTTTTGGCGGGCATGTGACATAGTACCAACATTTGCTTTTATTTGCCAGTACTACCTTGAGTTTTCATATCAATTAGGCGGGCAAGATAGTTCAGATTCAGCAACTTGGTTTAGTGTTTAAGAACCATGCTTTCAGTATGCTCCGTATCGACAGGAATCGGCAAAAACCGTAAAATTCCGGGATCAATTCATCGTTAATTGATAGTTTCCCTTCTTGGTTATATATAACCTGATCGTTAAAATGCATGATAAAACAATCAGGAATCATCAAGACTGACTAGTTAAAAAATTAGAAATAGGTACAGCAAGGTCATAGAAGATCCATCAGGCACTTCAATCGATTGACTAGGTTTACATCACGTCCCACGTATGAAAGACTTTCCCATTAGGTCCATCCTCCCTCCAAAGTTCGGTGAGCTTGACAGCTTCCGAGTATTTAGTATCAGTGAAGTACTTTCCGGGGAGAATAT
The DNA here is from genome assembly GCF_001442615.1 of Algoriphagus resistens. Lineage (GTDB taxonomy): Bacteria > Bacteroidota > Bacteroidia > Cytophagales > Cyclobacteriaceae > Algoriphagus > Algoriphagus resistens. Next base: position 156,468 of record NZ_LMXN01000008.1, on the reverse strand, counting down.
GAACCAAGCTTTGCACCGTCATGACTTCTATTTTTTTCTCTTGGTGTCTAAGGGTAACGGCATGCATGAAATTGATTTTGTCACACACCGGATAGAGGACAACACATTGGCTATAATGCGACCCGGTCAGGTGCATCGACTCGAACTAAAGGCGGAAACTGAAGGTTATTGGCTGGCATTCAACAAAGATTTTGAGTTTTTATCTACTATTAAGGATAATACCTTATTGCGCAAAGCTACCAGCAGGAATTTCTACATTCTGGATGAAAATGAAGTGGATACATTGTCCCCCGTTTTTCAACTTATTTTATCAGAATATAAAGCCAGACAGTTGGGATTTGAACATGTCATTAAATCAAGCCTTGAAATCCTTTTGATCCATTTCCTCCGCTATCATCAAAAGCACCAAATCGTTTCTGAGGAAACAAATCAATATCAACAGGAAAAACTACAGGAATTCCTATACCTGTTGGAAACCAAAATAGGCACGATCAAACATGTTGCTGCCTTTGCAGATATGGTTCATCTTTCCCCTTACCAACTCAATTCGATTACCAAAACCCTGCTGGGGAAGACAGTTTCTGAACTCATTGATGATCAGATACTGCTTGAAGCAAAACGGCACCTTTTGGGAACTCCTAGCCAGGTAAGCCAAATTGCCTTCCAGCTCGGTTACATGGATGTTTCTTACTTCATTCGGTTTTTCAGGAAAAAAATGGGAATTACACCAGAAGCGTTTCGAAAGAACTTCCCATAAGTTCCATTCAACTCCTTAATTGTCCTATCTGCTCCGCACTATTTGTGTCCATCTTTGCTATCAATCATAGTGGCAAAATACTCTCAGATGACATCCAAATAAATACATCAGAAATGAACGTAAAACCATTAGAGCAGGTAAAACTTATAAATGAAATTGAAACGTTTCATCAAGATTTAGATAGCGCGCTTTCCAGATTTTCAGCTGAAACATTGAACGCTGTACCTTTCCAGGGAAGCTGGACAGCAGGTCAGGTGGCTGAGCATATCATTAAATCACAACTGCACATCATAGCCCCGCTGTCCGAAGGCCTAACATCGACTGCAGACCGTCTTTATGACCAAGAAGTAAATACGATACAAGAAATCTTCCGCGATAAAGAAAGCAAGGCAAAAACAGATAAAAGTATAGCTCCCGGACCACCGCCCCACAAGCTCAAGGCATTGCTTGGGACTTTACAAAAGCAAAAAGAGCAACAAATCGAAATTATCAAAACCAAGAAACTTGAGGGGTTTAGTGTCTCACTGGAATTTCCCGGTATTGGGAAACTTTCCCGCTATGAGTGGATCCACATGATGATAGAACATGGACAAAGGCACAGGAGGCAGATTGACACTATTTACGGGAAACTACATTGACCAAACGGGGCAAAAAACCATCCTACAAAATGAAAACATTGAAAATCAAGCAACAAGTATTATTTATCCACGGGGGAGGAGAAGGGGGCTACGAATCGGATAAGAAATTAGTAACCTCTCTACAAAAAGCTCTAGGAACAAAATATTACATAGACTATTCCGAAATACATTTTGATGAGTCTTTGCCAGATTTTGGTTGGAGCCATCAACTAGAAGAAAGAATTGCCAACTGCAAAAGTGATGTCATTTTAGCGGGACACTCATTCGGTGCTTCAATGATCTTAAAATGTCTTTCTGAAAATTCCGGGCACAAAAAGATTAGAGGGATTTTCCTTATCGCACCACCTTTTTGGAGTGGTAATGAAGAGTGGAAACAAGGCATAAAACTTCAAAAGGATTTTGCTGATAAGTTACCCCGCAAAACGCCCATTTTCTTCTATCATTGTAAGGACGATGAAGAAGTAGCATTTTCTCAACTGAACGATTATAAAAAGCACATTAGCCGCGCCACGTATCGGGAAATAGAAAGCGGAGGACATCAACTTAACAGCGATTTATCACTGGTCGCACAAGATATAAAGTCACTAGGGATATCAAATAATGAACAGCAACCTTCCAACTGCTAGGCCCTCGTTATGTTTGCTGCGCACAAAGTGAAATGCGACATTCACCGATACCTTAGAAACAATTGAATAGGAGGTAAGCAGCAGGTACACTCCTTATCCCGCTTCGTGCTTTTCGATATTACCACTATTGATTTGCTATCCGTGCTGACCCCCTCCCAATTAGGAATGGATTGAAGTGGGGTAATTTATTAATTTGCTCCCAGCATAGGGCAGGTAGTGTTGAAAAGTATATATTTTAGCTGTATGCTGAACAAAAATCGAATGAAATGAAAATAATTTTTATACTAATAACCGTCGGGATTTTAATTGCTGGTTGTGGGAAAAAAGACGACCAAAAAGCAGTTGCCGAAAAGGTAGAATTCAACCAAGAATTGACTGATGAACTTAAAAAAATGGTTGAAGTGGACCAAATTGCAGCTTTTGTCCCTCAAGGAAAATATAAAGAATGGTCTGCCGAAAAATGGGACTCTTTTAAAGATAGTGTTTTTACTACCCATCAAAAGAGACTGAAACAAATTTTTGACGAATATGGATTTGTAGGGTTTGATTTGGCCGGGGAAGACGGCTCTCAAAATTTTTGGTTAATGGTTCAACATTCTGATCACAATCCCGAATTTCAAAAAGAGGTTTTGGAGAAAATGAAAACCGAGGTTGAAAATGAAAATGCAAAACCAACTAACTATGGGTTGTTGGTTGACCGTGTAAGACTTAACACCGGGGAAAAACAAGTTTACGGCACGCAGGTTACCTATAACCTGAAAACAGGCCAGGCATACCCTAAAAGCTTAGAAGACAGTGTAAATGTTAACGTAAGGAGAAGTTCAATTGGGCTTGAGCCAATTGAGGAATATCTTAATAGGATGACTGAAATGCACTTTGAAATGAACAAAGACAACTATTTGAAAATAGGGGTAACCGAACCCAAGTTATATTGAACAAGAAATTAGAACCGGCAGGTTACACTAAGTCTTTTATTGAGCGCATAGCGCTGCCTACGGTGAATAGGTACTGTAGCCTTGGAGCAGAAATCCCGTGCTTGTAAACTTCATCCCCGTGATACGGATATTCTCCCTATGCCTACTGGAAAAAATGCCTATACTGTTCCTGATTTTTTCTACTTGGTTATACTTAAATAAACCTTATTGAGATCACTCAAGGATGCTATAGTATAGTCTCATTCTCTTGTCTGTCAAATAAAATATCAACGAATATTTTCCCGCCTTCTTTGTCTAAATGGTCCATGTCTCTAAACATATGGTCCTTTTCTAAAAATAAACTATCGAAATCTATTATAGGTAGATCATGTTCAAGTAATACATCATCTGCATCGTAGCTTTCATCATCCAAAATATCTACATATGTTTTGGAAAGTGGAAATCTTAATCCTACCAGTTCTATATTTTTTGCTTTGCATAATGCAATGATCCGTTGCAATGAATCTGACATCCTTGTGGAAGGATAAGAATATTCAAAGTAGTTATTGATACGGTCTTGGCTTACCTCTTCTTGTTGCAGGGTAGATAGATTCTCCCAGGAACTGCCAGATCTGCTTCCTCCCCATTTTGAAAAATCAAATAACTCAAACTGGATGAAATTTTTTATAATAAGGCTATATCTTTCATTGAGAAAAACAAAATAATATTTTAGGTATTTATCGTATAGATATGTGTGATAACTTGAGTAATCAGATTTGTCTGTATAATATGCCGATCTATCCAGGTTGTTTTGATTCTCCCGTGTAGGTGAAAGTGTGTGGTCATCTACACTGATATATACTTTTTCTACGGGTGTGTTGCGTATTAGAAATTTCAGTTTACGTTCCATATCAAGATAAGAATCACTTTGATTGGAGAAATTGTGGACATTATATATTTCGGTAAAGTCCCCTAATGGAGTGCCATGAGAATCGGCAAGTAAATATTCAGAATATTCTAAATCAACTTCATCATAACCCTTAATATAAAAACCTTTAATTAAAAAGAACATGGCAAAATTGAGAGCCAATAATAACAAAATAAAAATCGAAGCTTGTTTTAGGAACGGTTTCATACTCATATCATTAAAATTGGAAATAGATGAATTCAATTTGTTCGGAAGTATTTCCGAATACATCTATGATAAAGATGATCAGCAAATATATTGCCCATCTCCGCGCTTTACTGGGGATACGTCTGAGCCCGGCAATAGCGTATTGACTGAATCTTCCTTTCCATTCCACACATAGAAAACCGCCTATTAATACAAGCAGGGTGATTGCCCCCGGAAATAATGAGAAAGCAGGGAATTCAAATAGTTTTGATGAAAAAATACCGGAAATGTAGCTTAGTGCATGGTTCATATTTTCGGCTCTAAAAAATATCCAGGCAAAGACAGTCAAAGAAAAAGTAGCCAGCATGGCAAACATTTCTCTGACGCTTGGAAATCTTTTATCCAAGGCCACAGTCCCAAGGTTTTTCCTGTTTTTACCAAATACCAGCAAAGGAATGAAGTAAATAGCATTGAGCGCACCCCAGACTATAAAAGTCCAGTTTGCACCATGCCAGAAACCACTGATCAGGAATATGATGAAAATGTTTCTTATTTGCTGTCCTTTACTTCCTTGGCTGCCGCCTAATGGTATGTATACATAGTCTCTAAACCAGGTGGAAAGGGAAATATGCCATCGGCGCCAAAATTCTGCCATATCTCTGGAGAAATAAGGATAAGCGAAGTTCTGCATTAAATTAAATCCAAATAATCTTGATGTTCCAATTGCGATATCAGAATAGCCGGAAAAATCCCCATATATCTGGAAAGTAAAAAACAAGGCTCCAAGCAGTAGTGTACTGCCCCCATAATCAGAGGAATTATTAAATATTGTATTGGCAAATTCAGCGCAGTTATCTGCGATTACAACTTTTTTAACTAGTCCCCACAATATCTGGCGCAACCCATCAGTAGCCTGTAGATAATCAAACTTCCTTCTTTCAAAAAACTGGGGAAGTAGATTAGATGCTCTCTCTATGGGACCTGCTACAAGCTGTGGAAAAAAGCTAACAAAAGCGGTGAAAGCCACCAAATCCTTTGTAGCCTGTAACTTTTTCCTATATATATCTATAGAATAGCTCATAGTTTGAAAAGTATAAAAGCTAATCCCTACAGGTAAAATAATATTCAGCGTATGTGCTTTAATAGGCATTCCCATAAATGTAAAAGCTGTAATAAAATTATCGAGGAAAAAATTATAATATTTAAAAAAGGCAAGTAAACCTATATTCACCAATAGACTTAAAACCAAAAGACCTTTACGCCTAAAGGGATTTTCCACTTTGTCTAACTGTATGCCTACGATATAATCAACTAATGTACTAAATGCTATCAAAGCCAAAAACCTCCAATCCCACCAGCCATAGAATAAATAGCTGGCAGCTACAATGAGGAAATTTTGTGACCTCAGGCTGTTTTTGAAGACAAACCAATATAGAATAAAGACTGTCGGCAAGAAAACAGCAAAATCAAGGGAATTGAAAAGCATGCGGTACTAGAGATTATTCGGGGATGGGGTGATGGTTCATATGGGGTGCTAATCTGCAAACATATAAAAAAGTATGAACAACCCAATAGGGGGGATGGCCTATGTGTATCTCCGGGCTATCTTGATCTTTCAGACCAGATTTTTGGAGGAATCATGGAGTCCAATATAAGATAGGTGCCAAAGGGAGCTAGATATGCGTTTGCTTTATCGAAGCAAACAGAATATTAGGATAGCGCACTAGGTGGTGGCCCTCCGGCAGGCTTTGACCTATCTTCAGGCAGGGGAACAAATTCTTTATTATCCGTAGGAGGTAAAAGAATTCTTCCCTGCTTCCAGTCTTCCTTGGCCTGCTCAATGCGTTCTTTTCTGCTGGATACGAAGTTCCACCAAATATATCGGTTCCCAAGGTGTTCTCCTCCCAACATCATCAACGTAGTGTTTTCCTTTGCAATAATCAGGGGATCGACTCCTTTGGTAAATACCAACAGTTTACCCGCTGTATAAGTGACCCCACTCACTTCCACACTTCCTTTTACAATGTAGGCACCTCTTTCGCTATGACCCGTGGGAAGCCCAAACCGGGCACCTTCTTGTAGTACTACGTGCAGGTAAAACAAAGGGGAGCTTGTCCTGACATGACTGGTCAACCCATACGCATCTCCGGCTATCAGGCGCATCCAAACCCCATTGTCGGTAAAAACAGGCAATTCTTCCGCAGTATAATTTTTAAATGTAGGGTCTGTTTCCTCATCTTTTTCAGGAAGGGCAACCCAGGTTTGGATCATTTCCAGTCCTCCGGCAGCCAGTACTGCGGGATCTTCAAAACGCTCGCTATGAGCTATTCCTTTTCCTGCGGTCATCCAGTTCACCTCTCCTGGCTTGATCACTTGCTCCACGCCAAGACTATCCCTATGGGTTACATTACCTTCAAGAAGGTAACTCACAGTGGACAGTCCAATATGGGGATGGGGCAACACATCCAGATTGGTGGTGGCGGGAACACTGACCGGACCGCCATGATCCATAAAAATAAAGGGGCCTACCATTCTCCTTAACTGGAATGGAAGAATGCGTTTTACGGAAAATCCAGGACTTATTACCGCCTGCCGGGATTCTATTACGATATCAAGCATAGTTTATTGACAGTTAACCCGAAATTACATATACAAAATATAATAGGGCTACCATATAATTTATTTTTTTTCTCTCTTTTATAAATAACTATTGAAGTAGATGGGGCTGAGGAACTGATCGGGATTTATGATCCCGATCACATAGCTGACAGTTAATAGCCACTGCGGTAGCGTTTGGGTTATACAAACGGAATTTTATTCAAATCAATATTTTCGTATCCTGCCCCTGGCATTGTAATATTGGGCGGGAGAAACGGACTAAATTCTTTATTAAAGCTTGGGTTATGTCCTCGGTTCTCCTACTTTCATTAATTGGCCACAACAATTAACTTTAGCTCCTAGCCGACCCATAAACGTTTCCAAAATTGAAGCCTATCTATACCAAACTATCCGAAATTAACTTTCTTTTGATTGATGATGACCCCGATGACAGGATGTTTTTTAATATAGCATTGAAAAAAGTTCCATTTCCTATCCACTACCTCTCAGCCTCCGATGGCCGTAAAGGCCTGGATTTGCTGGCAACTTCAACCCATAAACCCCAGTACATCTTTTTGGATCTGAATATGCCACTGCTGTCGGGGAAACAATGCCTTACCCGTATTCGCCAGATCCCGGGATTCGAAAATGTACCTATTGTTATCTTTTCCACTTCATCCTATCATGGAGACATAGAAGAATGTCAGAAGTTAGGAGCCTCCCATTTCTTTACCAAAGTTCATAAAGTACAAACCTTGACAGACACTATTTCTAAATTAATTTCCGGAATTGAGCTGCCTTTTGTCCTGAATTCACCAACACCATGAAATCGAGCATGACGAAAACGTCACACACTGAGATGATTATTCACCATGCGAGATTCCATGTGGCCTTTAAAACACAAATTATAATCACATGAAAGACAATACCGATGCTATCCATAATGAAATTCGATTCCAGCGAATGATTGAACAGGTAGAGGACTATGCGATAATCTTATTGAACACCGAAGGAAATATACTGAACTGGAATAAGGGGGCTGAAAAAATCAAAGGTTATAGAGAGGATGAGATATTGGGCAAAAACTTCAGTGTATTCTATCTACCCCAGGACCAGCAGGATGGCTTGCCCTTCAAGCTGATCACTGAGGCCAGGAATAATGGAAGGGCTAGTCACGAGGGGTTTCGGCTGCGCAAAGATGGCAGTGCCTTTTGGGGATATATCGTAATCACTGCCTTGCATGATGAACTTGGCCAGGTGATCGGGTTTACGAAAGTGACACGTGATCTCACGGAGCGAAAACTCGCCGAAGAACAAAAAGACCGGGATGCCAAAAGCATAGAAATGCAAAATAAACAGCTGGAGGAATTTGCCTATGTGACTTCGCATGATCTGCAGGAGCCTATCCGTAAAATCAGGGCATTTATAGATCTTGCCAAAAGCGAAATTGATGATCGGGAAAGCCTCGAATTCTACTTGGGGAAAATAGATGCCAGCGCAGAAAAGATGGTGCAATTGATAAAAGGTGTACTTAATTATTCAAGACTTTCATATGAAAGAACAGAATTTTATGAAGTGGATTTGAATACCGTAGTAGCAGATGTATTGTCAGGATTTGATGTATTGTTTGCCGAAAAAAATGTCATAATTGAAGTGTCGGATTTGCCGGTGATCAAAGCTGTTCCTGTCCAGATTCATCAGCTCTTCAGTAACTTGATCAGCAATGCAGTCAAATTCAATCTCGCCCGACCCCAGATCAAAATTTCTTCCATTTCAAAATCTCTTGATGGGCAGGGGGTGATACACTCCATTATAGTTGCTGATAATGGAATGGGTTTTGACCAGGCCTATGCTGACCAAGTTTTTGAGCCTTTCAAAAGATTGACCACCAGCTTCAATGGAACCGGGATTGGGCTGGCACTTTGCAAAAGAATTGTAGAAAACCATCAAGGAAGCATATCCGTGCTGAGTAAACCTGGTCAGGGTACTACTTTTACCCTTTTATTTCCCGGTTTTTAACCTGATTCTATTAAGATTTGATGCCTTGAACGTCTCCTGTTTGTTTTCTTAATACTAAGGGAAATAAGCATGCCGATCATGTCACGGTATTGCGCTGATTATATTTCAACATTGTTACTCAATTCCTCAAGAACGGTGGGCAATTGGCCATAAGCAAGATTCCCTTACAGCCTCCTGTACCGAGCTCCGTTCTCACAGAATCTGTAGGCAGGAAAGATGTTTTTTTCCCTTTTACCATGGGTTCAATTCCTGGCTGCCCAAAATACCTATCCCGAAGAAGCCGGACTGACTCTACTGCAGATTTTTGCAACCCTGATCTCCAGAAACTGGAATATCAATGGCCCATCTACCATTCCAAACTAGCTGACATCAAACTTACATTGATATTTTTGTGATTAGGATGAGTGGGAGGGGCAATACATGAGACGGGATTTTTTTACCCGATATTTCTAAGATAAAATCCAAATTTTTTCCAGGGAAGTTTACTTTAATTTCATATTATCATTTTATTACAGATCGATTGGCAGCTTTGAAGAGGGATTCGAAACAATTTACTTTGAGCTGTTATAATACCTGTAACCTTGGAAAAATCAGACCCACTTTCTTTACAACTCCTCGTAAAAAAACTTTCCCAGGGAGATGAATCATCCTTTGAGGAGCTGTTTCGGCTATTTTTCAAAAAGATTTACAATGTCTCCAGAAAAATGGGGCTGAATCATGAGGAGGCCGAAGAAATAGTACAGGAAGTTTTTTTGAAAATCTGGAAATACAAGGCAAAGCTTGATCCTGAACTTTCTATCAATGCCTATATAATTGCCATCATAAGATCTCTGGTCATTAAGAAAAACAGAAAGGAGGCCCGTTTTTTTGCTTTCCAACAGTACCAGATTCCGCAGATGGATCCGGTGTCTGCCCATACTCCCGATGATGACATGATTTATTCTGAACTCTATAGTATTTCTATGGAAATCATCGAAAAACTGCCGCCGGCTCAAAAGCAGGTTTTTAAAATGAGACATCTGGAGAATAGATCCTTTGAAGAGATAGCCGGGAAATTGGATGTTTCACAGCGCACAGTGGAAAATCAGGTATTCCGGGCTACTAAATGGGTTAAGAAAAGACTTTCACAGCTGGAAATAGTATCGGTAAGTATTTTGTTTATTGCAGTCAGTGCGATCTTTCATTCCATTGTTAAGTGATTGTTAAAAATTATCTAGATGCTTAACAATTATTTTCAAAATTTTTTCGCATTTCAAGTGAGTAGATTTTTCATTCCGAGGCTATATAGTTTTGTAATTGGCCAAGTATGGATTTTAATAAGATACGCAGGGAGTTTTATGAAGGAAAACTCTCCCGGGAACAGGCAAAGGATTTTTTGGAATTCCTGGAAAGTCAGGAGGCAGAAGATGTGCTGTCTGCAGAAATAATTCGATTTTGGTCGAGTAAGATCAAAGAGGCGGATCATGCAGTTGAAAACAATGAACTTTGGGAAAAAATCAACAGCAAGAAGGACGGCTATTCCACCCCTTTCCTGCCAAAAGAGCCAAAAATCAGAAAAATTTACAGGCTTACTTGGCTCAAGGTAGCAGTTGTGTTTTTGGTTCTTGGACTGACCTCTGTCTTTTTCCTCCAAAGCCGACAGGAAAAAGAACAAAATGACACTCTGGGAGTTCAGGATGTTTTTGTTACCAATACCAATCCCAAAGGCCAAAAAACCAAAGTACTGCTTGAAGATGGGTCCGTAGTGTATCTGAATTCACAAAGCAGCATCACTTATCCTGAAAACTTTAAGTCTGACAGAACTATTAAGCTTGACGGGGAGGCATACTTTGAAGTAGCCAAAGATCCTGGGCATCCCTTTGAAGTGGAGGCCAATGGCATTATTACCACTGCGTTAGGCACCTCATTCAATATTTCCACATTTAATGAAGACCAGCAGGTAGCGGTAACCCTGCTCACCGGAAAGGTAAAACTAAACCAGCATGGTAAAGATGCCTATTTAGAACTGAATCCGGGAGAGGAGTCATTGCTTTCTCCGGATTCTCCACAGATGGAAAAATATCAGGTAAGTGCGGCGGAAAGGATCCTGTGGATCGAAGGCATACTGAAATTTGATGAAGCTTCCCTGGACGAAATGGTGGAAATTCTGGAGCGCTGGTATGGCGTGGCCATTACCGTAAACGGACATCCCAAGGCTTTAAAGGCCTCAGGGGTTTTTGATAATCAGGAGTCGCTCAGAAATGTGTTGAACGTAATGAGCAGGACGCTGAAATTTGAATTTGTAATGGATGATCAGGTTATAACTCTAAATTTTAACTAGTGCCTATGGTGTAAAGAAAGCGCAAAAAACAGGAACGTACTACCAATACGTCCCTGCGAATTCAAAACAAATTATGCTCCCCTGAAGCTATCAGTATTGCAGTCTGAAATCAGGGGAAACTATGTTTCAAACTTTCAATTCAAAATTATGCAAAAAATATTACCGTTTATAGCAATGTCTATCAAACTATTGGCCAGGGGAATTGCAATTCTGTGCCTCACTGTAAGCCCTCTCTTCGCAAGCCCTTCTAATGGCCAGATCAAGGGAATAGATGAAGTGTTTGTAGTTCTGGATGGACAGCCAAAGTCATTGCTTCAGTTTTTTAAAGCAATTGAGAAAAATTCTGACTTCAGGTTTTTCTACACAGAAAAGGCATTAAAATCCGCGGGAGAAATTGAATACCTCCAGTCCGGAAGTACGGTAGAGCAGCATTTATACAATGTTGCTTTGCAAACCAATTTACGGTTTAAGCAGGTGAACAACGCGATCAGCGTTATTACCCAAAAGAATAAGAACAATGAGCTAATAACCAAGGAACTTCGCTTTGAAAAAATTTCCGGTGTGGTAAGGGATGAATTCGGAGAGCCTATGCCCGGGGTCTCTGTGTTGGTGAAAGGTACTGCCACGGGTACTGTGACAGACTTGGACGGAGCCTATTCGCTGGATGCCTCACCGGGGCAGGTATTGCTGTTTTCCTTTATCGGTTTTGACAGGCAAGAAGTAACAGTGGGTTCCACCGCAGTGATTGACATCACTTTGGCCCAGAGCGAAAACAGTCTGGATGAAGTGGTGGTGGTAGGATATGGTCAGCAGAAGAAGGCCAACCTTACCGGAGCTGTGGACCAGGTGGATTCTGAAGTTTTTGAAAACAGGCCTATTTCCAATATTGCCCAGGGTCTGGTAGGTGCTATCCCTAACCTGAACATCAGAATGCTGGATGGGAAACCTACCCAATCCCCTTCCTTCAACGTCCGTGGAACTACTTCCATTGGCCAGCAGGGAAGTGCCTTGGTATTGATAGACGGGGTGGAGGGTGATCCCAAAATGCTCAACCCAAATGATATAGCCAGTGTTACTGTCCTGAAAGATGCCGCATCCGCTTCCATTTATGGCGCCAGAGCAGCATTTGGAGTGGTACTGATTACCACCAAAGCGGCTACGGAAGGGAAGATCTCAGTTACCTATTCTTCTAACTTTTCGGCTAAATCGCCGACTACAATTCCTGACAATATTACAGAATCTTACCCTTGGGCGAAGGGATTCAGCGATGCCTGGTCTAACTGGAATGACAACGGAAATACGCCTACGGCAATCAACAAAACCTTGCCATTCTCTCCTGCTTACCTGGAGGAGATCAAGAGAAGATGGGAGGACCCCTCCCTACCTAGGGTAGAAGTTGATCCGTCTACCGGGGAATACCAATACTACTACAGTACTGACTGGTATAGGGAATTGTACAAGGACAACTTTTTCGCACAGGACCATAACCTGGCTTTGACCGGTGGAGACAATAAAGCATCCTACTATGTAAGTGGTCGGTACAATGGTCAGGATGGGTTGTTCCGTTACAATACAGATAACTACTCGATGTATAACCTCCGTGCCAAAGGGACTATTCAGGTGACCCCTTGGTTACAGGTGGAAAATAACACTGATTTCTCCCGAATGTCTTATCATCAGCCTTTGAACGTGGGCGAAGGCAGCGGGATATGGCGAAACATGGCCGATGAAGGGCACCCGCTTGCTCCTTTGTTGAACCCTGACGGCTCCTTGTCATTTCCTGCGGCCTATACAGTGGGGGACTATTACATAGGAAGAAATGCCGTGGACCAGGTGCAACGCTTCCTGAAAAACCGATTTGCCGCAAAGGCTGAGTTATTTGATAAAAAGCTGACCCTGAACGGGAATTTTACTTTTCAGTCCAATGACAATAGTTACTTTCAGAAGCGGGTGCAGGTTCCCTACAGCAGATATGAAGGAGTGACAGGTTATACCGGTACCAATACAAACGATCTCCAGGATCGGAGAAATACTACTCAGTATTACGCCACAAACTTGTATGCCAATTACCTGAATACCTTTAAAGACGCCCATAATCTGGGGCTGTTGCTGGGGTTCAATTACGAGACATCAGTGTATGACAACCTGACCACCAGGAGAAACGGAATCGTATTCCCGGACGCTGATGACCTCAATCTTGCCTTGGGACAAAGTATCGTTACCAATGGAGGTTACGAAAAATGGGCGATTGCAGGATCTTTTTTCCGTGTGAATTATGATTACCTGGGCCGTTATTTGGTTGAGGTTAACGGGCGTTATGATGGTTCTTCCAAATTCCCGACAGACCAACAGTGGGCATTCTTCCCGTCAGGTTCGGTGGGCTGGGCGGTATCGGAGGAGCAGTTCTGGAAAGTGAAACCCAGTGTTTTGACCAGCTTGAAAGTCCGCGCATCCTATGGTTCGTTGGGTAATGGAAACATCGACCCCTACTCCTTCACCGAGAATTTCTCCATTACTCAAATGGGCAGAATTATCAATGGGCAGCGGCCACAAGCCACGAGTATGCCTGGTGTAGTCCCTCAGGGACTTACCTGGGAAACCTCTACTACTGCAGACATCGGGTTGGACTTTGCCAGTGTAAATAATAAACTTCAATTTACAGCTGATTGGTACCGACGTTGGACCACGGACATGTTTACAGTTGGACCATCTTTGCCGGCGATCTACGGAACTACCGTGCCAAAAGGCAACTACGCAGACCTCGAGACCACAGGCTGGGAAGCTACAGTTACCTGGAATGACGATTTTATGTTGGCAGAGAAGCCGTTCAACTATAATGTCAGACTGACCATGTCCGATTACAAAGCCTATATCACCAAATACAACAATCCTGACAAGAACCTGAGTGATTACTATGAGGGCCAAAGGGTCGGGGAAATCTGGGGATATCAGGTGGAAGGACTGTTCCGCTCTGAAGAGGAAATCCTCAATTCCCCTTCTCAGTCAAATATCCCGAATACCAATACCAGGAAGAACTATGTGGGTGATCTGAAATTCAAAAATCTGGATGGCGATGATGTCATCTATCACGGTTCGGATCGGGTAGGGGATTCTGGGGATAAATCAATCATCGGGAACTCAGAACCACGCTATACCTATGGTATTAATCTAAATGCCGATTGGAACGGATTCTTTATAGGGGCTTTCTTCCAGGGTGTGTTGAAGCAGGACTGGTATCCTTCGGGAGAATCCCGGTTCTGGGGGCAATACAACCGTCCATACAACCAATATCCTAGCTGGCATGAAGACAATATGTTCAGGGAAGAACTTGGGAATTTCGACGCTTACCTGCCCAGATTGGTGGGCTACATCGCCCAGGGAACCGGAAGAGCGCTCCGAATGCCCAATGATCGATACATGCAAAATGTTGCTTATATCCGTCTGCGAAACATACAGGTGGGATACACTTTGCCTCAGCACCTGACAAAAAAAATCCGTGCCAACGACGTGAAGATTTACCTTTCTGCCGAAAATCTCTGGACTTGGTCTTCCTTGTATAAATGGACCAAAGATACGGATGTGACCAGTATCTATGGATCTGACCGGGATCTGAGTGGAGGCACAAGCGGTGATGGATATAACTATCCTATGCTAAAGGCTATTTCGGCAGGACTTACAGTTAACTTTTAATTCGAACAGCCATGAAAATATTTCATTATATACTATCATTTCTTCTACTAGCTGCCGTCGTATCCTGCAACCTGGATGAGTATCCGGTGGATACTGCCACCAATCAGGCAATATTTGGTTCTGCCAACGGGCTGGAACTATACAGCAATTCCTTTTATAATATCTTGCCCGGCACCGATGTGGGCGTTTTCCAAGGGGATGATGTTTCTGATCTTGTGGCCAGAAATGGGGTAGATACTTACCTGGCCGTGAATGCACTGAGTCCGGTTACTAGTTCGGGTTGGTCTTGGAGCGCTTTGCGAAACATCAACTATTTTATCGAGAATGCGGAAACGAGCCCGGTTGCTGAAAAGAACCATTATATCGGCATGGCCAGATTCTTTAGGGCCCTGTTTTATTTCGACAAGGTGAAGCGCTTCGGCGATGTGCCATGGATTGACCAAACTATTGAGATCACAGACAGCGTAACGCTCTATGGGCCCAGAGACGATAGGTTTATGGTCATGGACAAAGTCTTGGAAGACTTGGACTATGCCATCGAAAATATCACCCTGACTTCTGATGCTTCGTCCACCAGGATCACCAAAAATGTAGCTAGAGCGTATAAGACCCGGATTGCGCTATTTGAAGCAGCCTTTAGAAAATACCATACGGAATACGGTATGCAGGGCACTGCAGATGCATGGTATCAGGAAGTGGTAAACACTGCCGGGGAAATCGACGGATTTACACTACATCAGGCAGCTCAGGATGACCGTTCCTACAGGGATATTTTCATCACCAAAACCCCGTTTGCCGATGAGACTATTTTGGCCGTGGCTTTGGATGCAAGTCTTCAGGTGTTCAGTTCTGCCAACCGGCGTTTCATCAGCCCGACGTATGGCAACAGGCCAAGTCTGACCCGTAATTTTGTCAACACTTACCTGAACCTGGACGGTACCCCGTTCACCGACAATCCGGACTACAAGACTACCCCATTTGTAGATGAAGTGAAAAACAGGGATCTCCGTCTGAAGCAAACGGTTCGTCTGGGGGATTATCACCGCACGGAGAATGGTATACCGGTTGTCGCTCCCCCTAACTTCAACCAGACATTTACCGGTTATCAGCCTATCAAATGGTGTTATGATGAGCGTTTCCCTTATGATGACGAAAGCCGGAATGACAATGCCCATATTATCATGAGGTATGCTGAAGTATTGTTGAACAAGGCAGAAGCATTGGCGGAATTAGGGGCTATGACTCCCGGGGACTGGGCGGAGACCATTGGAGCACTTCGTGCCCGTGCCGGGATCACAGGTGCGACGTTGACGACATTACCTACAGAAGCAGATCCTTATTTGGTTAATTACTATAAGGGTAAATTTACAGATCCTGTTCTTTTGGAAGTTTTGAGGGAACGGGCAGTTGAGTTGGTGTTTGAAGGGCTTCGTCCGGACGATTTACGGAGATGGCACCTAGGCGAGCTATTTGCGGATTCTCCTATGAATGGGATGTATGTCCCTGCTTTGGGGGAATATGATCTCAATAGTGATGGAATAATGGATGTGTTGTTCTACCAGGGCACCAAACCTGAGTCTTCCAATCCAGCTATCGCGTTTGTAGATGTAAGCCCATCTTCAGCTACAGGTAGGATCCAGCTTTCCAATGGCACTTCCGGGGAAGTGATCTTTAATCCGGGAGTGAGGGAATGGATGGATAAAAAATACCTGTATCCTATTCCGGAAACTGATATCATCCGAAACCCTGCCTTGGGACAGAATCCGGGTTGGTAATTAGTAATTAGTTCAATTCAAATTCCCTCCGTAAGTATTTCTTAGAAAGACTTACGGAGGGTTTTAAACCTATACATAATGAAAATATATCTAGCAACTATTTTTGCCCTACTAGTATCTATTTCAGCTTTTTGCCAGCAAGATGCTGAAATAAAGGTGGCAAGTTACAATCTAAGAATGGACACCCCTAAGGATAGCCTGAATGCGTGGCCGCACCGGAAAGAAAACGTAAAGGCTTTAATTCAATACCATGATTTTGATATCATAGGGACCCAGGAGGGATTTATCCACCAGCTTAACGGCCTTCTCGAAATGCCGGGTTTTGCATTTGTAGGGGCAGGACGTGATGATGGCAAGACTGCCGGGGAGCATTCTGCGATACTTTATAAAACAGCTAGGTTTGACTTGCTCGAATCTGGTGATTTCTGGCTGAGTGAGACGCCTGACAAGCCTGGATTGGGCTGGGATGCCACCTGCTGCAATAGAATTGCTTCATGGGCCCTGTTCATAGATAAGAAATCAAAAAAGGAATTTTACGTATTCAATGCACACTTCGATCATCAAGGTGTAGTCGCCCGAAAAGAATCAGGCAAGCTGATGGTGCAAAAAATCCAGGAAATAGCCAAAAGCAAACCCGTAATATGTACAGGGGATTTCAATTCTACTCCTGATACCGAGCAGATAATTGGATTGTCTGCCCTGCTCAATGATTCCTACACCGTGACCAAAATGCCACCATATGGGCCGGTAGGCACTACCAACTCCTTTCGATTTACGGCACCGATGAAAAACCGAATTGATTATGTGTTTGTAAGTGATGATTTTGTAGTCTCCAAGTACGCTGTATTGACAGATGCAAGAGAGCAGCGTTATCCCTCCGATCATCTCCCGGTCGTGGCTACTGTTCACTTTGCAAAATAGCTGAGCTAAATTGGAGAAACTGAAAGCCATCGGGAAATTTCTTGATGGCTTTTCTGTTACGGTTTCCCGTACCTGGGATACTATACCTGACCATAGAATTCATCCCAACTGGCAGCAACGGGATTCTCCAAAACGAGGTCGGGACAGGCTACCTGATCATTAAAAAACGTAAAATAAACGGATTAAAACTGACATTTTTTCAGCGTAAAACTGACAAAATTGTTTTAATTCCAGATTGGCATTTTACTTGATTTTTATCTTGCCGGAATCGCGATTCTGCTCTCAGTTTTCTGGTTATCATAGTCTTGAGCATCTCAGGATTTTGTTGCCCAGAACGTTTATTTGTTTAACTATTAAAATGTAAAGCAATGAACACATTAATGAAAAGAAACGGTTTTAGCCCTTCGACTCCTTTCTTTGAGGACTTTCCGGGCAGAAGTTTATTCGATTGGCTGGATTCGTTCAGCGGCGAAAGACAGTCTCAGAGCAACACCCTTCCGCGGGTCAACATATCGGAAACGGGCAACGATTTCCGGGTGGAGATGGCAGTTCCCGGAATGAAAAAGGAAGATTTCAAGGTGGAACTTGATAACAATACGCTGATTATTCAAGGTGAGGTTTCCGAAAATTCGGAAAACACAGACAATGAAGAAAGGGGATATACCCGTAAAGAGTTCAGCTATAGAGCCTTCTCACGTTCGTTTTATCTGCCCAATACCGTTGAGAGTGACAGCATAGAAGGGAAGTATGAAGACGGTATTCTCCGCTTGGTGATCCCTAAGCGTGAAGAAGCCAAGAAAAAGCCGTCAAGAACAATCAACATTGGATAATAGAAGTACGGGCGGCCTGCATTGGGTCGCCCGTACTTCTTTTAAATCTGTTTTTTAGAGGCTCCATCACGGCCTGGGAATGGAGTTCTAGTAGTGGTTGCCATGACTGGCTACTATGATAACTATTTAGTGGTAAGGGGGCTTTCCCTTGGCACACTTAAGCTTGTGCAAAAGATGTGTAACATAAAGTAGTGTAAAAATGAATAAAAATTCTTTTCTGGATTACTATAAAACCATCCTCGAAAAAGTAAGTTTTGACGAGCAATTACTTGCAAAAGAATATAAAAAAGCCAAAAAGTTTCTTGATAATGCTGAAGCAAGAGACCTTGATTATTGGTTGCAGAAGAAGGGGCTTACCCATAAAATGGATTTTGTTTCGAGCCATAAATCTGATCCCTGGGCGGTTTCACCGATTGATTCGGATGACCGGGCCCGGAACTCATATTCCAGATCTGCATAAATTTCACTGTGGTCTGTAGTTGCTGCGCTGGAGCTTATCGGCACAGACCACTTTTTCTTTTTCCGGATCCCATATTTGCTATTGCCCCGGTAACAGCCAACCATTTTAACATTAAATTATTCTATTTTTAACTTTTGCATGCTACTTAGCATAGTGACTAGGGCTGCATCCGAAGTGATTACGGAAACACTGACTGAAATAACGTGGCGTATTGAACCCTGTTATTTCCGCGATTTCGGCTATGCTGAGCCCGGGATGACAAGAGATGAGTTCTGCTGCCTTTTCCAATCGGATCTTTTGGATAAAATCATTGGGAGTCTGACCGGAGACTTCTTTAATTCGCTCGAAAAGACGCGTACGGCTCAGTCCCATCTCCCGCGAAAACGCCAGCACATTCAATGTCTCTTTGTTCAGGTTTTCCAGTACATATGCTTTGGACTTCTCAAGAAACTCCTGATCGACCTGCGCCAATAACTCCTTATTCAGACTCAGCTGCCGGTTTTCTTCCAGCGCCCGGAGTAGCTGGGACTGATTCCTGAGAAGGTTTAGGATCCGGGTTTTTAGCAGGCGTGGGTTGACAGGCTTGGAAAGATAATCGTCCGCACCAGTTTCAAGACCTTTGATCCTCAGGTTGGTTTCGATCCTGGCAGTAAGTAAAATGATGGGAATATGACAGGTATGCAGATTCCTTTTTAGCCGTTTGGCAAGTTTAGTCCCTGTCATTTCTGGCATGACCACATCTGAAATAACCAGATCAGGAAGCTCTTTCAAAGCCGTTGACAGCCCCTCTTTTCCATTGGAGGCTTCCAGCACTATAAAGCTGTCACTTAAGGTGTTTTTGATGAAATCACGAAAGTCCGCATTGTCATCTACTAACAGGATTCTAGGGGCATTTTCCGGTGCGGTGGGCACACCTTCCGGGTTGGGTGCCAGCTTCCAGTCGGGGTCGGGGAGGAAAAATTCCTCCGACCGGGACGGCTCAATGGCCAGAAAATCCTTTGGGAGATGTAGGTCTCCTTTTTTCAGTGTAAGGCAGAAGCATGTACTTTCTGCGGGTTCACTTATCACGGTGATTTCTCCTGCATGGGCTTCTATGATTCCTTTGGACAGGGCCAGGCCAATCCCTACGCCGAATTGCCCTTGCTTTTTGTGGATGTTGTTCAGCTGATGGAATCTGTCAAAAATCTTTTTCGCTTCCTCTTTCGGGATTCCAGGACCGTTGTCTATAAAGCGGACCTGAACCTCAGTGGTGCCTTCCAATATTTCCAACCTTACTTTTCCTGTGCGCTGATCCACATGCTTGAAGGAGTTGGAAAGCAGATTATAGAAGACTTTCTCCAGCTGCACAGGATCAAAGGTCAGCGGAAGTTCTTTATCGGGGGCCTGGAGGATATACTGAATTCCCCTGTCCTGGGCAATTTTTTCAAAAGAACTGAACACTTCCCTGCTAAAGGAAATTAAATCTGTTGGATAGGCCTGCAATTTGAGATGCCCCCGTTCCAGTTTTCTAAAATCGAGCAGCTCCTTTGCCAGATTCTTCAGCCGCTCAGAACTTTTATAAGCGATCTGTATGCGGTTAAAGAGTGGTTTAGGAAGCTTGGCCTGTTCTAGGAGCCCTTCCAGCGTACCGGTGATGATGGACAGGGGTGTCAGAAATTCATGGGCTACGTTGGTGAAAAATTCCAGCTTCTGATTATTGTTGACCAAAATCTGGTGGTTGGATTTTTTTTCAAGTTCGATCTCGTCCAGAAGCCGGCTACGGTATAGGTAGAAATAATTAATCCCAAAAATAAGCAACAGCAGCAGTGTCAGATAGATCAGGTAGGCTTCGGTACTGAAGTAGAACGGTGGCTTCACAATCAATTCCAAAGAAGCCTCCTTAAAGTTCTCCGGATATTGTGGGTCAAAACTCCTGACCAAAAACTGATACCGCCCGGGATTGAGGTTGGTATAAGAGGCAGATTGGCTTTCTCCGGGTAGCCATTCTTTGTCAAAACCGACCAACTGGTAAGCGAATCTACTTTTTCTATCCTGTAGGTAATTGCCATTGGCAAACAGAATACTGAAGGAGGTATGCTCAGGAAGTAAGGTGATTTGGCTGACAAAGGGAAGGTCTGCTTGGATCACCTGATGTTTCTCCGGCTGGACAAGCTGGTTGTTTAAAATAAGCTGGGAAAAATAAGGCTTTTCAATCCGCTGCTTTTGAACGGCCAATTGTTCATTGAATGACACCAGTCCATTGATCCCTCCCACAAACAGTTCGCCGTTTTCTGTCAGCAAAAGAGAGCTCTGGTTGATTTCAGAGATAGGAAATCCGAATTTTACATCAAAATTATAGAAAAAGCCATTCTCCGGATTGAAGCGTACCAGCCCTTTGCTGGTGGCAATCCAATAGTTGTCAAACTGGGATTCCTGAATGCCGTAGATCTGGTCGGAAGGAAGCCCGTTGCTGGCTCTGGTGTAGGTTTTGAAGCTGGCAGAATCCTCTTGATAGATGGATATGCCACCACCCAATGTCCCAACCCAGATTCTTTTTCTGGAATCCTGATAAAACCTGAAAATATCATTGCTCAACAGTTCTGAATTGAACTGATGAAAGTGGTCCATATTGTCTTTTGCAGGATCATATCTGAATATTCCGTCACGTTTGGTGCCGATCCATATCCTGTCAAGATGATCAGCCAGGAAGGAGGTGGTTCCGGATGGAAGTTTATGCTGGTTGTCAGTCCTATTGATGAACCGTGAGATCTCACCAGTCTCCCTATCATAGGATAAAAGCCCTAGGCTACTGGCCAACAATAGCTTGTCCCGAAAGGGTTTGATGTCTGTAATGGAGACTTTGGGATTCAGGTGGAAAGGAATAGACTCCACATGCCGGTCGGCCAGGTTGAGGCGGAAAAGCCCTCCCTCATGGGTACCTATGTAAAGATACTTGCTGCCATCCAGCCATAGGGATTTGATGTTTTTATTCCGGAAAGTCGGATGATCAAACCAGCCATAATTGACGATTTTATTTGTGTTTCGGTCATAGTAATCCAACCCTCCCCCTTCGGTGGCTATCCAAATATGGTTGTTTTCATCTTCGACCATCTGACCGAGTACGTAGTGGCTCAGTCGGTTGGAACCTGATGTTTGATGATAAAAGCGGCTGAACAGATGATTTTCAGGATTGACGTAACCCAGACCTCCATAATAAGTTGCCAGCCAAATTGTACGTTGGTGATCCTCTAGTATATCCCAGACACTATCATGGGGAAGGCTTCCCGGGATGGAATTGTCTGATTGATACAGGGTGACCCTGTTCTCCTTTGGATGGTAAATATGCAACCCCTTGAAGGTGCCGATCCAGACCCGTCCTCTGTTATCCGTTTTTATGGCACGTACTGAGTTGTTGTTTAGCCGATAGGGCGTATCAGCATGCTGATGAAAGTGCTTTTCCAGCTTCAGGTCAGCATCCAGTTGCAACGCTCCTTTCTCGTAGCTGGAGAGCCATAATTTATCGTTGTCCATGCTGATCTTTACCACATTGATCAGCTCGGGAATGGTGTTTTCCTCCATCACCAGAGATGATTTGTTCAGCCGGTATATTCTTCTCGAATAGGTAGTGGCATAGAGATTTTCAGAGGTTTCAAGAAATGCGGATATGTCTTCTTTGTGTTGCAGGAACAGGGAACTGGGTTTGAAGACACCGCTTTTTGCATCTATATACTTCAGCCCCGATTGGGTGGAGACCAGAAGCTGCCCGTTAAAACTACCTATGGTATAGACGTTGGAGATGGGAAACTGACGGAATTGCAGGGTGGTCAGGTCAAGTTGGGAAATACCGGAATTGGTCAGGACCCAAAGAGATTCGCCGATTTGAATGATTTCACGGACATGATGGCCAAGTAAGCTGTTGTTGTCTGTTTCACTGGGTTGGAAAATCCGGGCCCTATGTCCGTCGTAAAGGCTAAGACCGTCCATAGTGCCTACCCATATTCTGCTGAGATGATCTTGATGTAGACAGAGTGCATTGCTGCTGCTCAATCCTTGCTCAATACCCAGTTTATGGAAAAACAATCCCTCGTATTGTGTTTGTTCTTGACTATAAGCTGCGGATCCGGTCAGGACAAATAAGAGGAACAAAACCAATTGAGCATAATAACCCTTCATTTCCAGTTGCTGCTTTACCATTTCACTTGCAAGATAAAAAAATCAATGAAATGTAACCTTTCTTAAAAAAATAGAAGAAGTAAAGACGGTCATGTTACAGATCTCCGATAGGTTATTTCATGAAAACGATGTTTTGCGATAGGTTGGATTCGTTCAGCAATACTCCAAAATTGTCCGGAAGTGACCAAGAAGGGTCGATATAAAACGGCTTCTGTGTACGCCAGGGTAGCTTTTTTCAAAAAAAGATGATTTTGGACTTTTAATGAAGAATACTTAATCAGTCCTTATTGGGGCAGGGATAAATTTCAGTCTTAATAAGCATCAAGATGAAGTATCTGATTCCTGCCTTACCGAACTTTTTTATTACCCTGGTATGCGTATGCCTGGCTGGTTCCTGTACTCATTTCACCAATAAAGAAGCGGACAGCTGCACAGAGTTGGATGAATTTATCCAGGCACAGTACGGTGAAATGGTGACATGGGGTCACCGGAACGGTGCATTGCCCAGATCGGTAGAGAATGGGGCAATCAAGCCGGTAGCAGAGGATTATGATTGGACAGCAGGCTTTTTTCCCGGTAGTCTCTGGTATTTATATGAGCTTTCAGGAGACAGGAGGTGGAAGAGTGAAGCCCGTTTTTTTCAGGATAAAATCAAGGATATGCGTTTTTTCAGTGGGCATGATCTGGGGTTTATATTCAACTGTTCCTACGGACATGGGTACCGCATCGAGCCATCTGACGCAGATCTGCGAATTTTACAAGAGGCAGGCAATACGCTTGTTGCCAGATTCAACCCTACAGTTGGGGCTATTAAGTCCTGGGATACTGACCGGGGCTGGAAGGCTGCCCGTGGGTGGATATTCCCGGTCAATATTGCCGGCATGATGAATCTGGAGCTGTTGTTCCGTCTGACAGAGTGGACGGACGACCCTTCTTACCGGGAACTGGCAGTGCGCCATGCCAAGACCACGCTGGCTCATTTCTTTAGAAACGATTACTCCTCGTACCAGATAGTTGATTTCGATACCCTGTCAGGTAATGCTTTACAGCGTCAGACCGCACAGGGATATTCCGATGAATCCAGTTGGGCAAGAGGACAGGCCTGGGGACTTTATGGGTTCACTGTTGCTTATGAGTTTACAGGTGATCCTGAGTTTCTGAGACAGGCGGAGCGGATTGCTGATTTTTACCTCAGGCACACCAATCTGCCCCCGGATAAGGTGCCGGCCTGGGATCTGAGTTTGGCTGTAGTGGCTTCCACTCCCCGTGATGTATCCACTTCTTCTATTGTGGCAGCGGCCTTGCTGCGCCTGGATCCCTTGTCAGAGCAAAACTACAAGAACCCTGCAGAAGAGATTCTGGCCAGCCTCGGCTCTTCTGATTTTAGGGCTGGTTTAGGAGAAAACCATCATTTCCTTTTGAAGAATTCCACAGGAAGTATTCCGCATTCCAAAGAGGTCAATGTACCGCTAAACTATGCGGATTATTATTTCCTGGAAGCCCTATACCGGCTGAAAAGACCAGACCGATCCAAAGAATTTTAATTCAATTATCACTAATCCAATAACCAATACACTATGAAAAACAAGTACACCAAACCCCTGATGGGAATCCTGCTCGGCCTCGTGCTGCAGCTGGGTTTTCATGCAAACTTGTTGGCCCAAGGAGTGGTCAATGTGAAAGGAATCGTTTATGATTCCGGAACCCGGGAAGGAATGCCCGGGGTTAATGTGATTGAGAAAGGCACTACAAATGGCGTAGTAACGGATTTGAACGGGAATTTTAGCCTAGAGGTGAGTTCCCCGGAGGCGCTAGTGGTTTTTAGCTTTATTGGCTATATCCAACAGGAAGTGAAGGTGGGTAACCAGACTGATCTGGAGGTAATGCTGGCTGAGAATGTGGCCGAGTTAGGCGAAGTAGTAGTAGTGGGGTATGGCACCCAGCAGAAAGCAAACCTGACAGGAGCAGTATCTACTGTAGGTAAAGAACTGCTGGAAAACAGACCCGTACCCTCTGTGGCCAATGCATTGCAAGGCACCACGCCGGGACTGAATGTGACCCGGTCAAGCGGCCAGCCGGGTTCAGAAGGATTGAATATCCAGGTAAGAGGAGCTACTTCTGCCAATGGCAATGTAAATCCCTTGCTGATGGTGGATGGGGTTCCTGCACCGCTTTTCACGCTGCAGACACTCAATCCCAATGATATTGAGACCGTGACCGTGCTAAAAGATGCCGCCGCCGCTGCCATCTATGGCGCCCAGGCGGCGGGGGGTGTAATTTTGGTGACAACCAAAACAGGGAAATCCGGCAAAACGGTGTTTGAGTATTCAGGACAATTTGGATCTGAATGGGCTCTTAATGTTCCCGATAGGATGACTTTGCTTCAGGAAGCGGAATTCTCCAACCTGGCAAGAGCAAATAGAGGGCTCGGGCCGGAGTATAATGACGAGGCGCTACAGTTTATCAGGGATGGGGTCGAATTTGTGGAGGATCCCAATGACCCTAACCGATGGATTACCTACAACCAAAAGAGTATCCGGGACCAGGTGCTGCGGGACTATTCCCCGATGCAGACACACAACCTCAGCGCACGCGGAGGAAATGAGAAGACTAATTACCTCGTATCACTGGGCTATTATGAGAAACAAGGAGTGTTTAAGGTAGGGCCGGATGATTTTGACCGCTACAACGTACGGGTCAACCTGGGTACTGAGCTGAGTAAACATTTGAAGTTGGATTCCCGGATCTCCTATGCACAGCACAATACCAACGCCCCTTCTCAGGGGGCCAATGGTTACGGACTTCTCCAGCAGGTGTATCAGGCAAGGGTGAGATTTCCGGTATTTATGCCCGATGGAAGGCTATTTGGCGGAGCGGGTACTTCGGGAAACAATACCTATGCAATCTTAAGTGAAGGGGGATATGACAAGACCTCCAGAAATGACTTTGACGGAGTATTTACCGCCACCCTCAAAGATCTGGTAAAGGGACTTCAGGTCCGGGCGATCTACGGAAAACAGTTTCGGATGTACAACAGAAACCGATTTGCGCGTACGGTAAACCTATGGAACAAAGGGGGAGAAGCACCGGCTTTTATCCTCAACAACCCCAATGTCTATGAGGTCACTAACAGCAATACGGTAAACACCAGCTTCCAGCTGTTGGCCGATTATGCAATCACACTGGGTGAAAAGCATAAGATCACTGTGCTTGGAGGTTTTCAGTACGAGGATTACCGTTACTCAAGTCAGTTTTCACAGGCCAGAAGTTTAATCTCCAATGATCTTCCCTCTTTAAATCTTGGGGACGACAATACAAAAGTAACGAATGAATCTATCTCCACTCTGGCGACCCAATCCATATTCGGAAGGGTGAACTATAGCTATATGGACAAGTATCTGTTTGAAGGTACGCTCAGGGGAGATGAGAGCTCCAAGCTGGCGCCGGGGCTTCGGTTCAAAGTTTTTCCTTCTGCCTCAGTAGGTTGGAATATGCACCGGGAAAATTTCTTCCATGACAACCTTGATTTTATTTCCGAACTGAAGCTAAGAGCCTCATGGGGCCGATTGGGATCTGCCCTTGGAAACATAGTCGGCTACTACGATTACCTAAGTCTGCTCAGCAGCGGCTCGGGTCTGGTGATGGGAGCGGATGAGACCCGCACTACTTATTTCTATGAAAATTCAGTGCCTTCATCCACCCTGTCATGGGAAACCATCGAAACGGTGAACTACGGTACGGACATGGGTTTTTGGGACAATAAATTACAGCTGAGCTTTGATTATTATATTAAACATAACCGGGACATGCTTACCCCGCTTCAGCTTCCCGCTACTTTTGGTGTTGGTACACCTAGGGTGAATAATGGAGTGCTTAAATCCTGGGGATGGGAAACAGAGGTCAGATACCGCAACAAGATCGGGACTGATTTCAACTATACTGCTGCCTTCAACATCTCGGACAATAAGAATAAACTGGTTGAATTCTCGGGAAGAAATGTAGTCGGGCTGGGCAATAACTCAATAGTGGAAGGATATCCGCTTAATTCAATCTGGGGGTACCGTACTGCATCGGGCTATTTCTCCTCAATGGACCAGGTAAACGGAGCTCCGTTTCAGGATAACAATACGGGTGTAGGTGACATTCAATACATCAATCAGAACGGGGATGACCGGATTACCCAGGGTCGTGGAACCACTGATGATCCCGGTGATATGGTGCTGCTGAGCACCGATCAGCAACGATACCTCTTTGGGATTAATGCCGGATTTAATTATAGGAGTATTGACTTCAGCATCTTCTTCCAAGGTGTGGGACAGCGTAGCTTCATGCCAAATACAGATATGCTAATGCCCATGGGTCAGAGCTGGTTTATGCCGATGGCCCATCATCAGGACTACTGGACCCCGGAGAATCCCAATGCGGCTTTCCCACGTCCGTTTTTACAGGGCCAGCATAACTACCGGGCTTCAGACAGATGGGTGCTCAATGGGGCGTATGTCAGGTTGAAAAATATCCAACTGGGTTATTCGCTGCCCGAATCACTGCTTTCCAAAGTAAAACTATCCCGGGCCAGGGTATTTATCACTGGCCAGGATATTCTCACATTCACGAAAATGGGAGTCTTTGACGGCGTGTTTGATCCGGAAAACAACAACGCTGTGCGGGCTGACTATCCGTTTTTTGGAACTGTGGCTGCGGGTATCAATCTATCCTTCTAACCCAAACAAGATACAATCATGAAATCGAGCATGTCGAAAACGACACATATCGGGATGATTACTCATCCTGCAAGATTCCATCTGACCATCTTAAAACAATTATAAACAGATGAAATCGAGCATGACTCCAGCGTCACACACTGGGATGATTATAATGCATGCGAGATTCCATATGGCCCTTAAAAGACAAATTATAATCATATGAAAATCACACATAAACTCATCGTTCTTGCTGTCGTAATTATCGGGGGGATCACCTCCTGCGAAATAGACAGAATCCCCGAGACCAACCTATCGGATCCTTCATTTTGGAAGACTGAAAATGATATCAAGCTGGCGTCAAATTATCTATATACTTTCCTGCCGGGATTGCCGCAGACAAGTGATGTATGGTCAGATGATGCCTTTGGTTCGGGACCTAACCCGATCAGCGATGGAACCCGTCTGGTTCCAGCCACAGACGGGAGTTACAATACGCCCTACCGGATCATCCGTGCCGCGAATAACATTCTGGAGAAGGCCCCTGCTGCATCGGATAATGGAGTGGATCCGGGTATCGTGGCAACCTATCTGGCTGAGGCGAGGTTCTTTCGTGCCTGGGCTTATTTTAGTCTGGTGCAGCGCTATGGTGATGTGCCCCTGATACTGGAGACTATGATCGAAACAGATGAGCGCCTGTTTGGTCCCAAGTCCCCGCGGGCCGAAGTGATGGATGCGGTCTATGAAGACCTGGATTATGCGATTGAAAACCTAAAATCCCCTTCCGAGTTGGGTGGTGCCGGGTATGGGAGAGTATCCAATACTGCTGCCATGGCGTTTAAATCCAGAGCGGCACTTTTTGAGGGTACATTTGCAAAATATCACGGAACCGGGGATGCTGATAAGCACCTGAAGCTCGCACTGGACGCCGCCAAAGCCTGTATGGATTCAGGTTACCATAGTTTGTTTCAGTCCTATTTTGGTCTGTGGCAGTATGAGGGTGAGGGACCTTCCAATCCTGAAAATATCCTGGTGAGACAGTATGGAAAAGATGTTTCGGAATCGATCCTTTTTCATAATGCCCAGCGAAATCTGGAAACAGGAGCGGCTAATCCAACTAAAGCACTCGTGGACTCTTATCTTATGAAAGATGGGTTACCGATGTCCAAATCACCCATTTATCAATCTCCAACGGAGATTATAGAGGTGTTTTCCAACCGTGACAAACGGATGGAAGCCACCCTGTTTAAGGAAGGGGACGAATACATTGCCACCCAGCCGACCTTCAATGTGCCGAACCTTTCCTTTCAGAGGACTGGTTTTGCCAACAGGAGATATGCCAACCTTACAGATTGGCAAAACTCCCGGTCCTTCATTGACTACGCTATTATACGATATGCGGAAGTGCTCCTGAACTATGCTGAGGCAGCTTACGAATTGAACGGTCAAATTTCGGACAGCGAGTTGGATATGACTCTCAATGCCTTGAGGGTCCGGGCAGAGGTTGCCCCTATTAGTAATGCATTTGCCGCGACCAATGGACTGGATCTTCGGGAGGAAATCCGTAGGGAACGTCGGGTGGAGCTGGCACTGGAGGGATTCCGTTACTGGGATTTGATCAGATGGAAAACTGCTGAAGTAGAATTGCCCAAGCCTGTTCTCGGCAATTTCTATTTTGCAGAGGAATTTGGTACGGCTGTTACCCCGGATGTGGATGAAAATGGCTTTATTCTCCTGCAAAGTGGGGAGAATAGAAGTTTTGACCCCCAAAGGGACTACTTATGGCCTTTCCCGGTGAATGAACTTGGCCTAAACCCAAGTTTGGAACAAAATCCAGGCTGGCAATAAAAAGGTTGGAAAGCTTTTGACCCAGATGGGTCTGTAGCTAAAGGCAGGTATGAACCTAGAGGAGACTGGACCGTGGCAGATAGCCCGGTCCTTTCCATTTTAGCAACAAGCGATAGGGGAGCGTAGCAAAAAAAACAACTGATAATTTTCATTTCTCCAGAGGTTATCGGGTTAAAATATTTTTTTTCATTAATCCTACAAAAGTAAAAGATATGTATTACTTTTACTTTCGTAGGACAAATAAATCATACTTGTGAAAGGATCATATCTAGGAGAATTAGAGGAGCTCATTTTGTTGACAGTGGGGGTGTTGTTCCCTGAGGCTTATGGGGTCTCTGTCATGGATGAGCTCAAAATTCAGGCGGGTCGCTCATTGAATATCAGTGCGGTACATTCGGTCTTGACACGACTGGAAGAAAAAGGTTATCTCAAATCGCATACCGGGCAGCCTACAGAGGAGCGGGGAGGAAGAAGGAAGAGGCTATTTACGCTCACCGCTGCGGGGAAAAATGTGCTGGAAGAAAGCCGTGCTTTACGAAATCAGCTTTACGGTATGATTCCAAAGCCCGCATTTGAATTTAAACTTACTTAGGTTAACGTATGAGACCAAAACCTCCAAAATGGGCCGATAGATTCCTTGCCTGGTATTGCCGGGAGGATCTCCTCGACGAAATACAGGGCGATATCTACGAGCTGTATGAAAGAAAAGCAAAGGAGAGCCCAAGGACTGCAAACTGGCAGTTTGCCTGGAATGTTTTGCGGTTTTTCAGGTTCAAAAACATCAAAAAGAAAACTTCAGAATCCTATTCAACTACTATTTCTGCCGACATGTTGAAAAATAACCTTCTTGTGTTTATCAGGAATTTCCGTAAGAATCCCGGTCACTCCTTACTCTCCCTCTTTGGTCTGTCCATCGCTTTTAGCTGTATTTTTCTAATAAGCCTCTGGGTAATCAATGAATTCTCCTTTGATCGATTCCATAAGGATCCTGAAAACCTGTATAAGGTAATCACCCATGTAAATGCAAACGGTTCATTCCAGACTGAATTTACAGCTGGCTTCAATATGAATGCTGAAAGCATACCCGAAGTAGAAGAGGTAACGCACATATCAACAGGATCAAGGTGGCCACACGAACTGTGTTTCTGGCCTGAAAACGGAGACGGGGAATGCATTTATTTTAATGGTGTTTATGCAAGCCCCAGTCTTTTTTCCACCTTCTCCTTCTCTATTCTCAGCGGTGATCCTAATCCCCTGGAAGATGTGGCGCAGATTGCTATTTCCGAGAAAATGGCCAGGACACTGTATGGTGAGGAAAGCCCCCTGGGGAAAACCATCAAGATTGACGGATCCAAGGAAGTATCTATTGCGGCGGTCTTTCAGGATATCCCATCACAATCTTCCATCAAATTTGATTTTGCACTTCCATTTTCAATTTATCAAAGGCAAACGGGAATCAATGAGGAAAGGCTGCAGTCCTGGTTTTTTGATGTTTACTTAAAAACTTCCTCCAACGTACCGGCAAAACAACTTTCAGAGAAGCTCAATCACCCGACAGTACTAGGGGAAGAGTATCTGTCCAAAAAAATATCGTATGAAGCAGTCCCATTTACTGACTGGCATTTAAATAATGCCTATGAAAATGGAAAGAATGCAGGAGGACGGATTGATTACGTAAGACTGTTTATTCTTATCGCTTTGTTGGTATTGGCGATGGCTGTCATCAATTTTGTGAATCTGTCCACCGCCAGGGCTACTTTAAGAGCCAAGGAAATAGGAGTTAGAAAAGCAATCGGTGCGGTGAAAAACACTCTGATTGTTCAGTTTATGAGTGAATCGTTCATGATGGTTCTTGCTTCATTTCTTTTGGGAATTGCCTGGACAGTACTAGCTCTTCCCAGGTTCAATAGTTTAATCGATGCGAGCCTGTCGCTTTCTCTGATAGGGGGAATGAATGTTCTTTACCTGCTGGTTTTTCTCGTATCAGTAGCATTGCTGGCAGGATTGTATCCTTCTTTGGTGTTGTCTTCTTTCCAATCCGCTAGAATATTAAAAGGTTCGGGAGCCAACAATTTTACCGGATCCTTGAATATCCGAAAAGTATTGATGACTGTACAGCTGTGCCTTTCCATTGGCATTATCCTGTTCAGTTCTGTAATTTATTTTCAGTTGGATTTTATCCGCGAGAAGAACCTGGGGTTTGACAAGGAAAATATGATCAGGCTAGAACCTAGCTTTAGACTGCTCAAAAGCTATGATGCTTTCAGGAGCGAGACACTTAAGAGCGACGCGATCATAGACATGACTGCTGCGAATGCAAATCCCATGATTATAGGCAACAGTACCGTTGCTGTGGATTGGGCAGGTAAATCACCCGATTCCCAAATCAATTTTCAGACCCTCGCGGCTCTGGCCAATTTCAGTGAATTATTCGGACTAGAGGTGTTGGAAGGAAGAGCTTTTTTACCAGAAAAGCAGACAAAAGACTCACTTGTCACGGAGGCTTTAATTTCAGAGACAGCTGCAGCCTATCTTGGTTTTGAAAATCCGATCGGGGAAAAAATAAGAATCCATGATTACCAGGATTGCGAAATCGTGGGGGTGGTAAATGATTTACATACTGGATCTCTGAAAGAGTCCATTCAGCCGCTGATTATTTATAGTATGCCAATTGAATACCTACCTGGTATATATATTAAATACAAGCCTGGAGAGGCCCAAAAGGCACTTGAGGCGATCAGTGGCGCTTATAAGCTAATCGAACCGGACTTGCTCATCAAGTATTGGTTTCAGGATGAGACCTTCGATAATTTATACAAAACTGAGTCAATTGCTTCAAATCTGGTATTAACGTTCTCTGTTATATCTATAGTTATTGCAGTTATTGGAATAGTGGGATTGGCAACGTTCAATACCTTGAGGAAAACCAAGGAGATCGGTGTGCGACGGGTGTTTGGCGCCTCCCAGTTTGAATCGCTGTTAGTGTTGGTAAACGAATTTGTATGGGTCTTGCTACTGGCATTTCTTATAGCGGTGCCGGTAGCTTGGTTTGCATCACTAAAATGGCTGAATACCTATGCCTACAAAACGGAAATGCCATGGGCATCTTTTCTATGGATTATAGTTGGGGCAGTACTGTTGATCCTTGGGATTATCTGGATACAAAGCCAGAAAACAATCGCTATGAATCCTACAAAATCATTACGCAATGAGTAATTGCACTGCTGGATATGTGGTTTTTGAAATGCGGTCGTGTTATTTATTGACATAACCCCAGAAATTAAATATGACTCGCCTTCGTCATGTTTGCTAATCCCCAGTCCCACTGTTTTGGATCTTACCCTCCTTTTCCTTCAGAATGCTCCGAATCCGCCCACCTTTGACAACCAAAGGCGCTAACTACTTGGCAGAGGCGGAACCCGCCAAACTATACCAGTGCTTGGGCCACAGTAGTTGCCGTATCCCGATTGCTTGGGCTCAATCCTGCAATTCCATTCGCTATAATGAAAGAAGCGATGGTATGGATAGGCGCATCAGGAAGTGTGACAAAAGGCATTACCTTGAAGTCAGCCCTAAGCTCATCAGGTTTGGCCACCAGCACCACATAGCCTCTCTGCTCATTATAAAACTTGATGTCGGGATTGATTTCCATAAGTTCCAGACCTATGTCGGAAAATTCTTTGCCATCTCCGGCGCTGCTGATGCTGGTTCCCATAAATTCAGTGCCTATCACTTCGGATTGAGGATCATCAGGATTCAGGCGTAGTTCATTCACCCAATTCTTATGGGAATCCCCTGTAAGTACGACCAGATTCTTTACTTGATTATCCTTGATACTGCTCATCAATCTATTTCTGGTAGCGGCATATCCATCCCAGGAATCTGCTGCATATTTAATAGTCCCGTCCATTTTTCTACCAACCTGGGCCATCCTTACCTGCTGTCCCAGAATATTCCAGGTACATGCAGACTGGGAAAGATTCTCGGTCAACCAATTTTCCTGGACTTCACCCAGCATCGTTCTACCGGGATCAAAGCGTGCAGCGCAGTTCTCCTCCCAGTTTCCACTGCAGGCAAAATCTGTCCGAAATTGTCGGGTATCCAGCATGGAAAATTCTGCAAGGTTGCCGAAGCTAAACTTTCTATAAACACGCATTGCTATCCCTTCAGGGATTGAGGTTTTTCTCAAAGGCATATGCTCATAATAAGCCTGAAAGGCCACCGATCTTCGTTGTAAAAATGAAGCATTGTCATCGTAAGGAGGGCCATCTCCGCCCCAGTTGTTTTTGACCTCATGATCATCAGGGACTACTATCCATGGAAAAGCTGCATGTGCCGCCATTAAGGAAGGATCGCTCTTATATTGAGCGTACCTGATTCTATAATCCTCCAATGACCTAATTTCCTTATCCGGAAGATGCTTTCGAAGAGCATTTGCGCCACTTGCTTTTTCATAGATATAATCACCCAGAAAGAAAACTACGTCCAAATCTTCTTTTACCATATGATCATAGGCCGTATATAGCCCCGCAGAGTAGTTTTGGCAGGAAGCAATGGCGAATTTTAACTCAGCAAGATCTGAGCCCAATGCGGGAGCCGTTTTAGTCTTACCTGTTTGGGATACAACCTCACCGGTCTTGAACCGATAGTAGTAATAGCTTGAAGGAGATAGACCGGCTACCTCCACGTGTACAGAATGTGCAAAATCTTTTGTGGCCAATTCTGTCCCATGCTGCACTATATCACTGAACTCAGGGTCTGACGCTATTTCCCAGTATACCTCTATTTCCTGATCCTTAAGTCCTCCGCCTTCCAGAGGCTTTGGCGCAAGCCTGGTCCAGAGTACTATGCCGTCAGGCAATGGCTCTCCAGAAGCAACCCCAAGTGTAAAAGGATAGTCATTGAGATCTTCCGCTTGTGAAGAAAAAGGGAGCGACCCCAAAAGACTTACCCCCGATAGGCTAAGTGCCGACTTCTGCAGAAAGGTTCTACGGTCTATTTTTTCGGAGCTGATGAGCAAATGAGGTTGCCTGAGCTTTGATGGGGATTCCATGGCAGAGAGATAAATGAAGAGAAAAATAGGTAAATCTATAGGCTGCCCAAAATTACCTATTCCCCATTTTTCTTGCATGAGATACTGTTTATCAAATTATTAAATTGGAATTGCTGAAAGAGTATGTTGCCACGTTCATTTTTTTACAGGTTTAGATGATAAAAGAACAAGTCTAATTCTCTTTTCCATTGCGCAGATAGGTTATACATACCTTAATTTAGTCAGATATCTGTATCCAATCATAACTTATTGTTAACACCAATATTTCTTCGGGCACTGCTCCTTCAGGTAACTTTACGTTAAATTTTCGTGCATGAAAGCAATAGTAAACGAACAGCTACTCCTTCGCAAGATCCAAGAGGAGGACGATGATGCTTCCTTCAGGGTGCTATTCGATCGGTACTGGGAGATACTGTTTGCTCATGCTCTCAAAAAAACCAGATCACAGGATTTGGCCATGGACTTGGCCCAGGAAACTTTTATCAATTTTTGGAAATACAGAAAGCGCATTGGAGAAATAAATAATCTTCAAAACTATTTGGTCACCATGCTGAAGTATCAGTTTTTTAAATGGATAGATCAGGATAAAATAATATTTGATGCGTTGGATTCTATACAGCCGAACAGTTCCTACAGTGACTCAATTGATGGTTTTAAGATCATGGAGTTTAATGAACTCTATACTTTTTTAATGGATAGAATTGAAGAATTACCAATGAGAAGCAGGCAGATTTTTATTCAGAACAGGTTTGAAAACAAGACTGTAAAAGAACTGGCGGAAACCTATTGCATCACAGAGTCCACTGTAAGAAATCATCTAAGTCAGGCCAATTCCAAGCTTCAGGCACAGTTGGAAAATAACCTGATAGCCGTGGCATTACTCTCAATTGTGATCACTTGATCCAGTTATCATTTTGTTACTAAACAGAATTTTTAATTCATGATTCAATAATTGTTCAGGACTAGATGAAAGCTGTGGATCAGGTCTCTTTAGAAGGAAGAGACAGGTTATGAATTCACAAAAAATCAAAGTACAGTTAAGGAAGCTTTTTAGTAAAGAAGAGCAGGATATATCCCCGCTCGAAGAACTGAACCATTGGTATAACTCCCTAAATGAGGATGTATCCAAATCTATTTCAGATAGCAATCGGATCAAATTGCAAGCCTGGGAAAACATCCACAATAAAATTCATGCTGACAAAGTAACCAGGAGGAGAAAAAAAATAGGTTTCGGCAGTTGGATCTGGAAAGCGGCAATCCTCCTTTTATTTTGCGGAGCTGGTTATGGCCTCATTACTGGCCTACCAGATGCAGGGACGGCTACTCTCGCCGCAGGAGCGTATAGCAATGCTATCGGGAAAGTGTCTGCTTTTCAACTTCCAGATGGGAGCAAAGTCTGGCTGAGTACCGGATCGAAACTTGAGTATGCAGCAGATTTTCCTACCAATCGACAAGTCAGTTTATCCGGGGAAGCTTTTTTTGAAGTCACAACCAATCCTGAATCTCCTTTTAAAATTATGACAGGAACAGTGGCTACAGAAGTTCTTGGTACATCCTTCAACCTTAAATCTTACCATCAATCGGGAGTAGAGCTGTCTGTTTATTCCGGAAGGGTCAAATTTTCGGAACAGCAGTCTGAAAAGGAATCAACTATTCTATTGATGGGGGAAAAAATCAGTTGGACAGCCCAGGAAGGTTTTAGTGAAATGGAGCAGTTCGATGTTGCAGAGCTTCCGGGTTGGAGGCTTGGTAAAATCACGTTTGACAATGCAACTATTGACATGATCCAATCCACCTTGAAAAGTTGGTATGCTGTGACTATCGAAATAAATGGGAAGGGTCCAAACTGTCATTATACCGGAGAATTCACTCAGGCAAGCCTGGAACAAATTCTGGAGACCCTCAGCTATACGCTTAATCTAACCTATAAAATAAATGATGCCAATGTCACCATAGATGTGAACCCCTGTTAATGAAAAATCCGGTGATTACTAGAACCACCGGACAAAAGATCGAATGATTAACTGACTTGATGGTGTACAATTTTGGCGATGCGACACCTCAAGTCCCAACCTTTATTTATCAAAATTATGAAAAAAAAACTACTACAACTCATGTGGGATACGTGCAAGTGCCTCATGGTTGGCTTCACGTTGGCTTATTGCCTGAGTGGTCTGGCCTTAGCCAGTAGCTCACATGCACAACATCTTAATCTGACACAGATAACGATCCAGTCTAACAAAACCTCTGTTTTGGATTTTTTTCATCTGGTGGAAAAGCAATCAGAATTTAGGTTTCACTTCAATCCTGAAACCGTGGAAAACAAACAAATTTCTCTCTCTGGCAATACAGACCTGGAGACCTTGCTTTATGAAGTGGCTGCGCAGACAAAACTGGGTTTCAGGCAAGTCAATGAATCAATAGCTGTAAAACCAACAGATAAGAATACAAAGACACCTATTGAAGTGAAGATGAAAATCTCAGGAAGGATTTTGGACGCAGAGACCCAAGAACCCATTATGGGAGCAAGTGTTTTTATTTCCGAAACCAGCCAGGGTGCTATAGCAGATCTGGACGGTAACTGGTCACTGGAAATCGATGAGGTTCTCCTAGGGAAAGAAATCAGGGCTTCGGCCTTGGGGTATAACCCCGAAGTAATTGTTATCAGTGAAGATGAAATGACCTTTTTACTGATTCCGCAGGAGTTGGCTGAAGTAGTGGTGGTTGGCTATGGTACACAGAAAAAAGTAAATCTGACAGGAGCTGTTTCCCAGATAGGAACAGAGGCTATTGAAAATAGACCTTCCCCAAACTTGACCAGAATGCTTCAGGGAGCTCTTCCCAACCTGAATATCAAAATGGTGGACGGTAGCCCAACCCGGTCTGCAGCTTTTAATATCCGTGGTGCTACTTCCATAGGAGCAGGTGGTGATGCGTTGGTATTAATCGATGGGGTAGAGGGGGATGCCAATCTGGTGAATCCCAATGATGTGGAAAGTGTATCTATCCTAAAGGATGCTTCTTCTGCGGCGGTCTATGGATCTAGAGCAGCTTTTGGTGTGGTTTTAATCACAACAAAAAATCCCAAAAAAGGATCTTCCGGGGTGGATGTGAAAATTAGCCATTCTGTAAATCAGCGGACGGTAGTGCCCAATTTAGTTACCAATGGCTATGAATGGGCGAAGAATTTTGATGAGGCCTTCTTTGCTTGGTACGATTACAAAACCCATCCGATTTCTGTAAACAGTATTTTTCCGTTTTCTCTGGAATACCTGGAAGAACTGAAAAACCATAACGAAAATCCTAATCTTCCGGAAACGGTTTTCAATGAAGAGCTAAATAGGTATGAGTATTTTGGGAATACAGATTGGTTCAAATACCTGCATAAAGACAATATGCCTGCGACTGAAGCATCTATCAGTGCATCAGGAGCATCTGATAAGGCAAGCTATTACATCTCAGGCCTGTATTATCATCAAGATGGGATCTTCAACTATTCTTCGGATAATTTCAACAAATATAATCTCCGTGCAAAAGGAGCTGTAAACCTGACAGACTGGTTGTCTCTGGAAAACAACTTTGACCTCAGTACTTACAAATATGAGTATCCGCTCCTTGCAAATGGCGATGCAGGGATTTGGAGGTATTTAGCCGTTCAGGGCTTTCCTATGGCGGTGATGCAGAATCCAGACGGCAGCTTTACCCAATCAGGGTCTTACATAGGAGCGTCCTATGTAGATGGTAGCAGCAAATCAGACCAGAGTAAATTTTTTATCAGAAACACACCATCTCTTACGGCAACTCCCTTTGCCGACTTTTTGACTCTCAAGGCCAATTTCACCTTCTCTAAAAACTTTAACAAGGATGCACGCTTCAATAATTTCGTGGACTTCAGCACCGCACCGGGACAGAGCTCCCACTTCGGACAAAGCCTACTCCGTCAACTCACCGACGAGACAACCTATTGGGGGTCAAATATTACAGCCGAACTTAAGAAGAACTTGAATGAGGTGCATGACTTCAGTTTGTTAATGGGCTATAATGTGGAGAGCAACCGTTTAGAAAATCTGGATTCCCAGCGGGATGGGCTATTGGTGGAGACCAAGCCTGATTTTAATCTATTGGATGGGCTCAATTATACCATTAGAGGAGGGGGAAGTGAGTGGAAATACATGGGGGTATTTTACAGGTTAAACTACCGTTTTAAAGAGAAGTATTTGTTGGAATTCAATGGCCGCTATGATGGTTCATCCAAATTCCCAAGCGACCAGCGTTTTGGGTTCTTCCCTTCCGTTTCGGCAGGGTGGAATATTTCTGAGGAAGGCTTCATGGGCAATACCAAAAGCTGGTTGGATAACCTCAAGATCCGCTCTTCCTATGGTACGCTTGGAAATGGAAATGTGGCGCCCTATCGCTATATGGAAACAATGTCAGTGGCCAAAACAAGCGTGATTTTAGATGGTATACAGAAAGGATATACCTACCTGCCCGGAGCAATTCCCAACGGCTTGACTTGGGAGAAAGCCACCACCTTTGACATAGGAATGGATGCTTCCTTGCTTTCTGGCAAATTTACGCTAAGCTTTGATTGGTATAACCGACTGACCACGGATATGTTTACTTATGGAGAGCCACTTCCAAATGTTTTTGGAGCGACGGTCCCATATGGCAACTTCGCGGATCTTTCTACGAAAGGCTGGGAATATACCATGGCATGGAGAGATGAATTCGCTATGGGTTCTAAGCCATTCAGCTATAGCATATCCGGTTCGGTCTGGGACAGCCAAGCCGAAATTACCAAATTCAACAATCCCAATAAACTAATCTCCAGCACCTATTATGAGGGTTCAACAATCGGAGAAATCTGGGGATATGAGACAATGGGTTTTTTCTCTTCTGAAGAAGATGTTGCCAATCATGCCGACCAAAGCTTCCTGATCAACTCTAACAACAGACAATGGCTTGCCGGTGACTTGAAGTTTGCGGACCTGAACAACGATGGAGTAATCAATCAGGGAACAAACACAGTAAATGATCCTGGGGACAGAAGAATCATCGGGAACAACGCCCCGAGATATCAGTTTGGATTTACGCTTTCAGGCAACTGGAATGGCTTTGGAATATCAGCATTCTTTCAGGGAGTAGGCAAGCGTGACTGGTATTTCGCACCTGAGGCGGATTTGTTTTACGGACCATACAACAGGCCCTATGGTTTTCAGCCCAAAATGATGATGGATGATATTTGGACAGAAGATAATCCGGATGCCTATTTTCCAAGATTCAGAGGGTATACTGCTTTGGGAACCAACAGATCACTCGGAGCTCCGCAAACAAGATATCTTCAGGACGCCAGCTACTTACGCTTAAAAAATGTAACCTTGGATTACTCCATTCCTGCCCACCTTTTGGACAAGATAGGGATGAAGAAAGCTATGGTATATGTGAGCGGACAGAATATTCTGACCTTCTCAGGCCTTTACAAACACACGGACAACTTTGATCCCGAAATTATCGAAGCGCCAACTGGAGATATGACCAACAGTCATGGTCAGGGCGATGCCTATCCTATGCTCAAAACCTATACAGTGGGTTTGAATCTTTCTTTCTAACAATTGAAACTATCTGATTATGAAAAAATCATTGATAATATTTTCTACGGCTATACTTTCCATCATGTCATTCAGCTCTTGCGAAGACTTTCTGGAAACTGAGCCAATGGATAGACTGGTACCAAATACCTTTTTCCAGTCCGAAAAAGATCTTGAATTGTATACCACTTCCTTTTACCAAAGAATGCTTCCAGGAGGTCTCGAAGTGGTTCAAAGTGATGAATTGGGAGATTTTACCTCAAAAAACCAATCTCCGACTTTCATCGCCGGGACCTACTCATCAGTGGATGAGGGAGCATGGAACTGGACAGACCTAAGGAATATAAATTATTTCCTTGAAAACTTTAATCAGGAAATCATCCCGCAAGAAGCGAGAGATCACTATGAGGGTATCGCAAGATTCTTCCGGGCATGGTTTTATTTTGAGAAGGTAAAGCGCTACGGAGATGTGCCTTGGTATGGACAAACGTTGGATACTACAGATGAGGAAGAATTATATAAGCCGAGGGATCCCCGGGAATTGGTTATGGCCAATGTTATGGAAGACTTGGATTTCGCCGTGGAGCATATCCGGGATACAAAGGACAATACTTCCTCCATGGTCACCCGTCAGGTAGCATTGGCATTCAAATCAAGAGTAGCACTTTTCGAAGGAACATTCAGAAAATATCATCCGGAGGCCGGACTTGTCAACTCGGCAGATGAATTTCTGACTGAAGCTGCGAATGCCGCCAAAAAAGTAATGGACGCCGGCACATATTCTATCTATAGTACGGGGGATGCTTCGACGGATTACAGGGTCTTGTTTACTAGCGAAAACCCAATAAATACAGAAATCATGCTGGCGGTGGTGTACAATAACGCACTAAGAAGGTGGCATAATATCACCTGGAAGTTCAACAGTGCCACCTATGGCGCCCGCTGGGGATTGAATAAGCAGTTCGTCAATACTTACCTGATGACAGATGGATCACGGTTTTCTGACAAAGAAGGGTTTGATGAAATTCTTTTTGTGGATGAAATGAAAGACCGTGATTACCGCTTGGCCCAAACAGTACGTTCGCTTGGGTATACCCGTAGTGACGGAAGCCCGGCTCCCCCGAATTTCGGGTATACATTTACAGGTTACCATATTCTAAAACATAGTTTGGATGATAAGGGGCTGGATGGGGTATCCGAATCCTATAACTCTATTCCTTTGATCAGGTATGCAGAAGTTCTCTTGAATTATGCAGAGGCGAAGGCAGAATTAGGACAGTTTGATGAAAGTGTATGGAATCAGACTATTGCGCTCCTTCGTGAGCGGGCTGGTGTAAACCCGGCTGTACCTACGACTTCCGATAGTTACCTTCAAACTACCTATTTCCCGGGGATAAGTGATAAATTTTTGCTTGAGATCAGAAGAGAAAGAGGCATTGAGCTTTGCTATGAAGGATTCCGTTACGACGATTTGCTCCGCTGGAAAAAAGGAGAGTTGATAGAAATGCAGTGGAAAGGAATTTACGTTCCGGGCTTGGATATACCAATGGATCTTGATGGCAATGACACCCCTGACGTAGCTTTCGTGCAAACAGTGCCTGATTCAAAAGTTCCAGGAGTCATCTATTTTATCATCGACGGCAGTGCATCCCAGCTTTCGGAAGGTACCAAAGGGCATTTGATCTGGAGAGATGATGAGGACAGGGAATTCCCAGAGAAAAAGTACCTGCATCCAATCTCTAATACGGATATAGTCCTTAACCCAAATCTGGAACAAAATCCAGGTTGGGATTGATCAGTAGTTCAATAGATATGATGCAACTAAAAGTTAGATTTTTACTACTGATGGCCATGGCCATCAGTAGTGTTTCCTTCGCACAAAAGAGTTCGGTTATCCTTCCCGATATCCCTGGCTTTTATACCTTAAAAGGTGATTTTCACATGCACACCGTGTTTTCTGACGGACATGTTTGGCCTACCTTTCGGGTGAATGAAGCCATTAGGGATGATTTGGATGTGATTTCTCTTACTGAGCACATCGATTACGAAGGCTTTCCTGATTTGATACAGAAAGACTACAACAAGTCCTATGAAATCGCTTCTAAATCCGCTGAAGGCAAAGGTTTGATAATCATTAAGGGAGTGGAAATATCACCAAGAGTGGCTCCATATCATCACAATGCATTATTTCTGGAAGATGCCAATACGCTGCCTACCGAGTATATGAAAAGTGGAAAAGCCGAATTTGTGATGAAAGACAGCATTACCCATGAGCAGCTTATGGAGCCGTTCCTGGCCGCCAAGAAGCAAAATGCCTTTGTGGTATATAATCATCCGGGTTGGGGATGGTGGGATAAGAAAGATACCCTGCTGTTTACTTCCTTTCACCAGGAATTATTGGATAAGGATATCCTGAAAGGAGTGGAAGTAGTCAATTCAGGTAACTACAATGTGATCGCCCATAGGATGGCATTGGATCATAATCTTGCTATGCTCTGCAACACAGATGAGCATTATGATAACCATCCGAGATATAAGGACACCCACAGACCCATGACGCTGGTTTTTGTAAAGGAAAAGACGGCCGCAGGGGTAGAGGAAGCGTTGTTTGCCAAAAGAACTGCATTGTATTTTGGGGATTATGTTGTTGCCAGACAGCCTGAAGCAGAAGCTTTTTTCAAATCGGCTATACGGGTGAGTGCTGAGCGTAAGCTGCGAAAAGCGGAGCCTCTTATAATTGTAAACTTTGTAAATTCCAGCGATATTCCCTTTGAGACCAAAATGCAGTCCACATATGATATTGAAGGAGCTCCTTTAGGTACGGTAACTATTCCTGCCCAGGATTCAGTTAAGGTGATCTTGAGAGCAGTTTGGAAATACCCTGAAGAAGTCAAAATCAAGGTCCAGGTAGAAAATGTTCTTGTTACACCTGATTCCGGCTTACAGACTGATTTTACAGTTTATACAAAACAAGACTAAGTTAAATTGGTACTATGATTTTCAAATTCTATTTTCTGGTCCTGGGTGCAACCTTCCTTAACATGCCTTGCTCTTTAGCACAATCTCTGAAAGTTATTTCCTACAACATCCACCACGGTGCCGATAAAAATGAGGTTAATACGCTAGAGGAAATTGCAGAATATATCAAAGGTACCCAGGCCGATCTGATAGGTTTGCAAGAAGTGGATAGTATGTGCAACCGCTCAGGCAAGGTTGATCAAATGAAAGTTCTGGCAGATATTACTGGAATGCATTATGCTTTTCAGAGGCATTTTGAATACGACGGGGGTGCATACGGGTTGGGAATACTGTCTAAATATCCTATTATCAGCCAACAGCATGACCAAATCACTTCCATAAAAAATGGCGAGAAAAGATCCTTGGCATTACTTTCTACTAAAATTTCCCTGGCCAATAAAAAAGTGCTTGTTTTTGCCACAGTTCATCTTGCCCTGGATCAATCCATGCGATTGATCCAGTCGGCTGAAACGTTGGGATTTCTTGAGGCCGACTCGCCACTTATCCTTACAGGAGACTTTAATGCAGAGCCTGGGACAGAAGAAATAGAACTGTTTTCAAGGCAATTAAAAATGGCGGATGAAAAATTGGGAAATACCTTTCCTGTAATAGATCCTTCCAAGAAGATAGATTATATCTGGACCAGTAAAGTCCATATCAAGAAAGTGACCCACGTCAAAATCCCTTCAACTATTCACTATTCAGACCACCTGCCAATAGAGGCAGTTTTGGTTCTGAAAAGCAATTGAAATTAGATATCTGTTTCATTTCTAAAACCCTTATGAAATCGACACGGTCAAAATCATCATTAAACACACAGAGCAATGATTATTTTAATCGCCAAAGATTCCATCTGACCATTTTATAACAATTATAAACACATGAAAAGACTTCGCATATATACACTGGTACTCCTGACTGGTTTGATTAATTCTTGTGCGAATGGCCAGGGGCCTTCTCTCCCAACAGAACCAATTCAACAACCAGAAATCACAGAAAGTCTGGAAGTTAAAGTGCTGAGTTATAATGTGCATCACTGTAATCCCCCAAGTAAACCCGGACTGATAGATGTAGATGGCATTGCGAAGGTGATCTTAAATTCAAAGGCTGATTTGATTGGCTTACAGGAGATTGATGTGAACAATGAGCGGTCTGGGGTGCATCTTAACCAAGCCGAAAAGCTTGCTGAACTCACGGGTATGAAGTTTTATTTCTCAAAGGGCATTGACTACAAAGGGGGAACTTACGGGACAGCCATTCTTTCCAAATACCCTATTTCAGAAATGGAGACGGTTCATTTGCCAGAAGAAACCGGAACTGAGAGAAGAACGCTATCTGTGGTTACTGTGGAGCTACCAGAAGAGGTACAGGTAAGGTTTGGAAATACGCATCTGGACTTTACCAGTGATACAAACGCACTTGCACAAGCCGAAGCAATCACCACCTATTTTGAAGAAGAGAAATTACCGATAATTCTGGTAGGAGACTTCAATGTGGAGGCAAGCAGCAAGACGATGGCTCATTTGGATAAGACTTTTGACAGGACATGCGAGCAAGGCTGCCCGAATACAATTCCGGTAGTGAATCCCAGAAAAGCGATTGACTTTATTTTGTATTCCGAAGGGCTTGGGATTCAGTCTCTGTTTCACGAAGTCATACAGGAGCATTACTCTTCTGATCATTTACCGGTATTGGCCAAACTGAAATTTTGAAGTGGCTGCCTAGTCAGGTACTCATCATCCCACTCCGAGCTTATAGGATGTGCTTATATAATATTTCCTCCTAATTTATATAATGAATCCAGAATCATCCCTGTTTCTAAGTCCAAACCAACACCCTAAAACCCTTTATTTTATCTTTTGAATATGCTTTTTCAATACAAAAAACCATATG
This sequence comes from Algoriphagus resistens, assembly GCF_001442615.1. GTDB lineage: Bacteria > Bacteroidota > Bacteroidia > Cytophagales > Cyclobacteriaceae > Algoriphagus > Algoriphagus resistens. Next base: position 111,554 of record NZ_LMXN01000008.1, on the reverse strand, counting down.
CTTTACTCCCTTTTGCCTGTGTCTTCACCAGGAATACATCACCGCTCTTGGGATAGCTTTTTAACTGTTCTGGGCTCATATTCTCCTGGGCGGTGGTGACTAAAAGCAGGTCTAGATTTTTCCCCCCAAAAGCACAGGAGGTAACATGCGGAGCCGGGATCTCCACTTGTTGCAGCAGTCTGCCTGTACCCGGATCCCAGCGGTAAACACCTGCGCCTCCATAATGTGCCACCCAGAGCATTCCTTCCTCATCTATACACATCCCGTCAGGCATTCCCAATTCCTCTGGGATCTCGATGGCAACGTGATCAAATTCAAGAGTCCCAGTGTCCAGACCAAACTTAAACGCCTTGATTTGTCTGGTAGGCGTATCAATAAAGTAAAAGGTCTGATTATCCCCAGTCCAGGCCATTCCATTGGAAATGGTCAATTGATCCAGTTGCTTTCCTGGGGTTAGATCCCTGCTGACGCTATATAGCGAGCCTGAACCTTCAGTGAATTCTGTGCTGAGGGTTCCGATCCAAAGTCTCCCTTTTGCATCGCACTTTCCGTCATTAAACCTGTTCAGCGGAAACTCAGTCTCTACTTCGGCCAGCCATTCCAATTCTTCCGAGTCCAAATTGTAAGAAGCAATTTTACGGTCCAGTGCCAAAACCAACTCATTTTCTTTTCCCTCCAAAACCAATGTCAGCCGATGGGGGAATGATTTTACACTTGTCTTCTCAGTAGCTAAATGATATTCGAATAATTTTCCGTTTTCTATATCTACCCAGAAAAAACTTTGGCGTGCCGGATGCCAAAATGGACTCTCGCCTAAGATGCATTGTGAAGAGAAAAGGTGCTCTGCCTTCATGTTTGTAATGTTCATGAGTGCCAATATTGAGAAATTTTCTTCTTCAAAAATGCCACACTCCGCTGAAGCTGGTCCATTCCATCGACTCCATCCTCTATGCTGATCCAACTGTCAAATCCCACACGCTTCAGTTCGGTGAAAATCGCATCGTAATCATTCAGCCCCTTTCCAACTTCCCCATGGCTTAACCGGGCAGCGTAGCCAGTTACCCCTCTTTCCTCATTTTTCAAATCCTCTAGAGTACCATACTTCAAAAACCGATCACTGGCATGCATAGTGACCACATGCTCTGAAACTTCATACAATAAATCCAATGGATCTTCTCCCGCCAAAAATGCGTTGCTGGGATCATAATTCACCCCGAAATTCGGATCCTTCACGCTGTCTACCAGCTTGGTGAACAATTCCCTTTTCTGAGCAAATTCAGGATAGTCCCAAAAGTCATCTTTGTAGTGATTCTCCAGGATCAATGTGATGCCCAGTGATTTGGCATAGGGAAGACAGGCTTGAATGGATTCTGAAGCATATTTAATCCCCTCTTCCTCTGTGAGTTCCGGCCGATATTGCCCTGACAGTACACGGCAATATTTTCCTCCAAGCTCGTCGGTCATTTCCATCCATCTCTTCTGTTTTTGAATCTCTTTCTCTCGGAATGTCTTATCGGGATGTGTGAAATCAGGAGAGCAGCACATCATGGGAATCACCATTCCCTTGTCTTCTACCATCTTTCGGAAGAGTCGCCAGTTTTCTTCTTTTTCCATTTCCAGAAAACCCGCATACCATTCCAATCCATTGATATCCAGCCCGGAAGCAAGGGTTATCCATTCTGAAAGTTTCATGCTGCCATCTTTGCAAAGTGCATGCATAAAGGCTTTGGGAAAGGCGGCTATTTTTGGCATTTTATACGTTTAGTTTATTTATGTGGAATAGTACTCGGGTCTTTTGGGATATTCCTGCCTATCATGGGGAATTGCTCCAGATCAACCACTTGCCCGCTGATTGGCCCGCTTTCATCCGAAAGCCAATAAACAGTCGCTGCGGCGATTTCTTCTGGCCAAATTATTCTTCCTGCCGGAGCGTAAAGTTTAGACAGGTCTTTGTACCAGGTATCAGAAAGTCCATGCTCTTTTTTTCTCTCAATCTCCTTCTCAGTAAGTACCCAGCCCGGATTTATCTGGTTGACGCGTACACCGCTCTCACGGAAAAGAGAATCTCCCAAATTCCTGGTCATGGTCATAAGTGCGCCTTTGGAAATGCTGTAGGCCAACAGATTGTGCTCACCGCTCCAGGCGTTTATAGAACCGATATTCAATACCGCGCCATGACTTTTTATGAGGTGGGGAAGAGCCGACTGTGTCAAGAATAAGGGAGCGAGTGTATTTACTTCCAGCATACGGTTTATGAACGCCTTGTCAGTAGTCAAAAGAGTAGAAGCCGCGACAATTGCCGCATTATTTACAATGGCATCAAGACGGCCCCAAGACGCTATGGCAAGGTCAACGAGTCTTTGCGTAGCTCCTTCCACTGCGAGGTCTTCAATATGCAATCTTGCGTGTTCTTTGCCTAATTCGGAAACTACTTTACTCCCCAGGGCTTCTTCGAGGCCATGGATGATCACTTTGGCGCCTTCGGACACTGCCTTTTTGGCAATGGCTTTGCCTATACCCATTGTGCTTCCTGTCACGATAATTACTTTGTCTTTTAATCGCATATCATACGGGTTTAAGTACACTTTTTACGACTTCCCCACTATGCATTTTCTCAAATGCCTCATGCCATTCCGTAATCGGCCAGATACCTCCAATAATGGGTTTTACATTTAACGCTCCACTGCCAAGTAAGCCAATGACTTTCTCCCAGATCGGCCAATTATGGCTGAAACTTCCCTGAAGTCTTACATTTTTTTGTACCAATGGATCAATGGAAAAGTTGCAGGGAGTAGGTCCCCAGCCCACTTTGGTGATTTGTCCATTGGGACGAACGAGATCCATGGCGATTTTCAATGTGATGCTGATCCCAGCTGCATCGATTATCAGATCCGCTCCAAGCCCATCCGTTTTTCTGGCCCATTCTGAAGCGTCATTGATGATTGGTGTGATGCCATAACTTTTGGCTATTTCCAGCCTTCCCCGATCTTTTTCCAATCCAAGAATGGCTACGTCTCCACCACAAATTTTTGCCACCGCAGCACATAGGATCCCGATTGTTCCGGGGCCGATGACGATTACCCGATCTCCCGGTTTGATGTGGGAGTTTACTGCAACGGCATTGTAAGCTACAGAGCAAGGCTCGGTAAGACAGGCTTCTTCAAAAGATAGCGCATCAGGCACACGGTGCAAACATCGGGCAGGGACTCTTACGAATCTTGTCATAGCCCCATTCACTCCATAGCCGAAGCCTTTTCTGGTAGGATCCAGGTTATACAGGCCGGTTTTGCTCATGGGGTTTTGTGGATCTATGACAGCGGCGGTTTCGCTGACTACCCGATCCCCGACTTTCCACCCGTTCACCCGCTCTCCAACTGTTGCTATTTTCCCACCGAACTCGTGTCCCAAGACCACTGGATAATTTACTGGCCAACTGTGATCGGATGTCCACTGGTGCAGATCGCTACCACAAACACCTACATTTTCTACTTCTAGGAGCACGTCCTCGTCCCCGATTTCAGGAATGGGGATTTCCCTGATTTCCACCGAGCCTTTTACTTCTGAAAAATTGACTACAGCGGCAGATTTACCTGATATTGACATGTGATGTTGAGTTTAAGAATTGTTGATTGTCTGGGAATGTATGGCTGCGCAAATTTTCCTAAGGGAGGCTTCAAGATCGCCATCGGCAGTTTTGAAAGCGTCTGCATCAATGGTCAACGGCGCTCCAAGCACAACCAGCGGCGCTCCATATTGCGGACATTGTATGGCCTGCTCAAGTGAGAGTCCTCCTACTGCCTGAACGGGGACTTGTACAGCATTCACCACTTCCCGAAGTTGATCGAGTGGGCTTGGCATCCGGTGTCCTGCAGCTGCAATTCCCCGTCGCTCATCGAAACCGATATGGTGGATTACATAGTCACACCCAAGATCTTCCAAAAACCGCGCTCCCCCGACCATGTCGGGACAGCCTAGATTATCGCCCATGACCTTCACCCCGTAATCTTTACCCGCTTGCACCACACATTTGATGGTTTCTTCATGTGCCCTGGCCATTACGACCACATGGGTGGCTCCGGCTTTTGCCATCATTTCTGCTTCCAGATAACCACCGTCCATGGTCTTCAAGTCCGCTACAATGGGGATTCCAGGGAAAGCCTCCCTCAATTTTCTCACTCCATGAAGTCCTTCGGCAAGAATCAGTGGGGTGCCGGCTTCCAGCCAATCCACTCCTGCGCGCATTGCCAACGCAGCTGTTTCCAGCGCTTCATCAATGTCAGTAAGGTCTAAAGAGATTTGTACTATGGGTTTCATTTTGGGTTGGGTTAAACGTAAAACAACAAAAAAGAGAATAAGACTCGGGTTTTTAAGATAAGGAAAATTGGAAAAGATACTTTCCTGTTTTGGGATAAATGGGAGATTAAATTCTGGCCGTCAGCGAAAAACGTAGAAATCAAAAAGTAAAGAGCGGGGATGATTTCTTCGGTGCAATAAAATACATTCATGAACCAGGCCTTGCCTTCACCGATGGGAAAAATCGCAGGATATCACTGGAACACTGTTCCCACCGTAGTAAAAAAAGACTTCAAGAAAAAAGCCCTAAACCTGAGTGGCAAAGGGCTTTTATGATCAATAGCATAAAAAAGTCAGGCCCATGCTTTTCTTAGAAAATTCAGCCAGTTCTTTCGCATTACTTTTTCAATATCAGCTTCCGAAAAACCTCTTTTTTCCAATAAATCAGGAATAACGTTCAGATTTGTAATAGTCTTGAGATCAGCCGGACATTGCTCTGTGCCAAAGGCACCGTCCAAATCCGAGCCAATTCCTACGTGGTCAGCATTTCCTGCGATCTGGCAAATGTGCTCCATGTGGTCCAAAACTGTGCTTAAGGTAACATTTCTTTCTTGCGGAGTTGATTTTCCCCTTTCCCATCCAGGACTTAACATCCAGGCATCCATTGCTCCGCCGATCACCGCACCTCGATCGATCAATGCTTTGATCATTTCATCAGAAAACTGCCTGTTGTGGTTCACCAGCGCCCGGCAATTATTATGGCTTGCCCAGACCGGTCCACGGTAAATCTCCAAAGCTTCCCAAAATGCCAAATCGCACAGATGGGTGGTGTCCAGGATAATTCCCAACTCATCCATTTTGCGGATAAGTGCTTTCCCTTGGTTATTGAGAGGAGCTGAGGCATCTGTGCCATGCGCGTACCTGCCTGGCCCATAGTGGGCCGGGCCTAGGACACGGAGTCCCGTCTCATAGGCTTTTTCCAAATAACCCAAATCCACAATTGAATCCGCTCCTTCGAGAGAAAGTATAAATCCTACCGCTTTGCCGGTAGTATCCTCCCCGTTTTCCCAAAGGTCCAAGTGTGCATCCAATTCAGCAAGGTTTCTGATCTGCGTCATTTCGCCTTTATCCACCATCGCCTGGTACCAGGCGAGCTGACCTTGGGTTTGAGCCCAGGCCTGCTCCGGTGAATGCCAGCCGGGAAGTGAATTTCCGGGAGCCACATACCGTGCAATTTGTGTGGCGACAACCAATCCAATATTCCCTTCCCGAAGCGCAGGCAGAGAAACTACCGCATTACCACGATCGGGCTTATCTGTAAGCCCCTTTTCCCGGGCATTGATTTCTGAAACAGGAAGCGTCAGATCACGATTCCATTCCAGTGCATTCATACTCAGATCAAGGTGTGCGTCGATTGTAAACATGGATTAAAAGCTTTGAAGTATAAAAACAGTTGGGATCTTATGCAGATCAAGTGGAAGTTCCTTCCATTCCTGAGCGGTTTTGGTCAGGATCATCTCATCTGAGCCTGTTATGTTTTTTGCAATGCAAAGCTTAGTCTGCGGAGCTAATGTCTTCAATAAATCCTCCAGCAACTGGTTATTGCGAAATGGGGTTTCCATAAAAATCTGGGCTCTTCTTTCCCGAAGCGATTCGGCTTCCAACTTTTTGATTGCGGAAGATTTGTCTTTTTTATCTATGGGAAGATAGCCGTGAAAGGCAAATGACTGGCCCGAAAACCCGGATCCCATCAACGCCATAAACATAGAGCTCGGCCCGGAAAGAGGCACAACTTGAATTCCCTTTTTATGTGCATGCTCCACTGCCAAAGCTCCCGGATCAGCAATTCCCGGACAGCCTGCTTCAGAGATAATTCCGATGTCAGCTCCATTAATAAGCGGCTGCATAAGACGGTTGATGAACTCAGGAGAGGTACCCTTGTCCAGAATTTCCATATGGACATGGTCTAGATTTACCCCTAGCTTGAGACTGCTGATGTAGCGACGGGCAGTTCTCATGTTTTCAACCAGATAGACTTTGGTGTTGGTGATTACCTCTCTCACCTGAGGTGTAATGACAGCGTCTTGCGTGTTGTCTGCAAGTACATTCGGTATGAGGAAGAGTTTTCCTTTGGGCATTGGGTCGTTGTTTAAAAAAGAACGGAAATTTAGATGGAATAGGGCTTTTTAGGGTCAGAAACTTTTTCAATTACGTTGATATAGCCTAGATCATGCCTATTTCAAAAACTTTCTGATTTCCTCCACTACTGCATCTGGCTGCTCTGCATGTAGCCAGTGGGCGGCGTCTGCGATGAATTCCACCACATTATTGGGGAAAAAGGCATCAATATCATCAATATCAGATTGTTGGATGTAGCTGGAGTTAGCGCCAGCCAGAAAAAGAGTCGGACCGGTGAAGCTTTCTCCTTCAGGTAAGGCTTTGCCCACTTCGTTGATTTTTTCAGTGATTACAGGAAGATTGATTTTCCACTGGAATCCATCCGAATCCCTGCCTAGGCTTTTCAGCAAAAACTGACGGACACCGACTTCGGGGACATACTTGGAAAGCTCCTCATCGGCCTCTTTTCTAGATTGGATTTCATTTAGGTCCAGCGCATTCAACCCTTCCAGAATTCGCTGGTGGTGCACAGCATAATAGCGCGGAGCTATATCTGCAACGATCAGTTTTTCTACTTTGTCAGGATATCTCAAGGCAAAATTCATAGCCGTTTTGCCACCCATGGAGTGTCCCATCAGGTACGCTTTTTTCAGGCCTTCATTATCCATCAGCTCTTTCAGATCCTCTACCATCACTTCATAGTTCCAGTCATCTGACTGTGGCGAATCTCCGTGATTGCGTTGGTCTATTAAGTAAAGCGTGTAGTGATCCTTGAGTTCTTTGGATATACTAAACCAGTTGTCTGCCGAACCAAAAAGTCCGTGAAGTATAATCAATGGCTTTCCGGAGCCTGTTTTCTTAAAATTTAATTTCATTTTGACGTTGGGATTTGCGAATTACAGGTTGCGGGATCTTTTGATCCTCCTGCCTTCATTTCTTCTCTCTTACAATTTTCTGATTTTTCAAGCTTCCAATTCTGTTATTCAAGTTCAAGCTTCCTCCTATACATCTGGATTGTATTTTCCAGGCCATAATAAAGTGTATCGCAAACCAAGGCATGACCGATGGAAACCTCGTCAAGATAGGGTATACTTTGCTTCAGGAAGGCTAGATTCTGCAAGTCTAAGTCATGCCCTGCATTTAGTCCAAGCCCTAATTCCCGCGCTACTTCAGCTACTTTTATATAAGGCTTGACAGCGGTGTCCCGGTCTTTATGATAATTGGAAGCGTAAGGCTCCGTGTATAGCTCAACCCGATCCGTGCCTGTAAGCTTTGCGGGTTCGAAGTATTTGAGCTCTGGATTGATGAAAATGGATACACGCACGCCTGACTCATGTAATTCGGCCACAATATCTTTCAACATGCTCTGATTTGAGATCGTATCCCAGCCATTATTTGAAGTGATCGCGGTTGGTGGATCAGGGACCAGGGTGGCTTGCGCAGGTTTCACTTTCCGCACCAACTCCATAAACCGGTGGTCGGGGTAGCCTTCAATATTGAATTCTGTCCTGACTACTTTGGACAGATCAAGCACATCCTGGTAGCGGATGTGACGTTCATCAGGCCGTGGATGCACGGTAATTCCTTGTGCTCCAAAGCACTCTGCATCCATGGCGACTTTTACTACATTGGGATTATCCCCACCTCGGGCATTGCGAAGAGTGGCGATCTTGTTAATATTTACGCTTAGCTTGGTCATATCCGAGTCGAAAAAGGTATTTTTGTCTGAATTATTAGAAGTGTAACGCAAACTTAGGACTAATGAGTTTAAAGCAGAAAATAGAAAGTGAAATTAAATCGGCAATGATCGCAAAAGACAAAACCCGATTGGGCGCGTTAAGATCTATCAAGTCGCTGATTCTTTTGGAAGAAACCAAAAGCGGGGCTAAGGCTGAGATTACTGAGGAAGATGAATTGAAGCTTTTGACCAAAGCTGCCAAGCAGCGAAAGGATTCGGCGGATATTTATCAACAGCAAAATAGAGCAGACCTCTATGATGTAGAGATGGCTGAGCTGGAAGTGCTGCAAGAGTTTCTTCCAAAAGCACTGACAGATGAGGAGATTACCGTTGCGATTAAGGAAATAATTGCGCAAACAGGTGCTTCAAGTCCAAAAGATATGGGCAAAGTAATGGGCGTGGCCAGCAAGCAATTGGCTGGAAAAGCTGATGGCAAAGTGATATCTGAGAAAGTAAAAACCATACTGAACAGCTAAGTTGAGCATAATAGATATCATTATCGTGGTCATTCTGGGCCTGGGAGCCTATGAAGGATTCCGCACAGGATTTCTTCTTGGGGTTCTGGGTCTTTTTGGATTTGTGATCGCCGTGATCTTAGGTCTTTATTTTATGTCTCCGATGAATGACTGGCTGGCCGAAAATGTCACGGAATTTAATCTTGGCTTTCCGATTTTCGGTTTTATAGTGATTTTTATTCTTACCCTTCTGATCATCAAGATTGTGGGATGGATACTCAAGCAGCTAATGGACATGGTACTCCTTGGTCCATTAGATGCTACAGTTGGGGCGGTTTTTGGGGTGGTGAAAGCGGCCTTTTTCATCAGTCTGTTCTTTTGGTTGGCTAGTCTCTTCAAATTGGAGATGCCTGAAAAATGGACAAAGAATTCGGAGATGCTATATTTTATCGAACCTATTGCACCTGGTATTGTCGCAGCAATAGAGCCCTTTTTCCCAAGCATAGAGGAGAGTCTGGAGAAGCTGGATGAGATCGTGGAGAAAATCAAGGATGCTGCTGCTGATAGATAATTTTGATTCGTTCAGTTACATGTTAGCTGATTTGCTGAGACAGACGGGGGTGGAATTACTTGTTCTCCGCAATGATGTACCGCTGGAGGAAATCAAGAAACTTAGTTTTGATGGTCTGGTGTTATCGCCAGGGCCGGGAGTGCCCTCTCAGGCAGGTAATTTGATGGAAATTTTAGCCTACTGTCATGATAAAGTCCCTGTTTTGGGAGTTTGCTTGGGACATCAGGCGATAGGTGAATTTTTTGGGGCAAAATTAAAAAAGAACAAAGTTCCTACGCACGGGAAAGTCCATGAAGTATATATTACTTCAGCACATCTGTACACAGCGGGAATTCCTGCTGCTTTTAAGGTAACTAGATATCATTCTCTCCAATTGACAGATTTACCAGGGGAACTAGAAGTGATACTGGAAACGGAATTAGGTGAAGTGATGGGAATAGTGCATGAAAATTTACCGATTCTTGGGATTCAATATCACCCGGAAGCCCACTTGACAGAATATGGTCTGGAGCTGGTGAAGGGATGGGTGGAAAGCATTAAAGAGGGGATTCCGAAGGGATAATTTATCTAGTGTATTAGTAAAAATATCCGATAATTTACCTAGTTTGGGATTCAAATAGCTGAAGAATTCTTTCGCAGAAATTTACTTTGGGAAATTGCTCAAACATGATGACGCTATCCTGAGATCTCCCCCCTATAGAGCTTTTGGTCTCCTTTTTAAAGCTCCTGAAAATTCCCTTATTCAACTCCTGCGAAATTCTTACCTTTGTCATTGATTATGAAAAAGAAGCCATTCACAGTTGTCTATGAAGACAACCACCTTTTAATAGTAAATAAAGCTGCCGGCATATTGGTGCAGGGGGATAAGACGGGTGATAAGACTTTGACCGGCTACCTGAAGGAATATATTGCCAAGAAATACGACAAACCAGGAGCGGTTTTTTTACATCCTATACACAGACTGGATAGACCGGTAAGTGGCTTGGTGGCCTTTGCCCGTACATCCAAAGGGTTGGAGCGTATGATGGAGCTTTTCCGCAAAAGAGAGATCCATAAAGTGTATTGGGCGCTGGTAAAGAGAAAGCCAAGAGAAGAAAGTGGGAAATTGACGCACTATCTGGTAAAAGATGAGCAGAAAAACGTAGTGACGGCACACGACCGTGAAGTGCCCGGTTCTCAAAAAGCTGAGTTGAACTACAAGACTTTAGGCTTCATGAATGATCATTGGCTGATCGAAGTCCGCCCTGTATCAGGCCGTCCACACCAGATAAGGGTACAGCTGGCATCTATGGGTTGTCCTATACGCGGGGACATCAAGTATGGCTTCGCAAAGCCAAATCCGGATGCTAGCATCAATCTGCATGCATTTAATTTGGTGTTCGTCCACCCGATCAAAAAAGAGAAACTTTACCTAAGAGCCGCGGTGCCCGAGGAGGAATTCTGGGAGCAATTCCTGGAATATGAAAGCATCAAGACTAAAGACCAGCACTTGGATAATTCATTTAGCGGGTAAATACTTAACCTTTGGATTTTTTTGATCGCGAGGGTTTTTTTTACCGCAAGGAGTAGGCATGGAGGTTCCAATTTGCCAGGGTCCACGTGGAAGCATAGAATTTTTTGCTTTTTAGTGCTCCCTTTAAATCATTTACAGAATTGTTTAACTTTTGGGGATGAAATATATCCTCCTCTTTTTAATTGCTTCATTATTTGCAGCATGCTCTGGTAAGCAACAGCCCAAAACGATTTACATAGTCCGACATGCTGAAAAGCAGTTGACCGGAAATGACCCCGAACTTTCGGTAGCAGGAAATGTGAGAGCGAAGAAGCTCGCCCAGATTCTAGCTGATAAGGAGATTACCCATGTTTTCAGCACTGATTATAAGAGAACGCGATTAACTGCTGCTCCAACGGCAAGTGAAGCAGGGGTTGAAATAGAAATCTATGACCCGAAAAACCATGATGAGCTTGTCGGGAAATTACGGACGATGGAAGGAAACGTATTGGTAATCGGCCATAGCAATACGGTGGGGCAAGTCGTTAATTATTTTGTGGGGGACGGTGAGAACTATGAAAATCTGGAAGACTGGGAGTACGATTACATTTATGAGGTTTCTTTAGAGGAAGGTGGAATGTCCTCTGTAAACCGGAAAACCTATAAGGATTATTAATTTGAGAGGGGTTATGCGATTCTATCAGCGATTTGGGTTATTCTTTCCCAATTTTTTCCCTACCTTAAATCGGTATTTTTAATCAATATGAATCGCCCAGAAAACCTCAAACAATTACAGGACACCAGTAAAATATGGGATATTGCTATCATCGGTGGTGGATCCTCAGGCCTTGGAGTAGCATTGGATGCTATATCCAGGGGACTTTCAGTCGTTCTTTTCGAAAAAGCTGATTTTGCCAAAGGTACTTCCAGCCGGAGCACCAAGCTAGTCCACGGAGGGGTGAGGTATCTTGCCCAAGGTGAGGTAGGATTAGTCTTTGAGGCGCTTAAGGAACGGGGGAAACTATTGAAAAACGCTCCTCATTTAGCACATAACCAGCCGTTTATTATTCCTATTTTCACTGCCAAAGACCGGTTCATGTACAGTGTAGGCCTGAAAGTGTATGATTGGATGTCCGGCAGGTTGAGTCTGGGTAAATCTGAATTTATCTCAAAGAATGAAACGCTTAAACGACTTCCGGGTCTAAAATCAGAGGGACTTTATGGGGGCGTAGTCTATCATGACGGCCAGTTTGATGATGCCAGACTTGCTCTAAATCTCGCCCAATCCGCTGATGAAGCCGGTACCTGCGTGTTGAATTACCTCAGCGTGAACAGTCTGGTGAAAAATGATGCTGGCAAAATCACCGGATTGCATGTTTCAGATAGGCTTTCAGGAAAAAAATACGAAGTGAATGCGAAAATGGTAGTGAATGCAACCGGGGTCTTTGCGGATAAAATCCTGAAGATGGATAACCCCGAAGCATCAAAAATGATCCAGCCAAGCCAGGGAATCCATCTGGTTTTGGATCTTGAGTTTTTGGGAGGAAAGGATGCGCTGATGATCCCAAAAACCAGAGATGGGAGAGTTCTCTTTGCCGTTCCCTGGCATGGGAAACTCGTAGTGGGAACTACCGACACACTTCGTGAAAAGCCAAAATTGGAACCGGAAGCGCTACAAAAGGAAATTGATTTTGTACTGGAAACTGCCGCGGGTTATTTAGCGAAGACGCCAACCCGGGCCGACGTGAGATCTGTTTTCGCCGGTCTCAGACCACTTGCCAGGCCAAAGGAAGGCAGCACCAAAACTAAAGAGATCTCCCGGTCCCATAAAGTGATTTTATCTGAAAGCGGTTTGGTCACATTGACGGGAGGCAAGTGGACGACTTTCCGAAAAATGGGAGAGGATACCGTGGGGTACTTCACTAAAGTCACCGGAGAAAAACTGAATGAAAGTAAATCGCTGGACATGAAAATCCACGGAGCTACAAACCGGGTTCCTAAAGGACATTGGGGGATTTATGGTTTTGATGCGCAGTATATCCAAGACTTGATAAAGGAAGAGAAAGCCTGGGGTGCAAAACTGCATCCTGATTTCCCCAATATAGAGGCGGAAGTGATTTGGGCAGTGCGGGAAGAAATGGCCGTGAAGGTAGAAGATGTGTTGGCAAGAAGGATCCGCATGCTCTTTCTGGACGCCCAGGCAGCGATAGATACCGCACCCATAGTTGCCAGGCTGATGGCTAAAGAAATGGAGAAAGATGAAAAATGGATAGAATCAGAGTTGGCTGACTTTAACAAGACAGCGTCGAAGTATTTGATAAAAAATAACCCAAAATGAGCCAAAATAAACCCTATTTAATGGCTCTGGACCAAGGCACAACCAGTTCCAGAGCTATTCTTTTTGATAAAAAGGGCAAGATCGTTTCTGTTGCCCAAAAGGATTTCAAGCAGCATTTCCCTAAACCCGGATGGGTGGAGCATGATCCTGGCGAAATCTGGACTTCCCAGTCTTCTGTGATGATAGAATCATTAGTCAATAAAAGTATCAGAGCGGATCAGGTAGCTGCGATTGGAATTACAAACCAGCGTGAGACGACCATTGTGTGGGATAGGAAGACTGGCGAAGCGATATACAAAGCAATCGTCTGGCAGGATCGCCGAACAGCAGCGTATTGTAATGAGCTCAAGGATCAGGGACATGCGGAATCGGTAGTTTCCAAAACGGGTTTGATTATCGATGCCTATTTTTCAGCCACCAAAATCAGATGGATTCTTGAGAACGTAGAAGGGGCCAGAGCACGCGCTGAAGCGGGTGAACTTGCTTTTGGGACGGTGGATTCCTGGTTGGTTTGGAAGCTTACTGCGGGCAAAACCCATATCACTGACATTACCAATGCTAGCCGGACGATGCTTTTCAATATCCATTCGCAGGAATGGGACAAGGAGTTGTTGGATTTATTTGATATTCCCGGTTCCCTTTTGCCAGAAGTGAAATCATGTAGTGAGGTTTACTGCGAAACCGCCGGAGATGTGCTCAGCGTGAAAATTCCGATTGCAGGTATTGCCGGAGACCAGCAGGCAGCACTTTTCGGTCAGCTGTGCACTGAGCCCGGAATGGCCAAAACAACCTATGGCACAGGCTGCTTTTTGGTCATGAACACCGGCAAAGAGGCGGTGAGGTCAAAAAACCAGTTGCTCACCACAGTTGCCTGGAAGATTGGTGATGAAATCAATTATGCACTGGAAGGATCAGTATTTATTGGCGGAGCAGCTATTCAATGGTTACGGGATGGTCTTGAACTTTTCCGGCATGCGCGTGAAAGTGAACGGTTGGCGGATAGTATAGAAAGTAATGAGGGAGTTTATTTTGTTCCGGCACTATCTGGTTTAGGCGCGCCGCATTGGGATCAAAATGCCCGCGGGGCTTTTTTCGGAATCACCCGAGGTACGACTAAAGCACACATGGCCCGGGCAGCGTTGGAAGCGATTGCATATCAGGTTTACGATGTGCTCAAAGCCATGGAAAAGGACAGTGGAAAGCCCACGCAAGAGCTTCGGGTAGATGGAGGAGCCACTGCAAACAGCTTTTTGATGCAGTTTCAGGCAGATCTGCTGGATTGTGAAATCAAACGCCCTGAGATTATTGAAACCACGGCAATCGGCGCGGCATTTCTGGCAGGTTTGGCAGTTGGGTTTTGGAAGGATCGGGAAGAGATCAATTCACTTTGGAATGCGGATAAAAGCTTTATTCCACGGATGGAAAATGGAGAACGGACAAAATTGATTGATTTTTGGCATAAAGCGGTTGAACGCTCAAAAAACTGGATAGAATAATGAATGCATATCTAGCAGAATTAATTGGAACAGGCTTATTGCTCTTACTGGGTTCAGGTGTAGTGGCAAATATGCTTTTGCCAAAGACCAAAGGGAACGGAGGCGGTATCATGGCCATCACTACAGGTTGGGCGTTGGGTGTATTTGTTGGTGTGGTCGTTGCCGGGCCTTACAGTGGGGCACATCTCAATCCTGCTGTTACCATAGGTTTGGCTTTGACTGGGCAATTTGACTGGGCATTGGCTCCGGGCTATATAATAGCCCAGGTTTTAGGAGCGATGATCGGGGTGGGGATGGCCTGGCTGATGTACAAGGACCACTACGATGCATCAGTAGATGCCGGGCTTAAAGCAGCACCGTTTGCAACTTCTCCGGCCATACGAAATCTTCCTTTAAATTTTCTCTCCGAAGTGGTGGGGACTTTTGTCCTGATCCTTGTGATCCTGTACAATCAGGGGGTGGAAATCGGCGATTTGAATGAAACTCCTATAGGCATGGGGTCGCTGGGAGCAATTCCCGTGGCATTCCTTGTTTGGGTGATAGGATTGTCACTGGGTGGAACCACAGGGTATGCGATCAATCCGGCCCGTGATTTTGGGCCACGGATTATGCATTCCATTTTACCGATTAAGGGCAAAGGAAGTTCAGGTTGGGATTATGCCTGGGTGCCCATACTTGGCCCCTGTGTGGGCGCGGTATTGGCGGCCGGATTATATTTGATGGCAGGGGCGTGAGGAACTTTGAAGGCCTAGCTTGGGGTTTTTAGACTTGGTTGAAAAGCCAGTGTTTTGCGAAACACCCATAAAATTAGCGCTATGAATATCGAATAGAAGAAAATAGAATTGATTCACTGGATCACGGAGTTGGAGAATGAGAAAATTGTAGATTCACTTGAGGATTTTAAGAAAAATAGTTTTGAGGAAAGTCTTCCCGATCCTATGAAAAAGCCTGAAATCTGGACCCCTGTTTTGTGCGATGGGACACCCAAGCTAATTTTTCCTGATTGCTTGGATTAATTCCAGCTGCTCTGAAGTGGGTTTGAGAGGAATAGTGGTATAGGTTTTTGATTCTGGGAGGAGCACTCTTATTTGATACATGCTTTTGGTCAGTTCAATGGCTCTGTTTGCCGAGAATGACACTTTTGCCTTTTTGAGTAGTCTCTCGAGTTCCTTAAATACAGCATAGGAAACAAAGCAGATGCAGATGTGTGTATTTATTCTTTCGGGAATTCTGTGATAGATTGGCCGTATTCTGATATCTGTCTTGCTTATTCGAAAAGCCTTTTCAATGTGCCATAAATTTCCGTAGGCAGCTATGACCTCTTTGGCTTTCATATCGGTATTTGTCAGATATCCTTTCAATCCATCCCATCTGGCATCCAATTCATATTTTTCGTAATCAATAGCTACTTTAACCTCTGATTCCAGCTTGAGGTACTTGTTGTATCCCCTGTTATTAATACTGTTTTTGTCTATTTTTCCATTTTTGACCTTCTTCTCAAGCTTCTCAATCCCCTTTTTCCTATTGTGGGCATCTTTTTTCTGTCTCTTTTGAGAAAAGCTTACCACTAGCCGATAACCGTCTTTTTTCACCTCCCTAGGGTTGTCCTCGGTTAGTTCCAGTGCCTGGATTTCATCTTTGATCTGGTTGCTTTCACTTCTGACTTTACCGCCTAATACAAACTTGTAGCCGTTACTGATCAGCGCATGAATGTTGGCATTGGACAGTAAACCGGCATCAGCAATCACGATGGGCTTGCCAATGGAAAACTTCTTTTGAATATTTTCCAAAACAGGAATTAGGGTATACCCTTCATAGATATTGCCTTCAAAAATATCGTAGCCCAACGGGTAGCCCTGTGGACCGACCAACAGTCCAAGCTTGATCTGGGGGTGCTGATGTTTGCCATCTTTTGAATACCCGATTTTTCGAAGGTCGTCTTCATCAGGAGTCTCAAAATACAAGGTGGTCATGTCATAGAAAACTAGGCCGATCTGTCCTCCCAAAATCTGGGCAAAGTGCTTGAAAGTTGTTCTCTCAATCTTCTCCTTAAACTCTTTATGGAGCTTGTCCATATAGCGATAGATGGAGTAAACACTGACTTCTTGATTTTTGAATCTAGACAGGTAATCAACCGTTTTTAGCTTGGAACCCGGGTAAACAAGTCTGGACATAACCAATTCCCGGAATAAGTTGTCCACTCCGATTTCATGGTAACCTATTGATTCATAAACATTACCAAGAACACTATCCGGACCCACTAATTCAATTTCGTTATTGCCTACATTGGAAAGAATGGACTTCAAACTCTTGTCCCGATCATTTGAAAATAGAAAAGCTTGGCCTTGTATTTTCTCGATTTCAAGTTTGGCTTGGCGCTCTAAAATATCTAGTTCCATTTCATCAAAAGAACTCCCTATCGATTTGACTACTTTATTGATCCTGCCAACTTTCTGGATAATTTGGACACTGAAGCTACCACTTGAATTCTTTTTACGTCTCACGAACATGAACTAAAAATAAGCCGGGACACCCAAAATCACAAAATCAACATAATTAACTTACTATAATTCAACTAGTTAATTTTAAACTAAAGTATATCCGCACAAAACAGGAAATAGTTTTGAGGAAAGTCTTCCCGATCCTATGAAAAAGCCTGAAATCTGGACAGATCTCAGGCTTTTTTGATGCTGTTGAAGCTGGGGTTATTTCAAAATCTCCCGGGCAATTACCATCTTTTGTATCTCTGATGTTCCTTCACCTATGGTACATAGCTTGGAGTCACGATAGAATTTTTCCACAGGGTAATCCTTGGTAAAGCCATAGCCACCAAAGATCTGAACCGCATCATTGGAAACGGAAACAGCAACTTCGGAAGAGAAATATTTGGCCTGAGCTCCGGTTAGGGTTACTTTTTCTCCGCGGTTTTTGAGATCTGCCGCCTTGAATATCAATAACCTGGAAGCCTCTACCTGAGTGGCCATGTCCGCCAGTTTAAATGAAATCCCCTGAAAGGAACTGATCGGCTTGTTGAATTGATGTCTTTCCTTGGAATATTGGATGGATACTTCCAAAGCTCCCTCAGCAATTCCCTGGCCAAGTGCGGCAATAGAAATTCTGCCGCCATCGAGTACCTTCATGGATTGGATAAAACCGTTGCCCACCTCTCCGATAACCTGACGTTCGTGAACTTTACAATCAGTAAAGATCATCTCCGCGGTCTCGGAAGCACGCATGCCGAGTTTGTCCTCTTTTCTTCCACCTTCAAAACCAGGGGTCCCGCGCTCAACGATAAATGCTGTCATTCCATGTGCATCTCCAATCTCCCCGGTTCTTGCAATGACGACTGCCACATCACCTGAGACACCGTGGGTAATGAAATTCTTTGCTCCGTTGATAATCCAATAATCGCCTTCTTTTTTTGCGACCGTGCGCATGTTTCCGGAATCTGAACCTGTGTTTGGCTCAGTTAGCCCCCAGGCACCCAGCCATTCGCAAGTAGCGAGTTTAGGCAGATATTTTTGCTTTTGTTCCTCAGAGCCAAAAGCCATGATATGACCTGAGCAAAGGGAGTTGTGGGCAGCCATAGAAAGGCCGATGGAGGGGTCTAGCTTAGAAAGCTCCACTATTGCCGTGACATATTCCAGGTATCCGAAACCTGATCCGCCATACTCAGTAGGGATCAGAACACCCATCAATCCGAGTTCGCCAAGTTTCTTGAATAATTCCAAAGGGAAAAATTGCCTGTCGTCCCAGTCCTTCCGGAATGGAGTGATCTCTTTGGCTCCAAAATCCCGGATCATCTGGGCAATCATCCGCTGATTTTCATTTTGATCAAAGTTCATTGTGTTTGAATTTGGGTTTATCTCTTTATAAATCTAACTCCAAGATTCAGAATTAGTTTGGCATCAGCAAATCCCCAAGTCATGACTACACATTACCCAATGGGTTTGAGCAAATTATTCTTCTTCACTTAAGAAATTCTATGTGGTTTAAATTTCACCGTTATCCATTTCTCCAATTTTAATATTTCATTTTTATCTTTGTGGGTTATTTTTTACGAAATCAGCTGTATTACATTCTTTCTATCGTTTCCCACTCCTTTACTAATTTTGCAAATTCTTTCCATCACAAAGAATCTTAGAACTACTCGATAAGCTAGACCCGAATTTTCCAAACCAAAGCGCTAGAACTATTGATTAGGATAAGGGAACCTTTAAGGCTGCTTTTCTTTTTATGGAAGAAATAATTTTTTATGCCGGAAATCATTGACCTCTCACAGGAAATATATGAGGGTATGCCTATGCACCATAGCATGGCTCCTGTCAAAATCAGTGTCCACGCCACACATGAGCAATGGGCAAAAGAAATAAATCCACAAACCCATACCCCAAGTGCACTTAAGCTTGAAATGAGTGAACATACAGGTACACATGTCGATGGACTCAATCACATGGGAAAAGATTTTGCAAGGCAGACAATAGATGGAATGCCGCTTTCCATGTTTTATACTAAGGGTATTTGTCTTGATCTAACCCATAAGGGATTGCAGGAATTAATTGCCGTGGAGGATATTCAGCAAGCAATTCAAATGGCCGGATTGTCTGTTCTCCAGGGAGATACTGTTTTACTGTGCACAGACCATTATCGGAAATATTTCGGCACAGACAACTGGAGCAAAGGTCCTGGACTCACAGTCGAAGCTACCCGCTGGCTTGGGGCGCAGAAAATTTCCGCATTTGGAGTAGAAACAATGTCTCCGGGTATTCCTAAGCTTACTAACCAAGAAGTGCATCAAATCTGTGGAGAGATGGGATTTACCCATTACGAAAATCTAATCAACCTCCATCTTTTGATCGATAGAGGTAGATTTCGGTTCATAGGATTTCCTTTGAAGATCAGAGGCGGAACCGGCTCTCCGGTCCGCGCAGTGGCTGTGTTTGAATAATAGCTAGACAGCTTAAATGGAGGACTACCAGTTAATCGGGCCCTTTCCCAGATACTTTTCGGCAATCGGTAGGTAATAATCCTTCACCTCATCCAAGTCATAGATTTTTGGAGATTTGGTATACAGGTCATATCGGTTGAAGTCAAGAATCCATTCTTTGTACTGTGCATCTTGGGGAGCTTCGAATTGGGAATAACTTCCGCCATTGTGCCAAGGGTAAAAGGAGTGATAGCGCACCATCACCATTCCTGCTTCAGGAATCGTGTTTTCTTGGTGGTTTTTCAATACCTGGTAAAAGTACTCATCATGTCCCCAGGTCAGCTGTAGGTTGTCAAGACCACAGCCTTTTTCATAGATCCCCAGTTCTGTATTGTAGCGGGGATCTTTCATGTCCGGATTCAGCTCATTGAACTCAGGGTAAACGCAGGTGTCAGGTAGTTTTGCGCCAACTACGAATACATCTCCCACAAGTCCCCATTGCTCTGCCTGGCTTGTGCCGTCTTCATCACTTCCAAATAAATACATGACTTTACCCAAGTCATGGATCAAACCTACCAGCTGCATCCAATCAGGACGGTTGTCATGCCTCAAAGCCTCCGCGGACTGGATCAGATGCTGCACATTTGGCAAATCAAGATCAGGGTCACTGACATCGATCAGTGCATTGAGTTTCTCCATCGCATCCCAAAGACTCATCGGCTTGTCAAATTTGAGATACTTGGATTTCATCCGCTGCACATAAGCATAGGTCTGATACATTCGCATTTTTCTATAATGTTCCCGCACCGCGACTTTCACATCGGCGTGGTCATAATTCCTGAATTCCTTTTCTGTAGTTTCCATAGTATTAAGCGATTGTACCTAAAATTACATAAATAATAACTGTGATTGCAATCAATATCCAGCCCATTGTTTTGGCATGTTTCCAGGGAACGATGCTCAACTTGCCCGAATCGGCCATCACGAATGGAGTGGTAACCGGGTATTTTATTGATACGAAATGCATCACGATTAGATTAAGGATAAATTCTATTCCCCAGATATGCACAAAATGAATATTCACTTTCAATATCAGGTCCATCAGAATATAGAATCCCAATCCAAAGACCAGTCCTGCTTTAGCACCAGCAGCAGATATTTTTGGGAAAAAGAATCCTGCAATGATCACTGTGGCCATCGGGATAAAGAAAATCCCGTTCAGCTGCTGCAGAAGTTGGTAAAGGCCTGCAGGGGCATTGGCTACAAAGGGGGCGACTAAGATGGAAACCACCGCCAAAATAGCCGAGACCCATTTTCCGATCCGGACGAGTTGTCCTTCTTTAGCGGCTTTGTTGATATAGACTTTGAAAATATCCAGACTGAAAATGGTCGCTGCGCTGTTCAAAGCACTATTGAAGGTGCTCAAAATAGCGCCCATAATCACTGCTACAAAAAAACCTGTCATCCAGGGAGGGAGTATCCGCTTGACCAGCTCAGGATAGACACTGTCCTGTGAATCAAAAAGTGTATCCCCGAAATAATAGAAGCCAATAATCCCAGGCAGCACGATAACCAGTGGGATCAGTATTTTTAAAACCCCGGTGAACAACAGTCCTTTCTGTGCTTCCTTCAGACTCACCGCCCCTAAAGCTCGCTGCACAATGGATTGGTGCATCGTCCAGAAATAAAGCTGGTTGATGATCAGCCCGGTAAACAATACTTCAAAGGGCAGAATAGAATCTCTTGCCCCTGGACCAATTGACGGCTCCCTGCTGATCACATTAAATTTTTCTGGGGCATTGTTGAAGACTTTAGCCAAACCATCAAGCACACTTCCGTCCCCTATATCCCAAAGCGCGAAAACTGGAACCAACAATCCTGCGATAAGTAGCCCAAATCCATTGATCGTATCTGTGTAAGCCACCATCTTCAATCCTCCAAAAATCGCATAAACTGCTCCGATCACTCCCACCACGACCACAGTGAGCCAGATTCCTTCTGTTTGGGTAATTCCCAGCGTTTCTGAAATGCCAAATATGGATTCAATATTAATCGCTCCGGTGTAGAGAACGATTGGCAGCAGTGTTACCACAAAAGAGGTAATCAGCAACAGGGAAATCAGTGCCTGCGTCATTTTATCAAATCTTTTCTCCAAAAACTCGGGAATGGTGGTAAGCCCCATCCTGAGGTATTTTGGGATAAAATAGAGCGCACCGATCACCAATGCGATGGCTGAAGTAACCTCCCAGGCAATAATAATTGCCCCGTTTTTATAAGCTGAACCATTCATCCCCACAAGATGCTCGGTGGAAATATTGGTGAGCAGCATGGATCCTGCGATGACCACGCCTGTTAAGCTGCGGCCGCCTAGGAAATAACCGTCTTGGGTCTGAAGATTTTGTTTGCGTAGCATCCATGTGGAGTAGATTGCTACGAAGCCCGTGAAAGCTAAGAAACTGAAAAGTGTAAGCACTGAGGTTGGGTTTGTTAATTGTAGCTTGGAAAATAAGCAATTCGCATGGTCTGGGCAATTTTCTCTTTCAAATGCGAAGCGATATCCGGTTATTTTTTCCTTAATTTTCCGGTCAGGACCTTTCGTCTTGATTTTACAACATAGAAAACAATTATGAAGAGATTTTCGCTACTTACCCTCATTTTTTTGATTTCTCTGAGCAGCTTCGCCCAAGATATCACCGGACAATGGCATGGTGCGCTGAAAGTTCAGAGTGTACAGCTTCGGCTGGTATTCAATGTTTCACAAACTGAGAGTGGCTATACTGCCACTATGGACAGCCCGGACCAGGGGGCATTTGGGATTCCTGCGACTTCGGCCCACTTCGAAGATGATGTCCTGAAAATTTCGATGACCAGTGCAAATATTACCTACGAAGGCACCTTGGGTGATGGGCAGGTGATTACCGGGACTTTTACCCAGGCAGGAAAATCCTTTCCAATGAATCTATCTAGGGAGGAAATAGAAAAAATAGGTGCTAACCGTCCCCAGGAACCAAAAAGGCCTTTCCCTTACCGTTCCGAAGAGGTGATATTTGAAAATAAGCAGGCGGAGATACTGCTGGCAGGTACCTTGACTATGCCGGCTCAGGATGGTGTCTTTCCGGCAGTGGTATTGATCTCAGGAAGTGGGCCTCAAAACCGTGATGAAGAGATGATGGGGCATAAGCCATTTCTGGTTTTGTCGGATTATCTGACCAGAAACGGCATTGCGGTTTTGCGCTTTGATGATCGTGGAACGGCGGCTTCCACAGGGAATTTTGAAAGTGCGACTTCGGTGGATTTTGCTACCGATGTAGCTTCGGGGGTGCAGTATTTGCAGTCAAGACCGGAGATAGACAAGGGTAAAATCGGACTTATTGGGCACAGTGAAGGCGGGATTATCGCGCCTATGGTTGCTGGTGATTCTGAGGACATTGATTTTCTGGTTCTACTCGCAGGAACAGGAATCCGGGGAGATAAATTCCTACTTGCTCAGCAGGAACTGATCGGAAAAGCATCCGGTATGAGCTCTAATCAGCTTGAGGAAAATAAGATGCTAAACCAGAAAATATTCGAAATCATCTTGAAAAATCAAAGTGAAGAAGAGAAGAGGGAAGAGATGAAAAGCTATTTGACCCAAGTTTTTAGAAATATTCCCAAGGAAAATCTTCCTGCAGGAATGAGTGAAGAGGGGTTTGCCTATGCGATAGACGCACAGTACATGAGCCCCTGGATGCAGTATTTTATCAATTACGATCCAGCTCCGGCTTTGGAGAAGGTGAGCTGCCCGGTACTGGCAATCAATGGGGGAAAAGACCTGCAAGTCCCACCAAAAGAGAATTTGGAGGCAATCAAAGCAGGATTGGAAAAAGGAGGGAATACACAGGTGACCACGATGGAATTGCCTGGGCTGAACCACCTGTTCCAGGAAGCTGAGACAGGGCTGCCAAACGAATACGCAGAGATAGAGCAGACCTTCTCCCCTAAGGCTCTTGAAGCGGTGACGAGCTGGATCAAGGAGCAGGTAGATTAATTGCCTGTGTTTTTGAGACGTACTTCCCTTCAAAGCCCAAGCTCCAGTTGCTGAATATGTGGCTGTTTTCCAGCAAAGGGAAACGTTGCAATAGTTTGGTAAGTGCCATGACCTTCTTTAAATAATTCTCTGCGAAGTAGGATCATTCTGCTTACTTCACAGTAAGCCTTATATTTTTTGTCTCTCCACTCACTCCAAGCCCTTTCAAACTGCTCAGACTGCATAGATCTGGCGATTGTCAGATGGGCGGTGCCTGGAAACGTTGCAAACTTCTTCAGCAGGTGGCGAGAGGAACGGTTCAGTCCTTTTGAGATGTGCGCAAAGGATTCTTTATTAACGACATTGACAACTATGGTTTTGGAATTATTCTTTCCACGGTTATCAAATTTGCCAAGTCCATCAAATTGGGCAAAGAAGGGATTCACAGTTTCTGTATAGCGTGCAATACTGGCAACAACCCGATCTTCACGATAGTCGCTCAGTAACCAATTGGCCATTGTAATGTGTGGAATTAAGCCTATAGCCTTTTCGCAGCCATAGCGATCTGCAAAAAGTTTTTTTAACTTCATTACATCATGCTTAATCCTTTCATTAGGGGAGATGATGAGAAGGTATTCAAAAGCGGCCATGATTTTCATGTTTTTTATTATGGATTTTTAGTTTACAGTAAAATAGGTGCTTCGTAAGGTGTTGGAGGTACCTCTTTTTTATCTTTCAGCCCGACCTTCCACATGCCATGTACATCCACTGCATACGTACCAAAATCTTCCACCACTTTGCCACGCATTTTGTAAAATCCCCTGCCCTGAAACGGGAAGCGTTTCAGGGAATTGGGGAAATGGACTGTGTCCAGCCAGTCACCTTTCGCATCTAGAAAGGTTCCAAAGGCCATGTGTTCCCGGTTGATCGTCCGCACATCTTTTGTGGTGACCAGCTGGCCGAGCATTTCCACGTTCTTGCCCAGTAAGTCGGGTAGTTGGTGTACCAGGGCCATCCCTTTGCCGTCGTGGGCAGCAAGCCGAAACATGTCCGTGAGTGCGAAACCGAGCACATTTATTTCATCAATTGCATCTTCGAGTGGGTAATCCGGAAAATCAGGGAGTGTAAATTCCATTGGAGGTTCCTTGAAAAGCATAGGAGAATCGGGGATGGTTGTGAGGGTTTTTTGAGCGAAGTTGGCTTTCCAAAGCAGTTTTTTCTTTCCCAAACCCGTGAATCCAAAAGCCCCCACACTGATCAAAATGTTCAATTGCTCCGGCCCGGCATAGGTACGCTCAATAAAGTCCTCCAGGCCTAGATAAGGACCGTTTCGATCTCGCTCCTCAAGAATTACATCGCAAAACTTCTTTTCCAGTTGCTGGATATGAACCATGCCTACAAAAACCTCTTCCCCACTGATATTGGTGGAGTACTCACTTCGGTTTACGCAAGGTGGATTCACCTTTGCTCCTGTACGCTTCAGCTCGTGGAAATAAAATTCTGTAGCATAGAACCCACCGAAATTATTGATCACTGCCACCATGAATTCCATAGGGAAATAGGTCTTCAGGTACAAGCTTTGATAACTTTCTACGGCGAAAGAAGCGGAGTGCGCCTTGGAAAATGAATAACCACCAAAAGATTCCATCTGCCGCCATACCTCAGCGGCTACCGTATCATCATGGCCCAGTTCCTTACAGTTTGCAAAATATTTTTCCCGGATCTCATTGAAGCGATTGTGTGATCGGTACTTGCCGGACATGGCTCTGCGAAGAATGTCTGCTTCCCCCATGTCCAAGCCTGCAAAGTGATGGGCCACCTTGATCACATCTTCTTGATACACCATCACCCCGAAGGTTTCTTCCAGTAGCTCCTTCATTTTGGGGTGGAGATAGACAGTCTTTTCGGGGTCATGAAAACGCTCGATGTATTGCTTCATCATACCCGACTGCGCCACGCCCGGCCGGATGATAGAACTCGCTGCCACCAGTGTGAGGTAGTCGTCACATTTCAGCTTGGTGAGTAGCTGTCGCATCGCGGGGCTTTCAATGTAAAAGCAGCCGATGGTATCTGCTTTCCTGATCTGTTCGGCCACCTTAGGGTCACTCATGAACTGCTCTACCCGATGGATATCAATGTCAATTCCACGGTTCCGTTTGATGAGCCGGATCGCGTCTTTGATATGGCCGAGGCCACGCTGGCTGAGAATGTCAAGTTTGAAAAGGCCGATTTTCTCCGCCAAAAACATATCTATTTGAGCGGTGCAAAAGCCTTTCGGCGGCAGTTCATTCACCGTGTATTGGTAGATAGGCTTCTCAGAAATCAGCATACCGCCAGGATGAATGGAAAGATGGTTGGGGAAATTCTCCAGCAGCTTACCGTATTTTAAGATGGTACGTTGGATTTTATCCTCATTCATCGGCTGGTCTTTGCCCCGGACGAGTTGATCGATTTCTTCTTTTGGCAGACCAAAAACCTTTCCCAACTCACGGATCACGGCTCTCCGCTGAAAGGTGCTGTACATTCCCAGCAGCGAAACATGGTCTTTGCCGTAGCGTTTGAAAATGTAATCGATGACCTCATCCCGGTCCTTCCAGGAGAAATCTATGTCAAAATCCGGCGGAGAAGTCCTGTGGGGATTGAGAAACCGCTCGAAATACAAGTCGAGTCTGATCGGGTCTACGTCAGTGATTTTTAGACAATATGCCACGATTGAATTGGCCCCGCTTCCCCTGCCTACGTAATAGAAGCCACGGTTCTGGGCATAGCGGATCACATCCCATACGATGAGAAAATAGGCATTGAAGTGCAGGTCGTTGATGATTTTCAACTCTTTGATCAGACGGGCTTTGGCTACAGGATCAGCACCATACCGATAATGGAGCCCTTCCTGGGCAAGCTTTGCCAGTAAAATCCGATCATCTTCTGCACTGACACTGTAGTGCTTTTTGTTTTTGTCGGTGAGGAGCTCAGTTTTGATTTCACAGGTGTCGATCAGTTGTAGCGTGTTGCTGATCATGCCGGGAAAATTCCGGAAAGCACTCATAAGAGCTGCTTCCGGGATAAACATTTCATCCGGAGAAGCAAAGTCCTTTTGTCCCAGCTTACTGATGAGAGTATTCTTGCCGATGGCACGTAGCAAGCGATGGAGGTTGAAGAAGGTTTTGTCCTTGAAAGTCACCGGGTGGCGGATGATCCATTTCTTTGGCGTAGCCTCCACTTCCTTCTTTTTGATATGATTCAGCTCACTTGCCAATACACCAATGAATTCATGTTCTTTTAGATTTTGCGCAGCAAAACTTCCAAAAGGATAGATAATCTGTACCTCTAAAAAGGAATCAGGCCGCTCAGGAAAAGGCAGTTCATCCTGCAGGTGACGAGAAAGAAAATGGTTGATTTCCAGTAGTCCGGCGTCGCTTTTAGCCATTAGTAAATAGCAAAACCTGTCCTTATTCCGGATTTCGGTTCCGACGATAGGTTTGATTTTCTCTTTTCTGCAGAAGTCCACGAAGTCCCAGATATCAGCAGTGCTGTTGATATTGGTGAGACCAAGAGAAGCTAGGCCAAGCTCTGCGGCTGCGTCCACGAGATCTTGGGTGCTGAAGGTGCCGTAGCGGTAGCTGAACCAGGTTTTGCAATTGATAAACATATTAGGGACGGGTTAGGGTGATGGCCCTGGTCAGGCTTTTTTCGCCGTAGCGGTGCTTGATCCAGTCAATGGCCTGATATAGACTCACGCCTTCTTCGGTGTCTTGGAAAAGATCAATCTGCTGATGTCCCTGGACGAGATGACTGACCTTCACACCTATCAGGCGTACGAGCATTCTCTTTTCATAGAGCTTGGCAAACAGTTCCTTGGCCCGCTGTAGCAAGACCTCGTCCGAACTGGTATAGGAAATAATGCACTGACGGCTGACCGTGTCGAAATTGGCATAACGGAGCTTTACCGTGATACAGCCGCAGAGTTTGTTTTTTTGGCGAAGTTCAAAGCCTACTTTCTCTGTCATCCGTACCAATTGACTATTGAGAAAAGCCATGTCGATGGTGTCCGATTCAAAGGTGTTTTCGGTTCCTATACTCTTTTGCTCGGTGTAGGGAATGACGGGTGATTCGTCTATTCCATTTGCCTTTCGTGAGAGATCAATACCTGGCTTTCCCAAGAGATTTTGCATCATCCGGGGAGGGATTTCACTGAGCAGCCTGATGTTTTCTACTCCCATACGCTCCAGCAATGCGGAAGTTTTTTCGCCCACCCCAGGCATCCTTCGGATGGGAAGCGGAGCGAGGTAGGGTTTTTCTTTGCCAAAAGGAATGGTCGTCTGCCCGTTGGGTTTGGCATCATGTGTGGCGACTTTGGATACCAGCTTGTTTACTGCCAAGGCACAGGAAATCGGCAGACCCGATTGCTTATAGATCTTTTCCCGTAATTCTTTGGTGAATTTTTCACAGCCAAAAAACCTGTCCATCCCTGTCATATCGATGTAAAATTCATCGATGGATGCTTTCTCCAGTACCGGTACCTGCTCCTGGAGTGCCTCAGTGATCAGGCGTGAATGCAGGCTGTAGCTATCATGGTCTCCTTTGATGTAGAATGCGGAAGGGCAGAGCCTCCGTGCCAGCTTCATGGGCATCGCCGAGTGCACCCCGAATGTACGGGCTTCATAACTGCAGGAAGCCACCACTCCCCGGTCGGAGCTGCCGCCGATGATGACAGGTTTGCCCTTGAGGGCATCATTTTTCAACCGCTCCACGGACACAAAGAATGTGTCCAGATCCAAATGCACGATATGCCTTTCCATTTTCTAGGTTTACCTCTAGGATTGATATTATTAGTATCATATTGTAATTATTAATTGTATCTAATTAAAATGAAAAGTCAAAGCTTTTTCTGAATGGGCAGGCTAAAATTCCTTAGGAAATGACACTAATTGAGTCAGCGCATGCCGACTGCAAACCCGGAGTAGTCCGGTCGGAACTGAGTGCCATGAAAATGGGTGCAACAGACCTTCGCAATTGAGGATTGGTTGCTTTATCCGGCTTACTTCAGGACGAGTGTGGGTACATTGCTGCGGGTGGATCTGCTAAAACTCAGCAAGCTGAAAATCCATGAACTGCCAGAAGAAAAAAATCACCTTAAATTTCCCTGGTTTTGGCAGTCCGCTCAGAACTAAAATGATATGAATTCGGTTTGAACTGAAGCTTACAAACCTTCAGTTCTGAGCGGATTGTTCTCTTGGATCAGTCACTGCTATTCACCCTTAGTATTTAATTTTTATAATTCTGTTTTGACTAAATCGTTTTCCGCCCAATCACTTCTTATTACGGGGATTATTTTGGTTTCGATCAATTTACGCACCTCCATAGCGTCGGTTGGGCCATTGATTCCATTTATCCGTGAGGACTTGGGCTTGTCCAATGGCCTGGCGGGATTTCTCACTACGCTTCCTTTACTGACATTTGCTACATTTTCACTTTTTGCTCCCGGGATAGGAAAACGGCTGGGAATGGGAAGAGCGGTCTTCTTGGGAGTTGTCATTCTCACCACCGGGGTAATCCTTCGTGTGTTGGGAGGAATTGAGTTGATGCTTTTTGGCACAGCGTTGACGGGGGTGGGCATAGTGATCGCCAATGTGCTTATGATTCCTTTGATCAAAGTCAGACTTCCCGAGAAACTAGGATTGATGACAGCATTGCTTGCAACGATGATGTCGCTTTTTGCTGCCATTGCCGTAGGGATGAGCGTGCCTATTGCGGTAGATTGGGATTTTGGATGGCGTGGATCGTTGGCATTCTGGGCTGTTTTTATGGTGCTGGCAATGATCGTATGGATTCCTCAGCTACAACGGCCCAAGGCCAGTCTTCATGAAGTCACTGATCCTGCTAAAAATGTGTGGCGATCCAAACTTGCCTGGCAGATCACTGTCTTCATGGGCTGCCAGTCTGTGATGTATTTCACGATGGTGACCTGGCTGCCTGATATGTTGATCTTCCGAGGTTGGACTGCTGCCCAGGCGGGTTTCGTGTCTTCGATGATGCAGGTAGTTTCTCTGCTGGGCTCGTATTTTGCCCCAAATTTTCTGATCAGACTCAAGGAACAAAGCGGCGTGGTACTGACAGTGGGAGTAGCGTATGTGTTAGGTTATCTAGGGCTATTTATAGAGAACGAGCTCGTGACGTATGCGTCTTTGGGAATAGTAGGACTTTGTATGGGGTCGAGTCTAAGTATTGCTTATACACTGATTGCATTGCGTACTGCCGAGGATCAGACCACTGCCAAATTATCAGCAATGGTGCAATCCTCGGGGTATTATCTGGCAGCTTTGGGCCCCTTGCTTTTTGGTGTGTCGCTGGATCTTTTTGACAACTGGAATGTCCTGATTTTCTTCTTGTTGTTCTTTTCTCTTATGTTTACCTTCTTCGGGATGTCGGCGGGACGTGACCGCAAAATCTAATTCCAACTATCATTTCGATCTCATAGGAATAGGGTGTAATTTTGCGGCTTCAAACTGAATCCCGATCCCATGCAAGAATTTCTTCAATCCCTAGGTGTTTCTGAACAGTTGTTCAATTATCTGATCATGCCCTTGCTCATCTTCTGTGCTAGAGTAGGTGATGTGTCTATCAATACCTTGAGAATCATGTTTATGATGAACGGGAAAAAGAATATTGCACCATTTTTAGGTTTTTTTGAGGCATTGATCTGGCTGCTCGCCATTGGTCAGATTTTTCAGAATATAGACAATCCTCTTTCTTATGTAGCCTATGCGGGCGGATTTGGGACAGGCACCTATGTGGGGATGTATTTTGAGGAGAAACTGGCACTGGGGAGAGTGCTTGTAAGAGTGATCACTCCCAAACCACTTCCTGAATTGATTGAGTACATGAAGGCCCGTGATTTTCGCTTTACCAATGTAGGGGGAGAAGGGAGATTCGGAAAGGTGAATCTGCTTTTCACCGTGATGAAAAGAGATAGCCTGGCGGAGTTTGTGGCGAAAGTTAAAAGTATCGATGAGAAAGCATTCTATACTATTGAGAGCGTGAAACGTGTATCAGAGGATGATCTCAATGTGATGGACGATAAGCCAAGGTTCAACATGAGCTTCTTCAGCAAAGCCCGTACCTAATGGCCAATTCCTGGTTTCAGTTTCAGCAGTTTCGGATCGATCAGGATAATTGTGCGATGAAAGTCAGCACGGATGCGGTCATGTTGGGGGCTTTGGCGGATGCAGGTTCACCCCGGGAAATTTTAGATGTAGGTACGGGAACAGGGGTGATTGCATTAATGCTTGCCCAGCGGTTTGCGGAAGCAAAAATCCAGGCAGTGGAGATAGATCCTCAGGCTGCTGCCCAGGCTTTGGATAATTTCCGGTCAAGTCCATTTTCAGATCGCCTAGAACTTTGGGAAGGTAGATTTCAAGATTTTCAGCCCTCGGAAAAATATGATCTGATTGTAAGCAATCCGCCCTATTTTCCGGATCATTTGAAGTCATCTGATGTGCAGCGTAACATGGCTTTGCATACCGATGAACTTTCCTTTCGGGATTTATTGGGGAAAATGATCCAGCTTCTTAAAACAGATGGGGAGTTTTGGCTTATACTGCCACAGAGACAAATGCAGGATTTTCAAAAGGAAGCAGCAAGCCATGGTTTGTTTCTCCGAATTAAATTCACACTCCAAGACAAGCCTGGAAAACGAATCTTACGCGAAATTGGCTCTTTTTCCAGAAAGAAAACTGAGTTCAAAGCCACAGCCATTTTCATTAAGAATGAAGATGGAACACCCCATGAAAGCTACGCTGCATTGGTTTCCGGCTTTTTACTTGGTTTCATGACTTAAACTATCCGCACTTCTTCCCGGAAGCTGATCCCATGATTTTTTAGCGCAGCCAAAACAGGGTTATAAATCTCTGGAAGCACAGGAATGTGGAGGCCTTTAAGGTTGATTTTTCCGTCCAGAAACAAATCCACTGCAATCGCCAGCGGAAGTCCGACTGTTTTTGCCATTGCGGTACAGGTGGAGTCTTCACCAAAGCATACCAGACTTGACCGGATTTCTTTGTTGCCTTCTGTGGATTTGATTTCAAAAAGGTGCTGCATTACGATCATGTCTTTGTCTTCTGGATATAGCTTCCAGTTCTTCTCCAAAATTGCCTGTAGAATAGCAGCAGGAGACCCCGTGGTTTTAGGCAGCAGGTCATTTCCGAAAAATCCCAGCCACTGGATTTTCTCCCAGGTGGGAAAATCAAAATCCGGAATCAGATTTCCCAGTTTTTCTTCCACGGAAAGTCTTGGATCGTAAGGCAAAAAGGAATTCAAAAACTGTCGCAGTGTAGTATTTTCCGGTAAATTCATCTGAAAACCATCATCACACATCCCCAGTTGCACCAGGACATTCCAGGCTTTGCAGAACCCCGCTCTACGCAGTGTGCCGCGCAGCATGGTACTGATGTTCTCCAGGCCATACACGGTTCTATAGCTGAGGGAATCCCGGTTGGGATAGCCGTCAAAATCTCCCAGGCCGGGGAATTGAATAGTTTCGAGCCGCTTGAAAAGCTGATGGTAGGGAACAAATTTCAAGTCGTCCTTTTCTATGTAGCGGGAAGTGCCCTGACCTGCGAGCACCACATTCCTTGGGTTCCAGGTAAACTTGTACTTCCATGGATTATCTTCCGATTCCGGTGCGAGAAGTCCACCGCAGTAAGATTTGAAGGAGATGATTTCCTGGTTTTTTGACTTCATGAAGTCAATGATCTGCATGGCAGACATGTGATCAATCCCTGGGTCCAAGCCGCATTCATTTAGAAAAAACAAGTCTTTTGCTTCGATTTCTGACTTCATCTCCTGCATTTGCACAGATTCATAGGAAGCCGAGAAAAAATGCTTTCCAAAATCCAAACAATCCCTTGCTACCAGCGGATGCATAAAAGCCGGCAACATAGAGATTACCACGTCGGCTTCTTTGATCAGTAACTGCCGGGACTCTACATCCTCAATGTCTAGCTGGCGAGCTTGGGTATTTGCACGGTTTTTAAGTTTTGCCTGGGCAGATGCCAGATGGATATCTGCCAAAATCAATTTTCGCTTTTTGGTCTGGCAGCTTTCGGCCAAAAAGTCAATCAGGAACAGGGTTGATTTTCCTCCGCCTAAAATCAGAATTGTATGCATCTTATGTAGAATTGCCCGGACTAAAATGGAGAATATATTTTAGGGTAAAAAATCGGGAACGAAATATTAAAAGGAACATTTCATTACTTTGACCGTTAGGAAAACTCCAATTTAGAGAGATATGAGTAAGAAAATAAAAATAGAAGCGGAGTTTGAAGAGCTGGCCTGGGAGGAACTGACTGCAGAAGAGCAACAACTGATGATGCGGGCGAGAAAAGTCTCCGAAAATGCCTATGCGCCGTATTCAGACTTTCATGTAGGTGCTTCTGTCCGTCTGGAATCCGGAGAAATCCTTCAGTCCAGCAACCAGGAAAATGTGAGTTTTCCTGTGGGGGTCTGCGCAGAGCGCTTGGTGCTGGGCTATGCCGGTGCCAATTACCCTGACCAGGCAGTGAAGGAAATCGCAATTGTAGCCCGAAGAAAGGGAGAGGAGAACTGGGCGGGAGTTTCACCGTGCGGGCTTTGTAGGCAGACGATCAACGAGATGGAGACGAGGTTTAACCGGTCAATTTCGATTCTTATTCAAAATCCTGATGGCAGTGTACTGCGATTTCCCGGGATCCAGACACTTTTGCCCTTCAAATTTGATGATCTTAACGCCTAGAGCTTTGAAGAAAAGTATCAATTTTCAGTATCAGGCACAGTATTCCGTTTCGCATGAGCCTACTTTCCTGGAGAAAGAAATCTGGCTTGTGTTGCATGGGTATGGCCAATTAGCTGAATTTTTTCTCAGGAAATTTCAGGGTTTTGATTCAGATGATACACTCATCGTAGCTCCTGAAGGAACGAATTATGGTTATCTCAATGGATTTTCGGGGAGAGTAGGGGCAAATTGGATGACCCGGCATGAGCGTGAAATAGCCATACAAAATAATCATATTTACCTGGATCTGCTGATGGAAAGTTTACGCTCGCAGTACAAGGAAACCCCTAAAGTCAATGTATTGGGATTCTCTCAGGGTGCGGCAACCGCCACACGTTGGGCAAGTAGATGGGCAGGTGAAGTGAGTAAGTTGGTGCTTTGGGCCGGAGGATTTGCCCAAGACATGGTTTTGGAGGATGCATGCGAGAAATTTTCGTATACGAAGATTACTTTGGTTTTGGGAGACCGGGATGAATTTGTTACACCAGAAAGTGTTGAGACACAGGAAGAATTGATAGAAAAACTAGGCAAGGCCGTGAAAAAACTTACTTTTTCCGGAGGCCATGAAATAGATATTGAAATGCTTTCAGTAATTTTTGATTCAAGTGATTAAAACGCAGTATATTGGCGCTTCAATTGCTTAATTAAAATAGAATTTGATCAGAATTCGACTTTCACTATTTTTCTGAAAATTTTGTAAACCATCAATGCTTTCGCTTACTGACAAGGAGATAGACCTTATCTCAACACAATTACTCAAAGGAATGATCTGTTTCTATCAGATCGACAAGAAAAGAATTCATCAGATGCCGGATGATGAGGATTATTATAATTATGATCTGACTGAGGCTGAAGAAGATGTACTGGACGAGATTGAAGAAAATCCGGACAATTATGCCGAGTTTACCCAGATGGAGCCTGCTCAAGAGCATCAAATGATGCAGGATTTTATTGATCAGCGTGTCAAAGAAAGAAATCTTGCGGAGGATTTGGTGAGCTCACTGACCAAACCGAAAGCAAATACAGCATTTAAGTTTTTGATCGAAGACTCCAAATACAAAAGCGAATGGGTGGAATTCCGCAGGGAAAAATACTATGACTGGATCAAGGAGCAGGTTGATAGTTTCAACTACACCGAAGATTAATGGATAGCCGGCCAGTTGCGTCGGCTATTTATTTTGCTTAACCGCAGAATGCGGTAGTTCGGCAAGCTCAACAGCAACGGTTTTCGTGGAGCGCGAGGTTGTCTTGCTTCTTTAGAAGTCAGATTTGCAGAGAGAAGTTTTTTGTCTTATAGAAATAAGAAGGTTTCATCATTTTTTCATATTTTGAATCCATGCAAAAGCCCCCTGAATTTTTAATCAGAAATACACTTAAGCCAGGAGATCTTGGGCAGGTAGCTGCCTTGCATGGGAAAGTTTATTCAGAAGAACATGACTTTGGATTGGGCTTTGAAGCTTATGTCATGGAAAGTCTGCTGGAATTCTACCGTGCATATAACCAGGAAAAAGACCGTGTATGGGTGGTAGAAAGCGGGGGGGAAATGGTAGGATTTGTATTACTCATGCACCGTCCTGCCAATCGAGCACAGTTGCGTTACTTTATTTTGGCTAAGGAGTTCCGTGGCAGAGGTATTGGGAGCAGGCTGATGAAAGAGTGGTTGGAGTTCTATAATACATCCAATTATGATGCGGCTTATTTATATACTACCTCTGGGCTCGATGCTGCTGTAAGTCTGTACGAAAGAATGGGCTTCAAAAAGATCAGCGAAATGAAATCGATGAATTTTGGGGTGCCCATGTTGGAACAGTATTATGAGTTAATCACCCATCCGGAAAAATAGTATGGTGTAAGTGGTAAGTTGTTTGAAAACTCCTTGCCACTTACAGCACTTACCGAATGCTTTTAATCACCTGTAGCGTATCGGTTATTTTATTCTCAAGCAGATCATACTGCTGGTTTTTGATCCAGTCTTTTTTGAAAAGCTGCGATCCCATTCCCACGCAATAGACGCCTGCGTCAAACCATTCTTTCAGATTTTCCCGGGTAGGTTCCACCCCGCCGGTTGGCATAATATGTAAATCAGGATAGACGGATTTGGCGGCAGCTACAAATGTTGACCCGACCACGTTTCCTGGGAATGCCTTCACCAAGGTGGCCCCTAACTTTTTAGCCTGAAAAATCTCAGACATGGTCGCACATCCAGGGATCCAGAAAATTTCCTTTGAATTGCAAAACACGGCTAATTCTGGAATCAGCGCCGGTGATACGATAAAATCAGCGCCTGCTTCTATAAAGGAATTTGCATCTTCGGCGGTGAAAATGGTGCCAATGCCCATCACCATATCGGGGTATTTTCCAGCATGAGCATATAGCTCTTTGAAAATATCCAGAGAGTTTGTCGCTCTGTTGGTGAACTCAAAAACCCGAATTCCTGCTCTGTAGGAGGCGTCAACTACATCTTTTGTCACTTTTAAATCCACATGGTTGAATACAGGGATCATTCCTGTGTCATTCATGGCTTGTAACATGTCACTTTGTGAAAATCTCATACTTGTTTTTAACGTAAAAGTTTACCTACATTTTTTCCTTCCACCAGCTGGTTTATCTCGTCTACAGAAACAAAGTTTGCGTCTCCCGGAATAGAGTGTTTTAACACCGAAGCAGCCACCGCAAAGTCCAGGGCATTTTGGTCATCTGAGGTTAGCAGGCCATAAATCAATCCAGCCATGTAAGCATCTCCGCCTCCAATTCTATCCACGATATGGGTCATCTCATAGGTTTTGGATTCGAGCATAGCTTCTCTGTTCCAAAGGACTCCGCTTAGTTTGTTTTCAGATGCACTGATCGAATCCCGGTGAGTGGTCGAAACATAGTTTAAGTTGGGGCACATGGTTTGGGCTTTTTGGCAAGCTTGGAGATAGTCTGTCTCTTGGATGCCCATGCAGTTTTCGAAGTCTGTGAGGCCTGCAATGATCAAGTGTGAGGGTTCTATCAATTCAGGCATGACCTCCATCGGGCCTTTCCCGTATTGCCAAAGGTTTCTACGGTAATTAATATCAGCACTGATTTTGACCCCAAGCTTAGTGGCAGCCTGTATAGCGGCTTTACAAAGATCTGCGGCTGATTGGGAAATAGCTGGTGTAATACCTGTCCAGTGAAACCAATCCGCACCTTCAAAAATTGTCTCCCAATCAAAATCATCGACATTGACCTGGGCAAATGCCGAATCAAAGCGGTCATAGATAATTTTTGATGAGCGCTGCATAGCACCGTTTTCTACAAAATACACACCCATTCTCCCTTCATTGTAACGGATAAAGGTAGTGTCCACACCAGCAAACCTTAGCCCATTGACAGCTGCTTTTCCGATTTCGTGATCTGGGAAAGAAGTTACATGGGCAGCGGACAATCCCCAGTTCGCTAAGGAAACAGCAACATTTGCTTCGGCACCTCCATAGTTGACTTCGTAGGATTGTGTGTTTATAAAGCGTTCATGTCCGGGGGTAGAAAGCCTGAGCATGATTTCGCCCAGTGTGATTATTCTTTTATTCATCGAGTGGATGTTTTGCGATTTTGGATTTATCGAAAAATTGGAATGATACATTGCATTCCTTTTTATCTTAATGATTAGGCAATAGTGAACTGCCCACCCACGCCAAAGGCGATGGGATGGGCTTCGGGTTTCATAGCGTGTGCTTTGTTGCCAAAGTCTGATTTCCGCTCCACCCTTGTAATGGACAGTCCCTGCCCATATATTTTTAACCCTTCTTTTAGAATATTTTTTGCAGCGTTCAGATCACGGTCAAGAACGTGTCCGTTTTTGCAAGTCCATTCTCTTATCGAAAGATTTAAGTCCTGGTTGATCCAACCACATTCACAACAGGTCTTACTTGAGGGATACCAACGATTGATTTTTACAATTTGCCTGTCATTCCAATCGGCTTTGTATTCAAGAAACCTAACAAAAGTCCCCCAACTGGCATCAGAAATATGTTTGGCAAGTTTAGGGTTCTTAACCATTCCTTTTACATCCAAATCTTCCAGTGCAATTAGATCGAAATCCGATACCAATTTATGTGACACCTGATGTAAGTTATCCATTCGTGAATTGGTTATCTTCCCGTGAATTAAAGCAGTTTTCCGTCTTTGTTTTTCAAACGAATTACTGCCCTTTGTTTTACGGGAAAGATGTTCTTGTGCTTTCGCTAATTTTCTTTCATAGTGTTTTGTGTATTTATTGTTTTTAAATCTAATTCCATCAGAAGTAACAGCAAAATCTTTTAATCCTAAATCTATCCCACAAACTGCACCTGTTTTTTCTTTGGGCTGGTATTGTTCTTCGGATAGAATTGATACAAAGTATTTACCTGTTGGTGTCTTGCTTAAAATGCATTTACCAATTTCGCCTTTTACTTCACGATGGACAGTCACCTTAATACCTTCTTTAAACTTAGGGGCGTAAAACCTTCCATCTCTAAGTTTGGCAAATTGCGGGACTGTAAATGTGTTTTTCTTTTTCCTTGACTTAAACCGTGGAAATTTAGCATTGCCCCTAAAGAAGTTTACATAGGCAGTATCCAAACACCTTAAAGCAAATTGCAATGATTGGCTATTCACTTCTTTAAGCCAGCTGGTTTCCTCCTGTTTCTTTAATTCGGTAAGTGCCGCAGCTTGTGCGTAATAATTATCAGATTTATTGCCTGCCTGATATTGCTCTTTTCTTTCGTTTAAAAAGTGGTTAAAAACGTACCTTATACATCCGAAATGCTTATCCAACAACACTTTTTGTTCCTGCGTTGGCTGTAATTCAAATTGAAATGTACGGTATATTGTTTTCACCTGTGCTAATATAGTATAGTTTATACTGACCCCTGCGCTTTTTGTAAATGTTCCCATCGAAATGGGGGAACATTCACAAAAAACCTCACTAATAGGTCCACCAAAACAAACGGCATCAGTACAAACCGTTCTAAACATTATCTTCCGAAAGCCAATGCTTGTAGGTCAGTTAACTAATGATAGTAAGGCAATCTTCTTATCCATCGCTTCCAAATCTGATTTTGATATTGAAGTGATGGAAACTGATGACGATCATGTACATTGTTTAATCCGTTACATCCCACGTCGGTCTATTGCCAAAATTGTCCGTAGGCCAAAACAACGAGCTACATCCCAAATCCGACAACTCCATCACACTACACTTCGCAGGCAATATTGGTATCAGTCAATCCTATGGTCAGATGGTTACTTCGTTTGTTCAGTAGGTGGGGCATCACCTGATACCATTCGTAATCACATTCTTTCAAGGTTAACTTTCCTCAGCGATTGTTGCTTACATCCCATCCACGTTCCGATGGATGGGATGTACCCTCCGTTTTATAAAAGCCATTTATAGGTTTACCAATAAATTCAATTCTTTGCCAAAAACGAAATAATTCTGAAGGAAATTTGCCTAGGGTTCAAAGGTGGTTTTTGATTTCTTTGGGTTTTACCGTGCCCCTTCAGAATATTTTTCTAATTTTGCCCCAATTTGGACTTAAGTAAAACTTTCTCTTCAATCTCCCCTCTCTAATGCCTAAAGATAGCAGTATAAAGCACGTTCTCATCATTGGTTCAGGTCCCATCGTCATTGGTCAAGCTTGCGAATTTGACTACGCAGGTTCTCAAGCCTCCCGATCTCTTCGCGAAGAAGGGATCACGGTCACGCTGATCAACTCGAATCCGGCGACTATTATGACTGATCCTGTCACGGCCGACAATGTCTATTTGCTTCCTTTGGAAAAGAAATCCATTGTAAAAATCCTTAAAGATCATCCGGACATCGATGCAGTTCTTCCTACCATGGGTGGGCAAACCGCCCTGAATCTTGCCATTGACTGTGAAAAAGGCGGTGTCTGGGCTAAGTACGATGTGAAAATGATCGGTGTGGATATTGATGCAATTGACACAGCCGAAAATCGTGAGAAATTCAAAGCACTCATGGAAAAAATCGGTGTTGGCGTATGTAAAGGTGCTACGGCCACTTCTTTTCTTCAGGGGAAAGAAATTGCCCAGGAAATCGGGTTCCCGCTTATCATCAGAGCCTCATATACACTAGGTGGCGCAGGTGGAGCCTTTGTAGAAACTGCCGAAGAATTTGAGAAGGCCCTTTCCGCAGGCCTTCAGGCTTCCCCGGTTCACGAAGTCTTGATCGAGCAGAGTATTTTGGGCTGGAAGGAATACGAGCTGGAAGTAATGAGGGATAATATCGGTAACATGATCGTGATCTGTTCCATAGAGAACTTTGATCCTATGGGTGTGCATACCGGTGATTCTATCACTGTAGCACCGGCGATGACCTTGCCTGACACCACGTATCAGCGCATGAGGAATTATGCCATCACGATGATGAACAGTATCGGGAACTTTGCAGGTGGCTGTAATGTGCAGTTCTCGGTAAGTCCTGATAATTCAGAAATCATCGGTATTGAGATCAATCCGCGTGTTTCCCGTTCTTCTGCCCTGGCATCTAAAGCCACAGGATATCCGATTGCGAAAGTAGCAGCTAAACTGGCTATAGGATATAATCTGGATGAGTTGAAAAACTCAATCACTGGAACAACTTCAGCATTTTTTGAACCTACCATTGATTATGTCATTGTGAAAGTTCCTCGTTGGAACTTTGATAAATTCAAAGGAGCGGACAGAAGACTTGGCTTATCTATGAAGTCTGTAGGTGAAGTGATGGGGATAGGCAGAAACTTTCAGGAGGCACTCCAGAAGGCCTGTCAGTCCTTGGAAATCAAAAGAAATGGCTTGGGTGCCGATGGCAAAGAACTTCGTAACCAGGATGAGATTCTGTATTCGCTTGCCAATCCTAGCTGGAATAGGCTTTTCCATATCTATGATGCCTTCAAACTTGGGATTTCTTTCCGCACGATTCAGGATTTGACTAAGATTGATAAGTGGTTTTTGAAGCAGATCGAAGAGTTGATCCATCTGGAAAAGGAAATTGGTAAATATAAACTTGATACTATCCCTCAGGAACTGATGGATCTGGCTAAGCGCAAAGGCTATGCGGACCGTCAGATTGCACATTTGTTGGATTGCCTGGAAAGCGAAGTTTTCGATAAACGCTACAAGGAAATGGGGATCAAACGGGTGTATAAATTGGTAGATACCTGTGCGGCTGAATTTGAAGCCAAAACCCCTTATTATTATTCTTCATTTGGTTCTGAGAACGAATCCGTGAAATCAGACCGTAAGAAAGTCGTGGTCTTGGGTTCCGGTCCAAACCGCGTCGGACAAGGGATCGAGTTTGATTATTCCTGTGTACACGGAGTCCTGGCCGCCAAAGAATGTGGCTACGAGACGATCATGATCAACTGTAATCCTGAGACGGTTTCTACGGATTTTGATATTGCAGATAAGCTGTACTTTGAGCCTGTATTCTGGGAGCATATCTACGAGATTATCCTTCACGAGCAGCCAGAGGGGGTGATTGTTCAGCTAGGTGGCCAGACGGCATTGAAGCTTGCCGAGAAACTGGAGAAATATGGAATCAAAATTATAGGAACCAGCTTTGAAGCTCTGGATCTAGCTGAAGATAGAGGAAGATTCTCTTCTCTTTTGAAAGATCTGGATGTTCCTTATCCAGAATTTGGTACAATTCATAGCACTGACGAAGCACTGGAGCTTTGCAAGACTATCGGTTTTCCACTTCTGGTACGTCCGAGCTATGTATTGGGCGGACAGGGGATGAAGATCGTGATCAACGAGAAGGAGCTAGAGCAGCATGTCGTGGATGTGTTGCGGGATATTCCCAACAACGAGATTTTGCTGGATCACTTTCTTGAGGGGGCTATTGAGGCTGAAGCCGATGCGATCTGTGATGGGGAGAATGTCTACATCATTGGGATTATGCAGCATATCGAGCCAGCGGGGATCCACTCAGGTGATTCTTACGCAGTGCTTCCTCCCTATAATTTGGGAGATTTGGTGATTCGGCAGATCGAAACCTATACTGAGAAAATTGCCTTGGCGCTAAGAACTGTAGGTTTGATTAATATCCAGTTTGCAATCAAAAATGACAAAGTCTATATCATCGAAGCAAATCCAAGAGCCTCCCGTACGGTGCCATTTATTTGCAAGGCTTACAGAGAACCTTATGTCAATTACGCCGTAAAGGTGATGTTGGGAGAGAAAAAAGTGACTGATTTTGAATTCAAACCTTATAAGAAAGGTTATGCTATCAAGGAACCTGTTTTCTCTTTCCACAAATTCCCGAAAGTAAACAAAGAACTGGGGCCTGAAATGAAATCTACCGGTGAAGCGATTTATTTTATCGATGATCTGATGGATGATTATTTCCTGAAAATCTACGCAGAGAGAAATCTGTATTTAAGTAGATAATTTCGAACCAAAAAACAGAGCCGATGGGCGGATTATTAAAATTTGTAGTTATTCTTTTAGGGATTGGCTGGCTTCTTGGCCAGCTAATCCGATATTTTCTTCGAAGTAAATTGGCAAAATTTGCACAACAGGTAAACGAAGTGGCCAGGGAGGAGCAACGTGCCCAGCGACATGCTTCTGCTCCCAAGGATGAAGTGGTTGTGGATTATGTTCCAAAGCAGAGGAAAGAAAAGTTTAACAAGGATATTAAGGGCGGGGAATACGTCGATTATGAAGAAGTGAAGGAGTAATTCTTCACTTTTTTCTTTTTAGCAGCAAAGTAGGTTCAACATGTTTACTGCTTCTCCTGAAGCTGGCCTATTCAGGCTTTTTCCAGTTGCTTCATTTGGATTGTTGTGGCAATATGGGTATTCGCGATTAAAAAATTAAAAACTTAAATCCTACTACTTTGTTTTATTCCGGCTTTGCCAGCCTACACCAAATGACCTTGAAGCCGCTTTGGGTCTTTGTGCCGATCAAAAAGTCTTCTCCACCGTCTTTCACTCCTAATTTTTTCTTCAGCACTTCAGAACCCGAGGCGTAATTCCGGGTAATTACATTCACCTTTCCTGAGGGAAATAGCTTTTTAATTTCGGGTTTCTTCGGCTGTACCTCTTGGATTACTTTGAAGACCCGAGCAGGGATATCAGTTTGCACTTCAGCGCAAGTGTATAAATGACTATTGGGATCGAGTTTCTTCAGGCCAAATCTTTCCCCAAAAATTTTGAATGCTCCGGCTTTCAAAATTCCTGAAAATGGCTCAATTAAATAATTGGCTACTTCTCCAAATGTTGAATTGATCCCGGTTTCTTCGCCTAGTTCAAATGAAAAGCTACTTTCCCTGTCACCCAGATCAATCGCTTCTATTTTCAAATGCGGTTCAGAAATACTTTTGTCCCAGTGCAAAAGCAGTTCTTTCACTTCGTTTTTCACGGATAGTACCTGTACTTTCTGGATATCCACGAGCTCTGAAATTGCCTGTGATATGTCGAGCATCGGAGATACTTTCAGCAAA
The DNA here is from genome assembly GCF_001442615.1 of Algoriphagus resistens. Classification (GTDB taxonomy): domain Bacteria; phylum Bacteroidota; class Bacteroidia; order Cytophagales; family Cyclobacteriaceae; genus Algoriphagus; species Algoriphagus resistens. The sequence goes on along the minus strand of NZ_LMXN01000008.1, from coordinate 68,864 downwards.
ATCGAATCAGCCTTGCTTTTCATCATTTCCCATGCGCTTACTACATCTGGCTCACAGTCCTGAAGCTTGTATAGCTTCTGATTGTCTTTTCCTCTTCGTGCAGGATCTGCATAGATTAAGTCAAAATGCTGTTCTGTTTGAGCCAAAAAATCTAATCCATCTCCTTTTACGATCTCGAATTTTCCAGCTTCCAGCAGTTCTAAATTGTAGGCTGCTATAGCTGCCAATTCCTCTTCCCGCTCACAATAAATAGCTTTTTCGAATCGCTTACCAATATGATAGCAGTCAACACCAAAGCCGCCAGTGAGATCAATCATAAGCTTGCCAGTTCTTCCCCTGGCCTTAAAATCTGCCGTCAGCTCCGATGAGCTTTGCTCCAATGGGATCGATGTAGGGAAAATCAAGTTTGGGTTTGAAGCCCAGGAAGTAAGTTTCTTGGTGGCTTTTTGACGGGCAGCGATCTGCTGGACTGCGGCTTTTAGGTCGAAATCAACTTTGCCTTGATGCCTGAAAAGCAAAAGTGCAGGATCTTCCCTAAGATGATCCTGCACAAATTGTTGGAAGTCTGCCCGGTGATAATGGGACAAATCCATTAAATCAAACCATTTGCTAGCGCGTATTCAGCGATTTGCACGGCATTGGTAGCAGCGCCCTTTCTAAGGTTGTCAGCTACAATCCACATATTCAGCGTATTTGCCTGTGACTCGTCTCTTCTCAGGCGGCCTACGAATACCTCGTCTTTTTTATGCGCGGTGATCGGCATTGGGTAGATGAAGTTTGCCGGGTCATCCTGAACGATTACACCAGGTGTAGCTTCCAGCAACTGCCGAACCTCGACCAGGTCAAAGTCTTCTTTGAATTCCACATTAACTGCCTCAGAGTGTCCGCCCATAGTAGGGATTCTCACTGTAGTTGCTGTTACCTGGATTGTATTATCACTGAATATTTTCTTGGTTTCGTTGATCATTTTCATTTCCTCCTTGGTGTAGCCGTTTGCCTGGAACACATCGATATGGGGAAGCACGTTCATGTCAATTTTGTGAGGGTAGACCATTTCGGCACTTTCTCCCGCACGCTCCGCCATCATCTGATCCACTGCTGCCTTACCTGTGCCTGTCACAGATTGGTAGGTGGACACCACCACTCTTTTGATGCCATAGCGCTGGCGCAAAGGCTCCAGAGCCAATACCATCTGGATAGTAGAGCAGTTTGGATTTGCGATGATCTTATCTTCCTTGGTCAATTCTTTTGCGTTGATTTCCGGAACGATCAATTTTTTTGTAGGATCCATTCTCCATGCAGAGGAATTGTCGATGACGATGGTACCTGCCTCAGCAAACTTGGGAGCCCACTCTGTGGAAGTGCTTCCTCCTGCGGAAAATATCGCTACTTCTGGTTTTAATGAAACGGCTTCCGCAAGCCCGATAACAGTGTAGGGTTTTCCCTTGTATGCGATCTGTTTGCCTACTGATCGCTCACTGGCGACTAATAGAAGTTCGTCAAAAGGGAAATTGTGCTCGGCGAGCACCTCTAGGATTTCTGAGCCTACCAAGCCGGTAGCTCCTACCACTGCTAATTTCATCTGATTGTAATTTGTTTTTTAAAGACCATATGGAATCTAGCATGCAGGATAACCATCATCTTGTGTGTCACCCGCGCTGTGCTCGATTTCATCAGATTTAAAGAAGTTGTTGAAAATTTTTGAAGCACAAAAGTAAGGGCTACAGATTCAATTTCAGACCCGCCACCCAAATATTTTAACCAAAAGCCTATGAAATTCAACAAAAAGAATAATTCTACATCATTTTGATTCCTAGCTTTAGTAGGTGTTTTTTAGTTGACTAATGCATGATTGTCTTATTTTTTATTTGGCAATTGATCTATTTCTCTGTTTTCATGGAGGGTAATTCCAAACATACTCAGGGTGACAAACCGGGCCGTGAATTTAAAAGTAAATGGAATGGATATAATACCTGGATGAATATTTGTTTAATTGCTGCACAAATGAGCTGAGAGGTACTTCTTCTTTCCAAAATAAAGTAGTAGGTGTGGCAGGATTTTACTTAGACGGGAACTGATAGCCAAGGGAAGCTCACCGGTACGGACACGGATACTTTTGGTAGAATTATAGGATTTGTCCAGAGAGGCAGGGGTGCTGCAAAACCATAGTCATTGTTACAAAACTTAAATTTTTTTCGGCTTCATTAGCAGGATCAAAAACAGAAAACACTATCTTAAGGTACACAACACCCAAAACCCATGGAAAAAGACCTAATCACCCAAGCCCTGCAGACAATTCACCTGCAGAATGGCAAAGACCTTAAGGAGGTTATGCAGTACTTGAATATGAAGTATCGGATAGACATCGACGCGTTGGTTCTCCAGAGCAGACTGAAAAAAATGATATTGGAGGAAAAAGCCGTCGCATGATGGCTTTTTTGTCTTTAGCGTCATAAATCAACTTACAGGAAAAAAATAGATGTCGGTAGAATGATTTTTTCACATCTCTAGATATACTGTGCTTAATCTTAAAGTGTAGCCTGCCGGAAAATATCCTCTATTAATTCGATAGGAGTAATAATTTTAAAAGCATGTAGGGTGTTGATTATCAGATTTTTGAAAGTTGATTTGAGTTTTATCCCCTGGCAATCCGCTTTTAGATTAGATCATCCCAGACTTTTGTGTAGCAGTTGGTAAACAAAATATCACATGATTTTCGGGTAAAAGCGGGCTTTAGAATCCTTGGAAATCCAACACGTACATGTATTTTAGAGAACTAATTCTAAAAAGATCCGTCCCATTACTATTATCTAATTTTAGCAGGCTATGAGCAAGGAAGAAAAGACCGCATATTCTCCGGAAGAGTTAAAGGAATTCGAAGTAATTATTCAGAAGAAACTTGAAAGTGCAAAGGAAGAGCTGCTTTCATTGAAAGAATCTTTGAGTAAAAAGAATGACAGTGGAACTGATTTTACTGCCTCAACTTCAAAACTGCTTGAAGACGGCGCAGATACGTTGGAGCGCGAAAGCCAAAACCAGCTTGCAGCAAGACAGCAGAAGTTCATCTATAACCTGGAGAATGCATTGATCCGAATTAAGAATGGCACCTATGGGGTTTGTGTGGACACGGGTAAACTGATTTCAAAGGAGCGATTAATGGCGGTTCCGCATACGATGCACTCCATAGAGGCAAAACTTGCTAAAAAATAAGCTTTGGATTTTCTCCATAGACATATTGAAGCATTGATTTTTTGCGCCCCCGTGCCTTTGCCCAAGGCAGAGATAGTAAAGTGTCTGAGTGAAATGTTTGAGGCCGAAATTCCCAATGAGCATGTGGATCAGGCAATTAATGACTTAATCGAAAAATATCAATCGGAAGAATTTTCTTTTCAATTGGAGCACATGGGGGGTGGGTATCAGTTCTTGACCAAACCTGCTTATCAAACCTCGATTGGTATTCTTCTGCGGCAACAGTCGCAGAAGAGACTGTCAACGGCTCAACTGGAAACCTTGTCGATTATTGCCTACAAACAGCCGGTGACCAAGGGTGACATCGAGCAAATCAGAGGTGTAAATAGTGATTACTCAGTACAGAAGCTGTTAGAAAAAGAGCTGGTTGATATCAAGGGTAAGTCGGAAGGATTGGGCAGACCTGTTTTATACGGCACTTCGGATAAGTTTATGGAATACTTTGGGATAAATTCCCTGAAAGATCTGCCTCAGCCGAAAGATTTTTCCCAGCCTGAAAACCAAATTGGGGAAGAGCGCGATTAATTAATCAGTTTTACTTTGGCCAGTTGGGCTATCAAATACTTTCTGCCCGATTTTATTTCCATGCACAGGACTCTGGTTCTTCGTGTTTCCCCCTTTTCAAATTCCCTTCCAGAGAGCAAAAACCGGTTTCCTAGCATTATATCGGACAGGAAAACAATCTCCGGGTTGCTACTTTTGTCATCGTATTTGCTCATTTCCTTCATTAGAAAAAGATCCGCAGCTGAGCTGGCTTTCGGGTTTTTCATGTGTTTGCGCAAAGGGATCAATAAGTCTATTGGGAAAAATTCGGTGGATAGAATGGGGGACATTAACTGTTGAAAAGTTGATTTCCACTCTGCCCCGTGCGGAGGGATTTCGATTCCAAACCTCAGGAAGGCATGGAGGTGTGCTACTTCATGGATATAGGTTAAGAGGAATTGGTAAGGGTTAAGATCCGAGTTGATCGTGATAGTCTGGATTTGACGGTCTCTTCTGTATCTGAAGTCTCCCAGCTTGGATTTGCGGCTAACGGTGGTTTTAAATGAAAAGGGTTCTTTTTCCCAAAGGTCAACTGCGTAATTTACTGCTGTTAAAGGAAGTTTCTGTGCTAATATTTCCTTTAGTTTTTCCGAACTGCTCATACCGAAAAATACAAAAAAAAGTCCCGCATAAGCGGGACTCAATACTTTTAGAAAGGAAAGAATTATTGAGCAGGCTCAACAGCTTCGACAGTCTCTTCAACTACTACAGTAGTATCAGCTTCTTCGATAATGATTTCCTCCTCTACAACAGGCTCTTCAACTACCTCGATAGTCTCAACAGTCTCTTCTTTAACTTCTTTGTTACCGCATGAAGCAACAGCGAACATGCTAGCGATTGCGAAAATTGCAAATACCTTTTTCATTTTTTGTGGTTTTCTTAATTACAAAGCAAAGGTATTACAGTTTTGTTTAAAAAAACAATAGTCCGTTTAAATATATTTATTTGTTTTTGTAAATAATTTTCACCGGAACTCCTTCAAAATCAAAGTTTTCCCGGAGCCTGTTTTCCAGGTATCTTGTATAGGGAGATTTGATGTATTGGGGGAGGTTACAGAAGAATGCGAAGACTGGGTTTTTAGTTGGAAGTTGGGTGGAGTATTTAATCTTAATGTACTTTCCTTTCCATGCAGGCGGGGGGTATCTTTCGATTTCGGCAAGCATGACGTCATTAAGCTTGGAAGTGGGGATTCTACGGGTTTTGTTTTCGTATACTTTCACCGCCAGCTCAATCGCCTGAAAGATTCGCTGCTTTTCAAGCACGGAAGTGAAGATGATCGGAATCCATTTGTTTTCGCCCAATTTCTCAAGCATGTCATCCTTGATTTTACCCATGGTTTTATGGTCTTTTTCGATCAAATCCCATTTGTTTACCATGATCATTACACCTTTGTTGTTTTTGATGGCGAGAGAAATCAAGTTCATGTCCTGGGATTCAAGCCCCCGGGTGGCATCCACCATGACCATGACTACGTCTGATTCCTCCAAAGTCCTTAAAGAACGCATGACAGAGTAGAATTCCACATCCTCTGTTACCTTGGATTTTTTCCGGATTCCGGCAGTATCCGTGATGATGAAATCCTGCCCAAAAAGCTGATATCTGGTATGGATAGAATCTCTGGTAGTTCCGGCTTCATCTGTTACGATGGAGCGGTCTTTGCCGATCAATGCATTCAGGAAAGATGATTTTCCAACGTTTGGCCTTCCGAGAATGGAAATCTTTGGAGTGTCTGCGTCCGGATCTTCAACCCCGTCCTCCTCGAAATGTTTAATCATCTCATCTAAAAGCTCTCCGGTGCCACTGCCACTGGCAGAAGCGATTGGGTAAACCTCATAGTCACTTACACCCAATGCGTAAAATTCATGCGCGGCGAAACTTTTTTCCTGGTTGTCAGCCTTATTGGCGACCACATAGATGGGTTTTTTGGAGCTTCTAAGCTCTTTGGCGAATTCGCTGTCAAGATCGGTAAGGCCGGTGTGACAATCGACAATGAAAAGAATTACATCCGCTTCCTCGATGGCAAGTTTCACCTGCTTACGGATCTCGGCCTCATACATGTCTTCTGAACCTGTGACGTATCCTCCTGTGTCTATCACTGAAAAAAACTTGCCTGCCCATTGCGCATGACCGTAGTGACGATCACGTGTTACTCCGCTCATGTTATCTTCAATCGCCTTTCTTTCTTCCACCAGTCGGTTGAAAAGAGTAGATTTGCCCACGTTAGGCCGTCCTACTATCGCTACTATATTTGCCATGATCAGGTTGGGTCGTACCCAAATTTTTTCAGTTTTAGTTTATTTTTTCTCCAGTCCTGCTCCACCTTCACGAAGGTTTCGAGAAAGACTTTTTTGCCGAAGAACTTTTCTAGTTCTTCCCGGGCCTGTATCCCCACTTTTTTTAGTGCAGCACCTTTGTCTCCTATGATAATGCCTTTTTGGCTATCTCTCTCCACGTATATGATCGCGCGGATGCTGATTATATTTTTTTTTACTTTGAAATCTTCGATAGAGACTTCGGAGCTGTAAGGGATTTCTTTTTTGTAATTCTCAAAGATTTTCTCCCGGATGATCTCAGAGGCAAAGAACCGTTCAGATCTGTCAGAAAGTTCCGCTTTGTCGTAAAAAGCAGGATGCTCAGGAAGTCTATCAAGGATTTCCTGCATGATTTTTTCAGTATTGAATTTTTCCCCTGCAGAAATAGGAATAACCAATTCAGACTTGATCCTAGAAGTCCAATAGGTGGTTATTTCTTCCAGTTGGCCTGGTTTGGCTAGATCAATTTTGTTGATAACCAACAAGACGGGGACTCCGGATTCATTGATTTTCTCGATCACGTGCTCAATGTCTGCATCCGTTTCGAAAAGATCCGTGACAAAAAGAATGATGTCCGCATCTTCCAGGGAGATGTTTACGAAGCTCATCATGTTCTTCTGAAGTTCGTACTGGGGCTTGAGTATTCCGGGTGTATCTGAAAAAACAATTTGATATTTGTCGGAATTTGTCAACCCGATAATTCTATGTCGGGTAGTCTGGGCTTTGGAGGTAATGATCGAAAGGCGCTCACCCACAAGGATATTCATCAATGTGGACTTGCCTACATTTGGTTTTCCGATGATGTTGACGAAGCCTGCTTGATGTTTTTGTGAATCCATTGTAGAAAATTTTTACAAAGGTACTTGATTTTGTAGAGTTTCTCCTTACCTTTGTACCACAATATCGGAGAAGGCCAGTCGCCAGAAACGGGATTGGCAGCCAAAAGGGCTTTTAAGTTAGAAATTCTTAGAATTAAAAATATATCGCGGGATGGAGCAGTTGGTAGCTCGTCGGGCTCATAACCCGAAGGTCACAGGTTCGAGTCCTGTTCCCGCTACTAAGCAATTAGTTGACCGTTTTACGGTCAACTTTTTGTGTTTTATAGGGTTTCTGGTGCGGTTTGTCCAATCAAATCAATTTCATTTGCTTCAAATTGTCCCAGAATCTGTCCCACTTTTTGTCCTTTTTTATATTGATCGTACTAAGAAACCCAATACTTTTTCCATGCTGAAAATTCGGATGGCTTGATGCGGTATCGTACAAAATCCCCTTCGTGTAGCCCGAGAAGTTCGGTTTCCACTACTTCAATGAATTGCCCCTGATCTGCTTCCTGCATCTAATTTCTCTTTATTGAATGCTTCTGCCGTGCCTGTTGGAGTTGAATATCATCTGAGTGTCATTTTTATGACCCCCTTGATGTAGGAAGAAGTTAGTAGCGTGAAAATGCAAGAAATGACTAAGGCTGCTTGACAATATTGCCAATACTGGCACTCACCTCACAGCTGTTGTTGAAGATCCAAAGAAATTCATAATGCGTAAAGTTTGTAACTTGCAATCTCAAATTTGAAAAATGCGGAATTTAAAGTTTATAATCATAAGTCTTCTTATTGCATATGCTTGTAAGGGGAAAGACAATGAATCAGAGCGCCTCGCTAATCAGCCTTATTCTGAAGGGACACCTACTCAAGTCATCCAACATGATGGGATGGAAGTGGGAATTTATGATTTTGAAAACTTCAAGCCGTTTCTCCAACGGGATAATGACAGTATTTATGTGGTCAATTTCTGGGCTACTTGGTGTAAACCCTGCATTAAAGAATTGCCGGAAATAGAACAGATCGGGCAGGAGTATAAAGACAGAAAATTAAAAGTGGTATTGGCCAGCTTGGATTTTCCCGACAAAATCTCTCCACAACTAATACCCTTCGCTAAAAAAATGAACCTGCAGTCCAGGATCCTCGTCTTGGATGAGGCGGATCCGAACGCGTGGATTCCCCAGGTGGATTCAACATGGTCTGGTGCCGTACCGGCAACTTTAGTATACTCTGGATCAAAAAGGGTTTTTCATAATGGTCCGGTCACTTACGAAGAATTGCAGAAATCTATAGATCAATTATTAACTTCAAACTAATATGGGCATCCTAAATTTTATTTCCATAAAACTACTTGCAATCCTATCTCTTCAACAAGCTGAGATTGCTAGTGATGATTTCAAATACAACCCAAAAAGAGCTGCTGTAAATTCTGAAATTTTAGTTGAAAATGGTTACCAAATCGGTGACCTGGCAACAGATTTTAATCTGAAGAATGTGGATGGAAAGATGGTTTCCCTTGCCAATTATAAAGAGGCAAAAGGATTTATAATAGTCTTCACCTGTAATCATTGTCCGTTTTCCCAAGCTTACGAAGAGCGTATCATCGCCCTAGACAAAAAGTATAAAGCTAAAGGGTTCCCAGTGATTGCCATCAATCCTACAGACCCTGAGAAATATGAATCCGACAGTTTTGAGAACATGCAAAAACAGGCCCAAGAGAAAGGATACACTTTTCCTTATCTGCTGGATGTGGGCCAAAAGATTTTCCCTCAATATGGAGCTACAAACACCCCACATGTTTACGTTTTAGATAAAACTGATGAAGGGAATAAAGTCGCCTACATCGGAGCTATAGATGATAATGCAAAGAATCAAGCGGCAGTTCAGAAAAAATATGTGGAAGCTGCAGTAGAATCTCTTCTAGCCGGCAATTCTCCGGCTGTGACACAGACCAAAGCTATCGGCTGTACTATTTCAAGGTAGAAGGACAACTAGTTTTATTACGATGCTCTAAGTGATATATTTCTTCTTTAGCGAAGGAGAAAATGCCAATTAACCCCTATAAAGGGAAAGATGGACTTGGCAACAAAGGACATGATTGCTGAGAAAGAAAATGGAGACGATTTTTCAAGACTTTGATTTGAAGCCTTAACCCCTTTAAAATGACAATCTTTACACAAAAGGTCAAAAAATTGATTGAGAGAAAAGATTTTCAGGTACTGGCTAAATTACTTTCAGAAAATCCTAATCTTGCCAATGAAGGAATTACGATTCCTTTTGATTTTTTCTGTAGACAAAAAGAACACCCACTTCATAGGATTTGATGCTATTTTTGCGAGAAAAATTTCGGATGATGATGGAATCATATTTGCAAAGATTCTCTTAGAAAATGGAGCAAAAATAGATGGCGACAAAATTAATGGTGGTGGAACTCCCATTCTTGCTGCAGCCAGTCTTCACGCTGAAAAACTCGGAATATTTTATATTGAAAGTGGTGCCGACATTCATTATACATATCAAAACAATGGTGAAACTGCACTACACTGGGCATCATTTTGTGGTAGGGATAAATTAGTCGACCGGCTAATAAGGTCTGGGGCCGAAATTGATGGACAAGACAAAACACATAATAGCACCCCGCTTGGCTGGGCAATTCATTCATTACAATCAAACGATACAGTAAATAAATTCCACCAAGTCGAGTGCATAAAACTGCTCTTACAACACGGTGCAGAGACAAAAAAGCTGGATAAAGGAAAAAATGACTACTTGCAATTGATGGTTAAAAATGATTTAGAATTGCAAACCCTAATGAATTGAAAAATTTGTAAGACCAGATATTACTCTGTTAGATAAATAGGGGCTGACAATTTTTAAATTTTTCAATGTTTAAGAACAACATGCCTTATTTTCTTGAATAGGAGGACACGGCACTGTTCCATAGGAGCAATAAACACAGCAATCTCCCTTCTTAGGTTTCAATACCTTTTTACAATTCTCACATTCATAAAAGAATTGACAGGCGTCTGTCGGCATGGCTTCTTCTTTTTGATTTCCGCACTCAGGGCACGTGATTATTGATTTTAATAGAGCATTCATACTATTTACTTTTCCTTTCTGTCTGTTACTTCGTATCCTGTTCTTTTTATTGCTGTTTCGATTTCAGAAACATTCGTTTTTAAGCTGTCAAACTGTATAACCGCATTTCCGTTATCATATGATGTGGTCGAGTTAATTATCCCAGAAAGTTTATTCACTTCATGGTTTACATGTTCTTCGCAACTTGCGCATGTCATCCCGTTGATAGAAAACTCTACGGTCTGAAGATTGAAATTGTCAACCAGTTCCGTCTGGCTTCCTGTCTTGGGGTAGAAGATGTGTGAGTAACTGGGAAAGACAAGCATGAGCATGGCAAATGCAGTCAAAATACCCAAAAATGTTTTGGTTTCAATCAACTTCGGTTTAGTCGGCGTTTCGCAATAGCAATCCGCATCTCTTTTAGGTTTCAAAATCTGATACCAAGCAAAACCAAGTGTCAAAATTGTAAAAGCAATAAAGTAAGGTCTTGCTGGTTCAAGCCAGGAAAAAGTGGATGCGATTCCACTTGTCCCCGCGACAAGAGCAAAAACAGGAGTAATGCAACATATGGAAGCCGTAAAGGATGATAGAATTCCTGCCCCGATTAGTGTATTATCTTTCTTCATACAGTTTCGAAAACTTTATTTTCCTCAATTAATGTGAATATCGGTTTAAGCAGGATTTTATACTCTTCAGCTAAGGAGTAGAAAATAGTTTGCGCTTGTCTTTCAGCTTCGATGACCTTCTGATTTTTGAGTTTCCTGAGGTGTTGAGAAATTGCCGATATGGTCATTCCTAGAATATCACTCAAATCACATACACATAGTTGTTTCTCTTCATAAAGCAGGAAAAGAATTTTCAACCTGACCTTATTCCCAGCCAGCTCAAGTCCCTTTGATAAATAGTCGAAGGATTCGTGAAGCTCAAAAACTCGGCTTTTGCATCGGTTTAGTTGTTCAACGTCCGCTTGTTGCCTAATACAAGAAATGATATCCATGAATACAAAAATAAGAAGACTTCGTATTTAAGCAAATGCTTAAATACATTTTTATTTTTGTTCTAAAAATCCAATACTCTGCAACGTCAATATCCTAAAATCAAATATTTTTGCTTAGTCTGAAATAATCCTTACCTACCGTTATTTCGAATAAAATCACTTCATATTTTTCTACTTGCTCACTTTTAAAATTCTAAATGCCCCTTGAACAACCAGGACAAAAACTATTGTTCCTATAACCAGATCAGGCGTACTGGATTCTAGCCAATGAACTAATAGGCCTGCGGCAATTACACCTAAATTAATAATCACATCATTTGAAGTAAAAATCATACTTGCTTTCATATGAGCCTCTTCTTTGCTTTTCGATTTTTGCAACAGGTAAAGGCAAATTCCGTTCGCCATGAGGGCAAGAATTGATACAATAATCATTGTTGAAAAATCCGGAAGCTTCTCGACTCCAAAAAATCTTCTTAATACCTCTACAAAACCGATAATCGCAAGGATGATTTGAAAATATCCAGCCCATTTAGCAATCCGCTTTTTCCTATATACTGTTCCCCCCACTGCAAATAGACTAATCCCATAAACAAAGCTGTCCGCAAGCATATCCAAGCTATCGGCAACCAGCCCCATAGATTTGGAAATAATTCCCGTGGTCATTTCGATTAGAAAAAATGCGAAGTTTATTGCAAGGACAGACCATAGTAACTTTTTTTGGTGAGTGTGTTCTTTAAAGACCGTTTGGTCAGTCTGTACAGTGGAAATTTTCCTTCCTCCTAAATTTAAGCCCACAATAGACTTTTCGATTGCTTCAATTTCCCCTTGATGAAAAACTGTCAGTTTCCGGTTAGGAATATCAAATTCCAAATTCTCAATACTGGAAATATCGTCCAAATTCATCCTGATAAGATTCTCCTCCGAAGGGCAGTCCATTTTGGTTATCTCAAAGATTGTTTTTTGCATGTTGACTAGCTTATCTTTTGACTGCAAGATTTTTAAGATTTAAATATATATTATCAATCAGAACTCTTCAGATCAATGTTGATATGTTCGGTATCTATATCGCTTAAAATTGCATGAATCTGCTCTTTTATAGCACTTGAATCCGATAATAATCGAATGTCTGAAACTATAACATGTGCAGTGACCACAGCTTTTTCCTCCGTTAGCGACCATATATGTAAATGCTCTACATCTTTAACTTTGTCCAGGCAAAGTATTTTTTGACGAAGTTCAGGGAGATTGATGTTCTTCGGAACTTTTTGAAGCAGTATTTTTAGTGCCTGTACCAGTTTATGCATAGCAAATACAAGAACAGTAAGGTTAATAACAATGGCCAGAATAGGATCCAATATTGGAACATCAAATAGCAACATGACAATGCTCCCAACAAGAACAGCAACCCATCCAAGAGCATCCTCTAAAAGATGAATCATCATAACCTGTTTGTTCATCGATTTACCGGATTTCAACTTCCAAACACCGATTCCATTTAAGGCTATACCCAAAAATGAAATGCCAAGCATCCAATATGCATCAGGGTTCTGTGGATTTATTATTCGGTCAATAGATGCATAAACTATATAGATTGATCCGAGTAATAATGTCACCGCGTTTATCATCGCTCCCAATAACGAAAACCGGGCATATCCATAAGAATATTTATCCGTACTTCCTTTCCTGGATTTCTTTTCGAAGTACCAGCCTGCACCCAGTGAAAGGCTGTCAGCAAAATCATGGAGAGAGTCTGCCAAAATAGCGATACTGCCCGAAATCAAACCACCTGTAACTTCTAACACCGTAAAGGCTAGATTCAAGAAAAAGGCCGTCCTAATACTATTATCTTTTTTTGCCACTGCTTAGCTGTTATTTATGATCTACTTGAATCCAGTTTCTTTTTCTGAAATATCAAAATATTTGACTCCAGCAGATAAAAAAAAGCGCAATAAAAACCACTTTTTTTCACTCACTTTTGACCTAACCTAGCCACTACCTAAGCCCTTAATTCATTTCTTCCTTATATCTATATCAAAATAGAAATTAATGATATTAAAGTTTCTTTTGTTGTATTCTTACAGCATTTAAAATTGCCAGCAAAGCCACACCAACATCAGCTATTACGGCTTCCCATAATGAAGCAACACCTCCGGCCCCCAATGCAAGAACAACCACTTTAACAGTCATTGCCAATATGATATTCTGCCAGACAATGTTGCGGGTCACTTTTCCTACCTTTATAGCTACTGGTATTTTGGAAGGCTTGTCATTTTGAATGACCACATCAGCTGTTTCTATGGTTGCATCGCTGCCCAGACCGCCCATTGCAATACCAACATCAGCCAGGGCGATAACGGGTGCATCGTTGACACCATCTCCGACAAAAGCCAGTTTGTGTCCTTCTTTTTTGAGATTTTCAACTTTATCTACTTTCCCGTCCGGAAGCAGTCCACCAAAAGCATCATCAATACCTAACAATTTCGCTACCTGATCTACTACGGTTTGCTTATCACCAGAAAGCATAACTGTTTTAATATTTAAGTTGTGCATCTCCCTGATAGCCTGATAGGCATCTTCTTTTATTTCATCGGCAATGGTGATGTAGCCGCTGTATTTTTGATCAATGGCCACCACAACAATCGTGTCGGTTACCCTCTCTGCTTCTTCTGGATATGCGACACCATATTTCTTTAATAATTTCAGATTTCCTGCCAGCACATCTTTGCCATCCACCGTTCCTTTTAACCCATGACCCGCTACCTCTTCAATATCAGTGACATGTAAACTTTCGTAATCTTTATTTGCATAGTCTGTTACTGCCTTAGCAATGGGATGTGTGGAGTTTTTTTCCAGTGCTGCTGCTATTTTTATCAGTTGGTCTTTTTCTAATTCCTGGGTTACTACATGCTGAACTTTAAATACTCCTTTTGTTAATGTACCTGTTTTGTCCATAACCACTGTTTTAACCTGGGTCATGACGTCCAGGTAATTTCCGCCCTTGAACAGTATTCCATTCCTTGAGGCCAGGCCAATACCCCCAAAATAGCCCAAAGGTATTGAAACAACCAGTGCACAGGGACAACTGATCACCAAGAATACCAAGGATCTATAAAACCATTCTCTGAAAACGTAGTCAGTGACAAAAAAATAAGGTAATAAACAAAGTGCAAGGGCTAAGAAAAACACGATGGGCGTATAAATTTTGGCAAACCGTGAAATAAAAAGCTGTGTCTGAGATTTTCGTGCCGTTGCATCCTGAACCATTTCAAGGATTTTACTGAGCTTACTATCCCTGAAAAGTGCCGTTACCTTCACTTCAGCAAGGGTATTCAAGTTGATCATTCCTGCCAGCACCTGTTCGCCTTTGTACTTTGTATCAGGTTTGCTTTCCCCAGTCAACGCGGCTGTGTTAAACGAAGCGGTCACGGAGACAAGCTCTCCATCCAGCGCTACTTTTTCACCAGGTTTAACCTGAATACTTTCTCCTAATTCTACTTCCGCGGGGTTGCTAACATGGGCCTTACCATTCCGCAACACAGTTACTTCATCCGGCCTTATGTCCAACAATGCTTTTATACTTCTCTTTGCCCTGTTCACTGCCGAGTCCTGGAACCACTCACCGATCTGATAGAATACCATTACAGCCACCCCCTCTTCATACTCACCAATGATAAATGCACCTATTGTGGCTACACTCATCAAGACAAATTCATTAAAAAAATCACCTCTTTTGGACTTTCTCCAAGCAAGATGCAATACCGTTCTACCAGCAAGAAAGTAAGCTACAAGGTTAACGGCAAGTAAAGGAATGTCGGGAATATTAAGATTAAAACCATATTCCAAAACCAGCAATGCCATAAGGAGAACCAGGGCGAAGAGCAAATCCCAATGGGATTTCCATCCAGTATCTTCTTTACCATGGTTATGTGTATCTTTCATTTTAGGCTGCCCAGCTACTTTTTCCAGTTTGTCCAGCTCCAGATTTTCATCTTGTCTTATATTTTTGTTTCGTGCCATTTCCAATGTTTTAATGAGTAAAGAATGATATGATACCGGTGATGATTAGGACTGCCCCCGAGATCAGCCCTGAGTTGTGCTCCAGTCTGTGCCAATTGAATCTGTGCAAGCCTTTCTGCGCCAATGCGACCCAAAGGGTGATTCCCGCAACGGATATCAGGCTGTATAAAAGTCCTATTCCAAGGATTGCTTCCCAGCCATAGGTCCCTGCTACTATAAAATAAGCCTCAATTTCTAGACAGGGAGACAGGAACATCACGAATAGGAGCAAGGTGATCACTTGTCCACGCCCTGCTTTTTCCAGCTTTTGTTTTTCCTGGACATGAAAGTGTTGATGCCTATGGTGCTGGACAACAAAATAAATTCCAAGCATGACTAGCAATACCGGAACAGCCCAACGGGTATAGTTGGTTAAATTATCTGCCAATGACAAACTGGACAAGCCGAGCAATACTCCCAACATGAAAGTACTTAAGGAGTGTGCCAAGGCTGCCCACATTGCCACACGAATAGTTTTTGCAGCAGGCCATGCAAATTTTTCTTTCAGTGCCAATACCGGGATCCAGTGGCTTGGGATGAGACCATGAAGAAGGCTGAGCAATAACGTACCGGTGAAAAGTGTTAACATGGTTTGTTTAGGTCAGCTTAAAGCCCGATTTCATTGAGAATAAATTCTTTTACACCTTCCGGTCCTGACAGTTCCAGCCACACAGGTGAATCCCCGTCGGAAACCATAATTTTAAATTTGAAAAACCCACAGCACAATCTTTCGGTTTTGATGAAAGTAATAAGCAGATCTAGTAATTCATCAGAACCATAAAATCTATACCTGAACCCGTTGTGGATTACCTGCCTTTCCAAGAGCAACTGCTTAAGGCTACCTATGACGGTGGCTTTTCTTTCCATTAATTCCGGAAAGGTTAGCCTGCAACTTAACGTGTCATTCTTATTGCCCATTTAACTGATAGAAAATAATGAAAGGATTTGAAATCAGGTCTGACTTCAAGACACTTTGCCTTAACAGACTGAATGATGCTAAATTACTGCTTAATTGAATGCACAGGAATTGCATTTATAAATGCTAAATAAGCAAGTCCTGGAGTCCAAAGGAATTAACAACAAGACTTAGAATGTAACCTACTTGTTATTATAAAGTATCAGTCCAGTCCCATAGCGGAACAGAAATAAAAAAACCAAAGAGTGCACAATACCTTACGTTGGGCACCCCCAAATTTCCAGCATAGTTTTTAACATCAGGCACCTATGTCGCTGATCTGTTTAGGAAGGCAGGGCAAAGAGCAATAAATAAAATAATCTCCTTGCTTAGCCTTTACAACTGTTCTACTGTAAACATCTTCTTAATTAATATGTAGGCATAGGTGGCCATTCCAACTGATTTCTCAAGCTCATTCAGTACCTGTTAGTATTGACTCCAAAAGGGTACCCTCCAATCTATTTATAAATATAGTTAACTGAATAACCTATATACATTTCCCACAGACACCCTTTACAACCAGATTTGCTTCTTCAGACCTGAATTCCTTCGGTAAATCAATTTCCGGAATTTTATAGTTTGGGAGACAGAAGGTCTCATTGCATATTCTGCAATGAAAATGGACATGCAGATCTCTATTTATATCGCATTCGCACCCTTCTTCACAAAGGGCATATTTAGGTACCCCAGTACCATCGTCTATGCCATGCACCAGTCCGTTTTCCTGGAATGTCTTCAGAGTACGGAAAAGTGTTACCCTGTCAGACTTTTCAAATGATTTTTCCAGATCAGAAAGACTTGTAGCAGTTTGCTGATCTAATAAAGCTTCAAGCACCAACAATCGCATAGCGGTCGGTCGGAGCTTTTTCTTTTGTAGAATGCGTTCAGTTTCTTCGAGCATATGTGTTTGTTGACCTTTTCGGTCATTTTTCAGTTTCTTTTCAAAATAGCTGCTAAATATTAGAGAACACCGGCTATGCCGGGCACATTATCCCAGATTTTGTTTGATAATTCCTTTTGTTTTTCAATTCAGTCCAATAGCAATTATTTGTATTACTATGTTATTTTTAGTCAATGATGCCCACCTTCTTCTTCGCTATTTTTAGCTTTTGAAAGCAGAGTAAAAGCCCCTTGTGTCACCAGCTTGATTTCCTCATAGCTTCGAGCGGAATCCAATAATGTAACCTGAGTGAACCCATCTTCTTTATTCCCCATCATTACTTCTATCATCTCATAATCATAAGCCGGCTGTCCATTTTCATCCCGCTCCCCCAAGTAGGAAAAAATAAAATGCTTCTCACCAAAACGTACTACAGCATCATCTGGTGCTACCAACGCTTTTTCAGTAGCGATTTCTATTTTGGCAGTCACATACATTCCTGGGAGCAAATCAGTATTCTTGCTGTCAAAATGACCATGAACCGTCACAGATCTATCTTTTCTGACTCCCTTACCTACCAAAAACACATGCGCCTCTCTCCATTCTTCATCCGTATTGGCAATGTTGAATTTGATGCGTTGATCCTTTTTAATTTTAGGAATATCATTTTCATAGACAGAAAGCTCCACATGCAAATCATCTGAATTGGTTAAATCCATGATTACATCCTGCGGACTGACGTACTTGCCAATATTGGTATAAACATCCAGCACCGATCCGGATACAGGCGAATAGATGTTTACCACGGATTTAATCTCTCCTGTTTCCACTTTCTCGGGATCAAATCCGATCATTTTTAATTTCGCCCTGGATGTCTTTATCCTGGCTTCATTGGCCAGAAAATTACTTCTTGATTCTTCAAAGGTCTTTCCGGAGGCCACTTGTTCACCATACAATTTCTCCTGACGCTCGTACTCAGATTTTAAAAAGGAACTGTTAGCCAGGCTCTCTAAATAGTCCTGCTGAAATTGAATGAAATCAGGGTTTTCAATGGATACAAGCAGCTGTCCTTTTTTCACAACATCACCGGGAAGAAGTGTAGTGTTTTTTACAAAACCTCCATAAGGCATGGTAATGGAAATGTTATTTTGCGGTGGGACATCAATCATCCCATTCACCATAAGTTCACTTCCAATTTCCTTGAATTCCAATTTACCCAGTTCGATCCCTGTCACCTCAAATTGCGCTTGAGACAGTTCTACCCTGGATTCATTTTCTTCGTGCTCTCCCTGAATTTCAACACTTTCAACTTTTGAATTACAGGAAGCTATAAAGCCTGCTATTGTTAAGGCAAATAGGCTGTTTATGATATATTTTTTCATTTTATAAGATTTTTAGAAATGGTATTATGGAATCGTGAAAGGTTAAACTCATTCTTCTATGTGACTTTTTAGTCATGCTCGATTTCATATTTTTCATTTTAATTGATACCAAATATGAATTCAATCTGAATAAGTGTCTGATTGGATTTGTCGAGCAAATCCAGATAATCAAAACTTACTGATAAACTTCTGTTTAACCCTTGAGTATATTCCACATAACCGATTGCACCGCTTTGGAAGCCCCTTTGAGATTGATTTAGAATGAGTTCGGCCTGGGGCAGAGCATTGGCTTCATAAAAAGCCAAACTTGTCTGGTATTTTTCGTAATCCAGAAGTAAAGTGGCCAAGTGATTTTCTAGCTCGTTGGTAAATGCCGCTTCCTTCTGTTCTGCTTCAGCTATCCTTATGGATTTGGACTTTATGGTTGCGGATTGCGATTTAAGGCTGAAAATCGGTATTGCCAGCCCCACCTGAAAACCATCGAAACGATCTTTGGAAGTGAAGAATTTGGGATCACCTGCCATAGTTTCGCCTGGACCGTTAAAAGATTGATTGAAATACCCCAGTTTAATATCAGGCATCAACCGTGATTTTTCGACCGACTTTTCCTTTTCTGCAACTGCAATCTGCTGCTGAACCCAGCTTAGTGTAGGATTACTATCCACGCTTAATGAAGTTAAGGACACCTCAGAAAGCTTTTGCTCAAGCTTACCCAAATTAGGTTCGATAGCAGCATCTGAGTTTAAAAGCATTTTCAGCCTTCTCAAGTTGATCTCAACATCTGCCTGATTCTGTGCCAATAATGCTTCAATTTCAGCCACCTGCGCTTCGGCAGTTGCCTTTTCAAGCAGGTTGGTTTCCCCTGCCTCAAAGCGTAAGGTGGCAGCTGATGCAAACCGGGAATAAATACTATCCTGTCTAAGGAGCAGATTTCCCTTTTCCTTTGCTGCCCATAACGCATACCAAGTTGACTTTACAGCTCTGATGAGTTCATTTTTACTCATTTCAACGGCCAATTCACCTGAAGTTACTTTGGCCTCAGCCAGTCCATTTTGTCTGCTATAAGTAGTCGGAAATTCAAAGGTTTGTGAAACTGAAAAGCGGGAATCGTTGGTAAATGCACTGTTAGTCTGACCATACTCCATATCCACAGCAGTTTTGCCAATATTCCAGCTAGCCCCCTTTAAAGCCCGCTGCTGCTCCAGCCTTAGTGCTTCTGCTTTTACGTTGGGATTATTTTCAAGCGCCAGTTCTATTGCCTGATCTAAGGAAGAAATTTTTTGAGTTTCCTGAGCAAAAGTCGGGATACTTATAACAGCCAGAAACGTGATGGCGAGCAATCCTACTTTTCGGGTGGGTATTCTGAATCCTTTTTCAAAATAATAATACAAAACAGGCAGTACCACCAAAGTCAGAATTGTGGCAGTGATTAGCCCACCGATGACTACCGTAGCCAATGGTTTTTGAACCTCAGCCCCACTTGAAGAAGAGAGTGCCATAGGCAAAAAGCCTAAGGATGCTACAGAAGCAGTCATAATCACGGGTCTTAGTCTGGTGCGTGTACCTGAATAGATCCGCTCAAATACGTCCGTGATGCCTTCTTTTTTCAGATGGTTAAACTCAGCTATCAGCACAATACCATTGAGTACCGCTACACCGAAAAGTGCGATAAACCCTATTCCTGCTGAAATACTAAAAGGCATCCCTCGCAACGTCAAAGCAAAAATTCCCCCAATGGCAGAAAGCGGTATCGCAGTAAAAATCAGAATACTTTGCTTTATTGACCCGAAGGTGAAAAATAACAATACAAAGATCAGCAATAGTGCCAGTGGAACCGCAACCCCCAACCGCTCTTTCGCTTCAATCAGATTCTCAAACTGCCCACCGAACGTCACAAAATAACCAGATTCAAAAGTAACAGCATTTGCTATTTTGCTTTCAATTTCGTCGACGATACTTTCCACATCCCTATTTCTCACATTGAATGCCACCACAATTCTCCGCTGGGTATCGTCCCGCTGAATCTGGTAAGGTCCTTCTTTCACGGAGACTTCTGCAACTTGATATAACGGGATCTGATCCCCATTTGCCCGGGCTATAAATAGGTTCCGGACATCCTCCAGTTCATTTCTTTTGGTCTGGTCAAGTCTGATCACTAAATCAAATCTCTTTTCGCCTTCGTAAACTTTCCCAGCGGAAGCCCCGGCAAAAGCTGCCTGGATCGAGCGGTTTACTTCTTTGATGCTTAAGCCATATTTTGCCAATTGTGCCCGTTTATAGTCGATGACAATCTGGGGCACACCTGTCACTTCCTCTATGTAAATATCTTCTGCTCCTTCCACTCCTCTGGCTATCTGACCTATCTGATTGGCATATTGAGAAAGCTGGTCTAATTCCTCCCCATAAATTTTTATGGCAACATCTTGCCGGACACCGGACATCAATTCATTGAACCGCATTTGTATTGGCTGTTGAAACCCAAAGTTCACTCCCGGCAAAACAGCTAATGCTTCAGACATTTCATTCGCCAGATCTTCCCGGTTCGTGGCAGATGTCCATTCGCCTTTATCTTTTAGGATAATCATCATATCAGCTGCCTCTACAGGCATTGGATCTGTTGGAATTTCACCAGCTCCTATTTTGGAGACTACCTCTACTACTTCAGGAAACTGATCCAAAAGTATCTTTTCAGCCTGGGTGGTTGCCTTAATGGTATTCTGAAGGGAGGAACCGGTAACCACACGGGTTTCCACTGCAAAATCCCCTTCTTCCAGGGTAGGAATAAACTCACCTCCCAATCTTGAAAAAACCCAACCTGATACCACCAATAATACCAGTGCTACACTTAGTACAACCCCTCTATGATGCATAGCCCAACGGATAGAAGGATCATAAAAACCATGGAAAAAACTCATGATTTTGTCAGAAATATTCGGCTTGTTACTCAGCTTTTTACTCAGAAAAAGAGCTGAGATCATCGGTACATAGGTAAGAGACAGAATAAAAGCACCCAATATAGCAAAGGCAACTGTCTGCGCCATAGGCCTGAACATTTTTCCTTCTGTGCCAACTAATGCCAAGATGGGCAAGTAAACAATGAGGATGATGATCTCCCCAAAAGCGGCAGAATTTCGGATCTTGCTGGCCGAGAGAAATACCTCATCGTCCATCTCTAACTGTGTCAGTTTTCTTTCCTTTTTGACTAACCCAAGATGATGCATCGTCGCCTCAACAATGATAACAGCCCCATCCACAATCAGCCCGAAATCTATAGCACCCAGACTCATTAAGTTTCCTGAAACCCCAAACAAATTCATCAGGGTGAAAGCAAATAATAAGGCTAAAGGAATTACTGAAGCCACAATCAAACCCGCCCTCAGATTGCCCAGTAACAGCAAAAGGACAAAAATAACGATCAGTGCCCCTTCGATGAGGTTCTTGCTCACAGTACCTATTGCGTTATTAACCAGCTTGGAACGGTCTAGGAAAGGCTCAATGGTAACCCCCTCAGGAAGGGTTTTTCTGATCTCATCAATTTTAGCTTTAACATTATCAATGACTTCTGCAGAATTTTCACCTTTCAGCATCATTACTATGGCACTGACTACTTCACCTTCACCATTTCTGGTAGTCGCTCCATAGCGGACAGCATTCCCTAGCTGTACTTTAGCTACATCTTTTATCAGGACGGGAATACCGTTTTCGTTCACTCGCACTGGGATATTATTGATATCTTCAAAAGATCCAACAAGGCCTTCACTTCGTATGAATAGGGCTGTTAGGTTTTTCTCAATGTATGCACCTCCGGTATTTTCATTGTTATCTTCAAGCGCCTTAAAAATATCAGCTATTGAGACATTCAAAGATTTCAATCTATCAGGTTCAATCGCTATTTCGTATTGCTTGAGGTATCCCCCGAAACTGCTCACATCTGCAACACCAGGTGTCCCAAGCAGCTGTCTTCTTACTATCCAATCCTGAATAGTCCGGAGCTCTCTTGCATCGTACTTATCCTCATAGCCAGGTTCTACACCGACTACGTATTGATAAATCTCACCAAGACCTGTAGTGATAGGAGCCATCCCGGGAGCTCCAATATCCGGAGGAATCTGCTCTTTGACTTCGGACATTCGTTCATTGACCTGTTGTCTTGCCCAATAGACATCCACATTTTCCTCAAATACGATAGTAACTACAGAAAGCCCGAAACGGGAAAAGCTTCGGATCTCTTCGATATCAGGAATTGTGGCCATCGTGATTTCAATGGGGAAGGTAATTAAACGCTCTACCTCCTCAGCAGCCAGTGAGGGAGAGGTGGTGATTACCTGTACTTGATTATTGGTAATATCAGGAACTGCATCGATGGGAAGCTTGGTGAGTGAATACACTCCCACAATGACCAATCCTATGGTAAGTAGCCCGATAATCAGTTTATTTTTAACTGAAAACCGGATTATATTATCCAGCATAAGGAATTAATTTTTATGTAATAAAATGGAAATGGGCTCAGGGGCCCTTAGAAAAAACCGCGCACAACAGACCTAATCAGTTTAGTGAAAAGAGCTGAACGAAAAGGGTAAATATGGTGTAAAGCGGGAAATTTAGCTCCGAGGAGGTTGAAAGAGTTCACCTAAAACTGGTGAAGTAAAAAGAAAGGTATAGTAAGTTTCTGGCTCTACTTTCTCATTAAAAGTCCGGACTACAGAAAAATCATTTATTGAAGAGAAATAGATGGGAGCGTGTGAACAGGTATGATTGCCATGAAAAGGTAAATTTTCATGACTTTCTTCATCATGGCTGGTATTGTTTGATCCATGATCAATATAATCTTCTACTACGAATTCAAATACGGAGTCGTCATGCAAAACTTTATGCTCTCCAAAATGTGAAAGCAAAAACGGGATTTTCTGAATCTGACAACATAGATCGAAATTCATCGATAGCATCCCCAAAAGGAGCAAAGCAATAAAAGATCTGTTTCTTATCAGTTTCATATTCTGCAAATCTATGAAATAAAGTAGTGCAAGGCTATTGCACAAAATCGCTAATCCCAGATTCAATTGATGAGGTATAGCTACGACCCAATCTGAGCAAGGGAGGAATTTTTTTTGTCTTTTTTTATAAGCGGTAACCTTATCTGGATTATTACGTGTTTTAGAATTCAATTGGATTTATTTTCATTCTCATGTGAAAAGCCTATAATTGTAATAGTGAAGAAATCATTTTCCATAGTTTTAGCATTCTTACTTCTTTTCGCAAACATTGGTTTGGCGAAGAGCAGCCATATATGCATGGGATCTGAGATGTTAAATGCAATTGGCCTTTCAGCAAAAAATTTGGATTGCGGAATGAAACATCAATCGGAATCTCCTTCGAGTGATCAAGGAGATTTAAGCAATGCTGATGAATGCTGCCAAAATAGTTTTGAACTCATTCACAATGACAGTGATCAGAATCTTAAAGTAATAAACCTCGACGCTGCACAAGTTATTTTTGTAGCAGCTTTCACACAAACATTCATTTTTGGAATAGATTCAGTTCCTACAACTGAATATTCCAACGTATTTATATCTCCCCCTGCGATTGATAAGAACTATACTGTTCTTTTTCAATCTTTCTTGATTTAATCCGGATAGGTAAACTTAGGTCTTACAGACCGTCTTTTTCCATAAGCTCAATTGCTTGTAGCAAAGTTTATCCAGTATTCCATTTTCTTAGGATTATTTCATGCTTAACTCAATTATCAAGTATTTTCTTGAAAACAAATTAGTTACAGTTCTTTTGCTTATCGCTTTGATAGCTTGGGGAATTGTGACAGCTCCCTTCGGTTGGAAAGTAGGTTCGCTTCCATCAGATCCTGTCCCCGTTGATGCCATTCCTGACATTGGCGAAAACCAACAAATTGTTTTCACCCAATGGCCAGGTAGATCTCCACAGGATATTGAGGATCAAATCTCCTACCCACTTACTACCTATCTATTAGGAATTCCTGGAGTAAAGTCCATCCGTAGCTCTTCTATTTTCGGCTTTTCCAGCATATACATCATCTTCAATGAAGACACAGAATTCTATTGGTCTAGATCAAGAATCCTGGAAAAACTCAGTTCATTACCTGCAGGATTGCTTCCAGAGGCAGTTCAGCCGGGACTGGGTCCTGACGCCACTGCTTTAGGCCAGGTATATTGGTACACACTGGAAGGAAGAGATGAGCAAGGCAATCCGACCGGAGGATGGGATCTTCACGAGATAAGGACTGTTCAGGACTTCTTTGTTAAGTATGGCTTAAACGCCGTGGAAGGCGTTTCGGAAGTGGCTTCAATCGGTGGATTTGTACAGGAATATCAGGTAGATGTAAATCCCGACGCGCTTAAAGCCTATAATATTCCCTTGATGAAAGTCATGGAGGCAGTTAAGCAATCCAATAGGGACGTAGGTGCCAAAACCATAGAAATCAACCAAGCAGAATATTTAGTGCGAGGTTTGGGCTATATCAAAAAGGTAGAGGACTTAGAAGAGGCGGTGGTTGCCGTGGAACAAAACGTTCCGATCCGGATAAAAGACATTGGCGTGGTAAGCCTAGGACCAGCCAACAGAAGAGGACTTTTAGATAAAGACGGAGCTGAGGTAGTCGGCGGTGTAGTAGTCGCGCGATACGGCTCTAATCCTCTTCAGGTCATCAACAATCTGAAAGAGAAAATCACAGAAATAGCTCCTGGCCTCCCAAAAAAGACCTTAGCCGATGGTCGTATTAGCCAGTTGACCATTGTTCCATTTTACGATAGATCTACACTGATTCAGGAAACCCTAGGCACCTTGGAGGAGGCGCTTTCTTTGGAGATTCTGATTACTATTCTGGTTGTGATTGTGATGGTCTATAACCTGCGAGCATCTATTCTGATTTCAAGCTTATTACCAATTGCAATTCTGATGGTTTTTATAGCGATGCGCTATTTTGGGGTAGATGCAAATATTGTAGCTCTTTCTGGAATAGCTATCGCCATCGGTACGATGGTGGATTTGGGGATAATCCTTTCAGAAAACATTATCAAGCACATCGATGAAGCTCCTCCAGAGCAGAAGTTGGTCACGACCATTTACAAAGGATCATCAGAAGTAGCCACTGCAATCCTTACCGCTGTGTCCACCACTATTGTGAGTTTTATTCCGGTTTTCACAATGGAGGCTGCCGAGGGGAAATTATTTGGACCTTTAGCCTATACCAAGACTTTTGCACTTATAGCAGCATTGATCGTATCCTTGTTTATTCTGCCAATGTTGGCTCATGTGTTCTTTGGTTTCAAAATCAAAAATCAGCGATATAAGCTTCTAGGAAATGGATTATTACTAATTCTAGGAGTAGGCGCACTGATTTACGGCTACACTTGGGCAGGAATTATTTTGTTACTATTTGGCATTATTTCCTTCGCCAAATTCTATGTAGAGAAAGAGTCTATAGAAATCCCAAAGCGCATACGCCCTATTTATAACCAACTTGAAATTATTCTGGCAATAGGTGGTGTGGTTTGGTTATTAGCGACGTATTGGTTGCCACTTGGTGCTTCACGTTCTCTATTCTCCAATGTCTTGTTCGTCGCCATTCTAGTGAGTTTGATATTGGGGGCATTCACCCTTTTGGAAAACAATTACAAACGTGTATTAACCTGGTGCCTGGATCACAAAGCAATCTTCCTGACTATACCGGCAGTCTTGATTCTCTTTGGAGCTACGGTTTGGCTTGGGTTTAATACCACTTTTGGATTAATCCCAAAGACCACCAATCTGGTTGGCTGGGATATTCAATCCAGTAAGCCTTGGTCTAGTCTAACGCATACTTTCCCAGGTATGCAAAAGGAATTTATGCCTTCCCTGAATGAAGGTAGCTTCCTGCTGATGCCAACCGCCATGCCGCATTCCGGCATTGCTTATAACAGAAAAATCATCGGCCAACTGGATATGCTGCTGACCAATATTCCTGAAGTAGATCTCACGGTCGGAAAACTTGGTAGAGCTGAATCAGCTTTGGATCCGGCACCGATCTCTATGTATGAGAATATCATTAATTATAAACCAGAATATCTTCTCAATGCAAAGGGCCATAAACAGCGGTTTAAAACTGACAAGGAAGACCGATTCATTTTTTCCACGGGAGATACCCTTTACAACCAAGATGCAATCGCACAAAATAAGCCTGCCAAAAACTTAATTCCTGACGAGGAAGGCATGTATTTCCGAAACTGGCGGGAACACATCAAATCTCCAGATGATATATGGAAAGAAATCATCGCAGTTACCAAAATACCGGGAATCACTTCCGCTCCTAAATTACAACCGATAGAAACCAGATTGGTCATGCTCCAAACAGGTATGCGAGCACCAATGGGTATTAAAGTATATGGGCCTGATCTACAGACTATAGAGGACTTTGGTATTCAACTGGAAAACATCCTGAAGCAAGTTCCATCAGTCAAAGAGGAAGCAGTTTTCGCAGATAGAATCGTGGGAAAACCTTATCTGCATCTAAATATCAACCGAGAAAAAATAGCGCGATTTGGACTGACGATAGAAAATGTGCAGCAAACTATAGAAACGGCTATTGGTGGCATGAACATAACCACTACAGTAGAAGGCAGAGAGCGTTTTCCTGTGCGTGTTCGCTATCCAAGAGAATTGCGCGATGACCCTGAAAGTTTGGCTAAGATCTTTGTTCCAACTCCTACCGGAGCTCAAATCCCTTTAGGGCAACTCGTGGATTTTGAGTACAAACGTGGCCCTCAAGCCATCAAAAGCGAGGAGACTTTCTTGGTCGGTTATGTGCTTTTTGACAAAAGAGACGGGGATTCTGAGGTGACTGTGGTTGAAGATGCACGACAGTTGATCCAAAGCAAAATTGATTCAGGGGAGCTGGATGTGCCCGCAGGAATCACCTACAAGTTTTCTGGTAGCTATGAAAATCAGGTTCGTGCTGAGAAACGGCTGAGTATCATCGTTCCGGCAGTATTGGCTATTATCTTTTTGATTCTGTATTTCCAATTCAAATCAGTCACTACTTCCCTGATGGTATTCACTGGAATAGCCATGGCATTCAGTGGTGCATTTATCACACTTTGGTTTTATGGACAAGGATGGTTTGCTGATTTTGATCTCTTCGGTACCAATATGCGAGACCTGTTCCAAGTTCACCAGATCAATCTAAGTGTAGCAGTCTGGGTGGGATTCATTGCACTATTTGGTATTGCCACTGATGATGGAGTGTTAATGGCCACATATCTGGATCAAAGTTTTGAACGAAATAAAACTGATACTCCACAAGGAATACGAATGGCTATTGTGGAAGCTGGTCAGCGAAGAATCAAGCCCGCCGTGATGACTTCAGCTACCACAATCATTGCATTGCTTCCGATTTTAACCTCTTCTGGAAGGGGATCGGACATCATGATTCCTATGGCTATTCCAGCCTTTGGAGGAATGATCGTAGCGGCTATCACCTACTTTATTGTACCAGTTCTTTACTCCATTCGAGAAGAACGAAAACTTAAAAAAAGCTGAAAATGAGAACTTTCACACTTTCCTTTCTTTTGCTCCTGGGGATGAGTTTCTCAGCTGCTTCGCAAAGCTTAGAAGACTATTTTCTAGTGGCCGCCGAAAACAATCCAGGGCTTCAGGCTAAATACAAAGCATTTGAAGCTGCCATGGAAAAAATCCCACAGGTTGGATCACTACAGGACCCCACTTTATCTTTTGGCTATTTTCTTTCTCCTGTAGAGACTCGTGTTGGACCCCAAAAAGCAAGATTTTCATTGACACAAATGTTCCCTTGGTTTGGCAGCTTACGTGCACAAGAAGATGTAGCTGCATTGATGGCTGAAGCGAAATACCAAGAATTTCTAGATGCTAAAAATCAATTATACAGTCAATTGGCTGCGGTGTATTTCCCACTGCAAGAATCTCATGAGTTAATAGCCCTAGAGGAAGAGAATCTAAGAATTCTTCGCACCTATTATATTCTGGCTACTTCCAAATTTGAAAACGGCCAAGGGAGTCTAGCCGATGCACTACGGGTGGATATTATGATTCAAACTTCAGAAACAAATTTGGAGGTTCTTCATAAGAAAATTCAATCTACCAACTCCTGGTTCAACTCACTGCTTTCTAGACCACATGACAGCGAAGTACCTATAAGTGAAGGGCTAATTATTACAGCACAGGATCGAATGATTCTTCCTGATTCTATCCAGTCCAATCCAATGCTGGAAAGTCTGGATTTGAAAATTCAGGCAAGCGAGGCAAATGAGCGTGTAGCCCAAAAACAAGGAATGCCCAAGTTAGGTGCAGGTTTGGACTATGTACTTGTGGGCGAGCGAGAGGATATGGTAATCGCTGACAATGGCAAAAATGTACTCATGCCTATGGTGACAATGAGTCTTCCCATTTTCCGTGGAAAATACAAAGGGGCCCAAAAAGAAGCTCAGCTGATGCAGGAATCCTATTCACTGGAAAAAGAGGAGCTTACCAATAGGCTATACGGGTCTTATTACCGCTACTCCTTTGATATGAAGATACAAGATGATTTGCTCCTCCTCTATGACAGACAAATCAAAACCACCGAACAGACCTTGGACTTGCTGTACAATTCCTATAGCAATTCAGGGAGGGATTTTGAGGAGGTTTTGAGAATCCAGCAGCAATTACTCGAATTCCAAAAAATGAAATTAAAAGCCATGGTGACTTACAAGTCTTCCCTGGCACAAATCAATTATCTAACCGCTAAAACCTACTAATTATGAAAAGCAAAAGCTATGTAAAATTCGCAGCAATGATGGCCGTTTCATTCGTCATTATGTACGCAGTCATGTTTTTGAATGCAGATCTGTTCGAGCATGTGATGCTCAGTACAACTAGAACCTACATGACTATTCTGATGGTGGCGCCCATGGCCATCTCTATGATACTATTTATGTGGGGAATGTACGAAAACAAAAAAGCCAATTACATCATCCTAGTGAGTGCTGCGATAATTTTTGTAGGCACACTGACCATGCTTAGAAATCAGACTTTGATTGCTGATGTGCAATGGATGAAAGCAATGATCCCACATCACTCTTCTGCAATCATGGTGAGTCAGAAAGCCAACCTTAAAGACCCGGAAGCACAAAAACTGGCGCAAGACATAATTGAAGCTCAGAAGCGGGAAATAGCCCAGATGCAGGATATGATCAAAAGACTGGAGGCTAAAAAGTAATTAGACATGATAAAGCTAAACCAATTACCTCATCTAATCACATGGCTTTCCCTTATGGTTGTAACCATGGCGACTGGTTATTCCCAAGCGATACCGACGGATACTTCGACCTACACACTTACTTTAAAGCAAGCAATGGTCTCGAAGACTGGAAAGCCTGTCGCTGCAATGACGATAAATGATGGAATTCCCGGGCCAACTCTGCGATTTAAAGAAGGAGGCTATGCTGTAATCTATGTCAAGAATGAAATGGACGAAGAGACTTCTGTGCATTGGCATGGCATCTTATTGCCAAATTTCTTCGATGGAGTACCCTATTTGACAACACCCCCCATCAAGCCGGGTGAAACTCAGAAATATGAGTTCCCACTGAAACAAGCTGGCACCTATTGGTATCATTCCCATACCATGCTCCAGGAACAAAGTGGAGTGTATGGTTCTATTGTGATTGAACCTAAGGAGGAAACATTATCCTATGATTCAGAATTAGTGATTGTTCTTTCTGATTGGACTAATCAAAAACCCCAAAACGTATTACGGAATCTCAAGCGCGGTAACGAATGGTACAATATCAAAAAAGGAACTGCAACTCCTTTGAATCAGGTGATTAGTCGAGGCGGATTTGGTGCCCAGCTTAATTTTTGGAAACAACGAATGGAAAGTGCGGATATCGCAGATATCTATTACAATGCATTCTTGAATAATGGGGAAACCACTACTGAATATCCAGATTTTAGCCCTGGAGAAAAAGTGCGTGTGCGTTTCATCAATGGTTCAGCTTCCTCTCAGTTCTGGCTGACTTTCGGAGGTAAGGATCCATTACTTGTCTCAGCCGATGGCCTGGACGTGGTGCCTATCGCTCACAATAAAACTTTTATCGCTATAGCAGAAACCTATGATTTTATAGTTACGATCCCACAGCAGGGCAAATTGGAAATCCGTGCTACTGTGCAAGATGGTTCTGGACAAACTTCCACCTTCTTAGGAAAGGGAGATATTATTTCTGCTCCTGATGTTCCCCGACCCGATAAAATAGATATGATGATGAAAATGGCGAAAATGGACATGAAAATGGGTGCTCCTGCTATGAAATTTAAGCCATCTGAGGAGGATCCCAAAGAAATGATGGACAAGTGGGGAATGCAGATGGGTGATGAAATGAATATGGGTGAAATGGATCATTCAAAAATGAATTCCACAGACATGGGCACGGATCATTCCCAAATGATGGACAAGAAAAATCGCACTGATTCTACTAGTAAACCTTCTACGAAAAGCATGGATCATTCCAAAATGAACCACGACGAGTCAATGGACAAATCCATGGAAATGAAAGGCAAGATGGACATGGGAGCAACTATGGACAAAATGCCTGGCATGGACATGTTTGCTGAGTACAATTATAACTACCTCAAGTCCCCTGAGAAGACCAGCTTTCCTACCGACGAACCTGTCAATGAAGTTCTGCTGAATCTTACCGGGAATATGTGGAGATACATTTGGAGTATGAATGGAGTGCCATTGGCTGAAGCTGACAAGATCAAGATCGAAAGTGGAAAAGTGACTCGAATTACATTAAATAATCTTACGATGATGCATCATCCCATGCACTTACACGGGCATTTCTTCCGGGTAATCAATGATAAAGGAGAATATTCGCCGCTAAAGCATACCGTGAATGTACCTCCAATGCAAAAGATCACGATAGAATTTGAAGGGACTGAGGAAGGTGATTGGTTTTTCCATTGTCATGTCCTCTATCACATGATGGGTGGTATGGCACGAGTGTTCTCTTATGACACCCCACGTGATCCAAGATTGAAAGGCTTTCCTTTGAAAAAACTCCTCCATGAAACAGACGGTCTATTTAATTGGGGGACGGCAGAAGTTTCTTCTCAAATGCTCGGACTGAACCTGATGTCATCCAATATCAGAAATCAACTGAACCTGAACTTAGAGTATGGGTATAACCAGAATTTTGAGGCAGAAGTAAGTTATGAGAGGTACTTGTACGATTATTTCAGAGTCTTTGCCGGGGTAAATATGGAAAATGAGATAGAGGAGAGTTTGGATGAAATCAGCACTACGGCCGTAGTCGGTATTCGATTTCTAACTCCATACCTATTCAATCTGGATGTAAGAATGGACAGTAAGCTGAGACCAGAATTCCGGATAAGCAGAGAGATAATGGTCTTTCCTCGCACCACCATCTTCGCAAATTATGAATATCAAATGGATTTTGGGTGGACAGATACCCTTCCTGAATCCGGAGAAAACTCCAATTATAAGGGAGAAACTACCTGGTCTGCCGGAGCTAGCTATATCCTTTCCAGAAATTTCTCATTGATGGGACTTTATGATAACCGTTTCGGTGCTGGTGGGGGCTTAACTGTCAGATTTTAAGCATTCAATTAAAACTAAAAGAGCTACACTATGGATCATTCACATCACAGCAGTACGCAACATGCCTCTCCCAAAAAGGGAAAGCATGAAATGAAAGGAATGGAAGGCCATGATCATAGCATGCATCATATGCATATGATCGAAGATTTCAAAAAGCGGTTCTGGATTTCACTGGTGATCACCTTACCAATTGTAGTCTTAGCACCAATGATCCAAGGACTCTTGGGTTATGAATTTACATTCGAAGGCGATCGGTATTTACAGTTTGTGCTCTCCTCACTAGTCTTCTTTTACGGTGGCTGGCCTTTCTTAAAGGGAATGGTGGGTGAATTGAAAAATAAGAAACCAGGCATGATGACTTTGATTGCTCTGGCCATTTCAGTAGCCTATTTCTATAGCTCAGCTGTGGTATTTGGCTTAACTGGAAAGATGTTTTTCTGGGAGTTGGTCAGTTTAATTGACATCATGCTACTAGGCCACTGGATAGAAATGAAGTCCGTAATGGGTGCATCCAATGCCCTACAGGAGCTGGCTAAGATGATGCCCTCCGAAGCAAGGAGAATTAAGGAAAATGGAGAATCCGAAGATGTACCAATTGCAGAGCTAAAGTCTGGAGACACCATTCTGGTGAGGCCTGGAGAGAAAATTCCAGCTGATGGACAGGTTCTCGAAGGAAATAGTCATGTAAATGAATCCATGCTTACCGGGGAATCCAAACCAGTATCAAAACAAAAAGACGATGAGGTGATTGGTGGGTCAGTCAACGACAACGGTGCACTGAAAATCAAGGTGAAGCACACCGGTGAAGACTCCTATTTGTCCAAAGTAATCGGATTGGTGACAGAAGCACAGAAAACTAAGTCTAACACTCAAAATCTGGCTGACAAGGCAGCAGGCTGGTTGTTTTACATCGCTTTGGCAGCAGGGATTATCACCTTGGTGGTCTGGCTAAGCTTAGGCAAAGATTTCAACTATGCGCTGGAGCGAATGGTAACGGTCATGATTATCTCCTGTCCCCACGCACTGGGATTGGCGGTACCATTAGTGGTCGCGATTTCTACATCAGTTTCGGCCAAGCATGGCTTATTGATTCGAAACAGGACAGCTTTTGAAAACTCTAGAAAACTGACCACCATCATATTTGATAAGACTGGAACCTTGACAAAGGGGGAATTTGGAGTGACTCGATTCAAAAGTGTAAATGTAGAAACTGACGATCAAGAATTACTTGCCATCGCAGCTGCTCTTGAAAATAATTCTGAGCATCCTATAGCTGCTGGAATAGTTAGGAAATCCAAAGAACTAGATCTGAAACTTGACAAGGCAGAAAACTTCCAGAATATCACTGGAATGGGTATAGAAGCTAATCTCAATGAAAAAGAAATCAGCATTTTAAGCCCTGGAGGATTAAAACAAAAAGGAATCGAACAACCAGAAGGAGCTTTTAAAACAGAAGACGAAACTGTGGTTTTTGTTCTTTCGGATGAAAAACTAATCGGCTTCATCGCATTGGCAGATGAAATTCGAGAGGAATCCAATGAGGCAATAGATACCCTCAAAAAGCAAGGGATAAAAGTTCTTATGGCAACAGGGGACAATGAAATAGTTGCAAAGGCTGTAAGTGAAACACTCGGGCTGGACGGCTATTATTCTGAAGTAATGCCAGAAGACAAGCAGAAGATAATCAAAGAATTACAAGGGAAAGGTGAATTCGTCGCAATGACGGGGGATGGAGTGAATGATGCACCTGCTTTGGCTCAGGCAGATGTGGGAATCGCAGTGGGCTCAGGAACTGACGTTGCTGCTGAAACTGCCGATATCATTTTGGTCAATAGTAATCCAAAAGATATTGCCAATTTAATCCTTTTCGGGACGGCCACTTACAGAAAAATGATGCAGAATATCTGGTGGGCGGCAGGCTACAATATCGTGGCAGTACCTCTGGCTGCAGGAGTATTAGCAGGTGTAGGAATTATTCTTAGCCCTGCAATCGGTGCAGCTTTGATGAGCCTCAGTACTGTGATCGTAGCACTTAACGCACAATTCTTAAAAAGACAAATTAAATCCTAAATAAACGTGCTTTACTTATAATTCCCTGTGAGCAACTAAATCAATTAAGTAACCAATTTAAAATTCAAAATTATGAAAACTCAAAAATCAATTTTATCGCTGGCACTCATTGCCGGACTGGCAATTTCCCTTATCGCCTGTGGAGAGAAAAAACTAGATGACCACGCTGAAGGATCAGAAGAACATGACCATGAGGCTATGTCTGAAACTATGGAAAATATGGATCAAGAAATGACCATGGCCGGAACTGCTTCTAAAACAGAACTTATTAACGAATACTTGGAAATTAAGAAAGCTCTAAGTGCCAACAACAAAGAGGATGCTGCCAAAGCAGCCTCCAAACTTGCTGAAAATGCCAAAACGATCTCTTTCGATCAGGTATCTACTGATAATAAAACAACTGTGAATGAAATTCTTGAAGTTATTCAAGAACACAGCGAACACATTGCTAAAAGTGAAATGGATCATCAGATTGAACATTTTCAGGCCATGGGTAAGGATTTTGAAGATCTACTGGCCATTGTAGGTTCGGACAGAAAACTTTATGAGCAATACTGCCCAATGTACAATAATAATGAGGGAGGTATGTGGCTGAGTGATTCAGAAGAAATTGTTAATCCTTTGTTCGCTGGAAAGATGCAAACCTGTGGTTCTGTTAAAAAAGTAATTGACGTCGGGTGAAAAAGGCAATCTGGGTTTCCTTGTTTATACTCATAATTGTATTGGTGGGAATTCAATTCATTCCCACCAACCACAATCCAAACATACCTGCAGGCCCCGATGACTTTCTGATTCTCAATAATACCCCAGTCCAGATAGGAAAGATGCTTAAAACATCGTGCTACAACTGTCATAGTGAACAGATCAACTACCCTTGGTACAGTAATTTTCAGCCAGCAGGCTGGCTATTAGATAAGCATATCCGAGAGGGAATGGCAGAGTTAAATTTCTCAGAATTTGGTAGTCTATCTAGGCGGATGAAAAAGATGAAATTGGAAAGTATGATGAAACAAATTGAGCAAGAAAAAATGCCTATCCCTTCTTATACACTGATTCACAGAGATGCAATATTGTCTGATTCTGAACGGAAGGAGCTTACAACTTATTTAAAAACTCTGAATTAACCCTAAAATCTACATATGGAGAGGCCTCTTGGATAGATTAAAAATAGATCGCAAAAATGAAAAATATACTCAATAACAAGCTTGTAATGCTTGTCACCATATTGGTGGTAGGAATAGCTGTAGGCTGGCTGACTAAACCAGATACAGCTCCGAACATGGAAGTGGATGAACATGATCATGTAGAATCGATTGCAGGAATCCCTATTACGTACACATGCTCCATGCATCCTCAGATAAGACAAAACGAGCCTGGTGATTGCCCTATCTGTGGAATGGATTTAATCCCTCTGGAAAATGAAAATGTAGAAGCTGACCCCATGGCTATCACTATGTCTCCTACTGCTATGCAATTGGCAGGAGTCCAATCATTGGTCGTTGGCAATTCTTCAAGTGATAAGTCCATAAGACTTAATGGAAAAATCCAAGCTGATGAACGCCAAAACTATACCCAGTCAGCCCATATTTCTGGGAGAATAGAAAATCTGACAGTCAACTTTACAGGAGAGTATGTTAAAAAAGGTCAAACTTTAGGACAACTCTATTCTCCGGAATTGGCTACAGCTCAAGAGGAATTGTTTCAGGCTCAGAAAATTAAGGATTCTCAGCCTGCACTTTTCGCTGCTGCAAAATCAAAACTGAAAAACTGGAAATTAACAGATGGTCAAATTGATCAAATTCTGGCAACAGGAAAAGTAACTGAACAGGTACCAATTTTAGCTAATGTTTCTGGATACGTGACTGAGAAAATGGTGAATCTGGGTGATTATGTAAACCGTGGAGAGCCTATCTATCAGATCGCTGATCTCAGCAAAGTTTGGGTGCTGTTTGATGTTTATGAGTCAGAATTACAATGGATTAATAAAGGTGATGAGATTGAATTTACTGTGCAGTCACTTCCAGGAGAGACTTTTACAGGAAAGGTTAGCTACATAGACCCCATGGTCAATCCTCAGACAAGAGTTGCGAAAGCAAGGCTGGAACTGAGCAATTCTAACCTGAAGTTCAAGCCCGAGATGTTTGTTTCAGGAAAAGTTGAGAGTGAAGGTTCCTCAAAGGATAATAGCATTGTGGTGCCAAAAACTGCGGTAATGTGGACTGGAACCCGTTCAGTAGTATACGTTAAGACAGCTACAAATCAGTCCGTAACCTTCCAGCTTAGAGAAGTAACTCTAGGCCCGGCTCTGGGGGATCATTATCAAATAGAATCGGGGTTGTTGCCAGGAGAAGAAATAGCAGTGAATGGCACATTCAGTATAGATGCCGCTGCGCAATTGGCAGGAAAACCAAGCATGATGAGTCCTGATGGAGGTGCAGCAATGTCTGGGCATAATCATGGCGGTATGGCAATGCCTGTTTCAAATACCTCAGCTACTGCAAGTCCCGAACTTATATCTCAAGATGCTAAAAATGAGTTGAAATCTCTTTTTGATAGCTATTTTGAGTTAAAAGATGCTTTGACCCAAGATAAGTTAACAACCTCTTTGATCTCCGCAAGGAAAATGAAATCGATCATTTCAAAAGTAAACATGAGCAAATTCAAAGGTGAATCCCATATGAGTTGGATGAAATATGAAAACAATCTTAAAACCCATCTTGATAAGTTTGTTGAGCAAAAATCACTTGATGAGGTGAGAAAAAACTTCCTTAATATTTCTGATGAAATGGTATCAATGGCAGAGAAATTCCATCCCTATCCTTCAAAAATATATGTTCAACATTGTCCTATGGCAGATAGTAATAGAGGCGCAGATTGGTTAAGTCTCCAGGATAAAGTAGTCAACCCATATTTCGGCCCTTCCATGCTCAGCTGTGGGGAAGTAATTAAAATAATCGACTAATTGCACGAATCCAACTTGTTAAAAATCAATTTTTATTCGTACGCCTCGTACACCTCGTACCCCTCGTACCGTACGAATTCTACGAGGCTAAATTGAGATTCTAAACCATTCAAATTATTTCAATCCTGAGACAACTCAAATACCTTCAAATTTGCAGGAAATTCAAAGGTTCATTTTCTAGTTTTGACCCTACCTAAAATAGGTTCGTTTTCTGATTTTACATCAAAAAGGAAAAAGATCATTCAAAAACCATAAACATTAAAAGTGCCTATACGGCGTATAAATGCACATTTTGAGAGGTTCGAAATGATTGAATTTAAATAAATTTAAAACTGTAAAAACAAAATGAACCTGTCCCAGGTTTTGTCCCAGTTTTATTATAAGTCACTGAAAATCAACAGAAGTTTGTAGCGCTGTTCCCGCTACTGAGCAATTAGTTGATCGTTTTACGGTCAACTTTTTGTGTTTTATAGGGTTTCTGATGCAGGTTGTGGATTCAAATCGGTTTCATTTGTTTCAAACTGTGCCCGGATTTGTCCCACTTTTTGTCCCCTTTCGCTTTTTTAAGGTTTTAGAGCTTTGTGAAACCAAGAATTAAGCAGTTTGGGGGAGTATTAATATGGTTTGCGTTTTTTTGATTTCATCTTAACTAGGAATCCCACCGCTTTTTCCAGGCAGAAAATTCGGAAGGTCTAATTCGATAGCGAACAAAATTTCCTTCATGTAACCCGAGTAATTCTGTTTCTACTACTTCGGCCAACCGGGATCGATCCGGTTCAGGCACTTTTTTGACTTCAGATTTTATTGTTTCGGATGCAGCTTCTTTTTCCATTGCATTGCTTACGATTTGGCTGACGATCCCGCGTAGTTCTTCTCGGTATTTTAAGCGGAAAGGATCCGGCTCCCCAAGAGATTGGCGAATTGCTGCATACCTTAAGGCTGACCGCTCATAGGCCCACAAAAAAACATCTTTGAATAACTCGATACGGTTTAATTCATAAATGCCGAGCATTCCTTTGATATAGCTTTCTTCCGGTACATCTATAAATGAAAGAGGGGCAAGGTTATGTCTGTTTAATGGAATATTGGCAGCCAATCTGGATACTCGCTTATTGACATCATCAAATGGTTGGAGATAAGGAAGCTGAACCAATACAAAAAAAGCTTGCTCAAATGGATTTTGGATTTGGCTTGCATTCGCCAGTATTAGGTCAAAAGATTCTTCGATGAGTTGTGGAATTCCCAACGGAGTAAATACCGAATTGGTGATTCCCACGCCAAATGTTCTAAGCCTGCCGGATGCAGCCGGATTTGGTAATAGGTTGTTTGAAAGCAGGGCATGTAGATTGAGAAAAGTATAGCGATTAAAGCCTACCTCATTAGACGATTCTACCAAAAATTCAATAGCTTCCTTGTGGTTGAGAATCATCTGCGTTTCCATTGGAGATTTATTCGAGGGGGTTTTTCCGTCATGGATTAACAGCTCTGTATCCAACAAGGAATAGGTGTTGCCTTCCAGTCTACTTGAATTCCAGGAAAGGTCGATCAACAAACGATTCAATATTTCTCTGGCATAGGTTCCAGCCGGTCGTTCCTCATTCCTTGTTTTTCCCCATTCTGCCAGTTTTTGTTTTTCTTCTTTGCTGAGATAGCCGTCGATGTTGGGACGGTAACTTTCCAAAAAATCCCGTTCGTAACCGACGGGGTTTCTTAGCACTTCAGGACGGGAGACCAAAGCCCAAACGTCTTTGCCTTCTGGTGAAAGAGGGATTGACATTGACGATTCGTTCTTCGTTTCGATTTTAGAAGGAAAAGCAGCTATATCCTTAATAAAATACCGAGTTGCATGCGATCCACCTTCAGTATAGATTAAATGGACTTCTTTAAGTTTCTTTAATCTTCTCTGCAGAGTTCGTTTTTCTATAGAAATAGGAAGCGCTTCATTTATCTGTTCGAGACTTGCTCCTTTGGGAAAAGACCGCAAAGCAAGCAAAATATTTTCAAGCGTATTCGGAATATTCATGATACTAAATCATTTTTGCGACAATAATAGCGATTTATTGTCGCAAAAGTAAGTTCGCGACAATAATTTGTCGTTAAAAGAAAAGATTGTCGTGAAAAAGCAATAGTAAAAATGGGAACAGTTAAGGCCTATAAAGTTGAACTACCGAGTTTAAATTCTGCACACATCGTGTGCACAAAGTGATAGATTAAATGTATGATAATGTCTTACATCTATACAAGATGGTTGAAACTGCAAAAAGAAAAAGGAGGCTATCAATATTCAATGCTTTGCCTATCACGAATGATAGGATTATATAGTGCTCATGATAGTTTAAAATTCGGTTTTCCTATCACACATGATAGGATTAAATTAATTACCTGCAAAAAACAGGTGCCGGTAGGTCTATAGCCTATATTGTAACTGCTTTTTACAAATTATTCGCGCCAGTTAACTCTGATGATTATTTCAACCTTGAACCCGATGATCGTGGAGCTTCCACAGGTTTTAATTATGAATTGGTTGATAGATTGCAAGTCATTGAAATCTTCACGGCCAAAGAACAAAAATTTCTTGAAAGCCTCAAAAAGGAATATCAAACCAATATTGCCAGCCTTCCCCCAACCCTTTACCTAAAAGAGCTTGAGCGACTGACAATCGAATTGAGCTGGAAATCATCACAAATTGAAGGTAACACTTATTCTCTACTGGAAACCGAACGGCTTTTTAAGGAAAAACAGGAGGCCGACAACAAAACAAAAGAAGAAGCCATAATGCTTCTTAACTATAAGGATGCCCTTACCTATTTAATGGACAATAATGACATTGGCAAAACAATAAATATTCGGTTTTTAGAAGAGATACATATCCTGTTAACCAAAGACCTGAACGTAAGCGGAAATATCCGCGCGCGAGCTGTCGGCATCACAGGAACAGCCTATAGACCTTTAGATAACAACCATCAAATTAGGGAAAGCCTTCAAACGATGTGTGATTTTATAAATGTCAAGGATAATGGCTTTGAGAAGGCCTTACTGGCTGTTGCCATTATTTCCTATATCCAGCCCTTAGAGGTTGGCAACAAACGTACCGGTCTTATGGTCAGCAACGCCCTCCTCATAGCTTACGATGCCTGCCCACTTTCATACCGTAGCGTTGACTCTTTGGATTATAAAAAGGCAATGCTTTTATTTTATGAGCAAAATAACCTTTCGGCCTTTAAACAAATATTTATCGAACAAAATGAGCTTGGGGTTAAAAACTACTTTCAGTAGGCAATTTATCAATAGAACAATATTCGATGTGGCTTCACAGATCAAGTTCTAAAACAACATGGCTCCCAGCAGTACCCTTAGAGATATCAGCATTTAATGGTAAGTCAAACCATCTAGAATTGGGTATGGGAGTTACTTCTTACTAAGATAGAAGTAAAGCTTTTGATTCGGAAACATTTGAAACAATCGATAAAGTGGTTTTTTCTGCTTTGATTCCACTAAGAATTGGCTATAGGTTTCAAAAGCCAGAAGGAGTTTTTTTTTTTTCGTGTGGGATATATTCTATTTACTGGCATTTATGAGTTAATTTTTGTCTCTCGATTTACTGTTATAAAAGTAAATCACAATCGTAATAGGTATTGCGGTGCTACTAGGGGAGGAGACAATTCGATCGCGATATACAGCAATCAGTTTGCTGAAATAAGCACTAGTCGAATACCATGATAGAAGTTCTAATAGCCCGTGTCAAGTTCAGCTGATAGCTTTTGACATGGATAATAGCGCCATAGCTTCCATTAGGTACCTTAGCTCCATTATAGGTTCCGTCCCATACACAGCTGGATTTGACTTCATTTCCAGGAGCTTTATCTTCACAATGGTATATCAATTGTCCCCATCGGTTGAATATCTTTAATTCAATTTCATCCACTAGGTTGTCAGGGTAGATTTCGAATAATCTATTCGGATCATTGAGCCAGATGGCATTTGGAAATCTCAATTCCGGCTCACATTTCTCCTCTACTTCAAACTCTGAAAAGAAGGAACATCCCAATATATCTTTAGCTTCCAATTGATAGTGACCAGCTTCTTGTGGAATAAAAACCGGGTCATAGCCCACCTCTTTGCCATTTAGCATCCAGCTTACTTCTATAAACCTCACTCCGGCTTCAATTTCCACTCGTTCATTTTTTTCCGGGCAATAGGAATATAAGCTGTTTAATACTGGGGGATCGGTGAAAGATTGACGTACCTCAAAATCTGCCCTGCCAATCAAGCAGCCCTCTGTATCGCTCAGGGTTACTTGGTAGTGCCCCTCTTCTGACACGATCAATTGTCGGTTATTTTCGAAAAGGGCCAGGTTTTCATATTCATCGGATCCCTTCTTGTACCAATGGATAGTTAATCCATCGGTGCTCTCTACCAAATCCACAGTCGTTGAGCTGTCATCGCTGCAGAAGGGGCGTAGGTCAATTTCAACTTCGTAAGGTTGGGTGATTTCTGCCTCAAAAGTTTTTACCGCAGGACAAAAACCAGAGTTCCCATTCGTCCCCCTGACAGAATAAGTTCCGGTTTGAACCAATGAAAAACTTCCGTCCGCACCACGTGTCACACTGCTACCGTCTGGAGCTGTTAGAGATAAACTAATGTCGGGACCTGTTTGCGGAAGCCACATGTATTCCGCGCAGGCTATTACAGTCCCGGGTATGTCAAATTGTACTTCGTCTTTGTCTTCTATGGTTACTAAACTTATTTGATAGCTATTTTCATCCCTGTCTAAAAGCTCCAAAGAATAAGTTCCTGCAGGTGCTTCAATAATCAATTGGGTTTGGGGAAGGAAGGTTGCTACCTGTTCAATTTCTCCTGTTTCCGAATCAGTGAGAATGTATGATCCACCCTGTTCTTGAGTCCAGGAAAGGGTAATCCATCCCTTTCCACTTCCACCCAATTCGCAGGAGGCTTCCTTAATGTTAAGAGAATAGTCCAAAAATCCCGGCGCAAAGGAGCCTCCGGAGATTTCCTTGGCATCATTGTCGGTAACCAATGATCCCTGCAAGTCGTTTCCCCCAGCTTGCGAGGATACCCAGACTAGTGTATTTGCCAAGTCCCATGTAGAAATGGAGTGTCTTACCTGAAAAGATTGCTCCTCCTGCGGATCCAGTTCTGGAATTTGCCAATTCCCGTTATAGAGCGATTCATTCACATACACATTAAAAAGAGCATTCTTTCCAGAGTTTTTGACAGTAATTGTGAAGACCACCTCTTCTCCTTCCTTAGTGAATTTTTCTACATTGGAAGTGATGGATAGTTCTATTTGCGGACGAAGGCTGCAGTCTTCGATGTAAAATGAAACTTCTTTTCTGGGACTTTCGCATTCTCCCTCTTTCAGTTGACTCACCCAAATAGAATACTGTTTTGGGGTGGACAAATCGATCATTGGAGCTCCGCTCATCGGACCAGTGCCTGGGTCATTGTCTTTATAATAGAATAGGGTATAGCCTGGTGTCGGTTCCAATACATAAGGAACTGAACTTTCCTCCATGCAATAGTTTAAGTTATCTGTTACAGGTTGCGGACTGGATGGAATTACAGTTAGTTCTAAAGGAATTCGCAATCCTGTACAGCTCCCT
Organism: Algoriphagus resistens; assembly: GCF_001442615.1. Classification (GTDB taxonomy): domain Bacteria; phylum Bacteroidota; class Bacteroidia; order Cytophagales; family Cyclobacteriaceae; genus Algoriphagus; species Algoriphagus resistens. Next base: position 26,299 of record NZ_LMXN01000008.1, on the reverse strand, counting down.
TGGGGGCCTTCAGAAACCCACACCTTCTCAGTGCCTACCATAGAGGTGTTGACATAGTAGTTAATCAGGGGAGTGCGCCCGGTTTCATCTGCAAAGAAGTATACTTCAAACCCTTCCTGAGAAGGGGCGATTAGATCGGCTAAGTCTGTTGGTGAATCTCTATGGCAGAATATTGGGATATTTCCTATGTTCAAATCTGTAAATAACTCAAAATCTGGGCAATGAATTGCTGCCCATTCTGCTTTTCCCGTGATAGGTATTTCAGTGGGGCCATAGATTGCGTTGCCTTCACAGGCTTCCTCCTTATATCCTTTGATAAATGGAATGCCTGAAAAGCGCTGCTTTGAAATGCTTCCAGTTCCAGAGATAGACCCATTTATAGAAAGCAATGACTCACAATTGTCATTGGCCAGGACAAAGCAATCTTCCGTGAATTTTAGGGTATATCTCAATGAGGTGATGATGTCATTGTAGGAGTCCGGAATTGGAATGTCCCCCATATCCCAGACAATGGAGCCAGCCACCCCTAGATCGGGATCGAACATGACTGTTCCGAAGGCATTTGGAATGATTTCCGCATCAACAAACAGCGCATTATAGGGCACTGGGATCACTAATTTGTTTTGCTCGGTTTCCTCCGTGCCCACATTTCTAATATCCACCTGAAAGGTAACCTCTTGCCCGGGCTTTATGGTAGAAGAGTCATCGGAAGGAGCACCATTGATACTTTCTATTTTGTTGTGAGCTTCGATACTTGGGGTGTAGCTGGACACGGAAAATGCAAAAAGATATAGGGCAAAAAGATCCTGATTGGTACCAAAGCGGAATTTCGCAGAAGATTGATTGTTGGCAATAAGAGAATTGTCAGGGTTGGGGACCTCCCATTTGAGGAGATCTATTCCCACGTTGTTTTTTAAGTTTGGGAATCTTTGATTTTCCACAAATTCCCCATTATTCATCCGGACTGGCGTGTAGATAGAAGAGTTGAAAAAGTTTTCCGTATTGTTTCCAGGGTGGCTCAGGCGGTTCCAATTGCCTTTCCGATCCAATATTTCCAAATAATCCCCTCCGATAATATTGTCACCTTCACTAGCCATAATTCCCAACTTCACACTTACTGGACCTTCCTCAACCGCTCCAAAGCCTTTGATTTCCAGTTCTCCGTTTTGTGCCAAGCCATTCAAGGCTTCGATGTATGTATATCCGTCAAAAATGGTAACATCCCTGAAGTTCATCTTGGAGTTTTGGTAAACTACTATAAGTCCCCAATTCCCAAACATCCCCGCCTCATCAGATAGCCCCTCAGTCAGAGCAAGGTCGGCTACCGTATAGGCCCCGGCACCATATTCTTTGACCAGATCGGTAACGTCAGCATAGCCGACATAGATGTCCTTGAGCTCCTGGTCTGGGAACAGAATAGCATTTCCCGAGGAGATGATCTCCTGATAATCGGCTGCTCCCGGGGGCTTGAATTTCAATTTCCTTTTGTCAAACTCTTGATTGTAATAGGCTGCGGGAGTATATGTACCCGAACTTTCCAATAAAACGGAATTGTTTCCGTTGATAAACTCATTATAATCGGGAGATAATGAGCGGATTAGGCCATAAAGAGTGACGTTCATTCCGTTACCGCTGAAATGTATAGGCTTAAAGGTTGCTGTGGCCATCCCATTTGATTCCTCAATCTGGAGATCTTCTACAGCGGTCCATCCGGATTGGTTAATGTCGTATTCTATGGTTTTGTCATTATTAAAACGGATGATGTAATAGTTTAGGCCATCCTTGGATACAATCTCATACTGCGGAACGGGTTTGTTTTCCGAGTCAAACATTACAGACATGTAGACATTGTAGGGAAGGTATTCCAATTCGTTTCCTGATCCGACAGTGTCTTTTTTGCCATCCAAGGTTACGGGGTCCAGAAACCCCTCTTTTTTCGTCAGCTCAAATGTCATTCCCGGTGTCTGCACTCTTCCGGACCAATAGAGACCTGCATAGACAATATCGGTGCAGTTTGGATCTGCGCCATTTTCGTCTGAAAACAAAAGGGTGGCAGAAGAGGAATTAAAGGTGCTGGGCACCTCATCAATGTCTACAAAAATCATCTCCTGCCCCGAATTGCCTATATCCTCAGAGTAATTCTTCAAGGTCATATTCGTGTTTCCGATAATGGTAAAGTCCCCCCGGATCCGAAAAATATTATTGGGGACGTCAGATGAGCCAATTCGGTGTCTGAATGGAACCCGGTAGTCATTTTGAGCTTTCAAATCCTGAAACAGTCCCAAAAAAACAAAAAGTAAATAGAGGGAAATTAGCTTTCCAGCATTCATATAACGGATCAATTGTAAACTATACTATGGAAAAACTAAATTTTTGTGGCTGAAAGTAATTCTATTATTTCTATTTCCTAGTTGATGGACATGGATTTATTTAATTGGCTGGGCGGGAGGTAAGGAGGAAGACCTAAAACACAAGACAAGGAACCAAAAGTATAAAGCAAAAATATCAAAAGGCTACTTACTTCACTTATCCTAAACCTACTTTTCTAACTTAAGGTAGTAGAAGGTATAACTTTACCGAAATAAAACTAAAAGCTATTTTACCGATTTTAAGCTTAGTTAATATCCTCGATGAGTTAAGGGCAATAGATTACTTGGGATTATGATGCTACTATCGCCGTGACATCCGCTACAGCAGTTGGAACTTGCTTTAATAGCCCAACAGTAGACTTATTCGACGAAAATCGGGAAAGTCCTCCCATTCTTTTATCTTCAAACAATCATTTTTAAAGGATCGTCCAAAATGGATATTGAAAAAGCGAGACGCATACCCTTATCTGATATATTAGAAAGACTGGGTGTTGCACCCAGTAAATCATCTCAAAAGGAGGAATGGTATCTCTCTCCGTTCAGGAATGAGAAAACAGCAAGCCTTCATGTTGATATTGCCAAGAATATCTGGTATGACTTCGGTGAAGATAAAGGCGGTGATAACATAAAATTTGTACGTGAATACCTGGCATCAGTCGGACAGGATTCAACAGTTTCAGCTGCTTTACGCTGGTTGGGCAATAGGGTTGGGGGGGCAACATTGATTGAGCCTATTCCTAAAAGGGGAAAATCTGAAAAAGACACCAAACTGGTTATAAAAAGTGTTCAGCCATTACACCATATTGCGCTTGTCCGTTATTTGAAGTCCCGTGGGATTCCTCTAAAGGTGGCTCAAAAATATGTCAAAGAAGTTTCGGTCTACCATACGGAAAGAAAAAAAGCCTATTTTTCCATAGGCTTTCAAAACGAAGAACAGGGTTATGAATTGCGCAATCCATATTTCAAAGGATGTGTCCGCCCCAAATATCTCAGCTTTATTCGAGGCACAATGACCCAACCTGATGGCATACACATCTTTGAGGGATTTATGGATTTTCTATCTGTTATAACCCAAAGAAAGGGAGAATCCCTGTCGAATGATACGATCGTTCTGAATTCTCTTTCCTGCATGAAACAGGCAACAGAGTTTATCAAAAACTGTGGCTACAGCATCGGGTTTTCATGGCTGGATAATGACACTGCAGGACAAAAGGCCCTTAAAGCAATTGATGCATTTATTAAAAAGGAGGGTATGATCCATAAGCCTAAAAATGACATCTACGCTCCGCACAAGGATGTCAATGCCTGGCACATACACACGCTGGGCTTGACTTTGTAGGAGTGATCACATAAATGCAATAATTTCCGGTCTCTACTTATTTTCCCTCAGCATGATCTTTATGCTGCATGATAGCTGCAGAGACTGTTTCTACTACTACGGAGCCTGTCAGAAATGATCGTCTTTTCGCTGGATTCAAATCCTGTAAATAAATACATAAGAGCAGCTAAGTACCTGCTTCTGTTTGCACAATCCAAAACAGATAAATGTTCGAAAAACCTGTTCTCAGAGAAAAAGCTTACTTGAAAATATAGGGACCACCTGGGGACAGGCTATTATTTCCCTTTTGATCAAATGGGCCGATTTCTCTATCTCCCTGATCTTCCCGCCACTTAGACAGCCTCGTCTTCAAGTCTTTTACTATTTCTTGATAAAGCGGATTAAAAGCCAGATTATTCGTTTCATCAGAGTCTGCCAACATATCGTAAAGTTCCTCCGTCGGATGATTATGGTAACGTTGCAAGACAGCTTTTGCATGTTCATCTAAGTAGGATTTTTCCACCCAGGTTTTCCAGTAACCTTCATTTGGATGGGCTTTATCCATATGTGTAGTGTATTTCACTTCAGGGGCGATATTGAGGATATACTTGTATCGCTTAGTGCGGATCATCCGCATGGGAGATCTATTCATGTCACCATCGCCGGTATGTGAGGCAACTATATATTCCCGGTGTTTATCCGTTTTCCCCAGCAGCAAAGGCAAAAAACTTTTCCCGTCAATCTTGCTTGGTTCTGAAGGGACATTTCCGTTGGTAGCAGCAATTATTGTCGGCAAAAGATCCACTAAAGATACCAACGCATCGGTATCACGACCTTCTTCTATTACACCGGGCCACCTGACCAGGAGCGGGACTTGAATTCCATAATCATACAGACTCCATTTTCCGAATGCCCACTGAGGGCCTTGGTCGCTAGTGAATATGAAGATAGTATTGGTAAGAAGATTTCTGGTTTCCAGAATTTTCATGAGCCTGCCGACATTCCTATCCATTTTTGTGATGTCAGTATAGTATTTTGACCTGGCTGTCCGAGTCTCTTCAGTATCAATATGGATGGTGGGAATCTGCACCTCAGAAGCATTATATTCAGGGCTTTCGGGCCAGAATACATGGGGACTGTGATCATTGACTACTAGCATAAAAGGAGTGTCTGCCTCTTCAGAGGCATCCGAAAGCCAATCGTCTACGGGATCCATGATCAGATCCGTCCAGAGTACTCCGTCTCCTTCATGCCCCGGCTCGGCCACGTTTGTACCATGGACCATCTCAAAAGGATATGCCTCCATTGGACCCAGATGATATTTACCGGCAATGGCTACTTTATACCCTTCACCCCTTAGATAGGCTGGTAGAGTCAGTATGTTTTCCTTTATTCCGGTATGGTTAGCATGTGCGCCGTTCCTGAATGGCATCATGCCTGTATGGATGGATGCTCTGGAAGGAGAGCAGGTAGGGGAACTGGCAAATGCATTTGTAAAAGTAAGTGATTCACTGCCTAGCTTATCGAGATTGGGTGTCTTCACCAGTTGGTTCCCATAAAGTGGAATATCAATTGCACCAAGATCATCTGCGATAAAAAGCACAATGTTAGGTCTCTTCTGGCAATGGGCCTCAGCTATACCCACAAGGAAAGCCATTATCATTAACGGTATATATTTCATATGTTTATAATTTGTCTTTTAAAGGTCATATGGAATCTCACATGCATTATAATCATCTCAGTGTGTGAGGTTCTGCCTCATGCTCGATTTCATGGGGGTTAACTGAGATTTACTTTAGAGATAAGCTGCATATGTTCTCGGTCATTTAATGACAGGTGTTATAGGGTATGGGCAGAGGCAATTTTTTATCTGCGGGGGGCCTACGGTCTTTCCATTTCTTGCAGATAAAGCTATACTTTTCAAAAGGGTGGTTAGTTCAGCCTCGCCCACTTATTATATTTATTTCTGTATTCAATAGGAGTGAGACCAGTGATCTTTTTGAAAGTAGTACGGAATGCTTTCGTATCAGAGTAGCCGACATCAAACATGACTTCTGCAATGTTCTTCATGGTAGTTTCAAAGCTCCGTTTGGCCGCCTCTACTTTTACACGCTGAATATATTCCAGGACTGAGTTATTAGTTACCCGTTTAAATCTTCTCTCAAAACTTCTTCTTCCTACGGCCACCTGATCAGCTAGCACATCTACAGTAATGCGTTCTTCCAGTTTCTTTTCTATGTACTCCTGCGCTTTTTTGACTGCCTCATCCTGATGGGATTTCTGACCTTTGAACATCGAGAAAGCAGTCTGACTGTCCCTGTCTATATCTATTGCGAAATATTTTGCTGTCAAAATCGCTAGTTCACGATCGGCATATTTCTCCACCAGATGCAATAATAAATTCCAATAGGAATTAGCCCCGCCACTGGAATAGATCCCGTTTTCTTCGGTCACGATTGTCCCGTCCTGGATTTCCACCTCCGGATATAGCTCCCGAAATTGATTTGTAAATCCCCAGTGTGTAGAACATTTTTTACCATTCAGTAATCCTGTGGCGGCTAGTAGAAATGCTCCTACACACAATGAGGCGATTTCTGTTCCGACTGCATACTGAGTTATTATCCAAGGAATATAGGCTTCATTTGCTTTTACAGCTTTTTTCATATCTCCGAAAAGGGCGGGAATCACCACAAGATCCGGTGGGGTAGCCGTTGGTAAAAGCTGGTCAGGAAATACCGAATAGCGTTTGTCATTTAATTTTATCTCTGGGCTCAGTCCTACCAGTTCAACATGAAAAAGAGGAGTGCCACCGGATTTGACCAGGAATTCATTGACCGCTGAAAAACAATATTGAGGGTCCGCAATCGCTTGCAAAACAGATTGTTCCGGAACTAGAATAGCAATATTTTTCATAACTTGAATTTAATGTTTCCTGTCGCAATTCGCCCATTATTTGTCTGGATTGAACAGGATGTATCAAAACTGTGCTTGATAGATTTGTTAAGTTAACTTTTGAAACTAAACTAACTACCATGACTACAACTCAAAAAACCAAAATTACTGTGCAAACTACAGTAAATTCACCTATGCAGACTGTCTGGGATTACTTTACTAATCCCAAGCACATCGTAAACTGGAACAATGCCTCACCGGATTGGCACACCACAAGAGCAGAAAATGACCTTCAGCCTGGCGGAAGCTTTACGTCCAGAATGGAAGCCAAAGATGGAAGTACGGGTTTCGATTTTGAAGGTGTATATCAAGAAGTGGAAAAGTATTCTTTTTACTCCTACATCATGGATGATGGGCGCTATGTGGAAGTTTCCTTTAAGAAAGTGCCTGATGGAATAGAAATCGCGGAAACATTTGATGCTGAGACAGCCAACTCCCTAGAAATGCAAGAAAATGGCTGGCAGGCAATTTTAGATAACTTTAAAACCTATACAGAATCCCATGGCTAAACTAGAAAGATTACACTACGAGATCCAAATAGCATGTCCTCCTGCGAAAGTCCATGAGCTCATGCTTGCAAAAGAAACTTACAAAGAATGGACCCACGCCTTTTCGCCCGGTTCTACGTTCATTGGAAACTGGGACGAGGGAAGCAGGATAATTTTTGTGAGTGAAAATGAAAATGAAGGAATGTATGGACGGATTGAGAAAAATGATCCCGGCAAATTCGTAAGTATAGAGCACTTAGGTGAATGGAAGGACGGGAGAGAAGTGGCACCTGACAGTGCTACCTTAAATTGGGTTGGAGCCCATGAAAATTATACGTTCGAAGAGACAGACAGTGGTACCCTACTGAAAGTTGATCTGGATTCTCCAGAAGATTTTTCAGAACAGTTTGATGGAATGTGGCCAAAAGCACTTGATAAACTCAAAGAAATCTGTGAAAAAAATGGATAAGCAGGCAGTCAACTTATTGAACACACCGATTTACCCCTGTTTGTGGTTTGATGGCAATGCAAAGCAAGCAGCTGAATTTTACTGTGCCGTGTTTGCTGATTCGGTGATAGTGGATGAGAACCCAATGGTGGTAACCTTTGAGTCTGCCGGTCAAAAATTTATGTGCCTGAATGGCGGCCCGGATTTTAAATTTACCCCGGCGATTTCCTTTTACACCCCCATCCTGGATGAATCCGAAATTCAGACTGTATGGGATAAGTTGATTGAAAACGGAAGGGCTTTGATGCCTTTGGATTCTTATCCTTGGAGTAAAAAGTATGGCTGGGTTCAGGATAAATTCGGGGTTACCTGGCAGCTGACAATTGACAGGCCAGATTATTCAAACCAAAAATTCATACCTGCCTTGATGTTTTCTGGGGCTAACTTTGGCAGAGCAGAGGAAGCTATCCATTTCTACAGCAGCATCTTCGGCAACTCCACTACTCGCCTGATTTCCAGGTATAGAGCAGACGATCCCAATGGTCAGGATGGTACAATAAACCATGCGCAGTTTGAACTCAGCGGTAAATTGTTCTCGGTAATGGACAGCGTGGTTGTTCACGATTTCGATTTTAACGAAGCACTTTCCTTAGTTGTGGAATGCAGGGATCAGACACAGGTTGATTATTTCTGGGAAAAGTTAGTAGAAGGTGGCCAGGAAAGCCAGTGCGGCTGGTTGAAGGATAAATTTGGTGTTTCTTGGCAAATTGTTCCTGAAATTCTCCATGAATTGCTAGCTGATCCGGATCGGTCGGATCGCGTAATTCAAGCATTCATGAAAATGAAGAAGTTTGATATTGAAAAACTAATAAACGCCTAAAAAAGACTTATAGTTTTTGATTGGCAAAAGTTATCCTGCTTCTCCAGAAGCAGGATTTATTTTTTACCATTCTAAAATGAAATTTCTTCTTTGAGCAGCCTACTTCGATAGACAGTGAAGTCTTCCTGTTCTTCATCTCCCCCGTACTTTTTTATCCACCAGATATCATTTCCTATTATGGAGAAATCATATGGATTCATTTCTGGCAAGCTTAAGGGGATTATGTCTCCCTTCGGAGTCAGCACTACTGTTCTTTTTTTTGTTTCCTCAGATAGCCTCGCTCTCAACTCCCTGGAAGCCTCGCCGGACATTAAAAGGGAAAGGTCACCTTTGTCAGCTGGAGTAGGTTTATAGGTTATCAATAAATCTTTCCCATATTTTTCCAGATTGAGCACTGTTGATGGAGCGGGATTGATTTTGTAATCTGAAATTTTACCGAAACTCACTGCTCCTTTTTCGAATCCTTCACCAGCTACAAATCCAGAAAGATCCAGGTTTGTCTTATCTTTTAAAACTGGCCCATAACCTGACCAATCATAGGTATATAGGATTGGCTCATTTTGAAACATGAGGTATAGCAGCTGAGATTCCCCGTCGTATGTAAATACAGGTCTGAAATCACTGAATAAAAATACATTCCCATTCAGGAATTGGGAACCATCGGGGAATGGTAGGAAGGTTTTAGTTTCCTCCGTTTCAAGATCTGTAAGAATCAGGTTCTTCCTTGTTTTCAAATATTCTGGACCGTATTCGCCAGGTGCCTCTTCGATTATGTCAAGAGAATAAAGCAGGTATTCCTTCCCCTCTTTTTCGATAACTTGATATGATTTGAAATGCGAAAAAGCACTTCCCAAACTCCTTTGGTTTTGGTAAATACCAAAATTTTGTATTACGCTACCGTTTTTCTTAAATACTTTGAGTCCATTCATGATGTCCAAGACCACCAGATTTCCTGCTTTATCCAGTGCTAAATTCCCGCTTGCCATGGAGATAGCACCGGGGACATCACCGGTTTTTTCCCATTGGTCAATTGGATTCCCCTCCCTGTCGAAAACGAATACTTTACCAGATGCCCCATCCTTGAAGATGATATTGTCCTGGTCGGCCGTTTGAAATAAAAAAAGCCGTGCAAGGATATCTTTGACAGTCACCGAGTCGAGTGTCTCCAGTGTATAGTTTGGTAGATCCCCGGAGTGTTTTTCAGTCTGATTTTGCCCAGTCTGACAAGAAAAAATAGCTAAAGGCAGAATATAATAAAGCAGTTTAATCTTCATCTATGTAGTTTTAGGACTACTAGTATAAGAACAAACTAGGAGATTATCTTAAATCAATAACCTCTATTCCCGGGTACTGTTTGGCATCAAACACAAAATAGGAGGCAGGCAGGTTTGCATCGGGTTTTAGGTTTTTGAAGGTGTAAGAAAATATACCTCCCTGACCGTCAAACATTTCCCATCCCAGCAAATCTGAGCTACTCTTGTCAATCATTAGTTTTACCTGCTCGAATGGGGCGTTGTTCTTTTCCGCGATCAGTTCTACCACCTGAGTTGCTTTGCCCTGAAATTGCTTTTCGGCAAGCAATTTATAGCTATATCCTGCTTCATACAGCCTGTAAATATTAGAAGGGGTAAGTTCCCCTTCCATTTCGGAGGCATCGTTTATGGTGACTTCTTTGTAATTATCAGACTGGATGAAAGTCCAGACAGTCTTTCCATCATTGTAAATTTCCTGATCCGGAAGTTTGAGGCGGTATTGCTCTCCTTTTACTGAGATCTCACCGGAATGACGGTCACTTGTGCCTGAAGCATCTTGGAAGGTATAGTCAAAATTTGCGGTGAAGCCGTTCATTTTCTGGAACTTTTGGCTCATGGCATCCAGAACAGTTTTTGCTTTGGGGTCCTTTTGGGCCGAGGCTTCGAATGAGAATAAGAGGGTAAGAAAAAGCGTATAAACTAAGGCGATTTTTTTCATTGAAATGGGCTGTTTGAACTAGTTGAACAGCTTTTACAAACTCTCCAATAACCGTTCCAAACTGGCTTCATCCTGAATAAGCACTTCACGCGCTTTTGAACCTTCAAATGCCCCTACAATGCCTGCCGCTTCCAGTTGATCGATGATTCTGCCCGCTCTGTTATAGCCTAGTTTTAGCTTGCGCTGGATCAAAGAGGTACTTCCCTGCTGATGCATTACCAACAATCTGGCAGCGTCATTGAAAAGTGGGTCCAAATCAGAGAAATCCACATCACCGACAGAGTTATCAGAATCTTCTCCCTCAAATTCAGGAAGTAAATATGCGTCTGAGTAGCCTTTTTGCTCACCGATCCAATCACAAATAGAATCCACCTCCGGTGTATCCAAGAATGCGCACTGAATACGTGTAACTTCAGATCCATGGGATAAAAGCATATCACCCATACCGATTAATTGATCTGCACCACCTGAATCGAGAATGGTTCTACTGTCAATTTTGGAAGTTACCCGGAAGGAAAGCCGAGCTGGGAAATTCGCTTTGATGATACCCGTGATCACGTTGACCGAAGGTCTTTGCGTAGCCACTACCAGGTGGATCCCGATTGCCCTGGCAAGTTGCGCCAGACGTGCAATAGGTCCTTCTATTTCCTTACCTGCGGTCATCATCAGGTCTGCCAATTCATCTATTACCAAGACGATGTATGGCATAAAGCGATGGCCATTGTCAGGGTTAAGCTTTCTTGCGATGAACTTCGCATTATATTCTTTTAAATTCCTGGCACCCGCATCTTTTAGCAAATTGTACCGATTGTCCATCTCGATACAAAGGGAGTTAAGCGTGTAGATTACTTTCTTGGTGTCAGTGATAATAGCCTCTTCGGCTCCCGGGAGTTTGGCTAAGAAATGCCGCTCTATCTTATTGAAAAGTGTTAATTCTACCTTTTTTGGATCTACTAGGACAAACTTCAACTGAGATGGGTGCTTCTTGTAAATTAACGAAGCCAAAATCATGTTTAATCCTACAGACTTACCCTGACCGGTTGCCCCCGCCATGAGTAAGTGGGGCATTTTTGCCAAATCAACAACAAAAACCTCGTTGGAAATAGTTTTTCCTAAAGCAATCGGAAGATCCTTATCTGAGCGCATAAACTTCTCGGTGCCCAAAACTGCCCGTGCCGGAACCAACTCTCTGTTTTTGTTTGGAACTTCTATGCCTATTGTGCCTTTTCCGGGAATTGGAGCAATAATACGAATGCCCAAGGCTGCCAGACTCAAGGCGATATCATCTTCCAGGTTTTTGATTTTGGAAATCTTTACACCCGGTTCAGGGACGATTTCATACAGCGTTACGGTCGGGCCTATCGTTGCTTTGATCTCCTGAATTCCGATCTTGAAATTTTCAAGTGTCTCTACGATCTTATTTTTATTGTCCTCAAGTTCCTGGCGGCTTACCGTAACTTTCTGGACATCGTACTCATTCAAAAGGTCAAGAATGGGATATTTATAGTGGGGTAAATCCAATGTAGGATCATAAGCATCTAGATTTTGCACCTCCTCAGCGGTTTTTTCTTCTCCGGCCGGTTTTACCACCGAAAAGTTTTTTTCCTCAATTTTCTTTTCTGCCCCCCGGTCTACTAGTGGGTCTAGGATATTTAGTTGAGGTACATCGAAAGCAATTTCCTCTTTTTTTGGTTTTGCATTAGACTCAGACTTCAATTCGATTGGAGCTCCCAGTTCGTCATCTTTGATAGTCCATGAGCTACCGTCGTCTTCAATTTCTTCGTCCTCATCAATTTCATAATCCTCTTTGAAAGGATTTTTCACTGGACTTGCGGATACGGTTTCCAGCTCATCCTCGTCCAAATCAGAATCGGGATCAGTAGCTTTACTGCTAAACCAGTCCAATTTGTCAATATCAAAGAAGAATATCACAAAAATGAGCATGGATCCACCAAGCAATATAAAGGTGCCCCAACTTAAGAAATCTGCGGAGAGCTTGGCTAATTCATAGCCAAATCCGCCGGATAGAAAGCTCCAGTAAGAATATCCCTGAATCAGAATTACCAGATACCCCGTAAGCAAACCTAGCCAGAATGTAAAGAAAAGTGCGAATGTGGTGTATCGTACAAGTGAAACCAGAGAGATCTTAAACGCCCACTTGAAACCTAGCAAAAACAAAAACGGAGGAAACAGGAAAGCAGCTATTCCAAACCAGCGATAAATCAGCCAGTTACTGGCCTGTGCTCCGAAGTACCCGAGCCAATTGGTTGATTCTCGGGCTGTCTGGCGAATTGCCTCATTGGGATTATTCATGACCAAACTTTGATCTGCCGGGCCATTCAGAAGGTAGCTGATAAAAGCAATGGATAGAAAAACCGCCGTTGACATCAGCAAAATACCAAGTGTCAGGCTGATCTTAGCAGTATTTATCTTTCCAAAAGAAAAGCTTGGCGCTTTGATGCCTGTGCCTTTCTTTTTGGTTGGTTCCCCTTTTTTTCTAAAAGTATTGGTCCTTGGTGAATTGGTGGCCATGTATGCGATTCAAATCCGATTTAAGATAAGATTAATGAATTTAGATTGACAAATTACTTAGAAAAATGAGTCAATAATCCTTGGTTAATCTTTTTGATCAGCCCAGGTCCCTCATAAATCATGCCCGAGTACACTTGGACCAGGCTGGCTCCAGCCTCGAGTTTTTCTATAGCATCTTCTGCAGAAAATATTCCGCCCACTCCGATGATTGGGAATGCTTTATTTGATTTTTCGGCCAGGTACCTTATTACATCTGTACTTCTTTTTCTCAATACTTTTCCGCTTACTCCACCTGCTCCAATTGCTTCTATTTCTGCTGCCGAAGTGCTCAATTGCGAACGGTTTATTGTGGTGTTGGTCGCTATTACACCATCGATTTTTGTTTCCTGTACGATCTCGATGATATCGTCCAATTGTCCATTTGTCAAGTCAGGTGCGATTTTCAGAAGAATTGGTTTAGGCTTTGCCTTAAGGTCATTTGCATTTTTCACGGCCTGGAGCAAATGTTTCAGCGGCTCTTTTTCCTGCAGATCCCGTAGATTAGGTGTGTTGGGAGAGCTTACATTCACTACAAAATAATCCACATGATCATGTAGGGCTTCCAGGCAAATCAAGTAATCGTCCACCGCATTTTCGTTTGGTGTGACTTTGTTTTTGCCAATATTTCCGCCGATGAGCACGTTTGATTTTCGCCTTTTCAACCGCTCTACGGCATCGTGCACTCCTCCGTTATTGAAGCCCATGCGGTTGATCAGGGATTCGTCTAGCGGAAGCCTGAAAAGCCGTGGCTTTGGGTTTCCTTCTTGGGGTTTTGGGGTCAGCGTGCCTATTTCGATAAAGCCGAAACCGAGCATTGCCATTTCATCAATTACCTTGGCATCCTTGTCAAATCCCGCTGCCAAACCCACAGGATTCTTGAAGTTCAAACCAAAAACTTCCCGTTCTAAACCTTTGTTTTCCACCGAGAAAATCGATTTTACAATCGGGCCGACTAGTGGAAGATTAAATGTTAGCCTGGTGAGAGCTACCGTGAAGTGGTGGGCTTCTTCTGGCTTTTTTAGGAAGAAAAGAGGTTTCAGTAGCGATTTGTACACTGGAAGTTCGGATTGCGTTTGGAATGCAAAGATACCGTTTTATGAAATTTGAGGATGGGGAAATCCTACGAATTTCAAAATTTGTATTTCTTGGCCGTTTTTTGGAAAAGAAAAAGGCTAACAGATTTCTCCATTAGCCTTTACTATTCAATCTGTATAACTCTTTATTTTTCTGTTCTCGTGTTGGTTCCGTCAACAGGAAGTCTTTTGTCTCTGTTTGCCACGTCCCAGGCGGTATAGAAAATCAGTCTGGCTCTTTTCTCCATCAGCGGAAATTCGATTTTGTCCACTGTATCGGTCACCTGGTGATAATCATCGTGCACCCCGTTGAAAAAGAACGCTACCGGGATATTATGCTTTGCAAAGTTGTAATGATCTGATCTGTAATAGAATCTGTTTGGATCGTCCTCAGCGTCATACCTGTAATCCAGGATTAGATCAGAATAGGTGATGTTATTGTATTCCAGGATTTTTTTCAAATCTGTGGATAGCATCTCTGAACCGATCACATAGACGAAATCTGTGTTTTCAGCATCCTGATACTCGTAGTCAATCCTTCCCACCATGTCGATGTTGAAATTCACAACTGTATTCTCCAATGGGAAAATAGGATGATCAGAGTAATATTCAGATCCCAAAAGTCCTTTTTCCTCACCTGTAACATTTAGAAAAAGGATGGATCTTCTTGGTTTGATACCGTCTTTTGCCGCTGCTGCAAAAGCTTCGGCGATTTCGGTGACCGAGACAGTCCCTGATCCATCATCATCAGCACCATTGAACACTTCACCCGTACTGCTCACCCCTACATGGTCGTAGTGGGATGAGATCACCACTAGCTCATCTTTCTTATCAGATCCTTCTAGATAGCCCATTACGTTTGAGCTTTCAATTTCCTTAACATCCTTTTCGACCTGGTAAGTAACTTTTTGAGATTTAATAGACTCAGGATTGGCTTTTGCAGCTTCTTTTAGTTCTTCAACAGGCGTGTCGAATAGTTCAGCCATTTTATCAGAGCTCACCATGAACACTGGCTTTTGTTCTGTTGGCTTTGCAAACCCGACTCTACCTTTGCCCGCTAGACTTTGGTAGCGACCGGCAATACGGTCAAAGTTTGCCTGGCCTTCCATACTTACAATGACGATACCGGCAGCACCTGCATCCAATACTTTGGTCAAGAGGTCATTTGATCTCACGCCTACAGCCCAGATACCCACCAATTTGCCTTTCACGTCAACTCTAGCCAGGTTTTCCTCGGACACTAAACCAAGGAAAACAAGATCGGTCTTTGCTGCTTTCTTCATGTCTGCGTCCCCGATGAAAACAAAATCTTTATTGTTCTCCAGTTTGTTTTTACCGACTTTCAAAGAAACCTCCCCGAAAGAAGAACTAACCAGTTCCACCGGCTGAAGGTAGCTTCCATCAACTGGTCCGGACAAACCGATTTTTTTGTAAAAATCAGCAAGGTAATTTGCAGCTACTTTTTGTTCCTCTGATCCGGTGTCTCTTCCCTTCATCTCATCTGAAGCCAGGTAAGTAAGACGTTCTTTGAGGTCTCCGGCAGTAATTGTATTGGCGTACTTCACCTGGGCAGGCTGCTGTGCCAACGACGGTAGTGCAAAGCCCAGAGCCATTGCGCCCGTCAATAACAGACTTTTATTCATCAGTTTATAGTTAGGTTTTTTTAGATCTAAAGATGAAATGGTCAATTAGCGCACTGGAAATCACATCTGCGTACAATCGACCGTTTCAATCTTTTTGAATTTCAGGCGCTAAACTAGAGAAATTTTCTGCCCTACAATAAACCGTTTATATATTTTGACTTAGCTCAATGGAAATAATAGGGCACATGAAAACATTATCTTTCAATATATTGTACCTTTGCACCTTGAAAAATCAGCGAGTTTCAAACCCAAATAGTTTATCGTCTTAACGTTCTTATATGAAGATCAATCTTTCTAATGCTGTCAAATTTGAGAGCAGACACAATGGCCCGACAGATACAGAGATCTCAGCAATGCTGGAGAAAATCGGCGCCTCATCTTTAGAGGAATTAATCAATCAAACTGTACCGAAATCTATCCAATTGGATCGTCCATTGGATCTGCCTGCGGCAAAGCTTGAATCGGAATTTTTGAAGGATTTCAAAAAACTCGCTTCTAAAAATAAAGTATTCAAGTCTTTCATAGGCTTAGGGTATTATGACACATTGGTGCCTGGAGTGATCTTGAGAAACGTACTGGAGAATCCGGGATGGTACACTGCTTATACTCCGTATCAGGCCGAAATCGCCCAAGGCAGATTAGAAGCTTTGATCAATTTCCAGACAGTGGTAATGGAACTGACGGGGATGGAGCTTGCAAATGCTTCTCTTCTGGATGAGGGAACAGCTGCGGCGGAGGCGATGAACATGCTTTACGCTGTAAAGCCCCGGGAGAAAAAGAATGCAATAAAATTCTTTGTGGATGAAAAAGTGTTTCCCCAGACTAAAGCTGTATTGGAGACAAGAGCCGAGCCAGTTGGGATTGAACTGGTTTTTGGATCAATAGATTCATTGGACCTGACTGATGAAAATTTATTTGGTGTATTGTTCCAATATCCTGACGCGGACGGTGAAGCTAGAGATTACGCTGCTATCGTAGCTGCGGCTAAGGAAAATAACGTCACAACTGCTTTTGCTGCAGACCTTCTGGCATTGACCCTTTTGACTGCTCCGGGAGAAATGGGTGCAGATGTAGTTATTGGTTCCTCCCAGCGTTTTGGCGTGCCAATGGGGTATGGTGGGCCACATGCGGGGTTTTTTGCAACCAAGGAAGCTTATAAGCGCCAGATTCCTGGAAGGATCATCGGGGTTTCCCAAGACCGTGAAGGCAACAAAGCATATAGAATGGCTTTGCAAACGCGCGAGCAACACATAAAGAGAGAAAAAGCCACCTCAAATATTTGTACTGCGCAGGTACTCCTGGCAGTGATGGCGAGTTTTTATGCAGTTTATCACGGTCCGAAAGGACTGAAAAATATTGCGCTAAGAACGCATGGACTGGCTAAACTTACTGCAAAAGCACTAGCGCAACTGGGATATGAGATTTCTTCCAAAAACTACTTCGATACCATTAAAGTAGGGATAGAGTCAAAGTCGCTAAATGCCATTCAGTCATTGGCTTTGTCCTCAAAAATGAACTTCCGTTACGATTACGATACAGTATTCCTGACCTTTGATGAGGCCAAAACTTTGCAGGATGTAGCATCAGTAGTTGAAGTTTTTGCAAAAACAAAGGGATTGGCAACTCCGGATTTGTCAGCTTTGGCTTCCGAAATAGAACTGGAATTGCCAGAAGAACTGGTAAGAACGTCTGAGTATTTGACCCATCCTGTATTTAATAATTTCCAGAGCGAGCACGAAATGCTTCGCTACATCAAGCGACTTGAGAATAAAGATTTGTCATTGGTTCACTCCATGATTTCTCTTGGATCTTGTACGATGAAGCTAAACGCTACGGCGGAAATGATTCCTGTGACTTGGCCTGAGTTTGGTCAGATCCATCCATTTGCCCCAACCGACCAGACCGCAGGATATCAGGAATTATTTGCAAACTTGAGACACTGGTTGAATGAAATCACAGGTTTTGCTGATACATCCCTTCAGCCGAACTCAGGGGCACAAGGGGAATTTGCTGGTTTGATGGTCATTCGTGCCTATCACCAGAGCAGAGGGGATCATCACAGAAATGTTGCTTTGATCCCTACTTCCGCACATGGAACAAATCCTGCTTCGGCGGTGATGGCCGGGATGAAAGTGGTATTGGTGAAATGTGACGAGAAAGGAAACATCGACATCGAAGACCTACGATCCAAAGCCACTACCCATGCAGATGAGCTATCAGCGCTTCTGGTGACTTATCCTTCTACGCACGGGGTATTTGAAGTAGCGATTCAGGAAATCTGCCAGATCATTCACGAGAACGGTGGGCAGGTGTACATGGATGGGGCGAATATGAATGCTCAGGTAGGATTGACCAGCCCTGGAAGAATCGGAGCTGACGTCTGTCACCTGAACCTTCACAAGACCTTCTGTATACCTCACGGCGGAGGTGGACCTGGCATGGGGCCGATCTGTGTTGCAAGTCACTTGGCGCCATTCCTTCCTGGTAACCCTGTGGTTAAAGCAGGTGGAGAGCAAGCAGTTTCTTCGATCTCTGCTGCTCCTTACGGAAGCGCTAGCATCTTACCAATCTCTTATGCTTACATCGCAATGATGGGCGGAGATGGCCTGAAGAATGCAACGAAAATGGCCATCCTAAATGCGAACTACATCAAGGAAAGATTGAAGGATCATTTCCCTATTCTTTATACAGGAACCCAGGGAAGGGCAGCTCATGAGATGATCGTGGATTGCAGAGCGTTTAAAGAAGTGGGTGTGGAAGTGGAAGATATTGCAAAACGATTGATGGATTATGGATACCATGCGCCAACTGTTTCTTTCCCTGTAGCAGGCACGTTGATGATAGAGCCTACTGAATCTGAGACTAAAGCTGAGTTGGATAAATTCTGTGATGCGCTGCTTTCTATCCGCGCTGAGATCCAGGAAATCGAGGATGGTGTAGCAGACAAAATAGAAAATGTTTTGAAAAATGCGCCACATACTGCAACTATGGTGTTGACTGATGATTGGAACTTGCCATATTCCAGAGAGAAAGCTGTTTACCCGCTTAGCTACGTGAAAGAGAATAAGTTCTGGCCAAGTGTACGTAGAATTGATTCGGCGTTCGGGGACAGAAACTTAATCTGTAGCTGTATTCCGGTGGAAGATTACGCTAGCGAAGAAGCTTAATCTTTAAGAAAGAGAAAAAAAGAGGAAAAAGAGGCTGTCAATTTTTGGCAGCCTCTTTTTTTGCCATAAAGCGCGAAGCTTATGCAAAGATCGTGGCCGTCCTGCTTCTGTTTTTAAAGAATCGGGATTTCATTCTCTTTGGAAAGCTGGATTTCCAAGCCTCCAATTTTTGAGGCGACAAAATTATAAATGACAGCGCCCAATGCTCCAATAACGAAACCCATTATCCCATAGATAATAGGAAATACAATTGCCATCCCGATCCCCATTCCTGCCCCAAATGAAGACATTTCATCTCCCATGAGACCTGAGAATGCCGATAAAAACAGGGCATAAAAGATACCTATTACAAATCCCAGGATACCCAGTGTCAGCCCATAGATTTTAGCAGCGGAGGAAACTCCAATTCTTTCAATTTTTACCATTGGTTTAAAAGTTAGTGTGAAGATGATGTTTTAAATTATTAAAAATTTAGACATAAAAAAAGCACGCCCGAAAGCGTGCTATAATTTTATTTACATCATACCTAGACATTTACATGTCTCTCGGCATGGTAAGAGGATCTTACCAAAGGCCCTGACTCTACATATTTCAAGCCTCTGGCCAATCCTTCTTCCCTGTATTCGGCGAATAGATCCGGATGTATGAATTCGGCTACTTCTATGTGCATTTTGGTAGGCTGAAGATATTGTCCCAGTGTAAGGATATCACAGCCGTGTTCTGCCAGGTCATCCATAGCTTTGAAAACCTCTTCTTTCTTCTCTCCCAAGCCCAGCATTATGCCTGTTTTTGTTCTCTTGCCATACTCCTTGGTCAATTTCGTTTGTTCCAAGGACCGTGCATATTTCGCCTGGGGGCGAACTCTTCTGTAAAGACTTTCCACTGTTTCCATATTGTGGGAAACTACTTCCTGACCTCCGCTGATCATTCTATACAATGCATCCCAGTTTGATTTTACATCTGGGATCAGTGTTTCTATTGTAGTGGAAGGTGAAAGTTCCTTAGTCTGAATTACTGTTTGATACCAGATTTCAGCTCCTTTGTCTTTCAGCTCATCTCTGTTTACAGAGGTCAATACCGCATGTTTTACGCCCATAAGCTTGATGGCCTCAGCTACTCTTCTTGGCTCATCTGTATCATACTCCGGAGGACGGCCAGTGGCTACAGCGCAAAATGAACAAGAGCGGGTACAGACATTCCCTAAAATCATAAAAGTTGCTGTGCCAGCTCCCCAACATTCGCCCATATTTGGGCAATTGCCACTTTCGCAAATGGTATGGAGCTTATGCTCATCCACAAGCTTGCGGACTTTGGCATATTCTTTTCCTACAGGAAGTTTTACTCTAAGCCAATCTGGCTTTTTTCTTCGGGTAGCTTCTTCGGAAATTACGGGTAATTCGATCATTGATTTCTGATTTGATACAAAGGTAAGTCAGCAGCGCACAAAACCCAAGTTGACTTATTGCCGGAACCCGTAGAAGAAAGTAAAGTAGGCCGATTGGAATAGCTGTCTGTTTTCTGTAGTCGGGATCAGCGGGATTTCTTTGGTAAAACCTTCGAGCATGTATCCAAGTTCCAATCCTGTCGCATTTGAGCGAAAAACTCCAAATTCAAATGACAGTGCCGCCTTTAGATTGCCACCAAAAGCAAATTCTGATTGTCCTAAACCTTCAAAAAGTCTACCTGTACCTAAAATATTAAACCGACTTTGATGAATTTGCGGATCGTATTGCTCACTGACAGTTTCTACACGATTTACCGCATATTCAATGTAATAGGGAGCAATCAAACCAAACGATGGGCCGACTGCGGCTAATGCGGAAACCTGCACACCTTGGTTAGGAGCTTTTTTGAAAAGAACTATTTCACGGCCATATTGAGGTCTGATCGAATAGAGGTAATTGGACTTTCCGAAAATATAGCTGTTGCCAAGGACTGTATTGTAGCGTATCTCTTTTGGATTTTTGACATTGGAGAATTCCAGAGCCCAGAAGCTAAACTGAGTGTCGTCTATTCGTGTTCCTGCTTTGAATACAAAACCACCTATTAAGCCTCCATTGGTGTTTTTATTGATCCCAAACATATACTCTTTATCATATTCATAGTTTCCAATGTCCTCTCTTTGGGCAAAAGATTCAATGGATAAGGAAAGGAGCAAAAGCGATAAGATGAATTTCAGCTTGTTCATTCGAATTGGTCAAAAATATAGCCCTATTTTTGGGTGTTGGTATTTTAACTGATTTTAAAAATAAGAGTTTATGTCCACTATAAAAAGTTCATATTTAGGGAATTTGAGAACGGAATCAGAACACCTGCAGTCAGGGGTGAAAATCCTGACAGATGCCCCTGTAGATAATAACGGAAAAGGGGAAGCGTTTTCTCCGACAGACTTGGTCGCCAGTGCTTTAGGGAGTTGTATGATGACGATTATGGGAATTGTGGCCAACAGAGATTCCGTCCCTTTGGAAGGATTGACCTGGAGCGTCACCAAAGTAATGCAGGCTTCTCCCAGAAAAATAAGTGAAATCATTGTTGATTTTCACTGGGAAAATCCGGTAAATGATAGTGCGATGATCCAAAAATTGAAGAATGCAGCGAAGACTTGTCCAGTGGCATTGAGCCTAGACCCAGAGATTAAGCAGACCTTAACGTTTGATTTCTGAGTAAATATTTAGCTCGAATAAATGTCCTTCCATGAGTGAATGACAAAAGCGATCTAAGATTTGTTAGAGGCTATCAAGGATGCTACATACCTGAAAGCTGGAGTCTACGGTCTTCAAGCTCTGTAATCAAAGAGGTTGAGGTAGCTGATATAAATCCAACCTAATACTATAGAATATAACCCCATCTATTATGAGCTATTTATTTGAATCCTTCGCGGGCTGGAAGAGCTATTGTGAAGAGAAGAATACCTCCCTACCTGAGTCTGTGATCGCGTATGAAGTCGATCAGAAAAGTGGCACAGCAGATAAAATCAAAGTTGGGCTTCTTCAGGCTTATACTGTCATGAAAGATGCTGTGAAAACCGGTCTGGAAGAGGATATGACCTCTCGTTCTGGAATGATCAACAATGGAGCAAAGAAAGTTTTCAACCACCCCTTATCAGTGCTTTCCCCTGAGTTTCAGAAATTGATTTCGCGTGCTTTAGCGGCTAAAGAAGTTAATTCATGCATGGGAAGAGTGGTAGCTGCCCCGACGGCCGGTGCAAGCGGGATTCTTCCGGGGACGCTGGTCACACTTCAGGAAATTCACGGATTGAGTGACGGGCAAATTGTTGACGGGCTATTGGTGGGTGCCGGGATTGCTTTGATTATTGAAGAAAAGGCGAGTTTGGCTGGTGCTGTAGGCGGATGCCAAGCCGAAACAGGTTCAGCGGCCGCGATGGCTTCCGGGGCGATTGTCTATTGCTTGGGAGGAACTACAGACCAGGTTTTCAATGCCGTTGCGGTTACTATTCAGTGTATGTTGGGATTGGTCTGTGACCCGGTGGCAGGATTGGTCGAGGTGCCCTGTGTGGTCCGGAATGCGAGTGCCGCAGCCATTGCCTTCAGCTCTGCACAAATAGCCTTGGCCAATGTAAGTGCGGTCATTCCTGTGGATGAGTGCGTGGAGGCAATGGGAGAGGTAGGGGCTTCTATGGAAAGCAGGTATAAGGAAACGGCAATGGGAGGCTTGGCTGCTACGTTGACAGGGCAGGCTATCGCTGAGCGTGTGTTGATAAAGGATATTGAAATCTTACCTGATGAGGAATTAGATTAGAGAAGTGAATTTTGAAGGAAAGGTACCGACAAAATCTTGTCAATACTCAAGCTGATGACTACCGCCCAAAGACATGCACTCCACAGCATGTGGATGTAAATGTGACTTTTCTTGACACCAAAAGATACCATGATCAGTGTGCCGCCAATGGGGGTCAATACTAGTGGTGTAAAGAAAGCAATTCCAATTTCCCCATATTTTCTCCAAAGATGGACAATTCTTCTGCTCTTTTTGGAAAAAATAAGTCTGGGTTTTTTTTGAAAATTCCCTTTAAGAAGTGCCTTGATTTTTGATCCCAGTAAGGTGAAAATCGTTACACTGGTCATCATTCCTGCGACAGTAACCAGCGCATTTACCAATACACTGTAACCTGCCGCAGACCCTAATAATGGGCCAGCAAGAAATTTGAACCAACAAAGAAAGTAGATTCCCAGAAGTGTTAGGATGTTTTCAATCATAGCAGGAAATACAGGTAGGCACCATAGCTTAGCAAGAGCAGAGAGCCTTCAACTTTTGAAACCTGCATCTTCGTACGCATCAACGCGAATAAGAGGATAGTAATTCCAAGCATCCATAAAAAATCAGAATCAATAAATGCCTGCGATACGCCAATTGGCTTAATGATCGCTGTGAGGCCAATAATGGATAGAATATTCATGATATTACTACCAAGAATATTGCCTAGTGCCAAATCTGTTCGTTTGGACAAAGCAGCTATCACGGATGTGATTAGCTCAGGCAAGCTTGTGCCAATAGCAATAATAGTCACGCCTATTATACGTTCTGAAACTCCAAACTCTCTGGATATTTTCACCGCATTGGTGACCAATAGCTCTGACCCGAAATATAAACCCAATACACCGCCTAGGAACAGGGCAATGGAGGCAAACCAAGAGTAGTTTTTTACCTGCTCGATTTCTTCCTCTACTTCGGTATTGTCTATTAAGTCCGCTCCGGGACTTTTGAAAAGAAATACGTTAAATACAATGAACAATCCGAACAGCAAGACGCCCTCCCATAATCCAATGAAGCCATTATAGCTTAAGCCATAGAAAAGTATGGATACAAGCAAGGTGATGAGGTAATCAATCCGGATATGACTTTTTCTGATAAGAATAGGATAAAATATCCCGCTTATCCCGAGCACCAGGGCGATATTGGCAATATTGGAGCCGATTACATTTCCAATAGCAATATCGCTGTTCCCTTTAAGGGCAGCATTCACACTAACCAGAAGTTCCGGTGCCGAAGTGCCAAATGCAACTACAGTCATCCCAATCAGTCCGGCACTCATGCCAAGCTTTACAGCCATTGCCGAAGCGCCGTCTACTAATATTTTTCCTCCATAAAGAAGAATTACCAAACCAAGAAATAATAGGAAATAAGGGAGCATGTAATAATTAAAGTTTTGGGCCAAAAGCAAGATCTCCGGCATCGCCTAGTCCAGGGACGATGTAGGATTGGTGATTTAGTTTTTCGTCAATTGCGCCAAGCCAAAGTGAGTAGGGGCAGGTAACGTTTTCTTTGAGATACTTAATTCCCTCTGGCGCTGCTATGACTGCAGCTATATGGATGTGCTTGGGTGTACCATGCGAAAGTATCGTTTGTATGGATTCGACGAGTGATTTGCCGGTAGCTAGCATGGGGTCAGCCAGAATGATAATTCTCTCCTCTACAGTTGGGCTGGCGTGGTATCCCAGTTGAACCGTGATTTCTCCTGGCTGACTCTCATCCCGAAAAGCTCCGATAAATCCACTCCCAGCCTGATCAAAATAATTTAAGAAACCATTGTAAAATGGTAATGATGCTCTCATTACTGAGATGATTATGGGTTGTTCATTTAGCGTGAGAGTGGAAGTTGAGGTAAGTGGAGTCTCAATTTCCTCTGAAACATAGTCGAATGATTTTGAAATTTCATAGGCCATTATTTCACCCATTCGCTCCAAATTTCTCCGAAAGCGCATTCGGTCACCCTGAATACGGATGTCTCTCATCTCTCGCAGAAAGCGATTTGCTATAGATGGCGTGTCAGATAGAACAAACATGTTGCGAAGATAAAATAAAAACCTGGCTCTTTGGAACCAGGTTTTTTAAATGCTTGTACAAGTTGTTATTACTCTTCAGATTTTGGTTCTTCTTTTGCTTGAAACGGCTTTTCTAAGTCTTCGCTTTTCAAATAAGCAGGAAGGTTCAAACCCGCCATGTTGAATAATTCATTAAGTGGGGGGACTGTCTTCATCATTCCGGAGACAAAGTTAGCTGTGGATCCGTTTCCATTTTCGCCTTGGCCTGAATCCCAAACGGTGATTTTATTGATCTTGATATTTTTCACTGCTTCTACTTGTGTTTTTACCAATTCAGGCAGTTTCTCAATCAAGAGTAACTGGAATGCTTTGGTAGGATCTCCTCCTGCAGCACTTACCACCTCTCGGTAACCTTCTGCCTGTTTTGTCAATATTTCAAAGAGCCCTTTTGCTTCTGCTTCCATCTTGGCATAAATGGCATCCGCTTCGCCTTTTGCCTGTTTTCTGATCCGCTCTGCTTCGGCCTGGGCATCGATGATCGCCCGTTGTTTTGCAATCTCTGCAGGTATCACCACATTGGCATTCTGAGTGGAGCGTTCTCTTTCTGCCCTGGCAGTTTCTGCTTTTTGTTCCGCCAGATAGGCTTCTTCTAAAGCCCTTGCACTTTGGACTTTTTCCGAAGCAAGCGCAATCCTCAATGCCTCTGCTTCTTTTTCTCTCCGTTGTGCATCCGACTGGGCAATGGAGATCTTGGCCTCGTTTTTCCTTTTGATCGCAATGGCATTCGCCTCCGATGTTTTTACACGGGTGTCTCGCTGCGCTTCGGCCTTACCGATACTTTCGTCTTTTTCCGCTTCAGCAATGCTGACTTCCCTGTTTTGTTGGTTATCGCTATTTTTACATCTCTATCACGTTGTTTATCAGTGATCTGCACATCTTTTTCGCGGTCAGCAATAGCTTTTCCGGTTTTACCGATTTTCTCTTGCTCAGCGACGGAGATTTTGGCTTCGTTGATTGCCTTGGCGGCAGCTTCTTTTCCGAGGGCCTCAATGTAGCCCGACTCGTCTTTGATATCCGTTAAGTTGACGTTTATCAGTTTCAGACCGATTTTCTTGAGCTCGCTGTCCACATTCTTGGAGATACTTTCGAGAAATTTATCTCTATCGGAATTAATCTCTTCAATGGTCATTGTCGCAATAACCAAACGCAACTGGCCAAACAGAATATCTTTTGAAAGTTCCTGTATTTGCTCGTGGGCCAAGCCAAGTAAATGCTCAGCAGCGGTGTTCATCGTGTCTGTATCTGTAGAAATAGCAATCGTAAACCTACAGGGTACGTCCACCCGAATATTCTGACGGCTTAGTGCATTGGTCAGATTCGCTTCTATGGAAATTGGTTTTAAATCCAGATAGGCATAATCATGGATTACAGGCCATGTGAATTACCCACCCCCGGCACAGAGCCGATGGGTTGAGCCTCGGGGGTCATAGACTCGCCCAATGGCAACGCCTCATCCCGTTTTTGTTTTGTGTCCGACTGCATCCCACAACCAGACAATACTTTTATGCCCTGTGTTAAGATGTTCTCCTATGTTGAAAACCAAGAAAAACAGCTAAAATTTCACATACTTTTTCAG
>NZ_LMXN01000007.1 GCF_001442615.1 Algoriphagus resistens | reverse complement strand
ATCGGGCTTTTTTGCGTTCCAGCTTTTTTTGAATTTGAAGAACTTCAAGAAGCATTATTTTTCAAATGATTTTTCCTAACTTATAAAACTATGTTTTTACCGGTAACTATCGCAGTATCAAAGAGAAACCATAATACCTGATTTTTGTCAGGTTTCTTCAAGGTATTGCTCATGATAGGTGCCTCTTTGATGAGTTACTTTCGTGAATCTAACGGAAGGTTATAAGTAGGGGACATATGTTTCTCTGTTATGAGCATATGCCCTATAGAATTCTATGAAATAGCTTTTTGAAGAGATGTTTTTGAAAAACTAAAGGTAATGAAGTCTGAATTAACTCCAACGCGCGATATAGCTTGTTTTCACTGTGGTGAAGAGTGCAATGAGTTGGTGATTCTATCCGATGATAAGAACTTTTGCTGCCGAGGCTGTAAATTGGTTTATGAGCTACTTTCAGAAAATGATCTGTGCAACTACTATGATCTAGCGAACCACCCTGGAAAAAGTCAAAGAAAGAAAGGGCGTCAATCTAATCGATTTGACTATCTGGATGATGAGGATACAGTCAATCGCTTGGTGGATTTTCAGAATGATACTGAAAGTCATGTTACCTTTTATATTCCGACAATTCATTGTGCATCCTGTATTTGGCTTCTGGAAAATCTTCATCAAATACATTCAGGTGTATTTTATAGCCGTGTAGATTTTATTAGAAAGAAGATTCAGGTAAAGATCTTACGTAATAAGATCAATTTAAAGGAGTTGGTCAGTCTACTAACAACAATAGGGTATGAGCCCCAAATCCATCTTTCGAATCTTGATAGGAAACAAGGTACCGAACTTGATAAGCGCTTAATTCTGCGCCTGGCGGTAGCCGGTTTTTGCTTTGGGAATATGATGCTATTTAGTATTCCGGAGTATTTCTCTGAGGCTGATCTAATTGATTCTACTTTTCGGGGATTGTTTAGTTATCTAAATGTGATTCTGGCGATTCCTGTAGTCAGCTATTCGGCAAGTGAATATTATCGCTCTGCTTGGAATTCGCTTAAGAAAAAAAGAATAAATATGGATGTTCCTATCGTTCTTGGGATCATCGCGTTATTTGTTTATTCGCTTTGGGAGATATTCGCTTTTCAACGCTCTGGTTATATGGACAGCCTAGGAGGGTTATTGTTTTTTTTACTTTTAGGGAAAATTTATCAGCAAAAAACTTTTTCAACACTTGAATTCGATCGGGATTACAAGTCTTATTTTCCAATAGCTGTTACCAAAGTTGAAAAAGGGCAAGAGGCTGTAATCCCTCTATCAAAGCTTCAAGTAGGTGATGTGATCATGGTGAGGGACGAGGAATTGATTCCTGCAGATTCCTTTTTACTGAGCGCTTTAGCAAATATAGATTATAGTTTTGTAACGGGAGAGGAGGTTCCAGTGCCAAAACAAAAGGGGGAATTCGTCTATGCAGGAGGTCGCCAAAAGGGAGATGCAGTATTATTGTCAGTTCAAAAACCACCTTCTCAGGGATATCTTACTGATTTGTGGAACAATGAAACTTTTGAAAAAGGCAAGGAACGCTTACTTGAACCATTAGCCTCAAAAATCAGCTCGGCCTTTACCTGGTCTGTACTGGTTATTGCATTTTCGGCTTTTACATATTGGGCATTTACAGATTTTTCAATCGCTATTAAAGTGTTTGCTTCTGTACTTATAGTGGCTTGTCCATGTGCTTTGGCTATGTCTACTCCTTTTACATTGGGCAACACGCTTAGGATTTTTGGGAAAAGTAAGTTTTATCTAAAAAATGCCAGTGTGGTCGAGCGGCTAGCTTTGGTTGATGCTGTTGTCTTTGATAAAACAGGAACACTTACGGATCCAGCAAATGCTAAAGTCAGCTACATAGGGGAAGAGCTTTCTGAAGAAACCAAAGCGCTCCTGAAAACCATTGTAGAGCGGTCCACTCATCCTCTCAGCAATCGGATTAACCGTTGGCTTGGCAATCAAAAAGGTGTTCAGCTTGAACAGGTTAGCGAGACAAAGGGTGCCGGGATTCAGGCACTTTTCAAAAATCAAGAAGTTAGACTTGGCTCGGCAGCGTTTACCGGATTTGGAAAAAGTATTGAAAGCCAAAAAGGCAACATCGTTTGTCTAACAGTGGAAGGACAGGAATTAGGATATTTCCTGATCGCATCAGGACTTCGCAACAAAGCCTCTGAGGTGATAGATCAACTTAATACTACTTATGATCTCCATGTTTTATCAGGGGATTTCCAGCATGAGCAAATGTATCTGGAAGAAAGGCTGTGTGGTGGAATTATATATAATTTTGAACAAAGTCCAGGCGATAAGCTCACCTACTTAAAAGAATTGAATCGTACCCATCATACGTTAATGATAGGTGATGGCTTGAATGATGCGGGGGCATTACATGAAAGTGAGGTCGGTGTAGCTATTTCGGATCGAGTCAGTCACTTCTCACCAGCAAGTGATGCTATTATGGACTCGGAAGTATTTGGAATGATTCCTCAGTTTTTAAGCTTTGCGAAATCCTGCAGACTTATTATCAAAGCAAGTTTTATATTAAGTTTATTGTATAACTTAATAGGCGTTACCTTGGCAGTCCAAGGACATTTAAGTCCTGTGATTTGTGCTGTTTTGATGCCGCTTAGTAGTGTGTCGGTAGTGATTTTTACGACATTGTCGACAAATTTTGTAGCCTGGAGAAATGGGCTGTTAACTCCAAAACAGTTTTAGTATGGAAGTTATTTTTCTATTAATCGCGATCAGTCTGGTATTGGCAGGTACATTTTTGCTCTTGTTTTTCAAGGCAATGAAAAGCGGCCAATTTGATGATAATTACACTCCTTCAATAAGGATTCTCTTTGAGAGTAATTCCAAAAAAACTAAAAAAAGCAAACAATCAAAACCGTAATCCTATGAAAGATTCTACGCAGGAGAGGTTCCTGTATGACAATAAAATTGTCAAGTATTTTGGAGCCGCCACTATTATCTGGGGCGTAATTGGGATGCTCGTCGGTGTACTTGCAGCGACACAGCTTTTCTTACCTGAGGCCAATCTGGGTAACCCCTATACTACTTTTGGACGAATTAGACCACTTCATACAAACGCTGTAATCTTTGCTTTTGTAGGTAACGCAATATTTGCAGGCGTATATTATTCCATGCCTAGGTTGCTCAAGGCACCGATGTGGAATAAATCACTAAGCTGGTTTCATTTCTACGGTTGGCAACTTATTATCCTTACAGCAGTTTTGACATTGCCGCTGGGGCTTACCAGCTCTAAGGAATATGCGGAATTGGAGTGGCCTATCGATATCGCAATTGCAATTGTCTGGGTGGCTTTTGGAGTCAATATGATCGGCACTATTCTCACACGTAGAGAGCGTCATATGTATGTAGCTATCTGGTTTTATCTAGCTTCCTTTATTACGGTAGCCGTCTTGCATATTGTGAATTCCCTGGCTTTGCCGGTTTCTTTCCTGAAAAGCTATTCAGCCTATGCAGGTGTTCAGGATGCATTAGTGCAGTGGTGGTATGGACATAATGCAGTGGCATTTTTCCTTACTACTCCTTTTCTCGGTTTGATGTATTATTTTCTTCCAAAAGCAGCAAATAGACCGATTTACTCGTACAAACTTTCCATTATTCACTTTTGGTCTTTGATTTTCCTATACATGTGGGCAGGCCCCCATCACCTGCTTTATACAGCATTGCCTGAGTGGGCTCAGGTTTTAGGGACAGTTTTCTCAGTAATGCTTTTAGCTCCTTCGTGGGGAGGTATGGTCAATGGATTACTGACATTGCGGGGAGCCTGGGATAGAGTGACTACTGACCCCGTGTTGAAATTTTTGGTAGTGGCGATCACTGCCTACGGTATGGCTACTTTTGAAGGTCCTATGCTTTCATTTAAGAATGTAAGCGCAATTGCCCATTACACGGATTGGATTATTGCCCACGTTCATGTAGGAGGACTTGGGTGGAATGGTTTCTTGACCTTTGGTATGCTCTATTGGTTGTGGCCTAGATTATTCAAAACTACCATATTTTCTACCAAACTAGCGAATGTACACTTCTGGCTGGGCGTAATGGGAATAATTTTCTATGCATTGCCAATGTATGTGGCAGCATTGACTCAGTTCTTGATGTTGAGAGAATTTGACGAGATGGGTAAATTGGCATATGGCAACTTCCTACAAACAGTCGTGGAATTGGTACCTATGTACATGCTGAGAGCTTTTGGGGGATTGTTATACGTAAGTGGTGCAATCCTGATGATGTATAATATGTTCAAAACTGCTCAGCAAGGGGTGTTTCAGGAAACGGAAGAGGATTCTGCTCCTGCTTTGGCAAAGAACTACCGCCCTGCGGGAGAATACTGGCACCGCGCATGGGAGAGAAAACCAATTTTCTTTGCGGTATTGGCTACTGGAGCTATCCTTATCGGCGGAGTAGTGGAGATTATCCCTACTATTTTGGTGAAATCTAATGTACCCACCATCAGCTCTGTAAAACCTTACACGGCACTTGAACTTGAAGGTAGAGATATCTATATCAAAAATGGCTGCGTAGGCTGTCACTCTCAGATGATTCGACCATTTAGATTTGAGACTGAGCGATATGGAGAATATTCCAAAGCAGGGGAATTTGTATATGATCGACCATTTCTATGGGGCTCCAAACGGACAGGTCCTGACCTGCATAGAATTGGAAAGAAATATCCGGACAGCTGGCATTATTTTCATATGGAAGATCCGCGAAGCATGTCACCTGGCTCATTGATGCCGCCTTACCCATGGTTATTGACCAATGAGTTGGATTACTCGGATCTACCTGCGAAAATCAGAACTATGCAAAAGCTTGGCGTTCCCTATCCAAAAGGATATGACCAGCAAGCTGCGGCTGAACTGGAAGCTCAAGCAGAACAGATAGCTACTAACTTGAAAGATGCGGGAGTAGAAGTAATGCCTACCACTGAAATTGTGGCTTTGATTGCTTACCTGCAGCGATTAGGTACTGATATTAACGTTTCATCATCTAACTAACCGGAGAAATCATGTACAAAGAAGTATTAAGATCAATGGAAAATGTAGAGATATTCCCGATTGTTTCTCTAATCATATTTGTCCTGTTTTTTATAGGGGTTGCTGTTTGGGCTATGAGAGTCCCAAAGGAGTATGTTGACCATATGAGTTCTCTACCAATGGATGATGATAACCAATTAACTGACAACCAGCCATGAAAAAACATGTAACCTTTTTTGCACTTTGCGGTCTGGCGCTTTGCTCTTCAGCACGTGCACAAAACGAGTCTTTATCAGGACAATTGCAAGCTTTGGACTCAAACCAACTGGCTATTTTAATAATTATAGGTGTCATATTGGGAGTAATCGTACTTCTTTTGATCCTTATGCTTTATTTGATGTCTTTTATTTCGGCGATTTTCCGGAAGGAGAATCCTGAATTGGCCGAGAAACCAAGCTGGTGGACATCATTTAAGAAGCGATTTGTGACAGGAGATATTAAAGAGGAGCAGGCTGAAGATAAGTTGATGGCGGATCATTCTTATGACGGAATCCAGGAGTTGGATAATTTCATGCCTCCTTGGCTTCAGTATGTCTTTTGGGGGACAATAATGATTGCTGTCTTTTATTTTGGTTACTATACAGTTTTGGGATATGGTAAGACGGGTGTAGAAGAATATCAAGAAGAAGTTCTTAATGCTAGCATGGAAGCTGAAGCGCGAGGTGTTAGTGCGCTGGCATCAATTGATGAGACGAATGTAGAAATTGATGATTCGGAGGTAGGAATTAGTGCTGGTAAGACGATTTTCGAAGCTAACTGTGCTGCTTGCCACGCTGCTGATGGAGGTGGAGGGGTCGGTCCAAATCTGACCGATCAATATTGGATACATGGGGGAGATATCAAAGATGTCTTCAAGGTGATAAAATATGGGGTAATAGAGAAAGGAATGGTCCCTTGGGAGGACCAGTTGAGCCCTCAGGAAATACAACAAGTGGCCAGCTATATTCTCACCTTTCAAGGAACTAGCCCTGCAGCTCCAAAAGCTCCGCAAGGCGAATTATATACAAGTAACCGTGAAGCTGATTCTGTAGAAAATTCGATTGTAGATGATAGTACAGCTGTTACTGGAGACACTACTATTGTAGAATAAATTTATACTGCCGGGGATTTTATAATTCCCGGCAGTGAATAGGCTATCACTATGGCAAAGAAGAACCCGCATTTAAATCCTGAAACATTCAGAGATGCACTGGCAACTGTCCAAGATGATGGGAAGCGGAATTGGGTTTATCCCAAGAAGGTCAAAGGGTACTTTTACAAATACAGAACGTATTTCTCTTGGCTGTTATTAGCCATATTATTCTCAGGACCTTTTATTATAGTAGATGGAAGGCCATGGCTGTTGTTCAATATTTTTGAAAGGAAATTCATCATTTTTGGAGCTGTATTCTGGCCTCAGGATACCTACCTGCTGATTTTTCTACTGCTGATTTTCTTTGTATTTATTATTCTATTTACGGTAGTTTTTGGTAGGGTATGGTGTGGCTGGGCATGTCCGCAGACTCTATTTATGGAAATGGTCTTCCGCAAGATTGAATACCTCATAGAAGGGGATTCCAATCAGCAAAGAGCGCTAAATGAACAGTCTTGGAATCAAGAAAAAATCACCAAGAAAACAATCAAGTTCGTCATTTTCGCAATAATCTCTCTCTTGATCGGCCATCTGGTGATGGCTTATCTCATAGGGATAGACCAAGTAATGACGATAGTTTCCTCTCCGCCAACAGAAAATATGGCGGGCTTTGTTGGGCTCTTGGTATTTTCGGGCATTTTTATGTTTGTGTTTGCATGGTTTCGTGAGCAGGCATGCCTTGTAGTTTGCCCCTATGGAAGACTTCAGGGTGTAATGCTGGACAATAATTCCATCAACGTGATGTATGATTATGTCCGAGGAGAACCTAGAACACCAATTCGCAAAAATGCGGCAGACAATATCGATAAGGGGGATTGTGTGGATTGCAATCTCTGTGTGCAAGTTTGCCCTACTGGTATAGATATCCGTAACGGGATACAGATGGAATGCGTGAACTGTACAGCGTGTATAGATGCCTGTGATGAAGTCATGGTCAAAGTAGATCGACCTACTGGTCTGATCCGATATGCATCCGAGAACAGTATCAGGCAGGGCTTCCAAAAGCTGCTCACCGGCAGGGTGAAGTCGTATATAGTTGTCCTGGTTTTGTTGATAGTAGTTTTTGTCTCCCTGATTGTGACCCGGGATGACATTTCTGCTACGATCACAAGATTCCCAGGTATGACATACCAAGAACGGGAAGACGGAATGGTTACAAATCTCTATCAGATTACCTTGATCAATAAAACCTATGAACCGCAAGAAGTCGAGCTAAAGTCATTGGCAGAAGGTATTGGTGTTGAGATAATAGGCGCGCAGCACTTGATTTTGGACGCTCAGTCTAAATTTGAGGGTAGGTTCTTCTTGGTCAGAGACCAGGATGGGGTAAAAGTGAATCAGGAAAAGGTAGAATTGGCACTTTTTCATAAGGGGGAGGAAATTGACCTTATAGAGACCAATTTCACTGCACCGATAAAGTGAATTTGGGATTTAACTATGAAATTATGAACTGGGGAAAAGGTATTTTATTTACAATTATAGGTTTCGTCGTACTGATTATGACAATGGTAGTGATTTCAGTTCGTATGGATGGAATTGAGTTGGTGACCGAAAATTACTATGAGGAAGAAATCAAATATCAAGATAGAATAGATGAGTCCAATTCTGCAATTGAACTGGAGAGAGAAGTAATTTTTTATAATTCCCAAACGAATGTGATTGAACTTGACCTTCCCAAAGGAACGATTGGGGCTTTGCACCTTTTTCGTCCTTCCGATTCCTCGTTAGATCAAAAAATCAATGTGAAAGTTACTCATTCAGGAAAAACGCAGGTGCCGTTAAAAGAACTAAAATCAGGCTATTGGAAAGTTCAGCTTAGTTGGTCTGAAAATGGTATAGGTCATTATCGGGAAAAAAAAATCACTATTTAAATGTTATATACAGCCTTTTTGTTGGGATTTCTTGGATCATTTCATTGTGTTGGGATGTGTGGCCCGATTGCTTTGGCAGTTGGTGGCAAAAAAAGCACTTCTTACTTTTCGCATAAGATCCTTTACAACCTTGGCAGAAGTGTCACGTACGGTCTCCTTGGGCTGATAGTTGGAAGCCTTGGTTTTTCATTGTCACTTGTCGGGGTTCAACAAGGGTTTTCCATAGCTATAGGAGTGATTATTTTGATTCTGGCAATTTCCTATAAGCGGGGAGATCAGTTGCTGACTGTTTCAGCGCTGTCAGGGATTGTGAATTGGGTAAAAAGGCAGGTGACACGGTTTTTAAAAGCGGGGGGATATATTGCTTTTTTTGTGACTGGATTAGCTAATGGATTACTTCCATGCGGGATGGTATACCTTGCATTAATTGCAGCAATGGGATTGCAAAACCCATTACTTGGAGCTGCCTATATGCTCTTTTTTGGAATAGGCACCATTCCATTACTCTTGGTTTTGATGTATTCGGGGAATATTTTCTCCATCCAGATCAGGCGAAATTTTCAAAAAGCTATCCCTTACCTCGGTGTGATTATAGGTTTTCTTTTTATTTTCCGTGGTTTGGGCTTGGGCTTTTTTTATAGTCCTGATATAAAAATGTTTGACTATGGATCTGAACAGGTTGAAATCACCCTATGCCGCTAAACCGTGTTGCTGAATAGTTTTTTTGGGACAGGGACTGCTGCCAGTCTTAAATCAAATTGTAAACAGATAGTTCGAATGACTTTCCTGCCTGTTTCGGTTACGGTGATTTTGTCTTTATCTCTAAGAATCAATCCATCAAGCGCCATTTCATCTAAGGTCGAGCGCTGGTTTTCTGAAAGCTTAGCTACTATTTCTACCGGGATTTTAGCCTGATTTCTGCAGATCAAATCCAGGATAACTTCTCTGACAAGTCTATCTTCCCTGGTTTGAATATGTCCTTTGTGAATTGGGAAGTAGTCCAGCAGCACCAAGGATTGGTATCTTTCAATATTCTTATCATTTTGGGCATAGGCGTAATACACGTCACTAATGCTACTGGCACCCAATCCAATCAGAATTTTGGAAGGCAATGTGGTGTATCCCATAAAGTTTCTATGTAGAGAGCCTTTAGATTTTGCTAAAGTAAGCGGGTCGTTTGGAAGGGCGAAATGGTCCATTCCTATCGCTAGGTATCCCATGTCCATTAAAAGTCCTTTTCCAAATTCATATAATTCACTTTTCTCTGTTTCGGATGGGAGGAATTTCTCAAAGCTTTTCTGTGCGGGAAATGCACTTGGCAAATGTGCGTAGCTGTAAAATGCAACCCGGTCTGGCCTCAATTCCTGAACTTTCCTGAACGTATCTTCCAAGGATTTAAGCGTTTGATGCGGAAGCCCGTAAATTAAATCAAAATTGATGGATGTAAATCCCAAAATACGTGCTGAATCAGTAGCATATTTTACATTTTTAAAAGGCTGAATCCTGTGGATAGAGGTTTGAACTTTTAAATCAAAATCCTGAATACCATAACTAACACGTGTGAAACCTAGGGCATGCAGAGTTTTCAAGTGTTCAAAGCTTGTATTATTGGGATGGCCTTCAAAACTAAACTCAGCATTAGGCGTGATTTCTGCATTCTTAAGTAGCGAGTTAATCAGGTAATCCAGGTAGAATGATTCAAAAAATGTGGGAGTTCCGCCTCCCAGATGTATTCCCGAAATCTTCGGCTTACCGGCAAAAAGCATTTTGTATTTCTCCCATTCAGCCAATAGTGCCTGTATATAGGGAACTTTAACCTTGTTATTTTTGGTGATTCTTTTGTTGCAGCCACAGTAGGTGCAAAGGTTTTCACAAAAAGGCAAATGAATGTAAATAGCTATGCCTTCATCATCCCCGAAATCGGTAAAGGCTTTTTTTACAAGAGTGCTCCAGTCAGCTGAATCAAGCTTGTTTTCCCATGACGGCACAGTAGGATAGGAAGTATACCTAGGAGCTTGACGACTGTATTTTTTGACTAATTCTGCGGGCATTTGCATAAGAAATTGCTTTCCGCAAAATAAGCCAGCCCATTGATTTTAATGGGTGATGATTGAAAGCCGGAGAAATGATTTTAATCATTTCTCCGGCAGATTAAATCACTTTAACCCGTATTCGCGGGCATTAATCGAGCAAGAAGTTGTTCAAGAAGCTGCTTTTCAGTCCAAGCCAAACGAAGAATAGAATTAATCCCCAAAAAAGATAAATGCGATAATAATCAGCGGTCTCTTTGTAGCGGTTTTCGATCACCTCGGTCTTCTCAAGTGTGTCAATCCTATCAAAAATAGAGGCTAAAGTCCCACTGTCGGCTGCTCTAAAAAATTCCCCACCCCCTATTTTGGCTATCTCACGGAGTGTGGATTCATCCAGATAGCTTTCTACCATCTGCGGTCTTCCAAAGAAGTCTGTGCCATAGGGGACCAAACCGTCTTTTCCCATTGCAATAGTATAAATCTTAATGTCCAAAGCAGAGGCAAGGTTAGCTGCAAATAACGGATCTACGTTTCCTGCATTGCTTTCCCCGTCACTCAATAAGATCATTACTTTGGATGCTGACTCAGATTCTTTCATTCGGTTAGTTCCCGAGGCCAATGCGGAGCCGATTGCAGTACCTTTGGCCTCCATCATACTGAAAGAAATCTCTTTCACAAGATCTGTTAGCAAATCATAATCGTTGGTCAAGGGAGCTAATGAATAGGCCTCCCCTGCGAACACAACCATTCCTATTCGATCTCCAACCCTCCCATTGATGAACTCAATGGCTGTAGCTTTAGCGGCTTCTAGGCGATTTGGGGTGAAATCCTGTAAGTCCATGGATTCTGAAATATCCATAACTAGCATGATATCTATTCCTTCAGTGAACTGTTCTACACGTTCATTACTACGCTGAGGTCGAGCTAGGGCTATTACAAGCATTATCAAAAAGAGGTAGTAAAATCCTGCAGGAATAAGCCGTAAGTATGTCCAGGGGTTGTTATTTGCTATTCGCTTAGGAAGAGAAAGTTCCAGGACAGGATTTTTAAGGAATTTCACAAGTGTCCTGAAAAGTATAAAAAGCGGAATGATCCACATTAAATTTAGCAAAATAGGATTTTCCCATTCGTAACTTTTGAAGGTCTCAGGTAAAAACCATGACCAGCTAAAGAATTCAGACAACTGCTCTCTCATGCTTGATTTTGGTTCGTTTTTCCTGGTATTTTTCTCTCGCTACTCCTAGTAAATAGGTAGTTGCTTCCTCACTTTTTGAAGATTCTCCTGCGTATATGATCAAATCGATGGCCCGCAGTGCTTTGAAAATCTCATGATTATCCATACGTTTTCCTATTTCGCTCGAGGTCCATTCTTTGACAGGTAACTGGGTAATGCTCTCCATATATCCTTTCCAAAGACCAATTACTTCATCTGCGGCTTCTATAGAAGGGTTTTCGGTAAGAAGCGCAGTTTGTGTTTTCCATCTTTTCTCAAATTGAGACCAGCGTCTTTTCTCCCTTCTTTCTTTCCAATATTCCTGAATTTTGTCAGCAAAAAGGAAATAAAGGACTCCAAGCAAAAGAAGGATTCCGCCAAGAATAATACCAATGATTATCCAGTTTAAGGATTTTTCTAATGGTTGATAAATATTGTTCTCCTGAAACACAAGTTCCTCAGGGATGCTGTCTAAGGCAAGTTTCAGCTTCAGCTCGGCCTCAAGAGGATAATGCACTACGCTATCGTACCTGGCAAGCTCATATACAGGCAAAGTCAAGAAAGAACTTGGATCAAGTGAGAAATTTGAGAGGTAATAGATCGTGCTATCCTGTGTAATGCTGTCTTGCGTGTGGGAAATGAATGTTTTCTTTTCCAGCAAGACCAACGGAGAAAAATCGAAAGTGGAATCTGGAAAAATAAGTTGTGTCGATTCTGGGTAAGTCGCTTTCAGTACATAGCCTACCCGCTCGCCAAGCTTAGCAGAATCCTGCATGAAATAACCATCCACAGTGATCTGTTGTGCATTGACAAGCAATGGGGTGAGTAGAAAGAAAAGAAGTTTGAGCGTTTTAGCCACGTTTCATGCTTTTGTTTCGGTATTTAAATAGCTCGAGAAGCGGACCTACGATATCTTGGGTGGTATCGATAGCTAGATAGTTTATTTGGTTTTTTTTGCAGATATCCTTTAGATGCTCTCGCTCTGAGGTAAAGGTATCTGCTATTTTTTTAGAAAAGCTCCCGAAGGCGGTATTCACCCAGGTCGTTTTTCCTTTTTCTTTATCAAAAACAGGAATGATTCCCAAAGATGGCAAGGCCGATTCACGAGGGTCTGTGAGCTGAATAGCAACTACATCATGACGTTCAGCAAGTGCTCTGAATGGTCGTTCGTACCCTTCATCTATGAAATCAGATATAATTACGATTACAGCTCTTTTTTTGATGAGGTTCAGTGCAAACATAAACATGGAATTCAGATCCGTTTTCAAGGAAATATTCTCATGATCAAAGATACCACGGATCATTTTGACTCCTTGCTTGCTACCTTTAGATGGAAGAATCAGTTTTTCCTTTTTGTCTGAATAACTGATGAGCCCAACCTGACTTCCCTCAAAGACTGCCGCCAGTGTCAATACGCCTGCAATGGTCTTTCCTTGATCGATTTTCTTATTTCCCGGTTGTCCGATATCCTGGCTACCGCTTATGTCCAAAAGAAAGAAAACTGACTGTTCTTTATCTTCACGAAACGTTTTGACAAAAGTCCCGTGCCCTTTGGCGGATACTTTCCACTCAATCGTACGAATATCGTCACCATATTGATAAGGACGAAGGTCATCAAACTCCAACCCTGACCCTTTAAAAAGCGACTGGTATTCTCCTTGCAGGTGATTATTAGCCACCTTTCGGATCATGATTTCGTATTTTCTGAGCTTGTGGAATAATTCGTTCATGAATGGTGATTTGAACGGCCTAAGTTATGCTTCTAAGCTGAATTATAAAATTTCAGTTACATGAAGGTTGGGGAGATTTTCCGTTAAAAAAACCTAATTTTGACCTGTGAAAAGATTATTGATACTGAGTTTTTGCTTTCTATTCCTGGCAGCCTGTGACACTGCCAAAAGGCCCGATGAATTATTATCCCAGGATAAGATGGTAGAAGTGCTGATAGATATCCATATTACTGAGGGACTTACGAGTGCTATGCCGGTGGCATATGATTCATCCAAGGTGCTTTATAAACTGCTTGAGAAGGATGTATTTATCAAACATAAAGTGAGTGATTCGGTATTTACCCAAAGTA
Source organism: Algoriphagus resistens (assembly GCF_001442615.1). GTDB lineage: Bacteria > Bacteroidota > Bacteroidia > Cytophagales > Cyclobacteriaceae > Algoriphagus > Algoriphagus resistens. The sequence continues at coordinate 251,236 of NZ_LMXN01000007.1, read as the reverse complement.
TGTTGTATTACTTGCGCGATCCAGCTGAGATGGAGCAGATTTATTCACGCGTGGTAGATTCTCTTCTGGTGAGGGAATCATCTGAAGGAATTAAAGAACAATTTTAATGCTATACCCAGGCAACCTCCAACAAAAGGTAAATTTCATCAAGATCAAAGAACTGCTGAAAGGAGAATGCACTTCTCCACTCGGGATGCAGTATGTCGACCGTTTGGTTTTTTCTTCCGATTATAATCTGATTACAAAATTACTGGATCAGACCGAGGAGTTTCGTCAGATCCTGATTTCCGGGGAGTTATTTCCCTCTTCCAATTTTACCAATCTCAACCCGTATTTAGAAAAAGCGAAGTTGGAAAATGCCTTTCTTGATGTTGAGGATTTTTATGAGATTAAGCTTTCCTTGGATACGCTGAGAGGCTGTGTTTCTTTTTTTCTGAAAAGGGAAGCAGAATATCCTGTGTTGAGTCAATTGCTAGGATTGCTCATGGATCTGGATATGAGTTTGCTCAAAGCCATCGAGCTGATTATCGATGAAAAGGGCAAAATGAGAAGTAATGCCAGTAAGGATTTGCAGCTGATCCGGAGTCAGATTTCTTATGAAGAAAGCCGCTTACGCAAAGTTATGGAGCGTATTTTCAAGGAAGCCAGGGCGAAAGGACTTACCCCGGAAGATTCTGCGATTACTATCCGTTCAGGCAGATTGGTGATACCTATTGCGGCAGAGAACAAGCGAAAGCTTCGTGGTTTTATTCATGATGAATCTGCCACAGGTCAGACAGTCTATATGGAGCCTGAAGAAGCGCTGGATATCAACAATGAGATCCGGGATCTTGAGTACATGGAGCGTCGGGAAATTATCAAGATACTTACTCAGCTGACTGATAAAATCAGACCTGCTATCCCTGCATTGAGGAAGGCAACCAATTTCTTGGGTTTAATGGATTTTATTCGCGCCAAAGCAAAATTTGCATTGAAAACAGCTAGCTGCCGACCGGAAATTACCAAGGAAAGGCAATTGACCTGGACTGAGGCCAGGCATCCATTACTGGAAATGGCGCTTAAATCCCAAGGGAAAAATATAGTGCCTTTAGAGGTCAGACTCAGTGGTCACGAGCGTTTACTTGTCATCTCAGGGCCAAATGCGGGAGGTAAATCAGTAACACTCAAAACTGTAGCTTTGCTACAGTATATGTTGCAATGCGGGATGCTGATTCCAGTGCATCCGGATTCCAAAAGTTCACTTTTTGACAATTTTTTTATTGATATCGGAGATGAACAAAACTTGGAAAATGACCTAAGTACTTATAGTTCTCACCTGATGAGTATGAAGCATTTTTCGCTTTTTGCCAATAAAAAAACCATTCTCTTTATAGATGAATTCGGTACTGGCACAGAACCTCAGTTTGGTGGTGCAATAGCCGAATCCATTCTTTTGGCATTAAATAAACTCGGCGCATATGGTGTGATTACGACTCACTACGGCAATCTCAAGCAAATCGCAAACAAAAACCAGGGAATGGTGAATGGAGCGATGCGCTATGATGTAGATAAGCTTGAACCGCTTTATCAACTTGAAATCGGGAAACCTGGTTCTTCTTTTGCGTTAGAGATCGCCTCGAAGATCGGAATTCCGAAGGATATTTTGAATTATGCAAAAGCCCAAATCGGTGAGGAGCGTGTACGCTACGACAGATTACTCACGCAGGTAGAGAATGAGAAAAACCAATACGCCACCTTATTGGCAGATGTAAAATCGAAAGAACGTCTGCTGAAAACCCGCCTTCAGGAGTACAATGAGCTGAAGGAGACAATGGAAACTACCAAAAAACGCTATATCCAAGAGGCAAAACAAGAAGCGAAGCAATTGCTAGATCAGGCGAATAAGAAGATAGAAGCTACTATTCGTGAGATCAAAGAAGGCAAAGCTGAGAAGGAAACGACCAAGCAGGTTCGCAAGAATCTGGAAGAATTCAGGGAAAAGGTCAAACCGGAAAAGACTGCAATCAAAAGTTCAGAGATCAAAGTACTGGGGGGTAAGATTGCGGCAGGAGACTGGGTGAGGGTCAAAGATAACGGTGCAATTGCCGAAGTGCTTCAGGCCAAGGGCAATGAGATCGAGGTTTCCATAGGAGAACTCAAGTCAAAGGTAAAACTCTCGAGACTTGAGAAAATATCTCAGGGTGAAGTCAAAAAAGAGAAGAAAGCAGCGGTCGTCCGAAGTGGCTATAATACTAACGAAAAGATGATGGACTATTCACCCAATCTCGATTTGAGGGGCAAGCGCGGTGAAGAGATTCTTTCACTGATTCAGACATTCATTGATGAAGGATACATGCTTGGGTTGAAAGATCTTAGGATTGTCCATGGTAAAGGAAATGGGATTTTGAGGGATTTGACGCGCAATTTTCTGAAAAATATGGGGCAGGTTAGCCATATGGAAGATGAACACGCAGATCGTGGCGGAGCAGGAGTGACGCTGGTCACATTGAAATAAAGCAAAGGGAGCAAATATTCTGCTCCCTTTGCTTTAAGTGTTTTTTACTGCTTGATCAAATTGAACGTATAGCTTCCTGCCACGGCTAGCACTCCATTGACTCTAGCTTCAGGAGCTGGAATGGTAAAGGTGAGTTTTAGCTTATTATTCGTTTGAGTAAAAGAAATCTCCCTTCCCGCTGCTGGCTTTGAGCCAGAGAGTATGAACTTGTCAAAGTTGCTTCCCTCAAAAGTCCAGGTTCCGGAAGCATCAAAAAGGTCATTGCTGTTTTTAGAAGTGTAGGTCTTGGAGGAGCCTGATTTCAACACAAGTTCATATCCGGTATATATATTAGTGACTGTCACACCGTCCCGTTCTACAGAACCACCTCCATCAATACCCCAAGCTTGTGAGCCAGTACCAGTCAACGCTTCTAAAGCAGTTTCTTCAGCAGTTTTCACTGGCGGATCAGGATCTTCCCCACCACAGCCTTGGATTGCCACAGTAAGAAAAGTCAGTAGGAGAGATCTGAGAAACCATGATTTCATATGATAATAATTTGTCTTTTAAGGGGCATATGGAATCTCGCATGGTTGATAATCATCCCGGTTTGTGACGTTTTCGTCATGCTCGATTTCATGTGTTCAACAATTAAAAACCGTATGATTAAAGATAAGAATTTAAGTTTATAACTATCCCTACTTGAACTCTTCCAGAACTATTTTTTGCCTGCAAAATTCATATTCTCGAGGCTCATTAGAGCAAATCACCAGAATTCTGTTCTTCCCATATTGGTTTATCAGTTCCTGATACCACTCTATTCCTTTACGGTCAAGGTTGGATGTCGGTTCATCTAGAAATATCAAAGGGACATCAGAAAAAAGAGCCAATCCTAGTTTCAAGCGTTGCTTCATACCTGAGGAAAATTGCCCCACAGGCTTTGAAATATGCTGAGTCAGGTAAAGTTGTTCGATGATTTCTTTTGAGGAGATTCTATCTAAAGGTTTTTTGAATTTGAAGTGAAAATTGAGCAGTTCCTCCAGGGTAAATTCTTCCGGCATTTCCATATAGGGAGCAGAAATAGTCAAGAACGAAAACCAATCTGTTTCCGAGATCGATTTTCCACTTACTAGATAATCTATTTTTCCGGAAGTGATCGGTATTACGCCGCTCAGACATTTCAACAAAGTAGATTTCCCTGATCCATTACTTCCAGTTATAGCCAAAGAATCACCCTGAGATAATTCAAGGCTTAGATTTTTAAAAATCCATTCGTATTGGAAGCGTTTTGAAGCTTCTTCTAAGTGGATTTTTAGCATGGTTAATTGATGTAGCCTTTCATGACTCCACGTTCTGATGAGCGGATGAAGTTCAAAATCTCATCTCTTTCTTTTGTTGCAGGTAGATTAACTTCGATTTCTTCCAAGGCTCGACTATTGTTCATGCTGTTGAGAAAAAGATAGCGATAGACTTCCTGAATATGGGAAATGGACTCGCTTGAAAAACCTCTTCTTCGTAATCCCAAAGAATTTACACCCGCATAAGAAAGCGGCTCACGGGCCGCTTTGGTAAATGGGGGGACATCCTTCCTCACCAAAGATCCTCCTGATACCATGGAGTGCATGCCGATTTTCACAAACTGATGAACTGCACTTGAACCGCCTACAATAGCCCAATCATCTATGGATACATGACCGGCAATCTGTACAGAATTTGCGATGATGACATGGCTCCCAATCACGCAATCATGCGCTACGTGAACATAGGCCATTAGCAAGCAGTGGTTTCCGATGACTGTTGTCTGTTTCTCTACTGTGCCTCTACTGATAGTAACACACTCCCTGATGGTGGTGTTGTCACCGATCATTACCGTAGAATCTTCCCCTTGGAATTTTAAATCCTGTGGGATGCCGGCTATCACGGCTCCAGGAAATATCTTGCAGTTTTTCCCAATATTTGCTCCGGAAAAAATGGTGACATTTGGTCCGATCCAAGTATTATCACCTATAGTGACATTCTCACCAATCATCGTGAATGGATCAATTTGCACGTTTTTACCGATTTTTGCTTTCGGGTCAATATGGGCTAAAGTACTGATCATGATTCTTTTCGGGTTATGCTTGCTGTCATTACGGCCTCACATACTAGTGTATTTCCTACATAAGCTTCACCACGCATTTTTGCTATACCTCTTCTTATCGGGGCCAAAAGTTCACATTTAAAAATGAGAGTATCACCAGGAAGAACCATTTTTCTAAACTTACAGTTTTCAATTCCTAGAAAATAGGTCCAGTAATTTTCTGGATCATCTACTGTACTCAAAACTAATATTCCTCCCGTCTGAGCCATTGCCTCTACCTGTAATACACCAGGCATCACTGGGTTGGCAGGAAAATGTCCCATAAAAAATGGTTCATTGATCGTGACATTTTTTACTCCTGCCACTACTGTGTTATCAAGATAAATAATTTTATCAAGGAGTTGGAATGGGTATCTATGCGGCAAAATGCTGCTAATCTGATTGATATCCATCACCGGAGGTAATTTTGGGTCGTAATATGGAATATGCGAAGTGCCAGACTTCTCCATAGCACGTTTTATTTTCTTTGCGAAAGCTACATTTGCTGCATGACCAGGCCGTGCGGCCATAATCTGAGCTTTCAGAGGGCGTCCTACAAGTGCCAAGTCCCCAACTACATCCAACAACTTATGTCTCGCCGGCTCATTTCGATAGCGTAAGTCCACATTATTGAGAATACCTTCTTTCTTTACCTCAACTTTTGGCTTGTTAAACATTTTGGCCAAATGAACCAACTCTCTTTCTTCTACTATTCGGTCCACCACTACGATGGCATTGTTCAAATCCCCACCTTTGATTAGGTTTGAGTTATATAGCATTTCCAGCTCATGCAAAAAGCAAAAAGTACGACAAGAAGCAATCTCCGATCTGAACTGGCCGATGTCTGTAATAGACGCATGTTGGCTGCCTAGAACTGGCGAGTTGTAATCGACCATCACGGTCACACGATAGTTGTCAGTCGGCAAGGCCACCATTTCTACCTCCCTTGCGGAATCTTTGTATTGGATACTTTCCTGGACTTCAAAGAATCTGCGAAGCGCATTTTGCTCCTCAAAACCTGCATCTTCCAACACTTCTATAAATTGAATGGATGACCCATCCATAATTGGAGGTTCGGGGCCATCCAGCTGAATGAGCACATTGTCGATTTCTAGTCCAACTAATGCTGCCAGGACATGCTCTACTGTATATACACGGGCGCCATTTTGCTCCAAGGTAGTACCTCGGGATACATCTACTACCAGGTCGCAATCTGCATCTACTGTTGGTCTGCCTTCCAGGTCAATTCGCTGAAACTTATATCCGTGATTTGGGGGTGCTGGCAGAAATGTCATGTTTGAAATGACTCCAGTGTGTAGCCCCACCCCGGATATTTCCACCTGCTTTTTAATGGTGTGTTGTTTTACTTTCATCTGATTTTTGAGCCGTTCAGCATGCTAAAGGCTGCAAATTTACTGCTTTTTTTCTAGTTCTCTTATGCGGTCTTCCATTGCTTCCAGGTTTTTGAAAATGGAATAGGATTTCAGGAAGTTTTTCATGTCCATTCCAATATACCCAAATAGGGTGGTTCCTGACTTAGAGATGTTCTTACTTATACCAGTATTGGCACCAATGGTCGTATTATCGGCAATTTTTAAATGGCCAACTATTCCTGCTTTGCCTGCAATTACGCAATTTTTTCCAATCACTGTTGATCCTGAAATTCCCGTTTGGGAAGCGATTACAGTATTTTCGCCGATGATCACATTGTGTGCGATCTGGACTAAATTGTCTATTTTTGCACCTTTTTTAATCACCGTGGAACCCATCGTGGCACAATCTATAGTACTGTTTGCACCTACACTTACATTGTCTTCCAGGATTACATTGCCTATTTGAGGGATTGCCTTGTAAGTCCCATCTTCTTGTGGAGCAAACCCAAATCCGTCAGCGCCGATTACTGCGCCGGGATGGATCTCGCAATTGCTTCCAATTATAGAATCAGCGCAGATTTTCGCGCCTGCATGAATTATAGTATTGTCACCTATTTGTACGCGATCACCGATGTGTACATGACTTTGGATTTTGACAGAATCACCGATTGTGCAGTTTTTTCCAATGTAAGAAAATGCCCCTCTATAAATTTGCTCGCCAACTTTAGAGCTTGGATCTATATAACAAGGCTCTTCAACTCCCACTAGGCTGCTCTTCATGAACATGGAGTAAGCTTCAAGTAGTTTTGTGAAACCTGTGTAAGCATCTTCTACCCTGATCAAATTAGTTTTCAGGGTTTTAGTAGGAGTAAAGTTGTTGGAAACAATTACTGCTGTTGCCTCCGTGTCATAGATGAATGGGGTGTATTTTTCATTTGCCAAAAAGCTTATGCCTCCTTGCTTTCCCTCCTGGATTTTATCCAATCGGGATACTTTTTGGTTTTCATCGCCTTCTACTTTTCCCTGAAGGATTGCAGCAACTTGTCCGAGGGTAAATTCCATAAATAGTATAAACGGAGTTAATAAATTAAATTTAGGCCTTTGGCCTTACATACATAATGTTTCTCCACGATTTTACTCATGACTTTTATGTTTGGGAGGTCTGCCGCCTGAGCTACATCAATTACCTTTCCTTTTTTTGTCAAAATGTTAATTCTGTCTTTAGCTAGGTATCCATAGTTGCTGACAGCTCCATGAGAAAAGAAATAATCCAAATCATCTCTAGGTATCTGAAGCTTGGAGATTGTCTTTTCCTTTAACTCTGCAATTGCTTCTGAAGAAAAAGGTTCATTTGTTAGATTGATTTTGAAAAGATTACGTGTCAGGAACATCTGAGAAATATTCCTAAGTACATAATCTGGATGTTTTTTCCAGAGTTTCACTGCTCCCCAAATATCAAAATCATCCATTTCAAGGAACAATCGCAAATAATCGGGGTTAGTTCGAAAATCCGCAAGTGATATATTTTGATTCAAGAAGAAATCAAATTCATCAGTGATCGTAAATTGGGAACCCGACTGACGTAGAAATCTTGCCCGCTTGATAAGCTTGATAAGCATTTTCTCCGCACTGACGGTGGTTTTGTGCAAATATACTTGCCAATACATCAAGCGACGTGCGCTTAGAAAATTTTCAATGGAATAAATTCCTTTTTCTTCAATGACGACCTGATCATTTTTCACATCCATCATTTTAATGATTCGATCCGCACCTATGGTGCCTTCGGACACTCCTGTGAAAAAACAATCACGCTGGAGGTAGTCCAACCGATCAATGTCTAACTGGCTGGAAACGAGTTGATGAAAGAATTTACGATCGTACTGATTCTTAAATATTCTTAAAGTAAGTTCTAATTTGCCACCAAACTCCTGATTCAGGAGTTCTATAGTCAGAAGAGAAAGCTCTTCATGGGGTAAGCCATTGAGTAAGCTGTATTCCAGGGCATGCGAAAAAGGTCCATGCCCAATGTCATGCAAAAGAATAGCAATAAGCGCAGCTTCATACTCCTCATCTGTAATTTCAGTGCCTTTTATTCGTAGATTGTCCAATGTAATACTCATCAGATGCATTGCCCCGATCGCATGATGGAATCGGGTATGAAGTGCACCAGGATAGACAAAATCAGTCAGTCCCAGTTGCTTTATTCTCCGCAATCGTTGAAAATAAGGATGGTCGATAATCGTAAAAATCAACTCGCTTGGGATCGTGATAAATCCGTAAACCGGGTCGTTTAGTATCTTCTGGCTTTTCAAGGAGGCCTTTTTTGTTTGACTCAAAAGTAATTATAATTTTAAAAGAAACGGAATCTAAAATGTCTCAAAAATTCAACATACTCTGGGCAGACGATGAAATCGACTTGCTCAAACCACACATTCTTTTTCTTGAACAAAAAGGATACGCCATCACCACTGCCAATTCTGGAGTAGATGCAATAGAGGAAGTAGAAAACAAAAACTTCGATGTAATCTTCCTCGATGAAATGATGCCTGGAATGACAGGACTTGAAACACTGCAGCAAATCAAGCAAATGAAACCCCAGGTGCCGGTGGTGATGATCACAAAGAGTGAGGAGGAACATATTATGGATGATGCCATCGGTGGGAAGATTGCGGACTATCTGATCAAACCCATTAATCCGAATCAGATTTTACTCTCTGTGAAGAAGCTTCTCCAAAACAAGCAACTCATTGACCAGCGCACTACCCAGAGCTATCAGCAGGATTTTATGAATATAAGCATGGCGTTTGGGGATGCGGAGGACCATCAGGATTGGGCTGATATCTACCGGAAGTTGACTTACTGGGAGATGCAGATTGATGATACTGAAAACAAAAATATGCTTCCTGTATTGGAATCGCAGAAAATTGAAGCGAATTCTAATTTTTGCAAATTCATAAAGGAGAATTACTTAGACTGGCTGGAAGAAAAAAATCCAGTGAAACCTTTGCTCTCACATCAGGTGATGAAGAAGAAAGTTTTCCCTCAGGTCAAAGACAAAAAGCCTCTTTTCTTTATAGTGATTGATAATTTCAGATTGGATCAGTGGGAAGACATAGAGTCAATTATTGCTCCGTATTTCAATATAAAAGACAAAGACACCTATTATAGTATTCTGCCTACTACTACGGCTTTTGCACGGAATGCCCTATTTAGCGGCATGATGCCTATGGACATGGCGAGGTTTTATCCCAACTTTTGGGAAGATGAGGATTCGGATGAGGGGAAAAATAATTTTGAAGAAGAGTGGTTGAAAATCAACTTGGAGAAAAACAGGCTTTCAATAAAATCCAGCTATAATAAAATTATTCAAGCGCATCAGGGAAAAACCGTGCTAGAGCAATTCCATACCTTTCTTCAAAATGACCTGAATGTTTTAGTTTACAATTTTGTAGATATGGTTTCGCATGCGAGGACGGATATGAAAATGATAAGGGAATTGGCTCCCAACGAATCAGCTTACCGGTCGTTGACAACAAGCTGGTTTGAGCATTCTTCTTTATTTGAATTGTTGAAAAAGATCCATGATGCCGGGGCTGAAGTGATCATCACGACGGACCACGGTACTAAGCGGGTTAATAAGCCATATAGAATCATAGGAGATAAAAATGTAACGACTAACCTTCGGTATAAGCAAGGGAAAAACCTGAATTTTGAGCAGGGAAAAGTATTCGAAATCAAAAAACCTGAGGATGCAAAGTTACCTAGGTTGAATGTTTCTTCTACCTATGTGTTTGCCGTGGAGGATTATTTCTTTGCATACCCCAATAATTACAATTATTATGTGAACTTTTATAAGGATACTTTTCAGCATGGAGGTGTATCTTTGGAGGAAATGATCATTCCGATCGTTCATTTGTCACCAAAATAACCGAGAATTTGACCCAGTTCACATACGAGCTAGATGAGATAGAAATGGCAGCAAAAGCCGTGATAGAGGCTGCTAAAGAAGAAAAAGTATGGGTGTTCCAAGGCGACATGGGAGCGGGTAAAACTACTCTGGTTAAGGCCTTGGCGGAAGCTTTCACCGTTTCTGACCAGGTCAGTAGCCCTACTTTTGGGATTGTGAATCATTATGGAAACCAGAGTGGTGAAATTTTTTACCACTTTGATTTTTATAGAATGGATGATCCTGCTGAAGCTTTGGATATCGGAATAGAAGAGTATTTTTATAGTGGAAATTATTGTTGGTTGGAATGGGCAGAGAAAATTGCTGGATTTTTGCCAGAAAAGTTTTTCCTCATTCGGATAATAAATGATTCCGACACGCAACGAACCCTGAATTTACAACATGTCGAAGATGCCAGCTGAAATAGATCAAGTAACTGCGGTGGGACTGATCCCAAAAGAAATGCCAGCGAAGGTGAGAAATAGAGATCATTCTCTGGTAATAGGATTGCCCAAGGAGATCTCAACTCAAGAAAAGAGAATAGTCATTACTCCTGAGTCCGTTGGTTTACTCTCAAATAACGGCATCAACGTGATTGTGGAGGCGGGAGCAGGTTTACATGCAAAGTTTACAGATCAGGATTTTTCGGATGCAGGAGCCAAGGTGACTAGTTCTAAGAAGGAAGTTTTTGAATCAGATATTGTGCTCAAGATTGATCCCCCTACCCCAGAGGAGTTAGAATATATGAATACTGGGAGTTGTTTGATCTCGGCATTGCAGTTTGAGCGGCAGAGCCAGGAGTTTATACAAACTCTGAATCAAAAAAAAATTACTGCAGTGGCATTTGAATACCTGGAAGATAAGGTAGGAGGGATGCCGGTGGTCAGGGCGATGTCAGAGATAGCCGGAAGTACTGTGATGCTGATTGCGGCTGAATATCTTTCCAGCGAAAATAATGGTAAAGGATTGATTATGGGGGGAGTGACAGGAGTTCCACCTACGCAAGTGGTTATCATAGGGGCAGGCACAGTAGCAGAATATGCTGCTCGGACTGCTCTTGGCTTGGGTGCAAATATTAAGATTTTTGACAATCATATTTACAAATTAAGAAGACTAAAGCAGTTGCTTGGTCAGCAAGTGTACACTTCTACTATTGATAATTTTAGTCTAAATCAGGCACTTTCTGAAGCGGATGTGGTAATCGGTGCCCTGCGGGCTGAAAAAGGCCGGAATAAAATTGTGGTATCTGAAGAAATGGTGGCTAACATGATGCATGGAAGCATAATTATCGATGTTGCCATTGATCAGGGAGGGTGTATAGAGACTGGAAGAATGACTTCCCATGATGAACCTGTATTCCAGGTTCATGATATTACACATTATTGTGTGCCAAACATTGCTTCACGCGTGGCAAGAACAGCCTCTTATTCGTTAAGCAATATTTTCACACCTGTAATTCTTCAAATGGCTGACCTAGGCGGGGCCGAAGAAATGATATTTAATTATAAATGGTTTTTGAGGGGGGTTTATACTTATAGAGGAAGTCTGACAAATGCCTATTTGGGTAAGAAGTTCGGTATCAGCCATAAGGAACTTCAGCTTTTGCTGGCTGCGAGATATTAGCCTATGAAAGTAAATTTTGTCGTAACAAGAATTCTAGTTGATCGTTAGCTTTGAGTAATTCTTGAGTGAGTTTGGCATTTTCTCGCCGAAGAGTGTAGATCTCGAAAGCATTCTTTATCACTGTCCGTAAGTAATCTTCTTCCCAGGGTTTAGTTAAATAGTGGTAGACCTGCCCCTTATTAATCGAATCAATTACGGCTTGAATATCTGTATACCCTGTCAATAATATTCGGATCGGGTCTGGATGAACTGGAATTATGGATGCCAAAAACTCTACGCCTGTTTCTTCGGGCATCCGCTGGTCTGTGATTATTATATCTATTTCTTCTTTTGAAAGAATAGCACGCCCTTCTTCTGCCGAAATTGCCAAGAAAATTTTATAATCTCTCCTAAATGTAGCTTTAAATGCCTGAAGATTATTTTCTTCATCATCCAAATATAGGATTTTAATGATTCCTGTAGCTTTATCTTCCATGAATACAAAAATCTAAAAAAAACCGTGTAAAACGACAACTATATTCGATCATTTTTTTAATTCCACAGGTTTTGAGAGTTTTATTACAAATTTTTTATTGGAAATATGGAAAATATAAAAAAAATACTGGAAGAATATGATAACTCCTTCTTTAAATAACTAAGATTCTGCTAGATTTGTTTGATTCACATTTGTATCAGAAAGCAGGTATAGCAGTATTTTTCATCGCTTAAAGTTCATTAGCGGATAGGATTTGTTTTTTTGGATTCATGTTAAAATCAGGTCTTTTTTTGCTATTCTTGCCAGATGAAATACCATTAAGGGGGATTCCTTTTGATTCAGATCACCTTCCGAATTGTATCCTGACACCCCCTGTGAATCAAACTGAACCCGTATGGAACGTGCTATTTTAAGCGAAAATAAAATTCAGCTATTTATTTTTATAAATTGTTTAGCTATTTATCGCATTTTAGTGAAAGGATTTCATTCTAAATATTAAAGTCTAACTAGTAAATTTTGATGTCGAGAAAAATGGACGTACCCTTTGACGAAGAATATAAGCCATTGATTATTAATGCCTCAGATGGGGACTCGGGCCGAATTCTAGAAAGGCTTCAACAAGATTCATCGCTCCGCATTCATGATGAAATTAAGTCTCAGATAGGCGATTTGATAAAACTTCGGAATCCACATAGAAAATATAGTGCCGATGAACTTGGTGAAGCCATCATCGGTTTTTTTGGAAGTCAATCACCTGAAAAATATGGTAATTGGGTGTATTATCCATGGAGAAATTGTTTGGTTCATTTACTCCCGAAGGATGAATTTGTCAGTGTGCGGACTATCAGAAATAAGCACAAAATCACTGATGAAGAGCAACGAACGCTGGAAACTAAAAAAATCGGTGTAATTGGGCTTTCCGTTGGTCAAAGTGTAGCATTGACCCTGGCACTGGAAAGAGGATGCGGAGAGCTTAGATTAGCTGATTTTGATACATTAGAACTCAGCAATCTTAACAGGATCCGTACAGGAGTTTATAATATCGGGATAAAAAAATCTATTTTGGTTGCCAGAGAAATAGCCGAGATAGATCCTTATTTAAACATAGTACTTTATAATGAAGGTATTCATGAAGGGAATATGGATGATTTTTTCCGCAGGGATGGGCAATTAGATCTGTTGATAGAAGAATGTGATAGCCTTGAGATGAAAATTAAAAGTAGGGTCAAAGCAAAAGAACTAAAAATTCCAGTGATAATGGATACAAGTGACCGAGGGATGATAGATGTGGAGCGTTTTGATCTAGAACCTGACCGACCCATTTTTCATGGGATGCTATCTAAGTTTGGAGAGGAAAGCCAACTACTCGAAAATCTGGATGAGAACCGAAATCAATTGCTGATGTCCATTCTAGATTTTGAAAAGCTGTCTGAAAGGGCGAAATTCAGTATTGGTGAAATGGGTAAAAGTATTACTACTTGGCCTCAATTAGCTTCCTCTGTAGTAATGGGGGGGGCTATGGTTGCCTATTTTGCAAAAAACATCCTTTGTGCCCAGACCTCATATTCTGGACGAATGTATGTGGATTTAGATGAACTCTTGATAGCTGAACATGAAAGTAAAAATTAGAGTGGTGAGGGCAGTTTCTTCTCCGATAGAAACCGAGAAATATATTGCAGGCCACTTTAATGTTTTAGAATCTTATGGCGTGACTAAAGTAACCTCGGCGGATCGCTCTTGGGTGAACAATCCCAATGTATACCTCCTTTTAGTAGAATCTATGGATGGGCAAAACAGGATTTTGGGAGGGGGGAGAATCCAACTTCGGGGAAGTAATTTTCCTCTTCCCTTGGAAGGAGCTATTCTAGAGAAAGATGTCAGGATTGTCGATTATATGAAAAAATACACAGATCTTGAGGTAGCGGAGTATTGCGGACTGTGGAACTCGAGAGAAGTTTCCGGTTATGGACTGGGGAGCATCTACCTTATTAGAATAGGCGTGGCAATTACCTCATTTTTAAAATTAAAGAGCTTAATGGCATTTTGCTCTCCCTACACTGTTAAAAATTCACAATCTGTTGGCTTCGAAATAATTCACTCACTTGGAGATAATGGCTCTTTTTTATACCCCAAAGAGGGATTGGTGGCTACTATAATGGAAATACAGGATGTTACAAATTTACCTCATTCTATTCCTGTAGAGAAGGATTACATTGATAATCTCAGGAATAATCCAAAACAGATATTACTGGATGAAAGCCCTAAGGGGCTGCTGGAAATTCACTTCGACTTAAACATTAATGACCTTACCTTAATATGAAGAGAGGCACTAAAAGAAGTTTGTATTGGGGCGTATTAGCGTTAGTGTCATTTGTTTTATTATCTTTTGTTGTACTCCGGTCTGATTTATTTAGCGAGGATGATAAAGTCAAGGGTATAGATTTTTTCAAGAAAGAAAAAGGAGAGTTTTTGCCTGTTGATTTTTCTGAGGACAATGAAAATTTTTCGCTGGGCTTTACCTCGGATACAATCTGGGCAAAACTTGATCTGGCACGTTTTGAGGAAAACAAAGGAGAATCTATCATTGAGGTCAGAAATCCCACTTTCCGTATCGTACAGTTATATAAAAGTGAAGATGGCGAGGCAATAGAGCAGAGCAAGAGAGTTTATCTGGATCATCTTGGCAAGTCAAATCCATTTACATATCCCTATCCTATTTTTAAAGTAGAAATAAAAAAGGGTGACACTTATTATTTAAAAATATTCTCTACTGAGCCGGTTAATTTTTCGGTGGCAATTGACTCAGAAGAAGAATTTTATCATAAGTACACAAAAACTATTTCGTTGGTTAGTGTTTATGTCGGGGTCATGATTGCCTTATTTTTGTATAATCTATTTTTATTCTTCTCTGTTAAGGATAGAGTCTACTTCTTCTATTGCCTTTACATTCTTTTTATTTCAGCCATTCAACTTACGCTCTTAGGCTATAGTTATTTCTTGATTTTTTTTCAAAATCCAATTTGGTATGAACACAGCATTATAGTATTCTCATCCTTGTCTGGGATATTTGGGGTGCTGTTTTTAAGGAAATTCCTGCAGACTAAGAAATATCTTCCATTAATTAATAAAGGGCTAACACTCATTTTGATAGTTTATTCGCTAGGTGCAATAGGAAGAGTGTTTGGTCTTGTGTCATTGAGTTATTCATTTACCGATATTGGGGCACTCCTGGTAGTGGTGTTTTTCATGAGCAGTGGAATAATGATGACAAGAAAAGGGTACCGTCCGGCATTTTATTTTTTAGCAGCATGGGGATTTTTCCTTTTTGGGCTTTTATTCTTTGTTTTTCAGAACCAGGGACTAATTAACTTCGGTTCTTTTTCCAATTTACCCATGTTGCTGGGAACCGCCCTTGAAGCGATTTTACTTTCGCTTGCCTTGGCCGATCGAATCAATATTTTGAAAAAGGAAAAGGAGGATGAACAAATTGAGAAACTTCGGATTTTACATGAAAATGAAGAATTGATCAAACAGCAGAATACCATGCTTGAAGAGAAGGTCAGGATTAGAACCGATGAGCTTGAGCAAGCATTGAGGAATCTTCAGAATACACAGAGCCAGCTTGTTAATCAGGAAAAAATGGCCTCCTTGGGCCAGCTGACTGCCGGGATTGCCCATGAAATAAATAACCCTATCAATTTTGTGAGCTCTAATATCATTCCTTTGAAAAGAGATATTAAAGATATCATGGAGGTGGTTGAATTCTATAGGCGAACTGGAGAGAAAGAATTTACTGAAGCTTCTAGAGAAGAGGCAAAAAACCTTGAAGAAGATCTGGAATTGGATTACGTGCTGGAAGAAGTAGAGCAACTCCTGAAAGGAATGGATGATGGAGCAAAGCGTACTGTTGAAATTGTAAAAGGACTAAGAATATTCTCCCGTGTAGATGAACAGGATGTAAAAAAAGTAGATCTTCACGATGGGATTAACAGTACAATTATTCTCCTAAATAGCTCGATCCCAGGTAAAATCAGAATCATCAGAGATTTCGGGGAGCTGCCTCTGGTGGAATGTCTGGCTGGCAAGATCAATCAGGTATTGATGAATATCATTAATAATGCTGTGCAGGCATTGGCTGAGCATATTGATTCTATTGTGGATCCCAAAATAGAGCTTAGGACCAGATCATTGGGAGATATGGTCACCATTGAAATTATAGATAATGGACCTGGTATGCCAGAGCATGTGAAACAGAGGGTTTTTGAACCTTTCTTTACTACAAAAGCTGTAGGAAAAGGAACAGGTTTGGGGCTTTCAATAGTTTATTCTATTATTGAAAATCACAAAGGAACGCTGGAGGTAATCACGGAAGAGGGCCAGGGAACCACATTTAAAATAACCCTTCCGGTACATCAAAGTACTCAACGCTATGAATGATAAAATTCATGTCCTCTATATAGACGATGAAGACAATAATCTAAGGTCTTTCAGAGCTACTTTAAGAAAGGACTTTAAAATTTTTACAGCCATAGATGCTGAAGAAGGGTTGAGGATTGCCAAAGAGGAAGAGGTTCATGTAGTAATAGCTGACCAAAGGATGCCGGGAATGACTGGTACGGAATTTTTTGAAGAGCTTATGAAGTTCAGTCCTGATCCTATCCGGATATTGCTTACTGGTTATTCAGATATAGCATCCGTGATAGATGCCATTAATAAAGGTGAAGTTTACCGGTTTATCGATAAACCTTGGAATATTGAGCAGATCAAAAATTCAATTAAGAATGCTGCTGATATATACTTTATGCGGCGAGAACTGAAGGATAAGAACGAAAAGCTCAAAAAGCTTCATTCAGAGATGAATCAATTTGTTTACAGCTTATCACATGAATTAAGAGGGCCATTGATGAGTATTTCAGGGGTGTCCAAATTGGCCAAAATGGAACTCAAAGATTCTAATGCGATAGAGTATTTTGAAATGATAGATACAGCTACGGGTAAGTTGGATGACTTTATTTATAAAATGCTGGATTTTTACAGGTCCACAAAAATTGACAATAAAATAGTTGGGATAGACTTCAAGGACGTAGTCACTCAGCAATTGGATGTATACAAGAAAAAAATTGACATAGGCCATGTTAAGGTGGCTATTGAGATTAATCAAGAGAGTAAGTTTTATTCTGATGACTCTAAAATCCGAGTAATCATCAACAACCTTTTCAGTAATGCGGTCCAATTTCAGAGAGCAGAGCATAGGGACAAAAGTATAAGCCTGAGAATTGATGTAGGAGAATCGGAGGCGACTATTTCCATTGAAGACAATGGAATAGGAATAGAGGAGAAGCATCTATCCGATGTGTTCAATTTGTTTAGCCGGGCCACACAGAAAAATGTTGGGACCGGGTTAGGGCTCTACATGGTAAAAGAAGCTGTGGAGCAAATCGGCGGAAGAATTGATCTGAAATCAGTATTTGGAGAAAGTACTATCTTTAAAGTCACTTTGCCAAACATGAAATAGTGAGTGGTTTCTGGGCATTTTCATGCTAAACTGTATCTTTGCACGGGCTTTGCGAAAAGCTTCACTTTTTATTAACTAATTCAAGATATTATGATTAATCCCTGGCATGACGTCAACATTGGGAAAAATGCCCCTGAATTCGTAACAGGTGTAATTGAAATACCTAAGGGTAGTAAAGGAAAGTACGAGTTGGATAAGAAGACCGGAATGCTGATGCTAGACCGCGTGCTCTTTTCTGCGGTGCATTATCCAGCAAATTATGGATTTATTCCACAGACTTTCTGTGAAGATCATGACCCATTGGATATTCTCATTATTTCTCAAATTGATATTCCTTCGATGTGTTTGGTAGAAGCCAAAGTGATCGGTGTGATGCGTATGATCGATGGCGGTGAAGCAGATGATAAGATCATTGCCGTGGCTGCAGGTGACCAATCTGTAAACTACATCAATGATATCGATGATCTTCCTCCCCACTTAATGAAGGAAGTGCACAGATTCTTTGAGGACTACAAAAAGCTCGAAAATAAAGAAGTGAAAGTGGAAGATTTCCTTGGTAAGGAGGATGCGAAGCGAATCATACAGGAAAGTGTTGATCTTTACGATGCGAATTTCCGAACTAGAAAATAGAATGGAAGCCTGGGATCTATCTCAGGCTTTTTTACTTTTCACCTTTTGTTTTCCTGCTTTTTTCGATAAATAGGCAACAAGGTCTTTATAAGCTTCATGCTCATGATTGGAAACAGAAATGGATTGCTTGTCCGAAAAAGCAATTGTAACCTGACGGAATTCCTTTTTGTTAGCCATCACGACTTCTTCTTCCCAGGCAAGAACTTGAGAAACAGGATAAATTTTGCTGTACCCCCGCAAAGGCAATTTGACGATGATTTGATCTCTGCCAGCTGTTATAAATCTGTATCCCGCTAACATTTTTACCAAAAGCATCAAAATCACGAGAGTGATTACGGTACAGGCTATCAAATAAAACCAAATCCCAAAACTTCCTTTGTAGGCAAAATCTCTCAGAATATATACCAACCCAGAGATCAGAATGAGCAGCACGAGGCTTAATGAAATATAAGTGGATACTTTAGGTTTAATGACCAGCATTGGAATTTTGGATTTCTAATAATTTCTCACGTGCAAAAGTCTCCAAATCCTCGAAAAAAGCGAAGAATATCGTCTGAAATTCTACCTCTTTTTCCAATAAGGCTAGGTGCGCCACTTCCATTTTGGATTCAAATTTAGTTCGTCGAGACATCCCGGTGAATGTTTCTCGAATCCCCTCGATTTTCTGGTATTTCAAAAGCCAATTGTCCTGGACCATCCATTGAAACATAGTCTCAAAGCGATAGGGGAAAAGCTGCCGATAGTGCTTAAGGGTGGAAAACGTGTTCTGAATAAAAACCTCTAGGGGAACATAAGAAAATTTTGCCCAATAATTGGCTAAATAGTAATCGAAGTAAATATCTGTGATTACTGTAGAATAATGTCCGAATTTCGGTCTCAGGTAACTCTGTCCAGCTCTTACCAGTGGGTGTGTATCGGTAAATTGGTCAATTTCCCTGTGAAGCATTATGCCATTTTGAACTTCCTGGGGGAAGGTGTTCATCATTTTTCCTTTCACAAAGTCCCCGATGAAATTACCAACGAGCACTTCGTCTTGACCAAATGAAAGGTATGCATGTGCTAAGTAGTTCATAGAAATAGCTGGTTATGAAAAACACGGATGGTTTTCATTAGTTTCGGGCTAAAATACGGATTGATGGACAAAGTCACGGAGGAATTAAAGAAAGGGCTAAAACTTTTGAAACTTGAATGGCAAGAAGACCTCGCACAATACAAACAGAAATTTCTTAATTCCTCTATTGCTGACAAAAAAAGGGCTGGAATCACTTGGTATCCTATTGAGGTGAAAAAAAGTAAGGTAGGAATGGGGGAGCGCTTACTGATAGAAGTGGAGAGAAGCGATTCTAATTATTCCTCGGCTTTTGGTTCAGGTAAATCAGTTTCATTCTTTACTACCCAGGACAGTTGTCAAAACTCGGAGTATCGCGTAAACGGTGTGATCAATTTTGTACGCAATAATTCCATGACGGTGACCCTGCAAGTGGATGAGATTCCTAACTGGATGGAAGTAAGCAAGATTGGAGTGGACTTGCTTTTTGATGAGGCAAGTTACAGAGAAATGGAATTTGCGCTTAAAAGGGTGATTTCTTCAGAAAACAAGCGTGTAGAAGAATTGAAAGAAATTCTGTTAGGTGAAAAAGCTTCTGAGTTTTCTGTAAAGCGAATTTCTCCCAAATCCAATCTCAATTTCTCACAAAATCAAGCATGCGAGCTGATAGCAAATGCAAAAGATGTGGCAGTAGTTCATGGGCCTCCCGGCACAGGAAAAACAACCACGCTGATCGAGGCAATCCAAGATGCCGTGATTGCCGGCGAATCCATTCTGGTATGTACGCCTAGTAATGCTGCGGTGGATTTGCTGGTAGAGAAACTGATAGACCGGGGAATAGAAACGTTACGTCTTGGGCATCCTGCCCGTGTGGAGGAAAAGATTCTTAATCAGACGTTGGATGCAAAAACAGCTTTTCATACTAGCTATCGGGACTTGAAGAAGCTTCGCAGAGAAACTGATCAATTCCTGAAGCTTGCTAAACAATACAAGAGGAATTTTGGCCCTGAGGAAAGGGCTCAGCGGAAGTTGATGTATGCAGAAGTTTCCCGGTTGCGGGAAGCTTCCAAATCGTTGGAGGAATATATCCAGTACGATATTTTTCAAAGAACTCAAGTGTTTGCTTCTACACTCGTCGGCGCGTCGTCTTACACTCTGAAAGGGATGGAATTTGATGTGGTCTTTATCGATGAAGCAGCGCAAGGATTAGAGGCAGCGACATGGATTCCGATTTTGAAAGCTAAGAAAGTCGTGTTTGCAGGAGATCACTTTCAGCTTCCACCAATCATCAAATCCTATCAAGCAGCAAAAGATGGATTGGCAGAGACGCTTTTTGAGAAAGTGATATCGAGAAGACCACAAGCGGCGCAAATGCTGCAAGTACAATACCGGATGCCCGAAGCGATTATGGGCTTTTCAAATGAGCAGTTTTACGAAGGAAAACTGATCGCTGATGAAAGCACTAAAGCTCATGTTTTCCCCGCAGAAAATGTGGTTTTAGAATGGATTGATACAGCGGGAGCGGGCTATTCTGATCAGCAGGAGCTGGAAAGCCTGAGTACCTTCAACCCTGAGGAAGCTTTGTTCGCAGCGAAATACTTAAATGATCTTGTGGAAAAAATTGGGGTAGATGATTTCCTTCGTAATAATTGGAGCGTTGGTTTGATTGCGCCTTATGGAGCGCAAGTCCGGAGGATGCGGTCCTTAATTTTTGATTCACAGGCATATTCAGGTTTAAATACTGTGAAAGGTCAAATTACTATAGATACAGTGGATGGCTTTCAAGGGCAAGAGCGGGATCTGATGATGATTTCTCTCACACGATCCAACGAAAAAGGGGAAATTGGCTTCTTGGCAGAAGAGCGACGAATGAATGTTGCTCTCACACGTGCAAAGCGTAGACTGATACTTATAGGGGATAGCAGCACACTGGCTCAACATACTTTCTTTGATGAGCTGCTTCACTATTTTGAGAAGAATAATGGATATAGGAGTGTGTGGGAGTTTTTGGAGGATTGAAAGAGACAATCTTTAAATTTTTCAAACAAAATTCAATTTTTTGAAATAGCGTTTTTCACTTTATAATGGTAACTCAACGTGCTGAGAATAGCGCCATAAGCGTCTGCTGACTTCAGTTGCTCGTCTGAGACTTTCTTGCCCAGAAGCCTGCATAGTAATAAGCCGTAAATTCCATTCAGGCAGATCTGGATTTCATTTCCAAGATCTTGCCCTTCTGCCTGCATTACCGCTTCAATAAGGAATGGCTTGGTCTTCGAATAGGCTTCAAAATAGGCGGGGTCAGTTTTGAGGAGGTTCCAGTGGATTTGGGCCAGCTCAGCAACTATCGAATTCAACTCATCCAGATGGCCTTTTTCCAGAATATCCTGAGATTTCATTTTATGAAGAAGTGTCAAATACCAATCAGCAATTTTATCCTTTTCTTCTTCCGGCACGGGGTATTTTTCCACTACAAAGGTTTTGATTTCGACTGGATTCCCCTGATAAGACCTGATCAAGTCCTCCATTTGGTACATGTAGATAATGTACTCGGCTATATTATTGGCTTTTTTGTTTTCGGATACAGTTTGCATTTTAATTGATTTTGAAAGGGCGAAGTTAGGAAATGCTATCTTATTGGCAGGGAAAAATGGTCGAAGCAATCTTTTAACATCGAGATTGCTTCGGTATTCGTTTCTTACTTTTGGTAATGAAGAAGGTCGCTGATTGGATTTGGTCAGCGAAACTTGATGATTGAGTTTGAAAATTCTCTTATCTCCTAGTTATTTACTACTTTTGCGCCAAGAATGGATATGCAAAAAATAAGGAATTTCTGTATTATAGCCCATATTGATCATGGGAAAAGTACGTTGGCGGATAGGTTACTGCAGCAAACCGATACTGTCGCAGATCGCGATATGCAGAACCAGTTATTGGATAATATGGATTTGGAGCGAGAACGTGGGATCACAATCAAGTCTCATGCGATCCAGATGAAATATACCCATGAGGGGGAAGTTTACACGCTCAACCTGATTGATACGCCTGGTCACGTTGACTTCTCTTATGAGGTTTCCAGGTCTATTGCCGCCTGCGAAGGAGCTTTACTGATTGTGGACGCTTCTCAGGGAGTGGAGGCTCAGACTATTTCCAATTTATATTTGGCTCTTGGCCATGATCTTGAGATCATTCCGGTTTTGAATAAAATTGATCTTCCGGGTGCAGATCCAGAGGCAGTTGCTGATGAGGTGATTGATCTGATAGGTTGCGACAGAGAGGATATTATTTTAGCCTCCGGCAAAGCAGGCATTGGTATTGACGATATCCTGAAAGCTGTGGTCACTAGAATTCCAGCTCCTAAGGGAGATGCAGATGCGCCGCTTCAAGCAATGATTTTTGATTCGGTTTATAATCCTTTCCGTGGTGTTGAAGTGATTTTTAGGATTTTCAATGGAACCTTCAGTAAAGGCGATAAAATCAAGTTTGTAAATACTGGCAGGGAATACGAGGCGGATGAAATTGGAATTTTGGGTTTGAACCAAATTCCTCAACAAACCATGAGTGCCGGGAATGTAGGCTATTTGATCTCTGGGGTGAAAGTTGCCAAAGAAATAAAAGTAGGGGATACCATCACGCATATTAAGAGACCTTGTGAGAAAGCTATCCAAGGTTTTGAAAATGTGAAGCCAATGGTTTTTGCTGGTATTTATCCTGTTGAGACCACCGATTATGAGGAATTGAGAGCATCTATGGAGAAGCTTCAGCTAAATGATGCTTCACTTGTCTGGGAACCTGAGACTTCCATGGCTTTGGGCTTTGGGTTCCGATGCGGATTCTTGGGAATGCTTCATATGGAGATTATTCAAGAGCGTCTTGAGCGCGAATTTGATATGACAGTGATCACAACTGTTCCATCCGTTCAGTTCAAAGCGTTGATGACCAACGATACCTATCAGGTGATCAATGCACCCTCAGATATGCCGGATCCAACACGGATGAAGCATATTGAAGAGCCTTATGTGAAAGCTTCCATCATTACTGCTGCTGAATATGTAGGGGCAGTGATTACGCTTTGTATGGATAAGCGGGGGCAGATCAAAAATCAGGTTTATCTGACCTCTGAGCGTGTGGAACTGACCTTTGATATGCCTTTGGCTGAAATTGTCTTTGACTTCTTTGATAAGCTGAAAACCATTTCTCGAGGTTACGCTTCATTGGATTATGAATTAAAAGGCTATCAGGTCTCTCATATGGTGAGACTGGATGTGATGTTGAATGGGGAGCCTGTCGATGCATTGTCAGCAGTGGTTCACCGCGATAAGGCATACGAGTGGGGGAGAAGACTCTGTGAAAAGTTAAAGGAACTAGTGCCTCGTCAAATGTTTGAAATTGCGATTCAGGCAGCAATTGGACAGAAAATTATTGCCAGGGAAACAGTAAAAGCCTTGCGTAAAAACGTATTGGCGAAGTGTTATGGTGGGGATATTTCACGCAAGCGTAAACTGCTTGAAAAACAAAAGAAAGGCAAGAAGCGAATGAGACAAGTCGGAAACGTTGAGGTTCCACAGGAAGCATTTATGGCGGTGCTGAAGCTTGATTAAGGGAATTTACGATTTAAGAAGTACGATTTATGAGTTTAAATTGCACCTCGATTCTCAACTTTCATTGTTGAGTTTTCAGGGGTTGATGAAATAAATACCAAGTTGGAATTATCTCCCGAAATAACACTACTAATTAAAAAAGCAGAGTAATTAGTAGCTATTGTAGTTGCTAGTATTAAAACAGCATGATCCTTCTAATTCTAAATTGGATTTTTTGGATCATTATAAAAATTTAAGGGTTGGAGTCCCTGAGGATCTCGTAAATCCAAAATCCTAATTCGTAAATCAAATGATCTTAATTGACGGAAAGCTCACCTCATCTCAAATCAAATCCGAAATCGCTGCCCGTGTGGCAGAAATCAAAGCAGAAGGAGGGAAGACACCTCATCTAGCTGCAATCCTTGTGGGAAGTGATGGCGCAAGTCAAACTTATGTTAACGCTAAAGTAAAAGCTTGTGGGGAGTGTGGTTTTGAGTCAACTCTGGTGAAATTGGGAGAAAATGTCTCTGAAGATGAACTTCTTAAAGTGGTAGCAGATATCAACGGGAATCCTGACATCGACGGATTGATCGTGCAACTTCCTTTGCCAAAGCATATCTCTGTAGAGAAAGTAACTGATAAAATTAAGCCTGAGAAGGATGTAGACGGCTTTACTCCGGCAAATGTGGGACGTATGGCTTTGAACTGGCCGGCTTATGTAGCAGCCACCCCTTACGGGATTGTTGAATTGCTAAAGCGGTACAATATCGAGACATCAGGCAAGCACTGCGTAGTGATTGGGAGAAGTCATATCGTGGGAAGCCCGATGAGTATTCTGATGGCTAGAAATGGCTATCCAGGGAATGCCACTGTGACCCTGACTCATAGCCGAACTGCCAATCTTCCTGAAATCGCTAAAACCGCAGACATTCTTATTGTGGCGCTTGGCAAACCTCATTTCGTAACTGCGGATATGGTGAAGCCTGGTGCAGTTGTAATTGATGTGGGAATCCACCGAATCGAGGATGCAAGTAAAAAGTCAGGATTCAGGTTGGTAGGAGATGTGAAATTTGAAGAAGTGTCTGAAATTGCTTCTGCGATCACCCCCGTTCCTGGTGGAGTAGGTCCGATGACCATTGCCTCATTACTATACAATACACTCTTGGCAGCAGAGAAAAAAGTTTACGGGTAATCGTTACTTCCTTTCGTGAGATATAGCAGGGGGCGTAAAGGACTTCCCGATAAAATAATTGCAAAAGATTTGTGTCCGATTTGCATCGAATAGGCAAGTCAGGTACTTTTGCAAACTGTTAACCGCGCACGTGGTGAAACTGGTAGACACGCCAGCTTGAGGGGCTGGTGCTTTAAGTAGTGTGGAGGTTCGAATCCTCTCGTGCGCACAAAGGCCTATACTGAACGTATAAGCCTTTTTTATTTTAATTTATAGCACTTTTTAAAGCAATTATAATTTCGGTTATGGCTTTAACTCCAAGAGGCTTAGATTCTATAAAAGAGTATCTTCCCCGCGGTTTGTGTCTTCAGAAACCAAAACTTGGGGAAATGGCATATGCCCTTCGTGATGAGAGGAAAGGCGGCTATTAAATTCAACTGAATGAAAATTAAGTTCTCCTTTTCCATCTGCCTCCTCACTTCTCCCCATTATTTTCCTTACATTTTCAGCCTAATTACTCACATATGACACGTTTATTAGCTTTGACTGCTTTTTGTTTTGCGCTTTTTGCCACTGGGCTTTCTTTTGCCCAAACTGCCCAGTTCCCTCTCGTAAAGGGATTTGGAGGTGTTTATGAAGTTCCTGACGCTACCGAAAAACCTGATGGAAACCTGGAGTATTATATTTTAGTGGATATGTCTACAGGCGGTGCAGAAAATGCTGAGATTAGCCGTTGGGTTGATAATGTGGCCAGAATGATGAATCTTCATGGTCTGGCCGGTGTTCCTAATGAACGTATGCATGTGAAAGTTGTGGTTCATGGCCCAGCGATCTTTACTGTACTGAACAATGAGGAGTACAATAAACGTTTTAATACTGACAACCCTAATCTCCCGGTGTATGAGGCATTGGAAGCGGCGGGAGTAGAGGTGCTGGTTTGTGGACAATCGATGCATGCCAGGGGTTTCAATAGAGATGATTTATACCCAGGAGCATCAGTGGCCCTTTCGGCCCTGACAACGGTGTCTACGTATGTACCAAAAGGTTATACTGTCCTAAAGTTTTAATCCCCACTTGGAATAGTTATTGGTTTCTGGGGTAATGTGTTTTTGATGAAAAGAAAGTCCCCAAGTTCGAGTACCGCAGGGAAAGTCGTTACCGGCTTTTTCATAGCTGCTATATTCCTGATTGGGATGGCAGGGTTGACTTATTATACACAGAATAGACTCCTTGCCACCATGAAGGAGCTTGCCGAACCTAATCAGAAACTCAATCTTCTCAATGAACTTCAATCCGAAATCATACAAATTACCCAACTGGACCACTCAGGGATAGATGCGGATTTTAGAGTTCAGGATTCCAGTGTCACTTCACTCAAGAAGAAGCTTCGGGAATTAGGCTCTCTTGCAGAGGATTCCCTTGAAAGAACTTACATACAAAGTGTACAGACCAATCTAGACACGCTTATTGTTGGCTACATTAATCTATATGAGGTAAAGTCAAATTTAGCCAATAAGAATTTCACCCAAGAAGCGCTAAATAAAGTGGAGCTTGGAATTCGCAGACGTGCAGCGACCCTCGAACAACGACCCATTGGCAAGATCAACCCGAAGGATTATCTTTTTAATGAACTGGAACAAGAAATCTCTATGCGTCAGGAAGCCAAAGCTGATCAGGCTATCATAAGCAGGGAAGATGATCAGTCTATTGCCTATCTACGAGATTTGCAAAGGCAAAATCTTCGGGATCCCAATTTACCTGCAGTGCAGACATTAGATAGTGTCCTGTATAGTATCAAAGGTGTTATTAATAGAGTTAACCGGGAAGAGGCTTTTCAGCGGCAGAGGCTGGCAAAAATGGAAGCTGATATTTCAATCAGCCAAAGCAAGATCATCAACACAATACAGAATCTGGTAAGCACCCTACAACAACGTGCTCTTGAGAAATCAGATCGCCAAAATGATTCTGCATATAAGTTGACCTATGATATGACCTATTTCTTGATCATGATTGTGATCTTGGCCGTAATAGGTGCTGCTATCATGGTTTATTCTATCTTGAAGGAGATCAAAGTGACTAAGAAATATCAGGAAAATCTGGAGGTTTCCAGACTGAAATCTGAACAACTGGCGCGATCTAAACAGGAATTTTTGGCCAATATGAGTCATGAGATCCGGAATCCACTTCATGTAATTCAGGGATATAGATCAGTTTTGGAAAAATCTGAACTGGATTCCAACCAGCAATCTCATTTGAGAATGATAGGCTTTGCTTCTGATACACTGATGGAAATTGTTGATGAAGTACTGGATTTTTCCAAGCTAGAGGCGGGCAAATTAAAATTGGAAGCACGTCCATTCGATCCGGAATCGCTTTTTTCTTCCTTGCAGAATTTCTTCGAATTACAGGCGGCAGAAAAAAAGATCGGGTTTGAGTGGTCTCTGGATCTCCCTAAAGATATGTGGTTGATTGGAGATCAGCTTAGGCTCAAGCAGATACTAAACAACTTGCTGAGTAATGCTTTCAAGTTCACATCAGAAGGGTCAATCTGTGTAAATGTGGGGTGGGGTAATGGTGTGCTAACTGTGGAAATTAAGGACACCGGTATAGGCATGTCTCATGCGGTACTTGAAAAGGTCTTTCGAGAATTTGATCAGGCAGATACTTCGATTTCCAGAAAATATGGGGGAACAGGCCTGGGATTGGCGATTGTGCAGCGTCTCGTGTCTTTGATGGAAGGAGAGATTACAGCATCAAGCGTGGAGCACGAGGGAACTTCTATGCTGGTGAAATTACCAATGACGGCTACAGAATCCCAGCATATAGAATTCAACGCAGATGAAATCGTGTCCCTTGATTTGTCTGGCCTCAAAATCCTCCTGGTAGATGATGATAAAGTAGGAATTAGGTATTTAGAAACCATTCTTAGTTATTTCGGGGCTTCAATTATTACTTATCCTGGTGGAACAAACTTCAGGGATGAATTTGTAGCAATTGATTTTGATCTAGCTATTTTGGATATACAGATGCCTGAGTTCTCTGGTTTCGATGTAGTGAGTAGGCTAAGGCATATTGATATGTATAAAGAAATGCCGATCCTGGCCATGACAGCTAATGTCTTCCTGGAGGAGCGGGAAAAAATGATGGAAAGCGGGTTTACGGAAATTATTTTCAAACCTTTCCAAGAGCGTGTTCTGATTGAATGCTTAGGTAAGTTTTTTCCAAATCACATAGTAAAAGATATACCTACAACTCAGTCAATAAGCGAATCTGAAAGTACATTGTTTCAGCTTAAGGACTTAGCTAGATTCTGCATGGGAGATGAATTATTACTTCAGGACATCGTGCGGGAGTTAATAACAGAGACGAAAAAGGATCTCGACAAAATGAAAGAGGCAAGGAGGAATGAGGATTTTGACCAGATCTTGGAGATTTGCCATCAGTTGGGAAGTCGTCTGGGGCAAATAAAAAGTCCCGCTGGCCAGACAGCCAGAAAAGTAGAAAACAGCTTGAAAATTGGTAATAAAAATGGCCTCGGTGATACACTTAATCAGCTTGATGAGGAGATCCGAATCTTGCTGGGAGCTCTTACCGAGACCATCAAAAAAACCGCTAATGTAATAACCTAGTCCAGTCCATATTTTTCCATTTTGCTGTAAAGGGTTTTACGGTCCATGTTAAGAATGCGCGCTGTTTTGGATTTATTGAATTTGGTGTCCATCAGGACTTTTTGAATTAATTCTTTTTCTTGCTCTACCCATTGCGATTTGTAGTCTTTTGGTGAAGGCAAATCCGATGGTACTGAGAAGGACTTAAGACCTGGTTTGGTTCCCGGAAAGCTCGAGGAAGGCTCATACAGATCTGTGGGCAAAGATTCTTTTTCTACATGGGAGCCGGGGGAAAGTAGTACTGCCCGTTTGATTATATTTCTTAATTCCCGCAAGTTTCCTGGCCAGTCATAGCCAAGAAAAATCTCCCAAACTTCCGGAGAAAATCCTTTGACATTTTTTCCGAGTCGCTCATTACTTTCGTCCAAGAATTGATCTGCAAAATCTTCCAAATCCTCTTTCCTGCTTCTGAGGGGAATCGCACTCAGTGTAAACTCATTTAGGCGGTGATATAAATCCTCACGAAAATGCCCATCTCCTGCCTGTATCAATAGGTTGTCATTTGTAGCTGCTATAATCCGCACGTCGATTTGGATTTCTTTGTTGCCACCGATTTTTCTGATTGTTCTTTCCTGTATTGCTCTGAGAAGCTGGATTTGAACTTCATAGCCCAAGTTTCCGATTTCATCCAGGAAGATTGTGCCTCCATTAGCCATTTCAAAATGGCCTGTTTTGTTTTCCAGTGCTCCAGTAAAGGCCCCTTTTACATGTCCAAAAAGTTCACTTCCAGCAAGTTCTTTAGGTAAAGCTCCACAATCGATTGCGATAAAAGGACCGTCTTTCCTGGTAGATAAATCGTGAATTCTTCTTGAAACAAACTCTTTTCCTGTTCCCGTTTCTCCTAGCACCAGCACGCTAAGATCGGTAGGTGCGACTAATTGAATATGTTTTTCAAGTTTGTTGGCTTCTACTGAGCTTCCTACCACATAGCTGCTTTTGCTTTTTTTCTTTGAAGAAGGTGGGGCAGCGCTGGTTTCTGCAGTTGTAGTTTTCGGCGCGCTGGCCGATAGAGATTCGTTTACAGTCGCCAATAGTTCATCGGGGTTGATTGGCTTGGTAATATATTCGAATGCTCCAAGTTTCATGGCTTTTATAGCAATCCGAATATCAGAATAATGGGTGATCAGAATTACCTGAGTTTGTGGGTAATTGCTTTTTGACCACTGAAGTAGCTCCATTCCTGTGCCGTCAGGTAGTCTGAAATCGGCTATGATCAAATCAAATTTAGAGTTACTGAAAAATTGCTGGGCTTCTTTGACTTTGACGGCAGTCTGAACAGCAAATCCATTTTTCTCAAGAAAAGTCTTGACAATCCTGGAATAGGTCAGATCATCCTCTACTAATAATATATTCTTCATGAATTACTTTCTTTCTTTATAGAGCTAATTAACAAAAAAAGCACCAGACAAATGTCCGGTGCATTTTTACTTAGGAGATTGAGCAACTATTTTTGATTCTTCCACGCGATAGAAAATGCTTTCGCTGACTTAGCAAGAATAACTTTGGCCATTTTATATAAATAGTTTTGGGAGCTGTTATCAAATTAAGATCATATTGTTTCCCTTGTTTTTAGACTACTATCATCGTGCCAGCTGGGATTAGAAGGAGATAGGGGGTGGTAGCGGGGAAATCACTAAAATTGATTGTGGAATATTCCGTCAGATTGTACTAGGAAACCAAGTGTAGGAGAGTAGGAAGAGTATTTGAGATAGATCAAAAAAAGAATGATTTGCCAAATTTTAGGAAAGCAAAGAGAACTTATTTTGCCCAGAATATCTTCAAAAAACAATTACCTTTGATTCTTCAAAATAACATTTGCCAGACTCTATGAGTGACGCTATCAAACACGAATGCGGCATAGCAATGATTAGATTGCGAAAACCTGCCCAGTATTACATCGATAAATATGGGACAGCGGCTTTCGCCTCTAACAGGCTCTATGTCTTGATGCAAAAACAAATCAATAGAGGCCAGGATGGTGCAGGTGTCGCCAATGTCAAGATTGACACAAAGCCTGGGACCCGTTATATTAGTAGATATAGATCCATTGAGCCTTCCGCTGTCAATTATATTTTTGATAAAATCAACCGAAAGTATAAAAAAGCCAAGAAAATCGGAGGTCATGATGCACTTTCTGACGGAACTTGGCTTAAAGAAAATATCGCGTTCACAGGAGAGGTTTGGCTGGGACATCTGAGATATGGTACGCATGGAGAAAACTCGATAGAAACCTGTCACCCTTTCCTAAAGCAGAATAACTGGAGAAGCCGTAACTTGGTCATGGCCGGTAACTTCAACATGACCAATGTTGAGGAGCTTTTTGATAAGCTGGTACAGCTAGGTCAGCACCCAAAGGAAAAAACTGATACTGTCACAGTGATGGAGAAAATCGGTCACTTCCTAGACGAGGAAAACCAACGTATTTTTGATAAATATAAGCACCAATTCTCCAATGAACAGATTACTCAAGTGATTGAGGATGAATTGGATATGGCTAGGATCCTTAGAAGATCTTGCAGAGACTTTGATGGTGGTTATGCTATGGCTGGCATCGTAGGAAATGGTTCGGCTTTCGTAGTTAGAGATCCTTCAGGTATTCGTCCTGCATATTATTATGCTGATGATGAGGTGATTGTAGTTGCTTCGGAAAAGCCAGCAATTAAATCAGCCTTCGATATTAATTTTAATTCCATCAAGGAGATTCAGCCTGGACATGCTTTGGTCATCAATAAGGATGGCTCGTTCGCGGAATCGGAAATAATGCCGGCAAGAGAGAAAAAATCCTGCTCTTTTGAACGAATCTATTTCTCTAGAGGAACAGATCCTAATATCTACCAAGAGCGAAAAAACCTTGGTCGAGCTTTGATCCCCCAGATCTTAAAAGCAATTGATTTCGATTTGAAAAACACTGTGTTTTCGTACATACCGAATACTGCGGAAACCGCATTTCTGGGTATGATCGAAGGTTTGGAGGATTATTTGGCAGCCAAAAGAAGAGAAGTATTCGTGGACGGTAAACCCCACATGGGTGATTTAGATGAATTGTTGAATTTCCGTCCTAGAGTGGAAAAACTCGTAAGTAAGGATGTGAAATTGAGAACCTTCATTACCAATGATGATGATCGGGATTCTATTGTGGCCAATGTGTATGATACCACATATGAGGTAATCAAATCTGGTATTGATACACTTGTAGTGATAGACGATAGTATTGTAAGGGGAACCACCCTTGAGAAAAGCATACTCACAACACTGGATAAACTAAATCCGAAACGTATTATCATTGTTTCGTCAGCTCCTCAGATCAGATTCCCTGACTGTTATGGCATAGATATGTCCAAAATGAAAGAGTTTATTGCTTTCAGGGCTGCTTTGGCTTTAATCAAGGAGAGAAAAATCGAAAACACATTAGATCAGGTCTACGATTCTTGCGTGGCATCTCCCTATTCTACCGAAAACTTTGTGAAAGGTGTCTACAACTCATTTACTGATGATGAGATCTCTGAAAAAATCTCCGAGATCGTTACCAATGAAGATATCAAGGCTGAAGTGAAAGTGATTTACCAGACTGTAGATAATCTTCACAAGTGCTGCCCTGAGCATCTTGGAGATTGGTATTTCACAGGAGATTACCCTACCACTGGGGGCATGAGGGTAGTTAATAAGTCATTCGTCAATTTTATGGAAGGCAAGACAGTTAGGGCATATTAATAGTAGAATTTATTATATTTTATGTTTTTAACTAAGACATAAAAATCAAGAAATAAAGGCACAAGGAAGCTATTCTTTGTGCCTTTGTTGTTTTCAAGATATATCAAATCCTTAATTTCACACAATCAAAAAAATAGAAAATGGACATAAACGTAAGCCTTTTAAAAGAAATATGTGAAATCGCCGGAGCTCCCGGGTTTGAGAAAAGAGTTCGTGATTTAGTAATTGATCTGGTCACTCCACTGGCAGATGATGTGAGGGTTGATAATATAGGGAATGTGATTGCCCTCAAAAAAGGTAAGAGAAACGCAGATGGAAAGCGGGTGATGGTGGCTGCGCATATGGATGAAATAGGATTTATTGTCACTCATATTGATGATTGCGGATTCTTGAGATTCCATACTTTGGGTGGGTTTGACCCAAAAACACTTACTGCCCAGCGCGTGATCGTGCATGGCAAAAAAGATCTGGTAGGTGTGATGGGAAGCAAGCCAATACACGTAATGTCTACCGAGGAAAGAACTAAACTTCCTAAAACCACAGATTTTTTTATAGACCTGGGTTTGCCTAAAGAGGAAGTGGAGAAATACGTCACGGTAGGAGATCCGGTCACCAGAAATCGGGAATTGATCGAAATGGGAGATTGCGTTAATTGTAAGTCGATCGATAATCGTGTCGCTGTATTCATTCTTATAGAAACACTGAGACAGCTGGAAAACCCGGCTTATGATGTTTACGCGACTTTCACCGTGCAGGAAGAAGTTGGTCTCAGAGGAGCAAATGTAGCTGCGCATGGTATTAATCCTGATTTCGGAATTGCCCTGGATACCACGATTGCTTTCGATGTTCCAGGAGCTCAGGCTCATGAGAAAGTGACAGAGCTTGGCAAAGGGACAGCAATCAAAATCATGGATGCCATGACAATCTGTGATTATCGTATGGTCGAATTTATGAAGCAAACTGCTGATAAATCCAAAATTTTATGGCAGCCTGAAATCTTGGTAGCGGGAGGAACAGATACAGCCGGGGTACAGCGTATGGGGAAACAGGGAGCGATAGCTGGAGCGATTTCTATCCCGACTAGACATCTACATCAGGTGATAGAGATGGCTCACAAGAAAGATATTGCTGATTCAATAGCTTTGCTTAAATCTTGCCTTGAGCAGATTGATGACTACGATTGGAAACACTGATGTAAAATATTTCCGAGGCTCTTTTCTTGATAAATGAGAAATGTCCTGCTTACTATATGCGTGATTTTTGCGTTAGTGCTAGTGTACCAACTATCAGACTATTCGATGAGAATTAGTAAGCAGGACAGAATTAAAGTAGAGCCTTTTTTAGCATTTGGAAATGACACTGAAGTTTTTTTCAAAGGAAGAGTAATCAAGGCTTACACGCAGAAAAGACCTTCATCTAGAAATAATTGGCTCTCCAATATTATTGCGGCACTGAAAAGGTATTCAGGCTCATCTGTGCCTATGGCAAAAGTGGAAATTACCTTTCAGGAAAAAAGCTATACAGTTTCGACTGATGAGGATGGGGTTTTTGAACTACAGATCGGGGATTCACAACCCAGTACTGAGCAGAATGAGGTAGTGACTTTTCAGGTCTTGGAGCCAGCCTCTAAGAAGTCTCTGGTTGCGTATATGGAGGTGACGAGGTATGCAGGTAAATTAGGTGTAATATCTGATATAGATGATACGGTTATTATCTCCCATTCTTCTGAAATTGGAAAGAAGTTTTGGCTTTCTATTTCGAAGAATGCCTACACAAGAAGACCCTTGCCTGGGGTGTCGGAATTTTATAAGAAAATAACCAATGAAAATGCTTTACCTATATTTTATGTATCGAGTAGCGATTGGTCACTTTTTGACTTGATTAAAGATTTTCTTCGGTATAGGCATATTCCCGAAGGGCCAATTTTGCTTAAGGACAAGCATATCAACATGAAGAATATCTGGAAGTCTGGTGGTGGTGATCACTTTCACAAATTACAAAAGATCGAGATGCTTATGGAAATGTATCCTGAAATGTTATTTTACTTGATTGGAGATAGCGGTCAGCATGATCCTGAGATCTATGCTCAGGTCATTCAGGATTATCCCGGAAGAGTGAAAGATGTTTTCATTAGAGTAGTAGGTAAGTTGGATTCAGCCAGAAAAAGTGAATTGAAGAATCTTCATGAATTTGATCGATTCCATTTCATAGAGTCATCTGAAGAGGCAATAGCAATAGTAGAAAAAGAGTTAATGATCCAGTAATTTAACCTGTACTTCCAATGGCCAGAAAATGTCTTTTAATATATAATCCTTTCTCGGGGAACGACTCTACTACTGAAGTTGAACTTCTCGAAATGGCGAAAGTTAAACTTTCTGATTTTGAGGTAGAATTATGGAAAACTACAGGTGAGCATGATGAATCAAAAATCCTTGCTAAATATGAAGAATTCAAACCTGATCTTGTAATGATAGGAGGGGGAGATGGGACAGTTAAGCTGGTAGCCAAATGCCTTCATCGTAAGCAGACACCGCTGTGTGTTTTACCTTTAGGATCAGCTAATGGCCTGGCAAAATGTCTGGGAATCAATGATATTGTGGATTCCTGGGAAGCTGTTCGGGATTTTGATATCCACCCCATTGATGCAATTGACATCAACGGGGAGCTTTGTTTGCATTTGGCGGATTTTGGGATTAATGCCAACCTGATTCAAAAATTTGAACAAGAGGAATCCCGGGGAATGCTGGGTTATGTGAAAAATTCATTTTCTGAAATTTTCGGTACAGAGGCAAAGAGCTTTCGCCTGACAATCGCGGAAAAGGCAATAGAACTTAGAGCCAAAATGATTGTGATTGCCAATGGTGACCAGTACGGTACCGGAGCAATTGTGAATTGCAAGGGACTCATGGATGATGGTAAATTCGAAATTATTGCCCTTAACCCCGAGACTGTCGAAGATTATATTCGAATGACAATGGCCTTCTTTAAAGGGGATTTGGATCAAGTTGAAGGAATCAAAACCTGGGCAGTTGAGGAATGTCAGCTTTTGAACCCAGAAGGGGCGGAATTTCAAATTGACGGAGAAATGATGGGTACTGTTGAATCAATTACGGCCAAAATCCAAAAACATGCATTTCAGTTTTTAGTTGGAAAATCATTTGCTGCTTGCCATACTTCCTCAGATTGAGCTCATTCAGACCAAACTGGAATTTTAAATCCAGGAATTGCTTAACTTACCTCATTCTATTTATTTCAACTTTTACCTTCATGTTTAGAAAAGCACTTATAGCATCCCTACTGGGAAGTATATTGGTTTCCTGTAACTCCGAGAAAACAGAAATTCAAGAAGTACAAGAGCCAAAGGCAGAATGGATTGATATGTTCAATGGAGAGAATCTTGAGAATTGGACTCCAAAAATCTATCATCACGAAGCTGGGGATAATTATCAAAACACCTTTCGTGTAGTGGATGGCGCAATTGAGGTGAATTACGATGATTACAATGAGGGATTTAATGATCGCTATGGGCATTTGTTTTACAAAAAGCCTTTTTCAGCTTTTCATATGACCTGGGAATATAGATTCACAGATCAATGGCTAGAAGATGCGGCCAGCTATACTTATAGAAATAGTGGAGTGATGTTTCACTCTCAGGCACCAGAAACGATTCTGAAAGAGCAGGATTGGCCGATTTCGGTAGAATGGCAGATGCTTTCTGAAGAAGAAGAAGGAGTTCCGAGACCGACAGGAAATATGTGCTCACCAGGGACAGACGTCTTTTTCAAAGGTGAAAAAGATCCAAGGCACTGTATCAATTCCACTTCCCCGACTTTCAAATGGGACGAGTGGGTGAAAGCCGACCTGATCGTTTTCGGCGATTCCTTGGTGATCCACATGGTGAATGGAGATACGGTACTTCAATACACTAAGCCGCAAATAGGAGGCGGAGTGGCCAATAATTTTGATCCCCAATACAAAGTTGATGGTCAAGCGCTAACCGAAGGTTATATAGGATTGCAGAGTGAAGGCCAGGGCGTGATATTTAAGAATCTGAAGATTAAGGAGCTTTAAGAAGTATTTAGGAGTAAGATGTGGGTAGCATGGTTTCAGATAAAGAGCCAAGATTCTAAAATTTTGGAGTCAGAAATCAGATAAAATAGTTGCTGCAGTTCTTGGGGGTACGAATAGAGTTTTTAGTTCAGATAGTTTGTAAAACTATCTGAAAAATCTTCTTCTGCCGAATGATGCTCTTCCTTGTTTCACTTCGATAGCATTTCTCCTACCTTCCTTCTCAAAACCTCTACTTCAAAAAAACCGTCTTTCCAGTCTTTGCGCTTTCTACAGCAGCGGAAAGTATTTTTACGACGATCATGTTGTTTTCCAAGGAAGGCAAAGCATATGCTTCCAGCGTCAGTTCTCCGTTGATGACGGCCAGGAAAAGAGTGAAGGGATCTTCAAAAGGTGTATTCTGATATTCCAATTCAAACTCATTTTCTTCAAAACCGGAATAGCCTTCAGCATATTGAACCCGGATATCTGTTGGGTTATCAGCATAGATGGCACCTTTCAGTCCGTAGATTTCCATATCCTTTCTACCAATTGGCCAGTTCCAGGAAGCCTGAATTATGGCCTGAGAATCCTCATAGTTTAAGATTATAGTTGCTTCATCGTCCACTTTAGGATTATTTTCTGACTGAAGTTGGTGAGTCACTGCTGTTACAGATTTTGGGAGCTGTCCATTTTCCAACCAAGTTACCAGATTTGCCCCATAGCAGCCAAAATCTATCAGCGCTCCTCCGCCATTCAGCTTCGGGTCAGTTAGCCATTCTAGAAACTCATCACTGACTCCGATTTTTTTTGGCCCTCGGTGGCCGTCTCGAACCACCACTTTGCGCAGGTCCCCGACTTCACCGTTTTTGAGAATCTCATACGCCTTGAAAGTGCTCGGATACCAAGTTGTTTCATAATTGGTGATCAGATGAATGTTATGCTTTTCTGCCAATTCCTTCATTTTCACCGCATGCTCCAAGCTTACAGCCAGAGGCTTTTCTACCATTACGTGAATTCCCTTTGGAGCACAAGCTTCAACCACTGCAAGGTGATCGTAGATATTTCCAAAAGCTGTGACTGCCTCAGGATTTGTTTTCTCTAGCATTTCCTCCAGCGAGTCAAAGACCAAATCCATAGAAATTCCGTGTTGTTCAGTTAGCCTTTTTGCTAACTCTCTATTCGGCTCTGCTATTCCGACGATTTCCAAATCTTCCCGGTCTTTAGCATTCAAGATCCATCCTACATGACCGTGAGTCAGTCCTGCTACACCAATTTTAGTTCGCTTTTGCTGCGCAAAAGATGGATTGATGCAAAGGGCAAAAAGGAAAAGACTTAATATGAATTGGGTTTTTATGGCCTTTGGATTGACTGAAAACAGCAATTTTCGAAGGCTTGGTTGGTTTTTTTCATAAGTCATACTCAATGGGAATAAAAGTTCGCTGTGTAAAATTTAAATATGATTTTCAGATAGCTTTGTCAGTATAGTCTTTAAAGCATCAAAGAATTAGAAAAACACTAGCCTTGGGGCTACTTCGTTTTCGGTCTTCCAGCCGTTAATTTAAGAAGATATTGCTAACCCAATCATTCCGGTTAATATAACAATCAATTACATCCGCGCGATAGTCATACCGCCATCTACGCAAATAACTTGACCAGTGGAGTAAGGAAAATCGCCTTTTACTAAGGCAGTGACTACTTTGCCGATATCTTCAGGAACTCCCATTCTTCGTTCAAGTGTCATTCCGTTTTTCACTCCGTGGTGATAAGTTTCGCGGACTTTTTCAATCATATCTGTCTCAATTACCCCGGGCCGAATTTCGTAAACTGGGATGTCAAATTCTGCCATTTTCACTGCTAAAACCTTTGAAAGCATGGATAACGCAGACTTGGACATGCAATAGAAAGCCCGAGTCGTTGAGGCAACAGTGGATGAAATAGAGGTGATGGTGATGATAGAGATTTCCGATTCAGGGCTCGCTTTCTTCAAGTCTGCCATCCATTTTGCGATAGCTTGAGTTAAAAAGAATGTGCCTTTTTGATTGATATCCATTAGATGGTCATAATCTTCTTCAGTCACATCAAAAAAATCACTTCTAGTTCTAGGGGCCACTCCGGCATTGTTTACGAGAATATCGATTTTCCCAAATTTCGCTAATAAGCTTTCAACAATCGTCTTGCGATCTTTACTGGATGCAATGTTCCCTTGAAGGTACTCTACTCGGACACCAAATCCTTTCAGCTCTTCCAAGACCTCTCTTACCTCTGACTCTTCACGTACGCCATTGATGGCTAAATTAATGCCTTCTTCAGCAAGTTTTCGGGCTATCCCTAAGCCAATTCCCCGTGTTCCACCTGTAACCAATGCGACTCGACTCATGATGCTTTGATAGTTTTAAGTGTTTCGTGTATTTCCATTTTTTTATAAAAAGGGTCCAACGGAAAACAGCCAGAAATCATCCCATTCCTAGGTGCTGTAGTACAATCGGAGAAAGTACGACAGATTTTTGCCCGTTTCATTGGAGTACCTTCAAGCACATCGGCGGGTAATTCCGGATAGCTGAGCACCATTCTGCCCAGGCCAATAGAATCTGCTTTTCCTGTTTTCAATACATTTTGTGCCACATTTGGTAACCATTCTTGCAAATAAGAATAGCCTGAACCTACAGTATAAAAACTTGGAAAAGCTTTCTTCACTTTGCTTACGGCAGAGATTTGCCTCGCCACTCCCTGAAGAGGATCCTCAGGAGGGGTGTAGCCATCTGATGGAGGGAAAAGCGCCGGACGCTGAATATGTGGATTGTAATAAGGACTGCCGGCTGTGGTGCAAAGCAGTTCTATATCCAGCTTCTCCAGTTCTTTGAGGAATTCAAAAGACTCAGATAAGTTTTCACCAATTCCGGATTCATTTCCTCCAAAGGCATATTTGTATGGACTTTCTGCAGCAGGAATCCCAGTGCCTTCTGGGCCTTGCTTGAAGGGCATCCAGTCGAAAATACTCATTCGTACACCGATTTCCAGCCCAGGTGCCTCGGCTTTGATTCCTGCTACGATCTCACGGATGAAGCGTGTTCTGTTTTCGATTGACTTCCCATATTTTCCTTCACGGTCGTAGGCGCTCAGGAATTCATGTCCCAAATAGCCGTGACAATGCTTGATGTCAACGAATTTGTACCCAGTCTGCTGCGCGCGGACAGCCGCAATTACATATGCATCGATCAGTTCTGAGATTTCTCCATCCGTCATCAATGGGTAATCTTCCGCTAGACCAAATTTCTTATTCAAAACCGGATGGGAATAGAGGATTTTAGGTTCCATCTTCGTTTTGCTATTCGGTTTGCAGAATCTACCTGAATGTGTTAGCTGCAAACCGGTGAGCAAATCATCCGAACTTCCAAAAGCACTTGTATGCTCTTGCTCAACCATCTGATACAATCGCTCAAAATCACCTAGGTTTTTTTCATTGATCATTAATTGGTTTGGGTTTGCTCTGCCTGCCGGTTGTACGGCGACAGCCTCACAGCCCCAAAGTAATTTCGCTCCGGAAATCGCAAAGTTCTTCCATCGTCTTT
The DNA here is from genome assembly GCF_001442615.1 of Algoriphagus resistens. Classification (GTDB taxonomy): domain Bacteria; phylum Bacteroidota; class Bacteroidia; order Cytophagales; family Cyclobacteriaceae; genus Algoriphagus; species Algoriphagus resistens. The sequence goes on along the minus strand of NZ_LMXN01000007.1, from coordinate 211,288 downwards.
TGGTGAGTTCGGTAGGTTTCCCGTCAGTAGTGCCGTCCCAGCCTTCCATAGGAAGGATACAGAATGCATTTCCTATGATGTTACCAGCTCGTGTGGTGTGTGCTTTCGTAAATGGAGAATGCTCTCCTGTCTTCAAATCCTCATCGAAATCCATTCTTATGCCTGCTTTTTTCAGATGATCACGAAGATTTTCTGTAGTTTTCAGCTGAGCAACTCTAGGGTATTGTGGTTTGTATTTTCCAGTGTTCATCGCCCTATACAATTTAAATAGCTATAATAGATTTCGCCTTTTAGCATACGCTGGAGTAATAGCGCCAGCTCACGTGCATGATAATCCCCCCACATACATGATTCTCCGTATGGAACTTTATTTGGTTCCCGACGATGGTCCCAGCCGTTTGGCTGATGGTAGATAGAATGTAATATCAAACCTTGATGGTCAGGATCTGTAGAGAGATATGGCTCAGCAAATAAATTTTTGGCTATTTGAATTCCTGCATTTATATACTTCTCCGACCGTATCGGGTTGGAATTTTTCAGCCAATTCCCAATTCGGATAAATCCTTGTGCGGCTATACAAGCTGCAGAAGAATCGATTGGTTCATAGGCATTATATGGGTCAGATTTCTCATTGAGGTAATCACCCATTTTATGCAGATTCGGTGCTCCAGTGTCCCAATAGGGAATACCATCTGTCGGTGTATTACTAAGGTAAAACTCGGTAGTTGCGATGGCTGCTTTAGTAAGTTCTGAGATAAGATCCTCTTTCGAGATAACTGCTGAATAGTCCAGCTCGTCAATCCTGTCTAGAATTTCAAGTGTTTCACCCAACCCGCAAATAGCCCAAGCCAAACCCCGGGTCCAGGTGCTGAAGCCGGTATAGCCTTGTTGAGAATTTGGACAGCGGTAATTTCCGTCATTTATGTTGAAGATGATTTCATGTGCAGTTCTCCCTGCAGTGTCGTAGGTGTCTCTACCATTTCCATAAAAAAGCGAATAGCGGACAGTGCTAAGAATGTGTTGGATCGCCCGCTGGATGAGCGATATGCGTTTGTCGTTTTCTCCCTGCAAGACATGGCCTAACCCATGCGAAACGATTAGTGCCCTGCACGAGCGAATGGTATCTACAAACAAAGAATGGGGACCGTTAAACGAATAAATAAATCCGCCATCAGGGATTACAGTCCAGCGTGTTGCCTGTACCGCACCACTTACTTTTAGCGCAAGCTGATAGAAGTTTTTCTCCCAATCGGAATTTTCAATTTTCCCTTCTTCAATTAGCCTGAGTAAATTTCCGTAGGTGCTGACATTGTTAAATCCATGATCGTGCACTCCTGTATGGGTGAGGTGAGGAGCCATTTTGGTTAATGTGTTGTCTCTTCCTATTTTTAAAAACTGCTGGTCCCCAGTTGCGTCAAACTGAAGAATTGACGAGCCATACTGAAAGCCTTGGGTCCATTCAGTCCAGCCTCGGGTTACATATTTTCCATTTTCTGTGAAAACCGGTGCCCCCGTATTGGGGTCAAAATATTTTTCTATTTGTAGAATTTTTTGTGCAGAAAGCTCCCAGAATCTTATGAGAGGCTGTTCCAGTTGAGTTGTGGAAATGTTTGAATCAAGCTTCATGCGTTGTTTTTTGAGTCAAATGATGTCTTAGCATCAAGATAAAAGTTAGGATAAAGAGTACACAGTACATCAAGAAATCAAGAGGATACCCGCCAATACGATCGGGAACGACTCCTACAAGTGACAATACGAATGTGAGCAGTGCGAAGGTTGAAAGCCAGATTAGTGCTTTGGGAGGGTTCTTGAATATCACAGCGCCCAATACTACGGGTGCTATCATAGATGTGCCTGCAAAACTCACACGTGCCAACAATACCAATTCATCACTCATATAAGTGGAAAATACCAAAACGATCAACGAAAATATCAAGATTGAAATCTTAGTGACCCGCATATTGGACTTGTCAGATCCTGAAAGCAGGGACCTAAGTTCGGTGCCTAATGCAAAGATCTGCGCATTTGTAGTAGAGAGACAAGCTGCGAAAAGTCCGACTACAGCGAGAGCTGCAACGGGTACCGCCTGATCAAATAAGAGCGCATTGGTAAGGAAGTCTGCAGTACTTGCGTCAGGATATTTGATAGCACCATAAAGCCCAATAAAGGCAGTCGGCAGAATTACAAGAATTGCAAAAATACCAACAGCATAAGCCATCCTATGGACGGATTTTAGATTTTTCATCACTACCAGACGAGTGGTAAATTGAGGCTGGGAAACAGGGATAAGTACAATAGCTATGGCTGAAGCTATCAGAAAGGGGCTGGTGAATAATCCTTTCGGGCCAGGAAGTGTCAGCAAATCTGCATTTGTTTCAGACACTTTTGCCAACCCGGACTCCAGCCCTCCGCTCATTTGAAGGCAAGTCACGCCAATAATCCAGATCACAGTAAGCATGATCACGCCTTGGATAGCGTCACTGTACACGATTGCTTTTAGCCCTCCGATTTCAGAATAAATCAGCATGATAAATACCAAAAGTGCCGACCAAGACCAGTAAGGCAGCATATCAGGAAATGCCGCATCCAAAAAGATAGAAATGCCGCGTATTTGGATGGCTACATAGGGAATCAGAAAGAGGAAGGCACTTGCAAATACCAGATATCCAGGGAATGAATGGCCATAGCAGGATTTCATCAAACCGGCTACTCCTTTATATCCGTTGATTGAAGCTCTTTTTCTTAATGCATACCCAAACCATATCAGAAAAAAAACCATCAGCGCATCAGATAAAGCCAGGAATATCCAGGCCCCAACCCCGTGAGTGCGGAAGAAATCCGGCATGCCCATGAAGGTGAAAGCAGAGAATAGGGCTGCCGAAAATGTCAGGAAACCTAGGATGGTACCGATATTCGATCCTGCGAAAATGAAGTCGTCGGAAGTTCTGTCTTTTTTATAGGAGCGATAAGAAGCGTAGCCTAGCATCGCCAGAAATAGCGAGAAAAAGAATATTAACCATGCAATCATTGCTTCTTAGGATCTTCAAATGGAAAAACTTTGGATCCGATAAAGGTGGCGAATACTACAAGCACCGTAATCAGGAATCCTGACCAAAAGACAAAAGGTACATCTGCCAAAGTGGGAACAAGTTTTCCTTCTTTGAAGATAAAAAGATAGGAAGCGACTGTCAGTACGATCACAGCAAGTACCAGCTGTTTCCATTGTTTGGATTTCATGGGGATAGGTTAAGGTTATTTTGGATAATTCGGGTTTGACCTAAAAATCAATTTAAGTTTGGCTTAAAATAGTAATTATCTTCTTTAATACTAACCTGTAGTGGTGCGCTGATTTGATTTTGTTACGAAATGGATTGCATAAAGAAGAAGTATAAATGCAAAGTGGTAAACGATAAAATTCACCAATACTTATTACTCCCTGGTTTACTACTTACAAAGTTCAATCTGCCTTCTCCAAACTCACCTTGACCGACTTACTAATGGGTGTATTGCTTTTTTCTGCATACTCATGAATAGGGATGAGAGGATTTATTTCTGGGAAATAGGCTGCCAAATTTGTTTGGGGGATATGGTATGGTATGACTAAAAATTGAAAGACTTTACGCTCCTGTCCCTGATAATTGCTCATAATATTCACCACATCCATTTTCTTGAAATTCTCCCGAGCCATATCGGTTTCATTCATAAAAAGAACTCTGCGCTCATTATGAATACCTCTGTAGCGATCATTAAGACCATAGATTGTCGTATTGAACTGATCGTGTGAGCGAATACTCATCAACAGATATTCATTTTCATTTAGGTTGTGAATCGGTAATTCAGTCATGCTGAACTGAGCCCTCTGATTTGGCAGTTTACTGAAATCTAGATTTCGCACATTATTTGGTAAATAATATCCTGAACCTTCAGACTTGGTATTCAGGTCTTTGAAACCGGAAATCACTTCTCCTAATTTCTCACGCAGCAACTCATAATTTGATCCCAGCGACTTCCATTTTACAGGATGGACTTCTCTGAAGTACGCTGCAGCAATTCCGGCAATAATTTCTGGTTCACTTTTAATATCATCCGAAATTGGATCTAGAAATCCTTTGGATTGATGCACTATTCCCATACTGTTTTCTACCGTCAAATGACGTTTCTCCCCATCTTTTACATCCTTATCTGATCTTCCAAGTGCGGGCAAAATCAAGGCTGTCTTTCCGGTAATCAAATGACTACGATTGAGTTTAGTACTGATCTGGATCGTAAGGTCGCAGTTTTGAACCGCTTTGGCTGTGTATTCTGTGTCGGATGCAGCAGATACAAAATTCCCTCCCAAACAAATAAAGACTTTGGATTTCCCCTCATACATAGCAGGAATTGCCTTTACCACATCTACTCCTTCGTGATCAGGTGCATCGAAGCCAAAGGTGTTTTTTATAGCAGCATTTAATTCTTTGGAAACGTAGTGCATAATTCCGACACTTCGATCTCCCTGTACATTGCTGTGTCCCCGAACGGGACAGGTGCCTGAGCCAGGCTTTCCAAGGCTACCTTTAAGAAGGAGAAGATTGACACATTCCTTGATATTTTCTACACCGTTTTTGTGCTGGGTCAATCCCATGGCCCAGCAGATGATGATTCGACTTTTTTTGGCTAAAAGAGTAACAGCTTCGTTTATCAATTTCTCTTCCACTCCACAGAGTTCAAGTAATTCTTGTTCTGTGTGTTTGTCTAAATGAACTATAAGAGATTCGTAGCCTTCGGTGTAGTTAACTATGAATTCATGGTCAAAAACTTTCTTATCGACTTTATCTAATGCGGCCAGTTTTTTCTCTATCAATTTCAAAAGGGCAACATCCTGATTGATTTTTACCTGAAGATATATATCTGTTAAACCCTGTCCGTTGAGCAACATTCCACTTAACCCCTGAGGATTTCTGAACCTGATTAACCCAGCTTCTTGAAGCGGGTTAACACTTATTATTTTTCCTCCATTCGCTTTGCATTTTTCCAGCGCTGAAAGCATTCTTGGATGATTTGTTCCTGGGTTTTGCCCAATTACCATAACTACTTCGGCTTTGTCAAAATCCTCCAATTTTACTGATCCTTTTCCTATTCCCAGTGTCTGAGAAAGTCCTACTCCGCTGGATTCATGACACATATTGGAGCAATCTGGCATATTGTTCGTCCCAAATGCTCTAGCGAAAAGTCCGTATAGAAAAGCGGCTTCATTGCTGGATCTGCCAGAAGTGTAAAAAATGGCTTCATCTGGATTTGAAAGCGCATGTAAATGATCTGCAATCAATCTAAATGCATCTTCCCAAGTAATTTCCTGGTAATGGTTCGAGCCTGGCTTAAGGATCATTGGAGCAACTAATCGACCGCTTTTCCCAATTTTGTAGTCTGACCAGCGGGACATTTCCTGCACAGAATAATTTGAAAAGAAGGTATTATCCACGATTTGGTTAGTCGCTTCCTCTGCCAATGCCTTGGCTCCATTTTCGCAGTATTCTGCCAGTTTAGATCTGTGCTCAGGGTCTGGCCAAGCACACCCAGGACAGTCAAAACCATCCAGCTGATTCATGTGGGATAGTGTCTTGATAGCCCGTATTGCACCCATTTCTTTGAAAGTATGCTGAAGTGCGACCTTTACTCCAGTGAATCCGGCAGCATAAGTAGCTGGGTTTTTAAGTTCAATTCCAGTGAATTCTTTGGAGCTTTGAGTTTCAATATTCTTTCTCGTGGATGAAGACATATATTGATGTTTTTTTGGTCGTTTTTTTAAAGATAAAGGCCAAAATGTTTATGGATTAGGCTTTCTATTATGCTTGTTTACATCCGAATAGGCAGAATTCAGAGCTTCGAAAAGCACTTCTTTTGGAACCTTTTGGAGGTCAAACGTTGTCCAGCCTTTTTCCCCCCATTTGTTTGGTACAGGGTATATTGCATTAGGATCAAATTCACAAAAAGCATTTTGCTCATCTAATGTCAATACAAGGTTTGCTGTTTGAGATTTCTCATGCAGGGTAGCAAATATCCGTTTTTTCACCACTTTGAAAGCAGTTCTATCAAAGTGGGGAGCGCTTTCAGTGCCTGGAAAGGAAAGTGCCAGCTTAGCAAATGATTCTGGAGTTATCATGGATCAGTTTGTTGTCATCCCTAAGTTCAGAATTTCCCGGTACAAAATAAAAAAGTGGATTGAGCGCTTGCCCAATCCACTTTGTATTCCTGAAAATTATTCCAGTTAGATAACTGTCACAAATTTTTCTTTCGGAGTCCGTACTTTTTTCATGTTTACCAACCAATCATCTTCCTCATTTCTATATCCAAGCGGTAACACAATAACACTGCGCAATCCTTTGGATTTAAGGTCCAAAATCTCATCCAGTGCTACAGGATCAAAACCTTCCATGGGAGTGGAGTCTACCTTTTGCTCTGCTGCTGCAATCAATGCTGTGCCCAGCGCTATATAGGCTTGTTTGGCGGTGTGGGTAAAGTTTTCTTCAGCGGTTTTGGCAGTATAGCTTTGCAAAAGCTTGTTCCTATACTCGTCAGTGACCGCGTCAGGTAGGCCTCTCTGCTCATTGTTGTATTTGAATACACTGTTGATTCTCTCCTCAGTATAGTTGTCCCAGGCTGCAAATACCAGGATGTGTGATGCGTCGGTGATTTGGCTTTGATTCCAGGCGATTGGTTTGATTCTCTCTTTTACTTCAGGATCAGTAATCACCAAAATTTCATAAGGCTGCAATCCTGAGGAAGAAGCCGATAGTCTCACTGCTTCTAGAATGTAATCCACTTTTTCTTGGGGAACTGAAATTCCGTTCATTGATTTGGTGGCATATCGCCAATTCAAATTTTCTAAAACTTGCATAATTAGTTGGTTTAGTTTTCAAGCTTTTTGGCTTCCGCCTGAAGGCAATGATTACTAAACATTCTGCCTCTTGTAAAGTTCAATGTTTAGAAAATAAATGTATATACATAGATATTTATTTATATTCTCTGCGTAATTCAGCGTTGTTTTGAGCTACTTTTTCGGTTTGAAGTTCAAATCGAGTTGTTGAACTTTAGTGTCGTGCTCGGGTGTGAGTGTAAAGAAAATGTCGACATCTCCATTTTCTCCTTTAAGAGTGAAGCTACCCCGAAGTTGATTGCTTGGCTTAAGAGAAGTTATGTTACTGATTTCTCCAGCTTGGGACAAAATTGTTTTGTATTCAGCATAGCGCGATTCTTTAGACTGATCCAAAAAGAAGTTTTCTGCCAAAATAGAAGCTTCAAGGTCTTTGTTGCTTGTTTGGATTAAAATTATCAGTTGATTTTTGCGTTTTTCCAGAATATCCGAAACAGGTATTTGTCTTGGTTTCATAATTCCTTTTTCATAAAGCAACTCTTCAATTTCTGAAAGCGGCCATGGAGTGGTGTAAGTCAAGTTGCAAAATGCCATTATCCCAATTCCAAATTCTGGAAAAAAACGATAGTTACTACCAAATCCTGGTAGTGCGCCTCCATGGGATACCCATTTTGTTCCTTTACAGTTTTGAGAAATCCCCAAACCAAAACCATAGCCACTCATAATAGCACAATCTCCGGTTTTAATTAACCTAGAATATTGAGGTGTCTGCATTTCCCTTAGCGAACTTCTTCTTATTGGGCCATTTTCTTTACCGCTTCGTGGAGGCCAGGCAGATAAATGGAGGCTTACATACTTGCTGAAATCCTCAATAGAAGTCACTAATCCGCCCATTGCACCAAAAACCCCGTCATGTAACATAGGTTCAAGTTTCCATTGCTCATCCTCCCAGCGGTAGCCGATTGCCAACTCCTTTTCCGGAACATCGTCAATTTCCCAAAAAGTATGAGTCATTCCCAGAGGTTGCAAAATATTCTCTTTTATATAATCCTGATAGGACTGACCTGATACTTTTGAGATAATGTGACCGAGGAGCGCATAACCTGTATTGCTGTATTCGTATTGGAAAGAAGGTACATTGGCGAAGGAAATTCCATCGTTGATCATATCCAAAAGCATCTGCTCATCTTCATCAAGTTGGCGGTCTCCCCAGGGATTGTCCTCCGGAAATCCAGCTGTCATCGTCAGAAGATTTTCTATGTCAATCACCGGAGCATCATCAGTCAGGTATTGAAGTTTTGCCATCTCAGGAATGTATTTCTCTACAGGATCATTAAGAGAAAGTTTTCCTTCGTCCCGAAGTTTCATGATAGCCATGGCAGTAAAGCTCTTGGTCATCGAAGCAATTCGGAAACCTGACGTGGTGGCTACTGGCGTGTTTTTCTCTAAATTAAGTACGCCTGTAGAAGAGGCCAGAATCAATTCCTCGTCCACTACTATACCATAGGCAATTCCCGGAATGTGATTTTCCTTTGCGTATTTTGCCATGAGGGCTTCAAGTTCAGGACGTATTTCTTTGATCTTTTCAACTCGCTGATCCTGCTCAAAGACTGGTATTCTATAGGTTGGATTAAAAGTAGGCGTAAACCCTTCGGCTCTTTTGTCCTGAGCAAATGAAGCCTGGGATGAGAAAAGGACAAGAATTATCAGATTTGCTAAGTAGCTATAACAGGTTTTCATTTATAGTTTTTTTTGAAGAACTATAAGATAATAACAAGCAGCAAAAATCTTGTCCATTTAAAGGGAAGCTATGATGAAATGCTAAAAATGAATTTTTAGAACAATATCTAGTTCTTTTTTAACAGCTTTTTCCCAAGGGAAATAATCCCAAAAGCTATAAAACCAATTATCAGACCCATCAGGAATTCGGTGATGATGGCTGGAAATGAAGGAAAGAGGTGATGGAAAAAGTCAATATTGTGGACGAAAATTCCTCCAGAGACCAGAAGCAAAGCTATAGTTCCTATGAAGCCCATGGCTTTGATGAGTTTAGGAAGAGCATTGACCATAACCAAGCCGACTTTATCAGAAAAGCTATCTTCTTGTTCATTCATTGCGATCAGCTTATACCCAAACTCATCCATCCGTACGATCACAGCCACGATACCATAGACGCCGACTGTGGCAATCAGAGCTATAATAGAAACTACGAGGATCTGCTCCAAAATGGGTTCTCCGACCACAGTGCCAAGCGCGATAATCACAATTTCCACTGAGAGAATAAAGTCAGTAACTATAGCGGATTTTACCTTTTCCTTTTCTCGGGCCAGAATCTGTTCTTTCGTAAGATCTTCAGCTAGATTTATATGCTTCTCATGCTCGTGCGGCACAAAGTATTCGTAGATTTTCTCTGCTCCTTCGTATGCGAGGTACAATCCTCCCAGTATTAAAATGATTGTGACCGCTGTAGGGACAAAAGCACTGAGCAAAAAAGCAAAGGGGAGAATTATGGCTTTGTTCAGAAGGGAGCCTTTGGTGATTGCCCAGAGCACCGGGATTTCACGATCGGAGACAAAACCAGAAGCTTTCTCCGCATTTACGGCCAAGTCATCTCCCAAAATCCCAGCAGTTTTCTTTGCTGCTACTTTACTCATTACCGCCACATCATCCATTAGTGTAGCGATATCATCTAACAATGCAAATATTCCTGAAGCCATTTGTTCCGATCTTTTTTGAAAACTATGTTTGATTTATAGAAACTGAGGGTGAAGATACTTTGCTCCTGCGATGCATACAAATGAATATTTTCACAGTGGATGATTTGCTGAAGCGCCAAATAATCTCTTTAACTTGGAATTTTAACACATGTTTTATACCAAAATAGCAGCGATGATACGTGGCGCACTCCTTTTTATTCTTTCATTCCTATCAGGTTTCCCGGTCTTTTCCCAGGAGGGTTATCTGATCCCCCAGGAGGTTCACCGGATTGTTTTTTTGGGAAATAGTATTACCTACAGTGGCCAGTATATCAGCTATGTGGAAACCTATTTTAGATTAAAACATCCAGATCGTGATATGGAATGGATTAATATGGGGTTGCCAAGTGAGACCGTCTCCGGCCTGTCTGAGGAAAATCATGCCAATGGGGCTTTTCCCAGACCGGATCTACACGAGCGACTGGACAGGGTTTTTAATCAACTAAAACCTGATTTGGTTTTCGTAAATTATGGAATGAATGATGGGATTTACTTACCCTTGGAGCAGGGAAGATTCCAGGAATACAAAGACGGGCTTAATTGGCTTGACTCTAGGATTTCGGAAATCGAAGCCGAAGCAATTTATATCACTCCCCCTGTATATGATCCTAAAAAAGGAGCGGCTTATGCCAATGTGTTGGATAATTATTCAGATTGGCTGCTGTCTCGAAGATATGTGCAAGAATGGAAGGTCATTGATATCCATTGGCCTATGCGTCACTATTTAGAAGAGCAACGGGCTTTGGACAGTACGTTTTATTTAGCCAAAGATGGGGTTCACCCAGGGGAAGTAGGGCATTGGTTAATGGCAAAGGAAATTTTGCTTAGTTTGGGAGAATCCGGGGTAAGACACTATGGGGATATTCATGAAGCGATTGCGACATTTCCATCTGGCGAAAAAATACTGGAACTTATTTCTAAGAGACAATCTTTACTCAAAGATGCTTGGCTTACATCTACTGGACATTTGCGCCCGGGGATGGCAGATGGTATTCCTATTCGTGAAGCTGAAAAAAAGTCTAAAGCCATTGAAGAACAAATAAAGAAGCTTTTGAAAATCAAGTTTCCTGATGATTTGGATGAAAGGAACCAGCTTGAAAATCAAAAATAAAGTATTGAAGTCTTTTCTATTTACTTCAGAAGTAAGGAAAAGAATGGCTTACAAGTCAGAGAAGAGAAAAATCAAATTAGATTTGTCTGAAAATTGATAAGCCTGTTGCAACGGGTATTCAGAATCATACTATTACTACATGTCCTATTTAATCAGAAAGGCCAATTTTGCTGACCTGAGTCCTTTGGTGGAAATGGCTAGGGCCTCATTTGTCGAAGCTTTTACCGAAGGAAATAAAATTGAAAATGTAAATTCTTACCTGGAAGAGGCATTTACTGAAGAGCAATTTATGGATGAGATGGAAAATCCGGCATCCGTGTTTTTTCTACTTGAAGTAGATGGAGTGCTCGCCGGGTATGCCAAAGTGAATTTTGTTCCGGCACAAACGGACCTGCATGATAACTCTAGTCTGGAAGTTGCCCGACTATACCTCCTCCGAAAATACATTGGACAAGGTTTGGGTAAAATTTTGCTAAATCATACGATCAACTTTGCAAAGCTTAACAGGAAAAAGTACCTGTGGCTGGGTGTGTGGGAAAAGAATATACGGGCGATTAAATTCTACGAAAAGAATGGCTTGAGCATCTTTAGTTCTCATCCTTTTCCTTTTGGGGATGAAGTTCAGACTGATTTTTTGATGCGGATGGATTTCTAATGTGATCCGCTAGCGTGTCATTTCGGATGGTTGGAAGAATAAGTGCTGGTTTTAGAATCTTGGCTAGAAAAGTCAGTAGTGTTTTATTCAGAATGGCAGGTTAGGGATTTTATTCCTATTTTCATTTTTCCAATCACTGAATATCTTAATGAAGCAGAAATCATTTTTTTGGATTCTACTGGTAGCCATTTTTGGCACTTTGCTATATGCACAAACGTACAATTATGGATATTCTGGAGATGATGGAATTTATGCCTATTTCAACGGAGTGACACAGAAAGGACTGGAAGAATGGGCAGAACTATTCAAGTACGGTTCTATGAATTTCATTCAGATTAACCCGGTCAATACGAGTATATATAGACCTTTTACACTTTTGACTTTTGCGGTTGAGCATCAGATTTTTGGTGAGTTCAAGGGGGGAAATGGGCATATATTGAATGTGTTGCTGTATGGTGGGCTGCTGGTGATTCTGGGTTTGGTTTTGTTGAAACTTTGTGCCCGCAAAAACCTGCCAATCATTCTTCCAATACTAATATTGCTGCTGTATGCAGTTCATCCGATTCACAGCGAAGTGGTGGCTTCTGTCAAAAGCCGGGATACTTTACTGGCTTCTTTATTTGCATTTTCTGCAGTTTTGACTTGGATGAATGGAGAGAATAAAGTGTCTGCCCCGAGGTCGGTTTTAATCGGATTTCTTTTTTTTCTGTCCTTGCTTTCCAAAGAGGAATCACTGCCATTAATTGCCTTGGTCGTTCTAATAGCTTATTTCTTTCAAGAGAAAACCGTAGTTTCCGCCTTAAAAACTACCCTGCCATTTGTGATTCCCGCGGTGGTTTATTTGCTTATTAGAGCGGCCGTTTTGGATAGTGCCAGCACAACTTACGATTCGAAGATCAACTCAGTTCTTTATGGTTTGGGCGGAGGCGAGCGCCTGGCAACCAACCTTTACATTTATCTGGAATACATCAAATTACTGATCTTTCCGCATCCTCTGAGTTGGGATTATTCTTTTGCGCAGCTAGATGTACAGACTTTTAGAAACCCGGTAGTATGGTTGAGTTTACTGCTTTTTGGCGGAATGATTTTCTTAGCATATCGAGGATATAGAACTAGAAACCTTTTCAGTTTTGGGGTTCTGTTTTACTTGGCAACCTTTTCTATTTTCGCCAATTTAACGACTTCGCTGACCATCGGTTCCAATCTGGGGGAACGGTTTATGTTTATACCTTCCATCGCTTTCTGTTTTTTGGCGGTGTATGGCTTTTATTATTTGATTCAGAAATTTCAGCCGGAAAAGCTCCATATCCTGATGCCTCTTTTGTTTATACCAGTGATATTGGCTTTTTCTTGGAAAACCCTAGATCGTTCAAAGGTATGGGAAAGTAATCTGACCCTATCCAGATCAGGAATTGAAACTGCTCCGAAGAGCTGGAGAACGCATGTGATGTACGCAGAAGAATTACGCTTGAAGGGGAAGGAGATTGAAAAATCCTCAGTAGATTCTGCTAAGCCCTATTTCGCTGAGGCGATTAAGGAATTTGATATTTCTAATGAAATTTTGGGTGAGAATAACACCGTGTCTCAATACCTGAATGCGCTGGGTGAAGTACTTCTTGGTTATGGAGATTCAGCTCGGGCAGTAAAAGTCTTCGAAGAAAGTGTAAAAAAGAATCCAAGAGCCTATTTTGGGTGGTTCAAACTTGGCATGCTGAATTATGAGAAAGGCAATTATGGTCAGGCAGAAGCGTATTATTTGAAAAGCTTGAAAGCAGATAGGCCCGAATATTTTCCGAATTACAAGAATCTAGGGTTGACTTATATGAAGAAAGGGGAATTTCTGAAAGCTATTACAATGCTCGAAAAAGCGCTGGAATACCAAGATGATAATGCTACCAAAACCACTCTTTCTTATCTCTATTCGGAAGCTGGAAATAGGGAGAAGGCTATGCAATATCAAGTCGGGGATTCTACAGGGCGGTCAGTGGAGGAAATAACGTTTCTATATGCGATGTCTGAGGCAAATGCTGCTTTTCAGCGGAAAGATTATTCCAAAGCAGCGGAGAAATACGCTAAATGTGACCAGGACTTTGAGGAATTTGGTGGAGCAGAAAAATACCCGGTTTTTTACGCAGCTTATGCAAAATCCCTATTGGAAATTTCAGATACGCTGGCTGCCAAAAAGCAATTCCTGAAAGCGTATGAAGTCAATCCAGCCAATCCTGTTGTGCTTACAAACCTGGGCACGATAGCTTTTTTGAAAGATAAAAACTATGCTGCATCTGAGCGTTATTATCGAGCTGCAACACTTGAAAACCCAGAGGATCCTTTTAACGCTTACATGAATTTGGGCTCTGTCTTGCTGGCGCAGAGAAAAGAGCGTGAGGCATTGCCAGTGCTGGAGAAAGCACTGGAATATGGTTCCAACAAGGTGGTGTTAGGCAATTTATATTTAATCAATAAGTCGCTCGGTGATGAAAAACGAGCTGAGTATTACCAAGGTTTATTGAAGCAGAATCAGTGAGATAAACTAAAAAAGGCAACCTTATTGGTCGCCTTTTGGAATAATAACTAGGATTAATATGAGGGCTATTCGCCACCCAACTCACCTCTTTCTGCCATTTTCTGCATCTTTTTGTTTGCATATATTGCCACTTCTACCCGCCTGTTCTGTTGACGTCCTTCCGAGGTCTCATTGGTAGCGATAGGCTGCATTTCTCCGTAAGCTGTGATTTCCATCCTGTTTTTCGCAATGCCATTTGCAGTTAAGAAATCTTCAACAGAGTATGCTCTCCTTTCCGATAACTTCAGGTTGTAATCATCTGAACCGGTGTTGTCTGTATGTCCCTCCACCAAGACATTTGTGTCCTCATACTTTTTCAATGTTTCAGCTAGGTCAGTCAAGTTTTGCTTAGATGCTTCACTCAGCTCAGATTTGTCCACTGGGAACATCAGTCCGGAATCAAAGGTGATTTTGATGCCTTCTCCCACACGCTCTACTTTTGCGCCCTCAAGGTCACGTTGAAGTTCATCTGCAGCTTTGTCCATTTGATTTCCAATGAGTGCTCCAGCAGTGCCTCCGACTGCAGACCCAATCAGTACGCCTACAGCGGTATTGCCTTTGCCGGCGATCACGCCGCCCAGCACTCCACCCGCAGCACCGCCGATTGCACCGCCTTTTACCGCGTTACTTGATTTACAACTCACAGCCCCCAGAGTAGTCGTTGCGATTAAGGTTGCCATTAAAAGTTTGTTCGTCGTTTTCATGTTTTAATAATAGTTGTCTTTAATAGTTTACATAGCCTGTCCAGAAATCGTTTCGGGAAAATCTAACCTTATGGATAATTCTCTCTTGGTATATCGTTTATGCCATGCCCAATCCCATATTCAGGACCGTATGAAGTATTGAGCTACTCAATAGATGTACCAAATCGGCTATTTGGGGAAAAGAAAGACTTTTCGAAAGTTTACATGGGAAAAACTTCCCAAAACTGTGGAGCAATGGGATGGTAATCCGTCACTGGTTTATCAAACTGTTATTAGTGGTGATTGGATTGTTTACCATGGATGCAGCTGGTATTTTTGGCAAAAGCTTATTCAATGAAGAAGATTTATTGGCTGTTCTTGGCCGTATTCGTATATCCCACTTTCGCATTTTCCCAAGAAGGGGAGGAACCAATCGTGATTTTGATTTCCTTAGACGGTTTCAGATATGACTATGTGGAGCGTTTTCAACCTGAGAATTTGGGAAGATTTATAGCAGCAGGTGCAGCAGCAGAGAGCATGATGCCTTCTTTTCCCAGCAAGACCTTTCCCAATCATTATACCATTGCCACCGGGTTGAAGCCGGAGCACCACGGTCTGGTGGATAATTCTTTTTATGATCCTGAGAAAGACCAAACTTACGGAATCGGTAAAACGGAGATAGTGCAAGATGGTTCTTGGTATGGAGGAACGCCCCTATGGGTACTGGCTGAGCAGAATAATATGAAAGCAGCAAGTTACTTTTTTGTAGGATCAGAGGCAGATGTACAGGGAGTCCGACCGAGTTATTATCATCCCTATGATGGGAGAGTAAGTAATTTGGCTCGAGTAACTGAGGTGTTCAAATGGCTGGAACTGCCGAAGAATGAGCGCCCACGGCTGATTACCCTTTATTTCTCGGATATGGATGATATTGGTCATCGCTATGGACCGAGTAATGACAAACAACTCAAAACCACCCTACAGCGACTGGATCATGTGTTGGGAGCCTTGTTTGAGGGTTTGAAAAGTTATGAGCTGGATATTAATGTGATTATCGTTTCAGATCATGGAATGATGGATGTACCGATGGGTCATTTCCTAAATTTAAGCGAGCTGACTAAGGATATTCCGGCTAGGATAGTTAATAATGGGGCTTTGGCACACCTCTACCTTGAGGATTCAAAAGACAAAGCAAAAGTGATTAGGCAACTGGAAAAATCTGATTTGCCCATTCACATCACAGATGTGGATCATAAAGAGAATTATCAGAATCTGATGTATAAAGACAGAATCGGAGACATCCTGATTATTCCTGATCGATATTATTATTTGGCTTGGGAGACCACATTAAAGCACCTTGATGAGAATGCAGAACGATTGGATACTGAGGTTTTCGGGGAACATGGTTTCAGCCCTGCGTACAAAGATATGCATGCTATTTTCTATGCCAATGGGCCGGCGTTTAAATCAGGCATTGAGATAGAGACTTTTCAAAACATACATGTGTATCCCTTGATTTGTAAAATTCTCGGTTTGCCGATTCCTGGCAATATTGATGGTAAATTGGAAGTGTTGGAGCCTATTCTAAAATAAAAAAGCAATGGAGAGAGTAGAAATCAGATCTAGGAAGGAAGTTGATTTTTTGGTCAGGAGATTTTATGATCAAATCAGGAAACACGATACATTGGGGCCTATTTTCAATAAAGTGGTTAAAGATTGGGAAACACATTTGATCCATTTAAGTGATTTTTGGGAAATGATACTTCTGCAAACTGGCCCAGGTGCAGGGAAGTTTAATCCCGTAAAAGTGCACAGGAATGTGGATGCGGAAGTGAACAACAGCATAGAACAAGCTCATTTTGGGAACTGGCTTGAACTGTGGTTTGGGACCATCGACCGGTATTTTGAAGGAGAAGTGGCAGATTACGCAAAGGAGCATGCAAGGAGAATGGCGCATATGCTTTTTATGCGGATCTGGGAAGCCAGAGAGAGATAGTTTCTGGTGTTCAGTCTCAGTTTTTAGGAATTGAGGAAGTAAAGTGTGTGAGGTAGAGGACACTATGGCACAAGGGTCTCATGACTAGTTCCCATTTTATTGCAAACTTCATGCTGCATCTTTAACTGATAGGAGTATGAAGACTCAAGTATTATAGGTCTAAGTCACCAGACTGAACCAGGTCAGCAAGCTAATTGACTACAGGAAAGTATCTCAGGATAATTGGTGGATTATTTTTAGCTTGAAGGATCCTTAACACTATCTCAAAACCATGAAAAATATCTCAATACTTCTACTTTTTGTCTCTGCTTCATTCTTCGCCCAAAGTCAAACCAAAAATCTCTTTGATGGAAAAAGCCTAGCTGGTTGGTATATGGATGTTCCCGACCTTGAGGCAGACAGCTCTCTGAGAATTCCATTTGTTATCCGGGACGGACTTCTGGTTAGTTTGGGCACTCCTCAAGGTCACTTGATTTCAGAGGCTGAGTATGATAATTACACGCTGGAACTTGATTACAGATTTGCGGGAAAACCAGGCAACTGCGGGATTTTGGTACACGCATCTACACCCCGGGCTTTGTATGATATGTTTCCCAAATCTATAGAAGTGCAACTCATGCACAGCAATGCAGGGGATTTTTGGTGTATCCAGCAAAACATTGAAGTGGAGGATATGGAGGCCAGACGTGGTCCAAAAGAAAACTGGGGTGTAAATGGCAAGAAGGAAAGACGAATCAAAAATCTAACGGATGACTCGGAGAAGCCGCTTGGTGAGTGGAATCATATCAAGATCACCTGTGACGCAGATAAAGTGACTGTCTGGCTGAATGGAGATCTGGTCAATGATGGGTTCAATGCAACAGCTACCCGCGGGAAAATCGCCTTGCAGGCAGAGGGGGCAGAGGTGGAGTTTAAGAATATTCTGCTTACGGAGTTATAAGGAGAACTGTTGACAATCAGCTGGCTGGTTTTTTCTAAGCTATAACCCTTTTGCCTGTTCTGTTTACTGCTAAACTTAATTTTATTTTCCATGTTGTATTAGATTAAATTGCCTAGAGAAAATCATTACCAACATTCGAATGGTCTGGAAAAAAGAGAAAACGGAGGAACAACTGGCGAAGGAGCTGCAGAAGGAAATTGATAATGAATTAAAGAACCCCAAGTCTAAGAGTAGGGATTCGGCCAAAACCCATGGGGAAATTCTACGGGATCAGATTATAGATGCGCTTGAAGTCTACGATAAGCGTACCATCAGTCTTTTCACCAGTTCACTCACCGCAGGCTTGGAGATAGGTTTTAGTTACTTGATGCTATGTACACTTTATTTTTTTTTAATGGGGAAGATCGATTCCCATTCCATTATCCGGGTTATTTCGCTGGTTTACCCTTTGGGGTTTATTATGGTGGTCCTAGGTCAAAGCATACTATTCACAGAGCAGACGGCTTTATTGACTTTACCTGTTCTGAACAAGAAAAGGACTATGTTGAGTATGTTGAAGCTTTGGGGAATAGTGATTGCCGGAAACTTGGTAGGAGGGTTTATTATTTCAGCGATTTTACTGTGGCTGGGGCCGCATTTGGACATTTTCAATAATGAGGTCGTGGAGATCATCGCCCTTCACACCCTGCGAACAGAGCTTCCGGTAATATTGGTAAGCGCAATAGTAGCAGGATGGCTGATGGGTTTGCTGTCATGGCTGCTGGCATCATCCAGAGATACGATAAGTAGAATAGTGATGATCTATATGATCACTTCGGTGATGGCCTTCACAGGATTGCACCACAGTATTATTGGTAGTGTAGAAGTATTTTCCGGCATGTTGAGTTCACCAGAAATTTCACTTTTGGATTATCTTTCCTTTCAGGGGACGGCCTTGCTCGGCAATGCTTTTGGCGGGGCGATTTTCGTAGCATTATTGAAGTACCGGGCTTTTGTATTTAACATTAGCGCAAAACCTTGACTTAGGAAAAATTAACTTAGCATGTTAGTTTAAGCTATTTATCTTGGGGTATGAAAAGATTTTTACTTCCCCTCGTTTTAGTACTTTGTTATTTTTCATGCAGTCAGAAGGATAATGACACAGTCAAAGGTTCTGCTGATTTTCACCTGGAGATAGTTGACTCCATTAGGATTGATCGCCTTGGGTCTTTATGGATTCAGGATTATGATTCCATTAGCAGGCAGTATATCGCCGTCACAGAGAAAACGGATCAGGAGCTCATCGTATTCAACGATACAGGCGAGATCACTTCCGTGATTACTATAGCGCTGGAAGGGCCTAATGCAATTCATGGTATATTCTCATTATCATTTAGAAATTCGGAGATCAAGATTCTTGATTCCGATACCGGCTTTTATTCTTTGAATACAGATGGAGTTATCCAGTCCAAAATCTCCCTTCCTTATCCATATATGTTTATTGGTCCTGGTTTAGGAGGGGCTTTTAATTCTTTGGGAAATGAGATTGCTTACCTGAGACCTATCAATAGGGACAGCATCACTGGAGGAATGGAATGGATGGCTGAGGATCAATATACCAAACCAGTGCTGGAGGTGATGGATACGTTGTCCAGCGAAATCAGGAAAACCATGGCATTTCCCCAGACCTCTAGGTATGCTGATGGCAACTTTTATTTTTTTCCTTTCCCTACAGTGAAGAAATATGCTGATCGCTGGTATCTGTATTTTTGGAAGGAACTGAAATACTTCGTGTATAAGGAAGAGGGCGAGGAGTTGGTATTAGAGAAGACAGTTGACTTGGAGGCTTTAGATGCCGTGCTGCCAAAGCCACTTCCATTCAGCGAAGTAGGACAGTACTTAGAACTCACACATAGCATCAAGCCTGGGTATATCTTCCAGCTGTATCGTTATGCAGGAAAAACTATTGTGATTTATCGGAAAGGATTTCCAGAGGATCTGGTTCTGCAAAGTCAGGCGGATGAATCGGTAGAGCTTGTCGATAAGGATTTTGCGGCAGTCTTTGACGAGCAAAATAACTTAGTAATGAATGAAATAGAGCTTCCTGAGGGCTTAGTGTTTAGCAGTATGATTACAGAAAAGGGCGAAATTCTAGCTAAGAAGAATCAAGATTTCTTTGGGGTGGAAGAGGATTTTGTAGTGTACTATAAGCTGAAACTTTTAAATTAAGTGTATGAAAAAGTACACTGCTCTTATGTTGGTGCTTTGCAGCGGCATTTGTCTTGTGCAAAGCTGCGGATCAGACTCTGAATACATCACCACTCCTCAGGAATTGGTTTCTGACGGACAGTTGGTTTCACTGCAGATTGATAGCCAGACTTCCAATGTCAGCGGTGGTTTGGTGGCTTTTCAGGATGAAAATGGCAGCTGGCTGTTTAATGTAAACCAGGTTAATAATGAGATTCAGCTGTATAATCTTGATTCAAGGACTCTGGAAAAGCGTATGATCTTTGACCTGGAGGGACCAGAAGGAGTGGAATATATTTCGGGAATCCACGTGCACTCGATGGATAGTATTTTTCTGTTTGGCTATCCAATGCGCAATCTTAATCTGACTGACACAAGTGCGAAAATCAAGGCAAATTACAAATATGAACCCCCACTTGGATACACAGCCGCTTTTGTACACAATGCCCACTATAATTATTCCCCCATTCTGAGAGGGAATAAGTTATTGGTGAATGCAAAGTTTGAAAGTAATATACGGGAAGTTACGGATGATACACTTGCTTCAAAAAAGCTCAGTTATACGATTGACTTGAAGAGTTCCGAGGTAGGTCTCTTGCCAATCACATGGCCAAAAGGGTACAATGAATCTGGACCAAAACTTCTGGATTTTAGCATGGCTTCTGACGGAGTGAACTTGGTTTACTCGCTCGTGGCGGATCATACCCTTTATGTAACTGACTTAGATGGAAACTCCATAAAGACTGCAGATGCCAAAAGCCAGTTCGTAGATCAGAGTTTTCCTAGTTTTAATGAAGGCACGAATCAATTCAATACGATGAAATATGTGCTCGCCTCTGACCGCTACGAGCGCCTTTTGTATGACGAGTACCGCGGAGTGTTTTACCGTTTTGTTTTCCCTAAGGTAGAAGTAGAAAATGAGGAGGAAATCAATGAACTCAGAAGATTCCCCAGGAAGTTCGCCGTGATGATTTTGGACAAGGATCTGAATATGCTGGGAGAAACCCTGATGCCTGAAAACACCTACTACCCAGGGAATTCCTTTGTAGGAAAGGACGGCTTGTATATTTCCATCAGCCATCCTGATAATCCCAAAAATGAGGAAGATCTGATGAGTTTTGAAGTGTTTAAGCTGAGGGAACTGGAGTGATGGATTTTGGATGTCGGATGTCTGCCTCATCGTAAAGTTTAGCCAATCACATTCTAGTTTTACTCTTTCACAAAGCTTAAGATAGATTTGCTTAAGTTCAGAAGATTTGCCGTTTCGGTGATCTCCCTGCCTTCCAGGATAAATTTGGTATAGGGATTTGAACTTACATAAACCATGGAATCCCCGACCTCGGCGAGTGTATTAAATCCATTTGGATATAATTTTCTGCCTATGGGATACATCCATGCAAAGTACTTATAGTACGATAGTACGTGTTTGGCACCTTCCATCGGTTTCATACCTCCAGGCCGATAGGCGTATACGTTTTTGAATGGAAGCCTCTTCAGCTCATTCTCGGTTTTACCCTTCACTCTTGCCCAGTGGCTT
This sequence comes from Algoriphagus resistens, assembly GCF_001442615.1. GTDB lineage: Bacteria > Bacteroidota > Bacteroidia > Cytophagales > Cyclobacteriaceae > Algoriphagus > Algoriphagus resistens. The sequence goes on along the minus strand of NZ_LMXN01000007.1, from coordinate 189,968 downwards.
TTCCCTTTTTCGGAACTGTCAGTTCCCTGTCCAGATACATAAGTGAAAGTCATCTCGGGATTTAGCTTGGCTAAAGTGGTGGCAAAGCTCAACGTCAATTCATAGGTGGTTTTCTCGTATTGCTCTTTACTGATCCCTAACGAAGATATTCCTGCGCAGAAAAAGCATGCGTCGTAGCCGATAAGTTGGTTTTCTACAGTGCTTAAGTCTATGAAATCAGAATGGATCAATTCTTCCAGTTTCGGATGTTGGTGACCGTTTGGCTTGCGGCTTATAGCCAAAACTTTTTCGACTTGCTGGTTTTCCAGACAGCGCTGCATCACGCCTTCTCCGACCATACCAGTTGTTCCTGTGATGATTATTTTCATATGATTATGTTTTGTCTTTTAAGGACCATATGGAATCTCGCATGCATTATAATCATCTCTGTGCGTCGTTTTCGACATGCTCGATTTCATAACATATGATTGTCCTTTATTATGCCCGATCCTTCGAATCCTCTTATGACATTTGTCTGGTGTCTGGTGTCCGATGCCCGGTGTAGCCGTATCGTAAGGTTTAGCAATTCCTTTAAATTTTAGCTGTATTTGATCGAAATGAGATGAGATAAAAGCAATATAGAAAGTGCTTAACACTAGATTCAAGCTACACCGGTCACCTGACATCGGACACCCAGCATCCGTCACTTCAGCTTCACCAGCGGATAATTCAATCCGTTCACCAGATTCTTCACCACCACGTACTTGTCGAGATTTCTGAAGAGCTCCGTAAGGTTGCGGAATCCATAGGATCTCGGATCAAAACTTGGGTCGATCTTTCTCAGAGAGGCACCGATCTTGGCAATGTGGATTTCCTCTTCCTCATCAGAGGAGATCTCAAAAGCCTTGTCTATAATACTCAGATCCAGTTCTGCGGTTTCCTTTTCCGGTTGTTCTTTTTTGATTTCCTCAGTCACCACCACATTCTTTCGAGTAGTACTGACCTGGGACTTCTCCACTTTTTTGGGAGCGGATTTTGGCTTTTCCTCAGGCAAAAGATTCTCGGCATAAGTGAATATCTCGCAGGATTGCACAAAGGCTTTGGGGGTAATTCTCCGCCCGATTCCCATCACAAACATGCCCTCTTCACGGATTCTTTTGGCTAAACCTGTGTAATCCGAATCTGATGAAACGATACAAAATCCATCCACACTATTGCTGTGGAGTATATCCATCGCATCGATGATCATAGAGCTGTCAGTGGAGTTTTTGCCGGTGGTGTAGGAGAATTTCTGAATGGGGCTGAAGGAATGTAGGTTGATCATTTCCTTCCAGCTATTCATATGAGGCGTGGTCCAATCTCCGTAAATTCTCCGGATGGTGGCTTTACCGTATTTGGAAACTTCTTCGAGTATTTCCTTGATCAATTTTGCCTGGGCATTGTCCCCGTCGATCAGAACGGCAATGTTGAATTTTTTGTCTTGCATGTATAAAACTAAAAGTTGTTGACCTTTAAGATAGCAATTTGTACGCCGAGGAGAGGAATTGAGAGATGAAAATCCTGTTTAAGTGAATTTATTAGAGTGGTCTGTGTCACAGACCACTCGTAAGTTTCAAACTAGACCTTAGCAAGTTGAATCTTCCCTTCGGATATAGGAATAGAGCAGAACACATATTTCCCGCCACTATCTGACATGACTTCCAATAAATTATTCCCCTCCTTTTTTATCAAGTTCGCCCCGTTCCAGTCATCTGGCAGATAAGTTTTGAAAGTCAACGGAACGTTATAAACCTTAGAATCCAAATCTGAGTTTAGTGTGATGCTAATTTTATTTCCCTCAAGTGTGGATCTGATTTTAGCAGCTTTTCTTTCCCGAATGTATTTGGTCACATCCCCAAATGTCGCAATCCATAGAGAATCCTCATTCCCTTTGAGATCCGCAAAATATTGGGTTAACTCCTCCCTCTTCAAGGGTTCCCATCCATAATCTTCAACGCCATGGATGACCAACACCAGCCAGATGTTATCATGTGCTATCACCGTATCCGTCCAGGCTTTCATCTGATCAATTCCCGTTGTGCTTAGTGCACCTCTTTGCCATTGAACATATTCATTGGTAGAGTTACCGGGAAGAGATTTACTGCCTCGGTTTATTTCGTCTAGCCAGTCTTCGGGCATCCTGTTTCTTAGTGCCGGATAAATTTTGTGCGCATATTCCATAACTCTTTCATTCTCTGTTCCATACGGGCCTTCGGCAGAAAATGTGGCTGCCTCTCCCATAAACCTCGCTAAGTCGGCTTTGCTTTGTTCCAACTCAAACAGCATGTTCGCATCATCAAGTACAGCAAGTCTTGGGTGGGTGACAGTGTGGGAGGAAATTTCATGCCCTTGCTTAGCATATGACTTATATTGCTCCCAGGTAGTGGAGTCTACCGGATTATTGTGAAAAACAACGTCATCAGTGTCTCTCATGCGGCCATTTCTTATTTTCTCATAGCCTTCATCTAGGAGTTGATAGGCTTCTTGCACTTTGCCAGCTTCGTAAAGTGACCCGACATTCGCGTGGTACTCCTCGGCTTCTGTATTTCCTGTGAAAGCAATCAAGGATGCTCTCTCAAAGAAGTTGGTAGAATCAGTTTTGAGAGTAGCCGTTTCAGCAATAATGGTATTTTGATCCCTACCTATGAATTTTCCTTTTGCTGATCCTTCTACTTTTCCAGTGATGATGAAAAAAGTTCCAGGAAGCCCAAGGCTGTCCATTATTGGTTTTGCGATAGTGAATTGGTTTATGATACCATCGTCATAAGTGATGGAAACCGCGCCATTTTTATCATTGGGCCACTTGGTGATTTCAGTTTTCTGCGACCAGTCCTTTTTTCGATCAGCACAAGAAAATGAGAAAAATAGTAAGATCAGAAATGCAGTAGAAATGGGGATCGATTTCATTTAGTTAAGAAAATTTAGAATTGGTTAGAGCATAAAAAGAGTCCGTCTTAGAAAGCTATTTGGCCTTAGGCTGAACGAAGGCGAAAGCTATTTAAGCTCAATACAGCCATATTTTTACTCCGCTCAACTTGACAAAATTATTGGTTAAATATTCTGTTTTTCAGTTATCTATCCTTGCAGATGTGCTTTGAAAAAACCTATTGTCCTTTCCCAGGATAAAGCAGCAGCAGCCTCATCGTAGCGGGGCGTGGTATTGTTGTGGAAACCATGATTGGTATCTGGATAGATAAATGCCTGATATTCTACTCCGTTTTCCTTCAGTACTTCCTCGTAGGCTGGCCAGCCGGCATTTACCCGCTCATCCAAACCTGCGTATTGCAGCATCAGTGGTGCTTTGATCTGGGCTGCTTCCTCGGTTGTAGGCTGACCTCCATAATAAGGAACTGCCGCGCCGAGGTCTGGAATCCGTACTGCCATCATATTGGCTATCCATCCACCGAAGCAGAAGCCAACCACACCCACTTCTCCCGTGCAGTTAGGATGGTTTTTCAGGTATTCATAAGCTGCGATAAAGTCCTCCAGCATTTCGTTTCGGTCTCTTTTGCTTTGCATTGCTCGTCCTTCATCGTCATTTCCGGGATAGCCGCCAAGAGGAGTCAGGGCATCAGGTGCCAAAGAGATAAATCCATCTACGGCAGTTCTTCTTCCTACGTCCTCGATGTAGGGATTAAGACCACGATTTTCGTGGACAACCACTACTCCCGGTACTTTGCCGGTAGTTCCCTGAGGGATGGAGAGCAGTCCTTTGATCTTGCCGCCGCCCTTAGGTGAATCATAGGTGATGTATTCGGATGCCAAGCGGGAATCTCCCGTCGCTATTGTGCGTGTGTCCCGGTAGTTTGGCATCATGGCACTCATAAGCGCTGCTACGGTAATCCCGCCCACGGCGTAGGCTGATAGCTTTTCTATAAAATCCCGGCGCTCGAGTTTGTTGTGTGCGTATGCATCATAGAGGTCAAAAACCTCCTGATTGATGTCTTCTTTTTTTAATTCCTTCATGGTTATGGTTTTATAGGGTTTGCTGTAATTTACTGATTTGCAAGAAGTAAATGAATTCGCTCGTGTAATTTATATTTACGCTGAGAGGTTCGTAAGGAAAATCCGAAGGATTGAAACTATTCGTAGCCGTCAATAAAGCCGAGGTATAGGGGGATGAATAGTTAGGCTCCTTCGGATCCCGTCCGAAATTTATTGAATTCATATGATTACAATTTGTCTTTTAAGGGCCACATGGAATCTCGCATGATGATTAATCATCCCGGTGTGTGTCGTTTTCGACATGCTCGATTTCATGTCACCATATTGAACGATAAATTATCTTTTGATTGGATTAGTTTAACCGTAGATAAGTGGATAATCACTTAAAACTTAACTATTCTTCCGAACTTGCACCTGCAAATCACTTCCCCTACATCTTGGCTTCGAAAGTTCTCTTTATCACCCCGCCGTTTACCCAGCTGAATACGCCATATCCTGCCACGGCTTACCTGAAAGGATACCTCAATCAGATCAGGGTGGCTTCCAATCAGGTGGATTTGGGAATTGAGGTGATTTTGAAGCTTTTTTCTAAAGAGGGGTTGAACAAAATCTTCCAGGAAATCCAGATAAATGAATCTGATCTGTCGGAGAATGCTGCCAGGATTGTGCGATTGAAAGCAAATTACCTGCAGACAATTGATCCGGTGATTGCTTTTCTTCAGGACAGAAATCCCACACTTGCATACCGTATTGCAGAAGGGGATTATTTGCCAGAAGCAAGCCGCTTTGAGCAATTGGATGATCTGGAGTGGGCATTTGGGACACTGGGAATCCGGGACAAAGCCCGGTATTTCGCCACGCTTTATCTGGAAGATATCGGGGACTTGATCACTGAGCAGATCGATCCTCACTTTGGTTTTAGCCGATACGCCGAGCGCTTGGGCATGTCTGCCAATTCTTTTGATGAAATGCATGAGGCACTTAATCAGGAATCGGGTTTAATCGATGAGTTACTCTATGCCTTGCTGGAGCAAAAAATCCAGAAGTTTCAGCCTACTTCGGTGGCTTTTTCCGTGCCTTTTCCCGGAAACCTATATGGCGCTTTCAAGTGCGGTTATTACCTGAAAAAGCATCATCCTGAACTGGTGCTTTGGATGGGGGGAGGCTACCCCAATACCGAATTGCGCTCACTTAAGGAGCCTCGTGTTTTTGATTACATTGACTTTATAGTCCTAGATGATGGAGAAGCCCCAATCAGGATTTTGCTAGATCATCTGGATGGAAAAATACCTGTTTCAGAATTGAAAAGAGCATTTACTCGAGTGGATGGTAAGGTTGTTTTTTGCAATAGCAATCCTGCCAAAGATGTCCCTCAGCGAGAAGTGGGCACTCCAGATTACAGTGATCTGCTGATCCGGGATTACCTTTCTGTGATAGAAGTAGCGAACCCCATGCACAGACTTTGGTCGGATGGCCGCTGGAATAAAATGACACTGGCACATGGCTGCTACTGGGGGAAATGCACTTTCTGTGACATTTCTCTGGATTACATCGGGAGATATGAGCCGATTACCGCGTCTATTCTTTGTGACCGCATCGAAGAGATTATTTCGCAGACGGGTGAAAATGGTTTTCACTTTGTGGATGAGGCGGCACCACCGGCTTTGATGCGGGACTTGGCTATAGAGATTCTCCGCCGTGGACTTTCTGTAGTCTGGTGGACGAATATCCGCTTTGAAAGCAGTTTCACAGCAGACCTTTGCCGACTTTTCCGTGCATCGGGGTGTATTGCCGTTTCTGGAGGCTTGGAAGTGGCTTCTGATCGGCTTTTAGAATTGATCAAAAAAGGAGTGACTGTCTCCCAGGTGGCCCAGGTGACGAATCATTTCACCCAGGCAGGAATCATGGTTCATGCCTATCTGATGTATGGTTTTCCTACTCAAACGGCCCAAGAGACAATAGATTCCCTGGAAATGGTCAGGCAGTTGATCCAGGCAGGAGTGATCCAATCGGGTTTCTGGCATCGATTTGCAATGACTGCGCACAGCCCCGTGGGATTAGATCCAAAAGCTTTCGGAGCAGTCAATCTCATGCCTACTGCAGGTTCTTTTGCCAACAATGATCTGCCTCATGATGATCCTACAGGAGCTGATCATGAGCTATTCGGTGAAGGGCTGCGCAAATCACTTTTCAACTACATGCATGGAGTCTGCTTTGATGTGCCTCTGCAGGATTGGTTTGATACCAAAGTCCCAAAGACTACGGTAGCGAAGAATTTCATCGCAAATGAAATCAGAAATGAGCCTATTCCAGAGTATAAGGATAGAAACAGAGTTTTGTGGATTGGTGCTCAGCCTGAGTTGAAGGTCTTCGAGGAAGATGGGATTTGTGAGTTAATTTTCTCAGGCAAAAAAGAAGACTTTGCTATGGAGCTTCCAATTGAATTAGGTCAGTGGGTAGTTGAAATGCTTCATAGGGTAGGCTATGGGCAAAACCTTCAAACTCTCAAACCGATCTGTGAAAGTTATGAATTGGCAATTGGAGATTTTGATGAATTACTGGAATCGGAGGTGTGGGAAATCCTGAGAGAGCATGGGTTATTGGTGTTTTAAAAAGATTTGATTATCCGCAAAAATGCAATTAGCCCTATTTCCTTACTAGAAGACCTAATAGGGTGATGGAAGTGGCATATAAGCGTTGAGCAAATCCCTAAGTATTTATCTTTTGAATGCATTTGATAAACATAACAAGATCAAATAAACGTTAACTTTTCCCCAGATTGGGAAATCGTTCTTGTCTCAAATCGGGATTTTCTTACTCAAAGGTTGCTTAGAAAAATCCAATAATCTTTCTAAAAGCTCGGTTTTTTGGGTTTGCCAATGTGTTTCCAAAATGATAATTGCTATGGCACAACTTGTGAATTGAAGCCATAGCAATAAGTTAAAACTTAAATTTTCCAAACATGAACAACCTTTTCAAAGGATTAATCGCTGGCTACGGAGCCTACAAACTAGGCGGAGGATGTCTAGGAACTATCCTCGTTTTCGTTCTGATTTTTTTCCTTTTGGGACAGTGTAGCTAATTTACTTAGCTACACTACACCTCCCATCTGTGGATCTGATATGCTGTCTTTACCAGTTTCCAGTCTTCCGGCGTAAGTGATTTTTAGATCTGGACTTTCCTTGGCAGAGAGGTTGATTTCATACCAGCCCCGGGATTTCTTAGTGTTCATTTGCAGGGTTTTTTCTGCTCCGGTAGGAAGTTTAAAGCTCTCTTTTAATTTTAGATATACCTCGTCATTGACTAAAAAGATTTGCTCAGTTGTGGAGGTGTTTTTGATTACCAGCACTAACTCGTCCTTTACATTGTTGTTTTTAAAAATTGGTTTCACATGTATTTGAATTGCAGTATTAGGAGAATAGCCTTTAAATTCCCTGTAGAACCCGTTTGGCCCATATACCCGTAGATGAGGTATTCCATTTTCGAATTCTTCAATAGGCCATTCATAGGAAATACTATCACCTGACTTCACTGCAAACGCCCAGGTTTTCACCGGTTCAAAAGCTTTTGTTTTTGGATTAAGGTAGTTTCCGGGAGCATACACATTGAACCCTGAGCCCAATGCATCCTTTCCGAAAATTTCTTGTGAGGAAGTGAAGGTGATGATAAACTTCTTGCCATCGGGACTGAGTTTTCCATCTGCATGCAGGTCATATTTCAGTCCATTAGAAGGCTTGGTTCCGGTTTCTTGCTTAGGAAAGACCGAAGAGCTACCTGGATTTTGTGCTTCTCTTTTGGCTTCTGCTTCGGATAGTTTTATGAAATTGGTGGGTATATTTTTGAATTTTGCGTTGTAGATCTGCTTTATAAGTTTTTCCTGGTTTACAGGTTTCGCATGTTTGATTTTCTCACCATTGTATGGTCTGAATGCTGAGGTCAGATCACCGCTTACAGTTCTTCTCCATGAGCTGATATTTGTTTCTTTGATGCTTTTCCCCGTCTTTTTTGAAAGAAATTTTTCCAAAAACTGTATCGTAGAAGTGATGTCACAGACTTCTGAATTCACCCATCCACCCCTTGACCATGGAGAGGCGATGATTAAAGGAACTCTATATCCTAATCCTACCGGACTTGTTCTTGTCTCTTCAGGTTTGAAGCCTGCTTTCAATTCCTCTTCGGCGGTTACAAATTCTCCTACACTGGAAAGTCCATCTGATAGTTTACCATTTAGTTCTTGGGGATGTGGTGGCACGAAAGGGGGGATGTGATCGAAATAGCCATCATTCTCATCGTAATTGATGATAAATATCGTTTTCTTCCATATTTCAGGATCTTCAGTCAGTATATTCATCACTTCCGAAGCATACCATGCACCATACCAAGGAGCACTGGGATGGTCAGAGAATTTCTGGGGAGCGACCAGCCAGGTGACAGTAGGCAAAGTCCCTTCCTTTACATCCTTTCGGAATTGGTAAAGAATATCTCCCTTGGGAATCAGGGTCTCCCGATCCTCGCCATTTTCCTGATAGCTGAGCTTTTCAGTTTGGTGATAATCCGGATCACCGGTATTAGTTTGGAAAGCCTTTTTATGAAGGTTTTTAGAATTATCAGAGAGTTTTTCGAACTCTTCGGCATTCCATTTTTCCAAGTAAACTTCCATGTAAGCCAGGCTATCTTCCTTTTCCTTCAGTTCCTTTTGCAATTCCTCTAGATTGGTAGGATTGCTGGCGATAGTCACTTTTAATGCCGCGATTTCGGAAGGCAGTTCTTTTTGTCTTTTTTGGAGAAAAAGATAATGCTCGGGATGAAAACGCACCCCAAACTGAGAAAACCACTCCAGGTTGTTGTCGGTGAAGTTTGCCAAAAGCGCTTCAGCCTCACCTTCCAATTCTGTCGTGATACTGATTTCATTCTGATAGACTTTCCAGGAGATATCGTTTTCCTCCAGCAGCTCTGGGAAAGTTCTCCAATTCCCTTCTTTTGTATACGTCAATTCTCCATTTCTGACTTTGGGTTTTTCTCCGTCTGCTCCATGGGTTTTGCCTGTCCAGAAATAGCTTCTGTTTGTAGTGGTACCTGTGAGTGCTGCACAAAAGTGCTGGTCACACACCGTGAAAGCATCTGCCAACGCATAGTAAAAAGGTAAATCCTCGCGGTTATAAAAGCCCATGGTCAGCGGAAGATTGTAATATTCTTTTCCCGGTCGTTTAGCCTCTATCCAATTATTGTACTTGCCATCGCTTCTGGCATCCACTTGATTTTCCCAAGAATGTGGCGTTCCACTCATCCAGGTGGCCTTGGTGTCTTTGATGTCAAAGCGAAAAGGGGCAAAGCGATTTCCGTTTTTGTCTGGCTGAAGCCAAACCGGGTTATTATCAGGAAGAGAGATTGCCCGCGGATCGTTGAATCCACGTACACCTCTCATGGTGCCGAAGCAATGATCGAAAGATCTGTTTTCCTGCATCAGCATGATCACGTGCTCTGCATGATAAAAAGTCGTTCCCTGAGCAGCTGGGATAGCCATGGCGCGCTGTACTGCCATTGGCATGGAACTCCAGATACTTGCTCCGCCGGTAACCAAAGCTGCTTTCTTTAAAAATTCTCTCCTTGAATCGCTCATATACTCAGTTTTATGGATTAAGTATAGGGACTTTTTGGGATATTGGAAGCTTTTCTGGGATTTCCTTTTTGTTATGGTTTTGCATCAAATACCCAAGTGAAACGCTTTCAGAGCGTTGAGATTTCTTGTGGCATGAGGAGATAATTGTGTTTTCTCAAAATGCAATAGAAGACAGTGGTTTTGACAAAATACCAAATGCACACATCCTATTTTCCAGACGCCTTTTAGGAATAATCATATCAGTACGGAATACATTCCTTCAGAATTTTTATAAGAGGATAAGGAAGAAACAAGTAAAAATCTTCATTGATTACCGGGTTTTTGTCATGAGTATAATCCCCGTAGACCAGTTCATCCTCGTAAAGGTGAAGTCCTTCAGGTTCTCCAGCTTTTCTACTAATGCAAGAGCTTTTTCTGCGTGACCCTCTGGCCAATTTGGCTGAGGATCCATGTCATCGATGATATACATCCCGCCAACTTTAAGCAAAGCTAGAACTTCCCCTAATTCACTGTATTTGCCAGGCCAGGTATCTGCAAAAATCAGATCAAATTTGTTTTTCGAATTATTTTTGAGCCAGGTTGCACCATCCTGGCAAAGGATATTCACACGGGGATCAAGTGTAAAAAAAGAATTTACTATTTCGGTAAGCTTGGGATCATTGTCAATGGAAGTAATTGTCCCGCCATCATCCATTCCATCTACCATCCAAGAAAGGGAAAGGCCAATTCCCGTTCCTAATTCAAGGAAATTTCCATTAGGTTTACCGGCAACCAACGTTTTCAAAAGAGAGCCTACACCTAAGTCGGCGGGCATTGTAAATCCGATTTCCAGACATTTCTCCAACAGTTTTTTGTAGTTACCAGGAACACTCTCAGCTGGATTCATTTAGATTTTCAGTAAATAGGAAAAAGGCCGTTTTCACGGCCTTAAGTTAGTAGGTGTACTTTACAAAAACTCTTTTTTCCAAACTTTGATCGTCTGGATTTATCATTGGAGGTGCTGCCGCTGCATCAGCACTGGAACGCATCATTTCCATTTTTGCATAGGGACGAACTATAGGCTGTGTTTCTAAAGAAACTCTATGAACGTGGATTGATTTAATATTTAAAGTCTTTGCAATCAACAAGGCTCGGCTCTCTGCATTTTTCAAAGCTTCGGCAAGCAGTTCGTCCTCAAGTGATTTTTGCGTGGCTTCTGAAATCTGGAAATGCAAATTGAAACTCATGTCTCCTGCCCCCTGAATGGACTCTACGATTTTTTGCAAATCCTCATTTTTACTATTTGTGATCACCTGTAATGTTTGTCGTGCAACATATCCTGAGTCACGGGACTCTCCACTTCTATAAACCCGATTGACATCTACAGAGTAATTGTCAGCAATTAATTTATAATCCTTGATTTTGGCTTTCTTCAAGGCATCTGCAAGCTTCTGCGTTTTTTTGTTTAAAACTGCGACGGCATCGGAGACTTTCATTGCTTTTTCTTCCAAGTTAATCTGAAAATTGGCTTCATCGGGAGCTATCTTCCGCTCGCTAAATCCCTCCACTTCAATCAATGGAACGGTCATATTGTCCTGAGAAAAAACGGGAACGGCTAATAATAAGGTAAATACAATAGTTAAATAATTTTTCATGTGCGTGTTTGGTTTAGTTCTGCAGATAAATATTCAAAATCGAAGCCAGTTTTGGAGAAGAACGATTCAGTTAAGAGAAATTAAGGAAATGAAGATTGCTTGGTATTTCCAATACGGTCCCAATATATCCCATCAATTACTTCATTGGGCAAGAAAATCCGAAATCAACTATCAGAAACCTGAAATCGTTACTTCCAATCCAGCACTTCCATGTCATTCAGCTCCGGCCCGCCACCTCTTTTTGCACTGCCTGCTGCTACGTAAAGTTTGCCTTTGTAGTAAATGACTCCTGTGCCGTGTCTACCTTGATTTAGATCTGGCAGTTTCGACCATTTGCCATTTCTTGTGTCGAGAATCTCCACTTCAGCATGCGAAGCCTCCTGCACTGTGCTTTCTCCGTTCATGACAAGCAAATAAGGTCCTTTTCCGATGGAAGAAGTTCCACCTCTTGGAGTCGGCAAACCTGCTTCCACTGTATTCCAAGTGTTTGTTTTAAAGTCAAAGAAGTCCACTTCCGAGATCACCAGATCCAATACTTTCCCAATTTCAGCATGGGAAGTTCTCCCTCCCGCAGCGTAAACTTTGTCATCAACCAATACAGCTCCGAAGTGATCCCGTGGTCTAGGTGCGTCGGGCAGGATTTTCCACTCACCCGTTTTAGTATCATATTCATCAAACCAAGGCACAAAGTCTGCGTAGTGCCCATCGACGATTCCGCACACCATATAGATCTTGTCGCCTCTGGTCAAGACTCCTGCTGAACCTCTGCGTCTATCTTCTGGGATTTCTGCACCTTCGCGCCAGGTATTTGTCTTTGGGTTGAAAATCAAAAAATGTGTCAACGGTGTTTCATGTGGATATCCCCCAGTCAAGGCTCCGATCACATAGATTTCATTTTTGAATGAGATGGCTTGAAAATGATGGAATTCCATCGGCGGCATCGCTAAAGTATTCCATGTTTTGGTCTTTGGATCATATTCTTCGATAGGCTTTATACCTCTTCCTCCAAGCAGGTAAAACTTCCCATCACATTCAACAAATGAATTTTCATGCCGAGGAAGAGGGTGATTGGCTGTTTCAACAGTAGTCCAGTGCTCCTTGGATTGAGAGAAACCTATAAAAGTTAAGAAGGAAAAGACAACAATAAAAAGGTGTTTCATGGGTTTGGAGTTAGGTTTATTGAGAATGAAATTACGGAATTTTAATCTTAAAAGTTAATGCGAATTCTTGATTACGTTACTCAGGTTTTTTATGTTACTAGGTAGAATCAAGAATATATGGAGTTTGCCGTTTAACATAGTGATGGTTGTAAAATCCTCTCTGTTTTCTATGGCTAAACTATCATTAAAAAACGCTATTTGCATTCCTACAAATTGCGTTTAGTTATATCCCGATTTCCAAAATCAACTTATTTTCCCAAATCCAGGATATCTTTGATCTTATTGATTTCTGCCATTTCATCGGACAGTCCAGCCCCATCATTTGCAGCAATTTTTTCCCTGAAAGCTATCAAATTGGATATATAACCATCCAAAGCAGAAAGGATATTATCTTTGTTCTCAGTTAAAATCGGAGCCCACATTGCCGGACTTGATTTGGCCAAGCGTACAGTAGAAGCAAATCCTGAGCCGGCCATGTCTAGAATATTTTTCTCATCCTCCATTTTCTGCAACACGGTTTTGCCAAGCATGAAAGAGGAAATATGGGAAAGGTGTGACACAAAGGCCAAATGGCGGTCATGCTCCTCAGGATCCATAAATCTCAGCTTAAGGTTTAGCGCATCAAAAAGTTCGTAAGCCTTTTCCTTGAGTTGTAATTCAGTTTTTTCCAGTTCGCAGATGATCAAAACTTTACGGTCCAGCAAGTTTCTCAATGCAGCTTTCGGCCCTGAATACTCTGTTCCCGCGATGGGGTGAGCTGCCAGATATTGCTTTCTTTTGGGATGATCTGCTACGATAGCACAAAGTCTGGCTTTGGTAGATCCCACATCAAAAACCAAGGTGTGCTCCCCAATTTGATCAAGCGTTTTCAAAAGTAAGTCACCCAAAGAATCAGCTGGAGTAGCCAGAATGACAATATCGGTGTCAGTGTCAGGAATGTCTTTAGTTTCCTGGATGATCCCTAGATTTAGTGCGTCCTGAACATTCTTTTCGTCTGCGTCCGAACCTGTGATTATAATCTCAGGGAATTTATCCTTTGCTGCCAAAGCAAATGAACCTCCAAGAAGTCCAAGTCCTACAATGTGTAATTTCTTCATTACTAATTATTTAATGCGATTGATTGCTTCTAGAATCTTAAACTCAGGCATACAAAGGGAAAAACGTACATAGCTTTCCCCTTCCGAACCAAAGATCTTACCGGGAGTGATAAATATATTTCTTTCGTATAGTAGCTCGTCTACCACCTGATCGGCAGTCTTTTCATCCGGTACTTTACACCAGACAAATAGCCCGGCGGCTTTGGTGTCGTAAGTCAAGTTGAGTTTGTCTGCCAGCTTCCAAACCAGTTTTCTGCGACTTTGGTACGTGCTTTCAATATCCGAAAACCAACCTTCTCCCAGATTCAGTGCTGCAATTGCCCCTTTTTGAATTCCCAAAAACATCCCAGAATCCATATTGCTTTTCACTTTCAGCACTTTCGCCAGCCAATCCTCACGTCCTACCAACATTCCCACTCTCCAGCCCGGCATGTTGAACGCCTTACTTAAAGAGTTCAACTCCATCGCTACATCCTTAGCTCCGGGAATTGACAAAATGCTAATTGGCTCCTTCGTCAATATATGACTGTACGGGTTGTCATGAAGTAATACGATCTCATGCTTTTTGGCGAAAGCTATCAGTTCTTGCAAAATAGCTCTGCTTCCCGGTGCGCCTGTGGGCATATGCGGGTAGTTGAGCCACATGAGTTTCACCTTAGTGAGATCCTGGTTCTCCAATTCTTCCAAGTTTGGTCTTCCGGATTTAGCCAAATCTATCCCGTAATAAATGGGCTTGGCACCGAGCAAATTGGTGACAGATGTATAGGTTGGATAACCGGGATTTGGAACCAAAACTTCGTCTCCAGGATTTAAGAAAGTCATGCTCAGATGCATAATTCCTTCCTTGGAACCCATCATTGGCAAGATCTCCCTATTTGGATCAAGGCTCACACCATATTCTCTAGCGTAGAAATTAGCAATGGATGCTCTCAATTCAGGAATTCCCTGATAGCTCTGATAGCCATGCGCCTGTTGATTATCAGCCGTGTTTTTCAGCGCCTGAGTCACCAGCTTATCCGGCGCCATGTCCGGACTTCCAATACCGAGATTTATGACTGGTTTTCCTTCCGCTATCATCTGATTTACCTCACGGAGCTTGGCGGAAAAATAGTATTCTTCTACACTGCTTACTCGATCTGCAAAGCCTTTCATTATTTTCTACTTATGTATTCTCCAAAAATTTTCACTTCACCAAAACTAGTTCGAATTTCCTCAATTGTCTGTGAGAAAATGTCATGATCTTCAAAAACTAAGTCAATAAAAAATGCATATTCCCATGGCTTCTCCATTACAGGAATCGACTGGATTTTGCTCAGATCTATTCCGTTCTCGGAAATCAATGTAAGCAATTTTGCCAAGCCACCTTTTTGGTTTTGGATAGTTACTTTAATAGATGCCTTATTAGCTGGATTAGCTGGCTTGACAACTTCTTTTTGAAGGATTATAAAGCGGGTAAAATTACTTTTCACCGTCTGAATATCCGGCGCGATGATCTCCATTCCATAGATATCAGCTGCAATACTCGATGCAATAGCTGCCACACCTTTCCAGTTTCCGTCTGCAATATCACGTGCCACTGAGGCTGTGTCTGTATCTTCTTTGAGTTGGATATGGGGATGCAGCCCAAAAAAAGCCTTGCATTGCAACAATGCCATAGGGTGGGAACGGACTTCCTTGATGTCATCGATAGTCTGTCCTGGAAGAGCCATGAGTTGATGCCCGATAGGAAGGTAATATTCATCCCGAATGCTCAATCCATAGCGATCTATCAAATCATAATTTGGCAAAATCGCACCTGCAATGGAATTTTCGATTGCCATTACGGCATAGTCAGCTTCACCATTAGCGACTGATCGGGCAACGGGTTCAAAGGTGGTGAAATCAAGAATTTCTATGTCTTCACCGAAGGTGCGAAGGGCTACTTGATGATGAAAAGAGCCGGGAACGCCTTGAATGGCTATTTTATGCTTGCTCATATTAGGATTGACTTACGATAGAAATTCCCGCAAGCTGGCAATGCTTCCAAAAACTTGGATAAGATTTATTCACTACGGATGGATCTTCTATACTTACCCGTGTTTTGGTAATCAAAGGCATAAAAGCCATCGCCATTCTGTGATCTTCATAGGTATGGATCTTTACTTCCGCTGGCATAGTCACGGATGGAATTACCTGATATACTTCAGGTTCGATTTCCCTTAAGTCCGCATTGAATTTTGCAAGCTCCTGCTGTAATGCATGGATTCTATCAGTTTCCTTTATTTTCAGGCTTTCCAATCCTGTAAAAGTTGCGTTTTGGCCAAGAATGGCGCAGGTTACAGCGATCGTCTGAGCCAAGTCAGGGCAATGCGTGAAGTCCCAATCTTTCAAACCTTTTACTGATTGCTTTTGCAACAAAACTCCGCCGTCTTGAAAAGTACTTTTTACACCTAGATGCCCCATGATTTCTACGACCGCCGAATCTCCCTGGAGACTGTTTTCTTTCAGCCCTGACAGAAAAAGTTCACCTGAATCAGCACAGGCCAATAGGCTGAACCAGTATCCCGCTCCGGACCAATCACTTTCTACCGCAAAAGTAGTTGACTGATAGGTTTGATGAGGAACAGTTATTTTATTTTCATTCCATGTGTAGTTGATTCCAAATTGAGACATGGAGTCCAATGTCATTTCTATGTAAGATCTGGAACCGACTTTGCCTTCCAGCTCAATTTCCAATCCCTGAGGCAGCAAAGGTGAAATCATCAGCATCGCGGAAATGTACTGACTGGAAACGTCTCCCCTAATTTTTATCTTATCGCTTTTTTGTTCAGGAAGTCCGTGGATCGCCATCGGAGGATAGCCTTCCACACCCAAATAATGAATTTCAGCACCCACAGTTCTTAGCGCATCTACTAAAATCCCGATCGGACGCTCGCACATACGGGGCGTTCCTGTCATTACTTTATTTTGATTGGTGATCGCTGCATAAGCAGTCAAAAACCGCATCGTTGTCCCTGCGTCCAAAACATCATACACCGGCGGGTTTTTCTTAAGCAAACTGATCATGGTCTGCGTATCACGCGCCTCGGCCAAGTTGCTGAGTTTGTTTTTCCCTTCAGTCAGCGCATCAATAATGAGGACACGGTTGGATTCGCTTTTGGAAGAGGGGAGAGGAATATGTGTAGCCAAAAAATCTGATTTTTGAGCCAGATGAATAACTTCCATGGTTTCGGTTTTCAAGGGACTTGGATATTAGGAATAAGATAGGTTTTGGTAATAGTGAATGGCCTCCCGGATTTCTTCCCGTGTGACAGGAATATTATAGGTACAGTTGCCAATGGAACTCAGTAGCGAAAACATCAGCTCTTTGCCTTCATTCTTTTTGTCTTGTAGGCAAAAATCCAATACGGGGGCCAAGTCGCTTTCCTGGATTTCGATTTTACCATAAACTTTCAGAAAAGCTTCCTGAATCTTCTTCAGTTCAGCCATAGAAAGGTCTAATTTCTTGTGGGAAAGCCAGGCTTCGCAAATCATGCCGACAGCGATAGCCTCTCCATGTAATAAATGTCTTGGGCCGTCCAGAAAGTAAGTTTCAAAGGCATGGCCGATGGTATGCCCGAAGTTCAGGATCTTGCGCAGACCGGCTTCTTTTGGATCTTCTTTGACTACGGATTTTTTGATTTCCACAGAGTGGTGAATCAGCGGAGCCCAGTAGGATTTTTCCCAGTGATCAAAATCCAGGCTTTCGAAATAGTTTTTGTCCCGGATCAGTCCGTGCTTTATAATCTCAGCATATCCAGATCGGATTTCATTTTCAGGTAAAGTTTTCAGGAATTCTGAAGCTACAATTACTGTCTCGGGTTCATTGAATACACCGAGGTGATTTTTCAGCCCTTCAAAATCTACTCCCAGTTTTCCGCCTACACTTGCGTCCACTTGGGAAAGGAGCGTGGTGGGCATATTGATAAACCGGATTCCCCTTTTATAAATACTTGCACAAAAACCGCCCATATCTCCCAAGACGCCTCCACCAATATTCAGGAAAAGTGCTTTTCGGTCCAGTTGGGCTTTGGTCATCGCTGCCCAGATTTGCATGCAGGTGGCTATGGTTTTGCTCTTTTCCCCTGGTTCTATGGTGAAAAAAGTACTGTTGGATGAGAAAATTTCCTCTACCAAAGGCAGGCAATGTGCTTTGGTATTTTCATCTGTCAAAACAAAAAGACTGGAAAATTTGATCTCGCTGAGGACAGCGGTCAAATCAACAGATGCATTTTCAGAAAATATAATTGAGTTCACGAAGACTAGAGTTTGCTGATTTAAAGTTAGACTGAGGGGAGAACCTTACCCCCTCAGACTTGAATTAGCTCAGTGATGACGAATTTACTTTTTTACAGGATCAGCTTCTCTAAGTTGCTTTTCCTGACGTTTTACAGATTCTTCGTGAATGCAATAAAGCAACTCTCTCATAAATTTCTCGCTAAGGTTTTTCTGCACTCCCTTTGCGGTACGTCCTTCCATTACTTCTTTCCAGCGATCAGACTGAAATACAGATAAGTGATGCTCTCTTTTGTGCGCGCCGATCTGGTCGATCACAGCGAATCTTTCCTGAAGGATGTCCAACAACTGATCATCCAAGTGATCCACAGCTCTTCTCAAGTCATTGAGACGCTCGCTTGGCTGCTCGGACTCTAAAGGTTTTTTGAAGTCAATAGCATCCAAAATCTCTTTGAGACGGGCTGGAGTTACCTGCTGCTTCGCATCAGACCAAGCTTTGTCCGGGTCGTGGTGGGTCTCTATCATCAAGCCATCCAAACCGAAGTTCATCGCTTTTTGGGATATCTCCAGGATGCCATCTCTTTTCCCAACGATGTGAGAAGGGTCATTGATCACTTCCATTCCAGTCCATACACGCTTTAAATGCATAGGCATTGACCAGTTCGGTTTGTTTCTGTATCGCTTATCATAAGCATCAGAGAATCCTCTATGAATTGCTGCCAATTTAGTAAGGCCTACTGCGTGGAATCTTTCCAGAGCTCCCATCCAAAGGTCAAGATCCGGATTCATTGGGTTTTTCACCATTACAGGAATATCTGATCCTTTCAATGCATCTGCTATTTCTTGTACAGCGAAAGGATTTACTGTGGTTCTTGCACCTACCCAAACCACGTCTACCTTATTTCTAAGGGCGATTTCCGCGTGAGCAGCATTTCCCACTTCTACAGTGATAGGGATGTTTAGATGATGACGGACTATCTCCATCCACTTTAATCCTTCTTCACCGATCCCTTCGAAGCTTCCAGGTCTTGTTCTCGGCTTCCAGATACCTGCCCGGAACATAGACGGAATTACATTATTTTCTTTCATCTCAATACAAATCTGCTCGATTTGCTCTGGAGTCTCTGCTGAGCAGGGACCTGCGATGATGGTTGGGCCTGTTAGTCCTAGGCCCCAGTCTTTGATTTGTTTGTGTTCTTTCATACTACTGAGCTTTAAATGAAAAAAGCCCGACTCTTTCGAATCGGGCTTTATGTGTTATATGTTCTTTTTAGTTTAGGCTAGGCAATACACAACTCCGATTCGATTTTGTCTTCGAAAGTAAAAGTAAAAGAAGCTAAAATATGTCGCTGCTGTGTTTAACATGTGCCAAATGTAACAGGGTGATTTTTAAAAACAAAATAAATTTTCTTCTCCAAAATTAACATTCTCCTAATACCTAGCCTAAATCTTTACAATTTCTACAATTTCCTTATGAAAATTAAGGCTTTGCAAAATTATATTCCGATTTTGATTTGAATTTTTTATAATTATTTCACAAAAAAAAATTCGTCAAACCTTCTGATTATGAATGTTCTCCACACCCTCGGTAGTACTTTTTATTTTTCAAAAACTATCTAGCTATACAATACCACGCAGCCTTTTTGCTTATTCTAGACTGTAAAGAGGTGAATAATAACAAGTAAGTCAACTTCAATTATCCGAAGGATACCTATCCAAAAGCAGTTTTTTTGATATCTTTGCAGCCTTATTTGAGGATTATGCCCGCCCAACCCAATATTTCTTTTGAGAATCTAAGAGTAGCTTTTGCATCTAAGTCAGATGCAGAGCTGAAGAGAATGTATCTGGTCTTTGCTTTGCTGAACAACAAGACGGTTTCGGATCTAGGTATTGCTTTGACACATTTTGCACTGAAACTTCACCTTCCGATCAAGTGGATCATGAAGCAAACTATGTTTGGCCATTTCTGCGGTGGTGAGACCATTGCGGAGAGTGTGGAGGATTGCAAAATACTTGCTGAATATGGAGTAGAATCCTGCCTGGACTATTCGGTGGAAGGCAAAGGTGACGAAGAGAGTTTTGAAAAAACAACTCAGGAAATCCGTCAGACATTGATAGAATCTGCCAAAACGGATTACCTGCCTTTTGGTGTGGTGAAAGTCACCGGCTTAGGAGATTATCATATTCTTACCAAAATCCAAGAGAAGGAAAACCTTACCAAAGCTGATGAAGAAGCTTTCCAGCGGTGCAAGGCCAGAGTCGATTTGCTATGTAAAACTGCCCATGATCTTGATCTGAAAATTTTAATCGATGCAGAAGAGTCCTGGTTTCAGGATGTAGTCGATACCTTGGCCTACGAGGCGATGGAAAAGTACAACAAAGAGAAATGTGTGGTTTACAATACCTATCAGATGTACCGGGCGGATATGTTGGGTAGATTGAAGGAAGCGAAGATGCTGGCAGAGCAACTTGGGTTTAAATTAGGCGCAAAGTTAGTTCGTGGAGCATATATGGAAAAGGAGCGGGAGCGGGCAGAGGAGTTTGGTTATACAAGCCCGATTCAGCCGGACAAAGCTGCTACGGACAGAGATTATAATGCAGGTGTGGAATATTGTCTCATAAATCATAAGCAGATTTACCTCATGAGTGGTTCACATAATGAGAACAGCAATTTGCTAGTCGTGGAACTGATGGATAAATTTGGGATTGATCCCGGATCAGATCAGGTTTTCTTTGGACAGTTGTATGGAATGAGTGATAATATTTCTTTCAATTTGGCCAATGCCGGTTATCGGGTGTTGAAATACGTGCCTTATGGCCCGGTGGAAAAAGTGATGCCTTATCTAACTCGGAGAGCTGCTGAGAACTCCAGTATTGCGGGACAGAGCAGCCGGGAGTTTGAGTTGATTAAAAGAGAGATGGAGAGACGGAAGAAGAGTAGGCAGTTATCAGTCTCAGTTTGAACTGTAAGTAGTAAAAGGTGTGAGATAGGAAGGTTGTAAAGTTGTAAGTTTTGCGGCATACATAGGGTATCTGTCACCCAACAATAAAAGGAACAATAAATATCTAATAAATTAGAATGCAACTTTTGAGCGAACAGGAAATAGAAAGACGTAAAGACAGGGAAGAACTGATGAAGCTGGGAATTAATCCTTATCCGGCAGAGGCTTTTCCCATCAATGTCACTTCAGAGGATATTCATCGTAACTATGAAAATCGCAAAAACGACTACAAGGGCATTTCTATAGCAGGCCGTTTGATGAGTCGACGTATTATGGGCTCGGCATCTTTTGGAGAGATTCAGGATGCCACCGGCCGTCTGCAGTTCTACGTGCGCCGCGATGATATTTGTGAAGGGGAAGACAAGACATTGTATAATACGGTATTTAAAAAGCTCTTGGGTATCGGGGATTTCCTTGGTTTGAAAGGCTATATTTTCACTACACAGACTGGCGAGATTTCTCTTCATGTGACGGAGTTGACCGTGCTTTCAAAAGCCGTGAAGCCTTTACCCATTGTGAAGAGAGATGAAGAAGGCAATGTACACGATGGATTTACCGATCCTGAGATGAGATACCGTCAGCGTTATGTGGATCTGACAGTGAATCCTGAGGTAAAGAAGGCTTTTATTACCCGCTCAAGAATCATCACCCAGATGCGTCGATATTTTGACGATCATGGTTGGCTGGAAGTGGAGACACCAATCCTTCAGGCTGTACATGGAGGAGCTGCTGCACGTCCTTTCAACACCCATCATAATACCCTTGATATACCGCTATATTTGCGGATAGCAAATGAGCTTTATCTGAAAAGGCTGATTGTAGGAGGGTTTGATGGAGTGTATGAGTTTGGAAAAATGTTTCGAAACGAAGGCATGGACCGTACGCATAATCCTGAATTTACTTCCATGGAGATCTATGTGGCCTATAAGGACTACATCTGGATGATGGAAATGGTGGAGGAGATGATCGAGCAAGTGACTCAGGCTATTCATGGCAAAACCAAAATCAAGGTTGGTACTAATGAAATTGAGTTTGCGGGACCTTACAGAAGACTGACTATGTATGATTCCATCAAGGAATATGCGGGCATCGATGTGAGTAAGATGGATGAGGAAGGCTTGCGAAAAGTCTGTGGGGAGATGGGAATCGCAGTGGATGACTCTATGGGTAAGGGTAAACTGGTGGATGAGATCTTCGGAGAGAAGGTGGAAGCTAATTTGATCCAGCCTACCTATATCACAGATTATCCGATAGAGATGACGCCGCTGGCCAAAAAGCATAGGACTGAACCAGGATTAGTAGAGCGATTTGAACTTTTTGTAAATGGTAAGGAAATCGGAAATGCTTATACCGAACTAAATGACCCGATCGATCAGAGAGAGCGTTTCGAAGATCAATTAAAGCTGGCGGAGCGTGGAGACGATGAAGCCATGGCGATGGATGAGGATTTCCTTCGTGCCTTGGAATACGGGATGCCTCCAACTTCCGGTTTGGGTATCGGTATCGACCGTCTGACGATGCTGATGACCAACAATACCACGATTCAGGAAGTGCTCTTCTTCCCTCAGATGAGACCTGAGAAGAAAGCGGTAGAACTTACCGAGGAGGAGAAACTGGTACTGGATCTACTTAAAAAAGAACATCCTATAGACCTGACTAAGCTAAAAGAACAAGCTGGATTAAGCAATAAGAAGTGGGATTTGGCGATGAAAGGATTGAGCAAAAAGGAACTGGCAAAAGTCCAAAAAGATGGTGACCTGCTGACGGTACACCCGATGTAAAAGAGAAAGACTATAAAAAAAAATCCGGGCTGAGAGGCCCGTTTTTT
Organism: Algoriphagus resistens; assembly: GCF_001442615.1. Taxonomy (GTDB): domain Bacteria; phylum Bacteroidota; class Bacteroidia; order Cytophagales; family Cyclobacteriaceae; genus Algoriphagus; species Algoriphagus resistens. The sequence goes on along the minus strand of NZ_LMXN01000007.1, from coordinate 167,410 downwards.
TGTTTTAAGGAGGTACGGAGGTTTGCAGGGGAGTGCAAAGAGATTTTCTCTGTTGTCAATGTCGTACCCACAGCCTTCCTGCTATCTAAAAACCCTTGTTCGTCATGGTGTGGGGCACTCACACTTTTTTTTTCATGGTTTAATGTAAGGTCTTTCTTCCAGAGGTAAGAAGCGTAAGGCCTTTAATAATACTAGCTAGCCATCTTCAAGTGAAAAGATTTCTTATAGTTTGACAATGTTTTTTTTGATAAATTCAAACATCGCCAAATTCCCAAACATGAATTCCTACAAACCTGAGTCGTACAATTCACTTTCCCCGTACCTGATCGTAGATAAAGCGCAGGAACTAATAGATCAGCTAAAAGAAATCTTTGATGCTGAAGAGCTTCGCAGATACGATCGTCCAGACGGCTCAATCATGCATACTGAGCTCAGACTCGATGATTCGGTCATCATGATAAGCAGCAGCACGGCCGATTATCCGGCTCACAAAACTATGCTTCATATGTACGTACCGGATGTACTTGGTACTTTCCAGAAGGCTATTAAAAAGGGCTGTAAACTTATCGAAAAGCCTGTAAATAAGGCTGACGATCCAGATACCCGAGGATCATTTTATGACCTTGCCGGAAATTATTGGTCTGTCAGTACGCAGCAAAGTTAGAAGTGACCGGCTGCATAATTGATTATTCCCCTGCTTTATCAGCATAGCCAAATACTTTCTGCAATAATAGGGTGCTTCTTGCAGCTGCATTTTCGCGTATTTTCAATTCTTCTTTTGCAATCTCATAAAACAAGCCATCAATCGCTTTTTGGGTAACGTACTTCGATAAATCTGCCTCAATTGGGGTCATCAGAGGAATCTTATTGTACCGCCCAATCACCTCACCCCAATATTTGGTGGCGCCCACTTTAGTCAAACTACTTTCAATAATAGGGTTGAATTTCCCTTCCAAAGAAGTTGTGGTTTTACTTTCAAAATATTTGGTAGCGGCATTATCCGAGCCGAGCAAGATATTTTTTACATCAGCAATGCTCATATCTTTGATAGCGGCTACAAATATGGGTTTGGCTTCGATGGCGGCATCTTCTGCTGCCCGGTTTATACTGGTGATTACCTGATCACACAGGCTACCAAGGCCAATTGAACGGAGCGTTTTCTCCACTTTTTGGGCTTCTTCCGGAAATACAATTTTGATAGCCAGATTTCCTAAATATCCATCTTCTTTCGAGAGACGATCCGAAGCATAGCTTGTGCCATATTCCAATGCCTGCTTCAGTCCAGAATTAATCTCCGAATCTGTCGGAGTACCCAGGTCCAACGATTTGCTTAATTGGCTTAGCGTGTCACAACTACCCAGAAACAGAACACTGATTAGGGTGAACGTAATTGAAAATTTTTTGAACCCGGTATTTTCTAGTTTCATTGGAATCGGTTTAGGTGATTCTACTGGCATTCAACAATGATGCCCCAAAATTAATTTTTGGGGCAATAATCAGGGAGTGTTTAATTTTTATAGAGGAGATCTTATTATGGCTTCAGTTTTTCATTTTATCAATGGATAACTTATATTTTTGGAGATATGGTAATTTTTTGTTAAAATAGATGTTAAAGTGTTAATCAAATGAATCTAAGGCTTAATTCGGAATTCGGTGCGCTCAAAGCTGTCTTAATGCATAGACCGGGGAGGGAAATTGATCGGTTAACTCCTTATAATAAGGAATTCCTGCTGTTTGATGATGTGCCCTACTTGGAGGCACTCCAAAAGGAACATGATGCATTTTCAAATTTGATCAAAGAGTCAACCGGTGCTCATGTATATCAATTACGGGACTTGCTCATCCGCGTACTTTATGATCAGAATATCCTGCTTCAGTTGATGCAAGAATCACTTAAGCGATCAGGTATGGTTCATTTGGCTGAGTCAATTTTAGTGAGGTATTCTACTGCGGAATGTGCGGGGATTTTGACTGCAGGCCTGAAAGTACATGAACTTAGAAAGAAACTTCCAAATCTCAACGCCGGGGAGCTTATGGAATTCGCATTTCTGATTGCACCTTGTCCCAATCTTTATTTTCAACGTGACCCTATGGCACTCACCCCTGGTGGGATTATTTTCTCCAGTATGCGGATGGAAGGCAGGCAGCGGGAAGCGGATTTATTGCGGACTATTTTTGAAAATCACCCCGACTTTAAGGATAATATCAACAAACTTTATCCAGTAAATGGACATGACAATCCTCCAAGCATTGAGGGTGGAGATGTTATTGTCCTTTCCCAAAAGGCTGTGGCAATCGGTAATTCGGAGCGTACGGATGAGAAGGCAATTTACCATGCGGCAAAAGCACTGCTGGCTGAGGGGACTGTAGAGCGGGTTTATGAAGTGCACCTTCCGCAAAAGCGCCAGTACATGCACCTGGATACTGTATTTACCGTCTTGGATGAAAATCTGGTGTTGACCTATCCGGATGCGATGAATTCAGTATTGCAGACCTCTCTATACACGCTGAAGGAAATTAAGGATGATAAGGTCCATATCAAGCGGGAAGTACTGAAAGAATCCTTGCTTACAGTTTTGGAAAGAGAAATTCCACATTTGGAAATTCTGCATACAGCTGACGGTAATCCTGACTATGCAATGCGTGAGCAGTGGTTTGATGGAGCAAATGTATTCGCAATTGGTCCACGGAGAGTGATTTCTTACAATAGGAATATCCATACCAATAGGGCCTTGAGAAATATGGGAGTAGAAGTGTTGGAAATTCCTTCTTCCGAGCTTTCACGGGGGCTAGGTGGCCCTAGGTGTATGACCATGCCTATCAGCAGATCGAGAGTGTAGGGATGCCGGATTTGGGATTTCTGATTTCCGCGGAAACAATCCCTGCTTTTTTCAAAATTTCTAACCAATACAAAGGCTGGTACGCTTCCTCTTCCACTATGCCTAATTTGGCAATGGTTTCTGCTTTGGATCGCCCATGAAAAACTGCTTAAATAGCTCATCCATGATAAAAATGACTATAAAAGTGAATAAATAACTATTCCAAAATAAGTATATAATACAGGTTTTCAATCGAGCAATTACCACGCTCACATGTGCTGAACACCGATTCACAAATCCTCAATCAACAATCCTACATCGACTAGTTGTCGAAGAAAGATCTTCTTCTAGAGACTTTTAAATCTTGAAGGATGGTAGATTTAACTCGAATGTCAATGTTGTAAGAGGTGAATGCGCCAAACGGAACCCAATTGACGTTCATCTGCCAGCAGTGAAGATCTCTTGCGATGCCGATCATGGTTTGTGTTAATTTTTTCGTTTGTGCATCAAAGCCCGTGTTGAAGTTGATTTTCCACTTATCAGATAAGGAAAAATCTCCATTCATACTGACCGTTTGGGTGATTCTTTTGGGTGCTGAGATTTGATTGCTATAGGAAAGCACATAACCAAATGAAACGTTCCAAGGGATACTCCAATCGATGTATTGACTGGGATCTGTAGCAATCCGATTGATTTCACTTTCCACAAATTCATCCATTACACCGCCTTGCTGCATAAATTCCTGGGTGAGTTCATCTCTGACCTCTCCTGGATTTTGGGCACTATTGGGATTGATAGAAGCATTCATGTTTAATGATGCACTTCTAATGGTTCCTATTCCTTGACCATTTTTCCAGGCAAATTGATTGATAGACCGGAAAGACTCCTCTCCGTTTGTTTTTGTGTATCTTTGAGTAGCATAGGGATCCAGTGTCGAACTCATATTTACCGAGAGCCTTCTGTCGAAAAAACTTGTCCGGGCACTAATCCGAATTGGGGCAAGGTTAAAAGAGTCAGCAGCAAAATTATAGCTGGAGTTTAGATCGATATTTTCCAAAAGTGGAATTTTCTTTGTTGGGTTTTCTCCTGTAGAATCTTCCTTATTAAGGATTTTAGCTTCTAACACACTTCGGATACTAAAGCTCATAGCCCTGCTTTCCCCCATAGGCGCACCACTATAGGAGAAGCCTTGGTGTCTGGACATTAGCCTGGTGTCACCTTCTTCATTGACCTTTACCTCCTGATAATACCCATAAGACGGGGCCGAGAAATCAGGTGAAAAAGTAAAACTCAGAGAGGGTTGAATATGATGACGGATCGTTTTGATCTTTCCTTTTTTAAAATCGAAATACCCGTAGATATTGGTGTTCAGACTAAATGAGCTTGAATAAAATGTCACCCGGTTAAAGCCATCCTCCAGGATTTTATCTACACGCTCTTCCTCAGGATTATAGAAATAATTGATTCTTTTGAGATACCACAATTCTGTCAGACTTGCAGATGCTGTACCTGTGAAATATTTGAAAAGGTTGAAATTAGAACTTATCGGGATTCTGTTCCTCGCCCCGTTATTTGCGTTTTGGAGCAAATAGCCAAAGTTTGCTGGAGTAAAATCCACCAAGTCCGGAGCCTCCGTATTGTCCACTAATTCCGGATCTACACCAAATTCCTGGGTTACTTTATTGGTAATGCTGTTTTGTAGATCAAAATTATAGGCAATGTTCAAGGTTTTTAGAGGCTCAAATTTCATGTTTTTGAATGGGCTCTGCCTATTCATACTCAGATTCATGGTGGGCAAGCTGAGTTGAACTTCCCCGGTCTGTACACTTTGCGAATGCCTCATACTTGCACCGAAGGAGAAAGGAGTACCTGTGAAGGTTTTAGTGTAATTAATGTTCGAAGACAAATCCGCAGTCACGTTGTTCGTGAAGTTATTTGGGTTGACGATGTTGTTGAAATAACTGGTGGAACCTGCGTTCACAGATGCAGCAAAATTACTGTTCCCACGGGATACAGGTGTATGTGACCATTGGATCCGGAATGTATTATAATCCACAGGATTCAGCTCTGTTTCGGGAGACCTGAATTTTTGGAAGTCGATATTGAATGACCCACCAAATCGATAGCGCTTTTTATATACAGCCTGTGATTTGAGTCCCCAGCCTCCGTTGGAATAGATGTCGCCTGTCACCCGGGCATGGATGTAGTCATTGATTGCAAAGTAGTAGCCTAAGTCACGAAGGTATAGACCACGCTTTTGTTCTTGCCCATAAGAAGGGAAAATAACTCCGGAAGCCTTTTCTTCAGGGGTATTCGGAATAATACCAAAAGGCAGCCCGAGGGGCGTAGGAATGCCATTGAAATAGAGATTGAAAGGGCCAGCCACGATCTGTCCACCATCTACGGATTTGATTTTATTAGCGGCTACATGGTAGTGGGGGGTGGTCAGTGTACAGGTAGAGTAATATCCATTCGCCAAATAGACACTGCCATCCTGCATTTTCTTAATGGTTTCTCCTCTCAGGATACCGTCTTGCTGCTCTGTTACTACATCTTTAATGATCGCTTTCTGGGTTTTAAAGTTGTACCGCATTTCCTTGCGGATTTCATAGGAAGAGTTTCCATCTTTAAAGAAAGGGGCTCCAGTCAAATTCCCCAGACTATCAGTGACACCAGAAGCATATAGTTCGGAGTTTTTCCAATCTATAATGATAAGATCTGCTTCCAGTCTCATCGCCCCATACTCAAACCAAGCTTGGTTGTAAAGGTAAACTTTGTTTTCTGTAAAATCCGAAACGATGCTGTCTTCTCCGTAATAGGTAATATCTGTAGAGATATCACTCCTGGGCATCATTTTTGTCGAATCAGAGAGCGCAAGCGTATCAGTAGGATTTGGAATAGTATCCAGATCTATAAAGTCCTGCAAAGGCGGCATCAATGTATCTGGAAGTGTTATTGGCTTTTCCTCAAGTTTGCGGACTGGGTTTTGTGCAGACGCCACCAGCGGAACAATCAATAGCCCAAAAAAGCAAAATAAAAAGAGCCTGAATCCCTGCACTGTTGCTTACGCTTTATTTAATTTGAGTGAAATTTCGTGTAAAGTTAATTCTATTGCCCTCATGGAACGGTCCAAAAACAAAAAAATTCTTCTTAGTCTAATATTATGCATTCCCTTTGTATTCGGCGGATTTATCACCAACGAAACAATGATGCCGAAGTTTCGGATGAAAAAAATAGTTCTTGATGCCGGGCACGGCGGCAGAGACCCTGGGAATCTGGGCTCAAGGTCTAAAGAAAAGGATATTAATCTAGCTGTGACTCTGCTGGTGGGGAAATATATTAAAGAGAATCTGCCTGACGTAGAAGTAGTCTATACCAGAAAAGATGATAGCTTTCCTACGTTAAAAGAGCGGCCGATGATTGCAAATAAAAACAAGGCAGATCTTTTTGTATCCATCCATTCTAATTCTGCTGCAAATAAATCGGCCTATGGCACAGAGACATTTGTGATGGGAACCAAGCATTTCGAATCCAACTTTGACATAGTAAAGCGGGAAAACTCGGTGATTCTATTGGAGGATAACTACGAGGAAAACTATGAAGGATTTGATCCATCTTCCCCAGAATCCTACATTACATTCAACCTGCTTTCAAAGGTTCATTTTGAAAACTCTGTGTCACTTGCCGATAACATTGAGACTCAGTTCAAAGATCGGGTGGGACGTAAAAGCCGCGGCGTTAAGCAAGGTCCTTTCTACGTGCTTTGGACACCATCCATGCCTTCTGTGTTGGTGGAGTTGGGTTTTTTATCCAATACCACTGAAGAGAAATTCCTAATGAGTCAGGAAGGTAAAGAATACATGGCATCCGCCATCTATAGATCCATCCGGGATTATAAGGAAGCTATTGAAGCAAATTAATCCCTAGCTACTAGCAATGACTAAGCCCCTTTTCTTAAGAAAAAGGGCTTTTTTTACCGTTTATTTGACAATCAGAAGCCTGCTTTTCAAACTGATTTTTCGGTTAAAAACGAATCTTCCTGATCTCCAGTGTTTTCAGGCCCATCAAGAAAAGTGTGTTAGGTTGTTCAAATTGTCCAAGAATCAGCTGGGTCACAAGATCGCACATATATAACCCCACAATTCCGGGAACATATCCCATGACACCGTTTTCAGAGCAGCTCGGCACATCTTCAGCGTTTGGAGGCTCGGGAAATAGATCACGAAGATGCTTGCTTTTTTTATAATTAAAGACAGCTACCTGACCCTGGTACCCTAAAATGCTTCCATACACGAGGGTTTTTCCCATTTTTACACAGGTATCATTGACAATATATCGTGTTAAGAAATTATCGCAGCCGTCCACTATAAGATCGTATTCAGTAAAAAATTGTTCCGCATTTTCTTCTGACAACACTACAGGATAGGTTTTTATGGAAACATAAGGGTTCTGCTTTCCCAGTTTCCACCGGGCTACCTCCACTTTGGGCATTCCTGCATCATCAGGAGTAAATAAAATTTGACGGTGAAGGTTTGTTAGTTCTACTACATCAAAATCCACAATGCCGATAGTGCCTATACCTATGGATGTCAAATATTGAAGTAAAGGAGCTCCTAATCCACCAGCTCCGATCACCAGCACTTTAGCTTCCTTCAATTTGCTCTGCCCTAGTAAGCCCACGTCTTCCAACATGACTTGCTTACTGTAGCGATTTACTTCTTCTCTACTAAGCATAGGTTTGGCTGAATTTCCTGTCCCAATCTTTGTAAACTGCCTCGTATCCTTTGCCTTTGATCAATTCCACAATCTCCTGGACCATACGTTCATCAGAAACCTCAAACTGCTCCAGCGACTCAGGTTCTACTGCATAGCCACCTGGATTTGTTTTTGAGCCGGCACTCATAGATGTAACCCCAAGTGGAATAATATTATTTCTAAAGTGCTCCGATTCTCTTGTGGAAATGGACAGTTCAACATCTTCGTTGAAAAGTCGATAAGCTGTCAGTAATTGCACCAGATTTCTGTCAGTTACGATCACATTGGGTTCGATAATTCCCTCCGCAGGACGCATTCGGGGAAATGAGATCGAGTATTTTGTTTTCCAGAATTTCTTCTCCAGATAATCCAAATGGGCAGCGCAAAAATAAGAGTCAACCCTCCAATCTTCCAGTCCAAGCAACACACCCAAACCTGTTTTGTGGATTTCAGCATCACCTATTCTGTCAGGAGTTTCCAGGCGGTAATCAAAGTTTGATTTCTTGCCTTTGGTATGATAGGACTTATACACATCCTTGTGATAGGTCTCCTGATAGACCAACACTGAATGAACCCCTGCATCATGAACTTGCCTATACTCCTCTATACTTAGGGGCTGAAATTCTATTGAAATATTGGCAAAATATGGTTTGATAAGCTCTATGGCCCGTAAGAAATAATTGATGTTCACCGTGTGGTTGGCTTCTCCTGTCACCAATAAAATGTGGTTAACCCCACTTTTCTTAAGTGATTTTATTTCTCTGATGATTTCATCATCAGAGAGAGTCTTGCGTCTCACCTTGTTGGTCAGGCTGAAGCCGCAATAGGTACAGATATTATTGCACTCATTGCTCAGATACATGGGCGCATACAGTTGTATTGTTTTTCCGTAGCGCTTTTGCGTAAGCTCACTCGACTTGGCAGCCATCTGCTCTAAGAACGGTTCGGCAGCAGGAGAAACCAGTGACTTAAAATCCTCCAGTGACAACTTCGAGGAAGACAATGCGCAAAGCACATCTTTTTCTGTCTTGGAATAGATAGATTCTTTGATCTGGTCCCACGAGAGGGTGTTGAAAGTTTCTATAAAGCTACCCATTCAAAAAGGAGGTTAACGGACTGGAAGCAATCGCTGAAGATTGGATTTTTCCCAATTTCGATTCATAGGCCAATCGGCCTGCCATAACTGCCATCTTGAAAGCTGAGGCCATTTCTGCAGGATTTCCTGCTATTGCGATGGCGGTATTAACCAGAACGGCATCAGCTCCTATTTCCATGGCTTTTGCTGCATCTGAAGGAGCGCCGATTCCTGCGTCCACAATCACCGGGACACGGCTTTGCTCGATTATAATTTCCAAAAAATCTATTGTTCTCAGTCCTTTATTGGTTCCAATCGGCGAGCCTAAGGGCATGACTGCTGCTGTGCCTGCATCCTCCAATAATTTACACAAGACCGGGTCTGCATGAATGTAGGGGAGAACAGTAAAGCCCAGTTTCGCCAATTCTTCAGTAGCTTTCAAGGTTTCTAATGGGTCGGGCAACAGATACTTGGGGTCAGGGTGGATTTCTAGTTTCAGCCAATCTGTCTCCAGAGCTTCCCGTGCCAACTGAGCTGCGAAAATAGCTTCCTTGGCATTTCTCGCCCCTGAGGTGTTCGGAAGTAAATTGACTGATTTGGGCAGATGAGCCAGAATCGAATCAGTATCCGCTTCCAGATCAATTCTTCTCAATGCGACCGTCACCAATTCAGAATCCGAATTGATAATGGCATTTTTCATCGCTGATGCGGAGCCAAATTTGCCAGTCCCCAGAAATAACCTGGAATTGAATTGCTTGTCTGCTATCCTAAGCGGGTTCATAAAGTATCGTATGTATGCGTTCCACAATTTCTTTTGTATTGCTTGAGTTGGTCAAGATTCCCGATAAAGCTATTCCACTGATTCCTGTAGCTAGAATGGATGATATATCCTCAAGTTGAATCCCTCCGATTGCCACAATGGGAGTTTTTCTTTGTTCTTCATCCAACTTCCCTATCAGACTTTGATAACCTTCCAGCCCGAGTATAGGGCTCAGTTTTTCTTTGGTACTGGTGAATCTGAATGGGCCTAGACCGATGTAGTTGCAGCCTTCATCAATACGTTGGATCACATCCTCCAGGGTGTTTGCCGTCCCGCCAATGATTTTGTCCTGTCCCAAGAGTAATCGTGCTTTTATGACTGGCATGTCTGTCAAACCGAGATGAACTCCGTCGGCATTGATTTTTTTAGCCAGATCCACGTTGTCATTGATGATAAGAGTTGCTCCGAAACTGGCGCACAAGGATTGAAATCCTATTGCTGTTTTCTCGACTTGTTCATCAGAAAAATTCTTCATGCGCAGTTGGATCCATTTTCCTCCTGCAGCCAAGACTTCTTCGCAGTTGCTTAGATGTTCTTCAGGTGTACGACCTTGAGATATATATTGAAATCTATTATACATTGTGGTATCCTAATAAGATATGATTACTCTCCAATACTTTTTCCAAATAGGCTTTTCCTCTCCGGCATGCCTCTTCCAGAGAAAATCCCAGAGCCAAATTGGACGCTATAGCAGCAGATAAGACACATCCTGTCCCATGCTTGCTGTTTGTGCTCTCCATTGCCGGCAAAAACTCAGTGATTTGTTTTTTATCATACAGATAATCCACTCCTTTTTTAGTTGTGCTATGTCCTCCTTTGAGAAAAACGGCACAGTATTTTGCCAATTCTTCTGCAGCCTTTTCTTCTGTTTCCTCTCCTGTGATCCATTTCACTTCTTCCAGGTTTGGGGTGATCAAGTAGCATTTTTCCAAGCTTTTATAAAACCGATCTCTAGATGAAAAATCAAATAGCTCAAATCCAGCGGATGCTTTAAAAACAGGGTCTACTATGATTTTAATCAATGCAAAATTCAGCTTTACATAGCTTATGATCCTAGCTAAATAGTCTACATTGGGCAAAATACCGGTCTTAATCACGTTGACTGGATATTTTGTCAATAACATCTCGACTGCTTGTAGAATTTCCTCTATTTTCTCCCAACGCATGGCAATAAAGGTGTCTTCTGTTTGCAGGGTGATCCCCGAGCAGATGGCCAGGCCATAGACTTTATGCTGTTCAAACGTTTTGGTGTCAGCCGTCAAGCCTGCACCTGCACTTGGGTCGAGCCCTGCAATAGTCAATACATAAGGTCTGTTTTGCATAGGGACTTTGATGATAGTTTGAAATAGTTCCTTCAGGTATCAGTTCAAAAGGACACTGATCTCCCTAATTGAATCAACTCTTTCCTTTCAGGTTGAGATGCTCAAATTCCTGAGCGTTTTTTTAAATGCGTCTACTTTATTCCTACTCTGCCAGATTGTGCCGCAAAGGGCTACTCCATCAAATCCACTCTCCATCACTGAAGTTGCGTTGTCAGGTGTAATTCCTCCGATTCCAATCAATCGTGTTGATCTATTTTTACCAAAATCATGCGGTGCTTCTTTTTCAGGCTTGTAACCTGGTTTGGAGATGCTCTCAAAAACAGGCCCATAGAAGGCATAACGGAATACCTGATCCAAGCTTAGGAAGGTTTTAGGAGAATGCACGGAGGTGGTATAAACCATCTCCGTATTTTTCATGCGCTGCAAATCGCTAGCTGTCAATTTTTTTCGATCTGCTTCCTTGAAGTGGATTCTATTTATCCCAAATTCCTTTGCCATCTGATGATGCTGATGAAGTACAAGTTTTGACCTATGCTCTTCTGAAATGCCCTCCAGCAAGCTTCTGAATTTCTCTTCTCCCATTCTGGGTTTTCGCAAATGAAACAACGGTAATCCTGCGGCACATAACTGATTGATAATTGCCGGTTCATTTTCGAGCTGTTCGGGACTGGAGACTACCAGCAGCATCAGGAGTAAATTTCTCTTCCTTTTTCCTTGAATTCTTCCGACTTCTCAAACATTCCAGCTTCCGCATCATTGCGAATTTCCTGACTGATTTTCATTGAACAGAATTTTGGGCCGCACATGGAGCAGAAGTGGGCTACTTTTGCCCCCTCAGCAGGAAGGGTTTCATCGTGAAATTCACGGGCTGTATCCGGATCCAAGGATAAGTTGAACTGATCTTCCCATCTGAACTCGAAGCGGGCCTTGCTTAAAGCATTGTCACGATACTGTGCTCCAGGATGCCCTTTGGCCAGATCAGCGGCGTGGGCTGCAAGTTTGTAGGTAATAACTCCAGTTTTTACATCTTCCCTGTTTGGCAAGCCTAAGTGTTCTTTTGGAGTAACGTAACAAAGCATTGCTGTACCAAACCATCCTATCATCGCAGCACCGATTGCTGAGGTAATGTGGTCATAGCCCGGTGCAATATCTGTAGTCAAAGGTCCTAAGGTATAAAAAGGTGCCTCTTGACATTCTTTTAATTGCTTGTCCATGTTTTCTTTGATCATATGCATAGGCACATGTCCCGGGCCTTCTACCATTACCTGGACATCATGCTTCCAGGCAATTTTGGTCAATTCTCCCAGCGTTTCCAACTCAGCAAATTGCGCAGCATCGTTCGCATCGGCAATTGAGCCGGGACGCAGTCCATCCCCAAGAGAGAAAGCCACATCGTATGCTTTCATGAGCTCACAGATGTCTTCGAAGTGCGTATAAAGGAAATTCTCTTTGTGGTGAGAGAGACACCATTTTGCCATAATAGACCCACCGCGAGAGACAATTCCCGTCATTCGCTTGGCTGTCAATGGAACATAGCGCAAAAGAACTCCTGCATGGATTGTGAAATAGGATACACCTTGCTCAGCTTGCTCGATCAAGGTATCCCTGAAGATTTCCCAAGTTAAATCCTCTGCCTTTCCGTTTACTTTTTCCAACGCCTGATAAATCGGTACTGTGCCGATCGGAACAGGGGAATTTCGGATAATCCATTCTCTTGTCTCGTGTATGTTATCCCCGGTGGACAGATCCATTATGGTATCTGCACCCCAGCGGCATGCCCACACTGCTTTCTCCACTTCCTCTTCAATGGAAGAAGTCACCGCGCTGTTACCGATATTCGCATTGACTTTTACCAAGAAATTGCGCCCGATAATCATCGGTTCGCTTTCCGGATGGTTTATATTGTTCGGGATAATGGCTCTTCCTGCTGCCACTTCATCACGTACAAATTCTGGGGTAATCAGATTTATAGGCGTATTGGCATCAAAACTTTCGCCGATATGCTGAGCGCACATCGTGTCATATTGGCCGTTCCACTGTGATTTCAACGCTTCAATCCGCTGATTTTCGCGAATAGCGATATATTCCATTTCGGGAGTGATGATCCCCTTTTTCGCATAGTGTAGCTGCGAAACGTTTGCTCCTTTTTTTGCGCGTAATGGTTTTGCAATGTGTTCAAAACGTAAATGATCTAAGGTGCTGTCGTTTAATCTTTCCTGACCATAATCCGAAGTGGTTGACTCCAGATGCTCTACATCGTTGCGTTCTAGAATCCACCTTTCCCGGATTCTTGGCAATCCATTTTTAATGTCGATCTCGGTATTTTCATCTGTATAGGGACCACTTGTATCATACACTGTGACAGGTGGGTTTTTCATCGTCCCACCGCTGAATAGCTTAGTAGGTGAAACTGAAATCTCGCGCATCGCTACCTTTATGTCATGTATTTTCCCTGGTACATATATTTTTCTCGATCCGCTTATAGGTCCTGTGGATATTAGCCCTTGTTTGGGTGATTTATCTTTTCTGCTCATAACTTATCCGCCTTGAGTTGCTTTGATGATTAATAACTTATCGTTTGCTTTTAAGTAGGTCTTGGCCCATTCGGATTTAGGTACAATAGTTTCATTGATAGCTACAGCAATACCATTTTGCTTTTCTCCGATTTGGGAAAAGACAAATTCTGAAACGGATGTTTCTTTCGTTACTTGCTGAATCTGATCGTTGTATGTTATCTCCATCCTGTAAAAATTATATACTTCAGGGGAGACACACCGAGTGTATCACTTCGCTTTTTCCTTCGGCAGTACTAACTGCATCAGGTTCAAAGGGTATAATCTCAGTCCGTACAATTTTCCGTATGGACACCCCTAAAGTTGCGGAAAACTACAGATAATTATTGAGAGGGAAAAGTAGAATGTAAGTTTTCATTGGAGAACGGCAATTCGCTTTTTATTGATAATTCTTTTAGGGTTTGGTTATTTTCAGGTGATGCGGAATTGCTCCACCATATTTCTTGTTGCGAAGTTCTATTTCCTGAATGTTTTTTAACTTGAAGATTAAACTAAACTTACACAGAACGAGTTTTTGAAAACTAAACCCAAATTTGACTAATGACAGCAACTAAGCACAAGCTAGCTACAGATATGTATGACTTGCTTCAAGTCCTTCAGGATAAAAACGAGCAGGTGAAATTAGGTGGAGGTACTAAAAGAATAGAAAAAGAGCACGAAAAAGGAAAGCTAACAGCCCGCGAGAGAATTGACTACTTACGGGATAAAGAGACGCAATTTTTGGAGATAGGAGCGTTTGTGGCAGATGGCATGTATGAAGAGGAGGGGGGTTGTCCTTCAGCAGGAGTGGTGACGGGAATCGGTTATGTGAGCGGGAGAATGTGCATGATTGTAGCCAATGATGCAACTGTAAAGGCTGGAGCTTGGTTTCCTATGACAGCAAAAAAGAACCTCAGGGCCCAGGAGATTGCCATGGAAAATCGTCTGCCAGTGATTTACCTGGTGGACAGTGCTGGGGTATTTCTTCCCATGCAAAATGAGATTTTTCCGGATAAGGAGCACTTTGGAAGACAATTTCGTAACAACGCAAAGATGTCGGCAATGGGAATTGTGCAAGTGGCTGCGATCATGGGTAGTTGCGTGGCAGGCGGGGCTTACCTTCCGATCATGTCTGACGAAGCGATGATTGTGGACAAGACAGGTTCCATTTTCCTGGCTGGTTCTTATTTGGTGAAGTCAGCAATCGGTGAAACAATAGACAATGAAACACTCGGTGGGGCGACCACGCACTGTGAAATCTCAGGAGTAACGGATAATAAATACGATACAGATCAGGATTGTCTGGATGCTATCCGAAAGATTTTTGATAAAGTAGGGCATAACCCCAAAGCTGGTTTTGACCGGGTGGAATCATTAGAACCTGGTATGACAGGAGAGAAGCTTATTGCATCATTTCCTACAGCGCGAGTGAAGCCTTATGATATGCTTCAGATCATAAAGGGACTAGTAGATGGCGGGGACTTTGATGAGTACAAGGAAGAATACGGTAAAACGCTCATCTGTGGAACTGCCAGAATCGATGGGTGGGCTGTAGGAATAGTGGCCAATCAGCGGAAAATCGTCAAAAACTCCCATGGAGAAATGCAGATGGGCGGGGTGATTTATTCTGACTCAGCAGATAAAGCTGCCCGTTTTATCATGAACTGCAATCAGCGAAAAATCCCGTTGGTTTTTCTTCAAGATGTCAGCGGATTTATGGTAGGAAGCAAGGCAGAGCATGGAGGCATCATTAAAGACGGAGCCAAAATGGTCAATGCTATGGCTAATTCTATAGTGCCTAAATTCACCTTTATTCTGGGCAACAGCTATGGTGCAGGCAATTACGCCATGTGCGGGAAAGCCTACGATCCTCGACTGATTTATTCTTGGCCTACGGCTCAGATGGCGGTGATGTCTGGTGCAGCAGCGGCAAACACCCTACTGCAGATCAAAGTAGCAGGATTAAAAAAGAAAGGACAAATAATATCTCCAGAAGATGAAAAGGAATTGCTGGACGAAATCACTACTAAATACAACGAGGAACTGAGCCCTTATTATGCTGCTTCCAGACTTTGGGTGGACGGAGTAATTGATCCTCGGGAAACTAGAAAGGTGATCAGTATGGGGATAGAAGCTGCAAATCATGCACCGATTACTGAAAGATTTAACGTAGGAGTGATCCAGACTTAAAGTGGTTTTTAGTATATTTTATAAGAGTTTTATCCTTTTATCTGTAGCCATTTGACTATGAGTGAATTGACACCTGCAGAATTAAATGCCTTAGTTTCCTTATTGGATGATTCAGATCGTGAAGTGAGAATGCATGTACGGGAGCGGATTATTTCTATGGGAAATACTATTATTCCTTTTTTGGAGAAAAAGTGGGAGAACAGCTTCAATCCTGACATACAGAAAGAGATAGAAGAATTGGTTCATGACCTACAGTTTTCTCTACTCAAAGAGAGACTAATTGACTGGAGAGATACCGATGACCGGGACTTGCTTACCGGACTATGGATCATCAATACCTATCAATATCCTGACTTGGAATACGGGAAGCTAAATGCTGAAATGCACCAGATTTATTTTGAAGTCTGGACTGCTTTCAAAAATGATTTGACCCCTTATGAGCAGGTTAGGGCGATCAATAATGTGTTGTTTCATACGCTTCGTTTCTCTGCCAATACCAAGAATTTTCACTCCCCCGGGAATAGTATGCTATCTTCGGTGATTGACTCCAAGCGTGGAAATCCATTGACACTTTGTTCTATTTATTTGCTTGTTGCAAAAAAACTTGGCTTGCCGATTTATGGCGTGAATCTCCCGAATCTATTCGTTCTTACGTATAAATCGGCTGATATTACTTTCTATATCAATGCTTTCAATAAAGGATTGATCTTTAGCAGAAAAGATATTTTTAATTATTTGGAGCAATTGAAGATTGAGCCGAAAGAGGATTACTTCGAGCCCTGCGCCCATCTGCAGATTATGCTAAGAATGTTTAGAAATCTGGAAAATTCTTTTGAGAAATTGGGTGAACAAGACAAAGTACAAGAAATCCAGGAGTTGATAGCACTTCTGAATATTCAATAGATTTTTACATTACAACCTACTGCCCTGACTTGTCCGGGGCTTGGTTCTTCTCCCTTGAGAATAGAATCCATTGCTTTATCCAGGTATTTGGCAGACGCAGCACTCTCCGACTGAGGATTATTATCCAGGGCGCCTCTGTAACTGACTTTCCCTTCTGAGGATAACAATATGGCTTCGGGAATTTTTGTGATTTTATATAACTTGGTTAGTACTTGATTCTCATCTATCAGGTAGGGCATGTTAATATCGGATTGATCGATATAGCTTTGTAAAGCTGTTTTATCCGTGGCATTATTGCTGGCCTCTGGGTTCACTAAGATGAAATTAAAACCCTGACTTTGATATTTGCTTCGCAAAGCAATCAGGCGAGATTCATACATTTTCGCAAAAGGACATGCCAAACTATGAAAAATTAATACCAGCCCCCTTCCTTTTAGTTCAGATTGCATATGGATGATTTTTCCTGTCACTGCATCTGTGAGACTAATTCCCTGTAGACTTTGAGCCGAAAGAGGGAAAGTGAGAGATAGTAGAATAATGCAAACTAAGCTTAGCTTTTTCATTTACCAGATGGTATAGGTAAGTACGACGTCGGAGATTATACGGACTTGTACCGTATAATGATGGTCTGTGAAATCGGTTCCCCGAATCCTGCCCTTAATGGTTCCTGTCTTCGAATCAAACGGCTCCAGGAGGATATTTTCCCTGAAAGATACACCACGCTTTCCCTGACATTTAAAGATAGACTCTTTTGCTGACCATGCCATCGTGTAATGTAGTGGATCTTTTTCCAAAAAGGCTAATTCCGATTGATCAAGAAAACGAAATCCAATTTTCAATATTTTCTCGCGGATCAAATCCATATCAATCCCAACTGGATTGTCCCGGTGATAAATCGCACCTGCATAGCCCATGGTATGCGAAAGTGACATGTACCCATGTCCGTTCATCGCTTGGGATTTACCATGCTCATCCTTAAAAAATCCAGGATATGGGACATGCAATACATCCAGTGCATCCCGGATTGCCATCCTGGCTGTGGCCCATTCCCTTTTTTTTTCCAGATGTGAAATATTTGCGTAAGCCAATTTTTCGCGGAAGCTGAGGAATTCCAACGCATTCTCATCCTGAGTTTCGATAATCTTGATGGCCAAAGCCGAGGAAGAATCAATTTTTTCTATTTTTGTCTGCATAGGCCAGAAGGGCACCAAAGTCTCCGTCCAATATATGTCAAAAATAGAAGTTAATAAATTACAAACACTAACAGGGCACAATGACTGTATCTACGCGTTGACAGAAGGCTGTGATCCCCGGTTTTTTTATACAGGTGCCGGAGACGGAATGGTAGTGGAATGGGATTTGGATCATCCAAAAGACGGGAAATTGGTCGCGAGACTTCCTCATTCAGTCTATGCATTGGCAACTGATTCACTCAGGAATTTGCTTTTCATCGGTCATAATTTCGAGGGGATACATGTGGTTGATTTGACAGAGAATAAAGAGGTTTGGTCTCTGAAATTGACTGATCAGGCTATTTTTGATATTAAAGTCTTTGGCGATGAAGCCTATATCGGCACTGGAGACGGAGTATTGATCGTAGTGGATATCAATTCTAGAAGCATTAAGAAACATATCAAGCTGAGTGCTAAAAGCATCCGTGTCATGTCATTGGCAAAAGACAAAAGACAGCTGGCCATTGGATTGAGCGACAACACAGTCAAGGTTCTTGACCTATCGGACAATTTTCATCCTCTTGCTAATCTGACTGGGCATACCAACTCGGTATTCGCACTTTCGTATGCTCCCGATGAATCAATCCTGGTCAGTGCAGGTCGGGATGCGCGGATGAAATTTTGGGAAACTGACACCTATTCTCTGCTAGAGAACATTGTGGCACATATGTATGCCATTAATTATTTATATTTCAAAGAGGATGGCAATCTTCTGGTAACCTGTTCCATGGACAAATCAATCAAGATTTGGGATACAGCTGAGAAAAAACTCCTAAAGGTCATCGACAAGGCGAGAAATGCAGGCCACGGTACTTCAATAAACAAAGTGATTTGGAGTAGCTACCAAGGCAATGTAATTTCGGTGTCTGACGACCGTACTATTTCTATTTGGCAAATTGAAGCGAATTAACCCATGAAAATCACACCTGCAGCCATTCGGCAAAAAACCTTTGAAGTTGGATTCAGAGGATATGAGAAAAAAGACGTTGCTGTATTTCTGGATGAAATCAGTGAAATCGTAGATGCGCTTCATAAGGAAAATATGGAGCTTAAAACCAGGCTTCAGAATACAGAAGCTGAGGCAAAACGCTTAAAGGATGTGGAGGAATCACTTTTCCGTACGCTAAAAACAGCCGAAGATACTGGTGCCTCGATTATAGTAGAAGCCAATGAGGCGGCGGATCTGATTATCTCTGAAGCCAATGAGACAGCGGAAAATGCCACCAAACATATAGATCAGCTGGTAACCGATTCAAGAAGGCAGGCTGAGCAGCAAGCCGCAGTTATTATTGGTGCCGCTGAGACCAAGGCCAAAGAGACGATTGTAGAGCTAAGAGAAAGCATGCAAGGATTAGTCCGGTCTTACGAAGGTCTCGCGGAGCAACGGGAATCTATGGTAAAAAGCCTGAAAAGAATTGCGCAGGATACATTGAATCAAATGGATCTTTCGGAGGCGAATTTCTCCAGAATTGATGCTAAAGCTCATGCTAGGGCAATAGACGAATTAAGCAGGTCACAGACATTTACTTTTGCAAATCTAGAGAAACTTGGCTACAAAGAAGAGGGGGCATTGGGAGAGGAAATCGATGATAGCCCTCTCACTGAAGAGGAAGTAATCGAGGAGCAGCTAGAACTGGAAGGTCACGATTCCACTCCTGATATAGAGTTGGAAATCAGTGAAGAAGAAAAAGAAGAGCTGGAAATGGAAGATACCAAGATGGAGCTGGAAGATGAAGTTCTTGAAGAGGATATAGATGAACTTGAAGAAACGAAGGATAAGCCGGTCGTCGAGAACCTCAAGCCGCAGACAGCTCAGCACAAATACCCGGAAGATTCAAAGAGCGGTTCAGGATCATTTTTTGATCAATTTGACTGATGGGAAAGGTAGCCCTGGAAGGGATAGAATTTCACGCATATCATGGAGCTTACCCAGAAGAAACAATTCTTGGGAACCGCTTCACATTGGATCTTGAGTTGGAGACGGATTTTCGTGAGGCAATGCTACACGATGATCTAAGCGCAACAGTGGACTACTCCAAACTTTACAGACTGATCAAAGCCAGAATGGACGTGAAGGTGAAATTGCTGGAGCATTTGGGGCATGTGATCGTCACAGATATTCTGGAGGCATATCCGAAAACCACCAAAATCAGATTGACTCTTAAAAAACATCACCCTGCACTGGGAGGGTTGGTTAACCACTCTTCTGTACAAATTCAATATCCTGAAGACTATGCGTAATTATTTCTTGGCGATTTTACTGTTGCTCGGTTCCATGGGAACACTCAAAGCTCAGAGCGAGGCCTACCAGTTTTTTACAGGTAAAGGCAAAAAAATCGATCTCAAACAAGTTCTTAAAGAGGCAAAAGAGATGGACGCAGTTTTCTTCGGAGAGCTTCATAATAATAGTCTGGGTCACTGGCTACAACTACAGGTATTGAAAGGAATGCAAGCCGAAAACCCAAATTTGGTAGTAGGGTCTGAGGTTTTTGAGCGGGAAGATCAGTTGAACTTGGACGAGTGGTTTTCTGATCAGATCAGCGAAAGTAGTTTCGAGACTGAAGCAAAGCTTTGGAAGAATTACGCCACGGATTATCGTCCGATTTTGCGGTATGCGAAGCAGAAAGATCTAAGATTCATTGCGACTAATGTTCCCCGGAAATATGCTTCTATGGTGAGCAAGTCTGGGTTTGGGGTGTTGGACAGTCTGACCGATCAGGCGAAAACCTATTTTGCGAAGCTGCCAATAGCATTTGATGGGACGCTCCCTGGATATGAGGCCATGAAAGATATGATGCATGGAGCTCCAGGCAATCCGGAATTTATGATGCAGGCTCAGGCACTAAAAGATGCAACTATGGCTGAGTCGCTAGTTGGTCCGCTTTCCGCCGGTGAAAAAATCTATCATATCAATGGTTCATATCATTCGAAAGACGGGGAGGGGATTCTTTGGTATTTGAAAAGAGAGCTTCCTGATCTAAAGATTTTGAATATCCACATGGTGACTCAGGATAACCTAGACAAGTTGGATACTAAACATGCCAAGGGTGGGGGTATTATTCTCGTCTTGCCAGCTGACAGTCATACTACGTTTTAGCCTTGTACAACAAAGCTGAAACATCAAGAATCCGTTCGGAGTTTTGGATTGCTTTTGGGCAATACATGAAGCCAATCCCGAATGCTGAAGGGAGAAGGATCAACTGGCCAAATTACAAAACGGGTGTCCGGCATATTTATTTCCGAATGAAGGCAGAGCGTGATTTTGCGTCCATTGGAATAGAGATAGCTCATCCTGACGAAGAATTACAGGAATTGTATTTTGAGCAATTAAGACAATTCAAAAAAATGTTTGAGTCAATAGTAGGTGAGGAGTGGAATTGGAAGTTGCATCAAAAGAATGAATTTGGTCAGGCTATCTCTAGGATAGAGAAAATATTGCCTGCCGTAACTGTGATGGATTCAGAAGATTGGCCAGATATAATAGCGTTCCTCAAACCCAGGATTATTGCGCTGGATGAGTTTTGGAATAGTGTGAAACCAGGTTTTGAGAGCTGAGATTTCTTTTTGGGGAAGGTGAATGTTGCAATTCCGGCTATCAAATCCTAATGTAATGGTCGCCTCTTAATCATTCCTCCCTTGGTATCTTTAATAGGATATTGGATGACAAAAGCTTTTGGATCGATTTTATTGATTTCTACAAGTACTTTGGTTACTTCAAGTCTTGTGATTACACAGAATAATACTTTTCTGTCAGGCATTTCATTGGCCTTATCACCATAGCCTCCGTCGGATTTGAGCACAGTTACCCCACGGCCAAGATCGTATGAAATCATTTGTTTGATCTCTTCATTGTGTGGTGACATGATCATTACACCAAGATATTCCTCTACACCATTGATGATAAAATCCACCGTTTTGGAAGCAGAAAAGTAAGTGAGCATGGAATACATAGCCGTCTCTATTCCCACAAATATTGCAGCAACGGTAAATAGGCAGACATTAAAAATCGTGATAAAATCACCAACAGTCAAGCTTGACTTTCTACTGACCGAAATAGCGAGTACTTCAGTGCCGTCAATTACGGCCCCGCCCCGAATTGCAAATCCTATCCCGCTTCCGAGGAAAAATCCGCCAAAGACTGCAATAAGAAGTTTGTCCGCAGTGATCGCAGGAACTTCAATGTAATGCACAAGCAGTGCAAGACCGAAAATGGCAAGTGTGCTTTTAATTGCAAACGGTATCGATACTTGCTTGGCTCCCAACAAAATGAAGGGGAGATTGATTAGGATGATCAACACGGAAAGGTTGACAGGGGTAAGCATTTCCAGGAGAAGGGACATGCCCATAGCACCACCGTCAAAAAATCCATTAGGCAGCAAAAAACCTTTCAATCCTATACTGGCCATCACTACCCCAATCGCAATGAAAAGCCCGTCTTTGATTTGCCGCCAGATTGTAATTCTTTTTACCAGCGCGTTATCTTGAATTTTTAAAAGCCGCTTAACCATAGCGCGAAAATAGAGTTTTTTAATCAACAGTCCCGCCTTCAAAAGAATCTTACCTTGGAAATAAATACGTAACTTATGATATATGAGAAGGATGGTAAAGGGTTAATGAGGATTGATGGATTGATAATTTTTCATCTTAATTATTGATGATTAACTATATAATTTAATATTTTGATGAAAAATTGAACCAATTTTCGTTATTTTTTTGAGAATTATTCTTTTTCATCTATCTTTTTGAAGCTTGTTTTTATTTTAGATAAACTTATGAAGACAGAAGGATATAATGCAGGAGAACATTACGATGAGATGCTTTCTGGAGATGGAAAAATCAGAGAACACTACTACGAATTTTACCAGCATCTAAAAAAGACCAGTTCTCGAAAGATGAACCAACTGCAGCATTCAGCCAATCAGACACAGCGCTCGATGGGTATGACTTTTAATGTCTATCATGATAATCAAGGGATGGAAAAAATCCTCCATTTGGATATCATTCCCAGAATTATTCCCAATTCTGAATGGCAAAAATTGGAAGCTGGGCTGAAGCAAAGAACTCAGGCGCTGAACCTTTTTCTTCAGGATATTTATAATGATCGGAAGATCCTAAAGGACGGGATTGTGCCTTCGGATTTGATACTTAAGAGCAAGGATTACCTTGAGCCTTGTATAGGATTGTCTCCGCCAAAAGGTATTTGGTGTCATATCACCGGGACTGATCTGGTAAAAAGTAAAGACGGAGAATATTACATTTTAGAAGATAATCTCAGATGCCCTTCCGGTGTGTCATATATGTTGGAAAGCCGGGAGATTATCAAACGTGTTTACCCTGATATCTTTAATAAGAAGGGGGTGATGCCAGTATCCAATTACCCGACAAAGCTGCTGCGGATGCTGCAGAATCTTTCGGACAAGCCAAAGCCCATAGTTGGGGTTTTGACTCCGGGAATTTATAACTCTGCCTATTATGAGCACTCATATTTGGCCTTGCAAATGGGAGTTGAGCTGGTGAATGGAATAGATTTGATTGTGGAGAATAAAAGGGTTTATATGCAGACCACGAAAGGATTGCAGCAAATTGATGTGCTTTATCGCAGGATTGATGATACATTTTTGGATCCAAAAACCTTTAATCCCGAGTCTATGCTTGGAGTACCTGGCCTTTTTGAGGCTTATAAAGCGGGGAACATTGCCCTTGCAAATGCTCCTGGGACTGGCGTGGCGGATGATAAGGCAGTCTATGCTTATGTGCCAAAAATCATCAACTATTATCTTGACGAGGAGCCAATTTTGAAAAATGTCCCCACTTATCTCTGTAGAGAGGAAGAAGAAAGACAATTCGTGTTGGATCATATTGAGGAATTGGTGGTGAAAGAAACCAATGCGGCGGGAGGTTATGGGATGCTTATAGGTCCCAAAGCTACAGCGGAAGAACATGCTAAATTCAGGGATTTGGTAATGAATAATCCGACAAATTATATCGCTCAGCCCACCTTATCGCTTTCCACAGTACCTACTTTAACTGATGAGGGAATAAGCGGAAGGCATGTGGATTTAAGACCTTACATTTTGTACGGTCAGGAGATAGAGGTGATTCCCGGAGCATTGACCCGCGTGGCTTTGAAAAAAGGCTCACTGGTAGTGAATAGCTCGCAAGGTGGAGGAAGTAAGGACACGTGGGTTTTATATTAAAATAACAGAAAGGATATGCTAAGTAGAGTAGCGAATAGTATTTATTGGTTGGGGAGGTATCTGGAGCGTTCAGAGAATTACGCGCGATTTATAGATGTGAATTTCAATCTGATGCAAGATCTCCCTGTGGATCTAAAAGAGCAATGGCATCCTTTAATCGCTGCCACAGGCGACTTGGAGCTTTATGAGTCAAAATGCAAAGGGTACGAGAGAAATCAGGTTTTGTTTTTCTTGGGTTTCGACCCTGAAAATCCCAATTCAATGCTTTCAACCATCAAAAATGCACGGGAAAACGCTCGGGTCATCCGTGAGAATCTAAACAAGGAAACTTGGGAGAAAACCAATGAACTTTACTATATGATGCAGGAGGGATTGGAAAGAAAAGTCTGGAAAAAAGAAGACCCCAGACCATTTTTCGAAAAAGTAAAAAATCAGATTTTATTGATTTATGGTATAGCTGATAGCAATGTAGCAAGGACTGAAGGCTGGTATTTCCGGCAGCTGGGGCAATACCTCGAGCGTGCGGATAAAACTTCGAGAATATTGGATGTGAAGTACCATATCCTCTTACCGTCTGATCAGGAAGTAGGTACTCCTCTTGATTTTCTACACTGGATGGCTCTGCTCAAATCAGTCACGGCATTTAATACCTACCGCAGATTGTATGGGAATATTGACTCAGCTTGCGTGGTGGAGTTTTTGGTGTTGAATAAGTATTTTCCCCGCTCAATATATCACTGCATAAAAGAAGCCGAAAAATGCCTTCACAATATCTCAGGTAATTTGGGTGGCGGGTATATGAATTCAGCTGAAAAGGCAATGGGCGAACTTCGGTCGCGGATGGAGTTTGCTGAGGTAGGGGAAATTATTGGTTTTGGACTTCACGAATACCTTGATAATCTACAGCTGAAGATTAACGGGGTATCTAACCTGGTGGACTCGAACTTCTTTACGATTAGAGATAATCATACACTTCAAACCCAAAGTCAATCCCAGAGCTGATGGGCTTACATGCCAAAATCTTAATCAGCAAAAAAGCCATCTTCAGGTTTTTCAAAGATCTCTGAATCAAATTCCTCATCCAGGAGTAGTGCGTCTGCAAAGGTTACTTGGTATTTTACATTCGTCGTAGAATCGTTTTCCAACGTATATCCGGTAAGGATCCTTGGGAAAAACACCCCGTCTGAATCCCGATAGTCCTCGTATTTCAATGCATTTAATGATGGGTGCTCATCGCCGAAATAAGTGACAGTATAAAGAAGATATTCTATTTTTTTTGTCTCTGGGTTAATCAGCATGAAATATTGATCCTGTGGACTGGAGCCTGTATTTGAATCAAACTTTGCCTGAAAAGTCGTGTACTTTTTACCATTGAGAGATTTGTCGGCTATTTTCTCTACCGTTACCCCTTGGTCTGTAAACACATAAGGGATATTGAAAAAATAGAAATATAGGTTGTGGTAAAATTTGACCGACTTCCCTTTGTATGCCTCTCTGTTTGGGCTGATCCAGGTCTGATTCCCGTCAAAACCAATTTCAAACTCGGTATTGGAGAGTCGAATTTTTCTGCTCTCCAAATTGATGAAAGCATTTTCTTCGGTCATAACCCCTTCGTGGATCATTGCATAGCTTTCAGCTTTGGCATTATACCATTTTTTCCAATCACCATGAGCATCCAGTACCTCAATAAATTCAGGCGATAGCTCGGGAAGCTGTCTTTCCACTTTGTTCTGGCAAGAAACAATGGCTAAGAAGAGGATTATGTTGGCAGCAGCCTGGATTAATGTATTCTTATTGTATGACATTTTATAGATCAATTTATAAGGAAATTAGAATTATCAAACTTGATGTTTTTCAATCAATCATCAAAAGCTAAGTGGTATTTTGGTTAAAAAAAAGCCCAAGCATTGCTCGGGCTTTTTAATTTGATCAGACCTATCTGTTGTTCTCTAAACTAACTGGGTGTTATTCCGCTGGACTATCTTTTAATTCCTTATCGCTTAAGCTGTCAAAGCTGAAATCAGCACTTCTGATCCATTGGATAGCTTTAGGTACTATTGCTCCTCCTGCCAACAACGCCCCTATTGAGATGACATGAAGTGGGGAAGTGAAGTAGCTGCCCGAAGTGAAAACGCCCAAAATCAATAAGGTGCTGAAGGGCATAGACACTGCCAAGACATTTATCCCCAATTCAAGATCAAAGGTTGGATTGCCTTTCTGGGATTCATTTTCATATTCAAACTTCCGTATCGCCGACATATGGGCAAATGGCCAGAAACTCACTGCGCTTTGAGGAAATACTACCGCTAGCAGTATTGCCGCTTCAGAGGGCATAGGTACTAGCCAGATGAATAGTCCACTCAACACAAAGGTGAATCCAGCTCTGAAAGTGAGAATAGAAGCAATCATGCGCAGTTGATCCCATTTGAAAATCACAGCTATTCCTATGAAAATCAAAACCAACGGGGTCATCATGTCCTTCATCATCAAGATGGATTCGCTAAGATATCCGGGCATACTTTCCATGTTGAAGCCAAAACTGAGCAGAACTATAGCAACCAGAATCACTAGGTTGATAGGTTCACTTATCATGGCTATCAGCAATTCTTTTACTTTTTGGCCATTGGATCTAGCTTTGAGTTTTTGGTTTTTGTAATACCATGACATAGCCAGTAAATAAGCTAACACCAATACGAATAGTTTATTTCCAATATCCGCCAGTGCAGCCCAGGCAAGCACATCATCTCCCAAATATTCTACTATAAATGGGAAGCAAGTCAGTCCTGGGGCTAATGAAGGAAGAAGCAACATTAGTGTTCGCATAGCTGGAGTATCAGCACTGATTCCAAAGAATGGTAGGGAGTATCTGGTAAGGAAGATCATTACAATGTTGAATACCAGAGCCAAAACCGGAAGAATCAGGAGATCCGGATTGATCTGGATTTTCAACAATGCGACAAAGATCATAGCCGGCAAAGCGATAGTTAGAATTATAGTTTTTAACCCTTTTTTCTGGTCCTCATTCTGTAGTTTTTTCTGGAGAAATATCCCGATTACTATCAAAAGAAGCAGCGATAGGGTCTTCTGAAGTGCAATACTCATAGTTGGTTGTAAATCTTAGGCTGTCACTTTTTTGAAAGCATCGACAAAAATTTCCATTTCGTCCATGGTTCCCATGCTCACTCTGCACCACGGTTTGTTATCAATATTGAACACCCGGATGCCCACTCCACTGTCATACATACCTTTCATAAATGGCTGTCCTTCCATGCGAAGAGGGAAAATCATAAAGCTTGTATGGGAAGGAATGATATCGTATCCAAGGGAGGCAATTTCACCTTTGGTGTATTCTCTGCATTCTGTGTTCATATTCCTACAGTTGGTAATGAAGGCAGGATCTTTCATGCTTGCAATTGCGCCGTTCAAAGAGGTGACACAAAGTCCCATGGTACTTCTCACCTTAGAGGTGATGCTTTCGATTCGCTCTGGAAGTGCTACTAAATATCCGATTCTAAGCCCTGCCATTCCGTGGACTTTGGAGAATGTTCTGGCTATCATCACATCCTTTCCCTCAGCCACTAGGCTTACCATTGAACTTTCTTCAGGTTTATCCAGGAATTCGAGATAGGCTTCATCCACGAACACTGGTGTTTTCTCAGATATAGAAGAGCAGAATGCCTTTAATTTGGCGGCATCAGTAATTGACCCTGTTGGGTTGTTAGGATTGCAGATATAGACTAAGTTGGTCTCAGAGTCTACAGCTTTAGCCATTCCCTCCAGATCATGCTGATAATCTCCAGTCAATAATACAGGCTTCCAGGTTGCTCCAAGTTTTTGGGCAGTATTCATCAGAGACATGTATGAAGGATCTGCTGACACTACATTACCTCCGTTCATGAATTGTACAAATGCCGTCTTTTCCAGAATGTCCGACGAACCTGGTGATAACATGATGTGATCGGCACTTACCCCTTCTTTTTCGGCAATCATATCGATAAGTATTTTCGCCTCACCATGACCGTATCGGTTACCCAAAGTAATGGAGTCTGTAATGGCTTTGATCACTTTCGGAGAAGGCCCGTAAGGGTTCTCATTGGCATTCAGTTTTGCAACCAATCGAGCTTCATCGTATCGAAAAACCGGGATGTGCTCATTCAGGATGGAGTCTGGCTGGTACGCAGCTAGTGCTTTGTTTTTTGGAAGGGCAAATGCTGGTGCCATTGCCATAGTTCCCATTGCCATAAGGCTGGATTTGATCCAATTTCGTCTGTTAATTGAGTGGTTCATAGCTGTTGTGTTAAGATTATAGAAAATTTTGTAGGATTGTTTAATTGATGAGTTTTGTTAATTAACCCGGACTGTATGATATTTCCTGAAGGATACGTCTTTGTAGGTGCCGGTAAATTCTAATCGAACCTGACTGCCACTTGTCACCTCAGAGAGACCCAAGTCAGCCCATGAAATAACAAGGTCTGCGCTTCCCTCGGTGTCGGTCACTAGACTCGCTACCTCTGTAGTGTTATTGATAAAGACAGCGATATTAAGGTTAGGGACTGGGATAGAGTCTATGCCTTGCGTGTGGTCTAGGATGTTTGTTTTGTCTAGTTCCAAGAATTTGGATCCCACAGTCACTGGGGATTCAGCACCGAATGATGTTCCGTTAAGCAAGACCAACACAGGAGATGCTACGTTTGGCGTTGCCAAGTCTTCAGTTTCCACACAAGATGAAGTGAAAGCAATTGTGGAGAAGGCTGCAAGCACTAGGTATATATTGAATGTCTTTTTCATATGATTATATTTTGTCTTTTAGGGTCATATGGAATCTCGCATGGATTATAATCATCCCAGTGTGTGTCGTTTTCGACATGCTCGATTTCATCTGTTTATAATTGTTTTAAGATGGTCAGATGGAATCTTTGACCATTAAAATAACCGTTGCCTTGTGTTTTAATGATGATTTTAATCGTGTCGATTTCATATAGATTTCCGTTTAATTTTAGAGATTGGGGCTAGTTATTCTACCCACCACAGTGGAGTCCTCATGTTGTCTGAGCCACCGAGTTTGCTTACTCCCTCGTCCAGGTTTGTTTTGTTTAGTGAATATTCTGAAGTAGGATATTCTATGCGGGTAGGAAGTATCCCTTCATTGGAAAACACGGCGCTGGGATTAGGTGCGGGCATGACCGGATAGCCTGTTCTTCGGTATTCATTCCAGGCTTCTACACCTTGTCCAAAAAGGGCTATCCACTTTTGGGTCATGATATTTTCTTTAGTCACCCCACCTATGCGGTTCATGTAGTCACTTGGCATGATCAGGCCTTGCTGTATGAAA
The DNA here is from genome assembly GCF_001442615.1 of Algoriphagus resistens. Lineage (GTDB taxonomy): Bacteria > Bacteroidota > Bacteroidia > Cytophagales > Cyclobacteriaceae > Algoriphagus > Algoriphagus resistens. The sequence goes on along the minus strand of NZ_LMXN01000007.1, from coordinate 138,213 downwards.
GATGCCTTAATGGCGCTTTCCAGAAATTCGGCTGCATCTCCTTCTATATCACCGTCCAATGCCGCCTCGGCTTTGATGAATTCCACCTCTGCGTGAGTCATCAGGACGCTCGGGGCGGTTGGGTCTAAGTATTTAAGCCCGATTCTGGAAGCGTTGTAATTGCCTGCTGCTGCATCCGTCAGTCCATTTGGAAGTCCTGCATAGGATCCGTCTTCAAGAGGTTGGGCATACACTGTGATTCGTTCATCATCAAGTTCAAGAAGTTTGTTTATTAGTGTAGAGCTGATGTTCCAGTCAGACCGGGTTGAGAAGACATCAAACATTTTGTTTCTGCTGCCTATCACATCGAAATGGATTAATTCAGCTGTTTGGGAATTGTTTTCGATAATTGGGTATTTAGCAGGATCTGAGAGAATTTGGCTCATGATAGCTTTAGACTCAGCGGGTTTTTTAGTCGCTTGTCTATTTGCGATTCTCAGTGCGAGTGAATTTGCAAAACGCTTCCACTTCATGATGTCTCCGTTAAACATGATATCTCCGACTACCGCAGGGGCAGAAGTGGAAAGATGGTCGTTTGCTTCCATCAGATCCGCTAGTATCCCTGCATACACTTCCTCCATAGAATCGTACTTGGGCGAGTTTATGGCTTCTTCTGCAGTACCCTTAAGTGCCTCAGAGTAGGGAATAGGGCCAAATACATCTGTTAGGTATGCATAAGCAAATGACTGCATCACCATAGCGATGCCTACATAATTGGCATTTTCATAAGGTTCTCCCGGAGCGGATAGTGATTTTACTTTTTCGAAATTGATCAATGCATCCCGGTAAAGATTGTTCCAGGTGCCAGAAGAGATTGTAAGAGGAATTTCATAACTATCCCCTTCAGCATTAATGTAGATATTCCGCGATAGGTGCTGGATCCAGCACATTGCCGCATCGATGTTGAGCCGTTCATATCTGGTGCTATGTCCCCAGTATCTGTCTACCACCACTTGAATTGCATTCGGTAGAAGCAAGGATGGGGCAATGGAAACCGGATTGTTTGGATCTGTGTTGGTTTCTTCAAAATCCTTGGTACAAGATGTCATTGTACCGAAAGTCAGAAGAAATAGTGCGATGGAAGAAATGTATAGTCTTTTCATGTGTTAATAATTTGTCTTTCAAAGGCCACATGGAATCTCGCACGTAGGATAATTATCAGTCTGAGTGACGTTATGCTCGATTTCATGATGAGTTCTTTGTAGGTAGAATGATTGATCAGAATGTCACATTAAGATTGAATCCCAGATTCCGGGTGGAGGGCATTTCTCCATAAGAAAACCCTTGACCATTCCCACCTTTTCCATCTACTTCTGGATCCATATGAGGATGGTTCTTATAAAGTATAGCCAAGTTTCGTCCGACCAAAGAGAGCTTCATCGTCTGGATAAACTTATTACCTAAGAATCTTTTAGGGAAAACGTATCCCAGTGATAGTTCCCGTAGCTTTACATAGGTCCCATCAAAAATTCCTGTTTCATGATAGGTTCGTGGGTTTTGGGAATTCCAGAAAGTAGTGGCATCTGCGATTACATCATTGGGAACATATATAGGTTCTTCACTAGTGCCTACATTCATTACTCCCTTTCCTATTACTCCTTCTTCACGTCCGATGGCCGTCTCAGCATATTGTCCTGTTTTTCTGGCAAGGCCGGTACCTACATCGAAAATATCTCCACCCATTTTCATGTCGATCAGGGTGTTTAGCTCAAGACCTTTGTATGCCAATGAGTTGGTCCATCCGCCTATCCAATCTGGCTGGATATTGCCTAAAATAAAGGTTCCTTCCTCCAGAATAGGAAGCCCGTTGTTATACACTAGCTCTCCCTCAGGACTACGAAGGTATCTTCTTCCGTAAAGCGAGCCATAAGGCTGGCCAACCCGGGCTTCAGATGTCAGCGAGTTTTGGGTACCCAAAATGTAGTTTTCCAGACCCTTAGCCAGTTCTACTACCTTGTTTCTGTTTCTCGCAAAATTGAATGCGGTGTACCAGCTAAATCCAGATGCGGTGTTGATAGGTGTGGCATTTACAGTAAGTTCAATGCCTTGGTTGGTGATTTCACCTGCATTTAGAATTTGACTGCTATATCCTGATGCCGTAGAGATAGATACCGCCAGGATTTGGTTTACAGTGGACTGGTGGTAGTAAGTGAAGTCGATTCCTGCCCGTCCCTCAAAAAACCTCAAATCCAATCCTACTTCTTTTCCTGTGGTGATTTCTGGCTTTAGTGTTCTATTAGCTATCTCGTTTGATTCTGCATAGGTGGGAGTAGTTCCCGCCCAAAGACCTTCTGAAGTATATACTTGATTTAACAGGTATGGATCTGCATCGTTGCCTACTTGGGCTATACTTCCTCTGATTTTGGCGAATGATAGGATTCCAGATTGCACATTGAAAATATCCGTCAATACTGCACTCATAGCTACAGACGGATAAAAGAATGAGTTTTGATTGGTCGGAAGTGTACTGGACCAATCATTTCTCCCGGTTACATCAAGGAAAAGGTAATTGTTGAAGCCAAATTGCGCTGAACCAAAAACACTGTTTACAACTTGTTTTCTGATCGTACTGGAAGGAGTGACAGGACTTGCATAATTGCCTAGGTTGTATAATCCATCAATGGTAAGCTGACCTACGGTTACAGCGTTACTTTTGTAATTGTTGACTCTGTTGTTTGCTCCGGCTTGAACTTTCAGAGAAAGTCTTTGTGTCAGATCCTTATCAAAAGTCAGAATTACATCGCTGTTTGTTTCCTGACTGTTTAGGACTGATTCTGAGTATGATCCAAATCTTTTGACATTATTTTTGAAACTTTCAGCACTGGTGATGTTGATTCGGGTGTCAGTCCAGTAATCCGTTCCTGATCGAGCCATAATGCTGAAGTTTTCACTTATGTCGTAGTTCAGTGCAATACTTCCTACTAAACGGTCTTTCTCATTTGAATTGGGCAAATACACTTGGTTGAAAAATGGATTTGAAAAGTATTCATGCTGCCAGTTCGCGTAGGGATAGTCATCACCCGGTCTGAAAGTTTGTCTTTGGATTTCGTAATAATCTTCCCAGTTCTTAAGCTTGGTGTAGTCTGTGTGTCGGTGAGCCCAGATGAAATCCTGGCTACCAGTGAAACCTCTGTTGTCTGAGCCTGACTTAACATATTCCGCATTCACACTCATTTGGAGCTTTGGGACGAACTTATAGGAGGTGTTTAGTTTAAAGTTGTTCCGGTAATAATCGTTGTCAGCCATTATACTGGTCTGATCCAATCTGCCTATAGCTACCCTGAAGCTGCCTTGGTCATTTCCTCCAGAAAGAGCAATGGTATTCGAAACACTATGTCCTGTTTCCCAGAAATCCTCCCAGTTGTTTGGTTGCGGCAAAAGGGCTACTTTTTCCGGGGCAGAATACCAGAGAGGTACCATGCTGCCGTCCATAGGAGCTCCCCAGCTTTCATCCACCCCGGCAGTTCCGCGGATTCCATCTGCGTCAAATCCGTTTCTTCCGTCCACATACCAGGTTCTATAGCCAGCGCCTCCCCCGTAGGTATTCTGAAAGTCCGGTTTTATCAGCGGGTTGTCTATAGTCATGTTGCTGTTGAATTCTATGCCTATACCTTTGGTGCCGGCGCCATTCTTGGTGGTAACCATGATCACTCCATTTGCTGCACGTGAACCGTACAATGCGGCAGCTGTAGCACCTTTCAGGATGGTCATTTCCTTGATGTTGTCCGGGCTTATTTCGGATAGCCCATTTCCATACTGTCTGCTGGAAGTTTGCTCTAACGGTACTCCATCTACTACCACAAGAGGCTGGTTATTTCCCGCTACTGAGGAAGAGCCTCTTATTACTACATGGGCACCGCTTCCCGGCATGGAATTTCCTGTCACCTGAACACCTGCCACCCTACCTGAGAGACTGTTTGCCACATTACTTGGCCGGGATTCGGTAAGTGCTTTTCCATCTACGCTTTGTGTAGAATATCCAAGTGCTTTTTTGTCCCGCTCTAGCCCAAATGCAGTAACGACCACCTCATTCAATGCCAGATCAGATGAGGCTAATTCTATCGTGAACATGGAGGTGGTCCCGACTATGATCTCCTGTGTTGTGAATCCTATAAAGGAAACCATCAGGGTTGCATCGGCGCTGTCATCTTCCAGGGTAAGTGTGAATTTTCCATCAATATCAGTCACCACCCCGTTCATCGTCCCTTTTATTAGGACACTTGCACCAGGAATGGGGACCTGAGTATCATCGAGGACAACCCCCTGGATAGTTCTCTCTATTTTTCGGGTAGTTGGAGTTAGTGTTTGATAAGTGAAATTAGCGGGTGCAGGAGCTGTTTTAGGATCTTGAGTCTCGGATTGCTCAAGCATATAGAAGCTTCCTGAGCCTTTTCTGAATTGAATTTGGCTCCCTTTTAGGATGCGCTGTAGGTTCTCTTCAGCAGTGAGTTTGGAGTTGATTGCAGCAGGGATTCTTTTTTCAGAATCTACCAAAGTAGAAGGGTATGCAATCGAAATGGCATAAAGATCTTCCAGCTCTTTGAGCGAGGATTCAAGGTTCTTTTTTTCCAACTTCTGCTCAGTAGTTGGTCCTTTGGCAAGCTGTGTGAGATTTTGGCCTTTTGCGGAAAGTGGGAGTGCGAGCACTCCAGTCACCCCGGCTACCAACAGATAACGGGTAAATTTGATGAGCATAGATTAACAGGTTAGTGGTTAGAATGATAATTCGCGTTTACTTTGGGTCAATTGCTAATCATTCATAGATCTGTGTAGGGTAGATACACTGACCTCACTAGTGTAATTTTAGCTGCTGGTCTTCACCAGTGCTTTTGCTCGAATTAATTTTACTATTATTTATTGTTGCTTGCAATCCGGCCGTAAGGCAAGCGGTAATCTATCGTATTCGAATTGTGTTCTGTTCCAGGTTGATTTTTGTGTTGAATAGCACCTGGATGTTATTGATCACTTCAGTTGGGTTGTCCGTCAGTGGTAAGCTTCCGGAGATAAGTTGGTTGGTTGGTGGTATTTTTTGATCTATTAATTTCAAATCATAAAGCTCTGTCACTATACTAAGCACTTCTTCCAGGCTTTCATTATTCATCCGTATTTTTCGGTCCTGCCAGGCTAAAATTTTGATTGGGTCAGCCATCATTTTGGTTTCTATCTGATGGTTTTCTACGTTTAGTTTAATGGTCTCTCCAGGAACAACCATGCGATTTGTATTGCCTTCTTCGCTTTGATAACCGAGCTTTACACTACCCTCTATTAAGGTTAATTTGTGAATGGGATGTTGGTTTTTGAAATTGAATTCAGTTCCGAATACTTCAACCTCCATCACTTCGCCTTCATTGATCATGAATCTTTGGTCTCCCTTCTTGGCTATGTCAAAATAAGCTTCACCTATCAATTCCACTTTTCTGTCAAAACCCAACGCCCAATAATAGGTGTAGGTCAATGAGGAATTTGAGTTCAGGAAAGCTGTAGATCCATCAGGTAATTTTACTTGTAACGTTTCATTTGCCCCTGTTTGGTAGCTCTGTTCTCTTGGAATTATTGCTTGCCATAACCCGAAGTTTAAAGCGATCAGTAAGAGAAATGAGGCTGCTATTTTTATAGTGTGCCAAAGCTTCTTTTTCATTTCAGCCTTTTCCTCATGTCTTCTGATCCCTGACTTTATTTCTCCGAATAGTTTTTTCTTCAAGACGTGTTGGTCTTGCGCATCCATTTGATCTACAAAACCAGTTTCAAAGGTTTCTTCAAATCCTAAAAGAGATTCTACATTTTCATCATGAAATGAATTGGAGTTGCCCTGAGTCATTGCTTTTGTGTTATACTGTATAAGTCAATTCAGACAGAAATATCCTCCATTGTAAATAAAAAATAAACCAACTTTTTTATTTTTCCTGAGTTTTTTGAATGTTTAATGGTCTTTTTTAACCTGATTTTCTTTTTTAATTCTAAAATCATATTGCCTGCCCCGGGCAAAAAAAATTAGTCTGACGGTCTTTAGGTCGGCGGCAGCCTTAAAGGCTTTCAGAAAAGAGAGCCTGGCCCTAAATAAGTAAATAGTCAAAGTGTCAGTTCTCTTAGGCTCACCCGGATATCCCTCAAGGCACGCATAAGATGCTTTTCTACCGTACTTACAGAGATTTCCAGGTTTTCTGCAATTTCTATATAGCTCAAGCCTTTACTAAAGCGTAATTGATATACTTTCTTGCGCTGTGGAGGAAATTTCCGCACTACTTTTTTGATGTTTGATTTTAGGTCATTGAAGAGGATCTTTTCGTCGGTTGATGAATTCTTTTGTTCTCCTTTGGATTTTTCATGTGCCGCATACTTGTCGCGTATACTCTGTGATTTGTAGTGATTGATGATCCTGTAATTCACCGAAGTGAATAAGTAGGAGGTGAGAGAGCTGTGGATTTCCAGTTTGGATCTTTTGGTCCAAAAGTCAATGAAAACCTCTTGTACAATGCCTTCTACTATCTCTTTTTTGCCAAGTTTTTTGTAACCGAAATTGAACAGACGTTTCCAGTAGAGGTCGTAGACTTCAATAAATGCTGACTCGTCGTCATTTTTGATTCTTACTAGAAGTTCTTGCTCATTTAATACTTTTTCAGGCATAGGGTCTTTAACTTAATAATTTGACTATTTTTTTTGTTGAATTCCAAAAACATGGTTAAAAATTTAACTATTAATTATTGTTTTACTGTTAAATTATTAAATCTTGGGTTCAAATTAAATACAAATCTTGAATATTTGATTGATTATTTGAAAATGAGGATAAAAAAATGGTTTTAAAGACCTGTTTTGAAACACATGCAGTTAACTATTTGATAATTAACGTTTTAATTATTTTTTAATTAGATGAAATCAAGCATGTCGAAAAAGGCACACAGAGGGATGATTATTCATCGTGCGAGATTCCATATGGCCGCAGAGAAATAAAAAATAAACTGATGAAATCTATATTCTCTATTCTTAATCTTCAGATTTTTCCACAGAAGCTCTAGGGACTTTTTTCAATTCTTTATTAGATTAAATCTAAATAATGAAATTCTTCCTTATTTTTGCAATCTATATTCATTCTCATCCCCTTTAAACTGACCGTTTTATGCAGCCTAAAAAATCTACGGCCTGGAAAAGTATCCGAAATATTTTTGACGAAATACATTTATATGCAGGCTTGATCTCAGGCCTGGTGGTAATTGCGGTTTGCCTTAGTGGGACGATTTATGTGTATAACACAGAGATCCGAGAGTTTATGGATTCGGAACTCTACTTTGTGGAGGAATCAGGGGTTCGTATGTCTGCGGATGAACTGAAAAATTCTTTGGAAGAAAGCACTGAATCCGAAGTGGTCGGTCTGATGTGGAGTGAGGATCCTGATCGTAGTGTTCAGTTCACATTGAAGAAAGAAGGAGAAGAGGGGAGGGGAACCACTTACTATGTAAATCCATATTCTGCGGAGATATTAGGGAATACGGGAGATAAGACGAAGACATCTGAATTTATGGGCTATATGTTCAGCTTGCACAGATGGCTGCTGCTGGATAGGATCGAAGAGCCAATACTTGAAAGTATGGGGAACCGTGATTTGGGCAGATTTATCAATGGAGTCGCTACGCTGTTGTTTCTTTTGGGAGTGATTACAGGTATAGTGATCTGGGTACCGAATAAAGTGAAGAGCTGGAAACAAGGGTTGAAGATCAAATGGTCTGCCAATTGGAAGCGGATAAACCATGATCTCCATAATTCCTTAGCGTTTTATTCTTTGATTTTCCTATTTATCATGGGGGCTACAGGTCCGTTCTGGTCTTATGGTTGGTATAGGGAAGGATGGCAAAAAACGTGGGATACCTATCAAGAGCCTGCTCCAAAAGGAGAAAATGGAGGTGAAAAAGCAAAAAAAGAAGCGAAATCGGTAAGAGGAAATCCTGAAGAAGAAGACAAACTTGCGATGATCTCCCTGGAGGATATTCTTGCAAAAACCAATACAGAGCTTCCATATGCTGGAAACATAAGAGTTTCGATTCCATCCAAAGCTACTGATCCTGTCAGCGTAAGTAAATATAGGGTGGGTTTTTTTGCCAGGGCCGGTGCTGATCAACTGAAGTTGTCATCAGCGGATTTGTCAGTGGTGGAGGCTAGTCTGTTTTCGGATCTACCTTTCCGCCAGCAGATAGGCAGATCGGTGAAATCGCTCCATGTTGGAGATATTTTTGGGAAATTTTCTAAGTTCCTTTGGTTTGTGGCCTGTTTGATTGCTACTTCATTACCCATTACCGGAACATTAATCTGGTGGAATAAGCGAAAGAAAAAACCAAGCAAGAAAAAACCTGTCACTCGTCAAGTGGCAGAAATGGCATAAATCACAGTAGGAGACCTTTTGATTTTGGAAGGTCTTTTTTTTGTTAATTAGTTAACGGTAAAGTTAGCGGAGTTTTTCGCGGTATGCAGTATACAATTTGGTTCTTCAGACTTGGCCAGGTTACCATGGTCAGGCCTTCATTATTCATGGCGACAGTATTTCTTCTGATGTCCTATTTCTTCAGAAGCTGGATTCGGATCCATGTTTTTTTTCTCCACAGACTCTCTTTATCGTGTTCTTTTTGTTTTCTGAAGGCTCGCTCAAGTGATTCCTCCAAAACTCAAGAGAATATTAAGCGCTATAATTATACTGCTTGGATTGAATTGTTAACTTTTGCAAAGTGCAAACAGGAAAGAGAGAGAGGATTTAATGACAATTGTGGGAATCGCATAGTTCTCCTGTAAAGCTACTAACCTAACAGCGACCTTTGTGCTTTGTGTATAAAATGGAAAGAGAATCATGCGGATTTTAGTCGTAGAAGATGAGCCGGGAATTTCCGGATTTTTAAAACAAGGATTGGAAGAGGAATCCTATCTGGTGGATATTGCTGAAAATGGGCAAATAGGTCTTCAAATGGCACTTACAGGGGTGTATGATCTATTACTTCTGGACTGGATGTTGCCTATCAGGAACGGATTGGAAGTCTGTAGGGAATTTAGAAGGCAATTTTCAGATACCCCGGTGATTTTTCTCACTGCAAAAGATACAGTGGATGAAACAATCACAGGATTGCAGTGCGGAGCTAATGATTACATCAAAAAGCCCTTTCATTTTGAAGAATTATTGGAGCGGATCCGTGTGCAGTTACGCACCAGGGGCGGAACGGAAGAGAAATATACGCTTGGTCCCATTGTCCTTTTCACGGGCAGACATATGGTGCTGAAAAATGAAGTAGAGGTTCAGCTGACCCAAAAGGAATTTGCGTTGCTGGAATACCTGATGAAGAATAAAAACAAGGTCTGCCGAAGGACTCAGATTATCGAAGAAGTATGGGATATCCACTTTGACTACAATACAGGTGTGATTGATGTTTTTATGAATTCACTTAGAAAAAAACTACAGTTCAATACAAATGAAGATTATATTCAGACGGTGAGGGGAGTGGGATATATCGCCAAGGATTTATGAATGTTTCTTATAAGGAAAGGATAGCACGCAGACTTACACTGGTCACCGCTTTGATCGTGCTTATCGTGTTTGCGATTATTTATCTGGTAGTGGACTATACAGTGGTTCAGAGCATAGACCGAGAACTAAAATTGGAGACTGAAAAGCACGTAGGTCAGATTTTTTTGGTAAACAGGGAGATAAAATTTGTGCATAAGGACGAGTGGCTGGAGCAGGAGCATAGCCAGATCCAACTCAATCCTATCTTCATAGAAATCGTAGATATGGAGGGTAATTCTATGGATAAATCTCCAAATCTCGGAGAACATCATTTGGGTTTTTACCCCGAAAGGGCAGAAAATAACGAGGCTTGGACATTAAAAACAGGAAGCAGGGAAGTGCGGCAGATGCAGATTCCGCTGAATCATGCAGGAAAACAGGAGGGCTATATGCTGGTGGCGAAGTCCTTTGAAGATGCCAGAGATCTGCTGACTAATCTGAGGAATATCCTGATGATACTTTATCCGGGTATCCTGGTCTCCTTGTTTTTGTCCATGCGTTTTTTGGCGGGGAAAAGTATTCAGCCGATTCAGAAGATCATTCAAAAAACCAATCAGATTTCCCAGACTAACCTCAATGAACGGATTCCAGTCGCCGATCTTAATGATGAAATCGCCCAGCTTACACGGTCAATTAATGAGTTGTTGACCCGGTTAGAACAGGCATTGACACGTGAGAAGCAATTCACTTCTGATGCCTCGCATGAGCTGAGGACTCCTCTGGCTGTTTTAAGGGGTACTCTTGAGGTGCTGGTCCGTAAGCCGAGAACAACAGAAGAATACGTGGGAAAGATCAAAATGGCTTTGGGAAGTATCGACCGCATGTCCGAGATGATAGATCAGTTGCTTTCTCTGGCAAGAGTAGGAAAAGGGAAAATGAGTCGGGAAGAGGTAGAATTGGTTTCGTTTACAAAAGATTTTGCAAAGCAGGTAGGATTGGATGCGGGAAGGGAGATTATAGTGGAGACCAATCTTTCCACGCCCCTTTTTACGATGGTCAATAAAAAATCTCTCCATATGATCCTGACTAATCTTACCCAAAACGCCATCAAATACTCTTCTCCGGCTACTAAGATCCAACTTCAGGTAGGTAGTCACGAAGGATCACCTTTCCTGTCAGTCAGAGATGAGGGAAAAGGGATATCCAGCGAATCATTGGATAAAATTTTTGACCCTTTCTATAGAGGTGCAAATGAAGCGGGAAGCGCTATCCAGGGCACAGGGCTAGGCCTTGCTATTGCGAAAAAACTGGCAATGGAATCCAATATTCAGGTGGAAGTAGAGAGCGAAAAAGGCAAAGGCAGTTTATTTCGATTGATTTTCAGCACTGAGATTTAAGACAATCTTAAGGAAGTTTTTCGGGCGTTGAGAAACCAGTAGGCCATTTTTGTAATTCAATTTCGACCGCTCTCATGCTAGATAGAATTATACATTGGAGTATTGGGCATAAGCTCATCATTTTCATTTTTATAGCCGCCTGGATTGGTTTTGGGGTTTTTGCTTTGAGCAATTTGCCGATAGGCGCAGTTCCTGATATCACGACTAACCAGATTCAGGTCATTACTACTTCCAGAAATCTAGCGACGGAGGATGTGGAGAAATACCTGACTTATCCGGTGGAATTGGAAATGGCAAATCTCCCCGGGGTGATCGAAATCCGCTCTGTCTCTAAATTTGGCCTTTCTGTAGTTACAATAGTTTTCGAAGATAAAATGGGAACTTATCTTCCCCGGCAGCTGATTGCGGAGCGAATCAAAATAGCGGAGGAAAGCATTCCTGAAGGATTTGGCTCTCCGGTGATGGGCCCGATCTCGACAGGGTTAGGGGAGATTTTTCAGTATGTGATTGATGTAGAGCCGGGATATGAAAGTGACTATGACATTACAGAGCTGCGTACCATTCAAGATTGGGTAGTAAGAAGACAGCTTTCGGGAATAGATGGTGTGGTGGAAGTAAATACCTGGGGCGGTTTTCTAAAGCAATATGAGGTAGCCATTAATCCGGAGCGCCTGAAGGGAATGCAGATTGATATTGCAGAGGTTTTTCATGCGATGAAGCAGAATAACTCCATAGCGGGCGGAGGGTACATAGAAAAAACCAACGAAAGCTTTTTTATCCGTGGGGAAGGGCTGGTAGCCAGTCTGGAGGATATCGAGAACATAGTCGTGGAAGTCAGGAACGGGGCTCCTATATATATCCGCGATATCGCAGAAGTAGGTTTTGGTCATGCGAATAGATTCGGGGCAATCACTGCAAATGGAGAAGGCGAAAAGGTTCTGGGGCAGGTGATGATGCTGAAGGGCGCAGATTCCAAAGGGACGATTGACCGGGTAAAGAAGCGATTGGAAGAAATAAAATCCTCCCTTCCTGAAGGAATAATCATCAATGGTTTTCTGGACCGCTCCGAATTGATTGGAAAAACGACCTTCACAATTGCAGAAAATCTGATTTTGGGTTGTTTGATTGTGGTTTTTGTAGTGGTCTTACTGCTGGGGAATTTTCGATCGGGATTGGTGGTGGCCTCGGTGATTCCGCTGAGTCTGCTTTTTGCCTTGTCGATGATGTATATTTTTGGGGTAGATGCCAATTTGATGAGCCTGGGAGCGATTGACTTTGGGATTATCATCGATGGTGCCGTGATTATTGTGGAATTTATTGCTTTCCAGTTTACGAGAGCCGATCATCAGTTGGCGGGATTGTCCAAAGCACAAAGACAAGTGAAGAAAGATGAAATTTCCTTTACAGGAGCCTCCAAAATGATGCATTCTGCGATTTTTGGACAGATCATTATCATCCTTGTATTTATCCCGATTTTATCGCTTACAGGGGTAGAAGGCAAGATGTTTCGTCCAATGGCTGAAGTATTTTCATTTGCCTTGATCGGTGCTATGATCCTTGGGCTGACCTACGTGCCCGTAGTCTCAGCGCTTTTCCTAAAGACAACACCTCCAGGCCCAAAAAATATTTCTACACGGATAATCAATGGGCTGAACAAAATTTACGACCCGGCTATTACCTGGGTTTTGGATCATAGTAAAGCAGTGCTGATCTCAGCTTTTGGATTGTTGGTTGGTACAATTTTTCTTTTCACTTCTATGGGGTCTGAGTTTGTGCCCACGCTGGATGAGGGTGATTTTGTTATCCAACCATTTTTGAAAACCGGTACTACACTTACCAATACTGTGGAAACAATCACTGAGATTGAGAAAATCCTCAAGGAATTTCCTGAAGTGAATCAGGTAGTGACTCGTATCGGAGCTGCCGAGATCCCCACAGATCCTATGTCTATGGAGGAGAGCGATGTGATCGTGACGCTAAAACCCCGTTCGGAATGGACCACGGTAGAGACCAAAGATGAGCTTGCGGAAAAATTCAAAGAAGCACTGGAAGTCATTCCCGGGATGGAGTATGAATTTACTCAGCCAATAGAAATGCGCTTCAATGAACTCATTACCGGTGTACGTGCCGATTTGGCAATTAAGGTGTTCGGTGAGGATTTGGATGTGCTGCTGAAGACGGCTGAGGAAATCCAAGTTGCTATCCAAGGAGTAGAAGGTGCTGCGGATATTATTTTGGAAAAGGTAGATGGTCTTCCACAGATGAAAATTGAATATAACCGGGGGAAAATTGCCAAGTTCGGTTTGAATATTTCTGATCTGAATGAGGTCGTGACCATGGGCTTTGCCGGGATGACCGCCGGAACTGTTTTCGAAGGCGAGAAGCAATTTGACTTAGTCGTGAGATTTGCAGAGCCTTTCCGAAAGGATATCCGACATCTGGAGCAGGCTTCTATCCAGCTTCCAAATGGAGGCTCGGTTCCACTTTCTGAATTGGCTACAATCAGCTACACCAAAGGGCCTGCTAAGATATCCAGGGATAACACCAATCGAAGAGTTGTAATAGGAGTCAATGTGAGAAACCGTGACTTGCAGTCTGTGGTAGATGATATTCAGGGGATTATTTCCAGCCAGATTGATCTTCCTGAGGGCTATAGAGTGGATTATGGAGGGCAGTTTGAAAATCTCCAAAAGGCCAGAAGCAGGCTGATGATAGCAGTTCCAATAGCTTTATTTTTGATTTTCGTGCTCCTTTATTTCGCATTTTCCTCATCCAAAGACGCATTGATGATCTATTCGGCAATCCCGCTTTCGGCCATAGGAGGAATAGTCTTGCTATGGATCAGGGGTATGCCATTCAGTATTTCTGCCGGCGTGGGATTCATCGCACTTTTTGGCATAGCCGTGCTGAATGGGATTGTATTAATAGAACATTTCAAATCCATGGAATCGCATTATATCAATATCAAAGACTTGGTAATAAAAGGCGCAAAGGAACGCCTGAGGCCGGTATTGCTTACTGCATCCGCTGCTGCTCTGGGTTTTTTGCCAATGGCAATATCCAATTCCGCAGGGGCTGAAGTGCAGCGGCCACTTGCCACTGTGGTGGTAGGAGGGTTGATTTCCGCGACATTTCTGACATTGATTGTTCTTCCTGTGCTCTACGTTCTGTTTAAAACCAAATCAGGACCGTCTTCATCTCCCAAAAAAGTGCTGGCTTCCCTGGCGTTGATTGCGATGGTTTCTTTTACTGCGAAAGCTCAGGAGACTCCTTTTACCTTAGAGCAAGCCGTAGAGAGAGGCTTGGAGAAAAATCTCGGTATTCAGGCAGCAGACAAGTCCCTGGAGATGGCAAAGGCCAAAATCGGACTGGGTTGGAACCTGGATAAAACAACTGTCTACTATGCCGAGGACAAAAATGACATCGCCGAAAACGGGATCTATAATAGAAAGTGGGGATTGAGTCAAAATTTTGCTTTTCCTACACTTTATGGAGCGCAGAAAAATGCATTGGAATCTGGAGCAGAAATGCAACTCAAGCAATTTGAACTAAAAAAGAGAGAGCTTAAAGGACAGATCAGCAAAAGCTTTATTACGGTAAAATATTGGCAAGAATTGATAGAAAACTATGAATATCTTGATTCGCTTTATACTGAATTCACCCGTGCAGCTACCCGAAAGTTTGAAACGGGTGAAAGCAATTACCTGGAAAAACTCACTGCCGAAGGCAAGCGGCAGGAAATCAACCTTAAGCGTAGTGAGGCCAATGAAAATTACCTGATGGCTTTGGATCAGTTGAAATTATTGCTGAACTGGGAAGGGGAGCTGGTACTGGCGAAAGAAGATGTTTTATTGGACTCTTCTCTATCCGAAGACTGGTCAGTACATCCCGGAGTGGAATATTATCAAAGTGCTGTCAGTCAGTCAGCATATCAGATTCAGGCCGAAAGGCGGAAGTTACTTCCTGATATCAACGTAGAAGTGTTCCGGGGGACAAACCCGGGTGCAAATTCCAAAGTTTACCCGGGATTTCAGGCGGGGATTGCTGTTCCTCTTTTTTTCGGAGCGCAAAAATCCCAAGTCAAAACCAGTGAGTACCAGCAGCAAAAAATCCAGCTTGAAGCGGAGCAGTATAGAAATCAACTGGAAAGTAGGGCACAGCAGTTACACCGGCAGTTGGATCAGAATATGCGTGTCATAAACTACTATGAAACCGAAGGCAAAACGCTTTCAGTTCAAATCCTGGAACATGCCCAACGCTCCTACCAGGAAGGAGAAATTGATTTTCTCCAGTACGTGCAGCTGATGGAGAATTCCCGAATGATTACGCTTCAATACCTGCAAAGCAAATTTGCCTATCAACAAACTATTTTGGACATCAACTACCTTCTGAACTGATGAAGAATATTCCTATAAAATCAATCCTAAACGTCTCTCTTTTAGCAGGTAGCCTCTTGTTTTTTCAATGCAGCGGTTCAGAGACCTCCGAAACTGAAGGCGTAGAAGTGGAGACAGGTACATCGTCGGGACCTTTTATTAGGGTTTCTCAGGAGCAATTTGAGACGATGAAGATGAAATGGGGAAGTCCAAAACTGGAGGATTTCTCTGAAGGATTGTCAGTGCAGGGGATGGTGAAAGTTCCTGTGGAAGGAATCCAAGAGATTTCAGCTTTTTTTGGAGGATATGTCAGTGGGTTAAATAAACTGGAGGGAGAGCCTGTTCGGAAAGGGGAGGTGCTTTTCTATCTGGAAAACCCCGATTTCATCCAGTTGCAGCAGGATTTTTTGGAGACGAATAGTCAATTGGGTTATTTGGAAGCAGAATATGAGCGACAGAAAACACTATTTGGCGAGAAGATTGCCTCGCAGAAAAATTACTTAAAGGCGGAAGCTGATTATCAGGGTGCAAAAGCCAGAACTGAAAGTTTGAAGCGTCAGTTGGCACTGATCAATATCAACGCAGATGAGCTGAGGCCGGAGAATATCCGTTCCAAAGTCCCGGTACTGTCACCCATTGCGGGTTTTGTAGATGGGATTCATCTGGTACAGGGTTCGTTTCTGTCAGTTGGTGGGAAGGCAATGACTATTATTAGTAAAGAGCATTTGCATATAGAGTTGGTGATTTTCGAGAAAGATGCTGCCAATATCCATAAGGGACAAAGAGTGCAGGTTTCCATTCCTGATCTGCCTGGACGAACTTTCGAGGCCGAAGTGTTTGTAGTAGGTCAGTCGATTAATGCTGAGCGACAGATCAACATACACGCGCATCTCCCAGATGAAAAAGAGGGGGAAATGCTTGTTCCGGGAATGTTTTTGGAAGCAAAAATTGTCCAAGACCCAAAAGAAACATGGGTTGTTCCAGTGACTTCAGTGATTGTGTCTGAAGGGGAAAGCTATGTGCTGGTACAGCGTGAAAAGTCAGATTCCGGATATAAGCTGGAGAAGGTGGCAGTGAATACAGGCCTGGAAAGTGATGGGATGATAGAACTTTTGCCAAATGAAGCCTTGGATGAAACTACGGTGATTTTAACCCAGGGAGGCTTTAATCTGCTGCCTTAGAGGTATTAACCGCAAAGAGCCGTTCGTGGAGCACGAACGATGGCCGTGGCGGCATGAGAAACGGAGTGGCAGCAGGGTGTCAATCTGTGAGTCTGGCATTAATGATAGATATTCCTGGGTAACTAATTCCAATGGCCAGGCAAGCGCGTAAATCTTCTTCCATAACTTGGGTGAATTCAACGATTAATGTATTCCCAACAGCATTCAAGGAGTTGTCGAGGTGGTATGCATTATAGGTTAATGTCTTTAAGTCCGTAAGCGCTTTTACTTCGGCTTCTTTATTAAGAAACCTGATTACAGGAAGCCCGCAGGAAATATCAGAATTGTTTTCCACCACAATTTTAAATCCCTTGTCAATCATATCCTCTTTTTCGCACGAGACAGCCCAGAAAAGTAAAAGCAAAAGAGTGATTCTTGTTTTCATCCTTTATGATTTAATCTTTAATGGTCATAACGTGTCCTGAATCTCGAATGCTACAAATCATTCACTGGATGACTATTGAATAATACCTGTCTGGCCTTAGTCAGGGTCGAATTCATATGTTTTTAATATTTCTGGCAATTTCCTCCCCTATGGCTAACAAAGCAGCACTTTCTGCCTGGGTGAAATCATAAGGTTCAGACTTTGCGATGCCCAAGGTTCCGTACAATTCCCCTTCCAGCATCATCGGAACAGCTATGGATCCTTCCACTTTGGTTTCTTTTGCTGCTGGACGTGCTACCCCGGAATCATCGGTCTGCAAATTGCACATTTCCACAGGAGCCTTCCGTTCGGCGGCGATTCCTGCCATTCCCTTACCGATAGGAATGGAGGACATTTTTGGCAATAGGAAGTCGGGGATTCCTTTTTGGGATTTGAGTACTAATAGATTGGTGGTACGGTCTAGTGTGTGGATCGTTCCTGTAGTGCAATCAAAGGATGAAATAATAGTTTCCAGCAATTCTTGCCAATTGGGCTCTCCTGATGTTTTTCTGATGGAAGTGATGATGGAGTCTGTATTGTTCATGGATATTGGCTAGTTAAAATGTATTTATCGATCAGGTTTCGATTTCCAAAGATAGTTTTTTGTGCTTCTTGGGTTTACCTTGAACGTAATAAACCCAACCCAAATGAAGAAATCGATTTCATTCATCCTGCTTTTATTTTCTTTTACGTCTCTGCAAGCCCAGGAAAAACCCTGGATGCTGGGGCCTTTTCATAGATCTGAAGGAGCCATGCCTATTATATCTCCGCAGTCTAAGACCAGTTTTGTAGATCCAATGACTGGTAAAAGGGTAGCTTGGGAATCTATGGCTACCTTTAATCCTGCTGCTATCGTCCGGGACGGAATCGTATTTATACTCTACCGGGCGGAAGAAAAACTGGGGGAAAAAGAAATCGGTGGGCATACCCAAGAATAGGTTTGGCCACATCATCAGACGGCTTTGCTTTTGAGAGGGAGCATGAGCCGATATTTTATCCGAAAGAGGACAATCAAAAGAAATTTGAATGGACAGGTGGGACTGAAGATCCCCGGATAATCGAGACCACCGAGGGGCTGTATGTCTTGACCTACACGCAGTGGAACCGGGATGTGCCAAGACTGGCTGTGGCCACTTCTACAGATCTTCGAAA
The DNA here is from genome assembly GCF_001442615.1 of Algoriphagus resistens. Classification (GTDB taxonomy): domain Bacteria; phylum Bacteroidota; class Bacteroidia; order Cytophagales; family Cyclobacteriaceae; genus Algoriphagus; species Algoriphagus resistens. Next base: position 120,127 of record NZ_LMXN01000007.1, on the reverse strand, counting down.
CTGGGAAAAACATGGGCCGATTTTCAAAGATTGGAAGGATGGGAAATACCACAATTCGGAATCCAAATCCGGTGCAATCGTCACTGAACTGAAAGACGGAAAGCTTACAGCCACTAAAATAGATGGAAAATATTGGATGTATTATGGGGTTCCACATATTTGGTTGGCTACTTCGGAGGATTTGATCCATTGGCAGCCGGTAGAAAACCATGAAGGAAACCGGGTTCCCGTGCTTAGTCCACGTCCAGGATATTTTGATTCTTGGCTGGTGGAGGCAGGCCCTCCTCCCGTACTGACCAAAGATGGAATTGTAGTGCTCTACAATGCAGGCAACTCTCAACAGGTAGGGGTGAAAAACCTGGGGAACCGGGTTTATACAGGCGGACAGGCTCTCTTTTCTGCTACGGAGCCCTGGAAGTTGATTGATAGGACAGAAACACCCTTTATCCAACCTACCTTGCCGTTCGAAAAATCAGGACAATACCCTGAGGGAACCACCTTTCTGGAAGGCTTGGTGTACTTCCAAGGCAACTGGCTACTTTATTATGGAACAGCGGATAGTATGGTGGGAGTAGTATCTACCGATGCTAAGTAGTTGTGATCCGAGGCTATCTGGTTATGCTGTAAGGGGCGTTGAATTGCACTGCTGGAAAATAAAATGGGGTGGCTAAAAACCCAACTAGTTCAATGTATAATCTACACCAAGTGGGAGGTTTCGCTCGTTTTTTGAACTGTCCAAACAAAATTCTATCAAAGTGTTACAATCCCGATCATAGGGTTCAATTCCTCTTCTGAAGCATCAGTGAAATTATAGGTCTTTACAAAGTAGAATTGATCGCTTGATAGATCAAATGGTCTTAACATCACACTTTCCTCATCTTCAATTAATAATCCTTCTTTCAGATTAATCGAGAAATCAGTGTTTCTGGCTCCTATGTAAAGAGCGCTGCTTCCTTCTCTGTTGTATTCGCAGATGAGAAAGTTTTTGGATAAGATCACATTCTTGATGAGAATCAATTTATTGCCATCTTCATTGAATAATGGTGGAGCGAAATCAAGCTTTATTGATGGTTTTAGTGCTAGGTCATCAATCTTAAATAAGGTGTCTCTAATAATACTTTCATCAGTTAAAACCGGAGTATATATAAAGTTTTCATCCTCAATAGTTGAAATAAAATTCTTATAGGGATAGTTCGCTCCAGTTTGTTCATCCATTTCCCTATAAATAAGGGGGATTGAATCTACTATATCCAATCCGGAATCGACTTTAAACAATGAACGAAGGTTTACGAATTTGTTTCCGGATTTTACACCGTCTTCCCCTGCTACAAGATTTAGTTTTTTGTCAATGATTTCTATGTAATCAATGATAAAAGGAAATTTTTTTTCAGCTAAATATTCATTATTTAGGGTGTAGGATATCAATCTTCTGCCTGTAGCCACATACAGTATTTCTGAATCTTCATCTATGGTAAATGAAGAGAGGTTGTAGAATTCCCCCGGTCCTTCCCCTTCTGTTCCTATTTGTTGGATAAATTTCCCGGCTTTATCAAAAACAAGAATACGTCCGGGAAAATCTACCACATAGATTCTATCCTTAAAGGACTTAACATCTTGGATTAAACTTAAATAAGAAGCCTCACTCGTTTCTAGAGAAAGGTATTCAACTGACTTTGCAATTTCAGAAAGCTGGAATTCAGCATTAACTTCCTTGGGAACGACAAAAGAAGTAATGCCCTTATCATTTGATGAAGAGCATCCTGCAAGGAATAGAAGCAAGAATTTAAGACTTGATATTAAATAAAATGACTTTGATCTTTTGGTCATTTGAACTGAATCTTTTGTAGGAAAACATGTATTCATTTGAGTTGGTAAGAAAAGGTGTGTAATAGCCAGAATCAGTTACATCATCATAAACACCAGAGCTTTCCCCGGTCTTACTGAGGTATTGTTTATTGGTTTTTTGATCATAAAAATACACATAATGGTTATTTCTGTATCTGAAACCTGTGGTGGTAAATTTCCCGACCACTCCCTGTCTTAAAGAAAAAATAATGTCACCATCAGCAGGTCTGTTTTTGTAGATGTTTTTGAAGCTTATAACCGGATCAATAAAACCATCATGCGAAGAGTAGATCTCATTGACCTCCCCCATGGATAACAACAGGTTATTGTCGCTTGTTGATAAAGTAGGGAATCTTGAAAAAGCGAAAGATTTATTGTTTTCGGCCTTGTATTTCATTTCTTTTTCAAGCTTTATAAGCTTTAAACCTGAGGGATCATAAGATTCTAGAAAGTAGCTTTTTGATTTCTCTGAGGTTACTAAACTTGCAATGTAAAGTTTGTTGTTAAATAGTTTTGCGCCGTGAATACTCTTATCAAATTTGACCTCATGGATTATGGAGTTATTGGTAAGGTTAATGCATACGATCCTATTGTTATGCGCTACAAACACTATGTTTTTTGAAGGATCATAGGCTATATCCCGAATTGTATGTCCTTCTTTGGATCTATAAATCTCATGTAGGTAGTTGCCTGATTTATCCAATTTAGCAATTGAAGTCGCAAATCCTTTTGACTTCTCTTCACCTGGGGAGATTAAGTAAAAATCCTTGCTGATCACCATATGCCTAATGTTGATATAATCCTGTTTCAGATCAAAGGTTTGGACTTGGTCAGCTATTGCGGTAGCATTGATGCGATCAAGATAGACGTGCTCAACGACAATGTCTTTAGGGTTGGAAAAATTTAGAAGGGCAATTAGATATGGAAGAATTAGGGATGTCATAATTTTTATTCTAAAAAAGGAGGAATGATGACTCCAATGATTGGGAGAAATAATACTTCAAAATAAGTCACTGTTCTGTTGTATCCCCGTCAAGAAGCAGCGATTAAACTATCACAGTTCCCTTAAGAAGGGTAGCTTTTGCCAGTAAATTCTGCAAAATCACAAAAACAAGTATGAGGACCATGGAATCCGTACTTCTTTAAACAGTAGCCAACGGACCTCTGCATGTATAATTCAAGTTACCTATAATTGTCTTAGATGCAATTTTTTTTAATCACACTTTTTCGATCTTTCGGCATGCGGTCAAGAAAAGTTGAGACTTTGTCCTTCCACTAAGTAATTTTCTACTCAAGTTTCTCGGTTAAAAAGAGGTAGTGCACAGGAAGATGGTGTTGCCATATATTTTTATTGTCTGCTTTGTTGCTGTATAAGTTGAAATACGCTTCGTCGGGACTTAACACAAGGGTGTTTCCTGTTCTGACATAGTAATTTGATTGGACGTAGGCAGGAGGAGTAAAGTCGGGAAGCTGTCTGGTTACCCCTTTGGAGATCATTTTACCCAGATATTTTTCGTACTGTTTTTGTGCTTTCAGCCCGGGTTTGCTGAGTTGATTGTACGCATGGTTTAAGGCGATATTCTTGGGGAATTTCTGCTTTTTGATCAGTGACTTTGCATTTCTAAATGGATTAACCGCTGTGAAATCATTCACTGTCTGTATAGAAAAAGGGACATCAGGCACCCAGTCCACGGTGTTCACCACATTATACCCCCAACCACCTTCAGTCATTTTCTCATAGTCATAGGCAAAAAACAAATTGCCCGGCTTAGGTCCTGCACTGCAATAGGTTTTGAATTGGATGTCTTGCGGAAGTTTACCGTCTGATTGCAACTGGTGCAGGTAAGCTGTGAGCATATAGGTGATTCCACCACCCTGACTATGTCCGGTCAGGATAAAATCTTTAATTCCTGCAGTGTACAGCGAATCGATCTTGGACTCCACTGTTTCGGATAAGAAAGCCATTGCCACCAGCCAGCCTACGTGCACGGCTGCATTGGGATGATCAGCTAATTTGTACTGGAACCTGAAGTTCTTAGTAAGTTGTAGTTCACCTTTGGCTGGTACCATGGCAGCATAGAGGTTTGCCAAGAAACTGGCATCTGTAGGAATACTACCTTGCACAGCAATCAAGGCAAGAGGCTTTTGGTTATGTATCCACAGATCCCAAATATTATCAAAAGCAACTACAGGAGATCTATAGGTAAAAGTAAATTCCTGCGGGTCAGGAACAGTTTTGTTCTCCTTCCACTTGTCTAGCGGGATGTGGACTTTGTGGTTGATTTTTAATGTTTCTATATACTCTGCCTTATCAAATCCAGGTTTCAGTTCCTGAGCGAATACTGCAGTGGAAAAGAGGACATATATTGTTATAATCAGGAGTTTGATAGAGGTCAATTTACAATTGTTTTATAAGTTGATTGAATTTGTATGCTAGCTTGTCCAATGCTCTTATATAAGCTTCTGAAAATACCTATCCTTTGGTTCAGATCCAAGGCTTAGTTTCCTAATGTGCAAGCGAATTGAAGCTTCTATTCGCGGTGGTCTGTGCTCCGCAGACCACTAACTGATAAAATGTCTGGTTCAAAGGATTTTAGGAATCCGGTGAAGTAGTTTTTTTACCGGTTTTTTGAAATAAGTCTCTGGTAAGCAATAGCATCAGCAGCAGAAATATTCCCAAAAATAAAACTAATGAAGAGTAACCAGCCCATTTGCTGATTTTTCCAAAAAGAAAAGGCATCACCGTAATTCCTACATAGGCACTGGCCATTTGCATTCCCATAATTTTTTGAGCGTACTTTTCTCCAAAATTCACCGGAGTTTCATGTAAAAGACTTGGGAATATCGGCGCACACCCTAATCCGACTAAAATAAATCCCGGTAAAAGCATAGCCTTAAATGGCATGAACAATAAAATCAAGCCAATTGCAATAAGACCTTGCCCCAGATAAACCAACTGGCGGTTGGTGAAGTAATTAGTCAATAAACCGGAAAGCAATCTGCCGGCTGTAATACCGACATAATAAAGGGATACCAGTCTTGCTGCAAGATCTGCAGCGAAGCCTTTCACGAAAACTAAGAAACTTGCTCCCCATAATCCGAAAGTGGCCTCAATACTGCAGTAACAAAAGAATATGAAAAGAGCTTGTTTTAGCCCGGGCATTGTTTTTAATAGGATGAAGGGGTTTTTAGTCTTTCTTTCCTGTTCTGATCCATCCGCTACCTGCTTGGTAGTCCAAATGGGAAGCGACATGATCAAGATAACAACTAGTGTAATTTGGATCCAGGCCACCGTACGATAGCCTTGGGACCAAGACTCCCCTTTGGCTAAATAGCCGGCCATAATCATTGGCCCAAGTGCCGCTCCAACCCCCCAAAAGCTGTGAAGCCAATTCATATGCCTAGCCTGGTAATGGAGCGCCACATAGTTATTGAGTGCGGCATCCACACTGCCCGCTCCCAAGCCAAGAGGGATGGCCAGTATGCAGAGGAAAAGGAAGTGATGGGAATAGGAAAATCCCATGAGCGCAATTGCAGTCAGGAATACACTGACAGTAGTCACCTTTGCGGCCCCAAACTTCTGGATAAGATTACCACTGAATAGGCTTGAAATAACGGTTCCTGCCGCTACAATCATCGCAATAATCCCTGCATAATCCACAGGAACACTCAAATATTCGAACATGGCTGGCCATGCAGAGCCAAGTAATGCATCCGGGAGTCCTAGGCTGATAAATGCCAAATAGATAATGAGAAGAAGTAGCAGCTTATTCAAGGACAGAAATAAAGGTAGTTTAAGTGAAGAAAATCAATAACAGGGAGTAATCCTATGAGCTATGATATTTACGTTTCTGTATCACACCGATGACTTTCTGATAATTTCCAAGCTGTGAAGCTGCAGACTTGGGCGATTTCTTCAAAACTTGTTAGTTTTAGGCTGTTACCTAGCAATCAGAAGTTTATGGAAAGAGCAAAAATCATAGATTATTATCTCCAGAAAATCAACGATAAAGATTTTGACTTATATAATGTCAGGAAGGAGTTGGAAAAGAATAATATTGGGGATGATGAGATTAGAATTATTGTAAGGTTACTGGATAATGAGATTCAAAGACGACTTCTGCAAGGATCTCATCGGGATAGATCAAAAGAAATGATTGGAATAGGGGCTGTTTTGACGCTTTGCGGTTTAGCTATAACTATCGGTACTTTTACAGGGATTTTGAATACTGGTGACTCTATTTTAATTGCATATGGACCAGTGGTAGCAGGAATTTCAATCTTGGTTGGAGGCTTGTCGCTGAGAAAGAAATTGGGATGAAATGGGGCTGCTTAGGTTTATAGGGGACTATACAAACATACTTTTTTCATTCTGTGTGTTTTTGAGGATAGTATTGAATTATTCGTACGCCTCATTTTTGGCTACATCATCCGTAGATTTGGCTAAGCCTGATTTTGTATTTTGGGGGAGCTTTGTGAAAACAAAATTTCAAAAAAATGACAGACAGTAAAATTGCATTGGTCACTGGTGGAAGCCGTGGTTTGGGTAGGGATATGGCGATCAATCTCGCCCAAAAAGGCATAGATGTGGTGATCACTTACCACACGAACAAATCCGCAGCGGAAGCAGTAGTGACTGAAATTGAGAAACTCGGCAGATCAGGGAAGGCCTTTCAGTTGGATTCCAGTGATGTGAAGACTTTTGATGGGTTCTTTGCCCAGCTATCCACTTATTTGAAAGAAGAGAAAGGAGCTGAAACCTTCGATTTCCTGATCAACAATGCAGGAACGGGGATTTACACGCCTTTCCTAGAGACTTCGGAGGAGCAGTTTGATGAAATGGCAAATATTCACTTGAAGGGTGTTTATTTCCTTTCCCAGAAAGCAGTACCTCTTCTAAGCGATGGTGGCAGAATTATCAATATCTCTTCAGGTTTGGCGAGATTCAGTTTCCCTAATTCATCTGCATACGCAGCCATGAAAGGTGGAGTGGAAGTGTTTACACGCTACTTGGCCAAAGAACTTGGACCTCGGCAAATTACCGCAAATGTAGTGGCTCCAGGAGCGATTGCTACTGATTTTGGTGGAGGTCAAACCCGGGATAATGAACAGAGGCGGAATCTGATATCCAGTGTAACTGCTTTGGGGCGAGTGGGCGAAGCGGAAGATATTGGGGGCGTAGTTGCCTTTCTATGTACAGAAGATTCCCGATGGATCAATGGTCAGCGTATAGAGGTTTCAGGTGGGATATTCTTGTAGGAGTCGTGATTTATTTTCGACCTGGGCTTTGCTCCTCCCTGCGACACAGACAGGGGCGAAGGATCAGGGTGTGAGGTGAAAATCTTTCTTAAATCAATTTTGGGTTATGAAGAGCAATAAAATCTATAAAGTCGATTCTATATCGGAGTTTCATAAGGTGAGAGGCTTACGTCCGCCGCTGCATCCTTTGATCAGTTTGGTGGATTATAGCACCATGGTGCATCTACCTGAGCATGATAAAGTGAGCTGGCTACAGTCCTATTATTCTATTTCGCTCAAAAAGGGTGTTCCGGGAAAGTATCGGTATGGGCAGTCTGAATATGATTTTGATGAGGGATTAATGTCTTTCTTTGCTCCGAATCAGCTATTGAATATTGAGTATGTGGAGAGCCATCCACAACTAAAACAATCAGGATGGATCTTGCTGATTCATCCTGATTTTCTGTGGGGTTCTACTCTCGCAAAGAAAATAAAGCAGTACGGCTTTTTTGATTATTCCCTTACGGAAGCACTTTTTCTATCCGAAAGGGAGGAGCATACAATTGCCAGTCTATTGGAGACTATCCAGCAGGAATATCAGGCTAACATTGACAAGTTCAGTCAAAATATCATTATCTCCCAAATCGAACTGTTGCTCAATTATGCCGAACGCTTCTACGAGCGGCAGTTTATCACACGGAAAATAGAAAATCATGCCTTACTGGTCCGGCTGGAAGAAGTACTGGAGAATTTCTTCAGCAGTGAAAATGAAGGATTGCCCTCTGTGCAGTTTGTAGCGGATTCACTAAATGTCTCTCCCAATTACCTGAGTAATTCCCTGAAGTCTTTCACTGGACAAAGCACCCAAAACCATATCCATGAAAAGCTGATCGAGAAAGCAAAAGAGCGACTTTCCACCACTGAGTTGTCAGTTAGTGAGATTGCTTATGAGCTCGGTTTCGAACATCCCCAGTCGTTTAGCAAGTTATTTAAAAGTAAAACCAGTCTTTCCCCGCTAGCTTTTCGGCAATTGTTTAATTAGGCAGTTTGCAACGTTTTCTTTTTCAAGCATTATTTGAGGTTTATCATTGAGGAAGAAATTGAAATAGGTTGAATTCAGCGCAAAGATTAAAATATTCAACTAATCTTTGTGATGTTCTATCTTCGTATAGTAACTTGAAGTACCATTAACTTTCTCCCATTTTTCTAATGAGCAGTACCAACAATCATATTAATTACATAGAGTTTAAAGCGAAGGATCTTGTTGAAATCAAGAAATTCTATTCGAAGGTTTTTGGCTGGGCTTTTACAGATTATGGCCCCAATTACACTGCTTTTTCTGAAAGTGGAGTGGAGGGTGGCTTTGAGAAAATAAATGGTGAGATCGTAAATGGGGCATTGATTGTATTGTATCACCGTGACTTGGACCATGTGAAAAGTGAGATAGTCAAGGCAAACGGAAAGATTTCAACCGATATTTTTTCTTTCCCAGGTGGACGCAGGTTCCATTTTCTTGATCCTTCCGGAAATGAGCTTGCAGTTTGGTCAGAGGTTTAATAGGTGGACTGGAGTAAACTTTTTCAGTATTTCCCCGGTTTTGCAACGGAAAGTAGGATTGGTTTACATGGTTTTGTTTTTATTGAGTTTTACAAGCTATTATCATTCGCTTCAACATTGAATTTTGCTCTTGGATTGCATTGGGGAGATCCCGGCAAAGAAGAACTGGTTTAGGCTGTTTAGAATATTACGCAAATGGAATTACGAAAGAATGACTTTCTGATCTCGACGGATAAGGAGAAATTGGACAGAACACTTATCCACCGCTTTTTAAGTAGGGAATCGGGATGGGCAAATGGAATCAAGTTCGAGACGGTGAATAAAGCTATAGAGAACTGCCTGAACTTTGGTGTCTATCATAAGAATGAACAAGTTGGCTATGCCAAGATAATTTCTGATTTTTCTACCATAGCCTATTTAGGAGATGTTTTTATCCTCAAGAAGTTCCGCGGTCTTGGTCTGAGCAAATGGCTGATGGAGAGCATCACTTCACATGAAGAGCTGCAAAATCTGAGACGCTGGATATTGTTGACTGATACGGCACCTTGGCTCTATGAAAAGTATGGTTTCGCCCCGCTTGCCAACCCTGACTTTTATATGGAACGGCACAACCCAAGAGTTTATGAAATATAAAATCACCGAAATTCACCCATCCGAATATTCTGAAGTTTTAGAATTGTGGGAGGTCTCCGTACGGGCGACACACGATTTTCTACAGGAAGAAGATATCTTGTTTTTCAAGCCATTGATTTTAAATGAGTATTTAAAAGCAGTGGAGTTGAATTGTGTGCGGGCGGACTCGAGGGAGATTCTTGGCTTTTCCGGAGTAGCAGAAAGGAATCTGGAAATGCTCTTTGTTTATCCAGATTACGCTGGAAAGGGAATAGGAAAATCCTTATTGGATCATGCGATTAAAAATCTGCAGGTCGCCAAAGTGGATGTGAACGAGCAAAATCTAAAAGCGCTGGAGTTCTATCTTAGAAATGGATTTGAAATAATTGGTAGATCCGAAGTTGACAGTACGGGAAAACCCTATCCGATTTTACATATGGAATTAGTGAAGAAGTAATCCCTCACTTTTTCTGCCTGAGTATTTTTGGTTTAATCCAATTTATAGTAATCCGACTTTTAACCATTCTATGAGACGAATAAAAGCAGTAATTTTTGATCTGGATGGTACAATTGCCAACACATTGCCTCTTTGTATTTCCGCATTTCGCCAAGCTATAGAGCCATTGATAAAACGTCCAGTTTCGGATGGGGAAATTATCGCAACATTTGGACCGTCTGAAGAAGGGACGATCAAAGCTTTGGCCCCGGCGCACTATGATAAAGGTGTAGCCGATTATCTCCGATATTATGAATCCTCTCATCACATGTGTTCTACACCCTTTGAGAGGATTTCTTCACTTTTGGGATTTTTGAAAGAAAAAGGAGTTCATCTGTCACTGGTGACAGGCAAAGGAAGATATAGTACGGGAATTTCATTGAAGCAGTTCCAGCTTGAGGAGATGTTTGAATTTATTGAAACAGGATCCCCGCTTGGACCCCGAAAGCCGGAAGCAATTCAGTTGATCTTGGAAAAACTCGAAAATGTGTCCAAGGATGAGGTAATCTATGTCGGTGATGCACCGAGCGATATTTTGTCCAGTCGAGAGGCCGGAGTAGCATCAGTTGCCGCTGCTTGGGCGGAAACTTCCGAGCCTGCAAAACTGCTGGCGTTACAGCCTGATGAACTATTCTACTCCATTGAAGAATTCTTTAATTGGTTAAAGGTGAAAATATAGCGATTTTAAGCTGTTATCGTGTGGGTTTTTACGCACTTAAAGAATTACTTATGCAAAAGAAATCAGTAAAACTGTTTTTAAGATTGGCGATTTCGCTGTCGTTTCTGTCGGCTGTTGCAGACCGTTTTGGAATGTGGGAAGAAGAAGTTTCTGTTTGGGGCAATTGGCAAAGTTTCGTCGATTACACCGCCGTAATCAATCCTTGGATGCCGACATCCGTTATTCCAACACTTGCAGCAATTGCTACAGTGGCAGAAATTGTGTTTGGTGTTTTCCTGTTGATTGGGTATAAAACTGAGCTTTTCGCAAAGCTTAGCGGAATACTATTGCTTATTTTTGCTTTATGCATGACCTTTTCCATCGGCATCAAAAGCGGATTTGATTATTCTGTATTCACGGCTTCAGCAGCAGCTTTTGGATTGGGCTTGATCAAAGAGAAATACCTGGAAGTAGATAGTTTGCGGCCAAGGAAAAGACTATTGGAGTAAAGAGAGTTTAGTGTTAAATTATTGGAAATAAATAGTTCAACTCCATTTTCATGAAAATATTCTTAGCAGGTATATGCTCGGTTTTACTGCTCATTTCAGATACTGGAAGCAAGCAATATACAGGCGAAATTTTTGATGTACACTTGCATTTCTCCGGTGATGTAGAAACTCAGATAGCAAACTTGCAAAAGCATAATGTAAAGCATGTCGCCCTCAGCAGCGCTTGGGATGATCAAGAGAAATATAGAGCGCTATCTGCCCCAGAGTTTTTGATTGGATTAATGTTTCCATGTCCCGGGGGAATTGTGCCGTACAGCGGACAAAGATGCTTCTCTGATGGCGAGAGTTATCCTGATCTTAAATGGGTGAGGGAACAGATTATTAATAAGAAAATTGATTTTTTAGGGGAAGTGTTGTCAGAGTATTATGGTATTTCCTTATCTGATTCTAGCCTGTTTCCTTACTATGCCTTAGCTGCAGAGTTCAATTTGCCGGTTGGGATTCATACGGGGTTGGCCGGGCCAAATCACCTCAGCCCTAACTTTGATCCGGCAATGGGTGATCCTATTTTGTTAAAAGAAATGTTGGATAGTTTTCCGAGCCTAAAAGTATGGCTTATGCATGCTGGAGGGCCATATTTGGAAAGCACTATGACCATTTTGAAAGAATATCCTAACGTTTACATTGATATCTCTGTGCTGTCTGATCCTGAAATTATTGATGCACTGGATTTTGAAGTAGCTATGAAAGCTTTTATTGAGGCGGGATTTGAAGATAGGATCATGTTTGGTTCAGATAATGGAGACTTGACAAAAATGATCAATGCGGTAAATAAATTGGATTTTTTGTCTCAGACACAAAGAGAAAAAATATTCTTGACAAATGCGGCTAGATTTTTTTCATTAAGTATAAATACCAATGGTAAAATGCAGTAAAATGAAATTGATAACAAGTCCTGAAGTGCCATCTGTTTTTTCAAAATACCCTGACCTTATAAAGGTTAAGATGGTGAATCTACGTAGGCTGATTTTGGAGACGGCTGAGGAGATAGGTCTTCCGGATTTGGAAGAAACACTTAAATGGGGAGAACCGAGCTACCTAGCCAAAAAAGGAAGTACTATAAGAATGGATTGGAAAGCAAAAAGCCCGGATCAATATGCGATGTATTTCAAATGCACCAGCAAATTGGTTCCCAGTTTCCGGATGGCTTACGATGGTTTTTTCAAGTTTGAGGGAAACCGGGCTATTGTTTTTGAGCTGGATGAAGAAATTCCTGAAGTCGAATTGAAAAATTGCATCAAGGCCGCACTGACTTATCATAAAGTTAAACATTTGCTGATGCTGGGCTTGTAGAGGTGAAAATCACAACTAATTCGGTCTTACTTTTGAAGTAAAATGAAGTTCTATATCCCGCTTTTTCTCCTGCTGTTTTCAAATTCTTTCCTTTCAAAAGGACAGGGTGAAAATCAGAGCTATTCCGCATTAATTGCAAGAATTGAAACTATTATCGATGACAGTGATTTTAATGGAGTGGTGCTATTAACTGAGGGAACTTCAACTGTTTTTTATGAAGCGAAAGGCTATTCCAATTTTGAAGATAGCATAGTCATGGAAAAAGGCGACCAATTCGTCATCGGCTCAATAAGTAAACAAATAACCGCAGTGTTGGTACTTCGGGAATATGAGAAAGGAAATCTTAGCCTGAATGATGAAATTGGGAAATACCTTCCTTTGCTTGATCAAAATTGGTCTAAAAGTGTGACGGTTCATCACCTGCTGTCCCATACTCACGGGATAGTAGATGTAACCACGCCGCTGGAATTTGACCCAGGTTCCCAATTTCAATATTCCCAGCTGGGCTATGAATTGTTGGCTAGAATTCTCGAAAACATAACCGGAAATTCATTCGAAGAATTATCAACTCAACTTTTTGCAGAAAATGGTTTATTTAATACGTTTCATCCTGACAATATGGGATACAAGTTCCTTGTGAAAGGATATGAAGAATCGGGAAATGCGGCATTGGAATATGTGACAAACAGTTTAGGAAATCATGTGGCAGCCGGTGCATTTATAGCAAATGCGGAAGACTTGAGTAAATGGAATCATCTGCTTTATTCGGGCGGACTGGTGGGAAATGAAACCTTGGAATTGATGAAAACGCGGTATGCCACAAGAATCCATCCTATTTTTGGTCAAATAGAATATGGGTACGGGTTACTTTTCCATATGGGGGAGGAGAATGTTCAAATTGGAGCATTGGGATATGCCCCCGGTTTCGCTTCAGCTTGTTATTATTATCCTCAGGCTGATTTGAGTTTAGTAGTATTGGAAAACACGGCAAGAGACTTGGATGATATCAAAAAGACATTTATAATACATACCCAATTAATGGAAGCGGCAAAGAGCGAAACCTTAACCATTCAAAATTCTGATCTATAAAATGAACACTAAAGTTGATTTCTTTTTCGATAAACCCACCCAATGGCAGAAAGAATATAGACAATTGAGAGCCTTGGTTTTAGACTGTGGACTGACTGAAGAACTGAAGTGGGGAGTTCCATGCTATACCTTTCAGGGCAGCAACATAGTACTGATACATGGCTTTAAGGAATACTGTGCGCTTTTGTTCCATAAGGGGGCTCTTCTTCAGGATGCCGAGCATATTTTGATCCAGCAGACCGAGAATGTGCAGTCTGCAAGACAGATCAGGTTTACCGATGTGAAGGAAATTATAGATATAAAGTCTCTGTTGAAAAGCTATATATTCGAGGCGATTGAAGTGGAGAAAGCCGGGCTGAAAGTAGAATTAAAAAAGACAAAGGAATATCCTGTTCCTGAAGAATTTCAGGTAAAACTGGATGAAAACCCTGAGTTGAAAGCTGCATTTGAAGCACTGACCCCAGGCCGACAGCGAGGATACCTGTTGCATTTTGGCTCAGCTAAGCAGGCTAAAACCCGAGAGGAAAGAATAGAGAAGCTGATTCCCCAAATTCTCAACGGAAAAGGACTTAATGATTAATTTGTTTACCAAAACGATACCTCAAGGATCTGCGAAAACATGTGTCCAGAAAGCCATAATCTGGGAAGAGAATTTCAGCAACTGGAATACTTCACAGAAATTTCTTTAAATAGGTTATGAAAACAGGCCAATCAGAAGGAATTGTGCCATGTCCTCCATCATGCATGTAGTAGCCAAGTTTATTAAAGACAAGGGACATGTCGCCGGCAGCCGGCATACTTGCATTTCCAGGTCCTGTCTCACCAAATAGAGCATACACTGCTTGAGCTTCCTTAGCGCCAATAAATTCGCCTTTGGGGTCCGACCAATAATCCGTACTTCCTGTTTGCAGAAGTAAAGCCCTAGGAGCCATCAGAGCTACCAATGAATGTGCATCAAAAGGCAAACTATCGACTTTGGTAGCGTAGGAGTGATAGGCTGGCGCAAACTGATAGTAATAGCGGGAGGTATCAGTAATATGCTTGATGTTTTCTCCATAATCCCGACGTGTGATTGCCGCACCACCTTCACCGGAGACACTGGCAATTACCAGTTTGAACCGGGTGTCATAGGCACCGGTCCATAAGACAGTCTTTCCCAGTCGGGATACGCCGTGAAGGGCTATTCGGCTGTTATCGATATGATTATCATGTTCAAAGTAATCCATCGCCCGGCTCAGCCCCCAAGACCATGCGGAAATTGCTCCCCATTCATCGTCTTTTGGTGTAGTTTCTTCGGGTTTGAGATACGTACTCCGGATGCCGAATTTCAATCCTTCTTTAAAATCAGGCTCAATATCTCCGTAATAGACTGTGGCGAATCCTATGCCTTCGGAAATGAACTGATTTATGTTTATTTTGGGGAATCTACTCGGTTGATCGGCTTTTATTTTCACACCTTCTCTGGTCCATATATCTCCGATCCTCACTCCGGGATCATCCACTGTCTGCGAATTGGCCACGAAAGAAACATTGAAAAATAAAGGAACTGGCCCAGCAGCGTTTGTAGGTAAGTAAATCAACAGATCCATCTTACTGGTAGAGTCTTTCGTCAAATAGATGGTCACTTGTCTGCGGACTGCTGTTCCCTCCAGCACCTTGGTTTCTTTATCAAAAACATCGAAAGATAAATCGGTGGGAGGAGGAGGCATTTTCCCGAATTGTATTTCCTCGATTGATTTTATCAGTTCAGGTCGGCGTTTTTCCAGCCAGGTCTTTGCGTCTGTTACTTTTTGTCCGTTGTAAAGTGTAAGCACCTCCGGAAGAATATAAGCAGGGATGGCCGCTTCATTATAGTTTATGGGGAATCCGGCCGAGGTCTTGGGGAGGTTTTCTGTTTGCGCAGATGCCATAAAGCCGGTTGTTAGAAAAATAATTGCCAGAAGTTTTGTTTTCATAGTCTATCCAGAGATTTGAATCAATATACTATAAATCAAGGGTTTTAGTGATCTTGGATTTTGAGTCTAGCTAAGCATGCAGAATTAGTCCGACTGATTTGAATTTAACCTGGAAAGGCTAAAAAAGCCACTTGGAGTTCACCCAGCTTGATATATCCAGCTTCATTCATATGGATAGGGTCAGTGTAGTAGAGATCTTTGTTGTAGATGGTATAAGCTCCCTTTTCAAACTGATCCAGGAAGGGGATGCCGTGGAGTTGGCAGATTTTCTTTTGAATAGTTACATAATCGGCCATTCCGTCTTCCGCAAAAGGATCATATGCGCCTCTGTCATTGAACGCTTTGCTAGAAGTGAAAAAATAAATCTGTGCATTCGGATTGATTTCATAGATTTTCTTGATGCAGTAATTAATTCCCCCGGCTTGAGTTACCAATTTACTTTGGTCAAATCCATCAAATTCTGTGTAGTCGGTATAACTTCCTACATCCCGCTTATTGGTGTAGTCATTGGTAGAAGCCCAAAGTATATAAATATCAAAAACCCCAGCTTCGTCCACCTGTTGTTGCAGGGATTTGCCCTGCAGAGAAGAAAAACCTGCTCCTCCAACACCAAAATTGGTAACTGTCATCCCCAATTGCTCTTTCCACATATTTTTGGCTAGGTCACTGGCAGGAATCACGGAGACGGAGCCTCCAAATACAGCAACTGATTTGCCATAATTATAGGATCCTTTCAGTTCTTGCTGCGCAAAGACGTTGGTAGATAGTAATACAATCGCGATAACAAGGTAGTTTTTGAATTGCTTCATCTTAAGTGTGAATTTGTTGTGGGTTATTTTTTGAAAAGGATTGGGCAATGTCTTTGAATCTCCTGCATTTTGGCAGCGTATCTCACACCCAGGGCATGGTATGAATTTGAATCAAAATGAGTACTGTCTCCTTTGTGATCTAAGCCCTCTGCAGTCACCAGTCCTATGCATTTGTCTGTTGTTGCAATTTGCCTGATCACTTCGTTCATGTCTCTGGCGAATTCAGCTTTAGGGTAGAAAAAATAGCCTATTTCCCCGATTACCATAGGAACAGATACAATTCCCAAATCCGCCCTGAGTGAATCCAGCATTGCTTCAAATTTTTGGATGTAAGCGCTAACAGCCCCTTCCGAATTGGAATCGGATTCTCCCTGATGCCAAATTATACCTTTCAATGTGCCGGTTTCCATAGCTTTTTGAGCCCGCAGGATCATGTCCTCGTAAGGATAGGTATTTGTTTGTTGGAAAAGGGAGTCTGCGAACCATTGATCAATTGAGCTTCCACCGACCGCCGTGGGGATAAGCCCTATTTTGATATCAGGATTTTCGTTTGCCATTATTTTTCCAAAGGTGAGCCCCAATCCTGTTCCTGCCACGGTTTTATCAAAGTGCATTGGATCTTTTGCCAACATCCAACTTCCGGATTTGTCCAGCATAAACACTCGGGGGTGGATCAGTGTGTCCAAGGCTTCAACTTTACCTCTTCCAGCCATGTTGGACTGCCCCATGAGTAGGTAAAGGTGAAAGTTTTCTTTTTGGATGATATTACTTTGTACACTGGTATTTAGGTTTTTTTGAGTAGTGCAAGTGAAGCATAGGCCTGCAACTAGTAAGAGCAGAAACGACGGTTTCATAGTTTCATAAGATTTCATTAATTATTTTGATCATCAATGATTGTTCTGTTTTGCAAAAGTTAGCGTTTTAACAATCGGGTTAGTTATCAGAAAATGATATCACTTTTTCAAATTGAATCTCGGGAAGAATTATCTGAATATCTTGGCCTGTTTCTTCTTTTTTCCAAAAAAGCACGAAGTTGACTTTGGCTGATCTGGGTTCAAATCCTTTTGCTTTCTGTTGTTCCAGTATTTGTAAGAATAGCTTTGAGAATTTCAGGATGGATTGACCTTTCAAGTTAAGGCATTCACTTCCTTTCAGAACCAATTTTTCCCCGCAGACTAACTGTGTCACGTAGTATTGCTTATTGATGAAATAATCCAGCCAGATATCTTTAAAAGTCAATTGCATTGTTAGTGTGTCCGGGGATGGATAGTAGGCATTGTCCTCAATCCACTCGATATTTTTTGAGGAAAAAACATCCAGAAAATCAGAATTGAGATGAATCGTCAGGTTTTGTTTGGCCCGGGTCATGGCTACGTATAACAGTCTTTTCTCTGAGTCATTGCCTGCATTAAAGTTTTGGAGCGTCAAAAACACATTGTCAAATTCCTTTCCTTTCACCTTATGGATTGTAGATACTAAAATAGTATCTTGATTATCCTGGAGATAGTCCTCTAACCTTGATTCCCTTAGAAAAATCTCCCAATCAGATCTGTATTTTTTCTTGGGTTGGCTGAGTTCAAATGCCTTGATTAAATTTTGACAGATCTCCAGTTTTTCACTTTTATGATAGCGTTTGATCAATTCCTGTTTTGCAAATTCCCATAGTTCTTCCTGAATAAGGTAGGTGTCGGAATTGGAGAAAAGTTTATCTAGAAAGTACCTCACCTCTCCCAGGTTGTATAAACTGAAATCTTCGTTTGATTGGATCAATTTTGCCTTTATGCCATTTTTCAAAAGCAATCCGGTCAGTTGAAGTGCCTCCTCATTGGTTTTGGTCAGTATGCAGGTGCTGCCTTTCAGTTCAATAGATAGAATTTGTTGGCTCACTGGGATTACTAGATTTGGGCTTTGATAGCGAATTATTCTGATACTTCCATGGCCAGTTTGCTTAGCCATGATTGGATATTGTTTCAGTCGATGACTTATCTTTTGAACCCATTGATTGGTAAACTCGACTAGGTTTGGCTGGCTGCGGTAGTTTTCTACAAGTTCGTATTTAGCAGCATTAGGAGCGTAGATGAATTTTTCAAAATAGGTTGAGCTGGATCCTCTGAACTCATAAATATTTTGGTCATCGTCTCCCACAGCAATGACTCTCATTTCTTCATTTCTACGCATTAGGGCTTTGATGAGCTCGAATTCATCCTGATCCATATCCTGAGCTTCATCGATCACCAAGACGGTTTTGGTGATGCGATTAGTTTCTACTTCCCCTATTTTGATCTTTTCCACTGTCTTTTTTAGAATGTCGCCGGACTTTTCCAGACTGCCAACTTTTCCCAATAGATCAAAACAATAAGAGTGAAAGGTTTTTATTTCTACAAAATTAGCCGCATTACCAATCAGTTCCAGAAGGCGATGCTTAAACTCTGTGGCTGCAGCCCGGGAAAAGGTCACCATAAGCAATTGCTCATGTTTAACATCTTCCATGAGGAGCAATGAGGCGAGTTTGTGTACCAAAATCCTTGTTTTCCCACTGCCGGGTCCTGCTGCAACAGCTATGTATTTGGTTTCGTTATCGTTGATGATTTTTAGCTGGGTCGGTGAAAGTTCACCAAAAAGCTGACGAAATTTTGCAGGAGTCATCCTGAGTCTGAGCTCATCAGATTTGCTGCCCGGGAAATATTTACGAAGAAATGAGCTGTAGTTCAGTTGGAAATAGTCGTCCACAAACCGCAAGGCATCCCGATAATTTCGGATCATCTTTTTAGCATATTCGCCGACTATGTGGATTTGCTGAACCTTGTTTTCATAAAACTGATGAAGCTTTTGATAATCATCTTTTGTAAAGCGTTTTTTATTGTCTCGTTCAAGCCGCTCGATAGTCAAACGGTTATAGACTACCAAAAAACCACCTTCAATTTTGAGGGCTTCTATCTTTGAAAGGTAAAAAAGTGTGTCCTCAATGTCATTCAAGCTAACAGACAGTTTGAAAAGGTTCTGGCTATTTTCATAGGAACGCAGAAGTTCCAAAACAGAAAACTCGATCAAAACCTCTTCCTTCAAGAAGGTTAAATCTACACTGCTGATAGGTTTTTTTTGGAAGAGATACTCCACAATAAACTTGGCCAGAACATGTCTTTTTTGGAGTTTTTCTTTGAGGACTTCCTTAGAGTGAAGACTGATGATTGAGATGTGATTTTTTGAAAAGGCATCTGCCTTGCGATTGATCCAGTTTTTTATCGCCCAAAAATTGAGGATTAGTTTGATCTTTTGGGGACTGACTTCTTCAATACCCGCGGCTTCGATTTGCTCATTTAGCTCTTTGATTTGGAAGGTCTTTTCTTCTTGTTCAAAAATCGGAAGTAAGTGATTTTCAATTTTCCCGAATGTTTCCGCCAGTTGTAGGGAGCGGTTAATATTTTCTCCCTGTTTGATATACGCTGTAAGATCTTTTGCATCCGCTAATATTTTTTCTTCCCGGAGTAGCGTGACGATATTAATTACTTCCTCTTTGACAATGCCCAAGTGGTCACTGATGTAATCTATCCTTGACTCTGCCACCTCGTCATTGGAGTGTTTTCGGCTTTTACTCGAAAATAACTTTTTGATAATCCTGACACCCTGCTCTTTTTGTCTTTCCTGAAATCTTTCGGACCCGTTAATTTTATCGATTGCCTCTTGGGCATTTTTTGCCAAAATGCTGTTGGCAAATACCTTCGGCATGTTTTGTCTCCGTTTCAGATACCCGGCATCCTCCAAGGCGGCAATAGCCGTAGTTATTCTGGTCTCTATTTCTACCACATTGTCATCCCAGCCTGCTTTTCTGGCTATTTCAAGGGCTGAGTTGGAAACAGAATATCGAAATTTAGTTATCTCTTTGATTGCTTTCCATACCTGTTGGATTTCTTTGATGGACAGCTTGGTTTGATTCAAAAGGACAAAATGCTTGCCCAGATCTTCCTCGTTGAACAACACAAAACAACCTGCTACAATATTTTCATCCCTGCCAGCTCTTCCTGCTTCTTGGATGTAGTTTTCGAGTGAGTCGGATATTTCATAATGAATCACCATCCCCACATCTTTCTTGTCTACACCCATTCCGAAGGCGGAAGTAGCAACCATGATTTGGGTTTTTCCATTGACAAATGAATCTTGGTTTTCTGACTTTTCCTGTTTGTCCATTTTTCCATGGTAGGGCTTGGACTCATAGCCGTCAGCCGACAAACGCTCGGCTAGTTTATAAGCCTTTCGGGTTCTGGAAACATAGATGATAGTGGGGCACTTTTTTAGCTCAATTAAGTCCCTGAGTGCCTGATATTTTTCTTCTTCATTTCCTTTCTCAAAAACCTGATATTGGAGGTTGGTTCGCGAAGCATGGGATGTAAAAAGCTGTAGACTGAGATTCAGCTTTCGCTTAAAATACTCGCGGATATCTTCGATGACTTTCTGCTTTGCAGTTGCAGTGAAGCAGGAAACCGGAATCGGATAGCTTAGATTTTTCTTCTCCTGGATATTTTTGATGAAATCACCAATGTAGAGGTAATCCACCCTGAAGTCCTGACCCCATGAGGAAAAACAGTGGGCTTCATCGATTACGAAACGACTGATATTTCTGCCCAAAATCAAGCGCTCAATTGTCTTGGAACGTAGCGACTCCGGAGAAATGTAGAGAATTGAGGCAGATCCGTCTTCCACTCTCTCGAAGGATTTAGACCTTTCTATCGGATCAAGAAGTCCATTGATAGTGACAGCTTCTGTAATTCCCGTCTTTTCCAAGTTGCCTACCTGATCTTTCATGAGTGACTGAAGTGGAGAAATTACGACTGTCAATCCTCTGGATGATTCGCCATAGATCAGGGCAGGAAGCTGGAAAGTAATGGATTTGCCTCCGCCTGTTGGGAAAACTGCTAATATGGACTTATTAGCAACAGCAGCTCGGACGGCTTTTTCCTGCAAGGGTTCTCCACCATAGGATCGAAAAGAGGAAAAGCCAAAAAAGCGTTTCAATCCCCGGTAAATATCCAACGCTTGACTGCAATAGGGACAGCTGTCGTTACAAGGGGAGCTTCGGAGCAAAAACATAATTCGCTCCACATCGGGAAAATTCCTCAACACCCACGGTGGGGTAATGGAAAAGAGATTTTTGCTTTGGCTAAAAGTATTAATGAGAGACAAGCTAAAAGCCAATGGAATGGGGTGATTTGTAATTAGTTCTCCCAGACAAATGCTCTGACAAATGGTGCCCTCAAATCGATGACGGATTAGAGGTTCTACATTTTCATCTTCACAAGTGAAATCTATAAGCTTAAAGAACCCTTGAAATTCTCGTTTGTCTCTGAGTAAGAGAAAAATAATTTGCTGAAGATAGGTGTCAGTAGTTCTAAATGACTCGACTTCGTCAAAAAACAAATCTTTGACTTTGATAGCATCATTCAGCGGATTGTTTGTCTCATCAGTTAAAAGTTTATCATCCTTTAATAAGGCATGATAAGGCTTAGTTGGAAAAAGGAGTGGAGACAGGTATAAGGTGTCAATACAATTCGACTCCGGAATGCCTGCCTGCGCGATGGTCTTACCTAAGTATTTTAAATCATGGGCGAAAATGTTGTGCCCGCATATATATTTATACTCTTTCAGGAAATCTATAAACCGATTAGGAGTGGAATAATGGAAGGATTTCCCATCTCCAGAGGTTCCTCCAATATCAAGAACTTTATAGGTGTTTGGGTCTATTTCTGAATCAAAAAAAACGATAGCCTCCAAGTTGTTGTTAATCATTAATTTAAAAATGGCATTTTTTCAATCTGCTCACAAATAGTATTGGGGGTTATTTGAAAGTTTGCTATAGAAATTTTACAACGTCAATCCGGGACTCACCTATAGTTTAAAGTTGTTTAACACTTTGGGAATAGTTCCTTACAGCACTTCTACTGGAAATTATAACTAAAAAATAGCTGATTTTAATTCTAGAAGTCAACAGATCAAAGGATTTTAAGATATTCTTTGTCCTAAAATGCCCTGGAGAAGTAAAATTGGATACTTTTAATAAATACCGATTTTAAGACCTTAAACCCAATTACCTGTGATTTCACTTTCGAAGCATACGCTCTTTTCATTCGTTCTTTTTACTTTTTTTTCCTGCAGCCCCAAAACGGAAGTCCAAGAAGAAACCCAAAAAGCCCCTGTTAAACCACGCACCATAGTTACGACCGACGGAGAGATTGATGATGTGGATTCTTTTATCCGTATGCTTCTTTATGCCAATGAATTTCAGATCGAAGGCCTGATTTACACATCTTCCATGTGGCATTACAAAGGTGATGGGGAAGGGACGCTTTTTACATCCGAAATGGAAATGACGAAGAATATGTATGGAGCAAAAACGGATCTGAGATGGCCCGGGGTGGAATGGATGGATCCACTTTTAGATGCGTATGGGGAAATTTACCCAAAGCTAAGCCAGCATGCCGAAGGATTTCCTACAGCGGATCATCTTCGAAGCCTGGTAAAAGTGGGAAATATTGATTTCGAAGGGGAAATGGAAGTAGATACAGAAGGATCGGATTTTATCAAAAAAAAGCTGCTCGATGATAATATGGAGCAGCTTTACCTGCAGGTTTGGGGCGGAACCAATACCATTGCCCGCGCTTTGAAGTCGATTGAGGATGAATATCGAGAAAAACCGGAGTGGGAAAGTATATATAAGAAAGTGACGGAAAAGGCCATACTATATGCCATTTTGGATCAGGATGCTACCTATAGAAAATACATTGCCCCAAACTGGCCGGATTTGAAGATTTTCTATAACTCCAGCCAATTCTGGTGCTTTGCCTATGCCTGGAAAAATGCTGTGCCTGAGTCTCAGCATTTTCTTTTTGAAGGAAAATTCATGGGCGAGGAGATCATAAACAATCATGGATCTTTGCTAAGACAATACTATAGCTATGGAGATGGACAAAAGCAGGTAGGGGACGATGAGCATATCCATGGAGATCCTACCAAACTTGAAAACGCGCAGTGGGGAACTTTTGGCGTGTATGATTTTATTTCTGAGGGAGATTCTCCTGCATATTTACATCTCATCGATGTGGGCTTGGATAATCTGATGCATCCTGATTGGGGTGGCTGGGGCGGTCGACTTGCTCAGTCCGCCGTGCAGCCTCACCGCTGGGAAGATGGAGATGATGTTATGGATTTCAATCCTTTTACCGATACCCTAGATGCTACCTATCCCCAGATTCGTTGGGTGGAAGCGATTCAGGAGGACTTTGCCGCACGGGCAGATTGGTGTGTGATGGATTATGCTGAGGCAAATCATCCACCTGTGGTGAAGACAGTCGGAACACAGCAGCCTTCAGTAAAGGCTGGAGCACGTCTAACCCTGGCTGTGGAAACTTTTGATCCGGACGGGGATAAGTTGGAAACTAAATTCTGGATTTACAAGGAGGTGGGGACTTATGCCGGTGAAGCAAAATTATTGGCAGAAGGCAACCAAGTTCAGGTTCAGCTTCCGTCAAATGCAATAGGGCAACTTCACATAATCGCTGAAGTCAATGACAAGAGAGTTCATCCAATGACCAGGTATCAGCGGTTTGTGGTTGAGGTGCTAGCTTCGAAGGATTCAAAAAAGTAACTCTGGCTAGCTACAAAACAGCTTAGAATTAACAATTGGAAAAAAGATGTAACTGTTTTTATTGTATCTGTTTATAAGTTGTCTTTTAAAAGCCATATGGAATCTCGCATGCATTATAATCATCCCGGTGTGTGAGGTTCTGCTTCATGCTCGATTTCATTTTATGCAACCCCATATTCTTTTTGGGCGAAATATTCATAATCAAGAATAAGCTGGTCGATAAATGCAAGGGGTTTTGTTTCGTAGCTGACCTGAAGTAGGGTACTTGTTTTTTCTGCCAACTTTTTGAGCAAGGCAAAATCCTGGGATTTTAGTGCTTCCGCTCTTATCTTTTTGATCTGGGTAATTTGGGAGTCAGTCAAACTGATTACTTGGGGATATTTGGGTTGGTGACCGGCTTCGATTTGGACCAGTAAATCCTCCCTCTTAACCGCTGTCTGTTTTAAAGAGATGACTGTTGTCCCTCCTGCTATGTCACCAAGTCGCTGTCCTTTGCCTCCTAGGAGTATGCTCAATATCGCAATTCCACCAGAACTGATCGTAATATCTATCGGTCGGAGCAACCAACGCATAAGATAGCCACTCACCGAAGCTCTGGTCCCATTGAGCTGTACTACTCTGATCTCCATGGCTAACTTTCCTATGGACTGGCCATTCATGAATATTTCAAACAGTAGGTGATATACCAGAAAGGGTAAAACAAGTATTGTAATCACGGCAATTGAACCCTCTTCTACATCTAAAATTCCAAATGCAGTAATCGAAACTATCACAAGATATATTCCCATTATAAACCCATCGATGATTTGTGCCAATATCCTGTCCCCCAATGTGGCCGTACGCTGTTGGATTTGGATATTTTGAGCTGTTTCGATATAAATCCCTTCCATCATAGCTTGGCTTGGTCTCTTGAAGATTAAAGTTGTCAGGAAAAATACTTATCTCATGTCATATAATGAAATAATTCAATAGTTTTAGGATAGACTATTTAATCTAATGAAAGAATCACTTTTTATTAAGAAAAACCAGGCCAAATGGAGTGGTTTTGAGCAGCATGTTGCCAAGAAAACTACCTTGTCCCCCTCTGATTTGGCAGACCTGTATTTGGAGATATCGGATGATCTCAATTTTGCCAGGACATTTTTCCCGGAAGGCAAGGTCACCTCTTACCTCAATCACTTGGCATCCCAATATCACCGTGAAGTTTATCGTGACAAAAAAATGGGAATCAAAGGAGTGATAGATTTTTATACAAAAGATTTCCCGCTGATGTTTTATAAATACCTTCCCCAGCTTGGTGTTTCTGTGTTAGTGTTTACGCTTTTTGTGCTTATTGGAGCTTATTCAGCCCAAACCGACATTTCCTTTGTACGCTCCATCCTCGGAGACAACTATGTCAACCAAACCCTGGCCAATATAGAATCCGGTGACCCCATGGCTGTGTATAAAAAAATGAACCAAGTAGATATGTTTTTGGGAATCACTGTCAATAACATCAGGGTGGCAATCACAGCTTTCGTAGCCGGTGTTTTTCTTGGTATTGGGACGCTGCTCGTACTTATGTACAATGGGGTGATGCTGGGTTCCTTTCAATATTTTTTCCATGCGCATGGTATTCTCTGGGAATCCGCCCGTAGCATCTGGATTCATGGCACAATTGAGATTTCCGTTATCGTCATTGCAGGATGTGCTGGCTTAGTCCTGGGCAACGGAATACTTTTTCCGGGCACATTCAGTCGCTTGCATTCCTTCCGGCGAGGAATGAAAGATGGGTTGAAAATTTTAATGAGTACTATCCCTTTCTTTGTAATTGCGGGTGTTTTGGAATCCTTTGTCACACGAATTACGCAAATGCCTGACATCCTCAGCCTACTGATCATTTTTGGCTCTCTAAGCCTGATCGTATTTTATTATGTTTATTTACCAGTCAAACTATACAAAAAGACTAACCTATGCAGCAGCCCTACATCGAATTAAGAGAACGGAGGGAACTAGGAACTATCATCTCCGATTCATTCACTATACTTAGAATCAACAAAACCCCACTTTGGAATGTGCTGATAAGGACATCGGGGGTTTTCTTTTTGTTGTCAGTGTTGCTTGCCGGGCTTTATCAATACGCCTATATATCATCCTGGATGACTGTTGACCCATTTAGCTTTTTCTTGGTGATGTTTCTAATGATGCTTTCAGGTATGCTTTTTTATGCTTCGATATCGGCTACGGTTTATACCTTAATGCAAAATTATATAGACACAAAAGGGAATGTACAAGAGGAAGTTGTCATTCAGGAAGCCCGCTCCAAAACCGGCCAGCTCATTTTACTCACGGTCATCAGTGCTTTCATCCTATTTTTTGGGTTTATATTTTTTATTATTCCCGGATTTTATTTTATGGTTCCCATGACTTTGGTTTTTCCTGTTTTTTGTTTTCAAAATCTGGGAAAAACGGACAGTATCCGTGCGGCATTCAAACTGGTTTCGGGCTATTGGTGGGTTACTTTTGGGACTATTTTGGTCATTTATATTGTATTCATGATCATATCCTTCGTATTTCAGATTCCAAGCAGTGTTTATATGGGCGCCAAATCTTTTTTCTCAGCCGCTGGAGGTAATGCAGATATGTCAGGTGATTTTCTTTATTTGGTTTTAGCTACCATAAGTTCAGCTGCAGGCAATCTGATTTCCGTACCTATGACCATTGCCTTTGGTTTGATTTATTTTGATCTGGATGAAGAAAAAAACAGAACCGGAATTAAGGCAAAACTCGAGGAACTTGGCTAGGATTGGACCGATAACCCTTCTGTTATTTTTGTTCCAGTGGCAAACATTGACAGGGCAGGATATTCAACCATCTCTTGACACGTTAAAAGAGGGGTTGGATTCGCTGGATCTTTCCTATCACAAGGCATGGACATTCGAGGAAGGGTATGAAAAAAAATACCTTGCCCGTGAGGAGTTCTCTTATGAGGAAATCCTGCAGGAAAAAAACTGGCTGCAGCGTGTAAAGCTGTGGTTTAACAATACGTGGAACAAGTTTTTGGCAAGTCTCTGGGATGGTGTTGTGTTATCAGGGTTTTGGAAAGGTTTTTTCCAACTGGCACCCTATATTTTGTTATTGGCGCTGTTGGGACTACTCGTCTGGCTCGCTATGAAATACAGTTCAGACAGTAGCCGAGACAGAAAAACCCAACTTTCATCCCCTAGTGCTGACGAAGTCCTGATTAAAAGCGACAATCTAAAAGAACTTGCTGAAGAAGCACTGAGAAGCCAGGATTTCCGACTTGCCTTACGGTATCGTTATCTTATAGTGTTGCAACGACTTAGCGAGCGGAAATTTATTCTGTGGAAATCTTCCAAGACTAACCATGACTATCAAAAGGAGTTGCGGGATACCCCATTTCTTGGGTCTTTCACCGAAGTTACCAGGATCT
The DNA here is from genome assembly GCF_001442615.1 of Algoriphagus resistens. Classification (GTDB taxonomy): domain Bacteria; phylum Bacteroidota; class Bacteroidia; order Cytophagales; family Cyclobacteriaceae; genus Algoriphagus; species Algoriphagus resistens. The sequence continues at coordinate 92,937 of NZ_LMXN01000007.1, read as the reverse complement.
ATAATGTTGTCTGGTATGGACATTTTGATGTGGACTTGACTGCTTACAGAGCGTTTGAAAAAGCCTTTACTAAGCTAGACCAACTGTCATGAGCCAAGGCCAAAAAATCCTGTTGCCCCTGCTCTCTTTGCTGATTTTGGGAGTTCTATTGCTGATCCACTCCAGTCCACCTGCTGTGGATTGGTCGCCCAGCTATGAGCGAAATGACAGCCGTCCCTTAGGTGCAAAAATTTTCTATGATCTGGTCAAGAACCAATCCGGAGATTGGGAAGAAGTGCATACACCGGCATTTGAGTCGCTTCGTGAAGCTCCAGATAAGGCTACTTATGTATTTATAAACAACTACTTCGCGACTGATCCTGATGAATGTGCGCTATTGTTGGATTGGGTAAGGCATGGAGGGCATTTATTCATATCAGCTTCAACTATCTCTGATGTACTTCTGGATAGCCTTGGATTGGATGAAAAAGTCCTTCCTGAGGTTTTGGAAGCAGAGCGGATATTTTCCCTTAGTTTGGAAGGTCCCATGATTTTATCGGAACCTGTGAATTATGATCAATTTCATAATGGAGAATATTTCCAATGGAATGACGGGGCTCCAGTGCTAGTATTGGGGAGTATTCAGGACAAAGGCAGTTTTGACTCATTGGAATCGAAACCAAATTTCATCCAACTCAAGGAGAAAAAAGGGCTCATCACACTTCATGCCTTTCCAGAGGCCTTTTCCAATTATTTTCTTTTGAACCAAACCAATAAAGCGTACACTGAACAGGTTTTGGGTACTTGGGATTTGGATCATCCCGTCCTGCTGGATCACTACGTCAAAACAGGAAAAGTCACCTACTCCTCTCCTTTGTACTTAGTGTTGAACAATCCCTATCTCAAAGCGGCCTATTTTGCCAGCTGGATTTTGCTAGTGTTGTGGGTGATTTTTGAAGGGAAACGGAAGCAAAAAGCCATAAAAGTCATAATCCCTCCACAAAACCAGTCGCTGGAATTTGCCAAGACGATCTCATCGATCTACCTGAACGGTAAGGATATGTCGCAGCTGGGACAGCTACAACTCAAACTATTCTGGTACCAGTGTAGGACAACCTTCAACCTACAAGTAGAAACTAAGGAGGAGATGGCCGTTTCATTGTCAAGTAAAAGCGGAGTTGCGCTGGAAGATACGCAGACCTTGATCCGACAACTGTCCCAGCTGGAAGAGAAGTCTCCGCTGGATGCTGAAGATATCCAGCGGATAGACCAATTAATTGAAGACTTTAAATCAAAACAAGAATATGGAAGAAATCTCCAATCCGCAGGATAGTGGAATGCCCGTTGGCAACCGTCCTCCGGTAGAACGTATAGCGGAGGGAATTGAAAAAGTCCGGCAGGAAATCAAAAAAACCATCGTAGGTCAGGATGAAATGATTGAACTCATAATCGTAGCATTGCTGAGTAAGGGGCATATCCTGCTCGAAGGGGTTCCCGGTATAGCAAAAACCCTTACCAGTAAATTGTTTGCCAAATCCATCCATACCGGGTATAGCCGGATTCAGTTTACTCCAGACCTGATGCCAGCGGATGTTTTGGGAACTTCGGTTTTCACTTCCGGAGCATTTGAATTCAAAAAAGGGCCTATCTTCTCCAATATTATTCTGATAGACGAGATCAACCGTGCGCCTGCCAAAACCCAATCAGCGATGTTTGAGGTGATGGAAGAACGTCAGGTGACAATGGATGGAAACACTTATCCGATGGCTGAGCCATTTATGGTTTTGGCTACACAGAACCCTATTGACTCAGAAGGAACCTATCGCTTGCCTGAGGCACAGTTGGACAGATTTCTATTCAAAATCCTCCTTGAGCTGCCCGGTCTAGAGGAAGAAATCATGATCCTTAAAAACAGGGGAGGCGAAACGGAAAGTGAGCCAACCGTCATTCCGGCGATTTCCGGAGAGGAAGCTATTCAGTTTCAGCAATGGACTTCTATGGTCACAGTAGAAGAAAAGCTGCAACACTACATAGCTACCATGGTAGTCAAAACAAGAAACCATCCCAGCTTGTATGCGGGTGCTTCTCCGCGGGCTTCATTGGCTATTTTCCGGGCATCCCAAGCAATGGCGGCGATGGACGGAAGGCATTTTGTCATTCCTGAGGATATCAAAAGAGCCGCAATCCCAGCGATGCGTCACAGGATCATCCTCAATCCGGAAAAGGAAATGGAAGGCGTTTCTCCTGATTTGATATTGGAGGGACTCATTCAATCCATCGAAATCCCCCGCTGAGTTGTACGTTTTGTTTAGACAGTTGTTCCTGGGAAAAAGACTTTATATCGGGTTGGCTATCATAGCTCTGGTTTTCTTCTTGTCCTATTGGTTTTGGGTGTTGTACCCCTTTGCCCTGTTTTTTGCGTTCATGCTGCTGGCTTTATTTGCTGTGGATTTCTTATTGGTTTTCAGAAAAAAGGCGGGAATTTCAGGCAATAGAAGACTTCCCGAAAAGTTTTCCAACAGCGATGAAAATGAAGTAGGGATCTCACTGGTAAATAACTATCGCTTCTCGGTTCGTCTTTTTGTTTTGGACGAAATACCTGAGCAGTTCCAAAAAAGGGACTTTGGGTATTTTACATATTTAGCTTCAAGTGAAACCCAGGAGAGTTCTTATTTGCTCAGCCCAAAGCAGCGCGGAGAATATAGGTTCGGAAGCCTTCATATATTTGCCTATGGGCCTATGGGGCTTGTTGCCAAGCGCTATAGCTTTGATGCAAGCCGACTAGTGAAGGTCTACCCTTCTTTTTTGCAAATGAGGCGGTACGAATTTTTGGCTTTCATTACGCTGAAACGGGAACATGGGCTAAAAAAGCTGCGGAAGTTCGGCCAAAGTAGGGAGTTCGAACAAATCAAACCTTACGTGTCCGGAGATGATGTCCGTAATCTAAACTGGAAAGCAGCTGCAAAATCCGGAAAATTGATGACCAATCATTTTCAGGAGGAAAAATCCCAACCTGTTTATTCCATCATCGACCTGGGCCGTGTGATGAAAATACCCTTTGATGGTCTTAGCCTGCTGGACTATGCGATCAACAGTAGTTTGGCCTTTTCCAACATTGCCCTTAAAAACGGGGATAAAGCTGGATTGGCAACTTTTTCAAATCAGATCGGCCCCACCTGCGAAGCACATCAGAGGCCTACCCAGCTGCTGACCTTGATGGAGCTGCTTTATAGTATTAAGACGGGATTTCCCGAATCAGACTTTGGTATGCTGTACAGTTGGGCAAGGAAAAAACTGGGACAAAAGTGCTTGCTGATAATCTATACCAATTTCGAACATTCAGGAGCGATGAAGCGACAGTTACCTTTTCTCAAAGCTTTATCCAAGTACCATCTGGTTTTGGTAGTGATTTTTGAAAATTATCTGCTGGATAATTTCTCCGGCCAGCCAGCCAGTACCCTTTCTGGAATTGTAGAAAAAACCATCGCCGCCAAGTTTGTCTATGATAAAAGGCTTATCGCCAAGGATCTGAACAGGCATGGTATCCAGACTATCCTCTGTGCACCTCAGGATCTAAGCGTTCAGACCATCAACAAATACATGGAAATAAAAGCTAAGGGCTTGATTTGAGTGTTGTTTGGTTAGAAAACTTGGTGAGCTCGTTAACCAGGTTGGAATTACGTTTGGTTATTTTGCACTTAAAGCCTTGCCCTCAAACTTAATTCCTTCCCAGCCTGAATGTATAAAATTCCGGATGTTTTGGTGATCCGTCCCGTCGGGATTTTGTAAGACGTCTTTTCGGTAAAAGTCCCCAAAAAGTGTCAAAGTTTCTGTTGGGGTTAGGTTTTGGAGTTTTGCAAAGTAAAAGATCTTGCAACTGCCGTTGTTTTGTCCTACTTCGTTTACTACGGTGCCATTCAAAAACCGGGTGGGAGTAAATTCATAGTGGGCATCAATGTGCGCAATCACTTCCGAAAATGAAATGGTCAAAGGTGCATTTTTGATTAGGTCTAACAGCTTCATGAAGTTCAAATTTGAGTACAAGTTGGGGATTTTTTAGAAAAGTGTCTTTTAGAATCTTCCAGAGTGATGAACTGGTAGAGAGAATAAGATATAGTTGTGCCTTGGTGCCTAGGTGGCAGATGTTTAATTCTCAGGTCTACCCAGACTTTTAAAAACTATCAATCCGTCTTTACCTGCCACTACGATATCCTTCCAACCGTCTTCGTCTAGATCCGCAACCGAAAAGTAAAGACCACTGCCTTTTCCTTCTCCGAGTTGGCCGTAGCTTATTATGTTTTTGGTGAAGGATTCTCCATTCCATTTGAAATAATATAGACCAGCATAGTCTTTTCCTCCAGGATCTTTACCGTTGTGCGCCCGGTAGCGCTTTCCGGTGATCAGTTCATTTTTTCCATCCTTGTCTATATCCACCCATTCCATGGTGTGGTATTGGGACTGGTAGGGATCTATTTCATGCTTTACAAAGCTGATTTGGTCATCTTCCTTTTTCTGCTCCATCCAAAACAAACCAAATCCATGTGCCTGACCTACAATCAAATCGTTCAAACCATCTTCATTCACATCTGCCACGATCATTGGAATGCTGGCGTCTCCCAAATTAAAATCCTGATGTAAGATCCATTTGCCGGATTTCAGATCCGAAGGAGCTTCCAGCCATCCTTCAGATACGATTAGATCTCCGCGTGCATCCCCATTGATGTCACCGAAACCCAGTCCATGCCCATGCATTTCAGCTACAGGATATTTTTCAAACTGGTTGACACCTACCTTTTTATAGAAGGCAAGAGGTTTTCGGGGTGTGTTGGGGACGATTTCTAAAAGACCGTCCCCATCAATGTCAAAACCTCTCGTCGTTTCAATGTTTCCTGTTTGGGCGATTTCATGGATGCTCCACTCGCTGCCATCACCAGGATTTTCTTTCCAGACCAACGTACCTTCAAACCAACCACCGGTTACAAAATCCATTTTTCCATCCTCATTCACATCCATGGGGATGGTGGAAAAATCTTCGTGATATTCCCCAAATCGCTTCACCTGACCAATAAGAGACCTATCTAAGAACTCAGGGCCTTTGTACCAAAAACTTCCAGAAACCAAATCCAATGAGCCGTCATTATCCACATCAAATACGCCAACAGACTCGGTGCTTTCAAAAGCTATGACCTGCTTCTGGAACTTTACGGTGATTTCCTGAGCCAGTAGGAAGAAAGGCAGCGCTACAAATAGAAATGCAGTACTGTATTTTAGAATTTTCACAGCGTTTTATTTTCGATTGATTAGATTCTTTTTAAAAGTGGGCAAACGGAACTCAAGTATCCACCCCAATTGCTGAGCGCTGACTATTACTTTTCCATTGGATGTGCTTTCAGCAAATCTGCAGGTTGGTAGAATCCTTCATGATCCTTTATCTCTTCTCTTACCTTTTTTACCAAATCAGGAGAAATAGCTGATGCAGAGTTTCCAAACGAATTTCTGACAAAAGTCAGAACCGCAGCTACTTCAGAATCATCAAGCATTCCTTCGAATGGAGTCATCGGCACCTGTCCCGGATAGTCTTTGCCAAGCACAGAAATTGGCCCCATGACACCTTTTAAGACAATCTTGATCAAGCGCTCTTCACTGCCCGTTACCCATGGTGTGCCTGCTAGTGGAGGGAATCCTGAGGCGGATAATCCCTGTCCATCCGGCTGGTGGCAGGTACTGCAAAACCCTTCACGAGCGTAAATTTCTTTCCCCAGAATAAATAACTCTCTATCGGACCCTGTAAGGGATGATTTAATATCTTCTTCTTTTTTCTCCTTCACAGAAAGCCCTGATATGTGGGCCACCGCGGTTTCATAAGTAGGTCTGATCCAATCGTCCATTTCTGAGCCTTCGGCAGCGGCAAGAATCTCCAGTCCCTCTTCCCGCGGCATCCAGGACGCGGCTACGATTGCTTCAAGACGGACTCTTCCATTTTCATCTTTGATTGCTTCGGCCATCAGTTCTTTCTGATTGGAAATTTGATGTCCGGTGTATCGCAATACTCTAACTGCTGCAGCCCTTGCTCTGTAGTCTTTGGCATCAAGTAATTGTTCCAGAAGCTCTTGGTTTACTTTGTTTATTCCCCAAGTTACCCAAAGGGCCTCCAAAAGATGATGTTCATATCGTGGATCGTTTTTATCCAACTTACTAGCCCAACTCACCACAGCATCATATACTTCCTGTTGATCTTTCCCCCGTAACTCCCTGCGTGTTCTGTACCGTGTTCTATATTCTGGCAACTTGAGGTTTTCCATCAGTTCAGCAATACTTGCACCGGCGATCTTAGCAGGAGTGACCAAAGGTCTGGAAGGATAGGTGATTCTGTAAATCCTGCCATGCTGATGATCCCGGAGCGGATCACGGGCATTGTGCTGCATATGTCCGATAAGGATATTATGCCAATCCACTATATACAAAGATCCATCTGGAGCGAATTCCATGTCAACAGGACGGAAATTCCGGTCAGTGGAAGAGAGGAGGTCTTGTCTCCATTTGGTAGAATAGCCAGTGCCTTCATCTATCATCCGATGTTGCTTGGTTCCCAGAAACCCAATGGTGTTGTTGATGATCATATCTCCTTGTACGTCATCAGGAAAATGTCTGCTAGAGATAAACTCCAAGCCTGAAGTCGGCCGTACCATATGCGCTTTCTCAATAATATTTGGTCCTTTAAAATTGGCATTTCCATAGCGGGGCAAAACAGACCCGGGTTCCATCCAGTCTACATTAGGACCTGAAGTCTCTGCGAAAAAGTTTTGTCCCCATTCATCGAAGGCAATTCCCCAAGGATTTGGGATACTCACCTGGGATACACGCTCCAGCTTATGCCTGCTGGGGGTATAGCGGTAAAAGCCACCATTTGTGGCGCGCACAGGCCCATAAGATGTCTCCACATTGGTATGCAAGAAAACCCCTTCCCCCATGTATATTGCACCACTTTCGTCTGTGGTAAAAGCAGAGATCGCATGATGTGTGTCATGGTCATCAAATCCGCTCAGTAGAATCTCTTTGCGATCAGCCTTATCGTCATTGTTGTCATCCTTCAGGATAATCAGGTTATTCCCCTGGGATACATATACCCCTTCCGGAGCCAATTCAAATCCTACAGGGATATGCAGGTCATCAGCAAAAACCGTTTCTTTATCCGCCTTGCCGTCATTGTTTGTGTCTTCATAGATCAAAAGCTTGTCAGCAGGTCTGGAATCACCTGGTTTGTAATGTGGATAACTTGGCATTGTAGCGACCCATAGCCTGCCTTTGTTGTCAAAGGAAAGCTGCACGGGGTTTGCCAGATTTGGCCAATCTTGCTCAGAAGCAAAAAGCTCGATTTTATAGCCAGGAGCTACTTTTAGTTTGGAGAGGGCTTCTTGACCATACAGGTATTCCAAACTGCCATTGGCTTCTGGATTGTAATTGGTCTCTACTTCCGGAAGTTTTTTTGTTTTTGCATCAGCTGCAGCCAGATCCTTCTTTTCTCCTTGATTTGCCATCCATATCGCGGTATCTCTGATCGCGGTCATCTGGCGGATTTTCTCCAGTTCAAAGGGATAATTGTCCGGGCCATAAGGATCGTATCTTCTTCCGAAAACATGGACTCCATTGGGGATTTTGTAGTCATTTCTCCAAAACCAGTTTTTCTCCTGAACAGCTTCATGTACCAACTCCCGATTTCCTTCATTTTGGATTTTTTGCTTCCCAAAAATCTCATCTGCCAGTAGTTTTGCCAGTTTCTGATATCCAGCCTCATTAAGTTGCGAACCGTCTATGGTCAAGTCTTCCTCAGTATCCAGATACCACTGCTTGCTAGGTGTGTATGCATCCACGAAAAGCACCTGGTTGTTTTCTGCAATTTCCTGCATGGCGATGGTGTAGAGATTCAGGTTTTCATTCTCTGTCTTCCCATCGGGGACATCGATTTTTTCTGAAAGATCCTCGAAAGCGATAGGTGAGACAAGCACCAATTTCGGGGAAAGTGTGTCATGATACTTTTGGCGAAGGGTATGCTTGACGAATGCATCCAATTCTGCTTTATAGTTTTCTACGCCCTCTACGCCCTGAAAAGATTCATTGTAGCCAAAGAATGCAATTATGATATCTGCTTGTAGCCGTGTTAGCCACTCATCGGGCTTTTCCAGATGACCAATGCTCCCCGAAGGAGTGGCATATTCATCCTGAAAAGTCTCTGCACCCGGGAAAGCCCAAGGGTCATTTGTGCCTGATCTAGGCCTGAACCCCGGTGTATCTCCTGGGTCAGAAAGATTTCGAATGAAAAGATTTTTGTCAGGATTTCGGAGCTGCATTTCAGTTTCGAAAGTTCCATAATCCATCATTCGGGAACCCAAGTTGTTTCCAATCAGGGCGATTCGGGTGTTTGGCTGTAATTCAATGGTTTCTTTTTGGGTACATCGGATTGTAAGGAGACCTAAAATAACTATGAGAAAGAGTGGGAGAGGATGTTTGTTGCGCATGGGGTACAAGAGGTTATCACTTTTTTACTATTGGGGCGATGTTTTAAATACAGATATTGATATTATGTTCTTTTTGTAGAAGAACAAAGTTTATTTTTATAGAAAATGCTATTTGTTTACTAGTTGGTTTGCTTGTTTACTATGTTTTTTCAGAAAGGGTTATTAACCAAAATAGACACTTAGGTTTTCGTTCAGCCCGCAGATTGGGATTAATAAAAAATTGTCTGACCGACTGAATACCGTAGGGAGGGCGGGCAATTCATTATTTTTATTGAATTCAGTTATCATAAAGAGGTAAGAAGGTTTTGCCAAAATGGCAAAACCTTCTTTTTTACTGGTTATTTAAAATGCATTAAACAAGATTAATAGCTCCTTAAATTCATTAACCGGATGATACTTAAGTCCTAATACCCTGCATTTTGAACTAGATTCTTGTTGTTTCTGATTTCAGCAGTAGGGATAGGGAAAAGCAATTCACGCTCCTTCAACGTAGGTCCATATACGAATTGGTGGCCTACATAATCCTCAAATTCTCTGGTTTTGACGTTAAAGCCTTTTCGGATTCTGACCATATCAAACCAGGTTTTATTTTCATAGGACAATTCATGGAATTTCTCCCTCCAAATGGCCTCTCTTAAGTCATCTTTGGATAGTCCACTTAGAGCGGGTAATTCGGCTCTTTCTCTCACTTTATTGACAGCAGCATAAGCTTCGTTGTTTGGACCATTTGCTTCATTGGACGCTTCAGCATGGATCAACAAGACTTCAGCAAATCTCAATATAGGCCAATTCATACCACTGCTGGTGGTACTTGTCTGGGCTAACTCATCAAAATGTTTATAGATGTAATAATCTCCAAGCTCAAGTGTTTGGTTTCTGTTGTCTCTAAGGGTATAATTTGTGTAATAGAATGCTTTCTCCGAAACTCTTTTATCACCGTTTTCATAGGATTTTACAAATTCTTCCTGTGCAAATATTCCTCCCGTTTCTGCGCTATAATTTGAAATTCCCCTGTTGTAAGGAATAATTGATACCTGCCAACTTGAGGGTAAAATAAATGCTGCAAATTGAGCCATAAAGATATTTTCACCCAGATTTTTCATAGATGGATCATGGAGGTCATCATAGGATGTAAACAAGGAGAATTCTCCGGCATCTATAACTTCTTTGGATTTTGCAGCCGCCAAAGAATAATACTCAGCGCCTTTTTGAAGAGGGTAGCCGGCCATTGTCAGATAAACTGAAGATAACAGGGACTTGACAGCTCCCAAAGAAGCCCGCCCACTTGTGTCTCTCATGGGAAGTCCGGATCCTTCAGCCTCCTGTAAATCCTGTACAATTTGATTATAAACATCTTCCGGGTTGGCAGGAGGGGCAAACAAATCCTCCGAAGTCAGATCAATAGGCTCTAAGGTCAACGGAATGTTGCCAAAAATTCTAACTAAATTAAAATAATAGTATGCTCTTAGAAATTTGGCCTCACCAATTAATTTTTGTTTTTCAGCTTCATCCATTGTGATTTCAGGAATTCTTGCGATTGCAATATTGGCATTGGCGATTCCTTTGTAATAACTGGTCCAGATGGTCTGACCATACCCATTGTCGGAGTTGTTTACCAAGTCTTTTACGAAAAGGCTGTTCTGGGCTTGTCCCAATTCTGTGTCAGCAAGGCCGGTTGCAAATTCTACCATCATCCATGGACCTCCTCCAAAGCCGCTAGACATGACAGGTTGTAAACTCTCGTATATAGAGTTTACCACACTTTTGGCATGCTCAGGCTTAGTGAAGTACTTGTCCAAAGTGAAATTTGATTTGTCACTTTCATCCAGGAAATCAGCACAACTGGCGGCCATGACCAATAAGGAGACAAGGGATATTTTCTTTATATATAGTTGTATACTTTTCATGATTCTGCTAATTAAAATTTACAATGTGATACTTACTCCAAGCATAAATACTCTAGGTTTAGGATAGGCATAGAGATCAACTCCTTGATCGAAAGCTGCACCCGAGGTAGATACTTCAGGATCATATCCATCGTAATTGGTAGAGAGAAAGAAATTTTGTACTGAGAAGTATGCTCTCATTCTTGATACGTTGATTTTTTCCAACGTTTGAGGCATGAAGTTGTAAGAAAGCATCAGATTTCTTCCCCTGACAAATGAACCATCCTGAACACGGTCGGAATCATTGTTTGTATTATACCCAGCAGTAAGAGGACGGATTTGGGCAATGTTAGTCTCCTGATTTTCTGGTGTCCACGCATTTAAAACTGTCTTAAAACTATTGGCTATACCCGTTCTATCCTCGGCCGAGTGCTTACTTCTAAAAAGCACGTCGTTTCCGTAGGTGTATTGGATGTCTACTAACAATTCAAAATTTTTGAAAGTAAACGTGTTGGCAAATGTACCAAAGCCGTCGGGTATGCCTTTTCCGATGATTACCCTGTCTGAATCATTAATGACTCCATCCTCATTTACATCTTTATACTTGATATCACCTGGTCTTTTGTTGTATTGTGCCGCGGTGGATTCCTCACTTGTATTCCAAGTGCCTTCATGCACGAATCCGAAGAAGGATCCTACTGATTCACCTTTCCTGACGATGGTCGAACCAAGGAAAATATCGGAGCCGCCGGCAAGTTCAATCACCTCGTTTTTATTATAGGAAAAGTTGAAAGTGGTATTCCAGGAGAAATTGTTATTCTCAAAATTGACAGTGTTTAAGCCGATTTCAATCCCTTTGTTTTCCATGCTCCCTACATTCTGGCTCACAACGGTATAACCGCTACTAGAAGGGACAGGAGCACTTAAAAGCATGTCATCAGTAACTTTTCTGTATAAATCAAACTCAAACATCACGCGATTCTGGAACAAGCCAAGTTCGGCGCCGATATCAATTTGAGTTGTCTTCTCCCATCGGAGATCTGGATTGGCTAGTCGGCTAATGCCAATTCCTATTTCCCTTTGATCGTCGAATATTACAGAATAGTTTCCCATTCCCGCAAGTGCCTGATAGGCGGTGATTTCAGAGTTCCCCGTCATGCCAATACTGGACCTGAATTTGAGATTTGAAATTAACGGGCTGTTTATCAGGAAATTTTCATCTGATGCTCTCCACGCAAAAGCTGCAGAAGGAAAAAAGGCGTATTGGTTGGCTTCACCAAATTTGGATGATCCATCTACTCTGCCTGTAAAGGTGAATAAATATTTGTCTTTTAATGTGTAGTTCAAGCGTGTGAAGTACGAATTGAGGCCATAAGCTACATTGCCTGATTGAGGTTGTATAGCATTTGCGCCAGCACCCAGGTTGTTGAACATAAAATAATCATCCTGAAAATTCTGTGCCCTAGCAGTGGAATTGAACCTATCCACATGTTGCCAGGAAAGGCCAACCATTGCATTCACCGCATGGGTTTCATTGAAGGATTTAATATAGGTGAGGTAGTTCTCGAATTGCCAGGAATTCAGTCTGTCATTGAAAATCGATGCATCCCCTCCCTGATTCTTTGATATGTAATTCAGATTTCTTCCCCCATAGTAATCCACTCGTTGATTCACGATGTTAGCGGATACATTTGATCTTAATTCAAGTCCTTTCGCTAAGTAGAAGTTAGCATATATGTTACCCAGAACAGTTTGGGTATTTACCAGATAAACCCGCTCCTTTGCAACTTGGAGGGGGTTGTTTCCGCCTTCCATTCCCGGGTAGTCTGCATTTCCGGCCCAATTTCCATCAGGATACCTTACGGGAATTATCGGCAATGCTTCCAGTACCTGTCGCATGGCAATTATACCTCCGTTTCCCAAGGGATCTACCTGACTTTCTTTCTGGTCATTATAACTTAGCCCTCCGCCTACTTTTACCCAATCCTTTATTTTGCTGTCAAAGACAAACCTGCCTGAAAATCTTTTCATCCAAGACTCTTTCATTAAGCCATCTTCATTCCTATAGCCTAAATATGCTCCATAGCTATCATCTTGATTTCCTCCGGTAAAGCTCAGCTGGTGGTTTTGGGTGAAAGCTTGTTGAAATGATTCATCTTGCCAATCTGTATCGTAAAGGGGATTGCCATTCTCGTCAAAAAGCTTTGGGTCTGTTCTTTTTAGTTTGGGATCTTTGTATATCCCATTAGCCCAACCATTAGGGTCGTATTTTTGGGCATTCTGATATGCCAGATCTTCAGTTGCTAAAAATTCTGCTGAATTCAAAAGTGGGATTTTTTTCGGGAGTACTCCTATGCTGAAGTTCCCATCGTAGGTAATTGTCCCTCCGGTCTTACTGCCGCGCTTGGTACTTACCAAGATTACACCGTTTGCACCACGGGCACCATATATTGCCGTAGCAGAGGCATCTTTCAGCACTTCAATTGAAGCAATGTCATTTGGGTTGATGTAGTCAATCGGTGTGCTGCCATTTGCCAGTCCCGCAGAATGTAATATTACTCCATCGATGACATATAGCGGATCGTTGGCGATACTCACTGAGGTGTTGCCCCTGATACGGATGTTAGCCCGTCCGCCAGGACGTCCTGAATTGACCGATACATTTACCCCTTGTACTCTACCCGAAAGATTTTGACTAAGAGAAGCCGAAGGTCTATCTTTCAAGTCCTTTTCACCTACAGAGCCCACAGCCCCGGTTAAATCTGACTTCTTTTGGGTTCCATATCCGATTACCACGACTTCATCAAGCTCGGCCTCATCTACTTTCAGTGAAATATTCATCATTTCTGATATGTCTTCTATCAGAATTTCCTGGGTGGTGTAGCCAATGAAACTGATCACTAGAGTCTCAGAGTTACTGGCTTCTATACTGAAAGTCCCATCATTTTCTGTGACGGTACCCCGTTGTGTGCCTTTGACTACTATCAATGCTCCGGGCACGGGTTCCTGGGAGCCTTCTTCGGTTACTTTTCCTTTCAATAAAGTGGTTTGGCCATATCCTCCAAATCCAATTAGTAAAAAGGCAATCAATAGGAGACAGGTTTTAGGTAACTCCTTTAAATAGTTATAGTGTTTTAGCATGGGTAGTGAGGTTTATTGTTGTTACAATTTAGAACTTGCCAACCCCCCCTCTGTCCTGTTGAGTCCTGTTGAAATGATGATTTATATAAGTATACTGCTATTGTCTTATCTTTTTTTCTTCCAGCCCCACTCTCATTGTATTATTTCTTTTTATCTAGTTAAATATTCTTATTGCAGGTGTTATGAGTGGTTTAAAATATGTTTGTATGGAATGTATGTATGTTTTATTTATTTCTATTAATAAAATAATTTCATAAAACTGTCCTGTGCTATCCTGATTTATTTTATTAAAAATAAGGGTATGTAATGTGGTATTATTCAGGATGCTACAGGATAGAAAAGGATGTTTATACTGCTTTATTGTGTGAGATTTTATTCAAATACATTAAACCCATTTCTATGCTAAACAATTATCACTTATCAATAAAAGCCCGGGTTACAGGTTTTTTATTGGCGTTGTTTATCGTATCTGTGTCATCATCATTTGCACAGTCGATAACAGTACAGGGAACAGTCGTGTCGGAAGGTGACAACGAACCCGTTCCGGGAGCACTGGTTTCTATAAAAGGAACTCAAAAAGGAACAGTCACCGATATCGATGGTACATTCTCAATCCAAGCTTCCGTAGGCGAAACGCTCGTAGTAAGCTTCATTGGATTCACCACCCAGGAATTGGCCGTAACGGCTGATGCTACCAATATACAAGTTACATTGGGTTATTCTACTTCAGATCTTTCCGAGGTAGTTGTGGTAGGCTACGGCAGTCAAGTCAAGCGTGAAGTGACGGGGGCGGTACAGTCCGTAAATGAGACTGAACTTAAGGATTTGCCCGTGTCATCAGTTGCTCAAAAGCTTCAAGGACGTCTTGCCGGCGTGCAGATCAACCAAACGACAGGTAAGCCTGGACAAGGGATGAATGTACGGATCAGGGGCCAGTTATCTGTGACTGGAGGTAGTTCTCCTTTATATGTTGTGGATGGTTTTCCTATCACCGGAGATATCAATTCGATCAATCCAGATGAAATCCAAGAGATTACGGTTTTAAAAGATGCTGCATCTACATCTCTTTACGGTTCCAGAGCTGCTAATGGTGTAATATTAATCACTACCAAAAAGGGAAAAGCCGGTCAGACAAACGTAAATCTAAATGTCTATACGGGATTCCAGAAAGTGCCTGAAAATGGTAGGTTGGAAATGATGGATGCAGAGGAATTTGCCATCTTCAAAAATGAATATTATGAGGCTGCCGGGCAGGAAGTACCAAGTGTTTTCCAGAATCCTTCACAGTATAGAGGGAATTCAAACGATTGGTACGATGCCATGCTGCAGACTGCTCCGATTTCCTCGTATAACCTCACTGTGACTTCCAATAAAGAAAAAGTCAATACGGCAATTATTGCCGGTGTTTTTGATCAGGATGGAGTAGTTGTAAATTCGGATTATTCGAGATTCTCTCTGAGAATGAATACCGATTACCAGATTTCTGATAAGGTGAATATAGGTGTGAACGTGGCGCCAAACTATGTGGTGGACAACACCCCTAGAACGGATGGTACTAGAGGAACAGGTATTCTTTTTAATGCCTTACATACCTGGCCGATTATGCCGATCTATGAGGAAAACGGGGAATTGACCTCATTTAATCAGCTTCCGGCCAGTACTGGTAATATCTATGCCTACCCTAACTGGGTGAGGTCTGCACAGGAAATCACCAACCAGACCAAGCAGATGAATGTGTTGGCAAACACGTATGTGGAATGGAAGCCGATTCCAGGTTTGTCCCTGAAATCCACATTCAATGCTGAAGTCAGAAATTCCAAGTATTTCTGGTTTAACCCATCTACAGCAAGCGCCAATATCAACGTCTCCATCCCGACAGTGGCTGTCTCCATCCGAGACCATTATTCAAGTTTATCTTGGCTAAACGAGAATATCGCTACGTATACCAAAAGTATTGGAGACCATAATTTCCAGCTTTTGGGAGGCTTCTCCAACCAGAAATTCCGTGATGAAAGTACCAGAATTCAGGCGGATACCTATGCTGATGATAGAATTCCCACCATTCAGGGGGCTATCAATATAAACCGTGGAGGTACAAACTCAGGCGTGGGTGAGTGGTCATTGACTTCTCTGTTTTCTAGATTGACGTATAATTACAAAGGCAAATACCTCTTTACAGCATCTGTACGAGGTGATGGATCGTCGCGGTTTGGCGCGGACAACCGTTGGGGGATTTTTCCATCTACGTCTATAGGCTGGGTGCTTTCTGATGAAGGATTCCTGAATACCAATTCTACAGTTTCCTTTGCGAAGCTAAGAGCAAGTTATGGTGTGACCGGTAATAATAACATCGGTAATTACACTTCTTACGCATTGGTAAATAATACTGTCAATGCAGTTTTCGGGGAAACGGTGGTGCCTGGGGCTGCGGTCACCACGCTGAACAATAGGAATTTAGGATGGGAAACGACGGCTCAGCTTGATCTGGGTTTGGAACTGGGACTTTGGGAAGACCGTGTGCTTTTTACCTATGACTTTTACACCAAGAATACCACCAACCTGCTTTATGCTGTCCAGGTTCCTCAAGAATCAGGTTTTGTTAATTACAACGATAACATTGGGGAGATCCATTTCTGGGGACATGAATTTTCTGTAAATACCGTGAATACTACAGGTTCCTTCCGCTGGACTACTAATGCCAACTTATCGATTAACCGAAACAAGGTACTTGAATTGGCCGATGGAATTGACCGTGTTTATGGTGATTATCATATAACCCAGGTGGGTCAGCCTTTTGGTCAGTTCTATGGGTTGAGGAAACTGGGTAACTACATGAACGAGGAGGATTTGGCAAGCTCGCCGATTATTCCTGGTAGATCTACTGTAGGTAGTATCAAGCTGGAAGATGTGAATGGAGATGGTGTGATCACCTATGGCGGTGATAATGATGACCGTACCATTATCGGTAACCCCTTCCCGGATTTTACCTATGGCTTGATCAATAATTTCAACTGGAAAGGTTTTGACGCAAGTGTTGCGATTTCAGGATCCCAGGGAAATCAATTGTATATGAGGCACCTCTATTCCACTGCGAATCTGGATGGGGTATTCAATATGGTGGAGAAAGTATCCCGGAGATTTAAATCTCCAGAGGATCCGGGGGACGGAATCTTCGGTACCTCCACTGGTGGTGGTAATGTCACCGGGGTAGAGCGTGATTGGAACAATAGCAATTTCGTTTGGGATGCTTCTTATTTGACCATCAGAAATATAACGGTTGGCTACACGTTCAATAATCTTCCGAAAACCATCAAATCGCTTAGACTTTACGCTTCCGGACAGAACATGTGGGTATTCACCAAGTATTGGGGTGGATCAAATCCTGAAGTCAGTATGCAGAACAATGGAAATGGAGATGGTGGCAACCTGAGTCCCGGAGTTGACTTGTCAGGGTATCCGGTACCACGTACGATCACTTTTGGAGCGAATATCAGCTTTTGATTTTGCCTGATTGTATCTAACTATTCAAATCAAACTGTATAAAAAATGAAAAAATATATAATTGTATTACTAGCTGCCTGCTTGGGACTTTCCAGCTGTGATGATTTTCTGACAATTGTTCCCGAGACCCAATTGACCTCAGTTACTTTCTTTAAAACTGAAACTGACTTCGAACAAGCTGTAAATGCGGCCTATGCACCGTTGAGAAATATAGTCAATGACCGGGCTTATAGACTGGCTGAAATGCACTCTGACAATACATATTATGGCAGGAATGTGCTCTTTGGTGCAGTGGATCCACAAGAGGACCTTGCAGATTTCTCCGTGGTGGAATCAAATGGAGTCACCGCAAATGATAACGTGCTTCAGCAATGGAGACTTGATTACCTGATTATTGCGAGAACCAATCAAATTCTTGCGCTGATTGATGAGGTTGAATTTGATCAGGAATCAAAGGATAATATTAAAGGGCAGGCGCTCTTTCTCAGGGGGTACGCCTACTTTGAGTTAGCAAGGTATTTTGGAAGTGTGCCTTTGCACCTGACTCCGGTAAATACCCGTGAAGAAGCTGCACTTCCGCTGTCTGAAGAAGCAGAAGTCTATGCTCAGATAGTAACGGATTTAGAAGCTGCTGTACCTTTATTGCCTCCTAAATCCGAACAGCAGCCTGGCAGGGTAACTTCTGGCGCGGCGCGAACCCTTCTGGCAAATGTGTATATCAACCTGGAGCGATGGGCTGATGCAGAGGCTATGCTGAGACCTGTAGTGAGCAGCGGTGAATATTCCCTGATCCCTAACTATGCCATGGCTTTTTCTGATAATGCAGGAAACAAGAATAATGCGGAGTCTGTATTTGAAGTGCAATTTCTGGAAGGTGCAGCTGGGCTAAATGGTAATTTTATCTATCAAATGCTTCCTAGGCCACTTTTGAAAGAAGAGTTGGTAGAAATTACTGGAACGAGTAACCCCCAGGATTTGGATGGTGAAGGAAATAACATACCTACTCCTGATATTATTGCAGCTTATGAAGATGGAGACGAGCGAGAGGACGCCTCTATTGGGTATGTATTTCTTTCCAATAGCTTCCGTGACGATAAAGTATATCCTTATATCAAGAAATACGCAAAGAAACACTCCCAACATAACAATACCGGTACTAACTTTCCAATCTATAGGTACTCTGAAGTATTGCTTTTTATGGCTGAGGCACTTAATGAGCAAGGGAAAGACGGGGAGGCGCTAACTTATTTAAACCAAGTCCGTGATAGAGCTGGCTTGGGCCCGGTAAGTGGAGGCGGGGATGCTTTGCGTGAATTGATATTCAAAGAAAGAAGGGTGGAGCTTGCCTTTGAAAACAAGCGCTGGTTTGATATTCAAAGGACAGGAAGAATCGAAGAAATCATAATTCCTTATGGTCAGCGGATTGTAGCTAATCCTTTGGATTACTATTATCCACCAAATCAAAACTCTAAGCCTAGATCAAATGTATTTACCAATCTCAATAAATTCTATGCATTGCCTGCGGCTGAATCTGATCTGAGTCCTTATTTCTAATAATTAAATTAAAACCACCGGACATCACTGTATTAGGTAATGCTGTGATGTCGGGTGGTTATTTATTCCAAGGTGACTTACAGTAAATCATTTTGTAAGCAGACATAATATTTCATGAGTGGTTTTATTATAGCAGAATTAATCACCAAATTAAAATTCTAATTATTGCTATCCATTAACATTAGCCCTATGCGCCTCAAAAATTCAATAAGAAATTTATTTCTTTTCTCTGCAGCTGTACTCGTATCAGTATCCTGTACTACGGAGGAGAAAAATGAAAACAAACGGGAATTAACCGGAAACCCTAAGCTGGACAAGCTCAAGCTTCCGGACGGTTTTGTAGCAGAGCATCTCTTGAGTCCTGGAGAAAACGACGAGGGGTCGTGGGTGGCTATGACCTTCGATGACAAAGACCGACTGATCACCGCCGATCAATATGGATTTCTATACAGATTGGAAATCCCCGAGATAGGGGCTGATTCAATTACTCCAAAAGTAGAAAAACTCATCATCGGGAACGTGGCAGAGCCACAAGTAGGTATGGGATATGCGCAAGGGCTCCTGTATGCATTCAACAGTATCTATGTGATGGTAAACCACCACGGAAATGAGGAATTTGCAGAGAGTACGGGGCTTTACCGAATCCAGGATCTTGATGGTGATGATCAGTACGAATCAGTGACCAAGATCAAGGGATTTACCGGACAGCCTGGTGAGCATGGACCACATAGTATTAAGCTTTCACCGGATGGGCAGTCACTATATATTGTAGCAGGAAACCACACCGATGTTCCTGAAATGGATGCTTACCGGCTGCCAAAGGTATGGCAGGAAGATAACCTGTTTCCGGAAATCAAAGATCCTAGAGGTCATGCAAACAGTAGGATGGCACCAGGAGGATGGGTGGCTAATATAGATCCTGAAGGCAAGCATTGGGAGCTGATATCTGCTGGATATAGAAATCCATTTGATATTGCATTCAACGAAGTGGGTGATCTATTTACGTATGATTCAGATATGGAGTGGGATTTTGGTATGCCTTGGTATAGACCTACGAGAATCTGTCACGTGACTTCTGGAAGTGAGTATGGCTGGAGAACAGGTAACCAAAAATGGTCTCCAAATTATCCTGATAATTTACCTGCGATTTTAAATATTGGGCAAGGATCACCTACAAATGTGATGTTTGGAACAGAAGCAAAATTCCCGGAGAAGTATAGAACATCTCTTTTTGCATTTGACTGGAGCTTTGGGATTATTTATTCCATGACGTTGACTCCAAAAGGAGGTACTTATGAAGCCAAAGCCGAAGAGTTTATTTCGGGTTCTCCTCTTCCATTGACCGACGGTGTAATAGGGCCTGATGGTGCTATGTACTTTATGACCGGAGGCAGAAGATTGGAGTCAGATGTCTATCGAGTGTATTATGATGGTGATGTCAAAGAGGCTGATAAGAAGCCGCTGCAAATGGCTGATCTACCGGCAGAAGCTAAGTTGAGAAGAGAATTGGAGGCTCTCCATGTAGCAGGGGCCCCGGCTTCTGGGCTTGAGCTGGCTTGGGAGAATCTGAAAAACAGTGATAGATATGTACAGTATGCAGCCAGAATTGCGGTGGAACATCAGCCTGTCAGTACCTGGAAAGCTAAAGCTTTGGCAGAAAAGGATCCTGTGACCTTGACTCAAGCGATTATTGCCTTGTCCCGTCATTCGGCTAAAGGTCAGGGAGCACCTATGATCCAGGCATTGATGGGGATTGATTATGGTTCTCTCAACGAAAAGGGAAAGCAAGACTTATTGAGAGCTTTTGAGCTGATACTTGCCAGACAAGGAGAGCCGTCAGGTACGTTGAAAACTGATCTGGTAGCTTACTTAGACGCTAATTTCCCCGCCAATAATAATAACCTTGACCGTGCTTTGGCAGTGCTACTTGTTTATTTGGATGCACCAAATGCTGTGGAGAAGACGCTGGCTTTGCTGGATAATGCAAAGGATGACCCTGACTATCAGAAGACGTTTACTTCTTCTTCAGACTTGATCATGAGAAATCCTCAATACGGATTGGATATTGCAAATATGCTTGCAAATGTTCCGCCTGCCCAGCAGACTTATCTTGCCACAGTCCTTGGTGGAGCAGAAGCAGGATGGACGCCTGAGCTGTATGAGAAATACTTCAGCTGGATCCAAGATGCTTTCAAATACAAAGGAGGCCGTAGTTATGTTGGTTTTATAGACAGAGCTAGAAAAATGGCCCTTTCGCATGTTCCTAAGAGTGATTTTGATAAATACAATGAGCTTTCTGGGGCAGCCTTGCTTACTGGAAACGGAAATGATTTGGTGAATTCAGATATTCAACCGGAGGGTCCTGGTAGAAGATGGACAGTGGAAGAGGCGGATTCACTGATGGTAAATCTAAGTGGCAGAGATTTGGCCAGAGGTAAAGCGATGTTCGCGGCATCTCAATGCTTGTCTTGTCATACACTGGGAGGTGAAGGTGGAATGATCGGTCCTGATTTGACTCAGTTAGGAACCCGTTTCTCTCCAAAAGATATATTGGAGGCTACCATCAACCCTAGCGATGAGATATCTGAGCAATATGTAGCAAGTGTACTTGAGCTAAATGACGGAAGTTCCGTGATGGGAAGAATAGTCAATGAAGATGAAACCAGCTATTCAGTTTCCCAAAATCCTTTCTCTCCTGAAGTGCTGCGTAAAGTGGAAAAAAGTAATGTGGCGTTGGTCAAAGACTCCAAAATCTCTATAATGATGCCAGGTATGATCAACAGACTAAACCCGGAGGAATTAAAGGATTTGATGGCTTACCTGATTTCAGGAGGCAACCCAAATCATGAAGTGTATCAAACTAAAGCCCAGGCGGAAGAATGAAAAATTTATTAAAATCAAAATGGTTTAAAGTAGAAGCGCTCTCAGTAGGAGCTATGATGGTGATTGGGTTGGTGAATTGCCAGCAGCCTTCACAAAGTAATGTTGCTGCACTGGAGCCAATAAGTTCATCGGAAGCTGAGTTTGAAGCAATTTTTGATGGTAAAACCCTGGAAGGTTGGCAAGGAGATCCTGTGTACTGGTCTGTCAAAGACGGAGCGATCACAGGAGAAATTACCCCTGAGACATTGCTGAAAGCAAATACGTTTCTGATTTGGCAAGGAGGACAGCCGGGGGATTTTGAGCTTAAAGCTGAATTTAAGATTTCTGAGAGCGGGAATTCCGGAATCAATTATAGGAGCGAAATGGTGGAAGATGTACCTTATGCTTTGAAAGGCTATCAAGCTGACATTGACGGGAAGAATAATTACACTGGACAAAATTACGAGGAGCGTAAGCGTACCACGCTAGCTTACAGAGGCCAGATAACCAAGATAACTACTCAGCCGGAAGGTGTGGGGACCCGCGAATTTGTGGAGAGAAACGCCTGGAAAGGACTTAGCTTAGAAAAGGAAATCGGAGACCGTGCCGAGCTGGGCGCTATGATCAAACCAGGTGAATGGAACAGCATTCATATCATAGCAAAAGGGAATGTATTACAACATTATGTAAATGGGCAACTCATGTCCGAGGTGCACGATGAAGATGTTAAAAACAGATTGGAATCGGGCTATCTTGGCGTACAGGTGCATGTAGGGCCTCCTATGAAAGTGCAGTATAAACAGATTATGTTGAAGCAATAGTTGGAGACTAGCATTAAAAATTTAGAATGGCCCTTGGTATAAAACTTGGGCCATTTTTTCCCTGTTGCCCTAGTTCGAATCAAGTGACTAAAACTTAATTTGCTTCAACCTCCCGACTGCAGCACTTTTTTATCAGCGGCAACTTTCTCATCCGCAAATTTCCTAACTTATTCCCGAGCTTTTACAAGCAACCCATATAGGGCAGGACAGTGTCTGAAGCCCTTTTTAATAGATTACAGACTAGTCTCAAACCGCAGAATGAACCTCTCAGATCCATCCAATTGGAAAGGAAAATTATCCAATTTCCGGCAACTAGGCGGAATAGAAACATCCATACTTGATAATGGGGCAGGACGTGGTACCCGTATCGCCTGGATCAATACTGGCACAGGACTTCGGTTTAAAGTTGTTTTGGATCGGGGTATGGATATTTTAGATGCATTTCATAATGAGTTCAGTCTGTCTTGGATAAGCAATGCTGGCCATGTTGCGGCCCAGCCTTTTTCCAATCAGGGAATAGACTGGCTGCGGACATTCGGGGGAGGACTGTTCACTACCTGCGGGATTTCATCCATGGGACCGCCCAACGAAGATGAAAGCGGAAGTCGAGGGTTGCATGGCAATTACAGTAATACTCCGGCGGAACTGATTTCTGTCAAACAGCCTGATATATATTCAGGAAATCTGGATTTTGAAATTGCTGGGATAATCCGTGAGACAACAACATTTGGGCCGAGTCTGGAATTAAAAAGAACCATCTCGGGAACTATTGGAGAGGCTGCGATCCACATCAAAGATGAAGTGACCAACCGGGGTAATTCGCCAGCACCCCATATGGTACTTTACCATATTAATTGTGGTTGGCCACTGATCAATGAAGGCACCAGAATAGTCTGGCAAGGCGAAATTCAGTCAAAAGACGCGGATGCTTCAATTTCATCATTTAACAGGGAACATAAATTCACACGATGCGCAGCACCATTGGAAGCGCACGCTGCATTTGGAGAAGATGTGGCTTTCATAAATCCAAAAGCAGATAAGAATGATCAGGTCACCTGTGGATATATGAATGATGAATTGGAACTGGGATTAAGTATTTCATTTTCAAAAAAACAAATGCCTTGGTTGATCAACTGGCAACACTGGGGAAAAAATGAATATGTAACAGCGTTGGAACCTGCTACAAATCCTCCAATTGGACAGGCTGCGGCGCGTGAAAATGGATCGTTGATTTTCTTAAACCCCGGAGTAAGCAGGAAGTATGAAATCAAACTGGAAGTAGTAAGGGGAGCAAAAGTGAAAGAATTTAAAATGTAAAATTAACCATGTCAAACATCGAATGTTGACTAATGAATAGCGAAGTTTTGACATAATTTCAAATAAGGAACCTCAAATTTCAAATCAATAAACCCATGAGTTTAGCAAAAAAAGCCCTAGAGCAGGGAGAAGGAATTTTAAGATTAACACCAACTTGGGTGCCCCGGTCGTTTTGTGTTCCTGGAAGAAGAATTAAGCTTCACCCAGACGATTATTATTGCTTGGGCGGTAACCGTGGAGGTATAGATGAGCGCTGGTTTTCCTCAACTACTCCTGCCGAAAATGGTCCCCTCACCAGCAAAAATGAAGGACTAAGCCATATCGCGTATGAGGATAGTGGTAAGACTGAACTTTTCCTTCTTAAAGATGCGGTAGATGAACTTGGTGGAGAAATCATTGGCGGCCGTCTTTGGGACAAATACAAGTCCTGGCCTATGTATTCCAAGTTTTTTGATAATATGGGGCCACTTCCACATCACATTCACCCGAGTGATGAATATGGAAAACTCACCGGGCAGAATGGCAAGCCTGAAGCGTATTATTACCCTCCACAATTGAATAATCATGGTGGAGATTTTCCCTACACCTTTTTCGGCATCGCTCCGGGTACGACCAAAGCGCAGATCAAAGAATGTCTGATGAACTTCAACAAAGGGGATAATAAGATAACAAATTATTCACAGGCATTTAAGCTTCAGCCGGGAACGGGTTGGGATGTGCCTCCGGGAATGCTTCATGCACCGGGATCACTGTGTACTTACGAGCCGCAGAAAGCATCCGACATTTTTGCGATGTATCAGTCTCTGGTAAATGAAGCAATTATTCCAGACGAATTGCTTTGGAATGCCACACCAAAGGATAGGGTTGGAGATTACGACCTATTGGTTGAGATGATTGATTGGGAACTGAATGTAAATCCTAATCTTCTTGAAACCCGCTTTATGGAACCGATTCCTGTTCAAAATGAAGAGGAAATGCACGCCGCAGGTTACCACGATAGTTGGATTTGCTATCGATCTCATGACTACAGTGCCAAGGAGTTGACAATCTACCCGGGCCAGACTGTAACGATCAAAGATGCTGCTGCCTATGGAATGATAATGATGCAGGGATATGGCAAAATGAATGAGTGGGATATCGAAACGCCTGCACTTATCCGATTTGGTCAGCTGACACATGATGAGTATTTCGTCAGTGAGAAAGCTGCGCAAGCTGGGGTGAAAATTACCAATCATTCCAAAACCGATCCTATTGTTATGCTGAAGCACTTTGGTCCTGATAATCCAGATTTAACCGTGTGGGAGTAAACAGAGGAAGTATTCAGTTTTAGATAGACAGTAATAAAAAAACAACAAATGAGGATGACATGGGGTCTGTTGGTCAAAGACGCTTTGGCCATCTGCCTTCGGTCTTCCGGCTTTTAATAACTATTAACCCATAATACCATGAGCCAAAATAATTTTCCTAAACTACATAATGCCACCTGGCCTGGAATAGTCGGTAAAGGGGCTGATTCTGAACCGGTAATTCCCTTCGATTCCCTTCTGGCGATGACTGCAGCAGCTGAAGTAGACGGAGTGAAATTTGACGGTCTTGATCTAGGTTTGCTTGAGCCCCACTTCACACTCAATGATCCTGATGAGACGAAGATCTTGGCGGAAAAACTTCAAAAACATAACCTTGTCGCCGGTTCATTGGTCGCTCCGATCTGGGCGGGTTCTGCTATGGGCACCGCTGATCAGCGGAAGACTTTCGTCGAGATGGTGCGAAAGGCTTGTGAATTTGGCAAACAGCTCAATGACCTAGATGTCCGCCACTATGGAGTGGTCAGGATAGATTCTGCAGCAGGAGTAGAAGAATGGGCAAAAGATCCGGCCCGAAATACCAAAATCATAGCAGAAACATTTCGCGAGGCCTGTGATGTGGCTGCTGGCTATGGAGAAAAATTGGCTACTGAAGGAGAGATCTGCTGGGGAGCAATGCACAGCTGGAAATATATGGTAGAACTACTGGAAATGGTTGATAGACCGAATATTGGATTCCAGGCAGATATGTCCCATACATTCCTTTATACTTTGGGTTATAATGCGCCGGAGCATAGAATTCTCCCAAAGGACGCTGATCTCAATGATCGTGAGGCGGTCAAAGCCGCTTTAAAAACTGTGACAGATGCCCTCCGTCCCTGGACGATTGATTTTCATGTAGCACAAAATGATGGTTCGGTCTTTGGTTCGGGATCCCATGATAAGACAGGGAGACACTGCCAAGCCACTGATCCGAATGGCGTCTTGGATATAGCGCATGACGCAGGGTACTGGCTTCGCGATGAAAAAGGTGAGTTGACCAAAGCTTTCAGGCACATTTGCTGGGATGGATGTATGTTTCCCAATGAAGTCATGAATAGTCAACAGACCTGGAATGATATTCTTGCTGCGCTAGTGAAAGTAAGAAATGCTCACGGGTGGTCTTAACTTATTGGACTTTCAGCATTCATCATTCAAAATTAAGTTTAGATGTTTTTTAGTTAATGATAAAAATCGAATGATGAATAAAAAATCCAGAAGTGAACTTTAACAATAAACAATGCAGATAATGAAAGAAAAGAAACATATCAGAATAGGTCTTATCGGTACAGGACTGATGGGGCGAATACATACCAATGGATACAAAAGAGTACCTGACTTTTTTCCGGAGTACGAATATGTCCCAGTTTTGCAGGCTTGTTGTTCCAGAAGAGCTGATAAAGCCCAGGCTTTTGCGGATCAATGGGGATATAAATCGGTGGAGACAGATTGGAGAGAACTCCTAAAGAGAGACGATATCGATGCAGTGGATATCTGTACTCCTAATGATACCCATTCAGAAATTGCGATAGCAGCTGCTGAAGCGGGTAAAATGATTCTATGCGAAAAGCCTTTGGCAAGAACTGTAGCGGAAGCTGAAGGCATGGTGAAGGCTGTGGAAAAAGCGGGAGTGAAAAACACAGTTTGGTATAACTACAGAAGAGTGCCCGCTGTGACTTTAGCAAAGCAGGTTGTGGCTTCCGGTAAGCTCGGCAAGATTTTTCATTACCGGGCAAACTTCCTTCAGGATTGGACCATCAGCCCGGATTTACCCCAGGGAGGTGATGCACTTTGGAGACTGGATGCTGATGCTGCTGGTTCAGGTGTTACCGGGGATTTGCTTGCACACTGCATTGATACGGCTATGTGGCTAAATGGAGGTATCAAAGATGTCTCGGCCATGACTGAAACCTTTATCAAAGAGCGTGTTCATCAGGGTACGGGCGAAAAGAAAAAAGTAACGATTGATGATGCATGCGTATTCCATTGTCATTTTGACAACGGATCTTTGGGCTTATTTGAAGCTACTCGATATGCAAGAGGACATAAGGCACTTTACACATTTGAGATCAATGGAGAGCATGCCTCTATTCGCTGGGATCTACATGACTTGACCCGTCTGGAGTATTTCGATCACAACGATGAAGGCCAGGTCCGCGGCTGGAGATCAATTCACGTGACTGACGGAGATCATCCATACATGGGTAGATGGTGGATTCCAGGCACCTCCATCGGCTATGAGCATTCCTTTATTCATCAGGTGGCTGACTTCTTCCATAGCTTGGAAACAGGGGAGGCTTGTCATCCTACTTTCCGGGATGCATTTGAGACACAAAAAGTCTGTGAAGCTGTAATCAACTCTGCAAATGAACGGGCTTGGAAAGACACCGGAGTGGAGTGGGTAGAGAAAGTGTGAAAGGCTGAAGTGTAAAGTCAGAAATAGAAAAAATCCCAAAAGCAGGAAGAGCATCTCTTCCTGCTTTTGTATATCCTGTGGTTGATTCTATCAAAAAAACTGCTTCATTTTCTTCAGTCCAGTATTGGCGACTTCCTGTGCGTCCTGGGCCCAATAGGTTTCATTGAAAAGCTCCAAAGACATAATTTTGGTTCCACCCATCGCTTTGAACGTTGCAGCTATTTCTTTCAATGGTGCTATGCCATCTCCGGGATAAATCCTATCACTGTCTTTTTGCGCTAATCGGGGTTTACTGGTGAAATCGTTCATATGAAAAACCTCGATGGCATTTCCATTGAGGAGTTTCAAACCTTCAAAACCTGAACCTCCCCGGAATAAATGAAATATATCAGGAAGGATTCGAGCATCTGAATCGTTTGCTGCCGCTGCAGCAGCCAAAGCCTGTCCCAAGTG
The DNA here is from genome assembly GCF_001442615.1 of Algoriphagus resistens. Taxonomy (GTDB): domain Bacteria; phylum Bacteroidota; class Bacteroidia; order Cytophagales; family Cyclobacteriaceae; genus Algoriphagus; species Algoriphagus resistens. The sequence goes on along the minus strand of NZ_LMXN01000007.1, from coordinate 65,148 downwards.
ATGGAAGGGAGGGAATGCTCCCCAGAATTCCAGTTGCGGCATAACACCGGTTTTTCTTCCGAGTGTCAGAAGCTTCGCATACTGCGCGCCGGCAACCAGCAAATCTACGGGATCTGTGGCCCCGATAGCAGGGGCAGCTATCCGTTTGCAACCAATCTCAGCAAGCATGCCCATCTCCTTTTCCATTTGCTCAAAACCAGCATTGCTCTTAGTTATATCCTGGGACATCCAGGGTGCAAATCCAATGGCATTTACAGGAATTATCTTTGCGTCATCAAATAGTTTTTTAAGTGAGGCTAAAGATTTGCCTGAGTCTAGGTAGGTTTCCATCTCAGATATCCAGAGCTCTATTCCATCATATCCAGCTTTTGCAGCGATTTCTATAATTTGTGGCAGATTGAGTTTTTGACCACGTAACGTACTAGTATTTAAGGAAAATTGTATCGTTGCTTCCTTTTTCTTCGTCGTAGCAGCAAGTGCCGTTGTCAACGGGAGTGCAGTTGCTCCAAGGGCAATAGATTTGAGTAAGTTTCTTCTTTTCATTATAGGTTTATTGAAAAATTTAGCGCGTATATCCATTCAAACATCCTAATTACCGTTCAAATTATTCCGTATGAAATAGAATTTAATCTGATCTAGTATAGTATCGAACATATGCTAAAAATAAACTTTTTCACACTTTTTCTTCTGTTTTTTATAAGAACTGCAAACTTGTATGGGCAGTCACAAAGCTATTTGTCCCTATATAAGGAGCAGTTACCTTATTTTCAGGAAATAATCACTGGAGGTCAATATCAGGAGCCCCCAATGAATTATGAGGGAGATCCCTATTACATGGATCGAAAATTCGGAGAAGGTACGCTGTCGATCAATAAAATAAGCTATACCGAAGTACCACTTTTATATGATGAGAATGCTGATGTAGTGATCACATTCCACCCGATTTACCGCCAGAAGATCCTAATTAAGCCCGAGAAAGTTGAAGAATTTCAACTCAACGATGGAAGTTTATTTAGAAAATTTTCAGGGAATGAATCTTACATTCCTAACAAGAATGGATTTTATAAAGTGATAAAAGAAGGAGAGGTCAACGTCCTGGTGAAGCACTATAAGTATAGAGAACCAACCAAAGAAGTAGGTAGATACACCTACAGGTTTGTTGAAAAAACCGATTACTTCTATTGGCACTCCGATGAATTTGTTCTTGTTCGAAAGAAAAATCAGGCAATTAAAAGCTTGGGATTGAATAAGAGAGATGTGAAAAAATACTTGAAAGGGAAGTCTCTCTATTTTTCTATGGATAAAGAGAAATATATTTTAGAATTGGTTACACTTCGGGAAACTCAGGCTGGGACATTTAACGGGTTTGTCGAATGAAAAAAATTCTACTGTTAGTTTTAGTTTCCTGCTTTTTCGCTGATCTGAAAGCCCAGACAACTCCCACAAGGCTATCTGGGATATATCTGGGAATGCCATTTGAAAGATTTGCTGCGAGAATAGAGTCAGAAACTGATTTTCAATTTTACTACAAAAAGGAGGACGTAGAAAATCTTCAGGTCAATCTTCAGGCTACTGATTCAGAAATTAGGTTAGTTTTGGATCAGGTTTTTGAAGGAACCGATTTGATTTACGCTATAGATGCTTCAAATCGGATCTGGGTAAGCAAAGGACAACGAATACTAATTGATTTTTCGAAGGATTATTTTTTGGTTCAGCAGAGACAGGATAAGCTGGCAAAAGCCGGGGATTCTCTGGGTATGTTTGATAAGAACAAACGCTTTGTTATAGGAAAGTCCAGTGAAAATCCCCAGTCTAAAACAGCGGTTTTAAGCGGAGTGGTGACGAGCATAGAATCAGGCAAGCCGATGAATGGAGCCATAGTTTTAGAAAAAACGGAATATAATCAAGCTGCTACCAATCAAAACGGAGTGTATCAATTAACCCTGCCGAAAGGAAGGCATACGATTTGGGTTCAAAATATTGGTGGCTATCAAGAGCAGAGGCAGATAGACCTGAAAGGGGATGGTGTTCTCAACATGAGTATTGAAGAGACCATACTTTCATTGGATGAAGTTGTAGTGAGTTCAGGAGCATTGTCCAATGTCAATAAACTCGACATGGGTGTGCAGTCTATCAGCATCGCAGATGTGAAAAAACTTCCCGCAGTCTTGGGTGAGGTGGATGTTCTCAAAGGTATTTTGATAATGCCGGGGGTAAATACTGTGGGTGAAGCTACTTCAGGATTTAATGTGCGTGGTGGTGCAGCAGATCAGAATTTGATTTTGTACGGAAATTCCACAATTTTCAATCCTACCCATGCATTCGGATTTTTTTCGGCATTTAACGCAGACATCGTAAACGGAGTAGAACTCTATAAAGGATCCATTCCTGTGAATTATGGAGGAAGACTTTCCTCAGTATTGCAAGTTGATCCAAAGTTTGGGAGATCGGATAAAATAGGCGGCTCTGGAGGAATAGGTATTCTGACAAGCAGACTTAGTCTGGATGGGCCACTAGGCAAAAAAACAAACTTCATAGTTGGCGGTAGGACCACATATTCAGACTGGGCGTTGAATCTACTGGATGATGATGCTGATTTGAATGACAGCAAAATTACTTTTTATGATATCAACGCGAACATACAGCATAACCTCAATGATAAGAACACCCTAGAATTAACAGCTTATTTAAGCCAAGACGATTTCCGGTTTGATCCGGATACGACTTATTCCTACCAGAATTTAAATGTAGCATTGGGTTGGAAGCACTTTTTTAATGATGAGTTGGAAGGCAGGTTTACAGTTGGTAGTGATAATTATGAATTTGGAATAATCGGCCAAGAAAACCCGTTGAATTCTTTCAACTTTAGTTTTGATGTTCATCAGCTCTTCCTGAAAGCTGATTTTGAATACAGGAAGGGTGATAAGCATATCCTAAACTTTGGCATGCATGGAATTCAATATTCGTTGAATCCAGGTCAGAATACTCCCTATGGTCCTGAATCTATTGTGATCAACAAGGAACTTGATGAGGAAAATGCCCGCGAAATTTCTGTTTATTTCGGCGATGAATTTAGGGTATCCGAAAAACTGTCGTTGAGTTATGGAGGCAGGTATATGCTATACCAATTACAGGGACCGATGACAGTGAATGAGTATGTTCCGGGAGCACCCATCACTGAAAGCAATGTAATAGGAGAAGAAACATTTGGGGAAGGAGAAACGGTGAAAACGTATCATGGACCGGAATTCCGGGTGTCGGCCCGCTATATTTTGGATAATAAATCTTCTCTAAAAGCAGGTTTCAATACGATGCGGCAGAATATTCACCTGTTGTCAAATACTTCATCGATTTCCCCCACAGATTCTTGGAAGTTGAGCGATACGTACATCAAACCACAGACTGGCGGGCAAGCATCTGTAGGTTATTATCGAAACCTTGCAAAAAATCAGCTAGAATTTTCTACGGAGGTTTATTACCGATACATGGCAAATCTGCTTGATTATAGGTCTGGAGCCAGTATTATCCTCAATGAAAATATAGAACAGGATGTATTAAACTCAGACGGAAAGGCGTATGGGGTAGAACTCCTATTGAAGAAAAGCACAGGATTACTCAGAGGATCTTTGGCCTACACCTACTCGCGGTCTCTAATGAAGACTTCCGATGAACCCAGCATTGAGAAAATCAACGACGGCAGCTATTATTCAAGTAATTTTGACCAGCCGCACCACTTGGTGCTCACTGCTAATTACGAATTGAGCAAACGGGTAAATACATCGCTGAATTTGAATTACAGTACGGGAAGGCCAATAACTTTACCGATTTCTAAGTTTGATTATGCCGGCTCGGAGCGTGTTTATTTCTCTGAGAGAAATGCCTATAGAATTCCTGATTACTTCAGAGTAGATTTTTCAGTTAATTTAGAAGGAAGCCATAAGGTTAAGAAACTTGCTCACTCGTCCTGGTCACTTGGAGTTTACAACCTTTTGGGCAGAAGCAACCCCTATTCAGTGTACTACACTCCCGTGGAAGGGCAGCTAAGGGGGTACCAGCTGTCGATCTTTGCGAAGCCTATTCCATTTATTACTTATAATTTCCGATTCTGATGGATAGATTAGCCACTCTTATCTTTTTATGTGCTTTATTCACCACTGGGTGTAGGGAGCCGTTCTATCCGGATATAGCGCCTGCTGATCTTTCTGTATTGGTAGTGGAGGGTTATTTGGATACAGAAGGTCTGCCAAGTACGCTAAAGCTCAGTTATACCAGGAATATCCAAACAGAGGATTCATCAGAGCCAAGCTATCCAGGTGCCATAGTGTATCTTAGATCAGAATCAGGAGTAGAATATCCATTGACTGATATGGGATTCGGGAAATTTGAATTCGCTTACGATATTCCCGAGGATGAAAATTATAGGCTCTATATAGCTACCAACGAAGGGATAAGCTACACCTCAGATTTAATTAAACCGATTCTGACCCCGGAGATAATTGATGTGGGATTTGAGAGGAATGAACAAGGAGCAGAGATATATGTTACTACCAAAGGAGATGAAAATGCAGATGATTTTCTATGGACATATGAAGAAACTTATGCATTTCGCCCTAAAATCCCTACTTCTTATACCTACGATGCAGAGCTGGGAGATGTGGTCATCAGGGATCTGGATGAGCGGACGGACTTATGCTATAGAGGATCCGTTAGCGCTGATTTGATTTTAGAAACTTCCTCACGGTTCGAAGATCAGTTTGTTTTCAGACAATCAATTACACAGATATTGCAGGATGATGAGCGGCTGTCTGTGCGTTATAGTATTTTGATTTCCCAAAAGGCATTGGATAAGAAGGCTTCTGAATTTTGGGAAATCCTTCGCAAAAACTCAAATGATCTCGGCTCTATTTTCAGCCCTTTACCTTCAAACATTGGAGGAAATATCAAGAATGATCAAAATTCTGATGCGCCTGTAGTTGGATATGTGAGTCTTGGTACCGTGAAGCAAAAGCGATTTTACATCAATGTAAGGGAAGTGACCCCATGGAGAGCGGTAGAACCTGATTATTATAGTTGTTTTATTGAGCCTGATACTATAAGGAGAGATAGTTACGGACAATCATTCGGTAGTGGGAGTTTTGTTCCCGTCCTTCCGATTATCCCCGATGGGGCTTTCTCTCCGATAGGCTTTCAAGGAGCTATTCGCCGCTGTACGGATTGTACATTGAGAGGGACAAATGTTAAACCTGATTTCTGGGAGGATTAATATGGGCTTATCACATAGAATTTTCGTATTTCTCTTACTAAACCTAGGCTTTTCCCCATTAGCATCCAGTCAGGATCTTGCGGTGGAGACAGTGGATTTTTCTATTCCCAAGACAATATATTTTGGAGGCGAGCGGGTTTGGATAGCCAGTCAGGCAATGCAGAATAATTCTCCTGCAGAATCAAAGATCATCTACGCCGAACTTGTCAATCGATATAATGAGTCAGTCGCTATCGCAAAAATGCCTTTGGAGGAGGGGCAAAGTTTTAATTTTCTTCTGCTTCCGACTAATCTGCCATCTGATAATTATCTCTTACGTGTATTTACCCGAGTGAGCCCCTACCAAAATCTGGAGGAAGGTTTGGTTCAGAAATTTATCACGGTTTTCAATAGAAATGCACCGCCAACAGTAGTCGCTGAAGGAAGCAGAGTCACTCAAACTCAAGTTTCAAACGACATTATTTTTTCCCAGAATATCATATCAGGGGAAGTTTTGAAAATAGGCTTACCGAATGGCATCAACATAAGTGAGGTAAGTATAGCGTCAGACAATCCATTTTTGGCTGACCAAGAGAAGATTTCATCAGCAAGGGCTTATGATTCTATTGAAGAGCACAGTTTGATCCCCGAGCTTTTTGGGCATGTAATCGAAGCCAAAGTAGAGGGAGCTTCTGTCGATACTACTAAGTTGTATTACTTATCGCTGCATGGTGAAAAGTCAGCCCTTTTCACGGATCGACCTGATGCGAATGGGAGTTTATTCATTGATGCAGGTGGGATGAAAAACTGGAAATACTTAGTCGCCCAGGCTGATGGGAATGAGAGCTTGTTGGATTTTGGGATTGTTTCACCAGCTCCGGTTACACGTTTTAAAAGCACCTTTGTTTTTCCCGAACTTGAAATAAGTCCAGAGGATCAGGCTCTTCTTGAGCAATTGCTGAAAGGAGGCCAAGTAGAAGGGTATTTTGTCAATGAGTTCGATGCAAGTTTATTTCCGGTAGTCACCGGTTTTGTAGAGGATAGAGTTTATATGTTGGATGATTATACTCGCTTTGAAACGGTGGCGACAGTAATCAAGGAATATGTACCCGAGATTTCAGTAAGGACGATCAAAAAGAAGAAGGAATTCCGGGCTTTAGATGAAGTGATGGATGCTGGTTTTGATTCCAATCCACTTATGCTGATAGATGCATTGCCAGTGTTTGATTCAGATTTGCTGGCAGCTTTTGACCCAAAGGATTTTGAAAAACTTGAAGTGTTGACCCGAACCTTTTACTTAAATGAAGAAAAATACCCGGGAGTGATGAGCTTCAGTTCTTACAAAAATGATTTTGGTGGATTTCCTATTCCTTCAAACGGGATCTACCTTGACTACGAAGGAATCCAACCCAAAGTGGTGTCTGCTGCCTCTTTATTTGATGCTCCTGGTCAGGATGAGAATATCATGGACTGGAGAACAGTATTGTACTGGTCTGAAATTCCCGGAATCTCCGATCCTGGCAATTCAATAGAAATCAAGGTTCCTGAGCTAAAAGGAAAATATCTGGTTAAGGTTAAAACGACTACTCGACAAGGGGAATCGAAAAACTACCTGCAGACTTTTGAAGTGAAGTAAGCGTATTTGCTACTCGTTTTTACGCTTTAACTCGCGTTGTACAAAATCAGTGACTTTTGCTTCATATCCGCCACTATACTCTGGCACAAGCGTTTTCTTTTCAGGAAAAGATTCCATGTGTAAGGTTTGGGTAGGGAAGGCAAAGCGTACCCCAATCGAATTGGCAAGTTTCACGATCTGAACCAATACCTCATGTCGACACCTCAATTCTTCCCCCCAAGTAGGTACTTCGAAGAAAATGTAAAACATAATATCCTGGCTGAAGGAGGATAAGTTGTTGAAGTAGACATGAAACGCCTCCTTTCGGGTGCTGGGATGAGCTAGCACGATCTCTCTCAAACCTTTTACGAATTCATCGATCAGCTCTGGAGGGGTGTCGTATGTGATTGTCAAAGTAGTGTAAAACCTTCTGTATTGACGGAGGCCATGATTATCCAGGATAGCATCTGCAATCTTTCCATTGGGCACGTACATTAATGAGTTTCTGAATGTTCGGATTCGCGTAGATCTAAATCCCACTTCTTCTACAGTTCCATCGATTTCACCTGATGTAATCCAGTCACCTACTTGAAAAGGTTTGTCAATGAAAATCATAACAGAACCGAAGAAATTTTTGATCGTATCCTGTGCCGCTAAGGCAATCGCAACACCCCCAATGGAAAGACCTGTCAGGAATGGGATAATATCAAGGTTTAAACCATCTCGTAGGATAAACAACGTCCCTATCACAATCACAAATGCCTTAAGCGTTTTGCGCATCAAGGGAACCAGTTGATCGTCTAGGGTAGACTCGGTTTTAGTGGCTAGTTTAGTAAAGTAAGCCGCTACTATATCAGCCAATTTGTAGAAAATGATGGTAATCAGGAATGGCTTGAGTGTACGTAACATGATTAGAATCCAAGACCAAATCTCAATAGGAAGCTGGAGTACCCGTATAAAAAGTGAGAGTAAAACCACTATCAAGTAGAGACTGACCACTCTTGCCACTGGCAGGATATAATCTTCTCCGACTTTCCCGTAGCCATAACGCTTGAAAAGATAGAGCATTAGTTTGTCCACCACTAAGGTGAAAATCCAATGCGAAAGGAAAACCAGCAACAGAAGGATAAACAGACCCACCAATTGCCACAAATGGAGTCCTAAATATTCTTGATTCCCAATTTTTGGAAGAATATTAAGCAGTTTTGCAGTGCCATAGGGATAAGTTTCCGAGTGAAGTTCATCTATCTGGCTGACGCTGAAAGCTGAATATTTCCAACTGTTTCCAGTTTTCTGAAGAAAAATTCCTGGTAGCTTCTTTTTATCAAAATAGTAGATGTTTTCCTTCGATGTGGAGGTGCTGTCTGAGTAGTTTTGTTCGTTTGGTATTTCGTTTGTTCGAATTAATATTCCCTTTCCTTCAAAAATCTGCTTCAGTTTTACTGCTAAACGCTGGCCATTTTGATCCTTAACATCAGAAAGGTCAAGTGTCTTAGCCGCATTTTCCGGATTATAATGACCTTCTTCAAGGTTATAAAAAAAAGAAAGTGTGGTGTGATAGGGAGAGGTCAGATTAATGGAGTTGCCTACTTCATAAATATCCTGATTGTCTGAAATCAGTTGGGCAAAAGTGTGTGTGCTAACCCAAAGAAGTAGATAGAGTAGCAGGAAGTACTTTTTCAGCATTAGTCGTATCGGTGATTTTTCGCAAGTTAGCCAATCGTCAGGCTAAGCCAAAGAAAATACCCATATGCCTACTCTGCCAATTGGAATTCGATAAGTGTGGAGCCATTCACGGTCCTGATCAAATATTGGTCGAGAGACGACTGATAAGTGATCTGGATCGGACCGGTGCTTTCCAGCGGCATAGTGGTTTGTAGGTTTCCTTTGAGATCATAGAGATAGCCAAATCCTTGGTTAAGATCTGTTATAGCGAATAATTGTCTATTGGAGCCAAAATCAAAATATTGGTATATAAGATTTTCATCAGACACGCGAGTGCTGAAAAGTGTTCTTTCTGTTCGATCTAGCACACTTACTTCATTAAACTGGCGGGAGATAAGGATAAAATCGTTTTGCTTTTGATCTGGGACAAGTACGAATTCACTATCTCGATCATTTTTGATCAATTGGTTTCTATATCCGATTTCACCGTTAAAATTTGAGTGAATGACCTCTCCATTTTTTGTAATGCCGACAAGCTGTGTGGATCGTGATTTTGGATTTCTGTAAGCCATCAAGCCGGAGTTGAAAGATTCTCCGAGTTTGACTGAAGAGCCGGATTGACTTTCTCCCCTTCTGTTGAAAAGTTGAAGCCTTCCGTTTTCTGTCAAAGCTACCATATAGTCCCCCTTGCCGGGTACTCTGTGATGTGCAGGCGGGCCGATAGTTTTAGCCCCAATGGGATTAGGATCCCATCCTTCTAACTTTTCTCCGGTTTTATCTATCAGATACAGATTACCTTCAGCTGTACTGATGAAATATCGATAGTCTTTAGTATTACTGTAATCCACGAGGTTTAGCTGGATGATACTTTCGCTGTTCACATCAAAGGGATATCCTGGTAGGGAATTACCAAGTCTATCAATCCCATAGATTCGGTTTTCAGTGGCTAGCAACAATTGAAGTTTTCCGTTTTTATAGTAATCAATTTGAAATACATCTGAGATTATCGGTCCTGATAAAGCTACCGAATAAACTTCCTGACCTGCCGAATTGATCAGATGCAGGACATTGCTTTGGTCTTGCACGAGCAAATCTTCCGTATTGTCCTGGTAATTGATGATAGCTTTAGGACCGTAAATCAATCGTTGGGCAAATGAAATTCGATTACTTGGCTGCAGAGAGATTGCATCTGTGGTCTCTATCTTCGGCTTGGATGTTCCGTCATAGGGGAAAGTCAATGTGGCTTCAGTTCTGTCTTGGAGTTGGTTTATCCTGAAGGAGACCCATGGGAAAGACTTGAAAGCTTCGGAATATTTCTGAAGGAAGGAACTCCAGGATGGATTGGATTTTTTAGTCCAAAGATCCCAAACTAGGTCTGTCAAAAAGATGCGGCTAAACCCTGAAGTTGGAAGCAAGTCTTTTTTGGCTTTAGGCGCTCTAGGCGATTTACCCCAGGTGTTCCCAGAATTAATGTCCTCCAAAATGAGCTTCATTCCCTGCTGGGAATTTGTCAAAATCAGAACTTCATTCTCAGCAGTGATAAAAGTCTGCCCAAATCCCGGGAATTTGCCTTCAAATAAATGCGCAGGGAAATCTTCCTCGGATAGGTAGAGAATCTCATGACCTAAATAGAAATCAGACCCCTCGTCGCTTTCGTTTTCTTGAAATTCCTTAAGTTGCTGAATAGCCAGTGCGGCATCCCTAGTCCGTGCTAGCAGTGCTAGATTTTTTTCTGCCCCGCCTGAATTTTCCAGATCAAGTAAATACAATTCTCCGGTAAAACTGTCCAGAAAACCCTTGTCTAAGATCTTGCGCTGGATATCTCCGCTAAAAGTTGCCCTAGCTGTAAATGCCCGGTTTACGATTTTTTGGGTTTCGTATATGCTTTTGAGATTGATTTGAGTGAGGGCAAGCGTGCGATTGGAGATAGCCTCTTCGATAGCAGCAAGATTGGCCTGGATAGAAGGTGTAAAATCAACATCCTCTTCATAGATCACAGGCCCTTTGAAGACCAGTTGGTTTTCTTCCAGAATTAAATCCATCGCCACCACTCCTTGCATGATTTCCAAGGCGGAAATTGTATTGCTTTCTCGTTGTCCACCGACTCCCTTCAGCAAACTGGCTATTCCTTTGCCTGCCAGAAGGAGTCTTCCCTGCACTTCTGAATTATATGGTATTGATTTTACCAGGGAATAATAGCTAGGCTGGCCTTCGTTTGCGTAGAAGCGGATAGCCTCTTCCACTAAGAAGGAGGAAGAAGACAGTACTGCCAGATCTCCAAGTAATGAGATACTCCAAAGTCTGTTGTTTTCGGAGTCGTAATATTCCAACACATCTTTATCAGAGTATTTTCGGGTTTGGAATCTTGATCCTGAAGGAATTCGGGATTTGATTTCGTCTATGAAATCTGTTGCTGTCGAGGGATTGAGATTTACGGTAAAAAGTAAATCAAACGTCTCAGAGCCAGTAGAATGAAGGCTGACCGTAGCTTGTTGTCCGTTAATAGATTGTGCGATTTCGCCAGATCCTCCATTAAGACTGTCTAGCGTGATCAGTTGATCAGCTAATCTTTGAAATGCCGGAAAGGTTTTTAGAATATCCCAAACAGGATCATTGACTAAAGTATTCCACTGAGCAGCACCCTCGAATGTCTCGAAAACAAAAACTGCATTTTGACTGATTACTTCTAGACTGTTTACTTGGCGGGATGAAAAGTAGGATTTGTAGATCCAAAAGCCGACTCCGGCAAGGAGTATAGTGGTGACAAGAGTAAGTAGGCTTTTCCAGATCTTCACAGGCTCAAGGATGATTCAGATGGCATATTACAAAAATCAGACCTAAGAAACCCCCACAAAAGCAAGAGAATCCAAGGTCTGCTATATAAAAGTACCGGGATTATTTGCCCAGTTTGTTCAATACTTCCATTACTTCTTTAACATGGCCTCTGGAAGTCTCAAGAAGTGCTTTTTCTTCGGCATTCAGATCTAGCTCCAATACTTTCTCTACACCGTTTTTGCCTAGAATTACCGGTACACCAAGGTAGCAATCGTCGATTCCATATTCACCTTCAAGTTTGATGCACACCGGAAATACTCTTCTTTGGTTCTTCAAGATCGCTTCTACCATTTGAGCTGCTGCTGACCCTGGAGCATACCAGGCAGAAGTACCCATCAGCTTCACTAGCTCTCCACCTCCAAACTTAGTTCTTTCGATGATCGCATCAAGCTTATCTTTGGCAACCAGCTCAGTCACCGGGATACCTGCTACTGTGGTATAGCGGGGAAGAGGAACCATGGTATCACCATGACCTCCCATGAGGATTGCCTGAATTTCTTTTGGAGATACATTTAGTTCCTCAGCAAGAAACGCTCTGTAACGTGCCGTATCCAGAATACCAGCCATACCGATTACTTTATTTCTAGAAATATCCGCAGTGATATGGGCTTGATAAGTCATTACATCCAGTGGATTGGAAACCACGATGATGATTGCATTCGGAGAGTGCTTGATGACATTCTCAGTTACGGACTTCACGATACCAGCGTTGGTTTCGATCAGATCGTCACGAGTCATACCTGGCTTACGGGGAAGACCTGAAGTGATTACTACAACGTCTGAATTTGCGGTTTTGCTATAATCATTTGTGCTTCCTATAGTTCGGCTATCGTATTGATTAATAGGTGCTTTCTGGAAGATGTCAAGTGCTTTTCCCTCAGCTACGCCTTCTTTGATGTCAATTAATACAATTTCCTCGGCGATTTCGCGATAAGCTAATACATCAGCACAAGTTGCACCTACGTTACCAGCTCCTACTACGGTTACTTTGCTCATTAGATCTATAAATTTTATATATGAATATTTTGTGTTAAAAAGCGGCGCTAAGATATTAAACAATGCCTAGGATTCGAAACAGACCCCAGAATAGTTTGGAAGTAATTTAGGTTTTTTGACAAATACGAAAAACGCTGGTTGAACGAGCTTATTCAAACATTTGACGAAGGCTGAAGAAGCCAAAAGATTCTCTGTAGGAGCGGAAAAGACGCTGATTATTTTGATTGTAATATTCCGCCAATGAAGTCATCATTTTTGCTTTGATCTTTGGGTTACTGTCAAAAATTTCCTGCATTGCAAAGTATGGGATTACAATTAATTCAGCATCATCAGAAACAACCAATGCAGTATATGTTCTTTTCGCATTTTCAAGTAAGGAGTTTTCTCCAAAAGCCTGGCCTCTTTTTATTTCAAGAATAGTCTCAAAATTATCTTTGACATCAATGGTGAGACTGATGTCTCCATTTTTGACTAGGTAAAGCGCCTGACTGGGGTCCTTGCTGAAGAAGACCACTTCGTCCTTTACATACTTCCTGTGGTGCATGGCAGGAATAAACCGAGCCATTTCCTTATCTTTCAAGTTTTCAAAGAATTTAATCTGTCCAAGAAAGTTGAACATTTGTTCCTCAGTATCAGTGTATGTTTTAGAAAATGGATTACGCATTTCTTATCGTTTTTTTAGATAAAGTAACCTTCTTGTAGCAGCTGTAGATTTTGCCCAGTCAGCAATTCTATAACCAATCACCCAGGCTATTTGGCCTTCTGAAAGTACTACTTTCACGGCATGTTTTTTCACTATAGGAACTTTTAGATCTATTAAAAAGTCTGAGATTTTCTTTGCGTTTTTCATTCCCAGAGGCGTGAATCTGTCTCCTTCCTGCCAAGTTCTGATTTCTAATGGAAAACTAAGCCGCTCTAGATCAAGCATAGCATTTTGACGGCTTTTGTCCAGGTCTTCTTTACCCTGCAGCTTTAGGATTTCATACCTGCCTTCAGGCAAAACAAATTCAATATCATTTTCAGAAATTGTTATAGAGTCAAACGATTGGGGTATTGCAGCCAGAATAAGCTGATCCCGGTCAATATTGAGTAAATGACTTGGGCTTTCGAATAGCTTTCCGGACTCGCCTGACCGGCAGCTTTCCAAAATAACTTGTGCCTGATCGGAATTGAAGCCGTATGGACGAAGCCAAAAGTACAGAAGCGATGCCGCACCACCGGTCTTTACGATATCAGCAGTAGCAAGAATCTGTAACCGGTCTGCTTCCTTGATTTTTTCATTTTTCCAGTTTTCAAACAATGAGGTGAAAGCCTTTCCGGTGTCTTTTAGTCTAGCGAAGCTGTTCAGTAAGTTCGATTTAGCATCATCGGCTACCTTGTAAAGTGCCGGCAAACTGATATGCCGGATCTTATTGCGTTTGTAGTCAGTCGTTTTATTGGAGCTGTCTTCTCTCCATTCTATGTTGTTCTCCAGGACATATTCGTGGATTTCTTTTCTGCCAAAAGCCAACATCGGTCTGATTAGCCAGCCTTTGCGCTCAGCCATTCCATAAATCCCTTCAATACCGGTGCCTCGCAGCAAGTTCAGAAAAATAGTCTCTATCTGATCATCTTCGTGATGAGCTAGAATAATTCCTGCTAAATTTCTTTCTGACCTTATCTTTTCAAACCACTGATAACGAATCTCTCTTGCTGCCATTTGCGTAGAGATATTTCGCTCAGCTGCGAATTTGCCGGTCTCTGCACGGTAGACATGGAATGGTTTAGGTAAACTTTCCGCCCATTTGCGGAGAAAATCTTCATCTGCATCACTTTCCGCTGCGCGTAATCCAAAATTGACATGGGCTATTTCAAAAGGGATTTCTGCTTTGGTAAGAAGATTGCCTAAACACATGCTGTCGATTCCACCGCTGCTCGCCAATAAGTAGGTTTTGGATGGATCTAAAATTGATTTGTCCCGGATATGCCGGATAAAAGCTTCAACCATTGATCAAAAATATCATTTTCTGCTAATTTTGCCCACATTCGTGCTACTATGACTTCAGCCTTATTTCGTATTTCTTTTTTCCTATTGTCTTTTTGGGTGGTTTCTGCCTCAGCTCTGGCACAGGAAAAGTCCGTTTTGGAGATTAAAAGTGCAGATGAACAGACTGGGGCAAAAGGTGTTGATCGCTTGCTGGGGTCTGTACAGATGAAGCATCAGAAAACGTTGATTTACTGTGATTCTGCACTTTTTTTTAGGGATGAAAATAAGGCTAGGCTTTTTGGGAATGTGAGAATTATAGATCAGGAAGATCCTGTACAGACTACCAGCACTTATGCTGAATACGATGGGAACACCAAAATGGCAAAGCTTAGAAATAATGTGGTGTTTACAAACCAAAAAACTACCCTTACCACAGAATACCTGGATTATGACCGTGCTGGCAATATCGCATACTATTTTAACGATGGAAAAGTAGTCGATTCAGTAAATGTTCTCACAAGTGAGCGTGGCAAATATGAGGTGAATATTGAACGGATCACATTTCAAAAGGATGTGGTGCTGGTCAATCCGGATTACACTATGAAAACCAATGATTTGGTTTACATGACAATCCCCAAAACTGCGGAAACAAAGGGGTTGACAAATTTGATTTCAAAAGACGGGAATACGCTCGATGCACAAAACGGGAGTTTCTATGATACACAGGCAAAAAAATTCAGGTTTTATGAGGGGATTGTAGAGACTGAAACGAGCAGAATAAAGGCCAGAGAATTGTATTATAGTGAGTTGGAAGCCTATTATGAAGGGAAAGAAGAGGTGAGTGTGCTCAATAAAGAACGGCAAGTAGAAATCTTTGGTGATGTAGGCGAATATTGGGATGAGCGAAAATATAGTCTGGTCCACGGAAATGCTTTGGTAAGAAAGTACTTTGAGAAGGATACGCTTTATATGGCTTCGGACTCTTTGATATCACAGGATGGAGAAGCGGATTCTATGAAATATTTGTTGGCTTTTAGGACCGTTAAGCTGGTGAAATCGGATATGTCCGGTGCAGCCGACTCGTTGGTTTATAATTATTCAGATTCATCCATACAGCTTTTCAAAGACCCAGTGATGTGGAATCAAAAAAGCCAAATTACAGCTGACAGTATGGTCTTTTACATTGCGAATGAAGAACTCGACCGCGTTTTCATGAAGGATAAAGTGTTTGTGATCACGCAGGATACAATAAGTAATTTCAACCAGATGAAGGGTAGGACAATGATTGGCTATTTTGAAGATGGTCAAATGGATAAGATTGATATTGACGGAAATGGAGAGTCGCTATATTTTGCGTTGCAGGCAGATACCATTTCTCAAGGGATAAATAAAACGCTGAGTGCTAACATCAAACTCCGATTTAAAGAGGGGGTAATTCAGCGCGTGACCTATGGTATCAAACCTGACGGGAAATTCACACCTTTTCAACTCATCACTGAAGAGAATTCCAGATTAGAAGGATTCAATTGGAGATTCGAAGAAAGACCTACATTGGCTGATATAAATGCTTGGAGAAAGCCCGAAGAAATCGATCCGGAAGCAGAAAATTTGTTTAATGATCCGGTGATAGAATTGGTTTTGCCAACCGATGAAGAGATCTTAAAATCACTGGAAAAACGCGGATGGAAACCAGAAAAAAAGAGTCCATAACTATTTCTTGAAGATGAAATCAGTAGGCAACGTGTTTCGTATGAAAAAATTTTATAAGGGTTAACAGATTTTAACCGCTTTTTTCTCTAAATACATAGCCATTGGCTTAATTTTGTGCGTATATTGAAGAGAGTTACAACACAGAAGGCGTATCGATAGAAATTTTACATGAAACGATTACTCATTTTTTTTACATGGCTTTGGCTATTGATTCCCGTTGTTGGGGAAGCGCAACAGATACGTGTGTTAAGTGATGGGCTGGAGTTTCGCGGGGACTTGGGCTCTAAACAACGTAAGACAGTCATTCTTCAAAACGAAACTGATAAAGTAAAAACATATCTACTAAAAAGCCTCCGGGGCAATATTGGTTCTTCTCAAAGAGTAAGGATATGCATTGGGGACGAGTGCTATGATCCAAAAAAAGATCTTGCAAAAATTAAATTGACATTGGAGCCGGGCGAGCTGTTGACAGATCTGTATTTGGAGTTTGATATGGGAATAGCTGAAACAAGGGGGTCCTTTGACTTGTCATTTGTAAATGAAAGCAACCTTAGAGATCAGTTTCTCGTCGAAGCCAGGTATGAAGTCGAAGATTCTGCAGTCAAAGTAGATGAGTTTGACTATGAGGATATTGTACTTAGCGATGTGTATCCAAATCCCAGTGTGAGAACGGCTCAATTTGATTATAACTTCAAAAACCAATCTGTCAAGGCAAGAATTGCTATTAATAGTTTTATCGGGAATCCCATAGCAGATTATGAACTTACACCAGAAAGAAACACGTTAGCAATTGATGTGTCTGATTTCAATCCAGGGATTTATTTCTACACACTTTTCTTGGACAATAAAAATATTGTAACCAAGAAGCTCGTTGTCAAGAAGTAAGAGTTGCTATATCCAACAATCATCCATTTGAATCCGAATAATTAACCCGTATATTTGCGGTCTTGAAAATGAACATGCGCGTACAATCCATTCTATTACTGATTATTATACTAGTAGTTGCCGGTGCCTGTGGTCCGTTCAACAAGCTTGAGAAAAGCACGAACTGGGAGGAGTTATATGCGGGGGCAAACAAATATTATCAGGAAGGTGAATACAATAAGGCTATCATCCTTTACGATAAGGTATTGCCTGTGATCAGAGGGAGTGAAAAGGCGGAATTGGCAGATTATAATTATGCCAATTGCCATTTCAAGACGAAGAGATATATTGAGGCTGCCGGTTATTTTAGTAATTTCTACCGGACATATAATAGAAGTCCATTGGCGGAAGAAGCATTGTTTATGAATGCCTATTCCCTTTACCTTGACTCTCCGGATGCTAATTTGGATCAGCAAAGCTCTCGGGAAGCCGTAGCTGCTATTCAGCAATTTGTTACCAAATTTCCTGCTTCAGCTAGCTATGAGCGGGCAATGGATATGCTTGTTGACTTGCAAGGTAGATTTGAAGAAAAAGCGTACATGGAATCATCTATGTATTACCGACTGAAGGATGGCCTGTATCCAGGTGATTTTTATCGTGCATGCATAATAAACTTTCAGAACTTCATGAAGAATTATCCTGAGAGCAAGCATAACGAAGAGCTTGCCTACAAGCTTGTAGAGGTGAGCACGGGATATGCTGAAAACAGCACTTTCTTGAAAAAGAAGGAAAGATTGGAAGATGCGTTGGGTTTTGCAAGCACATTTTATCGCAGGTATCCAACCAGTGCCTATACAGGAAAAGTGAAAGAGATAGAAGAGAAAGCAAAAGAAGAATTGGAATCTCATTCTATTGACCTAAAGGACTATAATGAACGTTTAGCTGAACAAAAAGCGCAAGCATTAGAGAATAAAGCAATAGAAAAAGTAGAAATAAAATAGAATTATAATCAACTAAGAATATGGCAGTTAATCCATCCATCATTACAAGAGATCTCGATAAAATCGCTGACAAAACAGGCAATATTTATACGTCTCTTCATGTAGTCGGTCAGAGAGCAAAACAAATCTCAAATACGTTGAAGGAGGAGTTAAACATCAAGCTTTCTGAATTCGCTTCTACAGTCGATAATTTGGAAGAAGTATTTGAAAACAAAGAGCAGATCGAAATCTCCAAGTTCTACGAAAGAATGCCGAAGCCAAGCACATTGGCTATGGAAGAATTCATGGAAGGTAAAGTATACAGCAGACTTCCTGAAGAACCAGCCGGCGAATAAATTTATGAGCCTCAAGGGTAAGAAAATCATATTGGGCGTGACAGGAAGCATTGCTGCTTACAAGTCAGCTGTTCTTACCCGTCTATTAATTAAAGCAGGAGCAGAAGTGCAGGTCATTATGAGCACTTCTGCTTTTGATTTTATCACACCGCTCACCTTGGCAACACTTTCCAAAAGGCCGGTTTTAAGTCAGTTTCAGCATGACAAAACCGGAATTTGGAATAATCATGTAGAATTGGGGCTTTGGGCAGATTTATTTTTAGTTGCACCAGCCAGTGCAAATACCTTGGCGAAATTCGCCAATGGCATATGTGATAATTTACTTTCTGCTAGCTACTTGTCTGCAAGATGTACTGTGATGCTAGCTCCGGCGATGGACCTGGACATGTATCAGCATCCTTCGGTACTTTCAAACATTGAGAAATTAGAGACCTTCGGGAATGTAGTCCTTGATGCCGAATCAGGGGAATTGGCCAGTGGATTATCTGGTCGGGGCAGAATGATGGAGCCGGAACATATTTTGTTGAAGGTGGAACAGTTTTTTGCGGTAAAGTCTGATTTCAGTGGAAAGAAAGTGATGATAACTATGGGGCCTACGCAAGAGGCAATTGACCCTGTGAGGTATGTAAGTAATCATTCCAGTGGCAAAATGGGGCTTGCTTTGGCAAATGCCTTTCTTTCGCGGGGTGCCGAAGTGTTTGTGATTTCCGGCCCGATTTCATTAAAAGTCCCTAAGGTTAATTTTCGTTGGAAGGATGTGAAATCTGCTAGTGAAATGTATCAGGCAGCTGTTGAAATCCATGAACAAATGGATATTTGTGTTTTTGCGGCAGCTGTAGCAGATTATGCTCCTGCGGAAGTTTCTCCGGAGAAAATTAAAAAAAAGGATGCGACTCTTTCGATTAATTTGGTAAAAAATGTAGATATCGCTGCAAAATTAGGAAGTAAGAAAAAGCAAAACCAAGTGCATATTGGCTTTGCTCTGGAGACTGAGAAGGAAGAGGAGAATGCCCAACGTAAGCTTTCTGAGAAGAATTTTGACATGATCGTCCTCAATTCAATGAAGGATCAGGGGGCTGGATTTCAGTTTGATACGAATAAAGTGCATATTTTTCATAGATCAGGATTGACCGTTCAATCTGAGATTGCTCCCAAAAAGCAAATTGCTAATCTGATAATAGATCAAATCAAAAATATCCCAGTTTGGGTTTGAGCCTTTTTATTTCCGTATTTTTAAGAATATAAATTCGTGCATGTCATGTGCGACGAACTGCCGGATGATTATTCAATTAGAGATTTTCCCGAATCAAGCTCGGGACTTGCTAAATGTTAGCTGAAAAATAAAATTAAACATATGAAATCGACACGATTAAAATCATCATTAAAACACACAGTGCAATGATTATTTTAATCGTCAAAGATTCCATCTGACCATTTTAAAACAATTATAATCAATGAAATCGAGCATGACTCCAGCGTCACACACTGGGATGATTATAATGCATACGAGATTCCATATGACAGCTGATAAACAAAAAATAAACGTATGATAAAAGGAATTCTTTTGACACTCTTTTTTTGCTATTCATTCCTTGGGTTTTCTCAGGAGTTGAATTTTACCGTAATTATCAATAGCGACCGCGCGAGAATCCAGAATACAGACGTTTTTAACCAGATGAAAACCAGTTTTGAGCAATTTCTTAACGGGCGATCGTGGACTACCGATGAATTTCGTCCCGAGGAACGAATCAAAGGGAACCTGCTTATTACGATTAATGATGTGCCACAGGTAGGGACTTATAATGCTACGGTTCAGATTCAGACCGTCAGGCCTGTTTATGGGACTAATTACGAAAGTTTGGTTTTTAACTTTGCAGATAGGAATTGGAGTTTTGATTATATAGAATCACAACCACTGGAATTCAACCGGTTTACGTACCTGAATAATATTAGCTCTCTGTTGGCATTCTACGCTCATATCTCTTTGGGATTGGATTATGATTCTTTTGAAAGCCGCGGTGGTAGCGAATTCTTTGCTGCAGCAAATGATATAGTAAATAATGCCCAGCAATCAGGTAGGCCTGGCTGGACACAAAGCACCTCTGATCGACGGAACCGCTATGCTTTAAATAACGATATCTATACGTCTTCGGTCTTTTCTGTGATCCGGGATGCCTATTATTTGTATCATCGCCAAGGGTTGGATATTCTTCAGATTCGTCCAAAAGAGGCATATGCTAATATCCTAGAAGCAATTCGGATTTTGGCAGAAGCTAATAAAACTCAGCCTAATGGTATATTTGTGATTTCTTTTATGGATGCCAAAAGTGATGAAATAACTTCAATTATGAAAAATGCTTCCCTTGAGATTCGAACAGAAATAGTCGAACTACTTTTGGAAGTTGATCCAAATAATGCGAGAAAGTACAATGAGCTGCTGAAAAGCTAAGCTCGATTTTTTAGTTTTGCCCTAACGAACACTTTACCAATGCTCAAATCTCTTTGCATTTCTAATTATGCTCTGATCGACCAACTGCATATGCAGCCTAGTCCAGGACTCAGTATGATTACCGGCGAGACTGGCGCTGGAAAATCCATTATGCTTGGTGCTGTAGGTCTGCTTCTAGGGAACAGAGCTGATACGAAGGTCTTACTTCATGAGGATAAAAAGTGCGTTATCGAAGGCGTGTTTGAAGTGGCGAGTTATGGTTTAGAGGAGTTTTTTGATCGAAAAGAGCTAGATTTTGAGCCCACTTGTATTATACGCAGAGAGATCAGCTCTACAGGGAAATCCCGGTCGTTTGTAAATGATACACCTGTACTATTGGACGTTTTGAAGACGTTGGGGAGTTTTTTGATGGATGTGCATTCCCAGCATGATACGCTACAATTAGGAGAAGGAAGCTACCAGCTGAGTTTGATTGATGCATTTTCTCAAGCTCAGGAAGAAGTTGAACACTATAAGGCAGCATATAAGGCCTTTCAAAAAGCTCAAAAGGCCTTTAACGAACTCAATAAAAAAGCTGTTGAATTGCAAAAGGAAGCAGATTTCAATCAATTTCAATTAGAAGAATTGAGTACGCTGGGATTGAAGGAAAACGAGCAAGCGGAACTGGAATCTACTCAGGAAATTCTTGAGAATGCGGAAGAAATCAAGCTGAAGATCAACGAAATGTTGAATCTTTTCCAGGATGAGCAATTCGGAATTTTACAAGGAATGTCTCAGATCCAGCATGGGATGCAATCTCTGGAGCGCTTGGCGCATGTGTTTTCAACATTGAAAGAGCGTTTTCAAGCCGTGAACATCGAATTAAAAGATATAGAAGAGACACTTGGCGATGAAGAGACCCGGGTAGAAGTTGATTTTGAGCGATTGGATGAGATCAGAGATAGATTGAGCAGGATTTATCAACTGCAGAAAAAACATGGGGTAGCATCTATAGAAGAATTGATGGAACTGGAAAGGGAGCTGGCGGATAAGGTATTTCAGGTTCAGAATTTGGATGAAACGCTAGCAACGGCAAAACTGGAATTGGAGAAAAGCAGGATGCAGGTTGCCGATTTAGGAAAAGCTCTTCGCATAAAAAGGCTGGAGAGTTTTCAAGGGTTTCAGAGTTCTCTGGAAGAGCTTTTGGCCGGTCTGGGTATGGAGAATTCCAAAGTTGTAATGGAACACAAACCCATTGAACCTTCTGCAAATGGAATGGACGAAATTGAGTTGCTGTTTTCTGCAAATAAAGGATCTTCCCCGCAGCCATTGAAAAAAGTGGCTTCAGGAGGGGAGTTTTCCAGATTACTTTTTGCTATTAAATATTTGATGGCGGATAAAATGGCCATGCCTACGTTGATTTTTGATGAGATAGATACGGGTATTTCTGGGGAAGTGGCTTTGAAGATGGTTGGAATGATGAAGGATATTTCGCTCAAACATCAAGTGATTTGTATAACTCATTTACCACAGGTGGCAGGCCAGGGCGATCTTCATTATTTTGTTTACAAAGATAATTCTACTGAAAAAACTGTAAGTAAAATCAAACTACTTGATCAAGATGAGCGGGTGTTGGAGCTTGCCAAAATGATTGCGGGAGCTTCTCCCTCTGCATCAGCGATAGAAAGTGCCAAGGAATTACTCCGGCGCTAATTGTTGCATTACATCTATTTGAGGGCTTGAATGATTATTTTTTCCTATTTTTGGGCAATATTTTTGAAAATAACCCCTAGCTATATGCCAGAAAATTTGCTGAAAGGAAAACTCGGAATTATTACCGGTGCTCTCGATGAGAACTCAATTGCATGGAAAACAGCGCTTAAAGCGAAAGAACAAGGAGCAAGATTTGTATTGACGAATGCGCCAATTGCCATGCGTATGGGCGCTATCAATGAACTTGCAAAGGAATGTGATACCATTGTGATTCCCGCGGATGCTACTAGCACAGAAGATATCGAAAAACTCTACACTGAAGCCAAAGAATATCTTGGAGGAAATTTTGACTTTCTATTGCACTCCATAGGAATGTCCCCAAACATCAGAAAAGGAAGGTCTTATGGTGATCTAAACTACGATTGGGTGATGAAGTCTTATGATGTGTCTGCGATCTCTTTTCACAAGATGATGCAAGTGGCAGAAAAGCAAGATGTTATGAATGAGTGGGGATCAATTATTGGTCTTTCTTATATCGCAGCTCAGCAAGTTTTTCCTTTTTACACAGATATGGCTGATGCGAAAGCTTTGCTTGAGAGCATTGCGCGTGGGTATGGCTATAGATTCGGTAAATTGAAAAAAGTAAGAGTTAATACAATTTCCCAGTCCCCTACTAAGACTACAGCTGGTTCTGGGATTGGAGGATTTGATTCGTTTTACAATTTTGCAGAATCCCTTTCTCCTCTTGGGAATGCCTCAGCAGAAGCCTGTGCGGAATACATTGTAACAATGTTCTCTGACTACACTAGATTGGTTACCATGCAAAACCTATATCATGATGGAGGATATTCCTTTACCGGAATTTCAGAAGATATCATGGAGAAGTTTAAGGATCTGTAATTACCTAGTAAACATACTTCAAAAAAGCCCTTTGGAAACTCCATAGGGCTTTTTTGTGGGTACAGTTCGTTGGTTTTATATTTTTTGCTGTGACTTTTTGGCTTAACTTATTGAGCTAAACTAAACTGCTTTCTATGCTTAAAAGACATTTACTTCTTATCCTTGTTGGCTTATATCTTTCCTTTCCATCATTTTCCCAAATAGAACCTGCTCCAGACAGAAATGAAGGAGACGGGCAGTATGAGCGGTTGATTTTGAGAGGAGTAGTTCTCATCGATGGAACAGGCGCTCCGCCTGTGGGGCCGGTGGATATTGTTGTGGAGAAAAATAGAATCTCTCAAATTCAGATAGTAGGTTATCCAGGAATGACGATCGATGAAAATCGTAGACCAAAAGCAGGCCCAGATGATAAAGTCTATGAGTTGGAAGGACACTACCTACTTCCGGGATTTGTAGATTCTCATGGGCATATCGGTGGGCGAGGGCAGGGGACACCTGCGGAGTATGTGTTTAAACTTTGGCTGGCTCACGGTATCACGACGATTAGGGATCCTTCGGCTGGCAATGGACTGGACTGGGTGCTGGATCAAAAGAAAAGATCTGCAGCTAATGAGATTACAGCACCTCGGATTTTGGCATATACCAGTTTTGGGCAAGGAGCCAAAGCGCCTATTACCACCGCAGATCAGGCAAAAGCCTGGGTAAATGAAAATGCGAAAAAGGGAGCTGATGGGATTAAATTTTTTGGTGCAAATCCTGAAGTGATGAAGGCTGCGATCTCCGAAAATAAAAAAATTGGGCTCCGCTCAGCCATGCATCATCAGCAATTGAACGTGGCGCGGTGGAATGTGTTGAATTCTGCCGAAGCGGGCTTGACTTCTATGGAACATTGGTATGGGTTGCCAGAAGCTCTTTTCGAAGATCAGACGATTCAGGATTTTAGGTTGGATTACAATTATCAAAATGAACAGCATCGTTTCGCAGAAGCTGGAAAACTTTGGAAGCAAGCTGCCACACCAGGTTCTGAGCATTGGACTAAAGTGATGGATAAATTGCTTGAATTGGATTTTACACTCGATCCGACCTTTAATATCTATGAAGCGAATCGGGATATGATGCGTGCGAGGACCGCAGAGTGGCATGACGTTTATACACTCCCTTCCCTTTGGGAATTTTATGCGCCAAATCGTCAATCACACGGTTCATACTGGTTTGACTGGACCACGGAGGAGGAAATCCTGTGGAAAGAAAATTACAGGCTTTGGATGGCTTTTGTGAATGAATACAAAAACAAAGGGGGAAGAGTGACAGCAGGATCTGATTCTGGATTTATATATCAGCTCTATGGATTTGCATATATCCGTGAACTGGAACTGCTTAGAGAAGCGGGCTTTCATCCGTTGGAAGTTCTTCGATCTGCTACACTCTATGGTGCGGAATTACTAGGAATGCAAAATGAGATCGGTACTGTAGAAGTTGGCAAACTGGCAGATTTTGTGATTCTGGAGGAGAATCCATTGCAAAATCTAAAAGTGCTCTACGGAACTGGGGCTATCAGAATTGATGAGAATAACAAACCAATTCGAGTGGGCGGAGTAAAATATACGGTGAAGGATGGTATAATTTATGATGCAAAGAAACTTTTGGAAGATGTGAAAGTGATAGTGGATAGGCAAAAGGCAGAACAAGGATATGTTATCACGCAGCCTGGGTTGGATTGGTAAACAGTATTAGAA
Source organism: Algoriphagus resistens (assembly GCF_001442615.1). Classification (GTDB taxonomy): domain Bacteria; phylum Bacteroidota; class Bacteroidia; order Cytophagales; family Cyclobacteriaceae; genus Algoriphagus; species Algoriphagus resistens. The sequence continues at coordinate 40,142 of NZ_LMXN01000007.1, read as the reverse complement.
TTATAACTAGAGCACCACGCCAATAGACCAAATTGGAGGATTGCTCACTAACACCATTTAGTATGCCCCAAATCAATGTAAACGGAGTTGATATTTTCTACACGGATCAAGGAAATGGGGAGGAAACGATTGTCTTTTCCCATGGCTTGCTTTGGAGTCATAAGATGTTTGGTGATCAAATCGAATTTCTTCAACCCCGGTTTCGCGTGATCGCATATGATCATAGAGGGCAGGGTCAAAGTGAGGTAGTAGGTCCATTTGATATGGATACGCTGTCTGAGGATGCCGCGGAATTGATCAAAGAACTATGTGTTGGTCCTGTACACTTTGCAGGGCTTTCAATGGGAGGTTTTATAGGAATGAGACTTGCTTCCCGATTTCCAGAATTGATCAAAAGCTTGGTGCTGATGGAAACTTCTGCGAATTCTGAGCCTGTGGAAAATTTACCAAAATACAAGACCCTGAACGGAATTGTCAAATGGCTGGGTATTTTTCCGCCAGTAGCAAGTAAAGTCATGAAAATCATGTTTGCCGAAAGCTGGCTGAATGATCCCCTAAATTCTGAGAAAATAGAATTTTGGAAAACAGAATTAAAGTCAAATAAAAAGAGTATTTCCAAAGCAGTGGATGGAGTAATATATAGAAAGGGTATTGAAAGCGAGATTGGAAGAATAATTTGCCCTACTATGATTATAGTGGGTGACGAGGATGTTGCCACTGCCCCGGTAAAGGCGAAATTTATCCAAATGGGAATCCCCAAATCGAAGTTGCACCGGATTCCTGGGGCAGGTCATAGTAGCTGCATAGAAAAACCCAAGGAAATTAACCGTCTATTAGGAGATTGGTTAATTGAAAAGAGTTGACTTCTTTTATTCTTGATCGCTAAAGGCCTCAATGGAGGTCTTTCTGTTTTTTTCCATTAAATATTCCATTAAATGAAACCTTTTTCTATATTTACATGTATATACATTAAATACAAAAACAAAAGATATGGGAAGTCTAGAAGAAGCAATCAAGCAGAAGGAATTCAAAGACCCATACAATAAGTTGGTCGTCAACTTACTCTATACGCACAGCTATCTTGTATCTGCTCAGAATGGTATCCTGAAACCTTATGATCTTTCTCCAGAGCAATACAATGTGCTCCGTATCCTAAGAGGACAAAATGGAACGCCTATCACAGTTTCGTCTATTCAGGACAGGATGTTGAATAAAATGTCCAATGCGAGCCGATTGGTGGATAAGTTAAAAGCAAAACATCTGTTGGAAAGAAGGGAATGTCCCAGTGACAGAAGACAGGTTGACATAATCATAACTGAAAAGGGACTTCAGATACTGGATGATTTGCAGAAAAGTATGGAGGGCTTTAACAACAAAGTGGTTAATCTCACTGTTGATGAGGCAATTGTTTTGAATAATCTTCTTGATAAATTAAGGGGATAAAAAATTTAAATTAATACGTGTATAAACATTAGATTTCGATACAAACAAATAGTTAACTTAAACAACAAAAATTATGAGCACTACAAAATGGATTATCGACCCTACACACTCTGAAGTTTCATTCAAAGTAAAGCACTTGGTTATTTCTACAGTGACCGGATATTTCAAAGAATTCGAAGGAGCTGCAGAGAGTTCTTCTGATGATTTCGAAGGAGCGTCTGTGAATTTCTCAGCAGATATCAATAGCATCGATACCAATCAAAAAGATAGGGATAATCACCTGAAGTCGGCTGATTTCTTTGACGCAGAAAATCATCCTAAATTGACTTTTGCCGGAAATATCCTCAAAGATGGAGGAGGTTATAAATTAGTCGGTGATCTGACGCTGAGAGATGCCACTAAAAAAGTGGAGCTGGACGTTGATTTTGGAGGTGTAGCCGGAGACCCTTATGGACAGACCAAAGCAGGATTTGAAATTGAAGGCAAAATCAACAGAAAAGACTTTGGTCTTTCCTGGTCAGCAGTCACTGAAGCTGGCAGTGTAGTAGTGAGTGATCAGGTTCGCTTGATCTTGAGCGTTCAGCTTGTTAAGCAAGCTTAAGTCACTTAACCTTTGAGGTCTAAATGACCTTGAAGGTTTGTCAATTTAGAATAGCTTAGAGAGTTAGATCTCATAGGATATACTTTCTGTTCAACCATTTTCTCCCCCAACAACTATGAAACCATTAATCACTGGAATCCACCATATCACTGCGATAGCTGGAAATCCTCAGGCAAATATTGATTTCTACACCGGAATTCTTGGATTGAGGCTGGTGAAAAAGACAATTAACTTTGATGCGCCCGGAGTCTATCATTTCTATTTTGGGGATGAATTGGGAAGACCAGGGACAGTATTTACTACTTTTCCTTTTACTGGAGCCCGTAAAGGCGTGAAAGGAGCTGGAGAAGTAACTTACACAGCATTCTCTATCCCTTCAGAGTCTTTGGACTATTGGAGAGCGCGTTTGAAAAAATATGGAATTCCCGTGTCTGATGTGTTGGCACGTTTTGGTGACAGACTGATCCGGTTTGAGGATCATGACAGCATGGGTATTGAGCTGGTTGCCAATGATCGGGATGACAGAACTGGCTGGTCTTATGGGCAAGTGCCCGCCGGGTATTCCGTCAAAGGATTCTATGGAGCTACTTTAAATCTCCGCGACAAAGAGTTGACCGAGAAGTTGTTGACTGAGCATATGGATTACCGTTTTATCGGAGAGGAAAATGGCAGATATAGGTATGGCACTGAAGGAAAGCCTGGAGATATAGTGGACATAGTAATTGATAAATCGGGAAACCGAGGATCACAAAGTGCCGGGACGGTGCATCATATCGCTTTCAGAACAGAGAATGCAGCGTCACAACTTCAAGTTCAGGAAATCTTGATTCGAAATGGATATCAGGTTACTGAAGTGAAGGATCGCAATTACTTCACCTCGATTTATTTCCGTGAACCGGGCGGCGTGTTATTTGAAGTAGCAACAGACGAACCCGGTTTTGCCATTGATGAGGACGAAGCACATTTGGGCGAGTTGATCAAATTGCCAGAATGGGCAGAGCCAAACCGGGAAAAACTAGAAGAGAGTTTGACTCCAGTCAAGTTAAATGTAGAAGCATATGACTAATATAAAAAGGGCAGGTACTTCTTTAGCCGATGCGAAAAAGGCTGCGATATTGATCCATGGAAGAGGAGCAAGTGCGGAAAGTATTCTTTCCCTGGCGCAATACCTCCAGCTGGATGAGTATGCGCTTTTGGCCCCAGAGGCAGCCGGAGGTACATGGTATCCCTACAGTTTCATGGCTCCAGATGAAGCAAATCGAACGGCGTTGGCTTTATCCTTAGAGACCGTAAAAGATGCATGGAATCAAGTTGTTGAAGCAGGTATTTCCTCCGAGAATACTGTACTGATCGGTTTCTCCCAGGGAGCGTGTTTGAGTCTTGAATTTGCTGCACAACATGCGCAAAAGCTGGGCGGTGTGATTGCATTTACAGGAGGTTTGATAGGTGAGCAACTGATGCCTGAAAAATACGCAGGAGATTTTTCAGGCACGCCAATCTTTATAGGAAGTAGCGAAAGAGACATTCACGTACCTCTTGATCGAATAAAAGAATCAGAAACCCTACTGAGCAGGATGGGTGCAAAAGTGAAATTATTGATTTTCAAAGATTCTAATCATACAATCCGAAAGGAGGAAATCGATTGGGTAAACGAAAATATATTGTAAATAGGTTTTCTTAATTCAAAAAATCCTCTGGCAGTTGTCAGAGGATTTTTTTGTCCCATTTCAATTATGAAATATTCTTTGCTGATTTTTCTATCAAAATCCCTCTAAAAATCATCTTGTAAATAGCTGATTATAAAATAAATACGAGAACTTCTATTGATTTACTCTGCAGGTTATTTTTTTCTATTAGAAGGAATAACTCACTTGGGATCCTCGCTCAGGATCGAGTTCCACATTTGCGAAGACACCGATTTCCTGCTGCAAATCCTCCACATGACTGATGATTCCGACAATCCGATTTTCATGACGAAGGGACTTGAGTGTTTCAAAAACCACCCGAAGCGCATTTTTGTCCAAAGCCCCGAATCCTTCATCCATAAAGAAAAAGCTTTGATCAGCCTGATTGAGTGCTTTTACCTTTTCTGCCAAAGCCAGGGCAAGACAAAGCGAGGCTTGGAAAGTTTGTCCTCCAGATAGTGTTTTCAGCAGACGCTTTTTGCCTCCATTGAGGTAGTCAATCACCCAGAACGTATTATTGTCGTCGATGTCAAGGCTGAGCTGGTTTTTACAAAATTTCATAAAGCGTACATTCGCAGTATTGCATAGTTCCTTGAGATAAATGGAGCTTACGAACTTCACAAATCCACTGCCCCGGAACATAGTGTCAAGTTCCTTGAGGTAGCTTTCTCTGATCTCCAGTTTGGCAAATTCTTTCATCAAAACCTTCTTTTCCGAAAGTTTAGTGAGGATTTCCTGAATTTCCTTGTCTAGTAAAAGAACCTGGTTTTGGAAAGATTCAGCCTTGATTTTCAACTCGTTGAATTGGGAAGAAAGCTCCTGAAATGCTTGCTCCTGAAACTCGGCAACGCCATTTTCTCCCTCCAATTCCTGAATCCTGTTTTCGGCGATGGCTAGTTTCTGGTCAAACTGGGAGATCTCACGGGCCATTTTCTCGGCATCAATCGAGTGGTGGAATAAATGGATCAATCGATCTTCATCCATAAATCCATACTTGGTTTTCAACGAATCATATTCCGAATTTAGGTTCTGGAGTTTTGTAGAGCTTTGGTCTCGAAGCTGGGTGAAATTATCGATATCTGTCAGATTTCTGATCTGCTCTCCTCGTTTAATCTGAAGGTGTTTTTGCTTTCCGTCCAGCGCCAGTAGGGCTTTTTCTATATTTGCCTCAACACCTTCAATGGTAGCTTGAATAGCTTGAGGAGTTTGGTGGAAATATGCTTTACAAAAAGCCATATCTCTGATCTCTTCTTTTTTGGAGGAAATGTTGGACAGGATTGATTGAAGTTTCAACTGCGCTTGTAGTATTTCTTTCTCGAATTGATCGATTTCTATCCGACTGGCTTCCCAGTTTTTACGAAGTGTCTTTATTTCTTGAAGTATTTTTTCTCTGATCTGACTACTTTGTTCTATCGCCTGGATTTTTTCCAGTAAGCTGGTCTGGGAATTTATCTCATATTCTGCCAGATTGGCTTTTAATTCAGCTAACCTTTGCTGGAGTTCCTGAATTTCGAGATTGGTCGAATGTAGTTTTTTTTGGTGATTTTCCAGATGGAAGACTAATTCGTTTCGTGATGATCTAGAGGTTTGAATGTTTTCTAGAATTAGTTTGGCCTCTTGTATTCGTGTGTTTTTTTTCTCCAGATCACTTTCTCCATCGCTTTCAAGGGGGGTTGGATGTTCTAGAGCTCCGCAAAGTGGACAGGCTTCACCCTGATGTAATAAGTGAACATGCGCAGCAAGACCTTGTTTTTGAATCAAGGTGTCCCGCTGCTTTTCCAATTCTTGTATTGCGGTTTTCTGGGATTCTAACCAAGTTTCAAATGATTCCTCACCTTCTGGAATACTGGTTGCCAGTGCTTGAATCTGTCCTTTGACATTAGCTGCTTCTATGGTTAATTCTTTTGCTTCCAATTGAGTTTTATCCAATTGAGACTCCAGTTGTTTCCAGTCTTTTGAGGAACTGATCAGATTAGCCAAGGCCGAACTATCTGTGGCGCTGATTTTCTCAATTTCATTTTCCAGTTCAGTAATCTTTGTTTCCAGTACTTTTTGGGATTGTTTTTTAACTTCTATAGTGGGTTTGAAATTACTTAAAGTCGAATCTGCTTCCTCTCTCTGGATTTCGAGCTTCTGGATTTCTACAACTTTCTTAAGGTCACGGATTTTCTCCTCACGCTGGGGCCTTTCCTGATTCTTTTTTTTAAGCTCCTCTTCTTCCTTTTCCAAATCTGCAACTTCTCTGGCAAACTCAATTTTAAATCGTTCACAGTCGATGACTCTGACCTTATATTTTTCAAAATCAGCTTTTGTATCCCGTATCTGTTCCCATACCGGTTTGAGGTAAGTTTTGGCTTTGAGAAACTCAGAATGTAGTTCCCGTTGTTTCTCGATTTCCGGTTTCAGAAGATTCAGATCTTCCCTTTCGGCTCTAAACTTGAGCAATTGTTGGTTTTTCTCCCGGATGTTCTCTTGGGTTTTGAATTCTACTTCCGCGTTTTTGAGCTTAAGGGAAGCCTCATTTGCATGGGTTTTCAATTCAGAAAATAGACCTTGCTTGTCTTGCAGGATTTCTTCTGAATATTCTTCCAAGCCTTGCAACTGAGTCTCCAAACGGATTTTTTGCTCTTTGACGGATTTGAGGAGAATGCCGGTTTTGAAAGAAAGATCAAAGCGCTCCAGTCCGAAAAGCTCCTTCATCATTTTGGCTTGATCGAGCGGTTTTTGGTCAATAAACTCCCGGAATTTCCCCTGAGGAATAATCACCGTCTGCTTGAAATGCTCCTTTCGCATGCCGACGATCTCTTCAGCCCGTGCTGTTATCGGTTCCCACTTTCCATCCACTTTTTCATAAAACGTGTGTTCTGCTGGCCGGATATCGTCAAAGTTCTTAGAATTTCTTTTGGCGCAATAGCGCGCCAAATAGGTTTTTGCGTTATTCAGTCCGGAACTGAATTCGAAGTTTAACAGCAACTGATCACTCTGCAAATTGACCATGCTGTTCTTTTCCCCGCGGTCAGAAAGTCGCTCAGTGCTTCCATAAAGTGCCAAAAGAACCCCTTCCAAAATTGATGATTTACCACTTCCCACCGCACCAAAAATCCCAAACAGTCCGGCTGCTGTGAGCTTGTCAAATGCTATTGTCTGTTTTTCTTTGTAGGAATACAATCCCTGAATCTCAAGTCTAACCGGAATCATGCGTGGTCGTTTTGGCTGGTGATTTCTTTGAAAATTGTGAGTAATTCCTCGTTTGGTTTCTGGCCTTTTTCGCTTTCGTAGAATAGTTTAAAGAGACTTTCCATATCTTTTTCCAGATCTTCGACCTGCAAACTCTGATTTTCGCGACCCAAAGGGTTTTTTATCTGTGGAATCAAATTTACGATACCGTCGTGTGCTTTCATTATTGCTTTTCTTGTGGCTGCCTCAATACTGCTTTCCGTCACATATGTTAATTCTACAAAGCAATAGGGGTTCTCTTCCAACCAAACAAGGGTTTGCGGAAGGTTATCAAACGTTTTCCGATAGAGCGGTCTACCTTCTTTCAAGCCAATAGCCTTATAATTTACAGGCTTGCCGGGTTCGGCTTCGATGATTACTACCTTCTTCTCCTGGTCAGCTTCACTGAAAGAGTAGGCGAGGGGAGAGCTGGAATACACCACTGGGCAATGCTCGTGACTCAACCAATGATAGCGATGCAAATGTCCCAAAGCTGCATATTGGATCTGCGAAGGAATATTTTTGGTGAATAGTGCCTGAGTTCCGCCCACGTGCAGGATAGGACGTTCGGATTCTGGTTCGGGCTCAGGTTTTTCACCTTCCTTCATAAAGAAGAAATGGCCGGCAAAGAGATTGACTCCTTGTTCATCGCAATACTGGTTTGCTATTTTCTTCCAGTTTGCTCCCATCAGATTGCGGAACTCCTCCTCGCGATCTCCTTCACCCAGATAAGTTTTCATCGAAACTTCATTGGCGTATGGAGCCAAAATAATTCGGACCGGAAAGTCTATTTGAGGCAATTTCAATTCCACAAAACCAGAATCCGCTTGTGTGATTTCTATTCCATTATCCAGGTTTCCCAATGGGATGAGGGTATCGTATTTTCCATAGAAAAAGATGCCCATCTCCCGGGCCAATGGATCCGGGGCTTCGACAAACTGCGTACTATCATGATTTCCTGAAATCGCTATAATAGGCCTCCTCCCTCCATTTGTCAGTCTGCGAAGTGATTTATAAAGCAATTCCACCGCTTCATGACTGGGGTTAAAAGTGTCAAAAATATCCCCAGCCAATAGAATTAAGTCTACCTTCTCCCGGTCAGCGATTTGCCTGATTTCTTCTAAAACCCGTTTTTGTTCTTCCAGTCTGGAATACTCCTGAAGTCTTTTTCCCAAATGCCAGTCTGCAGTGTGGAGGATTTTGATCATGTGTCGTCTAAAAATGGATGAAAAACCAAGTTACTTCAGCGAAGTACTTGCTGCAAGCCATTTAATACAATTGTCATTAATTGGCATCTTTATTGAAAAGACAGGCAATAATCCAGATTATCCTATGTGGAATTGGCTCCTTATTTTCGTTGCCTCGCTCGTGTCCGAGCAATCTCAACCAATAATGGCTCCAGATGCTTTGTTTATTCAGGAAGGAGTAGCAAGCTTCTATGGGCGAAGATTTCATTTGAGGAAGACGTCAAATGGAGAGATTTTCCACATGGATAGCCTCACTGCTGCACATAAAACATTACCATTCAATACCCGAATAAAGGTCTCTCGCGAAGATACGGGCGAGTCGGTCTGGGTTAGAGTGAATGACAGGCTTCCTAAAAACTCGAGGAGGATCGTGGATTTGTCGCGAGCCGCGGGGGTGAAACTAGGACTTCTTCATGATGGAATCACCACAGTGAGGATTGAAGTGGAAAATCCCGGAGAAATAGATCGACTTATAGAGTATTTTGGGGACGATCCGCCTTCCACAATGCGGCTGAGACGGGTGGAAAAAGTTATAGTTCCGCCTAAGGCAGAAATAGATACAAGAATTCCTTTTTTTTAGAATCATTAACATCCTTTATACAATAAAGATTTTGAGATTGAAGAATTAGTTAGTTTCTTAATAGTTGAAACTACTATTTCAATGAAAAACTCTACTCATTTACTTTTCGGTTTTTTATTAGTCCTATTTTCTGCCTGTGAGAAAGATAAGGAAAAGGTCGAAGAAGCTCCCACAGAATCCTTTAGAAATGAAGTCGCCGCTACTGAGGTGAATATTGCCACGGCTGAGCGCAAAAGCTTTGATTATCTGATCAGTGCTCCGGGAAAATTGGAAGCAGGAGCAGAGGTGATGACAGTTATCGAGCAGGCTGGGTATCTATTGGAAGTAAATGTACGTGAGGGGCAATTTGTAAACAAAGGTGATGTCATCGCCAGATTGGATGCGACAGAGCCGGCTTTTAAATTAGAGAAGGCCAAGATCGGACTGCGCAATGCCAATGCGCTATATGAATCTGCCAAATATGGCTTTCCTAAATTATTTGCTTCTGATAGTATAGAGCAAAAGGCAATAGTAGAAGACCAGCTTAAAGCCACGAATGGGGTCTTCCTCGCAGAAGTTGATCTCAGAGAGGCTCAGTTAAGTTTTGACAGAAGCGTTGTAAAGGCTCCAATATCAGGTCAAGTAGCAGATCTCAAGTTTAAGGCCGGTAGCCTGGTGAGTGCCAACCAAGAGCTTTGTCAAATCTTGGGGACCCAAGAGTTTATCCTGAAAGTAAAAGTATTGGAATCTGAGATCAGCCTTATTTCAATTAATCAAAAAGCAGAAGTTTACCCGGTTTCTAAAACCCAGACCGCATTGAGCGGTAAGGTCACGGGCATCAATCCAAAAGTAGATGAGAGCGGATTGGTTCAGGTGTCTATCTCCTTACCTGCGAATAAAAACCTCCTTCCGGGAATGAACGCCCGAGCTGTGATCCGTGCCCCCCAAAACAATAGTCTGGTCGTGCCAAAAGATGCGCTTGTTTTTCGATCAGGCCGGGCGGTGGTCTTTACTATAGAAAATAAGGAATCCAAATGGAACTATGTGGAAGTGGGAAAAGACAATGGAGAAGAAGTGGAGATTCTAGATGGTATTGAGGAGAACAGCACGGTAATCACCTCCAATAACCTTCAACTTGCGCATCAAGCCCCGGTTCAAATCGTAAAAGAATAAGCCATGGTTAGATTTTTACTGGCCCGGCCTATTGCAGTGTTTATGACTTTTATGGCATTGATAGTATTTGCCTTCATCGTCCTGAAAACGCTGCCTATTTCGCTTTTGCCCCCGATCGATGTGCCACAGATTGTGGTGAAAGTTAAATATCCAAATGCTTCTCCAGAAGCAATAGAGCAAAATGCACTGAGTCCAATCCGCGAAGGGTTGATTACATTGAATGGTCTGGAGGAAATGGATTCCAAAGCTGGTTCTGAAGTTGGCACAATCCGATTGACATTCAGCTATAATACCAAGATGGAATTAGCCTACATTGATGTCAATGAGAAAATAGACAGGATGATAAATGATCTTCCCCAGAATCTAGATCGTCCCGAGGTCATTCGGATAAATACTTCTGATATTCCTGTTGCCAGGGTACAAGTGGTGCCTAAAGAGGGCGTTGATGATGTAGAGGTAAGTCTTTTAGCAGAAAATGTCCTAAAGAAACGAATAGAGCAATTACCAGGTGTTTCTCTTGTAGATATCAATGGCAAAAAGGAGCGCATTATCACGGTGAAGCCAAATGCGGAAGCATTGTCTGCACTTGGAATGACACAGCAGAATGTAATCTCGGCGATTCAATCCGGTAACTCTGAGCTGCCGGGGATCTCCGTGAAAGACGGCCAATTCCGTTATTACCTTCGGTTAGCCACCAGAGTAGATACTCCTGCGGACATAGAGAGCTTGCCGGTAGCGGCTTCCTCTGGAGTAATTATCCCATTGGGTAAACTTGCTGAGGTGGGGTATGAAACGCAGGAGACACTTGGATATCACCTTTTCGGAACTCAGGAAAGCCTGGTCGTAACTGTTCATAAGCAAGCTTCAGCCAAGATGAACGAGCTGATTCCGTCCCTCAAAGAGGCCATAGAATTGTTTAAAACAGATTATCCGCAGGTGGGTTTTGAGATTACCCAAGATCAGTCAAATCTTCTGAATGCTGCGATTTCCAATTTAGAAACATCTCTACTATTCGGTGGTGTTTTCGCTTTTGCAGTACTCTTTCTTTTTATGAAAGATTACAGACTTCCCCTGATCATTGGAGTGAGTCTGCCATCTTCCTTGCTGATCAGCTTCTTGATTTTTTACTTTTTTGACCTTTCCATCAATATAATATCCCTTTCAGGTTTGGCGCTCGGGATTGGGATGCTGATCGATAATGCCATCATTGTGCTGGACAATATCACAAGAAAGATGGGGAACGGTTTGCCACTGTTCGAAGCTTGTGTCCAAGGAGTGGACGAGGTGATGGGTGCTTTGATCAGCTCCGTGCTTACTACGCTGGCGGTGTTTGTGCCACTGGTTTTTTTGAGTGGGATATCCGGGGCACTGTTCTTCGACCAGGCTGTGGCTGTGACAGCTATTTTGTCAGTTTCTCTAGCTGTGGCATTTATACTTCTTCCCATGCTTTATTTCCTGATGTTTTCGCGGAGTAAAAAAGCATATGATGATGGAGAGGGAAAGTTTTTTGGCAAAGTTTTAAGCATGTATGAATTCGGATACAATAAGGTAATTGGAAATAGAAGGCTAGCAATGCTAGTGTTTTTAGCACTCATTCCGCTTGGTCTAGGCATCAGTCTTTTGCTAAAAACATCAGGTTTGCCGGAAATTGAAAAATTGGATGCTACGCTTGATATCGATTGGAGTGAACCCATTTCTGCATCTGAAAACAGGGATCGTGTGCTCGCACTCCTGAAAAGTATGGAAGGAAGCTATGAGCAGGCTGAAGCAGATGTAGGAGTGAAGCAGTTTTTGCTTTTCGATGGAGAGAATTCTATCCAGCAGTCTTTACTTTATTTTCTTTTCCCAACTTTGGAAGCGAAAGAAGTTGCAATAAAAGAGCTGAAAGCGAACCTTATGAAAAATTATCCTGAGGCATCTTTTACTCTTGGGGATGCGCCAAATGCTTTTGATCAGCTTTTCAGTTCCAATATGCCATTTTACGAAGTAAGATGGAAGGATCTGGGAGCAAAAAGGCCCATTCCGGAAAACAAAATGGATCCTTGGCTAAGCCAATTCCCAACTCAGGAATGGGAGCGTGGCCCTGGATTACAGAAAGAAGCCTCAGTTGTTTTTACACTACGGGCGGATAAAATGGCTACGTATCAGATTCCTGTAGATGCGGTTCAAGATCAGATTGAGAGGCTTTTTGGCAGTTTCACAATTACAGATATAAGACGGTTTGGAGAGATCACCCCCATTCGCCTAAAAGAACCAAATGAACGATTTGAAGATTTACTGCGAAATACCAGAGTTATTGTTTCGGATACTACTTCCTACATTCTGGGCGAATTTGTGGAATACGGATATGAAGACCATTACAAATATGTGACGGCGGATAAGGGAGGTATTTACCAATCGCTGAATGTTACTAAGGACGATCCAGATGAAAACTCAGCCTCATATTTTCGTTGGGGTCAGGATAAAAACTTGGGAGTTACCCTAGTTGGTCAGTATTTTAAAGACAAGGAAAATATCCGTCAACTGATCGTTATTTTGATGATTTCAGTATTGCTGTTGTATTTCATTTTGGCAGCCCAGTTTGAGAGTTTTATCCAGCCGCTGATTGTAGTATTCACTCTCCCTCTGGGGGTAGGCGGGGCGTTCTTGGTGCTTTGGATCTGCGGAGCTTCCCTGAACGTGATGTCAGCGATAGGACTGGTGGTGATGCTGGGAATCATGGTCAATGATGCGATTTTGAAGATCGATACGATCAACCGCCTTCGTTCCACTTATGTAGAATCGGATACTATTTCAGCCGCTGAGGCTCTGGAAATGGCTCTTCATAAGGCTGGGCAGATCCGCCTCAAACCCATTTTAATGACTTCGATTACGACGATTTTGGCGCTGATCCCGATTGTATTTAGCAGTGGTTTGGGGGCGGATTTGCAGCGTCCCTTGGTATTTGCGGTGATTGGAGGCTTGACTATCGGCACCCTTACAGCCTTGTATTTTGTGCCGTTGGCTTATTGGTTTACTGTCTCCAAGAAATCTTTGAAAACGGCTTAATATGACACCATTCAGGATTCTGATTGTATTCGTGGTCGTGTCCATTCTTGGGCTGGCAGTGATACCTATGCTTTCTGTGGATTTGATTCCCAAAGAGCGTTCGTCGGTTTTGTCCATAGGATACAGTATCCCGAATGCATCTCCTGAAATAGTAGAAAAACTCGCGACTTCTCCATTAGAGGGCGCGTTTTCAAGACTTTCAGAACTAAAGGAGATAACATCGACCTCCAGTTATGATAGAGGGGAGATCAATTTGACTTTTGACAAGAAGGCAGATATGGAGATGAAAAAATTTGAGATTTCTGCCATGATCCGCCAGATTTACCCCCAGATGGATCCACGGGTGGGATATCCTAGTGTGACCCAGACATCTCAGGCTAGAGCAGATCAAAAGACCGCAATTTTGACTTATAGTGTAAATGGGCCATTTGCCTCTTTTGAAATCAAGAAGATTGCTGAAGATATTCTGAAACCTGCCCTGACGCGGTATGAGGAGGTGGAGGAAGTGAATGTTCTTGGAGCGAATGATCTCCAGCTTTTCGTGACCTATGATATTCAAAAAATGCAGGCTTTTGGTATCACTAGGAGTCAGTTGGGAAGTGCTATCAGGAGTGCATTTGGATTGACATTTCCGGGTTCGGTGATGAACTTTGAAGGAAAAACACTCTTCGTCCAAGTAGATCGTTCGCTGCAGGAGAAAGACCAACTTGAAAATGTGGTGGTAAGTGAGATGGATGGGATGGAAATCCGACTTCGGGATGTGGCTAATTTGACACTTGAGGAGGCAGAACCAACCAGGTATTTCAGAATCAATGGAAATAACTCTGTTACACTTTCGGTTTACAATCGGGATGGAGTGAATAAAGTCTTGCTAGCGCAAAAGTTAAAGCTGGCGATTCAAGATGCTGCCAAATTTCTACCTGCGGGTTTTGAGGTACGACTGGAAAGAGATGATACCGAATTCTTAGAAAAGGAGTTGGATAAAATCTACAAAAGATCCGCGCTTTCTATCCTGATTTTGGTGGTGTTCATATTTCTGATTAATAGAAATCTGAAGTACCTGAGCATTCTTTTTCTGGGGATTTTAGTTAATCTGAGTTTATGTGCCATCGTATTATATTTCCTTAGAGTGGATATTCACATGTATTCCTTGGCAGGATTGACGATAAGTTTCGGACTGATCGTTGACAATGCGATCATTATGATAGACCATCTTCATAAGCACAAAAACCGACGGGTTTTTTTGGCGCTTTTGGCAGCATCGCTCACGACCATCGCGGCGCTTATGATTGTCTTTTTCCTACCAGAAGAACAACGAAGAAACCTGACCGAATTTTCCATAGTAGTATCAGTGATGCTGGGGATTTCACTGTTGATTGCCTTAGTCTTTACTCCGGCAATTTACCAGGTGATGTTTAAAGAATCGGTGACAAAAGGAAGGAGATTGACCATTCCAAAACTACGCAAGCGTGTAAAAGCTTTGCGAGGTTATGAAAGAGGAATTGCCTGGACAGCGAAATACAGAAAAACATTTCTCACATTCTTAATCCTTCTTTTTGGACTGCCAATCTTTTATCTCCCCGCCAAGTGGGAAGACCATGAATGGTATAACAAGACAGTAGGGAACACCTTCTATCAGGAAGAGATCCGCCCGTATGTGGACAAAGCATTGGGAGGATCTATGCGTATGTTTGCCCGGGGGGTATATGAAAAAGGAGGCTATCGGGAGGCTACTCAAACAAGGCTTTTTGTTTACTGTCGCTTGCCCTTTGGGAACACACTGGAGCAGATGGATTTTATCATGCGTGAGTTTGAGAGCTACCTCAAGGACGTGGAGGGAATAGACCAATTTGTCACCTCGGTAAATAATGGACAAAGTGCAAGAATAGACATTACATTCAAGGAAGCTTATGAAAACGGTGCTTTGCCGTATCAGCTGAAAGGAAAACTTTCCGTGAAATCAACCGATTGGAGTGGAGCTCAATGGAATATTTATGGAGTAGGCCAAGGGTTTTATACCGGGGGCAGTAGTGATCAGATCCCAAGTTACCGGGTGAAGATGATGGGATATAATTTTGATGAACTGGAGCGACAGGCGAATATCTTAGCGGAGAAACTTCTGGTGCATAAGCGGATCCAGGAAGTTAAAACCAATGAAAGGGCAGGTTACGGAGAGCAGAAAACAGAGGAGTATGTGCTTCGCTTGGATCAGAATAAAATGGCACTTGGCCACACCAACCAGTTCGAAGTGCTGACTGCCTTACAGGATATGTCCAAACCGCAAAATGCATCGACCTTCCTGACGCTGGAGGATAAAAACTATGGATTGATGATCCGTGAACGTAAGTCTGGTGATTTCAGCAAATTTGATATGGAACAAAAAGGGCTCATCGGTGGAGAAAATAAAATTTACAAAATCTCTGATTACGGTACGATGACCAAAGAGACCACCACTAACTCCCTTCACAAAGAAAACAGACAATACATCCGAATAGTGGCTTTTGAATACATGGGTTCAGCGAAGTTCGGAGGCGAATATCTCGATGAAGTGCTTGATGAGATGAAGCAGACTATGCCGATAGGATATGAAGCAAAGCGGGATTCTTATAGCTGGAACTACGATCAGGAGAAGCGCCAATACGCTTTGTTGGGGCTGCTGATTATTGCTGTCTTTATGATTTGCTCGGTGTTGTTTGAGAACCTTAAGCAGCCGGTTTATATCATTGCGATTATCCCGATAAGTTTCATTGGGTTGTTTCTGATTTTTTCACTCTTTGACTTTTACTTTGATCAGGGCGGCTATTCAGCCTTTGTGATGCTGGGAGGCTTGGCAGTGAATGCCGGGATTTTTATTGTAAACGACCTGAATAATCGTTCTCAGGGGCTTTACAACCGAAATGTGTTGAAGTCAGTAGCTGGAAAAGCCGTTCCGATTTTGCTTACCATTATGTCTACGTGTTTTGGATTAATACCATTTATCATAGAAGGCCAAAATGAAGTTTTCTGGTTCTCACTTGCGATAGGAACGATTGGTGGATTGATATTCAGTATGATCGGGGTGTTTTGGGTGCTGCCGGTGTTACTTTGGAAAAAAGGGGTTGTTGTTGAAGAGAAAGATGTTTCTGAAGCGAAAAAGCCAAGTCGTAAACGAAAGTGGCTTTTTTTCAGACCACGCAACTAACTAAGAGTAAATAAACGACTTTAGCTGAGAGGAAGAAATCTCCAATACTGAAAGCTTGGCTCTCCCGCTACTTCGCTGATTCATTATAAAACTATGATAATCTAAATTCAAGATTATGAGAACAGTAGTTGTAATTGCAGTTTTAGCATTGATTGACTGCAGCAAAAAGGAACAGCCGTTCAGTAAGGTTGTCGATTTTGAAAATGTTAGCAGAGTTTCAGCTGATTTGCTGATCGAAAAAGCAACACCGCTTGAGTCTGATTCTAGTGAGTTATTGGGTGAGTATCTCAGAGTCAGGTATGATAAGGAAGGGTTCTTTGCAATGAATACCGATCGTGGGAAAGGGATACATCATTTTTCTAGTGCAGGAAAACACTTGGGGATTATCGCGGAAATCGGTGAGGCACCGGGCCAGGTTCCAGGAATATCAAATTTTAAGTTGCTCGGGGAGGTTTTGAACGTGACTTCCCGAATGGGGAACTCTAAGGATCTTCATACCTTCTCCAGGTCTGGAGAGCTCCTAAACTCTAATCGATATCCACTAAATGCTTTTGCATTTTATAAATAGGAGCGTAAAACCCAGCCATCGCCTTATTTGGTGATAAACAGCGAAAAGTTCAATCTCAGCGATGAAGCAAAAGCCTCGCTGGCGATGGTTACAGAAGATTTTAATAATACCAGAATAGCTTTCTCCTATTGCTAAGGTTAGGAGTAGCTGGGGTATTTATGTAAAGATTTGACCCCTGTATCCCTTTTCCGCAAACTTATTGAACCATCCCTGCAAATCTAAAATCCAAATTTTCAGGGATGATTCATTTTATCTCATAGTACTTGTCCTATAAATACTGCTTTTGGCGACTAACCTGAAAACCTTAGTGCTTTACCATGAAGAAATCCCGTTTAATTTTTACCACGCTTTTTACCACGTTACTTTTTTCCTGTAGCGAGAAAGAAACTGAAACCTATAACCCTGTCAAAGAACTTCAATTTGAGGTCTATGATTCTATTGTGGTGGATGTGTTGGAAGAAGTAGTGATTTTGGATTATCAAAATGAGCTTGATCAATATCTCATTAAGGAACGTAAAGGAAATAAAGTTTTATTAGTAGATGGAAAAGGGGGATTGATTAATGAAGTCGAATTGATAGGTGAAGGGCCAAATCAAATTCAGTTAGCTCTTGAAGGAAGGTTTTGGGGGAAGGATCGTTTTATTTTTAAAGAAATGTTCGCAACAAAGGATTTCCATGTTTTTGATAGGCATTTTGAAAAATTAGAGAGGATAAATGGCCCTGGTATTGGCTTTGGTGCTGGTATTTTTATTTCCTTTTATAGGCAGACATTCACGCCTTGGACCGAAGATGGAAAGGACTTTATTCTGGGAGAAGAAGTAAATTCATATAATCCAGGAGATATGGATCCTGACAAAATTGGAGGAGGTTTTTATAGTCAAGTGAAGACAGGTTTTTTGTATGATTCCAGTCAGGATTCGATCAACTATCTGAGTTTATATCCTTTAGATTGGGTCCCCCGAAATACTAACCGTTGGATAGGGCAGAGTTTTCCTTTTTTGGCATTTGATATTGAAAGAAAAAAGGCTGCAGTTTTACCACCAATTGGTGATCAGCTTTTTCTATATAATTTGGATGGGAATTCATTAATCAATGAAAAAGCAGTTTCTTTATCGCATCCTGTGCGTAATCAGAAAATCCCGGATCCCTCCCGCGAAAACCTACTTTATCCTTCCTTTAGCGATTTAAAGACCTTTGGAGAATATCAGTTGGCGATATTTTATGAAGCGATTCCTGAGGATGTTTACCATGAGTTTAGATCCAAGGGAGAGAACTACCGTCAAGATCCAGGGTGGGTAAAGGCACAGGAGAAGTATAGAAAACCACGGTACATCATCGTAAAAGGAGATCAGCAGATTGGGATCTCGAATAAGTTACCTATAGAAGGTAATGTAAACCTGGGGCTTCCTGACGGCACGTTAATCGTTAAAGCGGCAGACGGGGAATTGGAGCGGGATTATAATTTGTTTTATAAGATCAGGTTGGTGGAGGAGTGACATCTTATGTTTTTAATCAAAAAGCATCATAAATCACTATCCCCACAGAAGCAGTGATCAACTGAAGCGGACTTTGACGGGGATTATACTCAAATTCCCCATCGCCTTTATCTGGTAAAAAGTTAACATCGTGTTTGGTAAGAAACCGCATTGTTCCGCTGTTTTGATAGTTAAGTCTTAATTCCAATTTACCGCCGTCTATCGCTGGAAGCGGAAATTGGAAACCTCCGCCAACTTTGTAGCTAAATGCCCAATCCTTCATGTCTGAGGCTACTTCAACGGGTTCTTCAAAAAAGGATGGTCGTATTTTAAATCTTGAGTAAAGAAAATTTGCTCCTGCTTGTATCTCAACGAAAGGTGTGATCTTGCTGTTTACAGAAGGCAGGAAGCGGAACACAGTCATTCCAGAAGTATAGTTGTTGTTGCGCCTGATCCTATACTCCTCCGAAAAGCCAGGATAAAGATCGTCTCGCACCTCTACTTTGGTGCCATAAACACCGTAGCTCAATTCCAGACCAACCTGAAAGGGTTGCCCGTGGAATTCATATAATACTATTCCAGATATAGTTGGGAAAAACAATTTATCTACTTCTTGTTTAAGTCTCGATACTGGCAGCCCACCGTTGAGATGTCCTCCAGCAATAAAGAACTGTGCGAAGAGAGGAGTTGATGAAATGAAAAAAAGAAGGAGAAGTATAGGTTTTCGCATGGTTAGTAATTTGTATAGCATACGGGATACCTATAGGACTTTGTTTAGTCGTTTGACAAAATCATATTAGACAAGGTTATTTACCTTGATATACCTGCCTGATTCGAACGGCTTTCGTATCTTGAGTCCTTCAAACCTAAATAAACCCATGAGTACCTTAGATTCCCGCAGGGATTTTATAAAGAAATCTGCTTTGCTCGGTGCAGGACTTAGTCTGGCTGGCACTACCTCGCTACAGGCTTTTGCAGAAGTCGCCAAATCCAAAAACAAGTTGCCAGCCTGGAAAGGTTTTAATCTTTTAGATTTCTTTTCGCATGATCCAACCGGAGGCAGGCCCACCAAGCCGGAATATATCCAGTGGATTGCAGATTGGGGATTTGATTTTGTGCGCATTCCTATTTCTTACCCCAGCTATCTGGACATAGACCGATCCAGGCCGATTAGACCGGATGAGGTGTTGAATTTTGATGAAAGCCGTCTGGAAAAAGTGGATGAGCTCGTGGAAGGGTGTATAGCTCAGGGTCTACATGTGAGTTTGAATCTCCACAGAGCACCTGGATTCTGCATTAATGCCGGTTTCCTAGAACCTTATAATCTCTGGAAAGATAAGGAAGCCCAGGATGCATTCTGCGCACATTGGGAAATGTGGGCGACCCGATACAAAGGGATTTCTCAGAAGAAATTGAGCTTCGACCTGATCAATGAACCCTATCAGCGTGTCGATCCAAATGATCAATATAGTCCCGGTGGTCCTGTGGATCTGATGGATTATCGGCGTGTAGCCGAAGCAGCTTTGGATACCATCAAGGCAGTGAAAAAATCCAGATTGATCATCGCAGATGGAAATGGAGGAGGAGGTACTGCCATGCCGGAACTGGCAGATCTGGATTTGGCACAAAGCTGTCGCGGCTATCACCCATTCCCGATTTCACATTACAAAGCCGGATGGGTATATAAGGATCCTTCGACGGTTCCGCCCGTAGATTGGCCATTGACCCAGGGAGAAAGCATATTGGGGATCGACAACATCCGTGAATACTATGCACCATGGAAAGCATTGGTAGATCAGGGAGTAGGGGTACACTGTGGGGAATGTGGTGGATACAATGAAACTCCACATGGGGTGTTCCTAAGTTGGTTTGGGGATGTTTTGGCGGTATTGAAAGAATATGGAATCGGCTTTGGGATCTGGGAATTTTCAGGAAGTTTTGGAGTATTGAATTCTGGAAGAAAAGACGTGGAATATGAAGATTGGTACGGAGAGAAGCTGGATCGGAAGTTTTTGGAATTGCTCAGGGCCCAGTTATAGTATGGGGAATTACCTCATTTGTAAAGTGGGACTTTAACGCCTACATACACATCCGTGCTTTTAGAATTATTGGATATTAAATTGGTAAATATTGAACCTGAACCTACAATCACAGGGCCAGCTCTAACTCCTATTCCCCAAGCTAAACTTGAATCGTACTGTCGTATGCTAAAAGGGCTATAAACACTGATCCACCTTTTCTCAAACCGAGGGGTGATCGTGACAGAATTGATAATATTGCTGACTGGATTTTCGGTATTCTTTTTAATAGAAATGGCACCTTGTGCGCTCACGAAGAATTTTCCGTTGATATTATAATCAGCAAAAAGCTGGAGGGATGTTGGAAGTCCCATTTTTGTTTTATCTAATGTTTCAGACCTCTCATAGTTATCATCCAATACTTCCTCCAGATTTTTAAATTCAAATTCCTTAGCATCGATGGTGGCATTCATGTTATAGGTCTTGCGGTTGGTATGATCATAATTAATAGCTCCAATATCCATAACGGATAATCCTATTTTGAACTTGTACGGATTGTAGTACGTATTGACATTCTGCTCCTTGTATTCATAGACGAGCCCTATGTCAGTACCAAATCCGGATCTGATATCTGAAAAGGAAATGTCGTCTGAGTCAAATCCGGAAGTATAACCATATCGTAATGCTCCTGAGGTGGTCAAAAGATTGGATTCGCTTTCAAACTGAGCATTTAAAACTTGGCTCGACCCATAAATACCTCCTGCCCCAGCTAAGTACTTCAATGTAATTCCGCCCTTGAGCGCATGGGTTTCATTGTCTAGAATCAATTTTCCATATGTAGCTCCGATCTCTGCCCAAGCATGGACTAGACCTCTGGCATCTTCCATATCCAGGCTGAAATTGGTTATTTCATTATAGTCTTTATTGACTAGATCGTATAGATCTCCACCGAAGTTGATGATATTGAAGAATGCCCGTACGCGGGTAGTGAAGGCAAAACTGTTTTTTTGATCTAGATTGAATAAGACTGATGGGCCAAGAATATCTACATTTCCAAAAAAATTATTGTGGTTGGAGGAGTCTGTACTTCCCTCAGATTTAATCTCAAAACCATTGCGGAAACTATCTAAATTGTTCAAATCGACACTTAGGTAATCATTTCCTATAAATGCACTGGTAGAGAGTACATTTATGTCCCATCTCATTTTTGAATCCACAGCATTTGCTGGGTTTAGCAGTAAAGAATGCACTCCTGCACTATTATCTGTTGTACTGCCGACATAGGTCTGTGCCTGTGTACCGCTGGCAAAAAGAAATAAAATTCCCAAGTAGATGAATCTACGAGATAAAAAACTAGGCATGGTGGTTAGGTTTAAGAATTGAAATAGTATGGAACTATTAGCCCTTGCTGAATAAAAACAATTAGTATTCCAAAAGTAGTGTCAGCTTCTTTTTAAATCGCTCTATAGGTAGAAATTGCTTCTCTAAATTAGAGGCAAATGGCACGGGTGTATCAATACTTCCTTCACGCATCACCGGTGCATCTAAGTGCTCAAAACAGTGCTCTGATATCCATGCGCATATCTCTGCACCTATCCCTCCATTGAGACAATCTTCTTGGAGAATGATCACTTTGCCAGTTTTTTTTACTGTTTTCCTGACTGCTTCTTTATCCCAGGGCAAAAGAGAGCGTAAGTCCAGAATCTCAGCAGAAATGCCGAATTCCTCCACAGTTTTGACAGCCCAGTGGACACCCATTCCATAGGTGATAATGGAAATCTGATTACCAGTGGAGACCAAAGCAGCTTTACCTATTTCGATGGTGTAATATTCATCGGGAATTTCTGCGCTGACGGAGCGGTACATCCCTTTGTGCTCAAAGTAGAGATATGGATTTGGATCTTCGATCGCGGCATTCAGTAAACCTTTTGCGTCATAAGGATTGGAAGGATATACGATTTTCAGACCTGGTGTATGAAAAAACCAGGCTTCATTGGACTGGGAGTGAAAAGGTCCGGCAGCCATACCCGCACCCGTTGGCATCCGGATGACCACATCTGCATGCTGTCCCCAACGGTAATGGATTTTGGCAAGGTTATTTACGATCTGGTTAAATCCCATAGTTGCGAAGTCTGCAAACTGCATTTCGACCATTGCTTTATAGCCTTTGATAGAAAGTCCTAATCCAGTCCCTATGATAGCGCTTTCACAAAGCGGTGTGTTTCGCACACGATCTGCTCCGAACTGAGTTTTGAATCCATCCGTGATTTTGAAAACTCCCCCATATTCCCCAATGTCTTGTCCCATTAGGATTAATTTGGGATACCTTTCCATGGATTGTCTCAGTGCATCCGAAATGGCATCGACCATTCGCTTTTCAGATTTGCTGCCATTTTCTGATGGGAATTTTATTTCTTGGTGAAAAGGGGCATAGACATCTGCTAGTTCGATTTCTAGGTTAGGAGTGATTGTTTCTTCAACGAAGGCAATTTCCAGGGCATTGTTAATGGCAGTTTTAACTTTTTTATTAATACGGTCTTTTATTTCATTGCTCAGTATGCCGATTCCTTCTAGATATCTCTCGTAGTTTTCTACGGGATCGAGCTTGCTCCAATCTTCCATGAGTTGTTTGGGAATGTACTTCGTACCCGATGCTTCCTCGTGTCCGCGCATTCGAAAGGTAATTGCTTCTACGAGAACCGGACGTGGATTTTGACGGATGTCATCTGCGAGATTTTTTATCGCATCATAGACTTCCAGTACGTTGTTTCCCTGAATCCGAATGGCTTTCATTCCATATCCTGGACCTTTTTCCGTAAAATTCTTAAATGCAAACTGCTCTTCGCTTGGGGTAGAAAGACCATAGCCGTTATGTTCCACCACGAATATCACGGGTAGTTTCCATACTGCAGCCACATTCAAGCCTTCGTGAAAATCCCCTTCCGAGCTAGCCCCATCTCCTGAGAAAACCACCGTCACCTTCTTTTCCTCAGCCAACTTTTCAGCGAGTGCAATACCATCTGCGATGGCTAGTTGGGGGCCGAGATGTGATATCATTCCTACCACATGATGCTCGATAGATCCAAAGTGAAAGGAACGGTCCCGGCCTTTGGTGAAGCCAGAGGCTTTTCCCTGAAATTGAGCAAAAAGACGCTCCAAAGGAATGCCCCTTCCTGTAAAAATACCCAAGTTTCTATGCATAGGAAGAATGAACTCATCAGCTTGTAAGGCATTCACTACTCCGATAGAAATCGCTTCTTGACCCCAGCCGCTAAACCACTTGGAAATCCTGCCTTGGCGCAATAAAATCAGCATTTTCTCTTCGATTCTTCGAGGTACCAGGAGCGATTCATAAAGCTCCAAGAGTTTTTTGTCAGATAGATTTTTGCGATCAAAAGCTAGTGTTTGGGTAGGGATTTCCATGGAATGATGATTTCCATTCTAAGTTACAGGAAGGAAGTAAAAAGCCAAAGGATTGTAGCCCCTTGCAAAAGAGCCCCGAATGAATCGGGGCGAAAAATAAATGCAAGGAGTTAAAAAGTTTGCTGTACGTCTCAAAAGTAGGCAAAGGAATTCCCATCTCTGCAAGTCTTAGGTTAAGGTTGTTTTATCAAAGTGTTAAGTGGGAAGGTTATAAGTTATAAGTATCCGATCCCAACCTTACAACTTTTAAACATTACCACCATTTACCTCTTTTTTCGCTACCTTTGCAGCCTCAAAAAGTAGGAAAACTGTGAAAGCGAGAACGTTAAAAAAAGACAAAGTCAATATTGTTACCATGGGATGCTCCAAGAATCTAGTCGATTCAGAGGTACTGCTCACCCAACTTCGGGGGAATGGCATCAATGCTAGCCACGAGTCGGGTTCGGATGACAATAATATCATCATTATCAATACTTGTGGGTTTATCGACAATGCAAAGCAGGAGTCAATTGACACCATCTTGCAGTATGTGGATGCAAAGGAGCAGGGGCTGGTGGACAAAGTCTATGTAACGGGATGTCTTTCACAGCGCTACAAAGACGATCTGGAAAAGGAAATTCCCCAGGTCGATGCATTTTTTGGAACTAGGGATTTGCCTGCGATTTTGAAGAAATTCAAGGCAGACTACAAACATGAGTTGGTGGGAGAGCGACTATTGACGCACGCTTCCCACTATGCTTATATGAAGATTTCTGAGGGCTGTGATAGACCTTGCTCTTTTTGCGCTATTCCTATTATGCGCGGAGGACACATTTCCCGTCCGATTGAGGAATTGGTGAAAGAAGCTGAGCATAAAGCTGCTGGCGGAACCAAGGAATTGCTACTGATCGCTCAGGATTCTACTTATTATGGGTTGGATATTTACAAAAAAAGGAATCTTGCGGAGTTGATGCGCAGGCTCTCGGATGTGAATGGCATCGACTGGATTCGCTTACATTATGCCTATCCAACAGGTTTTCCAATGGATGTGATCGAAGTAATGAAGGAGCGGGAGAATATCTGCAATTACCTGGATATTCCTTTGCAACATGGTTCGACAGATGTGCTGAAAGCGATGCGTAGAGGAACAACCCGTGAAAAACAGGAAGACTTAATCCACAGCATTCGAGATATTTTACCGGATATCGCTATCCGTACTACGCTGATTGCAGGACATCCCGGCGAAGGAGATAAGGAATATCAGGAGATGGTTGACTTCGTGGAGCGGATGAAATTTGAGCGTTTGGGAGTGTTTACATATTCTCATGAAGAAAATACCCATGCCTATACAATGGAAGATAGCGTTCCTCAGGAAGTGAAGCAGGAACGAGCTAACAATTTGATGGAGATCCAGGAGCAGATTTCATACGATCTGAATCAGGAGAAAATCGGTAAGACCTTCAAAGTGCTCATTGATAAAAAAGAAGGTGGTCACTTCGTAGGTCGTACGGAGTACGATTCTGTTGAAGTGGATAACGAAGTGCTGATCGATGCAGCAAAGCATTATTGCCGAGTGGGGGATTTTGTAAATGTGAAAGTAACTGATGCCACAGAGTTTGATCTGTATGGGGAGGTGGAGGAATAAAACGTATTGTGTTAAGCTTCTGATGAAGTATTCTCTTATATAGGGATATGCTGCTTTTCCAGAAGCGGCATTTTTTTTATGATCCGGATTTTGAAGAGCAGAATAAGGATAAACCTCTAAATCCCTTTGTTCGTCTGGAGATTTGCTGCGTTCGTAGAGATTTTTTTCTCGACCTTAGTTTATTAGGCAATTTGAGCCTGTCAAAAACTCAAATATTCTAATTATGAAAAAAGCAAAATCAATTCTCGCATTTGGACTTTTAGTGGTCCTATTGAATTCCTGTGTGTTTTCATTATTCCCAATCTACACAGAGGATACCCTTGTATATATTCCAGAATTGATTGGTCGTTGGGATAGGGAAGGGCATGAAGAATATATAGAGTTCATCAATTTCCCAGGAGATGGGGAATCCCCCGACCTAACCAAAGCGAAAAACTACCATGTAGTTATCATGGAAGGTAGTGAAAGACAGGATTTTGTTGGGCATATCGCTGAAATTGGAAAGGATTTTTTTCTCGATCTATATCCGAATGATAGAGATTCTTACCCGAGTGAGGACTATTATCTTAAGAACCTATATTCGAATATGTTGCCCGTCCATACTTTCATTAAGTTGAAGTACGCTAATGATCAACTAGAACTTACTGCCTTTGATCTTGAAAAGTTGAATAAGCTTTTCGAAAGCAATCTCATCCGACTGAGGCACGAAAATGTGGATGGTACAATTCTGATTACTGCCCAACCGAAGGAAATCCAGAAATTCATAGATCGATATTCGGATGACGAATCGGTGTTTGAAGATACGGAGATTTATAAAAGGGCTAGCTAATATTTTTTATGGTAAAGCTCATTAATTCAAAATGGTTTCAGCATCCGATTTTTTGGATGCTGTCAATTTATGCCATTGGGAGTTATTTTTCTATTTCTAATGTATTCAAGTTTATAGATGTATTTTATGCCTTACTTTTTCATATTCCACTGTTCTTCCTGGTATATGCCAATTTGAGATTTCTCATTCCCAAATTCCTCGATCAGAGCAAGTACCCCCTGTATTTTCTCTGCGTTCCTCTCCTTTTACTACTTACGTATGTGGTTCATGAAATTACCTTTGAGGTAGTGTTTCCACTGATGGATTCGGAGTTTTACATGGTTTCATTTACAGAGTGGGAGATCTTGGTGACTATTTTTGTGATATATCTGACCCTGACTACGCTTATCAAGTTGTCACAATCCTGGTACATACTTCAGCAAGTGGAAAAAGATAAATTGTCTCTCGAACTCAATTCTCTGAAAACCCAGATTAATCCCCATTTTTTATTTAATAGTCTCAATAGTATCTATTCTCAGGCTTTGGCCAAAAGTGACCAAACTCCAGAGACGGTACTGGAACTTTCTAATTTGCTTCGATACATGCTATATGAAGTAGAAGAGGATAAAGTACCCTTGGTAAAGGAAGTTGAAATGCTTGAAAATTACATAGAATTGCAAAAACTGCGATTAGAGGAAGGTTCCAGGGTTGACTTTACAGTGAAAGGTAATCTTGAAGGTGTAATGATAGCTCCGCTGTTGTTATTTCCATTGGTGGAAAATGCATTTAAGCACGGGATGAAAAATGATTCCGAACAAGCGTTTATCGTTATCCAACTTATTGTTGATAAAACTATCTCCTTTACGATCAAAAATAACTTGGGACAAATCGATGATATAGAAAAAGGAAAATATGGGGGCATTGGGCTGGAAAATGTAAAAAGGAGGCTTGAGCTTATTTATCCAACCACTCACAATTTTCAAATTCTAAAAACTGAAACGGAATTTCAAGTTAAATTGACCCTGATATGATAAGATGCGCAATCATAGATGATGAGCCACTTAGCCGGGATGTTTTGAGACAGTTTATTTCAGATCATCCAGATCTCATCTTGTCTGGAGAGTATAAAGATGCACTGGAGTCAATGGCAGGGATCGAGACAGATCTTGTGGATCTACTCTTTTTGGATATCAATCTGCCAAAGGTCTCCGGAATCAATTTTTATAAAACTCTTGCAAATAGACCACAGGTGATTTTCACAACGGCGTATCCGGAATTTGCTTTGGAGGGATTTGAGCTAAACGCTGTGGATTATCTGATGAAACCCATTCCTTTTGACCGTTTTTTGCAGGCTATTCAGAAAGTCAAAGAGCGGCTAAAAGTGCATCATGAACCACCTGAGCATATTATGTTGAAGGTGGATAAAAAGTTGTATCGTACAGCTTTTGAGGATATTTTATTTTTCGAAGCTTTTGGGGATTATGCCAAAGTGTATTTGGAAAATCAGGTATTGATCATTACCACCACAATGAAGAAAATGGAAGCAGAGTTACCAAAAGAGCTTTTCGTGCGGACACACAAGTCTTTTATTATAAATACATCTAAAGTTGAATTTATCGAAGGAAACCAAGCCAAAATTGGAAACAAGCTGATCCCAATTGGCATGAGGTATCGCGAGAGTCTGTTAAAGCAATTGAATTGAAAAGTGAGAGCTAAAGAGATTAGCTTTTTCATTGAGAGGCTAATCTTTGCTGTTTCCCTGCATCTAGCTAATTTAGCGATCTAAAATCACCCGAATGAAGTTGATAGAAGTTGTCACATCTGCCCATCAGAAGGAGTTTATTGAGATGGCAGTAAGATTGTATAAAAACGAGAAAAATTGGATCAGGCCTCTTGATGCTGATATCGAGGGGCTTTTTCATAAAGAAACCAACAAGCTTTTTCGGAATGGGGCAAAGGCCAAACGCTGGCTTCTGCAAAATGAAGCCGGAGAAACCATAGGTCGTGTGGCAGCTTTCATCAATCCAAAGATGAAAGAAAAACAACCGACAGGCGGGTTGGGTTTCTTTGAGTGTATCAATGATCAAGCCGCTGCTTTTTTACTTTTTGATACAGCAAAAGCCTGGCTGGAAAGCGAAGGTATGGAGGCCATGGACGGTCCGATCAACTTCGGAGAGCGGGACAAATGGTGGGGGTTGCTCGTGGACGGCTTTACTGAGCCGAATTATAATATGCCCTGGAACTTTGGCTACTACCAGGATTTCTTCGAAAAATACGGTTTTCAGATTTATTTTAAACAATTCACTTATGCCAGACCTGTGCAGAATCTAGGCTTTGATGACAAAATGAAAGCTCGTGCTAAGGTAATTATGGATGACCCCGATTACGATTTTCACTACCTGAGAGGCAAAGAGCTTAAAGAAAAAGCACCGGAATATTTTATGACGGTATATAATAAAGCCTGGGCACGTCATATGGGGAAATCTCTTGCACTCAAGGAAGCCCAAATGATGTTTGCCAAAATGGCCCCCATTATTGATGAAAAGCTGATTTACTTTGGGTTTTATAAAGGGGAACCCGTTTCGTTTTTCATTCAGATTCCGGAAATCAACCAGCTCTTCAAACATGTGAATGGAAAAATGGATTTGATCGGTAAACTCAAATTTCTTTGGTATAAGACCTTTTCACCCCCTAATAAAATGCTCGGACTGGTGTTTGGTGTAGTGCCAGAGCATCAGGGGAAGGGAGTAGAGAGTGCCATGATCCTTAGTTATGATAAAATGAGCGGCAAGCCTTCATTCCCTTACAAAACTATAGAGATGAATTGGATCGGGGATTTCAATCCCAAGATGATGCGGGTTTGTGAGCAGCTTTTGGCAGAGATTTATAAGACTCATCACACCTATCGGTACTTATTTGACCGGACTAAGCCTTTTGAACGGCATCGGATATTTGATTGATTTCGTCTAGTCTAACTTCACTTTACAACCTTTAAACATTTTAACTTTCCAATTATATAGATGAAATCGAGCATGACGAAAGCGTCACACACTGGGATGATTATAATGCATGCGAGATTCCATATGACCACTGAGAAACAAAAAATAAACAGATGAAATCGAGCATGACTCCAGCGTCACACACTGGGATGATTATCTCCCATGCGAGATTCCATATGGCCTTTAAAAGACAAAATATAATCATATGAAAAAATACGATGTAACGGGCATAGGAAATGCCTTAGTAGATATTGAATTCAAGGTAACAGATCAGTTTTTTGCTGACAATGCTGTCGAAAAAGGGCTGATGACACTGGTGGACGAAGAGCGTCAAAATGCCCTAATGCAAGTAATTAATACAGAGCAGGCCAAAAAACAGTGCGGGGGATCGGCTGGAAATACAGTAATTGCGGTTTCGCAGTTTGGCGGCAAGGCCTATTATTCCTGCAAAGTAGCCAATGACGAACTTGGTCATTTTTATATGAATGACATGAAAGATGCAGGTGTTTCACATAACCTCAGCGAAACCAATTTGGCTGAAGGGATCACGGGAAAATGCCTTGTGATGGTGACAGAAGATGCAGAGCGAACAATGAATACTTTTTTGGGAATCACGCAGACCTACTCTAGTGCGGATGTCAACGAAGCTGCAATCAAAGATTCAAAATATCTATATATAGAAGGGTACCTGATCACTTCGCAGAATGGTAAAGAGGCAATGAAGCATGCAAAGGAAGTGGCAGAGGAAAACGGTGTGAAAGTGGCTTTGACATTCTCAGATCCTGCGATGGTGAAGTACTTCAAAGAACCAATGACTGAAGTAATTGGAGCTAGTGTGGATCTGCTTTTTGCAAATGAAGAAGAGGCAATGATTTTCACCGGAAAAGATACGCTGACAGAAGCCCGGGAAGAAATGAAAAAACTGGCAAAGCATTTTGTGATTACCCAAGGGAAAAACGGCGCTTTAATCTATGATGGAGATACGTTCATAGACATAGAGCCTTATGCAATTACCGCGATAGATACCAATGGTGCAGGTGATATGTTTGCAGGAGCTTTTATGTACGGCATTACCAACGGTCACAGTTATGCTTCTAGCGGGAAACTTGCGTCCATGGCGAGCTCAAAGATTGTAGGTCAATTTGGTCCAAGGCTACAGTGGCATGAAGCGAAAGACATTTTGGCGAAGCTAAACCCCTAACATAAGGCTCTGGAATTGATTTTTCAGAGCCTTATTTTTTATTAATATTTTATCCTAAATTTTTAGATTACAATAATTAGTATTTTTTTAGGGTAAAATTGCATAAAATGATTCGGCAGAGTCTGAATAGGTTTTTAAGGACTTTTTTTAGTAGACCACCTAAATGATTTTAACTAACAGAATAAAATCCAATAAACTATGATGAGAAAACTTACTGCTTTGGGATTGATGACAGGGATGCTAAGTATTCCGACTTTTGCCCAGACCAAAATTGAATTCAAGGAATTTGACTTGGACAATGGGCTGCATGTGATCATGCATCAAGATAATACCACACCGATTGTGGTGACTTCAGTTCTTTATCACGTGGGATCTAAAAATGAGCAGCCTAACAGAACTGGCTTTGCACACTTTTTTGAACACTTGATGTTTGAAGGATCTGAGAATATTGAGCGCGGTGAGTACATGAATATTATTCAAGCACATGGAGGGACTCTGAATGCCTACACTTCCAATGATATTACCTACTACTACGAATCGCTTCCTTCTAATGAGCTTGAGTTGGCGCTTTATATGGAAAGTGAGCGGATGCTTCACTCGAAAGTGGACCAAATAGGAGTGGAGACCCAGCGTGAAGTTGTAAAAGAGGAAAAGCGTCAGAGTTATGACAACCGGCCTTATGGTAGTATCCTGATCGAAACGCTAAAAAGAGCATACACAGAACATCCTTACCGTTGGGCTCCAATTGGATCGCTGGAAGATCTAAACGCCGCATCTATCGAGGAATTCCAACAATTTTACAAAGACTTCTATGTGCCAAACAATGCTACACTGACGATCGCAGGAGATATAGATTATAAGCAGACAGAAGAGTGGGTGAAAAAATATTTTTCAGAAATCCCAAAAGGAACAAAGCCAATCTATAGACCTGATATAAAAGAGCCAAAAAAGACTGCCGAGGTCAGAGACATTGTGTATGACAATATTCAGATTCCGGCAGTGATTCAAGCGTATAATCTTCCTCCAAAAAATGATGCTGATTCTTACGCACTGTCTATGCTCTCCACCTATTTAACCGGAGGGAATTCTTCTTTGATGACCAAGGAACTGGTTGATAAGCAGCAAAAGGCACTTGCCGTAGCGGCAATTCCTCTTGAATTGGAAGATGGAGGGATTTTTATCATGTATGGTATTACTAATATGGGGGTGGAGCCACAAGATCTTGAAGCGGAAATAGACCGACTGATCAAGCAAGTTCAAGCAGAAGGGATTTCTGACAGAGATTTTGAGAAGCTTCAGAATATCATGGAGAATAATATTGTAAGTGGTAATTCCTCTATGGCAGGCGTAGCTGAGAATTTAGCCGAAGCTCACGTGATGTTTGGCGGAGCTGGCTATGTAAATAAAGTACTGGAGGCCTATAGCAAAGTTACGAAGGCTGATTTGCAGCGTGTAGCCAAAGAGTATCTGACAATAGATGGCCGGGTCGTCCTGTATTATCTGCCAAAACCAGCTGAACCAGCTCAGTAATTGATTCACCTTAACAATCGAAATGACATGGAAAAAATAACAATAGCCTTTGTATTGAGCCTTTTGGTGTCTGTCGTGAGCTTTGCTCAGGTGGACAGAAGCCAGTTTCCAAAAGCAGGGCCAGCACCCATTATAAAAATTGGTGAGGCTGAAACATTTACACTTGACAATGGTCTGAAAGTCTTTGTGGTAGAGAATGATAAACTTCCGCGGGTATCCTTTACGCTTGTACTGGAAAGAGATCCCCTATTTGAAGGGGATAAAGCCGGATTAACTGGCTATGTAGGTCAGATGATGATGGCTGGAACTACCACACGCACCAAAGATCAGATAGATGAGGAAGTGGATTTTATCGGTGCTAGTCTTGGGGTATCTTCAACCTCGATTTCTGCCTCTTCGCTAAAAAAGCATCAGGATAAAATCCTTGATTTAATGGCAGATGTACTTTATAATCCTGTTTTTCCTGAGGAAGAATTGGAGAAATTGAAAAAGCAATCCCTCACAGCTTTAGCTACCAGTAAGGATGAACCTAATGCTATCTCTAGTAGATTAACCCGAGCCATGGTATATGGCAAGGATCATCCTTATGGTGAGGTAGAAACTGAGGTTACTCTTAGCAATGTGACTGTGGAGGATGTGAAAGAATATTACAATACTTTCTTCAAACCAAATATTGCCTATTTAGCTATTGTGGGAGACATGAGTAAGTCAGAAGCTGAGGAAGTGGTGAATACATATTTTAGCGATTGGAAACCTGAAGATGTACCAAAGTTTACCTATGATTCTCCATCACCAGCCAGTAAAAATATAGTTGGATTGGTGGATCGTAGTTCTTCTGTGCAAACGGTGATTGATATTGCTCAGCCTATTGACCTGACACTTGGGGACGAGGATTATATCTCTAGTAGAGTATTGAATCAAATATTTGGTGGAGGATCTTCCTCTCGGCTGTTCATGAATCTTCGCGAAGATAAAGGCTATACCTATGGTGCATATTCTTCTTTCTCTGCGGACAAATTGATCGGGGAGTTTTCCACAAGTGCTTCAGTACGAACAGAGGTGACTGATTCGGCGATAGTGGAATTCATTTATGAAATCAATAGGTTAATAGATGAAGGTGTAACTCAGGAAGAATTGGATAAGGCTAAATCAAACCTTGCAGGCTCATTTGGAAGATCTCTGGAAAGCCCTGCAACAATTGCGAATTTCGCCTTGAATATTGAACGGTATGGGCTTTCGAAGGATTACTACGAGACTTATTTACAGAAAATGAATGCTTTGACCGTCGAAGATATTAATCAAACTGCTGATGATCTGATAGATCCTGACAAACTCTACATTACTGCAGTCGGAAATGGTGTAGAGATCAAGGATAAGTTGACGCAGTTTGGAGAAGTCAAAATGTATGACAATATGGGATTTCCAGCCAAAGAAATGGCTGCGGTGGATGCGGAAATGACTTCAGCAAAAGTGATAGGTAACTACATTGCTGCCATCGGGGGCATGAATAAAGCTTCTGCAATCAAATCAGCAAAACTAAAAATGCAGGCAGAAGTGATGGGCACGCAGCTGACAATTGAATTGATCCATGACGATGCCAATATGCGCTTTGCACAGAAAACTTTGGTGGGGGGGAATGTGATGCAGACCTCGGTAGTAAAAGACGGGAAAGGTACTGCCAGCGTACAGGGCCAATCCATGGCGATGACAGACGAACAGGTGGACGCTGCGAAATTGGGGACATTCTTTATTCCAGAATTGCAGTATGAAACCATGGGATACACGCTGACGCTAGACGGTATTAAAGATGTGGAGGGTACTCCTGCGTATAAGATTATTGTGGCTACACCTTTGGGATCATCTGTCAATAATTATTACTCAGTGGAATCGGGCCTGAAGATCAAAAATGAAAATCCTGTTTCAGGAGATACATTCTACAGCGATTACCAAGAGAAGAATGGAGTTTTGATTCCCATGACCCAAACGATTAAATCAGCGATGATTCCCGCACCTCTTGAGGCAAAAATTACAGATCTCGAAATTAATCCTGAATTGACAGAAGAGGATTTTAACTAATACACGATGAAGAAGACCAGAATACTATTAGCCTTAGGGCTGTTGACAATGCCATTTATGTCCCATGCAAGAGCAAGTGATAGTGAATCGGTAATTAAGGTAGTTACGGAAAATTCTGTGAAAGAAGTGATCGACAACTACGTCAAAGCCATTGGTGGGGAAACTAAGATGAAGTCTGTCCGTAACATTGAAATGAAAATGCTTGCTGAGATCCAAGGAATGAATCTGGATATTCATAGCGTAGTAGATCAGGAAAATCAAAAGTTGCTGAATGTGACTGAGATGAATGGAAATGTGGTCTCCAAAACTGTCGTGAAAGAGGGAGCGGGCAAAGTGATGGCAATGGGCCAGGAGCAAGTCTTGACAGAACAGCAGCTTGGAGCCTTTAAAAATCAGATGTACGGTTTTCAGGAATTGTTTTTGGACGAACTAGGAATTACTGCCACCTATGAAGGAACCGAAGTGATAGAAGGAGAAGAAGCGCATAAGCTTACCTTCGAATCTGGAGGAGATGCGAATACTACAGAGTATTACAGTGTTGAGACTGGATTGAAGGTGCAGACAGTGTCCAATACGGCAGGGACAATTTCCTATAAAGATTACAAGGAGGTGGATGGATTGATGATGCCTATGACATTGGTTATTTCCAATGCTATGTTGCCAATGCCTTTAGAAGCAAAGGTTACTTTCGTTAAGCTAAATCAGGATTTGGACGATTCTGTGTTCAATTAACCAATAATTTAATTGAAGCAGGAAGGGCTGTCTATCCAGACAGCCCTTTTTGGCCTTAACCGGCTATCCAGTCCATTCGCTTGGGGTTATTTTTTTTGTCAATGAGGAAATAATCTTTAAAATAAAGCGTGCTTGTTGTTTGTAACTCCACTTGGATATCTCTTCCAAATCGATCGATTGATAAGCGGAGTCGATTAGCAGTTAGTTCTTGTGACTTCAGTATATCTCCCGCCATTAGTTTATTGTATGCTTCACTTGCTGGATGGATTTTGGTTATTTTCCCATCTTCTTGAGTGATGACACCAAAATCAGACGATAAGGGATCCGCTCTTGATTTGGTATTCAGTTCAAAGCCTAGTGTACCAAGATGTTTTTCCACTACTGGAAAAATATCTTCCGTACCAGCTATATAGTCTTCGTAAAATTGATTGAAATAAATTGGATGATCGGTCTGTGAAAGTACTGCTTGCCATACTTCTTCGAGCGTATAACCTATTTTTGGTTTTCCGAATCGTTTCCAGAGGATCTTCATTACCTGATGAAGAGAAGATATTTCATCTAACAGCATTGCATCCAAACAAAAAGCAACCAAAGCTCCGTGCGTGTAAATACTCACTTTTTTATCGGGTATTCCAGCTACATATCCATCGATCCAAAGATCAAAACTGGATTCTAAGATAGATTGATTTTGCCAGCCAAAATTCACAGATTCCCTGTTGAGTATTTTTTCAAAAGTTTCGCAATATTCCTTGAGTGAGTAATATCCGGATCTCAAGAGGAAAAGATCTCCCATGTAAGTGGTAACACCTTCTACCATCCATCCCGCTTTATGATAGGCTTCTTTGGAAAAATCGTAGGGTAATATTTCCTTGGGTCTGATCTGGCATACATTCCAAGCATGGTAGAGTTCGTGACAACTCACTCCCATGAGTTCATTCATGTGTTCTCGCCCCGTCAGACTATCGGCAGGGCCAAAAGTGATCACTGTTCCGCGCTGATGCTCCACTCCATGATAATGAGGGTAGGGTAGTAGTTGATAGATAAAATGATATTCATTCACTGGGAATTCTCCAAAAGCTTTAATTTGCTTCTTGGTAAACTGTTCGACTTTTGTTTTAAATTCGGCCAGGTTAAAAAGTATTTTACCTTGAAACCACAGGTGGAATTTGACCTTATCGATCTCAAATGTCTCATGTGTTAATTTTTGCGATGCTAGAAAACTGCTATCTGCTAGTTGCTGGTAGTTGGAGGCAAAATATTGATCGTTTTCTGTCAATAGTGTAGTGCATGACTGGAAGTGGGAAGGGTGGGTTACTTGCACGAGGATTCTCTCCGCAGATTGGCCTTCTACCTCAAGGCAGCAATTGACGAAATTCAGGTAAATCTGCTTATCATCCACCCAGCAGGAACCTGCATCCATCTTAGCACAGTAATATTCATAGTGTACTTGATATTCACCGACATGATCAGGGCTGAATTCCCATAAATCTTTGGTGTGTTTACCTATTGGAATTTGCTTACCGAAGGGTGCTAAGACCTTTAAGTTTCGAATATTTTGAACGTAATTTGCAAGCTGGTATCGTCCTGCTCTCCATGCTGGGAGCTGGAGTCTCACCTGAGAAAGATGCCTTACAGGGATGTATAGTGTGATTTGGATGAATTGGGACAGCGGATTAGTAGCTTGTATGAGGTATTTGATCATATGGAAGTTGCATGAATTCAAACAAATGTTTTTTTGCGTGTTTGTATTTAAAGAAATGGTACTTATCTTTGCAGTCCTTTTTGGGGGTGATTCCCAGGGAACAAAGAATCAGAAAGCAATTAGATAAAGATATTCGATCATGAAAAGAACATTTCAACCTTCTCGTAGAAAAAGAAAAAATAAGCACGGCTTTAAAGAAAGAATGTCTTCTGCTAACGGTAGAAGGGTACTGAAAGCCAGAAGAGCAAAAGGAAGATACAAGTTGACTGTTTCTTCTGAAAAGACATTGAAGAAGTAATTCTTAGCACTGTTTTTCGTATGTTCACGTACGATTTTAGTCCTTGTGATGAATTACAGACTCCCAAAAAGTGAGCGGCTTCATGCCGACAAACTTATCAAGGAACTTTTTAACGAAGGTTCCTCTTTTTTTTTGTACCCATTTAAAGTCCAGTTTTTTGTTAAAAAGGATGGATGTACTGGAACCTCTCAGGTACTTTTCTCCGTTTCCAAGAAGAAAATCAAAAAGGCGGTAGGACGTAATTTTGTAAAAAGGAGAATGCGGGAAGCCTATAGACTCAACAAGGCGTTGCTTCCACCTTCTGCGCCTGCTATGTCCATTGGCTTAATATATGTAAGTTCAGAGCTCATGGAATTCTCTGTAATTGAAACTAAACTCATCCAGGCTTTAAAAAAACTGGGCAATATCGTAAGCGAAAACCAAAAACAGCATGAATAAATCATTGAAAAAATCCCTCCTGATCTTTGTATTGGGGGCTTTTGTACTCACAGGATTTTTTGCATTCAAAGCTAAAAATGACAAGCTATTTGCTATAGCCAAGAATATTGACATTTTCGCGACCCTTATCAGAGAGTTGGATTCCTACTATGTGGATGATATTGATCCAGATGAATTGGTCTCTATCGGTATTAATGCGATGCTAGAAGAATTAGATCCATACACTACTTACATTCCGGAGGAGGATTCTGATGATTATCGTATGATGACTACCGGCGAATATGCAGGGATTGGAGCATTGATTGGTAATCGGGGAGAGGGTAGTATGGTGATTATGCCATATACCGGCTTTCCTGCCCAGACTGTAGGTTTAAAGATCGCTGATTATATCCTGAAAATAGATACAACAGATGTTACCGGTATGGGGACTTCCGATGTGTCTACACTATTAAAGGGCCCTGCGAATACGCCTGTTCATTTACAGGTAAAAAGAGATATGGATACGCTGGAATTTGATGTGATCCGAAAGAAAATTGCTATTAAGAATGTCCCCTATTACGGCAAACTTGATGAGCACATCGGCTATATTAAGCTGGCTGAGTTTACTACCAATGCTTCCACAGAGGTTAGGAACGCTTTGGTTGATTTAAAGGGGCAGGGAATAGATCGCTTGGTGCTGGATGTGAGAGATAATCCCGGAGGATTGGTGAATGAAGCTGTGGAAATTGTCAATCTTTTTGTCCCAAAAGGAAGAGAGGTGGTAAAGACAATCGGGAAGCTTGAAAATGTGAATTACACTTATAAGACTACCAAGACCCCGGTTGACAGGGATATTCCTATAGTCGTGTTGCTTAACGAGCATAGTGCCTCAGCAGCTGAAATAGTGGCAGGTGCTCTACAGGATTATGATCGTGCTGTTTTGATAGGCAGAAAATCTTTTGGAAAAGGCTTGGTTCAGACTACGGTGCCATTGACATACAATGCTCAAATGAAAGTAACTACAGCCAAATATTACATTCCAAGTGGACGTTGTATCCAAGCTATTGATTATTTACAGAGTAGAGAGAACCATGAATTGGTAACTGTGCCCGACTCCCTACGGAAAGTGTTTCACACTAAGAATGGGAGAAAAGTATTGGATGGTGCAGGGATTGAACCTGATGAAGTGGTTGAGCAAAAATCTTATGCGCCTATTTCATATAGTTTGGTAGCAAGAAATCACGTGTTTGATTTTGCCACTGAATATTTCTATAAACATTCGGAGATTGCTGGTCCATCTAGTTTTTCTATTTCTGATGCTGATTACAATGAATTTGTAAAATGGCTTGAAGGCAAGGATTATGACTATACTACCTATTTGGAGAAGTCTGTTGAAGATATGCGTAAAAATGCAGAGAAAGTAGATTATTATGATGAAATCAAAGCACAGATCGATTCTCTTGAGAAAAGAGTGAATCATAGTAAAGAGCAGGATTTGGTGAGCAATAAAGAAGAAATCAAAAAAATTCTTTCACAGGAAATTGTATCAAGGTACTATTTCCAGGAAGGGATGATCGAATCAGGATTACAGGATGATGAGGATGTAATGCTAGCCAAAGAATATCTGAAGGAACCGGTTAAAATGAAAACGGTACTTACCGCTTCATCGAAATAAAGGACATGTCAATTATTCTTTCATTAGAGACATCTACTCCGGTCTGTTCCATTGCACTTCATGAAGATGACGTTTTACTGAATAGCAAATCTCTGGACGTTCCGGGTGCTCATTCTGAGAAATTAATGGATATGATAGATTGTCTTCTCAAAGATTGCAAGCTATCCATTAAGGAAATCAGTGTTGTGGCTGTTTCTGAGGGTCCTGGATCCTATACAGGATTAAGGATCGGTGCTTCAGTTGCCAAAGGGCTTGCATTTGCCTTAGATATACCATTGATAGCTGTCAGTACATTGAAGGCACTTGCTTATGGAACGAAGAGGCAGGTAGAAGGCATTGGCTTGATTGTAGCAATGTTGGATGCACGTAGAATGGAGGTTTATCGTGAAGTGTTTGATCGGGACTTGAACTCTGTTATAAAACTTGACTCAGAAATCATTGATGAACATTCATATTCCGAATTATTAGAAAAGGGTAAGGTTTACTTTGTCGGTGATGCAGTGAAGAAAGTTTCGGAAGTGGTTAACCATCTCAATGCTCTATTTCTGGATGTAGAAATCTCCGCCGAATATATCGGAGCATTAGCCTATGAAAAATTTCAGAACAAGGAATTTGCTGATCTGGCTTATTTCGCCCCGAATTACCTAAAAGAGTTTAAAGCACTTAAGTCCAAAAAGAATCCGTTGTTGCTATGAGTGAAATAGTAAATAGAGTTACGAATAGTCCTATTATTACAATTAACCTTGAGGAAATTTATCCCAGGGAAGAGCGTATGGTTTTTGATCTTAAGCCTTTTCTATTTCAGGAGTTAGTTTTACGTGAAAAGGATTTCCGCGCTAAACTCAAGGAGATAGATTGGAGCCAATATGAAAATAAATGGGTTGCGATTAGCTGCACTGCAGATGCTATCGTACCGAACTGGGCTTTTATGTTGGTAGCAACTTATCTTGATTCTATTGCTCTGGGGTATGCTATCGGAGATTTAAGAGAACTTGAAGTGATGATTTCCGAGCAGTGTTTGAAAGAGTTAGATCTGGAATCGTTTGTAGACAGACCTGTGGTTGTGAAGGGGTGCAGTGATTTTCCTATTCCATTATTCGCCTACGGCAAAATAATTTCCTTGGTACAAAGTCATGCAAAATCCATTATGTATGGAGAACCATGCAGTACTGTGCCGCTCTATAAAAAACAAAAGTCCTGATAATTAAAGAACTGTGAAAATCCTTCTGCTTTTTTGCGATTTTCTTTGTTTCCTCTATTGCCTCTAAATAAAAAAGGTAGATATTTGCACTCCCAAACGACGCAGACGGTGTTGTGGGAACGGGAGGGAAACCTCCAAAGGAGTATTGAAAGGAATTAATTTTGCTTAGGTTTTTGGAAGTCAGCAATGCTGCCTACCTTTGCGGACCTGTCTGAGGATGGGGTAAAGGCAGAGAGGTTAAG
>NZ_LMXN01000006.1 GCF_001442615.1 Algoriphagus resistens | reverse complement strand
ACAGGCACCTTGCCTGATGGCACTTCGGTAGCTTATACCAACAACAGCAGAACAGATGTGGGTACGCAGGAAGTGACAGCGACCATTAGCGGATCGAACTATAATACACTGGTGTTGACAGCAGATCTGACGGTCACCCCTGCAGCTATTTCAGGAATCACGTTTGATGACGACAGCTTTGTCTTTGACGGTACTGCCAAGTCCCTTGCGATTACTGGAACCCTTCCTGACGGCACTTCGGTAACCTATACGGATAACAGCAGAACGAATGTGGGTACGCAGGAGGTAACTGCAACCATTTCAGGTAGCAATTTCACCACCTTGGTGCTTACTGCAGATCTGACGGTAGCCCCTGCAGCTATTTCAGGAATCACGTTTGATGACGGCAGCTTTGTCTTTGACGGTACTGCCAAATCCCTTGCGATTACTGGAACCCTGCCTGATGGCACTTCTGTGGTCTATACCAACAACAGCAGAACGGATGTGGGAACCCAGGAGGTAACTGCAACCATTTCAGGTAGCAATTTCACCACCTTGGTGTTGACAGCAGATCTGACGGTCACCCCGGCAGCTATTTCAGGAATCACGTTTGATGACGGCAGCTTTGTCTTTGACGGTACTGCCAAGTCCCTTGCGATTACAGGCACCTTGCCTGATGGTACTTCTGTGGCCTATACCAACAACAGCAGAACGGATGTGGGTACTCAGGAAGTGACAGCGACCATTAGCGGATCTAACTACACTACCTTGGTATTGACAGCAGATCTGACGATCACCCCTGCAGCTATTTCAGGAATCACGTTTGATGACGGCAGCTTTGTCTTTGACGGTACGGCCAAGTCCCTTGCGATTACAGGCACCCTTCCTGACGGTACTTCGGTAGCTTATACCAACAACAGCAGAACGGATGTGGGAACCCAGGAAGTGACAGCGACCATTTCAGGTAGCAATTTCACCACCTTGGTGTTGACAGCAGATCTGACGGTCACCCCGGCAGCTATTTCAGGAATCACGTTTGATGACGGCAGCTTTGTCTTTGACGGTACTGCCAAATCCCTTACGATTACTGGAACCCTGCCTGATGGCACTTCGGTCACCTATACCAACAATAGCAGAACGGATGTGGGTACGCAGGAAGTAACTGCTACAATCTCGGGAGGTAACCATGTCGAGCTTGTTCTTACTGCCAAGATGGTAATCACCCCGGCGACTTTGACGGTAACAGCAGACCCAGGTCAAAGCAAAGAAGCCGGTAGTGCAGATCCTGTATTGAGCTATTCAGTCTCCGGCTTTGTGGGTGGAGATGATGAAACTATCATCAGTGGATCATTGGGTCGAGAAGAAGGAGAAGAAGTAGGCAGCTATACCATCAATCAGGGAAGCTTAAGTGCAGGCAGTAATTATACAGTAGTCCTTATCGAGGCAGACTTTATGGTCACTGAACCGGCCAATGCTGACAGTGATGGGGACGGCGTACCGGATCCTGTGGAAGAGGATCAGGGAACCGACCCGGATGATCCTGATGATTACCTGGATAGGGACGGGGACGATGTACCTGATTATGTAGAAGAACAACATGGTACCGATCCAATGGATCCCGGAGATTATATGGATACAGATGGAGATGATGTACCTGATTATGTAGAGGAGCAGGAGGACACTGACCCAACAGATCCTGAAGACTTCTTGGATGAAGACGGAGACGGAATACCAGATTATGTTGAGGACAGAGCTGTTATAGAGTTTGTATCCCAAACTTTGGAAACGGTCTGGGGAACGGAAGCAGCTGAGCTAAAAGTACCTACCGAAGTTGTGGCAATCACCGCACAGGGCGCATTCATCAATCTCCCGGTTGTCTGGGATTTGGCAGGCTATGAGCCGAGGGTGTCCACAAGTTCAGTTTACACCGGATCGGCAGTTATTTCTCCAGGCCTGTTCAATCCTTCAGGAATACAGCCATCCCTGGAGATCACTGTTCTTTCCAAGCCTGCACCGGAAGATGTGACACTGAGCCAAAACAGTTTTGTTGCAGTACCTGATCAATTCTTCCAGGAGATAGGAGCCTTTACGGTGATCGATCCTACAGATGATGAGCATACACTCAGTCTTCCGGAAGGGATACAGGATAATCAATATTTCGAAGTACTTGAAGGAATCCTGTTCTGGAGCAGTGCCGAGCAGGCAGAAGGTAGAACAGACTTTATCATAGCACTGAAAGTAACAGATAGAGCAGGTAATGTTCTGGAGAAAACCTTTAGCATTATCCGTGAGAGGACCCCGCTGGAGCAATTGGAAGTAGCAAACACCTTCACACCAAACGGGGATGGAATCAATGACACCTGGGGTATGCCTGCACTTCGCTATTATTCCGGAGTAAGAATATCTGTCTTTGCCGTAGGCGGGGAAAGGATGTTCTACACGGAAAACCCAGATGTAAGATGGGATGGGCTATTTAACGACAAAGAGATGCCAGTTGGGGCTTACCTGTACGTGATTGAGGTAGGAGAGACAGGCGAGGTAAGGCGTGGCATGCTGAACCTGCTCAAAGAATAAGCATCAGATTAAATTGGGGAGCCGATTGCAAACCATCGGTTTCCCTTTTTTTGGATTTATACTAATTTTCAGATGAGACAATACATTAAATACATCCTATCCGCAGTACTGGTTATTGGATCCATGACTTCCGGATATTCACAGTCAAGGAAATATATTTCTAACTTTGATTTCTTTCAGAGCTATTACAATCCTGGACTTACGGGATACGAAGGCTCTACGTTTAGGGGCTTTGTGCGTAACCAGTGGTCAGGGGTGGATGGAGCTCCCAAAACATACTTTTTCAGTACGGAGCTTGATTTCGGAGAATTAGCGGGGGAGGAGGACCCAGCTCTGATGGGTAAGAATGCAGTTTCTGTCAATCTTCTTTATGATACCTATGGTGCGTTCAGGGAAACCGAACTGACCTTGGGCTATGCCAGCAGGATCAGGCTGACTGAAAGACACAATCTGAGATTGGGAGCAGGACTGAACTACCAGAGCATCCGACTGGACGGTAATTCCTTGACCACAGAGGAACAGAACGATCCTACCCTGGGACAGTATGTGGGGCAGTTTTCTAATATGAATGTCATTGACTTCAACCTTGGGATAGCGCTGACCCATGCGAACTACTATTTCTCGTATGGCATACACAGGGTAAATGGGGGCAAAATCACCTCAGGTGATGAATTCATGAATGCCTATCCGGCAAGCTCCATCATCCAGGCAGGGTACAGGAGTGCGGTAAGTGCGAACGTAGCGGTGATTGTGAACGGTATGTACAGTACGCAGAAGGATCAGGATGACAACATCGAATTTAACATCAAGGCTTTGCTGATGGATCGGCTCTGGTTTGGGATTGGGCATAGAATAGACTATGCAACCAGCGGCCAACTGGGCATAGTGACCAAGCGCCTGAGGATAGGCTACCTGTACGAATTCCCCAATGCGACCAGTTACAACCTGCCGGGTAATACCCATGAGTTCACGGCTGTATTCAGCCTTTTCCGTGATAATGTAAGGACAGAATCCCAGGAGGTGGTGATGTGGTAGAAATACATGGGTTTACAGAGATTAATTTGTCAAAAAAGAACAAGAATGGAAATGATTGTTTTCAATAGGGTGCCTCGTTTATCTTATTAGTAAAATATGTGTATCAGCTTAACTACACATACGCACACTGAGTTGAAGCTAGAAGTTCAAATTTGGCCATTCTCTCCACGGGTGGGACAGGTTTGAACCAAATCTAATTCCAGTAAAATGAGCCGAAATTAATTAAACCACATTTGTTCAATGTTTCAATCAATAATCCAAGGCTGGCCAAACATTTGGCTAGCCTTGGATTATTAGGAAGAGTAGTCAACACTACAGCAAAGGCTATCCTATAACTCATAACTGGCTAATTAAGTGAAATCGAAATGGGCTTTTGCGCGTATATAAGC
The DNA here is from genome assembly GCF_001442615.1 of Algoriphagus resistens. Taxonomy (GTDB): domain Bacteria; phylum Bacteroidota; class Bacteroidia; order Cytophagales; family Cyclobacteriaceae; genus Algoriphagus; species Algoriphagus resistens. The sequence continues at coordinate 342,915 of NZ_LMXN01000006.1, read as the reverse complement.
CTTCGGCTTTCATTTCAGTTTCTTTTTTTCAGGCAGGCTCGATTTCATATATTATTTTTTTAATAGTTGCTCTTTCAGTAGCTTTAAACCTTAATCTACTTCAAATTCTCATTAATCTGCCCATTTTTAACCACTGGCATTGCCCCATCTTTCATGGTTTGGGTTTCTCACTGGTTAAAAGTGGATTCATTTTTGGAAATGGAAGTAGGGATTTGATAAACTAAACAAGTAAAACGAATTATATGAAGGGAATTATTTTGGCCGGCGGATCCGGTACTCGCCTTTACCCGTTGACAATATCAGTAAGTAAGCAGCTAATGCCGGTATATGATAAACCAATGATCTATTATCCACTTTCTGTTTTGATGATGGCAGGGATCACTGAGGTTTTGATCATTACTACACCAGAAGACAGTGAAGCATTTCAGCGGCTTTTAGGAGATGGATCCCAAGTAGGGTGTTCGTTTGAATATGCAGTGCAGCCAAGTCCGGACGGTTTGGCTCAGGCATTTATAATAGGAGAAAAATTTATTGGAAAGGATAAAGTTGCTTTAATTCTGGGGGATAATATTTTCTATGGATCAGGTCTGCATAGGACTTTGCAAGAACATACAGATACAGAAGGCGGGGTAGTATTTGCCTACCATGTGAATGATCCGGAGCGCTATGGAGTGGTGGAATTCGATGAAAACCAAAAAGCAATAAGCATTGAGGAAAAGCCGCAAAAGCCAAAATCCAACTTCGCAGTACCGGGACTTTATTTTTACGACAATAGGGTAGTGGAGATTGCTAAAAAAATTGAACCAAGTCCACGTGGCGAACTCGAAATCACGGATATCAATAACGAATATTTGAAATTGGGAGAATTACAGGTGGCCATTCTCAACAGAGGAACAGCTTGGCTGGATACAGGCACGCATCAGTCCCTTTTGCAGGCAGCGCAATTTGTGGAAGTAATAGAAGAGCGGCAAGGGTTGAAAATTGGCTGTATTGAAGAAATAGCTTTCAGAGCAGGATTTATAGGGGAAGAAAAACTGTTGCAGGCTGCCGATAAATTAGGGAAAAGCGGCTATGGAGGCTACTTGAGGAAATTAGTCAAATAAGGCAGTGTCTAAAGAACGTAGATCAAATGGGAGTGTCATGTTGAAAAATTTCCTGATGGCTATTCATATATTGTTTTAAAAGGTTTTCATTCTAAAATAAAAAGTATCTGTTAGGTTGAAATTGTCTACGAAATATTAAAATAAAGACAAAATAAATAAGGGTTTATGTTAGACTTAGTGCCCTTGTACTAATTTTAGCTGAGGGGCAGAAGGTGCTTTGGAAGCGACTGAATTATACTAAAGTGTATGTATTCCTCGGGGAAGTACCTGTTGTTTTTTGTAAGTATTTGATTTATTGACATGTACTGTCGAAAATCAATAGGCATTGTGGGAAAGAGTCATTTTATTCCTTTTATTGCATAAGCTTTTACTCCTTCAGAGCCTTTATGGACAAACGCTTTTCGGACATAATCCAACTTATAAAGAAGTCTCGCACGAATGCATTTAGAGCCGTTAATGCCGAGCTTATCAATCTCTACTGGAACATCGGCCAGCATATTTGTAAAAAACTTGAAAATTCTGAATGGGGTGATTCAGTAGTCACGGAATTGGCCAACTATATCCAACAAAACGAACCTGATATTAAAGGATTCTCCGACAAGAACATCTGGAGGATACAACAGTTTTACGAGACTTATAAGGCTTTCCCAAAACTCTCACCACTGGTGAGAGAAATCAGTTGGTCTCATAATCTGGCAATATTTTCAAGATGCAAAACCAGTGAAGAGAGGGAGTTCTATCTAAAACTTGCGAAACAGGAAAGTTATAGCAAGAGAGAACTTGACCGACAAATTTCCGCCAGCCTCTTCTAAAGAACTATGATCGGAAATACAAAACTCTCGACAGCGTTGAGAGAAACTGATCGAGACCTGACCAATACGTTTAAAGACTCCTATGTATTTGAATTTCTGAGTTTACCTGAACCACACGGTGAAGGTGAATTACAAAAGGGACTTGTGAGAGAAATGAAAAAATTCATACTCGAACTTGGTAAAGATTTTCTGTTTATAGAGGAAGAATACAAAATACAAGTGGGGAGCAGTGACTTTTTTATGGATCTGCTTTTTTACCACAGGGGACAGCAGTGTTTGGTGGCATTCGAACTTAAGGCAGACAAGTTTAAGCCTGAGCACATAGGGCAATTGAATTTTTATCTGGAAGCATTAGACCGGGATGTGCGAAGAGCAAATGAAAATCCCAGTATTGGAGTTTTGTTGTGCAAAGATAAGGATAATGAAATTGTTGAATATGCGTTAAGCAGAAGCCTTTCTCCGACGATGGTTTCAGAGTATAAAACCCAACTTCCAAATAAGAAACTTTTGCAACAAAAGCTACACGAATTATTTTCCTACGAACCCGGCGATGAATAGAACCTGGTTAAGTGCCTAAACAACATATCGAACTACGCCACCGCCCATCCCCAAATCCTATAAATTCCCTGAGCAGACCAGCAGGTTCTGTAGAAGGCTATACTTCAGAGCTTTATCTTGCTGTGGTTTCGTGGGGTTGTTAACTGCTTTAAAATCTGCTGGCCATGTCATATGCTCACGTTCAACCTAGGGTTGAAACCGCAGGCTATAAATCTGCCATGCCTTTAACATGCTTCGTTTCTACAGAAATTGGGTATAAATCATTTTAAATCCTTAATTCCCACATCTCCTTCAAGCCTAATCTTACCACAATACAATCTTCTCAAAATCCTCCTCGCTCGCTTGCAGTTAGCTGTACTATTTTGATCTATTCCTGCTAGAAGGGGGAGTTGCCCATCTTTCCTAATCCGGCATTTTCTACTCATTTTAAACCTTTGCCTCTGGAGGGGGCCAAGATAAAAGGACAGGAAAAAATTCAACCTTCACCTTACATGCAGGTGACCTGGTGAGCAACTGGCATCATATAACCACATAATTCTATTTCTTGATCAGCTCTTCAAGGCTTTTTTTCATAATTTGCCCCATATTGGTGCATTCCAGGAACTTATCATTTGAATAATGTTTTGCTAATTCTGCTCTTAAGGATGCTATATTTTCCGGTAAGGAGATGGTGTCATTTTCCATTGAGCGCAAGATATCAAAAATGCCTTGACGGGAAGATTTGAGCCGTGTGGCGATCAATGCACGTTCTTCTTTCTGGTATTGCACCATAGATTCAGGCGTGATATACTTCATGCCCAATTGAATCAACGCATTGTTTTCTTTGAAATATTGAGGCAAATAAATTGATTTTTTTCCCTCATAGGATTGCTGGTCAAAGTCAATCGCCCGGATTCTATAGTGTGTCTCTTCAAAATCGGGAGTGACATCAATCACAAAATTGGAGGAGTGCATATCCCCAAGTAATCTTACAAAGCAGCGCTCGTTGAATTTGACGAATTCTTTGGCCAGCCGTATCGGGTTTAGATGCGGGTCCTGCATGTGTGCCCGCATAAATTTATCTCCTGGAATTCCAGCAATATGCTCTTCTATAAGGGTATTCTGATGGACCAGATATGAAATTCTATTCGGTGAAAGCAAATGTTCCAACTCCAAGCCGTAAACTCTTGATGCATCGGCATTTTTGATGTAGAAATAGTCAAAATTATCATTGATTCTGTTCACTATGCGTACCCGGAATGGCTGCGTGTTTCCATACACACAAAGGTCGATTCTGTCCACATATAGATGCTCCATTACGGACATGTCTCCACCGGCTTTCAGCAAAGCATAGATTTTTTTGACATTCAGATGAATCTCTTCGCGATCGGATTGGTCGTAGAAGACCGTCTCCCATAGTGTATCCTGTTCTTTAGAATCGTAAAGGGCAATGGAACTCGAATACCGAAGCAGTTCATGATAATGGATGGGGATGTCCACCTCGCGGGAATACTTAATCAGGTAGCGTCTCAGCCCGTGGCTGATGGGGTAAATCCGCTTCTTTTTGCTGATCAGTGCCATTATTTATAAATCCACCTGCTGACTTTTCTTTAGATTTCTATCAAAGATAAACGGTCCAAACGGCAATACTGAAGCAATAAGTGCAAACAAAGTCCTACTGAAATTCCACTTCAGTTTATGGGCTGTAGGGAATACAGTGTAAACGTAGATGATGAAAAGTATGCCGTGGGCCCAGCCTACATACTTTACAGCCAAGGGGGAATCCCACATGTATTTGAGAGGCATGGCGATAAGTAGGAGGACTAAGAAAGAGGTGCCTTCCAGAAGGGAAATCCATCGAAATCGTTTTGCCCAAGTGTGCTGTTGCGGTGTGAGGCTCATTATTTTTTAGCTAGGTTAAAGAGTACTTTTAATGTGTTCCAAAGCTTTCCCTTGAGGGCTTTGTCTTCGGCAATTATACTGAGTGCATCTGCAAAAAGGTATTCGGTTTCCTTTTCCATATGCACCTGGTAGTCTGACGCAGGAAGGGCATTGATGGGATGTTTTACACGCCCAAACTTAAGTACTATATGCGCATTTAAGTCATAAAGTTCTGCCAGACTTCTTCCTTCCAGCTCCGCTGAGGAAAGCAGGCCTACCTCATTCATCGAACGGCCTACGGCATTGATCATTTTTACCAACATGTCCATCACTTCAGCACTTAATGCAATTTCTTCATGAAGCACCAATATGCCTTTTTCGAAATTTCCCCGGACTTTTAACGGCTCTGGTTTCAACTCTTCCTTGGGGGGCGTAGCCACTTCTATATGCACTGTTTTCGGAAGAGTCTTTGGCTTTTCATTCCCAACAGAAGGATTAATTTCCTGTTTGGTCCTTTCGGTTTTAGGTTCTTTTTCAAAGAAGAAAAGCTCTTCGGTGATGATATGCTGGAGCTCGTGAATGCTCATATTTTCCATGTCGGGAAATTGCTCAAAAATCACCTTAACACAAAAAAAGAGGGGTAATATCTCGATCGCCCCCCGTATTTTAATGTGTTTTAATCAAATCAATCCAAATTGAAAATGGATTTAAGTTCTACTGCCTCTTCCGGTTTCATTCTTTTTGCCAAGACCAGTCTCAGTTGTCTTCTTCTCAGGGCACCTTGGTAGTTTTCTATTTCCTCAGGGGTTTCTGGGACCAATTCAGGGATTCTGGAAGGTTTATTGTTCTCATTTACGGCCACAAAGGTGAAAAATGCCCTATGCGTCATGATCTTTTTATTTGCAGGAATATCTTCGGCAGTCACTTCTATGAATACCTCCATGGAAGAATTAAATGCCCGGGTAACCTGAGCCTTCAGTGTGACCACATTACCAAGGGCGATGGGCTCCTGGAAGGAAATGTTATCCGCAGAGGCAGTCACCACGATGCTGTTGGAGTGCTTCTGGGCAGCTATGGCAGCCACCACGTCCATCCAGTGCATCAGCTTTCCGCCCATAAGGTTGTTTAACGTATTGGTATCATTGGGAAGAACCATTTCAGTCATGATTACTGCGGACTCTTTTGCAAATTTCTTGGCGCTCATAAATCTAAATTTTAACAAAAATACAAATAAAATTTCTCTGAAAAATTTATGGGATAATTTATCAGAATATTATTCTGATAAATTCTGAATTTCTATATATTATACATTTATAAGCACAAAGCTTATACCACGCTACCTCCAGCCGTCTTTTCCCAAAAGGGGTACAAAAGCAAAGCCTTCATATTCTTCCCGATCTACCTTTGTATTAGATTTTTTTGTGATTTTCAGCATGGTCTGCCTGCGTTTATCGCCTACCGGGATTACAAGTATACCTCCGATTTTTAATTGCTGGATTAAAGCTTCAGGTACTATGGGAGCCCCGGCTGTGACAATTATTTTGTCATATGGAGCATAAGCAGGAAGTCCACCGGTTCCATCACCATAGAAAAGATGCATTTCTATTCCTAATCTTGTTAAGAACTTCTTGGTTCCTTCAAATAATTTTTTCTGATATTCTATCGTAAATACCTCTGCTCCAAGTAGGTGTAAAATGCTTCCCTGGTATCCGGAACCCGTGCCAATTTCTAATATTCTATCTCCTTCCTTAATCTCCAAAAGTTCGGTCTGGAAGGCAACAGTATAAGGCTGGGAAATAGTCTGGCCCTCACCAATGGGGAAGGCTTTATCTTCATAAGCATGGGAAATCAGTGCCGAATCAAAGAAAAAATGTCGAGGTAAGGTATTGATAGCCTGAAGGACCCGCTCACTTTTTATTCCTTTTTCCCGCAGCAAAGACACTAGGGCTCTCCGTTTTCCTTTGTGTAAATATGTGTCTTCGAGTTTGAGTAGAGGCATGGTTTTTTTATGGTTCTGCGGTCGAAGATAAAAGAATATTTGGCTTAATTTGAACTTGAATCCGGCATTTATTGCTTAGTCATTGAATCTTTGAAAGTTAAATTCACCTCCATGTTCACAGGAATTATAGAAGCATTTGGCACCATCCGAAATATAACATATGAAGCCAGCAATGTCCATTTTGATATAGATTCTTCGCTTTCGTCAGAATTGAAAATCGATCAGTCTTTAGCTCATGATGGCGTTTGCCTGACCGTGGTGCAGACTACACCGGAGTCTTACCGGGTTACGGCCATAGATGAAACCATTCAGAAAACTAACCTATCCCAATGGAAAGTGGGCAAGAGGGTCAATTTGGAGCGCTGTATGCCTGCGGACGGTCGCTTTGATGGGCATATTGTACAGGGACATGTGGATCAGGTGGGAAAAGTAAAAAGTATTGCCGATCAGAATGGCTCTTGGGTTTTTGATGTGGAGTTTGATCAGAAACCTGGAAATGTAACGGTAGAAAAGGGCTCAATCACTATCAATGGCACTAGCCTGACTTGCTTCAACTCGAGACCAGGGGCCTTCTCCGTGGCTATTATCCCGTACACATTTGAACATACCAATTTTCATCAGCTTGCAGCTGGGGATCTTGTCAACCTGGAATTTGATATTCTGGGCAAATATATTCAGCGGATTACCAAGGGATACGATTTATCTTGATCTTTTTAACCCAGAGCTCACAAAGGAAAACGTAAAGTTCATAGGTATTCGGTTTATTGGCTCATTGGAGTTGCTTCCATGTTCTCAATTGGTCGATTTAACTTTTGGGCACTTGTCAAATCTTTCTAAAAACGGGAATCACAAAGATTTTCTGAACAACGCTGTATTATGGGAAGAAATGCAATTAAAAGCTTAACTGGAATTTTCCAATAGGTTACTTTCTAGTTCATGCTGACGGTCTTTTCTTCAGCGTCTTTTACCAATCTGAAACCCACATTGGAAGTACCACTGTCAAAAGCCTGGCCCTGGCGTGCAGATGGCCTATAATTCACGCAGTAATTATCCGCACATAGGAAAGATCCTCCTTTGATCACCCGCTCCATCGCATACGGATTGTCCGGGTTGTAGCATTGCTTCATATCGGCATCCAGTTTAGGGGCTTGTCCCGCCAGTCGCGCATATTTGAGTGCATCATACCAATCGTCGGTCAATTCCCATACATTTCCAATCATATCATAAAGTCCAAAGGTATTGGGAGCAAAAGATTTGACTGGCGAAGAACCCTCAAACCCATCCAGTTTTTGGTTGTCGTTAGGGAAATTTCCCTGGAACGTATTCGCCAAATACTGGCCATTCGGGGTCAACTCGTCTCCCCATGCAAAGCGCTTGCCCTGAGCCCCTCCGCGAGCAGCAAACTCCCACTCGTTTTCGGTTGGTAGACGTTTTCCGGCCCAATCCGCGTAGGCCTTAGCATCTTCATACGCGATATGGACCACCGGATGGTTTTCCTTTCCTTTCAAATCTGAATCTGGTCCTTCTGGGTTTTTCCAGTTTGCGCCTTCTACCCAAACCCACCAGAGTGATATATCCTGGGTGGGAACAGGATAGGGAGGAGGGCTGAAAACCATTGATCCTGCAACTAAAAGTGCCTCATCTGGCTTTGGTGTATCGGGAGGAAGTTGTTTCTTAAGGTCCTCCCATTCAGGTTTTTTCTCTGCCAAAGTTACATAGCCTGTTTCCTCTACAAATTTCTGGTACTCTGCATTGGTGACTTCATGAGTGTCCATCCAAAAACCTTTTACTGCAAGATTTACAGCTGGTTTTTCGGCAGAATAGGCTTCTACTTCATTGGTTCCCATGACAAATTCCCCTCCTGGAATCCAGACCATTCCTTCTACTTTTTTGGCAGGCTCAGGCATATTGGCTATAACCATTTTATCCTCGTCGATCATCTTGTCGGAAGCTTTCTCCTGACAGGAGAACAATGAAAATCCGACCAAGACTGCGGTAGCTATGCTATATTGAATTTTAATGTTCATAATTGTCATACTTGAGCATTCAAAGTAGTGGATTCTTTCCTTTTTGTGAAGGGAAACTACTGAAATGATCTACCTACTCTTCTTTTTCTGCGGTTGCAGTTAGTCGTTCCACTACTTTTTTACGCAATTTATTAAAGAATTGCTTACGCTCTTTTTCACCCACGAGGCTGATTTGAGTAGATTTCTTTATCAGGTTTTCTAAGTTTCTAAACATGGCCTCATTGAAGGAGGGGTCAGAAGTGCCATGGAAATAAATAACGCTGTGGTTGAGGTAGGTGACTTTTCGTTCATCCATTGTGGCAAAAAACGTATTATCCCCGATGATAAACTCATTTACAAAAAAGGTATATTCCGCTCCTTCAATTTCTGGATGCGAGGGCAGGATTTTTTTGCCTTTTTCCGCCATTTTTTCCAGATTATCTATCACTTCCAGCATACAGTTATATAGAAAAATGGTGTCTTCTGTCGAAGTCATAATACCCATTTCATGATACAGCTCAATCTGCCGTAAGGTAATGTTGATGCCTTCAATATTCCATATTTCTGTAGTTGGAATCTTATGGTAAGCCTTGAGGATTTTCTCGGTTATTTCAGCAAATTGATCGTAGGAGTTGTCCTTGATGGAATATTTGGTGTCTTTCAGACTTTCGTTAAACAAGATGGATTTTCTCCAGAAAAAGAACTTAAAGGCAGCCAATTCCTTATGATAATAATGATGGAATGGAGGCATATCCTTCACCAGCCAATAGATATGTTTTTTAGAAAAGCTATTGACTAGATTTAGTTGTGCGTATACATCTTCCATCCATTTCATGAAACCATTTTCTTGGTAGTTATTTTGATTTCCCTGAAAGAAGACCCTGTTTGAACTTAGATTAAAGAAAGTGTCTACTGAGGTATTGAACCGATTGCAAAGAATTTCTAATTCACCGAAATCCAGTAGTTTTTCTCCACGAATTCTTCTATAGGCACTATCAATACTTATTTCTAAAATTTCAGCGATCTCATCAACCAATGAAGTATAGCTGGGCAATGATAATTTGAGCGTCTGGAAAAATGCCGCTTGGCTCTTATTGAAACTCATGGCAATAAAGATGATTAAGGGAGTGGGGAAATAAATCTACATTAATATATACTAAAGATGAGTAAGAAAAAACCAATCACTTAATAAAAATTGCTGTTCAAGGGTATAAAAAACACCTATATTTTTAACTGAAGGTGATTTTTAGAAAATTCAGTGATTCAGGAAAAATCTTCACGAATTAGAATTTCACAAATTGAGGTGAAAGGAAAAATGCACTCCGGATTCTAATGCTGCGGAGAAATCTGGTGAAGGAATAGGCTAGTAAACTGTACCCTTTGTATCCCTACCCTTGTGGTCAAAAATGGACTTTGACATAAAAAAAGCGGCCCGAAGGCCGCTTTAGCATTAAGCTGTCGGATGGGCTGCGGCGTGCAGCTTGCCAAGTTCCTGATCGATTGTCCAAAGGCCAACCCCTTCTTCGCCGATAATATCGAAAAGTTCGAGCGCTCTTCTGGACATAGTTTCCTCTTCTCTTTGCTCGGTAACATACCATTGCATAAAGCTGAACGTCGCAAAGTCTTTTTTGGAAAAGGCATGATCCACAATGTTATTAATGGATCTGGTAACATTGATTTCATGCTCAAGTATCAATTCAAAAATCTCTCTTAAAGAATTGAAATTGTGTCTGATACCGGTGATTTCTGGCTGAATGGCATGCCCGCCTGCCTCATTGATATACTGGAATATCTTCATCATATGCATACGCTCTTCGTCTGCATGGGTATAAAGGTATTTGGCAGAATTCTCATAGCCCATCATATGACACCAGGAAGCCATGGACAGATAATAAGCGGAAGATGTACCTTCCATCTCTACCTGTTTGTTGAGCAGCTTCTCTGTATCGATAAGTAAAGAACGCTGTAGCGTTACGATTTCTTTAGCTTTCATAAGTATAGTATTTGAAATAAGTAACTAAATATAATCATTGGAGTTCCAACACGCACTGCTTTTCGGAGAATTTGGAATTGATTTAATTAAGAACTGTGGCTATCTGGAAAGTGGGGCAGGGAAGACAGGAAGGCTTTCAGCCCCTGATTCAGAGACAGATTGGACGGCAAAGAAGTAATTGTCTTTGGAATAAGGCAACGTAAGTGTGGTTTCGGTAGTCCAAAACTTACGTTCCCACATTGCTGAGGAAGTTTCTCTCATTAAGACATAATAGCCTTTTACTTTTCCCGTCTTCGGAGCGCTCCATAGTAAAATGGATTTATTGCTTAAGCCACGTACATCTATTCTGACCTCCTGGGGTTGATCTGCAGAATTGGCCAGAGAGGCAAGCGAAGCCAGATTCACAGCGGAAACCTTTCTCAGGTATTCAAAGTCCATGAACTCGGGAAGATCACCATATTGAATACCGTCTTCCACCCGTACATTTTCGTGCTGATGGATAAAGTTTTCATTCATTTCAGAGATTCTGACCGCCCTCATACCGTTTCTTGCAAAAGGAGTCTGATCTCCGCCCCTCAGAAATCTATCTGAGCGATAAATCAATTTCACTTCAAACTGATCCACATATCGCTCGCCGAGTTCCTTTATATATCGGGCCAATTGCCTGGATTTACTGTCATTGTCAGCATTGGTGTAGCGACGGATATTGGCTTCTTGCTCCGTCTCAACAGCTGGGATTGTCTCAGAAAAGACACGCATCTTAAGATTATCTTTGATCAGGGTTTCTGAAGAGCTGCTGTTTCCCACAATATCGTTGTTCAAAACCGCTGCAATATTCCAGCCTTCTGTTTTTGCTTTATCAGCCAAATAGGTAGCACCTTTCAGCCCTTGCTCTTCACCGGTAAAGGCTACAAACAGAATAGTCGCCGAAAACTCATGAGAGGCCATGATGCGGGCTAATTCGATGACTGCGGCTGTTCCGCTCCCGTCGTCGTTGGCGCCTGGTGCGCTTCCTTCCGCATCCATTACATCCTTATTGCGGGAATCCATATGGGCCGAAATGATAAAAATCCGGTCGTCAGCGGGATCAGTACCTTTGAGCGTGGCCATCACATTTGCTCCCGGTGAGTCTGCTGTTATCCTTCTATTATCAGCGGGAATAGTGAACTTATCTATTTCAGCAGTCATTCTTCCCCCAGCTTGCTTGGCAAAATGGTTGAACTTGGAGAGCACGTAGCGCTGCGCAGCAGGCATTCCATTTTCTTCATTTGTATTAAGCGTATGTCTGGAATTGAAGGAGGCCAATGTTCTTACATGATGTTCGAGCGAATCAGACGATATTTCAGCTATCATCCCGGCAATTTCCGGGTCTCTGATAACTGTTGTTTGCGAAGCGGCAAGGTGACTGCATAGCGCTAGAAAGAGAAAGAGTAAATTTTTATTCATGATGTTGAGGTGGTTTGTTCTTATGACTTAAATTTATTCCATTAATACTTTAACCAAAGTAATTTTACATGAAAACCCTTGACCAACCCAGAGAAGGTGATTATTCGGCCTTTTTCTCTACCTACCTTACGCTTGTTTCAGGAAATAACTATGAAGAGCAGATTCAAAATCAAGTGGAATCTTTAGTGAATCTATTTCAGCAAAAAGATGCTGAATGGGCAGAAAGACCCTATGCCAAAGGAAAGTGGACCCCAAAGGAAGTACTTGGGCATGTAACAGATACTGAAAGAATCATGACATTCAGAGCGCTATGTTTTGCCCGCGGAGAACAGGCTACCCTGCCGGGCTTTGATCAGGATCCTTATGTGCTCAATGCGAGATTTGGCAATGTGCCGATAGAACGCCTGCTGGAAGATTTTCAGGCTCAACGTAAAGCTTTGCTCACAATGATGCGAATCATGCCTGAAGAGTCAATGGATTTTGTAGGCCACGCAAATGGAAATCCGATCACTCCTAGAGCCTTATTCTGGATTATTCCGGGGCATTTCACCCATCACATGAATATACTTAAAGAACGCTATTGACCATGAAACTAGCTATAGCAACCATAGATGCATTTACCAGTAAGGCATTTTCAGGAAACCCTGCAGCTGTTTGCTTATTGGATCAGGAGCTGTCAGATTTCCAGATGCAAACCATAGCGATGGAAATGAATCTTAGCGAAACCGCTTTTGTGAAGAAAACTTCTGAACCCGGATCATATAGCTTGCGCTGGTTTACGCCAACTGTTGAAATTGATCTTTGCGGACATGCCACACTGGCTTCAGCCTTTTGGATGGTAAAGTCGGCCTGGGTAAAACCAGGAGATATCATCCGATTTCAAACAAGAAGCGGTGAACTTCTGGTGAAAAGTGATGCGGATTGGATTGAAATGGATTTTCCGTTGATTCCTACTGTTTCCGGGAGACATCCATTTTTCAAAGACGAATTCTTTGGTGCGAAAATTCATCATTCAGCCAGGTTAAAAGGGAATTGGATTTTTGAGTTGCAGGATGCGCATGCGATTGAATCATGTGAACCGGACTTTTCTGTTGTTAAAAAGTATAGCGAAGTAGGAATTATTATTACTGCCGAAGGAAAGGCTTCATTCGATATTTATAGTCGTTTCTTTGGGCCGAATACAGGAATAGATGAGGATCCTGTTACTGGGTTCGCACATTGTGCTTTGATGGATTACTGGTTTCAGCGATCCGGAAAGGAGAAGCTCAAAGCTTTTCAGGCAAGTAAACGGGGAGGAGAACTGCACTTAGAGAAAAGAGAAGACCGTGTAATAATCAGGGGGAAAGCTGTCAACGTGTTGGTCGGTGAAATTGAATTTTGATGAATCAATTTGTAGATAAAAAGGGGAGACAGGTAAAACACGCATTCAATTCCTTTACAGCCTATTGGTTGACTGATGCAAGTTTTGGGGTGCTACTACTGATCTTACTGTTTACGGTATTTGTACTGCCAATTTTGATTGAATATGGCCATGTACATGCAGTTTTTGTTAATACTGTCTTCTTATTTTTATTCTTTACCGGAATTTGGTCTTCGAGATTTAAAGTTTTGGTAGTGCTGACCACGGTGCTTTTTATGACCCAGTTGGGGCTAAGATTTCTACGTTTTTCTTCCTACGATTTTGAGTTTTATCTGGCAGAGCGTATTGTAGGTGTTTTTAATATGCTGGTGTTTATATTTCTGAATATCAGGTTGTTGTTTAGGGATCACGAAGTGAACATTTATCGGGTGATCGGAGCAATTAATGTTTACCTGCTTGTAGCGATTCTAGGTGCCTTTCTCTTTGAAATCATCTATTTGACCACAGGGTCAGGAATAGGGGGAGAGGTGGTATTGGAAGGAATCGATAAGGATTTTGCCCTGTATATCTATTTTAGTTTAGTATCGCTTACTACGGTTGGCTTTGGGGATCTGTATCCCATTCAGGTCATGGCTAAGATGCTGTCTGTTTTTCTTTCCACGATAGGAATTCTTTATCCTGCAGTCGTGATCGCCAGGCTTGTTTCAGCAAGCAAAGTCTAAGGGATTTGTCCCCACCGGTGTAATTTTTTTTAGGTTTCTAGTTACTATTAGTAGTTTCCATAACCGTTTAATTATATCCCTATACTTTATGAGAAAGTTAACTTTTACTTTATTACTGTTCTTAACCATAGGTTCACTTGCCGCCCAGACAGAAAAGCCAGGCACAGAAAGACAAATCGAAGTAGAATCTGCTGTAGTAACTACACATGAATCTACGATAAAAGGCAAGAAAGTGCCCTACAAAGCAACTGCCGGCACCCAGCCGGTGTGGAATGAAAAGGGAAAGCCTATAGCTTCCTTGTTTTACACCTACTATGAGAGGACTGACATCTCAGACAAGACTACACGTCCTTTGGTTATTTCATTCAATGGTGGTCCTGGCTCAGCTTCTATCTGGATGCATATCGCTTATACCGGTCCAGTTGTTCTCAATATAGACGAAGAAGGCTATCCGCTTCAACCTTACGGCGTAAAGTCAAATCCCCACTCCATCCTTGATGTGGCGGACATTGTTTACATAGATCCAGTGAACACGGGCTATTCCAGAATTGTAGATGAAGAGGTTGACCGCTCTACCTTCTTCGGAATAAACTCCGACATCAGGTATCTGGCGGATTGGGTGAATACGTTTGTGACCCGCCAAAACCGATGGGCCTCACCCAAGTATTTGATCGGAGAAAGTTATGGAACTACCAGGGTTGCAGGCTTGGTGGCCCAGCTTCAAAGTGCCCATTGGATGTATTTTAACGGTGTCATCATGGTTTCCCCGACTGAATTGGGAATCGAGCGTGGCACACCTATACATACTTCCAATTACCTACCATATTATGCAGCAACTGCTTGGTATCACAACGCGTTGGACGCGTCTTTGCAAAGCCGGGATCTGGAGGGGTTGTTGCCCGAAGTAGAAGCTTTTACCATTAATGAATTGATACCTGCCGTAGTAAAGGGCGGGATTCTGCCTGCTTCCGAGCGAGATGCCATTGCTACAAAATATGCCTTGTATTCGGGGCTAAGCAAAGAAGTGGTGCTTGAGCATAATCTATTAGTCCCTACTAATTTCTTTTGGAAGGAACTGCTTAGAGACCAAGGGATGACGATCGGGAGATTGGATAGTAGATATAAAGGTTTTGACAATGCAGGTACCGGTTCGCGTCCCGATTTTGACCCGGCTTTATCTTCTTGGAACCATGCATTTGCCCCATCCTTCCAGGTTTATGTGAGGGAAAAGCTCAACTTTAAAACTGACCTGACCTATAATTTATTCGGGCCGGTACATCCTTGGGATCGTTCCAATGAACGTACAGGTTATGATTTGGGTGATGCAATGCGCCAAAATCCTTATTTGCACCTGATGGTCCAGTCGGGTTATTACGATGGGGGAACAGACTTCTTTAATGCAAAATATAACCTTTGGCAAATCGATGCTGCAGGTAGGATGGCAGATAGGATTTCCTGGAAAGGCTATAGAAGCGGTCATATGATGTACCTGAGAGCAGAGGATCTGGAGACCTCTAATGAGGATATCCGCGAATTTATCAGGAACTCCATGGTCGCCCCTGATATGCCGGCAAAGTATAATTGATACGATTATCCGCACTGATGCCCCGAGCAAGTAGCAGCTAGGGGTAGCAGTTGCCTTGTAAGATTCGTCATATCGCTGATCGGGATAATAATACCCGATCAGTAAGTGTTAACTATTTGATATTCAATATCTATATAGGTTTCGGCTGTACACAAGTTGTACACAAAAGAATTTCACAAGGCCTATTATGTCAATTCTTGACAATATCTATTGATATTATTTATAATCTCCCTGATTTCTCCCGTGTTCTCCCCATTAATATACGATTCTTCACGAGAATTATTGATTCACTTTATCTGTATTGATGTCACGATCACGGCTAGGGTTTAAGAACCTTTGGAATGTAAAAAGTCCAATCAAATTCGATTTCTATTTAACCCACTAATCACCAATTTCTTTACCATATCCATTTCTTCTGGCTTGCTAGATGCAATAAATAGTGTCAAGCTGGCCAATGCATCATTGCTGATGACCGAAATTCCTTCACTGCTATTCAATAGATCATTCGACTTAAAAAAGAGGAGAAAGCAAGCAGCAGTAATTCGTTTATTGCTATCGACAAAACCATGATTTTTGGCAATGAGATAGAATAGGGTAGTTGCTTTTTCTTCCAGGATAGGATAGAAGTCTAATTCACCGAATCCTTTGCTGATTCGTGCTATTGAACTTTCAAAGCGTCTATCTTTTTCTTTTCCAAATACACCAGATTCAAAATCTGATCTCATGGATTTTATTACCTCCTGATATTCTGATAATTCAGGGTAGGTTGCTTTTCTTTTACTTAAGCTATTTTTGTCCAGGTTCTCATGATCATAATCATCTAGCAGTGAAAGCAAACGATTTCAAGAGGATTCTTATCTAATAGGAAACAATAGGATTTACCTAAGAGCTAACATGAATAGTTTTGAGAATCATTCGCGAAGAAATCATTTAAATCTCCATGACCGCAATCAAATGGATTGCATGATTCTAATAAGTCTTTTGATAATACGGCAAATGTGCAATTGTCTTCAAGAAACCCCCAAAAAAAAGCAGGGTTACTTCATTTTCGCCTTCTTGAGAATAGTGCGGGTAGATGCAACTTGCCTACTGAAATTTACAGTAGCTCTCTTTGATGCAGCGGCTTCCGCATTTTGAACAAATGCTTTGGCTGCATCATTCTTTAAAGTCGGTATACTTTTAATTGCAATTGCCATTGTCTTATATTCTTTTGCTAAGAAAGGCAAAAAAGTAATTTGAAACAAGAACTTGCCACTCCTCACGTGTCTGCTAAACGTGAGATCACGAGCATTTGTTCAGATGATTACAAAAACCAAAGTTAGTCTTTTCCGAAATCAGGGATTTCATTTCCATCAAAATAAGGGAACATTTCGGTAACCATTTCCGGATATTTGATTGTGACTGGAAGGTTTTTATGCCTTACATATTTCCGATACATCCGGCTGAACTGATAGACCTGATCCATCAATTCCTTTATGATTCGTGGGTCTTTACCCTGTTCTTCATCTGTACATGTATCGTCGTTCCCGAAGTCGATCCAAAGATTGCTTCTATGATTTACTTTGAATGAAGGCGTTTTTTTCTTCCCAGAAAGGAGTGTAGTTTATGGAATAGCTTCTGAGATTTTTCGCTGGTTGGGTGCTAATTGCTGAGAGATATTTGAGAATGCTAATTTGATTGGCCTACTGGATATCGGACGGAGTCATGAATTCATCTTCCTTATTTCGTATTGGCCAGTTCGTTTTCCGTGATCTCCTCAGCAGTCATATTGTATTCAAAACCGCTTTTGTAAAGGATTTATGCCTGAGCTCAAACCCGGTTGATGTCAATCTCCTGTTTGTACTTCCAGTTGATTCCAATCAGGGTAAAGCAAAGCCAACGTACACTTCCCGTATCGTCTGCCTGGAATTCCGCCTTATTGGTTGAACCAATGATGGATGCTCTTCAGGGACAATTTCGTTTTAAAGCGAAAGATGCGCCCTGAAAGATTGGAAATCGGAAATTGGATCCTTTAGAAACAGCCTCTCACCCAAGAGCTGATAGACATCGGACGGTTTTTTCCCTTCTTTTCTTAAAAATTGAACAGAAGTGGCTCCCTCGGATTTTGATAGCTTTTTGTTTTGTGGGCCTTTCAAAAGTGTATGATGGTAGAATGTAGCCTCTTGGAACTGGGCGAGGTCAAGTCGCTTGGCTACTATTTGCTGATCCAAGGTTGATCCCAGGAGATCATTTCCCCTCACTATCAGATCTACTCCGTAATGCACATCGTCTATTACTGATGTTAACTGATATGCGGGAAGCCTGTCTTTTTTTCTGACTATGAAAAAGGCTGAGTCTTCAGGAAGTGTATAGGATTTCACTCCTTCTAAATAGGTTTTAACTTTGATAAAATCAGCGTCGAATGTATCCATGCGCCAGCAGGTTTCGCTTCTTTCAAGTGGAATATTTCTAACCTGACAATGCCCCAGATAATAGCCGGAAGAATCCATCTGCTGGATTTTCTTACGGCTGCAATCACAGGCAAAGACCAATCTCCTTTCTCTGATTTGCTCTAATGCTTCCAGGTAAGCATCCATTCTATGGATCTGAGACCATTCTTGTTCGAATTCCTGAACGTTTTTTGGCCCAAGATCATACCCGATTTCCATGAAGTCCAGCGTATCGAAAATATCCTGCACATACGCTGTTCTGTACCGATCGCGATCTAAGTCGTCTATCCTTAATAGAATTTTTGCTCCGGTCTTTTCGGCAAGGATTTTCGTAACCAAAAAAGAGTAAAGATTTCCCAGATGCAAAAATCCACTGGGGGTGGGGGCAAATCGTGTAAGCTTGAAATCCATTGTGCAAAAATAAACGGTTTCGTGTGATCTGGGGCTATTGGAAATTACCTCCGGGTATATAAATCAGTACTGTTCCTAATTAAGCTTCTTTAACTTATTGAGTATTAATAGCTGTGGAAAGCCTTCCTATTTTTGGACTTTATGAAATTGAGGATACTAGCCTTTGTATATTTTACGTTTCTACCAGCGCTTTTGGCTCAGGTATCCTATTCTGGCAATGTGCTTGATGCCACGGATAAAACCTATTTGGAGGGCGTTAATGTAAAAGTTGTTGGCTCTGAAAGCTCAGACATCACCAATATCCGTGGGTACTTTTCTGTCAAGGGAAAAATTGGCGATACCCTGCAGGTTTCTTTTCCGGGATTTATCGAGCAAAGAATCCCACTCGGAGAGGAGACTTTTCTCATGGTCCAGGTTCAGGATAGGGCTAGGCTATTGCCCACCTTTGAGGTGAAGTCTGAGCCGTATGCGTTTCGCTTCAAAGATGGTAAGCTGGTCTTGATAGACCCTGATGAAGAGAAATTACCTTCCAAAAAGGGCGGGATCAGCGCCGGATACCTTGATTCTCCAAATGGAGGAGTGGCTATTGCCGGCGTATTGTCTTCTCTGACTAAAAGAGCCAGACAAGAACGGGAATACCAGAAAAAGCAAGAATGGATGCGAAGGAGAGAAGGGTATTATGCTGTGATTGAATCAGATTCTGTCCGTCAGAACCTGATGGTAAAATATCAACTGGATCGCTCAGATTGGGATAGAATGATCATTCGCTTCAATGAAGGAAATGCTTATCATGAATTCTTGGATTGGAGTCAGGATCGGGTTTTTGCTACCCTGAATGAGTTTATTGATAGAGAAAGCCGTTGGTCCAATTAGGCTTTTCTCTTGAAAGACCAAGTCACATAGAACCGTGCTACTTCTTCACCCTGCGGGTTTTTTCCGCTGGAAACCATGGTCAGCTTGCCAGTGCCCTCGGGGTTTAATGATTCAAGCATCCCAGCTAATTCCAGTCCCTGTCCACAGGTGAATGTTATCGTCTGGTTTGCTTTTTTGAAATACTCAGCCCTAAAGTCAACTACCAACATGGAAAATTTTCCCAGGCCGCTAATTACCAGCTGACATAAGGCTCCGGTGCTTAGTTCGGCCGCCCCAGCCAATGCGGCGAAATAGATTGACTTAAATGGATTCTGGGTTCTCCAGGAATAGGGAATGGTTACCACACATTTTTCTGTGTCCAGAGTTTTGAGTTTAAAGCTCCAAAAAACAGCCGAAGGGAGTTTAAGTAACATGGCTAACCAAAAATAAAACGGATTGCACATCTTTTTTTGATAAGCTAAAGCTGCTGATTTTAAGGGGATTTGAGTTTCTTTGGGAGCCATAGTTCGACTGATTGAAAGCTTAAAGTAGTAAAATTTGCTTTCTGGTATTTAATTTGGGAGAAAGAACAAAAAACAGCCAACTTGAAATCGAGTATGACTCAAGTCTCACACACCGGAAAGATTATAATGCATACGAGATTCCATATGGCCTTAGAAAATTAAATAAAAATCATATGAAAAAGATAGTACTATTGTTTTGTGCAGGGCTCATAGTTTATTCCTGTGCCAAAGTTCCGTTGACCGGGAGAAGCCAGCTTGCATTGGTATCCAATGATGAAATACAACCTTTGGTAAATGAACAGTATGCTGAAGTCCTTAAAGAAGATAAGGTAGTAACAAATACTGCAGATGGGCAAAAAGTCCTCAAAGTGGGGAAACGTATGGCTGAGGCAGTTGAAAATTATTTGATTTCTAAAGGGTATAAGGAACTGGCGGATTCATTTGCATGGGAGTTTAACTTGCTGCAAAGTGATCAGGTAAACGCTTGGTGTATGCCGGGCGGTAAAGTTGCGTTTTATACAGGTATCATGCCGTTGACACAGACAGAAACTGGTATAGCCGTGGTAATGGGGCATGAGATTGCACATGCAGTGGCATCGCATTCTGCTGAGCGGATGTCAAATGGTATGGCTGCAAATATGGGGGTAAGCGCGCTCTCTGCTGCAATAGGCCAAAACCCAACGTTGACTCAAAACCTTTTTTTACAGTCTGTAGGTATAGGAAGCGAATTGGGAATGCTTAGTTTTTCAAGAAAGCATGAACTGGAAGCAGATGAAATGGGGTTGACTTTCATGGCTATCGCAGGATATGACCCTCGGGAAGCACCGATCTTTTGGCAACGGATGCTGGAGAAAGAAAATGGGGCAGCACCACCGGAGTTTCTTTCTACTCACCCTGCCTCCCAGACCAGAATCGACAAATTGAATAAACTTATGCCTGAGGCACTGGCTTTTTATAAGGAATAGATAGCCAATCTTTCAATAAAATATCAAAGCCGCAGAAATCTTAATCTCTGCGGCTTTTTTAATTGGGTTGCTCCTTTTTCGTTTAGAATGCCAAAGCCGCGAGCCCTAGCTTACTTTTGAGTGGCTTAATGGATTTCAAAATTTTACCTGAATACTTTTTAAATAGCTCATTACCCAATAAAGAGGTCAGAAACTGTGTTCTGTTATTTTTCAATCCTAAAAAAGCGGTTTTTTTATCATCATCGGATTTATCACTTTTGCTGATGTCCATTAGCTGATCTACGAAGCTGGAGTTGTTCATCATCAACTTATCTTTTTGATCAGCAGTTAAATCAAGTCCATCCGTATTATTAAGGATTCCTGATAACTGGGTAGAAAGATCCATTTCAGGAATATTCATTTTGTTGGGCTTGACTACCTGGGCATCGGCAGCGGATGCCAGGGCAAACAACAGGGCGAAGCCCAGAATAAATTTCAATTTGTTCATAATGGAAGAATTAGTAGGTATAGTCAATCAATTTTGTGTTATGCATGGGATTTTCCCTGGATCATTTGAATAATCCTTTGCCCATGTTCATCAGACCGCCTAAATCCATTCCTCCATTTCCTCCGCCATTACCCATGAGTGAGCCGAGTAGGTCTGCGGTACCCACTTTTCCCTGACCACCCTGAAGTGAAGAAACAATGGAGGACATGATATCATTGTTATCCTGGGGAGCGTCATTTACCCGCTTGTTGAAGAAATTCATAATCATGGGAAGCGCAGCTGCTGCTATCCCCATAGCTTGCTCCTTGCTGATCCCCAGTTTGTCCATCAGATTATCGGATACATCACCCTGAAGGCTGTTGATCTCCGGAGCGCCTGGGGAGGTTTCTTTTCCGGAAAACATTTCCTGTAGGGCAGAGGTATCTCCGGCAGCAACACGTTTTTGTAAACTTGTCTCCAGAGAATCCTTAATTGCCAGAGCCCCAGATTTATCCTGATTCATTCCTTCGAGCATTTCTTGAAGCGGTCCTTCCGCTAGCTTTAATAATTGATCTAACATGATTTCAAAAATTTGGTTGATTCAATTTCCTCAAATTGGAATGAGATTCCAACGATATTTTGAAATAATCATAAAAAGAAAATCTTGTCATCAGCAACGAAGCTAATAGCTACATTCTATTATTTCTATTGATAATTTGGCCGCTTGGTGCTATTGGTTTGTACCAATCTATTTTTCCTTTGCTCGATTGGAAACTTTTCCAATCACTGGCACCAAGCTTACCAGAAAAATAAGCTTGATTTATCTCAGCTCCGATCGATTGAACCCTTGCATTTATGCTGCACGCTGATTTTTGGACATACCCAAATGCAGGAATGGGTAAAAGATCATAAGTAGTGGGACCTTGGGATTAGAAGTTTTCATATGAATAGCTTTTAGTAATTGATTAATCAGGAAGAATCATGATATATACTGCAGTGATAGTCCAATCCTACAAGTGGTACTGTTCTTGGCCAGTTTACTTTAGCTATTACCAGGAGTAGGGATGGCATAGAAGTGAATCGCTTCAATTTGCCGTGCAATGCAGCCTAGGGAGATGAATTCAAGTTATGATGGGTAATTACAAGGGCCGAAAACCTGTACAGAAATGTTCACCTGCCGTACGGGAACGTACATTATTGAAGAGAGGGGGATTTAATTGAAAAACCATGAAGACCCCCAAACATCCAGAATTTAAACAAGAATAGACCTATGGTAAAAATTGTAGCTTATTTGACCGGAATACTCGTCGTAGGATATCTTTCATATCAGTATCCGCTCTTCTCATTTGTGTTGTTGGCAATGTTGGGATTGATTTTATGCTACCTGTTTATTGCGGGAATAATCAGGTGGATTAGAAATAGCATTCAAGGGAAATGGTTTCATATTCCTTTCGCTTTACTGAGTAATCCTGATTGGACTGGTGACCGGACTTTTAGCTCCTTTGGAAGAACCGCGAATAACCACCGGGAATGTTTCACAGGATTTGGAGTATGCCCATAGGATGGACCAAGCAGACCGCATGAACCTGAAGTTTTTTATTGGTGCTTTCCACACCCAAATGAGGGAGCGGGACAGTATTCGGCTGAACCAGGTATTGGGTTATAGCAAATCGGGTCAAATAGAAAAAAGCAGAGATAAGTTTTATGCAGCTTTTGTTTTACATCACAATCCAAAAAAGGATAGTTCACTTTACAGAAAAGCACACACATTGGCTCAAGCAGCTGCGTCTGATCCTGGATTGACTGATGATTTTCAGGTTCAGTGGCTATCTAAGGCCACTTATGACCGCTGGATGCTTTCTATCGGAAAGGAACAGGAATATGATACCCAGGGAGGCGTGAGTTTTGAACTTAACTAGTTTTCATTAAGTATAAAGTAACATTGCGCTCCTTTTAAAGTGTTTTTTCTCCTGAGTAAAGTGAGGTTATTTGCTACGGGCTAGGACAAATGACTCGGGCTCCCGGTCTACTTTCCTAGGAGGAGCCAAAACAAGATGAATAGTAAAGGGGAGGCTTGTTTATTCCTCCCTTGCTGTTTAAAGTGTGTTTTTTTGGAAGCTGGCTCCGGAACTCTCCTTGTATATTCCAAACCTGTATATGTGGCTGATCTATGCCTCTTACTTTTTTATGGTTTTGGCCTGGGGGCTGATAATCATAAAAAACGTAATAAGTGAAACGAGAGACCTAATTCAGGTGGAAGGATTACGTAGAGACATTTATAGGGATTGGATTTGCAAAAAATAGCTTAGGTAAGCCAAAAGAAACTATTCGCATTCAATGAATTTCTATTTTTGGAACAGACAGTACGGATTTACTGATGCTGCAAGGCATCTTTTCCGCCGAAATTCTGCACACCTATGAGGTAAGGTATATTATGAAATTCTCTGTTGCCGAAGACACTTGCTCCACATCCCAACTTTACAAAATGGGGATTCAGAATACTCTTGCGATGGGAAGGTGAGTTCATCCACAATTTCACCACCTCCTGTGCATAGCTGAGATAGGTATGCGGTAAGATTACTTCCCGACTGGAGCTGGCATAGGTGTACATGCCGCCAGTTCTGGGAATGTTGATCTGCCTGCCTTCTTGATATTGCAGACCGATACTTGAACTGATGTTTTCTCCGATTGACATCAGGTTAAGTCCTTCTTTGGCAAAGCGATCTCCAATGGTCTGTTTGCTTTTCACTCTGCTTACATGCGAATAAAAATGATAATCGACCATGTCCTGGGCATGCTCGGAGGCAATTTTTTCGATCAGGCCAGAATGCTCGAAAGGAGGGAGCCCATGTTTGATACGCTCTTCATTGGTTACAAAGAACATTGCAGCCTGCAGCAGCCCCCGGTCCATTTTTTTGTAATTGATCGTTTGGTTGACTGCGGCTAATTGGAAGAACTCCTGAGGAGTAAATCGCTGGTAATCTGAGATGATCCATGTCTGCCCAAACAACGTATTGGGGAATAAAAACAGGAGAACAGGGAGGATTCGTAAAGTCAATTTGCTGATAGCTTTATTTTAGGTTGAAATTGCTATGTTCAAATGACGAAAAACCGTCCAAAATATTTTATGACCTTGAATTTGATTTTAGTGAAACCGAACGGAAATTGTACGGTTTCATTACAGTTGGATTTGAAGATGAATTTTTAGCATACTTAGAATCAATCACTTAAATTGGATCCGCGTGTGATGGTACTATTTTTTCAGGGTAAAAGAAATTTACCAGCCCACATGACTTGTCTATTCACTATTGAACTTATGTCTTTAGGTCTTTGATCTGGGATTTCAACAGTTTTATTCTTAGTTTCTAACTTAACCGTATTGAATCCAATTATTAATTTACTATGAGAAAATTCATCTTAGGTTTGTCGATTTTGACAGCCCCTTTATTGAGCCAGGCGCAGACTGATGCCCGGCTGATGCAATTACCGGATGTGTCGGAGACACAGATTACTTTTACGTATGGAGATGATATCTGGGTAGTTCCAAAGCAGGGCGGAGTGGCCCAGCGGCTTACTTCGCCTGCCGGGGCAGAGATGTATCCGAGATTTTCTCCAGATGGTAAGCAGATTGCTTTTTCGGCCAACTACAATGGGAATTACGATGTCTATGTAATGCCTACTGCGGGAGGTGTTCCCACCCGCCTGACTTATCATGGAATGCCTGATTATGTGCAAGGCTGGACCCCAGATGGTAAATCGGTGCTTTTTACTTCTGGCCGAGAAAGTGGGAAAGAAAGATTTTCGCAGTTTTATACAATTTCAGTAAGTGGAGGACTTCCTGCTAAATTACCGGTACCCTATGGGGAATTCGCCTCTTATTCTCCAGACGGGAAGAGATTTGCTTATACTGACCGTAGCCGGGTAAATCGAAATTGGAAGCGCTATAGAGGGGGGACAGCGCCTGATATCCTGCTTTTTGACCTAACAGGATATAAAACGGAAAATATCACCAACAATACTGCAAATGATGAACTTCCAATGTGGATAGGAGATGCGGTTTTTTATATGTCGGACAATGGACCAGAGAAGCGCAATAATCTTTGGAAATATGATCTAAAAACTAAGCAGAACATCCAGTTAACTGAATTCAAGGATTTTGATATCACTTTTCCCTCCAATAGTGACAAAGAAATAGTCTTTGAAGCAGGAGGAAGCCTCTATCTGTATGATATTGTTTCTTTAGAGTCCAAACGCGTGGAAATAGAGATTATTTCCGACCAGAAGGCTATGATCCCTAAGATTGTCAGCGTTGAGTCTGACCTGATGTCGGCAAGTATTTCTCCTGACGGAAATCGCGTCATTGCCAATGCCCGGGGTGAGATTTTCAATTTACCGGCGAAAAACGGATTCGTGACCAACCTCACCAACACCTCAGGGGTAGCGGAGCGCTATCCGGAAATAGCCCCAGATGGGAAAAAGATAGCTTATTGGTCAGATGCCACGGGGGAATACCAACTCACCAGTAAAAGCCTGGAGGAAGGGGCCCAACCAAGAACACTCACCAAATTCAAAAACGGTTATGGATATAATATCCATTGGTCTCCGGATAGCAAAAAGATTGTGAGTGTCAATCAGGCTATGGAAATAATGCTTATAGATGCGGGCTCGGGTGAGGTAAAAATCATAGATAATGGAAAATTTATGTTTGAAGGCAACCTACAGGGGTTTGCAGTGAGTTGGTCACCGGATAGTAGATACATTTCTTATAGTCTTTCGAAAAGCAACCGTGCTACTTCAGCGCTTTATATTTTTGACACCCAATCGAACAAGGTTTCTCAGCTCACCTCTGGATTCTATGCTGACCAAACTCCTACGTTCAGCGAAGATGGAAAGTATCTTTTCTTCACGACCAACCGGAATTTTGATCCTCAATATTCTGATATCGACAATACATTCATCTACGCCAATACCACCGGGGTAGCTGTAGGTACTTTGAATCCGTCGGTCCCTTCACTGATTTCACTGAAAAACGATGAGATCAAAGTAGAAGAGAAATCTAAGGAGGAAGAAGATGAGGAGAAGAAGGCTGATAAGAAGGCTGATAAGAATGAGGATAAAGAGGAACCAAAGGAAGTGGCCTTTGAAACTTCTTCCTTCGAAAACAGAATTGAAATGCTGGAGATATCCAATGGAAACATAGGTGGACTGGCTTCCCTGGAAGGCAAACTTCTTTATGTTCGCCATCCAAATACCGGTTCGGGTGAAGATTCGAAGAGTAGTCTGGAATTGTTTGATCTGGAGGAGAAAGAATCCAAGACAGTGATTGAAGGAGTAGGTGGTTTTTCGCTTTCTGCGGACCGCAAGAAAGTGATGGTATACTCCAATGGAAAACTAGCCGTAATTGACCCTTCTCCAGATCAGAAGATCGAGGAGACTGTCCCGCTGGGGGATATGCAGATGACAGTAATTCCTGCTGAAGAGTGGAAGCAGATTTTCAATGATGTATGGAGATTTGAGCGTGATTATTTCTATGACCCCACTATGCATGGGGTGGACTGGGAGGAGATGCGAAGGCGTTATGGCGCTTTAGTTGCCCAGGCAGGTTCAAGGAGAGACGTGAATATCATTTTGGGAGATCTGATCGCTGAGCTGAACGCTTCCCATACGTACAATGGTGGAGGAGATCTGGACTCCGGACCAACTATGTCCGTCGGGTATCTGGGTGCCAACTTCAAATTAGAGAACGGTGCTTATAAAATTGAAAAGATAATTCAGGGCGCTCCCTGGGATGTAGAGGTTCGCTCTCCTCTTCTCAAACCTGGCGTGGACGTGAAAGAGGGAGATTATATTCTTGCAATCAATGGTCAGCCTATTGACACGGGTAAATCTATCTTCGCTGCATTGCAGGGACTTGCAGGCAAGACGGTACAGCTTACTGTGAACAGCTCGGCCTCAATGACAGGCGCGAAAACAGTATTAGTAGAACCTCTTGGCTCCGAAGCAAGACTACGGAACCTTGCTTGGATCAACGATTTCCGCACTCGGGTAGAAGAAGCTACCGATGGAAAAATAGGATATATATTTGTGCCCAGTACAGGAGTAGACGGCCAGAATGAGCTTTTTCGCCAATTCTATGGGCAGATAGAAAAAGAAGGGCTGATCATCGATGAGCGCTTTAACAACGGTGGCCAGATTCCGGACCGGTTCGTTGAACTGCTGGACCGAAAGCCTCTGGCTTTTTGGGCAGTGCGTGACGGACAAGACTGGGCTTGGCCTCCATCCGGAAATTTCGGTCCAAAAGTGATGCTGATTAATGGTTTTTCAGGTTCAGGGGGTGATGCCTTTCCTGATTACTTCCGAAAGCGCGAGATTGGCCCTTTAATCGGCACACGCACCTGGGGCGGTCTGATAGGTATTTCAGGTGCGCCCGGGTTGATAGACGGAGGTTCTGTGACTGTCCCGACCTTCAGAATGTATGATCCTGATGGGACTTGGTTTAAAGAAGGGCATGGAGTAGACCCGGATATCGAAGTGGTGGAAGACTTTGAAAGTCTGGCAAAAGGCACAGATGCCCAACTTGAAGCAGCGATCAAAGAAGTACTGCGTTTATTGAATAGCACTGATCGCTTTAAAGTACCGGAAAGACCGGCATACGAGAAAAGGAACTAAAGAAGGATGATCGTTAGATAGACCTCCTTTTTCTAACTGGTAAATACTGCAACAAACTAAACTAAGCTCCCTTTGGAATTCATATGCCAAAGGGAGCTTTTTTGATGGTCACTTAGTAGGGAGCGGTGGTTATACTAAAGCAGGAAATCAGTTGGTCATGATGTTTCATCAACTAATTATTGTTCCGTGTTTTTTGTAGTAAGCATCGGATTATTTGGTGTTTATGATTTATTTTTTAGCCAATAAATTTTACATTGTATAAAGTTTTCAGATTGAAATGACTTTATTTTTAGTCAGGTAGTTCAATCAGTTTTTGAAAACCAAAGATGATTTTTTCTCATCTCTAGCTTACCGATTGGGCTAAATACCTCACACGTATTGCCTCCTAGTATTGAAAGGATATTTTACTATTAACCTAATAATTTTTAGCTATGGCTATTTTGAAAATCAAGCTTAAAGGACAGGATCATTCTTCATTTCACATCGGGGATGACTCGGGATTTGAACTCTATCAACTGGATCAGGCCTACACGGTGGAAAGCCCTACCAGGGGAGATGTTCCGGAGCAAACGCTTGAACTTGATGATGACAAAATCATTGAGTTTCAATTTGAAGACAACACAGTATGGCTGGGAGATAGTGAGACAGTCACCGCACTTTTTCCGAAGGAAACCAAACGCTCTGCGGATGGTGATGAGCTCTACCTGCCAGATGAGCTGGAATCTGATGAACGGGATAGAGGAATATTCAAGAAGATAGGGATCAAGCTGGTTAAAATCTTCGTGAAAAAGAAAATCATTAAGCCCAAGATGAGGGAAATGGCCAGAAAACTAGAGGACAAACAACTGGCTTTCACCGGAGAAGATTTCAAAGCGGTTGAGTTTGGGGTATTGGCAGCTTGTTCCCCTGATATAGAACTCAGTACCCTGAGTTTTAAGGAGAACAGCGGTGAAGCGAATTTGGACGTTAAAAGCCGGTACTTACTGTTATTGCACGGAACAGCGTCTTCTACAGTAAGCTCCTTTGGTGATCTGAAGGAGTCCAACGAGTGGAAGGTTTTAATGGATAAATATACGAAGGGGCATTTGTTGGCCTATCAACATAGATCTCTTACCGCAAGCCCTTTACGGAATATTCTCCACTTGATCAAAGCGCTCCCTTCCGGGATAGAACTGGATCTGCTAAGCCAATCACGCGGTGGACTGTTGGCAGATTTATTGGCTAGATTTTCTACTGACAAAAGGGGATTTGATGAGCAGGAGCAGGCACTCTTGCAGAAGCATGAGAGGGAGGATGACCTGAACGCCATCAAAGAGATTGCAGATGCCCTTGAGGCAAAAGAGATCAAAATAAGGTCTATGGTTCGTGTAGCCAGCCCGGCCAATGGAACTACGCTGGCATCCAATCGCCTGAATATTTTTCTGAATGTCACGTTCAATCTGGTAGGCCTGGCGGTGGGTCATGTGGGGAATCCTATTTTTGTAATCTTCAAGGAATTTATAATGGAAGCGGTGGCCTGCAAAGATGATGTGGATGTCCTGCCCGGCCTGGAAGCGATGAACCCGAAATCGCCATTCATCAAAGCGATGAATTATCAGGCGTCTGCTATTGAAGTCAATTTTCCACTTTTTGTGGTGGGGGGAAGCAGTGAGCTGAGCCTAAGTTTCAAGACGCTCGTGGTGATATTGGGCAAGCTGTTCTTTATGAAGAGAAATGACCTGGTTGTGGATACGGAAAGTATGAAATGGGGAGCAAGACGTGCTCCGGGTAACGTTGCGGTATATATAGAGAAAAGCGGTACAATCAATCACTTCAAATATTTCTCCAATGCAGATACCTTGAAAGCAGTGCTTGCGGGGCTGTCGGCTGAAGTAGGGAGGATCCCTGAGAATTTTGATCTGAAATTAGTTGATTCGGAAAGGGGAATTCTAGGAATAGAGTCTGGTTGCTATAAACGTGATACAATAAGCAAAAGTCGCCCGATTCTCCTGTTGATTCCGGGAATCATGGGGTCTAATATAGGTGATCCGGGTAAAGCAGGGGCTAACGACGAACTGCTTTGGATTAATTATTGGCGTTTCCTGAAAGGGGAGTTGACTGGGCTCGCTTACCAAGGAGGATCCCCCGGGACACTTACTGCCCATTCTTTGATAAAAACTTCGTATGGAAAGCTGGGAGATCAATTGTCCAGGAGTTACGACATCGTTACTTTTCAGTTTGACTGGAGAATTCCTCTTAAGGAAACGGCCGAGGAGTTTAGGAATACGGTAGAAAAACTACTTGGATACAACCAGCCTATTAAAATAGTGGCCCACAGTATGGGAGGAGTTTTGGTACGTGATTTTATTGTTTATCACCCAGGTACCTGGCAAAAACTCAACACTTCGGCAGGGTTCAGGGCGGTGTTTTTGGGGTCCCCATTAGGAGGTTCTTATCGCATTCCCTATGTGCTGTTTGGTAAGGACAGTCTGATCAAGTTGTTGGGGAAAATAGATATCAGGCATTCTACCAAGCAGCTTTTGGAAGTATTCTGCAATTTTCCTGGAATTCTTAACCTGTTGCCGATGAGCAACAACAGTAAGCATGATTTCTCCGATAGAAAATTATGGGAGAAAATGCGGGCTGCCGCCGGAGATGTTTCCTGGCCAATTCCTTCGCAGGAAGTGCTGAATGAATTTGCAGCGCATCAGGAGAAAGTGCTCAACACTGTGGACAATATCGATTATTCAAATATCACCTACATCGCCGGACAAAGTGGAAAGAAAAGCTTTACCATCTCCAACCTGGCCATAGAAGATGGAGAATTGGTGTTTTATGCAACCAATGCGGGGGACGAAAGTGTCACCTGGGTTTCTGGCATTCCAAAGGATATCCATGACAAAAATCAAGTGTATTATGCCAATGTGACCCATGGTTCACTTTCTAAAGACACAAAACTATTTGCCGCTATTGAGGATTTGCTGAACTATGGAACTACCAAAAGGCTGCAAAACAGCCTTCCTAAGACCCGGGGAGAAGAAAAAGATTTTGTTCCATCAGAGACCGAGATCTTTGATATTAGCGAGGAAAAGGTCCTGCATACAATTTTGGGAATAGAAGAGGAAGAGGAAAAATGGCACGAAGAGAAACCTATTTTAGTAACTGTAAGCCATGGAGATCTGAAATATGCAAAATATCCTGTGCTTGCGGGACATTTTGAATTTGATGCAATCCTTACCACTGAGCTTGCGATTGACCGTCAACTGGATGGAGAACTGGCGAGATTACACGGCTTAGGTTTGTACCCAGGTCCTATAGGGAGCAATCAAATTGTTTTAAATGAAAATTTCACAAAATCATCTTTTAAGGGAGGATTGATTATAGGATTGGGTGTTCCTGGGGAACTATCAGGATTTGCTCTGATGAATTCCGTAGAAAAAGGCGTAGCCAGATATTTGACCATTAAAAAAGGAAATACAAAGGTTCAACTAGATGGGACGGGCGTTCCAACTTCAGGTATTTCAGTGATTGCTATAGCAAATGCTTATGGCGGACTTTCCACAGAGAGTTCTATTCGTGCGATTATTCTTGGCGTACAGAAAGCAAATAAAAATATCCAGTCAGCTTATAAAGGAAAGATAAAAGGCATAGAAGAGATAGAGATTATTGAAATATTCAATGATAAAGCCTTATCCATTTTGAAAACTATCAAGCGATTGGAGGTTGATGATAGCAAGGAGTTTAATGTAGCTTTCAAGGAGAAGGGGCTAAACTATAAACTGGGAAGACGCTGGAGAATCCCTTATGAGAATACTCAGGACTGGTGGACCAGAATAAGTGTAAGCCATGAATTAAAAATCAAAGATATAGAAGAAGTGGAGGAAGCAATTCGGATGTCTATTGCTTCAAACGGTGCGAGTGAGAAGGTGGAATTTATGCCGGCAAATGATAAAACTTTAGCACTCTTGCTTAAGAGAATGACATTGGAAAACCAATATTCTCCTGAGATAGCCAAAACTATGTTTGAGCTATTGATACCCTATGAGTTTAAAGAGGAAGTGAAGCGACTGAATAATGTGTCTTGGATATTAGATCTGGCATCAGCAGAATATCCTTGGGAAATGATTCAGGAAGATTTGGATGCAGTTCCGCTTTGTGTGCATACAGGCATGATCCGTCAGTTGACCACTATGCAATCCCGTAAAAAAATTGCGAGAGTAACGGAAAAATCAGCCTTAGTGGTTGGAGATCCTATTCTTGATAAGTTTTTTCCCCAGCTTCCAGGTGCCAAACGGGAAGCTGAGGCCGTCGTTGATATTCTTAAGAAAAACAACTATCAGATTCAGCGCTTAATCAGCAGCACTGCGTCCGATATTATTCTCAAGCTTTTTTCCAGAAATCATAAAATCATACATCTCGCTGGGCACGGAGTCTTCAAATATGGCCCCAATCGCGCTACGGGAATGGTAATCGGAAACGATACTTTCTTAACCCCAGCGCAGATTGCAGGGATGAGCTCCTCGGCGGAATTGGTTTTTGTGAACTGCTGCTACCTGGGACTGGTGGATAGGGGATCCGAAGAGAGAAGTCAGTATAGAAATAAATTTGCTGCAAACATTGGGACCCAGCTTATCAACAATGGCGCAAGAGCAGTAGTGGTGGCAGGATGGGCTGTGGATGATGCGGCTGCTTTGGAGTTTTCCAAACAGTTCTATGAGAATATGTTTGAAGGCTTGGGATTTGGAGAGGCTGTCAAGCGCGCCAGGAAAGTCATTTATAAGGAATATGGCCGTAGAACCAATACTTGGGGAGCTTTTCAATGTTACGGAGATCCCTTTTATAAGCTGTCCGAAGAAGGCGCTTGGAGCAGGAATGATGATGAGTTGCTGGTTTGCGAAGAAGTAGAAATTGAGTTGCAGAATACGCTTGAGTCTATGGGCTCCAATGAATATAACCATGATGGAGTACTGGACAGGCTTGATTCTGTTTTTGAGAAAATGAAAAGTAGAGCTATGCTCACGGACAATATCTACGAGCTATCAGCCAATATATATGCTGGCTTGCAGGAATATGAGAAATCATGTACTTGCTACGAACAATTACTGAAATCCAAAAAGTCAGCATTTACTATTAAAAGTTTTGAAAGGTATTGTAATACTCTTGCCAAGCTTTCTTTGCAGCAATATGGGTTGAAGAAAATCGGCCTGAAAGAAGCTGTCAAAAAGATTGATAAAGTCATCGTAGATCTTGAAGGATTAGCAAAGCATTTTGGCGAAAGTGCCGAAAGATGGAGTTTGATTGGCAGTGCAAACAAACGGAAAATGCATATTCTCCGGGATGCCCCGGTTGAAGATTTGATGAAAGCGCTATCAGAAGCTATCCATGCGTATAAGCAGGCAAGTCAGTTCTCTGACTATAATGATGCCTATCCGCTTACAAATTGGCTGACCCTTACCAGGCTACATCTTTTACTGCAGGACAAAAGTGGACTGAAGAATATTGATCTGGAGGCTAGGAAGGCAATTCAAAGAATCTATAATGAATTAGAAGGAAGTGAGTCAACCTCTGATGATTTTTGGAAAATGGCCCATTTTGCAAATATTATGTTAGCGCAATTCCTTATAGGGATTTCCGAGGCTAAAAAAGAAGATATCATTAATGAGTACCTTAAGCTATGGAAGCTGGCCGGTAATAAAGGCCAGAAGATAGCTGAACTGGAGCATTTTGAGATAATCAGTTCAGTTTTAGAGAAAATTAATTCTGAAGCTAAAATGAAAGCGGATTTTAATGAAATTAAGAAAAAACTGGAAGAAGCTCTTTAATAGGTGAAATCGAGCATGACTCAAGAGTCACACACTGGGATGATTATAATGCATGCGAGATTCCATATGGCCCTTAAAAGACAAATTATAATCATATGAAAAAGGTTTAGTTTGGTTGTGTTTGCCTTTGGTATGGTCATCAGAAAAACAGATGACCAATGAAGAAAATGGCATGCCTGCTATCAATGGATAAAGGGTGGGTTTAGCATACAGGCCATTTTCTAAAATACCTTATTCCAATGGTATTTGGAGAGCTGTAATGGCAGTCATTTGACCAATCTTACATGAAGATCAAGTTAAGGACTTTCTCAAAATCTGAATTCCACGGTATTTAGGGAGAAGCTTTTTGTAATCCAAATGATAGGTAAATAACCACTCAAACCCCATTTTTCTATAGAATTTCTGCGCTTGCAGCTGGGTGTCCATTACTTCGAGCCACATATAGTTGAGATTCCGCTCTCGTGCTACGGACTCTACCATTTTCATGATGCGGGCTGCGATCCCTTTACCTTGATATTCCTTGCTGATATAAATGCGGTGTAGCTTTAGGGAATTGGGAAAGTCAATCAACGCAGGGGATTCTGGATAGCTATACTTCAAAATCCCTATTTTCCACCCCTCATAAAGCACAAAATAATAATGGCTTTTAGGGTCTTCGAGGTCTTGGCGAAAAGCTTCAGGGTTATACATCTGCTCCAAGTACCATTCGCCTGTATCAGACCAAATATGCTGGTAAGAGGGAATGTAAATTTCACGCATCAACTCAAGCAACTCCGGTTGATCAGAGAAAGTGAGTTTCTGGATACTAATATCGTCAGTAAGCTTAATCATTGAAATAGGCGAGGGTGAGTGAGAATAAACGGCAATTTTGGATGAGAAATCTTTGTTGATTCTTACTCAAAGAAATGTATTTCAATTGTCTTGCCAAAATAAAAATGAGGAGATTTTTGATGTGTTTACATCAGGGTGATGAAAGTAAAATCCACAGCCATTAGATGGCTGTGGATTAAGTGGTTTAATGGACCTTCAGTAGAAGGGGATCTTATTATTTTCTAGCCAATACTTTCTTGGCAGCAGCTACGATATTGGCGGCATCAAGTCCGTATTTATCCAGTAACTGAGTAGGTGTCCCCGACTCGCCAAAGCTGTCATTTACACCTACATACTCCACTGGAGCAGGATTATGTCGGGCAAGTGTCTGAGCAACACTATCACCAAGACCGCCATTGTACTGATGTTCTTCGGCAGTCACTGCGCAGCCTGTTTTAGCAACAGAATCAAGGATTGCTTCCTGGTCCAGCGGCTTAATTGTATGGATATTGATCACCTCGGCAGAAATGCCTTCTGATCTAAGCATTGCTTCTGCCACTACAGCTTCCCACACCAAGTGCCCGGTAGCGAAGATAGTCACATCGGTGCCCTCGATCATTTTCCAGGCTTTCCCGATTTCAAACTTCTGGGCAGGATCAGTGAAAATAGGCCAGGATGGACGTCCAAACCTCAGGTAAACAGGTCCTTCGTAATCAGCGATCGCGATGGTAGCTGCTTTAGTCTGGTTATAATCACAAGGATTGATCACGGTCATGTGCGGAAGCATTTTCATCATGCCCACATCTTCCAGAATCTGGTGGGTAGCACCGTCTTCTCCCAGGGTCAAACCAGCGTGGGAGGCACAGATTTTCACGTTTTTGCCAGAATAGGCAATTGACTGACGTATCTGATCGTACACACGGCCTGTTGAGAAGTTGGCGAAAGTACCTGTGAAAGGGATCTTACCGTTGATGGTCATACCCGCGGCAATGCCCATCATATTTGCCTCAGCGATACCGGTCTGAAAGAATCTTTCAGGAAATTCCTTCTGGAACGCACCCATTTTCAATGAACCGATCAAATCCGCACAAAGTCCCACCACATTTGGATTTCTGCGTCCAGCCTCAAGGAAGCCGTCACCGAAGCCTGAGCGTGTATCTTTTTTTTCTGTATAGTTGAATTTTAAATCCAATGTCTTTT
Organism: Algoriphagus resistens; assembly: GCF_001442615.1. GTDB lineage: Bacteria > Bacteroidota > Bacteroidia > Cytophagales > Cyclobacteriaceae > Algoriphagus > Algoriphagus resistens. The sequence continues at coordinate 307,344 of NZ_LMXN01000006.1, read as the reverse complement.
CCATGTTTTCTTTTCGTTGAATAGTCTAAAAATCCCCTGATCAATAATCGCCAAGAGTTTCCGGAAGTTGTCCTAAAGCTTCTGCGAGTTGCTCGTCACTTGGCGCTATGCCATGCCACTTGTGCGTACCCACCATGAAGTCAACGCCAAAGCCCATTTCTGTATGAAGTAGGTTCAATACAGGTTTTCCCTGACGACTCAGCCCTTTTGCTTTTTCAAGGCCTTCTACCACAGACTTCATGTCATTGCCCTGAAAGATATCATTTACTTCCCAGCCGAAAGATTCATATTTTGCTCTCAGATCGATCAAATTCATGATGTCCTTAGTTGCACCGTCGATCTGCTGTCTGTTAAGATCTATTGTAGCGATCAGATTGTCCACTTTCCAGTGTGCTGCATACATTGCAGCTTCCCAGATTTGGCCTTCTTCCTGCTCACCATCGCCCATCAGCACATACACGGTGCTTTTGTCGCCATCGATTTTCTTTGCCTGTGCCGCACCGATTGCCACAGATAATCCCTGTCCCAATGAACCTGAAGCGATTCTGATTCCTGGAAGCCCTTCCTCGGTCGCAGGGTGACCTTGAAGCCTGGAATTCAGCTTTCTGAACGTATTCATTTCCTCAGGGGAAAAATAGCCTGATCTGGAAAGCACCGAATACCATACCGGTGAAATATGGCCGTTGGAAAGGAAGAAGAGATCTTCGCCTTTTCCTTCCATATTGAAATTAGGATCGTGATTGAGCTGGTCAAAGTACAGAGCTGTAAAAAACTCAGTACACCCCAGTGATGCCCCCGGGTGCCCGGACTGGACAGCATGCACCATACGGAGGCAATCTCTACGTACCTGCGAGGCGATTTGCTCGAGTTGTTCTATTGATTTTTTTTCCATGTTTAATAGGTTTATTTGAGTATTTGAGCTGTATGATCTTTAGTGTTTACTTTTTCTATGATTTCGGAGATTATTCCCTCTTCATCTATTACAAAAGTGGTTCGGACGGTTCCCATGTAGGTTTTGCCAAACGTATTTTTTTCTTGCCAGGTGCCGTAGGCTTCATGGACTTTCAGGTCAGTATCAGCAATCAAAGAAAAAGGCAAGGCTTGCTTTTCTTTAAACTTCAAATGAGATTTCTCCGCATCTGAACTGATCCCAAAAACCACATAGCCTGCTTTCTGCAACTCTTCGTAGTTATCTCTCAGATTGCATGCCTGGGCAGTACATCCCGGTGTGGCATCTTTAGGGTAAAAATAGAGGACCACCTTTTTCCCTCGATAGTCGGAAAGCTTGATCGTTTCTCCTGTTTCAATATTCGCTTCAAAATCCGGGGCCATTTGGCCTTCTTTTAATTGCATATGCTAGTTGTTTAGGGCGCCTAATTTAACCAATCGTTCCTTTCCATTCAGCAGTATTGCCAGCTTTATCGGTAACTTTTAGCAAAACTTCTCCTTTGAACGGTTCATTTGTTAGTTTTTCGGACCAAATCACGGCTTGTTTGTATTCATACCTCATCAGTACCCATTTGCCATCTACAAAGGCTTCATAGCTGTCGATGCCGGAGAGCTCATCCCGGATTACAAAACGGATTTCCGATGAATTGACGCGGATAACCTTAATGGTGGGCTTGATGTCGTCTTGCAAAATGGAGATTTCCCCCAGGTATCTGGATCCGAAATCCAGGGTGTTCCCCTCCCATGTTCCTCCCAAAAAAGATTTAGCCCCACCCGAGGTATAATAAGCATGGGACCGTGCCTTGTTTCCGGAATAGTCAGGCAAATTCCAACGTATATTCATTGCATTCCAAAGAAATTCCCGGTTACTGTTCACATTCAAATGTGGGCTTACCGCAGATCCAGACTGCGAAACTCTCAGGAATAAATCATCCAGCACAGTTTCGTGGTTGAAATTCATTTGCAGGTTTCTCTCGGAATAGGAGATCTCTTTTCCCGCAGGAATAAGTGCATTGATCTCTGGGATCACCACCTCCGAGCAGATGTCAATTTCCTCAGGAATACCAAAATCCAAGTCCCAGAGATACGTACGGCTATCGGTATCCTGATAGGCGGGGAGCATTTCAAATTGATTTGCTCCCAGATAAAACTTTGCCAAGCCTCCTTTTGGTGTAACGGGAGCCTTGATTTTCAAAATGTTATTGATGTATTCCAAAGACGCTTTGGCCGGTGCAGTCCCATCATTTACCACGGTTTCCAAATCCTGGCCTTGTAGCGTAAAACTAACCTGTCGCTCATTTCCATAGGCGTCCCGTAACTTTAGCCTGAACGCTTTTTTTATGCCAGGTTCTAGTTGCAAGTGGCCAGTTGTGTCTGATTTAGGACTGATAAATTCAAACTTCAAGTTCTTCTGGTAATAAAGCCTGGTATAGCGATTTTGATAGGTATGCTGGAGAAATTGTCGGGAATAGTTGAAATTAACCTTATCCACGGTGAGGTTGAAAAGCGTCCCTTTTTCATCCAACAGTTCAAAAGTAGGAAAACCATTTCTATTGCTAGCTCCGTCGAGTTGATCGAAGCTTCGGATTTCTATACCTACTTTTCCAGTGATTTTGATATCATTTGGAAGGCGATAAGTTGATCCGCTTGCTACTGGAGTGACTTCTAGTCGGGCAAATTTCCCATTCACGCGGGAATCTATATCCAAGGGAACAATGGCTATGCTTTGGGGAACCGGAGGTGTATTATCGATGATTTCGGAGAATCCAAATAAGAGTGGATCCATCGCCCGGTCCAAGCTATCCCGGATCTCAAAATGCAGGTGTGGTCCTCCCGAACCCCCGGTATTTCCGCTATCGGCGATCCGTTGGCCCTGTTTTACGGGGATCTCTCCCTGCTCAAGATAGACTTCCAGTTCATTGGCTTTAGCAGCATACATTTTCTTGCGCATGTAGTCACTGAGCTCCTTATTGAAATTGCGCAAGTGACCGTAAAGCGTGATTTTACCATTTGGATGTTTTAGGTAGATAACATTTCCATAGCCAAATGAGGAGATTTTGATCCGGTGTACCCAGCCGTCTGCCGCTGCCAAAACAGGGACCCCTTCCTGACCCCCGGTTTTAAAATCCAAACCCGTATGGAAGTGATTGGGTCTCAATTCAGCAAAATTTCCCGATAGATAATTTCTGGTTCCTGGATTGATAGGGTTCTTGAAATAGCCTTTATCTACTACCTGGGCAGTTGACTCTAACATATTAATAAATCCAAGAAAAAGGAATGCGTAGCTTAACTTAGTTAACTTCAAAATCCAATAACTTTTCCGTACCTATAAATCCTTCCAATTTGTCCCCGATCTGTACAGGCCCCACGCCGGCAGGTGTGCCGGTGTAGATGAGGTCTCCTGTTTTTAGCATGAAAAATTGGGAAACATAGGCTATGATATCCCCAAAATCAAAAAGCATCAGTGACGTGTTGCCTTTTTGGCGGGTTTCTCCATTGATAGTCAGGTGAAAATCTATGTTTTTCTGATCTTCAAAATCTTCTACTGATTTGAACTTTCCAATGGGAGCAGCACCATTGAATCCCTTGGCTATTTCCCAAGGTAATCCCTTGGCCTTGCATTGATCCTGAAGGTCACGGGCAGTAAAATCTATCCCGATTCCTATCTCATCAAAATACCGGTGTGCAAATTGTTTCTGTATGTATTTTCCCTGCTTGGAAATTTTCAGCACCAACTCTGCTTCATGATGGATGTTCTGGGAAAAATCAGGATAGAAAAATGGAGCACCGTCTTTTAACAGCGCCGTATCGGGTTTAAGAAATACTACCGGATTTCCCGGGGTTTCATTTTTCAGTTCCTCAATATGTGCCGCGTAATTACGGCCAATGCAAATAATTTTCATAGGTAACCTTAATCTACAGCCTGGAAAACCATCAAGGTTTCCCCGCCTTCATTCAGAAAGTAAAGTTGGTTGTTTTCCAGTTTATATCCTCGTGTATCCAGCAGAGCTTTAGAGATTGCCTGCTCTGCAGCCATATCAGGGCAGGCCATCATCGTAGCTGCTCCGGATCCAAGCAGTAATTTTTCACCGTTGTTTTCCTTGATTTCGCCGCGGACAGAATTACATCCCATATTTCCGACATAGGTTCTTCTTGAGGCATCAAACTCAAATATCAATGCTTCTTTGTTTTTAAACCCGGTTGGATTTTCGATATCACCCACTTTTAAGAGTTTCCAGCTATTAGTCAACCGCAAGGCAGGATCCGGTTTTTTACTGAGGATTTCTACCAGTTCATAATTTTGAGAAGAAGCATCTGCAGGGAGGGGAATCTCTTTTTCTATGACCTTTACAGTGATCTGGTAGATATTTCCCGGCTCATAGTCAAAACCCTGGATAGCACTGTAGAAAAATTCCCAGCCTTTGGGATCGATCTCAGATCCTTTTTGTATTTGCAGACAGGACATGGGAGCAACCCCGGTACAGTCCATTTTAGCAGAATTGATCCACCAGGTTTGTGTGGTTTTATCAGCTTGCTTCTCGCAGGCTATTACCCCAAATAGGGTACTGATAAGTAGAAATAGGATAATTTTCATCTTTTTATACTAGTTTTTCAAATGCTATATGGAATCTCGCATGCATTATAATCATCCCGGTGTGTGTCGTTTTCGACATGCTCGATTTCATCACTTCAGGTTACTTGACTGTGGCTAGTGCTTTTCCACTATGCTTTGGATTTCTTTTTTCAATTCAGGTAGCTCTCGTATTATTATCGTCCAAATAACCTCGTCAGAAATGCTATCCTATTCGTGAGCAATTCTATTTCGAGTCCCAATTATCTTTTGTGCGTTGTTTATCTTAAAATCGGAGTCTTTATGTTTAACTATTCGGTTAATTGCTTCTTCGATTATTTCAATATTTCTTTCAACTGCTTTTTGGTTTTTAAGTCTTTTAGGTATTCAAAGAAATCTCTTTTTTCGGGAAGAAACTCAAATATTTCGTCAATAGATTTAATAATATCTTCCAACTAAGCACTCATTCTATTGTCCATAAATCAGAATTTTAATGCTATCCAGCTCTTTTCTAAAAATTTGATTTTTTATTCCACGTTCTTCGATTAAGTCAATATGTCGATGAAGTAAATTTTCTAAATTCTCTTTAAGTTGAAAATATAAATCTGAGTATTTGAAAGGGTCGGTTTCTTCAAAACCTACAACAAAGTCAATATCAGAATCATCGTTAAAATCGTCACGAGCCACAGAACCAAATGCCGAAAATGTCTTAACCTTGTATTTCTTACAAAGTTTCTTTATTCGGTTTATGTTTTTTTCAGATAGTTTCATATCAATATAATTTAACGTGTTTATCAGGCAAGGCTTCGATTGTCTGTCTTCTTACTTCTGCCGGCTTGCAGTTAGACTTAACGGATCTAATAAATCATGTTAACCTGTTGAAATAGTTTTTCAGCCCAAAGACCATACATTTTGGCGCTAGGATGCAATCCATCGGCAGCAAGCATATCTGCCTGGGCACCTAAGCTTCTGTATTGAGTTGTGATATCTATGTATGTCACCCCATGTCTTTTACATAGTTCTGCTTTAACACGATTATATGCATCGATCTCATCGGCAATCTTGCTTATATCTCTGCCACTTTGCACAGCAAAAGGAGTGACTCCCCAATCCGGAATTGATAATACAACCACGTGGTCAGCATTGATAGCAGCAAAGCTGATCGCCCGTAGTAGCATGTTTTCAAATTCCTCTTCAAATATAGCAATAGGAAGTCCCCTGTATTGGTTATTTACCCCGATTGAAAGGGTCACCAGATCATACGTATTTCCTTCTATGTCTGCTCTGTCGATTCCTTTATCCAGTTCATCTACTGTCCAGCCAGTTTGGGCAATTACTTTTGGAGCAGCCCATGATTTCTCTGTTCCGGTATTTAATAGTGCAACCAATTGGTTCGGATATCGTCCGACATCGCTTACACCTTCGCCGATAGTGTAGCTGTCACCAAGAGCTAAATAGGTGAGTTGGGCGGAAGTATCGGTCGGGTTCTCTGTCATAGGTAAATCTGTATCGTCTGGAAGCATATTCTTTGAACTGTTGCAGGAAAGGGTTCCTAAAATAGCAAATAGGAGAAGTGTGAATTTCATTAGGAATCATTTATCATTGAAATACGGGCTCTAGCAGCGAAATGGTTCCTTTGTCCGCATCCATGCCAACTTTCGCACCTACAGGAATGATAAATTGCTTGGAAATATGTCCAATCATCGCGCCAGAGTATGCGGGGATACCCAAAGGAAGTACGTAGTCATCGAGTACCTGGTCCAAAGTAAGAGAACCATATCCACTGCCTGGCTCGCAGTCAGAACATTGCCCGAAGATAAAACCTTTGATATGATCCAATGTTCCGTTGAGTTTTAGCGTGCTCATCATTCGGTCCATTTTGTAAGGATCTTCTCCCACATCTTCTATAAAAAGAATGGCATCTTTGAAATCCGGATAATAAGGAGAACCTGAGATTGCTGTCAAAACGGTTAAATTTCCTCCCAGGATCTTCCCCTCAGCCTTTCCACCTTTAAGTGTTTGAATTCGGTTTGATTTAACGACCAGGTCATCACTTTCGGAGTGTACATTCTGATAGGTGACTTTTTCCCGCTTAATAAACACTTTTTCAAATTGATCCACATTGAAGCTGTTCCAACTCCCTGAACCCATCGGGCCATGGAAAGTAATCAACCCGGTTTTCGCCTGAATCGCACAATGCAAAGCTGTGATATCGGAATATCCTAAAAGTGGTTTTGGGTTTTTGGAGATTGCCTTATAGTCAATCAGAGGCAAAATCCTTGCAGCGCCCGAACCACCGCGGATACTTACGATTGCTTTCACATTTTTATCTTTAAACATCTCATTTAGATCCCCGGCCCGTTCGTTATCTGTTCCTGCAAGATGCCCCCGGCGATTCATGAGGTTTTTACCCAGTCTCACATTGAATCCCAAGGCTTCCAAAGCCTCTTTGGCATAGGTGAACTGCATTCTATCTGCTGTAGCCGCTGATGGGGAAATCAAGCCCACTGTATCTCCCTTTTTGATCGCCTCCGGCAAAAGAACTTTAGGGTCATAAGCTGGATGGGCTGAATCCCAGGATAGTAAAGGGAAAGAAGCGGTAAGAAGTCCAAGGGATTTAAGGAAAGCGCGTTTTTGCATCGGTGAGGGTATTATTTCTGAGTTGTGAAAATAAGGCTTTTTTAATTTTAACGGATAAGGTTTCCAAAACCCCGGGTGTTTTGTGATCCTCCCACAAAAGAACAACCTAAAATCGGGGAAAAGAAAATGGGATACCTCAGGATTTTTGGCCAGGCTGACGGGGAAAGAGAATTTTTACCTGCTAGCCCAAGCCTTTCATTTTAATTGCAGGATTTTAAGTCGTTTCTTGAAGACTAATTACATAGCTGTTTGAGGAGGTTATGGACCAAGTATCTTAATCAAGGTATTGAAACAGCCACAAAGACGAATTACACAACAGACAGAGAGCGGACAGAAAATTTACTCTCAGATTTATTGTTTAGTGTATGCAGGTGAAATTAGTGTATGAATGCGAACTAGGAGTTTTTTATAAGGATCTGTTTAGTAGTTGTTTGTGTTTAAAATAATGCGTTGATATCCTTCCGGATAAATCAGGTTAGTAAGGTGGCCGGGTTAATTGATCGTTATCCTTTGTTCAGTTAAAAGTCTTGGGAGCATAAGGAATTATTGTTTTTGATATTGCAGTTTGATTTTTTACACTATATTTTGACTGCCTTAGTTAAAATATTGAATGGTCTTTAAGATTCCCCTTTCATTTCCCGTGCTTAACGGTAACGAAAGTTTATATGCTCAGCAAGCGTTAAACTCTGGACATATTGCCGCTTTCGGTCAATTTATCAATCGTTTTGAAAATAAGCTTTCAAAGCGGCTAAAGACGCACGAAGCCGTCGCGCTTAATTCAGGGACCTCTGCTTTACATCTTGGGATGGTGCTTTTGGGTGTAGGACCTGATGATGAAGTGATTTGTCAGTCCTTTACTTTTTGTGCGTCAGCTAACCCAATCGTATACCTGGGAGCGAATCCGATTTTTGTAGACAGTGAAAAAGATACATGGAATATTTGCCCGGAGCTTCTTGAGGACACGATTCTTAGCAGGATGGCGAAAGGCAAAAAGCCAAAAGCTATAGTAATAGTACATTTGTTTGGAATGCCAGCCAAGATGAAGGAGATAGTAGAATTATCTGTGAAATACAATATTCCGGTTCTGGAAGATGCGGCAGAGGCCATAGGTAGCAAATACCAGGGAAGGTATTGCGGGACTTTTGGACGAATTGGTGTTTTTTCCTTTAATGGAAATAAGATTATTACTTCTGGTGGTGGTGGAGCCTTGGTTTCGAACGATACTTCATTCATACAGCATGCAAGGCATCTGTCCACTCAGGCCAGAGAGGACTTGCCTTTCTACCATCACCTGGAAATCGGTTATAATTATAAAATGAATAACCTGTCCGCAGCGGTAGGACTTGCCCAGCTTGAACAATTGGATAGCTGCATAAAAAGTAGAAGACTTGTAAATCAGAGGTATCGGAAATTACTAAAAAATTTCCCTGGAATTGAATTTCAGAGTGAGTCCAATGATTCACTGTCCAATTATTGGCTGACCACTATTTTGGTGGATAAGGAGAAAACAGGTTTTTCTAACAATCAACTGAAAATAGCATTGATGAATAAGGGTATTGAAAGCAGGTTTCTGTGGAAGCCCCTACATACGCAGCCTGTTTTCAATATGACTCCATATTATGGTGGAAATACGGCTGAAAAACTATTTGAAAATGGACTTTGCCTACCCAGTTCAGTTGATTTAACACTGCAAGACCAGGAGATGATTGTTTCAGTAATTCAAGAAGAACTTAGTAAAACATTCAAATAAGTGATTTACCGTAATTTACTCAAAAGGGCGATAGATTTAGTTCTGGCTTTTTTAATGTTTATAATTCTTCTCCCGGTATTCCTGGTATTGCTGATTGCTTTAAGCATTCACCACGGTGGAAATCCTTTTTATGCCCAGACCCGGCCAGGTAAAGGGAATACCCCTTTTCAGATTTTGAAATTCAAAACTATGTCAGACTTTGTCAATGAGGAAGGGGTACTTTTGTCAGACACAGAGCGGATTACCGAATTCGGAAGGATGGTAAGAAAGACTTCGTTAGATGAAATTCCCCAACTAATCAATGTGCTTAAAGGTGATATGAGCCTTGTTGGACCGAGACCGTTGCTGGATGACTATTTAGCACTTTATTCTGAAGAGCAAGTGAGGAGGCATGAAGTAAAGCCAGGGGTAACGGGCTGGGCACAGATTAATGGTAGGAATGCTATTTCCTGGGATACCAAGCTTAAGCTTGATGTTTGGTATGTAGATAATTTAAACTTCCTATTGGATATTCGGATTCTTTTTCAAACGCTTTTCAATGTATGTCTAGGTAAAGGGGTAACCCAACGGGGGCATGTTTCGATGGGAAAGTTTGAAGGGTCCAGACAGGAAAACCTGTAGTCTTTAAGATCTATGTTTTTCCTTCAGATGTATGTACAAGACTGGTTTATTAGAGACCTTTTGAAAAGTGGAGCTATAGCTTGATAATTCTAGCTGCCTCAAAAGCAACTTAATAAATGAAATCAAAGCTAGTGTCATGTCAATTAGTAATTGTCGGATAAAGTCTTTTTAGTCTTATCCTTGGCGAATCAGTAGTGAACTGCCAATTTATTGTTGACTGTTTGTTATTTCTGTCTTCCTGCCAAGCTCATATTTCCTGCTTCATTGTTTCTCTCTTATCAATTTTCCTGTTTAGGCATTGTCCAATTTGAACATTGATCTCTAGTTCCGCCATATTCAGCCAACTGCCATGCTTCGGTGTATGAATAAATTCATATCGGTCCCATAGCACGTTGCCTCCCGTGGCAAAAAAGCTTCATCCATATAGTGCGACAGGCTGTATGTACCCAGATTATCCATCACAAGCCTTATTATTTGGCCACAGGGTAATGCTGATCGGCCAATTCCTTTATGAAAATAGCCCAATCAACTTTTGTCTCCCTCTTCGTTACACTTTCATACCGTTTTCTCGTCAAAGGTTCATTAGATAAAAAGATAAGTTTGTGACCATGAACACCTTGGTCACAAGTTGTCAAAATACAGGCATTCAGATTTTGAAGTGAACTGTGTTTGCCCTTACTTATTCCTCCTTAGAGGAAATCCAGTTCTTCTTTCGTAATTGTGACTTTATAGTGTACCTGTCATTTTTGATGGTAAGTCATATTATTAAACAGATTTTATCAACTTGATATGACACTAGTTAACCGAACTTGGGGAATAGTTCCCTTACTTATTCTCTTACTTATCATGTTTTCATGTACTGGAAGCAGTGAGGGAAAGCTAATTGGGACATGGAAAGGAAGTGATTATTTATTTCTCAAGACCAGTGGGGAAGATGTGGTCGTCACAATCAACGGAGGGCTCACCCAGCATCTATCCAGTAAATTGATTCTCAGTGAAGACGGAACTTACCAAAAGCTGGTGGGAGAATATGATAATGGAAAAGGAACATGGGAGCTGAAGGGAAACCAATTGATCACTAAAGGTGTGCTTGGTGATGAGATTTATAAACTGCTTAAAGTTACAGATAAGGAGTTGGTCCTTACTGAAGATATAGCATTGGATACTCCTAAGGGTAAGCTGTCCGGCAAAATCACTTTATCCTATTCCCGTTAAAAATAATTGAGAAGATGGATACCTGCTGACTTATAGTGTTAGGAATAGATGCGCATTCATGTCAGGTTTTAGCTAAACTATCAAGGTATGGACAGCTAAAGAAACCGCAGAAATAGATGGATGGATTTGGCTTTGGTTTAAAAATCCACCAATGGTTTTTTGATTGAGCACAAATTGGAGTAATTTATCCCTCTTCTAAGTTCTTTTCCCTTAATAACAAACCTATGAAAAAGAGAATACCGGTACTGGCCTTTGTCGCAAGTGCATTGACTTTAAGTTCTTTAGCAGTCGCCCAAGAGAAAACCCCGCCGGCGATGAGGCCTGAGGCCACAGAATTTTACACGCCAGTTCCTCCAAAAGTTACTCCCGGAGCCAATAATACAGCGCCTCCTTCTGACGCAATTGTGCTTTTTGACGGAACTAACCTAGATGGATTTGTCAGTGCAAAAGATGGTTCTAGTGCAGCTGAATGGACAATAGAAAACGGGGAATTGGTAGTCACCAAAGGAAAGGGTGATATACAATCTAAGCTTCCTTTTGGTGATGCCCAGTATCATGTGGAATGGTCCGCACCTACAGAAATAGTAGGTGAAGGCCAGGGCAGAGGTAACTCAGGCTTTTTCCTGATGGGGATGTACGAAGTACAGGTGCTGGACAGCTACGAAAGCAAGACCTATACAAATGGACAGGCAGGTAGTATCTACAAACAATTTCCTCCCTTGGCTATGGCGTTAAGACCGGCCGGTGAATGGAATTATTATGATATCATCTTCAAAGCCCCCCGTTTTAACAAAGATGGGATTTTGACTTCTCCTGCTACAGTGACCGTCTTGATGAATGGCGTATTGGTTCAAAATCATGTAATCCTAAAAGGACCTACCGAATATATCGGGATTCCAAACTATAAAGCACATCCTGAAAAATTACCGATTAAACTTCAGGACCATGGCAACCCCGTAAGGTTCAGAAATATCTGGGTCAGGGAGCTTTGATCCTTCAACCTTAAGTTAATCCGAACTACGGTGTAGAAAAGCCACTTGGAACCGCATATCCAAGTGGCTTTCTTCTGAAAGTCATAACTCGTACCCGCAGATAGCCGCTAACCTCCCAAGGATTCAAAACCTCAAGGGTTTAATCTTATTGACCGTTTTTAAAGTCCAGGCTTACAGAATTAATGCAATATCTGATGCCACCTTGGTCAGTCGGCCCATCTGGAAAGCGATGTCCCAAATGCGAGCCACAACTGGAGCATAAAATTTCTTCCCGGATCATACCATGTGAATAGTCCATGTGCACCTCGATTGCATCTGGGTTTACCGGCTCGGTGAAACTTGGCCATCCACAGCCGCTGTCATACTTTTTTGAAGAGTGAAAAATCTCATTTCCACAGGCTTTGCATTCATAGATTCCTGTTGCCTTATTCAGATAGTATTCCCCTGAGAAGGCTCTTTCAGTTCCTTTTTCTCTTAATACACGGTAGGAATCAGCATCCAGTTCCTTGCGGTATTCGTCTTCAGATTTCTCAATAGGATAGTTCTTCTTTTCTTGATTTTTCATGGAATTCACTTTGTATTTTAACTCAATGGGAAGAAAAGAAGTTTCTGACTATCAAAAAAATGAGAAGGTTTACTTACGATCAACCGTTTCTATAGCCTGTAGAATCACTGCGCATGCATTATGAATTTGCTCGATACTGATCGTTAGGGGAGGGGCGATCCGCATTGAATCGTCGCAGAATAAAAACCAATCTGTGATCACGCCGAGTTTAATTGCTGAATCAATGATTGGCTTTAGGGCATTGAAAGATTCGAACTCCACGGCCATCAGCAATCCTTTATTTCTAATGCTTCTGATTTTTGGATGTACTAAAAGTGTTTTGAATAAATTGGCTTTTTTATCTACTTCTTCTATCAGTTTCTCTTCTTGTAGTACCTGTATGGTGGCAAGAGAAGCTGCTGAGCTTACAGGATGCCCCCCAAAAGTGGTTATGTGGCCAAGAATGGGGTTATTTTTGAATGCACCCATTACTTCTTTATTGGCGATGAATGCGCCGATTGGCATACCTCCACCCATTCCCTTGGCGCACACCACGATATCCGGAACAATTCCAAAATGCTCGAATGCCCAGAATTTCCCTGTCCGTCCAAATCCACACTGGACCTCGTCCAAAATCAACAGCGTTCCGGTTTCGTCGCACCGCTTGCGCAAAGCCTGGAAATATTCCTTTGTGGCAACACGTATTCCAGCTTCGCCCTGTATGGTCTCGATTAGTATAGCTGCAGTAGCTGAATTGATAGTTGCCAAGTCTGAAAACTCCCCATACATGATATGACTCACTCCCGGCAGTAATGGACGATAGGCTTGTTTGAAAATCTCATTTCCACCGACACTCAAAGCTCCATGTGAGCTTCCGTGATATGCATTCACGCATGAAACCAAGTTTGGTTTTCCGGTATATCTTTTAGCTAGTTTTAATGCACCTTCTACAGCTTCACTGCCACTGTTTACTAAGTAAGCATTGTCAAGTGATTCAGGTAATGTATCGCAAATTGCTTTGGCTAACCGGGCCTGTGGACTTTGGACGTATTCTCCATAGACCATCAGATGAAGGTATTTATCCAGTTGCCCTTGAATAGCATTCAAGACCTTTGGATGTCTATGGCCTACATTACTCACTCCGATTCCCGAGATCAGATCGATGTATTTCTCTCCTTTCGGACCGTAAAGATAGATTCCCTCCGCTTTTTCCACTTCTATCATCAAAGGGAAATCTGTAGTTTGAGCTAAATGTTGGAGAAAAAGCTGACGGTTATTCATTGTCGGTGTTTAAATCAAAAACTTGAAAATCTGAAGAATATTCCAAGTGGGAGTTTTTTACTTTGGTTGTCCTGAAGGTAAAGTTCGCCATGTTCTGCGTTCTGTACATTTTTAAAAGTGGTGTTGATCAGGTTTGCAGCAATGAGCGAGGAGAAGCTCAGCGAGTACATGTTGAGAAGAAGAAAATGGTCTTTGGGGTCTAGGATTTCCGCGCACACTTTCAGCATTTCATTGATCTGCTCTTCCAGGACCCACTTTTCCCCGTCTGGACCACGACCATACGCGGGAGGATCCAGGATAATACCATTGTATGTATTTCCACGTCTGGCTTCACGCTTGATGAATTTCATTGCATCATCCACCATCCATCTGATGTCAGATTGGCCAGAGGATTCCATGTTGTGCCTTGACCAAGTTACCACCTGCTTTACCGAATCAAGGTGGGTCACATCAGCTCCGGCAGCTTTCGCGGCCACACTTGCAGCACCAGTATAGGCAAAAAGATTCAGAACTTTTGGCTTTGCCACCGGTGAACGCTTGATAGTTTTGTATAGGTAATCCCAGTTTACAGCCTGCTCAGGGAAAAGTCCGATATGTTTGAAGGAAGTCTGCGCAAGATTTAATTTCAGGTTTAGTCCTTCCGCGTTCGAATAAGCTATCGCCCAATTATGTGGCATCTTCTTTAGCTGTTCCCATTTACCCTTTTCAGGATTGCTTTTTTCTTTGGCAAAATGTGCGTGTGCCAGATTTTGCCATTCACTTTCAGGGAGCGTTTTGTCCCAGATCGCCTGAGGCTCGGGTCTGCTAAGAATGAATTCACCAAACCTTTCCAATTTTTCAAATCCTCCAGTGTCAATAAGTTCATAATCCTGCCATGGTCCAGGGCAAAGTGATAGGATGGATTCGCTCATAAGTATACTATTAGTAAGGGCAAAAATAGGGAATTAATGAGAAACGAACCGGGGAGGTGATTTTCCGTTTTAGAAATTCTGGTTGAAATTTGATGTATATCCGCGTAAATGCACCTATTGGAATTCTGTTTGGATCTAATTTAGTCCCTTTCGTGGCTGGAATACTTATTTTTCTCTGCTCAACCAGGCACTCTCAAGGGGTATGAAAAGTTACAACCCTTGGGGTTTGTTGCTATTAAGAAGGTCAGTTGAGCGTGGACACTGAGCTACTTATGTCAAGCTATTTTGAGAAGATGACATTTTTCTCACCCATACCTACAGTTTCACGGGTAAACATGTAAAGGCATACGCATAAAATTTAGGATGGGAAAAGCAATAGTTTAAGCGGAAAATTCAAATCCAGACACTAATTGGCACCGGTTCTTTAAAGCATATTATCAATTTAGTAAAATAAGTATGTTGGTTTTCAGTGGACTACTTAGATCTATGCCAGCTATTCCTTCCAAAAACCTGTTTTTTTGTACTTTTAGCTTTATTTTGGAAAAGGAACACCTGCTTCACCTGGTGATCAACCTTAAATTGTCCACCCGAAATTCAGCATGCCTGAGAAAATTATTGACATAGAAAAGGCCATAAAATCCAAGAATCCGCAACTTCTTAACTGGATGCCCGGGTTTGTATTAAGCTACATCAAACGCGTGACCCATGAGGAATGGATGAATGAGGTGGTGGGGAAAATTCAACACCTGTCAGGGTTGGAATTCGTGGATGCATTGATAGATGAGCTTGAGATTGACATCGTTTTGGAAGGAGTAGAGCGGATTCCAAAAACAGGGGGAATAATCATTGCTGCCAACCACCCACTGGGAGGAATAGATGGGATTGCCCTGATGCAGGCTATAGGCAAGGTAAGAAGTGACATGAGGTTTTTGGTCAATGATCTTTTGATGCAGTTCAAAAATTTCTCTCCGCTTTTCATTCCTATCAACAAACATGGCAAAAACTCTTTGGGCACTTGGGCGGCGATTGATGAGGCATATGCGGGATCCTATGCGGTTATGATTTTTCCGGCAGGCTTGGTTTCCCGAAAAAGTGAGGATGGAATCAGAGATTTGCCATGGAAAAAGAGCTTCGTCACTAAAGCCAAGAAATTCAAAAAAGATATCTTACCTTGTTTTATTGGCGGGAAAAACTCTAAATTTTTTTACAATTTGGCACATTGGAGAAAGAAAATAGGTATCCAGGCTAATATTGAGATGTTCTATTTGGCAGATGAGCTCTACAAGCAAAGAGGGCAAAAAGTAGTAATCACCGTAGGTGAGCTGATTCCCGTTGAAAGCCTAAATTCCTCAAAATCAGATGGGGAATGGGCGGAACATATTAAGGGAATAGTTTATGAACTTGGTAAAAAAGAATGAATAAAGAAGCAGACATAATTCCGGCAATTGATAAAGAGCTGTTAAAAGCTGAATTGGTTCCGGATCGATTTTTACGATATACCAACAATGGGGACAACCTGGTTTATTTGGTTAATTTTCATAATTCTCCGAATGTCGTTCGGGAGATTGGGAGATTGAGAGAACTTACATTTAGGAACGCCGGAGGGGGGACGGGGTTAGAGCTGGATCTGGATGAGAATGATATCTGTGAAAATTGCTACGAGCAACTGGTGACCTGGAACCCGGTAGATGAGGAAATAGTAGCTGGTTATCGATTGATCAATTGTAAAAATTCAGTCCAAGAGGACGGTTCTCTAAATCTTTCTACGACCCATTTATTTGATTTTTCAGATCGGTTTGTCCAGGATTATATTCCCTTTACAATAGAGCTGGGACGCTCGTTTGTACAGCCCAAATACCAACCTGCATTTGATAACCGGAAGGGAATTTTCAGTCTAGACAACCTTTGGGACGGTCTGGGAGCAGTAGTTTTAATGAATCCCGATGTCAAGTATCTCTTTGGGAAAGTGACCATGTACCCCCACTTTAGTAGAGAGGCAAGAGATTTATTGTTGATGTTCATGCATTACTATTTTCCCGATAGGGATGGATTGGTCAAACCAAAGAAAGAGCTGGAGCTGGGGTATGAGACAGATCTGCCCAAGGCAGGTAACCCATTTGAGGGATTGGAATACAAAGAAGGTTATAAATTGCTAAATGGAAGGATTCGGACTTACGGAGAGAATATTCCACCGTTGATCAATACGTATATGAATCTTTCGCCTACCATGATGACTTTTGGAACAGCGCTGAATGATGAATTTGGAGAAGTGGAAGAGACAGGTATTCTGATCACTTTAGCTGATATCTATGAAACAAAAAAGCATAGACATATGGACACATTTGAGCGGGATAAGATCTATGGAAGCAGAGGAGATGTCTGAAAAAGTCACTTTGATAGTAGGGGCAACGACGAATCCTTCCAGGTATGCGTATTTTGCTGCCGGAAGATTTGCTGATGCTGCTCTGCCTTTTATTCCAATTGGGATTAAATCAGGTAAAGTCTTTGGAAAAGAAATCCTGGATCTTCGCAGTAAACCTGATTTACCAGAGATTCATACAATTACACTTTATATCGGTCCTGCAAACCAAGAAGAATGGATTGATTATTTGATCAGCCTATCTCCTAAAAGGATCATTTTCAATCCGGGAACCGAGAACCCCCTGTTTTTTCAAAAGGCGAAATCCGCAGGTATCCAGGTAGTGCAGGCCTGTACGCTGGTGATGTTGAGTACAAACCAGTATTAACTCTCTGTAAACCATCACAATAGCGGATAGGGTTTTTAGCTGGTTTTTTGTGCAACTGAGTATCACAGAAAGCTGTGTAGAGTCACTTTTTTTACCTATCTTGCGACTGCTAAAAAAGAACATAAAATCACCTTCTTAGACCCAATTTGAGGGTTTTCTCCAAAACATATGAGTGAAGAAAAAGCGAAGAATCTAGGCGAATACGGTGCCGGGAATATTCAGGTATTAGAAGGCCTTGAAGCAGTTCGTAAGAGGCCTGCTATGTATATAGGTGACGTTGGGGTCAAAGGACTCCACCACCTGATCTGGGAAGTTGTCGATAACTCTATAGATGAGGCGCTTGCGGGCCATTGCGACACCATTAAGGTTACGGTGAATGAAGATAATTCAATCACTGTAGAGGATAACGGTCGTGGGATTCCAACAGATATGCACGCTAAGGAGAAGAAGTCAGCCTTGGAAGTTGTGTTGACTGTGCTTCATGCGGGTGGCAAATTTGATAAGGATACCTACAAAGTATCAGGCGGTTTGCATGGTGTGGGTGTTTCCTGTGTGAATGCGCTTTCCACTGACCTGAAAGCTACGGTTTATCGAAATGGTGTTATCACAGAGCAGGAATTTAAGATAGGGGTACCTCAGTATCCTGCCAGGCAGATTGGCACTACGGACCGTCGAGGTACAACCATTCATTTCAAGCCTGATGACAGTATTTTTGCCATTACCGAATTCAAATACGAGACGATCGCAAACAGGCTTCGTGAAATGTCGTTTTTGAATGCAGGGATCCGGATTTTCCTCACTGACCTGAGAGAGACCGAGGATGATGGATCTGTGAAATCCGACGAATTCTTTTCAGAGGGTGGATTGGTTGAGTTTGTCCAGTACTTGGATGTGAGCCGTGAGAAAATCATCGACACACCGATTTCTATTGATACAGAAAAGAATGGTGTGCCTGTCCAGGTAGCTATGAACTATAATAGTTCCTATTCTGAAAATGTGGTTTCCTACGTGAACACGATCAATACGTATGAAGGTGGTAGTCACGTTTCAGGATTTAGAAGAGCATTGACCAGGACATTGAAATCTTACGCGGACAAATCCGGTATGCTGGATAAGCTGAAGATGGAAGTTTCCGGCGATGATTTCCGTGAAGGCCTTACTGCGGTAATTTCCGTTAAGGTAGCTGAACCTCAATTTGAGGGTCAGACAAAAACTAAATTGGGCAACTCCGATGTAGTGGGTGCGGTAGATAGTGCTGTTTCGGAAGCCTTACAAATTTGGTTGGAAGAGCATCCTAAGGAAGCTAAAATTATAGTTGGCAAGGTGATCTTGGCGGCACAGGCCAGACACGCGGCAAGAAAGGCACGGGAAATGGTGCAGCGTAAAAATGTGCTGGGAGGCGGAGGTCTACCGGGCAAGCTAGCCGATTGTGCAAACAGCGATCCTACTGTCTGTGAATTGTACCTTGTGGAAGGGGACTCGGCAGGTGGGTCTGCCAAACAGGGGAGGGACCGAGACTTCCAGGCAATTTTACCTTTGAAAGGTAAAATTCTTAATGTAGAAAAAGCACATGAGCATAAAATCTACGATAACGAAGAGATTAAAAACATCCTGACTGCGCTTGGAGTTAAATTCGGTACAGTGAATGATGATAAGGAGTTGGATCTTACAGGACTTCGCTATCACAAAATCATCATCATGACGGATGCTGATATTGATGGTTCCCACATACGTACGTTGATTCTTACTTTGTTTTTTAGGTACATGAGGACATTGATTGAAAATGGCTATGTGTATATTGCTTTGCCTCCTTTATATTTATTGAAAAGAGGAAAAGATGAGAGATATTGTTGGACAGAAGAGGAACGTAAGATTCTTACCGCTGAAATGGCTAAGGATGGCAAAGAAGATAGTGTAGGCATCCAACGCTACAAAGGACTTGGTGAAATGAATCCGGAACAACTATGGACGACCACCATGGACCCAAATGTGCGTACGATAAAACAGGTAAATATTGAATCAGCCGCCGAAGCAGATCATCTCTTCAGCGTGCTCATGGGAGATGAAGTAGCCCCAAGAAGAGATTTTATCGAGAAAAATGCGAAATACGCAAAAATCGATACCTGATCATTCAAAAGGGGCTTTTCAGCCCCTTTTTTAATTGATAACACAATGATAAACCCAAAATAAGTAAGCAAAGCTTAACTTGCTCTCTTATTATTAACTTTGAATGCAATGAAACTGGCAGTTGTAGAAAAATATGATACGATTATACAACAGAGTGACCTGGTAAGCAGGGATTTAAGTTGGTTAAAGTTTAATGAGCGTGTCTTGGATCAGTCTAAGAAAGCGCATCGCAGTGTTTTTGAAAAACTTAAATTTCTTGCTATTACAGCCTCTAATCTGGATGAGTTTTTTATGATCCGGGTTGGATCATTGTATAATTACCTGGATTACGATAAGGAGCGGGTTGATTATTCCGGGCTTAGAGAAGAGCCTTTCAAGGCGAAGTTGATGAATGAAAGCCATGCTTTTCATTCTGCCCAACATGAGCATTTTACCCAAGTAATAATGCCCGAGCTGCAGGAGCAGGGGGTGATTCTCTGCAATATTTCCAAGCTGACAGAGAAAGAGCAGGGGAAGGTTCATGATTACTTCGTAAAAGCAATCTACCCGATGCTCACGCCGATGGTGTACGATGGTTATCGCACATTTCCGATTCTGATGAATAAGCTGTTGGTATTTGGTGTGGTGACCACCAGTCCCGGGGACAGACAGGATATGCGGAAGATGAGTTTTGTCCAGATTCCTGCCAATATCCCCCGTTTTTTTGAAATCGAACGGGAGGATTCACTGCTCCTTGTCCCTATAGAAGAGGTTATTCGGGAAAACATTGTTTCACTTTTCAGGAATGTGGAAATTGAAGGTATAAGTCTGTTTAGAATCACAAGAAATGGTGATTTCACGCTGGAAGAAAGTGAAGATATGGACGCTAACTTTCTAGAAGAAGTGAAGCGGAAATTGATGGAAAGAAAAAGTGGTCGGGTGGTGAAAATCGAAATAGAAGAAGGCTATAGTAAATGGATGTTGAATTCACTTTTAGAAAGATGGAATCTGAAAATGGATTCTGTATTTATGATAAAGAGATCCAGCCTGATGGATTTTACCGGCCTCTGGCAGGTTGTAGGAAATAAGAAATTCCGGGAGCGTCTGCCTCAAATTCCCGATCCTGTAAAGCCGCTTTCTTATCAGGATGAAGGAATTGCTGATATTTTTGACGTATTGAAGGAGAAGGACATACTGCTGCACCATCCGTACAATAATATTGATTCGATCTTGGATTTGGTAGAGAAAGCATCAGAGGATCCGGATGTGATGGCTATCAAAATGACCATTTATAGATTGGCAAAGGACAGCAGAATCACCAAAGCTTTACTTAAAGCTGCTGAAAATGGCAAGCATGTTTCAGTGCTTTTTGAAGTTAAAGCCAGATTTGATGAGGAGAACAATATCCGGGAAGCCAAGAAACTGCAGAAAGCCGGGTGTTTTGTGATTTACGGGATTTCCCATTTGAAAACCCACACCAAACTTCTTTTGATTGTAAGAAGGGATGGGGGAGAAATCACGCGATATGTCCACCTGGGATCCGGCAATTACAATGAAGATACAGCAAGGCTTTATACTGATATAGGTTTAATGACTACGAATGAGGTTTTGGCAAATGATGTGTCAGAGTTTTTCAACGTAATCACAGGCCACTCCATGCCATCTCAATACCAAAACCTGATCACAGCCCCGCGGGACATGCGGAACCAGTTGATCGAGTATATTGAGAAGGAAGCGGAAAATGCCAGAAACGGCCTTCCTAGCGGTGTTTTCATTAAGGTAAATTCTCTGGAAGATTCTGAGATAATCTATGCATTATACCGTGCGTCACAGTCCGGTGTAACAATCAAATTGATCGTTCGTGGTATCTGCTGCCTGAGGCCAGGAAGAATAGGATTGAGCGAAAATATTGAAGTACTATCTATTGTGGGGGATTTCTTGGAGCATTCCAGAATCTACTATTTTCATAACAATGGTGATTCCAAGACTTACGCCGGAAGTGCAGATATGATGGTAAGAAGTTTTGATAAAAGATTGGAGGCGCTGTTTAAAGTTGAGTCTCCTTTGCTCGAAAAGCAATTGATGAATATTCTTGCCTATAACTTAAAAGACAATGTAAATTCTTATGTGATGCAGGAAGACGGCACTTACCTAGCAAAGCAGCCGATAGGAGATGAACCTGAATTCAATGTACACCGTGAGTTTTTCAATCTGGATGTAGGAAATGTAATGCAGGTTCAACTGGTAGAGTAAACACACGAAAAGGCCCCTATAAAAGGGGCTTTTTTGCAAGGTTACGTTCGTAGAGTACTTGAATAATACCGTCTTTCAGTCCTAGGTCGGGCACAATCATTTTTTTTGACTTTGCTGCCTGCATCACCCGCAGATAAATCTTTCCGGCGGGAATTATCACATCAGCGCGATCATAATTTAAGTTTAGCTTATTTACACGTTCTTCAAATGTGAGCGATTCCAGGCGGTTTAATACTTCTGCGATTTTTTCAATGGCTAAGTAGCGCTTATTTTTGCGGGGCAAGGAAAGTTCAAAAATCTTGTTAATGTTTCCACCGGTTCCGATGGCAGTGGCTGAATGGGAATTTTCTAAATGCTTGCGCACAAAGCGCTCCATGGAATTCCAGACAGGAACAGCTACCTGGTCTTGTAGCGCTCTGACTGAGCCTATCTGAAATGATCTGGAAGCTATTTTTTCACGGTCCTTATAGATATTCAGTTCTGTACTTCCCCCGCCCACATCAATATGCAGGTAGGTCTTTTCGTCAAAGAACTTGTTAAGGGATTTATTGATCAGTTCCGCTTCCTTATTCCCATCTATAATGTTGATTTTCAAGCCAATTTCTTCCTTTACCTCAAAAACTATTTCTTTTCCATTGACGCTTTCCCTCATTGCTGAAGTAGCGCAGGCCATGTAATCATCGACTTCATATAGATCAATAAGTATCTTAAAAGCTTTCATCAATTTGATGAATTTTCTCCTGTTGGTGTCAGAGATCTTTTGGTGATTAAAAACATCCAGACCCAGACGCAAAGGGAACCGTAAGTATTCTACTTTCTTAAAACTGATTTTTCCTTCGTATTGGGTCACGCTGGTGATCTGCATCCTGATGGCATTGGAGCCAATATCTACTGCGGCTAATTTCAAAAGCAAGAGTGGTTAGTTAAGGCAAAAATAAGTCAGGAATTTACCTTTTTTTCTGGCTTACTACCAGCATAACCACCCCAGCTGCAATAACAATTCCTCCTGCATAGGTAGGCCATTTCACTTCACGCTTCTTATCCGCACTTACCTGTAACGGGCCGGCATCAATTACTTTTTCTTTGGTAGTAAAAGAGAAACTACTGCTGAAAAGCATCAGAATTCCGGCTACGATTAGTACTATACTGAATATTCTCATAACGTTTAGTTTAAGTTGTTTTGAAATCTGTTGTCCTATGTAATAAAGCAATAAGCCCCGATAGATTCATCTGTCTGGCGGCCTTAAATCAAAAAGGAAAGAAATAAGGAATTCCGATAGTTGCAACTATCCAAAGGAGCAGGTTTAAAGGGGTTCCTATTTTGATGTAATCGCTAAATTTATAATTTCCAGGAGTATAGATCATTGTGTTGGTCTGATATCCCATAGGTGTCATAAAACTCAGACTGGCCGCAAAAGTTACGGCCATGAGCATAGGCCTTGAATCCACACCCAGCGCAGTGGCTATGCTGATAGCTATGGGCGCGAGAAGGGCGGCAGTGGCGTTGTTTGACATCACATTTGTCAAAATGAAGGTCAGTGCGAACAAGGCACTCATGACAGTTCTGGGGCCAAATTGACCTAGGTTTTGCACGATGCTAGTGCCTATTAGTTCTGCCCCGCCTGTCTTATCAAGTGCTGTTCCCATGGATAGCACACCGGCAAGCATTAAGATGACTTTCCAGTCAATTGCTTTGTAAGCCTGTTCGGTGCTGAGAGATCCAAGCATAATCAGTGCAATGGCCCCAGCAACTGCGGTTACTACAATAGGAAACACTTCAAAGGATGCCAAACCTATGATCAGAGCTAATACAACTAGCGTAAATATGCTTTTTGTCTTGTTTATTGGGTGGCTTTTCGTCTCTGAGATAAGCAATAAATCGTCACTGGTCTCTACACTTTGGATGGATTCTTCTGTGGCCCGCAAGAGCAAAATATCACCGGCGCGCAGGTTGGTCCTTGCAAGAAGGGAATCCAGCATATCAGATCTATGCCTGATTCCGATTACCAACACCTGGTTGTATAGTTTTTTGAAATTCAGTTCTTTGATGCTTTTGTTTATAAGGAATGAATTTGGTGTTACTAAGGCCTCGTAAAGTCTTTCGTCCTCATCAGTTATATTCTCTTCATTCCATTTTAAGTCTGCTTTCAGTTCTATTCCCCGGGTTGATTTGATTTTCTCCAGCGTTTCTTTATCGCAGTTGATTCGGATAATGTCTCCTTCCTGTATGGAGGTGTTTGGGTACACGTGTATCTTTCTGCGATCTGACCGGATGATCTGCAATGGTTTTATGGCAAGCTTTTCAAAAAGTTTTTGCTTGAAAAGGGGGATGTTCAGCTGATCATATTCTTTCAGAATGATCAATTCGGAAAGGTAATTGCCTAGTTGGATACTTTCTCCCAAA
Organism: Algoriphagus resistens; assembly: GCF_001442615.1. Lineage (GTDB taxonomy): Bacteria > Bacteroidota > Bacteroidia > Cytophagales > Cyclobacteriaceae > Algoriphagus > Algoriphagus resistens. The sequence continues at coordinate 283,361 of NZ_LMXN01000006.1, read as the reverse complement.
CCCGATTTCGCTTTTCTGTTTGGCGTAAGCCATTTTCCGATAGTCAGCATGTAAAGCAAACCGGAACCAAAAAAAACCAATCCCATCAAGCTCATCTCAAATACGCCAAAAGAAGGGAGTCCTGCTTTTTCAGCTATCCCACTGACCAAAATATTGGTACTTGTCCCCAGTAAGGTGCAAATCCCGCCCATTAAAGCACCAAAAGAGAGGGGCATGAGCAATTTGGAAGGAGGGATATTGTTTGTTTGGTTTAGGCGTATCACTGCGGGCATCAGTAAAGCCACCACTGCAGTGTCACTTATGAAAGCAGAAAGAAAGCCTGCCGATAGCATCAGAGTAACTAAGAGATGGGTTTGGCCTTTATCAGCTTGGGCACTTAAGCGTTGCGTGAAGCTGTCCAAAAGCCCGGTATTGAAAATAGCGGCAGATACTACAAACATTGCAGCCACTGTAATAGTGGCGGGATTGGAGAACCCCGATAATCCTTCATCTACATCCAGAATCCCAGTAAGCAGAAAAGCAGCCATTACCCCAATAGAAACAGTATCTATGGTGAACTTTTCTGTGAAGAATAATACGATGGCAAGGCCAACAATTGAAAAAACAAGACAGATTTCAAATGTCATTAATTACATTTTTAGGTATTTTCCTTTTTTGAGTTTTTCCTTGACCCGAAAATAATTCACAAATCCTAAGATTAGGAATACCAAACTCAATCCAAATGCCAAGTACCCCAAATCTCTAACATGATCTAATTCCTTCACCTCAAAAAGAGCAGTGCCTGAGACCAAGAAGTACAAAGATGTTCGGATAAAAGACAATAAAGTTCTATTATTTGCCAGCGTTGTACGCTGTCTTGCCAAAAAATCCCGAATTATTAGTTCTCTTTCCAAGTCATTTTCCATATTTGCATTGTATTTATTTATATTGAAATAATTCAACATCTATTAATTATGAAAAGAATTACTACACTTTTCCTCTTTATTTTGTTTTGTGGGCAAGTATTTGCCCAAGATGAAGAGGTCTTAACTCCTCAGGACACGAGCTACTGGCTGAAAGAAATAGGCGGTGGCTTGAATGTAAATCAAGCGTCTTTCAGTGGTAACTGGCAAGGTGGTGGAGTGAATTCATTAGCATTGGGTATTTACCTTAATGGTCGTGCAAATTATGCAAAAGACAAATGGTCTTGGGACAATACAATGGATTTCATTTACGGAGTGGTAAAAAATAAGGATGAAGAGGGCCGTAAGTCTAATGACCGTATTTTCCTGGATTCTAAGGTAGGGTATCAGATCAATGACAAATGGAATTATTTCTTTGCGGTTAATTTCCTGTCTCAGTTTGCCCCGGGTTATGAGTTTCCGGAAGGGGCAGATAGGATTCTTATATCTAAATTTCTCAATCCGGCGTACCTAACTACCTCTATTGGTGTTGAGTATAAGCCAAATGATGAGTTTAGCTTGCGTCTTTCTCCATTCTCACCTCGTTGGACTTTTGTGAGCGACACGGATTTATACCTGAATGTACCGGAGAACTACGGTGTGGATATAGGTGAAACTGTAAGAACGGAATGGCTAGCCTTCAGCTTAATGGCTGATTACAACAAACAGTTATCCGAAAATCTTTCTTTAATGGTGAGATATCAAATGTATGCAAACTACGAAACCCTTGCTTTTGATGCGATAGACCATCGGCTGGACTTCGGTCTGACAGCGAAAGTATCTAATTTAGTGAATGTTAGCCTGACAAGTCTGATGATCTATGATTTGGATCAAGACAGCAAAATCCAATTTAGCCAGGGTTTAGCATTAGGAATTGCATTTAAACGAGGTAACTTCCCAGAAGAGAAATAATCTTAACAAATTTTTATTTGGAATTTTGATTTGATTATAAAAGTATTATTTTTGAATTCATTGTGGTAGTTAAATAATAGTTGGTTTAGTTTTCAAATAAAGGGCAGGAGATTTTCTCCTGCTTTTTTATTGGATATATCCAATCAGTTAAATTTTTGCTTTGAATAATCCTATTTTTTTAAAATACATAGTAAACTACCTTTGGGAGTAATAACCTATATAACCTATAATGAATAATAACCTATTTCTAATATGTTGTTGCCTGTTTTTCAGGGTGATAGCATCTGTGGCACAGGAGAGTCCCATTCCCTTTGAAGTGCTGCCTCTCCAAAACCTTACAGAATTCCAGGCTACCGGGGATAATTGGACCATCGTGAAAGATGTCTTCTATGACCTTAATGGAGAAAAATCTAAAGTCATAAACGGTACTGGTGTTTTACTGAATACCCTGATGAAAGAGGGCAACCAACCCATCAAAACATCTTTTGAGCACGGAGATATTGAATTGGCATTGGATTTCATGATGCCGAAAGGAAGCAATTCAGGAATTTATCTGCAGGGAAGGTATGAAGTTCAGTTATTTGACTCCTGGGCTGAGCAAGATCCAAAATTTTCAGATGCAGGTGGCATTTATCAACGATGGGACGGCAGTAGAGGAAAGGGACGTGAAGGGTACGAAGGGCATCCTCCTTTGGTGAATGTAAGTAGGGCTCCTGGTCTCTGGCAATCCTTAAAAATTGTGTTCCGAGCACCTCGATTCGATTCCGAAGGCAAAAAAGTCTCGAATGCCAAATTTATTTCTGTTCACCAAAATGATGTGCTTGTCCAAAAGAACATTGAAGTGACTGGCCCCACACAGGCAGCTTTTTTTGAAGATGAACAGGCTTTAGGGCCATTGGTGATCCAAGGTGACCATGGTGGTGTAGCTCTACGTAATATCAGTTACAAAATCTATGGACCGGAAGAAGTGACACTCGCTGATATGAGTCTTTCTTATTACGACAGCATTAAAACCATCAATGACTTTGCGAAAGTTAGTCCTAAAGGAAAAATGGACATTGATGTTTTGGCCCATTTGGCTCCAGCTACCCGGAATGAGTTTTCAGGTACAATAGAAGGAACGTTGACCGTTCCTGCTGCAGGAGAATACTTTTTTAACCTAAATCTAGCCTGGGTTCCTGACGATACTCCACCGGGAGTGATCAACGGAGCTGGTAAACTGTTTATCGATGAAAAGGAAGTCGTATATGTAGATGGTGTTACTGGCAAAGCCAATGGTTCTACCCAATTGACAGCAGGAGTACATCAGCTCAAATTGAATTACTTTAAGACTTTTGGCCATTGGTATGCTCCAAGCAATGATATTACGCTGACTGTAGAAGGAATGGGGATTGCCAAAACACCACTTAATGTTCCATTGCGGGCCAATGATCCAGTCGGTCAGATAGCTGTGAAGGTCAATGAAAAGGCTGAGATGCAAAGGGGATTTATTATGCATCAGGGAGAAAAGCGCACCCATACGGTGGCTGTTGGGGAACCGGAAGGAGTAAACTATGCAATTGATTTGAGTAGGGGAGAATTCTTGAGTGTGTGGAGAGGAGATTTTGTGGAAACCACTCCTATGTGGTATGGCCGTGGAGAAACCCAACTGATGTTGCCGCTGGGAAATGTGATAGAATTTGGAGGTAAGCCTAGCTTGGCTGTTTTGGCATCAAAGGATTCGGCCTGGCCTGAGGAAATCGAAAACTTTACTTACGAAGGGTATTCCCTGAAAAAGGACGGTGCTCCAATTATTTCTTATAAGATGGCAGATGTCAGCATTCAGGAGACTTTTGATACCAAAGATTCTGGGAAGAAATTAGTCCATACATTAAGTATGGTTACCGATAATGAGGCTCAGCAGATCTTTTGCCTTGTGGCTCAGGGATCCGCTATCGAACGATTGCCGAATGGACTATATGCCATTGATGACAAGTCCTATTACATTGAATTTGAAGGGAAGGAATCGCCTAGTGTAAGAAACGCAGCAGATGGATCGAAGGAACTCGTTTTGCCTGTTAAGTTAAAAGACAAGGTGGGTGTAGTTACTTATTCAATCGTTTGGTAGTAAATAGGAAATAGCATGAAAAATCTTAAGAAACTCACTAGTATAAAAGGATTTGCTTTTGCCATGGCTTGCCTATTTATCGGCCAAGTTGAACTAAAAGCTCAGAATAAAGCACAGATGATGGTGCCGGAGACCGAAGATGATTTTTACAAGTTGATCTCTTTACCGGTTCCCGAAGATGTGATATTGGAAGTGGGAGGAATGGCAACTTTACCCGACGGTAGTTTGGCTATTTGCACCCGAAGAGGGGAAGTTTGGATAGTTTCCAGTCCGGGTATTTCAGGCAGTGAAAAGCCGGTTTATAAGAAATTTGCAACTGGATTACACGAGCCTCTGGGCTTAGCCTACAAAGATGGCGATATCTACGTGACGCAAAGAAGTGAACTGACCCGATTACGGGATACCGATGGTGATGGGCAAGCGGATGTCTATGAGAAAATCTACTCCTGGCCTCTTTCAGGAAATTATCATGAATATTCTTACGGACCTACTTTCCTTCCAAATGGAAATATGCTTGTAACACTTAACGTGGGCTGGAGCAATAGCCTGGGGCATGGTGTGAGTTTGGTGCCGTGGAGAGGATGGGCATTAGAAATTACTCCGGAAGGTGAAATGATCCCTTTTGCAGCCGGTATGCGTTCCCCGGCCGGTTATGGGATGAATGCTGAAGGGGACTTCTTTTATACGGAGAATCAGGGCGACTGGGTTGGCTCAGGAAGAATCTCCCACGTAGAGAAAGGTGATTTCCTGGGTAATGCAGAGAGCTTGGCTTGGTCAGATTTACCTGGGTCACCTGTGACCTTGCGAAAAGAAGATATTCCTAATACCGGTGAGCCTTTTTATGATGTGGCTAAACGGGTTCCCGGGCTGAAAGCCCCGGCTATTTGGTTACCGCATGGGATTTTAGGGATTTCTACCTCAGGGTTTTTGAATGATAATACAAAAGGTGGATTTGGTCCATTTGCCAATCAGGTTTTTGTAGGCGATCAAGGCCAAAGTAATATTGCGCGGGTAGATTTTGAAAAAATCGATGGTGTATATCAGGGGGTTGTTTTTCCTTTTAGAGAAGGGTTTTCTTCGGGGATTCTACGAATGGTTTGGGGAAATGACGCATCCATGTTTGTAGGGATGACGAGCCGTGGTTGGTCATCTACTGGAAAGGAATTATTTAGTTTACAGCGCTTGGTGTGGACAGGAAGGATGCCTTTCGAGATGAAAACGATCAAGTCAAAACCAGACGGTTTTGAGATCGAGTTTACCGAGCCTGTAGATAAAGAGTTGGCGGAAGATCCTTCAAACTATCAGGTGACTGGCTTTACCTATAAATATCAGGCAGCATATGGAAGCCCGGTGATAAATAATGAAACCTGTACGATCATTGGGGTAGTAGTATCCGAAGACGGAATGAAAGCCCGTTTAGTTGTGGAGAATTTGCGGTTAGGTTACATCCACGAGATCAAAGCAGAGGGTGTAAAGTCTACAGAAGGAAAACCACTACTCCATAACGTGGGGTACTATACGCTCAATAATTTTGGTGCCGGAGAATTAGTTGATGTAGCCCCGTTCAAGGCCCGCCACGAGCATGAAAAGATGATGAAAGCTGCCGCCGACAGTGCCGCCCATGCCCAGGCGGATGCAGAGACCAAAGCTCAAGCGGCTGCAGCCAAAAAGCAGTCAGATGCAGCTAAACCTGTTGCTCCAAAAATGGGAAAGCATGTCACTGCTATGCCGGCTAGCTGGGAGGGAAAAGCAGATATTACCATCAATATGGGAACTAAACCGGGATTGAAATTTGATCCTGCGCAGGTGCAGGTGAAGGCAGGAAGTAAGGTGAAGCTGGTTTTTCAGAATGTGGATGACATGCTGCACAACTTGGTCATAGTGATGCCGGGAACAGCCATAGAAGTAGGAGAGGCTGCCATGAAGCTGGGCCTGGAAGGCCAGCAGAAGGATTACATTCCAACTACTAATAAAGTGCTGTTCCACACCAAATTGCTACAGCCGAGTGAATCAAATACAATTTACTTCATAGCTCCAACCGAACCTGGAGAATATACTTATGTATGTACAGTTCCTGGGCATTTCTATACCATGCAGGGAATTTTGAAAGTGGTGAAGTAAAAGGGGACGGAAGTCGGAAGAACGATGTAGGAAGTGGCGTATATCCGGCTTTTGTCTAAATTGCATTCGTCTTTAATTTGAAAAGTAAAAATGCGCAGATCTCTGGATCTGCGCATTTTTTATGGTTGTAACCTCTTGATCCAATCAATTATCTGGCCTCACTATAAATGGTAATTTTCTAAATTATATTTTCCCTTTTCTATCGGTAAGAAACAAAAAATTGCCTAGGATATTTTTGCTCTGAAGCAGATTTCCCATAACCCGGGAGACTTGGATTTTCCTGCCTTCCGAACCTTTAGCCAGGAAACAACAAGGAAAACATGTTAACTAGTCTCCTGTTGGAATTATATTTATAGAATTTCTTCACTTCTGAATCTGATAGTGCCTCAATGGCTTTTCTCCCATAAGATGCTCAATAAAGTAGTCCCAGCGCTTTTTGGTGAAGTAGTCTCCATCAGTTCTGCCAAAGTTGTGGTTCCGGCTTGGCCAGATGAATAAATCAAAGTCTTTGCCTGCCCTGATCAAGGCTTCGGCGAACTTGAACGTAGCAGAGGGGTTCACATTTTCATCTATTCCTCCGTGTGCCAATAGCAAATGTCCTTTAAGATTTGCAGCATTTGTGACATTGGACTGCTCATGGTAGAAATCCCCGACTGGATACCCCATGTACATCTCCGGCCACCACGCTTTTTCCATTCTGTGATCATGGTCACCGGCAGAGGCTACACCTACTTTGTAAAAATCCGGATGTAGCAGCATCGCCCGGCCTGCATCATATCCACCGGCTGAGTGACCGAATATCCCGACTTTTTCTACATCCATAAATTTGTTTTTAGCAGCAAGTTCCTTGATGGCCAGCACATGGTCGGTAGTACCGTCTCCGAGATTTTTGTATGAAACGTCATTGAACTCCTTTCCTCTGTCTGAAGTCCCTAATCCATCAACTGTCACTACTACAAATCCCAATTCAGCCATCGGCTGCTGCAGGCCCACTAGTCCAGCCCGGAATGTTTTTGGTGTAATAGCTATGTGCGGGCCAGAATAGGTATAATCTATGATCGGATACTTCTTTTTTGGGTTGAAGTCTGTTGGGAGGTAATAGATTCCATAGATGGTAGTTTTCCCATCTTTTGCTGTTGCTGTGAATGGCTTGGGGCTTTGATAGCCTTTTTTGAGTAGGTTGGAAATGTCAGCTTTGGAAATCTCATGTACGATTTTTCCTGTTTTTAATTCCCTTACCACAGAGACTGTGGGCTGGTTCACGGTAGAGTAATTATCGACGAAATAATCACTTCCGCTGCTGTAACTGATTGAATGAAAAGCATTTTCTGGCGTCAGTAATTCCAGTCCTGTGCCATCAAAATTTACTTTGTAAACAAATGGATAGTAAGGGTTTGTATTTTCTTCCTTGCCAGAAGCTTCGAAATAGATAATGCTGTTTTTTTCATCAACGGAAAGCAGGTTTTTGACTACGTATTCCCCCGATGTGATTCGATTCACAAGTTTCCCGGTTTTCCAGTCCATCAAGCAGAGCTGATTCCATCCGGATTTCTCCGTGCCGAGGATGAACTGCCCATTATCAAGCCTTCTGAAAATTGTGTGGTTATTGACATGTGTCGGGGATGATTCGGTATAGACTTTACGGATTTCTTTGGAGTCGGCATTGAGCTCGATAAGATCAAAACTTTTGAATCCTCTTTGTAAATAGATCCCATAGAGGTTTTCACTTTCACTATCCCAGCTTAAGTTCATCCCGATGAAGTGCGGTAGCGAGAGTCCTGAAAACTTCGTCTCCTGCTGACTTTCCACATCAAATAAAACAGGCGTGTACATCACCACAGTGGTATCTCCGGGAGATGCCCTGTAATAGCCCATTAGTTGGGGACGGAATTTATCATCTTGACTATTGTCCAAAAGCAGCATTTTTTCTGCCAGGCGTAAGTCCACAATCTGGGTTTGGATTTTCTTGGAATCCGGTGACCAATTGATGCTTAAGTGCTCTGGCCGCTCGCCATTTTCACCAAGAACCATATCTGACCAGCCCCAGAATGAAGCATATTCATAATCTTTTTTTCCATCGTAGCTCAGCTGGATTTCTTCGCCTGTTTCCAGATTTTCTACGAAAAGATTAAAATTCTTTACATAGGCTTTCCAATTGCCATTAGGGGAAATAGACACAGATCTGTCCCTGGTATCTGATGAGGCTCTGGTTGACTCCAGATTTCCGTCTTTATAGGACCAGTAGTTGTTCAACCATTCAAAGGCCAGTGATCCGTCTTCTTTGAGTTGGATGCGATTGAAGGGAAGATTTTTGAAATCAATCGTTTTTCCGCTTTTTTCACCTAATAGCCCGGCGAGTTTTTCATGATCAAAAGCTTCTTTGGTCTGTCCTTTTTCTATATCAGTTAGGAAAAACCGCTTACCGTCTTTGGTGTAGCTCTGATGCCAAAAAACCTTTTTATCATCCAGCCAATTCGGGCTTACATCCAAATGATAGACCTCTTGCTGGATCCTGTCACTGAGAAAATATTCTGCTTTGTGGTAGGTGTCTTCGGTTATTTGCGAAAAGGAATTTTGACCGCTGAGAGATAAAAGGAGAAGGCAGACATACGTTCGAAGGAAAGATCTGAAAATCTGGATTTTAAGCATAGAACAGGAAGTGTAACTTTGAAAATCAAGATATCCCTAAAATGCCTTAGAAACACTTCACTAATTGACCAAAAGTGATCCTATTTTGTGAGTGGTATTAGCTATCCTGCGGCTTCATATGCGTCCTTGATATAATTGATCACTTCCGGAGAAATGTCATTTTCATCTTTCAGGTTAATCTTATGACTGCACATGCCATTGGTTTTTGTGTCGATTTCCAATACACCTTCAGCAGGATGGCCCTTTAGGTTAATTCCGATTTCGAATCTGGATTTGGTAGCGGGAATTAACATCGCAAATTGTTTTTTGCGTCTCACACTTACGTACGAATTCTTGGGTGCAAATTCCACGTCCTCGCCAAATGCCTTGATCTTGGAACGTAGCGTTTCGTAAATCTGCAAAAAATGCTCCTTGCCCTTATATTGCTTTTCAATCAGTTCATCTGGATTTGAACTGGATCCTGCATCAGATTTTAACGCTTTATGAACGATCAGATTGGCATAACCATGCGTAAAAGAATGTTCATTTTTCAGAAATTTGACGATTTCGCCATGCTTTTTGAAATTTTCTTTCTGAACGATCCCAATCCATAGGTCCAGGCTTTTACCTGTATCTTCGCCAAGATTGTCAATCATTGTTTGTTCGGTTTGATCCATGGTTTATCAGGGGTTAGTTATAGCTATTTCGCAAAGAATAGGAAAATGGTCCGACCCTTTTTTAAGTGAGTCGGCTACAGCTTGGATTTTGGTATCATCCTTTTCTAAATAGGGATTCCAAACAGCTCCTTGCACCACGTTTACTCCTTGGCTTGCAAGTATATGATCTATCAGGACATTAATTTGATCGCCTGTGATTCTATCTTTGTATTTGCTGGAATTGGGCGTGTAGCCGTAGCTGTTTAGTTTTGGTTTGGGCAAAACCGATTTCAACACAAACTCAGGTTTCCAGAGGTCACCCAACAGGATTTCCACAGCGCTTTTCGAGAATTTATTTTCGTAGAAATCCAGCTCAAACCCATCGTTGATATCTCCCATCACCATGACTTGCTGACCCTTTTCCAGGTATTCATCGCAACGCTCGCGGATTGACATGCATTCTGCAAATAACTTTAATCGGTCACGGGCAGATATTTGCTCAAATCTAGCATAGTCCACCATGTCGAAAATACCCTTTGACTTCGTATGGGCAATAATTACCCTGGTGATAAATGAATCATCAAGTCCCAAAATACTCAATTCAAGGGGTGGCCTATAGTGTCGGTATTGCTCTTTAATCAGGCGGTTTGTCGTGTCTTGAAGGAAGGGTTCGTCAAACCGCTTCCCGGTTTTGGTTTCCGGGGTAAAGAGTACATTGATTTTATCTGGATTGTAAATGGCGCATAATTCCTGCTGGCCGGCAGACGGAAACCCATGTACTCCTTTGTAGTTCGAACCTGGAATGAAGGTTTGAGTCCAGATTTCCATCTGCCCAGAGGCAGTTTTTGATCCGTCCGCCAAGGTGTTTGGACCTTCTACAATTCCTAGAAAGTCCGGATTCATCTCCTTTATCACCTCGGCGAGCTGCTGGCTTCTAGTGAGTTCTTTACCAGTGGTTTTGGGATTTCCTTCTGTATCAAAAAGATCACGCATCCACTCTACATTGTAAACTCCGATTCTTAGTTTCATAAAAATGTAACTTAAGGTTAAAAATCAGCCTTAAGTTACATTTTTATGGCTATATATCTGGTTAACAAATCATTGTATTTACACTTTGATGTATATTTTTCTTTTATCCATCCAGAGACCAATCAGCCAGATGACGAGCATATAGCTAAATGCAAATAAGAATGAGGCTGTTTTGGGTGCCAGCCAGCTGGTAAAGAAATTGGTATAAATAAAGCCTTTGAGCGTAGTCTCGCCCACTGGTATAAGTGATAATACAGTTACCAGCAAACCAGCTAACACATAAAGAATGAGCGGGTTTCTTCCGAAAACTTCGAAGAAATACGTCCATCCTTTCCAGTTTTTGATTTCAATTACTCCTACAAGTAGGGCGAGTAACAACAGATCAATACCGGTAGTAAGCAAAACATACGAACTCGTCCATATTTTTTTGTTTATGGGGAATAAGGTATCCCAGGCATAACTCACAATGATCAATACCAACCCAACTGCCACTAATTTTTTCACTGCACTCATATTATTGCCTACTTTCTGGATCATTTTTCCTGCCAGATAACCAGCTATTACATTGACGATGGCTGGTAAGGTGCTTAAAATCCCTTCAGGGTCAAATGGAATCCCTTCGCCTCCGTACATTCTTTCCGGTCCAATGAGCGCAAGATCAAGTTTGATAGCAGCATTTCCAGTGAGGCCGTAGGGGTCCCCGGCATCTCCAAAGAAATACATGATGGCCCAATAGCCTAAGAGTAACAGAGCGCTAACTATCCACCCTAATTTTATCCCGCCATAATAAAGAACAATAGAGGCGAAAAAGTAGCAAAGTGCGATTCGCTGTAATACCCCGAAGAGTCTTACTTCGGTAATGCTTGCCACATCATAGAATGGAAATGCACTTAGGAGCCAGCCGATCAGAAAGATCAAAACTGTTCTTTTTCCTACTTTTTTGAAAAACTCTCCTGCATTCATTTGCTGAAGTTTTTTCATAGAGAAACTCATGGCATTACCGACTACAAAAAGGAACGTGGGAAAAACAAGATCTGTAGGAGTGAAGCCATGCCATTTAGCATGTGCTAAAGGAGCAAACAAGTTACTCCAATCTCCGGCGGTATTGACTACAACCATAAATGCAACTGTCAAGCCACGCAATACGTCAAGGGCCAGGTATCTATTGCTTATACCTGGAGAAATAGAATTTTGAGTCATTTTTAAAGTTGGGGAAAGAGTAATAAAAGATTGGGTTTTTCTATTGGGTTAAGATAAAATATTATCTTGTTAGATACTTAAAAACATACTTTTTATCCACACAAAAAATCCCAAACCGCGTGAAAAATATTTCTATAGATGATTTCAAAGTGACCAATTCTATTTCTCTCAAAGCTATTCCTACAGCGATAGACCTGGAAGCTTCAGAAAAAAAGAAAGAGAAAGAATTGAATAAGTTGAGGGAGAAACTGAGTGAACATCAGGATATTATGTATGCGCACAATAAATATTCAGTGCTAATCTGTCTTCAGGGAATGGATACGGCAGGAAAGGATAGTTTGATCAGGGAGGTTTTCAAAGAATTTAACCCACGTGGGGTAGTGGTGCATAGCTTCAAAACGCCTTCTACACTTGAGCTTCAGCACGATTTCCTCTGGAGGCATATCATTGCACTTCCCCAGCGTGGAAAATATGGGGTATTCAATCGCACACACTATGAAAATGTTCTTGTCACACGGGTACATCCCTCCTATATTTTGGGTGAAAATATCCCTGGAATAAATTCAGAAGAGGATATCACAGAAGAATTTTGGGAAAAACGTTTTGAGCAGATCAATAACTTTGAGAAGCAAATCAGTGAAAACGGTACGGTGATTTTGAAGTTTTTTCTCCACCTGGGTAAAGAAGAGCAACGTCAGCGCTTGTTGAGACGATTGAATAAAGCGAAGCATAACTGGAAGTTTTCTCCCGGTGACCTTAAAGAACGTGAGCTGTGGGATGATTACCAGAAGTACTATGAAGAAGCTATCAACAAAACTTCCAAACCGCACGCACCTTGGTACATTATTCCTTCAGACAACAAGGAAGCAGCCCGTGTTTTGGTGGCCAAAGCAATTTTAGAAAAAATGCATCAGATCAAAGATATCCATGAACCGCAACTTGATGAGCATGTAAAACAGCACATTGAGAAGTATAAGGAGATACTCAGCAAGGAGGGGAGCTGAGTGTTCGTTTTACTCATTAAAGATCACTTCATCCACGAAGGCCCAACCTTTACTTCCTGCATTGGGATGCCATTTTGGTAAATGTGGCAAGGGTGTAAGTGTAACTTTCAGCTTCTCATAGCCAGTGCTTTCCAGCTCAAGGTTTAGCAATTCAGACCTGGCAGGCAATGGCTTTGCAGTTACTGTAGGTGTTTGGCTTGCAAGTACTTTCCATTTTCCATTCTCCAACCCCTGGATAACAACTTTAGCAGGAGGGAAAATATGTGCGGCTTCATTATAAAGGAGACTGAGAGATATTTCCTTTGGATTGGATTCTCCATCAAAGCTTACCTCCAGTTCCATTGGGGCATCCTGAAACCCGAGCCATTTTTGACCATGATTGGAAGCTTCAGCTTTTTGCAGATCAAAAAGTGTCGCTGCTCCAGAAGCCCTGTATTTCGAATTAGGCTCAGAGAGAAGAGAGAATCCAGATGGACTAATCCCCGAATGTATAAAAATTGCTTCGGTTGTTTTTGAACCTATCCAGTCTTTAGCATATGCTTTTGCAATTAATTTGCCAGTATTCTTCACGAAAATCGGCGCTGTAAAAACAGGGCTTGAGATGCTGTCCGGCTCTGTACCGTCTAAGGTATAGCGGATTTCAGCGGTCTTTATTGGGTGGGTAACTTTAAGCTCCAGGCTATCTTGGTAAATGGAAGTTTTCTGGGTGATGACCGGACTGTTCAGTTCGTAGATTATTCCTTTCCCGTCAAAACCAAATTCTATTTCAGTGGTAGGAAGCGCGTTGATAATACGCATCTGATCTTGTTGGCTTAATCCCGTTTGCCATAAATAAAGTTTTTTCAATGAATTCATTTTAGCGAGATTTTCTAAGGAGGCTTCATTGAGAGGGTTTCCCGATAGGGAAAGAATTTCAAGTTTGTCCAATCCAGAAATGACTTTTAACTGATCTGAATCCAAATCAGCAAAATTCAAATGGAGTTCTTCCAGATGAGCAAAATCCCGTAAGAAACTAAGGTCAATACCTGCCAATGGCATTTTATCCATACTAAAACGGACAATTTGATTTTTTATAGTTTGCAGGTCAGCTAGTGAATTTGGCTGGAAGGCTGAGATACCAAAGTAAGAGACATCCAAAGCGGGAGACTCCGGGAAAAGTGCCTGAACAGATCGAAATGACGTGTTTAATTTTGCAATAGCCTCTGCGTCGGCCGACTTAAAGGAATAGATTTTGTTCCCTTCAAACTTCACCGATGCCAATTGGTATAATTCATTTTTTGCAGGAAGAGTTACCAGTTTTTGATCAAAACTCGCTCCCGAGGCAACCCATTCATTTAGGATCAAAAGTTCCTCGTCCGTCAATTGGGCCTTGTTTTTTGGAGGCATATGTTTCTTGTCATCCTCAGGAAGATTGATTCGCTGGGTGAGGAGTGACTTCTCGAAATCCCCGGCAACGACAAAGGGCCCCGATTTCCCTCCTTTCTGCAAGCCTTCGAGGTAATCCATTCTCAGTTCCCCCTTTATTTTCCCTTCCTTATGACAGCTGATGCATTTGGCCTGCAAAATAGGTTGGACCACGTCGTCAAAAATCTCGGCTTCGGCTAATGGGATTATTTCCATGTTATCTGATTGAATAGGAGCCAGGAGGAAATCTTCTCCATGCGTCAAGCCAGCTCCCCAATGCCCAGTGGCTATAATAGCCAGTGCTAGTGCCACACTGCATAAACGAATGAAATTTGGGTTAAGGGACCTAAAAAAATAAAGGAGAATACAGCCTGCGAAAACCACTAAACCTCCCCATTTATGCCAGGTCAGAATTTCACCGGCATACTCTTCCTGAGCAAGAATCAGCCCTGCCAGGACGGTTATTCCTGCAAAATTGCAACCTGCCAGAAAACTGATTTCTCCTATTTCTCTGATCTCAGATTTTTTGTCAATCCCTGGAATCCAGAAGAACAGCAAACCCATCAAGAGCAATACGATAGGAAAGTGCAAAAGTATGGGATGGCTTCTGCCTATTACTTGCAACCAATCTGGCAAGACCAGGGAATCTCCTGCAAGTGTGATAATGAGTGTAAGACCTACCCAGAAAAACAGTGTGCTTTCCAGAAAGGATCTAATCGAGGAAATCTTAAGCATAGGGATGTTAAGCAATTAAATCTTTAACTACTTTACCAGAGACATCTGTTAAGCGATATCTCCTGCCCAAGTGCTTGTAGGTCATCCGTTCATGGTCAATTCCCATCAGGTGCAGGACTGTGGCTTGAAAATCGTGCACATGTACAGGGTTTTCGGTGATGTTATATCCAAATTCATCAGTCTCACCGTATACCATTCCCGACTTTACTCCGCCACCTGCCATCCAGATTGAGAATGCACGTGGATGATGATCCCGCCCATAGTTGTCCACTAAGATTTTCCCTTGACAGTAATTTGTTCTTCCAAATTCTCCTCCCCAGATGACCAAAGTCTCGTCCAGCAAGCCTCGTTGCTTCAGGTCCGTAATCAATGCTGCCGAGGCCTGATCCACATCTTCTGCCTGAAGCCGCATTTCATTTGGTAAGTTGCCATGTTGATCCCAGCCTTGATGGTAAAGTTGGACAAAGCGAACACCACTTTCTGAGAGTTTTCTTGCCAATAGGCAGTTGGCAGCATAGGTACCTGGAACCAGACAATCTGGCCCATATAGTTTGATGATACTCTCAGGCTCTTTGGAAACATCGGTCATCTCCGGTACAGCGGTTTGCATGCGATAGGCCATTTCATATTGTTTTACTTTGGCGGTGATCTCCGGATCGTTGAACTGCTTCATGCTCAACTCATTCATCGCAGCAATCTGATCTATCATCTTGCGTCTTTCCGGGCGGCTCATAGATTCTGGATCTTTTAGATATAGAACGGGATCTTCTGAATTAGAAAACTGAACACCTTGATGAGTGG
This sequence comes from Algoriphagus resistens, assembly GCF_001442615.1. Taxonomy (GTDB): domain Bacteria; phylum Bacteroidota; class Bacteroidia; order Cytophagales; family Cyclobacteriaceae; genus Algoriphagus; species Algoriphagus resistens. The sequence continues at coordinate 267,823 of NZ_LMXN01000006.1, read as the reverse complement.
CATCCAGGAAACCGTTGCTCCATAGTTTCGAGTAAACTCCCTGCCCATTTCCACGTCCCCGGCTCAGTAAAACCGAAAATGCCGGAAGATTACTGTTTTCACTTCCCAATCCATAGCTGAGCCAGGAGCCCATGCTGGGACGGTTTCCTACCTGGGCCCCTGTCTGGAAGAAAGTCAGCGCAGGGTCATGGTTGATGGCATCGGTATGCATGGATTTGACAATACAGATATCATCTACGATTCCAGCTGTATGTGGAAACACCTCAGATATCCAGGCTCTTGATTCTCCATACTGATCAAATTTGTAATTGGAACCTACCAGAGGAAATGAAGATTGGCCAGCGGTCATTCCTGTCAGTCTCTGTGTGCCCCGGATAGATTCAGGAAGTTCTTCTCCCATTCGTTTGTTCAGAAGGGGTTTATAATCAAATGATTCCAACTGACTAGGAGCTCCATTCTGAAAAAGATAAATGACTCTTTTTGCCTTGGGGGCAAAATGTGGAAGTGCATTCATCATGGCTTCCTCCGCTTCTGATTTTCCAGAAAATAAATCAGGCACCAAAAGTGATCCCAGTGCTAGACTGCCCACACCAAGGCTAAGCCTGGAGAGAAATTTCCTGCGATTGTGATTCAGTCCTTCTTCTAAAATTTCCTTTTCCATATCAGCTTTTGGTAATGGTTTCTTCCAGATTATAAATACTCACGATTACTTGCATGAGCGCTGCAGTTTCCGGATTGATGTTTTTTTCTTCCAGTGGAAATTCACCCACACGTAAGGTAGGGAGAACCTGAGCCGGATTTTTGCTAAATCTTTCTAATTGATCTTCGTAATAGGAGAGTAGGATAGACTTTTCTTCATCGCTCATAGCTCTGCATACAATACGCTTAAAGGAAGTAGCGATTGCTTTCTCTTCATCCTTGTTTTCATCCCACATTTTGCTGGCCAAAACACGTGAAGCTTCCAAGATCATGGGATCGTTCATCATCACCAATGCCTGAAGTGGGGTATTGGTACGGCTTCTCCCTATTTCACAGCGATCCCGGTTGCTGGAATCGAAAATGATAGCCTTGGGAGGAGGGACTGTTAGTTTAATGAAATTGTATAGTCCCCGCCGGTAAAGCTTGTCACCTTTATCCTGAATATAGGTTGCCAATACCCCCCTTCCTGAAGTAGCCGCCTCCCAGAGTCCTTCTGGCATGTAGGGTTTTACACTCGGCCCACCAAGCTTTCTAACGAGCAGCCCACTGCTGGCTAAGACCAGATCCTGGATGTTTTCTGCAGGAAGGCGCAGTCGGGGAGCCCTTGCCAAATACAAGTTGTCCGGATCGGTCTTAAGGTGTTTGTCAGAAATTACAGCCGACTGCTTATAGGTGGCAGAGCTTAGAATCTGCTTCATCAACCGCTTGATATCCCAGCCGTTCTCCATAAAGTCTACAGCCAGCCAATCCAACAGTTCAGGATGAGTAGGAAGATCGCCCTGCATCCCAAAATCACCCGCGGATTTGACTATACCCTGACCGAAAATCTCTTGCCACATCAGATTTACAAATACTCTTGCCGTCAGTGGGTTTTCCCGCGCTGTAATCCATTTTGCAAGGCCTAGTCGGTTCTTTTCCAGTCGCTGCGGAAATTCCATTATAGAAGCAGGCGTGGATGGCTCTACTTCCACTGTGGGAGCATCGTAAACACCCCGATCCAGGATATAGGTCGGCCGCTGCTCCTCCAGTTCCCCCATCACTGAGATACTCAATTTGGAGGTGTCTGAATAGTTGATAAAACTCATAATGCCGGACAGATCCTCTTGATCTACCCATAGGATGGGGGCTTTGGCCGGTTTGGATTGGGACACATCTCCCTGATATCCCTTTTCTGGGGTATTGTTGAAAAAGGCGAACATTTCATAATACTCTTTCTGGGAGAACGGGTCATACTTATGGTCATGGCATTGAGCACATTCCATGGTGATTCCCAAAAGTCCTTTGCTCACTGTATTTGTCTTATCAAGGACGTATTCGATTCTATACTCTTCATCGATTACCCCACCTTCTTCCGTGTATTTGTGATTTCTGTTGAAAGCGGTTGCCAAAATCTGTTCTTTATTGGCATCTGGCAAAAGATCTCCCGCAAGCTGCCAGGTCACAAATTGGTCGTACCGCATATTTTCATTGAAAGCATGGATTACCCAATCGCGGTACGGCCACTGAGTACGGATATTATCATCCTGGTAACCATAGCTGTCAGAGTAGCGGGAAATGTCCATCCAGAGAATCGCCATTTTCTCCCCAAAACCGGGATCATCCAATAGGCCGTCAAGTAAATCCCCGTAAGAAAACGCGCCTGAAAAATCCCCGAACTTATCCAAAACCTCAGGACTAGGTGGTAATCCGGTAAGATCTAAGCTTGCGCGCTTGATCAATTCATGTGCCTTGGCTTCCGGGTTGGGAGAGAGCCCTTTCTCCTGCATTTTTTTGAGTGTAAACCGGTCAATTTCATTGATCGTCCAATCCGTTTGCTCAGGTAATTTCGGTTTTTCTGCTTTTACAAAAGCCCAGTGGGGTTCATATTTAGCACCTTGCTCAATCCATTTTTTGATCAGTTGGATTTCTGATTCAGATAAGGCAAGGTTGGATTCGGGAGGAGGCATAAGCTCTCCCGGATCTTCCGAGGTTATTCTATGGTAAACGGTAGATTCTTCTATGCTTCCTGGCTTGATCACAAATTTGCTCGAATCTTCTTTCAGAGCAGCATATGCGCCGGTTTCAGTATCCAGGCGCAAGTCGGATTCACGTTTGTTGGCATCCGGGCCATGGCACGCAAAGCATTTGTCTGATAGGATAGGGCGGATATGAAAGTTATAGCTCACCTGCTCGATATCCGAAAGCTGGATTTCACCACTTTGCTTCGGGTTGCAACTGAAAATTGCCAAGCCCAGGCAAAAGTACGCAAGGAATCTTTTAAGAGGTAAATGGATCATTTTGGGTTACACGGTCATTTAAATCACTTATAAACTAGTGATAATTTGATCAAAAGCTATCCTGAAAGCAACAATTTTATTTATTTTTCTTTATAAAAGGAGTAAAACTTATCTTAAAAAATATAATAACAGAATATTCTTTTATAAACTTTATAAATAACAGATGTTGTCTGTATCAAACTAATGATGCTTACGTAATTCTTTTTGTAGCTTTATAAGGCAGGATAAATGGTTAGTAATTACTCCTACTATTCTACCCATGCAATGAAAAAGTTGGTTCCGTCCTTGGGGTTCTTTTGTATGTTTCTCATGTGCAAAGCATTTTAAAATCCAAACAAGTTGAGGCCTGAATACACTATAACCTCCCAGAACTGACAGATAAGATGGGATATAGAAAATATAAAGGCTTCGTGCCTGGCTTTCTACTAGGAAAGCTTTATAAGGGAGCGCGGCAAAACCAGAAGAGCCAATAAATTCCAGATCCACGGAATGAAATTCATTTTAAAGATCAAGCGGAAAAGTGTTGGAGCTAGTTTGGAATGGATTCCCGGGTAGGGTTAGTGATTATAGTAGCTGTGAGGGCTATTTTGACAGATGTATACAGTGAAATTGGACCAGATGATCTTTAAACCAAAAAAGCCATTCCAGAAGGAATGGCTTTTATAATTTCTCAATGCGAGATTTACCCTTTTATCACGGAGAAATCAAAATCTTCCAAGAACTTGGTAGTGAAGTTTCCTTCTTTGAATTGCTCGTTTTCTAAAAGTGCGATGTGGAAAGGAATGGTGGTTTTCACCCCGTCGATTACAAATTCCTCTAAGGCTCTCTTCATTCTCACGATCACTTCCTCTCTGGATTGGCCACTGACAATTAGCTTGGCAATCATAGAATCGTAGTTTGGAGGAATCACGTATCCGGCATATACATGGGAATCAATTCTGACTCCACGTCCACCGGGTATATGGAGGTTCTGGATTTTACCCGGACTTGGTCTGAAACCATGGGCAGGATCTTCTGCATTGATTCTACATTCCATCGCAAATAGCTTAGGGTAGTAGTTTCTGCCGGAAATAGTCTCGCCAGCCGCCACTTTGATCTGCTCTTTGATCAGATCAAAATCGGTTACTTCTTCAGTGATCGGATGCTCCACCTGGATACGGGTGTTCATTTCCATGAAGAAGAAGTTGCGGTGCTTATCCACCAGGAATTCCACTGTACCTGCGCCTTCGTAGCCAATTGCTTCAGCACCTTTGATGGCGGCTTCACCCATTGCCTCACGAAGTTCGTCTGTTATGAAAGGTGAAGGTGTTTCTTCGACTAGTTTCTGGTGTCTTCTCTGGATAGAACAATCGCGCTCAGACAGGTGGCAGGCTTTTCCGGTTTTATCCCCGATTATTTGAATTTCGATGTGACGTGGCTCTTCTACATATTTTTCTAGATACAACCCGTCATTTCCAAATGCCGCTCCTGATTCCATTCTGGCATCATCCCATGCCTTTTTGAATCCAGCTTCCTCTTTCACAATTCTCATTCCACGTCCACCGCCTCCGGCAGTTGCTTTTAGAATGACCGGATAACCCATTTCATTGGACAGCTTGATTCCCTGTTCCATGGATTCCAAGATCCCTTCTGAACCTGGAATAGTAGGGACCCCAGCTGCTTTCATGGTTGCTTTGGCGGTGGCTTTGTCACCCATTTGATTGATCATCTCAGCGCTGGCACCGATGAACTTGATTCCGTATTCTTCACAGATTTTTGAAAATTCCGCATTTTCAGAAAGGAATCCGTAGCCCGGGTGTATAGCATCGGCATTTGTGATTTCTGCAGCGGCGATTATCCGTGGAATGTTCAGGTAAGATTCGCGGCTGGGAGCGGGCCCGATACAGACGGCTTCATCTGCAAATCTTACATGTAAACTATCCTTATCCGCAGTGGAATATACCGCCACAGTTTCTATCCCCATTTCCTTACAGGTACGGATGATCCTAAGGGCAATCTCACCTCTGTTGGCGATTAGTATTTTTTTAAACACAGCTTTTTACTTTAAGTGAAAAAATTATCCAGCTGGATCCACCAGGAATAAAGGTTGGTCATATTCTACAGGTGTAGAATTGCTTACTAGGATTTTGACGATTTTACCGGAGATTTCGGATTCGATTTCATTGAAAAGCTTCATGGCTTCAATGATGCAAACTGTCTCACCGGCTTTTACAGAATCGCCTACCGCTACAAACGGATCAGCATCTGGACTTGAGGTAAGGTAAAAGGTACCAATCATCGGTGATTTGATCTCTACCAGATTAGAAGCGGTGGTTTCTGCGACTGGTGCAGCCGCTGTGGGCACTGACGGAGAAGGCGCTGGGGCTGGGACTGCCTGAGGGGCAGGCGCTGCAACTTCTACCATTCTGGGAGCAGAGGATTCTGCATATTTCTTTATAGAAAGTTCAAACTCGTCAGTCTTGATTTTAACTTCCGCCAAACCAGAATTGGAGATGTAATCGATCAACTCCTGAATCTCTTTTGCTTTCATAGGTCTATTAGTTAGAGGTGCCCTAAGGCAGTTTTTTTAAAATGGGTTATAAAAGAACTAAGCTGTGTAATTTAATGAAATCACACAGCTTAACTAAGTTATTTTACTCTTTCGGAGTAGGAACCATCACGGGTGTCTACTTTGATCAGGATGTCTTGCTCCACGAATAAAGGTACCATCACGGTTGCACCGGTTTCTACGGTAGCAGGTTTCAAAGCATTTGTGGCCGTATCACCTTTGATGCCCGGTTCTGTGTAGGTAATCATCAATTCCACAAATGGAGGAAGTTCAACTGCAAGAGGAGTTTCAGTTTCGTCATGGATCAAAATATCCACTAACTGACCGTCTTTCAAAAGATTTGCTCTTTCAATCAGCTTTTCCTCAATAGTAATCTGCTCAAATGAAGTGGTGTCCATGAAGTTGTAACCCATATCATCAGCATAAAGAAACTGATGTGGCCTTTTTTCTACGCGGGCAGTTTCTACTCTCTCGCCTGCACTGAAGGTTTTATCCAGCGTTTTTCCTGAAGTGATTCCTTTCATTTTTGTTCGGACAAAGGCAGGACCTTTTCCTGGTTTTACATGCTGGAACTCTACAATAGTGTAGATGTCATTATTCATGACCAAACATAGTCCGTTTTTAAAATCTGCAGTACTCGCCATATAGTATTAATGTATATTTTCTTGAAATTTATTTTGGATCGTAGCCCCATTTAAGATAAATGGAACCCCAGGTAAATCCGCCCCCAAATGCAGCGAGCACCAAGTTGTCTCCCTTTTTCAATTGGCTTTCGTAGTCCCAAAGGCAAAGAGGTATAGTGGCTGCTGTTGTGTTGCCATACTTTTCAATATTCATCATCACTTTATCCGATCCGATTCCCATGCGGTTGGCAGTAGCGTTGATGATGCGCAGGTTCGCCTGATGGGGAACCAGCCAGGCGACATCATCACCGGTCAAGCCGTTTTTTTCCATAATTTCCGCACTTACATCGGCCATATTGGTTACCGCAAACTTGAATACAGTAGAACCTTCCTGATACGCAAAATGCTCATTCGCATCTACCGTTTCATGAGTGGCCGGTCTGCGGCTTCCGCCGGCTTTCATATGTAGGTATGGTGCCCCGGATCCGTCAGATTTAAGAATGGCGTCCACTATACCCAGATCTTCAGTAGTCGGCTCAAGCATTACTGCTCCTGCACCATCACCGAATAAGATGCACGTAGCTCTATCGGTATAATCGACTATTGCAGACATTTTATCAGCACCGACCACAATTACTTTCTTATGGGTTCCTGTCTGGATAAATTGGCTTCCCATCTGCAATGCAAATAAAAAACCTGAACATGCGGCGCCCACATCAAAGCTGTAGCTGTTTTTTGCACCTACCATATCTGCAATGATATTTCCGGTTGCTGGAAAAGGCATATCGGGAGTGACTGTGGCACAAATAATCAAATCCACCTCCAGAGGATCAATACCGGTTTTTTCCAAAAGACCTTTTACAGCTTCGGCCCCCATTATAGATGTACCTTGGTTTTCTCCCTTTAGTATTCTTCTTTCTTTTATTCCAGTTCTTGAGACGATCCACTCGTCATTGGTTTCTACAAGCTTCTCAAGTTCTTTGTTAGTTAACCTGTATTCCGGAACGTAACCTTGTATTCCGGTGATCATGGCTCTAAGTTTGTCCATTATGCTGGGGTTAAGCTGAGATGATCAAATCAAAATCATCCCAAACTGTATGTTATGGATGTGTTCTATCCTGTAAGGAAGGCAAAAATATTACAATTGTCATTCTCTACCAAAAGAAATCCGTTAATGGGAAGTAATAGGTTTGGTAGTAAGCTGACCGGATTGGGGCTGAAAACAAAAAAAATCCATCCCCAATTAGCGGATGGATTTTTAATAAGTTCAGATGACTTGTTATGCCAAAATTTCTTTCTCGATGATAACCTGTCCTTTGTAGTACAGCTTACCATCCAACCAGAAAGCTCTGTGTGGAAGGTGCATTTCTCCTGTAGTAGGGCATTTTGCCAAACCCGGTGCCTCCAACTTGTAATGAGTTCTTCTTTTATCTCTTCTGGTTTTCGAAATTTTTCGTTTAGGATGTGCCATTTTATGCGTGGTTTATGATTATTCCTTGTTTTTTAACTTTTTTAAAAGATCCCATCTAGGATCAACCGGTTCATTTTTATCTTCGTCGGAATCAGATTCGCTACCTGAGCCATCAGAATCTTGTCCATCTATATAAGCATAGATTCCTTCTCCTTCGTACTCATCATCATCCATTTCGTTTCTGTAATCGGGATGAATTTTCTTTAGTGGCAAAGCCAATAAAATAAATTCGTAAATCAACTGGGCTACATTCACTTTCGGTGTATCCCGAGTGATCATATAGACATTTTCGTCGATCTCCTTTTCTTCAGAGCCATACTTGTAAAGCATCTTTTCATGAAAATCCAGAGGATGTTCAAAAGACTCCAGACTCCTGTCGCAGGTCAACGTGACTTTGCCTGCGATATGAAAATCCATTTCAATTACGTTTGCTCCGACTTTCATGATGACCCGTGCGGTCAAATTGCCTTTTTCGACAAGTTCATTGTCTTCGAAGTGCTGGAAAAATGAATCTCCAATTTCAAAGTCAATTTCGTGGATGCCTTCGAGGAACTTAATGACCTCAATATCAAATGTTCTCCAGAATTTCACGATACCTCCTCTCGATTTAAGACCGCAAAAATAGTGAATTATTATAAAAGGAAGAAAGAGATGTTGAAATAATCTTTGGTTTCACCTGGTTATTTTTGTTTTTGATTAGCCAGATAGCCTGTCCCGAACTTATTTCGGGAAGATCCCACAATGGAAATAATCATACCTCGGTGTGCCGATTGGGTACTGTCTGCTGACTAACAGACCCGATTTCTTTCAATAAACCTCTCATTTACTTCTTAATCCTCTGATTCCTGCGGGTTATGTTGTATAATAATGTCTGCTGCCAGAAAAATAGCGGCTCTCATAGAGCCTTCGTCTGCCACATTTTTTCCTGCAATGTTATAGGCAGTGCCATGATCCGGCGAAGTTCTTACTACGGGTAATCCGGCAGTAAAGTTAACCCCAGTACTGAAAGCCATGGATTTGAATGGTACCAAACCTTGGTCATGATACATCGCCAGAACACCGTCAAATTTGGTCTGATGAGCCATGCCAAAAAAGCCGTCGGCAGGATAGGGGCCGAAGACCATTTTATTCTGATCCTTTAAGGCATGAATTGCCGGCTTGATAATTTCCTCTTCTTCCACTCCCAGCAGTCCATCTTCACCTGCGTGTGGGTTCAATCCCAAGATTGCGATTTTTGGCTTGTTAATGCCAAAGTCATTTTCGAGACTTTTTAAAAGAATGTTTGCTTTTTGGATAATTCGCTCCTGTGTGACATTCTCAGCCACTTTTGCCAAAGGTACATGGCCTGTGACCAAACCCACCCGCAGCTTCTCTGACACCATCAGCATCAGACTTTCTGTAGAACCTACGGCCTGAGTAATAAACTCCGTATGTCCCACAAAGGGTAGAATCTCTGAATTCACGTTATTCTTATTTAATGGAGCTGTGACCAGCGCTTGGATTTTTCCTTCTTTGAGATCATTAACTGCCATTTTCAGGGTTTCCAGCGCAAATTTCCCGGCTTCCTGAGTTTCCACTCCTGGAATCACCTCTGGACATTCTTCGGCCACGTTGATTACATTGATGCGCTTATGCTGAATCTCGTCTACACTTTTGATCTGGGCAAAATTGAAGTCTTCCAACCCCAATTGTTTCCTGTAGAAAGTCAGCGCCTTACCATGCGCATAGATCAGCGGGGTAAATGATTTATACGTTCTATTGTCCATCAAGGCTTTCATGGTGACTTCTACGCCTATACCATTGATGTCGCCTATGCTTATTCCGATTACGGGTTTGATCTTTCGTTGATGCATATAATATATAATATGGTCTAGCTGTTAAGGTTTGGTCAAGCCTGCCTGTATTAGCTAGTCCTTTAGAATTATTCTCTTAATTTTGGTTTCGCAATTTATAAAAATTTATCTGAGCTAACCGATGGAAAAGGTCAAAGCCAAGAAACACTTGGGACAGCATTTTTTGACCGATTTGAGCATTGCTGAGCAAATCGCCCAAGCGGTCAAAGGGCATGACAAGGTATCTAAAGTTCTGGAGATAGGTCCTGGCATGGGGGTGCTTACTGATTTTCTTTTGAAGCAGGAGCTGGATTTGTTCTTGATTGATATCGATAAAGAATCTATTGCCTATTTGAATAAAAAATATCCTGAACTAGGGGAGAAGATCATAGAAGGCGACTTTTTGAAAATGAACCTAGAGGAAGTACTTCAGGATAAGTTTGCCATTGCAGGGAATTTCCCTTACAACATATCCTCGCAGATTTTCTTCAAGGTGCTTGAGGTAAAAAATCAGGTGACTGAAGTGGTTTGCATGCTTCAAAAGGAGGTGGCTGAACGGATTGCCTCGCCAAAGGGGAACAAAGACTATGGGATATTATCAGTGCTCCTGCAGGCTTTTTACGATATAGAATACCTGTTTACAGTTCCTCCGCACGTATTTGACCCTCCTCCCAAAGTAAATTCCGGAGTAATCAGATTGACCCGGAATGCGACAGAACAACTGGATTGCAATGAAAAACTCTTTAAACAGGTAGTAAAGGCAGGATTTGGCAATCGTCGCAAAACATTGCGAAACTGCCTTAAACCTTTTAATCTGCCAGTTGACTTTAATTCAAATCCGATTTTGGATTTACGGGCAGAGCAGCTGGATGTCGCCGATTTCATATTTCTCACCCAAACAATCGAAGCTTCCCGTGGAAATCATTAAGCAGTTTGAACTTTCGAAAGAATACCTGGAAAGTCTCCGTCAGGCGATTGAATCACAGGATTTGAACTTCATTCAGGAGTCTCTGGATGGAGTGAATGTGGCAGATATTGCTGCGCTGCTTGATGAGCTTTCGATGGAGGATGCGATCTATGTTTTGCGGGTATTAGATGCGCAGCTGGCTGCGGATATTATCATTGAACTGGAAGCCACCAATCAACACAGAGTGCTCAAGGAACTGGAAATCCAGGAAATGGCCAACTTGATTGAATTGATGGACTCCGATGACGGCGCGGATATACTCAATCTTTTTTTGGAAAGAGAGCGGGAAGATATCATTAGCCATTTCCAGGATAAGGTCAAGTCTGACCAGATCCTCGAACTCCTACGCTACGATGAAGACACCGCCGGAGGAATTATGGCCAAGGAATACATCCGCGCAAATAAAAACTGGAATGTAGTACAAACCATCAATGAGATCCGCCGTCAGGCAGAAAATGTAAATAAGATATTCTCCATTTTTGTGGTGAACAACCGGCAGCAATTATTGGGACTGGTCTCTCTGAAACGTATTATCCTTGCATCTGAAGACACGAAGATTGAAGATATCTACGAGGAAGAAGTAATCTCAGTTCCTACCCACATGGATCAGGAGGAGGTTGCTGAGATCATGCGTAAGTACGATCTGGAATCTGTACCGGTAGTCAATGCAAAAAACAAGCTGGTGGGAAGGATCACCGTCGATGATATTCTGGATGTGATCAGAGAAGAAGCTGAGGAAGATATGCAGGCGATGACAGGTATCTCTGATGCGGTGGATGAATACGATAGCGTTATCAAACTTACCAAGGCAAGGCTTCCCTGGCTGTTGATTGGGATTTGTGGAGGTTTGCTGGGAGCAGGGTTTATCGGTTTTTTTGAGGAGGGGCTAAGCAAGGTGACAGCATTGGCATTCTTTATTCCGCTGATTACTGCCACTGGAGGTAATGTGGGGATTCAGTCGTCTTCCCTGGTAGTCCAGTCTTTGGCCAATAAGTCAATCTTTGATGATTCATTGGCAAAGCGTTTTCTCAAAGTATTGTTAGTGGCTTTGTTAAATGGTCTAATCCTGGCGACTTTTGTGTTTGCGGTAGTCGTGCTGATTTACCATAATGAGGTTTCTTTCGCATTGGTTGTTTCTATAGCCTTATTCTCAGTGGTATTGCTTTCCTCATTTATGGGAACGATCACACCTATTGTTCTGGATAAATTTGGAGTGAACCCTGCCTTGGCCTCGGGGCCTTTTATCACCACTGCAAATGATCTTATTGGACTTGCCGTTTATTTTTTGGTTGCCATTTCTTTATTACATATTTAATTCCTTCAAAAATGAAGATTCTCATAATTGACGAAATGCATGAAAGTATTATACCCATGTTGCAGAAGGGAGGACATGAGGTCATATACTCACCGCTAATCACCCGAGATGAAATCTTGGATACAGTCTCCGAATTTGATGGCCTCATTATCCGATCAAAAACGCCGATGGACCGGGATCTGCTAAGGCGTGCCACCAACCTCAAATTTATAGGTAGAGCCGGAGCTGGGCTGGACAAGATTGATTTGGAGTACATGGCCGAAAAGGACATTAAGCTTTTTCATGCTGCTAAAGGAAACCGGGATGCAGTGGCTGAGCATGCCATCGGGATGCTTTTGGCATTATTTAATAAGGTGGGAAAAGCAGACCAGGAAGTCAGAAAGGGAATTTGGGACAGAGAAGGAAACCGTGGCCATGAACTGATGGGAAAAACCGTCGGCATCATGGGGTATGGCAATATGGGCAAGTCCTTTGCACAGCGACTCCGGGGTTTTAAAGTGGATATTCTCGCCTTCGATAAATATAAGATGGATTTTGGAGATGATTTCGTGCGGGAAGTGATGTGGGAAAAAGTGAAAGCGGAAGCAGATATTTTGAGCATACACGTACCGCTTACTCCTGAGACAAGAGATTTTTTCACACTGAAAGAGCTGAAAAGTTTCGCTAAACCTTTCTGGCTGATTAATACAGCCAGGGGGGAGGTCATAAATTTCAGGACATTGAATGAAGGGTTGGATGAAGGTATTTTACGGGGAGCCTTACTGGATGTGCTGGAAAATGAAAAATTCCAAAAATTTACCCCGGAGCAAAAAGCTGAATTTGAAAAACTCGCTGCCCGTGAGAATGTTTTATTTAGTCCCCATGTGGCTGGATGGACTTATGAATCGTATGAAAAGATTAATAAAGTTTTGGTGAAAAGGATCAAGAAGGAATTTAAAGATCTTTAATGCCCTTCAATTTTTACCAGTCAAATTTGTAAAATCGAATTTTTGAAAACCACATTTTGGGAAATAAAAAGCTCAAAATGAGTGTATTGTAAGTGAGAAGGTAGTCGTGCCATTGTGTCGTTGCGCTGTTGGGCTCCCGTGTATTCATTTTTTTAAGTAGGTATTTTTATGAATGTATGCTTTACATTTTTGAGGGAATTATTCTGTATACGACAATCCAGTAGTCTTACTCCAGATTTTTATTTTGTAATCAGGATCTTGGGGATGATGAAATTAAATGCCTGCTAGGTCAGGTGAATTTAAATTGGGCGGATTTTTGGGATGCACTAGTTCAAGACACTGATCTCACGCGCCCTATTGAGAGATCATATAACAAAATCACCTATGAGAAAATATTTGTTAGTTAGCCTAGTCGCCTTGACAATTCTTACTGTTTCCTGTAAAGAGCGATCAGAGAAGGCTTATGAAGAAAGTGTTGAAGCACAGAATGAAATGGGGGGAGAGCTTCATGAAGCAGATACGAATATCGTGAAGCGGGACGGTACCATACTTCCCGGAACGTTGGATCAGGTAGATACTGTTCAACTTCCTTCACCTGTGCTCGACGCAATAGCAAGGGACAATTCTCTTTCCATAGATAAAATCACGGGAAAACGAATTTTTGAAGAGGAGAGCATCACCTACTATGAAGTCACTTTTGTAGGTGCGGGAGAACAGTCAAAGACTATTATTTATGATGAAAATGGGAAAATAAAATTAACGGATTAGAAATTATAACAAAGCGATGATGCCTCCATTGACCGGCCATGGCTGTGAAAAGTTTACTCAGATTTAAAAGACCAAACTGGTCAAGTGAAAGTTCAGAGTAAGCCCAAAATAGATACTACAACTTAAATGTCTGTAGGCTATATAAAAGTCACTGTCGCGAGGAGGCGCCATCGTTTTACTTTCGGAGAATACTATGGAATCTGGAGAATCACTGGATCTTTTTGACGTTAGACGTTTATTGATCGGCGAGGATATCCCTTACGCATTTTTGGCAGAAGTAATTCTCCGCACTGCAGTAATGTTTTTTATTGTACTTATTGTGCTCAGGCTATCCGGGAAGCGGGGTATTAAACAGCTTTCAGTATTCGAATTGGCAATAATTATCTCACTTGGCTCTGCGGCAGGAGATCCAATGTTTTATGAAGACGTGGCTTTACTACCAGCTATTTTAGTCTTTATTGTTGTTATAAGTCTATACAAATTGATCACTTACCTGACAGGCCATTTTGAGAAAGTGGAAGAATTTGTAGAGGGGAAACCGGTGAAATTGATAGAAAATGGTAAAATCATCTATAAAAATTTCCTTAACGAATCCCTGGCTTATGATGAGTTGTTTTCCCAACTCCGGCAGCAGTCCGTCTCTCATCTTGGTCAAGTGAAATTCGCTTATTTGGAGACTTCCGGCGATCTAAGTGTTTTTTATTTTCCTGACGATAAAGTCATTCCGGGATTGCCTATTTTGCCTTCCATTTATAATTTTCCTTGTAAGGAATTTGTGATGAAAAAAACCTACAGTTGTACGCACTGTGGAGCGTTGAGGCCGGGGATTCAAGAAATGGGATCCTGCAAAACCTGTGAGGGGAATGAATGGTTGCTAGCGAGCGACGAGCCAAGATTAAGGTAGCTTGTGTTGTCAATTCGGGTAAACTGGCCCTTTCTTGAGGTAGGCACGCCGCAGGCGACACGTTCTGGAATGCCCTGGTACATCGGCCACAGGGTAGAAGAAAAAAAATCCGGTTTTGCTTTGTTTCAAAGCTTTGTTATCTTTGTAGCTCAAATACAAGCCAAAAACAAGGTAACGGTCCCGTCTTGCGACCGTTATTTTCTTTTTGTGGCTTTTACTAAGAGTAGATTATGGGAACAATACAATACTATACTGAAGAAGGTTTGAAGCGGTTGAAGGACGAACTTCAAATGCTTAAGACGAAAGGAAGAACTGATATTTCCAACCAAATTGCCGAGGCTAGAGACAAAGGTGATCTAAGCGAAAATGCAGAATATGATGCAGCCAAGGATGCGCAGGGCCATTTGGAGCTTAAGATTGCAAAATTGGAAGCAGTGGTGGGGAATGCCCGGATTCTGGACAGCTCACAGCTGGATACTTCCAAAGTTGGAATCCTGACTACGGTGAAGATCAAAAACGTGAAAAACGGCATGACCGTGAGCTATACCTTAGTGTCTGAGGAAGAGGCTGATTTGAAAGCCGGAAAGATTTCCCTTGCCTCTCCCTTTGGTAAGGGCCTGGTAGGAAAGAAAGTAGGTGAAATCGCCGAAGTAAAAGCTCCTGCAGGAACACTTCAATTCGAAATATTGGACATTTCATTCTAAACTCAATCCCGGTATATGCCGGGATTTTTATTTTTACAGATTATGGCATCAATTTTCACCAAAATCATCAATAGAGAAATTCCAGGCCACATTGTAGCTGAGGATGAAAACTACATTGCTTTTCTGGACATCATGCCTTTGGTAAAAGGCCATGTGCTGGTTGTTCCTAAGCAAGAAGTTGATTATATTTTTAATCTGGAGCCCGAAGCACTTTCTGGCCTGCATCTTTTTGCCCAGCGGGTAGCCAAAGCTATGGACAGGACAATCAAATGCACAAGAATAGGTGTTGCTGTGATTGGTTTAGAAGTCCCCCATGTCCATGTGCATCTCGTGCCTTTGAATACCATGGATGACATCAATTTTACCCGCCCAAAGCTAAAATTGGGTAACGGGGAACTGGCAGAGATTGCTGAGAAGATTAAGGGAGGGTTTTAGTATTCAGTCTAAGTGATCAGCTCTTCAGTCACAGTGGTCAGTTTGTTAACAGAGACTGACAGCACCTGTGCCTACCTTGTTATAGATCAGAGATCTCATACCTCGGTGTTCCTCCTTTTTTGCCTGCTACGAAGGCGCCTAGTTTACATGCGAAGTCAAGAACTTGGTCAAGTGGCTGATTCGCTAAATAGGTTTTGATGAACCCGCTGAGAAAAGCGTCTCCAGCCCCGATACTGTCAGCCACTGTTACTTTATAGCCTTCATGGCTGATTATTTTCCCTGCTTTGTAAAGTATGGCACCCTTTGAGCCCTGCGTGACACAGATAAGATCCATCGGGAAATGCGTATCCAGATGATTACATACACTGATTATGCTTGAGTCTATAGCAAAATAGTCAGCAAAAATCTCCAGCTCATCCTCATTGATTTTTAGAATGTCGGTAAAACCTAATAAGGTCACTATGATCTCAAAATCATAAAATGGTGGCCGAAAGTTTGCATCAAATATCCGGAGGGTTTTATGATGAAGTAATTTGAGAAGAGTGGTTAGGCTCTCTGCATTCCGCACCCCTAGTGTACCAAACACCAATGCGTCCGAAGCAGCTGCAGCGGCATCCATTCTGGCATTCCAGTGTATGTAATCCCATGCCACCGGAGAAACTATTGTGTACTTTATGTTCTCTGGATCCGTATCGTTTACCAAAACGCTGGAAGTCTCATGATCTTGATCCACCTGAATCAGATCCACAGGAAGTTGGAATGTTGTTAAGAACTCCAAGAGCTTTTGCCCAGCCTGGTCATTTCCAATAGCAGAAATGAGTCTTGACTCTAAGCCTAGCTGATGAAGATTTAAGGCAACATTCATGGGAGCCCCTCCCGGAACAGCACCTGAGGGTAAGCAATCCCATAACATTTCTCCGAATATGACTACTTTATGCTGCATTGGTATTATGTAAGTCTTGTTGTATCTCTTCCAAGGATCTTCCTTTGGTTTCCGGCATTTTAAATTTTACCCAGAGCAATTGCCAAACCATCATTAGAGCGAAGAATGCAAAAATATATCCCGGGCCAAATTGGGTAGCAAAATAAGGAAACACATTTGCGATCAATGCGGCTAATATCCAATGGGTAAAACAGCCGATGGATTGGCCATAGGCACGAAGTTCATTGGGGAATACTTCGGATATAAATACCCAAATAACAGACCCTTGTCCCACTGCATGTGAAGTAATGAATGCAAAGACAAATAGGGGTAACCAGAAATTATCAATTCCTCCTACAAGGAAATTGTATGCCATGAGCGAAAGGGAGATGATATAGCCAAGCGAGCCGATGTACATCAGTTTTTTCCTGCCGATTCTATCGATTAAATACAAGCCTACAAAGGTGGCAAACAAATTTACCACACCTATACCAATGGTAGAGAAAAGCGCAGATTCTGTAGATATTCCTGCCATCTCGAAGACGCGTGGGGCAAAATAGATTATTGCATTGATACCTGAAACCTGGTTGAAAAAGGCAATAAATACAGCTAGCATGGTGGTGGATAAAAATGCTTTACTGAATAGGGCTGAGAAGCTTCCCTTTTGTTTGATGCTTTGCTCTTCAATGATCGCCAACCGAATAGCCTCATCGACTCCCTCAGGGTCTGTTCGGGTGAGAATCTCTCTCGCCTTCACCTGGTCATTGAACTTTGCAATAAGCCAGCGTGGGCTCTCGGGAATCCTAAAAATCATCAGGGTGTAAATCAACGCTGGAACTGCCTCCATTCCAAGCATCCATCTCCAGTCATTGGCTATTCCGGCTGTGCCTATCAGGTAGTTGGACAGATAGGCCATTAGGATTCCGAAGACTATATTGAACTGATAAAGCGCAACAAGCAGTCCTCTGTTTTTGGCTGGGGCAATTTCAGAAATATACATGGGGGCCACTACTGAAGAAGCACCAACGCCCAATCCTCCGATAAATCTAAAAAACATAAAGGAGTAGGGATCTGGAGCAATTGCCGAACCTACGGCAGAAATCAGATACAGTGCCCCGATCCAGAGAAGACTTTTCTTGCGTCCAAATTTATCTGAAGGGATTCCTCCGAATAAGGCACCGATGACAGTGCCATATAGTGCCATAGCAATAGCAAGCCCGTGGGTAAGGTCACTTAATTTCCAGACATCCTGAATTGCCCGCTCGGCCCCTGAGATTACAGCAGTGTCAAATCCAAATAAAAAGCCGCCCAGAGCGGCTGTGATTGAGAGGAAAAAAGCATATTTTTTAGAAGACATTAGCTGTTTTGGGTTAGTATTAATTCGCTAATCTAAAGAGAAGCAGAATAAATAAAAACGGGCTTCTGGATTTTACATACTTTTTATCTGAATGGGTATATGTAACTTCCTAATTTGTCCACTATGGCTTTCCCCAGGATGTCCCGCCTTTAAGAACTGTTTCAGTATCAATAGGGCTTGAAAATATCGCATGCAGAATGAAGGTTACCCAATAGTCCTTCTACACATAGATTTCAGGAATGCCCATTTGTTGAGAAGTAAACTGGACTGCCTGTCGGAAGAGTTGTTTGTTTTCGTGCAATTTCATGTGATATTCCATTTTTTGGCAACTGGCCATTCCTCGGCAATTCCCAAGGTGTAGGATGTGATTGGGTTAAGTGTTTTGCGCAAAGAACTCGTATCGATGCGGTTTTGAGTAGTATCCAAAATGGCTCCCAAGGCTGCTCTTGTGGAGGGGGGGTATTTTAAAGCCAGCTTCATCGCCTTTTGCTTGTCGGCAAATGAAAGGCTGTCGATAATTGAACTGATGCGCTTAAATGCGCTTGTTACCGACGTATCGGGAATTTTTTTGATATAGCGGATTGCATCCAAAATTTGAAGCAATGGGATGTTGTCCTGTGTGATTGGGTTCTTTTGTTGGATAAAGGAAATAGTATAGCGTCCCCGATTTACTTTAGGACGTATATCATTTTTTCCAATTTGTATGACGTTGCTGATTTGTGTGGTCAGGCCAAGCTGGCTGTAAATACTCAAACCTGTCAGATAGCCAATTACCTTTCCCTCTCTTTCCAAGAGGTCTTTCACGACTTGTCTAAGCTCGGGCTGTAACTTGCCGAAAACTGTTGCTTCGGGCTTATAGAATTTGCCTTTTGCCAGTTTTTCAAGCTTTCCAACACGCACCATGCGGTTTAGGGCTTTTATGACAGCTTCTTTCCCTTCCTGTCCCGAACTGACATCGGAGAAGGTAAACACATGCCCTTTGGGCAGTCGTTCAATTTTGGTTTCGACTAAATCGGTGACTTTCATGCTGATAAATCTATCACAAAGATAAGCATTTGTCCAGTTTTTTCAATAATAAACTGGACAAATATTAAACCTGATTGGGTCTGTTTGTCAAGTTTTTTGATTAAAAAACTTGACGTTTGTTTTTACTAGATGTCTGATATTAAACAACCTCATGCCGTAAAAACCAGCCAAGGTTTCTTTCTGCGACAACAGCATTATTGTAAATGTCTTTGCCCTTCACCTGCACTTTGATCGGAGCAAGCTGGTTTCGAAGGTCATTTATTTGCTCTTCGGTATCATCTTCTTTGATGCGTTTCGAAAATACTTCCAAGTATGCCCCTGCAAGGATGATTTTATGCTCTGGTGGCGATAGCGTCCCATGTTGAAAGGATAGGGCACTTAGCGTTTAATAGTCAGCTAAATGGGAATGGTTTACTCCATCCTTGAGATAATGGATCGACTGGACTATCAAAGGCTCTACACCGTTTTTTTGAATTCGGATGCCTAATTTATCCCTATCAAGGAGATCGACTTGAGCCAAAAGCATGAGCAACTTTTCATTGTGAACACGCTGTACATGCAATTCAATTAGGGAATGGACTTGCAAAAAGGATACAAATTAGCCCGTGGTTAAAAAGCAAGTATCCATACCTTAAACGAAGGTTTGGGTCAGGGATTTTCCATTAGGAAGGCGGAGGATTCAAATAAGACTACTTCGGTTGCCCAGTGAAGCTCGAAGCCCATCAATCGCTTTAGCCTAGGTGGCAAGTTCACCTGAATGGATATATGAAACTTCCAAATCGCGTTACAATGGCTTTTTCCAGATTTTCCCTGTGATCTGGATGGGCGATCCGCATCAGTTCATATGCGCGTTGACGCAAGTTTTTTCCATAGAGGTTGACCATACCGTATTCTGTGACCACGTATTGCATATGAGCCCGGGTGGTGACCACTCCGGCACCTTCTTTTAAGAACGGGACTATTTTTGAAGTGCCTTTCCGGGTAGTAGAGGTCATGGCCATGATTGGTTTGCCACCTTCAGAAAGAGACGCACCGCGCATAAAGTCCATTTGACCGCCCACGCCTGAGTATTGGTAGCTCGCAATAGAATCAGCACACACCTGCCCGGTAAGGTCCATTTCCAGGCAGCTATTGATTGAGATGACTTTTGGATTCTTGCGGATTACAGCAGTGTCATTGACATAAGCAGCCTCATGGAAGGAAAACTCCGGATTATCATCTATAGCATCGTAAAGCTCCTTGGAACCTGTGACAAAAGCGGAAACGATTTTCCCCGGATGTTTTTTCTTGTATTTGTTGGTAATAGCACCAGATCTCAGCAATCCCAATATACCATTGGAAAACATCTCGGTATGAATGCCAAGGTCTTTATGTTGCTTTAACGAGTCCAGTACCGCATCTGGAATGGCACCAATCCCCATTTGTAAGGTAGATCTGTCCTCTATCAGGGCAGCGCAATGATTTCCTATTTTCCGTTCTGTGTCTGTGATCTTTTCTGCATAATTCACCTCTGGTAGCGGCTCATCTACATATATGGCTGCATGAAACCTGGAGGTGTGGATTTGACCGTCACCGTGTGTTCTGGGCATTTGCCTATTGACCTGCGCTATCACTATCCTTGCCGTTTCTACAGCTGGTTTGGCTACGTCCACAGAAGTGCCTAGCGAGCAAAATCCATGGGCATCCGGCTCAGAAACCTGAACAATAGCAACATCTATTTTTAAAATACCCTGCCTGAATAGACTGCCTATTTCACTTAAAAAGATAGGGACATAACCTCCGTGCTCTGAATTGACGGCTTCACGTACGTTTTGAGAAACAAATAGGGAATTCATATAAAAACTCCCTTTGCATTCATCAGATACTAAGGGCATGTCACCAAGGGTGGTAATGGCGACTATTTCTACCTCCTTTAACTCATCTTTTCTTGCTGCCAGCGCATATAAGAGGATAGTAGGAGTGGCTGCACTTCCGTGTATAAAAACCCGCTGATGGCTTTGTATGGAAGAAACGGCAACTTCAGGGGTGACATAGGTAATCATAAAGGAAAGATTAAGGAGTTGAAAATACACACGTTAAAGCATCCAAGATCGGAAATATTCCCTGAAAAAAGGTTTAGTTCAGTCGTAATTCTAGCGATCTTCCGGCCAAATTATATTTTGTTTTTCATGCAATAGCGAAAGTGGAGCGCCTTTAAAATGTTATATTTGTGAACTGTGCAAAAAGGTGCCAAGCATGCCATCGCCAAATAATTTGAATACAACATCAAGCCAATCCAACTCCATGACCACAATTCCTGAGAGCTATAAACCCAAAAACCACATTCGAATAGTAACTGCTGCTTCGCTTTTTGACGGGCATGATGCAGCGATAAATATTATGCGCCGGATCATCCAGTCTACTGGCTGTGAAGTAATCCATCTAGGTCATAATAGATCTGTTCAGGAGATCGTAGCCTGTGCCATACAAGAGGATGTGCAGGCAATTGCGATCACTTCCTACCAGGGTGGGCATGTGGAGTTTTTCAAATACATGTATGATTTGCTTCGCGAAAAAGGTGCTGCACATGTAAAGATTTTTGGCGGAGGTGGCGGGACTATCCTTCCTGAGGAGATCCGCGAACTTCATGACTACGGAATTACCAGGATTTACGCTCCGGATGATGGACGCGCTATGGGTTTACAGGGAATGATAAACGATCTGGTGAGCCAATGTGATTTTGCAATAGGTGATGAGCTGCCTGAGGGGTTTGTATTAGGCGTGGATAAAAAGGAGCATGTCGCCAGGGCCATTTCCGCATTTGAAAATTTCCCTGAAAATTCTTCTGCGCTTCTTGAAAAAGTAAGAAAACAAAGTAAGAATTCTAAGATCCCTGTGCTGGGTATTACCGGAACCGGTGGAGCAGGTAAGTCTTCCCTGGTGGATGAATTGGTACGGAGATTTATCATGGATTTTGATGATAAAACTCTGGCTATTATATCAGTTGACCCATCTAAACGAAAAACAGGTGGAGCACTGTTGGGAGATAGGATACGGATGAATGCAATTCATCATCCACGGGTATATATGCGCTCTCTTGCCACCCGCCAGTCAAATCTTGCACTTTCACGCTATGTTCAAGACGCAGTGGATACTGTGAAAGCCGCCGGTTACGATCTGGTGATTTTGGAGACTTCTGGAATTGGCCAATCTGACACCGAGATCATTGAGCATTCAGATCTTTCACTTTATGTGATGACACCTGAATACGGGGCCGCCTCTCAATTAGAGAAGATTGATATGTTGGATTTTGCTGATGTGATAGCCCTGAATAAGTTTGATAAAAGAGGCGCATTGGATGCCATTCGGGATGTGAAAAAGCAGTATAAGCGTAACCACAAGCTATGGGAAACCAAGGATGAGGATCTTCCTGTCTTTGGCACCATTGCCTCTCAGTTTAATGACCCGGGTATGAACCAGCTTTACCGTACCCTGATTTCCAAGATCTCCGAGGAGCATTCAGCACTGCACAGCAATTTTGGGTTAACGGCGGGGAATTCAGAGAAAATTTATATTATTCCCCCGGCCAGAACCCGCTATCTGTCGGAAATCTCTGAAATCAACCGAAATTATGATGTCTGGGTAGAGGAGCAAAGAGAAATCGCCCAACAGCTCTATAGCATTACCAAATCCATTGAAGCGATACAAACTACGAGCGTAGCCGACAAGGATAGATTGGTCAAGGAACTTCAGGAAGTCTATGCCCAGGTAGAACTTGAATTCGACCCCAAAAACAAAAAATGGCTGGAAGAATGGGCTTCCGAATCAGCCAAATTTGCTGAGGACTTTTATGTGTTCAAAGTACGCGAAAAGGAGATCAGGATTAAAACTTACTCCACCTCACTTTCAGAGACGCGTATTCCGAAGGTTTCCTTACCTAAGTACGAGGCTTGGGGAGATATTTTGAAATGGGGCTTGAGGGAGAATGTTCCCGGAAAATTCCCTTATACTGCGGGTGTTTTTCCATTTAAAAGAGAGGGGGAGGATCCTACCCGTATGTTTGCGGGAGAAGGCAGTCCGGAGCGAACAAACAAGCGCTTTCATTATGTGTCCAGGGATATGGCTGCAAAACGGCTTTCCACAGCATTTGACTCCGTTACTTTGTACGGCGAAGATCCCGATTACCGGCCGGATATCTATGGTAAAATCGGTAACTCCGGTGTGAATGTTTGCTGCCTGGATGATGCCAAAAAGCTTTACTCCGGCTTTAATCTAGTGGATCCAATGACCTCAGTGTCAATGACTATTAATGGTCCGGCAGCTACAATGACCGCATTCTTCTTAAATGCAGCGATAGATCAGCAATGTGAGGTTTATATTAAAGAGAATGGACTGGAAGCGGAGATAGATAAGCAAATAGCCCAAATTTATAAAAGTAAAAACCTTGCCAGACCAACCTATAATGCCAAAGTCCCTGAAGGGAATAATGGGCTGGGGCTGATGCTGTTGGGTGTGACCGGAGATCAGGTTTTGCCAGCTGAGGTATATCAGAAAATCAAATCCGATACAATCGCCCGGGTGAGGGGAACCGTACAGGCGGATATCCTGAAAGAGGATCAGGCGCAGAATACCTGTATTTTCTCTACCGAATTTTCGCTTAGACTGATGGGAGATGTGCAGCAATATTTCATCGAACAGCACATACGAAATTTCTATTCTGTTTCTATTTCCGGTTATCATATTGCGGAAGCTGGAGCCAATCCTATTACGCAATTGGCTTTGACCCTTTCCAATGGCTTTACCTATGTGGAATACTATGTCAGTAGAGGAATGGATATCAATCAATTTGCGCCAAACCTTTCCTTCTTTTTTTCCAATGGGATTGATCCCGAATATGCGGTAATCGGCAGAGTGGCCAGAAGAATCTGGGCTAAAGCAATGAAGCTAAAATACGGCGCAAACGAGCGCTCGCAGATGCTAAAATATCATATACAGACTTCAGGCCGTTCGCTCCACGCCCAGGAGATTGATTTCAATGATATCAGAACTACGCTACAAGCACTCTATGCGATTTATGATAATTGCAATTCCCTGCACACCAATGCTTACGATGAAGCAATCACCACACCTACTGAAGCATCAGTTCGTAGAGCTATGGCTATCCAATTGATTATCAATAAAGAATTGGGACTTGCCAAGAATGAAAATCCTATTCAGGGTTCTTTTATTATAGAGGAGTTGACAGACTTGGTAGAGGAAGCAGTGTATGTAGAATTTGATAGGATTACCGAGCGTGGAGGCGTCCTGGGAGCAATGGAGACGATGTATCAGCGTGGTAAAATACAGGAGGAAAGTATGCATTATGAAATGCTCAAACATACGGGGGAGTTCCCGATTATTGGGGTGAATACTTTCCTTTCTTCGGATGGATCACCTACGGTAACTCCCGGGGAAGTGATCAGGGCAGAGAAAGATGAAAAAGAAGCTCAGATTAAAACGTTGGAAACGCTGAAGGCTTCGCATCCGGATTTGGTTGAAACGCATCTGCAAGCACTTAGAAAAGTGTCTGTTGAAAATGGGAATATTTTTGAGGAACTAATGGAAGCTGTAAAGTATTGTTCACTTGGGCAGATAACCCATGCACTTTATGAAGTGGGAGGGCAGTATCGCAGAAATATGTAAGTTGGAATGGGGAGATTTGTAGCGTGAATAAATCATCCGATCGAGGATTATAATCAAAAGAAAAATGGCAAAAAGAAATGTAACGGTTCGCATGAAAGCGGATCATGAGTATGAAGCGGTTAACACGCAAGGGAATGTGGTACAGATTGATATGTACGACCCAGAGGACAAAAAAGCGCAATCTCCGATGGATATGCTGTTGTCGGCATTGGGATCCTGTGCCTCGGTGGATGCGGTTTTGATGATGAAAAAGAAACGAAAAACCGTTATAGATTTCATTGTGGAAGTGGAAGGGGAGAGAAATGAAGGTGTTCCGGCTTTTTACACGGATATACACCTGAAATTCATCCTGACTTCTCCTGATGCCAAAGAAGAGGAGTTTGCTAAAGTTGTCGCGCTTGCTGTGGAGAAATACTGCTCTGTAGCATCGTCTTTGAAGTCAAACATTACATTTTCATCAGTGGTAATAACTGGAAAATGAGAGTAGTACAAGAATTTATCCAGGAGGATATACGCATCAGTGTATTCTCCTGGAATAACAAATACATCCTCAAATTTGAGTCGGGACCCATGGAGCAGACGTTCAAAATCCCTGAAACGGATGTTTTGGATGAGGAGGATTTGAAGGGGTTTTGGACGGGTGATTTTTTTGAGAAGGTGAAATTAAGGTTTAAGGAAATGGGACAATCATTTCGTGCTGAAGTGGAAAATTTATAATTTCCCGATCAGCTTAAGCCTCATGAAATCAATCTTTTGGATTTTTCCGTTACTGATCGTCTTATTTTCATGCGAACCTGCTGCAAATAACAGCAGAAACAGCGAGCTGGTTTTTGACCGGTCTATTGTTCAGGAAATAGAATCTGAGCTTACTAATCTTAATGGGGAAATTATTCTGCTAAAAGATCATTTTGAATTCCTTTTAGAAAACAGGGATAGCTTGCAGAGGTATGTTGAGGTAGATAAATATGATTTTGTTGGGGGGTATTCAACGAATTCACCCCAGGATTCCAGGAAACTAAGTTCTGTGGTTATACTCAACACCACACCTGACTATGACTCAGCAATGCAGCATGTGCTGATCACCAATGGCATGGATTCGTTGTTTTATCAGACTTTTGAAAAACACAGTATGCTGGCACAGGTTTATTACAATTCGGTTGATCAAGTGTCCCGCGTTTTTCCTGCGTATGACTCTAAAACACTTTTGGATCCCGGTATTGATCTTACGCGTTTCAATTTTTTTTATGAGGGAGATTTTAAGCATAATCCTGAACGGGGGCCGGTTTGGATACCTGAGGTTTATGTCGACCCGGCAGGTAGGGGATGGATTCTTTCCTTGGTTCATCCGGTGGTTGAGCAGGGAGAATTATATGCAGTCCTTGGGATTGATATTACCGTAGATGAGCTGATTACCCGTTTTTTAAAGAATAAGGAAGGGGATTTTTTAATCGTAAACAGTAAAGGGGATATTGTAGGAGGGAATGGTAAGGCGATTGAGGCATTGAGTTTCCCTCCTTTGTTGAACCATGTGTATAAAGAAACAATTCTTGCGGATAACTTTCGGATCTCGGACTTTAACCTGTTTAACAGTAAGAATAATGAAGTTCGGGAAATGGCCAAAGCCATTCTTTTAAATAGAAAATCTCATTTCTTTTTCAAAGATGAGTTTAGCCCGATAGCTGCCTATGCCGTTCCATTTACACTTCTTGACTGGTATTTAATAGAGGTTAAACTCAAATCCTGATGATAAAGGATAGTGGATATCGTAGGGATTATTGGTTGACGATTGTCAGCGGAAGTGTTTTAGTGGTGCTTGTAATTATTCTTGGCGTAAGCTTTTTTAAGGCTATTAAAGATGCTGAAATCAAATCCAGAAGGGAGTTTCTGAGAAAGCAATCAGAGCTTGCAGCTACGGAAATAGAGATAGCAATTGATCGGTTTGAAGAAAACGCCAAGGGGCTGCTAGACTATCTGGAAGATGACGGGTTAGACGCGGATGATTTTGGGGATGATTTGACCAAGGTGGTTAGAAAGGTTTATAATAATTATCCTGGCTTGATAGATACGGTCTGGGTGACCCTTCAGGATTCGGTTATCTACCTGACAAAGACCGAAAGAAATGACTTTATTAGAAGTAAATTTTATGGAAAGGTACCTGGAAAAGGAAATCGTGATTTCCTTTTCTTAACCAAAGGGAATGAAATTGGTTTCGAACTTTCTTTTGCTTTGGACCCTATTCAGTTTACAAAGAATTTTGTAACCCACTATTACCTGAACAGAGGGGGGAGCAAATTTCTGATGTTGGGTGAGAAGCTGGAAAATCTGGATCTTGAGCAAAATGAAGATGAACTGTCAATTGACAATTTATCCTTAAAGAAAATCCGAAATGATGCTTCAATTGGGGTTATAGGTCTCTATGATGTTGATTGGGAGCAAGGGGCTGCTTCTGGGTCTGGGGTGTTGGTACAATATCCTTTTGACTTTGGAGAGATTTATGAAGGAGCTGCGCTCTTATTCATGATTGAGTCAGATTCGATCATCGGAGGAATATATAGTACTTATCTTTTCTTATTCATAGCGTTAGTACTTTTGCTTATAGGAACTGTGGTTTTCTTTGCTCTTTCCTTACAAAGCAGGTTAGCAGCGCAGAAGTTATTACAGGAGAGTGCCGAGGAAATTTCAGAACTGTTTGACCAGCAAAACCTCCTGTTAAAGGAACTTCGGGGTTTTGTCTTTTTTCATAATTATAAGGGAGAAATTACCCGTGTAAGTGATGAAGTGGATGAGATCTTGGGGTATCCCAAATCCGAATTTTTGGAGGCGTTTAGAAGTGAGGGGAAATATGAAGATGCCTTGAATATCAAAGAGCTCGTGAAAAGTGCATTGGGTCAGAATAAATCTTTTGTCGATCTGGAGTATGATTTCAGAAAACCGGACGGCAAACAGATTCGGCTTCGGGTTTTTGAGAAGTTACTCTTTGATGAGAAGGGCAGGTTCAATGGCGGACTTGGCATATGCACAGATATCACTGATCAATATCAAAGTAAAAAGGAGTTGATCGAAAGCGGAAAACGCCTGCAAAATCTTATAGATAATATTCCCGATATCATTTTTGCCTATGACAACGATGGTATAGTATTGGAATCCCATGCGAGGGACCAGAAAGTTCTTAACTCATTGGACCGGCCTTTGATCGGTGAATTAGTGTTTGATTTGGTTCCTCGAAAACAGCGCGAGCAAACACAGTTTGCCTTTAATCTGGCAAGAAAAACGGGGCAGATCCAGACCATTGATCTGAAGATTAGAATTGGCCAGGACAGTCAATACTTTGAGGTCCGTTTTTTTCCGTTGGATTCCAAACGGATGATGTCAATTGCCAAAGACATCACCAGTCAGCGCATTTGGGAAAAGGGGTTGGTGGAAGCGATGAATGCAGCTGATCAGGCAAGTAAGGCCAAGTCTGAATTTTTGGCCAATATGAGCCATGAAATCAGAACTCCTATGAATGGGCTTCTGGGAATCATTGACTTGCTGGATCAAACTGAACTGGATGCTGAACAGCTTCAGTACCTGGAAATTATCAAAAACTCAGGCAATTCTTTATTGAATATAATCAAGGACATCCTTGATTATTCGAAAATTGAAGCAGGGAAAATAGACCTATATTCTGTGGTCTTCTCTCCGGCAGAAGAGTTGGAAAAACAGGTTCAGATTTTTTATGGACTGGCGCAGAAGAAGGGTGTGAACCTTACTACCTTGTATTCACCGGAGACGAAAGAGTTGATGGAGGGGGATGCGGAAAAGATCAATCAGATTATTCTCAATCTTGTAGGCAATGCGGTGAAGTTTACGCCCAAGGGAGGGACCGTCTTGGTGAAGCTTGAAATGGAAAATATTTCCGGAGAGATTAACTTCTTGCGGTGCAGTGTCAAGGATAGCGGAATTGGAATTCCTGCAGCAGAAATTCCTAAATTGACCGACCCGTTTTATCAGGTGGAAAGTTCAAGCAGCCGGAGTTATCAAGGTACTGGGTTGGGCTTGGCGATTGCCAAGAAAATCGTAGAATTAATGGGAGGGGAACTGCTTATTTCAAGTGAGCTCGGAAAAGGAGCGGAGTTTTCCTTTTCGGTTATTCTAAAGAACGCACCTGAGGTTGTGTCTAAACATTCTTCTGACGAATTGCCTAAGCGATCAAACTGGAATGATATGGCCCAGGAGTATCCTGCCCGGATTTTATTGGCAGAAGACAATGATCTCAATCTCGAGCTGATGACTTTGATGCTAGAGCAACTAGGGTATTATGATTTTGCTGTAGCCAGAAATGGGCAAGAAGCGTTGGATTTGGTTAGGAAAAAGGAGTATGATATTATACTGATGGATGTCCAGATGCCGGTGCTCAATGGACTGGAAGCTGCTAAGAAGATCAGACTGTTGGGAGAGAAAGGAAGACTTTTTATTATCGGGCTATCTGCCAATGTCTTTGATGAAGATCAGAAAAAGGCAGCAGAGGCAGGGATGGATGATTACCTCACCAAGCCAATTCGCCTGGTTGCTCTTGCTGAAAAATTAAAGGAATATTCCCTGAAACAGAACTCTGGCGCTTGAACCGAAAAAGCCGGTTTTCAAAACCGGCTTTTTTGATTATAAAGGAGTGTTGATGTCAAATGCTTCCAGATAGTCAGCCACCCGCTTGACAAATTTTCCGCCCAACGAGCCATCTACTACCCTGTGGTCATAGGAGTGTGAGAGAAACATTTTATGTCTTATTGCGATGACATCACCTGTAGGGGTTTCTACTACCGCAGGTTTTTTCACAATTGCCCCCACGGCCATGATTGCCACCTGTGGCTGGGGAATGATAGGAGTTCCCATCACATTTCCAAATGAACCTACGTTGGAAACGGTATAGGTGCCACCCGCTAAATGATCCGCATTCAATTTATTGTTTCGCGCAAGATTGGCTAGCTCGTTCACTTTTTTAGAGATCCCGACCAAATTGAGCTGATCAGCCTTCCTGATGATAGGAACTATCAAATTCCCACTGGGCAAGGCAACCGCCATACCAACATTGATGTCTTTTTTTCTGATAATTCTATCTCCGTCTACGGAGATATTGATCATTGGGAAATCACGGATTGCTTTTGCGACTGCCTCTATAAAGAACGGGGTGTATGTGATGGATTCTCCAAATTTGGCTTTGTAATCAAGCTTGTTTCGCTCTCGCCATAATACAATGTTTGTCATGTCAGCCTCAACAAAGGAAGTAACATGGGCGGAAATCTGCTTGGACTCGATCATGCGATGTGCGATCATCTTACGCATGCGATCCATTTCGATGATCTCATCTTCTCCGGAGACACTAATCTGCGCTTTGGGAGCGGAAATAGGAGGAATAGAACTAGCTGGTTTTTCAGCTGTTGATCTGGATTCTAAGTAATTCAACATATCCTGCTTCGTCACCCTTGCGTCTTTTCCTGTTCCCGGCACTTTCGCAAGCTCTGTTTTGGAGATACCCTCTTCTTTAGCGATACTTTGCACCAGAGGAGAGTAGAATCTATCATCTCCCGAATTATCAGCTTCGGGAGTGGTTTCGGCGTTAGGCAATTTTGAGGCTGTATTTTCCGGAACAGATGCCACCAGTTCTTCCTTCTTAGAAGTTTCTGTTGTCTGTACTACCGCATTTTTTTCACCGGCAGCTGTTTCAATAATGGCTATCGGCGCTCCGACAGCAATTACATCACCTTCCTTGGCAAGAATCTGCTTTAGAACCCCGGCATGTGTGGAAGGAACCTCAGTATCTACTTTGTCGGTAGCTACCTCTAATACAGATTCATCCTGTTCGATGAGATCCCCTTCTTTCTTTAGCCAGGTTAGGACCGTGCCCTCTATGATACTCTCACCCATTTTGGGCATCAGCATTTCTACAATCGCCATGGTTATGATTTAATGATTTATTGGGTTTATATACAAGTTTTAAAATTAAATTTTATAAAACTCTATCCCAAACCTTTTAATAGAAATTTTATTTGTTATTTTTCTAAAATACAAATTCGAAGCATGTTCAAAACTGCAACAGCCGTCAATTGAATATTGACCATTCTGTCCTGTGTCAACTGAAGTTTCCGCGTCTCTACGAATGTTTTTCCGGCACAAGCAATCCAGACTGTCCCCACAGGTTTTTCTTCACTTCCCCCAGTTGGTCCGGCTATACCACTACTTGACAACCCGAAATCAGCCTTGAATAATTCCCTGACACCAATTGCCATTTCTTTTACTGTCTCTTCGCTAACCGCCCCAAATGAATTTAACGTAGTATTCTTCACTTGAAGAATTTCGTTCTTAAATTGATTATGATAGGGAATTACAGCTCCCTGAAAATACGAACTACTACCCGAAATACTGGTAATCAGGTGGGAAATATACCCACCGGAACAGCTTTCAGCTAAAGCTACTGTTTTCTTATTGGCAACCAAAAGTTTGCCTATAGCGGTTTCTAATGATTCAGAATCATAACCATAGACGTAATTTTGAATACTTGGCAGCACCAGATCAATCTGCTGTTTTATCCCGTTTTCAATTTCAGTCCTGTCGGTTCCAAAGCCGGTAAGCCGAAGTTTGACATGGCCCAAGGATGGTAAATAGGCCAGTCGAATACTTGAAGGCAGCGCATTTTCCCAATCTCTAATCAGGTCTGCCAACCAGCTTTCCCCTATTCCTACAGTTTTTATTGTGCGGTGGACTATAATTGGGAGAGGGAAGAGTGTCGGAAGCTTGGGTAAGACGAAGTCCCTCATCAATTTTTTCATCTCATGCGGCACACCGGGCATAGACATCCAGTAGGTTCCGTTTCGCTCAAACCACATTCCCGGGGCGGTCCCCACTTCATTTGGAACGTAAGTGCAGCAAGCAGGAAGATGCCCCTGTAATATATTCAATGGGGTGATTTCTCTTCCCCGTTGCCTGAAGAACTCAGTGACAGCTTCTACTGCAGTTGGATTTTCGACTACAGGACAGTCGAAGTATTCCGCCATCAGCGCTTTAGTCAAATCATCCTGGGTGGGACCAAGTCCTCCTGTAATCAAAATTATATCCGCCCTGGCCTCAGCAGATGTAAAAGCGGCTAAAATGTCCTTTCTATCATCACCTATGGTCGTCTTACGTACTACTTTCACACCTATCAAATCCAGCTGCTGACTGATCCAATGGCTATTTGTATCTACTATTTGTCCATAGAGTAATTCATCTCCAATGGCGATTACCTCGGCTCTTACTACTTTCATCTGTGTATAATTGATTTTTTAAGGCAATTTGGAATCTCTCAAGGTTGGTAATGATGACTTGGATGGCTTCTTCGTCATCTGTGCGTCTAAAGGCTTATCGTACTTCTGATTTACGCAGTATTTTAGTGAAAATTGTAGGGACAAAGCGTTTTAAGTAAATCCCCATAATTTCCTTTCCTCCTATATACACTTCTTCTTTCTTCTTAGTGAGTGCATTGAAGATTTCCTTTGCACAAGCTTCTGCACTCATTCCATTTGCCTGGGCTTTGTCCATCTCATTGAGCCGAGTTCCGTCCGCTGTCAATGCGTTTTTGGATACATCCGTTTTGATGAATCCAGGGCAAATCATTGTGACTGCGATATGGTCCTGGAAATGCTCCAATCTCAGCGACTCAAAGAATCCGTGTAGCGCATGCTTGGCAGCTGCGTAGCTCGATCGATAGGGCGACCCGAACTTTCCCACCAGCGAAGAAATCACCCCGAAATGACCGGTCTTCCTTGCTATGAAATGGGGGAGAAGTGCCTTGGTAAGTGCCACAGTACCAAAGAAATTTACTTCCATTAATTTGCGGTCTATTTCTAGGGGAGTCTCCCGGATCAGGGAGCGTTGACTGATTCCTCCATTGTGCAGGATCATATCCACATGCCCAAAAGCTGCAATTGCTTCCATGGTTTTTTCTTCAAAAGAAGCCTGATCTATTAGATCAAGAGGAAGCACCTTACAATTTTCTGGATATGCACAGCAGGATTTAACTTTTTCCAGTGCGATTTGATTTCTGGCTGAAAGTATGACTTGAAACCCTTCCTTCACAAATTTGTAAACCGAAGCTTCGCCGATACCTGAAGATGCACCGGTGATCCATATTACCCTTTTAGTCATGATCTGTTGATTCTTTCGTAGTTGAGGTAAGTGAAGGAGTACTGATGATGCTCATCAGCGGGGTGGAATTCAGAGAAATTGACTTTCCAATTTTCCTTGTTGAATTCCGGAAAAAAAGTATCCCCTTCGGGTGCGGCATCTACTTGGGTAAGGAGCAATTCGTCTGCCAGCGGAAGCGTTTGTTTGTAAATTTCCCCGCCGCCGATTATATAGAGCTGGCTTACTTCCATCTTTTGACAAAAGATAAATGCCTTTTCCACGCTTTCAAAGACGTAATGGCCTTCAGGTACTTGGTAGTTCTTATTTCTGGTGATTACTATGTGGGTACGGTTGGGAAGTGGTGTGCCCAATGATTCAAAAGTTTTCCTTCCCATTAAGATAAAATGGCCGGAAGTGATTCGTTTAAATCGTTTGAAATCATCAGGTAATCTCCAAACCAGGTCATTATCCTGACCGATTACATTGTTGTTAGCCAGAGCTGCTATTAGTGATATCTTCATGAAAATGCTTCTTGCCTTGAAGATAACAGGCCTGGGCACCGGAAAAAATAAAAAAGAACAGAATTAATTCTCTTCCTTCGAATTCATAATGTTAGGATATTCTGCCATCGTAAGCGATTTGGGAGCGGACTCATCTATTTCTTTCACTTTCATTTCAATGACCCCTGACTCCTCTGTACTGTAGGTCAGTTCCATAAAATTGCCCTTTGGCATATTTTTAAAATGCTTGGCATATCTTTGCTGGGCTTTTGAGGTCATCATCGGACTGTTGCTGCTCCAGAAAGAGGAATAGCCTCCAATGGGTTCTTCCGTTATCCAATAATACCCTTCCCCGTCCTCACTTTTTACATGGTATTCTTCACATGCATATCCGAGGATATCTTTGGTTTTACCGGTCTTTTCCATTGTAACCTCAAATTCCTCACTGTCATTCTCTATTTGCTCTTCAACTGCCTCGTCTATTGCATCCAAGTCCATTTTATAGGCGAAACTAGACTTCTCACCTTTATTGTCAAGAAAGATTATAGAAGCCTGGTTTTTTACATCAAAGACCATTGCCGTTGAAGCTTGGGGATTTTTGGGATCTACCAGCTCCATACCCGTGTAATCGGAAGATTTTGCCAAGTAAGATCTCATTAGAACAGGGTCACTGGTTTTTCCTTTCTCATCTGTACTTATCATCTCAAGTTCAATGTGTCCAAAAAATTCATACGCCGATTCGGTATCAACCGGTTCACCAATCCCTTTCATGAGTTGGCCCATGTCTATTCCGCTAGGGGTACCGTCTTCGCTATCACCATACATGTCAGAGAATATTTTCTCTAGCTGCTTCTCGGTCATTTTCGAGGCTTCCGCCTCTACCTTTTTTTCTATTGCATTCTCAATTCCTCGATTTGCTGCGTTTTGGATTTTCTTGATGAATTGAGCTTCCACAGAAAATGATATAAAAGTGAAAAGAAGCAGGAAGAACGAATTTGTAGTGATATTTTTCATAATTGTACATTTAAAAATTAATAATGAGTTTACAAGTTCCTAAAAATCAACCGAAACAGGAAATTTCCATTTAATTTAATTTTGCACAGAATAATTAGATTCCGTTTTGTTCTGGGGAAATATAAGAATCAGATGAAATCGAGCATGTCGAAAAAGGTACACAGGGGGATGATTATAATGCATGCGAGATTCCATATGACCTTTAAAAGACAAGATATAATCATATGAAATCGAGTGAGCATGAAGCCAGGCCTGTCATAGACGACACGTGGGAGGAACGATACTCGATGTGGTATTTATCAGTTTTGAGACAGCCTCATCTGGCCACGGACGGGGGTATCACGAAAATTTAGTTCCCCTAAGCAGCTCATCTACCTTCATTCGCTTTTTCCCCTCAAGCTGAAGCTCTAAAATTTCCAAGACTCCATATCCTGTCTGAACTTTTAGAAAAGTCTTGTTATCTGTTTCCAGCTCACCGATAGGTTTTTTGGTTTTTTGGTTAGGGAAGTAAGCTGTTTTGTAAATTTTACAGATTTTCTCTTCGAATCTTGTCCAGGCAGCAGGGTATGGAGAGAGTCCCCGAACTAGGTTGTGGATGGATTCTGCAGATTTGTTCCAGTCGATCTCGCAAGTTTCCTTGAATATTTTTGGAGCATGATGAATCGCTTTGGATTCATCTTGGGGAAGCGCATGAATGTTACTTGTAGCAATATCTTCAACCGTTTTGAGGACGAGCTGCGAACCGACCTTCATCAACTTTTCATAGACAATGCCCAGATCATCTTCTTCTAGGATAGGGACTTTTTCCTGATAGATAATGCTGCCTGTATCTATTTCATGTTTTAGGAAGAAGGTAGTTACACCAGTTTCCTTTTCCCCATTGATGATTGCCCAGTTAATCGGGGCAGCACCACGGTAATTAGGCAAAAGCGATGCATGGAGATTGAAAGTGCCCAGTGGTGGCATATCCCACACTGATTCTGGAAGCATCCGGAAAGCTACCACGATTTGCAAATCTGCCTTCAGGGCGTGAAGCTCTTGCAGGAATTCAGCAGATTTAAGATTTGTAGGTTGAAGAACAGTAAGGCCCAATCTAAGAGCAGCTTGCTTCACAGGAGAAGGGATGAGTTTCTGTCCACGGCCTTTTGGCTTGTCCGGTGCAGTGATGACTCCCACTATATTCCAATTATTTTCAACTAATATTTCCAACGCAGGCACCGCAAACTCCGGTGTGCCCATATAGATGATTCTAAGGTTCTTGTTCATTGTCAAACTCATTTGAGATTTAAAATCGGAAATTTCAAAACCCGATTTTGCCCTTAATTATAGATGAGGTATTTCTTTCGGAGCGAGCTATATTTTTCCAGGTCAGCTTCCCAGCTCGCCGAGATTTCAGATTCTGATTTCCCTTCCATGATCATTTTTTTCAGCTGATCTGTCCCGGCAAGTAAATTGAAATAGTCAGTGAAGAAATCCTGGCCTTTTTCGGATTTTCGGTAGGCATCCAGCAGATATTTTAGCGTAAACTCATGGTTCATTGATTCCTCTCTCAAATCTACTCCAAAGCATTTTTTGTTCTGGTGGGGAGGATTCTTTGACATTCCGTCTATGCTTACTGGAGTAAAGGTGAAGTTCCCGAATTTCGGGTCAGGATAGCCATATACCTGAAAAGGGAAATGTGTGCCACGGCCAAGTGAAACAATAGTCCCTTCGAAAAAGCAAGTGCTGGGATAAAGTTTGATAGAAAGATCATTCGGAAGATTTGGTGAAGGTTTTACGGGCAGGTTGTACGGGGTAGTGTGATCCCAATTGGCGACGGGAATTATTTCCAGATCCGCTCTTAATTCACCTTTCAGCCATTTTTCCCCATTGATCATTTGTGCCAGCTCTCCTACGGTCAATCCATGCACGACAGGAATTGGGTGCATTCCCACAAAACTTTCAAAGCCTTTTTGCAACACCGGGCCTGCAATGTAATTCCCATTTGGATTTGGCCGGTCGAAAATGATCACTTTTTTACCGTTTTCAGCAGCAGCTTCCATCAGGTAATGCATGGTGCTGATGTAGGTGTAAAATCTCACCCCCACATCCTGCAAATCAAAAATTAAAATGTCTAAATCTGCAATTTGATCAGGCTTTGGTTTTTTGTTGTTTCCATAAAGGGAGATAATAGGCAGACCTGTTTTGGAATCAACAGTATTATCCACTTTTTCACCAGCATCAGCCCTGCCACGGAATCCGTGCTCCGGCACAAATACCCTTTTGACTTTAACACCTTTCTCCAGAAGGAAATCGACCACATGTTTATTGGCACTATGGGGCAATATACTTGTTTGGTTTGCGACAATGCCTACATTCTTTCCCTGTAGCTGATCAAGGTAAAGTTCGGGACGCTCAGCACCGGGCAGGGGTGTGCTTTGCCGTGCCCATGAGTGAGAGGAATTGATGATAATTAGCAGTGCTAAACTCAAAAAGTAAATAAAGGGCGAAAGTTTCGTTTGCTTCATGCTATTTTGCATTCTGATCGAACAAATTAAAGCAGTCCTTTGAACCTTTCCTATTTCATCGCCAAAAGAATCAGTTTTAAAAAAGCTGGTGGATTTTCGGCCACCATACATAAAATCGCAGTAGGAAGCCTCGCTTTGGGTTTGGCTGTATCATTAATCTCCTTCATGGTGTTGGGGGGATTTCAGCGTACTGTCTCAGAGAAAGTCTACGGATTCACTGGACACTATCAGGTGCAGCGCTTTACGATGAGCAATGCCTTTGAAGAGGCGCCTTTTTCCCAGAATTCTGAATTCAGCCAAACCTACAAGCAGCTTCCATTTATCAGGAAAGTCCAGTCCTTTGCTCACAAAGCAGCGTTGATCAAAGGTGAGCAGGAAGTGGAAGGAGTGATAATGAAGGGAATAGGGCCGGATTTTGATTCCCTGGCATTTGCTAAGTACGTGATTGAGGGCAGAATGATCACAATTCCTGAGGAAGGAACCAGCAATGAAATCCTACTGAGCCAGCATATTGCGAACAGGCTTTTGTTAAAAGTAGGAGATGAAATAACACTGTACTTCGTCCAGGATCCGCCAAGATATAGACGAGTGGAAGTGGTGGGAATATTTCAGACCTATCTGGAAAACTTTGATGAGAAGATCATCATTGGGGAATTGCAGACGATTAGAAATCTAAACAACTGGACAAAAGATCAGGTCGGTGGTCTGGAGATATTTGTCGATGACTTTAATAAAATTAGTTCATATACACCACTTATAGAGGAGTTTATGGATTATGATTTAAAGTTAATTAGTAGTCAGGATAAGTTCTTGGAGATCTTCGATTGGCTAAGTTTATTGGATAATAATGTCTACGTGTTCATAGGTTTGATCGGCTTCGTAGCGATCTTTAATATGGGGGCGATTCTCTTTATCTTAATTATGGAGCGCACCCAAATGATCGGTTTACTCAAAGCACTGGGATCTACCAATAAACAAATCCGAAGAATCTTCTTTTGGAATGGAATCAATATTCTGTTGCGTGGCATGGCCATTGGAAATATCCTGGGGCTGGGAATAGGATTCTTTCAGGATCAGTTTAGACTGATTCCTCTGGATGCCGCGAGTTATTACATGAGTTATGTGCCTATTGACTGGAATTGGCCGGTATTTATCCTGATAAATTTTGGGATTATTATCCTGACTGCGGCAGTGCTGTGGATACCTGTAATGGTGATCTCCAGGGTTGATCCTATTCGGTCTATCCGTTTTGATTAAGCTGATAAGGGCTAAAAATACTTTTGATTTTCATGGAAATCACGCCAAATCCTGCTTCTTTGAAAATCCCAGGGCTCATTTTCGAAGTTCCTTTTGTGCGGTCGGTGAATATAATGGGTATTTCTACCAGTTTGAACCCAAGCTTCCAGGTGGTGAATTTCATCTCAATCTGGAAGGCATACCCCACAAATCTTACCTCATCGAGTTTGATCCCTGCAAGTACTGATTTGTGATAGCATTTGAATCCTGCCGTGGCATCCTTTACAGGCAATCCTGTGATGAATTTTAC
The DNA here is from genome assembly GCF_001442615.1 of Algoriphagus resistens. Taxonomy (GTDB): domain Bacteria; phylum Bacteroidota; class Bacteroidia; order Cytophagales; family Cyclobacteriaceae; genus Algoriphagus; species Algoriphagus resistens. The sequence goes on along the minus strand of NZ_LMXN01000006.1, from coordinate 229,662 downwards.
ATACACACTGGCAAAGTAGGACATCAAAACCCTACCCATTGGCCAGTTTACCACATTCACTCCTGTAATATATCTAGACCCTATAGCCAGATCAAAATTACGGTCAGCACAAGCTTCGTATAGCCGGATTAGGTCGTCAGGATTATGGGAAAAATCAGCATCCATTTCGAAAATGTAATCATAGCCTTTTTCAAGTGCCCATTTGAATCCAGTAATATAAGCAGTTCCTAAGCCTAATTTGCCTTGACGTTCTATTAAGTGAAGCCTTTCTGGAAAGACTCTCAATTGGTCTTTAACCAGAGTCCCGGTACCATCTGGACTTCCATCGTCAATCACCAAAAGCTCAAATCCACCGGAAAGACCCATAACAGCTTCGATCATCTCTACGATGTTTTCTTTCTCATTGAAAGTAGGGATTATGACAAGTTTTCTATGGTCCATAAGTGAGCAAAGGCCAAAAGTAAGCCTAAAGACCGATTTTAGAAGAATTGTAGGCAAAAAAAATGGTTATAGCAGATCCTTGCTTAAACTAGTTTACTGGATTAGTCGGTTGTCTCTATTTAATTCAAGGGGACTAGGAATTGCAAAATTCCAATTGCTCTTTAGCATATTTACTTCCTTTGATGGCAGCGTTTTGAAGAAGGTTACAACCTTCAGAATCCCCCATTGATGCCATACAAAGCCCCTTGCGAGCCATTGCTTCAAGGTGATTTGGGTTTTTCTTGAGGACTGTATTGAAATCCTCCAGTGCCCAGGGTAAATACCCTGCATTCATATAGGCAAACCCGCGATTATAGATTCCTACCATGTTATCGGGTTCCCTGTTTACATAAGAATTGAAGGAGGCGGCACATCCCAGAGCATCTCCCTGGTAAGCAAGGGCCATCCCAATGTAAAAGTAAACTTTTGCATGGTCAGGATTCAGTACGGAAGCTCTCCTGAGGAATTCCTCTGCTTCTCTGAACTTTTCGGTCATAATCATCGTGCGTCCAAGCAAATATAAAATTTCAAAGTCAGTGGCATCCAAGGTAGCGGCACGTAGAATACTCAGCTCAGCATTTTTGTAGTCCTTTTGCTCAAAAAGCATTTTGGCCAAACCAGCGTATGCCTGGGCATATTCATTGTCAATGGAGATGATACGCTCATAATCCGACTTGGATTTTTCCAGTTGCCCAAGCTCTTCATAGCATCTTGCCCGCATGTGTAGCGCCTTGACATCTGTCACGTGGAAGAACAGGTATTGGTTTAAGTCAGAGATTGCATCTTCATACTTCTTATCGTTGAAAAGATGCTCAATTTTCTGAATGCTACTTGAGCAAGAGCTACTTACAATTATTAATAAAAGAATAGTCAGGGTACGTAAAAGTCGTTTCATGACTAAATGAACAAAAAAATAAGGATTAGGAAAAATATTTCCTTCGAAATTTTCCTAATCCTTTAAATATTTTTGAAGGAAACCTTTTTTAGCTTAAAATGATCCTAATCGGTTGAATGTTAGAGTACTCCTTTAGTGCTAGGAAGTTGATTGATATTTCTCGGATCGCGCATAACAGCCATTTTTATAGCTCTAGCCAACCCTTTGAAGATTGCCTCAATCTTATGATGCTCGTTAGCGCCTTTAGCTTTGATATTCAGGTTGCATTTGGCCGTATCTGAAAAGGATTTGAAGAAATGGTAGAACATCTCCGTGGGCATATCCCCAACTTTCTCCCTATTGAATTCCGCTTCCCATACGATCCATGGCCGCCCTCCAAAGTCAATTGCAACCTGCGCAAGCACGTCATCCATAGGCAGAAGGAATCCATAGCGATAGATGCCCTTTTTATCCCCTAGTGCTTTCAGATATGCTTCCCCAAGAGCAAGTGCAGTGTCTTCTATTGTATGATGCTCGTCGATATGCAGATCACCATTCACTTTGATCTCAAGGTCTGTGCTGCCATGCTTTCCAAGCTGTTCAAGCATGTGATCAAAGAAGTGCAAACCGGTTTTAATGTCGCAATGCCCATTCCCATCTAAGTTCAATTTGATATAAATATCGGTCTCTGAAGTCTTGCGGCTTACTTCTGCCGATCGGGGAGGCATTTTCAAGAATGCATAGATCTCATCCCAATCCTTTGTACTCAAAGCGGCCCTTTCCGTAGGCTCACCTATGAATATTGCCTTCGCACCAAGATTCTCAGCAAGTTTTACATCAGTGAGTCTATCCCCGATTACATAGGAATTTGCCAAATCATATTCTTCAGAGAAATAGGCGGTCAATAACCCTGTGTTTGGTTTTCTGGTCGGTGCATTTTCACTTTCAAAAGATTTGTCAACGTGGATTTCCTTGAAGAAAATATTCTCCTGCTCCAGCGTTTTCAGCATTTTGAATTGGGCAGGCCAGAAGGTGCTTTCCGGAAAAGAAGCCGTTCCCAGGCCATCCTGGTTTGTCACCATCACCAGTTCATAATCTGTTTCTTCGGCAATCCTGCGAAGGTTAGAAATTGCCTTCGGCAAGAACTCTAACTTCTCTAAGCTATCTACCTGATAGTCAGTAGGAGGTTCTTTTATTATTGTCCCGTCCCTATCTATAAATAGTACTTTCTTCTTCATGATTTAAAGGTTATAGCTTTCTGCGTGGATTTTTTTCAACGCTTGGATAAAGGCATTGTTTTCAGCTCTTGTTCCGACAGAGATCCGAAGACATTCTTCACAAAGCTGGACTTTTGATCTGTTTCTGACTATGATTTTTTCTTCGATCAGGTCATCATATACATGTCCGGCATTTGGGATTTTCACCAACAGGAAGTTCGCATGCGAAGGATGGATTTTCTCCACAAAATCAAGCTGGCTTATTTCCTTTCTTAAGTATTCCCGCTCCTGGAGAATATCTGCTATCATGGCATTCACTTTATCCACTTTTTGGATTGCTGCCAAAACAGTCTGCTGGGTCAGCCCAGAGATATTGTAAGGAGGTTTGATCCGGTTTAGGATCTTAATCATTTTCTTGCTGGCAAAAGCCATCCCTAATCTTAGGGAAGCCAATCCCCATGCTTTGGAGAATGTCTGCATCACCAGTAGGTTGCCGTATTCATTCAGATAATTGGTAAAACTAGGCTCATCACTGAAGTCTATATATGCCTCGTCCACAACCACCAGGCCGTGGAAGTTCCTAAGTAACTTTAGAATATCCTCACGTTCCACTTTATTGCCACTTGGATTATTCGGTGAACAGACAAATATGATCTTGGTATTTTCATCTGTTTCTTTGAGAATAAGGTCAGGCTGAAGTTGGAAATCTGCGGTCAACGGAACTTTACGGGTTTCTACATCATTGATACCAGCACTCACCTCATACATTCCGTAGGTAGGGGGAAGAAGAATTACATTGTCTTTTCCGGGGTTACAAAATGCTCTAAAAAGCAAATCTATCGCTTCGTCGGAGCCATTTCCCAAAAATATCTGGGATGGTTTTACATTTTTTATCCCGGCGATTTCTGTTTTGAGTTCTTCCTGATAGGGATCGGGGTAGCGGTTATACTCCTCATCCGTGACAGATCCATAGGGATTTTCATTTGCATCCAGAAATATGCCTTCCTTGCCGGTATATTCATCGCGTGCGGAGGTGTATGGCTGAAGGTTTACGATGTGGGGTCGCAGTAATGGGGTTAAGTCAAACTTCATTTCTTCTGTTTTTTTAGATGCTTGAGTCTTATTGATACGGCATTTTTATGTGCCTCCAGCAGTTCATTTTCTGCCATGATTTCGATGGTTGGACCTATATTTTTCAAACCTTCGGGGCTGATTTTCTGATAGGTTATTTTCTTTACAAAGCTGTCGAGTGATACGCCGCTGTAATTTCTCGCATAGCCATAGGTAGGCAACGTGTGATTGGTGCCAGATGCATAGTCACCAGCTGACTCTGGGGTGTAGTTTCCTATAAAAACTGATCCGGCATTGTACACCGCATCCACTGCAGTTTCTTCTTCGAGTACGTTGATGATCAGGTGTTCGGGTGCATAGAAGTTGATCAGCTCCATAGCTTTCTCAGCGCTGTCCATTAGTACCGCTCTTGAGTTGGACAAGGCTTTTTTTGCAATATCTTTTCTAGGTAGATCTTCAATTTGAGCGTCTATTTCCTTGATGACCTGTCTTGCAAATTGCTCTGTATCTGTGACCAATATCACCTGGCTGTCTACGCCATGTTCTGCCTGGGAAAGCAAATCCGCTGCTACAAATGCCGGGTGGGCTGAATTATCTGCATAGACCAAAACTTCTGATGGGCCTGCGGGCATATCAATTGCTACGCCGTATTTAGTTGCGATTTGCTTTGCCGCTGTCACAAACTGGTTTCCGGGACCAAAGATCTTATCCACCTTCGGTACACTTTCAGTTCCGAAAGTCATGGCAGCGATTGCTTGGGCTCCACCGGCTTTCACGATTTTAGTAATACCTACCAATTCGGCTGCATAAAGAATCGCAGGATGGATTTTCCCTTCTTTATTAGGGGGAGAGCAAAGCACAATTTCTTTGCATCCGGCCAGTACAGCAGGAATTCCAAGCATCAAGACGGTACTGAAAAGCGGTGCAGTTCCACCGGGAATATACAAGCCAACTTTTTGGATTGCTACACTTTTTCTTCTGCACACTACCCCGGGCATCACTTCATCTACCAGTTCAGGTGTAGCCTGTGCCATATGGAAGCGCTCAATATTGCCTTTGGCTACTTGTATGGCTTCTCTTAAGGCTGGGGATAATGCAGCTGAAGCGGCCTGGATTTCTACTTCCGATGAAAATAATGACTCCAGTTCAACATGGTCGTATTCTGCTGCAAATTTAAATAGGGCCTTGTCTCCATTTCTTTTCACCTTCCGCAGAATAGGCTTCACTATCTTAGTTATCTGCTTGGTTTTAAAGGTTGGTCGGGCCAACTGCTTTTTCCAAGTTTCCTTCGCAGGATTATCCAGGATTTTCATCTTGTATCTGGTCTAAAGTTTGAATAGGATAGTTTTACTTAGAGAATCATCTTTTCGATCGGAACGACTAGGATGCCTTCCGCGCCGGCGGCTCTTAGTTCTTCAATGTTTTCCCAGAATTGATCCTCATTCAAAACTGAATGGACAGATGACCATCCTTGCTGAGCAAGAGGCAAAATAGTAGGACTTCGCATTCCGGGAATCAAACTGATAATTTTATCAATGGACTCATTTGGTGCATTGAGCAGGACATATTTATTGCTTTTTCCTTTTTGAACAGCATTGATCCTAAACAACAATTTTTCAGCGATCTCCTTTTTCCAATCTGCAAGGTCATTGTTTGCGATCAGAACAGCTTCAGATTTGAAGATTTCTTCAACTTCTTTCAGGCCATTCATCATCAGCGTAGAGCCAGAGCTTACGATATCGCAGATTCCTTCAGCCAAGCCTATGCTTGGAGCAATCTCTACCGAGCCTGAGATTTCATGGATGTCAGCATTGATGTTTTGGCTCTTGAGATAATCCCCGAGGATTTTAGGGTAGGAGGTAGCGATGTTTTTTCCATTGAAAAAATGCACTCCGTTGTACTCCTGCCCTTTAGCGACAGCAAGAGAAAGCCTGCATTTGGAAAAACCCAACGCCTTCATTGTAGTGACATTCTTGTCTTTTTCTACCACTTCATTTTGACCTACAATTCCCAGATCGGCGACTCCATCCGCTACATAGCCAGGAATATCGTCATCACGGAGAAATAGAAATTCTATCGGGAAATTTGTGGAAGTTGATTTGAGTTTGCCTGTTCCATTATAAAACTTAATACCACATTCTTTGATGAGGCTAAGTGAGTCTTCAGACAGTCGGCCGCTTTTTTGTACGGCAATACGGATTATTTTTTCCATGTTGGCAAGTTACGCTAAGAAGTAAAAGATTGTAAGTGTTTTTGGTGAAAAGCGGAATCCCTATCATCGGCTTCACCGGGTGTGTAAAAATATTCCTCAGGAGGAATGATGGAAGTGATGCATCAAGTCGCCTTGATGTGCAGTTGCCAAAAAATCAATATTTCTATTGCTGTTTTCCATTATCGTTGGCAAAGATAGGAGGTCATTGAGAAAATGCAAATGAGGAAGCATTTTTTTGAATATTTACCCTTCAGATTAAAGAAATAGTCTTAGTTTTCCTTTTCCAATAGCTCTTCTAAGCCCTCCCAATTTCCTGAAAGTGCCTCGGTAATCATCTGGTTCCATCTGGCTTGCGCTTCTTTATCTAGGCCATGACGTGTCTGGCCATCATAGAATTCCTGCAGGCGATTCATTTCCCGGTAGGCATCCAGGTAGACTTCATTGAGCTTTGCCTCATACAGGTATGGTTTCAGATCCAGATTTTCTAGCCTATGGATCATGCGATCTGCAGCAATTCGGGTCAGATCAAAATGTCTCTGTTCATGATTATTGGCATAGGCATTTGCATCCTTTACCCAAGATTGGCCGGGAAGCATATACACTTTTACTTCAATATGCTGTACTATTTCCCCATCCACAATAGAAGCATTCCCCGCTATGGATAAACTGCTGAAGATCGTCGCATTGAACGAACTTATCGGACTGGGAGATTCTGTAAAATCCTCCCAGGTCAATGGTCTTGCAGGGTCATAAAATACAGTGTCTTTCACACTGGGCCTGATAGGATCAGCTATTTGCAAACGTACTTTTTTAACAAGCGCACGATTGCTTTTGTATTGGGTGCTGAGCCAGGCATCAAAGTATTCCCAGCTATTTTCAAACAACCGCTGAATTGAAGCTTCCACACGGTACATCTCCTGTGTTGGTCTGCTATAGTTAAGGCCACTGTTGAAATCTACTAAATGCACAGGATCATTAGGTCCCCGTAAAAAGAACCCAAGGCTTAGTTGTATCTCACCTCTATAGGCTTTGCGGTCAGCCTGGTAGATTTCTTTGACATCGAGGTTATGAATCTTCACTAGTAACTCATAGGATATGTTCCGAGAGCTGATTTTTGAATTGTAAAATTGGAGCGCCTGATCAGCCAGTTTGTCTTTATAGCTGACATTATATTTATTTCGTTCAGAATCATAGATCTGACCAATTGCCTGTGCTACCCGGGAATCTATGACTTCATGGAAGAGGTAATTCCTTACTTGTGCAGAACTTCCATCAGAGTTAAGCTTCAAAATGACTTCCTGGGCCATAGAGTTCCCGAGAGAAATCAACATACTGATTACCGCCAAAAGCAAGTTTTTCATGATTGAGAAAACGGCTGAATATCCAAAAAGTTAGGCAAACAGAGCATATTGAACCCTGTCGGGTTTTGCTACCCAGTCTTTCTTTTAGGATTAAGTTAAGAGTCTAAGTTGTCACACATCAGTAAAATGCTAGCGATAGTAGTCTATGTGATCTCAGTTGTAAGCCTTGCCAAAAGCGATATTTGCCCCAAATGGTAAATGTCATGATGCAATACCCCAAGAATCAATTCATAATAAGTAAAGTTGGTGCCCCCGAAATTTTCATCAAAAACCGATTCATCTAAAGCTGACAAGTATTCCAACCAGGACTGTTGTGACTTGCCGAGATGATCCAATGTCTTTGCCCACTCTTTCTCGGAGGGATCTATGATGGGCAGAAAGAAATTATGGCTTGGGCTGGAATAACTATTTTGAGGGATCCCCTGCAGTACCATTTCGCGCCAACTTATGATATGATTGAGAATTTCCCAGATTGAGTTAGTCCGTGGGGAAAATTTATGAGCCGCCTGTTCTGGAGATATTTGCTTTAGTTTATCCACAAAATTTACCCCCAACCATGGATCATCATTGTATTGCTTTGTAAAAAGGCTTCGGATTCTCTGAGATTCTTTCATGTGTTTGTAATTTCTTTTTGGTGGCCACATGGAATCTCGCATGCATTATAATCATTCCAGTGTGTGACTCTTGAGTCATGCTCGATTTCATAGGATTAAATTTAGGAGCTTTTGAAAATACAAAAATGAAGCAGTTAATCCAGGAAAATCGCTTTTAAAAATCGCTGAAGGTTAAAAAGCTGTTTTCCATTACCCCGATTAAAGCAGAATACAGCAGCAATGAGCTTGGACATGGAAGGGTAGCGCACAGACTATGTGAAGTGGCCGACCAATTGGAGTTCTTTGACAGGAGGGAGGAGTGGACGGGTTTAAAATTCGTTGTAAGAAAAACATCAGAAAGAATTATCAAACAGACTGGAAAAGAACTGTCGAGACCAGGTACTGTAAAACTTCCCTGAAAGCGGATGCGAAGCTCATCCATGTACAGTAAGGAGCCACTGGGCAGTGGAAAACAACCTCCATTGTAGTCTGGACGTGGTATTCAAAGAAGATGCCTCACTCAAGAAGAAAGAACACTCAGTGCTCAACTTCAATATAATCGCCTAAATGGCGCTCACACTGATCGATTAAATCTACTGGTTTACAAGCTTTTGATTTCCCTTGAAACTGGTTTGGTTGGCAAAGCCCTAGTTATATCGAACCAATTTATGGAAGATTTTGAAAGGATTTTGAAGTTGGATTCAGAAATAAAGACCTTCGATAATCCTTGTTAACGCTTGTATTATGGACGAAGGAAGAGTCTTTTCGAACCATTTAAAAGAGGATATATGGGTATTGCTACGTATCATTGATGATTTGGAGACTAATAAAATAGGTTAAAACGCCCATAAAACTTCTGTGTCAGGTGTATTTTTACCAACTCAATTTGACTAGCTTTTTATGAATCATCAGAATAAATTTCCTCTCCTAGAGGATTAGTTTCGATTCCTTGAGTGATTTGTCTCATCAACTGGAGTTGGTGGGAGTGAAGTCGAACCATTTGGTTGAGGATATTCCACTTTTAGCTTGTATTTAGATGGGGAGGTAATTTATTTTTAAAGGAGAGTGGGGCATTTTAATGAGTAATTGTAGCTTTCCCTTTTTTCCGTTTTTTTAATCAGATTTTCATACTCATGTCAGTCAGAATTTCATGATTATTTGTGTTTTCAGTGCTTAGTAAGAGACCTGTTCTCCCTTCTATCGTACATGGTGTGATATGTTTTTTTGATATAAACGTATCGCATACGATACGTTTATTAATATTTTTAGTATCTTTGCTGATACGATGGAAGTATTAGTTACTAAATATAGGGAGCTTATAGGGGGTGTAAAAACAAGGTTTGTACGAGGACTCGCCGAACACATTAACTGGAAGGCGCAGGCAGTATGCATAGAAGGAGCACGCGGGACGGGCAAATCTACTCTGATGTTGCAGCATATTAAGTCAAACTTGCCGTTGGATAAAACGCTTTACCTATCCGTAGACGATTTGTATTTCACGCAGCATACGTTGATCGATGTTGCCGAACAATTTTATCATCATGGTGGCAGGCATTTGTTTTTGGATGAGGTACATAAGTATGCAGACTGGCAAAGAGAAGTGAAGAACCTGTATGATTTCAAGCCGCAGCTTCAGTTGGTGGTCTCCGGGTCGTCTATTTTAGCTTTACAGCGTTCAGAAGCCGATTTAAGCCGAAGGATGTTACGCTATTACCTGCCAGAATTATCGCTGCGCGAATTTATCGCACTGAAAGATCGATTGGTATTGCCGTCATTTACATTGACGGATGTCCTTGAACATCATACGCAGATCGTAGATGAATTGAAAAGGAAGCTGGAATCGCCGTTGAAATCATTCAGGGACTATTTAACAATGGGGGCCTATCCCTTTTTCTTGGAAGGTGGTAAGCAAGATTATCTTATGCGCTTGAATCAGCTGATCAATGTGATTATTGACTACGACTTGCCTGAGGCCCGTTCCATAGAATCGAGCACACTAGCTAAACTGAAGAAGTTGCTGTATATCGTTTCCACAGCTGTACCATTTACCCCAAATATTACACGACTTGCCGATCAGGTAGGCACCTCCCGTAACAGGCTGTTGGAAATGCTTGATCTACTGGAAAAGGCACAATTGATCCATAACCTACGCAGCGCAGCATTTGGCGTGAGTCTAATGAATAAGCCTGAAAAGGTGCTCTTGCACAATACAAGCCTCATAATGGCATTGGCTGAAGGTCAACCCAATGATGGCAATCTGCGGGAAACTTTCTTTTATACACAATTGTCGGGGGCAGGTCACCGTGTCACCTATCCAAAAGCCGGGGACTTCCTGATAGATGGCAGCTATACGTTTGAAATAGGTGGTAAAGGAAAAAGTGGGAAACAGATTGCAGGTATACAGAACGCCTTTCTTGCACTCGATGACCTTGAATACGGCACTGCAAAGAAGATTCCACTCTGGCTCTTTGGATTTTTGTATTGATGTTGAATTTGTTGTTTCAGAAAACCCATCCACTTTATACCTAAATTCTTCCCAAATGGGTAGGCGTAACCCCAGTCAATTTTTAAACAGAATTGTTTCTTAAGATTATCTCAAATTGCTTAAAAACCAGGTGGGAAGTTTACTTGAGAAAATGAACTATGATTAAGAAAATCCCCTTGATTATCTATTTCAAGGGGATTTTTAGTAGGAGTGGAGCTGGCAAAGCCATAGTTATATCGAACCAATTTATGGAAGATTTTGAAAGAGTTTTGAAACTGGATTCAGAAATAAGACTTTAGATAATCCGGGTTAATGCTTGGATTTTGGACGCAAAAAGAGTCTTTTCGAACCATTTAAAAGAGGATATATGGGTATTGCTACGTTTTATGGACGATTCGGAAACTAATAAAATAAGTTGAAATTCCTCTAAAACTTCTGTTTCAGGTGTGTTTTTACCAACCCAATATGACTGGCTTTTTATGATTAATCATAATAAATTTTGCTGTCCCAGAGGATTAGTTTCGATGCCTTTAGTGATTTGTCTCATCAGATGGAGCCGGCTAGAGACTACCAGAACCATTTTGAGAAAGATTTAGGGGATTGGCAATCCACAAATGGCGAAGGACGTTACCGGAAATTGCCAAACATCTCAATCCAATTAACTGCTGAACTGCTGCCACAAGCTGCGGGGATAGTCTATGCGTGAAGTATGGAATCAACTCAATCATCGTCTGCTTAAATGGGTAAAATGGGAGAAGGGGTTGTACAAAATGGGCTCTGTCAGATGGCTGAAGCAACAGTATAAAACCTCCCCGAACTTATTCGAGCATTGGAAATTGGTTCAACCTTAGGTGTTTTTTGTGCCAAGCGATTTACAAACATGAAGAGCCGTATGAGGTGAGAGTCTCACGCGCGGTCTGTGGGAAGGGGAGGGTGCAATTCCTTTACCTGACCAGATTGTACACCATTAAGCAGGGCAGGGGGATTATTCGAAATTTCATTTATCTTTGGAATTATGATTGAATTGATCCAAAATAAACTTGATGAAATAATAACAGCGTGTAAGCAACACCACGTTGAGGCTATTTCTTTATTTGGATCAGCTGCAAAAAATGCCATGCATGAAGACAGCGATATCGATCTGCTTGTTAAGTTTTCTGATGATATTGATGTTTTGGAATATGCCGACAACTACTTTTCGTTGTTAGATCAGCTTCAAGATATTTTAAATAGAAAAGTAGATCTTGTGTCTAACAAATCACTTAAGAACCCAGTTCTAAAAAAAGAGGTCTATCAGTCAAAAGTGGATTTGTATGCAGCCTAAACTACTCAAATACATTTTAGATATTGAAAGTGTTATTGAGGAGATCGAATTTATTAAGCAGAAAACGCAAAACAACTTTAACAATTTTTCTAAAGATATCATTTTGCAGCGGGCAGTTGAACGGGATTTAGAAATTATCGGAGAAGCGATACGGAAAATGATTGAGGTCAATCCTAACATCAAAATTACAGCTTCTAAAAATATTATTGGATTAAGAAATATTATTGCACATGCTTATGACTCGGTTGAATCTGAAATGTTGTGGGGAATAATTCAAAAGAACATCCCTGTTTTAGCTGATGAAATTCGAAATTTAAAAGGTGCATAATCCGGTTTTTATTTTGTAACTGCCTACATATTTATAGATCAGTATTAATTAGTGCCTCTAAGAAAACACCTTAGCTTTTCTGGGTATATAATTATTCTAATATTTAATTTACTTTTTATGGTCTAGTATTTTAATGGATATTGAGATATTGAGTTGTTTTCCAAAGTGGGGGCCGTTTGCTTGTTTTAATTTCAAAAACAGGCATTTTAGGATGGATTGGATGTACCTGTCCTGTGAATTGCCCTGTTTGGGGTTCTTTTTTAGGCTGCCTACCGATTTTATGCAGGTTTGTAGGCGGTAACGGCAAGACCGATGTAGCGGTCAAAATTCTTGCGGTTCCTGTCCGGACAACGGTCCAAGCCCCGGTGTTCTAACTCATTGATATTGGACTTACCCGCATTGTGTTTGTTTTTCAGCTTTTTGAAGGCGGGCCTGCCTCCAAAGCTTTTTCTTCTTTGCTGCGTTTGCCGTTCTTTCAATATTTGCAGTACGTACAAGAATAAACAAGTTGAGCTGCCTTTCTCAAAAAGGAACACAGATTAAACTAAATCAGCTATGATAAAATCCATAGAAATACAAGACCAATGTTATAAATGTTTGAAATGATACATCCACTTTTACCTCACTAATTATCGATGTAATCAAAAAACAAAGCAAAATGAAAGCAAAAAATAATTTTTATGGAAAAGCAAAGGCTGCAATGCTGATGGCTATTGTTATGGTGTGCACGTCACAAATCACCCTTGCGCAAGATCGCTGGAGTTTTGAGTTTCGCCCTAATGTAAATTTTTCAACTGAAAAATTGGGTGATGTTAACCTTAATACTAGCTACAATTGCCTGGTTCGCCAAAGCAGTATTAACATGGTTTAAATAAGTCAGGGCCTCATCCAACGCGGCAAGTGATGGGGTAGTATTTCCAGGGAGATCTCTGATCTGCATATCCATACCATAGAACTTGACTTTAAACTTATGTGCGGGGTCTGCATTATATCGTCTCATCCATTTCAGGAGTTTAATATTTTCAGGGAAAGGCTACCGATGGTTAACTTAGCTGCTGCAGCTTCTGCGGTGCCAACGCCGTCAGTTACAAAATCAGCGGAAAGGCGAGACTCGGCGAGCCGGCTTCAATCACAATAGTAGTAAACCCACAATTTTCCACTAAAAATCGAAACAACCTGTTCCTGAATGCAATTGGCTCATGAAAGCCATGAGCGGGTTCGCCTTATGCAACAACACGTGCGTTACCGATCATTTTCTTCAGCGGCTGTAAATCAAGATTGTCTATTGCACTTTCGAGATGTTGCAGGGGAAAAGCATGATTTCTTGCCCTGCCCCCTATAAGTTCTTGTTTGTCATTAAGGAATTCCGAGAAATTTTATTTAAGAGATGGTTCGAATACGAGACAGGCATAGAAATAAATTGCAGATTCGTCCAGCCGGTTTAACCTAAGTAAAATCAAACCGAAAACCCTGTTGTTGTTGGGCCTTCTGATAGGGAGTAAAAAAAGAAAAACGCCCCTGGCTTGCTGCCAGAGGCGCTTGTGGGCGCTAACAAAGTTTTTTCGAACCATTTAAAAGAAGATTTATGGACATTGGAACGTTTTATGGGAGATTTGGAGACTAACAAGATAGGTTGAAAGTATTGTTTTAAGAATTTGGTTCTAACCCTTACGTTACATCAGGACTTGTATGGAGATGTTTATTTCCCCATTCAACTTGTTATATTTCTTAATGAACCCGATCAAGACTTTATGGGTGGGGAATTTGTGCTGACCCAAAAAATTCCAAGAGCACAATCCAAAGCTATAGTTTTAACACCAAAAAAGGGAGACGTACTTATTTTCACGACCAATTTCAAACCTAAAAAAGGAAAACAAGGATATTACCGTGTGAATATGAAGCATGGAGTTAGCGAAGTAAAATCTGGGGAACGTTATACCCTAGGCATAATTTTCATGATGCGGTAAGTTAGCAATGATAAAGCATAAGGAGTGTTCGGATAAAGAGTTACGAGCTAAAATTAAGCATCAAAGTATCCGTTTTGGAGGAAATAAAAAACTTAAAATTTACGGTCTGCTCAATTGCAAATCTGGCAAACGAATGAAACGAGAAAATCGAATTTTCTTCTCAACAGAAAATGAAGCCATAGAAAATGGTTTTCGCCCCTGCGGTCATTGTATGAATACAGCATATAAAAATTGGAAAAATGAATTGGATGCGTTCACCAGAGGGCATGCAAATGGTAAATAACTAGTTAATATTTTTTTAAATACTGAAATAAACAATCCATACAATTTGTTTTAAAACCAATAGCTATTAGAAAAAGGGAAAGAACTGTATCTCAGAAAATGGGGATAAAATAAATAATCCTCATCTAAGGTTCATTGGCTAATCATTGCCATGAACATTAAGATAAGAAAATTGTCATCTGATCCAGTAGATTAACCCTAACTGCCTAAATTTGAGGAATGGATAGTGACCTTTTTTTTAACAAAATAAGAACTTATTACCCTATATCTGAACAAGCTGAAATTGCCTGGAAGCGGCTGTTGCATGAAAGAAAGTACAAAAAACACGAGAACCTTATAGAAATAGGCCAGCATCCCAAGAAAGTTTCATTCGTGGTTAAAGGGCTCCTTTCACAAAATTACATCACTGAACAGGGTGATGAGATAATAAAATATTTTTTTCCCGAACAAAGAATGGTGGCTTCTTTAGGAGCGATGTTGGCAGGTAAACCCAGTGTGTTTTACATCACTGCCATTGAAGATACTACTGTGTTGGAATATGATTTCTTTGAGTTTAGGTCACTATTTAATGACTTTCCTGACCTCGCACTTTTCTATATAACCTACAACGATCTTCATTGGATAATTGAGAAGGAACCTTTGGAGATTAGCTTTAGAACCAAAACATCGGCAAAACGGTATGATGACTTTCTGAAAAAATATCCGGATTTGGTCAAACGTTTAAAAAAGCATCACATCGCGTCCTATTTAGGGATCACACCTACGCAGTTGAGCAGAGTGTTTTTGGCCACCAAATAATTTTTTTTGCTTTTTCTCAACATATGTAAATGTTTAGTACACTTCGGGATTAGACCTTTGTTTTAACATCAACCAGTTAATAATGCTAAACTTGGCAGCTGTTAGTTCCTTCATTCTTTCAAAATAGATTCCTGGCAGAACCGATGAATTCTTTAAGGAGTTAACGTTTGATTTTGAACTTTTGAAGAGTTTCAAAACCTAGTCCAAGTTAGCATGAAGTGGTATTTACTGTTGGGACTTATTGGGAGGTAATTCAAACACTAGAGCTAACCGGAAACACTTACTACGCTTTAATTGAATTTTTCCGGAAACAAAAAACCTTCAAATAAGAAAAAACAGGGTTTAGCAATAGATCTGAAAATTGAATCTACTAATCAACTGGTTGCCAGAATCCTGATTCTCCAAATAAAGACAAAGTTTGAAAATTAGCCAGAATATTTTACACACTTAATACTCTAGTTTTATGAGTCAATTCAATTCGAAAGTAGATGAATACATTGCGAAATCAGAAGGTTTTGCCAAGGCAATCTTAAACCATTTGCGACAAATTATTCACCAAACCTGTCCCACTGTGGAAGAAGATATCAAATGGGGGACACCACATTATACCTACGAGGGAGATTACATCTGTATGCTGGGTGGTTTTAAAAATCATTGCTCTTTCAGCTTATACAAAGCAGCGTTTATGAAAGACACCGAAATAGTAAAAAGTGTCAAAGCAGGAAAAAAATTCGGCTATATGGATAAGCTGAAATCCCTTGCAGACTTACCTTCTTCTGAAATTTTAGTTTCGCTTATCCAAGAGGCCATGGCTCTGAATGAGCAGGGGATTAAACACCCCAAGCCCGCAGTCGGAAAGGTAAAAATTTTGGAAACCCCAGTCTATTTTGAAGAATCTCTTAGCAAAAATGATGCGGTGAAAGCCATTTGGGAAACCCAAACTGATGCATTCCGAAAAGAATATTTGGTTTGGATTATGGATGCTAAAACCGAGGCAACCCGTCAAAAAAGGATTGCTCAATCAATGGAATGGATCGGAGAAGGAAAAAGAAGATTCTGGCAATATGAAAAGAAGTAGTATGCTGGTGTTAGTACGTGGATGAGCTATTTTCAACCCTTTGTTACTTCAAATTGGTACTTAGGATTTTGGTTATTGTTAGCAGGTTACACACCCTAGTAGCGGGTTTGGACTTTAGGTAAATAACAATTAAATTATATCGAAAGGAGTACCGGCTTGATGGTCAAAAGGTATTTAAAATTGAATGCCTGGATTTTCGGGAGGAATGGTAGGGGAATCGCAGAACTAAAACAACACAGAAATATTCTAGAGCGTTATACTATAGTTTCACCTTCAAAGTACGAATAGGACTCATGAGATTTACAGCTGATTTAAGATCATTATATAACCCGATTCAACCTACAGTGAAACAATCAGCTGAACAGGTGAGGTATAAGGAATTTCTGCCTCATTCAGAACTTCAGCCTTTCATTTACTGCTATTGGCAACTCAACACCACGAACGAATTATCCGAACCATTTACCTACCGCGTGGTTGCCGATGGTTGCATTGATATCTATTTCGAATTAACAAATCCAGTGGAAAGTTACGTGATGGGATTCTGCAGGAAGTTTACTGAATTTCAACTTGACCACACCTTCAATTATGTTGGGATACGGTTTTTGCCTACTATGTTTCCCCAATTTTTCAGAATAGATGCAAAAGCGCTCAGTGACAGGTATGAAAAGCTGCAACTAGTAGTCCCAAAGATAGCTGATTTCATTTCGGATAATTTTAAAGAAACCCATTCTCAGGAAAAAATCAAATCCTTGCTTGACAATTATTTCATTGGGATAATGGCAAAAACTCAATTTGAAAAAGACTTCAGGCTATATGGTGCTCTTGAAGTAATTCTAAAGAACCTCGGAGTAATTGGCGTTGACAAAGATCTGGATGTTGCAATTAGTAATAGACAGCTTCGGAGGATATTTGAATATTACATTGGTGCAACTCCAAAGACTTTCAGTCAAGTGGTCCGGTTTCAGAATATTCTTAAAGCCAAACCCTTAAGCAAAAGCTTAAGGGAGAATAAATTGTTTTATGACGGGTATTTTGATCAATCCCATTTCATAAAGGAATTTAAAACCTTTTATGGGGTAACACCAAGTAAAAGCTTTTGGAAGATAATCGTGTCCGTTTTTTACTATTTCACCTATTGTTGTTGTGCCATCTTTGTTCCGATAACCAATAGGGAAAAGTATGAAAATATTATTAGCAGGCATTCTACTGGTTTGCTTATCAACACATGTGTTTTCGCAAACAAGCACACAGACCAAAAATCATAGAGAAATGAAACTTAATGCTGGGGTAATCACGGATAAATTGGCTGAGACCAAGGAGTTTTATACCACAATTTTAAACTTTGGAGTCACCTTCGAAAACGAGTTTTACCTGTTGCTTCATACCCCAAACAAGGAGGCGGAATTAAGTTTTCTACTTCCCAATCATCCAAGTCAACAACCAATTTTTCAACAGCCTTTTCAAAATCAGGGAATGTACCTAACCCTTGAAGTGGAAGACGTGGATAGTTTATATCAGGAATTTAAACAAAAAGGTGTTGAAATCAAGATTGATATCCGTGAGGAACCATGGGGAGATAGACACTTTGCGGTGGTTGACCCTAATGGAATTGGAATTGATATAGTAACCTATTCACCGCGATAAACTTTAACTATGGAAACTGAACAACTTTCCTCCAAAGTAATCGCAGTTATGTCCATGTCACTTGATGGTTTTGTTGCTGACAGCGATGATGGGGTTGCAGAGGTATTCAATTGGTACTTTACCGGTAATGAAGTGGAGATAGATTCTGGTGGAGCAGATTTCATGACTTTTAGCTTAACACACGCTAGTGCAGCACATTATACTAGTCTTGTCAACGAGCTTGGCGCAGTGCTTACTGGTAAAAGGACCTTCGAAGTAGCAAAGGGTTGGGGAGGAAATCACGGGTGGGGTCCGGCCTACGTCCTGACCCATAATGTCCCTGATGGCTGGCCCAGACCTGACTCTAATGTACATTTTGTAACTGATAGTCTTATTTCGGCAGTCAGGCAGGCAAAAGACGCTGCAGCTGGAAAATCAGTTGCTGTTCATGGAGCTAACCTCATCTGCCAATGCTTAAACACCGGATTGGTTGATGAGCTGCAAATAGACATCGCAACAGTACTTCTTGGCTCAGGAGTCCGGTTATTTGATCAGCTTAAAAATACCCCATATGTACTCGGCAACCCTGCAGTGATTACCGGAAAAGGAGTGACCCACCTGAGATACCCTGTACTCAGGAAGGCTTCTTAAACTCTGGGATTCTTATTGTACCAGGAAGTTCATTACCCTATTCAAGTAGATAGAGCAGGGGAAGAAAGAACTCCAAAATCGATCTAAAAGAAAAGAATGTTAACTACAATATGCCCCAAATTACCGATGCGGGATAAAAGCGCGACGAAGAATTTCTATTTAAATCACTTAGGCTTTGAGGAGGTTAGTGACTATGGAGATTATTTAATTTTGTCCCGGGACAATATAGAACTTCATTTTTTTGAGTTTAAAGACCTTGAGCGAAGAAAAAACTATGGTCAGGTTTACATTAGAACGAATGATATTTATAGGCTTCACCAATCGCTTCTTGACAATAATACAGTCATACACCCTAATGGTAAATTACAGTCCACCCCTTGGGAGCAGATAGAATTTTCAGTACTTGATCCCGATGCTAACCTGATCACTTTTGGACAAAGCACTAAAATAACGTGAAATGAGAATTACAATCCACAAGGTTTCCAACTTTAGAAGCGAATACACCATTCTCAGAGAGGATAATTCGGTAGAACAAATAACCCATGAAACCAAAACATATCTTGTTCATGACCTCTGCCATTTTGTAGTAGAAAGGGCACTAAAACTCTCCAATGGCTTCTGGGGAATGTTATCCCAAGGCTATTCATTCAATGATCTTTTTGGCAAAGAAAACCCTGAAACTACCGGGCTAAGAGCTGTTGAACAGCTAGTGGGGCCCATTCAGTCTGTATACTTAAATTATATATCCAGGCAGGATTTTGAAAATAATAGCGAGCACCTAGCGTATAAAATCCCATCGCACTTATTAACGAAATGTTTAACAGAAATCAAAAAGCTCATGGAAGAATGGGAGCAACTAGCCATTGGGCAGTCTCTTGATATGGAATGGAATAAGCAAGATACAATTGAGCAAGTCGAAAATGACTCAGGAGGATGATTAATCTCCCTGCGAGATTCCAAATGGCCTTAAAAAAACAAATCATAAACATATGAAATCGAGAGGGGCTATAATATTTTGAACTGATGCTAATAGGAATTAACGGATAAGCTCTACATACCAATGGAAAAGGTATATAATACAATTCCATATTATATGGAAATCAATGATTTTTTAAAAACTCTTCCCTGGCCAGGAAGGACAACGAACCCTATGTTTTATTGCCTGAAACTGGAGAAAATTGAAAATGATTTGGAAATTTATAGGCCTCCATTCAGAAGAGCATTTTATTTTTTTGCGCTATTCCTTAATGCCGGAAAAATCCAAATTAACTATGATGACAAGACGGTAATCGACCCAGAAGCATACCTGGTCTGCCATTCGCCGGATTTGATCTATAGTTTTTCCAAAGGCAATTCTCTTGAGGGCTATATCTGTTATTTTAAACCGGAGTGCTTTTCATTCTTTAAACCTAGCTTCCACGAGGAATTTCCTTTTTTTAATCGGATTTATACCAATCTTATTACCCTTCAAAAATCTTCTTTTCACAAATTAGCTCCCTATTTTGAAGAGGTCTTTACCGCTTATTCCAGTAATCACAAATTGGGAAACATAGAAGCCAGGCTTAAACTACTCGCCTTGTTTTACCATTTGAAAGGGTTTTTGGAAGGGCAGTATGAGGCAACCCGCTTTGCTTCTCCCCAGCAGGTTTTGCTCAGTAAATACCTGCGGTTGGTCAATAGCCACTATATAGATAAACGCACTGTTCAGGAGTATGCAGATTTACTTTCCGTTACGCCAAATCATCTTTCGCAAGCTATCAAAGCAATTTCAGGAAAAAACGCGCTTTCCTATATTTCTGAAAGGTTGTTAAAAGAAAGTCAATCCCTGCTCTTATACACCGACTTTAGCATATCTGAAGTAGCCTATCAGATGGGATTTTCTGACCCGGCCAATTTTGGTAATTTCTTTAAGAAAGAAACCGGAATGACTCCCTCCAAATTCAGAAATCATGCTAACCAATAAAACATACAAGTTCAGCCAACTTATTGACAAAAGTTTGGCAATAGAAGCCAGTTCCTTTGTAACAGTAGTTAACACTTAAACATTTTAAAACATGACAACGAAAGTATTTATCAACTTACCGGTAAAAGACCTGGAAAAATCCAAATCCTTTTTTCAAGGCTTAGGCTACAGTTTTAACCCTCAGTTTTCCGATGAAAATGCAGCATGCATGGTGATCAGTGACACCATTTTTGCAATGCTGTTAGTAGAAAGTTATTTCCGGACATTTACCAACAAGGAGATCTGTGATGCGACAAAAAGTACTGAAGTACTCATTGCATTAGACGCCAGTTCAAAAGCAGAGGTACAGGAAATGGTCTCCAAAGCAGAAAAATTAGGTGCTGTTATTTATAAGGAGCCAGCAGATCATGGTTGGATGTACCAGCATAGTTTTGCTGACTTGGATGGGCACCAATGGGAGTTTGCCTATTTAGATGAAACCCAGTTACCCGGTTAATGGAAACGATAAACAAAAAAACAAGGAGAATTTTTGTGTTCTTAACCTTCCTGCTTTCACTTGGCGGGCTGGGCAGGAATAGTCTTGCCCAAACAGTTATTCCTTACGGATCAAATAACGGGAAATACCAGGAAGTGAATGGTGTAAAGCTGTATTATGAAGAGTACTGAGAAGGCCCCCCCCTTTTTGTTATTCATGGAGGGTTGAGTTCAATAGAGAGCATGGCCCCTGTACTACCGGGGTTATCCCAGAAGTTCCGGGTGATAGCCGTTGATTGACCTGGTCAGGGGAGATCCGAACAGGCGGAAACTTTGAGTTACCAGCTGATGGCTGATTATTTTTCCAAGATGCTGGACCTAATGCAGCTCGATAGTGCCTATGTCTTTGGTTTCAGTGATGGAGGTAATGTAGCCTTGCTAATGGCTTCTGATCGTCCGGATAAAGTTAAAAAGGTTCCAAGTCCAGGACTTCGATTTAGGGACGCTGATTTATTGTAAAAACGAAATAGAGGTAGGCGCTAAATCAGAATCGTTGATTTAAAACTATCTGCGAAGGGACCAAAAAACTATTCCAATGCTATACATTACCCAATTAATCTACCTCATCGAAGGCAAGGAGGAAGTTTTCAATGAATATGAAAACCTTGCCATACCTATTATTGCGACTTACAATGGACGGCTATTGCTACGACTGCGGCCTGATAAGCAATCTTTCATTGAAAAAAGTATAGCCAAACCCTATGAAATTCATTTGGTGGAATTTACAACTGAAAATGACTTTTCAGATTTTGTCAAGGATGAGACAGGGTTACAGTTTTTACATTTAAAGGAGCAATCCATAAAATTCACTGAAGATGGCAACAAAGGAAGTACTCAATCCTATTCGTACTACAAAATCCGGATGCATTTTGAAGTCAAAATGTATAGGGTTCGCTCTTCGCTGATCGGGTGAAAGGAATAATTCAGGCGGAATGCATTTCAAATTTTGGATTGCCTAGTACTATTCCTTTAGGGAATTAGCTAGTTAGAATTTTAGCTTATTTTCTTTCAACTCTGGAGTGCACTCAGTCAAAAAGCTGCCAGTGCATCTTATTAACTCGGAGTTTGGAAAACCTTTCAATTTTCCAAGGGAGAATAGTTGCAGGAGAACTAGTATAACGAGGCTAAATGGCAACAGTAAATACACTGCAGGATACGGTAATGATAGATGTCTGTTTTTTACTATTATACAATCATTACCCTCTCTAGTTTTGGAAACAAGCGAATTTATTCCTTAGCTCACCTATTATATGTACGTACCATTTATTCATAGTGAGGACTCAGTCTGTCATAGAACCGCAAAATTTGCCCGCATTATTCTGATGGAGGTGGCTTTTAGGCAGGGAGGTTCGGGATTTTCATCCTCACTATTTCAGTCAAAAAGGAAATCATGAGGTGGCAACAACCTTAGGGAAGTTTTCTTACGATAAACCAAAAATAAGTTACCTATGAGAGATAGGGATGGGTTCCCATTACCTGGGAAGTTTAAAGCCAACCTGCTTAAGCTTTTAGCTATAAATTTTCAAGCATTGTCA
The DNA here is from genome assembly GCF_001442615.1 of Algoriphagus resistens. Classification (GTDB taxonomy): domain Bacteria; phylum Bacteroidota; class Bacteroidia; order Cytophagales; family Cyclobacteriaceae; genus Algoriphagus; species Algoriphagus resistens. Next base: position 207,286 of record NZ_LMXN01000006.1, on the reverse strand, counting down.
GCATTAATGCTACTGGCGACTATGATTCCTAGATCAGGGTTTAGCCAGCAAAAAGAAGAATGGTACTTATATACTTCTGACAGTCTGAATATGTACGTCTATGAATTTGGCAAAGGGGATACTGTGCTGGTAGTCCATGGGGGTTTTGGGGCAGAACATAGTTATCTGATTGAAGCATTAATGCCATTGGAGGATAGTTTTCATTTTATATTATATGACCAGCGGGGTTCACTTCGCAGTCCAGCTCCCGATAATATTTTATCGTTTGAAAAGCTGGTGCAGGATGTGGAGGAGTTAAGGAGAGAATTGAGCATAGGTAAACTAAATATAGTAGCCCATTCAATGGGGACTAGGATAGCAATGGCCTATGCAGAAAAACATCCTGATAAGGTGAAAGCATTGACCCTTGTTAGTGGGTTTTTACCTGAATCCAATCCTACATATCTACCAGAGTTTGCTACGTATTATTTGGAAAACCGTCCAGAGGTTTCTATAGAGAGGGAGAAACTAAATCTCCCTCAAAATAAGGATGTTTGGACCTCAAAAATGTACACCCATTCTTGGCGTATTTCATTTGCCTCGGTCAATGTATTCAATGTGACAAACTGGCAAGAAATCAAAGGTGGAGTAGCGTACTTTAATCAACATACCGCAGATGTAATCTATCCCTCTGCTCCTAAGGAATGGGACTATACAGATGTTTTTAAAACAAGCAATTTCCCTATATCTGTCCTAGTAGGAGAATACGACTATTTAAATTTTTCAGCTAAAAGTTTCGATTTTTTGCTGGAATTCTATTTAAGCGATAAAGGTCTTGAATTGGCTGCCGTTCTTGAAGCAAAAAATAAACGATCCATTGCTGATTTGCATAAAAATAAAATATGGCAGAACTATAAAAGTATGATGCCTTCCTTGGAAATCTTTACTGTGGAAAAGGCAGGACACCGAATATGGATGGATGAACCATCAAAGTTTAAGGAGTATTTGAATTGGGCATTAAAAAGAGCAGTTAACTAAATGATATTTGGGGCCATAGTCAGGACTAAAGCTTATTCGTTGTACCAATAGAAGAGTTTTCAAAAGAATTAACCGGTTTAAAATTGCTGCCAAGTGAAAAATTGCAATGCAGCAGATTTACTGAAGTAAGCATTGAATTGACGGGGCTTCCTTGTTAATAGACCGTTCTTAGGTAGTATATGTGTCTTTCTAGTATGGTTGTAATTCCCCTGTCAGACGCTCGATAGGTCTCCAATCCCGGGTACGCAATTGATAGAAGCCAACCAGCAATTAAACTGAATATTTATCACTACGTGGCCGTAATAAAAAGAAATAGTTAGTAACAATTAAATCAAATTTTATATGCAATTATTATTTATTCAAGGTGGAGGTGAAGGTTCCTACGATTGGGACAAACCATTGGTCAATGCCATCAAAGAAAAACTAAAACCAGATGACAGGCTTCATTACCCTAAAATGCCGGAGGAAGAAAATCCTGACTATCAGCTATGGAAAACAGCCATTCTTAATGAAATAAGTCTGCTGAACGAGCCGATGGTGTTTATCGGACATTCTTTAGGTGGCTCGGTGCTATTAAAGCTATTATATGAGGAAAAAATCCATAAACATTGTAAATCTCTTTTTTTGGTTTCTTCGCCATTTTGGGGTGAACCGGATTGGCATTCTGATGCCTATATGTTGGATTCCAATTTTGCAGATAAACTCCCAACAGTTAAGAAGTTTATCTACCACGCTGAGGATGACCAATTCGTGCCATTCTCCCATCACAATCGCTACAGGGAGCATTTACCCGATGCTATGGTCCGAACATTTAAAGAAGCCGGGCACGAAATGCTAGAGGCCGTGGATACCATGATTGCTGACCTAGATAAGTTAAGAGTTGAAGGGTAAAAACTATTTGCAAAGATGCACTTCTCAGTAAGGCAAGGGACACGGACGGATTTACCAGTCCTCTATCGGTTCGAATATGAATTGATCCAAGCAGAACGTCCATTAGATGTAACCCTGGTGTCAGGGAATTTTCACTACTATGATTTATCCCAAATGCTGGCTGATGAGAATGCGGCGGTGTTTATAGCTGAATTGGATGGTACACCTGTAGGTAGTGGGAGTGTTAAGATCCGCAAGGGCTTAGCCCATAATCAATTTGAATTATATGCCCACTTAGGGTTTATGTTTACTGAGTCCGTCTACCGCGAAAAGGGCATCAACCAACTAGTGGTGGGAGAATGCATAAAATGGGCTAGGGTAAGAGGAATGGAAGAAATACGGCTTCAGGTGTATACTGACAATCTTCCAGCTATAAGTAGCTATGAAAAATTAGGGTTTAAAAGTATTCTGACCGATATGAGGCTAACCTAAGACATAAGCATTAGGTGAGCGCTTCCTTTCTCCACCTTTCTTCAGTTACCCTAATTAGGCTATAAATAGGAATTGACTTGGGCTTTAGCATAAAGCCTGTTTTGATTAGTTCTTCTGTTCTGTCATATTCTTTATATCAGGATGAAGGAGTAAATACAATGTAGGCTGATATGCTATTGTTAAGAGAGGTCTGTTTAAAGTAGTGACAGAGAATCCATGCTGAAAAGGTAGGTATAACCTAAGGCTGTATTGTTGCTTTCTGTGTTTTTTAAAACGCAGAAAGGATATGATTTTAAGTGTTTTGTTTTGAGTTTACTGATTTACTCATATAGAACCTGAATTAAAATCATTTATGATTGAAATATAGCTGCTGGTATATTGTTTAGGGATGCTGTGAAAATAAACTATACTACACAACAAAAAAATTAATGACCAATAATAGAAGGTACGATATTGATTGGATTAGAGTTATCGTTTTTGATGTTTTGATTCTGTACCACATAGGAATGTTTTTTGTCCCTTGGGATTGGGAGTTAAAAAATAATGAATTAGTGGAGTGGCTAAGATGGCCCATGTTGTTTGTTAATAGATGGAGATTGCCCATTTTATTTGTCATATCCGGAATGGGAACAAGATTCGCCTTATCCCATCGGAGTGGGAAACAGTTTGCTGGAGAACGATTTACGAGGCTTTTTCTGCCCTTACTGGCGGGTACACTAATAGTTGTACCCCCACAAATTTATTTAGGTAGGATTGCTGAAGGCTATGACTATTCCTCGTATATAACCTTTTACCCTCAATTTTTTAGTGGGGTTTATCCAATAGGGAATTTTAGTTGGGCGCATTTGTGGTTTCTTCCCTATCTATTACTGATGTCCTTAGCCGCAATACCTTTATTCTTATATCTAAGAAGGCAGGATAATGTGTTTGTTCTTGCCTTGAAAAAATGGATTACTAAATCACCTTTAGCTCTTTACCTTTTTATCATTCCGTTATTCCTCATTGAAGTTTATTTGGAGCCTTATTTTCCTGTCACCAATAGTTTGGTGGGCGACTGGTATGCTTTAGTTCATTTTTTTACATGCTTTATAGCAGGCTTTATATTGATTTGCATAGGAGATGAATTTTGGGTAGCGGTAAAAAAAATTAAAAATGTTGCGATCCTCATAGGAGTAATTTCTTTTCCGACCATGCTCTGGATGTGGGAGAATTACATGAGCATATTTTGGATTCCCCTATTTGCCAGCTTCAACCGGTGGAGCTGGATTTTGGCGATTATTGGTTATGCGGCAACCTTCCTAAATAAGAAAAGTAAAGTTATAAACTATAGAAACAGAGCAGTGTACCCATTTTATATCCTCCATCAAACACTAATTATCATTATTGGCTATTACTTAATTGAAAATTCCATGCACTATGGTTGGAAAATGCTGCTGATGCTTATTGGCACATTTGGCGGCTGTTGGTTCCTGTACGAATTAGTACTTAAGCGGGTGAAAATACTGTATCCGTTTTTTGGAATTAAAGATAACAAAGGTGCTAACATGGGAGAACCAGTTACCAACAGCTAACTGTTTGATGAATCCCTGAAAGGGATAGTAAAACCTTCGGCATTCATGCAATTGAGTTGCGCTATTGACTTTTCACCGGGAATGAAAATGTACTTAGGGTATTAACCAATTATTAACCAATTATTTATAGAAATTTGTGCTACGTTTAGATGCAATACCAAACACCAGCAAATGGTCCTTTTTTTGGCTCCTTTTGATAATTGGTGGATTCTCTTTTTATGTGTTGACTGCTTGGTCTATAGACCATATTTTCAACCAAGAACGGATAGATGAAACAGGCTGGATTATCTTGGGTGCGTCCATAATAAGGCTTATTACATTAGGGATTGTATTTATGGCTTTACGTACCTATTCAACTCCAGTTAAAAGAAATACCAAACTTATTGCTCTTGCTTTGTTTGCATGCTCTAGTGGACAGTTGGTTTATCCTTTGGCAGAACTTTTCGTAAAGCTTCTGGTTCTGGTTGGATTATGGGAATCAACGGGTAAAGGTATTTCAAATATGCAGGCAGAAGGCTGGTTCAATCATGGAGCAGCATGGCTTATATTTGGCATTCCTGGAATTCTGTTTGTTAGAATTGGCCTACAGTATTCCCATAGTTTTCGGATTAGTCGTTTTTATCTCTTCGCTGGCTCGGTACTTGGCATTCTGCTTTTATTGTTAATTGGAGTGCTTATAAGTTAGGTGCTCTTTAAGGGATTAAGGATAGAGAAATACATTCATTACTAAGGCATAGCTTACCCCTGTTCGATTTTCAATAAAGTCAAGTCAACCTATTTTTCAGGATAATCGCTCGTTTTCATTGATGGGCTAGGGGAAGGTGATATTCTTCAAAAACAGGGAGTTGACAGGAAACTACCTGATGCAACCACTGAATTCTAAAGGGAAAAGAAGTTAGGGAAGTATGTGTATCGGTGGGTAGCGAAGATGATTATGAGATTGGTTTAACTAGAAAAAGCAATCCCACAGCCAAAGAGCAGATGGTCCAATACAATAACTCAATAAATAATCAGTTTTTGAAGCCTTGCTAGTATCGCAACATGATGCAAGACTTCGCACATCCTACCTTCACTTTGTAACCGGTAATGGTTGATCCAGAATAGCTTCCAATACGATCAACGCATAAAAAAACGACCAGCCCTGAATTTTAAGTTGGTCGCTTTTCCTAAATGCTATGCTAATTTTCCTCCGGTGTGGTATAGGTCACAAAATCAATACCTATCCCATTTGGATCAACAATGGCAAAATGCCTGTCACCCCAGGGTTCGTTACGGATTTCTATTTCAATCTCAACTCCTTTTTCCTTCAGGGTGCGGTAAAGCTTATCCACATCTTCCACATCTATCGTCAGATACATGCCTTCTCCATTGAAAGGTTTCTGAAATAGGGGTTTTTGGGAGGGATGGTTGGGCAGTAAAAAACTGAGTTGCTCCTCCTTATTGGGTGTATGCAACAACAGGTAGAACTCGTTTTCAAAGGTTATTCCAAAGTTCAGTTTCTCAGTATAGAACTTCTTACTCTCCTCCATTTTTTCGGTTATAATTCCTGCATTTAGTTTCATAGTAATTTATTTTGAGGGTTTAATTAATAGAATCTTTAAGCATCATTTGGGAATTGGTTATGGCCAACCATACAGAGAAGTAATTTGGCCTTGACCCCACAAGGGGTCACTTTGCTGTTTCTTTAATATAGGATTCAATATTCTTTGCCATTTGCTCTTTATGGGTTAGTACGGTTCCATGGGGCGCTCCATTGTACACCAGTAACCTTGCATGAGGCATAAGCTCCTTACTTCTTTCCGCAGTGAGTGTAATTGGTGCTGATACATCCGCATCGCCATGGATAATCAGGGTAGGGATAGTTATATTTTTCAGTTCATTCCTGAAATCTGTCTGCATATTACTTCGGTTACATTCTATTAGTGCCCGTAGCGAGGCTTGTGAAAAGAGAGAGATTCCCCATTCTATCATATCCTTGGAAACCACAGGAGTATCGCCAAAGAAACTCCCAACTCCGGCACGAATGGTACCATGGATATCCAGCTGTAAATAGTGGGTGAATTGATCTATTACTTCTTTGTTTATTCCTTGGGGGTTGTCTTCACTCTTTAGCATGAATGGAAGGTTTGGAGAGGTCAATATGATCTGAGCTATTTTCTCCTGCCCATAATTTGTCAGGTAACGAATGATTTCACCGCCAGCCATGGAATGGCTTATCAGGGTAACATTTTCCAATTCCAGATTTTCTATAAGCTTGTTTAGATCTGAAGCAAGGGTATCGTAAGTATAGCCAGTCCACGGCTGGTCAGACCGGCCATGTCCACGCCGGTCGTAGGCAATGCAGCGATAGCCCGAATTAGCCAAGTGGTTCATTTGATACTGTCATATGTCCGAATTTACCCCCCCCAGCTGTGAAGGAAAATCAAAGGCTTGCCTTTGCCCCAGTCTTTGTAGTATAAACTCACATCTTCGGAGATGGAAATTCGGCTGTGTTGGGCCGCTAGGTTTTGCTGCCCTAATACTAGTATAGCGAAGGCTATACCTAGAGCAAAACATAAATTCTTCATTTTTATAGGTGTATTTAGGGATTAATAATCCCGAATGTTTTGATATAATATGTGTTCTGGATAGAAGAAAACAGACATCCAATTGGACGATAAATGTTGCTTTAGGATGGGGTTTTACACCCTGATCAATTTGGAATTTTGCAAATAGGCCATCAGTCCAACCCAGCCTGCAATTGCCAGAATAATTACAACTCCTAGGGTTGAAATAGAGTCGTATAGGAATACGACTAATACTAAGCTTCCAATTACCCAGAGTCTATCTATCCAGATAATTGGTACTATGTCTTTTACATTTAGTGGGGTTTGATAGGCTTGGTAGGCTACAAACACTGAGAATACCAGCAGAAAGAATCCCGTGCTTATAAAGGGAATCTCCAAGGTTACCGCAAATAGATTTGCAGAAAATTTAGAAAAGATTACTAGTAGCAGACCTGTTGCTCCTGAGCTCAGGGCGTTGATTTTTAGAATGTTTGATAAAGTAAGCATGATTAATGTTGTTTAAGTTATACCTCAAAAGTAGGGCGGATACCACCGTTGTAATTATCTTTACCTGCCATTCAATTATCATTTGACGACAGATTAATCCTGCTATCTGATATGGACTTTCAAACCCAATTTTTATCAGCTTTAAGAGCCTATTGTACCTTGCGGAACGTGTCCTTAACTCCATTCCATTCCCTCAGTAATCCTTCTGCGTCTTTTACTTCCCGGGAATTGGACAGCCTTTGGAAAGGTATCATGGAGCAATCAGGTGATCAGCTCTTTGGTCTTCATTTCGGTGAATCCATGCAGGTGTCAGCCTTGGGGATTGTAGGTCAACTAATCACCACTAGTAATACCGTAGGAGAGGCACTTGCAAAAGGTGCTTCGATGGTACCTCTAATGGCAGAAGGCTTTGAATTAACATCTGAAGTGTTAGAAGATCAAGTCAAAATTGAACTACGGGCCAACCAAGAAATTAGGAAGCAATGCCCTTATTATTATAAAAGTATTCGGGATTTTATAGCAGCTTTGGTAATTCATGAGTTAGATGGCCTTATCAATGATAAAATAACGCCCAACAAAATAGTTGGACCTTTATCAGCCCATGAATCGGATGAATATTGCCGGGTTCTCCGATGCAATGATTTTCAACACGCTGATAAAATGTCCATTTCCGTTGATTTAAAATTGATGGGCATACCCGTGATTACTGCCAACTACAGGATGCAAGCGTATTTGAAAACCTTGTTATTGGAAACTTCTACGTTGGATTTAACCCAATTTGAATCCTTAAAAAATAGGGTGAGCACTTATATCATGAGTAATTCCTATTTAAAGATCCTCTCTATTGACGATGTGGCAGCCAATTTTAATTTGAGTTCCAGGACTTTACAGCGGAAATTAAGTGAAGAAGGCTGCTCTTTTAAAGAAATCGTGGACAATGTCAGAAAGGAACTAGCATTGGAGTATTTAAAGGACCGGAATAACCAGATAAAAGATGTAGCCTATTCACTTGGGTACAATGAATCCAGCGCTTTTGTCCGAGCATTTAAAAGGTGGACAGGCACTACACCCTCCTTATATTTTTAGTCATTGATTGCATTCGCAAAGTAGATTTTTTTTTGACGTAATTCGTTTAAAACTCTTTATCGAAGCGGTCATGATAGGTGAGACCCTAAACTTTAAATTAGACACAAAATGTATCAAACTATTAAGCCGCCAGACCATTTAAAAAAATACATTGACTGTTTTTGGATAGGCAATGCCAAAGGCTTTCCTAATAAGCCTTTGGCATTCCGTTTAAGTTCTGCGAATTAGTCGATCCTTAAAAAGCCCATTTCAGTTTTGGGATTTCATATTTTGGGGTTATCGAGATGTTATTTTTGCCGGACAATTCGCTGACTGCCATCACCAGGTTCCTCAACCAGTTATAAAAGAAGCCAAAATGGGCTTTTTTGTACTTGCTGTACATCCTTTTGAAGTTGAATGCGGCAGCTGCAAGTATACTATTGATGTTATCGCCAAAGATGCCTTTATAGAAATTGCGGCCTAACCGATAATCTGACTTCAAATGACCGATTACAGGTTCAATCGCTGCTCTTCGCTTAAAGCCGTTTCTAAGTTTTTTCTGTTTGTATTTGCTTAAACTTTTATTGATGAATGGCTTAGGTATGGATATTTCTGTCTCACCTATCTTTTTCTTACCCCGGTAGCCCCGGTCTACAGTGGCACTTTTCGCCCGCTTCCCCGTTAAGTACCCGTGCTGGTGCAGCGCCGGTTCCAGGGTATGCCCGTCGTATTCATTCCTAAAGCCCCTTGCACCTACAATTACCCCGGTATTCTGGGTGTAGACGATGGATACCTTATTGCCAAATTCATACTTCTTATGTTCCTTGCCCTTGGAGATACAGCACACATCAGGCTCATAAAGGGAATACACCTTGTTTTTATCCGCCCTTGTTCGCCCCAGCACTCTTTTGAACAGAGCGATCTGTTCTGCATAAGAACCTGCAGGCAGGTTTCTCTCCAGCTCGCGGACCATTCTCCCGGCAATGGTTTTTATTTTTTTATCCGCTTTGCGGGCTTTGCCCTTGTTTTTGGGATGATTGCGGAAACGTTGGTCGATGCCCAGTTTCTTTAAGGTAAAGGTGTAGGACTGGCGTTGTTTTAGATGGTGCCTCTTGCTGATGGGCCGGCATTTGGAGATGATTTTACGGTGTAGCTTTGCATCGTTGGGATAGGTAATGTTCTTTTCCTGTACCGTGCTGTCCACACTCACATGCTCTTCCCGCCCATCCTCCCCGTTGATGCGGATACTCTCTTTAAGAATAAGTTCCATTCCGCTTTCGCCTATGCGTTTGCGGAAGTGCACCAGTTCAGACGCCTCACAGGGGGCTGCAGGAACAAAGTTCAGCTCCCCGCAAAAGTATTGGTAGTACGTGTTTTCTGACCATTGTTCCACTATCCCCCATCAGAAACATTGCGCAGGTGTTTGAGGATCAGCAGGCCAACCATTAACCTGATCGGTTTTGCAGGCCGGCCGTTATCCTGACAGTACAAGGGGGCAAAGGCCTCTTCAAAAACAGACCAGTTTACCTGATCTGCTAAAATATACAGCGGATGCTTCTGGTTAAGCATTACAGAGAGGGAAGAATAGAATAAACTGGGGCCGTTATCAATCGGTTTCTTAGCCAACATAAGGGAAAAATTTGCAAGGTTTTAAAACAAAAACACTCATTTCTTGCATATTTAAAGGCGAAAATCATACCGAAAACAAACACAAACTATTGATAATCAAATGTTTAATCTGTTTTTAAGGATGGGCTAAGTATCGTAGAAATATCTTGGTAGGCCAGTTAAATGATGGTTTAAACCCTATTTTTCAATCCATAGCAGGTAATGAAGATTTTGAAACTGAAGTAATGGTACCCAATATAAACCCTATCCATTTTCTTATCCGGTACATTCCCCGGCTAGCTGTACCACAAATGGTCCTTAGGTTAAAACAAGAATCCACCCGTCAATTAGGGTTGTTACATTCTGGTATGTTACGTCGGTATTATCGGTACCGGCATTTACCCTGGGGCGATGGGTTCTTTGTTTGTCCACTAGGTGAAGCGTCACAGGAGACTATCGGTCAATATATCCTTTCACAAGGTTAGTTATCCTTGTGCCTTATATCCCATCCACGCTAAAGCGATGAAGGGGGGATGGCACATAAAAATAAACCTGTTCAAAAAAGTAAAGAATTATCTGTGATCTTGATTCCAATCGGACGAAGTGTGTTCGAAAGCGTACAGGAAATTACTGGTTATTCAGCTTAAAGTATAAGCTTTTAAATTTTTTGAAAATTAAATTCTCTTAATACACATGGAATGATGCAACCTGCTAAAAGCTAAAATCATGCAACTAGTGTCCGCTGGCAATACAGTCGAACACCGAAGTGACCATATTTTGTACAGGTTTGGTTAAATAAACGTGTTTTGTTCAGAATTAAATTTCGAAAAACCTGTTTTTAAATTAATGTTTTGAAAAATAAGTGACCTTCTCTAGAGAATTGATTTTTGGATTGGTATGCCCTTGGCAATAAGGAGAGCATAACAGAAAATCTAAAAATTTAAACCAGCATAATATGAAAACCTTATTCACAATAGCATTAGCAGGCGCATTATCTTTTAGCTCATTGGTAGCCAGCGCCGCAGAAGACTTGAGATCACTATCCTCGGTTAACTCCAACTTTAAGAAAATCAATGTCACCCTTAATGAAGGAGTCGGAAGTGCCAAAATTTCTATTTTATCCAAAGAGGGCAAAGTCCTAAGCAATAAAAAAGTACGTGTCAAAGATGAAAACATCATGGTACCCTACAATTTGGACGGCATGCCGGCAGGAGAATATCAGGTGAAAATCGTAACGGATCAGGAAGAGGTAATCTATACTGTTGCAACTAAAGAAAAGCCAATGTCTAAAGCATCGCTACCTTTGATGGCCTATGGTAAAACGCTGGATGAAAATACAGTAAGAGTCACTGTTGTAGGATTGATGGAGCCGGGAGTTGATGTAGAAGTCTTTTCAAACGAAACTGGGGAGGTAATCTATGCTGACCATGTCGATCAGACAGAAGGCTTTAAGAAAGACTATTCTTTCAGTAACTTTGATTCAAAGGAAATTCATTTGAAAGTGACTGACAAGCAAGGAAGAAGCAAGACACTTTATTTCTAAAATAATTAAGCCAACTATTAAGTATAGGCCCTGATTCCCAAATCAGGGCTTTTTTATGTGCGAGTCATTCAGTTGCTAAAAGCTATAACCACTTTTTCCTTCTGAAGTAAATGAAGGGCAAAATTGCGGAGCAAACCATAGCAATCAAAACGATAGGATAGCCGTAAGTCAGCTTAAGCTCCGGCATTTTTTCAAAATTCATTCCATAAACTCCGGCAATAAATGTTGGAAGAGAAATGCAAACGGTAACGACTGTGAGCATTTTAAATATGTGGTTTTGCTCCAGGTCAATCTTATTCGAAACATTCTCTTTTAGGTCATCCAATCGGTCAAAATTGAACTGGATATAATCAGAAATCACCGTCAGGTCATTCAGCTCAGCTCTTACACTTTCCTTCAATTCAGCTTTTTGTTCCCAGTCACTTTTGAGGTAAAGTCTTAAAACCCGTGTAGTTTCAATCAGCGACTCTTTAATCAGTAAGTTGTTGAAATTGTTCTGGGTAATGATATCCATCACATTGCTGGAAAATTCCTTTTGAATCAAAATGTTATTGGCAAGGATTTTTATCTTTCTGCTCAGATTTTCGGTGATGTCTGCGAAATAATCGGAGACAAACTCAAACTGGAATTTGAAGATATCATTCAAGTCAGCTATCCTGCGAAGGGAATTTATTTTGCCAGGATAGATCTCATTGATGTAAGTATCGAGATTTGAACTTGTAAACAAAAAAAGGCCCATCTGACAGATAACAATAAATAAGGGCTCTTCAATCATTTTTTTCTCCTTGTTGTAGTAGGGGATAGAAAAGTGAAAAGCAGCCTGGTTCTCATTCTCCAAAAAGTGGGAACTGATTTCTATATCCTCGTAATGCTTCATGATTGAGAAATCCAATCCGTAATTTTGCTCCAACCATTTCAAATCCGAATTGCTATAATCGAGAAAATGCATGACGTGAAAATCCAGATCAGAAACTGAGAGTTCACTCACAGTTTGTGCCTTTAAGGACTTTTTGTTTTTTAGGAGAATTTCTATCATTCGCTTATTTTAGAGAAAATCAATAGCTATAAGACTGTATGAAGAGTCTTCCTTCTCCTCACTATCCAAAATGCCACAGCCATATTTGGTACCCAACATAACCAGGCTACAATGTGATAGGCGGGAATAAATTCTCCCTGATGCAAAGTAATCAAAACCGGAAGCCATATTCGAAGTGTCACTGCAGCAAAGCAAGCAGCATAGCTAAAGATCATCCAGTCTTCGTGCGCGTCATACGTATGCTTTTTGGCTGTAAGCCATCCCATCATCGTCGTGCCAAGCCAGATTATTCCCAGAGATACGAATCCGAGAATACTGACTATTCCGCCAGTGGCATGAAGACCAAGGTATATCCCTGCCAGACTACTGAAAAATGCGGCCGTAACATACCCCATTCCGATTTTCTTATGAAGCTTTCTATACTTGTCACGAAAAGTCTTGGGAAATTGGGTCCAGCCGATCAAAAGAGCGAAACCGCCAAGTATAATATGGGTGTAAAATGCAGTGTTCCAGAGGGGATTGCTAAGGAGTTCTGCTGATTTTGACTGTAGTAGCCCGAAATTTCTGTCTTGTACAAAATAGAGAATTGGGTACAACCCGATGACTGTGCCTAGGATTCCTACTATCCACCAGGGGATCCTGGATACTAAAGGTCTGATAGCTGCATAAAATAAGCTCATTTGGCGTTTGACTGAAGAGTTTTGGTTTGTTGATCAGGTCGTTGAAAGGTATTTTTCCAGCTGGTCAAAAGTCCCACCGAATCCCTTCTCCATATTACCAATATTATCCGAGAATACTTGTCTGCATGCATCAGAAGCGTTGTGGGGGAAGGAGACTAGGTCAATTCTGGTTTTATCATCTTCTTCATAGAATTCCAAATCTACGATCATTTCCAGGGGCCAATCTGTACCAAACGGGACCTCCGGTGCTTTTACCGTTTCTCCGGCTTCATTGGAAAAGGAGTTGACAAACTGGAGTTTGGAGGGTTCTTTGATTTCTTTAATAATCCATTTAGCCCACATTCCATTACCGTCATTATCTTTTAGTACAAAGTGAACTATACCTTCAGGATAAAATTCGAAGGTTTTGACTTCCATGGTAAACCCTGCAGGTCCCCACCATTTCTGCAGGTTTTCTGCTGTGGAAAATGCCTTGTAAACGGCTTCTTTCGCGTGCGAGAAATAGCTTGTGATTCCGAGTTGTGTGGGCATGAATTTAAAGTTTTGTTTACAAAGTAAGTATAGAGAATTCTAGTATTTTCCCTAAGCAAGAACTCCATTTAAAGTATCCCCTGCAACCTCAAATGCTGAATGAGCATGATCGTTTTGGCGTCTTTGATCTCACCGGTAACGATCATCTCTAGCGCTTGATCAAAAAACATTTCCAAAACTTCGATGTTTTCTTCCTCATGTGCTGCACCACCACCCTCACTGACTTTCATGTCCTTGGAATAAGCCGCGACAAAGAAGTGCAGGATCTCGGTCACAGAGCCTGGGGACATGTAAGCCTCAAATACCTTTTTGACATCTTTGACTACATAGCCTGTTTCTTCCTCAGTTTCTCTGCGAATGCAATCTTCGGCATTATCCTCATCCAGTAGCCCGGCACAAGCTTCTATCATCATACCTGAGTTATTGCCATTGGTATAGGTGGGAAGGCGAAACTGCCGTGTGAGAATGACAGTTTTCTTTTCCTGGTTATACAAAAGAATGGTCGCTCCATTTCCCCTGTCATAGGCTTCGCGCTCCTGAGTAATGACCTCCCCATTTTTTTTGGTGAATTGAAAAGTTATTTTCCGGAGTGTATACCAATTATCCGAGAGCACTTCGGTTTTTAAAAGTTTGACGTCTTTAATCATGATTATATAGTGTGGTAAAAAGAAACCCAGGATTTAGGTCTGGGCTACTTATGAATTTACGGGACTAGCTGGTTTCTTCTATTCTCCAACTGTCTACTGAGAATTGCTTAGTATCTATTGCCTTCGGCGTGATCAACTCTCTTTCCGTCCAGGGTCATATACGCTCCCATTGCATCGGCGGTCATGCAAGAGTGGACAGGGAGAATTCCCAGAATGTCTCCGATTTTTACTCTTTCCAGGAGCTCAGAAGATGCTTTGATGATGCCATGCTCTTGAGAAATGCTTTTCAAAAAAGATCTTTCTTCAGGGATAGTCCAGCCATTTTCATTTAGGTAAACCACTTCACCGAAGTTTTTCAGCCCATTTTCACCTATAAGAACATCCTTGGCCAGATGAACTCCACCGCCGTGGACTAAAATCTCTTTGCGGTCTTTTTTGATATCCACCACAGGTACAGCAAGGCATACGGCAATATCCTCCTTGTCACAACCACCCAGTTCTGCCTGCATCAAGTCGTAGAAAACAAAATTGCCTGGTCCCATTTCGTCAATATCTTCAAAATCCTCCATCACTGCACATCCCGGTGTGTCCCCGATTCTTGTCACCAAATTTGGGTATTCGGTGCTGTATTTATTTTTGAGCATCCCTAGCGCATTTCTGGATTGTTCATAGATTGCCGGAATATCAGGCATATAATAGGTGTGCCCAGGATGCAGATAAAAACCTTTAAATTTCAGTTTGTCCGACTTTTTGGCGATCAATAAGATCTCTTCAATCAAACCAAAATCACTTACTTCAACGCCCGTTCTACCGTAACCCGCGTCGATTTCGATGAAGAAACCAACAGGGTGCTCCAATTGATCTGCAAGCATTTGGGTAGTCTCAGCATTGATCAATTGTACCGAAAGGGATTGCTTTGCTGCTATATTATTGAGTTTTGTAATTTCCAGCGGGTTGAATGGAAAGGCTATATGAATATTCACCCAACCTTGTCCCGAGAGGTATTCAGCCATCTTAATGGATGAAACTGTCACTTCGGTGATGTTGTATTCTTTGGCCCAGTCACCGATTTGATTGGATTGGGCTGTTTTGAAGTGTGGGACCAATTTCATAGTGTGACGTGCAGCCTTATCAGCCATTCGCTGAATGTTGGCGCGGCAGATTTTTTCGTCCAGAAGTAGTGTGGGGGAGGTTATTTGATCGAGGTAGCTCATTAGTTACGATTGAGTTTTATAAAAATTTTATTGAAAGTAATCGGGGGGAAGGGGAATTACAAGCTGAAAGGATATTAACGAATGACGATTTTCGATTTACGGGAGTATCGCAAGAGGTAACTGGTTTCTTAAATTCAGGCATTTTTTCATTCTCACATTTTGTGAAAAGTTTCAATTAAGGAAGAGATGCCGGTGTTGCCGAACAGTTTTACAATGGATAGCGTAAAACCCGGAATAGATGAAATCATTCATAGAAATCCTTCGGGGTTTGAAGTTTAAGGACAGTGAAGGAAAGATTGCGCTTTTGCGGAAGTAGGTCAATAATGAGAAATTCATTAGGCAATGCAGGTATCACCGCCAATTCTATTAATTTTGTCACCCAATTAAAATGGCTGTAAAATGGCCTAAATAGCATTCTTAATTGCCTCAAAACCTTCATGGAAGCAAAGAAAATACGGAGCACCTTTATAGAGTTTTTCCAATCCAAGCAACATCACTACGTTCCTTCATCACCGATTGTGGTCAAAAATGACCCAACCCTGATGTTTACCAATGCGGGAATGAATCAGTTCAAAGACGCATTTCTTGGCAATGAAATCGCTAAGTATTCCCGTGTGGCCAATTCGCAAAAATGCCTTCGGGTAAGCGGTAAGCACAATGATCTTGAAGAAGTGGGAGTTGATACTTATCACCACACCATGTTTGAGATGCTGGGTAATTGGTCTTTTGGGGATTACTTTAAAAAAGAAGCGATCGAATGGGCTTGGGAATTGCTTACCGAAGTTTTTGGGCTGGAGAAGGACCGATTGTATGTGTCTGTTTTTGAAGGTGACAAGGGCGATAACCTGCCTATGGATCAGGAAGCCTACGATCTCTGGAAAGCCATTGTGCCGGAAGAACGTATTATTATGGGATCCAAAAAGGACAATTTTTGGGAAATGGGCGACGTGGGACCATGTGGGCCCTGCTCGGAAATCCACATTGACTTAAGGAGCGATGAAGAACGTGCCCAGGTAGCTGGAAAAGACTTGGTAAACAACGATCACGAACAGGTGATTGAAATCTGGAACTTGGTTTTCATGCAGTTCAACCGAATTTCTGATGGAAGTCTGAAGCCATTGCCTGCAACTCACGTGGATACAGGAATGGGTTTTGAGCGATTGGTGCGAGCGATCCAGCACAAGTCTTCCAATTACGATACGGATTTGTTTGCCCCGTTTTTGAGTGCCTTGGAGAAGAAATCAGGTAAAACATATGGCCAGGATGAGCAAACAGCTATTGCCTTTCGTGTGATAGTCGATCATATACGTGCGATTTCATTTACCATTGCTGATGGGCAACTGCCTTCCAATAATAAGGCGGGTTATGTGATCCGCAGAATTCTGCGAAGAGCGGTTCGATACGGATACACCTTCTTAGGTTTCCATGAACCGTTTTTATATGAATTGACTGGACTGATTGCTGATAATTTCGGGGATATTTTTCCCGAAGTGAGACAGCAGCAGGAGTTTATTGCCAAAGTAATTTACGAGGAGGAGTCTTCCTTCCTTCGCACCTTGGACAATGGCCTGAAAATGCTGGATCAGATCAAAGTTGAATTGAATGAAAAAGGGGAGAACGTAATTCCGGGAAAAACGGCTTTTGAATTGTACGATACCTTTGGTTTCCCGTTGGATCTGACCTCGTTGATCGCGCGTGAAAGCGGACTGTCGTTAGATGAAAAAGGCTTTTCACAGGAAATGGAAGTTCAGAAAACACGTTCCCGTGCTGCTTCCGAATCTGAAACCGGGGATTGGGTGATTGTGAATGAAGATAATGGAGTCGAGTTTGTAGGGTACGATTTCCTTAAAGCGCATGCACAGATCATCAAATATCGCGTGATTTCGGATAAGAAGGGGGATAAGTACCAATTGGTGCTGGATAAAACCCCGTTCTATGCAGAAAGTGGCGGTCAGGTAGGCGATACAGGCTGGTTGATATCAGAGACTGAGAAAGTCAAGGTAATTGACACCAAGAAAGAGAATGACTTGATTGTTCATTTTGTGGAGAAGCTTCCTACAAATCCTGAAGCTAAATTCGGAGCTGAAGTAGATGCGCAAAAGCGTTTTCTGACTGAGAACAACCATACGGCCACACACCTGCTTCAGTCAGCATTGAAAGAGGTTTTGGGAGATCATATTCAGCAGCGGGGCTCTTTGGTCAACCAGCACTTGCTTCGCTTTGATTTTTCCCACTTCAGTAAATTAACTGAGGAGGAAATCACAAAGGTGGAGGATATAGTGAATGAGAAAATCAGGCAAAATATCCCACTTACTGAGCAAAGAAATGTACCGATAGAAGAGGCCAAGAAACAAGGGGCTACTGCGCTTTTTGGTGAGAAATATGGAGACTTCGTCCGGGTTATCACCTTTGATAAGGATTTCTCGGTGGAACTTTGTGGAGGAACCCATGTACCGCAAACAAGTAAAATTGGTTTGTTTAAGATTGTTTCTGAAGGATCCAGTGCTTCAGGTGTCCGAAGAATAGAAGCGATAACTGCCCAGGCTGCTGAGGATTATTTCCGTAAACAAGAGCGTTTGCTGAAGGAGATCCAGGAATTGCTGAAGAACCCGAAGGATTTGAAAAAATCGATTGAAGCTTTGCTTCAGGAACGGAATGAGCTGAAGAAAGAGATTGATTCTTTACATCTGGAGAAAGCTTCAGGTGTGAAAGAGGAATTGCTGAAGCAGTTTGTAGCTGGAGAAGGAATTAATACACTAATCGCGCAGGTAGTATTGCCGAATGCGGATTCATTGAAAAAACTGGCATATGAACTGAAAAATGAAACAGCCAACGCTTTTGTTATTCTGGCAGCCAACATTGAGAACAAACCTCAGATAGCCGTAATTATAGACGAGGATTTGGTCAATAATAAACAGCTAAATGCAGGACAAATCGTACGGGAATTGGCTAAGGAGATTCAGGGCGGAGGTGGCGGACAGGCATTTTTTGCCACTGCTGGGGGGAAAAATCCCGCCGGACTGGAAAATGTAGTGGCCAAAGCCAAGGAGTTATATCTTTAGAGAACAGAAAAACACGAGCGGATGCTAAGTGAAGAATTAAGGAATAAATATCAGTTGGTCATCGGACTTGAGGTGCATGCGCAGCTTTTGACCGAGAGTAAAATGTTTGCTGCCGACGCCAATAAGTACGGGGAATCGCCAAATACTCAAATATCAGTGATTACCCTTGGTCACCCGGGCACCTTGCCCAAGGTCAATAAGAAAGCTATTGCTTATGCCATCAAAATGGGTTTGGCCTGCAACTCTGAGATTACAAGACATAATGTCTTTGCAAGAAAGAATTATTTTTACCCGGATCTTCCTAAAGGCTACCAGCTTACCCAGGATAAGGGGCCAATATGTGTTGGAGGGACTGTGCCGATCCAGTTAGCTGATGGCCGCAAAAAGGAAGTGATCCTAAACCGTGTGCACATGGAAGAGGACGCCGGAAAATCGATCCATTTGGCAGGCGAAGAGGATACCCTGGTTGACTTCAACCGTGCCGGAACTCCCCTGATAGAAATCGTTACCGAGCCAGACCTGCATAGCCCTGAAGAAGCTTATGCTTTCCTTGCCGAAGTCAAAAAACTAGTAAGGTACCTCGACATCTGCGACGGAAATATGGAAGAGGGATCTCTTCGTTGCGATGCCAACGTCTCTGTGATGCTAAAGGGCTCCAAAGAATTGGGCAAAAAAGTAGAAGTAAAAAACATGAATTCCTTCAGAAATGTGTTTCGTGCCATCGAGCATGAGCATGAGCGACTGATTGGTCTTATTGAAGCAGGAGAGGAGGTTATTTCTGAAACAAGAACCTTCGATGCGAATACAGGGCTTACCGCCGGTATGCGTACGAAAGAAGATTTGAATGATTATCGTTATTTCCCGGAGCCTGATTTGAGCCCTGTGGTTATTTCTGACGAGTGGCTGAATGCAGTGAAGGCAACGATGCCGGTTTTGCCAAGGGAGCTTCACCGGAAGTTTGTAGAGGAATATGGCTTACCTGATTATGATGCAAGCTTTTTGACGGAGTCGAAGGAAATTGCATTATGGTTTGATGAGCTATGCAGTAAAACCCAAAACTATAAAGCAGCGTCTAACTGGGTAATGGGTCCTGTGAGGTCATCGCTGAATGAGCAGTCACTTTCAATAGCTGATTTTCTGATCAGTACAGCGACTATGGCTGCTCTGATAGCGTTGGTAGATGAGGGAAAAGTTAGTTATACGGCAGCCGCGCAAAATTTGTATCCTGAGATGCTGAAGAGTGCCACCGAAAGCCCGCTGGAAATTGCGCAGCGCCTGAACTTGATCCAAGAAAGTGATGAAGCTTCCCTGAAACCGATCGTTGAAGAGGTATTGGCGGCAAATGCTGCAAAAGTAAAGGAATACAGATCTGGGAAAAAAGGCCTTATGGGCTTATTTATGGGACAGGTGATGCAGAAATCCAAAGGTAAAGCAGATCCTAAAGTTGCTACCAAACTATTGACTGAATTATTAGCTAATTAATCCATGATGAACAAAATGAACGGAATTGTATTTCTAGTACTCCTATCTTTTTTCTCCTGTGAGAAAAAACAAGACAATGATGGAAAGGTAGAAATAGCCGGAAAAATAGAAAATGCACGGGAAGGAGCGGTAATATTATCCCAGTTCACCGATAGCCGTCCTAAGGTTTTAGATACACTTGAATTGGACAACAAAGGGAATTTCAGATATGAAGTAGCTGTGGATACTCCAACATTCTACGAGCTGAATTTCTATGGTGAAAAGTTGATACGGCTTGCGCTCTTCAAAGAGGATGTGAAGTTATCCTATGATTTTGCCAATCCAGAAAGCCTTGTTATCGACGGATCCAAGGATTCCCAGGAAATGCTGAAAATAGAAAAACTGATGGATGACTATCAGACCAAGGTGAATGCGCTCAATGAGGCATATTATAAAGCCATGAGTGAAAACGACACTGAAACCATCAAGCAGATACAAACGGATGCTATGGCGCTGGAAAGCAACCAGGCATCTGAAGTGAAGAATGTGATCAACAGCATGGGGGACAGTTTCGCTTCTTTAGCTGCAGTAGGGCTGCTAAATCCGAAAAACGAGTTCCAGTTCATGGACAGCCTGATAGCCAAATTGGATGAGAAATATCCGGAGACGAAGTCTATTATTCAGCTGAAGCAGCAACTCGATGAGATGAGAGCACTTTCTATGGGGCAGGTAGCACCAGAAATTGAATTGCCTAATCCTGAGGGTGAAACCGTAAGGCTTTCTGATTTGAGAGGAAAATATGTGATGATTGATTTTTGGGCGGCTTGGTGTAAGCCTTGTCGTGAAGAAAACCCAAATGTGGTAAACCTTTACAATGAATATAAGGATAAGGGCTTTGAAGTATTCGGTGTATCACTGGACCGTACCAAAGAGGATTGGGTAGACGCAATTGAAGAAGATGGATTGGCCTGGACCCAAGTTTCTGATTTGAAATATTTCAATTCTATTGCCGCAGAGATATATCAGATCGATGCTATTCCTGCTACTTATCTGATCGATCCCGATGGTAAAATCATTGGAAAAGACCTACGTGGTCCAAGCTTAAGGGCTAAGTTGGAAGAGATTTTTGACTAAGGTCTAAAGGGAACCATCAAAAAAGCCTTCTGAAACTTTCAGAAGGCTTTTTTGATGTTTTAAAACTAGGAAAGGAAGGAAGAAAAAGTACCAAACAGTCCTTCCTTTAAAAATCGTGTCATTGAAAAAGGAATAGCAAAAGTTGTTTATCACCCAAGACAAATCTACTGAAAAGATTCAAAAGAAAAACAATCCTTAAGTTATTCTTATTGAATTAAATATTAATTTTTCCTGATTTAGATTTAATATTCCTTGAAAATTAATAATTCATTAAGTTTTCAATTATTTGGCTATTTTTTCATAGCTGGCTATTACGCCCCTTACCATTGCAGAGCTGAAACCTTGGTGCTCCATTTCATTTAAACCTACGATTGTACATCCTTTTGGAGTGGTCACCTTATCAATGGCAGCTTCAGGGTGCATGTTTTTCTGAATCATAAGTTCTGCAGCTCCCTTCACCGTTTGATTGACGATTTTACTTGCTGTGACCGAATCAAATCCAATCTGTATACCTCCTTGGATCATCGCCCGCATAAATCTCAGTACATAAGCAATCCCACAGGCGCCCAAAACTGTTGCTGCTTCCATCAGGCTTTCGTCAATAGGAATGGTAAAGCCGATTCCATCAAATAATTCTGATACAAGTTTGATTTGATCTGGATTGGCATTCTGTGCACAGATACAGGTGACAGATTCTTGGATATCCGCTGCTATATTCGGCATAGCGCGGAAAGTGATACTTGCGGGGTCAATTTCTTCATTCATTTCTGCAAGCGTAATACCTGTAGCCAGCGAAATGATTATTTGTTTTTTAGGGTCCAGAGATGGTTTGATTTCATTTAGGATAGGGGCGATGTTGTAGGGCTTTACACCTAGAATAATGATATCTGCAGTGGCTGCTGCTGATAGGTTATCATGTTGAACTCTTACTCCTAGAGCGGCAAAGTCACTTAGGCTTTCCAGGTGTCTTTTGGTAAGGGTCAGGTTCTGCGGATCAAAATCATCCCTTTTCAACAAACCATTTGCGATGGATGCTCCCAGATTGCCACAGCCGATGATGGCTATTTTCAAATTTGAAATCATAGAAAATATAATTATTGATTGTATTTGTTGATTAAAGGTAAACAAATAGGCTGTTTTTCTACGGATTCATAAAATATTATGAGTGTTGAATCGGGTCAAGCCAAACGTATCCGAGAGCTGCCTTTACGTTGGAAATAGGGGTTGGGATAACAAAGGTAAGCCTCGAAGTAGTTAGCAGTAATGGGTATTATGCCACTTAGCTAGGTTTAATTCTTCACTGTAACCGGATCAGCTTGAACTAATGCAAGTTTGTAGATCGTAAAAAAATCTTCTTCCTCCTCTGGATTGTGTTTTTTTGCCCATAGAAAGCCTTCACGCTCAAATATATCTGAAGGTAATATATGTGGAAGAATAGGAAAATCAGCTAGTAAATTGTATTCATTGTCTAAAACCTGAACTCTATCAGGAGTTTCCCTTCGGAACTTATTGATCATTTCACTTCTCTCTTCGGGTGAGCTGGCCGTTGCCCAAGTCTTAAGCTGTTGTGTTGTAAAGCCAGATGAATAGAAAACTAGTATTTTACTGTCATAAAATTTAATACTGTTCATTTTTCCCATGGTGATCATGGTCTCCATAAAATCCGGCACTCGCTCACCTTCTGGCACTCCCTGAGAAAATTGAAATTCTTTAAGGTCCAGTTCAATCTTTTTGATAAAGGGAAACGGCGGATTGGCTCCAAAAACAAAAACTGCCGGCTCTCCATTAAATACTACATTTAGGTGGCCATCTGAAAATGCAAAATGGGAAACCCAGTCGGAGTGGGGGAAAATCCTGCCACTTGTATAGATACTTTCATCCGGGAATTTTAAAAAATTGTTTTTCTCCTTTTTAGTCAAGTCATAATAGCCTATTAACCGTAGTTCTTTAAAGAAATCCGCCCGGTTCCATCTTAACTCTTGCTCATTCATCCGGTTGTTATAGAAAATCTTTTCATCACGCATTTGCAGCTCATTACTTGGACTTGGGCTACTACTATAATAAGGAATGTTCCCTGAGTACAGTATATCGACTACTTCTCCGTCCAATGAAATCTGTTTAATATGAGGAACCCCAAAGGCTATTAAGGTACTGCCTTCCTTACCAAACTGTAAGGGGGCCATCAAATTCAAATACCCAACACGTGTGTTTCCATGGGCAACAAAGGAATGTAAAATCTGCCCATCGAAATTGGCTACGAATAGCTCTTCTTCATCTGGACCACTTTGTACAAAAACCACCTTTCGGTTCTTTGGGTCCACATCATCTAATCGAGGCGTCCCAAGAAAAGGGACCTGAATAGAATCAACTTTGATTAATTGCCAAACTTGCCCTGTTTCTGGGCTTTTAAGCTCATTCCTACTTCCACCGCAGGAGCTTAGAATGATAAAAATCAGTAAAGTGATTCCAATAAATTTCACGTTTAGGAGGTTTGTTTAGGTGTTAAAAACAAATGAATTTCAGTGCCAAGTTTCCATACAATCGTTAACAGCAGAAGGCAGGGAAATAGGTCTTAGTCACAGTTTTTCTTTGAATTATTCCAAGCCTGCCTGAATAGGTATGGAAGAGATTTTTGCATTCAAAGAAGTGGGTTGGAAGTTAATAATCTAGTGTTTACCGATTGGTCACTTCCAAGCCCGGATACTATGATTTATTCTATTTATCTGTTTTTAGAAGTGGAAAGGTTTCATCGAAATAGGCATGTGTCATCAGGTTTACCTGATAATAATGCTTCCCATAATTTTTGGCATTCTTTTCAAGTCTGCTAATATGGTAATAGGAATAATCTTCAGGATTTGCAGATGATAATATAGTGTTTTCAATTCTTCCACCATCTATCCAGATACCGTATTCACTGGAGTCTTGCCACTCTTCTAGCTGACCTTGCGTAATTGGTTTCTTTTCGGGTATTTTGGTTAAACTGTTAATCAATTCTCCGTATTCCTTTCTGTCACCTGTTTTTTCTGATTCTGGGAGCTGCTTGTAGAGGTTATATATCTGAAGGGAAAGCCCTTCCCTGTTCCGAAATTGACGTACCTCTTCACCTTTTGAATTAGTTTTTATAACGGTTGCATCTTCAATGAGCTTATCTAATGCTTTGGCAGCTTTAGAGCGCTGTTCTGTAGAGGGGATATCCTGGCTAACATTTGTAACAGGTGTAGTTTTTGTTTCTTGAGCTTGGAGTTCAACGGTGAAAACTCCCCAGGTAAGAATTCCTAAGAAACATGAAGCAAACAGGCTTAGGTTTTTAGTTCGGTTGTTTTGGATCTTATTTAGCATGGTCATTCGTAATTTAAGTGTAGATGAAACTATTGGACTTGTAAAGGGAATAAGGTGGGAGGTAGAGAATTTAAAGAGTGTTCTTTTGTAATGATTGATGTCAAAATTCCTGTCTAGAATGGCCTGATCGGCCAAAAATTCGTGGTTGAGTTTAGCTTGGTGTTTGATAACATGGCAGACAGGGTTAAACCAGAACAGTACACTTATAAATTCTAGAAATAGTAAATCCAAATAATGCTTTTGGGAAATATGAGCCATTTCATGGCTGATTATTACTCCCAGATCATAGGCTTTTTCATAATCCTTTCGGTTTAGGAAAATAGCATTCAAAAAACTAAACGGAGTTTTAGCCTTTTCAGAAATAATGATCCTGGTACCCTCAAACATCAACTTCTCTCCTTGATTTTTCCACCGTAAAAGCGATAGAATAGAATGTGACTTATAAACAAGAAGCATCAATGCTATGAGCAGATAGGATAGAACTATCCAATCGATGCCAGTGGTTTCTGCCGTAGGGGTAAAAGGTTCAGAGGTGTGGCTTAAGGAGATTGAGCTTTGCGGTTGCTCAAAAAAAATGAAGTTTTCAACCGGATCAAGTGGATACCCAATCTCAATTGGAACGGAAAAAAGTGGTGCTATTGCAGCAAGCGGAATAGTGAGTAACAGAACTATTCGGTTAAACTGAAAACATTTTTCCCTGGACAAGAATAGTTTAAACAGGGTGAAAAGCACCACAGAACATAAAATGAATTTCAGTAGATAGACTGTCATTGTTTTCGTCGTTTAATTTCCATTTCTACCAATTCCTTGATTTCCTCCAGCTCTTTGGTAGATAGATTAGCCTGCTTTGTGAAAAATGATGCAAATTTCAAAGGTGAGTCGGAGAAGAAGTCCTTAATGATGGTTTTAAATTTTCCTATGAAATAGTCAGGCTTTTCTACCAAAGGATAATATTGCCGTGAGTTGCCAAAGACTTTATACCCAACGTAACCCTTTTCCTGCATACGTTTCAGCAGGGTCGCCACTGTGCTGGCGGCCGGCTTTGGATCCGGGTGCTTTTCGAGTATGTCCTTCATGAAGATGGTTTGATTGGACCAGATTAATTCCATGAGCTTTTCTTCTGATTTTGATAATTTCATTCTACAGATGTTAATTTATTTCTACAAATGTAGAATTATTAATAAATGAACCAAACATGAACTTTGTTTTTTATCTTTTTTAACAATTTAAAGACCTTGAAACGAGAATTCTATCTCAATATCTTTTGACTGCGGGCTGACTTTAGTTGATAGGATGAAGGAAAGAAAGTGTCCTGATTAATATTTCACCATAAGAAAACAAAGTGTAGTTTGAGTTGAAAAATATAGCTTTCTTGCGTGCTATTTGAACGATTATGAAAAGAATAGTATGCCTGCTCACAAACCTGTTAATCTTTTATCATATGGGCTTTTCTCAGATTGATACGAAAGATTCTACGGTACAGACAATTGCTTACTGGGAGAATAAAGAGATACAATCTTATCAATTCGTCCTTGAGTCATTTGACGTAGTCGGTGGTGATACTATCAACCGGAGAAAAATAAATTACGTGGTTGACATGGAGATTTTGGATAGTTCTTCCACACATTACGACGTGTTGTGGTCTTACAGAAATTTTGGTTTTGATCTCCAAGAGATGGATTCTGCCTACTTATCATTTATAGAAAAAATGCTTTCTATTTCAGAAGGGTCAACGGTGAAATTCAGAACAAATGAGTATGGTGTTTTTCAAGAAGTGACAAATTGGGAGGATATAAGTGAGTTTTATCAAGGAGGTGCAGATACACTTAAGTCAATGTTTGGGAACATTCCACAAATCAATGAATTAGTAGATGTAACGTTTAAGATATATCAAACCAAAAATTCAATTGAAACTCAAAGTATTAAGGATGTTATGCAGTTTTTGAATTTTCATGGTGGTATTTACAATCTAGGTGAAGAAGTTTCTTTTGTTTCCAAAGCATCAAATGCGTTGGGAAAAAATAGATTAGAGAGAGAAGTCTACGTATTATTGGATGAGGTTTTTCCCGAAGATAATGATTACAGAATCATTTCTTTTTCTGAAGCTAATTCTGAACAATTAGCTTCAGAAACGGTGTTAGCTTTAAAGACTATGATGCCAAATGCTACTGATGAAGAAATAGACAAATTAATGGCAGAAGTTGGTCAACTTTCCAATACAATTGAAAATGTTTCTGTAATTCATGGATCAGGTTGGCCTATCTATTCAAAAGAAGTTAGAAATACAGGCTCTGATCAGAAATTAAAAACAGAAATTCGGGTTTTGGAAATGCTTTAAATCATTTAATGGAATGGCATTTGCATTTTAACAGGGATAAAAGTTTCAAAAGCCTTAACTTTGACATTTTCTATAGAATCCCTTTTTGATGCCAAAACTCATTCGAATTACCACCGTTCCGATTTCCCTCAAATTATTGCTTGCCGGGCAAATGAAGTTTATGAAGGAACAGGGGTGGGATGTACTAATGGTAAGCGCGGATGGGAGAGAGCTTTCCCAAGTGATCAAAGCTGAAGGGGTGAGGCATGAAATCATTCCTTTTACCCGCAAGATCACGCCTTTACAGGATCTGAAATGCCTCTGGCAGCTATACCAACTGATCAAAAAAGAGCAACCGGATATTGTGCATACACATACCCCAAAGGCAGGACTTTTGGGGATGATCGCATCGAAATTGGCAGGAGTGAGTGTAAGGATCCATACCCTGGCAGGCATACCTTATATGGCTGCTGAAGGAGGAAAGAAGGGGTTATTGGAAAAAATGGAGAAGATCACCTATAGCTATGCTACGCATGTCTGGCCAAATTCGGATGGTCTAAAAAACTTTGTACTGGAGCATAAGCTATGCCCTTCAGAGAAACTTACCGTTATAGGCCGCGGCTCATCAAATGGTGTTGACTTGGAAAAATTCAACCGTGGGGTTTTAAAGGAAAACCACCTCGTCGCTGCCACCATGCGTATACTTCCTGGCGAAGATGATTTTATTATATTGTCGGTGGGCAGGCTTGTCAAAGACAAGGGAATTCAGGAACTCGTAGATGCTTTCTTAAGTTCGAAGATCGTAGGAAAGTCGAAGCTGGTATTGCTTGGAAGTTTTGAACAAAAGTTAAATCCACTCAATGCTGAAACTATAAAAATCATAACCGACCATCCAAGAATTGTGCAGATTGACTGGTCTGATCATGTGGCCCACTACCTTGCATTGGCTGATGTGCTTGTACATCCTTCTCATCGCGAGGGATTTCCCAATGTGATCCTGGAAGCTGGAGCGATGGAACTGCCAGTGATTTGCTCCGATATTATCGGTAATACAGATGTAATCACCCAACAGAAAACCGGACTGATCTTTCCTGTAAAAAATGTAGAAATATTAAAGGAAGCTTTGGAATTTGCATATGTAAAGCGTGATAAAATGGCTGAATTGGCGGCTAACCTTTATCGGAAAGTTTATACTGATTACGAAAGAACCAGGGTTCAGCAAGAAATTTTTACTCGGTACCAGCAGGTATTAAAGAATGCTGATAGCAGGGAATAACGTATATTTGGCCATCAATAAAACTTGAATTTTTATCTATGAAGTACCTTGTGACCGGAACTGCCGGATTTATTGGATTTCACGTTGCAACACAATTGTTGGAGAGAGGGGATGAAGTCGTTGGACTGGATATTATAAATGATTATTACGATATCAATCTGAAATACTCCCGCTTAGCGCACATGGGGATACAGAGAGATCAGGTAAAAAAGGGAGAAATTGTGCAATCAGCGCAGATTCCAGGATACAGGTTCATTCAGCTGGACCTTTCAGTAAAAGAGCCGCTTCTTACTCTTTTTGCCCAGGAGAAATTCGATGTAGTGATTCATTTGGCAGCGCAGGCGGGTGTTCGCTATTCGTTGACAAATCCCGAAGTGTACATAGAGAGTAATATTGTAGCCTTCCTGAATCTATTGGAATGCTGCCGTTTTCATCCTGTCAAGCACTTGGTATATGCTTCTTCAAGCTCCGTATATGGATCAAATGAGAAGATGCCCTTTTCCACTTCAGATTCTGTGGATCATCCGATCAGTCTGTACGCTGCCTCTAAGAAGTCCAATGAACTGATGGCCCATACGTATAGCCACCTTTTCAACATTCCTACTACAGGGTTGAGGTTCTTCACAGTGTATGGACCATGGGGTAGACCAGATATGGCATTGTTTCTGTTTACTGAAGCTATCATGAAAGGTGAGCCTATCCAGGTATTTAACCATGGGAATATGAAGCGGGACTTTACCTATATTGATGATATTGTAATGGGAGTGATCAAAGTGGCAGATAGACCGGCAAGTCCAAATGCAGACTTTGACCCGCAGCATCCTGATCCGGGAAGTTCAAAAGCGCCTTATAAAGTTTACAATATTGGAAATTCCGCTCCGGTTTTATTGCTGGATTATATTCATGCGGTAGAGAAAGGCCTTGGAATGAAAGCTAAGATGGATATGCTTCCCATGCAGCCCGGGGACGTTCCTGCTTCCCATGCAGAAGTTTCTGATTTGGTTCGGGATACAGGTTATAAGCCAGATACACCGATAGATAAAGGGGTGAAGGCATTCACTGATTGGTATTTAGACTACTACAAAAAATAAGATGAGTAAGGCAATTTTGATTACGGGTGGAGCTGGTTTTATCGGCAGCCACGTTGTGCAACTATTCGTAGAAAAGTATCCGGAATATAAAATAGTCAATCTGGATGCATTGACCTACGCCGGGAATCTGGAGAATCTCAAGGCGGTAGAAGGAGCTTCGAATTATTTTTTCGAAAAAGTGGATATTCAAGACGCAGATGCTCTTACAGCTGTTTTTGAAAAACATGAGATTACTGATGTGATCCATCTGGCAGCAGAATCCCACGTGGATAGATCCATCACAGACCCACTGGCTTTTGTCAAGACGAATGTATTTGGTACTGTGAACCTGCTGAATGCCGCTAAGCAACAATGGAAGGAAAATCTTTCTGGACACTTATTTTATCATGTATCCACAGATGAGGTGTATGGTTCTTTGCATGATGGTGGATTCTTTTTGGAAACTACCCCCTATGATCCCCAATCTCCATATTCTGCATCCAAGGCTTCCTCAGATCATTTCGTACGTGCTTATGCCAATACCTACAAAATGAAAACGGTGATATCAAACTGCTCCAATAATTATGGGCCAAACCATTTTCCGGAGAAATTGATACCGTTATGTATCCATAATATCAAGAATAATAAGCCTTTGCCAGTGTATGGAAAAGGGGAAAACGTGAGAGATTGGCTATTTGTAAAGGATCATGCCCGGGCGATAGACACTGTTTTTCATAAAGGAAATGCAGGAGAAACGTATAATATAGGCGGATTTAATGAGTGGAAAAATATTGATATAGTGAAGCTTCTTTGTGCCAAAATGGATGAGAAACTTGGTAGAGAAGCCGGGACTTCCGAAAAGCTGATTACCTATGTAAAAGACCGGGCGGGCCATGATTTACGTTATGCAATTGATGCCACTAAGATCCAACAGGAACTGGGCTGGGAGCCAAGTCTGCAGTTTGAGGAAGGAATTGAGATCACAATAGATTGGTACCTGACTAATCAGGATTGGCTAGATCATGTGACCTCAGGAGCTTATCAGGAATATTATTCCAAGCACTACGACAGTTGATAGCTTAAAGCACTTTAGTAAAGCACTGGCACTGGCGCATTCTCCAGTGCCAGTGTTTTTTACGGGTGGTTTGGGATCGTTTTTGGATTTGGTTTTCTTTGTTAAAATTTAATGACTATGTGTATAAACCCAGCAAAGCCTTTTTGTGGGCTTTTTCTTTTAATGGCACTTGGTGGTGGAGTTCTTGCTCAAACAGGAAGATTCCAGCAAGCGGCCAACTACCAGATGGATGTCGAAATGGACGTCAACACGAATCAATATAAGGGGACCCAGGTATTGATTTATACAAACAATTCTCCAGATACCTTGGAGCGGGTTTTTTATCATTTGTATTACAATGCTTTTCAACCGGGGAGCATGATGGACGAAAGGTCTAGAAGTATTGCAGATCCTGAT
This sequence comes from Algoriphagus resistens, assembly GCF_001442615.1. Taxonomy (GTDB): domain Bacteria; phylum Bacteroidota; class Bacteroidia; order Cytophagales; family Cyclobacteriaceae; genus Algoriphagus; species Algoriphagus resistens. The sequence goes on along the minus strand of NZ_LMXN01000006.1, from coordinate 176,829 downwards.
CGCAGGGTCGGTGATCGTATCAGCAAATTAAAAGCGGATGAGATTGGATACCTGAGCGTAAGCAGCCTTACAATGAATGGTAAACCGGTGGAATTCGAAGAAGTGGGGACAATTTTGGAAGTTGAGCTTGCTGAGCCGATTTTACCTCATTCTGATGCTAAATTCGAAATGGAATTTACTGGGCAAGTCCCTTTGCAGATCAGAAGATCAGGTAGAGATAGTGGTGAAGGCGTGCGCTTTTCCATGTCCCAGTGGTATCCAAAAATGTCTGAATATGACGAGCAGGGCTGGCACGCAAATCCCTATATCGGACGTGAATTTTATGGGATTTGGGGAGACTTTGATGTGAAAATAACCATCGATAAAACCTATGTGCTAGGAGGAACAGGCTACCTGCAAAATCCAAATGAAATCGGACACGGCTATGAAGAAGATGGAACCAAAGTGACTCAGGCAAAAGGGGATAAACTTACCTGGCATTTCAACGCACCGAAGGTCCATGATTTCATGTGGGCTGCAGATCCTAAGTATCGCCATGACAAAGTGGAGATGTCAAATGGGATTACAGTTCACCACTTATACATTCCCTCAGATGATGTGACTGAAAACTGGGAAAAGCTGAAAGAGTATACTCCTAAGGCGATAGCGTTTATGTCTGAGCACTTTGGAGAGTATCCTTACAAGCAATATTCTGTGATCCAGGGGGGCGATGGTGGTATGGAATATCCTATGGCCACACTAGTGACAGGAGGGCGTAATCTTAATGGGCTGGTAGGAGTAATGGCCCATGAGTTGGCCCATAGTTGGTTTCAGGGTGTACTGGCAACCAATGAAGCGCTTTATCCTTGGATGGATGAAGGGTTTACGAGCTATGCATCTTCACTTGCCATGGCAGAGATCTTCAGACCAAGTGACAATCCTTTGCAGGGATCGTATTCAGGCTACTACAGGTTAGTTAGTTCAGGAAAAGAAGAGCCTATGACTACCCATTCTGATCATTACCACACCAATGCAGCCTACGGCGCTGCTGCATATTCCAAAGGAGCTGTTTTCTTAGCTCAACTGGGGTACATAATAGGTGAGGAAGCCAGAGATAAAGGCATGCTTAGCTATTGGAACACTTGGGGGTTTAAGCATCCTAATGTGAATGATTTCATCCGTATTATGGAAAAGCAAAGCGGCCTGGAGTTGGATTGGTATAAGGAATACTTTGTGTATACTACCAAGACAATCGATTATGGTATCAAAGAGGTAAAAGCTGAAGGAGAAGGTACAGAAATCACACTAGAACGTATAGGTTTGATGCCAATGCCTATAGATCTGGTGATCACCTACAAAGATGGGACGTCTGAAATGGTGTATTTGCCTTTGGAAATAATGAGAGGTGAAAAAGTCCCTGAAGCTGGCGCTGCCAGCAGGGTCATTTCTCAGGATTGGCCTTGGACTAATATGACCAAAACTATCCGAATCAACAAAAAATATGATTCTATTAAATCCATAGAGATTGATCCAAGCAAAAGACTTGCAGATATCAATCAAGAAAACAATAAAGTGGAGTATTAAGCTACCTCCAAACTGCATAAAAAAAGGTGACTGATCAGTCACCTTTTTTTATTGCTGGAATAATCATCCTGCGTTCTTCATGTCCTGAACTTCTTTGCGGATGTCTTGAGCCATGTTCTTCAAGTCTTGCATTCCTTTTCTAACTCTAGTACCAGCTGCCTGATTACCTTTTTCGTAGAACTTTTCAAAATCGTCTTTAAGAGAATTAACCAGTTCGCTTACTTCACTGAATTTGCTCATAGTAAAAGTGTTTTTTAAAGTTGATGATAAGTTTATTTTTAATTCAATATAGCCCAAATACTTACTAATTCAATCCTGAGGGCATTTTTTTTGATTTTTTTTTTACTCTCCAAAGGACATCGCAAGCTTAGAGTTCTTATAAACTCCGCTAGTCAATTTCTCCTTTATTGCAGCAAATGCTGTCACCGTTTCTTCCACCTCCTCAAGTGTATGAACAGCGGTAGGTATTAATCTTAAGATAATCATTCCTTTAGGTACCACAGGATAAATGACTACTGAACAGAAGATACCGTAATTTTCCCTTAGGTCCTGAGTCAGCGCTGCAGCTTCACCTACTGTCCCATTAAGTACAACAGGAGTTACCGGAGAGTTGGATTTTCCCGTACTGAATCCATTGTCATGAAGCCCTTTTCTAAGCGCTCTAACGATTTTCCAAAGATTTTCCTTCAGTTCAGGTTGTGTTTTAAGTAATTCAAGGCGCTTCAATGCACCCTTTACCAAAAGCATGGGAAGGGACTTGGCGAAGATCTGCGAACGCATGTTGTATCTCAAAAATAGAATTACCTCGGGGTCTCCTGCGATGAATGCACCGATACTGGCCATCGACTTGGCAAAGGTGGAGAAGTACAGGTCCACCTGATCTTGTACGCCTTGCTCTTCATCTGTACCGGCGCCGGTTTTACCCATAGTTCCGAAACCATGAGCATCGTCAATAAGCAGCCTGAAATCAAACTTCTTCTTCAACTCAACAATTTCTTTCAGCTTGCCCTGATCCCCGGTCATTCCGAAGACACCTTCAGTAATCACTAGGATTCCTCCTCCGGTTTCGTTGGCAAGCTTGGTAGCCCGTTCTAATTGCTTTTCACAGTTTTCTATGTCATTGTGAGGAAAGACATAGCGCTTGCCCAAGTGCATTCTGAGGGCATCAATGATACATGCATGACATTCTGAGTCGTAGACTACCACATCCTTTCTATCCAGAAGGGAGTCGATCACAGACATGATACCTTGGTATCCATAATTCAATAAATAGGCTTTCTTTTTTTTGACAAAAGCTGCCAATTCATCCTCTAACTGTTCGTGAAGGCTGGTTTGTCCTGACATCATACGTGCGCCCATCGGATAGGCAGCGCCATATTCAGCTGCAGCATCGGCATCAGCTTTACGTACTTCAGGATGATTTGCGAGGCCTAGGTAATTATTCAAACTCCAGGTTAGAACATCCTTCCCCTGAAATTTCATTCTTGGAGCAATTTCACCTTCAAGTTTCGGGAAGGAGAAATAGCCGTCTGCAAACTCAGAGTGTTTGCCCAAGGGGCCCATGTTCATTTTTAATTTTGCAAATAGATCCAAAGTGTTTCGAATTTAAGTGATAAGGGATTTAATGATCTGTTCATTAAAATCCGACAAAAATAAAACTTTAATGCCTGCCAAGCAAAAAACGCTGCTGAAACAAATGATTCTTCATAAAGCTCAGAATATTTTCTTTACTTCGCCTTAACCCAAAATTCTTAGCTTTTAATTACAGGAGATAATGGCCAAAATCAAGAAAATACTAGTTGCAAACAGAGGAGAGATCAGCTTACGGATCATGCGGACTGCCCGGGAAATGGGTATCGCCACAGTAGCAGTTTACAGCCAGGCAGATAGACTTTCTCCCCATGTACTTTTTGCGGATGAAGCAGTTTGCCTGGGCCCTCCACCATCTGCACAATCCTATCTATTGGGCGATAAAATAATCAAAGCTTGTAAAGACCTGCATGTAGACGCAATTCATCCCGGCTATGGATTTCTTTCGGAAAATGCAGATTTTGCCAAAAAGGTGAAGTCCGCCGGTTTGATATTCATTGGTCCTTCCCCTGAGGCTATTGAGGTGATGGGAAGCAAGCTTGCTGCCAAACAGGCTGTTGCAAAATACAATATTCCCTTAGTTCCGGGTACTGAAGAAGCTATTTCAGACCTTGTTGTGGCCAAAGCCCGGGCGGCTGAAATCGGTTATCCGATCCTGATCAAGGCCAGTGCAGGCGGAGGGGGAAAGGGGATGCGGATTGTGGATAGTGAAGGTGAGTTTGAAGAGCAAATGCAGCGTGCAGTGAGCGAAGCACAATCTTCATTCGGTGATAGTGCTGTTTTTATTGAAAAGTATATCACTTCTCCCAGACATATAGAAATCCAGGTGCTGGGAGACCAACAGGGGACTATTGTTTATTTATTTGAGCGGGAATGCTCCATCCAGCGAAGGCATCAGAAAGTGATTGAGGAAGCCCCCTCATCGGTAGTCTCCCCAGCAATGAGAAAAGCGATGGGAGAGGCAGCGGTGGGCGTGGCCAAAGCCTGTAACTACTATGGAGCCGGGACAGTAGAGTTTATTGTGGATGGGAATTTGGATTTCTATTTTCTGGAAATGAACACCCGCCTTCAGGTGGAGCACCCTGTGACTGAAATGATCACAGGAAAGGATATTGTCCGTGAGCAGATTTTAATTGCGGAGGGAAATCCACTTTCTTTCACCCAAGATGAGTTGAAAATTAACGGTCATTCTATTGAAGTCCGTGTCTATGCTGAAGATCCGGGAAATAACTTCCTTCCCGACATCGGAAAGCTCGAGACCTATAAACGCCCGCAGGGGATGGGAATCCGTGTGGACGATGGTTTTGAGCAGGGGATGGAAATCCCCATCTATTATGACCCGATGATAGCCAAGCTGATCACCCATGCAGAAGACCGTGAGTCGGCCATCCAGACTATGGTGCGTGCCATTGAAGATTATAAGATTGTGGGCATACAGACCACCCTTGATTTCTGCAAATTTGCCATTACCCATGATGCGTTCCTAAGCGGTGCCTTTGATACGGGGTTTGTAGAAAATTATTTCGATCCTTCTGTACTTGACTATCAATTTTCTGAATCTGAAATGGAACTGATCTCAGCTTTAGCCGTTGAATTTTTCACAAAAACAGCGAGGGGACAAACTACGGAGAGGAAACGAACTGAAAAAGGGGAGTCAGCATGGAGAAATAGACTTCGGTAGGATGGCAGAGATTTTACCCTTGAAAGCCTGGCGATATGCCGATGCTTTGACTCCGAGGATGGAGGAATTGACTGCTCCTCTCTTTGATGTTGTATCTGCCCGGCAGCGGAAACTGTTGTACGAAAATCCGTTGAACAGTATCCATTTATCCGTACCTCAAGGAGATGATCCTGCCCAAAAAGCCCTGGAAACTCTCAATAAATGGAAATCTGAGGGTATAATCCATCAGGATAGCCAACCGGGGATCTATGTATATTATCAATATTTTCGTCTTCCGGGTGAGCATGATGAGCGCTGTAGGAAAGGATTTATCGCACAGATCAAAGCCTATGATTGGAGCGATCAGATCATTTTGAGGCACGAGAACACCATTGTCTCCGCAGTCAATGACAGAATTGATCTTTTGAGAACTGCCCAGATCCAAGCCAGTCCAACGCACGGTTTGTATGAGGATCCTGGTGAGCAGTTGGAGAAATATATGGATGATGCTATAGCTAATCCCATATATGAGCTAGAGGATTATCAGGGTGTCCGGGAGGTGATGGCGGTAATTCGGGATCCAGAAATCATCAAACACTTTTTGAGTGTACTAAAAGGTAAGCAAGTCATTTTGGCTGATGGTCACCACCGACTGGAGGGGGCCATAGAATATAGGAAGTCCATGCGGGGAGAACTTCCCGGAATGCAGTGGAAAGGCTTTGATTATCATCTGATGTATCTGACCAATACCAGAGGAAATCACCTGAAAATACTGCCTACACACCGCTTGTTTTATGGGTTGGAAATTACCCCGGCTTCCTTCCTGGAAAAGATCAGGGATTGGTTTGAAGTGAAAAAATTTGCTGATCCTGAAGAATTAGGTGCTTATGCTTTTCACAAACCTCATACCTTTGGATTAGTAATGGGAGAGCAGAGTTATACCTTGCACTTGAAACCAGAGAAGATAGATCAGCTCAACCTTCATTTGCCGGAAAGTATCAGAAAGCTCGATTTGGTGGTTCTTCATGACGTGTTGTTTGCCCGGATTATTTCTATTCCGGTGGCAGATCAAAGGAATTCGGATCAGATTGTTTACGAACGAAACTTTTCAAAATGCATTCATGAAGTCCGCTCAGGAAGAGCAAGCTTTGCTGTTATCACACGTGAATTAGAAATGGAACAAGTATTAGAAGTGTGCAGAAGTGGCGAAGTGATGCCTCAGAAATCCACTTATTTCTATCCAAAAGCATTGGGTGGATTGCTTTTCGCCAGTATTAAACAAGATGAATTTGAATTCGATTATGGAGCCTTTGTTGCGCAATCTCACCAATAAGAAAATTATACTTGCCTCCAATTCCCCAAGGAGACAAGAATTGTTAAAGGGTTTGGAAATTGAGTTTGAAGTAAGGGTCAATCCGATAGATGAAACCATACCGAAAGATATTCAGGCTGAATATGTAGCTGCTTACCTATCCAAGTTGAAATCTGAGGCTTTTCCTGAAGAACTGGCCGAGGATGAAATCCTGATTACTTCAGATACTGTAGTAATACAAAACGGACATGTGCTCGGCAAACCTTCCAAAGAAGAGGAGGCCTTTGATATGCTAAAGAGTCTTTCGGGTGCTACCCATTCGGTGATGACGGCTGTCACTTTCCGGGACAAGAAAAAGCAAATCACATTAGAAGATGAAACGATAGTGACTTTTAGATTTCTGGAGGAAGAGGAAATATGGCATTATATTCATCACTATAAGCCCATGGATAAGGCGGGAGGGTATGGAATCCAGGAATGGATTGGCTTTATGGGTGTGGAGAAAATCCAGGGATCTTATTATAATGTGATAGGTTTTCCGCTTCACTTGGTATATGCCCAGTTGAAAAAATGGTGAGCTGAGGTATAGAATTTTTCTTTTGGTCAGATGCTATGTAAAAAGCCCTGTGGAAGTTAATCCACAGGGCTTTCTGAGTAGTAGGCTAGCGATTATGTTCTGCGTTTATTTTTTAGCAGCAGTTGTTTTACCTTCAATGGGAGCAATTTTGTCCCCTTCTTTTAGGTCTTTGCTCACGATGAAGTAAGGACCTGAGATGATTTGGTCTCCTTCGGCTAAGCCTTCCAATACTTCTATATTCTGAAAATCAGAGATGCCGGTTTTAATTGTTTTTAGCTTGGCAACACCTCCATCGTTGATAAATACCAGTTCCTGGGCACGTGTAGTACCTGTTGCCAACGTATCTTGCTTATGCTCTCTGGTGGTCACCGCGGCCAGAGGAACAGAAAGTGCGTCGTCTTTAGAATTAGTAAGGATTTCTACAGAAGCAGTCATTCCGGGACGGAAAGGATATTTCTTGCCTTCCGCTACCAGGTCTTTATAAGAATCATTCAAAATTCTGATTTTCACCTTGAATTCAGTTACGGCGTCAGCAGATGCTTTTACGTTGGCGGTGTTGGCTATGCTTGTCACTATCCCCTTGAAAGTTTTGCCTGTATAAGCGTAAGAATCCACATCAATAATTGTCGTATCTCCCAAACTCAGCCTCACAATATCATTTTCGTTGACATCAACGCGAACCTCCATTTTAGAAAGATCTGCAATGGTCAGCATTTCTGTACCGGCCATTTGCTGAGTTCCTACTACACGTTCGCCTTGCTCTACCAAAAGGTTGGATACGATTCCGCTCACTGGTGAATAGACATTGGTCAATCGTAAGTTTTCAGACGCCTCATCTACAGATGCCTGAGAGCTCTTCACTACAAATTCTGCCGCCCGAACGCTTTGTTTGGCCGCTTCAAGGTCCTTCTGTGCAGTAATAAAATCTGCCTGAGCTTGCTCAAAATCGGCATCTGAAATAGCTTTTGACTCATAGAGGCTCTTTTGTCTATTGAAGTTTTGCTCAGCCTGCGTGAATTGAGCTTCTGAGCGCTGCAGTGCTGCACGCGACTGGGAAAGATTGGCTTCCTGCTGGCTGAAGTTGGCTTTGGTTCTATCCAGCGCTGATATAAAGTTATCAGGTCTGATTTTCACCAACAGCATTCCTGCTGCTACAGAATCCCCTTCTTCTACATTCAACGTGATAATCTCTCCCGCTACATCGGGGCTTAGATTTACCTCTACTTCAGGCTGAATCTCACCCGACGCGCTTACTTTTTCGATGATCTGCACCCGTTTTACTGTGGTGACTTCCACCTGGGTTTCCTTTTCTCCGCCCACCCAGCCGGCATTTCGGGCGATTACTGCAAAAATAACTAGGACTACTATACCTGCAAGAAGGTAGTATAAGAGCTTATTTGATTTCTTATTGGCCATGGTTTAATTAAGATTAATTGGATTACCCAGGTAAAAATCAAGAACTTTTACTCTGAAAATATAAGTGTATTTTGCATTTAGCAAATTTGCCTGTGCATTGAAAAGGTTGTTCTGAGCCACCTGAAAATCCACTGAATTGATAGCTCCCAGATCGAATCTTTGTTGGGCTATCCGAAAAGTTTCCTCTAAACTCTCCACTTGCACCAGAGAGGATTCATAAGTCAATTGTGCGGCAAGGGCACTATTGTATGCAGTTTCAATATCATTCCTTAATTGATTTTCTGCCTCCAATGCAGCTACCTCAGAGATTTGCTTCTGGACTCTTGCTCTCTGTACGTTAGCCTTATTGCTTAGCCTGGAAAAAATCGGAATACTGAGTTGGAGGTTAACAGCCTCAGATAAGTTGTTTTCTATTTGCTGGCCGAAGGTTGGGCGCTCTGTGCCGTAAACCTGATCGACGTAATTGGAGAAGATATTTGCCCCTACACCAAGTGTAGGATAATAACCTGCTTTTGCCAATTTTACTCCATATTCAGCACTTTGGACATTCGCTTGTGCAGCTTTTATTTCTGGCATTATTCCCAAGGCTTGGTTGTAGATATCCCTGGGAGTTTCTGTGGCCATTAATAATTCATTTATTTCAAACTCAGGCTCAACTACAGAAAATTCTGGTGTATAAGGTATCTGCAGAGCCTGTGCAAGGTTAAGCTTTGCGATATTATAGTCATTTTTTGCATTGATCAAATTTACCTGATTTGTGGCATTTTGAGCCTGCACATCTAATTGGTCTGAAAGGGGAAGCGATCCTGCCTCTACTAGTTTGGTGGTTCTGGTCAGTTGGTCTGATGTAGACGCTAATTGATTTTCAGCCACTGTTACCTGCTCACGGTTGAATACCACATTAACAAAAAGGTTGATGATATTCAAGATGATGTCATTTTTGGTAGCTTCAATGTTATACATTCCGGCTTCCAAATCCACCTTAGACTGTTTAATAGAGTTATTGATTTGATTACCGGCATAGACGGTGACATTTGAGGATGCAGACACATTGATGTTACCAATACGGGCCGTTTCAAAAAGATTGGTTACCGGATTAATAGATCTACCCCATCTGTACCCAGAACTTGCACCGGTAGTCAGATTGGGATAGCGTTGCCCCTGATTCTGTAGTAGCGTAGCTTCGTTGGTCAGTTGATTTAATTCGCTTCTTTTTAACGTGAGATTGTTTTTCAGGCCAATAGAAACAGCGGTCTCAAGGTCTAAAGGACCAGCAGGCAGTGTAACTTCTTGTGCCAGGGATGAAAAACCAATCCCAATCGCTAAGACAAAGCTTAGTAGCAATTTTCTCATAGTATAGTTAAAGGTCAATGTCAGGAATATATATTAATTCTGTAATCCAGGATAATGATTTTAAATAATTTAAGGTAAGCTCTTTTATTCCAGAGTCCATTTCTATGACATGGCATGCCAGATCATGCTTACCTTTTCTTGATACTGACATGGTGGCAATATTGGCTTTTTCCTGAGCTATTACAGCTGAAATGAAAGCAATTGCCCCTGCTATATCCTCCGCCTTAATAATAAGGGTATGGTCTGCTGCAGAAAAATTAGCCACAAATCCATCAACTTCTGAGATGTTGATCACTCCGCCACCTAAACTTTCTCCCACAACTTCTACAGTTCTATCCCCTTTTTTGAGGTTTAGCTTTATCGTATTGGGATGGTGGATGGAAGAATTGCCAATCGATTTGAACCGAAAGGTGACTCCTTTTTCCCTGGCTATTTCGAGCGCGTTTTTAATTTTACCATCATCAGTTTTGAAGTCCATCAATCCTCCGATTATTGCACGGTCACTTCCATGGCCTTCATAGGTTCTTGCAAAAGAATTATAAAAAGTGATGGAAGCATCATCAGGAATTCCCCCCAGCACACGGATAGCAGCTCTGGCAATTCTGACTACACCAGCTGTATGGGAAGAAGATGGCCCTATCATTATTGGTCCGATCATATCAAAAACGCTACTTTTATTTGCCATCTGGGACTAATATTCCAATTTTGGTGCTAAGGTAAAATCGTTCATACGAATTCATGCTAAAAATGATATTTATTGTATAGAATGCGATTTAAATGGGGACATGTTTACATAGTTTAACATAGTGAAACGATAACAAAATGAGTTCCTGACCGATTATGAACAGTTTTATGAACGAAATCGAAACAATCTTTCAAAAATCTCCCACAAGCGAAACTTGGTCATGCCTACCTAGCACGAAACTTCCAAACCGTGCCATGAATTTTGGAGATGGTTTATTCGAGACCATGGTATGGATGAAAAGTGAAATTAGGTTTTTTGACAATCATATTCAACGATTAATGAGGGGAATGCAAATTCTTGGTTTGGATTCTGATGCTATTGATACGCTCGGGCTTCTGGATTTACTAACTGATAACTACCCTTCCCAACTAAAACGGGTTCGATGGACAGTCTATCGGGCAGGGTCAGGGAAATATACTCCTGAGTCTACCCGAGTGTTTCAGGTTTTACAGGTTACAGAATTTGCAGAGCCACCCTCGGTTAAAGAAAAAGTAGATGTTTCTGGGAAAATTCAGCTGTTTCCCACGCTTTGGTGTTCGTTTAAATCACTCAATGCACTGCCCTATGTCCTGGCCAATCAGGAAAGAAAGGAGCGGGGACTGGACGAAATAATCCTACTTGATTATAGAGGGTTTGTGTCGGAAGCCGGCGCATCAACGGTTTTTTGGATAAAAGACGGAATAGTATACACACCCTCTTTAAGCTGCAGCTGTATAAACGGCGTGAGCCGACAAGTAATCCTTGAGCATATGATCCAACATGAAATATTTTACCAGGAAGGAGAATTTAAACTTGTGGAATTAGAGAAGGCAGAACAGGTTTTTGTAAGTAACTGTTCTGGAATCAGCTATTTAGGGAGCTTTAGAGGCAGGAAGTTGTCCACAGTTCCTTTACAATTTTTAAAACTAATATTTCATTAATTTCAAATAGGTTCTTTTTATTGTAGACGTTATCATGAAAATATTATCTTTATCGGCTTATTCTAATAAGATTAGTCGTTTACCCAAACTAACTGCCCAAACCTAACCTAACAATTTATGCTCTTAGAACCTTTAGATTTAGCCGTCTTTATAGGCTATTGTTTGCTCATCATCGGGATGGGGATTTTTGTTTCCCGTGAGAAGAAAGGTCACGTAAAAAATTCTTCCGATTATTTTCTCGCTTCCAAAGCCTTGCCCTGGTGGGCGGTGGGAGCGTCTTTGATCGCTTCCAATATTTCTGCAGAGCAGTTCATAGGCATGTCCGGTTCTGGATTTGCTTTAGGACTGGCGATTTCCACCTACGAATGGATGGCAGCGGTCACCTTGTTGGTGGTGGCCATTTTCTTTTTACCGGTTTACATCAAAAAAGGCATCTATACCATGCCTGGGTTCTTGTTAGATCGATATGATACGCGGGTAAGAACCACGATGGCAATCTTCTGGTTGCTTCTTTATGTTTTTGTCAATCTTACCTCAGTATTGTATCTGGGTGCATTGAGTTTGAATACGATTCTGAATGTACCTATGGGCTATGGTATCTTTGGATTGGCCCTTTTTGCCATGATCTATTCCATCTATGGCGGACTTAAGGCAGTAGCTTGGACTGATGTAATTCAGGTGGTATTCTTGATAGCAGGTGGGCTTGCCACTACTTATATTGCGCTGCAAATGGTAGGTGGGGGTGATGCCTGGGAAGGACTTGGCTTGTTGAGAAGAGAGGTTCCTGGCCACTTTTCCATGATATTGTCCAAAGGTGAAATGATGATTCCAGATGGTGCCGGAGGTACTCGTGATGCCTACCTTGACCTTCCAGGGATCTCTGTGTTGGTAGGAGGTATGTGGATTACGAACCTTAGCTACTGGGGATTCAACCAATACATCACGCAAAGGGCGCTGGCAGCAAAAAGCCTGGATGAAGCCCAAAAAGGGATGATTTTCGCCGGATTCCTAAAGTTGCTTATGCCTCTTATCGTGGTGATTCCCGGTATCGCGGCATTCGTAATAGTCAATAATGGCATAGACGTGGGATTTATTGAATCAATGAAGGATCCCGCTACAGGCATCATCAAATCTGATAGAGCTTATCCTACCTTGCTGCAACTATTACCCGTTGGTTTGAAAGGATTGGCATTCGCAGCGCTGACCGCAGCTATCGTATCTTCTTTAGCATCTATGGCCAATAGTACTTCCACTATTTTTACCATGGATATTTACAATAAGTACATAGGAAAAGGTGCATCCGAAGCCAAACAGGTGAAAGTTGGTCGGATTACGGCATTGGTCGCTTTTGCTGTGGCATCCGTTGTTGCTCCGGCGTTGGGAGCTTTAGATCAGGCATTTCAGTTTATTCAGGAATACACTGGATTTATCAGTCCGGGGGTTTTTGCCATTTTCTTCTTTGGTGTATTCTGGAAGAAGACAACTTCAAATGCAGCTCTTACAGGAGCAGCTTTGAGTATCCCGCTTTCTGTAGTCTTAAAGATTGTTTTTCCGGCATTGCCGTTCATCGATAGAATGGGTGTCGTATTTTTGATTCTGGCTGCTTTGATGATCATCATCAGTCTGGTAGAAGGTAAAGGGAAAGACCATCCAAATAGCATAGAAATCACTAAAGAGCTGTTCAGGACCAGCGCAACTTTCAAAATCGGTGCGGTCCTGATCGCGGGAATTACTGCAGCTCTATACATCGTATTCTGGTAAAAAACACAGTTAAATGAGACGTTTATTATTAGGGATTGACATTGGGAGCTCCTCTGTCAAAACCTCTTTACTTGATGCCGATTCTGGAAAGTCTTTATTCTCCAAAGCTTTTCCTGAAGAGGAAATGATCATTGATTCCCCTGAAAAGGGCTGGGCAGAACAAGATCCGGAGATTTGGTGGAAGTATGTGCAGCATTCCATCCGCTTTGTGCTTAGTAAGACTAAAGTGAAAAAAGGCGAGCTGAAAGGAATTGGGATTGCTTACCAGATGCATGGATTGGTATTGGTGGATAAGGATCAAAACGTCCTGAGACCATCCATTATCTGGTGTGACAGCCGTGCGGTGGGAATAGGGGAAAAAGCCTTCAAAGAGCTAGGCGAAGAATACTGCCTTAAAAATTTGCTGAATTCTCCTGGGAATTTCACTGCTTCCAAGCTCCGCTGGGTGATAGAGAATGAACCTGCTATAGCAGCTAAGATCCATAAAATGATGCTTCCGGGTGATTTCATTGCAATGAGATTGAGCGGGGAGATCTGTACTTCGGAGACAGGGTTATCAGAGGGGATATTCTGGGATTTTCAAAAGAATGGTTTGAGTGACAAAGTTCTCGGGAACTACCAAATCTCTAAATCCTGGATTCCTGATGTGGTTCCTTCTTATTCTATTCAGGGAAGAGTGTCAGCGTTAGCATCTGAAGTTACAGGACTTGAAGAAGGGGTTCCTATTTCATACCGTGCCGGAGATCAGCCTAATAATGCTTTTTCCCTTCAGGTATTGAAGCCTGGGGAATTGGCCACTACAGCCGGAACTTCAGGGACAGTGTATGGAGTCGCGGATAAACCACTTCATGATCCTTTGTCCAGAGTTAATACCTTTGTACATGTAAATCATTCCATGGAAAATCCATCGTATGGAGTTTTACTTTGTGTGAATGGTACAGGTATTTTGAATAGCTGGCTGAAAAAAATAATGGGTGCAGGTCATATTGATTACGATGAAATGAACACGCTGGGAAGTTCTGCTCCGATTGGTTCTGAAGGACTGACGTTTATTCCTTTTGGGAACGGTGCGGAGCGCATCATGCAGAACAAACCCGTGGGCGCTCACATGCTCGGTTTGGATCTTCTAAAGCATGACAAACGGCATATGATCCGTTCTGCACAGGAAGGTATTGTATCAGCACTTACCTTTGGATTCCGGATTATGCAGGAAATGGGACTGGATCTGAAGACTGTCAAGGCAGGGAAGGCAAATATGTTCCTTAGCCCGGTTTTCCGTAAGACTTTCGTTCATATGAACAGAGTGGTTCTCGAACTGTATGACACAGATGGCGCTCAAGGGGCAGCCAGAGGGGCAGGGATCGGAGCGGGAGTGTTCGCTTCTGAGACGGAGGCTTTTGCGGGATTGGAATTGTTGGAAACAATAGAGCCAAACGAGCATTTCTTTGACCCTTATGAAGAAGTTTATTCCACCTGGAAAAGCCATTTGGAAGCAATCCAAAAGATGAGTATATAATTAAATTTCAAACCTATAAAACCTAATAAACCACAGTAAAAATGTCAAAAACTTATTTCTCTTCAATCGATAAAATCCCTTTCGAAGGTAAGGAAAGTGATAATCCATTGGCTTTTAGATTTTACGATGAGAATCGTATCATCGCCGGCAAAACAATGAAGGAGCACTTTAAATTCGCAATCGCTTATTGGCATTCCTTCTGCGGGACTGGTGGAGATCCATTCGGACCGGGTACGATTGTTCATCCTTGGGATGCGGCTGCTGATCCAATTCAGCGCGCTAAAGACAAAATGGATGCTGCTTTCGAATTCATCACAAAAATCGGAGCCCCATACTATTGCTTCCATGATATCGACTTGATCGATGAAGGACCTACCTTGGGAGAGTACGAGAAAAGAATGCAGATCATTACTGAATACGCTAAGCAAAAGCAGGCAGAAACAGGTGTTAAATTGCTTTGGGGAACCGCAAACGTTTTTAGCAATCCCCGTTACATGAATGGTGCTTCCACCAATCCGGATTTCAGTGTGGTATCCTGGGCAGGCACTCAGGTGAAAAATGCAATTGATGCGACGATTGCCTTGAATGGTGAGAATTACGTGTTTTGGGGAGGGCGTGAAGGTTATATGTCCTTGCTCAACACAGATATGAAGCGTGAAACGGAACACCTTGCCAAGTTTTTGACCATGTCACGTGACTATGCCAGAAAGAACGGTTTTAAAGGAACATTCTTTATCGAGCCTAAGCCTATGGAACCGACCAAGCACCAGTATGATTACGATGCTGCCACCGTCATAGGCTTCTTAAGACAGCATGGACTGGACAAGGATTTCAAATTGAATATCGAGGTAAACCATGCCACCTTGGCGGGACACACGTTCCAACATGAGCTTCAAGTATGTGCTGACGCCGGTATGCTGGGTAGCATTGATGCCAACAGGGGTGACTATCAAAATGGTTGGGATACCGATCAGTTTGCGATGAACTTGCAGGAAATGACTGAAGCCATGCTAGTATTGTTGACCTCAGCAGGTATCCAGGGCGGTGGAGTTAACTTTGATGCAAAAATCAGAAGAAACTCAACTGATATGGATGATCTATTCCTGGCCCATATCGGAAGTATGGATGCTTTTGCGAGAGGGATGCTGATCGCCCAGGACATTCTGGACAAGTCTGATTACTTGGAAAGAAGGAAAAACCGCTATGCAAGCTTTGATTCCGGAAAAGGAAAATCCTTTGAAGAAGGAAATCTTACCTTGGAAGATTTGAGAAACTATGCTGCTGAAGTAGGGGAGCCTATTCAGACAAGTGGTAAGCAAGAGTACTTCGAAAATCTTCTAAATAGATTTATCTAAGTATCTTTTATAAATAATTTATTAAAGTCCGGTTGAGTTGCTTCAATCGGACTTTTTTGTTGAAAAAGATTGGATCTTCAATAAGATATTTCCTTTAATTCTCATAATTTGGCAGCCCTAGTTTACCGTGTATGAAAGGATATGTGATTTGTGGAATAGTATGTTTGATGATGTTTTGGACCGGATCGGTAACCGCTCAGGACGAAGTAGAAAAACTTGTGTTTCGAAACCTTGACGAAAACCTGGGTTTATCCAATTCAAATATCCTGAGTATGGTCAGAGATGCAGATGGCATGATGTGGTACGGCACAGCCTATGGCCTGTACCGATATGATGGCACACGCACGAAGATTTTTTTGAATACCAAAGATTCAACTTCCATCTCTCACAATAATATACTCAAAATTTTCATAGGTCCAGGAGATAAGCTATGGATTAAAAATGTAAACGGGATATTTGATATTTATAATCCTGAAAATGAGCAGTTTTCAAGAGGTCTGAAAGTATTTTCCAGCATATATCATTTAGCTTCTGATTCTGTTGGGGTGTTGATGAAAGACCGCCAAAGTAGATTCTGGTTCACACACCCGGCCAAAGGAATCAGCATTTACGATGAAGAAACCAAGAAAACGGTATATGTACAGAAGAACGGTAACAAGGGAAGTCTTTTTTCCAACCAGGTAGTAGCAATTGCAGAAGCCCCTGATGGATTGGTATGGGTGGTCCACAGTTCTGGAGTCATCGATTTACTCGATCCAAACCGTCTCATAGTCACGCAGACGCTAAGACTTCCGAAAGATGAAATTCCATCTTCAGCAACTTATGAGATTTTGATTGATTCCGATGGAGATGCCTGGATATTTGATCCTGAGCGGGATTTGGGAGTGTTCAGGGTTGATGGGTATTCGCATGAAGTCCGGATAAACCAGGAAAACAGAGGGGAGTTTCGCTTAAATAATAATATGGTGAAAACCATTGTGGAGGCAAAAGTGGGGCAGATTTGGCTGGGGACAGACCATGGCGGGATCAATGTCCTTAACAAATATGATGGGACAGTCAACTACCTTGCGGGTGAGAATTCGCAGGATAATACCATGCCTCACAATGTTGTTTACTCCCTGTATAAAGACAGCGAAGATATTATTTGGGTAGGCACCCACAAAAAAGGGGTTGCCTATTATCACCAGGGGCTGCTGAGGTTCTCCCATGTCCGCAAAAACTTTGCTGATCCGAATTCTCTTCCTTTCAATGATGTAAATTCTTTTGCTGAGGATAGCTTGGGCAATCTTTACATAGGGACTAATGGGGGAGGGCTTTTTTATCATAACAGAAAAACCAATACCTATAAAGCCTTCAGGCATAATCCTGAAGATGCCAAAAGTCTGACTGGTGATGTCATTGTGGATCTGATGATCGATCATGAAGGGATTCTCTGGATAGGAACCTATCTGAATGGCTTAGGAAGCTTTGATGGAAAGGAATTTAAAAATTATAATTACCCGTCTGAGAATGAATCAGGCATTCCAGGGCCTAGTATTTGGAAACTTTTTGAGGACAGTACCGGGAAAATCTGGATTGGCACGCTCCGTTCCGGTATATCTATGTTGGATAAGGACAGAAAAGAATTTCATAATTATCCAGCTGGAAGCGCACCGTTCTTTACGAACAATCAGTATATAACCGGTTTTGCAGAGGATAAACAAGGGAATATATGGGTGTCCGGAGGCAGTGGTCTGAATAGACTGAACTACCAAACAGGAGAAAGCGCTTTTTATTCAGAAACTCAGGGAAACGGTCTGATAGATTCTAATATCAGTGATTTGTATGTAGACGTAGAGGGAATATTATGGATTTCGACCTTAAGCGGTCTGTACTACTTTGATTCATCAGATTCCACCTTTATCCACTTCGGGAAGGCCGATGGATTACCGACAGATTATCTGGTGGACCTTATTGAAGACGGTGATAAAAATCTCTGGATAAGTTCCCAAATGGGATTAAGCTATGCGGAGATAAACAGAAATGTGACTCCGTTTTCGGTTACCTTTCAGAATTTTGATCAAAAAGATGGCCTTCAGGCAGCACTCTTTAATAAGAATGCAGCGTTAAGGACAAGTAAGGGAGAATTTATTTTTGGTGGTCCAAATGGCTATAATATCTTTAAATCTGAAAATTTTGCATTTGAACGGAATAACCCGGCTGTGGTTTTTACGGATTTCCAGCTATTTAATGAGGAGGTCAAGGTTGGTGAGCGTCTGAGTAATCGGGTACTTCTTACAAAATCATTGGATAAAATGGACCAGCTTGTGCTAAGGCATGACGAAAATATTTTTTCCATTGGCTTCAGTGCGTTGAATTTTCTTTATCCGGAAAAAAACAAATACCGTTATAAGCTGCTTGGCTTCAATGATGACTGGATTTATCTCAATGATGATCTTGCAAAAGTCACCTTCACCAACCTCGATCCGGGCACCTATACCTTGGTAGTGCAGCCGGGTACTGTTTTGGATGGATGGAGCTTAAATGAATACAAATTGGATATTAGGATTCTGGCTCCGTTCTGGAAGACTCCTATTGCCTATTTTATGTATGCAATGGCAATTTTTGCCCTAATATTCTATTTCAGACATCAACTGTTAACCAGGCAACGGGAGAAATTTGACAGGGAGCAGGCGATGAGGGAAGCCAAACGTGTTCAGGATCTGGACCGGCTGAAGACCAAATTTTTTACCAATCTAAGCCATGAGTTTAGGACACCGCTATCCCTGATTTTGACTCCGACCGAGCATTTGATTTCCGGGACTGAAAATACGGGTTTGCTTAGCCAATACAAGATTATCCAGCGAAATGCAAGACGCTTACTTAAACTGATTAATCAACTTTTGGATGTCAAAAATGTAGAAAATGGTGGTTTGGCGTTTCATCCTTCAGAAGGTGATGTGATTCAATTCATCAAGGAATGCGTTGCTGACTTCCATGAACTGTCGGAGAATAAGCATATCCATCTGAATTTCGAAACAAACACACAAGCGCAGCAGGCGATTTTTGATCCTGACAAATTGGAGAAAATCCTGTTCAATCTGCTCTCCAACGCATTCAAATTCACCCAAGAAGATGGTGCTATTACGGTGACACTTGAATTGCAGCAGGAAAATGAGGAGAAGGGAATTTTGATTCTGTCGGTATCAGATACCGGAATCGGTATTTCTAAAGAAGACCAGCTGAAGATTTTTGATAGATTCTACACTACAGAAGGGCATAAGCAGCAGCTAAATCAGGGAAGCGGCATCGGTTTATCTTTGGTCCAGGATTTTGCACGTACGATGAACGGAGAAATCACTGTAGAAAGTGAGCCAGGTATGGGGACTGTATTTTCCCTGACTATCCCACTGGCCCTGATTATCCCTGAAAACCTGGACGATGAAGATGAAGAAACCTCACTTTCAGTAGGTGAATTGAAAGACATAATTCTTATTGCTGAGGATCATGTGGAATTTAGAAATTACCTGAGAGATTGTCTCTCGGAGACCTATCAGGTTATTACAGCAACCAATGGGGCGCAAGGCTGGGATCTGGCCCAGCAGCATATTCCTGATTTGATCATTTCTGATTTGATGATGCCTCAAATGGATGGGAAGGAATTTTGTCATAAAGTGAAAGGGGATATTAAGACTTCACACATTCCCGTGATCTTGCTTACGGCCAAAAAATCCGAAGAAACGATGGTTCAGAGTCTGGACAGCGGCTGCAATCTATACCTGACCAAACCGTTTAATCTGGAGATTTTGCAGCTTAGTGTAAAGAATCTTTTGCGTGAGCGAAAAGTGATCCAGGAACAAAACCGAAACAAGATCCAAATCAATGCATCAGAAGTAAATGTAACTTCACTGGACGACCAGCTGATCCAAAAAGCGGTAGCATTGGTAGAAAAGTACATGGAAGATCCTCAGCTTTCTGTAGAATTCTTAAGCAAGGAGTTAGGGATGAGCAGAGTGCATTTATATAAAAAGCTCCAATCCATTACCGGCAAAAGCCCGATAGAGTTTATTCGCCTGATCCGTTTGAAACGTGCTTCTCAGCTTTTGGCTAAAAGCCAACTCAATATCTCAGAAATTGCGTACATGGTAGGCTATAACAACGCCAAGTACTTTGCGAAGCATTTCAAAGCGGAATTCTCGGTACTTCCTTCGGAATATGCGGTCCGTCAGCAAGAAATAGCTGCTGGATGATCTTATTTCTAAGGTTTTTTAAGCATAGTATCCCTTGATTTCCATACGATCTCTTAGAAAGAGTTCCACGATTTCCTGCCAACAACTCCATCTTGGTCCTTTCAGCTTCGACTAACCACACCATTACGCTACTCATCGGTATCTAGCTGTTTGGCATTTGCAATATGGGACGACTGATCACAAGGATTTGAAATCCACTTTATAAAGGTTTAGAATCCCAAATTCCGAACAACGCACTAATAATGTTGAACAACCCGACTTTTTAAAGATACCTTTTGCCCGTTGACGGACAAAAGTGTCTGATTCACGCCGTGGTAAATCGGTTTGATGACCGAAATTAGCCTGTTTTCGCAGATTGATACTGGCATGGATATTAAACAATTCATAAACGAAAATAAAATTACTTAGTGATTTCACGCTGCTTAACAATTTAAATGACAGACGCTTGATAACCTTGGATTTTAAATGCTTTATCCGAGTTGGGAATTACAAATTCCGAACAGCACAGGACAAACTGATCACCCACCTTTAGCAATTGACTAGTAACAATTACATTGATTCCCATGCTCAAGAACTACTTCAAGATCGCATTCAGGACCTTTAGAAAGGACAAGTCCTTTACAGCTATCAACGTGCTTGGTTTGGCGTCGGGGTTGGCTATTACGTTGATGATCGTGCAGTATGTACGCTATGAGATGAGTTATGAACACGGGTATCCCAATGTCGACAGGATCGTGCGGATCACCACCGATTACCTAAACGGCGAAACCGTATTTGCCCAAGACGTTGAAACTTTCCCCGTTCTTGCGGAAGTACTGAAAAATGAAATTCCAGAAGTAGAGAACAGTACCAGGGCTTACCCTGTCGGTGAACCAAGTATTGATATTCAAATTGGCTTAAAACAATATGTCGTGGACAAGGTTTTGGGTGTTGACCCCTCCTTTTTTGACATATTTCACTATTCCTTGATTCAAGGATCAAACCAAGATCTGTTCACAAAGCCCCATCAGGCAGTATTGAGCGAAAGTACCGCCATAAAATATTTCAATACGATCGATGTCGTTGGAGAAACATTCAAAATCATAGGCCCCAATTTGCCCATATTGATGAATGTGGTGGGTGTGGTTCCTGATAGCCCAAGCAACACTCACTTGAAGTTTGACATGTTGGTGTCCTATGCAACCTTAATTTCTGATTTTGGCGAGACAGAAGACAATGCGACTGGAAACAATACGCTTACCTATGTAGAGCTTGCCGAAAATGCGGATTATGACAACTTCACGGAGAATTTAGTGTTGTTCAACAAGCAACTTAAGGCCCAGGGAGTAGCGGTCAACAACAATTTTATCGGGCAAAAGATTGGCGACATCCACCTATATTCCAAAAAAGGATTTGAAACAGAACCAAACGGTGATGCCCGTTCGGTTTATTTTTTGTTGGCCGTTGCATTTTTGGTAATCAGCAGCGCCTTGGTCAATTATACCAACCTTTCCACTTCCAAAGCCCTGGACCGGGCCAAAGAAATGGGCATGCGGAAAGTGGTCGGTTCTACGGGTTTACAGATAAAAATCCAGGTGTTTGTAGAATCATTGATCATAAACGTTTTCTCAGCTCTACTGGCGATCATGCTTATTTCCTTGGTTGAAAGCCTGTTCATAGAAACGGCAGGTTTGCCCGAAAGCTTTTCCATTTTCGGGGATTTGTTCTTTTGGGCCTGTTTGGTTGGTTTTTTGATTATGGCAATCGTCCTATCGAGTATTTACCCTGCATTTGTGCTGTCTTCGTTCAAGCCATCGCAGGTACTAAAAGGAAGCTTTTCACATTCAGGGCAAGGTGTTTTTCTTCGAAAGTCGTTAGTGGTATTTCAGTTTGGAATTACTGTGGTTTTGCTGGTACAAACCTTCGCGGTCTACCTTCAGATCGATTATTTGAGAAATCTGGATATTGGTGTAAATACAGAAAAGATAGTGGTGGTGAAAACACCTGCCGGAGAGCATGTAAGCCAAAGCATTGAATCATTCAAGCAATCGCTTTTGGCCAATTCGGATGTAAAGTCAGTCGCTACGTCCATGACGGTACCGGGACTTTCGGGTGCTTCTATGTCAACTACCAGGGGCGTTAACCTTAGCGACGCTCCGGAAAAAACAGACTTCAATTTTTATCTGACTTTAATAGACACTGCCTTTTTGGACCTGATGGAAATTGAGCTTTTGGCAGGTGAGAATTTTAGCTCCACCAACCGAGATACATTTGAGGATACAGTTGACGGACAGTTTATTGTGAACGAAAAGGCATTGCATTTATGGGGGATTGCGGATCCGAAAAAGGCAATTGGAAAATCCATCAATTTCTGGGGACACAGAAGCACCATCAGAGGTGTAGTAAAAAACTACAATCAAGAATCGCCAAAAGCGGCCCAAATCCCTATCCTTATGGGTTATTCCCCAAATGCTGAGGGGTATATCAGCGTGAAATTTGCAGGGCAAAATCCCGCTGAGCAACTGGCCATGATAAAGCAGCAATACGAGACCATTTTCCCATACAAACCATTTTCCTACTTTTTCCTTGATCAGGAATACGATAGGCAATATAAAGCGGACGAACGCTTCCAAAAGGTATTTGGAGTCTTGACACTCTTTGCCATTTTCATTGCCTGCCTTGGTTTGTTCGGGTTGGCCACTTTTACGGTAGCCAAAAGAACCAAGGAGATTGGGGTCAGAAAAGTGATCGGAGGCAGCACGACTGGTTTGCTCGTTTTACTGTCAAAAGACTTCATAAAGACGGTGTTAATTTCAATGACTATCGGGATTCCTGTTACCTATTTTATCGTAAAAGAATGGTTGGGGAAATTTGCCAACCACATCGAACTCAGTTGGTGGCTTTTTGGAATCCCTGCACTGGCTATTTTGATCCTTACGGTAATTACAATAGGTGGAAAAACTTTAAAAACAGTCCTGATGAACCCTGTGGAGAGCTTAAGGAGTGAGTAGGGAGAGAAATTGGAAATTACTAGATTGGTTACTAATTGCATCCGGCTTTCGGTTTTGGCTAAACACACCATTTGACTATTCCTCCATATCCTGCTGTTTGATTTTTGCAATGTCGGACAACTGAAAGCAGGGAGTTGAAATCCGCTTTATCCAGGTCCGGAATTGCAAATTCCGAACAGCGCAAATATCCGCTTCATCAATACCACCCTTTCCACTTCCATAAAAATCCCCACAATTGCTTAACGGATACTCTTCCTCCATTTCGACAACACCTGCTCTTACGGGATTGAGATGAATTGCAGCTGCTGTATTCCCTGGGGCAACGGATGAGGCCGCATGCACTGGACTAGGAGCATAGGACAGAGGAAAGAAAGAAACACTCAGCTCCTGCTCTAGACAGGCTTGAGAAATCACTGAAGTATAACAAATATAAATACAGGCCCGTCTGCCCAATGGGAACAGCCCTGACTATAATCTAGCCAAATTGGCGGAACTGATTGTGTTCGAGCTCCATGGCAAGCTGCAAAAAGAACAACATCAATGAATTTGAATGGCTCAAGGTTCTGTTTGAAAGGATCCAAAGCCGTAAGCAAAAAAGCCTAATCCAAATTTCACCCTCAAGCTGTAAACAACACAGGCTTAAATCGATCTTCTGAATTTCCTAACCTATATACTATGGGATCCTCGGATGGATATATCATTTAACGGTTTTTACCCCAATCGGAAACAATTGGTACCCCTGTTTAAAATTCTGTTGGTGTAAAATTGAAGATTCAATTAACAGAACCCGACGAATGAAAAAATTTCTGATCATTGCAGGCTTGATAGTATCATCCTGCTCTGAAGCCTCTACCCCGGATCCTATCCCTAACCCTGATGTTACTACACAGGATCCAGGGCCAGTTGGTGAAGTCAACTACTTTGGACAGTTAAAAGTAACTGATGGGAAGCTGACCAACAGTGAAGGCACAGCCGTCATGCTTCGCGGAGTTAGTTTTGGCTGGCACAATTGGTGGCCTAGATTTTACAATACTTCTGCGGTGAAATGGCTGAAAAATGACTGGAATGCTAATGTGGTAAGGGCTGCGATGGGGGTGGATCCAGCAGATGCCTACCTTGAAAACCCTGAATTTGCAATAGAGAAGATCAAAGCTGTAGTAGATGCTGCCATAGCAGAGAATATGTACGTGATCATCGACTGGCATAGCCATGACTTGTACCCAGCGCAAGCCAAGGATTTTTTTATTGAAATGGCGAAAACGTATGGTGATAAACCCCATGTGATTTATGAGCTTTTCAATGAGCCCGATTATGAGACTTGGGAGGAAGTAAAAGTTTATAGTGAAGAGATTATCTCTGAAATCAGAAAACACGATCCTGATAATTTGATTCTGGTTGGCTCGCCTACATGGAGTCAGGATATACACCTTGTAGCTCAGAATCCTATTCTGGATCAGGAAAATATAATGTATGTATTGCATTTCTATGCCGCTACGCACAAGGACTATCTGAGAGAAAGGGCGGAGAAAGCGTATCAGGCTGGTTTGCCATTGTTTGTCACTGAGTGCGCGGGCATGGAAGCTACAGGTGATGGACCAATAGATACAAGTTCATGGAACACTTGGCTTAGTTGGATGGAGAGCAGAAAAATATCTTGGGCAGCCTGGTCTATTGCAGACAAGAACGAGACTTGTTCTATGCTTTTTCCTGCTGCATCTTCTGAAGGAAACTGGACAGGTTCTCAAATTAAGCCATGGGGGGAAGTAGTGAAAAAAGCATTGAAGAAGAACCTTGACTAGTGCGAGGAGTAGCATTTCAAAATGCCCCATCTTTTTATTTATGGGGTTTTTAGCCTGAAAAAAATGAAATTAATGACAGGTAAGTGCCTTGTTTTCAGCTGATTTTATGTCTGTTAACATTTGATACCCTTAATAAAAACATTTGCATACCCTCCGTCCAAATTACTAAAACTACATTTATTCGGATCAAAGACATAAACCCAAAAACCTGATCCTATTCTTTTTAAAATTGAACTGCCCTGCATTCAATTATCACTGGATATGCAAGTTCGGTGCAAGGAATACAATTCAGCTTTTGGTGTTTGTCTCAGTGATTTTTATAAACAAAACCCAAACTGAATGAAACACTACTTACTACCTATTAGATTAAATTTTACGACGGGACAATCTTTTCCTGCTCCAAACCTATTTACCAATTTCTTACAATTAAACCCCTAATGATGAAAAAACTATTACCACTTTGGCTCATGCTTCTGGTAGGTGTAGTCCAGGCCCAGGTCACGGTGAAAGGAACCGTGAATGCTGTTGGAGATGGACTTGCTCTGCCTGGAGTAACAGTGCTGGTGAAAGGAACCACTACTGGTGTAGCAACTGAAGTTGACGGAACGTATTCTATTACTGTTCCATCTTCGGAATCCGTCCTGGTTTTTAGCTTTATTGGCTATAAAGCCCAGGAAGTCGTGGTAGGTAACCAATCTACAATCAACATCTCAATGGAAGAAGATATGTCTTCCCTGGATGAAGTGGTAGTGGTAGGTTACGGCACTATGAAAAAACGTGATATGTCCTCTGCCCAGGTTTCTGTGACTTCTGAAGACATAGAGCGTACTGTCAACACCACCATAGAGCAAGCGCTACAAGGACGTGCTGCAGGTGTATATGTGACCCAAAATACAGGGGCACCAGGGGGAGGCATCTCGGTAAACATCCGGGGTATCAACTCTATTAGTGGTACAAATCAGCCGCTATATGTAATCGATGGTGTGCAGGTGCAACCTGCTGCTGTATCTTACGGAAATACCTCTTCCACCAATCCGCTTGCGGGTCTGAACCCAAGTGATATTGAATCTATGGAAGTATTGCAAGGTCCTTCTGCTACTGCGATCTACGGATCCAGAGGTACCAACGGTGTAATCATGATTACAACCAAACGAGGAAAGGCGGGTGAGACTAAAATCACTTACAATTACCTGTATACACTGCAGGATAAACCAGAAAATCTGGATGTGATGTCACTGAGTCAATATGCGACTATGACCAATGATATCAGCGAAATCACCGGTGGTGATCCTCCGGCAGCTTTTTTGGACCCCTCTATATTAGGTGAAGGAACCAACTGGCAGGATGCACTTTTCAAAACTGCTCCTTTGAACAAACATAACATCACACTGACTGGGGGAGATGAGAAAACCAAGTTCTATATCTCCGGTGAATATTTTAACCAGGAAGGTGTGGCGATAGGCTCTTCGTTTGACCGTTACTCAGTAAGGACAAACATTGACAACCAGACCAGAAAATGGTTGAAACTTGGCTTGAACTTACAGCTTTTTCATACCGATGAGCAATTGGCGACAGGAAGCTCTGATGTGATCAACAATGCCATACAGATGGCGCCAAATGTACCGGTAACCAATCCTGACGGATCTTGGGGCGGTGCGGATCCTGTAAATGGATCTAGCTTGCAGTTCACTCCAGCAAACCCGATCGCATTGGCCAATCTATTGGATAGAAGCTATAAGAGAAGAGGGGCTCAGGGTGGGTTCAATGTAGAAATCGACTTGGTAAAAGGCCTTAAGTTCCGTACTATGGTGAATACAAACATCAACTATAATAACGGCCACTTCTTTACCCCAACCTATACCTTAGGTGTGGTGACCAATGACACAAACTCTTTAACAGAAGAATCCAGCAACAGCTTCTATTGGAACTGGAACCAGATGCTGACTTATAGTGCTATTTGGGGAAAGCATGCGTTGGATGTCATGGCCAGCCATGAAGCCCAGGAATCCCAATATGAATTTCTGAACGGAGGCAGGGTGAACTTCCCTTCCAATGATCTTCAGGAGCTTGGACTTGGTTCTGCTCAGGGAGCTACCAACAGCGGCGGAGCCAATAACTGGGCAATGGAGTCATTCTTTGCAAGAGCAAACTATACGTTCAACGAGAAGTACATCCTATTAGGTGCTATAAGAGCTGATGGTTCTGCGAACTTTGGTCCTGAGAATAGATGGGGGTATTTCCCTTCCGTATCTGCAGCATGGAGAGTGTCTGAAGAAAACTTCCTGCAGAATGCTACCTGGATGGATGAGTTAAAGATCCGTTTTGAAACTGGTCTTACGGGTAATCAAGGTGATCCTAATGCGATCTATGCACCACTTAGCTCTCCTAGTATTCCTACTCCCTGGGGTGGTGGGTTTCTGGTCTCAAGGTTTGGAAATCCAAATCTGAAGTGGGAAGAGACTTCTACAGTCAACCTTGGTTTCAACCTGAACATGTTGAACAACAGAATCCAGATCGAAGGGGATTTCTACCTGAAGAAAACTGACAATTTGCTTTTGCCTAACCCACTTCCCTGGTACATGGGCACTTCAGGAGAAGGAAGCATAGGTACTCCTACGGTGAATATTGGGGCTTTGGAAAACAAGGGATATGGCATCACAATCAATACGATCAATATAGACAACAGGGCCAGTGGATTCTCCTGGAGTTCTAATTACAACTTCTCAGGTTTCAAAACTGAAGTGACCAAATTCTTTTCCGAGACAGCATTCATTGACCGCACAGCCTGGTGGCTGAATAACTTTACCGCCAGAGCTCAGCCTGGGTATGCCCCGTGGTTGTTCTACGGATATCAGGCTGATGGCTTGTTCCAATCAATCGAAGAAGTGGAGTCAAGCGCCAGACCGGTAGATAACTCCGGAAACCCAATCCAGGTTGACCGTGATAACGGCATCTATGTAGGTGACATCAAGTACAAAGATCTTAACGAAGACGGGGTGATTGATGAGCGTGATCAGACTTTCATCGGTAATCCATGGCCAAAATTCACCTTTGGCATGACCCAGCAGTTCTCATACAAAGGTTTTGCCCTTGATATCCTGTTTACAGGAGCGCTTGGTGTAGATATCTATAATTACAACAGATTCATTAACATCAATCCAAACAATGTAAATCTGGGTAGAAACATGCTTTTGGAAACCTATGACTATGCCCGTATCGAAATGGATGAGTCAGGTAACCCTTTCATCGCCAACCCAGATACTGATGTTCCGAGGATTACAGCTACAGATCTGAATGGAAACGGATCTAGAATTTCAGACAAGTTTGTGGAGGATGGTTCTTATGTGAGAATCAAAAACATCAACCTTTCCTATGTAGTCCCTAATGAGCTTCTTGGAAAGCAAAATGTAGTAAGAGGCCTGAAATTGTCGTTTGGGGTTCAGAACGCATTCACCTTCACTAAGTACAAAGGATATGATCCTGAAGTAGGTGCTTCCATTGGAAACAATGTATCTGCCGGTAATCAATTGATCGGTGTAGACTACGGCAGGTATCCCCAGACCAGAATGTACACATTCAGCCTAGGTGTTGACTTCTAATCCAAAAATCATAAATACATGAAAACAAACACAAAATTCCAAAATTTAGTCCTTGGAGCTACTTTGCTTCTTGGAGGAATGGTGGGCTGTTCAGAGGATTTCTTGGATAGACCCCCATTGGACGCGATTGTAGATGCTAACTTTTACAAGACTGACGATCAGATCTTGGCAGCATCTGCACCACTCTATAATATGGTATGGTTTGCTTACAATGATAAAGCAAGTCATGGAATAGGGGATGCCAGAGGTGGTGTCTTGACATCAGGATCTTATCAGTTGGAAAACGTCCGGTTCAATACTACCGGGGAAACTGCAGAAAACGGTGCCTCTTGGAGAGCATTCTATAATGTAGTAGCGCAGTCAAATTCATTGATCAACAACATCAATTCCTTTGCGGGAGAAGATGTGACTGAACGGATCAAAAATCACGGTATTGCTGAAGGTAGATTTATGCGTGGCCTGGCTTATTCTTACCTGGTCCAAAACTGGGGTCCGGTTCCGATTATAACCAACAATACAGCGCTTTTGCAGGATACTACCATTGCCAGAAATACCGAAGAAACCGTATGGCAATTTATCATTAAGGATTTCCGCTACGCGGCAGAAAATCTTCCGGAAAGCTCAGTTATGACCGGACGCCTGACCAAATGGTCTGCGGAAGGTGTACTGGCAAAAATGTACCTGACTAAAGCAGGTGTATCTGGATCCCGAAATCAATCTGACCTGGATTCTGCGGCTTATTATGCGAAGCGGGTAATAGATAACTCCGGTGCAGAATTGATGGAAAACTACGAGGATCTTTTCAAAACCGCCAATAATAATAACAAGGAAACGCTTGCAGCACTCCAGTGGGTATACAATGCCGGTCAAGCTGGTGCATGGGGAGCTCAAAATTCAGTACAGGCTTTTCTGGCATTCGGTTCTGAAATCACCGGCTTCGGTGACGGATGGGGCGGAGACATAGGAGCATCCAAGTGGATGCTGGACATGTATGATGATCTGGTATTTGATAAGAGAAGAAAAGGAAGTTTCATGTTTCCTGGCGATCATTATTCTTACATCACCCAAGTGCCTCCAGGGGGATCTGCCCAGGAGTTGGAAGTACCTGCCCGTAGCCTTGATGGAAGCAGACCCTATAACAGTAGAGCCTGGGTGAAAAAGTATGTGGTTGGAAGACCTGAAGACAACGACGGAAAAGTCGTACAGCAGGGAACAGAAATCAATACATATATTCTTCGATTGGCGGATGTTTACCTGACCTACGCTGAGGCTGTTTTGGATAAAAATCCTGCTGAAGCACTGAAGTATGTAAATATGGTGAGAGCCAGAGCTGGTGTAAATGCGTTGACTTCTGTGACCTGGCAGGATGTATTTGAAGAGCGGATAAAAGAATTTGCAATGGAAGGCCAAGCTTGGTATGAGTTTACCAAACTCGAGTATTATGATCCGGCAAAGGCGTATAGCATACTTTCCAATCAGGATCGGGGCACTTTCCGAATCTATGCAGACCAGATCCCTGATCCCACACTTTGGGAAATCGAGATTCCTGCAGATGATTCTTCCCCAAGATTCTTTACAGTGAACGAATCCAATTTTAAGATTCCTATTCCTTCTGCGGAATTGTCGAGGGCACCGAACCTGAGAAAGCCTGCTGTACCGTATGATTTCTCTGCTCAAGAAAATTGATTTGTAGACCTACATTGAAATGAAAAACATGAAAATCATAAAAAATATAAGATCCTCGTATTCCCTGCTGGCAGCTTCTGCGCTGGTAATGGTACTCATACTGGGAGCATGTAAGGAAGAAGATGAGATAAACGTCGGTCCGCCGACCATCGAGCGGGTGCGCAGTACAGATCCTACTACAGCAGATAGTGCTTTTACTTCTGCTACCCTGGGAAGCACATTGGCGATCTTGGGTAACAATCTATTGGGAACACAGCAAGTATACCTGAACGATTACCCACTGGGCGTGAACACGGCCTATGTCACTAACAGTACAGTGATTGTAACAGTAGGGGACTCGGTTCCGACGGTGGCCACTGATCCAAATGTACCTAATACATTGAGATTGGTAAACAAAGCGGGTGAAGCTATCATGGAATTCCAGACACTTCCCCCTGCTCCGCAGGTTCTTCAGGTGAAAAACCAGTATGTAAAAGCCGGTGATGAACTTACACTGCTTGGCAGATATTTCTTCTTTGTGGATACCGTTTACTTTCCGGGAGAGGATGTGTATGTGACTTCCGGTTTTGAAACCAATGCAGCTGGGTCTTCTCTCAAAGTTAAAGTGCCTGCTAATCTGGATTTCTCAGAAGGACAATCGATACGTGTGGTGACTAAATCCGGTGGATCAGCTACCAATAGAAATACGCAAATCTATGCCGGAAAGGGCATGGTGGCAGATTTTGATACCAATGGTGCGCTTGCATGGCCATGGGACTGGGGATGGGGAATGTCAGGAGATATGATCAAACCTTCACAGCCTGGTATCTCCGGCCTAGAAGGGAACTTTGGTGGAATGAACCAGGCTTTTCCTGCAAGTCACGGTTGGAACAATGACAAAGTGATCAATTTGGTGAACTGGGGTGGTGCCCAAATTCTACCGGAAGGAGAAGGGTATGAACCCTCAGCGCCAGCAGCTAGCTTTGATATCAGGGTAGAGATAGCAGTAAACACATCCTCCTCCATTGAAGGTTTGGAGTTACAATTTTGGTATCCTGATGTCAATGGTAATGAATTGAGCTATAATGTCCCACTTTCGAATTTTGTCCGCACTACGGATGGCTCTTGGTACACCATTTCTGCCAATTTGAGTCAATTATCTAATGGAAGTACCCGTTTAAGTACCTATGGAGATTTTCTGGCGGGGAATTTCGATGAAAATGGAAATATTATTCATCAACTAAGACTGGTTGTGGTGAATACCACTTCCAATGATATTCAAGCGGTACTCGGTGTAGATAATGTACGGGTAATCCGGGCAATAAATTAAATAGTATAGCATAAGAGGTTTATTAATTCAATCTCCGGGGCGAAGGGTTTTGCCTCGGAGATTTTTTCTAGACCCTGGTGGGTTTCTTTTCTTTGACTCTAGGAGGCACTAAGGTTTCGCAGGTGAGCGTAGCTAGTTAATTCTCTTGTAGTACGGTGAATTTGAATTGAAATAAAGAATGATGTAGACAACTCCAAAAGCTAGCTGAATTGTTCTCTAACCTGCTGACCAGAGAAAAAAATCACTGAGGGAAATCACGAAATTTTAACCAAACATTGAGCTTGAACCCCCGACATATAGTTAAGAAGTATAGCTTATCAGGACTACTCCAGATCCTTCTGTCTGGAGCAGGATTATTATTCTTCGCCTGCGGGCAAAAAGAAGAAGTACTACCGCAGACTCTTTTTGAATTGCTGAGCCCAGACTCCACCAAGCTCACCTTTACCAACCAGATCCAAGAAACTGAGGCTGCCAATATTCTGACCTATCAATACTTTTATAATGGAGGTGGAATAGCCGTAGGAGATCTAAATAATGACGGGTTGGAAGACCTTTATTTTACTGCAAACCAGGGCAAAAACAAACTTTTTTTGAATCAGGGGAATCTGAAATTCCGGGACATAACCCTGGCAACAGGAACTGCCGGAAAGGATAATGCCTGGAGTACGGGCACAGCCATCGTTGACATCAACGGAGATGGGTTTAAGGATATTTATGTATGCTATTCTGGGGATTTGCCAGATGGGCAGCGAAGGAATCAGTTGTTTGTAAATCAGGGATTGGATAAAGATAGTATTCCGTTTTTCAAGGAAATGGCAGCGGATTATGGGCTGGATGATCCCGGTTACAGTACCGCAGTTTATTTCTCCGACCTGGATCAAGACGCAGACTTGGATATGCTACTGCTGAATCACAATCCCAGGCTTTTCAGCAATCTGAATATCAATGCTTTCGAAGCAATGCTAAGCGCAACTGATTCGATGAGCAGCACAAAAATTTATAAAAACGATAATGGCGTTTTCAGAAATGCCACCAAGGAATCCGGCCTGAGCGAAACTGGTTTGAGCTACGGTTTGGGAGCTTCCATAGCTGATTTCAATGGAGATGCTTTTCCCGATATATACCTGGGAAACGATTACTCCGCACCAGATTACTTCTATATCAATCAGGGAAACGGCACCTTTGTCAACGGAATTGGAGAGGCGATGGGCCATACCAGTCTGTATACTATGGGAGTGGACGCTGCCGATATCAATAGAGATGGCAAGTTGGATATTGTCAGTCTGGATATGCTTCCCGAGGATAATATGCGTCAAAAGCTGCTTTTCACTCCTGAGAATTACGAGCATTATTCCCTATTTCTCAAGGCAGGCCTTCACCATCAGCTGATGCGTAATATGTTGCAGCTGAATAGGGGTGATGGTACTTTTTCAGAGATTGGTCAACTTGCAGAAATCAGTGCTACAGATTGGAGTTGGGCGCCTTT
Source organism: Algoriphagus resistens (assembly GCF_001442615.1). Lineage (GTDB taxonomy): Bacteria > Bacteroidota > Bacteroidia > Cytophagales > Cyclobacteriaceae > Algoriphagus > Algoriphagus resistens. Next base: position 143,963 of record NZ_LMXN01000006.1, on the reverse strand, counting down.
ATTCGCAGATTTTGACAACGATGGCTATACAGATCTTTTTGTCAGCAATGGTTTTTTGAAGGATTTCACAAATCTGGATTTTATCAACTACCGAAATGAGTTCCTTCAAAACTCCAAGGTCACTGGAGAAGGGATCAATGAACTGATCAAAAAAATGCCGGCAACTAAAGTTGGTAATTATGCTTTCAAAAACATCAACGGAATCCAATTTGAAAATCGATCTGAAAACTGGGGCCTGGGCGTGCCCGGCAATTCCAATGGAGCTGTTTACGCAGATCTGGATCAGGACGGAGATCTGGATTTGGTACTGAATAACCTAAATGAACCAGCTCAGGTTTTTAAAAACCGCAGGTCAGAATCCCTAAATTCAACTTACTTTCAGATCCGCCTGAGAGGTTTGGAAGGAAATCCTGATGGAGTCGGTGCCAAGGTAAGTGTATACCAAAACGGCAAACTGAGCTATCAAGAGCAGCAGATTTACAAAGGCTATCAGGGCAATGTAAGCGCGATCTTGCATTTTGGTTTGGGAGAAGGAAAAGTAGATTCGGTTGAAGTGCGTTGGAAAAACAAAAAAATAAGCCGAATCAAGAGTCCACAAGCCAATCAGATACTCGATGTGTCAGAAGCTGAAGCAGTTGAAGAAACAGTCTACGACAATTTTGCTTATCCTATCCACAGGCAGCATCAAGTATATGCTATCGGGAACGAAGAAAAACTTCCCAATGATTTCAAGCGCCAAAGTCAGTTGCTATACAGCCTTTCCCAGCATAAGGTTTCTATGGTAGCGGCCGAACTTACTGGTGATAACAAGACTGACCTGATTTTTTCGGACGGAACAAAACTCTTTTTACAATCACCTGATGGCAACAAACGCGATCAAATCTATAGTTCAGATTCTCATTTAATTACTTCGGTCACTGCTTTGGATGCAGACGGGGATTCGGATTTGGATCTTTATGTGGCAAAAGGGGGGTATTTCGACTTGGAAAAGGAAGATGTCAGACAGCGGGATTTGCTTTTGATCAATGAAGGAAATGGAGTCTTTGCCGAATCCAAGTTTGACTTCGGAATTCAACCTACTGAGTTTGTCACTAGCTGGGATGCAAATGGCGATGGATTGGATGATCTTTTTGTAGGCTCAGGATATATTCCGGGAAGATGGCCGGAATCTGTTGCCAGTCAGGTTTGGATAAATGGTGGTGACGGTACTTTTTCTCCCATTTCCTTGGAGAAAATAGCCAGAGTCAAAGCAGCGCAAAGCTATGATCTTGATCAGGATGGGCTCAAGGAATTAATCGTTGCCTCTGAGTTTGATAGAATTCGAATCCTTACACTTAAAGAAGGAAAAATAGTAGATCGTTCAGAACAGTTTATACCTGGAGGAAAGTCAGGGCTTTGGTCAGCAGTGTTCATACAAGATTTAGATGGCGATGGCAAACCAGAGTTGTTAGCAGGGAATTGGGGTTTGAATTCCAGGCTCCAAACTGATACGCAAAATCCGGTTCGGATATATTTTGAGGATTTTGACAGCAATGGGTCTGTAGACCCGTTGATGACTTTTCCTGTGATGGGAGAGGAGTATCCTTTCTTTTCCCGCGACGAGCTGGCTGCCCAGCTGTACAAAAAGAAAGTGCTTTTCCCAAGCCATGAAGCATTTTCAAAAGCCAAAATCCAGGATATCCTTGGCGAAAAAGAACTAGAAAAAGCCAGAATAGTCGAGGCCCAATCCCTGGAAACTAAAATGTATACCCTGAAGAACGGTGTTTTTGAGGAAACAGCCTTACCGATGCTGGTGCAATCTTCGCCGATTCAGGCTGTTACTGCTATCAAATCATCTAAAGGATATGATCTATTGCTTTTCGGAAATCAGGAAAACGTACGGCTGAAAATCGGCAAAATTGATGCTAATCCAGGATGGGTCTTGCGTAGGAAAGAAGACGGAAACTGGGAAGTTACTATGCTAGATCAAAGGCTAGGTTATGTCAGCTCCAATGTCAGCAGTGCCGTTTCTATTGAAAAAAATGTCTGGATAGGAGTGCCAAATACAGGTGTCATTAAATACGGGGTTAATTGAATTAATTGTGATTAAGAAATTGAATATCAATTTGGTAAATGAAATGAGGTATACGTATATTCTTACCTTCAGTTTGCTGATAATACTGTGGTCTTGCAAGGCTCCGATGGTGGATGAAAGTTTGCCTGTAGATGAATCTATCCGATTGAACCAGCTAGGTTTTTATCCTGATCAGGATAAAAGAGCCGTGATATTAAATCACGGGGAAGCAGAGGATTTTGCGGTCTGGGATTTGGACAATAAGGACATCGTGTACCAAGGGGAATTGTCGAAAGAAGTAACCGGAACACTTTCTGGACATACTTCCAGGGTTGCTGATTTCTCCGCGTTCAGTCAGGTTGGAAACTACGTACTAGTTTTAAATGGGGTTGGAAAATCCCATCCTTTTGAGATTCACCCGCAAATCCACAAAAAACTGGGAAAAGCCAGCATTAAAGCGTTTTATTATCAGCGTTCCGGTATGGAATTGGACAAAACTCACGCAGGGATCTGGGCCAGACAGCTGGGACATCCCGACGATCAGGTGATGGTTCATCCTTCTGCATCATCGGATTCCAGAAAGGTTGGTGAATTGCTGTCCTCTCCAAAAGGTTGGTATGATGCTGGTGATTACAATAAGTATATCGTGAATTCAGGAATCACAGTAGGTACCTTACTTTCTCTTTTTGAAGACCATCCTGGCTACTTTCAGAAGCTTGATTTGAACATTCCAGAATCAGGGGATCAGGTTCCTGATTTGCTTGACGAGATCCGCTGGAATCTGGATTGGATGATCACCATGCAGGATCCGGGAGATGGTGGGGTATACCATAAGCTCACAACTGCCAGATTTGAGGGCATGGTTGAGCCGCATTTGGCTGTATCCCAGAGGTATGTGGTAGCCAAAAGCACTACGGCCACGTTAGATTTCGCTGCAGTGATGGCCCAGGCTTCCCGTATTTATAAAGCTTATTTACCTGAAGAGTCCGTGATGTATCTGAAAGCTGCAGAAAAAGCCTGGAGCTGGGCAAAGCAAAATCCCGATGTTCTTTACAAACAAAATGAAATGAATATGGTCTTTGATCCAGACGTGGTTACCGGCACTTATGGGGACCATAATCCTGCCGATGAACGGATCTGGGCCGCCTCAGAATTGTTCATTACTACGCACAATTTGATCTATTGGGATGAATTGATTGATGCTGATCAAAGCTTTAAACTCCCCTCGTGGAACCAAGTCGCCTGGCTTGGATACTATTCCTTACTCCGGCATCAGGATAACATCACCTTGTTGCCTCAGGAATGGATGGCTATGCTCAAAATAAATCTTCTTGCGGCAGCGAGAAACCAACTTGAAGGAATTGACGCAACTGGTTTCCATACCCCTATGGAGACAGAGGTGGGCAATTTCATTTGGGGATCCAATGCTGTAGCCGCCAATCAGGGAATGCTTTTATTATATGCTTACAGGCAAACTAATGAGCCTGTTTTTCTTGAAGGAGCCCTGGACAATCTGGATTATCTTTTGGGGAGAAATGCTACGGGGTATTCCTATGTCACGGGTTTTGGAAGCAAAACACCGCTCCATCCGCACCACAGGTTAGCTGAGTCACGACCAGATTTGCCACCCTTACCCGGTTTCCTAGTGGGAGGCCCAAATCCTGGACAACAGGATGGCTGTACCTATATCAGTTCCTTTGCAGACGAGTCTTACACTGACGAAAACTGCAGCTATGCATCCAATGAAATAGCTATTAACTGGAATGCTCCTTTTGCCTATTTAACCAATTCCCTGGAAGCTATCAAGTGATAAAATCCAGGAAATTGGTCAGGGGCTACGCTTCACTTGAATTTAGTTTAGATGTCTCAGATTTTTTAAGCAAATTCATGAAAGAAATTATAAGCTCTATGAGAAATACCTTGAAGTTGTTAGTCCTTTTACTCATTTTTTCCTGTGGGTCTTCAAAATTTGATTCTCAGGTTTTTTTGCCCAAACTCTTTGGAGATGGAATGGTCGTACAGCGGGAAGCGTCTATTTCAGTATGGGGAAAAGGAATTCCGGGTGAAAATGTGCGGGTGAGCTTGGCTGGCGCGATCACAAGTGGGACTGTGGAATCAGATAGTACATGGATTTTAGAGTTACCCAAATTGCCTGCTGGAGGTCCTTTTGTGTTGGAGGTAAATCAACAAAAAATCAATGATGTCTATGTAGGCGATGTGTGGGTGGCAGGGGGGCAATCCAATATGGAATGGACGCTGAAATCTCAGGTAATTGGAGCTGAAAAGGAATATTCGGAAGGAGGAAACACTCAGATCCGCTTTTTTAAGATTCCAAATTCTTATAGTGCGGTGGAGCTTGATGATGTGGTAGGAGGAGCGTGGAAAGTAGCTGATTCAGTGAATATGAAGGATTTTTCGGCGGTAGCTTGGTTTTTTGCGAAGCGGAATAACCTGGAAAAGAAAGTGCCGGTAGGGATTATAGAATCCAATTGGGGAGGAACTCCCGTCGAGGGTTGGACTGACGTGGAGATTCTGGCAGAAATGGAGGGATCATTTAATGAGCAGGCAAAGGATGTCATTGAAAACAATGAAAGTTGGGATGCTAAGCTAAAAGAGAATGATGCAAACCGCCACAGGCGTGATTCTATGGTCAGCAGGCCGGATTCTCTTACAGCTTTGAATGTGGCTTCGGTTTCTTATGATGATTCCAGCTGGAGAAAAGTCAACTTGCCCGGAGCAAATCCTTTGGAGCACATCGCCTGGGCCCGTAAGAAGTTTACCCTTTCCAATGTTGATAACCTCATGCTTCATTTGCCCTATATTGATCAGATGGCTTACGTGTATCTGAATGGAAAATTGCTCCATTACAAAGACTGGGGAATTGCGGTGCCGGAAATAGAAATCCCTGCTGACATGTTAGCTAAAGGGACGAATGTCTTAACTGTACGCGCTATCAATACCTGGAATAATCAACCGAGAATAGGACAGAAGGGAGAAATGTACCTGCTACAGTCAGGTGAGAAAATTTCACTGGAGGGGACATGGTCCTATTCCAATTCAACAGTAGAGCCACATCTTCCAAAAGTAGAATGGTATAATTGGATGCCTGGAATGATGTACAATGCCATGATTGTTCCGATTACAACTTATACGATCAAGGGAGTGATCTGGTATCAGGGAGAAAGTAATGCGGGTCGTCATGGTGAATATAAAGCGCTTTTTTCAGCCATGATTACCAACTGGAGAGAGAAGTGGGGATTGGGCGATTTTCCGTTCCTGTTTGTGCAGCTAGCCAATTTCATGGAGAGAAAAGAAGTGCAGCCAGAAAGTAACTGGGCATTCCTAAGAGAAGCGCAGGCCCAGACTTTGGAACTTCCAAATACGGGAATGGCCACGATCATCGATATAGGCGAAGCCGATGATATCCATCCAAAAAATAAAAAGGATGTAGGTGAAAGACTTTGGTTACAGGCAAGGAAAGTGGCATATGGTGAAAAGAATGTTGCCTCTGGGCCGCGTTTTGACTCACTGTCAAGAAAGGGGAATGAATTGATTGTCAAATTCAGTTCAGTAGGTGAAGGTTTGAAACTAACAGAAGGCGATGCGGTGAAGGGATTCATTGCAGCCAAAGAAAACGGGGATTTTCAACAAGTAGAAGCCTTCATTTACGATAAAGAATCTGTGAAAATCACACTTCCGCAGGGAGTGGAAGCCGGTGAGATCCGTTATGCCTGGGCTGACAATCCTGAGGTGAATCTGGTGAATAACCTGGATCTTCCTACCGTACCTTTCAGGAAGAAATTTGAATAAAGAAATAGAATGAAAAAGACCAAATGATTTAATCTTGGTCTTTTTCATGTGTTTATTATTTATTTCTCAGCGGTCATATGGAATCTCGCATGCATTATAATCATCCCAGTGTGTGACGCTGGAGTCATGCTCGATTTCATTTGTTACTTGATTTTTTCCATTAAATCCTGGGTTTCCAGCATCTCATCTATCTTTTCCTGAAATTCAGGTTTAGGGGGAATGTTCACTACATTTTCCAAGAAATCAATTGTACTGAATAGCACTCCTTCCCAATCACCGGAAGTGATGGAACTTCCTATCACATGGTCGCCTGAATTTGGAAATGCTTTTTCCCGCTTCATTGATGCAGGTGTAGATACCTGTTCATACATTTCTTTCATTTTGGGTACAGACACTACCATGTCCTGAGCTTCATTGTCTTTGTAATAGTATCCTAAGAATAAGGGTTGATTGATTTTTTTGAAAGTAGCTTCGTTCATGTTGCTGTACATGATGACTGCAAGGCTTTTATACCCATTAATATTATAGTATTCAGACCAATACAGTGCTTTGTCACCTTCGCGCTTTTGATAAGTCAACTTTTTCATCGCTGTCTTCTCCATGATTTTTTGTGCCCAAGGATTGAAGATCGCTGATAGCTGTTCCTGGTAATCCCTGATCGCGGGGGAATAAACAGCTATGGCTTTGATGTCTGGCTGCTGGCTTGCCAATAGTAAAGTCAATGCGCCACCCATGGAGGTGCCGACTACAATTACCTCATCACCAAGACTTTTTCCTATTTGATATGCTTCCCCGGCAGCATTTGCCAATGCCTGGGCGCTCATGTATTCCATGCCGTTTTCCCGCTTAATACCATGCTCTGGGAGTCGGGTTACAAAAAGATTGGCTCCAAAATGGGCAGCAAGAAATCTGTGAACAGGATCTCCCTCCATGGGACTGGCACCAAAACCATGAATATAGACAATTGAATAAGGAGTCTTACGCTTGTTTAAACTATCCGCCCACACAATATAAGCTTCATTGCCCGGTTTGAGGCCAATTACAGAATCTTCTCTTTGAGCCAGGTAGTTTTGCAATTCGGATATCCGGGTAGGTACTTCAGGGAATTCAATCGTTAATTCCTCATGCTTCAGCTTAGGACCCAACATATATACGATGGCAAGAACCATTGCAGTGGCAAATACGCCCAGTAGTATTTTTCTTAGCATAAAATCAGTTGGTTAAAAGCACGGGTGAGGAGGATTCAAAAATTTTCTCTGAACCATTTTTTAGTTTCAAAACGGTCTTGGTTTTTAATTGGGATTTGTTTTCAGGCTGCAAATCAACCGAAAGCCTATATTGCCCCGTAGATCCAGTGAAATCACGTAAATCGGACAGTTTGATGTCATCATGTGTTTTTACCAGACTCGAAATATCTGTACCGGCCTCTTTGTCCCCATAAGGCGCAAGTAGTGTCATCGATATGCCTGTGATATTTTGAAAATTTAAATTCGGAGCACAGGACAGTGCGTATGCCACTCCAGGGAAACTGCCTGTAGAGGGGGCATGTGCAATAGTTTCGGAAGCAATTTTTAGATAGACATTGAACTCTTCAAGTTTAACTGTATCGGTTTCGACCGCAAACTGATTGTTTTTGTACGGCTCATAAACTAGTGATACATCGGTAGCATTTACATTGGAAGGTCCTCCACATTCACCGAAAGGATTTATTTGAGGATCATCCACACAAGCCACAAAAACCAACATAGACAGGTAGGCAGATAAAATTGCCGCAGTCATTTTTACGCTCTTGGTTTTTAAAAATTTATTCATAAAGTTAAAAGGCTGCCTATTTTATGATTCGGGAAATTTAGTGATTAAACAATATAATTTAGTCAAATCTAAGCCCCTTATTGCGGTGAATTGCGTTAATTCGTATTAATAAATCTTAAACAACTGTATAGATGAAGTGTATTGTACTCGGATTTCTTTTGCTATTGTCAAGTCAATTTGCAATAGGGCAGGAAGCAGAAAATAAAGTGGCTACCCAGGCAATTTATGTGGAGTTGGGGGGAGTGGGTTTACCTTATAGTTTTAATTATGATTTTCGATTTGATAAGGAAAAACGGGATTCTTGGGGCATGAGAGTTGGTTTTAGTGGCTATGCCTTAGAAGGGGATTCATTCTTCTCTCTTCCTGTGATGGTGAATAAACTATACGGCAAGGGAAATCATTTTTTTGAAGTGGGCTTTGGTGCGACTTTCCTGGCTTTCGATAACGAGGATTATACCTATCAGAATTGCTATTATGATCAAAATGGCAATTATATCTGCGACTCCCATAGTGAAAGCAATTCTGGAACCAGTTTCATTTTGGATATAGATGGTTCTCCGTCCGTGATGGGCGTGTTGAACTTCGGCTATCGAAGAATGCCTTCCGACGGTGGTTTTATGTGGAAAGTCAATTTGAACCCTATTTTCAACAACAATGGGTTCTGGCCGTTATATGCCGGAATCGGACTGGGATATGCTTTTTAGTAGTTTAAAGCGGCTCAATTATAGATTATAAGGGCTTTAGCAGATAGTTTGTTTATTCTATAGTGCTAAGGCCCTTTATTACTTCTCAAATCCATAGTCCCGCTCTACCAAACAAATTCGTGTTTTGTAAGCTGAATACCATTTTTTTTGTCCCATTCTTTGGGCTAGGAGGTGATCAGTCTGTTGTTTCCAATTGCGTATCGCATCCAGGCTTTCCCAGTAACTTATGGTAATTCCCAATTGCTCTCTTACACTTTCATGCCCCAAATACCCTTTCTGAGTTTCTGCTAACCTTAGCATTTCCAGAGAAGTTGCTGCATAGCCTTCTTCTATTTCGGTTCTGATATTCGAAAAAATCACTGCATAATAAGGAGGGGCGGGAGTGTCTGCTATCATTTTTACAGATTTTAACTAAGGGTAAATATAAAGTTACCTGTCTAAGCTTTGTCTGCCAAAGGTGATTTGAAAATCTGCGCCTAGTGATTTGACTCTTAGAAATCAGGAATTGTAAAGTTAATGATCAAACCATGGGACAAAAAATGAGTTTACCATTTCAAGCCCAAAATGAATGGTTGATTGTTTATTTCGGATTGATCTAGATCAAGTAATTTGAACGTGGGAAACAGAGGCATTTGGATCAACGTATAGTTGTATGCAAGCAGACTAGTTAATGTTAAAAACCATTATTTTATTTTAAAAGACTACCTGTTTATGAAAACTAAACAAATTAAATTTCGATTATTAGCTTTATTTACATTGGGTTTAGCTTTATCTTCTTTGACATCTTGCGATACGGACCTTGAGTTAGTCCAGTCAATTAATGAAGAATTTTCTGGAATTACTTCTATTGAAATAGAGTCCTCATTTCTAGATGTGACCTATCAGGGAAATGAAAATGCTGAATCAGTTCAGCTTCTTGGTTCTTTGGAATCCAGCAGACCAGGAAATTATTCTATTGAGTATCGGGTGGATCAGGATAAGCTGATCATTGAAGTGGAAAGAAGCGGCATTGGAGCAGGAAACAATCGGGGCTATTTAAATCTTTCAGGTCCAGAGTTGATGAATATTGATTTAGACGCCGGTTCGGGAAATATCCTAATTACAAATGTTTCTTCCCAGGAATTTGAATTCGACGGGGGCTCGGGCAATTTGGAATTGGCTAATGTCAGTGCGCCACTCATTGATTTGGAGTTGAGCTCTGGCAAAATTAACGCCACTCACCTTGTAGGGAATGTTGAGTTGGAAATCTCTTCGGGTAATGCTACTATCTCAGATCTTGAGGGAAATATAAACGCAGTGGGCTCAAGCGGGAAGTTTAATTTCAGTCAGATCAATGGAAAAGTGAGCAGTTCATTGAACTCAGGTAACGGCGTCTTGAGCGGTGTCAAAGAAATTGGGAAATTGAAAATATCTTCTGGTAACTATACAGTTGAAGATTCTTACTTAGGACCTAATACGCGGTTGGAAAGTTCCTCGGGTAATTTTGATATACAGACAGATTCCAATTTGGATGATTTCAACTATGATTTAAAATCATCCAGTGGAAATCTAAGAGTAGGAGAAAGTACTTCTTCTGGCTCCTTAAAGATCAATAACGGTTCTCCTTATACCGTGTCAGGTGTTGTCTCCAGTGGCAACATCCAAATAAGGAATTAGTGAAGAGTTGCTCACATCACCCGAAACCCGGCTTTGGCCGGGTTTTTAAGTTTAATCACAGGGAACGTGGAGGTTTACGCGGACGATGTTTAGTGTTATTCTACCTTTATTTTTCTGCCCTATGTTATCCTGCTCCTCCAGAAGCTAGAACTACTATACATTCTTATTCCCCTAGAGGAAATTTACCTCAATGAATGACTGGCAGATCAGTCTGAGGACTGCACTAATCTAGGTTCAGGTTATAAGACTTGAACCGGAATGTATGCCTTCCATTAAATTCGAATTCGATGGGGGCTACTTTTGAAATGAAGGGTGGAAAAAACCATCATTCTTTAATTGTCATGCTAAGGATGGCGTGTTCTTTTCTTCATTAAAGGATACAGATTGTTTAGGTCTTCTTGGAATAGAACGTGGCAAAATCCCCGAACTGAACTTAGAAAGATTTTCGTCTTGAAGAGGTAAAACTTTTCATTTAAAAGGTAGGTTACGAAAATAGCAATGTGTTACAGCTTAGGGCCACGACGATGTTTAGGAACCTTTTTGGTTTCGTTTGGGGATAGTTCTAAACGTTGTTTAATAGCAAGCTGGAGAATGGGTATTAATTCTTTTTCAATCCATATAGATTGTCTCCCGAAGACTTCGAGTTTGGTACTATCATCCTTATATTTTATTCTTAGTTCAGGCTCAATATCATTTGCTGTAACATCTATTGCCAAAAGACTTGTTGTCAAATGTAGATTTTCTTTAAGTAATGGAATGGTATTATCATACATCTCCTGTATAGTTTCTGGAGGAACAAGATGAAGACCCTGCTCATGTCTGGTCTTGGCTCTGTCAAGACATAGTGAAATATCATCAGTATGAAAAAGAACTACTTCAACAGAATTATTAGGGTTAAAGCTTTTTATGGACTTTAGAAAGTCATAATGACTTTGGAAGCCGAGATTAAGCTCCACGCCAAAATCCCTTCCAGAAATTAATTCTCTTTTTATAAGGTCGCTGAATTTCAAATTTCCAATATCCTTATAATCTTAGAATCCTTGTTCACGATAGCGTTGAGCAATTTGGTCAGGGTCAATAATATTTAAGTTTTCTGGAACAAAATAAGAGCCTGACGTACTTTTGCCAATTCCAGGAGGACCTGATATGATAAAAATTTTAGCCAATTTTAAACCTTTTCGATGTGCCCATCGGCATATTCCGCAATCATTTGTCCATTCTTTCGATAAACCAATGGTTGGCCAATAGAAAACAAGTGGGAGCGGATTTCTTTACCCATTTTTTCTTTCCACGCCACCCTTTCAGCTGCAGTCATATAACAAAGATCTTTTTTCATTTTTCCTTTCTTTAGAAAGACCTCCTCTTTTATCTTACTTTCCATGATAGTTGAATTTATTTATACTTTATTGATGACAAATTTACATATTTTATTAGGAATCAACGCATGGATTTGGTATAGGCGCTATAAATCTAAAGGTTGTTTTGGGACGTTTCAGTTAAATTCTCGTTATAAAGTATTTCTCATCTCTTGAAATCAAGGGGGCAACACCTTTTGGTGATTTTAGATTTGAAACCAAATTAACTTATTTCCAATATAGTACACAAACCCGCCAGCAACCGCAAATCTCGAAGAGAAAAATTCGATATTCCCTCTTTTGGGGGCTAGGGCAATTTGGAATTGGCTAATGTCAGTGCACCACTCATTGATTTGGAGTTGAGCTCTGGCAAAATTAACGCCACTCACCTTGTAGGGAATGTTGAGTTGGAAATCTTTTCGGGTAATGCTACTATCTCAGATCTTGAGGGAAATATAAACGCAGTGGGCTCAAGCGGGAAGTTTAATTTCAGTCAGATCAATGGAAAAGTGAGCAGTTCATTGAACTGAGGGAACGTGGAGGTTTACGCGGACGAAGTTTAGTGTTATTCAACATTTATTTTTCTGCCCTATGTTATCCTGCTTCTCCAGAAGCTAGAACTACTATACACGCTCCTTCCCCTAGTGGAAATTTACCTCAATGAATGACTGGCAGATCAGTCTGAAGACTGCACTGATCTAGGTTCAGGTTATAAGACTTGAACCGGAATGTATGTACTTCCCTGGATGCTTAAAAAATCATTTGTACCCCACCTGTAGTACTATCATCCTTATATTTTATTCTTAGTTCAGGCTCAATATCATTTGCTGTAACATCTATTGTCAAAAGACTTGTTGCCAAAGGTAGATTTTCTTTAAGTAGAGCATGCTGAAAAACGCCATTAGTAGATCAAAAGCCATCATTTTGAATGATTAGCCCATTTTCATGCGAACGGTCTTTCAGCAGGTGCAAGCTTATGGACGACAATAGGTCTTTATCCATGCATAAGAAAATTTCAAAATCAGGATTTTTAAGCAAGGCTCAGCCATACCATCTTCTACGTTAGCCCCATTTGTGGTACAAGGATACATTTTCAATCGGCCACCTTGCATTTGGAATACCTCAGACTTTTTTCAGCAAACCCTACTTAGGATCATCGGATATCTATCAGAAGTTTACTAATCTGATCATTGAGAAACTGGAGCAGGGGGTGATTCCTTGGAAACAGACATGGCATGAGATGGGATTACCCTCCAATTACCTGACGAGAAAGCCTTACAAGGGGATCAACCTTTGGCTTTTACTATCCTGTGGACATCAGTATCCCTACTACCTGAGGTAGTCTCTTATAAGTAGTCTACCCAAAGTTGATTTTTTAGACGACTTTGAATTGTTTGGTGTTTGAAACTTCTGAAGGTTTTCACAGATAGGACGTCTTAGTTCATCTTCTAGAGGATTTATTTCTAATAGAAAATATTTTCAATTTGAATAATCATATTAGAAAATATTTGTCTAATTCGGTAATCAGAGCACTTGTAATGGAAAGTATTTGTGAAAATTGATTTTTACTATCATAGAAAATATTTGTATGCAAGCATTGTTGGAACAAAGCAACGCCTTTTTGGAACATACGGAGGGTAAATTGAGGATTATTGGCTAAGTGTCCGGTAGCTATTGGTAACTTCATCCAATTGCATATTCAAGTGCATCATCTATTGGGTAGAGCAGTAGTTCGAGGATTGAAAATTTTGGCAGAAATGATTTTATCAACTCAGGTTTTAGCGGAATATACCTGAATACACTGCTAGTAGAACTCAATATTCAGGAAAGCTAGTGCGTGTGCTTCAACGAAATATTTAAATTCCAAACTGAATTTAATTTTTGTAGAATAACGTTCTGTTGAATTTTAAAGAATTTCCTCCGAATTGATTTCCGGCAGGTCTTCCAGCAGGTGATGAAGGTATCCGCCCCCCTGTGTTATCAATATTGGAGGTTGATTTTCTCTCCGTTTGATCCGCACCGGAATTTCATTGGTGTTGGATAAAACAAACAGTTCCCACTGTCCGGATTCGATTCCATCGATAGCCTCTTTGGTGCTGATTGCCCATCGCTGACCGGTATTATTCACTCCCCAGATCTAGCCCTCTTAATGGGAGGTTTTCTTTTTTCCTTTGGATTGAGAGGAGGCCCTATTGTGGAAAGTTTAAAGCCTATCCCGTCTGTCCTAGTCCTATATTCCCCAATTCATTAAGTGTTTGTACGCATCTATCACCACTTTTCACTAGTTCTCGCATATAAATACTAAAAAATGCATTCTGTTGCTGATTTTGTGGGTAAATGTTTGTTGTATGAACAATATGCGTTGCTTAAAAAATCATTTGCACCCCACCTGTAATCCCTCCATAACTGCGATAAATTCCATTGGAAGTGGTTTTCTCCAGAATATTCCAGCCATCTGTAAAGTTTCCCTGTCCGGGATCCAGAAAAGCAAAATTAAGGCTTGGGCCTGCAAAAATCCTGAAATGATTTCCCACGTTCAACCCAGGCAATAACCTGAATGATTGGATATGGTTGTTTACAAAAGCGAAATCGCTGGCAGTCAAAGTCACAAATTCTGTATCCAGTGAGAATTTACGATCAGGCACTAAGTGAATACCAATACCTAGCTCAAATGCGTAAGGTGTATCCACTTCTCGAAGCTGGTAGGCGGCACCAAAGATGCCATACATTTTTCTTCCGCCTGACCGAAAAGCAACATGGGTGAACCCTGATTCATCTAGGGCGAAAGTCAGGTTTTTTTCGCCGTTCTTAATAAAGTTTAAAAACCCGACTGGGTAATCATTTTCTTTTGCAATATTGATCAGCGCAAATTGAAACCCATTGACTTTTTTTGCCCGGTTGACAATGGCAGCGATTTGATGATTTACCGTGTCAGCTGCCAGATTAGAAATCCCGGCCAATTGAAATCCGGCAGATTTCGAGGTATTATTTGCTATTCCGGCCAGCTGAAAATGGTTTGACTTCTTAGCGTGATTGACTATTCCAGCTATCTGTACATCAGCATTATTATTCACTTGATTACCTATTCCTCCGATCTGCAGCCCATTTACATTACCCCTGACATGATTGTAAATTCCTCCGATTTGCAGCCCATTTACACTTTTGTAAACTGAATTATAAATTCCGCCTACCTGAAGTCCGCTGGATCCTCCGCCCACCATATTGAATATTCCTCCCACTTGTACCGATTTGACATCTCTCTTATTGATATTGAAAATACCCGCTATTTCAATCCCCTCAATTCCTGCGGTATATCCGCCGATTAAATTCAAGGAAAAATTACTGATCGTCTGACTGCTGAACATACCCTTGGAGCTTAGTCCCGGAGTTAATGACATTTGGACTGGACTTTCGGCAAAAAAGCTTCCAACGTTCATTCCCTGAAGCCTTTGTCTAAAACCAATGAACATTCTCCCAAGAAAACTATCTTCCAATTCCCTGGTCGTGCTGTCTCCTGGTAGATACCTAAACCTGCGGTTTTCTTTCTCTGCCACAATACTTACTGTGGGCAAAAGCAAAAAGGTAGTGTCTCTATAATTTTCTTTGCTCAGCGTAAGCCAAATGGATGAATCAAATTTTTTGTACTTCAGTTTGAAATACCCTTTTTTATCTGTCAGCGTGGAAGCTAGGCTATGTTTATCATAGACACTTGCCTGGCTTACCCCTTCATTGGTACGTGTATTTTTTATGTAGCCTTTGACCGTTACTGTTTTAAATCTTGTTTCGATTTCAGCCTCGAGATCAAGTTTTTCCGGAGCATAGCGTATGATGATATACCCAGGCAATTCCTTGTATTCATATTCGTCGCCTAGCTCTTGAATGAGAAAATCTCCAATCGATCCTGAAAACTGTTCTGCTTTCAGGGGGTTGTCCAATTGCAGAAGAGTACTTTCATAAGAAAAATAAAAATCATTTTCTGCGGATAGCGTATCCAGCATTTGGCGAAGTGTGAGATCATCTGTCCGTGTAATCCGAACTTTTTTTTCCAACATCATCTGAGAAAACCCACTGACCGAACTGATCAAAAACAGTATGAGTAGGAGAGAGCCCTGAAAAAGTACTTTGGTACGCAGCATTGCTAAGAAATAAAAACAGGAATTGGAATTCAATTTAATAAAGTAAGGACTATGATTTTACAACCATAGTCCTTTATTCTGAAGAGGCTTACTCAATGATAGTTTTTCCATCGGTTAGAACGATTTTCAGATTCAGGGTTTCTCTGATCACGTCGAGGTTTTTATTCAATGAGCCATATTCCAGCGTCGTAGTGATCGGGAGTTTTTTCAGCTCTTCTCTTCTGATTTCTATCTTCGAACCGTATGCTTCATTGAGCATTTTCACCAAATCTTCCAAAGGGGTGCGGTTAGCCTGAAATTTATTACTTACATAATAATTGTAAAGTGAATTCTCCGGAGTGCCTTTTTCCATGCTTCCTGTCTGCTGATTTATTACCAACTTTTCTGCAGGCTTTAGAATTTCTTTTTTTCCATTGATTTCTACTTGTACAGCGCCCGTTTCTACAATCACCTGAGTGAAATTTCCATCGGTTTTAACATGAAAACTTGTTCCCAAAACGGTTATCTGCACCTTTTGATTTTGGACTATGAAGGGTTTGTTTTCGTTCCTTGCCACATCGAAGAATACTTCACCCTTATCCAGTTTTACTGTTCTTTGGTTGGAATAAAACCGTTGAGAATAGCTCAACGAAGTGTTTTTGTTCAGCGTGAGGGTGGTACCGTCAAGCAAAGGGATTTCCAGCGGAGAACTGGCTGAACGTAATTCAACAGAGCCAAAATATGCTTTTCCAGACTGCGGGAGGAAAGTGGAGTATACCCATGCAGAAATGAAAATTAGTGCAATTGCCGCTGCCGACCTGAAGAAATTGCTTCGGAGAAAACGCTGGTTTTGTTGCGTCTTGGAAGCTTGTTTTTCATCTCGAACTAGTTTGAAACGCCTCCAGGCAGCATTCTCATCTACCTCACTCTTACTTAAAATCTCCTTACTGGAATCCCATACCCATTTTATCTCCTCGAATTGCTTTTGATTAGCCGGATCACTCTCAATCCATTCCTGAATAGCTTTGGTCTCACTAGAATCGCTTTCTTGAAGTAAATATTTGATCAATTTTTCTTCGTTCATGGTTTCCATAGCTTATAGATTTATCAACAACATTACCAGCAAAGGAAGAAATTCTGCCAGTTCCACCCGGAGTGTTTTCAATGCTTTTCCCATATGGGCTTCCACCGTCTTGAGAGAGATTCCTAACCTGGTCGCAATTTCCTGATATTTCAGCTCCTCAAACCTGCTTAGGTTAAAGACCATCCGGCATTTCTCCGGGAGTTTTTCCAATGCCAGTTGAAATCGGCCATAAAGTTCGTTCTCCTGGCCTTCCATCTGCTGACCAACCAACTCAGGTTTACCTTGTGTCATTTCATAATGTGCATGTTCCCAATGCTTTCTTTTCACTTGCTGATGCTTGATATGGTTCAGACTGTCATGATATACAGCCCGGTAAAGGTATGCCTTCAGCGAACTGTTTATTTCGATGGATTCACGCTTCTCCCAAAGCTTTAGAAATACGCTTTGGACAATTTCTTCTGCGGTATCGGCCTCTTTCAATAGTGCTCCTGCATACGCATGCAAAGGCTTGAAATAAGTTTTGAAGACCACTTCGAATGCTTGCTCATCGACGAGCGTAGACGTACTTGACGGGGGTGGTAAAATCTCTGTCACTTGCGATTTAGTAATGCTTTCAGTGGTATGACAAGCTGAGCGTGCCTTACCCTTAGCGCTCTTTGTAAAAATATGGGAATATTAGCAAAAAAAAGCCGGGAGAGCGATGCAGTAGATTGGTAACATCCTTCGTTAATTGTATTTTGTAGTGTAAGGGTTGTTTTTCCGTTGGCAGTTTGCCTTTCCTTCGGTCTTCAATCTCCCTCCTGCTAGTTTCTTAAAATCTCACATTGAGCCCCGTAGTAAACCCAAGCAGTACAGCTTGGTAATTTTCTCTTGAGGTATCATCCCAAATTGTCAATCCGGTTCTTTCTACTGCTTCAAGGTCATTTGCATGCATGTAACTCAGGCTTGGTCCCGCGAAAAGATGAATGCGCTCGGAAATCTTCAAAGCGGGAAGTAATTGCAAACTGAATTTTGAGAAATCGTTTCCCTCAAAATCTGTCAGGTATTTGTTTACTCCTTCTACGTCGAAGCGGAAAACCTTACTTTCATACAGATTCAGGCCTAATCCACCTTCAAATCCATAACGCAATCCTTCAACCTCTAAGTTTGTTCCAACACCCAAAATCCCATACAACTTTTTCCCTCCGGAGCGAAATGTGAGAAAAGCATTGAGGTTCTCATCTATAGACAATCCAAGCCTTTTGTCCCCATTCTTTACCATATTAATTAAGCCTATAGTAAGGTCAGCGCTATCGGCGATATTAATCAGGCCGATTTGAAGGCCTTTGACAGTTTTAGCCCGGTTTACAAGTCCGGCAATCTGTGTTCCTTCCACACGGTCAGCTACATTGGAAATCCCGGAGATCTGGATTCCATCTACATTTTTAGATACAGAAGCAATCCCTGCAATCTGGGCCCCGACTATAGCTGGGGAAATGTTTGCTATTCCAGCTACCTGTAAACCGTTTACATAATTGGTTATACTTGCAATTCCAGCCACCTGAATTCCGTCTATACTATCCGCGAGGTTTGAAATCCCTGCGATCTGAGCCCCATTTACAATAGTAGCCTTGTTGAATATTCCAGAAGCCTGGAAAGCAGCATTTCCTCTATTGATATTGCTTAAACCTGCGATTTGTGCAGCCTGTGTTGCATCAGCGCTTTGGTTTAACAATCCTGCCACTTGGACTCCAGTTACTTTTCCGGTAACGCTGTTCCAAAGACCTGAAATCTGTGCGCCATGCACATTGCCTTTTACAATGCCCGCCAATCCGTAGATTGCAGCACCTGTTTCTCCACCGGACAGTCCGGTAAGTAAGTGAAGACTGAAGTCGTTGGTATAATCCGCCGCAGTGGTTCCATGGGTAGAAACAGGATAAAATAGCCCCAAGTGGGCAGGACTTTTCTCCTGGGCGTAAGAAACTGAGATTATTCCCAAGAATAGGAAGGAAAGAAAGGTGATTTTTAATTCTAAAGTTTTCATTGATTTGTTTGAAAGTATGTTTTAACCGCAGACAGATCCTCGCGGAAATAGCTGCTGATTGACGCGAAATTTTTATGCTCTTGTTATCCTGCTTCTCAGGAAGCAGGATTTACTGTTTTTTTCTAGTTGTGTTAACCCCTGCGATTGTCCCGAAGTACTAATTCATGAAGGTTTTTTAGGGCAGATCAATCAAGTAATAAAGCGATAAGCTGAGCGGGAGCATTCACCCCTAGTATTTTGTGGTCTTCGAGCTCTTTATCCAGCGCATATTCCAATTCGTAAATCAATCCATTCAGGAAAATTTTATCCATTCGCAGATCGAAGATGAAGTGGTCGTGTTTTCGTGCTCCGGTCAATACTATTCCGTACTCGCTGAAAACTTGTGTGATTTTTCGTAGTTGGCTATACTTTTTCATTAGTGACCTGTTATTGGTGTCATATCAAAGACAGCTTATTGGAATACTACCCCTAGTGCGGAGGGAAAAAAAATTGCGCAAAAAAAAAGGCTGCATGTTCCTATGCAGCCTTAGGTATTTGTTGGTGTAAAGAATTTACAAACCAGAAGCAACTGATTTTAAGCCTCTTTCATCGATCAGCGACTCTCTTACTTTAAGGTTTCTAAAGGATCTAATTGGATCAATTGCCCCGCCCGATCTTCGTATGGCTTCAGCTAGCAAAGGACGAAGATCTGTCCGGTAAGCATCTTGCAAAATCTCCTGTGCCCCCGTTACATCATGGATTTCCTGAGCTGATTCCAATGAGGTGCTATCCACTAAAAGAGCTTGTGCATAAGCGAGCTTAATTGCCTGAACTGACTGGATCAGATCTTCCATCGGATCTTTTAAGTTATGGCTCGCATCTATCATCCAAGAAAGTGGTGGATTGTTTGTTTCATTAAATCCTTTTACCAACTCCTGGAAGATGAGGAAAAGTTGATAGGGTTTGATACTTCCTACAGTTAAATCATCGTCGCCATATTTGGAATCATTGAAATGAAATCCTCCCAACTTTCCTTCAGTCATCAGCGTAGCTACAATCTGTTCGATATTCGTATTTGGTAAATGATGTCCAAGATCCACGAGTGTATAGGCCTTTTTGCCCAACTTATTAGCCAGGAGAAAGGACGTTCCCCAATCCTGGATCACTGTACTGTAGAAGTAAGGTTCGTACGGCTTATATTCTATAAGCAGCTTCCAATCTTCGGGGATGTCCTTATAAATTTCCTGAAGGGACAAATGGGTATTTTCCAAAGATTTTCTCAGGCTGTGCTGCCCGGGAAAACTGCTTCCATCCGCGAGCCATACAGTCAATGCTTTTGAACCTAGTTTCTCCCCAATACCGATCACTTGCTTATTATGCTCCACCGCCAATTCACGGACAGCTGCTTCTGAGTTGGCCAATGATCCGAATTTGTAACTGCTCTGCTGGTTTGCTTGGTCTTGAAAAGTATTTGAATTGACTGCGTCGAATCCAATTCCTATTTCTGAGGCGGTGTCTTTAATTAATTGATAGTCAGTTGGTATATCCCATGGTATATGAAGGGATACTGCATTGCTAGATTGATTGAGCGCATGAATGATGCCGACATCCTGAATTTTCTGGACCAGCGTCGCAGGTTCTCCACCTGCGGAGAATCTTCCAAAGCGGGTACCACCGGTTCCAAGTGCCCAACTCGGAATTGCGATCTGCAAATCCTGAATTTTGGAAATGAGCGTTTCTACATGGTAACCTTTCTTGTCCAGATTTTCCGCCAGGAACTCAAAGCTTCTGGCGTGCTCGGTTAATTTTAATAGATTCTGATCTTGAATCTGATCTAGGGTAAGTTTCATTGTTGGGTATGTTTTTTTAAACGCAAAAGGCCGTGAAGATTACGCTAAGGGCACGGTTATATTATTCAATGTTGTTGTTGCTTCTCGGTAAGCTTGACACTGTTTTGGTTTTTTCCGCAGAAAAGATCGCAGACTAATGTTATCCTTTACAAGCGGCTCCAGTATCTGATCTTGTGCTGTTTCTCCAGAAGCCTTGCTTTTTACTATGGGACTATAGCAGCCTATCCGGCTTCCTCCTCATTTTCTTTCTTATTCATCCAAAATGACGCAGTGATAAACCAGACTATTGTGCCAATCAACATGAGTATTTTAGAATGCTGAGGATCTATGACTCCCTTCATAACAAGAAAGGAAGGTACCAGTGTAAAAGCTAAACCGATAAATGATATAATCTTAAGTATAGTTAACATAATCAGTAAGTTAAAGGAATAGTAGGAGAGCTATTTGCTGTTTTTTTCTGAAGCGCTTTGGAAGCAAGCAAGTAAACAAATACCGCTACAAACCAACCTGGAAGTCCAAGGAAAAAGATTTCAATTCCACCCCAGATATTCAATCCCAGGCAGAACACAAGAGAGATTCCCCAAGTGATTCCCACTGCTGGGTTGAAATGTGATTTGGTCAGCTCTGCGTAGTTGCTGGCCAGTCCCATTTTTGGAAGTACAAAGACATCCAGGAAAATCACCGCTCCCAGAGGCATCAGGATCAGCCCGTAAAGTGCTACGAACTCCAGCAATTGCATCACCAAAGCAGGGAAGCATGCTGCTATAGTAGTGACTATACCTACGAAAAGCGTCACTTTCCAGGTCTTCCATTTAGGATTGATGGATTGGATGGCGAGCCCGGCTCGATATAATGTGGGATTGGCCGTGGTCCAACCTGCGATCACTACGCAGACTGCTCCAGCTATTCCTGCCGCTTCGTATGCAATAGGGCCGGGGGCGAATACCAAACTTCCATTTGATTCCAATAGAAAAAGAGAATAGAGAATTCCCGATGCCATCCATGCTATAAAGTGTCCCAAAAATACACCTCCGGTAGTAGAAAATCCATATGTCCACTTTTTTGCATAGCGCAAGATTGACATATCCGCCATGCCGATATGCATGCCCATATTGCAAAACCATGAGAAGAACATAATATGCCAGAACGTGAATTTACTTTGGCCTTCCAAAGGAATCCCATTCCAGATAGTGGATTCTGCGATTGGCCAAAAATCTGAAAAAGAGTTAATTCCCAGTCTGGGTAGAACACCGACTGCAGCCGCAATAAAGACCATAATCATCCAGGGAGCGGCGATATTGGCGAACTTGGAAATCACGTTGAACCCAAACATTGCCACTACGGTAGTGATTGCTCCTATTGCAAAAACAGTGATTATCCAGCCCACACTGTTTGGATATACGTCAGTCAAAGAAGGCATTTGAAGGTTGAAGGGAATCCCAACTGCGGTAGCTGAAACTGCTATCATAGATCCTGCTAAAAAGCAAAAGAGGGCTGCATTTACAATATTGTATATAAGGGTGAATCTATTTCCCGCGATTTTTTCCAATTGATAATAAAGTGTTACTCTAGTCTTTACCGCTACTTTTCCTGTAAAGAAAGCCCAGCTTAGTATTGCTAAGATATTTCCGACAATCAGACCACTTACCAAATCTCCGGCTGATGCACCATGAGCTACGAATAGGGGACCAAGTACAAATTCAGTTCCTGCTGTGTGTTCGCCAGCATAGGTTCCGATGAAGCTTTTCCAGCCTTTCAGTTTATTTTTTGGAATAGGAGTCCGCTCGTATTCATTGACAGCTTCGAGCCGCTGTTTGAGATTTTGTTTTTCGGTCATAGGTTTTCTTTTGGGCCTTGGGATTCAAAATAGGGACGACTACGCTGACAAGTATCCTGTAGTATATGGTTTAATCCCACTATTCGTATTTCAACTACTCAAATTCCAGAATCTGGATTTTTCCATCCAGTCCAGATTCCATGGTTTTCCAGTTACTTGCCTCAAAAGGCTTATAATCTATGTTGACGAAGTTGATTTCGTGATAATTTCGCCATTCAATACCATTTCTATCCAAATTTCTGATACTGTTTGCCATCAGGTTGGCGACTTCTATTTTGATGGAATTCTTTCCATCCTTCAGCTTTTCAGTTAGGTCCAACTGGTAGGGGATACTCCAGATATTCCCTACATAGTGACCATTGATCCAGATCTTGGCTGACTCATAGACTTTCTCGATAGTCAGTAAATAATGCCTGTCTTCAGTTTTATTAAAATCAAAAGTGCTCGTGTAGGTTGCCTGGCCTGAGAAATCATCCGCTTCCGGATCCCCGTTGTCTGTCCAAGGCTTCAAAGTAGCCATAGTTTGGGATTTGGGGAGTGTAGGTTGGCCTTGATTGAAAGTAACCTCCCAATTCGAAGAAATGTCTGTCGCAGTTAATGGGGTGCTGTAATCCGTCCAAACTGACGAAGGCAGGTCAGACTTTTTTTCAAGAGCTTTTAGGAAGACTGATTCCCCCGATTTGAGGAAAAGATGAACGCTGGTTCCTTTGGGTGAACCAGAAGAAGGAAGTTGGCCTGTTTTTCCGGTTAAGGGATCCATCAGGATCACGGATTCTGCAGAAGAATTCAAAGAAATTTCCTGGTTAACAGGAGAAGCAGTATGGTTGGCCAGAAAATAATAGGTCCCGCCCTCCACTTTTCTTCGGATGAAGCCCAAGCCAGAATCCACTAAAGATTCCCGATAGATTCCCAGATCTTCCAAGGTAGTAGCAAGCTCTTCAGAAAGAAATATCTGGCCTTTTCCTATTTTCGATTGACCTGCTTTGAATTCAATTGCAGCCCATAATTGGTTGAAAATATCCTGCTTTGACTTTTGGTCAGAATGATAGCCGGGAATGGATTCAGGCTTTGACTGAAAAATTATGGTCGCCCCATCTTCAGCCAGTTCGAGAATGTTTCTCAAGGTTTCCGTGGGCATGAATTCAGTTTTAGGGATAATTAAAACCTTAGCGGAATTTTGATCTGAAGTCCGGATCAAGCCATTGCTCGCATTCGAGTTTGAAATCATTTCATCGGAAATGAAATCGAGGGAATAGCCAGCTTCCATTAACTTTTTGGATTGCTTATAAAATTCTGTCGGATGCAGCCATTCATCGACAGCATGAACCGTAATCATTTCCATTCTTCCTGTAGGCTCAGCCCACACATCGTAAACCGGCCAATATACAAGCAGTTCGTTATCTGCTTTTCCGGCTTGTAAAATTGCCTGAGACCTTGCGATATATTCATTGAAACCATTGAAATGTGGCCAAAGACTATTTTGCTGAGTCAAATTCAATGATGCATAAAATAACCAACCCGGATAGGGGACATCCTCAGGGCTGTAGGTAACCCCATGATAAAAAATGTGGTTCACTCCGGCCAAAAATGCCTGCTCCACTTCTGGTTTCATCTGGGAAAATGAAGATTTGAAATGCTCACCCAGCCAGGTGAAAGTTTCTGAGGATACCAGATTTTTGCCTGTCAGATGGGCTGCGGAGGAAGCGAATTTCAGCATGATTGGATCTGGGTCTACGTTTCTGATATCTGCGCTGTCTCTTCGCAAACCCGGAATGGGAAAGTAACTGGACCCGAAGGTTTCACACTCAGGAATATCCACTGAGGCGTAAAGATCCAGCAGATTTCCCGGTGAACCATGCGCTTGATTCTTGGTGAGTTTAGCTTGGTTATGTGCCCATTCTGTCCAGTTTCCAGTGAAATTGGCTAGCAGCAGGTCATTGATAGTCTCCCGGTAATCAGACTTGATCCGTCGAACTTCTTCAGCATTATCCTCACGTTTCAGAAAGGGTAAAAATTCCTTCAGATCATAACCACGACGTTTTTTGAACTGATCAAAAAAATCAGCCGTAAAATCCGCGCCGTATACTTCAAAACTATCATTGTAAAACGCCCTAAAACCGTATTTTTTTTCAGCTAGCGCATGCTCAAAATAGGCGTTATAGGAATCAACCGCCGGTTTACTGAAATGATCCAGTGTATAACCAACTCCGCCGGGAGCAGCACGCTTCACCAGCTGGCCGGTTTTACCCAAAAAAATCGCCTTTACCTGCCAGTCCCCGGCTTCATTCCAGCTAAGCTTTCCATGTTGATCAACATATTTTGTGATTTCCTTCGCTTGGTTGTTTTCATTGTAAGCCATGACTGCAAGAAGTTTTGCATCAGGTTGGCTTTCTTTCGTTTTACTAAAAATGATGGAATCAGTAAATGTTTGACCATCCGATTTTTTATAATCCTGAATCACCATTCGGGATGCTGCATTGTCCGCACTTACCTGGGGGCCTCCAAAGGGCCAGCCCGTTCCTTGTGTTATATCCACCCCCATCCCAAGGGAATTAGCTTTATCGATAGTGAGGGCCAACATGCTCAGCCAATCCTCTGAAAGAAAATCTATATACCGATCTTCATACCCTTTTGCCCCATAGATCGGTGCGATCTCCACTCCACCAAGGCCCGCTTCACTATAGGTGTCAAGCAGATTTGATAGATTTTTCTCATCTACGGCACTTCCCATCCACCACCAGCGGGTCCAAGGTTTGGCACTTTGTGTTATTTCTGGCCAAATAGGGGATTGAGCAGGTTGCTCTTGAGCGTATAAAATCCCTGAAATGAGAAAAACAGGGATAAAAATCGATGAACGGATTTGGTAAAACATTTGGATGTGGATTAATGCAGATGGAAAACATTGGGTAATTCTACGGAGACTGGGGAGTTGTCAGCATTTGTTTCCATGATGTCTGCCATATATTCCCACCATCGCTGCACGATCTGGGTACTTCCCAGATCCTGCGAACTGGAGTTACCATTGACTTCCTGTATAGCGAAAAGACAAGAAGTTTCTTTGTCCAGAAAAATCTGATAATCAATGATTCCTGTATCTTTAAGTAAAGTAACAAGTTCAGGCCATATCTCACGGTGTCTTCTCTCGTATTCTTCTTCAAAGCCAGGAATGAGTTTCATCCGGAAGGCTAGTTTTTTTGGCATTTTGGGTAGTGTAATAATTTTTAAAAACTTTTATCGCCATGTAATTTATGAAAGCTTATGGGTTAGAAAAATCAACTATTTGATAAACCAACACCTGTTAAGGTTATTCGTCAAATACTACTTATGGAAAAGAAATGATAGAACTTTTGCGCAAATACTTAGAAAAAATTGCGCAAAAAGGAGGTATAGTTACATCATCAAAAGTCAGAAAGACAGTTTTTTTAGTACATATAGGATGCAAAGTCTATGCAAGAGAACACTTCCTTTATTGCATAAAACCACCTGCAAATGATTATAAATGAACGTGCATTCAGTTCTTCCAAGAACTAGTTACACTAGTTTTGCACTTCCTGAATTTTCAGGAATTTATTTTTTTATTTCATTAAACAGTTCCGGTTGTAACCCAAACTGTTTAATGAAATAATGGGAATTCTAAACCAAAACCTTCGGGAGCTTTGGAAAACCGAAAAGAAAGTAGACTGAGCTGGAATAAGAGATACTATATCTACTGAAAGAGCAGACAGACAGCTTTAATCCCAGTAAAAATTACCTTGATTTGAAATTACAAATTAATCCTTTAGAAAAGTCTTGAGTGAATTATCAGGAAGAGTCTTAATCTGTTCAACAACTAGTTTGGCATTAAACGCTGCACCTTCTTCAATGGTGTGCGTATGATCGGATTCATTGAAGAAGTGGGCTTTTACATAGGTTTCGCCAAATTCATCATATTCATTGGCGACCAATTGGTTGAGATCGATAAAAGCTGTTTCAGTATTCCAGGCCACTTGTTTTGCCCATAGTCCATAATCATGTTCTGCAGTGATGACTTTGCCATCTTTCCAGCTATTTCTGGGAATCAGCGAGCAGACGATAGGGGTTACTCCCTTAGCTTTTGCTGCCAAAATCATCTGTCGTAAATACTGCCCATAAGAATAGACTGTTTCCTGGCTTTTTGTTATGGGATTATATATGTTTTCAGCCTCCAAACCGGAACTTTTGATGGTACCGCGCGCCCGGGCTTCATCATCCAGTGGGCTGGAATCGTTGTGACCAAATTGCATGATAAGGAAATCTCCCGGTTCTAGTTTGTCCAACACTTTCTGCCAAAGACCATAGGTCTGAAATGTGCGGCTGCTTGTGCCACCGAGGGCATGGTTTTGTATTTTGATCTTTTGCTGATCAAAATAGGGAGCGATAAAATCTCCCCAGCCCCAAAGTCCGCCAGCACCATCACCTTGACCGTTTTTTACCGTAGAATCACCGATCAGAAACAATGTTGGCTTATCCTTTTTCAAATAATCTCTCAGATCGCAATCTTTCAAGTCTTTCAGGGCGTCAGTCACAGACCAGGCATTAATTCTTGCGCCGGCTTCATTGGTGTGGGTATGGTCGCGCTCAAAAAGCCCTTTAACGACTTGCGGCCCCCATTCATCATACTGGTCAGCAATAATTGAATTGAGGTCAATAAAGAAAGAGTCTTGTTTACTAGCGGCTTCCTTCGCCCACCTCCCGAAATCCTGGGAGGCTCTTTCTACTTCCCGGTCTTGGAATTTATTTCTCGGAACCATGGAAGCCACGATGGGAATTGCCCCTTTAGCCTTCGTTTCCCTGATGAATTTTTCCAAATACCATCCATAGGTATGGACGGTTTCCCGTGTGCCATCCGGCCAGGTAAGTTCTTTGGTTTCATCCCCCGTTCCCCGGAGTACTCCTCTGTAACCTGCTTTTGTTGTGTCCGGCTCTGATCCTTCATTATGCCCAAATTGCATGAGCACAAAATCCCCCGGCTTCAGCGTCTCCAGGACCTTGTCCCATCTTCCTTCTTTGATGAAAGTTCTCGTGCTTCTTCCGGCCATTGCCCGATTATTCACTTCTAGTTTGCTGCTATCGAAAAATTCCTGAAGGAAATTTCCCCATCCCCGTTGTAGATTCCCTTCTCCACCATTTCTGACTGTAGAATCTCCGATCAGATAGAGGGTTTTCTGTTCGTCAGAAGGTTGCTGAAAAGCTGCAAAAAGGATGACTATCAAGAGTAGGGAAAAGGGGGGTAAAGAGCTTTTGAATAACATACTTGGTAAGGAGCTGCTAAGAATTGCAAATTTTGATTCGCACAATTTAACAAAAGGATTTTAGGTGAAAACCCGATTTTAATACAAAAATACATTTCCAGCAGGCTCGACTGCCGTAGATCAATTGTTCAGATCTATGCTGATTTTGTCAATACACTGATTTTTATGCTTACCAATCCACGGCTATCTATACACCTTTTCAGCGATAACCTGCGGGTAATTTTACTGCACATACTACCTGGCTTTTAACCTGCCTACATTTTCTAAAAAGGAAATATCAAAAGCGCATGCTGACCTACGGTGTTAAAATCCCTCCAAACGCGGTTGAGTTCAGTATGGGTTTTGGCTGCCTCCAGTCCTGAAAAAGGATATAATTTTCCATTTATCTCACGGCACTTTTGTGTTAGTCTGCGGCTAACTTTACTGACTTTCTTTAGTCTTGAACTTGAGATTTTCCCGTGTTTTTCAAGCTCTTCCCAAGATGCTTTTACCTGCTGATAAAACTCATCCCGAAATCTTGTTAGTTTTTCCTTTTGCTTGTCAAGTAGTTTCTCGAAGTGCCTGAGATGCTTCTTATCGTATTTTCTGTACTCGTGTCTTTTCCAGAACGACTCCTCAATTAAGTTTATCAAATGCTGTGAAATGCCCAGAATATTTGCTGCCAGTGTAGCTTCGGCAAATTGGAGAAATGGATATTGGTAGACAGGAGCATCCAGCTTCGCTTTTTCGGGCAGGATTTCGAACGAGCGATTTCGGGAAATTTTGAGGTTTTCACAACGAAAAGCATGGCTTCCTGTGGCTACCATTCCCATATAATTCCAACCATCGAGAATTTCCACATCCTTTCTGTCCAGTACAAAAGCTTTTACTACAGGTTTTGCTTCATCGTCCAAAACTGCCTCACCATTTTCCAGAATTTCGCAGTTGGCGGTAAGATGGGTAGCGTGCAAAGCCCCTGAAGCATAGGTCCAACTTCCTGAAATGATGTACTTGTCTTTAACCAGATTCGCTTTACCTCCTACAAAGCCACTTCCTGCCAGGCACAGCTCTTTAGGGGGGAAAATGGCAGTTCGAACTGAATCGTCCATAAAGCCCACAAACCAAGCCGCTCCCGCACAAAGGGTTACCGTCCAACCTAAACTCCCATCGAGGCGGGCTAAGTTTTCCTCGATTTCCAATGCCTCGGGTAGGGAACAACCTAACCCGCCGAGATCTTTGGGGACAAAAAGTTTGAACCACTTTTGATGGTAGATTTCAGTCAGCCATTCTTCGGGCAGGCATCCCAATTTCTCAGCTTTTGTGGCAAGTTCGTGACTAAACAGTTTTGAATTTTTCATGGGGTCGGTCAAGTTCTTTTTTCCAGTCGAAATAGCCAAAGACCGCCACTACAAAGAGGAAAATGGTAAGAAATGAGATTAGAATCAGTTGCTTGTGGAAGAGCAGGGGAATAGCAACAAGGTTGGATACATTCAGCCAGATCCAGTTTTCCAATTTCCTTTTGGCTAAAAGCCACATCCCTGCCCACGCTGTGGATGAGACGAAAGCATCGATTACAGGCACATCAGAATCAGTGAAATTGGTAAGCATAAAGTACAGGAATGCCCATCCACCAAGAGCAATTGCCCAAGTGATTCTCTGTTCAGCGCCTGTACTTCGGGAGATTTGGGATGCGCCACTGGCAGATCTGTTTTTCCACATCGCCCAGCCATATATACTCATCACCAGATAGTAGGCATGGAGGAGAGTTTCTGCATAGAGCTTGGCATCCACTAACAGGAAACCTGAGCAGAGAATTCCGATAATCCCCGCAGGGTAGAGCAAAACATTGTTTTTGCGGGCAAGAAGCACTTCGGAAACGCCGAAACCCACAGCGATCCATTCCAATAAACTGGTGGATTCGATCTGCTCGGCGAGCAGACTCATATCAATAGTAACTAGCATTTGAATAACGTTTTATGATTATTCAAAAAAGGGAGAACAGTAATCTAGTCCCTACGCCGGCATTACCCGGATCAGGTGCTCGGTGATCGCTCACCGATGGGTATGATCTCAGCCCGTAACAGTTAGGGCACCCCTTATTTGATGCCGCTAATATAGAAATTAATACCTGATTATCCGAAAGGATGGACACTACTCCCTTTCCTTTGAATTAATGGATCCGATGCTCCTGCCTCCCTCCATTTAGATTCCCTAGCATTTAAGTGAATTCTATTGGACAATTGCTCAGGGGTATTACTAGCAGGATACTCACAGATAGTAAGTCAAGGGGAAGTCCGATATTTACGTACTAATCATTGCGTAATGGGAGAAGTAAAAATTTTTCTTGTAAGGGTAGGTTTGCTATTAATCATTAACCTATTGATTTTTAATGGGATACAAGCACAACAGGGAGTGCCCAAACCTAGGATTTTGGTCAGTTCTGACATAGGTGGTACCGACCCTGATGACTTCCAATCACTGATCCATTTGCTGATGTATGCTGATCTTTTTCAGATAGAAGGCTTGATCTCTTCTCCGTATGGCAACGGTAGAACATCAGATATTTTGGATATGATCGCTTTATATGAACTGGATTATCCCAAGCTATTGGAACGCAGGGCAGACTTTCCCGAACCTGGGGATTTGCGAAAGATAACCAAACAGGGTGCTCTTAACGGTGCCCCCTTTTTGGGTTATTCCATTGCTACAGAAGGTTCGGATTGGATTATTCAGTCTGCAATGAAGAAAAGCAATCAACCACTTTGGGTGCTTGTATGGGGAGGCTTGGAGGATTTGGCCCAGGCCCTTCATGATAAGCCGGAGATTAAGAACCATATTAAAGTATACTGGATTGGCGGACCAAATAAAAAATGGAGTGTAAATGCTTACAGCTATATCGCAGCCAACCATCCGGATCTTTGGATGATTGAGGCGAATGCAACGTATAGGGGTTGGTTTATGGATGAAGATTCCCCGGCAGATATCAGCAACAAGAACTTCTATACGAACTATATCCAAGGAAGGGGAGCGATGGCATCGAATTTTGAGGAGCACTACGGCGGTGAAATCAAAATGGGTGACACCCCATCTCTGGCCTATGTGATGAATGGAAATCCAGATGAGCCTTCGGGAGAAAGCTGGGGAGGAAGCTTTGACAGAATTGACCGGAGTTCAAGAGCGATTTTTTTCGGTGCAAGTTCGTCGGCAGATACCGTTGCTGCCTATGCTACTCTAGAATGGAGATTTGAGGGGCCTAATCTGGATATTGCCCGGGATTCCGTAGTTTTTGAAATTCAGATACAAGACCAGCTATGGCCAGGTTATTACCTTGGTGATGGAGTCTATGGAGTAAAATATTCCTC
Source organism: Algoriphagus resistens (assembly GCF_001442615.1). Taxonomy (GTDB): domain Bacteria; phylum Bacteroidota; class Bacteroidia; order Cytophagales; family Cyclobacteriaceae; genus Algoriphagus; species Algoriphagus resistens. Next base: position 113,074 of record NZ_LMXN01000006.1, on the reverse strand, counting down.
GAAAAAGCCCGAAATAGGAGCCTACAGAACCAGTAGTGGAATCGCTGAATTGGATGCTTTGCAAGGAGAATATGTAAGTAGTGTTCCTTGGCCGGCGAAACCTTCTGCAACTGATTATATCCTTGGTGAAAACTGGTTTAGTGACCGTCAGGATCCAACATACTTCCTTCAGGACCAGCAGGGAGCTAAAACGGTGTCGAAGTACAGAGAAGAGTTTATGAGGGATTGGGCTAAAAGATGGGAGTGGTTAAAGTAGCCCCTATCATATACGTATTCCTGGGTTTGCTTCAAAAGCGTGTTGTTCTATTTCAAGAGATAAATTAACAGTATGTATGTTAGCCAAAGCCTCGCGGATTTTTCATTTCTGATTGGAATTGGTTAGAATTACCAAGAAGCTGTGCAGGTAACCGGACAGCTTCTTATCAATTAAAAACACGTGCTGGAAATGAAACAAATCATCTTAGTTCATACTATACCAAAACTACTCCTATTAGTTTTGACTTTTTCTTTTAGCCTAGCGATTGGAAGTGCTTTTGCTCAGGTCTCGCCTTTAGCGGGAATTGCTCCAGGAACAATAAAGAATAGCTACATTGATTTAGGTGAGAGCGATTCACTGGCGCTGAGTATAATCAGGGGACGGGTAGATGGCCCTGTTTTTACTATAGTGGCAGGAATTCATGGCTTTGAATATCCGCCTATTATTGCAGTCCAGAGAATTCTTAAATCCATCGACCCAAAAGAGTTGAAAGGGAGTTTACTCATAATCCCTCTGGCCAGCGAAGCATCCTTCTACCAAAGATCAGTTTTCACCCATCCTGAAGACGGAAAAAATTTAAATCGCGTATTTCCGGGCAATGGATCAGGAACCGTTACCGAGAAAATAGCAGCATTTATCAGTCAGGTCATTATTCCGGTTACAGATGTTTTTTTGGATATCCATGGAGGTGATGCAAGTGAAGATTTGCTTCCTTTCGTATGTTTTTATGACAGAAAGGATGCTTCCGCACAGGTTGGTCTGGCAAGAAAATTGGCCAGTGCTGCTGATTTTGAATATAACGTAATCTATCCTTACACATTAAAAGCCGATCAGCCATCTGAATATGCTTTCAAGGAAGCTGTACAGCAGGGGAAAACAGCACTAAGCATAGAGGCGGGCAAGTTGGGCGCTGCAGATAGAGTGGCTATTGATAGGATAGAAAATGGAATTCTGAATATGCTCAAGGAAATGGAAATGATCCAGGGTTCCATTTCAACCCATTCAGATCAGAGGTGGCTAGTCAATCCAGACTACATTAAAGCTCCTGTACAGGGAATTTTTTATAGTGATATTAAAAGCGGAGACCAGGTATCCAGGGGGCAATATTTAGGCTATATCACGGACATTTTTGGAGAAAAATTAGAGGAAATTCATTCAGGTTTTGATGGGATAGTCCTTTATAAAATCGGAACCCCGCCGGTAAATACCGGAGAGACTATGTTTTGTATAGGGAAGGTGAATTAGATTGTAACCTTAGCTGATAGCATTAGGGGTCACGGGAGGCTCAACTTAGGTTTACTTGAGAAGGGGGGCAATTTTGAAAAAGGGCATAAGAAGGAAGAATTGCACTGGCTACCTAAACGCTAAAACTTCGAATTGCTGAATTTTAGCCTCACCTGGATTTATCTATTGAGGATGTTTACAGTAAAAATGGTAACAAGGCAGATGTTTGTGATTAAGTACTCTCCCGTATAATCAATTCAGGCTTAATGGTTTTATAATGGGGTTCTGTAAGATCTTCCTCCGAGTTAATCTCTTTTAATATTAAATCAGCTGCCAACTGTCCCATTTCAAAGGATGGTTGGGACATGGTAGTCAAGGACGGGCTTACAAATCTACTTATGTCGTCATTGCCAAATCCCGCTATCGCCAATTCTTCAGGAATTTTAATTCCCAGCTTTTTCCCCGCTTCTAATGCCCCAATAGCCAATATATCTGCAAAGCAAAATAATGCATCGGGTCTAGTTCTCCCTTCCCAAAGTTTCTTTAAAGCTTTTTCCGCAGCCTCATAAGTGAAATCATCTAGCTCTAAAATGAGGTCCGGGTCAAAGGAAAGCCGGTTTTCTTCATGCGCTTCCTTATATCCGGTCAGCCGAGCCTCACAAACACCCAGAGACATAGGCCCGCTGAGGTAGGCGATTTTTCTTTTTCCTCTGGTTATTAGATGCTGCACTACTTCTTTGGATCCGTTCAGATCATCAGTGGTGACTTTCGAAGAATTAATTTCTGAGCATACCCGTTCAAAAAGTAAAACGGGAATTCCCCTATCCATAATATTTTGAATGTGACCGTAGGAATTTGTCTCCTTGGACAAGGCTAACAAAATCCCATCCACGCGACTATTGGCCAGTGTTTCTACTATCTCAACTTCTTTTTGAAAAGACTCTGCAGACTGAAAAATCATGACCTTATACCCCAGGCCATAGGCGATATTCTCAATCCCGGATATTGAGTTGGACCAAAATTGCCTGTTGATTGTGGGTACTACCACTCCGAGGATTTTGGACTTTTTACTGCTTAGGCTACTGGCCAAAAGATTGGGATGATAATCCATTTCCTTCGCCATCTCCATGACCGCCAGTTTCGTTTCACGTTTGATGTCTGTAGATCCACGAAGTGCTCGCGAAACTGTGGCTATAGAAACATTAAGGCGCTCAGCTATGTCCTTAATTGTAGTTACTTTTTTGCTCATGGTTTATTCTGGGTGAATTAAACTTTTCAATATAGGCAAACTAGCTATGCAAACAAGCAAAGTCACTATAGCAAAGCTACCCTAACTCAATTATGCGCCAAAATTATATTATGTATTTGGTAATTATTCTGCCTAAAGATTGATGAAATGGCAATTGTAAACGCTTTCGGTAACGTTTACGGTATAAAGTTTTGAATTATGTGCATGATAACATCTTTTATTTGGAATCGAATAGATAATTTTGATCCTAGATAAACCCTAACTCTATATCCATGTTAATGAGAATTATTGGATTTCTTTTGATCTCTAACTTCCTGTTTATTTTCTCAAATGCCCAATCGGTTTTAATTGAAGCTGAAAGTTTTGATGACCCGGGAGGATGGGTTGTGGATCCCCAGTTTGTCGAACAGATGGGCTCCCCTTATTTGATGGCGCATGGTATGGGAACTCCTGTGGCTGATGCCCATACAAAATTCCAGCTTGGTGAATCCGGAGAATACCATGTCTGGGTCCGTTCCAAGAACTGGGCCCCTGGGAATTGGGAGGCACCGGGAAGGTTTCAGATAGCCATAGATGGCCGGACTTTGCCTGAAACACTTGGGGTGACACCCGGATGGTCCTGGGAATATGCCGGGAAGATAAAACTGGCAAGTGGGGATACGGAATTAGCGTTGATTGATTTGACAGGTTTTAACGGAAGATGTGATGCAATTTTTTTAAGTACTGATCAGAACGCTCCTCCGCGTGAAAGTCCGGAATTGGCTACCTGGAGAATGAAGAAATCAGACGAAGCTTCCAGTCCTGAAGAAGTCTTGGATTTCGATTTAGTAGTAGTTGGAGGAGGAATTGCCGGATGTGCTTCGGCCATTGCCGCGGCAGAGCAGGGATTGAGCGTAGCATTGATTCACGACCGTCCTGTATTGGGAGGAAATGCAAGCAGTGAAATCAGGGTTCATACGCTGGGAATTTATGGTCATTTTGAAAGGATATTGAGGATGTTGGATACTGAGCATTATCCCAACGGGTCCCCTGAGGCCTATAAAGATGAAATTAAGAGACACAAGAATGTAGAGAAGTATGAAAATATCCACCTCTATACAAATTGGAGGGCATATGATGCCAATACAGAAGGAAACCGGATCTCATCGGTGGATGCACGTCATACTTCAGAAGGAAAGAGAATACGGTTTATTGCCCCACGTTTTGTTGATTCCACAGGAGATGGGTGGATCGGCTTTTGGGCAGGTGCGGATTTTATGTACGGAAGGGAATCCGTGGACACCTATGGTGAAGCCTATGAGGAATGGGGTGAGCTGTGGTCTCCGGAAGAATCCGATGATTTTGTCATGGGCTCTTCTGTGTTGTGGAGAACGGTAAAAAATGATGCTCCAGTAGAATTTCCCGAGGTTCCCTGGGCCAAAGAGGTTGCACAGAATCATGAAGCCACTGAAGGAACCTGGAAATGGGAGCTCTCACGCTTGGATCTTCATCAGATTGATGATGCGGAGGAGATCAGAGACCACATGCTGAAGGCGATCTACGGTTCATTTGCCAATGCAAAAGATAAACCGGAAGGAGAAAACCTGGCATTTGAATGGATTTCCTATCTGGTCGGGAAAAGAGAATCCAGGAGATTGGAAGGTGATTATATATTCACATTCAACGATGTGACAGATCAACGAAAGTTTCCTGATTCGGTGGTGATGGAAACCCGGGAGGTGGATGTGCATTATCAGCAAAACCTAAAGGATGAGAGCAAGCCTGATTTTCTTTCAGAAGCCATTTTCTACAAAACTCCCAAATATTACATCCCTTACAGATCTCTGTATTCCAAAAATATTGAGAACTTATTCATGGCCGGGAGAAACTTTAGCTGTTCCCACATAGGTTTGGGAGGCCCAAGAGTAATGAGGACGACAGGACAGATGGGGGCAGCTGTGGGAATTGCAGCTGTAATCTGTGAAAAATATGGAATTGATCCGCGGGAAGTTTATACCGATCATCTGGAGGAATACATGGAATTGATCGAATCACAGAAGCACTATAATACCATTGCCCCGAAGAAGTGAGACTGATTGTAGCTGTTGGGATAATTATACTGTGTACCGGAGTCAACGGCAAAGTAGCACCTGAAGATCCGCTTTATTTTGATCTGCCGATTAAAATTGAGGATACTTTCGAAAAAACGATAATCGGCGAACTGATGGAAGATGGGTTGATCGAGCCCATTTCGGTAGAATTGGTCACCGGATCAAAAAGACCGCTGTTTTACCAATCCAATATTAGAACTACTGTATGCGATGATGAGGTCTGTGAGATTATGTACGTCAAAATGTATTGGGACCTGGTCGGCGAATATGTAGGCTACGATACAGTTGCCCAACATCCTTTGACAAAATTTGACCACGAGCCGTTTACGGGGAAAGATTATGACCGCCTCCATGAACTGCTTAATAATGATGGTTCCATTTTAAAATTCAAGGAAAAAAGCGAACTGATCGACAAGCAGAAAGTCAAAGCCTCGGATGTAGTGGATGGTACCACCGGGGCAACAGCACTGGAAATCAAAGAGGAGGTAGTAGAGGGTGCGTTATATTCTTCTTATACCCTTTGGCATCTGGCATATAATGGGGCTATCAAAAACATGCTTTCCAGTCATACGAAGAAGCTACTTGATAAAGCATTGATGGTATCCCTTTTAAATTCAGACAGATCAGGGTACAATCTGTTTGCCTACCATAATTTCAAGGTAAATGATTATTCAATCTATAAAAGCCATTGGCTAAACTCTTTAAAAGAAAGTATTCCTTTGACCAGAAAATATATACTTAAAAACATTCCTGATGAGATGTGGAATACTGCTTCGGTTCAGGACGATGTCTGTGCTATGTTTAATTTTTTTGATGTAAACACCAAAACTTCCCTGTTTAATAAATTATCAACTTCAAAAAATATAAGCAGCAAATCAATTGAATACATTAGCTCATATATTACCAGCATGAACGGAAATCAGACCAGGCAGTTTTTGGACATCATTGAGCATAATAATAAGCTTACAGCAGTCACCAAGAAAAATGTAAGAGAGGCTGCTGAAAATACTGAATTTAATTATGGATATCTTATCGATGAACGGGATTGGGATAACTAAGAGGACGGAAAGGAAAATACATTTTGAACGATTTATACTAGGTTGGTTTATTTGTATGGTATTACATGTTGCTACCCAATCATCTCTTTACGCCCAGCAATACGATCCAGCTGAAAATGAATTTCCGGATTTCCGGATTATTGATAGTAACGGCAAACCGTTTCAGAAAAGAGATATGCTTGGAAAAGTTGTTGTTATGGATTTTTGGGCTACTTGGTGTGCTCCATGTATTAAATCTTTTCCGGCGCTGATTGAAACAGAGGATAATTTTAAAGATATTGAAAATGTAATCTTTCTGTTTATCAACACCCTGGAGGTTGTAGGGAGAGATGGACCCTTTATTAATAATTTTTTAGATAAAAGAGGCTTTGATATGCAGGTGTACCTGGATAGACCCCTGGCAGGTGAGAAATCCTTAAGCGAAGCACTTGCGATCACAACTCTTCCCCAGCGGATTATTCTGGACGCTTCCGGGAATATCAGGTACAGGGGAAAAGGATTTTCAGGATCAGATGAAGAGCTGATCAATGAGCTGACTGCCAAAATAAACAAGCTATTGACAGACTGATTTGTATTCTGAAATATTCTTTATTCTTGGAATTGTTTTTACATCATTGGTTATCCGATATAAGAAGTGATATTTTCAAGGTACTGGCAGAGGTTCCCATGTTTTTATGATCCCTAGTTGAATTTAGTGTGCGATATATAATTTATTAGATATTAAATTACAAAATTCTATTAGAGCGAAATCTCGGTTCCCGTTTGATTGAATTTCTGATTATATGCCGAAGTTGTTACTGTTTAATTTAGTTCTTTATTTTCAAGATGATTAAGCGTTTATTCTGATATTAATTTGTTAAAATTGTGAATGTTTTTTTACGCTATTTGTAAATGTAAACGTTATCGGTAACGGTTGCAATGTAAATTTTAAATTAGTATAAAATAATGTTTATTTATTATTTTATAAACAAGTATCTTGTGTGCAATAAACTAGTTGTTTCAATTGATATATTGAAAAACAATAACCCGAACTTTACCAAAATAACTGATGTATGAATAGAAAATTACTGCTGGTGCTGGCAATGCTTTTACTGCTTGTTTGGCATCCACCTTTTTCCAACGAAGTGTTTGCCTCAACATCTATTTTCCATCTCGGATCGATGAAAGAAGTGGATGAAAGACTAATTACTGGCATGGTCAAAGATTCAAATGGAGATGCCTTGCCGGGAGCAAGTATTCTCTTGAAAGGAACTTCAATCGGGGTTATTTCTGATCTGGAAGGAAAATTTCAAATTACAATTCCGGATGGGGTCACTGATCCTGTACTGGTATTTTCATTTATAGGGTTTGAAAATCAAGAAGTACCCGTGGGTAATCAATCCGTAATTAACGCAACCTTGGGAGAAAATCTTTCAGATCTTGAGGAAGTGGTAGTGGTTGGATATGGAACTCAAAAGAAAAGTGATTTGACAGGTGCAGTTTCTACCATTTCAGGAAGGGATTTGACCGAGCGAAAGACCTCACAGGTATCACAGGCACTCCAAGGGACAGTCCCAGGGGTCATGGTGACTAGGAACAATAATGCTCCGGGAGCCTCAGCGAGTATAAGGATACGGGGAATAACCACTATAGGTGACAGCAATCCGCTCATCATTATGGATGGTGTTCCGGTTAGCAGTATAGACAATATAAATTCCAATGACATTGAAAGTATTTCTGTGCTGAAGGATGCTGCTTCTGCTTCCATCTATGGGGCACGTGCGGCAGCAGGTGTTATCGTAGTCACTACCAAGCGGGCAAAAAAAGGAGAGCTGAGTTTAAATTACAATTTTGAATATGGTATGGAAGTTCCTACTACTTTACCAGAATATGTTGATGTACAACGCTATATGGAGATTGCAAATGAGCTCAGGTGGAACGATAACGGAAATAACGAAAATGAGTATCCTCAATATCCTAAAGATCAGATAGACAATTATTATGAATTGAATGCCCAAAATCCTGACTTGTACCCTATTACTGACTGGGTTGATCTGATCTTAAAAAACAGTGCCCCCCGCCAAAGGCATGCGATAGATATATCAGGCGGAGGAGAGGCAATCCGGACTAAGGCATCAATTGTCTACGATAGATTCGGTGGTTTATATATGGGACAGGATTTTGATAGAATCAATGCGAGGATCAATACTGACGGCAATATCACCAAACGTTTAAGTGTGACCATGGATATGTTCTTCAGAAGGGAAGTAAACAAACGCCCGAGTATGGATCCTATTTATAATATGTTTATTTCAGCGCCTATTTATGCGGCAGAATGGTCGGATGGTAGAGTAGGTGAGGGAAAGACCGGAGCTAATATTTATGGTCAAATTAAATACGGAGGTTTTAGACAGAACTGGGAAAACCAGTTTGGCGGTAGAATGGCTGCTAATTATGAAGTTACTGACGGTTTAAAGCTGACTGCTGTTTTATCCCCTAATTTCAACTTCAACAAAGGGAAGAATTTTCAGAAAAGAGTACCTTATTATGCTTATGATGATCCTACAGTATACATGGGGACACTTCAATGGGCCAATTCAACCAGTCTTTCGGAATCAAGAAATGACAATCATCAGGTGACTACCCAGTTTTTGGCAACCTATGATAAAAGCTATGGGAAACACAATCTGAATTTGTTGGCCGGTAATGAGAACTACAGTGCCTTTTATGAAAGTCTTGGCGCTTCGAGAGATCAATATTTACTTGATAATTTCCCATACCTGGATTTAGGCCCACTGGAATTCCGTGGGAACTCAGGTAGTGCATATGAAAATGCATACAATTCATTTTTCGGCAGAGTGACCTACAATTATGGCGAGAAATATTTTATGCAGGCCAATCTTCGTTTTGACGGATCCTCAAGATTTGATGAAGATTATAGGTGGGGATCCTTTCCGTCCTTCTCTTTAGGATGGGTGCTCTCTGAGGAAGAGTTTCTCAAAGGGAATGAAGTAGTTTCATTTCTGAAAATCCGGGGTTCCTACGGTACACTGGGCAACGAGAGAATCGGTAATTATCCCTACCAATCTTCTATAGGTTTTGCGAATGTATTGTTCCATCAAGGATCCAATGTAGTGTCAACCCAATCTGCTGCCCAATGGCAATATGCTATTCCAGACATCAGCTGGGAAAAGACAGCCTCCTATAATATCGGGGTGGATGCAAATTTCTTTAACTATCGTCTGATGGTGTCGGGTGAGTACTTTAAGAAAACAACCAGCGACATGCTTCTCCCATTAGAGATTCCCGATTACATTGGTTTTGACAATCCAGATCAGAATACTGGTAAAATGTACACCAATGGATGGGAATTTGAATTAAGTTGGGCTGATGATATTGGGGAGTTGGGATATTCTGTGGGCTTCAACCTTTCTGATTTTAAATCCACTATGGGTGATCTAGGAGGTATCCAATTTTTGGGAAGCCAGGTAAGAATGGAAGGTAGCCAATTTGATGAATGGTACGGTTATCAATCAGATGGATTGTTTCAGACACAGGAGGAAGTAGATAACTCTGCCGTGCTCAATGCTTCTGTCCGTCCCGGTGATGTGAAATACAAGGACATTAGCGGGCCGAATGGTGTGCCTGACGGAAAAATTTCACCTGAATATGACAGGACGTTATTGGGAGGAAGCATGCCTCGCTATTTATATGGAGGAAATATCAGACTCAATTACAAAAACTTTGACTTTGGACTCGTGATCCAGGGAGTAGGTAGCCAAAACTACAGAATGGGCGGATTGATGGTCCAGCCACTTCCTGAGAACTGGGGACATGTACCAAAAATCATCGACGGAAATTATTGGAGTACCTACAATACTCCTGAAGAAAATCAGAATGTCCGATATCCACGTCTTTCCAGAACCAGCGATGGAAACAACATGGCCATGTCTGATTTCTGGATGATTGATGGAGGATATTTCAGACTGAAGAATATTTCATTGGGTTATACCATTCCAGCTGCTGTTCTACAGCGTGTGGGAATCAGAAGCATCCGTGTTTACGGAAACGCATCGGATGTTTTTACGATCAACAGTTATCCTAAGGGCTGGGACCCTGAGGTAGCCCTTTCAGGATATCCGATAACGTCCTCATTTGTTTTGGGTGCCAATATTCAATTCTAAAGAAAAGCAAAATGAAAACTAAAGTATATATCTATATAGGGGCAATACTGGGACTGGCTTCATGTGCGGACCTGGATCTGAACCCGCTTTCTCAAGGATCAAGTGAATCTTGGTACTCGAATGAAACTGAGATAGACATGTCGGTAAACGATCTCTTTAGAGATGTTTTCTGGACTGATCTAAACGATAGCTGGACTGATGATTACACGAATAGAGAAGCATTGACGCCCATTACAAATGCTACTATTAATGGGGAATGGGGAACTATCAATACCCTTTGGGCGAACACATATAAAGTCATTGCCAGGTGCAATACCATTTTATTGAACCTGGACAAGGTAGAAGGCACCGTACCCCAGGCTACCATTGATGAGTTCAGGGGGAATTCATTATTTGTGAGGGCAGAAAAGTATGCGGAAATGGTTTTTCTTTTCGGTGATGTCATTTATTCAGAGGATATTTTGACTTTGGATGAAGCATTTACATTGACCAGGACCGATAAAAACACGGTTAAAGAAGCGGTTTACCGTGATTTCGACCTTGCTGCTGACTTATTGCCGCTTGCCTATGGATCTTCAGAAAATAAGCGCGGGACAAAAGGTGCAGCATTGGCAATGAAGGCACGTTTTGCATTGGAAATGGGAGATTGGGAGGTCGCCAGGGAAGCAGCAAAGGCATGCATGGATTTGGGGGAATACACGCTTCATGAGGATTTTGATGACTTATTTCTTACGCAGACCAGAAATCCCAACGAGGTTATTTTTGCAATTCCACGTTCCAGAGCGTTAAATGTCACCTGGTATGTCAGGGATTTCCTTCCTCGAAATGCCGGTGGATGGGGAGGAGCCCAAGCTCCTTCATGGGATTTGTTCAGTGCGTTCTTGTGTACAGACGGACTTCCCATAGATGAATCTCCTCTATATGATCCTCACAATCCATTTGAAAACAGAGATCCTAGGTGCGCCTCAACCATCGTTGAGTTTGGGTCAACACATTTGAATTTTATCTATGAGCCTCATCCGGATTCTGTGATGGTTATGAATTTCAATACGGGTACAAAGCAAACCAACAATGACACTCGGTCAGTAGCGCCTTTTGCTTCTTTTAACGGTCTGCTTTTACAGAAAGGGGTCGATGAGGACTGGCTACCAAACTTCAATGCTGAGAATGATCGAATTCTTATGCGATTTGCGGACGTATTGTTGATGTATGCAGAAGCAAGTATTGAATTGGGTCAGATAGACCAATCAGTACTCGATGCAATCAACAGCGTCAGGGCCAGGGCCTATGGGGCAGCTGTTTCAGATGATTCATCCTATCCGGCAGTTACCTCGATGGATCAGGCAAAACTTAGGGAAATTATCCGTTTTGAACGTAGGATGGAATTTGCCTTTGAAGGAAACAGGTATCGTGATCTGATCAGATGGCAAATTGCTGAAAAAGCACTGAACCAAAGTATCTATGGCTTGCTGGATCCTGTCGAACTGAAGGAAAAAGTAGTGGATGCGGGGACATGGTTTTTTCCGATGACTCCTGAAATTGATGAAAATGGCATTGCTGATTTATCCCCAATGTATGAGGCAGGCTTGGTGAAAAGGTTGGCTATCAGGTCATTCGATGGGTCTAAACAATATCTATGGCCTATACCTACCAAAGAGATTTTGATCAATGAAAATCTTGAACAAAACCCAGGCTATTAACCCTTTATAAGGCCTATGCTTCTCCCGAACGGTAACTAGTTTGGGTTTGGGGTATAGGCTTATTTAAAGGTTTTTGTTTCTTAAAATCACTTATTTAAGAGTTAGAACACAGTGATTACCAATCCTTCTCTCAATGAAATATTTCGGATTTTTATTTATACTTCCTATTATCTTGTTTACCCTGGTAAGCAATTCAATAATTGCCCAGGTTTCAAGCAAAAGTAAGCACAGACAGATCAGCGGGATTTATCCCCATTTAGCTTTCTACAATGATGAAGGGGAATGTGGTACCGGAGCAGTCGTGCCTTGGGGGGACAGACTTTGGGTGATTACCTATGCACCTCATATGCCCTTTGGTTCTTCTGATAAACTCTATGAGATCACTCCTGATCTAGATGAAATTGTAAGAAAAGAAAGCATAGGCGGCACACCCGCCAACAGGATGATCCATGATGAAAGCAACCAATTGTTTATCGGTCCCTATGCCATAGCTGATGATGGGAATGTCAGGACAATACCCTATGAAATTATGCCCGGAAGACATACGGGCAACGCCCGACATTTGTCTGATCCAGAAAATAAAATCTATTATGGCACGATGGAGGAGGGCTTCTATGAAGTAGATGTTCATTCTCTAGAAGTCAAGCAGCTCTACGTTGATGGAAATGTAGTGAGAAAGCAGGGGAACGCTGCACAGTTTAGTCCTTTATTAGTCGGGGCGCACGGTAAGGGTTTATACGCTGGCCAAGGCGTGCTGGCATATTCCAATAATGGAGAGGATGTGCCTGAAGCGCTTAAGCAATTCGATATTGAGGCTGGGGCTTTGGCTGAATGGGATGGTAAAGATTGGAAAATAGTCCGCAGAAACCAGTTTGTGGAGGTGACTGGGCCAGGCGGAATCCATGGAAATCCCAATTCTGAAACAGATCCGATTTGGGCAACTGGCTGGGATCATAGATCTGTACTATTAGCTTCAAGAGATCATGGAAAGTGGTCATTTTACAGAATGCCGAAGGCAAGCCATAGCTACGACGGCGCCCATGGCTGGAATACTGAATGGCCGAGAATCAGAGATATAGGAACAGAAGATACTCCTGAGTATTTGATGACAATGCATGGAATGTTCTGGGATTTTCCACAGGGTTTCAATTCTAAGAATACTGCAGGGATACGTCCAAGATCAGCCTATTTAAAGGTTATAGGGGATTATGCCAGATGGAATGACCAGTTGGTATTTGGCTGTGATGATTCTGCCCAAAAAGAATTTCTGAACAAAAGGAATGTGAAGGGTGGGATTGAAGGCCCGGGCCAGTCCAATTCCAACCTATGGTTCACCTCGATTGACCGACCGGACCAGCTGGGACCTAATACCGCAGAGGGAGCCTTATACATATCTGAACAAATAGTAAAACACAATCCTTCTGACCCATTCTTGTTTGCCGGCTGGGATCAGCGCATGGCTTGGGTGAAAAATGAAGGGGAAAGTGAAGCCTCCTTTGATTTTGAAGTTGATAAATTGGGCAATGGAAACTGGACAGCCCTGAAAAGTATTACGGTTTCTCCCGGTCAATCTGCCGAAGTGGCATTCGGGGAAAATGAAGTAGGTGAATGGGTACGGGTGAAAACAGATAGAAACATAAAGGCTACTGTACATTTCACATACACCGATCAAAGCAGGTATTATTCGTCTGCGGATGCGCTTTTTAATGGGCTGGCCACGCTGAAGGAGCTGGATTACTCAGGAGGATTGCTGTACGGTTTGGGCGAAAACCGCCGTGCTTTGGGAATTCTCTCCGGGACTTTTGTTGATGGGACGTTTCAGGAAAACGGCTACTATGAATTGGATGGGCAAATGAATCTTGTAAAAAAAGATGACCCTGAAACTGCGGATTTTATCAAAGATAAGTTTGCCATAGCAAAAGGAGTGGTTGCAGTGGATGCTTCATCTGTTTTGGTAATTGATGATTCGGGCAGAAGATGGCGCCTGCCGTTGGGCGAGAAAGCTTTTGACCCGCTTACTGTAAATGGGACAATGCGAATTGCCCGTGAAGTGGCTACTGAAAGGGATCTTTTTAACGCGCACGGAACGTTTTATGAGCTCCCTGCAGAGAATGCAGATGGCTTTGCGAAGATCCGTCCTGTTGCTTCCCACCAATTTAAGGTGCACGATTTTGCGTCTTACAGAGGGCTTTTGGTATTATCAGGCCTCCAAAAGGGAGCCAAAGATGGGGAGCATATCATTATTTCAGAAGATGGAAAGGCGTCTGTCTGGGTAGGCGCAATCGATGACCTTTGGAAACTCGGCAAACCTACGGGAACAGGTGGTCCTTGGAAGGATACCCGGGTAAAGGCGAATGTCCCATCAGATCCCTATTTGATCGGGTTTTATGACCAAAAAAGCCTAAGCCTTTCCCATGATTCAGATCAGGAGATCACCTTTATCCTTGAAGTAGAACCAATAGGACACGGCCCGTGGATGACTTATAAGGAAATCAAAGTTCCTGCAAATGAAACAATACATTTTGAATTTCCAGAGACTTTTCAATCCCGCTGGATCCGATTCAAAACTACCTCTGCCTGCAGCGCGACTGCCTGGCTCACGTACAAGTAGGATTCCCTAACATCTCAATGAATTAACACCTTAAAAGTGCCTTAGGCATTTATAATTACATTCAATGGCCTTTCTAGATTACTCCACCATTATCCTCTTTACCCTGATCATTATGGTCGTAGGACTGTCTTTTGGTAAACAGGGAGGGGATATGAAATCTTTCTTTGCCGCAGGAGGCGCCGTCCCCTGGGGAATTAATGGCCTGTCGCTGTTTATGAGCTTTTTCTCCGCAGGGACTTTCGTGGTATGGGGATCAATTGCTTATCAACACGGTCTTGTGGCCATCACCATACAGATGGCGATGTGCATTGCCGGATTCTTGATAGGGTATTTTATTGCTCCCAAATGGCGGGCTACAAATGCACTTACTGTGGCGGAATATCTTACCCGGCGTTTCGGAGTAAAAGTCCAGAAATATTATACCTACCTGTTTTTGTCCTTGTCCCTGGGCTATACGGGATCCTTTCTATACCCTGTTGCAAAAATAGTAAACGTATCAACCGGTTTTGATATCTATTACTCCATCCTGCTTTTGGGAGGTATAATCATGGTTTATACTGCAGTAGGGGGACTCTGGGCAGTTGTGGTGACCGACGTGCTGCAGTTTGTTATTCTTACAGCCGCCGTGTTAATTGTGCTGCCCCTTTCTATCGATAAAGTCGGAGGACTCTCCAATTTCGCAACCTCTGCTCCCGAGACGTTCTTTCATATGTTTAACGGGGAATATTCCCCCCTTTTTATAGGTGCTTTTTGTGCGTATAACCTGGTTTTCATAGGGGGGAACTGGGCCTATGTCCAACGCTATACCAGTACCAAAAACACCAAATCCGCCAGTAAAGTCGGGTATTTGTTTGGTGCATTGTATTTAGTGAGCCCGATTATCTGGATGCTTCCCCCAATGATATACAAGGTGATTAACCCTGCTTTGAGCAGGTTGGAGGCTGAAGGCGCTTACTTGATGATCTGTAAGGAAGTACTGCCTGTAGGCATGCTGGGGCTGATGATCGGAGGGATGATATTTGCCACTGCCAGTTCTGTAAATACTTCGTTGAACCTTGCCGCAGCGGTATTGACCAATGATGTTTATAAACCGCTGAGGCCCCGGTCTTCGGACAAAAACCTAATGGTCTTTGCCCGTATTTCCACATTGATATTTGGGATACTCACTATTGGGGTGGCATTCCTGGTCCCTTTAGCCGGTGGAATAGTGGAAGTAGTGCTAAGTATAGGGGCTGTGACCGGAGGAGCGCTGTATGGTCCTGCGATCTGGGCCTTGTTTTCCAAAAAACAAATAGGGAAGTCTATCCTGGGGGTGACCATGATCAGCCTGGCAGTCAATCTGTTTTTTAAATTTCTATCCCCGCTAATGCTTGGGTTTTCCCTTAGCAGAAGCGAAGAAATGATCCTAGGGGTAGGCTTACCTTTTTTGCTTTTGTCAGGATATGAGTTTATAGGGAAGGAAAGCCAACAAAAATCCCAGGAAATACCTGAAAATGAGATCCCCGCAACCACAAATTCCGCTGCAGAGATCCAGAATATTTATGGAATAAGAGTGCTCTCCATAGCCATGGTGGCAATTGGAGGTCTATTACTCATTTTAACCGTTTGGGCAGAAAATGCTGCCATTTATTTGATGATCCTTGGAATTGCTATAGTGGTTTTTGGAGCATTCCTCTACAGCTACACCAAACGGATCCACAAAATCCAACATGAGAATTAATTCATTTATGAATACTATGATACAAGAAGGCGCATTCACCGGAAAAAGACAATCCCATGCAGTGGCAATTGCATCGGATCTGGTAATTGTGGGAGGAGGAATGTCCGGCACGTGCGCGGCCATTACTGCGGCGCGGGAAGGGCTGAAGGTTTGCCTGGTGCAGGATCGTCCTGTACTAGGGGGAAACGCTTCTTCCGAAATCCGTCTATGGGTATTGGGGGCCACCTCTCATATGGGCAACAATAATCGCTGGGCGCGGGAAGGTGGTGTCATTGACGAGCTGCTAGTGGAGAACATGTACAGAAATCCGGAAGGGAATCCAATTCTGCTGGATACAATCCTGCTGGAAAAAATAGCTCTGGAAAAGAACATCACACTTTTGCTTAATACAAGTGTGTATGATCTGGAAAAATCCGGAGAGGACAAGATTGCTTTTGTAAAAGCATTCTGTAGCCAGAATTCTACCGAATTTAAGTTATCTGCCCCTTTGTTCATGGATGCCTCCGGGGATGGAATAGTAGGTTTTTTGGCGGGGGCAGCTTTTAGAATGGGAGCTGAATCAAAGGAAGAGTTTGATGAATTATTTGCTCCGGATCAAAAATACGGAGAGCTTTTGGGGCATTCCCTTTATTTCTACAGTAAGGATACCGGGAAGCCTGTACGTTTTGTGCCCCCCTCGTTCGCCAACCGGGAGCTGTCAAAATTACCCCGCTTCAAAACGTTTAACTTACGTGAGGACGGTTGTAGGCTCTGGTGGGTGGAATATGGGGGACGCGCAGATACTATTCTGAGCAGTGAGGATATTAAATGGGAATTATGGAGAATAATTTATGGGATCTGGGATCATGTGAAAAATTCCGGGGAATATCCGGATGTTGAAAACCTGACCCTGGAATGGGTGGGAACCATCCCGGGAAAAAGGGAAAGCCGAAGGTTTGAAGGGGATTACATCATGCATCAAAGAGATGTAATTGAGCAGCGGGAACATTTTGATGCGGTTTCGTTTGGAGGCTGGGCTCTTGACCTTCATCCTGCAGACGGTGTTTACAGCGACAAGCCGGGCTGTACGCAATGGCATTCGAAAGGAGTTTACCAGATTCCTTACCGGTCTATGTACAGCCGCAACATTAAAAACCTGTTCTTGGGCGGAAGGTTGATGAGCGCCAGCCATGTGGCATTTGGATCTACACGTGTCATGGCAACCTGTGCCCACAATAGCCAGGCAATTGCAATGGCAGCTAAGCTTTGCCTGGAAAAAGGACTGCTACCGGCTGGATTGGCTACCGCTGATCATATGAAGGCACTTCAAAACTTGCTTTTACAATCGGGCCAGTATATACCCCATACTGCCCTGAATCTAAAAAATGATATGCTCAGCGATGCAGGGCTGGAAGTTTCCAGTGAATTTGAGCTATCCTCGCTTCCTTATAGCGGCCCCTGGAAATCGCTTGGGTTTTCAATGGCACAATTGCTTCCGGTAACAGAATCGGAGAAGATCTCGATGAAATTAATGCTTAGATCAGCGCAGGATTGTATTCAAAAAGTTGAACTTAGAAATAGCCAAAAGCCAGGGAATTTTACGTTGGACCGATTACTGGAGCAAAAGGAAATCCGGTTACGAAAGGGTGAGCACGTTTATCACATTGACTTTGATTTTGAAAGTAAGGGGTCCCAATACCTGGCGCTTTGTCTGTTGCAAAACGATTCGGTGGAAGTGAAGTGTTCGGATCTCCGGGTTACCGGAATACTTTCTGTATTTAATAAATTCAATAAGTCTGTTGCTACCAGCAGTATTCAATCTCCGCCCATCGGAATTGGCATCGATGAGTTTGAATTTTGGGTTCCTGAAAGACGCCCAAACGGGCATAATCTGGGCTTTGAATTAAACCAGCCCCTGAAAGCATTCGGAAAGGGAAACCTGTTGAACGGCATATTCAGACCCACGCTCACGCCCAATGCCTGGGTAGCCTCGCTTGAAGATGCTCATCCGCAGTTAAAAATCAGTTGGAGGGAAGCGAAGTCTATCAAGGAAATTAAGTTGTTTTTTGATACTGATTACGATCATCCCATGGAGTCCACACTGATGGGACATCCCGAATCGGAAATCCCGTTTTGTGTGAAATCCTACAGGATTACGGATGGGAACGGTAAGCTTTTGCATGCTGAAATGGAAAATCACCAGACAATCAATGTAATTTCCTTTAAGCCGGCTATTTCTGTAGAACGGCTGATTATTGAATTAGACCACCCCGGAGAGGCAATTCCCGCAGCACTTTTTGGGCTTATTTGCAACTAAGACGGAAGTTAAACAGACATACAATGAACCCTAAATTTATAATCTATAGCTTATTTTTGCTGCTTCCCGTGCAGGCTTTTGCGCAGCAGGTGATGGAGCTTTCCAACCAAAAAATCCATATTGAATGGATCGAAACCTCGAATGGGTGGGAGATTTCCAAGCTTGCAATTTATAACGGAACGCAATGGCAGGATCTCGGGCACCTGTCTGGTGAATATACGCTCTTGACTTCAGGTCAAAAACCTGTAGCTGATCCGCAAGAGGAATTTCTTACCGGCACAGGAGAGCCTTTCCCCGGAGAAAGTTATAAATACATCGTCCCGACCTGGAAAAAAAGAACGGCTCCCGTAAACCTGAATACAGCAGGGGAAGCGCTTAACTTTTACCCTGGGAAGGCGGAAAAGATTAATGCATCAAGTGTTCAGTTTACAGCAGTTACGGATTTTGGAACCGTTACCAGTTTATGGACTTTGGGTAAAGAGTCCAACGACATTTCAATTGAACAAACTTTTGATGCGGATCACGATGGTTACTATTCCCTGGCAAGTCCTACACTTGTTATTGTACCGGAAAATGAATTGAAATGGGCTACTGTTCCGGGCTATTTCCATGGGAACAAGCTGGAAGAAAACCTTCCTCTTTCCTATGGCTACGGGAATGGAATTCCAAACAGGCCAATTGTATTCAGTGAGCATACGGCAAGTACGCTGAGTCCAATGATTACCTCGGTTAAGGGCTTCACAATAGCGGCTATTCCCAATCCAGAGTTGGGGAGAGATCCCTGGGAGTCTGATGAAAACACCCATGCCAAATGGCACTTGGGGATATCACATATGAACAGGAATTCACATTTGTCTCCTTCTATTTATTACCCAGTCCTTGGTGAACAAAGCAGTGCAATGAAAGCAGGAGAAACGTTGACTTTCGGATTTCGCATAAGTATTCAGCAGGTGGACTGGTTTGCCATGCTGAACCATGCAGTGTATGATGTTTATGAATTTGAAGAAGGGGTACACCTGCGTTCAAACAAACAGTCGCTGAGTAACAGAGTAGCGCAAATGCACGCTTACCTGATGGATCCGGCCACATCCCTTTGGCGGATAGAGGATTTTGAGGGAAAAGAAATAGGTGCCCAATCCTACCTGGGCGGAGTGGTAGGCTCGGATAAGGACGCGATGAAAAATGCGGATTACGGAGCGATGTGGATGCTGGCAAAAAGCACCGGAAACCCGAAAATAAACCGGCAGATACTGCCCTATGCACTGAATTTTAAGCTAAAACAGCAGCAGACAGCTGATGGTTTTTTTAAAGGGGCAGCGATCGGTCAATACTACCTCTATAAATCCAGGAAGTTTGTGGAGGAATGGGGGGATATGGTGGAGCCAATAGCACTGATGTATTACATCATGCTGGATATCGGGAATATACTTCTTTTTGAACCGGATAATGCAGAATTAAAAGAAAGGTTGCGGCTTGGTGCTGAGCTACTTTTGGACTGGCAGAAAAGTGACGGAAGCTGGGCTGTTGCTTATGGCCGGGATGAAGAGGAACTGTTCCGGGAACTCACTGATTTCAGACCCACATTTTACGGTTTGCTGGTTGCCAATAGGCTGTTGGGCGATCAGAAATACCTGGATGCTGCAGTGAGAGGTGCGGATTGGTTTATTGCAAACGGGGTTGAGAACGGAAAATTTCTAGGCGTGTGCGGAGATGCCAGGTATGTTCCGGATTTTGCAACAGGCCAAAGTGCCCAGGCATTTTTGGATCTTTATGAGCTGACAAAGGATACTGCCTACCGGGATGCAGCCATCAGAGCAGCTGAACTATATACCACCCATATCTATACCCATCCTATTGCAAACACTACCAAAAAGGTTGTGCATGGCAAGGAAGTACTGGATTGGGAAATAGCACAGGCCGGTCTGAGCTTTGAGCATGGGGGAGCGCTGGGTTCAGCCAATGGGAACGGCCCTATTTTGCTTGCCAGCCATGCAGGGATGTTTATCCGGATGTATGAGTTGACAGGAGAACCGATTTTTAAAGACATGGCCCGCTCGGCGGCGATTGGTCGGGATGCATTTGTAAACAAGCAAACCAGTGTAGCATCCTATTACTGGCGGGCAATGGATGCCGGTTCTGGGCCTTTTCCGCATCATGCCTGGTGGCAGATTGGTTGGATTACCGATTATCTGATGGCTGAAGTTGAATTGCGGTCAAATCAAACTATTACGTTTCCGCGGGGATTTATTACGCCCAAAGTCGGACCGCACCAGAGTTACGGGTTTGCTCCGGGCAGCGTATTTGGCGATGCGGCTAACCTGAAAATTATAACCCGGGGATTAACCCTAAGCAATCCTTCTATAGAACATGTGGTGACAGCATCCGAAGATGGCAAAACACTACATGTAGTCCTTCTTAATCAGCGATTTGAGAAGCAGGGCGGGACCGTGCTGTTGGACCTGGAAAAAGCAGGATTGCCATCCACACTAAAATCCATACAGGTTTTGGATGATAGTGGGAAAGTAATCAGGACTTTGGATAAAGAAGAGGACTGGACTATTGAAATTGAGGGGTATGGGCTTTCTGCACTAAAAATAATGTTTGAGTGAAAAATGTTACCCTACAGATCAGGCAGTGCATGTACTTGCTGTTGTTGCCCTTGGCCGCCTGTGGTGTTTTTTCAGGCAGAACCGCCGAGGAGGATATTATATTTATCCAGAGTGAAACACTTAGCCTCCGATTAACTAAATCCAACTCGGCATTTTCGGTCTTCGACAGGTATGGTAAAGAGCTTTTGCCTGCCCATGCGGGTTCAGGGATTTTATTTTCCGCCTGGGACTCTGTGAAACCGAGTTCAGCTTTTGTTGATAGCTATACGGAAGACGGAAACCAATTGCATGGAAAACTTCTCAATAACGAGGGGGAAACCGCCGATTTTCGGATGACTTTAGGTGAGGGGCAGTTACATGTAGAAGTATGGTCTTCCGAGCCGTCTTTACCGTTGACAATGGAAGTCCGTACTGCCAGTATGTCTCCGGTGTATGGTTTGGGAGATCATGGAGGCTATGAAGGGAAAACCGATCTTTTTGGCTACAGAAATGATCATTTTATGAACGATAAGACTTCAGGCCATAACTGGAACCATTACCGCTTTATCTCGACGTTTGCTGTTTTTCCCTCCGAGCACATCGCTCAGGTAATCTTTGCAAACGGGGAGAAAAGGATAGCCATTGACTCTGCTGAAAACAAAATGGGAGTAGGTGATGCAGAAAAACTGAATGCCTATTATTTTTTCGGAAACCCCAGGCAACTTTATCATGCTTACAATGAAGTAAGGGAAAAAGAAGGGTATCCCGCTAAGAAGCCCAAGTTTGATTTTTTTGAAGTAGGTTACGAAGCATTCGGGTCTTTGGGGTGGAACACCTACCAATCATCTGTTCAGCAGGATATTGATACCTATCTGGAAAAAGGGTATCCGCTAAAATGGGCAGTGGTAGGAAGTGGTTTCTGGAAGGGAGAGCGTAGAAAACCTACAGAGGGCACTACTGCTTCCTTTGGGATTTGGGACAGTGTTCCCGGACGGGGAAGAGATGACGGACTTCCGAATCCCAGGTATCCTGATGTGCAGGGAATGAAAGATTTTTTCAGACAAAGAGCTATTAAATTACTCTTGGGGAGCAGGATCAATTTCAAAGCCTTGCCTGGGGACGGGGGGAATTACGATGCTGCCAATGACGGTGACTTTGTCAAGGAAGGACTTGAAAGAGGATATTTTGTAGAGGATGCGATGGGAGCTCCCGAAGTTTTTGATGTGAACTTTCCCTCAGGAAAAACCTATTTGCTCAATACCCAAAAGCCTGATGCTGTCAATTGGTTTGTTTCCGGTTTTGAAAAATGGAAAGTTGATGGCATCAAAGAAGATTTGATGCTTCAGGATGGCGTATTGCTCAATAATGACGCGAAGCTAAACCCGGTCAATGAGGCATTTATGGACCGGGGAAAATTGGTGATGGTAAGGAATTCCGCCTACAGTGTTCCCGGGGATATTCTGAGAATGGAGGATACCAAGTATGGCTTTGACCAGGATCGCACGCCGATCAATGCACTGAGCTATGCCTACAGCGGCGCAGGAAATGTGTATCCTGATATTGTGGCCGGAAAGTATTTGACCAATCCGTTGACTGAGGATCAAAAGCGGTACTTCGTTCGGAATGCAATGCTGGCAGCTGTAATGCCGGTCATGTCCTTGGGATATGGTCCCTGGCATATGCAGAATCCAGCTTATGAGAAGGTGGTGGAAAAGGCTGTGGCGATGCATCACCAGCTTGTTCCATATATCTACAGTGAAGTGGTGAGGGGATTTGAGACCGGATTTCCCCATGCTATGTCTCCGCTTCCACTTACTTTTCCCAAGGATAAAAACACGTATATACTCGCTGATTCCACCAGACGCCAATATAGTTGGATGATAGGAGAGTCCCTCCTGGCTGCTCCTGTATTTGGGAATGATTATGCCTCCGTGCAGTCGCGAAATCTGTATTTGCCCGAAGGAAAATGGATGGACTGGGAGTCCGGGGAGGTGCTGGATGGAGGAAAGACCTATCCTGATTATAAATTTCCGGATGAAAAAATCCCGCTTTTTATCGGGGGCAATGACTTCCTGGTACTTAGAAAGGATTCACGGCTTTTACTCTATTATTTCCCCCTGAATTTTAGCGGGAAAGATTATGAATTTATTTTTCCGGATGGGGAATCAAAATCTGTTGTGAAACCTCCTGTGTTTAAAGGGGATTCCTACCGTGTTAGCGAAGATAGTTCTGATAAAAAGAAAATGGTGTGGGATGCCGAAATGCGTGGATATTTCTTTGAGATAATGCCTGGCAAATCCTACCAAATACATGCAAAATGATAAGATAAAATGAAATCGAGCATATTGCAAGCAACATACAGAGGGATGATCATAACGCATGCGAGATTCCATATGGCCTTTAAAAAGCAAATTATAATCATATGAAATTTTCCTACTTTTCTTTTCTGGTTTTTGTCCTGGTGACATCAGCAGGATTCAGTGCCAGTGCCCAGCAGAATAACCTGTCACTGACTGGTTCCGCAAGTGCCAGTTCATCCCAGAAAGAATTTAATCCAGCGCGGGCTATTGACGGGAAATTGTCAGCCTCCAGTACTTGGAAGAGTAAGCTTGGCCAGGAAGCCAGCTGGTTGATGGTGCGTTTGCCGGGGGCGACTGAAATTGTAAAAATTGAAGTGGATCTTGCTGAAGACTTACCTGTTTTGAAGGAATTTAAACTTCAGATTATGCACAATGGGAATTGGCAAAATGTGAAGGAGGTCAAAGAAAATCAGCAAAACAGGGTTTCCTTGGCTCTGGAAAAGCCTGTACTTTCGGATCGTATCCGTTTTTTTGCTGAGGCGAATCAGGCAGTGGGTATTTCTGAATTAGGAATCTATGGACAAGAGTACATCGATAGCACTGCGCTGGATGTGAGGAAAATTTTGGTGAATCAAAGCGGTTACAACCTGAATAGACCTAAGCGGTTTTCCGCTCCGACTTTAGCTCCCGAAGCACATTTTGAGCTGGTTGACCTTACCTCCGGCGAAACGGTCTTTGAGTCGTTCCTGCAAAATCATGTAGGTGATTTCTCTGCATTCAATCCGCATTCCAATCGGGAGTATCTGGTAAGGATCCAGGGGCACGAGTCCTTTCCCTTTCGGATCGGAGTGAACTGGCTCGAACGGGTTACTTATAGGAACATGGTGGATTTTATGATCGGAGCCAGGCATTATTTAGGGACCACCGATGCTATTAGACCACTTTCATGGGCGTGGAGAGACGGTGATTTTTTTAACTGGGCGCAGCAGAGCCTGGTGTCTCTGTTTCTGGCCAATCCTGCCGCTTTCGAACGAATGGAGCAGACAATCCACTACATGCCCAATGATTCCTTTCCCCAAGCCTACAAGGGGAAATGGGGGGTACTTGAGCCGTACGCGGAAAACACACCTGATCTGGTGCAACTGATCCATTGGGATGCAGATGTGAAGATCTCACAGAAGTTGGACCATGAAATGCAGAAGGCTGAGCTCGCTTATTTTCTTTACGCATGGCCCTATTTGAAGCGGTGGCTGCCAAAGCAAAATTTTGATGTGGTGTATGAATACCTTAAGGACAATTGGGAGAAAGAAACGGTTTCAGAATATTCCACCACCAAATATGACCTGAGTCCAAGCCATAATCTGTTGGAGTTGAAAACCAAGCTGGGTACTACAAAAGGAGAGCTGCCGCCGGGACATTCGGTAATTCCCAATCTGATGATGTATGAGGTGGCTATGCAAAACGGTGAAAGCGATGCCCGGAAATACTTTGATGCCGCTTTCCTACAGTTGGACTGGATGATCAGGAATCTGGATTGGAATGATCCTATGACTACCAAAGGGCAGAGAATGTCCGAGCATATTACCCTGAGGGCATTTGCTTATTTTTACGCAAAATATCCCGATAAAGCTCCTGAAGGATTAAAAGAAAAAGTGGAGGCGTGGGCAAATGTGGCACTTTCACGGGCTGATAATTACTGGGATTTCAGAAAGTACAGCCAAGAGGAATGGACTCCCCCAAGTTGGAATGAAACAGGGAATGTGCTGGGGTTTCCAGCTGCTGCTTTAGCGGCTATGGAGGTTTTGGATGATGAAAAGCTGAAGGATTCCCTGGAGATTTTGGTATGGTCCCATCTTGACAATTCCTTTGGGAGAAACCCGACAGGCAGACATTTTTCCTTCAGAGGTCCAAGCGAAATAGAGGGGGTTGACCTGGGGTGGTACAGCTATCATACCGGCGGGATTGGCTTATTGGATAAGGTGAAATTTGTCTTTGATGGATCACCAAAATCTTTCCATTATCCCAATCATCCGCAGGTAGGGAACCTGGGCTGGACAGAAGGATGGGTGCAATTTAATACAGCTTTCAATACCAGCATGGCTTATTTGGCCAACCATTATAGCCGCATCACACTGGATAGTGAAGAGGGCGAGTTGATAATCAGGCTTAAAGCCCCATTAAATTTTGATGCTGATAGGAATGAGCCGGTACAAGTGGTTTTAAGCAACCAAGCCGGTCAGGATATTATTGTTACCCTTATTGAGCAAGCTCCACATTCTGAGATTTACTTAGGTAAGGTGAAAATAGAAAACGGCTGGATTAGCTCACAGAATGAGAAGATGGAGATTCGGCAGGGCGGGGAATTTACTGTGCGCTATGGCTATGGGTTTATGGCAAAAACGGATGTTTTGAAAGTAGAATTATAAGTTAAACAGCAGGAGAAATGAAAAATAGTCCCCTGGATCAATTTTATCATCTGACGGAAGGGTGGCTGCCGCAGCGTATAAAAAGGAGAGGTATGATTTTTCCTTTTGTGGTGATTTGTTCTTTGGTTTTTCATTTGGGTATGGCACAACAAGTCTCAGAGGTACAGGAAAGAAATTATACCCTTTTGGGCTTGGGTGATTCCATTACTGAAGGCGGAAATAATTTCAGTTCCTACTTATATCCGCTATGGGAGAAATTGTATTTGGCAGGATATCAGGTGGAGTTTATTGGCCCAAATCAATCTCAGACAACTATTGGGGGAATTGCCCATGCCGGATACAGCGGAAGAAATGCGGAGTTTTTAGCATCTCAAACTGATCGTATTTATAGACAATTTCCTGCAGACATTGTTTTGCTTCATACTGGGCATAATCATTTTTCACAGGAGAATCCTGTGACAGGGATAATTGCGGCACATCAAGCAATCGTTGCAAAAATCAAAAGTATCAACCCAGAGGCCATTATTTTAATTGCCAAAGTGATTGAAAGCGGAAAGCTTCCAAAGTATTCTTATATCCCTGTGCTAAACGAAGAAATTGAACAGTTTGTGGCTGAAACCCGGCAAACGTTCGGGGGAGTTTATCTGGTGGATCAGGCTAACGCGTTTGAGTGGAAGGAGGATACCATTGATGATAAAGTGCACCCAAATGAGGGTGGCGCCCTGAAGATGGCAACCGTTTGGTTTGATAAGCTGACCAAGGTAATGGATAAGCCATCGCTGAGATTCAACCCTGAGTTGGTCACCTATAAAAACACGCCCACCGAGGAGTTAAAACTCCACATTTTTAAACCTGATGGGCAAGATGGCGAAGCGAAACGCAGCTGCATACTGTTCTTCTTTGGCGGTGGATGGAAAGTAGGAAGTCCGCTTCAGTTTTATAGGGAAGCAAGCTATTTTGCATCAAAGGGAATGGTGGCAATCTCTGCAGATTACAGTACGGAATTCGATAACGGTACCTCAGCGTTTGAAAGTGTGGGTGATGCCAAATCAGCTATCAGGTGGATAAGGAAGAATGCTGAAAAATATAACATAGACCCCGACAGAATAGCGGTAGCCGGAGCCTCTGCAGGTGGACATCTGGCGGCGGCCACAGGAACCCTTTCAGGTTTCGATGATCCTGATGATGAGCTGTCAATCAGTGCCAGGGCAAACCTGAATTTACTTTTC
This sequence comes from Algoriphagus resistens, assembly GCF_001442615.1. GTDB lineage: Bacteria > Bacteroidota > Bacteroidia > Cytophagales > Cyclobacteriaceae > Algoriphagus > Algoriphagus resistens. The sequence goes on along the minus strand of NZ_LMXN01000006.1, from coordinate 86,164 downwards.
TACCCGGTGATTGACAATGGTCCCAATGGCTATGGATCTGATAAGATGAAAGCCGGTTATAAGGCTATTTCTCCCTTACATAATGTGACCGTAAATACACCCCCGACTCTAATTTTGGTGGGTACTGAAGATCCTTTATTGCCTGTGGCCACTGCGGAAAAGTATAGATCATTGCTTGTAAGCAAAGGCGTACAATGTGAATTAAAGCTTTACCCAGGTGCAGGGCACCCTATTTTTTATTACCGAAAGGGATATTCCCCCTTTTACGTTGAGATGATTCAGGATTCTGAGAATTTCTTAAGACAGTATGGGTATCTGAAAAAGCAGCTGAAGTGAATTTTAATGCAGGGTTGGTACTGAAATCAGATGTCTTTATAAATTCCTCCGATGGTAGATCTTCTGTTGAGGTTGCGCTACCAATTCGTATCAACGGTGATACCGATCAGTTTCTGATTCCTCCAAACTTTCAGATCCAGGCGCCCTTTCCAAGCATTGCCTTTTTCTGTTTTTTGTAGATCCAATACATCCTTTATCTGCTTATCCCAACAGCTTAAAATCACATCCCCTTTCTGCAGTGGAACAGGAGATAATTCAGGCACTTCCGAAATCAAAACACCTGTGATCTCATTTAGCCCGGCGGCTGATTGTTCTCCCGGTGTTTCTATGTTTTTCACTTTGAACCCATGCCATTCATAAATCTTAGCCGTCTCCTCTTTTCTCTCTATCAGTAGTGCCGGAACGGAAGGTTTTTCAATCATACCTTTCAATCTGGCTGAAGTGACCCCGAATTTGTCCATGTCGAAATCTTCAAAACCTATTGCTGATTTTGTAGGTGAATTTTCAGCTACCCCGAAATTTCCTTTTTCAGGATTTATGAATCCAGGATCCCCAAATTCCCCGTTCTGTTCAACGCCGTACTCTTTACTTACTAGCAAATCCCTTTCTGAGGTAAAAAAATTGCCGTCTACTTTATCTCCCCAATGATTTACTCCAATCTGCATATGGTGGGCCATAATGATATTTCTGGTAAATACATCATGGCTATTCTTAAACCACACATGGGGGTGGAATCCATTGTTAAGCACAATATTGTTGTAGACTTTTCGATAAAATCCCTCCCTAAGTTTTATTCCTCCGTTTAAACAAAGATTGTTATAGATTTCGTAGTTACTTGACCCGTCATCCAGATCTATATCCCAGCCATGTTCACAATGAAACCGGTTATTTCTAATAATCGTAGTCTTAATAGCATCAAGCATTATCCACTCAGGGTGCTTACTCACCAAGGTGGATATTTGGAACGTTTTATGAAAGATTTTTACACTAATAAGAAAATTTGTTCCAAAGGGATTGGTACAATGATTTCTGAGCTGGTACTCAGGTATTCTAATAGAATACGCTGGTGCATCTCCATGATCGGATCAAAGCTGTTATGCCTTTCCTCAAGGAGGAATGGTGTTACTTCTCCAACATTGCTTTTAAAAGTCTTGCTAACTCTGCCTTACCGCTTGTTGCCTAAAGAAGGGGCTATGTGGCTTTATTCTTGTCGATTATCGTATCAAGCCAATCAATTAGTTCATCTAAATATGATTCCACATTACTCCAAACTATATCATGATCAATCCCAAAATAATCATGAACTATCCGATTACGAAATCCTCGTATTCGTTTCCATTCAATCTCTGGGTTACTATCTCTGAAATGAGAATCGATACGATGTGCTGCTTCTCCAATTATCTCAAAGTTTCGAACAACTGCATCAATTGTTTTATCATTCGATACAAACTGATTATAATCAAGTGCTCTTATATTTCTTGATCCTATGCGCAGATTGCAACATATCATCTAACTACAATGTTGTATCGCGCTTAGACATATATTAAATCAGAATCAATGTATTTTAAATATTTTTCTTTAATTCCTTTTCTCGAAACTAAATCTACCTTGAATCCAACAATATTCTCCAACTCTTCCGCTAAATCAATAAACCTGACACCAATCCTATCAGAAAAATCTACGAGAATATCTAAATCACTAGAATCATTTTGTTCTCTCCGGGAATAAGAGCCAAAAATCGCCATTGATTTTAATGGATAGTCATTAAATAATCTGTTTTTATGAACACTCAATGCATTTTTTATTTCTTGTAACGTACTCATAATCCAAAAATACCACTTTCTACTCAATCTTTGGTAAAATCAATGTGCCGAACTCTAGCTCGTTACTACTCCGTCTTACCTTTACCCTAACGTTTTTTTGTGTGTGAGAAGTAACGGTGTTTTGGCACTAAAGTTAGCAAATACAAACCACTTAGCCGTTTCCGAGGTTTGTCCGAGTAGGCTCTTGCTAAGTTAAGGAGGTGAAGGCACTACTGGAGGTTCGTTGTTTGTTCACTTTTCGTTTAGTTGTTCAGCAAGTCCAATTAGCAGTCATTCTGTTCCAAGAAGGTAGCAAAGACGTTATATGTCTTCATACTAACCACTTCACCAACAAGTCTGTACCTTGCTTGATAATTCTGGTACTAATTCATCAATATTGTCAACTTTGAACATTATTCGTAGATAACAGGGTGGAGTAACTGGTGCAGATCTATGGTCTGAAATGGATTTCGATGTTATGATTCTTGAAATTTCAATTTGGCTATGTCCATAAGGATTCGCTATCGCCAAGGTCTTGTGCACGTCCGGATGCCTGTTGGTTCTTTATGAAATCATTGGCACTGAGGAATGATATTTGCCGGCCGTCAATTTCGGTTTCCATACGGGCTTTGTATGCCTTATCGAAGTCAACTCCTGATATGACGTTAAGGGTCTTTATGAGCAACAAAGGATAGCCCAATTGTGTAACACAGTTTTCTCATAGGAAATAATCCTGGTAAGCCAAGCTGGTCAAATCCGAAGTCCGTTATCGCCTTGACCATCTTACGGGCGTTTTCGGCATCGGGCTTTATCCATATATCGAGGTCGCCTGTATGCCTTGGTCTTCCGTGAAACGAAAGGGCATACGCCCCGACCACCATATATTTGACTTGGTGCTTGTTAAGAAACTCCACAAACTCGATAAAATCCTGTTCAAACATCATGGTTACGTTGGGTAACTGTTTGTAAGAATTTCATCAAATTTTCTCGATCTCCACTATGGACAACTTAGTGAATTTGGCAATCTGCCTATCGGGAATGTCGTCCTTTATAATTTTGCAGGAGATTTCCTTTTATTTGGTTTCCTTTATCGAATAATCCAGCACAGCTTTATAGTTCCATTTGCGTTTTAGACTTGTAATCGCTGGCATCAATTTAGTTCAAACTTTACCACTTACTATTTAGTTTTTACTATACCGCCCATATTTTGATTTTAACCAAGTTAAAGAAAAAACACCTAATCGACAGGGTGTATTCTTTTGGAAAATGTAGGCAAATATGATGGAAGTGTGGTGCTTTTAAGTCGGTCTACAGAATTATCCACACTCCACACTGTTTTATTACCAATAAAAACTTCATATTTATTATCTCCTAACCCCTGGGGTTAGTACCTCCTTTTAAGCGATATAGAATTAAAATCAAGCAAATATGAAACAAGCAATCTTTTTGATTTTTACCTTTTTAGTGATTTCCTCCCATGCTTTATTCGCACAGAGTGGGGGAAAGGTGATAGATAACCTAGCTGTGAAGAGCACTATTTTAGATATGGACCGGAAATATTCAATTTATCTACCAGAGGACTATGAATCATCCGGTCGTTCCTATCCGGTCCTATACTTGCTGCATGGTGCCGGGGATGATCAGACCGGCTGGGTGCAATTCGGTGAAGTAAAGCATATTGCAGATAAGGCAATCCAGGAGGGACTATCCACGGCGATGATTATCGTGATGCCCGATGCGAATACCGGTCAAAGAGGATACTTTAACAGTCCTAAAAATGACTGGAATTATGAGGATTTCTTCTTTGACGAGTTTATGCCTTACATCGAAAAAACCTACAGAATCAGGACAGAAAAAAGGTATAGAGCCATTGCGGGTCTTTCAATGGGAGGGGGAGGAACGCTGATGTATGCCCTTCAGCGTCCGGATTTATTTTCTGCAGCCTGCCCATTGAGCGCTTACGTTGGTCCGATTTCATTGGATGAGGCATTGGAACGATGGGAAAAACAGTATGCAGGAGTATCCGAAAAGGATTTAGAAGCATATTATCAGCATCACAGTGCATTGGAGTTAGTGAAGAACATTCCAGAAGATCAGAAAAACAGTGTCCGCTGGTACATTGACTGTGGGGACGGTGATTTTCTTTACGAAGGCAACAGCCTTTTACATATTGCGATGCGAAAGAAAGAAATAGAGCACGAATTTCGGATCCGCGATGGTGTTCACTCTTGGTCCTATTGGCGTAGTGCACTTCCGGAAGTATTAACGTTTGTTACTGCAGGTTTCCATCAATTCTGATCGTTGAGCTATGATTTTCGAGGCAAGTGCCTCACATTCTACAAATTGAAGTGTAGTGCGCAATAGCAAACCTGGGGATCAGTGAGCGTACAGCCACTTGTCATCTTCGTGTGTGAATCAAGTCAGGGCCACATGCTAAATCTGAGGAAGCTTAACAATAGGTAAAACGAATGACATTTTTGGGAAGGGTATAGATGCCTTATCACATTTCTGAGGTACTATCAGCAGCGCCTTTTTCCATGTTTAGCAACCATTGTTTCCTCCATATTCCTCCTCCATAGCCGGTTAAACTGCCATCTGTGCCCACCACTCTGTGGCAGGGAATAAGGATAGAAATCCTGTTCATCCCATTTGCATTGGCAACGGCCCGTACAGCTTCCGGCTTGCCAATGGCTTTTGCCTGTTCCAGGTATGATCTGGTTGTTCCGAAAGGGATTTGTTGTAATGCCTGCCAGACTCTGTTCCGAAATTCGGATCCTGGTGTGAATAACGGGGTGTTAAAAGACTTGCGTTTGCCTGCAAAGTATTCAGAAAGCTCGTGTTCCAGCACTTTAAAATGTTCATTTTCCCCCTGTACAATAACTGCATTCAATAGTTTACACAATGACTTTAATTCAGTTTCAAGCATTTTTCTATCTGTAAATTCCAACAGGCAAACACCTTCTGCAACTGCGCAGGCATACATCGTCCCCAGTGGAGTTTCAATCCTCTTAAGGTCTATAATCCGTTGTGCTTTGCTGTTTTTTGGAGATACACCAAATATGTTTTTGAAGGAATGTCCAAAGCCACTTAATGATTCGTAGCCTGTATCCAAGGCGGTGTGGGTAACTGTATTTCCGACCTGTATTTTTTTGAAAGCCGAATTGATTCTAAACATCCGCTGGTAAGCCTGAAAAGTAATACCGTGGTTCTTTAAAAACCACCTGCGCAGGGAGTGTGGCTCTATGCCCTTTTGCTTCAGGTCCCAGTCTTTAAACCTGCGGGTAGGGTCCGCATGCAATTCCTCCAACAACTGTTTGATCGGGAGCGGGGTCTCATGCAGGTTTTCCAGGGGACGACATACCTTGCATGGCCTGTAACCCTTTAAAAGACAATCTTTTGAAGTATATAGAAATTCCACATTTTCAAGTTTTGGTTTGCGTGCGGTGCAGGATGGCCTGCAGAAAATTCCGGTCGTTTTTACAGCAGTAAAAAATACTCCCTCAAAAGAAGTGTCTTTCTCTAAAATCGCTGCGTACATGATCTCTTGTGTAAGTCCTGTCATTGCATTTCATTTTATTTACGATACAAAGTTGTGCTATAGGGCTCCGGCCCGCAACCGAAAAATTAACAGCTATTTTTTAGCAGTTACTATCTAAACCAAAGACTGATACGTAGGAAGGGCCGCTAGAAGACTATTTATTCTTTTTGAAAAGATACTATTTGTGAATATTTAAATTGTTGATTGCTAGTATTATATGTTATTTTATCTCTTCTAATACATGATATTAAATACTGTGTTTTTCAGCAAAGCCTAAAAATTTGGCGATTGGCAAAGATGGATTTTAAAAGCCAAATGGAAGGCCCATGAAAGTACGATAATGGGGGGATGATTAAATTACAACAAGTAAGTTTTTGATCTTATTGTGACAAAATTACCCTGATTTATCTTACTTCGCTTATTCTAGTTAAGCAAGGGAGAGAACAGTATTATGGAAGGAGTAATTTTGATAATTGATGATGAAAAGGATATCCGTAACCTACTGGCCAAGACGTTGGAATATGAAGGCTATGTGGTCCGCACTGCTGAGAACGCCAAAGCGGGAATGCGCATCCTGGGAGAAGTAAAGGTCAATGTAGTGCTTTGCGATGTCAAACTCCCCGATGCAAAGGGCGTTATGCTAGCAGGGGAAATTAAGGCTGGTTTCCCTGAGACAGAAATTATATGCCTCACTGCATATGGAACTATAGCTGACGGGATTCAGGCGATGAAAAACGGTGCCTTTGATTACCTGGTCAAAGGAGATGATAATGATAAAATCATTCCCTTGGTGAGCCGGGCAGATGAAAAGGCCAGATTACAGTTTAGGATCAAGGAACTGGAAAACAGGATGCTCCAAAAATTTGGTTTTGAACAGATTATCGGCAACTCCCCCTTTATAAAACAGGCAATCACTTTGGCCCAAAAAGTTGCACCATCGGATGCAACGGTTCTCCTTACCGGACCTACAGGGACCGGTAAGGAGGTTTTTGCGCATGCAATACACTCTTCCAGTTCCCGTAATAACAGGGGATTCGTAGCGGTAAACTGTAGTGCTTTTGGTAAGGATCTACTGGAGAGTGAACTTTTTGGCTATAAAGCAGGAGCGTTTACAGGTGCTTCCAAGGACAAAAAAGGACTTTTTGAGGAAGCCAATCAAGGGACTATATTCCTTGACGAGATAGGTGAGCTTGATCTGGACCTGCAGGCTAAACTTTTGCGTGTACTGGAGTCGGGAACATTTTTGAAATTGGGGGATACCAGAGAAACACAGGTAGATGTCCGCATTATTGCCGCTACCAACCGTGATCTGGAAGAGGAAAGTATCAGTGGCAAATTCAGGGAAGATTTGTTTTATCGACTATCCGTATTTCAGATTAAATTACCTGCATTGAATGACAGAAAAGAGGATATCCCACTGATGACAGAACATTTTGCAGCCCAATTCGGCCTCAAAACAGGGAAAAGGATTAATCGAATTTCAAAAGATTACAGCGAAGCGCTCAAGAAGCATTCCTGGAGAGGGAATATCCGCGAATTGCGAAATATTGTTGAAAGATCGGTGATATTGTGCGAAGGTGATATGCTTACAAAAGAGCTGTTACCTTTCGATTTTGAGAAAGCCAAAATCGGGGGTAGTGCCGGCGTCTTTGATCTGAAAGAAGTGGAAAAACAACACCTTAAAAAGGTGCTGGACTACACAGGTGGCAACAAAACCAAAGCTGCCAATCTTTTGGGTATAGGAGTCTCCACACTGTATCGGAAGATGGAGGAGTACCAGCTTATAGAATAAGTCTGCCGTATCGATCTTTTGTGCTGGTGAAAGGTTGTGACTATAGCGCAGCTAACTAGCTAATACCCCAATTCCTTACAGACTGTCAATACTATCTTTTCCTCTTTCCACCCGGCATCAGGCATGGGAACCATCTGTTTTCCCGCTTAATGTGAACACCTATTAACCCAAAAGTGTAAAGGGTAGCACGTATAGCCAAACATACAATCTTATTTTTTCCTCCCCCAAGCTCTATGGTTCAATTGCGTCATATTGATAAATCATGTCATTTTGAAAGGGTTTTAGGGTTGGCTAAATCTATGTTTCTTAAGCGTATTTGCCTGTAATTCGCTGAAATCCAGTGGACTGAAAATTATTTATCGCTATAGGTTCCCATAGGGCACTTCTTTTGGCACGCTGGCAGAAAACTAACGTCGGTCATGCAGCTCAATAAGAAAGAATAGCAAGTCCAAGCGATATGAATCCTCCGAAGACTGGCTGGAGGATATCGTTTACCTCAAAGGACCTTTCCTACAAATGGCTTTGCCAGGTTTACTGATTGCGCTGCTGATTGGCCTAAACCTAAGTTAAAAATGAATTTAATGATGACACTTTCCATGCTGCTGTTAGGCATAGCAGTATTTGGTATTTTCTACGGATCACTTGTCTTCTTTCACAGACTTTTAAAGAACTGACTATGGAAACCTTTCATGCTATTACCCAACTGATCGAGCAGGAGATTCCTGATCTGAAGCAGGAGCCCGGGTTGGAGGCCCAGGAAATAAGCACCGTGCATCTGTTTCAAACGCTGGTCAATTTCTCGGCCTATACTGAAAAGATGATTCTTATCGGTGATTTGGCGCGGGTGAAAAAATGCTTCCAGCTCGCAGAAAACCTTTACCGCAAAGGAAATGAAATGGTAAAGGTGGCATTTGAGCACATATTCATTCCCAGACTACATCTCGACATCGATGATAGGACACATCAGATGGTGAGGGCAATGCTCCCATTCTGCCTGCTGAGAACCTACCTGATCCTGTATAGACCTAACCAACTGGAAAAATGATCATTCTCTTAATCGTATCGGCGGCCTCATTTGGCTACCTGTTTTATGCTATTGTTAAACCTGAAAAATTCTGATCATGAATACTGAAATCCTTGGAGTTATCCTGATTTTCCTGCTTTCGGTAGGGTTGGCCTGGCCGCTTGGCAAGTACATGGTGAAGGTCTTCGGTGGGCAAAAAACCTGGACAGACTTTCTTTCACCATTGGAGCGTTTGATCTTTAAGTTATCCGGAATAGATCCAGACCAGCCTATGGACTGGAAACAAAACCTCAAAGCGCTTCTTGGTATCAATGTGTTTTTTTTCCTCTTTGCATTCCTTGCTTTGGTATTTCAGGGAGCCCATCCCTTTTGGAATCCGGTGAATATCGGGAACTGGGAGCCTACACTTGCTTTCAATACCGCTGTAAGTTTTACCACCAACACCAACTTGCAGCATTACAGTGGGGAAACCGGGGCTTCCTATTTTACGCAGCTCTTGGTATTCTGCTGGTTACAGTTTGTCAGCGCGGGTACAGGAATTGCTGCCTGTGCACTGCTATTCCAGGGTCTGAAAAACCGCAGGGGTACTAACCTGGGTAATTTCTACAACCTTATGGTAAAAAGCTGCACCCGTGTATTGCTGCCTTTAGCAGTGGTGTTGGCAGTGATCCTGATGATCAACGGTACAACCTCAAATTTTGAGGGACTCTCTCAGGTCACCACCCTGGAAGGACAAACGGTGCAGGTTGCCGGCGGGCCTACTGCACCCATGGTGGCGATCAAACAATTGGGGACAAATGGAGGGGGGTATTTTGGACCCAATTCCACGCACCCATTTGAAAATCCGAATTACCTGACCAATATCGCTGAGAATGTGGCTATTATTCTAATTCCTATGGCATTGGTTTTTGCCTTTGGATTTTTCATGGACAGAAAAAAACTAGCCATGATGTTCTTCGGTATAATGAGCCTGTTATTTGTGGGCTTTGCCACTATTTCGATCAGCGAAGAACTGAAAGGTAACCCTGCCTTTACAGAAATGGGTATCGCAAACGGACAATCGAATATGGAAGGCAAAGAAGTCCGCTTTGGTGCGGCTGCATCTTCTCTTTGGGGAGTATCTACCACAGCGACTTCCAACGGTTCTGTCAACAGTATGCATGACAGTCATACGCCTCTTTCAGGGGGAATATTTATGCTTGATATGTTTATCAATGCTGTCTATGGGGGAGTAGGGGTTGGTTTTATCAATTTCTTTCTCTTTGTGATCGTGGCGGTATTCATCGCTGGACAGATGATCGGCAGAACCCCGGGTCTGTTTGGTAAAAAAATAGAAGCGAAAGAAGTCAAAATCGCCGCGCTTGTTGTCATCCTTCACCCTTTCTTGATTCTGGTAGGTACCGCGATGGCCAGTTACGGTTTAGTGCAGGACCCTTCTCTGGGGTGGTTGAATAATCCTTCATTCCATGGGTTTTCAGAAATGCTCTATGAAAATACCTCAGCATCGGCAAACAACGGTTCAGGATTTGAAGGGCTGGGCGATAATACCCCTTTTTGGAATGTCCTGACGGGCATTATCATGTTGCTGGCCAGGTATATCCCGATTATAGGGCCATTGGCCATTGTAGGATCCTTGTCAGCCAAGAATCCTGTGCCTGTGACAGCAGGATCACTTCAGCTGGAGAGCCCGGCATTTGGCGCAGTGCTGATTTCGGTCATCGTGATTGTAGCAGCATTGGCATTCTTTCCCGCCATGGTTTTAGGGCCGTTGGCGGAATATTACACCTTTTAATTCTTGGATTATGTCAGATAAAAATAAATCTCTGTTTAGTGCAGAGACTATCAGTGAAGCCGTGGGACAGGCATTTGCAAAACTCTCTCCGGCGTTAATGATCAAAAACCCGGTAATGTTTACCGTGGAGCTGGGCACAGTAGTGATGATGGTGGTGACAGCACTATCCGGCTTTTCCTCCCATGAGAGCCTTGGTGATTTTGCATACAATGCCGTGATCACCGGTTTACTCTTCCTGACCGTATTGTTCGGGAATTTTGCCGAAGCCATTGCTGAGGCAAGAGGAAAAGCACAGGCCGATACACTGCGGAAAACCAGAAAGGATACCCTGGCCAAACTTCTAAATGGGGATGGATCAATAAGGGAAACAAGCTCTGCTGATCTAAAAAAAGGAGATGTTTTCCTTGCTGAGGCAGGCGATGTGATCCCTGCAGATGGTGAGATCATCGAGGGGCTAGCCTCTATAGATGAGTCTGCGATTACAGGAGAGTCGGCTCCTGTGATCCGGGAGGCCGATACAGACCACAACAGTGTGATCGGGGGTACAAAAGTGCTCTCAGATAAGGTGAAAGTTCAGGTTGTGACTGAACCTGGAGAAAGCTTCCTGGATAAAATGATCTCGCTTGTGGAGGGGGCCAACCGACAGAAGACACCTAACGAAATAGCTCTGACGATACTGTTGGCGAGTTTTACGATGATCTTTTTGATCGTAACAGTTACATTGAAGCCCTTTGCCGATTTTGCAAATGCCCCCATCACAATCGCTGCACTGGTATCTCTTTTTGTATGCTTAATACCCACCACCATTGGAGGCCTGCTGTCAGCCATAGGGATCGCGGGGATGGACCGTGCCCTTCGGGCAAACATCATAGCGAAATCCGGTAAGGCTGTGGAAACTGCCGGGGATATTGATACACTCCTGTTGGACAAGACCGGTACTATTACCATCGGTAACCGTAAAGCTACAAGCTTCTCCCATCTTGAGCAGATCAGTAAAGAGGAGTTTACTGAATTATGTGTCATCAGTTCTCTTTCAGATAGCACCCCGGAGGGAAAGTCCATCATTGAACTGGCAAGGACGCAAAATATAACCGTACAAAAGAATGCTATAGGAGATGCTTCCTTTATCAAATTCAGTGCGGAAACCAGAATGAGCGGTGTGGATTTGCCCGATGGCAGAAAAATACGGAAAGGAGCATGGGATGCAATCTGTAAATGGTCTGAAAACAAGGACGATTTGAAGAGGTTGGAAGAGAAAGTACTGGAAATTTCGAACAAGGGTGGAACTCCCCTTGCTTTGGCTGTGGATAAAAAGGCACTTGGGGTGATCCAGCTGGAGGATATAATCAAACCCGGGATTCAAGAACGTTTCGAACGTTTAAGAAAGATGGGCGTGAAGACAGTAATGGTAACCGGAGACAATCCGCTTACTGCAGCATTCATTGCCGGGAAAGCAGGGGTTGATGATTTTATCGCTGAGGCAAAACCTGAGGATAAGATGAACTATATCAAAGAAGAACAGCGTCAGGGTAAACTGGTAGCAATGATGGGGGATGGAACCAACGATGCTCCGGCATTGGCCCAGGCAGATGTGGGAGTGGCTATGAACAGTGGTACACAAGCAGCAAAGGAAGCATCCAACATGGTGGACCTGGACAGTGATCCAACTAAGCTATTGGAAGTAATCGAGATAGGAAAACAGTTGCTCATTACCCGCGGAAATGTAACTACTTTCTCTATTGCCAATGATGTGGCAAAGTATTTTGCAATTGTCCCCGCTTTATTTGCAGCAGCAATTCCAGGGCTTGGTGCCCTGAATATTATGAATCTTTCCACTCCTGAATCAGCTATTCTTTCAGCAGTGATTTTCAATGCGGTCATCATTCCGATGCTAATTCCTTTAGCCCTTCGTGGGGTGAAGTACCGCCCCGTCGGTGCCTCCTCTTTGCTGACCAGAAACCTGTTGGTGTATGGTTTGGGAGGCATTGTTGTACCATTCATTGGAATCAAAATTATAGACATGATAGTCAATCTCGCGCTTTAAAATATATACTATGAAATCTTTAAGAAGAGTGCTGGGACTTGGGGTTTGTACCCTTGTCCTATTCGGAATCTTATATCCTCTTGCCATGGTAGGCATAGGAAAAGCAATGCCTAAAAGCTCAGCAGGAAATCCCATTATCAGAAATGGGCAATTAGTGGGATTTGAGCAAATAGGCCAATCGTTTACAAGTCCTGGATATTTCTGGGGAAGACCTTCTGCTGTGGATTACGATGCGTCTTCAACCGGCGGATCAAACCTTGGACCGACGAACCCGGAACTTATGGTTTTGGTCCGGGAAAGAATCGGATCTTTGGTGAACAGTAATCCCGGATTGAAAATAGCTGAAATTCCTGTTGAGCTGATTACAGCGTCTGGTTCTGGCCTGGATCCCCACATCAGCAAACAGGGGGCTTTGATTCAGATAAACAGGATTTCAAAAGCACGGTCCATTGATCCGAAGCGGGTTCATGAATTAGTTGAATCATATTCAGAAAAATCACTCTTGGGTCTGTTTGGTCCTTCGGATAACGTAAATGTCCTCAAAATAAATCTGGCCCTTGATGAATTGACTGTTTCAAACTGACGCTAGAACCGGTTTAAGGCCGGTTTTGTCACCAAAACCACTTGATGTAAGTTATATTACCATGCGTATGAACCCTTTTGTTACTTATTTCCAGTCTCTGTTTTCTTTTCTTCCAACGCCAAACAAGGGACTTTGTACAGTTTTGATGAGCTTTGGTTTTTGTGGGATTGTTTATGCCCAGGATACCAAAGAAATATCTCCATTTTCTGTTAGCGGTTACCTGGAGGCTTATTATCTCTACGATTTTGGGAATCCCGGCAACCACACCCGGCCAGACTTTGTGTATTCCTTTAACCGCCATAATGAGGTGAACCTAAATATTGGTTACCTACAGGCTTCCTATCGTACTGGGCAGGTACGGGCAAATCTAGCCTTGATGACAGGGACTTATGCCAATGCCAATCTCGCGGCTGAGCCGGGAGTACTCAAAACTATCTACGAAGCCAGCATGGGGGTGAAAATCTCCAAAAACCACGAACTGTGGGTTGATGCAGGGATTTTCCCCTCGCACATCGGGTTTGAAAGTGCCATTGGGGCAGTTTGTTGGAATATGACAAGGTCCATGCTCGCAGATAATTCTCCCTATTTTGAAAGCGGGGCCAAGCTGTCTTACACTTCTGAAGATGGGCGTTGGTTTGTCAGTGGTTTAATTTTGAACGGTTGGCAGCGGATTCAGCGCATTGAAGGAAATAATACGCCTGCTTTTGGACACCAGCTAACCTATAAGCCTACCGGTAAAATCACCTTGAACAGTAGTTCCTTTATCGGGAGTGATACGCCTGACAGCTTGAGGGAAATGAGGTATTTTCATAACTTCTATGGCCAGTTTGAACTCACTGGGAGCTTGGGACTGATAGCGGGTTTTGATATCGGTGTCCAGCAGCAGGCAAAAAAGAGTAAATCCTTTGATTGTTGGTATTCTCCGGTAGTAATAGCCCGTTATCAAGTAAGCGAAAAATTGGCACTGGCAGCAAGGGCGGAGTACTATGCCGATCCTTCGGAGGTGATTATTTCCACGGGAACACCTAATGGATTTAAAACCTTCGGATATTCTGTGAATGCGGATTTGGCGCTGGCTGAAAATGTGCTGTGGCGGATTGAGGCAAGAAGTTTAAAAAGCGACGATAGGATTTTCGATAATAATGGAGCTCCTTCAGGGAAGAATACCCTCGTGGGAACCTCCCTTTCAGTAGCATTTTAAACCAATGATTTGTTGAAGTCTATGGATATAAACAGGGAAAAACCAATCGGGGATCAATTCTTAAAGCTAATCCGCCAACGTAAAAAAGGACGGCTGAAAGTTTATATCGGAATGATTGCAGGTGTGGGAAAGACATACCGCATGCTGCAGGAGGCACATGAGCTGTTAGAAGCCGGGGTTGATGTGCAGATCGGGTTTATAGAGTCGCATGACCGAAAGGATACGATTGCGCTAGTGGATGGTATTCCTTTGATTCCCCGTAAAAAAGTTTTCTACAAAGGCAGAGAGCTAGAGGAAATGGATATGGAAAGGATTTTGACTGTTCGGCCGGATGTGGTATTGGTGGATGAACTTGCCCATAGCAATATTCCCGGGAGTAAAAATGAAAAGCGCTGGCAGGATGTGATAGAACTTATCTCTGCCGGGATCAATGTAATCACCGCGTTTAATGTACAACATCTGGAAAATATGGTGGACAGGGTACATAAGATTTCCGGGATACAGGTCAAAGAATGTATTCCGGACAAAATCCTTCATTACGCAGATGAGGTGGTGAACATTGATCTGCCGGCAGCGGATTTAATCAAAAGACTTAAAGAGGGAAAAATTTATAGCGGAGACCGTATCCGGCGTGCACTGGATAATTTTTTCCAGCCGGAGCAGATACTACAGCTTCGGGAACTTGCCCTACGTCAGGTTGCAACGCAGGTGGAACATCAAATACAGAATGTGCTTCCGGAAGCTTCCCGGATGCCTTCCGAACGGTTTATGGCCTGCGTAAGCACCAACTTTGAGGGGGGGCGTAAAATCATCAGGAAAACTTCGCGTCTGGCTGCCCATTACCAGGCACGGTGGTTTGTGCTTTATATACAGATTCCCAAAGAGCAGTCAGACAGAATCGACCTGGCGGTGCAGCGGAAGCTGCTTCAAAATCTTAAATGGGCAGCTGAATTAGGTGCAGAGGTCATTAAAGTAAAAGGAGATGATATCCCCGGGCTAATTTTCCAGCATGCAGAAAAATATAAGATCAGCAATCTGATCATAGGAAGACCGCATTTCAGTCTCTACCGCCAGCTTAGCGGAAGAAATTATTTCGATAAATTGCTCAAAAAACTGGTAAACCGGGAAATCGACGTGATCCTGGTTTTTTAATCCAACTCATAAAATGAAAGTTAAGTACAAACTGTTTTTCTCACTGCTCTTTCTTTTCGGGGTGATTATTCTCCTTGGAAGTTTTGGAAGTTACTACCTGCGATGGCTGGCAAAGGATTCTGCGGCCATTATGCAGGATAATTACAGAACCTTGATGTACCTCAGAGACATTGAACACCAACTCGACGAGCTGCAGTTAAAAGTTTTAGATAAGGCATTTTCCGAAGCTGAAGCCCAACAGATCTTTGATCCGATCAAGCAGGCCATCCGGCTACAGCATGTAAATGTCACAGAATCAGGTGAAAAAAAGCTTACAAAAGAGCTCTCCGATAATCTGGAGAAGCTAGAGGGATTATACCTGGCGGGAGCAAGTTCAACTGCTGCAACTAATGATCAAATCCTGGCGATGATCTATCAGATAAAAATCCAGACAGGGAGCATCTATTCAATAAATGAGGAGACCATGTTACACAAGAATGAGCTGGCAGGTACTACCGCCTCGAATGCTGTGTTATACATGAATATCTTTACCGGGGCCAGTATTTTGGTTGCATTGGTTTTTATAATCGCCCTGCCAATTTATATTTCAAGGCCTCTTAAGACGTTTGCTGTGGCCATCAAGGAGATTTCGAAAGGAAACTACAAGGTCAATATTCCCTTACACTCTAAGGATGAATATGGCAAACTTGCAGGTCTTTTTAATCTTATGGCAGCAAAACTCGATAAGTTTGAGGATTCTAATCTGGCTAAACTTATCAATGAGCAGAAGCGCTTGAATGCGGTCATTAACCATATGGATGAAGCAATTCTGGGACTGGATGAATGCAAAAAAGTAATATTTGCAAATGACCATTGTTTGAAGCTGTTGAGTCTAGACCGCGATCAGATAATGGGGGAATATGCCCCTAAATTGGCTGCAGATAATCAATTGATGGAGAGCCTTATCCAAGAGTTGATGATTGATTTTATGCCTTTCGAAGAAAAGATTTACCCTCCGGTAACTATAATAGATAATCATAAGGAAAGGCTGTTCGCCAAAAATATCATTAATGTAGTAGGCCGTCTGGAAGAGGATAAGAAGGAAGGTCTCATGGGACATGTAATAGTATTGACAGACATCACCGATTTCACAGAAAAAGATAAAGCGAAGACCCACTTCATAGCCACGCTTTCACATGAATTGAAAACGCCCGTTTCAGCAATTTTGATGAGTACTAATCTTCTTAGGAATACAAAGACAGGCTCGCTGGCTCCAAGTCAGGTAGAATTGGTAGAGACTATTGAAAATAATAGTGAACGCATTAGAAGAATGATCAATGAAGTTCTGGACATATCCAAGATTGAGAGCGGAACAATTGATGTTAATCTAACAGTTGAATCTCCTGATAATCTGATTGATAAAGCAGTGGAGGGGGTGAGCCTATTTTTGAAAGATAAGGGATTGGAAATAACGCATCTGTCTGAAGCAAATCTCCCCGCTGTTACCGTGGATGCCCATAAGCTTGTGTGGGTATTGAACAATCTTTTAACAAATGCCATAAGGTATGCGCCTGAAGGTTCTACAATTCAACTAAAGACAGCGCAAAAAGGGAAGTTTTTGGAGATAGGTGTGATTGATCAGGGCCAGGGTATTGCTGTTGAAAATCAAAAGAAAATTTTTCGAAAATTTTCACGGCTGAAGAATTCTGATGATTCGGGAACGGGATTGGGACTGGCCATCTCCAAAGAATTTATCGAGGCAATGGGGGGAAGTATCGGGGTGGAGTCCGAGGAGGGAAAGGGGGCTTCATTTTGGATTAGGCTGAACTTAGCCAGCTGAAAATGTTAAGGGAGAATTTTTTGGTCTGCAAGCTATCCTTACGTAAGGAAGTTTCTATAACAATGCGCGACTTCGATTAGGTTTTTTTGCACTTTTCCGAAATTCTAGGGAGACGGTCAATCAATCGAATAACAATCGATTTTTTACCAACTTATGTGGTAAAAATCAGTCAACTCTTAAAGAATGTTACACCTCCCCCTGATAGTTGTCGAAAACAACCAGAAGTAGTGCAGATACAACTGTAAGTAGCTGTTTTTTTTTGATTCAGGGCCTGCTTGAAAATACCTTTGAAGCATCATAAATAGTAAAACTCGCACCTATGTTAGACACTAAAAAGATTGGCAATAAAATTGCCGAAGCCCGAAAAAAGGCAACTATTTCTCAGGCACAGCTCGCCGAACAATTATTCATCAGCCCACAGGCGGTAGGTAAATGGGAGCGTGGGGAATCCATGCCGGATATCACTACGTTTAACCGCCTTGCTGAAATTCTTGGAGTTGATTTTAACTATTTCTCTGAGAACTTCCGATCCTCGGTCACTGGGGCGGTACCAAATGAGCCGTTGGTAAAACAATCGGCTGAATTGCAGGATGAAAAGCAGAAGGGAAAACTAAGCTGGGATATGTCACAGGGAAACTGGGTAGACGCTGACTTTTCCGGATTGAAAAACCTACATGAAAAATTCGGTTCATCCAACATGCAGCGCTGCTTGTTCATCGGTTCTGATTTGTCCGGACTTCTTCTGAAGGGCAATAATGTTGACGGCTGCGACTTTTCAGGTTCAGATATCAGCAACAGCCACATTCAGAACTCTTATTTGTTAGGCAATCTGTTTAAGGGCAGTTCCCTGAAAGAAACAGAATTTTCAAAAAGCTATGTCAAAGGATGCGATTTTTCCGGTACCGATTTTTCCGGATCAGTTATTAAATCCGGGGGCTTCGAGAAAAGCAGTATGGTAGATGCCGTTTGGAACAGTACCTCTTTCAACGCCACCTATATTGCCGATATCGTTTTCAATGGCACGTTTGAGGACTGCTGTTTTGAAAACTGTGCATTTACCAGGGTGACCTTCCAGGATGCGACACTTATAAATACGTTTTTTAAGAACAATAAAAAATTGAAACGTATCCGTTTTATAGACTGCAAGGCAGATCGGATGACCTACGAATTCTTGAAACAAGGGAAAGCGGATCTGACTGGTATTACTTTGATCACAGCAGAAGGAGGAAATGACTGATGGCCTTGATGCTTCCTGAAATGGTAGTTCCAGTCCAAACGGAATTTATGCATGATAAGCTCTTCATGCACCTTGGGAACAGGGTGCAGTAGATCCAATTCATCTTTTATCAACGCTAAGGATTTGGTAAGGAAATTTATTTTTCCCAGCGCCAATTGTAGCCATTTCTACCGCTCAGTTGAAATGGCTGCAATTGTTGTAAACCTTTATAGGTACTTCTTTAATCAATACGATCTAGGGCTTTTTTCTAGTGATAATGTCTCTCCAAATATCAGTAGATTTATCTTAATCTTAATTTGAGTGTGGGTGAGGCGGGGAGAAGATGAATATGGTAGTATTTCCTTGACAGTTCAAAAAAACAATGAGGATAGTAAAATTGGGCAACGCAGACCAATGACTTGATCCTTTGAGGCTGCGATTACATTGAAAAAGAAAGAAATGGATATGTATTAGAAGGGAGTAAAGATGCTGCTTTTAAAAATACGGGAGCCGGTTCTGCTCCCTGTACCGCAGAGTATTGTTTGGAGTCTCCACTTCCGATCATGGAAACAGACGGTGCAGTTGTTGTAAAGTTAGTTGTATATGTTGTATTCACTGATTATTTTCATCGGCTGAGTTGTTTTAACCTTCAAAAGTAGAACAAGGCCAATCTTTTTGTTCCGGTTGCATTTTTTGCAGCCCATTTCACTTGCAGGATTTGGGCTGTAGGGCGGTGGACTTTTCCACCGCCCTTTTTCAGTTCTTGGTCATCCAGCTGAAACCTGCTACAGCCATTAGCAGTTAAGGTTGCTGCTCCCCATTTACTTGTTAGGGGGCTTTTGACCTCCTTTTTCCCCGGGTCATCGGTTAGTCCGCGGTATGGGCCTTCGGTATATCGATAACTTACCGTAGCTGATTTCTCCATCCCCATACTCCAGACTGTCATTCCTATAAATCCAAGGTTCAGGAAGAAATGGGTTTCCCATCCCATGGATACCAATATCCGTGCACAGTTGCAGGGTATCCTTGGGAAAGCCCCTGCCCAGATCAGTCCCCCATAGGTGGTAAATACAGTGAGTAGCAGGATGCTTGAGAGGTATCCCCACCATCTGCTGACCGAAAAGTGCAGGAGCAGGGTGATCAGCAACTCTGTAACCGGTCATGGTTTTGACAGGCAGAAGCAGGTCATATGCTTACAAAAGCCTGAATAAAGTGAAAAAAACTGGATAAGCAGAAATACCAATTGATCACCCTGGAGGAATATACAGAATTTAAAGGGCTATCCTCCGCAGCCAAAGAAGGTCCAGAAAATTTCTGGACCTTCTCATAAAATTGATAAATAGTTACTTTTTCAGCAATCTGATAATTTTAGTATTATCCCCACCCGTTAAGTGTAAGAAATAAATGCCCTTCTTGAATCGGTCGGATCGGATGATAAATTCACTACGCCCTTGATTAAACTGGCTCACACCACTTTCGATCATTTCGCCTCTATCACTGTAAAGAATATAGCTTATGTCCAGACTTATCTCCCGATCGAGTTCAATGGCTATCTGATCCTCCATAGGATTTGGGTAAGCTTTTATGATTTGTGCCTCCTTATAGACAAGCGACTCGGTGCTTGTTTCCATGTCACAAATCACCGTTCCGCAGCTTCCTAAAGTTGCTCCTCTTTTTAGAAATGAAGGGACAGCATTTAATGCTACACTCAGGGTATGGGATTTTCCGGAATTCCCGGCACGTAGACAAACCATTACTTTGTCGCCTTTATTGCCACTTCTCACATCTACCACGCAAACTGTCACCTCATCTGTAAACACATTGCCCAGGGCATCTGTGACAGTAAGGGTATAGGTGGTAGTTTCTGTAGGTGAAACCGTAATTTCCTGACCTACCTGGCCATCACTCCAGGCATAAGTATAAGGAGCGATGCCACCCACAGCATCTGCAGCGCTGAGAACTGTGCCGGAAAGTGGTGGGTAACCATAGTAAACTACAGCCCCTTCACCCGCATCCGAAAGCAACGGTTCACCGGGCAGCAACCGAACAAATACAGGCAGGTGGTCAGAGGTGGTATTGGCATAATTGTCAATCAGATTAAAAGGGATAAACAGCCCTTCCGATCCTTCCAAGTAATTGTCATAAAGCTCATTGGATAAGGTAATGTGGTCAATCACATTATCATTGAAAATGTAGGAGCGAAGACCTGCCTCACTGAGACTCACTGTCACACCATCAAAATCAGCATCCGAAATAAATTCCTCATAAGTACTTGGTCCGGAACCGATGGATTCGTCCAGATCATCATTGTAATCTCCCAGAAGGATGATATTTGCATCAGCAAAATAGGCGTCTAAGCTATCCTTTAAGACCTGGTTGTCAAATCTTCTTCGGTTCAGATCCGCTGTGGCAGAACCTGATTTTGCATGAATGTTGATCAAATTGATTTCTTCTTTCACACCGTTGATTTCGGCTATGGCCGTGACCATCCATGGAAGACGCCCGCTGGACCAGAATGAAGATGGAGTTCCCGTAGGATAGCTGTCCAGAATAGGATTTAATCCCAATCGGGCCTCATCATAAACTTGCTCAAACATGGCTCTCTCTCCGATAATGTCTATCACAGCGGTATTGTAAATAAGACACAGCTTTTGTGGAGGAAAGCTTGGATCAGGTCCGTCGAATGAATAGGAATAGCGATCCGAGCAGATCAGGGAATATCCCGGCATCTGACTTACCACGGATGTTAAAAGAGATTCATCGCTCACTTCCTGCACGGCAATAATATCCGGTAGGGTAGCTTCGAATACTTTTAAGGCATTTGCAGCTTGAAGATTTACATCCGAAGGACCATAATTTGTAAGGGTAGCACCAAAAAATTCCATATTCCAGGTCATGATATCCAATGTTTCACCGGAAGGGATATCTGAACCTTCCTGAGCATATGGGCTGGTACCCGGCAGATCTTCCAAGAATCTTGGCAAAAGCTGGAGCGTGCCCCGGAAACTTCCCAATACACCGGTAATGGTCTGTGCATCCGAAGGAATTACACGCCCGACTAGGCTAGTGATTTCCCCGTCGATTCTAAGTTCTAGGTTGCCGCTGCCATCCGTGATTACATAGTTGCTCTCCGGAAACAATAGACCGGTTGGAGTCGCAAAAGAGGCTGCAGATATACTGATCAGTTGGCCTTCCAGTTCAGCGGTGAGCTGACTGATACTTACTGAAATCGGACTTAGTGGATTGCCGGAACTGATCAATTCAAACTCCTCAACTTCCACCAATTGAAGTTGCTGGTTAAATGAGCCGATAGTGCCCAACAGCTGGATTTCATCTCCGATTTGGAAAACTTCCTTCCCGTGGATTTGGGAATCGAATACCGGAATGCCTCCTGTTTGATCCTGAATGAATGCAGGTCCTCCGAAGTGGTCTGAGGCAGTCAAAATGCCTTTTACGATAACTTTAGTACCGAGTGCTTTTTGTCTGGCAGCTGCAATACTGATCAATTCCGGTTCAGGATCGACGATAATTCCGCCGAAGCTTTGCTCGGTATTAATAGCATTATAGGTACTGGCGATAGGGGAATCAGACCAGGTAAAATCGGCATATTTAGTGCCTGAACCCTGAAGTTGAAGTGAGTTTCCAACCGGCGAAGAGGAAGCTTCGACTACACCTACATCCTCACTGTTCATTCCATCAGCAGGGCCTCCTACGGCAATAAAATTCCCCTCATAGCTTAAAAACTGGATTACTTCCTGGCTTGGGCCTACCAAAGCAAAACCATCCGGAGAACCATTTTGAAGCCCTACGGTTTCAATAAATAGTGTTCCGAATCCATTGTCGTGGTTTGGGATAATACCGTTAAGGGCGATGGTATTATAAACAGCCCCATTATTTCCGTTGTAAAGTACCAAAGAATACCCGGTAAGATCCAGCCCTGCAGTACCCGCGACTTCTATACCTTCACCTACATCTGTACCAGTATTGTCATAATGAAATTCATTGATGAAAAGTACTGGCGTACCCTGAAAGGATTGGTCGGTATTGAAGGTCCCAAAAGTAGCGTTCGAAGAGTTCTGCCATGCAAAATCAGAATATACCTTTCCGTTTCCTGAGAGCTGAAGAGAACTGCCAACAGGCGCGGTACCTGCTTCACTCACACCAATATCCGAGCTGCTCATTCCATCAGCTGGACCGCCTACTGCCTGAAATGAACCTTCATAGCTTAGAAATTGAATGACGGTGCCATTTTGGATAAGGGCAATTCCATCAGGGGATCCGTTTTGTATGCCATTTGAAGGATAAGAAAGGGCAACAACTCCATAACCGTTCCCTAAGTCAGGAATTGATCCGGCTAAATTGTCTGTATCATAAACAGTTCCGTTTGCCCCATTATAAAGTACCAATGACCATTCGGAAAGATCAGTTCCTGCAGGCCCTGCAATTTCGATAGCTTCTCCGATATCCGTTCCGGAATTATCGTAATGGATTTCATTGATGAAGACCTCTTGGGCCAGTGCAGAACTGCTGGTTAATGCCCAAAGTATCCAGGTTGTTTTAAGTAAAAAATTATTCATAAATAAAATGGTTTTTACTAAAGGTCATGATTTTATAGTTTCTTTCAGTGTGCAAAAAGTTAACTCTGAGTTATATTTTTAAGTATTGACTTCTATGATTCACAGCATGGGTGATGTACTTAAACCTGTTACCTTCAGGATCACGCAAGGCCCAAAAACGCCAGCCAGTCGCGGATTGTTTTTATCATCTGGACCCTAAACCAGTTAGGACTTGCCGGGATGGTACTGCTGCGCAATGGTTTTTCAGCATGGGTGGATATGAACTGTCACTAAATTGCTATACCCATGGCACCAAAATCTAAAATTAAAAACTGGGGTCATTCACTCATTTTGTCCTGTTTTTTTAACGTAGATGGCCTGGGTTTTTCAGTAGGCCATAGGTAACCTGGACTACAAGGGAGATGGATGCAAAACCCTATTTTTCTGAACAGGTAGTTCCTCCAAGCCATTCCTTAAACCGGTTTACCCTTTCTCTGCTCACAATTATTTCTTCTTTAAAGCTGAGTGTAGGATTGATTTTAAGTCTGCTGTTTGAATAGACCAGTACGTCTTTGATAGCGTTCAAGTGAACCATGAAACTTCGGTTGACACGGAAAAACAGCGAGGGATCCAGCAATTCCTCCAATGTTTCCATTTTATAATCGGTGACGAACTTTCTCCCATCCTGGAGGATGAGATCAGTATTCCGTCCTTCTGTATTGAAAAGCCTGATGGAGGCAGTGGGAATGGAATGAATGTGTTCTCCGATTTTCACCATAAAGCGCTCTTTATAGGAAGGCTTATTGAAATTTCCCCAAAGATTATGGTTTATCTTTTGAGTGAGGGTAGTTCCCCGAAGCTGTTGGAATTTGTCAATGCTGGCTTGAAATGCGCTGTATCGGATAGGTTTTACCAGATAATCGATCCCATTTGCCTGAAAGGCCTCTAAAGCATATTGGTTGTGAGCGGTGATGAAAATCACAGGCTTGAAAAATGAAACCTGGTCCAATGCCTGAAATGACAGCCCATCTTCCAGTTGGATATCTACCAAAAGCAGATCTGCTTCTTCTCCGTATTTACTGAGTAAAGGTATCGCTTCAGCTACCGAATGCGCCACTCCCAGAATGAGGGATTCTGAATCATATTTTTCCAGAAAATGCCTCACTTTTTCTATTGCCGGAAGCTCGTCTTCAATCAGGATTACTTTCATTTTGATGGTGTAAGTCTGGGGAATGGTTTGTTGGATTTTGGGAGGACGGCTGCTCCAAAGGCACATAAATGGAAAATATCAGTTGATCTTTCCATTTCAACGTCTTGTTCAGCCAGCCATATTGATCTTTGACTATTTTCAGTGTATCTGTAAGTTGCTCGCTTTTGGTCAGGGCAAAATTGGACTCAAATTTCAGTACCAGCTCATTTTTATGAAAGTCCAGATTGACCTGCAGAGGCCGTGTAGCGGAGGAAAGTTGAGAATAGGCAATAGCTTCCAATAGCTTGGTCAAAGTCCGGGGAACGATCAGCGTATTTTTAGGTTCAGAGGCTATTTGTAACAGAATATGTTTTGAAACGAACTGCTGAAAAAATGTGCTCGTGCTTTTCATCGCTTGTAGTTCCTCCGCTATAGGAACCAATTCGTCCTGGTTTTTCAGGGAATGCCTATAGATATCTGAAAGCAAAAGAATGCCTTCATCAGCCAGTTCATAATTCTGTTCTTTTATTCTCAGTAAGATGGATTCCAATCCTACCATAAGAAAATCAGGATTCATCATATAATGAAAAAGGTCGATGCTTCTTTCCAGAAGCTCCTTTTCCTTTTGCTCAGCTTCCAGTTCTCTTTGGAATTTATTGTGGATAAAATAATATCCCGCGAAATGGCCTTGGTACATCAGTGACACAAACAGAAATATCCCGTTGAATATCTGAAGTTCAGTAGAATAAACCTGAATGTCCGCCATATTTTCAAACCAATAGAAGTAGGCGATCAGCATTCCGCTTGTCAAGACAATACTGCCAAGGGTGGTAAAGGCAAGTAACGTGATTACCTGTTTGTTGAAATTCGGGGATTCAGTCAGCTTGGGTTCCGAAAATCGAAGCAGGAGTAGATTCCCTTCCAAAATCAGATAACTGCAGATGATGCAGAATAGAAGTTCTTGGGTGAAAAAGCCTTCCAAAGCCGTTTCAATCGTATCGAATGCAAGCAAAACGCATAAATATACCAATGCCCCGACACCTAAGGGAAGCAAGAGCCTTCTGAGAGGATTATGGATAAGAATCCTGGTCATCTTTGGGAAGTTGAATTGGAGATGTAAGGCAGATTCACGTAGAAGCAATGCTCGGAACTGTGTATGGTAGGAAGCATATTGCCATAATAGCTGTAGCGACCTTTGAGATTTTTCAGTCCGACCCCTGTAGAGGAAATTTGCCCAGGAGCATGGGTAATCGTGTTTGTCACCACCACCTGCTTCTGGTCCGCGGTGATGAGGATTTTCAAGGGATTGTCTAAGCTTGCCACATTATGCTTGAGTGCATTTTCCACCAAAAGCTGGATTGCAAGGGCAGGAATACAGTTTTGCACTACTTCCTGCTTGATACGCTGCTCAAGTATCACCTTCTCACCGTATCTGACTTTCATCAGATGCATGTAGTTTTCAACTATTTCAAGTTCTTTTTCCAGCGTATTGAGAGCTTGAATCCCATTTTTGACCAGATGCCTGAAATTAAAAGCAAGCTTCCGGATATAATTCTCAGCTTGTTCAGGATGGGAAGCAATGAGATTTGAGGCAGTATTGAAAGAATTAAAAAGGAAGTGTGGGGTCAGCTGAGAGCGAAGTAATTTGTATTGTAATTCTTCCTTGGTGCGTTCATTTCGCAAATGCTGGATGGTTTTTTTTGAAAATCTGGCATAAGAGATCCAGGAATAATTGATCCAAACGATCAAAATAGCCAGAATCAATCCCACTATACTTCCTTTCAAGGCCAACCCATCACTTCTGTTTTCCAATCCATCTCCGAGTGCTCTGTTGACCATCTGGCCAATTCCATAGGAATAAGCCATCAGGGATCCCCAAATCAGAAGTAGTAATAAAGCATAACGGTTTCCATGCTTGGTCTCAATCCTTTTGAACCATAGATTTCCAAAATAAATACTCAATCCGGCAAGTATGCTGATCAGCAGAAAAGCCCCCGAAAACCAGGAGGCTTTTGTTAGCCAATCGATTAATCCGCCATTGTAGAGCAGATAGAATCCCAAAGCCAGGACCAATAGGAGAGAGAGTATAAAGGATAGCGGTTTTGACATGGGGTAATGCAATCGCAATAAGCTGCAATCGTTAGTTGTGAACTGATCTAGGCTGCGCACTTCATGACTTCACCCAGGAAGTGGGAGGAATCAATTTGGTTTTTGGCGGTTTCCCTGATTTTTGTTTTTACTTTTTCAGATCCGTGCTTTCTGCAAAGATAAAGTAATAGCTCTGCCTTAAAATGATCACTGTCTATACTTTCTATACCGTCCAGGATGATTAAGACTCTGTTTTCATTCATGTTTCCACTATCCACAGCGGTTTTTAGCAGTTCATTTTTGAAATGGTCTGAATCGATGGTAGGCACAAGCTCATTTACCATGAATTTCATTTCCTGATCTGAAAGTGAACTGAATGAAATGCTTTTTGCGATTTCTGTC
The DNA here is from genome assembly GCF_001442615.1 of Algoriphagus resistens. GTDB lineage: Bacteria > Bacteroidota > Bacteroidia > Cytophagales > Cyclobacteriaceae > Algoriphagus > Algoriphagus resistens. The sequence goes on along the minus strand of NZ_LMXN01000006.1, from coordinate 59,630 downwards.
TTGAAATGATCGCTGTCCACCATTTTGATCAATCTGATGGATTCCTCTCCTTTGCCGTCCATGACATTGGTTTTAAAGATAGGCATGAGCAATTCAGTCTTGAAATGATCGGAATCCAGAGCACCTACAGCTTTGTTTAACTGGTTCAGATCCTTAAAATACCCCGGATTAACTCTTTTATAGACCTCAAGTTGGTAATGATCCGAATCAATCTGCGAAATTGTTTTGTCTATGCAGGAGGAGATCTCTGCAGGATTAAGGTTTTTCTTCATCAGCAGACCTAGATAGATGGATTTAAGGTAATCACCCTTGAGTTGATCTACGAGTCCCAAAACAGCCTTTGCTCCGCTAGATGCATAGATCTTTTCCACCCGTTCTTCAGCTCCCAGACTGGTGGTGTTCATAAGTTCTGGGAGTATTTCTGCAAGCCAGACTTTACCATCTGGCTCAAAAGGTTTCTTTCTACCCCCTTCTTTGTATTCGTAAGATAGGCCTGAACCGTCATTCTTAATGACAATTGACCGGGAATTGCCAAAGGTTGTTTTTTCGATTTTCAGATAGCCTCCAGCAGAGATGGAGGAAATGGATTTTTCATCGTTGCCGATTTCAACCTTCCCATTCGACTCCACCTTGAGCTTTTGATTGTCGTCATTAAAGACAAAGTTATGGGTGGTTTCACTGCTCGAAATGCTGATGGACTGGCCATTAACCAGCTGGAGGGAGGACATTGCAATAAGCAGTATCCACAAGTAATAGAATTTTGGTGAAATATTCATGTTCAGAAAATGTAGTTTAAAGATTATACTTCAAATATGTCCATTAGCTACATTGGGAAAAAACCAGATGCAGTCAAGTGTGGGATAAATGGAATGAATCGTCGAATGATTGGATTGAACTCAGTTAACTTGATTAGTTCTTAGGTATACAAGGAGGAAGATGTAGATGGTCTTGCAGGTATGCATTATCATTTAGGTACTCGTAAGAATATTTTTCTTAAAAGAATCTTTACTTACTAGATAGCATTCTCCTGGATTTAATTTAGTGCTCAAATACTAGTTCAGGTGAAAGCTATTTAATAGAACCGATCTCTTACAATTGAATTACCTGTCCATTTTTGTCACGAAATTTAGCATACCTGACCTCACCCTCACCAATAAAGCGGTATTGGACTCCCACAATTCCGACTGGAGTATTTTTGGCCGTTAGTTCCATGGCTGAAGAGTCATTCACAAAAATCTCTGCCTTGCCATTTCGGGAAGTGATTTTCAGTTTGGTCCATTCTCCCAGATCAGCACCAAAGCCACTCAAATCTTCATACTTGGATTCCAGGTAGTGTCCCAAATACGCCAGCCCCAAGTCTCCGATACAGGCACTGTCCGCCAGAGGAATGATGATGATGTCATTTTTGCATTGGATCAGTACTTCCACATAATGACAGAGATTGTCTGATCCCTGATTAAGATTTCTGATTTCAGTCTCGAATTCATAGGTATCATTCATCAGCCCCCCCAGATCCTGTTGGTTGAAAAAACGCACTTTGGGGGAGGAGGGGCTGGAAGCGATTTGGTGAGTTTGGAGCAAGTCTCCATCAACCTTTACCCCTTCTGTTGACTGGATTTCCTCTCGGGAGAAATAAATAGGCTTGTCTGGGGTTTCTATCAAGCCCAGCCAGCCATCAGTGCTGATTTGAAGATCTTGATTGCTGACGACCTCGTTGTTGATGATCAGCTTGGTGTTAAAAAAACCAGGGTAATAATAGATTGCCGAATGTTTTTTTCCATTCTTGGGGACCAGGGTTTTTCGTCTGATATCCCATGTCTGCACAATATAAACTGAATCACTGGGGGAGTTGGATGCATCGTAGCTAAAGACCACAGAGTTGGGAACGCCTGTGGTTTTGATTTTACTTAGGGAAAAGGAATACTCAACAGGATTGACATTTGGTTCCATCATCTGGAGGAATCCAAAATAAATGATGCAAACAACTAAAACGCCTGCAAAACTCCATACCAGTCTGGCAGTTGGCAGTCTTTTCCTTTTTGTCTTGGTTCCAGGAACTTCCAACTTGTCCTGATAAGGATGATTTTGTTCAAAATCACGCCAATCCACGTAGCCGACAAATTGTGAAAGGGTGTTCAGCGTTTGTACAGCAGGTTTATGAGTATTTTTAACCTTGCCCCAGATGCGTTTTAGCGTGGTCACACTGAGCCGAACGTGGATAGCTTCAAAAATCATCTCACTCAATTGCTCAAAATCATACTGGGTCCAGTTTTCTGATTTCCCGCGGTTAAGCTTTTCTTCGATCTCAGCCAGAAGTGACGGTATAGCCATGGTCAGTTGGTTTGGGTACAAATTAATGAATTTATGGCTTGGATTCATCCTGAATGAGGTTGGAATGAATCTGAACACAACAGGTCAAGCATTTTTCAATCTTTTGCAGGGTAAACTAACAGTAAATGAAAATGAAAAAACTAGTATTTTGTGCCCTCCTGCTTAGCCAGACGGCAATGGTACAGCACCTTAAAATGATCCAAGTGCACAACTACCCATTTGCCAAGTATTGTCGTGAGTTGTAAGTATTTTTCACACCTAGGGTAGGGTGATTAAATCTTCTCTCAATTGAGGAGGGAATAAGTACCAGTCTGAGTACTGTTATTGAATTCAAGCTTGTTTTAATATAGCATCTAAACCAAGAAATTCCATGGTAAACTTGATTGTTTTCCCAATTTGGATGGTTAACAAATTTCCCCATCTGTTCCATCAGGAAGGTTAAAAACTGCAAGCCTGAGCAGTCAGATCTTTCTTAATTCTACCTTTCCGTTCATCATATTTCTTGATTTTTTAATGCACGGGAAGGATAACTACCGAATAACAGGTGATTTTAACATTGGTTTAACAACTACTAAACCTTTATTAGGAAATAGGCTTTGTAGAAAATTTATAGAATTCAACGTAAAAACGGCTTCAAATTCCAATAACTAAATAAGGCAATGGGATAAAGATGTCCTAAACAAAATTTTCTATACTCACTTTCAGTAATTTTTTGCTCCGGATCAGAATTGTTTAGCAGGGCCGCAAAGGTGCCTTGCGTTACGTTTTTTTCACGTTTTGATAACTCGTTAAGAAGTAAGATTGATGCAGTTGCTATCGTCCTTTGTGGCATGAAATCGAGCATGACTCCAGCGTCACACACTGGGATGATTATAAGGCATGCGACATTCCATATGGCCTTTAAAAGACAAATTCTAAACACATGAAAAAGCTGCCTTTATTCCTCTTATTGCTGCTTTTAGCGAGCTTTTGCTGGGGACAGGACAGTCCCCAATCCAGCTACAGGCCAGTTTTAGGGGATAAACCTGCACAATCAAAAAATGTTTACCTGCTCCACCTGATCGAGCAGATGCCAGAACTGAAATCCTTACTCGAAAAAGATGTCATTTTAGCAGAAATGGCTTCTGATAAACATGTGCTCTTGTCCAATTCACTGATAAACTGTGGAAAAGAAGCTTCTTGTTATCCAGCTCAAATGGGCTTTACTGCCCAAGAGATTGAGTTGGTAGCCCAGCGTCTAGTGCAACTTGCAACTCAACACAGTGCTTTATCCAAAATTCCCAAAGAGCACCTGGCGCCTTCCGGAATGTACCAGATGAATGTGGCAGATGATCCAGCGGTCTTCTTGGCCAACGCCTGGAAGCAGGATGCCACGGCAATTAACCATATCATCTCAGTATATGCGAAAGGGCAAAAGCCTAATTATCCCAACATAGACTCATTGGGAATGAGCCTTCAATCCTCTTCCTACCGGGCAAATATCCAGGCGTTGAATGAACTGGCCTCTGTGAAGTATGGAGATTCAAAACTCTTTTATCAATTGACGCTGGGCTATGCCATGGATGCGTTGGCTATGGCCAGGTTTGAACGGGCAGGGGACTTCGAACCCATGATGGAGCATGAAAATATGGCCGCCTACCAAGCTGTGAAAACTACAGATTGGAAAGAATATAACTACCCGCTCATCCTTATTCCAGGTGCAGGAACGGAGAATTACCTCGACAGCCTCAGTTCTGGAGGGGTACTAAGATGCCAGTTGGCTTTTGAGGCATATAGCAAAAAGAAAGCACCTTTTATTCTGGTCTCTGGTGGGTATGTACACCCTTATAAGGTGCTTCACAATGAGGCGATTGAAATGAAACGCTACCTGCTCAAATTGGGAGTGCCCGAGTCAGCGATTCTCATAGATCCGCATGCACGGCATACCACCACCAACATGAGAAACACCGCCAGGATCATGTTTCGGTATGGATTTCCTATGGACAGGCCTTCCATAACCGTGACCACCCCGGCCCAAAGCGCATACATCTATTCTGATGCGATGCACAATAGATGCATGAAGGAATTGGGTTATCATCCTTATTCCAATGGAAAGCGCCTTTCTGCCACCACTGCGGAATTTTACCCCTTGATCAGCTCACTACAGATAGATACCGATGAACCTCTTGACCCTTAAAATGAAGTTTTTTTCTGCATTTATATGCCTCTTGATTCTTTCTTCGACTAGTTTGAATGCCCAGGAGATGTCCATCGACCAACTCCAGACCCTTCCCGAATTGGGGGCTGCCCAGGGAGTTTCAACAATAGGAGACCAGATCTTTATCTATGGAGATCGGGAAGTGGGCATGATGAGAAGATATACGCTCAAGGATTCGCTGCTGTATTCTGGTGAGGAGTATCAGTTTACATTGGAGGGAAAGGACCTCATCAACCACCCTACTGGGATTGCATACACCAAGGGTTTACCCACTTTCATCGGCAATTCCATCCGCCTAAACAGGGAAGGGACGGAGTGGAAGGCAGTGATCTACGCAATAGACTGGGAAGGCTTTTTAAAGACAAAGACCCTGGATGGAAATCTAATGGCCGTCATTGAGGATGACGCCTGCATTCAAGGCACACGACCCGAATACGTCAGCTATCAGGGCAGGATGATCGTTGCCACTGCTGATTATGGCCCATCCCGAAATGAAGTTAGACTTTATGACCCTGAGAAACTCCAAAAGGCTAAAAAGACTTCTGAGCCAGGCGTACTCCTAGGAAAATTCACCTGCTCTCCCTGGGTACAAAATCTTCACTGGATACCTGGAGAAGGCGCATTGGTATTGGTACAAAACCAGATTGAAGGAAGACTGTGGCGATTGACATTCCTTGATCTGGAAGCTTCTATGAAGGCTGGTAAAGAGGTGGTGCTTAAACAGATTGACTTTGATAATAAAGACGAGTTGGAAGGCTTTTGCCTGCTGAATCCATCGCTGGGAATTGCAGTCTCCTCCTCCAAAACCCAAAATGCCGCCCTTATCAAAATCCCCTAATTCTTAAAAATTTAATTACATGATGAGAAAATTATTAAACGTGATCCTGCTATCACTTCTTTCCGTGGGCGCTGTTTTTGCCCAGGGAATGGTAAGCGGTACAGTGACGGATCAGAATGGAATACCACTCGATGGGGTTTCCATACTGGAAAAAGGAAGCAGTAACTATGATATCACTGATCCGGATGGGCGTTACCAGATCGAGACGCAACAGGATGCAGTATTGGTGTTTACGCTCATGGGCTATGGCTCCAAAGAAGTGATAGTCGGAACCCAATCCACGGTGGATGTGCAGCTTACAGCAGAGGATCTTTCATTAGAAGAGGTGGTCGTTATCGGTTACCAAAGCCTGAGAAAGTCTGACCTCACCGGAGCGGTATCCAATCTGAAGGCTAAAGACCTGAATTTAACCACGCCCACACTCGGACAGGCACTAACCGGTAAAATAGCAGGTGTGCAGGTATCGCAGGTATCCGGTGCGCCCTATGAAACTACCAAAATCAGAGTGCGGGGTATAGGTTCCATCAACGCCAGTTCCTCTCCTTTATATGTGATCGATGGCTATCCGGCGGCGAATGACGTGTATATCAACCCTAATGACATTGAATCCATTGACATTCTCAAGGATGCCGCCTCAGCGGCTATCTACGGTTCCAGAGCATCAGGTGGAGTAGTGCTGATCACTACCAAAAGAGGAAAGGAAGGAAAAACACAAGTGGAATTTGACTATCAGTCAGGTATTCAACAACTGGCCAAGAAAGTAGATCTGCTTAACTCAACGCAATTTGTGGACCTCCTGATTGATGCAAGAAACAATAACTACCGAAACCTAATCGAAAATTCAGGAAGAACATGGACTGATGCGATGTATTCTGATCCTAATGAAACAAGGGTTGCCAATGTAGGGAATGCAGGAGGGGTAAGTATTCCGACTGAATTCTACGATTTTGAAAATCAGCAGGCAATTGCTCCTGAGTACGATACCGACTGGCAGGATGTGTTGTACAGAAATGCCCACACCCAGCGATATAACCTTTCCGTAAACGGGGGCAATGAAAAATCCCGCTATTTTCTAAGCGGTGGGTATCAGCATCAGCCTGGAATTATCGAAACGACCAATCAGGATCGGTTAAATTTAAGGCTGAATGTGGATTCAAAAGTAAGTGAACGGTTCAGAGTAGGAGCCAATGTAGCTTTTACAAGTAATATCAACCGGGAGGTTCAGGAAGGAAGATTTCACCAAGGACCTATTCTTGGAGCATTAATTTACATGCCGATCTTCAAAGCGTATAACGAGGATGGAACCTTGGCTAAAAATGAAGCCGCTTCACTTTCTTCGGCTTATGGATTTCAAAGCATAGAAAACCCACTTGCCCTGGCCAGTGAAACCATCATCAGCCGCCGTGGGCAACGAGGTACTTATAATGCCAATGCCAGCTATGATTTATTGAAAGGCTTGACGTTCAAAGCGAACCTGGGTATGCAGACCTACTTTGAAAAGTATGAATTCTACAAGCCTACCAGTTTGAGCAGCGGAGCCAACCCCCCTTATTCAGATCAGGCAAAAAATGCCGCCTATGCTACTGCCCAAACCTATGATCGCAGGGATAAGCTGGGGGAATTCACACTTTCCTACCTGAAAGATTTCAATAAACACGCGCTCAATGTGTTGGCTGGCTATACTGTACAGGCCACTGATACGGATGTGATCAGTGTTACTTCCAATGGCTTTGAAAATGACAACATCCCTGAAATCACGGGAAAAGGTGCTGACCCTACCAATTTCCAGATGAATGGTGGAACAGGTAAAACCAAAACCACCTTATTGTCTTATTTGGCCAGAGTGGGCTATAATTACGATAGCAGATATTACCTGACAGCTTCATTTAGACGGGATGGATCTTCTAGGTTTGGCCCCTTAAACCGGTACGGAAATTTCCCTTCGGTATCTGCAGCATGGAATATTTCCAACGAAGAGTTTTACAATGATTGGCTGGGAGAAGGATCATCGCTGAAACTCAGAGCGAGCTGGGGTCTTAGCGGAAACAACAACATCGGGGATTACAACTATTCCCAGGTGATGTCCACACCGCAACCGGTGGTATTCGGAAATGGCACGGTGGAATCAGGCGTGTGGCCTTTGAATATGAGAGACCAGTCCCTGGGCTGGGAATCCACCAGCCAGTTCAACATAGGTCTGGATACCGAGCTGTTGAATGGAAGACTTTCCGTCATTGCCAATGGGTATCTGAGCCGTTCTTTCAATCTATTGTTGAACAGACCGATTTCGGCTATTTCAGGAGCAACTTCCGTCCTGACCAATATGCCGGATTCCAAAGTAGAAAATAAAGGAGTTGATCTTCAGATCGATGCAGCTTTGGTTTCCATAAAGGATTTCAATCTGAACCTTAGTGGAAATATTTCCCTGAACCGCAACAAAGTACTGGATCTGGGAGATGCAAGTACTATCCTTTCCAGAGGTGCGGAGCGTTCGTACCTGACACATATCACTACCACGGGTCAGCCGATCGGTATGTTCTATGGATTCAAAGTAGCAGGAATGGTGAGGCAAAGTGATATGGATAATATTGCTGCCGATGATGCAGCCTATAATTCAGCTGCACAGTCCTTTCCGGAAGGATATGAAATCAAAGGCCCTCCTAGATCACTGGCTTCCAGTAATCCGCTACGTCCGGGAGATCTTTACTTTGAAGATGTAAATGGCGATGGTATTGTAAGTGATGAGGACAAAACGGTGATCGGTTCCCCTTATCCTGATTTTACATACGGACTTACTCTTTCAGGCAACTTTAAAAGTTTTGACTTTGCAGTAGCAATGAACGGTTCACAGGGAAATGAAGTGCTGGATGGGCAGGATTACTACCTCTTCAATATGGAGGCTTCCGGCAACCAATATGCAGTAGTCGACGACAGATTCCGAAGCGAGAGCGATCCGGGAAATGGCTGGGTGTACAAAGCTTCCAGAGGCGGAACCCAGAGTAATAGTACCCGACTTTCTACTTTCTACATTCAGGATGGTTCATTCCTTCGGATCACCAATATCACAGTAGGATATAATGTAAAACCTGAAGCCTTACAGAAGATGAAACTTTCGGCATTCAGAGTTTACGTGGGCGTGGATAATGCTTTCACCTTTACCAAGTATTTAGGATACAACCCTGAGGTGGATTACAACGACGGGGCTAACCTGACTCCAGGGGTTGATTATGGTAAGTACCCGCTGATGAGATCATACAACTTAGGGGTAAAAGTCACTTTCTAATCTGATCCCAAAACTGAAAATCATGAAATCGAGCACCGCGGAAAAGACACTCAGCCAGATGATTATTCACAGTGCGAGATTCCAAATGACCATTGAAAAACAAAACTTAAGATGAAAAAATACATTGCTATATTCTTTGCCATCATCAGTACGGCTGCACTCTTTTCCTGTGGGGAAGATTTCTTGGATCTATCTGATCCAAATGCAGTGCCTGCAGGTGAATATATGAAAGCACCTTCGGATGTGGAAGCAGCAGTCAACGGTATCTATGCAGCTATTCGGAGCAACAGTGCGCTGGGGGAAAGCAGCGGCGTCTATATTGATGAACGAAGCGACGACATGGGAAGAAATGACAACCAATCCAGTGCCGGGGAGCCTTTTCAGTTCAATGATTTCTCCCTGATTCCAAGTAATACGTTTCTAAAAAATCATTGGTCTGCGCTCTATACGATCATTTCCCGGGCCAACTACGTGATCAATAACATAGAAATAGTTACTTATTCAGATGAAAACTTAAGGAGTAACCACCTTGCTCAGGCAACCTATTTGAGAGCGTTGGCTTACTATCACCTGGTAAGAAAATGGGGAGCTGTGCCCTTAGTAATCCGGGAAGTGAAAACGCCGGATGAATTGGAAGAGGTGACTTTTAGGGAAGCAGAAGCCAATATCTATGCACAGATCATTGCCGATCTGGAAGTGGCTATTGCTAGCTCGCTGCCCGATCATCAACCGGTGTCGGGTAAGGGGAAAGTATCCAAAGTGGCAGCTTTGGCTTTGCTGGGAGAGGTGTATCTCACCATGGGCAGCAATCAGATACCTGGTAAGAGTCCGAGTGAATTTTTCACACTGGCCAAGAAAAATCTGGAGGAAGCCTACTCCAAAAGAACCTTTGGAGACTTGAAAGAGATTAGCTATGAATCAGTTTTTGATGTGGACCAGAAATCTACTAATCCGGAATTGATATTTCAGATTGTTTACCGTCAGGGAGATCAGGATCTTAGTTCTGCGGTAGCCAGAAACAACCAAGCGCTGGGCGAAACTATCAATTCACAAAGGCCGGCTACAGGAAGCGGGACCCGTGTGAATCTGGACTTGGTGAATGAGTATGAATCGAATGATCCGAGGAAAACCTTTTCTGTAAATTATGCCGAAGATTCCAGAGTTCAGGAATACTTCATCTCCAAGTTCCGTGATGTAAGTGATGCGGCAGGGGTAAACGGTTTTGGTGGAAACGACCACATTATGATGCGCTATGCAGATGTGATCTTGTTGCTGGCAGAGGTAAATGAGCGTCTGGGAAATACCGCAGAAGCAATTGCTTTGCTGAATCAGGTGAGGGAAAGGGCAGGACTTCCGCTTTATGAGCAGGCTCTGCAAAATCCTGATTATGTGTCACGCTATCCCAGCTTGAAGCTGGCGATACTTCATGAGCGAAGAGTGGAATTAGCTTTCGAGCAGAAGCGCTGGTACGACTTACTTAGAGCCTTTACTATTCCTGAATTGGTTCAGTTTTTCAAGAGCAAAGACCAGTCAGCCTACGGCATTGCTAATCTTCAGAATTTCTCGGAGAAAGATAGATTTTACCCAATTCCATTTGATGAATACCAACTCGATCCCGAGCGCATGTACCAAAATCCTGGATACAATTAAAGGATTTTAAATTTCATAATAAAAGGGGCCGCAAGGCTCCTTTTTCTTTATGGGTTCCCGCATAGTATTTCCCAGAAGGTTATGGCGAAAAAACCTGTTCAGATTTTTTTCACTATCGCTACTAGCATGGACTTGCCCGATTTCGGACGGTTTTGTTCGCCTGTTTTTTTAATAAGGATAGAAAAGCTGTAATCACATCCTTTAAATCGATGTTTGAATGGCATAGAATTGGACTTTAGCTATAATCCTGAAGATCAGAAAAGGCACTCAATTACTTACTTTTTAATTCCAAACCCTTAAAGAAATAGAATCAAAAATGTGGCGAAATAATCTCAAAATTGCCTGGCGCAATCTCACCAAAGACAAAACTTATTCAACCATTACTATCTTAGGACTGACCATTGGATTGGCCTCTTGTATGCTCGTGGGAACAGTGGTTTTGGATGAGATTTCATACGACAGATTCTGGGCAAATAAAGATCAGCTATACCGTATCCTGACAGTGGAAACCTCCGCAGGAATGGAAGGGCGAACAGAGTCAGCGTATATGAATCTGGGCAATGAATTAAAAGATAACTTTCCAGAAGTAGAAGCTGCAGGAAAAATCTCCAAGGCGAGCTATAGTTTTCGTCTGGAAGAAAATAAGAAGGATGCGGTTCAGATGGATCTTATCCAGGCGGATACCAATGTCTGGGATTTGCTGGATTTTTCTGTTTTGGAAGGAGTGCCGGAAAACTATATTGCAGGCGTCGGGAACTTGGTGATTTCCGAAGAATTCAGTAAGGCTAATTTTCCAAATGAATCCCCTGTAGGCAAGGTCATCCATATGGTTTCTCCCTATTTGGAAGAGTCTAAACCATTTATGATTACAGGAGTGATATCCAATATTCCTTCCAATACCTACCTCAGGTCAGATGGAATCCAGGTTTCCCTTCCGGCTAACCGGGAGCTCAGCCGTGAAGGTTGGGGTTATTACGAGGAGCAGATGATTCGGATGAAAGCTCATACAGATATGCCGGCTTTCAAAGAAAAGATCAATCAATGGTATCTTGAGTTTATCACCGATGCTTCCGATGATACCAGAAGAAGAGCGCCGACCTTTGATTTTCAGCCTATTGAGGATATTTATCTCAACTCGGATTTTGCCCATCAGAAAGTAAAAGGCAGCCAAAACAATGTTTACCTGTTTTCAGGGATTGCACTGCTTTTACTGCTCATCGCATGCATAAATTTTATCAATTTGAGTGCGGCACGCTCTATTAAAAGAATCCGTGAAATCGGAGTCAGGAAAGTTTTGGGTGCCGGTAAGAAACAACTGGTTTTCCAGTTTCTATTTGAGAGTCTTTTATTTTTTGTCATTTCCGGTGTATTGGCCGGTTTGGTCTATGCTTTGAGTCTGGACCAATTAGAAAATTTCCTGGGACATCATCTGGAAGTGCAACTATTTGATAATGGCCTGCTTTTACTATCCTTTGTTTCGGGGGTGATGCTGATCAGTGTGATTGCTGGGCTTTACCCCGCTTGGATGGTTTCTGGCTTTGCTGTAGGAAATGCACTGAAAAACCGAATTGGAAAGGGCATGAATACCTCTGTGCCAGCAATCCGCAAAGCATTGGTTTCCACACAATTTGTATTTGCAATTTTGGTATTGATAGGAACCGTGACGGTCTGGAGCCAAATGAGTTACATGGAAAAAAAGGATTTGGGGTATGATCCTGCCAATGTTTTAAGTATTTCCTCTTTTGCCACAGAGGGCAAAGCAGCTGCATTAAAACAGCAGATTGCCCAGATCCCGGGAGTAGAAAGGGTCAGCTTAAGCAGTTGGGTTCCTACGCGTGGTTCCGCATCTATGGTGAAGCTCATTAAGCATCCTGAAGACCCTGATCAAACCATTCCTGTCAATTTTATCCTGGGGGATAGTGACCTTCCCGTTGTATTAGGGACCAAACTGCTTGATGGAAGAGGATTTGATGAGCGGGAGCAAGGCGAGGGTTTGACAGCGTTGGATACTGCGAAAAATATAGCAGAGGTGCCTTCTAAAATTTTGATGACTTCCGGCACGGCGGATATTTTGCAGGTTTCGGAACTAGGGGTATTGGAATCCAATCTGCAAGCAATCCCCCTTGGGATCATCGAGGACTTTCACAGCATCTCATTAAGGGATCCTATCAAGCCTACAGTTATTATGGTAAGTAATGAATTTAATTATGCCTCAGTGCTGATCAAAGTTCAGGAAGGCAGGGAAGGAGACGTACTTGCCGGGTTAAATACATTGTAGAATGGATTTTATTCCGAAAAACCCATGGAGTTTGAATGGGTGGATGATATGGTGAAAAGCCAATATGAAAAGGAGCAAGCCCAGGCACATCTCTTTACATTCTTCAGTGTGTTGATGTTATTCCTTGCAGCACTGGGGATATTTGGATTGGTGGTGCATGCCACCGAGCAGAGAGTCAAAGAGATAGGAGTGAGAAAAGTATTGGGAGCTTCTGCGGGTAGCATCGTGCAGTTGTTTTCTTTGGATTACATCAAATTGGTGGTGATCGCCTTGATGATAGCCTCTCCAATCGCCTGGTATGGTATGAATTTGTGGCTAAGCGGATTTGCCTATAAAATATCACTGCAATGGTGGATGTTTGTCGGTGCAGGCTTACTTGCTGCAATCTTGGCTCTTTCTACAGTCGGTGTACGCGTACTATGGACTGCAAGGATCAATCCGGTAAATTCCCTGAGATCAGAATAGTTTGGCAGTCTGAAGGAAGTTTCCTGGTTACTTTATTTGTTCGGCTCGCTCGATTTGTTGTTTAGGTCTAGTTCTGACAAAATGAATTTCCGAGATGCTGTAATTTAAAGATTTGGAATCTTTATAGTTTTCAGGATTCCATGAATCATCTTCCTTGCAGACTCATTCCTTTCAGGATAGGAGAAATGGACTTCTAGGTATTCACTGTCTTTGACCAGGACTTTGGCAAGGCCTATCACCCGTCCTTCAACAGGTGTTTCTTCGTAAAATACCGATTCCCAAGTTATTTTATAGGTCTGTAACTTTTCATTTGCTTTGATAAAAGTTTGCCTGTCATCGCTGGTTTCTTTCAAAACGGTATAGAGTATAACCTTCCCTGTTGGGGTATCATAATCATAATAGTAATCACCTTCTGTAGGGAAGCGAGCAGGTTGTAGCGGAGTGTCCTTTACTTTGAGATAAACTCTGGGCATCAGGAATTTATTGTCCAAATAGATTCCCGTAAATGGGTCTTTCCAGAATGAGTTGTACGTATCCTTTAGCCGAAGATCCTGAACGTTTGCATTATTCCATTCTGGAATTTGCAGATTGAGGCTGTTGCTTACCTGCTTTAACTTGGACAATGTAGCCAATGTGTCTGCAGTCCGAAGCGGAATAGCAGTAGAGAAAACAAGCCGGTTTTTCTGGTAAAACCCAAGTAGGTAGTCCGTTCCTGAAGCACTTGCCCAATAGATCCCTGTTTTATAATCCGGCGTTCGGGCAAAAACTGAGGTTTCATGCAGCGTGGCACTGTAGGTTGTAGCACCTGCATTTAACCCGTCAAAGGCAGGGTTCCCGGCTTCGCTATAGTAACGATCCAAAAACACCTCCTGCTTGTCGTAAAGCAAGGTTCCGCTCACAAACAGGTCGCCCCATTCCTGATCCTGAAACAAGACAGTTTCCTCCTGGTAAATGGGATTGTCGGGATCGTTAAAGGTATGCCACAGCTCTTCGATGGCATTTTTGTAGCGTGCCATAAAAGGAAAAACCTGACTTGCATTGGTAAACACAAGATGGTTTTCCCCGCTTTGGGAAAGCTCATTTGTAAACGGTGCCCGGCGGAGCCATGCACCAAGATCTTTCCCGGTGAGCTGTGCTGTTTCCGCGTCCCATTCAAACTTTCTTGTTTTTTCGGTATTACAGCCGACCAAAACCAACAATAAGGCTATGATCGGATATTGAATTTTGCTATGCATACTTGTTTTAGTTCTCATTTTGTATCCTGTACTTCAATATTCCTGTTTGAGGGTCTAAAAAGTAAGGGGAAACGCTGCTTGCGGTAAATTCACATACAATGGTATAGACATCCCCTTCCACGTTCAGGAGTGCAAAGTTTTTATTTATGTCCTATCGGCTCTTTTGTTGTTTTAGTGTGGCAATTCCATTGGCTTATTGTCTGATTTTTGTTTTACACCCGGAGTCGGATGTTATGATTTTCGGCATATTTCAGTCTCCCGTCTCCTATCTATTTGTTTCCTCTCTTTTTCTTAAGTAAAAACAGTACGCATTCCATACCGAACTATAATCCTCCTCCAGGAACCACTCCAGACGTAGTTTGGTAAGGGTCTGGTTATTGAACTGCTCACCGTACATGGCCATACTTTGGTCGCTTTCATAGGCCAGCCAACTTATAAATGCGGCTTCGGTATCAAAATCGGCAACAATGGGATACGGCCCGCGTCCATCATTTACTGTTCCTAAGGTGAATTTGCCGTTGTGGATGTATAGCCCCATCCCGCAATAATCCCGGTGCGCGTGATAAAGCCCGCCACTTTCTGTTGGGTTCGCTTTCAATTTTTGGGCGACCCTCAATGCTAATTGTTCACCAAAGTTTTCATTGTCCAGGTTCTGATAAATCTCCAGTTCCTTACGTAAGAATTTGTCGGGAGTTAGTTCAGGAATATGTAGTTTCATCTGTTTATTACCATTTTAAAATGGTCAGATGGAATCTCGCATGCATTATAATCATCCCGGTGTGTGACGTCCGCCCGTCATGCTCGATTTCATCCGTTTATAATTTGTCTTTCTAGGGGCGCATGCAATATTGAATTCCATATAACCATCACAGTGTGTGCACCTGTAGGTAGGGGGGCAAGCTTGACTCCTGGCAAGCTCGGTTTCATGTGATTATGATTGATTTTTTATGGGGTGTTTATCGGTAACCAACAAAATGTGAAAGATATAAGATGAATTCGGATAGACCTCTTGATTGTCCTAGCAGTCTATGGCGGTTTTGGTGGTTTCATCCTCCTGATAGTGGATGTTTATAGGTTCTGCTTTTTTGATGAATAGGTTTATCATTTATTTTCTTGATTGAAAAACTGATCTTGCTGATTTGCACTGTTTAGTAGCTGCTGAACAACTACTAAACCTGCGTCCTCAGTGTTCTATGTTTTTAGCGCCATCATTCTTTCCTTTCACCCAAATTAAACTCCGTTAACCCGTCTTCGGAAAGAAATTGCTTGGTATAGGCTTCCAGCTCTTTGGCTTTTACTGCAAAGCTTTTTTCTTCAAAATCGCTGCTGTTCATTTGTTCTTTCGGTTTTGAGGTAGTACTTATTTCCACGCTTTTGGCAATATGGTAGGTGTCATTTTCAATGCTTACCACTTTAAACCAACCGAAGCCTCCTTCACTGCCTGTAAAATCTCCTTTTTCCTGATACAACCGATACCTGCCAAAGTAAATTTCTCCTTCCTTTACGGTTGCCAAGGCAGCGTTTTTTTGCGCATAGGCTTCCTTCTGTGCAGGTAAGGTCGCTGTTTCATATAGGGCATAGCCGATTAATGAAAAGGAGAACAACAACATTATCCATCCAAAAACGGTGATTTTAAAGCGTCCATTTTGCGGGGGCAGTTTTGCCAGTTCCTGCTGTGCAAATGCTTCCATTTCATGGGTCCACTTTCGGGCTGGAACAGAACCTCCGGTAGGCGTTTGATAATATTTGGGAAACACTTTTTTAGGTTGATGTACGTGAAAAACCGATCTGCTTTCTCTTTGAAAGAAAGCGAGTACCATCGGCTTTTCCGGGTCTTTCGGGTTCTTTAAATGGTCTGCTTCTATTTTTTTTACAATATAATCTGTTATCCTAATCCACATGTTAGTTGATTTTTAAGGTGTTTATGTTGCTTTTCGGGTCTTTTTAGCGGGTATCCAAATACCACTTAGTTTGGCTGATTGTGTACCGTTTCAATAGGAATATTGTGTTTTTCAGCATAGGGGATCACCTGATCATCCAATCGGTTCAGCCGGGTTTCCATCTCCTGATCGTGCCTGAGGAACAGGTCTTCAATAGCGGTATTGATTTCCATATCCGGCCGATTCTCATCTATCATCCTTGCAATGTCGAGGTAGTCATTTTCAAAGATTTCTTTGCTGTATCGGAACAATTCCAGAGAGGCAGCCTTTAATGCTTTGGTATCTTCTTTTTCGGGTAACTCTTCTACTTTTTGTAAGCTTTCATTGTGAGGGACAATGATCATTTGGTTAACATATTCTACTGCTGTTCCTTTTGTGACCTCCTTGTCTTTGAATACGGTAATATTTCCTTTTGCTTTAAGTTCGCGGAGTTGCCCAAAGAATTTGGGTGAATATCTGGTTGTTATATTATTGGTGTTTAACCAGGCTCTCTGCACCACTTTGTCGGGTGAAACCGGGTTGCATGAAGTGAGGCTGAGGGATATAACTGTCAGCAAAACGAAGATGATTTTGGTGTATATTGTTTTCATTTTATGGATGATTAGGGCAATACCACATCTAGGAATTGAAAGGGGAGTTCTTTTACCGCATTTTCGTTTTCCATAAGAATCTCGATATAGCAGTTTTTTGTGGGTGCTTCGCTCAGATAGAATTGATAGATAGTATCGATTGAGTAATACCCACTGCTGATTTTTGTATCATTTTCATTAAAAATGGAGATTCTGTAAAATGCCTGATCCAGGGGTTGGTTTAATTGAAAAGTGAGTGTTGCGCGCTTCGAACTACCGTTTACCATTCCCATTATATCCTCGATAAATTCACGGGCATAGTCTATTTCTTGTTGTTCTTCCTCGCTGATTGTCCCTTCTTTTTTGCGTTTTTCCACTTCCTTATCGACCATCTTTTGCATTTCTTCCTGCATATTGATAAGTTTTTCGTTGTCCATTAGTTTTAGTTCTATTTCCGGGTAACTATCGGCTAATAGATTTTCATCTTTTCGTTGTAAAAAATCACGGATAATCACTTTGCCCTTATTCGCTTGGGTAGGGGTGAAGTAGAGCAGAATACCTTCAACCATTTTTATCTTGGTGGCTTGGCGTACGGGTGCTTTTACTGTGAATTCCATTCTTTTATCCTTGTGGTAGACCTCGTTATTGTAAAAGACATCTTTAATTTCTTCCAATGATTTTCCCGTATCATCTATGACCTGTATCCTGCCAAGTTTTATAAGGTGGTATTCATCCAGCTTAATACCGTTCACTGCGGTAGTAAATGTGATTTTACTGATAGAATCGGATGTGCTTCGCTGTGTTTGTCCATGAAGCCTTTCTTCTTTAATATCCTGTAAAAACAAATTCAATTCCTGCGAATAGGAAGAAATGCTTAAAAAACAACCCAGTATCATTACAATAAGTAGTCTGTACATAATCAATGCATTTATGATTTAGGGAAGAATAATGTTTTCAAAACCAAAGGGGATTTCTTTGATGGCATCTTCATTTTTTACCAGGATGCGTAATTCCGTTTCAGGATCTACATCTTTCAATAAACTACAAGTGTAAGTGTTGTTACTATAATACGTGCCGTCAAATAAATTTTCCCCATCTCTGAATACTTTTATTTCAACAATGTTATCCTCCGGATCCCAACGGTAAAAGTGTAATAGTTTTGAAGGATCACTAGTCCATAAAGTAAAATCGTGCAGCGCTTTATCCAAGTAGCGCTCTGCGTCGTCCAAGTCGGTTCCCACGCCTGCATTCAGGTGTATTTCTTTTATCTTTTGATAATAGGAGGCCTCATCTTCTTCTTTTAAAGTTTGCAACCCTTGTAAATCAATCAATACCAGCTTGGAGCGAATCTGTTTTTCAGGCAATAAATTTATGTGGTATCGCTGTTGTAGATTTTTCAAATTCAGTTTGGATTGAAGCTCTTCTGAAATCGTGAAATATTCCAGTACTCCTTGTAAGGAAACGCTTTTTGCTTGTCTTACCGGCGGCTCTATACCGATTACCATTTCATTATGTTGGGTGAAATAATTGGTAGGGGAAGGGTACCTGCCAATCGGTTTTAACCAATTGCCCAAATCATCTACTGCTGTGATTTCCTTCAGACTCACCTGATGATTTTCATCTACTTCTATGCCCGTAAGCTCGGTTGTAAATTCCAGATTACTTGGCAAAAAACCGATGTGTCTCTTCTCATCGCTGCCTTTTAGAACAAGTTCTGCTCCTTGGGCAAGCAGCATTAGAGGAATAAAGTGACAGACAATCGCTAATACGAATATGGTTTTCATAGGATTGTGAATCATCATATTAGTTATTCAGTTCGTCTAGCATCTGTTGCAGGCTCATATTTGCTTTTTCTATAATTTCAGAATCTACAGATACTGTTTTTGAAACCTTAGTCAGTAATGCCTGACGGTCTGAAAAATCGAGCTGTGCCATTACCATACCGCTGTCCCACAGAAAGTCATAAATTATTGCGGTGCCTTTTTCTGCATTACTTTGATAGGTCACCAGTTGCTTACAGAACGAAATCATCGGAAGGATTTCATAAAAGTTTTCACTGAATGCCAATAGGATAAAAGTCCAAAGTTGCTCTGTATCATTATACTGCTGCTTAGCTCCAAAACGGTGGTCAGCTATAAAACCTCCAATTATCTTCCCATTGCTGGATTTAGGATAATACAAATGACTTTGAGGGACAGTTGCAACATCTGTTGGAGAATACATTTCCCTGCTTTCCCACCAAGCAAGAATATTATCATCCACCATCAATGGCTTGGGTTTCGCTGTTAAGAATTCTTCCAGTTTTTCTTTTTTGATTTCTATGTTTAGGTACAGTGAACTAGGTTCTGACATTTTATTTGATTTTTAATTCAGTGGTTACTTTAATTTGATTAGCTGATTTTTGATCGCTTAAGATCGCAGTTAAGCGGTAAGGGTTTTTCACAGCGCCTGTTGAGAAAGTGATCGTGGCACTTAGTTGCCTGGCAACATCTTCGGCTTTAATACCCACCTCTTTGTAGGTGCTGAACAAGTTAGGATTGTCCAGGATTTTAGTCCCTTCCTGATCTAGGAGTTCCAATGAAAGAATAGGGTAAACCTTCTCATTTTCAGAGCTTAATCCCTTGATTCCTTCCAGCAGCAGGATAATTTTATCGTTTTGGTCTATTTCAGAAGTTCGCACCGGTTGTTTTTGGCTTTCATTCCACAGATAAATAGTTGAATACCCAATTCCGGTGGACTCAACAGTTAGTAATCCGGCGTCTTTTACTGTAAAGGGCATTTCATAGGTGAAGCTCCCTTTGCCTTTTTTATCCCATATATGGATGTGTGCCTTGTACTGCTCATCGTTGTTGTAGGGTAGGGCTGCGGTGAAATTGGCTTGCAGCTCAAGTGGTGATAGGCTCGTTCCTTCTTTTATATCGGAGAGTAAATCAGCGTAGGAGAGCACCGTGTCTTTTTCGTTTTTCACAAGATCCAAAGACAGGGCAGGATAGGTTTTTCCGTCTTCTTTTTGAAATCCACTAACGTTTTCAAACACCAGATTTACCGTTTCCCCATACACAAATTGGTTGTTTTTGCTTGGTTGTCCGCCGGTTTCTACGGTGATTTTATAGCAGGAAATGCCATCGCCAGTGGAAACAGCCCCGGAGATAAAATCCTTGCTTGCAGATTTGTTGAATTCACAGGAAGCCAACAGGATAGAACCCGTTAAAATGCAGGAAGAAATGAATGCTAGTGTTTTCATAGAGTATGGTTTTTATATCCCATTTCCACCGTAATGTGATTTCAATACGAGATTGACTTCTTTTTTAAACTCCTTGTATGCAAAACCATACTTTAGAGCAATCCCCTTCACCTTTTTCTTGAGTGTACCTTGACGTTTGAACAGTAAAATGGCCCCAATAATCAAGGCAAGCACAACAAAACTGAGTATAACTATCATCGTACTTTTTATGTTATTAGCCTCATTTATAGAATAACTTTTTCCGGCAAATAGAAAATTGTAACCGGCTATGGCTGTAACCATTAAAAAAGCAGGAATCCGTACCCACAGATGCCCTTTTATATAATGCTGGTAGTTGATTAGAACAGCATCAAATTCCTCTTGCCTTACCTTTGGGATAAATTGTAGTGCTGCGGTTTGTTCTTGACTCATCAGTTGTGTTGTTTCTTACCTAAAATCCAAACTTTCCCTCAAAGAATTTCCCGATAAGCGGAACGGGTTTCTGTGCCTCATTAGCAGCCGCGATGATTCCGAGAATAAGTAGAACAAGCGGCAGGATACCCACCAATGAAATAACACTCCCGAGTGAAGGGATTATCCTAATAATTACGGTAAGGACAATATTGAGAAGGACCGCAAAAATAAATACCCCCAGCCCTTGTTCAAGATGATAAGAGGCTAATGTGCTTTTTGATTCGCTCCCTTTATGTTGGAAGTAGGCGATAATCCAGCCGATGATGGTCATGTACGCTACCATTGAAATTGTTTTCGCATTCATAATCTCTTGTTTTTTTGATGATATAAAATTGACGTAAAACATAGGAGCAAAGCTAGACCATAGGAAAGGCATGCCCTAGTTTCAAGCGCATATACAGCGACTACAAGTTTCCTAAAAGCGACTACAAAGCGTCTATGGAATTCGTATATTTGGCAAAAGGACTTTTAATTGTTTATATCTTTTTCCAATGGTTAAACCTCTGCTGCTTTGGCTGACAGCCGTCTTTGTTATTTTATTGGACCCATTTGATGCACAGGCCCAGTCTGTAGTCATAGACTCGCTAACTAGTATTATTGACAAACCTGCTACTTCGAACGGGGACCGTATAGAGGCAATGGTTCAGCTATCCCAGGTAATGGCTTCACAAAATAAAATGGAGAAGGCCATGAAAATAGCCAAGGAATCCCAACAGCTCAGCTATCTTGAAGCTGACGGGCGGTATGGTGCGCTTGTCCATGCGAGACTGGCCGCTTTGCGCGTAAATCAGGATAGCCTGAGCATCGCCTTTCAGGCCTTGGACAGCGCTGATTGGTATGCATCCCGTACTCAGGACAAGAGCATTCAGGGGCTGGTGCGTTTTCGCAGGGGCTGGCTGGAACATATCATCGATAACACAGACAAGGCCTATCAATACATGCTGGAAGCACTTCGTATCCTTGAAGAAGAGGATGCTCCTCTTTACAAAAGCAGCATCTACCATTATCTTGCCGCCATCCACGGCTATTGGGGAGATACTGAGAAACAGCTGTATTATAGTAGGCTTTGCCTTGAAGCAGCTCTGTCTAGTGCTGATCCTGATGCGATAACCAATGCCTACCTCAGTATGGGGTCCAATTATCTTTATCGTTTCCGCGAAACCAAGGATGAGAAGCAATTACTTGATTCTTCGAAATATTATAATGCATTGGTACTGAAACTGACCGATTCCCTTCAATCGAAGATCACTATGCGGAGTACCGGCGGAATAGCGGCCCTGAACATGGCCAATCTTTATTATGAATTTTATCCTTCTTCCTATAAGGACAGTGCCGAACTATACCTCAACAAGGCATTGGCATTGGGAAGAGAAGCCGATAATACGGAGATCATTGCCAACAGCTACGGGATTTTAAGTGAATTTGCTCAGAAAGCGGGTGATTATGGACATGCCGAGAACCTCTTACTGATGGCTTTGGAGGAGGTTTCAGCTAATACCAGCGGGGTGTTGGTCAAATCACGTATCACCAATGCGCTTTCCCGGGTGGCCGAAAAAATGGGCGATGATCTCAAAGCCCTGAAGTATTACAAACAGTACATGAACTTTGACAAGGAACTGTTTGACAGGGAGAAACTCTCCATTTCCCAGCAACTGGAGGCCCAATACCAATCAGAAAAAAAAGAATTGGAACTTAATGCCGCCAAACAGGAGACCGCGTTTACCAAAAAACTAAACCGGTATTACCTGGTGTTGATCATCGCCTCACTGGTGGGATTGTTCTTTTTGTTCCGCTCTTATCATTTTAAATTAAAGGCATCGCAACAACGTCAATTGCTGCTCATCAGCGAAAATAACCAGGCCAGGTTGCAGGCCTCCCTTAAAGAAGAGGAAACCGCCCGATTGCAGACAGAACGTGAGTTGATGCAAGAGCGGCTAGACCGGCTTGAGCGGGAGCTTCTCGCGGGAACCTTGCATGTAGAGGAAAAAAATACCTTGATGCAAAACCTGAAGGAAAAATTAGAATCTCTCGAAGGAAGTGACCCTCTTAGAAAACAAATCCAGCGTTTGCTGTCCGAAAATCAGACCATAGACAGGGGGTATGAAGAAATCAGGGCCGAATTTACCGATATACATCCTGAGTTTATCGCCGGACTCCAAAAACAGGCCAACAACAAACTGACCCGTTTAGACTTAAAATATTGTTCCTATATTTTAATGGGGCTAACCAATAAAGAAATCGCTGTAAAGCTCAATGTTGCCCCCAAAAGCATCAGGATGGCACGCTACCGGATCAAGCAAAAGTTAAAGCTGGACGAAAATGATAAGCTGGATTCATTTATTAGTGATTTAGGGATAACATCAGGGGCGAATCCTTAAGTTAGTCACAAAATGAAGGTGTATGATAACTCCGGAGAAGTCTGACTTTCTCTAGGTGCTCAGCCCATTTCTGGAAGATTCGGACGGCTCCGGATTCTCGTTCCCGGTAATCTTAGGGGAGGTATTGAAACAATCCTGTAGGCTGTTTTAGAAAGGAATCGGTATTCGAGGCGGGAAAATGTCATTTTTATTCCTTTTATTGCACAGGTCTTTTAGTTCTTTAAATCGAAGATTCGGGGCATAAGTAATTGGGGAACGACCAGCCAACTTCTTACCCTTTCATTCATATTGGAGCAGACTATCACTTATCTTAGGTGCCTACCCCACAGTATTGCGGGGAGCAAAGCGATTAAGGAGAGGGGTGGACCAAGATTATTTGGACAATTCAAATCCCACCCAGCTTCATTTTTTCCTCATCATACTTAGTGTAAACCATCCCAAAAGGCCTATAATAACTACCATAATTCCCCACAGGATACTTTTGTTTTCAAATAGGGGAGCGGTTTTAAAGACCGTTTTCTTTGTGATCTCTTTCTGATCACCTAAAACCAAAGTGGTCAGGTTTTCGGGTATCTTATCGACAAATTGCTGGATGTCGTAACTAGGTATCACAGCTTCATCATTACCATAGGCCAGGAAGTATGCCGCAGGTTGGGTAAACCTGACTACCATTTCATGTCCGTATCCGCTGACTTCAAAATCACTAAGGGTTAAAGGTTGGTTGTCCTGGTTTTGTATGCTGATTTTTAACTGTTGGAGAATAGTGCTCTGAAAGGTGAATTCATTTTCTTGCAGGGAATTCAACGTTGCTGATGTTAAGGTACGGTAGTTACGCTTCCAGCCTTGCTGGGTTTCTACACTGTCATATAAGTAGGAGATGGTTAGAGGCCGGTAATAATCAAATTCATCCGAGGCGTTGATTTTCAGACGGCTTACCGGTCTGGGGTTTTTCAAGGTCAGCTCAACTTCGGTCAGCTTATTTTGGGTGTTATTAAGATACTTCCTTTGCTGTATAGGAAATTGGTTAAATGTCCCTTTAAGATGCGATTGATTTACGATAGTGGCGCTTAGCAGATCAGGCTTTTTCTCACTTGGGATCCGCAGGCGAAAGTATCTGTAGCTGGCAGAGGGAAAGGATAGGTTGGTAAACTGAAAATCAGTCAGCGTATTTTTGATGGACAGAATCCTGTAGTCTTCCAGGATGCCAAACCAATCCTGTTGATTGTGGCTTCCTTCAAGCTGTACTTTCCAGTCGTAATTATCCTCTCTAAAAGCCAGTTTGATCAGGTTGATTGCTTCAGCTGAACTGACTTCAAAAGTAAAATAGTAACCTTTCGGCCCGTAAACGGAGTTGATGATTTTAGAGGGTATTTCTTTATCAGTTACCTGATCCGTTTTTATACGGAGTAGATAGGGAGCTTCAATGGTATCCTTGTCTTCCGTGATCCCATATATTCTCAAATCTGACAGATCTCCCCGTACCTTTCCGAACACCCCCTCAGGCAAAATGACCCGATGCCACTGATCGGAAATCCCGTCCAATTCCCGGGCGTAGCTGTATTGATCCAGCTGTCCATAGGAGTACGAATGAAACCAGAATACTATGAGCATGCAGATTTTAGCCTTTAGAGTCATCGGAGATAATGTGCTTGTATTTGTTGTATAGAAATGAAATGATCAACAAAAGAACCCCCAGGGATACAAAAACGATGGTTTTTGAGACTGTAGTTAGGTTGGAGATGTCATAGACAAAAAGCTTGAGGAGTGTGATGCCGAATAAAGCAATCGCTCCGATGCGTAGGTAAGCTTTCTTCTTCCAGATTCCCAATGAAATCAGCATAAGGGAATAGGATCCCCATAGGATACTCAAGCCTAGTTTATAGGTCTGGGAAGATCCTGCTATATCCATCCAATGCAGGAGTTCACTGCTCAGAATCCACAGAACGGAAACGTGTACCAGGGAGTCAAGTACGAGCTGGGTATTTCTATTGAAATAATCCAGTATCCTAAACTTGCAGCAGGTGTAAATAGCCAGCGCAACAAAAACAAACGACACATACCTGATCCAGAGGTTCATCGAGCTGACAGGATAATAGGCTGCCAAGTCCTGATCCAAATAGGAGAGGCGCAGTTCACTGAGTTCATAGAGCGATTCAGTCAAAAACAACAGGATTGCAAGCAGCCCCAGGCCAAAAGTGACCCGTCCCAATACATTGTTTTTGATCCGCTTGTAATTGATGTAGGATAGAATAGAGACAAATAAAAGGGAGTAGTTGTTCACCCAGATTGCCTTGAATTTCAACAGATCATAGTTCGAATACGAATCGTCATAGCCTTCATTGGGCAATACTATTTTGGAGGCTTCATATAGCTGATTCCAATACATCTCTATTTCTATACGGAAGGCATTGTATACACTGATCAATAAAATGCCGGGAATCGCAATGGAGATTAGTTTTAAAATCAGTCCATTGGGAGAAAGGGCTGAAGGGTGGTTTTTATTTCTGTGAAGTACAGTGATAAATACAAAAGCTGCGACAAACAAAACGGAGGAGAGGAAATTCACATTAAGTAAGGGTATACTTTGTGTGTTCGCATACCAATAGCCCAACATAGACCAGTCTTGAAGCTGACTTAGAAAAGCGAGTAACATCAGCGGGTAAGCTATTTTTTCATAGACCAGCACATGCTTTGCCCGTCCGATCCAAAATAGCAAAGCGGCTTCCCCGACCCATAGCAGCGTGACCCAG
Organism: Algoriphagus resistens; assembly: GCF_001442615.1. Taxonomy (GTDB): domain Bacteria; phylum Bacteroidota; class Bacteroidia; order Cytophagales; family Cyclobacteriaceae; genus Algoriphagus; species Algoriphagus resistens. The sequence continues at coordinate 34,019 of NZ_LMXN01000006.1, read as the reverse complement.
TTGCCATCCAGCTGAATAGGGACGGCAATCGTGATAAATACAAGTACAAGTCCGGACACAAGATAGAACAAATTGCTATCGGCAAGTTTTTTCCTAAAGACGACTACGCTGATCACAAAGTGAACCACCGCATTGCAGAGTGCAAATAATCCCAACAGCTGCTCGCCAGTTTCATGTGAGGAGAGCAGTGCATATCCGAGCCCAAAGAATAGGAAGGAATTGGCTAAGAGGAGAATGATGTCACTGCGCCCAAATTTCTCTGATCGCAAAAGTTTGTATGCCAAAAATGTCGCATAGAACAGCACAAAGAAGAGAGTCAGAAATTCCCAGGCTAAAAAGAAGTGACTGCCCATCTGGTAGGAAAAAAAATACCAGGAGGAATAGATGATCCAGGTCAGTCCAAACGCGGCATAATAGAGTTTTTTCCAATACTTTCGAAAGGACAAAGCCAAGATGCCTACATTGATGATCGCTATGTAACTGAAGAATACTGCTGCATTTCCGCTACCATCACTCAGCAACATCGGAACGGCATAAGCTCCCACCAGACCGATAAGGGCGATCACCTGCTTGTTGTATTTGATGGATGCTACAACGGTGAATCCAGTGAAGACTACCATCAGGGCAAATGCCACAAGCTGGGGGATAAGAGCATAAAGGTCATAGGCCAGGTAGGTGATGAAGTACATAATGGCTATTGCCCCACTGACGAGTACAGCGCTGAAATTTTCATATTTTTCTTTCAGCTTCATCCCAAACCCCAATAGTCCAACTCCCATCAGGTAACCCAGGATTATTCTTGTAAGTGGGCTGATCAGCTCATGGTCAATAGAGTACTTGGCGCCTATGGCCACACCGATGATGGTAATGGCAATGCCTATTTTATTAATCAGATTCTCTCCGACGAATTTCTCAATTTCTGATTTGGTTCTCTTTTTCCGAACCTTAGGAGAACTTGTCCCACTGAAAGCTGAGGAGGGGGAAGAAGGACGAAAAGGTTTGGGGTTCAGTGCTTCAGATGTCCCCTCGCCTGGAGGGATTCCTGTAGAGGTTGGGCTTGATAAGGCTGTGGTCGAATCCGGATTTAACTTGTTGATTTCTTGACGCAGGATCTCTATTTCCCTTGAAAAGTCTGATTGCCTTTTCAGCAGCAGATCCAGCTTCTCAGAGAGAATAGTTATTTGATCACGTTTTTCTGTCATGCAGTGGTCTTAAGTGATAGGTATGGCTCAATAGCTTCGCCGGCTAAGTGAAGATAGTAAATTTAGTTGAATGTTTTTCGTCTCGTAAGGAGCACTATACTCTTCAGAAGTCTGACTTACCAGTCTTCAAAATCCATCCTTTTTTAATGTGAGCACAAGATTGTTTAAAGCCGCTTACCTCCTTTAATCATAGAATTCGAAGCGTGATAACCTGCCCTTGAAGCAAATCAATCCTGAGAGGAGGATCGCTTGAGGTAGCTAAGGCACTAGAACGTGTACGAAGCTATATAGCAAGCATTAAATCAGAATACTGATTGCCAGATATAGTTTAATTCTTTGCACTACACTCCTTATGGAGAACACAAACATTTTATTTTAGTACAGCCATACCCCCTCTCCTAAATTGAATGTCCTGTAGCGCAGCATATCCGGAAGGATAGGATGAGGTAAACTGCACCAATTTTTATAGGATCCGTGCGGCCTTAATGCCGGAAACAGGTAAATAGCCTTTGACATTGAAATCAAAACGATAGTACTAAACGTGTACCTCTTCAGGTGTGGTTGGGGAGGTAATTTATTAACTTCCCAACCACACCTGAAGACCTGTGGACAAGGGTGATACACGTAATAAGCTAGTTGAAGTTCTGTAAATACAGGTGTTGTAAAACATACTACCAAATTTAAGTGACCAACTAAGTTCAAAAAATATTTTTAAAATAGTAACTTTTAAGTTACCTTTGGGTGATGGAAAAAGTAAGGGAAGTTATCCAGTATAAAGGGTATTTCGAAGAATTCTTGCTCAAACAACCGAAAAAGGTCCAGGACAAGATATTTAAAGTAATCGAAATAATCGAGACTTTTGAAAGAGTTCCCTCCACTTATCTGAAAGCACTTGTCGGAACTAAATGACTCTACGAAGCCCGAATAAAATTAGGCTCGGACATTTGGAGAGTCTTCTGTTTTTTCGACAAAGGAAAATTGGTAATACTCTTGAACGGATTTACCAAAAAATCGCAGAAAACACCAAAAAAAGAAATCGACAAAGCGGTCGGACTAATGAATTCATACTATGAAGACAAAAACAAATAAGATGGACACCAAGAGTTGGAAAGAAATCAAGGACACCGTTTATGGAAAAAAAGGAACGGAACGTAGAGACGGATTGGAAACAGATTTTGAGTCTTTTAAAATCGGTTTGCTTTTGAGAAATGCACGGGAAGAAAAAAACCTTACGCAGGAACAACTGGGCGAATTAGTAGAGAAAAAACGGACTTATATTTCACGAGTAGAAAACAACGGCAGCAATCTGACCTTGAAAACGCTTTACGAAATTGTGGAAAAAGGTCTTGGCGGAAAAGTTACGATTTCAATCGAAGTATAAAAAAAGTACGTTTTGCAACAACGTTACCACCGTGCTTAAGGGACTTTATTCACGGAGTACAGCATTCAATGGTTTTCATGAATGCTTCGTATTTCATCCGTTGGAACGATCATCTTTTTGGTCTATGTTCACCATTCATGGCGCGCACAAAACCTAAAATGCATTTTAGTCAGTCGCTTGGCGTCACTGCTGAAAAGCTGCCTCAAATCAACAAAAACCAAAAAATAATTCGCGCAAGCTACGCATAAGAAGTATAACTAATGGACACAGGTTTATTTCAGCATATCAACAAATTTGTCTCCATTGAAGCGTGTGAATTTGAAAAAATCATTCTGTATTTCGCTCGAAAAAAAGTTAAGAAGAAAGAACTTCTAATGCGTGCAGGAGATAAGGTGCTTCACGATTATTTTGTACTGTCAGGTAGCCTGCAAATGTTCTTTATAGACAATGATGGCACCGAACACACTATACAATTTGCTTTAAAGGGCTGGTGGCTGGCAGACTATTTAGCCCTTCAGAAAAAGGAGCCTACCGGATTCTATATACAGGCAGTAGAAAATTCAGAGCTACTAAGCATATCCCCGACAAAACGGGATGAACTTTTTTGCGCTTTTCCAAAAATGGAATCTTATTTCAGGGCGGTATATCAAATCGCTTACGGAAGTTACCAAACAAGGATGAAATATATCCTGAGTTATTCCAAAGAAGAAATCTATTTCAAATTCAGGGATTCCTTTCCGGAATTTGTAAACAGTGTTCCCCAATATCTTATTGCAAGTTACCTCGGTCTTTCGGCGGAATACGTTAGTAAATTGAGACGCAGGGACATTTCTTGAACCCGTTCAATTTTTCTCCGTAAGGCACCCTGTACTTTTGCCATACATCAGTTACAATTAGATATGGCACAGCGATTAAATTACAGCGTACATTTTCCCGAAGCTTACAACAAACTCCTGGAACTGGATAGGTTGGCTGGTAGTTCAGGGTTGGACAAGCTCCTGGTCCATCTTGTAAGATTGCGGGCATCCCAAATCAATGGTTGCTTGTTTTGTATAGACATCCATACCAAAGAAGCTATCCGGGAGGGTGAAAGACCCTTGCGGTTACACCACTTACCGGGCTGGCAAGAATCCCCACTGTTTTCAGAACAGGAAAAAGCAGCCATGTTATGGACAGAGGCTTTAACCCGACTAAGTCCTGAAAGCACAAAAGATGAAGTTTATCAGTCCGTAAAATCCCATTTCAGTGAATCCGAACTCACCAAACTCTCACTATTGATAGCCCTTATCAATGCACTTAATCGCTTTGGCGTGGGGTTTCGGGCCGAACCGGGGTCGGTTGACAAAGTCTTGGGCTTAGATAAAGTGGATCTATAGGAAGATGCTTTTATCAATTGAACAAAAATTGATAATGTAGGTCAGCCTTGGACCAGGTTCACTGTTTCCAGTGCATTTATCCGCAGTACCCAATAGACCAGGCTTTTGAGGAAAACCGGGTCTCCTAATACATTCTGGGGAAATAGGAAAGAGTTTCTCATCTGCTCAACTAAAGTAAATAGCTCCGCCCTAATAGCCCTTACTGGCATTCCTGGTGACTTTCGAAAAAATCCCCCGTCCATATTGGGCAGGGGATTCGAGATTTCTACCTGGGGGCTTCCGGCAGCGTTTCAATCCATGCATCGATGACCGCATTCATCCATTCGATGGTAAACATCCATGTGGGTACGCTGCCTCCAGTTGTCTCCACTGCCCCATGTTCGGTCAGTTCCTGCAGGTTCAAATGTTCTACATTCATGATTTTTGAATTTAATGGTTAAACAAAGATTAACGTGTTATACAACGGTATGAACATACCGACACCTTCGGAGAAAAGATGGTTTACATATCCGCATAGGATGGTTTAGTATCCGTTTTTCAGTGTGTTGTGGAAAGTGACGGTCTTCTAGGAACGGATAATGTTTTTGCCTGGACGAAAAGAAATTGGTTTCAGACGGAAAGTAACCAGTGGTCTGAGAACAAGAAAAGGCAGGTTATTTTGGCATGATGAAACGAATCTTTCCTGCCGAAATCATCGAATTTTCCCTTGAAAGCCATTTTCACCGGCACGGTACGGGAACCAAGATCATCTACCAGTTGATCGTGTCATTTTTGGTTATAGGCTTCGTCTCCCTATTTTTTGTTAAAGTGACCGTATCTGTCAATGCAGTGGGGGTACTAAGGCCGATCAGTGAGCGGAATACGGTCAAATCACCAGTTAACGGGAGGATCAATGAGGTATTTGTCCTGGAAAACCAGTATGTGAAGGCGGGGACGGTGTTGTTTACGCTCCAGGCAGACCTGCTGGAAAGACAGGACGGATATGTAGCTGAGAGGCAGCGCGAGTTGAGAAAGCGGATAGCTGACCTTACCCAGTTGACCGGGATACTGATAGGAGAGGAGCTGCCTGAACTATCTCTGGCCACTTCACTTTATTTGCGACAGTACAACCTGTTCAGACAACAATTGGAAGAGGCTAAATTGAACTTGATCCAAGCGCAGGTCCAGTACGACCGGCAGAAAAAGCTGCACCAGAGTAAAGTGATCCCCGATATGGAATTTGAAAAGGATGTGTTCGCGTTGGAGAAAGCGGAGTCGCAGTTACGGATTTTGCATGATCGGCAAGTGAGCCAGTGGCAAACTGAGCTGAACCAACTGCACTTGGAGTCGGCCGAACTGACTGCCCAAAAAGAACAGCTGGACAAAGAGCGGGAGTTATACACCGTGGAGGCTCCGATGGACGGTACCATCCAACAGTTCAATGGAGCGCAAACAGGAAGTTTCATGATTTTGGGAGAAACCCTGGCTGAAATTTCGCCGGATTCCGGGCTGATCGCTGAGGTACAGGTGCTGCCCAGGGATATTGGCTTGCTACGTACCGGGATGCCGGTACGATTTCAGGTAGACGCGTTCAACTACAACCAGTGGGGAATGGTAGAGGGGCGTGTCCTGGATATTTCTGATGATGTTGTGATGGGGCAGAACAACACCTTTTTCTTTCTGGTGAAATGTGCGCTTGATCGGCACTCGTTGACTCTGCCCAATGGCTATGAAGGCAAACTCAGGAAGGGGATGGGCCTTCAGGCCCGTTTTCAGGTGGCAGAGCGGACACTGTCCCAGCTTTTACACGATAAGGCAGATGACTGGCTCAATCCAAATCTATAAGCTTACCTGATGTCTAAAATAAAAGTAAAGCAGCATGATATGACCGACTGCGGGGCAGCCTGCCTGGTTTCGGTTGCCAACCATTTTAGGCTGAACCTGCCAATAGCCCGTATCCGCCAATATGCATCGACAGATAAAAAAGGAACGAATGTGCTGGGACTGATTGAGGCGGCGGAGAAGCTGGGGTTTGTGGCCAAAGGAGTGAAGTGTCCATGGGACACCCTACCCCAAGTTCCACTGCCTGCCATTGCCCATCTGGTAGTGGGAGAAGGACTGCATCACTTTGTGGTGGTATATCGGGTCACCAAGACGACCGTTCATGTGATGGATCCCGCCGATGGACGCCTCCATAAACTTTCCCATAGTGACTTTAAAGCTAAATGGACCGGAGTATTGCTGTTGTTGGCACCGGGAAAAGAGTTTAAGCAAGGAAGTGAAAAAGTGTCTGTCCTCAGGCGTCTGGGTTTCCTGTTGCACCCGCACCGTAGTGTGTTGCTACAGGTATTGGTGGGAGCGGCCTGCTATACGGTTCTGGGACTGGCTACCTCCATTTTCCTACAGAAAATAGTGGATCAGGTCATCCCGAATGCCAACCGTAACCTGTTGAATCTGATGGGAGTGGTGATGGTCGTGCTGCTACTGGTTCAAACTTTTATCAACCACGTCAAAACACTACTTACCATCAAAACAGGGCAGCATATTGATGCCCGGCTTATTTTGGGTTACTATAAGCACCTGCTCAGGTTGCCTCAACGCTTTTTTGACACAATGCGTACCGGAGAAATAATCTCCAGGATCAATGATGCAGTGAAAATCCGGGTTTTTATCAATGATGTACTGATCACCTTTGCAGTAAACTGCTTCATTGTTGTTTTTTCTTTTGCCTTGATGTTCAGTTACTATTGGAAACTGGCCCTGGTCATGCTGTTGGTGGTACCCCTGTATGCGTTGATTTACGTGATCTCCAATAAGATTAACAGGAAGACCCAACGCAAGGTCATGGAACATTCTGCCGACCTGGAATCCCAGTTGGTGGAATCGGTAAACGCTGTGGGAACAGTGAAGCGGTTTGGGTTGGAAGAGTATGCCAACCTGAAAACCGAAAATCGGTTTATCCGCTTCCTGGACACCATGTACCGTTCTTCGGTAAATGCACTGTGGATCGGCAATTCAGGCCAATTTACCTCGGGCTTGCTCACAATAGTGTTGTTGTGGGTAGGAGCGGGTTTTGTGCTCGATACGCTAATTACGCCGGGTGAACTGTTGTCGTTTTATGCGATTGTCGGCTATTTTACCGCGCCGGTCAGTAGTTTGATCGGGATGAATCGCACTATTCAGGACGCAATGATCGCCGCCGACCGTTTGTTTGAGATCATGGATCTGGAGCAGGAAGAAGCCGGGAAAAGAGCAGACCTGCTTCCAGAAATGGTGGGGGACATTCGTTTCAAAGGGGTACAGTTCCGTTACGGGTCCGGAACCAAGGTTTTTGATAACCTGAATCTGGTTATTCCAAAAGGAAGGATCACGGCCGTGGTCGGGGAAAGTGGTTCGGGGAAGACCACGCTTCTGTCTATTTTGCAAGGAATCTATCCGATAAGGGAGGGAAGTATTACTATCGGGGATTTTGATATCCGTTATCTCAGCCACGAAAGCCTGCGCCGCGTGGTGAGTGTGGTGCCCCAGCAGATAGACCTGTTTGCCGGCAATGTGATCGAGAATATTGCTGTGGGGGACTTTGATCCCGATATGAACCAGCTGATTCAGGTGTGTACCAGTTTGGGAATGATGGAGTTTATCGAAAAACTTCCGGCTGGTTTCCATACGTATATCGGTGAAAACGGCGCCACTTTATCCGGTGGCCAGCGTCAACGCTTGGCTATCGCAAGGGCTTTGTACCGTAATCCGGAAATACTGATCCTGGATGAGGCCACTTCATCTTTGGACCCGCTTTCCGAACAATACATCCAGCAAGCTTTGATAAGTATGCGTGACCAGGGGAAGACGATCATCCTGATTGCCCATAGACTCGGGACGGTGGCTCAGGCTGACCAAATCGTGGTGATGCGATCTGGGACTGTTGTGGAAGAGGGCAGCCATCTTGCGTTAATGGAAAGAAAAGGAGATTATCACCAGTTGTGGCGTCAGCAAGTCCCCGTATTTCTGAGCGAAGTGTGATCAATCCGAAAAAGTGAACAGGATTTCCCTGCTGTGGTGCCTTTGGTTTGTTTATAGTCTGTTTTCGAATTTTTTCCTGCAAAGCCGAGGTACACTCACAGGAGGGCATTTTGAAGCGGTGATGCCGAGCTCTATCCGGAACATGATGATACGATGTGTTGAAACAGATACAAACCCAAGGTGATCGCTTTCTGGATTTGTTGCCACGTTTCTGAATTGTTCGTTGAGGTAAGGTCTGTGCTTTGCTACCTTAGGTTTGTTGCGCAACAGAAATAAGTTTTAGTTATTTTATTCACGTATTAAAACCAGAAAATCATGAATTTAGAACAGTTGAATGTAGTAGAGCTCAGCTCCGAGGAATTGGTGGAAACAACAGGAGGGAAAGCTGAACCTGTACGGAACTTTGCTTTTCTTAACATGGCATGGACTGATGCAATGGTATATTGGGATCTAGACTATTAAATGTTGTCCTAATATCTTAGTTAATTTATATGGCGCCGGTATTGATGGCTCCTTTTTCTAACTAGTTTTAGTTATTTATTCACGTATTAAAATCAGGAAATCATGAATTTAGAACAGTTGAATGTAGTGGAGCTCAGCTCCGAGGAATTGGTTGAAACAACCGGCGGTCGTGACTTAGCTGCGATCTTTGCGGTGACACCCGAAGCGTATAACCGGCTTTTGGATGCGGTATGGGAGGCGAATGGATGGAACTAACGTTTAAGCACAATGATTCATGTGCCGGCACCTTTTTTATGTAAAAAAGCATGCACTGTTAAAGCGGTGATACCGAGTGCTATCTGGAAAGTGTTGAAACGCATACAAACCCAATGGGATCGTTTTCTGGATTTGTTTCCACGCTTCTGAAATGTGCCTTGAAGTGAGGTCTGTGCTTCACTACCTTAGATTCGTTGCGCGACAAAAAGTTTTAGTTATTATTCACGTATTAAAATCAGAAAATCATGAATTTAGAACAATTGAATGTAGTGGAGCTCAGCTCCGAGGAATTGGTTGAAACAACCGGCGGTTACACGAGAAGTGAATTGGATATGATCTTTATTGTTGTGGCTACTGACAAGTTGGTTGAGATGGGTTGGAACTGGTAGTGTAACGTTTCAGTACAATGATTCAGGTGCGGGTATTGTCCGCACCTTATTTTTGAAGAAACCTGGCATGACATTCAAATGGCAGGCTCGCTAAATTATCAGGAATTGAAGATTTTGATTAGCGCTCACTTTTAGTGCATCTTACTTAGCATCATTTCTTCAATTCAGAATTCCTGTCATTACACTTATGAGAAAATCATGTTGTCAGGCAGGACCCTACTGCTTTTCTTTATTGTTTAATTTTTTCTGATTGGATGTGTTCTTCTGTTTCAACTCCAAAACAAAGTCCATTTGACTGTTTTTGTGATTCAGATAGCCCTCATAGGTTTGGGCTAGCGTATGATCCGGAATAGTGTCACGGTAATAGTTATGATTTTCTTTTTTGGGGATGTCCTGCTCAATATTGTCTGTTGAAAATGTGGTGACCCCGCTCCCCGGGATCTGTAATTCCGGGGACAGTTATAGGGATTAGATATTTTTAATGTCGAATAGCCAGAATAACAAGAATAGTCATATTTCATTATTTTTGACCAGATATAACCAATGAAAATGAACAATAGCGTTGAGATTCAATATTGCACCCAATGCCGTTGGATGCTGAGGGCTGCCTGGATGGGACAGGAACTACTAAGTACTTTCGAGGAGGAATTGCATGAGTTGATCCTCCGGCCCGGAACCGGCGGTATATTTGAGATCAGGGCAAATGGTAAATTGATCTGGTCCCGGAAAACTATGGGAGGATTTCCTGAAATCACCGAATTAAAGCAACTGATCCGTGATGAAATAGCTCCGGAGAAGTCCTTGGGGCACGCTGACAGGAAGAAGCAGTAAGCATAGAAGAAAAACATCCCTTAAAACAGGTGCAGTATAGCACTCTATCGCTGCAAACTGGTTTGCAGTATTCCTATTTGTATCAGCATAGCTGAATTGGCAGGGGAGATACATTTTATTTAACCACACCAAGATATACGGGTTAAAACCTGACGGATAGTTAGCTACGGTTTGTGATCAGTTTGGTATCTATTAATTTGCCCGTATAATTTAAATCGATCTGATAATGATATTTTTCTACGGTACCCGGAGTACACATCTCAAAACTGCTCCGCTGGATGATCCCCAAATACAATGTCAGCATTGCCATACGGCGGGAAGTATGACCATGAGTGTTTTTGGGAAGTATGCGCATTTCTTCTGGATTCCCCTGTTTTCGATAGGAAAGACAGGGGGGACGCAGTGTAACCATTGCAAACAGGTACTACGGAAGAGAGAACTCTCCCCGCAGCTGAAAACCACTTATCAGGAGTTGAAGTCAGCCACCAAAACACCTGTCTGGTACTTCTCGGGACTTATCCTTCTTTCTGCCCTGATAGTACTGCCTTTGCTTGCGTCGATGGTCTTCCGGATTTTCGGTTAACATTACTTTCTAGACCGGAGCAAGTCTGGTTTATTCTTTCTTATCGCTGTAATGCTGTTAATGCCAATGTACCCATTCCCAGACTAAGATTTCTGGTTCCTGATCAAAGGAAAATGAGGATTACAACACTGTTCAACTGGTAGTGACTGTCTCTGAAAGCCTGCTTTCCGGTAACTATAAGGTTGTTTTTCTGGATGAAGGTTATGAGTTCTGCTAGGCGGTGAACACTGGTGGCGCTCTGTTATTGAAATACGGATAAACACCCGAAGTTTACCATTAGCAGGTTTCTGACAGCGGATAAAAAATCTGCTGTGTGTTAACAGAAGGTCAATCTTACTTTCGCCGGTGATTGTGGTACCCCCATTTTAACAGTTACCAGACGTAGGATCATTCTGTTTTGACTTTGGACAGGTATTGTTTCGGGAAGTTTGGCTTTTAGGAAACATTGCCTATAGGTCTTTTTTGTTAAGGGAGGCAGCTCACTGGGGCAAAATCTAAAAGTAAACTGCATTCAGGGTCACTAAAAGTAGAGGTTCTTATATTTTAAAAAAGAACAATAATTTTCAAGTAAGTAAAAGATGATCAGAACACTTATAATCGAAGATGAACCGGCTATCAGAAAAGAAATTGAATGGCTTGTAGGCAAGGAGGAGGATTTGGAGTTGTGCGGTTCGGCTGCTAGTGTTGACGTGGCTTTGGAATTGATCAGCACATCAGACCCTGAATTGGTGTTGATGGACATCCAATTGACAGATGGAACCGCTTTTGATATTCTGGGAAAGATGGAGCGGATACCTTTTTATATTATTTTTATTACGGCTTACGATCATTATGCTATCAAGGCCATCAAGTATGGGGCATTAGATTATTTGTTGAAACCTCTGGACGAAGTAGAATTACAGACAGCATTGCGAAAAGTAAGGACAGAACATTTGGACGAAACTATGCAGCGGCAACAGGTTAAGCTAGCCAAGTCCCAGTTGGAAAAGAATGGGCTAGACCTGGAAGATCAGATTGTATTGCATACGATGGAATACCTTCAACTGCTCCAACTCAAAGAAATCATCTATTGCAAAAGTGAGGGCAGTTACACCACTTTCATACTTACTGGCAAGCGGGAAATCATGGTTTCCAAACCTTTGAAACATTATCATGAGCTGTTGCCCGGAAAGTGGTTTTTGCGCTCTCACCAGTCTTATTTGGTCAATACACTGTATATTGACCGGTATATAAAAACAGGGTATATCATCCTGAAAGATAAAACATCAGTTCCTGTTTCTGTCCGTAAGAAGGAAGAGGTATTGCAGAAACTGATGAATGGATGAGCCAAAGATTCTCAGACTCTATCCAAACCCGCAGGTAAGAAATGAGCTTCTTAAGTAACTATGATCTGCTTAAACAGCTTTCAGTGATTTTGGTTTTGGTCTTGTTGTCTTGCTGTGAAAAAAAAGCCAGGGATAAGAAACAACTTAGGGCAGAGGCCCTGGAAGTACTGAAAGAACTTGAAAATGAAAGCCAAAAACTCTCAGGTGATGAGCAAACGGTTTTTTGGCAAAGAAGACTTTCCCAAAAACCCTATTCGGGGGATTCGGTACTGAGCGCCCGTATCCACTATCGTCTAGCAGGGTCTTATTATTATAAGGGTGATCTGGATTCTATTAAATGGCATATGCGTAAGGCTTGGGACCTTATGGAAAGCCAGGATGGTCCTACAGAAATGATGGCTCTGTTGAATTATGGTCAGGGGAATATAGCCACCATAGAAGGCAACCTGCATCAGGAGAATTATTACTTCAACCATGCTTCCCAGATCATATTTTCTGATACACTGATCGGGTTGACCCCGGTTCAGATAGCAAGTTTGTATTTGGCTACAGCCCAGTCAGATGCCAATTTAGGCCAATATAAGCAGGCGATGGAGTGGAACAGGAGGGCGATTAAAACATTGGAATATGACAGGGCTCCTGTTGCATTACAGTATAGGGCATTCAGGCAATTGGCAAATAACTATCGTGTATCCAGTGATGACAGTATTGATTCGGCTTACCATTATATGCAAAAAATGGAAGCCCTCAGCCGGCGGTATCCAGATCAGGTGAACCCCCGTTTTTTGTACGATGAAAAAGCACATTATTTCACAAAGATTGAGCAACTGGATTCTGCTGTGGTCTATCATCTCAAGATCTTGGAGATAGATAAACAGACTGTTGAGTCCGCCAATCCCCATCCCAGCTTTTTTTCCAACTTATTTAAGGATTATGTTTATCTGTCCGATAGCTATTTGAAGTTAAACAGACAGGGACTTGCACATCAATATATGCAGGAAGCAACCCGGTTTTTACAGGAGGAAGAAAAGTACCTGACAGACGCAGATTACGTATTGTACCAGGAAGCTTTGGTGGATTATTTCTTTTTGACGCACCAATATAAAAAAGCATACCAGGAGTATAGCCGGCTTCTGGATAAAAACCAGATACTCTATGAAAACGAGTATGCACAATCGATCGCGGAAATGTCCACTATATATCAACTGCAGGCCAATGAAAGACGTATCCTGAGTTTAAACCGACAGGTGCTGCTCTCAGAAAGCAAATTGGCCCAAAACCGCTTACTGTTAGTCATATCAGGACTGTCGGCTTTGCTGGCCGTGGCGATTGTGGCGATATTGTATATAGGAAAAAAGCAATTGAGGCTTAAGGAAGAAAAGGAAAAGGTGCAGCTGCAAAAAAGTGCCATAGAATTAGAACAACGCCTGCTTCGGACGCAGATGGAACCTCATTTTATTTTTAATACGCTTTCAGCATTGCAGAGCTATATAAGAATAGAAGAAAAGGAAAAAGCACTTCGGTATCTGAATAAATTCAGCCGGTTATTGCGTAACAGCCTGGAGCTTTCACGGGAAAGCCAGGTGCCCCTGGAGAATGAAATTGAGACTTTGGCGTATTATTTGGAACTGCAGCGGATGCGTTATGATGAAACTTTTGACTTTGAGATCCATCAGCCAAGTGGTGAGGATATCGTAAACGTATTGATCCCTCCGATGCTTATCCAGCCTTTTGTGGAGAATGCTATAGTGCATGGTGTAGCCAATGCCGCCGGGCGGGGAATGATTTCAGTAGCATTGAAACTTCAAGAAGAATCACTTTTTGTGAGTATTGTCGACAATGGACCGGGAATCAAAGCTGTAAAACAGAAACCTGACGGGAAAAAGAAATCCCTCTCCACGACCATAAGCCGGGAGCGTTTGGAAATTTTAGCCCGTGAGAAAGGAGTAATGGTCCAGGTAACAATTCTGGATAGACACGAAATGGACAGCACCCTTACCGGGACAATAGTTGAATTGATTATTCCGGTGGAGAGTGATTTTTGATTAATAACCTACTTTTTCTTTAATAAAAAACCGCTTTCGGATACAAGTCTAAAGAACTAAACCAGTTGGCCTTCTATTAAAATGGAAAATCAGGTAGTTGCTATTTTCCAGAAGTTTAAAAAACCGGTACGGTTGTGAAAAAGCCGGATTTTAGGATGTGGCTATTCCTGGAACCTATGAGCACCACAGGTCACTTAGTTTGCGCTGTCCTCTCTATGGGATAGCTAGGTATAGACTTCGATAGATGTAGGTATATATACTGCCATAATAAGCCAGGAAAAGTCAGGAATTTTGTAGGTTTATCTACCTGGAATTTACTGAAGAACTTCCTTAAGGTAGCGATATTGGATAAATCAGCTCTAATTAAACCCATGCTTAATCATCTCATCACCTACAAAAGCAACAGAATTGTCCTTTCACATGAACGGAAGAAAAGGACAGTGCTGGACATATATCCCGACCATCATCTCCTGACCCATGTAAAAGAGGGGATTTTGATTTTAAAGCAGGGAAGCAAAGAATACTGTTTTACGAAAGGTGATTTTGTGTTGCTCAAAAAATACGCTCAGGTAACGATCACCAAAACCTGGGATGGAGAAGGCACCAAGTTCTCAAGCATTGTATTCTCGTTTCATGAAGACCTGGTACAGCAGGCTGTCAGCCAATTGGACATACAGGTTGAAACTAAAAGCCATCAACAACTTGAGAACATCATTGCCATTAAACCTAACCCGGTTTTAAACCAGTTTATTCAATCACTCAACTTGTTTTTTGATGAGGGACAGAAAATGGATGGGCATTTAGCCAAGCTGAAAACCCTAGAAGCCTTAATAGGAATTATACAAACCCATCCAGAATTACTTCCTCAACTGCGTACCTTTTCTGAAAAGAACAAAGCTGACCTACATCATTACATGAAGTATAACTTCCTTAAAAACAAAAAGCTCAAAGAATTTGCTTCAGAATCAGGAAGAAGTCTCAGCGTATTTAAGAAGGACTTTGAATCCATTTACAAAACCTCCCCAGCCAAATGGCTCAAGCAAAAGCGACTGGAACATGCCTATAAATTACTGACTGCCACGAACCGAAAACCCATGGATATTTACCTTGAGTGCGGCTTTGAGGACCTGGCGCATTTTAGCAGATCATTTAAAAGACAATTTCAGATCAATCCTTCTCAAATTAAGACCTTACAGACAAGTAGATAAGTCTTTTTAGACAAGTTTCAGGAGCTCACCACACCTAGTTTTGTACTTAAAATAATCATTAAGTATAAGATGAGCGTATGGAAACAATAGTAGTGACGGGTACCAGTTCAGGGTTTGGCAGAATGCTGGTCCATGAGCTTGCCAAAAGTGGGCTATACAGCGTAATCGCTGCCATGAGAAATTCAACTGCCCAAAATAATGCTATAAAAAAGGAACTGGAGGAGCTGCCCGGTGTAAAAGTAGTAGAGATGGACGTCACCTCTGACGAGCAGGTAGCTAAGATAACTGCGCAAATACTGGAAGAATTCCAGTCGATAGACGTGCTGATCAACAATGCCGGAGTATTTGGGGGTGGATTACTGGAAGCGCACAGCATCCAACAGGTCCATCGCCTATTTGAAGTCAACGTATATGCACCATTGAGATTGATGAAAGCGGTGCTGCCTTCCATGAGGAGTAGGCAAGATGGGTTGATCATCACGATGTCCAGCATGTTGGGATTTTTTTCCATTCCGCTCAACGCAGTGTATAGCGCTTCAAAATTTGCTTTAGAGGGATTGGTAACAGGTTCTTATCCGGAGCTCATCCAAAAAGGAGTTGAAAGCATTTTGGTAGAGCCAGGTTCGTTTCCCACCGAGCTCTATCAGAAAGCGGGAATCAAAGCGGACCTAGCAGGGGTCACCGCCTCCTATGATGGGATGGCCGAGCAAATGACAACATATGCCAACGTAAAGGTGAGTGAGGCGCTGAAAAAGCATCAGCCGAAGCCAGAAGAGGTGGTAACAAAGATTATCAGCCTGATAGCCATGGAAAAAGGAAGCCGGCCACTGCGAAACCCTATAGACCAAATTTCCGGTGAAGCTTTTTCAAACCAGGTGGCTGAGGAGCTCAACACCCTCGCCCGGAAACAAATGGCTGCTTACGGATTTTAATTGCAGGTGATATGATCAAACTATATGTATTATATGCCGGGAGTATGATCTGTACAGATGCTTCCCAGCTAAATGATAAACTCACCCGACCGGAAAAAGTGTCCTTGGCAAATCCTATTTTCCTGATAAAGCACCCCCAAGGATACCTGCTCTGGGATACGGGATTACCGGACGGACTAGTTCATGAAAAGCAGGGAACGGAGAACTGGATATTTCAGCTCCAAATGCACAAAACGGTGAAAGAGCAGCTGGATGAATTGGGTTTAAGCCCTGAGGATATCGACTACCTCGCATTTTCGCATATGCATATTGACCATACGGGCAATGCCAACGCTTTCAGTTCAGCCACTGTGATCATGCAGGAAAAGGAATACAATGTTGCTTTTGACACAACAAACAAGCCCCACAATTATGCCGACTATGAGGTTTTGAAAAATTCAAAACTCATCAAAATAAATGGTGATTATGACGTGTTTGGGGATGGTTTGATTCAGCTGATTGCTACTCCGGGCCATACTGCCGGACATCAGTCTTTATTGGTCCGGCTCGAGGAAACCGGTCCGGTAATTCTTTCAGGTGACATCGCTTATTACCAAGAAAGTTATGTGAACAACGGACTCCCCACTTTTAATACAGATAGGGGGCAAAGTATAGCGTCTCTGGAGAAAATCAAAAAAATGGTAGAAGAACAAAAGGCTCAGTTATGGATACAGCACGACCAGGCCCGATTTGATTCTCTGAAGCTAAGTCCTGCCTGTTATCAATGACTTGGGATCTAATTTTGAATCCTTGACTGTATCCACTATAGCCTCAATCGGTATAGGTATTCTTATGATCATCAAAAAATAACGACACTATGGAAGCAGAAGAAATAAAAAAAACGATCACCCAGAACTATGTGCACGGTGCATTTAATGAAACGGACATCCAGGCTTTTAAAACCGTTTTTCATCCTGAGTTTGCAATCATCAATATTCAGGAAGATGGTAAGTTCTTTTTGTTTAGCCGCCCCATGTGGGAAGAGGTATTGAAAAAACGGAAAGAGGATCCGGATTTCAACTATGCTACCATCGCTTTGGTACCGGAATTCAAAAGCATCGAGGTTGTGGAAGGCAAAGCAAGTGTAGTCGTAGAGCTATTGCGTGATGGAAAAGTAATCTACACTGATTTTCTTTTGTTGGTCAAGATAGCTAAGGAATGGAAGATCGTGTCAAAAATTTTCAACCAGTACTAGTATAAGATGCGGTGACAATCAACTATTTTCGATTTCCTTACCCCGTCTATTTGCTGTTTTTCAGCTGTTCCTCTAATAAAGTAGTTGTTTCTCTTGCCTGTGGGGCATTGCCTAAGGCCGACGTTTTGTTTTCTCAGCCATTCCACCATCCTACACGTGCAGCACCTGTAAATCAATAGACTGGTTGGAAAACTTCTTTGCCGGAATACGCAACAATTGCGATAATGCGTATGGGTACAGCTAAAATCCGAATACCCCAAAGCCGTATCTCATGTTTCCTTGCTTACTGCTTATGTTTATTCACAGCTAACGAAAATTTTTTTCTCGCTATCATAGGCAAATTTAAACCTGATTTGTCACCTATACCAGAAAACAATTCCAAAGCGATGATGGGCAAATGTATTCGCAATAAACCGAGCTCGCTCAGTAGCACTGAACTCCAGAAACAAAAACGATCTAACGACGCTGTATGATATCCCAGTTCATTTGTTTAACCGCTTGAATTGGTTATTCCATTTCAGTTCAGATAGAAAATATCGCCGTTTTACATCTCATTTCTTCCTGGTCAGCCAACCCATGTAAATTGAGGATTGAAAAAAGCGCAGCGGTTCTTCAAATCCGGCTTCCTGGCATAATTCCGAAATCCGTTCTTCTGAAACCGGATATAGTTCATTTTCTATTCTATTCAGGCGGTTGCTTATTTGTGCTTCGTCCAGACCGTCCGGCAAAAGGAGCCTAAGTACTTTAAGGTTCTGCCTGATCTGATTTTTATTTCCCGTGATATCCAGCATGACCAGTGTAGCACCCGGGACCAATCTGTCAGCAATGTCTTTAAGCAAGGCCAGTTTATTTCCATTGTCCTCAAGAAAATGCAAAACCAACAACAGTGTTCCTGCATTGTATTTCTTTTCAATGGAAAGGTCAGTCACCAACCCTTCAACCAGCGTCACATTTTCACAGGAATGAAATTTGTCACTGGCCTGGCTGACCATTTCAGGTGAAGGATCAACACCCGTTATTGACCAGTATTCAGCCGAATGAACAAATCTATCCATTTCGTTTCCTGTGCCGCAGCCAACCACCAACAAATCTTTTACCGGTGTTTTGCTTAGTAGTTTTGGTAAACAGTCCAAAAAATAATGGTAGTTGGGTATCCAGGCATCTACAAACTGATTATAACCTTTTGCCCTTTCGTTTTCAAATAGCTCTACGTTGTTCATTTTTATTGTATTAACAGCCTAAAATTGAAAGAAACCCATGTCTTTGAATTCAATGTCCGGATCTTGCAATACTGGCGGTTTGTTATTCAGTCGTTCTTCTTATCAAGGAATTTTTCAATCATCGGAACTACAAGATCACTCTCTTTAAAGTCAGGTGTTAGGGTTGTGATTTCCCCGATATATTGGCCATGTCCGCCCGGAATTATCGCCAGTTCAGCGTTTGCAATTTGTCTGTGAAGTTCAAGTGCATGTTCTGGGGTAATCACATCTTTATCTCCGATTATGATCAAAGTCGGTGCTTTTATGGATTCGAGTTGCCCGTCTTCAATGTCTTTGAAATTAATCATCCGCTTTGCATCCCTGTCGTGCATTACCTGTAGGCCATTGGAGTCCGGTGTAGCCTTCATGTAGGCTTCCTTTAATTGTTCGGGCATATTTTCCAGCCGGGCATTTTCCATAAAGCCCCAAAACCATTCAGGGACTCCGTTGCGTTTGGCAAGTGTAGAGCCTAAAATTAGTTTATTGACCAGTTCAGGGTGGCGAATGGCAATCTGCAAAGTGGTTGTTCCCCCATTACTGAAGCCTAGAAAATCCGCTTTGTCAATGAGTAGATTTTTCAGGAGTGTAGCAACGTCATCTGCATCTTGTTCAAATGAAAGGTCAGCGTTTCGGTCGCTGGTTCTTCCGTGGGCCTGCAATTCTACGGCTATTACCTGTCTGTTTTTTGCGAATAGCGGAATGACCTTTTCAAAGTTTGACTGTATGGTTGATCCACCACCGTGGATGAGAACGAATGGTTTACCCTGGCCGTAAATCTCGTAATACATTTGCAGTCCGTTCACTTCGGAATAGCCGGTTTTTTTTATGTCCTTAGGTGCTGAAATCTGCATAGTGTTTTCTGTTTCTTTTTTGTTGTTACACGCTGCCAAAGTCAAAATTGCCAGTACAAAATAGGTTAATTTTCTTTTCATATGACTGTAATTTTGTCTTTAAAAGGCCATATGGAATCTCGCATGAATTAAAGTCATCCCGGTGTGTGTCGTTTTCGACATGCTCGATTTCATGTATCTTTTAGTGTCGCAGATTAAGCAACTTAACACACAAAGGAATAAGTCCTATTGAAACTGCTATAAAAATTGCTACTCTCACATAGTTGAGTATTTGCCAAAGCGAAGTCCGGTCTATCAGGTCTGTTGCCATTGCCGGGGTTTCTGCTACTTTTTGAAATTCAATAATGTTGGGTGCGAAATAGGATAGGGTCCAAACCCTGACCGCAAAATGGACGACGAATAATAGGAGCAGCCAGTTTCTGACCGGGTCAATTTTCCAGCAGAAAATGATGGCAAGGATGAATGCAATCTCGTGCAGTGAATGCATTATTATCCAAAAGAATTTCAAACTTGCCCCACGGCCGTCCACTAAGAGGTTGAAGTTCTCCGATGGGGAAGCTGTCCACTTGGGGACGAATACAAGGGTTTCAAAAATCTGCGCCCCGTTCATCAAAAAATAAAGGAGTGTGGTAATGCAAAGCCATGTTTCGGCCCTTGTCAGGTATAATGCTGTTATGTTTTCCATTTTGTTCATATTACTTGCTGTTTAAACTGATGGTGGTTTCTTCCATTAGGCTTGTGGCTTCAACAAAATAGCGCTGAATGACCTGGATCTCTTTTTCTGAAAAAGAAGCTAATAGGCCAGTTGTTTTCTGTTGCAGTTCGCTAAAAAACGGTTGCAATAGTTTCATACTGTTTTCAGTGTTTGGAACAATAATCACCTTTCGCCTGTCGTCTTTGGTCAACTTTCTTTTCAACAGGTTCTTTTTCTCCAAACGGTCTATTAAACCCGTAACCGCACCGGTTGTAAGCCCTGTGAGTTTAGCTATGTCTCCAGCGGTCAGTTCCTTGTGCTGAAGGATAAGGCCCAAATATTTGTGGTCTGTACCGGACAGCCCTGCTTTTCGGGCGATTGCTTCGTGCATGAAGATGGAAGCATCGGAATACTTTCTGCTCGCCATTCTAAATTCTTGGATGATACTGTCATCTTGTTTTTTGCTCATTGTCTAAATATCTTAGTAACAAAGATAAATAAATTTTCCTTCCAAAAACTGATAGCCACGTAAAATGTTGTTGGAACGTAGCTGTTGGATGTCCGCTGGTTAGACTGTTAAGGTGAGGTAACTGCTGCGATATGATAACATCACTTAAAAAATGGGGCTATGTTACTGCTTACTTATCTTCCTATCCCGGATGAGTATCACGATGCCAAAAGAGGAGGTGAGGTAGCAAAAGCAAATTGCTCATCGGGATTCATCATTCAACATTCTTCCTTGATTTAAAATTGTGATCTTGGAAATGGGCTTGTTTTTTAGAAAAAGTTGGAACAGGCAGACGCTCTAAGGAGCTTCTACCGATAAGAGTGTTCTCATAGGATATCAACACCCGACTTCAGGTTTCATTTTTCCACGCTACCATTACGTAAAAGAGCTAAGCTACTTAGATTTCGCCTAGCTTGACAATTTTTGAAAGGGTTGCTTAATCATTTAAGTGCTTAGGTAATAAGGGTGTGAGTTTAGTTTAAATGTTTTTGACGTTAAGTTTCCATTAATATACCCATAATTCCCACATTCTTTTTTACCCATATGATTTTCTCTTTTTTATAGGATTTTTACGAAAAATAGGGCCTATGGATTTAGCTAGTTTTTCGGATAAGCGGTTTTATGTTTATTTAAACTATCGAAATTCTACTTTTAAATTTTTAATCCTATGATTTTTTAGAGCTGCGATAAAATATAATAATTACAATAAATAGTAGTATTAATTTATTTTTTCCCAATTCATTCTTTTTCAAGAAATGAATTTCTCAAATACAAATATTTGCTTTTTGAAAAATGATTTTTGTTATTTGATTTCATTCTGATTAGTGTAAACGTCAAAAGACAGTATTTATTATACAAATATTTTCATTCAAAAGAGCGTGTTTTCCAAGGGTACAAATTTGTTCTCGGTTCTAAATTATTTCATATGAAAAACGGTTACAATTTCTTTCTACAGCAAAAATCACTTTGGTGGATTTTTATTGTTCTCATCTTTTCCGTCTCATTTATCGGCAAGGAAAAATATGATGGGTTACTTCTTGCCTCTGGATCTAAGACTGAAGCCTTGGAGTTTCCATTCAAAAAATATCAGGGAAATTATATTTTTTCCCGGGATTTTGTCGGACCCTGTTCTAATATTAGCACCCTGGATTGTGGGGAAATACAGGTTTTATTGCCGTATTCGCTAAGTTTCACAGGAAGTGAAGGTGGAATTGCAAATACCGGCTTCACCATGGTCCAGGCTCCATCAGCAAGACTTGCAGCGGATAATCCTATTTCTAATCCGGCAGTTCCTGGATTGGAATTAGGAAAACTGGCTCTTGCATCCGGGAAGTTACAGTTGACTGCCACAAAGGGTATTTTTTACAGTCAGCCATCCGGCACCCCAAACAGCACCGAAACTAACTCTCAGATCAACGCGCTGGGGGTAGGGTTCAATACCCCTGGCTCCTTTTTAAATGTTGTTGCCACAGTGGATCAGCCAAACTTTTCACTTTCGGCTGGCGACCAATCACAACAAACAGGAATATGGTATGGTGTGGATGAAGATCACTACATAAAATTAGCAATAATCAAAGCATCAAGTACTCAACAAAAAATCCAATTATTTTCGGAGGATTTGAGTAATGCGTCAGAATCATTAAGGCTACCTGAACTAAATACTGCCAATTTTAATGTAGCCGGTATTACTTCCATAAAACTCAGGTTAGAGATAGACCCTGTAACCAACACGGCAAAAGGCTACTATTCCCTGGATGGTGGTGCTGAAATTCAAGTCCCAGGCAATGCCTCATTTTCAAGTGGGGCGTTGCCTGTTTCTTCTAAAATAGATTTGGGGGTTGACCATGATACCAATGTTACTTCACCAAATCTAGTTTTTGGTGGGGTATTCTCAACGATAAGACGCGCTTTGGCTACGCAGCCGCTGGATTTTTTAATCCAGGATTTTGCTGTGCTTGGTGAAGAGTCGGTAGAGCCTGCTGGTTCCATAATTGAAGATTTTAACTATAGTTCAGGGAATCTTATTGCTGTGTCCGCGGGAAATTGGACCCCGGCAAATTCAGGTGAGGCACAGATTCCTGTCCTCGCTACTGGAATCAGTGCTAATACCACTACATCCCTGGATTTTTCCTCGGGTACCCAAACCACTGATTATGCGCCTGTATCCTCAAGCCCTATCGACTTGGCGGCAAATGAACCCTTCTACTTTTCAACTTATTTTAATGTTTCTTCTTTAGGGCCAAATGCAACTGACCGCATCAGGACTGCAATAAAAATCGATGACGGCACGGCCGATGATAACTGGGTAAGGTTGCAACTGGCAAAAGGCCCTTCAAACAGTCTTCTTGCCAGGGTAGGTCTTGGGGCCCCTGCCTCAGACAATGGCAACTCTGCCGCGCAGTTTGATAAGACACTGCAATTCGTGGTAAGAGGTATTTGGGATGGGGCTAACACCATTACCTATTCTTACTCCATAGATCCTAAACTTGATTTAACCCAGACGGTCTGGTCTGCATCAGGTACCCACACAGTAGGTGCTGCACCCAGAATCACCCGCCTGTTTATCAGTTCAAACGGAACAAATAATGCCAAGCTGGGCCCGGTTCGCCTAAGCTCAGCTTATGAAGAAATCGTAACCGAAGAATTGGAAGAAGTTATTGTTGAAACCCCTTGCGGCCCTTTCAGCTTGCTTCCATGTGATCAAATTGTTAAAAGCCTGCCTGTAAACCTCACGTTTAACGGAAATGAGGGTGGTTTGCTCGATGCAAACAGCATTTCCACCGGGTTTACTATGGCCGATCCGCATACAGCTTCTCGATTGGCAGCGGATGGACCGGTGACCTATCCTTCGGTAAACGGCTATGAGCCATCTAAACTTACTGTTCAGGGAGGAAATCTCTCCATAGCTGCTTCGGCCGGAATAGCCTATCTGGCCAACAATGCCCAAGTGAATACTTTGGGCGTGGGATTAACTGATTTCTCAGCTCCTTTAGTCTTGGAAACAAAATTGTTAAACATCAATACAGGAGGAAGTTCTGCCCAGGCGGGAATTTGGTTCGGTATTGATAATGATAATTTTGTCAAACTTGATTTTAACAATAATGCCAATATTGAAGTCAGAAAAGAAGTCAATGGGCTTTCTTCCACAGCAGGCGTTGCTTCGAATACCGATCAGATTCAGGTAGTGGCAGGGGCGTCCGGTAATACGATCACCCTTCGGATGGTAGTTGATCCACTGGAGATGACCATTACCTCTTATTATGCTATAGGCGCTGGCGAATTTATTCAGGTTACCAATTCGGCTATCAGCGAGTTGGCTCTTCCACAGGTGTTTTTGACCGGCAAACAGCTGGATTCTGAGCAAGGGAATGCGAGCTTCGCAGGAATTTATAATACCTATAGAAATGGCACTACTTTCAATGCCACCTATGACTATTTTACAGTAGAGCAGGATGGAGTCAATACTCCTAAAACCCTTACTTTCAGCCCAAATACTATAAATGTTTCTGCCATAGAAGGAGAGGACATCCCTCCATTCAATGTAACGCTTTCTTCAAGTGTAGGCACTCCTCCAATTACGCTGGGTGATGATCCCCATGCTGTTGGTGATTGGCTGCTTTTCCCTGAGAATCCTGCTGTAGGTGAACTTCAGTTTGAGTTCGTTCCAGGTTTAACCGCAGGTACTTATTCTACTACGATTACCGCTCAGGACAGTGATGAGTCCGGGTATTCAAATGCTGACCTGGTTGTCAATCTTACTGTTACCCCACTTACTGATCTGAAAGTTAATTTCTCAGATGAGGCTACAGCTGCCCCTCAAGGCTATCTAAAAGATTCCGGCAGCCCGTATGCTGACCGCGGTAACGGGTATTCCTATGGATGGTTAAATGCAGCGACTTCTGCTCCGGCGAATCTGACTCCCAATGCAAGAAATAGGGCGATCAGTGGGGTCTCTGTATTGAATAACACCCTGATCCATATGCAATATGGTACGGTGGAAACACCTGGTACGGGCTATCTTCCTGATGCTAAGTGGGAGATGGAAGTTCCAAATGGCACGTATACGGTAACCGTTGGAGTAGGGGACCCCACTGTGGACGGAGCAACCGCAGACAATCCTGTGCATACTATAAATGCTGAAGGAGTCACGGTTATTGATGGCTACGTGGCATCAGGTGTGCAAGGTAGTCCTACACGGGGCACCACCGGCACCGCAGTGATAACGGTGGCCGATGGTAAGTTGACACTTACTCCGACAGGAGGCCATAATACCAAAATAAATTTTGTAGAAATAGTCACCAGTACACAGGGAGAGTTGATACCTAGTGTTATAGGAGTTAATCCCGCAGATGGCGCAACAAACGTCTCGGTGACCACCAGTGTATCGGCCAACAACCTTTACCTTCCAAATCCAGGAGGATTGAACAATAGCACGATTACCACTTCTACAGTCAGACTCTTCAAACAGGGAAGTACTTCCCCGGTGAATGCCAGTGTCAACGGTACAGGTGGAGGTGATGCGATCAATCTGGTTCCTGCTCTTCCTTTAGAAGCCAACACTACCTATGTTTTTGAGATCAATGGTGTTCAGGATGTTTCCGGAGCTACACTTGAAGCATTTACTTCTACTTTTACTACAGGTGACGGGGGCGGAGGACCCACTACCGATCTGGACAATGTTTCATTCTCAAATGCAGGCGTAGTCGATAGCGGTAATCAATATACCACATTGGAAATGGGCCCTGATGGAAAGTTATATGGGATTGAATTCAATGGAAACATCCACAGATGGACCATCAATGCGGACGGTACCCTTGCCAATGAAGAAGTATTAACTTCCTGGAAAGCCAATTATAACAACAGCAGAACTGCTATTGGATTCGTATTTGACCCTGCTGCTACAGCAGGAAACCTTATCGCCTATATTACACACGTTTCTTTTGGTGTAAATGCCGGGGCACCGGATTGGGATGGTAATATTTCAAAGTTAAGTGGAGCAAATCTCCAGAACGAACAACTGTTGGTAACCCAGCTGCCTCGATCAAACCGTGATCACCTGACTAACAGCCTGGCATTTAGACCTTCTGAACCAAACGTACTTTATTTCCTACAGGGAAGTAATTCAGCAGGTGGGGCCTATGATGGAGCTTGGCAAAGGGAGGAAAGTCTTCTTTCCGGAGCAGCCTTGAGATTGGACCTTACCAAGCTGCCTTCCACTTTACCTTTGAACGTAAGAACTACAAGAAATATTGAGGCGATCAAAGCTGCCAGCACAAGCTCACCGACTCTTGGACTTACTGATTTGGGTACCCCTGGTTATAACCCATATTATGTCAATGCCCCATTGACAATCTATGCCTCCGGAATCCGGAATGCCTATGATCTCGTGTGGCATTCAAACGGACAACTTTACATTCCTACCAACGGAACAGCCGGAGGAAGTAACTCCCCAGCATCAATTGATGGAATGAGAAGGCCAAACGGTACCTTCTATAATACCTCAGGTAATCCTTCTTCTTTCCCTGCCATCTCAGCCATCAATAATACCAACGTTCAAAAAGACTGGCTTTTCAGGGTTAATCCAAGTGAGCCGATCGGTTACTACGGTCATCCTAATCCTTACCGTGGGGAATTTGTACTCAATAGAGGCGATGCCGATGTGGACAATTCACTTTATAACGGAGTTCAAGCGGATATCAATTACAGAGGAGCGGCTTTTGATTTTGAACTGAACAAATCACCTAACGGTGTCATAGAATATAAGAGCAACGCGGAAAACGGAAATCTGCAAGGCGCAATGCTTGTCGTACGGTACAGTGGTGGAAGTGATATCATTGCCCTGGTGCCTGATGGTCCGGGCGGGGATGTCCAAACCTTTAAAATAGGGATACCAGGATTTACCGGATTCGGTGACCCGCTGGATCTTATCGAGGATGTATCTACCGGAAATATTTATGTCTCTGATTATGCGAGACAGCAGATTGTTCTCTTGAAGCCTTCTAACCAGGCTTCCCCTAGGCCGGTAATCGCACTCAGTACAGATAGGTTTGCCGGGGATGCTATTTCGGCGGGAGATAATGTGTTCACCCAGGAAATCCTGATTTCCAATCTGGGTAATGCTCCGTTGACTGATATACAGACCTCAATCACTGGAACAAATAGCGATCAGTTTAGTATTTCTGCTCTTCCGCAGACTATAAACGTACAAAACTCAGGGTCATTTACTATTACGTTCAACCCTACCTCCAACGGGACAAAAACTGCCTTGTTGACTATTTCCAGTTATAATGCAGATCCTGTGACCATTAGTTTAAATGGTTTGGGCAAGCAAGGTAACGGAGGAAGCAATGAGCCTTCTCTACAGTGGGTTTTGGATACCCATCTGGGTGCCGGAGCTATAAATGTGGGGGATGTTGATCCATCTACCAACCTGATTACCACAGGTGCCTCTACCAATTACAATTCACTGATAGGGGATGAATTGGATATACAGGAATTCCAGGCAGCTTCTGATGGACCGGTATCTGTTGAAGTTTTGAGTGTGTATGGTCCTACGGATTCCAATCCAGTAGTGGCATTTGGTTATTACCAGTCCGGAAATGCAGGATCAGTGCAGGAACTGTTTACCGTATCCAACTCTCCGGTTACCAATGGGCAGACCTTACAGCCTGTAGTAAACGGGGTACTGGAATTTGATCCTGGTATCAGCAGTTTCGGATTTGTAAGCAGGTGGCCATATTTCCAGAACAGACAACTGTTCAGTGAGGATGCGCTAAACACTTTCTCAGGTGCAATCCCGCACCATGTAAGGGTATATGCTTTACCTGGTGAAACCAATGCTTATGTGATCGCTACTGAAGAACATGTTTCTGGATTTGATTACCAGGATATCGTAGTGATCGTGAGAAACATCAAGCCTTTTGGAGCTGTCAATCCTGAAGAGGGTTGCTCTCCTATAAGTACACTGGATTGTGACCAGCTGGCAGTATCGCTACCGTTCAACTTGGATTTCTCAGGATCTGAAGGAGGTATGGCAAATACAGGCTTTACCATGGTGGATAATCCTTCAGCGAGAATCACAGCTGATGGACCAACCTCCAACCCAGCTGTTCCAGGTTTTGAACCAAGCCGACTGAGCTTCTCAGGAGGAAATCTACTGGTAAATGCCGCTAATGGCATCGCCTATATTAGAAATGGTACCGGTACAGGTTTTAGCACTGATGTCAACTCCCAGATCAATGCACTTGGTGCCGGAATAGATGCAGATGCCTTCGGCAATTTCAGTATCAGTACCACCATTGTCAATCCATATACTGATGGAAGTGGCAATTCAGAGCAGGCAGGTATCTGGTTTGGATTGAACGAAGATAATTTCGTGAAATTGGTAACAGCAAATCCGGGTACAGTACAGATGTTACGTGAAATAAACGGAGCTGCCCCCAATACAGCTGATAATGATGTACAGCTTACTGGAATTGCAGGTTTGCATACCAGTACAGTGACGCTAAGAATGTATGTGGACGTAGAAAACAATACCCTGACAGGATTCTATAGCCTTAATGGAGGTGCTGAAGTTACTGTAGGTACATTGGCTTTACCGGCTGCTTACAGAAACGGAAATACCTCGTATTCGAATCTGAGTTTTGCAGGGATTTTTGCCACCAAGCGAAGGGAGGCTACTGCAAACGTAGTTTACACGTTCTCAGACTTCTCTATCATCCCGGATAATGAGCCGGTAACGCCTACATTCGGCCCGCTTAGTATCAATTTCTCCACACCTGCAGACGCTACGCCTGCCGGATATGAGAAAGATAGTGGCTCACCATATGGGGATAGAGGCAATGGCTACACCTATGGCTGGATGAATACAGACGGTGTCACTCCGCTGGATCTTACAGCCAACACCAGAAACAGGAATGTTTCAGGTGCTGACTTCATTCAGAATACCATTATACATATGCAATACCAAAATGGTGTGCCTCCTGGAGGAACTCCAAATGGGGTAATGGTAGAAGGAATCTGGGAAGTTGCCCTGCCTAACGGCACCTATGCCGTGACTGTGGGAGCTGGTGACCTGAATGTGGATGGAGATCCAACGACCAACCCTATCCATAATGTAAATGCAGAGGGGGTCAATGTCATAAATGAATTTGTTCCTTCCGGAGCTGTCGGTGCGCCTACTAGAGTTACCTCAGGTTCAGCTATTGTTACTGTTGAAGACGGCAAGCTTACCATAGATGCTTCCGGTGGATTCAATACCAAACTGTATTCTTTGGGTATTACCCAAATTACGCCTGGTGGTGAGGATGTTTCTCTGGTAGCTGATCCGGAAGAACTTATATTTGAAGTGGAAGTACAGAATTCCAGCGCAGGACCTGGTAGAAAGACGGATAGTCATGTGGTAAGTATTACCAATGACAGTGAAGAGCCTGTTCAGATTACCGGCGTCTCTTTCAGAGGTACATTTGCAAGCCACTTTAGTACTACAGGACCTACTTCGGTTACCCTTGCAGCTGGTGAATCTGTTGATTACACCGTTACCTATGCACCGGAGCTCAATAACTCCAATCTGGGCTACCATGCAGCTGAAATGGTACTGGCTTTGGCAAACGCAGAAGCTTCCGAATTTGCACTTGGCCTATATGCGCTTAAGAAAAACGGTTTTGAAGGTGGAAATGAACCTCCTCTTCAAGCTGTAGTCAATACTTTAGGTATTGGTATCAATGTAGGCTGGACTTCTCTTGCCGATGGTGTGCAGCAAGTTCTAAAAGGTGAAGAGGTATTGGTGCAGCAATGGATCAAAGCGGGTCCAGGTCAGGTAAACATTACCCCTGTGGGCAGGTATTCTCCTGCCGAATCCTTGCCTTTTGGTTGGTACACCAATGGATCGTCAATTGTAAGAAATCAAGTAGGTGTGCTCGCATCAGATATTTTCAATGCCCAGACCCTATTCCCAGAAATTGCAGAAGGTGATGATTTCTTTGATCCGGGCAGCGCAATATTTGGTATCTATGTGACTTCGAATTCCTTCCAAAGATCTAATTATACAGAAGACGCTTTAAACCTGACTAGTGGTGGAACAGGTGGGGTTGTAGCCCGACGTGTAAGAACATACCCTATGAAAGACAGAGCCGGTAACCTGATTGAAAACAGTTACTTGGTAAGCTTTGAAGATGCTTCGAACGGCGACTATCAGGATTACATGTTTATCATTGACAATGTCATTCCTTATGAAGACGGTGCGCTGAAGCTGGAATTTGAAGCAGATAACATCAATGTATCAGCTGCTGTAACGGATGGAAATAGTATCACCCAGCAGGTGACCCTGAATGCTACAGGAGGGTTGGATGCCTCGGAAGTGACGCTTACCAGCGCAGCTTCCTGGATTACTTTACCTGAGGAATTCGAACTGGGTGTGCCTTTTGACATAACCATCAATACTGCGGGACTGTCCCAAAGTGAATACCTGGGCGTGATCAATGCAAGTGCTCCTGGTTATACTTCTGACCAGATGCAGCTTAACCTCACGCTGACTGGTACTGAACCGGTATTTACCTATCAGTTCAACTTCCAGTTGCCTACCAATATTGCCCCTTCTCCTGCGGGCTGGATCAATGATCTGGGTGCACCTTATGGAGCTCAGACTACCGAGCAGGGTGCGGTGAATTTTGGGTGGGTGCTCCCTGGTACCACCACTCCTGCCAGTGCGGTTGAGAATGCTAGAAACAGAAATACTGCATCCAACAATGATGCTTTGTTAAATACCCTAACCATTATAGGCCACAGAACAGCAGCTACTTATCCGCTTAGGGACTGGGTAGTCAATCTTCCTAATGGTACTTATTCAGTTAACATCAGTGTAGGGGATATTACCGCTACAGACAGTTACCATAACCTGGATGTGAATGGGGTCAATGTGATCAATTACAACCAGGAAACTGCAGGTACAAGTGCGCCGGTACATTTCCAGGATACAAAAACCGTAGTCGTATCCAACGGAGTACTCCGACTATCCCTGGCTTCAGGAGGTGTAAATGCGAAGGTGAACTACATTAGAATAGCTCCAGTCCAGACAGGCAAGCAGCCTCCGCTGATCGAGACTACCCTGGATGGGGTGATGTTCTCCGAAGATGTGTACAGAGGTCCTGTGACCCTATCTTCCCAGGCCACTGACCTGAGTGGGTCGGCTGAGGGAATTGTAAGATTCCAATTCAGTGTAAACGGTCAGGCTTTGCAGGATTATACCAATCCAATAACACTGACAGATTTGGGTAGCTATATAGTTTTGCTGGAAGCGGAAGACGGTAATGGTAATAAGTCAGTTAAATCTTACCAGTTTACTGTAGAGCAGCCTACAGGCGCAATGCTGTTCATAGAAAATATGAATAAAATTCCAGGTACGAACAGAGGTTTCCCTGCTAACGATTATTATACGTTCCACAGACTTAGAAATCCGGGCACCGCTTTGGTTCATGATAAAAATGTGTTGAGAATAAACAATACAGGCACGGATAATCTGGTTGTCTCTGACATTTTGATCTCTGATCTGAATGATTTTGAATACGAGATCATTACAGCTGGTGGGGCATTGCCTCGTACCATTGCACCAGGTGGATTCATTGACCTGGACATTACCTTCAAAGGTGACCATGGCGGTAACGGACATATGCTGTTCAAGGAGAGCATACAGATAGTCTCCAATGCTGACAATGGTTCAGATAATACAGCTGTGCTCCATGGTGCATTCTCTCCTGTACCGGAAGGTGGGGTGGAGATTGACTCTGATGACCTGTTCAACGTATTCGGATTCCAGTCCAAAATGAACAGTATAGTGAATGATCAGGGTACTATTACACCTCCGAATAGCATAACCTATAGACCAAGTTCCAATTACCCGATTCCTGAGAATATCGATGCAGGATATGAAGGTGATCTGATCTTGTCCAGCAACTTTGTGCAGGCTGACCCAAGCAAACCGGTTATCGGATTCCAGATATCTGCGTTACATGGACCTGGAAGCAACGGAGCTAAATTTGTACAGGTAGGCGGTACTGGCACAGTTGGAGGAATTAATTTCTCCCACGCTAGTGCTTACTATCAGACCTTATTCCCTAAAAACGGAGCAGGTGCCATCAACAATGACCTGGCGGCCAGTATTACGGTGCCGTTTAGAATTGCCATTGCGGACTACCTGTCCAGTGGGGGTAACAATATCACCGGGGCCAGACCGGATCTCTTGGGAATCAGGGTGTATAAAGTAATAGACCATAATGGTGACATCATTCCGAACGAATACATCGTACTTCAGGACTTTATCCAGGGTGGATGTGGTGCAGGATCTGCCAACTGTGACTGGAACGACAATACCTTCTACTTTACCAACATCAGACCTGAGGCAGTGCCTACAGCTGAAGCGATTGATGCCTTGTTCATCAATGAGGGGGAATTCTTCTCACAGGATATCACCGCATCATTTAATAAAGGTTATCCGGGCAACAAACTGACGTACACCGCTACCTTAGTGGGAGGTGGAGCAATTCCTTCCTGGATGACCATGGGTGCAAATGGAATAATCTCCGGTAATGCCGACGCTACTGCCTTGGCAGGTTATGAGGTCAATGTTATTGCCACCGATGTCAATGGACTGGTCACTTCAAGTGTGCTGCAGGTGGATGTCAACAAAGCCCCACTTGCAGTGGTAGAAGCAGACGTTACTGAAGGAAGACTTCCGTTGACGGTACAGTTTACCGGAGACAATTCCTCAGATAATGGCACGATCGCTGAATACTCCTGGAACTTTGGAGGCGTTGGAACTGCCAATGTGGCAAACCCTAGCTTTATCTTCAATGCGGAAGGCGAGTACAATGTTGTCCTTACGGTCACTGATGATACCGGGCTGGTAGGTAAGGATTCTGTTACCATCTCGGTGGTGGAAAACTTTGGTCCGCTTACTGTCGCCACTGCTGATGTAAGTAGCGGAAATGCTCCGCTTTCTGTCTCCTTTGACGGTAGTGGTTCTACTTCGGACGGAGAAATAGTGGATTACCTATGGGATTTTGGCAACGGGGATAACTCTTCGGAAATGAGTCCTGTCTATACCTTCACTACACCTGGACAGTATACGGTAACATTGACTGTTACAGATGACAATGGACTTTCAGATGAGGCGGAACTTAGCATTTCTGTACTGGAGAATCTGCCGCCTGTGGCTATAGCTACAGCCAGCGTCCAAGGGGGCACTGTTCCGTTGACTGTGGTCTTTAACGGTGATACTAGTACGGACGAACTCGAGGTGGTGAGCTACGAATGGACGTTTGGAGACGGATCTCCTGCTTCTTCAGAAGCTAACCCAACACATACTTATACTTCTGCCGGTACATTTACTGCCACTCTTACAGTGGAGGATGCTTCAGGACTTACCGGAACTGCGACGCTTCAGATTGTGGTCGAGCCAGAGATTGAGTTTAGTCTGTACTTGAACACAGGTAGCAGCGCTACGGTCAACTTTGACGACAAGGTATTTGTGGGTGATATAGGATCGCCTAGCTACTACAACAGCACGCATACCTATACCAATACCAATGCAAGTACTATTAGTTTGTACCAGACAGAACGTGGATCTATGGGTAATCTGTTGCCACTGAATTACAGTATTCCTGTACCAAACGGTACCTATACCATCAGTACTTATCATAATGAACTGTATTATGGCAAGGCGGCTGGATCACCAAGTGGAATTGCAGGAAGAAGAGTGTTTGATATCCTGATTGAAGGCGCACTGGTAAAAGATAACCTGGATCTGTTCCTGGAAGCAGGCAACAATCCTATGAAGCTGGTATTCGAAGAGGTAGAAGTGACAGACGGGGTTTTGAATATCAATATGCCGGCAACTGCAAACAGACCGAGTATATCCGGTTTGGCGATAGAGAAACATCAGGTAATTGTAAACGAGGCTCCGGTGGCTGTTGCTACTGCAGATAAGGAAGAGATCTTGCTTGGAGAGGCGGTTAGCTTTACCGGTAGCAACTCTACAGATGACGTAGCAATAGTAAGCTATGCATGGGACTTTAAGGATGGAATCACTTCCGATCTGGCAGATCCTATCCATACCTTTACTGTAGCCGGTACTTATGATGTGGAATTGACCGTGGTAGATGCTGAGGGCTTGTCCAACAGTACGGTGATTCAGATCACGGTGAATGCACCAAAGGTAGATCCTATAGCAGTAGCAAGTGCTACACCAAACCCTGCTGAAGTAGGAGAGCAGATCAGCTTTATCGGGCAGAACTCTACCGATGACGGGGACCTGATCTATGCCTGGAACTTTGATGATGGAACTGCTTCAGCTGAAATGAATCCAACTCATATCTATAATGAAGTAGGTCAATACGAGGTGATGCTAACGGTGATTGATGGAGACTTTAACATTGATTTCACCACATTTACAGTGAATGTGGAATTGCCAGCAGAACCAGAGCCTGATTT
>NZ_LMXN01000005.1 GCF_001442615.1 Algoriphagus resistens | reverse complement strand
GGATTTGAATGAGATTCCTTTACCCACAGAATTGATGGATTATAAAGAGCATCTAATTCAAGCGATTCGTAAAGGTGAAGCTAATGATGCCATACCAGTAGATCAGTTTATAGTATCAGAAGAGAAAGTTTTTATGCTTGCTACCGGAAATTATGATTTGAGACTGATAAATTGTCAAGGGGATCTAATAGCAACATTAGAATTGGAAATAAATTAAAAAGAACACGCCAGATAACACTCCATAGCCGCTAGGCTACGGGCGATGCCTTCGCCAGCGGCTATGGTAACCGTTAAATCCCATAATGCTCCGCTACAGCCTTCAAAATCAAATCCCTCATGAACGATTTCGTTTCCCTTCCTATCTCATACTTTAACTTGTCAAACATTTCAGTAGGGATCCGAAGGGAGTAAATTTTCACATCCTCTGTGTCAAATTCTTTACTGGATTTTTTTTCTTTTTGCGGTGGTTCGGGTTCTGAGTTGATCAGCATTCCCAAGCCTCTTTGTTTTGTCCCTATGTTTTCATTTCCCTTGCTTGGGTCGTTTAGCTTCTTTGCCATTTTGTGCTCAGTTTAGTTTGGGGATAATTTCCTCGATCAGCATTTCATAGTTTTTCGCACCGTTTGATTCTGGGGATTATTCAAATATGCTTTGATGATTCGGCTGGACTTTAGATTCCAAATAAAAATATTCAAAGCCCGCTTGATGGGATCGACGAAATCCTTAATTTAGTCAAAGTAGAACCCCGAAGATCTGTGGACAATGGCGATATAGACGCAGTAGAGCAGCGGAGCTGCTATAACCACAGGTGTTGTGGTTCAGCTAAAAAAATGAAAGACCAAGAGACATATAAGGACATTCCGTTTAATGAGAACTTCTGTACTCATTTAGCATATCACCTCGGACAGACATTTGAAAATTCTGACCGACAAGACCTCAATGGGTTTTGGTGTGACGGAATTTCTTGGAATCCAATCCCTGACAATCAATTGACTAATAAAAGTGTAAATGACACAAGGCAAATTGTGACAAAAGCTTGGATTGGGAAAGACGGACAAGATGAATATGAAATGACGATTCGATTTGGTCAATATGCCTTGGGTCGATATGCGAAAGGAACTGAAATTATTGACTGCATTCCAAGCTCGGACTCGATGGATTGGATTGACATTGAACCAGAAAACAAGAGAATTGAAATAAGATTAAAATAAAAAAAGCCGACATCGATGAAACTGACGGTAACCGAAAAACATAAAATTGACCTTATAGAAAATGGTTTTACGACTGTTGACAATATCTATTCTGACAAGGAAATAGAACAAATTTTGATAACTATTGACCAAGCCGACAATGACAAAGAAACATTTAGAAAATCTGCTGATCTTTTTGCAATCAGACAGTTTTTAAAAGAAATTCCCGAAACGAAAAATTTGGTATTTAACGACAATCTAAAAAACGTTGTTAGACAACTTTTTGGTGACAATTACTTCGTGGTTAAGAGCATTTATTTTGACAAACCAGAAACTTCAAATTGGTATGTTTCCTACCACCAAGACTTGACAATTTCGGTTGACAAAAAAGTAGAACTTGAAAACTTTGGACCTTGGACAACAAAGCAGAATCAATTTGCCGTTCAACCACCAATTGAAATTTTAGAGAATATTTACACAATCAGAATTCACCTTGACGACACAGATGAAAATAATGGTGCATTAAGAGTAATTCCAAAATCGCATTCAAAGAAAATATATAGACCTGAAACAATTGACTGGACGAGAGAAACTGAATCGACTTGCAAAGTTGGAAAAGGCGGGATTATGATAATGAAACCTTTAATTTTACATAGTTCCAGCAGGACAATAAAAAAAGACGAGTAATATACATTGAATTTTCAAATCAAGAATTACCAAATGAACTAAAATGGGTAGAACGACAGAACTTAAAATTGAAAGCCGACCGCATAACAGGCCCAATTTTATGAACATAGAAGGATTTGATTTAGAAGACACCGAAATACGAACTTTTCATAGGACTTATGAAGAACTGCAAAAGAAGTATTCAGTTCAAGTGATTGACTGTGATAAAATTGAAAACCTGTTTGACTACATATCTTACCTAAGGACTTTCCAACTTTTAAGCCACTACAGGGACTTTCAGATTATAAATATATTTAGACTAAATGAGGACACACAAGACATTCGTATTATAAATGTATATGTTTCCTATATCGTATATGGGGAAAAGGTTCAGTGACCGAAGCAGGAGCAATTCTTAATTTTGGAATAGTAGAGGTTCCTATAGATTTTGGTAATGCACTAATCACACCAGAGACTCCAGTAGATAAAGTGTTGGACTTTTTTTTAAGAAGAGATATAGACTTCAAAGAAAATAAAGAGTTCAGTGATAAATTCTATTTAATTGGGACAAATAAGAATTTGCTGAGAAGTAAAATAACACCCGCAATTCAAAACCAGCTTTTAAAGACACCCAAAATTGAAGTGGAGATAAATAGAACTAAAGTTTTAGAAATGTTTGACAACACAATGACAATTAAGAGAACATTAGCAATTGCAGACCTTCTAAAGAAATTTAAAATTTAAAAACAGGGCCCAATCGAGACGGCCGTGAGCCATAAGCCCACGGTACGCCTCTCTGCCTTCATTTTTGCAAGTTACAGACATCTATTTTCTTGAAGACCTTTTAAATAAGGAATTTGAAACGAAAGAAAAGTTTGTGCTTAGCTATTTAAACTATTTCAAACAGAAAATCCAAGAATTAAATGAAGAACAGACTTAGCACCTTAGGAAAGACTACATAAACAGCGAAAAAAATCACAAATGAATAATGTAAACTGATATCCCTAAAATCTAATTCGAAAGTCATTTGAAGTCAAAAAAAAGGAAGCCTAGAGCTCCCCTTCATCTGCAAAGGAATAATATCCTTCGGCAGTGACAATGACATGATCCAGAACAGGAAGATCCAGTTCCCTGCCGATTCTAACCAGCTTTCTGGTCAGCAGCTTATCCTGTTCAGAAGGCAAAAGGTTCCCTGAAGGATGGTTATGGGCAAGGATCAGGGACTGGGAGCAACTTTTCAATGCTGCCGCAAAAACCAATTTGGTATCCACGACTGTCCCTGCAGTACCTCCTTTTGAAACCGTACAGATTCCCAATACCCTGTTGGCCCTATTCAGTAGCATAACCTGAAAGTGCTCGGCCAGCTCCAGTGTATCTTTGTCCCAAAACTTGTACAATACCTCGTATACCTGTCTGGAACATTCCACTTTGGGACGTTGGGATGATTTTACTCTTGGCTTATAGCCCAGCGTAATTTCTGTTACTTCATTGAGATTGATTGATTGATTTACAGCTTCCATGATAACTACGTTTAAGTTTGAAATTATTTAGGATGCCTAACTTTGTACCGAAATAATAAGAACCACTCCTTACTTCATCTTCCAGCAGGTGATGCCTGAAGTCTTAAAAAAGCCAGCTCACAAAAAACCCGGCTGTTTGGCCGGGCTCTGGATTAAAAATCACACAGTATAAAACGTTTAAACTTACACCTTCACTCCTTTTGATCTATTCTTTGTCTGGGGATTTTTTTTGGCTTCAGCTTCTACCAGGTCCTGGGCAGCTTTCATCACATTGTATTTCATGCGTTTTCCCTCTCCATCATAAATATTCAATGTTTTATACCTTGGATTGGCCTCAAGCAGAAACTTGGAATCATTCCCTTCAATTTCAACCTCGTGGCGGTTTCCTTTCTTAAGGCTGTAAAGTAACAGGTCAAGCCTGTCAGGGTATTTCAAGTCTTTCAATGGAAATTCCTTCACCGCATCCTCCAGTTTAAACCCATAATTCTGGTGATATTGGATTACCGGGTGTTGCCCCTTTTCATCCCTAATCCCAAGATCCAGTTGCAACCAGGCATTATACCGCTCTCCCTCCTTAGAGAAAAGGCTCTTGAAGACTGACCTACCTTCCAACAGATTCAATGCCTCCTTGGCCGTAATGCCCTGGTTTTGATAAAAGCGTTGGGACACTTCTTTTCCCTCAGGTGTACTTAATCTGGCATCAAAGCCATTATAATAATACCTGCCCTCATCCGACTTTCTAAAATGTAAGCCGTACCCGAGTTTTTTATCCCTAAGATCCTTGGTCATGTTCAGTTCAAAATCGCTTTTCTTGGCCTTGATCTGTTTTTCCAGGTCTTTGTTCAGTGTCTCCCAGAATCCTGAATATTTCAGCCGGTCCTGCAGTTCCTGTATATTTTCCTTTATTGTCATGATTGGGTTATTTTTGGTTAGAAATTAAAATGGGATTAACCTGAAGCAGTTTCTTCCCTGAGAGCGTCACGACCGGATTGCGGTCACCATTGCTTTCAAAAATCTGAATGGAAAGTTCCTTTGCATCAGAGATGGTAAAACGGGGAAATGCAAAGACGGCCAACCCTGCTGACTTACCGCCAACACCTTGAAATGGACTGAAAGCTATCGGTTCCATGGTCAGTTCTCTGATCGCAGTGCGTTTCGTCTGCTTTTTGTCCTGAACTGTGAACAGCCATTTTTTTGGCAGATAGTCCACCCGGCTTTCATTTTCAACTGCCAGTTGAAGGAAGAGCACCCCCTCCTTCTCAACTAGTTCCCCCAGTCCCAACCGGATCATACCCCTCTTTTTTCCCCAGAATAATCTATCGGGAGTCCGCTGGGACAGGTCATTGATCACAGCAGAAATGTCAGCCGCGTTCATTACCGATCCTTCCAACAGGGCTTTGGCATATTCGACTTCCTGTTGCTTTCCCATATCAATGGGTCTGGCATCCGGATATTCTGTGAAGCCCACCGTAAAAGGATACAGTTTGCCTTCTGTTGTAATGACATACATACTCGTGGAAGCAAAATGTCTTACTCCAGCTTTCAGCTTCAGCACGTTGGGAGCAGCTTTGTCCTTTTGGGACAGCACAGCCGGACTTCCAAAATCCGCACTGACCACTTCATAAGGAAAAACCAGCACAGTGGTTTTGTCCCATCCGATCTGAATCGGATACGTTTCCGTCTGTGCCTCATGAACTAGTTGGGCACAGCAAATCCGGGATAGCGCAAACGCTATCAATAGCATTGAAATTCTCATCATGTATTGTTTTTTAGTGGATAATCAATTGCCGGAAAGATCCGTCAAGAGAACCGGATGGCCTGCTTTGACGGTTACTTTAACCAATTTTGTTTTTTTGGACAGGATGCCTTTTACTGTTTCCATCCCGGCCATGGAAGCCTGCGCCTCCCAGGAGGATGACATCCCCATCATATTCATGGACTGGATCCCGTCACCAGCTCCTTGCTTGACCGCATCACGGGTGATGGCATTGGGGATCTTTATTCCGGGGAGTGCATCCAGATCCACCACGTTTAGATTGACCGGAATGATCAGATTACCGGAACGGATGCGTTGGACTTCAATATTCAGCCGTTCACCGTTAAGGGTACAGACTCCGGTTACAGGCGTACCCGCTAAAAATTCCACCCCATCAATGAATACGGACTGGGTCAGTTCCATTTGGATGGAAGCACCCGTTACCACTTCCTGATCTTTGGTCACCTGTGCAGTAATAGCAGACCGAATGGTAGCAAAGGATTGCTGCTTATCGTTATCCAGTGAATAGAACCCATTTCGTTCCCTTTGTGGATAGGCAGGTTCCTCAAAATACTCCGTTTGAGGACTATCCCGATCCAAACTGACAGAAAAAACAGCCTCTCCTTCCCGTTCATTTGTCTGTGACATGCGTTCATGAACCCGTTGTGGATGCTGTACATCAAGTAATTTATCCAGCATGGAATCAATCCGCTCCATCTCAGGGTCTTCCATTTCAGGGGCGATAACAGATGCCATCAGGACTTCCAGCCTTTGCAGATCAGGATCGCCAGAAGCACCCCCCTGCCCCGGTGCTTCGGATTCAACCGGGACAATTTCTTGCCCGACAGGTTCCTGCCGTAGATCCGGTTGGTTTAGTAGTTTTTCCAGGGTAAACAATTTTTCCTGCACCTCGTTTTCCGTTTCCTGAAGTGTACTTTCCTGTCCTGTGTGTGCAATAGAACGAGGTGAAGTATCCTCTTTCTCTGTTGAACTATCGGCAAATGGATCCATCCTCCTTTGCTCCCGTACCTGCGAAGCCCTTTTTTCCGCCTGTTCATAGGATTCCAGTTTGTTCAACGCGTGCGATTCAACCTGGGCTTCGGGTAGCGTCATGTTCAATCCTTTCTGCTGTTCGTCTATACCTGGTTCACCCGTACCTCCGCCCATGGCCCAGAAGGCAAGACAAAGGAATGGGAGGGTAAGGATGGGAAGTGCAAGTAAAAATTTGCGTTCTTTTTTCTGTTTTTCAGTTAGCTGTTGCATGTTATGGATTGGTTATTGGTTTGTGGAGCAGTGAGTCGTAATAAATCAGCGGAGGTTCCCAGGCAGGGATACGCAGGGAATCGGTAGTTTCTGTGGGTATTCCCAGCATCAGACTACCCCCTAGCACCGCACTAGAAAGCAGGATAAAAGCAAGTATCAATTGCTTTTTTGCCTGCTCCGGGAGCCGGTTGACCTTATTGGAAAGCAGAGAAGCATATTTTTCAAGAAAGGCACTTTCCTGAATTGCAACCGAAACAGTAATCCCCAGTATCCTCATCGTTTCTGCACCGTTATCGTTTCGTTGGAAAGGGTTTCCCAGTTTTCAATCAGAAATCCGTGGGGATTCTGATCCGTGCGGTCAATATGCCGCAGCCTTCCTTTGGTGATCAGACTTCTGGTCACCACCGAAGTAGGCCGGATGATCTTTTGCTTTCCGTAAAACCTGAAAATAAAAGGATAAGAATCCATCGAGATGTTCACACTGTCCGTCTCCACGGTCTGATTCATATTGGCTGATACGATTTCTGTGTAATAGCCCCTTTCCCGCAGGTTGTCATAGACTTTCTTGGCAGAACCATCCGCCAGATACAGGCTCTTGGACACTTGCTCCCTGATGAAGTTTTCGTCCGGACTCAGAGAGAAGAAATAATGATGGAACATGGTCACATGATCCCTTGCCTCTACCGGTATATTTTCTTTTTTAGTAGCCGAAAAAGCTTCCAGCGCTTTCCCTTCTGCCAGGATATAGATCCGTTCCTGTGCTGCTTGGGTTGCCTGTATTGCCTTCATCCCCAGGTATCCAGACAGGCACAAAGAACCCAGAGTAACTGCAAAGGAGAGGTATTTGACATGGCGGAAAGCGGTATCCAGATTTTTTAGATTTTGAAACATAGGCCCTTATTTGATGACTTGTTGAATAACCCGGGTTCCACCCAACGCACCGGACTTGGCTGCCCCTGTGGCATTATTGAGAAGCCCATCCCTACCACCAGGCTGTACAATAAATCCCGCCACATTGGGCACCGTCATATAACCGATAATGGCAATGATCATGAAGACCAAGTAGCCTACCGAGGCCGTAAAATCCCCATCCAGTACCATCATATTGAGTTGGATTTTTGCGATGATGGCACCAAAGATATTGGCAACCGGAAGCCACATGGACACATTGATGTAGCGCGCAAACCAAGCCGCCATTGTATGCTGGAACCCATCAAAGACAGACAGACCAAAGACGAGCGGACCAAGAATGGAAAGCACTATCAGCTGAAAGGTGCGGACGGTGTTAATACAGAGGGCAGCTGCAAAAAACAGCAGCTGCAAAAACTCTGAAATCAGCTTGCTGACAATAGCTTTCAGATTGAACACGAAAAGCTCATTGGTCATCCGCTCCCACAAACCCACCTCCTTTATATTTTCCGGATGGTGTTCAGCTGCACTTTCGTTGAGGTAACTCATATAAGGCTCCGGTTCCGCAGTTTCCATTTCTTCTATATGCCTTGCAATGGCCAGGTTACTACCTTCCACCATTTCAGAGGTAGCACGGATAATCGGGGACATGGTCCCGTTGATCACGGCAAGCACCTGCGGAAAAAGCATAATTGCCAACCCTATTGCAAAAGGGCGAAGCAATGGATACATATCAATAGGTTCCGAGCGTGCAATATGACCCCACACCCGCATGCTGATATACCAGATGGCTGCAAATCCTGCCAACGCTCTTGCGACGGTGATCAGCCCATTGGCCAGCGGAATCATTTCGTCATATAACCTGGACAATACCTCATGCAGCCCTTCCACCTCCCCTGAAATAGTCTGTGCATGGGCAGATTGGGTGAGCAGGAATAGGATTCCCACCAGCAAAATGGCTTGTGTTCTCATCGATTAATTCCGTTTAATTCCAGAATGGACTTACGTTCATTTCTTATTCTATTTCGTTGGTTACCAAGTAAATTAATCTCACTGTTTATTTCCCGTAGAGAGACCAACAATCCTGACATTTCCCTATGCAGGCGATCAATGGCTTCCAATCTTTCGAAGTCCGACATTCGCAACTCCCCTGCCGTGAGAATCAGTACCAGCTCATCGAGATTACGCAGCGAAGCTTTAAACAGTCCTTCATACATTTCCACCAGAAATGCGAGCTCCGCAACAGAAAAAGAATCCCCATCGGCAACCTTAGTATAGGTGGATTTATATTCGCTTAGAATCCGCTGCTGGTATTGGATGATTTCGGCTACCCTATAATATTTTCTGACTTCAGGACTCACGGTAAGGAGTTCATTCAAAAATGCCTCGTGGAGCCTGAAATTTCCTTCGGCTATTCCTTTGACTGTATTATACCCCTTGTCCAATATGGTATAGCCTTTATACATGTTGTCGAGTATTTTTTTCATCTGGATGAGCTTCTCATAATTGAGGACAAGCTGCGTAATCTCGTGCGTCTGACTGACTCCAAGAGTAGGTTTAAGTACCGCAACCAGAATCATCCCGAGCCAAATAAGTTGTTTGATTTTACCTGACATCATAGAAACTGTTAAGCTGTTGCTGTTGGATTTCTTTCCTTTTCCTGTGCATTTCCAATGTTCGGATTCGCCCATTGTAGGCCTTCAAGGCTTGAAAAAGCTGCTGGATCCCGACGTACAATCCATCTATCGCAGCCAGCCGCTCCCCATCATCCATTTCATAGCTATCCGAAGTCAGTAATTCCCTGAGTTCACCCATGACAAAACCGGACTCCTCTTCAATTTTCCAATTGAAGCTTTTGACAGCCAAAATCTCCCGATCTTCCAGCATCGTCTGATCAATCAAATAATAATCCATCCAATCCACCTCGCTGTTAATCTGTCTATACAGGTTCAGTATTTCCAGCGCAATCGGATAATCCCGGACTACAGGATGGACAGCTGCCAAGGATCCGAAGTAATTTGAGTGAAGTGAGAATTCACCGTCCTGAATGTCTCCGATCAGACTCCATCCTACCCTAGCTACCTCATATCCTTTTTTTGCCACCTCCAGATAGGCAGAGAGCGCAACTATCTGATTGAGTTTGTAGCTGGTCTGCAGCTTCTTTTGCTTGGTCCACTCCGCCAGGGTCTGTGCGGTTACACATAGCCCAAAACACATCATTACCAGCAGGAGAATTACCCTGCTTACTCCCCAGGAATAGTTACTGTTCATCCAAATCATAGTTCTGTTTTAGGTTGTTGAGCGGTAGTAATTCACGGGAATGGATTAGGCGCATATTCCGTGAATTAACCGATCTTAAATCCACCAGATTTTTGCGGATTCTGTCCTCCGCCAGATGAAGGGAAGCCAATCGGTCTGCATCATTCATCTGGGTGGTAAATGAAGTCATCACCCCTGTTAGATGGCTGAGATTCTGCAGCGACTCCTCAAGGATTTGTTGATATACCCCACTGATCACCTTCTTTTCCTCCCATGCCAATACAGCAGAACTGTTGATCAGCCCCCAGGTATTTTGATATTCCCTGACCAGCTGTTTTTGCATAGCGGCAATATCCCGCACCCGCTGAAACTGTGCTATGATCCGCTTGACCTTCCAGAGTTCCTCAAAGAGCTCGTCGTATTGCTTCCGCTGCTTTTCAGTCCAATCAGAAATCTCCTGAAGCTTGAGCTTGCTCAGTTTATTCTCCAAAACCTTCTGTGCATTCTGAAGCCAGATAGTTTGGTTCTGAAGACGCTGGATTTTCAGATCAATCGCCTGGATGACTTTCTTCACC
Source organism: Algoriphagus resistens (assembly GCF_001442615.1). Taxonomy (GTDB): domain Bacteria; phylum Bacteroidota; class Bacteroidia; order Cytophagales; family Cyclobacteriaceae; genus Algoriphagus; species Algoriphagus resistens. The sequence continues at coordinate 367,452 of NZ_LMXN01000005.1, read as the reverse complement.
GCTGCCTTAATCACCTCAATAATTACATTAATCGGTACTGCAGTAGCATTTTGGCTGGGCAGTACCGTAAATCCAATAGTCAGCGGAATACTCATAGCAATAATTCTTTTTCTGATGTTCATGACTGCTGGTTGTTGAGTTCTTCGGCCAGGATCTGTATGGCCTTTTTGCGGTTACCGTATTTTAGGGTGTATTCCTCCACCTGCATTTTCTCCCGCTCCTCAGTCGTATAAGTGAGGTACTCTTCCCGGCTCACTTCCACACGGTATACCTTTTTGTAGGTACTGATGTACACCTCCTTGTAATTCCTGCCGACCTCTTTGGCTTTGTTCATCGATAGAATAATTGCCTTCTCCTGATCGGTCAGTCCCAGCAACTCCTGTATGTCTTTAAACTTGTTCTGGTACTTGCTCTGATCCAGCAGGATCTTCACATCCGCATTGTTGATGATGGCATTTTTGATGATCGGGCTCGACATGATGTCCTCCACTTCCTGGGTCACCACGATGGCCTCCCCGAAGAATTTCCGTACCGTCTTAAAGAGGTACTTGATGTACTCTGCCATCCCTTCTTTAGCTATGGCTTTCCAGGCTTCCTCAATCAGGATGATCTTTCGGATACCCTTCAGTTTCCGCATTTTGGAAATAAATATCTCCATGATCATCAGGGTCACCACCGGAAACAGAATGGGATGATCCTTGATGTTATCCAGTTCAAAAACTATAAAGCGCTGCTGCAGCAGATCCAGATTTTCCCGGGCATTCAGCAGGTAGTCAAACTCCCCTCCCCGGTAATACGGGCGCAACACATACATAAAATTGTCCACATCGAAGTCATGCTCCCTTACACCATCCCGCTTTAAAACATCCCTAAATTCATTGTTCAGAAAATCATAAAAGGTGTCGAAGCAGGGGAAGATCTCCGGGTTCTTTTCCAAGAGCCCAAAATACCCGGACAACGCATTGGAAATTGCCACATACTCTGAGCGCCTGAATACCTCATCCTCTTTTTTCCACAACGCGATGAGTAGGGTTTTCAGACTTTCCTTCTTTTCGGTTTCCGGCCGTTTTCTCCCTTCCACATGAAAGGGATTGAAGCGGATCGGACTGTCCTGTTCGTAAGTAAAATAATATCCACCGACCATCTCGCAGAGTCCATGGTAGGAATGACCCACATCGACTAATACCACATGTGTACCTTGTTCATAGTAAGACCGCATCAGGTGATTGGTCAGAAAGGATTTCCCTGAGCCCGAGGGTCCCAGCACAAACTTGTTTCGGTTGGTGATCAGCCCCTGCTTCATCGGCTCATCGGAAATATCCACATGGACAGGATACCCTGTGATCCGGTCTCCCAAACGTATTCCTACTGGACTTCGGGAAGTCCTGTAATGGGTTTCCAGATTAAAAAAGCAGGTCGCCTGCCCGATAAACGTATCGAAGGTTTCATTCACCGGAAAAGCAGCTTCATTTCCCGGAAGGCCTGCCCAGAAAATCTGCGGAGCGCCGACGGTTTCCTGTTTGGGCACCACATTCATCTTGGCCAGCGCACCGGCTGCATGGTTTCTCAGCATCCCTAGATCTTCGGATCTATCTGTCCAGCACATTACATTAAAATGTGCCTTAACCGCCTTTCTTCCTGTGGAAATAGCCTCGTTTAGAAATTCGGCTGTAGCATCCCGTGCAATGGCATTCTCTCTGGAATAGTTGGCCAGAGACTCCAGCCGTTGCCTCTTGGATTCCAGCTCTTTTAACTTCTTTTGGTGATCTTCAACAAACAGGACCTGGTTATAGATATGATTACAGGGAAGCAGGGTACAAACAGGCGTGGAAAAGCCGATTGGAAATTCGCTCTGATCGGTCCCGTAGGGTTCATAACTTCTATGGGGACTGACCGTGGAAGGCAGATTCTCCACCTCCCCCAGACTATAGAGCTGTACATACCTGCTTCCTATTTTCCACTCCGGTTTAAACTGGATATCCGAAAGCATACCCACCCCACCAAGATTTAAGTATTCCTCCAAAATACCTGGCTTTAGCGGGGTTCCAGTCAATTGCTCCCCATTCAACCGCTTCAATCCAATCCCGGCATCGCCAAGAATCTGGGCAAGCTGTCCGAGTACATTCTGGAACTCTTCCGTTGCACTGCCTTCCAGGATTTCTATCGGAACGAGTGTTTTTCTCAGCAGATTGGAAACAGCCGAATTCCCAAGCTTACTTCCCCTGGGTCTTTTGGTGATATACAGTAAGCAGCGGTGGTTAAGATGCGGCCGTTCCGCAAAGAAGCGCTCACTGGAAAGTGAAAGGAAGGAATGATCCTGTCCTTCAAATCGCGCCTGATAGGAGCCGTCAACAAACCAATCCTGTTTGTGCAGTATGGTATTTCCCCCTAACACCCCTGCCGCCTTGTTCCAGGCATGGTGGACAGCCTCAAATCCCGCAGAACTAAGTGAAAACAGTTCAGGCAATCCCACTTCAAAGGCTGCGGTCATATCCCCCACCCGGGAAAGGATCAGCTCATGCTCCACTTTGTAAAGTGGAAATAGTTGCTCCAGTTCCATGATCAGCTTTTTATCAGGTTATAAAAGATTTTCCTGCTTCTGATTATCACACTGACCGGCACGTGATTTTGGGCCATTTTCTTCATCAGACCATGCTCACCATAGGTAGCACTCAGGTGGAACACCAGCACAAAATCCGCTGTTGCCAGCACCACCGCCACCCCAAGACAGCTATACATGGACATCCCCATGACATAGCCGATTGCGAATGCAATCAGCGTAAGTCCCAGGCCTGCCGCCAGATATCCGATATACTGCGCTTTCAGCCCCTTAAACTCCATGGGCTTGTTGATACCTCTATTGATGCTGTACTTGATCATGTTATAGATTAATAAGGTTCAGAATAGGATAGATAATCGTTAGGCTCTCAAACTATACACCCGCGCTCTCCAGACAGCTACCGGGATTTCCGCAGCTGTTTTTTCTGCGGATCTTGTTGATCCTGCCGATGTTGTTTTTGATTGGCTACAACATACTCCGGCAGTCCTGATTTGTCCAGTGGGATAACCTTTCCCTTGAGTCCTTTTACATAGGGGTGCATTTTGAGAAAATACCTCAAACTATACACCCGCGCTCTCCAGACAGCTACCGGGATTTCCGCAGCTGTTTTTTCTGCGGATCTTGTTGATCCTGCCGATGTTGTTTTTGATTGGCTACAACATACTCCGGCAGTCCTGATTTGTCCAGTGGGATAACCTTTGCCTTGAGTCCTTTCCCATACGGGTACATTTTGAGAAAATACTCGTCCCCCAGTCCGTACTTTCTGGCCACCCCTACCGGATCCAGTCCCAGTTCATCCGGTATTGCCACCAAGACCGTATGTTCAGGAATCTTGAGCAGATCAGGAGAAACATGTAGAATAGATCTGTTTTCACGGTCATAGAAAAACAGGTAATGCTGACCATTCGGTGTGGGTGCCATTTCATCCAGACCCAACTTTTTATGGGGGAAATCACTATTCCTGAGCTCATTGAGCCGGATATCAATGGTGTAGCGATGGCCAGCAATATCAATCTGCGGAAGTATCCCGATTTTTCGCTGTTTGAGCAGGTCCATATCCTGTATATTTTCAGACGCCAAAGAAACTCTGAAGTACAGTGGCTACCACGACCAGAAACACACAGGAACCAAACCATGCGGCAGCGACTTTTCCTGTATCCGGCTCCCCGTTATTCCATTTGTTGAAAACCTTGACTGCGCCGATGAGTCCAACAATGGCACCTATTGCATACATCAACCCAGTACCCGACTGAAAGTATCCCCGTACCTGCTGGGTAGCCTCGTTGATGCCCGCATTTCCGTCCTGGGCTTTCACCACTCCGGCGAGTAGCAGGAGGTACATGGCACTAATCCATTTAGTAGTCCTTTTCATTGAATGTGAGTTTAGTCAGTTTGAATGATCAGTTAGGTAAGGTGTTAAATAGGGCAAGCAGATCCTCTTCTTTAAGGTCTACCTGTCCGGCCTTGGCGGCAAGCAGCAGGTGGTTCAACAGTATTTTGCGTGCCGCGTTGGAATCTGGCAATCCATAGCGATCTGTTTTTTGCCGAAGGAGTTTGATCAATTCGGCTTTTGTCCCTGTATTGGCCATGAGTTCAGGGCCTATTTCAGCCAGCAATACCGATAAATTATCCATGGAAAAGTCACCTTCATTCGCATTATTGCCAAGCATACCTGCCAATCCCACTCTTTTTCGGTTTAGCAGAAAACCGGAAACATCAGATCGGAAGTAGCGGATAACTACAACCCCAAAATAGCAGGTCAGAATAAGTCCAAGCAGCTTAAGAAAGACTCCCCATGAAACATTTTCCAGCATAGATGTTTGATTTTGTTGCTACAAACCTGCGCCGGAATCAGAAAAAATGCTCACACTGAAACCCGAAGGGGGATAAAAAAAATCAGCCTTCCCCCCTGCTGTTCAGGTCTGTATTGTCCATCCAGCTCTCCAGCTTTTCCTTCAGCCGATCCAGGAAAGTGGTACGGCTGTTTTTGCGGATACGGATCTCCTGAAAGGTTCTATAAAACTGGGAGAGATCCTGCTGGAAGGCCCGTTCCAGATGCATGGCGATATCCCGGATGGAGGCATTGCCATTATTAATGGCTCCGGATGCTTTCAGTGCATAGGCCAGTTCGACCAATGCTGCTTTGGTAGCAGTCCATTTAAAAGAATGGCTCTCCCTTTCCTTCCTGTTTTTAAGATGTGCAATCTCCTTATCCAGAAACCCATGAAGTTCCTTATAGGCACGGAACCGGGCAACCACCTTACCTGCAGGTGTCGTATAAGCATCTCCAATGGGCAATGGGCTCGTAAGCATTAACGTCCTATTCCTCTCAGAGCGCACAAACAGATCCATATCAAACCCAGACCTTCCCAAACACCAATATTCATAGAGCAATTGATACCGTTGGCAGTAAATCCGTAGGGGTGAATACTGTTTTTGCAAGAAGCGGATAGCATCCCTTCTTCTTTCCGGAAGGCTGGAAAGTATATAATAAAGCTCTCCAAAATAAATCAGTTCGGCTTCAAAGCCGGGTCTGATCTTCTTGAAGAATTCCACTTCTTCTTGAATAGAATCAAACTCATCGGCTGGTTTCACCAGTTCACAATATTTGCTTACCAAAAGGTAGGACTCCTGTACTGTACCTAGGCGGTTGGAAGAAGTGGACGCAATTGCTGCCACCTCCCCTTTCATCTGAAGGAATAGCTCTTTAAACTGTTCATTGTAATTCATAATCTGACAATTTTAAATGGGGAGATCCCCGGTTAAAACTGCCCGCGGGCTGAATATAAAATAGGACTAAGTACCCAAAAGGGCACAGCACAAACATAGCCTCAGGATCAAAGAAAAAGTAAAAATCGTCTTCCCTAAATCCCCAATCAGGTGAATAACGGGATGGAAAGGCAGTGAAAAGCGATGGAAAAATCCCAAAATACAGTAAACTCAATAACTAAAATCTGAAAAAACTACCTAAAAGACCTCAAAAAACATCAGTAACTAATCCTCAGAACCCTTGCTGTCAATAAATTACCGAAGAGTTTCTTAACTTATATACCTATATTCTCCGTTTTCGGAAGACACCAGAAAATTCCCCAACCCCGCCTAAAGCCGGGATTGGGACTGTAACTGCTTGTGTTTTGGTTAAAAAAAAGCTACCGGTACGATACAATGACCAGATGATCCGCATCCTGCTATGCGTGATCGCCGCTTTCTTGGTAGCCATGTACGGCACTGGGGCACGGTTCCTTGATTCACTCTCCCAGGGTTCATTTTATATCAAGCTATTGGCCGCCTTTTTAATCGCCTGTTTCTTCATTGAGTTTGTCCATAGGGTAACAGTCCAGCTTGACAAAGGATATGACTGGAAAGAAAGACCCATGATCCGGCTGACGCTGCAATTTGCCCTTGGCGTATTACTTCCCGGAATCATAGACTTCTTCTTTCTTTCAATCTATCAATGGTATTTTGAATTGACCTCATCCCCGGAAAACCCAGGTTACCACAGCTCCATACCGGCAATGATGCTGCCGGTGTTCCTGTTCAATATCTATTACCTGTTCTATTACCAAATCCTAAGAAACCGGGAAGGCAATACACACACCAAAACCGAGATGGAAATCCTGCTTGTACAACAGGGAACCAAAACAATTCCCATGGAATTGCAGAATATACGGTTCATTTACCATCAAGACCGGATGAACTACCTGGTTACATCCAATCAAACCACCTATTTTCTTAATGAAACCCTGGATGAGCTGGAACGGAAATTACCAAGCCGTGATTTTTTCAGGATAAACCGTAAGATGATTATCCATTACCAGGCGTGTGTATATTTCCGCTCAAACGGCCATGGAAAGCTCCTCTTACATCTGTCTCCCTCCTTTCCGGAAGAGGTGACTGTAAGCCAGAATAGGGCTGGAAAATTCAAAGAATGGATCAGGCGGTGAGGGCAGCAAAACTAGCGATCAGCTTTCATCTCAAAGGTATGTCCTGACCCAGAACCAAACTATCACACTATAAAATCTGCACGAACGGGGAGTTTCAAAAAAAAGGCTCATTTAATACCAACTTAGGGTCTGCTGAAAAACTCATGCAGCCACGCTATAAAACCCAGTCCAGATTGGCAATTAGACTGGGTTTTTGTATTCAGTGGTGCGAGAATCGTGTCAAAACTGGATTTAATCCTGCAAATAGAGAGTATTCTTGATTAAAAAATCAATAGTTGATTAGCAATGGAAAGAAAACTTTGTTCTGATTTTTCGTTTTCAGACAAAAAAATACCCTGTACAGGGTATTTTTTTTGTCTGAAATAATTCTCTTCTTGTAGGTGACTTATAGTTAATGAGAACAGCTTTTCTCGATCCTTTTTTTCGAGGTATGATCTAGATCCCTTTAGGATAGCGATCTAGAGAGGTAAGTAAAACCAACTTTTTCTACCCATTCGGGCTTAAATCCGGAAACGATCAAACAGCTTTTCGTGCTGAGATCAGAATGAGAAATATCAAAAGATTTTAATCGGAAGTTTTCGATGGTAAACGTTTACTTTCTAATGATTAACCTTTATAGCCCAATAGCATGATTGAGTTAAACACTAGATTCAAATAAATGAGATATATCACCAACTACCTGTGGACACATTTTCGATGTGTATAGATATCACCAATAGGAGATATACAAACATTGTGCTTCATACTATTGCAATAATGCTAAATTGAAACTAAAGTGTAAGTTTTGTATATTAATAAAATAAACAATGGATAAAGTAATTCAACCGACAATAGTTTTGCTTATTCTCAGTTTGATAACGGAGAAGATTGCAAACTTCATCAAACTCCAATACGATAGCCTTGCAAGTAAACAAAATACCGACTTCGCTGAAAAAAACCGAGAAAAGAAAATTCAGACAATGTCAATTTTTGTTGGTACTGCCATAGCACTTATTGCTAAAGCCAATCTATTTGATTTTTTCAAAGATGATTTTAATCTATTTTGGATACCTGATGATTTCAAAGGTTGGAAACTACTTTCCAATATTGTAGGCTCAATAATATCTGGAATGTTTTTAAGTTTGGGTTCAAAATTTTTTCACGATTTACTTGACATATTATTACAGGTGAAAAATCTAAAACGGAAACTAAACGAAAAAGCAGATTGGGAATTTGACAACATCAATGAAGTTGATGATTATATTAAAGGAAACGATATTAAAAGGCTTAAAATTTTTCTTGACGATACTTTCAAGGGAGTACAAGGTTATTTCTTCTATGAATTGGATTATGAAAATCAAGCAGTAAATGTTCATGTCAAGGAAGGGACAACAGGAATTCAAAATACTATTCCATTCAAAACTCTTACAGGTAAAACAAAATTATTGCGAGTTAAAATAGTGGTAGAAGAAAATGATATAAAAACATTATCGTCAGCAATAAAACCGTCGGATGAAATAGCAAACCAACAAGCATATAGGAATGCTTTAAAAGGTAGTGTTGCTTATCCTGTTTTAAGAAATGGTGATAACAAGAAATTTATCTTAACTTGCTATCATGCAGTTTGGAATGAAAATCATGATTGGGATATTTTTATTCCAATTGGAAAAGAAGATGTTGTTCATCCAATTAACGGTTCTCCTATTGGCAAAATAAAATTTGCTTTTAAAAATTCTTGGCTTGATGTTGCGTTGATAGAAACAAATCTCAATATCTCGATTGACATATCAGTTCCATTACTAAATATTCCGAAAGCGGTAAGAAAAATTGATGAAACTGACAAGCGAAGAAAGACAACTTTGAAAATTAAGAGTATAACAAATAATGCAGCTCCAACAACAGGATTTGTTGACGATGTTGATGTATCTGCAAACATCAAATACCCCGATGGTAAATTCAGAGAATTGTCCAACTTAATTCGCATCAAACCCTACAGCAATCTCCCATTTTCAATAGGAGGCGATTCTGGCGCATTAGTAGTTGATGAATGGAATTATGCAGTTGGAATCATCGTAGCGGGAAACGAAAAAGATGTAACCTTTGCTATTCCAATAAAAACAATTTTAGACAATCTTAACTTGAAACTCAATTAAAGATGAAAAATAAATTTCTACATACGGTCATTGCAATTTTAGTTGCAACATCTTGCTTTGCACAACAGAAAATTACAATTAGTAAACCAGCTTCTGGCAGTACACTTACATTTCAAGCAAGTAATGCAAAAGGAAATATTGATGTTTCTAAACTGAACACTAAGGAAAACATTACGATTAGTCCTGACCCTGCCTTAAGTAGTAAAGATTATGTCCTAAGAATTGAAAATGTAATGGGACAAGACATAACAGCAACGCAAATCCCAGATAAGGAAACAGGAGTAATTACTGGCATCACTTCAGGTAAAACCCTGTATTTGGTTTTTAAGTCAAGTGGTTTTCAGGATTTGATTATAGCTGATATAGGTAAAGATGCTAGTACAGGGTCACAAACGCCAAACCCCACAAATAATCTAGGGAAAACAGTATCAGCTTTAGATTTCCTATTGAACAATTTTGAACCTACAAAATATTCATATCATGATTTAAAGTCTCTAGTAATGCGTAATACAAGATATTTTTCTGGGAGTGACCAAGCATTTATTATTCTTGATGAAAATGGTCGGCTCATTGGCAACGTCCCAGTCAATCTTGACCAAGATGATAGATTTTACATCTACTTAGTTGTTGATAGGAATGATATTGATAAATATGACTTGGAAGTTGTTGGTGCCGAGTACTCTCCTGTTGATTTACAAATAAGAAGTTACGAGCCTATTAATAAAGAAACTTTCTCAACCCAAGGTTCAAAATCTCCAGCTGACTGGACAGTGATAAGATTTGAAAGAGGTCCTTATACTTCAGATAATGTGACATTTAATATCAAGAAGACTGATGAAAACGAACAAAATCAAATGGAAACTAATGTGTTATCCACCTACACGCTAAAAATCAATAAACTATATCATGTTGCAATTGGTGCTTCTTTTATTTCAACCAACTTAGCAAAACCTGACTTTGATGTTTTTCCATTAACTGATACAACGAATACAATTAACGCTTTAAATAATGGAAGTAGAACTATGCTTACATTCAATGTAATTTGGTATTGGCAGAATACATTTAAATATCTCCGAAATGGAAGCGACTTGACAAGAGGAAGAGATATTCTTAAAGAACCCAATTGGTTAACAAGGCTAAATCCAACTTTTGGAGTATCAATAGACAATACATTTAGAGAGAATTTTTTTGTTGGGGGAACTTATGAATTTGCCAGAGGAGGAAGTCTAATTTTTGGTGGACACTATGGAAAAATAAAAGAAGTTGCAACCAAAGCACCAGATGGAACAGACTTTGTTTTAGGGCAAAGTGTATATACTGGAACAGCAGACAATATAAAACTTACTGATGCATGGAAATGGGGCTTCTTTTTTGGTGTTACTCTTGATACCAGAATTTTCAATAAAATCTTGACAAGAAACTAAAGGTCTGTTTACTGAAAGAGAGGCACGAACGCACAATCGACACGGCCTCGCCAACCGTTTATTTAGCGAGGTGCGCCTCTCCCACCCCCGCATGTACGGGGTAAGAGTCTTCCTGATTCTCGGGACAGGCTATATAAGGCGGTTCAATGAATTTCAGGCTTTGATTTTGAGTAATAGTCCAGCATACTTGGATAACCTTTTCTTCTCAGTCTGGAAAGTGTGATTGTTGTTCCCAGTATTGGACTTTGAGCAACAGCCCTTCCTCCTTTTCTGGTTCTACTCCATGCATAAGCAAGATCGTGATCCACTCCCAGTCTGATTAGATTTTTAAGTTTGCGCTCAGGTTTCTTCAAGTCGTACCAGATGCAATATCTGAGTCGGTTCCTCAGCCATTCATCGAGTTGTTTGAGCTTGGCCTGAATACTGGCCAGTCGATAATTATTTACCCAGCCCATCCAGACCTCTCTGAGTTTTTGAAGACGTTCTTCAAAGCTTTATGGCAAGTTTTTCTTTGTGGTTCCTTCGAGCTTACGTTTTAGGGTTCCCCAGCTCTGCTTTTACACTACCAGTTGGTATTTGCCCTTTTCTCCCATTTTATGTCGGCACAAAGCCATGACTCAACTGCTCAAGGTCGGAGGGTAAGGACAAGAGGGTTACACTCATGTGCTGTCAATCTCCAATAAAAATATTTCAAGCTCTCTTGATGGGATCTACGAAATCCTTAATTTGGTTACATCAAAACCCCGAAGACCTGTGGACAAGGGCGATATAGACGCTATAGGGTAGTGGGAGTGCTGTAACTAGAAGTGTTATGTTTAATTCAAAAACAATCATCTAAGTGAATACTGTAAATAAAGGGGATAAGTTTGAATCTAAGTCGAAGGAAATTCTAAAGAAAGTTATTGAGGAGGAACGATTAGGGCATCTAGCCGATTGCCTTCGGATTTTTGAGAAAAAGAAATACTATTCTCACGAGAGGAAAAAAGACATTGAATTTGATCTAACAATTGAAGTTTGGCCTCCAGGTGCTGATAGGTATGTCTTAATCTATATAATTGAGTGTAAAAACTATTCGAAAAGAGTTCCTGTGGAAAAAATTGAACGTTTTCGAGATCAAATTAGGCAAATAACTGGACTTAATGTCAAAGCAATTTTTATAACTAATTCTCCTCTTCAAGAAGCCGCTTTCAATGTTGCCGAATCTGCCGGTATGATGTTAATTCAAGGAGAATCAAGCGAAGATTATAATATAATTCTTCATAGAACAAATAGAAATAAGCAAGGATTTCGGATTCCCCTGTTGAAAGAAACTCTTGATGAAAACCTAATAGATTCAGGTGTTGAACTGATAGAAAAAGTCATAGACAAAAGAATACTTAGTACTATAAAAGAGATTGAGTCAAACGAATTTATTAGCTATGGAATTGATAAACTATCTAAACATGATATAGAGGAAATCACCAGGAATGAGTTAGATAAAATCAATCCTTTAATATTAAGTAAGCCTAGTTTTTTAACACTAAAAGCTTTTAAGCAATATTTATCAGAAACATTAAATATTCGAGTTTATGAACTCGAAGACAAATCTGATTTACTAGGGTGCTGTGATTTTAATGAACCATCAATTGGACTATCCAAATCCATTATTGGAACAACTAGAGAATTTTTTACTTTAGCTCATGAATTCGGACATTTGATCCTGCACCAAAAACTATCTATTGGACAATATACCTATGAAAATTTTGAAGACTCTGTTTACAACTTCAAAACTGACAAACATGAATTATCAAATAGTAGGCAGTGGATAGAATGGCAGGCTAATTATTTTTCATCATGTTTGATAATGCCAAAAGAAAATTTCATTGGTCGGTTATATTGGTGTCAACAAAGGAATGGGCTTCAAAAAGGCGTTATATACTTGGATGATCAATATGAAAACATTGAAAATTTTTCTTTCCTAGTTAAGAGATTAGCATATTTTCACGATGTTTCTCAAGCTTCAGTCAGATATCGATTACAGGAACTTGAATTAATTAATAACAAATCACGACTTAAAACGGTAGGACAGATTATCAAAGAAGAAGGTGATGAATTATTCATGTAGATTGTTAATCTTTTTTTTTGTAAGAAATAGACAATTACACTAAAGAAAAGCATAACAATGGGCATAACTACCCTCTGGGATAGCTACGACACCACACACTGACCGTTGAAATCTCAACGCCTCCATATTCTAAATTCCCTAATGCTTAGCAATCGCCGTCAGTATCATATCCCTCATAGAGGCCCTGGTCTCTCTGCCTATCTCATATTTCATCTTATCAAATATGTCAGTCGGGGTCCTGAGGGAATAGATTTTCACATCCTCCGTGTCAAATTCTTTACTGGAAACTTTTTCTTTTTGCTGCAGTTCGGGTTTTGAGTTAATCAGCATTCCTAAGCCCCTTTGTTTAGAGCCCAGGTTTTTATTGCCGTTGATCGGGTCGTTTAGCTACTTAGCCATTTTGTGCTCAGTTTAGTTTAGTGCTCATTTCCTCGACTAACATTTCATAATCCTTTGCTCTGGCGCATAATCAAATATGCTTTGTCCTCGCACCTGTGCTTCGGCAAGTGCTAATTTGATACGGATTTTGGTTTCGAAAACTTTAATCCTGCAGATCCTCGGTTAGCTTTTCAACGTATCGGTCCGACAAAACCATATTGCTAGTTGAGTTCTGAATATATAATGTTGCAGGATGAAAAATACGACAAACGAAGATTATTATACTCTTTTCTGTAAGTGGCAGGAATCCGGTCAGAGCAAGGCAGCTTTGCCGCGTCAGAAGGCACCCCCAAAGCAACCTTCTATTATTGGTGTAAAAATTTTGACACTCATTCGGTCACTACAGCTTTCCCCTTTTTTTATCATAGAAGCCACTGATCCTGTTCATAAGGGGCCTCAAGAACCAGAAATTCCTGAAAAATCTCCTTGAGTTTTATTCATTTCAAAGGAATTTCCATTTTGGAACTGCAAATTTCACCAATATCCGGTTAATTTCACCATAAACTTGCTTTTTTGGTTTTTTATACATCCAATAAACCCGCCATTAATACACCCCCAAATCAGCTTGAAAAATGGCCTAAAACCATGAAAATGCTGGTCCATCGCCCGGAAAGCTCTCGAAAGAGATGATCACACCACTTTTTGCTGATTGTTGGGCAGTATTCATTTAAATAATCAGGTTCCGAACGATAATTTCACCAGAATCCCATACAGTTTCACCAGAATCGTCAGCCCAATCACAATTTCCCCTAGGATTGAAGAAAAAACAATCCGTATGTCTTTTCTATACAGAATCCCCCTCTTCCATTTCAATATTGAAGACCCAGTAGTACTTGAGGAAAACCGAAAAAAAATTCTGGAAGCCATTAAACTCTCCTCGACTGTTTTTTACAGGAAACTCGAAGGAAAAGCTTTTGCTGAACTGGATAGGAACCTCCGGATCAAACTCAGGAAATACCTGCTCCGCGGCCGCTTCCGCCCTACCCCTTTCGGGATGTTTGCCGGAGCCGGTGTAGGTAAGTGGGGTGAGGAAATAAACCTACACTTCCCCCTTCAGACAGTAGAAATTGACAGGAAGACTAGAATAACCCCCTCAATTCACACTGAATCCGCTGTCAACCCGTTGAACAGCAACTACCGACTGATTCCAGGAGTCCATAAAAAACTCGGGTATTACCATGCATTGATCTTTGATCATAAGAGCAAACACTGGAAGGGATGCAAACTTCCTGTAAATAGCCTCTTTGAAAACCTGATCCTACACACCTCAAAACAACCAATTGACTTCCAAGGATTCCAACAGCTGCTCAATCCAAAAGGAATACATATAGATTCCGGGCAGGCAAAAAGCCTATGGGAGCGGATTCTGGAAACAGGATTTCTGACCCCTGAATATCGTACAGAATCACAATTCAATGGTAGCGACATGGTGGTGCAAAATCACCCTGAAATCCCTGAAACCACGAAAAAGCAACTGCAACAGTTTATTGATTCTGCAGGAGCCTTGTTTGCAAAGGAGGAAAGCAACTTCGTGAGGGACTTCAAAAACTGGTTCACTACTCATTTTGATGACCGATACCTCAAGCTAGAGACACTCTTATCCCACAGTGATTTTCTTTCCGGACAATTCCTACAGCACAGAGAACCCACTGAAAACGACATTGCACCTATCCTACTGGGGCATCAAACCCAACGCTCCTTAGACCTTAAAGAATTCTTTCCCAATAAAGAACCGGATAAAGGAATTTACGATCTACAGATTCTTTTTCGGCTAGACTCATTGGGTAATCCGGTCATAGAAAACATGGTCTGCAACCGCCCCTTTGTTTATACCGGGAGATTTAACAGGCATCCTGCCATAGAGTTACACAGCCAAGAAATCAAAAACCGTATCTATACGGATAATCAAGTGATCTACGCACATCTAGCACTCACGGAATCCGATTCTAAACAGCACATCTGCAATGTCACCAACATCTTTGCTTATGAAATCACCCCTTTTGTCCCACAGACCCAAAACCAACTTGGATTCGATGAGCTGTACCTGGGAATCAGTACCAACCAAATCCAGCTATTCCATAAACCCAGTGGAAAAAGGGTAATACCAGTCGTACTGCACCCTCTGAACGGAGAACAGATCACCCACCCCATCTTGCGGCTGCTCTGGGAAGCTGCCCATCAGGAAAGGTATAGATTTAAGCCCTACCAGGGGGAAACCCTCTCCAACGCTCCCTTTTGTTCCCAGTTAAATTGGGGAAAAATCTGCCTTCAGAGCCGAAGATGGAGACTTGCTGCCGAAAGTGTTTCTGATATAAGTGAACTGCCTAAAAAACTGGATGATTTGGGTATTCCCCAGCCCATACTTGCCGGACATGCAGACAGGGAGCTGCTGCTCAACCTGTACCACAAAGACGACCTGCAGATACTCTGGCAGGAACTTAAACGCTCCCAAACACTGACCATCAGTGATCCATCCTGGTTTCCTTCAGCTATATTCCGCTCAGCAGCCGGTACGGCAGCCTACCCACAGTTTGTATTCCAATACTCTAGGCCTCAGCCAACTTCCCCTTCGACGGGGGAGTTCAATCCTATAACTGAAGCGCAGGACAACTGCCTCTACTTCACCCTTACCCTTGATGACTCCGACGTCCCGGAAGTATTGGAGTGCCTGTTCCAACACCTGGAAAAGCCGGAAGTCAGCTCCAAAGTCCCATACTGGTTTTTTCTGATCTATGGAAAAAACGGAGCAGCAGAAATCCGCCTACGCCTGTTGGAAATAGCAGCCAAGGAAAAGAGCTTGCTTTTAGCCTCATTTTCTGACTTGTTTTCCTTAGAAGGGCTGGATTGGAAAACAGCCTCCTATTACCCGGAAAACTCAAAATACGGAATCAAAGATCTGAAAATCTCACACCGCCTGTTCCATATGGAATCAAAATTCCTAGCCTCAAAAACCCATCGCATCCTTCACCTGCATGATGCTCCAGGTGATAAAGAAAACCTTATAGTCAGTCTCTGGACACTCATATTATCCCAGTCTCCCAACTACCCCCAGTTGTTTGAGGAACTCAAAGGCGAAGTCAAAAGTATACCATCCCACCATGTATCTTCGTTTAAATCAGCTTTTAACTATGTATCTAAAAATGATAAAGAAAAATTCCCCGCAACAGCCTACCTCAATAACATCCGCTCCCATGACTATTTTTATACTGTGGGTAATTCCGGCATCCTTTTTCTGCTAAACCACCTACACATGATGGTCAACAGGTTTTTTCCGCAGGAAACACAACATCATGAGGCCAGGATCAGATACAGGCTCTACAGGGAACTTGGCAAACAGATTTATAGTATCCCCCGGTAACCACCAAATCCTGGCCAAAACCCAAATTCATTTCAGGTGCATAACTGAGCCCATCATTGGATTCTTTTGATCTCAAAAATCCGTCTCAATTGCTCCCTATACGTTTTGCTCATGGATATCTTATCCCCGGATACCAGTTCGCATTCATCCGATTGAACTTTTCTAACCTTTAGGATATTTACCGCATAAGACTGGTGTACCCTCACCATATGCCTGGACTTGAGTTTCCTAAGGCTTTCCATAAATGATGAAACCAGAATGAATTCACTCCCATCCTCCATTTTCACAATGGATTTCTTGTTTTGTTGTTCCATATACAATATTTCAGCAGGCCAAATTACCTGCTGCAAATGCCCCAGTTCATCTCCAACCACCACAAATCCGCCTTCTACTTCCTTCCTGAGCCAGTAAAGGGAATCCAGTTTTTTTTTGGCTATATCCAGTGCCTCGGCCAGCTCAATCGGATCAGGGGGTTTTTGCAAAAAACCAAGGGCTTCCACCTTATAGCCCTGCGTAGCATATTTGGAGTGTCCGGTACAGATAATGACGGGAATACCGGAATCTATCAGTTTTCTGGATAATTCCAGTCCACCCAGTTCAGGCATCATAATATCGGTAATCAGGATATCCGCCTTTCCATTCAGGATGTACTCCAATCCCATGACCGGATCGACTGTTGAAAACCCCACATCAAACCCTTGAAGCATGGAGATTTCCTGAGCCAATATTTCCAGGGAGTTTTCCTCATCGTCAATCAGACCGATTTTGTATCGCTTTTCCATAGTGTATTGTTAGTAGTAAAGAATAAGTAGACTCATCTGATTCAATGCTGTAGTGAAAACCCTCACCAAATTCATGGGCAAGCACACGGAAAACGGAAGAGGCACCAAAACCTGAGCGGGGCTTTACACCCAAGTGCTGGATCTTGTTGGCTATGTTAACCTTGAATACCCAATCCCCGGTTGATTCTTCCCGGACAAGCAGGAACTTAATTATACAGGGATGATCTACATCGGTATAAGCACCGTGGAAAAACACATTTTCAACCAAGGTAAGTAGGCATAACTTGGGCATCGGTAACATTTCTGCTATGGAAGGAACATCTATTTCTGCAGTTACGGTAAGACGTGGAAACCGCATTTTCTGAATCTCAAGATAATTTTTTACAGATTTCACTTCCTCCATCAAAAAATTAGGCTCACCAAATTCCTTGAAACTATACCTTAGAACGGAGGTCAGATAGGAAAATTCTGTTGCCAGGTCAGGAGAAAGCTTAATGATCCTGGCCAAATAGACACTTAATGAATTCAATACAAAATGGGAACTCAGCTGCAGGGAGCGGTGCATGACCTTCAGCTGCACATTCTCTATATCTTTTTGAAAATTCTCCTGTTTTAACTTCAGGTTCCCATACATGATATAAAAAGCTGTGGTAAAGCCCAGAAAGTGAAAAACCCGAAGAAACTCATGCACCAAAAACACCTTGGACAGGACTAGCTCGTACTGCACAAGCTTAAAGGAGTATAGCTTGATGTAAACCAAAGTGGCCAGCAGAACAATCAGTAAAAAAACAGCCAACAGCCTCCTTTTGCGAACAAAAAAAACCGGCAACAACCATTTATAATAAATGGCTATCATAGCAAACCCAGCCACATAGTGGTAAATAGGAATAAACCAGTCTTCAATTTTTCCCATCAATAGGTAGGTGGCAAACAGGTCAACGAATAGATAGCAAAGAAAAAGAATGAAAAGAAAGTAAAGCGGATGCTCCATTGGCCTTCTGAGCAAGTCAATTTCACCGGAATCCCTATAGTTTTCACCTGAATTGTCGGTCCGGTTCATAGAATTACTAGTTTCCATGGTACTAAAATTTATACGTTATGATAAACAAGCAAACTTTGGAAGAGTGTCAACAGGCACTCGGATCCATCAGAAAAATCAGCTATCAGGGAAAAAGCAACAACAAAAACGGTCGGATTACCGGAAGCTTTTTCAGGGAGTGTCTCACCACGTTTACACGAATCTAGCTGGTGGGATCCCTATTGATCTGATTAGGACTTCTGCTGAAGCCCGGCAACTGTACCGGAAATTTTAAACGTAAACCACTAAAAATTCTCCGGTTTCGAAGGACCTGCCTGCGTGCAGGTTCTTTTTTGTACCATGATTTTAAAACCGTACCTCTGTCCGGATAAAATCGCCCCACTTTTAAGGAACCTGATGGGAAAATCTGAAAATGAATTTATTGAAGATCTTCGTTTTTCAGCCTTTATCTGTCTATACAGCTTGATTCCGACAGACTCAGCGAAATACTCCACATAGAACCATCTGATCACCGCATGGAAGTTCCACCTACCCATTCAATGATGCGTCCAAAAAAGTATTAATACTTTAGATTAAACTAAGATACCCATTCAAACTGAATTTGCAATACTGATTAACTAAATTCCTTTTCCCCCAGCCCTAGTATTTTACCTGCTTATAATTAGTCTTTTAAAGGCCATATGGAACCGCATGCATTATAATCATCCAATGTGTGACTTTGGATCCATGCTCGATTTCATCAGTTATAAACACCCAAATGGCCATGGGTAAATGTTGAATACGCTGGGATAAAACCAAAATGGTATCCCAAAAACCCACTAGCTAAAATTACCAATTTCACCTCTGTGGCGGCGAATTTCACCGATATCCCTACTAATTTCACCATTTCCTTGCTTCTGATTGCCATTTCTGCTGACATTTATCCAAGCACAGCAACAAATCCACAATCGAATGAAAACCAGTTAGTTGGACCTATTAAACCTAGTCTGACACCAAAACAGGAACAGAGATCTAATCACGATAACCATGAAATACCACAACATAAATGAAAGAACTTTCAAAAATACCATTAGCCCTGTTAATCCTGCTTTGGATCTACACAGGAATGGACAAACTGATCCGTTGGAAAGACAGCCAGAACGCTTTCCGCAACCAGACCTTCCCTGCAGAATTGGCCGAAGTACTGGCTTATGCAGTACCACTGGTAGAGTTGCTGATCGCCGGGCTCCTACTCTTCTCAATCAGCCGGTGGTGGGGATATCTCTCAAGCATACTCCTGCTCACCGTCTTCACCACTTATGTGGGACTGATCTGGGTAGGAGCTTTCCCAAGAGTCCCCTGCAACTGTGCAGGGATAATCAACAGTATGGGATGGGCAGAGCACTTTATGGTCAACTCGTTGTTCATCACACTCGCTATCATTGGCCTATACCAAACCGCATTAAAAAAGCCCAAGGCTAATGCCCCAGGCCTCTCAGGTTGTTAAGCTTTAATTAGTGTAGAAACATGTCATTTCTACACAACAAAGGTAAACTATAACACAAGTAAACTACACTACCACAGAACAAATTGAACCAACGAAATAAATAAAAGAAATAAAGGGCGATGAAGGTGGATTCACCGCCCTACAGCCCAAATATCTAAAGCACGGGCTGCAAAAAATACCCAAAAGACTATATCCGAGACAGTAGTCTCAGGAAATCAAACATAAGTATCGCACCGTCCATCTCAAATGACAGGGAGTTGAGATGCCTGTCAACACTCGGCGGTGCAGGGATCCGAACCGATTCCCAAACCGGGGCAACCCGGACGGTTCAACCTCTGAACTGGAGTTCTTGGATGGATTCCTCAAGAAGGAAGACATTCTTGGAAGGAACTCCTGATCAGGGGAACAGTACAAGCAATGTTTAACCGAGGGGTAAAACCTCCTCATTAACCACACGATTATGAAATCAATCACAAAATTGCTCCCTGCACTAGGATTAGTGTTCGGAGCAACCTTAGCTATGGCTATGAATGTGCCCACTATGGTGCCCGAAAAAGATGAACCCCGGTACTGGACTCCAGATGAAGATGAAGATTCTGGATACCGAGAAGTAACGGAAGAAATTCAGACGATGCCCTATCAATGCAACAGTGGCGGACCAGAATGTTTGGTTCAATTTGATAATGATAATCCCGAAACTGGGGTAAAATCCATATATCAACCAGGAGTGTTTAATCCACTGTAGTCAAATCAGTAATCCCCAAGGCCCATGGTCTTGGGGATTCTTTTATCGCTCATTTTGACGGATGCCCGTAAGTAGGATTTCCTCCTGAGGGATAGGAAAGACATACTTTTTAGACGACGGTTCTAATTCGGTCACATTGCCGTTGATATATTTAGCAATCTTTTTTGCGAATTCAGGTTCTTGATTGAGTCTCCGTAAATCTGACCATCTTAATCCCCTGCCGACCAGCTCTTTTTCACGTTCTTCAAGAATCCTACCCAACAATCCACCGGATGACAAATCAACTGGAGTAAAAACATCCTTGTTAATTCTTCTCGACAGAAAATCATTGAGCAACTCCAAGGCCCTCGCCTCCTCACTTTTTCTTGCGAGGCCCTCCGCTGCAATCAATTCCAGTTCTCCAACACTTAACCCGCCAAACAGCGAAAAATTTCCGCTCAGGCGACCTCTGTACAAATAGCGGTTGGGAGCAGCCTCATCAAAATACGCAGCAAAGCGTAAATCATCCTCGCCGTATTTGTGCCTCAACAACGTATCCAAAAACACCTCCGGAGAAGAGCTCAACCTTACTGAAACCAGTTCGGAATAATAAACTGTCTCAGGGCCGAACATGGTAAAAGGCCTGCTTTGTGACAAATCAAGTTCATTAAAGTCAACCCTCTCTTTATATATATCCAATGCTTCCAATGCAGCTTCGGCTGCCGAAGTATAGTCGAACATCAACAGGTGAACCCTGGCCAGCATACCAAATGCAGCCGCTTTGCCCGGTCTCGTTTTAGGCAGTTGGTGATCTGGCAGCAGTTCGATGGCTTTTTTTAAATCCACCAGAATCAATTGGTAACAATCTTCCAGATTAGATCGAATTGCGTTTTCATTGACATCAGGGCTTTCTTTCACGACTACTCCCATCAGCTGCCCATTTCCACCATGTTTTTGGTAAGCGGGAGAGAATTGCTGTACCAATTGAAAGTATGCATGCGCCCTGTTGAACAAGGCTTCTCCTGTTAGGGTATTGATTTCAGCCATATCCGCCCCAGTCATATCGCTTAAAGCCTCCAATGCTACATTGGAATAGAATATCTGCTGGTATGGAATGAACCAATCGTCTATCCTATCTCCCTGATAGGGGTCTTCAAGCCATTGATAGGATCCCACTTCGGAATTACTCAAGCTGCTGAGTCCTGCTTCTGAGATAAAAAATTCATCTCCGGCATGGACATTTAAAACAGGCTGTTTATTAAAAACATTCGGATTATCCAATAAAGCCCTCACATCCGATGGGGAAGTGGGAACCACCAGACTATCATCTGGCTTGGGATCCAAAAAGCCTTCACAGGAACATAAACCTGTAATATATATACCTAGTATTACTAATTTTCTTTTCATTATAAGGTTCAGTTAGAATGGGGATGCTATAAAACTTTGAGCATTATAGCTCAGCCGGAACTATGGATAGTCGGAGATTGCCACTATACTATAAAGAACTATTTGGCCGGCTGCCCCATGTGGATAATTGTTTAGAAATCAAGTTGCAGACCGGCCGCCAGGTTTCTTCGCGGTTTAGCCCATCCAAAATCCGGATCCCAGTCTGTATCTGTAGCCTTCCAGATCACCCCCAGATTGTTTGCATAAAGAAATATTTCTGCCTTGGATAATCCCGATAAAAGACCGCTGGATCTAGTCGGCACCCTGTACCCCAACCTGATATCCTGAAGCCGGATATGGTCACCCTTCTCAACCAGTATAGCACTGTTCCTGTAGAAGCGATCACGGAAGGTATTCCGGGAATCCGGCATGGATGGCACATGCGTAAGCTGTTCATCCCCCGGGCTTTTCCATCTCAGCGCATAATCAGAATGCCCACCCCCGGCGGTCTGTATAGTTCCATATTGGACTGAAGTCCTTCTGAAGAAATAGCCAAAACGATAGCTGATATTAGCCGATAGGTTAAACCCCCGGTATGAAAACGTATTCCTGACAGATCCAAAGGCCGTAGGTCTGGCAGGACCGTGATAAATCACAGACTCCAGAGACGCACCATTTACAATGGCCCGATAATCTTCTGATTCCTCCCCTTCCAGATAGCCAACCGGCGCCCCTGTTTCGGCATTGAGTCCGGCCCAGGGATAACTGTAAATCCCGAAAAGCGGACGCCCTATAACCGGGAAATAAGTCCCGCCCTGGCCTGTATCCCCATAGCTCAAAAGATTGCTGACAACCGGCTCATTTTCGAAGGCTGTAACTTCCTCTTTAAACCCGGAGAGTAGCCAAACGGTTGACCAACGAAATGACCGGTCTATATTTTTTGTTTCCAGGGTCAGGTCATATCCTCTGGTTCTGGTACCTGCACTATTGCCTGTAAACACCTGGATACCGGAAGAAGGTGCATAAGGCGTCTGCCCGATCAGA
Source organism: Algoriphagus resistens (assembly GCF_001442615.1). Taxonomy (GTDB): domain Bacteria; phylum Bacteroidota; class Bacteroidia; order Cytophagales; family Cyclobacteriaceae; genus Algoriphagus; species Algoriphagus resistens. The sequence continues at coordinate 345,031 of NZ_LMXN01000005.1, read as the reverse complement.
TCTAGCCCTTCTTTGAGATAAAACTCAAGGCTTCCTGATATCCGGCTGTTTTTGCTTTCAAAGTCAAGCCCGAGATTGAAGATCTTGATCTTTTCCCATCGCAGTTCCCTGTTGGGAGGGTTTACTATCTGGGCAAAAGGAAGCTGGGTAAGAAAATTTGTGGCAAAGATCTGGGCTGTGGTAAATGCCGACAAACTCCTGTCCACATTGCCGTTGTATCCGTAGGACATACGTAACTTAAGAAAGGGCATGTAGCTCCAGTGATAAAAATCCTCTTCACTCAGTGTCCAGCCCAATCCCGCCGACCACAAAGGAACCGCCCTTTGATTGGTTTCAACCCCAAAAAGATTGGAACCGTCTTTTCTGCCGCTTAAGGTAACCAGGTAGCGGTTCAAATAGGATAGAGAAGCATTTGCAAAAACTGAATAAAAACGGTCGGCTCCCCCGCCGATCCTGTCACCGCTTGGTATGCTGGCAGTCAGCGATGGATTGTTAAACATGGGAAATCGGCTTTTATAGTCCACTACCTGTGTACTCGCCCTATCCGGATCATATCCATAATACCTGGAAGAAGCACTCTGAAAATCAAGTTTTTTCAATTCTGCCCCTGCCATGCCGTGCAATTCCCACTTTTCTTTGAAAGTCGGGGAATATTCCAGCACCGCCCGTCCGGATTGACTGGATGACTGGGATGTGGATCTGCCCAATATGTCTCCGTAAGGGATATTATGGATAAGATTCCCGTTTTCATCAAACTCACTGAAGAGATTCACCTGTTCACGCACATAATAGCTATCCCTGCTGTAGGTGGTGGTATTTATCCCAGATTGCTGCCAGTATTGATATAGAACCTTAATATCCAGATCTTTCATCAGCCGATAATCCATCCCGAAATTAAGCCTCCAGTCATCCAGGCTTGCCCTCCCTGTGTTTCTACCCAATTCATCCAGTGGCCTGTAGGCCCAATCCAACATACCCTGTTCTTTTGCGGAATTTTTCAGGCGGTTGCTAAATTGTCTGTTTACCTCCAGGGGATTGCCCATTTCATCTGCCAGACGTGCATAGGGATAGGCATTTTGGGAAGATGTAAAATATAAATCATCAGGACCAGCATTCTGATCAATACTGCTATTCTTGACCCCGTAAAACCCCAGTTGTATGCCAAGTTTATCCTCCAAGACCCTTATATCATTCTTGACGTCCAGCGTCAGCCTATCAGAAGAATTGCCTACTACATTTTGCCTTTGCCCATCATAGCCAAGGGCAATCCTATACCGGTAGGAATCAAGCCCCCCGGAAACCCCAATACTGTATTGCTGATTCAGTTGCGGTCTATATAGGTAGCGGTTCAGGTCATTACGCAGATCATGCTGTCGATACCCTGCTATCGTACTATTGGCTTCCGCCTCACTGATCAACCCTTGCTGTTGCCGGTGAAGAATCTCCACCACCGGTGTATAGGCAGGCTGTGAGACATTATTGATCGTACTGTTGTAGTAGCCACTGGCGAATAAGCCCTGTTCGATGTCAATATAATCGGAAACAGAAAGAAGCGGGGCAAGGAAAGGATCTGGCTTTTCTATCCAGTTGGCATTGGCCATCAGGCTTACCTGCATCCCCTGGTTGGTTTTACCGGATTTGGTTGTAATTACAATCACACCGTTTCCTGCTCTTGCCCCCCAGATGGACGCAGCCGCAGCATCACGGAGAACCGTGACCGAGGCTACATCATTGGGGTTGATGTCATCCAGGCTCCCGTCATACGGAAAATTGTCGATCACGATCAAAGGCTGTGAAAACCTGCCCAGGGTGCTTCTGCCACGGATCGAAATAGGATCCCTTCCTGAATCTCCCGTCCGGTTGAATATTACCCCTGAGGTCACATCCTCCAGCCTGTCAATAAGACTAGTACTCACACGCCTGTCAATCAGCTCCTCATCCAGTGAAACAAAAGATCCTGAAGCCCTGCTCCTGGGAATCTCCTGGTAACCGGTAGCCAACACCTGTACTTCCCCAAGCTCCATATCCATTGATTCCATCCCCAAAACCAATGTTCCGGAAGTTGGAACTGCAGCCTGATGCTTCAAAGTCGCATAGCCAAGAAACTGGAGAACCAATTCGTAATCCCCTTCACCTAGACTGAATTCAAATATCCCATCAGCATCAGACACCCTGGATATATTACCCGGCGTTACAGTCACCAAGGCACCCGGCAATGGCAGCCCGTCGTCCTGGTCCACCACTCTGCCTTTTAATAGCTGATTTTGGGCTACTAGGGAATGTCCTGCACACAGTGCCCATATAACTGAAATCAATACTAGCTTTTTCATGGCCTCAACAGTTTAGGTTCACCGACCTTCTTCAATACCAGCACCGGCAGTGTTTCCTCTCTTTTTACCAAGTCCAGTCCCTTGGCCCTCAAGGCCTGTTTCAGCTGGTCATAATCACCGATGCGGGTGTCTAGGCTCAGGTCTATCGGGTAATCAATCCCGGTAAGATTTACAATCGGATAGGGGCTGTTTGCATAGAAGAGTGAGTTGAGGTGATACACAAATCCCTGCAGGGGATAATTGACCATTTTCACGCCTTGCGATGTGCTGTAAGACTTGGGGTTACCAGTAGAAGGAGGATAACTTTTCCCCTCCTGTTGCACTAAAGCGTAGACTGTTTTGGATCTATCCTCTATACCGGCCTCAATATGGGGGAAGTACCTTTTTAAATCCTCCCGCATCAAGCGGTAAGGATCCATATAGGACGGTGCGATCAGCTCGTAACCAAAAACATGCGTACCCTCCGCCATCCAATCGTCATAATCCATCCCCATTTTATTAGACCACAGTTCTTCGGTATCAAAACCCTCTGTATCCATCCGGTTTCTGCCAAAATAATCCACAAGATCCCTTCCTGAAAAAGCCAGCTGATAATGGTATAGCAGACTCATATTGACAATCCGGATATGGGACATGGCGCCAAACTGTTGGATCAATGAGCCTGTTACCCCAGGGATATACCCCGTCATTGCGGATTCAAACCAGATGTTTTTATTGGGAAGCTGCGGTGTTTCAGTCAGCAGTTTTGCCTTGATCGGTAATTGGATCTGTACATCTTCCTTATAGCGGAAGGGAGAAATAGCTGTACTCAACAGTTTTTCTAAATTGGCCTCCGTCAGATCCTCTATTCCCGTGATGGCAATCACACTTCCTTTAGGATCCAATACCACCAGATGTGGGATTACCTTATGCGGAAAATAGGACCGCATCTTCCCAGCATTCACAATAAGCGGCAACTCCACCGCCTCTAAACGCTCATTGCCTGAAATAGTCTCCGCAATTTTATCTTCAGCAAAAACTGAGATAGGCAGTATGGCAATCCTGTCGCCATACTTCCTCTGGATCGCATCCAGCTGGGGCAGCGATGCAATACTTGCCGTACAGGTAGGTGCCCAGAATTCCAGGATGACATACTTCCCCTGATAGTCATCCAGACGAAGCTTATCCGAATTATAGTGTAATACTTCGGAGAACTCAATCCCCGATGGAATCTGATCGCCGATGGACAGAGTATCGGGACGGGTCTCCCCGCCCCGATGGGAGTCTCCGTGTTCAGGGGAGACGGTGGGGCGTGACCTATGAAGAAAATCCGCCCCGGGTGAATCAGCAACTTGTGCTGGGAGTGTGCTTGTGGGAAGACATAGGTATCCCAGTAAGCAGATGAGTATTAATTTTTTCATGAGATTTATAATTGTTTTTTAATGGCCTCATGGAATGCCTTCAACTGAGATAGAATTAGACATAGCTATCCTGCTTCAGGCATTTCATGTGCTTTTTGTTTGTAATGCTGGAAGACGGGAGACCGAAGTGCGGTGAAGAGGGACCGAAGACAGGAGACGGAAGACCGAAGTGTGCACCGTCACTGCGAGGCGAGGTACGAGCCGCGGCAGTCTCAAGGGACTCTATCATCATTTTAATAATGAACCCTCCTTAGGCGGGCAGGTATCGAATGATGAATTCCGAATGATGAAGTCTCGTTACTAACACTTGACTTTAGTATCAGCTTCAAGACTCTAGCTTCTTGACTCTTGATTCTTGACTCTAGCTTCTTGGCTCCAAACAAGACATACTAATCCCACCTCGCCCCAACCGAGCAACCAGCAATAATGAATACTAAGATGTAATGTGTCAGCTCTACCGGCTATTCTGAGCTTGCTGACGTGAGTGTGTGGTAACCGATCTGCTCAGGGATGTGCACCTCCCCTTAATCGGCGATAAAAAACGAACCCTTTATATAGGATTCTTGGGCTTCAGGGGATACAGGCGATCTGATGCGATAATGCCCTGCTCCTCTGGAAGGATGTAATAGGTAAGAGAACTGTGTGACCCAATGTAAAAAAGCGCAGACAGATCTATCTTCCAGAATACTGATCCCGGGAAGCTACTTAATCCAGAAAAAATCAAGGTCTGTTCCATGATACTTGGGTTATAATGATAGTCCAAGTTGAGACCAAGCCAAAAAAAAGAGGCGTGGGACTCAACATATCGAAACTAGGTACCTAGGAAGACCTCGTACACGAATAAGTGAGCCCACGCCAATGGCGTGAGCAACCCTCACTTATTGTCTCGTGTACTTGAAATTTCCTAGGTTTCAGTTTCAGACAAACAAGTGCGAATGCTATTTGAAGATTCGCAAAATTAATCAAACGGTAGCTTTTGCCACCGAACTCATAATATTTAAGTCAATAATAATATAAATATTTGAAATCACCTAATTATAAGTAGGTGGATATCGGCTCAATTTAAACTTTCATTGATAAATGAAAGAAAATGAGAAAATAACACGTGTTGTGTCCGCCCTTGATTTGTATGTGACAAAGAAAATCCGCGATAGAAGGGAACTTTTAAAAATTGGTCAAAGTGCCCTTTCAGTTGATATGGGATTCTCGGATAAATTAGTTGGAAATATAGAAAATCCATCTTTGCCTGCTAAATACAACATCAGGCAAATAAACCTTGCGGCTGAAGCCTTGAAGTGTAATGTAAAAGACTTTTTACCTCCTAAAAGTTTTTTAAAAGATGATTTAGTCCGTATCACAGTAGAAAAAATATGGGAAAAAGATAATGATGGGATTAACAAAAAAATTCCAGTAATTACCAAAACTGAACCTCTTACTGAAGAAGAGATTCTTGAATACAACCGAAAACGACAAAAGACCTAATCCTTCTCCAGAGGATATTAGTGCCGAACTGATCCATTAGCAGAGATATGTGATTACTGAGGAGGGGAAAGGGGCGGTTTGATTTTCAAGATAACAAAGTCATGAATGTTTCAACAACAGGTGTACAAGGATACGAGTACCAATACAAGGTAACTTTATTGATCTATTTGATCCACCATGCTGAGAATTTACAGTTGTTCGTAGAAACTGCGGGAAACGAAGATGCTCTGTTAGTCCTTGATGATAGTAATGTCAAAACGAGAATTCAAGTTCAAATAAAGCATGAGAGAGGAAGTTTGAATACTGAAAAATTAGTGGATTGGCTATGTCATTTTGAAGAAAGACAGGAAAACGCTAGTCTTATCCAGAGACTAAGCGATAAAAAGGATGATATTGTACTTTTTGCAGCACGGTCACGATGTTCAGATGAAACTGTGTTTCTTAGGTCAAATTTGGACCGGCTTAACCCCCATATAAATTTAAAGGTCTCTCGTGAGCAAAAGAAAAACTTTATAACTGCTTTAAAACAAATAGATCATGGGGCCAGCAAACTAATGCAAGCTCGTAATTCTTTCAACTCTCAACTAGCTCAAACCCTAAATAAAAATAAGAAGCTAGAAAAGCTATTTTCCGGTATTGTTATATGGGAGGAGTTAAGTGACGAGAAAGTTGATAGCACGATTATAAATATTCTTACTCGTAATCACCAAATAGCCAGCTCATTGGCAATTGTCACATATTTGGAATTACTTGAAGAAATCAAATATGGGAGAAATAGTCAAAAAGATATACAACCAACATTACGTGCTGTTATTCAAAAGCGAAAAATTGGAAGACCTATAACCGTAACGAATTACTTGTTCAGAGGTGATGAAGACAAATTTGAGAAAATTGTTCTGAAAGAAAAGCTCTTACTATTGACAGGATTAACATTGTGTGGAAAAAGTGAGGTTGCTAAAGTCATTGCTGCGAACCTTGTTGATGCTGGATATGATTATCATCACACAAGCGATGTAAAGAATTTAAAACATTTTTTTGCAACTAATATTACTGATCATAAAATAGCAATATTGGAAGATCCCTGGGGCCATTTAAATCTTTTACCTGGCTATGAAAGGATTTTTAGAGAAATTGAGCAATTACTGCAAAACTTACAGCAACACCACCATGTTATAATTACCAGTTCTTTACATAGATTGTTTGAATTATTTCAAACTGAAAGTCTTCAAAACTGCAATGTTTTAAACCGAACTTGGAAAGATTTAACTGAGCGTGATCCCGCTAAAACCTCTAAATATTGGCAATCCATTTCGCTAAGGAGAACTATAGACGGTTCAGTAATAGAACTTGTTACAAAAGGTTTAATGCAATCCAGTTCTGACCACCTTCTCCAAATTGGCCAGTTAAAATTTTTAGCCAATTATGAAAAAACAGAGCTCCTAAGTAAATCATTTCATGAGTTAGAGCACATCGCAAGAAGGAGTTCTCGCGAGATAGCAGACTGGATTTTTGGAAAGGATCCCTACTATTCTGAGGTTTTAGGTGTGCTTGCCATGGTTTCAACTTCAATTGAAAGTATTGACTACTTACACTTAGGGTACATTTTTTCCACTGACACATCAAGGCCTTCTTTTATAGAAAAGGATACTTTCTCAATTTTTAAAGAAAAGCAAGAATTGAAATTCCCAAGTTATGGAACTTCCCCTATATTAGATCAAAGGACTTTAGTTGCTTTGGAGTTTCTAGAAGAAAGGCAATTGATAAAAGTGGTTGGAGAGTCCATTCAGTTCTCTCATCCAAATTACTATGAGGCAGGTAGGTTTTCTTTTATATCTAAATCAAAGACAGGCCAACAAAGATTGCTGGAATATTTATTTAAGTCAGTTTCTAGCACGTCTCCTTTAAACGCATACTTGGCCGCAAATAAAATTCAATTTATATACAATCGCATACGCACCGATTTAAGGCATGAGTTAATAGATATCTCTTTCTGCTGTTTAAATTCCGCATTTCCTGCGGTTGAAGATGTATCACTTGCATTTCTCTCCAATAACATTAAAGACATCCAAGGTGATAAACTAGAAAAACTAATAGAGTTAATTCAGCGAGGAGGCACTAGTACCGAGAAAATCAATTGGTATAATGGATCTATTCCGTTTTTCTCATATGAACGTGGCGTTAGCCGATTATTTTTTACCCCGGAAAAGGCTTTAGTCAAAAGAGCTGAAAATCTTTTAAATTCTAATACACTCCCTCCAATTCAAGATGGCTGGGAGCTTTTGGAAAGTTTGAAAGATGGACGTGATGTACCGACACATTACTTCCAAGTCCTATTTAACTATAGGGAGACTTTTATTAAAAAACGTGTAGTCTTACAATTTTTCCGCCGATTAAATCAATCTTACATTAATTTGGTTAATGATATTTTTTCCGATGAGCATCCTTCAATAATTTTTACTGCAATTAGAGGATCATTTTTATATTGGAAGGATTTCAATGAAGAAATCAGGCCGCTTCTTATCAAGAAAATGATGGAAGCCATGTCGAAAGAACAAGTTGCTATTCGTTCTGCTAACCTATTTTCTACTTTTTCTGCATTTTATGGTTCTGAAGGTATTTTTACATTACAAGAATTAGAAGAGTCAGATCGAAGAGAGATATGGAATGTATGGGGCTTAATCTATCCGATCATGGTAAAAAACCTTCCCTCTGATGGCATATTTATAAATACAGCAAGGTTTGGCGCAACAATGGATGAGGCCATAAAATATCTTGACTCCGACAAAGGTATAGTAGTGTTTAAAGCATGGTTTGAAAGAATTCATTGTCAAATTTTAAATGGATTAAGCCCCGACGATTTTGAGATGGGTATTATGTTAAACTTAATGCAATTTACTGGGCAAGATTCAGAGTTAAGAAAGGGTCTCTTTCAGGAGTTGATCAATTACCCTGATACAAATTTTATGCTATCCAGTCTTAAGTGGGCATTAGAGTATTGGGAAGATCTTAACCAAGAAGAAAGGCAAGAAATACTTGAACTCCTTAATAGTTCTAGAGAAGATATTAGATGGGTAAAAGCGGTAATGCTCACGAGAGAAATTCCGCCTGAGGCTATTGTTTCAAAAATATTAGGCCAATCAAGCGTATTTCAAAAAGAAGTTCCGGAAATTTTGGAAATAATGCCTGATTCACTAGTTCAAGATTGTCTTAATGTCATTTGTGGATCTCCATACTCTTTAAGTCGCATCGGAGTACATGCCAGCAACAAGTCCCTTTGGACAAAAGTTATGCGATATATTTTAACTACAAATTATCGAGTTGGTTTTGAGGTATGTCTTCAAAAATTCTTACATGATGGAGTCAATAGTTTTTCATCAATGTGGGAAAATCCAAAGGAACTTTGGAAATTAATATGCAAATCGGCAAATGACAGGAAGGTATTGGTTGAATCATTAATATTCAATATAGGAAGCTGCAGTTGCAGTATATCAAGTGCTACAATGTTGTGGAGAATATTGATGCACTCATACAGTGTTTGCAAAAATGAAAATGAGTTTACCAAAATTGTCGCCTCTCGAATTGAGATGCTTCAACAAACTGGACATAAAGAGGATCTTCTCCAAATAATGGGTAAAGAATTTATTAACAAGAAATTAATTAATGAAATACAACCCGATTTTTTACTAATCACTATCCTAGAAGGAGCAAAGAAACAGTACCTAAATGATGAAGTAACTTCTGATATTCTCGACTCACTTTCACCTATACTAGACAAAACTCATATTCGGTTTTTTTTAACGTTTCTATATTTTGAACAATTCAAATTAAAAAAGGTGATCTCAGATAAAGTGATATTAATATTAAACTCCTTGCCAAATAAGATTGATGATATAGGTAAATATCAAATTGAAGAGTGGGAAAAAAAATTCGAATATTCGTTACCAAACTGGAATATTGGAAACTTAGATTAATCACTCTCATTTAACAAATCTCTCGTATGCAGATCAATTACAGGTTCTGAAAGGCAATTTAAGTCAATTCTTGTCTTTCGAATAAGAAAATTGCCTTTTATTCCTTCCAATCGCTTAGTTTTAAAAAGAAATCTTTCAATGGCAAAAATAGGCTCCCTAAAGTTTAGAAAAAGTTAATGGATTGATCGCATTATGCACCTAACTCATTCAAGAAATCGAAACCTACCAAACCTCTCAAGAAAACAGGATGCAGAGTTGTTGAAGAGGAGTGGTATAAAAAATAAATAATGAATAACTTAGAATTTGTAAAAGATACTTTATCGAAACAAAACCCATCATACTTAGAGTTATGCACCGACTTCTTAATAATTTATTCAAGATTTGAATACGCTTTGAAAGAGTGTGGATTTCTACAAAGCAGAAATAGAGTTATGGCAAGTTTAGAAAACTACGCACTTTCAATAAGTGAAATTTTCAAACCTGAGCCAGAATCGCAATTGGAAAAAGCAGTTAATTTCATAATTGAATCTCCACCAAAAATCCAGATAATGGATAGGAATAAATTAATTTGGCAAGACCACCTAATAGAAGGCAACTTAGTTCTTATACTGGCTGAATATTTAAGACGAATACGGAACAATTTACTGCATGGTGGTAAATATTATGGCGGAATAGATTCAGAAAGCAGAAATTGGAATTTAATTATAAATTCAATCCTTATAATTGAATACTGGATTGATCTGAATGATACTGTTAAGAATAAGTTTAGGGAATTTTAATAAATTTTAATTTAACTTTAGTAATTAATGGATCCTAAAATAGAAAAAATAATTATTGATTTTTTAAACAGACTTGAAAACGAGGACACTCCAAGTAGCTTGGCTTCAATTCTTGACAATTCTCCATTTACACCTGAAAACAAAAAAAGACTTTATAAAGAAATTGAATTTGAATTGGAAAGCAGAGGCCTAGTTCAATTTATAAGAGGGAGGGATAATTCAACATTGGGTGGACAATGTGAATATCTAATTAATCATAACGGAATCAAGTATTTAAAATCTTTAAGTAATAAACCGATGACACTTGAGAAACAATTATTTGAAATTGAATCAAAGGCAATAAAGTATGAAATCGAATGGAAAAAGGGGCGAGAGGCAAGACTAAACTCAATGGAATTTATAAGTCTTTTTGATGAATGGTACTATGAGTCAAGAGATTTTTTTGGTGACTATTTCGATCTAGAAAATTTAAACTACAAAGAATTTTTAGAGGCTAATTTACAAGGAAATGGTTCTACAAAAGGGAATCAGTTCGGCAACTTGTACTCAATGTTTAAGATTTTAAAAAATCGATTACTGAGAAAAAATATAACTATCTCAAAAGTTAAGGAGCCGTCAAGAACAAACAATATATTTCTAATTCACGGAAGAGATGAAAACAAAAAGCTAGAAGTAGCAAGGTTTCTAGAGAATGACATTAAATTAAATGTCACTATACTTCATGAAAAACCAAATTCTGGAAAAACTATTATTGAAAAATTTGAAAAATATTCCAACGTGGATTTTGCAGTTGCAATTTGGACAGGCGACGACAGAGGTTCGCTAGATCAGCATAGAGAAGAACTAAAAAAGCGAGCAAGGCAAAACGTAATTTTTGAAACAGGATTCTTTTTTGGAAAACTTGGTCGAGAAAAAGTTATTGTTTTATATGAAAAAGATGTAGAGATACCCTCCGATTACCTGGGAGTTACATATGTGTCTTTTGAAGGACAATGGAAAGATGATCTTAGAAAAGAGGTAAATCATATTTATGAGAATTTTTAGTAGTCATACAATCTTTTAAATAAACTTCTCCAACCCCGTTTGGGTGTAGTCAAATCGGTAGTCGGGACTGGGTGGGATTTGTAATTCCACCCGAATATTTTTGACAATTTGCAATTGGCCTCTCTACCTCCTCCCATCCTCCTCCTTAATGAGGAGGCGCTAGCCAGAGGTAAATGATAGCTTTCGTCTCTTTGCCACCTAGACTATCATAGGTTGTGAAAAAGCAATGCCAAATATCTACCTCCAAAATTTTAAAAGTGATTTATAAAGATCATACCTAATATTGATATTCATTAGTATACTATTAATTGTCAAGCATTATTCAGCTCTAAAAACATCTCAAATTCATTAAAATATTCATTTAAATCATCTTCATTAATAGATATTTCTAATTTTGAATTTACACTAGTTATATTTTCCCCTTCATTGATCCTTCTTTGTATGTCAAGAAATTTCACATGTTCTTGATTTGGGTATTGCATCATTTTTAAAATAAATTCTGATGCTAATTTAGCTAATTTATCTTTAATACCATTGAATTTATTTATTACTGTAGTACTTGAAACTTCCAATGACCAATTTACTAAACTTTCAAATAATCTAGAATAAGTCATAGAGATATAAAATAAACCTTTTAAATCTGCCGATGCACCTTTTTCATTAAAATATTTCTTTGCCCCAACATTAAGTATGTTTTGTACTCCATATGCAATTTTTAGCAAAACATCAATTTTATGCTTTTGCCATGATACAAAACTATTTAAATATTCTATGTATCTTTTTGAGTTCAATAGCACACTATACTCATAGTCATTGAATAGGTATTCTTTTTTCTTCATTTCATCACTCATAGTTTGAAAAAGAAACAAAAACTCATAGGCTGTTGGCTTGTCTAGAATAAGTCGCACAGCTTGTGTTGATATACCCATATTCATAATTTCCTCAGTCTCTGGAGTTAATTTTAACTTTAATTGTAAAGACTCTTTATATAAATATGATAGTTGAATTTTGAGTCTACTTCTTATATCCTGAATATGCTCAAATTCGCAACAATGAAATTTTTCATTATCTCTGATCTCTTCAACCAATTCAAATATCTTTGAAGATTCAACTATGTTTGAGTAGTCCTGATCTTTACTTTTTCTCCAAGTTGGTAAAAATGTTATAATTTCCTTTTTTATAAAAATGTAAATAGGTATCTCCTTTTCTTTTGCTGTTAAAAATTCCGTATTTGTTATTGATTTTCCTGATGGGAGCACATATCCATATTTACTTCCTATTATTAATATAAACACATCTGCAAAATCTCTTACAGAAATAATACAATTATCTATTGCGTTCATAGAAGGATTAATTGGAAATGTATCAAATTCAGACAACATAGGAGTATGACCCAAATTATCGATAAATTCATACATATCGGCTCTTACTTGTGATAAGTCATAGCATGTAGAGCTTACAAAAATATTAAGTTTGTTCATGGTTTAAAATTACTACTGTGATATTTTTCTGGTATTTTAACAATTTTATAGTGTTTTGTTTGTTTCTCACCATCTTTTTCAAATTTTAAAAAATTGAATTCATTATTTTTTATTGCTTTGTATAAGTTTATTTCATATTTGTGAAGATCTGATTTTTCAATTCTTTCATCATCTTTACCTAATAATTCTTTTAGTGTTATAACCTTGTTTAATATTTGATTTTGAAGTTTTAATATTACCAGTGAGTAAAAGTCATCCTCTGACTTTATCATTGTATTTAATGATTTTCTTACAATTATGTCATTAATGTATAAGTTTGATAGTAAATGGTTTACAATCTCTAATACAATTAATAGTTTATTATATGCTGGTTTTTCTATTTCGTGAAGAGCTCCATTCCCAAGGAACCTAATACTGTGAAGTCTATCTGCTTCATTTCTTGAAATGTGACCATTATCAGCTAATGAATTTATTCTGTTTTTTAAGTTTTGATCCTCTAATTTCAAATTATTACAGGTTGCTTCTATTATAGCCCTAAATCCTGCTGCTGCTAAAATGTTTGCTTTTACCTTTAAAGATAAAATTGTTTCATTATAGATTGTATTAATTTCTAAAGGTATATATTCCTTATGTTTAATAATATTTCCATTTTCCAAATAAGGTGGATATATGTCTATTGAGTCATAATATCTAAAGTCCTCTCCTCCCATATACTCAATCATTGTTTGATCACTATACACCTTTGCAAATGCTACGGTATCACAACCTAGACATTCAATTGTAGAATATTCCTCGCTCCAGCTTATTTCATCATCTCCATCATAAGTATGATTTTTTCCAATTTTCTTGGAAAATAAAATTTTATGATTTGTTACCCTATTGCAATTTCTACAGTAGAAGTTATCTGTCTTTATTTTCATCAGTTATTCTGGCTTTATATGCGCCTATTCTATTTCCTCGTATCCCCGTCTGGGCGTAGTAACATCGCTCGTGGCACTGGGTGGAATTTGTAATTCCACCCTAATATCCTTAGCAATTTGCAATTGGCCTCTCTACCTCCTCCCATCCTCCTCCTTAAAGAGGAGGCGCTTGGCTCTGCTATCATCGGGATATCAGAGTCAAATGGCGTTTGATGGTTTCCGGATTTAAGCCCGGATGGGTGCTAAAAGTTGGCTGTTCTACCTCATCCCATCCTTCTCCTTTAGGAGAAGGCGCTAGTCAGCGGCAAATGATAGCTTTCAGTAACTGAAAGACTTACGCAATAAAAGGAATAAAATGATAGGAAAACACACCATGTAAAGGGTATTTTTTGCGGAAATGGGAGGAAATGTGAAGGAATTGAGGTGGTTTTTGGTTGGTCAGCGGAATTATCTGCATTCTTCTGTGCCCTTTTGTAGATAAAAATAGAAAGGGAGTCATGGGATTCTGCTGTAGATCTGTGATGCGGGTGATTGGTTTGGCTTCTTTCTTTTATCTATGAAGTAGTGTCGTTTTCTATCTGACTTATCAATTTAGGTTTATCAGCAGTAGGGATTTAGTAAGCTTTTATCTAAAATATCCTCCAAAACCATCGATCAGAGGGGTCAATTGCGTTGGAATGTCAGTCAAACCCATCCTGTTAAGGTGCTTTCGCTATTAAAAAGCATTCCAGTTTGGAGGGATCAGCATACTCCGGAATATCCAATAATAACAGGGCGGATGTTTATTAGAGTGTAATCGGGAAGAATTCAGAGTAGAATTGGTATTTTTCGGAATGAAAAAATCAACCTATTATTTCCTTGGAACAACATATTTTTCTATAAAAAAGGAGCATGGGAAGACTAAAGCCCAGATAATCACAAGTAAATTTTAATTGAAAAATCGTGGATAATAAAGAACCATACCAAAGAAATCGAAATGATTTATTGAGGGACTTTGAATCTCAGCTAATGTTTATGAGAGCACACATGGATCAAATTGCCTCAGGTAATAGAGAATTCTATAAACCATTATCCATTAATATTAGGGTTGTTTTTCATCAAACAAGAAAAAGCCATTCTCTTCTGAACCAATTAGATATTGAAAATAGAATCCAAATGGCTTCTACATCGTCCAAATACTCCCCAAGCAATCTGATACCACATACAGGTCTAATTGCTTTAAGTCCTCTCTCAAATTTTGCCAATTATTTACCAATAAGAGACACATCAGAAGTTAATTTTCTCAATTATCATCAATGGTGGGATGAAGAAATAGTTATGTCAAATAACAGTGGTAAATTATGGTCAAGAAAGGAACTGGTAACAGAAGTTGCAAATAAAGACGGAGGTGGACACATTGACTCCAATATCCCAATTGAATTTTACAACCTTTCATATAGAAATGCACTTGGTTGGAAATTTGTAAAAGGATCTGATGAAGCTGGAATCGAGGGAGTGTTAGGCCAACTCTGTCCATCCCTTCCGTTGGGGTACCCCAACGGAAGGGAACTAAATGATTAATTTTTAAACATCCAACACCAACCTCCCCTCAAATCTAATGGCTAATTGTTGGACTGTCAACCCCCAGTTATGGATCGGGGCCGTCCACTTCCGTTCGATCCTCTTTGCGGCAAGATACACCAGTTTCAGCAGCGCCATATCACTTGTGAAAGCCCCTTTTGTTTTGGTGACTTTCCTCACCTGCCGGTGATACCCTTCAACCGCGTTGGTGGTATAAATGATCTTTCTGATGGGTTTGGTATAGGCAAAATAGGCACTGAGACGTTCCCAGTTGCTGTTCCATGAACGGATCACCACCGGATATTTCTTCCCCCATTTCTCTTCCAGGTCCAACAAGGCAGACTCTGCCTGATCTTTGGTATCTGCCCCATAGATAAGTCTCAGGTCAGCGGCAAACTCCTTCTGTTCCTTACTGGCCACATACTTCAGGCTGTTGCGGATCTGGTGGACGATACAGAGCTGGATCTCAGCCTTAGGGAAAATAGACTGGATTGCCTCGGGAAAACCTGTCAGGTTATCTGTACAGGCGATCAGGATATCCTTTACCCCACGGTGCTGCAGATCACTGAGGACCTGTAACCAGAAGTTGGCCCCTTCGCTTTCAGACAGGTACATCCCCAGGATTTCCTTTCTCCCAGACTTATTGATCCCAAGCACGTTGTACAGTGCCTTGTGCCTCACCTTGCCTTCCTCCCGCACCTTGAAGTGCATGGCGTCCAGCCATACGATGCAGTAAACCTCCTCCAGCGGGCGGTTCTGCCATTCCTTTACCTTGGGGATGATCCGGTCGGTAATATCACTGATCACCTGGGTGGAGACCTCCGTATCATACATCTCCCGGATATGGGCTGATATATCCCGCATACTGCTCCCCATCCCGTAAAGGGCGATGATCTGGTCTTCTAGGTTGTCTGCCAGAATACGCTGGCGCTTCTCTATGAGCTTGGGCTCAAAGCTGCTGTGACGGTCCTCCGGGGTGTCTATGGTCACTTCGCCCACGTTGCTCTTCACTGTTTTGCTGCCTTTCCCGTTGCGCTTGTTGCCAGAGGCCCACCCTTTGTCATCATCACGGAGATGCTCTTCCATCTCTGCCTGCAGGGATTCTTCCAGAAAATCCTTCAGTAGAGGTGCTAAGGCACCATCCTTTCCGAATAGGTTGTCACCTGATAAAAACTGTTTTAATACTTTCTTCTTGAATGCTGATTCTTCTTCTTTCATACTGCTCTATCTTAAAAACTTTAACTAAAATTCAAAGTTCTAGACAGAGTTAATTTTACACCCTCGGAATCGACATGGAAAATCCTATTCCAGCATCTTTATGGCAAATAGGATTTGAAGTTTTGATGTCAATAGATAGGTTCAGAAAGCAAACTCACTTATAGAATTTTTGATTCAATCTAAACTTTGTCGTCCTCAATAGCCCAGTGAATTATAATCAACGAGATCCAACTCCTCGATTCGGATTGCCATCGCTTCCATTGAAACATTAAACTGTTCAGTAAGGGATGCAAAAGAAACTCCACCAAATAGAGTTGTACTTGCCAGAAATCGTGATAATCTTCTCCTATCACTATACTTCTTTTTCAATTCAATTAAACCTGTACCCGAAAGTGCAAAAGATATATCCTGGTTAATATGAAGTCTTACAGATCCAAATCTCACTTCAAATTGCTTTAGCATCTCCTTCCTAGGCATTAGAAATAGAGCTGCAAACTTATCTGCTTGCACTTCTATCTGCGACCTTTTGATATGAACAACTCCTGATTCCAATGCACGGTCTCTATGGAGTACAGTCAGGCTTTTATAATGAAGTATTGCATGCCCCAATTCATGCGTCATGGTGAATTTTTGAACCCATGGTGGATATTTGGTGGAAATCCTCACTACTTTCTTAATGTTATCAACTTCCCCAGCAGCTTCCACATTACCATCATAATCATCAAATGCCCCTAGACTGTCTACTGGAATCACATCGTATCCTAAAAATCTCAAAGCTTTCTCAGCGTCTATAACAGAGCTAAAATCTTTATTCTCAGCCTCTGAGTACAATTCCAACTGTAAGGCTCTTACAGTTTTTTCTATATTTTCCTCCTCAGCTTTGGCTAATATGGTCTTTATTTTCTCACAGGCCTTCCTTTTCTTTTCTATTTCTTTTTGAAGTTTTTGGAGGATCTTATTGGCATTCGCACTAGCCTTCCAGTAATCAGACCGGATCTTTTCAAGTTCCAATTCAAGATTTCTAAAATCCTCATGTTCTACAAGAGATTTTAGGTTCAGTTCAGCTATATGTAGACTCCCTATTGCCATGGCCAATGAGCCCTGAATTCCAACTGCGGAATCTCCACCTACGGCTTTATAACCGTGCTGAAATACATAAATACCCGCCTTAGCTAATTCAATAGCAACTTTCGAAATCTCCAAAGCAGACTGGGTAGCCAAAAAAGTGTCTTGTGCTACTCTACTTTTAGCTTTTATAAATTTCTGAGCAGTTCCTTCCTCGGAGGACTTTCTATTTAAATTGCGATCTTTTCGATTTAAAATAACAGCATCAAATACCTGATAATCCTGATGAAATAACTGCTTAAGTTGTGGAATATAGTTTTCCTCAATACGCTTCTTAAGTTCAAGCATCGTACCTCTTACACTTTCGAACTTAGGTTTCCTGTTGGGGTCAAGTGTGATTTTAATAACAGTAATGATCAAGTTTGCACTGATCAAGACCTGCATAGCTGCTGCACTTCCAGAGCCTGGAATATGCTCACCAGCACCAAATTTCTTTAATAATTCGTCAACCGAAATTTTATCAAGGTCAATATTCATACAAAACCAAAAAGAGCTGAAAATAATCCAAGTGCAAAATATAACTAAAAAGCTATAATGCTACTACTTTCCTATTCAACCCGAGCCTTCTTATCTAGAAAAACAATTTAATCCTCGGATTAAAGCATTTAAAAATTTGTTCCTAGATCAATGGAAGTCAGCATTTGTAAGCACCGAACTTTATAGTCAAAATAATGCTTGAACTTTTTCAATTAATAGGGGAATATTTATCTCTATTCCCTTTTCCAGTGATTTTGTAGCTACTTTACCTGTCCAAGCTAGTAGCTTTTTTGAGATTGAAGTTTTATCTTTTTCCTCATTAATTATTTTTTCAACCTCTAAAACATATCCTTCTTCTACTCCGAGGTTTTTAATTTCTTCAAGTATTTTTTCTAATTTTGGATTCGGAGTGACTAACTTTTGTGTTTGATGGATTTCATCTCCAACTCCAATATTTGAGTTTACATTACTTCCATAAATATTAGTGGTAATTATTGTACTTGCCTCCTTTTTTTCATCATTTGAAGGTTCATATTCATTTTCTAAATCTGGGAAAGCTTTGTCAAGTTCCAGTAAAGTGTCAATTAACTTTTGTTTTGTCAGGTTTATAATATGGCTTAATTGTGAATACTGGATTCTCCGATATACTTCTACAACTTCAGGAGAGTTTGACATTTCTCTTATTTTTTGAACCAATACTTGAGGCAAACTTTCATACCCATATTGTCCGTGCTCTTTAATATTACTTGTTCCTTCTTCAAGTGTTGAAACACTTTGTTTTATATTCATTTTGTAGAGTTTCCCATTTAGCCATGCATCGAGAGCAGATGCTTCTATTGGAATTTCCCTAATTCCTTAAAATGGAACTTGTATTTTGCCATATAGATTGCACGAAATGATTCTATATTCAGGTAATATCTCCGAACTAGAATAACCATTTAACTCGTTATAAATCCATTTTTTGAATGTACTGTTATCAATCTTGTAAGCTATTAATTTTGCTCTTATAAGACCTTGCGATAATGATATTGACTCATACACGAGATCTTTGATCAAATCCCTTATCATAGTTGTTTATGATTTAAAAGCTTTTCATAGAGAAAATAGTTTGGACAGAAATACTCAGGTTCAAAAAGAATTTTAAAAAATAGCAGTAATTTTATTATTTTCATTGTTTTATTATTTTTCAGAGTGCTTTGGTGGTTTTAAGGAAGAAGTGTTTCCCGGAGTATCCTTATTATCCCTTTGACGCCTGTCCGGTTTTCCTGTTGAATCTGCGATTCTCTTTGGTCCTGGTTTGATACCGTTCCTAGTTTCCATGATTTGTATAGTTAGATACAACTTACTTTTCTGATAATGATAAAGTTATAGAAATCCGTAGAGGAATTTGTAACTCAATTCACTTATAATGACAGTTACTGTCTCACAATCAGTTTTAATAAAGTACCTTCTCTACACTTAGGTATAATCCGGAGGCCTTACCATTGAATATCATAGACTGCATCATCCTCATCCAAATCAAGTTCACCTGGATCACATCCCAATTCTTTAGCCTTTAATATAAGTCTGTTTCTGATAGTCTTGTATGCCACAGTTCCCTTTACTCCATCCTTCATCAATTCCGGCAATTGATGAAATGCTCTTTTACCCCCTTTAAGCTCAAAAAATTTAAGATTTGCCAATCTCATAAAATAATATAAGTGGGGATTTGAACCATCAAGAGATTTACCCACATAAGTCAGCATCAGTTGACCCGTTTTACCATCGTATTCAACTAAAGCCTCTTCTGTCCAATATTCTAATTGAAGAATTATCGCGTCCAAGAGTTTATTCCTTGGATGGAGGGATTTCTTGTGATTGACAAAAGCTATAAAATATAGTAACTGGACCCACGAAATTTGACAACCAAAATGTGACTCTCTTTCAATAGAAAAATGGCTGTTCTCCCGGATTAATCTATCCCCTTGATCTGCATGTCGAACTTCATATAAAAAAGCACTTAGGATATTTTCAGTTAATTTGTCATCATCCAAATCCCACAAGTCTGAAAAAACCTGGTACATAAGCCTCAAATCAGCGGAAGTACCCCATAGTTCTACACCTACACCTCTTTTGGTTGGATTTAAATAAAACATTTATCTATTTATTGAAAATTTAGACAACAATTTTAATCTGGAAAAATACTTCTTCCAATCCTCGGTGCTCTTGGTTTTGGTTGGATTATTAAGGTCATTATAAAAGAAGACCCGGCCAATTAAATCAGTTTTATCCCTTTGAACCATTTCAAGGCCACATGCCATCCCAATCAAGTCAGAATCCTCAAGACCAACAAACTTACAACCCAAGCGATGTTGTAATATGGGGAGAGAATCATGATCAACAAAAGTCAGTTTTTGATCCTCCAATGGCTTGAAATAACTATTGAATGATGTCCAATAACCTTTATCTGATTTTTCTATCCCAAAAGGCATATTACTTTTAAAGAACCTCGACTTCATAACACGTTCAAATTATTTAAGACCATACCGCCTGTGTTTCAATTTTTCAAATACCTATTTTCTCCTTTCAATACAAAAAAATGAAGATACTTTTTAAATCTCTCTTTAAGAATTTCGGCAGGAAGCCCAAGTTCTAATAATAGGCACAAGCTACAAATAAGCTCTATCCTCTTGGAGTAAACGCCTAATAAGCGTTGTGGAATAATTAGAGGATCATTATCCCTTGATTTTAAGTTATAGTGTGAAAAATGATTCCTAGTCTCTATGACTTTCTTTAAAAAGATTTCATTATCAGGAATAACTTCCCAAATAATGTCATTAAGAATTACAAGCATTGATTCAAGCTTCTTCCATAATTCACCCTTCTTTTTTCCACCTGTGGACTTTGTATCGATTTTGACTTTTATCTCCAAAATTTTATAAAACATTTCTACACCTTGTATGGCATTCATAAAAATTTCACGTTGATTGACTAGCGTTCTCTCACCAGAAATCCTGTAATATTCATTAATAGCAATTTGATTTTCACTGAAAATTCTAAACCAATTGTCGAGAATTGAATTTGAATATGACAAAACCACTTCCATATTCAGAAAAATATTTTGGTCATTGAAAGAATTGTAATTCAATTTCAATTTATTCTCATAAGTAAAAATTTCCTGGATTTGATAATCCCCAGTTTTAACTGTTGTTTCTACTATCCCACATTCATTACCTATAAAGCATTTCAAAAGATGCTTAACCGCTTCTCTAAGTTCTAAAGCCTTTACCAAAAGGATCGGAGAACTAAATATTAATGCAAGCCTTGGCAATGGATAAAGAACCATTCTATTAACTTTCTGCAATGAGTATGAAATTTCATGACCTAAAAAAACTTCCATTCCATCAGACTGAAATAGAATCGTTTTCTCCGGCACATCTACTTGAATATCCAACCTTCCGAATGTACCATCATCAGACTGCTTAACATCAATTGGAGTTTTGTTACTCCATTCATCTATATATTGTTGCCTAATATAAAGAGCCTCAATTTTCTTCTCTTTTTCAAGTAAATGAATTCCTCTCACCAAAAATTTACCAAATAAGCAAACATATGGTATTCCACTTCCCAAACGGAAATTCTCAAGCTGCATATAAAACAAGGAGAAGTCTTTTCCATCTTCGAATTGCCCATGCAAACAATCCAAAGGATTATGAAAATTTAAATCAGAAAACAACTGACCAAATGCTGCGATATTCTCCCAACATTCAACCTTAATTGGTTTACCATTAACAACTGATATTGTACAGGGAGCTTTCTCTTCTGGATCATCATGTCTAAAACGGAGGTCACTGGGCCACACTTTACGCTGATGCTGGGCCAGGCATTCCGGGAATCACCGGGCCAAAAATCCGGAGTTATTCCGGAGGTCATTGGGCCATTTTAATTTAAGGTTCCTTCAGATATTCCGGAGGTCACTGGGCCACTTTCCATGATAAGTTTTTAGCCTTGTAGTTACACAACAGTAGCGATATGGCAGGACAAAGAATCGACATCATGGATTTAAGAAGTTTGATCACATTTAAGCAAAAAGGGCTTAGCAACCGTAAAGTTGCCGGCCTGTTAGGAGTCAACCGGAAGACCGTGGATGGCTATGTTAAACGTTTCAGGGAACTTTCCCTGGGCTATGGTGAGCTGCTCTCCCTGGATGGCAGGGATCTGCAGGACTTATTTGTAGAAACCGGCCAAACCGAAAAGGAACGCTACGATACCTTGTCATCCCGATTTTCCCACATCGGGCAGGAGATGAAAAAACCGGGCTGCACGCTACAGGTACTTTGGCAGGATTACATAGAAAGGTTTCCCGAAGGCTATAAATACAGCCAGTTTACCTGGCATTACAGGCAATGGCGGAAAAAGAACAACGCCAGCGGTAAGCTGACCCACCGTGCAGGGGAGAAACTGTTTGTGGATTTTTGCGGAAAAAAAATGCATTACGTAGACCGTGGGACAGGAGAACAGATCCCCGTAGAAGTCTTCGTCGCGATATTGCCCTGTAGCCAACTCACCTATGTGAGGGCAGTTCACAGCCAAAAACGGGAAGATTTTATCAGCTGTCTGGTTTATTGTCTGGGATGGATAGGCGGTGTTCCTTATGCCGTTGTCCCTGACAATCTTAAGGCTGCCGTGGACAAAGCCTCAAAATATGCCCCTATACTCAACAAATCCTTTGCGGATTTTGGCCTGCATTATGGTTGTGCACTGGACCCGACACGCCCCTACCACCCTCAAGATAAATCTTTAGTTGAGCGTTCAGTCACCTTGGTTTACCAACGGATATACTACCCATTAGGCAGCCAGACCTTTTTCAGTCTGGAGGAGCTCAATGCTGCCATTGCCGAGAAACTGGAACAATACAATGATTATCTGCTCAGCCACGGACAGGGAAGCAGAAGAAGCCAGTTTCTGGACATCGAAAAGGAGTTCTTACAGCCTCTTCCCCAAAGTATTTACAGTATCCGTTATTACAAAAAAGCCAGCGTCCAGCAATCCTCCCATGTATATCTGGGAGAGGACAAAGGCTATTACAGCTGTCCGCACCGCTACGTGGGCAAAAGTGTAGAGCTACAATACAACCAGAATACGGTGGAGATCTTTTACTGCCAGGAACGGATCGCTGTCCACAAAAGAGCTTCCCGGAAAGGCCAATACATCACTGTCGGGGAACATATGCCCAGCACCCATCAACACTACAAGGGATGGAGTCCGGAATACTTCGACCGGAGGGCACAAAAAATCGGTCAGTACACCCGGGAATATATCGGAAAACTGATCGGTCAGTATGCTTATCCTGAGATCGGCTATAAACAGGCGCAGGGCATTCTTTCTTTTTTAAAAAGTTATGAAAAGGAAAGGTTGGAAAGAGCCTGTAAACGGGCTCTGGGTTTTGAAAAGGCCTCCTATCACACCCTGGAAAGAATACTCGGCAACAGGTTGGATATGGAGGAACTCCCTTTTCCCGATGACTATGTTAGCCCGGAACACAAAAACATCCGGGGATCCTATCGGTAACCGGCCCCTAAATCACATTTACTTACCCAAACCAATATAACATATGAACCAATACAACACGATTGAAAAAATGAAACAGATGCGCCTGGGAACCATGGCCGAACTGTATCACAAGTGTCTTACAGAGCATCTTTACAGTGACTTGTCTACCGATGAACTGTTGGCTTTCCTGGTGGACAGTGAATGGGAGGACAGGCAGAACAAAAGCATTGACAACCTGATCCATCAGGCCGGCTTTAAACAGGTTGCTGCGGCCACCAATATTGATTACCACGCTTCCCGAAACCTGGACAGGGGGCTTTTTGAAAGGTTACTTGGTCTGGGGTTTATAAAAAACAAAACGAATATATTAATTACCGGTGCAACCGGATCGGGTAAAAGTTACCTCGCCCAGTGCCTGGGAGGTCAGGCTTGCCAGAATAAATACAGGACCTTATATTATAATACCGCCAGATTTTTTGATTCGGTCAGGCTGGCAAAGCTGGAGGGCACGTATCATAAACTGCTTAAAAAACTGGAAAAAACCCAGGTACTTATCCTGGACGACTTTGGCCTGGCGCCTATGGATGCCCAGGGAAGGATTGCCCTAATGGACATCATGGAAGACCGCTATGAGAAAAGTTCAACCATCATTGCTTCACAGATACCGGTCAGCCAATGGCAGGAAGCAATCGGGGATGACAGTATCTCAGATGCGGTTTTGGATAGACTCGTTTACTCCTCCCATAGAATTGAGCTGGAAGGATTATCAATGAGAAGTAAAAAAAAGTTACACATCTAAATTTTAAACTTATTATTGTCATTGGAAAGTGGCCCAATGATTCCCGTAATCCGTGGCCCAGTATAAGCCGGAATCACTGGCCCATCATCGCCGTAATAGACACATCAGGACTCCATAAGTAGGCTCGCCATTTTTTATCAGGCTTTTCGTAAGCCTTCGATAAATCAATCTTTGAGCTCATTTTTTTTAAAAATTATTAGAATTAAACCCTCCCTCAACTAAACTTAACATGCAGCCAATCTATGCAATTACAAGATTGCTAAACCTTTACTAAAAAGCTTCTAAAATTAAAGTCAATCAAAAAAGTATAGTCTCTTATTACTTAAAACCAATTCAAACTCTTCCCTCAAACTTTCAATTTTTTGATTTGTGGTATGGAACATATCTTGAGCATAAATCAGAGGCTGAATTGTTCCTCCACGAACAACATCAGCTTTATAATTCGCGTGGGACTCACGATATTCTCTCCACCTATCCATGGATTCATCAAATAAGTCATGATTAAAATCTAACATAGGTTCCTCTTCAAAATTTTTAGATTTTATTTCTAAAATAAGTTCCTCCAATACCTTTTCTATCTCTTCGAACCTCTCCCCAGATTTGATATTCATTTCAGTTTGTGTAACTGGAGCACCAGGATACAAAATTTCACTGATCAACGAATTAGACTGCTCTAGTAAGGCCTTACAATTTTGGTAGTCCTGGATTACTTCATCATAGTCAACTTTATAACTTGTAGGCGATTCATGACAAAAAATATGTCTAATTTTATACACCCTATCAACGCTTTGAAAAATTTCACCTGCTCTATCAACAAAATCACTTCTAAATGCATTTTCTGATTCAAATCGCGATTTCTTTTTGAACTTTTTCAATTCCGAAATAAAATCCTTCCCTATCAAAGTAGTAATGTTTGAATTAACATCCTGCAAATTGTTAAACGGCAAAATATGAGCAATCAACTCACCTATGGTAAGAGATTTGGCTTGCATAGCCCCCAACACGTCAAAATCAAGTTTGATGTTTTGGGCTTGGTTAAATTTTTTAACATTATCACTGAATGGGCTGCCAAAATCAACCAAATCCCGAATTGCTGATTTAAAAAATGCTTCGAAACAGGCAACTATTGAAATAGGGATATAGCGAAGGAGTTCATTTTTAAACCTTCCATTATTTTCTTCTAAATCCTGTATTGCACCATCAATCCTAAATACCCTCTGCATATAGTCATATCTAGAATTATGAAAAGATCTAGATTTTACTGAATGAATCTCATTTATCAGGTTTCTCTTTGACATAAATAATTTTTAAAAAACAATTTCAAACTTAAATTCTACTTCTTAATTCTTACCCTTGAAATGGGTAATCTCTTTGGACTGAAACCACTTAGCTGTCTAAATAAAATACTAGCAGCAAGTTGGTAAAGCCCCCTCATGCTGCCAGCAATAACTACATAAGAAAAACCCATGCCCAAGCCAGAACACCTTAGCCAATCATCCTAGGTCTTTGACATCCCAGGATTATCAATCATTCGCTTCATGGTGTCAAAAAACGCCTGATAAAATGATTCGTCTTTGGCTGTTAGCTTGTATAGCTCCAACTCTTGCCTCCGTTGCTTATTTAATACTTCCTTCAGCATATGATGAAGTGCCAGTTCTCTGGTATGGCTGTCCGGATTATTGAAATATTTCTCTTCTATATCCGGATGCTCGATTAATTTTCTTGAGACTTGTATAAACTTCACCCGTTGGTCTTCCGGCGTCGCATCCCAGCCATGAAACCATCTTTCATTAAAGGTTCGGATAATCTCATCCAATTGATCCTTTTCTTCCTCCCCTCCATGAGTACCTCTAGGATTTGGGTTTTGGGGATCCAATTCTGTTGAGGAGTCGTCCAGCTCAATGCTGTAATTAAGTTTGGTACGCTCCAATCCATAGGTGGACAAATCCACAGATTCCAACAATTCATCTATCAATTCATCTTCTTTGGTCTTGACATTCAATTTTGGAACGAGGAATTTTAAAAACCAGAAGAGCTTTTCCCAATCCAACACCTCATACTCCATAATCGAAGCCATCTGACCATAGATCTTTACAAACTGCTTGGCCTTGATTTTGAAGTCCGCTTTTTCTTCATCTTCCAGTTGAAGCTCATGATTAAAGCGGTCAGCAGCAACATCTATCAGTGGACTAAGTAGCTGTGCATCCACTCCTGCAAAGTATTGTTCCACGAAGGTCTCCACCTCTGACCACTCATACACTGCAGCTACATCCAAGTTACCCTTCAATTCGTGCAGCACATTGATGTCCGTTGCGCCACTAAGTGAGGTAGAAGTATAGAAAGGATCAAAGGAAGTTTTGATCTCATCCACCTGATTAAAGAAGTCCAGAATAAATAGGTCTTCTGTTTTCTTACCCAGTTTATCCGCAGCACGGTTTAACCTGCTCAATGCCTGCACTGCCAACACCCCCTGCAGTTTCTTATCCACATACATGGTGCATAGCTTTGGCTGATCAAAACCTGTCAGGTATTTATTTGCCACGACCAATAGGCGGTATTCGTCTGAATCGAAATGATCCCTTGTGTCCTTTTCTGCAAATCCATTCAATTCTCCTTCTGTGTATTCCACCCCGTCAACCGTTTTCTTCCCGGAGAATGCGACTGCTATTTTGAACGGGTTTCCTTTGTCTGCCAAAATGCGGTTGATGGCCATAAAATACCGGATGGCTGATTCAATATTTTGGGTAACCACCATGCCTTTGGCTTTCCCTTTTAGCTTTTTGGTATTATATACTTTGCTGATAAAGTGCTCCATCATAATCTCTGCCTTGGTGGCAATGGTCCGCTTATCCCGCTCTACATAGGCGCGCAGCTTTTTCTGGGCCTTGGTGGTTTCGAATTTGGGATTGTCTTCGATGGATTTTATTATTTCATAGTAGCTTTTATAGGTGGTATAGTTTGCCAGTACATCCAAAATAAAGCCTTCCTCAATGGCCTGCTTCATAGAGTACAAATGGAAGGGTTCAAACGTGCCGTCCTTCTGTCTGCTACCAAAGCGTTCCAAAGTGGCGTTTTTGGGTGTTGCCGTAAAGGCCAGGTACGATGCATTGCCCTTCATTTTTCGGGCTTGCATGGCTTTTAGGATTTTGTCCTGTGCGTCTTCTTCTTCACTGTCCTGAATGGAATCTTGGGTTACACCCACGCCCATGGCCTGGTTCATCGTACCTGCAGCCGTTCCGCTTTGCGAACTATGTGCCTCATCTATAATCACCGCAAAACGCTTGTCGCTCAGGTCTGCAATACCATCCACTATAAAAGGGAATTTCTGAATGGTGGTGATGATGATCTTTTTGCCTTGCTCCAGACTGTCCTTTAAATCTTTCGAAGAAAAAGCAGGGGCAACGATGTTTTTGACTTCTGAAAATTCCTTGATATTCTCCCGAAGCTGTTTGTCCAATAATCTTCTATCGGTTACTACGATGATGGAATCAAACAAAGGGGTTTGGGTGCCTTTTGATCCGGGCAAGTCTTCCCGTTCAGGATAGGTTTCTATAAGTTGATACGCTGCCCAGGTAATGGAATTGGACTTGCCCGAGCCTGCAGAATGCTGGATCAAATAGGTTTGATTGGTGCCATTTTGGGCTGCATGCCTGAGTATCCTTCGCACCACATCCATCTGATGGTAACGCGGGAAAAACAAGGTTCGCTTGCTCAAGGCATCTGTGGCCTTCCCATCAAAGCGGACAAAGTGCTGAATGATATTGGTCAGGCTTTTCCTGGTAAACACCTCTTCCCAGAGATAGCTGGATTTATGACCAAATGGATTGGGAGGATTTCCTTTTCCATCGTTATGGCCTTTGTTAAATGGTAAGAAAAAGGAATTGCCTCCGCTGAGCTTGGTACACATATACACTTCATCGGTATCTACCGCAAAATGCACGATGCAGCGACCAAACTGTAGCAAAGGCTGCCGAATATCTCTGTCGTACTTGTACTGTTTGATGCCGTGAACTTTGGCATTCTGTCCTGTCCAAGCGTTTTTGAGTTCCAGCGTAGCGATGGCTATCCCATTCACAAACACCACCATGTCGATTTCCTCACGGGGGTTATCCAGGTTATAATGGATTTGGCGGCTTACACTGAATTCATTTTTGGCGAAGTTGTCCTTTACCGCTTGGCTGCTGCTTGCCATGGGTAGCTGATACAAGAGAGTAAAGTGGGCATCCTCCACTTCCAGACCTTTTCGCAGCAATCGCAAAATGCCATATTTCTTCACCATGCGGTCGTAGCGTTCCAGAATTTTCAGTTTCCAGTCGGTTGAGCGTTGGAGTTTTTCGAGTTTATCGTTTTGGGTTTCTTCTAAAAAGTGCCAAAAGCGGGTTTCGTCTAAGGCGTATTTAGCATTAAACTCTTTGGTATCACCGATGTAAAAGTCTTGAGCAGAACCATACAGCGCTCTAGCTTCCTGCACTGTATTGCCCATCTCCCGGATTTCCTCCAGGGAGGTTCCTGTTAAGGCTTTTTCTATGGCGGATTCAAGGGCTGCTTCGTTGGTTTTACTTGGGGTCATTTTGTAATTTCTTTTGGTATGCTATGCCTTCATTGCTCAATCTGTATTTCTGTTTAGAACTTGTTGGTTTATCAGGAATGGTTCTTTCTACCCATTTTTGTGCAATAGCAGGGTTTAGGTATTTCTCCATAAAATTGTCACGATGCTTTAAATCAAGCCTATTCATCAATTCTTCACGCATCATTTCACCCTGTAAAATTAGGATCACGCGCTCAGGCTCTGTTAAATTATTAAAGAATTGAACTTGCCCGGTGACTTGCCCGGTGACTTGCCCGGTAACTTGCCCGGTGTCATGAGCGGTACTTGCAGAAGGACGCCAAACCGTGACCAAAAATGATTTATTATCCTCAAAATCCGGAGCTCTAAGTCCTCTCTCAGCGGAAAGCGCATACATTTCCGGAATCCCAGTACCAAAGCGCTCGATGGCACCTGTCAAAAACATGCAATTGGCCAAGGTAGGATTAAAAGGATAGGAACTATGCGGTTCTTTTAACTGGGAAATATCCAGTTCTCTGGGTAAGGAACCCGGATTGGAGATCTCTATCCGGTCTTGAAAAACAGAAACCTGGATACTACCTTTGCTGTAATAATCCCGGTGTGCAATGGCATTGATAATTCCCTCTGCTATTACTGCACGAGGAATTTCATAGGTGGTATCTACCAAATTTGCTTTGCTTCTGTCACCTGTGGAAAGGCTAATTTTGGAAAGCACAAAGTCGATGGCATCATCCGCCATCTGGAAAACCGTTCCTCCGAATTCCTTGTAGTCCGGAATAGGTTTACTGACCTTAAACCCGTGAAAATGGGCACACTTGACAGTAGCAGCAGGAAAGTAAAACTGGGGATTTTTCCCGAAAGTCAAGATGGCGCTGTTGGTCAGCTGCCCTTGTCTTACTAAGCGTAAGTGGGTAAGGATTTTTTCTTTTGGATCCGTTTCTCTCAGCGGAAAATTACGCTTGGCCCTAGCTTCACGAACAAAAGTCCCCAAAGCCTCTTCCGAAATGTCATCCATACTGGATTTGCTCAGGGTGCCGCTGTCAAAATCATCTGCATCTATTTTACCAGTTTGCTTGAGGTACAGAATGGCAGAACGGTAGATTTCCCTTTTGAGATCATTCAACGTCTCAAAACGCTTTCTGGAGACCTTTTCGCCAACTTTTTCAATGAATGTCAGTTGCTTGGGATGGCGCTTCAAAGCCTGCTTTCCTTGGATAAATACCCAACATGGCTTGTGATATTCTTGGGCTGCATCAAATTCCCGTTCGGTAGGAGAAATACCCTCACTGTCTTCAAAGCCATAATCTGCACCCAAAATACCCAAATAGATAGCAGAGTTGTTGACTTCTTTGAGATATACTTTTCCTGGATTATCTCCTGTAGCGGCTACTTCCTCAAACAAAAAGGCATCAAAAAACAGCCTTAACAAATCGTCTTCCCTCACATAGGCGGCTAAAGCTTGCCGGATTTCCGCAAACTCCTTTTGAACACTCGATATGAAGATGGTTTCTTTAGGCATATTAATCCACTTTAATTTTCCCCGTCACCGCACTGTCAATCAAAGTAGCCTTATATTCTTTGAGTTTTTGGATTTGGGTTTGTTGCAAGGAAATGGCTTGATCGATTTTGGTGGATTGGGTTTCGATATACTTGACTATTTCTAGTTGTTTTAATTTGGGCGGTAATACAGTTTGAAGTTGTTTGAATTCATCCCAATAGAGCCTTTTTCTAAAATCAGTAATTCCTTTTGAATTTTTACTCATCTGTTGTATAAATGAAGATGTCCTATACAGGTATTCAAAATAGGAGGCAATTATCTTTTTATTTGGTTTTGCTACTACGTAGGCAGGACTCACCATTCCTTCAACTTTTACAGCACCTATTGCTCCTTGCCATGCTCTCATCATATTAAAAACTATATCATTAACGGCAACGAACTTGTAGTTTGCCTTATCTTCAATTTTGATTAATCCACGAATATTATCTTCATCACTTAACTCTTCAGTTGATACGGCAGAATGAATCGAAACAGATAAAAGAGGAAGACCTTCTCTTCCTGGCAACTTTGTTTCTTTGAATAAAACCCGATTCGCGACTATCTCCCAATGCTCCGGAATCTCCCCAATCCATTCCACGCCAGAGTCTTTCCCTTCGACTCCGCTCAGGGCAAGCGGTATCATTTTTTGCTCTTTTTCATTCCATACAACTTTACCAGTCACCGCATTTTGAATGATGATTTGCTTTCGTTCTTTGAGCAGGGCTATCAGCTGCTCTTTTTGGGCAATGGCACGGTCTATTTTGGCGGTTTTGTCGTCTAGGAAATTGGCAATGGCTGTTTGTTCTGATGGGGTGGGTAGTATTGACCATATTGCAAAAAAATCATCCGTATATAATCTTAACCTACTTTCAATTACCCCTGAACTGTTTCTTTTGAATTCAGATTTGTATATCTGGCTTCTCACTAAATAGTGGAAGAATCGTTCAGAATTTCCTTTGTATAAACGATAAATTGAATAAGCAGGACTTGTAATCCCATCAAAAGGAGAAAATCCAAGACTACCATTCCATGCAAGCATGATGTTGCTGACCAAATCACTTCGATAGACTTTTTTGTATCCTTCAAGTGTTGAAGCTGTTGTCAACAAATCGCCTTCATCAACTTTATCGGATTTTTTAGTAACGCCAGTGTACTGTGAGACGGACAATAAATCGCCTGTACCATCAGTGCTTCTTTCGTTAATTTCCTTGAATAAATATTTAAATCGTCTCAATTCCCATCCCTCTGGTATCTCTCCCAACCATTCCACTCCCGAATCTTTGTAAGCAGGGTATTTTTGAAAGGTTGCTTTTGTTGCAGTAAGTTCCATTAGGCTAGGTTTAAAATATCCATAATCACCCCTTCATTTTCTTGCTCTAAGGAGAGTATTTCTGCACTTACTTCCTCAATGGATCTTAAAGGTTTGTGCTGGTAGAAATACTTATTGAAGCTTATTTCATAACCAATTTTGGTTTTGTCCAGGTCAATCCAAGCTTCATCCACATTCGGTTTTACTTCCCGTAAGAAATAATCGGGGATGCTTTCTGCCAAAGGCACACTTTCGCTATCGCGCAGGTCGGTTTGGCTTTCGTATATGGTGTATTCGCCTTTTTTACCGCTTGGATAGTAACCATAATCCGGCAATTGATCTACAGTACAGTCCAAATGATGCAAAAGTTGGTCAAGCTTATCGCCACTCAGCTTTTGCGTTCTCTTGATGACCTTTTCAGCTGTTTCGTCATACCAGCTTACGGTTTGTAGGATGGCATTTTTCTCGGAAGCAGACAGTTTGCTTTTGCCGGCTTTGAGTTCATCATCCACCATTTTGGAGAACACATTAAAATCGCTGTATTCTTCTGTTCCGATCGCTTCCATAAGCTGCTTTGCAGTTTCTAAAAGCTCCTTTTGCTTTTTCCAGTTAGCGACTGATGTGAGTGCTTTGCGCTTCTTGGCATTCAGATCTAAGTCGTTTTTCTCACACCATTCCAGGATTTCCTTTTCAATGGATTTCAGATCAGCATACACGGTTTCTCCATACGTTTCATAAGCCCATTGCATAGGCTCTTTCAAGGTTTTGTCAAACCGCATTTCAGCAATTCGTTCTGCCGTAAATTGAGCTTTGAGTCTAGCAGGGCGGTCGATGGTTACTTTGTAATAGCCGAAATCGGAGTTGTTAAAAACCTTAGCAGCGATACCATCATCACCTTGCCGCTCAATAGTTTCAAAGTCGGTATAGGCTTTTTGAATTTCTGTGATATGGCTGGCAGCTAGTTCGCAGTTCTTATTGCCCAGGTTTTTACGCAGCTTGGCAAAACGCTGAGAAGCGTCAATAAGGATAACTTTTCCTTTTCGATGTTCTGCCTTGTTGTTGTGCAATATCCAGATATAGGTGGTAATACCCGTATTGTAAAACAGGTTGTTGGGTAACTGAATGATGCAGTCCAACCAATCGTTTTCAATGATATGCCTACGGATATTGCTTTCCCCTCCTCCCGCATCTCCGGTAAACAAACTGGAGCCATTATGTACTGAAGCAATGCGGGAACCCAGAGGACTTTGGCTCGTAGGTTTCATTTTATTGACCATCTCCATCAGAAAGAGCAATTGGCCGTCAGAACTACGTGGTGTGGCATCTTCTTCCTCGGTATTGCCCCAATAATCTTTGAGATTAGCTAAAAAACGGGAATCAATGATAACGCTACCATCTTTAATATTTTTCACTTCACTGGCCCATGACTTCCCATAAGGAGGATTGGAAAGCATAAAATCAAACGTATGTCCAGAAAACTCATCGGTGGAAAGCGTAGAACCCACACGGATGTTTTCAGGGTTGTTGCCCTTGATCATCATGTCAGACTTACAAATCGCATAGGTCTCGTCATTGATTTCCTTACCGTACAGATACACATCACCCATCGCCCGGATAGCACCTTCTTCATCTTTGATAAAGTTTTGGGATTCGGTAAGCATTCCTCCCGAGCCGCAGGCAGGATCGTAAATGGTCATCACCGGAGGCAATTGGTCTTTGATGGGATCAAAAACTATGTGGGTCATGAGGTCGATTACCTCACGAGGTGTAAAGTGCTCCCCAGCTTCTTCATTGTTCTCTTCGTTGAATTTCCGAATCAGCTCTTCAAACACATACCCCATTCCCAAATTAGAAAGAGGCGGTAGTTTTCTACCGTCCGGGTCTTCCTTTTCAAAAGGTGTGAGGTTTATGTGTGGCGAAGTGAATTTTTCCAGTACGTCCAACAAAATGTCTTTTGAGGCCATGTGCCGGATTTGACTTTTAAGCTTAAACTTCACAATGATATCTACGACGTTTGGACTAAAGCCATTGAGGTAGTCCTCGAAGTTGGCTTGCAAGATCTGCTGGCTGTTGGTGGCGGTGTCATACAATCTTTGGAGTGTCCATTCACTGGTATTGTAGAATACATAGTGACTGGCATCTTTCAATCCAGACTCGTCCCATTCCGTAAATCCCGCTTCATCCCGCTGAAAGGCAAGCTCTTCCATCACGGCATCTTTGGTAGGCTCCAGTAAGGCATCCAGTCTGCGCAATACCACCATTGGTAGAATGACATCCCGGTATTTACCTCTGACATAAACGTCTCTCAGGCAATCGTCTGCGATGGACCAGATAAATGATATTAATCTATTGTGTACGGTTTGGTTCATATTTACTTTCTACTACTTGTTAATTCTGGTTCTTATTTGCCTGTCCAGAAGTCAGCACATTCTCTAACCTCCAAATAGATAGCCTTTTGCTTTCTACTTGAATGATAGTTTGGTGATTCATTAGAAATTTTCTGCAAGCTAAAAAAACCTATGCCCGCATGAGACTTAAAATATCCGAAAAGGATTAAGAATTAAAGATATAAAAGTTCAACCCTAAGAAAAGGTATTTTATGAAGATTTGGGATTTATTGGACTTGATACAGAAAAGTTTTCCGCACTACATAAAGCTTCTCAAGTGTTGGAATAATCTGTAGTCATTCTGGTTCCTACCCGACTACTTTCTTCTGAAGAAGTATGAATATGGAAAAGCAAACCTTCAACATCTTTCAGTTTAGCTCGGCTTTAGGTTCACTTTTCTTCGCCAGCACAGTGATAAAAAGTGGAATCAATGTCGACGCAAAGTTGACGCAGTGTCGAAGGACTAGACCATTTCGTTATGCATACTTCCCATGTAATAGAGAGATAGGCATATGCACTAGCACGATACTCCAATTTTGTAAAGATGCTTCACTCAGGTAATACTTTTATTTAGGATCATCGATCTTCATAATCAACAGGATATTTGTCCAGCTAAGATTGTGAACCCACTGTGTAGCTGATTATGAATCCTCTACGCTTGTGCGTAGAGAATTGCCCGTAATCCTGAAACGTTAAAACTGCCTCATGTTCCACTGATAGGCTTCGGAAAAACCCGCTGTCAAGATATCGGACAAATGTTGGGATAGCCCCTGCACGGCTTTGACCAGCTTGGTCCTACTCTACTTTCCATCTGCCGATTCTTCACAAAAAGCCATAGTAGAAATCCTTTAATTTTCGGTTTGTTTGTCCGCATACGTAAGATCGAATAAGTGGATCCAGCGTAGGCTGATTCAAAGATCGGATGAAGGATGCTGGTCTACCTGAACCATAGTTTAAAACAGAAGGTATATTTATCAAGGTTTTAAAACGCTCTGTAAAAAGTTCGGGAACAATTTTATATGCTGATGCTAGAGAAAAAAAATTATCTCATCAGAGAGGAATCATTTCTAACCCGAGAAAAACTTGTTGCTGCGTTGGGAGTTACTATTGGTTAAAGCTCCAAAAGGAAGCATTGAGTACCTGATCAGTCATGAACTGTGTCATCTAATCCACCATAATCATACACGTGCTTTTTATGCGCTACAAGAAACCATTATGCCGGATTGGAAAAATTGGAAAGAAAGGCTGGAGCATTCACTTGTTTAGAAGGAATTGCTTAAAAAATAACTTCCTGAGCTTATAATAAGCTCATAATTAACACTCCATTGTAGCTATCACGACTAAAACGTCCATGCCATAGGGGATCTCCTTAAGGAGAGATACTTTCTCAGAGAAGCTAATTTCAGACTCATATAAGATCTCCATTACATCCATTAGATCCTCCAAAGGAACGTCCGAGTTATAGTATATCTTTTTAATTTCAGAAGGACCATATGTTGAGAATTCAGGCAGTCTATGATTTATATAATCTTCCATTTCTTGCCTACGTTTCTTTACAATATTATACCCAAAAAAGCCCATATCGAAACCGTTTAGTTATGAATAATTAAAATAAGATACCTACGCCAGAAGCAGCAATATCATTACGTAAAATAAATTAGAATTTAGCTTTCATATTCACTAGCCAGTCCCCGTCTATTTTAACAACCTCCATCACTTCCGATCTTCCATTGGGGTTGGCAATGGTAATCCAAGCTCGATCCCCTACTATAGAATCATTTAGCATCTCAAACTTAAAATCAGGGTCTACCGGAACAATCCCCACTCCACTTGCCATATCAAGCATTGCACCAGTGGACTCTGTTGCATACTTTTTCGCCTCCTCCACCTTCCCTTTCGTTAAGTTTTCAGTAAAATTTTTAACTGCATCTTCAGGACCCGATGAACAGGAAAAGAACAAGGTAGCTAGGCATAAAATTGAGAATGTCTTTTTCATGGCAGGATTGGTTATCGATTCAACTCTTATTTTATCTATTGCATAAATTTTAATTATAATATTCCATCAAGCATATACTTACTTGTTTCCCTCCAAGTTACAGTCCGACTTATTCGATTGCGTCAAAGACGCATGATTACATTGTTTTCAGGCTGCTTCGCAAATAGCGTACATGCATCCATTGATGTCCTTCCATCCCTGCTAAATTATGATAGATCACCTGATCGCCGGGCAAGATCCCCTTCAGTATACTTCCTTTTTCGAGATGGTAATTCAGCACTGCATAAGCCCGATCCCAGTCAAAATCATTGAGTTTAATAATATCCTGGAAAGTCAGTATGGCTATATCTATAAGTGGTAAAGAAGTTATAATATCTTATTAATATCGGAAAAAATATGTTTTAGTCAAATCAATTACCCCCTGATTATCAAATGCCCCAACTCAGGTGTATCAAACACCCTTTCCATCTCTACTCTGATAATCTCCTCCACATCGCGCTTGATACTCCTATAATTCTCCTCCACCTCCTCTTGGGTGATTTCCCGTACTTTAGGGATTGGCCGATAGCTTTCTTCCTCCCGCTTCAGCGCTTTATGATCATTAATGATCTCTGCATGAAAAGCTTTCAACGCTATCTTCTGGTCTGGTGTGTCTGCTACCATCCCCACAAATTCACCAGAGGAAAGTGCTGAGATGGTAGAAGCAGGAACAGCCTGGTCCAGCTGGGTGGATTTGCTCAGGGAGGTTTCTGAACTGTTGATTGAAATACTCTCCCGGTTCTGGATGATTTTGCCAAAACGTTCTGAAAGTTGCTTGGCTGTATCCCCTAAAACCTGCCCACTGATGAAGTTGCCTACCGTATTCATAATCACATCGGCCTGCTCCCTCCCATAATCCTTTCTAAGCTGACTGTAATCCTGTACACCTAAGCAGGTGGCCACCTTGTTGGATCGTGCAGTGGCGATCAGGTTATCAATTCCATTGAAATAGATAGTAGGAAATTCATCAAACACCAGACTGGATTTCAGTTTGCCCTTTTTGTTTACCTGCTTGACAATCCTTGAAATATATAGGGAAAGCACGGCTCCATAGACCTGCTGCTTCTGGGGATTGTTTCCCATGCAGATGATTTTAGGTGCTTCAGGATTGTTCAGATCGAGCGTGAATTCACTCTGGGAAAGCACATAATACAGTTGGGGGGAAGAAAGCCGTGCCATGGTAATCTTTGCACTTGCCACCTGGCCTTCCAGTTGATCAAATGCCTTTTTGACCAAAGCAGAAACAAAGGGATTCACCAACACTTCAATTTCCGGCTCTGTTCGGAGCACAGTAAATAGCTTCTCATAATCGGTCTGCATCAGTTCAATGACATGGGGCAGCGTACAGTATTTGCCATGCCTGTGTTTTTTGAGAAACCAGACAATAGCCGTGAGGAAATTAATCGGGCTTTCCACAAAGAAGTCTCCCTGCTTTTTGATCCACTCCCTATTCAGTCCAAGCATAATAGTACGGGCAGCTTCTGAGGCATCGGTAATGTCCAACATGGTATCCGGCTCTAAGGGATTACATCGATGGGTATGGGAAAGTCTGTCAAAATTGATTGCATAGAATTTCGGTTTCACCTTATAACCAGACAGGTTGTTTTGCAGCGTATTGTAAGCGATGCGGGAGAGGTCATCGTACTTGAAGTCATAGACAAACATGGAAAAGCCTTTACTGATGTGTTGGGTAATCACATGCCGGATCACAAAGTAACTTTTTCCAGAGCCTGGAGTACCAGCCACCAATAGTGCACGGAAGGGATTGATGATGTTGATCCATGATTTTCTGACCTTATCCTTAAGCCGGTATTGTGCAGGAAGATTAACCGAGTATTCATTTTCCAGGTAGCGCTCTTCCTGGGGAAATGTCTCGTTCAAATGATTAAACACCCCCTGATCAAATCGGTTCTTCAGCAACCGGCTCAGAAGGGCTCCTCCCCTCAGAATAAGAATGAATCCAAGACTGGTGACTGTTATGTATATAATACTTACCCTATCCTCATTAAATGGAAGGTGAAAAACAAAAAAGCTGCCCGAATAAATTAAGAATCCACTGATCAGCGGCCAGAGTATCTGGGCCATTCTGAGTTTATCATCCTTCTTGCCTTTCGCTCCGATCAACGAAATCAGCAAAAGGCCCAACGCAAATACTTTGGAAACATAGAATTCATTAAACAGGCCCGTATGCTGAATATTGACCAGAAGCCTTTCTGAAATAGGATGCGTAAACCCCCATTGATTGAATGAATGATAACAGTAGTAATAGCAATGCAGACACAGCATTCCAATACTTGCCTTTCTGGTCAGATCGATGATCTTTCTTAACCCCTCTGAATTTTCACCAGTTTGCATAGACTCAGTTTATTGGATTCGCTTCTTGCGCCTTTTCCTTTTCTTTTGCCTTAGCTCAAATGGGGTTGGATCTTCCGGTTGATAAGAATTTAAGGAAATCTCCAGGCCGGGAATTCTTGTATCCGGGTTAGTTTCCTGGCCATTTATTTTTACCTCCTGCTTTACCTCCTGCTCTTTTTCCAATGAATTGGGAAGCACATGGTCCTTCGAAAATCTAACAGAAAGCGCATTGGCGGATAATTCCCTGCACAAGTCCGAACCGTTAAATACGCATCGGTTTACGTTATCTATATAGGTCACCCCGTATAACCTCCCTTCTTCATTGATCCTAAGTAGCGGCTTGATTCCTTTTGTTCTGAGTAGGAAAGTAAATTCTTCCAGGGAACTGCATTTTTGCAACGTACCGTGAATTACACCCCGAAGAGTTTCCCGGTGCTGCTTTCTTGCTTCTTTGTTCCGTAAGAACAGCTTTTCCAGTCTGGCCAAGGTAGGCCTGCAATAAATTGAACTGGCCTTCACAGGAACCCCTACCCGGTTCCCTGCCGCATCCAAAACCGAGTACACCAGTCCTTTATTTTTAAACATTTCACTTTCCTTTTCACCCCGGTATGCACATACATTAAACTGCCCCAACACTACATTCAGCTCAGGCAGCGAAGCAAATTGATACGAACGTATTACCTCCTGAACAATATTGGATATGGAAGACTTCGTTTCCCGTTTGCCATACGTAGCTTTCTCCAACGGCTGGAGCAAATTAACTTTTTGCTTCCGCTGCTCTTCCGCTTTTACAAGATGGTATCGCCCCTCAATTTCCTTTCGGGTCTGTTCTGACAGCCCCTTGCCCAGGTTATGCGTTTCAATCCGTTTTCCTGAACTTGAAATATTGGTCGTAACCATGTGAATGTGCGGATGGGCAGCATCAAAGTGCTGATAGAGCAGGTAAGGTTGGTTTTCAAATCCAATCCCTTTCAAATAATCAGCTGCAATCTTTTGAAGCATAAACTCATCAACTTTATCCTTTGGAGAGAAATTGAGCGAAATATGGACGGTGTTTGTTTTCGTCCTTGTATTCAACTTCTGCACCTTTTCAAATGATTGGATCTTATCCCTCACAGTAAGATTTTCACCCACAAACCCTCCCATCTGTACCAGTTTTGCCTGTCCATTTTTCACCTTCTGTTCATTGTATCGAATCACTCCTCCAATAGTCTTTCCGGTAATGATTTTGGCAACCAACTAGGTTAGGTTTTTCAATCCTTCAATCAAGCTATGGAGCGCCTCAATTTTTGCTTTAGTCCGCTCAAAGTGGGGGAGCATTTCCTTCACAAAAAACTGACGCTCTTTTGGATCAGCCTGCATATGAAAATAGTGCGTAATCTGGTTGAGATTCACCCCGATTTTGTTGAGCTCATTTCTGAGCAGTCCTAATTCTACCAGAGTGTTCTCCAAGGATTCGTTTCTCATGTTAAGGGTTAGCTTTCTTTTGAAAAGCACGTCTCTAACGAGCTCACTTATCGTCTGACAATAGGCGGCTTTTTGGAGTAAGGAATTGAGCTTTTGCTTTTCAAGGGAAGTCAGTCTTACCGTGAGCCATATGGATTTTTCATTAGCTGATTTTTTCATAAAGGTAACAGGACTATAAAATTCGACTTCGGAGAAATTTTACCCCCACCCGCAACTCCGGCAGCGGTGGGCAAGAGCGGATTGTGGCACAATCCTACATCTTGCTCATTGCCAAACCGCAATGCCAGAGACTACCGGCAGAAGAGCATTCTGTAGTTGAATAAGGGGATTATTTACTATTCTTAGGAATCAGTTCTCCAGATTCCAGACCCAGTCGTCAGCAGCCATAATCCAATCTCGTATAGCGGTACCCATTTCATTTCGCCAGTCCATTCCCTGGTAATAGAAATAGAAAACCTCCGCTTCCGCAGCCGGAACTTGGAGGGAGTTAAAGTAGGCCTGCACCTGCTCCATTGTAGGCGGAACATTTCTGTAAAAGTTGAGATTTTGAGCTGCTTGATCCATAACGATAATCGTTTTTGATGAAGATCAAAAGTGTGGCAGGGATGATTGAAAAGGTCACACTGAAATCAGAAGGGGGGATAGATTTTTGTTATATGCAACAGCAGTTAGAAGAGTTCTCCGACTTTCCATAAAATGAATAGCATCAGTCCCTCAATTTCAGTCCCTCAATTATGAAGTCCTGAAAAAGAGAAAATAAAAGTTTAATGATACTAAAGCTGATCTTCCTTTCACTCTCTAGAGTGTAGTGATGAATTAAAAAAACACTTTCTATCGACTATTCAGATTCAAAAACAAAATCCATCTATTTCTGGACCTGAAAGCCCAATGTTGGCGCGGCCAAGCGAACTAACTCTTCTGGATAGATCCTGCCTTGAGAACATATCACCCCCTCGGTGGAATATATCTCCCTCATAAAGTACCTTTTTGTGACTTTATATAAATTATATTTCGTAATCACCTCTTTTAGAGTAGCTTAATCTTTTATTCTAGCATGGGTTCTGCATTATGAATTACATGTGGCCTGAAAAAATAAACTAATCAGTTCATTTGAAACTCAATTGCAGCACCTTTTCGGAAAAGGAAAAACGGCAACAAATTGACTGGTTTTAACCCATATTCTGTCGAAGATAGTTAACATCACTTCCGGAATACAAGCATTCAACAATTATAATTCATGATAGAGGAAAGAAAAATCACATCCACCAATTATTTAAATCAGACTTATTTAGAAGAGAAATGCACATTAAATGAATTGATAAATATACTCAGTAAGCGTTGGACAACAGATGTGCTGTTTGAAATTGAAGAAGGGAATGATCGATTTTCAAGTTTGAAAAAATCCATAGACCTAATAAGTGATAATGTCTTGGCAAACAGGCTGAAATTACTGGAGCAATATAAACTAATCAAAAAAACTAAGGACGATTCAGGAACCACTGGAAAATACCAGTATTTTCTTACTCCTATTGGATATAAACTCAGTGAATTACTAGATCAATTATGCCAATTTTCAGATTCACATATGAATAGCAACTTTACCTAAAAAAGTATGCTATTCATATATAAATCTTTCTTTTACAGATCAGAGTACTCCGTAGGATGTAAGAAAATAGTTACGTTTTTGGATACATTGTGTTGATATTCAGGAAGAGAGGATAGCTCTTTCCAATAAGCATCGCTACCAAAAGAATCCCAGTGCGCATCTCGGTCAGCTTTATTTTCAAATGTAGTCATGTACATCAAATTTGGCATGGTACTACCCGCAACAACTTCGCCATAAAAGACAGCATTGAATCCCAGTCTTTTAAATAATCCTACTTCATCACCTGCATTAAACATTTTGATCTTATTGGCAGATATTTTTTCACTATGGCCCTCATAGCTGCGTAATTCATAGATCCTATCTTTCTTTGGGCCTTTTAAATCGGGAACACCATATTTAGGATTTTTCTCAAAGGCATTGAGCAGGATAGTCTCAATCCTATCAAAAGGAGGATTGGTATAAGGTGCATTCAGGTATTTAGCTCCAGCAGTTTGATATTGCTGATCTTTAGAGAGTACTGATTCTATTTTGAAATAATCCTTTTGTGAACTAAAGGGGATCAGTACATAAATCAACTTTTCAGAGGAACTACTTCCTTCTGAAGGATTAACTGGTTTAAATACTCCGACATGTTTAACCCCGGCTCTATGCATGGCTGGAAGAAATGCCTGCTCCAGGTATTCCTCTACAACTTCTTGCTGATTACTTGATGATAAATGGTAAACTTTTAACTGATAGAAATCCTCTTTTCCAGCAAAGGCTAGTCCCGTCCTTAGCAAAAGGACAAACACCACTGAAAATAACATAATTTTCTTTTTCATACTACTACTTTGTGATTTGTTGTTAACTGTCTAAAATTAAAAGGAATTACTGGATTAGCCCGAAAATCAACCACTCACTTTTTTCTAAGTTACTTGAAATGAACCCTACGTTTCAGACATGCTGTTTCCTGTGCACAAATAAAAAATCAAATTAAAAACTATTACCAAACATGCAATTTAGAAAGTTAGGAACATCAGATTTAGAAGTATCTGTAATTACTTTTGGAGCCTGGGCTGCAGGTGGCTGGATGTGGGGATCCACGGAACGAAGCAGTTCGATCAAAGCTATACGAGCTGCTTATGACCTAGGAGTCACATCAATTGACACTGCTCCTATTTATGGGCAAGGAACCAGTGAAGAAATTGTAGGAGAAGCCATAAAAGAACTTCCAAGGGAAAAAATACAGATTCTTACAAAATTTGGTATGCGCTGGAACTTGGCAAAAGGAGATTTTGCATTCTCAAGCAAAGACAACAAAGGTAACCCAATCGACATCTATAAATATGCCGGAAAAGAAAGTATTATCAAGGAAGTAGAAGATTCATTGAAAAGACTGAAGACAGATTACATTGACCTGTATCAGATTCACTGGCCTGATCCTACTACGCCGATTCAAGAAACATTTGAAGCGGTAGCCGACTTGATACAGCAAGGAAAAGTGCGCTATGCTGGTGTTTGCAATTATAATGCTGCCCAAATGAAAGAAGCAGAAGAATATGTGGAAATAATCTCAAACCAAATACCATATAGCATGGTAAACAGAGGTATAGAAGAAGAGACAATTCCTTATTGCATCGCAAATGAAAAAGCTATTTTGGCATATAGCCCTTTGGAAAGAGGCCTATTAAGTGGGAAAATGACTGCTGGACAAAAATTCGCTGAAGGTGATCACAGGGCGGTTTTAAAATATTTCACAGATGACAGTATTCTTAAGACAAATGCATTTCTGGCGAAAATAAAGCCAATTGCCGATGAAAAGAACGCTACTCTTGCTCAGTTGGTATTGCTGTGGACTTACAATCGCCCGGGTATTACCATCGCATTAGCGGGAGCTAGAAATGCGGATCAAGCTATTCAAAATGCACATTCTATGGATTTTCAACTAAGTTCTAATGAATCTCTTTTTATTGATCAAGCATTAAACGAACTAGAACTGTAGTATAATCCAGTTCGCTAATTTATTCCTTATATCAATGCTGAAAGTATTTTAAGCTTTCGTTTAACAAATTAAATATGAAGAACAAACTCAGTATCCTTTTATTTATATCCTTATTCTCTAACATTGCCTGTTCTAAAGACGCTAAAACAGACTCATTAATTCAAAATGGAAATATAACAGTTAAGGAAGCCTTTCCTGGGCTGTCATTTACCAGACCAGTAGATTTT
Source organism: Algoriphagus resistens (assembly GCF_001442615.1). Classification (GTDB taxonomy): domain Bacteria; phylum Bacteroidota; class Bacteroidia; order Cytophagales; family Cyclobacteriaceae; genus Algoriphagus; species Algoriphagus resistens. The sequence continues at coordinate 301,442 of NZ_LMXN01000005.1, read as the reverse complement.
CAACATGCGGGGGATAAGTCTAATAGAATATTTGTTGTAGAGCAACGGGGAGTTATCTCAGTTTTTCATAATGATGAAAAAACAACAGAGAAAGTCGATTTTCTAACTATTGAGAACCAAGTGGAAGATTCTGGTGGAGAGCAAGGTTTATTAGGGCTAGCTTTTCACCCTAACTATAAAAGTAACGGCTATTTTTATGTAAACTACACCGCTTCTAATCCCAATCGGACTATAATTTCCCGCTTTAGCGTTTCCTCAACCAACCCAAATAAGGCAGATCCTGCTAGTGAACTGGTATTGTTAGAATATGACCAACCTTACGGCAACCACAATGGAGGCCAAATCTCATTTGGCCCGGACGGCTTCCTCTATATCGCAGTTGGTGACGGTGGGAACGGTGGTGATCCCCAGGGAAATGGTCAAAACAGAAAGACTTTATTAGGGAGTATTCTGAGAATAGATGTTAATCATCAAAATGGGTCAACAAATTATTCGATCCCTGAAGACAATCCATTCGTCAATAACACTGAGGGATTCAGGGAGGAGATTTATGCTTATGGCTTACGGAACCCTTGGAGATTTAGCTTTAATTCAGAAAATGGACAATTGTGGGTAGGTGATGTGGGGCAAAATAGTTATGAAGAGATTGACATTGTTAAAAAAGGTGGGAATTACGGGTGGAATACAATGGAAGGTTTTCATTGCTTCAATGCCGATGATTGCAATATGGAAAATTTGGAATTGCCAATTTGGGAATATGGGCGATCACAAGGCGATATATCCATTACAGGCGGTTTTGTTTATCATGGTACTGCCATAAAAAATTTGCAGGGGTTGTACATTTATGCAGATTACGTCTCGGGACGAATTTGGAGTTTGGATTTCAGTGATCCCAAAACCCCCGTAAATAAGGAGTTGCTTAATGCTGATTTCCCTATTTCCTCATTTGGAATTGACCAAAACCAAGAATTATATATCTGTGGTTTTGATGACAAGGTTTATACCTTCGGCTACGAATAATAAATGATCAAAATGCTTGGCAATTTTGTCAAGCATTTTGTAAAAACATTACCCTTAAACAAGGGGATAGAAAGGTAGAGATCCCGTGGAGTCAAGCCTTTTATTCTCTAAAAACTTCTTGAAATCAATAGGAATTCCTGTTAGAGAATAGAAATTCCCAAAAATAATGAAGCGGCCCCCGACTGTCGTTTTAATTAGAAGCCAGGCTGATGATGTACAATTACCCTAGCGGAATTATTTTGAACCATAATCAGAGCTATTTGGAGCTTTCAACCTCCATTTTATAACCCACGCCCTGCACGTTGATGATTACAATACTAGTGTCAGATTTTAATTTATCCCGGAGTTTTGAAATGTATGTATCCAGATTCTTACCTACTAAAACATTATCATTTCCACAAAGTTTTATATTGAGATCTTCACATGTGACCACTTGATTTAGATTTGTCGCAAAGCTGAGCAGTAAGTCAGACTCCTCTCTGGTAATCGAGGTCTTCTCACCATTTGTAAGTAAAAAACATTGATCTGCATCCAGTAGAGTGCTTCCTATCTGAATAAAACAGGGTTTGTTTCCTCCAAATAGCTGCAGTGGAATACTCTTGATAAACATAAAAGCCATTAAAATTGTAACTCCAGCGAGCAATCCAAAACAAGCAAATTTTAAAGTTGATAAAAAAGTAATGGTTCTTAGTGACTGAATATCTATATAATACAAGTTAATTGGTAATTCAAGACCAGCGAAGAGAATAATTTCATGAGCTGCTTCATCCCTGATTTCATAGCTATAGCTATAGGCCACCTCACCATCTCCACATTGAATAACCTTTATCCTATAGTTTCTGAGAAGATCAAGTTTCTCAAAATTGCATATAATCGGGGGTATTGATACATCTGGTTTGAATGAAAGTGGCTTTTGAAAAGAAAGATTGTATTTGGACTCACCCAATTTCCGAATTGGCAAAATCGAAAAAACGCTGTCTTGATACGAAAGCAGTAATTCATTCCAGGAATCACGAAATGCTATTTTTGCTTTTGTGGTGAGATCCTCATAATTCATTATCGGCTCCTGTTGCACCCAACTAGAAAAGATAAGAAGAATCAAAAGAGTAAGGGGGAAAAAGAATCTTTTGCTCATAATTTTTATAATGAATTGATAATTGGGTAAGTTTCCACACCTGAAGCAGTTCTCTTATATATATATATTTACTATTCGGAATCGCCAAATTTGTTTTTACTGGAAATACACAAAAACCATTTCTCACTTAGTGATTAGTTATTAAAGCCGGAAAACAATAACCATATTATTTTAAACTACCAACATTAGCTACTGCAAATCCCAAAAGAAAAAGTTTACAGAATTTCATAAATCAGGATCCGGAATCGATCATTTCTCAAGCAATCTATAATTTTGTTAGAGCAACTTAGAGGGATCACAGAGCTAATCCTGATCGTAAACTCTTAGGCCATAAGTCAACAATGTAACCTCAATCATTAAATGTTATGTATCTTGTTAAATCAGTTTTTTGATTTGTAGTTACGTCAAGATGCTCAATACGCCTAACAGCATGAAATGAACAGGCTCCCCTATCTCCATTAATATAAATACCTCCTACAAGAAATAGGTGTTTACAGTGGTATTCTGATTTAGAAATCAGAAGGTCTATTTGTCTTTCAATCGCTTCATATACTACTTCTGTAGCTTCAACGAATTTATCAGCAGCAGCATCAATCCTTTCCTTTTCACAAAACAAAATTTGTTCAAGAATGTTGAATTGATAATCTAAGGATGACACCTCTCCCGATTTAATCATGTTGGAACTGAGGTTTCTCAACGCTATCTCAAGTCCCCCACAGCAAGAAGAATAATCGTGTTGATGTGTCCTTTTAATCCCACCTGTTGTCCCATCTTTACTCACTCCAATATGAGGTGCATAAAAAATTAATACTGCTCCCTCTTCAGAAACATGGTTATCAACTTTTTTCATCCCTGTTAATCCTAAAAATGGAAATCCATCTAATCCTCCTAAATGAAATGGCCCAATCATTTCGTAAGCTTTCGGCGGATAATGGATTAAATTCACATCATTATTACAAATACTATCCACCATAACGACTTGACTGGGCTTCAATTGATATTGTTCTTCAATTAGATTGAGTATATTGTTTAAGGAATCTTTTAAGAAAACTGCATTGTTGTAATATTTTCTGACCTTATTAAGATATTCTCTCATATTATTTATTATTTCCGTTTTGCTCAGGATACCTGTAATTGCATTATGGTAGCTTCCTCTTTTTTCTATTGTATATTTAGTCTTAGAAGGCTTTATTCAGGTATTAAAATATAACTGAATTTGTAGGTTTATCGGATTTTTTCCAAATTTTCTTAATTGCATTATTTTCAGTTTATAGTTAATGTATTTAAGTTAACGGAACACAGAACTGAAAAAGGTTGGTTCAATAAAATTGACTTAGAAAAAAGTGAGCGAACTATTTCTAGGCTAATAAACCGCATTTAGCATTAAGGAGTTAATCTTATTCCCATCGATGATGGTATCGGTTTCTACCCTGTTCCCGGAGTTAGAGGATCGAGTCTGGAAGGCTCAGGAGATCAATAATCGATTATTAATGGGGCATGAATTTGCGCATTTGAAATCCCAAAAGACAGAACCAAGCCATTGTCAGAAAAGTATGTATAAAAAAACGAGTATGTACAAAAGCATCAGTAAGTTAAGTTACTGATCTATACTTATCACGATTGTGAAAGATGCCTAAACAACCTAGCCAAACGCTCCAAATCCTGCTCGAAATGGTTCGACTTCTGTATCGCCAGCTCCAGAATACAAGCATTAACTCGGATTATTTAAAGCTTAGAGTTCTGAATCCAGCTTCAAAACCCTTTCAAAATCTTCCATAAATTGGTTCGATATAACTATGGCTTTGCCAGCAATATTTTTGTTGGGCGCTGGCGTTGTCAATATTTTTTATTCTGGTTTTAAATGCATACCTCTTGAATTCAAGATTTTAATTATCTGACTCACTTTACTTATTGAAATGTCTAATTCCGCAGCAATTGTTTTACGAATGTCCAATGGCCAAACCTCATTGGGCAACAATTTACTTACGGCTAAGATGATTGATTCATCAAATACTTGAGGATGTGCCACCGGCTTTACCGAGATATTTTCAAAATATTTCGATGTCTTTAGTCTTGTCTTGATGCTCTTCTTATAAGCCTTAAGTATTTCAGTTTCGCCCCAAACTTCAACCATGTAACGAGCTCCCTTCGATATTATGTGTAGGCCTAAATCTTCCAAGTAAAAGACATCATCTCCGACCCAGAAATGGTATTCAGGTTCGAGAAAGTTTACTTTGTCATTAATTTTTGAGTCGAATTCAATCCTAAGTCGCTCACCTTTAAACTGTCGATAAATTTTCAGTATTTTATTAGCATCAATTAATGCTTTGATTTTTTCTGAAACCTGATATGCATAAGCGTAAACATCATTGAATAGATTTATCAATAGACTTTCATCAATTTGCAAATATGTCTTTTTGAAATTATGTTCTTTTTGAAATTGTTTATCAACTTTCCCCAAACGATGTACCAATATATGTCGGACCTGATGGTAATATTTCATTTTCCCAAGTCCGGGACCTAAGCTACTAATATCTAGACGTAGCTGTTGCTTATAATACTTAACTACATCCTCATATCCGGCGCTGGAAAGAGGGCGAGTTTCTTTATGTAGCATCGCATTTCTAAGTTGTCTAATCGATGAGAGTTGTAAAACCTGCGAATAATTCAATTCGATCTTCTTATTATTACTTTCAAAAGGCTTCTCAGTTTGCTTAAAAACGTCACGGACACTTTGTATTAAAAATATTTCTAAAGCAGATACAATTCTTATGTAAATTAACTCTCTACTTAAAAATGAAATATTCTGTTCAAAACTTCTAGCAATGAACTCTTGTGTAGTCGGTGGAAAAGTTAAAAGAGTACTTATTCGTGTCTTTTCTGTTTTTATTGCTTCATGTTCCCAAAAAACTGATGATGCCAGTTCTGTCAAGTAAGGATTTGTTACAATTAAAAAGCTAGAAAGTGATTTTAATTCTAATTCAAAAAATTTAAAAGAACGTAGTTGTTTATCGGTCATATTGTTTAGTTATCTTTTTGACAATGAGAATGTTTCGTTTAGGAACGCTGGTAGGTAGGGCCCAAAGGATAGTATAGCTGCAGTGCAGGGTCTCATGGAGCATGGACACCTATATTTTTTTGGGCGAATTATTCCTCTTCGTTAAAAGCATTATTTCCTAGGAAAGAATTATTTATTTTCTTTCCCTCCCTAGAAAGATTTCTAATAAGTCTTATGTTTTTACCTGAATATGGATAAAAACCTAGTCGTTTCCAGTATATCTCATTGTTAATAAATTTAACCTGAGTACACATAAAATCTTCATCATTAATTGGACAGATTGCATTTGGATTATGAAATAACGTAACTCCATATCTGTAATTATCAAATCCAGTTTTACCAATATTTATACTGAATTGCCTTGGTTCTATTTCGTTTTCAGCATAACATGCACCAGTGTAAATAATACCCAATGTATCATCAACTCCAAATCCATTTTGATATCCCATCCTACTAAATTTTCCTAAAGTAGCAGTATTTGTAAACAAAACTCCAGAAATATACTTTGACATCTCCAGATTAAAATACGCATCAATCTCTATCACTTCACCATTATGGTTTCGTTTAAAATTTTTGCCTTTCAAAAATCGAGTTAGTATTTCACCATTTGCAAGTTTTTCTTTGGATATATCGATTCCATACAAGTAGCTTACCATAGTATAAACATTCATATTAAATGATTCAGCACTATGATATGGTTGAATAGCTATAATTAGGGGTTTATTCTTAACCCATTCTAGTTTATGATATTCTTTGTTTAGCTTGGAAAATAATGCACTTCCTATTCGTGTTTTGAAATCTATCCTATCTTCTCTTTCTAAAGTATTTAAATAAATTTGTTTAGTTCTTTTTCCCGATTCATTTGATGTCACAGATTCCACAACTATTTCTCGGCCGTTTTTTAATAGACTAAAATCGGGTCGATTTTCATTACATGGCTCAACTACAAATTCTTGATCTTTAAAGAATTCATAACAGTATAATTCCCAAAGTCTTGCTTCAAAATTCAATGTTTGAAATTGTTTGACAAAGTCTTCATCAAATCCACTCCAAGAATTATATATCCTATTAATTTCTCCTTTAGCTGATAGCATTCCTGGCAATCCTTTCAAAGAAATAAATCGCTCATCGAAACTAGAACAGTCAGATAATAATTCGAAAACATCCATATTAAAATTCTTACGTATTACTTCCAACTCCTGCGGTTATGAAGTTCCCGCTACCCTATTGCATCTATATCCCCATTCCCCAAAGGCCTTCAGGTCACTGCTGTGACCAAATTAACAATTTCGTCGATACCATCAAGTGGGCTTTGAATATTTTTATTGGAAATCGAAAGCCCAGCTGCAGGGAAAAAACATTTTTGACTATGCACCAGAAGCCAATGGAGCAAAGGACTACGAAATGCTAGTCGAGGAAATGATCACCAAACTAAACTGAAACTGATATGGCTACGAAGCTAAACAACCCGAGCAAGGGAAATAAAAACCTAGGTATCAAGCAAAGAGGCTTAGGGATGCTGATCAAATCAGATCCTGAAACGCAGCAAAAAGAAAAAGTATCTAGCAAAGAATTCGACACTGAGGATGTGAAAATCTATTCCCTTTGGATTCCGACTGAGGCATGATCGTTAAACTGAAAAATGAGATTGGAGGGGAAACTAAGGCTTCTATGAGGGAAATGATTCTGACTGCGATTGCGGAGCATTATGGGATTTAGACTAACGCCTTGCTATAATGAGCGAGGATTAGAAAGCACCAACTCTCGTCTCACAAAAATAGCCACGCCTTGATTGAAAACTTGTAGCGTACTTTTCAACCTACATAAATTTCCTATCTCACAAACGCCCCATTCATTTATAGCATATATTGTGAGTAGATTATTCAACTACTTCGAATTTATTGGTTCCTACTATTCGTTCCAGCTCTGTACCAGCTGGCATCTCCAGGCATGGGATGATTGCCGGGTCATAATTGGCTATTGTGTTCGTGGCGTAATCTGCAGAATTGTTTGGGTTGTCTAGATATTCTTGCGTTTCAGTTCCCGAGAATATGCGCTATCCATTATCTAGTTCTCTGTATCAAATCCGTTTTTTACAAATCGATTTATAGAGGTATCCGTTTAAATTCATATATTTATCTATTCAAAAACGGAACAAATGGACATTTTTAAATGACAGAACATTGTAGAGTTCACTGGACACTTCCAAAGCGACCTGGACTGCAAGAACTATCTGAGTGAGGTGAAGTGGTCATCGGGTTATACCTGTAGAAAATGTGGCCATCACGGCAGCCAGGTACGCAGGGATTATTCAAGAACGTGCAATAAGTGCAGTGATACGGAATCACCGGGTGCTGATACGCTGTTCCACAAAGTGAAGTTTGGACTGTTGAAGGCCTTTCATATCTGTTTTGAGATGGCCACTACGACTAAAGGGCTCTCCGCGCTGCAGGTGGGCAGAAGGTACGGGATACGTCCTGATACCGCCCGGGTATTCATGCACAAAGTGCGGGAGGCGATGAAATCCAGCGGTACCCATCCGATGGAGGGCGACGTTCATGTGGATGAATTCGTGGTCGGGGGAAAAGAGTCAGAAAGGCCCGGCAGGAGCTATGGGGGCAAGAAAAAGAAAGTGGTCTGTGCCATTGAACTTACCAAAGAGGGCAAGGTAAAGCGGTTTTATAGCCTTCAGATCAAGGATTTCTCCGCAAAAAGCCTTCGTCCCATCTTTGAACGCCATATTTCAGCAGAAGCTAAAGTGACCACGGATGAATGGAAGGGGTATCGCCCCATCGCCAAGGATTTTCAGATCACCCAGATCCCCAGTGAGTTCGGACTGAACTTTAAGGCGATACATACGGCGATACACCAGGTGAAATCCTGGATAAGGACAACGTTTTCCTGGGTGAGCAAACGCCATATAGAACGCTACCTGAATGAATACTCCTATCGGACCAACAGGTCACAATCAAAACAGACGATCTTTCATAACCTGGTCAAGAGAATGGTGAATGCCGACAAAATATACGTGGAAAATCTAATATGAAACTAAGCGGATACCTCTATCGATTTATATATTCCGTTCGAGTAAGATTCGGTCGACTTTCCTTTAATTTCCGAAGTCTCTTTTCACTCCTTTTATTTTGAATATTTCCGAAAATCAGGAGGAGAATTATGATTGTTCCAATTATGATTACCGTTTTGCTCATATTTCGTACAAAGCCAAGCTAAAATCCATAGGCTTGAACTTTGTTAATTGCTTTAAAACTATCTAATCTCAACTCCCTTTGTAAGTGGCTCATAAACCTATGGATTTTTAGCACTTGTCATCAGTTTTAACTATTAATGTCTTTCGCTTGGATACAATCATAATAAACTTGTCCTTGACCATTAGACTTTTGCCTAAGAAGTAAAATTGGCAATGAGTTATATATAGTAAAATTCCGAAAGACTTCCTCATATTTGAGTATTGAACATAAATCATAAACCCAAATAAAAGGTTGTATGACCCCAATTTTAAAGGAATCATTTATCTGAATTTTATGATACCTTTTATCAATATATTTGTTCCCAATGCGATGAGAAAGGATTTTGGTAAGTCCTATTTCATCTTCTATCTTTTCGTGATCCAGGTTAACATTCAAAATATCCACCAAAATACCTCCCTTAAGAACTTCGTCAAAAATCAGTAAATCACTATCCTTACTTTTATTTCCGAGATGTGGTTCATGTTTATATTCAAGTTGTAAAAGCTTGAAATTATTATTGTTTTCAAGAATATAATTCGTGCTCAATAGTTCTCCCACCTTATCGAGATATTTCTCACCGTTTACTCGAAAGAGTCCATCCAGATAATTCTTTACTTGACTTATTGATAATTTGTTTTGGATCAGTATGTTATTGAGTCTTTCGACATTATCATTAAGCTGGCCTAACAATGAGCGGGAAATTTCTTGCTCCCTATCATTTTCAATTTCAGTGTTAATTATCCTAACGAATAGGTCATAAAAAGTGGTCGTATATTTATCAGGACACACTTTCAGAAGCTCAGAATTTCTAGTCACTAATTGCTCATTGATCTCTTTTTCAGCGTGGGTATCCAGATAAATTTCAGAAAGAGCTGGGAAATGCACTTTCAGATACGATGACCATTGAATTTCCATAGTTACTGACGGTAAATTTTATGAGTTGTGGTAGATTGATTGGTAGTATCATATCAAATCCCTACGCTGTTTGAGCGGGCTACAATCTTTGATATTTAACACTTGCCTTGTCATTACATATACAAAATGAAAGCAATACTTTTATATATCAGATTTTAATATTGTCGCATCAACATTGTATCTGTCACCCACTTTTCTAACCAAAGTATCAAACCATTCTGTTGAATCTGGATGTATATAAATTTCATTAAAAAGCTCATTTAAGTCAATGGATTCTTGATAAAAGCGTTTCTGTGATTTAATTATATTATCAATATAATCTTGATTTATCAAATTTGTGTTAGAGATTCCAAATTCAAAATAAATAACTACTCTAAATTCATTTTCAAATGAGAAACTTTTCCTTTTAAAGAAGGATGGAATAGGCATAACTTGAACGCCGTGTTGTTTATTGTGTTCAAAATACTTCCTGATATCTAGTTCTTCAAAATCTACATACTCTATATTTCCATATACAAGAGAACTTTTTGAATTTCGAAGGCTTTTTATAAGGTTGCCAACAGTTGTTTTAATTGCAACTCCCTCATTAGATTTAACATAAGACTTCCACATCCCATAGTTTTCATAATTATTAATGTGCCAGGAAGATGCAAAGTTACCTAGACGAACTGAAATGTCAATCAGTTGAGAAAGTAATGAGTTTTCAATCCTTGTTAAGAAGTCATCTGATAAGAATCTTTCGTAATCAGATGGCGAATATGAACCCTCAAATTTGTCATAAAAGTCATCTAATCGTGTGAAGTGTAATTGTTTTGTTTCTAAAAGCGCAATAAACTTGCTAAAATCCAGATACCGCCATATAATAGTATCGCTATCAAATCGTGATATAGTTTCAACTTTTTCACCAAACACATCAAAATCTGTTGGTTGAATTGATGATGTAAACCAATCATTTTCAACCTTACTGGTATGAAGTTTAAATATCTTTTTAGCCATCTCTTTTATGGTTTACAACGTTCAAAGTTTGGCGTTGCGGGGGGGGGCAGGGAACGTCTGCCCAACCACCACAAAAAGCCAAATTGAAAAACTAAAGATAAGAATTTGTTCGTCTGCCCCTATAAAAACTTATGTTAGCCGCTGTTTTTTATACGTCTTTCTCAATTTGTTCATAAGTTAAAATTCTGCTTGCAAGTTTGTCAACCGTTTCATAAGAAAATCTACTTTTTGCTTGCCGTAAGTGAGCTATTAATGGGTTAATATCAGTTTCTTTTTCAACTACCAAATACTTTATGTCATCTGGCTGAAAATGAAGTCGTATATGGCTTACTTTTTTGTTGAAACTTGATTTCTGTTGAGCAGTTCTAATTTTATCAATTGGTATAAAGGATAAAATGTCGTCTGTAATTGCTGGAACATATCTCCATTCCCTTTCATTTGCAAATACATAATTTGGTTTTGTTTTCTTTCCTGGTCTAATTAGGTCTCCTTGATAGTTTTTTATGTAGCGTAAAGTATTAATTGTGTTATTGTATGCTGTTTCAAATTTTCCTGTTGTGTCATTCGCCTTTGTCAAAAGCGTGAAAATATCCTCAACTCCACTCATAAAGTTTCCTGTGAAAAGACTTTCTTTACTTGCATACATAACAGGATTAAGTCCATTTCTTATTGCCCATGACTTTGTCAATCCAATATACTGGCATCCGAGTAAAAAACAGGCTTAAAATGACATTCTTGGAATAGTACAAAACAGGAAAAGCGGAACCACCGATTAGGTAAATCCCGCCTTTTGGTGCAAGTTGAGGTTACGACACATCAACTATCCCAATGCAAACTACAAAACTATCCGGTCATCCGATAATCAGCCAGCTACTTTCTTTCGTACCCCGGGAGATAGTCGATAAAGCTGCAGAAACCTTTCAGTCGGACCGCTACTACAAGACAATGGATACCTGGAAACAGCTTGTCTTCATGCTTTACGGAGTGGTTTCCAAAGCGCAGTCGCTGAACAGCCTCTGCAAATGCCTGTTGTTTTTGGGACAGAAGCTAAGCTATTTGGGCATCTATAAGCTTCCTGCAAGCAGCACCCTTTCGGATGCCAACCGTAAGCGTCCCAATGAAGTGCATGGGTATATTTATTACTTATTATTGGCCCATTACAGAGCGGAGATTTCAGACAGTTACCTCAGTCTACCCATCAACGGGGAAGTTTCCCCAGACCGGGTTAAACTGATGGACTCCAGCACCGTGACCCTGTGGACGGATGTATTCAAAGGGACGGGAAGGAATCCTATGAACGGGAAGAAAAAAGGGGGACTCAAAGTCCATGCGGTACTCCCCCTGGACAATATGGTGCCCGAACTGATCTGGCTGACCCCTGCCAGTAGCAACGATAAAGATTTCCTCGGACAGCTGAAACCACAACGAGGAGAGATTTATGTCTTTGACAAGGGGTATGTAAATTATGGGGTTTATAAAAAATGGACTGAGAGTGGTTCCTTTTTCGTCACATGTTTAAATGAAAACGCCACCTATGAAGTGGTGAGTGAAATCCGTGCGGACATCCATGACTTCCTGGCCGGGGGTACCATCCTGGACCAGTTGGTGGAGCTAAAGACCAATGAAGGGCCACTGAAGGCCAGATTGATCACCTATAAAGCTCCATTGACAGGCAAGGTGTTCCGCTTTCTGAGCAACCTGTTTGACTTCCAGTCCCATACTATAGTGCTCCTTTATAAAAACCGCTGGGAGATCGAGCCGTTCTATAAAAAAATAAAGCAGAACTTCGAGTTGGGCTATTTTTTCTCGGACAGCAGGGAGGGGATCAAAACGCAGGTATGGATGGTATTGATCGCCAATCTGATATTCAGTGTGATCCATAAGCGGATCAAAGAAGCAGAGCAGTTTACTACGTTGGTATCCATGGCCCGGGCCAACCTGATATCGTATGTGTGCTTCCAGACCATACTAAAAACAAACTGTCTGGCAGCAGAAGAACGAAATCTGGAAATAGTGCAATTGGATATATTTGGAATTGAGCAGGGGGGTGTTTTGAGAAAAAAGGAAAAATCACCCTAGAAAGCCAGAAAACCCACTATTTTAGGATATGAAAAACTTACCCGGATGACAGTAAATCCAATACCAAATTTTCCGTAAGTGCCGATATTATTTTTAAGCTCAGAAAGTCTCAAGTCACTGAAGGAAACCATTGGAACAGCAAATTCCTTTGTGTTATTTCCACCAATGATTCTTTCTCTGGCATAGGAAGCTTTAAATGTTTCATTTAGTATTGTATAAAGGCTCTTTTTCTTAGTAAAGTGAAATAGTATTTGTGGATAAAGTGCCATAGTTCTTTGTCGAAGTTTAGGTTGTCTGTAAAATATCCGCTAACATTTGTTGTTAAAGAACTCCCGCAACCTTATTGCATCAATATCGCGATTATCCGCAGGGTTCCGGAACTCTACTGTGACCAAATTAAGAATTTCGTCGATCCCATCAAGCGAGCATTGAATATTTTTATTGAAAATCAAAAGGCCAGCTCTAGGCACATAGCATATTTGACTATGTGCCGGATTCAAACGGAGCAAAGGATTATGAAATGCTAGACGAAGAAATTACCACCAATAACTAAATCTATCGACTTAGAGAATTTGTATAAAAGAGGTGGGCTTCGCCTATTTTTGATCTTATTTCTAAAAAACACAAGTAAATGTATTAACTTGCTGTAAATTAATCAGTTACATCACTTAAAAATAATTTTGCCTTATTAGGTGACCTAAAGAAAAATACAACGGATAAAATATTGTATATCAGTACATTACACGCATAGGTTCGAATCCTGCCACCCCGACAAAACCTGTTTCAAGGGATTTTAAAAGCCTGTAAATCTACTGATTTACAGGCTTTTCTGTTTTTAGACTTTAGTTCATATCAACAAATATCAAAAAAAATGTGTCTTATTCGAGGTCTTAATTTAGTCCTTAAACTCTGGCATAGAAAGTAATCCTTTGCCCTCGCGTTTCTCCTACATTCGTCGGTACATAATCGGAACATGTCAGTCAGCGCACAACCCCGCACATTAGCGATATCAATGGCATCTTCCAGCGGAAAATCGGGCAGGACAAAATCCATGGCAGACTTCCGAAACAAAGTAGGGGAATCCACCTCCTTCTCGAGTTGCCTTTTTTGTAGGAAGTTGACCTACCATAGCAGTTTCTTACCAAGGCCGATAAACCCAAAGCCACTGCACTGATCAGAATTAAGAGCTTTTCAGGAGCGACATGTGTCCGATCTATAAAATCCTACAGTCCAGGAAGGGCGCGGACTTCCAACATCCGCTCATAGTTTACCTTCTCCATCTGCCCCGCAGGAAGCCATTGATATAAGTGAAATTCTGAAGATTTTCTAAAACCCAAGAATCCGTATCCAGTTACTGGAGTTCTGAATTTTAAAGTTCGTATTGCCAACTCAGCTGGGATTGAATCTAAGAAAATTGAAATAATATACTGGTTTTCGGGTATGTTCTTCCCTTTTCCGAGGATTTAACTTTGTGGAGACAAACAATTTAATTCACAGACCCACTTTTTATGAAAAACCAACATTTCTTTCTTCTCATAATTCTGTTTGTAGGTTTTGCTTGCTCTGACAATGAAGACAATGAACCTGCCATTGACCCACTGATTGGAACTTGGAGTATCGAAGGAATTGAACAAGACGGACAAATCTTTGATGTCAACGGAGAACCCTGTATCCAAGACAGTAAGTTGATTGTTGATGAGAAAATCCTGTCTTTAAACATTTCAGCACCAGTGGAGTCAGGGTCTGCAACCTGTCAAACGGAAATGCTTTCATCCGGATGGGAAAATGAAAATGGAACCTATTACACCATAGAAAATAATGGTAGGCAACCTGCCAACTTTTCCTTAAGCGAAAATAACACACGATTAAGGATAACTATTAAAGCTGGGGATGTACCACTGACCTTGCTCTTTAGAAAATTATAAACAGGAGAATTTAACTACTAAAAAGACAAACGGATGAAAAATTTCAAATTAAAAATTGCGCTGCAGGTATTATTCTCTTTGGCGGCTATAGGATTTGGATCAGGCTCAGTAAATGGGCAAACTTACAAAACCGGAGTGGGTCTACTGATTGATGTAGGAGATGGAGGAACATTAGTGGGACCTCATGTAAAGCATTTCTTCCAACCAAATCATGCCGGTGAAGCGGCTTTGCAATTTGGAAGTGGGCTCACTGTTTTACAGGCAATGTATCAATATCATCAACCAATTTCAGGAGCAGAAGGACTTCAATGGTATTTAGGCCTTGGAGGAGCTTTACTTTTTCCGAACAATTCAGGAAACACCCATTTTGGAATAGTTCCTGCTGCCGGAATTGACTACAAAATAAGCTCAGCACCAATTTCGCTGTTTGCGGATTGGAGACCCAAATTCCTGATATCAGATGGACAGAATGAATTCCTGGCAGCAAGATTTGGCCTGGGGCTTCGTTTTATTCTTAACGGTGGAAGTAATCCATAACTAAGTTTATACAATGGCTTACAATGCAATTTTGCTATATTAAGCCGATTCGTTGTGCTGTGCATATGAATCGGCTATTTCATTGCTGTATTAATGAAAAAACTACTTTTCTTCCCACTCTATTTTCTTTTTGGATTTCATGCCTTTGGGCAAGGCAATTATGAGGTTTTCTATACAGACAGTCTTTTAAACCAAGCAGAAAAAGTGAATTCTGATTCTGCAAAAATTATACTTTATTTTCAGTTAAGTGATTTTTGGTCCGAGCGGGACACTTCAAAAGCCTTTTCTTATCTAAAATTAGCCAAACACCATTTTCCAAAACATACAGAGTATTTCCAGGGACTATTTCACTTTTATAATGCGGGGATCTATTTTGACAGAGAGATCAATAAGGGGATGGAGGAATATATGGAGGCGGAAAAATACCTAAAAAGAATTCATTCAAAAACAGCCTATACCTATAGATCCAAGTTATGGAACAATTACGGTGCTCTTCTCCAACGGCTGGACAGAGAGGAGGAATACATTGAAATCCTTTTGGAATATTCGATACCTTTTGCTCAAAAAGCCGGAGATAGCATAATGGTTGCCAACGACTATCAAAATATAGCATTGGTATTAATGAATACCACAGACTATTCAAAAGCAGCAGAGTACTATCAAAAAGCTATTGAGTCACTTGAGTCGTTCAATCTGGCCCATGAAGAAAAACTGACTGCATATGTCAATGCGGCGAAAAATGCCATTTATAGTAGAAATTTTGAAAAGGCTAAGATCTATTTAGACCAGGCAAGAATCCAGCTGGCATTAATTCCCCATTCGTTATATGCTCCGGTTTATTACAGCTCCGCAGGCACTTTTTATCGCCATGAAGATAAATTGGACAGTGCCATGGTTAACTTGGAAAAAGGGCTTCAATTAGCACAAGCATCAAGCGACTTCAGAACAGAGTCTGCAATACTATTTGAAAAGTACTTGGTTTATAAGAAAATGGGCGATTTCAAAGCTGGAAAAGAAATGCTTCTCCAGGCTCAGAAATTTAACTTGAACACGGCAAACCTTCACGACCAAAGATTGCATACAAGAGAACTTGCATACACTGATTCTAAACTCGGAAATTATCGGGAAGCATTTGATTGGCTTGACCGGTATGTGATGCTAACTGACAGTGCATTTGAAGAAGACAGTGAAATCAAGATCCTCGAACTTGAAAAGAAATATAAAACAATAGAGAAGGACAATGAGATACTGCAATTGAAAAGTGAAAACCAGCAGCAAGAATTAGAGCTTGAAAAAAACAAATTCACAATTGTCCTGCTCCTTTCAGTGACGCTCATCGGGATATTGACAACCTTTTTTGGATTGACCTTATACAGATCGAAGCAACGGACGATCAAACAAAATCAATTATTACACAAGCAGGAGTTAAAATCCTTGAAGCAAAAGGAACAACTTAAAGTCTACAATGCCATGCTTCAAGGACAGGAACAAGAGCGAAACCGGATTGCCCGGGATTTACACGATGGGCTTGGGGGGATGCTCTCAGGTGTCAAATTAAAATTATCATCAATTGTATCTAAAGAAAGCTACCATTTAACCCAACCGGATATGGAAATCTATAAAGTAATTCATCAACTGGATCAGTCTGTGGCCGAATTAAGAAGAATTGCCAGAAATATGATGCCTGAATCTCTGATTTACACGGGATTAAGGCCTGCCCTCCAAGACCTTTGTAACTACCTAACTAGCGATAAAACTTCCATCACCTTTGAGGCCTACAACCTTGGGGATCACCACGAGCAATCTTTACAGATCAGCATCTACCGGATTGTTCAGGAGCTTCTCAACAATGCGCTGAAGCACGCAGAGGCCCGAAATATTTTAGTCCAGTGCAGTGAGAATGAAAATACACTCTACATCACAGTAGAAGATGACGGTAAAGGCTTTGATCCCAGCCAACATGATCACAGTCAAGGAATTGGTTTAAGCAATATCAAAAATCGGGTGCAGGTGCTTCAGGGAACTTTTGAAATATCATCCAAACTAGGTGAAGGTACTACCTGTAACATTGAAATTTTGTTGAATGAAAAATAACATTCAAGTAATTATTATCGATGATCATCCTATCGTACTGCAGGGTTTCGCAAATATCTTACGTAATGAAAATGACATCGAATTGGTTTCTACTTTCGTGGATGCCAAAGAAGGCATAGGCTTCCTTGCTACTAATCACATTGATGTGGTATTACTGGATATCAACATGCCAGAAATCAATGGAATTGATGCATGTGAAATGATAACAAAGAAAAATCCGGGGTGTAAGGTAATTGCTATCAGTAATAACAATGAAAATTCCATTATCCAACGGATGTTACAATCCGGAGCTTGTGGATATATCCTGAAAAATGCTTCAGCCGGGGAATTGATCCAATGTATTCATTATGCTGCGGTAGGTCTGCCGGCAATAAGCCAAGAAGTAAATGAAATTTTAAAGTCGAACAAAGATGGTGATGTACCTAAAGTAACCCGACGGGAAAACGAAATCCTTCACTTGCTTGCAAAAGGAATGACCTCACCTGAGATTGCTGAAAAAATATTTGTTAGTCCATTGACAATAGAAACCCACAGGCGAAATCTGATTCAGAAGTTTGGAGTTTCGAATACCGCATCGCTAATACATAAGGCGACAGAATTGAAGTTTATTTAAAGACGTAAAACTACTTTTAAAAACCTCTTGATATTTATTGCTTTGAGCTCTGAAAGGACTAGTATAACTATTGATCTTACTATATCAAATGCAATATGTTCGGGGTATTCTTGATACATTCCATTTAGTTTTCAATGCCTTCATAATGCCTGCATTTTTTCTGATGGTAATTCCTTTCGGTCTCCTGCTTCATGTTATCTTCAGCATGCTGAAAAACCCAAGCACTCCAGTGCCATTCCGTCCAATTTGACAAGGTTAAACGCCAGTATGGTGGAGAGGCTCCACGTTTAGCTTCTGTGTTTCAATCTTCCCCTCATCCGGTTCATCCCCGGTTGCGTTTTTGCCTGACCTAACTTTCCTTCAATCAGGTTCCTCTCCGGGTCTTTCGGTATTCTCTTCCCCAAATACTTATATCCTTAATCCGGTTCATCAGATTGGTTTGCATCAAAAACAAGCTCATGAAAAGAGCAAATCAACAAGCGACAGTAGCTGTCCTTAAATCCTGTGGTCTTACCCAACTGAGTTCAGCAAACAGCTACAGATCAGGTTAAATCGGCGGATGAAGGAATGGAAAACAAGACCCAATTCATAATCGACCAATGTTAATCGAGTATGAACCCTGAACCAAGAAGTGTTTTATTCTGCAGGTATCGCCAGTGATTCAGATACCGTCAAGGTGTTTTCATATAACCGATATCTGTAAATCAGATTGTTTTTTAATGCAATATGAATACAAAAGAATGAACTGATGATTTTATCAGTTAAAAGCATTTTTGTAGTAAATTCCCCAATTACTATACCTTGATGACCATCTACCATCACAGTTTCTACAGAGGCACTTATAGGTTCTGTATTTTTCCATAACAGACGGTAAAAGGCACATACCTCCGTTTTATTTTCTCTTTTGCCTACCCATGGTGCCCTCTGTACATCACCCGGTATTTCCCAGTCAACTTGATCGGCAAACAATTCTGAAAGCCTGGTTAAATTCCTTTGACTCATCGATTCAAACAGCATTGTAATAACATCCCTGGTTTTATTTTCTTGATTTTGCATACAACACTTTAGATTAACTAGTAGTTGGTGCCACTACTCTGTGAATATTGGTTTTACCTTAAAATGATTGAAGATCTGCCCTTAATTGTCGCCTGAATAGCGATGAGCAGTATAAAGAAAAGGACGCTCCAAGTCGTCCTTTAGCCTTAACTATGGCTTTCTACTCAAGCGAACCTCTTTACAGGAGAATCCGGCAATACTTTCCGAAGACCTGAATACTGAAGAAAAGCCATAAGCGCCACCCAGGCCGCCACTGCGGATATAAGTGAATATCCCAGAAAGGATATAACGAGCGGTTGAAGCGACACTATCAGAATGCTGGACACCACCCATAGAAAATCAAGCAGCACAATGAACCTGATCAAGGGTCTATTCACCACTTGTCTGGTAGCAGCATAAAATACTAGCCCGGCAAAGAAAACCAGAAACAGTCCTACTGCCACAAAGGGAAATGTTTGGGTTACTTCAAAAAGAGAGGCTACCGTACTGGGTAAAGCTGCAAGGATAAGACCGGTTGCGCCAGAACTTATTGCATTAAGTAGAAGTACGTTTTTGAGTGTGATCATTTTCATATATGTTTAGGTTTATCCAAAAGTAGATGTGCCTTCCTTTATACATTTGATATTTTGCGACAAAATGAAAATCCTTGCCCTACACCTCCGTTCTTTCCTTGAATTCGCCCATATCAGGGGCATCAACGAATCAACGCTTTTAGCAAACATGCATTTTCCTCCTGAAGACTTGAGTGATCCACAAGCCATGGTGACCTTCACTGATTTTTACAGTGTATTAGACACAATGCATCGTTCACTTCAGGATCAGCAAGTAGGTTGGCGTGTGGGCAATTTCCTGAATCTGAATGCGCTGGGGTTGATTTATCAGATTTCCATCCAGACAACAACCATTGAAGAGGCTATATTCTATCTCAAAGACTTCCTTAGCGCCACCTTTCCGCTGATCAGGTTGGAGCAACATTCAGAGGCGGACTCACATGTTTTACAACTCAGTATCCCCAATGAAAAAACCATACTGAACCGGATCATTCTAGAGTGTCTACAGGTAATTATCATGCGGGAACTCAGCATGATGGGAGATCGGGATCTATCCATTCAGGCATCCTCACCCCATCACGATTGCTCATACCCATCTTGTTTCATTTATGGAAATACTTTTCAGGTAATATTCTCCAACCTAAATCTAAAAGCTTCTATTAAGCGATTTGAACAGGAACAGCTTGCCTATCTCATCCCGGCTTATTTAAAGTTTATTGAAGGACTAAAAACTGAAAAAGATTTTCAGAGTAAAGTGAAAATCGCCGCGCTCCAACTGGCACAGCCTGCATTGCCGGGGTTGCAGGAAATCGCAGATGTATTCCATTTAACTCCCCGTACGATGCAAAGGATGCTCGCCAAAGAGCAGCTCACCTTCAGGAAACTATTGGATGGACTCAAAAAGCAACTGGGGGTTGTACTTCTACGCCATGAAGGGTACTCTGTAACTGATGTCGCCTATTTGCTTGGCTATGCGGAACCTGCATCCTTTATCCACGCCTTCAAAAAATGGCACGGTAGTCCCCCTACCCATATTAGATCCGAGGTCCTCAACCAATAAACTTTAGTACCAGGAATTGACCGCTCCTTAGCCTTTTATGTAGTTGGAGTTGGTACGTTTAAGGCATATAGCTTCACCATCAATGAAGATTTTTCCAAACGTTCGGGTCTTTCGAACGGACTCCCCGTCGAGGTAACCGTTCTAAAATTAGACAATAGCCGAGATGCAAATGAATGGAAGTTAATGAGCTTTGACAAAGAGGAAACGCATCCTAACCCGGACTTTATCCAGGATGGAACGGGTGTTCAGTATATTACCATAAATGTAAAAGCGCTGAATCCGGTGATTAAAAAATTAAAAGAAAAAAATGTAAAGCTATTGTGAAGCACACCAACGCCCTTAAATGCAAATTTACATTTTGTCTTAGTGCTGGATCCTGATGGAATTTTCATTGAATTGATAGGATCTTTGGAATAGGTGGCTTTTGGCATAAGCATTCCTTTAACTCCCCAAATAAATGCCCTCCCCGCATTCTTCAAAATCAAATAGAGAAACTTTCAAATAATTCCCAGTTTGTTCTGGATAGTAGCATCAACTTAAAATTCTCAACAGCTTCATTTCTGAAGTGAACCTAGGTTCTGGCAATCATTTTAATTACTCTTGTTTAAGGAATTGTTTTTGCTATTTGCATTTGTTGATACTTTAATGATTTAGAGATGAATAATAGTTTTCATTTAGTTACGTAATGGTTTCAAAACGCACATGGCTTCCGCTAGCATACAGCCTGTGAGCATTGGTGTCAACGCTACAGGATCATCATCTGCAGGTGCATTCCACCAATCCCCGCCATAAAGCATAGTCTTCTGATTGACCCCATTTTCCGCCATCACAGTAGCAGACTTGGTGATGTAATTATGGAATTTTCCGTGAGTGGAAGAATCAAGGTCAGGCTCGTTCACTAAGCGGACAAAGTAACGGAAGAAAATCCCGTTGAATAACCCTCCATCCCCAGAGTTGGAGTTAGCAAGAACCCCATTGTTTGTGGACATATGATCGATTACATAATTAGAAGCCATTATGGCATCTTCCAAATATTGTCTCTCGCCGGTGATCTTGTACAGTTCGTGCGCTGCACCTATAAATGTCCCTTGATTATAGGTGTAAATGGCTTGGTTTATACCCCCATTCTTATCCATATTATCGTAAACTTTTCCTTCAACAGGATCATATAGATTAGCTTTCAACCAAGAATATATTTTCACAGCTTCATCCAGATAGGCCTCTTTAGCCTTGTTGCCAGGTTCGCTAACTTTGTCATACATGCTATAAATTCTCACCGCTACTAGGGCTCCTGGGCCATTGGAACAGGCATTTTTTGTTTTTTCCACATCGGTTTTCCATGTGATCCCACCATACCAGGGAGCTTCATTTTCGGGTCCCCAGTTGGTCCAAATCCAATCGTTGTACATTTGGGTAGCTTTGGTAAAGTACTGTTCATCTCCTGTGGATTCAAACATCCGAAGCTGTGCCAAAACAATCCATTCCATATCATCCACAAACACATTCCACCACGGATCCTCATCCCTGCCTGAGAAATTATATTTAGGTGCCCCTTCCCACCATAGGGGATAATAGTCGAGATAAAATTGGTCAGAAGTTCGTTGATAAGCATCCACCACCACATCCATGGCATGTGCCTGCGGCCAATAATGATTTGTAGTCATATTGGACAGGTCACTTCCATAATTAAAGTAATACCTCCCTTCATGCCCCTCAAAATTGGCTCCCCAGAAATGCTTAATTAATGAGCGGCTCATTCCCTCCGCTAAATTTTCCCAATAGGCGTGGTCTTTCTTTGCTTGTTTAATTTCTTTCAGCGCAGCGTCTTGGTTTGAATTTTGACCCTGTTTTGAATCACTCTTAGTCCCGCAAAAAGAAAATAAAAGGATTACCGACAAGGTTAATAATAGATGGACTTTTCGCATCAGATTCTTAGTTAACTATACAAATTATACTACTTTAAATTAGTTGGTTGTACTAGGTTGAAAAAGGACCAGCAGTCTTTCATGGTTGTACAGATTCACATTCATGAAAGACTGCCATAATTTTAAATCTAGTCGAAAAATCCTTCTTCCTGTAATAAAGCAGCCGCCTCTATCAGCATCATTGCTGAAAGTTGAGTGGTCAGGTCTGTTTGCTCCTCTGGCATTTCCCTCCAGTAAGGTCCAGAAAGCATATCCGGTCTTTTCAATCCTGCCTTATAGAATGTGGTGGCATTAAATTGGAGAAATTCAACCATGGTATCCCGGTCTGTTTCACTAAGCGCTTGCTCCTGAATAAGCTCTGTGAAGTAGCGGACGAATATACCTTTAAACAAACCACCGTCTCCTTGCCCCTCATTTTTCAGAATGCCTTCAGTCGATATCTCCGAACGGGTCATGGAGGATTTGGCAGTTTGGATCGCATCCAATAGATAACCGTTCTCCCCGGTTATCTGAAATAATCGAAGCCCAGATCCTATCCAGGTTCCTGCATTGTAAGTAAATACCCAATCCTTTTTCACTGTGGGCACACCTTCAATCAATTCTATATTGTCCCATACCAAACCAGTTTCAGGATCTACCAAATTCGCCTTTTGCCAAGCATATAAATCCTTCGCCCAATCCAAATAATATTCATTCTTAGTTACATTGTAAAGCCTTGTTGCCAGCACAATTGTCGGTCCATTGGAAACTGCATTTTTTAGATTAGGTGTATCCTTTTTCCATGTAATTCCACCCCCGAAAACTTCACTATAACTTTCCAGAACATCATGCCAGAGATATTCGGCTACCTCGAGGTATTCCCCATCTCCGGTTGCCTCATAAGCACGGACACAGGAATTGCCTAACCATAGCATATCATCATTAAATACGTTTGTGAAGGTATCACCATTGTTGGATCTGATGCCATTGAGAAGTTTTTTCATTCTATCCAGATACATTCCGTTACCGGTGCGGGTATAGGCATCTACATATACATGCAATGCATGGGCATTGGGCCAGTACCCCCCAAAAGAACCGCCGGGACTGAAATTAAAAGATCCGTCCCCAGCGATATAAAGAGAATAGGTGGATGACTGCATAGAATCTGCTGTTGCCCCCCAATCATATACAATATCTTCAACCTCTTCAAAGTTGTTTCTCAAAGGCCCCAGATCCTTGTCTACACAAGAAGTAAGCGCCATTCCAGAAAACAAACTACCTACTATAAGAAAATTTTTCATGGTATCTGCTTAATATTCTAATCTACTGAAACCGTATGTGTATAATTCGACACCTCAGCATTAAAGATAACACTGATGTCTGCCTCTGCATTATCTACTTCTGTGGCAAATTTATAGCTGTTGTTCCATCTGTCATTTGACACAGGTACCATGTACCAGTATGCGGGTCCGGTGGATTCGGTTGGGCGTTGGTTATCTCCGTTTGTGCTACCAAACCACTCTTCCATTTCAGCCCCATCAGCATCTTTGGTAGTAAACCTAAACTTATATCGCTCGTCACGGCCCCAACTCTCCTGCCTGAATTCAATAGGAAAGTCTGAAATGGACCAAGTACCATTCGCTTCATACGGAAGATCGGTTAGGAAAACATCGTTCGGCGCAAACCATAATTCAACTTTACTTATCTCACTGATTTCTGTAGTTCCATTTGAAAAATCAACACGTATTCTCCATACCTTTTGATCACCAATATATTCAGTTTCCCCATCAGCTCTCAACTTGTCTCCCTCTATAAAAAAGGTGTCTGGTTCCCCTGAATTTCTAGAAGCAAAATGATACGCTCCTTCACTTAGTGAAGTATAGGCCTCAAACGTATTGGCGCTGGTTTTCTTCATCAGAATAGCATCTGAAAGTGCATCTCCAGCTTCGGTGGCTGATCCTAACAGATAAAGCTCATCTGGAGCTGGAAACCCGGCAGGTCTTGCCACCTCAATTGTCCGGATATCAATCAGGGGCTGCACATTCACGCCTTTTGAAGACTGTACAGACCATTGGAGTTTTCCTACTCCCTCTGGTTGAATCCCTGCCATTTGGGCGATTTTGTTCAATTCTGAAAAAGGAAGGGTAAGCCTGCGCTGCAATCCTCTTCCATCAGATGGAAGAAGGTAAAGTGGATCAGAGAAATCACCGTCCTCGGTATCAAACACCACATCATATAGCACTACACCATTGTCGGCTGCTTTTGCGGCCTCCCATTCGAATATCGCAGAGCTCTGTGCCCCAAGATTCATGTAAGCATTGTTTTCCGGTGAATAAAGGGCATTCACAGGAGTGACTTCTGTGTGCAGTTCCGCATCCTCCTGACAGGCAAACAAGGAAATCAAAACGGTGAAAACGCCAAGTGTTTTATATAGGGAATTTTTCATTTTTTATAGAATTTAGGTTTCAGAAGGGTTTAGGATTAATCCCAACCTGGATTTTGGGTCAAATTTGGATTTAGATTACGCTCGTCGCGCGGTATTGGCCATAAGTAATGCCTGGATGGGTCAAATGATCTTAAATTGACACGTAAATACCCATCGTCTTCGGAAGGAGGTCCAAATTTCGCCCCATGGGCCCAGCCATTCAGTACCTCTTCAGCAATTCTCCATCTTCTGATGTCAAATATCCGTAAGCCTTCCATTGCAAGCTCAACCCTACGTTCATTCCTGATGATTTCGCGGTAATCTTCCTGAGAAAGGCTTGCGTTGAATTGCAAAGCCCCAGCTGTCTCGAAACCGGCACGTTCTCTTAGTGCTTTTATAGTGTTGTTCCAAGTATTTTCATCCAATTGCCCCAGTTCATTTTTGGCTTCAGCATACATTAAAAGTACATCTGCATAGCGGATCAGCATAAGGTTTAGCCCTGAGGCAAACTGCGTAAGGTGCGTAGGGTCAAAATATTTACGTGTATAATATCCCGTAGTGGTACTAGAGGATCCTGGGACATATTCATCAGGTGCAGCAGGATCAGGATCAGATCCGGGTTTAATATAGATCGGATGGGTAGATCCATTGTCTTCCCACTCATATAAGTGGTACACAATAGTAGCTGTAAGCCGTGGATCCCTGTTCACATAGGGATTTTCTTCATCATATTCAGCATCTGGATGATCAATAGTCAATCCATTTTCAGTCAGGTAGCTGTCCACCAGCTCCTGAGTAGGAGCAAGCGCATTCAGTCTTGCACCAGCTGATAGCGGAGCCATGTCAAAAAACTGGCCCCAAGTCCGAAATTGCGGAACATACTGCAAACTGAGGATATCTTCCTGATTGTATTCATTTTGGGGAAGAAACAGTCCTTCGTAGCTAGGGAACAAATCATAGCTCCCATAGCCATCACCTACAATTAATTCCTCAGTAGTCTGAACAACCTCTTGCCATTGCCCTTCATATAAATGAACTCTAGCTTTCAGTGCCATTGCTGCTCCTGCAGTAATCCTTCCCCTTTCTGAATCCGAAAGATCCTGCTTAGTAGGCAACACCATGCTTACCTCTGTTAATTCACCCAGGATAAATCCCAAAACCTCTGCTTTTGGCGTGCGTGCGATTTCTTGGGATTCTTCCAGTGTTACATCTTTGGACAAAAGCGGGACGTCACCGAACCAGGTCATTAGCTGAAAATGCAAAAATGCTCTTATGAACCGGGCTTCAGCCATCATCCTGGTTTTATTCGCTTCATCCATATTTGGAACCTTGTCGATATTCTCCAGAAGAATATTACAGGTTTTTATACCTGTGTAATTACTGTTCCATTGCCCTTGAAGACGCCCCAATGAAGGGTCATAAGTACCTGCTGCCAAGGACGCTGCACCTTCGGTATCGCCGCGTCCATTGTATGCATTGTCAGATGCCGCTTCATTGTAAAAGAAACGGTTGCTGTCAAACATCTGGGAATAAGCAGTATTCAATACACTTTGCGCCTTAGCCTCTGAATCCCAATAGGTAAGATCCGTAAAGGTATTTTCAGGAGCCAAATCCAATTCCTTGCATCCAGTCCAGCAAAGTGCACTCAATGCAGCGAGTATAATGGTATAAAGTTTAAGTTTTTTCATTTGGAAGAGAGATTAAAAGGTGATGTCCAGGCCAAATCCATAATACACCATGGTAGGATATGCTCTGGCACTATTGGCGCCGCCACTTCTCAGACTATTGTCGAATTCGGACAATTCAGGATCCACAAAATCCACTTTGGACAGCGTAAACAAATTCTGGCCCGATACGTAAGCACGGCAGTTTTCCATACCGATTCTCTCAGCCAAGGATTTAGGTAAAGTATAACCCAACTGTATATTTTTCAGACGTAGGTACGCTCCGTCAAAAAGATACATATCAGAACCTCTCCGGAAGTTATTCGTATTGGACTGGCTGCCATTCTCCGCCAAAATGGGATACCGCGCACCTGGATTTTGTGGCGTCCAATAATCCAGCTGATGGGTATACATTGTCATGCCATAATTGAAATGAAAGGGCTCAACTATTTCTCCGCGGATCATCATGGTTCTGCGGCCTACACCCTGCGCGAACACATTCAGATCAAATCCTTTCACTTTTACATTGTAGCTCAGACCGAAAGTCATTCTTGGGAATGGGTTGCCAAAAACGAATTTATCGTCATCGTTTATAATGCCGTTTCCGTCCACATCCACATACCTGTTATCCCCAGGCTGTACGTTCAATCCTTCCGGTTTTGGTCCGGTCTCTACTTCTTCTAAGTTTTGGAAATATCCATCGCGCTTTAAACCCACATACGAATTAAATGGATATCCCTCTTTGAGAAGCACTTGAAGCTCTTCTAGTCCTGTCAGACGTTCATTACCCTGGAAATCCAGCACCTCATTCTTAGAATCTCCAAGGTTGAATGTAAATGAATGATTAAATAGCCTGCCTCTATGTCTATAAGTGGTAGTCACTTCCCATCCTGTATTGCCTACTTTTCCGCTGTTGAAATCCGGTAATGAAGTACCAAATACCCCAGGCACCGCCGGTGGAACAAGAATATCGGAAGTTACCTTGTTGAAATAATCCAGACTTAACGTCAAGGCTCCGTCCATAAAGTCAAGGTCTGCACCAATATTGAATGTAGCTGCCCTTTCCCATTGGATGTTTGGGTTGGCATAATTGAACCCTGTGCCACCTACTGCGGCATTATTGAATCCATAGGCATTCTGGAAGGTGAAAAAGGTGGTCTGATATTGATAATTGCCCACATTCTGATTTCCAAGAACACCATAAGAAGACCTGATCTTTAAATCTCCGAATCTATCCCGGTATCCACTCATAAAGGATTCTTCAGAAAGTCTATATCCAATAGAGGCCGATGGGAAAAAGCCCCATCGTTCTCCTTCCCGGAATTTGGAAGAACCGTCGTACCTGAAGCTGAATTCAGCAAAATACTTTTTGTTATAATCATAATAGACCCCACCAAATGCGGAATAAAGGCTGTTTTCTGAAGAACTCTGATTAGAGTTGTAAGAATCAGGGTTGATCACAGTTTCGGTCACAGGAGTACCTAAATCAGGATCAGTAAAAGTCTTATAAATGCCGATCCCCCGATCCGAATGATTTTCATTTGATACCCCAAAAAGGAAGCTTAGGTCGTGCACATCGGAAAACACTTTATTATAATCCAACATCACTTGGGTGTTGAGATCCATTCCTTTTCTGTTCTCATCATTGGTATTTCTATTTCCGCCATATATGCCTCTTGGATAGAAATCCACCTGCATTACCCTACCGTATTGACTGTTGGCAAACATATTAAAACCAAATACTCCTCTCACTTTTAAATGATCAGTAAGCCTAAATTCCCCGCTCAGGTTTCCAAAAACATTATCATCAATGTGCTCACGGAAACCACCTTGTTCCAAGATTCCCAATGGGTTAAATTCCTGTAAAACATCGTTTGTCAGATATCTTCCAAGTGAGTCCTTCTGAGTGTAATAAAGTGGAACACGGTTAGCATCCGCCATTAATGTCCCACTTGAAGAGGAATGGTCTGTGATCAGTCTTCTGGTATAAGCAAGCCGGGAACTCAGTTTAAATCTTCCAAATTCGTTGGTCAGGTTCATTCTGTAATTGAATCGCTTGTACCCCTTAGCGGGACCAACATAATTACTTTGTTGATCGGTATAACCTGCTGAAACTAAATAAGTACTGTTTTCTCCACCTCCGGAAACGGTAAGATTATGATTTTGCTGAACGGCATTGTCAAAGATTTCCCTGGCAAACCATTCCGTATCCCCATTTTCCTGAATCTGACGAATTTCTTCAGGGCTGAAAACCGCTTCACTTCTTCCTGCATTAAAAGCAGATTCATTTCGCAGCATTGCATTTTGGTATCCATGCACCGGTGCGGTAAAGAATTGCGGCGTGTTTACCCCTACTAGACCATTGTAGGTTACAACTGGTCTGGAATTCCTCTGTCCTTGCTTGGTGGTAATTAAAACCACACCGTTGTTAGCCCTCGAACCGTATATAGCGGCACTTCCCGCATCCTTCAAAACAGAGACACTCTCAATATCAGAAGGGTTAAGCAGATTTATGTCACCACCTATTACCCCGTCAATTACAACTAAGGGAGAATTATCACCTAGTGTACTGATACCTCTGATGTTTAAATTGACACCAGCTCCAGGTTCAGAATTTCGCTGCTGTACGATCAGGTTTGCAGATACACCCTGCAAGGCCTGACTCATGGTTGCTACAGGCCTACCCTCCAGTGCCTCCTTCCCTACCTGATCTACAGCTCCCACCAAGCTGACTTTCTTACGTGTACCATAACCTACTACAATCACCTCTTCCAGAGTAGAAAGATTTACACCCATGGTGACATTGATGATACTCTGCGTACCAATGGTGATTTTTTGGGTTTCATAGCCCATGAAGGAAAAAACCAAGATGTCCCCTTCTACTGCTTCAATAGCGTAATTACCATCTAAATCTGTTACAGTACCTATTCCTGATTGCCCTTCAATCATCACCGAGGCCCCAGGAAGTGGGACTCCTTCTTCATCTTTTACCACTCCGGTCACCTGAATCACCACAGGAGCTATCTCCTCTGCAGGCTGCACCACAGCAACTAACGATTTGGTCACATGGATGGTGCTATTAATCTGTTTAAACGATAAACTGGATTTAGAGGAAAGTTCCTGCAATATGGACAGGAGGCTTTGATCCTGCATATCCATCGTAACCCGAGGGCTACCTTGGATAAGGCCATGATCATAAGCAAATCTAAACTCCGTTTTAGATTCAATTATTTTCAGGAACCTCTCTACACCCGCATCTTTTAGATTGATGCTTAGTATGACATTTTTCAGGTCATTTTCTTGCCCGGCTGAAGTCTGGACCCCTCCAGAAAATCCCCCTGCCATAAAAAATAAGCAGAGTAGATACCGTACAAAAAGTTTCCCCTTCTTCGGTAGTAATTTGTGTTTCATTATTTTGGGATTGTTTAGGTTTATTATGTGTGGTCTTAAGACCGGTTATTTATTTCTTATTTTGACTGTCCCTTGTTGAATTTCATAGGAGATCCCTAAGGAATATTTCATACCGTTGAGTACATTTTCCAAACTTTCATTCTGAAACTCCCCACTGTATTTGCCGATTGGTGCTTCACCATTTGAAAACTCAAAGGTCACGTTATACCATTTAGATAGTCTTTCAAAAACTTGTTCATAGCTCTCTTCCTGAAACTTTAGAATTCTATGTCGCCAGCCTACCAAAGAATTGTAGTCATACCCTCCTTTTTTCAGCGACTTTGTGTCTGTGTCGTAGAAAGAAGCTTCCTCCGGAAAAATGGTCGTAGAAACCCCTGAAGCTGTGTTGACCTGGACTTTTCCTGTAACAACGGCAACATGCATTCTCGATTCTCCTGGATAAGCATTCACATCAAATGAGGTTCCCAGTACTGTAGTTCTTAATTCACCACTGAGTACAGTAAATGGCAGTTTTTCATTTCTTTCCACCTCAAAAAATGCCTGGCCAACCAACTCTACTACTCGCTCATTTTCAAATGAAGAAGGATATCTTATCTCACTATCAGAATTAAGCATGACTGTAGATCCGTCAGGTAATTCGAAGATTTTCTTCATCCCTTTTGGAACTGACTTAGTAAGCCAGCCTTGTGTCACTGTGATGTTTTCCTGTTTCTGCTCATTGGATTCCATATAATTGAAGAGTAAGAATCCCGCAATTAAAATGGATGCTGCAACCGGCCAGATCCATGCAAAACTCTTTTTATATCGTTCAGAGTATAAATTGATGCGGCTCTGGTTTTCAAATTTTGAATGGAATTCCAAGATCCTATTTCGCATTTTATTGAAGTCGTCCTCCTCCATACTATACTGGCTTTTCCAACCGATGGAATTGGCTAACTCAATCGCTTTAAACATGGTCTCTTTCTTTCCCTCATTGTCTCTCGCCCATTCCTGCCAATAGCGATCAAGCTCTGTATTAGGATTTACCACCCATTTCATAAAAAGTGGATTTTTCAAAAAATCAGTTTCATCCAAAGGATTAAAATTCATAGTCACAGGAAGATCATTAGATGGCTTAGTTACCAATTACAACCTATATAGAGACAGGTGGCCTTACTATGACCCCATGGAAGCCACATTTATTTTACAAATTCTTTAATAAGGGAAATGAAATACCCTTAATTAGAAGTATTAGAAGAAAAATAATTGGTTTTCCTTAGAGAGAACGAATACTGGTTTACCCGACAAAAACTTGGAGAACTCTAAGTATATCTCTGTGTTTTTTAAGTAAATCCCCAAGACTTCCCAAAGCTCTATACAAGAGTTTACGTGCAGATTTGACCTGTGAAAATCCCATTACCTCTGCGATTTCCACGTAGGTCAATCCTTCAAAAAAATAAAGCCCTATTATTTCCCGTTGTCTGACCGGTAGTTTATTACAAGCTTCTTCCAAAATCTGCTTTTGATCCAGTTTAAGGAATGAATGTATCCCATGGTAATCGGGAGAAATGCTTAATTGAAAATTGCCTGTCAAACCTAAGCCCTCATCAAAGACCAACTTTTTATGTTGTTTTAAGAGCCTGAGCAACCTCCTCCTAAAACTTGAAAAAATATAAAATTTCACAGATTGGGCTACCCCAAGGTTCTCTTTGTTTTTGATCAGTTGGTAAAACACATCCTGAACTGCATCATTGATAATTCCGTCGTCATCGGTAAATTGCTTCCCATAATTAAAAAGCCGGTTGGCATACTTCTCGAACAATTTGGTTAAGGCCTGTTCACTTCCTTGCAAAAAGTCTATCCAAATAGATGAATCAGAATTAAATTGGTTCTCATCCTCCTCTTTGTTTGTAATACGCTTACTACTAAAGGTTCTATTTAGATTAGACTGAGAACGCATGATGGGAGATTGTTTTTTTAAAGAAAAATATAAATCATTCCCCAACCAACCATTTCTACTCCAAATTCAAATATTCAAAACTACGTTAGCCAAAATTGCCCTTAAGTTTATAATAATCCTGCCATTTCTTATATACATGGGAACACAACCTGATCATTTTCATGCTTATTCGTTTGGATCATTTTTAGCAACCCCCGGAGGTTCCCATGAGCCATCCAGGGCTGAAGGTTCGGGGCCATATACCCGTAACATCAGATAAAAAGGTTCATCCGGCGCCGGTAACCAATTTGCTTTTTCATCTTCACTGGAAGGTGAATCATGTTGGATGTACACCGTAAATCCGCCATCCACATTATATTTTAATCCTTCAGTAGTTGAGTTTATCAGATAACGGTTAATCTCATTCTCATTCATATATCCCCCTACTCCATCTGCATGTTTATTATACATTGTAATGGACCAAAAATATTTGGCCGGGGGAATTTCTTCTTTGGTAAATTCAATTTTATATCGGTGTTTACTACCGTCTAAATCTTCGTTATCCATATCCACATAGGCAACCGGGTAAAAAGCCTCACTTTTATCATTCCCATAGATTCCTACCATAACAGCCGCGGCACGGAGTAACCAATCCTTATTATAGAACTCACGGGAGCCAAAGGCATTTAGCATATTCCAGCCATTCACACGCTCTGCAATATTTTCAGCCTTATTTTTTATTTCCGTTTGAGCCTCTTTGATACCTTCATTGATAGCTTCCAAAACTTCTGGTGTATAGCTGGTAGAATCGAAGGTTTTACCGGACATAATACCGATTTTTCCGAATCTCTTTAGGGCGGACGTATCCTGTGGATGAAAAGGCTCGATCATTGAAAGGTAAAAATTGACGTACTTAATGAAATTGGCATTTTCAAATTCCTTAGGGTTTAATGGTATCCAGTTGGGATCCGGTGCTGATTTTGGTTTTTCACCTTCAAATTCGCTTAAGGGCTGTAGTTTATATTTTTTTTGTACAGTCAAGACATTCGGCAGGTCAGCTTTGCCTTTTAGCTGGGTTCTTCCCACAATAGTCACGAACTGACTTTCGCTGTGAAAAACCTTTGTGAACTTTTGTTCTGGTATTTCTCCTTCATAGCCAGGGCCTACAAAAAGATAATCTCCCGCTTCAGTCCCTGTGGTGCGGGTTCCGATAAAAGCAAAATTGTGGGTAAAAAGATCTATGCATTGAAAAACGTAATACCTGTCTTTTATTTCCGGAATAGAGAGAACCAAAGGTTCGGCCCTTAAATCTATGCCAAATGCCGAGTAGGGTGTGTCTCCATTCATAGAAACCACATCTTTACGGGTATGATCCGCAGGCACAGTATCATTTGTTATTTCATTCAAGGGACCACGATATCCCGGGCTTCCGGGCATTGTAGTAAAATATTGTGCCTGGTACCCCATTAGGAGAGGATAAGAATAAATATAGGCCTCCCTGGCAATTTCTTTGGCCTCACTGGGATCTGATGTTAGCTGAGCTTGTCTGTTTGAATTGCAGGAGAAAAGAAACAAATTCAAACTTGCTGCGATAAGAAAAATAAGCTGTTTCATGTGTTTAAATTTTGGCTTTTATAGGTCACATGGAATCTCGCATGAATTTTAATCCTCCCAGTGTGTGACCCTTGAGTCATGCTCGATTTCATATTTGGTTTATTTTTTGGTCGTTTTAATCATCGCAGGGTTTTTCCACTCACCTTGTAATACAGCTTCCTTAGGTCCATATAGTCTCATAACACTGTAAAAGGGCCCATCCGGAGCAGGCAGCCAATTGGCTTCCAAATCTTTACCCGGTGAATCTTTTTGGATATAGATGGTCGTGGAACCGTCTGGATTTTTCACGAAATCATCTGTGGTGGTAGAATTTACCAAATATTTGTCCAGTGGGTTATCAACTAATAATTGGGTTTTACCATCATACATGGTAATAGACCAAAATGCCCTTACAGGTGGCATTTGAGCAGATTCAAAAGTCAGGGTGTACTTATTTCCCGAGGCATCAAGAGCTTGTCCGTTTATATCGGTTAAGTACATAGGGTAAGTAGCCTCTCCTGCAGAATTGCCATAAATCCCCAGATAAGCCCCTACAGCCCGTATTAAATGGGCATTTTCAAAACCATAATTCTCTTTGGCACTCTGTTCTAAAAATTTCCTTGTTCCAAATACCTTCGTACTTCCCAATGGGTCAGAAGACTGTTCTTTGATAAAAGCTTCCATTTCCGCAACCCCTTCTTTTACACCATCTTTAATTGCCCGTTGTATTTCTTCATCAAATTTGGTAATATCAAAACCTTCTCTTCCAACACCTAATTTTTTGAATTTTCCCAATAGCATCTCATCTTTTCCATTGGGACTGATAAACTGTAATACCGCATCAAGGTATGTAAATGACGCTTCTGTGTATTGTGCCCCTTCTACCCACTTAGGGAAGTCGCCAGCTACATCCTTCTTTATGGGTCCCTCTCCTTTAAATTCACTTAGCGTTTTAACCTCATATTCGCTTTGTAAATTAGCCACATTATTCAAATCATCTGGATCGAAAAGCTGGGTCCGTACAATCGTGAAAAAAAGGTCTGTTTCACTTCGGACAACCTGGGTGATTCCTTCCGGTATTTCTCCGTCCCAGCTTTCTAACGCAATCAGATAATTTCCGGCTTTGTTACCGGTTGTCAAAGAGCCGATATAGAAAAAATTGTGTGTAAATAAGTCTATCAATTGGAAACTGTAGTAACGGCCAGAGTCAACCGCAGGAACGGAGAAAACTATAGGTTCATTTCTGATATCACTCCAGAACATACAATAAGGTGTGTCCGAATTAGGGGTTACAATTGCTTTATCATCGGGGGTAAAAAGCCGTGCATCACAAGACTTTTGATTGAACTCCCCCTTGTAATCACCCGAGTTTTTATCGATAGCATTTGCATATAGCGTTTTATAGTTCATCACCAACGGAAACCCATATAGGTACGCCTCCTTGGCAATTTCCTGCGCTTCTTCCGGTTTTAAATCTTTCGGATGTTGCGCGCACCCACCAGCAAGAAATAAATAAGCCAATCCTAAAATAATAACACTCAATTTCATATCATTATGCCTTTTAGTTTATGATATTGTTTTGTTGTTGCCTAAGTGACAGGTTTAAACATAATGAGAAATCTGGGGCACCTCACATCTGGTTTAATCTTATGTTAGGAATGTCCAATTCAATTTAGCGTTTTCCCCGTGCTATGCTTCTATCATGTGGTGTTGGCAGTCCTGCCAGCTGTTTCTTTTTACTGTTTAGGTTTTGACAAATTAACTTTCCGTCCATTATTGACTTATTCAGTTTTACTAAAAATCACTGTTTTATCCTTCAGGGATATCTTTCCGACTTGGTATCCGTCAACACTTCCAAAAATAGTAGAACTTGGAGGCAGTATCGCGAATTCCTCAACCGGATTAAGAGTTACGGTAGTCTAGATTAGATTTGCTCCTTAATTTAATCAATAATAACCAAAAAAACCTATAGCCCCCTGAGTCCGCAAAGGAAAAATATAATTCAACTAACATAATCAGGTGGGATGGAACCGGAATATCCAGGGCTGCGGTCCCGCCTGAGCTGATGCTTTCGGTTCCCAGCACCCTATCGGCTATGGAAAGGAGCAATACCTTGAAATCTTCCCCAAGCCCTATCCTGATCCCAGGCTTGGTTAATACTACATTTACCTGTCTGAACACTGGACACATGTCCGCAACTAAGGTTTCACTATCGCACTATAACTCAGCTTGACCCCAGCTGCTTCATACAAATTAATTTTTCCTTAAGGAGTGTACCTGTCAGCATGGCTGTTCGGTATAAGTGATCGTAGTAACCGGAAAGGCAAATGTATAGTCCTTATGCCTTAGTCACTTTACCCATGTGAAAGGATCAGGCTAAAATGGGAAATTTACTGGTATATTTACAGTGGATCAAAGAATAGTTAAAAGTGAGAATAAAACGGGGTTTTAAAAGCATTAAATTCTTTTTTAAAATCAACACTATTTTTTAGGATTTGCTTGCATCCAACTAAATTTTCAAATACCTTTAAATTATTCTACTATTCAGAAAGCATTTTTTTTTGCTAACTGACTGACCGGAGGTGTATACTGCTGTCAGATCCCAATAGATTTTCATGTTTTTTCAAAAGCCAACCTGGCTTTTAATTTTTAACCGTCCAATTCAGATGAATATTCCCACTGTTAATGACAACTCACCGTTGTCTGAGGAAAAATGGTTTGTATTATATACTGCCCCGCGTGCCGAAAAAGTAGTTTATAAGTACTTACTCGAACGGCAGTATAAAGCCTACCTTCCCATCTCCAGATCTTTAAGCATCTGGAAAAACCGCCAAAAAAAAATGATAGAGAGGCCACTGTTTTCGAGCTATGTGTTTGCCAAAACGCTGGAAAAGGAATTATACAAAATAACCCATATCCCAAAAGTCTTGACCTATCTGAGAATTGGAAGTAAACCCTCTACTATTTCAGAGGACGAAATAGCGCAGATACGCGAAATAACCACAAAAGGAAGCGAATTGACTCTTGAACCTGAGCTGATTGTAGGTGAAAAAGTAAGGATAAACGATGGCCCTTTTTCAGGTTTCGTGGGAATACTGACTACGCAAAACGGCAAGTCAAGATTTGGAATTCAGCTAAAAGGATTGAATCATACAGTATTTGTTGAATTGACAACATGTAATCTCGAAAGAGTAAACTAATATTTTGAATTTCAACTATTTACACCATGAAAATCATATCTTGGAATCTTAAAAATATTGGTATCAACAAACTGGCAAATGGCTTTACCGCAGCATTCCAAGCTTATGGATTGGGTAATAATGTGCTTGATTATATGATGAATGTAGTGATGGGTAATAATGCCTGGAACAACATCAACACACTGGTGCCTGCGGATATTTTTGTGATCATCGAACTAAAATGCGGTGGACACGCCAAGGGATATCTTCCTCCGGGCCCCGCAAGCCCTACCTTACAGGCCATCACTGCTGCAATGAACCTGGTAGTGGCCAACACACCGGCTTTTATCGGAAATTATAATTACAATTTCGTAAACCCGCTGATTGTAGGTAGACATGAGGCGGTAGGTGTGATTTTCAATACCCACGCTTTAAATTTTGTGACCACAGGGGTATTGCGAGACAATAACCTAAGATTGATAAATCCCCGGACACCAAATTACGTAGGATTTACCACTGTTGTTGGCGGAAACAATCTGAATGTTATCGGAATCCATGCTCCCCCTCCCAAAGGAGGCACCAATGTCAAATACCGCCCTCCTATTCAATTTGCGAATAAAGTAGCCACTGTACCGGAGTTGGCACTGCCCGACACCTTAATTATGGGAGACTATAACTGCTCTACCAACTCAGTATATAACAGTGGCGCAGGTAACATAGGATGGAATTTTGCAGGCTATAATACCTCCATTCCTAACGGTACACTGACAAGTGTAAGGCAAAAAGTCGCCAACACCCAACCTCCACCCGCCAATTATCTTAGTGGCCCCTATGATAATCTACTCAGAAATATCAATCCTCCAGGCACAATACAGGTAGTGTTGGATACCATTGGAAATGCCAGGAATATTACCATTAATCCAAATGGGCCTACCAACCTCAATGTGGTATTAAGAAATTACAACAAAGTAAGTGACCACCTTCCACTGAGCATGTATTAATAAAAGCAAGTGGAAAACCGGGAAGGTAAAAATCAACTCAAGGCAGTACCACTGTACCACATCACCGGAATTGTTGTTGGAACAGTGACTCTACACCTATAACCAAAAAAAATATGGCCAATTGGAAATTCACAGACGACTACCTGAGCAGCTACCCCGCACTTGAAAACTCCATCTTAAGTCTATTGGTATTTTCTGAACATGAAATTGAAGGTTCCAATTTTACCGGAACGATGGACGTTAATGCCACAGGTGTTGCACTAGACACGCTTGGACAGTTGGTGGGCCTGCAAAGTATTACGGTCGGTGGCACAATCACTGAAGACAACAATACACTCACGGTAACTTTTCAGTCCAATGAATCCCAGTCATTTCTGGATGGAATAAAAGCCAATATACCACTTATCGGAAACGCTGTCACGCAGGCCTCAGCTTCAGTGCGAACAGTAACCGACAAATCCCAGACTGCAGAAGACGATCCCACCAAAGATGAGTTCACACTTAAAGTGACCCTTACCATAGGAAGTGCTTCCGTAGACATCACCAGCAGCGTCCCTATGAACGGCGGTTTCTTTACACTTATCGGAGAATTTTCCGGGGTGGGCATCCAATTATCCGACCTCAATTTTTTAATGGGCAGTCTGGCAGAAGGGGATGCATGGTTTCCCAGCCAACAACTGGGGCCATACAACGAAGGCAGCCCTTCGTATGGACTACTTAGTCTCTCTGTAACAGGATACATCGTATTCAGCCCTGCATTTAGCATTGCCATAAGTTCTGTTACAGTCATGGTGGGAATAAGCCAGTTGCCAATTTATGAAACTAAAATGTACTTGGATCCGCTTGGTGTCTGGGTAACCGTCAGCGACCCGATCCACAATGCACAGGTGGCCTGGGGTATTTCAGGTGAGGTGAAACTGCTCAACTATAACAATCAGGGGGTAACCGGTCTGGACAATCCTGACTTCACATTCAATTTCGACATGGGCTTCCCCTATCCTCCATCCCAGCCCAACTTTTCATTTTCAGGCTATCTGGACAATCCAGATGGAAAACCTGTCAATCTGATGCTTCAGGATCTTTTGGGTGCAGGTACAAGTGTAGGGTTAAGTTCCGAGCTTGTGATCGAATCGTTTGAACTAGATTCAACAGCCAATGTGACTACCGGAGAAATTACTGATTTCTCCACCTCAATAGAAATGTCCGGCGGGTTTGGGATTCTTTCAACCTTTGATCTGGAAAAAATATCCATAGGAGTGACTTATTCAGGAGATTAAAAAAAGTATCATGGGCAGTACAGCTATCAGATTCTCAGCGAGAGTACGTATAAGGGAAGAGATTATACCGATTAAATCAGAATTGGTCTTTGGCAACGAAGCTTCCGAGGACGGAATTACCAACGGGTTCATTTTTACACTGGACTACGAACCGGGGGATGATCCTGTGCAAATTGACCTGGGGGCAATCATCAATTTTATAGAAACAGCACTTGATGGCGGAAACCTTTCCACCAACCCCGGTATGGCCGAGCTGACCCAGGCATTTCCAGGTCAGGTAAGTCCTTCCACCTTCAATTCCTCCAACACTACCCAGGTTCTGATCCGGGAATTCACCATCAACTCCTCAGACAGGGAAAAGTTGTTCTCCTTCAATATCGACATCCAGGGAAGCGATCCCGAAGCAGGACTTATAGCTCTCCCAGCGGAGTTGAACAACTGGATAAAAATCAAGGATCTGGGAATAGCTTTTAGTGCCTCCACCCGATCAGAGTCTTAACCAAAGAAGCAGTATTTATGGCAACTGATGTAGATTTGCAAATTGGCCTAAACATGGAAATAGGTTCTGTGCCTGTTTCGCTGAAAGTGGCTACAAGCCAGATGGCAGACAAAACTGTCTACACATTCAACGGATGTGTTCAGGATGCAGTAATTCCGTTGGGCAAATTTTTCAGCTACGTAGGCCAGCAGTTCCTCATTGATGTACAGCTTCCCCCGGAGATTGATCTGGAAGCCCTTGTAAACTACGTAGTGGGACAGGTCACATATACCAAACCCTCATCTGGCAGTGCAACTACCGAAATGGGGATTGCCGCACAATTTGAGTTGGTACTGGGGAAAAATGACAGTTATGTCTTTAACTTCTATGCAGACACCCTTATCGGAGGCGGATCACCTGAAACCGGAAACCCATATGTTGTTGGCGCTTCGATAGCGCTCAATCTGGATTTTGCCAAACTTCCACTGGTGGGAAAAATCCCTGGATTTAATGACCTTACCCTTACAAATGTCGGATTTTCATATACCAATGATAATGGAAAAACGCCTTTTACCATACCTACTGTCGCAACTTCCGCCAACCCACTCTACACCCGGGATGAACCAGACGCAAAAAGCAGTAAATCATACCAAATCGTTAAGAGCGGAAACCAGCAGTCCTTCAAATTAAACAGCAAAGGGTTTGCACTCACTGCCGGATTCAACAAGAAGAGTTCAGGGGAAGTATTGGACAACTGGGCACTGCCCCTCTCTTTGCCCTCTACCACTCCTCCAACTGAAAACACACCTCCGGCAAGCTATTCTCCGGGCAAGACCAGTCCGCCCTCGGGGCCAGTACATTGGGTAGACATCAACAAAACATTCGGGCCGGTGGACCTAAAAAAAATAGGCCTCAACTATAGCGAGGGAGAAGCCACCTTTGGTTTTACGGCCGGTTTTACTGTTGGAGGGTTCGCTATGGAACTCGATGGGCTCACCATAACTTTCCCGTTGCCCCTGCCGGGACAGCCGGCAGGCAACCAGGTGAGTTTTGACCTTCAGGGTATGGCGCTGGATTACCATAAAGGCAATTTTGAAATAGGCGGGGCATTTATGAAGGTTGTGCAGGATAACCTTACCAATTACTATGGACAGGCAATTTTAAAGTTTTCCAACTTTGGCTTCAAAGCCCTTGGGGGATACACCGATGCAGATCCGGCTTCCTTTTTCCTATATATGAACATCAATGTCCCCATAGGC
Source organism: Algoriphagus resistens (assembly GCF_001442615.1). GTDB lineage: Bacteria > Bacteroidota > Bacteroidia > Cytophagales > Cyclobacteriaceae > Algoriphagus > Algoriphagus resistens. Next base: position 261,046 of record NZ_LMXN01000005.1, on the reverse strand, counting down.
GGCCCACCTTACCTGTTCATTACAGGATTGGCAGGAGGATTCGGAATAAACAACTCGCTGAAACTGCCCACCATCGAAACCCTGCCTGGATATTTATTACTTCCCAGGAATGCACCACCAGAACAAGGATCAGCCCTCTCCACAATCAACAATGTATTGCCCCAGCTTCAAAGCATATTTGTATACCAGCCCGGAGAATATTGGGTAGCTGCGGGGATACAGTTCACTTCCTTTGAAATGATCGAGGCATTTGCCCTGGTGGTGGTCTCCTTCGGCGTAGATCTGCAGGTAGGCATATTGGGCTCCTGTGCCATGACTTTCCCAAAAGGCTCCCCTTACCCAGTGGCATACGTGGAGATTGATATGGTAGCTTCCTTTACCCCGTCCACCGGGCTGCTTGCAGTTGCGGGCAAACTATCACCGGCCTCCTTTATCTATGGCGGATTCTGTAAACTCTCCGGGGGTTTTGCTTTTTACATCTGGTTCAGCGGTGAGCATGCAGGACAGTTTGTAGTGACCATTGGAGGATACCACCCGGCTTTTTCCAAACCGGACTATTATCCAAGCGTCCCACGTCTGGGAATGGCATTCGGACTGGGACCGTTCCAGGTCACTGGTCAGGCATATTTTGCGCTTACCCCGGCAATGATGATGGCCGGCATCTCCATGAGCGCGGTATGGGATTCAGGTCCCATTAAAGCATGGATGAATGCCGGTATAGACTTTTTGCTGGCCTGGGCACCTTTCCATTATGAGGCAAGTGCCTATGTGAATATCGGCTGCTCGGTAGACTTGGGCTTAGTTACGCTGAATGTCCATGTGGGAGCTGATCTGTATGTGTGGGGACCTGAGTTTGGGGGCCAGGCGCATGTTGATCTCGACGTTGTATCATTCACCATTGAATTCGGAGCTTCACAAACCCCGGTGGCCCCTGTTGGATGGGAATCATTTAAAACCAACTTTTTACCACAGAATTCAGTACCCGCAGGCCAGCAGGCAATGAATGCAGCTGCTCTTCAGGCGAATGCTGGGCCAGTGACAAATATCATCAAGGCCAGTGTATCCAGGGGATTACAAAGTACCGATGTGAGCGGATTGGACTGGGTTGTGGATCCGAACCGTTTCGAGCTCACCACCAACAGTACCATCCCAGCTAATAATGCTCAATGGGGTCTGAGTACATCATCCCTGGTAGATCTTCCCAACAGCGTAGATGCATACAATCCTGCAGAAACTGATTATTCCAGCTCCCCATACTTAAGTCTTCCTGCAACTGTGCAGCCATTTAGTGGCTCTCAGGTGTGGAACCCTGAGCTGAATATTGGCCCGATGGACCAGGATAATATACAGTCATATCATCAGGTAAGCCTGAAAAAACGATCAGGTTCCGGAGACTTCGACAGTTTTATTACCGAAGTATCGGTTCAGCCGCTCCTCTCAGGATCATGTACGGCATTGTGGGCCAAAAACAAGCCCCAGAAATCTGCCAATGATCCGAACATGGTTCACGCTACCTTAGTCGGCCTGCTGCTTAAACCAGTTTTGAGAAAGCCGTCCACGGTAAACGATGTGCCACTGTTACAACTGATTTTTTCCGAAGGATTTTCGACCGGCTTCACGTTTCAGAAAGCCAGCGTCAACCCTGCTTATACTGTTTCTTCCCAGATCAATGACCGGGAGGAACTGATCATTTCGGTTGGTGGCAGCCACAGTGAAACACTCACCAACCAAAACTTTATCCTCAGCTCTCTAAATGATAGTTGGGTAAGCTCGCAACGGGCAAGCCTGCTGGATGACTTAACGGCTAATGGATTTTCAACTTATACTTCAGACCAGGTGGATGTGGCGGCAATGGCTACCGAAAAAGCCCTGACCGACTGGCCCAACGTAGGGATGCTCGGAAGCAATGCGGCATAAGCTCCCTGATTTTATTTTTAAAGTCTATCACTATGCAAAAAAAACAGCTAGCTAGTTCACCGGCAAATGAACAGGTAACATTTATACAGCATGACCTTCCCGGACTAGATGATGGGGAGTACCAACTGGACATTTCCCAGACTGTCAAGGATAATTCTGGCCAGACCATAAGCGACGGCACACTTATGAATTCCTATACATTTGCTGTAACCGGCGACCGGTTCAGCCTCGCCAAACCGGCTGAAACCCTATATTCCATTTTCCCCGCAGATAATTCCTCAGGGGAATATAGCAACGTCCTCCCCCATGCGGTATTTACCAAGTCCAGCTTACCCTGGTCCCGTTACCCCACAACCAATCCACCCGTGACGGGGCTTCAACCCGGCTCTGACACGGATGAAGATGTTCCGACATGGCTCACCATCCTTTTATTTGATCAGGACGACATGGCTGAATACCCCTCGCTCAGCCTCACTCCGGTCAATGCCACAATTGCAGATCTTTTCCCTTCCTCCCTATTGCCCGAAAGTAGTCTGGGGAACAACTATTCTTACTTCAACAGCGCTGATAGCACCCGGTTAGATGCAGGACAAACACTGGAGGATATCATACAGATCGTGGACATCCCGCTGGATCTTTTCTGGAAAACTGCCCCAACAGTTGATGACTTAAAGCTTATGGCACATGTAAGGGAGGTCAGTCTAGTCGATAAACCTACCATGGCAGGGATATCAGATATGGGCGAACCCCTGGGAAAATTCTCCATCGTGTTTGGAAACCGTCTACCTCAGACACAAAAAAAATCATTTGCGTTTTTGGTGTCTCTGGAAGAACTCGAGCCTTTTTTACCGGATGCTGAAAATGGCGGTGCACCCTCCGGGAATACATTTGACGGAAGTAAGTTTATCCGGTTGGCCGCATTGAAGCAATGGGCTTTTTATTCGACTGGCCAATCAGCAACGTTTGTAAATCAACTACTTGAGCTTAACGAAAGGTCTGCAGACAGTACTAAAGATGCCCTAAACACCAATCTTAGACTCCCCTATTCCGGCTCCAACCAAGTGGTTTCCGATGGGCTGGACATGGGTTTCGTTCCCCTAAATGAGGATTTGCGCACAGCAGGAAAAACGGTTTCCTGGTACAGAGGTCCCCTGGTCCCTTATCGTATAGATTCTCCCGGTATAAATCTACCAATAGCATCTCCGGACCAAGCCACCATCTTTGACCCTACCACAGGTATGTTTGATGTTTCCTATGCTTCTGCATGGACAATAGGACGACTGGTAGCCTTACAGGACAAATCATTTTCCACTGATCTGTATAACTGGAAAAAAGGAGTTTCCCAGTCAGTGATAGAATCCGTGGAGGAAAGCATAATCACTGAAAATTTTGGAGCAATGTTATCCAGAGGAACGGACCCGGCAGCGCTTAAAAACAATGCCATTACCAAGCCGTCGGCGAAGCTCCTTCACAAAACCATTCAATCATTGATTCAACTTAAAAAGTAACCATGGCTACTCTATATTCAAGGAATACCTTTCAAAACGTGCTGTTTGATGTCCAGAACGATGCCGCAAGACTTGAGGAAAACATGGGAGATGCAAGCCTCCCCGAGAACCTACGCAGCTGGATTAACAGGCTGTTACTACTTAAAGGGGTTCCATTCAATTACCTAGTCCCGGATGAAAAAATGCTTCCGCCTGAGTCCATCCGTTTTTTTTATCTGGACATGAACTGGGTTGACACGTTACTCGACGGTGCCTTTAGCATAGGCAGGAATCTTTCTATAAATGAAAACGCCCTGAGTATGAATCTTGATAGAATTGCCCTTCCAAAGTCCCAAAAGCAGGTAAAATCATCCGCTCATTCCCTCAGATCAGCTGCATTGGGTACGATGGCCCCTGCTTCTGATTTAAAGGTAGTCACAGGGTTTTTACTCAGGTCAAAATTAGTTATAGAATATCCTGGATTGGGTGTAAATGCCTACCCTGCCGGCGGAGCACCCGGTGAAGGGAACATACAGCTGCTTGACATCTTACGGTTGGAGGCGCTCGGCCCCAACTCAGACACCATGATATGCCTGATAGACGGGGACTGCCAGCGGATAGACGTGCATGAAGCCCCTGAAGTGCTACACTACGGGATAGACAGCTATTCCTATACCGCAGATTCCCAAAAAGTTTCCGCTACAAAAGTACTTCACACCTTTACGGTCTCCGGAAGCCAGGTTTCCTTAAGTGGAAACACCGTAATCATGGCCATGGACAACATGTTCAGAAGCAATTCCCCAAGGGTTGTAAAAATGACTGGTTTAGCCGAACAGATAGCATCAGAAAACAACGTTCAATCTATCGATTCTGCCCAGATGGGATTCGAAATGACCGAAGGGGTAGGAATGGTAAGTTTTATCAAAAAAAACCCATAACCTATGAATGCGATTGTTCCTCTTAATATTACGGCCCTGCGGGTCAACAAAAATGACCAGACCAATATCGTGGGTAAATTCAAGGGCAGAACTGCTGTTTTTGAAAAATTACCTTATGGAAGCACCGGCCAGGGCTCCAGCACAGGTGATGCCCTAGTACAGCCACTGGACAGCAACGCTTCTCCGGCCAACCCACTGGGAGCCGGCGTTCATTTACATTGGGCCTTGCCTGATTATTTCAAACGAGGGATCCAACCTTCCCAGGGAGGCAACCTAGTATTTCCACAGGCCCCAAACCGCTGGCTGATAACGCGTTACCTAAGCATATATGACAGTACATCCCAACGTTATGGCGATGTAACCCCAAAAAGCTTTATTGTTGAAAGTGACTATGTATCCGCAGAGATACAACCTGATGCATATGGGATCAGACGCCCCGCTGTTTCTGTACCGCTACCCACCGTTCCCTCCTACAACGAGCAGCCTTTTATGTACATGGGGCGTGTGCTGAACTATGACAGCTGGGATCCTACAGCAGAAAATCCGGGCGAATACCTTCCTGCATTTTCCGGTGAAGACGGGCAGCCCCTATACCTGAATTCCATAGGATTTGTAGGCCCTGGATTTTCTGCCTATTATCCGGACTGCTGCAGCGTCTTTGGATTTTGGGATCATTTTAAGGACACAGCTGACGTGTATGAAGCGATCAATGAAAACCTGCCCCTGCAGTTCAAGGTCAGTTACCAGGTCACAGGATGGATCAACGACCAACTTAAAGATCCCCTGAAAAATATATCGTCTAAGGTAGCCGAACAATACAATGCGTATGTAAGCCAGTGTATACAGGAACAGGTTGAGATAAAGAAAACACCTGCCGATACTTTTGATGCTGTTAGCCAGGAGCAGTTCCGATGGCTATTTGATACCCGTGAAATAACCTACACCCTGAATCAGGATAAAACCCTGGCCACCCTGAATGCACCCGGATCGACCCTTTGCTCAGGTAGCCTGCAAGAGCTAGTCTGGAACATGCTCAGCAATCCCGGTACAAGCTATTTCCTTAAAAACGAAGAAAACATTTCCAACCCATCGCTATGGAACGCTACTGTAAAACTTGCGGCCGGAAATACGGTAATCGAAGCTCTTTCGGCATTGCTGAAAGATGATATGAGTCAGATAGAGAATGATCCAGAGGTGCTTACCAGCTATGAATACTTACTGGACGCGCTGCAAATGGGGTTATTGAATTCTATTGACAATGAAACTGATAAGCTAATAACGTTGGAAGAAGCCCTTCATACCCAAGGGTTCTCCCAATTTAACGGTGGAAAACTCTGGATTATAGAAGAAAAAGAACAAAATCCCAACCAACCGCAAAATCCTGAAGAGGAAGTAACCCTGCCTCTTCAGGTGGCAGAATTACTTCACAATCTCAATCAGGCACAGAAGACCTATGACCAGGCCAGGGCAGCACTTGACGCCAGCCGGAAGCAGGTATTTATGGATTGGCTTCATTATATCAAAGGGTACACCGGAGAAGTGGTAGACCCCTACGTTGAACTCAACACCCTAGCTTCTTTTCTTTTGACCAACACTGGGGGAGAGATCAATTCGGTGATCAATGCAGGAAACCAGACCGGAATTTTATTTTACAGGCAAGATCAGGTCAGCGGTCAGGTCATTGCTCTGCTGGAACCCTCACAATCTGCTCCAGATTCCCTTGCCTTCGGAGTCTGGAACAGCTATCAGGTGCTCGTAAATGCTATGAAAGATTATCCTGAATGGAAAATGCAATGTATTCCTGCCCCTTCCTTTTGGATGCCTACCGATCCTGTCATTATCATGGAAGGTGACAAAATTGAACCTGTAGTACGGAACACCAAGGACGGCAGTATCCCGGTAAGGGTAAGCACTGAATTAATACTCGGAATACTCTTGGAATATAACGGCAGCAGCTTTTCGGTTTACCCCAATAACCTTTTGAATGTGCCCACGATTACCGCGGCCACACCAATGCAATCTGATGTCCAAAATCTCGTATATGAGGTGTATTTTATTTTTCCATCTCTGGTCAATACCGTATCAACTGCCTTAAAAAACAAACTAGGATCCGGTAATCCGGCAGTGGAATCTATCGGCGATTTTGAGCGGACACTACAGGAAGCCCAGGGCGGATTAAGCCCGTTGGAGTCCGACACCTCCGCAGGGGTTTTCAGCCTGGTTCATGCTAAAAATTACCTACCGGAGCCAAACGCGCAGATTCAGCTGACCACCCCCATGGCGATCAGTTTTACTTTCACCAATGGCCAGAACAATGGCTGGCTTCCCAATCCAGTCGCCTGGTGTGTACAACAGGCCTATCCGGAACTCAGCGCAGACCGATATGATCCCTTTCTTCCAACGTTCATGCTTTGGAGCGTCCAACTGGATCCTTTAAAAAGGAACAATGGAGCTGATTACAATGGGGGAAATTTAACGGACTACTTTACCCTAAATACAGATGCAATTGATTATGAATACCTTATAAACAACAATAATCCGGATTTTACCAAAGGAATAAATTTGCCTTACGATAGCTCTGTGATCCTATCCACCAAATCGACCTATAGCCTTACCCAGCAAATCGATACCTATATCCAGAACTATCCTTCTGACCCTAATGATCCTATTCTTGAATCCATCAAAGAAATTTATAACAACCGGAAAATCCTTTCACAAGCCGTCAGCGGATTCAATTTAGAGCAGACTCTTCGCACCTACCTGCCCCAGATGGAAGTTGAAGACCTCACCAAGGGCAGCAGAGATACCATTACCCTTGCACTAAACAATGCAGCCAATCAAAATGGACAGGACAACTGGTATGACTTTGGTTTCAACAGCCAATCACCTATTGCCACAGGCCCTTTATCCCAAAATAATTTTGGCCCTTTAAGGTCTGGTTTTATGGAAGTGGAGAGTCTGGGAATTGTCGATGTATTCGGACAGCAGATGGCCCTTTCAACCGCAACGCTCAACAAAGGCGGCTCGCTCCGGATTACGCCATCCATCCCCTTGTTACCGATGAGCGAGGACCAAGCCAACAAGGAAAAAATATTTTTACCCCCAAGACTCCTAACCCCTACCCGACTGTGGTTCAAATGGTTGTCAGCAGATTTTGACAACAGTGTGCCCGGCTATTCCTCCGACTTTGTGGAAATGAACAGCCATCCGGCCACTTCCCCCATCTGTGGGTGGATTCTTCCAAATCACCTGGATGGACTTTTGTTTTTTTACGATTCTGATGGAATTCCCATCGGTTCCTTTGGAATCGAACATAATTCCCTGGCCTACAGGACGCGTCCCGGAAATATAGCCAATCAGACTGACAGCCTGCAATTTGATATAGGGGAACCAGGCCAGCCTACAGTCAACCAACACACTGCCAATCTCATGTGGTACCTGAACGGGATGGACGCTTTATTCCTTGGTGACCTTATGGCAACCATTGAGAATTCCAGTCAGTACATCAACCCGGCCAGTTATCCCCAGGATAATTCCCTTGCCGTGCTGGTGGGAAGGCCACTTGCAATCACCCGTGCAATACTTAGCATGGAGACTTCCGGAAATGTTTTGCCAATCAACCAGGCTGATACCAGTGCAAATGATCCCTTCCCTCAGGATGTAAACAATAACAGGTACGAATATTCGGAAAGGGTAAAATCAAGCAGTGCCCAGCTCAGCACTGTAAAATTCCCCGTAAGACTGGGGGATCTTGCAACTATCAATGATGGGCTGGTGGGCTATTTACCAGAAGCTTCCGGTTCTAATCCATACAGTAACTTCTATTCTCCAGCGGTAGTGGGATCCGGGAATGATTACTTGCAAAAGCCGGATAGTACTAACATACAGCTGACACTGAATGCACAACCGCTTAGTTACACCCTGCTGATAGATCCAAGGGCGCCTGTTCATGCGACCACAGGTATTTTGCCGGTTATGGAGCTGCAAATCCCTGCTGACCAATATCAAACAGCCATGAATTCATTGTCCATGATGTTCAGTATCCACCCTGTACTTAAAACCAACCCAGAATTAAACATGCCACTTCCCATGCAAACAGGGTACAATTGGTCGTGGATATCCCCGGGAAACGGCCTATTTACCCCATTGAAGTCCAATGCCGGAAATGAATATGCTATTTATTCCTATTCCCCCCAAACCGTACTGGAAGGCTGGATACAATTACTTGCCGATGCTAAAGATCCTTCTGAAAACTAAAACCATTCCTTTAATTTCATAACAATTATCGCTATGCCGACTAACAGTAATACCATAAATCTGGCTGCAGTAAACCAGACTACAGGGGAAAGCACAATTTATGTGAATGAAAATGCGACGCTTGAAATCACACTCACCAATAGGACAGGAGGAAGTATAGGATTGGAAGCAGGAAGCAACCCAGCTACATTTTTAATCTTCATGCCCTTCTATTTCACAGCTTCGGAACTTCAGAGTATGCAGATTGCGCTGACCAATTGGAGTTTTAGTTCTGACGGAGAGAGCCTTAAGCTTATGTACAACGGACCAGGGGCAGCCTGGCCTGAAGGCACCGATATCAAATTTCAGATTACAAATGTGCTGTCACAGGCTAGTCCTACGACTGATTCGATACAAGTGAATTTCAGTAATTTAAGCGGAAGCAATATCCCTTTACAGGTTCAGGTACCTTTGAGTCTGTCAAACCCGCCAGTCCCCGGGAATGCATCGTTGGAAGATGTTCTTCAGATCTCCCTGGACAATCAAGGAAGCATATTTATTTCAGAACCCAACGACCCCCTTCAGAACTCACTTTTCCTCAATATAAAAAACACAGGACCAACCAATCTATACACGGGTACCTCCATGTGGAGTGGAAGCCCTCAGGTAGTGGTCACCTTCATCTATGGAAGTACCAGCGGTGCACTCGCTCCCGACAATGACAAAAATGCCCCCGTCACTGGTTCTGCCTGGAACATATTGGGAAGCCTATACATTGATCAAACTTCGGGATGGCAAATCACAAACCCGTCAATTACCGGAGTAGACCCACATCCCAAATGGTTGATTAGGCCCTCAACTACCAACCAGGCTCTCTTGGGAACCGGGGCAAACGCAAATGTAACGTTTGATTTTAGCCACATCGTATCCCAGACCCCACCCGGCCATACCCAGCTAACGGTTCAGTTCACTGGTTTTATGAAGGACGATTCCACTGCCTATGACGATCATGTATTTACAGTGGACATTGTTAAACAAAATCCACCGCCAACTCGGGGCATGATCAATTTCTTTGGTGAGCAACCAATAATCATCATTAATGATCCTGCTGAAAACATTGAAATTCCTTTGCGTTGGGGAATGTTTGATGTGGACAGCATTCACCTGATCACCAACTTTCCCGGCATGGGCGCGCTAGTCAAAAACTATCCCAACCCGGAACCTCTTTCCTATGACACTGCCGAAATCACGATACCCGGGCCAACGAACAGCACAGGGATTTTCTGTACAATCCAAGCGTTCGATGGCAATGGGTCTTACCTGAACAGCTTACAGTTTACGGCATTTATCCAGGCAAATTTCTTTTATGATACCCGGGACAATAAAGTTTATCCTGTAATACAGGCAGGCAATCAACTATGGATGGCAGCCAATCTGGATTACAATGCGCCCACCGGTTCAGGCTTCTATGCCGGCAACAGCGGATATGAAGAGCAGTATGGTCGCCTCTATGATTTACAAAGTGCCCAAACCAATATACCCATCGGTTGGAGACTGCCGACCCAGGAGGACTGGAACAACCTAATCAGCGCATCCGGAAGTACACCGCAAGAAGCTTACGCCAAGTTAATCCAGGGTGGGGAAAGCGGATTTAATGCCCAGCTGGGAGGCAATATCAACAATTCGGGGACATCCACTCAACTTTCTACCTATGGATTTTATTGGACCTCTACGCCAAAATCAGCCACTGACACCATCTATGCAGGCTTTAGTCCCAATTCATCCACAGTTTCCGTAGTAGCCTCAAATCCAAACAACTACATGTGTTCGGTCAGGTATGTAAAAGATGTGAATTGATATGGGTAGGGAAAAAACGCTATGTCTGTGCATGATTGTAAAAAATGAACATCACGTGATCCGGCGGGCATTGGAATCTGCTAAGCCATGGATCCAGCACTGGGTGATCTGTGATACAGGCTCCACAGACGATACGCCTCAAATTATTACTGAAGTCATGCAGGATGTCCCTGGTGAATTAATCCACCGACCCTGGAAGAATTTTGGTCATAACCGCGGTGAAGCAATAGCATATGCAAGATCACGTGCCGATTACCTACTGCTTATGGATGCGGATATGGTATTGAATGTATATAATCCATTTCGTCATAAACTGAATGCCGATGCCTATGAAATCAGGTACGAAGGAGACTTGGATTATTATCAATGGATGCTGGTTTCGTCAAAACATGAATGGAAGTATGTGGGAATGACCCATGAATATATCCAGGCAGATACTTTCCAGTACAGGGACTGGCTCCCTGAGATTTCGCTCACCCATTTGGAAGATGGCGGCATGCGTGGCGATAAATTCGAACGCGATATTAAATTGCTTTCTGATGCATTAAAAGATGACCCTGCTAATCCGAGATCTATATTCTATATGGCCCAGAGCTATAAAGATCTTGACTGCTATGAAGAAGCCCTGATCTGGTACACCAAAAGGGCGCAGCTATCAGAAGCTTGGGAAGAGGAACGCTGGTATGCCAGCTTTCAGGCTGCAAGGATGAAGCTTTTGTCAAATTATGGCTGGGATGAGGTAAGAAATGACCTGTTGAATGCCTATGAAAGCCGACCCTGGAGATACGAACCCCTTTATTTATTGGTAAGATGCCTCAGAGAAAACGGACAGCTTCAGGCTGCCTACACCTACTGCGCATTCGTCAGTAACGGTATTAATTATCCTACTGAAGATACGCTCTTTATAGAAAGGACAATTTACGACTACCAACTCCAACTGGAGTATGGCATATGTGCCTATGGAACCGGAAGGATTTCCGAAGCTATCAGGGCATTCACGGCTGTCCTTAAGCAGCCGGCTGTCTCCGCGGCTGCCAGAGATTCGGCACAAAGAGGGCTGAGCATGGCAACCCATGATCTTTATCCCCCTGTTTCCCGTCCTGGGCTAACCTCAAACAGGTTGGTCGTGATAACAGCATTTCGCAACGCTGGAGATTATCTAAAAAGAAATCTTCAAAGTCTTGTCAATCAAAGCTATTCAAACTACAGGATCATTTATATCGATGATGCGTCAGAGGACGGAAGTGCGCATATACTTCCCGATGACAATGATCAGGTCATGGTCATCCAAAACAAGGCAAAATGCGGTAGTGCCTATAACATCCATCATGCGATAACCACCTATTGCAAGCCTGAAGACATCGTACTTCTGGTAGACGGGGATGACTGGCTCCCTGATAATGAGGTGCTCGCTAAAGTTAATTCCTATTATAATGCGCATGAGTGCTGGGTAATGTACAGCCAATTCCAATATGAAGATGGCACCAGGGGTTTTTGTGAGCCTTTTGCTTCACCGAAAGACCTATTGGTCCAACGGTCTCATTGGAGAAGCTCACACCTAAAAACATTCAGGGCAGGGCTATTTCAGTACATAGGCAATGTTGACAGGGAATACCTATGCTTAAAGGATGAAAAGGGGGATTGGTTGCAATCCGCAGTGGATGCTGCCATCATGTTTCCACTGATTGATCTGGCCGGCTTTGCCAAAGTGAGATTTTACGATGACATCCTTTATGTGTACAATGATGTCAGTGGGAACAACCACCATACCCTAAGCAGGGAAGATCAAATCCAGAACTATTGGAAGGTTACATCCAAAAGACCTTTTTCACGAATTCAGAACTATACACAAGAAACCACATCAACAGTCAGGAGTCATGATTTCCAGACATCTTAACCGGATCTGGGCAAAAACTTTCACTGACATTATTGTGTGACTTTAACAGGTTAAACTATGGACCGATTTCACGATTTTTTCCGACGGGCTTCCCTCTTCAACCATGACATATCTGCACTTCAGAAAGGAGAAGAACTAGTAAGCTATGTACTATTTGATACTATCCAGGATGTACGAAAACATCTCTCGGTAGCAACTGAAGCGCAACGAAAACAGCGACAGAAGACATTTTTCAATCCTCCCATAGCAAAACGCTCCAGATTGGGCCAGGGAATCCACGACCGAGGAGAAGCTTTTGTATTTGCTGACGAACCTGTTCATCAAAGCGACAGTCAGGGGTTAAGTAATCATTTTCCCGCCCATGGCAAGTTAATGAGCGTACTCCGGAAAACCATTAAATCAGGTCAGGAATGGGATGTCACAGTGACTGCCGAAACTTGGGGCATTGATGAATCAGAGGAACTTTATACCTCGGTCAATGTAGGTGAACTGATCCTGGAACCCGGGGCAAAAATAGTGGTAAGGGGCAATGTATTTTCATTGGTTTGTGAGCGGGTAATCAGCAATAACAGCGCGTCTGAGTCGGTAGAAGATTACCAAATTGGAATACTGCCTACCCCTTTTTCACTGGACACGCGCAGAGGTCTGGAAAACGGGCAAAAGGGAAAACCCGGAACGACAGGGAATTCCGGGAAAGACGGCCTATCCCCTATAGTCCAGAGCAGCCTGTTAGGATTATATCTGGCAGGGCCGATAGCCCCTGATCAAATGGACGGTGAAGATGGCCGTAATGGTGCTGATGGTAAAAATGGAGGCCATGGAAGAAACGGCGGAATGTCAAAGATTGCAGAAATCACCATAGGACATCTGGAGGGAAATCTACAGCTGTTCAGCCAGGCAGGCAAAGGCGGAGATGGAGGTGACGGCGGAAATGGCGGAAATGGCGGCAACGGGGGGAACGGAAGCGATGGAAATAAACTGTTAACGGGAGTTTTGGAAGGTGGCAAAGGAGGGAATCCTGGAAATGGTGGCAATGGAGGCCATGGAGGCAACGGGGCAAATGGCGGACTTTCATCCAATATTTATATCACATTACCGCCTCATCAGGAAAAACAGTGTACAATAACTTCCCTGCCTTCTCCCCCAGGAAAAAAAGGGACAGGCGGCCGCTTTGGGCTGGGCGGAGAAGGGGGAAAACCAGGAAGATTCAGCAATCCCGAAAGTCAGCCTCTTTCAGGAAAGAATGGTATTGCCGGTTCTGACGGACGCCCGGGAAAACAACGGGATGCGCCATGGGTATTTCTCAATGAAAAACCTATTTGGACCGCTGTACGGGAATCAAATCATCTCAGCCCTATAAACGAAACTATTAATTATCAACCGGTTTAAAATTGTTTTATTAAATCTTTTAACTCTAAACAAAGTACAAATGAAAAAACTCGATTTCTTTGCCCGCTCTGAAAAACTCGGGCACTCAGCAACAGCCTTGAAAAAAGGTGAGTCCATTGCTTCAAAAATAAGCGTTCCTTCCATAGAACGTCTAAAAGAAATTTTTGACAACGGCGGCACGCCGGAGGAAAAGCTTTCCAGGACACAGAATCTGTTTGGGAAAGCAGCGAAAGGGAATGCCAACGATGATTTTTTACAACGTGTAAACAATTACTTATTCGGCGACACCCCATTAAATGAGGGGGATACAGCTTTGCTCAGCCAGGCATTCCCTATGGAATTAACTGCGGTATCAGCTGAGGATCATACGTTTAACGGAAGAAATGATCTAGGCACCTCACAAAGTCCCGTGATTTTGAACTATGGTACGGTAACGATGAATGACCAGGCCTACATCACCATACAGAATACCCCACTTCAGTTCACCTGTGATACCTTGGTCAGAAATGGTTCTGCACCCTCAGGTTATGGAGACTTCAATATCCTCGGAGCCACCGGTGGTGTAGGGAATACAGGGGAAACAGGAACAACCGGAGGAAATGGCTCCGGAGGAAAAAACGGCAATTGTTCCAGCGCCGGAATAGCGGGGGATTCCGGACAAAATGGAAGTCCGGGCAATAAAGGAGGTACTGGCGGTACAGGTTATACGGGATCACAGGGACTACCAAGTCAAATGGCAGAAATCACCATAACTACCGCCCTTAATGCTGCTTCCCTAACCATATTAACCCGTTCGGGCACCGGAGGTCAAGGGGGCATTGGAGGAAAAGGGGGAACTGGTGGAAACGGAGGTAAAGGCGGAAACGGGGCAACCTGCGGATGTACGGGCTCGGGAGCAGGCAATGGAAATTCCGGTGGACAGGGAGGACCGGGCGGCCAGGGTGGTCAGGGAGGAAACGCTGTAGATGCAGCTGCTAATATTACTGTATTGGTTCCTTCAGGAGATATTTCCAAAGTTTTCCCCCAAAAGCTTCAAGCCCCTGCCGGTTCAGGAGGAAATGGCGGTCCTGGAGGAAATGGAGGAAGCGGAGGAGGTAAAGGATCCGGAGGTAAACACAATGGCGATGGAAGTACAGGAGCAGGGGGAGGTAAAGGGGCCACTGGTGGTCAAGGCCTTTCAGGAACTGTTGCCGGCCAACCTGCCACGATAAATGTCCAACCCTACTGATTACTTTAAAGTAAATTCACCGGTTACGTAGCGTTCAACAACGCTACGTAACCCTGAAATAGTAAAGGCTAGCCAGTTGCGGGCTAGCCTTTATAGTTATAACGCACTAAGTTTTATCCCGCGAATTGATACCCCAAGGATCAATGACTTCGATAGCAGATTGATACTCGCCCATGTAATCTATCCCTTTACTAAAAAGCAATATACATTCCTCTCAATTTGGCAAACGGTTCCTATCCAGACTGAAACTGACCATATTCAGTTCCTGAAGGGCAACGATCTCCGCCCGCTCTCAGGTGTTATCCTGCAAATTGCTTCCATCTATTAAACCAGCCACTTTAAATGTTTGAATTCAATAAGATAATTACCTTGAATTCTCCTTTTAGGGTTCACCAAATAGTTAGGCTATACATAAGTCATCTGCGGCCATCACCCAAGCATGAATTGCGGATCCTTACGGAACCATTGTGAAATCAGGCCTTAACGAGATTTAAATAACCTCCCCAAAAGCTTCAAATTCTCCTTAAAATCATTCGGGTGCTGTTTTAGCAATGTCAGTCAAGTTAAAAGACTTGGCGAAATGGTTAATGAAGAACTCAAATAGTTCCATTTTCTAATCATCCGAGAGCAATAAATTTCCAGAGGAATGTTTCCCTTTTACCTCTCCCTCCAATCAAATTGCCAGAAGAATACAGATTCAATGGTTGAACCATTGAACGGCACTGAAGTTTAGCCCCAATTTGTCAATATAAATACCTGGCCTACTAAAGGTCTTTCAACCTTCTATTCTTGTACCGGTTTACCACCGGCATGCAAATGTCCGCTACCCAATATTCCCTTTAACTTTTTCCTACCGGCGACGAAATACATGTTTGTAATTTTACCTGACTCTTGTTCTATTTCAAAAATCTGGCAGGCTATCAGTTTCGAACCTGCATAATAAAGAATGGCAGGTGAATTATTTACATCACTAAACTGATTACGGAATTTCCTAAGGTGCAGTTCAAAGGTTTGGATTAGCAGGGCGGCAACGTCGCTAGCCCCAAAGATTGATATAAGCGCCTGTCCTGGTTTTCCACCACCTTCGCCATGAGTGATAATATTCTCCGACAACATTTCCTCAAGTTTTTTGACATCACCGCTCTTAATCACTTCGACATATTTTGACAACAAATCATTCGATGTAAAACCTTTCAGGCTTAGATCACCGCCCTGATTGTTCAACGTCTTCTTTGCACGATGTAACAGTTGTTTTGAGTTGTCAACGGAAATTGAAAACACTTCCGCAATTTCCTTGTGGGAGTAGTCGAATACATTTTTTAAGATAAAGACCGCCCTTTCCCTTGGGCTAAGATACTCAAGTAGTACCAGCATTGAATATGAGATAATTTCTTTCGTGGCAATCGAATGATCTGTATTTTCGGTGCCTATGGGCTCGGGCAACCAGTTAAAGTCACCCACTGTTTTCCTGGATCTTTTTTTCAGGTTTATGGATTTATTTATCACGCCTTTTATCAGATAGGCCGACTCATTGGAAATATGATCCCGATTACCCTCCAAAAAATTCACGACAACGTCCTGTATTACGTCAAACGCATCATCCACACTGCCAAGTATATTATAGGCGAATGGAAAAAGCTTCTTTTGGTAATTCTGAAGGATGTCCATTTATTTAAAATAATTAATGCCGTTCAGACACGGGTCCCGGCGATACTACGCTAATCCAATGCTTTAGGTTTTTTTACCGCCGACTAAAGCTTATCTGGGAGGTTCTATTAATAAAAGCTCTTCTACAGGAAAGCCGCACATGAACCTGACGGAAAATTTATTCAAAAAAAATCCATTATTCTGTCACCTTCAGGCACACTCATTTGCCTATACATCAAAATAGTAAAAACCTTTAAACGAATCAACATGAAAAAACGATTGAATCTTATTGAAAAGGGAAGCAGTATGATGAAGCCACTTTTTGGTGTAAAAAAGCATCTAGACCAATCCCCGCTAAAAAAGGAGCTTATTGAACTTGTTTCCTTCCGGGTATCACAAATTAATGGTTGCGCAGTTTGTCTGGATATGCACAGTAAAGAGCTGATTTCGCAGGGTGAGTCTTCACAGCGTCTGTTCCTTTTGAATGCTTGGCGGGAAACGCCGCTTTTTTCAGCGAAGGAAAGAGCTGCATTAGCATGGGCGGAAGCGTTGACCTTGCTGCATGAAAACAACGTTCCCGATAGCGTTTACGATGAAGCTGCTAAACATTTTTCAGAAACCGAACTGTTGGATTTAGCTCTTTCCGTAGGATTTATTAATGTTGCCAATCGTCTTAACATAGCTTTTGCAACACCGGCGGCCAACTATGACGCTGAACAGGTAATCAATCAACTATCGCAATCTACTTGATTTCATACAAGACGGGGGTGTTTATAGCAAACACCTCTGTTATTTTCTTACTTAGAGAAAGAATAATGTACAATTAATGCTATAAGAATCTTTAAGACTCCTAACGATTGCGTAATAACACACAACTGGGCATTCTCATTTTAAGGTAGGTACAGCATTTCGGCTATAATTATATTTATAAAGCACCTAGGGGCCCAGTGAAATCGCCTTTAAAATAGGTTGCCTTGCTTTTGTTTAATTGAAAAAACCAGTGCTTGTTTTCCCTAGTATTGAAATTCGAAATCAGCCCTGTTTCAAGAACTCTTATAAACATAATGGTTTTGGTCTATTTTTGATTTCATTGCTAAAAAAGCCAGACAACATCATTAAATTACTGTAAAATAAATTAGCTACATCATTTGCAGCTAATTTCTCCCTATAGGATTATCTAAAGAAAAATACAAAAGATATATTATTGTATATCAGCAAATTAAATACTTAGATTCAAACGATGCCACTCCGACCAAAGCCTGATTTTTTACAGTGACTTTTCTGTTTTTAGATCAAATCATGTTTTTTACTTGACAATTAAGATGCACTTTGTCGGATAAAAACCAATCATGGAACTGTTTTAAAAAAGGTTGATTCCTAAGAGTGGTATTTTCCATTGACTACTTTTGGTTGGTCGGCAAAGGTGCATGCACGCCGACATTTTAAAACTGGAAGGTCACAAAATGCCACAGCATTCCATGAACCCTCCCTTGCTTGGGCATTCCTGTTTACGGGTAACTTACCCCTGCATTTAATTGGCTTTATCATAAAAAGAATTCTAGCAACAAACCGAATTCATGAATGCTTCGCATTTCACGCGTTGGAACGGCCATCGCTTTACCTTATCTTCGCCATTGAAGGCTCACGTTGTGATTGTGTGCATTTTTCAAAGACCTCTAAATGAGAATAAATGTTTCGACATCAAGGGAAAAGCAGAACATTTAACCATAATTTGCGCATCGCCACAATCTTATCCTTTGTAGCAGGAATTGTGAATGTTTCAGGTTTTTTGGAATTTAAACAACTGACAACTAACGTAACAGGACATTTTGCACTCTTTATAAATGATGTTGCCGAATTTGATGTTTGGAAAGGAACAATTTATTTTCTTTATATTTTTTCGTTTCTCCTTGGCTCATTTTTATCGAGTTTTTTAATTGAAAAATTCAAAGAAAATAAAAAATTAAATGTTTTCGTCCTGCCAACTATAATTGAGTTCCTAATACTCATTTCAATTCCAATTGCGGTTTACATATTTCAAATAGAATCTCCTAATCTGATTGTTAGTGCCCTGTTATTTGCAATGGGACTTCAAAATTCGCTTGTGACAAAAATATCTAATGCGATCGTTAGAACAACACATTTAACTGGTTTATTCACCGATCTTGGAATTGAGTTATCCCAACTATTTTTCCCAAAAACATACAAGGATAAAGATAAAATTAAAGCTACTATAAAACTGAGGATTATCATAATTTCATTCTTCTTTCTTGGTGGATTAGTTGGTGGATTTTTATATTCAAGAATGGGACTTAAACTAAATACATTGATTATTCCAGCTATAGTTTTAATGGTAAGTTTATTTTTCGATGATTTTAGGTTTAGGATTATTATGGCAAAAAGAAAATATAATCAAAGAAAAACTGTGCGCAATTGAGATAGCCTGGCCAGCTGTTAAGCTGGCAAAGGTAAAATTTCGAATTAATTAAAGTTGCGAATACATACCGTTCAGAACCAATTATTGCGACATTTGCAGCCTTAGTCCTGAATAATGAAGTTTACCCTTTACGGCTTGGCAGAAGGAACGATGACAATAGCTGCTATGTTGCTACCTGAAATCAAAACCGACAAACCGGGCCACCGGCACGTCAAAAATCAGTGGAAAATCTGATTAGAAAACCAATACTACGTCTTTCAATCACCAGTGAATGAATATCTCACAAAGCCTTTCTTTTAAACACCTCCTTTTAACACTCCTGACCGTTGTGGTCTGGGGACTAAATTTCATCGCCATCTATGTAGGATTGAAGGATCTTCCTCCATTCCTCTTTTGCACTATCCGCTTTGCGCTCTCAGCATTTCCTTTTGTTTTTCTTCTTCCCAGACCTAGGTCTCCTTTAAAGCATATTATCGGTTTTGGCATTTTTAACTTTGCGTTGCAGTTTGGATTACTATTTAGTGGTATTTACCTTGGAATATCACCAGGATTATCCTCACTCCTTCTCCAGATTCAAGTATTTTTCTCAATTGGGTTGGCGTTCCTTTTCTTTCAGGAAAAACCCAGTTTAGGTAAAATTCTCGGCTCCTTGATTTCCTTTATGGGTATTGGTATTGTTGTTAGCAATGTAAATGGCAATGCTACTTTTATTGGCTTAATTCTGACATTGTTAGCGGCTTTAGCCTGGGCTTCAGGTAATATGTTTACCAAAAAAGTGGCCGCCCAATCACCCCTCGCCCTTGTCGTGTGGGGTAATCTCGTTGCGCTGCCTTTTATGGCTGTAGCTTCCCTTTTAATAGATGGCCCTTCGGTGATTGTAAGCTCGGCCCAGAACATTTCCTGGGCAACTGTCGGAGCTATTGCTTACGTAGTTTATTTCTCTACGCATCTTGGATATGGGATCTGGGGTTACCTTCTAAAATCCTATTCAACTTCGATAGTAGTTCCTTTTACATTACTGATCCCTGTTGTTGGCTTTATCAGTTCAGCGTTTTTCTTGGGGGAGGAATTGTCAGCCTGGAAACTTTGGGCTTCTGTTTTTATTATGGGAGGACTTGTCTTCAATCTGCTTGAAAAACGAATTTTGGTCTTTTTGAAAATCAATAGAATTGAAAATGCCCGGTAGCCAGGTTCTTTAAAAGTGAAATCAAAAGCACCGCTCCCTTTAAAATTAAAAAATGGGTTACGGAAAAAAGATCTATTTGACTATACGCCAACCAGCTATTCCATACGAGCCGCAGCAAGGGAATTAACTTGACCAACAACCCCTTTTTATAGAATATGCTTTAGCTGTCCATAAGATTATACACGAAATTTTTGGGTGTCTTTTCAGAAAGGATTTTACCTGATTGCCAGGAATTGTTCAAATCATCATCTTTAAAAAACTCCGCATTTTTCATTCTCCTTTATAACTGGATAAGGCAACCCTATACAATCTAATCATACAGCTAAGTATGTATGCTTGCCTGTCTGCCAAAATAGATAAATCAACTAAGGAGGCAAGATTTATGGAAAGAACCTATTCCTTTATCAACATGAAAATTTTAGATTGATGAGGAAAACTTCACTGTTATTAAAAAAGAAATTGTAAAGTTGCACCTATAATCTTTTCCTCAAAACAATCAAAATGGGGCTGAATGAAATCGCAGTTAAGGATAAACTGGGGGCGGATCAACTCTTAGAATTTTCTAAATTTAAGGAAGTCATCAAGCGAACTAAGCCCCATAAGTATGATGGTTATTTTGAATTGATATGAATTGAAGAAGAAGAAGAAGAAGACATCAGCAAAGACAGGGGACCAAGATTTAAAGAGCATTACGGATGCTTGGTAATTTCAAATTATACCGATGGAACAGCTCAATAAATTTCTAAACTACTTATCTGCCATCTCCCCTATTTCTGAAAAAGCAAAGGAGGCTATAAAGAATTTGTGCTCAACGCTCCACATCAAAAAAAACAACAATCTTCAATCCATAGGTCAGACTTGCCGGACTATCTACTTTGTGGTAGAAGGAACTGCAAGAATAAATTATTTTAAAGAAGATAAGGATGTCACTGAGTACTTTGCCTTCGAAAACGATATGATTATCAGAGCTGAGAGTCTCTTTACAGGGAGACCAAGCCACAAAGCCATTCAGGCTATAAGCGATACAACTTTTATTGCCATACCGGCCACCCCACTTTTTGAATTATTTGAGAAGCATCATGAGGTAGAAAGACTGTTTAGAAAAATAGTGGAACGATCTTATGTTGATGCCATCAACAGACTTGAAAGTCTGCAATTTCATACTGCAGAAGAAAGATACCAGGCCCTCATTAAAAAATCACCTGCAGTAGTCCGGGAAATCCCCTTAAAGCATATCGCTTCCTATCTGGGAATAACCCAGGTTAGCCTAAGCCGAATCAGAGCGGCAATCTCCTGATTATTTAACAAATGTAAAAGAGATTGGCTTTGGGTACTCCGTCCTTTGTATGGAATTGACAATACAATGGCACAACAAGAGATCAATACCAATACATTAAGAGCTTGGCTGGATGCAGGCAAAAAAGTGACTGTCCTGGACGTCAGGACAACCAGTGAAAGAGAGGAATGGAAAATCCCGGGCAGCATCCATATAGACGCTTATACTGACCTGAAAAAGAACAATCCTGATGCTTTAAAGTCAGTAAACTTTGATAAAACCATTCCTGTAGTCACTGTCTGTGCAGGGGGAAAAACCAGTTCCATAGCAGCCGAAATGCTTCAGGCCTCTGGATATGAAACTTACAACCTGCAAGGAGGAATGAAAAGTTGGAGCCTTGCCTGGAACACAGCTTCCTTAGCTTTTGAGGATTTTGAAATTATCCAATTTAGACGTACCGGAAAGGGCTGTCTTTCCTATATGGTCATTTCAGATCAGGAAGCAATGGTTATTGACGCTTCTTTGCCTATAGAGGTTTATAAAGAATTTCTAAATCAGAAAGGGCTTTCCCTCAGCTATGTCGCAGACACACATATTCATGCAGATCATCTGAGTAGAACAAAAGAACTGGCCGGAAAATATGGAATAAAACCTTCTTTTCCATCCAATGACAAGCAGCGTTTCCCCTTCACCCCTATTGCTGATGGACAGGAATTTAGGATAGGGGGCATAAAGGTTAAAGCCATTCATACCCCAGGCCACACATTGGAGAGCACCGGTTACTTGATTGATGACAAAGTAATCTTAACGGGAGACACCTTATTTACCGACGGTGTAGGAAGACCTGATCTGAAAGCGGACAAGGAAGAAGCAAAGAAGAAAGCATCTTTACTTTTTCATTCCATTCAAAAACTTATACGTTTAGACCAATCAATCATTGTAATGCCAGGCCACAGCAGCCAACCGATAGCTTTTGATCATCAACCAATACAATCCGTACTGAGAGAGGTGGTGAAAAACACACCATTGCTCAAAGAAAGTGAGCAAGAGTTCGTCCAGTCTTTGCTGAAAAGGATTCCTAACCCACCCGAAAACTACCTGAAGATTGTGGAGAAGAACATAACAGGAGATTTTACAGATGTAAATCCTGTTGATCTTGAAGCAGGGGCCAATCGTTGTGCCATATCATAAGAGGCCATGGAAGCTAGATTAGGGTTAAAAGAGAACTGGAAGCAGTTCACATTACTGGTCGTCATCAATGGCTTCGTTGGCGGTATGATAGGCTTGGAGCGAACCATTCTGCCACAGATTGCAGAAGCCGATTTTGGCATAGCTGGCAAATCTGCAATCCTGTCCTTTATTGTGGTATTCGGAATATCCAAAGCCATTACCAACTATTACACTGGCGCTTTTGCCAATAGGATTGGGCGAAAGAACCTATTGGTGATTGGTTGGCTGATTGGACTTCCGGTTCCGCTTATCCTGATCTATGCTACAAACTGGAACTGGATCATAGCGGCAAATATTTTATTGGGAATCAACCAGGGATTGACATGGTCAAGTACAGTAGTGATGAAAATCGACTTGGTGGGTGATAGGAACAGGGGTCTGGCCATGGGATTGAATGAATCAGCAGGTTACTTGGCCGTGGGTATCGTTGCTTTTCTCACTGGGTGGATAGCCTCAGAATATGGGATTCGCCCCTATCCGTTTTACTTGGGGATTGGGTTTGCAGTGACAGGTCTTTTGGCGAGCTATTTTCTTGTAACGGACACGGTACATCATGTCAATTCGGAGACCAAATCAAGCCATGTCAAAAAGCTAAAAAATGTATTTCGTGAAACCACTTGGTCAAATCCGAATCTTGGTTCTATTACTCAGGCGGGATTAGTCAACAATCTGAATGATGGGATGATCTGGGGGCTTTTCCCGATACTCCTGGCAAGTAAAGGTTTTAGTATGGCTGAAATTGGAAAAATGGCAGCTATTTATCCGGTAATCTGGGGCCTAGGCCAACTGGTCACCGGTAAGCTAGCTGATATTTTGGCAAAAAAATCCATGCTGTTTTGGGGTATGCTAATCCAAGGTATAGCCATTATCACCATGGTATTTGCTACCACATTTAGCCAATTCGCAATTTTGAGTACACTATTAGGGATAGGTACAGCGGTGGTCTATCCAACATTTCTTGCAGCAATTGCAGATAATACCCACCCCGAGCAACGGGCCAATAGCATCGGTGTGTTCAGATTGTGGCGGGATTTGGGTTATGCAATAGGTGCAATTTTGACGGGCTTAATAGCTGACTTTTTTGGTGTTGATAATTCAATACTTAGTATTGGATTAATTACCATGATATCTTCTGTCGTGATAAAATTAAGAATGGAGTACACTCCATAAAAAAACAATTTCTGGAAATATTTTAGCAGGACAATTAAATAACAGCAAGTAAGGAATTACTGTCGGTGAACTACATGCCGATGATGCGCGGAGAAGCCAAAACAGAATAACAAATTCAAGGAATGATTCAACTAGAGGGTATAGAAATTTTTGTCACCAGTCTGGGTAATAAGCGATGGCTATATTTCATCCATTTTGTTTTGCCAGTATAATTTTCAGATTTGTCTGTCTTGAAATTCCTCACAAATTCATCGGTTAATGCTAAGCCTCTGGAGGATCTGCTGAATGCAGAAAAGGATATCCTCCTACCCACCAGAAACGCCGATGGCAGGGAGATTCTGGAGAAACACGGAACTGGTGCATTTCTGGATTTCCAGGTATTATTTTTACAATATCAGGACCAAACTGACTTTTTGCTTTCCCTTCACCTTACCTTAAACTATAATTTATTACTTCCTTTTGAACGTCTTCTTACAAATCCAGTATAGCAGTAAGGTTCTCAGAAGCCACCGGGGCCGATATATGTTGATGAACCACTTTCCACCCCTCCTCAAACCTTGAAAATCCGATTGTAATCCTATTTTTCATACTTCTGAGTATCGTACCTTGAGAGGAAATTGCCTGAAATTTTATCAATCCGCTTGCAAATCCAATTGAATCAGATTGTCGAATTTTTATCATTTCAAAATCAACTTTCACTTTTTCCTCCCCCAAAGAGCCTAACCAGTTCCCAATTTCTGGTGCCCATTCCTGTAAGGTACTATAGTAGCCCCTGTCCCACATATCGAATTGAACTACCTCAGCATCATAAAGCTTCAGTAAAGCGGATGCATTTTTTTGCCAGACTGCATTTTTGTATGCACTAAAAAATTCTTCAATTTCCTTCATCATGTTTTTCTATAACTATATACCTTATTACCAATCATGGCACTCAAAAGAATTTTACCCTAACCTGAAAAACTCATCCCCCAGGCACACTCTTCATGGCTACCTGTGCCCACGAAAGGATTAGCCCTACAGGACATTTTCTTAACAGTCGATCTTAGGGTGCTCCTAAATATCACAAAGTTATCCAGAATTTCAGGCGGAACAAAAGACTGTGCGATTTGGGAACAGGCGGTGGTGGAATTGCTGCAATACAGTCCGGAAAAGATGACAGTAAAGCCTGTGACGGATTCCCTTTGGACGGTTTATTTTATTTCAAAACCTCGTATTTAATGTGTGTCACTACGCTGGATCCGCTTATCTGAACCGGTTTGAGTTTTAGATCTTTCACCCCTTCAAAAAGCTTTGAGCCAGAACCGATAGTAACAGGGACGATATGTAGCCACAATTCATCAATGAGACCAGCACTTAAATACTGATTGATTGTGTTTGCTCCTCCCATGATCTTTATATTCCTGTTTCCCGCAGCCTCCTCTGCCTTTTTAAATGCTGAGTGAATACCATCAGTCACAAAATGAAATACTGTCCCTCCTTCCATTTCCACTGGCGCGCGTTCATGGTGGGATAGTACAAAAACCGGCGCATGGTAGGGAGGATTGTTTCCCCACCATCCTTTCCATTCGGACATCCCTCTTTTGTCTTTGGGACCAAACATGTTACTGCCCATGATATATGCTCCAGCATCAAGAATGGCATCTATTTCTTTTTTATGTTTATGCTTTTCCGGCTCAGAAAACATCCAACGATCCAACAAATTTGCATCGAAATTATCTCCAAATGGCTTTTCAAAGCTTTGATTAGTACCGGCACCGTACCCGTCAAGAGATACGGTCAATCCGCTTGTAACTTTTGCTTTTCTCATAGTTATGGATTTTTAATAGGATTACCCGCTACTTTTCCAGTAGCCTTATTTTTTTGTTTATCTGTTTGGAAGCCAGTGGTCGATAAGAGGTGAAGCACCGGCACACCGGTGTTTACCATCCAGGAAGCAGTTTTTTATTTTTTATTGTTGCTATTTCACGCATACCTGATAGTTATTCTATTTCAATCACATAGGATGTAATTGCTTTGATTTTCGCACCTTTTGCCCCGTTGAACTGGTAAAAGTCTGAAAACGCGTATTTTTTCCCAGTCTGCATTTTCATTGTTCCATTTACGGCTCCTTCTTTTCCGTGGGATAAGATCTGGTCAAACGCTAGTTCAGTCGCTTTCTTTGTTTTCATTTTCTCCAATTCATCCGCAAAATTTTCCTTTCCCGTAATTTTCCTATCACCTACAATATTCCAGACAATATCTTCGGTCACACTATCGACAAGGAATTTCACGTCTCCCTTGGCAAATGCAATGTTGAATTCTTTTAGAAAAGCCATTTTGGGTGAGTTCCCGCAGTTGGGACTTGCGATGATTTTTGTCATTTTATTTAATAGTTAACTTTTGTCCGTTTTTTTCAGCCGTCCCTGGCAATGAGTGTAAGATTAACGGCCAATCGCCCGGTACGTCCCTAGCAGGTTGCAGCAAAGTTGAAGCCGGGCTGAAACTCTTGAGTTATTTTCTGTCCACTACATAATTCAATGCAGTTACCCCAGCGGTAAATTGTTGCGTAGCAGGCAAAAGCTTAAGTTTAATTTTGTCTTTAATGTCTACAAACAACGGAATGCCTTGTCCAAGAATAACAGGATTTACAAATAACCAGTAGCCGTCGATTAAGTTTTGCCGAATCAGTGAGTGTGTTGCCGTCGGACTGCCAAAAAGCAGGATGTCCTCGCCCGTCTGCTGCTTTATTTCATTAAGGCTGTCGGGAAGATTGTCACTGATAATTGTGGTGTTGGTTTCCCGATAGCTATCAGGATCAATTGTCTTAGATAAAACAATTTTGTGGACGTTGTTATACCACTTAGAATGCTCAATGTCGTGTTTGGTTGCTGTCGGCTTGTCTCCAGCAGTAGGCCAGTAACTTTCCATCATCTGATAAGTCCTCCGTCCATATAACGCGGTGTCACCTTTGTTGATACGCTGAGCTACATAATCAAAAATTTCCTGGTCAACTTTAATCCAGTCCATTTCTCCGCTCGGCCCAGCTACAAACCCGTCAAGGGAAACGTGCATAAATGAAATTATTTTTCTCATGCTTTTCTATTTTGTATAGTGTCTAATGTTTACTGCCAACTACTATTTTTAAGATATTTTTCAAGTCGGTTTAAAGTCTGCTTACCACCTTCAATGGCATTTACCTTCCTGTTTAATTCGTCTATAATTGCTTTTGATTTAAATACTGACTTCATTGTCACTAATGTTTTTCCTTCGACTTCTTCAAAAAAAACTGAGACTGTGAAATTATACTCTTCGCTTTCTGCACCAGAATGTCTATAGGTCAACAGCGAAGGTTTTTTAACCTCTACATACTCTATTCTGTTATCCCAATCCCGTCCCATACCGTGCATTATAAAATCCCATGTCTTACCGGATTCTACAGTCATTGATTTAGTAGTCAGCGAAAAACCGTCTGGCCCCCACCACTCTCTTATATGTTCAGGGGTTGTCCACACCTCCCAAACCAATTCTCTAGGGGCATCAAAAATCCTGGTATGAATAAGGGTGTTACCTTCTTGTCTGAATGTATTGTAGCTGCTCATCGTTCTAGATTTTCTTTTCTTGGATGCTTGCCAGATAGTTTTCCAATGAGTCAAATTTGTTGTCCCAGAATTTCCGGTATTGGTCTACCCAGTCTGACACTTCTCTCATTTTTTGCGGATTGAAGTGATAGTAAATTTCACGTCCTTTTTGCTCTTGTCTTACAAGCTGGCATTCTGTCAAAATCTGAATATGCTTTGAAATTGTTTGTCTTGAAGAATCAAAATTCTCTGCAATTGTCCCTGGTGTCATTGCCTGAAGCGCCAGCAAACCAATTATTGCCCTACGTGTCGGATCTGCTATTGCCTGAAATATATCTCTACGTGCTTCCATTTTATGCAGTTGATTGACTGCAAATATAATGCAGTCAATCAACTGCGCAAATTTTTGTGATTTTTTTTGGATGTATGAAAGCCGTAAGGAAAGTATATCTGCGCTGGTTCCCTGCCATGGGTATAGGAACACTGGCCTTGGCAAAAGAAAGCGTTGGCTACGTTAAAAAAAATACCGAACAAGATATTGCTGAGGCATTCACAGCTAGTCTGGAAGCTGGCGTTAATTTTTTTTAGTTGTATCCTGCAGTTATGCAAAGGGAGAGTCTAAAAGACTGAAGGAAATTCATCCAATCGGGCGGCTTTCAGATAGTGGTAGTTTCAAAATTCACAACATACAAGTGATCCGGCAACTAGAAATCTTAAAATCTGAGCACAGGCACCCTCAGCAGGAATTCATATTTTCTGGGTGGTTTACAGCGACACTTCCCTGTTTTGCCCTTGCTCAAATTACCTGAAATAAAACATTTATCACGGCAGGTGTCAGATGTCTGCCGTGATAGTATAGATAGCTGCCGATTTCGGGATTAAAAAGTAATCACCACCTTTCCAAAATGTTCTCCCTTATCTAAGTAGTTGAATGCTTCTGAGACCTGATCAAGCCTAAACACCCTGTCCACCACGGGGGAAATAGCATGTAAGGCAATCGCGTGGTTCATTGATTGAAAAGATGCTTTTGACCCTACCTGCATGCCATGGATAGAAAGCGCTTTTTGCATTATGCCAAATACCGAAAGTGTGGTGTCGGCACCACCCAGTAGGCCTACCACAATTATCTTACCCCCCAACCTCATTGCTTCTACCGTTTTTTCAAGGCTTGCCCATGACATCTCCAGCGCTAAGTCAACCCCCTTCCCCTCTGTCAATTGCAAAACTTTTTCTTGCCATTTTGGGTAGGCTAGGTAATTGATTGTCTGGTCAGCTCCCAGCGCTTTGGCTTTTTCTAGTTTTTCATCTTTACCTGAGGTAATAATAACTTTGGCCCCAATTGCTTTGGCAAACTGCAAAGCAAGAATGGAACCCCCTCCGGTACCCTGAAGCAATACTGTCTGTCCGGATTGCAACTTACCTATATTGATCAACGCTTCCCATGCAGATACACCGGCTATTGGGAGTGTAGCCACCTGCGCCGAGGTAAGATTTGAAGGCACTTTTACCAATGCACGTTCAGCTAGTGCAACGTATTCTGAAAACACTCCCTGTACGTCTGTCCCCAGTCGGTTTTTTAAATAGCTGTCCTGCAGTTGGCCTGCTTGCCAATCCTGAATAAAATGCGTGACAACGCGGTCACCGACAGTCAAATGGGTAACCCCGCTACCTATCGCTACGACTTCACCGGTCGCATCTGAGCCCAAGGTATGGGGGAGAGAGGTACGGAACGCACCTTGTGCGATCATTAGATCCAGCCGGTTAAGGGAAACTGCCTGCACTTTGACCAGTACCTGGCCCGCCGAGAGGGTTGGCACCTCTATGTTTTCTACGTGGATATTTTCAAGGCCATACCCCCCGTTTAAGCGAATTGATTTCATCTGTTTATAATTTGTCTTTTAAAGGCCATATGTAATCTCGCATACTTTATAATCATCTCGGTGTGTGACGTTTTCGTCATGCTCGATTTCATAAGGTAGATTTTATTCATGATTCAGGTTCAAAAGTATCTTCATGGTATCCATATATCAAGTATATACTTTTTTGTACCTTACAGACCAAAATGATACTATCCTGATTATCACCAATAAAATCTTGAATAAATATGAAAAAATTTGCTACAGAGCCTGTATGCTCAGTGGATTACGCCTTTAGACGGATTGGCGGAAAATATAAAGGGAGGATAATTTGGTACCTACACAGCCATAAAATAATGAGGTACGGGGAGCTCCGTAAAACACTGACGGATATTACACCCAAAATGCTCACGCAAACACTGCGTGAACTGGAAGAGGACAGCCTGGTAGTACGCAAAGTATACCATGAAGTACCGCCCAAGGTAGAATATTCACTGACCGCTTCCGCTGAGGAGCTTATCCCTTTCATCAATCACTTACGGGAATGGGGAGACAGGCAAATTGAGAAGGAAAAGATGAAACCTATCAACTGCTAGTAGGAACAAATTGAACTAGCTCCCAAGTTCTAATAACCAGTCTACAGGTGGCATTGTTTTTGGATTTTAAATTAAATCCGTCCGCTAAATCACGCTTACTATGAATTATCTTATCCTACTTTTTCTTTCAGTTCTTATCATTTTTATTCTTGTTATGGTGCTGCTGTCAAACTCTAAAAGCAGCAATAACATCCATATCAAAGCAGATAAGTTAACGATACGGCATCCCTTAAAAAAAGAAGTGATAAATCTTGAATCGGATCTCAAAAGTTGGAATATACAACGGATAAATATGCTTTGGTGGGGTAAATTATACTCAGTAAATCTAGAGTTACAATCAGGCAAATGGACAAAGATATATTCCAGGTCCCTATCCGGAAAAATAGAACAGTTACTCATTTATTTGGAAGAAACCGCCTCCGGAAAAAAAACCGGCTCACTAAACAAATAGTATTATTAGTCCCCCATGCTGTATTTCCTACTTACACTTGCATCAATAAATCAATCAGTACACAGATCTTCCATCTGTATATTTTTAGGAGTAATTCCCAGCATTGCAATACCCATACTGGTCAGCTAGCATCATGTGGAGATAAGAAAGCTACAGCA
This sequence comes from Algoriphagus resistens, assembly GCF_001442615.1. GTDB lineage: Bacteria > Bacteroidota > Bacteroidia > Cytophagales > Cyclobacteriaceae > Algoriphagus > Algoriphagus resistens. The sequence goes on along the minus strand of NZ_LMXN01000005.1, from coordinate 230,533 downwards.
TCTAGTTTTCCTTTTGTATGGTCCTTAATAATCGATAGATCCCCAGTGCTTTCCAAAACAATAAGGTAGACATGATCCAATGAGGAATAGCCTTGGAGACGGCAGACATTAAAAACCTCCTCTTTGGTCAAGCGCTGTTTTTTCATTTCTGCTTCCAGGAAAGCACCTTTGTAAAATACTATCACAGGCTTATCAGTGATAAGTGACCTAAAACCTTTTATATGGACTGAAAGATAGGTAAAGGCAAACTGCAAAAAAATAAACAGCGAAAACGCCACAATACCATCCACCAAAGTAATATTCTTATTCAGTGAAATGGAAGCCAGGCACGATCCCAAAGCTATGGTAACGACAAAATCAAATGCATTCATTTTCGAAAGTGTCCTTTTCCCGGATATCCGGAGTAAAACAACCATCACCATGTAACCTAACACAGTCAATACAATCGTACGGATTGTACTATCCCAACTTTCAAATAGTATGTTATCCATGTTTTATTATATACCTATATTATTTATATACCTATATTATTTATATACCTATATCTTAAAACTACCTGAGTAAAAAAGCTACTTCAAATCCCCGCTGCCAACCAATAGCAATTTTAGCTCCTCCTCATTTTAAAAAAATTTGGCAGTTAGATAAAGCTTAATGATAGAAAATCAGAATCGCAGCAAAGTAGATGCACTGATAATCTCCCAAACAGGGCAGATAGCCCGATAGCAATCACTAGATGACAGTATAATCTCAATAAAATTTAAACTATCGCCCCAAAGGACGCCATAGTCCGAAGCTTGTTGTTAATGGTTAAGCTAGAACATGCTCGAATTCTTCCAAACAATTTCTACACGATTCAACACAATTTTTACATTCATCAGAGCCATGCTTTTCACATTCAGCCGCAAATATTTTGCATACTTCAGCGCAGGTCAACATCATTCTTCCTCGATCCAATCTCGCCGATTCGCATGCATCTAGACATTCAGCACATGCTCTGATGCAGCGTTGTGCTAGTTCCACACATTTCTCCATTCCAGAAATTTCTTTATGGGATTCTACCAGCTGATGGCTATCCTTGATGCACTGCTCAAGTGCCTTAGAACAATTACTTTTTAAAGGGGTTAAGCTATTCATAGTTATCGGGTTCATTCGTTTTGTTAAACCAAAAAACCAGCCATACCTCCCCATATCCATGTACCAAACGATGGTTGAAGGCATCAAAACCGAGGTTTCAAGATACAAAACCAGTTTCACTGGATGTTAGGGCTGGAATTTGAGCTTCCTAACTGACAATTTAAATTAACCTTCAAAACCGCTCTTCTATAGGTGCCCAAATAGGTATGAGAGATATATTCTCAACCCGTTGAATTCTCTCAACAAGTTGATATTAAGAGTCAAATACCTACCTGAGTCTCCTGACGTAATATTTTTCTATTTTTGATCTAAGCTGCTCTCCACGGTTTTCTCCATATCCAGCTTGAGTTTCATTCCATTTTCATTGCGCAGGTACAACGTTCGTGTAGGGAAGGCTATGGATATACCTAATTCACTAAATTTTTGATAGATCTGAAAGTTGAAGTCCTGCTGTATATCCATATAGGTGTTGAAGTCGGCGCTGTTGATAATATAGACAACCTCATAATCTAAACTAGAATCCCCAAAGGATTTAAAATGGGCCCTGTCAAAGTCCACCCGCTCCTCTGATTCTACTATTTCTTTCAGAAGCCCTGGAATCATTTTCACCTGCTCTACAGGCGTTTCATACGTCACTCCCACTGTGAATACAATCCTACGGCGCTGCATCTTTTTGTAATTATGAATGCGGGAACTGGTCAAGTCGCTGTTGGCAAAGACCAGCTGCTCGCCTGAGAGCGTCTTGATTCTTGTGGTTTTGATACCGATTTTATCTACAATTCCATTTTTATCTTCAACCACAAGGAAATCTCCTACCTCAAAGGGACGGTCAAAAAAGATCACAAAATAATTAAATAAATCGCCTATTATATTCTGTGCTGCAAGCGCTATGGCAATACCTCCTATCCCCATTCCGGCAATGATCGCGGAAACATCATAACCGAGATTGCTTAGCATAAATATCAATCCAATCATCCAAATAATCCCATTGATAATCAAAATAATCCCGCCCATCTGCTTCACTTTTTCTTCACCTCCCTCCTGGCTTCTGATATATGACTGCAGCAACATGAGTATTATACTGGAAACAAGTCGGATAGCGTAATAAGTAAGGATAACCACAAACACTACTTCCATAATGGTGGTCATTCTTTCAGGCCAGGAGAGTGTCTTCAGCCCTGCATAAATAATTGTAAAATAGACCATCGGAACCACGTAAAGTCCGATATTCTCAACTATAAAATCATCGATTGTGGTTTTGGATTTTGAAACAGCATGACTGATACGCTTCAATATCACTCGCTTGAAAACCCTAACCAGCAATAGCCCTAAGGCGATTCCCCCGAGCATTATCAGGTATTCCTGCCCTGTATTTCCGAAATATTCATTATTTAGTAATTCTTCCATAATAGTTGTAGGTAGATTAGTGGTGTGATTTTTACAAAACGAAAAGCAAAAAACGGTAAGGATCAAGTGATTGCCCGAACTGGAAGGCAGGTAGCCAGAAACGACGTAAGGCAATGAAATAATTGCCTTGAATCGGTGGTTCCAAAGACAATGAATGAACGTTCCTCTTTAAAAAAGTGAATACAAAGAATTTTTGTTCCTCTAAAACCGGGTTATTTTCAATAATTTACAGATTCGAAATGCCGCTTAGATTTGATGAGCTCCAATCTACTTGGACCAATACGTTTACCATGTGTACGATCCTTCACATAGGATATACCGTCAATCCAACTGTCTTTTTATTTCGTTGATAAGAGCGGGGTCCTCAAGCCAGGCTATGGCCTTTCCTATACCTTGTTCTATTTCTATCTCTGGCTGAAACCCTAATAGTTTTTCAGCTTTGGAAATATCTGCAAAGCAATGTCTTGCTTCTTTAAACCTATATTGCTCAGTTACAAGGGGAACAGTCTGCCCAGAGTCCAATGCATCCGTAAAATATTGCGCGAGTGAAAGGATGGTTCTGGGTTCCCCACTTCCTACATTAATAATTTCTCCGTCTGCCGTGGGGAGTTCCAATGCCAACCGACAGGCTTTCACTGCATCAGAAATGTAGATGAAATCCCTAAGCTGATTACCATCTTCCAGTACAAGAGGGGATTGTTTATTTATAAACCTGGAGACAAACCCTGACATCACATCAGAATACCGGCTTTCAAAGGACTGGCCAGGGCCATATACATTAAAAAATCTAAGAGAAACCACAGGGATATTATAGGCCTCACTTACCAACATACATAGTTTTTCCTGATCGTACTTAGTAAGGGCGTATACGGAATCCAGGCTGGCAATATGATCTTCCTTGCATGCAAGTGGTATGAGCAATTCCCCTGACGGACTATGAAAATCCCATTTTTTAGCCATTAAGTCAGCAGGAGAGCGATTTAAATTTTGATAAATACCCCCGCTTGAATCAGTGTAAGTACCTTCTCCATAAATGCTCAAACTGGAGGCAAATATCAGTTTCCGGACCGGATTTCTTATGATTGACTCTATCAGTACCGATGTGCCAATATTATTCACATCGTTAAGTTCTTGTATCTGGTCCATGGATTTACCATTGCTTCCGATGGCTGCCAAATGAAAGACTGCATCTGCCTTCTTCACAAGTGGTTCTACGGTAAAAACATCCCGGATATCCCCTACCACTAGCTCTACGTCCTTAGATACTCGTTCCGGTCGTTCGGAATCTAGCCCATGGACATGGGGAGAAAGATTATCTAATACAGTGACTTTGTACCCCCGGGAGAGTAATTCATCGCAAAGGTAGCATCCCATAAATCCCGCACCGCCGGTAATAAGTATGTTTTCCATATGCTCTTCTGAACGCTATATTCTACAATGCTTAATCAAAGTTCAAATCACCTACCAATTTCATATGTGGCTTACATATCAAAGAGATATCGGGAATAACCACACTCTTCTTCAAGTGGGTTTTAGTTGCCACACATCGCGTTATAAAACCACCTACTTGTTTACGTAAGCCATTTACCGTCTGGTGATTATTCCTTTTTCTTCTCAGAAAAAGGAATACCAACCTTAACTGCTACCTGTTCCAGGCTTTTTGAATTCCCATCTTTTACCTTTTTCCCATTCTTCAGCAGAGTTACCATAGGCTGGATATCCTCCCTGGCGCTTAAGTGCTGACGCCAGATGCATAAGATTATAGGTCATAAAGGTCACGTTTCGGTTGGTAAAGTCAGAGTCAAAACCTTTAGGAGGATCTATGGGTTTCCCCTGCCACTCTGTATCGCCGTAACTAGGTCCTGGGCCCACTTCACCTATCCACCCACAGTCGGCCTGTGGAGGTATAGTAAAACCTAAATGTTGCAATGAAAATAAAATCCCCATAGCACTGTGCTTAAGCCCATCCTCATTCCCTGTAATCAAACAGCCGCCTACCTTTCCGTAGTATATGTACTGACCTTTAGCATTGGTCATACTGCTCATTCCATCTAATCTCTCGATCAGCTTTTTAGCCACAGAAGATTGCTGGCCGAGCCATATTGGAGCTGCTACTATAAGAATATCAGCTTGGACTACCCGTTCAAAAAGAGCAGGCCATTCATCGGTTTCCCACCCCTGTTGAGTCATGTCAGGCGACTCACCAGGGGGAACATCATGGTCAATAAATCTTATGTAGTCAGCCTTTACATTCTCTCTCTCCATTATCCCCTTTGATACATCAACCAATTTAGATGTATGGCTGGGAAGCGGGGATTTTTTTAAAGTACAGTTAATAATAAGTGCATTTAATCCGCTAAAATCAGTTTTATCTTTCATAATAAAAGCGTTGAATATTCTAAGGAAAATAAATTCAAACCTAACCGACGTACTAGTGTGCCGGAAATACACCTGCAATGCAACCAAAGTATAAGCCAATAAGCGATCATAAGCATATTAATTGTTCAGGGAGTAGCTAAGAAAGGATCAAATTTTGTAAAAGATTAGAAGCCAATTAGTAAAAATGATCGCTATTTATGAACATAATCAGCCCAAAAACCCACTCCTATTTAGACTATGTTGTTGCGGCAATTTTAATAGGAATACCATGGGTATTCGGATTCACAATGAATGGTCCTGAAATGTGGATTCCTGTGATAATCGGCCTGACTACATTGACTTACAGCATATTTACCCGGTTTAAAGAAGAGCATTTTGGAATAATATCCTTAAGAGTACATATCGTGTTTGATGTAATCCTTGGGATCTTCCTTGCTATCAGTCCTTGGATCACCCACTTCTCAGAAATCTCGGCAATCCCCCATCTGGTGGCAGGTATGCTCATATGTGCAATAGCGCTACTAACTAAGATCCCTTCTAAACCTGATCCCTCTAAAGGCGGAAGTCTGGAATAATCCTTTCAGGAAAATCTCTTCCAACAGCTGCTTATGCGAGTAAAAGTCCACGATCTGTTACCTATTATGCACAGTCCTATCTCAATGGAAGAACCACACGCAGAATACTTCTCATACCAAAAACAATATCAAGTTCTATAACTGTCCATGCACTGCCATATTCAACAACCTATTTCTAATAAACTCTTTAGCTATCCGCAGTGGGAACAGATCTTGAATTTTCTACCTGTACTAAAGAGACAGAAGTTAGACTTGCTGAAACTAAACCTACTTAAGCATGAAAGGAAAAGATGAGACAAGAGAATCAAAAATGAACACAGCAGACGTGTTGGTTCAGAAACTTATTGACTGGGAAGTAAAATTTATTTTTGGAATCATCGGCGATCGCATCAATCCAATTGTGGAAGCTTTGCGTAAACGGCAAGATGATATAAAGTTTATTACTGTTCGTCACGAGGAGTCCGCAGCCTTTATGGCAAGTGGATATGCAAAATATACCGGGAAATTAGGCGTATGTCTGGCTACTTCCGGCCCGGGAGCCATCCATCTGCTGAACGGACTATATGATGCCTACAAAGATCACGTTCCTGTACTTGCCATTACCGGAGCACCTGTGCAGGATCTGGAAGGCACAGATTACATTCAGGAAGTCAATGTAAGTTCTCTGATGCAGGAAGTTACAACTTATAACCAGGTTATCACCGGTCCCAAACAAGCTGAAAGTATTGTAGATCTAGCAATAAGAGCAGCATTGAATGAATCAGGGGTCTCACATTTGAATTTTTCCAAAGACACTCAGGAAGTTGAAATCAAAGATGATAAGCCTTCCAAAGAGGGGAACGAAAAACTCAAAGGCTCACAGAGTTACCAGCCCAGAGTAGAAGTTCCTGCTGATGAAGCCCTGGAGTCGGCCGCGGAAATAATTAATTCTGGAAAAAAAATCGGTATCCTGGCCGGTTTCGGAGCACTTGCAGCACGAAATGAAGTACAAAGCCTTGCAGAGTTGCTCGGTGCCCCTGTCGCGAAAGCATTATTGGGAAAAGCTGTGATTCCTGATGACTCACCTTACAGTACAGGAGGTACAGGACATCTGGGAACAATACCGTCTAGCGATTGGATGCAGGAATGTGATGTTTTGGTCATCCTTGGCAGTAATATGCCTTATCTGGATTATTATCCCAAGGATGCCAAAGCAGTACAAATCGATCATAATCCCAAAAGGATAGGGTTAAGATATCCCGTTACTGTAGGGCTCACCGGTGATGTCCGCGCAACTGTTCGGGCACTACTCCCAAAAGTAAACAAAAAGCAAGATCAAAGCTTTTTGAGAAAGTACCAAAAAGCCATGGGTGATTGGAGGAAAACCCTCAAGAAGGTAGAAGAAGGCGAGAGCGAGTTGGTCAGGCCACAATACTTGGTAGCAGAAGTAGGGAGGTTATTAAAAGATGATGCCACCGTCTCCATTGACACAGGAGCTCATACAATCTTCACCGCCAGACATTGGGAAATAAAGAAAGACCAACAAATGGCCGTGTCAGGAAACCTTGCATCCATGGCTCCGGGGCTCCCCTTTGCCATTGCAGCACAATTGGCTTTCCCTGAAAGGCAATGTGTCGCCATGGTAGGAGATGGAGGATTTTCGATGCTTATGGCGGAACTGGTGACCGCCGTTCGTTATAGACTGCCTATCAAAGTTGTGATATTTAAGAATAACCAGCTATCCCAGGATGTGTATGAGCAAAAAGCAGCAGGCACAGCAGTATATGGCGGGGATTTAACCCCTATAGATTTTGTAAAAGTGGCAGAAGCCTGTGGATCAGAAGGTTATAGCTGTAACAGAAAAAACCAGTTACATGGCATTTTGGATAAAGCCTTTAGAACAAAAAGCACAGCTGTGATAGAAGTCAGTATAGATCCGGAGCAGGCGCCAGCTGCACCCCATCACATTCTCCAAAATAAATTTTAAGGCGACTAAACACTGGTATGATCGGTAATAAAATAGAAAAGGTGAATCTACCTGGAACATACAAGACTGGTACATGGCTGATACTGTAAAACGGTTAATGGAATATTACGGTCCTCAATCCAAAATTGTAATCTGGGCACATAATAACCATATCGGAGATGCCCGGGCTACTTCTATGCGAAGTAAGGGGCTTCTGAATATTGATCAAATAATACAAGAGGAATATGCGGATGAAGATATACCGGATCGGTTTTGGCTCTTTTGAAGGTGATCTCATAGCTGGAAGTTACTGGGAAGCTCCTATGAAAAGAACAACTGTTCCTTCTGCTTGGAAGCAAAGCTGGGAAGAATTGCTGCATCTATCAGGATCATGGAACAAAATTCTACTTACAAAGGACCTTCATTTTTTCAACTCACCTATCGGTCACAGGGCCATCGGAGTGGTCTATGACCACAACGATGAGAAAGGAAACTATGTGCCCAGCATTATCCCTGAACGATATGAAGCATTTGTCTATATTGATAAAAGCAGTGCCTTACATCCGATTTATGTAAAAACCGAGATAGATCGAACCCCAGAGACCTATCCATTTGGAATCTAAACAGACACGTTTATGGCCTTACTCCAAAACAGAGCTGAAGCAGCGGAAAGATTACTCATTATGATGGCGGAATATCTGACAAATGATGTAATACTTCTTGCAATTCCCAGAGGAGGTGTTCCCATCGCACATGTCATCGCCAAAACCATAGCAAAACCAATAGATATTGTCATGGTAAAAAAAATAGGCCATCCAATGTATCCTGAATATGCAATTGGTTCCGTTTCTCCTGATACAGAATTCATTCAAATCCGGGAGGGGGTTTCAGAAAAATACCTGAAGGGCCAGATCGAAACAATCAGAAAAAAGCTTCTTGAAAAATATGGGTATTTCATAGGAGATCACCGCCCACAAACTATCCAGAATAAAACCGCAGTTATTTTAGATGATGGTATTGCCACTGGAAATTCAATGCTGGCTGCCGTACGGTTTGTCAGGGCTGAGCAGCCTGCCCATCTCGTAGTGGCGGCTCCGATAATATCATTGGATGCTTTACAAAAGTTACAGAAAGAGGCCGACGAAGTCGTATATTTATACGCCCCAGATCCATTTTTAAGCGTTGGCCGGCATTATGAAGAATTCCAGCAATTGACTGATCAAGAAGTAAAATTGCTGTTAAATGACGCTTATAATCATGCAAAAAGATGAAATATTGAAGCTGGTCCGAGATTATGCTGATGAAGCACACGGAGATCAGATCCGTAAATACACAAAAGAGCGGTACATTGTCCATCCGGAAAGGGTACTAAAGATCTGTGAAGAATATAGCAACAAATTACCGGTAGTAGCTGCAGCCCTTCTTCACGATGTGTTAGAGGATACCGACGTGACTCCGAAGGAAATGAAGGATTATCTATCTACCATAATGTTAGCTGAGGAAGCAACCCGCACGGTGAAACTGGTAATTGAAATGACCGATGTATATACCAAGGCAGCATATCCGCAATGGAACCGTGATACAAGAAAGCAAAAAGAACTGGAACGGATCAAAAAAACCAGTCCCGATGCCCAATCGATAAAATATGCCGATATTCTGGATAACTGCAGAGAGATAGTCCAATATGATATTTCCTTCGCACCAAAATACCTCCAAGAATGCAGTTCCATACTTAAATCCGCAATACGGGGAAATAAAGACCTTCGTAAACTCGCTATGGAAACGCTTGATCATGAGAAAGACAACCTGAGAAAGAAGAAAACGCGCTAATAAAGCATTCTTTCAAACCCCTATAATCCACTGAGGTTTATGTTCATTTTTTCAACGATCGTCCCGGAAAAAGTAAAAAATAGAAGACCTAGAGTAAGGATTTTAATCAGCGGACAAGTACTATAATTGAATTATTCAATTATAGTACTGTAGGCATATCAAGAATTCCCACCTAAGCCTTCTCAGTTCTGATTGGCAGTTTAATTACAAAGCACTTACTACATTAGTTTGTGGATGCTCTATCATCCACTCTAAAAGAAACCTTACAATTTATCCCATATGAAATTTCTCCATTATTTACATGCGCCTTTATATTGCTTATATTGTCAGAATCAATATTCTTAATGGTTTTTGAGGCTTCAGCAACGGCATTTCTTAATGCATCATCTATACTTTTATCTGAAGTGGCTATGAGTTCTATAACTTTGACGATTGACATATTTGTATCAAATTATTATGTAATTAATTTATTTTAGCAATTCAAATAGTACGAATTTTAAGCCAGCACAGAAAACTTCCCTATCTTTTTAAAATCGGCATCAATAAATCAATTCTTTAATTATTAAGTCGCCCGAATGTTACATTATGTCACCTTAACAACCCACATTTTAGATCAGGTACAGCCAGTTCCTGGAATCATATTCTCCCTATTTGACAAAATTATGCAAAATCTATTTTGGTCTGCGCATTGCCAACAATCATGTAAATTAAACGCTACATATTATGGGAATAGAACTAATCATTTTTGTCATCTTAATAATTGCAATTACTGCGATCGGAATAGGCTACTTCGCCAAAAAGAAAAAACATGGAAAATAAACCGCGTAGTTTAAAGGTGCTAAACTTTTAGCCTGGCTTATCCTGCTTCGTTCCTGAATACTCAAACTGCTGATTAACTACTAGTTAAACAACTAATACTTATAAGAATAAGCTTGGATTTCTCAAGTATGCCTATCCTATGGGGCTCCATTCGCAGCACTTCAGAGGCAGAGGACATGTTCTATATCCATAACATAGTCAATCAATTGCTATTTATAATGCATACAGTCCGGAAACGCATTTTCCTGTAGAAGCAGACCCCGCTTTACAGTACAGTGCGGATCTAGCCTGGGTTCTTTACTAGGCTTGCAGTTCCTCTCACATTCAAATCTGTGAATTCTTCCAGCTGGCACATAGATTGGCCTACTCCCATCAGAGATGCAAATTGAAATACAGCATCAGCCTCACGCACCAGACTTGTCATCAGATCCCCATTTCAGACATCCCCAACTATCAAATCTCGACGGCTAGATAATCCGGCCTCAGCCTTTCTCCCCCGTGCACCTGGCTAGTGAGATTGTTCTGCACACGGATTTTATATCCGTGCTTTATCTGCTCATCGCAAAGATGGGATCCTATAAATCCTGCACCGCCTGTTATCAATATATTTTTTCTACTTCTAAAATTTTTAGAAGTAGAAGTACAAACAACGTTCCAGCGATGAAACACCAGCTGGTTGGCTGGGAGCAAACCCTCAATAAACATTTAGGTAACCAACAGTGCACAGTATGTCACCATTTTGTAATAACAATAGATTGACATATAATTAGGAGCTACCCGCGTTGACTACTACAGGTACAAAACTAATAATAACGTAAAATCGGCACAATAAAAGCTTACAAACAAGAACATGAATAGACAAGAAAAAAGAATATATTTTAAATTAACCATTGCACAAGGATCCTATTATGTGTTATTGGGGTTTATAATTATGCTATTTTCCATTAAGGCAAACCGGATTGCCGAATCTCTAATTCTTGAATTTAATTCTGCTTTAGTGGGAAGCCTGATAATTGGAATAGGATGTGCCCTCTATGCTGGTAAAAAATATAAGAAGGTGCCATTGTCACTTTGCGTTTTAGGCTTAGTCAGTTCTGGTTCAATCTTACTCAACCAAATAAATGGTGCTCTTGAAAGCCAATCCACACTTTTTCAAAATTTTGATCTATTGGCAGAGCTAGTTTTTATGCTTCTATGGCTTTATTTGGCATACTGGAAATGGGTAAGCAGAAAGTTCTCTAAATTTAATTCAGATAATTGACATTCAGTTATTTACAAAATAAAATCCGAATCCTGAAAGTCAACTTGACAAAAAATATTAACTGGAAGAATAAATTATGATAAAGCCAGCAGGTTATAAGTTAATTCTCCGATGCCAGAGCATGTACTTTCTCTCGACAGGGATCTGGCCGCTCATTTCTATGTCTACTTTTTTGCAAATTACCGGCCCTAAAAATGATTTATGGCTTGTAAAGGTTGTCGGAATTTTAATCTCTGTTATAGGAATGGTTTTACTGATCACATCTTTTAATAAAAGAAGAAATCCTTCTGTTATTACATTGGCAATTAGCTCATCTACAGCACTAGCTACTATAGACATTGTATTCTATTTATCCAATACTATCTCTGCAGTATATTTATTGGACGCAGTGATAGAATCAGTAATAATCATACTATGGATTTGGAACATCTACCGAAAAAATAGATATACTGGCTATAGAAGCATTATATAACTAAAAGAATTACGTCATTGCAGTTTTTTTCTCAAGACTAAACCCACAAAGCTTAATCAACGAAGATGCATATTCATGCTGTGCTTCCAGTTGATTGGAGGTATTTGTTGTGAATTTTTCGGTAAAGACTATTTCTCCTTTTAAACAAAAAGATGCATAAGCATACAAATCAATAATCCCCTTTTCAGGAAGCTTGGATGCATATCCTGTCAAACTTAAGCTCAAATCAGAATTGAATCTCCTACAAATCTGAAGAGCCATTTTTTCAGCAAGCTTTTTGGAAACGCCATCCAGGGCAACACAATTTTCATCAATGATAGAAAGCTGTTTCATTTTCTGAAAGCAACTGTAAGCTGTTATTCCACCGCTAAAGAACATACCTGCATTTTGACAGGTACTTAGCATCAACTGCAACATTCCCGCAGTAACGCTCTCTGCGACAGAAATCCTATAATTATGCTTCAGACAGTAATCACGGATAATATTAAGGGCATTTTGGGTATCTTCTTCGATTAAATTCATATTGGCAACTATTCTTTTTTATACCGGATTCACTTCTTTTTATCGGAACGGTTAGGCTTGGGTTGCACGTATTCTTCCCGCGGGTCTTCGTCAGGTACATTCTTTTTTCTCTTGTCAGTACCGAACGGTGTAACGCTTATATTGTCTTTGTCTATTTTCTTTTCAAAATCAGATTCTTTGTTCTTTGCCATGATCTGCTCAATTAGGTATTTATAATGTCTCCCCCATTTGGGTGGATAAATTGTCCGGTAATATAACTTGACTGATCTGAGGCTAAAAAGAGAAAGCTTGGTGCAACTTCGGATGGTTCCCCTGCCCGATTGAGCGGTACATTTTGGCCAAACCTGGCTACATCTTCCTTTCCGAATGTCGCCGGGATCAAGGGTGTCCATATAGGCCCAGGTGCTACCCCATTCACACGGATACCTTTGTGGGCCAGGTTAGCAGACAAGGATCTGGTAAAACTGACAATTGCTCCTTTCGTAGCGGAATAATCAATTAACCGACCATTACCCTGATAGGCTGTTACCGATGATGTATTGATAATCGTACACCCTTTGTCCATATATGGCAATACCTCGCGAGAAAGGTAGAAGTAAGGATAAATGTTTGTTTCGAATGTTTTATGCAATTGCTCGTCCGAAATATCCGTTAAACTTTCCTGCGGAAATTGCATTGCTGCATTGTTGATCAGTATATCTATTTTACCAAATTCTTCAATGGTTTTCTTTACTATGGATTTGCAGTGGCTACTCACCGACACGTCCCCATTAATCAGTACAGCTCTTCTACCCCGCTTTACAATTTCCTTCTTGGTAAGCTCGGCATCCTGATCTTCACCAAAATAAGCAATTACCAGATCAGCGCCTTCCTCTGCGAAAAGTACAGCTATAGCCCGGCCAATTCCACTGTCCCCACCGGTGACTATCGCTACTTTATCCGTGAGTAAACCCGATCCACGGTAGCCCTTTTTGATAAATTCCGGCAAAGGATACATTTTATATTCCTTCCCCGGTTGTCGCTCCTGTGTCAGTCCTTTTCGTTCAGTTTCTTCAGACATATAGTAGTAAGGTAAGTTGATAATAGTTGGTTATGTTTTTCAAAGGGCAGTCGCCTTTTTCAAATCGGTAAAAATTCATGTATGATATAAATGTCATTACCAATGGGATAAGAAAAACGCTTAGACCAAAGTTACCCCTCTTACCCTGCCGGTATATTACAAAATTCAACGGATTGCTTGCATAATTCACATCTACGGGACGTAGGGAAGGACAGTTTGCTTAGTTGAAAATAGAACTTGAAGCAACGACGTCAACCTCTTTTAGACAACTCTAAAAAGCCTCCAATTTCCTATTAATATTATCCACGGGAAGCTGTTTCTACCAGCTCATTAGAGATAATAAAAGTGAAGCTGGATCCCTCTCCCGGAATACTATTGGCAAATATGATTCCGCCGTGATTCTCGACCACCTTCTTACAAATGGCCAAGCCTATGCCTGATCCTTCGAAGTTCTGTTTATCATGAAGTCTATTGAATATAATAAAAATGGTCTCTGCGAGATTTGGGTCAAACCCGATCCCGTTATCCTGAACTGTAATCTTCAATAAGTTTGCCCGGTCTACTGCTGAAAAAAGGGATTTTTCATAATCTGTCACTTCCTCAGTGAATATATTGACAATGGTTTTACGATCTTGAGCACCAAATTTCAATGCATTCTCAATCAGATTAGTAAAAAGCTGTTGCATCTGGGAAGGAATCACTGAAGCTTCAGGAAGCCATGAAACATTCACCTCTGCCCCTTTTTCAACGATCTTCAGGCTCAGCTCGTCCAGAACTGTTTCCACCAATGTATACAGGCTCGCTGGTTCAAATTTCTTGGTCTGGTTCGATACGCTTGAAAATTTCAACAGATCAAGTATTAGTAGCTGCATACGGCTAGCCGAGCGTTTTATTCTTCTCACATAATCCTCACCTTTTTCGGGCATATGCAGATCAGGAAGGCTTTTCAGCATAGAGATCAACGTCTGTATCTTTCGTATTGGTTCCTGTAGATCATGACTGGCTATGTGGTTGAATGATTCCAGTTCGGCATTACTTCTAAACAATTCTATGTTTTTGTTTTCGAGATCGCGGTTAATTGAAGCCTCCACAGAGACATCCATAAAAGTGACTACCAGAATCCTCTCATTATCATCTTCAAAAAATTCCCTGCTCAAGCTTAAATATTTAATGGAATCGTAGCGGTCGCGAATCCGAATAGTTACTTTTTGCCGATCGTCAAATTCCGATTCCGGATCCGCCCACGAACTGGCAACTTCCTTATCTTCATCGAGTACATGCGAGAGAAGAATTTTTTTAGAGGGAGTGAATGAATCGGGGGAGAATCCCAACAGTCTGAATAAATTTTCTGAAAAAAGTTGGCTACCAGAATCTAAAATATGAGTGTAATAACCTATAGAGGCTACGGACTCCACATGTCTAAATAAGCGATTTTGGAGAGAAAGATTTGCATTGAGCTCCCTGAGCATTTCCTGAGAGGCAATTTCGGAAGTGACATCCTTGGTTACAAATACGGCAATCCTGCCTTGCCTATCATTACGGATGTGGCCGAGCAGGCGAACATTCCGGATTTCGCCCTGGGGCAACATTATTCTTACACTGGTTTCAACTGGGCCCTTGGCTAATGTCATTGACTTTAATTTCTCTAGAAGAGGGGTTAAATCAGGATAATAAATTTTTCTAAGATACATTCGAAAGGATGGCTCATCTTCAAAAGGGGCATATCCTAAGATGCGATACAGATTAGTTGAGAAAAACAGCTTTTTCTCATTAAAAGCGTAGTATGCATGGCCCATCCCCGCCATTTTTTCGATGTACTCAAAAATATCGCTGTTTACTTGATTTTGTAGAATAGCATCATCGCACCTGCTGAATTCATTCATTACAATACGATGGTAGATAATATGGAACACCACCATGGCAATAAGTGAAATGATGGCAGCCAAAAGTAAGGCATCCCGCATCTGTTGCGAAGAATTAAGATTATCTGAAAGTCTCTCTCCTTCCTGTCTAGACCACCCGGAAATAAAAGATAACATACCCACATCCGCCAGGGCCAGATACTGCGAAGCCCATTCTTCCTCTGGTCTTGGCTCGTACTTCATAGCCAGCAGTTTCTGGTACTTATCCAAATAGGTATTGGATTTAGTCTGAAGTGTATCGAAGTTGGAATTATAAAGTAAAGTACTACTCTTTGAAGTAACGAGTTGAGCAAGCTGAAAATGAAGCGCTGCGGCTATGTCAAGGTATTTTACCATTACCTGTGGATAAGGTTCCTTATCCGATTCATGGATCAATGCCTCGAGCCTCTCAAATTCTGCAAGCAGGCTAGACAAATTCTGCATAAGCATCTGGGAGCGGGATATTTGCTCTCTCTCACGCATCTGCGCCCTGTAGTGCAAAAACCCCAACATAACGACAACCATCGTAATAGTAACAGTGGTCAGGATAGAGCCAAAGTGTAACTTTTTTGATCGCTTTAACATTGAATCAGAATGATAAAAGTGGTTCTATTTGATTTGCTACGTATATCGAAAATTTTGTTTTTCTACCCAGCACTGTCAAATATCCTGCAAGAATAATGCAATGACGTTTTGTGGGATACATATATACATCGTTGGTCATCTATAAATTAAACAGCAAGAATGCCGAATTGTTTAACTTTCTTATAGCGTTCATTACCTGGCTTCAATCAGATTGTAGCTGTTTCACCACATTGTTATAGAATTTATGGCAGAAATGCATACCGGATTTTTATCAACAAAATAAGCATTGGAACTCATGTGCGGCTCCTGGTTTCCTTTAATTCTCTTTCTTTTTCTATGAGTGATCTCAGGAAGGAGTATTACCCTTTTCAACTATTTACTATTTGAGATTTTCTTGGAAGATATCTGAGAAGTATACAAAATACTGATGGAGAAGGGAAAAAAATTTCAAAATCCTTACACCCAGAAATTATGTAACGATCCGTGTAATTCATGTAACAGTCTTGGAAACTTAAATGAATAGCTTTATGAACAATCACACCACTATTAATTTACCATTTATGAAACATATTCTTGTAGTGGATAATCAGATCTCGAATTGCGATCTATTATCCAAATTTTTAACCAAAAAGGACTATAAAGTAACCACTACTACCAGGGGGCAAACCGCATTGGAAATGCTTCAAAAACGTAGGTATGATCTTATACTGGCTGAATATAGACTTCCTGATATATCAGGCACATTATTCTTTGACCAGGTGGATAAGTGGGATCCAAATGCAAAAATGATCCTAATGGGGAAAGGAGTCAACCTCAAAAATGCCATTGCTATGATACAAAAGGGGGTAAAAAACTTTATTGAGAAGCCTTTGAACCCTGATGAACTCCTTGAGGCTATACAGGAAGCTGAAAAAATCACACTACCCCAAATGGAAGACAGGACGTCAGCCTCAAACACTCAGCAGGCAGCTAACCTTCCTTCTGATATGGTGACGGGCAAGAGCAAGAAAGCGCGCGCCATCATTGAGCAGGTAGAGCGTGTTGGGCCGACCAATTTTTCAGTAATCGTACAGGGGGAGACGGGAACCGGTAAAGAGTCTTTGGCGCGTTTGATTCACCAAAAGAGTCTACGTAAAGATGCGCCATTTGTCGCTGTGGACTGTGGCTGTCTATCCCGTGAAATAGCAGGAAGCGAGCTTTTTGGTCATGAAAAAGGGGCATTCACCGGCGCAGCTTTTCAGAAAACAGGTTTTTTCGAGCAGGCAAATGGAGGAACAATCTTCCTTGACGAGATAGCAAATCTGCCTATGGATATACAAATAGCCCTATTACGTGCCTTACAGGAAAAAGTGATCAGAAAGGTAGGAGGATCAAAAGAGATCCCTATAGATGTACGGATCATAGCGGCGACCAACGAAAACCTGTTGCAAAAATCCGGAACTTCAAACTTTCGTGAAGACCTATATTTCAGATTATGTGAATATACTCTGGAAATCCCGCCACTGCGGGAGCGTCCAGAGGATCTTCCACTTTTTATAGACTTCTTTTTAGAGCAGACCGGTAAGGAACTGGGAAGACCAAAAGCAAAATTCTGCAAAGAAGCGAGTGACTTATTAACTGAATATTATTGGCCTGGAAATATCAGGGAGCTACGGAATGTAATCAGAAGATCAACTTTATTCTCGGATTCTGAAAGCCTGATAGGTAAAGATTCACTTCCACCCCGGATCACAACTTATAAAGATACTCTTTTCAGTGCTGACGAACCATCGGAAAGCGAAGAGTCCATCCCTACAGTGAAAAAAGGTGATTTAAGATCTACCGCACTAAAGGCCGAATCAAGAAGGATTATGGAAGTTTTGGAAAAAGTGAGGTATAATAAAACCAAGGCGGCAGAGGTGTTGAACATTCACCGTAAAACCCTATATGTTAAGATAAAATCACTAAACATCCCTTGTTGAATTAGGTTCAGCAAAAATATGTGGATACTCTTTCAACTGCAAGATTTGAAAATCAACCAAAAAAAGGTGGAAAATCCCACCCTTTTTTTTGGTTCTTGTTGAGGCCACTCTGGTTCTTTATCCGGAGGGAAATCCTTCTCTCGGTCAGGTTGGTATGGATCATTGACTTCCCTTCTTGGACTTTCTAAAGGATTTTCATCCTCATCCGGAAGATATTCTTCTTCTTCAGGTAAGCTTGGGTCGGGGAGGATTTCGGGTTCATTCGGTTTAGGGATAATTTCCCCGGGGGGGAATACTTCATCCTTATGAACAAACCCGGCTATCCTTGATCTGTAAATCCACAAATACAAACCCATTTCCCCCAGATTATCAATCACCAGACTTTCAGGAAAGCTTCTTTGATTTGACAGATGCAAGTTCAACCTGCGCTGCGTATTTCGTGACCGAGACCTAAGCTCGGTGGCATGAAAGTTAGTTTTCATGAGCATGTTGTTTAAGCTGTGTAAAGGCTACTCTCCAGTTAAGTACACAGGACATAATTGCCTTTTACCAGATGTTGGAAAAGAAAGTATTAGCTCTCCCTGTCAGAGCCTTCAGTTTTTACTATCTTATTATAGATCCCCAATAAAAGGAACGGGGCGGCCCATTGTCCTACAAACAATGCCAAGTGGTTTTGTTTGCAGACCTTTAAGCATAATGACACCCCCATTGTAGAAAGTGAAGACCATAGATATATATCAGATGGAATTTTAGCTGTTTGCGATTCAATAGTTTTAGCAACTTTGCCTTCTTTTTTTTCAGTGTCCATAGTATAGTTTTTTTGTGGTTAGTACTGGTCAATTAAAACCTAATTTTGCAATAGAAAGAATAAAAAAAGACGGAATCACTTCCGGCTTTAATCATCTACTATTGGTCTATTCTCTATTCCTGAGAAGCTTTATCATTAATTTCTGATTCGGCCAATTTTGTCAGTTTCTTATCCGCTTTCTTTTCCTCATCCAGCGTTTGTGAAAGTTTTTCTGCACATTCATTATGCTCCATTTTTTTGGCAAGTTCTACCAGTGAACCATAGGAAGCTATTTCATAATGCTCCACTTTCTGACAGGCTATGATTATTCCTGCATCCCTCACCATTGTATCTGATTTGGTATCTTCCACAATGCTTTTCGCCTCAGCAAGAAGACCTTCCATAGCCTCGCATTTTTTGGCTTGGGCCTTTTCGTCTAATAGCTGGAAGACCTCTTCCAGTCTGCTTACATGATTTTCTGTTTCCTCCAGATGTGAGGCAATAGCTTGGGATAATTTCGAGGAGGTAGCTGCCTTCTCCATTTTTGGAAGAGCTTTGACGAGATTCTTTTCCGCCCAGTAAATATCCTTCAGCTCCTGCAAAAACAATTTGTGGAACTTTGAATTCTTCATTTCTTTTGATGAAGCGGATGAAGCTGTTGGTGTTTGAGTTGCCATAATAATTAAGTGGTTAGATTAAAATTTATTTAAAGCTTAGTATGAATTAAAAACTCCAATAGCTTGCCAATTTCAAAAGCACCTGATAATGAAGACAGAACAGATTGTATTATCCTGCACGCTAACAAATTGTAACAAAAATTCCTGAAATTGTTACATTAAAAAGACATCCACTGTCCAAAATGTTCTAAGTCCTTAGATGACCGACTCCTCGTATATACTGTCATGACATTTAACTATTAGTTTAAAATTATACTCAGTGTGAAGTACCTTCATGTAGATCGTGATCCCCCTTGTGTGGAAAATATACACAGCAGCTGGGAGAAAAATTCCACTATAACTGATACCCATTATTTCATTCAGTAGAAAAAATTGAATCTATTTGAGGCATTGGAAAGATCATTAAGCCATAGACTCTCCCTCTTTTGCTTTTGAAAAGGCATTCTTATTTCAGGTCAAAGCTGAATAATTCTTACTAAATGCAGTTTATCATATTCAAAGTGTATATTTATCCTTTTGAATAGCTTCCAGTTACAGTTGAGTTCATTTGACCTTAATTAACCACTAAAAAAAGTACTAAAACAAATAAAAATAGTATAATTAAATTTTGGCATATATGGTGGAATAGGTTTTCTTCAAGGAAGGGATGCGTGACATTTTCAAATGAATAAAAAGATGAAATTAGTATTAGGATATCAGATTCATGTACTTGCAAGAAAAGTAGTAGAAAAAGAATTGGGAAAAATAGGTGTGACCTACAAATATCATAATTCTTCTCAACTAGAACTTTTGGAAGAAATCCCCTATTCCCATTTACAAAAGCTTAAGAAAAACCTGGAAGAATATGGCATTCATATAAAGGAAACACAGCGGGATCAGTTCATACAGAAGATAAAAGACACAGTTACCGAGCTAATCTATAGCGAGGAATATTACTCCTTTAAAACTTCTAATATACTGGCAGAAAAATTAAATCTAAGTTATGGTTACATTGCCAATACATTCTCTGAATACACTTTAAACACATTAGAAAATTACATAATACTTCAAAAGATAGAGCGTGCCAAGGAAATGATTTTAAGTGATGAGTATACACTGACAGAAATCGCCTACAAATTAAACTATAGCAGCGTAGGGCATTTATCGAGTCAGTTCAAGAAAATAACCGGCCTCACATCCACTTCGTTCATGAGAATCATAAAACAAAGAAATCTACTTTTGACAAAGTATAATGATTAAGTTCCTAACCAATTATGAAACAGATCAGTATCCTTTTAGCGGATGATGACGATGATGATCGCTTGTTTTTTAGCGAGGCAATAGAACAACTCGATTTAGATATTGCCCTGAATACAGTGGTTAACGGTGTGGAATTAATCGATTACCTGAAGCACCCAGAAACCCGCTTACCTGAGCTGATATTCCTTGACCTGAATATGCCGATTAAAGGAGGGATTGAATGTTTGATTGAAATGAGGAGAACGGATATTCTAAAAAACCTATCAGTGGCAATCTATTCTACTTCAAGTGCGCAAAAAGATATTGATGAATGTCTGATTCATGGCGCAAATATATACATTAAGAAACCATCGGATTTTGGGATACTCAAGTCAATCCTTTATAAGGTCATCACTATAAACCATCAATATCATAGTACAGGATTAAGCAAGGATAATTTCTTAATGGTAATCTAGACCTGGTTCCAGATGGAATTTCTGCGAGGACCAATAACACAAGAAAACCAGTAACATCAGATCCCGAAGATGAGGCTTCCAAATTTTGGATTCTTATCCGGTAATTTTCCAGCTGGTATTCAACGATGCACTTTTAGATCCTGTCTGGTCAAAATTATCAGAAGAATCTGAACGAAAGGGAGAGTGGATCTTAATATCCAGCCCTTTTGCTTCCATTAGGCTTTTAAGAATTCTACAAAAGGAGTTATTGTACCCACAAAGGTCTTCATCCACTGGATCTAGGGTAATCATTGCCACATTTTTCAAAACCTGAGATGAAATCATTCGAAGTATCCAATTAAAATCTGTGGGGCAAATTCCACAGAGATTTACCCATTTGCCTAAATGCTTCGACCAGCTGATGGCAAACACAAAGTCCTGCTCGAAAATATTTTCCGCACTTAAATCTGTAAGGCGTTCCTGCTGACATCTCCAAAGCCCCACCGATGAAAACATTTCCCCATAGCAGTGAATAAAAGCCTCAACTGACTCCGATAATGAAGGTGTGCCTTTTAAGTCGGAATCTCTGGATGGTGATTTTATAAAACAGGGCTCTATTTCGAATCCATCGGTCAACGTAGGCAGCAACCATCTGTACCAATTGGCTTTCCTTTTGGACATACCACTGTTGTAATCAATACCTACTCTAATCATCTTACCCCCTTCCTTCTTTAGCATGTCACATTTGATTTCTGCCAGTTTCTTTTTTCCTACAGGAAACCAGGTCACAGGGACATATGGGTAGCTATTTATTAAAAATCTTGGATAATTTTGTTGGGATGTCATGATTGGATAAACTAAATTGGATAGTTTGGGTTTTTATCAAAAATTCCTGATACATATAAAATTACATATCAAAGAAAAGACCATTATCATAAGGCTGGTTTCAATTAACCTAATGAAAAATAGATGGCGCAAACCCGTTACAGCATGTGTGGTTTATACCACATCGCTTGACTGTTAAAATAAAGCTGTTGTGTTTCAACTGTAAAAATAGATTTTTTTCGGTACCAGCGCCTTTTCTCTATAGTACCTAGTTATTCCATAATATCCTTCTTTCTTTTCTCTGATGATTTTTTAAGAGATATAGCTTGTAAACAAGCGTAAGGCCACCTCTTCTGGCCCATCCAATAAATATTTTATGTCCGCTTCCTTCCTTTAATAAAAGTTTAGCAGAGCTCGCATTCCCAGGGAATGACAAGCTACTACTAGTGGTTACCAATCGATTCTGCCAGTGGCAAAAGCTTTGTACACTTACCTGTAGTAGACCATTCCAATTTTAAAATCAAACTATAACCACATGAAGGCAGCAGTTTTTCACAGCCCCGGCAATATCCAAGTAGATTCAGTAGAAGATCCTAAATTAAAAAATGACAGGGATGTTATTTTAAAAGTAACTTCTACCGCCATCTGCGGTTCAGATCTCCATATCCTGAGCGGAGCTGTTCCCCAAGCCGGCAACATGATCATGGGGCATGAGTTCATGGGAATAGTCGAGGAGGTAGGCTCTGCCATAACCAACCTCACGAGGGGTGATCGCGTGGTAGTCCCCTTTCCTATTGCTTGTGGACAATGTTTTTTTGCAACCATGGCGCATCTCCCCACTGTGAAAACTCCAACTATGAGCATTACGGCCCGAGTGGGAATCTCACCGATGAAAAGGGTGGAGCACTTTTTGGTTATACGGATTTGTATGGGGGCTATGCCGGAGGACAGGCAGAATATGTGCGAGTTCCCTACGCAGATATCAGCCCAAGGGTAATCCCCGAGGAAATGACAGATGAACAGGTTTTGTTTCTAACAGATATTTTTCCCACCGGTTGGTCGGCGATTGATTGGGCCCAGCTGAAAGGCGGAGAAGTAGTTGCCATATTCGGGTCCGGACCAGTGGGACTCATGGCGCAAAAATCCGCCTGGATCCACGGGGCAAGCCGAGTAATAGCAATAGATCCTCTAGATTACCGCCTGCAGAAAGCAAAGGATGTTAACTACGCAGACACGCTAAACCCGCATAAGGTGGATGTCATAGAAGCCATTCGGGAGATGACAGATGGACGTGGGGCAGATGTATGTGTAGATGCAGTGGGTTTTGAACCAGAGCGTACTATGATGGATAAGGTGAAAGCGACGATCAACTTTGAGAAAGGGAGTATGAAGGTGCTCGATATGGCTTTCAAGGCAGTAAGACGGGGAGGAACGGTTAGCATCATGGGGGTATATGGATCCACCTACGATAACTTTCCCCTACATCGGGTTTTTGACAAAGCTATCACCATCAAACAGGGGCAAGCCCCTGTATTGAATTATATCGACACATTGATTGATCTTATTCAGGACAGTAATGTAGTCCTTGATGATATCATCTCGCACACTTTACCGCTCCATGAAGCGGCCAGAGGCTACGAGCTATTTGACAAGAAAGAAGATGACTGTGTGAAAGTTGTCCTTAAACCATAACCAAAAACCTATACAATCATGGAAATCAAAACAACATATGCTTTAATCACCGGGGCCACCAGTGGAATCGGCTATGAGCTAGCCTTACTATTTGCAAAAAACGGATATAACCTGATTATAGTCTCCCGTGATCTGGATGAATTACAGACCAAGGCCATAGAATTTAAGGATTGCGGGATCGATGTAAAAACCATTCAGGCTGACCTCTTTGATGTGGACTCAGCCTTTACCGTCTGCGAACAGGCAGAAGCCATGGGAGTAGAAATAGAAGTATTGGTTAACGATGCAGGTCAGGGACTTTACGGGAAATTTGAGAATACTGACATCAGAGGTGAACTGGATATTATCAACCTGAACATCTCCTCGCTGATAGTTCTTACCAAGTATTTCATCAAAAAAATGAGCGCCAGAAGATCAGGGAAAATACTGAACCTGGCATCAATTGCATCAAAGGCGCCAGGGCCTTGGCAGTCAGTATATCATGGCACAAAGGCTTTTGTATTGTCATTCACGGAGGCTATCCGTCAGGAAGTCCAGGATAGGAATGTGATTGTCACTGCGCTGCTGCCAGGTGCTACAGACACCGATTTCTTTAACAAGGCCGGAATGAACGAAAGTAAAATCGTACAGGACAAAGATGCCCTGTCTGATCCAAAGGATGTAGCTAAAGACGGCTATGAAGCCCTAATGAATAATGACGATAAGGTGGTCTCAGGGTTCAAAAACAAGATGAATGTGACTATGTCCAACATCACTCCCGACAGCGAGCTTGCCAGACAATTTGACGAAAAACAAAAACCTGTAAGTGAAGATTAAAATCTCTTCAAATAAACAACATAAAAACTTTCCTATTTGTCTGTAATCGGGCAGAATATGAAGAAGGCAAAATCCTAAGGGCTTTTACCTTCTTCTTTATTGCTCACCAAAACCAAATTAGTCAATGGACTTTACCCATTTCATAATCACTATCCTATCGGGAATAGCAGGAACTATAGCTATGACTTGTGTCATGTATATGTATGCTGCCATCACAAAGAAATACACCAAAGTCATCCATATCCTTGGTAGTATGCTGGCTGGAGATGAAAGCTTTAGAAATCCAGGCAAAAGCTCCTTAATAATCGGTTTTTTGGGGCATTTTGGTGTTGGGGTTATTTTTTCTTTTGCCTATTTCCTGCTATGGAACTGGGGGACTTTCCGGATCAATTTTGAGGATTCCATTCTTATCGGTGCAGCAAGTGGTGTAGTGGCCATCATAATCTGGAAAGGCTATCTCACCCTGCACAATTCCCCTCCCAAAATCTCCCAGGCCAATTACTTTATGGCCTTGTTCCTCGCCCATATCATCTTTGGTATCGTTAGCGTAAATGTATTTCAGCTTATCACAGACAATCCAGAACTCTGGTACGAGCTTCAGGACCAAGCTAAAGTACTGGAATAAAACAGATTAAGGCATGCCATACAGAAGCTTTATCTAAAAAAGCATTTTTTTCATCTGTCGCGCATTTGTGATAGCATTTCCCTCAAAATCATTATTGAAGTAAATGAAGATGCGGTGAGGATTGAGGGATTTTATTTTTTCAGCCCATTGCCGTAGTTCCTCCTCTGAATATAAATATCTATAACGCTGCTTTTTATCCTTTCCATGGAATCTAAGATAGGCTGTATGTCCAGTATGTATGATCTCTTCAGGAAGATCATCTGAGGTGGAAAGTATAGAAAATCCAATCCGGTGCTTACGAAGGATATCATAACATTCGTCGGTAAACCAAGTTTTATGTCTGAATTCCATAATATTAGCATAGTTGCTACTACAGGTCTTTGCAAAGTCCTTCAGTTTTTTCGCATCGAAATGAAGGTAAGGCGGGAGCTGCCAAAGTACGCAATCGGTCTTCCCTTCAAGGGGTTCTATCGCCTTATAGAAATTGGTGACTCCTTCTGTTGGATCCCTGAGTTTTTTGGTATGCGTCACATACCTACTTCCCTTGAGCGTAAATTTAAAGTCAGCAGGAGTATGTTCTCCCCATTTTTCAAAGGTTGACTTCTGCGGTGTATTATAAAAAGTATTGTTGATTTCCACCGTTTTAAAATGTTTGGAATAGAATGGAAGCCAATCTTTCTTAGCTAGATCTTCGGGATAAAAAGTCCCCTTCCAATCATTGTAATAGAATCCAGAAGTACCAATGTATGGAGCCATGGTGTTATTAAAAGATATTATTCATCAACATATTGGAAAAGCAGTGCCAGGTGACATTGGTGCTTTTATAAACACATTGTATGCCATTGGGAAATTGGAATTCTCGCCGTATAGACTTTCTTCCGTTAGAAAGGTAATGTTTGTATTTTTTTTCCAATTACCATTCTTACTACTTGGTGGTTATAGTGTTAAAGAGTACTCTGTTCAATGCTCATCCCTACACGAATGTAAAAGCCAACATTTTTTTATTTGGGATAGAGCAATTCAAGCCCTACTTATTTAAATCTCCTATTTCAACCATTAGGATGAGAATCGTTACCTGTTATTTCTAAAAAGTAAGAGATGCCATTTTTCGATCAAACCCAACTTGATATCCATTATAACCCTTTGCCCCAATTAGGTTCTCAAATTCAGCTGGCAAAACTCTTGCAGTCTAAAGCATTGAAGTCAATTTAGCCTGGACTACACACGGGAATACCTTGTAGTTCCCAGTAGATTATTCAATGAATATTCCGGATATAAAGCTATCTGGAGGAAAGTTCAAAAGTGCAATACGGAAAACATTCAGTAATGACATCTTTCTCTTCAAAAAATTATACAATCCTATTGTTAACAAAGAGTTTAAAATACTTCTAACAGTTGAGTGCGTATAGCCTTCACACTAGTTATGGAAAAATTTATGTTTTCGGTTTTGATAATAGGGCTGGCTACTTTTGTAATGCCATGGGTTTCAATTCTATCGAAAAAGGCGGGAATATCCTATTCTATTTTCTACCTGTTAGCAGGGATTCTGATTTATAGTGTTTTTCCAGAATTTTTACCAAGTCCGCTTCCCTCACAAAATAGTACAGCAATCCTCCATCTCACTGAATTGATTGTAATTATTTCATTAATGGGAGTTGGGATTAAGATCGACCTCCCCTTTTCATTTAAAACATGGTCCTTTCCGCTGAGATTGGTTTTCATTGCAATGCCCTTATGTATTATTGTCGCCGTTTTATTCGGATATTACTTGCTGGGATTAAACTTAGCTGCCGCAATTTTACTGGGTGCCTCCTTAGCTCCGACTGATCCGGTACTAGCCTCCGAAGTACAGGTAGGCCCACCGAATGAACCGGATAATTCCTTCCCTAAATTCATCCTGACCTCAGAGGCAGGGATTAATGACGGAATGGCGTTTCCTTTTACTTGGCTCGCTATAACTGTTGGCTTGATAAACATCAAAGGGGAGACGACACTCCTACAGTGGTTTTCATACCATTTCATCTATCAGATTATCGGAGGGATTGTGCTGGGATTCATTCTTGGCAAAGGAGCTGGCTACCTGGTTTTCGATTTCTCCAAGAAAAATAAAATCCTAGAAAGACTAGATGGATTTCTGGCTATTTCTCTGACCTTACTTGTGTATGGAATTACCGAAGCACTGCACGGGTATGGTTTTATCGCTGTTTTCGTATGTGCACTCACTTTTAGGCATTATGAAAAGAAGCATAAGTATCACAATTCAATTCACTCTTTTACAGGACAGGTTGAAAAAATATTCGTAGCTGTACTTTTATTGCTGCTAGGCGGGGCTATCGCTCAGGGAATCCTGGATTTTCTCACTTGGGAAATGATGATCTTTACATTTTCCTACCTACTGCTTATCCGCCCTATATCTGCATACCTTAGTTTACTTGGAACCGACCTTCACTTCTGGGAAAAACTAATTGTAGTTTTTTTTGGAATTCGTGGAATTGGCTCTCTTTTTTATCTTTCCTTCGCTCTAAATGAAGTCGCTTTTGATTCTGAAAATGAACTATGGTCACTTGTGACATTCAGCATAGCCATGTCAATCCTGATCCACGGGTTGACAGTCTCCCCTGCAATAAGGTATCTAAAAAAGAAGTCTGATACAAGCAACTAAGGATGAAGATACTCCGTTGTCACTCACTTGAAAATTATCTTGATACAACCTTGATAATCAGGATTATTCCAATATTTTTTTTAACTTAGAGCAAGATAAACCAACGACCACCTGACAATGAAAACACTACCCCAACCCAGCTTCTTTTTTATTGGAGAGCATGAGCTTCCCCTCCATTTAAAAAATCCAGATCCGGTTATCAAAATTAACCTCTATGGGGAAAAACTTGAAGAAGACCCATTCACCCCACTATACGTCAAGTTTATAGATCGTTCTAAACTGAAATTCAACCAATTAGACCAGGTCATCAGAGCAATAATCAAAGATCACGCCAAGCACGCTTTGGCCTTTCAATGGGAGTGGTTGAATTTAATGAATAGCGAAGAAGGCATTTTCAAAAACAGTTCACACCTAAACTTAAAGTATTAGACCTACTATAGAACTATAACGCCACTCATGATCAATACAGATTTCTTTGATCTACATTATTTTTTCCGGTGGCATAAAACCATGATACACTGGGCAGCTTTAATCTGGATAAATACCTGAGTGTTGCTTTCATCCCATTCGAAGCAAGATATTATTTGCAACTGACAGAGAAAACAGCTGCTATACATATTTTTTACAGGCTAGAAGCCCTAGAACTTTCGGGTTTTTCATTGGCCTAATGGCTGAGGTTTCCCAATGAAATCAGCCATTCTCCTTTTTCCATGCGATGTATTTCTATTTTATCATTCTGTAACTTTACCTCTTATTTCTAAGTCATTATGCATTAAGCAGATTATCACTTTCCCAGTTGTCAGAAAATATTCTTCTTGAATTTAAAATACTTGTACAATTCACCTGCTCCGATGATCACTGAGGAAATAAGGACTATTACAAGAAAGTCCAAAACCGGAAAATCCTCAAATTCCAGCAGATCCCGAAAAAAAGGGATTTTGACCATGAGAAACTGGAGGAGTATTGCTACTGCAAAAGCTAGGTTGACCCAGCGGTTGGTCAATAGGCCAATTTTGAAGATAGACAAGCGAAGCGAACGCATATTGTAGGCATTGAACAGCTGGGTGGTAGAGACAATAATGAAAGCTCCGGTATGTGCCATTTTCTCTCCATCAGGCAAGTAGTACCCGAAAGTGAGCAAGGTAAGCGTAACCATCACAGCAGATACCATAAGCAGGTAAGGCAGAATATCACTGCCCAGGATTTTCTCACTTTTCCTTACCGGCTTGCGGTGCATGATATCACCATGGCCCGGCTCTGTTGCCAGTGCTACATCCATTATCCCATCCGTGATCAGGTTGATATATAAAATTTGGGCTGCTGTAAAAAGCAACGGCCAGCCTATAGAAATACCAATCATAAAACCTATCGCGAATGCGAAATTTGTAGTGAGCAGAAAATAACTGGTGATTTTAACGTTGTTGAAAACTATACGCCCTTCTCTGATGGCATTGACGATGCTATTAAAATTGTCATCCTGAAGGACAATTTCAGAAGCATCTTTGGCCACATCAGTACCTCTGATTCCCATGGCTATTCCTACATCGGCTCGTTTCAGCGCAGGGGCATCATTCACCCCATCTCCGGTCATGGCGATAAGGGTATCTTTTGCCTGTAGTCTTTCCGCTATTCTGAGCTTCGTGTCAGGATCCATGCGGGCAAAAACATTCACGTTATTGATGTAGTCATCAAATTCCTCATCGGCTACTCCCAGTTCCTGTGTGGTCATGGCTAAAGGGTAGTTCCCTTTTCTTTCACCATCTGACAATATACCTACAGTTTTGGCAATGGAGATGGCTGTTTCCCGGTGATCTCCGGTGACCATAATGACCCGTATACCTGCTGTTTTGCATTCCTTTATAGATTCTTTGACCCCTTCTCTCGGCGGATCCACTATGCCGACCATTCCAACCCAACACAGCTCAGCTACATCTTCAGCGGAAATATTTTCTTTGCCCTCCGCCTTTCTAAAGCCCAGTGCCAGAACCCGCATAGCATCAGCAGCCCACTCATCCATTTTGTCCTGGATTTTCTGCTTCATCTCTTCTTCCAGTGGATCTGGCCCTTCTACGGTGAGGTATACTGTGCTCAATTCCAAAATCCTCTCCGGAGCGCCAATTGCAAACAGTTCGGGACCTTCTTCAGTATCCACCAGTGATGCACGAAATTTCCGCTCGGACTTAAATGGCACATCATCCAGAAGTTTATATCTGGAATATGGTTCTCTTTCTTCCACTTTGGCCTTCTCACCCATCACCAGCATGGCTACCTCCGTTGGATCACCCGATATTTTTGGAGCATCATTTTCGCTGGCTTCAATCTTAGATCCCTGCTCTTTTGCCTCGACAGTGGGATTTTTTTTACCCGGAATTCTTTCTTCATTTTGGCCGTTTTTGATATGCGCGTCATTGCAAAAATTCGCTATAGCCAGAAGCTTACGCTCTACCGGGTTTTCCTCCCAGTTAAAATCATTGCCGTTTTCTTTAAATTCCCCGCTTAGTTCATAGCCATGTCCCGAAACTGCTATATCTCTACCACTACCTGTGAAAAATTTCTTAATCACCAAAATACTCTGGGTCAACGTTCCGGTCTTATCTGTAAGCAAAGTAGAAACAGAGCCCATCATTTCCGTTGCAGTAAATTCTCTGATAAGGGCATTTTTCCTTGCCATTCGGTTCGCTCCAATCGCCAGCACTATGGATATCACCGCCGGCAAACCTTCTGGGATGGTCGATACAAGTACGGCAATAGTGACCAGCAGTATTTCCTGGAACTCATAACCTCGGAACCAATAACCCAGGGAGAAAATGCTCAGTGAGGTAATTATGGCAATTCCAGCCATCTGCTTTCCCAGTAAATTGGTCTTTTTTCTGAAATTGGATTCATGCATTTCCATCTCGTTCATGGATTTGGCGATCTTTCCTATTTCAGTCTGGTTCCCAATGGCAGTCACCACAGCTTTTCCTCTGCCGTTGACAATGTTTGTGCTTTTCCACACCATGCTGGTCCGGTCACCAATAGCAGTATCCTCCGCAGTGGGATCAGTGGTTTTGTCCTCTGGCATGGATTCACCTGTCAGGGAATCCTCCGCGGTACGGAGTTCTTTGGTTTCAAGTAATCTACCGTCAGCGGGAATCTGGTTGCCTTCTTTAAGTACCATAAGGTCTCCCGGGACCAGCTCCTCTGCGGGAATTTCTTCCTCCATCCCATCCCGCAGTACAACCGCCCGTTTTTGATCCATACTTTTGATGGCCTGGATAGCTTTTTCAGCTTTGTATTCCTGTACAAAGCCCATGATGGCATTAAAAAGTATCACCGCTATAATGATGTAGACATCAGTCATCTTATCTGCCCAAAAAGCAATTGCCGCTGCGACAAAAAGGATAAATATCAGTAAGTCCTTAAACTGCTTAAAAAACAGTGTCAGCGGACTGGTTTCGCCTTTCTCAGGCAGCTTATTCTTTCCGAATTCTTCCTGCCTCTTTCCCGCTTCATCGGCAGTAAGCCCATTTTCGTCAGAGAAGACTTTTTGGAGCACTTCTTGGATTTCTATGCTGTGATAAGGATGTTTTTGGTCTATATCCATCGGATTTTACTTTAATAGATTGAACCCCTAATGCAATGTATCTCCAGCCGCTACTCCTTTGTTCCGCTCAATTGCTTTTTGGGCAAAACAGATAAAATGAGGTTAATCAGGGCAATCACATGTAACACTGCTCCCATAGCATGGGAATATTCCCATTGCTCTCGAAGCCCAATCCAGTCGGCAGGCAGGCTTGCCCAGTTATCAGTTACTCGGTTGACGGGGTAAGTGAAAACCCAAAATAGAATTTGTGTAGCCAGAATGCAGAACAATGCGATTAAAGTGAGCGTAAATACTTTCTCTTTTTTACGGACCATAATTGCCAGCACGAAGGTGGAAATCAATGCCCCAACTACCAAGATCCCCGCTAAGGACCAACCTCTGTAGATTTGTTGGACTATCAGGTATTCTTCCCCTGACAGCTTGATTTTATTGGGCAGTTCGAATAAATGAGCCAGGGCCGCACTCATCGACAGGGAAGTCAACAACAGACTACAGAAACGCATCGTATTTATCCACATAGCTTCATTTTGTAGATTTTTCAGCCTCAAGGATGTTCTTAATCCCTTTTGCGACAGCATCCGGGTTAAAGGAAATGCTGGAAATCCCTTCCCTGACAAGGAACTTGGCAAAATCAGGGAAATCACTGGGAGCCTGACCACAAAGTCCTATTTTCCTTTCTTTCTTTTTGGCACGTCCGATGGCCATACTGATCATTTGTCTGGCTGAAGCATTATTTTCATCAAAGAGGTCATTTACAAGTGATGAATCCCGGTCAAGTCCCAATGTGAGCTGGGTGAGATCATTGGAACCGATTGAAAAGCCGTCAAAAATTTCGGCAAATTCCTCTGCCTGAAGGACATTGGAGGGAATCTCACACATCATGTAGATTTCCAACCCGTTCCACCCCTGCTTTAATCCAAAGTCTCCCATGAGGTTGACCACTTTTCTTCCCTCTTCAACAGTCCGGCAAAAAGGAACCATCAGCTTCACATTGGTAAATCCCATCTCATCCCTTACAATCTTCATTGCATCGCACTCCATTCTGAAAGCCTCCTTATAATGATGGCTGTAATACCTTGATGCGCCACGAAAGCCAAGCATTGGATTTTCTTCCTCAGGTTCAAATTCCTTGCCCCCAATTAGGTTTGCATATTCATTGGATTTGAAATCACTCATACGGACGATTACTTCCCGAGGATAAAAAGCCGCCGCAATGGTGGCCACTCCCTCAGCCAGTTTTTCTATGAAAAAGAGACGCTTATCAGGATAAAATGCGGTCAACTTAGAGATTTCCTTTTTGGTTTTAGCTTCCTTTAGCTCATTGAAATGAAGCAGTGCCAAAGGGTGAATCTGTATGGTATTGTTGATCACAAATTCCAACCGCATAAGACCAACACCTTTAACAGGATAATTGCTATAACTAAAAGCTAGCCCAGGATCTGCCAGGATAAGCATTACTTCGGTCTGAGGCTCCTCATGGTTACGGAAGTCGATTTCATCTTCCTCCCAGTCCAGAAACCCCTCATAGATTCTACCTGTAGCTCCCTCCGCACAAGAGATGGTGATTTCCTGGCCATCTTCTATGGATTCTGTAGCATTTTCCGTACCCACTACCGCTACGGCGCCAAGTTCCCTGGCCACTATGGCTGCATGACTGGTACGTCCACCGCTATTGGTGATGATGGCAGAAGCCTTTTGCATGACATTGTCCCAGTCAGGATTGGTAATATCTGTCACCAGTACATCCCCTTCACGAAGCTTATCGGAGTCATCAGGTGAATCCAGCAGTCGGCCCAGTCCTTTGGTAATCTTATCGCCGATCGCTGTACCGGAGGTGATCACTTTGCCTTCGGTTTTTAGCCTGTATTCCTTAATCTTTGTTTCATCTTTTCCTGAGTGAACTGTTTCTGGCCTTGCCTGGACTATATAGAGTTCACCGCTTTCTCCATCTTTGGCCCATTCAATATCCATGGCCATCCCATAGTGTTCCTCTATTTCCATTGCCCATACGGCGAGTTGTTTTACCTCTTCATCGCTGAGCACAAATTTCCTTTGCTTCTCCGTCGGAGTTTTTTTATTTATGGTAGTACTTCCTTCTTTTTGGCCTGATCCTGCATAGACCATAGTCTTCTCTTTAGTACCGGGTTTTTTGGAAATAATGGAGCGTAATCCTTTTTTCAAAGCAGGTTTGAACACGAGGAATTCATCCGCGTTGACCGCACCCTGTACGACATTATCGCCCAGGCCCCACGAGCCCGTAAGAAATATCACATTGTCAAAGCCAGTATCAGGCAGAATGGTAAATCCCACCCCGGCTGAAGCCTTATCAGACCGCACCATTTTCTGAACGCCTGCCGAAAGAGCCACTTGCATGTGGTCAAACCCATTGTGTTCCCGATACCTGATTGCCCGGTCAGTAAAGAGGGAAGAAAAGCACTTCTTAACACTCTCCAATGTGTTTTCGGCCCCTTGTATGTTCATAAAAGAATCATGCTGACCTGCAAAAGATGCCTCAGGTAGATCTTCAGCTGTCGCACTGCTTCTCACAGCTACACTGCTCAGCCCTTTCTCCTTTTCTTCCAATTGGATGTAGGCTTTCCTGATACTCTGCGCGAGCTCCTCTGGGAAAGTACCTTTCAGGATATATTGCCTTAACGTTTTACCGATTTTCTTAAGATTGGTAAAGTCCTTCTTATCCAGTTTTTTGAGACTTCCGACGAGCTTTTCTCTCAGACCATTATGCTCCAGAAAATCCCAATAGGCGCTTGAAGTGGTGGCAAATCCCGCAGGTATCCGGATTCCTTTTGGAGCCAATTCCCGTATCATTTCTCCAAGAGAAGCGTTTTTACCCCCCACTATCGCTGTATCCCGATGATTTAAATCGCTGAAAAACCGAATATACTTACTCATTTTTCATTTATTTAAACTCCACTTACTGTTCCGTGAGGCATTAATCCAATCCTCACTAAATCAATTATTTGGACAAAAAAAATGCCTAGCACCTAATTTGGCTTTAGGATACCGAGGAAGTAAGATATAATGCTATAAAACCTCCTTCGGCCGAAGGAGGTGAGGATAGTTATGGGCAGAATGAGGATTATTTTATATGCATGAAGGCTAAATCCTGAAGAGTGTAACTTAAATGACACATATGGTTAGGTTCCAGTACTGCTGGCGGGCGTAATCTTATGACAAATTCACATATGAACTAAGCAAACATTTCCGTCATAACTCCAGGGACTTCTACTTCCATTAAAATAGCGAGAACCACGGCGCATACCTCATTCTTGTTTCATTTTTAGTTTCCCCTGCCGACTACTGTTACACAAAGGATTTTTTTCTCAGCACATCTTCCAACATATTCACTTGTTATTTACGCTACTCCATCAGTTCTTGCCTGAACGTTCTTTTGAACTGATCCAGTCGAAAATTTCTTCCACATCTTCCTTACGGCACAGTTCTGTTCCTGGCGTCATAGTGGCAGCAGTCCCCGCAGCCACGCCCCATTTGATAGCATCATGAATATCATCTCCTCTGGACAGAGACAATACGATTCCTCCTACCATGGTATCACCAGCTCCTACAGTGCTTTTTTGCTTTACCGTAGGAGGAACCACGTATTCCAAAATCTCTTTTGTAGCCAACATAGCTCCTCTGGCCCCAAGGGATACGATCAATATCTCTGCCTTTCCCTCGTTGATGATCTTTCGGGCTATTTCTTCCTGCTCCATACCAGATATCTTTTCTTTTCCTGCCAGAGCGCTAAGTTCAGATAGGTTGGGTTTCATGATGCAGACACCTGATTCGGCTGCTTTTAGCAGCGCTTTGCCAGAGGTGTCGATTATGCATTTTATGTTTTTGTCACGTGCAATTTTTGCCACCTGCCCATAAAAATCCTCTGGTGCACCGGGAGGAAGACTACCACTTGCCACCAGGTATTCCACATCGTCTGCTAAGTCATGGACAGCATCAAGGCATTGCTGCAGTTCACTTTCACTCAGTTCACTTCCTGGCATTCCAAGCCGATAATGATAACCCGTAGATGATTCCATCACCAACAAATTCTCCCGGGTAGGCTTCTGGGTTTTGATTCGGTGCTGGATTATCCCCTCTTTTTCAAGCAATTCTTCGATTTGGTCTCCTTCTGGACCACCAGCAGCATAAATTGCCAAGGACTCACCGCCCAAAATATTAATCGCCCGTGAGACATTGATTCCGCCTCCACCCGGTTCGTAGGAAGGCTCTTCACATCGCAGTTTTTTTTCCGGCTGTAACCTATCAATTGTAGTGCTTTTATCGAGGGCCGGACTTATTGTTAAAGTTGCTATTTTCATCCGTTTGTAATTATTTTTCTAAGACAATATGGAATCTCGCATGGGGAGGATAATCATCCCAGTGTGTAGTCTGCCTTATGCTTGATTTCATGACTATAACTTTTTAGTAAAATACTTTATGGACTGAATAATCAATAGAGGCAACAGGCTTGTGATTATAATCAAAAACCATAGCCTTGCTTCCAGTTCTTGGAAGGATAATACTTCTGACACTGCCGGGATAAAATATGCTGCAAACAAAAGTGCAATACAAAAGAGCATAGCCATCCAGATATACTTATTGCGTGTGACCTGATTTTTAAAAATGTGCTCATTGGCATCCCGCATATTGAACACATGCAACAGTTGAGCAAATGCCATACTGAAGAACGCCACATTGTTGTTGATTTCTTCAGGCTGATCCCATATATAATGAGCGTAAAAATATGCTCCTGAAACACACACAGTCATAATCCCGCCATACAATGCAATCTGCCACCAATTTTCCCTGATTAGGATCGGTTCATCAGGATCTTTGGGTGGTACTTTCATAATACCTGGATTTCCTACACCCACACCTAGGGCCAAGGCCGGAAAAACATCAGACAACAGGTTAAGAAATAAAAGCTGCAGGGGAAGTATAGGAAGAACGAAAAGTGTAAAACTGATCAGGGCGATAATCAGAATTTCACTCAGATGATAGGACAACTGATAGATGATAAATTTTCTGATATTGCCAAAAATTATCCGCCCCTGCCTGATAGCCTGTACGATAGATCCAAAGGCATCATCTTTCAATACCATATCAGAAACTTCCTGTGCTACTTGGGTCCCCTTCTTCCCCATCGCAATCCCGATATTGGCCCGCTTCAGGGCGGGTGCATCATTGATTCCATCACCTGTCATACCTACTATCTCTCCTTTCTGCTGAAAAAACTTGATGAGTTGTAGCTTTTGTGAAGGATCTACCCGAGAAAAAATTCTCGTTTCGTCAATCTTAGAACTAGGTCCTTCATCAAACTCATTCGTTAGATCCTGACCGGAAAGTGCCTTGTTTTCCTCCTCCCCTCTTTTAAAAAAGTTAATCTGCCTAGCGATATTTTTGGATGTTCCAGAATGATCTCCTGTTACCATCATCACTTTTATCCCTGCCTCATGACAGGTATTGATGGCTTCTGCAACTTCTTTTCGGGGGGGATCTATGAACCCAACCAAACCTATAAATACAAGCTCCCGCAAAAAGTCCTTTCCTTTCGGCAATGCTTCTACTTTTTTATAGGCGAATGCCAATACACGCAGGCCTTCCTCTGCCAGTTCGTCATTTTTCTTGTTCCAATACTTTTTATCCTCATCGCTCAAGAGCTTCGTCTCTCCATGGGACAATACCTGAGATGAGCGTTCTAAAATGGCATGTGCAGCACCTTTTCCTGCTATATACAAGCCTTCGTTGTCCTGATTCACACTTCCCATGACCATAGCTTCTGAGTCAAACGGGTCATGAAGCTTCCGTTCCAGTTCTCTGGACCGCCTGAAAGAATCCTGATCGTATTTTTGGGCAAATTGAAGCAATGCCACGTCCAACGGATCACCCTCACCCTTACTTTCTTCATCTCCCTTAGCTGTGGGTGTAATCTCATCATCTACCAGCGTAGCGTCATTGGCCAGTACTGCGATTTTTCTGAAATGGTTGAACATCTCATTTTCCCGAGGTTCTTCATTCCCCTTCAGGACAGGTTTGCCCTTCTTATGCCAATCCACTTCCATGCGGACATTATCCGGAAAAAGCAGTATTCTTACAGTTAAGTGATTTTTGGTAAGGGTTCCTGTTTTATCGGTAAAGATGACAGTGGTTTCGCCAAGGGTTTCCACTGCTTCCATCTTTTTCACAATCACATTTTTCTTTGCCAGATGAAGCATTCCTCTAGCCAACGCTATGCTGGCAACAATGGGAAGTCCTTCAGGAATGGCGGCAATTATCCAGGCTATGGAAGTCTGTACCAGTTGGTAGACTTCCTCTCCAGCTATCCATCCGATTATAAAAAAAGCCACTGCAAGCCCCAGCGTAACAAAAATAAGGTTTTTTGTCAGTTTGTTCAGCTTTTGGTTCAAGGGAATTTCATCTTTTTCCTGTTCACCTACCATGGCTGAAATACCCCCCAATTCTGTCTGCATCGCAGTACCAAAAACTATTGCTTTTCCTGTACCACTGGTGACGGCCGTTCCCTTATAGAGAATATTGGTACGGTCCGCAACTGGTTTTTCCTCTTTTGCGGCTTTTGTAGATTTACGAACCGGTACTGATTCCCCTGTAAGCGGTGATTCATCCACATTCAGTTCGTTCTCTTCAAGTATCCTGGCATCTGCAGGAATAAGATCCCCGGATTCTACCAATATAATATCCCCCGGTACAATATCTTCTGCATCAAAGGTTGATTTGTTGCTATCCCGTAACACTTTGGATCTTATTTTATCCATCTGCTTTAAAGCCTTCATGGATTTCTGCGCCTTATATTCCATCCAAAAACCAATGATGGAATTCAGTACTAGAACTACTAGAATGGCTATACCTTCGGCAGTGTCACCAAATAGAAAAGCAAGAACAGCTGCCGCGGTAAGCAGATATACAATAGGATTATTGATCTGGGAAATAAAAATTTGCCAGAGGCTTCTCTTTTTTTGCTCCTTAAGGATATTTGGCCCGTACTTTTCCTTTCTTTCGCTTACTTCTTTAGCAGAAAGCCCGTGTTGTGGATCTACCGAAGAAGCTTTGATCACTTCTTCGACAGACTTCAGGTAAGCATCTGTAATGGTCGCTTTTGACTCTTCTGTTTCTCCCATTTCCAGTTTTGTTACAAATTTCATTATCCTTCCACACGTGTATCTTCAGAATCTATCGCTCAAAAATCAGCTCATTCAAGAGGAGTAGACATATTAAAACAGACCTAAGCTGTGTGTCTCTCTCACATACTCGCTCCAAGACCATCTATAATTTAGGCAAGGGAAAATTCCTGTGTTTTTCCTTGCCTAAATTCGAAAATTTCATCTATGACCCCGATTTTTAGTGTATCCTTATACCCTTCTTTAAAGGTGATTTTCAGTGTTTTACCTACCAGTGCAACCAAAATCCAGTGGCTTCGATATTTTACTTTCAAAGATAACTTCTTAATATAGGCCAGTTTGAGCGGGTTGATCCAAAGTGTTTCTTCACCAACCTCCAGTCCTAAGAATCCTCTTTGCACCAGGTCAAGAGAACCGGCCATGGCTCCAAGGTGAATCCCCTCAGCTGTGGTCCCCCCTTGTATATCTTCGAAGTCACTCACCAGCACCTTTTCAAAATTCTCCCAAGACTGCAGTTGATTATACTTCAACAATACCCAGGAAAAAACCACCCTGCTCAGTGTAGAGCCGTGGGAAGTCCGTTTTCTGTAATATTCAATGTTTTTTACAATGATATCTTCTGTCATTTCATAACCAAGCTGCTTGAAAATTGAGCCGATTTCATCCTTTGAAAACAGATAGAAAAGCATGAGTACATCCGCTTGTTTACTTGCTTTATAGCTATTCGGATCTTTGTTTTCATTTTCCAGAATTCGGTCTAACCGATGAATATCCCCATATTTTTCTCTGTACTCCTCCCAAGGAAACTCTTCTAGCTTTTCATAGCCCTCAAATTGATTGATAATACCATGCCCAATAAAAGGAACGTACATCTTGTGGCTGATTTCCTTCCACAATTGAATTTCCATGGCATTAATATCCAGTAACCGAAGCAGTTCCTCTTTACGTCTGGTACCAATGATCTCAAGAATTTCCAATGCTTTTTGCATCACCCAGGCAGCCATGACATTGGTGTAGGCATTGTTGTTCAGCCCAGGTGTCTCCGACCCGGGATAAGCAGTATGGTATTCATCCGGGCCGACTACACCGTGAATTTCATACCGATCCTGCTCAGCGTTGTAGATGACCATGCTTGCCCAGAAGGAAGCAATGCCCAAAAACATCTCAGCGCCAACAAACGAAAGGAATTTTCTGTCGTCCGTAGTCAGAAAATAATTCCAGATATTATAGGCAATGGCTGAATTCACATGCCGCTGCAGGTAGGTATTGTCTGCAATCCACCTACCCGATTCGGGATTCAGGTGCAAAACCTGGCTTTCGGACCTACCATTGCTCCCGCTTTGCCAGGGGAACATAGCACCGTTTTTCCCTTCCTCCTTCGCTGCATACCGGGCTTCAGTTAACCTATGGTATCTATACATTAAGAGGCTACTGGTGATTTCAGGAAAACGGAGGTTAAGAAAAGGAAATACAAAGAGCTCATCCCAAAAAACATGACCTCGATAAGCTTCTCCATGAAGTCCTCTGGCAGGGACGCCCACATCTACTCCGATCACATTTGGCGATAGCGTCTGCAGGATGTGAAAAATATGAAGATGCAACAGGAGTTGATTTTTATCATCTCCCGCCAGCCTTATATCAGCCCGATACCAAAGCGTTTTATAAGCCTGGGTATGCTTTCGCAGCGTATCTTTAAAACTGCCTGCACGTCTTACTGCTTTTCGTGCTTCAAGGGCCGGCTCGCTGATGGCAACATCCCGGGAAGTATAAATAGCCACGGTTTTTTCCACGGTATATTCTTCCCTTTCCTTGACATCGAAACGTATAATCTGGTGGATATCGTATTCCTTTTGATGCGTCTCAATTGCTGTCTGGATAGCCTGTCCTCTGTTGTAAACTATTGTCCTTGCCGCCTGTACCATGGTAATTTTAGACTGCTTGGTCCGCACAGATAGCTCAATGATGTGGTCATCAGTCTGATCCGTACCCAGTGGATCCAAATGATGGCTTTCCAGCTCCCGGTACCGTGCTACATTGTCATTGGTTACCTTTCCATCCAATCCGGACAAAAATTCTACTTCTCCACGCCAGTTTTCTGGTCTGAAGGTCCATTCCAGGCATGCAAGATGTTTCTTATGCATACTTACCAGTCTCCGGCTACGAATGAAAGTTCTCCTGCCCTGGGAGTCTTCAACCCGAAATTTCCGCTCCAGAATGCCTTTCTTCATTTTAAGCGTTTGACAGTAATCCAGTACTTTAAATTTTTCCAGATTCAGCCATTCTCCATTTTGTGGTCTGAAGCTCAGCGAAAGCCAATTGGGGAAATTGACAAAATCCTCATTTTCGATTGTCCTTCCTGCTATTTCTGTCCAGGCTCGGTCGAATCCTCCTGCCAAATAAGTACCGGGATAATTATGCTCGGTGTTGCCGTTCTCTTCTGCAGCTCCCCTGGTAGCAATGTAACCATTCGCCAACGTACAAATAGCTTCCCTGTGTTTTTGTTCTTTGGGATTCCAGTCCTTGTAGCGTATACTGAATCTTTTCATCTGTTACAATAGTTTTTCAATAGTTATATGGAATCTCGCATGGCAGAGAATCATCCCGCTATGTGTTGACTGCATCATGGTCGATTTCATGTGTTTGCGATTCATAGGTTAGGGTCGATCTTTATTGGCCACTAGTAGCAATAAAAACAGAGGACGTCAACGCCCGGATCAATCCCGATGATAGAGTTAACTATTTCATTGGACTATTACATCTCTTTCCTTTCGCTGAGAAACCTTTTTAATTCCGTTAAAAACAGATTGACTTCATCAACATTTTGCAAGCTGTAGGACGCCGCAGTTTCTTCATCATGAGCGCCGACAATAATACCTGTTCCTTTACCCCGAATTGCTTTAAAGGCATCCTCATCTGTAATAT
This sequence comes from Algoriphagus resistens, assembly GCF_001442615.1. GTDB lineage: Bacteria > Bacteroidota > Bacteroidia > Cytophagales > Cyclobacteriaceae > Algoriphagus > Algoriphagus resistens. The sequence continues at coordinate 189,266 of NZ_LMXN01000005.1, read as the reverse complement.
CATCTCCTATAAAAACGGGGGTTTGTTCATAAGTATCGGATCTTAGTTCTTCCATTAGCCAGCGTAAGGCTTTTCCCTTATCCCAATCCAAATCAGGCTTGAGTTCAAGGATCTTCTTCCCATATCCTTTTTTAAGTTTAGGATGTTGTGCTGCTTCTGCTGCCACCGCAGATTTTACTTGCTCAATGGACTCTTTCTCCACATTTCTATAATGTACAGCGATGGCATATTTTTTACGTTCAACCTGAACACTTGCCACGTTAGCCAGGTTTTCTATAAGTCTCGCCTCTGCTTTGTCAAGAGCAGGTAGTGTTTCTTGACCTTGTTCATGTTGCTTCTGCAGGCCGTTGGGTCCCTTAATATCAAATCCATGGCTCCCTGCATAAATCAAGTTTGGGAGGCCAATCATGGATTCTGCATCCTTGCGGTCACGACCGCTTATAATAGCTATCGTAATGTATTCCGACAGATCTTTTATTATTTTTTTGGTCACTTCCGAAAGAACCGCATCTTTAGGATTGGATACGATGGGGGTCAACGTACCATCATAGTCCAAAAAGAGTATAGGTCTTTTCTCTTCAAAGCTCTTTGCAATCTCCTGAAAATTCTCCAGCGCATCAGGAAGATCTAAGTGCAGTGTTGGCCGTTCTAGTTGTGTAATATTTTCCAGCTCTGTTAATTCCTTTACCACTATATCAGCTCCGGCTTCTTTCATTCCCCTTCCTTCTCCATGCCTAGCTACACCTATCACCACAGCAAATCCCCCTCTTTTACCTGCCTTTATTCCAGCAATGGCATCTTCAATTACAATGGCCTCATGGGGTTCCACATTTAGCAATTCACAGGCTTTCAAAAAGATATCTGGTGCAGGTTTTCCTGCAAGGTTTTCTTTCTCTGATAATTCTCCATCTACCCTAGTATCAAAATATTCGGTCAGTCCAGCCGAATGAATAACATGCGAACAGTTTCTACTGGAAGAAATAATAGCCAATTTGATTTTTTCCTTCTTCCATATCTTAAGCATTGCCAGTGCATCCTTGTAAACCTGAGCACCCTGAGTCTTTAAAAGCCCAAGGAAAATTTCATTTTTCTTATTTCCCAGACCATGAACTGTTTTATGGTCTGGATAGTCCCCAGGGTTCCCTTCAGGTATTTCCAGGTTTCTGGATTTCAAAAAACCACGTACCCCGTCATACCTTGGAATTCCATCTATATAGTGTTTGTAGTCTTTTCCGATCACCAGCGGGTGAAAGTTCTCACCATATACACTCTCCAAAAATGAATCGAACATCTGTTTCCAAGCTTCTGCATGTAGGGTGGCAGTCTGTGTTACTACGCCATCCATATCCAGAATAATTGCTTTGAAGGTATTCCTAATCTCAGTCATTACTTTTTGTTTGATTTACCATTGACCCTAATTCAGACTACATCGGTATCCAATCCTAGTAATCCACTATTAGTAGCTGGCAGTTTTTGTTTGACAATATCTGACTGGATTGTTACTCACCGACGATTAGTTTTCCATGTCAAGTGGACTCCAATGCTCTAAGTAGCACCATCTTTTCAACCGCTTCATTTCCAATAAATCACCACAAAATGGTGGCCATGTAAGCCCCATCCATTTATTCTAAAGCCGCAAAAGTTTCATAATCCGTCTATTTACACCTCTCGGGCCTAAAATAACGGGAGGCCATCACTTCTGAAATCCTAAATGCTCAGGACTCGTCTTCTGTCTAAACATAATCAGCATGTGCTCGTTGGGAAAAGGAAGCAACTCATTGAGGTATAGTTTAGCAATAAATGGGGTCTTATGTACCTAACTCTCCGGAAGGTTTGCAAGAGAGTTCTTCCTTGCAGTTACTTATTTAGAGCTTACTTCTCTAGAGCAAAAAAATGGGGTTCGGAACGAAGCACTTTCTTTTGAATATGCCATATACTCTCAATCTTCCCTTTGTTGAACAGCAAACTCAAATATCTGGATGAGGTTACTGTTTTCATCTCTTGAGGATGGATTATAAATTCAAAATCCTACTCCCTAGACAGGGAATAGGATTTTGACTTATTACTGGTGGCTGTTTATTTAGTGCCGCCGTATTCCTGGTTTTGCTCTATAAGCGTGTTATCCAGTTCTAAAAGCGGAATAGGTAAAATTTCATGCTTTCCTGCTACAAAACCTTTGCTCGCCAGCACCTCTGCAGCTCTTCCGTTTCTGATCAGGTCAAACCATCTGTGGCCTTCTCCGGCAAGTTCCAGACGCCTTTCTTCCAAAATAGAATCGATAGTGACAGGAACTGAAGGCAGGCCTACTCTGGCACGTACGGCATCAAGCAAATCCTGGGCGCGGGAAGTATTTCCACTGCCTCTTACCAGTGCCTCAGCTTCCAAAAGATAGGAATCTGCCAGTCTGATTTCATAGATGTTCTGGCGGAAGTTAAGCTCCATTACCCCTCCTCCGGTAGATCTGTCTTTCTGACGGCCTGCAAATTTTTCCAGGAAATAGCCTGTGTTATTGTAGCCTTTTTCATAAGTCACAGCACCGGCATTTTCCAGACTATCCAAATCCGCAATAGTTGCTGATTTACGTGGATCGTTTTTCATTGCTTCATACAAGCCCTCCGTAACGGTCAGGAAACTCCATCCAGAAACATAATCCGGTGCGTTTTCCGCAATTGGATTGTAGCCACGTGGACCGACCATGATGTTTAGAAGGTTACCCTCTGTACAGCCTACACATCCCCAGTCTCCATTGGAAGTATTGGTGTAGGACACTTCGAAAATGGACTCGGAGTTGTATTTGTTGTCAACTTCGAATAAGTCCGCATAGTTGTCGAGCAATTTGTAACCGTACTGGCTGGTGCCACCTGGAGTACCGTTTACCATTTCAAATTGTTCGGCTGCCTGCGGGAATTTTTCCTGCTCCAGGTAGACTTTGCCCAATACCGCTCTGGCAAGACCTTCCGTGGCCCTGCCTGCCTCAGTTTCCAGGTTGAGCTGTGCCGGGAGATCCGGAAGCGCTGCCAGGATATCGGCTTCTATCTGAGCATATACCTCAGCAGGATCTGCCTGCAGGACATCGTACATTTCCGAAGTAGATACAGGTTCGGTGAAAAGTGGTACATTTTCAAACAGACGAACCAGATCAAAATAGAAGTAAGCCCTAAGGAATGTGGCCTCTGCACGATAGCGTGCTTTGAGTGCTTCATCCATTGGGACATCAGGGAGCTTTTGCAAAAGCACATTGGCTCGGAATACTCCTGAAAACCCCTTGCTCCAAAGATCACCTTGAGGGCCTGTAGCCGGATCCAGGGTGTAATTTGACCAGACTTGAATAGAAGTGACATCGTTTGGCCCACCGCCTCCGGCGAAATGGTCATCCGATGCGGAATTTAAGGCAGTCAGTTTCGTGACATACCCACCACTCTGCATTCCTACTACATCATAGACAGCTACCAAGCCATTGAATGCCTCTTCCTGATTTTGGTAGTAATTGGATTCCAGGTCTGTTCCTCTTGGTTTAATCTCCAAAAAGTCCTCAGAGCAGGAGCTCAAGGTCATTGCTGCCAATGCTATGGCAGCGAGATATTTTTTATGTTTTAACATAATTCAGTTCAATTTTGATTAAAAGCCTACATTTATACCGACCATAAATGAGCGTGCCTGCGGGTAGATACCGCGGTCAATACTCATCACGCCACCGCCGATTTCAGGATCATATCCCGTGTATTTGGTGAACGTCAGCAAGTTTTCACCCATCACGTACAGTCTGGCTTTTTTCATCCCCACTTTCTTTGCAATTGTGCTTGGCAGCGTGTAACCAAACTGCAGGGTTTTAATACGGAAATAAGATCCGTCTTCCAGATAGAAATCAGATGGGTTACCGAAGTTTTTGTTTGGATCACCATCTACCAACCTCGGATAAGAATTGTTGTCTCCTGCTTCCGTCCATCTGCCCAATGCTTCTGTCTGCCAGTTGGCAGTACCGATATCCAATCTTCTCAGGCCTTGAAATACTTTGTTTCCTGCAACTCCCTGACCGAACAACACCATGTCAAAGGCTTTGTAGGCAAGATTCAAAGTGAATCCATAAGACCAGTTAGGCGTAGGATTTCCGATATAGGTCCTGTCTTTTTCCGTGATCTGACCGTCTTCATCCAAGTCTGCCCAGATGAAATCACCCGGTTTTGCATTGGGAAGGATCTGGTTTCCATCTGCATCCACATAGTTTTCTACCTGTTCGGTCGTCTGGAAAACACCTAGGTTTTGGAAGCCATAGAATGAATTTGCAGCATAGCCTACACCTGTTCTGGTGATCGGATAGGTACTCGCCTGGAAGCTTTGGCCACCTGACAAATAGTCGATGTTATTTCCCAGGTCAGTCACCTCATTGTGCAGATAAGACACATTGCCGCTAACACCCAGGTTAAGATCACCCAGTTGCTTTCTATAGCCTATTTCCAGCTCTACTCCTTTATTCATCAGGTCAGCTACGTTTGCAGCAGGATTTGATATTGCCCCCACATAAGACGGGATTCTCGGATTTTGCAGGATACCGGTAGTTACTTTTTTGTACATGTCAAAAGTCACATTGAAATCCTCAAAGACTGTTGCTTCAAAACCGAAGTTTGCCTGACTGGTCTGTTCCCATTTCAAGTCCGGATTGCTTGGAGCATTTGGGCTATATCCGATCAGGTAGCTGCCACTGGTTCCGATTGCGTAGTTTCTGCCGCCGCCGATAGTGGATAAATAGGCGAAATCACCGATATTGTCATTTCCGACCACACCATATCCTCCTCGCACTTTCAAGAAATCAATGAATGTATCGCTAGGCCAGAAATCTTCCTGGGAAAGTACCCAACCCGCAGAGAAAGAAGGGAATACACCATAGCGGTTGTTTTCACCAAACCGGGAAGAACCATCGCGTCTTACCAATGCTTCGAACAGGTATTTCTCTTTGAAGTTATAGTTTACTCTGGCAAAAAGTGAAGTAACAGTATGTCCTGAACCCTCAGATCCCGAAGCAACTCTTTGATCGCTAGGAACATTGTAGTTCAGGGAAGCATCGTCAAAGTTATCCGCAGGGACATTGAAGTAAGTCACACCAAGGGATCTGCTGTTGTTGTCCTTATAGGCGCCCTGCCCCAATAGCACCGTGAAGGTGTGGTCTTCTATACTTTTGGTGTAAGACACCGTATTCTCCAGGTTCCAGTCAAATCCTCTACTTTGATTTCTGGTAAAGGCAGTCTGGTTAGAGACATTGGATCCGTTTAGATAAAACAGTGGAGTAAATGATTCATCTCCCCAATACGAAAGCTTCGCTCCAAGCGTAGATCGGAACTTCAGCCCTTCAATTGGTTCTGCCACAGCATATGCATTGCCGACGATATTGTCCGACCAGCCATAATTGCCAAGCCTGGTCTGGATATAAGCCAGTGGATTCACCATTTCCTGACCTACAATAGTGGATATACCATAGGGATTTCCGTTCCCATCCCTTACAATATTCTGGGAAGTATAGGGTGGCTGGGATGCTTCCGAGGGATCAGTGATTACAGCGGGGGTGATCGGGTCCAAGTTTATTGCCGAACTCAAAGGACCGCCAAATTCGGAGTTAGTATTTCCAAGTCCAGTTGATTTGTCATGGGCATAGCCTAAATTTTGTCCTACAGTAAGCCATTTGGCCAGTTTATGTTCTGAGTTCAGACGTATGTTGGTACGCTTGTAGTTCGAGATATCCGTTGCCACTATTCCATCCTGTTGAAGGTACCCGAAAGAGGCGTAGAACGTGGACACCTCGTTTCCTCCGCTTACACTCACTTCGTGGTTTTGACGGCGGGCGTCGTTGTTAAAGATCAGATCCTGCCAGTCAGTACCTTCGCCATAGCTGGCCGGATCAGAAAATACCGGGTTATTTCCCGCATTTACTGCGGATTCGTTTCTCAACGTAGCATATTCGGTTGCATTCAGTAGATTCAGCTTTTTGGCAGGAGCGGAAGTACCATAGTAGCCATGGTAGTTTACACGCATTTCTCCTGCTTTACCTTTTTTGGTAGTGACCAAAATCACCCCTGCAGCTGCTCTCGCTCCGTAAATTGCCTGGGAGGAAGCATCTTTCAACACTTCAATGGATTCTATGTCTGACTGATTCAGGTAGCCTATTCCGCCATTATCCACTACAACCCCATCTACTACCCAAAGCGGGTTGTTATTTCCTAACGTGGTAAGCCCTCTGATACGGATAGTAGAGGCAGAGCCAGGCTGGCCTGAGCTGGCCGCCACAGTAAGACCCGATGTACGGCCCTGGAGTGCCTGCTCCACACGGTTGATAGGCTGATTTTCCAAGTCGGACGCCCTGACGCTGGAGATCGCCCCGGTCACGACACTCTTCTTCTGGATACCGTATCCCACCACCACAACTTCTTCCAGATCACTGCTGGTTTCGGTAAGTTGTATATTGATCACTGATTGGTTCCCTACAAGGATTTCCTGGGAATCAAATCCAAGAAAACTGAATACCAAGGTGCTGCCAATAGGAGTATTGATGCTGTAGTCTCCGTTGATATCTGTGACGGCCCCGTTTGTGGTACCTTTTTCGATTATTGTCACTCCGGGGAGGGCCTCTCCTTCCGCCTGAAGCGTGACTTTTCCTGTGATTGTTACTTTCTGGGCATGCACAGTGCCTACCATAAGCAACAAGCAGGAAAAGAAGAAAATTGTAAAGATTCTTCTTTCCATTTGAAATGGGTTTAAGTTAAATTGACTGGTTTGTTTAGTTGTGCATAGGATTTTACCCTAATTCACATTCTCCAAAACTGCTAATCAATTGTTAAAACCCCACTACAACAGACTACTACATTACCCCTACAGAATTGCCTAAATAGGCCCTTATTGCATTATGAAGTCACTACTTGACTACTACAAAAATCAACTAAGGGGATGAATGGATGTCCTCAGGGACGAATGGAGGGATTGGTTTGGGGAAGATTCAAACGCTCTTTTTCAGCCAGTAGTGATCTGGATTAAAAAATCATGAAGATTCACCTCTGTACTGATTTGCAGTTTTTTCCTTAACCTATATCTTCCAACTTCCACAGCTTTCAGAGAAATACTCATCAGGTCCGCAATTTCCTTAGAAGAAAGATTCATCTTTAAGAAGGCGCAAAGTTTAAGCTCATTGCCTGTAAGTGCTGGGAATTTTTCCTTAAGTACCGAAAGGAAATTGGAATGTACATGATCAAAATGGACAGCGAACCTGTCCCAATCGTCTTCACTCCGTTCCACTTCGTTGATCAGCCGGATTACTTTTTTTACATCCAAAGTCTCTTGGTTCTCCGCCATGAGTTCCTCCTTTATTTTGGACAGGACTTTACCCCGTTGTAGTAGGTGCATGGTGGTGGAACCCAGTTCTTGGTTTTTATAATTGATTTCTGCCTGCAGTTTATCGTTTCTCAGCTGGACTATTTCACGTTCCGAACGCTCTAGTGCCAGACTATGCTTATCTCTAAGGTGTTTCTGGCTTAGGATATGCTTTCGGTTTTGTCTGGTAAAAAACCAGAACATCACACCTAATATCAGAATAAAATAAAGCAAATAAGCCCAAATCGTTTCATACCATGCCGGCAAAACAGTAAAGGTGAAACTGGCAACTTCCGATTCATTGCTGAGGTTATTTCGGGATTTCACTTCAAAAGTATAGGTACCTGCAGCCAGGTTAGTGTAGTCCTTCTCACTTCTTTCTGTCCATTCGCTCCACCCTTCGTCAAAGTTCTGAAGGCGAAAGCTATACTCCAAATTATCTAATTGCCGGAAAGAGGTAGAAGAATACTCAAAGTGAATAGAATTCAGGGTATGGTTCAGTTCAGGGATTTGCTTGGCTGGAATTTTCAGATTTCCAGGATGCAAGCTATAAATTACACTGTCTTTAGAACCGATCAGGCTTGCCTTTCCTATCCAGCTGGATGGTCTTCTGATCCGTCTTCTGTACTCATCGTAATTAATATGGAAAAAACCCTTGTTGGAACCAATGAGTATGTTCTGTGAATCAATTGGATAGATGAATTCATGTCCGCCGATCACATTCCCGCTGAGCTCGGGCAGATGAACAATAGTAAAAGAATGCTCTATTCCCGGCATACTATAATCGATGACACCTATTCTTTTATTCGACACAAACCACACATTCCCCTGCTGATCTTCATTGAGATACTGAATGCTCTGATTTTTCAAAACCCCTTTGAAAATATCAGAAGGATGGAACCTGTTGGCTACCGAATCAAATTCGTAAACACCCGATTCAGTGGCAATCAGAATTCTGTTTTTAACCTGAAACGCATAGTTGTAGAGATCCGAAGGAAGTCCATCCTTGGCAGTATAAGTGGTACTTTTCTCTACTGTTGAAAGATCAGCAGAAAGTTCTTGTCTATATATGCCTCGGTAAGGATGAGATCCCCAGAGTTCCCCGGTACTGAACTGCATTTCCAGAAAGCGAAGAGATTCTGAAAGCTCACCAACTGATCCCAGATCTTCCAGCTCTTCTCCACTATCAGCCAAGACCTGCATTCCGGTATATATCCCAACAAAGATTTTTTTGCTGGGATATATGGACTTAGCCGGTTGGAATACCCAAGCGCCGGTGGTACTAAAGATGGACTTGCATCTATCATTCACAATTTCAAAAGCCCCATTTTCATGCGCCATCAGCAGGCGGTTGTTGATTTCCTGTATCTTCCAGACCTGTCCTTCCGATCCTTTGACAAGGGAGAATCCACCTTTGGTAAGGCTCATATCGGAATGTTGGGATAAAATGGAGTACTTATATAAACCGTCTGAAGTGCCTAAGTAAAGCTGGTTTCGGTGAATCAATGAAGAATATCCGGACACCCGCTTGCTGGGATCAGGCTGGATTTCCTTGATGGGATTCTGAAAGTCAATATAATCTATGCCATCATCCAGGCCGACCCACAGCCCCTGATCCCTGTCAACAAAAATACTTCTTACATTATTGGTTTGAAGGCCTTGGGCATAGGTGAATTGCTGTAGCAGCTTACCATCCTTATCCATAATCAATACTCCCGAGGACTTAGTTCCGATGGCATAAGTATCAGGATTTATTTGCACAACAACATTTATCCAACTCTTTATCAGTAGATCATCTATTTGTGTTGGAAACTTTTTCACGGTATTCTCTTCCAAAAGAAACATGCCATCCGCAACGGTGGAGATGAGCAGATTGTCATTCGCAAAATGAGAAATGCTGACTATGTGTGGAAGTTTTGGTGAAGAGGCTTCAAAGACTTTCTGCCAAATACCATCCGAAAATTCCATAAGCCCGGCATCTCTGTCTTGTGCAAATACCCGGTCTTTCACCACTCCCAAAAACATCCATTGAGATTCGGAAGTGAATACCTGCATCACTTCGTTTTTGAAATGGTAGATTCTGTCATGCTCTAGAAAAAAGAACTCATCCCTTCGGTTTTCTACTTTCCATATATCAGAAAAAGTCCGTTCTGCTTCCGGAATAGAGGATTTTAAGGAATGAAACTTCAGCTCCCCGTTTTCTTCTGGTTTAAAAAACCCTATTTCATCCTGTCCCCCCACGAAAAGACGATTTTGGGAGTCAAAATTCAGAGCCCGGATAATGGTCTGGTTTGGGAGTTGGTAACGCTCCCAAAAGCTGCCGTTAAAGGTGAGTAAGCCTTCATTGTTTCCAAAATAGATGACCCCATGCTCATCCTGCGCCGCTCCCCAATTTTGGAGTCCTCCCTGATAAATTTTATTGGTGAAATTCCTGATCTTTGGTGATGCCAGTTCAGATTGGGAAATTCCCTCCAGCGTAAAAGCAACTAGCAATACAAATGTCAAAAGGACACTTTTCATTCGGAAGAAATAGTCGGTTTAGCAGCTGCAATCTTTACTTAAACAGGTTAGTGTGTCAGCTCCGAATGCAGCAGGGATTATGCTGCAAAAATCGGAGAACTAAGGATAAGGTCAAAGGAAATAGGAATTGCTTTGATAAGTGGTAAAAATAAAACTCTGCTTTCAAAGGTAAAATGGTAGTTGTTAAAATTGAAAATTTTCGAATCAAGATCCTTTGTCTTTTATATTAAGCAGGCCAACGCTAATACGCGTTTCTTTTCAAAATGTATAAAATGATTTTTTAAAGATGACCAGTTATTTATGGGCTTAATAAAAAAAATAGCTTATCCAGATACAGACTAATAAGCTGCCCGGCTTTCCACTCATTTTCTTTCGAAATTGTAAGGTCCTAGATCTAATAACCAAAGATTCGTGCCATTGGTATAGCATCCCCTTCTATCTTCTATTCATTAATCCTATTCAGGGATTATTTGAATCCATTAATCCAAAGTTTGATTAGCTCAACTTTAGTGTATTTCAATTCACAAACTTTACCTTCCAAAACAGTTAGAAGATAAATTCAGGTGTCCTGTTTTAATAACAGAAAATGAAGTAAATTAAATTATGGAAAAATATTCTCTTCGAATCAACAACAAGGTCCATGAAATTTCAGCCGAAAGCGAAATGCCTTTACTGTGGGCAATAAGAGACTTGGTAGGGCTCAAAGGAACCAAATTTGGTTGTGGTCAGGGACTATGCGGTGCCTGCACAGTTCTTCTGGACGGATCGCCTATACGCTCCTGCAGCTTTCAGCTTTCAGAGGTTGGCGATAATGCCACTATTACCACCATCGAGGGACTTTCAGACAAAGGAGACCACCCTGTCCAGCAAGCTTGGATAAAGCATGTTGTCCCCCAGTGCGGCTATTGTCAGTCAGGTCAGATCCTAAGTGCTGTAGCGCTTTTAGGATCCAATCCCACTCCATCTGATGAGCAAATTGATACAGCTATGAATGGAAACATATGCCGCTGTGGTACCTACAACCGTATTAAAGAAGCTATACATACTGCATCCATCTCATTGAAATAACCACAAATGTTCACAAAATTTCTTTCCCGTAAACAACAGGATCCTGAGAATTTAAGCAAGGTATATATTCCTTCAAGGAGGGAATTCCTGAAAATTGGAAGTTTGGCCACCGGTGGTTTTCTCCTCGGAGTGAATTTTCAATGCAGTGGACCGAAAGGTGATCCCATTAGCTTCGCTCCCAATGCTTACCTAATCCTTGATTCAGACAATCAGGTCACACTTATTGCCCATAGATCTGAAATGGGTACTGGCATACGCACCTCTCTTCCGATGATTATCGCAGATGAACTGGGAGCTGACTGGGCTAAGGTAAAAATCATACAGGCAGAGGGAGACAACGAAAAATATGGAGATCAAAACACAGATGGATCTTATTCTGTCCGCATGTTTTTTGAACCGATGCGGCAAGCAGGTGCCATCGCCAGATTGATGCTTATCAACGCAGCTGCCGGGAAATGGGAAGTGGATCCATCTGAATGCCGCACTGAAAAGGGCCAGGTTATTCATTCGGACGGAAAGACCGCTGACTTTGGAGAATTGATTGAAGAGTTGAAAAATCAAGAAATCCCTAAGTCTGAAGACGTTAAACTAAAAAACCTGAAGGACTATAAGCTCATAGGCAAGGATGTGCCGATATACGATGCCAAAGATATTGCCATAGGAAAGGCCGTTTTCGGAGCTGACGTAGATATCCCAGGAATGCAAATCGCGGTGATCCGGAGAAGTCCAGTGATCGGAGCAAAAGTTGTTTCATTTTCGGATGAAAAAGCGTTGGCAATTTCCGGGGTAAGCCGCGTTATAAAAATTGATGGGCAAGGAATCCCCACGGGTTTGGATAAGGCACTGGAAGGTATCGCAGTACTTGCAGACAATACCTGGGCAGCAATTCAGGGAAGAAAAGCCCTGGAAGTAGAATGGGACTTAGGACCAAATCAAACTTATGACTCAGCCAGGCAGCTGGAAGAAATGGTAAAGAGTACGTTAACGAATGGCCAGATCCGCAGGGAGAAAGGCGATTTTTCCAATGCTCAACGTAAAGCAAAAACCGTATTGGAAAGAAGCTTTGTGGCTCCCTATTACGCACATGCTACTATGGAACCTCCTGTGGCAATTGCTAACTGGAAAGCGGACTTCTGTGAAATCTGGGCTCCTACCCAGCATCCCCAATGGGCGAGAACCGCCGTGGCTACTGCATTGGGTATTCCCGAAGAACAGGTGAGGGTGAATGTGACTCTTCTGGGAGGAGGTTTTGGCAGAAAATCAAAGCCAGACTTTGTTGTGGAAGCAGCCTTGCTTTCCAAAGCCACCGAAGGCCCTGTTAGAGTTCAATGGACAAGAGAAGACGATATTCACCATGATTTTTACCACTCTTTGAGTGCTCAGCGCATAAAAGTCACATTGGATGACGAAGGGAAGTTCAGCGGATGGAACCACCACACGGTTTTCCCGGCAATCGGAGCAACAAGCACCCCGGATGAACTGCATCCCTCAGATGGAGAACTGGGGCTGGGTTGCATAGACTTTCCGTTTGAAGTCCCCAATATTCGAATAGAAACCCATGAATCCAGGGCCCATACCCGCATAGGCTGGTTAAGATCAGTAAGTAATATCCATCACTCTTTTGCGGTAAACGGAATGCTAGATGAGATAGCCGAAGCACGGAACATGGATCCCGTTGATATGTTACTGGATTTACTCGGAGAAGATAGAAACATTTCTTTTGAAGGGGAGATGAAAGGTACATTTGGCAACTATGGAGAGCCTATTGAGAAATTCCCCTGGAATACCGGCCGTCTCAAAAATGTAATCCGCAGAGTGGCTCAAGAGGCAAATTGGAAGGAATCACTGGCACAGGGAAAAAACATTGGATTTGCTGCCCATAAAAGCTTTCTGACTTACGTTGCTTGTATCGTCGAAGTAGACAAAGGCGCCAATGGTGAATTGCTGATACCGAATGTCCACTATGTAGTTGATTGTGGAGTACCGGTAAATACAGACAGAATCCGTTCTCAGTTTGAAGGCGGGGCTCAATTTGCGACCAGCTTAGCCACTACTTCTGCGATATCATTTGAAAACGGACAGGTGCAACAGAATAATTTTGACGGGTATCAAGTGATCCGGATGTCCCAATCACCGAGAAATATCCATGTACATATTATGGATAGTACTGAAAAGCCTACAGGCGTAGGTGAACCTCCAGTACCTCCGTTTATACCTGCATTGTGCAATGCGGTATACAAAATGACCGGGAAGCGGATATATGAATTGCCAATTAAGATTTGACACAAAAAAGGCCGGACACAATCCGGCTTTTTTTGATTGGATCGAATTTTATCTCTTAAAACTATAAGGAAATACGGCAAGGTAGAAATCAGGAGACCTGTTCTGATTGAATTCCATTTATCCAGATTTAGGGCAACATACCCACAACTCTACTAAAGGTTAATCAGGAATTTTTATGCTCGACTAACAATCTACCATCAGGTGAAACCGGTTCATTCAAATTAATACTCAGTCTTAACCCGGAATGTAACCTCTACATTTCCTACACCTAAAGCCTGTACCAATCCATCAGAATTAGTAAGTTTCCCCAATGCGGTATAAGGATAGGAAGTAGAAAATGATTTGTAGAATATAACCAAGGTGCGGGATCCCCAAAGCATTAAATCCCCAACCTGAATGGCATCTGGATTACTTGCATTTTGGGGTAGGTTCTGTGGAAGATCTATGTATTTCTCATTGCTGTTTAAATCACCCATATTCACGGTCATTGGAAGAAGTGTCAAGAAAGTCCGGACTGTCTCACTTTCATTCAAATTAGCCAAAAACTGCTGATCTCCTACTATTATTTCGATTTGTACTGCTTCGCTTTCCATATCATTTACAATTTGTGCACGAGGTTCTTCGCCTTGGTAGAACATTCCCGTGGTGGACAATATTCCATACAGCAACAAAATTGTTATCGTCCTCAATTTGGTATGACTATAATTCACTTTAAATTTTCGGAACATAGCTTATCATTTTCATCCCGCATAATTATTCCTTTCCTCAAACTCGTACTCTTGTTTGTTAGTAACTGATCTGAGTACCCACCATTTACAACTCTTGGGAAGTAGGCCGAAAAAGGATCTCGTTGATATCCACATCCTCTGGCTGGCTGATTGCAAAAGCCACCAGATTGGCAAAAGTCTCCGGACTCAACCCCACAGACCCTACATACGTTTTGTTGGCTTGTTGGATATCTTCTTCACTGATATGTTCCAGAAGTTCGGTCTTTACTGCTCCCGGGCTGATGATGGTTGTACGGATATTGTAAGGCTTGACTTCCATTCTTAATCCCTCGCTCAATGCCCGTACAGCAAATTTTGTGGCAGAATACACTGCAGATCCTCCAAACAGCTTGTGTCCAGCCACAGAGGAGGTATTAATGATCTGACCTGACTTCTGCTCCTTCATATAAGGAAGTACGGCTGCTATACCATTGAGAACCCCTTTGATATTCACATCTACCATCAAATCCCACTCGTCTAAATTTAATCTGTCCATTGGTGACAGCGGCATCACCCCTGCATTATTTATGATCACATCCACCTTCCCAAAATGCGCTACTGCTGAATCCACCAGTTTCTTGACCTGATTACGCTTGGTCACATCTGTAGCGACCGCCAACCCTTTCCCCCCTTTGGCTTGTATTTCCTCTACCAACCGTTCGATACGTTCGGCCCTTCTTGCCCCAAGGACGACAACTGCCCCCATATCCGCCAGATTTTTGGCGGCTGCTTCCCCTAAACCACTGCTTGCTCCAGTTATTACTACAACTTTACCTTGAATGTTATTTAACATGCTATTCTAAATTTGTTATTTATTAATGCCATTTGGAATCTCTCACTTCTGTTAATCATCGTTTCATATGTTTATAATAGTTTTTCAAAGGTCATATGGAATCTCGCATGGCGAATAATCATTCCAGTGAGCGACGTTTTCATCATGCTCGATTTCATGTGAATGCATAAGCAGGAAAGCATGAGACCTTCATGTTTGCAACAGACAGGCTTCATGTCTCACACACTTTTCCAAGCAAAATTCCTAGCTATCGAAAATACTGTTCATCTGTCACAGGCTCCATCCATTCTACAATACCTTTTTCGTTGTTGGGGATAATGTAAAGTTGTTGCATACCTGTATACGGGCTGGCCCCATGCCAGTGCCTGATATTGGGAGGACAGGTGGCCACATCTCCCTTTTTAAGCTCTTGGCGTGGCTGTCCCTCCAATTGATGATATCCGATCCCATCGGTAATTATCAGAATCTGACCTGCAGGATGGGTATGCCAATGGCTTCTTGCCCCTGCTTCAAAGTACACATTGCCAACCAATGTCGTTAAGGTGGAATCTGAAGGCACCAGACTTAATGCATATGCATTTCCTGTAAAAAACTCATCCGAACCTTTTTCACCACTTGGAAATATAGACTCCACTTCTTTCTTCGTGGTTAACTCGGCTTCTTTCGGTTGACATGCCAAAAACATGAGCAATGCGGCCGCTACTATTACAAACTCCTTCATATATTATAATTATATATCCTGTATTGATTTGATAATTTTAGCTGGGACTCCTGCCACCAGGCTGTGGGCTGGCACATCCTTAGTGACCAGTGCACCGGCTGCCACTACAGAATTTTCACCAACAGTGATCCCGGGAAGGATAGTAGAAGCAGCTCCTATCCAGGCATTTTTCTCAATCAAGACAGCTCCGGGTACCAGCGTATTTCTATGTCTGGGGTTTACGGGGTGATTTTCGGAGATCAAATTTACCCGGGGACCTATCATTACACCGTCTTCGATGGTGATCCCCCCAAGATCCAGCATACTACACAGGTGATTAATAAACACCTGCTTCCCCAGCGATATGTTTTTTCCGTAATTGGTATAGAAAGGAGGAAAAACTGTAGTCCTGGGATCAATCTTCCTTCCGGTAATCTCAGCTAATTTTTGACGGATTTCATGGTCTTCGCTAAGACTATTCAGCTGAAGAACAAGTTTTCTAGTTGCCTCCACTACCTCATGTACCCTGGAGTATCCGGGATCATCCATGGAAATGGATTCCCCTGTCATCAGTCTTTGCCATATATTTTTGGCATCTTTATTCGTGTGGTCTGAGGTATGCATCGATTGATTAATTTGATAATCCAATGCAAAGCTACCTCGTGTTAGCCCGAAAAAGTAATGAGCTTCAAATCAAAAAGTAAGAAAATCAAACTTCTGCAGACCGGATAGCTTTAGGGGTGGTACCGGAAATTTTCTTGAAAAAATTGTTGAAATAGGTAGGGTATTCAAATCCCAGGGCATAGGCGATTTCACTGACATTCCAGTTGGTATGTAGCAACAAGGCCTTAGCTTCAGCAAAAATCCTCTCTGAAATATGTGCTGAGGTAGGTTTTCCAGTCAATGCTTTAACCGATTTGTTCAAGTAATTAACATGCACAGCTAAACTGGCTGCAAAATCCTGGGCTGTTCTCAGTTGAAGTGGATTGTCTACGCTTTCGATAGGAAACTGCCGCTCCAAAAGCTCTAGAAAAACTGAAGTCAGTCTGGAAGACGCATTGTTATGCTGGTCCAAATTTCCGGATGGTTCCAGTTTAAGCGCCTCATGGATAATAAGATGTATGTAGTTTCTAATCAAATCATCCTTATACATATACTCCGTTTGTTGCTCCTCGATCATCTTTATAAATAAAGAGTTTAAAAAGACCCGTTGTTTTTCACTTATCATCAAAACAGGCGTTCCACCTATCTTAAACAGAGGAGATTGTAAAATACCATCAAAGCGGTCAGACAACTTCAGGAACTCTTCTGAGAAAAGACAGGTGTACCCTACATAAGTACTGGAGATCGTTTCCCATGCGTATGGAATATGGGGATTCCCAAAAAACAAAATGGTTCCTTCCTGCTCAAAGCTTCGGTCTGCATAATGGATTTTGCTTTTCCCCGTAGTAAGGCAGATTTTGTAGAAATCCTTACGGCTATAAACTTTGGTGGAAGCCCCATCCTCTTCTATTTGAAATACATTGAAGCCCTTCAGTTTGAGTTCTGTGTTGAAATCCGAAATGCAACGTTCTGATTTATTTTCCATGGACCAAAATTAAGAAATTCAAACCAATTTACACTTTATTAGAATAACTATCCTCATAAGCATATTCAGTAAAGACAGTTGAAAATTTTCGCACTGAAGTTTTATGGGAATCCATTATACTGTTTTTGGAATGAAGAAGTCTATCGGTAAGGAAGCTAAAAGTACACCGGTATAGCCGACCTTTTATACTTGCAGAAAAATGGTACTCAAGCTACCTAACGATCACAAACACAACCCCGTCCCTATTCCACTCAAAGGCAGGCTGTAAACGATGGATGGCATCCACTTTTTCTTCTCAATCTTATCTACAGGTTTTCCTGTATCTACGCCAATCCTGGTTACTTTGCACTCTGATAGGACAGTATCATGCCAAGGCCCAGGCATTTGGCCTATTTTCTCCCTTGTCAGTACTTTTCTAAAACCTGAATTCTCATGGAGTAAAATACTCCCATGATTTTAAGGAAAAATACCGATCTGTAACATCCAGATTCCATGATTCTCCATTTCTTCCACTATTTTGACCAGTAGGACAATACCTATACGCTAACCTCTGAAGACAGAAATACCCATTTCTGCTACTCCCCAAAAAACACACCGAGAAGAACCAGAAAACAAGGCTACCAATCCTGCTACCGTGCAGTTCAGCGACTAGGCTGTAAAACTGCGAGTGACCTTTATCCCATTCCTGGCAAATTTTGCATGTACAGAAAAGTAAGCGACTTTCATTTTAATTCTTTGATATATTCCACAACTTCTTTTACTGTCTGGCGCGCTGAGCGGCCAATGCCTATAAGGGTAGCAGAGGCAAAACCGGTCCATCCTCCGTAACCTACCAGCCAGAGCCCCGGCACCTCTTTACAGCGGGTGCCTTCAGTAGCTATCCTACCCCTTGAATCAGTAGGAACCAGACCTGAGAGATGATCGGTAGCAAAACCGAATCCTGTACACCAGAGAATGGCCTCAACATCCTCTCTGTCCCCATTTTCCCAGACTACCACGGCATCCTCTATGGCTGAAATTCGGCCCTTGGATCTGAACACATCCCTGTCACGGGCTTCTTTGACCGCAGGGGTTATGACAATATTCCCCAGATGGTATTGGGATGCGTCAAAAGGTTTGCCCTGTTTCTCAGCTTCATATTTTGCAGTAGCCAGATCAAACAACACCCGGCCATCCACATCATCGGGCAAAAACTCCGGTTGCTTATGGGTAGCCCATACTGTACTGGCCACTTTGCTGACCTCGGCAAGCAGTTGGGCCCCGGTGTTTCCTTCACCCACAACAAGTACTTTTTTTCCTTTAAAGATTTCGGCATTTTGATACTCCACCGAATGAATCTGGATTCCCTTAAAACTTTTCCTTCCAGGTACTTCAGGAATAAAAGGCTTTTGCCAGGTTCCCGTGGCGGAGATCACAGCTTTTGCTTTCAGCTGTTCCCCCTCCGCGATATGGATATGAAAAACACCGTTTTGAAGCTCTACTTTTGTAACACGTACATTCCTCTTAATCGGGAAATCATAACGTTGTTCATAGGCACAGAGGTAGGCGATTACTTCATCGCGGGAAGGATATGCTCCTACGGATGCGGGCATCATAAAGCCCGGAAGAGAGCTGAACTTGGAGGGCGAAAAGAGTGTGAGGGACTCCCAGGTCTGTGGCCAGCTGCCACCACAATCTTCCCGGTCATCCAAAATAAAATAATCCAGCTCCGCTCTGCGGAGAAAGTAGCCACAGGCAAGGGCACTTTGTCCTCCCCCAATAATTATCAGATCAACTTCCTTTTCCATCAATCCGCAAGTTTTGGAGTTCCATAATACTTATCTCTCAACCAAAAGCTCACCCTCACCAAAATTATCAATGCAGGGACTTCCACCAATGGGCCGATCACCCCGGTAAATGCCTGTCCCGAATCCAGTCCAAAAACAGCGATGGCAACCGCAATTGCCAGTTCAAAATTGTTTCCGGCGGCAGTAAAGGAGATAGCGGCGTTTTTGTCATAAGTGGCTCCCATGGCCTTGCTGAAGAAAAACCCGATGATAAACATCAAGGTGAAATAGACCAGAAGAGGAATGGCAATACGGACCACATCCATCGGGATCTCCACGATCAGATCACCTTTGAGAGAGAACATCACCACAATGGTAAATAGTAGTGCGATGAGGGTCATGGGAGAAATTGCCGGAATAAACGCGTTTTTATACCACTCTTCTCCTTTTATGCTGACCAGGATCAACCTGCTGAGGATTCCAGCCAGAAATGGAATCCCGAGATAAACAGCAACACTCTCAGCAATGGTTCTAATGGAAATATCCACTATGACTCCTTCAAATCCGAAGTAAGGAGGCAGCACGGTTATAAACAGCCACGCATAAAAGCTATACATAAACACCTGGAAAATACTGTTCAGCGCCACCAAACCCGCTCCATATTCACTGCTTCCCTCCGCTAGGTCATTCCATACCAGCACCATAGCAATACATCGGGCCAATCCGATCAGGATCAGCCCTACCATGTATTCAGGATAATCCTGCAGAAATATCAATGCCAGGAAAAACATCAGTACCGGACCTATGATCCAGTTTAGTACCAGGGAAATGCTGAGAATCCGCACATTTTGAAACACTTTTGGCAACAGCTTATAATCCACTTTTGCCAGGGGCGGATACATCATCAGGATCAACCCGATAGCGATGGGAATATTCGTACTCCCGGAGCTAAAGGAGTTGATAAAATCAGAGCTGGAGGGGAATAGATAACCTATCCCTACACCTACACCCATTGCAATAAAAATCCACCAGGTCAGATTCTTATCCAGAAATCCCAGCTTTTTTCGAAACGCAGTCATGCTTGTTGATTTTACTGAAAACATAGAACATCTCAGAAGCAATCTGCATAGATCTTCCATCATAGCGGCTAGCTTCCTCAGGAGTTCCATCATACTTTTTAGGATCCTCATACCTTACTGCTATCCTGTTCTCGGTTCCGGGGATAAATGGACAGTTCTCATCCGCATGTGAACAGGTCATTACTGCAGCAAATTTTTGCGCCTTATTGATCGGATCATCAAAGAGTTTAGAAAAGGCAGAAACCGGCTCGGCTTCATCTGAGTAAAAAATAAAATATACGGGGTTTTCGCTCCCTTTTTTGGTCACCCGGAATCCGCTTCTTTTAATGGATTCCACTGCCCGCTCATTGAACTCAGTCACTTCGACTCCCCCGGAATAGCAATCAGCAGGAACCCCGAAATAATCGGCAGCTGTCTGGGCCCAGATCTGGGAGAACTGACTCCTCCTGGAATTGTGGGTGCAGATGAAGTTTAAGTTAATATCACCCCCAGACTCAAGCTTGGACTGTATATAATCAATCAGGATCTGTAGAGCCTCCTTTCTTTCTTCGGGTATAGGAAGTGATCTAGCCTTTTCAACTGTGGCAGCAAGGTCAGGCAATAACTTTACATTCGAAGGATGCATAGATAGATTCGGTTGGATTAACAGCATCCTGATCCAGGCGCACAGGAATTAGCACTGGTAGGTATATCTGAAAGGTTTAATTTTTGTTTACCCTGTGGAATCCCACAATTGTCCTTTGCCAGGCAATCAGTCTGTTTTCCAACCAGCAAGAAGTTAGTCCCATCAAATTCTAACCCGAATTTACCTATGGTTTCCCCCTGATACTCCACTTCCACTTCGAGATCTTCCAGACCCAATACGTTCTCTGACAGCTCTATGATCTTGTTCAGCTTTTCCGGATACAGGCGGTGATTGTAATCATCCGCATCCCAAAGTTGGAAATTTGCTACATTTTCAGTTCTCACAGTCCCGCCACAATCAATAAAATGCTTGGAGATCTTACCTACTTCGGTGACGTGAAAATGGGTAGGTACCAAAGTACCGTCCGGCAGTTGAAACGCGATGTTTTCCAATTGGCTAAGTGCTTGCTTTACTTCTGATAATCTCATAATTAAAATTGTTTATTGCGATAATACGATGAATGTGTACAAATTTTTTTCTTACTAGTTAGCAACAGGAGCTATCCGGCGCCTGAAACTGATCGAACACTTCGTTGAATAACTGCTGTATATGTGCCCATCTCACCGGGTTAATACAATAGCTCACTGAGACACCTTCAATGGTACCCTGAATAATCCCCACTTGTTTGAGCTCTCTAAGGTGTTGGCTAATGGTAGCTTGTGCCAATCCCAGCTCATGAACCAAGTCCCCATTAATGCAGGTATTGCATTTGAGGAGGTATTGGATGATTGCGATTCTGGCTGGATGTGCAAACACCTTGGCCACCTGCGCCAGCTCATTTTGTTCCTGTGTAAATAAATCTGCTTTGGTAACTCCCATAGATTATTATCTCATTGCAATATTACAATGAATATGTTACAATCAAAAAGAATTGTAAGTTTTTTTGAGTTAAAATTTCACTACCAGACATACGAAAGGTGGGGTGGAAAACACAGCTTCCGTCTTATTCCCTTGCAGGCTATGCTGCTTCTTTCTATGCCTTGCCAATTTTTACACTTGAATAATTTTATGGAGCGCATTATTCTGCATCTTCTGAAACAGGATCTTCCTTTCCTTAAGCCTACTTAGAGCATGCTTGTCCCGCGTGAACATACTTTTAGGTTTATTTGAATAAATGGTGCGGCGATTGCTCCTCGTATATAACTTACTTTATAAATGAAGCTGACCACCTTTTTGATTTCTCTTATTTATGTAAGTCAGCATGTACAATCGCAAATACATTCAATAGCCGGATCTGCGAGAAATGGAGAGGCAAACGATCCTAGGTTGTAATTGATGGCTCAAAATCACGTTTTATCCACCCGGATATTATGAAGATAATTGAATCGCCAAAATGCCCTTCCTATTGAATATGAAGGATTCTCTTGACTCATTCTATTTAGGTATCCGTTTTTCTCTGCAGTTGAATACCTCTAACCTCCATGCCGTGGTTAAAATAGAATTCAAAAAACGAAATCTTCAATATTTTCTAGCGTTTTATCATTTTGCCTACAAACGCCCTATTATCTGTGCTTTCCACCCTAATCAGATAAGTTCCGGCGGCTAATCGGGATATTGCCAAGGTTACTTTACTTGGGCTTTGATGCACTAGCTCAACATTGGAACTGACTTCTTTCCCAGAAGAATTGTAAATCCTCATAGAGTTTTCAGCAAATTTTAAATCTCCAAGCACCTGTATTTCAACTTCCAAGGAAGCTGGGTTTGGATAAATTTTGAGTTCTCCGGATACCAAAAGACCTGGATTGAAAAGACCTGATATAGTCACAGTGACTGATTCCAGCCTTTGCATACAGCCTGCTTCGTTGGTCAATTCTACTGCATATTCCCCTATTTGATTTACCGTCAGCGTTCGCAGGATAGCACCATCTATTATATCCCCATTCCTAAACCATTGGTAAGTAAGGTTACCTTCCGGTGCGCTAAGAATATTTCCATCCACCAGGATTTCTCCGCTAGGCTTAACAAGCGATTCTACCTCGAATCTGGCTGTTTCAAAAAGACATCCACCAGCATATCTCACGATGGCATGATAGCTTCCGCCCTCTTCTATTTCCAAGTTTTTGCCTGTTGCACCGCTAATCTCAATTCCATTTCTTCTCCATTGTAGCACTTCAAACTCAGCTTCTGATGTCAAAGTCAGTGGTTGACTAACCCCAAGACAGATAGATGAAGGGCCATTGATCGCCAAAGGCTTAGAATTAGACGATTTAACTATTACTTTGGCCAATTTCTGCATGACATTCCCCGCATAGTCTATGGCGCCCACTTCTACTGTTATTTCTTTTCCTATTTCCTCACAGCCCACAGTCTGTCGGCTTAGATTAACTTCTTTTATTCCGCAGTTATCCGTGAGAGAAGCTATAAAATCCTCAGGTTTCAATTCTGCTTTACCTATAGACAAATCAACAACCACCTCTACATTTTTGGTGACTAGGACCGGATTTGATTTATCCCTGACTACCACCTCAATTTCCTCTTCTTCAATTGTCCCCTTCGAATCAGTTATTTTGACAAGTACAGTATTTGACCAAAGGTCATCACAGGTGAAATCCAATTTGCTCAATTCCACGGTGAATTCTGAACTGATTGGCCACTCCACAAATACTTGCTCGGGGCTTAGCGTTCCCTTACCATCTTTAACGAGTTCCAGTTCAATTTTTTCTTTCACCACAGGCCATTCCGGTGTATCTCCGATAGTAACCTCCATTGATTTTGAATATACCTCACAGCCATTTACCGGACGTAGTTTAGCTTTATATAACCCCGGTTTGGTGACTATAAGCTGCTTTTCAGCGCTGGACGACAACAGTCCTTCCCCCCTATACCAACCCAATACTTTATATGGAAACTCTGAGCCAAGAGTTAATTTCACCGATCCTCCTTCTTGGGATTCAGTATTAGCTGTCAGCGAAATCTTCGCAGATTCAATGACTTTAAGTGTAATGAAAGAACGTACCGTGGACTTATTTTTAGATTGATCCGAAACAGTGATATCGACTGCAAGTCTTTCTTTTTCATAATATTCCCCTAAGTCCGCACAAGTTATAGTCGTGGATCTACCAAACGTGATATCATAATCCCCTATACAATTATCTTGAATACCTATACCAGCAAAGTCATCCCTGTTAAATTCAACTTTACCGACCAAAGGATCAAATTCAAAGGTTTTTGATAGTGAACTAAAATGAGGTTTGATAGTGTCCAGTACAAACAAACTGGTTTCATCTTCCCATTTATCTCCTGAAATGGAGTGTGTAGAGGTGATTGTGATTTCATTCAGCCCTAACTTATCGCAATCAAACTCAAATCCCTGGGAAGATGAAAATGTGAAATCTGTGCCTGGTTGTCCAATTAAAAAATCTACTGAAGTCAGATTGGCTTTTCCCTTATTGTCAAGGTATATCACCACAGAGTCTTTTACCTCTGGACGATTAGTCTCCGCTGCTTTCGCAAATTCAAGGATAAATGTTCCAAATGTTTTATCCGTATGCTTTACCTGATGTGGCATATTGCCCTTAGGCTGCATGGATTTAGTCCAATTCATCGGAAATGAAACCATATTACCCTTCGTTTTAGCAACGACTCTCTGTCCCTGATCAAAAGGATTCTGTACATCCCTTATTACATAATCTTGCCCCTCTGCTATTCCATATCCAGAAAAATCCAGGTCAATGATTTCCTGTCTGCCCAGATTGAGAATAGTTACGTAGTAAAGATTTGGAACATATTCATTCCTGACTATCAAAGTTTCGACTGATTTTTGAGCGGCAGAAATCACCTGGCTTTCACTATCCCAACCATAAGACTTTTTCCAGTCGGAAAAGCTGGAACCATCAAAAACAGCAGTATTGGAAGAAAAATTGACGTAGGTATTCGAATTCCAATTTGCCCTAGAATACGTTTTATTCGCACCTAGTAATTCTATGAACTTGCCATTAATATTGTACAAAAGGTTTTTTCTAAACTCTAAATTCTCGGTAGGCAGAAATTCCACTTGGCTTCGTCCTCCATAGACTTTATTACCGATAAAGCTCAAATTTGCATTTGGAGAATACGTTCTTCCGAGGGTTACATTGCTAATTTGTGATGCATTCAGCCTGCCTCCTTGTAAGTCAGAATAAAAAATATTGTTGAGCACCTTTACATCACTGCTGAAATTATTTTTAGAGCCTATAGTCAAGTTGTGGGGAGGACGAAAAAAAGCCGGATTAAAATCTGCCATAGCTCCAGTGTTAAAAGATACATTGCTATCTATAATCATCCCTCGATTTACGGGATTGGTAGTATAAATATTAATTCCTTGGGACGCATTCTGAAAAACGAAGTTATTAACAATCTTCTTTGGTGAATTGACGTCATCATGCTGAATATACATACCATGGCCATGACCGCGCAAAGCATCTTGAGAGCCATTATTAAAAATTACACACCCGTAAACCTCAAGATTCAACCCTGACCTCCAAAGTCCCAATCCTCCCCCCAACACATCATAAATCCAACAGTTTATAAGCTTGTTGTTATTCCCATAAACTGTAATACCAGATGTATTTGCCAGAGGAGTACTGCCACTACTATCATCCGATCGTCTATTTGTGTCAGAAGATGTAATGTGTATTCCAATGAACCATGTGTTGTTTCCATTGATAATAATTCCGGCTTCTGCTGATCTATTTAAGCTAACATCTATAATGGCTTTACCTGTAGTCAAAGCCATGATTATAATGGGTTTAGTGGGCGACCCATTTACTGCCGAAATATAATTGCCCTGATATACACCGTCTGCTAATATCAAAGAATCACCTGGGTTTAAGGGAGATGTAGCTCCAAGCGCAAATGAAAGAGACCAGGCATCCGTGAGAGAGTTTCCGGAATTTGACGAACTCCCACTTGGTGATGCAAACTTTTTTCCAGCATAAGCCGGTAACGAAAAAATCAAAAAATAAATAAAAAACAGTTTTATTCTCATTTCAGCTTAAGTATAACTAATTATTGGAAAAGGTAAATTAAATGGTAAATTTAGACTAAAACATCAATTATATGTATAAATGATTTCTTACTGATGTGAGAAGAAAGCATTATATAATTCGGATTCCTATCTCTTTTCCTCACTTAAGCCTTTTTTACTTACTCCACTCTACTTTTCAATAAAAACAATTGTACCGGGTTCACAGGATCATTGCTGAAGATGTAAATATTCCGCTGATCAATCCCCTTTCGTTCTTTGGGATCAAAGACTACCTTTAGCTGAATAGATTCTCCCGGATCCAAGGTTGTTTTAGGCAGCTCAAGTTTCAGGCACTCACAATTTCCCTGGATTTTCCTGACTTCCAGCACTTGCTTACCTCTATTGCTTAGGGTCACATATTCGACCTGAATAGCAGTTGCTTTTATGGTCTTCAGATCAATTTCTTTTGGCTCCAGGACCAGCTGTGGCACCAAGCCCAGCTTATTTTTGGCAAATGGCGCATAGTATTCAAAGACATCTGCCAACACATCCAAGTCAATATAAGTAGAGCTGTCTTGCCAGTTGAGGGAAATTTGATCCTCGAAATACCCCAGGTCATTTTTCATTGCTCCATCATAATGCAACTGAATCAATCCACGGTCATTGGGCATAATCGAATCCGTAAGCTGCTCTACCTGGATATATTCAGGGCCAACATACATCAGGCTGTCTTTGTAAAAAGGTTTGTCACCAAAATTGTAAATCTCCACCTGCTTCACTTTTGGTCCGTTTGTCAATACCTCCCCCATGTTGATTTTGGAAAGCCTAAATCCCAAATCACCTTTTCGTGTCCTATAAGTTTCTTCAGGATTACTAGCCCTGGGAATGGCTCTTCCCTCAATATAAAGTGTGTCCTGAACGCCAAATAGATTGCCCTTCACTACAATCATTCTGGAAAAAAAACCAGCACCCGAAGATGGGTCAAATGAAACCTGTAAAGTCCCGCTTTCTCCCACCTGCAAAGTATCCTGCGTATATTCTACAGTAGTGCACCCACAATCTGTCAAGACTTTTTCTATGAAAAACAGGGAGTCCTGTGTGTGCGTAAATTGAAATTCTGCTACCTGCGGTCCTTGCTCTTCCAGGACAGTTCCCAAATCAACCTTATTCACTGCCCAAATCAATTTTGGTGTTATAGTACCTTGAGCCAGTGCTAGTTGGGATACGATACAAAAGAATAAAAGGGTGCAAAGGGTCTTCTCAATTCGAATCATACCCGCAATTAACGTATAATTTCAAACGTATTATAGGCTGATTTACTTAATTTGCGCCAAAATCAGACCAATGGCAAGAGTATTAACAGGTATTCAAAGCAGTGGCAGACCACATATGGGAAACATTCTCGGTGCGATCGTTCCTGCTATAGAGTTGATCAAGCAAAATGAGGAAGAATCATTCATTTTCATTGCAGATTTACACTCGCTCACCACTTCCAAAGATGGTGAACTGAGGAAACAAAACACGTTGGCGGTGGCCGCAGCATGGCTGGCATTTGGATTGGATATAGAGCATACTACTTTTTACCGCCAGTCTAGAAGACCTGAAGTAGCAGAATTGACTTGGTATCTTAACTGTTTTACTCCTTTTCCTATGCTCGCAAATGCGCACAGCTTCAAGGACAAAGCCGAACGATTATCAGACGTAAATGCCGGACTGTTTACCTATCCAGTATTGATGGCATCAGATATTTTGCTGTATTCTGCAGACCTAGTCCCTGTGGGAAAAGACCAGATGCAACACCTAGAGATGACACGTGATATCGCCTCTACGTTCAATAGGATTGTAGGCGAAGATATTTTGACAATTCCGGAGGCAAGAATAGATGAAGTTGTAAAAACAATCCCAGGTACGGATGGCCAGAAGATGAGTAAGTCTTATAATAACTTTATTGACATTTTTCTCCCGGAAAAGGCGTTGAAGAAAAACATCAATAGCATCGTAACGGACAGTAAAGAATTGGAAGAACCAAAGGATCCAGATACTGATAACGTATTTAAGCTATACAGCCTGATAGCTTCTGCCGAGCAAACCCAACAAATGAGAGCAAATTACTTAGGTGGTAACTATGGTTATGGACATGCAAAAAAAGAATTGCTAGGGCTGATCCTGGATACATACCGTAGAGAACGTGAGTTATTTGACTTCTATATGAACCATCCGGAAGAAATCGAAATGAAACTTGCTGCCGGCGAGGAAAAAGCCAAAGCGATCGGAGCAGAATTACTGGATAGAGTCAGAGTTAAACTGGGGTTTAAATAAGTTTTAGCCTTGGGGGTCTGGAAAACTTGAAGGTTTTTATATTCCTTTAGTGCACTTCGGGATCTGTAATCTCGAAGTAAACTCTCACTTTTCTGGATTTTTATTTCCTTAGCGCTGCTATAAGATTTGCAATCTAACTAAATATGTCTCCGCTACTGTATGACAGAGACATATTTAGTTAGATCAACCACAAAAAAATTGAGGTCTTCTAGACCTCAAAGGCTACACAAATTCCTTAAAGATCACCGAAGCATTATGCCCTCCAAAACCAAAGGTATTGCTCAAGGCCACCTTAACTTTTTTCTCTAAAGCATGCTTAGTAACAATCTGAATTCCAGCAGGAATTGCCGGATCTAAGTTCTCGGTATTGATGGTAGGAGGTACTATTCCTTCAGTAATTGCCTTCACGCAGAAGATCGCTTCTATCGCTCCAGCAGCGCCCAGCAAGTGTCCTGTCATAGATTTAGTAGAGGAAATATGGAGTTTTTCATACTTGCCCTCAAGTAGCTGTGAAATTGCCTTGATTTCACTCAGATCTCCAGTGGGCGTAGAAGTCGCATGTGCATTTAAGTAAGCTACATCCTGTATGGTCAGGCCAGCTTCTTCCAAGGCAAACTTCATACATTGCATAGCGCCAGCTCCCTCCGGGTGTGTAGCAGTCAAGTGATAAGCATCGGCAGTCATCGCCGCTCCTACCACTTCTCCATAGATCTTGGCTCCGCGTTTTTTTGCATGTTCATATTCTTCCAGGATCAAAGCCGCTGCCCCCTCTCCCATTACAAATCCGTCTCTATGTGCATCAAAAGGCCTAGAAGCTGTAGCAGGATTTTCATTTCGCGTAGAAAGTGCTTTCAATGCATTAAATCCCCCCATGGAAGCTTCAGTAATCGGGGCATCCGAACCACCGGTAATGATCACTTTTGCTTTTCCCCACTTGATGTAATTAAAGGCATCCATGATCGCACTATTTGAAGACGCACATGCTGTGACAGGTGTATAATTGATCCCCATAAAGCCATACTTCATCGAAATCACACCGGATGCCATATTCACCAGATATTTGGGAATGAAAAAAGGATTGAATCTTGGGTTTAAGTCATTTCCCACAAACTCTTTCATTTCCTTTTCGAATGTGCCCATGCCTCCCTGACTGGTCCCCCAGATTACTCCGGCGTCAAATGGGGAAGCCAATTGAGAAACATCCAAACCGGCATCAGTCATAGCCTCTGTAGCTGCATACAAACCATATTGGGTATACAGGTCAGCTCTCTTGATCTCATTTCTATCAAGCTTCAGCGTCGGGTCAAAATTTTTGATTTCGCTGGCAAACCTGGTTTTGAATTTTTCGGCATTGAAATAAGTAATCGGACCGGCACAGCTTTTTCCACTCTTTGCATTCTCCCAATTGGTCGTCACATCATTTCCAAGAGCAGACAAAGCTCCTAAACCTGTAATCACTACTCTTTTTGAATTCATTGGTTAAATTTTAGTTTATTAGGCATAATTCGAAAGACCAAATAGGATAAACGGCGGTCTTCTAAATTAAATCCATATTCAATCCTAGTTCATTTGCCTTGTTAATAATAACCTGTATATGCTATCTACGGTAATCTTCAACCTGGATCAACCGTGAAAAACAGAAAAACCCGGCTACTCGCCAGGCCTTCTAAATCAATTAGATTTTAAAATTATAATTATAAAACCTATCATCATGCTAATAATCCCAAGATACCCAAAACTAATATCCTGATACTTTCTATTATCTGCTTCTCCAAAGATCCTTCAACTGCTTTCCATTGATCAGCATTACAAATCGCGCAGGGTTTGGGATCAAAACTATGCGAACATCCTGCTTGTCAAATTGCTCTGACTCAATAGGAACACCTTGAAGACCAGAAACTTCATAGCTAACAACACCGTTAGCATCAGGTAAAAGGGGCTTGTAAGCATTGGCAATGTAGGCGGTGGGTAAAAGAATGTCAGTGTCAGACTGCAACTTATCCTGGATTTTCTCTATTTCAGTTTCAAGTCTATCCTCGTAGTTTTCGTTAAAATCATCTTCTAAGTCATGAAGCTCTTCTTCCAGATCATCATAGCTTTCGTCACTATAATCCATTGCGGCAAGTTGATTTCTCTTTTCTACTATTTCGGTAAGCTCTTTATCCAGCGTATCCCAATTCATTCTGTTCAGTTTTATTGATTTGAAATGCAAAGATGGGGAATCCCTTTTTTTATGAAGAACTATTTCAAAGAAATTAACTGATCAAAAGGATTTTTCCATTTCTCCCAGGTCTATTATAAGCCTCGATAGCGGACTTTACTTCGACAAGCGGAAACTTCCCTGCTACCTCTGCCTTAGTATCATCTCCCATCAGAAAAGTCTGGGTTTCTCTATAAAGCTTCGCCCGCTCTTCACTACCTATTCGCTGTAAAATACTACTTAACCAAAATCCTTCAATTGTAACTTCTTTGAAAATAATCATTCCGGTATTGAGAGGCATATTTTGCAAACTCAATACTCCAAAGACATACATTTTCCCGAATTGCCTGATGCAGGCCAATGCCATGGCCCCTAGTTCTCCGCCTACGGCATCAAAAACTGCAGAAACCCCATCACCCACAACATCAGAAACTATCTTTTTTAGCTCTTCTTTTTCCGTATTGATCACCAAATCAGCACCTAGGTCAGCTAAATATTTTTTCTGCTCATCGTGACGCACTGTACAAACCACTTTAATTCCTTTGCTCTTCGCTACCTGAAGGGCAAATTTCCCAAATGCCGAAGCACCGGCAGTAAGCAAAAGCCATTCTCCGGCCTTCAACCCGGATTTATTGATCAGGGCTACGGCTGTCACAGGATTGACAAAAGCCTGACATGCTACTTCAAAAGACATCCCTTCCGGCATTGGAAAAACCTGCTTCGTCGAAAGAGTGATATACTCTCTCCATGTTCCCATAGTTGTCCCTTGGGCTGTAAACATCACCCTTGTGCCCACAGGGAATTTACCCTCTTTATCAGCTATACTTACTATTCCGGCAGCCTCAAACCCAGCACTGCTTGGTAAATCTGGCTGCACTCCATACTGGCCTTGAATAAATAGCAGATCAGAAGGATTGATGTTTCTCGCCTTTACTTCTAGCTGGACTTCATGCGGTTTTGGTTCCGGACGCGGTGAGTCCTTTACCTGCAAAACATCCTCAGGTAACCCTGTCTTTTCAAAAATCACTTCCTTCATAGTCTCCATAAATTTCAGATTTGACAGTTAATACGTTTTTAACCGGTAAAAATATACATTCACTCAGGCTTACTCTTCATCTTTTTTCTACCTTGAAAAAAGATAAGCTCCAACTGACGGATATGGGTTAGCCATCTCCCTCCAAGCTAAAAACTATTTAATTAAAATCAAAAAAAACACTGCATTCCAAGGCAGCAGCCTACCTAAGAAAGTAAATCATCGAATACTAAGATGAAGAAAACCGAACTCTAGGGTGATAATTGTTAAAATCCTTTATTCACTGTTTAACCAGTAGCAAATCAAACTTTAATGAAAATAAATACTATCGGAATTATAGGAGCAGGCAACTTAGGGACCAGAATTGCATTGCAGGCTGCGATTTCAGGATATCGTGTGAATGTGTATGATATTCATCATAAAAGCCTGATAAGCTCCCTGCTAAACATGAAAAAGTTAGTAGAGGAGATGGACAAGGCTTCATCAGGCAAAGGGGAGTGGGAAATTCAGGCAATAGAAAGCATTTTTTTTACCAATAATCTAAAAGAAGCTCTTGAAGGAGTGGATCTGGTCAGCGAAAGCGTAACCGAAAATATCGAAGTCAAAAGCGAAGTTTGGAAAGAAATAGGCAAAATGGCCCCAACCCATACGATTTTTACCACCAATACTTCCTACTTCCTTCCCTCCCAATTTGCTCAGCTATCGGGAAGGCCGGAGAAATTCTGTGCATTTCATTTCCATGATGTATTTCATTCAAGAGTAGTGGACATTATGCCACATGCAGGTACTGCACAAGCGGTAATTGCTAGTTTGGAAAGCGTTGGGAGAAAGCTTAACCAGATACCGATTTTGATTAAAAAGGAAAATTCCGGCTACATTTTCAATGCCTTGCTGATAGCGTGGATCGATGCGGCAGGAAGGCTTTTAACCGGAGAAATCTCTGAAGTGGAGGCTATCGATAAATCCTGGATGATAAATTTCAATGTGGACGTTGGGCCCTTCGGAATCTTGGACAATGTGGGACTGGATACTGCTTGGCACATTACCAGTTCCAAAAGAAATCCTGCTTCTCGAGCTTTTGCAGCGCTTCTAAAAACCTATGTGGATCAAGGTAAATTGGGAACCAAATCCGGAGAAGGATTCTACAGCTACCCTAACCCAAGCTATAAAAACCCGGATTTTCTAAAATAAAGCAAGTTTCGCCAAAAACTAGTTCCCCCTAACTTCATAATCGTTTTCAGGAAAATAATCTATTGGCAGCATATCCCCGAACCTCTCCCAACCAATATAGCCTTCTACCACAAGACCAAGGGGATCAAAGAGGCTTCCATTCTCAAAAATCTCAGTTGAATCAACCGTCATTCGCATTATTGAGGATTGACTATTTCTAGCTCCTCTACGCATTCCCATGAGGTATAGAGGACTTTCTCTTTCCTTAAGATAAGTGACAAGAATATAACCTGAGAACTCCAAATATTCTCTTCTATCCCTGTTTTTACGGATTGCAATAGATGTAATAGGGTCAATAGCCACACTGTCTATGAATTTCCCTCTATGAACAGGATCCTCCTTACGGTAAAGTCTTCTAATCTCAAATCCCTCAGCCATAGTCCTGCCATAGTATACCGATTTAATGAAATGCTGTAAACTCCCATGATATGCTTCCACACGATTTCTTTCCACTCTTCTTTGCTTTCTCTTAGAAAGAGTGGAATCCGGAATGAAGAACGGAAATCCACTGTATGACACAAAACCTTTTTGGTAATCATACCTGAACTCATTGAGCAGATAGTCTATTGCATAGCCTAAATTCGGGTTCTTGATTTTTAGAATATCTCTGGAGGATGCTATCAAATGACCTGGGAGTGATTGATCGTCCAGGATCATAGATAACTCATTTTCTATTTCTGTGGATTCCCCATTACGTGATGTTCCTAAAAAATATCGCTTGAAATCAGCAAGATTTCTATACCAAACCTGATCACGGGTGTCATCTACGTTCTGAGTTTCTAATTCTTCATCTATTGCGACTAACAAAAACTTATAGCCTTGCGGCTTCACCATTGCTGCTGGTAGATTGAATGTTAAGCCCTCATACCCCAGCATTCTGATGATCACCTCATAATTTCCGTTATGTAAATAAATTGAAAATTTCCCTTCATTGTCAGAAGATGTACCCAAGGTTGTATTTGCCAGAAATATGGTTGCGCCAGCAATGGGCTCTCCTGTATCATAATCAGCTACAGTTCCCCTGAAAACGGTTTGTGAGAAGGAGAAAAAACTTCCTAAAACCAAAAACAAGCCTAAAACAATCTTCATTAGAATTGAATTAGGCTTGTCCATATGCTAAGGAAATCCTTAAGGAATTATTTCTTCTTGGCAAACCGTCCACCTTTTTTCTTAGGCTCCGGCTGATTTTCAATGATCTGAATAGTCTCTTCGTAAGTTAAAGCCTCAGCTTCCTTATCCTTAGGGATCTTATAATTGTTCTTCCCCATCTTGATGTAAGGGCCCCATCTTCCATTCAAGATCTGGATATCAGGGTTCTCATCAAAGGATTTGATATGCTTCTTTGCATCTGCTTCCCGCTTGTCTTTGATCAATTGAATAGCTTCCTCCTCGGTGACACTTAATGGATCAATTTCTTTTGGAAGGGAGACGAAAGAACCATCATGACGAACATAAGGGCCAAATCTGCCGATCGCCGCCACCATTTTTTTATCCTCAAACATCCCGATGTCACGAGGCAATTTGAATAATTCAAGTGCATCCTCTAGGGTAATATTTTCGATAAATTGCCCTTTTTTCAAACTTGCAAACTGCTTCTCTTCGTCTTCTGAATCTCCTATTTGCACCAAAGGTCCAAATTTTCCTAATCTTGCGATTATTGGCTTGCCGCTCACAGGGTGATTACCAAGCTCACGACCGGAATTGATATCTTGCCTGGAAACCTGTTCGGTATCCTCCACATTCTTGTGAAATTTGCCATAAAAGGAATCTAGCATATCCTGCCAAACTTGTCCCCCTGCGGCGATATCATCAAATTCCTTCTCGACTCTTGCCGTGAAGCTAAAATCAATCACATTTGGAAAATGTTCCACCAAAAAATCATTTACCACCATCGCAATATTGGTAGGGAAGAGCTTTTGTTTCTCAGCTCCTGTGTTTTCAGTTTTGGTCGCATCCTTAAATTTCCCTTTGGCGATAATCATTTCCACATAATCTCTAGGTGTGCCATCTCTAGATTCCTTGATCACGTATTCTCGTTTCTGGATCGTGGATATTGTAGGCGCATAAGTGGATGGACGACCGATTCCAAGTTCTTCCAACTTCTTCACCAGCGATGCTTCAGTATATCTAGGAGCAGGTCTGGAAAATGTTTCCCGGCCTTTCATTTCCTGTAAGTTCAAGCTCTGACCGATAGTCAATGGAGGCAAAAGTGCTTTGCCCTCGTTGCTTTCATCTTCTTCCGGCTCGTCATCTGTATCTTCCAAATAAACTTTTAGAAATCCATCAAACTTGATGATCTCTCCAGAAGCCACCAAACTTTGAGGTTGGTTGGAAATATCTACAGTAATGATAGTCTTTTCCAATTCCGCATCAGCCATTTGCGAAGCGATAGCACGCTTCCAGATCAGCTCATATAGACGCTGCTCATTACGGTCCCCAGATACATTGGCGTTGGCAAAGTCGGTAGGCCGGATGGCTTCGTGAGCTTCCTGGGCACCTTCAGACTTCGTTGTGAATTTTCTTGATTTATGGTATTTCTGTCCATATGAACCATGAATTGCATTTTTGGCAGAAGCCATGGCATCATCTGATAGATTTACGCTATCTGTTCTCATGTAGGTTATCTTACCCGCTTCATATAATTTCTGTGCTACAGACATCGTCTGCGCTACTGAGAAATAAAGCTTTCTACTCGCTTCCTGCTGAAGCGTAGAAGTTGTAAATGGTGCGGCAGGTGATTTTTTTCCTGGCTTTTTCTCAAGGTTTGCAACGGAAAAATCAGCTTCAAGACACTTCTTGAGGAATTCTTCAGCTTCAGCTTTAGTATCAAATTTCTTTGGCAGTTCCGCTTGGAATGTTCTTCCTTCCACCTCAAATATAGCTGTGATCCTAAAGCTTGATTTGGCTTTGTGTTTTTCTATTTCCCGCTCTCTATCAACGATAAGACGGACTGCCACGGACTGCACTCTACCAGCAGAAAGCCCTGTTTTGATTTTCTTCCAAAGAATGGGAGAAAGTTCAAAACCCACCAGTCTATCCAATATACGTCTGGCTTGCTGGGCATTTACAAGATCTATATCAATTCCCCGGGGATTTTCGATTGCCTTGGTAATCGCATTTTTGGTGATCTCTCTGAACACAATTCGCCGGGTGTTTTCATCCTTAAGCTTTAATACTTCTTTTAAATGCCAGGAAATAGCTTCTCCCTCGCGGTCATCATCACTCGCTAGGTAGACAGTTTCTGCATCTTTTACCAAAGCTTTGAGATTTTTGATCACATCCTTTTTATCAGCTGTAACCTCGTAAGTAGGGTTAAATCTATTTTTAATATCGATCGCTTTATCGCCTTTAGGTAGATCCCGAACGTGACCGTAACTGGATGCTACCTTATAGTCTTTGCCCAAGTATCCCTCAATGGTTTTGGCTTTAGCAGGTGACTCGACGATAACAAGGTTTTTTGACATAAAAAGCAATATTTCTGGGGGTTCAAGCCCGTTTAGAAAAGCTAAAAATAGATGGCATTGTATTCTCGTCCAAATATTTAAACTAGACCAGTCTCAAATTGGTGGGATTTTTGATTAAAGTGACAGATACTTTTTATGACATAAACCACTTATCATGAAGCAATTGTTTTTACTAAGACACGGGGAAGCAGGTTTTTCTCAAGATTCGGATTTTCAAAGACAACTCACAAAAAAAGGTAGAGAAAAACTGATTCGCATGGGATTAGGACTAGGTCAAAAGTTGAAATCAGTCGATTTGATGTATTGTTCTTCTGCCCAACGCACCTTAGAAACTGCTGAATTGATAGAAAATCACATTTTTATAAAAGAAAAAATTTACTCCAGGGACATTTATCAGGGAGGCATGGGAGCTATGATTGCTATGCTGGAAAAAACTTCCCCTTCGGTTGATTCCTGTCTATTTGTCGGACACAATCCTACCATTAGCCTTCTTCTGGCACATATTTCCGATGAAAATTACCTTGGATTGCAACCTGGAATGCTGGCAGTGATTGACTTGGAAATATCAGATTGGAAAATGATTGGCATAGGTACAGGGATATTAAAAGAGGTTATACAATAATTGCAAACCAATCCCGGGCAACTCAACAGGAATACAAACCATTTTTCTTCTTTTTGACAAGAAAACCTGCAATTCTATCAAATTATTAAACCGAATTAATCTATATTCGCAGAATAATTCAAGAAAAGCAAAGGATAGCACTCACTTCAAGTAAATCTTAGCTTTCTTTGAAGTTATAAATCCCACTAGTGCACTCTCCATTCGGAACTTTAATCCGATGTCTAGCCCAAAATATTCGAATGAATCTATTGCCATTGGAACCGGAATTTGATTTCAGACAAATGGCTAACCGATGAGTACCCTTTAAAGAATATACTACCCAAATTATGATTACTCCGATTAAAGCTACTCTGATATAAACTCAGGCCGTAACTGAAAAACAGTTAGTTGCTTTATTCAGTCAGCATCTAATCCAGATGTAGCTCCAGGTGAATTAAGATTGAAAAACAGCCTTTTTACATCTCCTGGAGCAGAATTAAAACTAAGTGCAAAAAAACTGAATAGATTTTTTGCACTTAGTTTTTAGAAATCAGTTGACTTCCCATCCAGATCAAGCTTCTTAATCCACACGTTCCTGTAATAAACATCATGGCCTTCTGCTTGCAACTTTAATCCTCCCGGAGTATCGGTTATCCCCTTTCCGCCATCATTTCCTCCATCCAGACCTGAATTAGGCCCTCCCCAAACCTGCTGTATCTCCTTGTCCTCATGAACCTTAACCCCATTTAGATAAACAGTAGCATGAGGCTTTTCTATTAGTTTGCCGTCTTCGAACCGAGCTGCTTTAAACACAATATCATAAGCATTCCACTTCCCAATGCCATAGTACTCTTTGGAAGTTGGAATATGTTCATTGATCAAGGCAGCCATGCCATGATCTCCATAATCTCCGTCCAGAATCTGAACTTCGTATCTATTTTGAAGATAGACTCCGGAATTACCTCCCTCATTTTTAATAAAGAATTCTACGTGTGCGCGAAAATCTTCAAATTTGTCTTTGGTGACTATATCCGCTGCTCCATAAAGTCCTCCTGCAGCAGCTGGATCATTACTGCTTATTGCCTTTCCTCCATCTACTGGATCTGTCACTTCCGGCCATTTGATAGGCATTTCAGCCTTAAATCTTGGGCCTTCCCAATACTCCCAGTTTTTTTCGAGGGACTTCTTGGAACCATCCAGATACATTTTGGCTCT
This sequence comes from Algoriphagus resistens, assembly GCF_001442615.1. Lineage (GTDB taxonomy): Bacteria > Bacteroidota > Bacteroidia > Cytophagales > Cyclobacteriaceae > Algoriphagus > Algoriphagus resistens. The sequence continues at coordinate 151,657 of NZ_LMXN01000005.1, read as the reverse complement.
TTTTTCAGGTTTTGCCCCCACCCCCGTCTGGGCTTGAACCAGTGTAATAGCAAAAACGAAAGCAAGACTTAGTGAAAATCTTTGAAAAACTATATTATTCATAGGTTAATGGATTAAGTAATTTTTTTCGAAAATAAATAAAGAAGAATGTGTAATTGCCCAATTTGGTTAATTTTAGACAAAATCAAGCTTTTTATGCATTGAAATCGAGCATGATCCCGTACCTAAGGGATTCCCCTCTGGGATGATTATCTCCCATGCAAGATTCCATATGCCTTTAAAAACAAATTATAATCATATGAAATCGGCACGACTAAAATCATCATTACATACACAGGGCAATGATGATTTTAATCGTCAAAGAGTCCATGTGGTCTTTAAACGACAAATAACAATCATATGAAATGGGAAGGAAGAAGACGAAGCTCAAATGTAGAGGATAGAAGGGGGCAAAGCGGTGGCGGTATGCGGGGCGGTGGATTTAATCCAATGCTTATTGGCCCCCTGATCAAGATTCTATTTTCCAAAACCGGACTGATCATTGCCGGGATTGTGATTGCTGTCTCAGTGATCACCGGTACCAATCCTCTTACTTTTCTAGGGGGATTCCTTGGCGAAGGTGGCCAAGGTTTTACCACTGAGACCAACTATACACCCACTGCTGAGGAAGATCGGCTCGCTGCTTTCAGCGAAACCATTTTAGCGGATACCGAAGATGTATGGAATAATCTTTTGGAAAACTACAGGGAACCTACTCTGGTACTTTTTAGCGGACAGGTCTCTTCCGCCTGCGGAATGGCATCCAGTGCCACTGGCCCATTTTACTGCCCGGGGGATGAAAAACTATACATAGATCTCAGCTTTTTCCGAGAAATGGAATTGAAACTGAATGCTCCCGGAGATTTTGCCCAGGCCTACGTCATAGCTCATGAAGTTGGACATCACATTCAAAAAATCATGGGCATCACTGATCAAATGCACAAGCTGCGAGGTCAGGTGAGCGAAAAAGAGTACAACCAATATTCGGTAAGATTAGAACTGCAAGCAGACTTCCTGGCAGGAGTTTGGGCTCACCACAGTCAAAAATCAATTGGTTGGATGGAGAAGGGAGATTTGGATGAAGCATTAAATGCAGCAAACGCTATCGGAGACGATCGTCTGCAAAAGCAAGCTACAGGTCGTGTAATACCTGATTCTTTCACCCATGGCTCCTCTGCCCAACGAATGAAATGGTTTAAAAAAGGCTTTGAAACAGGAGACATCAATCAAGGAGACACATTCAATGCTACCAACTTATAGCTAATCTCAGTGGGTTTCCAAAACCATGATCTGCTCTGGGCTGATCTGATGGATATATTGACGAAGGATATAATAGGTTTCAGGCACTTGCGCCACCAGCTCAAGTTGGGAAGGTATATCATCGGTTATCTGCTCAATACCCAGGTAGGCGAATCTGCTTAGCATCCCGCTTTCAAACATGCAATATGCAGCTTCGTCAGGGTTTCGCCCTTCCAATTTGATGAGGATTTCTTTTTGGCTCTCCCTTATCTTTTCCATGAATTCTGCCACACGCTTATTGTATTCTTTTGGTTCCTCAGTAAAATCACATGCGCCATCACAGCACATTTCCTCTTCAGGATCACAATTTACTTTCCTGATTCCGCATAATTTGGGACATAGGTTATAAGTAGTAATACCGTTTTTAAGAAATGTGTTCGCCTCTTCCAAAGAGAAAAAGGATTCAATCGGCCTGAAATACTTGGTAATCTTAGCTAGTTGAAATCTTCCATAACCTGAATTATCCTCGTAGTGAAATAAGCCAAACATGCGCTTAGGAAGTTTCAAAGCGGAATTATATTTTGGCCATAATCTTTTGATTTCCAACGCTTCAAATAAAAGAGCCATAAATTCACTTCCAGTAAGTTCCCATTTCAGATCAAAAACTTCGGCTTTAAGTTTTTGTTTCAGATTTGGGAGTAGCTGTCCGGAAAAATGACTCTTAAACCGCTCCCTGATATTTACCGCCTTCCCTACGTAGATTACTTTGCCATGCTCATTCAGCATATAATAAACACCACATGCTGTAGGGACTTCTTTGAATTTTGAATGGGGAAAATTAGGAGGCAAAAAGCCTTCTCCTGTATTCTTCTTCAGTGATTGATTGATGATCTGATAGTCGGATTTGATCATCCGATCAAACAATATAGCTGTAGCTTTTGCATCACCCATCGCACGGTGCCTGGATTCAATCTGTATTTTTTGGCTTTCGCAAAGTCTACCAAGACTATAGGATCCCATGCCTGGATAGACCTTTCTACTTAATCGAACAGTACAGAGTTTTGGAGTCTTGAGTTCCTTGCCAACTTTCAAAAACGCCTCACGAAGAAAGCCATAGTCAAAACTAACATTGTGCGCCACAAATACCCTATCATTGAGCAACTCCCAAAGCTCTCCCTCAATTGCCGAAAAAGTGGGCTGATGTCTTACCATGAAATTATCGATCCCAGTCAATCCTGTAATATAAGTGGGAATTGCCTGCTCGGGGTTAAGCAGTGTCTGGTATTCTCTGATAATCGATTTCCCATCGTGTATCAAAACAGCAATCTCGGTAATACCACCATTCTTTGGAGCTCCTCCCGTGGTCTCAATATCTACTATAGCAAATTCCATTGACTAAAAGTATGAAATAGAATTTTCAGTTAAGAATTGACGGCATAAAATGACGCAGTTTCTATAAGCTTCCGTCTCTTTTAAATGAAATTGTGATTAGTCTTCATTAAAACCAATAAGCTTTTGTCCTTCTTACCAAAGCTAAAACAGAATAAGTTTGACTGCTAAAATCCAGCCATCACCATCATCTATTCTCAGTCCAAATCACCGCATCACTTCCCATTTTTAACCATCCATCCTATTAATGCAACTTTGTTTCAAATATCCTAGTTAATAATTCCGACGCATCTTATTTTTGCATTGTGAATTTAAAAACAGGAATACTCTTAACACTGATTTTGCTGTTTGGGTTTAAAGCCAATGCCCAGAATTGCAACTTTTCTATCCGGGGAAAAATTGTCCATTTGGAAAACAATGAACCCATTGAGGCAGCATATGTGTGGGTTGTTGAGGCAGAGGAAGGGGCAGTAAGTGATCAGAATGGGAATTTCACAGTCAAAAACCTGTGTAGCGGAACTTATACAATTACGATACAATACCTTGGACATAAGGATATTAGGGATATTGTGAAAATAGAATCCAATACATTCAGCAAAACCTATAGGCTGGAAGATGAAGCTATGGAACTGAGCGGAGTGGAAATCCATGGTCACCGTGATGCGGTCCAAACGACTACTGCCGTCTCTTCATTGTATGGCGAAAACCTGCTGGAATCAAGAGGTGAGAATCTTGGAGAAAGTTTAAAGCGCATCTCTGGTGTATCTACATTTTCTACCGGAAACAGTATAGCAAAACCTGTAATCCATGGTATGCATAGTAATCGGATTATGATTATGAATAATGGCATTCGACTGGAAGGACAGCAATGGGGAGCTGAGCATGCACCTGAGATTGATCCTTTTCTCGCGGATGAAATCACCGTGATAAAAGGCGCTGAAACTGTAAGATATGGACCTGAGGCGATGGGCGGGGTGATACTGGTAAACCCAGCACCTCTACCTACAAAAAAAACCAGCAAGACAAATCTTAACTTTGTAGGCGGTACGAATGGTCGGATGGGCAATTTAAATTTGGCCCATGTTGGTGGTTCAGATAAAATCAAAGGATTAGGCTACCGGATCCAGGGCTCCGCCAAAAGATCAGGCAATGTGAAGTCTCCCGGATATTTCCAAGAAAACACCGGAGTGAATGAGTTAAACTTAAGCACTTCACTTGGCTATAGCAGCACCAAACTTGGTATTGAAGCCTATTACAGCCTTTTTCATTCAGAACTGGGGATACTGAAGGATTCACATACCGGAAATCTTTCGGATCTGAAAGATATCATCGAAAATGGTCGCCCATTTGCAGACGGGGAATTCAGCTATGACATCGTTAATCCAAAGCAACGGGTAACTCATCACCTAGCTAAATTAAAGTCACATTATCACATTTCTGAAAGCTGGAAATTAAACTTTCAATACGGTTTCCAACTAAACCACAGACAGGAATTTGATAAGAGACGGGGAAATCTAAACAAGAAGGCCAGCTTGGATCTGGAACTTTACACCAATACTATTGACCTCTATGTAAACCACACACATAAGAATGAACTGAGCGGAACATGGGGCATCAGCCTTATCCAGCAAGCTAATACGAATGTACCTGGAACTGGGGTGACGCCCTTGATCCCAAACTATGACATGGTGAATGCCGGATTGTATGCAATGGAAAAATTTTCGAAAGGACCGCTGGAAGTTGAAGCTGGAGTAAGATATGATTTCAGAAATGTAAGTACAGCAAGGTACATCAACCAGGAATTGCGAACATCAGATCTTGCTTATCAAAACCTCTCGGCTTTTATCGGTGGACTCTATCATATTAGTCCTGATCTTACATTCAATTCGAACCTTGGTTCAGCATGGAGATCCCCGAATGTGAATGAGTTATTTAGTGAAGGGCTACATCATGGAGCTGCAGCGGTAGAAATCGGTGATCCTGATCTGGAATCGGAGAAATCCCTTAAGTGGATCAATGAACTGCAGTATGATGGGCAAAAAACCCATTTGGAATTCACAGCTTATCTGAATCCTATCCGTGATTACATCTACCTTAACCCTACAGGTGAAACGTATGTAAGCCTAAGAGGAACATTCAATGTATATGAATACGTGCAGGCAAACGCTTTTTTCTACGGGTTTGACTTTGCAGGAAGCTATCAATTTACCACCAAGATCAATGGCTACCTGAAAGGCTCCATCGTTCAGGCGAAAAACATAGATAATGACAGCTATTTCCCGTTTATTCCCAGCAACAGAATGGATTGGGGTGTCAGTTATGATTTTGCGAAAGCCTCGGATTCACGGACCAATAAAATCACCTTGAGCAATGTCCTTGTTGCCAGGCAAAACAGAGAACCTGATTTTGATATTGCTCCTGCCCCACCTGCTTATGCCCTTTTCAATTTAGCCTATCAAAAGCAGCTCACCCTTGGAGAAAATAAGCTGAATCTAGGGCTGCAGGTACAAAACCTGTTCAATACCAGTTACAAAGATTACATGAACCGCTTTCGGTACTTCACCTATGATATGGGAAGAAATGTTCTTCTAAAAATCAATTATGAATTCTAACCAATAACTTATGAAAACGACAAACAAACTTTACCTTATTGCCCTAGTTTTGATCTCATTCACCATCTTAAGCTGCGACAGCGAAGATCCCGTACCGGAAAATGACGGAGAACTGATTACTGATGTAACCCTCACTTTTCAGGAAATTGATGTAAACGGAGATGAAGTGGGAGAGCCTTTTGACTTCACGGCTTCTGATACCGAAGGTATAGAAATAGGTTCTACACCTGAGATAGAAACAGTGATGTTGGCTAAAGGCAAGACTTACCAGATGTCCATTTCTGTTTATAATTCCGTAGCAGGAGAAGATATCACTGAAGAAATCAGTGAAGAATCAGATGAGCATCAGTTCTATTTCTTAGGTTCAGCTTTTGTAGGCACACCTATTCTTACCTATGAATATGACGACGAAGGCGGGATAAACCTTGGATTGAAAGGCATAGTGAAGGTAGACCAAAGCCCGACACTCAACAATGCCAACATGCAGATCTTACTCCGTCATGCATTGGACAAAAGCTATCCCGGAGCGACAAATCCAACTTTTACAGACTATGCACAAGCGGGAGGAGAATCCGATCTGGACATCACTTTCCCTGTTGTGATTGAGTAATCAATGACGTTTATAAACAGAAAAAGCAGCTTCTCAGCTGCTTTTTCTGTTTAGCTGGCAAATACTATTAAAAGTCAGGTGAACAAATTGTCATCTGGGCAGCGACAAATTCCACTGTTTCATCTAGATTTGACCCTATATCTCCTGCCACCAAAATCACTTTGTAATCCGGGCCCTCACTAGCCAAGTGAACTTTCACGTGTCCATCAAACTCTTTCATATCTTCAAAACTCAGTTTATTTCCATCCATCAATGAACCGAGAATTGTCTCACTTCGAAGATCAGCACCACTTACAGGGTTTAGCATAAAAGCCATCGGAGCTTCTGGATCGGAGTAATTCCCATAGTGCAAATGAGCAGGAAATGCCGTCGCCGAATTGCTTGTCTCACCTACTAGCTGCACTGTCAGCTCCAGATTCCCATCTGTTAGTTCCCGGACGGTAAGCTGACCAGAATAATCAAATGCACTGGCTTTATGTAGCCGGTACTCTAGTTTCTTGCCAGTGTAGACTTCAGGTTCAGATTCAGAGCAAGACCAAACACTCACTAGTACAGATAAGATCAGAAACAGTTTTCTCATAATAATTCGGCTTTTAGTGCTCAACGGAAAGTTATTGATTTCTGTTCGAAATTCTTAGAGGTTGTCAAAACATCCACGCTCACAAAACTAAGTACCAATTCCCAAATTAATTAGCTCTCCAGAAGAACGGCGTAAATAATATCAGTATAGTAAACAGTTCAAGCCTTCCCAAAAGCATGATGAAGGAGAGAAAGATCTTGGCTGTAGGTGAGAAAAATGCAAAATTATCTACCGGGCCAACATCCCCGATTCCCGGCCCGACATTGGCCAAAGAAGTAGCCACCGCCCCTAGAGAAGTTGGCAAATCATACCCCATCAGGGAAAGCGCCAACGAGCCTAAGACAAAAGTCAATAAATAAATCAGGAGGAAGTTCATAATATGTGTGATGATCCTACCTGTTACTCTGTCACCGTTGATAATCAAAGGAACAATTGCCCTCGGATGTACCAGCCGCTTAAATTCCAACCAGGAATTCTTGATAAACGTGAGGTGCCTTACAAATTTTATTCCTCCCGCGGTTGATCCTGCACTACCTCCCAAAAACAACAACATAAAGCAAAAAAAAGTAACTCCTTGACTGTATTTGGTATAATCATCAGTCACATAACCTGTAGTAGTCACAATGGAAACCACCTGAAAGAGGGATTTTCTAAATGCCAATTCAGCATTAGTCTCAATGTTAGAAATAGGAAAATACAGAAGTACAGAAATTCCCAATAAGGCAAGGGCATACGTTTTGAATTCGTCGCTTTGGAAAACACGCTTAAATTTCCCTATCAATCCAAAGTAGATCACCGTAAAGTTAGTCCCCGCCAAAAACATAAACACAATTGCTACATATTGAATAAAAGCCGAATCATAGTAAGCCATGCTGGCATTTTTGGTAGAAAACCCTCCAGTGGCCAAAGTCGTAAGGGCGTGGTTAATTGCATCAAAAAAAGTCATCCCCCCAACCCAATAAAGCAAGGTGGCCAATACAGTAAGACCTACATATACATACCAAAGCCGTTTGGCTGTTTCGGATATCCTTGGGTGGACTTTATCGGAAGTAGGGCCTGGAGACTCTGCAACAAAAAGCTCAATTCCGCCGATTCCTAACAAAGGAAAAATAGCCACTGTCAGGACAATAATTCCCAACCCTCCGATCCACTGGGTCATGCTACGCCAAAAAAGCAAGCCCTTTGGCATCGCCTCTATATCTGTCAAAATGGAAGCTCCTGTAGTGGTAAGCCCAGACATGGTCTCAAAAAGTGCATCAGAAAACCCATTGATTTCCCGACTAAGCACATATGGCAGCATTCCAAAACATGCCATAAAAATCCAGCTCAAGGCTACAATGAGATAACCTTCACGTTTTCGTATGTTCTGATCCTGCTTTGAGAATGAAAAGAACAATACCATTCCGATAATCATAGTGATCACCGCCGAACTCAAAATTGGCCAGGGGTCTTCATTGAAATGGAAGGAAAAAGCTATACCCGGAAGCATCAGGAGGGAAATCAGCACCAAGAGTGCTCCCATGATCTTTCCGATTTCCTTGAAATGGATCATGTCTTAATGGAACAGTTTTTCGAGTGCGCTTTTTGCCTCTGGCAATGCCAAAACAATTGCTTTATCATTCAGATCCAATTGAAAATCCCCATCAGGAATAAATACTTTTTCTCCTCTTATCACTCCAGCGACAATCGCTGAATCTGGAAAATGTAGCTCTCTAAGTGACTTTTTAATCAACCGGTTATTCTTGCATACAGAATACTGAATAAACTCAGCATCCACGCCATATATTCCCGAAACAGCCTCTACAGTCCCCTTTTTTAAAAATCTGGAAATTTCATTCGCTGCAACCAGCTTTTTATTAATTAGTGAGTCCACTCCTATACTGTGTGAAATATGTATATATTCCCGTGTGTCCACGTGCGCAATAGTCTTATAAACCCCATGGTTTTTGGCCGTCAAACTCGCTATAATATTTGTTTCCGAAGATTCAGTCAACGCCAAAAAAGCGTCCATCTGCTCTAATCCTTCTTCAATCAAAAGCTCGACATTTTTATAATCCCCATTGATCACCAGGGAACTTTTAAGATTTTCCGCCAGCCATTTGCAGCGCTCTTTGTCTTTATTGATCAAGGTCACACGGAAGTGGTCTTCCAGTCTGAGTGCAGTGGTCAAAGCCATATCGTCTCCACCGATAATCATCACATTTCTGACCGTATGTTTCTCTTGGCCAAGAACTTCCATGATAGTCTGCGTATTTTTCTTATTGGAAATGAAAAACACGTGATCGTTATTTCGGATAATTGTGCTTCCGCGGGGTATAATGGTTTTTTGATCCCTTAAAATCGCAATGATCCGAATGTCTTCAAAAATCGGATTTGACTTGGTATCCATGATCCGCTGGTTGACCAAAGGGTTGCTTTGATCCAGTGTGATGCCCACAATATTGAGCTTTCCTCCTTCAAAATCGAAAACTTCAGTAAAACTGGAATTTTCTATCATATTGAAGATGTGCTTGCTGCAGAGCATCGTAGGCGAGATCAGGTTGTCAATACCCAGATTTTGAAAATAGGTCAAATTCTCGGCTTCCATGTAAGAGTGGTTTCTCACTCTTGCCATCACGCGCTTTGCCCCTAATTGTTTAGCCAAAACTGCTGTGACAATGTTGGTTTTCTCTGACGTAGTGACACATAAAACCATACTCGCCCTGTTAGCATTGGCACGCTTGAGCACTTCAAAAGATGTAGCATCCCCTTGTACTGTCAACACATCAAGTTTGGAAGAAACATAGTCCAGAACTTCTCTGTCCGTGTCGATCAGTGTGATGTCTTTATTATCGAAACTTAATTGCTCAGCAAGGTGATATCCCATATCTCCTGCACCGGCAATCACAATATTCATCCCCATAGAGGTAATTCAGGTGATTTTTGAACTGGCAAAAGTAATATCTTTCTAAATGGTAATCAGCCATTAAGCTATTTCTTTATGCTATACAGGTCAAAGTAACAAAGCTAAAATCGAATAATTCATTTTTTGGGTGGGTTTTTCAGATTCAAATCCTGTAAATCCCCCTACTCTTCGAGAAGCTTGCTACTCTCAGCTTCGGGCAATTCCTGAATATCTTTCAATTTCCGCTGAATCACACGAGTTCTCGCTCCAACCAGCTTATCCAGTTCGGAATTTGCCTCAGTTAGTTTCTTCTGGGTCTTTTCTATCAGCTCTCCAAATTTTCCAAACTCTGTCTTGATTGCCCCCAATATTTGCCAAACTTCTGAACTTCTCTTTTGAATAGCCAGGGTCCTGAACCCCATCTGAAGGCTGTTCAAAATCGCAGAAAGGGTCGTTGGCCCTGTCACTAAGACTTTATATTCCTGTTGGATCTGCTGCGTCAGGCCCGGCTCACGAAGTATTTCGGCATATAGGCTTTCTACAGGAAGAAAAAGTATTGCAAAATCCGTGGTGTAAGGCGGATGGACATATTTGTTCTGAATGTCCTGAGCAGCTTTTTTCACAGCTTTATACAACTCATTTCTATACATTTCTATTTCTGGCTTAGATGCCACTTCATATGCATCAACTAACCTCAAGTACGATTCCTGAGGAAATTTAGAATCAATAGGAAGCAAAATAGACTCGTTCTGACCTGGCATTTTCACTGCAAACTCTACACGCTCTCTGTTTCCTTTACCTACCTCGGCATTCAATAGGTACTGATCAGGTGAAAGGAGGCTCTCCAATATGGCCTGCAACTGGTATTCTCCCAATACTCCACGACTTTTCACATTGGTCAGCACGCGTTTCAAATCACCTACGCCATTGGCAAGGTTTTGCATTTCACCCAATCCTTTCTGAACTGCCTGAAGTTGGTTACTTACCATGGCAAATGACTGCCCAAGACGGGTTTCCAATGTTTTTTGAAGCTTTTCATCGACTGTTTCCCTGATCTTTTCCAGACGCAGTTCTGTTGTTTTCATCAACTCTTCCTGACGGCGATTCAGCTCACTGAACTTTTCCCGTTGCAGGGTATTGAACTCTTGGACATTCTGACGAAATAGCTCACCAAAGGATTTTAACGCCTCATTCTGATCTTTGGAATTGGCACGGATGCTATTGAAAACCAACTGAAATTGATTGGTAAGATTCTCGCTCGCTTCCCTTCTAGATTGTGCCAAGGCGATTTCGAGCTCCTTACTCATTCTGCTCAGCTCGGCTTGTAGGAAGGCTTTGTCCTGATCGTTGTTCTTTCGTAAGAAGAACAAAACCAAAAAAACCAGTTGTAAAAAGACTATTAAAATTAAAATGTACTCAGTGGGCATATGTCATTAGTTGAGGTTCATGAAGGTAATCCTTCCGGGCTTCCACCCCTAAAAAGGACAGGTATTTGGCGACAGATTCCGTCGCAATTTCTTCCATGGGTACATGACCTACAGCTTCAAAAACAATCAATTTGGAACCTGAGATTGCTTTTTCGAGTGAATATGCCTGAGCCACAGGAATCCAGGAATCATCTTCACCCCACATAATCAAGGTGGGCATAGTCAGTCTTTCATAGTCAATCCTCATTTCTCCAGGAGCTCTTAACCGATCTAAAGTCGCCTGTCTGTTGCCCTCCCGAAGCATCAGTTCATAATAGCGATCAATTACCTCTTCTGTGATTTTATCAAAATCAGAATAAACCTGCCTTAGATTCATCGCAAACAAAAACCTGGGGGTACATTTCATAAGTGCAGATGAAATAATCGGAGTTGTGGCAAATTTAAAAATCCATGCTTCGTTTGGCTTGGGTTCTCCACTATTAAAAGATAATTCTTCAGATGGTATTGCAGAAACAGCATCTATAAGACTAAGGGAGAGCACCTTATCAGGCCGCGTAGAAGCTATTTGCATTGCTACTGACCCTCCCATGGAATTCCCAGCTAAATGAAACTGGTCTAGGTTCAGTTTTTCTGCCAACAATAAAACTAACTGGGAATAATCCGTCAGGCTATAACGCTTCAGTTCATCGGGGCCTGTAAGCCCATGCCCAGGGAAATCCAGCGAGATGGTCAAAAAATACGGACTGAGCTCCTGCTGCCAGATATCCCAGGTATGAAGCGACGAAAAGCTTCCATGCAAAAGGAAAACCGGATCGCCTTCTCCCATAATCCGCACATGAACATTGATCCCGTTTACCTCAATGAAATGAGACTGGGCAGTGCCGTACTTTTCCTCTATTTGGGCAGCAGGAATATCACTGCGGAAAATCAAGAGCATGAAAAATATCAACGTTAGCGCAAGAACGAATAAAACCTTCAAAGTCCGTTTGATCCAAAGCATTAATGTGGCTTTTTTTATCTTTATGTTAATTGCTGTCAGAAAGAAAAACAAGAAAACTCATTTTCCCTTATGTTGGCTTATAAATATACACGTTGAGTCTTAAAACACTTTTAAACAACCTTGGTCCTGGCCCTGTTGTCGCCGCCGCATTTATTGGTCCGGGAACAGTGACGGTATGTACACTTGCAGGTATGAATTCTGGGTTTTCCTTGCTGTGGGCTTTAGGGTTATCAGTGATCTCAACGGTGATCCTTCAGGAAATTTCCGGAAGATTGGGACTTATCACCGGAAGGGATTTGAGTCAGCTCATCCGTAATCAAAAAGGTAATCCAGTCTTTCGCTACTTTTGTATGTCACTGGTTATTATAGCAATAGGGGTAGGAAATGGGGCTTACGAATCAGGAAATATTTCTGGCACTTACTTAGGGCTGCAGATTTTCTGGGAAGCTCCTACCCCAGTCCTTCCGGGAATTGAAATTCAATCCGGCAATCTGATCATGGGAATTCTGGTTTTCACACTGTTATGGTGGGGCAATTACAAAGCGCTGGAACGGGTGTTGGTGGGCTTGGTGGTCTGTATGTCCATAGCGTTCACAGCCACAGCTATTCTTACCAAGCCAGATTGGCCAGCTGTATCTGCAGGCTTTATCCCAAGTTGGAGCAATGAAGATCTTCCCACGTTGGTTGCATTAATAGGGACAACGGTAGTTCCTTATAATCTATTTCTCTATGCCAGTTTGGCAAAGACAAGATGGTCTGGGTCATCGGACATTCAGTGGATGCGAAGGGATATCGTGATCTCTGTCATTCTCGGTGGTCTGGTTTCCATGGCTATTTTGATGGTCGGTGCCGGTAACCCAAGCGAAGAAATCACAAATGCATCCGATGTCTCCAAAGGGTTGGAAGGCGTCTTTGGAGGCTTGGCCAAGTACCTTATGGGCTTTGGACTGATGGCTGCTGGGCTTACCTCTAGCATCACAGCGCCACTCGCTGGCGGGTTGGTTATCTGTGGAATAATGGATTGGGACCAAACTATCCATTCCAAAGCCATGAGAGCCTCTATGGGAGCAATCGTGCTGCTGGGTTTGGCTTTCGCTTCTTTGGGAATCAAACCTATACAATTGATCACTTTGGCGCAATTGGCCAATGGAATACTTTTGCCCCTGGTTAGTGGCTGGATTATCTGGATAGCTTCGCAAAGATTGATCTTGGGAGATTTCCGAAATAAACCTGTATATACTGCAACAGCAGGTTTGATTTGGCTGGTAACTTTGGTTTTGGGATTGAAAAGTATTTCGGCTGTACTCTGTATTGGTTATTGAAAAAAATAGACCTCCCCGCGACTGCACCAAAGGATTAAAGAGCAAATGCCTCTCCAGAAAAAGCATCTATGAATCAAAATTCCGCAAACAAAGATGAAAGTTGGACCACCGTGCTATACGATCCCGAAGACCTGCCTGAGACCAGTCAGGTCTGCCTCCTTTTCAGGGCAAATCTGCCGGAACCATACACCACTCAGAAAAAACACTTTTATACGCAGTACTGTTTTTTACATTTTTCTCCGAATTGTTTCCCATTCACTGCTCAGTACACTATAATAAATAGTATCCCTGCGTCTACCGTTAGCTAACAAAGTATGGCTTCTCAGAACGCCCTCCTCTACAGCTCCTAACTTTACAAGCGCCTTGCGTGCAGGAATATTCAACACATCCGTCTTGATCTCGACGCGCTTCAATTTGAGTTTTTCAAAGCAATATTCAAGCATCAACAGTTTCATAACCCGATTAATGCCGGTGCCATGGAATTCCGCTCCCAACCAAGTCCACCCTATTTCTATACGCCTATCCCGCTCGGAATAATTTCCAAAAGCTGTACTTCCCACAAGTTGGTTTATGTTTTTATCCCAAACTGAGAACTGCAAGCGTTGACCTTCCAGCGCCTGATTTGCCCACTCCATGAATTCCTCCGGAATACTTAGGTTATATGTGAAATAAGTCCATAGACTTGGAACATCTGTCAAAAGCATCAAATTCTGAAAATCCTCTTCAGCAATCGGGGCAAGCCGCACGCTTTCATTTTCCAAAATCAAATTCCGATCTATCATATCTATTTTTCAAATTATTGAACTATAGCTTTATTTATCTAAAATAAAGCATGAAAACGCACACTTTTTTTATAAATCTTCTTACAAATCTTTTTAATATTTCTCTGTTTGTTTATCAAAACGCTAAACTTTTCACTCTTAGCTTATAAATACAGCATTATTTTAAACACTTTGTTAAAATTGGCTTTTACCATGATATCAACAAAAAAATAAAATTATCTCTCTTAAATATGGATATCAACAAAATATTTTTTTAAATTATACAAAAGCGAAATTAACCCTAAACCCTAATAATTATGAAAAAGCTAATATTTTTCCTGGTTTGCGGGATGCTTTGGGTAAGTAGTCTCAAGGCTCAGCAAACGCAATACATGGTATTCGAATTTGTCAAGGTTGAAAACGATCAACTTTTTGATTATATCGAGTTTAAGGATTTGATGGAGAAAGTGTACAGGCAAGCTCTTAATGACGACAGAATAGAAGGCTGGGATTTCTGGTCGCTACAATCAGGCGCGGAAGATTCCAACTTCCAGTACATCATGGTCACCTATTATGATAATCCTGTCAAAATGATGAATGGCCTAGATGAACAATCCATGATTGAGTACACAAAAATCGCTTACCCACATCTGAACAGTGTCCAAATAAGCAAATTGTTTCAAGAATCACTTGCCATGAGAGATCTGCCCATGAGGCTATATATGAAGGAAATATCAGAGACCAGGGATAATTTCCAAATGAAGCCCGGAGTATTAGCCTCCTTTGACCTAATGAAAGCGAAAGAAGGAAACTTCGAAGCCTATGAAGAGGCTGAATCACAAGTATTTAAACCCATTCATCAAAAATATATAGACCAAGGATTGATGGGACACTGGAGTCTCTTAAGGACTGCTCTACCCCTGGGCTCAGAAGCTAATTCCACACACCTGACAATGAATATTTACAAGGATTACATGCAATTCTTTAATGCCCAATCCTATGAAGACATGAACCAGACCGCTGCACAGCGGGAAGCTGTAAATGAAGGCTTAAATTCTAGAGATCAGAAATGGGTTTATCTAGCAACATTAGAAAACGTAGTTCGATAGTCCGGTTGCAACTTACGTGAAGAGGCTTCAAAGGGAGCCTCTTTTTTTTGCGTGCTTCAATTTGATGAGCTCGGAAGATTGCATAGAAAACACCGCCCGAATGAGGATCAGGGTATTATGCTTCTATTCAACTAATCAAAAAATTACTGAAAAAACTGAAAGTAGCTGCACTAAATCTTCAGAGACCGGACAATGTAAAGGCCTGTTAACATCACAGAGATTACTTAATTTCGATCATAAAACCGGAATAGAAAAAGCCCTATTATTGGGCCAAGGACCAGTAAAGCCAGAACATGGTTAATTTGGGTCCATTTTAGGAGAAACTGGGCAAGCTGAATACTTAAAATGGAAATAGCAAACCCAATAGAATTCACTAAAGTCAACGCTGTTCCCCGGTATTCTGCAGGTACACTTTGGGCAACTAATGTAGAAAACTGAGGGGAATCAGCTGAAATCAGACTACCCCATATCAATAACAATCCAATCCATACCCAATTTGGCATTCCTGAAACAAATACTAGCAAGACACAGCAAATCCCAGATCCTGTTAAAGCTACTTCAGCTACTTTCCTACTCCCGACCTGCTGGGCTATCCACCCTCCTACTGCACAAGAAATAGCTCCACTGCCTATCACAAAAAAAGACAGTAAACTTTCTGAACCACCCGGTTTATCATTGCCACTCAGAAATGAAATGAGGATCGGAACGAACGCCCAAAAAGCATACAACTCCCACATATGACCGAAATATCCCGAAGCAGCACTTACCAGGGCTTTGACCTTAGCTAGTTTTGGCAAAAGACTAAGGTCAAATTTTGGATTAATTTTATGAAATGGACCATCTGGAACAAAGAATCCTATGATAAATCCTCCTAATAAAGCCAGTCCCGAAGTAAACCAGAGCACTCGCTTCCATGAGAAATCCAGCTCCAGTCCCTTCAGAAGATGCGGAAAAGCCGTTCCCAAAACTAGCGCCCCCACCAATAACCCCAACGCAGCTCCCAAACCTTTTTGAAAGTAATCCGCCGCGATCTTCATCCCGACTGGATATATTCCGGCTAGAAAAAAACCAACCATAAATCTGCAGGAAAGGACCATGGAAAGATCCATTGGAAGAGTAACAATCAACAGATTAAAACCTGCAGCCAAAATCGAACTGTAAAAGAAAACATTACTAGGAGAAAAGCGATCTGGAATCGAAAAAACAGCAAAAATCATGGTTCCTAGTATAAAGCCAAATTGCACTGCCGAAGTGATGCTTGCTAAAATTCCGGTATTATTAAGTATTTGGCTGATTTCCGGGGCTACAGCGTTTGCCGCAAACCAAAGCGAAGTACCCAAAAATTGAGCGAAGACGATCAAAATCAGGGCACTTCGGGATGTTAGCTCATATTTCAAGCGCCTAAGATTTGGCGGATCATGGCTACCTCTTCAGTACTGAATATCGAATTTTTCACAGCAGCTACATTATCATCCAATTGCTCTGGCTTGGAAACTCCTACCAAAACAGATGTAATACGCTGATCCTTAAGCAACCAAGCAATAGCCATTTGAGCAAGTGTTTGCCCCCGGTCTATCGCAATATCATTCAATCGGGAGATCATACGGATCTTCTCATCAGAAATCTGCTCTGCCTTCAAATACCTTCCGTCTTTGGCGGCTCTGGAATCTGCAGGAATTCCTTTCAGGTATTTATCCGTAAGAAGTCCTTGTTCCAATGGAGAAAATGCGATGCTGCCCACTCCTTTTTCCCCCAACACATCCATCAGCCCATTTTCCACCCAGCGATCTATCATGGAGTACCTAGGCTGGTGAATCAAAAGCGGTGTCCCGAGTCGTTTCAATAGGTCATAGGCTTTGACCGTATCCTCGGCAGAGTACTGGGAAATACCGACATAAAGTGCCTTTCCCTGCTTTACCAAAAGATCAAGCGCTCCCATGGTCTCTTCAAGCGGAGTATCGGGATCCGGACGGTGATGGTAGAATATATCCACATAATCCAATCCCATTCGCCTCAGACTTTTATCACAGCTTGCTACCAAATACTTCTTAGAACCAAAATTGCCATACGGTCCAGGCCACATATCCCAGCCTGCTTTAGAGGATATTATTAATTCATCTCTTAAGGCAGAAAAATCCTTTTTTAGTATTCGACCGAAATTCTCCTCGGCAGATCCAAAGGGAGGCCCATAATTATTTGCCAAATCAAAATGGCAAATCCCTAGGTCAAAAGCTCTTCGGAGGATAGATCTTCCGAGTGTAAAATTAGAGTTATGCCCGAAATTATGCCATAATCCCAGGCTTATCTGAGGTAAGACTAAGCCACTATTTCCGCATCTGCGGTACTTCATCTGGTGGTAGCGATCAGCGGCAGGCTGGTATGGTAGAAGTGGTGAATGATCGTTAATATCCATGTTTTAGGTCTAAGTTATTGTTTAAACGAACCAAAATAGAGCGATTAAAGCTGATATCAAACCTAAGACCCTATGAAGTAATCAACTTTTCCATACATAGCTGATTCAATAGCTGAAAAAATCAATGTATTGGAAAAATATTCAATTAAGGGAAATATAAGAGATAATTTGACTGGCAATTTCAATTCTGAAATCTTCTTTGTCCCTGGCATTCGAAAATAGAAAAATACCGGTTTCAGTTTCTTTGGAGTAGAACAATAAACTGGAATATCCTGCCTGACCTCCGTAGTGGCCAATCCACCTATTGCCATTAATCTGGGTCTTTTGAAAACCTGCGGGTACATCGGCATCATCAAGAGTGAGCCATTCCAGCGCTTTTTTATACGCTCCCGATTCTGCTCTTAGTAAATGAAGCAGGGCTAAACTCATGTCTTTTGTAGTGGTAATCAGTCCAGAGGATGGCGAAGGAAACAGCGAAAAACTAATCCTTTTTGGCTCAATCCTCTTCCACAGGAAGGTTTTTTGATATCCGGTTATCCTATTCCCTTCCAAAGGCCAGCTCGTCACAAATTCAGAATTAGCCATTCCTGAAGGAGCTAACACATTTTTGTGAATTTGGGCACCAAAATTAAGTTCTCCTGTCTCGCTTAGCAAAAACCCCAATAAATCGAAATTGGAGTCAGCATAGTTAAAGGCTACAGAATCTACCTCATCAATCGACGGCTTTTCTAAAAACTCCCATCCCCATTCATTCAGGTTTTGTGATTTTGAAAATGAGAAAATCAGCTCAGAGAGATTTTTATCGCGAATACCCGACTGATGCAATAACAAATCTTGAAGGCGCAGGTTGGTAAGGAAAGAAGAATTTACTTCCCTTCCCAATTCCAGTGAGGAAACAGGATCTTTTGGATCTATTTCTTTACCCTGAAAAACAGTAGCTGATCCTAAGGCCGTAAATATTTTCGAAACCGATGCAACTACTATTTTACTTTCTACAGTCAAGGGATCCTTCGTCTCCAAATTCCCGAACCCAAACGCATTCAAATAAATAACTTTATCATCCTTTACGACCGCTACAGAAATACCGGGCAAAAGATAGGTTGACATAGCTTGATTCACAATAGAATCAATGCCTTCATTTTGGGTTGATGCTTTTAAGCTAGGGGTGATACGTACTTTGGGATAGCTATGCCACCATTCCCAAGCCACAAACAGCGCTATCCAAAAAACCAAAACAGTTGAAAGAATTTTGATTTTTTTAGTCATAGAATCAACTATTTTTAATCTAATTGGATCTTGGGAAGCTAGAGCTGTTTAGCCTTTCCGGGTAATAAGAAACATCCAAAGAACCTAACGTCCCGCTTCTACTTTTTATCCAAATGTGAGAAGTCACAATCGAGCTTTTCACGGTCCCAATTCCCGGCCTTCGCAGCTGCCTCATAGGTGCTTTGCAGAAATTCTAGCAGCATCTCATTAGGCGAAGAAGATTTCCTCACCTCCTCATAGTTGAGTATAAATTCACCTAGATCATTGTTCCAATAAGCTTTATCCGGAGAAATCTTCTCTTTCTGAAAATCAGGATAATTTGGATAGCTGTAGGCATAGAAAACAGGAGTTTTGAACGTGTCGCTCCCCGGCCAAAAACCAACACTAAAAGCTTCATGGGAATAAGCTTCCTGCATTACAGTAAGGGGAATGTTAGGCACCTGCCCAGAGAATTCAGGAGCTTTGTTTCCTGAAAAGCGAGTATATGCCAAATCAAAAGAACCCCAGAAGAAATGTATTGGGCTATTTTTCCCAGTGAATTTTGTTCTAAACACTCCAAATACATTCTGAATTTGAACCAAAGTCTTCCATAGACTCTGTGCAGCATTCGCCTGGTACATTATCCGCTTTTTGTTCTTCGGGAAAGGAATAGGGTCAGGCACTTCATTTGGGCTTTCGTGGATTTTCACATCGATCCCTAGAAATTTCAACTTTTCCATTAATTGCTCATAAAAACTGGCTACAGTCTGACCGCCTAGCGCAAAACGATCCCGGGTACCATTGCTTGTTTTTATTCTCAATTCGTGATGGATAAAGTCAAAATTAATATTAAACATTCCTCCCTCATACGGGATATTTCCCGTAGTCAACCCCTGCGTGTCTACATAGAGGGAAACATGCCAGGAATGATTTTGCCATGGCGACTTTTTGAGACGTACTTTGCCCACAATCTGAGTCCATTGGTGCAAGAGATAAAGGGTATCTTTATTCTCTTCAAACTGAAATACCGGCCAGGAGTTCTTTTTCGGTGCCATAGACAAAAGTTTATCTCTCAATTTATAGTTTTTCCGCCCTGAACAAAAATTAAATTATAGACTTTATCACTTTTTCAAAAGTATTTATCCCATAAGTGGCGTTTTCCGGGATATAAACAACTTTTTTGCTTAAACCAATTTCTGGATTCTTAGGATCGATCAAATATATCTTGCTGGAAACAGGAACATAATCAACCAAACCTGCTGCGGGATAAACTTGAAGCGAAGTACCAACCACAAGGAAAATATCTGCCTGTGCTACAATTTCCATCGCTTCATCCATCTTGGGTACTTGCTCACCAAACCAGACGATGAAAGGACGGAGTTGGCTGCCCTTCTCACACTTGTCACCATCTTTTATTTCCCAACCATTTAGCTCATAAACCAGACTGGGATCCAAAGTGCTCTGCGCTTTTTTCAGTTCACCATGAAGATGAATAACTTTGGTTGAGCCTGCCCGCTCATGTAGATCATCCACATTTTGGGTGATGATGGATACATCAAAATCTTTCTCTAAATCTGCCAAAATCACATGAGCATGATTCGGCTCGCACTCAAGCAGTTGCTTCCTGCGTTGATTGTAAAAATTCTGTACCAGCTGACGGTTCCGTCTCCACCCCTCTGGTGAAGCCACTTCCATCACGTCATGGCCTTCCCAAAGGCCACCGGAATCCCTAAAAGTTTTAATACCACTTTCCGCAGAGATTCCTGCACCACTCAATACAACCAAATGCTTCTTTTTGCCCATGACTCTTGCGTTTTCATTTTACTTCCCGCAGGTAAATGCGAAAAACAATCACGGATTATCCCAGATTCTGAAATGATATTTGATGGGAAATATCAAATCATTTGCACAAATCCAGGGGGAAATATAATGACAGTCCAGCTAAATAAACCTACATTTAAGGTATTTGATTTTCTCCCCCTTATCAGAGAACATCTTTTCGTATCGGGTTTGAATTCCAAAATGATCATCCTTCCATTCGCTTTGATAAAAATCATGAGTGAAGCCTATCACTTGGATATCTTCCCTACGTTGAAAAAGCTCCAATGAATAATTGAAAAGATCTGTATTATCAGTTTTGAAATGCAAAACACCTTGTTTTTTCAGTATGGGTTTGTACATGTCCAAAAAGCGAGGTGAGGTCAACCGGCGTTTTTCGTCTCCATCTCGTGGAAATGGATCAGGAAAAGTGATCCAAAGCTCAGAAATCTCATCTGCCGCAAAATACTTATCCAAAAGCTCAATCTGAGTTCTAAGGAAAGCCACATTGTGAATACCTTCTTTGGTGGCTGTTGAGCTACCTTTCCAGATTCGACTTCCTTTGATATCCACGCCAATAAAATTCTGATTGGGGAAATTACGGGCTAAACCAACGGTGAATTCTCCTCTCCCACAGGCAAGTTCCACTACTAGTGGATTTGGATTTTTAAACTGACCATCATTCCAGCTCCCCTTGATTGTTTCAAAAATTGGCTTTCCAGCCTGGATTACATTTGGGTTCTCTTCGTTTTCTTGGAAGCGAACCAGTTTTTTTCTACTCATCTAAAGCTCTTCGATTTCTGCGACCACAAAAGTACTCCCTCCAACAAAAATCAAGTCATCTTCGCCAGCATTTTTTCTGGCAAATGCCAATGCGTCATTAATATCAGGAACTACTTCTCCTTTCAAACCTAAAGAAAATGCCTTTTCTGCCAACTGGTCTGCAGGCAAAGCTCTTGGTAGTTTGGCTGCGCAAAAGACAAAGTTTGCCGATTTCGGAAGCATGGAAAGTACCTTTGAAATATCCTTATCCTGAACCATCCCGAGCACCAGCCAAAGCTTCGTAAAAGTGTATGTTTGCAATTGGGATAGTATTTCCCTAAAACCAGCCTCGTTATGTCCAGTATCACAAATTACTGTAGGATTGGTAGATAATGTTTGCCACCTTCCCTTCAACCCGGTCAATTCAGCTACATTTTTCAGTCCTTCCAAAACAGCTTTTTCTGGCAAATTCCAACCCAATTTCCGCATATGAGCAATTGATTCAAGAATACCTGGAAGGTTATATTTCTGATAATTCCCGTTCAACCCAAACGTCAGAATGAAAGAATTATTAACCTCTTCCTGTGGATTCATGGACCGGCTTGCTGCATCGCCGGGATCGATCTGTGATTCCACAGACGACTTTAATTCACCACTAGTTTGAATACAATAATTCGCCTTTCCCTCCTCTTCAGAGACTTTTTCAGCTCTCCATTTATCATCGGAAAAAGTGATTGGAGCATTCATCTTGATAGCTTTCTGAATGAAAACTTCTTTCGTTTCCCCCTGCGTTTCGCTGATCACCACAGGCGTATTTGCTTTAATGATTCCAGCTTTTTCTCCTGCGATCAAAGGAAGTGTATTTCCCAAAAACTGTACATGATCAAATCCAATATTGGTAATCAGAGAGAGCTCAGGGGTGATAATATTCGTACTATCGAAATTCCCTCCCATTCCTACTTCCACAATAGCAATATCAACTTCTTGCTGCGCAAAATGCCAAAAAGCCATTCCGACAGTCATTTCGAAAAAACTTGGCTTCAATTCATCAAGAAAGTTTTTATTTTCTTCTACAAACTGAACCACCAACCCCGGGCTAATTTTCTCCCCGTTAATCCTTATTCTCTCTGTAAATGACTTGAGATGAGGAGAGGTATAAAGTCCGGTTTTATAACCTGCACTTTGAAAAATTGATGCTAAACTATGAGAAGAACTTCCCTTGCCATTAGTTCCAGCCACATGAATTGACTTGAATTTTCGTTCGGGATTGCCTAAGTAGCCACAAAGTAAAACAGTACTTCGAAGATCCTTTCTGAATGCTGAGGCTCCCACGCGCTGAAACATGGGAAGGGAATTAAACAAATAATCCAGCGTTTCCTGGTAATTCATTGCTTAATCTACCTTTACGACAAACGTGATTTTACCTGTAGAAAACTCAGCTGCAGCCCCCCCTTGCTTCTTAAATGATATCTGGTTTACTACCTGGCGGTAATAAGCCAACACGTCATTTGACACATTGTATTCTAAAGGTACTGCCTGCACAACTCTTCCCAGATCATCAATGGTTATTTTAAAAACAATCTTACCATTTCGGGTGGAGACCCTATCGTTGATATTCGGTCGCTGCGCAAAATCCCAGCCTGCAAGATCTAAACTATACCCATCACCGGAATTAGCACCTTTCCCTGATCCAACTCCCATAATAGCTCTTCCATCAACAGTACCTTTTGGATCGCCTTCATCTCCTTTGTCCTGCGAAGTTCCCTGAGCTCCGCCAGAAGCGGGTGTAGTTCCTTTCCCTGAGGTTCCACCAGCACCAAATATCGCTCTCTGATCAATTTTTGGTTTCTCAGGCGCTTTTTGTACAGTTTCCTGTTCTTTAGCTTTTGCAGGAGTTTCTACCGGTTTAGCTACTTCTTTCTTTACAGGTTCAGGTTTTTTAGTCTGTTCTGTGGCCTTTTCCTCCCCTCTGATTGGAGATGGTTTGGTTGTCACTGCCTTGTTTACAGAAGGCTTAGGCTGGGCAGCTGGCTTTGCTGTCTCTGTTTTAGGGCTTGGTGGCGGAGTAGCAGGTTTGGTCACTTCTGGAGCTATTTCTCCAGGTGCAGCTGCTTCAACTACCGGCGTTGGAGTTTCTGAAGGAGCAACGGGACTGTTTCTTTCGCCAGAACCCGTTGGAGTAAATCCAAGATTCAGCTCCAGCCCGAAAGTAGGCAAAGGTGGGACAGGTTGCTTCCAAACCACAATAAAATAGAACGCGATCAAAAGCAGCACGTTGAAGATAATGGTAATTATCCACGATTTCCTTTTGCTTTCGTTCTCTATTTTATCTGCGTTCCAGAATTCCATTTCTTTTAGAATGGTTTTGTTGCTATAGATACATTTGCCTCAAGTCCTGCCGCTATTCCTCCAATCTCTACTAAATACTCAACGGGAACATCTTTATCAATGTGCAAGACTACCTGGCCTTTCTTATCCTTAAGTAAAGAAGTCAATTCGCCTTTGATTTGTTCCCTTGGAACAATCTTATCATTTACAGAATACTTAAGATCTTTGGTAACTGTAACGGTGACTTCCTGCATAACGATATCTGAAGTCTCGCTGGAAGGCAAGTTCACCGGTAAACCTGAAGGTGTGATGAAGGAAGATGTCAGCATGAAGAAAATCAACAACAGAAATATAATATCTGTCATCGATGACATGCTAAATGCCGGATCCACTTTATTTTTAGCCTGAAGTCCCATTTTTCTTTAGTCTTGTAGCAGGTCAATAAATTCTATCGAGGAATATTCCATATTGTGGACGAGTTTAGATACTTTCGACACCAGATAGTTATACCCCAAATATGCGATAATACCGACCACCAATCCCGCCGCGGTAGTGATCATCGCTTCATAAATACCTTCGGAAAGAAGCTTCGGTGAAACCATCCCTTCCTCTTGCGCTATGGCTATAAATGCCTGAATCATACCCGCAACGGTCCCCAAGAATCCTATCATAGGAGCTGCTCCTGATACAGTAGCAAGCAAGTTTAGGTTTTTTTCCAACTTATAGATCTCGATTTTACCGACGTTCTCAATAGCTACTTCTATATTTTTCAAAGGAGAGCCTATACGTTCCACTCCTTTGGCTATCATATTGGCAACCGGAGTTTGCTCGCCTGCACAGAGAATTTTCGCCTTTTCTGTCTGTCCATTCTGAACCAATACCCTCACCTGATCCATCAGATGTGAGGAAGTTTTAGAAGCTTTATTGAGCGTAATTAGTCGCTCTACAAAGATAAAAATGGCCAGAATAAATAGAAGGTAAAGCGGAACCATCATGTACCCGCCTTTAATTAAAAGATCAAGAAGACCGATGTTATCTTTGGTGGCGCCCATTGCCAAGCTGTCTGCTGCAGAAAGAGTATCTGTAGAGAGCGTTTGAAGTAGAATCATATTAATATTTCAAAATCCATAATGCTTCACTGTATTGATCTTTGACACGCTCCAATTCTTCAGTCATGGCTGTGAATCCTATCGAGCGTTCAATAGCCAAACGATAATTGTCAGAACCTTCGTATGGCATGATCAGGTAAATAGTCTCAGTTCGGTTAAAGTATTGGGAAGCCTCTTTCACCGCCAATTCTTCATTAGGAAGGCTTCCAACAATAATGTAAAACTGTGGTCTTGAACTTTTTTCAGTTACTTTCACCAAGTTACCTGTTGCATTATCATCAATAGTTGTACCAGTTTGACCAGACTGGATGGCAGGTTTAGCAGAACTTAGAGAGTCGGAATTAATACCCTGATTATCAATATCCTGAAACTCTTCACTTGGTGTAGAATTTAAGATAGCTTCATCGTTCTCTTTACTTGCTGCCCCTGCTGCCGATTCAGACATGTATACCTCAGATCCTTGAGTAGAAACATCCGACTTATTCATTTGCCAAATAATCACAACTACCACCGTTAAAGCCAAGATAGCCGTAATCCAAATCCAGGAACTACTGGATTTCTTTTCTTCAATTTTGAATTCTGATTTAGAAACCTGTTCTGTCTCTGAAAGAGGTGGTTTTAATGCTTGGATTGTCTTCTTTTTGACTTCAGCTACATTTATAGGAGCCGCTTTTCCTTCTTCCTTCTTGGAAATTCGGGCTTGTGCCAATGGAACAACCTCTACATATGGAAGTCCATAATCCTTAGGGTCAGTCCAATGTTTATTATCTGTGGTTTTACCGGTCATTGCTTTCGGGGAATGTTACGAAACTAAATGAATTGAGTCTAAACCCCAACCTAAAGTCTCAAACAATCTTAGAATTTGAAAGACGCTCCTCCTATGAACTGGATTCCCCGCACAGGATAATTCAGCCAGCGCATATTTTTACCGTTCAGGATATTATTGCCTTCGGCAAAAATGGAGATTCTATCCGTGATCCCGTAATCAGCTTTCAGCTGCAAATCGGCAATTGTTTTCAATTTGACCACCTCATACGGTCCCGGGTCTGTTGTGTCGCTCAAATCAGTCCCGCGGGCTTTAATTCCACCCATCAAATTAAGATTCGCCTGTACGATCAATCGCTCAATTGGAGTTACCTGATTATTTACTCTCAGTTCCCAGATCGGTCTATTCCAGGCCTCTGCCTGAGTGCCCAGATCATACTGATATAGATCAAGCCTACTATTTAGCGAATACATATCCGAGAATTTATATCCCAGTTCTGCATTGATGTTTAAGACCGTGGTTTTATCATCATACACTAGGTTAAACCTTGCTGAATCAGTCGTCACCAGATTATTGGTGTAACTGTTCACAAAGAAATGCATCTGATTATAGCGGCTCACATTGGCTGCTGCCCTATAGCTGAAAGCACCTTGAAACTGACCTTCTATCCCACCTTCAATCTTGTAATTCTGAACTGTGTTTAGCAATTGATCACTTGGCCCCAAATAAGGATTTTCATTAACAAAACTGTAATAGGTATTACGCTGTACATCACCGGAAAACTCTCCGAAAAAGCCAAACTCTTCTGCAAACTGATAGTTTGCTTTAAGTACTGGAAAGACATGAAAATCACTTGATTTATTCTCTATAGAATCATTTTCTGAAACCAGATTCAAACCTGCAGTGAAATTAAATGCTTCATATCTATAGGAAATTGTAGGACGGACTGCAAAATAAGTCCTCTTCAATGAATAGGTCAGATCTTCGGGATTGGTGGAAAAATAAGATAGCCCAACTTTTCCAGCCCAGTCATCTGTTGGTCTAAACGTCAAGCTTGCCTCTGCACCAATTTGGTTCTCTTTGACCAGATAGCTATCCGTGAAATTTCTATAGCTCAACTGTCCTTGGTAAGATATAGGCCCCACTTTTTCGAGCTCACGTATACCGGCCTTCACCTCGATGGCCTGTAGTACATTTCCATCAAATCCTGTAAACTGACCATTTTCATCCACCAGGAAAGTTGGATCCAGGCCATAAAACCGATAGCTATCCTGGTTCCAACTGAACCCACCAAATACCTCAACAAAATCCGTGAAGTAGCTGCCATCAAACCCTAAATCAGTATGTGATTCCTTAGATTCTTCACCCAACACAGGGCCTTTTCTAAAACTCTGATGGTTCAATTGCAAAGAATAATTGAAATCCGCAATCTCAGTACCCATATACCTAGCTTCCAAAAGTGGAGAATCAAAATTGCCATAACCGGCCCGTATGTATCCTGGATAAAGATCCAATCGCTCAGGAGTATAGACTTTCTGTGAAGGTTCAGCTTTCAGATCCAAGGGCTTCAGATTCAACGGATAGCTTGTAACCAGATAATTATATTCATTCAACCCTGTTGGTTTAGGCAATGTAGGCAACTTCTCATACATCCGCGGTTGAACCGGTACAGTGAGTACGCGGTCTTTTCTGATCACAAATTCCTGATCAGTAACAGCTCCTCTTTGCTGGGTTTGTGCGATTGACCACACGGACGTCAAACCGATAATTCCTGTCAAAAGGATAGTTCTTGCTAGCTTTATCATTGTCTAGTTAAGGGTTTGGAGTTTGGATTGAGCCATTTGTTTGATTTCCTGATTAGTAGAATTCTCCACGATAGATTCCAAGGTCGCTTTTGCCTGGAATTCCTCTCCGCTTTTCACATAATTATCTGCCAAAAGCAAGAATATCCTCCCATACCAATAATCGTAGTTGACAAAAGGACCTGACTGATCAAAGATCAATTCATTGGATTGGGTAATCTCTCCTTTTTCCTGTAAAGCTAAAGCCAATAAATAAAGCCCTTCTGCCCCCTGTTCCGTTTTATAATCTGCTATCAAAGCAGTCAAAGTCAATTCCGACTGCGGTTTTTGATTTAGGGCATTTTGGGATTTTGCTTTGATCAGCAAAGCTTTTGGAGAAGTCTCTGGAATCACGCCATCCAGCGTAGCTAAACGCTCAGCCAGTGTGATCGCCTGCTGATAATTCTTTGCTTCAAAATTTGCAAGCATCAATCCCTGAACAGCCTCAGCTTCCTCTGGTTTACTGCGGGCATTTTGCACAGATGTCTCCAGATAGGGTATAGCCTGCGCAAAGTTGCCTTTTTCCAATTCAATGGCTCCTATCTTCTGCATGGCACGAAGTCTCTGCGGAGAAGCTGGCTCATTTTCCAGAGTTTTGAATTGTGCTAAGGCTTTATCCGTATCACCGGCCAGCATATAACTATCTCCTAAGAAATAAAGTGCATCAGCTCGCTGTGCTGATTGAGGGTAGTTTTTCAGGTAATTTTCGAATCCTCGTATTGCCTGGGCATAGTTTTTATCAAAATAAGTCCCTTTTGCAGCTTCAAATTCCAACGATTGAACACTTCCGTCACTTGGATTTGCTCCTTTGTATTTAGTCAAATAATCTGAAAATTCACCAGATCTTCCCTGAAGCGCAAGAGTTTCTTGAAGGCCTTTCAGCGCAGTCTCGGCATTTTGGGCATTGGGATGCTCATTGAGGATAGTACTGTAATCCTTTATTGTCTGATCGTAATTCTGAAGCGAGAAATTCGCCACAGCCCTACCTTCCAACGCATAAGGTACAAATGGGCTATTTGGCTTAGAACTCAGCAGGTCTGAAAAAGAAACAGAAGCCGCCTGATAGCTAGTCTCCTCCATATAGATCTGACCTCGTTGGAATAAAGCATCTTCCAGGTAAAGGCTATTCGGATAGCGGGAAATGAGCACATCGAGTTGACCAAGAGCTTCTTGGTTTCTGGACTGGAAATTTTGCACTACCGCCAATCTGTAATAAGCGTAATCAACTCCTGAGTTCCCTTCATTGATGGCCCGCTGGAATACAGAAGCTGCCTCACCAAATCTTTTCTGCACATAATAACAATCACCCAACCTCAATATCGCATCGTCGTACTGCTGTTTGTTTGCAATAATCTGTCTGTTTTCAGTGAATTTCCTGAACTGCTCCTCTGCTTTGGAATATTGCTGGGAATTGAAGTAGGCGTAGCCAAGCCCATAATAGGTTTTGGCCACTGTGCCATTGGTTCCCGATGGGCGATTACTCAGCACTGATTCGTAGGCTTTGATCGCCTGCGGCAAATTACCTGCTGCTGAATTGATTTCTCCTTTCCAGAAGTGTGAATCCAAAACCAGGTTTTTATCTACAGGAAACTTCAGAGATTTATCGATATAAACCAAAGCAGGATTCCACTTTTTATCCCGGTAATAAACCATGGCTTGATAGAAGGCCACTTTCTGATAAGCTTCTTGGATTCTAGGTGATTTGTTAGAGATTTTATCCATCTGCTCAATGGCACGGAGGTAATCATTGGTGTTTACAAGTGCTTCAGAAAGTAAACCCTCTGCTTCTGACCTGTATTTTCCTGAAGGATAACTTTCCACATATTCATCTAAAGCCGTAATGGCAGATTGGAAACTTCCTTTTTGCAGGTTTACTTTGGCATAATTGAAAATGGATTCTTCCTTGATTGCAGGATTAAAATCAGATTTTGCAGCTGATTGGAAACTTGTTGAGGCGAACTGATAATTCTCCAGTTTCAAATAAGCTTGGGCCAAGTAATAACTGGAAGCTTGGCCAATTTCATCAGTTGCTGATGCAGATACTTTTAAGTAATCCGTAGCGCGTTGGTAGTTTTTTATTTCAAACTGGGAAATCCCGGCTTTGTAAATCTCCTCTCTTCCGAGTTCTCCTTTTTGGGCATTGATAAACGCATCGTAGTTTTCTGCCGCTTTTGCAAAATTTCCCTTGGCATAATATGCTTCTGCCAGGTACAAATAGATTACTTCCTTTTTCTCCAGATTTTGCCCATTTGTCAACTTTGGCTCAGCGAAACTAATCAACTGATCATAGCTTCCCTGCTTGTAATAAAGAGCCGCCAGTAGATAAGGAACCTTGTTGGCATAGAATGGTGATTGGGAAGCTGTCTGAAGATCTGCAATAGCTTTTGAAGTATTCCCATTTTCCATGGCAATAAAGCCACTGTAATAGTAAGAGTCAAAACTTGCCTGTTGATTAAGCGCTTTGCCGGCATCAAAATAGGGTGCTGCCTGCTCGTATTGGTTGAGCTGGAAATGCGAATAGCCTTGCTTAAAGAGAACTTCGGCTTGATTTTCCAGAGGCAGTTTTTCGGCATCGACCAGCTTATAGCTTTCGATCGCCTCAGCAAAATTCCTTTTGAAAAAATAGTGATCCCCCAGATACAATCCTGCAGTGGTTACGGAAGGATCATTTCCATGATCATAGATATAGCTTTTCATCAATCCTGCCCCATCTGGACTTTCTAGCTGAAGAGCCGCCATTGCGCGGTTCAATTCAGCGGCTTTTTCCTGTCCTGAGTTCACAGGCCTTTCCAGAAGCCTGGTATTATCATAGATGTTTGCAGAAAAAAGCTGCTTGTCAAAAAGGGCCAGATTGTGATCTAGCTTCTGTTGGGGACTGGTCTGATAGAGGGTAGATTGGGAATACGCCTCCAAACTGAGTCCAAGGCTCGCCAGGACCACAAGGTGATATTTCATCTGTTTATTTTTTATTTCTCAGCGGTCATATGGAATCTCGCACGGCGTACAATCTTGCCTCTGTGTGTTGCCTGCAACATGCTCGATTTCATAAAGTGGCTTAGGTACTCAGTGCAAAATCTTGTAAACAAGCTCGCGGAGGTTTTCAGCTTCGCTCAGACTTCCGGAGTCAACTCCTTTGTAACGAAGATCAGCCTCTTTGATGTATCCAAACACATCAATTACCTTGCCTAAATTATAGTTTCTGGATGCTACCAAATATTCTTTGACCACAAATGGTGGCAACCCCAAAAGACTTGCTAACTGCTGCTCGTTTGCTCCTGATTTTTTTGCCTGATGGATCATAGCAATTCTCGTAAAGTAGTTGAACATCAGTGAAAACATGGGAATCACTGGATTTGCCTTAGGATTTTGGATAAAATAGTGGATGATCTTATTTGCCTTCACCACGTCCTTGAATCCTATTGCTTTCAGAAATTCAAAGTTGTTGTAATCCTTATTGATCCCAATGTACTTGGAGATGTGTTCATTGGTGATTTTCGTAGGCTCCTGGAAATTGATCAGCATCTTCCCTAGTTCATTGGAAAGTACTTCGAGGTTATTCCCAATAGAATCCGCTAACAGTTGAGCTGCACGATTATCGATCGAATGCTGCGTTTCCTTGATGAATCCCTCTATCCAGTCCGTGAGCTTGTAATCTTTCACCTTATCGGAGCGTACATACACGGTTTTCTTATCCAACTCTTTGTAAAGTGCACTTCGCCCGTCCAGCTTTTTGTATTTATGAGCAAATACCAGGATAGTACTCGGTAGTGGATTTTGCACATAGCTAACCAGTAATTTCTGCGCTTCCTCCTTTCCCAGATCGGATAAACTCTGGGCCTCTTTCACGATCACTACTTGGCGATCTGCCATCATCGGAAATTTCCTTGCGTTGTTCAGGATCACTCCGACATTGGAATCTTTTCCATAAAGGACTACCTGATTGAACCCCCGTTCATGTTCAGCGATCGCATTCTTCTCGATAAAGTCCGTAATCTGATCAATAAAGAACGGTTCCTCCCCATCCAAAAAGTAAATGGGAGCAAACTTTTTCGCTTTCAGATCTTTAAGTACAGCTTGTGGTTGTTGGGGCATAAGGAAGGAGTAATCTCAGGCCTTAAAGATAGCAAGCCTACCCATTTGCCTGCAAAAACCACGGAAAGATTCTTTGGTAAACTATTCAAGGCTTAACTTTGTCTTGATATTGAGAGCCGGAAAGTGTAAAAGTTGGAAAGTATGAACAATTTCGGGTGCACGTTTTGTTTGTAGATATAGTTTGAGGTTAAAAGTTAGAGGTAGCGTTCGAAAGTTGGAAAGTGTAGTAAGCTATAAAAATTCCCTCCTCTAACTCCCCTTGCAACCTCAGCGTCTGTACCATATAATTATGCTCACTGCGTATCACTCCGTGTCCCCGATGGTTAAAAAAAAGGATTATGAATTTCGAAAAAGGAATAGAATTATATAAGTCAGGAAAATTTGAAGAGGCTTTGGCCATATTTGATGGATTGGTAAAAGCCACTCCCGACCAACCTCACCTGCATCTAAGTCGCGGGCGGATACTTTCCAGGCTTGGGAGAACGGAAGAAGCCTTGGTCGAATTCGATCTGATTACAGCTTTGGAGCCATACAATACTGACTTCATCTCAGATCGGGCAGTGGTTTTGCATTTGCTCAAAAGAAATAAGGAAGCGCTCACTGAGCTGGACCGAGCCGCAAATCTCGATCCTAAAAACCCTTATCGCTACAGCAGCCGCGCTTACTTCAAAGATAGAATCGGTGACTTGGAAGGAGCTATTGCAGACTACGAAAAAGCCATAGAACTGGATCCTGAGGATGCAGTTTCACATAACAATAAAGGGTTGGTCGAAGAGAAACTAGGCTATCAGGAAAGGTCAAAAAAGAGTTTTGAAAAAGCTGATGGTCTAGTCGGATACTCACCAAAAGAGATTAATGCCCCAAGTGCGACGCCCGCTGAAGAAGGTTCTGGTATTCCTAAAACTGATCCAAAATCAATTGAGAAACTTACTGTCCCAATTCACAAGAAAGAAATGTCTTTTAACCATTTCTTAAATACATTAGGTTCTGTTTTTACCAATGTCAATACCAGAAAAGAATTTGCAGATTACTTAAAGGGCATGTTTGGCGGGAAAAAGAGCGGGTAGTAGATAAACCTTTCGGCTTAATTTTTTCATATCCTTCGTTGTAAAAAACGTTAAAAAGACTTAATTACCCACAACGGTTTATTGATGAAGTAGGCCATTTTCTTCGATAGGCTTTTCGAAAAAATCTGATCAAAAAAGGATTTCTTTTCACTGAGCGTGACCAAAATGTCACCTTTCGCTGTTTGTAGGTAATTTTCCAATCCCAAAGCAATATCATCGCGGAAGGACTTCAGGACAAAATTGACTTTATCATATTTTATAAAGGGTTCAATCTCTTCCACCATGGTCATGTGCAGTGATTTATCAAGGGCTTTATGACTGGTGGTGACATGAACCAAATCAATTTCTGAATCAAAAAATCTGGCTACCTCCACGATTTTTTGAATCGCCAGCTTATCCTCTTCCAAGTAATCACTCGCATACACAAGCTTTCTGGGAGCTTTGAAATAAACTTTTCGAGGAACTACCAGGACATCCCTATCGGATTGCTCCACTATAAGGCTGGCTCTAGAGCCAATCATATTCTCTCTAAAGTCATTCACACCCTCAGTACCTACCACGATCAGACCGGCATTGATCTGTTCCGCATATTCCAGCGTTTCCTTGACGATACCACCTTCCTTCACCACGGAAACACAGCTCTTCAGTCCATTCTTTGTCGCTTCCTTAATGACAGCATCTTGCAGATTTTGAAGCTTTTCAAGCACAAAGTTCATTTGATGTTCACCACTACTATCTGAAGGAGAAAGCTTCTCATAATCTTCTCTGTTAAGAACATGGAAAAGGACAAGGTCTGCCCTGTATTTTTCACCCAATCTGGTAGCATACTCAATTGCGTTGAGCGAGCATTCAGAAAAATCTGTAGGGCATAATATGTTAAAAACTTGCTCCATAGTATTCTCAGTAGCCTCTACTCCGATTTACGACATTTACCAATTCCCGGTTCTCTTTGATTCGTCTGATATTCTCCACCACTTGTGGTGCCGCTGCCTGGGGATTTGTCACACTCGCTATATGCGGGGTCATGGTTATTTTCCGATTTTCCCAAAATGGATGGTTTTCAGGCAATGGTTCCTCTCGATAAACATCAAGCATGGCTCCTGACAAGTGGCCTTCTTCTAGGGCCTTCATCAAATCATCCTCTACCAGGTGCTTTCCACGGGCCACGTTGATGAGGTAGGTGTTTGGGTTGCATTTCTCAAATAAATCCATGTTCAAAATATTTTCAGTATCCGGAGTAAGCGGAAGTAAGCAAATCAACACATTCACTTGATTTAAAAACTCATTTAATTTATCCTTAGTATAATAGGGATATTCAAAATCAGGTTTCTCAGAAAAACCAAAACCAACCACTGGAAATCCCATATAATTGAGTTTGTCCATTACGTCTTTTCCCAAAGCCCCCACACCCATTACTCCTATAGTCACGTCCAATTCCGGACTACTCATATCCCAGATTTTCTTTCTCTGGTTTAGCTGGTAGCGTGTTGTCTGTCTGTGAAAATTCAGCACAGCCATCACCACATAATTTGTCATGGAAAAAGTAAGCTTTTCGTCCACTATCCTCACTATAGGTATAGAGGCAGGAATTGATTTGTCCCGTAAAATATGATCTACCCCTGCACCCATAGAACTGATAAGCTTTAAATTCGGAAATTCGGAAAGTATGCCTTCCGGATGCTGCCAAAGAAAAACGTATTCCACTTTTTCAGGTTCATTAATTTTGGGATATACCTCGATACTCAAATCAGGTGCGAGCGCGTTAAATTCTTTAATCCAAACGTCCGGATCTTTGCCTGGACTTATAATAGCTAAACTCATAATGTTCTATACGGTGGATATCAATTGAGGATGAAAAACAGCTAAAAACCTTCAGGCGTATATAAAAAATGAGGGATGCATTTAAAATATTTGCCTTAAAAAGATCGAAATTTGGGCTTTTCAAAACATACGATCACAGTTTTACGCTTAACTAACTTTAAACCAAATTAGAACTTCAAATTCAATGAAACAAAAAATCGCATTCACATTAGCTATTTTGCTGTGCAGTCTAGTTTCTTTTGCACAGCAAATCCAAATGCCACAGGCATCTCCATCAGCAAAGATTGCCCAAAAAGTAGGCTTGACAGATGTGACGGTGGACTATAGTAGACCGAGTACTAAGGACCGTAAAATTTTTGGAGAACTGGTTCCTTACGGACAGGTTTGGAGAACGGGTGCAAACGGCGCTACAGTACTTTCATTTTCCACCGATGTTATCATAGACGGCAAAAACATCCCGGCAGGGCAATATGCGCTTTATTCTATCCCGGGTAAATCTGAGTGGACTATGATTCTTTCCAGAAACATCAAACTCTGGGGCGCTATTGGATACAATGAAAGTGAAGATGTTATCCGGTTTAGTGCAAAGCCTGAAAAGCTTAACAAAAAGGCTGAAACCTTTGAAATCAGCTTTGCAAATATGACGGATACAGGCTCAGATCTTTCATTGAAATGGGAAAAAACAAAAATTGATTTCCGGATTGAAACAGAGGTAGACCCACTGGTGATGTCACAGATCAAAGAATATGTAATCGATGCCAACAACGCTGATCCAAGTCTACTCTATTCTGCGGCAAGCTATTATTACACCAACAAGAAGGATCTGAATCAGGCTTTCAACTGGATCAATGAATCTGTGGAAGATGATCCGAAATATTGGACAATGCACCTGAAAGCTAAGATAGAAGCTGCCTTAGGCAAAAAAACAGAGGCGTTAGAGTCAGCTGAAGAAGCAATAGACCTAGCAGAGGAAGCAGGGAATCAGGATTATGTGGGATTAAATGAAAGATTGATCAAGTCATTGAAGTAGAAAAAGCAGGAAGCCCAAAGTCTAGTGCGAGAAGTGAGGCAAATCAATAAGTTCATTCTATTACTACTTTACGAAGTTAAAAATAGTACAGTAGTAGTTTGTAAAAGTGGGGTGAATGCGGTATTTTAAGTTTAAATAAAACTACGCTTTTAACCGAGCCGATTGAAATTAACCATGACATTTCAATCGGATAAAAAAAAATTTGATTATAAGTCAACTTTCTCTAAATCAGCTAGTAAGCTCTCTGAGTTCATCGCCGGCTACCGTCCTGAATTCTTATGCCACCGATATGACAATTCCCCCACTGCCCTGGACTATATTCTTGGACTGGTGGCCTGTGAAAAGAACACCGCTAATTTGGAAAGAATGGAAGAAGCGATAGACCAAGGTGAATACCGCAGGTACCAACAGTTCATCTCCAATTCAAAATGGGATCACAGCGCTGTACTCAGCAAGGTCCAGCTCCAGGCCAGCGAGGTTCTGGCTGCCCAAAAGCGGAAGAACGGGAAGCCAACCGGACTGATTGTGGACGAGTCTTCCCATGTGAAAAAAGGGAAGATGTCAGTTGGGGTTTCCCGTCAGTATGCCGGTTCTGTGGGCAAGGTGGACAACTGTCAGGTGGGTGTTTATGCCTCCCTTTGCAACGCTAGCTACGCCACCCTGGTCAATGAGAAGCTTTTTTTGCCAAAAAACTGGGTGGAAGACAAAAACCGCTGCGACAAATCCGATATCCCGGGCAATGTGCGGCAATTCAAGACCAAGCCGCAACTTGCCCTGGAGCTTGTGGACGAATGTGTTGCCAACGGGGTGGCCTTTGACTGGGTGGGTGGAGACGGCCTATACGGACACAGCTATGAGCTGGGCTCAGGACTGGACCGGAGGGGACTGTTTTTTGTGCTGGACGTCCACAAAGATGAGACTGTTTTCCTGGAAGAACCGATTCTGGCAGTGCCCCCGCGCCAGGGAAACAAGGGACGTAAGCCCATGCATCCCAAGCCTGACCGGGAACCGGTACGGCTGGACAGTTATGTGATGACGCTGTCGGAAAATGACTGGACACGGGTGAAAGTCAGAAAAACGGTCAAAGGCTGGCTCTGCCTGTTGGTCCACAAGTGCACGGTATGGTCATGGAATGGGAAGGAGGCCTCTGCAAAGAAACGGACGCTGCTGATTACCAGAACTGAAGGCGATAAGCCGAAGACCAAATATAGTTTCAGCAACGGGGAACTTGAAGCATATACTTCTGCCGAATATGCTTATTTTCAATCCCAGCGCTACTGGGTGGAACGTACATTCGACGACAGTAAAAATGAATTGGGCCTATCGGATTATCAGGTAAGGAAATGGACTGGATGGCACCATCACCATGCGTTGGTGTTCATGGCAACACTTTTCATGATGAACGAACGGATTGAAAACGGAGAGGACATCCCCTTGCTCAGTGTCAGGGATTATAGGATCCTGATGGTCGTATCAATGTTCGGGACACCGAACCAATTCCAAACCAAGTGGGAGCAAATGATAACAAGACACCTAAAAAGACAACGGGACATCGATCGATATTACCAACATGAGGATGAACCTAAAGTCGTAAAGTAGTACTATGCTGAGACGCTTTTTCCCGTTCAACAATGGTCTTTTCAGCATTGTTTACAGCTATTAAAATAACTACGATAGAAGCCTCCCGATTTGGGAGGCTTCTTGTTTTTAGTATTTACCAGTGCCCCTGGAAGGGATCAAAAGCTGTATCACTGCGGCAAAAAGCATTACTGCCAAACATCCTATTGGATTATACCAAAGAAAACCGATATCCCACAAATTACCATCGGTTACATCCCCGTTGCTGAAATGAACGGCCAAAACCAACGCCTGTGACAGCAATGCACCTATAAAGACCGCTTGTCCCTTTACCCATTTCATAAAGAAAGCGACGAGAAATATCCCAAGTATAGTCCCATAAAAAAGAGATCCCAGCAGATTAACAGCCTGGATCAGATTTTCGAACAAAGACGCATAGGTAGCAAAGAGAATAGCTCCTACCCCCCAGAAAGCAGTAAACAACTTGGATGATTTCAAGTAGTGCTTGTCGCTCGCACTTTTCTTGATGGATCTTTTGTATAAATCTATAGTGGTCGTAGATCCAAGGGCATTTAACTCAGAAGCCGTGGATGACATTGCCGCAGAGAAGATCACCGCAAAGAGCAAACCGATAATCCCCTTAGGTAAGTGGTCCATAACAAACCGCATAAATACATAATCCGTATCCCGGGTTTCAGCTACAGGATCATTGATTATGATTAACTCTTTAACTTCCTCTCGAATAGCTTTTTGGGCTGCTTTTAAGGCGGATAATTTCTCCCGGATTTCAGTTTCCTCACTAACATTTTCACTAGTAATTGCATCAAGCATGTCCAGATAGGAAGCTTTGCTCTCTTCAAAGTTTTCAGCGTACTCGCTCTCCAAACTTTCAAACTTGCCCGCTAGCTCGCTTTCGCGTAGTTTATCTGTTTGCACTTTATTGAAGACTACCGGGGGCAAAAAGAATTGGTAAAATACAAATACCATTACACCGATAAATAAAATAATAAACTGCATTGGTATCTTCAAAAATCCATTCATAATCAGCCCCATTCTGCTTTGGGAAAGCGTCTGTCCAGAAAGGTAACGTTGTACCTGACTTTGATCTGTACCGAAGTATGAAAGGAAAAGAAAAACTGCTGCAGTCATCCCTGACCATACATTGTATCGATCTGAAATATCGAATTCAAAGTTGATCATGTTCAGTTTATCCATTTTCCCGGCCACATGCATGGCTTCCTGAAAAGAGATCGGAAGCAGTTGGATTACTATAATTCCGGCTAAAATCATCCCCCCCATCATGACAGCCATCTGCTGTTTTTGCGTAATGGAAACTGCCTCGGTACCTCCTGACACTGTATAGAGAATAACCACCGAACCGATAAAGATATTTGTACCTGTCAGATTCCATC
Source organism: Algoriphagus resistens (assembly GCF_001442615.1). Classification (GTDB taxonomy): domain Bacteria; phylum Bacteroidota; class Bacteroidia; order Cytophagales; family Cyclobacteriaceae; genus Algoriphagus; species Algoriphagus resistens. The sequence goes on along the minus strand of NZ_LMXN01000005.1, from coordinate 113,403 downwards.
CGAGTAAAGTGGAAAGAATAATCGCCGGGGCATAGATGGTAATTCCTGCCGCCAATCCCCTCTGGATTATAAAAAGCAGTGCAGCAAGTGTTCTGGTTTTTAGATCAAAGCGATTTTCCAGAAACTCATAGGCTGTGTATACCTTCAGTCTGTAATATATTGGAATAAAAACCACCGAGATGATAATCATCGCCAACGGCAAACCAAAATAAAACTGTATGAACCTCATTCCGTCCTCATAAGCCTGGCCGGGAGTACTCAAAAATGTAATCGCTGAAGCCTGGGTCGCCATTATGGACAATCCAATAGACCACCAGTTCATGGAATTTTTACCGCGGAGGTAAGAATCCAGGCTCTTAGTACCGTAGGTCTTATAAATTCCGTAAGTGGCAATTAGTGCTAACGTTCCAAAAAGTACGATCCAATCCAATGTACTCATGCGTAGGCTACTTTAAGCCAATAAAACAGGCCCATTTGCAAAAAGAGGCAGGCAATTAATCCCACATACAGGTATTTCCAACGTAAAGGTTTTTCCTCCACAATTATTGCTCGATCAAGTTGATAAATAATTTAGTCGCTCCCGGAACGCCTGCTGGCAGCTCTCTAAAGAACGAGATACCCGTATAAATGTAAGTTCCCTTGCCATATTTAGCGTAGATCAATGAACTGGTCAATGGCTCTTCTCCGGGGTCCTGGAAAGTAAGTGGCGTAGAGTATTCAGGAGCAATATCAGCTTCAAAATACAATCCTCTTTCCTGGATCCAACCGTCAAAATCCTTCTCGGTAATCTTATTTGGCCCCGCCAATATCGGATGATTCCAGTCTGCTTCAAAAGGTGAATCTTCCACCGTCACCCGATCTCTACTGATTGAAAAAGGATAAGGTCCAAGCTTCTCTATCAAAAGAGGTCTGCTTACATTGTATTGGACCACCACAGTCCCGCCATTTTCTACATACGTCAATAAGTTTTGTTGGTTGGCAGCAAGTTCCGAATTAGTATTGTATGCCCTGATTCCCACTACGATGCTTTTGTATTGAGACAGGTTTGCCAAAGAATAATCAGAAATTTCGGTGACTTGGTACCCTAATGAAGAAAGCACTGCCGGCACATCATCTCCCGCGCCCTTGATGTAGCCTATTTTAGCCCGGGACACTTTCCAGTTTTCCTGGATCAGGTTTAAAGAGGCAGGTGAAAAATAAGTCAAATTTGGAATGTGCCTGTAAGAAATCCGATGTGTCATTTGATCATATGTCTTCCCTTCGGCGGTAGTAAATTGAGCGATTACTTCACGCTTTTCATTTTTATCCAAATTGAATGAAACTCTGTAAATTTTCCTTTTTTGGCTGATATTATCTTTTACTTCCAGGATTTCAAATTCATTTTTTTGCAGGTTTCTGAAAGTCAGAACTCCTTCTTTTATGTCCTTATTGAAGTTCACAGTAATTGTAACCACTGGATTTAAGTCTGAAATCAAGAATACATTTTGATCTGATATGGCTAAATCTACTTCAGGAACTACTGTGAAGGGTTGCCTTACTTCCCCATCCACTTGATCATTGTATTTGTATTCCAAGGGAATGGCTAGTTTGAATTCCTGGTTATTTATTTTAAAAGTTAATTCACCGCCGATTTTCATATCATTAAAAGGCTTGCCAATCATATGCTGCTCTCTTACATCATAGATCGCATCTTTTACAGGGTTCACTAACCAATAAGGCTGGGACAAAGGCTCATCTTCAGGGATTTGAAATTCAACCGGGATCTGAACTGGATCGTTATTGGCGACTGTTTTTCCCTCAGAAGGATAGTAGCTATCATAGAGCTGCAGTGAAACGTCTGTAAGCAAAACAGCAGAAGGGTTATTGACGACCAGGTTTGCCCTGATCTCTTCACCTACACACCCTAGTTCCTGATTAGTAACTAATTCTATTTTTAACCCCAATACTTCAAAAATAAGCTTGTCCAGCTTCTGGATCTTCTCCTTTATCCATGACGCTTTGGGGTTCAGTTCCAATAGCTTTGATCTAATTCCCATCAAGGAACCGAGATTGATAAGAGGATCTTTAAAGTCAAATTTTTCAATTACATTTTGGATCAAAGCCTCTATTTCCTTCCCCCCATCCACCTCTGCCCAGCGGTTGGGGATTCCCTCGAAAGCTGAATCTTCAAAAGGCTCCCCTTTGATAAACTGCAGGTAATCAGCAGTGTTACCTATTCTAGCTGTCGCCCCAAACCCCTGGGATTTGTGCATGGTACGGCTATTTGCTGCTATTTGACTATAATATTCACCGAGTAAACTGTTGAAACCACCTGTTTGGATAACAGCATACTTTTCATTTTCCAATGGTTTGAACTCCCCACCAAAATTGTAGGAGTTCCAAAAAATTCTTCTCGGCTTCCATGTACCCACATAGTTCAATTGATCTGGAAATACGTTTGGGTCAGCTGCCAGGTCAAAAGCTTCCTCCGCCAAAATCGCCGAAGTTGTATGGTGACCATGGTTTCCTCCGGGGACAGTATTGAATCTGGTAATGATAATGTCTGGCCTAAATTTCCTTACAACCCACACCACATCGGAAAGTATTTTTTGCTTATCCCAGTTTTGAAGGGTCTCATCTGGATTTTTAGAATAGCCAAAGTCCATAGCCCTGGTAAAAAACTGGCTTCCACCATCTGTCTCGCGGGCACGAAGTAATTCCTGGGTACGGATTTGACCTAGTTCTATTCCCAGCTCTTTTCCCAATAGATTCTGCCCTCCATCGCCTCGTGTAAGGCTCAGGTAAGCCACTTGCACATGTTCACCGTTGCCCAAGGCTGCAATAAGTTGAGTATTTTCATCATCGGGATGCGCGGCCACATATAAAACTCTTTTGGTTTCCTTTAGCTGAAGTAGTTGGTGGTAAATCCCTGAGGAAGGAAGTGATTGTGAAGCACAGATCAGACTGTTTAGCAGAAGGCAAAAAAAGGCTAAACATCTGAGTAAAAGAGGTTCGGTCATAAATAGGCATAATTTATCTCTCCAAGCTAAAATAAGCCTGATGGAAATAAAAACATTTTTTGACTAAAGGAAAAGGAACTCCCTAATAAGTAATGGTTTTTTTTACTTTTCCCGGAATAGTATATCCCAAAGCAACCTCAAAAAAATCGGCCTTTACCTTATGTGCCTTGATATGAACTCCGATAAATACATTATTGTTCAGGCGATACCTGACACCGATCCGCTCATAGAAGCGGGTAGTTTCCTGGTTGAGATGCGCCTTGCTCAGATAAACCCCGAATGCTATGGGCATGTATAATTGCTCAGTTAGTTTCCATTCCCATGAGCCCACAACTGCAAAGGAGTTAACATCTAAAAAAGTAATAGACTCATTGGGATATCGCTCTTTTGCGCCAGCACCATAAAACCAATCTATACCCAGTCCTCCCCTATATTTATAAGAGAGCTCCCAAAGGTAATTTATCCCTAAACCACCCCTGAAATAGGCTTTTTCATCTATATCATAACTTTTCAATCCCATATAAGCAGTAATGTTCCAAAACCCTCTCTTCTCTAATGGAGGAAAATCAGGTTTAATACCGGGACGGAACTGTTCATTATCCAAATTCATTTTCACCCCGAGCGCTATAGGAACAAAATTGATCCCTGCATTAGGTTTTTTGATAGACCCATTTGAATAATGTTTGGTTCCAATGGAAGTGAATGCACCGAAAGTATCAGAAAATTGATAGGCAGCTTTTAGCCCGAAATGAACATGTGCATTGATAGCCGTTCCTACAAATCCGTTCAGTGGATTTGTTTCAGCATCGTAAGGATTCATATTGAACCCCAAACCAATTTGGGTATAGTAACTGAAATTGAGCTTCCTGTAAAAATTATTCTTACCTAAAGGAAACTCGCCAAAAGCGTAGATACCCATTGGCCGCCCTATTTCCGCGTAGTAATTGACCGCAGAAGTAACACCAAAGCCATAGCTTGGAAACCTATTAATGTAATTATAATATATATTCTTGCTGCTTCTCCACCCAAACCTTACGTCAACTCCGGAATAATCGATGATCTCTATAAGTTCGTCTGCCCAATCTTTATGGTTGCCAATAATAGGACCTTGGTCATAGGAAACTTCAATAAACCTCTTTGATTGTGCCTTAACTCCGAACGAAATTAATCCAAAAAATATATATGCTATAATCCGTACTATCTGCAATCGCATTCCTTTTGTTAATTTCCGGATGCAAAGATAAAAATATTGCGAGAACCCGCCTACCTATTTTAGAATTCAATGGAAACAACTATTCATCCCTTAATGAAATGAATAGCTAAAAAAAGGCCTCTGAAATTGATTCAGAGGCCTTTTTTTTACCTACACTGATTAAATATTATCTAGCCAGTTAGGACCTTTCAATTCGATCAACATCTTGTTGTATTTTTCAACTTCTTCTGTGTTCTTCAACCGTTCGTGCACTTGATAAAGAATAATCATTACTTCAGCATTATCAGGTTTGATTTCCAGCGCTTTTTCGAAATACTTCACTGCTTCCTTGTAGTGAACATTTGCTTCTTCTCCCATTGATTGGGATTTGGCTTCCCATTCATCATCCGGAAGGGCACTCAATTCATTTAGAATTTTCATAGACTTATCCAACAAAAGCGCTCCGGTGTAGTAGTTACCATCGTAGAATTCAGGATCAGCCTCAACAGATTTTTTGTAATCTGCCAATGCTCCTTCCATATCACCAGCTTGTTCCTTAAGGTATCCTGATCTTAAAAGAATTCCAGCATTGTTCGGATCATTTTTTAATGCTTCTTGAATAGACGCCATTGCTTCATCCATTTTGTTTAGCTGGAGTAGCAATTGAATCTCATATTCTGCAAGAACTTTGTCATCAGGATAATCTTCTCTACCCTGCATAATTATATTATATGCTGCTTCTGGGTCTTTTTCTTCACCGCTTAAGATCTGAACCAACAAATAATAAACTGTTAGCTTATTATATTCCTCAACGTCAAGCAGGTATCCGAAATGCTTTTTTGCCTCTTCGAATTTACCCAACTCATTTGCTATGAAGCCTGCATTGTAATGAACGGTAGTATCCGTAAGATCAATTTCCCCTGCCAGATCAAAGAATTCATAAGCCATTTCTTGATCTTCTGCATTATACCTTTCAAGAGCTTTGTCGAAGGATATATTTTTAAGGGTAAAAATAGAATAGGGTCTCAGGTTATCAGGAACTCCCGGCATATCTTCTGTATAAATATCCTTTCCTAAACCTTCTTCTTTATTACCACCAGCCATTTCAAGAGCTTTGTTGTACGTTGCCAATGCAGTTCTTCCAGTCTCGACTGTAGAAGCAGTATTGGAAGAATCTGAACCAAACATTTTGGTTTCGATCTGAGCCTTAAGTAAATAAGTAGCCGGGTCACTTCCAGTTTCGGGATCAGCACTGGCAGCTTCTATGTCAGCCATCGCTGCAGTTAAATCTCCGGACTTGAAGTTCTTCTCCGCAGATCGAACCACTTTTTTTTGTCCAAAAGCCAAGGTCGTTGCACCGATCAAGGCCATTGATAGAATTAGCTTCTTCATTTTAGCGTATTTTTCTTGTTTGGTTGGTTATTCGTTTATTTCATTCGGTTCTTCAGAAGTATCATCAGCCCCGTTGGTTGAAGATTCATCAGGAGTGTTCTCAGCATTTGCACCATCTGCCAATGCTGCATCTACGATTGCTTCTACCTCTTCTTCCCTGGATATTTTTTCGACGGAGGAAATTTCGTCATTCTCTCCGATTTTAATCAATCTTACTCCTTGAGTAGCTCTTCCCATGATACGAAGTCCATCTACAGAAATACGAATGGTAATACCAGATCTGTTTATGATCATTAAATCATCAGTTTCCACTACTTCTTTGATTGCAACCAATGCACCGGTTTTCTCCGTTACACTCATTGCTTTTACGCCTTTCCCTCCACGATTGGTGATTCTATACTCGTCAAGGCTGGAACGCTTTCCATAGCCCTTCTCAGAAACTACTAGCAACGTTGCATTCTCTTCGGACGCACATACCATGCCAATCACATAATCATTTTCATCATTTAACCTGATAGCTCTCACTCCCGTTGCAGTACGCCCCATTGGTCTTACTGCTGTTTCGTTGAAGTGAATAGCTCTACCTGACTTAGCCGCAATCACAATATGCTGACTGCCATTGGTCATTTCCACATTGACCAGTTGGTCATCTTCACGGATGTTAAGCGCGATGATACCGTTTGTTCTCGGACGACTATATTGCTCTAGTGTAGTTTTCTTGATAATGCCTTGTTTGGTCACCATCACCAGGAAATGATTATTCAGATAATCCTGATCATTCAAATCGGCAACCTGGATGATTGAACGGATTCTATCATCCTGCTCAATACTAATCAGGTTCTGGATAGGTCTTCCTTTGGAAGTCTTCGACCCTTCAGGAATCGCGTAGGTTTTCAACCAGAACAACTTCCCTTTATCCGTAAAAATCAATAGGTAATTATGGGTGGATGCGGTAAAAAGATATTCTGTAAAATCATCCTGCTTGGTACTCACTCCACGTGATCCTACCCCGCCTCTACCTTGCGTTTTATATTCTGTAAGTGCGGTACGCTTTACGTATCCTTCATGAGATACAGTGATTATCACCTCCTCATTTGGAATCATATCTTCATAGCTGAAATCTTCAGCATTATGCTCAATTTCAGTTCTCCGGTCATCAGCATAGCGAGTTTTCATTTCAGCAAGCTCTTCTTTGATGATTTCCATTCGCTTTTCTTCGTTGGCAAGGATTTCTTTGAGCTCCTCGATCAATGCCATGATCTCCTGGTACTCATTGATGATCTTGTCTCGCTCCATTCCAGTCAATCGCTGCAATCTCATATCGAGAATTGCTCTTGCCTGGATTTCACTCAAATCAAATTTCTCCATCAGCCCGTTTCTGGCTGTTTCCGGATCTGCTGAACTTCTAATCAAGGAAATCACCTCATCCAAATGATCCAAAGCTATCAGATAACCCTGAAGGATGTGCGCTCTCTTTTCAGCTTCTCTCAGCTCATATTCCGTTCTTCGGATCACTACCTCATGGCGGTGATTCACGTAGTGAACGATCATGTCCTTTAGGTTCAGTGTATGCGGTCTCCCTTTTACCAGGGCGACATTATTCACTGAGAATGAAGTCTGTAGCTGAGTATGCTTATAGAGGTTATTAAGAACTACGCTGGAAATAGCGTCACGTTTCAATTCATAAACGATTCGCATTCCTGAGCGGTCAGACTCATCACGGATTGCAGAGATACCGTCTATCTTTTTCTCATTGATAAGTGCGGCAGTTTTCTCTACCATACTGGCCTTATTGACCATATAGGGAATCTCAGTGATAACAATCATCTCTTTGTTACCACCGTCCTTTACTTCTACGTTGGCTTTCCCCCGCATCACTACTCTACCGCGGCCGGTTTCAAAAGCAGCTTTCACTCCATTATAACCATAGATGATACCGCCGGTCGGAAAATCAGGTGCGATAATATGCTCCATCAATTCAGCTACGGTGATCTCATTATTATCAATGTAGGCTATAATTCCGTCAATTACTTCACCCAAATTATGGGGTGCCATATTCGTCGCCATACCTACTGCGATACCTGAAGCTCCGTTCAATAGTAACGCAGGTACTTTAGCCGGCAAAACGATCGGCTCCTTTAAGGAGTCATCGAAGTTGAACTGAAAATCAACTGTTTCTTTGTTGATATCCACCAAAAGCTCCTCTGCAATGCGTTTCAGCCTAGCTTCGGTATAACGCATCGCTGCCGGATTATCTCCATCGACAGAACCGAAGTTACCCTGACCATCCACCAGCGGATATCTCAGGGACCAGGGCTGCGCCATACGAACCATCGTTTCGTACACGGCAGAATCACCATGTGGGTGATACTTACCAAGTACCTCACCTACGATTCTGGCAGATTTCTTATAAGGTTTGTTATGTAATACGCCCAGTTCCTGCATCCCAAAAAGGATTCTTCGGTGTACTGGTTTCAGTCCGTCACGGACATCAGGAAGTGCTCTTGAAACAATAACCGACATCGAATAATCGATGTAGGCACCACGCATTTCCTCTTCAATGTTAATGGGTATGATGTTCTCGTTTTCTCCTTGAGCCATATAATGCTATTCACGGGGTCGATTAAGGCTGCAAGATAGTAAAAACCGACTGGTTTTGAAAAGAGATTACAAACACCAAAGTGTATAATCAAAACATTAATACCACTGCCCTATTTTCCTGTCCTGAAAATTAAAAATCCCACTGCCTCTATACTCCACTCCGTTGTGCATATGCTTCATTACTACACCGCAGCCTGCAATTTTACAGCGCTTGGTTCCCGGAAAACGGACAGCCAGTCCCGCTTGCATAGCATAGACTTGTTGATTTAACTCCTGAAACTGCGAAAAATCAGATGCGGCATAGGTAAAGCTGCGAAAATCTGCCCCTCCTTTCACAAACACTTTCGTGTAATCGGAAAAATCCCGCTCAACCCTCAATCCCAAACCATAATAATTCTTATCTGATACAGCTAGCCTAGGGACATATGGATCAACACCGTTATCCAAGGTGGCATCATAGGCTTTTTTGAGATTCAACTTGCCAAACTCAGCTTCAAGGATAAATCTCCAAGGATAATTTTGTCTAGCCCTTTGCCTTAACTCGGACTGCATGTAAAGATTAGAAGATGAGTAATTCCTATAACGCCAGTTAAGAAATGAGCGCCTCCTTTTTGCATCATAAAGCACCAATCCTACAGTCCCATAAAGTTTGTCTACCTGATAGGTAGCCCCTTCGAAGTCAAACTGATAATCCCCACCTTGCATAGGAGCTAGGTTCCCCCATTCCTGACCGAATCCTCCTCCAATGGTAAGGAGGTTAAAAAGATTGACCCTCACCCCACCGTTCCAGTTTGGAAACACCCAGTCTCCACCCTTCATGTCAAGTGGGTTTTCTTCGGAAATATCCAGTGGATCACCATCCAGGTTTTGATAACGAGAGAAGGGATAAAGGCTAGGATTTTCCGAATAAAAGCTAGTACCAAATTGCTGATAGGCACCTCCTCCTGAAAGCTCAAGACTAAACATTTCCAATACATTTCGTGTGACATTTCCTAAACCCGACTCACTTTTCGGACTTTTCGCCTTCTCGGAAATCCCGAAAATATCTTCCTGCTGTGCAACGACCGCTGTCACTATAAAACAAAGAACTAAAGAGAGGGGTAGTTTTTTTAAATTCATACTTATCATAAACGAATACTTCGGACTCTTGGTGTGAAATTAAAAAAAAATGCCTCCCGATTGGGAGGCATCTTACTATTAACATTAAAAATATCTTATTTGCCGTCAGTTGGCTCTTCAGTATCTTCCTTTTCAGCTTCCTGTTTCGCTTTCATTTCAGCGATCATAGTATCCAGTTTTTCCTTTATAGATGGATCTTCTTTCGTTGCTGCCAATACTTTATTGTAAGTCCCAGCACCCAACATCTCCTCATCCATAATTAAACCGGTTTTATATTCCTTCAACACTCCCTGAAGGGATTCCTGAAAATCCTTAACTTCTACAAACGCTGCTTTTTCTTCTTCAGTAACTTTCGCTTCTGTCATTTTTGCTTCATCTCCCCAAGCAGCCTTGATTTCATTATATCTTGCACCACCTTGGAAAATCTCATTTTCCAAGATCATAGCTTTTAATTCCTCAGTTTTTGAATTTACATAATTATCAAATGTCACCTCTACATTTGCATATTTAGCCAAGTCTTCATCTGTGACTATCTCCTCATCTTGTGCGTAAGCAGCAAGCCCTAGAAACGCGAACAACGTACCGAAAAGCAATACTTTTTTCATAATCTATCTGATTTTAATTTCTGTATAATCTTCAATAAAAAAACCAAAATCCAAAAATTCAAGAATCGTCAATATTTTTTAAGGAATTTTATGATAAAAGGTAAAACGATCCTCTATACCTATTCGACTGATTTTAGCTGGCTGATGGTACGAACGGGGTCAGGGGAATTGAAAACAAAACTGCCTGCAACAAGTACATCTGCCCCTGCAGCCATCAATTTTGATGCATTTTCTATAGTTACCCCACCATCAATTTCAATTTTCGTTTTGGCACCTCTCGCTAAAATCAAGTCTTTTAAACGGGAAATTTTTGAGTATGTATGCTCTATAAATTTTTGTCCGCCAAATCCAGGATTCACGGACATCAAACAAACCATATCTATATCATTTATCACATCGGTCAATAATTCCACAGGAGTATGGGGATTTATTGCCACACCTGCCTTTGCCCCGAGGTGCTTGATAGTCTGCAACGTACGATGCAAATGGGTACAGGCTTCATAATGAACTGAGATCACTTCTGCTCCGGCATTTCTAAAAGCCTCCAGGTAGTTATCAGGATTTACAATCATCAGGTGTACATCCATGGGCTTTTTTGCGAAGCGCCGGATTGCCTCGGTTACAGGAATACCAAATGAGATATTAGGGACAAAAACCCCATCCATAATATCCACATGAATGTAATCCGCCACAGAGGAATTAAGCATTTCTACTTCTCTTTGGAGATTTGAAAAATCAGCAGCCAATATTGAAGGGGCGATCAATGGGGTCATGTTTTTGTTTTTGTTTGTGTAAAAAAGCTAAAATAATGATCAGTCCACAAATCTATCTTTACTGCTTTACTATTTTTCCATGCCTGATCAATTCTCCATCTTGCATTTGAATCACATAAAAGCCGTGATTTATTCCATTCAACAGGATCCGGAAAGGTTCTTTGAGAGTTTGCCTAGTTAAAATTTGATTGGCGAAAACCCGGCCATTAAGATCTGTAAGCGAAAACTCTGCACTGAGGCTATTTCCAAAATGTATATTCAGTTCATCGCCGATGACCGGATTAGGATAAACTTTCCACACAAATTCCTCACCCTTATCCTCCACCCCTAGTATTTCTCCGTAAAGCGCATCAAAAAAATTGGGAATACCATAGCCCAACAAATTATCCGGTTCCTCTGCTTGACTTCCACTAGTCAATAAGCTTTCCACTAATTCATCTTTAGTCCATTCCGGTTTTGCTTCCCAGAGCCCTGCTGCCAATGCAGCAATCTGTGGTGCTGAAAATGACGTCCCGTTGGAATAGCCGATCTCTCCATTAGACCGGATCAGTACCGTACCGCCTCCAAAAGCGGCTAAATCAGGTTTGGCTCTTCCGTCACCGGTTGGCCCCCGGGAACTGAAACCAGAAACAGTTAACTCTCTATCCACAGAGCCTATTGCCAAAATCCCTTTGGCATCGGATGGAGAATTCAAAGTTGATTCCGAAGGTCCAGTATTCCCTGCACTATTAACCACAAGAATCCCCTTACTGGCCGCAATATTTGCTCCGCGGGCAATTATCGTGGTTTCACCATCTAAATCCTCTACGGTGTAGTTCATTTCAGGGTCATCGAAATCCCAATAACCAACAGAACTACTGATAATATCCGTACCAAGGCTATCTGCATATTCAGCGGCACGAACCCAGTTGTATTCTTCTATCCAGTATTCAGTAGTTATTTCCTCAGTCATCGCAAGGATATAATTTGCATCAGGAGCTCCCGCGACCATTTTCCCGGGTTCATAGGAAGCTATCAGCGAAAGCACATTGGTGCCATGTTGATTGTCAGAATAGACATTCTGATTCCATGGTCTTACAAAATCTCTAGTGGCTATGATCTGCCCGTTAGTTTGGAGGTGAATCAAGGGACTGGCAGTTTCGGATCCTGGAAAACCCGCATCGAAAACAGCGATAGTCACGCCTTTACCTGTATAGCCTTCTTCATGCATTTTGTCTATCCCAAGCAAGGAATTCTGGAAATCGTATGCTTCCTCATTTGTAGCCAAAACCCAGGTACTTTCTGAAGAGGGATTCCGGAATTTATGGGATTCAGATGCATATATCCTGCTACCGATCTTACCGTCGGGATTTGCAATAAAACCATGACCAACTAGCTCAACTCTATCCACAAAAGGAAAAGCCTCTAACTCTTTGACACCCTCCTTTTCTGTGACCAACAGAGTGGCATTGTACCATTTGCTGGAATACAGGATGTAGGTTGACTTTTCAGCTACCGCGTCCACATATTTCTGCGCTACAGGCAGATCCAGGCTATCAGGCAGCACTCCCTCTCTGCTTCTGCGCTCGAGCGCTTTTTGACTTAGAAATTCATCCGGCTTTTCGAGCGAAAGACTTTCCTGCGGCTTATACTTATAAAATACTGCATAGCGATCCTGCGCAGCTAAATCACCGTAAAAAGCCATTGCAATTATAAAGAGAGCTAAAAATCTAATCCTGGCCATTACCTACCAACTTCATGTGAATCTTATAACCTGAATCTATCAACATTTCCCCTAGACAATCATTTCTTGAGCAGTAGGTCAACACCTCTTCGTACTTTTCCACCATACCTACCCCCTCTTCATAAATTTCGAAGCGAATATCTCTATAAGTCACCAGATCGTCGCTGTTTTCTTGGTTTACGCGTATGGTTTTCCTTGAACTGATCATCTCAAAATCGTCTTCCGCTTCATTTCTATACACGTTACTATCCCATACTATCCCATCCGTGGGAGGAAAAACCAAGGTCACGATCGCCTGGTTCTCTATGGTTCTCACCAATGAAAGATCCCGTTGAATTAGTGTATAGGGCAGTTCAATACTCCAGTCAATTCTGTCCTGTGATTTTGAGCGCAACACGACAAAAACCTGCTCTCCCTCTTCATTGGTATAATAGCTGATAATATGATCACGATAGAAAAAATGCTCTTGTTCTGAATCATTTTCCCCAAAATAGGTTGTTTGATCTACTTCATAGAGCCAAAACAGCCCAACTTCCAAAGGCTGAAAATCATAGCCTAAGTCAACTGGCTCTTCTTCAATTTTCCGGTCACATGAAATAAAAAGTGCCAGCAGAATTACAATAGTAAGGGGTAGTTGTCTATCCATATGAACCTTCGATGACTAAAAATACTAGTATTTTCCTGAATATTGGGTAAACGAAGCCTCATACAGTTTCGAAATACTTTTTTCTAGCCGATCATCCTGTTTAACTTAGCGATTTCAAAATTTGAACCATGGCTTTAAGCACTTTTGTAAAAATCAGCGGGATCACCAATCTATCTGATGCCCGGTACTGCGCGGGAATGTATGTGGATTTACTGGGTTTTTCACTTGAAGAAAAATCTGAAAAATTTATTACTCCTACCCAATATAATGAAATCACAGGTTGGGTTTCAGGACTTGATTTTGTGGGTGAATTCGAAACTTACAATGCCCAGGAAGTCTTAGAAACACTAAAGAATTACCCAACAGTAAAATGGGTAGAGCACGATAGAATCGAACCACTTACCAACCTAGAGGGCAAAGGTTATGGGATGATCTATAAAATGGATTTAGAAGAGGTAAGGCACATAGAATTAGAAGTAGCTGAAAAACTGAGTGAATCAGGAATCATTTTCCATATCACTTCAAAGCATGAAGAATTGGATGAAAATGACAAACAAACAATAAAACTGCTCAGTGAAAATTGCCGGGTGATACTAGGAGTAGGTATCACTGCAGAGAATGTATTAGATTTAATTACTGAGCTACACCTCTATGGCATTTCTCTCACAGGTGGAGAAGAAATCAAGCCTGGTCTGAAAGACTTTGACGAACTGGCGGATATTTTAGAAGCCTTGGAAGTAGAGGGATAGATATTTCCAGTAAAATGATACAAAAATACAGAAGCTGATCATCTATTTGATCAGCCTCTTTGAGTTTAAGCGAGCATCGCTTCACATTCAGCAATGCATCGCCTGCATGCGTCTGCACATTGGATGCAAGATTCGTGCTCATGCTTTTCACATTCCTTGGCGCAATTGTAACAAACATCAACGCACTGTTGCATAGTGATGGCACGGTCAAGCGAACTACGCTCAGAAGCACCTATACAATCCTTGCAGGCGTCGATACACCTTTCACACCATTTGATGCAATCGCCCATACCAGGCTTGTGCTGACAAGCTTCTATGCAATCAGAGCAAGCTGTGATACAGGTTTCACAAGATTCGAGAATGCTGGTTTTGATTCTTACTATTGAACTCATAGGGCATCTAGTTTAATTTGACTTTTTAACCGAAAGGGATCCACAATTTCGAATTCAACGATCTCCTTTTCAGAATTCATGCTTACATAAAGACCAAATAATAAGCCAAAAGACAAAAGTCCAATTTAACTCGTAAAGGGGTGAAACTAGGACAAAACACGTTGTTAACCAATCAAATATGAGGTAGTATTGTCTCAAGCTGGGGACAAATGAATCAGTAAGGATGCTAGGAAACTTTCCCTAGCAAGAAACTTTCCTGAAATAAAATCAATTTGATCTATAACTATCTAAAACCAGCTATTTTGAAAACTACTAAACCATACTCCCTGCTCGACCTTGCTATCATCCGCGAGGACTTCGATGCCAAAGACGCTTACGAAAGAAGCCTGCAGATAGCCCAGCGCGCAGAACAGCTTGGCTATACCCGAATGTGGCTCGCAGAGCACCACAACATGGCAAATGTCGGAAGCTCCTCCCCACAGATTTTGATCGGCTATTTGGCAAATGGTACTTCTACTATCCGATTGGGATCAGGGGGTATCATGCTTCCAAATCACAGCCCGCTGATTATCGCAGAACAATTTGGAACACTTGCCACACTTTATCCCAACCGGATTGATCTTGGACTAGGCAGAGCTCCGGGAACTGATCAGACTACTGCTACCGCCCTGCGAAGAGGGCGGCATGAATCCGTCCAAGAATTCCCTGCTGATCTCGATGACCTTCGACAATATTTCTCAGAAGAGAATATTGATTCCAAAGTACGTGCCTTTCCGGCCGAGGGGCTTGACGTTCCTATTTACCTGCTGGGCTCAAGCATGAGCAGTGCCGTACTTGCTTCTCAGAAAGGTCTCCCCTACGCTTTCGCGAGCCATTTTGCCCCAGGATATCTCATTAATGCTTCTAAGTATTATCGGGAAAATTTTCAGCCATCTGAGGATTTGGCACAACCCTATTTCATTTCCTGTGTCAATGTGATCGCAGCTGATACAGACATGGAGGCCCACTACTTGGCCACGTCCTTTTACCAAACGGCACTAGGGATCATCCGGGGAAGGTCTTATCCTATGAAAAAACCTGTGAAAAGTATGGAGGGTATCTGGACAGAACCGGAAGCTGCCGCAATCCAAAATATGATGGCCTGTACATTCATTGGAACTAAGGAATCCCTCAAAGCTCAATTCGAGAGCTTCTTCCGACAGGTGGAAGTGGACGAATTGATGGTTTCGACCAATATCTATGATCCTGAAAAACGACTCAGATCGCTGGAGATTACTTCGGAGGTTTTAGGATAAAACTCAAAAAACAAAGTGGCCACTTTTGGCCACTTTTCATTAATTTGGAGGTCGATTCGATTTGCCATCACGGCGAAGCTGCTTCGCCTGCTAAGAAAAGATCAACGTGAGACAGTCTTTTCCTAAAGATGTTTGCTGACAACTATCACTGATTCCTGCAGATTTGGTTCCATACTAAATACGGATTGGATATGGAACCAAGTCTACGTTTATCCTCCTCCTTTTTGTGCTGATCTGCGGGGACTTTTGGTCGAATATCTAATAAAAAACCTCTAACAATTTCACTCATCTGCCAGACTGTCCACAGGATTGCTTAATGCTGCTCTTACAGACCTAAAACCAACTGTAGCTGCAGTAATTAAAAGCGACACAAGGATCACCAATGCATACAATCCACTCGGTACGGTGGTTTTATAGGAAAAATTCTGTAGCCACTGATCCGTAAGGTAATACCCAAGTGGTACGGCTATAGCAAAAGCGATAAACACGAGTACGATAAATTCTTTTGAAAGCAAATAGGTAATCTGGCTGACAGATGCTCCCAGCACTTTTCTGATTCCTATTTCTTTTAATTTTTGCCCTACCAAAAATGAAATCAACCCATAGAGTCCTATCGAGGAAATCACTATCGAAAGCACTGCGAAGATTTTATAAACCATAGAAAGTTGATTTTCTCTCCGGTAGAAATTCGCAATCGTTTCATCCAAAAACTGACCAGAATAAATGGCATCTGGATAGATAGATGTGAACTCCTCTTCTATGTTTGCCAATGTTTGCTGACTTGCATTCTTATCCAATTTTAAGCCTAAGACTTCGTATTGTGATAATTCGGTAGCGATAATAAATGGCTTCACATCTTCGCGCAAGGAATTCTGAGCAAAATCCTTCACTACGCCTGTGATTGTCATCCAGGGACCTCCACCACCGATGGTGATCGTCTTTCCAATCGCATCTTCTGGGTCTGATAGATTAAGTTTTTTGGCCATAGTCTCATTGATCACAGCCTCTTTCAGCGTGTCGCTTTCTGAAAATCCACTTCCGGATACAAACTGTAACCCATAATTGTCAAAATAATCAGCGTCACCGTACTTCAGCGAAGTCATAAACTGAACATCTTCTCTTTTGCCATCAAACCAAAAATTCGATGCCCAGTTGTTATTAGAAGAAGGCACATCGCTTGACACACTCACACTTTTGATCTGAGAATTGGATTTTAACCGCTGTTTCAGCACATCCAACCTACCATCCTTTGCTTCATCCAAAGGAATCTCAAAATAATAGACAGCCTCCTTCGAAAACCCCAAATCCGCTTCTTGAATCTCTGTCATTTGCTTGACAGCAATCACCGTGGCAATCATCAGTACCTGGGCGATGACAAACTGCATCACCACCAGACTTCTCCGAAGTGAAACCCCACCGATTTGAGCTACCTGAATTTTATTTTTTAACGCCTGGACCGGTTGGAAACCTGACAGAATAAAGGCTGGGTAAAACCCGGAAAGGAGTGTAACGCCCAAAATTATAGCACCAGAAAACAGCAGAAATGAAGGTGTGATCAACTTGATTGTATCTGGAACCTCTGCAACTTTACTCAAGAACGGAAGCAGAGCAGTAGCTGCAACGGTAGAAATGATGGCCGAGATAAATACAACCATAAATGTTTCTCCAAAGGACTGTCCAATAACCTGCAATCTACTTCCTCCCATCACTTTCCTGATCCCTACTTCCTTACTTTTACCTATTGCCTGCGCAGTCGAAAGGTTAACAAAATTGATGGAAGCCATAAGGAGTATAAAAATCCCGATCAGAGCCAATGTATAAATTGTTGCTTTTCGGATCATTTCACCGCTGATCGGATCAAACCGGTTGTCAAAATGGATATCTTCCATTGGCTGAAGGAAAAATGACTTCTTTGAAGTACCTCGATCTTTATAATTTTTCTCCGCAAAAGCTATCAGCTGCTGATTAATATGGCTTTGGTCAGTTGATTCTGGAAGCATCAAGTACAGCTGGAAATTACTTCCAAAGCTGCCCCACTCATCAAAATGGTAATCAAATACCGCCTCGTTGCTCCTAAGAGTTTGATAAGAAGCCAGCATGTTGAACTGGAAATTACTGTTCTCAGGAATATCAGCCACAATTGCCCCTACATTCGCCTCCACTCTTTTCGAGAGTAAAATCGATTTCCCAAAGGCATTTTCCCAACTCCCAAATAGCCGCTTGGCTTCTGTCTTTGTGAGTACCACCTGTCCTGGACTAGCTAACACCTGAAGATTTCCTGCCAGCACCTCTACATCAAAAAGAGACGCATATTCAGGTGTAGTGAAAAATGCATCTTCCACAATGAATTTGCTTTCCCCAGAGTTAGTTGCAGCTCTTTCTGTGGAAATAAAAACCGATGAATTTACCACAGGAACAATTGCCTCAATTCCAGAAAGGTCGTTTTTCAAAGCATCAGGCATCGGCGGCGACACGCCTGGCGTATAATCGAGACCATCCACATATTCATCCTGGGTCACTACACGATAAATCCTATCCGCGTTGGATTGAAAGTCATCGTAACTCAACTCATAGCTCACTACCGTGAAAAGTAAAAAAGCTGCCGTGATCCCAAGTGTCAATCCCAATATATTGATCAGCGTCACACGCTTCCCTTTCTTAAGATTTCTCCAGGCGATTTTAGAATATATTTTCCACATAGTTCTTGTATCCGAAAATGTTAATAAAACGCACAAGTAACCAAGATCAAACCAGAAAAAACAGGCTTTTCTAAGCAAAAAAGCAAGCTTTTACTGTAGCCTCTCAAAATATTTCGAACATTTTTGTGCGATTTCGGGCAAAGACTTATTATTTAAAACCTACCTAAATATCTTCAACTATTCCCTAACACTTAATACTGTCGAATAAAATCGACAATAAAATGATCATATTGTAGTTTTAATTCGATAATTATTATTTATATTTGTAGAATATATTCGACAAATCATGGACATTTTATTCTCAAACTCCCTAAATCTACTCAGTCAGGTTGGAGACAAGTTCTTCAGATACCTTTTCGACAAAATAGACTGGAATCAGCGAATGATTGCCATAAAAGGACCTAGAGGTTCCGGAAAGACCACTCTGATGCTTCAAAGAATCAAATTTGGAATTAAACCTCAGACAAACGTCGCGCTATACTTTTCTGCAGATCATTACTGGTTTTACACTCACAATCTGGTGGAGACAGCCCATACTTTTTATCAAAATGGAGGGCGTTTTTTGTTCATTGATGAGGTTCACAAATATCCAAATTGGTCGAGGGAACTCAAAAACATTTATGACTCTTACCCTGATCTGAAAGTTGTTTTTTCCTCCTCTTCCGCACTGGATATTTATAGAGGCGAGTCCGATTTGAGCAGACGAGTGATTACTTATGAATTACCGGGAATGTCATTTCGGGAATACCTGAACTTGACTCAGAACCAAAATTTTCAACCTGTTTCTCTTGCGGAAATTCAGAACACACATTCTCAAATCACATCTGAAATCACCTCCCTCCTTCAACCTCTACCGGTATTCAAGGAGTATCTCAAAAGAGGCTATCTTCCTATCATCACCGAGTCAAACCCTGAAACCATCCCGGTTTTCCTCCAGCAGATTATTAATACAGTAGTTGAATCTGATCTGGCATTTATTGCTGATTACAACGCCGGAACAGCCTATAAAGTGAAGAAACTACTTGGCGTGTTGGCAGAGTCGGTTCCCTTCAAGCCGAACGTATCTTCGATTGCTAGAAAAGTAGAAACCAGTCGGGATTCGGTATATGAATGGCTCACCCAATTGGAAAAAGCCCGATTGCTAAATTTTCTGATCGCAGAGGGAAAGGGAGTTTCTCTTTTGCAAAAGCCGGATAAAGTTTACCTAGAAAACACAAATCTTTCCTACGCATTAAAAGCCAATCCAGAAATAGGTTCGATACGGGAAACTTTCCTTCTCAACCAACTCAAAAACCTTAAGCAAAAAGTCAGGCTTCCAAAATCTGGAGACTTCAAAGTGGACGATCTGGTCATAGAAGTTGGTGGTAAAAACAAAGATGCCACCCAAGTAAATCACATAGACAACTACCTGATTGCAGCTGATGAAATAGAGCATGGCTTTGGCAAAAAAGTACCGCTTTGGGTGTTTGGGATGATGTATTGAAAAACCCCAAGATTTTCATCTCAGGGTTTCAATCATTTCGCCCATTTTAGTGTCTCCACTTACAAGTCTCGACTTTGGTTTAGGCAAAAGACAAGTATTTCGAAAACAAAAGTTGCGAGTGATAATAACCACGACGGCAAAACTCTCCGCAGAATCTTTGCGCTAGCTCAATGCACTTTGTGGTTAAAAGAAAGAATCACCCCCCAAACTTACCTTTCAAAGCAGCCAATTTATCAGCCATCGAACCTTCTGATTCCTTTTGTTGAGCTTTAGCAACAGGTTTCTTCTCCATCTTTTTACCCCGCTCCCCAAAAGGATCTGACTTCATACTAAGTCCAACCCGTTTTCGGGGAATATCCACTTCCATCACAGTGACCTGCACTTTTTGGTTGACAGAAACAATCTCATTTGGATCCTTCACAAAACGATCTGCCAAATGACTCAAATGCACCAAACCATCCTGATGTACTCCCACATCCACAAATGCGCCAAATGCGGTGATATTCGTCACCACGCCAGGGAGCTTCATTCCAACTTTCAGATCTGACATGCTATTCACTCCTTCTTCAAAAGCAAAAACTTCAAAACTCTCCCGGGGATCTCTTCCAGGCTTTGCCAATTCCTCCAAAATATCCTGCAGCGTAGGCAAGCCAACGGTTTCCGACACATAATTCCTTAGAGAAATCCTATTTCTCAATTCATCCGACCCCATCAAGTCAGGTACAGAGGCATTCACATCCTTTGCCATTTGCTCCACCAAAGCATATCGCTCAGGGTGAACGGCAGAGGAATCCAGCGGATGTTTTGCTTTGCTAATCCTCAAAAATCCGGCAGCTTGCTCAAATGCCTTATCACCAAGTCTAGGTACCTTTTTCAGTTGAGCCCTACTTTTGAACGGGCCGTTTTCATTTCTGAATTCCACTATATTCTGAGCTAAAGTAGGGCCCAAACCTGAAACATAAGTCAATAGCTGCTTAGAGGCAAGATTCACTTCTACCCCTACTCCATTTACCGCAGACATCACCGTATCGTCCAACGCATTTTTCAGGGCATTCTGATCCACGTCATGCTGATACTGACCCACTCCGATAGATTTAGGATCGATTTTCACCAGTTCTGCCAAAGGATCCATCAATCTTCTTCCGATGGAAATAGCTCCCCTTACTGTCAAATCAAGATCAGGAAATTCTTCCCGTGCCACATCTGATGCCGAATAAATAGATGCTCCTGATTCGTTCACCATCGTTACGATCACAGTTTTTGGAAGGCCTAGACTTTTCACAAAAGTCTCTGTCTCGCGCCCTGCCGTTCCGTTTCCAATTGCAATTGCCTGGATCCCGTGTCTCTCAACCAATCCTTTTATAGCCATTCCTGCCTCGGCAGATCTGCGTTGTGGTTCATGTGGATAGATTGCTTCGTAGTGCAGAAACTGTCCTTGCGGGCCAAGACATACCAGTTTGCAACCGGTTCGGAACCCCGGATCAATTGCCATCACAGACTTCTCTCCCAAAGGTGCTCCAAGCAATAGCTGGCGCAAATTCTCAGTAAAAACCTTAATCGCTTCCTCGTCTGCTTTACGTTTGGTGAGCAGGCGGACCTCAGTTTCCATGCTAGGTTTCAGCAACCTTCTATAACAATCTTTAATGGCAAGTTTCACCTGTTCCACAGATGAATTTGCCGCATCAACAAGAATCATTTTCTCCATTTGATAGATCGCCGAAGCTTCCTCCGGTACAGAATCCAGCATCAAAAACAGTTCTTTTTCTCCTCTTCTCATCGCCAACACCCTGTGCGAGGGAGCTGTTTTGATGGGTTCAGACCAGTCAAAGTAATCCTTATATTTGATCGCTTCCTGCTCTTTACCGGGCAAAACTTTCGAAGAAAAAACTCCCTCTTCCAGAAAAATCTTTCGCATTTTCTCCCGTAACTCAGCCTTTTCATTGATCCACTCAGCCATTATATCGCGGGCACCTTGTAGGGCTTCATCGACTGAATTCACTTCTTTTGAAGCATCCAGAAACTTCTCTGCTTCAGCGGGCAAGTTGATTGATTTTTGCTCAAATATCTGTTCAGCAAGCGGTTCCAAGCCTTTCTCTCTGGCGATTGTGGCTTTGGTCCGACGTTTTGGCTTGTAGGGTAGGTAAATATCCTCAAGTTTTGACATCGTCTCGGCAGCCGCTACTTTGTCTTTCAATTCCGGTGTCAGTTTCCCCTGATCCTCAATGGATTTCAGTACAGCCTCTTTCCGCTTGGCCAACTCTCTCAACTGTAACACCCGATCCCTGATGGCGGCTACTTGTACCTCATCCAATTCACCAGTGGCTTCTTTGCGGTATCGGGAAATAAAAGGCACCGTTCCGCCTTCGTCAAGCAACTGCACGGTGGCATTCACTTGGCTGGGTTTAATCTGGAGTTCGGCGGCTATTTGTACTTCGTAATTCATATGCTAAAGAAAATTCTAATCTAAATTTGAGACGCAAGTTAAGCCTCCTTTTGAAGACAAAAAGTATGAAAGGTGATTGATGTCACTAAGCGTCTGATTTTAAGATTGTAAAATTGAATGAATAAAAAATTGAGAAATTGTAAAGATTGCAGGAAGATAAAAGACGAATCAGACTGCGTGAAAGACCTAAATCTTCAATATTCATAAAAACCTTACCTATCAGGACAGAGTAAAACCTTCAGGGTTCTCAAAACCAAAGGTTTCCACAAATCCCTTAACTCGTAAATCAATTACCTAAAATGAGCGTAGATTGGAAAAAAGAAATTAAAAGCTGGGGCATCATGCTCAGCATTGTAGCATTTTTATACTTCACAGGGCTTTTACCAGTCATCATCGGTGGGTTACAGTCGGTATTACTTTCCACGGGACTCATCAAGCCCAAGATCGAAATCCCTGACTTAACGGACCAACAGTTCGAATACCAAGGCCAATTCATGACATTTGATGGACAACAAATAGACCTGGAGAGCTACCGTGGCAAAACCCTTTTCATTAACCTCTGGGCTTCTTGGTGCGGGCCATGCCGTGCAGAAATGCCCCATATTTCGGAACTTTATAAGTCCGTACAAAACCAGCCCGACCTGGAGTTTCTGATGATAGGAATTGATAATGACATCAAAAAAAGTCAGGGATTTATAGAAGGGAAAAACTGGTCTTTCCCAACTGCACATGCCAGCTTTGGGCTGAATCAAAGCTTACAAAGTGAGTCAATTCCTACCACCTTGGTAGTTAACCCGGAAGGCAAAATTGTCTTTTATCAAGAAGGAATGAGCAATTTCAATACAGATGAGTTTCGCACTTTTTTGCTTTCACAGTAAAAAACAACCTTAGTATCCTCAAATAGGCAATTTTCAAAATTTTGGTTGGCGACTTCAAAGATTTGTCGTAATCTTATTTTTTGACCCAAAATACCTATGAAAAAGTACCTGCTGAGCATTCTGCTTTTAGTTTCCTTATATAGCTTCACGCTTGGCCAGTCCCCCTCGATACTTTGGTACAATCAACCTGCAATAAAATGGGAAGAGGGATTGCCTGTGGGGAATGGCCGACTGGGCGCCATGGTGATGGGGGTTCCCGGCATGGAAAGAATTCAGTTAAATGAAGATTCACTCTGGCCGGGAGACTATGAAGATTGGGATTTGGCTGAAGGAAAAAGAGCTGATCTGGATCAAATCCGAGCCTATTTATTGGCAGGTGATAACAAGAAAGCCGATTCACTTTTGGTACTGAAATTCTCTAGAAAAGAGGTTACCAGATCTCATCAAACCCTGGGAGACCTCTGGATAGAATTTGAGAACAAAGAGGAAACTGATTTTAAAAAAAGAAGGCTTGATCTCTCTACCGCAACCGTTCGGACAGAATATACCATAGACGGATATGCAACTAGCGAGGAAGTAATCGCCTCAGCACCGGATGATGCATTGGTCATCCGCTTCAAAACCGAGCATCCTGAGGGATTTCAGGCCAAAATTACCATGAGCCGCCCTGAAGACAATGGCTTTGCGACAGCAAAGACCTCTTCACTGAATGATAGCCAACTGGAAATGTCCGGCATGATAACGCAGCGGGGCGGGCGACTGGATTCCAAGCCTATTGAGATTTTGAATGGTGTAAAATTCCGAACCCTGCTTTTCGCCCAAAACCAATCGGGAGAGATTTCCACCTCTGATTCCACTTTGATCATTGCCGGTGCAAAGGAATTCACCCTGAAATTAGTGACGGCAACGTCCTTTTACCATGAGGACTTCGAAGCGGAGGCAGATCGGCAATTGGAGAAAATACAACTGAAAAGCTGGGGAGAAATTCTTCATACACACGAAAAGGAATATGCGTCTTGGTTCGAAAGAATGAAGCTGGATCTGGGTTCAGTAGAGCCTGACAATATTCCTACCGACCAAAGAATAGAACGTGTAAAGGATGGGGTAACCGACTTGCATCTGGAAAAACTACTTTTTGACTATGGGCGCTACCTGTTGATTTCCTCGAGCCGGCCCGGCACCAATCCGGCTAATTTGCAAGGGCTTTGGAATAATCATATTGCCGCTCCCTGGAATGCCGATTACCATGTCAATATCAATTTACAGATGAATTACTGGCCGGCAGATGTAACTAATCTGAGCGAGCTAAATCAGCCACTATTTGATTTTATTGACGGTGTGATAGAAAACGGGAAAAATGCGGCCCGAGAGAATTTTGACATGGCAGGCTCCATGGTTCCCCATACCACAGACTTGTGGCAAGTGGCTTTTCTGCGTGCCGCCACAGCCTATTGGGGAAGTTGGATAGGTGCAGGTGGTTGGATAGGCAGACATTATTGGGATCACTATTTATTTACTCAGGATAAGCTATTTCTTGAAGAGCGGGCATTTCCGGCTTTGGAAACAATTTCGGCATTCTATTCTGACTGGCTGGTAGAATACCCAGAGGACGGAAAGCTTGTCTCCTCTCCCTCCACTTCTCCAGAGAATCAGTTTATCAATAAAAAAGGAGAAAAAGTAGCTGCTACGATGGGAGCTGCAATGGATCAGCAGATTATCGCTGACGTTTTCAACAATTACCTTAAGGCTTCAGGGATTCTTGGCAAAGAGTCCCCGCTCCGCGACAAAGTGACAAACCAACTTGCAAATCTTCGGGCCGGGGTTCAGATAGCCGAAGACGGTAGAATATTAGAATGGGATCAGCCTTACGAGGAAAATGAAAAGGGCCATAGACATATGTCCCATTTGTATGCTTTTCATCCTGGAGACGCTATTACAAAAAGTAAAACACCGGATGCATTCGCAGCAGTGAGGAAAACTCTGGAATACAGACTGGCACATGGTGGAGCCGGAACTGGCTGGTCACGGGCTTGGCTCATTAATTTCTCTGCCAGGCTGTTGGATGGGGAAATGGCCCATGAACATATTCAAAAATTACTTTCCCAATCTCTTTACCCAAATCTGTTTGATGGGCATCCGCCTTTTCAAATTGATGGAAATTTCGGTTACACCGCAGGCGTGGCTGAAATGCTCGTACAATCCCACGAGAATGGGATGATTCGGCTTTTGCCTGCTTTACCCAAGGCATGGAAAAGCGGAAGTGTGACAGGATTAAAGGCTAGAGGAAACTATGCCATTGATATGACTTGGCAGGATGGGGAACTTAAAACCTATAGAATCTATGCCGAAAAAAGCGGTCGAATCTCGGTTTTCTACGATGGATCTGAAATGGATCTCGATCTTGAAAAAGGACAGAGCGTTGAGATTGAACTATAAAACGCGACACCTCATTTACTCTTTCAGAATTAAGAAAGCTAACGTTTAACTATGCCGGAAAGTGATTTTGAGAAAAGCTAGTGTTAAATTCGGGCAATGATCAGAAAGTTTACTACCCTATTTATTTTTGCTGTATTTGTTTGGCTTATATGGTCTTTTTCTGGCAGAAACACACCATTACAAGAAAGTAAAAGCTACCTTACGGTAGTGGAAGAAGTCAATCCTTCTGATTCCCTGACGAACAATATTCTGGCTATTCAGCCCTATATGGAAGTTTCTGATTATTTTAATCAGGATATCTACAAATCCAAATTAAGGCAGTATTTAGCCGCAGCAGGTACCAAAGATTTTATTGATGAGAATACGTTAATCCTATTTCCTGAAAATGTTGGTACATGGCTAGTTTTGGTGGGAGAAAAACATGCTATCAGTGAAATGAAATCCCTTCAAAAAGTAATGAGCGCCCTAGCGTGGAGCAATGCATTTGAGTTCTTTTTGGGCTTTTTGAAAACAGGGGATGAAATCAATACAGAATCTTCAGCTATTTTCCGAATGAAGGCAAAAGTAATGTTAAACGCATATTACACCACCTTTAGTGAGCTTTCGGAAGAAACTGGAGCCTATATTATTGCTGGATCTATTGTTTTGCCGGCCCCCAGCGTGATGGAAGGAAAAATTTATGTTGAACTCAACGGACCTCTCTACAATGCATCCTTTCTATTTGGCCCCGATGGGAACGTAATTGGGGAACCTATTTTGAAACCATTTCCAGATTCTACTATGGATTTGTATTCTGATGAGCCTCGAAAATCCCAGGTTTTTGAACTGCCATTCGGAAAAACATCAGTAGCACTATGCAAAGCTAGCTGGCACAGTCAATCCTATAGTAATGTTTCTGGCCTATCTTCTGGGACTGTTCTATTCTCAACTTTTTGTACGGGAGAACATTCCGAGCCATCTAATGAAATAATAGCGGCTATGGAAAGAAATTCAAAAAACACGGACAACCTGGTGAAACTTGGATCAAAAGAGGAAAACTACCCGCCCTCTTCAACTAGAAAAGTAAAATCAAACGTAGCTTTCAATGTTTTTCTTCATGGTGATCTTTGGGATTTGGATCTCTCAGGCCAGCCCCATGCAATGTTAAACAAAAGGCTTCTTCCAATTACCCATGCGGAAAAGGGAGGCGTTTGGTCGTTGAACTTCTAGCACTAGCAGTTCTCTGTGAACTTAACTAGAATGTTTTCCCCCTATAGGCTTCATTGAACCTATTGGTTAAAAACTGATAAACTATCCAGCTATAATTTGTGGCAAATGAAAACTTAACTGTCAGCAAATTAACTTTGGACGAAATGGCTGGATAATATCTGATTGTAAACCATGTTGTCAAGCTGATTGAAAAAGCTTAAATTAATCCCATACTTAACTCGGATACGATGAAAACCCTACTTAGCGCAGTATTAGTTTGTTTTACAATTTTCCCCGCTTTTTCTCAAATTCTTGCAGTTCCTACTAAAGAAGTCCAGATTAAAACTGCAGTTTTGGCAGCTCCTGAAGAAAAACAATCAGATGCAAGAGTCCTGGGGTATGATGAAAGTGGCGAATTAACCGAATTACGAAAAGGCAGCAATGAAATGATCTGCATTGCAGATGATCCTAATGCAAAAGGCTTTAGTGTATCTTGCTACCATGTTGATTTAGAGAAATTTATGAAAAGAGGTAGAGAACTCAAAAAAGAGGGGAAAAATTTTCAGGAGATTTTTGACATTAGAGAGGAGGAAGCCAAAAGTGGCAAACTCCAAATGCCTAGGGATGGTGCTACACTCTTTGTGCTTTCTGCAGACCCGGAAAATTACGACGTCAATTCCGGCAATGTCACTGATACCTACTTAAGATATGTGGTATATTTACCTTGGGCTACAGCAGAGACTACGGGGCTTCCGTTAAAACCGAATGCTCCGGGCATGCCATGGATAATGGACCCGGGGACACATCGGGCGCATATCATGATTTCACCACCTAAGGATTAGCCTATTTCTTTCCATATAACCAAAATTTAGAAATTACCAGGTTTGATCTTTTCCTAATTCCTTAAGAATATCCTAAATCATATTCATTCTGTGCCTTACTATTCCGACAAGCATTTTCTGACACAAAATTTCACCACTATAGATTTCCCTACTGCTGAATATGAGAAATGTACCTTTGAGCAATGTAATTTCAACAGTCTGGATTTGAGAGGAACAAGTTTTGAGAATTGCATCTTCAAAAATTGTGACCTCAGTAACATCAGGGTGCCTGATGTGTCTTTTCAGCACGTGAGATTTGAACATTGCAAGATGCTTGGTATTCATTTCCACGCTAGTAATCCCTTTCTTTTGGAATTTTTCTTCAAAGACTGCTTACTGGACTACTGCAGTTTTTACAACTTAAAAATCAAAAAATCAAAGTTTATAAATTGTAGACTCACAGAAGTTGATTTTACCCAAACTGATTTGACAGCGTCTGATTTCCAAGGTTCGGATTTGAGCGGGGTTACTTTTGATCAGACCATACTGGAGAAGACAGATTTCAGAAATACACTTCACTATTCCATTGATCCCGAGCGCAACCGGATTAAAGGCGCACGATTTGACCTGGATGGATTACCGGGTTTGCTTGGTAAGTATGCTATCAAGGTGGGGTGATGTTTACCAAAACACTTAGGTCTTAGTCTTCTTTTTGAAACTATATAAGAATGGCGCCTTATGGGAGCCACCCGAATAGAGTTTGTCATGACGTTCCAAAATATCCAGACTCAGCATTTTTCGCTGAAAATTAGCCCTATTCAGATCCTCCCCAAGAATTGCCTCATACACCAGCTGCAGATCCTTCATTGTAAACCTATCCGGCAATAAATTTATACTAAGCAATTTTTGATCCAGATGGGTCCTGAGATGCTCCAGTGCTTTGTCCACGATTTTATTATGATCCATCATCAACATCGGTAAATGGTCATAATCATACCACTCGATAGAATCTGAAAGTTCATCAGGTTTGGGAGTAACATTTTCATAATTGATCAAGGCATAATAAGCTACCGTTACAAATCTTCCCAAAAGCCAATGATCAGGATCTGAATGACCTTGCTCCTTCATTATTCTACCCATAATTTCAGGGTTATGCCTATCCATCGATCCAAAGGTGTAAAACTGCTCCAAATAAACTTCCTTCAGACCTGTTCTTTCTGACAAACCTCGATGCACGGCCGTATTTAGGTCTTCATCCACTTTGACAAAACCACCAGGCAGCGCAAAAGTTTTCATATTATGATACTCCAAAATCAATATTTTCAGCTTTTCTCCAGAAAAACCAAAGATTACAGAGTCATAAGAAATATTTGGAAGATATTCTTCTCGAGATAAAGACATATGCAAAACTATCCAATACTAATGTAAATAATAGGAATTTTAAAAATAAGCAATTACTATTGTTTCACAAAGAAACAATAATTTATACCTATGAAAATATTTCTAAAATCCATTCAGATTTTCAGCTTGATATTTTTCGTTGGAATAACTTCCACGCTGAAAGCTCAGAATAACAATTCCTTCGAAGTACAGACCCAAATCAAAAACGGATTGATTGCAGGGTCATACGACATCAAGACTGGCATACAAAAATACTTTGGAATTCCATTTGCACAGCCTCCTGTGGGTGAATTACGTTGGAAAGCGCCCCAGCCATTGGCTGACTGGTCTGGAGTGAAGGAAACCAAAAAATTTGGGCCTAGAGCTGTCCAGGCTCCCGTCTTTGGAGACATGGACTTCAAATCAAACGGGATCAGCGAAGATTGCCTTTACTTGAATGTGTGGACTCCAGCAAGCCGGAATACAGAAAATCTTCCTGTATTGGTTTATTTTTATGGGGGTGGTTTTGTAGCTGGTGACGGCTCTGAACCCCGCTATAACGGAGAAGCCATGGCGCAAAAAGGAATTGTGGTAGTCACGGTAAATTACAGACTGAATATTTTCGGTTTCTTCGCCCATCCTGAATTGAGTGCCGAAGCTCCTTACCAAGCTTCTGGAAATTACGGCTTGATGGATCAAATGGCTTCTTTGAAATGGGTTAAGGAGAATATTTCAGCTTTCGGTGGCGACCCTGCAAAAGTCACCATCGCAGGCGAATCCGCTGGTTCTATTTCTGTCAGTTACCAAATGGCATCTCCGCTGTCCAAAGATCTTATCGCAGGAGCAATCGGTGAAAGTGGAGCCGGTATCAATCCGACTTTGGCACCAACACCTCTGGCTGAAGCTGAGAAGCAAGGCGAAGAATTCATTTCTAACGCCGGTATCAGTAACATTGAGGAACTCAGGGCTCTTTCTACCATGGACATTTACGAGCTATACAATGAGTCCAAACGCTTTGGGTTCCCAGTAGTATTGGATGGCTATTTTCTTCCAAAAACACTTCCTGAGATTTTCGAAGCAAGAGAGCAGGCAATGGTGCCACTTCTTGCTGGATGGAATTCTGCCGAAATCCCAGGTATGGCATTTATGCAAGGCCAGCCATACACTACAGAAGCATTCATTGCCAAAGTGAAGGAAGTTTATCCTTCTGATTATGAAGAAGTATTAAGTTTACATCCGCATACCGATGCAAAAGAAGTGGAAAGATCAGCGACTAACTTGGCAGCGGATAGATTCATTGCTTATTCTACCTGGAAGTGGCTTGACCTCCATGCTAAAAATTCTGACCAACCTGTTTTCCGATACTTATACAGCAAGCTTCGTCCACCGCTAAAAAATGCCAACCTGAGTTCAGGTCTTGCTGGTGGAGTGGTAGAAGGCGGACCAAAACAGCCAGAGCCTATTGGTGCTCCACATGCCTGTGAAATAGAATATGCAATGGGAAATCTTCCGTTGGTAGAGGCTTATTCCTGGACCGCTGATGATTATCAGGTATCAAAAACGTTCATGAATTACTTTGCCAATTTCATCAAGACGGGAAATCCTAACGGAGATGAGCAGCCCGAATGGAATGCCATGAAAGGCACCGACGCTGCACCGGCAGTAATGATAATCGATACTGAAAGCAAATTGGTGCAAGCAACAGACGATGCAAGATACCATTTCCACGATAAGGCTTACGGTAACAATAACTAAAAACCAATCAACCAAATACAGATTAAGAGAGGCTGGTGGTCTCTCTTAATCTGTTCACTACCTAAGGTCACTGAAGATTTCACTGAGGGCGCAGCTGTTCTTATTCTCACCAACCAATCTTGCTTTGTTTTTTGGTTTAATGTCTGAATCTTAGCCCAACATCATTTCTCATGACTTCAGTTTCAAACCCTATAAGCTACTTATCGCTTTTTACATCAAGCCTTGAAATCTGATTCCAGTTCTTAGCCTTCTCTTCCGGCCACTACCATCTTGATGGTATTATAATCGTACTTCCCCTCAAAATGAATCCGGAGTGCCTGTAGGTTCTTGATGTTTTCGATCTGCGAATTAATTTCGGAAATAACCTCAACAGGTAAACAGTCTTCCAGGTCCACTCTTCCTTCCTGGATTCCTTTTGCCAGGTGACTTTTGATGGTAGATTCCGCCAACCCTCTCTCTACCACAATATCTCCAATACTTTTACCCGCATTGATCATCCCAAACGTGATCTCATAGGTCTCGCCTATTTTTCTTTTCAAATTTGCTTTTCCAGCCTTTTTCCTGCCCGTTTTGTTACTGGCAAACTTAGGGTTGTCAGCAGCAGCTTGTTTGGCTGTCTCAGCCAGTCGAAGGCGTAAATTTATTTTGTCCTGTTCCAGATCTGTCATTTTACCGGGGATCCTGCCTTCCAAAATCGATGCTATTAAATGGCTGACTTTACTTATTTCCCCGTACTTTTTAAGCAGACTGACTTCAAGCTCTTCCAAGCTATTCGCATAGGTTTTGGTTCTGGAAAACCGCTCCACTTCAGCTCGGTGAATCAGAATTTTTTCCAACGCTGCTTTCAGGAAATCTTTAAAATAAGAAGTCCCTTTATCCAGACGTTCCATCAATTTCCCTTTGTCATTCTGCTGCAAAAGAAATCGTAGTTGATTACTGAACTTGCCTGCAATGTCTGCTTCATTCCTGATCAAAGTAGCGATCTCACCCACTGCTTTTTGCATCTCGGGATCTTCAAATTCCAGTGAACTGTCATTCTTGCGTTGAAAACTGCTGATTTCCTGAAGCAAGCTCTGTAAATTGAAAGTCTCACCCGACAAAAGTGAAAGATAGGCTTGTTGATAAGAGACGAAAAGTTCTTCTAACCTGGAATGCTTTTTGGCACTTTCTACAAACATATGGACTTGGGAATCCGACTGTAATGCAGTGTTTTGGATTCTTGTTCTCAAGACTAATCCTTCCAATGATCTCAGCCGGCTTAGTGCTACGTAAACCTGGCCAGGAGCAAAGGCATTTCCTACATCTATAATTGCCTGGTCAAAGGTTAACCCCTGGCTTTTGTGTACCGTGACTGCCCAGGCCGTTTTAATCGGATATTGACTAAATGTCCCGATCACTTCTTCCTCCAGCTCCTTAGTCTCTGGGTTGATGACATACTTCTTGTTTTCCCAAATTTCTTTTCTCAGTTGATAAACAACCCGCTTCCCCTCCAGCAAAACCTTAATCTGATCATGTTGCAGGTCCTCCACCGTAGCCAGTTTACCATTGAAGTAATCCTGGTTGCCCGAAGAATCATTTTTTATAAACATGACCTGAGCACCAACACGAAGTTCCAGAGACTTGGGCAGTGGGTAGATATTTTCCGGAAAATCATTTTCTATCTCTGCTTCGTAGAACATTGACTTTCCTTTCAGAGCCACTAATCGATCACGGTTAATCTGATCAGCTTTATAATTATGTGTGGTAATCGTAATACAGTCTTTGATTTGCGCGATCTCTTCCTGCGTTTTATAGTGCTTATTCAGCAGCGCTACATCTTGAGGAGTAACCGCATTCTCCCGTAGATGGTTGAGTACTTGAATAAAGTCCTCATCCTGCTGGCGGAAAATCTTATCAAGCTCCAGGTAAACCAATCCCGAATCCTGCAATACCTTTGCCTGGAAGAAATGCATGCTGGGGTAAAATTTGTTCAGAACCTGCCATTCATTATCACGGACAATCGGAGGAAGCTGGAAAAGATCTCCAATCATCAACACCTGCACTCCGCCAAAAGGCGTAGTATAATTCCGTTTGACACTTCTCAATCTGTAGTCGATCGCATCCAGCACATCTGCCCGGAGCATACTCACCTCGTCGATCACCAATAACTCAATTGATTTGAGCACATTCTTCCTAAGTGCATTCAGCGGATGTTTTCTGATCAATGTATGCTGTGTAAAACACCCGTACTGATCAGAGAAGTTTCCTTCAGGCTCATTGACGGGGAGGAAAAAACCAAGGGGAAACAAAAATTGGGAGTGAATAGTCACTCCTCCGGCATTAAGAGCCGCAATACCGGTAGGTGCTACAATCACATGGTTTTTGTGGGTTTGAAGTGCTAGATTCTTCAGGAAAGTCGTCTTTCCTGTCCCTGCTTTTCCTGTCAAAAAAATTGGTGCCCCTGTATTGTTAACAAACTTAGCAGCTAACTCTAGCTTGTCGGTACTTAGTTTTTCCATTTGACGAAACTACAATTTTTAAAAATAAATGTAATTATGGTTAAAAGCTTAAAGCTTCATCAGATAAATTTCGATTTATTATCTCATTTCCCAAACCTGACTCTTACTTATTTAATAGCAGCTAGTTACCTACATGATTTGGAAATACTTGTGTTTTGTAGCATGGATTCATAAGCAGGCTAACCGCGTCTTATTTTCAGCGGACCCGCGTAATAGATTGCCCAATTCGTCCTTATAGGAAACATAAAAAATCTTAAAAAATTTGCCTCCCCCTTTCAAAATCCATTTTGGAGGGGATGGCACAGCCTTGGTTAATAAATTATCAGACACTCCCCTAAAATAACTTAATCATGAATACTGAATATTATTTTCCGATAAGTAGCTCTACGGCTACAAACTGTGCGGTTAAGACGCTAAAAGATGAACCAGTAGGGTCTATAAAGGACATTATGCTGGATACCGAAACAGGTGAAGTTGCTTATGTTGTT
Organism: Algoriphagus resistens; assembly: GCF_001442615.1. Taxonomy (GTDB): domain Bacteria; phylum Bacteroidota; class Bacteroidia; order Cytophagales; family Cyclobacteriaceae; genus Algoriphagus; species Algoriphagus resistens. Next base: position 79,848 of record NZ_LMXN01000005.1, on the reverse strand, counting down.
CTGTCAGTTGATTCTGGATTTCTGAATCTGGGCAGCAAACTTCTAGCGCTACCTTGGGCGATGTTTGATTTTCACGGTCACCAACGTGATGTAATCATCGTCAATGTCGAAAAGGAAAAGCTAGAAAATGCTCCCGGTTTTGATAAGGACGATTGGCCGGTAGGACCTCAGCATGAGTTCATCAATCATGTCCATACGTATTATGGATTTGACAGAAGAAGAGCGCTAATTGAATAGGCGTGGCGCTTTGAATCTGTAAGGCTCTCCTACTTGGGGAGCCTTTTTTCTAAGCCGCTGAGATCTTCGCTAGTCAACACAGTCAGGGAAAGGAAGCCTAGGTACTGGAGGAGAATTCTCGCTATCCGGATCAGAGCGAACGCGCCGCTCACAAGTTCTCATGTCACACAAACCTGAATCAATCAGAAAAGCCCGCTTTGTCACTACCTCCTTTTACCGCTATCAGGCGGATCCTGCTCCTTCAATATCAACTGCATCAGGTCTCCCGGCGCTATCTCCAATATTCCTTCCCTCAAAGACGCCCAGATAAGATTGAAGGTGCCCCTATAAATATTCCTTTCTGTTTGAAAAGCTGCTGTTCTATAATTTCTGTTTTCCGGAAGGTTACTACTGGAAATTAGAATATTGGAGAGCATTGACATCATTTTTTTCTTGTTTTTCTCCTCATCCCTAAGCTCCAATTTGAGATCACTGTACTGGAAAATCATGGAATTCGATGAGTTATACCGATTGGCGTCCATAGTGATTTCTAGTTTACGCATCCTTCCTGTATTTATATTCACAGAGACTAAATCCCCTAGAATGCTATTCAATGATGGCAGATCAAATGGATCTACACTTGCCTCCAGATGGAATTTCTCCTCACTTGAATTCACTCTATAAGGCACGGTCACATCCATCCGCATAGGAGCAAATCCATTGAGTACGGCTTCACCATGGATCAGCATTTCTCCAGTCTGTAAAGAATCAAGTGAAATCACATTTGTGATCAAGGCTGATAGCTGCTCAAAACCCAGGCTTCCTGCAACTGATTTTCCTTCGGAAATCTCGGAGTAAGTGATTCTTGAATTTACCACCTGCACAGTGTCCACCTCCAGCGGAAAAGGAATCAGTTCTACCATCCCTTCAAACATTGGCTTCTCCGGCTCATCATAGGGACGAGGTTTGTTTTTATTCCTCACATCATGGAGAATCAGGCTATCGATTGTCATCAAACCGGCGACAATTGCCCAGTTTCCGTAGATACTACTACGGGCATTGATTTTTTCGATTTTCAGGTGCTTCAGGTCAATTTCTATGTAGTCTTCCTGGAAATCCGATCTCTTTGCTACGGCAATATTTGAATCATCGTATGCCAGTCTCAAATCAAAAAAATCGAAGGAATCTGCTTTAGAATCATAATTCAATTCTCCAAGAGTAAAGGTTTGCTCTTCATCAATATTGATTACCAAATTCTTCAGACCACTATGTAGACTTTCCAAGTTAAATGGAATCGCATAATTCAGTCGAACTGAATCTGTTTCCAGATTAATCGCAGAGATATTAAAACTATCAAAGCTTCCAAATTTCCTCAAAGAATCTGATTGGGTGTAAAATTCGCCTGAACCATCATTCAAAATAAAATTATGAATAACGCCCCGGGAGACTATATCTCCAAAGAAATCCTGAAAAGCCTTTGATACGTCTGCAGGCTTTTTGGAAATCGAATCATTTCTGACCAAAATAAAACTGGGACTCTCAAATTTCAATTCTCCAATATCCAATATATCTCCAAAAATGAACCCAAACATATTCAGTCCGTCAAGCCTTGCTGACTTCACGGTTCCTGAAATGGTAGAAGCCATACTATCTTTCACTGGATGAAGGGCAATATCCCTGAGCTCTATACTACCCCTAAACAGCTGCACGTTAACATCTTCAAAGAGAATGTCATAGGAGCGATCCTCTTTGGCATTCATCCGTTCAGGCAGCGTCTTTACAAGCCACATTTCAACCAAAAATATAGAGCTAAACCCCAACAGAATCAGAATTCCCAGAACCCACAGAATTTTTTTCAAGAGCTTTTTTTTAAAAACTTAATTAGCAAAATAAAGTTGAATTTAACGCATAAAAAGAAAGTAGAAGGTTTCAAAAAGATACAAATTAATTATAACTATTCTTTTTCAGCTAAGTAAAACCAGGCTAGCCTACCTCACCCAATACACTAAAAAGGGGCTATTACATGGTTGCTTTAATTCCCAGGAATCTTTTAAATCATTATCTTTCCTCCAACTTCACTTGCTTCCCTACTCTGGTAGGATCATCGTTTGTATTTGGAGCTTGAATAACTAATCACCACACAATGAAAAAAACATCTCTAGTAATTATTATTTTTTTGCACAGTTTAAGTTTCTGCGTTTTTGCCCAAGATAAGAATCCGGAATTCAAAGTTTTGACGTACAACATTTACCATGGAGAGAATCCTGGCCACCCCGGAACACCCAATATAGATGATGTAGCCAACTTGATTATTCAGCTTCAACCCGAGGTAGTGGCACTTCAGGAGATGGATAGCATGACCACACGCTTGGAGGGAGTATATGGAGAAAAAATCAATTGGATAGCCGAACTTGCCAAAAAGACGGGGTACAGAGGGTATTTTGCCAAAGCTATGGATTATGCAGAAGGCGGATATGGTGAAGGGGTTCTTGTGAAGAATGCTTTAAACTATAAAACCCAGGAATTACCTACACCTGTCGGTGGTGAACCCAGAGCGGCAGCTTGGGTAAAAATAGAACTGGAAAACAGAGAACAACTCTACTTTGGCGCGACACATCTTTGTCATCAGTTCGAAGAAAATCGCCTGGCACAATTAGAAGCTATTACCCATTACGCTGATTCACTTTCTAAGCCTGCATTTTGGGCAGGTGATCTGAATTTTGATCCTTCATCAACAGAATATAAAAGTATAAGCTCCAAATGGACGGACGCTGGACTGGCCGCTAGCAATAATTCCCCTACCTTCGATTCGGAAGAAGGAAAAAGAATCGACTATGTCTGGTTTGACGCAGAACATTTTGAACTGGTAAACTACAAAGTAATTGATGTACCATTTTCTGACCACTACCCAGTTTTGGTCACTCTTCGATTGATAAACCCATAAACTAAAATGAAAAAGACAGGACTACTTGTTATCCTTTGCCTAGCAGGATTAGGCTTTGCTTTTAACTATGCCAGTGAGGAGTCAAAAAAGCCAAAGTGGCAAACGCTTTTTAACGGCAAAGACATAGATGATTGGTCTATTAAGATCCGTACGCATGATTTGAATGACAATTTCGCAAATACCTTCCGGGTAGAAGATGGTCTGATGAAGGTCCGCTACGATGGTTACGACCAATTCGACCAGCAGTATGGCCATATTTTCTATAACAAACCCTACTCCAATTACCTGCTTCAGGTAGAATATCGTTTTGTAGGAGAGCAGGCAAATGGCGGAGAAGGTTGGGCTACCCGGAATTCCGGAGCGATGCTTCACTCCCAGGACCCCAAGACTATGCTGAAGGATCAGGATTTTCCTATTTCCATTGAAGCACAATTTCTCGGTGGAAATGGTAAGGACAAAAGAAGCACCTGCAACCTTTGTACTCCCGGCACCAATGTGGTAATGGAAGACAAACTCATTACTTCTCACTGTGTAAATTCAACTTCTGAAACCTATCACGGTGATCAATGGGTGACAGCCAATTTCATTGTTTTGGGAAACGGCGATGTGCATCATCTAGTAGGTCAGGATACCGTGTTAAGCTACTCTAAATCTCAAATCGGAGGTGGAAATGTAAACCCATCTGATCCGAATGTCAAAGTAGATGGAAAAATGCTAACCGGAGGGTACATTTCCCTGCAAAGTGAAAGTCATCCAATTGATTTCAGGACTGTCCGCCTGATCGACCTGACTAACTATATGGGAGATCAGAAAAAACTGGAACAAGTTGTAAATGAAGGACTTGACTCCAATCCTGAACATTAAAACCAATCAATCATCCAAGTAAAAGCCCGGTGATCATTTGACCAGCGGGCTTTGCGTATGAATTAAAATAAAACATGACAATTCTCACGCTATACATTACACGTTTACGCCTCGGTCTACTACACAGACCTGAATACTACGGCTAACAGAAGCTTACACTCTTACCCCGGTCGTTCCTCCACCTGAAAGAGTAATATTCACCGGAGCATTCGTTTTCCAGTTTCCACCTGTAAAATCGGGCACATCTATGGAATTGGAGCGGTTGGCTACAGACCATTCAGAAAGTGGGGAGATACAACTCCAAAGTGCCGCATCATACACATCCTGATCAAGGGCAAGACCATTTCTGAGGCAATCAATCAATCGCCAGTCCATCATAAAGTCCATACCTCCATGGCCTCCGACTTTCTTGGCCAATTCTCCGACTTTCTGGATGATTTCGGGAGTGTACTTCGTCTCCAAATCTTTGAATTCTTCGTCTTTCAACCAGCCATGACCCTTAGAAACCTGTGGCTTAGGATATTTCTGTGCATATCCTTCAGTACCGCTTATTACATGAAGTCTGGAGTATGGCCGAGGAGAGGATACATCATGCTGGATCATGATCGTCTTACCTTTTTTTGTCTTGACTAAAGATGTATTCATGTTCCCACGAAATTTCTTTTCAGCAAAGGAAGCGAAGAAGTTATCCTGCTCAGCTAATTTCTTGGCCTCCATATGCATGGAGAAATCATCGGATGAAGTGGAAGTCAAATAATCCATCTGATCACCTCTGTTAATATTGAGGATCTGGCAGATTGGCCCTAACCCGTGAGTAGCATACAGATTACCGTCTCTATAGTTTTCTTTCAACCTCCACATGTCCTGGTAACCACCATCCTTTTTAAAGTTGAGGGCTAGTAAATCATGGATGTAGGCACCTTCTACATGTAAAACTTCACCAAAATATCCTTCACGGGCCATTTTTAAAGTCATCAATTCAAAGAAATCATAGCAGCAATTTTCTAATTGCATACAATGCTTCTTAGTGCGCTCAGAAGTCTCTACCAATTGCCAGCACTCATCAAGCGTACGGGCGATAGGCACTTCACATGCGGCATGTTTCCCAGCTTCCATAGCATATACAGCCATTGGCGTATGCCATTCCCAAGGTGTGGCAATATATATCAAGTCCAGATCATCCCTATCCATCATTTCTTTGTACGCATAGGCATTGCCAGAATACCCATCAGGCTTATGAGGAGTATCTTTTAACTGGCTTTTTGCTTTCTCCACCCGTTCTGGAAGTAAGTCGCAAAGAGCCTTAATCTCAACATTTTCTATTTTACTCAATCTATCAACAGCACCAGGGCCTCTCATTCCAAGTCCAACTATACCTATTCGAACAGTATCTATCTTGGGAGCAGCAAAACCACTCATATTGAAGGATTGGATTCGATTAACTCCTCTTTTAGCCTGTAAAGGAAGGGACCCGAATTCATTGGCGAGGGTACTCCCCGCTCCAAAAATCCCTAGACCTACCAAACCGGTAGATTTTAGAAACTCTCTTCTCTGGTTATTTTTCATAATGCTTTGTTATGTTGACTCAGCTAATTAATAAAAAAATAAAAGAAGTACTTACACCTTATAAATAAAAAAACCGAAAGCTTTTCAACTTTCGGTCAACTCTAACTGACATTTGGGATTATAGTACGTCTGCAAGGATTACAATTAAGCGATTCAAATGTCAGTGTAAATACAGGGTGATTTGCACTTTCCAGCAAACTTTTAAAGGAAGGACTGTTTGGATTCTTCGGTGCAAAAGTAAGCCTTTAGAACTCCATAAAAAATGACATAGATCAAATAATGCACTAAACCTCAGTCAGCTAAAAAGTAGTCTGACATAACTTGTTCAGCCAATTTTCCCTGGGGAGTAAAGTCAGGTTCACGATGTTTTCCTTCTGGGTACCATTTCCAGAAAAACACTCCAGCCATCCAGCTTTTTTGCCAAGCGGTTTCAAAAAATGCCTCATAACAAAGGGCCTGCATTTGTTCCGAAAGCTCGGTTTTCTTACGCTCATTCGGCCAAACCCAAGGCTCATTTGCGGCATCTACAGTGTTGCAATAGCCAATCTCAGTAAACATAACCGGTTTCTTGTACTCAGCAACTAGCTTTTCAATTTTTGGGAAATGCTTTTCCCAGCCAGATTTTAAATCAGCAAGTTCAGGGTTCGGCTTGGTAGAAAGAGGGAAATAGGCTTGAATTCCTATGTAATCCAGTGCATCCCAAAATTTGACTTGCTCAAATTCGGTGAAATTTGCTGCATAGATCAATTTCCCAGAATAAACGTTGCGAATCTCAGCAATCACTTTTCTCCAATCGTCTTCCCTGCTCGAGGTTCTTTCCAGCTCCGTTCCCACGCAAAGCATAGGGATCTGATGCGCCTCAGCCATTTTCGCATAATCAACTATAAAGCCCTCGTAATTCTCAAACCAAAGTTTCCAATCTTCCTCGCTTTTCATTGCTATCTCTCCTGGCCAGCTACCACGGACCCAAAGATGCGGTTTGAGCATGTTCATGATGCCATGACGCGCAGAGGAATCAAAAGTTGCTTTGATTCCATCGGATGATTCTCCCCACCACTGATTCTCGTTATGAGTATCCCAACGGATTTCAGGACTGTTTTTCTCCCTTTGCCAGCCAAATGGTGTTTGAGAAAGCGCATCTGCACCTGTGGCTTTCAACGCTTCCAGTTCTGGTCCCAAAAGCGGAGAGCGACTTCCCACCCAGCACACCCCTTTCCACTTTTCACCTGCTGTAATTAGATCTAGTTCCGAAGGAAAAACTGCCCAAAGTCCTAGCCCCAAAATTACCAAGACTGAGCTCAGCAGATAATTCCTAGACAAGACCTTTTTCATTTTGCCAACATGGTTTGAATAATAATTTCCTCCTGAAGCGTACGATGCACCGGACATTTATTGGAAATTTCAAGTAACCTTTGTCTTTGTTCTGCACTCAGGTCACCTTCAATTTCTATAATTCTTGTAAACTGACTGACTTTAGCGGAATTATCCTCTGGATGGGCACTGTCGGTAACGTGCACTTTTTCGTGGTTAAGAAAAACAGAGACTTGCTCGAGTGGCCATTTTTTTCGCTCTGCGTACATTTTTAGCGTCATGGCCGTGCAGCTTCCAAGAGAAGCCATGAGCAAGTCATATGGGTTTGGTCCCAAGTCCGCACCGCCAACATCTAACGGTTCATCCGCAATCAACTGATGATTTGGTGTCATGACTTCGGTGGTGTATTTCTCACCTGAGAGCCGGACAAAAACCTGATTTCCCCGGGTATCATTAACCTGCTTTTCCTCCACCAGCACATAGCGCTTACTCCAGCTCCCGATCACTTCTGCGATATACTCGCTGTCCAGAGGATTTGACACCAAATGGTTTGCTCCATCCAATGATATAAAACTCTTCGGATGATGAGCTGCATTATAAATCTCTGCAGCATTGCTGATTTCAACGATTTTATCCTGGGGTGAATGCAAGATGAGAAGGGATTTCCGCAGCTTTTTCAAAAAAGAAGCCAATGGTTCTTGTTCCAAATCATCCACAAAACTCTTGCTTATCTGAAAAGGCCTTCCTCCGATAGCAACTCTCGCACTTCCGTTTTTCTCTATCTGCTCAATACTATCTAAAAATAAATGACGTACATGTCCAGGGAATGCTGGTGCTGCGATGGTCACTACAGCCTTCACTTCAGCCATTTGAACAGCTGCATATAATACCGCAGCACCTCCAAGGGAATGGCCGATGAGCATTTTGGGAGCCTGATACTCTTTGTTCAAAAAATCAGCAGCATCCAGCAAATCACTCACATTATTGGAAAATGAGGACGCTCCAAATTCTCCCTCGCTCATTCCCAACCCTGTGAAATCGAAACTTAAAGCTGCAATTCCATTTTGCGAAAGTGCGGTGCAGATTCGTGTGACGGCTGAGAAGTTTTTGGAACAGGTAAAGCAATGGGCAAAAATCGCAAAAAAGTGTGGTCGCTGATCAGCAGGCAAATACAAATGGGCAGAAAGCTCAAAATTATTTCTATTAATGAATGTCAGTCGTTTGGGATTCATTTTGGGGTTACTTCAACGGTTCAACCTTAATATTCTCCAAGTTTATCTCTGAAAGTACTTCTAAATCTCCGGATTCGTAAAGCTCCTGCATCTTTTCTACCGAAACCGACTCATCTTTAGGCCTGAAATTCAAATAGTTTTGAAAGCGGATTCCGCCGACTTCCTGCACAGCGCTTACTTCCCGCATTCTCACCCCACCACCATCTGTGTGATAGCTATAGGCTATATAATCCACTACCGAATCTTCGGTTCCAATCCAATACAAAAACTCATCGTCGAAATCCTCCCCACCACCTTCCTTCGCAAAAGTCACTTTGATCAGGTCGTATTTTTCCCCGTTGATTACTGTCTCACCTATAGAGGTTTTGAAAACAGCAGGATCATTAAGCCCGTAAGGAAGAAAAGCAAAATAGGCCACCGAATTTACGGATCGGGAATATTTGCCAATCCATTCCTCTGAAAGTGTATCAATTTTCACCCCATTGACTTTTCTTTCAAATCCTGCATTATTCAGGACGTCTATCACACTTCCAGTAGAATCTGAAAACTCACGTTTGTATTCGAACCTATCCTGCGTTTTATAAATCGTGTAGTGGATATTCCTAAAATCAAATTCAACTTTCGAATTAGAATAAGCTCCACCACCATGCGCTTCTATGGCTTTATCGACAATTTTCTCTGCCTCTGTTCGTGATTCGCATGAAGTAAAAACAGCTGAACCAAGTAGGAAAATAAAAAGATTACTAAATTTCATTATTCGGATCTCGGATTATTAATGTATAAATGTTTACTTATTGAAAAGTGACTTGATAGCCAGAATATATATATTCCGCCTGTAAAAACGGTTTCTCCCCCTGCTCGTCGATTCGGTAACTTTTCTGCTCCTTTGGTAACACTAAGCCTGTTGACTCATCGTAGGAAATTGTTTCAATCCTGTTTTTATGACTCTTGGACAGCATTTCTTGGGCGACAACTTTTCCAGAATTCGGGTCAAAATAAATCCACGACACATCAGAATCCGGTCCATAAGCTACACGAACGGATTCAACCGTGTAACCATTCTCCAAGGTTTTTTGCTTCTCATAGGTTAAACTTGCATTCTCATCTATCCTATTCCATGGCTGCGCAAAAGCAAAAAAAACAGCATCGATTTCTGCTCTTTTTGATTTCAAAAAGTCTTCATTCTGAATAGTATTCTCACCCATCTGATAGCTCATCCTACTTCCGTTGAAATTGGCCACATGACTAACACTGTTCTTTTCCCAAGATAGTTTTCCTTCAAAATAAGGTTTTAACCGAAATTCCACCCACTGCTCGAATTCGACCTCTACAGCTCCATTTTCATCCAACAGGCGACTCACCTTTTTGAATTTAACAGCCGCAACCTCATCCCAGTTTTCTGAAAGCTGATGCGCTTCAATGGATTTTTCGAGGAGTTTCTGGGCCTGCTTTTCAGGGCTTGAAGTGCAGGAGAAAATGAGAAATGGAAAAATGAATGAAAGTAGAGTTTTATAGTTCATATATTTATTACCGATTCGTGATTTTTCTTAACATAATCCCAATAAACAGTAAAAAACAATATCGAATATTCACTGAAAAGGAAAATTGGGTTTTCCCGATAAGTTGGACCGCCATAAGCTTCGTACGAAAAAAGTACCGTGAAAGTCCAAATCAAGAAGGCTTTTTTGTCAGTAAATAAACTCAAGCCAACTACCGGAACCAGATACCAAGGATGCACAACAGGTTGCAAAATCAGGTAAATCAAATAAATCAATACCCACAGATCTATGAGTTGCATAAGGTTTTCGGGCTTTCTTTTCCATGAAAAATAAAGAATTCCTACCAAGATAATCCCGCTTAAGACCGGTGTGATTTCCCCAATGATATTGTAGCCTTTCACCCAATACCCAACTTCACGAAGCAGGTAATAAATCGAAGCATTGAATTCAAATTTCCCTTGGTAGAGTTTCAGGCTTTGAAAAAAATGAACCCAGGAATTGTCTAGTAAAAGCCATATAAAACCTAGGATGAAAGCAATGCCCGAACCTATCCAGAAAGTGATGGACTTTCTGGTTTTCCCAAAGGTAAAAAAGCTGGGCAAAAGCATCAAAGGCAGTAATTTCACCCCAACAGAAAGCCCCCAAAACCCGCCTGAAAGCAGCATTTTGTTTTTGCGCAATGCATATAAACCCGCAAGTAAGAATAGCAGTACAAGCCCTTCAAAGTGAAGATTTCCGGTAATCTCCATAATTACCAACGGATTCAACCAGTACAGAATCAGTCTTTTTGCAGGAAACTGAAAATTATCAAAAAGCTTCAGTAACAGCAAAAAGACGCCTATTTCCCCAAGTATCAGAATTACTCTTAACGCTATAATCCCCTGCTGCAGATCAAGCCCACCAACCTCAGCAGCCATATAAAAAACCGCTTGATTCAAGGGGGGATAAACTGAGTAATAGGCAGGTGAATTCATCAATTCATGAAGGTTCTCCAGGTAAGGATCTGCTATTTCCGGATGATTCTTAAGCCACTGTTCAGGGGTTTCAGAATAAGGATTCCCGCTCCTTTTTACCAATTCCCCATCCCAGAGAAACCGGGGATAATCGTCCGACCACGTTGGGATAGCAACTAAGAATGAAATTCTGATGATCAAGCCAGCGGTAAGGATCCACCCCCATTTTAGCGTATCACTCAAAAAATAAAAAGCCAACATTCCAGCAAATAGCATTGAATAGATTGCAAACATCCACCAGAAATTTTCTCTTGGAACATAATAGGCCAACATAAAATATCCGACTGCCATCAGTAGGCAGTTCGCAGAAATCACGAGCTTGGGAAACTCCTTTCTCAAAGTCCTAGGCTTTTCCGGATGGACTCATCCTTAAGTCCGTTTCTCTCCCAATAATCAAGCATTTGCACATTGGTTCGGACTGCCGAAGTCACCTCTTCCGTGCCATCTTCTTTGGTTTGCGTTTCTTCCCAAAACATGATTTCAAATGGAAATGCATCCCTATATCTGATCAGTAATTTCCTGCCGATTTCTTCGTAATTTGCTTCTATCTCAGCCTGATTAGCTCCAGTTTTACGTTTAGTGATGTGGGCACTTTCTGAGCCCAATGGGTGATGTGTGAAGCGATTGTAAATCAGACCTGGGATCATTTTCAAATGCCCATCAGGCACCAGATCAGGATTGAGTCGAATTAAGTTGAAGAGTTCATCTTCTGCCAAAGCAGAGATACTTATTTCCTGATCGCCTTCCGATTCAAAATAGGAGAATAATTTTGCTTGATACTTATTGTTTCTCCAGTTGAGCTGCGCAAATGACTGTCCGCACCATTCGGTCACCGAAGCGGAGATTTTCGGTGAATGCAGCTCCTCATAAACCGGTGTGAATACTGAAAGCATGGTATGGTATGGATATACCCCTGTCACAAAATCGCGGGTCATATTCAGCTTCATCACTTTCACTGCTCCTTCTCCGGCACCGGTAGGATCGTCGAGCTTGACCTGCTTACGCTTAGAAAAATCCTCTGTCACAAAGATCATGACTGCTTTTCCTTCCCGCTCTTCACCATAGCGTATTTGCTTTAGTTCAAAGACATTTATTTCTGCTTTACCCTGATACCAGCGCGAGGCAAACTGCTCCTCGTCTATGGCTTTTCTACCTGTGGAATTGCAGGAGCAGATGACCAGCAAAAGTGCTCCAAGAATCAATGAATTTCTCATAGGTCTAAAATTACTAAAATACCTGCTAAGGTCTATTCTCGGTAACACAGGCATGATTCCAATAGTCTGCTGCTTGATTTTCCAGATTACCAATACTTAAAAATCGTGTAGATAATCTTGTATCCTGCCCCAAACACCCCCTTCACAGTTCCGCTGACCTTGGACACTCCTATTCTCTTACGGTAATTCACCGGCACTTCTGTATAGCGAAGTCCCGCCTTATGTGCCTTGATCTGCATTTCTATGGTCCAGCCGAAGTTCTCATCTACCATATTCAGGTCCAGCAACTTTGACCAAGCTATCGCCCGAAATGGCCCCAAGTCGGAGAATTTAGCCCCTTGCATGTACCTCATCATGGTAGTTGCCAACCAATTCCCAAAGACCTGCGGAAAAGTCATGGAGCCGGATTCCCGCTCGCCGAGTACCCGGGAACCTATGACCATTTCTGCTTTTCCATCTAAAATCGGATGAATCAAATCCAACAATTCCTCAGGGTAATCACTGTAATCTCCGTCCAAAAAAACAACAATATCCGGTTGGACATCCTGTTTTTTGATCCAATCCATCGCAGTCAGACAGGCTTTTCCATAGCCCTTTTGAGGTTCTAAAACCACTTTTGCCCCCGCAGCTTCTGCTGTTTTGCCGGTCTCATCGGTGGAGTTGTTATTTGCCACCACCACATTTCTGACTAAGGATGGAATATCCCCGATCACTTTGGAAATGGACTTTTCCTCGTTATAGGCAGGGATGATCACATCGATAATTGGGGGATTATACATCAGCTTATTTACCTAAATTATAGGCTTTAAAAGAAGAAAAGAAAACCAGACCATAGCCCACTGCCAACATCAAGTGAAATGGCAACATTGTAAAGGACTGCCAGTAAATGTGTAGCCCGACCATGACCGAGAAGACAAGCATTAAGATTCCTTCCATCCAGGTGGTGACTGGAAGTTTAAATTTTATATAGGGATTGCTTTCCAGGCCGGTACCTCCTTCGAGATTGAATTTCGGCGTGCGGATAAAAGGTGATTTTTTACCCGAAAGTCCCTCCCAAACTGCCTGGGCATTGTGCAAGGCCAAGCCCATGGAAACCGAAAGAAACAATGGCAACATGTAAAACGACTGAAGCAAGCTGCGCCAAAAACTCCTTTTCCCATAGAAATAGGATACCAAGTACACTCCGGCAATGATCACGAATCCTATCATAAACAGGCCTGCAACTTTAGATAAATTGGATGAAATCATTCCCTGCATTCCTGCATACCAAACTCCAATGCTGCTTAGGCTGACGAGCAGGACAGCAATGAAAATGCAACTATTGAACAAATGTGCCATCGCATGAAACTTGGTGGACAATGGAAAATCCTCTCTCAAAACTGCCTTTGCATGTTTCCCGGCACATTCTGCCCCGCCCTTCGTCCAACGGAACTGCTGGGACTTAACAGCGGACATAATCGGTGGGAGTTCTGCGGGAGATTCAATTTCCGGACGGTAAACAAACCTCCAGCCCTTGCGCTGTGCACGATAACTCAAATCCAAATCCTCAGTCAGGGTATCGTCCTGCCAATCCCCCGCATCGATAATGCATGACTTTCTCCAGACTCCTCCTGTCCCATTGAAATTGATAAAAGCCTGCTGACTATTTCTACCGATCTGCTCAATCAAAAAATGCGCATCCAAGGCAAAAGCTTGTAATCGGGTCAATAAAGAATAGTTTTTATTCAAATGTGTCCATCGTGTCTGTACCATTCCGATTTTTTCTGAAGAGAAATAAGGGATAGTTTTCAGCAAAAAATCCGGATCCGGCACAAAATCCGCATCAAAAATCGCGATAAATTCCCCACCGGCTTTTGCTAAACCTTCCTTCAACGCCCCAGCTTTAAATCCGCTTCTATCAGTTCGATGAAGGTATTTAAAATTAAAATCAGGAAATTCTGAAATTTTCTTTTGAATTAAATCCGAAGTCTGATCCGTACTGTCGTCCAACACCTGGATTTCAAGCAGATCAGCAGGATAATTTATCTTGGCTACAGCTTCTATCAGGCGGTCTACCACATACATTTCATTGAAAACGGGTAGCTGTATGGTTATTTCAGGCCAAGATTCCGGGGCAGCATGAGCCACTTTTCCAAGAGATTTTTTGGCACTCAAAAACCTCAAAAGCAAATGCCCTTGAGCAAGACTGTATATGAAAATAAACAGCATTCCCAGGGCATATATCCCAATCAAAATATATAATAAGATCATTTACGCTTTTACCTTGATGGAATCATTTCCAATGATTATAGGCATTTCATTGACCCTGTTTTCTTCTGGTCCATTTTCAAGTTTCAGAACCCCTCGTGGACAAACTGCCGAGCAGACACCACATCCAACACAGCTGGCTCTCACAATTTGCTGACCCCGCTGTGCATACCAGCGCACGTCTATTCCCATTTCGCAATAGGTGGAGCAGTTACCGCAGGAAATGCACTGACCTCCGTTTGTGGTGATCCTGAACCTGGATTTGAACCGCTGAACTATCCCTAAATAAGCAGCCAATGGGCAGCCAAATCTACACCAAACGCGGTTACCCATAAATGGATAAAACCCTGTGCCTACCACACCCGCGAAAACGGAGCCAATCGCAAAACCATAGAACGAATGTAATTGGTTCGTGACATTTCCTAAAAGAGCAAATCCAGAAAAGTAATTGGCGATAGTGAGCCCCGTCATTACCACAGCCAAGACTAAAACACTGTGGACTATCACCCGCTCGTATTTCCATGCTTTCAATGACTTGTTAGAAAGCTGGCGATAAGGATCTCCCACCGTCTCGGCTAAACCTCCACATCCACACACCCAAGAGCAATACCATCTTTTACCAAAAAAATAGGTGAAAACCGGAACAGCTATACTAATGAGCAAGATCCCCCAGATCAACATAAACATCCCTACTCCACCGGCACTGATAAAGGTTTCAACCTGATAATCATAGAAGAAATCGTAATCCAGTGGCCAGATATTTTTGAAATCGTAATAAGGCTGATTGAGCAATACCAGGATCTCGGGAATCAAAAACGCAAAGGCTGTTTGGAAAAACATCACCGAAGCCGTACGAAGCTGCTGATACCTATTGCCCTTGTATTTTCTAAACATCCGCACGCCCATCACGGCTATTGCCAGCGTATAAATCGTCCCGTATAGAAACCATTGGCTGGCAGAATTCCCACTTAGGATCATGCTGAGGGGATTTACCATCCATACCTGATTCACGATATAAGCAGGGAACCAATACAGAATGATGTAGAAAACAATCAAATACGCACCCGTAACCATCCCCATCCAGCCACGGTTCTTCATAGAAGAATGGAAAATGCCGTTATTTTTTATTCCAGCAGGCTCATCCCTGTGGTTTGGGAGATTGTAAAACAAACCTCCCAATACCGCAAAACCAATTGATAAACCAAAGAAAAGCCAGGGATTATCGCGGACTGGACTGCTTATCGAGCTTTTTGCAAGTGCAAAACTGTAATCATCCCAGATTACCTCCTCC
This sequence comes from Algoriphagus resistens, assembly GCF_001442615.1. Taxonomy (GTDB): domain Bacteria; phylum Bacteroidota; class Bacteroidia; order Cytophagales; family Cyclobacteriaceae; genus Algoriphagus; species Algoriphagus resistens. The sequence continues at coordinate 64,451 of NZ_LMXN01000005.1, read as the reverse complement.
CATTTGGACTCGGCCTTGAGGACGTCATTGTTTGAATCGAAATTGTCATTGAAAGCAGCAATAAAAGAGAAGTTTGACCAATAGGTTTCTCCATACATTGGAGCCAAAATTTTACTCATTCTCTCTTGATGGATATCCTTGGTATTCGTCAAGACCAACTCTTTGGTAAGCGTATAACTTCCTAAAAAGGGCATCACAGTAAATACAGTCAAACCGACCAAAAACAGCAGAATACCTAAACGTTGAATCAACTTCATGTGTTTTCTATTAGATTTTAAATGGCCTCATGAGCATCGTTGCAAACAACCCCAATTGACATGCTCATTTTGCTCGATTTCATACACTTGCTCCGAATAGTTTTTGGATAAATGTCTTTCTAAAAACTTTGATATCTCCTCCGAATTGACTCTTGAAGGCCTGTTGAATTTCCATGAAGTAAGGAGCGAAAAACTCAGGATCAAAATTAGCCTTGTCTAACTTGGCTATGGCTTTGGATCCTTCCCATTTTTCCCGGATTGCCTGGTCAAAAAACTCATGTCGAAGTCTAAGACCCAAATTATTGACGCCAAGAATCCGACCTTCCAAATCCATTAGCATTCGAAAAGCCACCTTTCCACCAGCATGCTCCCAGTAAAATGAGGAAATTTTGTCCTCCTCCCATTTTGCGGGAACAGTTCCGTAGGTTTGGTATTCTATATCCAGAAACTTGGCCGAATTGAACCAAACTCCCGGTTGGTAGGTGACTTTTTTGCCTGCCAAAATATACCCTAAAGTCTCACCGTGCATCCGTCCTGTGTACCACACTTGTTCCACAGGTTTGCGATGCGCGGCCGGAGCCTCATGAAATTCCGCACAGTCACCTATAGAATATACATTTGCAATGTTGGTCCGAAAACCAAAATCCACCTTTACTCCCCGGTTGACTACTAACTGCGTTTTTCTGAGAAAGTCAATATTTGGGGTCACACCAGCAGTAAGTCCCACGAATTGGCATGGAATTATCTCCCCAGATTTAGTTCGTACAGCTTGGACACGGGCATTTGGATCAGCTAAAATTTCATCCAACTCCTCATTCAATCTCAGATCAATGTGATGTTCCAGCATATGCCTGCCCACAAGTTCTGACTCTTCCTTTGGAAGCACATTTCTCCAAAAACCGGATTCCCGGACAAGGAAAGTCACCGGAATTTTCTTGTAGGCAAGCATTTCAGCCATTTCTATCCCGATCAAGCCCCCGCCCACGATCACTGCCCTCTGAACTCCGACAGAAGTATTTTCCTCCATCAGCTCCAGATCCTGCTTGGAATACAATCCCTGAACTCCCTGCAGATCCTCTCCCGGCCAGCCAAATTTATTCGGCTTAGAACCTGTGGCAATTACCAGTTCATCATAGCTTAGGTTTTCCCCAGATTTGAAATGAAGGTTTTTGGCAGAAAAGTCTATGGATTTCACCCACCCTTCTTTCAGCTCGATTCTGTTTTTCTCCCAAAACCAATTCTCATACGGTTGTGTATGTTCAAATTTCATATGCCCCATAAAAACGTACATCAGCGCAGTTCTGGAGAAAAAGTATCTTGATTCTCCTGAAACCAGCGTAATCCTGACAGAATCATCCAGCTTTCTTAATTGACGGGCACAGGTTACCCCTGCAATACCGTTGCCGATGATAACCACATGGCGATTTGAACTCATAGGGGGCGGGCTAATTTTTGTCTTAATGGAAATGTACCAAAAACCTGAATCTATTCATTCAAATTCCAATCATAATCCAAAAAGGAAATCTTTGCATTTGGATTGATTTTAGTCTTGCTGTATTTATTTAAAAAGTCTATCAAACTGCTATTCTTGGTAAAATCCCCTTTGAACCAGGAGAAAATCGATGAGAGCTGCACAGCACCCGGCGTAATCTTATTTCTTGAAGAATCATTTATAAAACGGTTAGCCATCTTGTCCAACTGAGCATCAATAGTGGAAGCTTCAAATGCTTCATTGAGCAAAGGCGGGCAGGAAACTGACGCACAATTGATCGCAAAGTGTATCCTAGGTTCTTCAAATTCCTTTCGCAAAATGGAATGCTCAATCTCATCCAAGCTGGATTCCTGCCCCCCTATTTTGAAAAATTTATAATGCCACACGTCTTTGACCAGCGGGATTTTCAATGCAGGACCCAAATCTTTAATACTTTCCACCGGATAATTGTCTACGATTAATTTCACCGTAAAGGCATTATACGCATTGATCCAATATGCCAGTTGCTCATCTTTAGACCAGGTCTTACGGTCAGGGGCATTTTCGCTGATGTTCTTCAAATAGGCATCAAGTTTAACTTTTTCTTCGATAAATCCCTTGTAATTGACCTTTCCTTCAGCGCTTACATTGGCTTTCAGTAGTTCATCCCAAGATTTATGGCTTGGAGCAGTAGTACCTGCCATTCCGGGAACAGAGCTTTGGCAACTAAAAAGAATAATGCTGAGAAAAAGGAGAATATGGCTTTTCAGATTTTTCATAGGATGGGTTTAGGATGATGTACGGTCCGAATCAGAAAAAGATATAATAAATAAAATAAGCAATAGTCAACCAGAGGACTAAACAGGTAGTCAATAAACCTGTTCTCCTTTGATCAACCAAACACCCCACGATTTGGAATACGTATGTACTTTGTTTGTAAGTGAGCCGCCTTGGTAAATCGGCTTTTCCTCATTTACCCATTCGATCAGTCCACCGTAGAGGTTATAAACTTCTTTGAAGCCCGCCTCCCTGAGTTTTTTACCAATTTCCTGAGATCTTGCCCCAACCGTGCAATACACCAAAACCGGTTGATCCTTATGCAATTTTGCAACATTTTCCATGGAAAAAGTCTCATAACCAACCCATTCAGCATCCATGAGATGACTGGTTTCAAACTCCTCTTTTTCTCGGGTATCCAAAATCTGAAAGTCATCCAAATCTATGATTTGATCTGGTTTTAAAACTGGAAAATCAGAATCGTAAAGTGTGGAAAGTAGGGTTTTATAGGCGAGGGATTGAGCTGTCAAATGGAGAGAAAAAAGAGAAAAGAGCAACAAAAAAACCAGTGAAACCAAGCCTTTATTGAACGTTACCATCATATCTCTTCAACCCATAAACAGGTTGGTATGTTCAACTCAGGCATAAAAATCCGAAAGCTTGACAAGTCCTTCTTTATCCAAAATCACGATTTTCTTGCCTTTGAATTCTATGAGTTTATCCTTTTTGAATTCTGATAATAACCGAATGACAGATTCGGTGGCTGTGCCAATCAGGCTAGCTATCTCCTCCCGACTCAGCACTAAGTCAATCTGCTGATGCGCTCTACCCTCAAGTCCATAGGAGTTGGCAAGCTGCAGCAGCAGGTAAGCTAATCGTTCCCGGATACTCTTCTGCGAAGCATCAACTAGTTTTTCCTCCATAACTCCGATTTCATGGCTGAGTGCTTTGGTCAGTCTTTTGAAAAAAGGCCCGTTGCTCACCAGCGCTTTCAGGAAAGTTTCCTTGGGGATAAAGCAAATTTTCGCGTCTTCGATTACCTGGGCAGAATTGGTGTAATTTTCCTCACCAAGTAAAGCTGAATATCCAAGGAGATCTCCCTTCTTTGCCAGGTGAATAATTTGTTCCTTGCCATTTGATGCTGTTTTGAAAACTTTAATTACCCCGGAATTTATACAAAAAACTCCCTGCGGTTTTGATTCCTCATAATAAAGCATCTGGCCTTTTCGATGAGAAATCATGTTTTTATTGTCTGAAATATTACAAGCTTGCTCATCGGTAAGATCAGAAAGCATAGACAGCTTACGACTGCTACAAAGATCGCAAGGGTGGACGGAAGAAGATTTTACCATAGGATTAGAAATTTCAGAACAGCAATCGAAAGGTCTCCAGTTCCAAATCTACTATACTTCAGCTAAAGTGGCGGTGTAGGAAAAGATTTCTCTTGGGTAAACTTTTCCATGACTGCGTCAAAACTCAGGCAAATATGCTGCAAACCATTGCTGATGACTAGAAATGGGGTTTTCAATTCCTTGTGATACAGGCAAGCTTGCTCAATAGTATTTTGGGTGAGCTTCACTTTCGGCGCTTTGCATTCGATCAGAAGATAGGGTTTTCCATTTGTATCCCAGACCACGAGATCCGTTCGCTTGAGCAGCTTATTATAGATAAGACCTTTTTCCAGTGCCAAAAGTCCTTTGGGAAATTTCAGTTGAGTAATCAGGAAATTAATCCAATGCTGCCGTACCCATTCTTCAGGTGTGAGAACCAGTGCTTTTTTACGGAGTGAATCAAAAACCCAGAATTTTCCATCCCTTTTCAGAAGCTTCGGTTCGAAATGCGGTAAGTTAAGTGCGGGTAATTGAATCTGATCCAAATGAGAATCCATGGATCAAAGATGCGCAAATTCGCCATTTGGGAAAAGTGAATTCACCAAACTATTGAAAATCTATGAATGGGGTGATTTTATCTATACATTCTTTCTTGAAGATCTTTATAGGTTTGAAACTATCCGAAGATTGGAACTTGCCCTATTGCTTCTTCAAGCGATCAGGATTTTTGTTGGACTTGCTGAAAAATATTCAAACACAATCAAACCATCCCCAGATGGTATCTATGGTCTCTGGTTCAAATTTGCAGATTATTGGCTATGAGAATTCTCAGCCTTCACGTTTCTAATTGTCTTTAAACTTTGAAGACACAAGAAGAAGTAATAACGGAATAAAGAAAACAAACCCCACGGGATTCTTTACCTGAGAAACCGGGATAAACTTTCAGCCAATAAAAAATATAGCTCTCATGGTTCACTAAAGGTGATAGAAATTACCAATTCTACATAAGCCAATGCTATTGGATTGAGAAACAGGTTTTGTTTACTATTGTAGTACTAAAAGGGGGAGGTTATTTAGACAGATTACAAATTAACAGATACCTTCCCAAAATGAACACTTCCCTTGCCATAGTCTGTTAAATTTGCAATCCAAGCTTAAGCATGATGCAAGTCAAATTTAGAGCCCTCAGTTTATCTCATAAAAATGCACCAGTTCAAATCCGGGAAATAATTTCTTTGGACGAGAAAGCCGTACACGGTATCTTACTGAAAATCAAGGACATTTTTAATCTAAACGATGCTTTAATACTTTCTACCTGCAACCGTACAGAGGTATATTATAGCCATGGTCAAGATATAAGCACTGAAATAATTAAGTTGATAGGTCTTGAAAAAGGATTGACTGACATCGTTAATTTTCTTGAGTATTTCGAGATTTTGAATGATGATAGAGCTGTAATCAGGCATTTATTCAGAGTTTCGATGGGATTGGAAGCCCAGGTAGTAGGTGATATTCAGATTTCAAATCAGGTCAAAAGAGCGTATCAGGCTTCTGCTGACTTGAATATGACCGGGCCCTTCCTCCATAGATTGATGCATACGGTCTTTTTCACCAATAAACGTATTGTACAGGAAACAGCTTTTAGAGACGGGGCGGCGTCTTTATCATACGCTGCGATAGAATTGATCGAAAGCTTGACTTCGAATACTTTCGAACCGAGAATATTACTGATTGGTGTCGGGGAAATCGGTGAAGATGTAGCCAAGAATATGGTTCATCTGCCCAATGCGAAGGTCAAAATAACGAACAGGACTCTTTCCAAAGCGGAATCTATCGCTGCAGAAATGGGCTTCGAAGTAGTTCCTTTTGAAAATAGTTTTGAAGCGATGGAAGAAGCGGATGTCATCGTTTCATCAGTTCAACGATCTGAGCCATTTATCACAAAAGAATTAGTGAGGAAATTCCAGATCAACAGCTACAAATTGCTTGTAGATCTCTCAGTACCGCGAAGTATAGAAACTTCTGTGGAAGACGTCCCGGGGGTTGTGCTTTACAACGTGGATAATATTCGCAGTAAAGCTTCTGAAGCATTGGAAAAAAGATTGGCTTCAGTACCGATGGTGGAAGAAATAATAGAGGAAAGCATTAAAGAATTTTTTGATTGGAAAAAAGAAATGATCGCATCCCCTACTATTAATAAGCTGAAGCAATCCTTGGAACAGATCCGCCAGGAAGAAATGGCAAGATTCACAAAGAATGCCGACAAGAAAGAATATGCGGTGATCGATAAAATCACCAAGAGTATGATGCAAAAAATTCTCAAAGTTCCCGTGGTACAACTTCGGGCAGCTTGCCAACGAGATCAAGCTGAGGAAATGATCCAAATCATTTCAGATCTCTTTGATCTGGAAAAAGTAAAATCAGAGTAGAAAGTTCTACAACTTTTACTAAAAATGACCAAAGGATTGAAGAAAACCTTTGGTCATTTTACCTTTAACACCTTTTTCGAATAACCGACATTTAGAATGAATAAAAATTTTACGATACTCGTAAGTCTTATTTTCACTTTTATTATTTCTGAAGTGGCACAAGCTCAATCTTGGGAAGTATATAACACCAAGCTCCAACTTCAGTCCCGGTTGATTTACGATGAAGTAGATCTTCTCAGTGAAACCGTGAGAATCGGGAAGAAAGGTGATGAACTCTTTTTATTGTCAAATGATCTTAGACCGGCAGTTTCATTGGTAGGGACAGAAATCTATCAGTACTTAGAGCCTTGGATCTTAGTGAAGGGACCAAATGGAATCGGTGCATTTCATGAATATGGACAACAGGTATTGCCCTTGGAGTATGAAAGGATACAAACCTATTTCAACATGCTTTTGGCAAGCAAGGGAAATGAGTACTGGCTATTCCAGCGTGGAAAAAACAAAACAACCTATCTTGGCGAACTGGATGAAGCCAAGGTAACAAACACGGGATTAATCATCCTGAGGAAAGGAAATGACTATTCTTTGCCTTTGTCATCCAATCCTGATAAGACTTTCGAGCTTCTTGCTGATAATGACGGGGAATTTGTCTTAGCCAAAGAAGCCAGTGGTTTTGGGTTGATCAATAGAGAAGGGGACTATGTGTTGGATCCCATCATCGAGAGGCTGCAGCATACTCATGGCAATTTCTATTATGGCTATAACCAAGATCAGTATTTGCTTATAGAAGGAAATGATATCAAATCTAATATCCGTTACAATTCATTTCACAAAATCACTTTTGAGAATGATGTCATGCTGGAATATATCCACGGAAAACTCCGCCGTGTGATGGAAGACGATGGTATTTTGCTTGATGATGTGGGCATAACAGCCGTCAATAAAATCGGCAAAGATTCTTACAATGTTCATTTTCGTGATGATAGAATTGGGCTTCTTGGAAAAAAAGGCTGGCTAGTACAGCCCATGCTTGGTGCAGATGAAATCAAGTTTGGTAAGGAAGGACTTTTTCCTGCTAAATCCAACGGTGTATTTGGTTTTGTGGATTCAGCTGGGACATGGGTGCTTTCCCCTCAATTCACTGAAACAACTTTGTTTTCAGAAAAAATCGCTGCCTATAGAATAACCCAAAACTGGGGATTAATCAATGCTTCAGGAGAACTACTCACTGATCCGCTCTGGGAAGAAATAAAATCCTTTCAAAATGGGTTAGCAATAGCTAAACTGAACGGTAAATATTTCTTACTAAATCCCTTCGGAGCCACTGTAAACACTGAAGGGTTTGATAATATTTACCGAACAAGTGATGGGTATTTCCTGGTAGAAGATTCGGGGAAATTCGGCCTTCTTGATTCAGAAGGCAAAGAAGTGATACCTACCGAATTTGAAGAACTCAGAAGGGAACGTAAGGATTTTATAATCGTAAGAAAAAACGGTCTTACAGGAGTAATCAACGAAAGCGGAGAAGTCATTTTACCTGTCGCTTATGAGAAGGTTTTGGTAGATTGGACAAATGACCAAATCTTCACAAAAAATAAGTTTATTCCCACAGTGGTTCAAACATTGGGAGAACCAAGTAAGAATAACAAAAAAGGGGCCTGAGCCCCTTTTTTTTATTTTTTCTCGTTTTTGCCTTTCGAGGAATCCTTCGATTCATCTGAGTTGGCAATCGATTCCCGCATGGAGGTATCTGATTGGATATTTTCCATTCTATAATAGTCCATCACTCCTAGCTTACCACTCCGGAAGGCTTCAGCCAGAGCTCTTGGAACTTCTGCCTCAGCTTCTATCACTTTAGCCCGCATTTCCACATTTCGGGCTTTCATCTCCTGCTCCAGAGCCACGGCCATTGCACGTCTCTCCTCTGCTCTAGCTTCTGCAACTTTCAAATCAGCGGAAGCTTGATCGATTTGTAGTTTCGCACCGATGTTTGTTCCCACATCAATATCCGCGATATCAATAGAAAGAATCTCGAAAGCAGTCCCTGCATCCAAGCCTCTCTGTAAAACCAGCTTGGAGATTTTGTCCGGGTTTTCGAGCACACTCTTGTGCGTCGCCGCCGAACCTATAGAAGTTACGATACCTTCACCAACTCGTGCCAGGATAGTCTCTTCACCTGCTCCTCCGACCAACTGAGCTATATTCGCACGGACAGTTACTCTGGCTTTGGCTATCAATTGTATACCATCAGCGGCTACAGCGGCTACATTCGGCGTATTGATCACTTTAGGATTTACAGAAATCTGAACTGCCTCAAACACGTCTCTTCCTGCTAAGTCAATCGCGGTTGCTTGCTTGAATGTCAGATTAATATTCGCTTTATCAGCGGATATTAAAGCCCTGATCACATTGGGGATATTCCCGCCAGCCATGTAATGCGTTTCCAAGTCATTGGTAGTCAACTGAAGCCCAGCTTTGGTAGCAGTGATCAAAGAATTAACAATAATACTTGGTGGCACTTTTCTGATTCTCATTCCAATAAGCTCTCCTATCCCTACTCTAACATTAGAAAATTGGGCAGTGATCCAGAGATTGACCGGAACAAAGTACAAGAAGATGAAAAGTAGGACTATTCCTGCGACTGCGGCCACCAGGATGAACATTGAACTGCTCGGATCTAGATTCTCCATATTATTTAACTATAATTTTATTGTTTTCAATTTTGAAAATGGTGACCTCAGTTCCCACAGGAATAAAACCATTCTCTGATTTCACCTCGTAGACAATATCGCCAAAACTTGCTTTCCCGATCGGTTTAAGATCTGAGGTCGTTTTGCCCGGCATACCAATCTGTAAGGCATCTGTACGTCCATCAAAAGCTCCTCCCTGCATAGCAGATTTTAGAGAAAAGCGATTCCAAACACCAGAACTAAATCCATAAACAATGGCAGCAAGGTTCAATACTACCGCAATAGAAGTAATCCACCATGCTATTCCCGCATCAAAGCTGAGAAATGCATAGACTACGCCTGCTAAACTTACTGCAAGTCCAAAAATCCCGACTACTGTAGTACCGGGCACAAACAGCACTTCAGCAAGCAAAAGGATAAGACCTATAAGTAGAAGACTTGAAAGTACCAGGATTGTCATTGCTTTTTCAGAAAAAGAATAGATGTCTAAAATACAAGTTTCCTCGTTACCCCTTGCCAATAAAAGCAAAAAAAGCCCGGATATTTCCGAAGGCACTAAAAAACTATCCCTAAAAAAATGGCTTATGAAGATAAAAATCCATAAGCCATTCTGCTTTAATTAGTTGAAAATTTCATTTAACCAGATCGCATATAAACGATTTTCAGAGGGTTAAATTTATATTTTCACACCTATTTCATGGTGAAATTTATGCAAAGGATTTTTTCAGTGGTCTCATATTTCCAGGCTTGCTTATTGATTAGGCTTTAATAGGCTTTTGCAAAAAGAACCCTACCAACTGAAGGCCTCCCTGAATAGACACAAATCCCTGCCTCTTCTTTTCTATCTAGGGGAATGCAACGAATCGTGGCTTTCGTGAGATCTTTGATCTTTTCTTCAGTCTCCGCTGTTCCGTCCCAATGAGCAGACAAAAACCCTCCCTTCTCTTCCAATATTTCTTTGAATTCGTTCCAGGAATTTACTTCTGTCGTCATTTCGCCTTTAAAGCTTAAAGCTTTGGTGTAAATACTAGTCTGTATTTCATCAAGCATAGCAGTTATTTTCTCCGAAATCGGCTGAGAGGCCAACTCAAATTGCTCCTTAGTCAAGGTGTCTCTTCTGGCAATTTCAATGGTACCGTTTTCCAAATCTCTAGGACCGATGGCAATTCTCAATGGAACACCTTTCAGTTCATGCTCTGCAAATTTCCATCCCGGCTTATGCGTATCACGATTGTCATATTTCACTGAAACTCCGACCTTACGTAATGCCGCAATAAGCTCGTTAGCTTTCTCTGTGATTGCTTCAAATTCCTCATCTTTTCTATAGATCGGAATAATCACCACTTGAATTGGAGCCAGTTTAGGAGGCAGCACTAATCCGTTGTCATCGGAATGAGCCATAATCAAAGCCCCCATCAAACGGGTGCTGACCCCCCAGGAAGTACCCCATACATATTCTAATCCACCTTCTTTGGTAGCAAATTTCACATCAAATGCCTTAGCAAAATTCTGTCCCAAAAAGTGAGAGGTTCCCGCCTGCAAAGCTTTGCCATCCTGCATCATCGCTTCGATACATAAAGTATCATCAGCACCCGCAAAACGTTCACTTTCAGTCTTTCTTCCCCTTACAACAGGTAAAGCCATAAAATCTTCTGCAAACTGAGCATAAACATTCATCATTTGCATTGTCTCCTCTTCTGCTTCCTTTTGAGTAGCATGAGCTGTATGACCTTCCTGCCAAAGAAATTCAGTAGTTCTAAGAAAAAGTCTTGTTCTCATTTCCCAACGGACAACATTTGCCCATTGATTTACTAACAGAGGAAGATCCCGATAAGATTGTACCCAGTTTTTGTACGTACTCCAAATGACAGTTTCTGAGGTAGGGCGAACTATCAATTCCTCATCTAGCTTTGCTTCAGGATCCACAATCACACCACTCCCGTCCTCAGCATTTTTCAATCTGTAATGAGTAACTACAGCACATTCCTTCGCAAAACCTTCCACATGGCTGGCTTCCTTACTTAAATAGGATTTTGGGATAAAAAGCGGAAAATACGCATTAGAATGACCTGTTTCTTTAAACATGCGATCCAATTCTGCCTGCATTTTCTCCCAGATAGAATAGCCATAAGGTTTGATGACCATGCAGCCTCTGACAGCTGAATTCTCTGCCAGATCGGCTTTTTTTACTAATTCGTTGTACCAAAGCGAATAATCCTCGCTTCTCTTAGGTAGTCCTTTACTCATTGTGGTTGGTTGAGATACAGATTATGGTTATTTTTGCTAACTTATGCGGGGCAAATATAAACCAAAAAGTATAACCCTTCACCCCTGTCTCCGTATAAGAAAGCAACAATTAAACTTCTACTATGAAGAATTCCTCAATTATAACATCATCATTTATCCTTGGATCTCTGGTATTGGTTTCGTGTAGCACGAATAAATTAGCTACGACGAATACTAGTGATAATTTGTACTTCATGGCTTCAGACGCTAAGGTTGCCACTGAATACGCCGTACAAAACAATAGCCCTGAGCATTTTCAATCGCTTTCATCTACTTCATCAGAGCCTATTCCACAAGAGAGTTTTAGCTCTCGCAATGTGAATCCAGACTATCTTGCAAGATACCAGGCCGAAGAAGATACTGTCCAGGACGATGTCGTGTACTTTGATGAAGGACAAGAAGTAGCAGAAAATGACCCTGACATCAATGCTTACGACAATTATCGAGTAAATGGATCAGGCAATAATTCCAACTTTAACAGTTCTCTGGCTTTCAATATGGGAATGATGTATGGAATGGGTAGCATGGGAATGATGTACGGAATAAATCCATGGGGAATGGGTGGTTTTTATGATCCATTCTGGGGACCAAGTTTTGGTTATAGACCTGGATTTAGTATGAGTATAGGGTTTGGCTTTGGCAGCCCCTACTATCGCCCAGGGTTTGGATATGGTGGATTTTATGATCCATGGGGAATGCCTATGTATGGTTGGGCTGGTTATCCAAGATACGGTTACGCGCCAATCTATGTGACCAATCCTATCTACGTACTTCCTGGTGGAGAATACGGGGACAGAAGAGTTGTGCGAGGGGCAAGACCTACAAGAGGCTCTTCACTTGCCGCATCCAGAGGAAGTGTTTCCAATGCAGCGCTTCAGCCCAGCACTGCCAGGGCTCAGGCTAGAAGAGATGTTTTAAACAATAGTACTACTTCTAGAAGAATAGTTTCCAATTCAGCTAATTCAAGAGCATCTGCAAGAGATTTCAGCTCCTCGCAAAACGACTACTATAATTCCAGAGCTAGACAAGGAAGTAGTAGAAATGTGAGTTCTGCCGCTTTAGATAGACCAGTCTCAAGAACTAGAAGTGCAATGCCTTCTGCTAGACCAAGTATAGCTAATACAAACTCCCGATCTATTAATTCAGGTAGGGGTGGTACAGTAAGATCTTCTTACCCTGCTACAAATAGCAGATCATCTAGCCCTTCATATAATAGAAGTAACGTTCCTAGCAGAACTTCGTCGCCTTCTTATAATAGAAGTAACACAAATATGAGAACTGTAAGTCCAACTAGAAGTACTCCAACTACCAGAAGTACTCCAACTTACAGTACTCCAACCAGAAGCAGTGGATCTTCAGGAGGAGCTACAAGAAGTTCATCCCCTTCAAGGGGGGGACGAGGAAATTAATCCTCTATCATATTATATATTTGGATAAGGCAGTGGGTTCACTGCCTTATTTATTGCTACGTATAAACCGCTTGAACCTATTTCAGCAACCTTTAGCGCTTTTTAGGGAAAGAATATTGAGATTAAGTAACAATTCTATCCCAACTGCACGTTTATTAATCACACCCAAATCAAATCTAAATGAGAATATCCATTCTGGTTTTATCCCTATGTATTATTACGTCTTCTTACACGCTGGCCCAAAGTGGATACTATGAAGACGCCTTTCGCTTCAGTCAGGTTAAACCTGCAGGTTCTGCCCGAATTATGGGAGCCGGTGGGACACAATGGTCACTTGGGGGCGATGTTTCAAATATTGCAGGAAATCCTGCAGGACTCGGCTTTTTCAGAAATTCAGAAGCAAGCGCAACTGTTGGCTACACGGACTGGGGAGTGGAAACAACTTATCTAGGGCAAAACAAGAGCTATAACACGACAAACTTCTCTTTGCCAAATGTTAGTTTTGTAATGGCAAACCCAAAAGGTGAATTTGATAGAGGAGCATTTAAAGGAGGATCCTTTGGAATCAGTATCCAAAGAATTGCCAATTTCAATACCGAATATGGATATTATTCGGATCAGCCTGGCCAAACCTCGATAATAGATTTCTATCTACAGGATGCAAATGGATATCCCGAAAATCAGGTTGAAAATTTCGGATTGACTGGAATGGCGTATAATACCTATCAAATCAATCCAAAGCTGGATAGTAATGGCCAGGTGATCACTGGAGAATACGAGCCTATTAACGGATTCATTTCCCCTTTTCAGGATGAAAATATCACCCAGGAAGGCAGCTCAAGTCAAATCACTTTTGCCTATGGGGCCAATTTCAATTATAAATTATTCGTAGGTGGCTCCATAGGATTTAGAACCTTGAATTATACCTCTCGGAAAATATATAATGAGGAATTTCCTGAAGGCCCATTGATCAACTCTAATCTCCAGGAGAACCTGGCAATCAATGGCGGTGGAGTCAATCTTAACTTAGGATTAATCTATAAACCAATAGATTACCTGAATTTGGGATTTACCTTTCAGACCCCGACATGGTATGCCTTGAATGATGAATACAGTGCGGGTATGGTCGTAAATTATGACAACTATGATTATGAACCCGAAGGGATCACCCTAGGTCAAGTCGAGGATTTCACAGATATATTTATTAGCTCGTATAATTTGAATACTCCGCTGAAAATCGGAGGTGGCGCTACAGTTTTCCTTGGAAAAAATGGTTTTCTTTCTGCTGATGTAGACTGGGTAGATTACAGTGCTGCCAAAATCAATTCCAGTGATTTTGATGAAGGGCCAGATAATCTGGAAATTCAAAATCTTTATGGCAGCACAATCAATTTTAGATTTGGAGCTGAATACAAAATCAGCAATTTCAGGGTAAGAGGAGGCTATGGCTACTACGGTGATCCCATTGCCAATTCAGACTACGACAGAAGTACCCAGCAAATTAGCGGAGGAATTGGCGTGAAACTCAACAAATTCTCTGTGGACTTTGCTTTAGTAAACCAAAAATTCAACACGCTTTACGGCAGCTACCAGGTGCTCGACAATCAGGGAAATAATATTGGGCCAGTGACTGAGCTCAAGAACAACCAACTCAACGGAGTACTTACGCTTGGTCTGAGCTTCTAAGCAATCGGATTAATTCTGAAACTAATAACTCAGCGGAAAAATCCTCTCCGCTGAGTTTTATTTTGGATTGCCTATAAAAATAATCTCTTTCCACAAGCAGACTTTTTAATTTCAGGATAATTTCCCCTTGGTCAAGCCCGGAAAACATTGGCCTATTTTGGGTTTTGGTCAAGCCTAATCGCTTAGAAATCTCCTCCAACGGAACATCTAAATACACAGAAACTGCTTTTTTATTGATTAAGTCCATGTTGTCGTTAAAACACGGGCAACCGCCTCCGGAAGCAAGGACAAAGGAAGCTTCTTTGCGTAATAACCTCTGAAGGACTTCTGTCTCCCACCTGCGGAACTGACCTTCCCCATAACGGGAAAATATATCAGGAATCTTCATCTGATAACTTTCTTCTATCTGATAATCCAGGTCATAAAACGGAAATTGCAAAATAGATGCAAGTTGCTTTCCAAAGGTACTTTTACCTGAACCAGGCAGTCCTACCAAAACAATTTTTAAATCCTTGTCCATTCCTTAGTGCATGTACAGATCCAAAATCTCACTTGCGTCAGGTGTATTGTTGTGATGATACTTTTCCAATACTGTCCCATCTTTTAGCACCATTATTCCAGGATTGGCACGAATCATAGTTTTAACCACCGTAGCGTCCGCTTGAAGGCTAAGTATATCCCACCCTCTGGATAGAGTGAATTTCTGAATTTCCTCCTGGGATGCTGCAGCTACAAAAACAGGCTGGACAGGGGATCCAGAAAGAGATTTGATCAGCTCGTCAATTTGCCCAAGATTCGAATCACTCATTTTAGCCATACTGCTAGCTAAAATCAGCACCTTACTTCCAGTGAAAACTTCCTCAGAATAATCTCCATCCTCATTCCAAACTGCAAAATCAGAAATCTTCGGTAAAGCTTCTGGGTTCTTCAGGTTCATCTCTACAAACTCTAAGCTTTCGTCAGAAGGATATTGATCAAAAGTTGATAGCTCACCATCCTTTTTCATCACATAAGTATACTGGAGAGGTGCAGAGGGCTGCATATTTTGCGGGATGTTCACACCTGCCTTATATGCTCTAAAATCAATGAATGGTAAATTCCTCACTGCCACAATTGCGAGCACAAAAGACAATACCAAGGATATAACTGTAAATCCTGAAGCCCATACCGGTGAGGACTTTGGTAAATCCGCCTGAAACAAGAAAAGTATTGAAATCAAAACCAATAGGATCAAATCCTTATAAAAAGATTCCCACGGTGTCAGTTTTATTGCATCGCCAAAGCAACCACAATCTGTCACTTTATTAAAATAAGCAGAGTAGAATGTAAGAAAAGTGAAAAACAAAATCATCAAAGCCAAGGCCCACACAGTGAACCTGCTTTTCACGCCCAGGACAAGCATCACACCCAAAACCACTTCCAACACTACCAGAAATATCCCCAGTTCTAGTGCGAATGGCTTTAGATAAGCAAAGAAACCTGCAATATCTGTAGAAAAAACATCAAAGTATTCTTCCAGTTTAATCGATGTCCCCACAGGATCGTTGACTTTAATCAATCCAGAAAAAATAAAAAGGCCTCCGACAATAAACCTAATCACCCACAAAAAACCCTGCTTAAACATGATATTTTAATTTTATCAGACAAAACACTGCATAATTGATCATATCCTGATAGTTAGCTTCTACGCCTTCCGATACCAGGGTTTGGCCTTGGTTATCTTCTATTTGTTTTGTGCGAAGCAATTTCATCAAAATAATATCTGTCATCGAACTCACTCTCATTTCCCTCCAGGCTTCTCCATAATCATGGTTCTTATTTTCTAAAAGACCTCGGGTTTCATTCACCCAATGATCATAAATCGGCTCCAGTTCTTCGAAAGGAATTTCCATTCGATCATCTTTACTATAACTGATTTGAAGCAGAGCAATCAGGCAATAATTTATAATTCCAACAAAATCATCTTCGATCGGGTCATTCACTTTTTGATTTCCCTTTTCCTGAATAGATCGAATACGCTGCGCTTTGATGAAAATTTGATCCGTAATGGACGAAAGGCGGAAAATCCTCCATGCCGTACCATAATCTATAGTCTTCTTACGAAATAGTTCTTTACAACGGCTGATAACTTCCCTATATTCGTTACTCGTTTGCGTCTCCAAAGTTTCTTAATTTAATGTTTCCTCTTCCTGGCAGGTCTTCTAAAATCGAAGATAAGTCATTTCCACAAAAAAACACCCTCCAAATCGATGGTCGGCTAATCAGCTGGGACAAACCACAGCTCATGGGAATAGTGAATCTAACACCAGATTCTTTTTTCCCTGGAAGTAGAACAGAGAAATCTCTAGCTAAAATCAACACATTAGTCAGTACACACATTTCCAATGGTGCCAGTATTCTGGATCTCGGAGGCTACAGTTCCAGACCTGGTGCAGCTGAAGTAAGCTTACAGGAAGAAATTGACCGGGTAATTCCTGCGGTGGATTGGATTGCTTCTAATTATCCCAATATTTTAATTTCAGTTGATACTTTTCGTGCCAAAGTCGCTGAAGAGGCGATATGCTCTGGCGCCCATATCATAAATGATATTTCATCGGGCGATCTTGACGGAGAAATGATACCAACAGTGGCCAAACTCCAGGTACCTTATATTGCCATGCATATGCGGGGAAATCCTCAAAACATGCAGAAAAAAACGAATTATTCAGATATTTTGGGAGAAATATTGTATTATTTCGCTGAAAAGCTGGAACAATTCAGAAAGTTTGGCATCAAAGATGTAATCATTGATCCCGGCTTTGGATTTGCTAAAACACTCGAACAAAATTATTACTTGCTGAGGAACCTTCGTCAGTTTGAATCGCTTTCATTACCGTTGCTGGTAGGGATTTCCAGAAAATCCATGATATCTAACGTGCTGGAAGTAAGTGCCGAAGAAGCGCTGAATGGTACCACTGCATTAAATATGTTTGCCTTATGTCATGGCGCAAACATCCTTCGAGTACATGACGTTAAAGAAGCTAACGAAACATTGAAACTATATACCACATTATACCCTTGACATTACTTTTCAAAATAGGATTTTTAGACATCTCCATCGTCAATATCATCGATATTGCCTTGGTAGCTGCCCTATTATACCAAGTATATAAACTTCTAAAAGGCAGTGTTGCAATTAAGATTTTCCTTGGTTTCTTATCCATCTATTTAATCTATCTCCTAGTAAGAGCACTTCGAATGGAGCTTTTGTCTGCCATTTTGGGCCAGTTTATGGGCGTAGGTGTGATAGCAGCTATAATCATCTTTGCGCCAGAAATCAGAAAATTTCTCCTTCTAATAGGTCGCTCTTCCCTCCTTTCCGATGATAACGTCTGGAAAGACATGCTTTTCTTCTGGAGAAAAAAAGACAATGCTATTTTCAATATCAGCCCTATTATAGACGCTTCAAAAACATTGGCAGGAAGTAATACAGGCGCTTTGATGGTGATTTCAAAAAGTACAGAATTGAAGTTTTATGCAGAAAGCGGGGATATATTGGATGCTGAACTTTCAAAAAGACTTCTTATTTCAATCTTCAACAAATTCAGTCCCCTTCATGACGGCGCTGCCATCATTCATAATGGTAGAATCAAAGCAGCCCGCTGTATTTTACCGGTTACTGAACGTGAAGTCCCTGCACAATTCGGACTTCGCCACCGGGCTGCCATAGGGATGTCAGAGACTACTGACGCTATAGTCTTGATTATATCTGAAGAGACTGGACAATTATCCATGTCAAAGAACGGTAAAATACTTCATAATATGTCCTTTCAGGAAATCCGAGAGACCATCAATGATTACCTGAACAACCTGGATGTTGATACTCGCTTTGAAGATTTAGAAGAATATGAAATGAAAAAACGAAGAAAGCTCGCAATGACCAGTAAGTCAGCGTCATAAAAAACACAAAAAGCTCACAAAAAAAATTGATTTTAGGAAAATATTTCGCTCCTGACTTTTACTTTACACCAAGTGCTTTAATATCCATTTTTTTTTTCATTTCGTTGAATCCAAAAATAGTTTGCCTACCCCATACTATTTGCGCCAGGAATACGTCATTCTTATGTCATTAGTGTCACAATGCCATTTCCCTGTACGGAATACCACTTCAATAAGTTAACTATCCCCAATGTAATTTCTTTTGGAATATGATTCCAAAAAATGCAAGTTGGTTTCCATTCCATAAAATAGCATGGCAGCTAGTAAACAAACCACCTAAAACCAATTAGATGGAAGGTTATGGTTTAATCTTTGCTCATCCCTTCCACTTTCCGCAGAATCACAAACAAAGCGCTTATCACCCTATGAAAAACAAACCATTATTGTACCTCGCTGCTTTTTTCCTACTTTTTACCGCAGGCACCCTCGCTACCCAGGCATATATGCCTGAATGGAAAAAACAGCTAACAACCACCTATTCTTCCCTTATCACCAATCCACAACCGGAGAAAATTGAGCCTTTAGAAGTGGATATACCTGTCCCGAGAGTTATCCCTCCTATTCCGGAGGAACTAATTACCAAAGAATATGACAAACATCTGTTTGCAGCAGAATATAATGGATTTGGGTTGATTGAGGGGGAAAGTCATTTTAAAGAATTAATTGAAGATGAGAAATTAGTACTTGTAAATCAGGGAAGCGGGTACGATGTTATGCGCTTATCGCATAGCCATCCTTACATTACACCATACTCGAAAATCATCCTTGAAGAACTTGGCATAGCTTTTCAAACCCTTACAGATAATGAGAGTTTCTTTACTCTTACTTCGGTTACACGGACTCCTGAGCAGCAAAAAAGCCTAAGAAAGAGGAATAGAAATGCAACTGAGGGTATTAGTTCCCACTCTTATGGCTCCTCATTTGACATCTCTTACATTAGATTTAATGGTAAAAAAAGCTTCGACAGGAAAAAGCAAAAAGCACTTGAAAAGGTTTTGGGTAGATTTCAGGAAGAAGGTAAAATATTTTTTATTAAAGAAAGAAAACAGCGTTGTTTCCATGTGACTGTTAGGTAAATGTTTATAGGTACGAAAAGCCTTTACAGTATCACTATCCAAACCTAATTTTCAAAAAGTAGACAACTGCAAACTTGTGCTTTCTTGGGAAATATCCGGATAAAAAACCTGCGGGTTGGCTTAAAAATTTCAAATCCCGAACAGCAAAATCAACCCATA
This sequence comes from Algoriphagus resistens, assembly GCF_001442615.1. Taxonomy (GTDB): domain Bacteria; phylum Bacteroidota; class Bacteroidia; order Cytophagales; family Cyclobacteriaceae; genus Algoriphagus; species Algoriphagus resistens. The sequence continues at coordinate 44,902 of NZ_LMXN01000005.1, read as the reverse complement.
ATCCGTATTCTACCTAAATCTCTGTACGCAGTTAAAAAAAAACCGGGAATCTAAAAATAGAAACCCAGCCTTGAGGCATCCGACACCTGGCGCCCTACAACCAACCGTAACATCGGCATTTCGCAGCTCAATTCTTGAGAGCTAGGCTATCACCCCCAGTTCTTTTCCAACTTCAGTGAAAGCTGCAATCGCCTGATCAAGATGCGTCCGATCATGACCTGCCGAGATCTGAACACGTATTCTGGCTTGGCCTTTCGGGACAACAGGGTAATAGAAACCAATAACATAAATCCCTTTCTCCAGCACCTTCTCTGCCATCTTCTGCGAAAGAATGGCATCATACAACATAATCGGCACTATGGCATGCTCGCCGGGTTTGATATCAAAACCCACAGCAGTCATTTTCTCCCGGAAATACTTCGTGTTTTCTTCCAGTTTATCTCTCAATTCAGTCGTCTCAGATAACAGGTCAAATACCGCTATTGAAGCCCCCGTGATGGATGGTGCCAACGTATTTGAAAACAAATAAGGTCTGGAACGCTGACGAAGTAATTCAACAATCTCTTTCCTCCCAGAGGTAAATCCTCCGGAAGCGCCACCCAATGCTTTTCCAAGCGTACCGGTGATGATGTCTATCTTGCCCATCACTCCGCAATGCTCATGAACTCCCCGGCCTGTCTTTCCCATGAATCCTGTAGAATGACACTCATCGGTCATCACCAAAGCTTCATATTTCTCAGCCAACTCCACAATCTTATCCAGCTGTGCAATCGTCCCATCCATAGAAAATACGCCATCAGTCACGATAATTTTTTGCTTCGCTCCTTTTATGACAGCCTCCTTTAATTGGGCTTCCAGATCTTCCATATCATTGTGCTGATATCTGAAACGCATGGCCTTGCAAAGTCGTACACCGTCAATGATAGACGCATGATTCAAAGCATCGGAAATAATAGCATCTTCCGGACCTAGAATAGGCTCGAAGACTCCCCCATTGGCATCAAAAGCTGCTGCATAAAGAATTGTATCTTCTGTACCTAGAAATTCAGAAATCTTCTTTTCCAATTCCTTGTGAATATCCTGGGTTCCGCAAATAAATCGCACAGAAGACATACCAAACCCATGTGAATCAATGGCAGATTTGGCAGCTTCAATCACTTTAGGATGGGAGGAAAGCCCTAAATAATTATTGGCACAGAAATTCAAAACTTTCTGTCCGCCGGCAATGGTAATTTCTGCTGACTGTGGAGAGGTAATGATACGCTCTTTTTTAAAAAGGCCTGCTTCCTCTATTCCCTTAAGCTCTTCTTGTAATTTGGGTCTGAACTGATCGTACATACTGGCTAGTTGATTTTATGTTATTCAAAAACGTCTGGTTCCTTTAGTCAAAAAACCTGCTCAGAAAGCAGTTTTTTCTTACTTTTGCGACTGCAAACCCAAATATAAACAAAAACCCAGAGCTCGGCTTTAGGTAGATTTTGAAAGAAATATTAATGGAAAAAATCCTCGTTATTGGAGCTGCTGGACAATTGGGTTCGGAACTCACTAAGTCTCTGGCAGATCAGTTTGGTGCTGAGCAAGTAATCGCTACAGATCTCAATGAATCAGCAAGATCAAAATTTGACTTTTGTCGCTTTCAAGTCCTCGATGTGATGAACAAGGAAGGTTTGAGAAACCTGGTCAAAGAAGAAAAAATCACCCAAATCTATCATTTGGCGGCAGTGCTTTCCGCTGTAGGTGAAAAAAAACCACTTTTCGCTTGGGAACTCAATATGGATAGTCTGCTTCATGTCCTGGAGTTGGCAAAGGAATTTAACTTGAACAAAGTCTACTGGCCGTCATCTATTGCTGTTTTTGGACCAAATACCCCAAAAATCAATACACCCCAATATTGTGTAAAAGAACCTAACACCGTATATGGCATATCGAAGCAGGCGGGGGAAAGATGGTGTGAATACTATTTTCAGAAATACAATGTGGACGTTCGAAGTTTACGCTATCCGGGTTTGATCGGCTATAAGTCTCTTCCAGGCGGTGGCACAACTGATTATGCCGTGGATATTTATCACAAAGCATTGGCAGGAGAAAAATTTGATTGCTTTCTCCGTGAGGACAGTTCTCTGCCCATGATGTACATGCCTGATGCCATCAAATCTACCTTGGATCTGATGAACGCTCCTCGCCAAGCCGTAAAAATACGATCCAGTTACAACCTTGCTGCCATGAATTTCACTCCTGCTGAAATCTATCAAAGCATCCTCAAGTACATTCCTGATTTCAAAATCGAATATCATCCTGATTTCCGACAGGCAATTGCTGACAGCTGGCCAGACAGCATTGATGATTCCTGCGCAAGGAAAGACTGGGGATGGAAACATGATTACGATCTGGATGCCATGACCCAAGATATTTTGGAGAATCTTCCAAATTTTAAATTTTAATAATTAGTACCCTGTTCCTAGTAAAGCAGGGTATTTTTTTCACTGGGTCACACAGGCCATAAACCTAAGATTGGTAAGTAATTTCTCAGACTGCGTGAGAAGGAAGTCTTAATTCTAGCTATCCTTTGAACCCTGGGCAGCATGGATTCTCTCTAAGGACTTAATCCGTGTCAAAATGAAATGGGATTGACATCTCCCCATACCAGGCCGGGCCCGACAGGGCAGCGTGAAGGGAAGTACAATATACCTAAGCGTTAAAATAGCGGGATGACCAAAACTTCACCAGTTGGTTCCCTTTCCCAATCCCAAAATATCAGAATAAAAGCACATCTTTATTCATATTTACCCCAATCCTATAAACGGTTTTCGAAGTAGCGCAGAATTCTTTACTTTCAGGTTCATTCAATGACCCATGAATAATCTTAAAGTAGCTGGCTTACTTTCCCTTGCCATAATCCTTGGTATTACAGGTCTTTTGATTTTTGGCCAGGAAAAAGAAGTAGACTTCAGTACACAGATAAAACCCATCTTAAATAAAAACTGCATTTCCTGTCACGGAGGTGTCAAAAAGAATGGTGGATTCTCGGTGCTTTTTGAAGAAGAAGCTTTTGCCAAAACAGAATCTGGTCACCCTGCAATTATTCCTGGTGATCCCAATGGGAGTGAATTAATCAAGAGATTAACAGCTTCAGACCCAGAAGTGAGGATGCCATATGAGCGAACACCACTTTCAGAAGATGAGATCGACCTTCTCAAAACCTGGATCAAGCAAGGCGCTAAATGGGGCAAACATTGGGCATATGATCCTGTGCAAACACCTGAGATTGCGGAGCAAAGAACTACGGCGGGATTTACTTCTGACAATAATCCCTCCGCAATAAATTCCATCGATTTTTATATAGGCAAAAAACTCGAAGAGAATGGCCTGGCTTTTTCGAAAGAAGAAAAGCCACTCAGACTTCTCAGGAGAGCCGCCCTCGACATTACTGGCCTACCCCCTTCAAAAGAACTATTGACCCAGTATTCTTCCCAAAGAATCTCTTACGAACAAGCGGTAGATCAGCTGCTTTCCTCTCCTACCTATGGCGAAAAATGGGCTACTTGGTGGCTAGATCTGGCCAGGTATGCAGATACAAAAGGCTATGAGAGGGATGTTTCCCGCACAATGTGGCCTTATCGTGATTATGTAATCCGCGCACTCAATGCGGACAAACCATTCGATGATTTTACCATAGAGCAATTAGCCGGAGACTTACTTCCAAATCCTACAGAGGAGCAACTAGCCGCAACAGCCTTTCATCGCAATACCATGAATAATGACGAAGGGGGGACAAATGACGAGGAATTTCGGGTAGCCGCAGTTTTGGACAGAGTGAGTACCACTTTTGAGGTTTGGCAAAGTACCACCATGGCTTGCGTACAATGCCACAGTCATCCCTATGATCCTATTCGTCATGAAGAGTTCTATCAATCAGCGGCCTTCTTCAATAATTCAAGAGACGAAGACACACACGATGAAGAGCCTAGATTGAGATTTTATTCACCTGAAGAGAAAAAAGAAATTGAGTCTGTTCTTGCTTGGGTCAAAACAAATGAAAGTGCAAAAGCTGTCGCTGAACGCAAAAACTTCCTGACTTACCTGGAGCCAAAATATCCTTCACACAATGCTGTTGATTTCACTAATGCAGAACTTATTGACACTAAATGGCTGGGGATCCAGGCAAACGGCTCTGCTTATCTGAGAAAAGTTGACACGCGAAGTTCTGATCAATTGCTTATAAACTACGGCTCAGGCCTAAATGGAAGCGAAATGACCATCCGGAATGGAGGCCCCGAAGGGGAAATTCTAGCCGCTTTTTCTATCAATAAAACAGACGGAGATATTATCCGTGCTATCCCGTTCAAGCCTACAAATGGATTGATAGACCTCTATCTAGAGGTAAAAAACCCAACTGTCAGATCAGAACAAAACGCTGCAAAATTTGTATGGTTTGCTTTTGTTCCTACGCTGGCAGGAAAGGATAAACCGGGTTTCAGGAATATTCAAAATTCTTGGGAAACCATCTTGGATTTCAAGGGAACCAAGCTTCCAATTATGATTGAAAATCCAGACTACATGGCCAGGGAAATGCATGTTTTTGAGCGGGGAAACTGGATGATGTTGGGTGACAAGGTCAATCCGGAAACTCCCAAAGTTCTTAATGACTGGAATCCTGAATGGCCTAAAAACAGGCTGGGTTTCGCCTATTGGTTGACTGACAAAGAAAACCCACTTACTTCGAGAACATTGGTCAATAGAGTTTGGGATCAGCTTTTTGGTAGAGGAATCGTAAGTTCCCTGGAAGATATGGGAACTCAATCCGACCCGCCTTCACATCCAGCACTGCTTGATTATTTGGCATGGAAAACGATGAACGAGTACGATTGGAGCATAAAAAGTTTGATTCGTGAAATTGTAACTTCTGATACTTATAAGCAATCGTCTGCTGTGTCTGCCGAGCTTTTCAAAAAAGATCCGCAAAACAAGTGGTACGCACGGGGACCAAGATTCCGATTAAATGCCGAACAAATCCGGGACCAGGCGTTGGCTGTTTCTGGATTACTCAGTGATAAAATGTATGGCCCTGGAGTCAAACCTCATCAGCCAGAAGGTATCTGGCAAACAGTATACAATGGGCAATCATGGAAGGAAAGTGAAGGAGAGGATGCGCATAGAAGAGGAATCTATACTTTTTTGAAGAGGACGAGTCCTTATCCTTCCTTCATCACCTTTGATGCAGCAAGCAGGGAGGTCTGTCTAAGCAGAAGAATAGTCACAAATACTCCGTTACAAGCTTTGGTCACGTTGAATGACCCTGTTTATCTGGAAGCCGCTTATTATTTAGCAGAAGATATGATTAAGCAAGATGCCAGTAAGCCCACAAAAGGCATTGCCTACGGCTACCAAAAGCTTGTACTTAATCCTATCTCAGACACAAAACTTGAGGCACTTTCTAACCTTTACAATGAGGCACTTATCGAATACAAAGATAAACCTGACTCATTGAGAACATTCTTTTCCATTCAGGATAAATCAACAAATCCTGAGCAAGCTGCCATGTCTGTAGTGGCAAATGCGCTGTTGAATATGGACGAATTCTTAACCAAACCCTGATATGCAAAATCTCGATAAAATGCTCGCAGAATTTGCGCAGCAGAAGCTGGAGAAACAAACAAGAAGACATTTTCTGATGGATTGTGTAGCCAAAGTCGGTGGACTGGCAATGGCGCCGCTGATGTTCGGTTGTGGTACAGGATCTTCAGAATTAAATCTCAGCCAGAGAGATCTCAACCCGCTTTCTCCTTTACCTCCACCTTATGGGGCAAAAGCGAAATCAATCATTTACCTCCACATGGCTGGGGCACCTTCCCAATTGGAGTTGTTTGATTTTAAGCCTGAGTTGGCGAAATATCACAATCAACCATGCCCTCAGTCCTTACTGGAAGGGAAGAAATTTGCTTTTATCCGTGGAGTTCCTAAAATGCTTGGTCCTCAAGCTAATTTCTCCCAGCATGGAGAATCCGGCGCTTGGATTTCAGATTACATGCCGCATTTCCAAAAGTTGGCTGATGAAGTTTCTTTTTTAAAGGCCGTGCATACAGATCAATTTAATCATGGCCCTGCCCAACTTTTGATGCAAACGGGAAGCGCGAGACTTGGCCGTCCTAGTTTAGGAAGCTGGGTAACCTATGGATTGGGTACAGAAAATCAGAATTTACCCGGATTTGTGGTGCTTACTTCCGGGGGAAAAACCCCTGATGCAGGCAAAAGTGTTTGGGGTAGCGGATTTTTACCCTCCGTTTATCAAGGTGTGCAATGTAGATCCAAAGGCGATCCTGTTCTCTACTTGGATGATCCTGAAGGAATGTCGCGAAACTTAAAGAAAAACGTCATTGATGCAATCAATACAGTTAATAAAGAGGAGTTTAATGCTTATGGTGATCCCGAAATTCTTGCAAGGATCAACCAATATGAAATGGCTTACCGAATGCAGATCGAAGTGCCGGAAGTCATGAATATCACGGATGAACCTGAATCAATACATCAATTGTATGGAACCAAGCCCGGCGCAGAATCCCTTGCAAATAATTGCCTTCTTGCCAGAAAACTAGTAGAAAAAGGAGTCCGTTTTGTCCAGTTATATGATTGGGGATGGGATACACACGGTACTGATCATGACGGCTCGATTGACATGGGGCTAAGAAATAAATGCCGTGAGATGGACCGACCAGTTTCTGCACTGCTGCTGGATTTGAAACAAAGAGGACTTTTAGAAGATACATTAGTGGTCTGGGGAGGAGAGTTTGGCCGTACGCCTATGCAGGAAAACCGGGAAGGCAAAACACAAAGTTTCCTTGGAAGGGATCATCACGGAGATGCATTTACCATGTGGATGGCAGGAGGCGGTATAAAACCGGGCGTGACCTATGGCAGAACGGATGATTTTGGATTTTCAGGCATAGAGGATAAAGTTTCTGTCCATGATATTCACGCCACCATTCTTCATCTGATGGGCTTTGACCATGAGCAATTCACCTATGAATTTCAAGGTCGACCGTTCCGATTGACCGATGTGGAAGGTGAATTGATCAATAAAATATTAGCTTAATTACCATATGATTCCTAGAATTACCTGCCTCTTTTTGTTAGTAGTTAACTCACTTTCACCAGTTTTTGCCCAGCAGCAGCTACTCTTCTTTCAGACGGACTGGGGAAATGAACTTTCCGTGGATGAGTTTTTAAAGCGTACCAAAAACGACGGCTATGATGGGATTGAGGTTTGGTTTCCATCCGATGAATCGGTTCAAAAAGAACTCAAGGCAGGACTGGAAAAGTACGATCTGAAAATCATGTTTCTCCATGGGACAAACAAGGGACTGCCTTACGATGAGGCGCTCAAATCATACGAAGAAAACTTACAAAAAATCATAGCCTGGAATCCAATAAAGATTAATTCTCACACCGGGTCAGATTATTGGACTTTAGAACAGAACAAGGCTTTTATAGACGTAACGGTAACGGCAAGTAAAGAATCAGGAATTCCTATCGTCCATGAAACACATCGGAGCCGCTTTTCATATTCCGTTCCACTGACTGTGGCCATGGTGAAGGCTGCTCCTGAATTGCGGCTGAATTTGGACATCAGTCATTGGATGGTGGTTCATGAGCGCCTGATAAAGTTGGATGATCCTCTCTTACAGCAGGTTCTTTCAAAAGTGGACCATATTCATGCACGGATTGGTTTTGCAGAAGGCCCACAAGTGAATAATCCGGCAGCACCGGAATGGCAAACTGCTTTGGACACACACCTGGATATTTGGGAGCATATTATTAGAAATTCTGCTCAGGATATATATACCATAACTACTGAATTTGGGCCTCCCCCCTATTTACCTACCGTTCCATTTTCTAATGTGCCCATCGCAGATCAGTGGGAAGCGAATGTTTTTATCATGAAAGCCCTTAAAGCCCGCTTCGCAAATGATTGATTTTATCTTGCCATTATTCGGGCGGTTTCATCCGATTTTGGTGCACTTGCCGATTGGCTTCTTGGTTTTTGGGGTGATCTTGATTTTTTGGTCAGCAGAAAAGTATGCGATATACTCCCCTATTATCAAATTGGCATTTCTGTTAGGAGGAATTTCGGCTGGTTTGGCCAGCATAAGTGGATTTATGCAATTCCAATATGAAGGGTATGGTTGGGATACGGTTCAACTTCATCTCATTTTAGGGATTTTCACGACGTTTCTGTCATTTGGACTTTGGTATCACTTGCAAAAATCAGCTGTATCTCCTCCGCGGTTGAAAATCAAAGGAGCACTCCTTTTGGCAATATTAACACTCACGGGGCATCTTGGGGGAAATATCACGCACGGTGAGAACTACTTTACGGAAGTTTTACCACCAGCGCTTCAAGCTTTCTTGGGAGGTGAGGCAAGCAGCAATGAACCCCTTGAACTCCCCGCAGACAATTGGGAAGAAGTAGAGTTCTTTACTGGAGCGATTCAGCCGATTTTGGACCAAAATTGCAAAAGCTGCCATAATCCGAAAAAACTTAAAGGAGAGCTGGATCTCAGTTCCTTCAAAGGAATACATAAAGGGGGCGAAAACGGAGCTATCCTAGAGAACGGAAATGCTAGGGAGAGCTCACTTTTTGCCAGGCTTATTTTGCCAGAAGACCATGATGACCACATGCCGCCGAAGGATAAGCGCCAACCCAGAAAAGAGGAGATAGAATTGATCAAAGCCTGGATTGAATCCGGTTCTGCTGAACATGCAACGCTTGGTGAAACATCAATACAGCTGAGTTTGGTAGAACCATTTTTCAAGAAAGATGAAAAGCCATTTTACCCTGTCGTGGCGGTACCAACCCTTGCAGAAGATTCCATTTCCATACTCAGAGGCAGTGGATTCTTTGCCGAGGTAGTGAAAACAGACTCGCCATTTTTGAAGATCAGCTGTATCAACTTTCCTGCTTTTTCTGATTCAGATTGGAGCTTATTAGCATCTGCGAAAGAGCAGATTGTTTATCTGGATCTCACCGGAACCAAGATTACCGACGCTATTTTAGAACAAGTATCATCTCTTCCAAACCTGACAGTTTTGAAACTCAATCAAACATTTATTGAAGGAAAAAACCTGGATAAACTGAACCAATCCAACAATCTGAAACTGCTTTACCTAAACGAAACCAAGGTGAATTCTGGGCAACTTAAAGCATTGGACAAACATCCAAGACTAGAAAAAGTATTTGCTTTTGACACACCAGCTGCTGATTCGGGTACCTCTTCGCAATTTAGTTTTCACCTCGAAACAGGTAATCTCAGCTTACCTCCTTTGCCGACTGACACTATTGTGTACTAGTAAAATTCTAACTACTCTTCGGAATCCGCAATTTCAAAGTTTATTAAAGGATTACAAATCCAACTATAAATCATTCGAGGTCACCACCTCGAAGAGCAATATAGCCCTGGTAACAAAATGTGCCGCCGTGTTGCGGGAACTTTATTTCAAATGCCCTTCAATCAATTCAGGATCAAAACCCAAAGTCAGACTTCCGTCTTTGTAAACGATCACCGGACGCTTGATCATACTTGGGTTTTCTTCCAAAACAGGAATCGCAGTCTCCTCACTTTCAAGAGCTGATTTCTGCTCATCAGTCATTTTCCGATAAGTCGTTCCTTTTTTATTCACCAAAGAACCAAGATCAGTTTTCTCCAAAAAACTTTCTAAAAGTGGCGCTTCAGGCTTTTGCTTTTTATAGTCAATGAAGTCGTACTCCACTCCTTTTTCCACTAGGAAATCGAAGGTCTTCTTCATCGTATTGCAATTCTTAATTCCGTAAACTTTGATAGGCATGGATCAATAATTTCTCTAATTTTCTATTTGTTTCAATGCAAGTATCTCCACCATCGCTTCCTTATGAGCGACTAAAATCTGATCAATCAATTCATCTTTCAAGGCGGTAGATAAGAACAAACTTTCAAACTGGCTCGGTGCCAGGTACACGCCACGCTTCAGCATCGCCTGGAAATACTTTCCAAATAAAACGGTGTCAGAAGTCTTTGCACTTCCAAAATCATGTACGGGCCTATCTGTGAAAAACAACGAATACATACTTCCAACGCTATTAATCGTATAATTCAGTCCTAGCTCCTCATTGATACTTATAATTCCCTCTGTCAATTTCGTTCCGATGTGATTTAGCTCGGAATAAACAGTTGGATCTTCATTCAGAATATTCAACATGGTCAATCCGGCAGCCATAGCGATTGGATTTCCGGAAAGTGTACCTGCCTGATAAACAGGTCCGGCAGGTGATACAAACTCCATTATCTCTCTCTTTCCTCCATAAGCTCCAACCGGCATACCTCCCCCGATAATTTTGCCAAGTGTAGTCATATCAGGGGTTACGCCAAAAACTTCCTGGGCGCCACCTTTTGCCAAACGGAACCCTGTCATCACTTCATCGAAGATCAGAACAATTCCTTCTCTTGTACAGATTTCCCGAAGTCCCTGTAGATATCCTTCTTTGGGAATACAAAGCCCCATATTTCCCGGAACAGGTTCCAAGATCAATGCTGCAATTTCTCCTGGATTTGCCGCTACAAGCTCCTCAATCGCCTCCAAATCATTGTAAGGAGCGATCAGGGTATCCTTAGCCGTTCCTTTGGTTACTCCTGGCGAGTCTGGATCTCCCATCGTCATTGCCCCAGAACCTGCTGCAATCAAAAATGAGTCACCGTGACCATGGTAATGCCCTTCCATCTTGATAAATTTATCCCGACCAGTGTAGCCTCTGGCAACCCGGATAGCTGACATGGTCGCTTCCGTACCGGAATTCACCATTCTAACTTTCTCTATAGAAGGCACCATGCTTACGATCAGCTCAGCTATTTCCACTTCACGTGCTGTAGGAGCACCAAAAGATGTCCCATCTTCCATAGCCTGAATTATCGCATCCTTCACTTTCGGGTGATTATGGCCTAGGAGCATTGGCCCCCAGCTGTTGATCAGTTCTATGAATTTATTTCCATCCTCATCGTACAAAAATGCCCCGTCTGCTTCTTTTATAAAAAGCGGTTCACCACCAACCGCCCGAAAGGCACGAACAGGAGAATTCACTCCACCTGGAATGAAATTTTGGGCTTTGGCAAAAAGTGCCTTACTCTTAGAAATATTCATGATTTAATCTAAAGGTTTCAATTCACCCGCTTCTAACTTGAACACAGGCACGTATTGATTATTGTGGGCTCCTTGGAAATTGAATCCCCAAGTCAAATCACCAGCTTGGAATGCTTTCTGATCCAGGTTTCTTCTTAAATCAAATCCCTTGGTGTCAGACATGTTGGATGCAATCCAATTGACCAACTCCACTCCAATGGCAGCGTTCATGCTTGGGAAATTCAGGTACTTGTCGTAAAATTTATTCCGGAATTCCTGCATAGGCTCACCATAAAAATTCAAGGTATTATTGCCTATGAAATAGAAATTAGGAAACTCCAGCATTTCATAATTCGCAAAATTAAACCCCAACCACGAGTCCATTACCAGTGTCGGTATGGAAGCTGTAATTGATTCCATCAATGAAAATGCAGGCTGAGCAATCGATGGGTCATCTGAAAGTAGAATAATCTGATCCACAGACACAGTGGATTGACCTCCACGGATTCCCAATCCCTGCAAAAACTCACTGGTGTTTCTTGGATTGATTTGTTCGTATTTCACCATCTGAAATCCAGCTGCTGCCAATTGATCTTGAAGCATTTTCGCCAACATCTCATCACGGGAACTTCCACTATATCCAACGGCAACCCTTTTGCCCCAATTCTGCTTTCTAAGGCCTTCCACAATTCCCTCCGCTATCGAACTAACAGATGGGCGGAACAAATAACTGTACCTCAATTCTTCAAATCGTTCACCAAGGTTTGAAAGTGGATGGACAAACGGAATCTTGGCCGTCTCAGCAAAACTGCTGACTACATCAGATTCGTCAGGATAAATCGGACCGATAATAATATCAGCAGAAGCAATAGCGGGTTCTGTCAATAGACTTTGTAAATGAGCTACATCTCTCTTCGAATCAAAAGTCAACATGTTGACCATGGTTCCATTTTGCTTCAACTGCTCTACTCCGTATTCCAACCCCTGGTACAATTCAAATACGAAATCATTCTGCGGGATAGTCGATAGGTTTGTGCGGGAGGAATTAGTAAAAGGCAAAATCACCACAATATCCAATACCTCGTCTTTCACCGCATTTTTACCCACGTTTGCTTTGCCTTGTAACTCATAGTAAGCTGCACGTTCTGTTGCCGAAAGAATAGTCTGATTTTCCAATACTCTCTTCAGCGCTTCTCCATAGCCACTATTTTCCTTGAACTCCGAAAGGTTGGCTATCATAAAACTAACACTGACCTGCTTCAGATTTTCGTATGTGGCATTTTCAGCCATTGACATAAGCTTATCATCTCTGATTTTTTTGATGAGTCTAAGAGCTTCTAAATTCTGTTGGTTTTTGAAATAGGCAACGGCCAAAAGGTATTTCGCTTCTTCTGATTTTGCCCAGTTGCTAGTGACTACAGGTTCCAAAGCAGTTACTGCTTGTCCCGGCTGATTGGCTCCCAGTGCGGCTTCAGCCAAATGAAAAGCTGCATAGTTTGCCAAATTCCCATACTCCTTAGGATCGGTAAATTGCTTGAAAAGAGGAATTGCTTCCCAGTAATTTTTGGCAGCCAGCTCGGACTGAGCCTTGCGATAGTCATCCGGTGTGGGAATTTGGGCAATAGCAAAACTCAAGATGAAAAATACCGGAATTACTAAAAGAAATTTTTTCATTATTTCGAGGTGAATCAAACATCAAACAGGGTCTGCAAATTTAACCCATTATTTTCAAACCCAAAGTTCGAGCCGAAAAGGCTTAAGAAGGAATATGATTATCTTAATTGATGTCAATTACCACATTTCCCTTGATTTGGTAGACAAAAGATCGGAGATCGATGACCGAAGGAGCTTAAATACTTCATTCCCAAGCCTCCTTATGATAATTTTATCCCACGATTTTCTAATGTAGGTAAACATAAAATGCAAAAACCCGAAGCGTTATCTCCGGGTTTCACAATTTCAAATTTCTTATTCCCACTCAATAGTTGCCGGCGGCTTTGAAGAAATATCGTACACAACGCGGTTAACACCTTTTACTTTATTGATGATTTCATTAGATATCTTGCCCAGAAACTCATATGGCAAGTGAATCCAGTCAGCAGTCATCCCATCTACTGAACCTACAGCTCTCAGCGCCACAACTTTCTCATAAGTCCGTTCATCTCCCATCACACCTACAGACTGTATTGGAAGAAGCATAGCTCCTGCCTGCCATACACCATCATAAAGACCGGCATCTTTCAGACCTTTGATAAAAATATGATCCACTTCCTGCAGCGTTTTTACTTTCTCTGCAGTAATATCTCCTAAAATACGAATACCAAGCCCTGGGCCTGGGAAAGGATGACGACCGATGATCGTTTCCACAATTTCCAAAGCACGTCCTACTTCACGAACCTCATCTTTAAACAAAGTATTCAACGGCTCCACTACCGAAAGCTTCATGAAATCGGGTAAACCTCCCACATTGTGGTGGGATTTGATAGTAGCAGAAGGTCCTTTTACAGAAATCGATTCGATCACATCCGGATAGATCGTTCCTTGTCCAAGCCACTTGACATCTTCCAGCTTATTTGATTCTTCATCGAAAACCTCAATAAACGCGTTTCCGATTGCTTTTCTCTTAGCTTCAGGATCTGTGATACCCGCTAGGGCATCGTAGAATTTCTGCTTGGCATCTACACCAATCACATTCAATCCCATGTGCTTATACGAATCTAAAACTTCTTCGAATTCATTTTTGCGAAGCAAGCCATTATCTACAAATACACAGATTAGCTGATCACCGATAGCGCGGTGGATCAAGGTAGCCGCTACTGAAGAATCCACCCCGCCCGAAAGCCCCATCACCACTTTATCAGAGCCGATTTTAGCTTTCAAATCAGCTATACTTGCATCAATAAATACATCTGAAGTCCAGTCCTGGGCGCAACCGCAGATTCCAACCACAAAATTTCTAAGAAGATTTTTCCCCTCAGTGGAGTGTGTTACTTCTGGGTGAAATTGAATTCCGTACGTTTCTTCATTCTGGATTTTGAAGGCCGCCACTCGTACAGAATCAGTGCTGGCAATAACTTCAAAATTATCAGGTAAATTCTTGATCGTATCTCCATGTGACATCCATACCTGCGAACCATGGCTCATTTCCTTGAGCAGGTCGTAATGGTTATCCAGATGGCTCAGATTAGCTCTTCCATATTCTCTGATCTCGGATGGAAGTACTTCCCCTCCGTATTTCTGCGCCAGAAGTTGGGAACCGTAACATACGCCCAAGAGTGGGAGTCTGCCTCTCAAAATGTCCAGATCCAAATCAGGGGACCCCTCGTCTCGGACTGAGCATGGAGAACCTGAAAGAATCACTCCTTTGATATCGGAAGTGATCTCTGGAACTTTATTATAAGGATGGATTTCGCAATAAACATTCAGCTCTCTAACTCGTCGGGCGATAAGTTGTGTGTACTGAGAACCGAAATCAAGGATGAGGATTTGTTCTGCCATGCGCAAAGGTAAGCAGGGCTGGCAAATTGAGGAAGTGATCCGCCAATTTTTACAGAATAATGTTTGGTGAGAAGGAAATGGGAAATCGGAAGATTGTAAGAGCTGCAAAGTCCCAAGTTTGAAAAGCTGCAACAAGTTGTAGTTAGTTATTCATCTTTTTTTGAAAAAAGCTTGGAATAATTTGATCCATGTAATGGATTGAAAATAGAATCACACCTACAGAAATCTATTAAATTTCTGACTAAAAACATTTTAACAATCTTTTAGTTAATTAAACTAAAGAGAGTTTAGTTTTAAGGAAGATTAGTAGAAATTCGATAAATCAACTTTTAAAACTTTCTAAAACATGAAAACAAATCGACTCCTTCTAATCCTATCTTTGGTCTGCTTACTGCCTTTTGCTTTATCAGCCCAAGAAAAACCCAAACTTCAATACACTGTAGGATTTGGATCTTCCATTGACGGCATGAATGATCTTTATGGGCTCAATTTCTCCAATGAATTAAACGTAAGACTTGGTAAGAGGACCTCATTCAATGCAGGACTTTTATTCTATCAATCCTTGGGTAGTTACAATGAAAAAATATTGCCTGAGTATTCAAACGGAAAGAATAATGAACAGTCATCTGGTATTTTCATAACCCCATCATTCAAGTACGACATCATACAACGCCCTTCTGGATTCAACTTAGCTTTTTCAGCGGGACCTTCGCTACAGCTAGGAGGAGAATCATTCATCCGCTCTTTCTATACTGGAACCCCTACCTCAAACTACATAGTCAATAAATATCAGCGCGTTGGGTTGATGATAGAATTAGAAGCTCAGTGGAATTCCAAAAATCCTAATCGAAAGAATGCAATCAGTCTTTCGGCATATGGGGCTGAAAACGCTATGCCTTGGTATCTTAACGCCACCTATAAAATGAGATATAAAGTCGGGAAGAAATAAACCTAAAACTCTATCTTGTGCCCAAAAGCACATCAATACACCACGGTCGCATGAAATCCCCCTCCTTTCTATCCATAGTTTTTCTGCTTATTACTTTCAACACATCCGCACAAAAAGCTCCTTTACAGAAGCTCACAAACCCTTATTTTAAGCTGGTACGACCAGAATTCAATGGGGATTTAGCCTATGAGACAGTAGCCTTTGTGGAGCAGTATTGGAGAATAGCAGGAAATACCGGATTTAACAATACTGTATTTCGCATTGCCGAGAAGCTGGAAGCAGCTGGTTATATCTTAGAGGAAAAAGCCAAGCAGACAGATCAATTTACCTATAGAATAGAAAACAGGAAGATGAAGCAGCCCACCTGGGAACCTGTTTCTTGCTCAGTAAAAATAGTAGGAGCGAATGAAAATCTGCTTTCCTCCGAGACCAACCGCAATATGATTTATCAGTATTCCTCCTCCACTCCGGCTGAAGGAATTACCGGGGAAGTGGTTTATATCGAAAGCAAAAATGCCCTTTCTTCTCTTGATGTGAAAGGAAAAATTCTCTTTTCCGATCAGGTTGACTACACAACTTTGCAAGCCGCAGTGGGCAAAAATGGCGCATTGGGAGTGTTGACTTATGATATGCCAGAATATTTGCAGCCAGAAAAGAACACGACTTCTATCCAGTTTCGAAGTTTGAGATATGATAAGAAAAACCCGACTTGGGCAATGGCGCTTTCCCTTGAAGCCAAAGAAAAACTGAAAACTGAATTAGCAAAAGGCAAAGTAGAAGTGCTGGTGAAGGCCGAAACAAAGATCTATGATTCTGAAGAACTCACGGTAGTAGCGAATGTAAAAGGATCTGAACTGCCATTGGAAAGTTTGGTCTTCTCAGCACATATCCAAGAACCAGGGGCAAATGACAACGCTACAGGTGTAGGTACACAATTGGAAATGGCAACAATCACTTCAAATCTGATCCAAAAAGGCAAGTTAAATCTAAAGCGGACGCTGACTTTTCTCTGGGGGGATGAAATAATTTCTACGAGAAGATACATTGAGGAAAAGGAAAAGCGGCAAACCAATATCAACTGGGGAATTTCCTTGGACATGGTGGGTGAAAATACTGACTTAACAGGAGGCACATTTCTGATCGAGAAAATGCCTGACCCAAGCGCTATCTGGACTCGCGGCGAGGATAAGCATTCGGAATGGGGAGGCGCTCCCATGACAGTGGAGCAGATGAAACCACATTATTTGAACGACTTTATCCTGACAAACTTCGAAGCTCAGGGTACACATGCTGATTGGTTGGTTAAGTCCAATCCATTTGAGGGAGGATCAGACCACACGCCTTTTCTTCAGGCTGGTATTCCCGGACTTTTGCTGTGGCATTTTACCGATCAATTTTACCATACCGATAATGACCGACTGGATAAAGTCTCCCAAAAAACCATGCAAAATGTGGGAACGGCCGCTCTGGTTTCAGCTTTTGCCTTATTAAATGCAGACAAGAAAACTGTAAATCATATGATGAGCTTGATCGCTGCAAAAGCCCAAATACGTTTGCTGACAGAAGTTCAACTTAGCAAAAAAGCAATTGCGGCAGGTGGATCTAAAGAAGATGAGCAGAAAATAATAGATACCTGGGCAGACTATTATGCCAAGTCTATGGATTCGATCAAGGACTTGGTACCTGAAGATGATGAGAAAACCTTCAGGAGAATAACGCTTGCAAAAGAAGCGATCAAGGCTCAAGTACCTCAGCTTTAATTCATAGCTACAACTAAGTATTTTTTCTTAGATTTAGCTTCTCGCTTAAATCCACTTTTATGAAAAAAAAACTATTCGTATGTTTTGTACTTATCACCTACTTTTTGCAGACAGCTGCCTTAGCCCAAGAAGACAGAAAACTTACTTATTATGTGGGAGTCGGGCCCGCAATAGACGGCAACATTGGATTATACGGAATCAACGTAAGTAACGAACTGAGTATTGGTTTGGGGAAAAGAACAGCTTTGAATCCTTCTTTGACATATTATCAGTCTATAAAGTCCTTCGATAACTATGACGACCCTAATTTTGGTCAGGATAATTCTTCCGGTCTATTCACCAATGTCACGTTGAAGTATGACATCCTGAAAACCAGAAATGATTTCAGAATCTCCTTGGCTTTTGGCCCCTCATTCCAACTAGGAAGTGAAAACAGTACAGATGGCGCCTACCTGAGATACTATGAATTTGGCAGTTATTATGAATACAAATATAGTATTAAGCGTTATTCTAGATTAGGCTACACCCAGCAGGTCGCATTTGACTGGCAAAGCAAAAACGAAAACCGCAGAAATTCTGCCGTAGTGAGTATGTCTTCATTTGACGGTTATTGGCCATGGTACCTGATGGCTACTTATAGAATGGGATTCAGATTAAAGTAACTATCGCGTAAAAATGATCAGTTGTCATAGAATTCAAAGATTGAAACTGAACACTCAAGGTGGGTAGTTCTAAACTGAATTTGAATTTTGCCATTGATCATTTTCCAAATGCACTTTTTGGATTTTCCTTCAATAGCAAATCCCAATCTGACTGCTCAAATCCTCTAGCATTCAAGACAGGCATTAGCTTTTCAAAAATATTGGTAAAGGGCACAAAATCTCCTCCGTCAGACTTTTCAGGATCATACCAACCGGCATCGTGGGAAATCAGCAGATTTTCCAAAATTCCATTTTCCTTGGCAAAAAATAAGCGATCCACATATTCATCCACACTCCAGCCAATTCCGTCCAGACTGATCCACACGCCAAGTTTAGCAGCTGTCAGGTAATTCTGAAAATCCTCTTCCGCTTGCGCATGGACCCAAACGAAAGCTGATGGATCAATTCCCATTTCCTGTAAAATAGCTACTTCCTGTTTTGCCGTAGCCCAAGTCCCGGTGTGGGACGCTATTGTCAGCCCCGTTTTTTGATGGGTAAGTCCGGCCGCTCTTATCAATTTAGCATCGATTTCCCGCATTGGATTTTCTTCGTTTACCGATATTTTGATAAATCCAGGCTTGATTCCAGTATCTCCAATTCCCTCTTCAAATTCATCTATCCATCGCGCTGCTAATTCCCCAGCACTTTCTGCATATGCAAAACCAGGCAGGTACTTCCCGCCAACTGCTCCATAAAAACCCGTGTTGGTGACGAGTTGGATTCCTGATAGCTCAGAAAGTTTACTTAACAATTTAGGATCTTTGGCCAGATAAGAAGGTGTGCAATCAAAAACCGTTTTCACCCCATACTTCTTTATTTCTATCAAATACGGTAAAACCTTTGCAATAACTTCATCTTGGCTATAACGATCCGAAGAAACAGAATCTGCGCCTATAAAATCCACCAGCATGTGCTCATGAATTAATGCCAGCCCCATGGAATCTATTGGAATAGAGCCGGAGACCGTATTGATGTAAGCAAAATCAGTTTCAGAACTTGAGCAACCCAAGCAAATAATGGCAATCAGAAAAGTGAAGAATTTAGCCATTGCATTCCAGTTTTATTAAAGAATTATTTTTTTGAAATCCTTTTGGCAAACCGTTGATATAACACCCGCTTTTCCAAAGGATTCGGCGATTGATTCAAGATCATGGGTATCCAAGTCCACTTTAAGTTTATCATTAGCATCGCCCTCATAAATATACTGAAAACCAATTTTTTCCGACAGTTTATCTGCAATTTCCATCAAGGAATACCCCTTCAACTCCAAATAATCAGTCCCACTGGAGCTACTTTTCACCGTCCCTCTATTATTCTTGAAAATAGCTTTGTCGTATAACTTGGTATCTGCAACCGAAAGACAATAAATGTCTTTCAATGACTCCTCGATTCTGATGACACCTTTTCCATTTTCAGCTAAATCAGACAAAATTTGACTCTTTAAACCAGGTGTGAGTTCAATTTCATCAGCATAGATGGTCATTCTTATCACTTGATTACTCCACTCAGAATTGGTTTCTACTACCACCCCCGGGAAGAATTCATCAAATACCTGAGCTGCTGGCCCCAAATATTGAATCATATTCGCTCCTTCTGAACTTCCTTTTGTATTGCCTGGTAATTCTGGCAGGGATTCTATTTCCAGTCTATAATTTGGTTTTTCCAATTGGTAAATTATCACGTGTTCATTTGCTTGAACCGTACTGAGATTTAAAAACAAGCAAAGGCTTAATAGTTGGCAAAAAACAAGTTTCATGTGTTTATAATTGTTTTAAAATGGTCAGATGGAATCTCGCATGCATTATAATCATCCCAGTGTGTGACTTTTTGGTCATGCTCTTTTTCATATAATTATAATTTGTCGTTTGAAGGCTATATGGTGATTTGGATTTAAATGTTGATTTCTCTCTTTGTGATGTAATTTAGCATAACTTTTAAATTAGAAAAGTTTGCTACTTCAACTCATAAAAATAAAAAGTCTGCATATCCTTTTCCACTGCCTCTGGGTCTTCACCGGGCTTAGCGTTAGAATAAAGAATATCACGAACTGACCAGAGATTGACATCTAAATCCCCCTGCCAGATTTTATCCTGACCTTTAAATATTTGGTAATGATATTTCGACTTATACCTTTTTACTAAGTCATTGAACTCTGCACTGCCTACAGTCCTATTTGGAAGCGCATCAATTTCACTTTGGGGAGTTCCACCCTCAAAAAAGGTCAGTAAATATCCATTGGAAAAGGCAAATCCTTTGTATTCGGAGGCCGCTAAGGATTGGAAGAATCCATCCAATCCAATATCCGGATTGCTTGGTTTAATTTGTTTATACTCATCCCCAGGTCTCAGCTGCCAAAATGTTTTCAGTTTCATTTCAGGAAACTCATAGACATACATTTCAGGAGAATTGGGAAAAATCGCATACATCTCATCCTTCACTATTTTAACAATTGGATCCAGATTATAGTATTGCCCCGGATTTAAAGCCATTTGTGTTTCTTTCGGTATATAACTCTTATGCAGCTTGTCAAGTGAATTGATATCTCGAATGGTCATAAAAGGGTAAGCTATACTGAATTCTTCAGATCCAACTATTGCCTCAACATCTCCCGTAATATCTAAAGAAAAAGTGTACAAATACTTAGCAAATGTAAGTGCAGCTCGACTTCCCCCTACAGTTCGGGAAACCAGTTCAAAATCAATCTTTTTTGAATCAACTAAATTAAAATCAAGATCATAGATAGATGCATGTCCATGGGTCAGCACTAGAATCTGGTCATCCTTCATATAGTGAGCTGTAGAAAAGTAAGTGGATTTATAACTATCCTTCCCTTCTTCACTTCGATTCGCTTTTAGTAGGATTACTCCTGATTTATCTACTCTAAAGAACTCACTGGTCTTAAAGTCATAAAACAAATATTCCGAATGGTCTTCCATTACATCAATAAAAGCCAGTTGGGTCAAGTTCTCAATCACCAGACTATCGGTAATCACCAGCTCAGGAATGTTGGCCGAAGATCCTGTTTCTTCCGTTTTTTCTTCACAAGCTATCAAGGCTGCTAAAAAAGTTGTCAGTAAAAAATTCTTCATAAAGTTTAATTTACTAATTAAATAAGCTTGAATAAAAAAGTTCAAAAGAATATTCCAATTGAAATTTTCTCAGGACAATTATACCTTGAAGAATTAACTTACACTCCAATCAGGTGGGTCCTAAAATCAGAGGTTTTAATTTAGACGAGGAATGTCTTCTGTTCACAAATATATCGTTCTTGTAACCTTGGGCTTTTACCTTTGCTCTGGGGTCCAAGCGCAACAGGAGGCTTTGCTGAGAGGAAGAATATTGGCAGAAAGCTACTGCGCCTCCTGCCATACATATGCGGCACCTTCCCTACTGCCGAAAGAGGTATGGAGAAAACAGGTTTTGCCACAAATGGCCGCCTTTATGGGCATCAAAGCAGCTCAGGATAGCCTGGAAGTATGGGAAAACAAATCACCTGATGAAATTACCTTCATCAAAAAGCTGGGGGTTTACTCTTCCTCAGCACTCATCAGCAATGAAGATTTCCAGTCCATCGTTGATTTCTACACCTCGGAAGCACCGATAGACTTACCTCTCCAACAAACAAAAGAAACTCCTATACTCCTAGAAGGATTTGTTGCCAAAACACTTTTCATAGAAGGAATCCAAAGTCCAAAAACAAGTCTGGTTGCAATCAATGAAGACAGGGCGGAACTGTTGATCGCAGATGCCAATTCCAATCAACTTTATGTGAAGGTTCAAAGCGATGAATTTTTCACACTTCCTTCCACCTCCAGTCCAGCAGTACATTTTCTTAAGAAAGCTCCTAATGTATATAACTTCATTACGGTAGGCACTATCGCCCCCAGCGATCTATCAGAAGGGGCTCTTTATCAGATGGATTTAAATTCCGACAGCTGGAAGATGATGATGGACAACCTCCCCAGGCCCGTCTATGGAGTTTGGGAGGACATTGAAAAGGACGGAAAACCGGATTTTGTGCTATGTAACTATGGAAATCACGGGGGACACATAGCTATTTATGCCGATGGCAACCTGGACTCAGAACCCGTTCAGCTCGGTGGAGCCGGGGCTAGGAAGATCGAACTAACAGATCTAAATAATGATGGGAATCTCGATATTATAGCACTTTTTTGCCAAGGAAATGAGCGGATATCGGTTTTCTATACTAAGGAAAATGGGCAATTTGAACCGGAGAATGTTCTGTTAAAATTCTCACCCGTGATGGGTTCCAGTTATTTTGAGGTGCATGATTTCAATGAGGATGGGCTAGTGGATCTTTTAGTCAGCAATGGGGATAATTGGGATTATTCATCCGTACCAAAACCTTATCACGGGTTTCGTATTTATGAAAATAGAGGGGATGGCATTTTTGAAGAATCCTGGTTTTATCCGCAGTATGGAGCTGCCAAAGCTATGGCAGTTGACTATGATGGAGACGGGGATTTGGATCTGGCAAGCATTGGGTTTTATGATGAACTTGAAAATCCGGAACAGCAATTCTTGCTTTTTGAAAACAAGGGGAACATGATTTTCCAACCCAAATACATCCCTGAAGCCGCGCTGGGAAAATGGCTAACCATGGATGTGGGAGATTTAGATGGAGACGGAGACATGGACATAGTACTAGGCTCCTATGCACACAACGCGCTAGAATACACGAAACTTGTCATCCGGGGAGTCGATGAGATCCCAAGCGTTTTGATTTTGGAGAATAGAAAATAGGATTAACAGTTTGTTGAGAAGAAAGTAGTAATTGGTTAAAGAAACCCCGAAAAATTGAAAACAGTAGTGATAAAGAGACGTCAAACGTTGGTTACCACTGACAGTCAAGATGATTAGATTTATAGCAGAGGACTTGCTTCAGATGGCGATTGTCTTTCCAATCATATTTATCTTTTTGAAAGACAGAAATATGGACACGCTGAAAATTTTAGGAGCTTTTTTCGTCTATTATTTCTTCCACCAGATCCTAGTATATATTCCTATCCAATATCCCGAAGCTAGAATCGGGGTTTCAAGCTGGAATTGGTCAGGAAAACTATTTGCTATTCTAGGGAGTATTATTTTCTTAGCAGTTTATAGAAAATTTCCTCTTGGTGATTACTTTTTAACTTTTAAGCAGGATAAGAATTTTATTTACACTGGAGTTGGAATTATAGCCATCGTTTGGCTGATCCATAGTACCTATGTCTATTTCTCTCATGGTAGAATATTCGATCTAGAAACACTACTGTTTCAATTTTCCATGCCGGGAATCGATGAGGAAATTGCCTACCGGGGCATAATGCATGGTCTGTTACTTAAGGTGTTGAAAAGCAAGAATACTTTTCTCAATCCAGCTCTCTGGACAACCGCATTATTATTTGGAATGGCACATGGACTTTTTCTTACAGAAAGTTTTGAGCTGGCATTTCACCTCACCCCTTTTCTCTGGTCTTTGTTTTATGGTTTAATTTTGGGTTGGATTACAATTAAAAGCGGCAGTATTCTATTGGCCTTAATTTCCCATAACCTTGGGAACGGAGTAGGAATGCTGATCAAGATGCAGTGAACCCGTTCAGTTTTCTACTACAAGTAACTGACTGCAAACTATTCTCAAATAGCGATTATCAAATCACATTCGTTTTTGAGAAAAACCTCCAAGTATAACATGCGTCTATTGATATCCTAATCCTTTCCGGGGAGTTCATATTAGAGAAAAGTGGTAGTGTATAGGAATTTTCAAAGGACAATCGCTCTGCTAATTTAGATATTTACATCGGTCGGTATCGGCTGGTCAAGGATTAAGGTCTATGCAGGATACCTCCGCAAGATCTATTTAGAATGATCACAAAATCTGCTATCCCTGGGTATTTTGTGGTAAAAAAAGAATTAGCCCTTGTTTTTCGCTATTTTCACTTTGGGATTTGTAACACCAAAGTCTCACGAAACCTGCGTACCGCGGTTAAACCAAGTCGCTAAATTAAAAAAACCGAGCCTCTCAGCCCGGTTTTCAATGTTGGTTTAGTAGTTCAAAATTACCTTTCCAAACTGATATACTTCAGAAATTCATTTCGGGTTTGCTCGTCTTTTTCAAACTTACCTGAGTAGAACGACGTCAGGGTGCTACTTGTTGTATCCTTCACTCCTCTAGAGCTCACGCACATGTGATCTGCATCCATGATCACGGCCACGTCGTCAGTTCCAAGAGCCTCCACCAGCTCATTCCCGATCTGCATAGTCAGCCGCTCCTGCACTTGCGGACGCTGGGAAAAGTACTGTACAATCCGGTTGATTTTGGAGAGACCGATTACAGATCCGTTGGAAATATAAGCCACATGGGCTTTGCCGTGAATCGGCACGAAGTGATGCTCGCAGTGTGAAAAGAATGTGATATTCTTCTCTACCAGCATCTCATTGTATTTGTATTTATTTTCAAAAAGCTTTGCTACAGGCTTATTTTTTGGGTTGAGACCGCTGAATACTTCCTTCACATACATCTTTGCCACACGATTCGGAGTACCTTTGAGACTGTCATCTGTTAGATCCAAGCCCATGATATGCATGATCTCACGAAAGTGCTTTTCTATCAATTCGACCTTCAGGTCATCATCCATCTCAAAAGCATCTTCCCTCAGGGGCGTTTCCAGGGAGGTACCTACATGTTCATCTCCGATATCCTCAGCAGATGCCCGGGCAATATTAATTCCCATCGTATTCAACAAAGTTTCTTTCTGTTTCATAAAGTCGAATCGTTAACTCGAATTTTCGATCAATCTTTTCCCTTAAAATATTCCAAATAACCACTGCAATGTTTTCAGCGGTTGGGTTAAGTTCTTTGAATTCATCGGTATCCAGGTTTAAATTTTTGTGATCTAATTTCCTTAAAACATGCTCTTTGATCAGGTCACTGAGCACTTTCATATCGTATACGTAGCCTGTCTGAGGATCTATTTCCCCTCTTAGTTTTACGACCAATTCATAATTGTGACCATGAAAATTAGGATTATTACATTTCCCAAAAACCGCTAGATTCTGTTTGTCTGACCATTCAGAATTGTGGAGTCTATGGGCTGCATTGAAATGTTCTTTTCTAAATACTGATACTTTCATGGAATGCTGAAACAGCCACTTTTCTATTTTGTTTGAATTATTTTCGGTTCTCACTGTTACAGTACAAGGATGGCACTGACCTACAGTGGAATAATTTTCGGAACGCAAAATTACAGAATAATAATTGGTACCAAAATCACAATGTCATCTCATCAAGCCAAGAACGGAGAAACTTGGTTAGAAGGTTCCCGGAAGAATTTCACAAGTTTTATGGAAAATCCATAAGAGACTGACTCCAAGTTCGTTTGATCTCACGGGATATCCTCCTAAATTTGCAAAATCACCCAACTACTTATGCTTTATCAAACCATTGCAATTACCTTCCTTTTATTCATAGGAAGTTTCCCCCATCCAGACTTCAACGTAAAAAGCCCAACAATCACCATCTCCATCGATCCTGTCACAACCCTATATGATGGCTTGCATGCCTCCACAGGAGCTTTGCCTTCCAAGGAGGTCTTCCTATTGGCTTACCAAGGCTGGACCAAAATGAAAGACAACCTCAAATCAAAAGTCCTGACTGTGATTGATTTCAGTATGCCTTCTACTGCCAAAAGAATGTGGATCATCGACCCGGAAAAGGGGAAAATCCTCATGAATTCGGTAGTATCCCACGGAAGGAATTCTGGAGATCTGATGGCAAAAGCTTTTTCAAATCAACCGGAATCTTTCAAAAGTAGCTTAGGATTTTATAAAACCGCCGAAACATACTCCGGAAAACATGGATATTCGCTCCGGTTGGACGGCTTGGAACAAGGCTTTAACGATCAGGCAAGAAACCGTGCCATTGTAATCCATGGGGCAGATTATGCCAGTGAAGAATTTGCAAAGTCGGTAGGAAGATTGGGGCGAAGTTTAGGATGTCCGGCACTTCCAAGTGAGCTTTCTGCCAAAGCCATCGACATGATCAAGGAAGGATCTTTGCTCTTTATCTATGGTAAAGACGATAATTATCTTACCAAATCAAGCCTTATCCAAGCTTGATCTTTTGCTTTGCAACGCTTTTAATAGTGCTTCATCCCGATCATATACATCCGATCTAAAATTGGCTTTACCATTTTGATCAGCCCAGAAGGTCATGTACAATAGGACAACAGGAATCTTTTTATCTAGCTCCACTATCGTTTCTTCATCCTGATGCATGGCTTCCTGGATCTTTTCATCATCCCATTCCTTTTCATCGAGTAGAATTTTGGCGAACTGATCAGGATTCTGGATTCGGATACATCCATGACTCAGTGCCCTATTTTCCTTTTCGAAAAGGCTTCTCGCGGGGGTATCATGGATATAGATATTATATTCGTTGGGAAACATAAACTTTACCAGCCCAAGTGAATTATCTCCTCCAGGCTTTTGACGGATCCGATAGGGGAAATCTTTCTCGGCATCATTCCAATTCACATTTTTCATTTTCACAGGTTCACCGGAATCAGAAACTACTTCCATATTTTTCTCTGCCAGGTACCCCTTGTTTTTCTTAATGGATGGGATAATCTCATTATTGGTTATAGACTCAGGAATATTCCAATACGGGCTGAACACAATATAACTCATCGGTGAAGTGAATGTCGGTGATTCATTGTATTCCTTACCTACGATTACTTTAGCTGTAAAAACCGTATCTTTCTTATCAAGGTAATCCAATTGGTAATTAGCAATATTCACTACCACCATTTCCTGGCCCCAATCCATCTGTGGCATCCAGCGAAGCCGCTCCATATTAATAGAAGCAATATCGATCAGATCTTGAGGGGATTTATTTAGTGATTCAGCCACCAACGCCCCAATTACACCATCTGGATTCATCCCATTGGCTTCCTGATAGTTCTGAAGGCCGGCAAACATGGTGGAATCAAACAAAGTCGGGTCTTTCATAGTATAAGGCTTCAAAAAATCCCAAAAGATCAATCGCTTCCGTAAAGCAGGTATAGCATTATGCTTTTCCCCCACTTTGATCGCTCCGTCTACCGATTCAAAATCCCAGGAAAGCGTATCATTCTTTTGAATCTGATAAAGCTCTTCGATAGCTTTCCTTCCCTGTACATATAATTCTGAATGAGGATAGAGTTCCTCAAAAATTTTCTCCACAGAGCTTCCATTTGCCACTTCCTCTAGTAAAGCAGTGAAGTTCACATCTGTTTCTTTCTCTTCAAATTTCCAGCTGGGATCCAACGTAGAAGGATCAACTTTCCCTTTTACCAAGTCATGTACCAAAGTCAAAAATGCATCGCTCAGCATCAGCTCCAAACTGACTTTATCCTGAGATGAGAGATTTCTGAATTTCTTATTTTCCTTGTCAGGGTTTGAAGAGAGTTCATAGATTTCCTCCAAATGGTAATCAGCTGGCTGCAAACCATCGTATTTGGCATTTTCAATCTGCTTTAGCAGTTTATCTCCGGAATTGGAAAGAGAGCCATTGAAGAGCCAAACTTCCAGATAATTCCTATCTGCATAAAAAGTACGGATATCCTCTACATGATCAGACTGTGCTAAAACACCCGTGCTCTCACCAGTTAGGCTCTTCTCCAGTTCATCGGTGATGTCAGATCTGCGCTGTGTGAAAAACAATAGCAGGACTACTGCCAGTACACCCACAGCTACTATGGGGACAATTATCTTTTTGCTCATGAAAGGCGTTTTTGTATTTGCCTTTTCTTGTTCAAAGTTCATACGCTTAAATTTCTTAACAAAGAAAACCGTATAAACCCGATACTTTTACTTAACTGTCAGGGATTTAGGAGAAAAATAAAACTGAATAATAAAATTCAAACAAACTACGCACCGAGACTGTAATTACCCACTTTGGGGTGGATAGCCTGATTTTCTCCTCGTTTATCATTCACGGAGCGCCTCCCCGCCTCCGGTAGGTAGTTTCACAGATCGCAAAAACAACAATCTCATTTTCGTAACTCACTTAAAACTTCTCCATCTCTGTCATAGATATCTTGCCTAAAATGACCCAGTCCCCTAGTATCCGCCCAAAATGTTAGGTAAAGTAACACAACAGGGATTTTACGGTTTAAAGTCACAATCTGCTCCTTGCTTTGACGCATTGCCTGATCGATTTTTTCCCTGGTCCACTTAGCATCATCCTTCAGAAGTAAAGCGGCAAAATCTGCAGGATTCTGAATACGGATGCAACCATGGCTCAGCGCACGGTCTTCCCTGATAAACAGGTTTCTGCTAGGCGTATCGTGAATGTAGACACTATATTCGTTGGGAAACATAAATTTCACCAAACCCAGCGAATTGTGAGGCCCGGGCTTTTGGCGGATCATATACGGAATGGATTTCCCGCTCCAATTAACAGAAGTGGGATCCACAGGCTTGCCCGAGGGAGTCACCAATTCCATGTTTTTCTGGACAAGGTAATCTGGATTTTTACGAACTGCCGGCATTATTTCATTTCGCACGATGGAAGTGGGCAAATTCCAGTATGGACTAAACACGATATAGCTCATCGCTGAAGAAAAAATCGGAGAGGCGTGGTATTTAGTACCTACGATCACACGCGTCGAAAACAGCGTGTCACGGTTGCTGAGGTAATCCAATTGATAGTTGGCAATATTTACCACTATCATCTCTGCACCCCGTAGGGTATCTGGCAGCCAGCGGAGGCGCTCCATATTAACCGCTGCCCTATCGATGAGGTCAGCGGGGGACAGATTCAATGCATTGATGGTGTTTTTGCCCAAGGCTCCATCAGGTTCCATTCCATTTCTTTGCTGAAATTTTTGAACAGCCACAAACATGGTCGAATCATATTCCTTTTCGTCGGCATAAGTATAAGGGGTTAGGTACTTCCAAAATGTCAGACGCTCCCGCAAATTTGGAACCCCGCCGTTAGTCTCGCCTACTTTAATGGTTTTGGAGATTTTAATTGCCTTCCAGTTAAGTGTATCCTGCTTTCGGATTTCATCCAAACTACGTATTACCTCTCGTCCTTTCTTATAAATCGTCAAGGTGGGATAGAGCCTCTCAAAAGATTGTCTTATCTGCTGCTTTCCCAGTGCTTCTTCGAGCAATTCATTGTAAGAAACTCTGGCTGTTTTAGCTGTGATGTGCCAATTCCCTGCAAGATCCTGAGGATTCACCTTTCCTAATTCCAGATGTGCTGCCAAATGGAAAAATGCATCGGATAACAACAGCTCCACGTCTGCCAGATCATCCAATGCATTGGGGCTTGCCAGCTTCTTGTTAGACTCAAATTGTATAAAAAATTCATTGATCAGATCTAAGTGGTAATCTTTGGGATTGAGCCCATCAAACTTGCTCTGCATTATTTCAAAGCGAAGCTCGTATGCAAGTTCTGTCAGTACACCATTTTTAGTCCATGCCGGTTCAAATATACGATTGGTATAGAACTGGTGAATTTCGCCTTTGGCAAAAAGTTCGTTCTTTCGCACGTTTAGAGGAACATCAGGTTGATCCAGCTCTAACCTTAGCCTAATATTATCAGAGAGGTTGTTACTTTGAGCAAAACAAAAAAGCCCCGGAGCAAGACTCAGGAGCATTAAAAGTAATACTTGTTTATTCATAGCTAAGATAGTTATTCAACTTCAAAATCCTGATATTTTCTACCCAGCGTCCAGGCATCTTTCAGCATCTCCAGAAACTCACCCATTTTGTGGAGCGGAATCAGATTTGGTCCATCGCTAAGAGCTTTGGAAGGTTCAGGATGAGTTTCTATAAAGAAGCCGTCAATCCCGGTAGCCGCCGCTGCCCTTGCCAAAACCGGAGCGAATTCCCGCTGTCCCCCACTACTACCACCTTGTCCACCCGGCTGCTGTACTGAGTGCGTAATATCGAAAACTACCGGTGCAAACTGCCGCATAATCGGAAGGCCGCGCATGTCCACTACCAGATTGTGATAGCCAAGAGAAAAACCTCGCTCAGTAAGACAGACATTCTCGTTTCCTGTAGATCTTACCTTGCTCACCGCATATTGCATGTCTTCTGGGGCCATAAATTGTCCACGCTTGATTTTGACAGCCTTTCCACTTTCACCTGCGGCTATTAGTAAATCCGTCTGCCGACAGAGAAATGCAGGAATCTGTAACACATCCACCACTTCTGCTACATCCTTCACCTGATAACTTTCATGGATATCGGTAACAAGAGGCACGTTGAGTGCATTTCCCACACGCTGCAAAACCTCCAGTGACCTGTCCATGCCTATGCTTCTGAATGAGCTGGAAGATGTCCTATTCGCCTTGTCAAAAGAGGCCTTGAACACATAAGAGAATCCATGCTGCTCTGCCCATTCCTTGGTTTTGGTTCCTATTTCCAGACAAATATCATAACTCTCCACTGCACATGGGCCAGCAAACAAAACTGGTTTTTCTTCACCAAGTATTATGGAATCTGTGATACGCATGGGTTTGTTATTTTTTTGCATTTTCCTTTTGGGATAAAGTTTCAATCAATGGGACTAATTGTTCGTTGGCATGCAGAAGAATATCTCCCACTTCACGGAATACACCCTCTCCACCTTTGAAGCGGGAAACGTAGTGGGCTATAGGCTTCACATATTCCAGCGCATCGTGCGGTACTACTGCCAAACCAACTCGCGCCAAAATAGGAAGATCGATCAAGTCATCACCAATAAAAGCGACTTCTTCCGCCTGAAGCTCAAGTGTCTCCAAGATTTCTTCAAACTTCTTAGCTTTGTTTTTCACGCCGTGATAATGGAAATCAAATTTGAGTTCTTCGCAGCGGTTCTGCACCACATAGGATTCTCTTCCTGTGATTGCCCCGACCATCAGACCGCTTTTGCGAAGGTGATAGACAATCAAGCCATCTTTTACATTGAATTTTTTAAATTCCAGCTTATTATCATCATAGATAATACCGCCATCCGTCATTACTCCATCTATGTCAGTGATGAGAAGTTTTATGTTTGCTGCCCTTTCCCAAATTCCCTCAGGTAAATGGGCAAAGTAATCAGCTACTATTTTTTCTGTTTCCATTGGATTGAATAAAGGTCGAGCCTTCTCTGCTCTAGGTTTCGTACACTTCCTGCTTTTCGTAGCTTGGTCAAAAGATCCAAATCCACATCTGCTACGATGATGGTTTCTTCATTCTCTGAAGCCATTGCCACTACAGCATCATGGGGAAAAGAGAAATCTGAAGGAGAATAAATGGCCGCCTGAGAATACTGTATATCCATATTCTCTACTTTCGGGAGATTACCTACAGATCCGGTTATCGCCACATAGCACTCATTTTCGATCGCGCGGGACTTTGCACAGGTATTTACGCGTAGGAAAGCATTCTTGGTATCTGTCCAAAATGGCACAAACAAAATATCCATTTCCTGCTCTGCCAGAATTCTTCCGAGCTCGGGAAATTCAATATCATAACAGATCAGAATCCCTATTCTCCCGGCATCGGTATCAAATACATTTATCCCATTTCCTCCCTGTAGCCCCCAATAGGATGCCTCATCCGGTGTGATATGAAGCTTGTATTGTTTGTCCTGCGTCCCGTCTCTACGGCAGAGATAACTCACATTCCTAAGTTTTTTCCCATCGTATTCGGGCATGGAACCTGCGATCACATTCACGTTGTAAGACACCGCCAGGTCACTCATCCGACTCACTATTTCATCGGTATAATCTGCAAGATTCCTAATTGCCTCCGATGCATCCATGTCATTGAACTCAGCCAAAAGTGGGGCATTGAAAAACTCCGGAAGTAAGCAGAAATCCGATTTGTAGCCAGAGACAGTATCAATAAAAAACTCCACTTGCTGCATCAGATCATCTACATTCGAGAACCTACGCATTTTCCACTGGACCAATCCCAGACGTACGATGGACTTTACATTACCGATTAGCTTCTCATCCTTTTCATAATAGATATTGATCCATTCGAGGAGTGTCGCATAAGCTCTGGAATCTGTGTCAGAAGGTAAATATTTCGTAATCACTTTCCTTACATGAAATTCATTTGCTATCTGGAAAGACAGCACCGGATCGTAGATTTCCTTGTTTTTCACCAGGTCTATGTACTTACGCGGAGTCATTTCCTCCGCATAATTTTTATAGCCAGGAATTCTCCCTCCCGCGATGATGGATCTCAGATTTAGGTTTTCGCATAGTTCTTTCCGAACATCATAAAGACGTCTACCAAGCCGCATCCCCCTATAATCAGTATGGACAAACACATCCGTTCCATACAGCGTGTCCCCATCTATATCGTGGGTATCGAATTTTCCAAAACCGGTAATCTGATCATAGGTGTGGTTGTCGCCAAACTTCATATAGTCCACGACAATACTCATAGCAGCAGCTACAAGTTTACCGTTGTCCTCGATGCCGATCTGTCCTTCCGGAAAGACTTTCAGTTGGTTTTTGAGCTCCTCTTTAGTCCAAGCACCTCCTTGGTTTTTATAAATGGAAACCATGATTTCCCGGATATCATCGTAATCCGAGAGTTTAATATTTCTAAGCTTTAGTCTATGCTCCAGCTCTTCTTTTTGCTTACTCATGCTTCAAAATTAGCCAAAATGAATCAATAAATTTCAAGGTCGTTCTATTCACAGTCCATAAGAACAATCTATCCTTTTGTAAGTTCTAATAGAAATGTATTAGATTAAAAGCCTATTCGGATTCTCTCTGAATGGAATATCCTAAATCGGCACATTTATACATATGCAAGACGGAATCAAAGAGGTAGCAAAGGAAAAAACATCAGGCTTTATAGAGTGGGTTGAGCAAATTCTCAATCACAGTCTGGTGAGTCTGGGAGATTCCAGACTTACTGTTGGATTGATTTTCACCTTAATTATATCCTTTGTAGTTCTTTTCATTATTGCTGAATGGATACGGAGATTGCTGGTTCACAAGGTTTTAACACGGTATAAGATTGAGGCGGGCACACGGTCCTCTATCGGCATGATAGTCAAATACATCCTGATTTTAGCGGGAGTATTTTCCATCTTACAAACCAATGGGGTTGACTTAAGTGCTTTTGGGATTTTGGCCGGAGCACTGGGTGTTGGTATTGGTTTCGGTCTGCAAAATATCACCAACAATTTTATCTCCGGGCTAATCATTTTATTCGAGCAGCCTATAAAAGTGGGCGATAGAATAGAAGTAGGTGATGTGGCTGGCGATGTAATCAGGATTTCTGCGCGTTCTACAACTATAATCACAAATGATAATATAACCATCATTGTCCCTAACAGTCAGTTTATTGACAGTCCCGTGATTAATTGGTCTCACAATGACCGGAATATCCGCTTCAATTTCCCTGTAGGAGTAGCTTATAAAGAAGACCCTGAAAAGGTGAAAAATATACTTATTGAAGCGGCAAATGAAAATAAAGGGGTGCTTCAGACTCCGGCTCCTGATGTTCTTTTCGACAGCTATGGTGACAACAGCATCAATTTCATTCTTCGGGTATGGTCTTCAGAATATATAAATAGACCAAAAGTGCTAAAAAGCCAGTTATATTATGCAATCTTCAGAAAATTTGGTGAGCAAGGAATAGAAATCCCATTCCCTCAGCGTGATCTTCATCTTAAATCCGGATTTGAAAAGTTGGAAAATTAGCCTAATTTTCTTTTGAAATCCTATTTCAGAAAAATCTGGCGAAGGCCAACTATGAAAAAGATACTAATCATTTTTCTTTTCCTTTCCTCTTCGTCGGTCTATTCCCAGAGCTTTTATCGCTTTCGTTTTGAAGAACCCTGGTCATTTTCTGCTAGTGCCGGAGCCACTCAATATTATGGTGAACTGTATTCCTTCTGGAAGTATAACGAAGGGGTGCAACCGGACTGGAATGCCAACATTGCAGCGCACTATACATTTGGTACGAACTTAAGAGCCCGGCTTGATTTCTCTTACATCAAAATGTCCGGGCAGGATCCCCCGTCAGATCCCCGCGCCCATAGAGTAGCTAGAAATCTTGATTTTAGAGCGCAGAACTGGGAGACTACAGCCATGGTAGAATATTATTGGTTTCCCGTAAAGCTTCCCAACATCCATCGATCCTTGTGGAATCCGTACATTTTTGCTGGAATAGGGATGTCTACAAACAATCCAGAGACTCAACTGGACGGCGAATGGGTAGATCTTAGACCCCTTCAACTGGAAAACAATCCTTATGAGCGTTATATCATCACATTCCCGATGGGATTGGGTCTGAAATACAAAATCAATGTTTACATGGACCTCTTCTTGGAAGGAAATTACAGGTTCACACTTACCGATTACATGGATGATATCTCCGCCTACAATATCAGTGAATTCTACTTGGATCTGGTAGATGATTATGTTACAGGAAATAACCCAGACCGCCTGAGGTTAGCTGTTCGTAACCCTGATTTCCTTAATGACAATGGCTTCCCAGATGTAGATAAAATCCTAAAGAATGGCGGAAGAATCCGTCGTGGTTCAGGTTTAACGCACCGATATGATGGCTACATGACAGTGAACCTGGGAGTGGAAATTTACCTTTCCCCGGACATTTGGGACAACTTCTTCCTCCGAAACAGAGTGAATGAAAAAGCTTTCCGATTCTGGTAAACCGGAATTTGGGATTTGAGATTTATAGATCCAGTTCCATTTTTATATCGCATCTGCAATACTTCCCCTCTTCGGGTTCTGCGGGTTTAAATCCTAACTTTTGATAGATCCTTAAGGCAGGAGTAAGCTTGGAATGCGTGTAAAGCACAACTTTTTTGGCTCCCATTTCCTTGGCGTTCTCCAAAATCGTCTTTGCTAATAATATCCCTACTCCTTTGCCTTGAGCACTGGCAGTCACCCCCATTTTGATCAGTTCATAGATATCCTCAGAGACTTTGTGTAAGCCTACAGTTCCAACAATCTCTTCACCCAGTTTTGCATAAATTATAGTGCCACCGGGCTTAAGGATAGTATCTTCAGGATTGTCGAACTGAGCCTGATCAAATGCCTCAATTGAAAAAAGATCCTCAACCCAAACTTGGTTTATAGATTTGAAGAAAGGGCTTAGATCAGCAGAAAAAGGCACTATTTCTATCTTGTCCATCAGAACAACTTTTTAGAGTATGAAAACCAAAAGTAAAAAGAATCACTTAGCTTAGAAATACGAAACCACAAAACCTAAGCTATGTATCGCACCAAAGTCATTCTCTTGTTTTTCCTAATGTTTTATTCTTCTTTGGCAATTGCCCAATCTCCTGAAGAACAACTCAAAAAGCTTGGTTTAGAGCTTCCTGAAGTTGGAACTCCCATCGCCAATTACGTAAAATGGAAACAAGTCGATAATATGCTATATTTATCCGGAACTGGCCCCGATGTTTTTGGCAAAGTCGGCGCCGAATTATCAGCAGAAGAAGGATATCAGGCAGCCAGGGAAACGGGTTTAGAGATTATTGCTGTATTGAAAGCCGCCACCGGGGACCTAAGCAGAATCAAGCAGTTTGTAAAGGTGTTGGGAATGGTCAATTCCGCTCCTGACTTCACCAAACAGCCAGCCGTGATCAATGGCTTTTCTGATCTGATGGTGGAAATTTTTGGAGAAAAAGGAAAACATGCCCGATCTGCTGTGGGTGTTGCCGCTTTACCAAACAATATGGCAGTTGAAATAGAGTTAATCGTAGAATTACAAGATTAACAGATCTCTTTCTTAGATTCTCAACTTAACTAAATCCCTTTATAAAGAATGTGAAAATCCCACAACCATCATTTCAACAATTCTCTTTATTTCCTCGGATTAATAGCTAAAACCGGAAATTTTTCCTGTATTTTTGGCCAAAACCACATCAAAACTGAATCATTTCGGATAATTGATGTGGTTTTTTCAGTTTTAGTCAAAAAACCAGTTTAGAGTTTTCATCAAGATGAAGAAACATTTTCAGCGGGGAATCCGTGTTTCCCGCTACGTCTTTTACAAGGAAACGCTCATAGATGCAAAGGAACATTTCTGGTCTTTCTTGGGTGCCTTTGTGGGAATTGGACTGATCACCTATTTTCACAGCAACTCTCTGAATGGCTATGAAAACCTGTTCCTGATCGGCTCCTTCGGTGCATCTAGTGTGCTCGTGTATGGCCTGATAGGCAGCCCCTTGGCACAGCCGAGAAATCTTGTCGGCGGGCACGTCGTTTCCGCAATAGTGGGTGTAACGGTAAACCTCCTGTTTCCTGGGACATTATGGCTTGCCGCTCCACTGGCCGTAGCCTTTTCTATCGTCCTGATGCAGATGACCCTTACCCTCCACCCTCCAGGTGGCGCTACAGCTTTGATCGCCGTGATCGGATCTGAAAAAGTGAAAGCATTGGGCTATATGTATGTGCTCTCACCTGTACTGACTGGATCTTTGATCTTGCTGCTGGTTGCTTTGATTTTCAACAATATCACTTCGCATAGACAATACCCTTCAAATCGACCGTTTAGCAGGACCATGAAATTGATAAGGAAGAAAAGGTTTGCGAGGAAAAGAATTGAGGATTCCATAAATTAGAACCCCCTGTCATAAGTGAATTTCCCGACAAGCATGCCAAGATAATATTAATCTTTCAATAGCACTTCAATTGCCTTTTCCATAAGCTCGTCTCTGTTCTCTCGGATGCCTTCAACAGTCGGTTTGACCACCATGTCAGGGACAATTCCAATCCGCTGGGTTTCGCCTCCATCCGGATAATACACTCCAATTCCCGAAATTCTTGTCTGGAGTCCACCAGGAAGTAAAATAGTTGAAACTTCTCCGTCTGCTCCGGCTGTCGTACTCCCGATTATTGTGGTGTTGTCCCCTGCCCGCAGTGCCATTGCCAAAAATTCACCCCGGCTGATTGTTATTTCATTTACCAACACAACCACTTTTCCTTTATATGGGTCAGTCTCGCTTTGGAGGAATATTTCATCTGTCAAGTAAAACTCTCCTGGGTTCTCCACCATTCCAATACTAAACTTCACGAAAGGGGTTGGGGAAGAAACAAAGTACGCTCCTAACTTGTGGGCTACATTGAGGGCTGGGTATTTACGCAGATCAATTATAAGACCTCTAGTTTCATTTAAATAATCCTTAAACTTGGAAACATGCTCCTCTTTAATAGTCTCAACAGTAAAATACCCAATAGAATCCTCTAGCATCTTGAACGTTTCCAGATTATCATCTGAATGCATATCCAGGTCTTCGTAAGCATACAATTGAATTGTCTCCATATGCTCTTTAAGGTCTTTTGTTAAATATGTAATCGAAATTTCACTGGAATTTGAGCGTAAAAGATCCATAGACATGCTTTTATACTTAACTGGAAGGTTTGATGCGGGATAATATTTAGATTTACTTTCTATAAGCTGCTCAATTCTTTCCCCATTCACTTCAGTGATAATATCACCCAATTGAAGCCCCGTTCTCTCTTTAAATTCATCATTATGGAATCCTGTCACTACTAATTTGTTTTCCACAAAATCAACGTTAACAGGTGGGAATCTCTCTCCCTTCCACTGATAAATTTTATCCGCTGCTCCCCCCAGATAGGCATGTGAATCCTGGATATATTCGATTATTTCAAGTACAGCCAATTCATACTCCAGTTCATTTCCAGCATTTAGAAAACCTGGTATAAATTCTTTTAGTGCAAGCTTCCATTCCCTATCCATTTGATACTTATAGGGAAAGAAGTAATTGATCATATTCCAATACCTGAAAAGTGACAGAAGCCTAAACCCCTGATCTGGATAAGCCATAGTTGAATACATATTTTCATTCTTGAAATCAGGTCTCCCATTATTGGAATTGATTTTCACGAAGAAGTTTCCGTTCTGCGGGCGACTGGAATAGACAGCTAGCAGTGTATTTCTCAGCTTTTCCGGCTGCTCCTCAACCCATTCAAAATCGGTTAATATGAATTTATTCTTGGCAGAAGTCTCACATGTTGTACATTCTTCTAGGGTACCGAGAGTACCGATCCAGTCTATTAAGAGCCGCGTTTTCTCATTCGCATCAGTAGCGTCCAAATATTTTGGTAAAAATCTAAACAATTCATAATCCCAGTTATAATTTCCCTTTGCTATTTCAGGATGATGATATTTCAAAAATCCCCAGACTCTTCCCAGCAACTCCAAATTTTCGATCTGATCGAGAGTCAATTTTCCAAATTCAATAAGAGAACCATTGTCAAACCCATGGTCTGTTATAGCCCTAGGTAATTCTATTGTTTGTATATCATTGCCATCAACAGTTACCTGAAAATCATCAAACCAAGCTTCTCCTTTCCCAACTAGTATTCCTGCAACATATATGTACTCCGCATCTTCCGGGTAAGCGAGGGTAACACTGTACTTCTGCCAATCTTTGGTTCCTATCACCTGTTGGTTTTGCATATTGTCCAATGCAAGCGTATTCCCGTTCCCATCGATTCTTAGCATCAATCCCGCAAATCCATTTTCAACATTGTTGATCTTCATATAACCCTCAAGCTTAATGACATCACCTGAATAATGGGCCGGAATTCTGTAAGCGATACAACCGAAGGCGTTTTCAACACCAGTTGATGCTATTTTTCCCGACTTTATCCCAGAAAATGCCAAAGAATCAATACTCAATTTGTAATCACCCCATTTACCCCAGTCATCTGAAAGTGTATTTCCCTCTTTTTGGTGTTCAAACCCTAGGTTAAATTTCTCTACTTGCTGGGCAAAACAATT
Organism: Algoriphagus resistens; assembly: GCF_001442615.1. Classification (GTDB taxonomy): domain Bacteria; phylum Bacteroidota; class Bacteroidia; order Cytophagales; family Cyclobacteriaceae; genus Algoriphagus; species Algoriphagus resistens. The sequence continues at coordinate 6,074 of NZ_LMXN01000005.1, read as the reverse complement.
CAGTGATGACAATAGAAACAGTAGTACAAAAATCTTTTTCATGGTTGGTTATTTAAAAGTTATAGCGGCTAAGCCAATCAATTGATTGAAAATTAAAATTCAGGGCCTATTTAAATACGAAATGCATTTTCCCATTGATCGAGGTATCAACATTCACCTTGCCTGTTTCCCTAGGAATACCTAGTCTCGCATAATTGCCAACTGTTCCCGAAATCTCCTCGATATCACCAAAAACATTACAATTAGTCTCCGAGAGAGCCATTCCAAATTCTTTCACGGCTTTAAAGGTTAGATCGAATTTTTGTCCTGATTTCAAATACAGATAAGAGAATCCAGAATTTTTCGAAATTGTCACATTATTGTATTCGGAGGTGATTAGAAGAGAATCTTGATTAAAGCCTGCCAAATCAATTTCGGCGGCATTATCCACAATCAGATGCTTCATATTATTTACGCACAAAACATATCCCTCATAATTTCCCCGGCTCAGACTTGCAATGAAAAGTGTGTCGTCTCTCACACTAAAGTTCTGGGTAGGCTCAGCTTCCGATGAATCTATATCTGCACCGAAGAGTTCGTCGTAACTTAACTGATTACTATCTCCAGGGACAATTTTCAAAACAACAGCATCTTCAATTTTTACTACAGTAAAATCCTCCAGAGGATTCATTTTCTTGACAACTCTCCTCATTCCAGGAATTTTATCATAATCGGCAAATTGATGGGAAATCAACAGCGAAGCCATGAGGCTAAGCCAGGCAAACGTCAAAAAGGAAATGATGATTTTATTACTGGTTTTCATGGTCGTTGGATTGAATGGTTTGGATAAGGATTTGCAAATCCTCGGAATTGAGTTTGAGTACTTCTACCTTATGTAGAATAGCAGGAAGCTCGTCTTTCAAAAAACTCCGCTTTTGCATCTTGAGTAGATTAACTTTTGCGTCAGCAGCGACGAAAAAACCGATTCCCCGCTTGTTCTCTATGATTCCCTCCTCTTCCATCAGCGCATAACTACGCATAACGGTATTGCGGTTTACCTCCATATCTACAGCCAGTTCTCTTACCGAGGGGATCTTCTCTCCAGCAATGATTTTTCCCTGAAGAATCTGGTCAGCCACCCAATCCCGGATCTGAAGGAAAATGTTTTTAGTATCGTTAAAATCCATCTTAAACCTCTCGTTCTTTGAGTTTGAGATAGGGCAGCAGTAATGTCAGAAACAAGGCTGGCCAAACCAAAATCGATGAAATAAATATCAATAAGGGTACACCATCCATTACCTCCGGATTATCAATTCGGATAGAATAATTACCACCTGCGCCAAACGGGCTGGCATTTACAAACCAACTCAACCCAAAAAAGCTTCCTAAAAACAAAGCAAGTATTATTACGACAGCAACTGGCATCATAATAAAATTCCATTTACCAAATACTATCCCACCCATAAACATAAGTGTAGGAATTGAAAAGGTTAATCCAAAAACGGCCCAGTATACCATGTTCATGTTTGTCGTTGGAATCCAATACAAATGCAAAACCTCCACCTTTTCTATTTCTGGAAGTTCTGTTTTTTCCAGAAGCGAATGTTGAATAAAATAATATACATCTACTGACAAATTTGCCCCAAGCCAAAAAACAACGGGATAAAGAATTAGGGGTAAGAATAAGCGAAGAAAGACCTGCAGGAGGTACTTTTCCATAGGGCTGGCAGGCAAGGCAAGATAACGGATAGCCATCTTCTTCTCCCTCAAATCCACAAAACTCTGACTGACCCCGAAAACCGATAGAAAAATAAACCCTCCAAAAAAGATAGAATTATAGTCCACTGAACGCCATATAAATCCTGAATATTGATTAAACCAAATTGTTAAAAAAACTCCAAAGGTTATTAAGAAAATCCCACTTGAGCCCATCAGATAAAACCTCTTCTGAAATGCCCACTCAATTCGCAACAGGTTTTGAAAACGATGAAAATCTATTGAATTATTTCTCATAGCATTTCTGGATTTTTAGTTTGAAAAATTGAACTTTCGTCCAAATTATTGCCAATCACGGCATTGAACAGTAGTTCCAGATGTACTTGCGTCTGTACTTCGTTCGATGCCCTTGCCCTGATGAACCGATATCCGGTTCCGGATTTCTCCACATACAGCGCATCCTGTGGAGCATTTATGGCTAAACTGAATTGCAAATGATCCGACAAGTCCAATAAATCAGCATCCAATTGTATCCCCCCATTGTTCAAAATCGCCACCCGATCAATCAATTTCTCCACATCTGCCACCAGATGGGTGGAGATAACCAGGGTTTGGTCTTCATGAAGATTGCCTGTCACTATTTTTCTGAAGGCACTTTTGGAAGGGATATCCAATCCATTGGTAGGCTCGTCGAAAAACAGGAATCGGCAGTTCGTACTTAGCGCAAAAGACAAAAACACTTTTTTCCGCTCTCCCAGTGAGAGCTTATTCATCTTGGTTTTTCTTTTCAAATCAAAATCCCCGAGTATTTGATAAAACCTTGATGAATTAAACTTTGGATAAAAGGCACCCATCACCTTCTCATAAGTGGCAATACGCATTGACCCAGAATAGGCCATATCATCAGTAAGCAGAAAAACGTCTTCAAGAAATACCGGCTTCCTGTCTTTAGGGCACCAGGAATCAACCTTGATGGACCCGTTTTTAGGAAAAAGTAATCCTGTAAGCAAATGTAACAGGGTGGATTTTCCTGATCCGTTTTTGCCAAGAAGCCCTACCACTGATCCTTGCGGGACTGACCAGTGCAATCGCTTAAATAAGGGATCAAATTTTGGATAGGAAAAATTCAAATCTTCAATTGAAATAGACATAGTGTCATAGTGTATTATGACACTAAACTACAAACTAAAATTGAAAATCAAACTTTTCACGTAAGATTTTCTACAAACCCTTAAATTCAGCCATGGATTCACCTTACCTCTTCCAAAGCCAACGACTTGGTTTCCGCACCTGGCTCCCTTCAGATTTACCCGCTTTTAGCGAAATGAACGCTGATAAAGAGACGATGACTTTCTTTCAGCATCCTTTGTCCGAGAAAGAATCGCAGGCTTTAATGGATAGAATGGCCCGACTCTATGCTGAACGGAATCATTGTTATTTCGCTGTTGAACTACTGGAAAACAGGCAATTCTTAGGTATGATTGGACTTGGCACAAAAACTTTCCAAGCCGACTTCACGCCTTGCGTCGATATTGGCTGGCGGATCAGGAAAGAGTATTGGAATCAAGGCTACGCAAGTGAAGGAGCTGGAAGATGTCTTGTTCACGCGAAAAAATTAGGAATAAAAAAAGTCTATTCCCTCGCCTCAACGAAAAACATGGCTTCCATCCGCGTGATGCAAAAAATAGGAATGGAACATGAATATGATTTTGAGCATCCTGACCTCATAGATTATCCTGAATTACAACCCTGCAGCTTATATAAAATTGAGATCTAAAATTACCAGCTTACATTCTTTACAAAAGTCCAGTTTCTGGAGAAGCAGGACAACGAGCTATCCAATGACCTGCACTGTCTTCGGACAACTCTGCGACCGCAGTGGTAAAAAAAAGATGCCACTCCCAAGCGGAAGTGACATCAAACCACTCAACCCCAACTAATGTATTTTTGTTAAGCCAGGAAAAGTGAGGCAATTCCCAGCACAGCTTCTTTGCTAAGTGGCTCATCCCATCCCTCGGATACTGCCCCCGCATCTATACCGGTGAGATTAACTACATTTACACCCCCGTGTGTCACATTTTCTTCTCCAGCATAGATAGCCTGCGTAGGTTCTGGAAGGGATCCTCTGGAGTCATTGGTAATCCAACCTTTTACGTCATCCTGACCTTTTCTGGTCCTTAATCTTCTAACCATTGAAGCATGTCTGGCTTCTACCGAGTGAATAGAAAGTGCAGCTGTCAACACCACATCATTTTCCATTACATTTCCAGCCTGCCCTTTATATGCTCTTACCCCCGTATCTTCAAACGCCTGGGATAGCGCCAAAAACGTAGGATAATCATCGAATGGCATAAAGTTGCCACCAGCAGTAAAGTCAAATTCCGGTTCCGGGACCGGCGATCCCATAAGCACGTTGGAAATCACCTCGTCCAAGAAATTCACATGAGCCAATTCATGATCTCTGATTTTGGTGAAAATCGCCAAATCAGCTCCGTCAATTACTCCTGACTCAATACCCATCTGGTAATACCTGTACTCCAAATGCTCCAGGGTTAAGGCGTAATTCAATACACCGATCAAACTTGCGGTATCCGCCTTTGCCACTTTCGGCAAAGCCGACAGAATCCCAAGTGGAACGGCAGCCATCGCTACTTTCTTACTCATGTCTCCAAACTGGCGGAAAGCCTCTCTTCTGGAGAAAAACATTTCTTTCTCTTCCGGACTATTGGTATCCGGGCACATTTTATCAAGCAAATTTAATAAGTTCATATCTGTGTTGTTTAAAGTGGTGGATTAGGATGGCAACTGACTGAAGTCAATCGGTGTGGTGACAAATGAGCTGGCTGCGGTCAATACTTCAGTAAAATTCAGGGTGCGCTCAAGGCCATTTGCATCGATCAGATCATCTCCTGCAAAATCGGCAGAGCCTGGGTTAATCAAATCTCTGATCGCAGCAGCATGTCTGGCTTCTACTGAAACAATTTTACCTGCGATCAACAGGTAATCGACATTCTCTATGTATTGTCCTGCTCCATTGTAGGCAGCAACCCCCAAGTCTTCAAAAGTCTTTGCAGCTCCCAGGACAGATGTTCTGTTGCTGAAATCTATGGCACTAAAATCAACCTCCAGGTCAGCGATTGCCGCGTCACCTAGTGCTGCTTTGAAAAACTCTCTGTGGGCTCTTTCATGCTTCTCTAAATCCCCCATAATGGTTTTTTCCTCCGCACTTGCATTGGCAAAATAACTTCCTTGCATCACAGCGGCATAAAATGCTGCTTCCAACTGTTCTAAAGCATACGCATAATTCAAAATCCCAATATCACCTGAGCCAAGCATTACCCCTTCCATCGGAGGAATTGGATCCCTATCTTCCACATCTTTACAGCCTACCATGATTAATCCGGCAGCAGCTACCGAAAGTGAGCCTGCTTTAAGGAACTGTCTGCGGTTTGCATTTTTGACCAGTCCCTGAGGCTTGAATAGTTCATTTTTCATTTTTCTGATTGTTTAGGTTAATAATCCGGTTATGGTTTTTATGAGACTTATCTTTAGTCCCTTTTTGATAAATCAGGTACTATGGACTCAATTACGAAGTCCTCTGCACCTCCGGATTTAGCTAACCCCAAAGTTTTTTGAGATCAATCAAAAATTGATTGAGAATCTGAGCCAGGACACTTCTCCTACCAAACCCTCGCTTTTTATTAAAATCCTCCTTTTTAATACCAAGAGCCTTGAAAAAAGCGATTTTATTTGCCACTCTACATTTCAAAATTTTTCATATAAAACCCCAATAAAAATCCTGGACTGCGAAATGAATCTTGTAAATTGTATGGTCCGCCAGCTAATTTTCACCTTCAACCACTTTACCCATGGGATCAAGTTTATTACCACTTTCGCTCATTCTGTTCATCCTTTTTGCATGTAGTGAAGCATCAGTGGATACTCCCACTTCTCTGTTTGATGGGAAAAGTTTTTCAGGATGGCAGGGAGACACCATGAACACCTGGCGTGTTGAAGATGGAATGATTGTGGGAGGGTCCTTGACTGAAACGGTCCCAACAAATGAATTTTTAGTAACCGACAGAAGCTATGATAACTTTATACTTACCGCAAAAATTAAGCTCACCGGCAACGAGGGTTTCATTAATTCAGGGATTCAGTTTCATAGTAAAAGACTATCAGATCCGGATTACGAAATGCAGGGATATCAGGCAGATTGGGGTGAAGACTATTGGGCAAGTCTCTATGATGAATCCAGAAGAAACCGCACCTTGATTGCCCCAGATTCTACACAGGTGGCTTCTTGGATAAATAAAAATGATTGGAACGACTGTGAATTACCCACCCACGGCCGGAGCCGATGGGTTGGGCTTCGGGGA
>NZ_LMXN01000043.1 GCF_001442615.1 Algoriphagus resistens | reverse complement strand
GTTCTACCCTTAAGTTAGTGGGGATATAGATCTAAACCACCATGAAAGAATAGTATTGCGCTTCTAAAGTTTATGAATGTTCGATAACCTCTCCCTACCGTTTTAAGCTCTTGGATTTTCCCGTTTAATCGCTCAGCCATTGCATTGGAGAGGTTATTTATCAATGCATTGACCACCCCTGAGATATGGTTGTTAAACATGGTCACAACTTTGTCTATTTCTTTGATTTTTCTTTTGGTTGCATCAACTGCCCATCGGTTAAACAATTGCCATGCGAACAGTTTGCCTGAACTGAACAACTCCTTGAAATTTTCCCGTACCTGCCATGCTTTGCTTACCTCATAGTTGGCAGCGGATATGGACTCAAAATGGATACGCTGCTTTTCGGTCAGGTTCTCCGGGTTTTTAAGCATCGTGTAGCGTGTGTTTTTCAATTCCTGGTGGTGCTTCACTTCTCTCCTGCGTACTTTATCGATGGCCTCATTGAGATAGTTCACCAAATGAAAACGGTCATGGACAATGGATGCATTAGGTAAAATCTCCTGGGCTGTAGTGATATACGCCTTCCACATATCCATGCTGATGGCACCGACCTTTTCAAGCTGTTCAGCGGTCAATGATTTATTAAACAGCTTTTTACACGATTCCTTGGTCCGGTCTTCTTCTACATCCAGTACACAACCGGACGAAGGGTGGCTAAGGACAGTAATATAATGATGGCCTTTCTTAAAGGATTTCTCATCGATACTCACATGCTCGAAAATGACCTCTGAGTAATTCCTTCTGGCCATGCCCCGTTCAGTACTTAAATGCATAATCCGGTTCACAATATTGAACCCACACCGCATGAGCTGGGCAGTTTTGGTCTGGTTTTTACTGGCTTTGAGAAGATCAATGACTGCGTGCTCAAACAAGAAGGTATGCCGCTCATAGCCCGATGCCCAGTTGGGTTGGACAGTCTTAACTTTACCGCTAGAAGTAATAATCCGGGGAAGCCGACACCTAATATAGGTCTTGTATTGCATGGTATCCAGATGCCTCCAGCTGCGTGCTGGCGCGTGATCGTAAACTTTGCAAATCTCACCACTTTGCTCATCCTCCAGCTCTTTTAACAAACAGGCAACTTGGATATATATCTCCTCTTTAGAAAAATCTGTATCAACCGATTCGACTATCCATCCGTCTTCCAGATTGAGTATTTTTGTGAAAAGATTCTCC
>NZ_LMXN01000042.1 GCF_001442615.1 Algoriphagus resistens | reverse complement strand
GAGTTGTCAAGGCCGGAGCGAAGCGAAGTTTAGTATTGCCTTTACAGCCCCGCGGACAGGACTATATTTGAATTTATGTAGAAGATAATCTTCTGATATCTTCCTTTTTTAAGATCAGCCGTTATTGTTAATCCTCTTTAATCAATCTCCTATCAACGGTCCTTGAGCAGGCCGCAATGTATTTTCATTTTAAAGAGGAAGGGGCCGCAATCTTTGCCAAATAGTCCTCCCAACGGGTGCTACAGTTCATCTACAGCGTTTGTTCCCCATCCAGATTTTCAAGGTTAACCAACGGTCTTTTCTTTTTTTCACCGGCTTATTTTACCACTCCAAGTTCATATTCAATCTTGTTTCTTAACAGGTATCTTATCCTGCTGAGCATGTTTTTGGCAATTCTTATGATGGCGTTATTCTTGTTCATCCGTTTGCATAGTTCCTGGAACCTGAGCATCATTGCAGGATCCTTACGGACAATTACCCAGGCCGCTTCAATGAGCATGATCTTGAGCTCTTTCCTGCCTCTGCGGGTCATTTCACCGACCACCATTTTGTTTCCGGAGCAATGCATATTGGGGACAAGACCTACATAACTACAAAGCTCATCAAGGCTTCTGAACCTGTCTAGGTCCCCCAATTGGGTCAGCAGGCTCATTGCCCCCAGCATTCCAAGCCCGGGGATGGAAATCAAAACAGCATAATTTTCTGCGTATCGCTCTTTTTTTGGAAGAGCTCTTATCTGCCCGGTGATCAATAGAAGTTGCTGTTTGAGCAAACTTACTGTTGCTATATAATTAGCAACAAGCAACCTGATTTCCTGTCTTGCCCCGGGAAGCTCCCTGAGCCAGTTCATATATACCTTAGACCAGCGGTGGCCTGGAGTGAACCTTCCAGGAGTCTGTATCCCGAACTCGTAGAGCAGGGACTTTATTCTCTGTTTCAGGCGGCACAGATCTTTCATTGTCCGGTGACGCTGCCGGATAAGTGCCCTGTCTGCTTCCAGCTCCTCATCAGGAATATGGACACCGTTGAATTCACCCGACTTAAGCATCCTGGCAAGCTTCCTGCTGTCTGCTTTGTCAGTTTTCCGCTGTCGGTCCTTTTGACTGGTAGGAACGTCGGCAGCATGGATTACTTTACAGTCAACACCGAGTTCGGCCAGTCTTCTACAGGATTGAAAGCCGCTGAACCCGGCTTCGTAAACCGCTTTATACTGGGCTCCCGGAAAATTTCTCTCCAGATAGTGAACAAGTTGCTCCGGATCTGGCTCCCTGCTCATGGTTTTGTGTTCGTAATCCTCCCCTAATATGGTCACCATCCAGTTCTTGAGGTGGAAATCGATCCCTACGTATATTGATTGTCCTTCAAAGGATTTCTGGTTAATTTTAGTCCGTTGCATAAGCTATGTTCATTTGAGGTTAGACTTGAGAATCCTTCCTTAATTTATGAATTTTAGCTTATGCTTCTTTTCAAACATAATACCTTTGCCGCATTGACATCCCTATCATGGAT
>NZ_LMXN01000041.1 GCF_001442615.1 Algoriphagus resistens | reverse complement strand
CCTTTTTTCAACGTGGAAAAACCTATGGATTCATAATAATCCAAGGTATTTTGAACATTGCCAACCATTAAATTGACATGTAACATTTTGAGTTTATCTGTCATAATTTCCTTTTTAAAACTGCAGCTTGCTATAAAAATTGCGCATAAGAATACGATTAGTTTCTTGGCTTTCATTGTTTTTCTACAAATCTAAAACCTGCAGAAGACTAAAACTTTGGAAAAAAACGACTTTATCTTAACTGTGAAGGATGAACTCCGGAAAAATGCTTGATTTCATTTGTCAGATGGGAATGGTCATAAAATCCTAAATCCAAACTAATAGAAAGAAGACTTTCATTTTTACTTTTTTTGATCCGTTCAACGGCCTTGTTAAATCTGATAATTCTCGAAAAAACTTTCATTGAAGTCCCTACCTCACTTTTGAATTTTCTTTGTAACTGCCTGATGGAGATATGGTGCTGTTTGGCAATATTTTCAACAGCATTGACATGATCTGCTTTAATGAAATTTGCTACGCTAGTAGATAAAAGCCTGGTTTCAGTAATTTTCGGCAATAACATCTTTTGAAGACTGCTTTTCACAAAGTCTACTCTTTTGAAATCTGAATTTTGTTCATTTAACTGCTCAATGTAAACGTTGTTAAATTCAGGAAATAATTCAGCAATGGGAATATGTGAATCCTGAAATTGCGAAAAATCTTCTTTGGTAAGTATACCTAAAATACCAGGCTGAAAACTAACCCCAACATAATAGTCATTCCTTGAAGGTTTGAATTGACTAAATTTAGTGTTCACTCCCAGAACGTTCGAAGTTCCTTCGTTTTCATTTAGGAGAAAGACGAAATTCGTACATGCTTCTGGTAAAATACGTTGAGAGAAACCATTTTCAATTTCAGATGCAATCCAAAATTTATCGATGAAATTAGATAATTCTACACTAGGTATGTATTCTTTGTAATTCATTGGCTACCACAATCGGGATTCAGCTTGGGAATGGCGGGCATCTGAAGCCGTGTCCATTAAGCTTACTCCTCATTTTCTAAAGATAGTTGGATTCATAATTAATTGATAACGAGCATCATATAAAAGATTATGAATTCTTATTTTTAGTTTCAGTTTTGTTTTCTTCTATAAATCTCAATACAAAATCCGCTCTTTCGCTTACAGATACTTTAGGTATTTCGACAATATCATATCCGTAACTCTTATACGTTTCACACATTTTTTCAAACGTGAAAACGGCTTCTGTCCAATCCTGTTTCCTTTCATTATCGGTTTCATAAATTTCCTGCCAAGGAGGAAGCATAAATATATTTTTATTGTATCTCCAATTTTCAGCATATGAATTCATCCGTTGGTTTATTTCCGATTGAACTAGTTTTGCATAACAGATTGCGTCCAAAAATCCACGGTCAAAAAAAATGGAAGGTTCCCCACTAAAGGTTTTTTCAGCCTGCTCATAACAATTTATTGAGCGGTTAAACATTATTTTTTTGTATAACTCCTTGTCTTTCCAAGGTAAAGCATTTCCATTACTTTCTTGTTGTTCCTTTATTAATTCTCGAGCAATTTCAGGAACTATTTTATAATGTCTGCTTTTTAACTTCTCCAGCAACGTTGTTTTTCCTACTCCTGGTCCTCCTGTTATGACATAGAAATTATGATTTTCTTTAAATTCAATCATTATCTATTTCGGTTCGTTTTATATGACTTACATCACTCAAGGCAGGTGGGTATTAGAACACGGTTCAATGTCCACCACGACCATGGATTATAAACCGTAAATCCGGATTCTAACGGCTATATCTATAACCCATGTTTACTTAGCATTTCCTCTGAAAATCACCTGTACTGCAAAAATACTACGTCCAGTTAAATCAGTTCTTAAACTACCTTAACTCGGATATTAAGTAGTGCCTTAATTAAAAACATATCTCAAGAGCCCCCTCAGAGATTTCTGAGGGGACAGTTTAAGGAATCCTTAC
>NZ_LMXN01000040.1 GCF_001442615.1 Algoriphagus resistens | reverse complement strand
GTCTTAACCCAACTTGGCCGACTGGTAAAATAATCACCTTATTATCAGTGATTTAAAAAATCAGTGGTACACTACATATTTTTTTATGGCTTTTTGAGTTTCTTCGCACCCTGTAGCCGAGTAGATTTCCTGGACTTCTTTGATAGGCTTTGAAGGTTTTCTCAGGTGTATGGTTTTTTTGTCTGTTGGCAACTCTATCGTCTGGATGGTATGGGTGGACATGATACGCAGGATGTTTTTCCAGTCATGGTTGATCCCTTTTTCCTTTAACATATGTCTGATAGTGTTCACTAATTGGTAGGCCAGTATCGTCAGGTAGATATGTGATTCTATCCGCCCGTCTTTTTGATGAAACACCGGTCTGATACCTAAGTCGGATTTCAGGCATCTGAAAGTGGATTCCACTTCCCTGATGGTGTTGTAGATCTGCCAAAGTTCTTTTTCTTTGGGATCAGTATAACTGGTACGGATAAAATACACTCCTTTCTCTTTCTCATCTTTTACCGGATCAGGTTTTACTTCCCATTTTATATCACTGGCCATCTTTTCTTTCTGTTCCACCCCGATCAGGTATCTTCCCGATACCCGGCTGTACTTTTGCTTTACCCTGCCGATACGTTCCCATACCTTTTCAATCTTTTTGGTGCCGCCTTTTTTGGAAATGGCTGCTCTGATACTTTCCAGCTCTTCTTCAAAACGTTTTGCCAGCTTGCCGGCCATGGAGGCTTCTTTTTTTCTCTTGGCATCGCTCTGAACATACATCCAGGTATCCGGACTTCCTTCCGGATGGAAAACCGCCAGTTCCACTTTGTTTTTGTCCCTGTCGGTAAATTCGCTGACCTTTGCGGCCACCTGAGGATCTTTGAGTCTTTTGCGGGATACGCAAACATACTCATAGCCTTTCTCCCTGATCAGCTCCAGGTTATCCTCGGTGGCTATCCCGGCGTCCATGACAATGGTTTTGCGGGCCTTGCCGCTATACTTTTCCAGATCGGCAACCATATCTGAAAGCGTTGCGGTATCAGGCTTGTTGCCTTCATAGATGCGGGAGTGCCTGATAAAGCCCTGGGCATTGATAACTCCGGTGAATACCACCAAAGGACAGTCATTCCTTTTTTCCTTACTCCTTCCATAGGCAGCCAGCTTACTGTTCTTCTTGCCTGTTTCAAAGTAGGTGTTGCTGATATCAAAAATGACCAGCTTGTCTTCCAGGTCAAACAGGTCTGTAACCCTGTTGTAAAGAAAGCTGTCTATTTTATCCTTATGGTTATAAAGCTGGTCTGAAACAGTGTAGAGCTGCTTATGTGTGATGGGGGAACGGTAATCAAAACAGCCTGTTAATTCACTGTTCATATCCAGCAACTGGGCGGTTTTATATTCGGAGCTGGAGAAAACCGCACGTGCGACAATGGCGATCAGTGCCTTGTCTGCCTGTTTGGTTTCAAAACCTAACTGGAGCAGGCATTCCTTAAGTTTTAGCTTCTCCACTACCTGCTTGCATAAATGTTCGCTGCCAAAGGATTTTACATCACTGACCTCCAGTCCTTTAACATCCACGTTATGCATCTCGGCTCTTTCAGGTGCAGGGGGGATGGAAACCTGTCCCGGCTCAGGTTCACCGTACTTGATCAGGTATTTTTCATAAAAAGAAGCTGCCAAAAGGAGCAAAGGTGCAGGGACGTTGTCAGGAAAGATATCGGGCTGTCCAAAGATCTTCGACTTAAGGATCTCCAAAACTGTTTTCTGGTTCCCTTTATCTTCCAACAGGGGATCAGATCCCAGGTACAGAATGACCTTCTGTTTGACTTTCCCGTCAATCCTGGAGGCCTGGACGAGGTTGTACTGGTAAAATGTTTTACTGTCTTTGCTGCGCTGCTTTTTGACTTCCCTGATGAACATACAGCAAAGATAGTAAGGAGATCTGAAACAAACAACAACCGTACATCACTACAACTGAAAATCAGACCTAAAAACCGCCTCTAAGCACTATATAGCCACTTTTTGGCCAGAAAATTAGCTGTTTCTCTTGACCATGGGCCAAGTTGGGTTAAA
>NZ_LMXN01000004.1 GCF_001442615.1 Algoriphagus resistens | reverse complement strand
GCAGGGAGAGAACTACCCTGATGAGCAACCAGAACCTATCCATGCTGGATGGAAAACTTCAGCTGGGAATGGGCCTGAATTTTATCCTGAACCGTTCTGAAGGCTCCAACCAGGGACCATCCAGCCTTCGCTTCAATGGGGCAAACCCCTTGTATAACTATGGGCAGTTGGTAGATGATGCAGGCAATGCTACAGGATACTACCCGGGCATCCGGGAAAGCTTTGCCCAAGGGGCAGAGCAGGCAGGGCTGCTCTCCTGGGAGCTCAATCCTTTGGAGGAGTTGGAATTGGTCCAACGCAATACCAGGGAAGAAGATGTCAGGCTCAACCTGTCGGCTACCTATCAGTTGATCAGCGGGCTTACAGCAGAGGTATATTACCAGTTTTGGAAAGGCAGCAGTGAAGATGAAAATCTGGCACTTCCGGGAAGTTATGCAGCAAGGGACCTGATCAACCGATATACCCAGCGTGATTCCACAGGTAGATTGACCTATGCTGTTCCAAGAGGCGCGATTCTGGATCTGAGTTCCGGACAGAGCAGAAGCAACAATTTCAGGGGGATACTGCGCCTGGACAGAGAGGTAGGGAAAAAGGGGCAAATCAATGGGTTGGCTGGATATGAGGTGAAGACCCTCCGGGGAAATGGAAGCACCAACCGTTATTACGGCTACAATCCGGAAACAGGGATTTCAATTCCTGTAGATTACGAAGGTTTACACGCACTGTATATTAATCCGTCCCGAAGTGCCAGGATTCCCTATTCCGATGGGGTCAGCGGAATGGCAGACAATTTTCTTTCCTCCTTCATCAATGGATCTTACAGCTATGATGGTCGCTACACGGTAAGCTTCAGTGGGAGAAGGGACGCATCCAATCTATTTGGTGTCAAAACCAACCAAAAGACGGTGCCCCTATGGTCCACAGGGCTGGCATGGAACCTGACGGGGGAATCCTGGGAATTGCCAAAATGGGTGGATTATCTGCGCATCAGAACCACCTATGGTGTCAATGGGAATGTAAATAAAAATGTGGCGGCCATGACCACTTCCCGGATGATAGGCACCAGTAATTATACCTCCCTTCCGGTAGGAAATCTGATCAGCCCTCCCAATCCCAAACTTAGATGGGAGAAGATCAGGATTTTAAACCTGGGGACAGATTTTGATCTGGTTGGCAACAGGCTCTCGGGAACATTTGAATTCTATCGCAAACAGGGGGAGGATTTGATCGGGGACCTTCCATTTGCCCCAAACACCGGAGTGGAAAGATTTCGGGGAAACTTTGCTAATACACTGACCAAAGGATTTGACCTGCAGTTGACAGGGGTTGTAATTGACAGGAAATTCCGTTGGCAGATAGATTATTTCCATTCCCATGTGAGGGAAAAGGTGGAGCAGTATGAATTGGAATCTACCGTCCAGGATTACCTGGGGCAGGCTGCCGGGGCAGACCCTTCTTCCCCGATATTTCCTTTGGAAGGCCGTCCTGTGTACGCTGTTTACAGTTTACCGTTTGTAGGTCTTGATCCAAATACAGGCGATCCCCAGGGATATCTGGATGGAGAGGTCTCTACAGATTATGCAACGATCATCAACACGGCCAGTACGCAGGATATGACCTACCATGGGGCTGCACGTCCTACCCACTTTGGTTCCTTTAGGAATACCTTCAGTTGGGGAAATTGGAGCCTGTCCGCAAATGTAGTGTACAGGCTGGGCTATTATTATAGGCGAAAATCCGTCCGTTATGCCACTGTCCTTACCGGAGTGCAAGGGCACGGGGATTTTTCGCAGAGGTGGCAACAGCCCGGGGATGAGGTTTTTACGCAGGTCCCGTCCCTGCCCGGTTCCAGAAATACCTTTCGCGACAGTTTCTATTCCTATTCCTCGGTGCTGGTTGAAAAAGGGGACCATGTCCGGTTACAGGATGTGCGTTTGAGTTACAGGTTTCAGGAACTGGGAAGATCAGGCCTGGGATCCCTGGAACTCTTTTCTTATGCCAATAATCTGGGAATTATTTGGAAATCCTCCGATGATCCATTGGATCCTGATTTTAGGACCATGAAACCCCTCCGTTCCCTTACGCTGGGCCTGCGTCTGTCCTATTAACCCTTAACCAAAAAACAATGAATGTGATGAATAGATATATTTTAAGGTCGCTGATGGTGGCACTTGTGTGGTTCAGCGCTAATTCCTGCTCCGGTTTATTGGAAGAAAAGCCAGACCTGTCGCTGGTCAGGCCAACTACTCTGGACGAGTTGTGGGCGTTGTTGGATAACAATCTGCAGGTGATGAATGGGGAACCCTGTACGGTAGACATCGTCTCAGATGATGTTTACCTGCTGGAAACGTTGCTCCCCTCTTTGAGTGAGGACAAATACCGGATTTATACCTGGTCCAAAGAACCTGTTGAAGGAGGTCTGGATTTGGATTGGTCCAGGCCATACCAGCAGATTCTCTTTACCAATATAGTATTGGCCGAATTGGAGAATTTCAGTGAAGAGGAAAAACAGGCTACAGATTGGAAGGAGCTAAAGGGGGCGGCATTGTTTTACCGTGCATATGCCTATTTTGGATTGGCCAGGGCTTTTTGTCTGCCTTACGACAGGGCTACCGCGGAAGGGGAACTTGGACTGGTACTACGAACAAGTCCCGATATCGATAGCCCGTTGCCACGGGCTAACCTGGAGGAAACTTTTGATAGGATACTGAATGACTTAACTGTAAGCAGGGAACTCCTGGCTGATTTACCGGCTGTAAACACCCGTCCCTCAAAAGCGGCCGCTTATGCCATGCTGTCCAGAGTCTATTTATATCAGGGCAACTTTGAAGGAAGCCTTGAAAATGCAGAATTGGCTTTGGGGATTTTTTCCACCCTGATAGATTACAATTCGGTTGATCCTTCACCCTCCAGACCATTTGTAGGCAATTTTGGAGAGGTGATTTATTACAGTGAAGTGTTTTCGCAGTTATTTTACTTTTACTTTTCCGGATCAGCAATCTCCCCGGACCTAATTGATCAATATGGGGATGGGGACCTAAGGAAGGAGCTGTATTATTATCCCCGTGATGGTTTTATGGCCTACCGTGGCCAGTATTCCTATCTGGTGAATCCATTTGGGGGATTGGCAGTGGATGAGCTGCTATTGAACAAGGCAGAGGCAGAGGCGAGGCTGGGTGAGGAATCGGAGGCATTGAATAGCCTTAACCAATTACTTGAAAAGCGGTTTACCCCTGAAAGCTTCGAGCCGTTGAGCGGCCTCAATGGAGAAGAGCTGATAAATGCGATTCTAGTGGAAAGAAGAAAGGAGCTTGTGTTGAGGGGGATCCGTTGGGGGGATATAAAACGGTTGAATGTACTGGGTGCGGATATTACCCTGAAAAGAACTATCAACGGTGAAGAAATCCTGTTGCCCGCAGGGGATCTCCGGTTTGCCTTACCCATTCCCCAGAAAGAAATAGGAAGAAGCGGTATACAGCAAAACAGGTATGAATAAGGAATCAGGCAGACTTTACTAAAGACTGCCTGATTTAAAGTAGGTGAAACTATTAATTAATTGGGACATACTTCCCTGTTTCCAGCGAACCATCCACCATATCCCCGTTTTCATCGAATCTGGCTACACACTGAGGATCTTCATCATCACAGTTATAAAGCTGTGTTTCCGGGATTTCAATCCATTCGTCGTCTACAAAGGCATGTAGGGTCCCGGTTTGTTCCGGTGTTGCGAAATTCATGGCCATGGCCAGTGTTGCCCCGAACACCAATCCTAGTGCTGGGAGCATTTTTGATAATGATTTCATAATTGTGTTAGTTGTGGGAGTTGCCTCCCGGTTAAACTTATTGGTATTCAGTTCCCCTGATGCGGAGTCCCTTCCGTGGACTTCATCCTTCATGAGGAGTCCGTCCAAGGACTCTACCTCAGAGGTTGAACCGCCCGGGTTGCCCCGGTTTGGGAGCCGGTTCGGATCCCTGCACCGCCCAGTGTAAGCTGGCCTTCCTACTGCCTGCCCTAGGAAGAGGCGGTGCGATTCTTATGTTTGATTTCCTGAGACTTTAGGTCTTTGGATTTGCTTTTTCTGCTATTTTTTGCAGCCCGTGCTTTAGAACCTTGGGCTGTGGGCGGCGGATCTACCTCCGTCGCCTTATATTGTTTTGATTTACTTTGGATTAGTAGTGAATTGATAGGATTATAGTTTACTTTTGAAATGAAGAAATGTAAGTTTCTACGTAGTACTGATTAAAGCTTAACACCCTGAAGAGCCTGAGGCATCCGCCTTGGGCTTTTTTATGGGGTGTGGGTAAAGGCCATAAATGCCCAGGGCTATGAACCACAGGTTCATTATAAAGTGCTCTTCCCATCCCAGACTGTTCAGGATTCCCGCACAGTTGCAGGGAACCCGCTGCACAAATCCTAATCCTATCCACCCTATGTAACCTGTAAATAGGATCAATGACATCACACTCAACAGTAACCCTGTCTTTCTCCATCTTTCCCTATTAGAAGTGAGGGGAAAAGTAAGTCGAAGAGACCCACCTCCAATGAACTGGAAAGGGCAGGAGCAAGGCGATAGTAACTTCAGCTATTTGCCAATATCCGCCCATATTATTTACAGGGTAAAACTTACTGCTTCATCCTCAATTGATTGCAGGTCATTTGGCACGAATTGAAGTTTTTTGGGGCAAATTCCACAATCCTATAAAATCAGGAAAAATCCTTCCCAGATCCCACCGTTAACCTTCACTTCATAACTTATAGACAGCGTGAGGCTACCGTATTTTTCACTCACCTGTATATCAATAAGTTATCAGTCTTAATTTTATGGAATTTCAGCTTTCCTCCAAATTTTCTGGATGGATGACCGATTTCTATGGACGAAGGAGGGATTTGGCTTGACGAAGGATTTTATGAATTGAATTTCAAGACGATTTCGGGTACCATCCTCTTGGCAAGTACGATTAGGAGAGTTCTGATCCAATCAGATAAAGGCTAGGCCAGTGCAGGGATTTTATTTTCAGGAAGTAGATTCGGGAATTGATTCTATAGCAAAAAATCAGCTTCAAGGCGCAATAAACCCCTATAAGCAGAACATTTTCTTGACTCGATCACGCAAAATCAGAGACCAAACCGCGCTAGTTTTCTTTGGAAATAGTTCCCAAATCGGCGGAAATGGAATCGTGAAACTTAAAGTAAAAACACAAATTCAAAAAAGGACGAATGGGGGATTTTTAAGGACGAATAGGAAGTTTTGCTTGACGAACAGGGGATCTGGCTTGACGAATGGTTTTGGATGCTGCCTTTCAAGACAAGAATAGGTAAATCCCTTTGCTTAGTCCTTTGCTCCAGCTAGAGAAAGTCTCCTGACCTGCCAGCAGATTTTAGAGGGTTGAGTTTGTTGAACAGGTTTACCGACACGTCCAAGGGGATCTGTGAACTGAGTACGACCAAGCAGTTGGAGGGATCCAGACCATTATAGAAGGAAATTTCAAATCCTGTGAACAACAGCTGGCTTTGACTGGTATATTCGCTGAGTGGTGCACGTCTTTTGGAAGTCTTTTGCATAGTTACTTGCACTTGGCCTCCCTTAATCTCTGAAATCATCCCCTTAATTGTATCAAATGACCACTTTTTTATTTTCTAAGCAGACCTTACTTATAAATATAGTAATGATAATAACGAGATTAGAATATCAGTACTTTACCGATATATAAAAGTCTTTGGCTATTTAATTTCCTCAGAATCTAATTGTATATTCGAGAAAACCTATGCAATGAACAAGTTGATGCCCAACCACGTACAAGGTAAATAACTCCAACTAAATTAGCTTTGATAGTTTCTAAATAATTGAATAAAGATGAAAAGACTTACAATTCTAATATTGATTGTGTTATCTGTTTCATGCGACAAGAATGAAGAAGAATTAGTTGTCAGCAATTTTGAGGTAACGACAGTTGGAAGTGGAATTGACTGTAATCTCATTCTGATTGACTTCAAAGCAAGTGATCAAGACCGAATTGAAAAAATCACAAATTCGAATAGCTTAAGATATCAAGCCTATAATTTGGACAAGAATAATTTCAGTAATGAGGGACTAACACTAAATGTTAGTGTGAGAAAGACATTTGATTCGGAATTATATGTATGTACAACATTAGGACCATCTCATCCTTGGGTGACAGTCTTAGAAGCTGAACTAATGGAATAGAAACTTCGACTTTTCATAAACTTTTGGTGTACTTGGACTGTGACGGGTCTGCATTGGTAATAAACTTAGATGATAGCTCCAAAAAGCGACCGCTTGTTGAGCCCCTTGATCAACTTAAAAGGAAGTATTATTTCTATCCCAAAATAGACAGGACTGGGACCAGGAAAAACAACATTTATAAGCTAGAAAATATGCTATTAATAGCATTTACATAGATCAATATATGCTTTATATAGCATGCTTTGATAATCAAGGAGACACACCGCCCTCAATTATTGAAACATTCCATAAATTGACTATAGGAGATAAAATATGTTTTTGATTTTACCACCGCCACAAGATCTTCTGGTATTGTTAAATAGCAGGAGGTAAAAAATTCTTTCGCTGATGAAAGGGAGCTTTAAGCTTCTTTTTTTATTCAAAAGTACTGGGTTTCCTGTATGGTGAAAAAGGAATTTGCTGAATTTGATCCTTTGTACATCCACCTTCTGATATCAGTGTGGGTATTTTTAATCGACGTTTTCCACCTTGGCTTTATGTTCGAACTGGAGAATTTCAACTACCTGAATTGTGGGGTTACACCTGAGTACGTTCAACAAGTTTTTGGAGAGATTGGAGAAGATATTTCCTTGGAAGATGCGAAGGTGATTCTGGATCAACTATGTTTTTTCACTAAATTGGTTGTAAATCAAATCATTGACAGGAATTATGAGGATTGCTGATTTATATGTGAGGGTAAGCACAGATGAGCAGGCTGACAGAGGTTTTTCCCAACGGAACCAAGAGGAAGTTTTGGTCAGGTATTGCAAGAACAATGGGATTGAGGTGAACAGGATTGTTTACGAGGACTTTTCTGCCAAAACTTTTTTCCGTCCGGAATGGTCAAAACTTCTTGGGCAGCTGGGAGAAAAAGGCAATAAGAGCAACCTAATTCTCTTTACTAAGTGGGACAGGTTTAGCCGGAATGCCGGTGATGCTTACATGATGATCAATACCCTCCGGAATTTGGGTGTTGAACCCCAGGCTATTGAGCAACCTCTTGATCTACCATTCCTGAAAACAAAATGATGCTGGCTTTTTATCTGGCGGCCCCTGAGGTTGAGAATGACAGAAGAGCTCTTAATGTATTCCATGGCATGAGAAGGGGGTTAAAGGAGGGAAGATGGCTTTGGGGAGCTCCCTACGGTTACCGAAATGGGAGAGATGGTTCTAACCGGCCTATCATTGAAGTTCATCAGGAGGAAGCCGAGCATGTCAAATGGATTTTTGAAAACCTGGCTGTTGCTGATTATTCTTCCGAACAGGTTTTATTGCATGCCAGAAAGAGAGGCTGCACATTAAAAAAGAATAGATTTTGGAGGATAGTAAGGAGCCCGTTCTATTGTGGAAGGTTGTACATCCCGGAATATAATGACGAAAAAGGATATTTTGTTAAAGCCCAGCATGAAGCGCTTATTTCAGAAGCCTTATTCTACCGTGTCCAAGATGCCCTGCAGATTAAGACTAGGGAGAGAAGAACCGAAATAGTAAGCCCGGCAGCGATTCCATTGAGAGGATTTTTAAAATGCCCTAAATGCACCAGGAATCTCACAGGAAGTGCATCAAAAGGTAGAAATCAATATTACTATTATTACCACTGTACTTCTAAATGTGGAATAAGATTTAGGGCCAAAGATGTAAATGAATCCTTTCAAAAATTCCTTTCTGGATTTACGCCTAAAAAAGGTATGCTTGAATTGTTTGAAAAGCTCTTTAATGAGGCGTTTTTAAAAGGTAATAACATTGATTTGAATGAGAAAAAGAAAGTCAAATCGGAGATAGAAAGATTAGAACAGAAAATCTCAAAATCGAGGGATTTGATGATTGATGAAAAATTGGATGTGGAGGATTATCGGATAGTGAAAAGGAATTGCGAACAGCAAATTGAACGTCTGGAAGCAAAAGGGACAAAAATCGAATCATTTCTGGCCCAAGATATTCCTGAGAAGGTCAAAAAGGCGCTTGAAATGGCTGAGAGGCTTGATTTGTTTTTTGAAAGTGCAAATCTGGAGATCAAAAGAAAGATGATTGGTTCGATCTTCCCCGAAAATATCGTGTTTGACGGGACCCAACATCGAACCGCTAGGGTAAATGAGTTTTGTAGTGCGATCTATCTGATTAATAGGATGATAGTCTTTAAAAAAATAGGTCCAAAATCGAATTTTTCGACTTTGGACCGTTTTGTTGGTCTACCAGGGCTCGAACCTGGACTCTTCTGAACCAAAATCAGACGTGTTGCCAGTTACACCATAGACCAGTTTTATAAGGAAATATAACTCCTCTCCCTTAAAGTGTCACAAAGGTAGAGTCTTGCTTCTTTTTTTCCAAACTACCCCTAAAACATTTTTGGATTTTTCAGCTAATCGCCTTTGAATCAGCTAAAAATAGTGATGTTTTAAATTGTATAGACACTTTTGGGCTTTAATTTAAAATGAAATTCTAGCAATGTGAAATTGTGATATTGTTAATAGTGAGTTAGTTATATTGATTCATCGGAAATGATTGTTCATTTTTGTTAAACTAATGAAAAAACTACTTAACCATTATTTACCATGAAAATTGAGAAATTAGAAAAACTGCTACCAGAAGTGGTAGAGAAGCTGTCAAAGTTGAAATCAGGAGAAGCACTTGCCTCAGAGCTTAGCTGGTGTATAGGCAGCTTTAAACACGATAACAATCCTGAGGGGTTGATTGAGAAAAGCCAGCAGGCCGTGGCACTATTCAAAGAAGCTAGAGAGAAGAACAGCAAAGCAGTTTCCAAGAAACTGGTGGAAAGTCTAGAAAAAGCATTGAGTTAGACACAAAAAAACCCCGATATTTTCGGGGTTTTTGATTTTATCAGCGTGGAGAAGAATTATTCTCCTGACACGTTGAATTTTACGTTGGTTTTCACTTCTCTATGAAGATCAACTTCAGCAGTAAATTCTCCAGCGCCATCTACAGGCGTATTGATAGAGATCTTCTTTCTGTCGATGTCGATACCTTGAGCTGCCAATGCGTCAGCAATCTGAAGAGTAGTTACTTTACCGAAGATTTTACCTGATTCACCGATTTTCGCCTTAATCTCTAATGTAAGAGCTTCAAGTTTATCTGCGATATTCTGAGCTTCAGTTTTAATCTTTTCTGCTTTGTGGGCAGCTTGCTTGATATTCTCAGCAAGAATTTTCTTGTTAGAACCAGTTGCCAAAACTGCAAATCCTGAAGGGATAAGGTAGTTTCTTCCATAACCAGGCTTTACATCTACCAAGTCATTCTTATAACCAAGACCTTTGATGTCTGTTTTTAGTATGATTTCCATTTGTAATGATCTTTTGTGATTGGACGATTATTTCAACCCATCGGTTACGAATGGCAACAACGCCAAATGCCTTGCTTTTTTGATAGCCTGAGCTACTTTTCTCTGAAATTTTGCAGAGTTACCGGTAAGTCTTCTAGGAAGGATTTTACCTTGCTCATTGACAAATTTCAACAAGAAATTAGGGTCCTTGTAGTCAATGTACTTGATGCCGTGCTTCTTGAATCGGCAATACTTTTTTCTGATTTCGCCTCTGTTGATTGGCTCGTTTACTAGTGTCATTTGGTGGCTTCCTCCTTAGCTTCAACTTTTTTGTTAAACTCTCCTTTTCTTCTTCTTTCGGCATAAACAATTGAATGCTTATCCAAAACAGTAGTCAAGAATCTCATCACTTTCTCATCTCTTCTAAATTCGATTTCGAATTTGCGGATAAGCGTAGGATCGGCCTTGAATTCAACCATAACGTAGAATCCTGTGGTCTTCTTCTCAATAGCATAAGCCATTTTCTTAAGACCCCAATTTTCCACATTAATAACGTCTGCCCCCAGTTCTTTTAACAAGTTCACAAACTTGTCGACAGTATCCTTCATCTGAACATCAGATAAAACGGGAGTTAAAATGAATACCGTCTCGTAATTTCTTTGGAACATTTTTTTAATGTGTTTAAGGAATTTAATAAACAGGATGCAAAAGTAGGAGAAATCCTGCTGTATTCCAAATGGATAGCTAAACCAAAAGTGAGGAAGCTGGAAAATATCCCTGCATGTGACTCCAAAATTGCCAATGAGAGCCTGTGTAAAAGATTTGAGAAGAAAAGTGTGTAGAAGTTAATGGAATGAACGCTTTTTTTACATGACACGTATGTTCTGTTCAACCAGCGAAAAAGGATATGACCCTCTGTACTTGCGGTGCAGGTTAGAACTGTGGTCTCTGTATTATATTCGGTGGTCTCTGTGGCAAAAAATGACGGACTGCCATGAAAAAGGCTGTCTCAAAATTTTAGGACAGCCTCTGATTTATACGGGTATGGGATAGGATTCAATCTTTGAATTTTCAATTCCCAGACCTCTCGTTTGGGTTTAAAGCCTGCCCTTCAACTTATTTTACAGTGAAAGTCTTTGAACCGACTTCGTAGTTGTCGACAAATATTTTGACTTGATGGGTGCCTGACACATAATCTGAGCCTTTTTCGTAGAAGAAGGTTAATTCTTGTTCTGTATTGTCAAAAATAACATCCTGCTTTACGGTGTAGAATTGCTCTGCTCCATCCATCATAAATGTGCCCGACCCTTTTGCCACATCAAAAATCGGTTGCTCATTTGGCGCTAATACCTGCACATAGATGTTTCTTGGTCCCTTTTCGGCTACTTTGTTATCGGCAAGATTAAAGCTCACTTTGATGCGTTCTATTTGACGGTTTTTAAAATCCTTGGTAGTTTCCACCCGTTCTTTTCCTCTGGAATTCACCGCCACTATTTCTATATTCTCAGCCTTCAGCATGGAGGCCACATTGACTTTAGCTTGCAGGTCTTCTTTTTGGATATTCAGCTGGGCCACTTCTTCCTCTATCTCTGCCTGTGTGGTTTTTAGATCTTGATTTTCCGTGAATAGTTGTTGGTTCATTGCCCGCAACTCCAGGATTTCCTGATCCTTCTCTACGATCATACTATTGTAGCCCTTGATTTTCTCGTTTAAAGCCACAATTTCTGAGGAACTTCTTTGCCTTGACGTATTTCGTTCAGAGATTAGCTGATCACGCACCTCTTCAAGAGCTTTCACGTCACCACCGAGCTTTTCGATTTCCTGAATCCTTAGATCAAGCTGGTATGTCACTGAATCCAGGCGCTTGTTCAGGTCATTGTTTTCAGTAGAAAGAAGGAGGATCTCCTCAGACTTTTTGGTGCGGTCTACATAATCTGTATAAAGTTTGATACCGCTTATGATCACGAGTAGTACCAAGACAATAATAATTATGTTTTTCCCATGGTCTTTCTTTTGTGGCGGGTTATTTTCAAATTCAGTATTCATTCGAATAAGGCGTTAAAATGGCTTTCTTAGATAATAATTATTGGACCGAAAGGTACTCTTCGGACAAAACTGGCTGGGATATTGGTTTTGTCTCCCCACCCCTTGAGCAATATTTAGACCAAATTGAAAACAGAGAGATTCAAATTCTGATTCCAGGTGCCGGTTCAGGATATGAAGCTGCGTATGCTTGGCAATCCGGCTTTTATAATCTACACATTTTGGATTTTTCCAAAGAACCTTTGGTGCGGTTTAAATCATTAAATCCAGGTTTTCCCTCTGGGCATATCCATCATCAGAATTTCTTTGAACACGCAGGCTCTTATGACTTGATTTTGGAGCAAACCTTCTTTTGTGCGCTTCATCCAAGCCTTAGGGAGGATTATGCGAAGAAAATGACCCGGTTATTAAAGCCGGGAGGGAAATTGGCAGGAGTTTGGTTTGACAGGGAATTTGACTTTGACGGACCTCCATTTGGAGGTAATGCAGATGAATACCTGTTGCTGTTTGAAAAGTATTTTGAAGTGAAGACTATAGCCCCCTGTTACAATTCTATTCCGGAGCGATCAGGGTCGGAATTATTTATGGTCCTTCAGAATTCAAAAATCTAGGATGTAATCAGCTTTATCCCCTGGGTAATCGAAGAACACTATTCCACATTCATAAAAATCTAAACTGAGTCTGATTTCAGGCATATTTTTAATTTCTTTCCACGCCCTTTCCATTTGCCGGGACCAATGGATATCGCCAATGGCAATGATTGATTTGGTGTTGGTTTTTGGCAGTATTTGCTTTAAATAGCTTAAGGTATTTTCGTAAGTATGGGTGGCATCAATCAAGGCAAAATCAACCGTGTCCAAAGTTGCAAGGGTTTTGGGTAAAGTCAGGTTAAGGTCACCTACTATTGCGTTGAGATTTTCGTAACCCCGAATTGGAAATGCAACTCTCGCTATTTCTTTGGAACCTTCGAACGTATAAAGCTGTCCCTTAGTGACCCTGGAAAGGTACCTACTGCTGATGCCTGTACAAGTTCCTAATTCGAGGACTGTCTCGGCTGGAGTAAGGGCGGCGAAATACTGGTAGAGTTGGGCGAACTTCCGATTGCTAGTGCTGTATTTTGTGATTTCAGCAACCCTTCTTTTAGGGGTATTGACATTTTTGGATCCCGCACCATAATCTTCTACTACAATAATTTCTTTTGATGATAGCAACTGGTTTCTAAAGTCTTCAATATCCAGATCTTCCCTTTTTCTGGCTTTGATAAAGCTGATTAGATTTTGATACGTGCTGAACAAAAAAGGCGACTGAAGTGAGTGCCTGTCCTCTTTCTTCAGCCAGTAAACGAGGTAGGATAGAAGAGGGTAAACTTTGTTGAGCAAATCAGTTGTAATAGTAATTGGCAATCATTTGAAACTCTGGGATTACCACTTCAAATTTATTTCCGTCGAACAATTTTTCCATGAAATACATCCCGGTCATTTTCCCCAAACCGGATTTCAGGTTGCAGCCGGAAACGTAGCTATGCGATTCTCCAGGCTCCAAAATCGGTTGCTGCCCGACGACCCCATCGCCCTCAACTATTTTTTTGACTTCTGCAGCATCAGAAATCTCCCATCTTCTGCGTAATAGCTGAACGGTTTGGTTGCTTTTGTTTTCAATGGTTACTTTGTATGTGAAAACAAAATGATGCTGATGGGGGCTGGAAAATTCTGCCTGATAAGTAACTTCAACACTTACCTGAATGCCTGATGTAATAGCAACTACCATAGTATTAAACAAAATAAAAGTCTTTAAATATACAATTCATAGGTTGAATATCAATAAATCCAGATGGAAGTTAAAATTGAGAAGAGCTGGAAACGCGGTTTAAATCGGGTCTTTGAACAGGAGTATTTTAAGAACCTAGTTACTTTTGTGAAAGACGAATATGCGACTACAAATGTTTACCCTCCGGGTAAAGAAATTTTTACTGCCTTCAACCACTGCTCTTTAGATGCTGTAAAAGTGGTTATTCTTGGGCAGGATCCTTACCACGGACCTGGTCAGGCTCATGGTTTATCGTTTTCGGTAAAACCCGGTGTTCCTTATCCACCAAGCCTGCAGAATATTTTTAAAGAGATAGAATCGGATTTAGGGAAACCTTTGCCTGCTACCGGAGACCTGACCCGCTGGGCAGACCAAGGTGTTTTTTTGTTGAATGCCACACTCACAGTCAGAGCGTATCAAGCTGGTTCACACCAGAAAAAGGGCTGGGAGGAATTTACTGATGAAGTGATACGAACGGTCAGCGATACCCGTGATCATGTGGTATTTCTGCTTTGGGGATCCTATGCCCAAAAGAAAACAGTTTTGATTGATGCTAAAAAACATTTGGTCTTAAAAGCCCCACACCCCAGTCCGCTGTCTTCTTACCGTGGTTTTTTTGGCTGTAGACACTTTTCAAAAGCGAATGAATACCTGGAAGCTAAAGGCCTAGAGCCAATCAATTGGTAAAAAAAAGCCCTGGGATTTGTCCCAGGGCCTTAAGTTTAATTTATTCCGCTAAATATTCTGCTCCATCGGATCTTGCTGAACATAGATTCATGTTTGTCCAGGGAAAGCCATAGGAACCAGGCTTTGCCTACAATGTGATCTTCCGGGACAAACCCCCAATATCGGGAGTCCAGCGAATCATGGCGATTGTCACCCATCATGAAGTAGTAATTCTGCTTGAACGTGTAACTATCTACTTTTTGGCCATCAATGAATAGCTGGCCTTCTTTAACTTCGACTTTATCCAGACCTTCATATTTTTCGATGGTGAAACCGTATCTCATGACATTGTCACTGGTCATTTCAATTGTCCATCCTTCTGCAGGTACCTGAAGTGGTCCGTAATTGTCCCGGTTCCAACCTAAAGTAGCTCCATCAAGAAAAGTAATCTCGGACTCTCCATTATTACTTTTCATTATGCGTTTGGTCGTAGAGGTCACTACAGGTGAGGATTCTAGCCTTTTGATTACTTCATCTGTAGCAAAAACCACATATAGCCCATCTTTAAGCGTAAAGTGACTTTCAGGATTGATTTCATATTGGTTGAAAAAATCTTCTGTAAGCGGTCGGTTTGTGACCACATCGTAAGAATACTGCATTTCCTCAGGCTGCATGGCAGGTTTATCATTGACGAAAAGGTCACCGTTTTTGACTTGGACCACATCTCCTGAAATCCCTACAGCCCGTTTGATGTAGTTGGTTTTTAGGTCTGTCGGGTATTGGAATTCCACAGGATAATTGAATACGACCACATCATTTCTTTCTACATCCGAGAAACCTGGCAATCTGTAATAAGGCAGTTTAATTGCATCTGAATAAGATGGGATTTCTGTCCCCCAGATTTTCTGATGGGTAAGAGGAACTTGAAGAGGTGTCATTGGAACTCTCGTCCCATAGTGCATTTTGCTTACGAATAGGAAATCACCCACTAAAAGGGATTTCTCCATTGAGGCGGTAGGAATTGTAAATGGTTCAAGTAATAGCCATCTGATCAAACTGGCTGCTACTACTGCAAAAATCAAGGCATCACCCCATTCCCGGGCAGCTGATTTTTTCTTTGTTGACTTACTCATGATTGGTTTTTAAGTTCAGAAAGATAGAAAATCATCCATAGAAAGCACACCTTTCTTTCCTTGAATCCACTCAGCTACTAAAATTGCGCCAAGGGCAAACCCTTGCCTGCTGTGGGCGGTGTGGGTGATCTCAATATCGTCGATTTCGGAGGAATAACGGATGATATGTGTTCCAGGGGCAGGATCTATTCGTTTGGAAGTAATCGGCAGGGAGTGTTCATTTTTGAACGCGTCTTCGGACAGCTTCCAGTCGGTCAGTCCATTTATATTCCTGATAATGCCTTCCGCCAATGTGATTGCTGTTCCGGATGGTGCATCTTTTTTAGCCGTATGGTGAATCTCTTCCACTGAGCTTTTATAGCCGGTGGTTTCATTCATCAGCCTGGCAAGGAATTCATTGATTTTAAAAAAAATATTGACACCAATGCTGTAGTTTGAAGCATAGAAAAATGTCCCGTCTTCCGCCAGGGTAAGCTGTTCTATTTCGGGTTTTTGATCTAACCAGCCAGTGGTTCCGGAGACAACAGGAATCCCTCGTTCTATCGCCCACTTGATGTTAGCAACAGCCGCCTCAGGTTGACTGAATTCGATCGCTACGTCTATCGCTTTGGTATCCAAAGAATTCAATTCCTCACGGTTGTCGATATTGATTTTTCCGGCAATGCTATGACCACGGGATTCTGCTAGCTGACCGATCAGTTGGCCCATCTTTCCGTAGCCTAGAAGTAAAATATTCATAGTTAAAAGTTGAGTTTTAAAGAAAGTCCCATCGATTTATTGTTTGATGAAAAACTCTCGTAGTGAGGTTCTAATTTCAATGAGATCGTATCAGAGACATCAAAGCCTGACAGGTGGGCATCTACATTCGCATCGATTAGGTTCAGTGCATAGATTCCTACTAAAACGAGGTAGCAAAGATCACGGCTTTTTCTCCAATAGTTTACATTACGCACCAACCCATCCCGGTTTAAGCTGGGAAAATCATTTGGAAGTTCATCGTCAAAATCAGCAAGTGCCTGCTTGAAGATTTGGTAGCGGCGATTGTTGAAATTGATAAAATATATATCGGTAATAAAGCCGCCATAAATAAGTGGGACTTTCCACGCTTTTCCATTATATACTTGTCCTGCCCCCGGCAAAATTGCCGATAATATAGTAGCTTTTCTAGGGTTTTTTGGAAGCAGGGAGTAGTCGGGCTTTGATTTTGGCGTCGGTTCTACTCTCGCTGTTGTGTCAGTTTCCTGAGCCATGGATACACTGCTCAAACTGAAACAGAAAAGCAAAAGACCCACTAAAATCAGTGGGACTCTGAAATGTACTATGCTATCAGAAACTAAGCGCTTCAAGGTTAAATGATTTCCAGGATTTCGAGAATCCGATTCAAATCAGAGGCGGAGGTAAAGGGAATTTTAATTTCGCCTTTATTTTTTGCATTTGACTTTAATGCCACTTTGGTCCCAAAATGAGAAGCCAGTCGCTGTTGAAGTTTGTTGATCTCGTATTTTCTAACAGGATCAAGTTCAGGAACGGAAGGTTTCTCCGGCTTGCCTTCGCTTAAAGCCTTTACCAATGCTTCCACTTTTCGCACACTCAGTTCTTCCTCTACGGCTTTTTTGAAAATAGCGAGCTGCGTATCCACGTCCTCTACATTGATCAAAGCACGCGCGTGCCCCATAGAAAGCTGCTGGTCCCGGATAGCCGCCTGTATGGTAGGGGGGAGTTTGAGAAGTCGTAAATAGTTATTTACAGTAGTTCTGTTTTTACCCACGCGGTCTCCCAACTCTTCCTGCTTTAGATCACACTCGGCGAGTAGTCGCTGGTAAGATTGCGCTATTTCCAGCGCATTTAGATTCTCACGCTGAATGTTTTCAATCAGCGCCATTTCGAGCATTTGCTGGTCGTTGGCAGTGCGGACGTAAGCAGGGATCTGGGTTAGCCCGGCAATTTTTGAAGCCTGAAATCTACGTTCTCCGGAGATTAGCTGATATTCATTTACATCCAGCTTCCTTACCGTAACGGGCTGAATGATGCCTTGAACTTTAATTGATTCGGCAAGTTCTGCCAATGCATCTTTATCAAAGTGAACACGGGGCTGGAATGGATTGACTTGAATCTGATCCAGAGGGATTTCGAAAATCCCGGTTTTAACTACCTCAGGTAAAATTTCCTCAGATTTGTGCTTGGCAGGGCTATCCTCCAGTAAGGCTCCGAGACCTCTTCCCAATACACTTTTTTTACGATTCGGTTTTTGGTCTGACATAGTTATTTGGTCACTTTTTGCAAGTTGTTTTTCTGTACAATTTCGCCTGCAAGATTTAAATAGGCAACTGCACCTTTTCCATCGGCATCAAAGGAAATCGCCGGTAAACCAAAACTGGGAGCCTCGCTAAGTCTCACATTGCGGGGAATAATAGTTTCAAAAACCATGTTTTTGAAATGCACCTTTACCTCTTCCACTACCTGATTGGAGAGACGAAGTCTCACATCGTACATGGTAAGTAAAATGCCTTCAATTTCCAGATCAGGATTTAATCTGGTCTGGATAATTTTTATGGTGTTTAATAATTTTCCCAAGCCCTCTAATGCAAAATATTCGCATTGAACAGGGATGATTACAGAGTTTGCCGCTGTAAGAGCATTGATTGTGATCAGTCCCAGGGAAGGAGAGCAGTCAATGATAATGAAATCATACAGGTCTTTTAGTTCATGGATGACCTCTTTCATCTTCTCTTCCCTATTATCCAGATTGATCATTTCCACCTCAGCACCGACTAGGTCGATATGTGATGGAACCAATTCCAGATACTCAATTTCTGTGCTGAGGATGATCTCTTTGACATCAATTCCGTCTACCATGCATTCGTAAATGCTGGTGTTGATGGATTTGGGATCATGACCCAGCCCGGAGGTGGTATTTGCCTGCGGATCAGCGTCAATCACCAGGGTCTTAAATTCCAGGATGGCTAAACTAGCCGCCAAGTTCATCGCTGTGGTAGTTTTGCCTACTCCGCCTTTCTGATTGGCTATGGCAATGATTTTTCCCATGGTGTTGATTGAAGAGTAATTTAATCTCAATATTAAGCAAAATGAATTCTTTTCCGCCTGATCTCCCTGCTTTTTTTAGGTTTTCGGAAATGTGCCATAAACTGGGATTTGACCGAAATTTAGCAAGACAATACGAGTCAAGTTTTTGACAACCAGTGTATTGATTTGCTCAGTGATTATACTGTAACTCTATGGATAGCTTAATTTTTCTTTTAGGATTATTTGTTAATACTGGTTAAGCCTAACGTGTGATTTAGGAGGATAGTACAGTTTATATCACCACAACTAGTACAAAAAATGGGGAAGGCTAAGCTATCCTGGTTTCACAGGAACAGCAGGAGAAATGAATAGTATGATTTTTTTTAAACAGGGATTGATTCGCTTCTATGCACATATTCCTTGCTAAAGAAGTCGGGTATGTCAGGCAAAAGCCTTGAGCTTGTCTAACATGTATTTTTTACCAAGAATGAATTGACAGGTGACCATGGCACTAATCGTTACCCCGAGAACCCCATGTAAAATAACATTTTGGCCAGTCAGAAATAGGTTGTCTAGCTTCGTGTTGGCGCTGATAAAAGACTTTACCGGGGCATTAAAATCCTTCTTTATCCCATACAATCCCCCTTCTATCGCTCCTGTATAATCCCGCTGTGTAAGAGGTGTGGCTGTATAATAGCTCTCAATACAACTGTCAAAGTCAGGATAAATCTTTGCCAATGCCGCTATCATTTCTTCAGCCCTTTCTTTCTTAAATTTCACATAATCATCAGATCTTTCACTTTCACTCAGGGTCGTGTTGAAGCTATCCTCCCACCTTTTCACATCTTCATACTTCATATATGCCATAGCGGTGAGCGTATGGGCATAGAAAGTTTGTGTATTGGGTCTTGAGTTGAATATTGCCAGGGCTTTGAGCCAATTATCAGGATCATAGCTGTGCGCATTCCATACATCTTCGTCTATGAAATGATACCGGTTGCAATTTGAGAATTTGAATGTATTGGGCTTTAACTTGATATAGAGAATAAAAGCCGAAGTTGTGTTTTCCAGTTGCATCATACGGTTGACATTCACTTTCCGAAGCCCTTCGGTATTCAATAGTCTGAATGTCTGGGTGGGATGGATGTTGGATATGAATTGCTTTCCTCTTATAGTTTCTCCGCCGGCAAGCTCCACATATTCTACAAACTTGGGGGTATTGTTGATTTTGATTACTTCCGCGTCAATGAAAATGTGCCCACCCATTTTTTTGATATCCTTGCGGAGTTGCTTTGAGATCTGATCGCTGTGCTTCAGCTTGTAAGCACTGCCAATATAGGAATCCAGTATCAGTGCATGAATATAAAACGGGGATGATTCTCCGTCTCCTGCATAAAGCAAGTTGGATCCTGCGAGTACTTTTTGAAGTTTTTGATCACTGGTGCAGGAGGCAATTACCTGCTTGGCACTGAGGCTGAAAGCACTCATTTCATCAGTTTCGGTATAATCTCTGTCTAAATTATACCATTCGAATTTTTCACAGATGCGCTGTATTTCCCCGCAGTATTTACGCAGGCCTTTTTCTTCGTGGGGGAAATGCCTGAGCAGTTGCTGAACAAAATTTTCGTATCCCTGTCCATGCGGATAGTGCGCCTTATCATTTTCAAAAGAAATCACATCATATGCGTCCTTATCCAGAAGATCTTTTTCCACATTGTCCATCAGGTTGAAGTATCTGAAAAAGGGATAAAGTGCCTGGCCTTTGTCCAGGCCACCGATGTAATGGACTCCGGAATCGAATTTGACTTTGTCCCGTTTGAACGTCTGGAGATTTCCGCCTATCTGCGCATTTTTTTCAAGGATACATACGGATTTTCCTTCCTCGGCAAGCACATATCCGCAGAGTAATCCCCCAAGTCCTGATCCTATGATGACAATGTCGTATTCTTCTTTAAGCTGAGGCATTTCGCAGGTCAATTATCTTTTTTGGTTTTCTGCTATTTCCACGAAAAAGTAATTGCTGAATAGCTGAAACAGATGATTTCTTTAAAGTTGGCTTTACCCGGAGCTTTGCTTGTAGATCAATAAGGAGTCTGTTGGATTCTTCCTCGGGGAAAGTCTCAGGCAATACCAAGCTTACCTTGTCTAATCCATTGTAATCCTGGTCAATTTCAATAAGGTAAGGACTGGCGTTAGGGTGGTTATGAAGGATTTCTTCGATCTGGTTTGGGTAAATAGTCGTGCCTTTTAGCTTGATCATCTGGGCCAATCTGCCTTCTACCGGCCCAAGCCGTGGGGTAGTTCTACCACAGGAACACACGCCAGTATGTTTTCTGGCAAGGTCACCTGTTTGAAATCTGACCAATGGCATCCCTTCAATACCCAATGGGGTAACCGTGACTTCTCCGAGCTCACCGTCTGCGACTTCATTACCGTTTTTATCGAGAATCTCCAAAATGATTAGCTCTGGAAGCAGATGTCCACCTTGCTTTTCTTGACATTCCGTGAATGCGGTGGCCATTTCTGTAGAAGCATAGGTTGACCTCAGGTCAATGTCCCAATGTTTTTTAATGTTTTTTGAGAGCTGATTGTCGCTGAAATCAGCGTTTCTAAGCGCTTCGCCGATGCAAAGTGCTTTAGTGATCCGGTTGGAAACAGCACTGGCATGTGAACCTGTTTTTTGAAGGAATGAAGGGACTGCTATTAATGCGGTGGGATTGGTTTTCCTGATCATCTCCCAGTGAAACTCGGGTGTGCCCTGTCCTGCCCGAAGTACTGCGGCACCTAGTTTAATGAGTCCGAGATAATACGCCATTCCTGCCATGAAGCATTTGTCCAGTGTGGTAGTGATCTGGACGATGTCATCAGCTGAGAACCCCGCAATTTCGAGAGACCGTGCTTCATTATAGGCTAATCTCTCCAGATCATTTTTGCTGAGCGCGATAGTCACCGGTTTTCCCGTTGTTCCCGACGTGGTGACGTATTCCACTACTTCCCGTTGCGGAATACTCAAGAATTCAGCATTGAATTCCGCAAGATCTTTTTTTGATGTTTTGATGAAACCGGATAAATCCGAAAGTCTGGAAATAGCAGCGATGTCCTGCTCTGAAAATTTGCACCTATAAAACGGAGAGTGGGCCAATGTGTAAGTCAGCTGTTTTTTCAGCAATTCTATCTGCCTGGCTTCTAGTTCATCGGCAGGCAGATGGTCTATAGGATTGTCCGAAGTGATTTCCATATATTTCAAACTACTAGTACTACTGCCACGGCAGTTTGGGAAGTGTGACTGAGTGTCAAAAGTATATCCGAATAACCTGCTTTTTCAAAAGTCTGCTTCGTATTTCCGTGCAAACGTAGTTTAGGCTGACCGGATTCAAGTTTATAGGTCTCGATTTCGTGGAACTGGGCATCACCAGTCCAGCCTGATCCTATTGCTTTCATGTAAGCTTCCTTAGCTGCAAATCTCGCTGCAAAGCACTGATCAGAATTCCCCTGTGCTAAGCAGTAGGTTTCTTCTTCTGCAGTGAAAACCAGCTGTACAAAGGAGGGCTTTTGGCATTTTTGCGCCATTCTCTCTACCTCAACAATATCAATTCCTATGCCTCTCATTTTATTTTAGCCAGATTTTCGGTAATGTGCGTGCGGATTCCAAGATAGGGGATTGCTTTACTTTGAGCTTGCTCATAGTAAGTTTTTGCTGACGCAAAATCCCTTTTATCAAAATAGAAATCCCCCAGCAACAAATAAGGTTCGTAGTAATTGGGATTTGTAGCGATCCATCTGTCACTAAATCCTTTCTCTAAAACTGTTTTTCCGGGATCTGATTTAAAATCCGCCTTTAAAAGCTTGTATTCCTTGAAATCTGAAAATCCCCTGCTGGTATAAAACGGGTCTTGCGCCAATCGCAGTGAGTCTATTTCAGGAGAATGGATGGGATCAAGAGCTGCCATTGTTTTAATGGAGCCTACATCGTAGGCATTGAAGACATTTTCTTGAAATGGAGCCGCAGAAATGTATGCTATTCCTTTCACCGGTTCAAAAATCACCGCATGATGTGCCAATAGCTGGTTGATTGCCATAGGGTTTCCTGTGCCCAGATCCCTACCGTTGACGCCTTGTTGGTCACGCAGGTACCGAAGGGTGTTCCCTACAGAAATTAAAGTGTCATCTTCGGTCAGTTCGGTCATCCGCTCAAAACGGGGCATGGATTCCGAATCCCTGATGTGATCCAAATTGATCTGTGAGTTTTTGAATTCGTCACTTTGGAAGTGGTTTGCCACGATGAGTTGCTTGTTTTCGGGATAATAGATTGCGGTCTTCCCTGGGGTTTTCTCGATGACGGCTGTGGTTTTGTCCAAGGCGGAAGCGATGGTGAATGATTCAGATACGAACACCTCATAGTTGGATATGATTGTGTATGCTTCTTCAATAGTGGAGGCATATTGGATCACATCTCTTGCAATAATGGAAACAGGAGTGGAGCTTTTAGTGGGGATTTCTGAAGGCAGGGCGTTCAGGGTGACAGTCAGCCCCTTTTCATTCATTCCCGACACTACGCCACTAAAGCCTCCCCAGGTTACTGAGACAAAGTCGTACCCCTCACTTGGATTGACGAACAGGACAATCTTGTCTTTGGCAAATTCATCTCCGAAGTAGAAATCAAAATTTCTCCCCAAAACCATCTTAGGTTCCCCGGACTCAAAATCCCATTGTGATACAGCGGTACAGGCCACAAGATTCATGTTTTGGACCATATGCCCGATGTCATGTGCGGCGTGATAATTTAGGATCCGGTTGAATTTTGGTCCTACATAGGAATACTCATCAGAAAAGCTTTGTGAAACCCCGTAGATTTCCTGAAGGTATTCTTCAGGAATGTCCTCGTCAAGGTTCCTGTTAAACCAGCCAAGTCCCAGCTGCATTACAGTACGTAGAATTCCTGATGGCAGGAGTTTTTCGATTTCTCCCACGAAGGCTGTTTCCTGGCTTTGAATAAGTTCCCTGTGGAGAAGGCCAAGCGCAATTCCACGTTCGTAGGCCGTGCCTTCGATGTAGCTTTCCCAGTTGCCTGACCCGTTTTTGCGAAGCCAGTTGTTTTTATATCGAAAAGTAGTGCTGTTTAGCGTCTCCCGCTGGGGATTTTCAACCTGAATTCCGGGTAACTCCGGGGCAGGATAAACCGTGGCTTTAATAAAAATTAAGGGAATGATAATCAACAGAGAAATGACTCCGGAAATGATGAGTTTTTTCTTCCGCAATTCTAGTCTAATTTAGGCCCTTGATTCTTTCGGATAAAAAAAAAGGAATATTCACATGAAGTAACCCTCAAAGTTATGAATTTATTTTGCTCCCTTATTCTTCCATTTCTAGCATTTTTTCCAGGTATGGAAAATGAACGGCTTTCTAAAACCGACGGGCCTGTCACCTGGATTGGAATTGATTACACCCAGGCCAAATTTGTAGGGGCAGCCGGGTTTACAGATCCTGGGGATTTACCGAGGTTTCTGCTGGCATGGAATGATTTTGTGATCACAGAACCTGAGAAATATGATGTTAAAAAGGCATTAGGCATCTCTGATGTGACCATAGATTTGTCTTATACCTATGAGAAAAACGAGGGGCTTGATACTGAAGCTATGGTTCAGGAGGAGGATCACAAGATCACCCAAGAAGAAGCTGAGACTGTTGCGCGATCTTATGATTTGTCTCAGATCCAAGGTACAGCGGCGCTTTTGGTGGCAGAGTGTTATAATAAAAAGACGACTAAGGGTTCGCATTGGTTGGTTTTGATCGATGCCCAATCCTCCGAAATCATCACGGCAGCGCATTATGTGGAAAAAGCGGGAGGATTCGGTTTGAGAAACTACTGGGCCCGTACGATTTATGAGCTACTTAAAACCAAAGGAAAATCGGTTCAATAATACAAGTAGAAATAACAGGCAGATTTTAATTTTAAGCTGGGAAGCGGGCAAAGGTTTGGTATGGATAAAATAGTAGTGATCGGTGCAGGTCCCGCCGGAGTTGTAGCTTCCAGTTATCTGGCAAAGCAGGGCTTTGAGGTGGTTGTGCTGGAGAAAGAGGGATTTCCGAGATTTGTGATTGGAGAAAGTCTCCTTCCAAGGTGCATGGATTCTTTAGAAGAAGCAGGCTTGATGCCTTCTTTACTTGAAAAAGGCTACCAAAAGAAGATGGGTGCCTCTTATTACAACAGGAAAAACCAAACATGCTCATTTTTATTCAGCCAGCAATTCTCCAAATCCTGGGATTGGACCTGGAATGTGCAGCGGATACATTTTGATCAGGACCTGGTGGATGCTGCCAAGGCAAATGGTGTTCAGTTTATTTTTGGGAGTACCGTGACCGTGGTGGCTATTGATGGAGAACGCCGTTCAGTGACTTATGGGCGGGGAGGGGAGGAAAAGACTGTTGAAGCAGCATTTGTAATGGATGCGAGCGGATATGGGCGTGTACTGCCCAGGTTGTTAGACTTAGAGAAACCATCAACTCAAAAACCAAGAGGTGCAGTATTTGCACATTTTGTAGATCAAAAGAGAACAGGTAGAGAAGGGGATGATATTTTTATCTACCCTTTTGACGATAAAAACTCCTGGATTTGGGTGATTCCATTTTCCGATGGGACGGCAAGTGTCGGTCTGGTTTCCGAGACTGAGGAGACAAAGGCTTTTGCAGCGGATGATTTTAAAGCGTATTTAGACTTCGTGAGAAGTTTTGAACTGCTGGACGGGAGATTTACCGATGCTGCGTATCAGCGTGATCCTGCCATGATTTTAGGATACTCGGTAGGAGTGAAGCAAATGTATGGTAAGGGCTATGTGTTGTGCGGGAATTCTACGGAATTTCTGGATCCGGTATTTTCTTCAGGTGTTACGTTGGCTACAGTTTCCGGCTTGCTGGCGGCAAAATTAGTCGAGAAGGAATTAAATGGCGAATCCGTAGATTGGCAAACTGCTTATGAGGATGAAATGCAACATGGCATTGAGGTTTTTCGATCCTATGTCAATGGCTGGTATAACGGGGAGCTGCAGACCATTTTCTTTAATCCAAAGATTAATTCGGAAATCAAAAAAAAGATATGCTCCGTATTGGCGGGGCATGTTTGGGATAATGCCAATCCATTTGTGAGGAAGCATCGGACCATATTGTCAACTTTGGCAAAAGTGATCGAGATTGAAAACAAAGCTGCAGATATAGCTGAAAAATAAAGTTTACAACGAACGCCTTTTAATCGCCATCAATGTATTGCTTGAGTCCTTGGACGCTGACAGGATTCTCATTTCCAAATGATTTTCTGCGACCCAGTTTTCTATATAAGCTAGGTCGAAAAAAGAGAGTTCATCTGTTACTTTGTTGAATTTTAGCCATTTTGTGCTCCACTTCTCCGAATTAAGAGTCCATTTGTGTTTTTCAAAATCACTGGATAGGCCGTCTTTGATGATCAGAATACCGTCTTTTGTTAAGCTTGCGAGGCACTTCTCTAATACCGAGACTCTTTTCTCAGGACTCAGGTAATGCAAAACATCCATCAAAATAATTGCTTCAGAGGAAAGGAGCTCTACCTCTGCGAGATCCGCTGAAATGAACCCCATAGAGCCATCGTTCAGGTAGCAGTTTTCAGCAACGGCTACTTTGTTTTCGTCGTAATCTATCCCGATGATCTTTCTTCCAGAGTCCTTCAGTTTCAGAAAATAAGCCAAAAACCCATTGCCGCATCCCAGATCATAGATTCTACTTTTTCCGGTCAACTCCCGGTGAATCAGCTCGTAATTATGCTTTTCGTGACTATACTTTATTTTAAAATACCACTCCAAAACAGGCCCTTTGTACAGATATGCATAGGTAAGCGGAGCTTTCAGATAGTCTGCATCTTCTCTTTGTAAGGTGAACCGAGCATGTTCCTCCTTGAAATACTTGGTGATGTTCTTTGCCCGTTGGCTATACCCATGACCAAAGCGTGCGTCCGAATTTGGGATCCTGGGAAGGATTTTCATAGTTATGTCGCCGCTCTTGACGTAATAATCCCCTTTGGGTAAACTATAGTGCAGTCCATGCAGCAGTATCGGTGTAATGTCAATTTGAAGCAATTCGCTCAGGTAAAATGCGCCTTTGTGGAATCGCGTCATTTTACCGTCTACAGATCGATGGCTTTCAGGAAACACTAAAATAGAGTAGCCGTCTGCGACCAGCCCCTGCAGTTTTTCCAGGCTGTCCTCAATTGGAAGAAATGCCGGGATATAATCAGCAAAACGGATGAACCTGCCAAAAATAGGAGAATTGTATACCCATGGGCCAACCAGAAAAGAGATTTTTGGGTGCTGCATCGCTATATACAAAATGTCCAAAAAGGAGCTGTGGTTTGCTATAATTACCGACGGTCTGGAAAAGTCAAGCAGCTCGTAATTGTAGTAGCGTTTCTTAAGCAACACCATGAATTTCAAAAGAGACCAGGTGAAAAACTGGATCAGTCTATGTACAAACAATTTTTTGCTCTTCACCTTCCAGAAAGGTAGAATCAACACTATTAAGGTCAGAAGTGTACTGATCATGCATCCAAGGAAGAAAAAAGTAAAAGCAAAAATGCTTATAACCAGCTCTAAAATCGTATAGGGAGGCTTGCCCTGATCTGTGCGTCTAGTGATAAGCATGCGGTACAAAAACGGCTGCACCACAAAACTCAGCAGCACGATGGTACTGATCCCGATCACGCTGACGGCAGCTATAGACCGGATAGCCGGATGTTGACCGAAAAACAGGACCCCTGTCCCGATAATTGTACTGATAGAGGAAAGTAAGATCCCTGCTTTGTTTGTAGCCAGCCCGTTTTTACCATAGGTGTATTTGGTCTGCAATCCATCGGTAATGAAAATGGCAAAATCATCTCCCAAGCCGAAGATGATCGTAGCGATCATGATATTGATGAAGTTGAACTTGATGTCGAAAAGTGCCGCCAATCCCAAAATCCAGATCCAGCTCAACACCATTGGCAGAAATGAAATCAGCGTTAATTCCAATCTGCCATAGACTATCAACATAGTCACAAAAACCAATGCACTGGCGATGACCAGGAGCAGGTTAAAATCAGCTTTAACGGAATTGACCAGTGATTCTGCCACACTTTCACCATCTACGATAAATGTTCCCGGAACTGAGGCAATTGTTTCTTTCAGCTGTCCATAATGATCCTTGCCAAATACCACCGTAGTGAGGATATTCGTGTTCCGATCCTGAAAAATCAGTTTTTGAAGGCTTTCAGATTGTGCGGCAAATTCAAACGGGTTGATCTTTTCCGGAATAGATTTTAGGTTGTTCAGAAAGGGAGAAAAAGCGCGGCTACTGTAGCCCAAGGAATCGGAAACTGTCGTAAATTGATGGGTAAACTCTTCTCCTTTTTTGTCCCAAAAAGATATCCAGGCTTCTGATTTTTGTAGGACTTCTTTCTCAGGAATGATAAATGAACCAATAGAATTCACCTCCTGATCTATACCTGCGGGGTTTTGAGTAAGTGTTTGGAAAAGAGCCCTGTTATGCTCAGCTGCTTCTTGATCAGTTTTGCCATAGGCTACAATAGTAATTCGCTTTTGGGAATCAGGATCCAGGTTTTGATGTGCTACTTCCTTCTTTTTGAGTGCCTCCGGATAAAAATTAAGTTTGGTAAGCTCATTCTCAAATTCCACATCACTTGCGTGAAAGGCAAGAAATCCTGTTACCAGTAAAATAACCGGTAGTATCCAGTTAGGCTGTCTGGCATTCTCTGAGCCAAACTTTTCAATCAGGCTATCCAGTTTTACGCTGCCGTTTTGCATCGTTTTTTTGCCGAACAGCCGGATCAGGTCCGGCAAAAGGAACAGGATAAAAAGTAGCGTAAACAGCAGGCTCAGACCGGTGAACATACCAAAGTCCCTTAATGCCTGGGAAGTTGCAAAAGTCAGGGAAAAGAAGGCGGTAATTGTAGTGATACTGCTGATGATCA
This sequence comes from Algoriphagus resistens, assembly GCF_001442615.1. Classification (GTDB taxonomy): domain Bacteria; phylum Bacteroidota; class Bacteroidia; order Cytophagales; family Cyclobacteriaceae; genus Algoriphagus; species Algoriphagus resistens. Next base: position 455,460 of record NZ_LMXN01000004.1, on the reverse strand, counting down.
GTGGGAATGCTATGTTGTTCCGGGTTTTTATGGCATCCTTGTCCTGACTCAGGTGTGAAAAAAAGTGGAACGAATAATCCACCACTATTCCCATGATCACCGCACTTGCACTCAATGCCAAGGCAGAAATTCCCCCTGCGAACAGATAAACCAAGGTAATTGATGCGGCGATTCCAAATACACCGGGAAGCACAAAAAACAGAATGGTGGAAAGCTTTCGGTAATAAAAGTAAAGCAGTCCGACAATGAAGAGCAGCGCTAAGTTAACCGTGAGAATAATGTCTTTCTTAATCTGATCTGCATTTGCGGAGACAATGGCAAATGAGCCGAAATAATCGAGTTTCGCATGGGAGGGATCCTGATTCCAGGAATCCCTGAAATCTGCCAGTTGGGAATCAAGAAGCTGTACGCTACTAACTTCCTTAGGGTCAAAAATAAGCTCGCCATTGATCATAAGGCTCTTGCCATCCGTGGAGATGTACAGCCCTTCAGTGGTAAGCATGTTTTGGAGAGAAAGACCTTTTGAAAGGTTTTTATAAGCTAAATGACTGAAATGAAGCGGGTCAGAAGAGATGTTCTGTCCCATTCCAAAACCCTGAATACTGCCAAGCGCTTTTTTGTTTGCAAGTAAGGTTGATACAAGATTTTCCCGTTGCAATAAGCTATCAATAGCTGCGTAATCTTTTTCCTCCAGGAATAGATAAAGATGGTCCTGGACAAAGGAATTGAAGAGGTCAGGATCTATATCTGAACGATATTGAAGCCCTCCAAGCTGTGAGCCGATGTTTTTACCCAGGCTGTTAAGCAGTGCATTTCCGGCACTGTCAATTTTGTACTTGTCACCTTGGAAATCCCGGATATCAAGGGAGAAAAAGACCGCACGTTCACCTTTGTCAATCACTGGTTGCAAGGTGTCCAGGTCTAAGTTACTGGGAATGGACTTGTTTAGGTTTTCATGGATGTTCAGATTCGAAGCGCTGAAAGCACCCGCCAGAAGCACTAGGATAAAAAGAAATACAGGGAGGTATCTATTCAATTGACGCATAAAAATTCAACTTCCGGATCCGTGGTCTCAACCTGCAATATTACAATCTACCGACCGAAGTTCTTTGAAACTCATTTAAATATTCGTTTAAATAGGGGTGCGGGTTTATCGGGATTACGAAATGTCCTAGTTTTGTTGAATACAAGATTCGGGAAATATGAAATCGAGCATGACTCAAAAGTCACACTCAGGGATGGTTATAATGCATGCGAGATTCCATGTGACCATTTTAAAACAATTATAAACAGATGAAATCGAGCATGACGAAAACGTCACACACCGGGATGATTATTCACCATGCGAGATTCCATATGGCCTTTAAAAACAAATTATAATCATATGAAAGAAAATCTGCCGAGTGATTATCTGCAGTTGGAGGATATTAAAGGGTTTTTCAGAAATAATTCAACCTATGTGTTGTCTGAAACTCAATTGAAGAGATCAATCCGCTCTTTCGAGTTTTTAAGGGAATTCTCCAAAAACAAAGTGATTTATGGAATTAATACGGGCTTTGGGCCCATGGCTCAGTATCGTGTAGCCGATAAAGACCTTAAGGAACTTCAGTATAATCTCATTCGCAGCCATGCCAATGGCACGGGTGATTTTCTTTCTCCGGAAGCTACCAAAATCATCATGATTTGCAGGTTAAATACCCTGGCCCTGGGTTTTTCCGGTACGAGCCCAGAGGTTTTGGTGACCTTGGCAGGTTTTATTGAGCAGGGAATTTATCCGCTTATTCCACAGCATGGCGGAGTCGGGGCAAGTGGAGATCTGGTTCAGCTGGCGCATTTAGCGTTGGGATTGATCGGTGAGGGAAAGGCATATTACAAAGATGGAGTAATGCCTGTGACGCAAGCGCTAGGGATGGCCGGTATCAAGCCGGCTGAGCTGCAGCTCAGGGATGGGTTGTCGCTGATCAATGGTACTTCCAGTATGAGCGGGTTGGCCACGATTAATCTGATCCATACTTCAAAGCTCTTATATTACAGTATACTGGCCTCTTCAGTGATGAATGAATTGACGGCCTCTTATACTGATTCCTTCAGTGAGGAGCTGAATGGTACAAAACTACATCCGGGACAGCACTTTGTAGCCAGGAAAATGCGGGAATTTTTGGCTGACGGGAATGTATTGAAAAACAGGCATGACCATCTTTTCAATGAGAAATACATACACGGTCAGGAATTTTTCTCCGAAAAAGTACAGGAATATTATTCCCTTAGATGTGTTCCCCAGATCATCGGGCCTATTTACGATGCTTTTTTGAATGCCAAGAAAATTGTGGAAGAAGAGATTAATTCGGCAAACGATAACCCGATTGTCTGTGCCGATACGGAGAATGTGTACCATGGGGGTAATTTTCACGGGGATTACATTTCCTTTGAGATGGATAAGCTTAAAATTGGAATAACCAAGCTGAGCATGCTCATGGAGAGGCAGATCAATTACCTGATGAATGAGCGCTTGAACAATAAATTCCCTGCATTCCTGAATATGGGTAAATTGGGATTCAATTTCGGCTTGCAAGGGATGCAGTTCACAGCAGTCAGCACCACCGCAGAAAACCAATCCCTGAGTACACCGGTGTATATTCACTCCATTCCCAATAATGGGGATAATCAGGATATCGTGAGTATGGGTACCAACTCAGCGCTCATGGCAGAGCGGGTGATAAATAATACCTTTGAGGTATTGTCTGTCCAGTTGGTTGCTGTTGCGCAGGCAATAGACATTGATCAGAGCTACGGAAGACTTTCTTCGGCTTCGAAGGGTTTGTATGATTTTGTGAGAGAAGAAATAGACGTGATAAAGACTGATAAGCCGAATTACGAAGGATTGGCCAGATTAAAGACCAAGTTATTACAAAGTAAAGAAGGATTATAAAATGAGAGAGTGTTGTTTGGTCACAGGAGCCTCCAGAGGCATTGGGAAAACCATTGCCCTCACGCTGGCCCAGGATTATGGGTTTCATATTTTGATTAATTACGCCGGCAATGAAGCAGCTGCATTGGAGACTTTAGCGGCTATAGAGGCGAACGGAGGTTCCGGGGAGTTGATGCAATTCCTTGTACAGGACTACGGTAAGACCACTGAAGCAATAGATACCTGGATCAAGGCAAACCCGGAAGATCAGATTAAAGTCTTGGTGAACAACGCGGGGATCACGAAGGACAATTTGCTGGTTTTCATGGAAAAAGATGATTTTAACCAAGTGATTGATGTCAACTTACGGGGGACTTATAATGTGACCAAAGCTGTAATCAATCATATGGTAAGGAAAAGATATGGACGTATCATCAATGTCGCTTCCTTTGCAGGAGTAAAAGGCGTTCCCGGACAAACCAATTATTCTGCTTCCAAAGGCGGGATGATTGCCTTTACAAAGTCTTTGGCACAGGAGGTTGCCAAGAGAAAAATAACGGTGAATGCCGTAGCTCCGGGATTTATACATTCTGATATGACTCAGGATTTGCCGGAGGATGAATTGAAAAAACTGATTCCAATGAATAGATTTGGTACACCCGAAGAGGTAGCAGGCACTGTTTCATTTCTTGTTTCCGATAAAGCCGCCTACATCACCGGAGAAGTAATCAACATAAACGGAGGGATTTCATGAGCAGGGTAGTGATCACGGGAATGGGAATTTATTCCTGTATTGGCAAAAATCTTCAGGAGGTTTTGCATTCCCTGCAAAATGGGTTGAGTGGCATTTCCATTGATCCGGCCAGAGAAGAAATGGGATTTCGGTCTAAACTTGCCGGATTGGTAGAAGAGCCTGATTTGAAAGCTGTCTTAAACAGAAAGCAGCGAAATACCCTAAGTGAAGAGGCTAAATATGCTGTGGTGGCCACCGAGGAGGCGTTGAAAACAGCCGGATTGGATCTTTCCTATTTTGAGAAGAATGAGGTGGGGATCATTTATGGAAACGACTCCTCAGCAAAGGCGGTGATAGAGGCCGTAGATACAATCCGGGCGAAGAAGGATACCACCCTGGTAGGCTCAGGATCTATTTTCCAATCGATGAACAGTACGGTCACCATGAATCTGGCGACGATCTACAAGCTGCGAGGAATCAACTATACGGTCAGTGCTGCCTGCGCTTCAGGGTCACACGCCATAGGAATGGGGTATCAGTTGATCAAAGCAGGCATGCAGGATATGATCATTGTCGGCGGGGCACAGGAAGTGAATCCATTGGCATTTGGGAGTTTTGATGGGCTGGGCGTATTTTCTTCCCGTGAGGAAAACCCCAAAGCGTCCTGTCGTCCCTTTGACAGGGATAGGGATGGGCTGGTGGCCAGTGGTGGTGCCGCCACCCTGATTATTGAAAGCTATGAGTCTGCGACAGCCCGTGGAGCTGTTATTTTAGCAGAATTGGTAGGTTATGGTTTTTCTTCAAACGGAGAGCATATCTCCAACCCCAATGTGGAGGGGCAGGTAAGATCAATCAGGATGGCGCTGAAGGGTGCTGGCCTGGGTCCAGAAGAAATCGACTATGTAAATGCGCATGCCACATCCACTCCGGTGGGAGATAGGTTTGAAGGGATGGCACTTCAAGAGGTATTTGGATCAAAAACCCCAATCAGTTCTACCAAGTCTATGACAGGCCACGAATGCTGGATGGCAGGGGCCAGCGAGATAGTTTATTGCCTACTGATGATGCAGAATGATTTCATTGCGCCGAACATTAATTTCGAAAATCCAGATGAAGTTTCTTCGGAACTTAATATTATTGCACATTCAAAGAAAGCTGAGTTAAGGAATGTAGTCTCCAATTCTTTCGGGTTCGGAGGTACTAATTCGACTTTAATTATAAAGAAAGTATGACGAAGGAAACCGTAATAGATAGGATAAATAGCTTCCTTGTGGAAGAGTTTGAGGTGGATGAAAGCGTCATTGTTCCCAATGCCAGCTTAAAAGATACATTGGAACTGGATAGTTTGGATTACGTGGATTTGGTAGTGGTGATTGAGAATAACTTTGGCTTCAAAGTGACTGGAGAAGATTTCAAGGCTGTAACTACCTATCAGGATTTTTACGATCTGATTTTTGATAAAGTGAGTGCAGAGTAATGGCCTCGTGGACGGGTAGAAGCAAGGGGAATGTTCTCGGATATAAAATAGTAGTAGGTTCTCTGCGCATTTTTGGTTTGTCCAATACGTACATTTTGTTGAGGATAATTTCCTTTTATTACTATCTCTTTGCTGGAGAACCCAAGCTGCATATCCTTGATTTCTATCAAAATCACATGGGCTTTTCCCTTAGGAAATCAAAAGCTTTATGCAAGGCCAATTTCTTTTTGTTGGCACAGAGTATTCTCGATAAGATCGCCTTGGCTATGGAGTTGGGCAGCGATATTTTCTACCGTCAGAAGGGTGAGGACCAGCTGATCCGTATGGCTAAATCAGGTCAGGGAGGCTTTGTTTTTTCTGCCCATGTGGGTAATTGGGATATTGCCGGCAACCTACTACAAAACCTGGATGTGCCCCTGAATGTGGTGATGTTCGAAAATGAGGAGGAGAAAATCAACAGCTACCTGGAAAAGATCGGATCGAAACCCGGTTTTAATATCATTCCGATCAAAGAAGACATGTCCCATTTGGTGAAAATCTATAAACACTACAAGCAAAAGGAGCTGATCTGCATCAATGCTGATCGTTTTTTGCCGGGATCGAAAACCATTGTGGCAAATTTTCTAAATTCGAAAGCACACTTTCCCGAAGGACCATTCTCGATTGTCAATAAGCTAAAAGCAGAATATACTTTCATTTTTGCGGTGAAGCACAGTAAATTTGGGTACGAGTTCAGCGCCACCAAGCCAGCTAAAGCGGAGGGGAAAATCCAGGAAATTGTTGAGAATTATGTCACTGCATTGGAAGAAAAAGTGAAGCAATATCCAGAGCAGTGGTTCAACTACTATGATTTTTACCAAGATCCATCTTAATGCTTTCATCCCAACAATTACATAAAATCCCTGTTATCTCCTTAATTCCCCAACGTGCGCCGATGGTGATGCTTAGTAGGGTCGTTGCCTATTCGAAAGGTAAAATCCAAACAGAACTTGATATTGAAACAGGGAATATCTTTGTAAGCCACGATCTTTTTTCTGAATCGGGAATGCTGGAAAATATCGCCCAGACAGCCGCTGCTATGGTGGGACTGGAAGCTAGGGAAGTAGGAGAAGAAGTCCCACTAGGGTTTATTGGTGGTATAAATAAAGTGAAAGTTGTCGGTTTAGCGGCAGCCTCGCAGACGATTACAACCCATGTGGAAATCCTGCAGGAGGTATTTAATATTAATTTGATCAGAGGTAAATGCTTTATCTTGGATGAATTGCTGATGGAGTGCGAAATGAAAATTGTGACCAATCCCTGAAATCGAACATGACGAAGTACGGCACACAGAGAGATGATTATCTACCATGCGAGATTCCATATGACCGCTAAAAAGCAAATCATAAACAGATGAAATCGAGCATGACTCAAGAGTCACACAGAGGGATGATTATAATGCATGCGAGATTCCATATGGCCCTTGAAAGACAAATTATATTCATATGAAATATATAGAGGACGAAATACTGGTCAATATCCGTTTTTCTGAAGTGGATTCATTGGGCATTGTGTGGCATGGGAATTACCTGAAGTTTTTTGAAGATGGCCGGGAAAATCTCGGTCTCAAATATGGCATGTCCTACCATGATCTCTATGAAAACAAGTTGATTTTGCCCATAGTGGATACTAAAATGAAGTTTAAATCGGTATTGAAATTTGGCCATGTAGCCCGTCTGGTCACGCGGCTACAGTACAGCCAGGCAGCCAAAGTCATTTACAAATACACGGTTTATAATGAAACCACCGACAAGCTGGCTGCCATAGGAGAAACTACCCAGGTGTTCGTGAATGAAGACATGGAACTGCAGTTGAATACCCCTGCTGTTTTTGAAACATGGAAGTCCAATCAAGCATGGCTGGAAAAATAAGAGTTTTTGTAGGCGGGGAAAATATAATCTCACCCTTAGGATGGGGTATCCAGGAAGCATTTTCAAATGCTGTACAGGGAAGAACCGGCCTAAAGAAATTAGAACAACCCTTTCCCGGGATCTCAAAACTACATGCCGCTAAATTTGAGGACTCTTCCTTCTCTACAGACTCCCCTCTAGTGGAATTTGCAGGAGAAAGTTGTCGTGGGAGTTTGGAAGAACTACATTTTGTCCATCAACAGGAAGAACGCTGGCTCTTTGTGTTGAGTACTACCAAGGGAGAAATTATCCAGTTGAAAAATGGAGATGTGGATCGATCTAATCCCCATTATTTAATGCAGCGGCTTCAGAAGGAACTGCCGTTTTCCTGTGAGGGAAAGGTGGTCTCATGTGCCTGCATTTCGGGGTTGTCAGCATTGATCTATGCCGCCGATAGGATCGCCGCTGATCAAATCGATCATGCGCTTGTGGTCGGGGCAGATTTACTCAGTGAATTTATCACACTTGGGTTTGAGTCATTTTTTGCGTTGGATGCTGCTCAGTGTAAACCCTTTGATCAAGACAGAAAGGGACTGAATCTGGGGGAAGCAGCAGCAAGCGTTGTGCTTTCGAAGGATAAAAGTCTATTCAAATCCAGCCTTTTTCAGTACCTGGGTGGCGCTACAAGCAATGATGCAAATCATATTTCCGGTCCATCCCGAACAGGTGAGGGACTCTACAGGGCAGTTTCGAAAACACTGAAGTACAGCAGTAAATCCGCGGATCAGATTCAGTTTATATCAGCTCATGGAACCGGGACACTATACAATGATGAAATGGAAGCCAAGGCTTTCGGGCGGCTGGGATTGGGGAAAACTCCTTTGAATAGCTTGAAGGGCTATTTTGGACATACCCTTGGGGCCAGTGGTCTTGTGGAGCTAGCGATGACAATGCAGAGTATGCGAATGAATTTGCTTCTCAAAACACTGGGGTGTGAAAATGCGGGGACAGAGGCAATGCTCAATGTCCTGACACAAAATCTTGAAACAGACATCCGCTTGGCATTGAAAACGGCATCGGGTTTTGGGGGCTGTAATGCAGCAGTTTTAATCGAAAGGCTGTAAGATGGCTATCCATGTAATCTCTTCCTGTAGCATAGCAAAGGGCAGTATTACCGTCAACGGAACACCTGTTTTTTTCCATGAAGATGGAGATTTTTCCGCGTTCTCAAAGGCAGCATTCAAGAAGCTGGATATTCCCTATTCCAAGTTTTACAAAATGGATAAGCTATGCCAGCTGGCGTTTTTGGGATCAGAATACTTATTGAAGGAGGCTAAGCTAGTCTTCCGTGATGATGAAGTTGCCCAGGTTTTCTTTAATGGGCAATCCAGTTTGGATTCCGATTCAAAACATCAGAAACTTATCCAAGAAGGAGCTAAAGTCAGCCCTGCAGTCTTTGTATATACCTTGCCGAACATCATGATGGGCGAAATAGCGATCAGGAATAAATGGTATGGTGAAAATCTGCTTATTTTGAAGCCGGATTTTGATTTTGAAGAATGGGCGATGGAAGCAAATTTACTGATTTCCGGAGGAAAGGCCACCTACTGCCTTGGGGGCTGGATAGATGTATTTCAGGAGAATTATCAGCTGCAGCTTTATTTGGTGGAAGCTGCAGGAATAAAAATGACGATATAAGTATATAACTATGAGCTTACAGGAAGAAATAAAGGGGCATCTAATCGAGCAGTTGAATTTGGAAGATCTGACTCCGGAAGACATTGCAGATGACCAGCCGCTTTTCGGGGATGCAGGAATAGGATTGGATTCAATTGATGCATTGGAGATTATTGTAATCCTGGACAATCATTTTGGAGTAGTACTGGATAACCCGGACTTGGGAAAGGAAGTTTTTAAGTCAGTGAATACACTTGCAGAGTTCATCGTAAAGAGCCGGTCTTGACAAAGATTAATATTACCGGTCTAGGGATAGTGAGTGCTTTGGGTATCAGTGCGAAGCATCATTTCAATCAGCTCATATCCGGGATGATAGGCATAGGCCATTATCAGCGGGATGGGCAGTACTACTATGCCGGGAAAGTACCTTTTACTAATCAGCAACTTTCCGAATTAGGTAAAGTTGCTTTTTCGGTTTACACCTCAAGAACAGCCTTGTTGGGGATCTTAGCAGCCAAAGAAGCCTTGGGCGGTACCGTGTTTGATTCACGAATTCCCACTGCATTTATCAATGGGACCACTGTAGGGGGGATGGACCGCAGTGAACACTATTTTTCTGAAATAGCCAAGGGAAACCAGGGCGATGCAGCTCTTTTTCAAATGCATGACCTAGGTGCAAACTCAGCTTATATCGCTGAACAAGTGGGTGACTTTGAGTATGTGGATACAATTTCTACTGCCTGTTCATCCTCCGCCAACGCAATCATGTTCGGAGCACAATTAATCCAATCGGGAGAATATAATCGGGTGCTGGTAGGCGGAACTGACGCGTTGTGCAACTTTACAATCGAAGGGTTTAAATCCTTGATGGTCTATGATGCCCACCTGTGCCAGCCGTTTGATGCCAACCGACGGGGGCTGAATCTGGGTGAAGGTGCTGCTTATTTGCTTTTGGAAAGTGACCAGGGTGTAAAGGAAAGCGGTAATCGCTGCCTGGCGAAACTCTCAGGCTGGGCGAACCGCAATGACGCATTTCACAGCACAGGTACTTCCCCAGATGGAATCGGTGCGCAACAAGCCATGCGCGCTGCCCTTGAAACAGCAGCTCTTAGGCCTGATCAGATTGACTATATCAATGCGCATGGCACGGGAACACAGAATAATGATTCATCAGAATTGGCGGCGATGGATGCTGTTTTCAAGGAAAGCTTGCCGGACTTCAGCTCTACCAAAGGAGCGACAGGGCACACCTTGGCTGCTTCTGGAGCTATAGAAGCTGTGTTTGCAGTGCAGAGTTTACTGGAAAACTGTGCTTTCGGAAATTTCAGTCTGGCCGAGCCGATGACAGCTTCTCCTTCACTTTTACGTAAAACTGTTTCAAAGGAGGTAAGACACGCCATGTCAAATTCATTCGGATTTGGTGGGAATTCCACTTCTTTGATTTTTTCCGGGAACTGATGCAAAAACTATACATCCATCAAGCGGTTTCGATCTCTGCCCAGGGCTTTTGGAAAGGCATCCATGTGTTGGGTTTGAAGGAGGATCTGCAAGAATTCAACGCTTTTGACCCAGACTATAAAACGGTAATCCCTGTAATGGCATTGCGCAGGATGTCAAAAATCACCAAAATGGCTTTGATGTGCGGATTGACTGTTTCCCAAAAGCCAGTCTTGGACTGGGATGCAATAATTGTGGCAACAGGGTTGGGTAATCTGTCAGATACCGAGAAGTTTTTGAATCTTATTTACGGTTCTGCAACAGGTTTGAATTCACCGACGGCCTTCACCCAGTCCAGCCACAATACGCTATCCGGGCAGATTGCCCTTCAGCTGAAAAATCATGCCTATAATATGACTCATGTGCAGCGGAGTTTTTCATTTGAAAATGCGCTCAAAGATGCGGTTCTTCAATCCCAATTCGGAGTGGGGAATATCCTTCTTGGTGCGGCGGATGAGCATATTCCCTTGCTTAATAAGCTGGCCAGAGAGGTGGGCTATGAGGAGAGGGAAATTTCCCGGTATGGCGAAGGGGCATCGTTTTTTCACCTTAGTGCAGATATCCCCTCAGAGATTTTTGTAAAGGATATTTTGATCAAGACCAAAGCAGGAAGCCTTCCTGAAGAAAGCGATGCTTTTCTATTGAAAAACCGGATTGACAAGAAATCCTGTTTACTTCTTACCACAGATGATTTGATAAGTACCTGCGGCATGGATCAAAGATCTGTGGCAGAATTAGTTGGAATGTATATGACTAATTCAGGCTTAGCGATGCATTTGGGATGCTCGTATTTATCAGAGAAAGCGTATCAACATGTCTTAATCTGTGCCAATTCAACCACAGGTTTGGGGTTAACATTACTTAGCCATGAGTAAAGTCCAGGCTACTTTGGGAATAGCTGTTCTGCTTGCGGGTGTAATTTTGATGACCTCAATTCCCGACTTATACCTGATTGCTCTGGCAGTTGGCTTATCGGTTTTTTTGTTTGGAATGGCTATGGCTATTAAGCCGCAGTTTTTTGTTAGCTACCTCATGAAAACTACAGAAAACAATGTTTTGCTTAGTTTTGATGATGGCCCAGATCCTGTAAATACTCCATTGGTATTGGATATTCTGAAAAAGCATGATGCAACAGCGATGTTTTTCCTGATCGGCAAAAAGATCCAAGGCAATGAAGCCCTTATTCGGAGAATGCATGCGGAAGGGCATCTATTGGGGAGTCATTCATACAGTCATGATCCTATGATCGGTCTTTGGGGCAGAAAGAAAACCACCCTGGATATCAGTGCAGGACATGAAGTATTGCAGACTGTAGTCCCGGAGGCGGGCAACTGGTATCGGCCTCCATTTGGAGTTACAAATCCAACCATCGCCTTTGCACTCAGGAAGTGCGGTCTGCAGGCGGTAGGGTGGACAGTGAGAAGCTATGATACTGTCAAAAAAGACCCTGAAAAACTCCTTGAAAATCTGAAGCTGAAAATAAAAGGATCAGATATTGTACTCTTGCATGATACGCAACCGCTCACAGTTTCGATACTGGAACCCTTGATAGGGGAATTGAAAAGAAGAAATTTGACCACAAAAGCTGAATTGAATTAAATGCGCTATTTAGTTACACTTCTATTGTTTATCACACTATCTGCCCCTGTTTTTGCCCAGGATCAGGATGCAGCTTTTGCCACCAAGCTCCAAGAATATTACAAGACTGTAAAATCCATAACGGCTGATTTTACCCAGCACAAACAGAGTGTTCTTTTTGATGAGCCACTTGTGTCCAAAGGTCTTTTTTACTACGAAAACGCGGACAAAATCCGCTGGGAGCAGCAGGAGCCAAGCGCCACTTACTTTATCCTAAGTAAAGATGAGCTAATTCAGTTTGATGGTGAATCTATTAGAAAATCCACTGGCTTGAATATGCAGATGAGTATGTTTAGGCAGTTTATTCTCAGTACGGTGGATGGATCTATTTTGAATGATCCTTTATTTGATAAGAGCTTTCATGGCAAGAATGGAAAAATGTCCATCACACTAGTGCCAATGGATAAGCGTATGGCTAAGCGACTGGCAAAGATAGAACTGGTCTTTGATGAGAAAACGCTGCTGCTCGATGAGCTGAAAATGTTTGAAAATCAAAATGATTTCACGGAAATCATTTTTAACAACCAGAGAATAAATACTGCGATTCCCGCATCAATTTTTCAATAAAATGCAGCAGATAGCTTTTGATCAAACAATCGGAATTACTGTCGTTTCCCAGGCAGAAACGGAGTCGACGATGGAAGTTAAGGTGCAGGAAAATAGTCCTGTTTTCGAGGGACATTTTCCCGGAACCCCAATCCTTCCCGGCGTAATTATGGTCGAGGCGGTCAGGTTTTCACTTCAGCGACTCTTTGGGAAAGAATTTCATCTTAAGACAGCATTAAGCATCAAATTCCTGTCTGTACTGAATCCTGCAAAAAATGATACTGTGCGTTTGGGGATTAAACACACAGATGTAGAGGATGGGCTGAAAATAGAAGCAAATCTATTTTCAGGAGATACGGTTTTTTTTAAAATGAAAGGTGTTTATACGCAGGTTTGATGGAAAAGAAAGTTTGCATCATCATCCCTACTTACAACAATGAAGCAACGCTCAGAGAGGTAATATCCGGAGTCTTGCCGATCTGCCCTGACTTATTGGTGGTAAATGATGGTTCTACAGATAATACGGAGTCCATCCTGAACGCATTTCCTGAATTGGATTCTATCAGCTATGAAAACAATCAGGGTAAAGGATACGCATTGAGAAAAGGATTTGAACATGCATTCGGACAGGGGTTTGAGTATGCCATTACCCTTGATTCTGACGGCCAGCATGAGCCTGAAAACATCCAGGATCTCCTGGATCAGATCCAACTCCTAGAGACTGATACTATTCTGATGGGTTCCCGGAATATGACGCAGGAGAACATTCCGAGGAAAAGCAGCTTCGGGAATAACTTCAGTAATTTCTGGTTTTGGGTAGAGACCGGGATCAGGCTCTCTGATACCCAGACGGGATTTCGGGCTTATCCGCTGGTGGCGGTTGCACAAAAGAGATGGTTTACCAAGAAGTTTGAGTTTGAGATAGAAGTTATTGTCCGACTGGCATGGGATGATATTCCGATCAAGGAAGTGCCGGTCCAGGTAAATTATCCTGAAGACAGGGTCAGTCACTTTCGTCCATTAACCGATTTCAGCAGGATTTCAGTTTTGAATTCAGTGCTGTTTGTGTTGGCCTTGGTCTATTATGCACCAAAGCGTCTTATCTTCTCTAAAGGGGAACGTAATATCTTTACCCAGATTAGGAGAGAATTTCAGAGGCATCAGGACGACCCCGTCCACATGGCCGGAGCGGTGGGATTGGGGCTGTTTTTTGGTGTGTTTCCGATTTGGGGATTTCAGATGATTGCTGCATTTTTTGTGGCAAGCCTGCTGAAACTTAATAGGGTCATTGTCCTTACCTTTTCAAATATAAGTTTGCCCCCGCTGATCCCTGTGATCATTTTGTCCAGCTACTTTTTCGGAAGTTTTTTTGTGTCAGAGAAAGTGTTGATTCCCGATTTTTCCAAAATAACCACGGAGACAATTTATCTGCAACTTCATCAGTACCTGGTTGGGGCTATCATTTTGTCTTGCGTTTTGGGCTTTCTGGGGTTTAGCATTACATTTTTTCTGATGAAAATCAGGGGAAAGTAATCCTGTTAGCCCATAGAGTTAAGTTTGTAACCAAAATCAGCTATTCGCTAATTTTTACTAGAGCAGAAGGATTCTGCGTCTAATCACCCATCTTCTGCTTCATAGACAAGGCACCTTCCATGGCTTTACCCACTTCAAAAAAATCTGTCTGTAGTGGGTAAATGTGTGGAAACCTCATGTCGAACACTGGAGATGGTTTTTTTTTAATTTTCGTATTGGCTGCAATAGTGCTCAACTAATAGCAATAGGTTAGGACCGGGGGTCGATAAGAAAGCTGACGGTGGGCAGAGTCGGAGTTTAATTTTAAAATCGCCACAATGTTGCATAAGAGTATGCTGTGAATTACTTTTGCCACATTGTTGCATTTAATATTAAACTTATACGACCACATGCTTGAAGCCATCGAACTAACAAAAAGTTATGGTACATTCCAGGCGCTCAAGGGCCTTAACCTTAAGATTGAAAAAGGAGAAGTATTTTGTTTACTCGGACAGAACGGGGCAGGAAAAACAACCACAATCAATATTTTTCTGGGATTGATCCAGCCAACAAGTGGGAAGGCATTGATCAATTCAATTGAAATAAAGCCCAACTCTTCTGCTACCAATAAGCTGATCTCCTACATCCCGGAGATTGTCCAGCTCTATGGAAATCTTTCGGGAACGGAGAATCTGGAACTCTTCAGCAGGATGGCGGGATTTAAATATTCCAGAAAGGAGCTGGGGTTATTTTTAAATAAAGCAGGTTTACGGGAAGAAGTACATTCGCTTCCGCTATCAACCTATTCAAAAGGAATGCGCCAAAAGGTGGGTATTTCTATCGCGCTCTCCAAGCATGCTCAAATCATTTTTATGGACGAGCCTACATCAGGGCTTGATCCGAAGGCAACTTCTGAGTTTACATTGATTTGCCAAGAGCTGGCAGCTGCTGGCACGTCGATTTTTATGGCGACTCATGACATTTTCAATGCAGTAAAAGTGGGAACTAAAATAGGGATCATGAAAGAAGGAGAACTGGTGCAGACGAGTTTGACCAAAGATTTGGATGCCAGTGTATTACAGGAGTTGTACCTGAAAACGATCTAACACATGAAACCAGCATTTATCTTAACCCTGTTTTTATTTCTTTCTCTAGGTCTTCATACTTACGCACAAGTTCGTATTTCAGGGAATGTTCGTGTCAATACTAATTCAACGCTCCCCGGTGCGACGGTTCTTATCAAAACTACTCATGAAGAGGGAAAAGCGGTGACGGATATTGATGGCCATTTCGAAATTTTAGTAGAAGCCGAAAGTACTTTCCAGTTGGAGGTAAGGTTTCTGGGGTATAAAACTTATAGAAACACTTTTGAAGTTAACGCACAGAATACCTATGACTTGGGCAATATCATCCTGGAAGAAGATGAGCAACAGCTGCAGACTATTGAGGTATTGGGACGTGCCCAGCGTGACTATACCAGTGACTATTCGTTTTCGGCTACCAAGATTGGGGTTAAAAATAAGGAATTGCCCCAGTCACTTTCTGTGGTGACCAAAGAGTTTATTGACGATAGACAGGCATATCAGTTATCAGAAGCTGTCAAAACTGTGAGCGGTGTGAGCTCTACTGGATTCTATAACCACTATAACATCCGTGGGATCACCCAAAATGAGGAGGGGCAGATCTTAAATGGAATGCGTACCCACCAATACTTTTTTCTCCAACCGATCACGACGAATATTGAGCGTGTGGAAGTGTTAAAGGGTCCGGCATCTGTGACTTTTTCCAGTGTGGATCCCGGCGGATCCATCAACTTAGTCACCAAAAAACCATTGATGGAAGACCGTAAGGAGATACAGATGAGTGTGGGAAGCTTCTCCACTTTTCGCGGTTCCCTGGATTTTACTGGACCCTTAAATCAGGAAAAGACGCTTTTATATCGCCTGAACGCCGGATTGCAACAAGGAAAATCATACCGGGATTTAGTAAAGAATGATGCTTTTTTGGTATCGCCATCTATCAGCTATGTTCCCAATGACAGAACCGCAATAAATGTGGAAATGATCTATAGTGACAACACAGGGACATTGGATAGGGGACAACCAATCTTTGGTGCTATATCGGGAGCTACTGATCTATACAGTACGCCTATAGGGCGGAGCTTGAGTGCCAATGAAGATTATTTTAGATCCACTGAATTGGTATTTATGACTACGCTAAGTCAGAAGTTAGCGAGCTTTCTCAATTTCAATATGGCGTATATGAAGCAGACCTGGACGGAAGACTTGGCTGAACACCGCACGACCAACGCTTTCGCAGTGGACATTGATAATAGCCAAGTGCCCAGTCTGGTAAGTATGCGTTACATCGCCCGTCAGCAGTTTTGGGATACAGATAACCTTAACACTTATTTTGACGCTGAATTCATTACAGGTAGTGTTGGCCATAAGGTATTGGTAGGATATGACCTCAGCAGATGGCACAAGACCAAAGGCGGCAGACAGAATTCTGCAAGCGGATTCCTTTTGGAGAACGGTCTGGTGGCCAATAGGTTTGATCCTGAGAATGCCCAGGAATACCTGACCTATGAGTCCAAAGGTATTACTTTACCCATGCCCAATGTGCCTTACTTTGACTTGAACAATCCAACCTATGCGACTGTAAATACCGAAGAATATACCTTCAATTCAACTTTTGCTATCCCCCCCACTTTGACCACAACCAATGGTGTATATATTCAGTACCAATTAAAATTGGGCAAATTTTCATCTTTACTAAGCCTACGACAGGAGTGGTTTGAAGATATCACCAATTATGGTACGGGACAGGAAGCCAGTTTTACAAATTCGACACTCATTCCAAGGATCGGATTGGTGTATGGGATAAGTAAGGACATTAACATCTACGCCACTTATCTGGAAGGATACCAGCCACAGTCCAATACGGTAACTCTGATGCCCAGTACAGGAGCCTTTTTCTGGAATCCAAATTCACCTGCCCGTTTCAAACCGCTCATCAGCGACTTAAAGGAGCTTGGTGCAAAAGGGGATTTTCTAGACAATAAACTGAATATCTCACTGGCTGCTTATGAGATCAATCAAGAAAATATCCTGATGAATGCCAATCTGCCTGATTACCCGGATTCTTTGGTACAACGGGGAGCTGATAGGAGCCGTGGGATTGAACTGGAACTGAACGGCTACATTTTACCTAATTGGCAGGTGAATGCCTCCTATAGCTATGTCGATGCGGAGATCATGGCGGACGCGGACGAGACTTTGATCGGCAAAAGGAAAGAAAATGCGCCTGTCAACAGTGCAAATCTTTGGATGAGGTATGATTTTGAGGCCACAAATGGATTTCTGGATGACTTGGGTGTCGGGCTGGGAATTCAGTATAGTGGGAGCAAAATACCGTGGTATACCCGGGATTTTACCTTGCCTGAATATGTCCTGGGGGATCTTGCTGTATACTACATGCCCAAGCAAAGTGACTTTCAGCTGACACTAAAAGTCAATAACATCATGGACAGAACCTACTGGTTAGGGGCGCAGAACTTCCTGCGATTATTTCCCGGAGCACCACGGAACATGATGCTTACCGCAGCTTATAAATTTTGATTAACACATGAAGAGAGAAAATATCATATTGATAGCCAGGCATTTTTGGGTCAATGCTTTCAGGGGTAAAGTGGTCTATCCATTAATGATCATCATTTCGCTTTTGCTTTGCTTCAGCGCTTATTCAGGATGGACATATTATGAAAAGCAAAATGAGATACGAAGCAATTATCAGCAGAAGGCCCGGGAGAGCTGGGAGTCCAATCCTGATAAGCACCCGCATAGAATGGCGCATTTTGGCACTTTTGCCTTTAGGCTTAAATACCCGTTAAGCATGTTTGATTCGGGAATCGAGAGTTTTACCGGAAATGCGGTTTTTCTGGAAGCCCATAAGCAAAACTCTGTCAATTTCTCTGAAGCCAGCCTTTCTACCGGTTTACTCAGATTTGGTGAGCTTAGCATGGCGATGGTACTTCAGACAGTGTTTCCATTGATCATATTTTTTCTGGGATTTTCTGCTGTGTCCGCAGATAGGGAAAATGGTACACTGAAAATAATTTTGGTTCAAGGCGCGGGCTGGAAAGAAATATTAATCGGGAAATCACTTGGGTTACTGGCGCTGATCGTTCTCTGCTTTATTCCTGTCCTGCTCTTAATGCTATATTTTTTGACTGGACAAGAGGGGAGAGCCGCTACGGATGTATGGATAAGATTTCTGTGCATAGGACTGATTTACGCGTTGTTCTTTATGATTCTTAGTCTGGTGACAGTCTCAGTTTCCGCCAGCTCCCGAAAATCCAAAAATGCACTGATTACCTTGCTGGGGATATGGCTTTTTTTGGTGGTTTTACTTCCCCGTTCCTCGCAGGCATTGGGAAGTTATTTTTATCCATCTCCCTCCAAAGTGGAATTTGAATCTCTCATAGAAGAGGAGACGATCCAAAAAGGGGATAGCCATAATCCTGACGATCCCTATTTCAATTCAATGAAGGACTCTGTATTAAACGCTCATCAAGTATCCTCTGTAGAAGATCTCCCCTTTAATTATGGCGGATTCGTCATGGGAATAGGAGAGAAAAACAGTTCTATGATATACAGAAAGCATCTGGATGAACTGATGAGAAATTATGAGCGACAGAATAGTCTTTCTAAAATAACAGCTTTAATCAATCCGTATATGGCGGTAAAAAACCTTTCAATGGCCCTGTCGGGAACTGACTTTGCCTCATATGTCGATTTTCAACATCAGGCCGAAAAATACAGATATGAGCTGGCGCAAAAGATGAATGAACTCCAAATGGAACATATCAGTCCTAAAAAAAGTGAGGGATCTGCCGGGAAGTCACATGTGATCGGTAAGGAGAACTGGAGTGGGATTCCTGATTTTCAGCATCACTTTTTTTCATTTGAAAATGCCCTGAAAAATGAATTGCTATCCTTGATTTCATTAGTACTATGGTGCTTGACCGCTGTTTGGGGAGTAACCTACCTTTCCCACAAAGCTAAATCCGTTTAAAATTATGTACCGGTTAATATTTAAGCAGTTTTTCCGATCTAAAGTTGTGATTCTATCCCTGGTCCTAGTAGTAGTGCTTGGACTTGCAGGTATTCTGATAGGGAAGCAATTTCTGGATAGACAGGAAAGGGCAACCGAACAGGTAACTCAATATCAAAAGGAGCACATTGAGCGCAACGTTAAATTCCACCAGGATGAGATGGGATTACTGCTATATTATTTGCGTTTTGCGCTGATCAACCAGCCAGACAAATTAGCTGGACTATCTATAGGACAAAGTGATGTCAATCCAACTATACAGAATGTCACCATCAGGAATCTTGAAGGGCAGAAATACGATACGGATTTGGTCAATCCTTCAAGCCTTCAGGCCGGTAATCTGGATTTGGGATTTGTAATTATCTACTTGCTGCCCTTGCTGATCATTGTTTTCATGTTCAATCTCCTCTCTGAGGAAAAAGAAGCAGGGACATGGAATCTGGTCTCTATCCAATCCACATCAAAATTAAAGTACCTTCTCACCAAACTATCTGTAAGAGGTATTGTTTTGATGGCCCTGTTTGTGTTCTTGCTAGGGATAGGGAAATTGGTGCTGGGATTTGCGCTTGACAGCGCTTATTTTGCTTTTTTTCTTTTAGGAACCTGCTATTTGGCTTTCTGGTTTTCTGTATGCTTTTTGGTAGTTTCCTTTCAAAGGAATTCTAGCTTTAATGCGGTGACACTTCTATCCGTCTGGTTGGTGTTGGCAATTCTTCTGCCTGCAGGAATAAACAACTACCTGGGTAATCAATATCCGGTGCCAGAAGCCTTAGAAACTATGATCGATCAGCGGGATGGATATCATAAAAAGTGGGATTCCGATAAACGGGAAACTATGGAGCGTTTTTATACTCATTATCCGCAGTTTGAATCCTATGGTTATTCTGAAGGTGAGGAATTCTCCTGGCTTTGGTACTACGCCATGCAGCAAATGGGCGACGACGATGCCAGGGAGGAAAGTAATAAGATGAGAGACAAGCTCATGCTACGCGAGCAGGTAAGTAAAAGTGTCTCCTGGTTTGTTCCTACCATGCATATTCAGTTAGGCTTTAATGAAATAGCGGGGACTGGCTCTTCTGATCACATGGCTTTTTTGGACAAGACTAATGCTTTCCACGAGCGGCTTAGGCTTCACTTCTATCCTAAAATTTTTGCCAATGCATCTGCACTGGATGAGAATTGGAGGGATTTTCAACCTGAATTTACAGAAAAGAACCTTTCTGTAGAATGGGGCAATCTTTTACTCCCGTTGATTTGCTGTACTGTAATGGTATTCATTTTTGCCTTCTATTTTGCCAATTCCATAAAGTAAACAAAAGCCAGAAGGGTTTCTCGTAATAAACTAAGATTAGGGTGTCGATACATGCGAAATTGCTGATCTGCGTTTTGTTATTTTTACCTTGTTTGGGTTTCGCCCAAGAGGGTATGGTTCATGGTAAGGTCACCCATTTAGAATATGAGCCACTTCCTGGAGTGACAGTAGAAGTTAAAGGGACAGATGTAGATACTGTGCCGATATAAGGGAGAATTTCATGTCAGAGCCAAGAAGGGAGACATACTTATGTTTTCATTTCTTGGGATGAAATTCAAAGAAGTTGAAATCCTGGGGGAAACTTTTATAGAAGAAGTATTATTACAGGATGATGATACGGTTCTGGACGAAGTGGTAGTGATATTTAGAAAGTCGATGGTGGAAGCGTATGCCAAGACAGCGCCCGCTTGAACAGCTTTTCCAGAGCACTCCGCTGAAGACCCTTGCCGATGATTACAAGTTGTGAATTTGGATATTCAATGGCTGGGTTATTTTCAGAATGTGAAATCTCCACCTGTTTTCCATGTGTCTGGATTATTGATGGAGTTTTATCATCCTGGAACCAAACTAACCCCTTGATACGATAGATCTGGTGATAGCTTAGGAAAAGAACCATTTTGAGCTGATTAAGGAGCATTTCTCTGTCAAATGCTTGGTTTACGTCCAGGGTAAGGCTTTTCAATGGATGTTCCGAAACCTTCCCCCACCACTCTGACGTGTTGGCTGGGTGCCACTCGCTTCTTTCTTGGGTAAAAATATCCACCGGAAGTTGGCCCTGATCGGTGGGTATTATTCTTGCCAAGGTGTTGATGTTCAGTAGCAGATCTACCAGTTCCAAGAGGTATTTTGGCGTTACCAGGGATTTCTTATTCAATACGACAACATCTGCTGCTGCGATTTGACGGCTTACTTCCGGGACTTCATCGATCCAATCTTCCAGACAGGAAGCATCCGCTATACAGATGACCAACTTTAAGTCAAAGTATAGAGCTACTTCCTTCTGGGTAAAAAGTGCGGCAATACTCCCGGGATCAGCGACACCTGACGCTTCTATAAATAGGTTGTCCGGCTTGGGCTCTGAGCTGATGATAGAGGCAAGTACATCTACCAGCTCCTTATCCAAAGAGCAACAGATGCAGCCATTGTTCAACTCAAAAAGAGAGTCATATCGGGTGGCCACCAGATATGAGTCAATCGATACTTTTCCAAACTCATTCTCAATAATAATGTTATTCTTATTTTTCCTTGCTTCAAGGAGGCGGTTTAAAACTGTGGTTTTGCCCGCCCCCAAAAAACCGGTAAGTAGATATACATTAATACGGGATGATTTCTTCATTCTTAGGGATTAAATAGGCCACTCGTCTTTAAACTGGGTGGTCATGGAAAAATATTTAGCTTCACTTTCGGTGACCAGGCATGAAGTCAGCTCCTCTATGAGCAACTCTTTTTCCATATCCTGCCCGATCAAGACCAACTCATTCATGCGATCTCCGAATTGACCGTCCCATTTTTCCATAATCAATTCCCTATTATCCACATATCCCGGGTTTCGCAGTCTTTCTTTTTCAGAAAAGGCAGCCCACCACGTGCCAAAGAGATCTGCTTTCAATGAACCTCCTGCCTGGCTCCAGAGCAAAGCATGATGGGGACGTGTCGCCAGCCAAAACAGTCCTTTGCTTCGCAGGATATTTGATGGCCAGGATTGGTTGATAAATTTCCAGAACCTACCGGGATGGAAAGGTCTGTGGTCTCTGAATACAAAACTGCTGATACCATATTCTTCTGTTTCAGGGACATGTTCTTTGTTGAGTTCCTTGAGCCAACCTGCGGCCTGCTCGGCTTTGTCATAATCAAACAAATGTGTATTGAGAACTTCTTGAGGAGAAACCTGTCCATAAGAAGTCCGGATAATCTTCGCTTCAGGATTCAACTTGATCAGCATTCCTTCCAATAATTTTAGGTTTTCTTCTGCTACCAAATCACTTTTGTTCAGAACGATTACATTGGCGAACTCAATCTGATCAGTAAGCAGATTTACAATTGATCTGGCATCTTCCGGATCATCAGTCATATTTCTGTCCAAAATGGTTTCTTGGGAGCTGAAATCCTTAAAGAAATTGAATGCATCCACCACGGTAACCATGGTGTCCAACCTGCTGATCTCATGGAGATCCAGTAGGCTGTCTCCTGTTTCAAATGAAAAGGTCTGTGCTACAGGAATAGGTTCGGAAATTCCAGTACTCTCTATTAGTAAATAGTCAAATTTATTCTGACGGGCGAGCTTCTGTACTTCCTGGATCAGGTCTTCTCTAAGTGTACAGCAGATACAGCCATTAGACATCTCAATAAGTTTTTCTTCTGTTCTGGAGAATTTGATCTCGTTCTGAACCAACTTTGAATCTACGTTGACTTCACTCATGTCATTGACTATAACAGCGACTTTGTATCCCTCACGGTTGTTGAGGATATGGTTGAGTAGTGTTGTTTTTCCGGCACCAAGGAATCCGCTTAGCACGGTCACTGGAATTCTGTTTTGCATATTACTGGGAATGGTTTTTACAGTCTGGGAATTCTGTTTCCGATTTTCGTATATAGCTCCAGTTGACATAGTGGGCGATCCCCACCATCACTGCCCCGAAGGGTGTAATGATAAATTCCAACTCCTCAGGACCCCCGATTAATCCAAAGGCAATGATCAGAAATCCTAAGCTGACAATTAGTATTGGTAGCTTTTTTTTATGATGCCGTAGATATCCGTGTGACAGCGCGTATATCGCCAGAAAAAGGCTGAGCAAAATAATGCTGTATTCTATCCATGGATTGTCCAAAAATCCCAATCCTAAAAAAGGGAGTGCACTTATCAAAAATGGTAATAAGGCGCAATGGATTGCACAGGCTATTGAAGTCGAAAAGCCGATAAAATCCAAATGAGTTCCTGCGAATGTGTTTTTCATACTTTGTTTTTGCAATAGTGTTGCAAACATAAAAATTATCAAACTTAAATGCAACATTATTGCAAATAAGCGTTGAAGTATATAGGTTTGAGCCATCCATTACACATCGGTATGCTTACTATACAATCGCTTTCATTCGAATATGACCTGTACAACTGCTTTGAATTCCCTGATCTACAGGTAAGTGAAGGACAGAATTTACTGGTTTTGGGGGAATCAGGAATCGGGAAAACCACCTTTCTACACTTGATCGCAGGTCTTTTGAAGCCTAAAACAGGAAAGATTTTTATTGGCGATACAGATATCACCCGACTGGACGGAAAGCAACTGGATGCCTTTAGGGGCAGTACTATCGGAATAGTATTTCAACGCCCTCATTTTATACATTCACTCACCTTGGGAGAAAACCTCTCAATTATCCGGTGTGTAGGTAAGAAGCAACCGGACACCCAGAAAATAAAAGATGTGTTGGAGGGGCTTGGAATACTTTCCAAAATCAACATTCGCCCACATCTTCTCTCCCAAGGTGAGCAGCAGCGAGCCAGTATTGCTATGGCGGTAATCAATGAACCCAAATTTATTCTGGCTGATGAACCTACCTCGGCATTGGATGATAAAAATTGCATCAAAGTCATTGAGTTGCTGAAGGCCCAGACGCAGCGAAATAATGCGAGCCTTATTATTATCACACACGATCAACGTCTTAAATCTGAGTTCAGCCACTCTATAGTTCTTTCTGCGAAAAACCTGACTTCAGTTATTAACGGATGAATATTTTCCATCTAAGTATTAAAAATATCGTATCGAAGCCTCTTTCGACTGGATTAAGCTTGATTTTGTTGTCTCTCGGTGTAGCGCTCATCTCTTTGATGCTGCACATTGACAGGCATTTGCAAGCACAGATGAGTACTAATATCCGCGGCATAGACATGGTGGTGGGAGCCAAGGGCAGTCCTCTTCAACTCATTCTTTCAGCCGTATTCCAAGTAGATGTTCCCACTGGAAACATAAGGCTGTCGGAGGCCAGAACTCTTCAGAAAAACAGACTGGTGGAGTATGGGATTCCGCTTTCTTATGGAGATAGTTATGAAAGTTTCCGTATCGTGGGGACGACGGATAAATACCCTGAAATCTACACTATGGAAATGGCAGAAGGAAGATTGTGGGCAAGTTCTCTGGAAGTAAGCATAGGGGCAGCTGTTGCTGAAAAAACAGGATTGAAAGTAGGGGATACATTTCTGGGTTCCCACGGCTTAAGTGAAGGCGGTCATGTACATGAAGATCAGTACTATGTGGTTAAGGGCATATTTCATCCTTCGGGATCTGTCATTGATCAGCTGATTTTGACCGGGCTTGAGAGTGTTTGGGATATCCATGACAATCACTCCAATCACCAGTCCGAAGAAAGCCATCAGGAGGAGCATACAGATGGAGATCGAATGGAAGAGGACCATGCCCATGATTCTGAGGAGGCGAATTCCAAATCTGCCTATAGTGATGATCATGAAGGCCATTCACATGATGCTCCCCGTGAGGAAGGACGTGAGATTACAGCAATGCTGGTAAAATTCAGAAGTCCCCTGGGAATGGTGCAGTTACCCAGAATGATCAATGAAAAAACCAACATGCAAGCTGCTTTGCCAAACTATGAATTGTTGAAGCTCTTTAGTTTGATGGGGATAGCTACTACTACACTCAATATGGTCGCCTTCACCGTTATACTGGTTTCGGGGATCAGTGTGTTTATCAGTCTGTACCTAAGCCTGAAGGGACGTACCTTCGAGATGGCTCTTCTTCGTACTTATGGTGCTTCGCGGCAGCAGCTGCTCGGAATGGTGTTTCAGGAAGGGGTGCTGGTGGCCTTTTCCGGGTTTGTGCTGGGCTTGCTTTTAAGTAGGGCTGGGTTGGGTGTAATCTCCGTTTTACTGAAATCAGACTATCGCTATGAGTTTTCCGATATGGCATTGCTTAAGGACGAGGGATATCTGTTACTGATCACTTTGTCCATTGGCTTTTTAGCGGCTCTGATCCCCGCCATTACTGTATTTAAAATTGATTTATCCAAAAGCTTATCTGATGCATAGATTTTCATTCCTTTTCGTATGCTGTCTAATTTCCACTCCTGTTTTCTCGCAGACGATAATCAATTGGGATATACTTTCTGATGTGGCCTTTTCGGACAAGTACAGCGAGGAAGTAGAGGCGTATTACTATTTCCCGACTTTCGGGCCTTCGGTTCTGGCCTTGAAAAATAAGGAAGTGATCATTAAAGGTTATGTACTGGAAATAGATAGGGGCAATGACGTGTATATACTTTCAGCCAATCCGTTTGCTGCCTGCTTTTTTTGTGGAGGAGCCGGCCCCGAATCCATAGTGGAACTCAAACTCGGCAAGAATCATCCAAGGTTAACAATGGATCAGGTGGTTACTTTCAAGGGCATTCTCAAGCTGAATGCAGTGGATATATACCAGTGCAATTATATACTGGAGAATGCCATGGTTTTCCGATAAAGCGATCATGATACCATCACAATGGTTGAAAATTAAAGCGTAAATCCTTCAGGTAAAGAGCATGGTATTTTAAGAAAATCTTAACACTCTGTGTTGGGCGAGGATTGGGTTAAGGGAATTTATTATCTTAGTCTCAGCAGAAACCCATAGCATGTGAACAATGACGGTATAGGCGCAATAGGAGAATCTATTTTCAGCCAACTTTTCCTAATGGACCGGATAAAAAATAAATAGGCACTGCCTTAAATCTTGGCCTCGGCGTACAGGGAATTGGCTTTTAATTCCCGCCTGCTCTTTGGTCATTAATAAGTAAAAAAAACACTAAAATGAAAAATTTTGATTGGACATCTTTTACTAAGCGAATAGCAGTTAAAGCTAGTTTGGCGGAAATTTATGATGCTTGGACGAAAGCAGAAGAATTGGAAAAATGGTTCTTGAAACAGGTCGATTTCTACAGTTTAGAGAACACCTCATTTGACCGAAAAGCTAACGTTGCTAAGGACATTTCCTATGCTTGGTACTGGTATTTGTATGACGAGCCAATGAAAGGTAGAATTACCAGCGTGAATGGGAGAGATTTTATACAATTCACTTTTGAGGGCGAGTGTTTAGTGGATGTTAACCTTGAAGAACTTAACGGTTATGTTATAGTAACGCTTAGGCATCATAATATCCCACTTGATGATAATTCAAAACAGTATGTTCGCTTAGGCTGCTCAAATGGATGGGCTTTTTATTTGACTAACTTAAAATCCGTTTTTGAAGGGGGCCTGGATTTAAGGAATAAAGATGAGGCATTACCCGCAATGATCAATAATTGAAAAACCCATAGCTGATGTTACCTAGCTTGTCACTATTAAATGGATTGAACCCCGCGGAAAAGAGGCCCTTCTTTACCTTTAGAAATTTAGGATGCCCGCATTAAAGAACTAATAATCGCATTTCTTTCATCAAAACCTACTGAATATAAAAGCGTGTTTTCAAGTGAAGTTTGAAGCAGAAATAAAAATCATAGGCTTAAATCCCTACGCAAGCGTCCCCAAAAAGATTTTGGATGAAATCTTTCAGCAAGCGGGAAGTGACAAGAGTCCGATCCCAATACGGGGAAGAATAAATGGTGCAGACTATCAACAAACTTTGATGAAGCATTTAGGGGAATGGAGGCTTTATATTAATACCAATATGCTCCAAAAATCACCCGAGCGTATAGGTGAGCTAGTGCAACTGACGGTGGAATATGATCCCTCAGACCGTAGCATCACCCCTCACCCGAAATTGGTAGAAGCATTGGGAAACAATCAGGAAGCAAAAAAAATATTTGACGGGTTAACCCCTTCATTAAGGAAGGAGATTGTCCGATACATTTCGTCTTTGAAATCGGAAGAGAGTATATCAAAAAATGTAGAAAGGGCTATTGGGTTTTTACTAGGCAATAATAGATTTATCGGGCGGGATAAATTGTAGGTATGATGGATAAATTTGAAAAGCTGTAGAGATTAGAATAGGAAATCGAGCATGACTCAAGAGTCACACACTGGGATGATTGTAATGCATGCGAGATTCCATATCACCTTTAAATGATAAATTATAATCACATGAAAGACGGGTTTAAATTAATTGGAATAAAACTTGAAAACAAAACCACTAATGAGAACAAGCAATCAAGTGTGGATTGTGGGAGCCTATGGCAAAAATTCGAAACGGAAAAAATAACCGGCCTTATTCCCAATAAGCTGGGAGATGAAATTTACGCTGTATATTATGAATATGAGAAGGATGAGACGAAACCCTTTTCATATTTCATAGGCTGTAAAGTGGACAAAAAAACTAAAACCCCGACGGGGCTAGATGAGTTAATAGTTCCTTCCCAAAATTACGTGAAGGTTAGTGCTAAAGGGGAAATGACCGGATGCATTACAGAAGCTTGGGAAAAAATATGGAATTCAAAAATAAACCGGAAATTTGGAGTGGACTTTGAGGTTTATGATGAAAGAAGTCAGGATTGGAATCAGGCAGAAGTGGATATTTTTATTTCGATAAATGAATAAACATAAACAGGCAGGATAAACCGCCACAAACACAATTGCCGCTTCAATAGCAGATTTTTTACTTAGCTCTTTTGCTAATTTGGGACAGACTCGTTTTTCCCACCCTAATATTAATTCGCAGATTCTCCAGGTACTGATTCCAAAAAAAATCAGATAGCGCTTGTAAGAGTAGTCCTCTCTTAGGCATTCTCAGGTTAACAGCTTCCGCAGGGTTTTAGGTAGGATTGGGAAAGCAATCTTTTTTATCCCCAACGAGACCGGTGAGCAGATTCAATTCAACAAAATCAGTTGGATGGATCGTTTTTTTGGATGTCTTTTATGTTGCCGTTTGGATATCGATAAACAGAAAGTGAACTTTTTAAAATCAATAAATAAGGACTAGAACGGAAGAGCTTTGCACTGCAGTCAAATTTTATTTTCTGTTTTAATCCGCACCAGCACTAGGTATGGATTCCATTTTGGATATCAGAACTTTTGAACTTTAGGTCCCACAAGTAAGATGACTTAATCCCATTTTTCATGTTCTTATTCTCGCCGTAATATATAAGTTGTCCCCAGTGGTTAAAAATAGATAGTTCAACTTGATCTGCCAGATTATCCGGATAGGTTTCAAAAGAGTTTTCAGAATCGTCCGAAATTGAAGCCAATATTTTAGACAAGAAACCATACACCTGTATGGAATAATGATTTTTTAAAAGCGCCCTTGCGCTACTATTTGTACGGGTATTTTGATCGAAATTTTAATCAATTTTCACTTTTTTGTCAATATAGAGTTGGTTTTTGATAAATGAGTTAATTTTTCACAAAAATAGATGGCCTAATTTTAAAATATTCTATTGAGTCAGATAATTCAAAATTATCTATCCAATATAATTTATTAACCACTTAAAAATTTTGCCTATGAACCTATTTACAAAAAGGATAGTCTTTTTGGCTATGCTAAGTTTTACCGGAAGTGCGGTATGTCCTGTGAATGCAGCGGCTACTGACTTAGAGGTCAGGCCCACTGTCAGGTCTTTTGAAACCAACAAGTTGGACCTTCGTAAAGAGCTGACAGTCAGCGGGACAGTGATCAGCGATGAAGATAATTTGCCCTTACCGGGCGTAACAGTCCTGATAAAGGGAACAACGAGAGGTGTTTCTACGGATGTTGACGGAAAATTCAGTATAGATATACCCGATGAAGGTGCTGTCCTGGTGTTTAGTTTTATTGGCTTTGCACCGCAGGAATTGGAAGTCTATACAGATAAGGAACTTTCTATAACATTAAAAGCCGAGCTTACCTCCATGAATGAAGTGGTGGTGGTAGGATATGGAACTACCCGAAAGGGTGATATTACCAGTTCTATCGCCGGTGTTAAGGAAGAGAATTTTGTAAAAGGTGCTGTAAGGGACGCTGGGCAATTAATCCAGGGGAAAGTAGCAGGTTTGCGGGTGACTACTCCAAGCGGTGATCCAGGTGCTGGCACACAAATTAACCTTCGGGGAATCAACAGTATCAACGGTACATCGGATCCGCTGGTGCTGATAGACGGGGTTCCGGGGACACTTAATACTGTTCCACCTGAGGATATAGAATCAATTGATGTACTAAAAGATGGCTCCGCAGCGGCAATCTATGGAACTAGGGCCACAGGCGGTGTGATCTTGATTACCACAAGAAAAGGAAGCCAGGGGGATAGAAATACTGTCAGCTATGATGCTTATGTAAGTGTACAGCAAATTGCAAGAAAACTGAATCTCCTGGATGGGGACGATTACCGGAGATTGATAGCAGAAGAAGGTATTCCTTATACAGATTATGGGGGAAATACCGACTGGGTAGATGAGATGACCAGAAATCCCGTCAGTCAAAACCACAATTTAAGTTTTTCAGGCGGGAATAAGACAACCAATTTCACAGCTGCAGTCAACTACCGAAATTGGCAGGGTATATTTTTACGCTCCAACCAGGAGAGGTTTAACATCCGGGCGGATATGAACCACAGTATGTTTGATGATAAACTGAGAGCGAATTTCCAGATCATCAACAGGGTGTTTACTTCAGATCAAGGGGGAGCGGATGGTTATGCCTATCGCCAGGCAATTATCAGGAATCCGACAGACCGGGTGAAAACGGAAGATGGAGGCTGGCAGGAACGGGAAGGATACTTTTATGAAAATCCTATTTCCAGAATTTATGAAGCAGATTCAGAGTCCAAAACTAAGGAGATGAGAGTTAACGGAAGCCTTACCTATTCTCCCATAGATAATCTGGATTTAAAAATGATGGTGTCCAACGTGCAAAATAGTAACCTGACGGGCTACGCCACTTCTTTTGAACACACCAATACAAGGCTCAATAATCAGAATGGAACTGCTTCTAGATCTACCAGTGCCTATAATGAAAATTTGATGGAACTTACTGCCAATTACAACCATACCATAGGAGACCATTATTTTACGGTATTGGGTGGATATAGCTGGCAAGATGCTACGTATGAGGATTTCTTTGCTTCCAATTGGGATTTTCCTACTGACTTATACAAGTGGAATAATCTTGGAGCAGGTGGGGCACTACAGGCTGGTCAAGCCGATTTGGGTAGCTCCAAAAACAGGTGGCAGCTGGCAGGCTTCTTCGGCCGGGCTACTTATAACTTCAAGGACAAATACCTCTTTATGGCCAGTGTGCGAAGAGAGGGTTCTTCGAGGTTTGGGGTAAATAACCAATGGGGGACTTTTCCTGCTGCTTCGGTGGGCTGGAAAATCAGCAATGAGCCTTTTCTTAGAGATCTGAAAAATGTAGGGGAAATCAAGTTGAGGTTTGGTTATGGGGTCACGGGAACCATTGCCAATTCTCCCTACTTATCCCAGATCAGCTATGATTTCAACAGAGCTAATGGCGCCTATGTCGGAGGAGAATGGGTTCAGGGTTTTATCCCCGCCCGGAATTTTAATCCTGATCTGAAATGGGAAAAGAAGCAGGAAATCAATTTTGGAATTGATTATAGCTTCTTTAATGACCGCGTAAGTGGATCAATAGATATTTATAGAAGAGATATCAACGATTTGTTGTATGATTTCCCAGTGCCGGTGCCACCTTATCTGACAGGGTTAATGACCATAAACGCCGGAGTATTGCAAAATGATGGGATAGAGATTTTATTAAACCTCGCACCTATCAGAAAGCCTGGTTTTTCTTGGAACACGAACATCACTTATTCTACAAACAGGAACAAACTAGTCTCCTTATCAAATGACCAGTTTGAGGCTACAAATGATTTTTTCACCGCTGGCTATACCGGTGAGCCTATTCAGGATTATACCCACCGGGTAGAAGTGGGTGGTGCTATCGGGCGGTTTTTTCTATGGAAATCTGTAGGAGTGACTCCGGATGGGGAGTGGTTGATAGAGAATACGGAAGGGGAGGCCATACCGATCAGTACGGCTTCACAGGAAGACCGGCAGTTTTATGGCAATGGTATTCCACTCCATATCCTCGGCTTCAACAATAGCTTCCAAATCCGAAATTTTGATGTCCAGTTCAATTTTAGGGGTGCCTTCGGACACGAAATTCTTAATTTCCAGAGGATGTTCTATGAAAACCCTTACAATCCGGCCTATAACATGTTGGAAACGGCATACGATCCAGTATACGGGGAGCGCCTAAGCAGTGATTTGGCATTGGTTAGCCATTATATCGAAAAAGGTGATTACTTCAAATTAGACAATTTTACGGTAGGCTACACTTTTCCAAAGGTTGCTTTCCTAAGAAATGCACGACTGTATGCTTCCGGGCTTAATCTGTTTACGATTACCAATTACAAAGGAATTGATCCAGAAGGTGTAAGTGTCACCGGTTTTGATCCAGGTAATGATCAACGGGACAAATATCCCACCACAAGAACCTACACACTGGGCCTAAATCTCACATTTTAATCCGAATAGTATGAAAATCAATAGAAATAATACAATTAAGTTGTTAGTGATCGGATTGGCTTCTTTAGGGCTAAATTCCTGTCTAAATCTTGACGAGGAAGTATATTCCGAAGTACTGGCTACCAATTTCGATCCAACTGAAAAGGATATACCTTCTATAATAGCGCCCGTTTATGGGTCTTTTAGAGGGTTGATGATGGGTTGGCAGGGTTATTTTGATACACAGGAAGAATCAGCGGATATAATCATAACCCCCGCCAGGCCAAATGGATGGTATGACGGAGGTACCTACCTGCGCATGCATCAGCACAACTGGACTTCCCTGCAATGGCAGCCAACAAATATCTGGCAGAGTGCTTACCGTAGCATCACAACAGCTAATAGGGTAATGTCTCAGATTGAAGAAGGGGAAATTCCCATCACAGATCAAAAGGACGCCGTAATGGCTGAATTACGGGCTGCAAGGGCTTTTGCATATTATTTACTCATGGACAATCACGGCAATGTGCCGATCGTGACAGATTTCAAAGATGTTTCTTTACCTGAGCAGAAAAGCAGAAAAGAGGTCTATGATTTTGTTGTCAGCGAATTGAAGGAAGTTATGCCTATGCTAAGTGAAGATGTGAATAATACCTATGGGCAATTTAATAAATGGGTGGTTCAGGCTCTGCTGGCTAAAATCTATCTTAATTCGGAAGTGTATACCGGCCAGGCAGCTTGGCAACAGTGTATTGAAGCATGTGACGCAGTGATTATGGGTGGCGCAGGCTATTCCCTGGATGATAACTATTCCGATATTTTCAACTGGGAGAACCATAATTCCCCTGAAATTATCTTCGCAATACCTTACGATGAAATCTATGGAACAGGAAATACAGTGCATATGAAAACACTGGATCCCCAAAGCAGATTTGTGTACAACATGCAGGCAGGGCCATGGGGAGGAAATTGTGCCGTACCACAGTTTATCAATACCTATGATCCCAGCGATACCCGACTTGATGACACCTGGCTTTTAGGTCCGCAGTTGCATGCTTCTACTGGAGAGCCGATGATTACTTACGTCAATAAGGTGCCGAGTATGGCTGGAACCGAATCAAATCAAGGTGCCAGAATAGGAAAATATGCCATCAAGCAAGGCGCTACCGGGTCTTTGGATAATGATTTTCCGATGCTCAGATATGCGGATGTACTAATGATGAAAGCGGAGGCTTTGTTGAGAACGGGACGAGCAGATGAAGCAGCCCTTTTAGTGACTGAAGTTAGGCAACGTGCCTTCCGTTCAACCGATCCTTCAAAAGCTGTGGTGACAGGGGCTGAACTTCTTAAGGGAAGCTCATATCAATACGGTATCCAGAATGAGGATGGTACTGTCACAGGGACTGGTGGGGATGACATTGAATTTGGTAGATTTCTAGATGAATTGGGGTGGGAGTTTGCCGCTGAAGCCCACAGGAGACAGGATATAATCCGTTTTGGGGTTTTTCAGACCAAAAGTTGGTTCAATCATTCTCCTCATGCCCAGGCGGACACCAGGACATTGTTTCCAATCCCGAATGATGAAATAAACAAGAATCCTAAACTGACCCAAAACCCGGGGTATAACGATTAATCGCAGTATAGCTTTACCTATGGAGACGGGAAAAATTTCTCGTCTCTTTTTTTAGTGTTAGCCTTTCAATTGCTTAATAACAGATACAGGTTACTGTTATTAGCTTTACCAATTGTCTGATTATCTACCTTTTGTGCCCAAGGACCCTCATGCGGCTCAAACTTACAAACTGTAATCCCTTTAATGGTTAAGCTCAGATAATTCATTATTTGGACTGACTTAACATATTGACTATAGAATGGATACCTAATTGAAACCAACAGGATATCCTAAGGGGAAAGTTAAAACTGATAGTTTGACTCACTAGCTTGAGGATTGACTGTTCCTGTACCGAGGAAGAATCCGAAAAGTTATGGGCAAGGTCGGTTACCTTATATCAAACTGGAAGCTAGAGTGAATAACTTATTATAATTAATATTAATTAAATTATAGATTTACTTTGTTGGTGCTTTTTCATCAGTTATTTTTGTGTTGTGTTAAAAGCCTTGCTACATATTTTCTTTTGCTCCATACTCATGCTGAACAGCATGGTGTATTCGGTGATCCAGGGGAGTTACGAGCTCAACAAGGCATATATTATTGATAACTTTTGCATCAACAAGGATAAGCCGATGATGAACTGTGATGGTAAATGCTACCTGGCAGAACAAATGAGGGCTCAAAAGGAGAAGCAGGACGCTAATTCTACTTATAAATTCAGTACGGATTTCGGGATATATATTTCTGCTCCTGATCTTGGACAGGCTTGTTCCAGAACTTTTGTTTCGATTAATATGCTTATAGCGGCCTATTCAGAGCCTTTTTCGGCTTTGCTTGTTCACGAAGTGATCAAGCCCCCTAAACTCTGATATTTTTCATATACACACTTAGTCTCTCTATTAGCGACGAGGGTTAAATTCATATTGTTTTTAGCAGGTTCTTCACCTGTGTGCAAAACAGTGTTATGTTTTTAATGCGAGTCAATAAGAGCTATCCATAATCTATTTTATTTTATCTAAATGAAGAAATTATATATTTCTTCATAACGTACCCCTTATGCATAAAATTTTATGTATATGGAGAAGTGTGTCTTGTTTATTCTATTTAAAAAATGAATGCTGTAGTGAAGTTGTATATAAATACTATTACAGAATTCCGGGGTCTTGAAAAGTCAGCTATTAAAGACTTTCTAAAAATCCTGACTACCTATTCATTTATTTCCCAGGGTTCCTGGCCAGCTTCCGATTGATGCAAAAGCTATGAGGGGGCTACCTGAGTCCAGGTATGTTACTGGCACATGGGGATAATTGTCAGTAATGGAAGTATTCCCCGCCAACTGGCTGGGGAGAACCAATTAAAAAATAAATCAAAAGCACATGAATTCAATATTTCAAAAAATTAAAGTCGTATTGCCGGCATTTTGCTTAATAGCAATATCCTGGACTATCACAGCCTGTGTAGACGAGGATCCAGGTCCAGATCTGGCGAAAACAGGTGAGTTCTCCATTGAATTTGATACCATCGTAGGTGAGGAGACTTTTGGTCTGGAACCTAGGAAATACACCAATGCTAAAGGAGAGGAGTTTTCCATAAGAATCCTCCAATATTTCATCAGTAATATTAAGCTTTATACAGATTCTGGGGATGAATATGTAGTCCCTCAGGAGGAAAGTTATTTTCTGGTACAGGCAGAAGACCGGAATACCCGATTTACAAAAGTTACGGTGCCAGAAGGAGACTACACCAAGATTTCATTTGTCCTGGGAGTGGATAGCCTGAGAAACACTATGCCGGTAGATCAGCGTCCGGGGGTGCTTTCTTTTGACTCAGGCCAGGGACATGAAGGTGGAGGAATGTATTGGGGATGGAACAGCGGTTACATCTTCTTTAAGTTTGAGGGCAATTGCAATCTGATCTCGGATGACCAGCAGGGGGATCCTACCGGAAATAAGCAGTTCAAATATCATATTGGAGGATTTGGTGGATATAGTGCACCTACATTGAATAATATAAAAGAAATTACAGTCGATTTAAACCAAGGCGGAATAGCCCAGGTAAGGGAGGGTTTAAGAAGTAATGTGCATCTTTTTGTGGATGTGATGGAGGTTTTCAACGGACAGCATATGTTCAGTATTGCAGAGCATCCCAATGTGATGTTTAGTGATTTCAGCGTATATATTGCCAATAATTTCCCAGGAATGTTCACCCATGATCACACGGAGAATTTTAGCAAAGGGGAGGATGGGCTCTAGGCATTGATGATGGGAAACAACATATACAACCGGATTCTCCAATTATTGCCGATTTGCATTCTACTTTTTATCGGGGTTTTTGCATGTCATTCGGGGGAGGAGGAGCCTGAGCTGTTTCAGGGGTTTGTACAGCCGGAGGGATTTCCGGAACCGGACTATGATTTCTCCGGAAATGAAATCACCAAAGATGGATTTGAACTGGGGAAAAAGCTCTTCTTCGAACCTCGCCTGTCCCGCAACAATACTATCGCATGTGGAAGCTGTCATATACAGTCTGCGGCTTTTACCCACCACGGACATGATGTGAGCCATGGCATAGATGATCAATTGGGAATCCGTAATCCCATGCCGATCATGAATATGGCCTGGTCTAAGGAATTCTTTTGGGATGGGGGAGTATTCAACTTGGATCTTGCAGCTATCAATGCGATAACCAGTCCTGTGGAGATGGATGAAAATGTACCCAACGTACTGAAGAAACTACGGGATCATCCAGAATATCCCGGACTGTTCAAAAAAGTGTTTGGGACAGAAGAAATTACAGACGTAAGGTTTTTCAAGGCACTTTCGCAGTACATGCTACTGGCTGTAAGTGATAATTCTGATTATGACAAGGTCAGAAGAAATGAATCAGGAGCAGCATTTTCTGCCAAGCAATTGTCCGGCTATCAGGTATTTCTGGCCAAATGTGCCAGTTGTCATGAAGAGCCTTTGCTCACAGATAAAACATATCGCAACAATGGCTTGACGCCAAACCATATAGATGATGTAGGACGATATGATGTGACGCTCAATGAAGCAGACAAATATAAATTTAAGGTACCGAGTCTTAGAAACTGGCAATACACTGCCCCTTACATGCACGATGGCAGGTTTTTGACCCTTAATAGAGTGATCGAGCATTACCGGACCGGTATGGTGGATTCTGAATCCCTAGATCCGGCCTTTAGAAATGCGGACGGATCCATCGGAATAAAAATGACAGATGAAGAAAAAAATAATTTAATAGAATTTCTCAGCACACTCAACGACCGGGGTTTTGTGACTAACCCACTGCTTGCAGAACCTGTCCTAAACAGCTCTATAATCAAATGAAAATTAAATTCTTAACCCTGTTGCTGGTGGCTACTATGCCTCTTTCGGCATTGGCATGTGATATTTGTGGCTGCGGTGTAGGGAGCTATTATTTGGGGATTTTGCCTGATTTTAGCAATAAATTTATAGGTGTACGCTACCAGTCCAAGTCATTGACAACCCATCTTGGTCCGTATGGTAACCGTACGCCGCTGACTTCCGATGAAACTTATCAGAGCATTGAAGTATGGGGAGCCTGGAACTTTGGCAGCCGCTGGAGGATCATGGCGATAATGCCATACAATTTCAATACCCGCACGATAGAGCAGGAAAGTGTAAAAGGTGAAAAGCATGGGCTGGGGGATGCGGTCACTATTCTGAACTATAAGCTGTTTGAGTCCCGTGTCACTTCCGAAAATGCTAAATTCCTAGCACATTCTCTCTGGATAGGAGCTGGTGTGAAAGCTCCTACAGGCAAGTATGAAGACGGTGAGCAAGTTATGCCTGATTCACCGAATAATTTTCAGCTTGGATCGGGAAGTACGGATTTCTTATTCAATGCGGCATACGATATCAGATTGATGGATTTTGGAGTAAATGTAAATGCAAGCTATAAGCTGAACGCGGAAAACAAATACGACTATAGATACGGGAATAAATTCACTGGGAATTTCCTGGCATACTACAAATTCAACATTAAGGACAAAGTCAGGGTAGCACCAAATGTGGGGTTGATCTATGAAACCCAGCCTCAAGATGTGCTATATAACAAATATGAGGTGCATCAGTCAGGAGGAAATCTTTTGAGCACTGTGCTGGGTATTGAGCTCAATATAGGGCAGGTTTCTTTCGGTGCAAATTATCAGATTCCCATCAGCCAGGATCTGGCAAATGACCGCGCTTTGGCAGGAAACAGATTGATGACCCATATTTCATTCAACCTGAAGCGAAACGACAAAATGGATGAGGACATTTTTGAATTTTAAAGCCTGGATCGAATCCATCTACATTCACTTGATAATTGTAACACAGTAATTCTTTGCTTAACCATGAAAAAATCACAAATTCTCCTCCCATTTCTCCTCTCTGTTCACCTGTTTCTAAGTTGTAAAAATCAGAATACTGGAGAACATGAGAATTTGACTTTGCTTAAAAAGGAAGTGATAACAGTTCATGATGATGCCATGGCTAAAATGGGGAATCTCATGAGGTTAAAGAAAGAGTTGAATGCTAATAAGGATACTATAACAGATATGGAAATCATGGACAGGATTGTTCAGAGCGAAGCGGCACTAAGCGAGGCAAATGAGGAAATGATGAATTGGATGAGGGCTTTTTCCGAAAACTTCCCGGCAGGATTTCTAGTAGCTGGAATGAAGCATGGTACCCATAGCAAAGAGGGCGGAAATGGAGAAACTGACCAGGGTGATCTGTATAAAAAACTACAAGAAGAACTGACAAAGATCAAAGAAGTGGATCAGCAAATGAATAAAGCGGTTGAAAATGCTGAATTATTGCTCGGCGTGAAATGATATTGCAACCTTATTAATATCCCATTCGCACTCCTAATAAAAAAGCCGTAACCATCAATATATGTGGGGATTGCTGGTGATATCGCCAGTGGAAATAACACCATATATTGTAGTTGTTAATTAGGGTTTGCTTAGAAAATAAAAAGTGGTCACATGATTCTATTAAGGGAATAATTTCAGAGAGTAAGCGATACCAAGTGGAAAGAACCATGCAGAAGACTCCCAAAAGGCGTGCACCCCACAGCGAAAATACCAGTCAAAGCCAGCTGTCGTTGACTGGATTTGCCCCTTTATAATGGTTTGGCTCCATCCAGTCACTGGGTAGTGCTCGGTTCACAGACCCCGTGGGGTGGGCTGGTAAACCTGTTCAACAAACGTTATCCGTCCAAACCGATAAGGCGGTCTGCACTGAACCCCAGGGTATTGATCATGCTGGCGATCATCAGGCATATGCTCAATCTGGATGAACGAGCGACCGTTGTCCAGATTACTGGGAACATGTATCTGCATTTCGTTCTTGGCTACAGTCCCTATGTCAAACGTCCACCTTTCGATACCTCGTTGCTTGAGGGTATAAGAAAACGTCTCGGAGAAGAGCGAATCGACTTCCAGGCTTGAAACGTATGTTGAGTGAGTTTTTGGCAATATTAATTACATCCGTTAATTACGCACCGTAGCGGTATTTCCTGCTAATGTTATATTCTTCCAAATCTAAATCTTTTGCGATTTTGAAGTTCCTTTTGATTTCTAGAGCTTATCTAGAATTTCCAGGATTGGTCTTTCTTTCTCCAGCTCCTTTTTTCTTTTAGTCTGTATGCTTAGCATTTGAATAATCCAATTTCCCTGAGCAAGAACAAAAAAGGGAAAGTATTTTCTGCTCCTAATACTCCGATCATGGCAATGAAGCCAAAGAATACTATTTCTGAAAATCTTACTATTGACCACATAATCAGATAGTTTACGGTTAATTTTCAAAGTTAGTTCGTGCGAATATAAATAAGTAAGGATGTTTATGTAAATATATTAATAATCATTCAGGTTTTGCTTTGTATGTAATATGAGTTTGATTAACCTGGAATAGCAAGGTATTATTTTAATAATATCTAATTGTCGATTAGTTGTGAGCGTATTGCTGGAAAAAGCGGATTTTTCAATAGCTATTGATTGTATTAAAGTAATACTTGGACTTCAAATGATTAAAGAATATATTAGTCTATGTTAAAATTTAAACAATCTGCCTATGATGTATTAGTGACTTTAAATGAGGTGTAAAGTGAAAAAAAGTACGTCTCAAATTTTACCTACAGTACATTCAGTACATTTTTAAAACCCAATTAACCCTTATGCAACTATGAAAATACCCTTAAAAGGGCATTGGAGCATTTTGCCAAATGTTTTGATGCTATTCTTGATTTCGCAAATCTTTTTTTTAAATGACTTAATAGCCAGGTCACTAATTGAAAAAGAGAGTAAAGATTTAATGCTTAATAGTAATGTATTAATTGATGTTACGATTAAAGGAACTGTAAGAGATGAATCAGGGGAACCTGTTCCTGGTGCCACAGTTTCAATTTTAGGAGAAGGAGTCGGTACTGTCACAGATCTTGATGGGAAATATTCTATCAATGTTCCGGAAGGTTCTACAGTAGTTTTTTCCTTTATTGGATACGAGCCCCAGAGTTTTAAAATCACCAATCAATCTGAAATAAATGTGATTTTTAAAGAAGATGTGTCTTCTTTAGATGAAGTGGTTGTGGTTGGATACGGTTCGGTAAATAGGGAGAATTTAACCAGTGCAGTCAGTTCTTTGAATGAAGATGATTTTGTGGCAGGTACTGTTTCTCCACTTATGGCCATTCAGGGGAAAGTGCCAGGATTAAGTGTTCAATCTTCAAACGGCACAGATCCCAATGCGGGAGTTTCTATTCAATTAAGAGGAGTGAACAGTGTGAACGCTTCACAAGGGCCTTTGGTAGTAATTGACGGTGTCCCGGGTGGGGATATCAATACTGTAGTCAAGGAGGATATCGCTTCCATAGAAGTTCTAAGAGATGCGTCCGGCGCAGCTATTTATGGGACAAGAGCTTCTGGAGGAGTAATTTTGATCACAACCAAATCGGCAAAGGCCGGAGGTTTAACTGTCAGTTATACCGGTGAAATGTTCGTTGAAACTGTTCGGAGATATAATAAGCCACTGAGTACCGAACGCTTTCTTGAAGAGGACATAGGGGAAGATCTGGGGTATGATACCGATTGGTTTGATGAGGTGACCAATAATACCCCCTTTGCCTATAGAAATGTGATAAGTTTAAACGGAGGGGTTGAACAGGCGCGTATCAGGGCTACGGTAAGTCAAAGAAGTGCAACAGGGCTGGCTATTGGATCATCAAGAGATGATATCCAAGCCAGGATTAATACAGATTTCAGCATGTTCGATGGATTTCTTGAAATCAGTAATAACCTTTCATATAGCCATAGGTATTCCACCTTTTCAAATAATGATATTTTTAGGATGGCAATCCAACTCAATCCAACTGAAACACCCTATGATCCAACCGATCCAAATGGGCTGAATGTTTGGACTGGAGGGTATGATTGGTATAATCCAGTTGCGGATATAGAGTTGAGGACAGATGATAGAAAATACAGTTACCTATTGAACACGACTAGCTTAGTGTTGAATTTGACAAAAGATTTAAATTTAACTGGAAGATATTCTATTGTCAAAAACAATGACTACGGGACGTATTGGAGGTCTGCCCAGCATAAAACTTCCTTGGACGAGGGAGTTGCGGGTTATGCCAGTCAGGATTATGGAGAATCAAGAAGCAGCACATTTGAAACTTTTGCCACCTACAATAAAGTTTTCGGGAAAAATAATCTAAATGCCGTACTAGGTTATAGTTTTCAGGAGTTTAACGGACAGGGTTTTAACGCCAACAACTCAGACTTCGCTGTTGACGGAATAGAGGAAAACGATTTAGGTACAGGTAGGTTTTTGTCCGAAGGAAGAGCGGGGCTGGGCTCCTATAAAAATCCAAGAGTTCGTCTAATGGCCTTTTTTGGAAGGGTTAATTACAACTGGGACAACAAATACCTCCTTACGGCTAGCTTAAGAAGAGAAGGTTCATCCAAATTTGCCGAGGATAATAGGTGGGGAACATTTCCAGCTATTTCTATTGGATGGAATATTAATAATGAGGCCTTTATGCAAAGCCAAAAAATCTTTTCAACATTAAAACTTCGTGCCGGATATGGAGAGACTGGCAATGAAGGATTTGACCCAGGAGTTGCAACTAGAATGTATGGTCCGGATACATGGTGGCTTATGAATGGAGAATGGAGAAGAACTTACGGAGTGTCCCATAACCAGAACACAGATTTGCAATGGGAGACGAAAAAAGAATACAATATCGGGATTGATTTTGCCATTCTTGAAGGGAATGTCTATGGACGTT
The DNA here is from genome assembly GCF_001442615.1 of Algoriphagus resistens. Taxonomy (GTDB): domain Bacteria; phylum Bacteroidota; class Bacteroidia; order Cytophagales; family Cyclobacteriaceae; genus Algoriphagus; species Algoriphagus resistens. The sequence continues at coordinate 413,818 of NZ_LMXN01000004.1, read as the reverse complement.
TCGATGTTTTCCGACGTGATGTGGATGATTTGATCTATGATATTTCAGTTCCTCAACCTCCTGCAATCCATGATAAAACAACAATGAATGTAGGAGTGTTGACCAATGCTGGTTGGGAAGTAGAGCTTAGCTGGAATGCTGTTAGAAAGACAAATTTCCAATATTCTACAACATTCATTGGTTCTTCCTACAAAAGCGAATTAGTAAATCTTTGGGGAAATCAGACATTTTGGGACCGCAAGAGTTTTCCAGCTCCAGGTAGCCCAGGCAATGCGGTAAGGTTATTTCCAGGGGAGCCTATAGGTAAATTTTATGTATGGGAATTTGCAGGTTTCACGGAAGATGGAAACTGGATGCTCAAAGGTGCAGATGGGGAAGTGTTCGACGTCACTGAACGGACCAAAACTGATGATGATAAAAAATTTATTGGGAATGCGATTCCGAAATTGATCCTGTCCTGGAACAACCAGTTTAATTTCAAAAACTTTGATATGAGTGCCTATTTTAGGGCGTGGACCGGTCATGATATATTTAATATGCCCAATTTTTATTACGGTATCCCACTTGAGGGTAGAAATGTGCTAGCAGAGAACTATGATAAACAAAAGCACATCACAGGAGAAAAGGAATTAAGTGATTACTGGATTGAAAAAGGTGACTTTTTAAAATTGGACGTTCTCTCGATAGGTTACACCTTTAGTCTGCCAGGAAGTGAATACCTTAAAGGATTAAGAGTCTATGCAACCGGGCAAAACCTATTGGTGCTTACCAATTATTCAGGACTTAACCCAGAAGTCAATATCAATGGTTTGGACCCTGGATTTGAAGAAAGAGCAACCTATCCTCAAACCCGCACTTTTATGTTAGGTGTACAAGCAAATTTCTAAACCCAAACTACCTTAAAAATGAAACTGAAAAAATATATTATCATAACCTTAACAGTAGCATTAACCAGCTGTTCATTGGACGAAGTATGGTATGATAGGGTAGTGCCGGAAACTTTCTTCAAAACTGAAGGTGATGTTTTAGCTGCACTATATAGGCCTTTTACCCATGCCAGATGGTATCTAACTGGGGACAGGTGGATTGCCCAGGAATTTTCTGCCGATCATTTTGCCCGAACTACCAAAGGCAGACACTGGTATGATGGAGGGAGGTATGCTCGTTACCAACATCATGAATGGACACCTGACGAATCCCAGTTGTTTGAGACGTGGAGAGGAACCTTACAGGGTGTAGCATTGGCATTGGACGTTAAGCAGGATTTAGGCAACCTGGATTATCAAAGCCTTGCGTTGACGGAAGAAGATAAGGCCGCTCATCTGGGGCAACTGGATGCGTTAACGGCCTTCTTTTACCTTCGCGGTCTGGACTTTTTTGGTGGACTTCCGATATTTACTAGTCTAGATCAGGAAAATGTCCCAAGAAGTTCTGATCAGGAAACGTTTAACCATATAGAGGGTTTGTTAAAACAAGCCATCATTGATCTACCTGAAAGGGAAGTAGGAGCTCCCTTGGAAGGTGCAATGACTAAAGGTGCAGCAGCACTGATGTTGGCAAGACTGTACTTTAATTCCGAGGCCTATACCGGAGTTGATATGTTTGAAGAGGCTGCCAAAATTTCCCAAGAACTTTTAGATGGAGAATATGGAGTGTATAGTTTGGATCCTGATTGGAAAGGGCCACACAATTTCACTAATAATCTTTCCACAGAAATTATATGGTCCATTCCTTCTGAATTTAATAGACTGGAATACACCCATTACGGTCATATGTATCATTATAATTCTAGGGTATATTTTGATGTGGATTTGGGTTCTAACAATGGAACACACCTTCAACCATCAAGAAAGCCTAATGGTGATTTGTATATGGATGACTTTAAACTTGGTTCACCCTATGAAAAATATGAGGATGAAGACCTTAGAAAGAGACCCTATAAGTATCTAGGAAACAGTAATTACGAAGGGATGTTCCTAGTAGGAGATCAAGTGTCACCTATCACGGGAGATCAGGTGATGGGTAATGAAGAGTATAATGGAAAGCCTTTGGTGTTTGTGGATCAAGTAGGAAGATTTTCTGAGTTGGGTCAAACCTATTCTTCTGTAGAAGAGCTCCCTTCGAATATAGGAGCGGGAGAGGAAAATACGGGGGTCCGATTAGTGAAAATCCCTATTCCTTCCAGTGCAGATTTATCCTTAAGGTGGGGGGCCGACCATCCTGCTTTTAGATTGGCAGAAGTTTACCTGATGCTTGCAGAATGTATGCTTAGATCTGGAGATTCTGAGAGAGCCGCTGAATTGATCAATGAGGTAAGGAGAAGAGCATTTGAAGATGGCATGGATCCAAATCCTGCTACTTCAGGAAATTTGGATCTATATAGAATGGCTGATGAATGGGGCATTGAATTCTTAGGAGAAGGAAGGAGAAGAACTGATTTAGTACGGCTTGGCTTTTTCACCACAGAAGAATGGTGGGATCATCAACCGTCCGGTTCAGATCATTTAAATCGCTTTCCAGTGCCTACTTCTGCGCTTTCAGCAAGTAATGTGTTGGAGCAAAATCCTGGCTACTGAGTATCAATAAAATGATTAGATGAGTTAAATATCAATTTAATTCTGTTGTAAAGATTATCCGGCATCTAAGCTTGTTCTTGGGAGCCGGATTTTTTAGTATTAAGGAAGTTGGTAGACCTCATGCTCTTCGTTATTATAGGTAACCAAAAGGTAGGGGCTGCCTTGGAAATTGACTATATCCAAACCTCTAACAGATTTTTGGGTGAAACTTAGACCTAGGTTGTTTCCTTCCAGAATTTTGCCTTCTGAAGTGAGTATATTTCCTGATAAGCTCCCAAAGCGACCATGGTAGGGTGTAACACCAAAATAATTGCCACCTACCAAGACTTCTTCTTTCCCATCAAGATTAAAATCAAACTTTAGGAATGCAGTAATAGGAGCCATCTGTAATGCCGCATCAAAGGATTCAAAAGTAAATTTCCCTCCTGAATTAAGTAAATATCCAGAGGCAAGATTGTTAACTGTGAAGAGTTTGGCATTTTCCAATTGGTCGTTATCAAAAATTTCTTCAATAGGTTTTCCAGCAAATTTTTGATGTGAAGTAAACTTTTTCTTTAGAAAGCTCATTTGGCTACCCATCTCACTTAACCCAGAAACTGTGTAGTATTGACCATTTTTCTCGTAAGCCACTATAGTTTCTGTACTTCCATTATCGTCAAAATCTGAATAATACATCTTTAAAGGCGAACCATCATTGGCTATAAACTTTGTGTTTAAGCCCCAATTACCGAGTAAATAATCCAAATCTCCATCCCCATCTATATCAAAGGGAATTACGGATTGCCACAGTCCTGTTAGCTCACGATCAGTGATTTCTGGGGTGATATCTTTTAATACACCCTCTTGGTTTTTAAAAAACCTGGGTGCCATCCATTCTCCCACGACTATGAGATCTACCCAATCATCACTGTCAAAATCTGTCCAGACCGCATCGGTTACCATCCCTGCCTGCTGCAACTCATCGTTTTGCGTAATAGTGAATATTCCATTCTTATTATTTAACAAAAAGGAATTTGGTGTTTCACCATAATTTTTTGCCTCAGCTGCCCCTCCGATGAAGAGGTCTATATGGCCATCATTATCGTAATCGAAAGCCCGCACCACTGAGCTGTTTTGATAATAGGAAGGAAGACCTTGCTTAGTTAAATTGCTGCCATTATTTATAAAGAGTCTATCTCCTAGATTTTTGTTTTCATACTCAAGTTCACCCCCAGCCGATACTATAAAAAGGTCGTTTTTACCATCATTGTTCAAATCTTCTATTATTGCCGACACATCTTCAGTGATAGAATCTATGGAGATCAAATCCTCCTTTTTTTTCGCAAAACCAACTTTAGTCTGAATGTAAATCTCAGCAGGTTGATTTTTGGCTCCACCGAAGAAAATATCATCAGAACCATCTCCATTAAGATCTCGAACCGCAACTGCGGGACCTCGGTCAGAAACTTTGAATGGGATAAGTTTTTGACGGTTAAAATCTATGAAGTGATTTTCTTGATGTTTATATGTTAAGCCCGGGAAACTGGTTTTTTTAAACCATTTCTCAGCCTTCGGGAAAATATCGGAGTAGTTTATTGTTTGCCTATCTTCCACGGGACTGAAAACTATCGTCTGGTTTACAGCTATGTTGTATTTTTTTTCAAATGTGTTGTCTGGCCATATTACTAGGAGGGAGTCTATAGTTAAAGCATTTCCATAGCCAAAATGTATTAATGGTTCAGAGGAGGATTGGAAGCCACGGGAATTATATAGTTGTTTTACTTGCATATTTCCCTGATGCCAAGAAATCACTTTAGTGCCTATGCCGAAATTATTGGGAGTTTTGAAATTTGCTTTGATTTTTAAATAAGTTGAGTTTTCCGTTGCGTTGTTTTGATATAGAGTTGCCGGCTCATTGAGGTTGTTTGTGACCAAGTCTAAATCCCCGTCATTATCAAAGTCTGCCCAAGCTGCTCCATTGGAAATAATAGGGTCTTTAGAAATCCAATTGCCTGTTTGATCAGAGAATTGTAGATTTTTTTCTCCTTTATAGATGTAATTTTTTACTTTCCCTTCAGGCATTTTGTTTAGGGCTTCCTGATCTAGTTTGTTGGAGTTATTGAATTTCCCCTCAGTTTCGTCATTCGAAATGTAGCTGATGTAGTCATGATCGTTGGGTCTTCTTGGAATACCTGTAGAAATAAAAACATCCTGTATGCCATCTAGGTCGAAATCAGCGAACAGGGGAGACCAACTCCAATCGGTAGCAGCTATTCCACTGTATAAAGCAGTTTCCTGAAAATATTCTCCGGCTTGGTTAATTTGCAACATGTTACGCGCATATTGAGGATGATACTTCAACCGTTTGATTTTCAGGTCATGAGTGTAGACGGGGTCGTCACTCATAGATGCTTTAAGGACACTCTCATCCTCAGGAAGCATGTCTAGCGTTAAAATATCGACATAGCCATCATTATTAATGTCTGCTGCATCGTTGCCCATGGAGAACCTGCTGATCTGGCTGAATTTCTCTTTTAGTAATTCAGTGAATGTGCCATCTCCTTGATTGATATAGTAATAGTCATCCTCGTGAAAATCATTACTTACATAGATATCAGTAAAGCCATCGTTGTTAAAATCAGCTGTTGTCAGACCCAATCCATATCCATTTGCTCCACCAAATATCCCAGCTTCTTCACTGATGTCAATGAATATCCCGTTATCGTTTCTTAATAATTTATCTCCACTTTTTTCAGATCTAATATTTCTAATATCTGCCGGGCCGTATGAATTTTCAGTGTGAACTGAATGGTTGAGTAGATACATGTCGAGATCTCCATCATTATCAAAATCAAAAAATGCTGAAGTAGTGCCATAATTTTCAAAATCCAATTGATATTTTTCAGCTTCTTCGGTAAAGGTGAGGTCCCCGTTGTTTATGAACAGTTCGTTTTTACCTTTTAAGCCATGTATACCAGTCACAGCACAAACATATATATCTAAAAATCCGTCTCCATTTACATCAGCCATGGTGACTCCGGTGTTCCAATCTGAGGATCCGTCAACTCCAGCATTTGAGGTGATGTCCTCAAACTCCATATTTCCCTTGTTTAAAAATAGCCTATTTTGTACTTGGTTTCCGGTAAAGTAAATATCAGGCAAATCATCATTATTTATATCGCCAACTGCGACTCCCCCACCATTGTAGAAATAGAGATAGTAGAGAATTCCGAGGGTTACTGATTCTTTGACTTCATTTGTGAACTTTAGATTGGATTTCTCAACTGAGACAGGGGTGAATAGGTATTTCTTTTTCTCGTTTGAGCATCCTAAGAAAAATAAAGAAGTTAAAATTAGGATTAAAAAATTTCTCATCGAATTTGAGGGGAGTCTGAGATTTGTCCAACTTGGAATACATGTATTTGGCAATGAAATTGAGTCCATATCAGTTCGGCACATTAAAACCCTAATGGATAGGGTTTTTTTGGCAGTAATAAGATGGTTTAAGTTGTGCTAAAGTTATTGATTTTCGGTTTTATTCTAAGGTTTCTGCCTTTTGTTCGATGTGGTGTGCATCTTGGCTAATTCTTTCAAAATAGTTTTTGCCCCTTTGAGTCCATAGATGTTAAATAGCATAAGATTACCTGTGGTTGGAATATCGAAAAAGAGGGGGCATTATTTGGGAAGCCAAAGCTTTAAATAGAGAAACTGAATTCGTGCACCTCTAGTATCTCGTCCCGAACGAACTGTGCGATGTCTAAGAGGGAAATTGATTCAAATGAAACTCAATTTGAAAAACTTAATTAGCATTTCTACGATATGGTGAAGCGAAAAGAGGAAAGGGGCTTTCTGCTCCCAATGCTCCAATCATTGTGATGAAACTGATTAATAGAGTTGCTAAATATTATTCATTCGTAATGGGCAACGACGCAACCCTTCACCAACTGATCTTTTTAAAATCGTAGAATCTAATTCAAGACAAGGATGGTTTTCAGGAATAAAAAGCTTCAGAAATTTTTATAATTATTTTTTTTTGTCTATTATTGTAGACGACAGTCTATAATAATAGAATATGAATCTTTCTAAAGCTGAAGAGCAACTTATGAATTTGATTTGGGAAAAGGGAAGGGTATTTATGAAGGATATTCTAGCGTCCTATCCGGAACCTAAGCCTGCACACACCACCGTTGCTACCTTACTCAAAAGGTTGCAAGAGAAAGAGGCTATCTATTTTGAATTGTTTGGTAACTCCCGAGCATACCTTCCCTTGGTTGCCAAAAACGAATATTTCTCCAAAAAGGTAAGTAGCATGATTAAAGACTTCTTTAATGATTCTCCTACTCAGTTTGCATCATTTTTTACCAAAGAGACGGAGCTGGAAACGAATGAACTGGAAGAAATAAAGAGGATAATTGAAGAACAACTTAAATCCCAGAAGCCATGATTGAATTTATCACAAAGGCGACTCTTGCCCTACTTATCTTTTATGCTTTTTATTTCGCCTTTTTGGCTAAAGAAAGTATGTTTGGATTTACTAGGTTCTTTCTCATTTTTGCGCTCGGCTTTTCATTGATCGTTCCATTTCTTCCTGTTCCTTTTGGCTTCCATATCCGAAATACCACGGGGGCAAAAGATTCAACCCTAGCAAGTACAGTCATTAAGAATAGAATACAGGATAATCTGCCTGATCAAAATGTTGCACAGATGAATGCTGGAAATGGAAGTCTAAGTACGACCCAAGGGATTACTCCGATTAATTGGGGCATCGTTTTAAAGGTTATTTATTTACTGGGGCTGAGCGTTTTCTTTACTCGATTTATTTTTCAGTTATTACAACTTGTCCGGTCCATTAGAAACAATTTAACCCTACAAGAAGGTGAGTGTATCTATGTTTTACTTCCTAATAATAGCTTACCTTTTACTTTTTTACATTTTTTATTTGTTGATAAATCAGCGTTCCAAAACAAGGCAATTGAAGAAGAAATTATAGTTCATGAATTAACGCATATCCGGCAAAAGCATAGTTGGGATATCTTGTTTGTGGAAGTGCTGAAAATTGTATTTTGGTTTAATCCCCTTCTATTTCTTTACAAAAAAGCAATCCGGTTGAACCATGAATTTTTGGCAGATGCAGCCGTTAATTCCAAGTTCAGAAACAAAGCTGCTTACCAATGGCTATTATTCAATAAAATTTCAGGGAATGAGGTTGCATTATCGATTGGTAGTCCGTTTAACGCTTCGGTTACCAAACGGAGAGTAATCATGATGGGCCAATCCAGCTCCCCGCTTAAGACCAATCTGTATAAAGCAAGCAGCCTGGTTTTAACAGGTTTTATGCTGTTGTTTTTGTCATCCAGCAAACCCTATTTCCCAGCCCAATATCCAGAACCAATAAATAATTATGAACACCTCCTGTCCCAAGCTTTTAAAGAAGGGAACCCTTACGAAGTAGATTTGGCTAAGCTTGATCTTCCGGCTCTTCGAAGTGCCTATCTAGCATTGGATGAGAGGGATAAGCAAGCCGGAACAGAATTTCCTTTTTTTGATGCATTGGCATTTGAGAAATTGACAGCCTTGCAGCAAGCTTATCCCGATGTGAAAACAAGTATTCTTTTTAAAAGCCCTCCTCAGATTAATGAAATCCCGAGCGATGTTTTCGAACGATGGAAAAGCACAAAAAGCATTTCATTGACCATTGATGGTGTAGAAACAGAAAAATCCGAATTAGAGAAGTACCAGGCTGCTGATTTTGCCTTGTTTACGGTAAGAGAAAAAGGAAAGAAAGACCTATTCAAAAAACCTCAGCACCATATCTCTTTGTTTACTCAGGCGTATTATTCTGAGAATTATTTAAAACCTAGGAAAAAAATAGAGTTAATTCAAGCCGAATATCCTGGTGATATCAAAATATCTGTTGTATTTAGGCCAAAATATAGAAAAACAACGAATGGAGAAACCGCCGGGGACTATCCTGAAAATTATGAAGCATCAATTTTTCATCAGTTAAGGATAATCGATCCATCTCAGTTAAGAGTGTATGATAAAAAGCTGATCAATTTTACTAGGTCAACTAGTTTTTCAATTATTTTGGAAGAGGAGGGTAAACCGATGTTGATTACGAAATTACCAAGTATTTAATGGGTTTTCCGGAAAATAAATCATCTATAAACCTATGCGATATTTAGTCTTTTTAGCGATGATCGTGTTGATATGTTTCAAAGTAGTGGCTATTCTAGGATGGGGGTTGGATTAACATTGACCCCACTAAAGATTTTTACTTTAAGTTTGGGTTGTTTTCCGAAGGTTCGGAATCAGCCATTAGCCGTGGTTTGTACAATTGGTTTTCCTTCACATTCTTATGGGTTTTGTGGCTTAAGTAACCTCTGGAAATTAGACTTTATTCAGAATATCGTCCCTACCTTTCTTCTAAGCTATTTAAGTTTAAAGTGAACGCTTCTTAATACAAGGTTCAATTTTCATTAACATACTTGTGGTGAATATTTGCTTGGTTTGATCTTTGTTATGGATCAAATTTTAATCAAAAATATCAGAAGGGGTTGTTTAAAAAGCTATAAAGTACTTTTTGAAAAGTATTATGCCGTATTGTTTGCCTATTGCTACAGACTCATCAATGATTCAGAGAGCTCCAAGGAGATAGTCAACGATTCCTTTTTGAAAGTGTGGGAATACCGGGATCGATTGAATACTGAAGCTGGTTCCCTGAAGCCATACCTTTTTCAAATCACTCACAATCACTGCATCAACCACCTTAAAAAAGTCAAGTTAAATTCATCGATAGACTTGTATGATTCTGAGCGCATATTAAGCTATGAACATCAATTCATGGAATATGAGGAACTGGAGCAAGCGATTGATCAAGCGATAGATTCTTTACCGGACCTGCGCAAACAAATTTTTTTGCTGAGTAGGAAAGAAGGGTTAAAATACACTGAAATTGCGAGCCAGCTTGGTATTTCACCACGTACCGTTGAAACCCAGATCCGGCGTTCCTTAACCACATTAAGAAAATTCCTTAAGAAGGGATACATCCACTGAGCTTTTCCTTGCGGGTATATTCTGATTCTACTAGTCAGGTAATAGACGCTGGCTGTTTTGTAGGAAATTACCACTAAGCAACTGGCGATTAGCCCTGACTAAAGTACTTTTTTTAATAAAAAACAGTCTCACTGTCAGGGTAATCTTTCCAATTCTTGTATAGCCTTATAGAATGAGAGATGATATACATATTAAAGAAAGGCTATTGGCATTTATCCAAAAAGAAACGGATGCGAAAGAAAATGCAATGATCCAAAAGTGGTTGGAGAAGAGCGAGCAAAATGTCAACCTGTTTCTAAAGTTAAAGAAATTGTATGAGGAAGACGAGCATCCAAATTACCTGTCTGAGTCCCAACTGGAAGAGCAATGGGAAAAGGTGAAAGCTCAAATGGAGCCAGATCAAAGAACGCCACCTAAGAAATTCTGGATAGTAGGAGTAGCTGCCTCTATAGTTGCATTGTTTGCGGTCGCAGGAATATGGTTACAGCAACACAAATCCTACGAACAGTTACCTGAAACCATCTACCAGACAAATGGGGGTGAGCGCAAGTCCGTATTACTCGCGGATGGGACATCCATCTGGCTCAATGCCAACAGTAAGTTGGTTGTATCCAATTCCTTTGGGATTTCTGATCGGGATGTTAAGCTTGAAGGAGAAGCCTGGTTCGATGTAGCATCGAATCCAAACCAACCCTTCGGTGTAAGTGTCGGGGAAGTGAGCATCCAGGTGCTAGGGACTCAGTTTAATGTCAATGCATATGAATGGAACCCTCAAATAGTGACAAGTCTGGAAGAAGGGGAAATCAGCTATTCGGATGGAAAAGCTCCTTTGATTTTTTTAAAACCAGGGGAACAGGTCAGCTATAACAAACTTGAGCAAAGCAGTTCCCTTAAATCTTTTAACAGCAAGGATTATGCAGCGTGGAGAAGTAACAAACTGCTGCTGAAAAATGCACCTTTAAAAATTGCAATACAGGAGATTGAGAATTTTTACGGAATCCAACTGCAATCCAGCCAGGTGATCGGTGATCAGGATCTCATCAATATGACACTTGATAACGAAAGTCCAAAAGAAACAATAGATCTATTAAACACTATTACCTCAAACCACTTCACAATGAAAAACAACTCCCCTTAATTCCGCTTAAGGCAAAAGAGGAAGTGCTCTAACACTCCCTCTAGCTGATTTCTAAAATCTCCTCTTTTGATCATTTAAAAACATCTAAAATTATGAAGAATAATAGTATTTCACAAAATACTACTTGCTTTAGAATGCGATGCCTAATTCAATGGAAAGTCTTCTGGCTTATCCTGTTGGCATACTTTCTATATAGCCAGCAATCCTGGTCCCAGCAAATTCAGCTCAAAACAGGCTCCCGTCCACTCTATGAAATTATTCAGGAATTGGATGCCCAAACCGAAATGGATTTTGTCTACAACGCTTCTCAACTTGACCTTAACCAACAGGTGGTTATTGAAGGCAGGGAAAAGCCACTAACCAATACCCTTGACAGTATATTTTATGGGACAGGCATCACTCACAAAATTCAGAACAATCATATAATTCTTACTAAGGATGTAGCCATACCTGAATTGATAAAAGGCAAAGTTTATGACCAGGAAACAGGTGAAGCACTCATCGGGGTTACCGTACTTATAAAAGGGACCACCTCTGGAACTACAACTGATGCAAACGGAAATTTTGAGCTGAATGCTTCACCGGGATCGACTTTACTGTTCAGCTATATTGGCTATCAAAAGCAAGAACAGCTTATAGGCAATGATCAAAACCTTTCGGTGAGTTTGGTCATGGAAGCCACAGGGCTTAATGAATTTGTGGTGGTCGGTTATGGGAAGCAGCTCCAAGAACAAGTAACCGGAGCAATTTCTGAAGTCGGGTCAGTGCAATTGGAAAAAAGACCGGTAGTTTCCACTACTTCTGCGCTGCAGGGGATGGCTCCGGGAGTGACCGTTACACAACAAACCGGAGCCCCGGGCGGAGAGGGGACTCAAATCAGAATTCGCGGAATCAATTCCTTTGGTGGTTCAGACAGTTCTCCTTTAGTTTTGATAGATGGGGTGGCAGGGGATCTGAATATGATTGATGTCAACCAGATCGAGACGATATCTGTGTTAAAAGATGCCGCTTCTGCAGCTATTTATGGGTCCAGAGCTGCAAATGGTGTAGTGTTGGTGACAACGAAAAGGGCTTCTGCAGATAATTTTTCTATCAATTACAAAACCTTCATCGGAAAAAGCGAAGCTACCTTTATTCCCGAAGTCACAGATGGGTTAACCTTCATGAACGTATTCAATGAAGCTAATGACAATGACTATGGGTATCCTCTATACAGTGATGAAGAGCTGGCGGAATTCCAGCAAGAATTCGAACAGGACCCTTCGAATTACGATTGGCAAAAAGCCATCTTAAATGGATCAGGGTTGACCCAAAATCATTTTATTTCCTTGATGGCAAATTCTGAAAAGATCTATGTAATGCCTTCTGTCAGCTATACTGATCAACAGGGGGTAATTGAAAACACAGGTTTCAAAAGGATTATTGTAAGGAACAACATGGATATAAAACCTAGCGAAAAGCTGGCTATTAAGTTTGATATGTCCTTAAATAACAGTGACCGCTCACAGATTGCCCACGAAGGTGATGTATGGAATTACCTTGGGCGGATGCCCACCAACATTCCCATCAAAAGAAATGGGCAATGGTCTGAAGGATGGGTGAATGTTAATCCTGTAGCGCAGATAGCGGAGGGTGGAAACGACAGGACAAATACGATTGAGATGATCGGTAATCTGACTGTTGATGTTAAGCCCTGGCAATGGTTAACCCTTACCGGAAAAATAGCACCCAGGTATAGAACCCGCAATACGCACGAGTTCTCCAAAAGTATCATGACGTATAATGATGACGGTTCAGAATCAGGAGCTGCCTACACCTATACCAGTCTTACGGAAACTGCCTATCGCTACTATTACGAGAACTATCAATTCCTGACACAGGCGGAGCAGTGGTGGAGAAACCATCATTTTAAGCTTTTGCTGGGAACCTCTCAGGAAACCTATGACCAAAAATACTTGATGGGTTATCGTAGAGACTATACCTACGATACCTATGAGGTTTTGACAGCGGGGGCAGATGATGCAACCAAAGACAATAACGGCACCCATGCACAATGGATTTTGGTGTCTGGTTTTGGAAGGTTGAACTATGATTTCAAGGACCGGTATTTTTTTGAAGCCAATTTCAGGTACGACGGATCTTCCCGGTTTAGTTCAGCCAACCGTTGGGCAGCTTTTCCATCCTTTTCTGCAGGATGGTTACTATCCGACGAGCCTTTCATGGCGAATACCAAAGGCTTTCTTGATCAGTTGAAAATCAGGGGGTCCTGGGGGAAGCTGGGTAACCAAAATTTGGGAAATACCTATTATCCCTACATGGAGACCCTAACTGTAGGAAGTATTTCCATGGCTGAGCAAATCCATCAGCTGGTAACGTTGAACACCATGTCCAACCCTGATTTGCGCTGGGAAGAAACTACCGTCACAGATTTTGGCGTGGATATAGGCATGTTTGATGGTAAATTCTCCCTTACCGCCGACTGGTATAAAAAGGACACGGATGGGATATTGTTGACTTTATACACCTCCCAGCTGACGGGATTGAATGCCCCTTTTCAGAATGCAGCAGTGGTAACCAACACGGGATGGGAATTGGGAACCAACTACGAAGACAAGTGGGGTGATTTTGAGTTGGGAGTAGGTTTCAATCTTTCCGATGTGAAAAATGAAATAACGGATATGAAAGGGCAAACCTCCGGTACCTTATTGAGACAGGAGGAAGGATATGCCATTAATTCCATCTATGGCTACCTGGCTGATGGGTTGTATCAGTCACAGGAAGAAATTGATGCAGGCCCTACACAATTCGGTACACTTCAGCCCGGAGATATTAGGTTTAAGGATATTGCGGGGGATTTTGATGACAACAACAACCCTATTCCAGACGGGAAAATCAATGATGAAGATAAAGTGATGATTGGAAGTACCATTCCTAGATTGACCTATGCCATGAATCTTAATCTAGGTTGGAAGGGTATTCAGCTGAATGCATTTTTTCAGGGAGTAGGCAAGGTAGATGGTTATTTGAATTCCCATTATGTTATCCCTGCTGTGAATTCAAGCGCCGTTAAAACCTGGCAATTGGATTATTGGACAGCGGAAAATACTGACGCAGCCTTTCCAAGACTTTCAACCACTTCTACCAACAATACCCAAAACTCCACTTACTGGATGAAGAGCGCTTCTTATTTACGGTTGAAAAACATTCAGTTGGGTTACAATATCCCAAGCAGATTGCTCGAGAAAATCAAATTGAGAAAGGCGTTTATTTATGCCAATGGCCAAAATTTATTTACCAAAACGGACTTTTGGCAGGGATATGATCCTGAAGTCAATTTCAATGCTGGTGCCGATTCAGGGGTTTCACTGGGAAGTGGCGCCTATTATCCCCAAGTGAAGATGTATTCCATCGGACTAGATATAAATTTCTAAATGGACCTGAACTCATGCCTGCCTCAGGAAGACAAGCTTGTTGATGATACAATCAAGGAAGATGACCAGTAGACATGCAAGCTTCTCTCGGATGAAGTAGGGGACAGGGTGTTCGGTCAATAAAAATCAAATTTAAAGATGAAAAGAACTACTATAAAAATATGGATGATCACGCTGGCATTGTTTACTGCTTGTGATCTGGACCGATTTCCGATGGATGGCCCTACTACTGGGACATTTCCAGCCACGGAAGAAGAAGCCGTCATGGGGCTTTTGGCTGCCTACAAAGGGTTAACACTCTTGGATGCTGCTAATACTCCTTTTTTACATGTCATGGATAATATTACAGACATTGGTTATGCCAGGCCCAGTAATAACTATACGTCCCCAATCACCAGTTCCCTGACCACAGATAACGCGCTGGCTACCAAGCCATGGGAATATCATTACAAAACTATTGCCCGATGTCATACGGTACTGGATAACCTGGAAAATATCCGGGAGTCGATTTCCGAAGAACAGTACAAACAGATTGATGCGGAACTGCGGGTGATTCGTGCCTACGCCTATTCTAAGCTGATAGAATTGTATGGTGATGTACCCCTGGTTTTGAATTCCCTGGGTTTAACTGATTCGGACCTACCACGTACAGCAAAATTGGAAATTCAGCAGTGGATTATCGATGAAATGACAGAGGTGGCCGACCATCTTCCCGCGTCGCAAGCTACTTACGGAAATGTGCGAGTTGGGAGTGTGGCTGCTTATATGCTGAAAGCTAGAGTGGCTCTCTATAGTGAGCAATTTGATGTAGCTTCATCTGCAGCTGAAAAAGCAATACTGCTTGCCAATGGTAATTATACGCTTACTCCTTTTGATGATTCTAAAGCCTTTTGCAATCAAAGTCATTTAGAGGGTGAACCTGCATGCTCCAATATTTTTGGCTATGAAGGCTATCGATCCAGTAAGGAATGGATTTGGGTAGCAGAATACAACCAGAATATTTCAGGGAACACGCATAACCAAGGGTATTATTTTGCCTCTAGGCTGGGCAAAGGAAGTAGCTATTGGGGCCCTACCCAGAATCTAATCGACTCCTTCCAGTGTATTGACGGATTGCCGATTGATGAGTCTCCCTTGTACGATGCAAATGCTCCTTTTGAAAATAGGGATCCCCGCTTGGATATGTATTGTGCCAGACCCAATGCCCGTTTAATGGGATTCCAGTTTGAAACAAATGTTTCATTTGATCAGGTGAATAATTATTGGCCTGTTTTAAGCGGTGAAGGATCTAAGCCGGTATTGGTTTCCAATACAGATGCGAAAAATGCCTATAGAACCTTCAGTGGCTATCTATGGAGAAAACATACCGACAATATGGATTACCAAACCAATTCTTCTCGGGGTGTTTCAGATCTGAACCTGGGGATCTTTCGCTATGCGGAATTACTGCTGATTTATGCAGAAGCTAAGGTAGAGGCCAATCGTATTGATCTCTCTGTATATGAAGCAATTGATCAGATTAGAACCAGAGCAGGGATGCCTGCCATTTCTAAAAATCTGTCCCAGTCACAATTAAGATCAATCGTTCGTTATGAGCGGAAAATTGAATTGGCCAATGACGGTATGCGCTGGTATGATATCAGAAGATGGGGTATAGCCGATCAAGTGATGAACGGTGTTCTTTATCTTAATAGAAATGGAAACACTTGGAGCAAAAATGTGCTGGTGGATATTGATGAAAATTATACCCCCATTTACAATCAAGCCGAGGCTTTGAATTACTTCACAACCCAGGAAGTGGTATATAAAAACAACAAAGATGAGGTTTGGCCGATTCCCCAGCAGGAAATAGACATCAATTCCAATCTATCACAAAACCCTGGATACTAGTATGATGTGTTTTCTGAAAAACCAATATCATGGGATTGCTAACCTGTCGATGAAGACTGATAAGGTTATACCTCACGCTAAAGTACTAATACTACTGCTGCTTGTACTTGTTTCTGAAGCTACTATGGCTCAGAAAGACACGTTAAACATCCTCCATATTTCCGATTTGCATGTCATCACTAATCAAGAGGCTTACATTGATGAGATGATGGCATACAGACAGAAGAAGGACTATCATCTGGGGGAATCACGTTTTAGGGAGTTTCTGTCCACCGTTCCTAGACAAACCAAAAGTGATATGGTAGTGGCAACAGGAGACTTAATAGATTTCTTTGAATCTGTAGTGGATGACGGTTCCATGCTTGATATTCAGACCAGTCAGTTTTCGAAATTGTTGGATGAATATGATTTGCCCATCTACCTGACTATGGGAAATCATGAGACCTTTACCTTTGACTGGGATGATTCACTGGATTACAAGTTGCTTCATCATCAATACAATACTGAAAAGGCCAGAGCATTATGGATTAGGAACTTGGAGGTCTTTAAAAATGGAACTTACTATAGTAAAAATGTCAAAGTGGGAAAGATTGATTATAAGTTAATCTTTTTGGATGATAGCTTTTATGAATTTCGACCGGATGATCCTACTGACATTCCGTACATCAGCAAGCCTCAGGAATATTGGTTGGATCAGGAGCTGAGTGCTTCAGATACTGATGTGGAAATCATTTTTATGCATATTCCTTTTGGTGCTAAAGTGGCAGATGATAATAACTTTTATCGGGTGTTGGAGAAATATCCATCTTTAAAGCTGGTTGTGGCAGGTCATCATCACAAAAACATCATCAGGAAGTTTCCTGGGAATCTTTCGGGATTTGTGCAGGTACAAACTGCTGCCTTAGTGAATAGTGTGCAAAATTGGCGGTTGATTCAATTGACGGAGGATCAGATACTGGTTTCTGTAACAGGAAAGGCAGAATTAGCTGAGCAGATTATCCAATTGGATTAATGTGCTACCTGGAAGAGCCCGTTTTTTGGACATGGGTTAACTTGAAAGTGGATTGAAATAAATTTTATGCGTTTAAGAGAGTGGCCAAATTGCAACTCGGCTTACACTCCTCACAAATTTTCGAAAAACCTGTGAATGTGATCTTTTGAAAATAGAGAGGATGGTTCACTGACACAATCAAAAACTATAAACTTAAATATTTTTTGATTTATGAATCTGATCCAATAAAATCCAGTATAAGGGAAATCTATAAATTCTAGACCGGATTTAGTGTACACCTTGTGCGTTTAGTACCCCTCGTACAGTACGAATTGTTCGATCTATAGTGAATTTCTCATCAGATATTGAATTAACTCAGGGCTGGATTCAAAAATTTTGACGAGTTCGCTACTGATCTAAAAATAAAAACCCTAACTACCAATATTTCAGGTAGTTAGGGTTCTGTAGTGCAGAGGAAGAGGGAAGTGAGCTTATGTCTTATATGTTTGGTTTTCAATGCTTTATAATTGAAAATTTTTAAGAACTACACGATTAACGCTAGGTTTTTAAATTATTGATTTTATAGTTAGTTGCATGAAATCTTCCTATTTAGAACCTGTACTATTTCTATTATTTGAATGAACTTTATTCCAAGTTAAATATACAAAAAACAGTGAGAAATTTTAGAATAGGCAAGAGATTGCTGGTCCACTAAAATAATGATGTACTAATTCACTGTAATAGTGAGTTGATTAGCTTTGCAGCCCCTGATCCGCAGTGGATAAATATACTTTCCAAAGCATCCATGTTTGTTTTTTATGAAATAAGGTATTAGAAGTTCCTTAACCAGAACTTAAAAGTCGGACTGAAAGTATTGACTCAAGTAAATACTTCATTACAACCTGCATGAGGATATGAATGATTATATCACCATATGTTATGTTGTTGTTTAATGAGTGGATAATCGGAATTTCTCCGATTCTAGCCAAATATTTTGACAGTTGAAGGGTGGGGGATTACAATCTCATTCGTCTGACTGGCTAAAAACCAAGGCTTGTAGCTCTTTTTGCCTCAACTAGTACTTTTTTGGTGCCCTTTTTTTTATTACCAATCCGGCATCTTGTAGCTTTCCGCCAGTCCATCGTTATTAGCCAATTTCAGGATATCCTTTTCAAGTCCAAAGACTTTGTGCACGATTAAATAATATCCTGTGCTTACGTTTGTTGAACCTTTATCTATGCTATAAATAGTCCTTCTCCTTACCCCAGTCCTTTGAGTCAATTGATCGGCACCCAGCTTCCTGCGAAGACTAACAATCCTTATTTACTCATCTTGAACCATGAGTGCTTGTGATTTTGGTAATACTATTGGTTTGCTGTTTACCACCAGACAACTTTCCTTGTAGGCTAATTTGTTTAGTCCAGATCAGCATTCGCACTACTATACCATACGTCAGACGGGATCAATCTTCACCACCATCCAGGATGTGAGGGAGAAAGTTCTATTATGTTTTGGACATGATGAAGTTTAGCGCTTCATCATGCCACTATGTGTTTGTCTTTGGGGAAATGAGTTTACTTTTGTAAGTGTTTTTCATGAATTAATGTGATTTTTAAGTGAAAAAATCAATTTGTAAGTGTTTTTCACGTAATTAGTGCAGGAGAATTTGCGTCTTTTTTTTCAGGTAGAGGACTACACGAATGACGCCCTGGAATTACAGGCAATTGTGAAGATTTTAGGGGTTTTTGACCATAAAAAAAGCCTGTAAAGAATTTCTTTACAGGCTTTTTTTGAATCTGTTGAGCTGAATAAAGCGAAAAACTGATTTTTAATATACTGATTTTCAGTGTTTTGTATTTTTATTCTTTCTTGAAGTGACTTTATAAATCTTTTTTCAAGAAGCTTGTTGACTTGTTCAACAAGGTACTCAGCAGAGGAAGAGGGATTCGAACCCCCGGTACCTCTCGGTACAACGGTTTTCAAGACCGCCGCATTCGACCGCTCTGCCATTCCTCTGGGTCGTAATCGGTTGTTGCGCCGATTAGGTTTGCAAAAGTAGGATAAAAGTAAACTTTTACAAAACAGATCTTGCCTTTTTCTGTTAACCTTCTGATTGTTTTGGGATTAATTTTTCAATTATCCTGCCCTGAATAGTACGTTTCTACAATCTTTCATCGGGAAATAAGCCATACCCTAATACAAAAGGTTCAGCCTAATGGTCTTTTTAATGGATAAAAATAGAATCCTTGCCTATTATGCAATCGTTTTTTTCTCTTCCTGCAACAGTTCCTCCACCTTCGTGCCTAATTTTCTTTTTTTCTTTTCCTCCAGCAGATCCAGACTCACATTTACCTCAAAACAAACAAGCACGATGATAGAAGTAATCAATAACCAAAGCATAAGGGCAATTAAAGTACCTATTGAGCCATACAGTTTATTATAGCTGGCGAAATTGTTCAGATAAAATGAGAAACCGTAAAAGCCGAAGGTGATCAATAGACCGGCTAATTTGGCCCCGGTGGAGAAAAAAATCCATTTATCATGGACCGCAGGGGCAAACCTGAAAATGAATGCAGTGGCGATGTAAAACATAAAGAGCAAAATCAGGAATTTCAGGCTGGAAAATAAGAAAAACATAAATCCGGAGTTGAACACCTGTAACTCATCCAACCTGCGGATCAGAACCCCTCCCAGGATCATAACAATGCTGGCTGTGATCACCGTGAATGCCAGGACTATCACAATACTCACCGCTATGCCCCGACTCTGAAGAAATCCCCGGTTATCTTTAGTCTGATAGACTGAATTGAAGGAACTCATCATAGACATCACTCCCTGCGTGGAAGCATACAGTGCAAAGAAAAAACCCAATGATAGCATACTCTGCCTAGGCTTGGAGACAATATCCATAATCGTATTCTCAGATTGGATATAGACTTCTTCGGGTAGGATTTCCTGGATAAAGTTTAAAATATTCTGAGTAGTGATATAAGGGAAAATATCCTGTAGATAAGGAATAAGGTTCAACAGGAAGAGAATCAACGGGAAAAGCGCAATTGTAAAACTGAACGCCATGGATCCGGCACGTTCGAGGATATCGTCCTTTTGCAGCTGGACCAAAAAAATCCTTCCAACATCATATAGGTTTTTATCCGGATCCCCGAAATGGATTTTCTTGAGCTTTCTTGCCTGCCAAAGTAGCCTGACTTCTAACCTAAGGAGTTTTGTTTTAATCACTTTACCCTGCTTCTTGAAAATATCCTTTCAATAAAGCTAATAAATTCTGTGGAGGTCTGGTGGGACGATGACTGTCTTTTTTAAGGAATGTGAGAGATGTCCAGCCTTCAGTGATCAGATCCTTTTGCTCATTGAATACTTGATATTCAAACCTTATTCTCACCCCCGGTAAGGTAGGAATGGTGGTTTTGATTGTAAGCAATTCATCGTATTTACCAGGTTTTAGGTAGCGGAAATGGCTTTCCAGCACCGGCATCATTACTCCTTCCTCTTCCATTTCCCTGTATGAAAAACCTATGCTTCGCAGCGCTTCTACTCTTGCCACTTCAAAATACATGGCATAGTTGCCATAATAGACGTAACTCATCTGGTCCGTTTCTGCATAGCGAACTCTGATTTGGGTTTCGGCAGTGTACATTATTAATAGATCTTCGCGGCATTAAGCGCGGCCTGATACCGTCTGGCATTTGCATTGTGCTGAGCCAGAGTGGTGGCAAAAGTATGGTAACCGGAGAAATCTTCTTTGGCGCAGAAGTATAGATACCCGTGATTTTCGGCATCCAGCACGGCATCCAAGGAATTTATGTCCGGAAGGTTAATCGGGCCAGGAGGAAGTCCGGCATACATATAGGTATTATACGGACTGTCGGTTTCTTTATGGACATTCAACACTCTTTTCAGTTCAAAGTCTCCCAAAGCAAAAACCAAGGTTGGGTCAGCCTGAAGCGGTATGCCTGACCGTAGTCTGTTAAGATAAACGCCTGCGATTCTCGGCCGTTCGTCTGCTTTTTGGCTCTCAGCCTGCACGATACTTGCCAGAGTGCTCACTTCTTTTTGGGAAAGACTGAGTAAACTTGCCTTTTCCTTCCTGGCATCCGTCCAGAAGCTGTTATATTCCCTATACATTCTGTCAAAAAGTGCTTCGGCACTGGTGTTCCACCACAGTTCGTAGGTATTTGGGATGAACATGCTCATAATGGTCTCCTCATTAAAATCAAACTTGCGGATATAGACCGAGTCTTGTATTAGATTTAAAAATTGATCTTCGGAAATCTCCATATTTGCCGTGATTTTTTCGGCTAGATCTTCCTTTGTTCTTACATTATTGAATGTGACCCGGATCGGAGTTTGCTTGCCTGAGCGAAGTAATTTGACCAATTCGAGATTAGTCATTTTGGGGGTAATAGTGTAAAGTCCCGGTTTCACGCTTTCTTGATAGTCCAGGATTTTGGAAACGAAGCCAAAGCTTACCAAATCATTTACGACCTTATCATCATATAATCTATTGGCAACGGTCTTGTAGGCATCATTGCTACCAATTTTTAACATGTAATTTTGGTCGGACTCTATCAGCGTATTAGGGCTGAAAAAAACCTGGTAGAAATAGAAGCTCATGGATATAGTTATTACCGAGAAGGCAATGACCAGGACCAGATAGACGTTTTTTCTTTTATCACTTTGCATACTAATGGCAAAAATAGGGAAAAATCTAAGTAGGAGTTTGTGTCAGAGGCAAGGGAATTATACCTTTCTGCACAAAAAAGTTTTTCATGGAAGTAGTTTTAGTCACTTGCGCTGTAATATTTTCAGACAGCAAAGTCCTGTGTGCGCAGCGATCTGATACGATGCCACTGCCTGGGTTCTGGGAATTCCCCGGTGGGAAAGTTGAAAAAGGAGAAAGCCCTGAAGCCTGCCTTATTCGTGAACTCAGAGAGGAATTGGCAATTGACGTTGGCATAATTGGCCCGTTAAAACCCACTGAGCATTCCTATGCGGCAGGAAAAAAAATCCGGTTGCTGCCATTCGTCTGCAGTTGGGAAAGTGGCGATATCTCCTTACTCGAGCATCAAGCGGTAAAATGGCTGATAAAAGAAGAACTGAATTCGCTGGGATGGGCTGCTGCTGATTGGCCTATCGTAGTGGATCTAATCGAGAATTGGAACAATATTCAGAAAGAACTAGTTGATTATACCAGAGGAAATTAAGATATGGCTGCTGAATTGATTCGATTATATGAGGAAAATCCTGATCCTGCTAAGGTCAGACAAATCGCCGCAACGCTTCGTGATGGTGGCGTTGTGATTTATCCTACCGATACAGTATATGGCATGGGATGCGATATTATGAATTTGCGGGCAGTGGAGCGGATCTGTAAAATCAAAGGCATCAATCCTCGAAAACATAATTTTTCCATCATTTGCGCTGATTTGAGTAATATTTCCCAATTCACCAGAGTAATCACCAAGCCTGTCTTCAAGATGATGAAAAAAGGGCTGCCCGGACCGTTTACCTTTATTCTGGAAGCAAGTAACCAGGTGCCAAAGATTTTGCACAGTAACAAGAAAACACTTGGAATAAGAGTGCCTGATCATAATGTACCGCGTATGATAGTGGAAGAACTGGGACATCCTATACTCACTACCTCCATTAATGATGAAGACGAAGTGATAGAATATAGCACTGACCCGGAATTGATTTTCGAAAAATACCAACACCTTGTCGATATTGTGATCGATGGAGGGTATGGGCAAAATATTGCATCCACTGTGCTGGATTGTACCGGTGATGAAGTGGAAGTGGTCAGGGAAGGCTTGGGAAAACTGGAAGATTTGGAATAAAATGACAAAGAGCATTGCAGTGGATCTGCATTATTTTCCCAATCTTGAATTTTTTGCCGCTATTGCAGAAGCAGAGGAACTGGTCTTTTTTCCTGACGCAATTTACAAAAGGCAGTCCTTCTTCAATCGCACCCAAATTCGTTTAGCCAATAAAGTGGGGACACTAAGCGTGCCTATTCAGGGTAGGAGGCCAAGAGTTTCGCAGAAAGAAATTAAGATCGATAATTCCCAAAACTGGTTAGCCGTCCATCAGCGGGGAATTCAGAGCGCCTATGGCAAAGCCCCTTTTTATGAATATTATTTTCCTTATTTTGAAAAGGTTTTCCGGCAGAGCCACGATAATTTGTGGGAGCTGAACTGGGAAATGCTGACAATCTGTCTCAAGCTTCTCGGGATGCCTGTCAAAATGCGGGCATATGATAAAAGCCAGGATCAGACTTGGGAACAGGACATAAGGGAGCAACTGATGCCCTCAGTGCCTTTTTCGGAGCGGAATTACTATTCTCCGGCTCTTTATTTTCAACTTTTTGGCTTAGACTTTGATCCTAATCTCAGCATTCTGGATTTGTTGTTTTGCGAGGGACCTGCTTCTAAAGGCATAGTCTTAAAGTCTGTAAAAAAACATTGAACAATCTGTAAAAGGATTGTGTTTTTGAAACAAATTCGGTAACATACGTACAGGATTATTAAACAATCAGATAGGAATTAAATGGAAGCAAAATTTTCGAACAGAGTCAAAGAGGTGATCTCTCTTAGCCGCGAAGAAGCTCTTCGCCTGGGACATGATTACATTGGCACAGAGCACCTCTTGCTGGGGATGATTCGTGAAGGAGAAGGTGTTGCTGTTTCCATTCTTAAGAAATTGGGAGTGCCAATGGACGAATTGCGTAATGCGATCGAACGCGCTGTAAAAGGCACCGCAAATCACAACGTAAAGAATATGGCCAATATCCCTCTGACCAGACAGTCAGAGAAGGTGTTGAAAATCACATATCTGGAGGCAAAAATCTTCAAAAGTCAACTGATCGGTACGGAGCACCTGCTTCTTTCCATCTTGAGGGATGAGGACAATATTGCTACCCAGATACTTAACAAATTTGAAATCAACTACGATTCGGTTAAGGAAATGCTGGAAATGTCCTCAGACAGTACACCTCGCTCGAAAGCGGAGGCTGAAGATGGAGATGATGACGGATCTAAGCTTTTTGGATCTTCAAGTAGTGGATCGGGTGCTTCTAAGCCCGGAGCAGAGAAGTCCAGAACTCCGGTATTGGATAATTTCGGAAGGGACCTGACCAAAATGGCCGAGGATGATAAGCTTGATCCTATCATTGGCCGTGAGAAGGAAATCGAACGTGTAGCCCAGATTCTTTCCAGAAGAAAGAAAAACAACCCTATTTTGATCGGTGAGCCGGGAGTAGGTAAGACAGCTATTGCGGAAGGCCTGGCACTTCGGATTATCCAGAAGAAAGTGTCCCGTGTGCTGTTCAATAAGCGTGTGGTGACATTGGATCTGGCTTCTTTAGTGGCCGGCACGAAATATAGAGGTCAGTTTGAAGAGCGGATGAAAGCCGTGATGAACGAGTTGGAGAAATCTCCGAATGTGATCCTTTTCATCGATGAGCTGCATACAATAGTAGGGGCAGGTGGAGCATCAGGGTCCTTGGATGCGTCCAATATGTTTAAACCGGCTTTGGCACGTGGAGAAATCCAATGTATAGGGGCTACTACCCTGGATGAATACCGTCAGTATATTGAGAAGGATGGTGCTTTGGCACGTAGATTCCAGATGGTAATGGTAGATGCTACTACCCCGGAAGAAACCGTACAGATTCTGAATAATATTAAGGATAAATACGAGGATCACCATAATGTCAACTATACCGATGAGGCTATAGTTGCCTGTGTGAAACTTTCCGACAGATACATTTCCGATAGGTTCCTTCCGGACAAAGCCATAGATATCCTGGATGAGGCAGGTGCAAGAGTCCATATCAACAATATTCATGTTCCGGAAGAAATTCTGAAACTTGAAGCAGAGGTAGAGGACATCAAGACGGAAAAAAACCGGGTGGTGAAATCCCAGAAATATGAAGAAGCTGCCCAGCTTAGAGACAAGGAGAAAAAACTTCTTGAGCAACTGGAAACAGCCAAAAATAAGTGGGAAGAGGAAAGTAAATCCAAGAGATATACCGTAGATGAGGACCATGTAGCTGAGGTAATCGCCATGATGACCGGAGTGCCTGCAAAGAGAATAGCGCAGAACGAAGGCGTGAAATTGCTGGGAATGAATACTGAGCTTTCGGGTAAAGTAATCGGCCAGGATGAGGCGATTAAGAAATTGACCAAGGCAATTCAGAGAACGAGAGTTGGGCTGAAAGATCCGAAAAAGCCGATTGGCTCCTTTATTTTCTTAGGTCCTACAGGTGTGGGAAAGACAGAATTGGCCAAGATGCTTGCTACTTATCTTTTTGACAAAGATGATTCTCTGATCAGAATTGATATGTCTGAGTACATGGAGAAATTCTCTGTATCAAGATTGGTAGGAGCGCCTCCGGGCTATGTAGGTTATGAAGAAGGTGGACAGTTGACCGAGAAGGTCAGAAGAAAGCCTTACTCCGTAGTCTTACTGGATGAGATTGAAAAAGCACACCCGGATGTATTCAATATTCTCCTTCAGGTGTTGGATGACGGTGTCTTGACGGACGGTTTGGGAAGGAAAGTTGATTTCAGAAACACGATCATCATCATGACTTCGAACATTGGGGTTCGTGATCTGAAGGATTTCGGC
This sequence comes from Algoriphagus resistens, assembly GCF_001442615.1. Classification (GTDB taxonomy): domain Bacteria; phylum Bacteroidota; class Bacteroidia; order Cytophagales; family Cyclobacteriaceae; genus Algoriphagus; species Algoriphagus resistens. The sequence continues at coordinate 388,111 of NZ_LMXN01000004.1, read as the reverse complement.
GCGGGTATTGGTTTTGCCAGTCAGGCCAAATCAGATAACATGGATGAAGTGATGAAATCAACGATTCAGTCTGCCTTGAAAAAGGCTTTCAGTCCTGAATTCCTGAATAGGTTGGATGATGTAGTTGTCTTCAATTCACTTACCAGGGAACACATCTTCAAAATTATCGATATCAGCTTGGGCAAGTTGTTTGCAAGAATAACTGATCTGGGATACAAAATTGAACTGACCGAAAAGGCGAAGGAGTTCTTGGCAGAAAAAGGGTATGATCAGCAATATGGTGCAAGACCGCTAAATAGAGCTATCCAAAAGTATCTCGAAGATGCAATTGCAGAGGAAATCCTGAAAGGGGATCTGTCTGAAGGTGATGTAATCACAGCTGATTATCTCGGCGAGGGTACAGAATTGACCATAGCTGTGAAAAAGAAAGAAAAAGCTGAAGAGTAAAAAGTTAGCTGATATGTTTGAAAGCCCTGGACGATGAATCCGGGGCTTTTTTTTATGACAGTTTTAAAAACCATGGCAGGCACAGCGGTTTTGCCGTAGACTACAGTTGCCCTGTTGGATAAACTATTGCATACTATGCTGCCTTTCCAGAGGGTAAAATAGATTTTAATTTTTTAGTAGAATTAAGAATCACTCTTATTTTTGTGAGAATCTAAGCTTTTAATTTCTAAACCAGAAGAAGCTTGGCTGTATTATTTAATTATTCGAGATATAACTATTGAGAAAAAAACAGAATTGATTTTGCGGTTTTCAGCCGGAATGTAACATTCTTAATCCAGCTGTTAATTCGGACAAAATCGTAGTAATGTACTGTCAAAAAATCATACCTACTTATTTCTCCATGTCCAAAACTCTGTTTTTCTGCCTCCTGTTTGCTTTGTGTGCCCATCATCCATTGATTGCTCAAGAATCAACCGCAACTCCCCAAGATTCCAATGCTTACCTTAGAACATTCATCGGCCTTGGTGGCGGATTACCTTACGGCGGATTTGGGATGAAGCTTACCCAGCAGCTTACCCAAGGATTGGATGTATTCGGGGGAGTAGGGTATAATTTGGTAGGAGTGGGGTATAATGTGGGGCTGCAAATTAATATACCCAGCGAGCGTAGAGCACAATTTTTTCTTAACGGGATGTACGGCTACAATGCAGTGATTAAAATAAAAAACTTGGAATCATCGGAAAAATCCTATTATGGTCCAAGTTTTGGCGCTGGCCTTAAACTTAAATCAAGAAAATTCAATGGGTCATATTGGGATTTTGCACTATTGGTACCTGCGCGCAATAAAGAGTTTAAGGAAGATCAGGATTTTTATGCGAAAAGCCCACGAGTAGAAAACTTTATAAAAGCCTTTCCTGTCTTATTTTCAGTAGGATACAACTTTCAGATTTCAGCTGACAAATAATGACCTCCTAGCCAGTCTCTGTCACGGGAATAAAAATCCGTACTGGTATAAGATGAATCCCTGAAAACACAGGTTGTTATGGTCTGTGTTTTCAGGGATTGCTCTTTTTTCTATTTTTGAGGTTGATTGCGGGAAAAGAATAGCCGGGTAATGAAAATCCCCTGACCATCGTCTACTCCGGCATTGCTTTCTACACCTGAGGTGACATAAGTAAGGCTCCAGCCTTCGCTGATCATACTGTTGATCTTTGATGCTATCATGGCATCATTGGACGCAATGTTTTGAAAATTAATTCCGGTTGCGGAAAAGAAATTCAGCAGCTTTGTCTCCTCCAGCTCGTCGATTTTGATGTCTTTCCGGTTGATTTCTTTTTGGTCGCTTTTGGTGCCGTCTGTTCTCTCAGTCGCGAAAGCGGAGGCATCAACATGGGTTTGGGAGTCAATGATCCGTGATCTGCCAATTCCCATAGGCACGATGGATTCTACCACAGTGACAATTTTAAATTCCTGTTGGGAAGCCGGGGATGTTTCCTGCGCTCTCACTTGGGATGTAGTAGACAGTCCTACCAGGGACAAACCTACAAGAAAGATAAATAGTGCTTTTTTGTGCATGATTTATTGGTGGGTTAAATGTATTAATGACATTACTGATGAATGTAAATGGCAGAGCCAACTGAGCTTTTTGAATAAGGTGACAGACAATTACTGCTGAAAATCATAAATCATTTCTATAGCGGGGTCCAGGGACATCCCACCCGGATTCAACCCGGGCTTACCTTCAGGGATTTCCATTCCCAGTTTATCAAAATATACTTCCCAAACCGAAAAGAACTTCTTTGAATCCGGATCTTTGAATGTCATTGGCTGGATTTCGAATACAGGCTGCCCATGGTTTGCCTTTTGGAGTGATAGATGGATAAGTTCTGAACAATAATAAGAATCATTCAATAAATCAAACCCTGAATCATAGGGTCGGCCAAGTAGCTTTTTTGCTTGCAGTAGTGCGGGTGACAGCAGATGCCGGAACTCAGGTTTCAGTCTGCCTACCATAACTTTTGGCTTTTGGCTGCTATCTACGTGACGGTTGAGAAAACTATCGATAGGGGTCTTTGATACACCCTTGGAGATTGCTTCCAATACGTACCATTTGTTATTTTCCTGCATCAAAAATCCATTATGGGAAAAATCTCTCCCATCATACCCTGAAGTCACTGCACGGATCGCATCACAGAAATCACCACAATCTCCATCCTGAAAGAGAATGTCCCCTTCCTGCCAAACAAAGTCAGCCTGAGGCTGACAGGCTACCTGAAAAATCAGGAAATAAGCCAAAAATGCTACCAATCGGATCGGGCTCGTGCTCATAAGGACTAGATTGAAAGGATAAAAAACAACAACCCTACACCAAGGATCAAAATCATCTTTTTAGCCTTTTCCTTTATCTCGGGAGTTAGTTTTCGTTTGCGTATCACCAATACTGCCAAGCTCAAACCGACTAATTGCAATGCCAGTCCTACACCGTTCAACGGTCCCATTGGAGCATCGAGTACCTGAAAATAACTATTCAAAAGAGCAAGAATGCATAGGACAATGCCTGTGATCCCAAACAAAAAGGAACGCTGAAGTAAAGTTGTTTCAGAATGGTCAGTCCATTTCATTTTTTCAGATTTAAGAATTAACGCGCAAGTTACAAGACTTCTCCCTTATTGCCTGTTTTGGTTACGCAACCACCTATTGATTTATTTTTAGCTTCTCTAGTCTGGCATCGAAGTAGCTGCCTATTTCATCGGCTGTCATCGCATTCAGCGTCATTTCTTTAGTTAATCCGCCTTTCCTGCCCACAAGCACTCCGTATTTCATGTCGGCATAGCCGTCCATTTCGTGTGCATCGGGGTTGATGGAAAGCATCACCCCCTGGTCCATTGCGTAGTGGACCCATCTCCAATCCAGGTCCAGTCTCCATGGATTTGCATTGATTTCTATTACCACATTATTGGCCGCGCAGGCATCAATGACGGCTTTATGGTCAATAGGGTATCCTTGACGGCGTAGAAGAAGCCTGCCTGTTGGATGTCCCAAAATAGTGGTATAAGGATTCTCAATAGCAGTGATCAGCCTGCTTGTGGCACGATTGATATCCATATTCAGGATGGAGTGTACAGAGGCGACGATAAAATCGAAGCTTGCCAGCACCTCATCCTCATAATCCAGTTTTCCATCGGAAAGTATGTCACTTTCTATCCCTTTAAAAATTCGAAATGGGGCCATTTCTCTATTCAACTCATCGATTTCCTGATGTTGCTTTAGGATTTTTTCCACTTCCAGCCCCCCTGCATAAAAAGCCGTTTTGCTGTGGTCGGAAATTCCCAGATACTCATAGCCCAGTTCTTTGCAATATTCGGCCATTTGTCTCAGGCTATGCTTGCCATCGCTGTAAGTAGAGTGATTGTGAAGAATCCCCTTAAGGTCTTTGTCAGTTAACAATTCAGGGATTTTGTTCTCTAAGGCAAGTGCTACTTCTCCAAAACCCTCCCGCATTTCAGTAGGGATGTATTGGAGCTTATTAATGCTGAAAAACTCATCTTCGCTTGAATAATCCCTTTTTTGAAGCCTTAGGGCTATGCTTTCTTGATCATTTACCAGGGATTCCAAGTGAAGAGGAGCCGCTATAAGAGAAAGCTTTTTCCAGAGGAAATCTTCCTTTGAGCAAAAGTGGATAGTTACCCGTAAGTCAATTTCCTTCAGTTTTCCCCGGAATGTTCTTGGCCCGGATTCGGGTAAATTCCACTCAATGGATTCCATTGATTTAATTTTGGATTTTACAGAAGCCAGTTCAGCTGATGCGATTAGAAATTCTGCTTCTGTGATGATTTCCATCTGCCGTGCAAAATCCCCTACAATTGCCAGAGCGGCTTCCGGGGCAAAAACCTTAAAAGTTTCCTCTAGCTGCCCGATCATTTCTGCTATGTCAGCATAGAGCCATTTGCCAGAATTGGAAGCTTTAAATTCAAGGTTCTGGATGATTGTATTCTGGGTTTTATCTCCAAAACCTTTGATTTTGGCAACTTTTCCGGATTGACAGGCTTCCATCAATTCATGGGAGGAGGTGATGCCTAATTCCTCCCAGAGTACTTTTACTTTCTTTGGCCCTAGGCCTTTGATCTGAAGCACTTCCAGGATCCCCTCTGGAGTTTTGTTTATCAGCTCTTCGAGCAGGGGGAATGTATCTGTTGTTTTTAGCTGTTGGATCGCCTCTATCATGCTTTTTCCCACACCTTGAAGTTTGGCAAGTGCAGCTTCATTTAGCTCCATGATGTCCTGGTCTCCACGCTCCAAAGAAATCAGCGCACTTTGGTAGCTGCGGATTTTGAAAGGATTTTCATCATGAAGTTCCATCAGTTGAATGCTGAGCTTTATTTTTTTCAGAAGTGTCTTGTGATCCAAAATTTCCGGGGTTACGTGAATGTATTTAGCCAAATGTCTTGAAATAAAGTTTCAATTTAAGGGGCTATGGCTTAACTTAAAACTGAAAATTGATTTTCCGTGGTCTTCTCTGCCCAGCGCATTTGGAATGGAGCAGTATTTATTCTCATTTCCAATGCTATTGAATTGGGAAGAATGTATTTATCTTATGTGAATCAATAGCTTTTTATCTTTTAACCAAGAAAAGTATGAACTACTGGATAGTCAAATCTGAGCCGGAATCGTATTCCTGGAATGATTTTGTCGCAAAGAAAGAAGAGATATGGGATGGAGTGAGAAATTATCAGGCAAGGAATTTTCTTCGGGAAATGCAGCTGGGTGATTTGGTGTTTTTTTATCATAGCGGCAAAGAAAAGGCAATCGTAGGCATAGCTGAAGTGAGCCAGGAGCAATTTCCAGACCCTACCGATGAAGCCTGGACATCGGTAAAATTGAAAGTGAAAAGGCCTTTGAAAAAAAGTATTCCCTTGTCGGCAATCAAAGCCGAGGATAGCTTGTCCGGTTTACCTATGCTGAAGCAATCCAGATTATCAGTGCTGCCTGTCGGGAAAGAGGAATTTGATGTACTTCTTAAAATGAGTTCATGAAAAAATCCATTTTGCTCTTTTTTCTGGTTATCCTCGCCCAGCAGGGATTTGCTCAGCTTCGGTTTATTGAGCGGTATGAAATTGTTTCTGATATGGATGATCCTTTGTTTGAGATGATTGATTCAGAGTCAGGATTGGTTTCCTTTCGGACTCTACCGGAAAAAGGGCTGAATCTGAAGAGGAATTTTCAGTATTTTATCTCCGACTCTTCCCTGAATACAGCAGATGGACTGATCGAGTTTCCTGTGAAGGAAGGCTACGATATGTTGGGGTATGATACAGATAAGAATCAGCTATTTATACTTTTTACAAAAGGATATGTTACGAACTCGGACAAGTACGTCCTTCAGGTAGATTTGAAGACAAAAAAAGGGTTAGAAGCCACCGTTGATAATGTATTGAACATGGAATTGATGGAGTTTTTAGTTCAGGATCAAAAAGCAATTTTCATGGGGACTTCGGACAGTAGACCCGTAATACAGATTCATGATTTGCTGACTAAAAGTGTCCATACACTGCAGGGGATTTATGGAAATAACACCCAAATTCTTCAAATCCGAAAAACACCTGAAACCCGGTCGCTGGAAGTAGTTTTGAGCAAGAAGAGACCTTCCAGAAACAGGGACATATTCATCAACACCTATGATATGGAGGGCAATGTCATCCAAGAGGTCAAGGTAGACCGGTTTGCCGATCGGGATCAGGAGATTATGGATGGGATCTTAATTTCTACAGGTAATTACCAAGAAACAATGATAGGCGCTTACGGGCTGGAGAGAAGAAATTCCTACCAAGGCATGTACATTATGGATATCAATGAGTTTGGAGAATTTGACTTCAAACTTTACACGCTTGAAGATTTTCCTAATTTCTACAACTACCTTGACGAAAAAGCAAAAGCCAAAAGAGATAATGATGTTAAAAAAGAGCTAGACAAGGAAAAGATTCCAACAATAAGTAGCATCTATGCAATCCGCAGCATATACCAGTCCCCTACAGCATATTACGTTTACTTTGATCAGTATACCGTAAGCAATAATAGGTCGGGTTATCAAAATGGGATATATTCCCCTATGGGAGGTTACCGCTATGACCGATGGAGCCGAATGGGGATGAATCCCATCAACGATCCGTACTTGACTAACCGTTTCCCAATGTCCGGTAATTATCAGACAGTTCCCGAGTATCGGTATGTCTCAGCTCATTTTGCTAAAATAGCAAAGGAAGGGCAAGTGTTTTGGGACAATTCAAGTTCCTATAATGAAATGGTAACTACCTATCCCGAAGCTTTTGGTGAAGTGGCAGTGGTGGGAGAGGACTTGTACCACATGTTTGTAGAGGACGAAACTATCAAATTGAGTTTTTTCAGAAACGGGGAAAAGATTTTCGAAAACCTTGAATTCGAACTGGGATTGGTGAATGAAAAGGAACGGATACAGGATACAAATCTGGAAAGCCTGCGATTGATCCATTGGTACGACCGGTATTATTTACTTTCGGGCACACAGCGGATTCGATACTTGAACGAGAATGGTTCGGACCAGGTCAGAGAAGTCTACTTTCTTACCAAAATAGTGGTGGACGGGGATTTGTATCGGCCGGAAGAACTCCCAGACTAGATTTTATTTTTATATTTACCCGCAAATCTACCCCATGCAAAAAAGGCTAGTCTTAGACGAAGGACAGATTGAGATCATACTCAGACGATTCTGTCATCAACTGATCGAAAATCACGACGATTTTGACAATACCGTTCTTCTGGGTTTGCAACCTAGAGGGCCGATTTTATTGGATAAGCTCGTTAAGCTTTTGGAAGAAATTTCTGGAGTGAAAGTTCTTTCAGGATATCTGGATGCTACATTTCACAGAGATGATTTTCGCAGGAGAGATTTCCCTCTCAAAGCAAATGAAACCAAAATCAGCTTTCTGGTGGAAGGCAAAAAGGTAATCTTGGTTGATGATGTCCTGTACAAAGGCAGATCTGTGCGTGCTGCAATGGATGCCATGATTGCTTTTGGCAGACCGCAGAAAGTGGAGCTCATGGTGCTTGTAGATCGCAAACTCACCCGGGATTATCCCATCATGCCTGATTACTATGGCGTTCGCGTACATACGCTTGAAAGTCAGTATGTGCTGGTGGAATGGGCCGAAAAAGGGAATGAAAAAGACGCAATTTGGATCACAGAGAAAGTTAACCCTTAACCATGTCGCAACTCAGTACAAAACACTTACTTGGAATCAAAAACCTCACAGAGGATGATCTCCAGCTTATTCTTGACACAGCGGCAAATTTCAAAGAAGTGATCAATCGCCCGATCAAAAAAGTACCTTCTCTGCGGGATATCACGATAGCCAATGTTTTTTTCGAAAATTCCACCCGTACCAGGCTTTCGTTTGAGCTGGCTGAAAAAAGACTTTCTGCCGATGTAGTGAATTTTTCCTCTTCAAATAGTTCTGTAAAGAAAGGGGAGACACTGGTAGATACAGTGAATAACATTCTTTCCATGAAAGTGGATATGGTGGTCATGAGACATTCGAGTCCGGGAGCTCCGCATTTCCTTTCCCGGAATGTAAAAGCGAACATCGTCAATGCGGGAGATGGGACACATGAACATCCGACCCAGGCTTTGCTCGATTCATTTTCTATCAAGGAAAAGCTTGGAGATGTGGCAGGGAAAAAAATCGCCATCATTGGGGACATTCTGCATTCGCGGGTAGCGCTTTCCAATATTTTTTGTCTTCAGAAACTGGGGGCCGAAGTCATGGTCTGCGGTCCATCTACCTTATTACCGAAGCATATTGCCAGTCTTGGCGTGAAAGTAGAGCTGGATGTGAAAAAAGCACTACAATGGTGCGATGTGGCAAACGTCCTTCGAATTCAACTCGAAAGACAGCAGATCAAGTATTTTCCGAGTTTGCGCGAATATTCCCTTTATTACGGAATCAATAAGAAACTATTGAGTCAGCTGGATAAGGAAATCGTTATCATGCATCCGGGACCGATCAATCGGGGAGTGGAATTGAGTTCGGATGTAGCGGATTCCGAGCATTCGATTATCCTGGAGCAAGTGCAAAACGGAGTGGCTGTAAGAATGGCTGTACTCTATTTGCTGGCCGGAACAAAAGGGTGAAAAAGGATTTGGATTTGAAATCCGGGCCAGCTTACAATATAACCTCAAATCACTTTTATGCTAAGTGTAATCAATCTTGTAAAGACGTATGGCAAGCAGAATGCTGTCAATGATATTTCATTTGAGCTTCAGGGAGGTGAGGTAGTAGGGCTTCTAGGGCCTAATGGGGCGGGGAAAAGTACGACGATGAAGTGTATTGTGGGACTTCTCCGCAAAACCTCGGGAGAGATTACCTTGGGGGGATACGATCATTTGAGCGTAGATGCAAAACGGCTTTTTAGCTACATTCCGGAAACACCTTATGTCTATGACTTACTTACAGTATACGAACACATGCAGTTCGTCGCGCAGGCGTATGGTGTGAAAGACTGGAAAGGGCAGGCAGATGAGTATTTGGAACTGTTTGAGTTGGCAGACAAAAGAGATAAACTGGGCCGGGATCTTTCTAAAGGCATGCGCCAAAAGGTGTCAATTTGCTGTGCTTTGCTACCAGATCCCCAGGTTTTGTTTTTTGATGAGCCGATGATAGGGCTGGATCCAAAGGCAATCAAAAACACCAAAAAGATTTTTAAAGAACTGAAAGAGGCAGGAAAGACCATTCTAGTCAGTACACACCTAATTGACAGCGTAGAGTCTATTGCAGATAGGGTGATGATTCTGAAGAATGGTAACATTGTGGGAAATGACACGATTTCCAACCTTAAGCAGCAATTTGTGCAGGAAGAAGGAACTTCACTCGAAGATCTGTTTTTAGAAATGACCAAAGATGAATGAAATCCGGCTGCTTTTCAGGAAGGATATTCTTATCCTGATCAACAATCTCAAGCTCATACTCAGAAATCCCCTTCGACTTTTGCCATACGCAGGGATTTTGGCCTACATAGTATTTATGTATTATCTCCGTCTTGTAAATAGAGATGAGGATAACTCTGCCCAAGAAATGCCGGAACTGGATATGAACGGCATTCCGGAAGTGAATTTTGCGATGCAGAACATTGTTGGCGGTGTGACAATCCTGGCCTTGGTTTTTCTCATTTACCAACTGTATAGCGCTACTAAAAACAATGTCAGCTTTTTTAAGATGGCAGATGTCAATTTACTTTTTACCGCACCGGTCAAGCCTGAAAATATCCTGATTTACTATATGGGAAGGTCCATATTGCCTTCCTTGGGAGGAGCTATTATCTTTGTGGCTTATGCATCAAGCCAGGCATACGAAACCTTCGATTTGACCTTTGCGAATTTTGTCTTTCTGATCTTTGCTGTAGCCTTATTTTTTTTCATTCTTTCTCCTATAAAATTTCTGGTTTACACCCTGAATACCAAGTACGATGTGATGGAGTACATCCGGACAGGGGTGATTGTGTTGGCAGTTTTGCTCACCGGAATGATCGTTATACCGGGGTTGATGGCTGAGAAATTCTGGCAGGGTATGTTTGCATGGATTAGCTCACCATGGTTTGATTTTTTCCCTTTAGTGGGATGGAGCCGAGGGATAGGGAGCTATCTCTTCCATGAAAACATGGTTATATCGATTGCCTTTATAGTTCTTTACGGAATTGCCTTTTTCGTTATTCTTAAGCTGGTAATAAACTTTGCCGGATATTATTACGAGGATGTGCTGGAGGCGACTAAGTCCAACGAGGAAAAGCTGGAGAAAGTAAAAGGCAAAAAACAGGTAGGCGAGAGTTCATACAGCCTAAACACCAAAAAGAAATTGGCTCTTCCCGATTTTGGCACCGGAGCAAAGGCTTTTTACTGGAGGAATTATGTCCATAGCTCCAGGCAGGATTTCCATCCACTGTTTGGATTGTATTCCCTGATCATGGTGGCTATAGGAATTGTGCTGGCGGTACTTTCTCTGTTCGAGTGGTTTTCGCATTATTTCTTGTATGGATACCTCCTGATGATGCTGTTTATATATTTCTTTGCTGGAATAGGAAGAGCGAATGTAGGTGACCTGAAGAAGCCTTTTTTTATTCTGGTTCCCGCGACTTGGGGGGCTAAGTTCTGGAATATGATCAAGCTCGATATTTTGCAGATTTCTCTGTTTTGCATGGCTTTGATTATCCCCTCGGTATTGATTGCAGGATTGAACTGGTACATCATTCCTCTTTTTTTATTTGCTACTATAGAAATGTACCTAATCGGTTTTGGGATCAATATTATCCCTCAGATTTCTTTGGATGAAGGCTGGGACAGGAAACTGATCAAACCATTTATGATTGGAGGAACCATATTGTTCGGTTTTGTACCTGCTTTTGCATTTAGTGTTATAGCCATTATAGTTTCAAAGCAATTTGTCTGGGCGCTGTTTGGAGGCACTTTCGGAATGCTTTTTGTCGCAGCTATTTTGATGCACGTGACGCTGGATATATTGAAGCGATTGGAATTCAAAGAGATGTAGAAAAAGTCACGGTTGACAGTATTCAGTCGCAGTGTATAGGGTTAGGCCACGTTATTCTGCTTCTTCAGAAGCTGGATGCAATTTGAATTTGTGCCACGCTCGCTCGCCAAGGAAGTCCACCTAATTTAATAGATCAGAGCAAAGCCTCTGTGAGTCTCACTTTTGGAAACATGGGTCCAAGTCTATACAGGCACTCACTACCACAGCAACAAGACGTAGTTTATAGTATTCAGTCACATCAGTGGCCGTGATAGGCCGAATTTTATTCTGTTTTAACTTTCTCTCAGTCGCTTCGCCAAGAAAATTCCTGTAATTTTGACTACCAAATCTTACCGACTATGATCTATAACTCAATAATCGACACCATCGGGAATACTCCGATGATCCGTCTGAATAAGCTTGCCAAGCACATTAAAGGAGAGGTCTTGGTGAAAGTAGAGTACTTCAATCCAGGGAATTCCATGAAGGATCGTATGGCGATCAAAATGGTCGAGGATGCCGAAAAAGCAGGTTTGCTGAAGCCAGGGGGAACAATCATCGAAGGTACAAGCGGGAATACAGGAATGGGGCTTGCACTGGCGGCAGTTGCCAAAGGCTACAAGTGTATTTTTACTATGGCGGACAAGCAGTCAAAAGAGAAAATCGACATCCTCAAGGCTGTAGGGGCAGAAGTGATTGTTTGTCCTACAAATGTTTCTCCGGATGATCCACGTTCCTATTATTCCATAGCAAGGAAATTGAATCAGGATATTCCTAATTCTTTTTACCCAAATCAATACGATAATCTATCGAATACAGCTGCACATTATGAGACTACAGGACCTGAGATCTGGAATGATACAGATGGCAAGGTCACACACTATGCAGCTGGAGTAGGAACTGGCGGATCGATGTGTGGAGCTGCCCAATACCTCAAAGAGCAAAACCCCGATATAATAACGGTAGGGATTGATACCTATGGTTCCGTATTCAAAAAATATAAAGAGACAGGCATTTTTGATGAGAAGGAAGTCTATCCCTACCTGACAGAAGGGATCGGAGAGGATATTCTCCCAAAGAATGTAAATTTCGATGTGATCGATCATTTCGTTAAAGTGACGGACAAGGATTCTGCTGTGATGACCCGGAGGCTGGCCAGAGAAGAAGGTCTATTTGTAGGATGGTCTTGCGGATCGGCAGTGCATGGAGCATTGGAATGGGCAAGAGAAAATCTGAAAGAAGGGGACCAGATGGTGATAATTCTTCCGGATCACGGAACCCGGTACTTAGGCAAAGTCTATAACGACGAGTGGATGAGAAACCACGGCTTCCTGGAAGATAAGATCTTCTCGACAGCCAGGGACATCATAGCGCAGCGGAATGGGGCTTATACGTTGGTTTCCTCTCTGAAAACCGATTCTGTGCGTGATGCCATCGGGTTGATGAACAAGACCAGTGTATCTCAGATCCCCGTGATGGAGAATGGGGAAGTCGTAGGCAGCCTGACCGATAATAAGCTGCTGGCCAGAATCATCGATAACCCTGCATTGAAAGATGCTTCAGTAGCCGACGTGATGGAGGATTCCATGCATTTTGTAGCGCTGGACAGCACCTTAGATGTGCTATCATCTATGGTAGAAAAAGAAAAAGCGGTACTTGTCCGCGATGCGCAAAATCAGATTCACATCATTACCAAGCACGATATCTTGGAAGCTTTCACGAAGTAGATTAACTAAATGGATCAAGGTAAAATTCAACGGATCATTGATTCGGGAGTAGATTTTAGTATTGAAGAAATAGTAGGTAAAGCCTGGGAAATGTTTAAATCCCGGGCTTTTTACCATATTGGGTTTATGATTTTGGTAGTGGCAGTCCAGGCGATATTTACGCTTTATCTCGCAGACTTCACTTTTCTATATTCCATTTTTTTGGCACCACCGCTTGTCTGTGGGTTTTACCTGGTGGCTAACCGCCAGAGTCAAAGAGAATACGTAGATTTCCAGAATTACTTCGATGGATTCAAGTACTGGTGGAATCTAATAACTACTAATCTGATTAGTAGTATTGCGATAGTACTCGGTATTATTTGTTTTGTGGTACCAGGGATTTATTTGCTAGTTGGCTATATGTTTAGCCTCTTGTTTGTGATATTCGGAGGCTTTGATTTCTGGACATCCATGGAACTCAGTCGCAAATTGATCCATACAAACTGGTTGAAGTTTTTCCTATTCGTACTGGCATTGATTGCCCTGAACATCTTTGGCTTTCTGTGTTTGTTAGTAGGGTTATTTATTACTATTCCAATGACATATTTAGCTGTATACATCCTTTTCGAAGAACTGACTATAGATGCAGTGGATGAGTCCAAGGATACGTTTATTCATACGTAAGAAGCATTGCTTCTAACCTGCGTCGGCATTTGTCTGCAAGTTCACTTATTGCAGTGTCAGATGGTGAAGGTGGATAAATGGGCTTGGAATAGTAGATTTTGATCTTCCCGGGACTGATCAAGAGCGATCCTTTTTTCATGATTTTATTCGCTCCTATCACAGCTATTGGCAGGATAGGAATGCCCGTGTCTATAGCAAGTCGAAATGCTCCTGTTTTGAATGGTAACAGAGGAGCATCGCTGTCATTTCGGGTTCCTTCTGGAGCCACCACGGCCGAGATTCCCTGATTAAGGAAAGTTACCAACAGATCTATGCTTTTCCTTCGTGATTCGGCATCTGTTCTATCGACCCAGATGGCTACTTTCCCTACTACCCATCCAAAGAAGGGGATTTGGGATAATTCTTTCTTTCCCAACGCTCTTACCTGCTGAGGAATAGCAAGCGGGATTATCGCTGCATCTAAAAAAGAACGATGGTTAAAAATATAAATGTATGGCTGTCTGCGGTCAATAATTTCCCGGCCATGGAACTCATAGCGGATTCCTGAGCCGAAAGACCAGATTCTGGCCCAAATCCGAATAAATAAAAATGATAGGTTACCTCCTGCTGGATTGATACTCACTGGGATTACGATAAAAAGCCCTAGCATCAGAAGCAGTGCGAAGAAAAGGAAAATGGAGTAAATAGTAAATATTGTCTGGAGGATTTTTATCATTCAGAGGAAATGGTAATTTTGGGTATAAATTTAATCTTCACTCTTTGCTTGCAGGAGCCTCCGAGCGTTCGGGGGCTCTGTTTTGTTATTGGTAAGGAGTTTTATTTTTTCTCAAAAAACAAGAAATCTACTTGGCGAAATGGTGGTATGCCCAAAATAGTCAAACTATTTCTCTTTTTTAATTGGATTTTTCCTCTCTCTTTGTATTTTAGTTTAAACTAAAATAAACTGTATTATGAAAACAAAAATGAAATAATTGGTACTAGCTTAGTTTTGGTTATCGGGGTTTCTTTTTTAATAGACAAGCCTATTGTGAATGTTCAATCCTGTGAAGCCCCTTTTAAAGAACATTTTAAGTCTGTTGGCCAGACAAAAAGCTGTGGTTCATATTTTACCTTTTGCCAAACTTGTGAATATGCTAGAGATCAAGCGTCTTTGTTCCTCAGTGGGAGAAGAAGGATGTGCGTTAAATTTTAAAATTATCCAATGGAATCCGGCTAAATCAACTTAGATAGATCCCGTTTATTGATTTAACTATGAAATATATTAAAACTATACTTTTCAATTTTGCTGTTGTAACTCTTTTTATGTGTGTTTCATGTTCCAACGAGAAAAAAATGACCAAAAGCAATTTTTTGACTATTGATACTAATGAAAGTATTGACCTTAAACTATCGGAACTTTTTGATACACTTTTAATTGTACCGTTAGAGGCTACGGAAAAATCGTTCATCGGACGTATTTCAAAAGTAATCACTACAAATCAGTATATTTTCGTGCTTGATAATTCCATTGCGGAGTCCTTATTCATCTTTGATTATGATGGACGGATTATAAATTCGTTTCAAGGTACTGGAAGTGGACCTGGGGAGTATATTCGTGTTTCAAACTTTTTTCTTTCACATGATGAGAAATCTGTTTTTATTAAGGATCATTCCTTAGGAAAAATTTTGGAACTTGATTTAAATGGAGGAGTCATAAGAGATCTTTCTTTCTCGGAAGGGATAGGTTATTATGATTTATACCCATTTAAAGGTGGATTCTATGCAGTTCTACCTGCTGATAATAATATAGGGGTTAAGATTGATATCTTAGATGCCGATTTGAAATCTACAGGCGTAACGGTTCCAATTAAAGAAAGTGATATTAAAATTGAAGCTGAATATAAAGATCAATATTTTTACAGGGGATCCAATGGAGAAGTTCTCTTTAAGAGATGGGTTGATAACACGATGAGCTATATCAATGAAAATGATTCGAGCACTTATGTGGAATTTTCCTTTGATAAAAATGAATTTAATACGCTCGATATACCTTGGAATAATGGGTCCGAAGTTATTCATCATGACAATGTAATTAATGAAATATGGTTCAATAATTTTTACGCATTTTCTGATCAAATAATAGACATAGAGGATTATACACTATTTAATGTATGGCATGGGAAAAGTTGGAAGATATTAGCAATGAATAAATTGACTTCAGAGGCTAGGTTTATAGATAAGTTGGAAAATGACATGGATGGGTTAATCGCAAATATTCCTGGGATTTTTCCTGCTAACGCCAATGCAAATCAAATGGTCCTTGATATGGCACCAGACGATTTATTTTCTTTAAATGCAGTTTTGGAAAACCCTACAAAATATTCTGATAGGATCAGGGAGGTGGAAAAGCAAATTGTTGAAAACCCAGTTTTGTTTATATATAGAAATAACTAATTGGATACCTGATCCTTAGCCAGCAGTATTTGTTGTAAGACTCGTGGGTTTCCATGACTTATTTGGTTATTTCTCTGGAAAAACAGCAAGCCTAAACAATGGATTCGGTTAATTATGCGCACAGAACGGATGCTGGTACCGAATAGGAACACTTTTACAGAAGCAGTCCAAATCAGGATTGTTTAACGAAGTAAATATTGCGTAGAGAACTTTCATCGTTCGTAGGAATTGGTAATTTTGGGTATAAATTTAATCTTCACTCTTTGCTTGCAGGAGCCTCCGAGCGTTCGGGGGCTCTGTTTTTTTACCTAACGGAATTTACCACAATGGTCACAGAATCTTACACGGAGAGCAAATAAGTTGATATTGCAAATACATTGCTTAAATTAGCCACATGAATCCGACACCAAGAACTTTCGTACATCATTCTTACCACCATTCTCAATGAAGGGATAGGATGACTATGGATTTTTGGCAAAAAAATAGATAGAGGCCTATTCCCCGCGGAATGGGCTTTTTTGATTTTAAGACGGTTGTCAGCTTCTGGAGAGGCAGGACAACTGAATAATAAAATACAGAATATACCCAAATAGCATGAACATGAATACAAAACCGAAAAACTGGGTCTTTAGCGATCCTCGATTGCAAAAACTCCGGCAGGAATATGAGTCCTACACTCCTGAAGACTTTAAAGTCTGGAAGATTCTCTTCGAGCGACAGATGCCGAATCTGCCTAAAGCCGCATCCAAAGCTTATCTGGAAGGAGTGGAGATAGTGAAGTTTACTGCTGATAGAATTGCCGACTTTGAAGAGTTGAACCAGATTTTGGCGAAAAGTACCGGCTGGGAAGTACAGGTAGTCCCTGGACTGATTGACGATGATTTGTTTTTTGGTTTGCTGAATAATCGACGATTTCCTTCATCTACCTGGCTTCGCTCTATGGAGCAACTGGATTATTTGGAGGAACCCGATATGTTTCATGATGCTTTTGCCCACATGCCTTTGCTGACCAATCAGCCGTATGTGGACTTTCTGGAAAACCTCTCCGGAATTGCCTTGAAACACATTGATAATCCCTGGGCGATCCAGTTGCTGAGTAGGATTTACTGGTTTACGATAGAGTTTGGGCTGATAAATGAGGATGGGGAGTTAAAAATATACGGCGCAGGGATCTTAAGTTCCGCAGGAGAGACTAAATTCAGCCTTTCAAATGAGCCGGAGCATTTTGATTACGATGTCCGGAAGATTTTGAATCAGGAATACTGGAAAGATCGCTTTCAGGATAAATACTTTGTGATCGAGAATTACGAGCAGCTTTATGAGTCTCTTCCAGAGATTGAGAAAGCACTTGAAGAAATGCTTTTGGGAAAAAGACAATAGATATAAGACCCCTAGACATTAGATTTTCCATTCTTGTGTCTAATAGCTTGATACTAAAAAATGAAAATAGCAGTAATAAAATATAATTCCGGCAATGTGCAGTCGGTGCTCTATGCCTTGGAGCGATTGGGAGTGGAAGCTGAACTGACGGATGATCCTGAAAAAATTCGGGCAGCAGATAAAGTGATCTTTCCAGGGCAGGGAGAGGCAAGTTCTGCCATGAGATACCTAAAAGAGCGAAAACTCGATCAGTTGATTTCTGAGATCAAACAACCGTTTTTGGGAGTTTGTCTAGGGTTGCAGTTGCTCTGTGAACATTCTGAAGAAAATGACACGGAGTGTTTGGGTGTGTTTCCGGTGAAAGTGAAGCGCTTTGTGCCGGAGAATTCCCAGGAATTCAAAGTGCCGCATGTGGGTTGGAATGAGCTGGAAAACCTGGCAGACAACGCGCTTTTGAAGGATATGCCTGTTGAACCATTTGTATATTATGTGCATAGTTTCTATGCCGAGTTGAGTGATTTGACGATTGCCCAGACGCATTACATCCATGATTTTTCCGCTATTCTCCATCGGGATAATTATTATGCCATCCAGGCACATCCGGAGAAAAGTGGACTGGTGGGGGAGAAGCTGCTGCAGAATTTTCTTTCTATTTAAATTGCTATACTAATACTCACGTCAGCTTCGCTCAGTAAGAGGGAAGTACAATTTACGAAATACAGGGTCTTTAGTAGAATTTAGGTTAGTTCAATTTGAAGACAATACAACTTTAAAACTTTACTACTTTCCCACACAATTTTCCAAACCTTTCAATTTTCCAATCTTTCAATCCAAATGCAAATTATCCCAGCTATCGACCTCATCGGAGGGAAATGTGTCCGGCTCAGTCAGGGCGATTACAGCAGCAAAAAAGAATACCATGATGACCCGTTGGAAATGGCCAGGCGTTTTGAAGGCGTTGGAATTCAACAATTGCACCTGGTGGATTTGGATGGGGCAAAAGCCAAGAAAATCGTAAATGCAGATGTGCTTCAGCGAATCAGCTCAGGTACGAGCTTGCAGGTTGACTTTGGTGGAGGAATCCAGGCTGACGAAGAGATTGAAAAGGCTTTTGAATTAGGAGCAAAGCAAGTGACAGGGGGAAGTATTGCAGTGAAAAATGCTGCCTTGTTTCATGCCTGGATAAAAACTTACGGTTCGGAAAAGATCATCTTAGGGGCTGATGCAAAGGATAGGAAAATCGCTGTTGGAGGTTGGGAAGAGACTACGTCGGTAGATTTGATTCCTTTTATTAAAGACTATGTCGCCAAAGGAATCAGCTATGTGATCTGTACCGATGTTGCGAAGGATGGTTTGTTACAAGGGCCGTCAATCGACTTATACAAGGATATTCTGAAAGAGATTCCCGGTGTGAAATTGATTGCCAGTGGAGGTGTTTCTTCGGTCAAAGATTTAGAGGAGTTGGAGAAAATCGGTGTCTATGGGACAATAGTGGGGAAGGCCTATTATGAGGGAAGGGTGACGCTGGAGGAAATGGCGGCTTTTGTCTGAGTCAGAAAGCTAAAATTTGAAATCTCAAACATTCCAATTTTGCCACAGTACAACCTAATTTTCCAATCGTTCAATTTTAAAATATTCTAATTCAAAATGCTAACAAAGAGAATAATCCCTTGCCTGGACATCAAAGAAGGGCGCACAGTCAAAGGTGTCAACTTTGTGGAGCTTCGGGATGCGGGGGATCCGGTGGAGTTGGCGAAGATCTACTCTGACGAAGGAGCGGATGAACTGGTGTTTTTGGACATTTCCGCCACCGTGGATAAGCGTAAAACATTGGCAGAGCTGGTTACGAAAGTGGCCAAAGCCATCAACATTCCATTTACTGTGGGAGGAGGGATTTCTACCGTGGAAGATGTGAAAGTTTTGTTAAATGCCGGGGCGGACAAGATTTCCATTAATTCTTCAGCAGTGAAAAACCCCCAAATCATCAACGACATGGCTGCTGAGTTTGGTTCTCAATGTATCGTGGTGGCCATAGATACCCGAAATGTGGATGGGATTGACTTTGTGCATACACACGGTGGACGAAAAGCGACTTTACTGAAGACTCAAGCCTGGGCTCAGGAGGTTTGTGATCGAGGTGCCGGAGAGATCTTATTGACCTCCATGGATCACGATGGCACGAAAGCTGGCTTTTCAAATGAACTGTTGGCAGAGGTATCATCTGCGCTTTCCATTCCGGTGATAGCCTCAGGGGGAGCAGGCACGATGACACATTTCAAAGATGTGTTTACCTTTGGCAAAGCAGATGCTGCGCTGGCAGCAAGTATCTTTCACTTTAAAGAAATAACTATCCCTGATTTGAAAGGGTTTTTGGGAAGTGAGGGAATAAGTATCAGAAGGTGAAGGAGCTTTTGAGGTGTTATTTGTAAGAAGGAACAATTGACAAATTTCAACGAAGGTTTAACGAGTGGTTAATAGTTTCTCTAAAGAATTTCTGAACTCTTTAGAGAAACGAAACAATAGATAAAAATCAAAGCTTTTAGGGTTTTGAAGATCCCAATGTTTAGATTAGAATAGAAATGAATATAGATTTTAAGAAAATGGATGGTTTGGTTCCGGCAATTGTGCAGGATGCTATAAGCGGAAAAGTCCTGATGCAGGGATACATGAATGAGGAAGCGATTGCTAAAACCAAAGAATCGGGAATGGTGACTTTTTTCAGCCGCAGCAAAAACAGACTCTGGACCAAAGGCGAGACTTCCGGTAACTTTATGGAATTGGTAAGTATGGCTTCAGATTGTGATGGAGATGCTATTTTGGTGAAAGCCAATCCTAGAGGCCCGGTTTGCCACACCGGGGCAGATACTTGTTTCGAAGAAGTGAACACTTCGAAAACAGGATTCATCGATCAGCTGAGAGCTATTATCAAGGACCGCAAAAACAATCCCACGGATAAGTCCTATACAGCTTCGCTTTTTGCCAAAGGCATTAATAAAGTAGCGCAAAAAGTAGGAGAAGAAGCTGTGGAAATCGTAATAGAGGCCAAGGACGACAACAAAGAATTATTTATGGGGGAGGCAGCAGATTTGTTGTACCATTATTTAGTTCTGCTTGAGGCAAAAGGGTATGAGCTGGATGAAGTGATGGATGTGCTGATCGATAGACACAAGAAAAAGTGAATGCGCTGGAATACAGATTTCGGTGAATGAAAAGCAATAAAATATCCAGGGTTGAAGAAATTCAACCCTTTTATATTTGTCCAAGGAGAATTTCTTAACTTTTTATCTCATTCTTATAATCATGGACACCTTTTCAGCTTGGTTTTGATTGACTATGCATGATTTACTTATTGATTTTAGCCAATGAAAAATAAATATGTAGATATTCACAATCCTGTATTTTTTCCAGCAGTTGTTTTACTGGTTGTATTTATGGTGGTCACCATAATTGTAGGAGAGCCAATGGTGGTTCTGTTTGATTCCTTTAAAAATTTTGTTACCGAAAAGACAGGTTGGTTATTCATTTTGGCAGTGAATGTATTTATCATATTCTGCCTCTTTTTGGGCTTTAGTAAATATGGCTCGGTAAGGCTAGGGGGGAAAGATGCCACACCGGATTTCTCTACCAGCGCGTGGTTTGCGATGCTGTTCAGTGCAGGTATGGGGATTGGTTTGCTTTTTTATGGGGTGGCGGAGCCTGTCTCCCATTACGCTAAACCACCTGTAGCAGCTCCGTTTTCAGTAGAATCCGCTCAGGATGCTATGAATTTTACTTTTTTGCATTGGGGAATTCACGCTTGGGCGGTTTATGCCGTTGTTGCGCTTTCATTGGCATTTTTTGCTTTTAATAGAAATATGCCACTCACTATCCGCTCAGTTTTTTATCCAATTCTTGGAGATAAAATCCATGGGTGGATGGGAGATGTAATTGATGTGTTTTCAGTGATGGCTACAATTTTCGGCTTGGCTACTTCTTTGGGAGTAGGGGTCAGGCAAGTCAGTGGGGGACTGCATCATGTTTTTGATACTCCTAACAACGTCTGGATTCAGGTGGCACTGATTGCAGGGATTACCGCAATAGCCACCATCTCAGTCATATCTGGAGTAGACAAAGGCGTGAAAATCCTATCTGAATGGAACGTGCGGATCGCTGGCTTACTGCTGGTATTTGTGTTGATTTTCGGGCCTACACTATTTGTGTTCAAGTCCTTCATCCAGAATATGGGTGTTTATTTGAATGAACTTATAGAAGTATCCACCTGGACTGAAGCTTTTGTAAATAAGGGATGGCAAGGGGACTGGACTGTGTTTTACTGGGCTTGGTGGATCTCCTGGTCACCCTTTGTAGGGATGTTTATCGCCCGGATATCGAAGGGGAGAACTATTCGGGAATTTATCTTTGGCGTGCTTCTGGCGCCAAGTGTCCTGACTTTTTTCTGGATGACGACATTGGGAGGGTCAGCTATTTTTCTGGATATGCAGGATACCCTTGCCGGGGGGAATCACGAGTTTGCCAAGGCAATAGTCGAGGATGAGTCAACTGCACTTTTTGTCTTTTTGGAGAAATTTCCGCTTCGGATGGTCGGATCGATTTTGGGGATTTTACTGGTGGCGAGCTTTTTCGTGACTTCAGCAGATTCAGGATCTTTGGTGATAGACAGTATTACTTCCGGAGGAAAATTAAATACACCTACTGCGCAACGGGTATTTTGGGCAACTACGGAGGGGGCGGTAGCAGCAGTCTTGTTGATTGGAGGGGGGCTTACAGCTTTGCAGACTGCGACTATTTCTACAGGCCTTCCATTTTTGGTAATTCTTACGATTATGTGCTATTCACTTCTGAAAGGAGTAAAAAAAGAATATGCACGGGATAAGCAATTGACTGATGATGTGGATCAAAAATCCTATACAAATCGATTGACAAAAGTGATCATGAAGCAACTAGATAAAAACAAGAAGCCATGAAACCATTGAAGAAGATCGGGATTTTCCTGGATCTAAGTGAAACTGACGAGTTTTTGCTTAGGTATTTTAAGAAAATGGATGACGTGTTTGATTTTGATTCCCTGACATTGGTTCATTTTGTGGCCTTGGAGAGTGATTCCGCGGATTTGGCAAGCCTGAGTGAGCAGCTTCCCAAGCCCCTGGAAGAAGTAATAGAAGATGAGGTAATGGAGTTGGTGGAGAAAGTATTCGGTGCAAAAAAATCCAGCATTCATGTGAAGATCGCCTTGGGGGGAAGACTTGACGGGTTGATCAAATGGGTGGATGCGGAGCAGTTCAACTTAGTAGTGTTGGGAAAAAAAATGAAGGAATATGGTACCGGGGTATTCAGCAGCAAGGTGATTCGGCTGACCGATTCGGATTGTCTATTTGTGCCCGAGGATGCCAAAACAGAATTTGAAAGCATAGTTCTGGCATTGGATTTTTCGGATTATTCGCAGAAAGTCATCCGTCGTGGGTTAAATCTGGCGAAGAACCTATCCTCCAAACTTCTCCCAGTTCACATTGTGAAAGCGGGTTTCCAGTATTTTCCCTACTTCAAAAACCAGGAGAAATTCCAAAAGAACTTACGGATAACAGCTGAAAGTTCGTATAAAAAAGTCCAGAAGAAGACAGGCCTTCATGAAGAGCTGATTTGTGTAGAAGATACCGGCAACCATATTAGTAAAAGCCTATACGATACGGCATTGAAGCACAAAGCCAATCTGATCGTGATGGGAAATAAGGGCAAATCGGATGAAGATGATTTACTGGTAGGAAGTGTGACCGACAGGATGATTTCTATTGATCGGAAAATCCCTGTATTAATTGTAAAGAAAGATCAATAGGCTGGGAATTCCTGCTCCAGTCCGTTGAACTGGTCGATCATTTCCCAGGTGGGCCTATAGAACGTATTCAAAAGCCTTCCGCTGACAGAACCATTTTCAATGACAGCTAGAGCGGCGGCCAATCTAAGGTCATTCGGGTCTCCCCAGTTGAACTGTGGCGTATCCCCGACAGCGAAGTCTGCAGGAAATCCATCAAAATATTCTGTGTACCCTTCTGCGTTTGCCGTAGCAAAAGTGATAGGGACCAGCTCTACATTGTTTTGCTTTAGGATTTTATTGTAGCCGGAAAGAGGGAATGAACCTACTGGCTTGCCGTAGGTATTATCACCGACCAGTGTAATGTCAAGATAAGGATTTAGGGAATTGATCACCAATTCTGATGCAGAGGCAGATCCTCTGGAAGTTATAAATAGAATTTTCGATAGATTCAGGCCGCCCTGTTTTTTAAAATTGACAATTTTTTCCAACTCCTTCTTGAGAGAATTCAACTGATTAGTGTACATCAGTTTGTCGGTATTTGATGCTTGGATCAAGTAATTATTGATTTGCTCTGCCACTGCCACTGACCCTCCTCCATTATATCGAAGATCTATAATCAATTCATCTATTCCAGCCTCTTCGAAGAATTTCATAGATTCGTCAACTTCCAGGCTTTTTGTTGGTGATTGGCCTGCGGTAGCCTTGAAACTTTGATACACCCAATAGCCTACTTTTTTACCATTAAGATCAATTACTTCCTGATGGAGCACTGAGTTTGATTGATATTCAGCTTTTATGTTTGTGCGGGTAGTGGTAGTGCCATCAGGTAATCTAAAAGTGAAGCTATTGGTAACTCCGGGATCTGAAGGTCCTAACTGAAAGTCATATCCTCCTGAAGCATTTTTATATTCGGAAATTGTTTTGTCATTTATTTCTATGATTTCCCAACCTCTCTGCCAACCGTCCAAGCCAGCTGGGGAGTCTTCGAAGACAAAAGTGAGAAACAATTTTTCATTGGCATCAAAGGCAAAGCCAAATCCATGACCGGCATTCTTGCCCACAAATGCATTGTTAAATGCTTCCTGAGTAGTCAAATAAGAGAAGCGATCCAGAGGTTTAACAATAAGTGCATCCAAAAGCTCCTCATTGGTAGTATAATCTGCAGTATTGATGGCAGCTGGTAGTTCTTCGTTCCAGTAATACCATTCCTCCATGGATTCTAGAATAGCACCTCTCACTTTGTCTGATTGCGGGTCGGGGATTATGTCATCCTTTGAGTCGCAGGACCAAATGGACAAAATGAAAACCCCGAAAATCAATTTTAACCTGTTCATATGATCTTGCTTAGCTATCATTTATCTACAAGTGAGAGATGCTTTTTAGTCTTTGACTAGATTGCGATGTCGTACACCTGGACTTTTTTCCACATGTGGGAATACTTTTCGATAAACTCCAAATGGGTAGGGTCTGACTGATAAACCAATTGATCTTCTAAGCTGTCAAAGAAAGCCGTACAGGCGACCTGAAAGCTATGGTCAACTACATCCCGGTCTTCGGTAGCAGCGGGAGTACCCGCGATGAATTTGCCTACAGTTTTACATCTGCCGAGCATGGGAACTGCCTCGGTAAGGAATTCCTGGGTATTTGCTTCATCATGAAGCCAAAAATAAACCTGGTGTATCATCTTTTGTTTTGCCATTTTTTGAGCGATTGAGGTTATAGGTAAGACAGCAGCAGCACTTGCCGCGCTGATAGTTTTGATAAATTTTCTACGTGTTTTCATTTATGGTGTTTTTAGGTTTGAGTGTATTCTTGGTTTTTTCTTAGCAACAAAAATCAGGATTAACCGTGATTCTAAAGATAAAAATTTAAATTACTTTTAGATAATTCGGCGATTTTTAGCCATCCTATTAAACAATTACTCCTTTTTGATCAAACTTAAATCAGTAGTGGTATGAATTACAGAACTTTAGGAAAAACGGGTTGGGCAATTTCTGAAATAGGACTTGGCACTTGGCAAGTAGGGGGTGGCTGGGGCTCGGCTTTTAATCCGAAAGTGGCAGAGGAAATTATTCATGCAGCTTTTGACAAGGGAGTGAATTTTGTGGATACTGCTGATGTCTATGATGCGGGGTTAAGTGAGGCGGCAGTAGGGGAAGCGGTAAGGCAAAGATCCGAGAAAATCTATGTGGCCACGAAGTGTGGCAGAAGAATCCAGCCCCATATCAATGAAACCTATACTGCAGAAAAGCTACGTCGCCATGTAGAAGATAGTTTGCGAAATACCGGATTGAATAGATTGGATCTGATTCAGCTACATTGCCCGCCGACTGCGGTTTATGGGAGAGACGAAATTTTCCATTTATTCGAAAAGATGAAATCGGAAGGTAAAATAGCTGCCATGGGAGTGAGTGTGGAGAAAGTTGAAGAGGCAAAACTTGCTATGGAATATGATATTGTTTCAAGTGTTCAGGTGATCTTCAATATGTTTAGGCAAAAGCCAGCCGAGGAACTGTTAAGCCTTGCTGCCGCAAAAAACGTGGGATTAATAATCCGTGTGCCATTGGCTAGCGGTTTACTTACCGGTAAGATCACAGAAGACACTACTTTTTCCAAAGATGATCACCGCTATTTCAACAGGGAGGGAAAGGCTTTTGATAAGGGAGAGACCTTTGCAGGAGTTCCTTTGGAAGCAGCTTTTCCTGCAATTGATGAGTTAAGAGAGGTTTTTAAGGGTGACGGGGCGTTGGCGGCGGTAGCACTTCGCTGGATACTTATGTTTGAGCAAGTAAGTGTGGTGATACCTGGCGCATCCCGCTTGTCCCAGTTGGAAGCAAATGTAGAGGCAGGAAAATTGCCCCCGATAACGGACTCCCAAATGAAGAAAGTGAAAGAGGTATATGATACATATATCAGGGCGCAGGTTCATGATCTTTGGTAGCAAAAAAAAAATCCCCCAAACTTTCATCTGGGGGATTTAATTAGCTGTATATACTAGAATCTTGGTGCTAAAAGCCTGTTTAAGCTTCTTTTTTCGCCATTCTTGTTCTTTCGCCTTCGTCCAAATAAATTTTTCTCATCCGGATAGATTTAGGAGTGATCTCCAGGTATTCATCCTTTTGGATGTATTCCATAGACTCTTCTAGGGAGAACTTCTTGGCAGGGACGATTCTTACGTTGTCATCTGAACCTGAAGCACGCATGTTAGTCAATTTCTTGCCTTTCTGCACGTTTACCACGATGTCATTATCACGGGAGTTTTCTCCGATCACCTGACCTGTATAAAGCTCATCTCCCGGATCTACGAAGAAAGTACCCCTGTCCTGAAGTTTGTCAATAGCATAAGCAGTACACTGCCCTCCTTCCATTGAAATCAGCGAACCGTTGGTACGTCCGGGCATAGGGCCTTTGAATGGCTCGTATGAAGTAAACCTGTGGTTCATGATCGCTTCACCTTGGGTAGCGGTAAGCATGTTGTTTCTCAAACCGATCAGACCTCTGGAAGGAATGTTGAATTCCAGGTGCTGTAAATCTCCTTTTGGCTCCATGATCAGCAATTCACCTTTACGCTGGGTTGCCAGTTCAATTACTTTACCTGCAGTTTCCTGTGGCACATCTACTACCAGGGTTTCGATAGGCTCACATTTTACCCCATCGATTTCTTTGTAGATTACCTGAGGCTGCCCTACCTGAAGTTCGTAGCCTTCTCTTCTCATCGTTTCGATCAAAACAGACAAGTGAAGGATCCCACGGCCATAAACCAAGAATTTGTCTTCAGAATCTGTTGATTCTACACGAAGTGCCAGATTTTTCTCAGTTTCCTTCATCAGACGGTCTCTCAGGTGACGGGAAGTCACGAATTTTCCTTCTTTGCCAAAGAAAGGGGAGTTGTTGATGGTGAAGAGCATGTTCATTGTAGGCTCATCTATAGAGATCCTGGCAAGTGCTTCAGGGTTCTCTGCGTCAGCAATGGTATCACCGATTTCAAAATCTTCTATACCAGTCACAGCACAGATATCACCTGCACCTACTTCAGATACTCTAAGTTTACCTAGGCCTTCGAAGGTATGAAGTTCTTTTACCTTCATTTTTTTGATGCTGCCATCAGCTTTCATCAGCGCGATCTGCTGATTTTCCTTGATGGTACCTCTTTTCACGCGACCGATTGCAATCCTACCTACGAAGCTAGAGTAATCCAGTGAGGTGATCTGCATCTGTAACGTACCCTCTTCGATTTTCGGAGCTGGGATATGTTCTAAAATAGCATCCAGAAGAGGGAAAATTGTATCAGTAGGGTTTTTCCAATCAGGACCCATCCAGTTGTTCTTGGCTGATCCGTAAAGCGTCTGGAATTCCAGTTGCTCTTCAGTAGCGTCTAAGTTGAACATCAATTCAAAAACTGACTCATGGACTTCGTCAGGACGGCAGTTTTCTTTATCTACCTTATTTACTACTACAATTGGGGTCAATCCAAGATCCAGCGCTTTGCCCAAAACAAATCGGGTCTGAGGCATAGGGCCTTCGAAAGCATCTACCAAAAGGATCACGCCATCAGCCATCTTCAATACACGCTCCACTTCACCACCGAAATCGGCGTGACCTGGGGTGTCGATAATATTTATTTTGGCGTCTTTATAACGAACGGATACGTTCTTTGAAAGAATGGTGATTCCTCTTTCACGTTCCAGGTCGTTGTTATCAAGGATCAAATCCTGAAACTGTTGGTTTTCTCTGAAAATCTGAGAAGCGTGAATGATTTTGTCCACGAGTGTAGTCTTGCCGTGGTCAACGTGTGCGATAATCGCGATATTCCGAATATTCTGCATGGTTTGCCTGATTGAAGGCGCAAAAGTACAAATAATATTTTGCAGTAAGGTTATGACTTCGTGAAGTTTGACTGAATTATAGGATGTTGAGGCTTAAAATTTGACTTTTTACCATTTAGCAATGCTTTTCTTATATAAAAATCTCATTTGAATACAGTGATAGTTTAGGTAGACTTGTGACCGCATACTTGTGAAATCCTAATTATCTGAATTGTAAATATTTAAATATCCTAAGTACTGGAATCTATGAAATTGAAACTCAAATCCATATGTCTTCTTTTATTCGTTTTTTCATTTCACTTTTCTTTTTCTCAGGAGAAACCGTCAGATCTGGTCAATCCGTTTATAGGGACTGCCCCTTTGACTGATCCTGTTGTTATTGGTTATACTCCGCCAAAGGATTGGCGGGTTTGGGCGGGATTGACTTTTCCGGGAAGTGCACTTCCCAATGCTATGGTACAATTGAGCCCGATTACGAAGTGGGGTTCAGGTGCAGGATATGAATATGAGGATACAGAAATTTTGGGCTTTGCCCATACAAATAAAGGCCATTGGAACCTTTGTAATCTTCCTGTATTGCCAATTTCCCCGGCAGCCGTCGCTCCGTTCAAATCTTCTTTTTCCCATGATAAGGAACATGCGAGCCCGGGATATTATGATGTGTATCTTGATGATTATAAAGTGGCGGTGAAGCTGACTTCAACACTACGCACTGGAATTCACGAGTATAAATTTGACAGTCCAAAAGGGCGGAGAATACTGTTCGGTCTGGGAAAAGCGAATAATGAGGTGTCAGACTGGGAAATAGAGAAAGTAGGAGAAAACGCAGTCGGGGGATTTCAAAGAGTAGGGAGGGATAAAGTGCATTTTTATGCAATTCTGAGCCATAAAATCTCGGATTTGCAATTGCAGGCCAAAGGCGAGAACGATGGGTATGCTATCCTCACGGTTTCAGATCAGGGTGCCGGAACGGTGACCATGAAAATCGGAATTTCCTACGTGAGCATCGTCAATGCAAAGGAGAACCTGGAAAAAGAATCAATTGATACGACTTTTGAGGAAGTTCAGAAGGCGGCAGTCTTAGAATGGAATGAACTGCTTTCGAAGATTTCGGTGAAAAGTGAATCGCAACGGGATAAGGAGATGTTTTATACCTCACTGTACAGAACTTTCCTGTGGCCGGCCTTGCGCAGCGATGTGAATGGGGAGTTTACAGATGAGGCAGGAAAGACCCAGCAGCAGAACTTCAGTTATTACACGATTCCGTCACTGTGGGACACCTATAGAAACAAGCTGGTGCTCTTGAGTATTTTGTCTCCTGAGGTAACTGGGGATGTGATTTCCTCCTTGATTAGTAGAGCTGAAATTACAGGATTTGTTCCGACGTTTTTCCATGGAGACCATGGAGCACCATTTATCGCGGGATCTTACCGGAGGGGAGTCACAAATTTTAATATGAGAAAGGCTTATGCATATCTGTTGAATAATGCCTACAACGACGAAGGGCCCAGAGCCTTTGTGGATGAATATATGGAGAAGGGCTACATCTCTGACCCCGATATAAAAAGCCCACATGTGGAAACTAAAGCAAGAGCAGGCGTATCCAAAACGCTGGAATATGCTTATGATGATTACTCTCTGGCGATTTTGGCGGATACACTGGATGATAAGGAGCATTATCAGGACCTGATGAAGCGCTCGCAAAACTATAGGAATGTCTTTGATCCTTCGGTGAACTTCATGCGGGGAAGGCTGGCAAACGGCGATTGGATCACTCCTTTTGATTCGGAATATCCTTACTATGAATATATGTTCCGTGAGGCAAATGCTTGGCAGGTTTCCTTCTATGCCCCTCACGATATGCCTGGTCTGGTAAGATTGTACGGGGGAGCGGAAAAGTTTGAAGCTAAACTGGATGAGTTTTTCACCAAACCTTGGAATCCAAATCATATTGCAAGAAATATCTCAACCTTTATAGGGCAATATTGCCAAGGGAACCAGCCTGATCACGAAGCACCTTTTGCCTATTATTATGTGGGCAAGCCTGAGAAATCCCAGGCGATATTGGATAAAATCATGACCGAGCTCTATGGGATTGGTCCAGATGGCTTGGCATTGTCTGGCATGGACGATGCTGGGGAGATGTCCTCCTGGTTTGTTTGTGCGGCGGTAGGTTTGTATCCCATGTCGCCAGCGGATGCTGATTACTTGGTGACCGTACCGCTTTTTGATGAGGTGAGCTGGAAGGTGGACAACGGAAATGAT
This sequence comes from Algoriphagus resistens, assembly GCF_001442615.1. Classification (GTDB taxonomy): domain Bacteria; phylum Bacteroidota; class Bacteroidia; order Cytophagales; family Cyclobacteriaceae; genus Algoriphagus; species Algoriphagus resistens. The sequence continues at coordinate 358,011 of NZ_LMXN01000004.1, read as the reverse complement.
CTTGTGATTCTGAACCCTAATGGGGGTAGAAATCTAAAAGGGATCAAGGTCAATGGAGAGACTGTAAACGGATATTATGTTGGCCATGACTTGTTCAGAAAAGGCGGAATGATTGTATTGGAGACAAAATAAAAATGGCCCGTGTAGCACAGGTCACGAAAATTGAAATAGTATGGTGTGAATCTTGAATAAAATTTAGATCATGTGCCATTTATTTTAAGGAAACCTTTTAATCTTTTTCAATTTTCCACACTTTTCCAGAATGGACTACCAACAACTTATAGAAGATGTGTATCATGAGGTTCAGGCGGAGAATCTCAAAGGCAAGGTCGCCGATTACATCCCTGAAATTGCCAAAGTAGATCCGAATCAATTCGGTATCGCTTTGGTGGATCTCAAGGGGAACGTTTATGGGATCGGAGATTACCAGGTACCATTTTCTATCCAAAGTATCAGCAAGGTACACACGCTTACGATGGTTTTTAATGTGTTCAGCTCCAAGCTTTGGGCAAGGGTTAATGTGGAACCGAGTGGTGATCCTTTTAATTCTATCGCCCAGCTGGAATATGAAAAGGGTATTCCCAGAAACCCCTTTATCAACGCAGGGGCCTTGGTGATTACTGATGCTTTATGTAGCAAATTTGAAACTCCAATAGATCAGATATTGGGGTTTATCAATGAGCTTGCTGGAGCAACCTGTGTGAAAATCAATCCAGAAGTCAAGAATTCAGAAATGAACCACGGGGAACGCAATACCGCATTGGCCTATTTTCTGAAATCTTTCAAGAACTTTAACAACCCCATAAATGAAGTATTGGAAGTGTATTTCTCCCATTGCGCAATGGAGATGAGCTGCGTGGATCTAGCCAAATCCTTCTCCTTTTTGGCCAATGACGGTTTCTCCATTTTTGCCGACCGGCAGATTCTTTCAGAAAGCCATGCCAGACGTGTCAATGCAGTGATGTTGACTTGCGGCTTTTATGATGAAGCAGGGGAATTTGCATTTAAAGTAGGCTTGCCTGGAAAAAGCGGGGTAGGAGGAGGAGTGGCAGCTGTCATGCCACATAAATTTAGTATCGCTGTCTGGAGTCCTGAGCTGAATGCCAAAGGGAACTCTGTTAAATCTATTCGGGCTTTGGAGCTTTTAACGGATAAACTGGCCTTCTCTTTATTTTAAAAGCGATTGGCTTCAAACACCCCTGATTGCGCATTCTTTTAAACTGAGGATGGGAAACCTCTTGTCATAATGGTAATTGACCTAAATGACCTCTTCTGCGACTTTCATATGAAGCTCAGTCATCAGCATCAATGCGGCAGAGCCATACCATTCTTTCAGTTCCATTTTGAGTACGCCTGCCTTGATCGCAGGATCGCTGGAGGTAAGTTCTTCAGCTTCCTCCAGCGTTTCCACCGCAAATATGTAAAGACCTCTCAGATCCTCATTCCCGAAGAAAGGACCTGCCATGACGAGTTGACCTTCTTCAGACATCCGGTTGATATTTGCCATATGTCCTGCCTGAATATCGCTTCGTTGTTGTTCGGTATATTCACTCACGCGGTCACCTCGGTGTAAAAAGGCGATCACATACTTTTTCATGCCGTATTTGTCAGCTCCGACTTCTGCTGCCAGTTCTGGGTCATATAAGTCGTTTTGTGCCTGACTAAGCGAAATCATGGCAAAAAGAGTAACTAAGGAAAGAATTAGCTTTTTCATATGATTATAATTTGTCTTTTAAGGGACATATGGAATCTCGCATGAATTATAGTCATCCCAGTGTGTGTCGTTTTCGACATGCTCGATTTCATAAATCTGGAAATTATAGATGTATACGAAAGTATGTATAATTACCAGAATCCGGAATAAGATTTTTTAACTATCTGATTAATAAAAATTTAGATACGGATTTATCGCTCCAAGACTCTCTTAGTTATTTTTGATCTATTAGTTCTTTCTGTTTTAACTTTATCCCTCTGATTATGAAAGCAGGTCTATTTCTCGCCTTTTTCTTTTGCCTCTCAGCCGCAGTGATGGCACAACAAAAATTTTCCATAGAAGTTACCGCAGGTGCAGCAAGCTCCTTCTCCAAAGCAACCAGCTCGGTTGATGGTGGCAATATACCGATGCAATCCAATATCGGTATGAATGCCGGCTTAAGTTTTTTGTTTCCACTTTCTGAAAATTGGCAATTGTATTCGGAAGTGGGGTTTTATCCAAACGCACTTCGAAATGGTGTTAAAACTTCGAAAACTGATTTTGGTGTGTATTATCCTCGTCCGGCTCAGATCCCTTCGGTGTTACCTTCATTTTCCTTAGGGACCAGGTATAATTTCGAAGTTAAGAATCAGCCCTTCTTCATTCAGCCTGGTTTGGTACTTTCAACCAGCACTTCTCTGGGTACGGCTAATGAATTCAATAATCCCGCAGGATCTTCTTTGCTTGAGCAGACAAATAAGGTGGCAGTAGCTTTTAGGGTGGATGTAGGCACTAAGTTTATGACCAAGAATGATAATTACTTTGTGTTGGGACTGAGGTATCAGCAGGGACTGACAGAGATGAACCGTTACACTAATCCACTGATTTATGATTCAAGTAAGGTAGGGACAGTCACGGAAGTTACAAGAGGGAGTTATTTGGGTGTCTTTGCTGGCTATGGTTTCAACAGTAGAAATTGGAAAAAATCCAAAAGATGAAAGCAATGTGACAATTAATATGAAAAGCCAGCTAATAGGGAGATCCTCGTATTGACTGGCTTTTTAGATGCGTATTTTCAATGCAGAATTACTGCCACAGTATCAGATTTGGTTCTGAGCTTTAGCCATTCGGTTAATTTATTGGTTTCTTCTAAAGAAGGCTTTTTTGTAAATTCAGCATAGGCTACCAGTAGGGTATCTGTAGTTTCCTTTTCCAGGTCATTTACCATAGAGCGGTTCAGTGTGAACTTTCGTAAGCCTGGATGGTTGATTTTGGCTTCTTTGGCTATTTCATTGCCCAGTACCCGCACCTGCCCATAATTGGCCACCTCATTTTCAAGCAGCGCTATCCTTTCATCTTTATTCTGAATCAATCGCTCATTTCGCTCATAGAGATCTTTGAGGATATCTGATCTCAGTAAGTTCATATCTGTCTGTCCACTCCCGCTTTGATTGATTTTTAGCTCAGTACCTTCAAAACCCTGAGCTTTCGCCTGTTCCTGAAGTTTGGTGATTTCCGAATCAGGAAGCCGTTCACCAATCAAGTTGATTTGGATGGTTTTTGGCTCTTCATTATAAAAATATTCAGAACTCAATACCTGGGTTTTTGGATATACAAATTCATTCTGGATAAAGGTCTTTGCTTGCTCTTCCCAAATTGATCGGACTACAATCCCATAGGCAAGATAGACGCTCGGTACAATTGTCAGAATGGTGAAAACTGTGATGTATGTCTGAACCCGCTTTTCCTTCTTCTCATCCAGAAACTCCTTCTTGGGATATTTCATAAACCGTACGATCAGGTAAGTCGATAAGGAGATGAAAACCGAGTTGATAAAAAAGAGATAAAAGGCACCGATGAAGTAGTAAAGATTCATGGTGGCGAGTCCATATCCAGCGGTGCAAAGCGGAGGCATCAATGCCGTGGCTATAGCCACTCCGGGTATGGCATTGCTCTTCTCTTTTCGGGAGCCGGCAATGATCCCGGCGAGTCCTCCGAAGAGTGCAATCAGCACATCCCAAATCGTGGGTTCGGTGCGGGCGAGAAGCTCCGACTGGGCATCATCCAGCGGGGTAAAAGTGAAGTAAATTGAAGAGGTTAAAATTGCAATAAATACAGCCACCCCGAGGTTGCGAAGGGAGCGTTTGAGCAGGTCAAAATCGTTGATCCCCGCTGCCATCCCGATCCCCATAATGGGACCCATCAGGGGCGAAATGAGCATAGCTCCAATGACCACTGCCGTAGAATTTACATTCAATCCTACCGAGGCTACAAATATTGCGAAGATCAAAATCCAAAGATTTGCCCCCTTGAATTCCACATTTTTGCTGATATATTCTATGGTCTCCAGCTCGTCTTCTTTGCCTTCCTGAAGATCAAATCTATCTTTGATATAAAGTAGAAATCTGATAAACTGATTACTTCGTTTTTTTCTTGGTTTAGCTTCTTCCATACTTTTTCTAAAAATAAATCTTGACAAAATAAGTAAAATTCACCCCGTAATTGGGATAGATACGGGTTAATTATTTACAGAATTTTCTATGGCTGTCGGTTAGAGGATGAAATTTCCCTTGTCTCAGCCTGATTCTAAAACGTAGCTACAGTCAGTAAGTTTTTCTTAATCAATATTAATGTAACTGACTGATTATTTGTGGTTTAAATATGATTTAGGTAACACATAATTTGCCGTGGCTAAAAAAATTAGCCATGTCTAAAAATATTGACTGAGCAAGAAAACCAAGTAATTTCCTTTGTAGGACTTTTCATTCGCTGTCGATGAAACGAGGTGCTATGTCTGCACATGAACGAACTGTGATTTTCAGAAGAGCATTCGTTTAAGAGTTAATATTCCGACCAGATTTTTTAATCTTAGCATTACCAAATCATTTAAACCACCTCCTTTCGATTTGCAGAATGAAACCTTTCGGTATTAAAAAAATCCTTTTAATTGACGACGATAAGATCCAGAAAATTCTGGTTGAGAAAAGACTTATGAGAATCAATCCGGGAATTGAATTTGTTTATTTCGATACTCCCAGCAAGGCCCTGATGTATCTGAAAAGTGAGTCTGTGGACTTGTTGTTGGTGGATTTGAATTTACCTGAAATGAGCGGATGGGAATTTATAAATGAAGCAGAGAAGGTAAGTCCAGATTCAATGGTAATTTTACAGTCAGGATCCGTAGAGACTGAGGAGTTTCATAGAGCAATTTCCGATAAAAGGATCAGTAAAATTTTTGAAAAACCATTGAGTGAATCTGACTTGATTTCAATCCTTGGACTTTGAAGTATTTAAAATGATCCTTTAGAATAAATTAATTAATTTCGAGCCATCAGAAAGATTGTATGACTGAAAAAGCAGAAGACAGAAAGCCCCTGCTTTCAAAGAAAATAGATAAGTTTTTTACTGGACTGGCGAACGCTTGGAACTTTGTAAGGCGATTCTTCAAAGAGGTATTTATCCCTCCCTATGAATTTAAGGAAGTGGTTCATCAGTGTTACCGCATAGGTGTGGAATCTCTTCCGTTGATCGCATTGACTGGCTTCATCGTCGGGATCGTGTTTACCAACCAATCCAGACCTTCACTGTCTGAGTTTGGTGCTACCTCATGGCTGCCTTCCCTTATTTCCATTGCGGTTGTTCGGGCTATGGGGCCTTTGGTGACGGCATTGATCGCTGCCGGTAAGGTGGGGTCGAGTATAGGAGCGGAGATCGGGTCTATGAAAGTGACAGAGCAAATTGATGCCATGGAGGTGTCAGCTACCAATCCATTCAAATTCTTAGTAGTTACCCGTGTACTGGCGACCACATTTATGATCCCTGTACTGGTGATGTTCACGGATTTTGTTGCGCTAATGGGATCATTTTTGAGCGTAAATGCAAATGAAAGCGTGAGTTTGACAACTTTCTTTGTGCAGGTTTTCGAAGCGATTAGTTTTCTTGATATAATTTCCTCAGTACTGAAAGCCTTGCTCTTTGGCTTTACTATTGGTATTGTAGGCTGTTATAAAGGGTATAATTCTTCCAAAGGAACTGAGGGGGTAGGTCGTGCCGCAAATGCCGCTGTAGTAATGGCGATGTTCTTGATATTTATTGAAGAGCTTTTGGTTCTTCAGATTGTGAACGCAATCCGAATGATGTAAGCCATGGAAGAAAAAGTAGTAGAAATACGGGGATTAATAAAGTCATTTGGAGATTTGGATGTGCTCAAAGGAGTGGATCTGGATCTATACAAAGGGGAGAACTTAGTAGTTTTGGGAAAATCAGGCTCAGGTAAGTCTGTTCTGATCAAAATCATGGTAGGGCTCTTAAAACAAGATGAAGGGACATTGAAAGTCTTGGGAAAGGAAGTCGCTAATTTGGGTACAAAGGAGTTGAATGAGTTGCGGTTGAAAATTGGTTTTTCTTTTCAAAACTCTGCACTTTATGACAGCATGACCGTGAAGGAAAATCTGGAATTTCCATTAGTCAGAAATATTAAGAATCTGACAAGAAAAGAGAAGGACAAAAAAATAGAAGGACTTTTGGAAAGTGTAGGCTTACCACAATCTATCAATCAAATGCCTTCTGAGCTATCAGGAGGACAGAAGAAACGGATCGGTGTAGCGAGGACTTTAATACTTGAACCTGAAATAATGCTTTACGATGAACCTACTGCAGGACTTGACCCCATCACTTGTATGGATATCAACAACCTGATCGTTCAGGTACGCGAAGAATATAATACCTCATCCATTGTGATCACGCACGATCTGACCTGCGCCAAAGTGACCGGAGATCGAATGGCAGTTCTTTTGGATGGACAGTTTGACGCAGTAGGGACATTTGAAGAGGTTTTTCCAAATGCGGAAGATCAACGTATAAAATCATTTTACGATTATAATTTCATCAACTCATGAGAGGCGAAAATAAAAGATCAGTCATAGTAGGGATATTTGTCTTTGTAGGCATAGCTATCCTGGTGGCAGGAATTCTGACCCTGGGAGGTCAACAGAAAAAATTTGTAAAGGCAATCCACCTCAAAGCCGTATTCGATGACATCGGGGGCTTACAGACTGGGAACAACGTCTGGTTTTCCGGCGTGAAAATCGGTACAGTCCGCAAAATCAACTTCTACGGAGATTCACAGGTCGAGATAGAAATGAATGTGGAAGAGAAAGTAGTGGATTTTATCCGGAAAGATTCTAAAGCTACCATCAGCTCAGATGGGTTGATCGGAAATAAGATTATTGTGATCTACGGTGGGACTACGGTGGCACCACCTGTGGAAGACGGGGATAGATTGGAATCGGTAATGCCTCTGGATACCGACCAGATGATGGAGACGCTTCAGGTAAACAATGAAAACCTGGTAGAAATAACCGGAAATCTTAAAAATCTGACCAGTAAACTGGCTGAAGGAGAAGGAATGGTGGGTGCGGCACTTACTGATTCACTGCTTGCAGAAAGTTTTCGTGCCATTGTAAGAAACCTTGATCAGGCTTCCATCAATAGTAATCGCATGATCAATGAATTGAACAGCTTCACTTCCAAATTGAATCAGAAAGGCAATCTCTTCAATGATCTTGTCACAGATACTACGATGGCCACCGATCTGAGACAATCCATGGAAAGCCTGAAAGAAGCTGCGGCTAACTCAGAAGAAATGACTCAAAAGTTAAGCGCTATTACAGATAAGTTTAACGATTCCAGTAATTCCATGGGAATGCTTCTGAACGATCCTGAATTTGCCGAGACCCTTAAAAGCACTATGGAAAATGCCGACTCAGCTACTTATAACCTGAACCGTGGTATGGAAGCTTTGGAGTATACCTGGCCATTCAATAAAGGCTTCAAGCGTAAGAAAAAGGCCGAAGAAAAAGTAAACAACTAGTCACTGCTAATCATCGTCACTTAGCCCGCGGGAAATCTTTTCGCGGGCTTCTTTTTTCTCCTCCCCATTTGCCTTCATGATGTTGGTATTGTCTTGTTTTGTCAGCACAGCTCTCATGGAAATAGGGAAGTGATCCGAACCAATACCCTTTTCTACTTTCAGTGAGGCCAAACCAAAGTGCTTACTGAGAAAAATATGATCCAATGGCCAGCGGAACAAAGGGACGTCAGCATGGAAAGTATTGAAAAGCCCCCGGCCACGACGTGGATCAGCCATTTCAGAGTTTTTCAGGAACAACTCAGTGGTATAGCTCCAGGCGACATCGTTGAGGTCCCCGATGACTAATGTTGGGCGCTTGTTTTCCTTTGACTTCTTTCCTACAAGGAGTATTTCCGCATCCCGGTCTGTACTTTCTGGGTTTTCGCCAGGCACCGGAGGTGTGGGGTGAATCGCATATACAGTAATGATTTCCCCATTTCGCAACTTCAAATCCAATTCCAAAGAGGGGATTTCCTCATCGATAAGGTAATTGATCTCCTGTCTGATAATTTCCAATCTCGAATAGAACAGTAATCCGTAGGTGTTATCCAAGGGGATTTTGATCTGGAAAGGATAGCTTTTCTCAATTTCAGTTAGGTTGCTTTCCCAGGTTTTATCTGTTTCCACAAAGAATACCACATCCGGATTTGTTTTCCTTACCAACTCTACTGCTTTTTGATAATTGGTATTGTATTGATAGACATTTCCCACCAAAATGTGAATTCCATTGGATTCGTGATAAGGCACCGTATCGATCATTTTTTTGCCCAACAGCGTGAATGGGAGCACTTTACCCGCCAGATAAACGGCGCAGACAGTGAGACAAATGGCCCAGATATACGCTTCCCTTCCCAAAGAATGATTAAAGGGAATTAGCCACAATAGCCCCAAAACCAGAATAATAACCATTTTCTGCAGCCGGGGATAGTCAAAAATCCTTATCCACCAATAGTCTAATTTGATCAGAGGAAAAAATGTAGCCAAAATAAAGAAGGCACTGAAAACGCGTAACGCTATGATTTCCATGAAAAATTGATTTCTTGTGTTAACTTAAAGATGTGCAAATAAGCTGATTTTTGGCAAGACTTTGGACTTCTATTAGTACTTAATGGAATTTCAATTGCCCGTTTCGGGTTATTAGCATGAATCCTTTTTTAACCAAAGCCCATATAAAACATGAGTCCAGACCCATTCCAGATTAAAACATCTTTGCAAACTTCAACTGGAGAGCACACCTATTGGAGTTTGGAAAAACTTGAAGCAAGTGGTCACCCAATTAAGCATTTACCCTTTTCTATCAGGATCTTATTGGAAAATGCCTTAAGGAATTTCGATGACTTTGCGATTACCAGAGCGCATTTGGATACGTTACTGAATTGGTCGCCGCAAGCATCGGATAAAGATATTCCATTCAAACCTGCCCGTGTATTGATGCAGGATTTTACGGGGGTACCCGCAGTAGTGGATATAGCCTCCCTGAGATCCGAAGCCAAACGGAAAGGAAAGAACCCCAGCGCAATCAATCCATTGATTCCGGTTGATTTAGTGATTGACCATTCAGTACAGGTTGATTACTTTGGAACAAATTATAGCTATCAGAAGAACGTAGAAGTGGAGTATGAACGAAACTCTGAGCGCTACAAGTTTCTGAAGTGGGCACAAAAAACCTTCGATAATTTCTCTGTAGTGCCGCCTGGAATGGGGATTTGCCATCAGGTAAACCTAGAGTATTTAGCCCATGGAGTGATCGAAAGAGATGGGCTGGTCTTTCCTGATACCTTGGTAGGAACGGATTCGCATACACCTATGGTAAACGGAATTGGCGTACTCGGATGGGGAGTCGGTGGAATCGAGGCCGAGGCTGCTCTGCTCGGGCAACCGATTTACTTTATCATGCCGGAGGTAGTCGGCTTGAAACTTACCGGAGAACTGCCGGCTGGCACTACAGCGACAGATATGGTTTTGACAATTACTGAATTGCTGAGAAGTCATGGAGTGGTAGGAAAGTTCGTGGAGGTATATGGTCCGGGGCTGGATCACTTGTCTGTGCCCGATCGTGCTACGATTTCCAATATGTCCCCGGAGTTTGGCTGTACCGTGTCCTATTTCCCAATTGACGCCCGTACGTTGGACTATATGGCCAAAACCAATCGATCTCAGGATCAGATTAGTTTGGTAGAGAAGTACTGCAAAGCGAACTTGCTGTGGAGGAAAGATGAGGAATTGATCCAATATAGTTCAGTGGTTGAGCTTGATCTTGGAACAGTGGAAGCAACGGTCTCTGGTCCGAAGAGGCCGCAGGATAAGATTTTGGTGAAAGATTTCAAACCCAAATTTGAGCAACTGCTCCATTCTGTTCATGGTAGAGAATATATTCCAATTGATAAAAGGGAGGAAATTTCCCGCTTCGTAGAAGAGGGCGGCGGGCAGACGGAAGATCAGTCTGATGTGAAAGCCCCTGCTGAGACAGAGATCAAAACCAAGATCAAGAATGGTTTAAAGACTGTTTCGGTAAAACTGCACAATGAGAAATTTGAACTTTACGATGGCTCGGTTGTCATCGCAGCGATTACTTCCTGTACCAATACTTCCAATCCATCTGTAATGTTAGGTGCTGGGTTAGTTGCCCGCAAAGCCAGAGAAAGAGGTTTGGATGTAAAGCCATGGGTGAAAACTTCCCTGGCTCCGGGATCAAAAGTAGTAACGGACTATCTTGAGAAATCCAATTTATTGGAAGATCTGGAAGCATTGAAATTTCACACAGTTGGTTATGGCTGTACTTCCTGCATCGGTAATTCTGGGCCTCTTCCCAGACATATTGCGCAGGCTGTGGAGGATAATGACCTGGTGGTAGCATCGGTACTTTCCGGAAATAGGAATTTTGAGGCAAGAGTACATCCACAGGTGAAAATGAATTACCTGATGTCACCAATGCTCGTGGTTGTGTATGCTCTTGTTGGTCGTGTGGATGTGGATTTGTATAATGAGCCAATCGGGTATGATCCCAATCTGGAGCCTGTTTACATGAAAGATATATGGCCAACACAGGAAGAAATTGCTGAAATTTCCAGAAAAGTACTTTCCCCCGGTGATTATCAGAAGAATTACGGAGAGATTTTCGAAGGAAATGAAATCTGGAAAGAACTCCAGTCTGGCGAAGGAGAAATTTATCCTTGGGATGACAGCAGTACATATATCAAAGAGGCACCATTTTTCAAGGGAATCTCCATTGAAGTGCCAGAGGCACGGGATATTGTAAATGCCCGGGTATTGTTGAAACTGGGGGATTCTATTACTACAGACCATATATCTCCAGCTGGATCATTCAGACCTGATACCCCAGCCGGAAAGTACCTGAACGGAAGAGGAGTGGAGCGACCAAACTTCAACTCATACGGTTCACGACGGGGAAATGATGAGGTGATGGTGAGAGGTACCTTCGCCAATGTCCGTATTAAAAACCAACTCAGTACACAGGAGGGAGGTTTTACGACTTATATTCCTGGCAATGAGGAAATGAGTGTGTTTGAAGCTTCTGAGAAATATCAAGCTGCAAACGTACCGCTCGTAGTTCTGGCAGGGAAAGAGTATGGATCGGGATCTTCCCGTGACTGGGCTGCAAAAGGCACCAATTTATTGGGTATCAAAGCAGTGATTGCTGAAAGCTACGAGCGTATTCACAGAAGCAATCTGGTGGGCATGGGTGTACTCCCTCTTCAGTATTTACCTGGTGAAAATGCGGAAAGCCTTGGCCTTACCGGAAAAGAAGAATTCAGCATTCTAGGAATTGAAGCAGGCTTATGGCCTTCCCAGAAATTTGAGGTGATCGTGAAATCAGAAGCTCAGGAGAAGAAAATCGAGGTGCTTTCCAGACTGGATTCTGAGGTAGAGATTGCTTACTATAAGCATGGGGGGATTTTGAATTACGTACTAAGGGATTTCCTGAAGGATTCATGAGCTGGAAGACCGAAGTGACCTTCCGTTGAAGTTGACTTACCTCGTTTTAGTTCTGGATCTAATCATATAAGCAAAACCCGCAATTTCTGGCGGGTTTTGCGTTTCCTTTAATGGAGAAGTCAAAATTTCTCAATTGTAGTTAATCCGAATTGGATATCGCAAAATCGATGATTTTGGATTGCCTTTAATGTCAAGAGCAGGCTCGAATTTGAAATCATAGGAATTGAAAATAGCTAAGACTTCCTTTGCCATATAATTTGGAGCTTCTCCGTAATTGAGACACTCAATCTTAGTTACTTCCCCGTTCTTGTCAGTATGAATCCCTACTATTACAATACCTGATTCACGTTGTTTAGAATGCTTATACCTAGAGTGGAAATAATTTAAAAAGTGTGATCGGTCAGGAATAAATCTTGGGACTAGCGGATTTCTCGTGGTTATTATTGGGGATTCAATTCCTTTAATATCGAATCTGAACATTTTATTGCCACTGTATTGTAATCTTGATACCTCTTCTCCATTTTCAAAGAAAATTTCCAGCCACATATCATTTTCTACATTTTTAAATCGTGTAGAAATGTGATAGGAAAGTGAATCAAAATTTTGGGTTACGGCTTCAATATATCCCAACTCGGGATTATAACTCTCTCTGGTAGTACTTCGTAGTTTGTTGTCAAGTGTATAGATTTTCTCGATTTTAATGCTGTCGGGGGTATATGTGATGATTTTGTTATAAGTATGCACCTCCCGCTTCGTTTCGTCCAAAGGATTTTTATATTGATTTAAGGGTATTATTTCCCTGCCTTGCGCAAAAAGTCTTAGGCTTAATAATGTATTTAAGGCAATAAAAAATAGGAGGGTTTTTAACTTCATTTGAGATAGGGGACGGTCAGTTGAAATTCTATATTTTATCGGAAACCAGGGAATGATTCTTATTGCATGGTGACTGTTTCAATCCAGCATAAAATGAATGGGCAAGTATAGCCAACTATCAATTGTATTCCCATTTATCGTCGTGGCAGGTGCGATTTCACCATCAAAATACTTTACGACCCGTAATGCTTCTTCAGCAAGTAACCGGTCCACATTTTCCGGGTTGGCGATTACAGGGGCTTTCCGTTCACCGAATTCATTTACATAAATAGCAAGTATAACTGTCCCCTCTTCTCTTCTTCTAGCAGTGGCTGGGTAGCTTAGGTTTTTTTTCAGCGTTTGAATCCAAAGATCCTTATCAAGCCTTGGTTTGGGTTCAAAAACATTTTCATCTGCTTTTTTAATTTCCTCACTTTTGGGAGCTCGGATTTCAAAGTTGTTTTCGCCTTGATAGAGCACTTCGCCTAGTTGTTCGCCTTTATCAAAATAAACAGCTTGATAGAAACCATTAGTTCGATTTTTGACTTTCTTGGAAGATAGCTTACCGTTTGAGTCATAGGTCTCTGTGATTTCCTCGGGAAAATTCCCTTCCTGATTATAACCATATCGGGTAACTTTTACGATTTGGTTATTCAGATTGAAAATCCGTTCTATGGAAGTGCTATCGGTAAAATTGACGATAATGGCTTTGTAAAAATAATTGACGGTATCCTTTTCACTGATCGGATAGAAATGCTCGTTCAATCTGACGATTTCATTTCCCTGCGCCCTAGATTGATTAATACCCATTCCAAATGGGAAAATCAAAATCAATAGAAATTTGAAAAAGAAGGCACGGCACATTGCTGTTGACTAATTGTGAAGTTTAATAATAGTCAAACAATTTTGAAATCGAAAAGCTTTTGGATAAATGTGGGGGTTCACTTTAAGCCAAAAGCCTTTTATCCCTCAGGATAAACCTTATTTTTGTGGCTCATTCCTAGTTAAACATACCAATGAACGCAATTAATCCTACAACCACCCCGGCTTGGGCAAGATTACAGAAACTTGCAGAAGATCATAAAAACATGACCATTCTTTCTCAATTTGATGAGCGGGAGCGCTTTGATAGACTGAGTATTACAATGGAAGATATCTTGGTTGATTTTTCTAAAAATAGGCTGAATCCAGATATTTTGGATGCACTTTTTGATCTGGCTAGGGAGTGCAAGCTTCATGTTGCGATAGAGGATATGTTCGCAGGAAAACCAATCAATGTGACAGAAGGAAGAGCTGTATTGCATACAGCGCTGAGAAATCCCGCTGATGAGGCGGTATATCTGGAAGGTCACAATATCATGGAGGATGTCTCTGCTGTGCTGCAAAAAATGAAATCTTTTGCGGACAAAATCCAGAATAAACAGTGGCTAGGCTATACGGGAAAACCTATTAAATCGCTAGTAAATATAGGTATCGGCGGATCTGACCTCGGCCCGGTGATGGTGACCGAAGCGCTGAAGCCTTATCAGAATCCGGATATTGAGTGTTACTTCGTTTCTAATGTGGATGGAACCCATATCGCGGAAACTCTGAAAAAAGTAGATCCTGAGACAACCCTGTTCTTTATTGCGTCCAAAACTTTTACAACCCAGGAAACCATGACCAATGCGCATACTGCAAGGGAGTGGTTTTTGGAGCATGCAAAAATAGACACTGCCGTAGCCAAGCATTTTGTAGCTTTATCTACCAATGCAAAATCCGTCTCCGAGTTTGGGATAGATACGGATAATATGTTTGAATTCTGGGACTGGGTAGGAGGTAGGTATTCACTTTGGTCTGCGATAGGTCTTCCGATAGCCTGTACGATAGGATTCGATAATTTCGAAAAGCTGCTTTCCGGAGCCCATGCGATGGATAAGCATTTCCGTCATGCCCAGTTTGACCGGAATATCCCTGTGATTCTTGCATTGATAGGAATCTGGAATACCAATTTCCTAGGAGCAAGTTCTGAGGCGATTTTGCCTTACGATCAGTATATGCATCGCTTTGCTGCTTATTTTCAGCAGGGGAATATGGAGAGCAACGGAAAATATGTAAGCCGCTCCGGTGAAAAAGTGAACTACACTACGGGGCCGATAATCTGGGGAGAGCCTGGAACCAATGGACAACATGCGTTCTACCAGTTGATCCATCAGGGCACGCACTTGATTCCTTGCGATTTTATTGCCCCGGCTATATCACATAATCCTATCGGGGATCATCACCAGAAGTTACTTTCCAACTTCTTTGCCCAAACGGAAGCCTTGATGAAGGGGAAATCTTTGGAAGATGTGAAAGCAGAAATGAAGGCTACAGGGAAATCAGATGAGCAAATCGACAAAATTGCTCCGCACCGGGTTTTTGAAGGTAATCGACCTACGAATTCTATATTGGTAAAAGAAATTACTCCCTATACACTTGGAGCATTGATTGCAATGTATGAACACAAGATTTTTGTCCAGGGCGTGATCTGGGATATTTTCAGTTTTGATCAGTGGGGAGTGGAGCTAGGCAAAGTTTTGGCAAACGGTATTCTTCCTGAGTTGAATGGCAATGAAGAAATCACTGCCCACGATGGATCTACAAATGGGCTGATCAATGCGTATAAAAAAATGAGAAAATAGATAATTTTGGTCTATGTCACTATAGCCCTATGTGAAAGCGAAGTTACTTTGGACGCAGCCCGGGCCGGTGTTTTCCGTGGTCTGTGTCCTCACAGACCACTAGTTTTTAAATCATAATTCCGGTCGTGGAGCCATAAAGATGGACCAGGGTTGCCATACTTTATGATCACTCAGTATGCCGGAAAATCGTTTTTATATGCTCAGTTTTCTCAACCTTAATTCGCCCATTTATAGGGACCATATTTTTCCAAACCCAATTGTAATGGTCAATAACCTGTTCGGCTTTTAGATTTGGCCTTTCTCCGGTTGTATGTCCATCTGCTACAACGGTGATTTGATATTCCTTTGTCAATGCTGATTGAATAGTTGATTCTACACAGAAATCAGTTGCGCAACCTGTAATAAATAACTCAGTTACGTTCAGCCGCAATAGTTCTGAATGCAATTCAGATCTGTAAAATACATCGTTCACATATTTATCAATTCTGACATCAGTTGATTCGACTAGTAGCTCATCTAAAATTTCCCAATCCTCTGAATTCTTTTCAAAATTCCCACTGCCCGTACCGTCATGCTGGATAAAGAAAACAGGGTATTCCATCTTCCGGAACAATTCTGCAAGTTCATTTATTCGTTGTACAACCCCTGATGTATCAAATCTAGGTGTTTTTGAAGTGAATGAACCTTTCTGCATGTCAATGACTATAAGCGATTTTCTGCTTTTCATTTAGTTTCTTTTTAATGTCCGCTAAATACTTTGATGAAAAATGACCTGTCCAAGTTTTTCCAACGCCCGGTTAGTTGCTATTAAGATGCAGGAATGATAACGAAGGGGATGCATAATACTGTCAAAGATATTATTTCAACAAGTAAAGCTGTCCTCATTTGAAAAAGGTTCTTTTTCATTTTTTTCAAAAGCATCAGGCTCATAGACTGCATTCCTTATATCTTAGCAATCTTAAAATCTAACAAAGCGCAGAATTGCCTTTAAAACCCAATTTATAGCTAAAAAATGAAGCAAGTATTCTCCAATCTACTATTCAAAGTATTTATCGCCATTGTTTTGGGCATTGTCTTCGGTCTTTATTTGCCGGAATCAATCAATCGGATTTTTGCCACGTTCAATGCATTTTTTGGACAATTTCTCAACTTTGCAATTCCGCTTATTATTTTAGGTTTGATCATGCCGGCTATTTCTGATTTGGGTAAAGGAGCCGGGAGATTATTGCTGATCACAGCAGCGATTGCCTATGGATCCACGCTCTTTTCCGGGTTTATGAGCTATTTCACTTCCGCTACTGTTTTTCCTTCACTACTTTCTTCTCATATAAATGAAGCAGCTGGCGTCTCTGAAAACGGAAATGATCTAGTTCCTTATTTTAGTATTACAATCCCAGCCGTGATTGATGTAATGTCAGCTCTTGTTCTGGCTTTTGTGATCGGCTTAGGACTTTCCTATCAGGAGAATTCTTCCCTCAAGAAGGTGGTTAAGGATTTTGAAAGAATCATCATGCAGGTAATTGAAAATGTAATTATTCCTTTGTTACCGATTTTTATCCTCGGGATTTTCGCCAATATGGCTTTCAGTGGTCAGGTATATTCTATACTTTCTGTATTTTTAAATATCATTGGGGTCATTTTTGCCATGCATATTTTCTTGCTTTTACTCCAATATGTAATCACTGGAGCGATAGTCAGGAGAAATCCTATCCGCTTATTGGGAACCATGATGCCAGCCTATTTCACGGCATTAGGAACCCAGTCTTCCGCAGCAACGATTCCGGTGACCCTGGAGCAAGCGGAGAAAAATGGAGTTTCTCCAAAGATCGCCGGGTTTGTGATTCCGCTTTGCGCGACTATACATTTATCTGGAAGTATTATGAAAATCACAGCCTGTGCGATGGCTTTGATGATACTGGAAGGAGTGCCATTTGATTTTGGAATGTTTGCTGGGTTTATTTTTATGCTGGGTATTGCGATGGTCGCGGCACCGGGAGTGCCGGGAGGTGCGATCATGGCAGCGGTTGGACTTTTGCAGTCCATGCTGGGTTTCAGTGAAGAAATGATCGGTTTGATGATTGCACTTTATATCGCTATGGATAGCTTCGGTACCGCGTGCAATGTCACAGGTGACGGAGCGATTGCGCTGGTGGTAGATAAAATCACAAAGGAAAAAGAAGAAGAGCAGCTTTAGGAACGTTCCATTTTGTAAATTCTGGCGGACTGTTTGACAGAACTGCCCATATGGGGGCAGGATTACCACATTTTAACGGCTGTTGATTTTTATTTTGGTGTTTTGTGATTCTAAATAACACCTGAATTCGTTTTGGGATGAAGCTCCGCTCAATTTTTAAGGAAATACGGCTCTTTGGTCTTTGACTTGCATAGGATAGAGCCAGTACGTTTTTGACTAAATCCAAAAATCATGAGCACATCCAAATCAATGACTACTTACTCTCAGGTATTAAATCTTCTTCCCGGTAGAGGTTATGGTAAAGAGCTGACTATCAAACGAGCTGGGGCTAATTTCGAGAATTCTGAGACGATCTATCAGCCTGAGCAACTCATAATCGTAAAAACATACAGATTCGAGGGGGAATCCGATCCGGCGGATATGGCGGCCATTTACCTGATTCACGGTGAAAATGGAGAAAAGGGATTTATCCTAAATGCCTACGGTACTTATTCCGATGAGGACAACCAGCATTACAATGAGTTTATCAAGCGCGTGCCCGTAGATGAAATAGATCACCTGGAAGTTTAATGACCCAGTAACAAACAGAACTTAGTGGACTACTTTGCTGATCGAAAAGCAGCGGATTTCCTTTATTAATTGTTGTAAGTCAGGGAATTAACTCTTTCTTAAAATAGATTAGTCATATCATGTGAACCTGAAACTTTTTCTATTATGCCTATTTAGGTGTGTTCAGTTATAGTCTCTTCCAGAATTTCATTTCCGCTTTTATCATAATAGGTACACGTCATTTTATCAACCAGAACAACCCATTTCTCAATTCCGGCCTTTGCAGCATCATTACAGAAGGTGGGGTAATCGGATTTACCTTGCTGGTGGGTGGTTAGTTCAATTTTAAATTGGTCCTCATTGCTTGTGCCGGCAATATCCAAGGTTTTATACATTGGGGGTGAGACCACCTTCTCTCCCTCCGTACCAAAGTAAACAGAGTGGCCGTCTGAGACAAAAGTCTCATAGTATTTTACACCTAGTTTTTTCAGATCTTGGATATAGGAAGGGAAATCTGCACCGGTCTTTACTTTACTATGAGCCTCTTTTATTTGTTCTAATGTAAACATGTTGTGATGATTTGTTAGTTCTTCTAATCTACTTTAAACGTAGGATTTTATAGTCTAGTAGTGTCTGTTCCGTCCACCCTCAACGTTTACTTTTTCGAAAGCTTATAGCAAATTTCAACAATAATGGAATACGATATTCATGGCCAACCCGACTCGACGAAATATGATTTCCAGGTTTTGGTTGGAAGGTAAGTAGTTAAATCCCCATTTCAGGATTTTTTGACCATATTTATCGGCCTCCGATAACCTTGAAAGTATTCATAGATGCAGTGTAACAATCTTACTCCTGTTCCTACATCAATGGAACGATAGTTGGATCCTCATAAGTACTTTCTAAACAATAACACTATGCTGATAATTAACAATCAACCAACAGGAATTTTCCCCATGCTAGTTTTTGGCAAAGAGAAGGATGGTATAGACAAAGGCACTACACGTAAAACGCCGGGCAATTCCCAAGGGGCTAGGCCTCCCAAAAGGGAGGATTTCAATAGAATCGAGCGGGAAAATGATCGGGAAAATGATGTGCAAGAAGAAACTGTAGACAATGAGGAGCGGGATAAAAACAAAGAATGAAGCATGATCAAGCAAGTTGCATTCAGTTGATATTTTCCGCTGACTGATTATTAAAATCTCATTTGTTTCCTAGTTAAGATTTACTTGGGTAAGTCTCCTTTCTGCAGGTCTGAAATACCACGACACAAGTGTGAGCACAAGCAAAAGTGCAGGGCCAAAATATTCTGAGGCGGGATCACCGAGCGCAAAATGGGAAAATAGCGCTCCTGTCATTACAAATACGAAACCTGCATAGGCCCATTCTTTCACCAAAGGATATTTAGGGATAAGAATTGTGAAGACTCCAAGTAACTTCCATACACCGATGATGGTAAGGAAATAGCCAGGGTAACCTAATTGTAGACTTGTCTTTTGTACTTCTTCTTCCATTTTTATAAGCTGGACGATAGCTGTGGATACCATTCCCAATGACAGCCAACAGGTGGCTACCCAATAGATTATTTTATTTCGCTTAGTCATGAGTTATTGTTTTAATGTATTGCAGATTTCTTGGATTCTGTCGTGAGCCATATTGATACCCAAGGCGAATGGCATTTTCAAGTGTTCATCCCGGTCCTTTACAGACTTATAAATGACTTGCATGGTCAGTCTGCTTCTTTCATCTGACAGTGGGGTGAATTCCAGGAATTCCAATTGCACCGGAAAGAGAGTGTTTTCCATTTCAAAAGTCCTGGTGATTTTCTTGTTTGCTTCGAATTCATGAATGACTCCATTGAATCGATGTTGATTCCCCTTTGGGTCGGTGGTTTCGAATTGATAAGATCCATGTCTTTTGCTGTCAAGTTTCAAAACCTTCGTGCCCATCCACTCTGCGACAAGCTCCGGGACTACATATGCCTTAAAAAGCAAGTCAATTGGCAAATCAAACTCTCTGGTAATGAACAATTCTTGTTGACCGTCCAGGGCTTTTATTTTAGTTTTTTGCTCCATCAGTAGTGTGTTATTTATGATTCTTCATGATATTCTCTAATCTGTTAAACCTTTCCTCCCACATCATGCGGAAAGGCTCCAGGAAGTCAGCTATTTCCTTCATTTTGATAGGATTTAAATGGTAGATAACCTCTCTTCCCTGCTGTTCTTGCCGAATTAATTCGCATTCGTTAAGGATCTGAAGGTGCTTGGATACTGTAGGCCTGGCCGTGTCAAAGTTTGAAGCAATGGCCCCTGCGGTCAGTGATTGCGAAGCCAGTAGTAGAAGAATTGCCCTTCTGGTGGGTTCTGCAATTGCTTGAAATACGTCG
The DNA here is from genome assembly GCF_001442615.1 of Algoriphagus resistens. Classification (GTDB taxonomy): domain Bacteria; phylum Bacteroidota; class Bacteroidia; order Cytophagales; family Cyclobacteriaceae; genus Algoriphagus; species Algoriphagus resistens. The sequence goes on along the minus strand of NZ_LMXN01000004.1, from coordinate 337,806 downwards.
CGTCTTAAATTCATTGTGTAGCTATTTGACTACAAATATATGTGTAGTTATTTAGCTACATAATTTTTTCATGTTTTTTTTCAAAAAGAATCAAAAAGTAAAAGGAATAGAACCTTTAAAGTCCACAAAATAGCAAGCAAAAATGTCCGGCGTTAGTTAAACAATAGTTTCCTGTCTCCCATGTCATCAATCCTGTAATAGCCACCATTCTGAATTAAAAGACCTTTTGTAGAGCCACTATTGAGTTCTTCGCCATGTTTTACATCAATTTTGACAACTTGATTGTTGTAGCCTGTGGAAATATCATTCACGACGGAATGTCCTATGATGATTCTTTCTGCCCCATAAAATTTCAGGATTTGATTCAGGTCTTTTGCTGAGGTTTTGTTGGCATCGATTCCTTTGAGTCTATAGATCCATCTTATTTTCCAGTCCAGATTGAGCCGCCTGTCCCAATAGGGGCTGTTGATACTGCTTGTAATTAATTCTTCACGCTTGTCGGTTACAGTACCGGATAGAAGTTCTTTAGCCACATGGTTCCTTGCGATTGTATTCATTTCTTCTATGGAAAATTTTTCCTGAAGATGAAACTTATTTAACCCTCCGTGAACAAATAAATTGCGGCCTATTCTTTCAACAATGTTTTTACTTCTCAGCCATTTTCCCAGTTCGGAAGTTTCGGAGTACATGTATAATATAGCTTTGTTCCAATCCGATTGACTGCTTATTCTTTTCGCTGCTTCTATGTATTTAAAATCATTATAGGAAGCATTCCCTGTTAAATTCATTATTTCATGGTTGCCTAGTATAAAATGGACTTTTCCACCTTTTTGAGCTGCCTGATTCTCCAAATGGTAGATAAACCAAAGTAATTGTGTTACTTGATTTCCCCTGTCGAAGAAATCACCATTGAGGACTAAAGCTCCTTTTTCAAAAATCCAGTTCCCTCTCGGATCTATGACTTTACTGGCCACGAGTAAACTGTAAAAGCCCGTTAGATTGCCTTCTATATCGGAAATAGCAAGTAATTTCTCTGGCATCTTGTAATCAAATTCCTCAACAGGGTAATTTCTTCGTAACTGCAGTGAAAAACGGGGAAACTCCCTAATACCGGTTTCTACTACAATGAAATCCGTGGTGTCGACTTTTTTTTCTAGCCACTTGTTATCGGCCGAAACAGAATAGGAACGATTCTGGAAAATGTAAGGCCCGTCAACACCATTGAGAAAAGTCGGATAGTATTCGTTAACCAAAAATCCGGAGGCTTTATCTTTCCTTCCCAAATCATCCAATCCGGACCAGTAGAATGTACTGATTCCTGTCTTGGAATCAATATCTCCATGACCGAAATAAAGGATTGTAATTACATAATATGATGCGATTACGATCAAAGCCCATTTTACAATATTCTTCTTTTTCTTAGAAGGTTTTATTTTCATACGATAAGCTCTAGTTAATTGTCTTTTCTGTATTCCAATAAATCCGCAGGCTGGCATTCCAATGCTTCACATAGGGCTTGTAGGGTTGTTATTTTCAATGCTTTTGCTTTTCCCGTTTTAAGAATGGATAAATTGGCTTGGGTTATGCCTATTTTTTCCGCAAGTTCCTGTGATTGCATTTTGCGCCTTGCGAGCATTACATCTATATTGAAAATAATAGCCATACTAAATGGTTAAATCCGTTTGATCCTGAAGGATTTTTCCCTGATCAACTATTTCTTTTATGAATAAGAGCACAAAACCTGCAAGCATATACCATAGGGGAAGTGTAAAGTCGTAGTTGCTCCGCTCAACGGTCAGGTCGATAAAAAGTATGACACTGGCAAAAATTATAAATCCCATGCTTAAGGTTTTGAAATCCGTTACGACTTTTGAAGAAAAAATATGATCATTTGCAAATTGGCGAATAATCCTGAGCGAATAGAGCAGCACAAAAGAAACGGAGATGAGTCCCCAAAATGCTAGTAGGATCCCCTCAGTAGAATTTTCGGCTGTAAATACCATTTGCGAAAACGGATATTTAAACTGAATGATCTTGTACTCATTGATATTTTCGACTGTCACTAAGGAATGAAATTTCCCTGTTATCAACTGTAACACTATAAGTCCACAGATCCATGCCGAAGATGCCATAAAGCCAATGGTACAAACAAGAAATGGATATTTGCTCCAGTAAAGGATGGAATTTTTCCCAATAATTCTCATAATTGCACTATATTTTTATTGCAATTATATAAAATATTATCGAATTACAATAAAAAATAGAGACTAAACAGATGCATGGAGGTGCGAGTGAAGTTAGAATTCCTAAAAACACACCTGTTTTCTTTAGTTATTCTCTTTGGAGCTCTCGGGAGGAGGACTGTTTTCTTCAATGATTGATTCCAGTTTCTCGGCCCTTTTTTTATCTCCGGCCCATTGGTATAGTTTCGATGCTTTCTGACCAGCTTTTTCTATAATGCCAGTAGTGTCTTTTTTGGCAAGCCAGCCAATGAACTTTCGCATAAACCTTAAATATGGAGCCATGAGTAATGAAGCGAGTCCCACTAGTAACCAACCTAAAGGGACAAATGGCAACATCATGCAAGCCAATCCTACTATAAAAATCAAAAAGGCAATTGCTGGGATAATGAATTTTTTCACAGAACTAAGATACTAAAGCGATGTAGGAAACTGTCAATAAATTAGGATGTAAAACCATCTTTATGCTACATACTAACGAGAAGATATGTTGGACTGTTTTTTAGCTAAGTCCTTAAGGGTAGAATTATGAGCGTACGACTCTTTAATATACTGGATATCTGTTCCATTCTCTTCAGAAAATCCTAGATTTATCGGAGTTTTTTTGAGTGGATTTAATATCCCTGAATTGTATGTTTTGATAGTATTACTCCTGTTTTATTCCAATTCGTAATTTTCCTTTGCCCATTTCATAGCCGGCTCTATCCATTCTTTTAGAGGCTTAAACAAAAAACCATGCCCCATTCCGGTATTCAATTCTATCTCATAAAAGTGCCTGATTTCGCAGGTGGAGGTTTGTTTTCTTCTCATTGCCGAAACTCCGAACGGGTCTGACTTTTCGTAAATGGTGAGGATATTTCCGCAAAAATTGATCTGGGGAATATTCTGAATATCCTCATCCCTGAAACTGGCAATAAACACAAAATTCAAATCCGGATTATTTGCCAATGTTGAAACGTATTGGGCGATGTACCCGCCTTTGGAAGTGCCAATAATCGTGATTTTACCAGGTTTGTATCCGTTGGCTAGTAAGCTGTCAATTTGATTTACTATTTCCACAGCGTAATCTCTCGCATTTACATTTCCGTTTCTTTTCTCAGAAATGACTTTAAATCCCTGTTTTTCGAATTCGGATAGTATTTCCGGATATTCTGTTCGTCCAAATTCAGGATGCAGCTCATCAAGTCCATGTTCTTCTAAAAAACGGTTGTGCAAGAAGAATATAACTCGCCCATCAGATTCTTGATCATAAGAAAAAAAACTGGAGCAAATGAGAAGAGAAATCAATAGGAAGGATTTCATGAGAAGGTTTTAGACCAAAAGAAGAGAACTGTACCGGTGTCTCTTCAAACATTAAGCCTGTATGGTAATTACCGCGAAATAAAGATCTACTTTTGCACCCGCAAAGAAAAATAGATGAAACGGATCAACGAATACAAGAAACTTTTCGGAGTGGAAAAAGAAATCGATTTAGCCACCCTGAAAAAGACCTATCGAAATCTGGTGAAGGAGTGGCACCCCGATAAATTTCAGGATGGGGATGTTTTGAAAGTTGAAGCAGAGTTGCAAAGCCGCAGAATTATCGACGGTTATCATTTTCTGGTAAGCATAGCACCGGAAACCCATGCAACTAATCTGGAAGCTTATACAGAGACAATCAACGTTGCCGGTATTGCCGATTATCATCACAAAGGCTTGCTGCTGGAAATCACCTTTGTAGATGGATCAACTTATGAATACTTTGGTGTCACCCCGAATGTCTATCAAAAAATGATCAATAGTGATAAGATCAATCGTTTTGCCAAGCGGGCTATCTATCCAAATTATATTTATAGAAAAACAAAGAAGAGTACCGAAGTAGTCTAACCTGATTTTGCATTAGGTGTTGTAATTGCTAAAGAAGAAATCAATAGTACAAAAATAACATCGGGGCATTAAGAGAAATCTATAGACTGACTTTTTTTTGAATGATGTTTTCATAATGCAAGTTGAGATCATAATAAAGGCTATCTACAAATTTATAGATAGCCTTTTACATAGTTACAAAGTTTACTACTCACTGAATATTCGACTTGCCTGAAGCAGTTCTGGATTTAATGTAATAGTGAGACCTCCTGTTACAGTCCAGGCAATACCAAACCAAGTAGAATCTGTTCCAGACCAGCGTCTGATCTTTATAGTATAGGTTTTTCCGGGTTGTCCAGTGAATTCTGCAATCTCATAACTGTTGTCCCAAGACCCACTATATCCGACTACAGCACCATTTTCATCATAAATGATAAGATCCAGGTCAACTTTTAATTGGGACATATACCAGCTAAAAAACAAGAATGATGTTTTTGTAGCCTTTGAAGTCCAGGCCAATGCTACTTTGACTTTCCTTGGTCCATAAAAGGAATTTGGGACTGATACTTTATATTCAAAGGTCGAAAGTTTATCAGATCCAAAATCTGAAGAACTAAGTAATCCGATATCCCAGCCTCTTAACGTTGCCGGAGCATTGCGCCATCTTCTGTTTTTAGCAATTTTACATCCTTCGTTTGCATTGACAGCTCCGGCACCATCTTTTGCATCGACGCCATTGCTTACATCCTGCCACCAGGTATTACCTGTGACATTTTTGGTTGCACTTGCCAGTAGAATCGCCCTACAGCCTTCAGGCCAATGCTTTAATATGGAATTTGTTCCCTGAAGTAAAGCGGATACTCCCACCACCGCCGGAGAAGCCATGCTTGTACCGCTTTTTGTGATCCCATCTGCAGTTACCCCAACCCCGTTTGCACATATTTCCGGCAATTCCCGGTCTCCATGGGAAGAAGTTGGATTTCGAAAAACTGAAGAGTTTGACATAGCGGAAGCTGTGTCATCGTGATTTCCAACTGAAATAGTATTATAGCCTTTATGGTTGACGTATTCGCTGCTTGGGGGATTAATATTGTCAGGATCACCATTCCAGAAGTTTCCAGCCGCATGAACAATTAACGGGTATGGATACTTTGTTGCGAGGTAGTCACCATAAACATCATCTCCTGACAATGCACCTGAACCAGGCTCGCTTGCCCTGTGGAAACTTTGATTAATAACTGTGCAACCTTTCTCTTTTACAGCCCAGGTTAATGCATCTCTATCGTAATCATTGGCAGAGTACAAGCTACATTCCGGTGCATGCCCATTGGGTGTTCCGGACTCTTTATTTCTGATGATTGCATGTACATTTTGAGAATGGTCTGAAGTCGAGGATGGGCTAGACTTGAACTTTCCTGCAATTACTAAATCTGCATTGCTAGTAGGACCTCCTTCCCAGACAGCTGCTTTTACTCCAGAACCCTTTTCGCCTCCGGAATGGACTGAGTCAGACCCTGCAATTGCAATAGAATTATCCAGATCTTCAATCCCTTCTGTTTCATGTAAAAGTATTCCGGCGATTTCTTTATTGGAAGCCAGCTCACGTATACTAGAAGTTTCCACCTGTACAGTAATCAATGGTGCTATACCATCAACTTTCAAGACCTTTAATTTACCTTCAATTGATTTGGCAAATTTCTCCATGCGCTCCTGCATTTCTATTCTTTGTTCCTGATCTCTTTTACTGACAGATTCTTTTTCACAATCATTAAGTGCACGGTCGGAGGACATAGCTTCAGGCTCTTCAACCTCATACCAAATATCCACCATCATCGTTTTTGGAGGCTTTTCAGAATTGATGAGTGAAAAAAGTGTAGGGTGGATCTTACCATATTTTGAATTCAGCTTACTACGATGACTTTCCAAGATTTTTTCTCCGTCCACTTTTCTTCCATTTTGATCAAATTCAAATGAGATGGGTAAACCTCTTTTTCGGTCAATTGCCTTATAGAATTCAATAAACGCTTCATCGGTTATCTTATCATTAGGTAATCTCTCCACACCATTTTCAACAAGTTTCAATCTGACAAAACTTCCTATCAGTACGTTACTATCAACTTTTGAATTTGTAGCAATGACCGTAAAGGGGATGACAATTGTATCACTTAGTTTTTGGGATTTTGAATTCACAATTGGTTCTATAGTCAATTGGTGTTTACCCGGAGGAAGCCCATTTTCTGCGCTCCATACAAAGTTTCCGCTCTTTCTTGTCGGGGTTACTCTTCCATTTACTCCTTGCACCCCAATGCTTTTAATGACTGAAATCGTATCAGCATCTCGGGATACATTGATCTCGATTGAGGAATTGGTAGTTAAAATTTCGTCACGTGTTAGTTCTACAAAGACGTTTTTTTCATTAGCCATAATATGCTTAGTTTTAAAAGTGAATAATAATTTTTCTTTTTCTATACTTGCTTTAAATCTTCAATTTCAAATTGAAGATTTAGTCAGGGTGTTTTTTTGTTAGTTGAGTTTTGATGGATTTATACATAATATTTGTTTTTTAAGTAAAAAAAAGTTGGTTTTCTTTCAATCTATTAATAAGGTCACTGTTTCCTTAAATTAGAATTATGACCTTCTTGAAAAGGTGATATTCTCAAAATTCTTAAGGAAAGGAAATATAAAGGACTGATTTTCCTCTTATGATTTCATTGATATGAATTTAAACCAGAAAAATAGATTGTAAATTTATTTTTGTAGATAAAGTAATTATATATTATTTTAAAGTAATTATAATTGTTGTTTGTTTCGTTTATAAGTAAATAGTAATTAATTAAGCATGTAGTTTTTTAGTAATTATTGATTTTTACTATTCAAGAAATAATACTTTTGAATAACATGGTAGATTTCATATCTCTGACTTACTTTACTTCCTAAAGATTGGATTCCCCTTATCCCATCATAAGGGCTTGCTGAAAAACGCCAATAATAGATAAACGGCAATCATTTTGAATGATCAATCCTTTTTTCATGCGTGCGGTTTTTCAGCATGCCCAAATAGGAGCCAGGTACCCCAACAGAAGGCAATGTGTTTATTGCTCAGATGGGAATCAGACAAAGGAAGTAGGTCACTAATCCAAAAGCTTGGCTCTTTTCTGCTATCTTTGTTTCCATCTAAAAAATGATCAACACAAATCTGCTGTTTTTCATACACAAAAAACTTACCGCTAAGGAATTACATCTCGGCGGGGTAGAATCACCCAGCAAATCAATCAACTCTTTTATGTAGAAGGAAGCAGTTTATTGGTTGGGAATTGTATTGATCATCCAAACAAGAATCCTAATACATGGGAGAATTTTTTCTAAACCAACGCTATACCAGTTCCGGAGAACCTGAACTCGGTGTGGGCATAGTGACAGAAGTCAGCAAAGGGAAAGTGCGGATAACCTTTCCGGTGCCAGATGAAGTGAGACTGTATTCCATTGAAAGTGCTCCGTTGCTCCGGACCATTTTTAAACCGGGTCATACCATCGTAGATCAGCAAGGAAATGCGATGTTGATTGAAGAAATTAAATTTGAGAATGGGCTGTATGTGTACTTTGGAGACAACAGAGAGTTGGGTGAGTCCGAACTTGGAGATGTATCTATCTCGCATACAGTGGAAGATCGGCTATTTGCGGGTGATATTGATTTGCCTGAACTATTTGCCCTACGCAGAGAAACGCTCGATCATAATTATCAAAGAAGGATTTCTCCGGTACATGGATTTGTGGGGGGAAAGATAGATCTGATTCCGCATCAACTATATATAGCCCATGAAGTGAGTTCCAGGTTTGCTCCCCGTGTTTTGTTATCCGATCAGGTTGGACTGGGAAAAACTATTGAGGCTTGTCTTATTCTTCACCGTTTATTGGTGACTGGTAGAATATCAAGGGCACTTATCTTAGTTCCCGAATCGTTGATACACCAGTGGTTTGTGGAAGTATTGAGAAAGTTCAATCTATGGTTTAACATTTTCGATGAAGAACGTTGTGCAGCTCTTGAAAAAGGTGCGCCAGAGGGAAATCCATTTCTCGATGATCAGCTTGTTATTTGTAGCATCGAGTTTCTGACAGGTTCAAGAAAACGCACCCAACAGGCCATTTCTGCCAGCTGGGACATGCTCGTTGTGGACGAGGCCCATCACCTCGAATGGTCTGTTGATGCTGTGAGTGCGGAGTATGGTATTGTAGAATTGTTAAGTCAGGTGGCAAAAGGGTTGCTACTCCTTACTGCCACACCGGAACAATTAGGTGTAGAAAGCCATTTTGCCCGGCTTCGGTTACTTGACCCCAATAGGTATAACAATTACAATTGTTTTATCCGCGAATCTGAAGACAATAAAGACATTGCTGATATCGTCGAAAAGCTATCGTCAGGAAAAGACCTAGTAGCAAAAGACATCAAGCTGTTAGAATCCATTTTCTCTAAAGAAAGAATCGCCTCTTTATCCAATAGAGATGAACTTACAAAGCACAATCTAATTGAAGATTTGCTCGATCAGCATGGTCCGGGTAGAGTTCTAATTCGAAATACCCGATTGGCTATGAGCGGATTCCCTAATCGAATTTCCAAGCTGATTCCCCTTCAAGAAAGAGATGATATTAGCCTTTGGATCGAGCGCTTAAGAAATGAGTTTTTCGTGGATATGGAGTGGGCGTCCGAAACAAAACCAGAACAGGAATTTTACTTTGATGAAGATCCGCGGTTCAAGTGGCTATTAACAAAAATGGAGGAATTACAAGCTGAAAAGATACTCCTGATATGCACCTCCAAGGAAAAAGTTATGGCGTTAGAATCGGCTTTAAGTAAATTCCCGGAATTTACAGCAAGCGTTTTTCACGAAGACCTCACACTTGTGCAGCGGGATAGAAACGCTGCATGGTTTGCAGAGCCTGATGGGGCACAACTACTCCTTTGCTCGGAAATAGGAAGCGAAGGCCGGAATTTTCAATTCGCCCACCATCTCGTTCTATTTGACATGCCCTTCCATCCGGAACTGCTGGAGCAGCGAATAGGCCGCCTTGACCGGATAGGACAAAAAAAGGACATTACTATTTATATTCCATATCTGGTAGGCAGCCCACAAGAACTCATTGTCAGGTGGTTCCATGAAGGATTGGATGCTTTTAATACAAATCTTGAGGGAGGCAATCTTATTTCCAGATTATTCAGTGAGCGCTTACTCAACCTTACCAGAATATCATCATTTGAAGAGGCAGAGAGGGAACTGGAAGTATTGATTGCGCAAACATATGAATATCAGATAGAACTTAAGAAAACTCTTGCTGAAGGACGTGATAAATTGTTGGAGATGAATTCATTTCGTCCGAAAATAGCAAAAAGGTTGATTGAGCAAATCCATGCTGAAGATAATGATCCTACATTGGAAACATATCTAACGAAAGTCTTCCGGCATTTTGACGTAGAAATGGAAGACCTGGTATCCAGGACTTACCTGTTGCATCCGGCTTCATTTAGAGCTGAAGGGTTTCCGTCTATTCCCCGGGAAGGCATCCAGGTGACCTTTGATAGAAAACGGGCGCTCAGCAGAGAGGATGTAAGCTTTCTTACCTGGGATCATCCTATGGCAACCGGTGCTATTGACAAGGTGTTAAGTTCGACCTTCGGAACTGCCAGCTATGGATCAATCCGTGACACCGGAAGCCCCGGGCTGATACTTGAATTGATTTTTGTTCTCGAAACAGCTGGCAAGCAACGTATTGATATAGACCGTTTCCTTGCGGACACACCGTTGAGAATTGTAGTAGATCATAGGGGGAGAGAAGTGACAGACAGCTATCCTGCGACAATGCTCAACAAAAGCGTACTGCCAAGCAGCATAGACCCATTACTTGAAAATGATGCATTTGTAAATACTTTACTGCCCCATATGATTTCATCTGCTACAAAAATCGCTGAGAACATGGGAGAACAAGAAATTAAAAAGGGTTTAGAGCGAATGGTAAGCACATTGGATCATGAAATCAATCGGCTTACCGCCCTTCAAAAAAAGAACAAAGAAGTTAGACCTGACGAGATTCTGGCAGGGCTGGAAGAGCGAAATACCTTATCGGCTTTGATAAAAAAGGCAAGAGTTCGACTGGATGCGGTGCAGCTTATCAGGAAGGAATAGGTTTGGGAGCTATTGTCGGTAGACAGATATTAAGGATAATAGATTAGAGGAGTCCAACTAAGGAACCGTTTTAAGTGAAGTTTTACTTTTCTAAAAACAGACTTAAAAGCCAGATTATTGAGTGAATTTTTTAATCTTTAGCATACTCAAATGAATAGTGGAAAATAATATGGCCCTAGATTACCCTTCAGTATTGTTTTTTTTAGCACTCAATAATTTATTTATTATTGCCTTATTCATCTATCAATATTTTTACCATCACAAGCGATGGTATTTGCTATTAGTTGCCCTAGGGATTACGTTTCAGGTGGTTGCTATCATTCTGTTTAATTTTAGAGATCATTATCCTCCTTTATTTTCCTCCCGGATAAGCAATTTCCTTATGATTTCCAGCTTTGCACTGACTTCATTTGGTCTTCTTTCTTTCGATGGTAAAATTCGAAAAAAGCTCATGTGGGTTTTCATTGCTGCCGTTTGTCTGGGGTTTTCCTGCATTTTAATCGTCGAGGAAAACAACACAATTCTCCATGTTATACGGATTGCATCCTCTTCATTTTTCTTTGGTGTTGGCTCCTATTATCTTTTTATCAATAAGAATAAGTACAAATCCGCTTTACTGATAAGTGGAGTGCTTTTGATCTATTCTGTGTTCCAACTGACCAGGGCTTTTTATATTTACCAATTAGATCAATCTTATATTTATACGACTAATTCAACCATTGGAAATTGGTTTCTGATAGTTTCACTTTTTGTCATAAGTGGTTCCTGTATAGGTTTCATTATGTTATTAAAAGAGATTGATCAAAAAACAATACTTGAAAAAAATATAATAATACAACAGAATCAGTGTAAACTGGAAGAATTACACCTAACCCAAAATAAATTATTTTCCATCATTGCACATGATCTAAGAAATCCATTTAACAATATTATAGGTCTTTCTGAGCTCCTCAAAGAAAACGATATGGGTGAAGTAGAATCTGTAGAATATATCGATCTAATTAATTCTACTGCTAAAAACACCCTTAATCTGCTTGATAACTTGTTGAATTGGGCAAAATCACAAACTGGGGAATTAAGTTTTATCCCAGAGAAAATCATATTGTCCAAAGTCATAACTGAGATACTCTGGCTTAAAGAATCGCTTGCAAAGGCTAAAAACATTTCTTTGAATTATGCACCAACTAGTGATATCGTATTGTATACTGATAAAAATATTTTAGGGACTGTTTTGCGAAATCTAATTTCAAACGCAATAAAATTCACAAATCAAGGAGGATGTATTGATATCTTAACGACCAGAAGAGAGGATAAAGTAGAGATTTCTATTTGTGACAATGGAGTAGGAATGAGTGAAGAGACCATTCGTAAGATTTTTGACCCATCCACTACCATGACATCCCTGGGCACCGATAACGAAGGTGGTTCAGGCTTAGGTCTAGTACTTTGTAGAGAATTTGTGAAAAGATTTGATGGGTGTCTATGGGTTGAAAGTGTAGAAGGACAAGGAAGTAATTTCAAGTTTATCCTACCTTTAGCAAGTGAGGTTTTTCCGTCTTCCATCTCCTTAAGTAAAGAAATTTAAGTGTCTGGCATAATTGCTGTCAATCATAAACTATCTCCATATGCTTATCAAACAAGAAATAGAATTTTTAGAAACCTATGGTTATCTTGATTTAGGACAATTGTTGACTGCAGAGCAGGTCAGGAAAGTGAATGGCCGAATTGACGAATTGATGCAGGCAGAAGGTGAAAATGCAGGAGCAGAACTGGCAGAATCAAAATATATCCGCCACCCGAAAGAAGAGGGGGCAGACCGATTGGCAGATTTGGTCAATAAAGGGCCTGTTTTTGATGTCTTTTATACCCATCCTAGGGTGCTGGCGGGTATTGAAGCCGTATTGGGACAGGCATATAAATTATCCTCTCTCAATTACCGGGCTGCGAGACCCAATCAAGGACTTCAAAAACTTCATGTGGATTGGAAAAACGCGGTAATAAATGATGGGTATCAGGTCTGTAACAGTATTTGGCTTTTGGATGATTTTACTGTCCATAATGGTTCTACCCGAATCGTACCTAGATCCCATAAATGGAGTATTTTGCCAGATGAAGTGATGGCTGACCCTCATGACAAACATCCTGACGAAATCCGGATTATAGCTCCTGCAGGTTCTGTATTTATCTTTAACTCGCACGTGTGGCATGGAGGCACAACCAATAATACTGAGCAGGTGCGAAGAAGTATTCATAGTTATTTCTGTACACGAGAGCAACCCCAACAGATTGACCAAAAAAAATATATCACAGAAGAAACTTTACAGCGGATTGGAGAAAGGGGAAGAGAGATTTTGGATGTTTGAGTCTCCTAAGCCTGTCTCAATCTTTTCAGGTTTTTATCGGAAAGAAAATGACAGGTTGGTTCATTTAGAAATTGAGCATTTCTGGTTTTAGTAGAGATGTGTCCGGTACTCTAGGTGTAGGTATTGACTATGCTTAGATCGTCAGCGATTCTACATCCAGCAGTGAGGGAGTCAAACCCGGTAAACACCAAATTTACGCTTAAGAGCAAAATTAATTGCCGGATTTCGCCCTCGATCGTCTTATTCCATCAATATTCTTGGTTGCCCAGTCAGAAAGACTATGGATATGAGGTAAAAGTGATATTCCCCTTTCCGTAAGGTTATATTCTACCCGAGGGGGGATCTCAGGAAATATCCTACGATGTACCAATCCATCTGACTCAAGTTTTCTCAATGTGACCGTTAGCATCTTCTGTGAGATATCATTCATTGATTTTTGCAGCTCATTGAACCTCATGGTTTCTTCTTCTCCAAGGATTAAAATTACCAGAATTGACCATTTGTCCCCTATGCGGTCTAGTACTGTCCGAATTGGGCAGTTTTCTGAACTTCGATAAATTTCTAAAATTTTCCCCATGCTATATGCTTGATTTTCAATGTTACTTACCCGCAGGTAATTAGGTGACCCAGCCGTGCCTTCTTGTGTAGAAGCTGGTGTCGCAATACCTTTGAGTTACCAAAAGTAACTTAAAATCTTCTGGTAATCTACTTTATAATTTTAACAACACAATCATGAGCAAAATAGTAATAACAGGTGCTTCCGGTCATTTCGGCAAATCCACCATTAATTTTCTTATTGAAAAAGGAGTCCCGGCATCCTCTATCACTGGCCTTTTACGGGATGAGTCCAAAGCAAAAGATCTGATAGATAAGGGGATCAACGTAAAGTTGGGCGATTACACTAACTACCAAAGTTTGGTCACAGCATTTCAGGGTGCGGAGAAACTACTGTTGATTTCGGGAACGGACATTAGCAATCGCGCTTCTCAGCACAGAAATGTGATAAATGCTGCCAAAGAAGCAGGAGTGAATCATATTTTATACACAAGTTTTGAGCGGAAAAATGAGAGCGATGATTCTCCAATGGCCCTTCTTGCCAAATCACACATAGAGACGGATCAGGCACTAAGGGAGAGTGGATTGAATTATACCATTTTCAGGAATAATCTTTACTTGGACGTAATTCCGCTTTTCGTTGGCCAGCAGGTTCTGGAAACTGGTATTTTCTTTCCTGCGGGAGAAGGAAAAGTTGCTTTTGCAGCGCGCGAGAATCTCGCTGAAGCTACCGCCAATGTGCTAATGGAGATAGGACATGAAAACAAGGAATATGCAATGAACAATGTGGAGAACTATACTTTCCAATCTATTGCTGATGAACTTTCAGCATTGACAGGCAATAGAATCCAGTATGTAAGTCCTGAGAGGGAAGTTTACAGAGAAACGCTGACAAAAGCCGGTGTGCCTGCCGAGTATATAGGAATGTTCTCCAGTTTTGCCGAAGCGATCAAGCAAGGTGAATTTGAAAACGTGAAATCTGATCTGGAAAATCTGCTGGGAAAGAAACCTGTTTCTTTGAAGGAATATTTGGCTCAGACTTATACTGTGGGTAACTAATATCCAGTGAATTATAAGAAAAAATCCATTGAAATTAGGCTAGCACCCAAGCTGGACAGATTAAAATGGATTTTAACTACGAGAAGGAGCTTGGTATTATACCGGGCTCCTTCCATTTAGGTCAGATTTTATACTATGCTACCTATAGTAATGATATATGAATTACTGATTATCTACCCATAAAAGCATAGTTGGATTCGGTATATCTGGCGTTAGGTAGAGGGCTGGGGGTCTTAGCGGGTGCGCTAGGTTCTCCAGCAAACATTTACACTTGAATGAGGATGGTTCAAAAAGTAATTGCTGCGGGTTACTGATGATAGTGGCTGCAGGGCCTGGGGTTTATCAGTCAGACTACCTATATGATCTTATAGAGTATTGGCTGTGCGCCAACATTATTTACGTAAAAATTGTCAAGTACATATTTTTTGAATGTTTTCTTGAAAAACAATGAAGGTAAAATATCCAGGAAATTATCCCATCTACAATGGTTGATTATCGAGTATTCCGAATTCTCCATTTCCAAAGGAGAGAGTAATGTAGAGTTGTCGAGACCAGTTTCTTTTTCGAACCAGCCAGCGGTATATTCCCAGACCATTAAGTTCTGTTCCTTGCTTCTGGATGAGAAATAATTGAAGAGGAAAACCCCTTGCTTTTTGTGGTTGACATTATTGATTCTCCGGATATTATAAGCTGAAGTGGTGTGTGTATAGCTGGCAACACTTCTTATTTCATTTAGCATGTTTTTATAGACTTCATTGTTTCTTACTTTATTGCCACTAGTTTCAGAATCTGTCTCTATCAAGATCACAAAATCAAATTTTGCTAAATGTATCTCATTTTTGTTTTCTTTCACATACTCGCCTATCCCGGGAGGAATGATTGTGGCTTTGAAAAGACTGATTTCGATCACGCCAGTGATTTTTTCTAAATCCCTACACCAGTTTTTACATTGCGTGATCAGTTCATTTTTCTTAGAACTGCTAGTCAAGAAAAACTGTGTTGGCTTTTTATCGATTTCCGCTGCAATATGGATGTAGTTTGATTTTGAGGGTTTTACCAAAGAAACCTTGTCGTAATTTAGGTGTGTGTTGACCACTTTTAAGTCTGTGTATTCAGGCATCTGTCGTTTTTTAGTAGTTCGACAAATGTCCAATTTGCTTTCAGCAATTCTTTTATCAAATGATAAATAAGCTATTTAGTTGCCCTTATTCTGCTCAATGAAACCTGGGTGATTCCTAAATAATTTGCAAGGTCCCCTAAAGAAATCCTTTCTAACAGTTTAGGGTTTTTGACAATGAAATTTGAGTATCTTTTTTTCGCGTCTTCCTCAAGAATTTCACTTATTCGAGCCATCATATTCAAGTTTGCCCTGACCATGAATTTCCGGAAAAATGTTTCAAGCTTGTGGTGCTTGAGGCAAAGCTGCTCAAATTCAAAAAAGGACATAGAGAAGTATTCGGTGTTTTCAATGGCTATTATATTATATTTTGAAAACTTCCGTTGGGTGTAACTCTCAATATCTGAAAACAAAATGTTCTCTTCAAAGAAGCGCATTATGAATTCCTTGCCGTCTCCGTTGAAACAAAATTTGACAATTCCCTTTCTTATAAAAAAAAGCTCTTTTGAAAGATTGTTGCTATATGCTAGGTACTCATTTTTGCTAGCACGCTTTAATTTTAGGATTCGTTCCAGTTCAGTTATGGTGGCCTCGTCTAGTTGAGACATCTTATTGCAGAATTCAATAAACTCATTCATTGTTTTTGTCCATTCAGCTATTGAACCGCTTTTTAGGTTCTACCACGAATTTAACAGAAGTCCGGCAATGAAAACCTGACCTGTAGTTGGTTACTTAATTTTAGAGACCGTCATTTAGCCTTTAAAGGCTCATGAGCGTATGTCCTCTTACATTTAAACCCAACCAAAAGTCATGTTTTCCACTAACTTAAGGGTAGAACCGCTTTTTATTATGAAGTCAGCTATTCTTAGTGCTGACAATTTGAGGTTTAACGAAATACAAAGATGGGGATAGTATGAAAACCAGAAGGTACTTCAACATGATTTAAATCACTACCTGGATCAAGTTTAGCGAATTACCAATTTCATGTGTTTATAATTGATTTTTTATGGCCACATGGAATCTCGCATGTAGTATAATCATCCCAGTGTGACGCTTGAGTCATGCTCGATTTGATCTGTTTATAATTATTTTTCTAATGGTCAGAACCGTCCCGTGACAAAGGAAGCGGGAAGTGATCTCGCTTTTAAAGGCAACAGGCTCGATGTCTATTATTATCCCACTCTTACTGATTGGTTTGGCCCAGCTTTTCCACTTTCTTCAGCCATTTTGCTCTAAACTCTTCTTTGGAAAGTCGTATTGGGCCAATAGCTGTAATCCTTACCTTTTTTACCCCTATGTAGTTCAATGTAACCTTTTTCATGGCATGATGACTTGGGCTTCTGTAAACCAATCGGTAATACCATTCCGGTTGATCTAAGGTGCAGATTATTCTGGCTGTTTTTCCGGTGAAGCACTTGTCCCACCATAAGGAATTTTCTCGTTTGTTAAACGCAAAACCAGGAAGCATGACCCTGTCCAAGAAACCTTTCATCATCGCAGGTACAGAACCCCACCACACCGGATAAATCCAAACAAGGTGGTCTGCCCATTTTAGTTTGTCTTGCGCTTCCAATAAATCCGGCTCCAGTTCCGTCCGCTTTCTGTAACCAAATTGTAGGTTTGGGTTGAAATTCAAGTCTCTGATATTGATTTCCTTGATTTCAGCTCCCGATTTTAATGCTCCTTTCTTATAAGCTTCTGAAAGGGCATAGTTGAAACTTTCCTTATCCGGATGGCCGTTTATGAGTAGTGTTTTTTGCATAGTGATTAGAGCCAAGGTTTAAACTTTTCCTCAAATGGAGATCCTGTCAAATTTTCTGTTTTGAAAAAATGATAGACTGCAAAACATGCTGGGATGGTTAAAAAGGCTGTGCAAACAGCAAAAGTGACGGAACTGCTAAAAACAGTTAGGATTTGGGTACCTATTTTCCCAATATAAGCTGCAATGTAATCCTGCTGACTAGTAAAAAAATGATAGATGGATTTGGTGTACTCATAAAAACGAACTGTGATTTCGTATACGAGCCAGCCAGGATAAAACCATTTTCGGATGGGTTCCCACCATGCTCCCCAAATTGATCTCGGTTGTTTGTTGTTTTCTTCCATTTTTTGATCCTTTTTGACAAAGATTATTCAAATGAAAGAGTGATCATTTGATATAGATCAAGTCCTGGTTTTAGGACTTCTTATTCTACTCAAGGTCTCCAATGTGATTCCTAGGTAGGAGGCAATATGGGTAAGCGGGATTCTGTTGGTGATATCCGGATAGATGCTGATCAGGTGCTTAAATCTATCCTCAGCTCTATTGAATTGAATGGTGTAAAGTCTTTCGCATAGCCCCAGCATGGTTTCTGTCACCACTTTGCTGACGAAGCGTTCAAAGTCATGATGCTTCTGAGAAAGACTGTCAAAAGTGGCTTTTGAGAACTCGTAAGCCACTGAATCTTCCACAAACTCCACATAATGAGGGCTAGGTTTGGCACTGAAAAAACTGACAATTGGAGCCATAAACTGATTTTCGAAGGTAAACCAATCAGAAATATCCTTTCCGTCTTTTAAATAGTAAGCTCTGGCACAGCCCGCTACGATCAAATACGCCTTTTCAGAATATTGTCCTTCACGGACGACAATCTCACCTCTTTTAAATGCACTGAGTTTGGAATTGTCCATAAGATCTTGCTGGCATGCTTTGGATAAAGGGGAGTAGAGCTTGCCAAGCTCATTTATTGTTTTCTCGAGTTGCATGGGTTGGGTTTGTGATCATAATAAGGTGAAGTTGGGCTGAACACTATCTTGTTCTGCGCTAAATTAGTCTGCATCTGGGGGATTCTCCAGTAGAAATAGTAATCACAAAGGTATATTTTTCATCACGGACTGGATGCGGTAATAGCCCCTCTAGGGTTGAGTTAGAGATCCGCGCCACGTGCTTTGTAGTTGATTTACGGTATACTACACTTCTTTAAAATCCTCAAATCCGAAACAGAATACCGTAATTATGAATCCAATTTTATATTGAGACTGCTGAGTGACATCCTGTTCGAGTTCTTCCACTGCAATTTCAGCTTATCACTGGAGCTAGGCAGTACCAAGACCAGGGAGAGCTTGGGCGAAAGGTGACCAAGAAAAGCAAAAATCAGAGCGGCTGCCACTTCATAAGCTAGTCTATCAATCTACTAACCCACGGACAGTTTCAAATATCTGCTGATTTGCAAGTCTTGGAGACTGCATGTCATAGGGGCTCAGGAAACTGATATGGGTGAAGCTAGCGTGAGGTGATGAAGTTATTTGACGTGCACTAATTCAGAATTAATTTCTTCCTATTTCAGTGAAATCCGTACGAATTTTCTCGAATACAATGGAGAACCTTAGATTCTATTATTTGGACTGGTAATTAACCAAAAAATCCCTCAGATTACTCCAAGGGATTTAGTTTGTTTTCATCTCTCTGATTTTAGCCTTCAGAATTCGATTCCACCCAATTCCTGGCATTCACAAACGCCTCCATCCAAGGAGTGAAATCATCGTTTCTATCAGCAGGATAATGTGCCCAGTTCCAAGGCTTAAGGCTTCGCTCGATATGTGGCATGATCACCAGGTGACGGCCATCTGCCGATGCGATACCTGCGGTAGCATGATCGGAACCGTTAGGGTTACCTGGATAAGTTTCGTAACTGTACTTCATCACGAAGTTGTATTCTTCACATGGGTTTGGCAGTGCGAACTTACCTTCTCCATGAGCTACCCATACCCCTAGCCTCTGTCCGCTAAGTGAGCCTAACATCACAGAATTATTTTCAGGGATGGTCACGTTTACGAAAGTGGATTCAAACTTATGAGATGCATTATGCAGCATCTTTGGCTTATCCGCATGATCAGGAGTGACCAAACCAAGTTCTATCATCAGCTGGCAACCGTTACATACGCCCAAACTCAAGGTATCAGGTCTGGCGTAGAAGTTGTCCAGCGCTTGCTTAGCCTTAGGGTTATAAAGGAAGGCACCTGCCCAGCCTTTGGCCGAACCCAGTACATCGGAGTTGGAGAATCCGCCCACGAAGACGATCATCTGCACATCTTCCAAGTTTTCCCGGCCTGCGATCAGGTCGGTCATATGTACATCTTTCACTTCAAATCCTGCCAACCAAAGGGAGTAAGCCATCTCACGATCGCCGTTCACACCTTTTTCACGGATGATCGCTGCTTTCGCTTTGCCTTTCTCAGTTCTGAAAGGATTCAGTCCAGCTGATGCAAAGTCGCCTTTCCATCCTTCTGCAAATTCAAATGCCAGTGGTTGTTTTTTATAATTGTCAAAGCGGTCTTTGGCTAGTTTCTCGCCGCTTTGCTTACTGTCCAATAAATAGGAAGATCTGAACCATACATCGCGTAATTCTTCGATGTCAAGGGTAAGATCTTTTCCAGCAAACTCTATGTTACCCGAATCAGTTACTTTCGCCAGCTCCACATAATCTATGTCAGCTTCTACCAATAAGGCTTCAACCGCATGATCATCTGCTACCTGAATCAGGATGCCAGGATTTTCTGCAAACAAGGCTTTCACCATATCCGGCTCATGCAAGCGGTCCAGTTTTACTTTTAAGCCTATGTTCTGCACTGGAAAACACATCTCCAACAAGGCAGTGATCAAACCGCCTGAAGAAATATCGTGTCCTGCAAGCACCCAAGTCTGATCGATCAGATCTTGAATAGCTGTAAATGCCTGTGCAAAATAGTGTGGGTCTTTAACGTCCGGCGTTTCAGTTCCGACTTTATTCAAGGCCTGATAGAAGCTGGAGCCAGCCAGTTTGAAAGCATCCTTGGAAAAATCTATGTAGAGGATTCTGCTTCCTTTGATAGATTTCAGGGCAGTTTTTACGGTTTTTTGCACGTCAGAGCATTCGCCTACAGTAGAGATAATTACTGTACCCGGCGAGTAAACCGTTTTTCCGTCAGGATATTTCTGAGTCATGGAAAGGGAGTCTTTTCCAGTCGGGATATTCACACCCAAGTCAATTGCAAACTTTGAAACTGCCTCTACCGCTCTATATAGCCTGTCGTTTTCGCCCTTGTTCTTGGCAGGCCACATCCAGTTAGCAGAAAGTGAAATGCCCTGCAAGCCATCTTGGATCGGAGCAAAAATCAAGTTGGTCATTGCCTCAGCAATCGCCAGACGGCTACCTGCTTCGGGATTTGCCAAGGCTGCTATCGGCGCATGTCCTATGGAAGTTGCGATGCCCTTATTTCCTGTGAAATCTAAGGCCATTACAGCCACATCATTCAACGGTAGTTGGATCTCACCTACAGTCTGCTGTGTTGCCACACGACCCGTCACGGATCTATCTACTTTATTTGTCAACCAATCCTTACAGGCTACCGCTTCCAATTGAAGTACCTCTCGTACATAGGCTTGGATCAGGTCAGCTTCATAGTTTGCTTCTTCAAAAGTTGCGTTGGTCGTATCGTCTTCCAAAATGGTTTTGGGCGAAGAGCCGAACATATAGCTCAGGTTCCAGTCCACCGGTTTCTCTCCGGTTTTGCCATTTTCGAATTTGAAATGCATATCACCGGTTGTCTCACCCACCACATAGAATGGTGCACGTTCACGATCAGAGACCTGATGTAAGGTATCTACGTCTTTTTTACCGATCACCAATCCCATACGCTCCTGTGATTCATTTCCAATGATTTCCTTGGCGGAAAGGGTAGGGTCACCCACAGGCAATTTATCGATGTGGATCGTTCCCCCCGCATCTTCCACCAACTCAGATAGGCAGTTCAAATGTCCGCCGGCTCCATGATCATGGATAGATATAATTGGGTTATTTTCGCTCTCAGCCATGGCGCGGATCACATTGGAAACACGTTTTTGCATCTCAGGATTGGAGCGCTGGATGGCGTTTAGCTCAATTGCATTGGAAAGCTCACCTGTGTTCAAAGAAGAAACCGCCGAACCGCCCATTCCGATTCTATAGTTGTCACCACCCATGATCACAATCTGATCACCGGCTTTTGGGGCATCTTTTTTCGTGTAGTTGGCATTGGTGAAGCCTACGCCACCAGCCAGCATGATGACTTTGTCAAAACCGTGATGCTTGCCGTCTTCCTCATGCTCGAAAGTCAAAAGGGACCCGGAGATCAGCGGTTGACCGAATTTATTTCCGAAATCAGAAGCTCCGTTTGAAGCTTTGATCAGAATGTCCATCGGAGTTTGGTACAGCCAGGGACGTTCTTCCAACTTGCTTTCCCAGGATCTCCCTTTCTCGGAACGAGAGTAAGAAGTCATGTAGACAGCCGTTCCTGCGAGAGGAATAGAGGCAGTACCACCAGCCATACGGTCTCTGATTTCTCCGCCAGCTCCGGTGGCGGCGCCGTTGAAAGGCTCCACAGTAGTCGGAAAGTTGTGTGTTTCAGCTTTTAGGGAAATGACGGTGTCTATCATGCGTGTTTCAAAGAAGTCCGCCTGATGCGCAGTCTTCGGTGCAAATTGCTGTGCCTTTGGTCCACCAACAAAGGCTACGTTGTCCTTGTAAGCTGAAGCGATCCGGTTAGGGTGTGCTTTGGAAGTTTCTTTGATGAGTTGGAAAAGCGTCTGAGGCTTTTCTACTCCGTCTATGATAAAAGTACCGTTGAAAATCTTATGACGGCAATGTTCTGAGTTCACTTGGGAAAACCCGAAAACCTCAGAATCCGTCAATGGACGCTCTAATTGTTTGGAAACATTGTTCAGGTAATCCACTTCTACCTGGCTTAGTGCCAATCCGTGCTCCCTATTATATGCAGCGATATCGTTGATTTGTACGATCGCTTCCGGCTGCAGGTGTATATCAAAAATCTCCTGATCCAACCCATCAAAAGCGTGCTGAAGCATGGGGTCTATCTGCTCTCCTTCATTGAGGGGGAAAAACTCCTCGATTCGAAGAATGCCCGGAACCCCCATATTTGCTGTGATTTCAACAGCATTGGTGGACCACGGGGTAATCATTTCCTTACGTGGGCCTGAGTAGTTACCGGAAAGTGAAGGGCTGCTAATGGCTGTAGCTCCGCCAAAAAGCCAAGTCAGCTTTTCTAGGTCTTCTAGTGCGAAAGGTTGTGGGGATTGTACAGCGTAAACGGTTTTTTGAGGGGATTCAAAGAAGAAAATCATGTCCTTTGGCTGGTAAGTTGCAAAGGTACGGAATTGGGAGGTAGATTGAAAAATTTGAAATTGAAATAACTTGATTGACGCAAGTCTTCAGACTTGCATTTTAAAATTCTCATATATACTTCAACTTTGTACAACCTGACATTTAGTTCTAAGGTGTAGCTATTAACAAAAGGTTGCGATCATTGAAATGCAGCCTTAAGACTGCAATATTTTAGGTCCAAGTCTGAAGAGCTATGAATCAGACTTGCGCCGTGGTAAATCAGTCGTCAGACTGCTTCGCATTATATAAGTATAAAAATTGTATGCAAACGAAAAAGGAGTTACGATTTTTTGTATCGAAACTCCTTACTAATCAAGTCGGGGTGACAGGATTTGAACCTGCGACCTCACGCCCCCCAGACGTGTACGCTAACCGGGCTGCGCTACACCCCGAGCAAATGCGAAAATAGCAATTTGATTCTTACTTCTATAATTATATAGCATGTATCGTAAAAAAAAGTAGTTTCTGGAAGGGATAGACAGGAGCTCATTTTTAAACTATTCTAACCCGAAAATTTTAACAACCTGCTATACCGATCAATTCTTCTGGTTGTAGTAAAATGGAGATACGTTTTGATTGGTTGTCGCATGGTCAATTTTTCAATTCTTGCAATTGACTGTTAGTTTTACCAATCTATAATTCTAAAATATAGCCTTACTGTTCGTTTTCGCGCACTTTTGTTCATTATTTTCCTATTAATGCCGAATATTGTTCGTTTTTGATACGCAGGAAACTTTTGACGGGGTAAAAGTTTCTGTATTTTTGCATTGGAAAATTTTGGTGAATACTAATTAAATGAGAGATAAGATTTTAAAGATAGCCAGTGAGCAATTTGGTCAGTACGGGATTAGGGCAATTACTATGGAAGATATTGCCCGGTTGGCAGGGATTTCCAAAAAGACATTGTATCAGGAATTCAAGGATAAAAAAGAACTCGTAAAGGAGACTTTTTCCATGGCTTTGGTAGAGGACCAGCAGGCTATCGCAAAATTTATGGAGGAGGAAGATGGGGTAATTGAACATTTGTTGCACACATCAAAAATGGTTTGTGAGCGATTGGCCACATTGAATCCAATGGTGCTATTAGAGATCCAAAAGTATTTTCCGGATGTATGGAAAATGTTCAATGAATTTAAAGAAAGAATTATTGTGACAGATATCGTCAATGTAATTGAGAAAGGAAAGGCGCTAGGCTACTTTCGTCCTGAAATCAATGCGAAATTGCTGGCTAATATGAGGGTGAATCAAATCAGTGCTGCCATGAGCCCAGTTAACTTTCCTGAAGTAGATTTTGATTTGGTGACGCTCCATAAGCAGATGCTTGATCATTTCTTGCACGGCATATTTACCGAAACAGGCAGGAAGGCCTATATGGAAAAGCGTAATTCAAATCATTCCAACGGAGGCATAGAATAATCAAATATTTACAATTAAACAGAGAACAGACCACTATTAGATAACATCATGCTTAAACCGAAGATTTATATAGTTGTAATGGCCTTGGGCTTGTTTGGGCTGGAGGCTACTGCGCAAGAAACGCCACCCTTGGAGACATTACAGCTCAACCTCAAAGAGACGCTGGCGTTTGCCTTGGAAAATAATGTGGATGCAAAAAATGCCAGGTTGGAAGTCCTGGTTTCTCAGACCACCATCAAGGAAGAGACTGCGGCCGGATTACCTCAGGTCAATGGTTCTTTTAGTTTTAATCATAATCCAATGGTTCAAGTAATGTTTGTGCCTAATGAGCCTCCGTTTGGTGATCCTGCTAATCCAAGTGATGTAATTCCTCTTCGTTTTGGGGTCGCAAACTCCAGTAATTTGGGAGTGACTGTGAGCCAGATGATCTTCGATGGGTCATTCTTTATAGGCTTGAGGGCAGCCAAAACGTATAAGGCACTGACGGAGTTTGACCGGGTGAAAGTGGAAAATGATGTAATAGAAAGTGTAAAGAAGGCCTATTTCGGAGTATTGGTCAATGCGGAGCGGATCAAACTTTCTGAATCCAATCTTTCGAGAATCGATTCGCTTTTGGAAGAGACCACTGCGATGCAAGAGGCAGGATTTGCTGAAAAAATTGATGTCTCCCGAATTAAGGTACAGCGCAACAACACCTATTCCCAGTATGAGCGCAGTAAGACAGCCTATGAGATTTCCAAGCAACTTCTGAAAATCCAGATAGGCATGCCTGAGCAATACGATATAGTGATTACTGAAACCCTACGTGAATTGAACCCAGAACAGGAGCTTGCGAACTTACTGTCTTTGGAAGGAGAACACCGGGTAGAAATGGATCAGTTGAACACCAATATTGAGCTGACTGGCTTGGATCTGAAAAATAATACAGCCCAATACATGCCGACACTGGATTTCAATGGGAATTTTATGCGCTCAGGAGCTGGAGATACATTCGAAACCACTTTTGAAAGTATCAACTGGTTTAGCTCGGCCATGTTGGGTGTCACGTTGAATATTCCAATTTTCGATGGTTTTTCAAAAAGTGCTAGAATCCAAAGAAACAGAATTCAGTTGAGACAGCTTGAAAACCAGAAATTCTTTCTGGATCAAAACATTGAACTGGAAATCTTTCAGGCAAAGCAAAATCTTGCCAATGATTTAAAAGTCCTACAGGTGCAGCAAGAAAGTATGGAGCTGGCGCAGGAAGTGTATGACATGTCCAAGATCAAGTACAATGAAGGTGTAGGGTCAAACTTCGAAGTAGTAGAGGCAGATTCTGATCTGATCGAAGCAGAGATTAATTACCTGAGTGCTTTATATGACGGACTGATCTCCAAAGTAGATTTGGAGAAAGCGCTGGGAATTATCCACGAAGGACTGGATCAGCCCGCAATCCCCAATAAATAATTTTTAAACCCTACTGATATTAAACGATGAAATCGAGCATGACACAGGCAATACGCAAAGGGATAATTATCCATCATTCGAGATTCTCCCGATTCGCCGCGGCGGTCGGGACGGGTTCTGTGACCATAAAAAACAATAATAAACATATGAAATTAGCTTCTAAATTTTTGTCCCTTGTAGCACTGACCTTTATAGTTATCTCCTGTGCTACCGAAGAGGGAGTGGATGCCAAGAAAGCTGAACTGGAAAAGCTTAAATCCCAATCCCATGAAATCGATACGCAGATCCAGGAGCTTGAGGCCCAGCTGGTCCAACTGGATCCGGAATTTGCAAAGCAAAATCAGAAATCTCTCCTCATTACTACAGCTAAAGCTAAGAAGGGTAGATTCGAACATTATGTAGAAGTGACGGGATCAGTGCTTTCAAAAAAGAACGTGATGATTAGCTCTGAGACAGTGGGCCGGATTTTAGAGGTTCCGGTAAGTGAAGGACAGGTGGTGGCCAAAGGCACTGTACTTGCCAGAATCGATTCTGAGTCGATCCAAAACAGCATTGATGAGCTGCAAAATTCCCTGGACCTTGCTACTACTCTGTTTGAAAAACAAGAGCGCCTTTGGAATCAGCAGATTGGTACTGAAGTCCAGTATCTGGAAGCAAAAAATCGAAAGGAAGGACTGGAGAGAAACCTGGCTTCAGCCCGCACCAATTTGGACAAGAGCATCGTTAGGGCGCCTTTTTCAGGCACTATAGAGACAATAGAGGTGAGGCTGGGAGAACTGGTTCAGCCGGGTGCGGCCATGTTTCAGTTTGTAGGGGAAAGTGATTTGTTTATAGAAGCAGATATCTCAGAAAGTTATATTGGAGTACTTGGTAAAGGCGATTCTGTTGATGTCTATTTCCCTTCTATCGATAAGGAACTTCATACACGGGTTTCCTCTGTGGGTGCGATAATCAATCCTGACAACCGGACTTTCAAGGTTGAGGTTTTTTTACCAAACCTTCCTATGGTTAAGCCGAATATGATCTCAGTACTGAAGATTCAGGATTATGAAAATCCGGAAGCAGTAACCGTTCCCAGTTATTTGATTTTGAGTGACAATAGAGGTGACTATATGTTTACGGTAGTGGATGGTAAGGCAAAGAAAACCTATGTCACGCGGGGAAAAACATTCGAAAGAGAATCAGAAATACTTGATGGACTGACCGGTTCGGAGACGTTGGTAGATAAGGGGTTTCGTGAAGTTGGAGATAATTTCAATGTGAATATAGCTCAGTAGCAAGAAAATGTCAGATATTCAAAAGCAACAAAAAACGCGGGAATTTGGACTGTCCAGCATGTCTGTGGACAATTCCACTTCTATTGTGATCCTTACGCTTATAATTACCTTCCTTGGCTTAAGCGCCTATCGCAATATGCCCAAGGAAAGCTTTCCCGAAATTGTAATTCCGACGGTTTATGTGGGGACTCCATACCCGGGGAATTCTCCTGTAGATATGGAAAACCTGATCACTAGGCCGATAGAGAAGGAGCTGAAGTCAATCAATGATGTGAAAGATATCACCTCCACCTCAGTGCAGGATTTTTCTTCCATCGTTGTGGAATTCAACCCTGGGGTAGAAATATCCAAAGCTATTCAGGATGTAAAGGATGCTGTGGATAAATCCAAAAGTGAACTTCCCACAGACTTGGATCAAGATCCCAATGTACTGGAGGTAAATACCTCTGATTTCCCTATTATGAATGTCAATATTTCGGGAGACTACTCAGAGGCAGAGCTGAAAAAATTTGGTGAGTACCTGGAGGATGAGATTGAGAAATTATCGGAGATATCGAAAGCAGATCTTGCCGGAACAGTGGAGCGAGAAATCCAGATCAATGCCGATCCCTACAAAATGGAATCCACAGGGGTCACCTTTGGTGATATTTCTCAGGCGGTACAGATGGAAAATGTTACTATTTCCGGAGGGAATATTCGTTCTGGTGAGTTCCAGCGGACACTTCGGGTGGATGGGGAATTTTCCGACCCGATGGATCTACTCAATATTATCGTCAAAACAGATAATCAAAAGATCGTCTATCTGCGTGATGTAGCGGAAGTAAAAGATACCTACGAGGAGCGAACCAGCTATGCCCGTAGCAAAAATCTACCCGTGGTGACCATCAATGTCGTAAAAAGAAGTGGTGAAAACCTGCTATATGCTGCCGACAAAATAAAAGAGATCATCGAAAAGACCAAAGCAAACAGATTTCCCCCAGATCTGGAAATCAGTATAACCAATGATCAATCCAAGGTAACCAGGCTTCAGGTAAGTGATTTGGAAAACTCCATCATTTTCGGGGTAATCTTGGTCATTTTGGTTTTGATGTTCTTTCTTGGTTTTAGGAACGCACTTTTCGTGGGAATAGCGATTCCACTTTCCATGTTCATATCTTTCTTGGTATTGAATGCCTTTGGTATTACGCTGAACTTGATGGTGCTTTTCTCACTTATACTTGCGCTAGGTATGCTTGTGGATAACGGTATTGTGGTGGTAGAGAATATCTATCGATTGATGTCTGAAGGGAAAAGTGCCATACAGGCTGCGAAAGAGGGAGTAGGTGAAGTGGCTTGGCCTATTATCACTTCTACGGCCACCACGCTTGCGGCTTTTCTCCCACTGGCTTTCTGGCAAGACCTAGTAGGGGAGTTTATGAAATTTCTTCCGATTACGCTGATCATCGTACTTTCTTCTTCATTGTTTGTAGCCTTGGTCATCAATCCGGTGTTGACATCCATGTATATGAAAGTGGAGGATGTGACAAGGAACAAGCCAAAACAGAAATCCATCATTATTGCAGGAGTATTCCTTATTTTATCAACGTTATTTTACCTGATAGGAGCGACGGCTTTTGGCACGTTGATGTTAGTGGGGTGCCTATTGACAGTATTCAATGTTTTCGTTTTGCGAAAAGCCATTCGCTGGTTCCAGACGGTATTCTTGGTGAAGTTGGAGAATGGATATGAATCGATACTGAACTACGCTTTAGCCGATAGAAGACCTTATGCTTTCCTGGGAGGTACAGTGCTGCTCTTGTTTTTTTCGTTGGTATTACTGGGCGTTAGAGCTCCTAAAGTGTTGTTCTTCCCTGATAACCAGCCTCAATTGATCAATGTGTTCATAGAGTTTCCTATAGGTACAGACATAGAAGCTACGAATGAATTTGTGGATGGAATGGAAGATGAGATGATGCAGGCTCTGGGTGATTACCAGAATATTCTGGAATCTATCATCACCCAGGTAGGTGAGGGCACAGGTGATCCTATGGAAGGGCCTAGTAATCAGCCCACTCCCAACAAAGCAAAAATTACCATCGGATTTGTGGATTATATCGATAGGCAAGGGATAAATACCAATGAAGCAATGGAAAAAATTCGTCAGTTGGTAGAAAAATATCCCGGAGTACTGATTACTGTGGATAAGGAACGGAATGGCCCACCAACGGGAAGGGCTGTAAATTTAGAGTTTGTAGGAGAAGATTATGAGCAATTAATTGCCTATGTCAATAGAACCAGGGAATACCTCGTAAACCAAAATATAGCAGGGATAGAGGAGTTGAAATCTGATTTATCGTTGGGCAATCCGGAGGTGATTGTGGATATTGACCGGGAGAAAGCCAGGAGATTTGGGCTATCTACTTCGGAGATAGCGACTGACTTAAGAACAGCTTTATTCGGGCTTGAAGTATCAAAATACAAAGAAGGTGAGGACGATTACCCCATTCAGCTGCGCCTGAAAGAAAGCTACAGATACGACATCAATACGCTTATGAACAAGAAAATCGGTTTTCGGGATAAGTTTGGAACAAAACGCGAAGTACCTATTTCTGCTGTTGCTGATGTGAAATACGGTTCCACTTATGGTTCGGTAAAGCGAAAGGATCTTGAAAAAGCGATCACAGTATATTCCAATGTGCTTGATGGATACAATCCTACTGAAGTTAATGCCAAAATTCAACACGCACTACAATCTTGGGAAGTACCTGATGGAATCTCTGTGAAATACACCGGTGAGCAAGAAGAGCAGCAGAAATCTATGGATTTTCTATTGAGAGCATTGGGAATAGCAGTATCCATGATATTCTTGATCATTGTTGCCCAATTTAACTCAGTTACGACACCGTTTATTATTATGGCTTCGGTTGTTTTGAGTACTATCGGGGTATTCTTGGGACTTGTGATTTTCAATATGGATTTTGTAGTAATCATGACCGGGATCGGGATTATTTCACTGGCAGGGGTGGTTGTAAACAATGCAATTGTATTGATTGATTATACCAACTTGGTACGCGAGAGGAAAAGAGACGAATTAGGAATGGGGCCGAAAGACCATTTACCTTTCCCACTTATGATCGCTAGTATAGTGGAATCAGGAAAAACGAGACTTCGTCCAGTCCTGCTAACGGCGATTACCACTGTACTTGGTTTGATTCCACTGGCTATCGGTATGAATATTAATTTCGGGACCTTACTAAGTTCATTTGATCCACAATTTTATGTGGGAGGAGATAATGCTGCATTTTGGGGACCAATGGCTTGGACAGTAATATTTGGGCTAACCTTTGCGACCTTCCTTACGTTAGTCATTGTACCAGTCATGTATTTGTTGGCAGATAAACTCAACATGAGAATCAGCAAACTTAAATCTTGATTGGATTAAGGTTGGTGGTTTTTTTTGTTAAAACCTCTGGGGCTATGTCTCAGAGGTTTTTTGCTTTTTAGAATGGTTATTTTTTCTTTCCAGTACGGAATTTGTAAGTTCGCCATCCCGAAAATACACGAGCACAATGGAAGAATTAAAATGGTTTGTGATGTACACAACTTCACGATCTGAGAAGAAGGTGGCCGATCGGTTGATAGAAAGAGGCATGGAGGTCTATTTGCCTATGATCGAGGAGCTACGCCAGTGGTCTGATCGGAAAAAGAAAGTTCAACGGGCCATGTTCAACGGCTATGTATTTGTAAAGACCCGCCGTAATCAACTTTGGGAATGCTTACAGGTGCCAGGTGCTGTCAAATTCGTTCATTTTTCTGGGCAACATGCCACGGTGCGTGAAGAAGATTTGGAAATTATCAAGCGCGTGGTAGAGACAGGCGTGAGTGTGGAGTCGGATGGATCTACTATAGATCCGGGTGAAAAAGTACATGTGATCGGCGGTCCTCTTCAGAATATGACCGGAGAAGTCATTGAGAAGGGAAATAAAGATTATTTTCTAATTAGAATTCCGGGGATTTATCAGAATCTGCTGATTAATGTCCCTAGAAAATTCCTGGAAGTTATTGGTTAATGGTTTGCACGCACGGGATTTGCCACTACTGGCCGTTGAACCAAATTAAGTCTTCGCAGTTGGACTGAATCTTTTATTTCTTTGGCTGAATAGGTTTCTACCTGTATCGAGGAGGGAAAATCCACTTCGCCCTCCAAATAAAAATTCACCTGCAGAGAATCAAAAGCTAAGGAGTCTACCGATTCCAATGTCGTGTAAAACAGCAAAGTACTGTTATCAATACCTGCTTCTGATTCCCTTGAATTGATAGCTACGAGTACACGAGGGGGTTGCATGGGCGGGGGAGCGGCTGTGGTAGGTGGTTCTATCCCTTCGATAGCACTTGGCAGGGGGGATTTATTTATGTCGTGCTTTTCTTCTAGTGCTACAGTTCCCTCCGTCGGGGAAGATAAGTCATTGGATTGTGAAAGGAATAATACCCCCGCCACAACCAACAAGGTAATAGAAGCCGCAAAGGGAATTATTTTTCGAAAAGGTGACCTTCTTTTTGAAGTGTTTATATAAGGAGAAGGCGTACTGCTAGTAGAGGGAATAGATCCCCTTGACCCGATGGCTTTCTCCAGACCTGCATTATTTTCTTCTGGCGAATAAGGTGGAATATTTTCCTGATTGGGAGAGTAGGGTCGTAGTCTGTCCACACGGGTCTCAAAAACAGGCAACGCTTCCGGTGCCAAAGCTTTGGTGGTTACTTTTCTTTCTAGAACAAGGTCTTTTTTCCGTGGACCAAATCCTTCAATTATCTGTAATAGGGTGACACGAAGCATTAAGGTAAAGGTTCCTTCCCGTATCGCCTTGACATCAAACAACCACTCGGTGAAGTCCTCGGACAAGATCAGTTGTTCTGTAGAACTCAGCTCTTTGATTTCAAAAGAACCACTGTCTCTGCCTTCTTCAAGAGATACCTGCATGACTTGTCCCAGCCGTATATCCTCTATTATTTTTTCTTTATCCGGAATTCGAAGATTTTCGGTCAATAAAAATTCATCCCAGGCTAATCTTACTATACATCGGGTCCATTCATGGACCTGCATCAGTTCTGGGATGTGATAGAGGATTTTTCCGTATCTGGGATTTGGTTTGGAACTGGGATTTGGCCCAGGGCTTTCTTTTTTACACAGCAGATTAAGCAAGGGAGCGTAAGATTTCGAACGCATTTCTGCGATCGTCAAGGTATTCATATTCCGAAAAGTAGCTGCCAGCTTTGCGATAGCCCCTCTGATATCGGTATATAGATCGATTTCTTCCCGTATTCCCTGTGTGTCTGCAAAACTGTCGAGCCCTTTTATTGCGTCATTCAACTCGTCAATTTGACCCTCCCAATACTTTAGGTATGAGATGATTCCGGTAGATTTATAGATCGCGGCATCAGGCAAAACCAGCGGAAAAATCCTATCATAGAAGTCCCCGCTTTTTTGAACCTCCAAAAGCTCAAACATGCAGTTGGGAGATTTAAGGTATTTATCACTGATGACGAGAATCACGGCATGACCTTGTCCAATTTTCTCCATGAACTCTTTGATCAGGCCTTTGAAGCCCAGGTCTCTCTTATCTCGTATAAGATTGAATCCAGCAGCAGTTATAGCGTGGTCGACCTCATTGGCGACAGCTTCGCTTTCACCACCCCAGGCATAAGAAATGAATACATGGTGAGAATCGTCAGGCATAAAAAGTATTTGTAGATCAGTTTTTTGAAGTTAAACCTAATTCAGGACAACTTCAAATGGATGATTTACAAGCACCTATAGCTCATCGATGCCAGGAGATGGGTTATTCCTAAACCCGGGCTTTATTCTTTAAACTTGGAGAAAAAATATCTTCTATAGACGATCTGTCCCTGTATCAAGTGGTCTCCATATTTATTGAAACCTACATTTCCGTCTATGTTATCAGTAAATGTGGCAAGCATCGTCCCCTCCAGTGCAATATCAGAAAAGGCGCCGAGTGTATAGCTTAGTCCGGCTCTTATTGGTACATATCCCGTAGTAATCTTCTCACGCTGTGGAACCTCGTCTTTGCTGAATGATTTGGTTTGCTCAGTAGTAGCATGCATCACACCCAGACCAAAGCCACCATAAAAATTAAACATGCTCCTGTTCATGTGATTTCCAAAAGGAATCACATACATGCTCGGCATCACATCAAAATAGTAAACGGTTCCCGCTGTAGTAAATGAAGCATTGTTCGCTGCCCACATGTTTGTTACGGCTGCACTGGGATTTCCGCCACTGGTGATCCACTGGACTCCGCCGGTAGCCCTTAGTTCAAATCTATCAGTTAGCCTTTTAATTAATGAGGCTGAAACAGAAGGTTTTATTTCAAAATTAAAGGATCTGTATTGTCCGCCATTATCCATGTATGCGAAGGATGGGCCTACTCCGATACTGAAGATATTGTCTCTTGATTGTTTCTCCTTATAGAAATTCTGTGCAGACAATTGCGTACTGCCAACGATGAAAAGCAAAAAAGAAAGTCTGAATATTTTTAGCATAATCTTAGATACTGAGTAGTCAAATAGTTCCTGTATAAGGACTTATTGGCAAATTTGGCAACAAATATGCCAACTACTCTGTATTGATTCTTATTTAAAACAGGATATTGCTGGACTTAGTGTAAAACCAATAGAAAATCAGGCTCCTTCAAACGCTTTTTTAATATCTTCTTCAGTGGATTTTAACTTGCTTCTGCAGGCTTTAACCAGCTCAGCGGCTTCTTTTACCAGGTCGGAAAGTTCGTCTACACTTTTCTTTCCTTCTTCCAATTCAGCCAATATCCTTTCCAGGCGGCTCATTGCCTCATTATATATTAATCCGTTCATTTTCCTCAATTTGTGTAATTGTGCTGCTGATTTTTTGACTTGCGGTATGCGTTTGCATATGATCTCCGACTTGTGCTTTTACCAGGTTTACTGAGATCCCGTTGATTTCGGTTCTGGTATAGCCCCGGGCGAAAATTGCCTCGGGATCCAATTGGCGAAGTTGCGATTCGGCGGAGTCCAGGTTTTGTTTTTGCTTTTGCAAAAAGCCATCCAGTCCCCGTTTCATATTCCTCTCCAGCGAATCAAGACTGTTTCCTTGAATCTGTAAAATGTTTTTGCCGGAAATCCGTATTCTGTTAATTGAGGAATTTAAGCGCTCTTCATCAAGTTTAAGCATGTTTTCGCAGAAAGCTTTCACCTGATGGACAAGTTGGAGGATTTTGGTTTGCTCTTCACCGAGTTTTTGGCGGGTTGCCCGATCTAGTCTGAGCATAGCTAATCCTAGGTTTTCTTCAAACTCGCGAAAGCCGGATAGCAGAAATTCAGCTACGGCCGTTGGGGTTTTAAGCCGGGTATGCGCTACCAGATCGGCTATGCTCTCGTCCCGTTCGTGACCAATTCCCGTGAGAATAGGCAAGGAGAAATTTGCGATTTTAGCCGAAAGGAGATAATCATCAAAACAATCCAGATCCAGTTGCGCACCGCCTCCTCGGATCATGACTACCGCCTCAATTCCCAATTCATCTTTCGCCGCTTCAATATGTTCCAGACTTCTGAGCAAAGAATTCACAGCCTCATTCCCCTGCATGGTAGCGGGAAAAAGCTTGTGATAAACCTGATATCCGTAGATGTTACTTTCTAGCTGGTTGATAAAATCCCCATAACCTGCTGCTGTAGGGCTACTGATAATGGCTATTTTCTGGATAACGGCCGGAAGCAAATGTCTGGCATTCAGCCTTAGTAATCCATCCCGGGTCAGCCTGTCGATGGTTTCTTGGCGTACTCTTGCCCTTTCTCCCAAGGAAAAGGAAGGGTCAATATCCTTCACATTGATGCTCAGACCGTATATAGGATGGAAATTTACAGCAACCTGTGCCAAGATTTTCATACCGTTTTTTATGCTCGTTCCAGTGATGGATTCAAATCTCGCCGCAACAGCTCTATAGGAAAAAGACCAGAGATTGGCCTTGATTTTTGCCTGAACCTGGTTTCCTTGTTTTTCTACCAGTTCAAAATAAGCATGACCCTGGGGTGCCTGACGGAAATCCGCGATTTCACCGATCACCCAAATCACCGGGTCCAATTCGATCTCCAAGGCCTGTTGGATCAGCCGATTGAGCTCGGATATCGATCTGGCATTTTGCATGCTTACTTTAGTTTTTGAAATTCTGTCTTGATCTTTTGGTTCAGTTCCAAGCTGGCACGTAGCATGGGTAGCCTTACCTGATCTTCGCATATCCCCATGTGTCGAAGTAGATTTTTGATCCCTACCGGGTTACTTTCTTCATACATAAGATTATTCAGAGGTAAGAGTGAGAATGCTGCGTTGAGGGATTCCTCTTCTGTGCCATGACAAAGTGCTTTGAATGTAGCTGGAATCGCGTTGGCCATCACCGAAATAATCCCTGTTCCGCCTATGCTATAAAGTGCTTTGGTCATCAAATCATCCCCAGAGACCAATAAGAAGTCTTTTGGCATTTTCGCCGCGATCTGCATGCATTGTTCCAGGTTGCCGCTTGCCTCTTTCATTCCTATGATATTGGAATGTTCTGCAAGACTTAACGTAGTTTCGGCAGTGATATTCGACATGGTTCTGCCCGGTATATTATACAAAATCACCGGTACAGGGCAAGCATCCGCAATAGCTTTATAATGGGCAATGATACCTGACTGCGTAGGTTTGTTGTAGTAGGGACTCACTGAAAGGATAGCGGTGATCCCGGTGAAATCGGTGTTTGCAATATCGCTGAGTACAGACATGGTGTTATTTCCTCCCACACCATAGACAACAGGCAGTCGACCTGCATTATATTCACAAACGGCATTTAACACCTGTTTTTTTTCCGCAGATGTAAGTGTCACCGCCTCTCCGGTTGTGCCCAAAACCACCAAATAATCCACTCCACCATTGATCACATGATCTACAAGGCGTTTAAGACCTTCAAAATCTATTGAGTAATCATCGTGAAATGGGGTGACAAGGGCTACGCCGGTTCCTTTAAGTTGATTCATGGTTATAAGGTTTGGGAGGCTAAAGATAATGGGATGAGAGGAATTGACATTCTGTTTTACAGAAAAAAGGGGATTCAGAAAGAGGCGAATCAATATTCGCCACATGACATTTTATAACTAGTTCTTTTTGGACGAACTGTTTTTCGCCCTTACACGGTACCTATTATCTTCAGAAATTCTTCTTCTGAAATCATCGGAACCCCCAGTTTCTGGGCTTTCTCTTTTTTGCTGGGTCCCATATCTTCTCCTTCGATAATGAAGTCAAGATTTTTCGATACGGATGAAATGTATTGCCCACCATGTGCGATAACAGCATCCTTTATCTCATCTCGCTTAAAATGTACTAATTTTCCGCTGGCCAAAATGCGCTTTCCTTCCAATGAGTTGCCGAGTTGTCTAGTGTCATTTTGTTCGATCTCAAACTGTAAACCATAGCCTTTCAATCTCCGGATAACTTCCCTGTTTTCTTCCTGAGCAAAAAAATCCTTAATACTCAGCACAAGTGTTTCACCTACACCATTGATAGCTAGCAGTTGTTCGGAAGTGGCAGATTCAAGTTTTTCTATTGTTCCAAAATGCCTGGCTAATAACTGGGCAGTATTCTCTCCAATATTTCTTATCCCCAAAGCAAAAAGCACTTTCTCGAAAGGTTGGTTTTTTGATGCTGCAATTCCCTCCATCATATTGGAAATCACTCCGTCCTGAAACGTATTGGCCTTGAGTTTCTTAATGCGATCTGTGACTTCTTGTGAAAGATCCAGATTGAGCTTTAGCAGGATTCCATGTACGGTTCCTTCTAATTTACTAGCCTGGAGGATAGTTTCGAAAGCTATTCTTCTACCGAGAAAAATCTCCAATACAACCGCAACAGGTACATAATCTTCGAGTTTGGGAAGGTTATGATCTTTGAGATGATTAATCAGGTACTCGACCATTCCTACGTTGGAGGCAGTTTTTTTCTTCCAAATCCTTATTTGTTCCTGAAAAGCGCGGAGTGTTTCCAGAAGTGGAAGCTCCGCTTGTTCTAGTAGAAAGTCATGGATTTGCCTGAAGGAAATCTGCTCGGTCAAAGCAAAAAGTGCTTTTTCCAAGGTAATATAAAGCAGTCCATCTCCCTCAGTCTCATACTGACCCTGAGACATTTCCAGACCCAGCAATTCATCTTTTTTAGACTCCAGCTCGTAAATATCCGCGGGATTGGAGATAAAGCTCTGATCGATCAGAGCCCTGATCCGCTCGGTACCCATAGAATCTATGTCCATGGCGCGCTTATGGACAAAATGCTCTATTCTCCCCAACACTTGGGGAGGACAAGATTCTGCATTTGGGCAATAGTGCTTTGCTTCACTTTCTTTTCGTTCGAGCTCAGTACCGCATTCCGGACAGTGGGTGATGTAGGAAATCGGCTTAGCATTTGCCTGTCTTTTATCAGGGTTGACAGCAGTGATTTTTGGGATAATCTCCCCGCCTTTTTCTACAAATACAAAATCCCCCTCATGGAGATCAAGTCGTTCGATTTCATTGGCATTGTGGAGGGAAGCACGCTTCACCGTCGTCCCGGCAAGGCTTACAGGAGAAAGATTTGCCACCGGGGTAATGGCGCCTGTACGGCCGACCTGATAGGTAATTGACAGCAATTCTGACTCGGCGCTCTCAGCTTTGTATTTATAGGCAATTGCCCAGCGAGGGTTCTTGGCGGTAAAACCCAGCTCCTCACGCTGATCGTAATTATTGACTTTCAAAACCACCCCATCTGTATCTACCGGAAGCGTGAACCGATTCTCTTTCCAGTCTTCGATGTATTGGATTACCTCTTGAATGTTACCAACTTTTCTATAGGTCTGGGAGACGTTGAACTCCCATTTTTCTAACAGTGAAATAGCATCAGAATGTGTTTCAACACCGATTTCATCTCCGAGCAACTGATAAAAATAGCAATTTAACCTTCGCTTGGCGACTATGGAAGAGTCCTGCATTTTCAGTGTGCCAGAAGCTGCATTTCTTGGGTT
Organism: Algoriphagus resistens; assembly: GCF_001442615.1. Lineage (GTDB taxonomy): Bacteria > Bacteroidota > Bacteroidia > Cytophagales > Cyclobacteriaceae > Algoriphagus > Algoriphagus resistens. The sequence continues at coordinate 300,089 of NZ_LMXN01000004.1, read as the reverse complement.
GGCGAGCAAAGCATCCCCTGCTTCCTCTCGCTCTGCATTGATTTTCAAGAATTCTTTCAAAGGCAAAAAGATCTCCCCACGCACTTCGAATCTGGCTGGGACTCCCTCTCCTTTGATATGCAAAGGGATGTTTCGGATTGTTCGAACATTCGCAGTGACGTCATCACCCCGATAACCATCTCCACGTGTGACAGCCCGTACAAACCGGCCGTTTTCATAGATCAAGCTGATCGCTACTCCGTCGAATTTCATCTCGCAGAAGTATTCGTAATCCGTATGACCAAGCCCCTTCACCACCCGTTCATCGAAGGCTAAAAGCTCTTCTTTCGAATAGGTGTTTCCCAAAGACAGCATGCGGGTACTGTGAACGACAGTCTGGAAATCCTTAGTTATCGTACCTCCGACGCGCTGGCTCGGGCTGTCCGGATCAAGTAAATCAGGAAAGGACGTTTCCAGTTGGATCAGTTCTTCCAATAGCTTATCAAATTCAAAATCAGAGATTTCGGGATTGCTTTGCTGATAATACAGCGTATTATGATGATTGATTTCCTGGCTCAGCTGGGCAATTCGTTTTTCGGCTTCCTGTGGGTTCATGAATTTGTAGAAAAATTTAGGGTACGTAAAAATAAGATTTGGAGTGGGAAGGCGCAATGTTTTATAGTGTAGAGAAATGTTTTTGTAATCAAGTGATGCGAATGGGGCGCAGAGATGTTGATTTGTAGGTGCCGGAGAATCAAAAAACAGTCTCATTTATTATATCAACATGCAAGTGTTTAAGTTTTTGTAATAGATTCTTCCAATCGCTGCTTCTTAAGCTTCCTGCTGAGTAAAGCATTGAATCGTAGTCTTTTGTAATCACTCTTAATGAAGTTGACTTTTTGTAAGGTGTTTCAACTATTACTTGTTTGATGTCATCAATTCCATAGACATGTTTTTTCCATGGCCATACATGGTTCCTGATTACCAGATAATTTTTATCCACATAGAAAAAATGAAGCTGCAATCCCAAGAAACCATAAAATAGTCCGGATATACCTAGTAGAACCAGTAACGTTGCCAGAACTGAAATGGATGAATCTAAAGGTGTAGTCATTAATAAGTAAAAAGAAAGCGCAATCCAGATGTAAAGTACAAGTCCATTGAAGGACAGAAAATGATTGCCACTGTATTTTGTCATTTTGCTGATGTTTACTTGGCCAATCGTTCCATATTTTTCCATTCGGTCTATAGCAATTGGTTCTCTAGCATTGATGTGCTCCATAACTTGAGCTAGAGTTCTACGAATGTCGGCCATATTCTCATAATAGATCCCCACAATAGCGAGTTGTTTACCGTTTTTGAGTTGTATGATAGTGGCATCTGTCGGCGATATTGTGGTGTGGTCTTTAGTTATCAAATTGATCTCGAAAATTTCTTTCCACGGGATAAATTGAGCTTTAAAAATGCTGCTGATCTTTAGACCACTGGTATCGATTTGAATGGTTTGACAAATTTTTAAGTAGTGATAGACACTGCCGATAATTATTCCAAGCAGTACAACGGTGGCATAGATCGGGGTTTTAAAAATGGAATCCACTTCACCGGTGTTCACCTCTTGCAGAGAAAGGAAGGCTATAAGGCAAGCTATGGCTCCCAACCATACCACCAGCATTATAGGGGTTATAATTGTCCTAAGTCTATTAAATTTACTTGTTACTGTCATTTTGGGTGTCATCACTTAATTGAATCATTAAGGTATTGAGAAGGTTTGGGGCAAAAGTTCTTTTCCCAAAATAATATTTTCATTCAATTATGCTGCCTAGCTATTGAATGTTTTCTCCTGCATTCACCAGATACGTCAGTACTTTTTGATCAGGAGTAAATTTCTTTGTGCTCAATCTTCGCATTTTCGATGATTTTGCTGGTTTAGTAAAACACTTCACTTGGTATCTTAAAGCCCTCCCCGTGACCACTATTTTCGTTGTAAATCCTGACATTATTTTGAACCTTTGCCTGCTGATTTTTCAAAAAACCTATGTCTAAAAAAGTCAATATCGAAAGCAAAATTCTGGATGCAGCTTACAAACTTTTTCTAGAGAAAGGTTATCGTCATACCACTATGGATGATATCGCCCAAGTGTTGGGTATGAGCAAAAAAACGCTCTATAAGTACTATCCGGGTAAACTGGACTTGCTTGGGGCTTCTTTTGAGGTGACTAAAACCAAGCTGACTGCCAAAGTGGAAGCTATTGTGGAGAATCGATATATTTCTTTTCCACTCAAACTGAAGTCCACTTTGACGGTAATGGCTTCTTTGCTCGGACCGATCAATCCTGGGCTTTTCGAAGACCTCCGGGAATATGCGCCAGAAATATGGGAGGGCCTGGAGCAATACATTAATGAGTCTGCTTACACCCGCTTCAAGAGGTTGTTGGAGCAGGGGATAAGTGAGGGTTTGGTCAATCCTTCGGTCAACATCAACCTGGTGGTAATGCTATATGCGGCGGCGGTACAGTCGCTTATGGACCCCCAGTTCACAGGTCAATTTCCTGAAGCCATCCAGAAAGGGATGAAGATCCCCCATTCTGAAATCTACGATCAGGCGATCACAATCATATACAACGGAATTTTGACAGATGAGGCGCGTAACGAATTTGCAAATGCCTAAGTCCTGCTTCAGCTGTTTTTCCTATCTTTGCAGCCAATATTGAACGAATCAGCAGTACCAAAGTACCTTTAAAAATACGAATAGCACCACACCTATGAGTCATAAAAATTTCAAGCGATATACAGTCACTTCCGCACTTCCCTACGCCAATGGGCCGTTGCATATTGGCCATTTGGCTGGATGCTACATTCCTTCAGACATTTACGTACGCTTTTTACGCAGTCTCGGCAAAGATGTCGCATATATCTGTGGTAGCGATGAGCACGGGGTGGCAATTACAATCAAAGCAAAGAAGGAAGGGAAGACTCCCCAGGAAGTCGTGGATCATTACCACGAAATCATGAAGGGCAGCTTTCAGGAATTCGGGATTAGCTTTGATCACTATTCACGTACTTCAGCGCAGGTCCACCATGAGACCGCCCAAGGGTTTTTCAAGGATCTGTATGAAAAGGGCGAATTTTTAGAGCAAAGTACTGAGCAGTATTTCGATGAGGAGGCGGGACAGTTTTTGGCAGACAGGTATATTGAAGGAACCTGTCCAAAATGTGGGAATGAGCATGCGTATGGTGACCAATGTGAGAAATGTGGAAGTTCGCTGAGCCCTACAGAGCTGATCAATCCCAGATCAAAACTCAGTGGAAGAACACCTGTTTTGAAAGAGACTAAGCATTGGTTTTTGGATTTGGCAAGGTACCAGAATTTCCTGAAAAAATGGATTCTGGTGGACCATGCGGAAGATTGGAAAAACAACGTGCTGGGTCAATGCCGCTCTTGGCTGGAAGCAGGTGAAGGGCTGCAGGCAAGATCCATGACGCGTGACCTGGACTGGGGCATCAAAGTCCCTCTTCAGGATGCTGAGGGCAAGGTGCTATACGTGTGGTTTGATGCGCCGATAGGCTATATTTCTTCTACCAAAGAGTGGGCAGCAGAAAAGGGCATTGATTGGGAGCCTTATTGGAAGGATCAGAATACCAAGTTGGTGCATTTTATCGGGAAAGATAATATCGTATTCCACTGCATTATTTTTCCTGCAATCCTTAAAACCCATGGGGAATATATCCTGCCCGACAATGTACCTGCCAACGAGTTTTTGAACCTTGAGGGTGATAAGATCTCCACTTCCAGAAACTGGGCTGTTTGGCTTCATGAGTATTTGGAGGAGTTTCCTGGCAAGCAGGATGTGCTTCGCTATGTGCTTACAGCAAATGCTCCTGAGACTAAGGATAATGATTTTACCTGGAAGGATTTCCAGACTAGAAATAATTCAGAGCTGGTAGCCATTTACGGCAATTTCGTGAATCGTGCGGTGGTTTTAACGCATAAATATTATCAGGGGATTATCCCTACCCGAGGTGAATTGACAGGATACGATGAGGAGATATTGGAAGCGCTGGTGGAGTTTCCTGAGAAAATAGCGGCTTCTATTGAGCGGTATAGATTCCGCGAGGCACTGGGTATTGTAATGGAATTGGCTAGATTGGGGAATAAATATCTGGCGGACACCGAGCCTTGGAAAGTGATTAAAACAGATGAAGCCAGAACGGGTACCATTCTGAATATTGCACTGAATATAGCTGCGAATCTGGCGATTGTTTCTGAGCCTTTCTTACCGTTTACAGCAGGTAAATTGGTAGATCTTTTCGGAATGAAAAAAATAGGTTGGGCTGAAGCAGGTCAAGGAGAACTCTTAAAAGCAGGAAGTTCACTCGGGGAGATGGGATTGCTTTTTGAGAAAATAGAAGATATAACTGTAGAAAAACAGATTCAAAAACTGATGGACTCAAAGAAAGAAAATGAAGTGGCGAATGCTACTGTGCCGGTGATGAAAGATATCATAACTTACGATGATTTTGCAAAGTTGGATATGCGTGTTGTGACGATTTTAGAAGCGGAGAAAATGCCCAAATCCAAAAAGTTGCTTAAGCTGAAAGTTGATACAGGGTTGGGACAAAGAACTGTTTTGAGTGGAGTGGCAGAGCATTTTGAGCCAGAGTTTTTACTTGGAAAGCAAGTGACCATGTTGATCAACTTGGCACCAAGAAAAATGATGGGTGTAGATTCTGAAGGAATGATCCTGATGGCTGAAGATAAAGACGGTAAGTTGAAGCTGATGGTGCCCCATGAGGGAACGGCGAGCGGATCGGCGATATCATAGCCAAATGTCGGTATTGAGTATAGGCCTGAGAGATTGGTAACATAGGGGTGAATGATTATTCGCCCCTACTGTTTCAAAATAAGTTAACGGTCAGGATTTTTTGTCTTTACACCAATGAAGAAATGGTATTTTGTCTTTACACCAATGAAGAAATGGTATTTAGAACTCTCTCTTCACATAGCTCAATTCCTCAATTGTTCTTACTCCATCTTCAGTCAGCGCAAGCCAAAGCTTGATTTCATCACCTTCTCGCTTCATGGTTAATCCGTGAAAATAGACGGTGTTCCGGGCGACTTCCACCAATCTAAAAGTCGTCCACTCATCCTTTTCTTCCCATGGAGAAAGATCAGGGTTGAAATGTTTGAGTTTCAGGGAAAAAGTTTCTCCTTCTTGTACGATGTTCATGAATTCTGAAAAAATGAGTTTGCCTTCGCTCCAAAAGCGAAAAGTTCCTATCATATTTCCATCCACCTCGGGCATCCATACTTCCTCGCATTCTCCACCGAATCCTTCTCCTGTCCAAAAGCCTTCGAGCCATTCCAGTTCAGAGACATTCCCTTTGCCGGGATCTTGGTCCTTTTCGAGCTGTTTGACCTGTGAAAATGCCATGAAACTTATGAAAAATAGAGTTAAGAAGAGGAGTGACTTTTCCATGTGTTTATAATGTTCATTTAAGTCCAGATGGAATCTCGCATTGAATAATCATCACTTTGTGTGATTCTTGAGTCATGCCAGCCTGGCCTCAGTCAGGCCCGGTTTCATAGCAGCAGATTTAGACCAAGTGAATTTATGAAAAAAATTGGAGGATCTGTCTTGGGAAAACAATTCTACGAACTAACTAAGTCCAGCTTCTCGAGTAGCGGGACAACACTGTCAAATTCCAGACTTCTGGGAAGACCTCTGAAACCTTTGAAATTGAAAAATACAACTTGCGAATTTATAGATCATGGCGTTTGGGGATTTCTGGATTGATGAAAGTAAATCCACGGGCCTCGTCTCCCTCAAAGAAATCAATCTGCATCCCCATCAGAAACATAAAATGCCGCTTCTCTATAAGCACAGGAATCCCCAAAATCTCAAACTGTTGATCTTCGGCCCTCGGTTTGTCAAAACCCAACGCATAGGACATTCCTCCACATCCACCACCTTTCACTCCCACACGTAGATGATAGTCAGCGGGAATGTTTTTATTTGCCATGATATTTTTGATCTCGGCTTCCGCCTTTTCTGTGATCGTGATCGGGATTATCATGTGAGGGAAATGTTTTTGGCAGGAAATTGGTTCGCGTGAATTCAAATTTACACTCTCCGAAGTTTTCTAACGGGGATAATTTGTGCAAATTCGAGTTTAATCCCCAAAAATGGAATACGCAGTCGATTTATTGAAAATTCTTTTGCCAGCAGGAATCGTCCTTTATGGCATGTACCTCGTGGTAGTTTCTTTTCTTTCAAAAGAAAGAGAAAAGACTCTGGTGGAACTTAAAACCCAAAATTCTCAAACAATTCTCCCCATTCGATTGCAGGCAGCGGAGCGTATCTGCCTTTTTCTGGAGCGGATCACTCCAAATAATCTGGTGCGTAGATCTAATCCCGGAGGATTGACTTCAGGCGAATTGCATTCGCTGTTGCTTGCCGAAGTACGGGAGGAATTCAACCATAATTTTTCCCAGCAGGTGTATTTTTCCGAAGAAACCTGGGAAGCGGTAAAGCGGGCGGTGGAAGAAGTGACGACCATCATCAATCAAAGCCGACAAATGCTCAATGAAGAGGCCACAGGCTTGGATATGGCAAAGGCTATTTTTGCGCAAGCACTAGAAAGAAAGAACGATCCCATAGGCTATGCGTTGAAACAAGTGAAATCTGAGGTTCAAATTTACTTCTAGTATGACGATTCAATCCAAAGCATCTGAAACAATCGAAAGGGCAAAAGCCATGTTTGGCAAGCAGGTAGATGCGCTTGGAAAACAAAAAGAAAAAGTCACTGAGCTGATCGCCGGAGTGGGAAATAAGCTTATAAGATTTGGAGATAACCCGCGGGTAAAAAAGCTCATTGAGCCGGTTTCCGTGCTTATCCGTATGGTTAAAGCGCATTTTAACGGCTCGCACAAACTTACAAACAGTACGCTTGGTCTGGTTCTGTTAGCCTTGGTTTATTTTGTTTCACCCCTTGATGTTATTCCTGACTTTTTGGGTTTCTTTGGCTTTGCAGATGATCTAAGTGTTGTTTTGGCTATTTATGCCAAAATAAAAGATGAGATCGACACTTTTTTAGATTGGGAAAGAACTCAGATTTAATCGGTTCTGTTAAGTCCCAAAATCACACAATATGCTAGACCAACAGACCGAGTTGATTACTCCTGAACTCATTGCTTCAGCGCAAAATTATTCAGAATACCGGAAAATGATCTATGAGCTTTTGGCCGAAGAAAAGACCACAGGAACAAATCACTCAGAGAGTTACCTGAACTATACCCGAATGAACGTGCAGCGGATGAATCGCTGGGATAAAACGGCAAAAATCTCGCCTGAATTGGAAAAAATTGTTACCTCCATTGCCTCTCCTCAAGTTTGGCTGGTACTAACAGAAGCTTGGTGTGGGGATGCTGCACAAAGCTTACCTTTCATCGCGAAACTCGCAGAATTGAATCCGCTGATCAAACTGAAATTTGTGCTTCGGGATGAAAATCCAGCGTTGATGGATGCTTATCTTACCGAAGGAGCCAGATCCATTCCGATCTTGATAGGGTTGGATGAGGATTTGGCAAAAGAGCTTTTCGTCTGGGGGCCAAGACCTGAATATCTTCAAAACCGTCTGAAAGCGTATAAGCTCGATCCTCAAAATATTACGCCAAAGGAATTTGCCGATGGTACACATCTTTGGTATGCAAGGGATAAAAACCAATCTTTAGAGAAAGAACTCACGCCTCTCATCTCCTCAACGCTATGAAAATCGCGCTACTCTCAGGAACCTCTGGCATGGTGGGGATGCAAATCCTCCATCAGCTTCTGCAAAACCCGGAGTATGACTTCGTACTTTCTGTTGGGCGGAGAAGGCTCGCTCTGAAGCAGGAGAAGCTTGTGCAAATAGAAGGAGATATGAGCAGGTTATTGGAGTGGAATTGGGAGGACAAAGTCAAAGCCCAAAGCCTTGGGGGTGAATACAACTCACTTGTGGAGAACTTGACTGGGAAAACAGCCGAAGTCCATGCTTTTTCTGCGCTAGGCAGTACCATGAAGCAGGCAGGGTCGAAGGAGAAATTTTATGCAATAGATCACGATATGGTGATTTTCTTTGCTGAATGGGCAAAGCAATTGGGAGCATCAAAGTTTCTATATGTTTCCTCTGGTGCGGCTGATGAAAATTCTAAGTTTTTTTACATGAAAGTAAAAGGAGACGTTGAGCGTGATTTGAAGAAGCTAGGATTTTACTATTTGGGGGTCTTCAAACCTTCACTTTTGATGGGAAATCGCAATGAATTTAGGTTTTCAGAAAGTGCGGCGCAGGTATTGATGAAGCCTTTGATCTGGCTGAACATTTTCAAGAATATCCGGCCGATTTACGATTACCAAGTGGCCAAAGCCCTAGTAAAGACTGCGTTGGCCAAAAAATCAAAATCAGTAGAAATTATCTCCTCCGGAGAAATGCAAGACCTAAGCAAATGATTGCAGTTATTCAAAGAGTTTCTGAAGCATCTGTAAAAATAGATGGAAAAATCAAGGCTGAAATCGGAACCGGTTTGATGATTTTGCTGGGTGTGGAGGATGCTGATACAGATGAAGATATTTCTTGGCTCTCAAAGAAAATCGTGAATCTGAGGATTTTTCCGGATGAAAATGAGGTGATGAATAAAAGCCTCCTCGATATAAGCGGTGAGATTTTACTGATCTCCCAGTTCACACTTCATGCCAGTACGAAAAAGGGAAATAGGCCTTCTTACATCAAAGCCGCAAAACCTGATATTGCAATTCCATTGTATGAGAAAATGATCGGTGCTTTGCAGGCTGAAGTCAGTAAAGCCATAGGTACAGGCGAATTCGGTGCGGATATGAAGGTTGCCCTAGTGAATGATGGGCCTGTGACTATCTTAATTGATAGTAAGAATCGGGTGTGAGGGGAGTAAATTTTTAAATTTTCCAGTTTTATAATCTTTGAATCTACTTATTTTGCAATCACTTCTACAAATCACATCTGCCCAAGTTCTCACTAAGGGAAGACAAACTTTCGAATCACTGGAATTCACTTGGAGGCCCGGACAGCAATGGGCTATTATCGGTAATTCAGGAGCAGAGCTTACGGCATTTATAGAAACTATTCGCGGCAATTCTGTGGTGTCAAAAGGCGGAATTATCCGTCCTTTTGCGAAAGAATATACCCAAGGGAAGACCGAGGCTGGCGAGATTAATTCCTTTCGAGATCTGATTGCCTACGTGTCACAACGCTACGAAATCCGAAACAAATCGAACCAGCAAAACTTCTATTTCCAACAGCGATTCAACTCCTCAGAATCAGAGGAAACTGCCACGGTGCGGGAATATTTGGAAGAGGTAAAAGCGAAAGTTGCCGGACCTTGGACCATGGAGAAAGTATCAGCATTGCTACAATTGGAGCATTTGCTGGATAAGTCAGTTCTGTTGCTCTCCAACGGGGAAACCCGTCGCTTAGCCCTGGGATTGGGACTGATGCGACAGCCGGAGATCTATCTCATGGACCAGCCAATGACTGGTTTGGATGTAAAAAGCAGAGCCGAATTTGGGAACGTCCTGAAAGCGATAATTTCCGAAGGAGTGCATGTCTTATTGACTACATCTGCAAATGAAATTCCGGAGGGGATCACCCATGTGGCCAAATTGGGAGATGGGGGCATTAAAGAAACCTGGTTGGCTGCAGACTTTCATTTGACCGCCAGGCGTGAACAAAAGCTTGCGTATGAATGGGAGTTGCTGGATTCGCTTTTGCCAAAAAATCCTGAAGAAAATACCGAAGTCATCCGTCTGGAAAACATTAACATTAAGTACGGTGATAAGCAGATTCTAAAGAACTTCAATTGGGAAGTAAGGTCAGCAGAGCGCTGGTTGCTCAAAGGAGCAAATGGTTCTGGGAAATCAACCTTGATCAGTTTGCTGATCGGGGAAAATCCGCAGGCCTATTCGCAGAATTTTTGGCTTTTTGGGCGTAAGCGGGGAACAGGAGAGAGTATTTGGGACGTAAAGAGGCCCACAGGATTTGTAGCGCCCGAACTCAGCCGATTCTTTCCTGCGAACCAAACCTGTAGAAAGGTGATCCTTTCCGGGTTTTTCGATACCATGGGATTATTCAAAAAAGTGACCGAGGAACAGGAAACTTTAGCTAAATCCTGGATGAAGCTGTTTCACTTGGAGTCGGTAGCAAACATCCCTATTAACCGACTTTCACTAGAAAACCAACGCTGGACTTTGCTTGCCCGGGCAGTTATCAAGCAACCCAAACTCCTGATCCTGGATGAGGCTTCGCAGGGAATGGATGAATTTCAGCGGAGGCTTTTCAAAGATACCGTGCAGCAAATGTGTGTGCGAAGTGCCATTACATTGATCTATGTCAGCCATTATGCTGAGGACGTGCCTGAGGCTGTGGAGAAGGTGATGGAGTTAAATTGATGGTTGATGGCACAGACCACGGGTTTAAGGGTGGATCGTGAGGAGGTAGATCGCGTGTGCAGAGAGAGTATTGCGCACATTCAGGGCTTTAAAACTGTTCAATCTATAGCAATGATTCCGTTGTTAGATGTGGGAAACCTAGTTAACTTCCACCCTCACTTCCTTAAACATCAGCTCATTCTCGCTCAGCCTTAATTCCTTTCCGCTGGAAGTGGTTACATTCTTTAGTCGTACTTCTTGGGTGATAATATATGGAAACTTTTCTCTGTAGGACTCATCTTTCAATTGAGGATTGAAATTTCCAAAAATAGCTGGGCCGAGATAATTTTCAGGATGATTGGAGTCGTCGATTCGTAGGTTTTCGATGATGATTTGTTCTGGCATATAGCAGGTATAGCCAAAGTCATGTTGACCAGAATTTGATCCGCTGAACAGGGTTACACTGGCTGTCTTCCCTCCTGAAGGCACGAAAGTACAGTCGCGGATAATTAATTTTCCCTGCCAGGTACTGCCATAGTCAGGACGCAGGTTGATCAGGCTTCTGCCGCGGATGTTACTATTCTCTACAGTAAATATCCCAGTGCCAATGGCATTGATTCCCATATGACCGAGTGTGGAGTTGCGGATGGTGGCATTTGCCACACCCATGTGAGCATCGAAGCGGGAAAAGGTACAGTGATCGAAAAGCAGGTTTTTGCTGAAATTGGAACCCATAATTCCCCAATAGGTGCTGTCATCGATGTCATTTGTTTGGCTGCAGTTAATGAATGAAACATTCAATGCGCGGCCCACTATGATATCGTAAGAACCCATAGAAACAGGCTTTCCTGCTGAACCGATAGTTTGGTAGGTTTTGTGTCCTGTCAAGAGGGTGTTTTGCACAGTGATATCGGTACAGTTGCTGATGTTTAGAAAACCGTTATAAGGCGCGCCATGTTCTCCTTCTCCTTTGATTCGGTGCTCTAATCCATCTACAATTACATTGGAGCGTTGAATGGAGATGTTCCGGCTATAATACGTGTACTTTGATTTCTCATGGTTGGCAATTGTAGTAAAGTTTCCACCTGTGATGTTTAGCGTTTTTTCGTCAATAGGAAGAGCAGTAATATCCGTTATTTGGCTAAAATCCCATATAACAGGCGCTTTTTCATCAATATTTCCATGTTTATCTACCAGAAAAATATCTGTTTGGGAAGTGCCACTGTTCTGGTTGGGCCCAAAGCGAATATATCTTTTTGTGCTAGAATCAGTGACGGTTATCAATGCAGGTCCTTGTAATTCTATATCGATTTTCTTTTGGTTTTTCTTAAGTGAGGTTATTCCATCTAGTTTATATGGATCAAGATTTGAGCTAACCAAAAAAACGGGTGCAGTGTGATTTTGTACTTCTCTATCGTCAATTAAGAATGAGGCAGTTCCAAAATCAGTATCAGTCTGGACGACGGCTGTGAGTTCTTTTCCTCCGATGTAGTAAGTGGCCCCCTTGTCAGCTTTTACAGGCAGTCTATGTTCATTGGCAAATTCATGAGCTGCTACAATAGCTTCCATATCATCGGTTCTGCCATCGCCTTTGGCACCAAAGTCACTATACCGAATTTCTCCAGAAGCTAGTAATTTTGTGGTAAAATCAGGATTTACGGATTGACCAACTTGTATTTTATCTATATCTGAAAGCCAAAGCATAGGAAATCTTACAGGCATATTTCGGATGACTTCAGGTGTGTCGAAATCAGCATTGAGTGAATTCCATAGCTCCAAGTAGCTGCTTTGATTGTACGCAAGTCCTCCAAAAAGCAAAAAGGAATGTCGCACGGGCCAGTTGTCCCAAAACATCACATCTTTTTGGTATGGCCAAGTGTCTTTATCTGCTACGTAAGGATAAAGAAATGAAATTCCTCTGGCCAGGGACTTTCCATCGGGAGTTTGGTAGGTAAACAAGTTCTCTGCACTGCCTGCATAGACCTGACAAAGCGTAGCCATTGCATCGAGGGTAAAGAGAGAATAACCATAAGGTTTGGTTCGCTTCAACTCTAGCGGGAAGCTACCGTCTTCCGCCATTTGATCGGGCAGAAGAACTGTTTTATACATTTCCTTACAATAGTCAAGCACTTCCTGGTTACCGACGAACTTCGCAAAAACTGACGCCTGCATTGCCCAGCACACACTGTGATTATTGCCATGATCCCGCTCATCTATCCCATAGGGATGCGTGGTAATCCAGTCCAGGTAGGTTGCAAACCAGTCTTTCATCTGCTGGATTTCAGAAGCTGGAATTATCCCGGAATCCTGCACTGCCTCAATCGCTTTGGCAACCTCCATCAGTTGAATGGTGTCGATGATGCCAATGCCGCGTCCGGTTACTTTTCCTTTGATGGCTTGGGCGTAGAGCAGATTTGGATGCATCTTGGTTTGCTCGTTTAAAAACCATGCGCTCAGATGTGGAGCCAAAGCGGTGACATAGTCATCCTCTTTGGTCACCAAATAAGCCGAAGCCAATGCTCCTGAAATCTGGCTAAAGCGGATCATAGCTTCACGATGCGCGGTGAAATTATCCGGGTTGGTCAGACCATCTCTCTGTATGTATGGGCCATCAGGATTTTCCGGATCAGGCCACCAATAATCTCCCTCGGAATAGAAATCATGGATTCCACCTGCACTTCTGGGGCTGCTTTCGGCAGTTACGGTGATTGGTTTTAGACTTTTGAATTTTTCTGCCAGGCGGATAACTCTTGTCCGTTCTTTTGAGAAAAGGTCTGTTTTGGCGACACCTGTCTTTTCCTGATTGGCAGAAAATGAACTGAAAGCAAGAAATAGAATTAGGATGTAATTGATCATTTGGGACTAATAAGGATGAATTGCAACGAGGGCTTTAAGATGCAATTTATTGGGGGGATTTGAAAACCAATCCCTTTTCCGCCATTGCCTCTTTTAGCTTAGGTATTGAGCTTTTTCCCATGCCATGAAGAGCGAGAATTTCTTTTTCAGTGAAGCATGCAAGTTTTTCCAGGCTGTCAATTTGCATAGACTCGAGGGCTCTACCTGCAGGTGCGGAAAGCTTGGGCATAAACCCTTCTTTAGGTTTTCTCTCCTTTTCACATGTAGGGCAAGTAGGACAATCACTGGATTTAAAAAACTGATGACCGTTTTGACACGTTTTGAGTGGCATAGAAATAAGGTTTTTATACTATTCCTAGCAATTTATGGAGTCCTGGCTAAGAATAGCCATAGCGGGTATACGCAAAATGATGAAAAGAATCCTTGGTAAGGCCAAGTAAGATAAGATGGTATTGTGTTTTTGTCTATAACAATGCTATAGTTGCTCCAAGGAGTAAAGAGTCCAGGGAATTAAATTTAACCAGGGATTTCTATAGCCAGCTTCGGTTTTTGAATCAGCCTGGATTGATTTTCGAAGCAAGGGATTTTTCCAAAAAAGCGGAGTAATCAATCGGGGATTGAATTGATAGACTCGGAGATCATTCATTCAGCACAAAACTTTAGGCTGGAGATTGGGACTTTGGATAAGAGGCCTTTACTCTTTTGGAGTAGAGCTGCTTATGTGCTTTAGTCTTATTCCGATCAACCTATATTTCTGCTCACTGGTAGTATTCCCTTTGATTATTTCGTAATCATTGCCTAATTCATAAGATAGCCACTAACCTTATGAAATCGAGCATGACTCCAAAGGCACACACTGGGATGATTATAATGCATGCGAGATTCCATATGACCTTAAAAAGACAATTATAAACAGATGAAAAGCAGAAGATCATTTATCCAAAAAATAAGTGCTGGTTTAGCAATTCCAAGCCTCGTTTCTTTTAATTCTCCAACTCGAACTACACCAAAATCCATCAGCCATTCTCTTCAGGGAGAGGGGTATTGGGATGAGGTTCGCAAGCAGTTTCCGCTCAAAGAAAATAGGGTTTATCTGAATAACGGGACTTTTGGGCCATCACCGCAAGTGGTTTTGGACGCTTTACAGACCTGTTTTGTTGAGACAAATTCTTCAGGAGAATATGGGCATATTGAGCCTGAGCGTGAAAAATTAGCTGCATTTGTGGGAATCAAAACTTCCGAAATTTCGCTGACGCACAATACCACAGAAGGGATAAACATCATGTGTTGGGGGCTTCCACTGAAATCTGGTGATGAGGTGATCATCACGCTTCATGAGCATGTGGGAAATGCACTGCCTTGGCTGAACCGTGCGAAATTGCATGGGATTGTCCTGAAGCCTTTTGAGCCAAAAACAACTCAGGAAGAAAATCTTGAGCTGATCAAAAGCCTGGTCACTGCGAAAACCAAAGTCATCGCCATTCCTCATGTCACCTGCACGACGGGACTGGTTTTTCCGATCAAGGAAATTTCAGCTTTTGCGAGAAGTAAAGGGATATTTACAGCTATCGACGGAGCGCATGGAGCTGGAACATTCGACCTTGATCTGCATGATTTGGGCTGTGACCTGTATGCAAGTAGCTACCATAAATGGGTTTTGGGACCAAATGGAACAGGTTTTCTATATGTCAGAGAAGGGATTTTGGAGCAGGTTCAAGCCTATCAAATAGGGGCTTATTCGGATCTGGGATGGAATATGTATCAGAATCCACCCGAATTTAAAGGCTATGTGCCAACAGCACACCGCTTTGATTATGGAAGCCAAAGTCTGCCAATGATGAAGGGAGCGGTGGCTGCAACAGATTTTCACACTGAAATTGGAAGAGAAAAAATTGAGACCAGAATACGCGGGCTGAATCAATACCTATATGATGGACTTTCAGAGATGAAATCCATGTTGGTTATCCTGAGTTCACCAGAGTCGGAATCCCGAATAAGTATGGTGACTTTCAAACCAAAAGGCAGAGACTATCAGGAAGTGGCCGGGTTGATAAGCAAAGAAGGATTCAGAATCCGCCAGGTTCCTGAGAGTAAACTGGATGCGATCAGGATCTCTACTCACCTCTATAATAGAAAGGAGGAAATTGACAACTTTTTGAAGTCTTGTCAAAAAGTGCTGGGTTAAGCTTTCTTCTTTTTGAGCTTTGCCCGATCCTCAGCTTCAAGAAATCTAAATTGACTGATGGCAGCGATCAAATCTAAGGGCAAAGGTCTGTCCAAGGGGAATTGTATTGCGCCTTTAGAAGTAACATAAGGTTCTAACTCTTTTTTGAATTCACTCACACCACTATTGGTAGGATAGAAGCCGATATGTTTTTTTGCAGCTGCGAAGTATACCAACACCTCAGTAGTTTTGTAAGCTGGCATACTGTAGCTGATGACTTCTTCGGCTTTTGGAATAGCTTTCTGAATTGTCGCACGCATTAGCTCCAGCTTTTCTCTTACTTCAGGAGAGCACCAGCTCAGATATTCTTCTACGGAGGATGGTTTGGAGTTCATCATAATATAAAATAGTTAGATAGTAGAAACAATACCCAGGATTTTCTGTCATATCAATCTAGCTTATCGGCAGCTGGAACCAACTGAGCACTCAAATCTGGATCAGGCATGTCCTTATCCAACGGGAACATAGGACGATTGATTCGCTTGTAACCCAACCGCTCCAAGTCCTGATCCACGCCTCCCGGTGTCATAGCCATTACCCAATCGGCTCGCATATCATATAATTCAGGAACGAGGTAACCGATTTTCACCACAACGATATCAGCTTCTCTTGGTTTAAGGCCAAGGTTTGTAAAGTCGCTTTCGTTATGATAGGGTTTGCGCTTTTTGGTCACGATTACATGGACGGAGCCTACTTTCACTACGACTTCCACTTCGGCAGCTCCATCGCCTTCTTTGATCGCCTCAACAGTTCCCTTAAGCAAAACAGGTGGTGCAAACCTGTTGTCAATTGCTGCTCCTGCTGTTCCTTCAACTTTCCCGCCTACACCAGCTGCAATTGCTTTCTCAACAAATTCAGGACCTGGAATAGAAGCATAAATCAAGGTAGGACCATTTTCAGATTGGAACTCAGGTCTGCTCAGTATTTCAGTCAACGTCCAGGTTACATCACCGGCTCCCCCGGCAGTGGGATTATCGCCCATATCTGAAATCATAAAGGGCTTTTTGTCTGAAGCAATTGCCCTATCTAAGCTTTCGTCCAAAGTTGCTACAGGAGCCACGAATTCAAATTCATTCCGAACGTCCCAAAAACTCTTGGCCAGCTCTTCTGCTGACTCAGTTACTGCCTTTTGATCATCTCCGGTGACCATGACTACTGCGTGATTCCTTGGCTCATCTGCCCAGGCATATCCAATCCATATTGCGGCATCGATCACACCTTCTTTTTTGGTTATCGGATCTACTTTCGCGTAGAGACTTTTACCTGGGTCGATTCTAGTACTTGTCTTTTCACCAGGAAGTAAAATCGGAACAGGAATCCACGCTTTGTAGGCAGGTTTGCCTTTGCCGCTTTCCAATCGATCCAACATGTTTTCCACCGCCCTTTGCTTTGATTCCAAAGCATCTTCATGTGGTGCCATTCTATAGCATGTAATAAGATCTGTATTTTCTGCCAATCGCCGGGATACATTTCCGTGCAAATCCATAGAGGTAGAAATCAAAGTTTCTGGCCCAACAATCTCCCTCACCCGGATGATAAAATCGCCTTCTGGGTCATCAAGACCTACTACGCTCATTGCACCATGGATATCGAAGAAAAGGCCGTCATAAGGCAGATTTTCTTTCAGCATGTCCAAGGTTTTGCCAACCAATTCTTCATAGGCTTCCCGGGTCACAATTCCACCAGGGATGGCATGTCCTCTCAACGTAGGAAACCATTCCGCTCTTGCTCTATCTGCAGAAGCCGAATCCAGAAATGGGTAATAATTAAAAATATCTGATCCTTCTCTGGTACGGAAAGCAGCGACATCGCTGGTAGCAGGGGAAAACGTACTAGACTCAATGGCTAGGCCTGCAATGGCGACGCGAGGAAGTGGCTTGGAATCTTCCTTTGTGACGCAAGAAATGGAAACTAAGAGGATGGAAAGTAGCGCAATAAAATTTCTCATGGCGTAAGCGGTGGTTTTTGGTTTCAGGTGAAAGTAAGAGTTACAAAATCACAGGCTTCAATTTAAACCATCATTTTGATACATAATAGAAAATTTTCAAGAATACTATGATTCTAAGTCAAGAATTTCCAAAAAGCCTTAGTACCCGGCGTTATTGCGATTTACAAGAACCTGTGTAGTATGGGCAAATCTATCCAACCATCCCCGATGGTCTTTTCGGATGAAGGTGACCATGACTGTACCAAAAAACCATATGGCCAAAAAAAGCAGATACAGGAATAAATACAGTTTATCGTCAAAACGGGTGTCTATTAAAAACCTTGAGATTTCACCCACCAAAAAGGGGAGAATCAAAAATATACCATACCGCGCAATAAGATCCCTATAGGTCAGTCTAAGCCCATCCATCCTGATAATCCGTATTCCAAGTAATTTTTTGCCAAATGTCTGCCCATTCGTGAGCTTACTGACCAGAATAAAATAGAAGAAAATAAGACCAACTTTCATCAGAGACAACAGCCAGATATTGGTAGAAATACCTTCAATGATATAGGAAGTAAATAGAATAACCAGCAATGAATCCACGAAAATTGCCAGAAAGCGCTGTGTTAGCGTGACATCACTCTGGTTTAAAAGAGGCTTTCTCGATACATTGGGCAGAAGATCAGAGTACCTGGCAATGACAAATCCAATAAAGCACCCAAATGTATTTGTGATTAAATCATCCACTTCAAAATGTCTATAGCGGCAGGGATACAACCCGTAAAGTGCCGTGAGTTGAGTAACCTCAAAAAAGAGAGAAGATAGTAAGCCTATGAATGTTGCTATGGCCACGTACCTGATTTGAAATAAATACCTTAGAAAAAATCCAAGTGGCATCAGTAATAACACATTAAAAGCCGTCACCATAAAGGCGTTGCTTTTTACAATACTGAATAATGAAATATTGCCCTGAACCTCCCGGAAAGTATCTTTTACAAATCGAAAGGGGAAAAAACTTGGAATTACTTTTCCGGCTCTCCTTGCGCAGAAATCTTCAGTAATTTCGGGTAAAGGCAAAATGGTCAGGAAAAATGCCGTCATCGCATAAAACGCAAAAATGTAAAACACCAAACTTCTGTTGAATTGGACGTAGCCGACTTTTCTGTATTGAAAATAGGCATATGGTACAAAACTCAGTACAGCGATTAGGGGAAAATAAAGAATGGAGGTACGGATTGCCTCAAAATACTGACTCATTAGGTTTGCCTACTTTTTTAAAAGGATAATGCACCGGTTTCACAAAAACTTCCACGCTGCAATAACCGAACCCATTGAATGCCAGTTTGGGAAAATGCATTCCTATATATTGTTAATTTTGACAAACGCAATCAGCTACTATGACAAACGAAATCACACTCTCCGAAGCACAAAAGCAGGTAGACCATTGGATCAATACGATTGGTGTACGCTATTTCAATGAACTTACCAATATGACCATTTTGATGGAAGAGGTAGGGGAACTGGCGAGGATTATGTCCAGAACCTATGGCGAGCAGTCCTTCAAGGAGTCTGATAGAGGGAAGGATCTAGGCGATGAAATGGCAGATGTACTCTGGGTGCTGATCTGCCTTGCGAATCAAACCGGTGTAGACCTTACCGAAGCGATGAAAAAGAACTTTGAGAAAAAGAATATCAGAGACATCGACAGACACAAGAGCAATGAGAAACTCAAATAGAAAATGAGTTACGTTCAAATGAATTACTTTCGGTCGTATAATCCACTGTTTCCTTTTTCCAACAGCGGTAACAGTTCGGCTACAATACCTGGGTATTCCACTGCGATATTTACTGATTCTAACGGATCCCTCTGATGGTCATAAAGTTCTATGACTGGCTCCGCCTCACGAAAATACTTGGTCAATCGGTATCGCTCAGTCCGCAGGGTAATCCCGCTGTTATAGTATGAATAAGCAACTTGCTCATTTGCTCCTTTTACACCATTTAGTACATTCACAAAGCTCTCTCCATCTAAACCGACAGGGCTTTCTATTCCGAGCAATTCCATCAAGGTAGGATAGATGTCCACTGATTCTACGATTGTATCCTCGATTTTGGAAATATTCTTACCAGGTACTTTAAAAATCAATACGCTGTTAAGTGCATTATCATAAAGTGTATGCTTGCCCCAAATCTGTTGCTCACCTAAGTGCCAGCCGTGATCCCCCCATACGATTACAATAGTGTTTTGATCAAGTTTCAGCGCTTCAAGCTCTGCTAAGAGCAATCCGATCTGCGCATCTGAATAACTGGCCGCGGCGTAGTAAGCATGTTTGATTTTCTTGGCATAAGCCTCAGAAAGCCGCCGGTCCAACCCTGCTTTTTCCTCCCCAAGAGCATATTGATTGAACTCGCCGCTTTCTATCAAGCTGCTGTTTGAGACATGTTTAGGTTTTTCTGGATTAGCTGGCAGTGGGATCTCATCTTCATTATATAGATCCCAGTATTTCTGCGGGGCTGTGAAGGGTAAGTGAGGTTTGAACAAACCTATTCCCAGAAAAAACGGCTGAGATTGCTTTTTCAGCTCTCTGAGTTTTTTGATCGCTAACTGTGTAGTAAGTCCATCAGGATAACCTAAATCATCTACCTGCCCGGCCTCATAGGGTTTTACCTGTTTTTTCATACTTTGGCGATTTCCACCGTCAGCATATCCAAAAAAAGCATTCCATCCAGTCCCCCATTTTCCATTATCAAAAAGTAATTCATCCCAGCTATAAGGCAATTCTTTTTGGTCAGAGACCTCTTCCTCATATCCATAAACATAACCGTCAGCGGAATGCGAAATCTTTCCAATTCCCACGGTATGATAGCCGTTCCTTCGTAAATGATGGATAAATGTCTCAGGTATTTCAGCTTCCGGCTTTTTCCGGAATTCATCGGCCATGATATTATTTCCCAATTCAGCGGTTCTTCTAGGTCTTTTTCCTGTGAGAAAAGCAGCACGTGAAGCGCCACATGTCGGAACTTGCACAAAGTGATTTGTGAAACTTACTCCCTCAGATGCCAGTTTATCAAGATTTGGAGTGATGATCGCAGTATTTCCAAAATGCCCAAGTTCAGCTCTTAGATCGTCTACGGCTATAAGTAGGACGTTCGGTTTGGAGGATTGGCCATAGCTGGGCAAATAGATAGGCCCCAGTGCTACCATAAGAAGGAGAGATCTCAAAAAATTGTTTTCAAATTTCCAGGTTGGTTTCATGGTCTTAATCTATACCATTTGCGTTGTAGTTAAAAGATGAATTCCAGGAACTTTTGATCAGTAGGAAGAAAAAGAAAAAAGCCGGCAGGTATTGCCAGCTTGTTGAAATCAAATCAATCCGCTTCAGTCCAGACGGAAACGGAACCTGGAGTGCAATGAAAGTCGGCCCAGCCGGATTCATTTACCCAGACTTCATCTGGGACTTTTCCCAGCATATCTCTGAACTTCTTTCCGGCATAGCGTGATCCAATTTCCATAGAAATGGTAACTCCGTCGCTATTCGACATGACTACGGCGCAACCGCTATGCTCTTCATCCCCTTCTCTGATCCAGCCGATCGCATTTGCAGAGTGGAAGTAATCCCGCTGGGTACCAAAAGCAAAATCCTTCCGGGCATAAAGCATATTTTCCAACTCAGCCACTCTATTGATAAAGATCTCGTGATCCTGGCCATCATTGCCTTTGTCCCAATAGCTCGCTCCAAACAGATCGGGATAAAAAACGCAGGGATAACCATCTTTGCGCAGTAAAATCAGTGCATATGCCAGAGGTTTAAACCAAAATTCCACGGGAGCTTCCAAGGCTTGCAAGGGTTGCGTATCGTGATTATCTACCAAGGTAACCGCTAGTTCAGGTGAGTGGGAAACCAATGTTTTATCAAAAATCCTACGCAGATCATAGTCACCTCCCGAGTTGGAAGCAATGTGGAAATTATGCTGCAAGACAGAATCGTATAAACTCATGGCTCCTTCGGTCGCTTCAATATATCTGGTAAGTAATTCCAGATGCCCGGGTGCCCAATATTCGCCTACAGCAAATATGTCTTTGCCAATTTTCTCCCGAAGGAAATACAGGAATTCCTTGAAATACTGTGGGGGAATATGTTTGACAGCATCCAACCGTATCCCATCATAGTATGTCAACCCATGAAGCCAGGTAGCATAGTTGAGGAGTTCATCACGGACAGCAGGATTTCTGAATTCAATATCGCAGAACACCAGAAAGTCATAATTCCCTTTTTCATCGTCAATCATATGCTCCCAATCGTTCCCATACTCGCTCAACAGATTAAAAATACCGTGCTCCTGAGTGCGATGATCATAGTCCACACCAGTGAAGCAGTGCTTATCCCAGATGAACTCCGAATAGATACCATTTCTTCCTGGAAAAGTGAAGCGAGTAAAAGCTTCTATTTCAAACGGTTGAGAATTGTTTTCGAGGCGGTTTTCCTCGTTGACACGTATGGCTTGCACCAGTTCTACCTCGTCTCCACCGGCTTTGTGATTAAAAACAAAATCAACAATCACCTGTACACCTCGATCATGCAGTGCCTGGGTTGCTTCTATGAATTCATCCTTTGTGCCATATTTGGTCCTTACGCTTCCCTTTTGATCAAATTCTCCTAAATCGAATAAATCGTAGGTGTCATATCCTACACTCCTTCCTCCGAGCATTCCTTTGGAAGCAGGAGGAAGCCATACACTTGTGACCCCGAGATATCCCAGGTACTCTGCCTTTTCTTTCACTTCTTTCCAAAGCATATCTTCTGGGGTATACCAATGGAAAAATTGCATCATTGTTCCGTTTTTCATAAGTAAAAGTGGGTTAGTCAGTGGTTTGGACTAATCGATAAACGCCAAAATATAAATAGGGTTTTAAACAATTTTAGAATGAGATTATCTGATCCTAAATGGGGGAAAATAGTCCTATTAAAAACAAAACCCGATAGAAATCATATCGGGTTTTGTAGCGTGGATTTTAAGTAAGAGTATGAAATTACCAATTGCCCACCGCAATTAATGTTTCATTTTCCACCTTTCCTACCAATGAAAATAGATCTAAGGTCAGGCAAAAATCTATATCTGAATCGATGTTATGATTTTGAAGACGCTTGGCATGTGATGCTTGGGATAGAAACCCCTTCAGGTCGTGCCCCTCCTTTTCATAGAGAGATTTCATTGCTATGGCTCCGTCATCCTCTGCCGCATGGGTAACTTCCAGCGCTTTTGCCAGTGCTCCTGCATAAAGGGAATCTTCCAGATTGAATTTTCCTTTCCATCCCGCACAGTGGATCAAGACATCCTTATGTCGGGATTGGATGTAACGGACAGTTGCTTGAAGATTGGGAAAAGCACCGATTAGAATTTCATCAGCTCCAATTGATTTAGAAATCGCCAGCGTTCCATTCGTCGTGGTCATTGCAAGTTTTTTCCCTTGAAATTCCCCGCTAAGATAGGAGAGAGGAGAATTTCCTAGCTGGAATCCATCAGCAGTGATTCCATTTCTCTCACCGGCAATCAGGTAATCGCTGACTGCCATAGCACGGCATTCCTCTAGATCAGCACAAGTTTTTATTTCAGAGATTCCATTGGCCAGAGCAGCTACCATGGTAGAGGTGGCACGAAATATATCGACCACCACCACAATTTTTCCCTGCAGATCGTGCAAGTGAATCAGTTCAGGACTGAAGCAGATTTCTACTTGTTGCATTTATTTTTTTAACAGTGGAAGCTTTTCCACTTTAGCTTTAAGGTTCTTGTTCCGTACTTGGATGAAAATGTCAGTTCCGGCTTTACTGAATTCGGTTTTCACATATCCCAAGCCGATTCCTACTCCCATGCTTGGAGATTGAGTGCCTGAAGTTACTTCACCGATTTCATTGCTTTCTGCATCAACAATTTTATAATGTCCTCTTGGAATACCCCTTTCCTGCATGATAAAGCCAACCAATTTCTTGGAAACGCCAGCCTCTTTTTGGGCTTTTAGCGCTTCGGAATTGGTGAAATCTTTGGTGAATTTGGTAATCCATCCCAATCCTGCCTCCAGCGGGGAAGTGGTATCCGTGATGTCGTTTCCGTAGAGACAATAGCCCATTTCCATCCGGAGTGTATCTCTTGCTCCCAGACCGATAGGCTTGATGTCAAAGGCTTTTCCTGCTTCGAAAATAGCATTCCAAACTTTTTCAGCATCTTCATTTTTTACATAGATTTCAAATCCACCAGCTCCCGTATAGCCGGTTCCAGAAATAATCACATCCTGGACTCCGGCAAATTCCCCTACGGTGAAATGATAGAATTTCACATCAGAAAGATTCACTGGAGTCAACCTCTGGACAGCTTCGATAGCCTTTGGGCCTTGGATGGCAAAAAGTGAAATTCCGTCCGAGATGTTAGTGAGCTTAGCGCCCATCGTATTGAGGTTGTTTACCCAAGCCCAATCTTTGTCAATATTGGAAGCATTTACCACGAGCATGTATTTCTGGTCATCAAACTTGTAAACGATCAGATCGTCCACAATTCCACCGGTTTCATTGGGAAAGCAAGAATATTGTGCCTGACCATTGACGATTTTGGAGGCATCGTTTGAGGTTACTTTTTGGATCAGATTCAGCGCTTCTGGACCTTCCACCATGAATTCACCCATATGGGACACATCAAAAACGCCAACGCCAGTCCTTACACAAAGGTGCTCTTCATTGTCTGAACTGTAGCGTACAGGCATATTATATCCTGCAAAAGGCACCATTTTGCCGCCAAGGGCAACGTGCAAGTCATTGAGTTGGATTTTTTTGATTTGCTCTTCCATAGTTGGGGTTTATATAATGGCTGCAAAGGTAAGAAATGGAGCCATCGAAATTAAATTACTCTCCTAAAATGATGGTTATTTAAAAGAAAAGGCTGCCTTCATCTGCGAAAGCAACCTTTTCTAAGACATATTAAATTAATGAGAATTTCTAGTATCCTGGATTTTGGACCAGGTTATTGTTGACTTCGATTTCCTGAAGAGGGATTGGCCATAGAACACGGAATTGCTCGTTGGCTGGAAAAAGTTCTGAGACTAGCCCATATCTCTGTAGATCGGAGTAACGATGTCCTTCGAAAGCGAATTCAAATCTTCTTTGAACCAGTATTTCATCCAAGGCACTCTGTACAGTAGGAAGGTCTGTGGTTGTTAATTCTTCCAATCCGGCTCTTGCTCTGATTACATTGATGTCGTCAAGGATACTAAGGTTTGATAATGCTCCTGTTCCTGCTGCCCTTGCATTTGCTTCCGAACGGACCAGATACATTTCAGCTAATCTTAGAAGGGGGACATTGTCATCATTAGTGGAAGATCTGTAATATTTAACAGCCCTCAATCTTGTGCCGTCATCCAAAACAGATGCATCAAATCTCACATCCCCCTGATCCGCTGAAGCCTGAAATTCAGTGAAAAAAGGAGGTCTTAGATAAAATTTCTGACCACCTGTAGATGGGTCAGAGGCAATGGCAAGTAGACTTTGATCACCATCGACATTCGTGAAATTAAGCTCCAGTATCATCTCATTGTTTCCCTTTATGGAGAATAGGTCCGAGTATGAAGTTTGAAGGGTGTAATTCCCCGATTCGATAACTTCGGAAGCTTTGGTTGCCGCTTCGGCAAAATTCCCTGCCTGTAAATGTATACGGGCAAGCAATGCAGTGGCAGCCAAAGAACCAGCTCTAAAAGGCCTGTCGGGCGTGTCTCCCATATTGGCTTCGGCAAAAGTCAATTCACTTATGAGAAAGTTATAGACTTCTTCTTCCGAAGCCCGGGCAGATAGATCTAGAGAAGCTGTATTTTCTATAAAGTCTGTGATAATCGGTACGCCTCCGAAGACTCTTAACAGATCAAAATGTACAAAAGCCCGAAGGAAACGCGCTTCCGCTTCTATTGCAGTAGCTTCTTCCGCCGTGATATTATCTACAGAAGGAATTGAGTAAAGCACGAAATTCGCATTTCGGATTACCTCATACATTCTCCTCCACGTAGTTCTAAGTTGTAGGTTAGAAGGATTTATTCTTCTAGAACTTACTTCTTGGTCAGTAGTAAATGTCCCTGAATGTGCAAGATTGTCAGTATATGTGTCTTGATATAACAAGTACCTGAATCCATAATAATCCTCGCTTTGCATACCGTCATACATCCCTTTAAGGGCAAGCTGTATGCCTGCATTGGTGGTGATAGCACCATCCACTTCGATTTGATTGACAGGCTCTTGATCCAGTGTGTCACAGGAAACAGCAAAGAGTGCCAATACGATATATTGATATATGTTTTTTCTATTCATGACGATTAAAATCCAATGTTTGCGCCGAAAGTATAGGTTCTTGGTTGCGGAAATGTGTAGAAGTCAACTCCAATGGTTGTATTAGAGGTTCCATCAAAATTCACTTCCGGGTCAAATCCGGAGTAGTCTGTAAATGTAAATAGGTTTTGAGCCTGAGCATATAGCCTTACACTTCTCAAATTCAATCGCTCGATCAAAGGTTGGGGAAGCTTGTATCCCAGAACTAGGTTTTTTACACGTAGGTAAGAGCCATCCTCAATAAATCTACTGGAATTGGACTGGTTATTTCTATTGGCTGATACGTCTACCGAAGCTCTTGGAATTGATCCATTGCCTGGGTTAGCTTCTGATCTCCACCTTCCTTCCACAGTAGCTTTGTTGTTATCATCGAAGTAGTTTGCAAACATCCCTTCCTGGTAAGATCCTGCAGCATTCCAAATTTCATTTCCATAAGAAAACTGCATGAAGAGCTGTAAGTCAAATCCTTTGTAAGTCAATGTGTTTGTAAAGCCTCCAAAGAACTTAGGTTGGGCATTTCCGGTAATTGTATAATCATCATCAGTGATAATTCCATCATTATTGACATCTCTATAGTTGATGTCACCGGCTTGAATTCCAAATTCTTGCCTAGATTCCGGGACATCAGCTTGAGTCGCAAATACACCATCGGAGATTAGCCCGTAGAATGTTCCGATCGGTTGGCCTTCTCTCAATACGATGGAATTGCCTCCAAAACCGTAGAATACATCTTCGCCGTTATACAGTTCAAGTATTTTATTTTTGTTGAAGGTTAAGTTTAGATCAGTTCTCCAACTGAGACCATTTGGCTTGTCCACGTTGACAGTTGAAAGGGTGAATTCCCACCCCTTGTTTTCGACAGATCCTATATTGGATTGGTAATTGAGGTACCCATTCTGGGTAGGTAGAGGCCTGGCAAATAACAAATCTGTGGTCTTTTTGTAATAGTAATCAGCTATTAGAGTTACTCGACCGTTGAAAATTCCAAGATCTATACCGATGTCAGTTTGGGAAGTGTTTTCCCATTTCAGATCAGGATTTCCCAATTGAACAGGGACAATGGTAGGTGCGCCCAAATAATTTCCGGACCCAACTAGTCCTCTCCAGGAGAAGTTTCCGATTTCCTGATTTCCTGTAAGTCCAAATGAACCGCGGATTTTTAGATCAGAGAACAGATCTACGTCTTTCATGAAATTCTCTTCGTTTATTCTCCACCCTGCTGATATTGAAGGGAAATAACCCCACCTGTTATTTGGGCCAAATCGGGATGAGGCGTCTGCTCTGAATGAAGCACTCATAAGGTACTTTTCATTGTAGTTATAATTAACTCTACCGAAATAGGATTCCAGACCCCACCCTACATAATTATTGGTGCCTTCGTTTACCAATGCAGCTGCCCCAATGTATCTAAATCTCTCTCCCGGGAATTGAATGCCCCTGACAAAAGAGGATGAGATAAGGTTTTCTTCTCTGTTGTGGCCTGCTACAATACTTAGATTATGGGTTTCATTGAATGTATTCGTGTAATCAACAAACACTTCGGCCACCCATTTGATTGGGTTGAATGTGCCAAATGAACCAGATCCACCTTCTGCAGCAGAGGAACTGCCAGGATAATTATTTGCGGTGTACCTTCTTTCCTGAAAATTCAGGATATCTGCTCCACCACGCACATTTACATTAAGTCCTTCAAGAATTCGGTATTTGCCAAGAACATTGGTAAAAATCCGAATGGATTGGTTGTCATTATCATTTTCAGTTCCTTCAGCTACCGGATTGGAATAGAAAAACTGAGGGCGTGTATAGCTTCCGTCTTCTTCATAAACAGGCCACAAAGGTGAGGCTGCCAACGAGTTTGCAAAAGGACCATTCAGGGTATTGTCAGATACTATTCTATTCTGAATAGCTCTACTGATTCCCGAATTAAATGAAATATCAAAGCGATCGCTTACTTTATGATCTAAATTGAAACGGGTAGAAATTCTGCTGTACCTTGAATTGATTACAGTTCCTTGTTGATCAAAGTAGTTTCCTGATAAGTAGTATTTAGTCTTTTCATTTCCGCCGCTTACACTGAGTTCATAGTTTTGTATGGGAGCGCTTCTGGTCACCTGATCTACCCAGTCAGTATTTACAGTTTCTTCGTAAGGAATACCACCATAGAACCAATCCAGTAAATCAGTGTCACTCACATCTGCTCTGTCAATTTCGAAATCAGCAGCTACAAAGTCCCCTATTGCGTCATTCATGAGATCCAGGTAACCTCTTCTATCCAAGAAATCAGGTTTTTTCCAGAGTTGCTGAGTTCCTCCGTATACATTAAGGTTAATTTGGGTTTTTTGATCAGCCCCTCTCTTAGTTGTAATTAACACAACCCCATTAGCGGCTCTTGAGCCATAAATAGCGGCTGCAGCAGCATCTTTTAACACCTCCATTGATTCAATATCGCTTGGGTTAAGATCTGCAAGAGCGTTGGTGGTTTGGCCTCCAAAACCTAGCTGCGATGGATCTCCGGTGGTCATAGGAACTCCGTCAATGACAAATAAAGGCTGGTTAGATGCCGATATGGACGAAGACCCTCTGATACGCATGGAAATACCTGCGCCCGGAGTCCCTGAATTTTGCGTGATTTGAACGCCGGCAATCCTTCCCTGGAGGGCTTGGTCTACTCCTAAAGCCGGCACATCACGAATCGCCTCGGCATTTATCTGTCCCACAGAACCTGTTAATTCCCGCTTTTCCACAGTGCCATAACCTACGATTACAACTTCTCCCAATACCTTGGCGTCTTCTCCCATAGTCAAGTCTATGGTACTTTGATTTTCGATGAGAATCTCTTGGGTAGTGAATCCTACAAATGAAAAGACCAATGTCTCTCCTGAGGCCGCTTCGATGGAGTATTTTCCATCTAAGTCCGTGATAGTGCCCGTAGTGGTGCCCTTCACTCTGATGTTAACTCCCGGCAAAGGAAGATTGTCCTCTCCGGAAATAATCACACCAGAAATAGTTCGATTTTGAGCTAATGACTCTATGCTGAAGAGCATGAAAAGAGCCAGTAGACTTAGTAAACTTTTCTTCATTTAAGTTGATTTAAGTTTATGGAAAATAGTTGACTATCTATGAATAACCTAATCAAATTTATACGTTTAGTTCGAAAGAAATGTTATAGATATCAACTTTCTGCATCTTTTTGTTATAATTAACCTGTTTTTAATTATACAAGTGGAGAGGTGTGTTTTTAGCTCACCACCAAGAGTGAAAAATGATCAAAAGCATATTGCTGCTGGATGAAGTGCTTAAGTTGCTTTGATTTTTCTTTACGGACTATATTCCTCATTTAACGTTCATAACAGGTTAACGAAATAATAAAAACTACATGAACTTGGATTCTCTACCGTGCAGAGGCCAAGTATGGATGGATTAGAGGGTTGTCAAGTACAATAAGTGGTACTCAATGCCTATTTCAGCGTATAGCCGTAGTTTCTAACAGAAACTTTCAAAAAAGAAAGGCACTAAAAAAGAAAGGCACTAAAATAGTTAGCGCCTTTTCTATATAGGATTTGGAAAAGAGTTTATATGGATCTATACTGAGAAGCTTTCGCCGCATCCACATGTTCTGCTGGCGTTTGGATTGACGAACTGGAAGCCTTTTCCATTTAATCCATCCGTAAATTCCAGCGTAGTTCCAGCCAGATAAAGTAAGCTTTTTCTATCCACAAGAATTTTCACTCCTTTATCTTCAAATACGTGGTCAGTCTCCACCTGGGTGCCATCAAAGCCCAAGTCGTACATGAGACCTGAGCAGCCCCCACCTTTCACCGAAACGCGGATATTTTCATTTTCTGCGCGTCCTTCCTCTTTTTTGAGCTCCAGGATGCGCTCTTTGGCTTTGTCAGAAACGATTATCATATCTTTATTTATTACTTTGTCTTAAGTTGAAGTATGGGGAAAACAGCAGTTTACCCAAAAAGATTCAGTGCAAATATAGCAAATTTAAACATGAGGAAAATCGAGCATATAGGGATAGCTGTGAAGAATCTGGAAAGTTCAAATTCCCTTTTCAAAAAATTATTGGGGAAAAAGCATTTTAAAATAGAGGAAGTTGAGGGAGAGAATGTAGCTACTTCCTTTTTCCAAGTCGGGGAAACGAAAGTGGAACTGCTTCAGGCAACTGATGAAAGTAGTCCAATTGCCAAATACTTGGAAAAAAGATCGGAAGGAGTGCATCATATCGCATTTGATGTGGAGGATATCTATTCTGAAGTTGAGCGCTTGAAAGCTGAAGGCTTCGAAATCCTGAATGAAACGCCAAAACTGGGCGCGGACAATAAATTAGTGGTATTTTTACATCCTAGAAGCACAAATGGGGTATTGATCGAATTGTGTCAGGAGAGGAGGGGCTAATTGAAAAATTGGGAGATTTGAATTGACTGTCCGCCTTGGTGGTGAAAAATTCAGCAGTGAAGATTGAGCGAGGTGACAAAGTTGAATAGTGATAAAGTTTGTAGAAAGACATCAACTTTGCTGTTCATCTGGTAATTCGTCCTTCGTAAATCTGATTTTCTAGTAGATACCAAAAGATTAAATGAATTAAAACTGTTGCGCCGTTGTGTCGCTGCGAGAGAGAAATATTATGTCAGAAAAGAGAACAGAAATAAGTGATTTGGGTGAATTCGGCTTGATCGATCATCTGAATGAAAAAGTAATTATTAAAAATTCCAGTACGTTGAAAGGCATTGGAGACGACGCTGCAGTGATTGAAGGCGGTGAACTGGTGAAAGTCATTACCACGGATCTATTGGTTGAAGGCGTGCATTTTGATTTATCCTATGCGCCTTTGCCTCATCTAGGGTTCAAGGCTGTGGCGGTCAATATATCCGATGTGGCTGCTATGAATGCTATTCCAAGGCAGATCACAGTAAGCATTGCGCTTTCAAACAGGTTCTCTGTGGAGGCAATAGATGCGCTTTACGAAGGTATTCATGCTGCGTGCGAGCACTACGGAGTAGATTTGATAGGTGGTGATACTACTGCTTCAAGAAGTGGTCTGGTGATCTCTGTGACCGCTATTGGGGAAGCCAAGCCTGAGCAAGTCTCTTATAGATCCGGAGCCAAGGAAAATGATATTCTTTGTGTGACAGGTGATCTTGGTGCAGCTTTGGTGGGATTGCAGATTTTGGAGCGTGAGAAGGAGGTTTTCCTGGCGAACCCGGACATGAAGCCGGATTTGGGTAAGTATACTATTGTGACAGGACGCCAGCTTAAGCCTGATGCGCGGGTGGACATCATCCATGAGCTTCGGGAAATGGAAGTGGTGCCGACCAGTATGATGGATATTTCGGATGGACTGGCTTCTGAGATTTTCCATATCTGCAAAGCTTCAGGGGTAGGTGCTACGATCTATGAAGACAAGCTTCCTATTGACAAGCAGACGTTTGATACTGCGGTGGAGTTGAATCTCGATCCAATCACCTGTGTGATGAATGGGGGAGAGGATTATGAGTTGCTATTCACCATTGACCAAAAAGATTTCACGAAGCTGGAGAAGCATCCGGACATCCACTTTATTGGACATATTACAAAGTCTGAAGAAGGGAAATTCCTGGTCACCAAAAGCGGGACCGCTGTACAGATCAAGGCACAGGGATGGAAGCACTTTTGATTGAATATGATAGCTGCAAATATACCCTAAGCCTTAATTTCTTTACTCACCAGGTAATCATTACTCACCCGGGAAGAAGACCGAAAACGGAAGGCAGAAGTGCAGCATTGAATAAATGTTGACTTAATGCTAGAATGCTTTAGTATTTTCACCAGTAGAAATGCGTACCTATATTTAAAAAGCAAAAACCTCTTCAATTAATTTTGAAGAGGTTTTTTTATACGTTTAAGGACCTTTTCGGATTAACCGATAGATACTCTTTTGAATGCGGATACGGTCATACCTTTGCTCACGCCGTCAAGGTATTGAGCAATCGTTTTGTTGTTGTCTTTTACAAAAGACTGGCTCAACAAGGTGTTTTCTTTGTAGAATTTGTTCAGTTTACCCAAAGCGATTTTCTCAAGCATTTCTTCAGGCTTGCCTTCAGCTCTGGCTTGCTCTTTTCCTACTTCGATTTCTCTTTCTACTACAGAAGAATCCACGCCGTCTTTGTCAAGAGCTACTGGATTCATAGCTGCAATCTGCATTGCAACGTCTTTTCCAGCTTCTTCTACGTCTGTACCTCCTGTATTAGTCAATCCTACCAATACACCTAATTTACCGTTAGAATGGATGTAAGGAACTACTGTTTCAGCAGAAATCACTTCATAATGGGAGATTTCAAGTTTCTCACCGATCTTACCGGTCATTTCTGTGATTTTCTCTGCTACAGTGATGTTTTCGAAAGGTAGGGCAAGGATTTCTTCCACAGAAGTTGCTCCATTTTCTACAGCAAGATTAAGTAGAGTATTTGCAAATGCACCGAATTCTTCGTTTTTAGCAACAAAGTCAGTTTCGCAAGTCAGTGTAAGCAATGTTCCTTTGGCGCCATTTTCAGTTACTTTAGTTACGGCTACACCTTCTTTAGTCTCACGATCAGCTCTGGAAGCCGATACTTTTTGACCTTTTTTTCTGAGGATGTCCACAGCTTTTTCGAAATCGCCTTCTGATTCGGTAAGAGCTTTTTTGCAATCCATCATACCGGCACCGGTCATTTGTCTCAGTTTGTTTACTTCTTGTGCAGTAATTGCCATTGTATTGTCAGTTTAAAATTAAACGGATTATGTTTTAGTGGAAAGTTTTACTTGCCGGGCCTCAAGGCCAATGCAGCTAAAACAAAAAAATTGAACATAGGCCGAAACCTGATGTTCAATTTTAATTTATTTCAAATCAAGTTGTGGATTATTCTTTTGTTTCGGCGTCCACAGCTTTCTTAGCTTCTTCCTCTTCAGAAAGTTTAGCCTCTTCTTTATCTTTCTTACGTTCTGAAAGACCTTCTTCGATTGCTGTGCCGAACGCTTTAACTAGTAAAGAAACGGACTTGAAAGCATCGTCATTAGCAGGGATTGCGAAATCAACCTCATTTGGGTTAGAGTTCGTATCCACCAATGCGAAAACAGGGATACCAAGCTTTTTTGCTTCAGCAATAGCGATGTGTTCTCTTTTGATGTCCACTACAAAAAGCGCTGCAGGGAGTCTGCTTAGGTCAGCGATACCGCCAAGCACGTCTTCCATTTTGTCTTTCTGACGGGAAACCATCAATCTCTCCTTTTTCGCAAGGTTCTTGTAAGCTTCCTCTTTCATCAATTTGTCCAGACCGGACATTTTCTTCAATGATTTACGGATAGTAGCGAAGTTGGTCAACATACCACCTAACCATCTTTCGGTTACGTAAGGCATGTTCAGTCTTTTCGCTTCAGTAGCTACAAGATCTTTCGCTTGCTTTTTGGTAGCAACAAACATCACTTTTTTGCCGGAGCGTACGATTTGCTTGATAGCATTAGATGCTTCGTCGAGGCTAGCAAGCGTTTTGTTTAGATCGATGATGTGGATACCATTTTTCTCCATGAAAATGTATGGAGCCATTCTCGGATCCCACTTTCTCGTCAAGTGTCCGAAGTGGACACCAGCATCTAGTAAGTCTTTATATTCTAATTTGGCCATAATATAATTTGTATATTCTGAAGTAAATCCAGATTAACGTTTTGAGAACTGGAATTTTCTTCTTGCTTTTCTACGTCCTGGCTTCTTACGTTCCACCATTCTAGGATCACGGGTAAGGAAACCTTCTTTTTTCAAGGCAGGTCTGTGCTCGGCGTCAAATTCGCACAAAGCTCTGGATATAGCCATACGGGCTGCTTCAGCCTGACCTTTGATTCCTCCTCCGTCTACATTGATCTGGATGTCGTAGTTGCCTTCCACGCCTACTAGGGCCAATGGCTGCTTCACTACGATCTGGTGTAGATCAAAAGGGAAGTAAACTTCCAGAGATCTGTTGTTTACGGTGATTTCGCCTTTTCCCGGAGCCATGTAAATTCTGGCTACAGAGGTTTTTCTTCTACCGATTTTGTTGATCATTTCCATAATAGACGATTAAAGAGTGATGGCTTTAGGCTGCTGTGCCGTATGTGGATGCTCAGATCCTTCATACACGTACAAGTTGCCGTATAATTTTCTTCCCAATCTGTTTTTAGGCAACATGCCCCGTACAGCTTTCTCGATCAAGATTGTAGAAGATTTCTCTTTCAATAGTCTTGGTGTAGAAATACGCTGTCCGCCCGGATAGCCAGTGTGTCTCACATAAACTTTGGAGTCCCACTTGTCACCAGTTAGTCTGATTTTGTCTGAGTTGATTACGATGACATTGTCACCACAATCAGCATGAGGAGTGAAGCTTGGCTTCGTCTTACCTCTTAAGATTTTCGCTACCTCACTAGCCAATCTACCCAAAACTGCTGCTTGGGCATCCACTACCACCCATTGCTTATCTGCAGTCGCGGCATTGGCTGATACGGTCTTATAGCTCAAAGTATCCACTGTGTAACTGTTTAATATTTAGCTTGTTAAATTTATTTCACCCTCAAAAAGGGACACAAAGATAGGAGTATTTTATTTTTGATGCAAAATATTTCCAATACTAAGCCCTAATTTTCACAGGCTTAGCTTTTTACAACCAATATAAATCGGGTTTTTTTCTTGCTTTTTCGTTTGGGGACCTTAGCTGGTTTTCTCGAGTTGATTGACCAAAACCTTGAAATCCTTCGGATAAGGTGCATTCACGAATATTTCCGTGCCGTCCAAACCCTCAAATCCAATCGAATAAGCATGAAGCGAAACCCGCTGCATAATCGGTAATTCTTCTGTCTCTTTTTTTAAATTGAAGCGACGCTTGATAGAAGAAAGGTATAAAGGGTTGCCTCCGTATAAAGTGTCTCCACAAATGGGTGACTTCAGGTAAGCCAGGTGTACCCTGATCTGATGCAGTCTCCCAGTGATGGGCTTGCACTCGACCAGTGTGTGTGCGTAATAAGTCTTCAAGGTATTGAAAACTGTCTGCGCGGGCTTTCCGTCCTTACTTACTTTGGCGATTCCTTTGTTGTTGGCCAAGAGATTTCTGTTCACCAGCTCATTGCTGAATTCCTTGATCCCTTCTACCACTGCATGATAGACCTTGTTTACTTTTCTGCTTTCAAACTGCATAGCCAAATGCCTGTAGGCCGCCGGATTCTTGGCAATCACTAGACATCCTGAGGTTTCCTTGTCCAATCTGTGGCACAGTTGCGAATCGGGGGTGTGCGCCTTGGCAAGGTCTAGGATGTTCTGCGCCTCATGTCTGTCGTCTAAGCTGGACAGATACGGCGGTTTATTGATTACCAGGTAATCCTCGTTTTCAAACAGAATAAGGTTTTCAAAATCTACTTTCTTCATGGATTCTCCTGCCTCTTCAATTGAGGCTGCAAAAGTAGAGAAAAATGAATGGTTAAAAAACTTCTGTGGATTTTATTCTTAGAGCGTTGCCACTTTAAGTTTTTCTTCAGGGGAGTCGGTTTTCACCAAAGGAAGAGAAAAACTAAAAATCGATCCTTTTCCCACCGTAGAACTCACAGAGATCTTACTTTTATGACCTTCCAAGATGTGCTTGACTATGGCCAATCCTAGGCCGGTGCCACCTTCTTTTTTGCTTCTACTTTTCTCCACACGATAGAACCGCTCAAATATCCGCTTCAAATCCTCAGGAGGAATACCCTGCCCATCGTCGGTTACATCTACCTGAATAGTGTTTTTGTGTGTAGTCATAGAAATCTTTACTTCACCGCCAGAGTGGTTGTATTTCATGGCATTGAAGATCAGGTTTTGACAGACACGATAAATCTTCTGCCTATCCCCATTGGTGAGGTAATGCTTGTTTGGCTGTACTTCAAATTCAATGTGTATGTCTCGTTTTGAAGCCTTATGTTCGAGCTCTTCCATTACTTCCTCCAGAAGTTCCTTTAGATCGAATTCCGCAAAATTAAATTTGATCACCCCACTTTCCATTTGGTTGAGTGTAAGGAGATCTTGCACAAGGATATCTAATGAATCGAGACTTTTGGCCGCCCGTTTCAAAAACCGCATGCGGACTTGTTTGTCGTCAATGGCGCCATCCAAAAGTGTATGGATATATCCTTGAGTCGCGAAAATCGGAGTCTTTAGCTCATGGGAAATGTCTGCAATAAATTCCCTACGGAATACAGCATTTTTCTGTAAAGTATCAATTTCCTTTTGCCTGGCTATGGCGTAGGAATTGATGACTTTATTGATTTTGCGTAAGGGCGAAATTGATCCTTTTCTTCCCTTTTCACTGATTTCAGACAAGTCTTTTCGCTGGATTTTTTCAAGCAGGGAATAGATGTCGCCTATTTCTTTGAAAATAAGAAATTCCAGCATGAATGAGATCAGCAGGTAGGAAGATGAAAATGATACTCCCCACGCAACAAAGAGCAGGCTGGGACTTGCTCCGTCTAATAATGACAAAAAAGCCGCAACCAGAGCCGAAATGGCTAAAGCCAGGATCAAAGAAATTCCTCTGGAAGTGGTAAACATTTATTGCCCTAATTCGAATTTATATCCTACTCCTTTTACCGTGGTGATGTAGTCTTCCCCGATTTTCTCACGGACTTTTCTGATATGCACATCCACGGTCCTTGCCAATACAAATACATCTGCACCCCAGATGTTCTGTAGCAGCTCATCTCTGCTGAAAACGATATTAGGATTTTTGGCCAGGAAATACAACAGCTCAAACTCTTTCTTGGGAAGCGT
Organism: Algoriphagus resistens; assembly: GCF_001442615.1. Lineage (GTDB taxonomy): Bacteria > Bacteroidota > Bacteroidia > Cytophagales > Cyclobacteriaceae > Algoriphagus > Algoriphagus resistens. The sequence goes on along the minus strand of NZ_LMXN01000004.1, from coordinate 263,518 downwards.
GATTGTCTTCCCTGCTTTGTCAATAGTATAGCTGCCCCGGTCAATGGTTAGATCCCTGATTTTGATCTGGATCTGTTCTTGTTCTTTTTTTGACTCCCGTCTGAACAAGGCGGAAATCCTGCTCATCAATGCCCTTGGCTTAATAGGCTTTGTGATGTAATCATCTGCTCCCACGTCAAATGCCGCCACTTCTGAGTATTCTTCCATACGGGCAGTCAAGAAAATTATAAAGGTATTCTTGAGTTCGGTGATCTGCCGGATCTGCAGGCATGTCTCCACACCATCTTGGTGAGGCATCATGATATCGAGTAATATCACATCAGGTAAAAATTTTGCAGCGATCTTTACCGCTTTCACTCCGTCTTCCGCAGTAGCTACTTCATAGCCTTCTTTTTGGAGATTGTATTTCAGGATTTCAACAATATCAGGTTCGTCGTCAACTACCAGAACTTTGATCTTTTGCTTATCGCTCATCAGTGATTTCTTAATGTTTGGCTTAAAATTAAGAAATATTTAAAGATTGAAGCCAAACAATAGATTGTCGATGCCAGGTCCTTAGCGCGAAAATCATATGAATATTTGGAGAAAGCAGTACTATGTTATGTTAATGTTATGAGATTTTGAATTAATTGTTTTTCAATCCCTTTGCAGAAATGATGTCTAAATTCAATGATCCGATGAAGAGGTTGGCTTTGATTTTTACTGGGATTTTGTTCTGATCCTTTGTTACCCAGACCTTCACAGGGTATTCACCTCTGAATAATTTATTCTTTGGCAACCTGGGGGAGAAAATGTATGTCTCCTTTACCCCAATATTGGTATTGATCTTCTCGGTGCCCTCATAAATTAACTTTATGTTATATATTTCTTTATCAAAGAATCCCTTGATGTTGACTGACTCCCCTTCCTTCAGATTTTGGAGATCCTGGGTTCTCAAGAAGTAAAATCCACTGACTAAATCCTGCACTTGTCCTGGAATATCAAACTCCTTTGTTTCTTTTAGGCGTTTGTTGTCTTTGTCATACAGCTCCATGATGGCCGTATTGTTGCTGTGGTCGAAATACACCTTTTCATGCTTCCTGTATTTCCCCTCTTCTATATGCCGATAAGAGACTGTCGGAAGCATTGTTTCCATATCAATGTAAGTTCCCCAATTATCATTTACTTTTCCGAATATAGTGGCGGCCCCTTTAGTCTTGCCATACACATCAATTTTATAATGGGGTTTATCATTATGGTCTTGGGCTCTTTTGGAAACATGCATTTTTGCATCAGCAAGATTCAGCCACCCATAGGAAACTTCGAAATGAAGCTCTTCCCCAAAACCATAAGGGCCGATGCGCTCAGGCTCCTGTGCTACCAGTGAGGATAAGCCTAAAAAAATCAAAGAAAGTACTGATCCGAGGATTTGTTTCATAAATTAAAGCGACAATACCTGACAAACTAAGTAGTATTCTAGAAGGTATTACGAAAAAACGTGCCGAAAGGCGATTAAAATTACGAATTTGCCTTTTCAAAACAATAGGTGTAGCCGTCTTGCTTATAGCCTGCTGTTTAATTACTTTCATATAACTATAGATTCTAACAAAATAAAAGCATGAGTAATAACGCTGAGAAATTAAAGGCCCTGCAATTGACCATCGACAAGTTGGACAAAACTTACGGGAAAGGTACCGTGATGAAGCTAAGCGACAATAAGGTGGTAGATATTCCGGCCATCTCCACCGGTTCATTAGGTCTGGATATTGCTCTGGGCGTGGGAGGGATTCCGCGCGGTCGCGTGATAGAGATTTATGGACCAGAATCTTCAGGAAAAACCACATTGACTTTGCATTGTATTGCAGAGGCGCAGAAAGCCGGTGGATTAGCGGCCTTCATTGACGCAGAACATGCATTTGATAAGAGCTACGCAGAAAAACTGGGGATCGATACTGAAAATCTTCTAATCTCCCAGCCTGACAATGGGGAGCAGGCGCTGGAAATTGCTGAGCATTTGATCCGCTCAGGAGCTATTGATATTATAGTAATTGATTCGGTGGCTGCTTTGGTGCCGAAGGGCGAACTTGAAGGAGATATGGGGGAGAGCAAAATGGGCTTGCAGGCGAGGTTGATGTCCCAGGCTTTGCGTAAGCTTACCGGTGCGATCAACAAGACGGGTTGCTCCTGTATATTCATTAACCAGCTTCGTGAGAAGATAGGGGTTATGTTTGGAAATCCAGAGACGACCACGGGTGGAAATGCACTGAAATTCTATGCCTCGGTGCGATTGGATATCCGAAGAATAGGGCAGATCAAAGAAAGTGCTGATAATATACTGGGCAATAGAACTAAGGTAAAGGTGGTAAAAAACAAAGTAGCACCGCCATTTAAAGTTGTAGAATTTGACATCATGTACGGGCTTGGGATCTCCAAGGTAGGAGAGATCATTGATCTGGGGGTGGAGTTGGATATTATCAAAAAGGCAGGATCTTGGTTCTCTTATAATGGCGAAAAGCTTGGCCAAGGTCGTGAAGCTGTGAAAATACTTCTATTGGATAATCCTGAATTGATGGATGAACTTGAAGTGAAGATAAAATCTGCATCAGGCTTGTCTTCCTCCAAAGCATCAAGTGTTCCGGTAGAGCAAGAATAAGTCGCAGGATTTGGACTGATTCATATCTTAAAAAGAGGGTGTTCATTGCTGATCACCCTCTTTTTGGTTTATGGCCTAAATATCTCCAGGTTTATGTAGTTCTTATAGCTTCTACGGGGTCCATCCGTGCGGCTAGTGTAGCAGGGACTATCCCGGAAACTACTCCAATGATTGTGGATACCCCAAGTCCTAAAATAATGTTTTTGAAGGAGAGGACGATTTCTAAACTCCCCAGTTGGACAAAAGTCAAGAAATAGACAATAATAATTCCAGCGATCCCACCAATTAAACTTAGGCAAACTGATTCGAAAAGAAATTGAAACAGGATAAAGTAATTTTTTGCTCCCAAGGATTTTTGGATACCAATAATATTGGTTCGCTCACGAACTGATACGAACATAATATTTGCTATGCCAAATCCACCTACAAGAATCGAAAATCCCCCGATTACCCAGCCAGCGACTGAGATTACATCGAAAATAGATCCTATGGCATTCTGTATGAACTCTGTTTTGTTTAAAGCAAAGTTATCTTCATCTCTTGGTCTTAAGCCTCTTTTGGCACGAAGTAACCCCGTCATTTCATTTTCCAGGGTAACTAATCCTATGTCTTCTTCCAGCCCTTTGACCGCGATGGTTGGCTCCATGCCGTTTCTTCCGGTATAATACATTTTATTAAAAGCCCCGTAAGGGATCAGGCAAGCCTCATCCTTCGAAGGTGCGTCAAACAATCCTTCGCCTTCTTCTTCAAACACACCGATCACAGTGAATTTCATCCCTTTTATTTTAATGGATTTACCGATTATTTCTTGCTGCGGATAAAGTGTGTTGGCGATTTTTCTCCCTACAATAGCTAAGTTTCTTGAAGCTTTGATCTCTGACTGGGTAAAATATCTTCCCTCTTCCAGGGTGAAATCATATACATCCTGATAGGAATAAACTGCTCCTGTGAGAGACATGCCTTGGTAGGCGTTACTCCCTGCTTTGACGATAGTATTGGCTGATGCTGAAATAGTAACAGCTTCTGCAGAGGTAAGCCGTTGCTGCAAGAATTCATATTCAGCGACAGTACCTGGAGGCCTGCGGAAGTATTTCCACCAGGGATAGTCCTGTGGGCCACTTGCAAAAGGGAATCGGTCAACCCGCATCACATTCGTCCCTAAAAATGAAAAGGATGATTTAATATTGTTCTCCAAAGAGTCAACCAATGTAAATACTGCGATAATGGCGAAAATACCCACTGTAACTCCCAGAAGGGATAATATGGTACGGGTCAGATTAGTTTTCAATGCCGATATCGCGAAGCGAAAACTTTCCCATGAGAGTTTGAAAAAGAGCATGTTTTTGTAGTTGGTTTAAAACAATTTGTTAAGTTAGCTGAAATTGCCTGATATTGTTAGTATCTTTGCATTTTTTAGAGTTATTCTAAATCACGCAAGACATCTAAAATTTATCTATGAAATTATCGGATTTCAAATTTGACGTTCCAAAAAAGCTAATCTCCCTTTATCCTGCAGCAAACCGGGATGAATCCAGATTGATGGTACTCCATCGGGATACAGGTGAAATTGAACACAGAGTTTTTAAAGATATTACTGAATACTTTGGTGATGGTGATGTCTTTGTTACCAATGATACAAAAGTTTTCCCAGCTAGATTGTACGGAAATAAAGAAAAAACCGGTGCTGAAATCGAAGTTTTTCTTTTGAGGGAACTAAATGCAGAATTGAAACTTTGGGATGTTTTGGTAGATCCAGCGCGAAAAATCAGGGTAGGCAACAAGCTTTATTTTGGTGATTCCGATCTAGTGGCCGAGGTGATTGACAATACCACCTCAAGAGGCCGTACTATTCGGTTCCTGTTTGACGGGACTGAGGAAGAGTTCTATAAGACGATTGATACACTAGGGGAAACCCCGCTTTTGAAGGAATTTATTGAAAGAAAAGTAGAGGCAGAGGATAAAGAAAGGTACCAGACTGTATTCGCTAAAAATGTAGGTGCTGTAGCTGCACCCACTGCAGGCTTGCACTTTACACCCCACTTGTTGAAAAGACTCGAGCTTCAGGGAGTGGATGTCACCCCGATTACACTTCACGTAGGCTTGGGAACATTCCGTCAGGTAGATGTAGAAGATCTGACCAAGCATAAAATGGATTCTGAGAATTATAGCATTCCTGATGAAACTGTTAAGCTTGTAAACAGGTCATTGGATGCCAAAAAGAGAGTGGTAGCTGTAGGCACTACCTCTTTGAAGACTATAGAATCATCTGTGACTGCAAATGGCCGATTGAAAGCAAGTGCGGGCTGGACGGATAAATTTATCATTCCTCCTTACGAATTTAAAATTGCAAATTCCTTGATCACTAATTTTCACCTACCAGAATCAACTCTGCTGATGACAGCGGCAGCTTTTGGTGGCTATGATTTGATAATGAAGGCATACAAAGAAGCCATCAAAGAGAAATATCGATTCTTCTCATACGGAGATGCGATGTTGATCCTTTAATGCTAAAAGCTCCGAAACGGAGCTTTTTTTATTTTCACACATATATAACTTTGCAGTAAAACACGCGGAGATCTGAGTTCTTACTTTTGCGGGAAAATACTATGAGAGATAAAGCGGCAATCCTGGTAGCAGGAGGAAGAGGTACTAGAATGGGCGGGCCAGTGGCCAAGCAATATTTACCGATTGCCGGGCAGCCTGTATTGATGCGGACGCTCTCTGCCTTTTATCGTGCAGATCCAGCTACTGATTTAATTTTGGTGTTGCCCGAAAATGATTTTTTGTACTGGGAGGAACTGTGTTTGGAATATAAGTTCACACTCCCCCATCGATTGGTTGCCGGGGGGAATTCCAGATTTCAATCCGTGAGAAATGGGTTGAAAGCGCTCGATCCTGAAACAAAACTGGTGGCAATCCACGATGGAGTGAGACCATTTGTCATCGATAAAGTTATTTCAGAGAGTTTTGAGGTGGCAGACCGCACCGGAAGTGCGGTAGCGGTGATTTCATTGAAAGACTCAATCAGGAAGCTGACAGACGACGGCAAATCATTCTACGAAGAGCGTCAGTATTTCCGGTTGGTGCAGACTCCGCAGACTTTTCAGGTAGAGAAGATCAAAAAGGCATTCGCTGTGACAGAACTTCCCCAGTTTACCGACGATGCCACGGTCTATGAAAACCAAGGCTGGCAAGTGACACTGATCTCGGGAAATCCTGAGAATATTAAGCTTACCTCACCGGAAGATATGGATTACGCAGAGTTTCTAGCTAGTAAGCAATTGTCAGATCGGTAAAATTCCAGGTTGAAATTTCACCGACTTTTTAGGGAGCTTCACCGACTTTTAGGCTTGATTGACCAGTTGTTTGTTTTAGACTGTGCACCTTTTAGGTACTTTCGGTCATCATATAAATCAACAAAACGATGAAATCAAGCATGACTCAGAGTCACACTCTGGGATGATTATTCAATGCGAGATTCCATATGGCCTTGAAAAACAAATTCTAAACATATGAAGCGAAACCGTATAAACAATAATGATGGGGGAATGATCTTCGGATTCATAATTCTCGCTGTCGGTGTCCTGATTTTACTTAGGAAACTGGATGTTTTTTATCCAGATTGGCTACTATCATGGCCTATGATATTGATTGCAATAGGGGTGATTACCCTGGTCAAGCATGAATTCAAGAGCTTCTTTGGCGTGTTGATGCTAGGGTTGGGATTGTTCTTTCTTTTGGAGCGGGAATTTAATTTCCATTTCGGACTTCAACGTTTCATATTTCCGATAGCACTTATTATGGTGGGAATTTATCTGATTACACAGAAGCGCAAAGAGCAGCAGGTATTAAGCGATATCCAAGATAAAATCAGAGCTAAATCTACTTCTTCCTCCACTTTAGGAGAAGATTACAATAAGGGCGAAAAGACCTCTTTTACCAACCAATCTGCACAGGAGAAATCTTATGTAGGAATGTCTGGGGTGTCCGGTACAAGCTACTCAGATAGTGTATCTATAGATTCTATCATGAGCGGCATCAATAAGCGGATGCTAACTAAGAATTTCCAGGGCGGGAAATTGACTGCGGCATTTGGAGGAATTGACCTGGATCTGACCCAATCGGACTTCTCAGGGATGGTGACACTACAGGTGGATGTGATATTTGGGGCAATCAAACTGGTAGTACCCCCTCACTGGGATGTTCGCGTGGAAGTGACAAATATTGCTGCAGGAGTGGAGGATAAGCGTGTCTATCGTCAGTCTGAGGTAGATCAGGATAAAGTCTTGGTGGTTCGGGGAACTGTTTTCTTCGGAGGTTTGGAAATCAAATCTTATTAACGAAATTCCTTACCCAAAACTCCAATCTTTTGTTCTCAAGAGCATTTTCCAGCCCCGCCAAAAGTAAATGGATTGTCCAGGGAGCCGGAGTAATCTGGTTCCTTGGCACGTTTGGGTTGCTCGCATTTTATGGTGTTCGCCAATCTACAGCGATTGTAGATGCCATGGTTTTTGCATTAATTTTTATTTTTGGAGTCACAATTATAGACCGAACATTCAATTTTTATGTTCCTTCAGGGCGTAACAACGGCATGCTTTTACTATTTCCCCTGCTGTATAGTTTTGTGGCAATTTATTTTCACTACCAGGTCCTGAAGTGGATTTTTGATGAGGATGAATTATATTGGATTTTTCTTCGTGAAAATTTTCTTCTGCGCTGGACTTTTCTTGGAATTGCTGAAATTTTTGTAGCAGTTTTGGCTTTGGCAGTATCCAAACTCGAAGAGCAAAAAGAGGTCAAAAATAGGGAAACTATGATGAATGAGCTATCCCGGGAAGCAGAATTGACACAACTGAGACAACAGCTTCAGCCGCATTTCCTATTCAACAGTCTCAATTCTATCAGTGCGTTGACGGTTTTACAGCCTGCCAAAGCCAGAGAGATGGTGCTTCAGCTTTCGGATTTTCTCCGTGGAACTATACGAAAGGATCACCGGCAGTGGCTTAGCCTTGAAGAGGAACTGAACTATCTTAAGCTATATCTTGATATCGAACGTGTGCGGTTTGGACATAGATTGGATGTGGTTTTTGAAGTTAATGAAGAAGTAAAGCAGCTGCGTTTACCACAATTGCTGATACAACCTTTACTCGAAAATGCCATTAAACATGGACTTTACGGTATCACTGAAGAAGTTAAAATAACGCTCCACGCAATGAAGGAGCAGAATTATTTGATGGTGAAAATTGAGAATCCCTATGATCCTGATGTGGCTGCGCCAAAAGGAGCAGGTTTTGGATTGAGCTCTGTGGACCGCAGATTGTTCTTGCTTTTTGGCAGAAAGGATTTGCTGGAGTCCAAAGCACATGATTCACTTTTCACCGTAATTTTAAAAATCCCCCAACAGAAATGATCAAGACGTTAATCATCGATGATGAGCCTTTGGCGGCGGGTATTGTGCGGGAATTTTTAGCGGATTTTCCTCAGTTTGAACTTGCAGCTGTATGTCAGAATGGGTTCCAGGGTCTTAAAGCTATCCAGGAGCATGAACCTGATCTGATATTCCTGGATGTGCAGATGCCTAAAATCACGGGCTTTGAAATGTTGGAATTATTGGATGATCCACCTGCTGTAATCTTTACTACCGCCTTTGACCAATATGCCCTGAAAGCATTTGATACGATGGCCATTGACTACTTACTCAAGCCATTTTCCCTGGATAGATTTTCCCGGGCCATAGAGAAATTCCTTGCCCAACAAGGGAGTGGGATAGAAAATGTTCAGAAATTTAGCGAATTGGCAGAGAAAAGAAACCGTCTTGTCGTTAGGGTCAAGAACGAAATCAAAATCATTCCAACGCATGAAGTGAGTTTTTTCGAGGCCGAAGATGATTACATAGCCATCCATGCACTTACTGGCAAGTACTTGAAGAAGATGACCATGAGGTCCCTAGAGGAAGCCCTTGATCCAGCAAAGTTTGTGCGTGTACACAGATCTTACCTGATTAATCTGAATGAGATTACCAAAATCGAACCCTATGAGCGGGATAATTATCTGGTGATGTTGCGCGGTGGTAAGAAGGTTCCGGTAAGTAAGACAGGATATTCCCGGCTGAGACAGGTTTTGGGATTGTAGGAAATGAAAATGAACAGTTAACAGTCGCAGTTTTCAGGGGATGGATGGTATTTGGCACAAGTCTTCCTGACTTGTGCCTTTAACAATGCTGTCTTCAGGCTGCTTTGCATTTTAAAATCTCATAATCAGACTTCGACTTTGCTCGGTATTGCCTTGAATATTAGATTGATAGTAGTAATAACAGCCTGCGATCACTGAAAGGTAGTCCGAAGATTGTGATGATTTAGGTCCAAGGTAGTGAGACTTTCAACCAGCGCTGGTTTCAGTGAACTTTCTGGTAAAACCAAATCAGACTAAAAAAGAAAGCCCTGCATCTCTCAGGGCTTAAATTTAATATTCATCTTCGTTGAAGAAGAAGTCGTCTTTGGTTGGATAATCAGGCCAAATCTCTTCGATGGTCTCGTAAGGTTCACCATCATCTTCTAATTCTTGTAGATTTTCTACTACTTCCATTGGTGCGCCGGATCGGATGGCATAATCAATTAATTCATCCTTGGTGGCTGGCCAGGGTGCGTCCTCTAGATAGGATGCTAATTCAAGTGTCCAGTACATAATGTTTATTTTAAAGGAGTTCCGGAGTTTAAGGGTTGCAAAATTATTCTTTTTTTGAAATATTCAGCGTTGTACAGACTATTTAAAAGAAAGTTGTTTTAAAATATAATTTTTCACATCAACTTTCCTCTTCACCGCGAATAATTTTTTCTTCATCATTACATCAAAATCAGCTGACTGAACGCGGAAATTCTCCGTATTGTTTTGTGCCGCTTCCAGCTCAGTCTGATCTCTTTTCAGCAAATCTTTTAATAAAGCCGTTTTTATCTGAATTTGTTCAGATTCGGGTTTTTCATCAAAGTCGGGATATTTTCCATGGACAAGTTTTTCCAGAAAAGCTTTTTCAAATACGATATCCGAGAAGAATTGGAATGATCGGACAAGCAGATTTGCCTCTCTTGGTTTGCGGGGAGGAAGTTTCCTCCATTCTTCCTGAATCGCTTTGGCTCTCCCGATAAGTTCATAGGAGGAGGGTTTTGCCGAGAGTTCTTTGATCTCTTCGGTTAAAGTCTCCACCTTCCGCATCAGTTCCCGAGGATTCATCTGAGGTCCAGTTTGGAGGGTTCTTTTATACCGTGAGAATATCCTGTTGTTCAATTTGGAGAATTCATCCCAAAGTGGCTGTCTCTTTTCCGCTGGTACCTTGCCTGCCTCTTTCCATTGGCGTTGGATTTTCTTTGAAATGTCAAAGGCAATCTTCGCATCAGGAAAATCATGCGCTTCTCTGGCCTGGACTACCAGTGCTTCATACACTTTGATGTTTTCTTCTGCCTGAAGGGCAAGACCTTCGAAGAAATGCCTCCTGTTTTCAAAGAAGTGTTGAACGATCGCATTAAATGTATTCTCTACTTCTTCTTGCAGTTCCTTTTCCACAGGACCGGTTTTTATCCAACGAAGCTTGAGTTCTTTATAAAACTCGGTGGTTTCTTTCCAGTCAGTATCATCTTTTCTCTCTTCAGCTTCTAGGATCAACCCTTTTTTTACCTCAAGATTTTTGGTACGGTTTACCTGAATAATTTCGTTGAGATATTCCTCTTGCTGGCTAAGGTCATTGATTAGCGGCTCAAAATCCCCCAATGCATCAGATTGCATCAGAGATTCTCTTAGATGGATGAGTTTCATCAGGAATGAACCTTTGTTCTGATTTTCCTGAATATCATTTTTAAGTTTGGCTACTTTCTCTTTGAGTTGTTCAAATCTTTCCTCAAAATATTTGATTGTAGAGGCCTCATCTTCTTTTACTTCACCTATTATTCTGTCTTCCTGACCCAAAAAACCCTTTAAATAGACTTTGTTTTCCTTGATATATCCATACGGATGTTCCATTGTTATACAGTAGGTTAGTTGGCGGTTTTCGATTTTCCGCAAATTAATTAATTCAAAAGCACTTATCCTAAGAAAGCGGTTTTTTTGCCATCTTTGATCTCTAGTGCAATTTTAAAGTAAAAATATAACGCATGAGCGCAGAAAAAATCATCTTTTCCATGGCAGGAGTTTCAAAAATTTATCCGCCACAGAAAAAAGTACTCAAAGATATCTACCTCTCATTTTTTTATGGAGCCAAAATCGGAGTTCTGGGTTTGAATGGTTCCGGTAAATCTTCCCTTTTGAAGATTATTGCAGGAATGGATAAGGAGTTTCAGGGAGAAGTAGTTTGGTCTCCAGGCTACACAGTGGGCATGCTGGAACAGGAACCAAAACTCGATCCCACCAAAACAGTAAAAGAAGTCGTGGAAGAGGCAGTTTCTGAAACCGTGGCCCTGCTGAAGGAATTTGAAGAAATCAATGAGAAATTCATGGATCCGGCTTTGATGGAAGATCCTGAAGCAATGAATGAGCTCATCGAGAAGCAGGGAGTGGTACAGGAGAAACTGGACGCAGCAAATGCCTGGGAGCTTGACGTGATGCTGGATAAAGCCATGGATGCGCTCAGACTGCCGCCTAGTGATGCTAACGTAGCTAACCTTTCCGGCGGGGAAAAGAGAAGAGTAGCCTTGTGCCGTCTGCTTTTACAGGAACCGGATGTGTTGCTACTTGATGAACCGACCAACCACCTGGACGCAGAATCGGTGCATTGGCTGGAGCAGCACTTGCAGAATTATAAGGGAACCGTTATTGCCGTTACCCACGACAGGTATTTCCTGGATAATGTGGCAGGGTGGATTCTGGAGTTGGATCGCGGTGAGGGCATTCCCTGGAAAGGGAATTATTCCTCTTGGCTCGATCAGAAGCAAAACCGCTTAAAGCAGGAAGAGAAAACAGAATCCAAGCGTCAGAAAACACTCGAACGGGAGTTGGAGTGGATCAGGATGACACCGAAGGCCCGTCAGGCTAAAGGGAAAGCTCGTCTGAGTGCATACGACAGATTGGTGGGAGAGGAATCTAAAGAAAGGGAAGCAAAACTTGAGCTATTCATCCCGCCGGGACCTCGCCTGGGGGCGAAGGTGATTGAAGTAAACGGAGTCTCAAAAGCCTTTGGGGATAAGCTTCTTTTCGAAAACCTGACTTTCGCTTTGCCTCAAGGCGGGATAGTCGGTGTGATCGGGCCAAACGGTGCGGGTAAGTCCACGCTTTTCAAATTGATCACAGGACAAGAGAAACCGGATGCCGGGAATTTTGAAGTCGGTGAAACGGTGCAATTAGCTTATGTGGACCAAAGCCATGATTCCCTTGACCCAAATAAGACAGTTTATCAGACGATCTCCGAAGGAAATGAACTGATGATGCTTGGCAACAAGGAAGTGAATGCACGGGCATATGTGAGTAAGTTTAACTTTGGCGGAGGTGATCAGGAGAAGAAGGTTGGGGTTCTTTCCGGTGGAGAGCGAAATAGAGTCCACTTAGCGTTGACGCTGAAAGAAGGCGGAAACCTGTTGCTTCTTGATGAGCCTACCAACGACTTGGATGTGAACACACTCCGTGCACTGGAAGAAGCTTTGGAAAACTTCGGAGGCTGTGCAGTGGTAATCTCCCACGACAGATGGTTCTTGGATAGAATCTGTACACATATTCTAGCTTTTGAAGGAGATTCTCAAGTGGTCTGGTTTGAAGGGAACTTCTCCGACTACGAAGAGAATAAGAAAAAGCGTTTGGGCGATGTGGAGCCGAAGCGGATCCGGTATAAGAATTTGAAATAAACGTTTGGGCCTTCAAGACCTCGAAGGTTTGTTAATAATGCTAAAGCCTTCTTCAAGCCTGTATACGGACTTGGAGGAGGCTTTTATTTTTTATAGGTTCAGTTCAATGAGGCGGTTTTTAATCTTGTTTGCTCCAACTTTTTTCCTGATTGTTTCAGGATGTAATCAGGAAATTAAAGAACCCCAGGATCTCAACCTCCAAGAAATACTTGTAGATATAAAGAATCCCAGGTCTTTAAAAATGCCTCAACTATTTGATACCTGCTATATCATTACTTTGGATGATAGAGAATTTATAGGCTTAGTAGATATGGTAGACTTTGATGAAGACCATCTTCTGATTTAAAGACATAAGGAATTTAAAGAGATAATCATCCCCGAAGAATTTCTTTCCAGGGAAAAGCATTTTTTCGCCCTAAAAAAAAGCTTACCGGTTAGGCGCTGTCTTATAGGCAACACGGATTACAAATTCCGACCAGCCAATACTACTTCCTTTTCAGTGTTAGCACCGTAATCTCCGGCCAAATACCCACCCTCCCAGGAAAGGCCAAAAATCCAAATCCACGGTTGACATGTAAGTACCGGCCAAGTTCTTCATACAGTCCAGCCCATTTAGGATAGCGAAGTGAGGCAGGGCTCCATTTGACAAAACCGGGGATCTCTATCCCAAACTGCATCCCATGGGTATGACCACTCAAAGTCAAATGGATAAATTGGGAGAAATTTTTTACCTGTTCATCAAAGTGGGACGGGTCGTGGCTCATCAATATTTTAAAACTTTCATCGCTCAGGTTTGCAGCAGCTTTTTTGAGGTCTCCATATTGCCCAAATCCCTTTCCCCAATTCTCCACTCCGATCAGAATTATGCTTGCTTCCGCTTTTCTGAGTTCCACGCTTTCATTGCGTAAGAGCTGAAATCCAAGTTCTTTTTGGATTTCATATAGACGCTGCATATTAGCTTCTTTGGCTTCCTTGCTGGGCCAAGCAACATAATCCCCATAGTCATGATTTCCTAGGATGGAGTATTTTCCCATTGGAGCTTTTAACTTTTTGAAAGTATCTATCCAAGGCTCCATTTCTTTCGCTTGGTTATTAACCAAATCACCTGTAAATAGGATAACATCGGATGCTTGCTTGTTGATCAGCTCAATGCCATAGTCCAGTTTCTTTTTGTTGTCAAAACTCCCGGAGTGTATATCTGAAATCTGAGTGATCGTAAATCCGTCAAATTCCTCGGGCAGGTCATCATACTCCAGCGTATGGTTCACGACACGGTAGCGGTATTTTCCTATTAACACTCCGTGCAGGATTCCCAGAAAAGGAATTGCGGATAATGCTAAAGCGGCTTGGCTTACAAATTTTCTGCGATCCGGAAGAAAATCGCCTTCCTGATTGCCCGCGACAGAATAAAATATCCCTGAAAGAAAGCGCAAGATATCTTCTCCAAACATGAAACCAAGAACGATGAGCTTTGGAATCAGGGACAATACCAATAGGGAAATCATTCTTCCAAAGTTCAGACTGAGATTACCACGGCTGAAGGTCAGAAAACCATAGACTACAAACAGGTATACGGAAATAGAAAAGACCCAAAATCCAATCTTAATCCAGCTTTGCTGGGGAAATACCGTTTTGAAAGCTTGATAGGAATACCAGTCAATAAGGAATATGGAGATTAGGAGGAGAAGAATGCGGGCCACTAGCGTAGGATTTTTTTAAAGTAAGTACTGTTCACTTGAAATTCTACTGAAAATGAGTAAATATTTTAAGCTTACAATCTAAAAGTTCGCATCGAGATCACGCTTTTCAAATGACTTTTACGTAGCACTTGGATCTCTTTGCAATTCTTGGTGGGCTTCTTGCATTAGCTATTTATAGTAGGAGTGCTGACTTTTTTTTGCAAGCACACCATTACGAAGAGATAAAAAAACGCTCTTGATTTTTGTCACAAAGCCAAGGTAAATTATCTTACTATTGTCACAAAGTCAGGGCATTTTTCATCAAATCTTGTGACAAAGTAAAGGCAAATTAAATTTGGCGGTCTTTTATCCTAGGTAGAAAAATTCAGTATTTCAATGCTAGGAGATAGTTTCCTTTCTCTTTTTTGTTTCTTTGTGCCTGAAATAGTTGGAAGTCAGCCTAACAAACCTATGAGACAGTTACTCCTCAGACCCGGAGCAGAAGAATTATCCTATGAAATTCGTGGAATCGTTAAAAAAGCGCGCCAAGTCGAAGCGTTAGGCTACACCATGACCTGGGAAAATATAGGGGACCCTATTCAGAAAAGCAACCATGTGCCGGAATGGATGAAGGAAATCATTTCCGATCTGCTGAAGGAGGATAAGACCTATGGATATGCCGACTCTAAAGGCGTGCTGGAAACACGTAAGTTTCTCGCTGGCCTTACCAATGAAAGAGGTGGAGCACAGATCACTGCAGAAGATATCCTGTTCTTTAATGGGCTTGGTGATGCCATCGCCAAACTATACCAATTTCTGATTCCCACCGCTAGGATTATAGGTCCATCTCCTGCATATAGTACACATAGTTCCGCAGAAGCTGCCCATGCAAATGCTGCCCCGATTACCTATAAGCTTGATCCCGATAACCAATGGCTTCCGGATATGGAGGACTTGTATTTGAAGGTTCGGTACAATCCATCAATAGTCGGAATCTTGATTATCAATCCGGATAACCCGACGGGAATGGTGTATCCTAGAGAAGTGTTGGAAGCTTTTGTGAAAATCGCAGAGGAATTTAATCTACTTCTGATTACCGATGAGATTTATCAAAATATCACCTATAATGGGATTACAGCAGTTCCATTGGCAGATGTAATCGGCAATAGACCTGCGATTTCGTTGAAGGGAATCTCCAAAGAATTTCCTTGGCCAGGTTCACGCTGTGGTTGGATGGAATTTTATAATAGAGAATCTTCAAAGGAGTTTTCAAAGCTTTGCCAGACTTTGGAAAATGCCAAAATGATCGAAGTTTGCTCTACTATTTTGCCACAGCTAGCAATCCCTAAGATCATGAAGCATCCTGCTTATTTCAAGTATAGACAAGAAGCAAATGCCCAGATCGGAAAAAGAAGCGACTGGATGCGGGAGATATTGGGAGATATTCCCGGAATCAAGTTCAACCCAACTCAAGGTGCGTTTTATAATACCATTGTATTTGATGAAGGCGTATTAAAGGAAGACCAGTTTCTACCAATAGATGATGAGAAACTGAAAGGTTTATTGGATTCTTGGCTGGAGGAAAAGGACATGCCTTTGGACAAGAGATTTGTTTATAATTTACTGGCGGCTGAGCAGATCTGCGTCGTGCCGATTTCTTCGTTTTGCTCCGATTTGAGAGGCTTTCGTGTGACGCTTTTGGAGGAAAATGAGGAGGTGTTTAAGAATACGTTTAGGAGACTTGGGAGTGCGATTGAAAGTTATTTGAAGTCAGAAGTGGTAGTTTAGGTTCAGTGTAGTTGACCACAAAATGTTCAGGTTATTGGCATAAGTTCGAAGACTGCCATTCAAGCCTAAAATTAGAGGTCTGGCGACTTCATTACGATAGGTCCGAGTCATGAGACCCGAACCAATAAGAGGCTTTGAACCAAAGTGTTTGCCACTGAACACTGCCTGTTAATTGGCATATTCTCTTGTCCTAATCTTAGAGTCATTACTGGAAGCGGATAAATCCGGCTGTCAGGCATTTACCCAGGAGATAAACCAAAAATCTGCTGTCATCTTGATGGATTTCTTCATTTGACAGTCAAGAGCAAGAGCATGAGCTTCTGGGAATTCACGCGAATAAACACGGGCGCTCAGGCTGTTCCGTTCTTCATACCTGATTTTTTTTCGGTAGAAAAATTTTGCGGTATATAGCGGGGAATCATCTTTGTAATGCCTAAGAGAGCAGAAAGTCTCAAATGTTTTTGAATTCGAAGGCCTTTTGTAACATTCAGTAAGGGTGAAATAAACCGACCATAGGCTGAGTCCATTTGCTCTTAAATTATCCTTAGAAAATTTTCTAGTGCTTTACACCAGTTTTTAGCAAGATCTGAAGTGCTGAAACTCCATAATAATCGAAATCGATGAAATATTTCCCCCTCACTTTTGACTGCCTCTCTTCTTCGGTCGGGGGTTCAAAACGTTTTAGGTAATGTGTTGGATATGAGGTTTATAAAATCCAATCATTTCTTCGGGAAGTGAAAAAACCGCAAGCTGAATAATCAACCCATGAGTTAAAAAAAAATCCAGTAATCTGTAGGGTCGGAAATAAAAAAAGATAAAATATCCAGATCGGAAAAATTTTCATACTTAAAAATAATCAAAATCTTTAGCAGTGAAATGGGAAGATAAAAGGTATATTTGCAGAAATAAGGGGGTGTAAGGCTGTATTGTAGAATTCAAAGAACACTGATCACCATAGGAATGTTTAAATTTCCTTTGGCAGTATTAATAAATTACAATAACTTTGCACTCCGATTCGGAATAGGGACACGTAAAGAAATCCAATTAATATCAAGATATGGCAAATCACAAATCAGCTCTGAAGAGAATTCGTGCAAACGAGGCTAAGCGTTTGAGAAACAGATATCAGGCTAAAACAACTAGGACTTTCATCAAAAGATTGAAAGCAACTACAGATAAAGTAGAGGCTTCTGAGCTTTACAAAAAAGTATCTTCTATGTTGGACAAGTTGGCTAAGAAGAATGTGATTCACAAAAACAACGCAAGCAACAAAAAATCAAGATTGGCCAAGTTCGTTTCCGCACTAGGTTAATCCCAAAAGATTTTATTTCTCTAAAACCCTGCTGGACAGGGTTTTTTTTGTGCCAGGAAGTAATTAAATTCATTGATCACTTTTTAATTGATCATTATGGATAGTTATACTTCTATAAAAATCTCCCAACTCGCCGAAGAGGATAGACCGCGTGAAAAACTTCTCCTCAAAGGTAAATTAGCTTTATCAGATGCCGAACTGATAGCAATATTGATCGGCTCGGGTACACCTTCAGTGAGTGCGGTAGATTTGTCCAAGCATATTCTTGCCGATGTAAATTATGATCTGCGAAGCCTGGCAAAACTATCCATTCAAGATCTTAAAAAATTCAAGGGGATAGGAGAGGCCAAAGCCATATCTATCATTGCGGCAATGGAGCTTGGCCGAAGAAGAAAGGATTCAGTGCAAGTGAGCAAGCCTCGTATCACTTGCTCCCAGGATATATACAATCTGATGAGACCCGAATTGCTCGATGAGCAAGTGGAACATTTTTACTTGATTTTACTAAATAGAGGTAATCAGATTTTAAAAAAACATCTGGTTTCCCAAGGTGGTACTGCTGGGACAGTTGTGGATACCAAGATTGTATTCAAAATAGCTCTAGAACATCTCGCTCAGTCGATTATACTTGTTCACAACCATCCAAGTGGTAATCTAAGTCCTTCAGATCAGGACAAGCGGCTCACTCAGCGCTTGGTCAAAGTAGGCAGGGAATTGGATTTGCCGGTACTTGATCATGTGATTTTTACAGATAGTGGCTACTTTAGCTTCGCAGATGAGGCCATTCTTTGAGGTTATTAATCGAACCTTCTTACCAGAGAAGAATGACTTAAACTTCTCAGAGCAGTGGTTATTGAACTTGGAATTCCCTTGTTGACGAAAGGCGAACTTATGGTCTTTGGAAGACAATTTTAAACAAAACATGAAAAACAATACGATTATACTTCTGATTATCGCCGTGGTGGTTTTTGCTGCGGTTGTTTATACGCTCACAGGGTCGGAAAGTCCTGAAGATTACATTGAAAGGATTGAGAATGAGCGTGAAAAGCAGTTTAAATTTATACGGTTCAACTTTGAGTCGCCTCTTACAGAGGAGCAGAAGTTGTCCTTTACCAAATTAAACTTTTATCCTATTGATCCTGCATATAAGGTCAAGGCCAGACTTCTTCCCATCGAAGAAAGGAAAGTGAGAGAAGTGCCGCTTACAGATGGAACCAAGGAAAAGTACATTGAGCATTCATGGGCAGAGTTTGAACTAAATGGGAAAACGGAGAAACTATTGCTCCTTCAAGCAGTTAGTGAACCTGATAAACGGAATTTCTTTTTGGCTTTTGCAGATGAAACAAGCGCAGGCGAGACCTACGGTGGAGGTAGATATATCAACGCACGACAAGATGGGAAAAATAGCATAACCATTGATTTTAATCTGGCCTACAATCCCTATTGTGCTTATAATCCGGATTATGGCTGCCCACTTCCCCCAAAGGAGAATCTATTGGATATTCCTATTCCTGTAGGAGAGAAAAATTACGGCAAATAGCCTTTCTGCCTAGCTCAAATCTCTTAAATTTGCATGCAAATATTGAATAAAATGGGGTTTTCGAACCCCTTTTGTTTATCATGCAAATCAATGTTGATTTGCTTTATTATGAATTATAGATGAAAATCTCAATAAATCGATTAAAAAAATACATTCCCCATACCGAATCAACGGAGGAGATAGGGGCATTGTTGACTCAGTCCGGCTTGGAAGTGGAGGGCATAGAGGAGTTCATCTCTGTCAGAGGAGGTTTGGAAGGTATTGTGATAGGAGAGGTACTGACTTGCGAGAAGCATCCGAATGCAGATAAACTGAGCATTACCACCGTCGATATCGGAACCGGAATTTCTCCGATTGTCTGCGGAGCGCCCAATGTGGCCAAGGGGCAGAAAGTGTTGGTTGCCACTGTAGGGGCTACACTTTATCCATCCGAAGGCGACTCTTTCCAGATCAAAAAAGCAAAAATCAGGGGAGAAGTCTCAGAAGGAATGATTTGCGCGGAGGATGAGTTGGGACTTGGCTCTAGCCATGCAGGAATTATGGTTTTGGATACTGACCTTCCTAATGGCGCTGCCGCGTCGGAATTTATCGAAATAACTCAAGACCAGATTTTGGAAATCGGTCTGACACCAAATCGGGCTGATGCCGCATCCCATTTGGGGGTAGCACGTGACTTGAAAGCCCTTTTGGGAAGGGAGTTGGAGATCGATTCTGCTCCTGAATTGAAAATAGAAGCTTCCGGTCCTGTTATTCAGGTTGAAGTAGAGGACATTGCCGATTGCCCGCGATATGCAGGAGTGGTGATCACAGGCTTGAAGGTTGGGCCTTCTCCCACCTGGCTTCAGAATTTCCTGAAAGCACTGGATTTGGAGCCGATCAATAACGTGGTGGATATCACCAATTTCATTTTGCATGATCTTGGACAACCGCTTCATGCTTTTGACGCAGGGAAGATTTCCGGAGGGAAAATTAGTGTAGGAAAACTTCCAAAGGATACAAAATTTGTAACGTTGGACGGAAAGGAACGCAAGCTTTCTGGTGAGGAATTAATGATCAAAGACACTAACGGAGGGCTTTGCATCGCCGGTGTTTTTGGAGGAATCAATTCTGGTGTATCCGAGAGTACAACTTCCATTTTCCTGGAGTCAGCATATTTCTCTCCTGATATTGTAAGAAAAGGAAGTCAGTTTCACGGCCTGAAGACGGATGCATCCTTCCGCTTTGAACGTGGTACAGATCCTAATATGCCTGTTTATGCACTGAAAATGGCGGTGAAACTTTTGCAGGAAATAGCTGGCGGTAAAGTGAGTTCTGAACTGGTAGATAGTTACCCTGAGCCAGTGGAAGATTTTGTGATTGAGGTGGATTATGGTCACATCAATCGCCTGATCGGAAAGAAAATCGATCCTTCCCAGGTAAAATCTATATTGGAGAGTCTGGATATCACAGTATCGAATGAAACCTCTGAAGGCTTCACTGCTACGGCGAAACCATACCGTGTAGATGTGACGCGTGAAGCAGATATTATTGAGGAAATATTGAGAATATACGGCTTCCACAACGTGGAGCTATCTGAGAACCTCAGAACGGATTATCTTGCAGAGCATCCAGGAAAAGATCTGAATAAATTGCAGTATCGCTTGACTGAGATTTTGACAGGTCAGGGCTATTTCGAGATGATCACAAACAGCCTGACAAAGTCAATCTATGCGGAGAAATCTGGCTTCCTAGATCCAAAAAGCAGCGTTGTCATTTACAATAAACTAAGCGAAGATCTGGACGTGATGCGTCAGAGTTTGCTTTATTCCGGGTTGGAGGTTTTGGCAAGAAATATCAACAGACGTCAGGCGGATTTGAAATACTTCGAATTTGGAACCGTTTATCATAAGTCAGAAGAAGGGTATTCTGAAAGCAGAAGATTGTCCCTTTTCCTTACAGGTAAGAAGACATCCGAAAGCTGGCTGGAACCCTCCAAGGGATTTGCATTTGCTGACATCTACGCTACTGTAGAAGGAATACTGGAGAAGTTGAACGTACCCTCAGGTGAACTTTCTATGGTGGAGACAGTTCCTTTTGCCTATGGGTTGAAGATTATGCTCGGTCAGAAGGAACTCGCTACGATCGGTTTGCTGGATGATAAGATCTTGAAGCAGGCAGAAGTACGACAAGAGGTATGGTATGCAGATCTAAACTGGGATTTGCTTTGCAAAAAAGCAGCAGGGTTGAAGAAGGTTGAAGAAATTTCAAAATTCCCTGAAGTCCGTAGAGATCTTTCCCTGGTAATTGACAAAAATGTGAGTTATGATCAGGTAAAATCAGTCGCTACGAAATTTGGAGGAAAATTATTAAAAAGAATTGGAGTTTTTGATGTGTACCAAGGAGACAAAATTGATGCGGGCAAAAAGGCTTATGCATTAAGTTTTCACCTACAGGATCAGGAAAATACATTGACTGATAAGGTAATTGACAAAACTATGAGTAAATTGATCCAAGCCTTTGAGAAAGAGGTAGGTGCTTTGATAAGAACATAGAAATGATTCAAGAGGAACTGCAAAAATTAGAGAAACTAGCCCACCAAGCTAGCAGTAAATTGCTTGAGATAAGCGAAGAGAATAGGCAATTGAAACAAAAATTATCCGAAGTAAGTAGTGCTTTGGATAAAAAAGAGCAGGAAATCGAACATTTTAAAAATAAAATTAAAATTAGTAACATTGTGGACAACCAACCGGTGAATCCGGAACAGTCAACTGAAATGAGTGACCTAATCAATAATTATATACAAGAAATCGATCATTTAATTACCTACTTATCTGAGTGATATGGAGACACTTGCCATCAGGTTAAAAATAGGAGATAGAGAATATCCTATGCGCGTGAAGATCGAGGACGAGTCCAAAATCCGTCATGCTGGCAAGCTGATTAATGAAAAATTGCGTAAGTATAAAGAGGAATACGGACTGGATGATCACCAGGATTTGCTGGCTATGGTAGCTTTTGATTGCATGGTGGAATCATTGGAAACCAACCAGGTTAATACGGAAGATTCAGAGCATATTAAATCCAGTATTTCTCACATCAATGCCTTGCTGACAAAGGCTTTGTAATTATTTAAAACACCAAATTCAGAAGATTTTTCAGATTCCCCAGGTTTAATTATATCCAAAATACCTATGGGAGAAATACTATATATTGTCCTCGCAGCCCTAGTTGGGACTGGTGCAGGGGCCGCTATTGCCGGCGCATTAATAAAAAATAAAAACGCAAAGCTGGAGGAAGAAACCCGTGAGCGGGTGAAATCCATGCTTCGCGAAGCGGAAATCAATGCAGAATCTATCAAGAAAGACCGGATTCTGGAAGCAAAAGAAAAGTATCTCAAGCTGAAAGCTGAGTTTGATGAGGAGATGAGTAATAAGAAGAATATTATCATCACCAATGAAAATAAGGTAAAGCAGCGCGAGCAGCAAGTCTCCAAAGAATTGGAGCAAGTGAAGAGAAAAGAAGCGGAATTGGATAGCAAATCTGAGAATCTGAACGCTCAGCTTCACTCGCTAAAAGTTAAAAAAGAGGAACTGGACCGAGTAACGAACCAGCGAATTGCGGACTTGGAAAAAGTCGCAAATCTTACCCGTGAAGAAGCACGTGATCAGTTGGTAACTATGTTGACTGAGGAGGCCAATTCGAGGGCATCTTCTCAGATTAAAGATATTCTCGACGAAGCAAAGCTTACAGCTACAAAACAGGCGAAGAAGATCGTGTTGGACACCATCCAACGTACGGCTACCGAGCATGCCGTAGAAAACTGTGTCTCTGTATTCAATATTGAAAGTGATGACATCAAAGGTAAAATCATCGGTAGGGAAGGTAGAAACATCCGTGCGCTCGAAGCTGCCACAGGGGTTGAGATTGTAGTGGATGATACGCCAGAAGCAATCATTATTTCCGGTTTTGATCCGGTGAGAAGAGAAGTGGCTAGGCTTTCACTTCATAGATTGGTTCAGGATGGACGTATCCACCCGGCACGGATCGAGGAAGTAGTAGCCAAAACCGAAAAGAACATCGAAGAGGAAATCGTAGAAATAGGGGAGAGGACATGTATAGACCTGGGGATCCACGGACTTCATCCTGAGTTGATCAGGATGGTGGGACGTATGAGGTATAGATCTTCCTACGGGCAGAACCTGCTACAGCACTCCAGAGAAGTAGCAAAGCTTTGCGCTACAATGGCGGCCGAAATGGGGCTGAATGCCAAAATGGCTAAACGGGCTGGCTTACTGCATGATATCGGTAAAGTATGGCATGAAGAGCAAGAACTTCCCCATGCAGTATTGGGTATGGAACTAGCCAAGCGCTACAAGGAACATCCAGAAATCTGTAATGCCATCGGAGCTCACCATGATGAAATCGAAATGACTTCCATGATCTCCCCGATTGTACAGGCTTCAGATGCAATATCCGGCGCAAGACCAGGTGCAAGACGTGAGGTGATGGATAGTTACATCAAGCGCCTGAAAGATCTGGAAGAACTTGCATTGAGCTTTGACGGAGTGAATAAATGCTTCGCCATGCAGGCGGGCCGCGAACTCCGCGTACTGGTGGATGCGGACAATGTAGATGATTCTACGGCTGGTAAACTTTCCTTTGATATTTCCCAGAAAATCGAGAAGGAAATGCAATATCCGGGACAGATCAAAATTACGGTAATCAGAGAAATGAGAGCGGTTAATTACGCAAGATGATTTTTAGTTTGTTCGATAGTAAAAAGGCAGATATCTTCGGGTTTCTGCCTTTTTATTTAGATGTCTATGTTATCGGTTTATAGGATGAATAGTTTTTCGGGCTTGATCGAAGAGCTTAAAATAATGTTTGGAAAGATTCGACTGACCGAACAGGAAATACAAATCCTTGAACTTAAGTTTAAATACTATGCACGGCTTTCGGATAAGCACAAAAGTGAATTCAGAGAAAAGCTCCGGATTATTCTCACTACCAAATCGTTCATAGGCAGGGCCGGCATGAGAGTTGTTACGCCTGAGATGAAATTGCTCATTGGAGCGACCATTGTCATGGTGACTTTTGGTTGGAAAGATTTACGGTTGCCCCACTTCAATAAAATATTGATTTACCCGGACACCTATTATAGTACTATTTCCAAGCAATATCATCGGGGAGAGGTCAACCCCTTGCATGGGATCATTGTGATGTCCTGGAGTTGTTTTTTACAAGGGTTCGAAAGTGAAAATGACGGAATAAATCTCGGTATTCATGAAGTCGCGCACGCGTTGAAACTCGAAAACCATATTCACTACAACGGAGAAAGCGAGTTTTTCACGCCGGATGTCTATAGATCCTTTCAGCGGTTGTCATTTGAGGAAATAGAAAAGATTAATGCAGGAAGCTTGACTGTTTTTAGAGCAAATGCCGGTTTAAACGGTGATGAGTTTTTTGCAATAGCTTTGGAAACTTTCTTTGAAAAGCCCCATGAATTTTTTGATTATAATTCCGAGCTATATGGTACGCTGGTGCGGCTTATGCGTCAGGATCCACGAGTCTGGATAAGGTGAACTGTGGACTATTAGGCGCTGTAGCCGAATGATTAGTTTTTAGAAACATTCTAATACGCAAAGTCCAGGGATTATATCAAAAGAATGTATTTTGCCAGCTTGAAAGTTATATAATGTAATTCGTATATGAGAACTCTGCTTAACAACCTGTGGATTATTTTGGCTTTTTTGATTGGATTGGAATCCTGTGGAATGAAGAACAAGAAGCAAGGAGATTTATCCGCCAGTCCAGACCGGGAAACATACACCAATCCTTTGGATGTGGAGTTTGGAGATCCGTTTATTTTAACTGATGGGGGTGGGAAATACTTTATGTACGGAACAGGCGGGGGGGCTAAAGACGGCTTTGCTGCATATTCTTCAAACAACCTGGTAGATTGGGAATTTGAGGGGCAAGTATATCAGGGAAACACAGAAGAAAGCTGGGCCAGCAAGTTCTTTTGGGCACCGGAAGTATATAAAATCGAGGACAACTATTACATGTTCTTCAGTGCTCAATGGAAAGTCAATCCAACTAACGAAGAGGAGAATTTCATGATTGGTGTGGCGAAATCCGATAGCCCTACCGGCCCTTTTATTGAGATGTATGACAAACCGGTTTTTGATCCTGGATATCCAATTATCGATGCAAATGTGTATCAGGAAGACGGGAAATATTACCTCTATTATTCCCGGGCCTGCTATAAGCACCCCGTGGAAAGTGAAGTGGCGGATTGGGCAAAAGAGAAAGACTGGTATGATGAGATAGAGGAAAGCTGGGTTTATGGAGTTGAGCTAAAACGTGATTTCTCAGGAGTAATTGGAGAACCTGTATTATGCCTTCGTCCGCCTGTCAAAATGGACGATGCCCAGGCTGAATGGGAAAGCAGATCAGTGACCAAGAAAGAAATCAATAGAAGATGGACAGAGGGTTCTGTAATTTTTAAGCATGAAGACATTTACTATATGATGTATTCAAGCAACTACTACGCCGGTGAAAATTATGCTGTAGGTTACGCAACTTCCAAAAGTCCTCTTGGGCCTTTCACCAAAGCCTCCAATAATCCTGTTTTGGAGCTTAACACCCACCAAGGGGGAGAAGTGACGGGTACGGGGCATAACAATGTCTTATTTATGGAGAATGGGGATATGTATTGCGTGTATCACGGACGAACGAAAGAATCAGGTCAAGAGCGGGTGGTGTTTTTGGATAAAATGGAAATCAAGCCTGATGGTACTTTGGTTGTTCATGGACCGACCACTACACCTCAGGCAATGCCACTCTAAATAGAGCCTGCTAAAATACATCAGCATAGATTAAAGGCATGCCTTAGACTTTTTCAGCAAGCCCTAAATACTGCTGAGAAAGGTCTAAATGTATAAAGGGAAGCAGTAGTATCTAGTGCATCCCTTTCTTTTTGAATTAAGAATTTTCAGAGTCTCAAAAAAGTTTAAGTGTTTAAAAGCTGTTCCGCAGCTTTTGTAACAGCCTCTGACAATCCTCTGTAATGTGTTAAGTTTTCTCCCCAATAAGTCCTTTCACCCAATAATTTCTCTACTGTTTCCTTCGTGGACCCAAGGTCCCAGGCAGCCTTGAATTCTGCCATAAGTGTAGGATCGTCGTTTACCGGAGTGCCTATTTCCTTGTAATTTCCTTTATAAAAGACCAAAAGAGCACCCAGAGATAGCGTCAAATTCTCCGGCCATTCTTTTTTCAGCTTATAATAAGCTAATAGAGAAGGAAGAACTCTTACCTTGAATTTGGAAATACTGTTCAGCGCAATAGATTTGAGTTCATGCACAATAAAGGGATTGGCAAATCGCTCTAAAACATCATTGGCAAACTGCTCTAGTTCTTCTTTAGGCATGTCCAGTGTAGGGATTATTTCACGGTAAATTGCCTCTTTCAGAAAAGCTCCGATTTCAGGGTTTTCCACAGCTTCTCTTACTGTTCTTAATCCCTTGAGATAAGCAAAAGCTACCATTGAAGTATGCCCACCATTTAGGATTCTTACCTTTTGTGTGCGAAAAGGAGCAAGATTATCCACAAATTTCACATTGAGTCCAGCTCTATCCAACGGGAATTCTTCCTTGACTATGTCCACTCCTTCGATAGCCCAAAAATGATATGGCTCAACCATCACAGCCATCTCATCTTTATAACCCAGTTTCTCCTGAATTTCATCTATGGATCCCTGTGGGAATCCAGGCACTATTCTATCAACTAAGGTGTTGCAGAAAATATTTCTCCAATCAATCCATTCTGAAAATTCTGCCGGTAATTTCCAGAAAGAAATGTATTTCTGAATGCATTCTTTTAGCGCCTCCCCATTTCCTTCGATTAATTCACAAGGAAGAAAAATGAGGCCTTTTGAAGCGTCTCCATTGAATGTTTTAAATCGGTGATAAAGCAAGGCGGTCAGCTTTCCGGGGAAAGTTTTTGAAATGCTGTCTGAGGAAGCGTCTGTAGGATCAAAGATGATTCCAGCTTCCGTGGTATTGGAAACCATAAATCGTAAATCCGGATTTTCACCCAGTTTTAGGTATTCTTGGTAATCTTCAAAAACATTAGTAATTCCTGCTACGCAGGTGACAAGTGTGGATTCCTGAACCGATTCTCCTTTTTTCAAACCTTGCTCGATCACATGAAAAAGGCAATCTTGATCCTTCATGGAATTGTTCCCAGACTTGCTATGGACTTGTACAATATGTATATCACCATCAAAAACATTCGCTTGATTTGATTTTTGAATCATCCAGTCAGTAAATCCGCGCAGGAAATTTCCATTTCCAAACTGTAGTATTTTTACCGGGCGTTTTAAAGTAGCTAAATTGGATCTTGAAAGAGGTTTCATTGAAGGTGATAAGGCTGGGAGTGGTACTTATTTTTTTTGGTTGATCGAAGAATTTCGGATGATCAATTCCGGTTTGAGGATCGTTTTTTTGCCTACTATGCTGACAGTTTCGGAATTAAGCAATTCAAAAAAAGTCTCTGCGGTAATTTTACCCATGGGAATACTTTTTTGATCCACGGTGGTGATAGCAGGTTCAGTGAAAGAGGTAAATGGTTCATTTCCAAAACCTGCCAGCTTCACATCTTGAGGGATATTGAACCCGTTCTCCTTAAGTACTTGCATGGCGCCCATAATAGAGTAATCAGAGGAAGAGAAAACCCCATCAAAAGGGATTTTTTTATCAATAATCTCCTGCATGATTCTTCTTCCGTCTTCAAGCTGCATATTGCTAAATAGGATTAGCTCGGGATTTACCTCCAATCCATTCTCTTTAAGTGCGTCTTCGTATCCTCTTTTCCGTTCTTTATAGATATTGATTCGTTGTGAGCTGGTAAAATGCACTATACGTTTGCAGCCATTTTGTATCAGATGTTCTACAGTCTGATACGCCCCAAAATAATCGTCAATAACTACTTGACTTACTTCCAGTTCATTGCTGATTCTGTCAAAAAGCACCAAAGGAATACCTTTTTTGAGCACTTTTTGGAAATGGGCCACATTTTCAGTGTTCTTGCCTATGGAAGCTATAATTCCATCTACCCTTGCGTTCAAAAGAGTTTCAACAGTCTGTACTTCCTTTTCAAATTCATCATAAGATTGTGAAATAATGATTTTATAATTCAGGCTGTTTGCAATCTCTTCAATACCCCGGATAACCGAGCTAAAGAAATTTCTGTTGGCAGTTGGCACAATCACCCCGATGAGTCTGCTTTTCCCACTTCGAAGAGCAGAGGCGATGTTGTTCGGTTGATAATTGAGTTCCTTGGCGGTTTTCAGTACTTTTTTCTTGGTGGCTTCAGAGATTCTAGGATTATTATTCAATGCCCTAGACACTGTAGAAGCAGTTACCTGAAGTTTTTCTGCTATATCATGAATGGTGGCTTTCCCGTTTCTCATTGTCTAGTTTTGTGTAGGAGAAGAATGTTTATTTAAAGTCTTAGCTAATTACTCACCCTGAGGTTTGCCTATTGTGGCAAGAATTCCCCCATCCACATAGATAATCTGACCATTGACGAAATCACTGGCAGGGCTTGCCAAAAAAACAACGGCTCCTCCAAGGTCATCAGGATCTCCCCATCTGCCTGCAGGTGTTCTGTTGACGATAAAGTCATTGAACGGATGCCCATCCACCCGGATCGGAGCAGTTTGCTCAGTAGCAAAATATCCCGGTCCGATACCATTGACCTGAATGTTGTATTTTGCCCATTCGGTTGCCAGATTCCTAGTCAACATTTTTAATCCCCCCTTAGCGGCAGCATAAGCACTTACCGTGTTACGCCCGAGTTCGCTCATCATTGAGCAAATATTGATTATTTTACCTTGGTTGTTTTTCACCATAGTTTTGGCTACTCGTTGTGACACGATGAAAGGAGATATAAGGTCTATGTCTACTACTTTTCGAAAGTCATCGGGATCCATTTCTAATGCAGGTACCCGTTGTATCATCCCTGCATTATTTACCAGAACGTCGATTTCACCTACTTCCTGTTCGATTTTCGTGATGGCGGCATCTACAGCCTTTGCATCACTTACATCAAATATATAAGGATGAGCGATGATTTCTTCGTCAGCATAAGCTGCTATCGCAGATTCCATTTTTGAAGGAGTATGACCGTTGATCACCAAAGTAGCACCCTGGTGAGCCAGAGCTTTTGCCATAGCCATACCAAGGCCATGAGTTGCTCCTGTGACTAAAGCAATTTTGCCATTTAGTTCAAAATTTGGTTTCATATGATTATAATTTGTCATTTAAAGGTCATATGGAATCTAGCATGGTAGATATTT
The DNA here is from genome assembly GCF_001442615.1 of Algoriphagus resistens. Classification (GTDB taxonomy): domain Bacteria; phylum Bacteroidota; class Bacteroidia; order Cytophagales; family Cyclobacteriaceae; genus Algoriphagus; species Algoriphagus resistens. The sequence goes on along the minus strand of NZ_LMXN01000004.1, from coordinate 234,407 downwards.
ATCCTTCCATGTGGCGTTTTCGTCATGCTCGATTTCATAGCTATTTTAAATCGGAAAGTTTGATGGTGTCCATATCTCCGTAGTCCAGGTTTTCTCCTGCCATTCCCCAGATAAACGTGTAATTGCTGGTACCTGATCCACTATGGATAGACCAAGCTGGAGAGATCACGGCCTGATGGTTTTTCATCCAAATGTGCCGGGTCTCCTGTGGAGTTCCCATAAAATGCGACACTACATTGCCTTCCTTCAAGTTGAAGTAGAAATAGGCTTCCATTCTACGGTCGTGCGTATGTGCTGGCATAGTATTCCATACTGAGCCTTGCTTCAACTCAGTCATTCCCATCTGGAGCTGACAGGTCTCTACAACAGAATTGACCAAGAGCTTATATATAGTCCTGTGATTTGAGTTTTCAAGTGAACCGAGAGTCACTACTTCGGCATCTGCCTGTGTGATTTTTCGGGTAGGGAAAGCTGTATGGGCAGGTGCTGAATTAAAGTAGAGATAAGTATCACCTTCTTGGGCCGGATGAAAGACTACTTCCTTCACGCCTTTACCGATATAAAGAGCTTCTTTGTGGCCTAATGTGATGGATTCCCCACCTACATCGATTCTGGTAGATGCGCCCACATTGATGATACCGATTTCCCGGCGGTCCAGGAAGTTTTCGGCTTTCAATTGATCTATAGTTTCCAGTTTCACTACTTTATCCACTGGATGGATACCTCCAATGATCAATCTGTCTTCCATGGTGTAAGTACCTGTGATCTGATCTGGTACAAAGATTTCCTCCAATAAGAATTTTTCCCTAATTTCAGTAGTTGGGTAATTTTTGAAGTCTTCAGGGTGCGATGAATAGCGCGTTTCTATTTGTATACTCATAAGGGTCTATGTAATCGTTTGCGCAATATAGTATTTTAATCTAATTATTCTGAATTCATTTTTTGGTTGGTTTTTCTGAGAAAGCAACCTATTATTTTTTTGTTATGCGATTTCCGTGAATAAATTGGCTTTGTTTCGTAGGAATGCTGCGGTAATATTTTTTTTTCAAATTATTATTTTTAATATGCAATCGATTGCTCAAATGATTGCTGTATTTAGCATTTGGCGCTATTTTCAGCAGATGAGCTTTTTAAATTAATTAATTGTAAATAAGTCGATTAATGTTCCAAAACCCAAGAAAATCTGTACGTTCTCATAAGCGAATTCTATCGGGTTGCGCAATGGTTTTGTTCTCTTTTGCATTAGTTGCCTGTAAAAATGAGGTAAACTCAAAGGAAAACGAGTCTGCTGCTTTCATTGGACTAACAGTAGAGAATCCAATTGATTTTTCGCGTCAACACTCCCTGATCCATATTAAACCAGAAAACTTACAATCAGATGCAGGGGATCAAAATTCATGGAAAGTCTTTGTAGCAGGGAATGAGATCCCTTCGCAATGGAATGCGACTGATCCTGCGGCGGGATTGGTTTTTGTGTTGCCAGAGATCGAAGGCCGACAGAAACTGGATATAGAAATTCGAAAGGTACCGGACTTATCAACTTCCACTTATACAAAGCTCACTCAAGCTGAACTTTCTCATAGGTTTGGCGGAGAATTTAAAGACGGAGAATATCTAGGTGGACGTTTTGAGAATGTAGATTCACTTCATGTTCCTTCCGAGCATACCGATCATTCATGGTTTATCCGCTATGAAGGGCCAGGTTGGGAATCAGATTTGGTTGGTTATCGTTTCTATCTTGACTGGAGAAATGGCATCGATGTGTTCGGGAAGAAAGTAACTACTCCGGTGTTGCAGGATGTAGGCCAGGATGGTTTCGACTCTTATCACGAGCCTGCTGATTGGGGAATGGACATCCTGAAGGTAGGAAAAACACTAGGTCTGGGAAGCATTGCAACCTGGGAAAATGGTAAAGCCCGACGCGTTGATGTGACTGATAGCTTGTATGCTGAGATAACGGACAATGGTCCGGTCTATTCCTCTGTTTTGACGAAATATTATGGTTGGGATTTGCCCTCTGGCAAAACCGACATCCGTTCCATGATTTCCATTCATTCCGGCACCCGTCTGTCCCGAATGGATCTCATTTCCACTTCTGACATACCAAATTTTGCCACCGGATTAATCAAGGACGAGAAAGCTGAGGTGTTGAAAAGCGATAGCAGCCTTGCTTATAGCTATCTGGCCACGTATGGGCCGCAGAGTCTGGCTGGTGACAATCTCGGAATCGCAATTATTTATCCTACTTCCCTATTGACTCAGCAGACTGAAGACGATCTGTCGCATGTTTTGGTTTTTGACTCTGGCACCAAAAAATTGAGCTATTATTTTTTAGCAGCCTGGGAACAAGAACCAGGGGGTATTAAGGATAAAAAGGAGTTTGAGGAATATCTGGATATGGAAATTATAAAATTGTCTAATCCATTGAAAATCAATATAAAGAATTGATATAGCAAGCTTCGGCTAAGGCATCCTTGTATAGATTAATCTAATACAGGGAATTATTGACAGCACCATTATCTAGGTGTTATGATGAATTGAACTACTGTAATTAACTAACCCATAGTGATTTATGATTAAATATTTAAGAGAAAGAGCAGGACGTCCCTTATTGAAATTAATAGAAGGTGATCGTTTTCGGCTGATTATGACCCTATTTTTTTTCATCGTTGCACAATCGATTGCATACGCCCAAACAAGGACAGTTTCTGGAAAAGTTACCTCCATCGAAGACACGGAGGGGCTCCCTGGGGTATCAGTTATTCTAAAAGGGACAACACAGGGAACCACGACTGACTTAAATGGAGAATATGAGATTAATCTTCCAGAAGGACCAGCTACGCTAGTCTTTTCCTTTATTGGTTTTGTGTCTCAGGAGATCGCTGTAGAAAATCGTAGTCAGATCAACCTGGAACTCGCTTTAGATATGCAAGATCTTGGAGAAGTCGTGGTAGTAGGGTATGGAACAGTGAAGAAATCAGATCTGACTGGCTCTGTTGTATCTGTTAGAAATGAGGATTTAACGGCCATACCTGTGACGAACGCTCTAGAAGTAATGCAGGGAAAGGTACCTGGACTTGACCTTACCAAATCCAGTGGACAAGCGGGAGCTGGCCTGAATATCCGACTGAGAGGAAACCGATCATTGAATGCGGGGAATAATCCTCTGGTATTGGTGGATGGAATTATTTATGGAAGTACACTGGATGTAAATCCCAATGATATAGCTTCTATCGAAGTACTCAAAGATGCGGCCTCTACTGCTATATACGGTACACTGGGCGCTAATGGTGTAATTCTTATCACCACAAAGCGAGGTACTCAAGGTAAACCGAAAGTTTCAATAAACAGCTATTACAGTACACAGACATTGGAAGGGTACGACTACATTATGACCGGACCTGAGTGGGTGGATTTTAGAAGGGAGTCCAGAAGAACTGTGGGTGAATGGAGTAGCCCTGAGGACGATGGGAATATTTTTGTTCCCCAGCAACTGGAAAATTTCAGGAACGGGGTTTATTCTGACTGGGCAAATGAAGTGATCGGTACTGGTGCTCAGCAAAACTACCAGGTGAGCGTAGCAGGAGCCGATGAGAAGGTGAATTACTACTTTTCAATGGAGTATTTTGACGAGCAGAGTTTATTTGAAAATGATGAACTCAAAAGATACAGCGGAAGAATGGCGGTGGACTATAAGGCAAGTGATAAACTTAAATTGTCCACCAATATAATGTACACACTGCGGGACCAGGATAGAAGGAGAGATCCTCTCAACTGGGCAAATAAAATCAGCCCGCTTGGACCTGCCTACGATGAAAATGGTGAAATAATTCTACTTCCCTTGGGAGATGGAACCACCGTCAATCCACTCAATGATCAGATTCCGGGAAATTATACCGACAATGAAATAAATAGAAGATTCTTTGGAAATGTAAGCTTGGAATGGACTCCGATCAAGTCAATTAATTTTACCTCAAGACTAGGCTTGGATAATAGCAATTCACGTAGGGGAGTGTTTATGGGAGAAAATACTATAGATGTAGGCCCTGATGGACGGACAGTAGCCAGAGCTACTAATACTATGGCTTCCAGAATTACCTGGGAAAATTTTGCTACCTACTCCAAAGCGAGCGATGATCATGATTTTCAGGTATTGTTGGGGCAGAGTATGTGGGCTACCCGTAACGAACAATATTTTGCAGAAGGACTAGACCTGCTCTCACCTACTATGCTATTCTACAATCTTGGAGCTGCCCAGGATGGCATCCGTATCAATAGCTCACTGGTAGAGACTTCCTTGGCCTCATTTTTCACCAGGGTGAATTATAAGTTCAAAAATAAGTACATCTTCAATGGGGTATTGAGAGCTGATGGATCATCTGTTTTGGCAGAAGACAATAAGTGGGGCTTTTTCCCTTCTGCTGCGGTTTCTTGGATAGCCAAAGAAGAAGGATTCTTAGTTAATAATTCCACTGTCAGTGAACTGAAACTCAGGTTGAGTTATGGTATTTCAGGAAATTCAGCAGTGTCTCCATATCAGACCTTGGGTGGTTTGAGTAAGAGTACCTATGCATGGGATGAAGGTACTTCGGAGTCTGCCGCTTTTGGGTATTATCCGTCGTTGATAGCTGCTTCTCTTGGATGGGAAGAAACAGCCAGTCTCAATTTCGGGATTGACTTTGGTCTCTTTAATAACAGACTTACCGGTTCTGTGGATATCTATGAGCAGATCACCAGTGACCTGTTGATCGAACGGGCTGTTCCGGCCACTTCCGGATTTACCAGTTCCTGGGATAACATTGGAAAGACCCGGAACCGAGGAGTTGAGGTTTTGCTGAGTACGGTTAACATTGATCAGCCGAATGGATTCCAATGGAACACTGATTTTACTTTTACCCACAATAAAGAAGAAATAGTTGAGCTGGTAGAAGGAGACCGTGATTTGGCAAACGGTTGGTTCGTGGGTTATCCTATCTCCTCTCATTTTGATTATGAAAAAATCGGCATTTGGCAGTTGGGAGAAGAAGATCAGGCATTGGAGAACCAACAACAAGTAGGGGAAATCAAGGTGAAAGACCAGAATGGAGATGGTATTATTACTCCTGATGACAGAACTATTTTGGGAAGTAATGTCCCTAAATTCAATCTGGGTGTTAATAATAGAGTGTCTTATAAAGGATTTGATCTAAGTGTATTTGTATTTGCACGCCAGGGGAATATGATTGTGAGCGAAGCCAATGGATCTTATAAAATAGATGCGCGTGAAAATGGGCCAAGAGTAGATTATTGGACTCCTGAAAATCCCACCAATGCTTATCCTAGGCCGAATGCGGGTACAAGTACCGGCAATGCCAGGTATTTCTCAACCTTACGCTATGCAGATGGGTCTTTTGTGAAAGTAAGGGATATCACCTTAGGCTATAACCTGCCTCAGAACTTGTTAGACAATCTATCTATTTCCCGGGTGCGTGTATATGCCACTGCCAAAAACTATTTTGTATGGAGCGACCTAGGTGGATACGATCCTGAGCGCGGAGGGAGTCTTAGCTTTCCGATGACACGTCAGTTGCTGTTCGGAGTCAATATTGAACTTTGATTTTTTTCCAAACCCAAAATTTGAAAACAATGAAAAATTATAAAATTATAGCATTGATTACCTGTCTTACTTTAGGATTATCTTCATGTGCGGATTTTCTTGAAGAAGACAATAAAACAGGCCTAACAGCTGACGGGTATTACAATACACTGGAGGGAATAGAGGCTTTGGTCAACTCCTGCTATACCCCAATGAGATTCTGGTATGGAAAGGAGCATGGGATTACCCTTTCTGATTTGGGGACAGATATATTTACCCGGGCAAATGGGATGGAAAATCCCCCGCTGGCGCTCTATAATGCGGATCTAAACGGACAAAATGGGCAGATTAATTTCTATTGGACCAGACTGTATTCTGCATTGAATTCTACCAATGCAGCAATAGGACGTATCCCAGAATCACCGTTGCCTGAAAATGAAAAGATGTTAAGAATGGCAGAAGTAAGATTTCTGCGTGCTTTTTACCTATGGCATATTGTAGAAACTTGGGGCGGAGTACACTTGCCTTTGGAGGAAGTTACGTCCGTCCAAACTACAGCTCAAAGAAGCTCGGTGGATGAATTCTATAACCAGATTTTCGAAGACCTGCAGTTTGCGATGGATAACCTCACTGAAAGTCCTGACCAATACGGTAGAGCGACCAAACCTGCAGCTGAAGCATTTGCTGCAAGAATGCATCTGACCAGAGGCAACGATGCAGAGGCATCTAGATTAGCTCAGAAAGTCATCAATGACTATGGGTTTTCATTGGTGGATACCTATGAAGAGCTGTGGGATATAAATAATGTGCGAAATTCAGAGGCAATATGGATTGTGAATTTCACATCTGACCTTATTTTCAACAGAGAACTTGAGGCTCCCAACGGAGATGATATATTGCTGCGAGATGGAGGGAATAACTCTCACTTGTTCTATTTAATGACCTATGACCAATTGCCGGGTATGACCCGAGATATCGAAAATGGAAGACCATTTGCCAGATTTATGCCTACAACATTTTTACTGGATTTATTTGATGAGTCAATAGACAGTCGATATGATGTCACCTTTCAGACGGCTTGGTACAGCAATAAACCGGGGACTTACGATTTGCCTCTCAGTAACGGCGATACCAAATCGGTGACTTTAAATGAGGGGGATACTGCTATTTTAGCAACTAAATATGCACTTACTGATGCGCAGAAGGATGCTTTGCCTTATACTGTCATCGACAGAAACAGGACATTTAATCCTGACGGTTCACCACGGGTTAGGGATCGGTATATTTCCCTTAGGAAGTTTTTAGACCCTAGCCGTCCAACCGTTGCTCAGCAACAGGGAAAGCGAGACGCATTTGTTATCCGCTTGGCAGAAATGTACATGATTGTGGCGGAGGCAGAACTAAACCAAGGGAATATTTCAGAGGCATTGGAACATTTTAACACCGTAAGAAGAAGAGCAGCACTTCCGGGACAGGAGCAAGCAATGGAAGTATCGGCAGGGGATTTGACTATTGATCTGATCTTGGACGAAAAGGCAAGGGAATTTGCGGGTGAACAAATCAGGTGGTTTGACCTGAAGCGAACCGGTAAACTGGTAGAGCGCGTAAGAGCTAATAATCCTGATGCCGCTCCGAATATCCAGGAATTTCATAACCTTAGACCAATTCCCCAGCAACAATTGGATGCGATTACCAATAAAGATGAGTTTACGCAAAATGAAGGATATTTCTAGAAACTCCTTTGATTCATATTTAATGGCCTTACCAGGTTATGTAAGGCCATTTTCCCAAACTAACCTCCCGCATACCACATAATGAAAATCAAATTATTCGTACTGTCTCTGCTGCTAGGTAGCATCTCTATAGCTATAGCCTCCTGCAGTGAAAGAACCCAAGAGAATGAGAACTCAGAATCTGAGAAGGCTATAGATAAACCCTATTCCGTCTGGATGGCTGATTCCGAGATTGCCCGTAATCCAGAGGGATGGACTCTTGATTTCAATAAAAAGCCAAAATGGGAATATACCCACGGGTTGATCATGTCTTCAATGCAGGCAGTTTGGAAGCAATCAGGTGAGCAAAGATTCTACAATTACACCAAGAAATTCGCGGATTTTATGGTGGATAGCGCAGGAAATATCCTGACTTACAAGAAAACTGACTTCAACATTGACCGGGTGAACGGCGGAAAATTCCTGATCAATCTTTATGCGGAATCAGGGGAGGAAAAATACAGGTTGGCCGTGGAAGAACTGCGGGACCAGATGCGCAATCATCCACGAAATAAGGAAGGTGGATTTTGGCATAAGAAAGTCTATCCACATCAGATGTGGCTGGATGGGATTTACATGGGATCACCTTTTTTGGCCCAGTATGCTGCCACATTTGATGAACCTGCACTTTTTGATGATGTGGCCAATCAGATCATTGTGATGGATAAATATGGCTACAGTAAAGAAACGGGGCTGTTTCACCATGCCTGGGATGAAAGCAAAGAACAGAAATGGGCGGATCCAGAGACCGGACTTTCTACGAATTATTGGGGCAGAAGCATAGGTTGGTTTGCGATGGCCCTGGTGGATGTGCTGGATTTTCTTCCTGCCGATCATCCAAAACGTGGTGATATCATTGCCATTGCCCAAAAACTGGCAAAAGGTATCCAACGCTATCAGTCCAAAGAAGGTGTATGGTATCAAGTGGTGGACCAAGGTTCACGTGAAGGTAATTACCTCGAATCCTCTGCCACGGGTATGTTTACTTACTTCTTGCTGAAAGGTGCGGAAAAAGGCTACCTGGATCAGGATGACTTGGCCGCAGGGAAAATAGCTTACGAAGGAATGTTGACTGAATTTGTACGCGAAGATGCAGATGGAGGAATCAGCCTGACCAATGTATGCGGAGTGGCTGGTCTTGGCGGAAACCCATACCGTGATGGTTCCTATGAATATTACATTGGTGAAGTGATACGGGTGAACGACCCCAAAGGCGTTGGGCCATTTATTCTGGCCTCTTTGCAATACGAAAAACTCGCTAAGTAATTATGAGAAAATCATTCCTCTATATTTTAACATTTGTTCTAAATGGATTCCTTTCTGCACAGGAATTTGACTTTGTCGTAGCTAAAGATGGTTCTGGTGATTTCCATACTGTTCAGGAGGCTTTCGATGCGGTACCTGATTTCAGGAAAAACGAAACCAAGATCCTTCTTAAGCCAGGCGTCTATAAGGAGAAATTGGTGTTGGCGGCTTCCAAAACAAATGTTTCACTGATCGGTGAAGATGCCGGAAGTACCCTAGTGACTCACGATGACTTTGCCCAAAAGAAAAACAAGTTCGGGGAGGAAATGGGAACCACCGGTTCCACGAGTTTTTTCGTCTTCGGAGATGGATTCTATGCCAAGAACATCACATTTGAGAATTCAGCTGGACCAGTAGGTCAGGCTGTGGCTGTTCGGGTGGATGGTGATAAGGTAATGTTTGAGCAATGTAGATTCCTGGGGTTTCAGGATACGCTTTATCCACATGGAGACAGAAGCAGACAATATTATAAGGACTGCTATATCGAGGGAACTGTTGATTTTATCTTCGGCTGGTCCACGGCAGTGTTTGAGAACTGCGAGATTTTCTCCAAAAAAGGTGGAAGTTATGTGACCGCCGCTTCCACAGAAAAGGAAACAGAATTCGGATTTGTTTTTATCAATTGCAAGCTGACTGGTGAAGGGGAAAATGCATCCGCTTATCTAGGAAGACCTTGGCGTGATTATGCGCAGACCGTTTTCATCAATACAGAAATGGGAGCGCACATCAAACCTGAAGGATGGCACAACTGGAATAAGCCAAATGCAGAGAAAACAGCATTCTATGCAGAATACGGTTCCTCAGGCCCAGGTGCTACTATATCTGAGCGGGTTTCCTGGTCTCATCAATTGACTGAACAGGAAGCGGCAAGCTATACTGTAGAAGCAGTTTTGGCAGGAGAAGATGGATGGAACCCCAAGAATAGAAGTAATCAATAAAAAGAGATTTAGTGAGAAGATTAGTATATAGTATAATTGTAATATTCGCTGCGACAAGCTCCGCCTTTGCACAGAAAACCAAAGTGTCTAAAGTCTGGGTAGCTGACCAAGGCGATGGAACTTACATCAATCCGATTCTGCATGCAGATTATTCTGATCCAGACATCGTGCGAGTGGGAGAGGACTTCTACATGACCGCCTCGTCATTCAATGCCGTTCCAGGTTTGCCTATCCTGCATTCCAAGGATTTGGTGAATTGGACTCTGGTAAATTATGCATTGCAAAGACAAGTTCCTATTGACCATTTTTCTAAGCCACAGCATGGAAATGGTGTTTGGGCTCCGTCTTTCCGATATCACGAAGGTGAGTTCTACATTTATTGGGGTGACCCTGATTTTGGGATTTATAGGGTGAAAGCCAGGGATCCACTTGGCGTTTGGGATGATCCTGTTTTAGTAGAAGAGGGCAAAGGTTTGATCGATCCATGTCCACTGTGGGATGAAGATGGTAAAGCGTACTTATCCCATGCCTATGCGGGAAGCAGGGCCGGAATAAAAAGCGTTTTGGTGGTAAAGCCGATGAATTGGGAAGGCACTAAGACTACCGGGGTAGGTAAACTGGTTTTTGACGGACATGATGCGCATCCTACTGTGGAAGGCACGAAGTTTTACAAGCGAAATGGCTACTACTATATTTTTGCTCCCGCAGGCGGAGTGTCAACAGGCTGGCAGCTGATCCTCAGATCCAGGAATCCTTACGGGCCTTATGAAGAACATATCTCACTGGCGCAGGGAAGTACCCCGATCAATGGCCCACATCAGGGAGCTTGGGTTGATACAGGGATGGGCGAGGATTGGTTTGTGCATTTTCAGGATGCGGATGCCTATGGCAGGATCACGCATCTGCAGCCTATGGCTTGGGAGAATGACTGGCCGACAATGGGTGAAGATCCAGATGGAGATGGTACAGGCCAACCTGTATTGAACTATAAAAAACCAGCGGTGAAGCAGGAGCAGACAATTGCAACACCAGCAGATTCAGATGAGTTTGATGGAAATGATATTGGATTACAATGGCAGTGGCAAGCAAATCCGCAGGCAACTTGGGCTTTTGCTCATCCAGCAAAAAGTAAATTGAGATTATTCACCACACAGCTTCAAGAAGATGCCAATAACCTTTGGGATGCTCCAAATTTGCTGCTGCAGAAATTTGCTGCTGCAGAATTTACGACCACCACTTCTCTAGAATTTCATCCAAGCCCAAAGCTTAAGAATGAACAAGTAGGCTTGATCGTGATGGGAATGAGCTACGCGTATTTGGGATTAGAAAGTACAGATAATGGACTTTCACTGAATTACGTAACCTGTATTGATGCAGAACATGGCAAAGCTGAAGTCAAAAGGGAAATCGTCAAGCTGGATGCCAATGCTATCCAGTTACGGGTGAAGGTAAGCAAAGGAGGTATTTGTACTTTCTCCTACTCCAGAGACGGAGAAAAATTTGAAGAGATCAAAGAAACCTTTACTGCAGTTCCAGGAAAATGGATAGGAGCCAAAGTTGGGCTTTTCGCAATTAGAAATAGCCAGACTAATGATAGTGGATTTGCAGATATAGACTGGTTTAGGTTCGAGAAGTAACCTGAATAATCGACTGCTGATGACGGTCCAAAGTCCAAGGCCGATCTTTAAAGTACTTTCAAAAGTATTTTTCTGAGGTTGATAAAAAATTAAGATAGTGTTATAACAATCCAAAATATGAAATTGATTTTATTAAAATTTAAGCTCTTACTGGTACTTGCGCTAAGTACTACTTATGCTTTTGCGCAGCAAACTTTGGAAACCATCTATGAGGGTATGGAATTCGATATGCCTAAGGTAAAGGAAACGAGCTTTCCAAATTTTGAAAAAAGCATCCTTGAATATGGTGCTGTAGGAGATGGCTTGACTAAAAACTCTGAAGCATTCAAAACTGCCATTGAAGCGGTAAATAAAGCTGGCGGGGGAAAAGTAATTGTACCTAGAGGCGTATGGCTTACTGGCCCAATCACGCTTTTGAGCAATGTAAACCTTCACCTGGAGGATGGGGCATTGATTAGGTTCAGCAAGGATAAAGATGATTACCCACTGATCGAAACAAGTTTTGAAGGTCTGAGCACCATCCGCTGTCAATCTCCTATCAATGCACATCAAGTGGAGAACGTTGCCATCACAGGCAATGGAACAATCGATGGCAGCGGTGAAGTCTGGAGAGCTGTGAAGAAAGGAAAGATGACCGAATCGCAATGGAAGAATCTGGTCAATTCGGGCGGGATCGTGGAAGGAACCAATTGGTTTCCAACTCAATCTTACCTGAATGGTCACAATGCAGCTTCGAGTTTCAATGTTCCTGATATTACAGATCCAAAAGAGTTGGAGAAGATGAAGGATTTCCTTCGTCCAGTGATGGTCAGTATTCGGAAAAGCAAGCGTGTATTATTGGATGGGCCTACTTTCCAGAATTCTCCTGCCTGGAATATTCATCCGCTTATGAGCGAAGATGTAATCATCCGTAATCTGAATGTCCGCAATCCATGGTTCTCGCAGAATGGGGACGGTCTTGATTTGGAATCCTGCAAGAATGCGTTGATTTACAATAATACATTTGATGTGGGGGATGATGCAATTTGTATCAAGTCTGGCAAAGACAAAGACGGGAGAGACCGGGCAATCCCTACAGAAAATGTGATCATCAAAAATAACGTGGTATATCACGGACATGGTGGTGTGACCATTGGTAGTGAAATGTCCAGCGGGGTCCGCAACATTCATGTTTCTGGTTGTACGTTCATCGGAACTGATATTGGGTTAAGATTCAAAAGTACCCGAGGCCGTGGGGGAGTGGTTGAAAACATTTGGATTTCGGATATCGATATGGTGGGGATTCCTACTGAGGCGATTGGGTTCAACATGTTTTACACCGGTAACAGTCCGGTGATTGAAGAAGATCAAAGTGCAGAAGATGAGGCGAGACAAGAGGACTTGGTACCTGTGACGGAAGAAACACCGGTTTTCAGAAATATTTTTATGAAGAATATCACAGTGACAGATTCTGAAGTTGCTGCTTTTTTCATGGGCTTGCCCGAGATGCAACTCGAAAATGTACGCTTGGAAAATGCTATTTTGGAAGCGAAGAAGGGAATTACGGCTATAGACACGGATGGGCTGGAACTGATCAATGTGAGAGTACTCGGTACAGACGGTACACCATTGACCATTTATAACAGTCAGAATGTGAACGTAGAGCAGTTTGCGTATGAAACCAAGGATGAACCGGCTGTCAAAGTTTTGGGTAGGTCAAGTAATGTGCAATTGGATAAAAAAGACTTTGCTGATGCCTCGCAGGTTTCTATTTCAAAAGGAAGTGAAGGAAAAGTAAAATTAAAATAAGATGAAGGTACTGTTATTGAGTTTTTTGTTCTCAATCATCGCGCTCACGTGGGATTTGCCAAAAGAAGAAATTACTTTTTTCATGGTCGGAGATTCTACGATGGCGGACAAACCTTATTCCGGCAGTAATCCTGAAAAAGGCTGGGGACAGGTTTTTCCGCTGTATTTCAAGGAAGGAATACGCTTTGAAAATCATGCAAAGAACGGCAGAAGCACCAAGAGCTTCCGTGACGAGGGACGCTGGAAGAAAGTGATGAAACGTATCAAGTCCGGAGATTACGTGATCATAGAGTTTGGTCATAACGACGAGAAAACCAGTGCCAAAGATAGATATGCTGCAGCGGATACTGACTACAGGGATAATTTGATCCGATATGCGAATGAAGTACTGGAAAAAGGGGGTAAGCCAATTTTGGCCACGCCGATTTCTAGAAGGAGCTTTGATGAGCATGGGAGATTGATGGATACACACGGCCGCTATTCTGAAGTGGTACGGGAAGTGGCAGCCGAAATGAAGGTCCCTCTTTTCGATCTTCATGCCAAAACAGTTAAGGTAATCGAGCAATTTGGAGTGGAGAAATCAAAGGAATTATTCCTTCACTATCGGCCTGGCGATTATTCTCAGTTTCCAGAAGGAAGGGAAGATGACACACATTTATCCCCAACGGGAGCTTTCAAAGTAAGTGATTTGGCCGTGGAAGAGTTGAAACGCGAATTGCCTGAGCTGAAGAAGTATCTGAAGGAATAGGAAGGGTCAACAGACCATAGTCAACTGTCGGCAGCAGATTGGCTTTAAGTGTTAACTTAATTTACTTTAACTAGACAGATCAGCCGGGACTGGACTGTCGATGGTCGTCGGTTGGCATGAATAATAACTAGAACCCATGAAAAAACACCTTTCGATATTAGTAGTACTTTTCATCTTCTCCGCGTTTGTGCCAAAAGAGAAAGTCACAAAAATCTACCTGATCGGTGATTCTACAATGGCTGATTACTCCAAATACGAAGGAGAAGATTACATGAAAGAACGCTATCCGGTGACAGGATGGGGCCAGGTATTTCAATCTATCATGACGCTGGACAACCTTAAGTCTCTGCAACGTCTGGTAGCTACTGATTCAGTTATTGTGGATGATCGCGCCAGGGGAGGCAGAAGCACACGGACTTTCTTTGAAGAGGGCAGATGGGCCGCAGTCTATAGAAAACTAGAGGCGGGTGATTTGGTGATCATGCAATTTGGCCATAATGATGCTGCCAAAGAGAAAACCGAGCGATACGTGACTGTGGAAGGCTATAAAGAATATATCAGACTTTTTGTAAACCAAAGCAGGGAGAAAGGGGCCATACCCATTGTCCTGACTCCTGTGGCCAGGAATTATCCCTGGAAAGATGGGTTTTTGGAAAATGTACATGGAGAATATGATGCTGCTGCCAAGGAAGTCGCAGCGGAGCTTGATGCCTTGATGATAGATTTGAATCAACGGTCAAGGGATTTTTTCTCAGAAAAAGGTCAGGAATATGTGACCGCAAATTACTTCATGAACTTTGGGCCTGGATTGTATGAAGCATTTCCTGAAGGGCAAAAGGACAATACACATTTTCAGCCTGCAGGAGCAAAGGCAGTTGCACAGCTGGTACTTGAAGGAATGCAGGAACTGGCGAAAAAATAGGCATGAAGGGGCGGGGGAGGACGCATGGAAAGCAGGACCCAGACAAAGTTTAAATTCATTATGATTTGAAAAACACTATGAAATCAATTGGCCCGTTTCTTTTCCTGCTTTTTACATTTGTTTTTTGCAATCCTACGTTTTCGCAGGTTCAAAACCCTGATATTAAGGCATTAGATGCTGAAAAGTGGAAGGGGAAAATTGAGCATGATATTATCGTTGCGCAGGACGGTTCGGGGCATTTCAAAACAATTGGTGAAGCGCTGGATGCTATCCGGGTTTACCTTCCCAATCCTCTCACTGTGTTTATAAAGGCAGGTACCTATAAGGAGAAGTTGACTGTTCATGGCCCAGTGACCAATGTGACTTTTGTAGGTGAAAGCCCTGAAACAACAATTATTACTTATGATGATTTTGCTGCAAAAGATAACATGGGGACGTTTGGGACTTACACGTTGAAAGTGTTGGGCAATTCACTTACGTTCAGGAATCTAACTATCCAGAATACAGCGGGCCCTGTAGGTCAAGCGATAGCACTACATGCTGAAGGGGATCGCCTGGTGTTCGAAAACTGCCGCTTTATTGGAGACCAGGACACCATGTTTGCTTCAGGGGAAAACTCCCGGCAGGTCTACAGGAATTGCTACATTGAAGGAACTACTGATTTCATTTTTGGCTCTGCTACTGCGCTTTTCGAAAATTGTGAAATTCATTCCAAAGCCGATTCCTATATAACTGCGGCATCTACTCCAGCTTGGGTTGAGTATGGCTATGTGTTCAAAGACTGCAAACTCACAGCGGCAGAAGGTGTGAAGAAAGTATATCTGGGACGTCCCTGGAGGGATTATGCAAGGACTGTTTTCATTAACACGGATATGGGACCGCATATAGTTGAGGAAGGCTGGCATAATTGGAACCGGAAGAATGCTGAGCAAACAGTCTTCTATGCCGAGGCCCGAAGTGTTGGGCCAGGGGCTGACGCAACTTCACGGGTGGATTGGGCACATCAGTTGAGCGAGGATGAAATTAAAAAATACAGCAATGATCTCATTTTCTCGGGAGAAACAAAAGATGCTGACTTTTATGGAAATCGTTGGTTTGGCTATCAAAAGGACAGTTCATTCAACTTGGAGGATGCTTGGAAGAAAGACGTCAAGAATTTTCCTCATATCAAACCTGTTTATCCGATTCACAATGAAAAGGTTACATCGTTTAAGGGTCATGTTTATAAGACATCAGGGAACCGTAAGTTGAAGCTGGATGTATACGTTCCAAAGGATGCAAAATTTCCGCGTCCAGCGATTGTAATGATCCATGGGGGTGGTTGGAAATCCGGGGACAAGGAGCTTCAGGTTCCCATGGCAATGGCAGTGGCGCAGAGAGGTTTTGTCTCAGCGGTGGTGGAATATAGGCTTTCGCCAGAGGCGCAATACCCTGCGGCTATTCATGATGTAAAGGAAGCAATCCGGTGGCTGAAAGTACATGCAGTTGAATTTGGGTTGGATACTTCACAAATGGCCATCTCGGGAAGCTCGGCTGGTGGACAGATTGCAGCTTTGGTGGGGTTAACTAATTCCAAAGAATACGAAGGTGAAACAGAATTAAAGGCTTCCTCCGAGGTTCAGGCAATCATAGATATGGATGGTGTGTTGGCATTCCATCACCCGGAATCGGCCGAAGGACAGGTCGCTTCGGAGTGGCTTGGCGGAACTTATGAGCGAAAACCCGGGGTCTGGGATGCGGCATCACCACTTTATCTAGTGAACCCAAATCTGAAGCCAATACTTTTTATCAACTCCCAATACCCTAGATTTCATGCGGGAAGAGATGAGTTGGTGGCCAAACTTGACCAAAAAGACATTTATTCAGAAGTGCTTACTTTTCCAGACACGCCACATCCCTTCTGGCTGTATGATCGGTGGTTTGATCCTACGGTAAATGCGATTATTGAATTTTTAGACAAAGTCTTCCTATAAGCATATATTTTTTATAGAAATTCTTAGTAGATATCATGTAAACGATTGCGCATACATATCGAAATAGTATTCATTTCTGTCAGATATTTAAAATTTATCAATGGAATATTCTGATTTTTTACACAAAAAGTTCTGAATATTCTGATTTATATAAAATATATACCGAATACTTGACTGAGGAAATAATATTACGTAAAATGCAATCGATTGCACAATAATTAAAATTCACTGTACTTAATAGAAAATAACTTTATGAGTTTCTTTTTACTTAATCTCATCCCAACATGGAAAAATTGCTAGTCAAGTAGTAAGCTGACACGGATACTCTTTATCCTTAAAAAGAGAAATGTAAAACCCAAAATGCCAATTAAATGAAACAAATTTTACTCCTATCGGAAAAGCCCCGATATCTTTTTCTCTTATTATGTATGCTGTGCAGTCTGAGTTTTCAGACCCATGCACAAACCAGTCCTATCACCGGAACCGTAATCGGTTCTGATGGCCTTCCCCTTCCCGGTACATACGTGACTGTAAAAGGAACAACCCGCGGTGTGGTCACAGAGTTGGACGGCACGTATTCCATTTCGGCAGTTTCTTCGGAAACTTTGGTTTTTTCCTTTATTGGTATGAAAACCCAGGAAATCGAAGTTGCAAATCAATCAATTATTGATGTAACTCTTGAGGAGGACATGGCCCAACTGGAAACTGTTGAGGTCGTAAGTTTCGGGTATGGAACTGTGAAACGTAGTGATCTGACAGGCTCGGTCGCGTCCATCTCCGGTAAAGATCTATCTAAAATACCGGTGGCAAGTGCCGCGCAGGCGATTACCGGACGGCTTCCCGGTGTGAATGTGCTTACTACGGACGGATCTCCAGATGCAGATATTGTGATCCGCGTTCGTGGAGGAGGATCTATCACGCAGGACAATGCACCGCTTTATGTAGTGGATGGATTTATTGTGGGCAGCATCCGGGATATTCCCCCAACAGATATAGAGAGTATATCTGTGTTGAAAGATGCGGCTGCTACAGCAATTTATGGAGCACAGGCTTCCAATGGAGTAATTGTGGTGACAACCAGGACACCTGTTGCAGGTAAAGTCTCGGTTTCGTATAACAACTTTTTTCAATATAAAACACTTCCTAAGGACCGCAGGTACGATGTGCTAGATCCTTATGAGTATGTGATGGCAAATTATGAATATGCCAAGCTGAGATCTGAAGCTGACTTGAAAAAGTTTGAGAGATTCTATGGGGTCTATGATGATCTGGAACTTTACAAAGAAAAGCCGGGAACTGACTGGCAAGAGGAATTATTCGGAGATCCAAAAATGTCAATGTATAATAATATCTCCCTCTCAGGCGGTACAGACAAGACAAAAGTGATGTTGAGTTTGACCAATAATACCGATGAAGGTCTGATGATCAATTCGGGTTACACCAGAAATGTAATCAACTTCAAGCTGAACCAGGAACTTGGGAAAAGACTGACTTTTGATGCCGGGGCACGTGTAACCAACACCGTAGTGGACGGTGCCGGTACATCCGGAAATGCACAGATCAACATTAAGGATGCAGTGCAGACCAGACCTGTAAATGGTATTGCCGATGAGCTGGAGATTGATTTAAATCAACTCAACTCCGAAGATGACTTTCAATCATTTCTCTTAAGCCTTGTCAGTCCTATAGAACTTGCTGAGCAGGATTGGAGGAAACGTACAGATAATGATTATGTGTTCAATGCAGGCCTGACCTGGAATATTTTGGATGGACTGGATTTCAAAACCACCTTTAACGGATCCAAGACTTTCAGAGAGGAACTTAGATTCTACGGTCCGCTGACAGGCGAATCCTTCAACAACGGGGGGAGCTTGCCACTAGGAGTGAAAACCAATAGAGAAAGCAACTCTTACAGATGGCTGAACAGTGTGAACTGGAAAGTGAACGGGCTAGGAGAAAAACACCAATTGGATTTCTTGTTCGGCCAGGAGATTTATTCTTCCGGAGGAACTTATGCAATGATCCGTTCAGAGGATTTTAGATTGTCCATTACTCCTGAGGAGCTTTTTGCAAATATGACCTTCGGAAGAGTGGATAGACTGGAAACTAGAAATGACACGGACGCGAATAGGTTCTCACTTTTCGGTAGAGTCAATTACCAGTTCAATAACAAATGGCTTTTGACCGGTACAGTGAGAGCGGATGCTTCCAGCAAATTTGCCAAGGAAAACAGAGTTGGGGTTTTCCCGGCGCTGGCATTGGGCTGGAAAATTTCCGAAGAAGGATTCCTTCAAAATTCTACTTTCATCGATGAATTGAAATTGAGAGTTTCTTACGGTGAGACGGGAAATGACCGTATTGACGCGACTGCTACCCAGTTTCTGTTCCAGGGATCTACCAATCGCGGTCCAGGTTTTGGGAATGTGGATAATGTGTATTACACGCCAAGTAGCTCCGTATTATATAACCCAGATTTGGTATGGGAGACTACCATTAACAGAAACTTAGGGCTGGATTTTTCACTTATGCAGGCCAAAATTGAAGGTAGCTTGGATTTTTATTCCAATACCACCAGAGATCTTTTGCTTCAGTCTGCTATTCCACCGAATACAGGCTTTAGTTCTCAATGGGACAACATCGGTAGTACTTCAAATAAAGGGTTTGAACTGGGAATCAATGTTTATCTATTAGATAAGCCTGATTTCTCACTTTCTGTGAATTTCAATACTGGTGTGAACATTGCCAAAATCGAAGAACTGGACGGTACAAATGAGCGCTTTTTCCAATCTAACTGGGCAAGCACAGATCTGAACAATATCAATGATTACTACCTACAAGTTGGAGGAAGGCTTGGCGATATCTATGGCTATGTAAGTGATGGAATGTACGGTGTGGATGATTTTCAATCCTACGATGCAGCTTCAGGAAATTATTTACTTAAAGAAGGAATCCCGAGCTCTGGAGCTGTGGTGGGTAACACCAATATCAAACCTGGCTACATGAAGCTGAAGGACCTTAATGAAGATGGGGTTATCGATGCAAACGATAGAAAAGTAATCGGAAATGCACTTCCAAAGAATCAAGGTGGGTTTGGGATCAACGCCAGGTTTAAGGGTTTTGATGCTCAGGTATTCTTCAATTACCAATATGGTAATGACGTTTACAACACAGGCAAAATCCAATACAATCAGTACAGAAGAACAACTTATGGTAACCTGTTGACCACCATGAGTTCTGAAAATCGCTTCACTTATATAGATGTGGACGGCGGATATACTGGCATTCCCGGAGGAGTAGTGACTGATCTGGGCCAGTTAGGCGAGATGAATGCAGATAAGAATATTTGGTCACACAGTAGCTTCGGAATTGCCGGGGCGGTGATCTCGGATTGGGCGGTAGAGGATGGTTCATTCATCCGGTTGAATAATCTGACGGTAGGATATTCTTTCCCCAGAGATCTGATTTCTCGAATCGGCTTGTCTCAGCTGAGAATTTATGGTACGGGTAGCAATTTGAAATTATGGACGGATTACTCTGGATATGATCCAGAAGTAAGTACTAGCCGCAGCAGTACCTATGCGGCCCTGACTCCGGGAGTTGACTACTCCTCATTTCCACGAAGCCGTTCTTACACGGTTGGGTTAAATGTTACATTTTAATGGATCTGAATTTTAAACCAATGAAAATCAAATATATAGTACTAGCAGTTGTCGCAGGCATGAGTTTTTCATGCGACGACTTTCTTGAGCCAGAATCCCTATCTACTTTCGATACAAATTATATTTATTCCAATGTGGATGATGCCAGAAAGGGTGTGAACGCGGCTTATTCCCATTTTGGTACAGATGCTTTCCGTTCCAGGCTTTCCAATAATATGGCCGGGAATACAGATATAGAACATCAAAGTGGATGGACAAGCTCCGGTGACAGGTATCAGATTTGGGACCTCAATGCACAGGGAACCAATCGGGATCTGGAAATTGTCTGGAATACGGCCTATCAGGCAATCCGTGATGCCAATATTTCCATAGAAGGTCTTCGTGCCAGTGGAAAATTGGAATCTACAGATGTGGTGGAAGCCAAGACAATGAATCACCTGTTGGGTGAAGCTGTTACCTTGAAAGCTTATTGGTATAGTATCCTGGTCTATTTCTTCGGGGACGTACCATATGTAAATGATGCTCCTAGAGCTGGAAATGAATTCAATCTTCCAAAAGAGGACCGGAATATCATCCTATCTGGAGTGATTACAGATATGATCGAAGTGGAGGAGAACATGCTTTGGGCTGATGAGACTCCTTATGGAATCGAGCAGGTAACAAGAGAATATACCTTGGGAATGATCGCAAGGATCGCTTTGCAGCGAGGCGGATATTACGTTCAGGAAGACCTTTCCCAAGTGCGAGAAGGTGATTACCTAGAGTATTATCAGATAGCAAAGACTTACACGGAAAAATTAATTCAGTTGAAAGACCGTGAGCTGCCTTCTGATTATCGCCAGGTATTCTTAAACCAGTCCAAATTTATTTCCCCTGTGAATGCTGATGTGCTTTTTGAAGTGCCTTTTGCCCTGGGAAATGGGGATGTGGCATGGAATATAGGGATTACCGTAGAGGGTGGGCCGACTTCTGCGCATAGCTTTGGTTCAGGTAATAACTACATGGCTATCCCGCCGACTTACTATTTTTCTTTCGATACGTTGGATACCAGAAGGGATGTGACCTGCGCGCTTTATAAGATCAATACCAATTTCGAAAAAGAGTTTGTCAACAATAGGACGAACATCGCCCAGGGAAAGTGGAGTAGGTCATTTTTGGAGAATCCTCCAGGTGCTTCCTCCGCCAAAGGGACAGGTATCAACTGGCCTATGATGCGCTATGCGGATATTCTTTTGATGTATGCAGAAGCTGAAAACGAATTGAATGGACCTACAGCAAGTGCCCAGGAGGCACTGAAGAGAGTGAGAAGAAGAGCTTTCAGTGATGATCTTTGGAGTACTCGCGTAGATAGCTATGTTTCAGGTGTTTCTGCAAGCAAAGAGACCTTCTTTGAAGCGATCGTAGATGAAAGAGCATGGGAATTCGGCGGTGAGATGATCAGGAAATATGAATTGATCAGATGGGGAAATTATTCTCAGATGATGGCCGAAACTGTTGAGGGTTTAAAGGAAATGGCTGATGGGGCGTTTCATGGTACGGGTGATTTGCCTGACTATATGTATTGGAAAGTAAATGAGGCTGGGCAATTCGTGTTGCTCAACCCAAATACCAAAGTGGTGGCTCCGCCGGATGATAGCTGGAATCAGGTTCCGTTTCTGTTGAGTCTGCACAATGAAACGTTGCAGTACGAAGAGTGGATCACAAAGGATTGGGCAAATTACATCAATGGGCCCAATCCAGGCATAGTACGCTACATTTTTCCTATTCCTTCTACAGCTATCAACAATAGCCAGGGGACACTGACCAATGATGGTTATGGGTTTTAATGAGGCTATCAAAATCTAATAGATCAACAATGAAAATTCTAAATAGAAATATAAAAACTACCCTTTTTATGCTGTTGATGGCCGTTGTGGCAGTGTCAGCATGTAAAGAGGAAGAAGAGATGTTCGAACAGACCAGGTTGTTCAGACCGGTGTTGAACGAAGATTTGTATTCAGAAGGCAATACGATTATTGTCAACCAGGGGAATATGAAGAGTGCTATTTCCTATACGCTTGAGGTAAGCCGTGATACATTCCATACTGTGGAATATGTCATTGAAACGGATACGGCATATGTAGAAATCAATAAGGCGTTGATAGGAGAGGAGCTTTTCTGGAATACACTTTATCAGATTAGGTCTACGGCCCATGCTGCAGATCCTCAGTACGATAGTAAGGCCTCAGATCTAGGTAACGTGCGCACGCAGCGTTTTCCTACTATTCTAAACAATCCTGCCACGTATGATGTGACGGATAGAGCGGCCAGGGTGACTTGGACCAAAGCAGGTGCAGAGGTGACGGCTGTCAAAGTGTTTACAGCAGAAGACTTACAGCTAAGTACTCCGTTATTTGATGAGCAAATTGTGACCAGTGAAGAGCAGGGAAATGCTGAAGTAATTGTTGAAGGTCTGGAAGCTGAGACTGAATATCAGATCGCAATTTACAGTGAGGATGTCCTTCGAGGTTGGGTAAACTATACCACCCGGGTAGCAGACGTAGATCCTTCCGCTCCGGGTATAATAGATATTAGGGATAATGAAAGCCCAAGTGCCGTAGCTGATGCAGTGCTAGCTGCTGCTGATGGAGATCTTATTTTGGTGAAAAGAGGTGTGACTTATGACTTGCCAAAGGAGCCATTGGATAAATCAATAACTATTCGGGCTGCTTACGGATTTGGTGAGCAAAAAGCAAAACTTTACACTACGGGCAATTGGGATATAGCCGAAGGTGCGCAGATAGATCACATTAGATTTGTTGACCTTGAGTTGAGAGGCGCTGATTATTCGGGGGATTACATTTTCAATCCAAACACTAAGAATGTGAATGTGGGAGAATTGCTTTTTGAAAATTGCCAAATAGGAACAGTTCGCGGCATTTTGAGAATCAGAGGAACAGTGGCTCTGGATAAGTATATTATCAGAAATTCATTGGTGGATAGCATTGGAAGCTATGGTTTGCTGACCACAGATACTGACCCCAAGGAAGGTGAAAAGACAGCCCATGTGAATAACATTGTGTTTGATTCCTCTACCTTCAACAAAATCCAGGCTGGAATTACTTCCAGAAACAACTCAACCTCTATTTTGATCGATGCTTGTACGTTTGCCAATTTTGTCAGTGGAAGTAACAGAATCTTCAGATACAGAGGTGGAGATGGAAATAATAATGTGACAAATGGGATTTCTATCGGCAATAGCATTTTTGGACATGCATGGGATGAAAGCGATTCTGAAAGTTACGCTGTGAGAGGAATTGAAGGATTAAGCAATACGAATTTCGATATTGTCAACACCTATAGTACTGGGGACTTTAGTTTCTCGGATAGTGAAATTCCAGGCTTTCCGGTTGGGAATTACGCTAAGGGACAGGCTGACCTCTGGGTTAGTCCGCCTACAAATGACTTCAACTTCAAGGATATGGGCTTCGCTGGCAGGTATACTACCGGAGACAATCGATGGAGAGTGGTTTTATAAAGTACGGTATGAATTGGGTTATTGAATTTGGGGAAAGGGTGTGGTTTTGCCACACCTTCTTCTTTTCACCACATCGAAAAATCAAATGAATTTTATAAGTAAGATTTTCTTTGCTATCCTTTTAAATTCTATCTGTAGTTCCTGTGAGGAGTCTTCTGAACCTGATCCGGTAGCAGGAGATAAGGATAAAACTGATGAACAAGAAATTTCACCATATGAAGGCTTACATTTTGCCTTTCCGGGAGCAGAGGGTTTTGGAAGACTTACGACAGGTGGACGTGGGGGCAAGGTGTATTACGTAGATAAATTGACGGATGATGGCTCTGTGGGTACTCTCAGGCATGCTGTCAACCAGTCCGGTAAGCGCACAATAGTATTCAATACAGGAGGCACAATCCAATTGAAATCCAAGCTACAGATCAATTTCGGAGATATTACGATTGCGGGACAAAGTGCACCTGGGGATGGGATTACGATCCGGGATTTTCCTGTGGTAATCAATGCAGACAATGTAATTATACGGTACCTGAGGTTCAGGATGGGCGATGAGGGTAAACAGGAAGGTGATGCGTTAGAAGCCCGTTTTCACAAGGACATTATCATCGATCATTGCTCACTGAGTTGGTCTACTGATGAAACTGCCACTTTCTATGCAAATGAGAATACGACGCTTCAATGGAATATTATTTCTGAAAGTTTAAAAAACTCCGTACACGAAAAAGGATCTCATGGCTATGGAGGAATCTGGGGTGGAAAAAATTCTTCTTTCCATCACAATCTTCTTGCCCATCACGACAGCAGAAATCCACGCCTGGGAGAGGAAGCTGGAAAAGATTTTGCTCTGACTGATCTGGTAGATGTACGGAATAATGTGATCTATAATTGGGGTTCAAACAGTACCTATGGCGGGGAGGCAATGAATGTGAATATTATCAATAACTACTACAAACCTGGCCCTGCTACTCCTTCGGGGTCGAAGCGTAATAGGATAGTCTCCATCGACAAAAATAAAATTGAGGGGACGGAAGTCTATGATATCTGGGGCAAATTCTTTGTGGAAGGAAATGTGATTGAAGGGAATCCTCAGGCTTCTCAGGACAACTGGACTTATGGGGTCCTAAATCAGTTTCATGGCAGTTATGGAGAAGTCCCCCCAGCAGCTATAGACGGAATCCGACAGGCAAATCCACATCCCATTGAAGACAACACGGAGACCCATTCTGGTGAACTAGCGCTGGAATTGGTATTACTTCATGCAGGAAGTTCACTGAAAAGAGATGAGGTGGATTTGAGGATTATCGATAATGTATGGAATAATTCCTATTCCTTTGAGGGCTCACTTGGCAGCACTAATGGCATCATTGATTCTCAAGCAGATGTAGGCGGCTGGCCGGAACTTGCAGTTGGGACACCAGTTGTCGATAGGGATAAGGATGGTATCCCGGATGAGTGGGAATCCAAAAATAAGCTTGATCCTGGTCAGTCTAGCGATGGGGCTGAAATTAAGGAGGGAACGCCATACACCTATTTGGAAATCTACCTTAATAGTTTGATCAAGAATTTCCCAATTACCAATTAAAACAAAAAATATAAGTAATGAAATTTGAACATTTTGCCCTGAACGTATCTAATGCTTCTGCAGCCTCACTTTGGTACGAGGAACACCTAGGATTGAAAGTGGTCAAGAAAATGGCAGATCCACCGTATATGACATTTTTGGCTGATGATAGTGGAACAGTAATGATTGAGATTTATTCTAATCCCAAAGGTGAGACTCTTGATTTTGAAAAATTACACCCGCTGACAGTCCATCTGGCATTGGTCTCTGATGATCCCAATTCCGATAGAGACCGATTGGTCCAGGCAGGAGCACAGATGATTTCTGACGATATTTTACCTGATGGCTCTCATCTCATTATGGTCAAAGACCCTTGGGGACTGGCGCTGCAATTGTGTAAACGTGCAACTCCTATGATATAATATGGGACTTGGATTTAACAAATTAACTGTGTTCGGGTTATGTATGTTGGGTTCTTTTGCTTGTAAATCACAGGTGGTTGGGGATGTAGAAAGCCAATTTCTCACAGAGAATAATGGGAAGGCGCTTGCATTTCCAGGTGCAGAAGGCTTTGGAAAATTCACTTCCGGTGGACGCGGAGGCAAGGTACTGGTAGTGACAAATCTTAATGACGATGGCCCGGGATCACTTCGGGATATGATCCGAAAGAAAGAATCAAGGATAATTGTCTTCGCAGTTGCGGGAAATATTAAATTGAAATCCAGTCTTGATATCAACTATGGTAACCTGACTATAGCTGGACAAAGTGCTCCTGGCCAGGGAATTACCCTGCAGGGCTATCCCATAAAAATCAAAAGTAACAATGTGATCATTCGCTACATCCGAAGTCGGCTGGGGGATGAACTGAATGTTCAGGATGATGCCATGAGTGCAATCCGGGTCAAAGATGTAATCATTGACCATTGCTCGTTGAGCTGGGCTACAGATGAATGCGGATCATTTTACGACAATGAGAACTTCACGCTCCAATGGACCATTCTCTCAGAAAGCCTTAACAAATCTGTTCATGAAAAAGGGGAACATGGCTATGGTGGAATATGGGGTGGAAAGAAAGCTTCATTTCTCTATAACCTGCTCGCAGATCACAACAGCAGAAATCCACGGTTTAACGGAGCTCGGTATCACAAAGAACCGGCGAAAGAATGGGTGGATTTTAGAAATAATGTGATCTACAACTGGAAAGGCAATAGCGCCTATGCAGGCGAGGAAGGACACTACAATATCGTCAATAATTATTACAAAGCGGGTCCAGCAACCAAATCAAACCGGGATAGGATAGTAGAACCTTACGAACCCTATGCTGAATTCTATGTGAATGGCAACGTAGTAGCGGGTTTTCAGAGTGTAACAGAAGATAACAGTCTGGGAATCCACGAGGTTGACCCCAGGCTTGTTGAAGTCTCAAAGGAATTTGACTTTGCAGGGGCAAAAACGATGAAAGCAGCGGATGCTTTCCGGGCTGTTTTAGCAAATGCCGGGGCAAGTTTCCGCCGGGATGTGACCGACACCAGAATCGTGAAGGAAGTCGCTCTTGGTGCAAATGAATTCGGGGAACAGGGCATTCTAGACACACAGGGAGACGTGGGAGGGTGGCCGATACTCGACCCGGGAAAAGCAATACTGGACTCAGATCAAGATGGAATGCCTGATGGGTGGGAGCAGGAAAATGACCTGGATCCAAAGAACCCGGAGGATGCTAAGGGGGGTGATCTACACAGGTACTACAGTAATGTGGAGGTTTATCTGAATAGTTTGGTTAAATAGTACTTTGCAAATCGCGCTAAATTGGATCATAGATTTTAATTTAGGCTAATACATTTTGAATTCGATTTTCAATGAATGACCTGCATATTCCTTTCGAGCAAATCAGTGTTACGCTGAAGGAAATATTAGTAAAATATGGTTTGGCAGAGGAACGGGCACTTCGATGTGCGCTGCTTTTTGCCAAAGCGGACCTGGATGGCGTGCACTCCCATGGAGTGAACCGATTTTTTCTTTTTCTGGATTTTATCAAGAAAGGATTGGTCAATCCCACAAAGGAACCGGTCTGTCTGAGTCAACTTGGAATGTTTGAACGCTGGGATGGGCAGCAGGGAGTGGGGAATCTCAATGCGGATTTTGCGATGGACCGTGCAATCAGACTTTCCAAAGAATTCGGTATCAGCTGTGTCACTTTGCAAAACACCAATCACTGGATGCGGGGTGGTAACTTCGGCTGGCAGGCAGTTGAGGCTGGTTGCATCGGGATTTGTTTCACCAATACCAATCCTAATATGCCAGCTTGGGGTGGCAGGGAACCGAAAATCGGCAACAATCCACTTGTGATAGCCATCCCTCGAGAAAAAGGTCCTGTGGTGTTGGATATGGCATTTTCCCAATTTGCCTACGGGAAGCTGAGTATAGCTAAGGCAAAAGGAGAGCAGATGTCCTATGATGCCGGATTTGACGATGAGGGCAATCTTACTAAAGACCCACAAAAGATTCTGGAAAATCATTTGGGATTACCAATTGGACTGTGGAAAGGTTCAGGTTTGAGTATCATGTTGGATTTACTCTCAGCGATTCTCTCAGGAGGCAATTCTTCACATGAAATTGGTAAACTGGGATATGAAACTGCTATTTCCCAGGTTTTCATGTGTTTTGATCCAAATAAGCTCCAGCTTCTTGAATGGATAGAATCAAAGTCAGATGCATTGATTGAGGATCTGAGGAACTCAGCGACTTTTGACGAGAAGCCGATCAGATACCCTGGAGAAAATACATTAGTAACCCGAAATAAAAACATTGAAAATGGAGTGCCAATCTCAGAAGAACTGTGGGCTAAACTCCAGAATGAATTAAAATCATGAGAAAACTAAAAATCGGAATCATAGGCACCGGGGCAATTACTGGCAAGCATGCAGATGCGATCGCAGAAATCGAAAATGCTGAATTGGTTGCACTTTGCAGCAGTTCACCAGAAAGAGCAAAAGCTGCTCAGGAGAAATTTGGCATTGACACCTATGCTGATGTCTCTGCATTTTTAACACATCCAGAGCTTGATATAGTATGCATTTGCACAGCTAGTGGACATCATCTGGAGGCAGGGCTGTTGGCTGCAAAAGCAGGGAAGCATCTGCTGATAGAAAAGCCTATTGAGATAAATCTAAACAGAGCCGATCAGTTGATTGAGGTATGTGAGGAAAACAGTGTGAAGCTAGGGGTTATTTTTCAAAATAGATTTTCGGCTGATTACCTGAAGTTGAAAGTGGCAGTAAAAGAAGGCAGATTCGGAAAACTTCTCATGGGAAATGCACATGTGAACTGGTACAGAGCACCGGAATATTATGGCAACAGTCCATGGAAAGGAACGCTGGAAGGCGATGGCGGCGGAGCTTTCATGAACCAAGGCATTCATACATTTGATTTGTTGCTGGATGTGATGGGCGATGTGAAATCAGTTTTCGCAAAAGTAAAAACAGCGCTTCATTCAATAGAAGGAGAAGATTTGGGAGTGGCGATTGTGACGTTTGGGAATAAAGCATTGGGGAATATCACGGCTTCTACCGCTTTATATCCAGGATTGCCGGAGCGTTTGGAGATTTTTGGCAAAAACGGAAGTGCCGTTCTGGAAGCCGGCAAGTTGGTTCAATGGAGCATTCAGGGCGAAGAAAGTGAGCCGATTAGTACGGGTAAGAATTCTGGTACCGGTGCTGCTGACCCGATGGCGATTGGACACGCCCTTCACAAAACGCAGTGGGAGCATTTTTTAAATGCTGTTGAGAAAAACGGGCCGGTTTTGGTGGAAGGAAAAATGGCCCGAAAATCAGTAGAACTGATCCGGGCCATTTATAAGTCTTCTGAACTTGAGAAGGAGGTTGAACTCCCCTTTATTGACCACACTTAAAGGGAAACCCCTCTTTTCCATGGGATAAAATCATCTTGGCCGAGGATCATCGCCTTGGACTTTTCTTTTCCGCTTGCCACTTTGATTACTTTCTCAAGAATTTCTTCTCCCATCTGTTGGATGTTTTTATCCCCTGAGATCACAAAGCCGGTATTGATATCGATGATGTCGGGCATACGCTCGGTTAGTTTGTGATTGGAGGAGACTTTGATGACAGGTGTCACCGGGTTTCCTGTTGGCGTGCCTAGCCCTGTGGTGAATAGAATTATGTTGGCTCCGGCTCCGGCCATCGCAGTGGTGCTTTCTACATCATTTCCTGGCGTACAGAGTAAATTTAGGCCTGGGGTATTCACATATTCACCGTAGTCAAGCACATCTGTTACCGGAGAAGTCCCCCCTTTTTTGGCTGCACCAGAAGATTTCATAGCATCTGTGATGAGTCCATCTTTAATGTTTCCAGGGCTAGGGTTCATATCAAAACCTGAACCAGACGCCTCTGCTGCCCCCGCGTAAGCACGCATCAATGAAGAAAAGCGCTCTGCTTTTTCATCAGAAACACAACGGTTGATCAATTCCTGTTCAACTCCACAGAGTTCCGGAAATTCGGACAGAATTGCAGTCCCGCCCAGTGCAACTACCAAATCAGCAGCATAACCTACAGCTGGATTTGCAGATATTCCTGAGAATCCGTCAGAACCTCCGCATTCCAACCCCACAACCAGTTTACTTAAAGGGGCCGGCAGCCTTGTTTGGGTATTGGCTTCAGCCATCCCTATAAAGGTTTCTTTTATAGCTCTGGTAAGCAATTGCTGCTCTGTCCCTTCTACTTGCTGTTCTAGGATGATCAATGTTTTTTTGAAATCAGGATTGATTTTGCGCAGCTTTTCTTCCATGAATGAAGACTGGGCATTTTGACAACCTAAACTTAGGATTGTAGCCCCAGCCACATTTGGATTGTTGATGTAGCCAGCTATGAGCGCGCAAAGTGCCTGCGAATCTGTTCTCGTACCGCCACAGCCCACTTGATGGTTTAGGAATTTTATTCCATCAATATTTTCAAATAAACGTTCTTCGGTTTTTTCTATGGGTGTTTCTACGGAAACCTCGTCGAAAGAAGTGGTTTGGCCTGACTTATATAGACTGGCCATTTGCCTCACCATTTTTTTGAATGGATTGGGTTTTCCGAAACCAAGTTCCTCCAGAAAGGCATCTTTGATTATGTCCACATTTCTGTTTTCGCAGAAAACCATAGGAATTACCAGCCAATAATTTCCGGTTCCCACCTGACCATCGGGCCGGTGAAAACCCATAAAAGTTTTGTCTTTGAATTTGCTGATATCTGGAGCCTCCCATTGGTAATCACCGGTTTTTGCCCCAAAATCTTCAGCTTCGTGGGTTACATTTTGGGTACTGAGCACTCCGCCGGAAGGTATAGTTGAAAGGGCCTTGCCTACAATCCCTCCATACATGAAAATTCGGTCTCCTTGGTTTAATTCAGCAATAGCAAACTTGTGTTTGGCAGGAATACTGTCTTTAAGCGTGATTTTTAGGCCATTATGCTCAAAAATATCACCAGCTACTAAATCCTGCAAAGCAACCAGAACATTGTCTTTAGGATGAATTTGTAATGTCTTATGGTTCATTGGAATTATTCATTATATTGCGCAATCGATTGCGCAAAGTAAGTAATTGTTATGCAATAACGAAAATCATTACTAAAATTAAAACTGTTGAGAATGCGTGCAAAAATTGAAATGTGTGTCAAATAAAACAGGGATATGTCAAGCAGGGGAATTTGAGAGAGTACCAAGGGATTTTTGCTCTGCGATTAAACGACCATTTATCACACAGACTAAATCGTTTCCGTAAATCGAGCTGACATATCCGCTTAGAAAGACCTATTATTGTGTAGTATGTTTTATGTTCAATAAACCCATGAGAATCAAAAAACTTCAAATCCTGTCATTTTGTGTTGTACTGACAATCTTTTTTTCCTGTCAGGCCACAGGAGACAAGAGAATAATTAAACTAGGCCATGGTCTTGGTGTGACACATCCGGTACATGACGCCATGCTTTTTTTGGCCAAAAAAGTAGAAGAGAAATCCGGCGGTAAGATGATCGTGAAAATATATCCAAATCAGCAGTTGGGAAGTGAACGCGAGCTGGTAGAACTTCTGCAAATCGGAAGTTTGGGAATGACCAAGGTTTCATCAGCTGCTTTAGAGGGATTTGCGCCCACGATGCAGGTCTTTGGGATGCCATATCTATTCAGAGATGATGCGCATCAACTGGCGGTTTTGAACGGAGAGATCGGTAAAAAACTCTTACTGGATCCCCAGAAATACCTGTTGAGAGGTTTGTGCTATTATGACGCTGGAAAGCGTAGTTTTTACACCAAAACCAAACCGGTAGAGACTCCTTCGGATCTTGCAGGATTAAAAATCCGGGTAATGGAAAGCAACACTGCTTCCAATATGGTGAAAAGTCTCGGCGGATCTCCCACACCGGTTTCATACGGGGAACTTTATACTGCATTGCAGCAGGGGATCGTGGATGGAGCTGAAAATAATGCCCCAAGTCTATATACATCTAAACATTATGAAGTGTGTAAATTCTACAGTATAGATGAACATACTGCATTGCCCGATGTAATGATCGTGAGTACCAAGGTCTGGGAAAGCCTGGATGAGCAGCAGCAGCAGTGGCTGCAGGAAGCCGCAGATGAATCAGCTGTCTATGAATATAAAGTCTGGGCAGAATCCACAGAAGAATCATTAAGGGAAATGAAGAAAGCCGGGGTGACCATCACGTATCCGGATAAGGAACCTTTTCGGGAGGCTGTAGAATCCATGTACTCAGATCTCAAAATCCAACAGCCGGAAATTTATAAAATCGTGGAGGAAATCCGCGCAGTAAAATAACATTTTAACCCAACGTACCATACCTATGTTTTCACCTCAAACCAAGCTAAACCTGGATAAATGGATAGCCCATTTTCTGGTTGTCTTGATGGCACTTATGGTGCTCAATGTAACCTGGCAGGTGGTTTCCCGCTATGTTTTTCAAAGTCCAAGTTCATTCACAGATGAATTGTCCCGTTACATGCTTATCTGGGTTGGGATGCTTGGTGCGGCATACGTTGCAGGCAAAAATGAACATCTGGCAATAGATATTCTCCTAACTAAATTGGAGGAAAAAGCGCAGGACAAATTAATGATTTTGATTAACTGCTGCATTTTGGCCTTTGGGCTTGTAGTAATGGTGATTGGTGGTTCAAACCTTGTTTACTTGACTTTTATCTTGGAACAGAGATCTGCGGTGTTGCAGATTCCTTTGGCGTATATCTACGGAATTATACCATTTAGCGGACTATTGGTGATTTATTACCAGCTAGTCTCAATCAAATTTTTGACAACTGTAAAATCTGCTGTGTAATGGAGATATTGAGCGTATTAGTACTAGTGCTTTCCTTTTTATTCTTTTTGGGTATAGGAGTACCGGTGGCATGGAGTCTTGGGCTTTCCAGCATGCTGACTTTGATGGTAACAGTGCAGACTATGCCGGCAATTACAACCATCGCACAGCGTATGGGTACAGGGTTGGATAGTTTTTCCCTGTTGGCAATTCCTTTTTTCATTCTTGCGGGTGAACTGATGAATAGGGGAGGTATAGCCAATCGGTTGATAGAATTTGCAAAAGCGCTCACAGGAAGAATGCGGGGTGGTCTGCTGCATGTGAATATCATTGCAGCGATGTTAATGGGAGCAATAGCCGGTTCCGCGGTAGCTGCAGCATCTTCCATGGGAGGTATTCTGGGGAAAAGGATGGAAAAAGAAGGATATCCCAAAGAACTGGGAGCTGCTGTAAACATCACTTCCTCTACCACAGGATTGATCATTCCCCCTTCCAACGTCTTGATTGTTTATTCGCTTGCTTCCGGCGGAGTTTCTGTTGCAGCGTTATTTGTCGCTGGCTATTTGCCAGGCTTACTAGTTGGTATTTTGCTGATGGTGACAGCCGCGATTATGGTTAAAATCCATAAACTTCCGGCAGGAGAAGGTTCTTCCTTTGGCGTGATTTTGAAAACATTCTGGAAAGCAGTACCGAGTTTATTTTTACTCATTGTAGTGATCGGTGGAATTATAGGTGGTGTATTTACAGCAACAGAAGCTTCGGCAATTGCGGTAGTCTATTCTTTGGTCTTGTCGATGATTTATCGTGAACTGAAAGTAAAAGATTTGCCTTCGGTATTGTTAAAGTCGGCAGAGACTACCGCAGTGGTGATGCTGTTAATTGCTACGTCCATGGCTATGTCTTGGGTGATGTCGAGCGAAGAAATTCCCCAGACTATATCCAATTCATTATTGGGACTGAGTGACAATATTTTTGTGATCCTCATTATGATCAATGTATTATTGTTGTTTGTCGGAATCTTTATGGATATGACTCCTGCAGTTTTGATTTTTACCCCGATTTTCTTGCCCGTTGTGACAGCATTAGGAGTGGATCCTGTACACTTTGGTATTATGATGGTGCTGAATTTATGTATTGGGCTTTGTACACCTCCAGTGGGCTCAATACTCTTTATAGGGGTTGGTGTGGCCCAGACTACCATACAGAAAATAATGAAACCCATGTTGCCGTTCTATTTTGCAATGATCTTGGCGCTGATTCTGATTATGCTTTTCCCTGAAATTACGCTTTGGCTTCCAAGAGTGTTCGGAGTTTAGCAGTATTTTTAGGATCGTAAAAACAAAAAGCGGTAGTTTAGTCACTATCGCTTTTTTGTTATCTGAGGGGGATGACTTCTGTCCATAAAAATCAAAATAAGGAACTCATAATCGAATCAATCCTTACTTTTTATGAAACCTTTGGTTAAAACTTGAGTTTGCATTTATCCGACACCCGACTACCTCTCCACTTCTTTGAGATTTTCAATTTTCTTATTTCTCAGGAAGCCATTGATGTCTTCGAAGTGCTCTTTGACACGCTTATTTCCGAATTCAAACACTTTGGTCACCAAACCATCCAAGAAGTCTCTATCATGAGATACGATGATCAACGTACCGTCAAAGGCTTTTAATGCATCTTTGATGATGTCTTTGGTCTTCATGTCCAAGTGGTTAGTCGGCTCATCAAGAATCAATAAGTTTACAGGTTCCAACAAAAGTTTGATCATCGCCAGGCGTGTTTTTTCGCCGCCGGAAAGTACTTTGACTTTCTTATTGATATCATCACCTTTGAACATAAAGGCGCCCAGAATATCCTTCACTTTGGTGCGTACTTCTCCCACAGCAATATGATCTATGGTTTCAAAAATTGTTAAACTCTCATCCAAAAGAGATGCCTGGTTCTGAGCAAAATACCCGATCATGGAATTGTGTCCCAATTCGCATTTTCCTTCGAAGTCTATCTCACCCATGATAGCCTTGATCATGGTGGATTTACCTTCTCCATTTTTACCGACAAAAGAGACTTTCTGACCACGTTCTATGGTCATAGAAGCATTTTTGAAGACCACATGATCATCATAGCTTTTACTCATGTCTTCCACGATCACTGGATAATTTCCTGATCGAGGAGAAGGAGGGAATCGGAGCTTCAATGCTGAGCTATCCACCTCATCTACTTCGATAATTTCCATTTTCTCCAGCATCTTTACCCGTGATTGCACCTGGAGTGTTTTCGAATAAGTACCCTTAAAGCGGTCTATGAATCCTTGGATATCTGCAATGGTAGCTTGTTGCTCGTCGTACTGCTTTTGTTGTTGTTCACGGCGTTCTTTCCGGAGTTCTAAGTAATGGCTGTACTTGGCTTTGTAGTCATACATACGACCCATAGTTATCTCTATGGTTCTCGTTGTGATATTATCCACAAAGGCTCTGTCGTGGGAAATTACCACGACAGCTTTTGCTTTGTTTAGCAAGAAGTCTTCGAGCCACTGAATAGACTCGATGTCCAGGTGGTTAGTAGGCTCATCTAGCAGGATCAAATCAGGCTTTTGCAACAAGATTTTCGCCAACTCAATCCGCATCCTCCATCCTCCGGAAAATTCTGAAGTGGAACGTGTGAGATCAGCTCTTTCAAAACCCAAGCCAAGCAATACTTTTTCAACTTCCGCCTCATAATTCACTTCCTCGATTGCATAGAACTTCTCAGAAAGCTCAGACACCTGCTCGATCAGTTTGTAATAGTCATCCGATTCGTAATCGGTTCGCACGGTCAATTCTTCATTGATCCGCTCGATCTCAGTTTTCATATTCAGGTAACTGGCAAACGCTTTGGAAGTCTCATCCATCACTGAGCAATCGTCAGAAGTCAGTAAATGCTGCGGTAAATATGCCACGACAAAATCTTTAGGAGCAGATACAGAGCCTGAGCTTGGCTTGGTCTGGCCTGCAATGATCTTCAAAAGAGTGGATTTACCAGCACCGTTTTTACCCATAAGGGCTATTTTATCGGTTTCGTTGATGGCAAAGGAAATATTGCTAAAGAGCGTGGAACCGCTGTGAATGACGGCGACATTATCTACTGAAATCATGAGTATCGGAATTGAAGCGGCAAAGGTAAGAAATTGAAGATTGAAAAATTGGAAGATTTGAAATTTGAAGAACTGCCGATCTTTAGCTAGTTAATTTTAAGTTGAGTTTTTTTGATTTGCTTTGTTTTTATGAAAAAGATTGAGAAGAAAACGAACACTAGCACGATGAGCATTTTGACCAAAAGTATGAGGCGCTTGGTACTTCGTCTAAGTATGTTTTTGAAGATATCTCAGGCATTATTAATTGCGGAATTGGTAAAAGCTGCACGTAACGTGGCAGACATGACCCGGAGGAACAGGCGCAAAAACTCATCGTTAACTGTAAATATATTTCAAAAACCGAAAGAGCAGTTAGTACTATCAGAATCTCAACTTTTAAAAAAGTGATTGAAGATGAACTTAGGGTTATAGCTGATTTGTGATTGAGTTGATTTTTTCAGGACCAGACAGATGAAAATTAAAAAAACCGCCCCGAACTTAATCGAAGCGGTTTTCTTGCATCGGACGTCGGCAATCCGACATCCAGCAAATAGTTAAGCGTTCACACCCATGGCTTTTGCCATTGTAGCCCCAATCTCAGCCGGAGAATCTACTACGTGAATTCCATTTTCTCTCATAATTCTCATTTTGGCAGCAGCAGTATCATCTGCTCCACCGATGATCGCGCCTGCATGGCCCATTCTACGTCCTGCAGGAGCTGTCTGGCCGGCGATGAAACCTATCACAGGCTTTTTGTTGCCGGTTTCTTTGATCCACTTTGCGGCTTCGGCTTCGTAGTTTCCTCCGATCTCACCTATCATTACGATCGCATCAGTCTCAGGATCTTCCATCAGCAGCTGCACAGCTTGCTTCGTGGATGTTCCGATGATCGGATCTCCACCGATACCTATGGCAGTAGATACACCAAGTCCGGCTTTGGCAACCTGATCAGCTGCTTCGTAAGTCAACGTTCCTGATTTAGATACAATACCGATCCTTCCTTTTTTGAAGACAAAGCCTGGCATAATGCCTACTTTCGCTTCACCTGGAGTAATTACACCCGGACAGTTTGGACCGATAAGTGTAGCACCTCTTTCTATAATATATGGCTTGGCTTTCATCATATCTGCTACAGGAATGCCTTCCGTGATAGCGATGATTACTTTAATACCTGCATCTGCAGCTTCCATGATCGCATCTGCAGCGAAAGCAGGCGGAACGAAGATGATGGAAGTATCTGCACCAGTTTTTTGAACGGCTTCTTCTACAGAGTTGAAAACAGGCTTATCCAAATGAGTCGAGCCTCCCTTGCCGGGAGTAACACCGCCGACTACGTTGGTACCGTATTCGATCATTTGCTGTGCGTGAAAAGAACCCTCAGACCCGGTGAATCCTTGTACGATCACCTTGGAATTTTTATTTACTAGTACACTCATG
This sequence comes from Algoriphagus resistens, assembly GCF_001442615.1. Lineage (GTDB taxonomy): Bacteria > Bacteroidota > Bacteroidia > Cytophagales > Cyclobacteriaceae > Algoriphagus > Algoriphagus resistens. Next base: position 197,150 of record NZ_LMXN01000004.1, on the reverse strand, counting down.
ATGCGATTTCTATAGTTTGGCACAAAAATATAATAAACCCACCGCCCACAAAAGAAAAGGATAACAATATGCAGGGAATTCGATGATTCTTTGAAAATGCGGGTATTCTAAGACTGGATATTCTGGAAAATACTTAAGTTTCCACTGCTCTAATAGAGTCTCAAGGTAGGCAAGTGTAGTCTGGGTGTGAAGTAATTTCCTGAGCAATTGTCCTTTTTACACTTACCAGACACATATTTTTTATATTTTCGATCCAAATTAGATTTGTTACATCCACCATGATCTATGTTTAGCCTTAAAATTCTTATCGTTGAAGACGATCCGGTTTCAGCACTTTTGCTTCAGCGGGCCTTAGAGAAAAACAAACACGAAATACTTGGAATAGCGGACTCTGGAGAAAAAGCACTTGATGTTTTGTCTCAGAAACATGCCGATATAGTGATGATGGATATCAATCTCGCTGGGGAGCTGGATGGGATAAAGACCACTGAAATTATCAATGAGATTTATGGGATTCCGGTAGTTTACCTAAGCGCAAGCTCTGATGCTGAGACACTTAACAAGGTGGTGGGTACCAATCCAAGTGCTTATGTGATCAAGCCGTTTAATATCCGTGAGCTAAACATGGTGATTGAATTGGCGATCTATAAAGACAGGAAAGAAAAGGAACTCCAGAAGCTTAACAATGAGTTGGAAGAAAAAGTTAAGCAGCGGACCAAAGAGCTTTACAATGCCAATATAGAACTTACCAAAGCGCTGGAAAAGGAGCGGGAAATCAATGAATTGAAATCTAGAATTGTGTTGAATGTCTCACACGGGTTCAAAACTCCTCTGACATCTATTTTGAGCTCTGCCCAATTGATGCAGATCTATGCAGAAAAGGATCACCCCATGAAGCAAAAGATTGCAAAGCATGCCGTCAAAATCGAGAATTCAGTGAGAGCTCTGAATAATCTACTGACAAGTGTGTTGTTTTTTGGAAAGGCAGATGCAAATAAAATCGAGTTCAAACCCAAAAAGATGTTTTTGGGAGCTTTTGTCCAAGAAGTGCTTGATACCGTAAATGCGGGAATAGAAAATGAAGTGAAAATCAAGTCAGAACTAGTAAATCTTCCAAAGGTCATTACTTCGGATAGTGAGCTTTTGTATCAGATTTTTGAGAATCTTCTTTCGAACGGTGTCAAATATTCCAAAAACGGACAGGAGGTTATATTTAAATTGGAGTATGCGGACAATAAGTTGATAGGAAGCGTCAAGGACTATGGTGTGGGAATTCCAGTCGAGGAACAGTACCAGCTTTTTGAGAGATTCTTTAGGGCAAAAAATGTAGGAATTGTTGAGGGATCAGGTCTGGGACTTTCTATTGTGAAAAAATGCCTGGATGTATTGAATGGGCAGATTAGTTTTGAGAGTAACCCTAAAAACGGGACAACCTTTCGGGTAGAAATCCCGGTTAGTTAACTATGCTTTTTGAATCGAAGAATTTAACCTACAGCCACCCAGGTCAACGGCCATTGGCTTTTCCGGATATCCTCTTAGAGTCAGGAGAAAGTATGCTCGTGCTAGGGAAGTCAGGCTCAGGCAAAACCACCCTACTGAATTTATTGGCTGGATTACTCAAGCCGGAAGCGGGAGAAGTGAAGTTGGCTGGACGGAATATTGCAACGATGAAAGGACAGGAATTGGATTTGTTTCGAGGAAAAGAAATTGGTATAGTCTTTCAAAAGCCACATCTTCTTGCTGCCCTGAATGTCAAAGAAAACCTGCAGATGGCCCATTTTTTAGGAAAGAAAAAAGGTCATAATATTGAACAGTTATTGGCAGAATTGGGATTGATGGATAAAGCTAACTCATCCGTGTTGATTTTGAGTGAAGGAGAAGCACAACGCGTATCCATTGCCAGGGCATTGGCGAATTCTCCTAAATTAATTCTAGCCGATGAGCCTACTTCCAGTCTGGATGATGAAAATGCGGTTAGAGTCGTCAGGCTACTCCAGACTCAGGCCGCTAAGATCGGGGCGGCTTTGATTATCGTCACCCACGATCAGCGTGTAAAGGCGCATATTCCCAACTTTGTAGAAGTAAAAGCACCATGAATTTATTCAAACTCAGCTGGAAATATTTGACTTTCAGGCCACTTTCTACTGGGTTGAATGTGTTTCTGCTGGCTCTGGGGCTAGCTATTATCACCGTTCTGCTACTTATTCAGGATCAGTTTGAAAAGAAAATGAACCAGGATGCAGCTGGAATAGATTTGGTTGTCGGAGCCAAGGGAAGTCCTTTGCAAATAATTCTCTCGGGAGTCTATCACATTGACTTTCCTACTGGAAATATCCCGATGGATGAGGCCCAAAAGCTAGTAAAAAATCGATTGGTGAAGAAGGTAATTCCAATGGCTTTGGGGGATAATTTCCAGGGTTTTCGGATTGTGGGAACAAACCATGATTATCCCGCACTATATGAAGTCCAGCTGAATGGCGGAAAACTTTGGGAAAACCCATTTGAAGTGATCTTAGGAGCGGAGGTTGCTGAGAAAACGGGAGTTGGTATAGGGGATGAATTTGTAGGAAGTCATGGGATAAGCATAGGAAGCCATGACCATGATGCTAATAAATTCAAAGTGACCGGAGTTTTGGAGAGAAAAGGCAATGTGCTCGACCGTTTGATTTTGACAAGCGTGGAATCTATTTGGTACGCGCATGATGAAGGGGAAGCGGCTGAAACTGGGGATTCTACATCGGTTCACGAAGAGCCTCATGAATTCAATCCTCAGCAATCAATAGCTACAAAAGGTTTCCCTAAAACCGATGAGTCCAGAGAGTTGACTGCACTTTTGATCCAATACCGAAATCCCATGGCGGCGATCCAGCTTCCTCGGTTGATCAATTCGGGCACATCCATGCAAGCGGCGTCCCCATCTTTTGAGATGTCCAGGCTTTTCGAGTTGCTTGGGGTCGGGATTACACTGCTGCAAGGATTGGCGGTCGTGATCATAGGGATTTCAGGACTTGGGATTTTTATTGCCCTGTATAATTCATTGAAAGAAAGGAAATACGATCTGGCGATCCTACGGGCTATCGGAGCATCTAGGATTCAGCTTTTGCTGCTGATTTTTTTGGAAGGGATCATGCTGACATCTATAGGAGCTATCCTTGGGATTTTACTTGGGCACACGTTCCTTTCGGTCATTATTTCTTACAATGAACAGGGGGTTGTAAGCACGCTTCAGCCATGGATTTTTCTAATGCAAGAACTTTGGATAGTAGTTTATGCGTTAGTGGTGGGAGTGTTGGCTTCAGTGATTCCGGCTTTTGCAGCTTATCAAACAAGTATTGCAAAACAATTGACAAAGGTTTAACTAGCAGCAGATTTTAAAACCCGAATATATGAGCAAAGTTAAAGTAGCCTTTTTGGCAATTCTAGTGGTGATTGTAGGACAAGCTCCCCTTTTGGCACAAAGTACCAGTGTCTGGAAGAGTCTCTCCGAGGTAACCTATAAAATTTCCGAAGATGAATACGGGGAGCTGTATGTACCGGTATTTTCTGAGAACATCACTAAATTGGAAGGCAAAGTGGTGGAGGCTGACGGTTATATTATTCCTTTTGAGGGCATGTTCAAGCCAGAACATATCATTCTTTCAAGTTTGCCTTTGGCGGAATGCTTCTTCTGCGGCTCAGGCGGTCCTGAAACCGTTATGGAAGTAGCTATGGCTTCACCAATAAAATATACTTCAAACAGAGTAAGGGTACGGGGAACACTTACCCTGAATAGTAAGGATCCTGAGAAACTCATGTACATTTTGACCAATGGGTCTTTGGTTAATTGAGAGATTTCAGTTCTCCCAATTAACCAACGTAAAGATTTTTCAGTAACAGATTTCTTTTTCCAATTCTCTGAACTTTTCCAACAGACCAAGAGAGACTGTACCCGGTTTGCCAGTTCCGATTTCATGATCATCGATTTGGGTTACCGGAAGAAGCACCTTAGTAGTACTGGTGATAAAAGCCTCATCAGCATTCAGTGCTTCTTGCATGCTGACAGGCCTGATTTGTACGCCTCCAGCCAATTCTATCACATGTTTGCGGGTGATTCCCATCAGCACATGTGCATCGGGAGTACTGATAATCCCTTCCTTCACGATGAAAAAATTGCTACGTGAGCTTTCGCTTATGATACCGTTCATGTGGTAGAGAACATCTTCAGCTCCTGCATCTTTCCAGCGTATACTGTCCCAGACCGGAAGCGCATAGTTTGTGGTTTTAATCTCTGCAATCGGTCTTACATATTCGAGAGAAAGTAATTTAATGCCCTTTTCATATTTCTCTTGGGCCGGGAAAATCAGTGATTCGGCAAAAATGAACAGCTTTCCTTTGGCAGGGGAAAAGTGATTTGATGAGACACCTCCACTCAAAACCATTCTAATTCCCCCGTCTTTAAGATGGTTTTTCTCAATTAAATCCTGAATTACCGTTTTCAGTTCGGCACGGGAATAGTCCAAAGGAAGAAAGGTTTTTTCTGCAGATGCGAAAAACCGATCTAAGTAGCTATCCAGAAAAAGCGGTTTGAAATTTACTGTCCGGAAAAAATCAAATATCCCATACCCTCTTATTATACCCAGGTCCATCGGGTGAATGCTGGCTTTTTCAGTAGAAATAATTTGCCCGTCGGCAAAGCAAAATGGTTTCATAGTGTCAGTGTTTAATTGCTTCTAAAATTAATAGCTCTGTCCGAATAAATCACCTTCCAATATCACCTTGCTAGATAATACTATATATAGATAAAATAGTACCTTTGGTATGAATAAACTGAGGAATCATGAAGCGAACAATTCTATTTTTAATTTTCCCCTTATTATTGATTCTAAATGCTTGTGGATCAAGTTCTTCGAAAGAGAACGAAAAGCTCAGAGCTGAAGTGATTGCTGTTCATGATGAGGTAATGCCTAAAATGGGACAGCTCCAATCGCTACAGCGTAAAGCAATCGAAAAAGCTGAAGAGATGCAAGCCCAAGAGCCTGTTGATTCATCGGCTGTGGAGGAATATAAAGCGCTTGCCTATGATTTAAATATCGCATACGAAGCCATGTTTGATTGGATGCACCAATACGAACCTGAAGATGGTGAAATGAGTGAGGAAGAACTCAAAAAATACCTTGACGGACAAATGGTTTTGATTACTGAAGTAAACCAAGATGTGAAGGCGGCACTGGCTAAAGCTGATGAGCTGCTGAAGTAAGTTAAAGTTCCGGCCTCTCTTCCAGGTATTTTTCCACCTGTTTAGAGGTGATTTTTCCTTCTTTCATCCCCCAGATATTATATAGGTATGTACTGATTTGAGAGATTTCCAGAGGTGAGAGTTGCGGGCTTGCTGGCATAGGATGGTTGTAGCTCTGGCCATTTACGATGATTTCTCCTTCCTGCCCGTGCTTCATAATCCATGCCGTACGGTGTATGCTTTTCTGAAAGTAATCTGAATCTCTCAAAGGTGGGATTAGTTTACCTAGACCCGTACCATCGTTTTGATGACAATTCCCACAGTGGTTTTCATAAATTGTTTTTCCTTCGACAGCGTATTTCATTACCTCAGGATCTTCAATTTGTGAGAGTGTATTCTCCTTTTGAGAATTTTTTGGACTACAGGCTGCCGCAAACAACAGAATTATCAGGTACTTTTTCATTTACCCAGGATTTTTGGAATATCTGTAATCAACTGATCCACTTGCTCTGCTTTTGTCCCGTCGTATACACCGCGAATGTGACCGTTTTGGTCTACCAACACAAAAGCACCGCTGTGTAAAAAACCTCCGGCCGCAGTTTGATCTTCCTGTGCCGTGGTCAAGTAACTTGTTTGTCCTATTTCGTATATTTTCTCAGGATCACCGGTAAGAAAATTCCAGGTTTCCGCATCCTCAATTCCAAGCTTTTGAGCATAATCTTTCAGGACCTCTTGTGTGTCATGGGTCGGATCAATAGAATGGCTTAATATTTTAAAGTTTGGGTTGTCTCCAAATTCTTCATAAACCCGGAGCATTTCCTTCTTCATGATCGGACAGATGGTAGGACAAGTGGTAAAAAAGAAATCAGCCACATAGACTTTTCCGTCAACGGATTCATTTGTGATTGTTTCCCCGTCTTGGTTGATAAAGGAAAAGTCTGAGATTTTATGGTATACAGTATCCTGAACTACTTTTCCATCCACAGTTTTTTCATCCATATGCCAATTGCCAAGCTTGGGAAGTGGTGTCTTTTTGTCTCCGGCGGGTTTGCACTGAGAGAATAATAACGAAAGTAGAAGAAGGTAAAGAATTGAAGACCTTGTATCCATGGTAGTTAATATTAATTTCTGAATTTTTTATAACCCTTGATTGCCAGCATCAAGGTCACTCCAAGTGTAATGAGCCCAGCTAATCCCCAAACCATGCTCATGGTACTTTTCAGTACGATCAGGAATACAATAGCGAAGAGCAGCAGGGTAGAGGCCTCATTCCATATCCTCAACTGGGTTGAGCTCCATCGGGTTCGCCCTGCTTGGAGTTCCCTGAAAAGTTTGTGACACCAAAGATGGTAGCAGTACAGCAGGAAAACAAAGCCAAGTTTGGCATGCATAAAACCCATTTCCAGATATCCCATCCGTTGGCTCAGTACCAAAGATCCGAAGATTAGGGTAAGAATAGCAGATGGCCAAGTAATTATATACCAAAGCCGGGAAGCCATTAAGTCAAGCTGAGGCTTTAGGATTTGCCGCTCCGGTTCAGGCCGTTCTATTGCTTCGGTTTGATAGATGAACAGACGGACAATATAAAATAGTCCTGCAAACCAGGTTACTACAAAAATGATATGAAGTGCTTTGAGGTACTCGAAAGTCATTCTCGGAATTTTACGCTAAATTAAGGCCTAATCTTTATAACCACACCTAGTTTTTGAAAAGCTCTAAAATCATTTTCTGGATAATTGCCCTTATTGTGGCTGGACTCGTAGTGTATATCCTTGTAGATTCACTTTCTCAGCCTGGGATGGGACGCTTTGAAGGAAAATTTCAGGAGCTTGCTGACTATAGAAATGAGAATAACACTGGGCCGGTTGTACGGATTTATGCTGTAAAAGCACTTGACAATACCAGGGATTGGATGAGAGACTATGGAGATGCCATGCCGCATACCAAGTACGGTAAGACGATTGTATTCTATTTCTCCGATGACATGGATCAGAAGATCAGCCTGTCACCAACGGAGCCTTATTTCGCCAAAGGAATACAGCCACATGTGATAGCCACATACCAAAAAAGTCCAATGGGAGATGTCAGTTTTATTGAAGGATATCCAAAATGAAGAAGCGCCTGACTCTTCAGGAATACAAATCAGGTGTGATTGCCGGTGATCGAAAAAGATTGAGTCAGGCAATTACACTGGTAGAAAGTACGTTGGAAAGTGACGTGTCTCTTGCATCTGACTTAGTTCAGGAACTACTGCCGTTCACCGGCAAGTCCGTCAGAATTGGAATTACAGGAGTTCCAGGGGTGGGGAAAAGTACTTTCATAGAAGTTTTTGGAAAGATGCTGGTAGAGAAAGGACAGACTTTGGCTGTTTTGGCGGTAGATCCATCCAGCCCAAAGAGCAGGGGAAGCATACTTGGAGACAAGACCCGAATGGAAAAGCTGGCAGGAGACAATCGGGCATTTATCAGACCCAGCCCCGCCGGCACCACATTAGGTGGTGTCAGTTTAAGAACCAGAGAGGCAATGTTGCTGTGTGAAGCTGCTGGATTTGACGTAATTTTAGTCGAAACGGTAGGGGTAGGGCAATCAGAAACGGCTGTGAAAAACATGGTGGATTTCTTTCTGCTTCTTATGCTCGCAGGAGCTGGGGATGAACTTCAGGGAATCAAGAAAGGTATTATGGAAATGGCTGATGCACTGGTAATCCATAAAGCGGATGGAGAAAATAAAATCCTTGCAAAGAAGGCTAAATCCATCTACGCTAATGCACTTCATCTTTTTCCTTTAGGCCAAAACAACTGGTCTACTCCTGTATTGACAGCTTCTTCAGTGACAAATGAAGGCTTAAGCGAAGTTTGGGAAATCATTCGGAAATTCAAGCTTCAAATGCAGCAATCAGGTTATTGGGCCGAAAACCGTGCCCGGCAGCGTCTAAATTGGCTTGATGAAAACCTTCAGTTTTTGTTGGGGAAATTCTTCTTTCAACATAAAGAGGTACAAAGGAAGATGGATCAAAGCCGTATTCGGGTCGAAAACGGAGAGCTTAGCCCATTGACTTTAGCCAGGGATTTAATAGATGCTTTTTTTAATCAAGATCAACATTGACCATGAAACTCCAGCTCTTTCTATTACTAGCGGTACTTATATTCTCATGCAGCAAACCAGAGCAGCGTGAAGAACTAGTAAGCTTCAGTACCAAAAAAGTATCCTCGCAAAGATGCATAGACAATGCATGTGGGAAAGTAGAGATAAGCTATCCCTTAGCTGCTGATGCAGAATCAGCCGATTTGATCAACGAAGAGATCATGAGACAATTGCTCGTTTACTTTCATCCGGATAAGGAGCTTGATAACCTTGATTCTGCCGCCAATGATTTCCTGGATTCTTATGAAGAATTTAAAACGGAGTTTCCAGATGCTCCAGGAGAATGGACAGTGGAACTTGAGGTGAAGCTGACTTATGAATCCGACAGTACGCTGAGCTTTGTATTCAACGAATTCAATTATTCCGGCGGGGCACATCCCAATTCCAGTGTGTATTACCTGAACTTCGATAAGCAAACAGGAAAGTCCCTAAGCAGGGAACAGGTGGTTTTGGACCAAAGGAAAATGCTCAAACTGGCTGAGGAAGCATTTCGCGAATACCATGAGGTAGCCGACGGCGTAAAGCTTGAAGATGATGGACGATTCTTTATACCGGATACAGGATTCTTTCTTCCGAATGCAATTGGTTATGCGGATGGAAAATTAATCCTCAGTTATATTCCGTATGAAATCGGCCCATATGTGTTGGGGTATACGGATCTTCAGTTTGATTTAAAGAATCTGGAAGGGGTCGTGAGAATGTAATTATCAATGAGTATACCTGATATGAGGTGAAGATAGGCTGATTCTACAGCATAAAACTCCGGAAATTTTCCCGATGGATCATGTTATATTCTATTGTGTATGTACCCTTGAATGAAGCTGGAATCGAGAATTTTGATTCAGGATTCCACTTAAATTTATACGCATTTAATGCCCCATCTTTTTCCTCAATATAATCCAGTTCCTGTTGGTATTTTGTTCGCCAACCTGTTGACCTTTCTCCCTTCATATTCTAAATATTTCAGCCGTTCGGACATCAAGAAATTTTCCCAAAGAGCGCCGATATCATTTCTCAATGGCAATGGTTGCAAATTTTTGATAGGGGCATTGCGAACCCCATTGTCGTAAAAATAGATTTTCTTATTCTTCTTAATTTCGTTTCTTAGGTTTCTACTGAAAGTGCCCAATCGGTAAACGACGTAAGCCTGTTCGAGTAAATCGATATAGCTTATTACAGTTTTTACATCGATTTGAAGCGACCTAGAGAGTTCATTATAGGAAACCTCATTCCCCATCTGGAAAGCTAATAGTTGTAAAAGGCGAAAGATTATATCTTGCTTTTTGATGATACCTAATGCCAGCACATCTTTATAGAGGTAGCTTTCGGTGAGTTCATATAACAGCGTTTCTTGATCACTTACATGAGTGATGATTTCGGGATAGAATCCATAGACAAGCCGATTTGGAAAATCCTGTTCTGCAGCTACAAATCCCACATTTTGCTCAAATTCTTTCCAACTTATCGGGTATAGATTGAAAGAAAATTTCCTTCCTGTGAGCGGTTCTTGGGTTGATCCTGATAATTCAAAAGAAGATGAACCACTAAGGATCAGTCTCACATCAGGGATTTGATCATGGATTATTTTTGCAGTGAGGTCTATATTGTCAATTCGCTGAGCTTCATCTACGAACACATATTTATAATCATCGAGAATCGACTTGATCTGCATTGTATTCGGTGTATCCAAAAGACGCCGGGTTGTAGTATCGTCGCCATCTAAAAAAAGATATTTTTTATCCGTAAGTAATTCATGGATAAGCGTGGTTTTTCCGACTTGTCTGGGACTAGTTAGGAGAATTACCTTTTCTTTTCAAGACTATTGGAAAGGTTCTGAAAATATAATCGATCAAATTTCATGGTTAAAAATACGATATTATACAATCCGAAATTGTCGGCACAGAAAATCAAACAGGCCGCTATGAAATTAATCCCTAGCGGCCTGTTTGTTTAAAAGTTCAAAGAATACTTCGCTGTCAACTGATAACAGCCAACAGCTTGATTATTTTACAAGTTTTCAATCTTAATAAAGCAGGAATCCTGAAGGCCCTCTTCCTACTTCAAAAGTTCTGATTACCGAACCGCTTTCCGAAAGCACGGTAATCGTCCCGTTTCTCTGGAAACCGTTGGAGTTTGCCACATAGATCTGATCTCTCTCATCGTCAAAGCCGATACCGTAAAATCCTGATCCGGTGATCAATTCAGTAACAGAAGCAGAATTCTCTTCGATGTCAATGTTTACTACAGCATCATTGTAATCAGGATAACCTGAGCTGGTCAACACATACATTTCGTCATCTCCATCAAAAGCTATTTTGCTGGTAGCATTTGCCACTGGGGCGGTGTAGGTGGTTCCCAAAGCAAGCGTGCTAAGGTTTAAAGTGTAAAATTTCACCTCATCGGCCGCTACCGTGTATATCCAAAGAATCCCGTCCTCGGCATAGAATTGTTTTGGAGAAGCCTCTAGATCCAGTATAGTGATCACAGCTTCTTGAGTTGCATCAATGATTTCAATTTTGTTTTCCTCGGAACCTGCAACTATGATGTAATTCCCATAAGAAAAAAGGTCTTCAGGTTTGTTGGAAACTTCGATTTTCTTCGAAACCACCCCGCCGTCAAGGCCATTCACTACAGCTACATAAGAATCAGGTGTAGCATAATTGGCATCATATGGTCCATAATCGCTTATAAAAAGCTTGCTTCCGTTCACCGCCAAAGACCTAGGCTGGTCCAATTCTGCTGCCACTGCTCCCAGACTTTTGAAGTCAGCCGGATTCACGATTTCCACTTTCCCGGTGTTTGCTACAAGATACATTCTGTCTGCTTCCAGTACCATGTCCTCTAGCAAACCTGCGAAAGGGCGAGAATTCTCTGCTTCAAAAATATTAGGAAGAAGTTCTTCTGTATTTGGGTTGAGATGATAAACTTCTCCATCATTAGTCCCAAAATTACCTTCGTTCATGATCAAAATGCCCGTTTCGTATTTGTCTAATGGCTTTTCATCGCCACTGTCTGAGCAGGCAAAAGAGACTGAAAGCAAGGCTGACGCCCAGAGTAGTTGTTTTAGCTTCATAATAATATAGATAAATTGAATTGATAAGATCTTCTTGGCATAGCCCGCAAATAGAGTACTTGGTAGTCAGTATTGAATAGATTGTTGACTTGAAAACCCAGCGGGATATAGACCTTGCCAAGCTGAAGCTTGTCGTATCCCAAACCTAGGTTGAAGAGTTGGTAGGATGGCATTAGGCGGGGATTGTCAGCGGTGATGGATCGCTCGCCTACGTAGCATGTGCTTAGAAAAGCAGAAAATGCTTCCCGTTCGACTTTAAACTTTGCATTTGCTTGATGTTGAGGTGTGTAGGGAAGTTGTTTTTCTACAGACTGATCATTTTTATCGATACCTTCTTTGGTAATGGCTTGGGAGAAGCTATAAGAAGTAATCAACTCCCATTTCCACAGTTTCAGATTCCCATTGACTTTTCCTTGATATTCAAGTCCCTGATTGTTGACTTTTTTTATGTTTTCCGGAGTCCAAAAGCTTCCTTTGGGGAGCCAAATAATCCAGTTGTCCACCGACATTTTGTAATAGGTCAGACCTTGAGACCAATTTACATTCCCCTGTTTGTTCCAGGTCAATCCGATTTCCCCGCTTATACTTTCTTCAGGAAGCAGGTCTGGGTTTCCGCCAGGGTTCCAAAAACGGTCATTCAGGGTCGGGACTTTAAATCCTTTACCCAGAGAAGCTTTTAGCTGAAGAGTCTGGGATTCTTTGGACCATAGCTCCCAATCCATTCCCAGATTTGGAGTGAAGGGGGCCAAATTGCCTTCATATACAAGCTGCCGAAGATTTAAGGCAAAAGAAAGCTGTTCTGAAGCAGAGAATTTTGTGCTTTGATACAGTTCGATTCGATTGTCATCTGCTTGGTACGTACTCAAATCTCCTTTCGTCAGTGTATATCTGGCGCCGAATTTTAAAGTCCATTGATCAGAAATTCCCTGATCCCAATCTCCTGCAAGAAAATACTGTGAAGTGGTATTCTCGCTTTGATTGAAGAGAAGCTCATTGTGGACAAATCCTGTTTTTAGATTCCATACCGACCTTTCCCCAAAGTGGAAATAATCAATCACAACCCTCAGAGCCTGGTCTTCCTGCACATCATTGGTTTGCGATCCCATCACGGGCTGTACCATCCGATCGGTTTTATTCCACCAAAAAGAAGCTTTCAACAGGTTGGTTGGATTGAGGTTCCATGCCAGATCCTGCACAATTCCGACTTGCTCAACCTGTGCGTGATCTTCCTTTACCTCTGGTGTTCCAAATTGCCCCAGGTCTTTGTACGGGAAATTGTTTCTGGCAAATTCTCGATAGATTTTAGTGTTGCTGCTAAAATTATTGGAAGAAAACCCTCCAGATAAATTGCTGTTGAACAGTCCAAAGCTTCCTATTTGCTGGGAAATCCCCGCTCGAAAACCTTTTCCAAAATCAGTTTCAGTACCCAAATTTACCGAGCCACCGATGGCTTCATTTCCAAGAAGTGCTCCAGCATTTCCAAACTGTAGATCTACCTGATCGATAGCGGAAACAGGCAAAATGGACAAGTCGCTTTGCCCAAGAGAAGGACTGTTGATTGGGAGCCCATTCCAGAAGACAGCCGTGTGTCCGGCCGATGTCCCCCTAAAAGAAGGGGAAGCGATCATTCCTGCGCCATATTGTCTTACAAAAATCGGGGATTGCTCTTGAAGAATATCACCAAGCGAGCGGCCTTGGAAATCTTCCAATTCTTTTTTTGTCCAGCTGATCACTTTTTGCCCTTGGGCAAACCGATCCAAAGCAGGCGCAAAGACTTCCACTTCAGTCAGAGGAATTGTATCCTGGCTGATCGGGCTAAAGCCGACAAATGAATAAACCCACAAAAGCAAAATCATGCCTGATCGAATTAGTTACAAATCCGATTCGGGCTTGAAGAGAAATGGGAAGAAGGAATTGAAACCGATATAGACGGTTCAGCACATTCTTCATCGCTTTTCCTCCGAAAGCACAGAATCAACTGAAATCGGCAGGTCTCCTGGCTAGCCTTAATTTGCCGCCTTCTCATTCCGGTTTCCTACGGAACAATGGCGTGATTGACAAATCTCCTGCGGATAAATCCGCTCAGCTTACAGTTGCGGGGACAGCTTTGGTTTTGCACCAAATTCCCTTTTAATCCCAAGAGCTCAGATGCGAGTTTAGGAACCCATTTCAGCTGCAAAAGTAGATTGGTAAAGCTTAGAAAAAAAATCTGTTTGGCGACAAATTTTGGAAGTCGCGAAATCCCGAGCTTATTTTGGGACTCAATATCTTCTGGGAATTTCATGAAAATCATACTGTATAGGTTTTTGAGTGCCTTCTTATTTTTGGGTTTAATTAACTCTTTTTCAGCATGTAAAGAGAAGAAGCCCGAAGAGTCTAAGGAGCTTGAAGAACTAGGTTTAAGCTATGCTTCGGGATTTACTATTTCCAAAGGAAATCATTTTTGGGAAGTGGAAGTCACTAATGCCTGGACCGGGGCAGATAGAGTATTTAGGTACTTAATACTGGAACCAAATGCGGAAAAGCCAGAAGGGAATTTCGATGCTGTCATTCAGCTTCCGGTAAAAAGGGTCGTTCTGACTTCTACTACGCAAATCCCGCATCTGGACCTATTGAACGAAATGAATCTATTGGTAGGATTTCCGAATCATGATTTGATCTCATCAGCGAATGCATGGGCACTGATTGATGCGGGTGCAGTGGAGGATCTGGGGGATGGGCCCGCAGCAAATACGGAAATGGTCATCGATATAGCTCCTGATCTGGTCATGGTTTCTACAATGGGGGAAGATCTGAAATACTTGGATTTATTGGCCCAGGCGAATATTCCGGCCGTAATCAATGGGGAATATGTAGAGCAGCATCCGCTGGGGAGAGCTGAATGGATCAAGTTTACCGGAGCGCTTTTAGGAAAATACGAGGAAGCTAAAGTGGTTTTTGAACAGGTGGAAAATGATTACCTTGAAGCTGAAAAATTAAGTGATGTTATTGTTGATTCCCTGCGGCCCACAGTGCTTAGCGGAGTGCTTTATCAGGATATTTGGTACGCGCCAGGAAGCGGGAGCTGGGGAGCTAAAATCCTCCAAAATGCAGGTGGAAATTATATTTTCTCAGGTCAAAAAGGAACTGGAAGTGTACAGTTGAATTATGAATTTGTACTTGAGAATGCACAGGAAGCTGATTTTTGGATTGGATCTGCTGATTTTCCTGATTTGCAAACCATGGGGAATTCAGAGCCTAGATATAGAGCATTTCGTGCTTTTCAAGCGGGAAATGTCTTTTCATATACCCAAAAAAGAGGAAGGGAAGGAGGACTGGAATATTTTGAACTGGGATACATGCGACCGGATTTGATACTGAAAGACCTGATCAAAATTCTTCATCCTAGTTTACTTCCTGGGTATGAGTTGTATTTTTATCAGCAACTCGATGAAACAAAATAGCTCAATTCTTCTGCTCTTTTTTGCGCTGATTCTTTTAGTGTTCAGTTTTCTGCTGAATATCAGTTTGGGATCAGTTTCCATTTCTCCAAGTGAGATTCTTTCGGGAATTTTCGCTGGAGATTGGGAAAAAGCCTCTCGTGAGCAGATCATTTTAAATTATAGAATGCCAAAAGCGCTGGTCGCGATATTGGCTGGAATCGGTTTGAGTATCAGCGGATTGCAGATGCAGACTTTTTTCAGGAATCCCCTTGCCGGTCCTTTTGTATTAGGGATTAGTTCGGGAGCGGGACTTGGAGTTGCTATCCTCATGTTGGCTGGATCTGCTTTGGGTACCGCTGCCTTTGGAGGTATGGTCAACCCTTGGGCAATTGCTATCGCAGGCACTTTAGGAGCAAGTTTGGTATTGCTTACAGTGAGTTTGGTGGCTTGGAAAGTTAAGGACAGCATGACGCTTTTGATTGTGGGACTGATGTTCGGTTCGGCGGTTTCAGCGATTATTTCGGTTCTTTCCTATTTCTCTGGAGCGGAAGCATTGAAGCTTTTCACCATTTGGTCCATGGGGAGTCTGGGCGGATTGGTGTGGGATCAGGTTTGGGTGTTGAGTTTCGTGATCCTGATCGGGATTATTCCCGTGGTAGCTTCTGTTAAGTCCTATAACGGGATGCTTTTGGGAGAGAGCTATGCAAAAAGTATGGGTATCAATTCTGATCGTTTGCGTTGGCTGATGATCCTGAGCACAGGCCTGCTGGCGGGTAGCGTTACGGCTTTTTGTGGACCGGTTGCTTTTATAGGAATAGCCGTCCCGCACCTGGCAAGAATAGTTTGGAAGACTTCAGATCATCGGATACTTTTTCCTGCCACAGCGTTAATAGGGGCTAGTTTATTGCTTTTATGCGATGCGGTAGGTCAGCTACCGGGATCTGCACAGACGCTACCGATCAATGCGGTCACATCACTGGTGGGGGCACCGATTGTAATCAGTTTGGTGCTTCGCAAAAACTTCAGCAAAGAATTCTAAACCATGCAAGAAGCAACTATAATCGGCTCCAATCTTAGTCTGGGTTACTCTAAAGGCAACGTTCGCAAAGAAATTCTTACCACATTGGATTTTGAGCTTTTCTCTGGAGAATTGACCTGTTTGCTCGGTCCAAATGGCGTTGGGAAATCTACGCTGGTAAAAGCTGTTTTGGGTCAGTTGCAGCCATTCGATGGGGAAGTTTCGCTAGACGGAAAACCAATAGCCTCTTTCTCAAATGAAGAACTGGCCAGAGAACTTTCGGTGGTGTTGACAGAGCCGTTTTTACCTGGAAATATGACTGTTGGGCAATTGGTGGCAATGGGTAGAATACCCCATACCAATTGGACTGGAAAACTGGAAGAAATTGACCGTGAGGTGGTTGAAAATGCTCTTTCTGCTACAAAAATAGAATATTTGCGCGACGAGCGACTTTCTGAAATTAGTGATGGGCAACGTCAAAAAGCATTGATTGCAAGAGCACTTGCACAGGATGGGAAGGTAATGGTGCTGGATGAACCCACTGCACATTTGGATCTGGTGAACCGCTATGAAATCATGCTTTTGCTTCGTCAAATCTCAAAAAGCCAGAGCAAGTCAATTCTTGTGGTAACCCATGATCTGGAAATTGCTTTGGAAACTGCAGACCGCTTCTGGTTGCTGAATTGTGGTACTCCTTTGATCTCAGGCTTGCCTGAGGATTTAGTGATTTCGGGCCAGATCAACCAGCTATTGCCTGGCGAGAATTTCCGCTTTAGTGTAAAAAAAGGAAGGGTTGAATCAAGGGCTGATGGAGCGAAGTTTGATATTTCAGGGCCGGACGAACTTAGTTCATGGATTGAAAAAGCCCTTGAAAAAGCAGGGATAAAAGTGCTGACAGAAAGGATGGAGGTGAACAATCCTCCTTTTGTAATCAAGTATGCGGGTAGGGAATTTTCTAGAATTGAAGAGTTGTTGAGGTTTTTGATTTGAGGTTTAGAAGCGCCGGATAATGGTAATGTTTATTGGTTAACTAGTAGTATGCTATTTTAAAACACTTTTATTGAAGGTCAGGGCAAGGATTAAACTATCTTTTCCCTATCTTTTTGTCCTGAAATCTGAAATCATTTTACTCCTAAGATTGTATGCTGTTTGAACTTATCCGATTGGAATTCCTAAAAAGTTTCAGATCCACAGCTTTTGCTAAAAGCGTGATGGTAGCCATATTCCTAGGATTCTTGGTTATCATGTTGTTGGGATACTTATTTATGGCCGGTATTTTCCTAAATAAAATTTTAGAAGCAATTTCAGAGGGGAAGAACACCATAGAAGTCCTGAATGCAGGGCTGATTTTCTTCTTTTTAGTGGAATTTATGTACAGGTATTTTCTTCAGAAGCTCCCTGTGATCGAGCTCGAAAGTCTGCTACATTTGCCAATCTCGAAGAGAAAAATTATGCATATGCTCTTGGGAAGGTCGTTTTTCTCTCCATTAAGTATTATCGCCTTAATGCTTTTTACACCTTTTGCTTTCATGGAGATAGCAAATCTTCACGGAAATTCGGGGGCGGTATACTGGCTTGGAACAGTTGTGTTACTAAGTTGGACATTACATTGGTTTATGTTGTGGTTCAAGCAGCGCTTTGAAGATAGTTTGATTGGGGTGATGATTGTATTTATCATCCTTCTTCTGGGTGGTGGTTCTACGTACATGGGTTGGTTTAATTTAGGGGAAATAGTAGCTCCGTTCTTTACGTTTGCCATGGGTAGTTTTATTCCGATGGGTGTGATGTTGGTCTTTTGTATGGTTGGCTATTATCTGGCATTTCACTATTACCTGAATAATGCCTATTTGGAGGATTTGGCACAGGAAGAAGAGGTGCGGTTTGTCAACCAGTCAGTCGGATTTTTTTCGAGATTTGGAATGGCAGGGGAGCTGGCTAATCTGGAATGGAAGCTGATTATCCGTCATAAGAAAAGCAGATCTTTTTTACTGTTAAGTGCATTTTTTCTATTGTATGGAATGATTTTCTATGACAATCCCCAGTATAATGATACAGGAGCTGGAGGATTTAGTTTCATGTTTATTTTCGTGGGAGTGTTTATCACCGGGATTTTTATGATCCAGTATGGACAGCTTTTCCTGAGTTGGAATTCAGGGTATTTTGATTTTTTCCTTAACCGAAAGGATGGGGTTAAAAATTTGGTAAGAGGGAAATACCTGCTGCTGTTATCCATTTCTCTAGTGTGTTTCTTACTCTCTATCCCGTATGTATATTTTGGATGGAAATTCTTATTTATTCATTTGGCAACGTTCCTTTTTAATGCTGGTGTTTTGATCCATTTGATTATTTATCTGGCACTTTGGAAGCCAAAACCAATGGATCTTAATAAAGGGGCAATGTTCAATTACGAAGGAGTAGGGGCAGCCCAGTTTCTAATGATTATTCCCATGATGGTAGCACCATATATTATTTATGCTCCATTTGCATTGATTTTTAATTCTTATGTGGGATTGTTAGCTCTGGGCGCGATAGGAGTGTTGGGGATTTTATTTTTTAATAAGCTTACAACTATTAATATAAACCGGGTTATGAAAAACCGTTACGAAATTTCATCTTCATTCCGCCAAGAGTTATGATACAAGTCAAAGATCTCAAAAAGCAATATAAGGAAACTGTTGTCCTGGATGTCCCCCTACTAGAAATCCCGAAATCCGAATGCTTTGGATTGGTGGGGAATAATGGAGCGGGCAAGACTACACTGTTTAGGATTATGCTGGATTTAGTTCGGGCTTCACAGGGAAAAGTGGAGATAGATGGGAAGGATGTAAGCAAATCCGAAGAGTGGAAACGTGTGACGGGAGCTTATCTGGATGAGCATATGCTATTGTCTTATTTGACTGCTGATGAATATTTCCAAACCCTTCGCAAAATCTATGGACTTTCGGAAGCAGATTTACAGCTTCATCTTTTTAAATTTACCGAATTCTTTAATGATGAAATAGTAGGGAAGAAGAAATACATCCGCGATTTATCTAAAGGGAATTTAAAGAAAGTAGGCATTGCAGCTGCATTGATGGGGAATCCCGAGGTAGTGTTTTTAGATGAGCCGTTTGAAAACCTGGATCCAAGTTCTCAGATCCGACTAAAGAAATTGATTCTTCAGGAGAAGCAAAATTCGCAAGTTACTTTCTTGATTTCCAGTCATGATCTGAATCATGTGACAGAAATCTGTGATCGGATTGTTCTCTTAGAAAAGGGTAAAATCATCAATGACCTAAAAGATAAATCCGAGATGCTGACTGAGCTGGATGCTTATTTTACAGGATAAGGTTTATGTAGTATATAAACATGTGCTATAAATAAGTATTTCTTCTGGCCAAGTTTGCAAGACGTGACCATTTTTACTTAAAATTTGGACGTATAGCATAAAAGTGTCCACTTTATGGGGATTACTTCCTCCCTGAATAGAAATTTACTGGATCTAAAACCTATTTACATTTAGGTGATTATATTTTTTTTTAGGGGCACATAGATAATAGTCATCCCAGTGTGTGACATTCGTGTCATGCTCGATTTCATATGATTATAATTGTCTTTTAAGGGCAATATGGAATCTCGCATGCATTATAATCATTCCTCTGTGTGTTGCCTGCAACATGCTCGATTTCATCTAAAAATTTTATACCAAGAAAAAATAAGAGTTTAAGTCAACGAATTTTTTATATTCGCATCTTGCTCAAAATAAACGTATGAATTATCAAATGAAAAGTTTCAAAAATTTTGTCTTACTGGCAGTGATAGGCCTTAGTTTCTCATGTGGCTCCAAGGAAGACGAATCACCTGTGGATTCAAAAATGTTAATAGGTGACTGGGACTTTGAATCCTACGAGTACTCGGTAACAAGCAAAATGACATTCGATGGCGATATCTTTGAATCGAAAAGTGTAGGAACAGCGACTGAATCTGATGCTAAAGTGTCATTTAACGAATCACCTAATACATACACTGGGGGAGGTTACTATGTAGTGTCTCTAAAAACAGAAACAAACGGTACATCTTATGAGGAGGAAATAAAGATAGACAACTTCTTCCAAAATGGGACTTGGGTAGTTAATGGGGATAAATTACTTACTACTAACTCAGCTCAGCAGACAGACGAACTAAAAATAATTGAATTAAATAATACCTCGCTGGTAGTTTATTTTATTAAAGAATTAACCGAAGATTCAAATGGATCAACATTTGAAACAAAAGCAGAAGGAACTGCCTATTTCACTCGAAATTAATACCTGAAGAAAGCCCTTCTAAACATTAGAAGGGCTTTCGAAGTTGCTATCCACACCATTAAATGGATAGACGTTCAACCTTTAATCAACCAATTTATTTCCAACCACCGCCAAGGGCCTGGTAGATGTTAACCTTGGCATTCATTTGTTTCATCTTGGTTTCTATCAACTCAAATTTCGATTCGAGTGCGTCCCGTTGAGTCAAGAGTACTTCCATATAATCAGCTCTTGCAGAATTGAAGAGTTCATTGGAAATAGCAATGGACTGGGTAAGTGCTTCTACTTCCTGAGACTTCAGAGTATAGGACTGTTCTAGATTTTGGATAGCTGAAAGCTGATTTGCTACTTCCACATATGCATTAAGAATGGTCTTTTCATAGTTGTAGATAGCCTGGATCTGCTTCGCATTCGCAGTCATATAGTTAGCCTTGATTGCATTTCTATTGATTAGGGGAGCCACAAGCTCACCTGCAAGCGAGTAAATCAGAGACTGTGGAGAAGTGAAGAGATAGCTGGGATTGAAAGCGTTAAAGCCAACACCGGCCGTAATCTCCAGAGATGGGTAGAAATCAGCTTTGGCAACTTTGATATCAATCTTTGAAGCTGCCAATTCCAGCTCGGCCTGGCGGATATCAGGTCGGTTTGCCAGAAGTTGAGAAGGTATTCCAGCCTGGATTGCCTCTGGAGCCAATGCCCCAAATGCATTTGGATTTCTCTCTACTTTCTGAGGAAATCTTCCGACAAGGAAATTTATTCTATTCTCAGTTTCTACAATCTCCTGTTGAATCCCATACTGAAGACTTTTGGTATTAAGCACCTGTGCTTGAAATCTGCGAACCGCCAGCTCGGTGACTCGCGCAGCATTTTTCTGATATTTTACTATTTCCAAGGCATTGTTTTGGATCTCAATATTCTGCTTTACGATTGCCAGCTGGTTATCCAATGCCATCAACTCGTAATAAGATTTCGCAATCTCGGAAACCAGGTTGGTCACCATGAAATTTTTTCCTTCCACACTGGCCAAATACCTGGTCATTGCTGATTTCTTGGCATTTCTCAATTTGTGCCAGATATCGACTTCCCAAGTTGCATAAGCACCAAGCATATAGTCCTGCAATGGATCAGGCATTTCCTCACCAGGCTTGATGTCGGTATTGGCATCATTGGCACCCTGACTGGTGTACCGCCCTACTTTGTCCACTCCTGCTCCTGCCCCTACACTTACAGAGGGAAGTATTTCTCCCTTGCGGACTCTTACCTCATTCTGAGCGATTTGGATTTCCTGCAAAGTGATATTCAACTCTTGGTTGTTGCTCAGGGCAGTATCTATCAAGGCCTTTAAGTAAGGGTCACTAAAATAGTCCTGCCACACTACTTCTGAGGCTGTATTTGTAGTGTCCTGATCGCTATTTGCATAGTGCTCTGGTACCGCATCATTTACATCTTTTTGTATGAGTTCCGGCGTTTTGCATCCAGACACTGCCAGGCTGAAAGCCGCTGCTCCCAGACAGGTATATATTATTCTTTTAAGCATGTGAATGGTGTTTTTGTTCGGACAATGGAGATTCATCTTGGTTCTTGATCATCTGACGGCCATCAGCCATACTTCCGAATATGAAATATAGACCCGGAACGATGATTACCCCGAAAACGGTACCGAACAGCATCCCACCCAGTGCTGATGCACCAATGGTATGGTTACCGATCGCACCAGCTCCAGAAGCCAAAATCAATGGAATCAAACCTGCAATAAATGCGAATGATGTCATTAGAATCGGTCGGAAACGCACCTTGGCACCTTCAATGGCAGCCTCTAGAATACTTAGTCCTTCCTGACGTTTTTGCACGGCAAACTCTACGATCAAAACAGCATTTTTACCCAATAGACCTACGAGCATGATCAGCCCGATCTGGGCATAGATATCATTGTCCAATCCCATCATCTTCAATAGGAAGAATGAACCAAACACCCCTGCCGGAAGTGAGAATACCACAGCCAGCGGAATAATGAAGCTTTCATACTGGGCGGCCAATACGAAATAAACGAAGACCAATACGATCAAGAATACGTATAATGCTTCATTTCCTCGGTTGGATTCATCGTAGGATAATCCTTCCCAGGCTATATCGTAACCTTTGGGAAGTGTTTGGGCAGAGACTTCCCTGATTGCTTGAATAGCATCCGCAGTTGTGTAACCAGGCGCCGGAAGACCTCTGATGGAGGCTGAATTATACATGTTGAACCGGGTCACCTCGTTAGGCCCCTGTGTTTTCTTCATGGTCATGAAAGCAGAATAGGGAACCATTTCTCCTGCTTCATTTTTCACAAACAGATTCAAGACGTCCGAAGGTAGGCGTCTGAATAAAGGGTCAGACTGTACATATACTTTAAAGAACCTGCCAAACCGGATAAATCCCTGTTCATAGGTACTACCAATCAAGATGTTCAGGTTTTCCATGGCCTTTCCGATGGAAACGCCTTTTTGCATTGCCTTATCGTTGTCAATTTCCAGTTCGTATTGCGGATAATTGGCAGCAAAAAAGGTGAACAGGCCAGTAAGCTCTTTACGCGCGCTGAGATCATCCATGAATTTCTTGTTGATCTTGTCAAATTCTTGATAATCTGTTGTAGTAGTCTGATCCAGTAACCTCATGGAGAAGCCCCCTGAAGATCCGAATCCCGGGATTGCCGGAGGTTCGAAGAATTCTATCACCGCACCGAGTCCTTTGGATTCTTCCTCCAGCTCTTCCATGATTTCTTTCACGGTGTGTTTGCGGTCACCCCAAGGTTTCAGGTTGATCAAACAGGTCCCAGCGTTGGACCCACGGCCTTCAGTCATGATCTCATATCCTGCTAGAGAAGAAACAGATTCTACCCCGTCAATTTCCTCGCATATCTTCTGAAGTTTCTGTGAGACTTGGTTGGTTCTTTCCAATGTGGCCCCGGGAGGAGTCTGGATGATCGCGTAGATTGTTCCCTGGTCTTCACTTGGGATGAAACCTGCCGGAAGTATTTGGTTTTCGAAAACTATCCCTGCTCCAAAGAGCAGTAAGATTGCCCAAGTGAGCCATTTTCTACTTACCATTGACCGGAGAAGGCCTACATACTTCCCGGTCAGTTTGTCGAAACCACTGTTGAAACTATCAAGTCCTTTCGTAAGAAGATTTCTTTTTTTCTCTTTGCCATGATGGTTTTTCAGCAACATGGCACATAAAACCGGAGTCAAGGTCAATGCGATGATTGCAGAAATCACAATTGAACTTGCCATGGTGATCGAGAACTGGCGATAGAATGTTCCTACTGGTCCACTCATAAAGGAGATAGGTAAGAACACAGAAACCATTACTGCTGTGATCGCGATGATCGCACCAGAGATTTCCCCCAGAACCCTTTTTACTGCCTGGTAGGGGGTAAGGTGAGGGAAATCCTCCATTTTCGCATGTACCGCTTCCACCACCACTATCGCATCATCGACCACAATACCTATCGCGAGTACCAAGGCAAACAAGGTTATGATGTTGATCGAAAGTCCAAACATCTGGAGTACAAAGAAGGCTCCGATTAATGATACCGGTACCGCAATGATCGGAATTAACGTAGACCGCCAGTCGCCCAGGAAGATAAATACGACTAAAGCTACCAATATGAATGCATCACGCAACGTATGGATTACCTGTTCGGTTGACGCATCCAGGAAACGGGACACATCATAACTGATTTGATAGTCCATTCCCGGAGGGAAAGAAGCTTTCATTACCTCCAACTTTGCCTTTACCTCCTCGATTACATCACTGGCGTTACTGCCGTAGTTTTGTTTCAATACGATCGCTGCGGATGGATGTCCGTCTAAATTGGAATAGATATCAAAGAATTCACTTCCAAGTTCGGTTCTGGCAATGTCTTTCAGTTTTATAGACTCACCTTCGGCGTTTGCCCGGATGATGATGTTGTCATATTCTTCAGGCTTGCTGAAGCGTCCTTTGTATGTCAATACATATTCAAGAGACTGGGCCTGGATACCGGAACTTTGGCCTATTCTACCCGGTCGGCCTACAATACTTTGGTCTCCTAATGCTTCCATTACTTCCTCAACAGAAATATTATAGGCACGCATACGGTCTGGATTCAGCCATACACGCATTGCATACGTACGGCTCCCTAGAATCTGTGATCTTGCCACACCTTTGATCCTGTTGATTTCAGGGATCATATTCACATTCGCGTAGTTATACAGGAATTTTTCATCCATGTTCTCACTCTTGGAATACAGGTTGACATACATCAGCATACTAGGCTGAATAGGCGTAATTACCACCCCTTCCCGTTGAACAAGCTCGGGAAGAAGAGGCATTACCTGATCCACCCTCGTCTTGACCCGTATAACGGCCTGGTTTGGATCCGTTCCGGGTTCGAATATAATGTTGATCGTAGCTTCACCCGCACTGGTCGCATCGGTTGCCATGTACCTCATGCCCTGGACACCATTGATAGAGTTTTCCAGGGTAATTAGGGTAGACTTGACCAACACATCTGCACTCGAGCCAGGATAAGCAATGAAAATACTCACAGTGGTCGGCGCAATCTGGGGGAACTGAGAGATAGGCAACTGCTTAATGGCGAGTGAGCCTACAAATACGATCATGATTGAGATCACAATCGCGAGGACTGGTCTTTTTATGAATGTAGTAAACATTTTTACTGCTGGTTTTGATGAGAGAATTGACTACTCTGCATACAGGTCTAACTGAGACAGGGCTGTATGTGGCGCTACGAAATCATAGTGTATTTCGTCATTTTCTCTAACCAGACGGAGACCTTCAAGGAGTATTTTGTCGGTTTTTTCCAGACCTCCGGAGATAATGTATACGTGCGGTATTTCTGCTGCAATGGTCACTTCTCTTGAGCGGATTTTATTCTCTTCATCCACCACATACACATATTTTTTCTCCAAAACCTCAAATGTTGCTTTTTGCGGAATCAACAACGCATCTTTTAAAGGAATGCTCATTTCGATGTTGCCGGTTTCTCCGTGTCTTAATAAGCCTTCCGGATTTGGGAAGGTCGCCCTGAAAGCAATGTTACCGGTCTCATTGTTGAAGTCAGCTTCAATTGTTTCTACTACACCCGGGTAGGCGAAATGCTTGTTGTTTGCCATCAAAAGGTTCACAATAACATCTTCATCGCTTTTCACCTCGGCTTTATATTCTAAATATTCAGCTTCAGGTACGTTGTAATAAACCCACATTTTACTGTTATCAGAAAATTCTGACAGCAACTCACCCTCGTCTAGCAAACTGCCTTCCCTTACCCGGAACCGACCAACAATCCCATCGAAAGGGGCTCTGATTTCAGTGAATTGAAGATGGACTTCTGCCAATGCCAATTCTGCCTTTGCCTTGGCAAGCTTCGCCTTTGCCATTGCCAGCTCATTCGGTGCAACGATATTTCTATCAGCCAGCGTTTTGGTGTTTTGGTATTCAATCTCTGCAAAATCTACTTCAGCAGAGGCACTTTGCTGCTCCGCTTCATAAAGTTTAGGCATGATTTTAAACATGAGTTGGCCTTTTTTTACCAATTGGCCTTCATCTACATAGATTTTCTGTAAATATCCCCGCTCTTGGGCACGCAGCTCAATATGCTGGATGGAATGTATTTGGGAGACATAATCTTTGGTGATCAATGTATCCATAATTAAAGGGCTAGTGACCAGAAATGTGGTTTCACTTTCCTTATGCTCTTCTCCATGAGAGTTGCAGCCCGCAATCCACAATGTACCGCACAGGCTTAAGAGCATGAAAATTTGATTTTTCATAGGTTGATTTTTAAAAACGATAGTGTTTTTCGGGTGATTTTGGGTGTTTGTGTACAGGAAATACACGAAGTCCTATTAGCGCGAGGCTAATGGTTTTAGGACGTTAAATAAAATAAGAGGAAGTTTAGGCAAAAGATAATCCTGCCTGGAAAAATGGTATTATATTCTAAATACCTGGATTACTAGATGTTTACGAAGTGTGATCGTATTTGGGACAAACTTACTGGAATGCAGGTCCTGGGTAAAGTCCTGAAAAAGAAAGCCGAAAATCCGGGCAAAGTAAAGTGCACTTAAGTGGGTGCTGTTTACAAAACTATGATCAGAAACAAATTCATCATCTTCCTCCTCTACTTTGGAGTTGTTGACAATGAAGATGTCTTTGCCCTGTTGTTTTGGTGCTGAAAAAGTAAGGGGATGCTGGCGGGAGTTGTTGGTTCCTTGGACAGTCTCAAAGGAACTGCCCAAGCTATCCATAGCGGTGTCGCTGTCGATGTTGGCATAGACAGCGCTATAGCCACTCGACAGAAGTATACTAAAAGATAGGAGAAATCTAACTAAATACGTTGCCATTTCGGCACAAACTTATATAAGACATTGATGATAGACAAGCACTTTTGGTTAAATATTCTCAATGATATGCCTGTTATTTTGAGAATATTTTATTTTCAACTTTTTGATCCTTAAAATACTACCTGCGCAATGAGTAAAAAAAACCAAACACAGGTATCTGCGATTCCCACTTCTGATGCGCTGTGGCCATGGAAGACATCTGAACTGTTTTCAGGGGCTCTTCACTCTTTTCCCTGGCCATCCTTCGTATTAATGCATTTGCCTGGGAAATGTGTCTTATCGGTATTTCACCATGGGTTGGTCAGGATGTTTCGGTGCATATTCCCGTATGGAATGGGTGTTCAATAACCCGGCTTAAGTTTTTTTTGATGAATTTATTTCATATTTTGTATGTAAAATAAATTCATTATACATACATTTAAGTAATTTATAGAAAAATGAAAGGTACAAACATCGGAGAATTCGAAGAATTGGTGCTGCTCACTGTCGCTGCCCTGATGGAAGAGGCCTATAGCGTGGCCATTTGCGATGAGCTTTCGGAGCATGCAGGCCGTGAAGTGAAGCTCGGTGTAGTGCATGCTGTGCTTAACCGGTTACAGGAAAAAGGACTTCTGAAAAGTCAGCTCGGGGAAGCCACCAAAACCCGGGGTGGAAAACGGAAGCGTTTTTATCAGGTCACCAATACGGGCAAAGCAGCCTTAATCAAAACTAAGGAGGTACGTGATGTGCTTTGGAACAGAATTCCGCATCTCACTTTAAAGGGTATATAATGGAAAAGAAAGCCCCGGGCCCTCCAAAGTGGGCAGAAAAATTTCTGGAGTGGTACTGCAGGCCGGAATTGCTGGAAGATCTGCAGGGAGACTTGCATGAATACTTTGAAAGAAATCTCAAAAAAAAGGGTACAAGGCGAGCCAGATTTATTTATGTGTTGGATGTCCTGAAGTTTTTCCGTCCCTATACCTTACGTAAACCTCATTTGTTAAACATGGTTATCAACATGCTTATGCTGGCCTCTTACATCAAAACTTCCCGGCGGAATATCGTCCGGAATAAACTGTTTTCAGGTATCAACATCTTTGGACTGGGTGTCAGCATGTCGGTAGGATTGGTGATGATAGCCATGTTGATGGATGTGTTTTCTTATGATAACTTCCATACCCGGAACGACCGGATTTACCGGCTGATCAGCCGTTTCGAACAGAACGGGCATGCAAACAGCAGCTTTTTTGCTACCTCCTCCCTGAAAGCGGGGCTCTCTGTTAAGGAGTCGGTAAATGGGATAGAAGACGTGGTTTCGGTACGCGGTGGTTTTTCAGGTGATTTGGAGTTTGAAGACAAGAAACTGCCTGTTTCAGGATATTGGGCAAATGAATCGTTTTTCAATGTGTTTACTTTTCCTCTGGTGCAGGGGAATCCTGTGACTGCATTGCAAAAGCCCTTTCAGTTGGTACTTACTGAAAGTACGGCACTTAAACTCTTTGGGACTAAGGATGTGGTGGGAAAGACAGTAACGAGAGCGGATAGGCAATACCTGGTGGCGGGGATTATGAAAGATCCCCCGGTTTTTTCACACATTAAGTTCGAAATGCTTGGATCGCTAAGTTCTTTGGATGTAATAGAGCAAGATAATCCTGATTTATTAAAATGGGACAATGTTTGGGATACCTGGACTTATGTCCTGTTGGATGAAGGAGTGGGTCTGGATAAAATAAAGGCGAATCTTGACCAATTTGCTCTTAAAGAGGATCGGACGGTGGAAAATACCCACATTGAGCTTGACCTCCAGCCACTCAGTGATATCATGACCGGGGAGAATATGGGAAATCAGATCGGGCCTACATTCGGCAAGACTTTGTTGAGGATATTTATGGCGCTTACCCTGGTCCTACTGTTATCTGCTTGCTTCAATTATACCAATCTTTCGGTGGCAAGGGCATTAAGCCGGACCAAGGAAGTGGGAATCAGAAAAACGATAGGGGCATTTAAAAGCCAGATTGTCGGGCAGTTTATTGTCGAATCAGTTATCATTTCCCTGCTGGCTTTAGTGTTTTCTTTTCTTCTGTTTATACTTATCCGCCCGCATTTTCTGAGTATGGAATCATCCCTGCAGCAGCTGCTGAGGCTTGAGTTGTCTCCAGGACTTGTACTTTGTTTTTTAGGATTTGCTATTCTTATAGGTGCAATGGCAGGTATTGTTCCGGCTGTTTCTTTTTCCAGGATCAGTGCCATTGCAGCCTTTAAAGATATGATGGCAACATCAGCAATGAAGGGGATCTCTATGCGCAAAGTCCTCACAGTATTCCAGTACAGCATATCAATTATAGCCATAACTTCCACGCTGATCATATTCAAGCAGTACAGGCATTTTATCCATTACGATCTGGGATTCAGGACAGAGAATATTCTGAATATAAAGTTACAGGGCAACGATGCACAATTGCTCACAAATGAGCTTAATGAACTTTCAGAGGTTCAGAATATCTCCCAATCCATGCTGATTTCCGGTATAGGACATTATTCCGGCATATACATGAAGAACCCTAACGATCCGCTTGATTCGGGCACAGTATATTTCAACACTGTGAATGAAAACTACCTGCCTATGCACAGCCATACCTTTCTGGCGGGCAGAAATTTCAATCCGAAACTGGTAGATTCCCTGGAGACTGAAGTCATTGTCAACCAAGAAGTGATTAGGCGATTCAATATTGCCGATGGCAACCCATCAGATGCTGTAGGCCAGACTGTAGAGGTGGATGGGAAAGAGCTTGCGATCGTCGGGGTAATAGGGGATTTTGAGTATGGAAAGGCGAATAACCAGACGGGTAAAGAGGTAATCATGCGCTATGCGAACAATAAGGCCAACTACCTGAATGTAAAAATCCAGTCCCGTGATTTGCCTTCCACTTATGGAAAACTGGAAGCTATATGGAAAAAACTGGATCCAGTACATCCTTTCGACGCGCAGTTTTACAATCAACAGATCCAGGAGGGGTTCAAAGGGTTTGAAGCCAGCGTCAAGGTGGGAGGGTTTTTATCTTTACTGGTTATCTGTATCGCTACTATAGGATTATTGGGTATGGTGGTCTTTACTACCGAATTCAGGCTTAAGGAAGTAAGTGTACGCAAAGTCCTGGGTTCATCAGAATTTGGGCTTATCTCCTTGTTGAGTAAGGGGTTCTTTGTGTTGCTGTTGATTGCAGCAGGGATATCTATCCCGTCCACATTTCTGTTTTTCGATAGGGTGATGCTTCCACAGATTCCAAACTCCTCACCGCTTCAGTTGCCGGAAATGTTTCTGGGAAGTTTTGTAGTGTTGCTGTTGGCCCTACTGATGATAGTTTCCCAGACACTTAAAGTAGCCCGGACCAATCCCGCCGAAGTGCTGAACAGGGAGTGATCAGAAAAGGGAAACAATCTTCCCAGACCGAAAAAAATTTCTTCTCAAATTATTAACTCTATAGTGCACGCAAAATAAATTCAATCTCGACCCTTGTAAGTACACTAATTATTAGGGCCTCCTATTGAAGAAACACTTCTGATGAACTGGATAAGATTTAGCATGAAAGAGCCGAATAAGCATCAGCCGCCCAAGTGGGCGACCCGATTTATTGAGTGGTATTGTAAGCCAGAATTCCTGGAAGATCTGTTGGGAGATCTCAATGAATATTTCGAGAGGAATGTGGTATCCCGGGGGCCCCGCCTAGCAAAGCTGATCTACATCCTCGATGCATTTAAGTTCTTCAGGAGCTATACAGTGAAAACACCTAAAACAGTAAACCTCTTAATAAACTGGATTATGATCGGAAGCTATATCAAAACATCAGGGCGCAACTTAATGCGTAATAAATTATTCTCGTTTATCAATATTGTAGGCCTGGCCATCAGTATGTCGGTCGGCTTACTGCTGATCGCGTTTTTGATGGATCTGTATTCGTATGACAAGTTTAATAAAAATGGTGACCGGATTTACCGGGTAACCAACGTGCAGACTTCAGCCCATGAGCGAAGCAGCAAATATCCCACAACATCCATAAAGACAAAGAGGCTATTAGGGGAAAAAGTGACCGGAATTGAAGAAGTGACTATTTTACGCGACGACTTTTCTGAAGATGGGATTGTTGGCGACAATATTCTTCCGATCAAGGGGTTCTGGGCGGAGTCTTCCCTGTTTAATATTTTTACACTTCCTATGTTAGAGGGGAATCCCGCTACAGCGTTGAGAGATCCATACTCAATCGTTCTCACGGAAACGGCAGCATCGAAGCTATTCGGTAACCAACCTGCACTAGGTCAGGCGATCAGATTCGATTCACTCGATTATCAGGTGACAGGAATAATCGAGGATGTTCCTTTTTTCTCCCACCTTAAATTCGAAGCGTTGGCATCGTTTTCCACATTGGAACAAAAAAGCAATACCGATCCTGATTTCGAAGACTGGACGAATATGTGGTCGAATTTTGTGTATCTCCTGCTGCCTGAAAATGCTGATATGGCATCCATCCGGTTGCAGCTTGATGCAATTGCAAAAGAAGAAAACCTAAGTGTAGCTACCGAAGGAAACCGGGACAACCAGATCCAGCTCGAACTTTTACCCCTTGATGAGATCGTGGTAGGAGAGGATTTTCTCCGCTCAGAAGGACTTCATTACGTGGTTCCTCATATTTCTCCAATAGTCCTTTGGTTTCTTGGCGGACTCGCATTTCTGGTAGTGGTGTCCGCCTGTTTCAACTATACCAATCTTTCCTTGGCACGTGCGATGCGCCGCTTTAAGGAAGTTGGGCTTCGCAAAGCCATCGGCGCCAATAAGAGCCAGGTTTGGCAACAATTCCTTGCTGAGGCGATCATAATCTCTCTGGCAGCCCTTCTTATTTCTTTCGCCTTATTTCTTGTATTGCGTCCGCAGCTGGTAAATCTGGCTCCGGATATTCAGCGTATGGTGAAGCTCGAACTCACACTGCCGACGGTAGTGGCGTTTATCCTCTTTTCAGTCAGCGTCGGAGTTGTTGCCGGCCTGCTCCCGGCATTGTTTTTTTCGAAGGTCAACGCCATAGATGCACTCAGGAATGTGTCGTCGGTGAAAGTATTCAGACAGGTTTCTCTTAGACGTGCATTGGTGATAGTCCAATATACCTTTACGCTGATCTTTATCACAACAACTGCAGTCGGCTATGTGCAGTATAAAAACATACTTGCCTTTGACTTGGGGTTCCAAACAGAAAATATCCTCAATATCAATATGCAGGGGAATAGAGCTGAGTTGTTGCTCAAGGAACTAAGAGAAATGCCAGAAGTTGTTGATGTGTCCCGTTCTGTGATAGTTACCAGTATAGGGAATGCTTGGGGTGGGTTTATGAAATACGAGGATTCACGTGACTCTGCGCTGGTCATGACCAACAATGTTGACGAAAACTACCTTGACCTGCATGGGTACGAACTGATTGCGGGAGGGGATTTTAAGACACGGCCTACCACCGCACTGGGGGTACGGGAAGTGATCGTCAACCTGCAATTCCTGAAAAGATTTGGTATTGGTGCCAAGGATCCGGAGAAAGCGATAGGGGAAGAGGTTACATTTAGTAATTTCCGGGGAAACGGTCGTAAAATGACTATTGTAGGAGTAATGAAAGACTTTCACTATGGTAAAGTCAACAACATCATCCAGCCGGTGGCCTTCATGCCCTGGACCTTGGATGATCCCACAACGATCAATGCCAAAATAAAAAGCAACGACCTGCAGGCGACCATGGCCGAGATCGAATCCAAATGGAAAAAGATCGATCATGTGCATCCGTTTCAGGCCAAGTTTTACGATGAAGCAATAGCGGATGCATACAGCGAATTTTCCGTCATGATCAAGATCATCGGTTTTCTTTCATTTCTAGCTGTTTCCATCGCGTCGATGGGCTTGTTTGGAATGGTGGTGTTTACTACCGAGACAAGGATAAAAGAAATCGGTATCCGTAAGGTCATGGGGGCCAGTTCCGAGAATCTTATTTACCTGTTGAGCCGCGATTTCCTATGGCTGTTGTCTATTTCAGCGCTTATTGCCCTGCCAGTGACCTATACATTCTTTGAAAAATTTGTACTCACGAATTTCCCGTATAATGAACCTGTGCAGATCCCCGAGTTATTTATTGGTTTTTTTGCCGTATTGGCAATTGCAATGATTATGATCGGATCACAGACAATGAAGGCTGCAAGAAGTAATCCGGCGAGCGTTTTAAAGAGCGAGTAGGAGTTGTTAATGACTCTTTTATCTGACGCTTACTATAGTTGAACCTTATTCGTGGCGGGTATGAAAATGGGAGAAAAGAAGAACACCACCTCTTGTAGAGGTGGTGGTTTGGGATCCGAACACTTTTGAAGATGATGGAATAATATATTTAGTCGGCTTTTGTTTACTGGTTCGCTACCAACTTTCTAGAAGGGTTGCCCGGTCTTAGGACTACATTCTCCGGAGGATAGATCAGCAAAAACAGAAGTCCGTGATTCCTTGCTCAAACCAAACAACGGTTTAAGTGCAGGTAGCCTCCGGATCAGTTCGAATGTCCCAAAACTACCCACAAAAGTAATCAGTAAGACCAGCACAAACTGAAATTGGACGGGAATAGCCGTGGGAAAGATCCATAGCGACCCCAGATACAAGAACACCATGTGTAGAATGTACACGGGATAGGCCGCCTGACTAAGATAAGATAGTGTCTTGCTTGGACCTTTGAGGTAGAGGCTTCCAAAAGCGAAAACCGTTAATGTCCAGGCAAAAGATTCAATGGCCAACAAATAGCCAGGTGGGAAACTGCCGAACTGACCTATTCGGAAACTGTATAAAAGTAAGCCGGATAACAGGAATACCCATCGCCATTTTTGGATCATTTTCCAGAAAGCTTCCCCACTGAGCACAAAGCAAAAACCGAAAAAAAATGCTAAAAGCCCTAGGATAAAACCATGCCAGGTCATCGCATAGAGCTCGAAAGGCATGGGCTGGATCAGCAAGACTTCTCCGATAAAAGCAGTCAGTACCAAAATCAGACCCCAAGGTGCACCCAAAGCGGTTTTTATCCAACGTACTGTTTTGCCTGATTCATTTTTTTTAATCAGGTATAGAATGGGGGACAAGAGCACCACATAGCTAAAGATGTTTCCCAAAAACCATAGATGACCGGGATCCCAGGAATATTTCAATTCCATGCCGTAGTAATATCGCCAAACCAAAAGGTGAAGAGGAACTATCACAAACATTCCAAACACAAATGGTAACAGAATCCTTCTCGTCCGTTCCTGTATCAACTGACTCCAGCTACGCGACTTCATGGCAAAATACACACCCATCCCAGAGACAAAAAACAAGAGAGGAATCCTCCAGATATTCAGAAGAGCCATGGGCAACCACAAGGCAGTCCAGGGTTCTTTTGATGTAATAAAACCGATCATTCTACCCCAGGACTGAAATCCTATAGCAACATGATAGATCAGGAGCAGGCCGATGGCAATCACGCGCAGCCAATCAATATCGTATCGCCTGCTGGAAATGAGTGTTGGGTTTTTCATGGGATCAGTCAAGCATTTTTGCGATTTCTGGACGGATTTTCTCCAGGTAAGCATAGTCCAGTTTGAGTCCCATGGGTTCCAGCATACCACCCATCATATCATACACATCTTTTACTTCGGAAAAGGGAGCCGCTACATTGTCGTAAGCAGTGGTGCCATATTTGTTTTTGATGCCTTTATCCGCATTCCTTTCCAGCAATAGCTGAACTATCTCCGGACGTCCAAAAAATGCTGCTGAAATCAGTGCGGTAGAACCGTCATTGTTCTGAAAATTGATGTCTGCCCCTCCATCCAGCAGTAAAGCAGCTATTTCCTTTCTGTTGAAAATAGCCGCGGAAATCAATGGACTGGAGCCTCCAAAAGGATCTTTTTCATTAAGGTCGCTTCCGGCTGCTATATGCTGTAGGACAGCTTCTGTATTCCCGCTTATTACTGCAGAATGCAGGTCGATTTCAGGAGCACCCTCTTTTTTCGCAGTGGACTGGCTGCAAGAGGCTAATAGGAACACCACCGGTATAAGAGCAGTGAGAATCTGTGAGTGAAATGTTAGATTTTTCATATTGGATTTTGTTTTGTTTGAATGGTACAAAGTAAAATCCCGAAGGCAGGTCACACTAAACAGTCCTGCTTCCAAAACCATAAGTCTTTGGCATATCCATATCAATTATGGCGCAGCTATATAAAAAATGACGCAAATAACTTAAATTCAAAGCCTAAATAGGGTTTGAAGAACCTAAGCCGGCTTAGCCTAAACCTAATGAAACCGAACATGCTGTAGGCAAATGTTAGCCGGATGGTCAGCAACGATGCAAGATTGCATGCGGCCGATTAAAACAGTTGTAAGCACATGAAATCGACACGATTAAAATCATCATTAAAACACACCTGGAAATGATTGTTTTAGTCGTCAAAGATTCCATGTGACCGCTAAAAAACAATTATTAACAGATGAAATCGAGCACGTTGCAGGCAACACACAGAGGAATGATTATAATGCATGCGAGATTCCATATGGCCCTTAAAAGACAAATTATAATCATATGAAAATAGCTTTACTTTAAGAACCCATGCCCGATTTATCTCCTCAGGAGAAAGCGTTTTTAGATCAGTTGGTGGCAAAAGTTACCTTGCATCTTGCCGAGGAGGAGTTTGGTGTGTCCGGGTTGGCTGAGGAGATGCATATGAGCAGATCCAATCTCTTGAGGAAAGTCAAGAAAATAACCGGTTTATCGGTCAGTCAGTTTATTAGTCAAATGCGGTTGGAGCGCGCCATGGAGCTGCTCCGGACCAGCTCAGGTAATGTTTCCGAAGTTTCCCATCAGGTAGGGTTCAACAGTCCTTCTTATTTTATCAAATGCTTCCGGGAGTATTATGGCTATCCCCCGGGTGAAGTGGGCAAACGCACCGGACCTGCTTTGGAAGAGGATCCTGATCCTCACATTGTCAGGTCAGGAAGACGAAAGTGGATGACGGTTATCCTGATAATTATACTTCTATCCGTAATTGGTGGGGTATGGATGAAACAGGATTTTTTTGCCGAAAAACTAGACCGGGAAAAATCCATCATTGTTTTGCCTTTTAAAAATGACAGTGGCGATTCAACGAATGTTTATCTGATCAATGGCCTTATGGAGGCTACGCTAAACAATCTCCAAAAAATCAAGGATCTCAGAGTGCTCAGCCGGACTTCTGCAGAGAAATACAGGGAAAGCAACAAATCCATTCCCGAAATGGCCGACGAACTGAATGTCAACTACCTGGTGGAAGGCAGTGGGCAGAAAATGGGGGACAAAATTGTGCTTAATATCCAGCTGATTGACGGGGCTAAGGACCGGCATCTTTGGAGCAAACAATATAGGCGGGAAGTAAGTGATATTTTTGCGTTGCAGCTGGAAATATCCAAAGACATAGCGCAGGAAATCCAGGCAATCATTACTCCTGAGGAAAAATCCAGGATTGAAAAGGAGCCTACTGAGAATCTGGAAGCCTACGACTCTTTTATGAAGGGATTGGATCTCTTAAATAAAGGAGGTGATGAAAACCTGCTGGAATCAGTCAGCTACTTTGATGATGCGATTCAGAGAGATGAACACTTTGCATTGGCCTATGCTTGTGCCGGAATGGCTTTTTATTACTACGATATGTTCAGGGCAGAAAAGATTCATTTGGATCAGTTGGGCGCTTACTCAGACAAAGCCATTCTTTATGACCCCTCTTTGGGAGAAAGCCAGATTGCAAAAGCCATGTATTACCTGCTGAAAAAAGAATATAGTCAGGCGCTGCCTTTTCTGGAAAAGGGGCTGGAGTACAGGCCTAATTCCTCCCTGATTATCGGACTGCTTGCTGACTTTTATGCCAATTATTTGCCTGATACCGAGAAATACCTGGAGTATGCACTCCAAGGGATGCAACTGGACGCCGGATCAAGTGATTCGGTGGCTACCAGCTATTTTTATTTACGGGTCGGCAATGCCCTGATCCAAACAGGATTTGTGGATGAATCCATGCACTACATAGACAGATCTTTGGTTTATTTTCCGGGCAACATGTATTCCCGCTACGTAAAAGCTTTTATCAGCTTTGCACAGGATCACGATTTGCAACATACTAGGGAGCTTTTGAAAATTGAATTTGAAAAAGATACTTCCCGTTTTGATATCCTACAGGATTTGGGTAAAGTCAGTTACTATCTGAGGGATTACGATTCAGCCTATTATTACTATGAGTGGCTCAACCGGATCAGGGAAGAACAAAAACTAAACGTGTATGTGCATGAAAATATGCTCGTCGGAGTGGTCTATGAGAAAGTTGGGAAAATACAGGAAGGGCGTCAATTCATAGAGAGCTACCGGGCTTATCTGGATAAGGACCAAACTGCCTATAAAAATCTCGGGTTGACGATGTATTATGCCCATGAAGGAGATTTCGAAAAGGCATTGGCCCATTTTCGTCTCTTTGCAGAGGAGGATCATATCCAGTATTGGGTCATCCTGTTTTTAACTAAAGATCCTATAGCGGATGAAATCAAAAAACACCCTGAGTTCAAAAAAATCTGGGCAGGGATAGAAGCGGACTTCTGGGCCACCCATGCTGAAACCCGAATACGTTTGGAAGAAAAGGGATTGTTGTAGAGATAGCCATGTCGGCTCTTAAACTGGTTTAATCAATAACTCTGAAGGGAGAATTTGGATTTACTGTCCGGTAAAAGCTATAGGCGTTTTTCATTTATAAAAATGAAATTGGAAGAATATCACTGTAATCGGGTTATTGGAGAAATGGGTTTTAACCTGAAGTCAACCTGAACCACAAACTGATGAGAAAGATGATGTTGATTTCGAAAGTGAAGAATATCTGTAGGACTTTTACTGATTTTAAAACAGCATCCTCTTCACCGAACGTCCCCTGACCCTGGTAATTCCCGGACTATTCCACCTATAGAATGGGTCGATTTTCGATTTTAGTATGATAAACACCCTGGACATAAAGTCCTAATGCGAAGAAACAGTCGGGAAGGAGATTGGCGTAAAATTTTGTGGCGGTTCATCAATGAATAATCGGAAAAATAGTGATATGTTTAAAAAACCTATTTACCGATGTTGTTTGCATACAACCGTCAATAAACCCAATAAAGCAGGATCGTAACCGGACTTTGAAAAGCCAAATTGCTGGTTTGGATCTGTTTTAATGGAAAAATCCAAAGATCCATTATATGGGTAACCTGAGCAACCATAGTGACCAAGACTTGCTGATCAGATTAAAGAAGGGAGATGTTCCCGCATTTGACGAGCTATATTTTCGCTATGTCAAAAAATTAATGGCTTTTTCACTTACTTATTTTCCGAACAGGGAGCTTGCCAAAGATGCTGTTCAGGAGATTTTTACCAGAATCTGGACCAAAAGAGCCGAACTTGATCCTTCCAAAAGTTTTAAAACCTATCTGTTTCAGTCCGTCAAGTTTTACATGTATAATTATGCCAGAGACAAACAGCCCGCCTGTACCCTTGAGGAAGCACCCGAATACGTCTATCTGAACGACAATAAAACAGAGGATGAACTGGATTACCGAGACCTGGAGTCAATAGCTTATTCCTATATAGAAAAGCTCCCAAAAGTCCAACAGGAAGTCTTTAGACTGAATAAGCTGGAGGGTTTCACTTCAATGGAAATTGCTAGCCAGATGAACCTTTCCCAACGGACTATAGAACACCACATCTATTTGGCTTCCAAAACAATCAGAAAAGAAATGCAGCCCCATATTTCGTATCCAATATCTCTCACCTTGGCTCTGATACATCTCGGGTCAATTCTGTAGAAAAAGTCTTTTTCAATTTTTTTTATTTATTTTCACTTCCATATTAAGTATTCTTCCTGCCATTTGTTTTATATAACAAATATCATTCGTTTTGGAAGAAAACAAGATTACTAAATTTTTGAAAGGCACAGCTTCTCCTCAGGAAGAACATGAGGTACGGGAATGGCTGATGCAGCCGGGATCAAGAAAGGAGTTTGATGAGCTGATCGAAAGCTATTGGAAGAAAGCCGCTCCCAGCACAATTGATGAGGTCGATTATGACGGAATGTTGAGGGATATTCATAAAAGAATGCAGCTCCCCTCACAGGTGTCCAACTCTGGCAGAAGAGTTTTTATTTATAAGAGCTTAAGGGTAGCGGCAAGTCTGTTGTTGTTCGTGTTTTGCTCCTATGTATTAGTTGAAAGTTACAGAGACAGGAATGCCCGTACATCAGACCAAACCCAGGTTCAGCGCATAATTACCACCAAGACAACAGGGCCGGGAGAGAAACTTACATTGGTTATGTCTGACAAGACCAGGATCATAGTCAATTCTGAATCTGAGATCAGCTTCTTTTCTGATTATGGGATAAATGACAGGTTAATCAAGATTAAGGGCGAGGCATTTTTTGATGTGGCACCGGATCCGTCTAGACCATTTAAAGTAATTACCGATAAGGTGACCACGACAGCCTTAGGTACAGAGTTCAATGTCTATTCCCGAAATCACGACTATAGGATTGCACTGGTGGAGGGAAAGGTGGCTGTGGATAAGATCGGAAATCAAATAGAACTCACTCCCGGCTTGATGGCTTTGTGGAATTCCAAGGGAATTACACGTGATGATTTTGCTGTGCAATCATTTGATATAGAAAAAATAACAGGATGGAAAGAAGGAAACCTGATTTTTGAAAGAAAACGGTTTGGTGATGTTCTGGATGATCTGGCTGGCTGGTATTCAGTGGATATCCAGGTAGAAGAAGGAATAGATGTCAATAAAAAAGTAATCGGGACCTTCCAAAACAAAAACCTCCAGGACATTCTCACCGGTCTAAGCTTCTCTTTAGACTTTAGTTTTACCATTGATAATAACCGTGTCCATATTAAAAAGTAAAGCCCATGATATAAAAGCCCAAAAAAGGGTAAAGTCTCCATCGCCAAATGAAATCCTTTACCCTAAAGTCTTAAAGCGTAAACCCTAAAACCGATTCAAATTATGAAAAGAAAATTACTGTGCCTAATTAAGATGGTATCAAAAAACCTGATGTATGGACTCATCGTCCAGTGCATCTTTTTCACAGCTGCAATGGCTCATGATACAAATGCCCAAGTCAAACCTATAGACAAGGAGTTTGTCGTACTCCAAAAAGACAATTGGAGAGTGGAGGAATTATTTAAGAACCTGGAAAGCAAGACTGCCTACAAATTTGTGTACCTGGAAGAAATTCTTCAAAACACTGCTGTAGTACATGTCAAAAACAGGAAACAATCTGTAAAAGAGGTGCTCGTTGATATTGCCACTGCAGCTGGCTTAAAATTCAAGCAGGTGGACAATTCAATTTTTGTCGGAGAGGTGACCCGAAAGGATTCTTCCGAACAGGTCATGGGTATGGATAAACTGCTGGTGGTTACCGGAACAGTAAGAGATGTGAACGGGGAGCCTATTCCAGGGGTGACAGTCATCATATCGGGAACCACCACTGGGACTGTAACTGATATCGATGGTAAATTCTCCCTGGATGTGGAGGAAGGTGATACACTTGAGTTTTCATTTATAGGCTTTGAGCGTCAAACCATCACTATTACTACCCAGTCGGAAATAGTTGTCACACTTGTGGAAGAGGCCAGTTCTTTAGACGAGGTCGTTGTAATTGGCTACGGTACACAGAAGAAAAGCGATGTTACAGGTTCAGTAGTAAAAGCTGATATTGATGCCTTCCGGGAGTCTCCGAATGTCAATATTGCCCAGTCTTTGCAAGGGACAGTCCCTGGACTAAATGTAGGGCAGGTAAACAGGGCAGGCCAGAACCCATCCATTTCTATAAGAGGCAGAACTACCCTGAGTGGAAATCAAAATGTATTGATCGTTGTAGATGGTATTATCTTTACTGGAGGTCTTAATGATCTGAATCCTAATGATATAGAATCTATTGATGTATTGAAGGATGCAAGTAGTATGGCGATTTTTGGAGCCCAGGCAGCAAATGGTGTTATAATGATCACTACCAAAAGTGGTAAAACAGAGCAAAAGCCAATCTTTAATTATACGGGAACTGTGACGACACAAACTCCAGCTAATAGACCTGAATTGCTGGATAGAGAGGGCTTTCTAAATAAGGTAAGAGACCAGGATTGGGAACTTGCCTTTCTGGCACCTGATTATATCCAACCTAATCCGGATTATGATGTGGCTGCTCGCTTTGAGCCTACCATGTATAATGGCTATTTAGATGGAACTGAATTTGATTGGTGGGAGGAATCCACACAGCCAGGATATATCACAAACCAAAACCTAAGCGTAAGGGGAGCCACTGCAGAGACCTCTTATTTTATGTCCACCAGTTATACCAAGCAGGAGGATTTTATAATGAATGACCAGTTTGAAAGAATTACTGCAAGGATCAATTTTGATCACCAAATTTTGGACTGGTTTAGATTTGGGGTACAAACCTTTGGATCATTTGCTGATAATTCGGGAGAGATCCCAGCAATGCAGAATATTACCACCATGCCCCCGATAGTGGTGCCTTTTGATGAGGAGGGCAAACCTATATTGAATCCTGACGGTGCCCAACGATCAAACCCGTTTATAGCCCCATTGTCCAATGACTTTGATAAAAATAATAATCTGTTTGCCAACGTATATGCGGATGTGGAGGTACCTTTTGTGAAAGGGTTGAAATATAGACTGAACTTTGGTAATAATGCTTCCTGGAGGCGGCATTACAGAAGTAATCCCTATGCAAATGCAGCTGCAGGTGAGGCATTTAAACGGAATTATAACTCCTATGATTGGACATTGGATAATATTTTGACATTTCGAAGAAAATTCAACAACAAGCATGGGATTGACATGACTGCAGTCGTGGGCCGTCGGGAATTAAAATATGAGGGCACAGAGGCGAATGGATCAAATTATAATAATCTGAATCTTGGCTATAATGATTTAAGTCTAGGACAGATTCAACTGATACAGTCGAATGCATGGAATGAAAGTTACCTGTATCAGACAGTAAGAGTGAATTATGATTTCAAAAGCAAATATTTAATTACGGCTACTGTTCGAAGGGATGGCTTCTCCGGTTTTTCAGCAAACAATAAATATGGAATTTTCCCATCTATCGGTATAGGATGGGTATTGAGTGAAGAACCATTTATGGATTTGGCTTGGATAAATTACCTTAAGTTTAGAGGATCTTATGGCACCAACGGGAACTTGACGAGCCGGTACTCCTCATTAGCCAGAGTCAATTTATACCCAGCTTACGTATTTGGAAATGGAGGTTCCACTGAATTTGGTCAAAGGGTAAGTTCTTTGTCAAATTCTGATTTATCCTGGGAGACTACCACAGGATACAATTTTGGGCTGGATTTTTCACTCTTTAACAGCAGGTTGACTGGTGCATTGGATTATTACCAAAATACAACTAATGACCTGCTTTTCAATATTAATATTCCTGAGGTATCAGGGTTCAACAGTATCGCTACTAACCTTGGAGAAATTGCAAATAGGGGAATGGAGCTTGTGTTGAAAGGTGACATGGTGAATAGGGGAGAATTTAAGTGGAATACAACCTTCAATATTGCTTTTAACAGAAACAAGATTGTCTCATTGCTTGGACTTGATGCAAATGAAGATGGGATTGAAGACGACCTTGTGGCAAGTGGTCTGTTTATTGGCCAACCCATTAATAGTATTTATGACTATAAATCTGCGGGTATTATCCAATTGGGCGAGGAAGCTCCTTCTGGGTTTTTTGTAGGCACCCATAGGATTGTTGATACCAATAATGACGGTATAATTGATGCCAATGATAGAGAAATAATTGGCAGGCAGGAGCCTGCATTCAATTTTGGTATTCTGAATGAGTTTAATTATAAAAATTTTACACTGAGATTTTTTATCAATTCTATTCAAGGTGGTAAAAACGGGTACATGGGAATAAATAATCCCAACTTTGGTTCAGCCGACAATGCGAGAAGGAATA
This sequence comes from Algoriphagus resistens, assembly GCF_001442615.1. Classification (GTDB taxonomy): domain Bacteria; phylum Bacteroidota; class Bacteroidia; order Cytophagales; family Cyclobacteriaceae; genus Algoriphagus; species Algoriphagus resistens. The sequence goes on along the minus strand of NZ_LMXN01000004.1, from coordinate 154,559 downwards.
ATTATTTTGTGGATTATGACTATTGGACTCCAGCTAATCCAAACGCCAGATATAGGGCTCAGGATAAAGTACCGGGGATTGAATATAGATATTATGGGGACAGAAGTTTCGTTCGGCTACAAGATGTCACGGTAGCTTATAAGCTTGATCAGGATATTACCGATAAGTGGGGGCTTCAAGGGCTAAAAGTTTTCGTCAGCGGAAAAAACCTTGCCACTTTAACCGACTGGGTGGGATGGGATCCGGAAACGGGAAGCGGACTTCAGGTAAACGGTATTCCTGTAATGAAAGGTTTTTCTGTTGGGGTTGATGTAAGTTTTTAAAATTAAGTAAATAGTTAATAGGTTAAGTAAGCATGATTTAAGTGTCACACACCGGGATGATTATAATGCATGCGAGATTCCATATGGCCTTTAAAAGACAAATTATAAACAAATGAAAAGAATAATATTCTATATATCGATAAGTTTAATAGCAGTAAATCTTTCGGGGTGTTTTGATTCAGCAATACTTGACGAAGTCCCGTTGGATTTTGCCAGTCCAGAAAATTCCTATGTTACAGAGGCGGATTTTAACAGTGCGGTAATTGCACTTTATGACCAAGCTAGATTGGCACTGTCAGATGGGGAGCACCGTCCTCTGGATCATATTTATGGTACTGACCTTGGATATAACGGAGCAAATCAACTAAACCAAAGATTTGGCTCTTATCTAGCTACTTTATTACCCACCTCGGACCCGGCAATTTATCACTGGCGACAATATTATAGGATAATTTCAGGAGCAAACATTATATTGAACAGGCTAGAGGGATCCAAGGTCAGTGATCAGCACAAAATTTTAGTGGAGGCACAAGCCAAATTATTCAGAGGCCTTGCCTATAGAAACTTGGCTCATCTGTATGGAGGAGTACCTATAGAATTGGAAGAAACACAATCCCCCAAGACCGATTATGTCAGAGCGAGTAGGGAAGAGGTGTACCAACAGGCTGCCAATGACCTTGAGATTGCATCAGCTAATTTACCCGGGATAACTGAGGTGAGGGACGGGGAGATAAGTAATCTTGCTGCATATCATATCTTGGCAGAGGTGTATGTATCTCTGGAACGTTGGAATGATGCCATTGAGGCAGCAGGCGTGGTAATAGATGATCCCAGTACTTCTTTAATGACCGAAAGATTTGGTTCCCTCAAGGATGAGCCAGGAGACGTATATTGGGATCTTTCGAGGAGGTACAACCAAAACAGGAGTGTTGGAAACACAGAAGGGATATGGGTTTGGCAATATGAAGTGGATGTGCCGGGGGGAGTAACCTCCTCTTCAGGATTGAGTGGACCTATGTTGGAAAGAGACCATTCCCCAAGGCCATGGAGTTTTACTGTAAGGGATCCCTCGGGAGTTGCTCCTTTCCTCCCACAAGGAGTATCTGACAACACTGGAGGAAGAGGGATAGGGCGATTTCGCGGAACAAACCACTTCAATTACGGCATTTGGCAGTATGACTGGGAAGATATGCGAAACTCAGAATACAATTTTATCAGGGATGTAGCTTTTAACAATCCGGCCTCGGAGTGGTTCGGTCTAAAGTTGTCAGATAAAATGTCACAGTTTAGGGTCACCTTGGAAGATACAATCAGAAATTTTTACCCGTATCAGGCAAAAGTGACTACCCCTGGTCAGCATCCGTCGGAGCTGTACGATAACCCGGTTTTAAAAACCCTTATATCTTCTTCTGCTGGAACTACCTATAGTGACCAGTATCATATTAGGTTGGCTGAAACTTATTTACTAAGAGCCGAAGCTTATCTTGGGAGTGGTGATAGCCAGTCAGCGGCAGATGATATTAATGTGGTCAGGGAGCGCGCCAAGGCACGTTTGATCACTGCTGGGGAGGTCGATATTGATTTCATTCTGGATGAAAGGATGCGGGAATTGGGGACGGAAGAAAAGCGTAGGTTGACATTGAACCGCTTGGGTAAGCTTTATGAACGTACAAGCAAATATTGTGAAGGTTATCCAGGTGTGGCGAATTTTGGCGTGGATGTGCAGCCATATCACAATTTATTCCCTATTCCGTTTAGTGAAATAGAGCGAAATACTGGAGCAGTATTAATACAGAACCCAGGATATGCAGCAGAATAAGCAGCACACATAAATATGCACATGTATATTTATCCTCCTTCGGGCATCTGGAATCGAGCATGTTACAGCAACACACATTTGGATGATTATGGATCACCTATCGTTCGGCAGTCAAATGAAATCTTACACCTGGCTGCGGAACGGTAGATCCCAGTTCAAGACTAAGTACATACTATCTGCTTCCTTCTTCATGGGGTAGGTTATAGAGATAGAATAAAATTAATTACAAATGAATTACCGATATATCAAACCTCTCACAATTGTTCATTTATTACTTTTCACTCTTTGGATATCCGGATTTTCTCAGGTGAAGTCAAAGGAGGACAGCCGTCCCAATATTCTGTTTGTCATCAGTGATGATCAATCATTTGGCCACACAAGCTTTGAAGGAAGCCCGTTTATCCGAACGCCTGCCTTCGACAAAGTGGCTAGTGAGGGGGTTTACTTTAGAAATGCCATTGCAGGTTCGCCTGGCTGTGCACCGTCTCGAAGTGCTCTTATCACAGGAAGACATCACTGGCAAAATGAGCAATCCGGACAGCACGCAGCTCCCTGGTTGAAGAAATATGTGCCATTTGTGGATTTACTCAGCGCTAATGGATATGCAACAGGTCGTACTGGAAAAGGAGTTTCCCCTTTTCAGTATGCCCGTGATGAACAGGATTCTACGTGGCGGGAGTCGGATGCTGCAGGCATTGCCCATAGTAACATTCGCTATCAGACAGGAACACCCGAAGACGTGCGCCCAACCAATAAGGTAAGCAACCTGAATTATTTTGAGAATTTTAAATTTTTCATGGAAAAAGTCCGTGGAGACGATCCTTTCTTTTTCTGGTTTGGCGCCTCTGAACCACACCGAGACTATGAACAGGATTCTTGGAAAAGGACAGATAAGAAATTGTCGGACGTGGAGCTTCCAGGCTTTTTTCCGGATCATGATATAGTGAGGGGAGATCTACTTGATTATGCTGTGGAGATTGAATGGGTTGATAATCATTTGACGCAGATGCTCTCTTATCTAGAAGAAATTGGGGAACTCGAAAATACCATTGTCATAGTAACTTCAGATAATGGCATGCCATTTCCAAGAGCTAAAGCCAACAGCTATGAATATGGTATTCATGTGCCATTTGCTGTGAGGTATCCGAAAAACTTTCCTGGTGGTCGTGTGGTTGATGATCCCATCAGCTTCACTGACATTGCACCTACCATTCTTGAACTTTCACATACAAGCCCCGAAGGTATGATGCCAATTACAGGAAAAAGTATTCTACCTATTTTGGAATCTACTAAACAGGGCATCGTGGATCGATCAAGCAAGTATGCTTTTTCTGGTAGGGAAAGACATTCCTCATCCCGATATCAAAATTGGGGCTATCCGCAGCGCGCTATCCGCAGTGAGCGTTTTCTTTTGATTTGGAATATGAAACCGGATCGTTGGCCAGCGGGAGCTCCGCAGCGGATAGAGCCTGGCCCAGATAATAAACTATTGCCATTGCATGGAGTTGACGAAGAAGGGGTACACCATTCGGACTGGGCGTACACCGATATCGATGGGAGTCCTACAAAATCATACATTATTGAGCATCAACAACAGGTAACGGGTATCCCGTATTTCAGTTTGGCGGTGGATAAACGGCCGGAGTATGAATTGTTTGATATAAAGAATGACCCTGATAACCTGAACAATCTAATTGGGAGTTTCCGTTTTGAAAAAGTTGAAAAGGAATTGAAGAAGGCACTAATGAAGGAGTTGGAAAAAACAGGAGATCCAAGAGTAGTCGGTCCTGACAAAGAAGTATTTGATTCCTATCACCGGTATAGCCCGATGAGGGAATTCCCTCGACCAGATAATATATATTAATGCATTGATAGATCAGAGATAGAATGATCTGGCTGTAAATGAGTTAGAGACTATTTGCCTCAAGTTGCTTGCCGAATCAAGTGATTCCACTACCAAAGAAAACTTTTGATTGTGCTTGTGTTCCCGTTTTATTGCTTCTGGCAGGGGCAAGGGTCAATATGGAAAGTGGGACGCCTTGCCGCTTGAACTGACTGGAATTATCTGAAGGAATGAACCATCATTAAATTGGCAATTTCTCACTTTAATGATGGTTTTATTTCGAGTATTTTAGCAGCGCTTATTCAAGAGGATTGTTTCCCAATGGTCTACAACTCATGTTTCTGGCTAATAATGTACACTTCGCGATTACAGTCGCACATCGGGCAGATTTTTATATTTTCTTTTTTTGTCAGAACAAGCCTTAATGCTTCGGAGGCTGAATTAAAAGGGCCTACATAGTCCCTCTCATATTTAGAGGGAAGATCTGGACAGTCCCTGTTGTGTAATAAAAATTGATTGTCATCATTAGCTTTTGAGCTTATATAAAAGAATTTCATAATACATTAATTGTTTTATGAATAAAATTAAGCCTTTAAAAAAGCAATCAATTATTGTAAAACAATTATAAAATGTTAAAGAAAATTTTAAATTCCATTGCATTTAAAATTTAATTTTCTTATGCAATTTTGAGCTTAATCTGAAGAAATCCCAAAATTGGCCTATTTGATAAGCAGGTAGCCGTTGGATCTTTGTTGAAGTACTATTGTAGCGATGCGGCTATGCCAGCAGCCAAAGTGTTATGGATCCTATGGGCTAGCTAATCCGCTGGAAATGAGCTTGTGTCTTTTTCGGATGTATGGTAATAAACTGTATTGCACTACAACCATTGGAAATGTCTATGGGCAGGAGTTTGACTAGTACTTATGGGTACCTGGAATTCCCATTGAAATCAGAAACCGATAAATAGGATATTTTTTTTCAGTCATAGTAGTAGGGCATCATATAGTGACTCTACTACAGGGACTGACAGCCGTTAAAGCAGCTAAGGATTTATTGTTTCTTTCACTTTTTTTAATTGCAACATTGTTTCAATAAAGTTTCTTGTTATATTTGCAATATAGTTGCATTTTATTTCGTGATCCCATTTACTCTTCTTTTTTCTGGCTTGTTTTCAATAGGGGAGGCTGAAGGCATTTCCCTGATGGAATCGGAGATAGCTCAAGTTTCCAATAGTAAAACGACTTATGGTATAGATTCTATAAATCATGCCCAAACTGATACAACTTCTAAAATCCGGGAGTTGGATGAAGTGTTGGTCATCGATCAGGCAGAGATGATCCGCAGAGAGGAATCCAACAGCATTCAGTTGCTCAAGCAGGATTTTATCCGTGAAAACCGGGGTGGAAGCCTGATGAATTCACTTGAGCGAGTGCCGGGAATCAGCATGATAGGAATTGGATCAGGGGCTTCAAAACCCTTGATCCGGGGGCTTGGGTTTAATCAGGTGATGGTGGTGGAGAATGGAATCAAACATGAGGGGCAGCAATGGGGTGCTGATCATGGTCTTGAGGTGGATCAATACGCCGCTGATCAGATCATGATCATTAAAGGGCCTTCGTCCTTTAAATACGGTTCGGACGCCATAGCTGGTGTAATAGATATCCGGGAAAAGCTGCCACCTACAGAAGATGGTTTCGGAGGCTCTATAGAAGTCGGGTACCGGTCAAACAATGCCTGGTTTGGAGGTTCTGCTAACTTATTTGCCAGAAAGAACAAGTGGTTTGCTGAGGGCAGGGTCACATTGGCTGATTATGGAGATTTTAAAGTCCCGACCGATTCTGTATTTGTGTATGATTTTGGCGTGGTGCTGCACCAGGGGCAAGTCAGGAATTCTGCTGGCAAAGAACTTGATTTTTCAGTAAGAGCTGGCTATCTCGGTAAACACTTCCGAAATACATTTTCTGTGAGCAGTGTCAGTACGAAGTCCGGCTTTTTTGCCAATGCCCATGGGTTAGAACCCCGGCAGGTGGACACGGAACTTCATGACCGTTCCAGCCGGGATATCATGTTGCCTTTTCAGGAAGTCAGGCACACCAAAGTGATCAATAAATCCAACTATGCTGTCGGCAATAGTTTCATTCAGCTTGATCTGGGCTATCAGCGAAATGACCGTAAAGAGTGGAGCCAATATGTCAATCATGGCTATATGCCGGCATCTTATCCGTCTGAAATGCTTTATCCTTCTGACCTGGAACGGGCATTTGACAAGGAAGTTTTCTCGTTCAATCTTAAAGATGAGCTCTTCTTGGATACTCACGAAATAGCTTTCGGGGCCAGTGGCGAATATCAGCATAATGACATTGGTGGCTGGGGGTTTCTGATCCCGGCATTTCAACAATACAGTTATGGGTTTTATGCAATAGATAAATTCAAATTCAGTCCAATTTGGCAACTTACTGCTGCCCTGCGATACGACCACAGCCGGATCGATGTAGAGGAATACCAGGATTGGTTCCCCAGTGTAGATGATGCTTCTCAAGTTAGGGAGTCGGATTATCTGTACAGGGCAGAGGAATTCCAGAGAGATTTTAACAGCCTGATCTGGTCGGTTGGATTTAATTTTACTCCAGGAGATCTTATCCTAAAGGGAAATCTGGGTACCAGTTTCCGCATGCCTATCGCCAAAGAGCTCGCGGCCAACGGAGTGAATTATCATTATTTCCGATACGAACTCGGCAATGCAGACTTAAGTCCGGAGCGCTCCCTGCAGTTTGATCTGGGAGCAGAGCTGAAAAAGGAAAAGTGGTTAGTCTCTTTCAGTCCATTTGTCAATTATTTCTCCAACTACATCTATCTTAACCCGACTGCCAGATTGGATATTCTGTATGGTGCCGGGAACCAGGTTTTTAACTATACACAGGCTGAAGTACTTCGCTACGGTGCTGAATTGAGCGTGATTCATCAACTGACTGAGAAGCTAAGTTTTGAATTCGTCGGGGAATATGTTTACAGTGAGCAAAAATCAGGGGCAAAGAGAGGTTATACCCTGCCTTTTTCACCACCACCTTCTGGCATCCTGAATGCCACATATAAGCCATCGTATAAAGGGGTTTTTAGCAATCCTTATGTTGCAGTTGATTTTCGAATAACTGCTGATCAAAGCGATGTCGTGCCACCGGAGAAAGTTACCCCAAGCTATCAGTTGGTGAACCTGCGTGTAGGTTCTGGCATTACGGTCTTACAACAGCAAATTCAGGTCGATGCCCAGGTACAGAACCTATTCAATACGCTTTATCTGAACCACACCAGTTTTTATAGGCTGATTAACCTACCAGAGGCTGGTAGAAACATCACTCTCTCCCTTAGTTACCAATTTTAATTAAAACCTTCTATTATCATGAAATCGAGCATGACGAAAACGTCACACACCGGGATGATTATAATGCATGTGAGATTCCATATGGCCTTTAAAAGACAAATTATAATCATATGAAATCGACACGATTAAAATCATCATTAAAACACACAGGGCAATGATTATTTTAATCGTCATAGATTCCATCTGACCATCTTAAAACAATTATAAACAGATGAAAAATAAAACCAACGTATTACTCATCGCACTTCTATTTTCCTTATTCATCAGCTCTTGCAAAGATGATCCAGACCCAATTTTACCTGTACCCACTATAGAAAATGTGGAGATAGGCTCTGGCAATAATCACATCGGGGTAATAGGAAGGGATTTTCACCTCAATGCTGACATTGTAGCAGGGGATAAGATTGACTTGGTCCAGGTGAAGATTGAGCCCATAGCGGGCGAGACTTATGCCGGCGATTGGAATTTTGAATTGACCTGGGAGCAGTTTAAGGGAGCAAAAAATACCAACATACATCAGCATTTTGATATACCTGAAGAAGCTGTGGAAGGAAAATACGAATTCACCATCATCGTCACCGATGAGAATGGGACCATATTGGAGGAAAAAGCTGAAATTCAGATAATTGCCCCTTCAAACCTGGCGGTAGACCCCTTACTGTATATTTGGATGATTACTACTGACCAAGGGGATTTTCACTACGTGAACGAAGACTTGATCAATCCGGAAAATGTAGAATTCTCCAAAGATGAAATCCTTAAATCTGATGTGACTATAAACAATGTAAAGGGGGATGGAAAAATGTATCTTTTGCTCATTAGAAAAGATCTTAACCATCGACCTGAATCTGTGGATGCCATTGATTTTTCCAAGGTAATTGTATATGACTATTATGCCCATGAAAATGAAGAGGATGTGTATTCATTTGCCAATGTTATTTATGATGGCAGCGGTGGTTTTCTTCGTCCAACCCCTGAGTTTAAAATTGGTTCTCCTACAGATAATAACATTCCCGCCGGCGATTTGACAACCGGGGAAAATGCATGGAAACCCGGTGAATACTACTTTGGTGTTGTCTATACCAATTCCACATATGACATCAGTTTATATCATTATTTCGAGCTGAAAGTATCTGGGGTTTAAATCTTGGTAGAAAAGTAATCTGGTCTACATAGTCCCGACTGCCAGTATTTGAAAATTGAATTGGTAAAATTGATCCTCCTTTGGCATGAAGATGAGAGCACGTGGAGGGATGATTGACCATGTGAAATCGTTTATAAACAGATGAATATGAAAATTTACAAATTAGTTTTAATAATGATTTTTTTGCTGACAGCCTGCGGGGAAGAGGAAAAGCCAGCAATCGATCTGGAATACCCTGAGATAATCGACACTGAGAATACTTTTCCAGTACAGTGCAGTATCGTGGAAAGGGGAGGGAAGATCCAGTTTAAGGCATTATTCAGGGATAATGTGGAATTGGGTGGTTATAGTCTGGATATACACCACAATTTTGATCACCATACACATAGCACCGAGGTGAACGACTGTAATCAGAACCCAATTAAAACCGCCGTAGATCCTATGTTATTTATACAGACCTACACTATTCCCACTGGGCTAGCCGAGTATGAAGCCGAAGCTGAAATCGATGTTCCTTCAGACATTGATCCTGGAGATTACCACTTCATGATTAGGCTTACTGATAAGGAAGGCTGGCAGACCATTCAGGGGATCAGTATAAAAATAGAATGAGTCTGAACAGCTTTACCGCTCATCAGCCTGATCAGGTATTTTGTAACTTATTTATGCAACAATATTGCAAATAAACATTTTTTTTATGCAACAATGTTGTATTTTTGGTAATGAGATTTGATCAACCTAAATCAACAAAATTTTAATTACCATCATTTATTTATGAAACAGTACAACAGAAGATTTTTAATCCCCGCATTTCTTTTCGGTTCATTTCTGACATTTTCATGTTCAGAAGATGATCCAGAGCCGATAATCCTGAACGGGATTGAAAAGGCAAATCTGGTCTTTACTGAGATTTCGGGAGGTGAGGACTTGAGTGCACATGGAGACCATTTTCATGGTATTAATACAGCAACTGAAGGAGAATCATCTATACTCGAATTTGATGCTGATGGAAATGCGCTTTCAGGGGGGCATTTACATTTGGACCCCGATGGCATTTATAAGGTCGAGTTACAGGCCTGGGATTACCAAGGCAATAGAGTAGAAGGTGATTTCACCACGGATAAGGCTACTGCTGACTTTTACAAAGCTTTTCTTATCGGAGGAGATTTTATACTCAATCCTGAGACAGCGGATGAAACAGGCGCTATATTCCAACCCCGCGATCTAACTTATGGTGATGGCACAGAAATCGGCGGAAAGTACGAAACTACTGGAATCTTAAGCTACTTCACAGTAGGTGAGTCCAACGAAGGTGAAATGGATGTGAGTTATGTAATTCGTAAATTCAGTTCTTCAGATACCAAAGCAGCTGTAGAAAGAGTCGATTGGAATGCAGACGATTACGCCTCCAGGTTTCCAGGAGAGGATATTCTGACGCTAAATTTTGAAATTCATGCAGAGCATGAGCACGATCATTGAGAATTAACATTTGGTTGATTAAAAAAGCTGTTGGGGATTTTCCAGACAGCTTTTTTATTTTTTTACTCAAAACGCTAAGCCTGAAAACACGATAATCAGTGGGGCCAGTTACCTCATTTATGACAGGACTGCCTAGCGGATTGGCTTAAAGGTGATACCAACCGATTATATTCGATCGCAAAAGGTATTATACCCACTCTATAGATAGCTTTAAAGCATACTGTCAGATTAGAATCAAGGGAAGTTGTTTTTTTATGTATTCGGTCCATCCACAAAGCTGGTGGTTTGGTTGGCTTTATTATTTCCTAGGTTATTCTGCCGTCTGTATATTCAGAAAATAGGTGATAACTTTGGCGGGTAAATTCAAAACATACCTCAGAGCATACATATATGATCGCAGATTCACTGGCCAGACAATTTTTGGTAATGCACAGACATTTTTTACGCATATCAGTGATCGAGGATGAACTGGGGATAAGTGGAAAATCACTGTATAAGTGGATGATAGGCAAGAGACCCCTGCCTGATAGGTGGGAGCAACCACTGTATGACTACCTGTATCCCATGCTAGATCCAGAAAATGAAATCCATCAGAAGACTTTCCGGGAAGATAAGGTCGTGGTTCTGGAGCAGCATCAGATTTTGCCTGAGTATCAGGATGTCAAGCGGGAGGTATTAAGGAGAACCCATTTCCCGGTTGAGTGTACTGCAGGTGCCGATGTGGTTTATTATAGGTTTTTCAACCGGGGACTCAGGGAAAGTTATATTTCCATCTACTCTGCCTATCGCAAAGGTTCCTGGTGAAGGAGAATAGCGATTGTTTTAATTCAAACCCTTTAGTGAAGCTAGTACTTCTGTCGAAAATGGGGATCCATTTCATTCGCTAGTTTTTCAATAATTGTCATATAACCCATAAATACACTTTGTTTTTCTGCTATTTCCCTTAAAATCAACCAAATACGTGTTGTTTTTATCCAAAATCCGCCTTCTTGCACATGTCTTTTAGTTTTTGAAAGTTATCAGTAAGAGCAACCACTTCCCCTCACTCTTCAGGAAGATATTCGCTGACCAACGGCCACCAAGTACTCAGTACGAATGAATTAATCTATCCATTATTAGGATCTGCACCTGAATGGTTTTATTGGGGAACCCTACAGTACAGGATAGAAATAGCATTAAATAATCCAAAATTAACTCTCTCTCTCCACCTATAATTTTCCTTTTCTTACCTGATTGAGGTCAATTAAATTATGACGATCATTCTTACTATGGCCAAGATGAAGGGAAGCCTATTTTAATCCTGATGAAAATTTAATAGGAAACCCATGACCTCTTCAGAGACTAATAAAATTCTTCTTAATAGAATTTCGGTCAATTCCGACAAAGCTGCTTTCTCAGAACTTTTCAAGAGGTACCATTCTAAATTAGTCTCATTTGCGACCTGTTTTTTGCCACATTATGGAGAGGCCGAGGATATGGTTTCCGATGTATTTATCAGGTTACTTAAAAACCATAAAAGTCTCAAGGATATAGAAAATTTTGAGGGGTATCTTTACTATTCAGTTAAAAACCAATGTCTGAACCAACTCAAAAAGAATAAAAGAAAAGATAGCTTGTTTACTCCTCTTGATATGCAGGACTGTAAAACCGGTGAATATACTCAGCCTCTTGAACAATTGTTGACTTCTGAATTGCGTGGAAAAATAGCAGGGTGTGTAGATCGATTACCTCAAAAACGAAGATTGGTTTATAAAATGATCAAGGACGATGGTTTAAGTATAAAAGAAACAGCGAACCTTTTGGATATTGCGGACAAAACAGTGAAAAAACACTTGGAATTGGCGGTAAGAGAAATCAGAGTTGAGATCCAAATCTACCTGTCCAATCAAGGAGAGGATTCCAAGGTTATTCCTATTTCTGCTAAGTTGGGAAGTTTGGGGGGTATAATACTAAGTGCGTGTAATTTTTTTGGATTATCCGGGAATACGCTCTGATTTCCTAAGTTTACCCCAGAGTAAATAAGAGTTTTTTTTATGTGGAGTTTCTATTTTATTCTGGGTATTTAATGAAATACAGCGAGTTATTTTGAGACTCAAGCCAGTTACCTATTATTTTTTTTGATAAAATCTAAAAACGCGTTACGCCCTTTTTCGATTTCAATTGTCTATTAAGATGTGAATGTACACCGAGAACAGATGGATGAACTTCTTGCTAAGTGGTTGAGTAATACTGCCACTGAAGATGAACTTGCTATCCTAAAAAAATGGGCTACTCAAAGTGAGGAAAATTTAAAACTCATTGAAAACCTTCAAAAAACATGGAGTGAGGATAATTCTGAGCCCCTTTTGGTCAATGTTGACGCTAAGGCAAATGAGATTTGGGCTAGTGCAATGAAAGAAATGCCAAAGCAAGCCCGGCGTAGGTATTTATGGATTAGATATGCAGCAGCAATCTTGATTCTATCCTGTTCATTTTTTTGGTTATTGAGTAGGGCTGATTTTGGACAGACAGCGCAGGAAGATGTTTTATCAATTGCCCGAACATATATTTTAAGAGAAAATGCACCTGGTCAAAAAACTAAAGTTAATTTGCCTGATGGCTCAATAGCTTTTTTAAATAGTAGCTCCAGTATTAAATATTCAAATGGTTTTGATGGGGCAGAAAGAAGGATTATTCTTAAAGGAGAAGCATTTTTTGAAGTAGCCAAGGATGCTACAAAACCATTTGTAGTAGAAAGCAATAACATAGAAACCATCGCATTAGGCACTGCTTTTAATGTGAATGCCTTCAACCTCAATGAAATTCGCATATCCTTGGTAGAAGGCAAAGTCAGAATAAACCAAGCTGAAACAGCTGATGAAGTAGCCATCCTAAGTCCAGGTTTTGAACTGGTTGTCAATACCAGTACACAGGAATTTCTAAACCAACCATTTGAATATGAGGATGTGATAGGATGGAAGGAAGGGAGGTTGGTGTTTAATCATGCCTCTCTAGAGGAAGTTTCACTTAGGCTAGAAAGATGGTATGCGGTGGATATTACCTTGAAAGGAAGAGTCCCGACAAACTGGAAAATATCCACAGTCTATGAAAATCAGCCATTAGAAAATGTATTAATAGATCTCCAATATTCTAAAAAGTTTGCCTATGAGATAAATGGTTCAACTGTGACTATCACATTTTAAAAAAACAGAACCAATGGGATTGCGCCCCATTGATTCTGACCAGGTTTAACTGATTGCTTGGACACAGTTTAGTTAAACCCTATAAAATACTTGTCAGTACTCTATAACCCAAAATTATGATAAATAAACCTATACTGCTAATTCTGAAAATGACAAAATATACCCTATATGGTTTTTTGTTTCAGATGCTTGTTTTGAATGTGGTGCTTGCCCACACAATTAAAGCCCAAAAAATCGATGAAGTTTTTGTAAGTGTTTCTTTTAGCAAAGTAAAACTGCTCAATATCCTAAATGAAATTGAAAACCAGACCGAATTTCAATTCACTATTCATGAGAATGAGGAATATTTAAGACGAAAAATATCGGTGAGTCATTCTAATATCTCTGTAGAAGACTTGCTTAAAGAAATAGGAAAACAAACAGGGTTGAATTTTCAACAGGTCAACAGAAATATTTCCATGCGACTGGCTCCCAGGAAAACTGTAAGCAATGTTGATCCTCAAATCAATATAACCGGAACAGTAAAGGATAATCTTGGCAATCCGCTGCCCGGTGTAACTATAATTGTAGAAGGATCGACTTCAGGAACTGTATCAGATATAGATGGGAAATATGCTATTTCAGCAGTGGCAGAGGATGTTTTGGTATTTTCTTTCATAGGTTTTAATCAACAAAAAGTAACCGTAGGAAATCAAACTGAAATTAATGTAACCATGCTGGAAGATGAGCAAGCTCTTGATGAGGTAGTTGTGGTAGGGTATGGTACCCAAAGGAAAGAAGATGTAACGGGATCAGTTGCTACTGTGAATGAAAAGTCCGTAAAGGACCTTCCGGTATCTTCTGTGGACCAAAAAATGATTGGGCAGGTAGCTGGCGTTCAGATCCAACAAGTTTCGGGGGCGCCTGGAGCTGGTACTTCAATAAAAATCAGAGGTAGTGGTTCGCTGGGTGCAGGAAATGAGCCTTTATATGTGGTAGACGGAATGCCTTATTCAGCAGGTATGAACCAATCATTGAACCCATTAATGTTTATTGATCCGAATAATATCGAATCAATTACCATACTAAAGGATGCGTCTTCGACGGCAATTTATGGGTCACGTGGTGCAAATGGAGTAATAATGATCACCACCAAAAAAGGATCATATAATCAAACCAACATTACTTTTTCTGCGATGACAGGAGTTCAACAAGTTCCTGAAAAGGGCAGGCCCAATATGTTGAATCAACGGGAGTTTGCCCAATTTCAAAGAGATAGGATAGATCTCGAAGTAGATCTAAGAGAGCAAAGGGAAGCGTCGTTGGAAGACTATCCTGAAGAATATAGAGATTTGGATGCTCTCACTGGAGAAGGGACAGATTGGTATGACCTGATTTTAAGAGATGCACCGATCCAGGATTATAATTTTAATCTTCAAAAAGGATCAGATGATTCAAGGATCAATTTCAGTTTAGGCTATTTCAATCAGCAAGGGGTTTTGAAAGAAACCGGCATTGAGCGTTTTAGCAGTAAACTAGGAATTGAGACGAACCTTACTGATGCTATTAAGTTAGGGGTTTCAATTCAACCCACATATATTAGTCAGAATCGAGCTAATACAAATCTTAACAGGGAAGATGTATTGGGTGTTAGTATCTGGGCTAATCCCATCTCAACACCTTACGACGAGAATGGAAATCTAAAACCTTATATAGTTGCCCCTCAGAGTAAGTATCATTCCGCCTGGAGTTTTGCCAACCCGCTGTTTGTACTTCAGGAAATGACCACAGAACAAAAATCCTTTCAGAATTTAGGTCTGGCATATTTAGAGTGGAGTATTCTTCCAAACCTTAGACTGAGGTCATCTTTAAATACTATTTTGGAAGCATCCAAATACTTCCAATACATACCAAGTACGGTAGGCGGATCAAACCGCCCACCTACAAAAGGTACTGGAAATTCCACAAATAATCGATTTAATAGCTTCAACTGGTTGGTAGAAAATACTATTAATTATGATTTAGCCTTTAATGATCATAGCTTCAATGCCCTACTGGGTTATACTGTTCAAAGATATAACTCCAATAATCTAAATCTTAGTGCAAGTCCATATCCCAACGATCTTATAACTACCATCAATGCAGCTCAAACCATTGATTCATGGGGGGAAGGAGTGAATGAGTGGAGCATGATCTCTTACCTGGGCAGACTAAATTATTCCTTTAAGGAAAGGTATTTGTTTACAGCCACATTCAGATCAGATGGATCCTCAAGATTTGGCAGTGATAACCGCTTCGCCTTATTCCCTTCAATTGCCGCAGCCTGGAGAATTTCAGAAGAGAATTTTTTCCAGAATATAAGTTGGATTAATGAACTGAAACTTAGGACTAGTTATGGGAAAAGCGGGAACAACAACATCGGAAATTATGCACATTTAGCAAATATCAGCGCCGGGTCCTATGTATTTGGAAATACTCAGGTAACTGCTTCAAGTGTAGGTATCTCCAATCCAACATTAACATGGGAAGAATCCAATCAAATTGACGTAGGACTGGATTTCGGATTTTTCAATAGTCGGGCTTTTTTGATGGTTGACTTTTTTAGAAGAAGAAGTGACAACATGCTTCTAGAAGATGTAATCCCTGCCATTACAGGGTTTAATACCCAGACAATTAATCAGGGAAGTGTACAGAATATGGGATTGGAGATTGCTTTGGGAGGCTCTCCAATCGAAGGAGAGTTAAACTGGAGCGTAAGCGGAAATATAGCCTTCAATCGAAATGAAGTGCTGTCATTGAATGATAATACAGTCAGAATCTTAGCCGGCAACAATGATGGCAATCCTACCCATGTCTCTGTAGTAGGGAAGCCAATTGGACAATTCTTTGGCTTCGTTCTCGAAGGGATATACACCGCAGAATATCTCAGTCAGCCGGGAGTGATTAACTCCCCCCAAGTTTACGAAGGGAACGTCAAATATAAGGACATTAATGGGGATGGCTTCATCAACGACGTTTTGGACTATACAATTATCGGTAACCCTCACCCTGATTTTATTTTCGGTTTGACGAACAATTTTTCCTATAAGAATTTTGACTTGGGAATGATTATCAATGGCCAGAAGGGAGGACAGGTAATGAATGGATTAAGACAAACTACTGACAATCTCCAGGGTTTTTTCAATGTAGATAAGGATTGGGAAAATAGATGGAGAAGTACTGAAAACCCGGGAGATGGTATTCACTCAGGGGTTCCGAAACTTAAACCAAGTTGGGGGCATAGGGTGTCAACCTTGTGGGTCGAAGATGCCTCATACCTTCGTATTGCCAACTTGACACTAGGTTATACGCTACCCCAGAATTTGGCAGATAAACTTAAGGTTATAAAAAGTTCAAGGCTTTATTTAACGGTTCAAAATCTTGCCATGTTTACCAACTATAAGGGGGCAAATCCCGAAGGTCAGGCAGCAAACCAAAATAATACCTTGGTGCCTGGTTTCGATATGACTTCATATCCAATCTCCAGAACAATTTCCATGGGCATTAATCTTTCTTTTTGACAAGGAAGACTTCACTCATAATTTCTTCTTAAGAAAATAACCTTATTATGAAAAAGTTACTATATATACTGTTGTTATTTATTATTTGCTCCTGTTCACATGATTTTCTTGAAATCTATCCTAAAACTACGCTTAGTGAAGGAAATTTCTACCAATCTCAGGAAGAGTTCATTCTCTTAGCAAATGGGTGCTATATTCCTTTAAGAGAATATGAAAAAAACACGCATTGGGTTCTTTCCGAATTAATATCCGACAACACCAGTTTTCAATACAACATAAAAACAGGAGAGGCTGTACGGGGTATTATCGATCAGTTTATTATTACGGCAGATAATAGAGCCTATGCGGATTTCTGGAATCTTTCCTATAATGGAATCAACCGATGTAACAAGCTTTTACTCGAAATAGACAGGCCGGAAGTAGAGTGGTCAGATCCTGGATATAAAAGCAGATCTTCAGGGGAAGCCTTATTCTTAAGGGCGCTTTACTATTTCAATTTGGTTAGGCAGTTTGGGGGTGTTCCGTTGGTTTTGAACCCAATCAGTGCCCAAGATGCGCTGCAAATAACAAGATCAGCAGAGGGGGAAATTTATGCTAGCATCATCAATGACCTAAAATCAGCGATTGAACAGTTTTCTATGGCTACTGAACTGGAAGAAAATGGGAGGGCAAATCTATATGCTTCTTATGCATTGCTGGGTAAGGTTTATTTAACTCTTAAGGAGTATGGAAACGCAGAGGTTTCCTTAAAAACTGTGATTGATTCAAACCAGTATTTCCTCTTATCAGATTACGCAGACTTATTTGATCCCAGTAACAAGGATTATAATGAGACAATATTCAGTGTACAATATTCTGAAAACAGCAGAGAGCTGTCGAATAGGTTCATATTTATGTTTGCTCCTTGGACTTCTGAGGGGAATATTACTATGCGGCCAAACATAAATATTATTTCCGCAGGATGGAATCAACCTACACAAGATTTATTGGATGCGTTTGAAGAAGGAGATAAAAGAAAAGAGGTTTCGATTAAGTTTTGGAATGGGCCGGATTGGGATGGAGTGGTTAGGGATATACCCTATACCGGAAAATTCAAACCCCCTATTTCCGCTCCTGATGACAGGACAGGTGACAATTTTCCGGTTTTAAGATATTCTGATGTTTTGCTGATGTATGCTGAAGTCTTGAATGAGCTTGGAAGAACTGGTGAGGCCATCACATATGTGCAGCAAGTAAGGGAAAGGGCAGGCTTAACAGCGCCTTTGACTGGGTATGATAAAACCAGATTAGAAGATTTGATTGCAAAGGAGCGTCAGGTTGAGTTTTGCTTTGAAAACCAACGGTGGTATGATTTAAAGCGGACGGATAAAGCCACAGAGGTGATGACCACTCATGGTCAACGGGAACTAGGCCAAAAGGAATTTCTTTACAATGGAGCCTACGAGATAGATGCGCATAAATTATTGGCGCCACTTCCTGCAGAACAAATACTCATTAATAACCTAGAACAAAACCCGGGATATTAATATGGATTTTTCGTTGGATTTAATTAACAGAATAAGCAGGTTTTTCCGGTTAGCCAGGCAAGTTGGGTTATTGTTAATCTTAGTATTTTCAATTTCCTATAAACTGAAAGCACAAAGTAAGAAGCCCAACATCATTTTTATATTGACAGATGATCAGCGCTGGGATGCCTTGGGATATGCAGGAAATAAAATTATCCAGACACCGGAGATGGATAAATTGGCGAGCGAGGGGATTTATTTTAAAAATGCATTCGTAACTACTCCAATTTGTGCTGCAAGCCGTGCCAGTATATTGACCGGAATGTATGAAAGAACCCATGGATATACGTTCGGACAAGGACAGATCAAGCAGCCTTATATCGCTAATTCCTATCCCAGCCTGATGAAAGAATCTGGTTATTATACAGGTTTCTTCGGCAAGTTTGGAGTGCAATATGACAAAGTCTCTGATTTGTTTGACAAGGTCGAAGTGTATGACCGGAACGGTAAGTATCCGGATAGAAGGGGGTATTATTATAAAACCCTGGGTGCTGATACCGTCCATTTGACGAGATACACTGGACAGAAGGGAATTGATTTCATTGAAAATGCACCCAAGGATCTGCCTTTTTGCCTTTCCTTAAGCTTTAGCGCACCTCATGCTCATGATCCCGCTGCCGACCAATATTTCTGGCAAAACGAAATGAATGCACTCTATGATAATATAACGATTGCCCCTCCTTTGCTTAGTGATTTACACTATTTTGAAGCCCAGCCTAACTATGTCAGAGACGGAGAAAACAGGACTAGATGGAAATGGAGGTATGACACACCTGATAAATACCAGCATAGTGTGAAGGGGTACTATAGAATGATAGGGGGCATAGACCTTGAGATTTCCAGGATTAGAAAGGCATTGGAAAAATCCGGAATAGCCGACAACACCATTATTATTCTTATGGGAGATAATGGATACTTTCTGGGAGAAAGACAATTAGCCGGAAAATGGTTGATGTACGAGAATTCCATCCGTGTGCCGCTTATAATCTACGACCCAAGGAATCCAGGCCATAGGGACATCGAGGACATTGCACTGAATATTGATGTGGCGCCCACCATTTTTGACTTTGCTGGAATTGAAGTGCCATTAGAATGGCAGGGTAGAACATTAGCTCCTTTTGTAAATGGCGAGAATCCTGTCTTTGACAGGAAATCATTCATTACAGAACATCTCTGGGAAGTGGATATTATTCCTCCAAGTGAAGGGATTCGTACTAATGAGTGGAAATATTTTAGATATAGAAATGATCCGGGGCATGAAGAACTATATGACTTGGTCAGTGATCCTCTTGAAACTAACAACCTTGGCAAGGATCAAAGCCATGCCAAAAAATTGGTTGAGATGAGAGATAGATTTGAATCAATGGCAAAGGACCTGGAAACCAAAAAGCTGAATTGAAATTCATTTTATCCTAACTGAATTAAAACATGTCGTTTTTAAATAAAATAAACTATAGATTCCTGATGGTATTAATTGTTGTGTTATCCCTGTTGTTTGGATTCCGGTCAGTTAATCCAGAAATGGAGGCAGAAAAAACAAGGCGACCCAATGTGATTTTTGTACTTGCAGATCAATGGAGGGCAGATGCAATAGGATATGCTGGGAATACTGATGTGATAACCCCAAACCTGGACCGGCTGGCTAAAGAGAGCCTTGTCTTTGAAAATGCTGTCACTGTTATGGCAGTTTGTGCTCCATGGAGAGCTAGTTTTTTGACAGGTCAGTATCCTTTGACCAACGGTGTTTTTTATAATGATAAGCCACTTCCTTCTGAGGCAGTCACATTTGCAGAAATCTATAAAGAGCAGGGGTATCAAACCGGCTATATTGGCAAGTGGCATCTAAATGGACACAAAAGAGGGGAGGATGCGTTTAGTGCGAGGGATAAGCCAGTGCCAAAAGAACGAAGACAGGGATTTGATTATTGGAAAGTCCGGGAGGTCACCCATGATTATAATAATTCATTTTATTTCGATGAGAATGATCAAAAGCAATTTTGGGAAGGATATGACGCATTCTCTCAGACCGACAGTGCAATAAGTTATATTCATAAAAATAAGGACAGTCCATTTTTGCTGATGATGTCATGGGGACCACCACACAATCCCTACCATACTGCACCTGAGGAATATAGGCAGCGCTATGATCCGGACCAAATCACACTCAGACCAAATGTACCGGAGCATCTACGGGATAGTGCCAGGCAGGTGATTGCAGATTATTATGCCCACATTACAGCATTAGATAAGGCGATGGGAGACCTTTTGGAAGCGGTTGAGAAAGAAGGCTTGTCAGAAAATACCATCATCGTTTTTACCTCTGAGCATGGGGATATGTTGTTTTCCAAAGGTGTACTGAGAAAACAAAGACCTTGGGATGAATCCATTAAGGTTCCTATGTTGATTAGATATCCTAAAAAGATTACCAAGCCAAGGACAATTCAAGGCCCGATCAATACCCCTGATATACTGCCTACATTGCTCGGACTTAGTGACATAAATGTTCCCAAAAGTATTGAGGGAGATGATTATTCGGTTTCTCTTATCAAAGGCGAAGACATCAAAAATGACGGAGCTTTGATCATGCTTCCCGTACCTTTTCATGAATGGCAGTTTCAGAACGGCGGAAGAGAATATAGGGGGGTAAGAACTGAACGGTATACCTATGTGAAGGACTTACTTGGGCCATGGTTATTGTATGATAACCAAATGGATCCCTATCAACAAAACAACTTGGTTGACGACCCGCAATACACAAATCTTCAAAATTCACTAGAGAAAATTCTCAAATCCAAACTTAAGAAAACAAATGACCAATTTTTGCCAGCTGATGAGTACATGGCCCAATGGGACTATTTGTATGACAAGAATGACAGTATCAGAAACAAGGACTACCTGAAATTTAACAGACAGTAAATTATTCTATTTAGGGGAGATTTAGGGGAATTAAAGTCAGATGATTACTGAGAAAATGCTCATGTGAGAAACTATAAATAGTAAAGTATAGCATGGTAATGGAGAAATGCCCGGCTGGTTAGTCGGGTTTTTTTGACTAAAAAAAGTAGTATTTGTATACGAAGCTACATAAAGAAATTTTACCTTAATATTAGACTTTCTGTAATTTAAGTATAAGGGAAATGCAAGAAAATGGATTTTGGCTTTGGGAGTTTCTGGGACGGTTGCATCCGTTGATCGTTCATTTTCCCATTGCGCTAATTGTGGTGGCTGCAGTTATGGAGTTATTTACCTTCGGGAAATTCGAATCCAAAACCAGGCCCGGAATCATCATATTAGCAGCCATTGGGGCATTGAGTGCAATACTTGCTGCTCCGATGGGTTGGCTACTTGCCACCAATGAAGGAACGAGTGGTGAAGTTCTCGATCTGCATAAATGGGTAGGATTAGGTACAGCTGTTTTTAGTGTTTTTATTTTACTGTTTCTTCCCAAAGCCAGGGGAAAAGCTACTCCTTCCCAAATAAAAGTTTATAGGTCGATTTTATTTATCACAGCAATCGGCGTTTCCGTTACAGGTCATTTTGGAGGCTCCCTCACCCATGGAGAAGACTTTCTCTCGGAGGTATTGCCGTATTCAGGTCATGATGAATTGGAGATTGAAAAAACTCCAATCAACCTTGCAGCTTACAGTGCAGCGCTTACTCCGGAAAAAGAAATGAAACTGATCGGTGAAGTAAGAATGGTACTGGCCCACAATTGCTACAGATGTCACAGTGGTGCAAAGATTGAAGGAGAATTGCGACTCGATGAGAAAGAGTTTGTCTTTGAAGGTGGTGAAAATGGCAAAATCCTGGCGCCGGGAAATCCGGGTGAAAGTGAGCTTATCCGAAGGATCAATTTGGATAAGAACCATAAAGACGTCATGCCTTCCAAGGGCAAATTACTCAACAAAGAAGAGCGGGAGTTGCTTGCGCTTTGGATAGAAAAAGGGGCTCCGTGGCCAGATGGTGCAGCTCAGCAATCCGTCTATCGTGTAGCAGAACTTGCTCCCCGAAATCCGATTCTTCCTACCTATAAAGCTGGTCTGGACAATCCTGTTGACTTGTGGGTTGATGAATATTTTCTAGAAAATAAATTGGAGTGGGAGGGGCTTGTGGATGATAAAACATACTTGAGAAGGATCTACCTCGATGTGACTGGATTGCTTCCCAGTCCACAGGAGCTGGAGGAGTTCCGCAATGATCCCAGGCCTGAAAAAAGGGATGTCTGGTTGCAGGAATTACTCAGCAAATCTGATGAATACGCCACTCACTGGCTTAGCTTTTGGAATGATGCACTTCGTAACGACTATACAGGTACGGGATACATCACCAATGGCCGTTTCAATATCAGTGATTGGCTGTACACTTCATTGAGGGACAATAAGCCTTACGATCAATTTGTCAAGGAACTGCTAAACCCTACCGATAAATCCAAGGGTTTTATTGAGGGGATACGCTGGAGAGGAACGGTGAATGCCAGCCAAAGAACCGAGATGCAAGCTGCGCAGAACGTGGGCCAGGTAATATTGGGGCTAAATCTAAAATGCGCTTCCTGTCACGATAGTTTTATCTCTGACTGGAAGCTGGAAGAGTCCTATGCTTTTGCGAATATTTTCGCAGATAGCACACTCGAAGTAAGTCGCTGTGAGGTACCTACCGGGAAAATGGCAAAAACCGAAATTCTCTGGGAGGAGCTTGGGGAGATTGACTCGGCCGCCACAAAAGCTGAAAAGCTTCGGCAGCTTGCCGATAAATTGGTGCAACCTGCGAATGGTAGAATGTACCGTACTATTGTAAACCGGATCTGGAAGCAGATGATGGGAAGAGGAATTGTGGAGCCGGTAGATGAAATGGACAATGAGCCATGGAGTCAGGATTTGCTCGATTGGCTAGCCTCTGATTTTGTGGAAAACGGCTATGATCTGAAAGCCTTAATCTATCAAATCGCCAGTTCCAAAATCTATCAATCCCAATCCATCGGATACGCAAGTTATGAAGAGCTGATGGCAGAGGATTACCAATTCAAAGGAATGGTGCAAAAGCGCCTGACTGCCGAGGAGTTTTCCGACGCTGTCAGTGAAATAGTATACCCTCTTTTTACAAAGGAAGAAATCAAATATGATCCTTATGAGTTAAAAAGTCCAGAGGTTGATGCACCTACCTTTCCGAGGGCTGCACTGGTAGCCAATAATCCATTTCTAACTGCTTTAGGTAGACCGAATCGGGAGATTGTCTCTACCAGTAGGGATACGCAGGGGAATTTGCTTCAGGCGCTGGAGATGACAAATGGAGAAAGACTGAATACAGCTTTACTGAAAGGAGCAAAACAATGGGAAACCAAACTCAGTGATCCGGTTAAGATAACGGAGGAATTGTACCTAAAAGCATTGAACCGTAAACCTAATGAGAAAGAACTGGCAATTGCCAGAGAGGCTTTGGGCGCAAACCCTGATGCAGCTAAAATTCAGGATTTATTCTGGGCTGTCATTTTGTTGCCTGAATTTCAGATGTTGGAGTAAATCGATTTAGGATGTTGGATTTCTGATGTTACCAAGTCATCACAGCATTGCAAGGAAATACTGCCTGTTCCGATTCTTCGGGGTCGAAGCAATTTGCGAAGTAAAAAGGGATAATTTTCCCACAGACCTGACTGGCCTAAATCTGTGAAATTGGTCTGCTAAAATCTGCGGGAGGAATCTAATTAATTGAGAAAATCATGAAATCATCACTTAATAGGAGAGAATTTATTAAAAAGACCAGCGCGGCAGCGATGGCAACCATGGGGATGGGGGTACCATTTGCCGGGTTACTGTCTTCCTGCGGAACAGACAAAATTCCTGCGACAGCAGATTCGGTGATCTTACTATTTATGGCTGGGGGAATGGCCCATACCGAAACGTTTGACCCAAAGAAATACACGCCATTTCGGAAAGGGATGGAGTCTAAAGAAGTACTCAGCACATTCCCTTCAATACCCACCGCATTGGATGGTATCCAATTTTCTGAAGGGCTGGAATCTATGGCCAAAATCATGGACAAGGGAACATTGATTCGCTCTTATGTCGCGGCTGACCTTGG
Source organism: Algoriphagus resistens (assembly GCF_001442615.1). GTDB lineage: Bacteria > Bacteroidota > Bacteroidia > Cytophagales > Cyclobacteriaceae > Algoriphagus > Algoriphagus resistens. Next base: position 130,211 of record NZ_LMXN01000004.1, on the reverse strand, counting down.
CCACATCCTCCATACCCGTCACCAATATCATTTCCACACCTGCTACGAACCCCCACAATCCGTGGTAGTTCCCCATATGGGTTCCTGGATATCCAAAGAACTGGGGCCTTTAAATCCCGTGATTCCTTCCTTTATCAATATTGGTCAACGATTTTCGGTAGGGGAAGGGGAAGAACTAAAGGCTTTTCACAGCGCTGGTTTTCTGGGCTCAGAGCACGGGCCCTTCCTGATACCCGATCCCTCAGCGGGTCTGGATAGTGTCCGGCCTCCAATAGGCATGTCGGCCAAACGTTTCGAATCCAGAAATCAACTCTATCATGACCTCATTTCTGCCGGGCCAATGGGAGAATACGGTTCTGACTATCAAAAGGAATCACTTAAGCGATCCATGGAGCAGGCCTATATCCTGCTTAACTCCCCGGAGGCCAAAGCTTTTGATCTAAGTCAGGAACCAAAGGAAAGCTATGATAAATATAACAACGGCAAGTTTGGCTTAGGCTGTCTGCTGGCAAAAAGATTGGTGGACCAGGGGGCAAGGTTTATCACTGTGACTTCAGAATATGAGCCATTTATGGGGTGGGACACCCATGACAATGGACATACACGGCTGAAGGATATGAAAAAAATGATAGATGCACCGATCTCCCAATTAATCAGGGATCTGGAAAAAAGTGGAAAACTAGACCGTGCATTGGTGATCGTTGCCAGCGAATTCAGTAGGGATATGATGACTGAAGGAAGACCGGGGCTGAAAGTGCTTGATCAAGTTGAAGTGCCCGATGTGATTGAAGACATGAAAAATTATGGAATGCATCGTCACTTTACCGATGGTTGCTCTATGTTGCTTTTCGGAGGAGGTATCAAGAAAGGATTCGTTTATGGGAAAACCGCTGATGAACGCCCCTGTAAAAGTATAGAAAATCCGATTAAGATAGATAGCATCCATCAGACCATCTATCATGCACTTGGAATTGCCCCGGAAACAAACTATGAGATAGAAAAGCGACCATTCTACACCACACCCGATGGACATGGGAAAGTTGCTTTTGATTTATTGCAAAGTACATAACGTTGTCTGATTTGAAGCATAGTGGAGGTTCCGAAAGGGTGTGCTCAACTTGGATGTCCATACCAGCTACAGTGGTCGCGATAGTCTTTTGATGAATATCAAGGCCACAGACTTTCTGGATTATATGTTCGAATCCAATTTGTGATGCCATAACCAATATCAGAACTAGTACTATCCTGATTATGCAGAAATTCAACTCTTTCATCTCCTTTTGTGACAGCCTAATTCATGAATGTTTTATTTTTCATACTACTTTTTGTAGTTAATAAGCCACGAACCGGAGATTAATCCCGAACCGTGGCTTAGTGCAACAGACAAAATTTTACGCGGAGTTATCTGTTCAAGGTATATCTTACTCCTAGAAATCCCCTTGCGCCTTGATTTGCGGTATAAACATACGATGGGTCGAAAGTAAGTGCATTTGGATTATCCGGCGTAGGTATCACAGAGCCATCGGTGGCAAAGTCCACATTTTTATCAAATGGATCGAATGCTCTGGCAATACTATTGGCTGCCGGGGTAAAATTCAGCAGATTTTTAACGCCTCCATATACTTCCCATTTATCACCCAGAGATTTGGTCAATTGAATATTCTGGATGCTGTACCACGGAGAATATCCGGGTCTATCATCCAATTCTCCTAATAAAGGAAGCCTCATCGGGCTGTATACATTTCCTGTATAATCCACTTTCAGCCCCAAGCTAAAAAACTCATACCCTACCGACCAAACACCGGAGAAGCGCTCAGTAAGCAATTGCCTGGTCTTAATACCCTCTTCTTCTACACTTACATCCATTAAGGTTGCACCCGTAGTGATACTGAGACCGCCTGGCCAGGCAACATCTGCATTTAGGGACAAACCCTGAGAAACTGCTGAACCGTCTAGGTTAGCATAAATAATCTGGTTTGGATTGGTTTCATAGTCGGGCACAATACGATTGGTAAAGTAGGTGTAAAAGACAGACCCATCCAGTCCGACAAACACACCGCTATCTGTATAGATTTTCTTCACCAGGTTCCCATTGACATTCCAGCTTTTTTCAGGCCTTAGCTCTTCCTCAAAAACAACATCGCGTGCTCCGGTCAAAGCGGCATGATCTTCTGTGAACACGTTTGCTACCCGGAATCCGTTGCCAGCTGAAAGACGAAGTGTTGTGGTCTTGTCAGCTGATGAAATTTTATAATTAACCCTTGGGGTGACTATTGATCCGTGGATTGAATTGTAATCATAACGTGCTCCCAACAACAAACTCTGCTTTTCTGAAAACTTGATCTCATCCTGAAGAAAAACACCTGGTAAATGCATTTTTGACGGCATATTTTTTTTGGAATCAACCTCCGAAGTGGCCGCAGTATTATCATCATAATACGTATAACGATAGGCCATACCAAGCAGAACCCTGTGTTTCTCCGCCGTCTTTGTCCAGGTCAGTTGACCAAAACCTATGTATTGATCTGCCATGTAAGAAGTTGAGCCATAAAAGGAATTCTGCTTGTGTCCATTTGCGGAGAACTGAAAGTTAATATTCTCTGAAGTAGGTAGCTGCCATGTTCCGAAAGTCTCCCACCTGCTTGTATAGATACTTTCTCCATATACCTCTTCCCCACCACGGAAGCCAGAATTCCAGTTCATTTCACCCCCCCAGCGATCTTCATAGATATACCTACCTGCGACTGTAAAAACACGGTTCTGAGGTCTTGAAATATTGATCTTCTGAAAAACTGAAATTCGTTTCGACAAGGTCAAATCCGTGAAATTATCACCATTGTGATCAATTGGATTATCATAATAAAAGCCATTTATCCCGGTCAATGACTGAATCTTTTTGCCCCAGTTAGAGCGCACGCCCAAATCCAGATTGGTTTCTCCCCAACCCGTAACAAATGCATCTGTTGAAAATAAAGGAGCTGCATCAGTTCTTTTAGTGATCACATTGATCAACCCTCCCACCGCTTCGGAGCCATACAATGTTGATGCTGGTCCTTTCACTATTTCCATACGGTCAATCAAAGCCTGGGGAATGCCAGATAGACCGTAGACAGTACCAAGTCCACTCACAATAGGCATTCCATCAATAAGCACCATAGTATATGGCCCCTCCAGTCCGTTAATGTGTATATCACCCGTGTTACACACATTGCAATTGACCTGTGGGCGTACTCCGTTAACTGTCTGAAGTGCTTCAAAAATTGATGGCGTTGGATTGGCCTTAAAGAAATTAGCTGAATAGACTTCCACAGGAACAGGGCTGTCCAGCTTGGACACTTCCTGCATCGTTCCACTGACTACTACTTCATCCAGTCCTTCATCCATTTCTTCTAATTGGATTATCAATTGGTCAGAAGACTGGGGGACAACTACCTTTTGCTGGGAAGATTTAAATCCTACCATAGAAACTTGTAGCGTATAAGTGCCTGGTTTCTCTACCTGAATGGTAAACTCACCGTTCATGTTTGTGGTGGCGCCCACGCCTAAACTCTTTATATAGACATTGACGAATTCTACCCCATCATTCCCTAATAGAACTTTACCCCTTATCGGGGTGGATTGCCCGAAAAGGGCGTTAGCAACTAGGAGAAATAATGTAACTAAGAAGTATTTGTTACGCATAACGGAAATTTAACAGTAATAGAAAGTTCAAATATACATTGTTAGTCTATTCTAACAAATTTGTTTTGGATAAAAATTAAATTGCTTAGCTTATTAAAACAGTTAGAGTTTGAAAACCCGGTTGGAAGCTAATAGGATTCAAGAAGGAGGGGATTATTGTTTTTTCAACTTTAACCCAAGAAATCTATCAATACAGCCTATTAACCGTATTCATCTTCTTATTATTCGACGGGATAGGTTTTTCGGGTAGCGGCTGCTGGGGTATTAAGCTAGTTTAGCTTTCTAGAAATCCAATAGTTAGGAATATTCTCAGTTTATCCAGGTCGATAATATGATATCATTTTTCTTAATGATGATCGGCACCTTAACATGGGACAGTAAGAAAGCTAATCCCCAAGAGCCTGTCCTAAAGGACAGCGAAGTGCTTAGGAAAGCCAGCTTGCGTGGTGGGATAATATCATTTTCCCTTCTTTACCACTGTTCCTTTCCGTCTGAGGCTCTCAAGTACTGAGGCTGCCAGGATTTGGTAACTACACCAATTTTTATCTAATTCTTCTGGATATACCACTAGAGCCCATCCTATTTGAACTTGATAGACTAATGTTTCCGCTGATTAGTATTCTTCTTCAAGGAAGAGGTGAGGTATTAAACCAATTACAAGTTCCACCAGGCCCCACAAGCAATGTGACTATCCTTAAAGGGGAATATCTGTTTGAGATAGTTCATGATTATAGTTTTTCCTGCCATACTTGAGGGTTGTTGGTCAACCTTAAAACAAACGATAACTGAAAAAACACGGGCGATCAAGATCGCAGAGTCACGTGGTCAAAGCGGGGTTCTTCCTCAATTTTGGTGAACGATCTTTGTATTCTTCCCTGGGTTGTTTCCGATACCTTCTGACCAAGTCAGATAATTTCTCTGCTAGTTAAAAAACATAGGAGAGAAAAAGACTAAAATCAATTGGGGCAAGTACTCTTGAATCAAAAAACAATCTTGTTCAACGCACCACCAGCTGACATTTTACATTTATTCTGTGTAAAATATTTATCTCACAGCATTGATTTCTATTTATATTAAGTCGTATTTCAGCAGTTCAAGCTAATTGTCTTTGAATAAATTAAATGAAGTGGATTTGCGTATTTTTTTTGATAGGGCTGATTGGTATTGAGCTTTGTCAGGCCCAAAATATAAAATTCAAGACCTATCAGGTTGAGGATGGACTTTCTAATAATTCTGTCAACGATTTTGAAAACGACGCAACAGGAGGTCTATGGATAGCCACTTGGGATGGACTGAATTACTTTGATGGCTCCAGTTTTCAGGTTTATAAACATAAGCCGGACGATCCGAAATCCCTTCCGGGAAATTTTATTTTCAATCTGTTAATAGACAAGCAGAATGTGTTATGGGTGAAGTCTACACGCCAATCAATCAGTTACAAGCAAGGGGATGATTTTGTGAATTTTTATTTTGAAAGTGAGGTAGGGGATTTTGGACTGGACCTAAAAGGTGAGCTGTTTATTGTCCTTGAGGGGGAGACGTACAGTTTTTCTACAGGTGAATTTAAACCATGTAACTCCTGTGTCATTGCAGACAAAGGAACACAGGCTTTAAAAGATCTTCTGATCAAGAAATATCCTGAGGTAGAAATCAATAAAGTGCTCACCGATGATCTGGGGCAAGTCTGGTATGCGACTATGAAAAACGGACTTTTTGTCCTGCCTCCAGAGAACCCAGATGGACCCGGACATACGTTTTATAATTACACCAGCGATGCTTTTTATCCCTACAGTATAAACAGCAATGAAATTTATACTATCCATGAAGATGTATTTGGAAATGTATGGATAGGGTATAAGGATGGAGGAATCAGTATGGCTTATTCGAATTCTGGCCAGATATTTTCAGTTTACCGTCACCCTGTGAAAAACCCGGCTATTCCAGAAGAAACCGTACGTGCAATCACCCAGGGAGACGGGGATCAAATGTGGTTGGGCTATTATAACTCAGGACTTTTTGTATCTGAGGTTGGCCAGGAGACTTTTCAAAAATATTCCTTAAGCCAGGCAAAAAACAACAGGGATTGGGATCGGATCAGAAGCTTATATACAGACCATAGCGGTAGCGTTTGGGTAGGTACTTATGCAGGAATAGCCAGGATAGATGGGGATAAGCAGGTTCAGTATTTTTCTGCCGAAGATAATGCCCTGATTCCCAATAACAGAAACTATAACTTCATAGAAGCCGAGGATCGTGCCTCACTTTGGGTGGCTTGCTGGGGTGGCTTGGCTAAGTATAGTTTTAAGTCAGATGAATTTGTTCCTTTCGAAGGTCAGGAGAAACTTGTTCCCTATCATATTCGGCATGTGCTGGAATCCGATGGCAAGCTTTACCTAGCAACAGAAAGTAATGGGGTTATAATCTGGAATAAGGGCGAATTAAGTTTTCTGGGAGAAAGTGAAGGCCTGCTTAATCCAAGTGTTTTCTCCTTTGAAAAAGATGAAGATACAGGCAACATCTGGATAGCCACGATGGGTGGGATTAACATCTATCACCCGGACAGAGGAATCTTCTTTAAGATTACTGAAAAAGAAGGGTTAGTAAGTCAGCTGGTGTACGGAATCCTATCAAGTAAAGACTACATGTGGGTCAGTACTACCAATGGGATTTCAAGAATTTCCAAGGAGGATTTTCAGGTAAGAACCCTTCCTCCAAATGAAGGCTGGCAAGGGGCTGAGTTTTCTGAAGGAGGCTTTTACAAAAATGAGCGGGGAGTTTTGTTTTTCGGAGGAATAGATGGCCTGAATTATTTTCACCCTCAGCAGCTGCTAATTGAGGATGAACTACCGCTTCTAGGGATAGTCAAGCCAGAAACTGACCTATGGACAGCGCAATTGAAGGAGGGGAGACTGGATTTGAAAGTCAGACGTGTAGCTTTTACCCAAAACCCACAGAATAAAATCCAGTACCAACTGGCGCCACTACAGACAGAATGGACAGATCTGGGAGATGATTTTCGAGTTGTGGAATCCTCTTTGACTCCCGGAGAGTACACATTTATTTTAAGGAATTCGCTGGAAGACAACCCTGCTCTATACGCTTCTTTTGGGATTATTATTCCCAGACCTTTTTGGAAATCCCCGGTGCCTTGGCTGATTATTGGGATTTTATTGGTGGTGGCACTATTGATCTGGAGAAATAGAAATACCCAAATACAACGTCAAAACCTACTGAAAAAAGTTGCAGAACGCACCGAGCTGATTGAAAAACAAAAATTAGAATTAGAAAAAATCAACTATGACCTGGATATCAAGAACAGGGAGATTTCTGATCAAAAAGCTGAGCTACTGACAATCCACAACCGGCATAAGGATTCTGATTTCGAGATAGAGCAATTCAAAAATTATATGCTGGGGCAGTTTAAGCTCCCACTTTCTGAGCTAAAGGAAAACATTGAACAACTAAGCACTAAAAGTAGAGCAAGAAAAGAAGGCGTCCTACATCAGGTAAATGAAATCATGTCCCAAGTAAGGGAATGGGATAGAGTCTCCATGCTGGAGCACTCACAGGGATATGGCAACTCCCTGACCATTCTCACTCCATTGGTGCAGGATGTGTTCCAACACATCAAACCTAAGCTGAAGCAGTATCAGATTGGCTTTGAAGAAAAGTACCAGTTAAGAGAGAACTGGGTAGAACTGGATGTCATTGGGTTTAAGCTTTTTTGGCAGTATCTCATCAGGGAAATGATGAAATACTTAGGTGAAGATGCATCACTTGCTGTATATGCTACATCGAATACGGATACCATTCAGGTTCAGTTGAAGATCTCAAGTAACCTTCTTACTTCAAATCTGGATGAAATCATCAAATATAGCCCGTATTTAAAGGCGGCTTATTCGCTGCTGCAGAAATTGTCAGGAGTCATATCTTATCATACCGATGATAAGATCCTTTATGTGTCTACTTCTATACCTTTTAATGAGCCTTCTACGCAAATCCAAAATAATCCTGTAGGCTATTGGAAATACATCAACCTAAATAATGAATTAGATCCTGAAAAGCATCATGTAGTTCTACTGGGGAAAAAGTATGAGTCTGACAGTCTTTTGAAAATCATTCATAACGCTGAGTTTGATATCATAGTAGAGGAAGATGTTCATCTGGTCATCGAAGCGATTCGTAATGCAAGGATTAATGCTTTGATTATTTACAATGAAAAAATGAGCCAAAGTATTATAGAGCTGATAGAAGCTATACACGCAACATCCAAAAGCGATAACCACATCCCGGTGGTTTACATCTACGATACTATTGAACCTGGGTTTCAAGATGAATTAATGGATTTGGGCATTGAAACCTTTATTCAGCTTCCTGCCAGTAGTAGATTCATACTGAAAAATATCTCTACCCGACTGCACAATATCAAACGATTAAAGAAAGAATTCAAAACCTTTGATTTCCTTCAGGATGAGACACTTGAATTTTCCAGCCCTACCGAAAAACTGGTAAGGGAAGGCATGATGATGATTAATGAGCAACTGTCTAACGGTAATTTTAAGGTAGAATCTCTTTCTGAAGCCCTCGGTGTAAGTAAAATTAAATGTTACCGTGCGTTCAAGGAGGTATTAAATACTTCTCCTTCTGATGTGATGATGAGTTTACGGATAGAAAAAGCCCAGCAACTTTTGGGTAAAAACAAAATGAATGTTTCTGAGGTGAGCTTTGCCTGCGGTTTTAACGATCCAAAGTACTTCAGTAAAATGTTTAAGAAACACACAGGGCATTCTCCCAAGAATTTTTATAAGTCTGGACAGTCTAATTGATTTTATCTAAATATTCACTGTAGTTTATGCGAATGTTTCTGAGGGATTTAGACACCTATTAGGTCAGATTAGCGACGTTTTTTGTACGTTATCTCCACTTTATTGAAATTTTTGACCACCTGCTTGGATGGGGCATTAGCTAGTTTTGGTAAGAGAAATTTAAAATCTAGCGCTATGAAAAAAATCTTTTACTCATTTCTATTGCTACTATGCCTTATGGGCTTAGGTGCACAGGCCCAGACAATAGTCAAAGGGACGGTGTACGGAAAGCAAGACCAGCTGCCTATTCCGGGCGCCACTATTGTTCCTTTGGGTACTTCCAATCAAGGTACCGTCTCGGATGTTGATGGTAAATTTACACTTACTCTAACAGCAGATTCAGGCTCCCTTACTGTTTCCTTTATTGGAATGGAACCCCAAAGCTTGCCTTACCGGGGCAATACTGAACTTACTATTTATCTAGAAGAATCTATGACGAACCTAGATGAAGTGGTAATGATCGGTTATGGTACTTCCAAAAAGGAAAATCTTACTTCTTCAGTTTCCTCTGTTTCCGGACTTGACAAAATCACAAGCCGTCCTGTAGCAAATTTAAATGACTTTCTACAGGGGAATGTAGCGGGTGTGACGGTACTTCAGCAAGGAGGGGATCCCTCTCAGCAAGGTACCATTGTCATTAGAGGTATTGGGTCTTTGTCCAATGAAAACCCTTTAACAGTAGTTGACGGAATGCCTTATTATGGTCCGCCGATCAATCCAAATGACATCGAGTCGGTTTCAATTTTGAAAGATGCCGCTGCGGCAGCAATCTATGGGGCGCAGGCTGCTTCCGGTGTAATTGTGATCAAAACCAAAGAAGGCGCTTATGGAAAACCAAAAGTAACCTTCGATCTGTATGCAGGAACCCAAAGTGCTGCTAAGCTGCCTACGCCATTGAATGCCAAACAACAAGCTGATGTGTATAATCTGGCTGCTGATAATGCAGGTGTGGCGCATCAGGCCGCACATGATGCAGCTCAAAACCCTTGGGGACAAACCACGCGGACCAATTGGATGGATGAGATTTTCAGAAGTGCCGCTATTTATAGTGCCAATGTCAACGTAAGTGGTGCAGGGGATAATGCCAACTACATGGCTTCCTTCGGTTATTTAAGCAAAGAAGGACTACTAAAAGGCACCAGCTTCGATCGCTACTCTCTCAGACTAAAAACAGACTTCTATCTTTCTGATAAAATAACGGTAGGAGAGAATTTTTACTTCTCCAGAACAAACGGGGTAGGCACAAACGCCAGCAGCTCATATTCCGGAAGTATTATCAATGCCTTGTATATGCCTTCTGCCGCTCCGGTTTATGATGAAAATGGTCAATTTCACGGTGTAGTACCATATGACTTATCCCAGTTTGCTGGTGCGTATGGGGATGTCTACAACCCAGTCGGTCTTCTTTTGAGACCTACTACTAATAACCCTACCAATAATTTCAATTCAAATACCTATTTGAACTATGAGATCATACCAGGCTTGTCTTTTAGATCTACTTTCGGATATACTATCAGCAACGCAGAAAGCAAGCAGTTCAAACCAATGATACCTGAATTGGGAAGGACTAACCTTCAAAACTTCCTTTACGAGACTTTTACTAAATCAGATAGATGGATTTGGGATAATCAGGTTTCCTTCCAGAGGGTATTTGGAAAGCATGACCTTAATGTCACTGCAGTCTATTCTGCTCAGCACACTAAATACGAGTCATATTCTCAGGAAGGCAGGGGCTTTAGTAGTGAAGAGCCGTTTAATCAATACATGGGAAATGCTTCTATTTTCATGAACCCTACTACATACGTTTATGAAGACGCACTGACTTCTGCGATAGGTAGAGCAATGTATAATTACGATGGCAGATACTTTGTTTCTGCAAGTATAAGACGTGATGAAACCTCCCGATTGGCCAAAATCAATCAATCCAGTTTTTTCCCATCTATATCTGCGGCATACAATATTTCCAATGAGGATTTCTTCCAGAGCAACGTGATCAATAACCTAAAAGTGAGAGCTTCCTGGGGACAAATCGGCAATATCAATTCGGTAGGATATTATTCATTCGATGTGCCGTTGGGAGTTCAGAACGTGGTGCTGGGCGAAGGGGCTTCCATTGATTACAAAGCGGTATATGCTGAAAGACAGTCAAATCCCAATTTGAAATGGGAGATTTCTGAATCAACCAACATAGGTCTTGATGCATCCTTTTTCAAAAACAGACTAGACTTGACGTTGGATTATTATGTGAAGACTACCAAAGGAATGATTTTGCCGGGTCTGGAGGATTTCCATCAGGGAACAGCTGCTGCTGATGTGAATGGTGGAGAGGTAAGGAATAATGGTTTAGAGTTTTCTGCAGGATATACCAGCCAAATCGGCCAGGTGAGACTGGGGGCTAGAGGTAACTTTAGCATCATCAATAATGAGCTGATCAACCTGGACGGTTACAATAAGAGTAATGTTGATTTTATCTCTCACGGAGATGAAGTGAGAAGCACCTTGTACCCTTATAGATCTATGGTCGGCCAGCCGCTTTATGCGACTTTCCTGGTACCTTACCTAGGTATCTTCCAATCTCAGGGAGAAATTGATGCCTACGCAAAAGACGGGAACCTGATCCAGCCAAATGCTAAGCCCGGAGACTTCAAGTTTCAGGATGTGAATAATGACGGAGTGATTACAGACGAAGACAAGGTGTTTATGGATAGTTACCTGCCTGACTTCACCTATGGATTCAATCTGACTCTTGATTACAAAGGTTTCGATCTAAGCATGGTACTTCAAGGAGTAGCTGGCGTAAAAGTATTTAACGGCTACAAGTACACTGCGCTAAATGCTTCCCAGTCAGGATACAATTTGGATAATAGGGTGTTAAATGCATGGACTCCTGAAAATACCGATACTGATATTCCACGATTATCTACCAAAGATGACAACCGGAACTTTGGTACAGCTTCAAGCTGGTACTTGGAAGACGCTTCTTACATGAGGTTGAAAAACCTCACCATTGGATATACTTTTCCTTCCCAATTGCTTCAGAAAACCGGTAAAAGCAGTAGCCTAAGAGTGTATATATCTACTGAAAACTTGTTTACCATCACCAATTATTCTGGCATGGATCCAGAAGTGGGTGGCAAAGGACTAGATGTAGGGCAATATCCAGTTCCAAGAACTTTCACCGCAGGTCTGTCCCTTTCCCTTTGATATAATAACTAGAGAGAAAAATGAAAAACACACTATATAAAATATCAACACTGGTGGCCTTTGCGCTGCTAGGAATAATGACCAGTTGTTCAGATGAATTCACTGATCTGGAACCTCTGGGTAGTACATCCTACGAAAACTTCTTCCATAGCGAGCAGGATGCAATCGAGGCTGCCAATAGCTTGTACTTCTACATGAAGGATGAAGATATGTTTTCCAGAGGATTTTTCTGGTACATCAATGCATCTGATGACATGGTCACCGGAAGAATTAACTCCACTGCAGACAACATCAAGAATTTCAATATGACCGGAGATGAGGGGTATGCCTTTTGGATGTATCCTCAATCCTATAAAATTATCCGTCGTGCGAATGATATCATCTTGAATGTGCCAGACATGGAGCTGACTACAGCGCTTAAAAACAGAATTTTGGGAGAAGCATACTTTATGCGCGCCTTTCATTACTTCTGGCTGGCCCATACTTACGGTGATGATGTAAGCGGTGGAGTACCGATTGTGACCGAGTTAAACATGTTTGATGATGCCGGTAGCTACGCAAGACCTACCAGTGTGACTGAAAATTATGCCCAGATTATAGAAGACCTGAAAAAGGCTTCAGAATTATTGCCATTGTTCACCACCTATAGTGCAGAAGATAAAGGTCGTGCGCACAAAGACGCCGCTCTGGCATATATGGCCAAGACGTATCTATATTGGGCAGAATATGATCCTTCCAGGTATGCAGAAGTAGTAACCGCAGTGGACGCAGTGACCAATTCAGGATCTGGAAGAGCTGTTTATACCACTGGCAATCCTGCAGAGGATTTTAGACTATTGCATAGCCACCTGAATAATTGGGGATCAGAATATATCTGGACTGTAGTTTCTGGAGTCAATGGAGGCAGTAAGCTTCCCGGAGTTTCTCTGGAAAACAAAGGTTGGGGGAAATACAATGGCTGGGGATATTACATGCCAACCAATGAGCTATATGAGGAATTTGAGGAAGGGGATTTCCGAAGGGAAGTAACCATTCTGAAATTTGGGGATGATTTCAAATTTTTTGGAGAGAATAGGAGATACCAGTCAGAAAATTCCCTGTCAGGATTACAGTTCAATAAGTACCTGTATGAATATCAGTATGAAAATCCTGTCGGTACCTACATCAACTCCAATGGTGATGATCCTACCACTATTTTGAATGTACCTTTGATGCGTTATTCAGAACTTTTGTTGATGAAAGCTGAAGCATTGATTATGCAGGGACAAAATGGTGATGAGCCACTGAATAAAATCAGAGTGAGAGCAGGACTGGAGCCAAAAACCAATGCTACCATGGCAGATTTAAAGCATGAAAGAAGAGTTGAGTTAGCAGGAGAATTTGCGAACAGGCACTTTGATTTGGTGCGTTGGGGGGATGCTGAGGCAGCTTATAGCAAGCCATTGCACGGGCAGATCCATACCAACAAAGCTGATCCTGATTCTCCGTTCACGGTAGAAGTAATATGGCCTGCCAGAAACTTTGACCCAGCTACCATGGGTGTTTGGCCTATTCCAAACAGAGTTCTAAATTCTTCAGGAATTCCTCAAAATCAAGGCTGGTAACTACTTGCTTCTATAAATAAGGAGGCTGTGCTAAACGGCCTCCTTTTTTCTTTCATCGTCCTCTATGGCTATTGCGAGGATTTTATCTAGTGAACTGTAATGAATTGCAAAACGTATATCTGTATAGTTTTCAGTCTTTTACCATTGCTGTGTTTCTCTCAGGAAACATGCACTTATCGACTTCATTCTCATAATGACTACTTACAGCAAGTGCCTTTTTGGACGGCATTAGCCAACAACAGTTCTTCCATCGAAGTTGATGTATTTCTTCAAGAAGACGATTTATTGGTTGCGCATGAGTTGGAAAATACCACTTCAAAGCGAACCCTACGAAGTTTGTATTTGGACCCTATCAGAGAAGCGGCAAAACTGGGAATCAGCAAAAAAATGGATTTTCAGCTTTTGGTGGATTTAAAGACGGAGGCATATCCAACGCTAAAAAAGCTGGAGGAGATACTGGAAGAATATAGGGATGTTTTAGCGCATGGAGATAAGGAAGCAGGAGTACGTGTGGTGGTTTCTGGAAACAGACCAAGAGTTCAGGACTTCGTCAATTATTCGGACTTAATACAATTTGATTATCCTGATACAGATTTTAGTACTGGGTTGCCCTGGGAAAGAATAGCTTTGGTTAGTTTGAACTTCAAAGATTTTTCTGCCTGGAATGGAAAAGGTCGCTTGACAGAAGATGACCTGAACGCCCTCGAAGAACTCATCGCAAAAGTTCATCAAGTGAAAAAGCCAATTCGTTTTTGGGGTTCGCCAGATGGCAAAACTGCATGGAAAACATTTCATGACCTAGGTATAGACTATATCAATACGGATCATCCATTTGAGGCAAATCAGTATTTGAATGGGTTAAAGTCCAATGTGACCAGTTCAGAAAACAGGCATGCAATTTACAAGCCTGCTTATCAGACAAGCAGTGAAGTGCTAATTAAAAACATTATCCTCATGATAGGGGATGGCAATGGCTTGGCTCATATCTCAGCGGGGATGTTTGCTCATGGGAATGACTTGAACCTAGCTCAGTTGAAGCATATTGGCTTGGTAAAAACTCAGTCTGCTGATGATTTTACAACTGATTCTGCAGCGGGCGCTACAGCCTTTGCTACAGGGCATAAGACCAATAACAGAGCAATCTCTGTTGATTCTCAGGGTAAACAGTTACGTTCTCTACCTGAAATTCTGAAAGAATACGAGTATAAAAATGGTCTGATTACGACAGATCGAATGACAGGGGCAACACCATCTGCCTTTTACGCGCATGTGAAGGATAGGGATAGGGTAGCTGATATTGCCTCCGAATTGGCAGGCAGCTCCATAGATTTATTCATAGGTGGAGGCAAGAGTGATTTCCTAAATGAGAACCAGGATTACCTTACCTCTCTAAAGAACCGTGGAGTTACTATCCTTAATTCTCTTACAGAATTGCAACATACAAAAGCTTCTAAAGTCGGGTTCTTTGAAGGAGAAAATGATGTTCCTTCTATTCTTCAGGGAAGGGGAGATTATCTAAGTCAAGCTACAACCGGTGCTTTGCAGTTTCTTAGTAGTGGGGATCAGCCATTTTTTTTAATGATTGAGGGAGCGATGATTGATACTGGTGGGCATTGGAACAGTGCAGAGACGGTAGTGGAAGAAGTGATAGATTTTGACAAGGCGGTAGGAATAGCAATACAATTTGCTGATCAGCATCCTGGGACCCTGGTGTTAATCACTGCCGACCATGAAACAGGGGGAGTGACCATACCTCAAGGTAATATGGGAAGTGGTCAAGTTGAATTAAACTTTGAAACAGAGGATCATACAGCTATTTTGGTTCCATTATTGGCATATGGGACCCATGCTGAAGAATTTACGGGTATTTATGAAAATACCTTTGTCTTCCAGAAACTAATGGAGCTAGTCAAAAAGGCGCAGAAATAAGGAGTAATCAGTTTAAGCTTTTAAAAATGATTGCTCATAAGTACACCAATCTGTTGCTCCTTTGCCAAATTTAGTATGAATCCCCTGTCTTTATCTGTTAGTTTTTGATAGATTGTTCTTATTTATAGGTGTATCCAGGTTTTCTTTCAGCTGTGCCTCGGGGTTTTGTAAGAAAGTGTAAACTACCTTAAGACCGGCCTTGGTGAAGGCTCTGTTTGTTTTTTTTCACGTCTATATGCCCATCCAGCCACAGCAGTAGATTGCCGTTGGAGACATAAATATTCCCGGAAGTATCCAGATAGGCAATGCCGTTCTCGCGCAGACGCTGCTTCTGCGCTGGATATACTTTATCTGCAACAAGCATAAATGGCTTATTCAATTCAGCTTGACGAAGTAGTTTGTCCAAGTGATATTCACGAAACTCCCGTTTCATCTCGGTGTTAAAAGTAACTGTGGTTTCTCCCATAGTTATTTTGATTGACCGTCGATGCCATTATTGTACGGCTTATTCTTAGACTTCCAGTAACCTCTAATACCAATATTAGATTCTAAGTTTTTTAATGCGTTTCCAACAATTTCACTTTCTGTAAGGATTATTTGTTCGTTTTATTTAATTGTTCGCGCTCAGCGAACAATCAGAAATAGCGAACATTTCGTTGATTTAAAATTTATTTGCTAAGAATTTTAAATAATGAATCTCTTTATCTATTAGATGGCCACGATCATCCATTCTGGGTTAAATCAATTCTAGGTTTAATTTTCAGCATTCATTCAAATTTATACAAAGCAGAGTGAATGAATCAAGAGCTAATAAAACGGCCACTTATATTTATCCAGGATAAAATCATTTCAACCCTTATAGAAGAACGTAGTCTTTCAACGTCAAAAATCGTTAAAGCGCTGTATATTTGACTTTTAATCATCTGAAACCGGGGAGTACCTTAGTTTTGTTTGTGCTACATGATTTGTATGTATTAAATATTGCTTACATACCATAAGATCATTGTGTAGTAGTGTTGCAGCAACAGAAATATATGGTGATCCTGATGCTTTGAAGTCCAGAAAGTCCTTAGTCCAGAAAGTCCTTAGTACAATAAGGATTATCATATTTCTGAGGTGTTTCTATCCCGTTTTGAAGCAGCTTGTCTTTGATCCTGTTTTTCACCCGGACCAAGTCTGTATAGAGCCTTTTCCGATAACGGAAAAGTTGGCGGTACCCTTCTGTTTCCAGGGTTGGGACGTGTATTCCTGTTAGCAGTCCTGCACGAAGGGCTTTGGCCATTTTATGACTATCTACAGGATCAGTTTTTTCACTATTTTCTTTATTGGTAGTAGGAAGATCAGCTGGATTGATCACCAGACATTCATGTCCGGCAACTACTTAGTTAGTATCTGAGTAGTTGCCCAAATTCGTTAAGATTATCTATTTGATAAATAGCTGGTTACCTTTAAAAAAGAAAGGCACAAATCCTTCAAAATCGGATTAGTGCCGTCAGGTGGAGCAGGCAATACAGAAGACGAAACATTTTGAGGATGATTTGGAGCTTTTGGCTAGGTTGTTTAATATAAATTCACGATAGTATAGTAGGTTATTATGATGTGATTAGTTTGAAGGGTTTATGTCACTCTTTGGAAATGATTTTCCGGAAAGTAGGTAGGTATTTGGATTAGGGTCTTCTTCTGATCGGTCGATCGGAATATTTGAGATCAACAAAAAAAAACGTTTTTTATAAACAACGTTTTCGCCTATTATTGTTGAATAGAAAAAACATTAATGGAAAAGATTCTTCAAAAATATTATCAAAAGCTTGACCGCGCCCAACTACTTAAGGTAAGGTCACAGATGCTTGAGATTGATTGGTCAAATAGGTTTATCGGTATCAAAGGAGCCAGAGGTGCAGGTAAAACCACCCTTCTCTTCCAGTATATATTATTCAAACAGCTTCCTGCTCAAGAAACCTTGTATGTTAGTCTGGATGATTTGTATTTTACTGAAAACAGCATTTTCAGCTTGGCTGAGCAATTTGTAAATGAAGGTGGAAAGCACCTCTTGATAGATGAAGTCCATCGATATGCCAATTGGTCCTCTGAGCTCAAAAATATTTATGATGACTTTCCCGACTTGCAGGTAGTATTTACAGGATCATCCCTGATTCACATAGAAAAAGCCCGTGGAGACCTTAGCCGTAGAGCGGTCGTCTATGAACTCCATGGCTTATCTTTCCGTGAGTTTTTGGCATTCAAAGAGCTAGACCATTTTGATAAATTGACTTTGGAAGATCTATTGAACCATCATGTGGAGATCGCTAGACCCATCGTAAGTAAGATAAAACCTCTATCGTATTTCAAAGATTACCTGACTTACGGTTACTACCCTTATTTTCTTGAAAATAAAGATGCCTACTTGCAAAAGTTGATGGAAACTATTCTTATTGCATTGAGTACCGACCTTCCTTCGAGTTACAATCTTAGCTATGCAAGTGTAGAAAAAATCAAGCAATTGCTGTACATATTGGCCGAAAGTGTTCCGTTCAAACCTAATATCACGAAACTTAGTGAACGTATAGGTGTATCTCGGAATAGTTTGCTTGATTTTCTACGTTACTTGGAGGAATTACGAATTGTCAAACGTTTGTATGCGGATACCAAAGGAATAGGGCTTTTACAAAAACCAGAAAAACTTTACCTCAATCATCCCAATATTTTTTACGCCCTTTCTTATCAAGAAGCAGATATAGGAAGTATTCGGGAAAGTTTTTTCATCAACCAACTTTCAGTGCAATATCCAATAGGATATTCAGCTAAGGGTGATTTTAAGGTCGGTGAAAATATATTTGAATTTGGAGGAAAGTCAAAATCCCAAAAACAAATCCAAAATGAACAAAACGCTTTTATTGTAGCAGAAAACATCGAAATAGGCTATAAAAACAAAATCCCCTTATGGCTATTCGGCTTTCTTTATTAACCAATGCAAATCACCGGCAATCATATCGTCTATCTCCATACCTGCCGTAAGAAGCTTTGGTTTTTTCCAATGTGATACAGATGGAACACACCTCGCAAGTGGTGGCGGAGGGAAACTGATCGCGTAAAGCCCATTGCTGAAGAAACCGATTTGCAAGAAATGCAGCTATTTTGATTTTTGTTATTCCAGGCAAGCGTAAGACTTATATGAATCTGATTTTTTTGTACCTAAGATCTCTATTTCGCCAATTCAGGATTGATTATGGTGAAATTATGTTTTCAATGTTTTTGTTGGCACTTTTATGAAAAACATATACTATTTATCTAGTCATTCTCGCTTGAGGCGTAAAGACAATACACTGAAGTATATTCCGGTAGATGAATAGGGTAGGGAAGGAGTCCCTAAGTATCTTCCGGTAGAAGGGATATCTTATCTTTATTGCTTTGATAGCTTTGACACGAATTCTGCTTTGTGTTCAATTCACCGGAAACCTTGATTTTATTTTCCTGAGACGTAAGTAAAAAAAGGCGTTTAATTGGTTTGATCCTCCCTGAAAACTTGACGTTTGGCAATGCTGTAGTTATATCGAACCAATTTATGGAAGATTTTGAAAGAGTTTTGAAACTGGATTCAGAAATCTAATCTTTAAATGATTTGAGCTAATGCTTGTATTCTGGAGCTGGCAATACAGAAGCCGAACCATTTTGAGGAGGATTTGGAGCTTTTAGCTAGGTTGTTTAAATCTCTTTAGGACATAATTTTACAATGCAATAGTAAGAGGTTCTTCTGTGTAGAAAGTTTGAGGGATTATGAAGTTTTATGTCAATATCATTATAAGGTAGACTCTAAGGTGAATTTTTATGGCATAAATGGATAGGTGTGTCAGTATTTGAACCATGCCTTCTAATCTACTGATAGACAGTTTCCAATGCGCTATATTTTTCTTTAGTTCACCTAATAAGGCAAAATTATTTTTAAGTGATGTAACCGTATAATATACCCAATCCATCAATAGTAGGGATAATCCTGATGCTGAAGTTTCAGATTTTCTACTGAGCGTTCAAATTCTAATGCTCGAAAAATCACCAGCTAGTGTGATAGTAAATGAACAGCTGGAAATTTTTCATATCCATAGCGATATTTCATCGTTTTTAAAACTGTCTCGTCCTGAAAAAAGTTGACACAATTTAGTCAATAGTCCTGAATGTTCTTGACAGGTTTTATTGTTCGTCCTAAAATTATTTTACACCTTAACATTGCACATTGGTTTTCACTGATCCCCCCAACCTGAAACAGGTTCCAGAACAGATGGCTTGGCGTACTTCTTATAAACTTTCCACCTTTTACTCAGTTTCCCTTCCATGAGGTGAGCCTGATCTGGGGTCAGGTAATTGATGCTAAGATGCGGCCGTTTCTGATTATAAGCCATTACAATTTTGTCGATAGCTTTCTTGGCTTCCCGGTGATTGAGGTAGAGTTTGTTAGGAAAAAACTCATTCTTAATTGTCCCGTTAACCCTTTCTGCCAGCGCATTATCATAAGGGTTTCCTGATTGGGTCATGCTTATGGCAATGCCTGCTTCCGCTAATAACTCAACATATTTTTCCGAACAATACTGCACACCCCTATCTGAGTGATGGATCAGGTCAGCGGGCCTTCTCTTGTCCGGCAGGGAATCCAAGGCCATTTCCAGGGCCTCCATACAGCCTGCCGCCTCCAGGCTATCGTGCAGGCAATGCCCTACCAGCTTTCTGGAATACGCATCTGTGAGCAGGCTTAAATAGCTGAACCCTTCTGCTGTACGTATATAGGTGATATCGCTTACCCATAACCGGTTGGGACATTCTACTACCAGCTGCTTGATCAGGTTAGGGTATTTTTTTAACCAATGCGCTGATTGGGTAGTCCTAACTGATCTTATTCTTCTTTTCACCAGCAATCCATGAAAACCCAACAGGCTGAACAACTTGTCCCTTCCCATTTTGATTTTATGCTCCTCTAATTTGTAATAGAGCATTTTAAGGAGTTTCCTTACCCCTATACCGGGCAAATCTTCGCGAAGTTCACGTACAAAGGTTAAAACCAACATATGCGCTATAGAGGTCTTTTCCAGCTCCTTTTGCCTTTCATAATACGCCTGTCGGCTATAGCCAAACAGTCTACAAAGCTCTCCCACGCTTACACGGGGATAGTGCTCTGTCATTTTATAGACCGTTTGGCTCCAGACTTTTTTCTGATTTTGATTTTGAACGTCTCTTCGCCGACTTCAATTAGGGTCTCCAGTGTTTTTACCTTAACCCTTTTTTTTCAAGCGCCTTTGAAAGTTCCAGTACCTGCTTCTTTAGAAGCTTCAACTGATCTTTATCTGTTTCATTGGTGGTTCCCATTTCATGTAGGTCCTCCTGGATCTTTTCGACATTAGAATATTTGAATGCACTCAACCAACTGTCAATCGTCCTCCTGTTAACCCCATACCTTCTGGAGGCTTCCCTCACACTGATCCTGTCGACCAGTACGCTGTTGATCACTAACTGCTTATCGCTTGCTTGATAAGATACACCTTTTCTACTGATGCTTTTCCGGTAAGTTTGTCTTTCTTTTTTCATAGTTATCCTGATTAACTGTCAAGCTATTTCAGGACGAGACAGTGACTAAAATGCTGGAGTAAAACAACCCGCGTGGACAAATTGATCCCGCCACAGGTAAATTTCTTTTGTAGAGTAAGGGCTACTTTAAACTATTTTTTTTTTTTTTTTTTTTCAGTTGAAAAAGTATTAAAAATCCCCTAACGAAAAAAAATATTTAGTTAGTATGAAAATTTTCAAATAATTAAAAGTGTGATACACATCCAAATTAAGATTCTGTAGAGGCTTATGTATTTTTTAATTCAAAAGAAATACCCTGTACAGGGTATTTTTTATTTGATGGGAATTGGTTTGTATTGCAGCAAATCTCTGGATATTAACGATCTATATGCTAAAAACCCCGCTTCTGGCTATTGTCATTTTTTTAGGCTCAATAAGTCTATTTGGCCAGACCAATACCTTTCCGGC
The DNA here is from genome assembly GCF_001442615.1 of Algoriphagus resistens. GTDB lineage: Bacteria > Bacteroidota > Bacteroidia > Cytophagales > Cyclobacteriaceae > Algoriphagus > Algoriphagus resistens. Next base: position 108,910 of record NZ_LMXN01000004.1, on the reverse strand, counting down.
TTCAGGGAATGTCGGCATAGGCACATTGAGCCCTGCACTTCCCTTACACGTTAAAACTTCAACTTCAGCAAACCGAGCGAGGTTTGAGTTTGGGGGCAAAACAGTGGATATAGCAAGTTATGGCACCACAACTGAACCCTATGGAAATGCCGGAGGGATTTTTATGAGTGGGCAGGATGGGTTTATCATGACCGGTGCCGGAAATAATTTACGTTTTATTACAAACAGTGGAGGGTATGCCGAACGGATGCGCATTCTGGCAAACGGGAATATTGGCATTGGTACAAGTTCTCCAGCCCATAAACTCCATGTGGTTGGTTCAGGGAGGTTTAACGGTAGCGGCTCCGGTTACACCGAAATCAATTCAAATGCAAATGGACAGTATATCAGGCAGTATGCGAATGATGGGACGACTTTAAGCTGGCTGATCCGGGGTTATGCAGATGACGGGGTACAGGCAATCTTTCGTTCAGGAGGAATTCAGATCCATGGCACGGTCAAGGCAAAAGAAGTCAATGTTACCACCTCCGGCTGGGTGGATTATGTCTTTGAGGATGGATATTCTTTGAAGACGTTGGAAGAAGTGCAGGAGTTTTATCAGAGCAATGGCCATCTGGAAAATATCCCCACCGAAAAAGAGGTGTTGAAAAATGGGGTAAACCTTTCTGAAATGACGGTTAAACTGCTGGAAAAAGTAGAGGAACTGACTATTTATCTGGTGGAGCAAAATGTTAAAATGAAAGCAATGCAAGCTGAATTGAATGCTTTGAAGGCAAGCAAATAACTTAAAAAAATATGGTGAAAAATTTTACGCTTCTGGGCATTGCCTTTTCGGTTTTAATCGGATTTACTCCTGATGCAGTTGGGCAAACCACCACATTCGATGTTATGGACTCCAATGTTGGCTCACAGAAAAGAATCACTTGGAATACGTCTACTTACGGTTCAGGTTTTGGCCACAGGATCATAAATATCGATCCGGGAAATTCTACTACTTTAAACTTTCAGGCCAGGCATAACTCCGCTACCTGGAAAGATGTTTTTGTAATTAATACGCTTGGTAATGTAGGACTGGGATTGAGTATTCCTGCTTACCCATTTCACCTTAAGGCGTCTGCAACTGCAAGATCAAGGTTTGAATATGGTACATCTACAATCGATATAGTTGATTATGGTTCAGGTTCCTTGGGATATTCAGGATCGGCAGGTGTGTTTGTAAATGGTACCGATGCCCTTTTTATGTCGGGTCCCAGTAAGGCAATCCGTATGGTTACAAATGATGGAAGTGCCTATTATGAGAGGATGCGCATTCTTTCAAATGGGAATGTAGGTATTGGAACTGTTTCACCTTCGGAAAAGCTATCTGTTAATGGAAAAATAAAAGCCCATGAAATCAATCTCACTACAACCGGTTGGCCGGACTATGTATTCACCCCTGAGTATAATTTGATGCCTTTATCAGAACTGGAAGCCTTTATACAAATGAACGGACACCTTCCAGATGTTCCTACAGAAGCCGAGGTAATGGAAAACGGGATCAATCTGGCAGAGATGAATGTGAAGTTGCTGGAGAAGGTAGAGGAGTTGACGCTGTATATACTTTCCCAAGGATCTAAAATTGAGAGCCAGGAAAAACAAATCGATAACCTATTATACAGAATGGAAAAAATTGAATCTAATAAATACGATAAATGAGAACAAATTTATTTTTAAGTGTTTCGCTGTTCATCCTGTTGGCGAATAATGTCCTAGGGCAGACAAATAATTATCCTGCATCCGGAAATGTAGGATTAGGGGTCAGCCCGGCAACTTCTAAACTGGATGTTGTTTCCTCGGCGGTTTCGGGTGTTGAAAAAATCCTTCGTCTCAGGGTGACAGATTCCCCCGATGATTATTTAGAATTTTCAAATGCTACAAGTTTGGGAAATCTTTTTATCCCATCAATAAAAGGGTATTACACTGGAGATAACCGGTCTGCTATATTTTTTGGAGGGGAAATAACTTCTGCCAATGATAACGGTAGTTCTTCGGTAGTAGTCTTTGATGCAAGATCAAGCGGATCCTTTGTCTCGAACAGGAATGTTTTTTTGTGGAGGAACTATACCAACAACCTGATGGTGCTAGGTCCAACAGGCAATTTGGGAATAGGGGTTTCTTCACCTTCACAGAAGCTTGAGGTGAACGGCACCATCAAGACCCGGGAAGTTAATGTCACCACTACGGGTTGGGCGGACTATGTTTTCAAACCAGAATACAAGCTGATGCCTTTGTCAGAAGTGGAAGCCTTTATACAAATGAACGGGCACCTTCCAAATGTTCCCACTGAAGCCGAGGTAATGGAAAACGGGGTCAATCTGGCTGAAATGAATGTGAAACTGCTGGAGAAGGTGGAAGAGCTGACGCTATATGTAATAGAATTGGAAAAGAAAATTGATTCAAAAGATTTTTAATATGAAAATAAAATATTATTGGTTTTTAGGAGTCGCAATCTTTCTATCAAATTTAGCAAGTGCTCAAACAGGGAGTGCCTTAGTTGATCCAATAGTTGTTCCTCCATCACCTGAAGCCAGTTCTTTAACAAAGGTTTCAAATTACCCAGATGCGACATACTCCGGTATTCCTGATATATCTATTCCATTATATGAATATTCAGGAAATTCACTGAGTTATAATCTTGGACTTTCCTACAATGCACAGGGCTTAAAAGTTAATGAAGAAGCCTCTGCAGTGGGATTAGGATGGATACTTAATGCAACTGGGGTAATTACTAGGGAAATACGGGGGATAGATGACTTGTCAGTAAAAGGGTTTTACAAGCTAGACCCGGCAAGTTTTGAACCAGGTAAAGGTCGGGATAGCTCTCCTGATATATTTAGTTTTAATCTTTTGGGGGTTGCAGGGAAATTTGTTCTGAACTATGATCCATCGTCTCCTGGGAATTATAAAGTTGTGATATTTAACCAAGTCCCCTTCAAGATAGAATTGATTAATTCAACCTTTAAGGTAACTGATGATTCGGGTAATATTTATAGCTTTAATTCTACTGAGAATACTAAAAGCGAGGTGTTACCAAGCGCAGGTAGTAGCACTACGACAAATTATATTTCCAGTTGGTTTCTCAGTAGCTTAAAAAGTCCTGTAGGAGATGAAATCACCTTTCAATATATTACGAACCCAAGAAAGGTAAAAAATGAATACAAAAGTACACATCATATCTCTTTAGCAGACTATACTGGGGCATGTCCACCTCCCAATACACCGGCCATTTTTAGTCATACGACTGTAAGAACAAGTACAGATCAATTGCTTTTGAATCGAGTTAACTTTCCTAACGGATATATTCAATTTCAGACGAGTTCCCGGGTTGATTTGGATTATGAAGGGTCAAGCTTACCGTTGAAGTATTCCAAAATACTAATACAATCCAATGCTTCTGGCTTTTATAAAGAGATTGAATTTGAACATGACTATTTTAGCAGTGGCTCTGGAAGTTCGGATAAACTTTCAAAACGGCTTCAACTCCAGGGGCTGTATGAAAAGTCGAATACTGAAACAGTTAAAACGTATTCATTTGCATATAATACATTAAATCTTCCGGATAAGGATTCCCCCGCCGTTGATTATTGGGGTTTTTATAATGGAAAGACGGCAAATCCTAATCTTGTTACGAATAGAGAGCCTTCATCGGCTCATGTGCAAGCTAATTTATTACGGTCCATAGTTTACCCTACAGGTGCTAAAGTTACTTATACCTTTGAATCAAACAATTACTTGAACTTTAACTCATCCTTAATGGAGGGAGAGAGTCCTCCAAATAGTCCTTATGGAGGAAAAATAGGTCCTGGGTGTAGAATAGCGAAAATTGAACAGTTTGATCACTTAAATATATCCTTAGGTTTTAAAGAATATAAGTATTTTGATGGAAAAAGGATGAACGGAAGTAGGTATAGACAGGGGAGCCAGGATAAAATTAGAGTTGATCAATGTATATATCAGGGCATAGATAGTAATGGTATGCCGATATATGCTGCTGCAGATGTCACGCGCTTCTATAGCTCTCTAATGTCATCGTCTAACTACTCGGCTGCCGTTGGAGCAGGAGGATACGAAATTGGGTACGGTCAGGTGTCAGAGATTTATTTAAATCAAGTAGATAATGGGAAAAAGGATTATTATTTTTTCAATGAGGCTGTAATTACACAGGTATATCCAGGTCTTCCGCGTTTTATTGAAAATAAAAATGGTTTTTTGAACCGCTATGTGATTTCTAAAAAGAATGGTTCTGTATATACCCGTGTGGAAGAAGGAATTAATTCTGTAAAAATTGTAAGCAATACTACCGTTAATGCAAAAATACTTTTACCAAAGTATAAGGAAAACGGTTATGCTTCTCTTGATTTTTCCATAGTATCAAATTGGAAATATATTGATACAACTAAAGTGATGAAGTTTGATACAACGGGTGTCCTTAATCATACGAAATTATCTATTTATTATTATGATAATTCTACGCACAAGCAACTTACCAAAGAGTCTGAAACTTTGAGTGATTCCCGAAAGAAGTGGAAGTTTTATCAGTATCCACATGATTTTTCCACCGGAAATGCTACAATCAACTTACTGAAATCCAATCATATTCTTAACCTGGTTGTTGAAGAGGTTTCGGCAGTCAGCAGCGGTAGTTCCTATTTAATTACAGGTGGTATTTCAAGGGAATTCAAGTCTGATGGAAAAGGATTAAAAGACAATGAATACCATCTTGAGATAGTCGATCCGATCCCGAGTGCATCGTTTAAATTTAGCAGCAGGGGAACCGGCAGCTTATTTCCTTCCGGAACAGTCGGGAATTATTCGAAGGATTCAAGGTTTAAATCAAGGCTTGTCTTTAACACCTATACCAACAATAGGCTTACTATGTTTACAAAGAACAACTACTCTGTTTCTAGTATTAAATGGGGTTATGGGAATGAGTATCCGATACTTTTTGTCGCAAACGCATCTCTTTCAAATGTTGCGTACACTTCTTTTGAGACAGGTGACAACTTGAACTGGACTTATTCTGAAGCGAATACATCTACAGGTGCTTCCAAAACAGGTAAGAAATACTATAACCTTGGTAGTGGGGCCATCACTAAAACAGGCTTTGGTGGCAGCATTTCCAATGTTTTCAAATTGACGTTTTGGGCCAAAAGGACTTCATCCGGCCCAACATCCTGGAATATTCTGGGCAGCACTGTAGCTCTCAGTGATACGGAGTGGAGACTGGTCCAGCGTGATATCACCACCAGCTCTTTTACGCTCAGTGGCAGCGGTGTTCTAATTGATGAACTCCGGTTCCATCCGGCTACCTCTACTTTTAACACCTATACTTATCTGCCATTACAGGGGATTTCCAGCTATACTGACAGCAAAAACAGGACTTTCTATTACGAATATGACAGTCTGGGCAGGCTGATTTCTATAAAGGATGATAAAGGTTTCTATAAAGAAGCGGTAGAGTATGAATACATGTTTAGCAATTGAAATACTATGAAAATAATTTTAAGTGTAAGTGTTTTTTGTGCGGTGCTTCTTTCAAGTGGTATTGGTTATGCACAGGATAAAGCAGCTATGCTTGCAGGGATTTGGAAGATAAGCAATGAAAACAGCCACCTTCCGATGGAAGCAAAATATCTGAACTACGGAAAGGGTAATTCCTTGACATCAGACCAGTTCAAAAGACTTCAGGCATCACTGGACTCCAGGGAATACGTTTTTTCAAACGACGGATTTTTCAAAGTGGATTGGGAATATGGTGAGAACAGCTACCAAGATGAAGGTAAATGGCATATTGATGACAATTCAAAACTTCAAATCCACACAGGTGACACCCATCTGGTCTACACGATTGAATTTATTGAAAAAGATATCCTGTTGATGATTCCTGAAGGGCAGGAGAAAGGCCAGGTAAAAAGGTTTGTATTGATTAAACAATAATTTTTAAGATGAAAAACTTTATCTGTCTTTTGGGGCTGTTGGCAATCATCTGCTCAAATTCTTTTGGGCAAGGCGTAACGGATGTAGTGATCCAGGGCCCATCCCAAGCCAATGTCGGAGAAACTATCCAGTTTCAGGTATTATTTTACAGCAATGGGAACCAGATCGCCCCTCCGTCAGGCGGCAGCTATTTTTGGGAGGATGGCGGATTGTCCGGTTCTTCCAGTTCTATGAATTCATTGACAGGGTATTTTGGCTATCCAGGTACTTTACTAATTGGATATGAATACTCGAATGCCGGAAATTACTATTTTGCTAGTATTTCTGTAACCATCGTAGGCGATTATTGTTCGAACGTAACAGCTTCGGCACCGGACGGGAGCAGAGTGGGGCCTGGAATTGTTCAGCTTAGTGCTGATGCCGCTCCTTCCGGTTTTTCCTATGTCTGGTATGATACAAACCAGACGACGCTGGTTTACAGTGCAAAGGATTTCCCCACACCCACTCTCACCACCTCTAAAACGTATTATTTAGGATATAAGCATACGGCCACGAACTGTATTTCTGATCTGGTTCCTGTAAAGGCTCTGATCAACAATTATAATTCCGTAAAAAAATATTCAGCCAGGATCCCCAGTACGAATAAAAGCACATTGATTACAGGAGGCGCGAGCACTTCGTATAAAACGTTTGATTATTTTGATGCGCTGGGGCGACAATCCCAGACGGTACTTAAACAGTCAACCATTTCAGGTAAGGATCTAATTACTCCTGCAGCTTACGACCAGTTCGGTAGGCAGGAAAAAGAGTATCTCCCTTATGCCCGGGCAAATGGAACGGAATCAGGGAATTTTCGTCCCTCTGCCATCTCCGAACAAAACAGTTATTATACATCCCTTTACCAGACCAATCCCATTGGCTATTCGCAAAAGAAATTTGAGCCTTCCCCGCTGAACAGGGTGGATAAACAGGCTGCCCCGGGCGCAGCCTGGAAAATGGGATCCGGGAAAGAGACAAAATTCTTGAGAAGGCCTAATGTCACAGGTGCTTCCGGGGATAGTGTGAGGATTTTCACGGTTAATGCTGCTGGGTACCCTGTTCCGGGTGCACTGTATGCCGCCAATACGCTCTGGGTTGAAACTGTCCAGGATGAGGACAACAAAACAGTTGTTGAATATACCGATAATCTAGATAGGGTTATATTGAAGAAAGTACAGAATACAGCCGCGGCAGTATATAAAGGGCATGGAGGTTGGCTGTGTACTTATTATGTTTACGATGACTTGGGACAGCTCAGAGTGGTAATCCCTCCCTTGGCGGTAGAACTGATAGCAAAGGCAGGATGGACGGTTGCATCCAGTACAAATGAGACAACATCTGCAGAGTTATATTTCAGGTACTTCTATGACGGCAGGGGCAGGCAAATCAAAAAAGTCCTGCCCGGGAAAAGTGTAGAATATTATCTCTATGACAGCCAGGATAGGCAGGTAGGTTTTCAGGACGGTAACCTGCGGAGTAAAAAGCAGTGGCTATACACCAAATATGACGGACTAGGGAGAGCGGTGCTTACGGGGCTAACCACAAGCACGGACTCCATGAATGTTCTCCAGGCAGCCCTGAATACAGGGAACAATAATGCTTCAGTGAAAGCAAATACGGCAAAAATTAAAACGGGAACAACCATTACTTCTGCCAAATATGACGGCTATCAGGAGTATGTGGCCTCTACCTCGATCACCCTCAAGGACGGATTCAGCATGAAGGCAACGGGAAACCAGAGCTTCACGGCCAGGATCGGCACACCACCCGCTTCCGGTTCGGCAAGCGCATGGCCAGCAGATGAGGGTGAAATCCTTACAGTAAATTACTACGATTCCTACCAGTTTCTGCCAGGAATGACGTATAGCGCGGCTACAAATTTTGCTCCCCAGGCAAGTATCCGGATCCATGGGCTGCAAACGGGCAAAAAGGTAAAAAACCTCGAGACCGGGGAGTTTTATACCACTGCGATTTTTTATGACGATGATGGAAGGGTGATCCAGACGCTGGGACAGCACCAGGTAGGAGGGACGGTAAGGTCATCTACTGCCTACAACTTTGAAGATCAGCCGACCAGAAGTCTGATCACCAATTCCCTTTCTTCCAAGTATACGGTTTTGAGAACCTATGCCTACAACGTGATAGGGGAGCTATCCACCGTTACTCATAAAGTGGGGGATGGTGCCGTAAAAACCCTGGTACAATACACCTACGATGATCTGGGAAGGCAGACAGAGAAAACCTTTCCGACCGTGGCCTCTAATGCAACCCAGAAAAGCACCTATAATATCAGGGGCTGGTTGACTGCACTCGGTAAAGGGTTTGACGGAATCTTCACCCAATCACTCAGTTATAATTCCACAGGGATCAATAACGGCAACATTGCTCAGATCTCATGGACAGGAGGACAAGATGCTACTTCCCGCACCTATACCTATTCCTATGATAACGCAAACAGGATAAAGGCTGCCACCTTCTCAGGGGATGCTTCAAAGAATTTTAGCCTGAGTGCGATCACCTATGACGGGAACGGGAACATCAAGACCATGAAGCGGAATAACCAGAGGACTTCTACAACCTGGTCTATTGTAGACGACCTGGTCTATTCTTATCACTCAAGCGGCAACCGTCTTTCGCAGGTAAGAGATATCAATACAGTTTTAGGTTATCTCTCTCAGGATTTTAAGGAAAGAAGTACCACAGGGTATGGGTATGATGCCAACGGAAACCAGAAAAGTAATCTGGATAAGCAGATAAGCTTAATATCCTATAACCATCTGAACTTACCCGCTGAGATCAGTTTCACTGCAGGAGCCAAACTAAAATTTGCCTATGATGCCGAGGGGAATAAATTGACGCAGAAGGTTTACAACAGCAGTGGGTCCTTGACCAAGACACAGGATTACATCGGTGAAACAGTTCTTCTAAACGGAGGTCTTGATTACCTAATGCATGAGGAAGGAAGGTTTGTTGCTGAAGACGGAGAGCTCTGGGGTGAGTTCTATGTAAAGGATCACCTGGGGAATGTGCGTCAGGTACTGCGCAGCCCAGTTAGTCAGGTCTTTTTAGCCACCATGGAGACACAGAGTGCGGAAACGGAAGAGATTGAGTTTTCGATGGTATCTGAATCCAGACAGACCGAACCGGAGCATAACGTGACCGAAGGCGGAAACAAGGTGGCCTGGCTGAATGCGAGTAGAGGCAGAATGGTAGGCCCCGGAAGAACCCAGGAGATCTATGCGGGTGACAGCCTGAAACTGCAGGTCCACGGCAAGTACCTAGAAGACAAGAAACAGAAAGCCAGTGCGGCCAGCTTTATGGCGGCAGGAGGGAAGGAAAGACTGGTGACTGACCTGAACGAGCTGGCGGTTAGTACCCAGCGTGCGGGCGGTGCCAACCCGATAGCATTACTGAACCTTGCTGATATCTTGGCTAAGGATCTGCAGAAGAAGGAAGCCCCTGAGGCCTACTTGATGTATGCGCTCTACGATCAGGACAGCAACAGGTATGAGGTAGGAAAGAAAGTCCTCTCTAAAAATGCGGCAAACCAACACGAGGTGTTGGAAGAGAATATGTATATTTCCAAAGACGGATATATGGAAACCTTTGTGGTAAACGAAACGGCAGAGGATGTCTGGTTTGACAATATGATGGTGATGAGTGTTAATTCGGCCATCGTGCAGGAGACCCATTATGACCCCTGGGGCTTGGAGCTGAAAGGACTAGGCTTTCAATATGGGGGGATCAAGGCGAATAAGTACCTTTACAACGGGAAGGAGCTTCTGGATGACCTAAATCTTGGTTTATATGATTATGGGGCACGTTATTACGATCCTGTCATAGGGCGCTTTCATACAATCGATCCCAAAACGGAGACATACAATTCATGGTCCCCTTATCTATATGGAGCAAACAATCCAATTAGGTATGAGGACACAAACGGAGAGGGCCCAGGAGACAAAGTATTGGGCTTCCTTGTGGCTGTTGTAGACAATGCCTCTGGGGGCTTCACTGATGTCCGTCAAATGGGTGCAAGGTTTGTCAGTCAGGGAGGGGCTTCGGATTATAATCTCGGCCAGGACGCAGGAGATATCTACAGCATTACTACGGGTGTAGGATTGGTTGACGGTGGTAGTGCTGCTGTTGCAGGTGGAACTGCTGTCACCTTGGTGTCAGGCGGTACTTTAACACCTGGGTCTGGATTAGCGGTGGCTGGTGGAGCGGCAGCAGTGCTCGAAGGCACTGTTTTGGCTGTTTCTGGTTATAATAATCTCACAAATCAGAAAGGGAGACTAAATGCTGAGGGAAACGGATATGCTCCAAAAGAAGGGCTTTCTCGAAAACCAAATGGAGAACCTCAAGCGGATCCTAAGGCAACTGGACCACATACTCAATTGGGCACTAAAGAGGGAAGAAACGGTAATTATAGACAGGCTAGGGAATTCGACCAGAGTGGTAATCCTTTAAAAGATATAGACTTTACTGACCATGGAAGGCCGAGTAATCATCCTAATCCTCATCAACATGTGTATAAACCTAATCCTTCTGGGGGAACACCTATGAGATCTAAAAAAGCTGAACCAGTTAAAACAGATAATTTATAATGGAAAAAATTGAAATACATGGAAATGACGACATGGTGTTGTCAGTTTCTCTATTTGACATTTTAAACTGTATTGAAAATGGCCAAAACTTATATTGGAAGATATTGTGGCTTGAAGCTATTGGCGACTTAGGTGATAAGACAATGCTGAAATTTGAAAGGGAAGTAAATAATTCAATTAATGGCTATGAAATAAGTTGGAAGAAGTTAATAAATCTATCCCTAAAATTTTCACAAGTAATTGAGATTTTAATAATTGCAGATAAAGATGAATTAAAAGTTAAAAGATACTTGAATGATGATGTTATGCATAAAGAGTGTACTTTTACTATTGAACTAATTGATTCTTCATACTGGGTTGTTCATTCTAACAACATTTCATTAAATCCTATGCTTAACATATTAAATAAAAAATAGAAAAGATTAAATTTTTCGTTTTATGATAGTAAGGAATAGTTGAGTATATGCAAAAATGATATCCTACACGTAATAAATAATTTATTTTGCTAGCTCTACAAATCATGTCGTTGATCAGAGGGTAAATCAAGTACAAAATTTGCCAAAAAAACTAATGATAAATAAAAATTTGATTAAACTAACGAAATTTATAGGATTACTTTCAGCGTGCCAACTCATGTTCTGCTGTTATGAAAATATGCAAGACCAATTTCAAATCATAGCAGAAAGTGGTCAGAATAAGGCCATTTTCAAGTATGATGGTAATATTTATAATTTTGAATTTAATGATTCTTTGTGGTTTTTGACCGAATATGGGATTTTAAGTGATGATGGGAATTTGTTTACTAATTTTAAATATAATCCTAATGGAACTTTACAATCTTTAAAATACCCTAATAAGGGTGAGTCTGTTTCTCAAGATTTTGATAATAGAGTAATTAAGGAACAAGTTACCACATCAGATAATAATACTGAAATTAAAAATATTATAAAACAACAGGATATTAAGCATTAGTCGGTTTATTATAATGATAGGGAAATTTATTTTGCGAGTTATGAAAATAATCAAAAGACCTATAATACTTTTAAGCTTATTGAAGTTGAAAAAAGGAAAAATGAAAAAACTACGACCATAGTTCTTCGAAATGATTTTCCTTTTAATGAGATTTGAAATTTTCTACAAGAAAATTTGAATATCCACTTCGAGTAAAAAGAAGATCTAATAATGAGTATGAGTTGGAATGTGAAATAGGAGATGAGAAAATAAGTGAGCTTATATTAGATATAGAGATATTACCTTCTGAAAATGATACATGTTTGAACTCAATATATGCTCAAGTCTTCCGTTTCTGAACTTCATGACTTTTTTTATTTGATAGTGATGATGATAGGTGGTTTGTTTAGCATTTTTGAATGATTGTAATAGAATTGTTTTATATAGTAATAGAAGTTTAAGATTAAAGTATTCGAGATAACAAATATGAAGAAAACAGTTTTTAGAATTGCCGCCGGACTTCTTGCGGTTTTAAGTCCGGCCCTTGTTAAAGGCCAGGCCATCACGGTTCCAAATAACAGTGGTGGGAATCCATTTTATCTGTGGGCAAATGGTAACAGTACATCGACATCCCATATGCGAGTCGGGACTGATTATAGTCACCAGGGAGATGCAGCGCTTGAGATTTGGCAATATTTCGATAATGCAATACCACCCCAGCCGGGAAAGGTGATCGTCAACGGGAACCTTGGGGTGGGTACCTCAAATCCAACCAGCAGACTTTCGGTAAATGGAAACATAAGGGCCCATGAGGTGAAATTGGAACTGACAGGCTGGCCAGACTTTGTTTTTGAGCCCACATACAGCCTACGCTCCCTGTCCGAGGTGGAATCCTTTATACTTGCAAACAGGCACCTGCCCGATATCCCCAGTGAAAGCGAAGTACTGGCGAACGGAATTGAACTGGGGGCAATGGATGCAAAACTCCTCCAGAAAATAGAAGAGCTTACCCTCTACATGATCGCCATGGAAAAGAAAATAAAGGAACAGGATCTGTTGATCGAAAAGTTGCTAAACAGGGAATAATGGTTTTTTCTAAAGGAACAGGATTTGTCAATGGGGCGATTATTTGCCTTTTCCTGGTATTGATGTGTAGTACTGTTGCTGCACAGTCATTTCCAGGGAATAAGATAAAACTCCCTGCCCCATCTGTTTCCGGATCACTTCCCAAGCTTCCCGCCAAACCTGAAATCCCTTACCTGGAAGAGCTTAAGCAGATCCAGTCACTGAAGAAGTCTTATGATTCCCTGCGCAGGGAACTTAAAGACCTCAGGGAAATCACTGCTGACAGCACACAAAGGGACAGCCTGTTTAACCTGGCCAAGGATAGGAGCAGGGAAGTGCTGGAACAGGAAAGCAAAACACTGGAAAGCCTGGTCCAAAGCGAGGATATCCCCGGAGAAGAAATCAAGAATGCCACAAAAAACACACTGGAGCGGGTGAATGAATCCAAAGCAAGGATAGAAGATATCCATGAAGTTGCTGATCTGGAATCCCTGGTGGACCAGAACAACGAAAACCTCAAGGCACTGACCAATGAATGGCTCATGCCCAAAGTGGAAGAACAGCTTACAGGAATAGTAAAAGAAGGGGTTGACCCCAGGAGCGCACAGCTCCCGGACTTCTACGGTAAGGATGCCCTGGCAGAGCTGACTAAAAATGGCTTGCCCTCGGATATTCCTTTTGAGCAGGCCAAGGAACTTGCGAAAGAGAAGGCCGAGCATATCAGTGATGAATACATCCAACAGGCAGGAAAGGACTTTTCCAAGTTGAAGATCGATTCACTTGGGAATATAAAGACGATTCCCTCCGAGCTGAAAAACAAGAAGAAAGAATTTTTTGAGCCAAACCGGTTAAAAGGAGTCCCTGTTGTCCACCGGATCGGGATGATGCTGTGGTATGATCCGCTGACCTCCTTTGGTGATGGACTGCTGCTGGATTACGGACTGTCCTATTCCTTTTCCCAGCAGTTCTCCCTGCTGGGAGGGGTGAGCTGGAAAAAGCAGTTTGACGATAAGGAGAAATTGAGGAGAGAAGGTGTGGGAATGTTTACGGGAGTACGTTTTGCCAAAGGCAACTGGTTTGCACAGGGCACAGTAAACCGGAACCGGGTAACCGTCGCCAACCCGAAAGGCTATGAGTCCAGGGATTTTGAGGGGAAAGCCTGGGCTTCCGCCTTTGCGGTTGGAAGGACCATCCCGATGGGCAATACAATCCGCTCAGTGGTGATGGGTTCTGTTGATCCGTTCTTTGACAAAAGATCCAGCTTGTACAAAAGCAGGGTACAGCTGAAGATCGGCTTTGAGATCGGTTCCTTCAGGAAGATCAAAAAGGAAGTCAAGGAGCTAATCCCCATTGATGAACTGAAAGATAAAGGGGAAGAAAAGGTAGAGTATTATCTGAAGGATGTTGGGGAGTCCGATTTTTTATAAGGCGTGGATTGTCCTATTGATTATTGTATTGTAGGCAGTTTAGGAGTAGGTTTTATTTTATGTACCATGTTCAGTCTGTTTAATACAAATTTATTGATGTTTTTCTTTTTGCAGCATTCCTGCAGCCATCTATGCTGTCTGATGGGATCCAGTGAACAAAAACGATTTTTTGCCGATAACATGTAAAGCTTTACATCAGGCGCATAACCATCCTTCAGGAAATCGTTTGCCTTCTGAACAGGATAAACTGCTGACCAGAAAGCTGGTTAGAATCGGCAGGGAACTGGATCTTTCTGTTCTAGATCATATCATTGTTACTGCAGATGGGTATTATTCCTTTGCTGATGAAGGGGAGCTTTAGGTTTCCTTTTTTATTATTTGAACTGACTGTAAGCATTCCAACTTCTGATTTCAGTGTGAGATAATTCCTTATGTTGCTAGTTTCTTCATACTTATGAAGACAAAGGAATTCTCAAGATTTAAGAGGTTAGATCAGTTAAGAAAATGTCTTGAATCCGGAGACATAGAATTAACACAAGATGACCTGGAGAAAGTCTACGAACTTATAAGAAAATTTTGTAAATTAGCTGTAAATCAAATAGTTAAATAAAGTGGAGGTTGATTTGTATATTCGTGTGAGTACTGACGAACAGGCTGATAAGGGTTATTCCCAAAGGTCTCAATTTGAAGTCCTTACAAGGCATTGTGAGCAAAATTTTTATAAGGTCAGGCATGTGATTTACGAGGATCACAGTGCAAAAACATTTGATCGTCCAGAATGGCAGAAATACCTTAGTCGAATTAAAAATAATAGAGGTAGAAAAAAGGGCCTAATACTTTTTACAAAATGGGATAGATTCAGTAGAAATGCTGGAGATGCATATACGATGATCAATCTGTTGAAGGTGAGTAATATTGAGCCCCAGGCCATAGAGCAACCATTGGATATGGCGATTCCCGAATCCAAAATAATGTTGGCTATATACTTGGCCACGCCTGAAGTAGAGAATGATAGAAGAGCCCTAAATATTTTTTATGGGATTAGGAGAGCGACTAAAGAAGGAAGATATCTAAAGAAAGCGCCCTATGGATACAAAAATAAAGCAAAAGAAGACGGCACTAAATTCATTGATGTTGTTGATAAGGAAGCTGGGATAATTCGTGAAGCATTTAATTTAGTAGCTACAGGTGACTTCTCTGTCGAACATGTTTTTAGAAGTATGAGGGAGAAAGGATTAAGAATGAGCAAGGCGAACTTCTGGCGAATGCTAAGAAGCAAACATTACATAGGAAAGATCTTTGTTGCAGCATTTAAAGATGAGGATGCCCATTACGTTGAAGGGCAGCATGATGGGATTGTTGACTTACTCACTTTTAAAAACGTACAGGATATTTTGGATGGAAAAAGAAGTGCAAAGATTAGAAAATCGAAACCCTTACTTAGTGATCGTTTGCCGCTAAGAGGTTTTCTTTTTTGCCCCATTTGTGAAAAGAATATTTCTGGAAGTGGAAGTAAGAGCAAAACAGGAAAGTACCATTACTATTATCATTGCAAGTCTCCCTGTAAATTCAGGATCCGCGCAGAAATTGCAAACAATAGTATTTCACAATTATTAAATGATTTCACTGTAAGACCAGAGATAGTTTCTTTTATTAAGGACGAAATCACCGGGTTGCTGAATATAAAGCTTAACCATAACAATCAGAATCGTGATGGTTTGATGGCGAAGATTGAGAAGGCAAACAGCAAATTAAAAAAAGCGAGGGATCTTCTTATGGAGGATAAGATTGATTCAGAAGATTTCAATTCAATAAAAAGAGAGTGCCAAAGAGAAATTGACAGCAGTGAAAATCAGATTTCGGCATTGAAGCTAACCCCTAAAAAAGACTTTAAGGTAATGATAGACAGGGGTTTGATGGTGATGGGTAGGCTTGGAGAGTTATATGAAAATGCGAGTGTCGAGGAGAAGAAAATTATACTGAGTTCGACTTTTTTTAAAAAATCAGTTTTCAGGGCGAAAAAGTTCGAACCCCCGAAGTCAACAAGTTTGTTAATCTTATCTATCTGATAAATAAGGGATTGTCTTCAAAAAAGAAAGGCACAAATCCTTCAAAATCGGATTTGTGCCGTCAGGTGGAGCTGCAGGGATTCGAACCCTGGTCCAGATAAGGAAACACCGTACCGTCTACATGCTTAGTCACCTGTTGGGTTTTCGACCGGATTATGCTGGGTGACACACCTGAATCCGGCTTAGCTATTTGTCTTATACCTGCTTAATAGCATCACAGGCAGCAGTCCGATCAAGTCGACACCTCAGATCCACCCGGATCAGACAACGGGCGGTGAGATGTGGCCGGGGAATTACTCTCGTAACTCAACCCTTTAAGCTTTCTTTCCTGTTAAGGTAAGATTAGGCAGCCATAGCGTAAGATTCTTCGCCATTTATAGTGCATATGAATTTTTCAAGGCCGTACATACTCCAGCCTGCATGCGAGCCCGATCTTTACACTTACTGTCAAAACCGGTCAGCCCCATTTGAAATAGGATGACAAAAGTAATACAATTTTGGTTCCCTTGGTGAAGAGTTTTCTCACCTCTGAAAAACCTTTATTAATTTGAATTTTCATGGGGTTGTAAATCAAATAATTGGCGAAAATTGTCTGAAAATGCCATACTTTGGGCTTCCTGAGTATGGAGTTTTTTATATCTTGCGGTGATGGAAAATTTCGTCGTTTCGGCAAGAAAATACAGACCGGCAGATTTCAAAAGCGTAGTAGGACAGCAGCATATCACTACCACGCTGCAGAATGCCATAAAAAACAATCACTTAGCGCAGGCTTTTTTGTTTTGTGGTCCACGTGGGGTGGGTAAAACTACCTGCGCCCGCATCCTGGCGAAGACAATTAACTGCACAAATCTCCAGACGGATTTCGAAGCTTGCGGTACATGCGAATCCTGTGTTTCTTTTCAAAACAACAGCTCCTTCAACATCTATGAACTCGATGCGGCTTCGAATAACTCGGTAGATGATATCCGTAACCTGGTAGATCAAGTACGTTATGCCCCTCAGAAAGGGCAGTACAAAGTATATATCATTGATGAGGTTCACATGCTCTCAAACCAGGCCTTCAATGCCTTTTTGAAGACCTTGGAGGAACCTCCGAAGTATGCCATCTTTATTTTGGCTACTACCGAGAAACACAAAATCATACCTACTATTCTTTCCCGTTGTCAGATTTTTGATTTCAACAGGATTCAAATTCTGGATATAGCAGTACATCTAAAGTACATCGCGGAGAAGGAAACCGTAGATTATGAGGAGGAGGCCCTCCGGTTGATCGCCACCAAAGCTGACGGGGCGCTTCGGGATGCATTGTCGATGTTCGATTTGATAGTGACCTATTCCGCGGGTAAAAAAGTGACCTATCATGAGACTATAGGCAATCTTCATATTCTGGATTACGATTACTATTTTAAAGTCGTAGATGCCTTGGTTTCCGAGAATCTTTCTCAGGTTTTATTGATTTTTGATGAGATTCTGAAGAAAGGGTTTGATGGTCACAATTTTATAGTTGGACTCTGCGAGCATTTCAGAGATCTTTTGGTAGCGAAGGATCCGGCGACTGTGGAATTGATAGAGGTATCAGAGTCGGCTAAAGAGCGCTATCTGCAGCAAACAGAAGCTGCTTCGGCCTCGTTTTTACTATCTGCGTTGAACATCGCTAACCAATGCGATATCCATTACAAGACCTCCAAGAATCAGCGCTTACATGTAGAATTGGCTTTGATGAAAATGGCAAAGCTTCCGCAGGCTTTCCGTCTGTCCATGATGGCAGCTGAAGACACAAAAAAAAAAGCCTGACAGCCTCAGAGCCTGAGCTGCCTAAAGAACCTATTCCTCTTCCTACAACTTCGGGTGCTGCCAAGACTAGTTTATTAAAGACTATTTCTATTCCAAAAAATCTTGGGCATACCAAGCAATTGGCTGATCAAAAAGCCAAGGTCGAGCTTCAGAATGCCAAAGCCAAGGTGAGTGAAGAGGTAGTCGAAGTAATACAGGCGGGAAGAGATCTCACCCAGGAAATATTGGATGAGGTATTTCCAAAAGTAAGAGAACACTTTCAGAAGCTTGGGAAAAGCATGGAACTGGCAATTCTTGGCGAATCTATGAAAATGAATGAGGATGGCTTGGTAGTCCTGGAAGTAATGGGGCATGTCCAGGAAGAACTTGCTTTGAAGATGAAACCTGAACTTATCCGAATTGTAAGAGAACTGGGAAGAGTCAATCTTTTTAAAATAGAATTGGAATTGAAGGAAGAACTGGAGTCTGAGCGAAACAAGCTTTATACCAGTACGGATAAATTTAATTTTTTGAAGGGCAAGCATGCGGCGCTTGGAGAGTTTCAGCGGAGATTTGGCCTGGAGACAGACTTCTAGAAATCCAGGGATATTCCGAAGTTTATTAGGTTCTGTAGCTGTACAGCTTGCCTGGATGAGCCATCATCCTGTTTGATAAATACCTCCTCATCGTAGATCAAAACAGTTTCTATACGGGTGGAGATAAACTTGTTTACTTTCATTCGGATCACGGAATTGAAGTTGACCACCATATTTCCAAATACCTCATAGTTAGAGAAGAGGTTAATGTCAGACTTCCATGTGATGTTTTTCATCAGCTGGATGTCCACTACTGAGGCTGCTAAAGAAACCCCTGCCTCTGCTCTTACATTTTCCCCGGGAACTACCCCGAATGCACCCGCTCTGCTAAGCGAATCATCCAGTACTATTGTAAATCGTCCGGTAAATGGGGAAAGAATTACAGAGATTTTACTTTTATCCTTGTAGGTTTTCCGGTAGTTAAGACCCGTCGAAGATTGTATATAGCCTGGGGACAGCAGATCAGAAATTTTGGTACGGACTTCCACGTCACTTCCCGAAGGTCTTGCGTATTTGTATCCGGCAAGAAGCTGGGTTCTGGCATCTAGCTGGGTAGATAGATAGAAGAACTCTGAAAGCTCTCTACCATAGTTGCTTACAAAGGTGAAGTTGTCATTAGTCTTCCGGGTCTGATAAGCTCTATCCTCCTGTCGGTTGAAACCTAAACTGACGGTGAGCTGAGTATCCCACACTTTGTTGTCCTTTTTGTAATTAGCAAATAGGCTCAGGCCGGAATTCAGCGCAAACGTACTGGCACCACCGGCTGCCCAATTGGATAAGGTGACCTGTTGGATATTGAGGTTGTAATTACCCCCTGTTTTCCAAAAGATCTCCTTTACGGGCTCATCTATCAACAGGGAGTCTCCCAGCATCAGCAATGTATCTCCATTGATAAGTACCGTATCGGGGATATACTGCCTATCCTGAGCCTTAACAGTCTGGCTGAGGCATACTAGAAATAATCCAAAAATCAGGAGATACTTTGACATTTAAAAAGCTTAGGGAATGGCTGATTAGGGACGAAAGATAACCAATTTCTGTCCAATGGAAATGATGTTTTGAGTTCCGATATTGTTCCAATTCTTTAATTGATTGACAGTGACACCGTACTTTTTGCTGATGGCAAACAGTGTTTCTCCACTAACAACGGTATGGGTAAATTTGGAAGACGCTGATCCCGAAGTATTATTTTGGATTGCAGGCCTGGATGATGGCTGGCTAGCCGAAGAGCCAGTGGCAGTAGTGGCCACTGCCGTTCTGGTTGGTGCTTGAGTGTTCAAGTTTACTCTTGGTATTTCCTCTCCGCGCTTTCGGTGTTCTTGGAGATTGAGCACCATTCCAGCTTTCAGATCACTATCTTTTCTAATTCGGTTTTTAGACTTCAGGGCAGCTAGCTTGATTCCGTATTTCTGGGAGATACTCCATAAGGTTTCTCCGGGTCTCACGATATGCGTGGCCACTTCAGCACTGGCTTTCTTTTTCTCGGTATAGTAATATTCCCCGGCTTCGATTCGCTCTCCTTTGTCCAAATCATTTAGTCTTCTTAGTTTATTTTCCCTTAGGCCCACTCTGTCTGAAAATGTACTTTGAGTAGTGGACTGAGCTGCCTGTACACCATCAAGGTTATTGACTTTGATCTGATCAGGCTGTGAAGCTTTGGTTGTATTTCCGGAAATTCTCGGGTACGAATCTGCTTGTTTATAGGCAGGGGAAGAATTTGCAGTTGCTGCGTTTCCGGTTTTCGGTTGTGATTCCGTGATGATTGCAGGTTGTATAGGAGCAGATCCATCTTTCACATAGACTACTGTATATGCCCTGTCTCCGGGGATTTTCCCGTTCCGTGTCCATAGATTATATTCTTGTAAATGTTTTTCGGTTACCCCATATTTTTTTGCCAGAGCTGTCAGTGTGGTAGGGCCTTGTACGCGCTCTTCCACCATATACCTACCACTGCTTGTAAGCATTATCGTCGGGCTTCCAAAGGCAATTTTATGGGCCAGGAATTTTTTGAAATACCAGTGGGTATTGCGATCCACATCCACTAAGCGCTTTCCATTGTATTGAGTGCCAAAATAAGCTTTGGCTCCGCCTAAACCCATCTGATAGGACACCAAAGCACACATCCAGTTGTCAAATGAATTATTGTGTTTTTGAAGATAAAGTGCTGCGCCTTTAGTGGAAGAGACGATATTTTTCCGCTCATCGATCTGATTGTCTACCCTAAGAAAAACCTCTTCGGCAGTACCCTGCTTAAACTGCCAAAATCCAACAGCGTTCGAAGTAGATACCGCATCTCCTATCAGGCCGCTTTCCTGGATTACCAGGTATTTCAGGTCTGTAGGGACACCTACGTTTCTGAGTTCCCGTTCGATGATCGGCATATACAGATTGACCCGTTCTTGTTTTATTTTAAAATAGGAGGGGTTGCGATACTGTGCATCCACATCCAATTGTATTTCCCGACGGGCCTGAGGGTTGATTCTTACTATGAGGTCTGCAAATTCCAGTTCAGCAGGAACCTGAGGGATTTGAGCCATGGACTCGTGCCCAAAAAGAACTAGCAGGATGAAAATTAAATAGGTGATCTGTGTTTTTTTCATTCGAAAAAGGCTTTCATCGTCGTGTTGGCCTCATTTTAGCAAAAATGATTCCCCTTTTCGTCTCCCTTAGATTTTTCTTGCTATCATCACTCCATCACGTATGGGGAGCAAGGCATTTTCCACACGGGGATCATTCTGAATCATGGTATTAAAGTCCAGAATTGCCTGGGTATTCTTGTCAACAGCCTGGTTTTTGTCTACCAGAATTTTTCCGGACCATAGCACATTATCAGCTAGAATAATGCCGCCGGGATTCATCTTATCAATTATCAATTCGTAATAATTGCTATAGTTGATTTTATCCGCATCGATAAAAACCATGTCGAAGGGGCCGGGAAGTGTCGGGATGATTTCCATCGCATTTCCCAGTCTGTAATCGATTTTGTCGGCGAGACCACTTTCTTCAAAAAATCCCCGGACCATCGTTTCCAGCTCATCATTGATATCCAGCGTGATGAGCTTTCCTCCTTTTCCCAATCCTCTCGCCATGCAGATGCCGGAATATCCGGTGTAGGTGCCGATTTCCAAGATTGTTTTGGGGTTTTGCATTTTGGTAAAAAGCTCCAGTAATTTCCCCTGCAGATGGCCTGAGAGCATTCGGGGCATCATCACTTTGGCCTGAGTCTCCCGGGTGATTTTCCTAAGTAGAGAATCTTCTTTGCTACTATGATCTTCGCAATAAATTAAAAGAGCAGGGTCGATGAATTCCATGATTATTGGGGGATATAAGTGAGGAAAGTAAGTTGGTCTGGGTTAAACATTTCCTGGGCAATTTCCTGGATTTCTTCCGCAGTTGTATTTCTGATCTGATCAAAAATACTTTCCAACGGATCTACTTTCCCATGATCCAGCAGGCTTTTTCCATACACAAGCATCAACGCTGAGTAATTCTCTTCTGCCATGGCCATCTGACCTATCGCCTGCTCCTTTGCCATGTGAAGCTGAAGGGTGCCCAGCTTTGTATTGGCCATTTTACTCATTTCTTTGAGCACCAATGCTTGGGCTTTTTTCAGTGTCTTTCCCTCGGTGCCAAAGTAAATCCCCAAGAAACCAATATCCGAAAATGGCTGATAGCTGGATTCTATGCTATAGACGTAACCGTGTTTTTCGCGAAGCATAAGGTTTAGGCGGCTGTTCATACTTGGTCCTCCCAGTATGTTATTTAGAAGATAAAGCTTAAACCGGCTTTTGTCATAGAGCGAATAAGCCGGTCGTCCAATGGCACAGAGTGACTGGCTAACATCCCGCTCCTGAATTTTTATCTTTGGTACATAGGTATTAAAATTACTACGGACGTAAAGACTTCTCTTAGTTTGGATCTGGGATAAAGGTCCTTCTATCCCGTGAAGTGCCTTCGAGAAAGAAATATTTCCTACCACTGAAAATACCAGTCTGGAAGTGTCTAGCCGGGTGGAAATAAAATCAAAGAAATCCTGTTGTGTAAAACTCCCTACGGTTTGTTCCGTTCCCAGAATATTCCTTCCCAAGGCATGATTTTCAAAGACCAACTCGTCCAGTTCATCCTGAATTGCATCATCTGGGGAATCGCGGTACATAGCCATTTCTTCAAGAATAACCTGGCGTTCCTTTTCTATTTGTTTTTCTGGGAAAGTACTGTTAAAAGTAATGTCGAAGAGTAATTCAGAAGCTTTAGTATAATGTTCCTTTAAAGTAGAAGCGTAAAAGCACACCTTTTCTTTTGTAGTGTAGGCATTGAGCTCTCCGCCGAGTGATTCCAGACGATTGAGAATGTGGAAAGTTTTGCGCTTTTTAGTGCCTTTGAAGGCCATGTGCTCCCAAAAATGAGCCAGCCCTTCTTGTTCCTTGCTCTCATCTCTACTTCCAATATCTAAAATAAATCCGCAATGAACTAGTCTGGTATGGGTAACTTCCTGATGGACAATCCGAATGCCGTTGCTTAGTTCTTTAATGTTTAATTCCATGCTTTAATTTACCCTTTCGGTAATATACAAAGTAACACAGGAAATTAGTTCCGGATGAATTTCTGACCTGATTTCTGACCTAGAATTAGTAACTTTCCATTTCGGAATCAGAAAGAATCCATGAGTAAGCATTATTCAAATTCCTTGCTTGAGGCGATTTGTGAAAATTTAGAGTTTCCTTCTGCTAGCTTGGGATGACCTGTAAAAACCATATGATTTGTACGTGAAATCGAGCATGTATTCCAGTGTGAGATTCCATATGACCGCTGAGAAATAAAAAATAAGCAGATGAAATCGATCATGTTGCAGGCAACACACAGAGGAATGATTATAATGCATGCGAGATTCCATATGGCCCTTAAAAGACAAAATATAATCATATGAAATACCAACCTCTTCCCAGTTCACTTTACATCAAGAACCGTGAGAAATTTTGCTACAGACTCGCTGAGAGCAGCGTAGCGATTTTCAATTCCAATGACATCATGCCTACTAATGCTGATGGTACTATGCGGTTTCGCCAGAATAACGATTTATTTTATCTTACAGGAATTGACCAGGAAGAGACTATTCTGCTGGTGGCACCTGACTGCCCCAACCCTCATATGAGAGAGGTGCTTTTTTTACGGGAAACCAACGAACACATAGCCATCTGGGAAGGACATAAATATACAAAGGAAGAAGCTGAAGCTACTTCAGGGATCAAAAATATTCAATGGCTTTCCAATTTTGACCAGGTATTCAACACCGTGGCCGCATTGTGCTGTAATATCTACCTGAACACCAATGAGCATTTGCGTGCCGGCGTGATAGTGGAAACCCAGGACGCCCGGTTTATTAAGAAATGCAAAGAAAAATTCCCGCTTCATACCTACCATAGATCTGCACCTATCATGCACAAGCTGCGGGGAGTGAAGGAAAAGGAGGAAATAGACCAACTACAGATCGCCTGTGATATTACCGAGAAAGGCTTCAGAAGAGTCCTTTCTTTTGTCAAACCCGGGGTAACTGAATATGAAATAGAAGCGGAATACCTGCATGAGTTTGTCAGAAACCGCAGTAAAGGATTCGCCTATGAACCCATTATAGCTTCAGGGGCTTCTGCCTGTGTTCTCCATTACATCGAAAATCACAAGGAATGTCTGGCTGGTGAAATGCTGCTGATGGATGTAGGAGCGGAGTATGGCAATTACAATGCAGATATGACCCGCACCATTCCGGTGAGTGGTAGATTTACGGAAAGACAGCGGGCCGTTTATGAGGCTGTCCTACGGGTACAAAAGGAAGCTTCCCATATATTGAGAATAGGAACCAACATTCAGGATTACCACAGGGAAGTAGGATTGATCATGCAAAGTGAATTGGTAGGTCTTGGACTGATAGACCAAACAGATATTAAAAACCAGGACCCGAATTGGCCTGCTTACAAAAAGTACTTTATGCATGGCACTTCTCACCATTTGGGTCTGGATGTGCATGATGTAGGGACTATGCACGGACCGATCAAGCCTGGGATGGTTTTTACTGTTGAGCCTGGGATTTACATTCAGGAAGAAGGTCTTGGTATCAGATTGGAAAACAACATAGTGATACAAGAGGGTAAGGGGTATTTTGACCTGATGCGAAACATCCCGGTTGAAGCAGAGGAGATAGAAGAATTAATGAATAGTTAATCAGACGTTTCACTACATGTAACTAAACAAAAAAGCTTTACCTAATCAGCAGGTAAAGCTTTTTTGATGTCCAGGCCCCGGATTAATCATTTGGATATGGAATGTAAACGAAACTGGTGAAAGCCCCATCCATGACAAACAAACAACAAAATTCATCCGGGTCTTTGTATGCTTTTTGGAAGTCAGGAAGTGCTTCTTCAGAGATCAATTTTCGCTGGACAAACTCATCCACGTAGGTCATGAAGTAATTCCAGTCCAGTCCTTTTTCCTCTTTGCCGACAAAGATTTTCCCTATTGGCTGCATCTCTTTGGAAATGGGGAAAATTGGATAATCAGAGAATTTACGGGTTCGGATCTGATAGGAGGCTTCCTTTAATGCGTCAGATATTTTTATAAAATCACTGGTAATTGTCCCCAGATATTTTCCACTCAGTTCGGGATCATTGAAATCTGAAATCATGATTTTAAAGTTAAGAGTACGACATTTTCTACATGGTAAGTCTGTGGAAACATGTCCACGGGCTGCACTTTATCGACTTTGTATTTTTCGCCCAGAAGAGCTACATCCCTGGCCTGGGTGGCGGGATTACAGGATACGTACACGATCTTGGGAGCATTTAGGCGCAAAAGCATTTGCACTACTTTCTCATCCATTCCTGCTCTTGGAGGATCGGTAATGATTAAGTCAGGGGCAGCATGATTTGCGATGAATTCATCGTTCAGCATATCCTTCATATCTCCTGCGTAGAAGAGCGTATTGTCTAGTCCGTTGATTTGCGAGTTGAGTTTTGCATCTTCAATTGCCGCGGGGACATATTCGATTCCTATTACCTGCTTCGCTTGCTTTGCTATGAAATTGGCGATTGTTCCGGTTCCCGTATAGAGATCATAGACTACTTCATCACCTTTCAGACCGGCAAAGTCCCTTGCGACTTTATATAATTCGTAAGCCTGCTCTGAATTGGTCTGATAGAAAGATTTTGGTCCGATCCGGAATTTCAGACTTTCCATTTCTTCTTCGATGTAATCTTTTCCTGCAAAAGTGACCAACTCCAGATCGTGGAAGGTTTCGTTTCCCTTGGTATTGATTACATAAAGCAGGGAAGTGATAGCGGGAAATTTATCATGCAAAAAACCCATCACCTGTAGGATTTCTTCAGGATTATTCTCACCGAACTGCGCAATGACCATCACCTGATCCGTGCTGGTGGTTCGGATAATCAGGTTTCGAAGAAGTCCCACCTGATTCCTTATATCATAAAAACTGAGTTTGTTTTCCAAAGCAAATGCCCGGAGTTCATTTCTGATTTCATTTGATATATTTCCCTGCAGATAGCAGTGGTCCACATCGATGATTTTGTCAAACATCTTTGGAATGTGGAATCCCAGGGCATTTCTGTCAAAATCCTCACCTGACCGGATTTGATCCAGCGTCAACCACTTTTTATTGGAGAATGTGAAATCTAGCTTATTTCTATAATAGCGGGTTTTTTCTGAACCCAAGGTTGGCATCACTTCAGGCATTTCCACTTTGGCGATCCGCTGAAACTGATCCACAACCTGCTGGCGTTTGTATGTTTTCTGCAGATCATAATTGATGTGCTGCCACTTACAGCCGCCACATGTGCCAAAATGCGAGCAAAAAGGATCTATCCTTTCCTTGGAATATGCATGGAATTTTACTGGTTCTCCCTCCATGAAGGAGCTTTTTCCCTTCGTAATCCGTACATCTACCACATCTCCAGGCGCAACTCCTGTTACAAAAACCACTTTTTCCTCATGATGTCCCAGGCATTTTCCCTCCGAGGCAATCCGCTCGATGAGTAAGTTGGTAATCACTTTGTTCTTCATTTTTCGCGACATGGGCGCAAAATTAGGGAAATTTGCTTTTAATAGGGAATCTCTCAGCTAACTTGAAATTTATATCGTTTGTAAAATTGTCCTTTGCTAGAAATATTATTCAAGTAGAAAACTTTAAAATTGAAATTTAGGTTTAGAAAAGGTTGAGCATGAAAGAGCCCCATAGATTGAATCAGTGAAGTAAATTAATCTGGTTGCTTTTTTGATGTCCTAACCCAAATTATAGAAATCACTAATTCAGTATCTTTGTACAGTAAAATGAAACAAGATAGCTTAAAAGATAAAGTTGTAATCATAACAGGGGCTACTTCGGGAATAGGAGAGTCATGCGCGCGTATTTTTGGCATGGCAGGAGCAAAAATTGTAATTACAGGCAGGAGTCAAGAAAAGTTGGATGCCAGCAAGGCAAAATTAGAAGCAGAGCGGATAGACGTTTTGGCGATTTTGGCTGATGCAAGTATAGTGGATGACAATAGGAGGATGGCGGAAACAGTTCTGGCAAAATTTGGCAAGATTGATATTCTGATAAATAATGCAGGGATTTCTATGCGGGCCTTGTTTGAAAATCTTGATTTCGAGGTTTTTCATAAGGTGATGGAGACTAACTTTTGGGGGACAGTCTATGCGACTAAGTTTTGCCTGCCCTCAATAGTAGAGAATAAAGGCACCGTTATAGGGATTTCTTCCATCAATGGATTCCGAGGTACTCCGGCCAGGACTGCCTACACAGCCAGCAAATATGCCATGAATGGTTTCTTTGAATCACTAAGGACTGAAGTGATGAAGAAAGGGGTGCATGTGTTGGTGGCATGCCCGGGATTTACTGCCTCAAATATCCGCAAGAATGCCCTTACTGCGCATGGATCTTCGCAGGGAGAATCGCCTCGGGATGAATCAAAGATGATGAGTTCTGACGAGGTGGCTGAGGAGATTTTGTCTGCTACTCTGAAGAGGAAGCGTGATCTGGTTTTGACAACTCAGGGTAAGCTTTTGGTTTTTTTGAATAAATGGATGCCTGGTAGGTTGGATCATATCGTCTATAATCAAATGGCAAAGGAAAAAGACTCACCTTTTCACTAAATGCCTGAATCAATCTTTCAGACTTACCGAAATCGATTGGTTGACCTTTCTTCCAAAAACAGGTCACTTTATTTGCCAAAGTCCGAAGGTTTTGGTGTGGTGGATCTGAAAGAACTAGATTTTTTAAATGGTGAAAACAGTTTTGAAATCATCAGGAAGGCCCTTTTTTCCAAGAAGTCAATTTTCTTGATTCCAGAATCAGACCCCCGGATTGCTGATGTCAACACCTTTTCGAAGATATTTTCCCGACTTTCCTTCCGTGAGCAACTTATCAATGAAGAAACGGGTGAGCAGGCTTTGTTTTTAGGATGGCCATTTGTAGAAGGCAAGTTAATCAATGGACAGGTTACAAGAGCGCCATTACTGCTTTTGGGGGTAAAAATGAAAGTGGAGGATGGACAATGGTTGCTCACTAAGACCGATGAATGGCAATGGAATCCCGCTTTTCTATTAGCGTATAGCCATGCCTATGGCAAAAACCAAAATACGGATGTTTTGAACCAGGCTTTGCAGGAATTGGCTGCGGATGCGACTGAATTCAGAACTGGGCTTTTAAAGCTTCTTAATGATAATTTTTCAATTCAGCTAAGTTCATCGCTGTTCGAAGATCAACTCACTCAATTTCCGGTTTCTCAGCTGAGCGTAGATTCCAATCTATTCCAGGATGGAAAATTGACATTAAGAAGTTATGCATTATTAGGTTTATTTGCTCAAAAAGGTAGTTTTCTGTATTCCGATTACGAAAATATGGAAAAGAGATTTGGGAGTTTGGGCTTAGAAGAACTATTTAGCCGACACTTTGGGAGCTGCGAAAACCTGCCAATTCCCAGAGAAGAGCAGCTTTTTCCTGTTTTCCCATTGGACGCTTCCCAAGAAAATATCCTGTTGAAAGTCCGGCAAGGAAAAAGCCTCGTTGTCGAAGGCCCTCCGGGTACAGGAAAATCTCAACTGATTGCGAATCTGGTTTCGGACTATTGCTCAAGGGGTAAAAAAGTGTTGGTAGTTTCTCAAAAGCGTGCGGCATTGGATGTGGTTTTTGAGCGCTTATCAACTGCTGGCTTTGGGGATTTTCTGGGGCTGGTACATGATTTTCGTACAGATCAAAAAGTTCTCTTTCAAAAGATCAAAGCTCAGGTAGAGTCCATAGAAGCTTATCAAAAGCTTAACAGAGGAGTTGATTCCATTCAATTGGAAAGGGAAATCTCTCAATATTCAAAGACAATCTCCAGGCTTTCCGAAAAATTTGAGGGATTTCGAACTGCACTTTTTGATGCTGAAGAAGCAGGTGTTCCCATTAAAGCAATGTACCTAAATGCGGATTTGAAGAAGCCTTTTTTTGAGCATTCGGAATTTATAAAGCTAGATTATCAGAAAGCCCTGGCTTTTGAAAGTGATTTTAAAGTTTTCCATGCTTACCAGTCTCAGTTTAAATCGACTTTTTGGGAAAGTCGTGTTTCCTTTGCACATTTCGAACCAACGGTTTTTCCAAGAATTTCACAGGCTTTAAAGGAAGTTTCAGAGTTTAGAACACGTTCAAAAGCTGAAAACTTTGAAATGTTGGCCCAGTTGGTTCTGACCAAGCAGGGCTTCAGGGATGAGCTAGAGGATATAACATCTTCTTTGAATCAATTGGAAAGGCAAGATTTGGCAATTTCGGCTGTTTTTGATTCAAACTTTTTTTCCAGTCTTACCAAAGTCCAGAAGTGGCTTTTAACCGCCATCGGAAAGCTTGGGAAGCAGTCATTTAAAATTAGTACTAGTTCGGAAAATCTCTCCAAACTGGAAATTGAGTTGGATTTATTGCACGTCAAAGCGAATTCTTGGTTAGGCAAAATTCAGGTAAATCTGAGTAAAAGTAATTTTCCATTGACTTTTGAAATACTTAATAAGGCGGATCTGACGTTTAATGCCAATTCTATTGCTGATATCCGGTCTGAAGTGGAGGTTTTAAAGGTGTTGAACAAGGAACTTATCGAGCTTCCAAGTCTTGAGGGATTGGAGTTTACGGGGCTTTCGGTTGAAACTTTTGAAAGTCAGCTAGCTATCATGAATCCCGTTTTGGATTGGGTTTTACGATGGGAAAACGAGCAGGATATCCATTCAATTGCCAATTGGAACTTAGGAGGCCTCAAAAATCAACTCAATGAGCTAAACGAGTTTTCTAACGAGCTTATTTCCCGATTAACTAACTGGAAAGCTTATCTGAGTGATGCCCAGATTCTGGAGATTCTCGAAAATGGTTTTCGCGCAGGTGGTTCTGATTTTCAACTGAACCGGACTTTTTCTGAATTGGTTGCCTTTGACAGGTTTTTAGAATATCTGGATCCGTCTTCCAGTGCTCTTTTCGGGAAACTGGAATCTGATTTTTCGCTATCGCCTTTGGATGATCAGATTTCGGTTTTTTGGAATTCTTGGTATTTGGCGCACATTGCTAATCTGGAAGCCATGAACCCCGTCCTGGCAGAAGCCGGTAGCCTGAAAATGCAGCATGAATTGAAGGAATTGAAAACAGCGATTCTGGAAAAGCGAAAGATTTCCAAACATATGGCTTTGCTGAGACTTCAGGAGCAGGTCACAAGTGAGCTGGAATTTAACCGTTTGGGAAATCGACTGACTTATCGGGATCTGTTTCATCAGGTGAGTAAAAAAAGACAGCGCTGGCCGATCCGCAAGTTGGTGGAGGAATTTGGTGAAGAGGTTTTTCGCCTGCTTCCCTGTTGGTTTGCCAGCCCGGAGACTGTTTCGGCTTTGTTCCCGCTTGATCAGGATTTTGACCTGGTGGTTTTCGATGAAGCCTCACAATGTCAGATAGAGCGGGGATTACCCGCTATGCTTCGTGGTATGCAGGTAGTGGTGGCGGGGGATTCCAAACAGCTAAGACCGTCAGATTTCTATCAGGTGAGATGGGAATCCGATGAAGAAGGACTGGAATATGAAGCTGAATCGCTGTTGGAAATGACTGGAAATTTCTTTGAAAAAAATCAATTGAAAGGACATTACCGCTCAGCTGATCCGGCTTTGATTCATTTTTCAAATAGACACTTCTATGAAAACCACTTGGAAACTTTGCCCGATTATGCCACTGCTATGGCAGGAAATCCTGCTTTTACCTGGGAGAAGGTAGAGGGGATATGGGCAAATCAGGTAAATAAAACTGAGGTTGATGCAGTTGTTTTGAAAGTCGGATCTATTTGTGAAGCTTGCCCTGAGGATAGTATTGGGATCGTGACTGGAAATTACTTTCAGATGGAGTTGATTCGTGAAAAACTTTGGAAAACCGGGCTTCAGGATGCTAAGATCAAAGTTCGTAATATCGAAAATGTGCAAGGTGATGAGTTTGATCAAGTGATTTTGTCACTGGGTTATGCTCCTAATCCTGAAGGGAAATTGGTAACAAATTTTGGTTTGCTTGGAAAAAGCGGAGCTGAGAATCGGCTGAATGTGGCTATCACACGAGCCAGGAAGAAAATGCACGTTATCAGCAGTATTGATGTGGTGGATTTTCGTCCTAGCCAGCTTAAAAATCCCGGTTTGGCATTATTGAGAGCGTTTTTGGGTTTTGTTCAAGAGCAAAGTAAAAAACCTGGTATTTCAGCTCCAGTTGCTAAAACAGAAAATTATCAGATCGATTGGAGTTTGAAGAATAAACTGCTGAGATCTGATAGTTCTTATTCAGCAGAAACCCCTTCAGCTGTAATGGATTTGATTTTCAAAGAAAGAAGCAGGGACAAAAAGGCCATCCTTACAGATGATCAGAGATTTTTTAATGCACCTACTTCAAAGGCGGCTTTGGCCTATCATCCAATTTTACTTGAGCATAAAGGCTGGAAATGTGAATGGAAATGGAGTAGGAGCTATTTTTATATTTAGTTCATCTCATTTGAATGAGATATCATTCATTAAATTATATTTCCAGGTATAATGAATTATTTATAATTCACTAAATGTTGCTTTTTATTTATTAAAAAGAATGTTTAACGTATGATAATTCGTTCATTAATGGGTATATTTGTAGATAATAAATGATATTTAAGTCATGGACTACAATCAGTTGAGCGATAGCGCAATTCTCAATAAGCTTGGACATTTTGTGAAGCATCATCGCGTGGAGCAAAATAAGTCTCAGGAGCAGCTGGCTATTGCGGCAGGAATCAGCAGATCCACATTGAGCCTTCTGGAGCGTGGAGAAAAAGTCAATCTAATTACCTTAATACAGGTGCTGCGGGTGTTGGATAAGCTAGAATGGCTTGACGCTTTTGAGGTAAAGAAGACCATTAGTCCGATGGATTATATTAAGCTTCAAAAGAAACATGAAAGGCAGCGGGTTCGTAACTCGGATATGGCTGCGGAAAATCCTCCATCAGAATGGTAGTTGCGGCTGAAATCTGGATTTGGGATAAGCTTGCCGGGGCTGTGCTTTGGGATGAATCAGAGCAATTGGGAAGTTTTGAGTTCGATCAGGATTTCCTTAAATCAGGGCTGGATATTTCTCCGGCAAAAATGCCCTTGAGCCAGGGAGGAAGGATCTATAGATTTCCTGACTTGCGAAAATCCAGGGGCGACGCTTTTGATACATTCAAGGGACTTCCGGGTTTGCTAGCGGACATGTTGCCGGATAAATATGGAAATCAGCTGATCAATGCTTGGTTGGTCCAAAATGGCAGAATGGCCGAGAGTTTAAATCCTGTAGAACAACTCTGTTTCATAGGAAAACGTGGAGTTGGAGCTTTGGAAATCATGCCATCCCTTCGGGATGAAACCAGCAAACCCAGTTCGATTGAAATAGGCAGCTTGGTCAATATTGCTGACAAAATTCTCAATTCCAGAGCAGATTTTCAGTCAAATCTAACTGGGGAAGAACAGTCTGCATTGTCTGATATTCTTAAAATCGGTACTTCCGCTGGTGGAGCTCGTGCCAAAGCCGTAATAGCATACAACCCTAATACAGGGAAAGTCAAAAGTGGACAGGAGAAAGCCCCTCCTGGATTCTCATATTGGATTATAAAGTTTGATGGAGTTCATGATTCTCAATTCGGCACTACTCTGGGATATGGGAAAGTGGAAATGGCCTATTATCTGATGGCGTTGGAGGCAGGAATAGAAATGAATGAATGCCGGTTGTTGGAAGAAAATGGCAGGGCGCACTTTATGACCCGGCGATTTGATAGACATGAAGATGGTGAAAAGATCCACATGCAAAGCCTGTGCGGATTAAGACACTTTGATTTCAATCAGGTGGGGCAATTCAGCTACGAACAGGTGTTTGAGACGATGCGGATGCTTCGTCTATCGTATCCGGAAGCAGAGCAGATGTTCACGCGTATGGTATTCAATGTTTTGGCTAGAAACTGTGATGATCACACGAAGAATTTTGCTTTTCTAATGGATAAAGACGGCAAATGGAAGCTTTCGCAGGCCTACGATATTTGCCATGCATATCGGCCGGGAAGTATATGGGTGAGTGCGCAGTCTTTAATGGTCAATGGAAAAAGAAAAGGAATACAAAATTCTGATTTTTTAGAAGTTGCTCGTAAGATGAATATTAAAAAGCCTGAAGAAAAGATAAAGGCTGTGGTCTCAGCGGTAAAGAGATGGGAGGAATTTGCTGAGGAAGTGAAAGTAGATTCTGGATTGCGGGACAGTATCGCTTCTACACTTTTGGTGTGATATAAGGGATAGAATCAGAGGGTAATGAGTGTTTTTAGATCTTTTTCCCGATCACAAAAACAGTCTTTTCCTTGATAAGTATTGATTTCAAATGGATTGGAAGGCTCTTTTATTATTTTACTGATTCAGAATTACGCAAAGTACATGACGTAAACTGTGTGACGTAACGTAGGTCATAATCTTCAAATCAATAATAATTAAAATCGCATGTTAAAATCCAAGAGGATTGTCGGGGGAATTGGGGATTTTCAGCGAAAGATCAAGTTCCTTGTTCAGTAATTTGATGAAATGTTCTGCAAGTAGAGGCGATTCCTTTTCCACATTCTGATGAATGAAAAAATAGAGTTTTTGAAGCCCTTGGGATCTCCATTGTTTGACTCTCTTTATCCAGTCTTCAAGTCGTGTGTAATCACTTGGGTGATTGGCACCCACGTATCGTACGAAAGCGGCATCATTGGAAAGACGCATATGAAGCATATCCCTACGTGCGGCCGCATCCACGATGATATTCGAAATATCGTTTTTCTTTAGTATTTCATAGTATACATCAAAGACTTCTCCCTGGAACCATTCTTCATTTCTAACCTCGATTGCGAGTGGAACTCCTTGGGGAAAGTCTTTCACAAAACTTTCTACCCGATCTATAAATTTAGGTTTGAAATTGTCAATCATTTGCAAAAAAACCATCCCGAGCTTTTCTTCAAACATGCTGACAGAATCAGCAAATTCATCAGTCAGATTCTTGACATCATTAAGCCTACGATAATGGCTTACAGACTGGGGGATTTTTGGAAAAAACTTGAAGTCAGCAGGAGTTTTCTCTTTCCACTGCACGACCTGGTTTTTGTCAGGGGAATTATAAAAAGTCGCATTTAGCTCAATTGAATTAAACTGTCTGGAATAATAGGTCAGTTCATCTTTGGTGCCTCTCGGATAGAAGCCCTTGAGATCTGATTTGTTCCATTTGGCGCAGCCGACGTACACTTCAAAGGAATCCTCACTTTTGTATTTTTTAAGTGTCTCAGCCGTATCAGGATGATCAGGCGGTAGTGTGAAGTCGATATTCTCAGGATGATCTGTTCGGCCAAATTTCATAGTAAGTAAATTGAAGTTTCTAACCTCAAATATAACCTACTAGCCCATACACCAAAATCCCGATCAACTCTTTTGACACTATGTGCCAGATAAAGATGGAATACGGGTCTGGGAAAAGCAGCGTAGGAATATCGTATTTGGTATCATTGCTATAGTAATCTGTGGGGAAAGTTTCTGTTACTAAGCCAACCTTGTCGAAGCAAGCTTGTGCTCTTTTCATATGAAAGGCTGAAGTGATCAAAATAAATTCCTGATTTACATCTATCCCTTTTTCTTTTAAAAATTCTTTGGTAAAAAGGGCATTTTCACGTGTGTTTTTGGATTGGTCTTCAATCATAACGTCTTCGGGAGGAACTCCAGTCATCAGTAGGAAGCGCTGTAAAATTTCAGCTTCGGACTGGGGATTTACCGGATTAAGACCTTGTCCTCCCGTGATAAGGATTTTCTTTATCTTACCTTCACGATATAGTTGAAGTGCATGGGTGATGCGATCCGCACCTTTATTGAAAAAGGTGCGGTCATAAGCGGTTTTGCTGAGGTTAGTCACCCCTGTAAGCACAATCCCGTATTTACGAGTTTCAATTTTATTAAAATCTTTGAAATCAGGTTCCCAGGCAAGCATTGCTTGATTGACAATAAACTTGTTAGAAAAAAACCAGAGAAGTATCAGTCCGATCCAGAGACATCTTTTGCCCCATTTTTTCTTGATATAGAGCAATCCAAATACCCATAAAAGTGAGATGACCGTCAACGGCATTGCAAGAAAGCTCAGGAATTGGGAGAGGTAGAAAAACATAGGCTAATCGAAATCTGAAGTGGCAAAGAAAAGTGGTTTGAAGGGATTTTCCTTGTGTCTTGGAAGTTCAGCTTTTATGC
The DNA here is from genome assembly GCF_001442615.1 of Algoriphagus resistens. Lineage (GTDB taxonomy): Bacteria > Bacteroidota > Bacteroidia > Cytophagales > Cyclobacteriaceae > Algoriphagus > Algoriphagus resistens. The sequence continues at coordinate 73,616 of NZ_LMXN01000004.1, read as the reverse complement.
AATCCAGAATTATGTGTTTTTTTGGTCAATGATGGTGATTTAAAAGTTTTGTCTAGCACAATTTTGACAAATTATAAATTTCTTTTGCGCGACTTTCCTTAAATCCATCACATAGACTTATTTTTGAGCATGAGTTCAAGCCTACTTAACCTCTTGCCTTTGCTACAGGAACTTTCTGCCCAGCTGGAAGGAACCTTGCATTTTGATACGCTAACCAAGACGCTTTATGCTACTGACGCCTCTGTTTACCGTGAAATGCCATTGGCTGTAGCCTTTCCAAAATCTGAATCAGATATCCAGAAGCTTATACTTTTCGCTTCGAAAAACGGAACGTCCTTGATTCCTCGGACTGCGGGTACTTCGCTTGCCGGGCAGTGCGTAGGAAATGGTATCGTGGTGGATGTGGCTAGGAATTTTACCAAAATCCTGGAATTCAATAAGGAAGAAAAGTGGATCCGGGTCCAGCCGGGAGTGGTACGTGACGAGCTCAACCGCTATCTGAAGCCACATGGCCTTTTCTTTAGCCCAATTACTTCCACAGCGAATCGTGCGATGATCGGAGGGATGGTGGGAAATAACTCCTGTGGCACAACTTCGATTGTGTATGGGAATACGCGTGACAAAGTCATGAAGCTGAAAACTATCCTGAGCGATGGGAATACTGTTTATTTCGAAGATTTAGACAAGAAGGGATTTGAGGGTAAATGCAAACTAGAAACTTTAGAAGGGAAGATTTACCGGCATATCTGGGATGAGCTTTCGCAGGAAGATGCCAGAAAGGAGATTCATGCCCAATTCCCGAAAAAATCCATTACCCGGAGGAATACAGGATATGCAGTTGACGAACTGCTGCCCTCTGAGGTTTTTGAGGGAGATCAAAAATTCAATTTTGGCAAACTGCTGACGGGTTCAGAAGGAACCCTGGCATTCACTACAGAGATTACACTCAGTCTTGATCTGCTTCCCGATCCTATTGAAATCGTGGTTGCTGCACATTTTGAAAGCATTCATCAGAGTATGGTTGCTTCCCAAACTGCCATGAAACACCCAGCTACTGCCGTGGAGCTGATGGATAAGATCATCTTGGACTGTACCAAAGAGAGTATAGAATATTCCAAGAACCGGTATTTTGTGGAAGGAGATCCAGAGGCTTTGCTGATGGTCGAGTTTCGTGGAAAAACCTTGGAAGAAGCCATGGCAAAGGGGGAAGCTCTAGTTTATGACCTAAAAAAATCCGGTTTGGGTTATGCTTATCCGGTCATTGAACCAGCAATGGTTTCCGCAGCTTGGGCCTTGCGTTCAGCTGGATTGGGTCTTTTGGCCAATATTCCAGGAGACCCCAAAGCCGTGGCCTGTATAGAAGATACGGCAGTGGATATAGAAGACCTGGCCGATTACATAGATGAGGTTGATGAGATGATGTTGGGCTTTAACCAAAAGCCTGTCCATTATGCCCATGCAGGTGCGGGTGAAATCCATTTGCGTCCGATTTTGGATTTGAAAAAGTCTAAAGATGTGGAGGAGTTCTACCAGATTTCCAAAGCCTCTGCTGAGTTGGTGAAGAAATACCAAGGATCCCTTTCAGGAGAACATGGTGATGGTAGGGTTCGCGCAGCCTTCATTCCAATGATGGTGGGAGAGAAGAATTATGAGCTTTTCCGTAGGATAAAATCCACGTGGGATCCACATAATGTTTTCAATCCGGGGAAAATAGTGGATGCTGCGCCGATGAATAAATTCCTTCGCTACGAGCCAGACATGGAGACCCCGACGCATCAGACGATGATGGATTTTTCCCATGTAGGCGGTATACTTCGTTTGGCCGAAAAGTGTAACGGTTCGGGTGATTGTAGGAAGTTGCCTGAGTCAGGAGGAACGATGTGTCCGAGTTTCATGGCCACACGGAATGAAAAGGATACAACCCGAGGCCGCGCGAATACACTTCGGGAATTTCTTACCATGGACAAAAAGGAAAATGCCTTCAACCATCCTGAGATCAAAGAAGCCATGGATCTGTGTCTTTCCTGCAAGGGCTGTACAGCTGAATGTCCATCCAACGTGGATATGGCGAGCATGAAAGCTGAATTCCTGTACCAGTATCAAAAGACAAATGGAATACCCCTCCGATCAAGGGCTTTTGCCTATATCAATGAACTGAATGAGTTGGGCTCTAAAACCGGTGGCTTGGCGAATTTTATGCTTAGCAACAGGTTTACAGGTGGAATGATGAAATCAGTTTTGGGCGTAGCTCCTCAGAGAAACCTTCCAGAAATCAGTAAAGTCAGCCTTCGTAAGTGGTATAAAAGAAATTATACTTCCCTTCCCGGAGCGGCAAAGGTGATCAAGTCTATTTATTTTTTTGTGGATGAGTTTACCAATTACAACGATACTGAAATCGGAATTAAAGCAATTTCACTGCTTAAGCAATTGGGGTACGAAGTGAAAATCGTAGATCATGAGGAAAGCGGACGCTCCGCTCTATCAAAGGGATTGCTTCCAAAAGCCAAGAAACATGCGGAAGCTAACGTGAGGATTTTTGGGAAATTCATCAATGGAAATACACCGTTGATCGGGCTGGAACCTTCTGCCATCTTGAGTTTCCGGGATGAATATCCAAGGATAGTTGAATCTGGATTAGTGGAAACGGCCAAGAAACTGAAATTTCATGTGAAGCTGATTGATGAGTTTTTGGCTCAGGAAATCGCGGTTGGAAATATCAAATCCGATGCATTTACCACCAAAACCCAAAAGATAAAACTTCACGGTCACTGTCATCAAAAGGCACTTTCTTCCATGACATGGACGCAAAAACTCTTGTCTTTGCCGGTGAATTATTCAGTAGAGACTATTCCAAGTGGATGCTGTGGGATGGCTGGTAGCTTTGGCTATGAGGCTGAACATTATGGAGTTTCCCAACAAGTGGGAGAGTTGGTGTTATTTCCAGCTGTTCGAAAAGCGGATGAGGAAACGATCATAGCAGCTCCTGGAACGTCCTGTAGACATCAGATTGCAGATGGTACGGGCAGAAAAGCCAAGCATCCTGTAGAGATTTTGTGGGAGGCGCTTAACCTTCCTTAGGACGGAAGGTTTTAGGTTTCATATTTTTTGATAAAGATGGCGGAATAGAGCTTGGGCTTATTGACTTTTTCTTTACCCAATGTTCAATCAATCCGAAAAATGTCGTGAGGGTTGTTTTTTGATTTGCAGAGAGAGCTAGCTAGGGCATGCCGAAAAATGCCAGGAATAGATCAAAAGCTATCATTTGTATGATTAATCCATTTTCGATATTATTCCCTCAGAGGTAAAAAGGCTTTGGTCTTCCGGCGGTCAAGTTTCGTCCGTACATTATATAATCAATGTTTGATTTGTATTAAACGAAAATTATATTGTTAAATCAATGTTTGTCAAAATAATTTTTATTAAATAAATGGAAAGACAAAAGCCCAAAATTATCTCCAGAAGCTTTTATTTTTTGTTGCTACTGATATTCAGCAGCGCCTGCAAGCAAGATCGGGCAAAAGATCATACCAGTTGGTCACATTATGGTGGCAGCCCTGATCAGTCTAAGTATTTCAATTCCTCGCAGATCACTAAAGATAATGTAAGCCAATTGGAAATAGCTTGGAATTACCCCATTGAAGACGATGGGTTTTATAGCTTCAGTCCGATTATCGTAGATACAATGATGTTCGTCTATGGTAAAAATTATTCATTGATTGCGTTAAACGCTGTTACAGGCAAGGAATTGTGGATACATACTGATTTGCGGGGCGTTTCCCGACGGGGGATAAACTATTGGGAAAGTGAAGACAAGAAAGATAAAAGACTGGTATTTACCCTGAATAATTCCCTGCAGGCAATCGATGCGCTCACTGGTCAAAGTATAACGGATTTTGGAAATGGGGGATACGTTGATTTGCGTATGGGTTTGGATCGTGATCCTACTTCTATACGCAGAATGCAATCCATGATGCCCGGTGTTATTTATGGTGATTTGTTGATTTTGGGTTCTGCGCCAGGGGAGAGTTTTTTCTCACCACCAGGTTATGTGAGGGCATTTAATGTAGTGACCGGTAAGCTGGAATGGACCTTTCATACCATTCCCCAGCCTGGGGAGTTTGGCTATGACACCTGGCCGAAGGATGCATACAAGTACGTGGGAGGAGTCAATGTATGGAGTGAAATGACCGTTGATGAACAACGGGGAATTGTCTTTTTGCCCATAGGATCTCCTACTTATGATTACTATGGGGCAGATCGTGAAGGTGCCGGGTTATTTGGGAATTCTCTGGTGGCATTAGATGCCAAAACAGGAAAACGTATCTGGCACTATCAAACTGTTCATCATGACCTTTGGGATTATGATCTAGCTTCTGCCCCGCAATTGTTGACAATAAATAAGGAAGGTGAAAAGATGGATGTGGTAGCAGTAGCGACCAAGCACGGTTTTGTTTTTGTATTTGACCGTGCAACTGGAGAGCCTGTTTTTCCTATAGAAGAGCGACCATTTCCAGCGAGCGACATGCCTGGAGAAAATGCCTGGGTTACCCAGCCTATACCAGCGGTAATGCCTGATTTTACAAGGCATGCAGTAACCAAAGAAACACTAAACCCTTATTTCTCTGAGGAGGTAAAACAAGAGTGGTATCAGCGGTTGGATACTGCTAAATCAGGATTGTATATTCCTCCCTCTGACAAGTATGAAACAATCACTATGCCGGGCGCATTAGGTGGTGCAAGTTATGGAAACACGGGCGCAGATCCTCAAAAGGGTATAATGTACATCATGGCTCAGGATTATGCCTCGATTTACAAACTTTCAAAAGTAGTTCCGGTAGAACCGGTTCTTTCTGATGATGAAAAGAAAAAAGTAAGCACACTCTATGGTGGGTCGTGTCAGACTTGCCACGGAGAAGGTATGAAAGGAAGTGGGGCAGGGCCTTCGCTGATCAATGTCGGTTCGCGGTATTCCTATGATGAATTTAAGACTTTGTTGTCAGAGGGAAGAGGAAGAATGCCGGCATTTGTTCATATAGAGGAAGCTACCCTTTTAGCGCTGTACCGTTACCTGGGAGGGACTCCTAACCGCTTTAGAGGAAGGATGAATACTACAGAAGCATCTGAAATTACAGGTCCTGTAGTAGCTTCCGGAGGAATAAAAATCCCTGAGGACACCACCCGTGGCGTGCCAATGGAGAACTACCCCGAAGGTGTCGCGCATCCGGCAGACCGATTCACTACTGCATATGGAACGGAGTGGCAAGCCTTAACTGCTCCTCCTTGGGCTTCTATATTTGCTTATGACCTCAATCAGGGGACTATCAAATGGCAGCAGCCTATAGGTTTGGATTCTGCTTTTTCTAAAGGAGATAAGACGACCGGTGCTCCTAGCGGAACGATTAGAAAAGGAATGGTGATCACTTCTACAGGCCTTGTGTTTGCCACCGGTAAGGGAGGGATTGTTTATGCATTCGATGCAGATGATGGAAAAATCCTCTGGGAAACTACCCTGGATAGCGAATCAACGGGACAGCCGGGTATGTATGCGGTAAATGGGAAGCAGTATTTGGTGATAAATGCTTCCAATGGATTTGATCCTACGAGTTACGATTTCTCAAAAAGACCTGGTGCTTTGCCCAAAGGCTATGTGGTTTTTTCCCTCCCAGAAGAATAATATGAACAGATAATGAGCCTACATGGCACTGTTTCACAAATCAACCTCTTAAACCTAAAATAAAATGAAAAGTATTTTAACCTTAGTTATTTCATTAGTGACCCTCACTGGATGGGCACAACAACCGGCTAACCGTGAACTGATAGTCCATAATGACCCTGAAAAGTATAGGGAACTGTCTGCTGTGCATGCAGGAGCCGGTAAAATGGGTTTTACCCAATTGGTAGGACGCAATGATCTTTCCACCAATTTTCTGTACCTACATTCTGGAGTGATACAGGCCAGGTCCGGTATAGGTCACCATTTTCATCATTCAATCGAAGAGATGTATATTCTTCTCGATGGGGAAGCGGAGTTTACTGTCAATGGGCATACTTCCACACTAAAAGCTCCTGTGGCGGTGCCTTGCAAACTAGGTGATTCCCATGCTATATACAATGCAAGTGATAAACCGTTACGTTGGTTAAACTATGCCGTTTCGGAGAGAAAAGCGCAGGGAGATGCATTTGATCTCGGAGATACCCGTGAGGGCGCAGAGCTGGATCAAGTCCCCGTTTTCCTGTCTTATCAGTTTGCAAAAGATAAGCTTCGTGAGGAGAATCATCCCTATTCAGGAAGTGGTGTGCTGGCCCGCAGGGCATTTGGTCCGGAGGTCTTTAGTACAAGTTGGAATAAGGTAGATCATTTGCTCATCCCTAGCGGGAAATCGATGGAAGCTCGTCAATTGGAAGGGGCCGAAGAAGTTTATTACGTCCTGAAAGGTACAGGAACCTTAACTGTCCAGGGGACAAGCAAGCCTTTGGAAGCTGATGATGCATTTTTTGGGCTGGTAGGAGAAACTATTTCCTTGGAAAATAGCGGAGACGGGGATCTTGAATTGTTGGTTATTGGTGTGTCTGCTTCTGCAGATAAGAATTCGGATTTCCAAAAGGTACTGACTGAGCCTAAAGCCATGGCATTGCAAATGGATTTTGTGGTATCGCAGGAAAATACAGCGGCTTTTGAGAAAATGTACCATTCAATTTATGTCCCGGCAATGGCCGTTCAGCAGGGGTATCTTGGCTCTAAATTACTTCGCCTTTTTCCAGAGGAAGTAGCTAAAGGTATAGAAGCTGAACCTACTACATTCAATTATCAGATCCAGATTTCATTTGATACAGAAGAGAACCGAAGAAAATGGGTGGCCAGCCCGCAGCATCAAATTGCTTGGCCGGCAGCTTCTGGGTTGGCTAAAGAATTCAAATGGCGAGGGTATGATATCATGGGCGATGATGATCAGCGATAAGTGGTTTTCCACTTCAGAAACCAACTTGCGCATCGAAGCTGACCTGATTCTGGGTTGTCGGTGTAAGATTTTATGAATGTCCTATTACGACTTAACCCAATAATTATGAAGTATGTATTGGCTTTAGTAGTATTGTCAGCCTTCGTCACTTTAGTGCAGTAATCCTATTGATAGCAAGCGGAAGGGGGCTACCCCAACGGCAGTGCCGAAATAGAATTCACTTTATAAAGTGGAAGGTGAAAAATTCTCCTATGGGATTTCATTCAGCCAAATGACCATAGAGTATAATGGTGAACTTGTAAACGAAAATGTGCTAGTGGTGAAAAATGAGCGTGGCGAAATGACCTTGACCCGAATTATTAGGGATATGCCTCGGTGAGGAGGTAGAAAAACCCCTCTGTGAAACAACGGTTTACAGAGGGTTTTTTAATAGGTCTGATTTGCGGGTTTTACCTCATTTTTATTCGAAGCAGGTATTTTTCTGCCGTTACATAAAGGGTTTTTTCATCGCTACTGAGCGCACAGTTAGCAGCTGTGGTACCTTCAATCTTGATCTTTCCAAGTACCTTTCCGGTTTTGTTGAATATCCAAATACCACCTGGGCCTGAGGCGAATATATTTCCTTTTTTATCAATTTTTAATCCGTCACATAATCCGTTTTCCTGCGCATTACTGGCGTCATAGAATATCCTTCCACTGACTATAGAGCCATCTTCAGCGATATCATAAGCATACCACTGCTTTTTTACGGCGTCAGAATTTGAAACAATCATAGTCTTCCCATCAGGCATCATAGCAAGGCCATTTGGCTGATCGATAGAGTCGAGCAGTAGCATCACTTCACCGGTTGGACTCATTTTATAAACACCTTGAAAACCTATTTCTTTCCCGGGGTCATTTGCCCCTGCTTCCAGACCATAGGACGGATCGGTGAAGTATAGATTTCCGGTTTTGGATAAAATCAGATCATTTGGGCTGTTTAGTTTTTTACCATCATATACCGCCGCCACTGTGCTATAATTAGGTTTTGGATCCAAGAGGGGAGCGTCCATTGCCGCGATTCGTCTGTCTCCATGCTGGCAAATCAAAAGCTTCCCATCCGGGGAAAGGAGTAGTCCATTTGCTCCCATGAATCCTCCACGCTCTTCATCGTCTGTGTAACCTCCAGGTGTTAAGAATACTTCTTTACCACCTTTCTCAGTCCATTTATAGATCGTATTGGCGGGTACATCTGATAGCAGAAGCATCTTTTCTTTGGCTATCCAAACAGGGCCTTCCGTAAATTCGAATCCTTCAGCGATCACTTCTACTTCCGCATTCTTTTTAATGATGCCGGAAAGTTCTTCGGAAACATACTCAACTGTTCCTTTAGGTTTTATGTCCTGTGCTCCTACTGTGCAACAGATAGCAATGGAGAGTAAAGTGATAATAGGTTTTTTCATGGTTATAGGTTTAAAGTATTCAGATTTTAATAGAGATAATTAGCTAAGGTCAATTACTTCGTATGGTTAGCTAGATTTGTCTTTCCATTCCTTGCCGGTAATTAGAAATTCATTCCTTAGTCATTTATTTTTACTTGATATTTGATCAAAATAGGATCTTCGAAATCTCTTAGTTCTTCAATCATATTTTCCAGCTCCTCACCATATTTTCCAAATAGACCTTTTTCCAATGCATAGATCCAATCATCAGTCCTTAGGATATCATAGAAGTAACCGTCCTTTGCAAATCCTTTTCCATTGGACCAGCCGGGAATAGAGGGAAATGCAATTGCCTTATTTGTTTCATGATCTATAAAAACTTCATGTACAGGAAATGTGCGCATATTGGACAAATCCATGCTTGGGTTTTTGGCCAGGGCAAAGGTTTTAAGCCGGGAGGTGTTTTCGGTATGCCAGATTTGGCCAATGTTGATCACGAAGGTCTGATTGGTGACAGTAGTCTCAAATCTATCTGCACCCATTTTCAGATCCTCAGGACTTGGCTTTCTTTCTCCAAAATCCAAGCTGACGAAAGGTGTGGTCTTTTCATTTTCGAAAAGGTATATAGTGTCGGAGAAAGCATAGTTTAGTAGGAAAGAATTTTCTTTTATCCTTGAAAATTCCCCCTCACTCATTTCAGCAGTTAAAGGTGTGGCAGTGAGGGGCAGTTCAGTAATTTCTCCTGAGTAGCTGTCCTGAATCTTAAAGATGCCATACTTTCCATTTTCATCCAGATTCCCATCAAACATGGGGGAGGTCAGCCACTTGTTTTTGGAAAGCTTGGTGAAGTTAGGGATGAAAACAGCATTTTCATTTAAGGTGACTGTTCCAATAAATTCGAAATCCGGAAAATTGTATTGCTTGATTATTCCCCCGCCGACACTAATATTGAGTGTGTCTTTATCCAAATCCATTCCTTGTAAAACCTGATATTCTTCTGGACCATCTCCAGTTTTGTCAAACGTTTTGAGGTAATCTCCATTTAGATCAAAAAGATGGATTTTGGCTTCTGGATTGCAAATAGTAGAATAGACAAAATATTCTTCCGTGACTTTTAGATCCCAAACACTGCAATTGAGATTTACGGGGGAATCTATTTGATTTTTCAGTGGAATGAATTCAATTGACGAAATAGCCTCATCGAAATCCACAAGGTGTTGATCAGAAATTTCAATAGTGGGAAGTCCCACTTTTTCTTCGCTTTGACGGCAACTGAAATTTGAGATAGAGACAAGTAAAAGGGCTATTAAACCACTTTTTGAAATCCACATATAGACTGTGTTTAAGCTTAATGATTTGTCAGGGATTAGGTATTTCCCAAAACTTTCCTGACTACATATTCAGCACATCTCGCCGCTAATCTGGCAGTACAGTTGTCTTGGTCAAAATTAGGATTGAGTTCGACGACATCCATAGAAATAACCTTTTTGCTCTTGCTGATCAATTCAAAAACTTTAAAAGCAAATTCCGGTCTGAAACCCATTGGAGACGGAGCTGACACACCAGGAGCAAAAGCTGAAGAAAACCCATCCATGTCCACACTGAGGTAGATTTTGTCCATGGAGTCAAGGAACCAGAGAATTTTCTCCTGGATCACTTCCCAGTTGTTCATCCTGAAATCTTCCATTACCATCCATTTTGCATTTAGCTCATCGGCAGTCTTAAAAAGAGATTTGGGATTGACGGAGCGCTGTACTCCCAGGCATAAGTAATGGAAATCATCTTTATTTTCTTGGGCCAGTTGGAGAAATGGGGAACCTGAATGACCTTTTCCATCCGTTGTGGGACGTAAATCAAAATGAGCGTCCATATTGATAATTCCGAGTTTTTGGCCTTTGGGCTTAAGATAATTATAGATACCCGATGCATGAGCATAAGCCAAATCATGTCCGCCGCCCAGCATTACTGGAAAATGATTTGTCTCTAAAAGCCGTTGTATGGTTTGCGAAATAAGCTGATGGCTGGATTCCATATCTCCATCCATAGTCGCAATATCTCCATAATCGAATATTTTTGCCGTGTCTGGCAAGTGGTAAGCCAAACTTCCCATCATGTTTCGGATGGATTTCGGTGCCAGTATTGTCCCCGTCCGGCCATGGTTTCTTTTGACGCCTTCTTCACCTGCGTACCCAAGAATACCCACTTTTAGAGATTCTTGATTTGTGTCCAGCTTTAGGTCTTTCACGGAAATAGCCGCTTGATGCCAGTATTCGATTTTTTCAGATTTTCTACCTGTCCAGTTGGCTGGGTTTGGGTTTTGATGAAGCATATGGATTTTCGATTTTTTACACTAACTTAAAAAGTGCCGATTGATACTTTAAATAACAAAAACAATGTATTCCGTTTTTAGGTATATTCAAAAGATGCAATTCAAAATCCTATCTGTCTGGCTATGAAAGAATATAGGATTCCGCAAAAAGAGAATGTTAATCTAGATGCTTTTGAGGAGCCAAGTGATTCCTTTGCAGGGTATTCTTATGCCGATTATCTCAAATGGGATTATGAGGAAATAGTAGAATTGATCAAAGGAAAAATCTTTGCAAAAGCAGCGGCTCCCGATCGGAGGCATCAGGAGGTTTCAGGAAATGTCTTTTATAAAATTTTCAGTTATTTGAAAAATCACGCTTGCAAAGTCTATTCTGCCCCCTTTGATGTGAGATTTTCCAAAGATCCTGATTTTGCCAAAACAGATTCCGTAGTCCAGCCGGATATTTCTGTGATTTGCGACCTTTCCAAATTGGATGATAAGGGCTGTTGGGGTGCTCCGGATTTGATCGTGGAGATTCTCTCTCCGGGAAATAGCCGGGTGGAACTTCAGAATAAATTCGAATTGTATCAAGAATACGGTGTGAAAGAATATTGGGTGATTCACCCTTCTGAATGCACCCTTTTGATCTATACTTTGGTTGAAGGTAAATTTCAACCTTCGAAACTATTTACCTCAGGAGATAAAATTCAGTCCAGTGGTATTCCTGGCTTTGAATTGGATTTGGAAGAGATTTTTTGATAGTTGAAAGATAGATCTGGATTATTACCCAGTTAAGACTAATCTGTGTATTCTCAGAAATACCACTTAAGAAGTGCCATTTCTGAGAATACAGCTGAGATTAACCAGTTTGTAGAAGCTTAAATGCTCCACTGATACTTTTGATAGCTTGATAGTGGGTTTTCGTATTCCTTTTCCGTAAGCGGGAGATGAAGCTTTGGGCTTCCTGCTGTTGGTTGGGTTTTATGATTTAGGCCAAAAGAGCGTTGAAAATCTATGACCAAGACTTAATTTATCTTCACAAATTCATTCTCGAACCCATTTTCCTTGATCATCACTTTTTTCCTATCTGGACTAAATTCAAGTACAATGCCCAGCCCTACATTAAAGGAATTATTGCCCAGATAGCTTAGGGGGATGATTTCCTGCTGGTTGGGAAGCTGCACGGTTAGTTCTCCGGCATTCTGAGCTACCATAAGTTTGTAGGAATCGTAGCCTTCCAGCACATATTCACCTACAAATTGATCTGCATTTTCGACATTCATCGTCTTTGGAGCACTATAAGCTTCAATGCCAGAAATGCCTTCCATATTTTCCAAACGTGCTATTAATCCCCAGCCATAAAAATCGTTGGATATGCCGATCATCAATTCGTTAACTCCTTGTTTTAGCTCAAGCTCCGTTATCCCATTTTGCACGGAAATTCGGCCATTAGGATATTTTTTCATGTTCTGCCTAAAAATATTTTTATCCGTATAGGTGATTTGATCGTTTAGATAAACCCAGATTTCGTCACTAAAACCCAGTTGTAAGTTAGTTTTTATGCGTTCCTTGGCTGTGATCGTGGTTTTAAGCCAAGCTATTTTTCTCTGCTCATTACGGCCAAAACGACGGGTGAGGTTAACTAAACCGTAACGCTCCGCTTGGATCTTTTCTATGAAGGCGTCATTTTTGGGGACACTTAACAATGTTGTGGGTTCTGTCCCCTGTGGTAAAAGGGAGCTTGCTGTCATAGCCCAATTGCGTATATAATTCGATTCGTGCTGCGTTAAATCGGCTCCTTCCAATGGAGAAAGACCCTCCGTTTCACCTGGTTTTATTTCAATATTGCTAATGTAAGAAGCTCCCTCGAAGGCGATACTTCCTTCGGTTTCACGTCCTTCCAGTTTGGGAATGTACAATACAGGGGTATCGTTCACGAATACTTTCATTTGTTTGCCAGAAATTACCAATTTGATATGGTTCCAATCCTCCTTTTTTAGGGGAGCCGGAGCTTGATATTGCGGGTACATATCCCACATGTTCACCCCATCAAAATAAGGCGTATATTGAATGGCCTCATTTGCAAGCGTATCGCCAATCTTCGTGACGCGTAAATAGACCATTTCTTGCTCATTGTTATCTTTTCGATGAAAATAGACCCCTTGGGCAAAGCCCGGAAGGATGGTTTCTGCATCGAATTCAATTGTGCCATCCTTAAAGTTTAAGTCTTTGATGATCACTTGGCCAGAATTGGAGATTTTCATGCTTTTGCGCCCTTTATAAGTTAGAAAGTCAACTTTCCCTTCAGGGAAATCAAAATTTTCTGCTTTCGTTTCAAGCATATTGCCCGATTGGGAGAAAGCAGAAGTAGATATGCTGAGCATAAGTAAGACAAGCTTTATGGTCTTTTTCATTTGTTGTTATTTGTTTTTTAAATCGATGCTTACAAATTGACCTAAAAAAGCTTTTGTGCTTTGTTCAAATGGTGTTCATTTTGGTTCAATTGCATTCATTTCTGGATATTGCACTTTATCCCTGATGAAATCGAGCTTGTCCGAGATTCCATATGGTCTTTAAAATCAAATCACAATCACATGAAATCGAGCACGGCTTGAGCGTCTCCCTTTCCAAACCAGAATATGCAGCGGATTTGTTTTTGACGGCTTTTAGTGCAGAGCAAGTAGCCAAACGGAAATTTTAAGTGGGTTTGGATGTAATCCAAGCGAGTGGGTTTTAGCAGGGGTAAGTTGTATATATGACCGCCTCCAATTTTTTGTCAACGGGAGCTTGGTATATGAAAATGCTGAAAATCCGATTATCGGAGTGCGGTACCAAGTTGAAGGAATTGGAAGTTTGGCAAACACCCAGCTGGTCTCGGGCAGGAAAGTCTGTGAGTCCGGCTAAAAGCTGATCTTTAAACTGCTGGAGATACAGGTTAGGAAAGCATTTTATCTTTCGTATTTCAGAAAAATCCAGAAAAGCTATTACCTATATATCCTATTGATTAACCAGCTCAAAAACAGCTTCATCCACCAGGTTTGGCAAGGTTACTTTTAATCCTGGACTGCGATCCATTTCACGCTGAATGGCTTCCAAAGACCCAAAATTTCTCGCCCAGGCTCTTCGCGCTACACCGTTATTTACATCATAGAAAAGCATAGCTTTTAGCTTTCTTTCAGAATCTGCTGATCCGTCCAATACCATCCCGAAGCCACCATTCATCACTTCTCCCCATCCTACACCACCTCCATTGTGGATGGAAACCCAGGTAGCGCCCCTGAAACTGTCACCGATTACATTATGTATAGCCATATCTGCGGTGAACTTACTGCCATCGTAGATATTGCTCGTTTCGCGGAAAGGTGAATCTGTACCGCTGACGTCATGATGATCTCTGCCTAGTACAATGGGTGCTGAAATTATTCCTGTCGCAATGGCATCATTAAATGCTTGGGCAATCTTTGCCCGGCCTTCTGCATCGGCATAAAGAATACGGGCTTGGGAGCCAACTACCAGTTGATTCTTTTCCGCCTCTTCAATCCATGTGATATTGTCCTGCATCTGCTGCTGAATGGAAGGGGGAGAATACTGCATGATTTCCTTCAAGATTTGAGCAGCCAGCTGGTCGGATTTCCTTAAATCCTCAGCTTTTCCGGAAGCACAAACCCATCGGAAAGGGCCAAACCCATAGTCAAAGCACATAGGTCCCAAAATATCCTGAACATACGATGGGTACCGGAAGTCAATACCATTTTCTGCCATTACTTGAGCTCCTGCTCTGGACGCTTCTAACAGAAAGGCATTTCCATAATCGAAAAAGTAGGTTCCTTTAGCAGTATGTTTATTAATCGAGGTGGCATGTCTTCTCAGGGTTTCCTGAACTTTTTCTTTGAATACTTCAGGATTATCAGCCATCAGCCGGTTTGACTCTTCAAAAGAAAGTTCAACAGGATAATATCCTCCAGCCCAAGGGTTGTGAAGTGAGGTCTGATCTGATCCGAGTTCTATGAATATATTTTCTTCATCAAATCTCTCCCACACATCGACCACATTGCCGATGAAGGCCAGAGAAACCACTTCCTCATTTCGTTTGGCAAGCTGAGTCCGTAGAACCAACTCGTCCAGATTCTCGATCAATTCATCCACCCATCCTTGCTCATATCTTTTTCGGGCCGCTGCCGGATTCACCTCTGCGCAAACCGTAATGCACCCCGCGATATTTCCGGCCTTAGGCTGTGCTCCGCTCATGCCTCCAAGTCCTGCGGTCAGAAAGATTTTCCCGGCGGGTGTTTCTCCTGCTTTAAGTTTTTTCCTGAAGGCATTTATCACTGTAATCGTAGTGCCATGTACGATTCCCTGAGGGCCTATGTACATAAATGAACCCGCAGTCATCTGACCGTATTGCGTCACCCCAAGTGCATTGAATTTCTCCCAGTCATCCGGTTTGGAGTAGCTTGGGATCATCATTCCATTAGTCACTACTACACGGGGAGCCTCTTTGGAAGAAGGAAAAAGCCCCATGGGATGACCGGAATATAAGTGGAGTGTCTGCTCATTTGTCATTTCAGACAGATACTTCATCACCAGAAGGTATTGCGCCCAGTTTTGGAAAACTGCTCCATTTCCCCCATAGGTGATCAATTCTTCAGGATGTTGGGCCACGGCAGGATCCAGGTTGTTTTGGATCATCAACATGATGGCTGCTGCTTGCTGACACTTTGCCGGATATTCCTCTATTGGCTTTGCCCGCATCTCGTAATCAGGCATAAACCGATACATATAGATCCTGCCAAATGCCTGTAGTTCCGCTAAAAATTCGTTGGCCAACTCCACGTGCCAATCTTGTGGGAAATAGCGTAAGGCATTCCGCAATGCAAGCTTTTTTTCTTCTGATGAAAGGATGTCTTTTCTTTTGGGAGCATGGCTCAGGGAAGGGGTTCTTCCCTTTTTTGTTGGAAGAGTACTAGGGATGCCTTGTTGTATCTGCTCTTGAAAAGTCATTGGATTTACGTTTTTTTAATTACGATTTACTAGGTCTTTGGTACCTCATTTATTCCGAATACTACTTACTGTTTATCACTTACTAATTCGCCCTGCTTCCATACTTGCGATGGTTTCAGTTTCCCTTGTTGATAAAGAATTTCTCTATAGTCAGCGGCAGGGAAAAAGATGAAATCAGCCCTAAGGCCGGCTTTTAATACCCCTCTATCTTCTACTCCTAATGCTAAGGCTGCCCGGAAAGTCAATGCGGAAAAGACCTCAGCAGTACTCAGTTTTTCGAATGTTGCCAAAATGGAAGCCTGGGTGAGCAAGTCTCCCATGGGTGCCGAACCGGGATTCCAGTCGCTACCAATGGCCAGGGAACCGCCTTGATCCAGGATTTTTCGTGCAGGAGTGAAGGCACAACCCAAGCCAATTGAGGCTCCAGGAAGCGCAACTGCAACTGTTTCGGATTTCGCCAAAAGAGCTATTTCTGTTTCAGTAGAGGCCTCCAGATGATCTGCTGATTTTGCATTGAACTTCACCGCAACTGCTGATCCACCCGTAGTAAATTGATCTGCATGAACAGTAAGATCAAAGCCTAAATTTTTCGCTTTTTGGAAATAGCTCTCGATTTCCTCGGGTGAAAAAGCACTTTTCTCAATAAAGGAATCGATTCGGTCGGCAAGATTTTCTGATTTCAGAATAGGGAACAGTTCAGTAGATATCATTTCTAGATATTCCTGATTTGTTCCTTCAAAGTCTCTGGGTTTCATATGAGCTGCCAGGCAGGTTGGAATCAGGTCTGCAGAGGTTTTGGAATTGGCCTGCTGAATTGCACGAAGCATTTTAAGTTCTTCGGCGACAGTTAATCCATAGCCGCTTTTTACCTCAATCGTCGTTACACCATCACTTAAATGTGTGTTAGCGTTGATGATCGTTCTTTCTGCAAGCTCCACCCGATTGAGTTTTCTGGTCTGGGTGACGGTATCCCAGATTCCTCCTCCTGCCTCAGCGATTTCAAGGTAGGATTTACCGGAGATTCGCATGGCAAAATCATTTGCCCTATTTCCCCCAAAACAAATATGTGTATGACAATCTATCCACCCCGGCAGTGCAACAAGATCCCCTTTCAGTTCAATTGTTTCAGCATTGAGTGATTTAGCTTTCTTCAAAAGATCATGAAAACTTCCAACTTCCAATATCTTTTCATCTTCCACCAAAATCCCTGCATCTTCCAGAATTTCCAATTGCTCATCCTTCAAAGCTCCCTTTTTTGGAAGTTTATCGAGCGTAAGAAGCTGGGTTATCGGACCTATTAGTTTTAGGTTTTTCATAGTTGTGTATCCCGCAGATTATCACAGATTTTTCAATAATTAAACATTTCACTCCACTCAGTTTCATAAGGCAATCCTTCTGCTTTCGCGGTTTGATTTGCTATAGCTACCAATTCTCCGCTTTGGATCATTTCGATAGCAGCCTCCAAATCTTCGGTCATCACCCGGTCGTTTATCACTGAAGAGATTCTAGCGCGCAGATGTTCATGGATAGCTGTCATTACCTTTCCTGATTTCAGAGGAGCATGAAAATCCATGGCCTGAGCGGCATAAAACAACTCTATACCCAGGATTTTCTCCACATTCCCTATGACCTGCAAGGCTTTTCGCGCCCCAATCGACCCCATGCTTACATGATCTTCCTGCCCTAGGGAAGTTGGGATACTGTCTGCAGATGAAGGAAAGCAAAGTCCTTTGTTCTCAGAGGCCAAAGCCGCAGTAGTGTACTGAGGAATCATTAAACCGGAGTTTAGACCAGTCTCCTTTAAGAGTAATTTTGGCACTCCCGGGGTATCGCCAGCCAGCGAGAGGTAAATTCTTCTATCAGAGATATTTCCCAATTCGGAGGCAGCAAGACAAGCATAGTCCAATGGCAACGCAATGGGTTGACCATGAAAACTACCTCCGGAAATGGTATGATCCTCGCTGAAAACGATTGGATTATCTGTGACGGAATTGATCTCAGTCTCTATGGTGTCTTTCAGGTGAAGCCAGGCATTTCTCGAAGCTCCATGTACCTGAGGCATGCAGCGCAGCGAATAGGGATCCTGAACCCGCGCACAGTCCAGGTGAGAACTGACTATTTCGGATTTATGAAGTAAGTTTAAGATAGTCTGGGCGACATGTTTATTGCCAATAAAAGGCCTTAATTGATGCAGTTCTGCAGAAAAAGGCTTGATAGACCCCATCAGCCCTTCAAGCATCATAGCTCCGGTGATATCGGCATGAACAAGGAGATTATGCAGGCGATCCACAACTTTCACCCCATACGCAGCCATAAACTGGGTGCCGTTGATTAATGCCAGGCCTTCCTTTGGACCAAGAGAAAGTGCTGTCATTTCCAACTTCTCATAGACAGAGGAAGTAGGTTGAACAGTACCTTCAAAGTGGACTTTTCCCAAACCTAACAACGGCAAAAATAAATGGGAAAGTGGAGCCAGGTCTCCAGATGCTCCAACTGAACCTTGAATAGGTACAACTGGAATTACTTCGTTTTCAAGCATCCACAGCATCCTTTCCAGCGTGTCCAATCGAATCCCTGAAAACCCCTGAGCCAAAGCCTGAAGTTTCAGTACGAGCATCAATTTGGAAATCTCAAGAGGCACTGGTTCACCCAAGCCTACAGCGTGACTCTTGAGCAGGTTTTCCTGCAAAGTCTGTGTGTCTGCAGCAGAGATTTTACTGGTGCAAAGGGGGCCGAATCCGGTATTTATTCCATAGACTGCTTTTTCACCTTTGGCGATAGAAGCTACATCCTGAGCAGAGGCTTGAACTTTTTCCCGCGTGTTAGGGCTTAAAACACCTTTTATCTCTTTGCCGGCCAGCTTTAAAGCTTTCCGAGCTGTAAGTCGGTCTAATCCGTAGTTGAAAGTTTCCATTACTATTTGGGTAAATGTTCCAGGGTCTTTACAAAGATATTCATCCTCAATGATAATTTTTGATATCATTTTTGTCAATATATGATAACTTTAAGGCATCATGGAGCTAAGGCATTTAAGTTATTTCAAAGCTGTTGCGGAGGAATTGAATTTTCGGAAGGCCGCTGAGCGCCTATTTATTTCACAACCGGGACTGAGTAGACAGATCAAGCAGTTGGAGGGTATATTGGAAGTGCAGCTTTTTGAGCGGGATCAGAAGCATGTGGAATTGACGGCTGCCGGTGCATATTTGAAAGACGAAGTGGATTTTGTCCTCAATCACCTGGAGCTTACCCGGAATCAATTAAAGTTGATTGCCTCTGGAAAAATAGGGGAATTGAGAATCGGGTTTTTGGGTTCGGCATCCAATCAGATTTTGCCGGATCTTCTTGCCAAACTCAATGCGAATCAGCCTTTGGTAAGCACAAGCCTGGAGGAGCTGAGTAATTCAGTACAGGTGGAAATGATCGAAAAGGATAAACTGGATTTAGGCTTTGTCAGACTTGCCTCTGTGCCAAGCGATCTAGAGATGAAGGTTGTACTAAGGGATAGTTTTTCGTTGGTAGTACCAAAAGATCATCCGATTCAAGAGCAGGAATTCATTGGGGTGAATCAGTTCAGGGATGAATCTTTTGTTCTTTTTTCCTCAGATTATAGCAATTTATATTATGAGCAGATTATTGGAATCTGCAGAGATGCGGGATTTTCTCCCAGGATTAGGCACAAATCTGTTCATGCACTGACGATTTTCAAATTAGTAGAAAATGGGATGGGAGTGGCGATAGTTCCGACATCTCTGAAGGAAGGGTATGAGCTTAATGTGCGCTTTATGCAGATTCCGAATATACCCCAATTCACAGAGCTGTCAGCTATCTGGAAAGCCGAAAATCGCAACCCGGCCTTGAAGCGAGTTTTGCCTCTGCTGTAGAAAAAAAGTAATTATTGATTTTCTGAGTACTAATTTTAGCACATTCGATGATAAGGATAATCCAAACAACTGAAATGGGAAAGGCTGAAAACAATGCTGACAAGCTTACAAAAACTTTATTAGTGGTTTATCTGATTGTCATGGGCTGGATCATATTGTTAAAGTTTGGAGTGAAATTTTCTTATATGGACGAGAGAAATATCAACCTGATTCCGTTTGCCAATGGCTATTACGACAAGATGGAAACCTTCTTGAATGTGGTAATTTTTATTCCATTGGGAATATATGCTGGAATGTTATTTCGAAATAAAGCTTTTGTTTTTAATCTGCTTTTCTTTTTTCTGGTCAGTTTGATGTTAGAGGGGCTTCAGTATGCATTTAAATTGGGAACATTTGATATCACCGATTTGCTTACCAATACATCCGGGGGAATAGTCGGCTATTTGCTTTATTCGGCTTTTAAAAAGTTATTTAAATCGCCGAATAAAGCTCAAAAATTCCTCAATACCATCGCTGCTCTAGGTACAATTTTAATTGTGTCGCTTCTGGTTTTACTGAAACTGAATATGTTGCCTGTCAGATATCAATAGAGTTAAATTTGGCCACATACTTACAAATAACATTTTGGTTATTCTTCCCAATCCTTATTTTAAGTCCTAAATGTAAATGTCGGGTAAATGCCGGGTGAAAACCGAGCTTATTTCGCCCTGAATCACAATTCAATCACAGAAATTGCCATGGTTAATCAAACGATACACACAATGAAGCAACCGGAACTAGGCAAAAAAATCTCTGAAATGAGAAAAGCAAAGGGACTGACCCAAGAGGAGTTGGTCGAACTATGTAATCTGAATGTGCGGACTATCCAGCGCATCGAAGCAGGGGAGGTGACTCCCAGGAGTTATACGGTCAAAGCGTTGTTTGAAGCATTGGGAGCAAAGGTGGAAAATATGGAAATGGGGGTGATCCCTGATAATCACTTTAAGTCTGTAGTTCCCTGGCTTTACACTGGCTTTTTTGCGGGATTGATTTATTTCCTGCTGAGCTATTTTGATATAAGTATGGAGATCGAGTGGATGGAGGGAAATTTAACCAATACGATGAATTTTGGGCTGGTGAAAGTAAGTGTTCTGATCACCTTTTCTCTATTCCTTTTTGGATTGATTAAAATGACTTCAGCATTTCCTAATAAGATCCTTAAGATCGCACTTTGGGTGATGCTGATTGCAAATGGAGTGTGGTATTCAATTGACCTGATTTCTCTAGCAACTTCCAGTTTCACGATTGAAGATTACTACATCATTAAGCTGGGTACTTTTGGTTTAGGCTATGGATTTATGGGGGCTGGATTTTTATGCTATAAAGGGCTATGGTCTAACGTACCTCAAATTCTTGGTGCCTTAGGCATAGTATCTGGAATATTGATTTTCTCAGTGGTTGGAGCTCTTTTTGGATTGATTCCTCTGACGATGTTTGAGATCGGTGAACTTGGATTTCTACTTTGGACTATAAATAAAATCGGGAGAAGTTCTTCTCCCGATTCTACTTTTAGCGCTCAAGTATCTGCTTGATTTTTCCCTTCACCAACTTAAAGGTTTCTGCGTTTTTTGGACTTGAAGTCTCGATCTCCAGGATTTTTGGATGCAGCGAGTCTCCGTAGAAGTCTTCTAGGGATGCTTCCAGTTCTTCTTGATCTATGACTTTTGAGTAGAAAAATCCGAATTCTGTCGCCAGATGATGGGCAGATAAATTCTGCATGGTCTCAAAATACTCTTCCAATTCCGGCTGATTTGATGGCCCATCTATCAGCCGAAAGATGCCTCCTGCATGATTATTAAGTAAGATTATCCGAAGGTTTGGCATTGCATAATTATGCCAAAAAGCATTCCGGTCGTAGAAGAAAGCCATATCTCCGGTGATTAAGGTCACGATTTCTTTGGTGGTAAATGTGCACCCGACCGCAGCGGAATTACTCCCATCGATTCCACTTGTACCGCGGTTACAGATCACTTCCTGACTCCTTTTTCCAAGCAAGTTGAGGTAACGAACGGCCATGCTGTTGGCTACGTGGATTTTTGAAACTGCCGGTGTTTTACTAAGGCAATAGGATAAGGCGCTATACTCACCGAATGCCACTTTTTCCAATACCCAGCCCAGATTCGCTGAAACAGATTTTTCGAAACTATGCCAGGCCTGATAATATTCAGCGCTTTGGGTTCCCAAATTCTGGGTAAGCCAGTTGAGAAAATGGATGGGATTAGCTGCAATCGTTCTGGTCAGCCTCTGAAATGTATCCTTTGCATTTCCATCTTCCTGAATATGCCAATGGGATGCCTGGGCCTTTCGAAGGAAAAGTTTGAGTGATTTTGAGATGATAGATTTGCCGAAACTGAGGATTAGATCCGGTTTAAGTTCATCCGAAATTGTTGGGCTTCCAAGCCAATGATCATGCAAGGTTATGGTCTGATCGGACTGCATGTTGCTGATTGTATCAGTAACGATCACAGCTTTTTGATTTTTTGCCAGCTTATCTAATAGGCTTTGAAGTTGAGTGTCAGGACGTTGCTGGCCTGGGATTATCAGTATTTTCTGAACAACCTCCAGCCTGTTTTTGAGCTTAATAAGAGATTCGTCGGTAGGCTGGGTTTTGCTTTTCAATAAACTGAAACCCCTTGGCTTTTCCGGAAATACCACCTCTCCTTTTTCGGGATAAAAGGGCTCCCGCAGAGGGATATTGATATGGACGGGGCCTGCAGGAAATTGATTTGCGAGATTGATCGCTTCATTTACTATGCGGGAAACGTGCCACGTTTGGTCGGAGAATGTAGTAGAGTCCGGTAATTGGAAGCTTGCTTTCACGTGCTTGCCATATACATCCGGCTGGAAAATTGTCTGTCCATCGTACTGGTCTATCCATTCTGCAGGTCTGTCTGCGGTCAAAAGCAATAAAGGAATTTGCTGGAAAAAGGCTTCTGCAACAGCTGGATAATAATTCAAAGCTGCTGATCCGCTGGTGCAGACAAGTGCTACCGGCTGATCCAGTTGCTGGGCCATTCCCAGTGCGATGAAAGCAGCTGACCGCTCGTCAGAGATAGTACGCGTGTGGATAGTAGGATGCCGGGCAAAAGCAAGCGTTAGCGGAGCACAGCGGGAACCGGGAGAAAGGATTGCGTTTTCAATGCCTTTCCCGGCACAGATAGCTACTAAATCAGTGATCTGGGAGAGAATCAAGCGCTTGGTTTTTGAATGAATTTACCTATGATCTGACATTTGAGTTCTGTTTCTTCCCACTCTTTCTCAGGATCGGAATCTTCTGTCACCCCTGCACCGGCATAAAGCGTTGCTTTGTTGTCGTGAAGACTTGCTGTCCTTAAATTGACATATATAGAAGTGCTTCCCTGAATATTCACCGGCCCGATAAATCCGGAAAAGAATGAGCGGTCAAATCCTTCAAATTCCTGAAGGAAATCATGGGCCTCGCGCCTTGGCATGCCACAGACTGCAGAAGTAGGATGGAGGAGATCCAGCATAATGGATCCAAGCTCTGGAAATCCTGTTTCCTGCATGTTGATTCTGAAGTCAGAGCGTAGGTGTAAAAGATTTCCGGCTACAACCGTTTTAGGTCCGTGCTCTTCGTATTCCCTTAATCGTATTTTTTTGAAGCAGGAAACGATGTATCTACTTACCAGTGCCTGCTCCTCAATTTCTTTTTGGGTCCAGGCCACAGATTTGAGAGGATTGTCACCCGTGGCTTTTTGCGTGCCGGCCAATGACATGGTCGTGAAGATCTCCCCCCTGGTTTCTATTAAGGTCTCAGGAGAAGCTCCGATCCACGTGCCCACATGCGGTAAATGAAAAAAGTTGATGAATGCATTCGGATAAGCTTCCATCATGCTCAAAAGGGTACAACCCAGATTGAAATCAGCAGGGATTAAAATAGTTTTGGTACGTGCTGGAACAACTTTCTCAAGTTGATTTTCCTGAATCGCCTTAATCCCTCCATTCACCAACTGGAAGAAATGATCTCTATCTTCGCTAAGTTTTGAGGTTTGTGTTTTGCTGATTAAGGTTTGGTTAATGAGCAGTTCCCGGATTTCTTCAGGCGAAAGCCTTTCCTGGTTGTACAATTGGACTTTAGCCCATTCAGGCAATTCATCTGTTGCCAGCGGTTTATCCAGTTCAAAGGAAAAATACTTATTGGCTTTGATGAAATAGGCTTTTTTATCTTCCTGATCGGCGAAAGGATGAACTATAAATCCTGGCTCAAGACTTTCTATGGACAGGGTGACTTTTACCGGTTCAGGTGTGTCATTTAAGGCAATTTCTACAGTATTGGATTTGGGTTTCCGCCAGATGGCAAAGGAACCACCGGAAGTCAGCCCCAGTTGAAGCAGGAGTTCCAGGATGGCGGTGTTGGTATTGGTAGTGACTACGTTTGTAAGCATTATTTTTTGTCTAAAATCGCCAGCGTGATTCGGCTGATGCAGCAGAGCGTACCTTGGCTATTTTTGATTTTAACTTCCCAGACTTGTGTGCTTTTCCCTATATGGATTGGTTTGGTAGTTCCGGTAACCAATCCAGATTTAACGCCTTTAAGGTGATTTGCGTTGATTTCGAGGCCAACACAAACCTGCTTTGACAGATCTATCGTCAGAGATGCTGCTACACTGCCAAGTGTCTCGGCGAGTACCACATTCGCTCCTCCGTGCAACAATCCCATGGGCTGTTTTGTTCGTTCATCGACCGGCATTGTTGCCGACAGCCTGTCATTTAAAATTTCAGTGAAAGTTATACCCAAATGGGAAATCATGGTATTTTGACTTTGCTTATTGAGCTGATCAAGGGAAGGCTTTTTAATGAATACCATGAAAATTAAAGTAAATGAGTTTTCTTTGGGGCGTAGACAAAATTAGAGAATATTGAATCGAAAAAAAATTTACTTAGTTAGGCACGGACAAACTGATTTCAATCTTAAAGGAGTAGTGCAGGGAAGCGGGATAGATGCACCGATCAATGAGAATGGCAAGAAGCAGGCAGCTGCATTTTTTGAGGCTTATAAGGATGTTCCTTTTGATCAAGCATACTATACAGGACTACAACGTACCAGACAATCAATCCAGTCATTTTTGGATTTGGGGATTCCTGCAATTTCTACCGTGGATCTCAATGAAATCTCTTGGGGAGATTATGAAGGACTGCCCATGTCACCCGAAGAAAGCCAGTATTATCGGCATATGCTTGATCAATGGCAGCAGGGGAATCTAGATTATTGTATTGCCGGGGGGGAAAGTCCCAATATTGTGGCCAAGAGGATGCAGCGGGGAATAGACACTATTATTGATGGACCAGGAGAAACTATTCTGGTATGTATGCACGGTCGTGCGATGCGTATCTTTTTGAGCTTGATTATGAAGCAGGATTTGTGTCACATGGACATGTTTGAACACAGCAACCTTTGCCTGTATTTACTTGAAGAGAAAGAAGATGGGTCTTTTGAATTGCTGATAAGGAATGATACTACTCATCTTAAGGAGCTGGTGTAGTATTTCGCTTGTCATTTTTCATCTTTTTCTGACCTTCCTCAAAAGCAGTGATGAAAGTGTCCAAAGACTTTTTGTTGGCTGTCATATCGATCAGGCGGAAAGCAATTTCCTGAAGCTTCATATCTTCACCATTGTCCAGTGAAACTAGAAACTGTCCTAGAAAGCAGGCATCAAATTCGCATTTTGGAATGTCAATGACCAATGCCAATTCCGAATTTCCTGAGTAGGTTCTGGTTTTGAAAGCCGAAGAAAATTGGGACTGAATTTCTTTTAGCGAGGTATTCAGCGATTTTAATTCCTTTGATTTAAATAATACCAAAAAAGTTTTGGATTCTGTTTCTTTGGCAAATATAGAAAGAGACAGAAATAGGGCAATAACTAGAGTTCCAATACTTTTCATAGCTCTCAATATAGAAAATTTAATGCGTTGAAAGCAAAAAAAATATCCAAAAAGAAACCCTGAACTTTAAATTCAGGGTTTCTTTTTGGATATAAGATCTAAACGGTTTTAATTAAACCTTAGCTTTAGTGGCTCTTTTCTTCTTTGGTGTTGGTTCTTCGATGATTTCATCTTCTACACCGGCAAGGATTCTGCCGCAATGTTCGCAAACAATTAGTTTTTTCTTTTCACGGATGTCAGCCTGTCTTTGTGGAGGCACAGTGTTGAAACAACCACCGCAAGCACCTCTCTTTACCAATACTACAGCGAGACCATTTTTGGCGTTAGCTCTGATTTTGTTGTATGCCTTCAGCAGCCTTTCGTCGACTTTTTTGGTAGCTTTTTCACGGTCAGTATTTAGTTTCGCTTCTTCAGATTCACTTTCAGATACAATCGAAGTTAATTCGTTGTTTTTCTGATCCAAATCTTTTTGGCGGTCCTTTTTCACTGCGCTTAATTCCTCCAAGTCCACCTTTTTGGTATCAATTCTATAGCCAGCTTCTGTAATCTTTTTCTTTGCAACCTGAATCTCTAGATCCTGAAGTTCAAGCTCTTTGGTGATCGCATCATATTCGCGGTTATTGCGAACGTTCATCTGCTGCTCCTGGTACTTTTTG
Source organism: Algoriphagus resistens (assembly GCF_001442615.1). Lineage (GTDB taxonomy): Bacteria > Bacteroidota > Bacteroidia > Cytophagales > Cyclobacteriaceae > Algoriphagus > Algoriphagus resistens. The sequence goes on along the minus strand of NZ_LMXN01000004.1, from coordinate 47,447 downwards.
ATCAGTTTCTCGGAGTCCTTGATGCTTTCTTTAAGCGCCTTTATTTCATTTTCAAAAGAATCTATTTCACTTTGAAATTTCTCCAATCGAGTTTCATATCCAGCTATTTCATCTTCTAAGTCCTGAACCTCTTCTGGGAGAGCCCCGCGGACCTTAATGATGGCATCTAGTTTTGAATCTAAAAGTTGAAGGTTGTGAATAGCTTCGAGTTTCTGTGCTACTGTACTTTCCATGTACTATCGGTAGGATGAGGGATTTGTAACTACTTTTGTCAAATAGAGTGCAATATTAGGAAAATTTTGTGACAAAAACTCCCGCAGTAATTCTTTTGTGAAAATTTCACTCTCATAATGTCCGATGTCACAGAGAATTAATGCTCCGTCTGCATCAAAAAACTCGTGGTATTTTATGTCTGCTGTAACAAAGACATCTGCCCCAGCCCGCTTTGCATCTTCGAGAAGGAAAATTCCCGCTCCACCGCAAACAGCAACTTTCTTGATTTTTCGGGGAATCAGTGAGGTATGTTTTATCACCTCCAATTTCATGTTGGCTTTCAGGTAATCCAAAAATTCTTCTCCTTCCATTTCCCGGGATAGGTTTCCTATCATTCCGGCCCCTACCTCTTGGTTTCCATTTTCAAGGGATAGCACATAATATGCTACTTCCTCGTAGGAATGCGCTTCGTGCATTTTTTGTAAGACTTTCTGTAGAATATGACTGGAAACTAAGACTTCCACTCTGATTTCCTCTACTTCTTGGGCTTCGCCCCGTTCGCCCAAAGTCGGATTCGCTTTTGCCGAAGGCGTGAAAGTACCTGTGCCCTTCATCTGAAATGAACAACCTGAATATTCGCCGATTTTACCGGCTCCCGCTGAATAAACTGCCTGAAGGACTTTGTCTTTCTCAGGCTCAGGGACATAAAAAACAAGTTTGCTCAGTAATTGCTTTTTAGGCCTCAATATTTTTGTATTCAGAAGACCCAGTCGATCAGATATCCTCTTATTTACTCCTTGAGCAACATGATCCAGATTAGTGTGAATAGCATAAATTGCGATATCATTTTTGATTGCCTTAATGATAGTTCGCTCCACATAATTTCTCCCAGTGAGACTTTTTAGTCCTTTGAAAACTATTGGGTGATGGGCTACAATCATGTTGGCTCCCAGTTCTATAGCTTCATCTACGGTAGATTCTATGCAGTCCAAGGAGCATACAATGCCTGTCACTTCGGAATTCCTGTCTCCAGTGATCAAAGCAGCGTTATCGTATGACTCTTGATAGGCTGGAGGGGCTATCTGTTCCAGATAGGAAATCACATTGCCAATCTTGTATCCCATAATTTTTCTGTTTATTTGATCAAAATTAGTAATTCTCGAATGCGCTGGTACGCTTTTTTGCTTTATCCTTTTGCCATATTCTACGATTTGGTCACCAGACTTCGTAATTGGTTTTTTGAGCTGGGCTGGCTGAAAAGTGCCTCATCTCCGATTCCAAGTATAGTAGTGGGGAATCTGAGTGTAGGGGGCACCGGCAAAACCCCTATGGTGGAATTTTTGGTTCGAATGCTTAGTAAAGAAAGGAAGCTGGCAACCTTAAGCAGGGGCTATGGACGTAAAACCAGAGGCTTTCTGAAAGCTAATACACAAATTTCCCCAAAAGAGATCGGGGATGAACCATTCCAGATTTATCAGAAATTTGGCAGGCAAATAAATGTGTTTGTAGGGGAGGACCGTGTGGAATCCCTTGAGAAAATAGCCAAAAGCCCTGATTCTCCTGAAGTAGTAATTTTAGATGATGCCTTCCAGCATCGCTATGTGAATGGTGATCTGAAAATCCTTCTAACCACCTATCAGAACCCTTTTTTCTCGGATTTTCTATTACCGATGGGGAGACTGAGAGAACGTAGGTCCGGTGCAAAAAGGGCAGATGTGATCGTAATCACCAAGTGTCCGGAAGATATGGATAGCGCTGAGAAGAACAAATTTGAAAACCTTGCTTCTGGTTATGGCAGATCAAATGTTTCGGTGCTTTTTTCTTCAATTTCTTATGGAATACCGCTCTCTTTGCTTGGTTCGGAAACATTTTCACATAAAATTATATTGCTGACAGGTTTGGCAAACAATCAGCCGCTGGTGGATTATGTAATGAAAAAATATGAGCTTCTAGAAGTTCTTAGCTATCCAGATCACCATGATTATACTGCTGCTGATTTTGAAAAAATCAGGGCCGGGTTTAAGCAACATGCCACGCAAAATCCCGTTGTGCTAACAACCGAAAAAGATGTAGTGAAAGTTAAATCCAACGCACCCAAGGGATTTCTGGAAGAAATTCCGATTTTTGTCCTGCCTATTGAAGTGAAATTTCCATCTGCTGATGAACGAACTTTGGCACAACTAATCCAACAAAAGGTCTTCAAAAAGGACAATATCTAAGTGAAAAAACGGTTACTCTGTTTCATATTATTGCTCAGCATCACGGGTGTTCACTTTGCTTTTGCGCAGCGTACTGTTCCGCCACCACGCCAAAATACCAATCAACAAGGAGAATTAAGTGACCCAGATGAGGATGAGGAGACGGTCGGTAGAAGATCCCTGCTTGACGATAGCACCAGGATGGTTTACGGGCCAAAAACCAGTCTTTACTTTTTTGAAAAGGATATTAAAAGAAATAACCTGATTCTTTATCCGCAGGATACTGCATTGAATAATTTCCACAATTATGATCCTGTAGCCAAAAGCAATTGGAAGTACCAGGATTTAGGGAATATAGGCAGTGCTGCCAAATCGGTTTTCTACGAGGTTCCGGATGTGATCGGAACCCGGTCAGGCTTTTCCGCTTACGATTTATATTACCACGCTCCTGAAAACAACAAATATTTCGATACGAAGTCTCCATTTACAGAGATGTCTGCTTTTTTTGGCGGAGGTCAGCGGAATATGTTGGACATTGGTTTTGCCAGAAATATCAACCCAAGGTGGAATGTGGGATTTGGCTTTCATACTATCCGGGCTCGCAAGACGCTGAATCCTAATGCCCGCGATGATAATATGACCGTTCACAATTCCTATTCTCTCCATACCAACTACCGATCAGAAAATGGGAAGTATTGGTTTTTGGGAAATTTCTCCCGAATGCTGCATAAAGTGAATGAAATTGGCGGAATTATTCCGCCAGAGGTGGATAGTACCTCAGTTTATTTCACCTATGAAGATGCCAAAGTATGGCTGAGCAATACCCAGGCGAGTGATTTGCGCCAGGAATATCGTTTTTACCACGAATACAGCATTCGTGATGAGTTACAGGTCTACCATGTTTTTGATCAGAAGAATAATCACTTCACTTTATCTGCAGGGTTGAATAGCAGTGATTCCCTTTATTTTCCGAAGACCCGTCTTAACGGGCAGTTGGATACGATGAGGAATTACAATGACTTCAAAGTATGGGGGAATGAAGTCGGATTCAAAGGGAGCTTTAAAGGGTTTTATTACAATGCCCACGCAAAGTTTCGGGCAGGAAGAATGAAAAGCACGTTTTATCCAGGGGCAGGAAAGAATAATTTTAACGAGGTTTATCTGGGTGGAGAGTTGATTGGGAAGATTTCTGAGAAATGGTCCATCAGTGCTGATGGGGAATACCTGATTCCCGGAGCTTTCAGGCTTCACGGCTTGTTTATTTCACCTTGGCTGGAAGTGGATTATACCAAGGCAGTTTACAAACCTACCTCCATGCAGCAGATGTACTATGGCAATTTCTACAGATGGGACAATGAGTTTGATAATATCGGTGTAGATCAGGTACGGGGTGTTTTCAAGTTTGACTTTGCTACTATAAAGCTTAGGCCTTCACTGACGATCAACCGCATTAATAATTATGTGTTTTTTAATGAGGAGCAACTGGTCGAACAAGCCAGTGGAGAGGCTTTTATGCTGATTCCTGGAGTGAAGGCTAATGTGCGCATAGGGCAAAAATTCCAATGGGATACAGAGGTGATCTTCACTCAGATCACTGGAGAATCAAGTGATAATTTCAGGATTCCGAAATTCTACGGGAACACCAAATTTTACTTTGATAGTCCGATGTTTAATGAAAATGTCTATGTCCAAATGGGTATAGATATCCGCTATCATTCAGATTATTATGCAGAAGCATATTTTCCGGGGACACAGCAATTTTATCTTCAGAATGATTTCAATGTGTATGCCTATCCGGTGGCGGATATCTTCTTGGATTTCCGTATCAACCGAACACGGGTTTTGCTGAAATACAATCACCTCAATAGTGGCTTGATGAAGGAAGAGGGATATTTCGTCACTCCGGATTACACAGGGTATAAATCATTTATTGATCTTGGGATCACCTGGTTTTTATTTGATTAATTATGAGTTGGGAAGAAAGTACCAGACAGAAAATGCTGCACCTGAAGCTTCCGACAGATCCCCGGTGGGCGGGTATCGCAGAGATGCAGCTGGAAGATGTGCTTACTGATCACGCCTACTGTGAGCAAAAAGCTGCATCTTCTTGTATCAGCCTGATTTTACGCTTCAACGATTTGGAGGAATTAGTTGATACGCTGACACCTATTGTAGCGGAAGAATGGGGGCATTTTGAGCGTGTACTTGAACAGATCCGCAGGAGAAAGCTGAAATTCGGTTTTCCCAGAAAGGACGAATATGTTATTCAACTAGCCAATTTTGTAAAAAAAGGAGGCAGCAGAATGCAGCAACTCACGGAGCAATTGCTGATGAATGCATTGATAGAAGCAAGAAGTTGTGAGCGGTTTAAATTACTTTCTGCTCATTTGGAAGATCAGGAATTGCAGAAATTCTATTATGAACTGATGATATCCGAAGCGGGGCACTATGTTACATTTATCGAGCTGGCCAGAAAGTATGAAGATCCGAAGCGCGTGAATAAGCGATGGCAGGAATGGTTAAGTTTTGAAGCTGAAGTGATGAACAGTCTTGAGATTAGGGGCGACAGAATTCACTGAGTTTATCTTAAATTTTCTAGTCGAATAGTCATTTCCCCGGTAATTATTTATAATTGAGATAGCTTGGCGCAATTGCGCAATAAATCCGTTCCATTATGAACACACTATGAATTTGATCGAAAATGTACGTGAAGCGATACGCTCAATAAAAGTAAATCTTTTAAGAACGATTCTTACAGGAGCTATCATTGCTATCGGTATCTCATCTCTGGTCGGGATGTTGACCGCTATAGATGGGATAAAAACCCAGATCGCAGACAGTTTTTCTGGTCTTGGGGCAAACTCATTTGATATCAGGAACAAAGGATTTAGTGGAGGAAGAGCGATTCAGGACGGTAAAACAGAGAAAACATATCCAAAGCTTACCTTTAGAGAGGTGATGGATTTCAAAGAAAAGTATAGTAGTGTGGGAATTTCCACGGTATTTGTATCGGTCACAGGAGCTGCAGAGATTAAGCGAGGATCTAAAACCACCAATCCGAATGTGCGTATTCGCGGCGGTGATGAAAACTATTTGAGTATTAAAGCCATGAAGCTGGGGTCAGGCAGAAATTTCACATCAATGGAAGTTCAGAACGGCTACAATGTTTGTATAATTGGGGAAGAATTGGCTACTACACTTTTTGAAGGAAATGAAGATCCGTTAAACCAAAAAATCACAGTATTAGGACGCCCATATACGATAGTAGGAGTTTTGGAAAAGCAGGGAGGTGTGGGACAAGATTCTGGAGCTGATAGACAGATTTTGCTTCCTATACAAAACGCCAGCCGTTTGGATCAAATGGGCAATTTTAATTACAATGTAACAGGAGTTGCATCTGGCCCTGAGCGGATAGATTATGAAATGGGACAAGCAATCGGCATGATGAGAGAAATCCGACAAGATCGGGTTGCACAAGAGAATTCATTTGACTTGACCAAAAGTGAGTCTGTGGCAGAAAGCCTGGAAGAAGTCGCCGGATATCTGAGAATGGGTGGTTTTGGTATTGGTTTTATTACCTTGTTAGGCGCTTCAATAGGTTTGATGAATATCATGCTTGTATCGGTGACTGAGCGTACCAGAGAGATTGGTATCAGAAAGGCATTAGGCGCTACACCGCTTAGAATCAGGCAGCAATTCCTTCTTGAGGCAATTATGATCTGTATCTTGGGAGGGGCTATGGGCGTAATTTTAGGGATTTCCATAGGCAATATTATCGCTTTGGTGATTGGAGTAGGAGGTTTCCTTATTCCTTGGCTCTGGATGATAGTGGCCTTCGGGATTTGTATTGTAGTAGGATTGATGTCGGGTTATTTTCCAGCATTCAAAGCTTCCAAATTGGATCCTATTGAATCGTTGCGATACGAGTAACATCCGGAATAGCCAGCGTGAAGACCACTGATTAAACAGTTGGGGGGCTTTTCTCTTTCCCATCGATCCTTATTATTCCTTACTTCTAATCTGGCTTTCTGTTTTTTCTTTCTAAAAGCTGAACTTGCTTTTCCAACAACTCAGTTATTTTACTGAGCAATTCAATATTTTTTGGAGTCGTGACAGTTTGATTTTTTGGGTCTTCAGCTTTCTTTCGTATGGAGTTCATCAGCTTTACGACAAGGAAAACGGTGAATCCAATGATCAGAAAATCCACACTTGCCTCAAGCAATTTTCCATAGCCAATAGCTATTTCCTCAGGATGGGTAACACCTTCAACTGTCACCGACTCGCGCAAAACGATTTTTTTATTTTCCCAATTGATTCCATTTGTAAGGAATGAAAGTGGGGGTAGGAAAATTTCCTTTACCAATACATCAACTACTTTGTTAAATGCTGCCCCTATTATTACACCGATCGCGATATCGATCATGTTTCCCTTTACTGCGAACTCCTTGAATTCCTGAATCAATTTGATTTTCATACCTGTTTATACTATAAGCCAGAACTTAACCTTTGATCAATTGAGCTGCCAAAATCAGTTTGATTCCGCGAAAGCGACTTGCTGATTTCGGCATTTTTTATGAGTTAAAATAGGATGGATACTTGAATGCCAGAGCAAAAGCCAATTTGCAAAGTGGCTTTGAGACATCCAAAAAAACACATTATATAACTTTAAACTGTAGAAATCATGACAAAAGACCATGGCCCACAGATCAAAAATGATGAAAAATACGAGGCACTACGCAAAGATGGAATGAGTAAAACCAAGGCTGCCCGTATTGCAAATACTCCCGATTCGGGCAAAAAAGGCGGCAAAGCGGAAGACTACGAAGACAGATCAAAACAGGAATTATATGACAAAGCCAAAGAAGTAGGAATCGGGGGACGTAGCAAAATGACGAAGAAAGAGCTGATCTCTGCTTTGAGAAATTCCTGAGTTAAATCTTACCTGACTAAACCACTTACACCATGAAACGACCAACTGAATTTGAAGACCAGAAGCAGTCCCTGCCCGGTAGGCAAAGTAAAATGAAACCAGTTCCGGAAGTGATCCGAAAGGGATATAAGGGCAGCGGAAAACTGAAAAATAAAGTAGCACTTATTACGGGAGGAGATAGCGGTATCGGTAGAAGTGTCGCAGTCCATTTTGCCCGTGAGGGAGCGGATGTGGCTATAATTTACCTCAGTGAAGATAAGGATGCAGAGGACACAAAAAAGATGGTAGTACAGGAAGGGAGAAAATGCTTGCTTATCGAAGGTGACCTCAAGTCGGAGAGCTTTTGCAAAAAGGCACTAAACCAGTGTGTGAAGGAATTGGGCGGGATAAATATTTTGGTAAACAATGCAGCTGTTCAGTTTCCCAAAAATGAGCTGGCATCCATCACTACAAAGCAGCTTCACGAGACTTTCGAGACAAATATTTTCGCATATTTCCATATGGCAAAATTGGCTGTTCCACATTTCAAAGAAGGAGATACTATAATCAATACCAGTTCGGTGACCACCTATCGGGGCAGTGAGCATTTGGTGGATTATGCCAGTACCAAAGGAGCAATTGTAGGTTTTACCCGCTCCTTAGCGTTGATGTTAGCCAAGGATAAAATACGCGTAAATGGAGTGGCGCCCGGGCCTATATGGACTCCCTTGATTCCTGCCACGTTTGATGATGTTACCAAGTTTGGCCAAGACACTGCTTTGCAGAGAGCGGGTCAACCCAGTGAGGTAGCTCCTGCCTATGTTTTCTTGGCGGGTGAAGACAGTTCTTATATCACTGGTCAGTTTATCCATGTAAATGGTGGAGAAATAATCGGAGGATAGTGGAAAAATCCCTGGGGTGATCCTTCGTGTGTTCCAGGCTTTGATAAGGACAGTATGAGGTCAATAATCCACATACTGATGATTTGACGGGAACTGGGTAAGTTGGCAATTATCAGATTTTAATCCTGCTCTACGGTAAAAACTGTTAATTGAAGGAATCAGGGGCACCTATAGTTTAGGCGTAATACTGGAATAGTAGTTGATCTTAAAAATGGCACAATACCCCACAATTGTTTCATTTTGACCAACCAACTATGAAAAAGATTCCAACCTTCATTATCCTGGTTAGTATTTCGTTGGGAATAGGACTTTCCCTTGAAACGCTAGCAGAAAGCAATCCGCCACGTTATCTCCAAGACACTGTGCCTACGCGAGATACAATCCCCCCTCCTTCTGCCGAGTCCTCAGAGGGAGTTGTTACAGGTACAATTAAAGATTCAGATGGAAGCCCTTTACCTGGAGCAACAGTACAGATTAAAGGAACAGATACAGGAGCTATCTCTGACGATTCGGGAAACTATAGCATACCAATACCAGCAGACCAGGACGGAGTCGTGCTGGTATTTTCATTTTTGGGCTTTCAGTCCAAAGAAGTAGAGCTTGGAAACCAGACTACTCTAGATGTGATACTGTCCAGCGATGATCAAGAATTGGATGAGGTGGTAGTGATTGGGTATGGCTCTGCCCGCAGAGCAGATCTTACCGGTTCTGTGGCCCAGGTAAATTCAGGTGAATTGAATGCTTTTCCCACCTCCAATGTGCTCCAATCGCTAAATGGGCGTGCCCCCGGTGTTCAGGTAATCCAGAATAATGGTTCTCCGGGAGGTGGTGTCTCGGTCAGAATCCGGGGAGCAAATTCTATTCAGGGAGATAATGATCCACTTTATGTGATTGATGGTTTCCCTTTCTCCGGAAATCCTACCAACCTGAATAACTCAGATATAGCAAGTATTGAAATTCTTAAAGATGCGTCGGCTACAGCAATTTACGGCTCCAGAGGTGCAAATGGTGTAGTATTAATCACAACCAAAAGTGGTAGCGGGGCTGGAACAGTAGTGGAGTTTGATGCTGCGTATAGTGTGCAGACATTGAGAGAAAAACTGGACCTGATGAATGGAAGCCAATATGCTCAGCTGATGAATATTCAAGCTGAAAATGATGGGCTGGAACCTTATTTTACAGATGCTGAAGTCAGTGGTTTTGGAGAAGGGACGGATTGGCAGGATGAAGTTTTCCAACAAGCTCCGATCAAAAATACATCACTTAGTATCTCTGGGGGAGGTGAGAATACCCAATTTTTGGTTGGGGGAAGTATCTTTCAGCAAGATGGTATTATCAAGGGCTCTGATTATGACAGATACTCGATCAGATCCAATGTTAACCACAAAATCAGTGACAAATTCAGTGTCGATTTTAACAGTACACTAAGCAAATTAGTCACAGCAAGAAGGGATAGCGAAGGTGGCTCAAGAGGTGCGAGCATGATCGGTGCTGCATTAGTAGCTTCCCCGCTTTCAGCCCCCTATACTTCTGATGGTACTATAAATAATCTAACAGATGATTTTCCTTTCATCTCACCGGATTTGGTTAACCCACTTTATTTTATCAATGAACAATCATCAGTGGTCACGGCAAATGTGGTTTTGGCCAATGCTGCTATTAGCTACAATCCAATACCAGAGCTCACGATCAAAGTATCTGGTGGTATTGAAAACCGTGATGACAGAACAGATAACTACAGGAGCAGAAACTTCATCAATAGTAATGGGAACGCAAGTATTACCACCAGTCAGTATGTTAGTCGGCTGAATGAGAATACAATTACCTATGCAAAGGTCTTCAATGAAAAGCATGATTTAAATGTATTGGCAGGGCTGACATACCAGGATTTTACCACTAAGTTTCTGGCGGGAAGTGGTGCAGGATTCCTGAGTGATCTTTACCAGACAGACAATCTTGGTGCTGCGGAGACACCAGGCATCCCTACCTCTGGCTATTCAAATTCAGTTTTGTTTTCATATTTGGGAAGAGTGAATTATGGTTTTGCCAATAAATACCTCCTGACAGCATCTTTCCGGGCTGATGGATCTTCTAGATATAGTGAAGGAAATAAGTGGGGTTATTTTCCATCTGGAGCCATCGCCTGGAAAGTATCTGAAGAGGAATTTATGAAAAGCCAGGAAGTTGTTTCCACGTTGAAAATCCGCTCAAGTTGGGGGCTTACGGGATCACAGGCGATTGATCCATATGCTACGTTAAACAGGCTATTTCCGGGATATACTGTCTTCGGAGATGAGTTATATAATTTTCTTGCACCAGGCTCCACACTTCCAGGGGATTTGAAGTGGGAGACTACCGAGCAATTTGATCTCGGTTTGGATTTGGGACTTTGGCAGGACCGTGTTGTGTTAGGAGCGGATTATTATATTAAAACCACCGATGATTTACTAAGTACAGTCCGTCTACCTAGTTCTTTTGGCTACACGACGACAATAGATAATGTGGGTTCCATAGAAAATAAAGGGGTAGAGTTAAGTCTATTTGCCCAAGTTCTAAACTCAGATTTCCGGTGGAGCGTGGATGGGAATATCTCTTTCAACCGAAATAGGGTATTGAGCCTGAATGAAGGACAACCTATCCTTACCAATTTCATCAATGTGATCACAGTTGCTGATAATTTTTCAATAATGGAAGAAGGAAGACCTTTGGGACAGTTTTGGGGATATCAGGAAGATGGTTATACCGAAACCGGGGCTATTAAATACAAAGATCTGAACAACGATGGGGAAATCTCAGAGGATGACAAAACTTACATCGGTAATCCTAATCCGGACTTTATCTATGGCTTCAATTCCAACATGAGTTTCAAAGGATTCCAACTGGATCTTTTCTTTCAGGGAAGCAAAGGGAACGATATCATGAATGTAAGCGCGATCTCAAGCACAATGGATTATGGACAGGGGTTGAATATGCCAGAAGACGTGCTACTTGATCACTGGACTCCACAAAATACAGATGCAAAATACCCAAGGATCAGTAGAAGTGCTACTGCCCGTGTGTCTGATAGATTTGTTGAAGATGGCTCTTACTTAAGACTAAAAAACGTGCTATTGGCCTATAATTTCCCTCTAAAAAACTCCCAGGGTAAATTTCTTCAAAGTCTCAGAGTCTATGCCAGTGGTCAGAATCTGCTGACTTTCACCAATTACTCCTGGTGGGATCCTGAAGTAAACAGCAAAGGGGCGGATAATAGGATGGGAATTGACCACTTCAGCTATCCGATTCCGAAGTCTTATACCATAGGTCTAAACGCGACTTTTTAACCCTCAAAGAACTAAGCCATGAAAACGTTAAAAAACTATAGATTACTAAATTCAAAACTTCTGATAGCCGGTGTTTTAGCTGTTGGGGGTTTAGTGAGTTCTTGTAGCGATCTGTTGGAAGAAGAGCCTAAAACAATTGTTACAGAGAATTTCTACCAAAGCAAATCCGATTTTGATGCAGCTACAAACGCCATTTATTTCCCATTGCGGATGGTGAGATCAGAACAGGTAGCAGTTCTAAGTGCACACACAGACTGGGGATATGGAAGGGGAAGCCGCGCTCAGTATAATGACTTTGATGGGTTCAATCCCACGAATATAAATACTGCTGCCGAAAGGTGGAATAGCTTCTACCAAGGTATCCGAAATGCCAATATTGTCATTCAAAAGGCACCACTTAGTGAAATACTGACAGAAGAGGAAATAAACAGTTATGCTGCGGAGGCTAAATTTCTTAGAGCGCTCACTTACTTTGATCTGGTGAGAAACTGGGGTGGGGTGCCTCTTCGTACTGAGCTAAATATAGAGGAAAAGGATGTGCCTAAAAGTAGTCCAGTTGAAGTCTATGGTTTAATCTTAGCTGATCTGGCAGATGCAGAAATGTATCTTCCTTCTTCTGCTGCAGAATCTGGTAGACCTACTCAATGGTCAGCGAAAACCCTGTTGGCGGATGTTTATCTTCAGCTAGAAGACTATGAAATGGCAAAAATGAAAGCTCAGGAAGTCATGGATGGTGGGGAATTTCAATTGGTGGAAATTTCTTCCGCGGATGACATACGGGAAAAGATTTTCGGAGCTGCTTTGATCTCTTCCAGCGAGGAAATATTTTCATTCAAATTTGCCAGACAGACAGGTCAAGGGAATGGTCTTCCGTGGATTCTAAACCATCCGAGCACCGGGCTTTACAATTTTGGGGGAGCTTATGCCCACTACGGAGATGCTACTAATCCTTTTCACAAAGAATGGGAGGATGGCGATTTAAGAAAAGGACTTTGGCAAATTGTCGATTTTGGTTTGGGAGATTCAACTATTGTTAATGGAAAATATGCTGAATCCCAAGCAGTAGATAATACTGGTGCAGGAAATGACCTTCCTGTTTACCGATATCCAGAACTGTTGCTCATCTATGCAGAAGCCTCCGCCCGTGTAGATGGGCTGACTGTAGATAATCTGGAAGCGGTCAACCAGGTTCATCGCCGAGCATTTGGGCTGGACCCGATGATGGAATCAGAAATGGACTTTGAAATGGGAGAGCTGACTATAGATGATTTTCTAGATTTGATTCTACAGGAAAAAGCCTACGAAACCCAATTTGAAGGCAAGCGTTGGCTGGATTTGAAAAGAACGGGAAGAGCAGAAGAATTTGTAATGCGAAATAAAGGAATTACGATTTCTGAAAAACATTATTTATGGCCTATACCATTGGAAGAGCTCAATTTCAATGAAGCGATGAGTCCAAGTGACCAGAACCCAGGCTATTGAGTGTCAGTTTTCAGGAAAAAAGGGCATAGCGCTATGCCCTTTTTTGGTAAACACGAATTTTTTTTCCATTGGTTGAAGTAAATCAAGATCATTTCTAAGCTCTTCATCTTCACTATAAAAATCCGTATCGGTGGCATAATATTCAGCATAAAATTCTTTCTTCTCTTCATCAAAAAGCCAAGGATCAAGCTCAAATTCCCCATTGGGCAATTGGGTTAGGCAAATCTTTTGCTGTCCACAAACGGGGTCGATTTGCAAAGATTCTTTGTGATTTTCGAAATCATTTTGACATAAAGCAAGCGAGAGATCATCACAGAATCTAAGAAATTGATAGCACTGTGCTACTTTTTTTTTGAAATCCATGATTTTGTATGATTTTATTGCAAGAGGTATTCAGTTGCTCCAAAAACTTCTGGACTTTCAGCTCCTTGGAATCACCATATAGTTTCTGGAAATGAGCCGAAACCATTAACACCATAAAACTCGATTTGTATTTGACACTTTCAAGTACCGAATTGGCTTGGTCTAAGTTTACTTTTTGCCTTTCGCGATAATCAAGCGGGGCTCCCGATTCAGTGAGATTATCCCGGGCATTCCATTTTGGCTGGTTGTTGTCATGCTCTCCGATGCTCTCAATTCCTGCAGCCCAATATTTTGGGAGTGGCCACAGGCTGCGGTCTAAGGCAAGTCCTATATTCATAGCCAGTAGCGCATGTGCTTTATGAAAGTATATTTTCCAGCCTTTGTCAATTGGACTAACTATCATTTTGGAGCCATTTAGAGGTTTTCGTCATTCTGAAAATGAGCTAAATCTATTTTTCCGTTTTCTACAGTTCGATTCCAGACCAGGTTGGTAGCCAGTGGAAAAAGGTGGGCACTTGACTCGAAAAAATGCATCATGTACCCGGCTGTATTGATGAATATCACTAAGTCTCCGATTTTGGGAAGCTTTGGCAATGCGATTTTTCGTTTCAAAATGATATCCCGTTCCAGACAGTATGCCCCGGTAAAGAATACAGCTACAGGTTCTCCTTCAAAATCCTGTTCCTGGTATAGAACAACCGGATCCACCAGAAAATCGGCGCTTCCACTCAGCAGCTGCGTCATATTCATTTCCAACCCTACCAGCCAGTTATCTCTGGAGTCCAGCTTGCGGAAGGCTACTTTGGCTATCGTTAGCCCTACTTGGTCCAGTAGGGATCTGCCGGGCTCTATACGGATTTCTATGCCAAGTTTTTTGGAAATATCCCCTAGCGTTTCTCCAGTGTGAGTTTGATGGCTGAGGATTTTGCGTACGAAATTCCCTTTGGTAACAGGGCTCCAGAATGGATATGTTTTCAATTCTCCCTGTAGGACTCCGTTCACTACTTCCAGCCCCAGACCTTGGTTTTCGAATGTTATCTCTGTGGTTTTTTCGCCGATTGCTTTGCGGAGCTGCAGGTTGAAATGGTCCCATTCAGCTTTATTTTTCAAATAATTCATCAGGATTCCGCCTCCGATGTCTATGAAATCTGTTCTTAAACCCTTTTTGGAGAGAAGCTGTGCAAATGCCAGGCACTGCGTTAAAGCAAATTTCCGCTCTTCAATGGAATATCCGTTCAAGTGGAAGTGGAGTCCGTGATATTCCAATAGCTTATAGTTATCTGATTCTATTAAATTGGCAGTGATGAATTCAGTAATAGCCAACAAATCAAATCCGAATCTGCTATACAGTCTTTTTTCATTCAGAAAGAACCCGCTTATCCGAAAGCCGACTATTGCCTTCTTATGTTGCTCTTGCGCAACTGCCTGCACCAATTCGCACTCATCTTTATTGTCCAAAATGAGTAAGCTGCCATGGTGCACTGCCTTTTCTACGAGCCTCCTGTTTTTTACGGCGGCTGTTACGATCAACGCTGAAGCGGGAATCCCCATATCCAGGCACTGGGTGTATTCTTGCAGGCTGGCTGTATCTATCCCCATTCCTAAGGCGTAAGCCTTTTGGGTCACGACTTTGGTCTTGTTGGCTTTTCTGGCAAAGAAAATCTTGTGTTTGAGCTCAAGTTCTGCAAAAACGTTATAGTAAGAATTGTAGTTTTCCTCCATCGAGTCGGTATGGTGAATGTTCACTGGAGAGCCATACTTGTGTACCAGTGCATTCAAAATGCTCTTATCCCCCATGAGTTGATGCATCCATAGCGATGTAATTGGGGTCAGTGTAGGTAGGTTGGTCATCATCAATAGGTAGGGTTGAATCGGGGTTCTGACTGTAAGGATATCATAGGCTGCATCAGCTCTTTCGCCCAGTTACTGACGAAATCATTCCTTTTTCTGGACAGGGTATCATTATCGTAGGTGAGTCCTTCAGTAGGCGTGCCTGCAAAGGTGATTGCTTCATTTGCCATCCCGGTTTCGTCTACTGGATGTCCTTTTTCATTGATTGCAGGGCACCCAGGTCTAAAATCCAAATGCCCTTCCTGTTTGTTTACATAGGGAAATATGAGCTGTTCTGCCAGCATGTTTTTATATAATTCCCCCGCACAAGGATGCAGTTGAACCTTAGGTATTCTGGCATCCACCATATACTCAACTGACATAGTTTTCTGTCCATTTATTTTCAGAGAGAAGGTGTCAGCTGTGGAAATCTGAGGGTTTTTAGAGAAGGAGAAATCAATTATTCCAGCTTCTGCCAGAGCGAGTATTTTTTTCATGGTTAGAATCGGTGGACCATAGGAGGTTCTATTCAAATGACCTGCATATTTTTCGAGAAAGACCTGTTGGGATTGGGGCGTTAGTCCCCCGAATTTGTAGAGTTCATTAAAAAAAACACTGAGATGTCTCCATAGATCTGCTACTGCAGCAAAAGCACTTTGATTCACACCGATCTCCGCTTCGTGAATACCTTTCTGAATAAATCCAAGTGTGTCAGAATGTAGGTTTGTCTGTGAAAATGGTTTTTCCAGAAAACTGTGGAAATCAAATCGTTCAGTTTTTGGGAAAAGTTTATGGAAGCGTTTAATCTGTGATTCTACTAGCATGAAATCTTTGTATAGGAAAAGCTTCTGACCATTTTCACTGAACTTTTTGCTGTAATATACTGTCGTAAATTCCTTTTCGATTAGCGGCAAAAGCTGTTTCTCAAAATCGTATTTGCCATCTAAGGGAGCTATAGACTCTAAGGATTCTTCCCGAAAATAAAATGGCTTGTAAGGGAGGATGTCTCCGGTATTTCCGCGGGGGATCATAGACAAACCCGATTTTGAAAATGGATAGATTCTGCCAGGTTCAAAACCCGATTTGGTATAGGATATACTTCCGTTTTCATCTACATCGAATTTGCCTTTTCTACCTTCTGTCAACGCCAAAACGGCATCAATGAAAGTCAGTCCCATTCCTTTGATGGCTACTTTTACGCCCGGTGGAATATTTTTAAGTCTCCGATTTACAGGATATATGAAATCCACATGATTGCGGCGGAAAAGTGATTCCGGATCATTGACACAAGGATGGCCAGTGGCGATCAGAATAGTTCGGAAGCCCTGGATTTCACTTTTTAATGCTGCGGCAGAATTTCGGAATAGAAGATTATATGTGTCCCCATGTTTCTGAATAGCAGTCACCTCACCTACATGCGTTAGGATAGATACTTCACTGGGGCATCTTCTGAGAAGATCTTCAAATCCTTCAGAAAGATACCTGCCCACTGTGGCGCGGGAAGAATAAGTACTGGTATTTGCTTCCGGGAATTCTTCGGAATGGGTTTTTAACCAGTCTACAAAAGATTGGGGTTGTGAAACTATGGGTTTTGGCTCTTCTTCAGGCCACATATTTATGAATCCATTCGCATAGTTCATTAATAGGTAAGAAGGCTGGTCTGGATTATAAATATCTCCCGCGCCAAAAGAATCTGATTTATTAAACAAATGGATCTCGACCGGATAAGCATCTTTAAGCATAGCTAAATTTGCAAGCAATCGTTCCAATCCATATAACCCTTTAGGGCCAAGGCCAATGAATGCGATTTTATCTAATACAGTCTTTTCGGTCATTTTGATGTATTTTATTCCAGCGTCAGTCCGAGTTTAAATCAGAACTGTCTCACAGGTAGTGATATTTTTTTTTACCCAGTCCTCATTGTATATCGTATCGAGGTATCTTTCCCCACGGTCGCATAATATCATAGCAATGGTTGCACCATAGGGAATGGAGGAAATCAGCTTTTGACAGGCATAAACAACTGCCCCTGAAGATCCGCCACATAGAATCGCTTCAGAATCAAGTAGTTTATGGCATCCCTTTATGCATTCCTGGTCATCTATTTTGACATAGGAATGAATTAGCTCTTTGTCGAGGAATTGGGATGCTCTGCCTGCTCCATGACCTGGGATTTTGCGATCACCGGCGGACGTTCCGAAAATCACGCTTCCTTCAGCATCTACTGCGATTACCTTGGTTTTCAGGCCATGTTTCTTAATGTATTCAGCGCATCCCATCAGTGTTCCGCAGGTGCTGGTGGCAGCAAAAAGATAATCAGGGGCTTCGCCTAAGTCTTTTACTATTTCATGCATGGTTTGCCTATGGGTGGCAGGATTTTGATTATTGCCATATTGGTTTGTCCAGAAGCTTCTAGGGTTTGAGGCCAGTATTTCTTGAACTCTGTCAAGTCTGGCTTGCAGGTAACCTCCTTTCTGTGCCGGAGAATCTACGAAATTGATTCTCCCGCCATAAGCCTTTATGATTTTTATATTCTGGTTATTGATCATTGGATCAACTACTACTTCGAGCTTTAGGCCGAAATACTTGCAGGTTTGTGCCAGTCCAATAGCCATATTCCCAGAGCTGGACTCTACGACAGTATCACCTTCCTTCAGTTTTCCGTTTTCCATCGCATGGGTAATAAGCTGTAAGGCCGTGCGGTCTTTGATACTTCCTCCCGGATTAAAGGATTCCATTTTTGCAAAAATCCGCTGATGGCTTTCTGAAAATAACCTGTTTAATCTAACTAATGGAGTATGTCCTACTGTATCCAAAATTCTGGAATACCAAGGCTGATGTGTATTGGTCATATAAGAATTGGTTGACTGTTCTGCCTGTGAGTACTAAAACCGAACCTGCAATCTTTCCCCCTTCCGTGGTCAGGTCATTTGCTTGCAGTTTTCATTTTTTCAAGTGGCAAAATCAAGGCTTGATGAGGGACCTGGTTTTTCTTACTTACGGCTGAAAATTCATCGGGATAGATTTTTACTGCGGATTTTGAAGGCTTTCTCCTGATATGTTCCGGAATTTTCGTATTTCTTTGGGAAAGAGCTTAAATGGAAGTGAGGGCGAGAAGGCTTCCTGCTAATTGTAGAATTCTGTACAACATCTAGGAAAAATTCACCCCACCCATTGTGTGTCATTTTCCCTTAAAAATATTCATCCCAGAAAGTTTGACGAGCTGGGATTCATCTGTCAGATCCAATCGTAAAGGTGTAAGGGAGACCAGATTATTTTCTATCGCATATCGATCAGTGCCTTCTTCAGCAGGTTCCAGAGGTACAACCGTAAACCAAAAATGCTTTCTGCCCATTGGATCTTCTGAAGGCTTTACAAGCCCATCGTATTGACGGACAGACTGCCGTGTCCAAGTGATTCCTTTAGGCTTAAAAGGGAAATTCACATTCACTAGTTTAGGGCCTTCTTGACCAAGTAAGTAGGAGACCACTTCTCTTGCATAAGGCCTGATATGGGAAAAATTATATTCCTCCTTTTGGGTGGGAGTGCTTAGTGCAATACCCTTTATTCCCAGCAAAGCAGCTTGTTTTGCGCCAGCCAGAGTCCCGGAGTGCCACATAGAGTTGCCAAGATTTGGCCCTAAGTTGATACCGGAAAGTACTGCATCTACTTTCTCCCAATGAAAGCTCCCCAAGGAGACACAATCAGCCGGAGTTCCATTTACGCGATAGGCATTGAAATCTCCAATCTTAGTTTTACGGTAAGATAGGGGTCGGGTGGCAGTCACGGCATGTCCCATGGAAGATTGTTCTACGTCCGGAGCTACGATACGCACATCACCAAATTCAGCAGCAACTTCGGCCAACTCTAAAATCCCCGGACTATAGACCCCGTCGTCATTTGTGATCAAAATATTCATAATTAGTCAGTTTGGTTTCCTTTTAGCATGCAAATAGCAGGCAGGACTTTTATACCATATACCTCATGAAGATCATATTGCTCTATAACCCAAAAGCCGGAAATGAAGAATTTCCGCTAACCAGGATTACAAAATCACTTGAAAAGCAAGGCGCGAGTGTGCTTGCCCAAAATTGTAAGGAAGATGGGTATGAAAAAGTGCTGGAACTAAGTTACGACCTGATTATGGTCGCAGGAGGCGATGGCACGGTGGAAAAGACGTTGTTACAGCTGCATGATACCAAATGTCCCATAGCAATTCTTCCTTTTGGTAATGCCAATAATATCGCAGGAAGTCTGGATCTGACAGATTATTACAAGAACATAGTGGACCAGTACCGGAAAAAAGAATATCGATACCTCAGCATAGGTGAATATAAAACCAAAGAAGGAAAGGGGTGGTTTGTGGAAGGCATAGGCTGGGGGATATTCACAGCATTGCTGCTTCGGAAGGACAGGAACAAGAAAATGAAAGGCAATGAAGATAAAAAGGTCGATTTTGGAATCAAAAACCTGATCAAGCTTGAAAATGAACTTCCTGTACATTCTTACAGAATAGAGCTGGACAAAAAAGACTATTCAGGTGAATACATCTGGATAGAAATCATGAATACAAAACAGTTGGGGCCTCAGCTTGAATTGGCGCCAACTGCTGATCATAGTGATGATTTCCTGGACGTGATGCTGATCAAGGAAGATCAAAAGAAAGTATTGAAAGAATTTCTGAAGGCTCAAAAAAAGAGCCAGATACCTAGTCCTTTTAAAACTATCAAAGCCAAAAAAATCGAGATCTCGACCCATCTGCCTTTTCACGTGGATGATGAATTGTTTGAACATCAGACGCTCTATGAAGAAATTCCAACAGTGAAGATTTCATTGGCAGAGCATCAGTTGAAGATTTTGAAAAACAATAACTCTAAATCCAACAAATCATGAAATCAATATGGAATGGCTCCTTAGGTTTTGGATTGGTCAATATCCCGATCAAAATGTATTCAGCTTCCCAAAGCAGAAGGATAGATCTGGATATGCTCGATTCGAAAGATCATGCCAGGATCCGGTATCAGCGCATAAATGAGAAATCCGGCAAGGAGGTGGAATGGAAGGACATAGTCAAAGGCTATAGAATTGACGACAGATACATTATTCTGGATGACGAGGATTTTGACCAGGCAAATGCCAAAAAAAGCAAGGTCGTGGAAATCGAAGCTTTTGTGGATGAAGCAGATGTTGCAGATATGTTGTTTAAAAAACCCTATTTCCTTGAACCCCAGAAGGGAGGTGGCAAGGCTTATAATCTTTTGCGCGATGCATTGAAAAAGACAAATAAACTGGGGCTGGCCACCTTTGTGATGCGCCAAAAAGAAAACCTCAGTCTGATCGGGGTGTATGAAAATGCATTGGTTCTACATGTCATCAGGTTTTCGGATGAAATCCGGAGTCCTTCAGAGCTAAAAATTTCCAGTTCCAAAGCCACTAAAAAAGAAGTGGAAATGGCGCAGTCCCTCATCAGCCAATACAGCGAAAAATTTGACCCCTCGAAGTATAAAGACCAGTATACTAAGCAACTAATGAAAGTGATAAAGGCAAAATCAAAAGGAAAGAAGGCTGTTGTCAAGAAGTTTGAGCCCAAGGATACGCCTGCCAAAGATCTGATGGCCCAGTTAAAGGCAAGTTTGGAAAAACGTAAAAAAGCATCGTGATGGCATTGGAAGAATACAATAAGAAACGTGATTTCAAGAAAACAAATGAACCCAGAGGTGACCTTGGTCAGCAAGTAGGTAAACTTCGGTTTGTAGTGCAACGCCATGATGCAAGCCGCCTCCATTTCGATTTAAGACTGGAAATGGACGGGGTGCTGAAAAGCTGGGCCGTACCCAAAGGACCTTCACTGAACGCGGGAGATAAACGACTGGCAGTGCAGACAGAAGATCATCCTCTCAAATACCTGGACTTCCAGGGAACCATTCCCAAGGGAAATTATGGAGCAGGGGAAATGGCCATTTGGGATTCGGGAACTTATGAACCCATGTCGGACAGCAAGGACGCTGCCCTTAAGATGTTTGAAGAAGGAGACCTGAAGATAACGTTCTTCGGAACCAAGTTAAGGGGGGATTTTGCTTTGGTCAGAACCCGGTTTGAAGGCAAGCAGCCCCAGTGGCTTTTGATCAAAAAGAAGGATGAGTTTGCCACAGACATGGAATATGATGCAAATCTTCATCTGGGTGAGACCAAAGCAGAGGAGAGAACCAAACCTGGAAGGGCAGTTACGTTGAAACATCAAGTGTCGCCTATGCTGGCTTCCTCGAGTAAAGATTTGAAGTTCAGTCCTTCCAAAAACTGGCTTTATGAGATCAAATGGGATGGCTATAGGATGATTTGTAACCACTCCTCCAGTTCCACTGCACTCTATTCCCGTACAGGGGTGGATTATTCTGATACGTATCCTACGCTTATTGAAAGCTTAAAGCAACTTCCCAAAAGTGCTATTCTCGATGGGGAAGTGGTGAGTTTGGATGAGAACGGTATTTCAAATTTCCAATGGCTACAGCATTATTCAGATGACCCCAAAGGGGAGCTGGTTTATGTGGTTTTTGATTTACTCTATTTGGATGGCCATAGTACTGTTCATTTCAAGCTGGAAGAACGAAAAGAGTTACTCCAAACCTTGGTCAAGGGGTTGCCCCACATACGTTATAGTGAGCATATAGTGGGAGGGGGAAAAGCTTTTTTCGAAGAAGTGAAACAGAAAGGGCTGGAAGGAATCATCGGAAAGAAAGCTGATTCTTTCTATTACCCAGGCGCTCGGACGGAAGTTTGGATGAAATTCAAGACACAGGAAAGTATAGAAACAATCATCTGCGGCTACACCAAATCAGAGAACCGGCCTTTTGGGTCTTTGATTTTGGGATTGCATCAAAAGGGAGAATTGATTTATGTGGGGAATTGTGGTACAGGTTTTTCTATTAAAAACCAACGGGAATTAATTTCTCAGTTTGATAAAATTAGGAAGACAAACTCACCTTTTACTGACAAAATCAACCTCAATGGAAGGAAGGCTGTGTGGCTACATCCAGTGCTGGTAGCAGAAGTGGCCTTTGCGGAATGGACTGAAAACAAACGACTTCGTCAGCCCGTTTTCAAGAGTCTGCGAAATGATAAGTTTCCTCAGGATTTAAAAATCGAAAGCCCTGAAACCCTGGGAGAATCCAGCCGAAGTTCAGCTAATTCCCTCGAAATTGATGGAATCAATGTTCCAGTAAGTAATCTGGAGAAGCCACTTTGGCCGAAGGAAGGGATCACCAAATACGATTTGATCGACTATTATATTTCGATCTCCGAATACATTTTGCCCTTCCTGAAAGACCGTCCGCAAAATCTCCACCGTCACCCCAATGGCATCGACAAAGATGGGTTCTACCAAAAAGATACACCTGAAGGTTACCCTGATTGGATTGAGACTACTGGCATCTTCTCAGAATCTTCTGAGAAGGACATTGATTACATGCTTTGTCAAAATGAGGCCACACTGATTTATATGGCAAATCTTGGTTGCATAGAACTAAACCCGTGGAACGCGAGAATCAGTTCATTGGATAGGCCCGATTACATCGTTGTGGATCTGGATCCTTCAGACAAGAACAATTTTAAAGAAGTGATAGAAGTTGCTCAGGCTTTCCATCAACTCCTAAGTGATATCAGGGTGGAGGGGTACTGCAAAACCTCAGGTTCAAGCGGGCTTCACATATACATTCCGTTGGGAGCAAATTATACATTTGGGGAAGGGAGGGATTTTTGTAGGCTTTTGTGCACAATCATCCAGGAGCGGTTGCCAAAGCTCACCACGATGGAAAGACCGCTCAAAGCCAGAAAAGGAAGAATCTATCTGGATTATCTGCAAAATCGTCCAGGACAGACACTTGCTGCTGTCTATTGCGTACGTCCTAAGCCGGGAGCCACTGTTTCCACTCCGTTGTTATGGAAGGAAGTGAATGGCAAACTCGATAAGAATGACTTCACCATATTTACGGTCAAGGATAGAATTAAAAAGTACCCTGATCTTTTTACAGAGATTCTCGGCAGAGGAATTTCAATTGAAAAAGCAGTTGAAAGGTTGGATAGCTAGTTTCTGGGCCGTAGGATTCACAACCCGAATTGGGAATAAATTTTCACATGTGCAAAAAAGGGGGTGATTTTCTTAATGATTAAAGGTGCTTTTGCACGTCTTTAAAGCGCACTATTCGCCGGTACCCTTTTTGGCTGCATGATTGATCTTTTTGACTCCGAAAATCAAACCAAACCCACCATGAATACTAAAATTACACTGCCGTTTCTGTTGATGGCAACAATAAGTATAGCTTCCTGTCAGCAAAAAGTATCTAAGGAAGAGAAAGAAGAGATTTCCCAAACCAGTGCCGATACTGTGCAGACGGCAATCGGTGAACTAATCTTGCCTGCACCATATTCTTCGGAATCAGTGAAGAACCATAGCAAAATCGTGGACTGGCCAGAAGGTAAAATGCCTACTGCCCCTGCTGGGTTTACAGTTACCAAATTTGCAGAGAATCTGGATAATCCCCGAAATACCTATGTGGGACCCAATGGGGATATTTTCGTAGTCGAAAGCGACACAAAAGGAAGTGCGGATCGAATCACCATGTTCAGGGACGAGGATAAAAACGGGGAATATGAATCCCGTGAAGTTTTCAAAGAAGGTTTAAACAGTCCTTATGGTATGCTCATATTGGACGACTATTTCTATATAGCGAATACAGATGGATTATATAGGTTTTCCTATCAGGAAGGACAGTTGAAGCTTGATGGGGAAGGGGAGAAGATAGTTGATCTGCCTGCTGGTGGATATAATAATCACTGGACAAGAAATCTGATCGCCAATGAAGACGGAACCAAGATTTATATTTCTGTAGGATCAGCGAGCAACAATGCGGAGTATGGCATGGAAGAAGAGCATAGAAGAGCTGGAATATTGGAAGTCAATCCTGACGGGTCTGGTGAAGTTATCTATGCAAATGGCCTCAGAAATCCAGTAGGGATGTCCTGGAATCCCACTACTAAGGAGCTTTGGACTGCTGTCAATGAACGTGACGAATTGGGAGATGATCTGGTACCTGATTACATTACCAGTGTGAAAAAGAGTGGTTTTTATGGCTGGCCCTATTCCTATTTTGGACAGATCGAAGATCCAAGGATGGAAGGGGAAGCTCCTGAACTGGTAGAAAAAGCGATTGTTCCCGATGTCCCGGTTGGAAGTCATACCGCTTCATTGGGGCTGACATTCTACGATGGATCTACCTTTCCTGAGGAATATAAAAACGGCGCTTTTGTGGGACAACATGGCTCATGGAACCGTAGAAAGCTTTCTGGTTATAAGGTGCTTTTTGTGCCATTTGAGAATGGGAAACCTGCCGGTGAACCACAGGACTTTCTTACGGGATTTGTATCTGATGCGGAAAGTTCGGAAGTATATGGACGACCAGTGGACGTCTCGGTTTTGCCTGATGGCTCACTTTTGGTCAATGATGACAGCGGAAACACGCTATGGAAAATTGCTTATGCGGGCAATTAGAAAAACCTGTATTACTTGAAGATTACTGGAAAAGAGAGCTGTATTGGATTTATAACTAAGAAATGAAGTCAAAAGAAATTCTTATACTTATAACGCTTCTGGTTTTAGGCACTTATTTTTTTGTTTTAGGTGCCATGCAAGCAGCTGGCTTTTTAAAACCTGTCGCAGTTGCAATTCTTTTGACTCTAATTTGCATACCACTTTGCAGGAAATTAGAAAGTTGGAAGCTATCCCGGGGGGGAGCTGCTTTTTTAAGTGTGCTATTAAGTTTACTGGTTTTTGCATCTTTTTTTGTGATCCTATCTGCACAGGTTTCGAATATTTCCGGGCGCTGGCCGGAAATTAAAGAAAAAATGAAGCCGAAACTGGAAGAGATGCAGCAAGTGATTTCAGATAAAACAGGGCTGGATTTTCAGCAGCAATTTATGATGCTTTATCCTCAAGCAGCCAACAGCTCTGACAATTCTGAAGAAAGTGGGAGTACGGAAGCGTCAAATAAAAAGTCCGATACAACTGGAAATTTTACATCCCAAGGATCTTCGCCTAAAAAACTGGTTTCTAATGCCTCGCAAGAAATAGGCATGATCTTAAAGAACTTCTTTGGCTTTCTTGGCAATGCTGCGCTTACATTGATTTATCTTTTTTTCATGCTGCTGTACAGGAACAAGGTGAAGCGTTCTATTTTAAAGTTCTTTAGTATTGGCAATAGAAAAGAAGCCGAAGAGGTCATGAACCATTCCATCGATCTGGCTCTGAATTTCATTGTAGGAAGATTGACATTGATAGCTTTTTTGGCAATCATTTATAGCATTGGTCTGTCCATTTCCGGGATAGAAAATGCCATTCTCATTAGCTTAATTGCTGCTGTTCTTTCCCTTATCCCCTATGTAGGAAATATAATTGGTTACGGACTTTCATTGATTATGGCTGTATTTGCAGGTGCTGAATTATGGGGGCTTGTAGGAGTCACCCTGACTTTTGGAGTAGCCCAGTTCGTGGAAAGTTATATTCTGGAACCCTATGTAGTAGGAAGTAAGGTAGAGCTCAATCCACTGGTTACCATTATGGTAGTAGTTGTAGGTGGCTCGATTTGGGGTGTAGCCGGAATGATCTTGAGTATCCCGATTGCAGGTATTTCCAAGATTGTTTTTGACGCAACTCCGGCACTTCACCCACTGGGCTATGCCCTAGGCGAGGAGGATATAAAGGGCGCAGATGAACAAAACTTCCTTAGCAAATGGGGTGAGAGACTATGGGATAAAATCAGTAATAGGTAAATTATCAGCAATAAACAGCGGGGGAAATTCCTCAAACCGGGGAGATTTGTAAGGGGTCAGTTAAGGTTTCTTTGAAAAACCAACTGAAAAAGAACCCTGATCCGCTCAGCGGCCTGATAAGGCAGGGGTTGAAGAGATTTGGGTTGGATTTTGTTTATCAAATGAATATCAACCTATTCAATTAAATCAACCAATTATGAAAAATCAACTAATTTTAATTGCATTGGCCTTGTCCTCGGTGATAATAGCCTGTAACGAAAAAAAGGAATATGGAAGCATCACCGATGAGGGTACAATGGAAGTTGAAGAGTCTACCTCTATAGAGGAAAAGATGAAGGCGGGCACGGACACAAGTATGAGATTGACGGATGGTTCAAGGATACCGGTGATTATCAGTCCTACAGATTCTATTAATTTGCCACAGGAATTGGTTACTGTAATCGAAAAGACCAGTGATATTCATCCGGATAGTATAGTTGTCAAAAGAAGATTTGTGGAAAATAATATCACGTATTACGAACTTGAATTCAGAATACCGGGAAGTCCAAACCAGACCTTTACTTATGATGAAGAAGGTAAACGCAAATCTGAGAATTAATATAGGAAAGGATGGGGGAGGGAGATCCTTGTGCCATCCTTTTTTTGCAAATCAATCGGATAGTCTATTGAATTTTTGACCTCATTATGAGGAATTTGCGAGACAGTTTAGTGAATCATGATGATAAGATTTACCGACTTCGGCAACTGATTTTTCATAAGGGTTATCCTATCTGGTAATCGGAAGGAAGTATTTGCTGGACTGTTTGTCGAAATCTTCTTGTGCCCTGATTGTCCTGAATCGCTGTTATGGCGACCTATGTGGCAGGTCCTTGTCAGCCATTTATTTTTTTCAACTGCTATGCATTTCTTCGATTTGTGTTCTGTCAAGGATTTAATCCGTACAAACTGAGGCTTGGAATGTTTTTAGTTGCTTTTGGTAACACAACCACTAAAACCACTGTATCATGACTGAAAAAGAAAAAGCTGAAAGGAACGCTGAAAACCCAAAAACCGATGACCTCTACATGAATACTGAGGATGGTAGCGGGGAAGCTATGACCACCAACCAGGGGATGAGAATCAACGATGATCAAAATTCCCTTCTTGCCGGGGAGCGGGGGCCGACATTGATGGAAGATTTTCATTTTCGCGAGAAAATGACACATTTCGACCATGAGCGAATCCCAGAGAGAATAGTCCATGCCCGGGGTGCTGGAGCGCATGGGTATTTTGAATCATACGGAGACTTTTCAGAATTCACCCAAGCTGGCTTTCTTAGTGAAAAGGGGAAGAAAACCCCTGTATTCACCAGATTCAGTACTGTGGCTGGATTCAAAGGATCAACTGACCTAGCGCGGGATGTAAGAGGATTTGCTGTGAAATTCTATACAGAGGAGGGGAATTACGATTTGGTAGGTAACAACATTCCGGTCTTTTTCATCCAGGACGCAATGAAATTTCCCGACCTGATCCATGCGGTAAAACCAGAGCAGCACAACGAAATTCCTCAGGCAGCTTCTGCACACGATACGTTTTGGGATTTTATATCCCTGATGCCAGAAAGCATGCATATGATTATGTGGGTGATGAGTGATCGCGCATTGCCCCGCAGTTTCAGTATGATGGAAGGCTTTGGCGTGCATACATTCCGCTTTATCAATAAAAAGAATGAATCATTTTTCGTGAAGTTTCACTGGAAGCCTGTGGCAGGAACCCATTCTGTCACCTGGGATGAAGCCCAAAAAATCTCTGGGCAGGATCCCGATTTCCACAGAAGGGATCTTTGGAATGCAATTGAAAGCGGAAACTTTCCGGAGTGGGAGCTGGGTGTGCAGCTAGTGCCTGAACAGGATGAACATAAATTTGACTTTGATCTACTGGATGCAACCAAAATCATCCCCGAGGAACTTGTACCTGTGAAGCTGGTCGGTAAGCTGGTCCTTGATAGAAACCCCACCAACTTCTTCGCAGAGACGGAGCAGATCGCATTTCATCCTGGACATCTGGTTCCTGGAATAGACTTTACTAATGATCCGCTTCTTCAGGGAAGATTATTTTCCTATACTGATACGCAACTTTCCCGATTGGGAGGTCCCAATTTTGCGGAAATTCCGATCAATAGACCAATCGCTCCAGTTCATAACAATCAACGGGGAGGACACATGCGGCAGACGATCAATACTGGACAAAGTAGCTACCATCCGAATAATATAGGTGGAGGATGTCCATTTCAGGCAAAAATGTCTGAAGGGGGTTTTGTCTCGCATCATGAAAAAATCGAAGGGCATAAGATAAGGAAGAGAAGCAGAAGCTTTATGGATCACTTTAGCCAGGCTAAACTCTTCTTTGAAAGCCAGACTGAAATGGAACAAGATCATATTATCTCCGCCCTTCGGTTCGAGCTGGGAAAGGTGAAGAGTGAGGAAATCAGGGAGCGAATGGTAGGTATGCTTATGTATATCAACAATGAGTTGGCGAAAGCTGTCGCTGAAGGACTCGGAATCAATCCGATAAATACACCAAAAGAGCCTTTGAATCATAGTTTTCCTGCAGATGCTGACCCTAAAGATTATCAGCCTATTGATGTCAGCCCATCTGTAGAAAAATCTCCAGCACTAAGCCTTATGGCAAGACCCGGCAAAGGAATCAAAGGCAGGATGATTGCTGCCCTGGCGAATGACGGTGTGGATGCCGAGTCATTTGAAGGCTTTAAAAATGCCATAGAAAAGGAAGGGGGCCAGGTGAAAATCATCAGCGCACACGCAGGATCTATCGCAGATTCCAATGGCTCAGCAATTAAAGTCGATCATAGTCTGTTGACCACTTCATCTGTGCTGTTTGATGCAGTGTTTATACCCGGTGGAGCTAAGAGTATGGAGACATTGCATAAAAATCCTGATGCAATCCGCTTCGTGGATGAAGCCTATAAGCATTACAAGTATATCGCTGTCAACGGAGGTGGAGAGCAACTTTGGGATATGACCTATGCTTCTAAGAACGCCAATCCGAAAGGGGTTCTTTTTGATCAGAATGCAGCAGCGTTTATTGAGGGGGTTGCCCAGCATAGGATTTGGGAGAGAGAGGATGCCACGAGAATTCCTGTTTAACTACTGGCAGGCAATTTCACACGTTGATTTTGCCTGCATATTTTACTTAAAATTAAGCTAGCAGCAAGGAACACAATCCCATTCGAAACAATGAAAAGAAACCCATCAGCATTTCCTCTGGTTGTTTTATCCGTCCTAGTGCTGTTGGTTTCTTCCTGCAACAATCAGACTCTTAGAATTTTTAAATCCAGTTCTGCCAGAACTCAGTACCTAAGCACCTTGGAGAATTCGGGAATTGCGGCAACCAAAATCGGTGAAGAATGGCATAGCGCTGCAGGTAAGGCGATACTTAACGCTGCTGATCTGGAGATTCCCATAGCTATTCAGGGGAGTTTTAAGTCTAAAAGTATAGAGGCCAAAGCCTGGAGATTCCAGCTGGAGCAGGGCGCTTCCATTACTATTCTGGTCCAATGGCAGGCAAAAGACAGTAGCGAGTTAATTGTTGACCTACTGGATGGACCAGCATGGGAGGAGCTGAAGTCCTATGCAATACAAAATGATTCTGTGAAGTTCGAAGCGGAAAAAACCGGCGGATACCTACTCAGAATCCAGCCTGAGCTGCTTGGAGAAGGCAACTTTCAGGTCAGAATATATGGTACTGCAACTTATGCTGTATTTCCTGTCCAGGGAAAAAACAGCAGGGCTATCCAGAGTGTCTGGGGGGATGCGCGGGATGCTGGAAGAAGATCGCATGAAGGAGTGGATATTTTTGCAGCAAGGGGCACCCCGGTGCTGGCTCCTGTGGATGGTGTAGTTACGGCTGTTCGTAATCGGGGACTGGGAGGGAAACAGGTGTGGGTAAGAGATAGAGAGCGTAACTGGAATCTATATTTTGCTCATTTGGACAGTCAACTCGTGAGCAACCTGCAGCGGGTAAATCCTGGAGATACATTGGGATTGGTCGGAAACTCGGGGAATGCCAGAACTACTGCCCCACATTTGCACTTTGGTATATATCAACATGGAGCGATCAATCCTTATCCCGCCATTCAAACTGAATTTGAGGTTGTTTCAGAACTTCCCGAGAGGGAATTCCCCCCGGTAATGAAAGTGAATGTATCCCAGGCAAATTTAAGAAGACTTCCTACGACTAAATCAGAAGTGATATCAAAGCTAGATGCAAATGCCCTGGTTTATGTATCAGCAGCTACTTTTGATTGGGTTCAGGTACAAACTGTAGAAGGGATAAATGGGTATCTTTCCCAAAGTTTACTTTCACAGCCTGAGGCCAGCCCGATGGCCAGCTCGACAGTGTATGCTTATACCTCTCCAAATCCATTTGTCCTAGATTCATTGCTGATACAGTTGGAGAATTTTAGTAAACTTGGCTCGGCACAAGAATATGAGATGATTCAGGACCGGGATGAGAATTTATTGTTTTTAAAGAGGGGCAATTTTTAGAAAACCAGAAGATACTATTTCCTTACACAGATTGGGAATATTTCTACTCAGCTATAGCTAAGGCTCAGCTGCCAAGTTTGCTTTAAATCTTTTCAATACGAATAAAGCCCGGCTATTTGCCTTATCAGACTGTTTCAGATTTTTTAATAGGCTTAAATCAATTAAAGGCATTTCGATTGCCTTTTATAATAAGCCTAACTAAACGAATAACACCATGGAAACTACTAAGCCACAGAATAGCAAAGCTACCGATGAAAAATCTACGAAGGACCTTGCCAGTGAAGCTAAAGTCACCAAGGAAGATCTGGAAGCTCTCGGGCCAAGAGATGCCAATCTAAGCGATGATGGAGGAGATGACGAGCAACTTCTGGAGAGAAAAAGGAAGGTAGATTTCACCGGGGATGATTTGGATGTGCCTGGGAGCGAGTTGGATGATGAGCAGGAAAGAATCGGGTCAGAAGACGAGGAAAATAATTTCTACAGTAACGCGGATGAAGAGGAAAAGTAATGATAGACAAAAAGACGAAGGAAGCACTCACTGAGGCCCTAAAGACAGGGAAAATGCTTGATCTTTCACTTGGAAAAAAAAGCCGGCTGAGGATAGAAAGAAGGCTGCCTTTTCTTTTGATCTATAGGAAAGAAAAACAAGATCACTTCAAAGTCCCAGATCTGGTAAGAATGGAGTCATCCTATCTGATTACAGAATTCAGCACGGATTTCAATTCTGACATCGCCCTACTAGCAAAAGAGCTAACGAAAGAACTTGCAGAGGAGTATGGCTCGGTGATGCTTCTTGAGGTTTGGATAGGGAAACAAGAGAGTAACTCATTTGTAATCAAAACTGCCAAAGATAAAGCTCCCAATACCGTAAAAGCACTAAAATCAGGTTTACAGAAGTTTTGTGATACTCACCAGGAGCTGGATGTGCAAGTAAAAGAGAGTATAATTCGCCACCCCGATCATCTCGTTGACTTCCTGACTTTAAAGCAATGCCAAGAAGCGGGTATATTTTTGATGGGGCTTGAGATTCCACCTTTTTTCCAGAATAAGGCCAAGAAAGAATTTTATTACATGGTATTCAAAGAATTCAAGATTGCCTTTTCAAGCCTATTGAGAAAGGCAGTATATGAATTTATCCGGGTGCAGACATCCTTTGATATTCAGAATTATCAGCGCCTGGGTAGCATCACTGTAGATGAAAAAGTGTGGGAAGTAGATCGCCGACTTTCAGAAATTGAAGCTAAATACCAATTTCTTCTACTTATTTCCCCGATCAATACCATGCAGGCAAAGGAAGAATTTATAGCTAACAGGCACCGTAAAAACCCGAAATTCCTTTACCGAAATTTGCCCATCGACCCGGATCGTCTGAAAGAAGAGCTTTTTCAAATTGATATTAGAAGCATTGAAGATCCTACACTTTCTTTTCTCTATACTGAAAAACGGGAGGAGCTGGAAAAGCAAATTACGATGCTAAAGGAACGGGGGACCAAGAATTTCATGTACAGTAGTATACGATTGTATAGTTCTCCTGGGGTGGAGCTTCATGAGACGGCTAAACTCCTGTTGAAAACGCTGCCACCGGATAATTTCGAGGATGCAGAGTATGTGGAGGCTTACGAAATGGCAAAAATATGTACCGACGAAATAAAAGAATATAGGACAGTATATCCTCAATTAAAGGCAAAGGTTGAAGTAAAAAATGATATCGTAGGAATGCTCGTGTCTAGGGGCCAGCTCTATATAGGATCAAGCTTTAAAATCCCAAAGAAGCGTATCAATGCTCTTGTCCACCATGAAATAGGAACCCACGTACTCACATTTTATAATGGCCAAATGCAGTCTTTTGGCCAGATGAGCAGCGGTTTTGCAGGTTATGATGAGTTGCAGGAAGGCTTGGCTGTACTAGCAGAATATCTGGTAGGAGGATTGACCAATAATAGGCTTCGCACGCTGGCAGCAAGGGTAATTGCCGGTAGAGCAGTGACCGAAGGGATGAGTTTTGAAGAAACTTATCATACACTCACCTCGGATTATGACGCACTGCCTGAACAGGCCTTCCAGATCACTGCCAGAGCCTACCAAGGCGGTGGATGTACTAAAGATATTATTTATTTAAGGGGACTGATTAAGCTGATCGATTATTTACAAAGCGGGGGGGAGCTGGAGCCCTTATACGTAGGAAAGATTGGATTCAAACATATTCCATTGATCCAGGAACTCCGTATTCGTGACATCATAAAACCTTCTCCTCTTACTCCACACTATTTTAAAACAGACTTTGCCCAAGACCGGTTGAAAAAACTAAAGGAAGGACTCACCTTACCCGAACTAGCCAATTAACCATTTATCCGAACTAGCCAGCTGGCTATTAACACTAATCACCACAAAAATGAAAATTGGATTTGTAGTAAATCAAATAGAAACCGAGACGGCAGGATACAGTACCACAATGCTGTCTTCAGCAGCCCTCCGCAGAGAGCATGAGGTATATATCATCAGTGTAGGCCAACTATGCTATCTGGAAGATGGTAAAATGGGGGCTATTGCTGTGAAAGCCCCTAAAACGAAGTTCCGCAATTTGGATAAATATATTGAAGCTATTCACAGTCCCGAAATTGAACGTATACATATTTCCTCTGATGACCTGGATGTGCTTTTTCTGAGGAGCAATCCCTGTGAAGAGTTTGGTGAGAGAGCATGGGCACAGACTGCGGGGATGGTCTTCGGTCAGATTGCTTTGGCAAATGGAGTTCTTGTAGTGAATGATCCTTATGCTTTGATGTCTTCTTTTAATAAGATGTACTTCCAGCATTTTCCGGAAACAGTAAGGCCAAGAACCATCATAAGCCGGGACGCAGAAGAAATCAAGGAGTTCTATAAAAAAGAAAAAAGGAAAGTTGTGCTGAAGCCACTTCAGGGTTCTGGTGGCAAGGATGTTTTTTTAGTTGACAATGATAAGAACCTTAACCAAATCGTGGAAACAATCAACCGGTATGGTTTTGTGATCGCCCAGCAATACTTGCCTGCGGCAAAAAACGGAGATATACGAGTGATCATGATGAATGGTAAAATCCTGGAAATAAAGGGAAAAGTAGCTGCAGTCAATCGCAAAAATGATAACGATATCAGAAGTAACCTGCACACAGGAGGTGAAGCTATTCATGCCGAGATTACCGATGAAGTAAGGATGTTATGCGATATAGTCGGACCAAAATTGGTGCAGGATGGGATGTTTCTGGCAGGGATTGATATTGTGGGGGACAAAATCATGGAGCTTAATCTAGACAGCCCAGGTGCTATCAATGCCATGAATAGGCTTGAAGGTGTGGATTTTGGTGCTGAAATAATACGTGCTCTGGAAAGAAAAGTAGAATATCAAAAGCAGTATGACGGAAAACTTCCCAATGCTTTTTTGGCAACTCTAAATCTGTAAGCATTCGTCGGAAAACAAAATAGAGGCTGCTTCCATAGACTAGGGCCATAAAGTGTCAGATATTCTTGGTACAGTATAGAAGACAGCCTTTTTTTGATATGGAATTCAGGTTACTGGCATCATTGCCGGTAGCCATACAAAATTTCATACAGGTTTGACTATAAAAAAACCGTCCGAGCCTTGATTCTGATACAATGGAAGGAACACACGCCCACTAGTATCTGATTTGATTGTTTCTCCATCAAGGCAGGCCAATCGCTGCCCCTTGTTGATTTTGGTGAAATTTGCATAGCCTGGATCCATTCTGAAGTAATGATCTTCACTGATTTCCTGTCTGTAAATCACCTCAAAATTGTCATTAGTGGGTGAGGCACTTTCCAGTGTCTTATAATAATCTTTATAAGGTATGGCTGATTTTTCCAGCATTCCAGTATCCACCAAAATCACCCAGATCGCGGCTTCGTGGTAATCTACTGATGTAGGATCGTCATGCTGTCCAGCTTCCATGGTAAAACCAATGTGACCTTTGAGTGTCTGATAATGGTCGAAGTGTCCCGGAATGTATTTCTCAATCCCCTTTACTACCGGCAAGGGCATCTGCTTGGCAAATTTAAAACTGCTTTCGTTACGATTTACACTGATATACGGAGCAGTAGTTGAGGATGTGGTGTGCAAATCCATGAAATGGAAAGATGTATTAAATTCTTCGTTTTCGAGCTTTTCTACGATTTTTAACAATTCATTAAACTCAGAAGCCTCATGGAAGTCCATCTTCTTTCCTGCTTTCAGTTGCTTTTCATTATCCAATGTGCAGATTCTATTAAGATCCCTGTCAATAAGACGGACTCCTTTTTTTAAGGCAACAATATTCCCGGCTACACCTACTATTTTACCTTTCAGTAGAGGTTCCGTCGTTTGAAGTTTTCTGAAAACGCGCTGCAAGGCCAAGACGCCACTTGGCTCATTTCCATGTATTCCCCCACTTACCAGCAGGTAAGGACCGGGGGTTTGATTGTTTGGTTCCGCGGGGTATTCACCGATTACCCTGGTAAGGGTTTCTTTCGCTAGTCTTTCACTTTTCTTTTTCATGGCAATATCAGTTAGGGGTGACTTGACATAGCCAAACTTTATACCATGAGAAATAGAAAGTCAGAATGGAAAAAAATGCCGTTTTTGGAAGAGTGAACGCTGATTAATTCAGCCGAACGATTTTGTGCTTTGTTCTAAAAAGAGTTTTTTGTTTATAAGTGAGAGCAATTTTCCTCAATATGAGGTTGGAGGCTTAAGGCCTCATGTCACTTTCTTAAGTACAATCGCGGTTCGGTTAGGCAAATATAAGTTGACGCAATGATGCTCATCTGCAGGATAAATTATGCGTTGATCAAGCCGCTCGAAACCACTGAAATCCTTCTGGTCGGAATTCAGTAAGATTTTGTATTTACCTGCTTCTTTGATGCGCACAGGCAATCCAAAAAATGACTCGGTAGGGTGGAAGGAAAAGATGAAAACCAATCCAGCCCGCTCATAGGCAAGGATTTTTTTGTCAGGATCAAGATGGAGCTGATCTGCGGGAGCGGAAGAGAGGAGTTGGTAGTCGTTTGCAAGCTTGATGATAGCATGGTCCCAAGCGCCTAAGTGTCCGTATCTTAGCAATGGGTCATCGACCAGTGACCATTGCCTCCGGGCATACTGATAGCTCCAGTCATTTCCCTCTCTGGGAAAATCTACCCAGTCTGGGTGGCCAAACTCATTCCCAATAAAATTCAGATAGCCCTCACCGCCTAGTGTAAGTGTGATCAACCGGATCAGTTTATGGAGAGCGATTCCACGATCTACAATCAGGTTTTGCTGAAGCAGAGACATGGAAAAGTACATTTCCTTATCCATGAGTCGGAAAGCTAGTGTCTGGTCACCTACCAGAGCTTGGTCGTGACTTTCTGCATAGCCTATGGATCGCTCGGCTGCCGGCCGGTTGGTCAGCTGATGCCACAGTTCAAACATATCCCACTCCTCATCTTGTTTATGTTTCAGCGTTTTGATCCAAAAGTCCGGTACTCCCATTGCCATCCGGAAGTCAAATCCTACTCCCCCTTCTGCAATCGGCCTGGCCAGTCCAGGCATGCCACTCATATCTTCGGCGATGGATATGCGCTTGGGTTTGAGCTGATGAATTAATGTATTTGCCAGTTGTAGATACAAAATCGCATCCTCATCCACATTTTGATCGAAATACAAATCTACGGAGTCAAAATCCATGAAGAGACCATGATGGGAATACATAATAGAGGTCACCCCATCAAATCGGAAACCGTCAAAATGGAATTCTTCCAACCAATAGCGGATATTTGAAAGTAAAAACTGCTGTACTTCACGTTTGGCATAATCGAAAACTTTGGAATCCCAGGCTTCATGATAACCCTTCTCCCCCGGATGAAAGTATTGATTATCACTCCCGTCAAACTCATTCAGCCCTTCATTGATATTTTTGATCGCATGGGAATGCACAATGTCCATGACTACTGCAAGTCCTGTTTCGTGTGCTTTATTGATCAGGGATTTTAATTCTTCCGGAGTTCCGAATCGTGAGGTAGGTGCAAAGAAATTGGAAACATGATAGCCGAAGGATCCATAATACGGGTGTTCCATTACGGCCATGAGCTGGATGGTATTATATCCGGCAGCTTTAATTCTTGGAAGTGTAAGTTCTTCGAATTCTTTATAGGTGCCAACCCCGAATTTTTCCTGAGACATTCCAATATGGCATTCATAAATGAGGGGTTGTTTCAGGCTATTCTCTGTAGTAAAGGAGCCGTCTGTCCATTGAAAATCTTTGACAAACCAAAGTTGGCCCGCCACGTCATGGGTTAGCTCATCTTGGACAACTCTCCGGATATAAGCAGGAATTCTGTCCAAAGCGCTGTTTTCAGTCACCACATGAACTTTTACCTTGCTAGCATGTATAAAGGTGTCTTTGTATTGCTCAAAGGGCAGAAAAATCTCCCAGTCTCCGCGTGGACTTTTTTTCATGGGATGAGAGCTTCTGTTCCAGTCATTGAATTCACCTACTAAATAGAGTTGCTTCGCTGCCGGAGCCCATTCACGATATACCCAGCCTTTTCTCCAGGATTCAAAATGTATCCCGTAATACGTATGGACAGAGGCATATTCGATGATATTACCGCTGAAATCCTCGATTTCTCTTAGAGCCTCCCTATAACGATTAAACCTTCGCTGGATTTGGGGTTCGTATTGAGCAAGCCAGGGTTCTTGACGAACTAAAGCGATTTTATTTGAATCTTCCACCAGTAGTTTTTTTTATCCGATTTGAATTTAGAAAAATGATGGGGATAATTCCCGAAACTTTAGAGTTTCCCGTCTATCCTATGTCAATAATAAAAAAGCGTCAGGCAAAAAGTTGTTTCGTTGGTGGTATAGCCCATAGTATGGCAAATTAATTTTTGAAAATTTTAAAAGAGATCGGTTTTTCTTGGATCAGGGCCATATTTATTAACTCCTTCTTGCCCTTTTTTTGCAGCCAGCCAGATAAACCCTATAAAATTGACAGGTGGAGGTATCAGCAAATAAAGTGCATATTTCCAATCCATGCCTATATCGTGAAGTCTTTTGATTGCTTGGATTAACAAGATGCATATGGATGCAATGAGGGCTGTTCCGGCTCCGTAAAAAATTGCCCATGACTGTGTTTGGAAACTATCCCAAAGCAACATCAGGCACAGGATATTGATAAAGTAAAATACAATAAACATCACCAGATACATTCTTCTGGTGATTCTTCCCTCTGGTTTAAATAAAGAGC
The DNA here is from genome assembly GCF_001442615.1 of Algoriphagus resistens. Classification (GTDB taxonomy): domain Bacteria; phylum Bacteroidota; class Bacteroidia; order Cytophagales; family Cyclobacteriaceae; genus Algoriphagus; species Algoriphagus resistens. The sequence continues at coordinate 9,606 of NZ_LMXN01000004.1, read as the reverse complement.
CCATAACACAGTAACGATCCGGCTAAAAAGTTGTTTAAATTCCAGAGATAAAATTTTATTCTGTTTAATGCTTGTCGTAGACCATTTCAGGTTCCAGCACTTCTACATTTCCTTTATCATTGATCTGATCAAGGGTTGCTGATTTTAATTCATTGATCAGCATGGGGTCATACTTGGCAGCGACACGTATGTAGTTTTCTGTGAAGCCATGGATTTTACCATCTTGTATATCTTCTTCGAATAGGACGGTGAAGGTTTTTCCAAGGTTCTCAGTATAGAATTTCCTTCTCTTTTTCTCCGAGAGAATCCGGAGCATTTTTGAGCGCTCATTTCTTTTTTTAATAGGAACAATCCCGTCCATTTCTGCCGCTCTGGTATTGGCTCTTTCTGAATAAGTAAATACGTGCAGGTAAGAAACATCAAGCTCATTCAAGAAATTATAAGTCTCTAGAAAAAGCTCATCTGTCTCGCCGGGGAAGCCCACAATTACATCTACCCCTATGCAAGCATGTGGCATGAGCGTTTTGATTTTGGTCACTCTATCTACATACAGCTCACGAAGGTATCTTCTGCCCATTTTTCTTAAAATGGTGTTGGAGCCAGATTGAAGAGGGACATGAAAATGCGGTACAAATCTCTTGGATTGGGCAGCGAAGCTGATGATCTCGTTGGTGAGCAAGTTGGGCTCAATGGAAGAAATCCTCAGTCGATTTATACCTTCTACCTCGTCAAGCGCATAAACTAAATCCGCAAATCGCTCATTTCTCTTGCCATCTACAATTCCAAAATCACCGATGTTTACGCCTGTCAATACGATCTCCTTGACATCTGTTGCGGCAATCTCGCGGGCAGACTGCAATACACTTTCTATTGTGTTGCTTCGGCTCTTGCCACGTGCCAGGGGAATGGTACAGAATGCACAACCGTAATTGCAGCCATCCTGAACTTTCAGGAATGTTCTTGTGCGATCATTGATAGAATAGGCATTATTGAAGACAGTTGCTTCCTGGATCTCAGAAGCCAGGACTTTTGTTTCTTGGGCTTTGGCAAAATCATCCAGAAGTTCAATCAGCCGGAATTTCTCAGCAGCACCAAGGACAGCATCCACACCTACTATTTCTGAAATTTCTTTAGGTTTTAACTGAGCATAGCATCCTATTATAGTTACATAGGAATTTGGGGATATTCTTTTGGCCTCCTTTACAATCTTCTTACACTTCTTATCCGCATTCTCGGTAACCGAGCAGGTATTGATAATGAAAATGTCGGGATTTTCCTGGAAATCGACTTTCAAATAGCCCTTTTCTTCAAATTGGCGACTGATAGTGGAGGTTTCAGAGAAATTTAGCTTACACCCTAGTGTATAAAAGGCTACTTTTTTCACAATTACGCTTCTGACAATGAGATTGCAAAGGTAATTAATCTTCGCTTGTTTTCAATTCTCCAATTTTCTCTCTGAATTCACTAAATTTTCCTGAAAACGGTGCCTTTTTACCATGATTTATTGAAAAAAGTGTAATTTTTTCGAAAAAAGAGGTCAAAAATTAGTCTAAAGCATTTTCGAATACATATTTTTCTATTTTTGTGTGTATAATTTTAAACCACATATTGTAGAAATGGCAACACTCAGACAACAAGCCTTAGCAATGGTGCAAACAAGACAGCGAGTAACTGTTAAAGCACCATCCAACAAAATCTCAGACTTTTTTGGTACCAACACATTTGGCACAGCTCAAATGAAAGTGTCTTTGGCTCCTTCAGCTTATAAAAGAGTTATGGAAGCGATTGATAAAGGAACCAAGATTGATGCTGCAACTGCCGAAGAAGTAGCCTCAGCTGTAAAAACTTGGGCATTGTCCAAAGGAGTAACACATTATACGCACTGGTTTCAGCCACTTACAGGCTCTACGGCAGAGAAGCATGATTCGTTTTTTGATGCATTGGGAGGTTTGGAGAAGTTCAAAGGTAGCGCCCTTGTACAGCAAGAACCGGATGCGTCATCTTTCCCAAATGGCGGTATCCGCTCAACTTTTGAAGCTAGAGGATACACGGCTTGGGATCCTACATCTCCGATTTTCATCTTCGAAAACACCCTTTGTATACCTACTATCTTCGTTTCCTATACAGGAGAAGCATTGGATTACAAAACTCCATTGTTGAAATCAATTGAAGCAATCAATGATGCAGCAGTAAATATCTGCCAGTTATTTGACAGAAATGTACGCAAAGTACAGCCTTCTCTAGGTGTAGAGCAGGAGTATTTTGTGATCGATAAAGCGCTTTTCGCAGCAAGACCAGATCTGGTAATGGGAGGGAGAACTGTTTATGGACATAGCCCAGCTAGAGGTCAGCAATTGGATGACCACTATTTCGGTTCTATTCCTACTCGGGTGAAGGATTTTATGGTCGACTTCGAGAACGAAGCACTTAAGCTTGGTATTCCTGTTATGACCAGACATAACGAAGTTGCCCCAGGCCAGTTTGAAGTTGCTCCTTTGTTTGAAGAAATCAACAAAGCAACTGATCACAATCAGCTGTTGATGGATGTGATGGACAAAGTTGCTGAAAGACACGATTTGAAAGTACTTCTTCATGAAAAGCCATTTGCAGGAGTAAACGGCAGCGGTAAACACAATAACTGGTCTTTGATCACCGATACAGGAGTCAACCTTTTCCAGCCAAGCAATTCCGCAAGAGAAAATCTTCAATTCCTTACGTTCTTGGTAGCGACTATTAAAGCTGTCTATGATCACTCCGATCTATTAAGAGCAAGTATTGCTTCTGCGGGTAATGATCACCGCCTTGGAGCTAATGAAGCTCCTCCGGCTATTATCTCTGTATTCTTGGGAGCTACACTTACCGAGGTTTTGAATGAGCTTGAGAAAAACGGGAACATCAAAATCGAGAAGGGTGACAACATGTATATGAAATTGGGTATCTCCAAGATTCCTGAGATCATCCTTGACAACACCGACAGAAACAGAACTTCCCCGTTTGCTTTCACAGGTAACAAATTTGAATTCCGTGCAGTAGGCTCGCAGGCTAACGTAGCGGGACCAATGACTGTATTGAACGTGATCGTGGCGGATGTATTGGCAGAAATGACCAAGGACATTGAGAAGGAAATGAACGCAGGCAAAGAGAAGAAAATTGCGATCGTCAATGTATTGAGAAAATATATCAAGGATAGCAAGAAGGTTCGCTTTGAAGGTGATGGATACTCTGACGAGTGGGCAGCAGAAGCACAAAAAAGAGGTTTGTCCAACTTGAAATCAACTCCGTCCGCTTTGGACGTGTATGCTAATAAAGCCACAAAAGAGCTTTTCGAAAGACATAATGTAATGAACGGCATTGAAGTTCATGCCCGCCATGAGATCATGCTTGAGAGCTTTATTAAGAAAATTCAGATTGAAGGCCGTGTGATGGGAGATTTGGCATTGAATCATATCATCCCAACTGCTATTCTATACCAAAACAAAATCATCCAAAATGCAAATGGCCTGAAAGGGCTAGGATTGGATAATACCGCAGCAGTAGAGACGATCAAAGAAGTATCTAAGCACATAGAGTCTTTGAAGTCCAATATCACTGCAATGGTGGAGGCCCGTAAGAAACTTAACAAAGAGGAAGATATTGTGAAAATGGCCAAGGGCTACCAGACTGATGTCAAAGAAGCTTACTTTGATAAAATCCGCTACGCTGTGGACAAATTGGAGCTTCTGGTGGATGATGAATCATGGCCATTGGTGAAGTACAGAGAAATGCTTTTTCTTAGATAAGTTTTTTCTACATCTGACAGGTCATCAAATAGACTGACAGGTTTAAAAGCATAAACCTGAGGCCGAGGGAGATTTTCTTCCTCGGTTTTTTGATGGGGTAGCCTGCCGGATATACCTATGGTTTATATTTTCTCCGAGTAGCTGGTTTCAGCCGTATTTTGCCTGGCCTGACTTTTTGAAAATAAAAGAGGGATGTTAACGTAGATACGCCAGCATTTCTGCTTTTGGCAATTCAGCTGATTTGTAATAGAGGCTGATTTGATGGTCTTTATGCTCCTTTTCCAACTTAAGTAATGCTGCTACGGAAACGTTCATTGGCTTGTTCTCAGTGCCAGTGTTAGCAAATTTCCATTGTGTGAGTAAATGTCCCTTGTCATCTTTTAATAAAAGGACCCTATTACTGCCCGACCCTTTTTTTATAGTACAATGGGTATATCGGATCCACAGCTGGTCGTCTTCCATGGCTGTCTTTTCCAGTTGCAGTGTACGAAGGTTCAGAGGTTGATTTACATACTGTTTCATGATAAGCTTATCATTAAGATAAATCTCATAACTGTCCAGTCCTAGTTTTGGCGAAAAGGCCATAGTAGAAAATCCTACTACCAACATTATCAGAATGCTGTTCATGTTGGATTTTAGCTTCATTGTTTTCATGTTGTAATTTGTTTAAGTGAGTAATTGTAATTGGTATTTTTTAACTTGTACTAGACCTTTCAAAGCCTTATGCTTGCCCTTGATCCTTTTGGGGAAGTTTCCTTTTTCAGATTTACGGGATTGGAATCCAAAAGTGAAGGACAGTTGTGAATTAGTAGACCAATTGCTTGGGTTTTAGATTTTCGGGAATTCCACGGAACCTTTCCGTTGGTCTATATTATCAGCAGTTGGTCTATTCCTTGTATGTGGGAAAAGTATTTATTCGTAATTGATACCAAAAGCTCCAGCTATAAGAATGTATCTGAACCCTACCAATAAACAACCTATTCCCCGCAATGCCTTCCATCTGCTGTTTTGGGCAATCGTCACGCTGATTTTCCTTTACGACAGACGATACCTTATTCTGAAGTTTCAGCTTACTGAGCATTTTGTTGCCTGCGTGGTAGTACGGATGATTCTACTGATTTCCCTTGTGTATTTACACCTAAATGTCCTAATTCCGCGTTTTTTCAGAAACGGGGAATATCCCAAATACGCTCTTTTGCTTCTCGCTTCACTTGGAATGTATGTGAGCCTACAAAATCTCTATGATATTTATCTATATGGCTTTGTGATAGGGGATATCAGGAGCAGGGATTTTTGGAGTGCTTTTCCCTATAATTTTGTTACTACACTTTGGTATTTGATACTCAGTACTGGGCTCAAACTCAGTCTGGATCGCTATGAGGAAAGACGTGCAATAGGAGCCAATAGTAATTCTACTGAGGCTTTTGAGAACGAAGGGCAAGAAAGACAGGTATTTTTGAAAACTGGCACCAAAAAGGTAATGACAGATCTGGACTCTATTACTCATATAAAGGGACTAAAGGATTACGCTATCATCTATACTGAGGATGACCAGATAATAGTCAAGGGTTCTTTAAAAAATACCGAAACCCTACTCGGAGAAAACAAACTAATTCGCGTTCATAAATCTTATTTGGTTGCGCTGGACAGAATCAAAACTATTCAACACAATCAGATTATACTGGAAAAGTACTCAATTCCAATTGGGAGGTCCTACAAAAAGGAAGTATACAAGGTGCTCGGTTTACCGTGATCCATGCAGGTAGAAAAGAACTGTGGTCATCTCCGAAATAGCTTGTTTAGTTTGGTAGGAAAAGAGGATGTAGCGTATTATCAATAGGTTAAAATAAGAAAATCAGCCAATTTGGATTGCTTTTTTGTGAATCAGCAGGTACAAAAAGCAACTCCTGTTTTCTCAATAATTCATCAATGAGCATACAATCTCGATTTATCAAAATCTGATGCTTTCCTAATTCTGACCCTTAACCAATCCGGCTTCTTCCTGGCTATCGTTCAATTTAGCATGAAATGCAGTTAAAATTTTCCAATAGTAGGTCTGATTTTTACGGCACTTTATATTTTTTGATGAGTTTGATCACCGAAAATCAGTCTTTTTGGTGAGTAAAATCACCAAAAAGACGTATATTTGGTGAGTAAAATTGCAATTATGATTGACCGAATACTCAAAAAAACATTGTCCGAAAACCTATTTAAAGGTAAGATGATTGTTCTTGTCGGTCCAAGGCAGGTCGGTAAAACAACGCTTGTCAAAGAAGTACTAAGGGGCCATGATTTCCTTTTTCTTGATGGGGATGATCCGGTAGTCCGGTCCAATTTAACGAATCCTAGTACCATTCAGTTGGAAACAATTATAGGTCAGGCAAAGATCGTTTTTATCGATGAAGCCCAGCGAATAGAAAATATAGGACTGACCGCTAAAATTATTCACGATCAAATAAAAGATGTACAACTGATTATTAGTGGTTCTTCGGCCTTTGAGTTACGTAGTCAGACCAGCGAGTCACTAACCGGGAGAAAACGAGAGTATTTTTTATATCCGATATCATACGAAGAATATGAAAAATCCCGTGACTTCCTCACTGCATCGAGTGATTTGAATGCACGTCTTGTTTTTGGATTTTATCCGGATGTAATCAATAACCGGGGCGGGGAAATTGAAAGTTTAAATGAAATCACACAAAGTTACTTGTTTAGGGATATTCTGGCATTGGGTAATCTGAAAAAGCCAGAAGCACTGGAAAAAATCCTTCGGGCATTGGCTTTTCAACTTGGTAGTGAAGTAAGTTTTAATGAAGTCGCTCAACTGACAGGTGTTGATAAGAATACGGTATCCAATTATATTCGGTTATTAGAATTATCCTATATCATCTATCCCCTAACTACATTTAGTAGAAATTTACGCAATGAAATAAAGACTAATCATAAAATATATTTTTATGACAATGGGATTCGTAATGCACTCATTCAAAACTTCAATCCGATTGAACTCCGGAATGATGTGGGAGTGTTATGGGAGAATTTTTTGATAACTGAACGATTAAAGACCCAAAGTTATCATCGACAATTTGTCAATCGTTATTTTTGGCGCACAAAAAGCCAACAAGAAATAGATTATGTCGAAGAGCGGGACGGAAAGATAGTTGGGTATGAATTTAAATGGAATCCTAAAGCCAAGATAAAAATTCCATCCAGCTTTGTAGATGCCTATAATGCCGACATTCAGGTTATAGCAAGAGATAATTTTAGGGATTTTGTAGGGCTGAGTTAAGCTACAATACGACTGCCTCCTTATGAAGTAGAATTAGGACTGAAATAAAAAAGAGCCCGGAACCAGGGGCTCCGGGCTCTAAGATGTGTGCCGTGCATGGCACAGCTAGGTGGTGAAAGTCCATTGTGGGGAGTTTAATCGTCAACCACTAGCCCAAGGCAAGGGTGTCCATCGTGGGGTGGAATCTGAAGGAAGCCGGCGGCAAAACTCTGCCCTGAGGAACACGAACCTCATCAGGCATATCCTATGGGATGAGGCTGCATCAAAAGTCGAAGTCCAAAGATTATATGGACATCGGAGTGTAAATGAGGCGGGGACATGGAGTGAAAGTGGGCTGTCTTACCACGGGAGGCCTCATGGACGCGTAGAAACACGGGGTAAAACTAGTCGTGAGGAGTCAGCAGAGGGCGAAGCACCGGATCACGGGTTGTTCTGGGAAGGCCCGAACCTTGCGGTCTGGCAGTAAATGAAAGTTACCGAGAAATAAAGTGAGGGTCAGATGCTCGAAACCGAGGCTTCTTATCAAAAGAATAGGATGGAATCCGAAGGATAGATAAGAGTGATTCCAAAGAGGATAACTGAAAACAACACCAATCACTCCCTTCGAGGAGTAAAAGCAAGGAACCGCCGTATACTGAACGGTACGTAAGGTAGTGTGTAATCTTTCATCCGTTCCCTGTATTCCCTTAGTGCACAGCCGATATCATCGATGGTAATTCAGACAAAAATCGGCGCTTTGCCTTCCTTGGTTGCCTTGGCCTTGAATAGTCAGAAGAGGGTCGAAAGTTTCTGATTGCTTTTCATCTTTCACTTTTTAATCTAGAATTCTCTACGTTTGGCATTAATCAGATCGTCAAAATTCTCAAGGTAAACCAGTTTCCAAGGGATTCCTGTGGAGGAGAATTTGGAGTGACCGATGTTACGTTCATATAATCTGCGGTCAAGGTCAATGCACGTACCTACATAATACTTGGCAAGTCTTTCAGACTGCAAATTATACATTGTAGCCATCTGAGTAAAGATGGTATAAAAATAAGAAAAGCAGCCCGTTTTGGACTGCTTTCTTGTGATCCCGCTGGGGCTCGAACCCAGGACCCATACATTAAAAGTGTATTGCTCTACCAGCTGAGCTACGGAATCGGTACTTGGTAAAATAAAAAGCGGAACGTGATTCCGCTTTTGAGTAGTGATCCTGTCAGGACTCGAACCTGAAACCTACTGCTTAGAAGGCAGTTGCTCTATCCAGTTGAGCTACAGGACCTGGATAAATTAGTGAAAGATGAAATTGCTCCAAAACTAACAATAATAAAGTCGGGGTGGCAGGATTCGAACCTACGACCTCCACATCCCAAATGTGGCGCGATACCGGGCTACGCTACACCCCGAAACTTTCTTTTTTAACTCCTTACAAGTTAAAGTTTTGATTTACCAAATTATATTGGTGTCATCTCGTGATCCCGCTGGGGCTCGAACCCAGGACCCATACATTAAAAGTGTATTGCTCTACCAGCTGAGCTACGGAATCATATTACACTGAATTACGTTGAAATATTTCAGAAACTTTAACCACTAAATAGTGGCTTAAAACCTTTCAAATTGACTTCCTAGCCTTGCTTTTTGCCAGATCATTGCCGTAATTGGACTGCAAAAATAAGGGGACAAATTTTAAATGCCAAACGTGAAATCAATCTTTCTTACAAAACTTTTGATATTTTTATCGATATCTCTACAAAGTATTCATTGTCAAGCAGATGTAATTGCTCTTGAAAAAGCAGATTCTTTGTTTAATAGCAGAAGCTACAAAGAGGCAATGGAAATCTACGATTCTAACTACCAATCTGGGATTTATTCACCAGCAATGCTGCTGAAAATGGCCTTCATAGCGGAGGGGATAGGGGATAATGAACGAGCTACCCTTTACCTGAGTAAATACTATGATCTGGCTCCCAATCCCCAAGCGATTACCAAGATTAAAAGTCTAACTGGACAGAGTTCCCTTGTAGGGTATGAGGTAAGCGATGGACAACGGTTTGTACTATTCCTGACAGAATATCAGGACTATATCGTAGGCGTGTTAGCCTTCTTTCTGGTACTGTCTATCGTCACTAGTTGGATCATGGGTAGAAAATCAGGAAAGACCCAAACATTCTGGCCAACAATCTTACTTCTCTTTTTGGTATTTGTAGCTAATAACTTCCTGAACGGACCTCCTACAGCGCTTGTCACCAGTAGCCCTACTTTCATCGTAACTAAGCCTACAGCAGGTGGTGAACTAGTGGATATGGTGGAGCCTGGACACCGCGTGCGGATCAAGTCTTCTAAAGATATCTGGTATGAAGTCGAGTGGAAAGATAAAAGCGCCTACATCAAAAAAGAAGATGTTACAAGGCTGTGAACTTCCCACCCACAGCAGGAGCCGATGGGTGGGGCTTCAGGGGTCATAGACTCGCCCAATGGCAACGCCTCATCCCGTTTTTGTTTTGGGTCCGATTGTATCCCGCAACCAGACCATGCCTTTATACCTTGGGTTAAGATGTT
>NZ_LMXN01000039.1 GCF_001442615.1 Algoriphagus resistens | reverse complement strand
TGGACCAATCCAAATCCAGACCTCCTTCAACAGGTTCTTTGGACCAGGTATAAATCCGGTATTTGTCCTCACTCAAAGAGGGGAGCAACGTTTCCAGCAGGTAGACATCATCTGAGACGATGTCTACCGTACAGGGTTCCCCATTCATTACTTGCCGGTTGTTATCCAACAACGCCCACAACTCGTCCAGCGTAGTTGGCCTGACCAGCGACAGGTCCGGCTTTTCCTCCAATAAACCGGAGCAGGAATTTCCGCTGAACCACACAAGTGCCAGCATCAACGTCCTTAAAATATATCTATTCATCACATTCATTGTTTTTTGGTTAAGGTTAATAGGACAGACGCAGGCCCAGCGTAAGGGAACGCAGGGGTTTCATGGTCCTAAAATCAGGATCCAATGGATCATCGGAGGATTTCCAAATAATTCCCAGATTATTGGCATAGGAAAAGAGTTCCAGGGATCCCAGTCCTGATCTTCCCAGTCCCTGAAACCTGTAACTCAAACGCACATCCTGTAACCGGACATGGTCCCCTTTTTCAACCAGCACCGAGGAATAGGAATAGAAACTGTCGCGAAAGGTGTTTCTGGAACCGGGCAGGGACGGGACCTGCGTAAAAACCTCATCCCCGGGCTGTTGCCACCTCTGCGAAAAATCCCCGTGTCCCTGCACTCCGGTAAGGACAGTGGCATAACGGACTGATTTTCGCCTATAATAGTAGCCCAGCCTGTACACTACATTTGCAGACAGGCTCCAATTTCCCCAACTGAAGGTATTCCTAAAGGAACCAAAGTGGGTAGGACGTGCAGCCCCATGGTAGGTCATATCCTGCGTACTGGCCGTGTTGATGATAGTTGCATAATCTGTAGAGACCTCTCCATCCAGATATCCCTGGGGATCGCCTGTATTTGGATCAAGACCTGCAAAGGGCAAACTGTAAACAGCGTACACAGGACGCCCTTCCAACGGGAATATCGGGGAAGAAGGGTCTGCCCCGGCTGCCTGCCCCAGGTAATCCTGGACGGTAGATTCCAATTCATACTGCTCCACCTTTTCCCTCACATGGGAATGGAAATAATCTATCTGCCAACGGAATTTCCTGTCAATTACAACCCCTGTCAACTGCAGGTCAAATCCTTTGGTCAGTGTATTAGCAAAGTTTCCCCGAAATCTTTCCACTCCGGTGTTTGGGGCAAATGGAAGATCCCCGATCAAATCCTCCCCCTGTTTGCGATAGAATTCAAATGTTCCCGAGACCCTGCTGCCAACCAGGTCAAAATCTGTCCCCAGGTTTAAAATCCTGATCTTCTCCCATCTGAGGTTGGGATTGGGAGGGCTGATCAGATTTCCTACCGGAAGGGAGGTATAATTACTGGTGCCTATCATCCGGGAAGTGGTCATGGCCGCCACATTTTTATTTACATTCCCATTGACACCATAGGTGGTTCTGATACGCAGATAATCCACCCATTTTGGCAATTCCCAGGATTCCCCCGTCAGGTTCCATGCCAGTCCTGTGGACCATAGGGGCACCGTCTTTTGGTTGGTTTTGACACCAAATAGATTGGATGCGTCCCTTCTCCCACTGAAGCTTACCGTGTAGCGACCATCATAGCTGTAAGATCCATTGATGAAGGAGGAAAGAAAATTGTCAGCCATTCCGCTGACCTGGTCGGAATAGGGAATCCTGGCACTTCGGGACGGATTAATATACAGTGCATGTAAACCTTCGTAATCTACAGGAATTGAAATCCCTGTTTCCGGATTGTAGCCGTAATAACGGTTGGTGCTTCCATTTCCCCGGAGGGTCTTCACCTCATATCCAGCCAACCCATTGATTTGCCCCTTTTTCCCAACCTCTCTGTCCAGACGCAGTATCCCCCTGAAATTGTTGCTTCTGCTCTGTCCGGAACCAAGATCCAGAATCGCCCCTCTGGGAACAGCATAGGTCAATCTACCTGTGGAATCACTTTGGGTATACCGGTTGATCAGGTCCCTTGCTGCATAACTTCCCGGAAGTGCCAGGTTTTCGTCTTCACTGCTGCCTTTCCAAAACTGGTAATATACCTCTGCTGTAAGCCCGCTGATCAACTGATAGGTAGCCGACAGGTTGAGCCGGACATCTTCTTCCCTGGTATTGCGTTTGACCAACTCCAACTCCTCCAAAGGATTGAGCTCCCAGGAGAGCAGCCCTGCCTGCTCTGCCCCTTGGGCAAAGCTTTCCCGGATGCCCGGGTAGTATCCTGT
>NZ_LMXN01000038.1 GCF_001442615.1 Algoriphagus resistens | reverse complement strand
TCGCTCCGAGCATCCCGTATGTTTTGGATTAGGAATTTCAGAGAATCGGTTTAGGCCTATGCTGTTTCCAGTTTGAGGGAAGAAGTTGGTACAGGTCTTTTTGTTTAAGGCTCTGGATTCTTTCAAACACATCCTTCAGCCATTCAAATTCATTGATATTGTTCTTTTTGCAGCTGGCCATAAAGGAGTACATCCCGGCTGCCATCTCTGCTGCCTGATGTGATCCGGCGAACAAAAATGCTTTTCGGCCGATCGCCAAGGGGCGCACCGCATTTTCAACTAAATTATTATCTATTTCCATCTGGCCATGGAGCTCATAGGCACTCAGTCCCGCCCATCTGGGCAGTGTATAGTCAATGGCTTTACCCATCGGACTGCCTGGCCTGTACTTGTATTGGTTTTCCTTGAGCCATTTCTCCAGCCGGTCCAGGACAGGACGTGCGTGTTTCTTCCTTTCCTCTGTCCGTTGCTCCCAGTCCAGTTCCTGCTCCCTCATCCGCTTCTCCAGTGCATACAGCAACTGCATTTCATCCAGGACATAGTTGGCCTGCTTCTCATCATCTTTGACCGAATTGACAAAATAGCGTCTCGCATGAGCCATACAAAATGTCAACAGGATATCAGGATGGTCCGCATACAGTGAATCATAGACAACATAGCCATCCGTCTGGAGAATCCCCTTAAACCCGGCAAGCATTTCTTCGGGACCGGAACTGTCCCGTCCCTTTCGGTAGTCAAACAGGACAAGCCTGTCCACAGGGGCATGGTACAGCCACATGTACCCTTTATGGATCCCGTTTTTATGGTCCCTGTCCAGCACCTTTAGGGGGCTTTCATCCGCCTGGAGATATTTCTGGGAGAAGACCATCAGGCGGAGCAGCTCCCAGAGCGGCCTGAGTTGTTCCCATCCCCGCATCAGCCAGTCCGAGGCGCTGGAAGCGGGGATCCGGACTCCCATTTTACTGTATTTGTCGATCTGCCGGTGCAGCGGCATCCCATAAACGTATTTGTCAACGGTGAGCTGGGCTACGACCGATTCGGAAGGGATGCCCTTTTCGATGACCCGGTCCGGAAGCATGCCGATCAGGATGCCTTCGCCGTTTGGTCTGGCGTACTTTGGACGCACATACCGCTTTACATAGAAAAAAGCCGGCTCGATCTCCAATACCTCGGTCACTTCTTCCCCGATCTTCACACATCCTTCAGTGGATTCAGATGGCTCTATCACGATCTCTTCCCTGGTCAGTTCTTCAGGCAGGCTCATACGGCCGGTTCCTTTGGCCCGTTTCTTTGGTGCGGGCTTCTGCTGCTCCACCGCACAGGATAGTTCCTCCTGTACTGATTGGGTCACACCGAGTTCAAACAGGCCCATCTGGTTGTCACCGGCACTGCCGTTGCGTTTCTCGCTCTTAAACCCAAAAATATACCTGCGGAGTTTATCCAGCTCGAAGCCCAGATCGGCGATCACATGGTCTTTTCCGGCAAGGGCCTCTTCTTTTTCAGCAAGGATGCCTTCTTTTTCGGACAGCACCAACAAGGTCTCTTCATACAGTTTTTTGTAGTCCGTCTCCTTGTTTTCCATGACATAAATATATGCCAAAAAAGTAGCTTAAACAGTATTTAAAGCCACTTTTTACCTAAAATAAACAGACTGTTTTCAAGCCCTTTTTAAGGGGTCATAGCGCTTTCTGTAGCTCACCGAAACCAGCCTTACTCCCTGTAAAAGCAGGCTGAGCTGACCGCTTGTGACCGCGTTTCCCGACAGCACAGGGCGTTCAAAAGTGCCCTGTTCCAGCTTTTTGATGTACATGGCAAAACCGTCCCGGTCCCACTGCAGAAAGCGGATCTGGTTGGAGCGCTTGCCAAGAAAAACAAATACGTCCCCGTTCATCGGGTCGAAACCAAGCTTGTTGCGCACAAGCCCGGCAAGCGAGTTGATCCCGAAACGCATATCCGTCGGTTCATGATACAGGTAATACCTGACAGAACTTGATAAGGCCAGCATCAGCCCACCAACTCACGGACGGTAACCACATCTACTGTCCCAAACAGTTCCACACAGACCCCCGAGGGATAGCTGATCCTGGCTACAGGACCTGCCGTGATATGATCCATCGGAATAACCGAAAACGGGGAAGAGGAAGAGGTAGGAATGGTATCGGTGTCAAACTTCTTACACCAATAATAGAAAGTTGCTTTGGGAATGCCTTCCGATGCGGCAAAGCTTGCCTTGCTCTGACCGGATTCCTGCCACTTGCAGAACAGGGAATAATACGCTTCGTTGGATGTCTTTTTCATCCTGCAACATTAAACATACAGGACTCAACTATCAATATGGTTTTGTCGGACCGATAC
>NZ_LMXN01000037.1 GCF_001442615.1 Algoriphagus resistens | reverse complement strand
TGTTGGATTGGAGGTTTTCCAGGTTGCCATCCCAGCCTGCAGCCAGGTAATACCGGTAGTTCCCCGCTCCTCCCCTGATATTGAGACTGTATTGCTGGTCAAGCCCGTTTCTATAAAGCTTATTCCGGTAGTCTTCCCGGATGTCCCTGTTGCCCAGTTCGGTCAGGCGTTGGCTGAGTTGCTGATCAGACAACTGACCATCCCGGTGCAGGATCAGATTTTCCACTACCGGGCTCAACGGTTGACGGCTAATCGAATTCTCTCTGGAGGTATAATACCCATCTTCAAACAGCATCCTTTCAATGGCGATCAATTCTTCGCTGCTCATCAACGGTTGATAGAATGGATCGGGGCGTTCTGTCAAGGTGGCATTGGCCATCAGGTTCACGCGGGTGCCCTGTCCCTGTTTTCCGGTTTTGGTGGTAATGACAATCACCCCATTTCCTGCCCTTGCTCCCCAGATAGATGCCGCTGCGGCATCCCGCAGTACCGAGATGCTCTCCACATCGTTTGGGTTGATATTCTCTATCGGCCCATCATAGGGAAAGTTATCGATAACTATCAACGGGCTGGCATCAGAGAACAGGGTTGACCTGCCCCTGATACTTATTTTGTCTGTCCGTGACCCGTTTCTGTTGAATACCAATCCGGGGGTCACATCCTCCAGCCTATCCAGCACGGAGGTACTTGTTCTCCTGTTTACCAACGCTTCGTCCAGTCCCACAAATGAACCGGTCTGTCTCTCCTTTGGGATTTCCTGATAGCCGGTGGCATATACCTCCACTCCATCGAGGCTCAGCGATTTCGGTGTCAGGTAAATTTCCAGCGGTTCTTCCAAAGGAAGCCCAAGTGTAAATTCCCCGGTCTCAAAACCTATGAAACTGACCGTCAAGGTCACCGTGTTTCCTCCCAAAACCAGGGAAAATTTTCCGTTTTCATCTGAAATCACAGCACTGTTTCCCTGGCCTACACGGATACTTGCCCCGGGCAGGGGAATCCGCTCATCGGAGGAAAAGACCGTTCCTTCCAACCGGTTGGTTTGTGCTGTGGTTTGCAAAAAGACAAAACTGAATGCCAGCATCAAAAGCAGACATTTATGGAAGCTTGTAGACGGCTTGTTTAATTGGTCGCATCCAACAAAAAGCCTGGTATGTTTATTGGACATGGCTGATTGGTTTTTGGGAAATAGATTTGACGATCAGATCCCTGAGATGATCGGGATCTGTATATAGCTGCGTTACGGAAATAAGCCTCCCGTCAGGACCGATGAGTATAGGTCTGGGGGCAGAGGAGATCAGATAATTTCTGAAAAACGGATGGGAATAGCCTGCTTCTCCCGTATTCAGCCGAAGCCAGTTGCTTGAATTATATAGCCCGCTTGTATTGCCCTTTTCCCAAATGCCGGCCTCCCTGTCTGCTGAAAGCGATATCAGCACCAAGTCACCGCGTCCTTTTAACTCCTGCTCAATTTTGGAAAGAACATTTTTGTAATAGGAGGAAGATGCCGAACACCCTGTGAAATACGTGTTGACCAACAGTGTCTTACCCTCAAAATCCGAAAGACGATACACTTTCCCGTCCTCATCCTTAAAAACAAAATCAGTGATCTTACTTTCTGGCTGGATGGCTCCCACCAGCTCTTGAACCTGCTGTTTTAAGGAAGGATTCATTACCTGAGCTGCCAATCCTTCAAGTTCTTCCGGGGACTCAGTGCCCATCTTTACCATTTGTGAAATATGTTTGCCAAGTATAAAATCCCTAAAGTTCCCGTCCGGGTAATTTAGTATCAGTTCTCCTATCCGCTGGTTTTCCAGTTTGGCCTGTAACTGGAGGATTTTATAACGGAGTGCAATCTGCTTTTCCGGAGGTGGAAGCAGCCCGGATGTCTTAAGTCCTACATCGTATGTAGGGAGAATCTTCATAAATGTTTCCCGGATCAGATCCCGTTCCTGTTCAGATTTGGCATAGCCCAGTAAGGTCTGCAGCCTCCCTGTCTGTTTGATATAAAAAGCGGACTGGAGTTCACTCTTTAGATAAGCAAGGATCTCCGGGGCTATAATTCCTTCATAATAGGAAAGCAGATGTCCCAATTCCCGGAAGTAAACCGGATCCGTAGTGGTTTCTTTCCAGGCCTTAAGCATTTCAGGCACATCGATTGGTACCAACCTGGCCTTGGCTCCAAAGTCCAGTTGTGATTTTTCGAATTCACCCAATCTTTCTTCGGATCCAAATAGGTTCTTCCCTTTGCGTACATGAAGCTTCATCCCCTCTTCTCTGGTGATGCGGGCAAGGAGTTTTTCTGCCTGCTCCTGTAATTCGAACAGGGCATAACCGGGACCGGCAAAAACCTTCTGTCCCTTTTGCAGGTCAATAAACATTTTTATACTGTCACCCGGAAAGACAAGATATTGATCTATAATCCTGGATTCATCCAGATACATTGACAGCA
>NZ_LMXN01000036.1 GCF_001442615.1 Algoriphagus resistens | reverse complement strand
ACAAAGGCAATATGTAGAGTCCTACAATATGGGGAGTGTTAGCTAAAATACCTCTATAAACCTGATTATCAACAATTCACTCCCCATATTCATAATAAACTTTTAACTAAAAGAAAGCTTATTATGAAAGAAACAATTAAGATCCAAGAAGCAATTGACCAGGTTCTTGGAAACCTGGATCAGGAAAGGTATGCTCCTTATACCATCGGTCGTTATCGCCATTCTTACAATGGGTTACTAAAATTTATCAGCGGGAAAAATGTCGCATATTATTCTGATGATCTGGCTACACAGTACCTACAACATAAATATGGCGTCACCATTGATGGGTTCCACAGGCAATACCGTTCTGATATTGCTGCTTCCATCAGGGCATTCCGTACACTCTCGGATTTTTCCAAGCATGGTATACTGATACAAAAACGAGGGTCCGGAAAGATGCCGTTTAAATGTCCAGATGCCTTTAAAGAAGCTTACGAATCTTTTAAGATTGCATGTAAGGCAAGGAATTATGCACCGATGGGTGAGGCCTCTTTATTTTGGTCATTGCATCAGTTTCTTAAATTTTTAGGTTCAGAAGGGCTCTCCTCTTCCGCTGAAATAACCGCTATCCATATTCTAAAATTCTTGACATCCCAAAAGGATTATAGTTCCAGATACATTGCTACTACAATTTCCAGGTTACGGAACTATCTTAACTTTCTTTACCAGGAAGGCATTATCGAACAGGAATTATGCAAATGTCTTCCCCGTATGAAAATTTCACGTAATCCTTTTATCCCTTCGGTATGGAAGCAGACCGATGTAAAAATGCTTCTGGAATCTGTGGATCGCCAAAATCCAAAGGGGAAGCGGGACTATGCTATTCTATTACTGGTAGCCCGGCTAGGTTTACGGGTTGGGGATATCCGTGCATTAAAGTTGTCTGATCTTAACTGGAACAGAAAACTAATATCCATTGTAATGCAAAAGACTAAGCAGCAATTAGAATTGCCATTACTTGAAGATGTTGGGTGGGCGATCATTGATTATTTAAAGAATGGACGGCCGGAAACTAATGCAACCTCACTGTTTATCCGTCACAAGGCACCCTATGATGGGTTTTCAGACTATAACTGCATGCATAAAATGTTGACCAGACATATGGTCATCGCCAAAATTGAAGGAATGCAAGATCAAAAGCATGGCCTTCATTCCCTAAGAAGCACACTTGCGCTTACCTTACTTGAAAACGGGACCCCGCTTCCAATTATTTCTGAGGCACTTGGACATCAAAGTGTCCAGACCACTAGGTTCTATCTCAAAATAGACATGAACGGATTACGTAACTGTGTCATTGACCCAGAGGAGGTGTGCCATGGATAGCTATCAATGGAAAAGCAAATTAGCCCCTTATATGCAGGAATACCTGGTGCTGAAGCGTATGGCGGGTTTTAAATATGAAAGCGAAGGCAGAATGATGGAGATGTTTGACCAATATTGTTACGATACTGGTTTTAGCGGTGAACGATTAAATGCGGAGGTGGTAAATGGCTTTTGTTACGGTATATATTATGAAAAGGCATCTACAAAATACCGAAAAGAAAAACTGTTAAGTGGATTGGCTGAGCATTTATGTACCCTGGGGCTTTTATCCTATATCTGTCCACGGAAGTCGGTACCAAAAAAAAGTAGATTTACACCATATCTATTCACAGATGAAGAACTTAGAAGCTTATTCTTGGCCACGGATACTTATCCGCCCCACCCGTTAAGTAACCGGCATATTGTGGATAGCATTATGTTCCGGATGATCTACGGATGTGGCCTGCGGCTATCAGAAGCCCTCAATCTTACCCTTAAAGACGTGGATATTGTTGAAGGGACGCTGACCATATTGCAGTCTAAAAACAATAAAGACCGAAGAATTCCAATGGCGGAAAGCCTGGTTAATCGATGCAAGAAATATAATCAGGAAATGCACATATTCAGTGATGGGAATACCTTCTACTTCAAAAGTTCATTAAACAGACGACTGGATAAAAGTGCTGCATATAGAAGATTCCGTGATTATTTATGGCATGCTGGTATTGCCCATAGCGGTAAAGGACCCAGAATCCATGATCTCCGCCATCTTTTTTGTATAAACTGCCTGAAGCGTTGGGTGTTGGCAGGGAAAGATCTTACAAATCTTTTTCCTTATCTCAGTGCTTATTTGGGACATGCTGATTTCAGGGGAACTCAATATTATCTCCGCCTGACAGCGGATTTGTATCCTGATATTATCAGCAAAACTGAAGCTGCGCTGGGATACATTTTTCCGGAAAGGACGGGTTTATGAAAAAGACAAACGACTTTGCTTGGTACCTGTCCCGTTTCTTGACAGTATACCTATCCGGGGAGAGAAACCTGAGTACTAATACTATCGCTGTATATAGGGATAGTTTTCGGCTTTTTCTTTTATTCTTTGAACAAAAGCTGAAGGTAACTCCGGACCAAGTGACTATATCCCAACTGACAAAGGAGCGTGTTTTAGATTATCTGGACTGGCTTGAAACGGAACGTAAATGTACTATTGTGACCAGAAACCAGCGTTTATCTTCTATACACGGGTTCTTGAAATATGTTCAAAAGGAGATGCCGGAAAACCTGTTTGAATTGAACCGGATTTTGGGAATATCATCCAAAAGGGCGACAAAAACCATTGTGCCGTACCTGACAGAAGATGAACTGAAAATTTTATTTCAGCAACCTGACACAAGTACCAGACAAGGAAAACGAGATCTCATACTCTTAGTCCTGATGTACGACAGCGCTGCCAGAGTTCAGGAAATTGCAGATCTGCGAGTCAAAAATATTAGGTTAAACTCTCCGGCAGTAATAGCGCTTCATGGTAAAGGAAATAAAATCAGGCATGTACCAATATTAGGAAGAACAAAGGAATTACTGGCCGGGTACCTTGAAGATCACAAAAAATATGCATGGGGTGTTGCAGTTTCAGATGCGCCAGTCTTTTTTAACCAAAAGCATCAGCAACTTAGTAGATGGGGCATTTCATACATACTAAATACGTATGTCGAGCTCGCGAAAAAGCATGACGGATTCACCGTGGGTTTCCCTGTTACACCACACGTGCTACGTCATTCCAAAGCGATGGGGATGTTGAAGTCTGGCATTAACTTGATCTATATAAAAGACTTTCTCGGGCACGCAAACGTGGTAACTACTGAAGTTTATGCAAGAGCGGACAGCGAGATGAAACGCAAAGCTCTGGAAGGATCTTATAGGGAACTTCAAACTGGTGAATTGCCAAAATGGGAAAATGACACGGGACTAATGCACTGGCTTAAAGTCCTGTGCAAATAATTTATAGCTAAATTATATGGGGAGTGAATTGTTGATAATCAGGTTTATAGAGGTATTTTAGCTAACACTCCCCATATTGTAGGACTCTACATATTG
>NZ_LMXN01000035.1 GCF_001442615.1 Algoriphagus resistens | reverse complement strand
ATAAAAAATCCTCAGACGTTACGTTAAATCCAGCCCTTCAAAACATTACCAATGGAAGTCAGGGTAAGGCATAGGGTTTAAATAAGCAGTTTTTAGCATAATTCAACCATACAGGCCTTACACTGGGCTTATTCATAAGGACAGCAATTCCGGCAGTTTTATTATATGTTCCTAATTCGCTCATACTAGATCTTGCTAACCTATGTAATAATTATAATCTCTATTATAAAAATAAAATAAAGCAATTTGAAATTCCGGAATTTGAAGAAATACAAAATTTTCTATGCCATGAAAAAAAATCAAATGTCTTGTTTTTTGATTTAAATATAACAAGAGAGTTTTCTTTTCCAATTTTTGATTTAATCGCTATTCGTTTATTAGAATTTCTAATTTGTTGAATGGCTTTACTTGGAGAAAAATCTACATTTTCTCTTAAAACCGAAATTGGTAAATCTGCGAGGTATTTAATATATCCATGCTCTTTTGATGCCAAAAATTTTTTCTAACCTCAAGTATTTGAAATTTATATTCAATTAATTCCAACCATCTGATGATATTTTGCTTTTCTTCATTTGAGAAATATGAATCTTTAAAATTAGTATTTTTGAATAGATTGTAAATATACTTTTCAATACTTCCTAGTAAATTATTATTGCAGTTACTACAAGCCGGAATAACAGCTTTAATATAAAATTGCTTAATTCCATTGATATCAGTGTCAAAATATCTTTGTAAATTATTTGCAAAAGCCCAAGTTGGCAAAACATGTTCTTTAGTTACATCAACTTTATTATAACAAAAAATACAAATCTCGGCGTCATTTCTTTTAGATTCTCCTCGATGAACATGATTAAGAGCGATATGGTCAATAACTTCTTTTGATTTAGAACGAACTATTGTTCTTAATTTTCTAAATTTTGAATCTATCATTTTGTCTTTAATATGAGAGTGCGATTGAGTCCAGCGGTTGACAATATGGCCATTAAAGAATTACGAGCGATTTTCTATCAAGGCACACGAAAAGTCAAAGTGGGCTACAAACCATTGCATACCACTGAAACCTTTATTAGCTATACCGTATGTTGCAGGGCGTTTTTTATTCATTTTCTAAATAATATTCTAATAATGCATAAGCAAATCCAGGAATCTTTTGCCTTAGTTCTTTTTCTTGGTTAGGAATCGCTAGTAATTTTGTTTTCAAGTCAAGATATAGGTCATGTTCAATCCGAGATGTAATGTAATCGCACTGCTTCAATTCTAATTCAATTTGCTCTTTCAATTCTTTTCTGTCAATCGTAATATTCTCGTAGAATTTAAGACCATGTTCAAATACTTCATTAGATTTTAAATCTTCAATTCGTTTATCTAAAAATCTTAGTCCGTGCTTTTTAAAATCAGACACTATGTCTTTTACAACCTTTGTTGTTGTATCAAGTCTTCCGTTGTGAAAATAATAAGCTTCATTAACAGGTATAATTCCTGTCTTTTTCTTTAAAACAATCAAGTCGACATGTTTTGTGAGAATTCCTGAGTTGTAGTTTCCTGTAAATCTATATGTCGGATTTAGTGTTGATGAAACAGAACATGCAAAACTCTTGTCTTTTAGTCCAAATGAAATATGAAAGGTCTCATATAAGTTGTATTCAATTATTTTTCTAATCCGCTCAAAAAAATATGTTCCATTTTTATAAGTCGTAAATTTGAAAACAGGGATTTCAGTTGTGAAATTATCAATCAGGATTGTTTTTATTTCACCCCGTTTTAATTCACAACTACCATCTTCTTTCTCGGTCTTCTTTTTTATTTTCTCAAACCATCCCATTAAGTATCAATTTTGCAGTCTGCGCCAAATACTCTACAACGCCAAGCTATGATGAGTGGGGATTAGAAAGCACTAACCTTGCCTCTCGCACATAGCCATACCGATTAATAAATTTACAATTCGTGGCGGAAAGTCCAAGTGCCACGAAAATATCCTGACCGATAAAACCCCATTCATGGAAGCCGATGTTACAGGGCGTCTTGTCTCTCTTCGTACAATTGGATCACCTCAAGATAGTTTATAGCACCGTTCATTGTCAAGTCGTGAATAAACCCATCAAGTTCAGGATGATTAGCGTTCACCCAATTAATTAAGGAATCTCTTTCCTTTTGCCAGACATTCCAATCAGCATCCAAACATTCTAGTACTTCAAGCTTTGTTATTTTGTCAGAGTTAAATGAGATCTTGTATCTACAAGTCAAAGGATTGTTTTTTAGAAATTCGTACCGTTTGGAGTTTGAAGCCACAGTCGCAATTATCTGGCTATTCTGGTTTTCCAGTTCGACTATTTTATAACTTGGTTGGAAAATGGAATCCCACTTAAATTGCTCGTGAAAACTTTTTTGAGAGTAAGACATGATATACTCACCTTCTACAATGGTAATACTATCGGCTATTACAGTAGTTATTCGGGTAAAGTCAGAAGAGTTGAATGCATCATAGTATTCAATTACTAGCTCGTTTGGAGTTAGCTTTTTGTCGTCACATCCAGGTAAGAGAGTGGTAAGGAAGAATAGAATAAAATACTTTTTCATATTGGTGCAGTAATGCCCTGTAAAACTTGTGTTTATCTAGGATCCATTAATTGCGTCTATATCACCATTGTCTACAGGTTTTTGGGGTTCAACAGTGACCAAATTAAGGATTTCGTCGATACCATCTAGTAGGCTTTGAATATTTATATTGGAAATCCAAAGACCAGCTGCAGGGACAGAGCATATTTGAATATGCGCCAGATTCAAATGGAGTAAAGGATTATGAAATGCTAGATGAAGAAATTATCGCCAAACTGAATTAACAAGAAAATGGCTAAGAACCTAATCGACCCGAAAAAGGACTGCAATCCTTATCCATATGAACATAATGGCGCCTTCAAAATTCACTTCACTTGCCCGTCTGGCGCTAGTTATGAAAAATCCAATGATTGATTCTCCGAAACTCTGTCCGGTACAAAATACTAGTCCCAATAGTAATGAATATACTACTCTTTTAATCATCTCATTTAATCACTTGAATACAAAACTTGTGGTTACAGCAGTCCCGTTTCCGTATTGCGTCTATGTCGTCATTATAGACAGGTTTTCGGGGTTCTACTTTGACTAAATTAAGGATTTCGTCAATCCAATCAAGCGGGCTTTGAATATTTTTTATCGCAGATCAATAGCCCAGATCCAGGGAAAAAGCATATTTGAATATGCACCCGACTCCAAGGGAGCAAAGGACTACGAAATGCTAGTCGAGGAAATTATCACCAAACTAAACTGAAATCAAAATGGCAAAAATACTAAGCGATCCGAGCAAGGGCAATAAAAATCTGGGCACCAAACAAAGAGGCCTCGGAATGCTGATCAATTCAGAACCTGAACCACAGCAAAAAGAAAAAGTTTCCAGTAAAGAATTTGACACCGAGGGTGTGAAAATCTATTCTTCGGATTCCAACCGATATGTTCGATAAACTAAAATATGAGATTGGTAGAGAAACTAAGTTATCCATGAGGGATATGATTTTGAAGGCGGTTTCGGAGCATTATGGGATTTAACGGTTACCTTACGTAGCATAGCGGCTATGGAGTGTTATCTGGCGTGTTCTTTTTAATTTATTTCCAATTCTAATGTTGCTATTAGATCCCCTTGACAATTTATCAGTCTCAAATCATAATTTCCGGTAGCAAGCATAAAAACTTTCTCTTCTGATACTATAAACTGATCTACTGGTATGGCATCATTGGCTTCACCTTTACGAATCGCTTGAATTAGATGCTCTTTATAATCCATCAATTCTGTGGGTAAAGGAATCTCATTCAAACCC
>NZ_LMXN01000034.1:0-2500 GCF_001442615.1 Algoriphagus resistens | reverse complement strand
TGAAACTGCCGGCACCATCCGGTAAGGCTAAATACTCCTGAGAGACCGATAGTGAACTAGTACCGTGAGGGAAAGGTGAAAAGTACCGTGAATAACGGGGTGAAATAGAACCTGAAACCGTGCGCTTACAAGCGGTCGGAGCCATTAAGTATGGTGACGGCGTGCCTTTTGCATAATGAGCCTACGAGTTACTCCTCACCGGCAAGGGTAAGGCATTCAGTGCCGCACCCGGAGCGAAAGCGAGTCTGAAAGGGCGTTTGAGTCGGTGGGGGTAGACGCGAAACCTAGTGATCTACCCATGGCCAGGTTGAAGTTGTGGTAACACACAATGGAGGACCGAACCGATAAACGTTGAAAAGTTTCCGGATGAGCTGTGGGTAGGGGTGAAAGGCTAATCAAACTGGGAAATAGCTCGTACTCCCCGAAATGTTTTTAGGAACAGCGTCGGGAATTGTATGGCGGAGGTAGAGCTACCGATAGGACTAGGGGGAGTCAAATCCTACCAAATCCTGACGAACTCCGAATGCCGCCATATAGAACCGGCAGTGAGGGCTTGGGTGCTAAGGTCCAAGTCCGAGAGGGAAAGAACCCAGACCTTCCGCTAAGGTCCCCAAATCTATGTTAAGTTGAACAAAGGTGGTCCAGTTGCAGAGACAGCCAGGAGGTTAGCTTGGAAGCAGCTATTCCTTTAAAGAGTGCGTAACAGCTCACTGGTCGAGCGACAGGGCGTCGATAATAATCGGGCATCAAACATAGTACCGAAGCGAAGGATTACACGGAGCAATCCGGTAGTGGTAGGGGAGCATTCCAACGGCAGCGAAGGTCAAGCGTCAGCGTGGCTGGAGCTTTTGGAAAAGCAAATGTAGGCATAAGTAACGATAATGCGGGCGAGAAACCCGCACACCGTAAGACCCAGGTTTCCTGATCAACGCTAATCGGATCAGGGTTAGTCGGGACCTAACGCGAACCCGAGAGGGGTAGTGGATGGACAATGGGTTAATATTCCCATACTAATTATACAGGTGATGGAGTGACGGAGTGATGAAAGATCCGCGCGGTGACGGAATACCGCGTTAAAGGTAGTAGGTATTGGACCCATAGTTAAATGCGTGGGTTTAGCCGAAGCTGACAGTACTGGGCGTTTACGGACAACCAGATAGTGATCCTAAGGGCTTCCAAGAAAAACTTCTAGCGCTAAGCGTATAATTACCCGTACCGCAAACCGACACAGGTGGTCGAGGAGAGTATCCTAAGGTGCTCGAGTGAATCATGGCTAAGGAACTCGGCAAAATAGCCCTGTAACTTCGGGAGAAGGGGCGCCCCCAGCGATGGGGGCCGCAGTGAAGAGGCCCAGGCGACTGTTTAACAAAAACACATGGCTTTGCAAAGTTTCAAGACTAAGTATAAGGCCTGACACCTGCCCGGTGCTGGAAGGTTAAGAGGGGATGTTACCGCAAGGGACGCATTGAATCGAAGCCCCAGTAAACGGCGGCCGTAACTATAACGGTCCTAAGGTAGCGAAATTCCTTGTCGGGTAAGTTCCGACCTGCACGAATGGTGTAACGATCTGGGCACTGTCTCAGCCATGAGCTCGGTGAAATTGTAGTCGCGGTGAAGATGCCGCGTACCCGCAACGGGACGGAAAGACCCCATGCACCTTTACTGCAACTTAGTATTGGTACCGGGCAAATGATGTGTAGGATAGGTGGGAGACATTGAAGCGGGTTCGCCAGGATCTGTGGAGTCACTGTTGAAATACCACCCTTTGTTTGTTTGGTATCTAACCCGTATTAACGGGGACATTGCTTGGTGGGTAGTTTGACTGGGGTGGTCGCCTCCAAAAGGATAACGGAGGCTTCCAAAGGTTCCCTCAGTACGCTTGGTAACCGTACGAGGAGTGCAATAGCATAAGGGAGCTTGACTGTAAGGCCGACAAGCCGAGCAGGGTGGAAACACGGGTATAGTGATCCGGCGGTTTTGAATGGAAGAGCCGTCGCTCAAAGGATAAAAGGTACGCTGGGGATAACAGGCTGATCTCCCCCAAGAGCTCATATCGACGGGGAGGTTTGGCACCTCGATGTCGGCTCGTCACATCCTGGGGCTGGAGAAGGTCCCAAGGGTTGGGCTGTTCGCCCATTAAAGTGGCACGCGAGCTGGGTTCAGAACGTCGTGAGACAGTTCGGTCCCTATCTGTTGCGGGCGTGGGAAGTTTGCGAGGACCTGACCTTAGTACGAGAGGACCGGGTTGGACTGACCGCTGGTGTACCGGTTGTGATGCCAATTGCATTGCCGGGTAGCTACGTCGGGAAGAGATAAGCGCTGAAAGCATCTAAGTGCGAAACTCCCCTCAAGATGAGACTTCCAACTAGGGCCGTCAGAGACGATGACGTTGATAGGCTACAGGTGTAAAGGCAGTAATGTCATAGCCGAGTAGTACTAATTGCCCAAAAACTTACGCTGAGTTTGTTACAGTTTCTGCCAAGACATGTTGTTAAGTTCC
>NZ_LMXN01000033.1 GCF_001442615.1 Algoriphagus resistens | reverse complement strand
TCCCTTTTCATCCAGTCAGGTCTACCATTGACAAATTTTGTATCAGGGTGATAAACCTGAATATCAATTCCAATTGAATTTACCGGATCTACAATGATTTTATCGGTATCATTTAAAAATGCAGTGGGTTCATTGAGATCAAATTGATTAGCAGCCTCTTTGTAGTATTGATGCTGTTTTGCTGAATCTGTAAATCCTACCATATTCTCCTGATCTATAGTAAGAATATCCTGATTGATCAGCTTTTTTAGCTGAAACCCCATAGGTTCATAGTGTGTATTTCCCATTTCAGAAATATGTCCATATCCAGCATGTATGAGTACTTTTCCATTTTTATCTTTTTTCCAGGTTTGCTCAAAAATGTTATGTGCCTGATCACGGTCTCTTAATGTACCATCATGATCGTTTTGGGTTTCGTAGGTTATAAGTGTGTAACCTAATTGAAGGGCTTCTCTAACTAAATTACCAAAATGGGAGTCTTTAGTATAGTAGCCAGTTGAACTCACCGGATAACCTCTCTCATGGATATCTTTATCATCATACCCAAGGGTTTCTAATGCTAAATATCTATATCCTTCATCCCAGAGAGGTTTTAACAAAGCATTCGTGAAAGCCCTATGCTGAGAATTAAAGTGCGCTTCATTGATCAAAGCAAAATGAAAATCTTTAGCTTTTTTAGTGATATAGTCGACAGCATTTACTGCTTTTGCCTGAGCGAAAAGTTCATGAGCCGGAGGAGTAGTCAATAAGTTGAGCATGTTCTGGATAGAAGCTTTGTAACTATCATCAGCTTTAGGGTTTTGCAATGCAATTTCAAGCGATTTGATAAGATCAGCTATATCAGCTGTTTGATGAAATATACTCATCATCGCCTCCTGTTTATGGACCTCTCTTTTAGTTGCTTGATCGATCGCATTTTGGTAATCGCCGTAAAAACTACATTGAACAGCGTTCAACTCAAAATCTGAGTTCAAGTCTAAATTGCAGTATGCTTCATAACCAGGATCAAAATTACTAACATGCTTTTCCTGAATCTCTGAAAATTCATAGTTTAATTTTTTATTGCAGCCGACTGATAGTAAAGCCAAAAGAATAAAAATGTAGATGTGGGTAGATTGTGTTTTCATATTTTTTCATGCCAGATAACACTTGTGTTTATCTAGGATACATTACCCTATTACATCTATATCACCATTGTCTACAGGTTTTCGGGGTTTTGCTTTGACCAAATTAAGGATTTCGTCGATACCATCAAGCGGGCATTAAAACCCGAATACTTGTCCACCGAGACCAAAATTTATTAAAAGTAATCACTTTCAATTTAGCACTTTCCGCCCCGCTTGCTCTTAGCCTTTGTTGGCGGTTCGTTGTTTTTATTTCCTTATCTGTTCGGCTAACTCTTTTGTTAATTCTTCTACCATTTCAGGTCTTCCGTGAAATTGTGCAGGAGTATTTTGAAAAAGGTCAATTTTCCAATCGTCATCTTTTTTTATCGCAATTATTGTCTGGATGGCGTTCGCTGCGGGATTAATGTCTTTTTGTCCGGGTGGTATCATTCCTGCAATAGCTCGAAGAATAGCGACTTCTGAAGACAAAAAACGAACTTCTTTAACTTTCCAAACATAATCCGCAGTCTGATGGTGGTTAAATATTTTCCCTATTTCAGTGTCAATTTCGTTTTTACCATAATATTGACTTCCGTCAAAGCCTATAGATATTCCATTATCTGTAAAAAATGATGCCATTGTGGTTGCATCTTGTTTATTCCAAGAATTTAGTAAATCAGTATGTAGTTTTTCTAATTCCGTTTTATCCATTTTCTTTTCGTTTTTAGAGTTGTCCCGAACATTTAATTTCTCATTTGTCCCGGTCGCTTTACAATGACCGCCAACACTTGTGGTTACAGCAGTTCCACTACCTTATTGCATCTATATCGCCATTGTCCACAGGCCTTCAGGGTGCTGCTGTGACCAAATTAAGGATTTCGTCGATTTCATCAAGTGGACTTTGAATATTTTTGTTAGACCACATGCAGGAAAAAAGCATATTTGACTATGCGCCGGATTCAAATGGAGTCAATGACTACGAAATGCAAGTTGAGGAAATTATAACCAAACTAAACTGAGCACAACATAGCTAAGAGACTAAATGACCCGAGCAAGGGCAATAAAAACATGGGAATCAAACAAAGAGGTTTAGGGATGCTGATCAAATCAGAACCTGAAACACAGCAAAAAGAAAAAGTTCGATATAACTAGGGTTTTGCCAGCTCCACACAACTGGAATGGAGCGATTTTTTCTCTCCATTTTTTATTTTTTTTACTTTGTAATTAATTGTCTATATGATGGATACAATCGATTAAAGAATTAATTCCGCAGATTCGAGAAGTAGTTTTAAAATACACAGTTTTTCAGGGGGCATTGAACCAATTAGCCGCTGTTTTGAATGGTAATCTCCGCTTTTATACAGCTAACTTACCGAGCTTTGAGAATTGTTTTAGGGCCAACGTTTTTTGGGGGAAGGGCCGGGAAGAAATATTTGATCGGTATATTTGCAGTTATAGCTATTTTTGCAAATATAGAATTTTATATTTGTGATAGGGAGGGAAAAGGAAAGCTCCACTTGAACAGTGAAGCTTATGAGTTAAAAAGCCTAATATATTCTCCAAAAGCATAGATACGGTTACGCTTGTATCCTGTAAGTTCTTCCAAAATCCCCATATCCATCAGGTTCTTTATTAAGCGGTTTGCGGTAGAGGCGTGAACATGCAATATTTCCGCGACTTTGGCTCCATCAATGATCGGATTTTTGTAAAGCTCTCACATTAGTATTTTCGCATCCTGCTGCTGCTTGCCTAACTGGATCAGCTGTGAAAGTTCGACCCGGTCACGTAACTTATCGATATTTTGGAAAGTTTCAATACTGGATTCCGTCGTTTCGATAACACCTACAAGGAAGTATTCGATCCAGATTTTCAGGTCATTTTTTTCCCTAACCCGCATCAGTTGTCGTAATAGTCCCTTCGGTTCCTCTCAAAGAAATCGGACAGATAGAGAGTCGGTTTTCTTAATAGGCCCTTATCCAGAAGGTACAATGTGATCAATAGCCGTCCTATTCGGCCGTTCCCGTCCAGAAAAGGATGGATAGTTTCAAACTGGTAGTGGATCAGAGCAATTTTGATAAGGTGTGGGACAAATATTGGTATGTCTGCGTTGTCGGCATGAATAAACTGTTCCAGGTCACTCATTAGTTCTGGTATTTCCTGATGAGTTGGTGGAACAAAGATGGCATATGATGCTGATTCTTCTTCTTTCATACCGCTCTATCCTAAAAACTTTAACTAAAATTCAAAGTCTCAAACAGAGTTTATTTTACACCCTCAAAAATCAACAACAATAAGCACAGTTTAAATACTTTTCCACCTTACTTTTTCTAAGAAACTCTTCGTAATCCTGAATAGTAAGAATATCATGAATGGCTTGGGTTTTGTCATTTACCTGAAGGTAATAAGCCTTACAGATCATATAACCCATCCAATAGCCTGCAAGAGCAGGTCTGGATTTGTTCGCCTTCATCCACGAAGACCAGATAGGCTGATCCTTCTGAAGCAGAAATTGCTCCCAAATCATTTTTTCTATCCCTTCAAATTCCCGGTAGTCCCCATCCGTTTCTCCCGTGAGCAATTCTGCAATAAACTCTGCAGAACCTTCCCTTATGCTTTTCCATAGAAGAGAATTCCCTTTTTTCTGTTGCTCCTGATTGAATTGGACCAATTCATGGATTACAGTGACCGGAATATGGCTTCTTTCCATACTGATTGCCAGCAAATCCCTGTTCCAATTCGAGGTATCGGATGTTACAGTCCGGGCCAGAATTTCCGTACCGATCAATAAACCATTTTTAGAGATGGTCCCGTTGGATTGAAATTTTCCGATCATAAAAAAGACATCGGGAATGGTGGCTTTAGAATAAAGCGTTCTAAACTCATTGAAATAAGCTTCGATCAGAAGTTTCAAATCATTCAGATCGGAAATATCTCCTCTAATGGATTGGTAATAGGCCTTGAAAGTCAGTACAAATTCAGCGAACTCCGTTTTGGACTTTATTTTTGTTTTATAAAAATCCCGCAGTCCGGAAGTTCCCTTTTTAAAATAAAGGGAATTGAAGATTTTCTCAGCCTTTTCAGGCTGTTGTATGGCCAGATCAAAAGCGGTATAAAAATGAGCAATGTCCGTACTATGGATTTGATATTCATTCTGTAAACCGGAATCAGTTAATTCTTGGGAACAAACCGAAGTGGGGACCAGTAACGCGACCCAATAGCATATTACAATAAAGAACAGGCCTTTCCTATAAACCTCATTCATCTTATTAGTTTTTGACTGCGTTCAGGTAATCTTCCACTGGAGCCAATAAATACTTAGGGCTTCTTTCCAACCACATGTTGAAAAATGCCGTATGTGTTCCTCCCATCAAAATAAATACCCGGTCTTCTTTATCCAGCTCAATCTGATTCAGGTTGGAATACATCACCAGATTTCTATGATAGAATTTGGTGGCTTCATCTGCCCCTTCGGAATTTCCGGCTGTGGCTGTATGGGTAAGTATATCTGCATTGATATTCATTAAGATATCCTGATACCTAGGATCATTGGTCATCTTTAAATGTTCCAAAACAGTCATCTCCTCTTCCGGAAATTGTTTCTCAAGTTCATTCAAAAGTTTCATGTACCGAAAGTAGGTATCCTTATCCATGCTATTTTCCAGCTGATAACCTATGGAATAATTATAACCTTCCTGATAATCTATCCCATAAATTCTGGAGGTATTGGCCAATCTACCTACCTCAAATGCCAGCAATTGGATTTCTGAAGGATTGTCAAATTTCATACTCGGATTTTCAAGGTAGGCTTGGAAAGACTCCCAAAGGGCTTCGTTTTCAAAAGGCTCTGTTTCCACCAGAATAACGGTAGGCTTAAAGTCAGCAATAGCCTGTGCAATCCGATGGACCTGTGCCACATTTCCCTGATCATGCTCATCAAACTCAGTAGTCGTTGCATCCGGAGAATATCCCATGTGAAAAGTACCCAGATTTAAGACAGGAATTGCATCCTTAAATTTTAGGGAAATCTCAGGGTTTTGAGCTTGTAGCTGGACAGCTGACACAAAATAGGCGAAGAATAATAACAGTCTTTTCATTTTTGGATTTTGGTTTAAATACACTTTAAACATCTCTGTATAAGGGAAAATCAGAAAGTTTTTTCGACAAAGCCCGTGGAATTTTCGACAAACAGGGACAAAACCGAACTTTTGATCCCGTAATTTTACTCCATGCAATCAACACTAACCCAATTCAGGTTAAGTACCAAAAAAGAGATCGGATATCATTTTCTTTTCTGGTTCTTGCTGGCCTATTTTTCCTTTTTGAATTTTAACGGATCGGGTCCCAGTCCTTTTTCCTTCAATAAACCTGATACGCTTACCCTGTTTTGGATAGGTGTATTCTCCGTGAGTTTTTATTTCAATTATTTACTGGTTCTGCCCTGGGTTTTCAGGCAATTTGGCTGGAAGCGGGTGAGTTTAGGCTTGGTATCCTTTTACCTGTTTTTTGTGGGATTCAGATTTTTGATGGAAGAAGTTTTAATGCCCCATTTCTTCAATTTCAGCAATTACTCTGAAGGCACTCCTATTTCCCACTATTTCTATGACAACCTTTACTTCTTTACCTACCCGCTCATTCCAAGCACACTATTTTGGCTGATAGTATTTTCGATTCGACTTCAAGGAAATCATGCCGCCATTTCAGAGGAAAAGCGAACCATGGAAGTCCGGTTTCTGCAAAGCCAACTCAACCCCCATTTTTTGTTCAATACATTGAACAATATTTATTCTATGGTTTATGTCAATTCAGAAAAGGCGTTGCCTGCTATTGAAAAATTGAGCAACATCATGCGCTTTACCACCTACGATTCCCAAAAAGAACTGATTCCGATCCAGGAAGAAATCGACTATTTTAACTCGTACGTTGAACTCGAACAGTATAGACATGAACATGGATTTCCTGTACAATTAAACCTAGGTATAGAAAGCGAAAACCTCCGCATCCCTCCTTTGATTCTTTCTCCGTTCATAGAAAATGCAATCAAACATGGAGTATTGGATCCCCACTCTCCTCTGAAAATTAACCTGGGTTGCCACTCCGGAAATTTGCTTTTTGAGGTTGCCAATAAAATAAGCTCCAAGAAAAAGGATCAACAAGGAGGTATTGGCTTAGAAAATCTCCGCCGAAGACTGCAGCTTTCCTATCCCAACCAGCATAGGCTGGAACTTAGAAATGAAGGAGGTTATTTTAAGGCCACACTGGAAATCCAACTCTGATGAGGAATCAAATCACCTGCATCATTATCGATGATGAGCCATTTGCCGTTCAACTGCTCAACAGTTATGCAGAAAAAATATCTTTTTTGGAGGTCATCTATGCTGGCAAAGACGTCTTTCAGGCAATGGGAATTTTGAGTACCCAAAAAATTGACCTGATCTTTTTGGACATTCAGATGCCTGAATTGACAGGAATAGAGTTTATGCAAACTGTAAAAAAAGACCAAAATTTCATTATTACCTCAGCCTATCCCCAATATGCACTGGAGGCATTCAATTTCAATGTCATTGACTTTTTGTTAAAGCCCATCACCTTCCAGCGTTTTTATAAAAGCCTTGAAAAATATTTGCAGTGGAAGGAGCAATTTTCCGAAAGCACCAATTCGGAGGATCTTTTTGTAAGAGCAGACCGCAAAGTATATAGGATCCCCTTTGACCAAATCATCTACATTGAAGGGCTCCGGGACTATATCCGGATCCATACCACTGAAGAAAAATTGATGGTGTATGAGAACATGAAGGATATCTACCATAAACTTCCCAAAGGAAAGTTTTTACGCATCCATCGCTCCTACATCATTTCCATTCAGCATATCAGAGTTCTGGAAGGAAACTTCGTGGAGCTGCAAGATTCCACACAGTTGACTATTGGTGAGACTTACCGAAAAGAAATCGGGGATTTTTTTAAATCTTAAGGCTCAATTACCCAACCTTAATCCTTACTCCTGCCCACCATGTAATAGAACGGCATGCACTTCCTGCCCCCGCTTTCAATAGCCGCCATTTTATCAATAATGCTCTTGCGGACAAAGGGATCGATATGACAGTCGCCATAGAAATAAATGACATCCCTACTTTTATTACCCTGTTTTTTATAGATGTACCATCTTTTCTATAATAAGAAAGTTTAAAAATATTTTACTTACACAAACTTATAGTTTGTGTAAGTAAAATAAACAAAAAGATATTTTTATAGTTTAAAAAAAGTTGAAAAAAGAAACTATTGGTTTATAAAAAGAACAAAAAATAATCCAATACGTTTACATGTGTTTATAAGTTAGTTTTTTTAGTTATTTTAAAGATATCAAGATAGTTCTATTTGTTATTTTGCCTTGACGCAACCTGCTAACTTTCCTATCCAAATCAGGGAAGTCGATTAAAATCATCCTCAAAAACCACTGTTCCAGCGGGATCTAACAGACGGGCAAAATCAATTGTGCCTGTTCCTTCAAATACATAGGTCAATCCTACTATTTCTCCAAAATTCTGTTTGAATTCCTCCGTATATGCCCGTTCTCCATTAATCAGTATTTCAGCATGTTTATCCCTGACATCAATTCCAATTTCCTGAAAGTCATACACCTGCTGACCCAGTTTTGAAAGGTCATTATCATCCCCTCTTTTACTGATTTCTCCCAGCTTATATCCTGCAAAATTTTCACAGCCCTTTTGCACCAGGGTCACCGTGAAGATGTGCTCCTCAGTTACGATCAGAACAGTTAACCAGGGGCAGTTGCTGTTTAATACTTGATCCGATTTCACACGGGTTCGAAAGCTGAAATTATCAGAGGAAAGATTAAATACCTGGCTGTTACTTACACGGGTCTGAAATACCTTTCGGGTATCAATATTTTTGGATTTCAGGAGTTCTACCGGTAAGCGCAAATTACCATCCAAAGTAATTTCCTCTTCCCCAAAATTCACAAAACGATCATCCGATTCATTATAATAGGCATGAGCTTCCCAGCCATCACTTAAAATATGGACAGGTGCCTTGGCGATGATATTGTCATTGGCATACAGCTTTGCCCTATGAAAGCCAGACTCATAATAAATACTCGTATAGACACTTTTTTTTGGATCTATACGCTCTCTTCTCCAACCATTCCAAGATTGCTGAATGAAAAAGCTATCTGCCTTTACCTGACTGACATCATAGGTAAAAATAAATGTATTAGGGACACCCTTAGATAAAGTTTTGTCTGCTTTGAAAACTACCGGACCTTCTATTCTTATTCCCTGTGATTGATTAAGAGCAATAATTGCTATCAGACAAACTATCCCCAACGCCAAAATCCTAAATTTCAAGGAAACAGATACCCTGTTACTCGAAGAAGTCACGGGTTTAGAACCATCAACTTGCTTCTTATTATTCAATTTAAAATCCTGCCAATCTGAGTAGTCTAATGCATTTGCCAATGCATTCAGTGTGGCCAATTGTGGCCCTTTTTTAAACTGGTTTTTCCAAAGTCTCTTTAAAGTAGAAAGACTGATATAGACCCCTACATTTTCCTCAATATAGGTTGACAAAAGTTCCAGGTCTTTTTCGGTATAGCCTTGCCCGTTTCCAAAAGAAAATTTTACCTCCAGTTTACTTTTACAAAGTTGAATGTATTCGTTTTCTGAGTAGTGCATGAAGTACCAAATTTAATTAAGAAAAGAGCAAATACAGCCTATTCCAAACAATGACCGAACTTTGACCGAATTCTGAATCGCTTCAAAAACGCAGAAAACATAGGTTTACCTGAAACAAAAAACTACGACTATGCGAATCATTTTAATTTTGCCCCTGTATCTACTTTTTTTCTGTAGCTATGCCCAGAACTCACCGAATGACTGGACTGTACACAACAGGGAAGTGAGCTATAACCAAGGTGTAATTCATTTGAATGGCGTATATGGAGAGCTCTCCATAT
>NZ_LMXN01000032.1 GCF_001442615.1 Algoriphagus resistens | reverse complement strand
TGTATTGCCCTTTTCATCTATCAACTGCCCATAGCTATATAAGGGGTTTGCTCCGTTGAAGCGAAGGCTGGATGGACCTTGGTTGGAGCCTTCAGAACGGTTCAGGATAAAATTCAGGCTCATTCCCAGCTGAAGTTTTCCATCCAGCATGGATAGGTTCTGGTTGCTCATCAGGGTGGTTCTCTCCCTATTGTTGGATTGGAGGTTTTCCAGGTTGCCATCCCATCCGGCAGCTATGTAATACCGGTAGTTCCCCGCTCCTCCCCTGATATTGAGACTGTATTGCTGGTCAAGCCCGTTTCTATAAAGCTTATTCCGGTAGTCTTCCCTAATGTCCCTGTTGCCCAGTTCGGTCAGGCGTTGGCTGAGTTGCTGATCAGACAACTGACCATCCCGGTGCAGGATCAGATTTTCCACCACCGGGCTCAACGGTTGACGGCTGACTGAATTCTCTCTGGAGGTATAATACCCATCTTCAAACAGCATCCTTTCAATGGCGATCAATTCTCCGCTGCTCATCAACGGTTGATAGAATGGATCGGGGCGTTCGGTCAAGGTGGCATTGGCCATCAGGTTCACGCGGGTGCCCTGTCCCTGTTTTCCGGTTTTGGTGGTAATGACAATGACCCCATTTCCTGCCCTTGCACCCCAGATAGATGCCGCTGCGGCATCCCGCAGTACCGAGATGCTCTCCACATCATTTGGGTTGATATTCTCTATCGGCCCATCATAGGGAAAGTTATCGATAACTATCAACGGGCTGGCATCAGAGAACAGGGTTGACCTGCCCCTGATACTTATTTTGTCTGTCCGGGAGCCATTTCTGTTGAATACCAATCCGGGGGTCACATCCTCCAGCCTATCCAGCACGGAGGTGCTTGTTCTCCTGTTGACCAACGCTTCGTCCAGTCCCACAAAGGAACCGGTTTGTCTCTCCTTTGGGATTTCCTGATAGCCGGTGGCATATACCTCCACTCCATCGAGATTCATCGATTTGGGAATCAGGTAAATTTCCAGCGGTTCTTCCAAAGGAAGCCCAAGTGTATATTCCCCGGTCTCAAAACCTATGAAACTGACCGTCAAGGTCACCGTGTTTCCTCCCAAAACCAGGGAAAATTTTCCGTTTTCATCTGAAATCACAGCACTGTTTCCCTGGCCTACACGGATACTTGCCCCGGGCAGGGGAATCCGCTCATCAGAGGAAAAGACCGTTCCT
This sequence comes from Algoriphagus resistens, assembly GCF_001442615.1. Taxonomy (GTDB): domain Bacteria; phylum Bacteroidota; class Bacteroidia; order Cytophagales; family Cyclobacteriaceae; genus Algoriphagus; species Algoriphagus resistens. Next base: position 9,292 of record NZ_LMXN01000032.1, on the reverse strand, counting down.
TCCAACCGGTTGGTTTGTGCTGTGGTTTGCAAAAAGACAAAACTGAATGCCAGCATCAAAAGCAGACATTTATAGAAGCTTGTAGACGGCTTGTTTAATCGGTAGCATCCAACAAAAAGCCTGATATGTTTATTGGACATGGCTGATTGGTTTTTGGGAAATAGATTTGACAATCAGATCCCTGAGATGATCGGGATCTGTATATAGCTGCGTTACGGAAATAAGCCTCCCGTCCGGACCGATGAGTATAGGTCTGGGGGCAGAGGAGATCAGATAATTTCTGAAAAACGGATGGGAATAGCCTTTATCTCCTGTATTCAGCCGAAGCCAGTTGTCTGAATTGTATAGCCCGCTTGCATTGCCCTTTTCCCAAATGCCGGCCTCCCTGTCTGCTGAAAGCGATATCAGCACCAGGTCACCGCGTCCTCCCAACTCCTGCTCAATTTTGGAAAGAACATTTTTGTAATAGGCGGAAGATGCGGAACACCCTGTGAAATACGTATTGACCAGCAGTGTCTTACCCTCAAAATCCGAAAGACGATACACTTTCCCGTCCTCATCCTTAAAAACAAAATCAGTGATCTTACTTTCTGGCTGGATCGCTTCCACCAGCTCTTGAACCTGCTGTCTTATGGAAGGATTCGTTACCTGGGCTGCCAATCCTTCAAGTTCTTCCGGGGACTCAGTGCCCATCTTTACCATTTGTGAAATATGTTTGCCAAGTATAAAATCCCTAAAGTTCCCGTCCGGGTAATTAAGGATCAGTTCTCCTATCCGCTGGTTCTCCAGCTTGGCCTGTAACCGGAGGATTCTATAACGGAGTGCAATCTGCTTTTCCGGAGGTGGAAGCAGCCCGGATGTCTTAAGTCCTACATCGTATGCAGGGAGAAACTCCGTAAATGTTTCCCGGATCAGATCCCGTTCCTGTTCAGATTTGGCATAGCCCAGTAAAGTCTGCAGCCTCCCTGTCTGTTTGATATAGAAAGCGGACTGAAGTTCACTCTTTAGATAAGCAAGGATCTCCGGGGCTATAATTCCCTCATAATAGGAAAGCAGATGTCCCAATTCCCGGAAGTAAACCGGATCCGTAGTGGTTTCTTCCCAGGCCTTAAGCATTTCAGGTACATCAATTGGCACCAACCTGGCCTTAGCTCCAAAGTCCAGTTGTGATTGTTCGAATTCCCTCAATCTTTCTTCGGATCCAAATAGGTTCTTCCCTTTGCGTACATGAAGCTTCATGCCTTCCTCTCTGGTGATGCGGGCAAGGAGTTTTTCTGCCTGCTCCTGTAATTCGAACAGGGCATAACCCGGACCGGCAAAAACCTTCTCCCCCTTTTGCAGGTCAATAAACATTTTTATGCTGTCACCCGGAAAGATAAGATATTCATTGATTATCCTGGATTCATCCAGATACATTGACAGCAACCCTGCCTGCTTTGAAGGAATGCTAAGCCTGACCCATTCCGCACCAAATCCTCCATCCCACATACTGCCCGGCTGGAATTGCCCAGTAGCTTCATATAAGCTGGGCATAGCTGTACCGGTATCTATCACACCTTCCAAAAAGGTGATGCGAAGGTTATTGAGAGGGATGTCAGACCTTACCTGTAGATAAAACAACATGGGATTCTCTTGAATATCCCTAGAAGCAGAAGGACTTTCGCCCTCCTGCCCTTGCCCGGAGTGATCAACCAAACCACTATTCTCCGGCAGAGTATCGGAGCGGGTCTCCCCGCCCCGATGGGTGTCTCCCAAACCAAAGGAGACGGAGGGGCCAGATCTATGAAGAAAATCCGCCCCGGGTGAATCAGCAACCTGTGCCAACAGTGCGCTTCCGTTTAGGCATAGCGATGCCAGGAAGCATGTGAGTATGTGTTTTTTCATGTGCTTTTAAATTTTAGCTGGAAGATGGAAGCGGTCGATAGTCGATATACCACAGTCCACAGCCGTGATTAGGATAGGAGAGATAGAAGTGGGAAATATGAAAGCTAAAGTCAGAAATCAGAAAACCCGGAGTCCTGACTACGACCAGCTATCTTGACTCTACTCAAGACATAGAAATCCCACCTCGGTCTATCCGACCAACCAGCAATAAATAAATACTAAGAAATGTGTCAGCTCTACCAGCTACTGTGAGCTTGCTGACGTGAGTGTGTGGTAACCGATCTGCTCAGGGATATGCACCTCCCCTTTCACGGTCAGAAAAGTAATCCTATCTCAAATCGGATTCTTGGGCTTCAGAGGATACAGGCGATCTACCGCGGCGATGCCGTGTACCTCTGGAAGGATGTAATAGGTTCCGATAGGTATAGCCCCGATAGCTATCGGGGGAGAACTAACTGACCCGCTTACCAAGTGAACATACCCTCCCAGCCTGTGGATCCTACAGGATACTGTCTGCAACAGAAAAGGAAGTAAATCAATCATGCTCGTTTTCATTAGTAATGAAAAATGGTAAAACGAGTCTCTATTGTAAAAATCGCCGTAAAATAGGGCGAGCTCTACTGCTTTAGTACATGGTACCGCCAGGAACCCTGCTTATCTTTCGATATACTTGACCACTAAAGACTGATGCAAAGCTCGCCCTACTGTTTTCAAAGATACCTAAATGAATCCTTAAATCCAGAACAGGGCGAGTCATCACATCCTCTCGTGGTCAATACTGGCGGTTTTTGTACGAGAGAATCGTAATACTCGGTGCGGCATTTATACCGCTGATATTTTAACTGCTTTAAATATAGGTATTTATTTTATCACATCCATATATGGAGGTGATTTTATGTTGATTTTAATGTCTCTTGGAATAAAAACCGCTTATGCCAAGTAAGATAATTGAGCAAGAAATGTCAGAGATGGATTTTCAACTGATATTTCATGTTAAAAAACTCAGAGAAGATCAAGGCTTGACACAAGTGGAATTAAGTCAAAAAATTGGGTTAGCATCTGGATTTGTGGGGAAAGTTGAAACATTTGGCAACAGCGCCAAATATAATATTCGTCATTTACCTTTAATTGCTAAGGCATTAGGATTTAAAAATGTAGGTGAAGTTCTTCCAAAAGGGATTGTAACGAAGGATCTTGTAAAGATAACACTAGAAAAAGTCCCATTGCCTAAAAAAAATGGTGAGCCTTCGCAAAATAAATTTGATTACAAAATACTCGAAGTAGTAGCTGTAGAAACTAAAAATCAAAACCAGAAATAAACCCAAAGAGGGGCGATAGCCCCAAATGGAAGGGGGAGGATGGAGTTTAGCTAACAATCCCAAGTATGCTGAACTATTTCTAAAATTTGGAGCCTGAGATTCAATGAACCGCCGTATACACCTTGTCCCTATAATTGGGATACGGTGATGTGGAGGTGCACATTGGATACTTAATAGTTGGTAAGTCTATCTAGTCGATTATAGCATTATTCATATACTTCTTAACTAAACGATTCTGTTGAAAAATTGCATCTAAGTTATTTGTTGATTCACTAAATGGAGTATAATATCCTTTAACACGGATTAAATCATTTTCCTTAACCAGAATTTTAAGCTGTTCGCCTTTATTTAGTAAAGTGTCCGCAATTACTTGTTTATGATTAACAGTCAATAACTTTATGAAAGTGGTTTCATCCTCTAATTCAGTAATTATAAACTCTTCTATGTCTTTTTCTATTACAAATGTTCTTGTTTCAATGTATGGAGATGATTTGTTGAATACTTCTCCAGCATAGATAAGGGTTCCATTTTTATTCTTGAGAATTAGATGTGGGCAACTTCCAATTAACCAGTGACGATCTAGTGTATAAAATCTTGAATAGTCTATATTGTGAATTTTCAGACTTAATTCCTGATCCTTTGTTTGATATTTCACTAGTCTAGGATAGCTAAAACTTCCAACGTTTCTGTAATCGTAAGGTTTTTGGTAGTCCTCGTGAGAATAACTCAAGACAAAATCCATATTATCAGTATGGTACTGATTAATTTCGAATTGCTCTCTACTTGTAGAATCGTGTTCTCCAAGGATGAGCCCTAATGGAATAAGAATACTTTGATGATGATTTACTCCTACAGAAGGTAGTTTCAATCTTATAACTTCTAAATCGCTAATTGCAGGAGGAATACTAACGTATTCTTCATTTTTGTGAATATTAAATTCAATTTCTTGAAAATGAATTATAGTATTCGAAAGATTCTCGATTAAAAGGAATGTGCACCAAATTGGCTTGATGGAAAATGTTTCAATTACCTTTTCATAATCGCCTCCACAATCGTTAAAAGTGGCTTCAGCGGATGCAAAGTACTCTATTGGGACGTTTTTGTCTAAATAGATTTTAATTAAGCCATTTAAGTCATTGTATCTAGCTAAAAACTCTTCCCTTCTGGGGATTCTCTGGTATTGAAATACTCCACCTGATTCAATTTTCTTTACATCAGGATTCTGTTTGAGGTATGCTTGTTCTGACTCGTACTCTTTATCAAAAGAGTAAACTGATTGAAACGATTCTTCGTTTCTAGCTAGAATCTTTTCGACTAACGCTCCTTGAGGTGATTTTACTAATAATGGAGGCTTAATCGGAAGATTATTGAAATCCCCTTTTAGCATTGCGGTGAAGGATTCAAAATCCTTACAGACAAGATATTTACTTAATATTTTACCATCCGATAAGGGAGGCTTTATATAATTTGTTTTAACTAGTTTATGCCAATTTAACTTTGCTTTAATTAGTTCACTTTGAGAATATTTTGTTTCTTTTGGATGTCTATTGTTATAATGTCCAGCAAAACTGTGGCAGTCGAAACAAAGAGAAATAGCATTTTCAAATGTGTTAGGACCTCCATCGGCTTCTTGTTTAATATGATGGACTTCAACATTGACTCCAGTAAATCTATGACAAACACAGCAATGCCTAGCAGATGAAATTAGTTCTTTTTCTTTAATGTTTGGAGGAAATCCCATTGATTTTTTTTTATTGCATGTAGTCGGGAAAGGCAAGAAAGTGCACCTTCACCTTCCCACAGAACTCCCGTAGACGGGTACAGGCTGTGTGTGTGACTCTCACCTCCCACGGCTCTTGATGCCTGCCTGGTCGGCAGACAGGTTTATAAATCGCTTGGTACTAAAAGTACTTAAGGTTGAGCCAATTTCCAATGCTTAAATAAGCTCGGCAAGAAGAATCACTACAGGCACCTCATCTGACTCTTGCAACACTAGTTTCATTGTTCGTTCTACGCACGCGACGAAAACATAGTTGTTATAACCTTTTTTCTAGTTTTTTCATTGGTCACAAAGTCAAAGTCAACGTATCTGTTCTTGTTATCAATCTAAGTTTGGTTTTCCAAAAATGAAAAATCCCCCAAGTCCACCTAATCCTTTTTCCTCGGTGGGGGTGGCGGTGGATTTCTCATTGTCGGGACTTGGCCTTTTACTCCACCTTTGCTGTTTCCCGGGATGTTAGTCGCTTTACCGCTTGGTTTTGTCGGTGAATTTGAATTATTCTTCTTACTCATAATTGTGATATTTATTTATGTAATCGTTTGTCTCATGTTCTGTTACATCCATAAGTCGCTTGTATTTTTTTATATTCAGTTTACAGTCAATTTCTTCAATTTTTTCCCAATCGCTTTCTCTAAATTCAAAGTAGTTGTCAATAGCGTTGCTCTTGTCAATTCTGTCGTAATGGTAGTCAGTCCAAAGTCTTTCTAGTTTATTAAAATACCTTGTGTACATCATTCTCAAATTACTGATGTCTTCAATTTCTTTGTCAGAGCGTATGAGCTGATTTTCCATAAGAAGCAATAACTGCATAACCATAATCAATATGAAAGCAATCCAAGCATAGTCTTCAAAATATTTCCATCCAAGTATTCCACTAACCGAAATTATCAATGTCATTATCTGAAAGCTCTTTTTCAAAGTCCGTTGCAGTCCAAGATATTTAGTCAAGTACTTTTCACCGTATTTCATATTTACCATTTCGTACCAAATCTTGTTTGTCATTTGCGTCTTTCTAAAATGGGCTATCACTATTTGCTACTACCCGTAGGTGACGATTTCGAAGCACTTCACTGTCAACCAAGCAGAAACTTTGATAGAAGCACAAAGCTTGATTTAACCAATGACCCGCCACTTTAGGGTATGTGATATTCTGCGTTGCCTTTCTAGTCTTCTGTTGTCCAAGCGTTTCCCATTCCCGTCCAGCCATAATGTTTGTCCTTGAATTGTTGCATAGCTGCTTTAAATTGAGAAATAATCAAGACAGCATCACTGTTCGTTGGAAATATTTCTTCATCAAGTAAATCTAAGAATTCAACAGTTGGGTCATCCTTCAATATGGATTTAACCTTGTTTAAAACTCGATTCGTCATTTTAACTTTTAATTCATTCAATGCACCATCCTGCTTTTTCTTTGATAGTTCTTTTATTTCATTAAATACTGAATCTAAAATTGGAAACAACATATCAAACTGTTCCGTTTGTGATTTCGTTGGTCTGTTTCCTGTCGCAAGTTTCTTTTTAGTCATTTTATTTTTCTTTAATTTTTTTAGGCATTACAGTTTTAACATCTGATTGTTTACCGTCAATTATCCAATACCATCTTCCTACGTCTTGCTTTACATTATCAGCTCGTAACTTTTCAAAACAACTTAGGTATTGAGTTAGCATCATTGCTGCATCACTATTGCTAGGTAAATCATTTTCGTCAAATGTATCAAAATCCGAAAATGGCTTATATTCATTTCCTAATAACTCATTTGAATCTGAAATGATTTTGTTCACAAACTTAAGTTTGAACTTGTTTAGTGCGTCATTTTGGGATTTCTTGGATAGAGCACTAATTTCATTATGCAATCCTTCAAGTTGTGCTTGTAGTTTTTCAAAATTATCGACTTCTTGTTTTGTCATATGTTTTTTTGTTAGGCTGGGCAGCTTCTCGTAAATTCTATATATTTCCGTTTAATTACTTCAATAGGTAAACGTTGTTTACTCTCATAAACTTCTCCCATTAGTTTTAGGTCACTATCATCCAATATCAAAATACATCTTCTTTGGCCCGCCCACAAATCAATTGTATTCTGGAAAATATTTTTAGGTACTTTATTCCTTGTGAATATTATTCCAAATTTCCCAAAACTATCAGTCATATAGCGATTGAGTTGATTTATATGTTCACGTTCCAGTTCCTTTACATTTTTCAATTCAATAACTAGTTGTTTAGATTCATAAGCATCGTAAATATCATTTAAAAATTCGTAAGAACGATTATTGTAGAAAATCAAGTCCCTAATTTGAGTTCCCGAGTCTGTTCTGCTTTGGTCTTTGGCAAAATCAAGATGAGGATAAAGCATTGACGACATTGTCTGTACCATTAAGTCTTCGTAATCTCTATCAGCATTATTAGTTTTTCCCGTTGGTAATTTTAAAATAGTGCTTATTTTTTTTCTTGCAGAAAGCACTGGTATTTGTGTAAACAATGGGTCATTTGTTAGGTCTTTGTTTTCCTTTTCTTTTAATGATATGTATGATTGAACAAGATTGTAATTGTGTCTATTGAAATTTAGAATTTGAACTCGATTGAGTTTCCCATCATAAGCTTTGTCTATATCCTTAATATAGTAGTTTTGAAAATAGTCTTCATAGTTAATCCAAGGAACATACTTCAGCCATCTTTTTGGTGTCAGAATTATTGGTTGCTTATTTTCTGGATTGATTGGCAGATAGGTTTCTTCTGGCTTAAACTGAAAAGATTTATAATCATATATTGGAATCGTGCAAGTCTCTATTGGTATTTTTAGTCTTTGACATTGGTCAATTGTAAAATCTACCAAGAACGATTTTATTAATGAACAACTAATATCACTGATTCTATCCTTTGAAACATTGTCAACTAGTAATTGAATTTCTTCAAAATGTTGGAAACCTTGTTTATGTAATTGAGGAATTGCTTTAAAAAGGTTAAGGATTTCGTCAGCGGTTTTTTCTCCGATTTTTTTTCCTTTTCGGGTTTTAGAATTTCCTAATCCTACTTCGCTAGATTCTGAAAGTTCGATTAAAATTCTTCTACTTTCGTTTTCTTTTCCGTTAACGTAATAACTTCCAAGCTGATTAAAGAGGTTTACAATTGTCGTGTGCAATGAATTATCTTGTTGGGAATTAATTTTCCAGAGCAAGAAAGGGTCAACATAAAGTGGTATGTCTTCGTCCAAAAATGGAATTGCGAAATCCACTTCTTCTTGTAAGAATGGAAGTCCGTGGAAGTCATTTAGCCTTGGCCGAATTATTGTCATTGTCTAAAGGAATTCTATTTCGTCTAGTTGTTCGTATGTTTCTTCTTGGTTTGCATAATCACAAATTCCATTGAAATATAATCCTTTTATACTATCAGCAATAAAATGCTGATAAGCGTTTACATTTCTCATTTTGGTTTCAGAATCAAAAGGTGATGGTTTCCGGATTTAAGCCCAGAAGGATGCTATAAAAGTTGGCGTAGTTCCCGGATCCTGTCAGTCTCGATACCTCGAGTGCCGCAGGCGATAAAGAACAGGGACAAGAAAGGAAAAAAAATGATACCAGCACATACCCTATACAGGGTATTTTTTGGGAAAATGGGAGGAAATGTGAAGGAATTGGAGGGTTTTTTAGTCGTTCCTGATGGCTGCTTCACAATAGTCACACCCAACCAAATGACGGCCCTTTAGAATTGAGTATGACTTTTTTGCTCTCTGCAATATCCAAAATGGCCTCTGAGAATTTGAGAGGTTTATATTGGAACCTGCTTTCGGTGGAAAGACCTAAGAGCCTTCTAAACCGAGCTTCTGTTGCTCCAGAGCTATCAGGATTGTATACAATGATATTTCGAACCCTGCTCTTACTAATAGTTCCCAGGGCGAATAGATACCGGAAGAATGAATCACTTTCAGGTAAAGAATATCCTAGGATATAAATATTTTTTGCCTTGCTTAATTCATCCGCCGCAACTCCCCAAACATTTGCTAACTGTCCATGGTATTCAGTTTTATTCCAAGTTGGCGGAACGATGACCAATTCAAGGTCTTGGTTTTCATTGGCACCATGCAAGTTCAAATAATTATTGATGTCAAAAGTATAATCAACTCCAGGCTTGTAATTGTTTAAATAGTTGAGTTGCTGCACATACCTGCTTGTGTCTTCAATCGATAGATATTTAATTTCTTTTTTAACATCTTTTCCGTTAGTATACCAGTTTATGGATCCGTGCAACTTCAACAGCTTAAACCCTGCATAATTATTTCCCAATCCGTAATCTATTTTCAAATTTTTAAATGTA
>NZ_LMXN01000031.1 GCF_001442615.1 Algoriphagus resistens | reverse complement strand
TACTTTTTTATGGTAGTTTTTTAAATGCGGTTTTGGTATTGGATCCCCTTGAAGGTTTGATGTTCATTAATTTACCAACTGTATCTTATACTGCCAGGATCTAAAATTTCTAACCCAAATAATTAACCGGTATCCGTATACCATCCTAATCACCCAATTTGGATACATCATACAGTATTTTGGCTACAGGGAGTGCCTAAATCCTGCAGACCTTTGTTTTGTCACACTTAAAGTATAGAATAATGGCAAATACAATTTTTGTTACGGGAGCTTCTTCCGGCTTAGGTAAAGCAACAGCACACCTATTTCAATCCAAAGGCTGGCATGTGATTGCTACGATGCGGAATCCTGCACAGGAACAAGAACTAGCTCAATTGCAAAACATCACCTTATTGCCCCTGGATGTTACCAATGTGAAACAAATCAGTAGCACGGTAATCCAAGCTATTGCATTACATCAAATAGATGTAGTATTCAATAATGCCGGCTATGGGTTGATGGGAGCGATGGAAGCCTTAACCGAAGAACAGATTGAACATCAGATCAACACCAACTTAATGGGGGTACTCTGGGTGACCAAAGCCTTTATTCCCTATTTCAGAGAAAAACAAGGAGGTCTGTTTATCAGTACAACCTCTATGGGGGGATTGCTGGCTTTTCCGCTGCATTCAATATATCATGCTGCCAAATTTGCTATAGAAGGCTGGTCGGAAAGTATGTCTTTTGAATTAGGCTTGCATAACATCAGAATAAAAACCATTGCACCTGGAGCGATCGCTACGGATTTTACCGGAAGATCGCTGGCTAAAGCGAACCACCCTGAATACCAATCACTGGAAGATAAACTATTTGCCAATGTGGAGGCTATGATGGCCCAAGCTGCTAGCCCTGAACAAATAGCAGCGTTGGTTTATGAAGCTGTTACCGATGGCAAGGATCAGGTAAGGTATGTGGCAGGCCCAGACGCAAACGCTATCTACAATAAACGCCTGGATATAGGGTCAGAAGCTTTTAGAAAAGAAATCAGAGATCAGTTTCTCCAATTAAATAGTAGAGAATGACAGCTGTGGTTCATTGAAGAAAACCGATGATCTACGAAGTTTTCAACTGAAAGCCTTTCAAATATTTGAAATCAAAAATGAAATTGACTGCCCATAAAAGGCAATTTACTTTATGATGAATATGCTATTCAAAATATTAGGGGTTATTTTGCTTATTGTGGGCTTAATCCTGGTACACCGCCCCGGGTTGGTAAGCCCTCATCCCATACCAACAGATCCTTATCAGGTGATAGAAAAGAGAGTCAGATGGGGATTTGTGATTGGATTGGGACTGTTGTTACTATTCCATCACAGCTGGACTCCCTGGGGATTGACAGTATCTGCTCTGCTGATCGCTTTGACCACAGGCATTATCATAACCAGATTACTTGGAATGCTCTGGGATGGATTCTATGTAAAGCAGCTATTGTGGTTAGCCATTGAATTAGGGGCTTTACTTATCTTCGGGTTTTTGTATGGGAAACTGAAAACGTAGAAAAATCATAGGGTATGCAAATGATAAACTCCATATCGCAGTTTCATCAATTATTATCGCTACCGGATCCGGTGCATCCGTTGTTGAGCGTTGTTCATCTTGACAAGGTTAAGTTCACAGACGCTCCTGTCTGGAAACAGTTTTTTGTGGATTTTTACACGGTTTCGGTGAAAAGGGATGTGAAAGCGAAGGTGAAATACGGCCAGCAGTACTACGACTTTGACAGGGGAGTTATGAGTTTTACTGCTCCAAAACAAATGCAGTCACTAGAAGTGATCGATGTTCCTTTCAAAGAGCAGGTTTTCGGTAAAGGGTATGCCTTGTTAATTCACCAGGATTTTCTAGGTACTCACCCAATTGTTTCGACTATAAAAAAGTACGGGTTCTTTTCCTACGGTATTAATGAGGCCTTGCACTTATCAGGAAAGGAGGAGGAAGACATTATCGATATTTTCAAAAAAATAGAGCTGGAATCCCAAAGAATAGACCAGCATACCCAGAACATTATACTTGCGCAAATAGACCTATTGCTCAATTATTGCAATCGCTTCTATGGGAGGCAATTTATCACCCGGAAAGGCGTCAATGATGATTTGCTGATGAAAATGGAGGAACTGTTAGTGAGATATTTTGAAAACAAGGAAAGCTTACAAACCGGACTGCCGACCGTCGAGTATTTGGCAAATACATTGAACCTGTCTCCCCATTACTTAAGCGATATGCTTCGGTCACTCACCGGGCAGAGTGCCCAGCAGCATATCCATGAAAAACTGATTGGAAAAGCGAAAGAATACCTAGCGACAACTGGTTTATCCGTGGCTGAAATTGCCTTTCAACTGGGTTTTGAACATCCGCAATCATTTAATAAACTATTCAAAGCCAAAACGGATTCAACCCCACTGGAGTATAGAAAGTCTTTCCATTAAGCCCTGAAATTTTTTTTGACACTTGCTTTCTGAGCGGGTTCTTTTCCTGATTTGGCTACAAATGCTCTGGATTTGGTTACAAATGCAGCGCAGGATAGGCTGAACTTTGATGCATCATTTAAACCATATAAATTATGCAATCACAAGAAAGAGAAACCAATGATTCATCATCTCCTGGGAGAAATCTCATAGCCCTGGTTACCGGAGCTAACAAAGGGATAGGATTGCAGATCGCCAAAGCACTTGCTGAAAATGGATATATCGTATATGTAGGTTCGCGTAACCTGAAGAACGGACTGGAAGCAGCAACAGAAATAGGGGCTAATGCTCAAGCTATACAGTTGGATGTGACTGATAAAAGTAGCCTAACCAAAGCTGGGTCAAAAATTCAGAGTGACTTTGGCAGACTTGATCTTTTGGTGAATAACGCCGCAATATCCAACACAGGACTCCGAGATAGAAACCTTCTTGAAGCTCTTGCAGATCAACGGGCAAGTGTCGCATCGCTTGAGGAGGTTCGGGCTGTTTGGGAAACGAATGTATTTGGAGTACTTGCAGTTTCTCAAGCTTTTCTTCCTCTTCTGAAATGTTCCGCCTCAGCCCGCATTGTAAATGTATCGAGCGCATTGGGCTCGCTCACGCTGAATATGGATACCTCTAATCCTCATCGACAGATGTTTGATGTGGTTTATGGGGCATCTAAAACTGCACTCAATGGATTGACAGTGTCGCTTGCAATAGAATTAGAGAGTTTGGGGATCAAAGTAAATGCTGTCAGTCCAGGCTTCGCATCTACAGCACTCAACAATTTTGAGGGAACAGAAAGCGTTGAAGAAGGTTCACGTGAACCTGTACGTGTTGTACTTGAGGAGGATGGTCCTTCGGGGATATTCACCGGTCCAGGAGGAGTCATTATTCCATGGTAATAGGAATAGCAAACCAATAAGGGCACAGAGACCTTATTGGTTTGTTTAATATTCATGCCATGAATTCGAGCATGACTTAAAAGTCACACAACTTGTCCCGAACTTGCTTCAGGAGAGGCATGATTATCGGTGAGGCGAGATTCTCACGAATCAACCCTGCCTGTTGACAGCCAGGATCGGGACAGGGTATCTGACCATAAAAAATCAAATTATAAACAGATGAAGAAGGAAAATACTGTTTTTAAGTTTAGATCTATCTCCGAAATGCATTTGGCATTTGGCTTACCAAAGCCAATGCATCCGCTGGTGAGTCTGACTCATTTTGATCAAAATAATCCTTTTAATCCGGACAAAGTGGTTCTTTATGATGTGCTGGATTTCTACAAAATAGCTTTTATAGAGCAGCATGGAGGAAGACTCAGGTATGGAAGGAGTTATTATGATTTTGCAGAAGGCAGCATGATTTTTTTGGCTCCCAATCAATTGGTGGGGACTGCCGAATACCATGTTGAAACCTATTCGTACATATTACTGATCCATCCGGACTTTTTTCTTGGTTACCCCGTGGCAACAAAAATAAAGCAATACGGTTTTTTTTCGTATTCGGTAAATGAGGCTTTGCATTTGTCGGAAAAGGAAAAAGAAACCATTCTTGCTGTATTCCGAATTATCGAGGATGAACTGAACAGCCGTATTGATGAGTTGAGTCAGGATGTGGTAGTTGCCCAGCTTGAGCTGCTGCTGAGTTATGCCAACCGTTTTTATAAACGCCAATTTCTTACCCGAAAAGGCGTAAACAATGATCTTCTTCAAAAAACTGAAACCATTCTGGATGAATATTTCAATACACAACAATCCTTACAGCAGGGGATTCCTACTGTACATTATCTTTCGGGACAGTTAAATATTTCAGCGGATTACCTAAGCGACATGTTACGTTCGCTGATTGGGAAAAATGCCCAGCAGTTCATTCATTTCAAACTGATAGAAAAAGCTAAAGAGCGACTTTCTACCACCAGTTTCACCATTAGCGAAATCGCCTATGAGTTAGGCTTTGAACACCCGCAATCTTTCAGTAAACTTTTTAAAGCGAAGACCAAGATTTCTCCTTTGGAGTTTAGAAAGTCTTTCCACTAAGCATCGGATGAAGCCAAAGGACATGAATATTCCACAATAGCCATCCCCGGCAATAAGTCAAATAAATGTATCATCTGAAGGCCGAAATGACAATACTACTACAACAATGACCAATCTGACTACTTTTCACAATTCCGGTATACCGAATTTTACGGCAACAAAAAATTCAATTGATGGAAAATATACAAGGAAAAGTAGTTGCTATTACAGGCGCAAGCAGTGGCATTGGTAAAGCCATAGCTATTGAACTGGCAAAAAATGGGGTAAAAGTAGTGTTAGGTGCAAGAGACACTGGAAAGATGGAAAAGATTGTTGTGCAAATCACCCGTAACAGCGGGGACGCTGTTTTTACCAAGATTGACGTGCGCAATAAAGCTGATCTGGTGCAATTGGTATCTTTGGCTGTTACCAACTATGGGAGGCTAGATGTTATCATCAACAATGCAGGCATTGCTTACCTCAGCAGAATTGATGAACTGGATGTTGAGGGCTGGGACGAAATGATTGACATCAATGTGAAAGGTGCGTTGTATGGAATGGCAGCATCCATCCCTGTTTTTAAGCAGCAACAATCAGGTCATATAATCAATATCATTTCCACCTCAGGCATTCAAATCACTCCCACCCAAGGCATTTATGCAGGCACCAAAAATGCAATTCGTACCATAGCGGAAGCATTCCGGCAGGAATCAGACGATACTATCCGAATTACGGGCATTTCACCGGGGTATATCAAAACAGATTTTGCTGTAAAAAGCGTAAAATCAACAACGATGAAAACAAACGGTGGAACAAATGGCCATCAAGCCGGAAGCTATCGCCCATGCCGTGCTATATGCCATCAGCCAGCCAAAGGAGGTAGAAATTGGTGATATTGTTATTCGTCCTGCCAAACAAAACTAATTACCTTGTAACACCAAAAAATGAAGCGAAAATCAGACATACAAACTATAGCAAGCATACCACAGCTGATGCGGGAACTCAGATTACCCGCACCAGTACATCCGTTGATTGCGTTGGTAGACTATGACAAGGTTCCTGTTGAGATGCTGGCAAAAGATCAAAAAATCACCATTGATTTTTACAAAATCTCTTTTAAACCGCGTTTTCGTGGACAAACTAAATACGGACAGGCTTATTACGATTTTGAGGAAGGTGGACTGGCTTTTTTAAAACCGAAGCAAGTAGTTTTTACCCCTGAAGAGGCTGATGATTATACAGGTTTTGCCTTGTATTTTCACCCCGATTTTATTCGGCATTATCCTTTGGGAAATGCTATAAATCACTATGGTTTTTTTTCTTATCAAGTTTCCGAAGCACTGTTTTTATCAGCCAGGGAAAAGGAAGAAATCACCAATTTATTAAATGCCATAGCTCAGGAATTGGATAAGCAGCTTGATCATTTCAGCCAGGATATTCTAGTGTCACACATTGAGTTGTTGCTAAATTACAGCAAGCGTTTTTACCATCGCCAGTTTCTCACCAGAAAATCTGTCAATCATGGGATAATTACTTCTTTGGAGCTGTTACTGGACAACTACTTCAATGAAGACACCGGACTGAAAAATGGCCTGCCATCGGTGCAGCATATCAGTGCGCAGTTGCGCTTATCACAACGTTATATGAGTGACATGCTGAAATCCCTGACAGGGATGAATACGCAGCAATACATACAGCATATGCTGATCGAAAAAGTGAAAGAAAAACTATCTTCCACCAATTTGTCTGTTAGTGATATTGCGTATGGGTTGGGATTTGAACATCCACAATCCTTCAGCAAGCTGTTCAAAGCAAAGACCAAACAATCGCCACTGGAGTTTAGGGTGTCATTTAACTGATCCAGACTCCGGAGTCTACCTTACACATCTTTGTTTATTGGTTAAATCTAGCTCTGAGCCTTTACGCTGAGAGGATAAAGGATTCGAAACTATTTGACTTGGGTAGTGAAATCTCTGATTAGCAGTGGAAATAAACTTACTGCACGGCACTTTTTGCCAAATGACAAATACATGTGGTTTGCTGACTTTGCCGAATGGAAAATTTCATTGCATACTTGTTACAGTTTGGGAATCTGAACATACATCAAATTGACCCCAACCACAAAATCAATTTCAAGAGAAAGCGAAGGATTTTTGGTTCTTTTCATACCTCTGCAAAGGGATGAACATGAAAGATATTCTCTATTTGAAATGGGAACAGGTTAAACCGAACCATCTTGAGTTT
This sequence comes from Algoriphagus resistens, assembly GCF_001442615.1. GTDB lineage: Bacteria > Bacteroidota > Bacteroidia > Cytophagales > Cyclobacteriaceae > Algoriphagus > Algoriphagus resistens. Next base: position 5,887 of record NZ_LMXN01000031.1, on the reverse strand, counting down.
GTAAGGGAAAAAACTAAGAATACTACAGATGAGGTCATTGTCATTCGTGTACCTCTAACAGATTTTTCCAAAGGGGTAATTGAAAAATACTCCAATAATCAGAGGGCTAAGAATGACTATATATTTCCTGTCCTTAACCATTCAATGAACGAGGAAGAAAAATTCAAAGGCAAGAGATAGAAAAGATTGCCACACCCCAGGACTACGAACAATCTTTACATACACCGACAAGGACACAATTCATTTGTTGGACAGTATATTTTTCAGGAACAGAAAATTCAACACGTGTTGGAAGACATTCAATAGTCTCACATTTTGTGCAGCGGAAATGAAAATGATTTCCCGGAACAGGTACATCATCACATGTTGTACAGACAGCAAAGTACTGCTTTCCATCATCGGCAACTATCCTATGGACTATTTCATCTTCGCAGAATCGGTTTAAAATCCTGTAAATAGTAGCCCTATCAGCATTAACATCCATTTGCTTTACAATAGCATCTTGGCTCATTGCCTTTCTTTTGCTTGTCAAAACTGTCAGAACAGCCTCTTGTGCCGCAGTATTTCTACGTTTTATCATCATACAAAATTAGTCAAAAAATAGTAATGCGACAAAATTGCAATAATTTATTGCGACATTGTTGCATTAATATAATCTTTGCTTACATTTGCCAAAAGATTATGCAGCAATGAAGGGAAGAAAAGTTACAGCTCTAGGTGGCTCAGCATTGGATACACTTGTTTTGCATTTTCTATTTACTGCACTTACAAAATATAATCGTATGACAGATAAAAATGATTTTGATGTTATCATCATAGGCGGAAGCAATGCAGGACTTTCCGCAGCTATGGCTTTGGGGCGTTCTCTGCGTAATGTTTTAATCATTGACGGTGGACATCCGTGTAATATACAAACACCACATTCGCAACTATTTAACACAAGACGGAAAAACACCCCAAGAAATTTCTGCGCTTGCTAGGCGGCAAGTCGAAAATTATGAGACCGTAAAATTTTACGAAGGTCTTGCCGTCAGTGGAATTAAAACGGCAAATGGATTTGAAGTAACAACAGATGCAGAATACAAATTCACAGCAAGCAAACTGATAGTTGCAACAGGTATTAAAGACATAATGTCCGACATCAAGGGATTTTCCGAATGTTGGGGGATTTCAGTTATTCATTGTCCTTACTGCCACGGCTACGAATTTCGTTATCAAAAAACAGCGATTTTGGCTAATGGCTCCAGAGCTATTCACCTTGCATCTTTGGTCAATAACCTGAGCAGCAAACTTGCGATTTTAACATCAGGAAATCCAGATTTTGATAATGAACAAATTGTCAAACTTCAAAAAAATAAAATAGAAATTATTGAACCCGGAATAACAGAAATAGTGCACGAGAAAGGACAAGTTAAAAATGTGATTTTTAAAGATGATTCTGTAAAAGTCTTTGATGCTATATATGCTACAATTCCTTTTGTTCAGAATTCGGATATACCTGTAAAATTAGGATGTGAGTTATCAGAGGAAGGGTTTATAAAAGTAAATGCTTTCCAACAAACAAGCGTATCAGGAATTTATGCTTGTGGAGATAACACAACATTTATACGTTCAGTTGCAAATGCAGTAGCTGCAGGGAATTTTGCAGGAGCAATGGTAAATAAAGAGTTATGCGATGAACATTTTTAAGCAGTAAAAATAGAATTAGTATGGTAGAAGTTTTCATTACAAATATCCAAGAGCCCGTTCAGGCAGAAAAAATTTTAGTGTTTCTTGAAAACATATTTCCTGAATTGAAAATAAATTTTGATTTGGATGACTGTCATAAAATCCTTCGAGTTGAAGGAGCTAAAATTAATCAAGACAGTATTATCTCAATCGTAAAAAAGTCAGGATATATCTGCGAGATTTTGGAAGACAAGATTTGCAATAAGAACAATTAATATTATGACAGAATTTTGGGAAAAAGCATTTAAGGACAAACAAGAAATGTGGGGTTTATGCCCCGCAAAATCTACGGTATTGGTAAAGGATCTTTTTGTTGAAAACGAAGTAAAAACTATACTTATTCCAGGCATTGGTTATGGAAGAAACGCTCAAATTTTCAGAGACAATGGAATGACCGTAACAGGTATTGAAATTTCACAAACTGCAATTGATTTAGGCCAAAAACATTTTGGAAATGATTTGACAATTTATCACGGTTCGGTAACTGAAATGCCTTTCGACAATAATTTGTATGACGGGATATATTGCTACGGATTAATTTACTTGTTGAGCAAAAACGAAAGAGTAAAACTAATTCAAGACTGTTATAACCAACTAACGGAAAACGGATTGATGGTTTTTGCGGTAATTACTAAAGAAGCTAAAACATATGGGCAAGGAACTTACATTAGTAAGGACAGATTTGAAATGTTTGGTGGAGTAAAAATATTCTTTTACGATCGGGAAACAATTGAAGAAGAATTTGGTAATGCAGGACTATTTGAAATCATAGAAGTGGAAGAGGACTATCCTTTTAACCTAATAAAATGTGGCAAGAGGGTGTAAGATAAACTCTGTCTAGGACTTTGAATTTTAGTTAAAGTTTTTAAGATAGAGCAGTATGAAAGAAGAAGAATCAGCATTCAAGAAGAAAGTATTAAAACAGTTTTTATCAGGTGACAACCTATTCGGAAAGGATGGAGCCTTAGCGCCTCTACTGAAGGAATTTCTGGAAGAATCCCTGCAGGCAGAGATGGAAGAGCATCTCCGTGATGAAGACAAAGGATGGGCCTCGGGCAACAAGCGCAACGGGAAAGGCAGCAAAACAGTGAAGAGCAACGTGGGTGAAGTGACCATAGACACCCCGGAGGACCGTCACAGCAGCTTTGAGCCCAAGCTCATAGAGAAGCGCCAGCGTATTCTGGCAGACAACCTGGAAGACCAGATCATCGCCCTTTACGGGATGGGGAGCAGTATGCGGGATATATCAGCCCATATCCGGGAGATGTATGACACCGAGGTCTCCACCCAGGTGATCAGTGATATTACCGACCGGATCATCCCCAAGGTAAAGGAATGGCAGAACCGCCCGCTGGAGGAGGTTTACTGCATCGTATGGCTGGACGCCATGCACTTTAAGGTGCGGGAAGATGGCAAGATGAGGCACAAGGCCCTGTACAACGTGCTTGGGATCAACAAGTCCGGGAGAAAGGAAATCCTGGGGATGTACCTGTCTGAAAGCGAAGGGGCCAACTTCTGGTTACAGGTCCTCAGTGATCTGCAGCACCGGGGGGTAAAGGATATCCTGATCGCCTGTACGGATAACCTGACGGGCTTTCCAGAGGCAATCCAGTCTGTTTTCCCTAAGGCTGAGATCCAGCTCTGTATCGTCCACCAGATCCGCAACAGCCTGAAGTACTTTATCCAATCTTTCCCAAACCCATCAAATACTTTTTTAAAAACCGCGTCAACTCCTGTATGCTGCCCCCCACCTGGAAAACCCTTCATTTGGTTCCACTCAATATTTACATCGAACAATTGCCTAATGGCATCATAATCTTTCTTTTCAAAAGCATCATACATTGTTTTTATGGTTTCAATATTCTCCATTTCTCCCTGAACAATTACTGGTTTAACTTGTGAATACCCAAAGCTACTATTGGACAAATTAGGGAGCAAAATTTTATATGTAAAATGCTATTTTCATTAAATCATACCTCTGCTTTTTTCTTCCAATTCTTTTTTCAGTAAAGAAAATGGATTGTACCAAATCTCCCAACTTTTAGGACTGATCCAGCTTGGACCTGGAGGAGAAATGGGGGAAGAAATATCCTGTGGTGATCCGTTCATGGAACAGTAACTGGGAACGTCTCAGTGCCTATTTTGCCTATACCAAACCCATCAGAAAGATCATTTATACCACCAACGCGGTTGAAGGGTATCACCGGCAGGTGAGGAAAGTCACCAAAACAAAAGGGGCTTTCACAAGTGATATGGCGCTGCTGAAACTGGTGTATCTTGCTGCAAAGAGGATCGAACGGAAGTGGACGGCCCCGATCCATAACTGGGGGTTGACAGTCCAACAATTAGCCATTAGATTTGAGGGGAGGTTGGTGTTGGATGTTTAAAAATTAATCATTTAGTTCCCTTCCGTTGGGGTACCCCAACGGAAGGGATGGAGTTCAGCTAACACTCCCGCTTAAGAAGCTTGATTTTATCTTTTGGAGCTACGGGAAGCTGGTGCATAAGCTTGAGTCTAAAGCTGAGTTTAAACTTTTTTGAATTGAATACAATTATTCCCAATTGAAATCCAGAAATACTTTTGGGTGAACTTTTAAAATTTTAGCAAATCTTTCCAGTTCACTAATCCCAAAATTTGTTTCTCCTCTCAAAACTCTTCCAATTTGCCTATTGTCGTCAGCTTGGAATAATTCTGCAATTTCTTCCTGCGTTATCTCTTGTTCATCAGCAAGTTCCAAAATCTTGGAGCTGACCTTATCAATAAATGCTTGGTTTTTGTAATTTGGCTTTCTTCCCACATAACAATAGTCATGAAATAAGTAAATTTTTATTAGGACATATTTGTCCTTTTACAAGTTATTATTAACTTAGATGCGATTAGAGAAATCTAATCTGCAAACTTTCATATTGAACGCATTTGCACTTGTGAGTCTCGTCTTAGGAAACTGGTAATTTCAATTGAGGAACGGGATAAATAAGTGAGGATGCTCACGCCTTTGGCGTGGGCTACTTACTTGCTTGTTCCTCAGGTATACCAGTACCTCTAAGACAGCTTGTTTGAGTCCACGCCTCTTTTTGGCTTGTTCTCAACTTGGACTATCGTTATAACCCAAGTATCATGGAACAGATGGTGATTTTTTCTGGATTAAGTAGCTTCCCGGGACCAGTATTTCAGAAGAAGGATCTGTCTGAGCTTTTTTACATTGGGTCACATTGCTCATTACCTATTGCCTATTATTTATTACCAGAGGAGCACGGCATCGCCGCGGTAGATCGCCTGTATCCCCTGAAGCCCAAGAATCCTATATAAAGGGTTCGTTTTTTATCGCCGATAAAGGGGAGGTGCACATCCCTGAGCAGATCGGTTACTACACACTCAGGTCAGCAAGCTCACAGTAGCTGGTAGCGCTGACATCATTTTGTTCTTAGTTATAATTGCTGGTTGCACGGTTGGAGCAAGGTGGGATTACTTTGTCTGGTTTAGAGCCAAGAAGCTAGAGCCAAGAGTCAAGAATCGAGAGCCAAGAGTCAAGAAATTAGAGTCAAGAATCTAGCGTTCGTGATTCTACTTTCAGCTTTCAGACCTTCTACTGATATCATCGCGTACAGGTGCGATAGCGCTTCGATTGAATTCGGGCGTGACAAACATCGGTCACCCGACACCGGACACCGGACACCCAGTACCAAAACATCAAAAGCATGAAAAAATTAATACTTCTATGCTTCATGGGATTACTATGTCTTCCCATAAGCACAACCACAGCGCAAGTTGCTGATTCACCCGGGGCGGATTTTCTTCATAGATCTGGCCCCAGCGTCTCCTTTGGTTTGGGAGACACCCATCGGGGCGGGGAGACCCGCTCCGATACTCTGCCGGAGAATAGTGGTTTGGTTGATCACTCCGGGCAAGGGCAGAAGGGCGAAGGCTCTTCTGCTTCTAGGGATATTCAAGAGAATCCCATGTTGTTTTATCTACAGGTAAAGTCTGACATCCCACCCAATAACCTTCGCATCACCTTTTTGGAAGGTGTGATAGATACTGGTACAGCTATGCCCCGATTATATGAAGCTACTGAGCAATTCCAGCCAGGCAGTATGTGGGATGGAGGATTTGGTGCGGAATGGGCCAGGCTGCGCATTCCTTCAAAGCAGGCTGGGT
>NZ_LMXN01000030.1 GCF_001442615.1 Algoriphagus resistens | reverse complement strand
GCTAGCACTCCCTTCAGCCCAGGGGACGTTCGTACTCATACCCTATAGTTAGCTCCCAAGCCAGGCGCACTTAAACAAACCAGTCCAGAACAAAATCTGGACTGGTTTTGAGAAATTGTATTGGCTGAGTTTTTCAGCAGACCCTAAAGTAACAAATCTTTTTCCCTGGCAAACCAGATTATGATGTTATAAGAAAAACTCCAGACATCTCCAGGAGAAGGAAAAAGTGTTTGTGAAACTAATGGGAAGAATTTACAGGATACGCTAGGCTTAGAACCCTGCGGGAGTTAGTCCGTAGCAGCAATATCCGGTCGGTATGAAACTGTATTTGCATCCGGGTAATTATCAGGAACCTTTTGGGTAACTTCACCAGTCGCAGCCCATTCAGTCCCCCTTTGAAGCAGCACCACATAATCTATTGAACTCATACTTGTAGCATCATGGCCTGGAGCGTAATGAAAAACCCTTCCTTCGCCATAGCTGATAACCATTAGCTGAGGTTCATCATAACCAGTTCCTTTGTTGCTCTTATCAGAATAGGCAGTCACAAGCACAGACATATTTTCACCTGGACCACGAAGTTGGGCATACAATTCATCACTTTGATGCATCCAGACTGAGGGAAGGCCCTTTGTAATGGGATGATTACTGTTCACGACTTTCATCTGGAAAGGAAGTCTGCTTCCATGGCTGCCAGCATTTCCGGGTTTAGGATCAGTAACCAACTTTCCTTCATGATAATACCAATATGGCCCACTTTTCTCATTTCGGCCACGCCAGCCTCCTACACCAATCATTTTGTTGAATTCCTCCCATTCAGGAAAAGAATTATTCGCGCCGTGTATTGTCACCAGGCCCCCTCCATTCAACATATATTGCTCAAAAGATTTCTTCAAAGCCTCAGGCCAACGATCTGTTGGGGCATCATAATTTAAAACAACAACTTGATAATCGGTAAATTTCGGCATAAAATCGCTAAAGTCACCATTCTCCGGTGGAGTTGTAACTATATCAGTATTAAATTTTTTAGGTTCATCTAATATCTTTTTAAGTATTGGAGTGACCAAATCCCATCGATGATAGGGGTTCATTTCACCATCCAATATCATAACGCGAATGGGGTTCTGTGCTTTTACGCTTAAAATGGATAAGAAAATAATTGTACAAAAAGCAATACTTAATTTTTTCATAAAGAGTTTAGTTTTACGTGAAGATCCTTTATAGGACATACTCTTTTATAATTTCAAACCTGATAGGTTTTTGTGATTTATCCTCATGCTGTCCATTGATGGACGGGTAAAATTTTCCTGTTCAACTATAAAATGCTGCATACCATATTTTTTAGCCTCTTTCAAAATATGGCTATAGTTGATGGATCCGTTGCCGATTTCTGTACTGTTTTTCATATCCTGCTTATCCATATCCTTGATGTGGCCTAACGGGAAGCGGTTTGGATACTTTTTAAAATAGGCTATCGGATCGTAATTACCTGCTACAAGCCAAAAAATATCCATTTCCCATTGCACCAGTTCAGGATCTGTATTTTCCAGCATAAAGTCATACAGAACTGAGTCTCCAATTTTTTCAAACTCAAAGGCATGATTATGATAAGCAAACTGTAAACCTGCGTTTTTACAGGTTTCACCAACTGAGTTAAACAGTTCCGCCGTTTTCTTCAGATCGTCAGGAGAGTTGCGTAAACCTTTATCCATCCAAGAGCAGGTAAGATATTTTTGGCCGGTTTCAGCTGCGTTTTGAACCAATTCATCAAATCTGGTCAGCATTGTGGCATGGTACCAGGATTCTGCCTTGCCTTCACGTGTCCCTGATCCAAAATGGCTGCTTATCAATTTCATTCCCATGTCCTTTAGCATTGAGGAAAAAACTTTAGGTTTCATTCCATAGTAATGACCTTTACTTCCCGGATACGATTCAATTTCTTTATAGCCGATATCAGCCAATTGCTGTAGGGTTCCTTTTAGATCCTTCTCCAGGATATCTTTTACCGAATATAACTGCAAGCCAATCGCTCCTGATTTTTTCCTTTCAAAGCCGATAACTTTTTCATTTTTTAATAGATTATTACCCCAGAAAGCTTCCGGAAGTAATATAGTGCCCAAAGCCAGAGCACTCGCATTTTTAAAGAAACCCCGTCTGTTTACCATTTGATTGTTTTGATTTCGATGAATAACTTAATCTAAAAAATAATTAGTTGCCAGATTTTTCATTTCCTGTAGCAGCCGAGTTGCTGATAAAGGCAACTTTTTTACTGTCTGGGCTCCATGATGGGGTATTGATTGTTCCCTGGCCACCGTATACATAAGCAATTATTTTCGGGTCCCCACCACCAACTGGCATCATACGTAGATACACGTGCTTGTAGAAGGGGTGATCTCCAGACTCTACTTCTTCTTTCAGAAACGATAAGAACACAATAGACTTCCCATCCGGTGAAATATGAGGGAACCAATCATGGAAGTCATCGTTGGTAACGGCTTCCTGCTCTTTTCCGTCAGATTTCATTCGCCAGATTTGCATCGTGCCGGATCGGTTGGAGTTAAAGTAGATGTATTTTCCATCGGGTGTGTATTCGGAACCGTCATCCAGACCTTTAGCAGTTGTCAGACGTATTTCTTCGCCACCTTCAGAGGGAACTGTATAAATGTCGTATTCTCCATCGCGTTCTCCTGTAAATGTGAGCAATTTGCCGTCGGGAGACCAACCATGTAGATAAGATGGGCCTCTTGGGGTAATCTGCTTTGGATTTCCACCTGTCACAGGTACTGTGTAAATAATGGAGCCGCCCAGATCAGAAACTCCACTGCTTAGCCCCAGCATCTTGCCGTCGAAAGAAAGAACATGGTCGTTGTTGTTGTTCTTAACCTCGCCTGTGTTGAGTACTTTTGGCTTACGCGTTGACAGGTCAAAGGTATGCATAGAGCCTTCGCTGTTGTAGATCAGGGTATTACCGTCAGGGGTCCAGTTCGGTGCCTGCAATGATTTCGCAGATGAATAAACAATCTTGCGGTCTCCGGTTTGTACGTCCAATATCTCCAGATCACTTCCCAGATATTGTCGATACGGAATCAAATCATCCGGGGCAGGCGCCAAGATGCGCACATCACTGTAAACACCTTTTTCAACTACATCTTTATTATGAGATCCCACAAACAAGCCTACATATACTTCTTCACCCAATTCTAGATCAGCTACTTCCTCAGTAACAAACGGTTCACCGAACTTTGCAACCCGCATGGTATAGGTATTGCCTTTTCTCTCCAGCTGAATTACATCTGCATGTGTCAAATCCGAGCGAATCTCATCGGTATTAGCCCCAGCTGTCTTTCTATACTGTAATGAAGTAAGGCCGTCCCCATGTACTACTGCATTAATATGGGTGGAATTCCCTTCTAGGCTGGTACGAACCATCCATCCCACTTTACGGTGTGGATCAACACCTTCTCCCACAAACTTGGCGCGGGTATAAAGAATAAAATCACCTTCCATTTTTTTCCATAAAAAATGGAATTCATCGTGGTCTAACCAAATATTATAGCCCGCTCCACTTATCTGGTATTGTTGCGTTATGGAATCATATACTGCAGAACCAGGCTTTACATCGGTACCTATATCCCCATGGCCATCAAAGATTCCCAAGGATTTATTTTGTGAAAAAGCAGGACTGCTTATTAAAGCTGCCAGCAATAAACAAAATGAGAAAACACTCAATTTCAATCGTTTCATATCAATTATTATTCATTAATAATACAAATGTTAATCAGCAGATGAGACATGTGCCTCTACTGTAGTTAAAAACCTTTCTGCCTCCAAAGCTGCCATACATCCAGATCCAGCTGCGGTTACGGCTTGCCGAAAATGCTTGTCCTGAACATCTCCACAGGCAAACACACCAGGGATATTAGTTTTCGTAGAATCGGGTTGGGTAATTATATACCCTTGATCATCCGTATCCAGGTACTGACTGAATACTTTTGCGTTTGGATGGTGACCAATGGCCACAAAAAAACCTTGTACAGCTAGTACATATGTTTCTTCGTTAAGATTGTCCTTTACCCGAACCCCGGTAACTATCTGTTCTCCTATTACTTCTTCCGCTTCTGCATGCCAGTGAACGGTAATGTTTGGGGTATTGATTACCCGTTTCTGCATAATTTTAGATGCCCGCATCTCATCCCTTCTAATCAGCATATGTACATGGTTACATAATTTGGATAGATATAAGGCTTCCTCACAGGCGGTATCACCAGCACCTACAATTGCCACATCCTGACCCCTGTAGAAAAAACCGTCACAAACTGCGCAAGCCGATACACCGCTTCCGTTAAGACGTGTTTCTGAGGGCAAACCCAACCACTTTGCAGAGGCTCCTGTAGCAATAATTATAGAGTCAGCCGAAATATTTTTTATGTTATCTATGGTAATTTCATGGGGGTGGCTGGAAAAGTCCACATCAGTAACTATTCCGTTTCGGATATCCGCATTAAACCTTTTGGCTTGCTTTTCAAATAACTCCATCATTTCGGGCCCCAGTACACCGTCAGGAAATCCAGGGTAATTTTCTACGTCCCTGGTAATGGTAAGTTGACCCCCTGGTTGGCTGCCTACATACATTACTGGATTTAAATTCGCTCTCGCTGCATATATAGCAGCTGTGAAACCTGCTGGACCTGCACCAATTATTAAACATTGAAGGTGTTCCATTTATCTATTTAATAGTAACTAATTTAACTTTTATCGATTTTGTAAGAGAGAGCAGGATCAGTAATAGTGACAGGTGGTGAAGTCTGGTTCCAACTATCCTGTTATCCTAGTATGCTCGAGTAGTCAGTCCATAAAATCAAGGTTACCAGAATGTATTTACATCTCCTAACCAATAATTTCATTGAAATAAAAAGGACATATACCCATTTATAATGGAATATAAAAACGCTAAACCTTAAAGTAGTGATCATATTCCCACACCAATCTTGTTTAGCCTAACAAAAATTATTTAATGAGGAAGTAAATTAAAAACCTGGGCTTTCTGATTATAGAGAAACATTATCAAAAGCCTAGGTTCAATTAATAATACCTACCTACTTCTTCAACTATCATTTTTTTCATGCTTTGCGGTTCAATTGTGCCTTGTACCCTATATATAACTTTACCCCCCGGCTGAATCAAAAGTGTATAGGGTAAAGCACCTTGCCATTCAGCATCAATAGCATCGATAAGTTTATATTTATCTTCGGAATTATAAATATAATTTATACCGGAAGCCTGCATTTCTTTAAGTATTTCATGTGCTTTGTCTTTTTTATCCGGTCTATCCGCACTGATGGTTATAAATTCAAAGTCTCTTCTGCGGTACATGCGGTTTATATCGACAAAGTCCGGCATTTCAGTTACACATGGTCCACACCAGGTAGCCCAAACATTAATCAAGCGTACTTTATCAGTATCGTTTTTCAATAGTTCTTTTATCTTGGCATCGTCGATCAATTCCAGATTAACGGGTTCCTTGGCCCAGGCTGCTGGTGCTTTATCTATCCAATCACTCTTTTCAGACCATTTAACGGAGCATCCAAATGTTTTTGTTTCAGGTACGGCTACTGGTTTATTAGCCAACAAAGCATCTATTGCGTTCCTGGCATCTTCAGCATTGCCAGTACCCGGCTTTTCAGATCCATCCAAACGTCCCACATACTGTAACCTACGCTGTTTATCGAAAATAAAGATATGTGGGGTAGCAATTGGGCCATAAGATTTTGACATCTCCTCTGTCTCACCATCATAGAGATAAGGGAAATTATAGCCTTTTTCTTTTACCCTGATTATCATCTCTTCAAAGCTATCACCCATATCCGAGTAACCTAATTCGGATAGGGATACTGCATCGGGATCGTTGGGTGAAACAGCCACCAGGGCAACTCCCTTAGCTTTATAATCATTGGTTAAAGCTATTATGCGATCTTCATATGCCTGTGCTGTAGGGCAATGATTACAGGTAAAAACAATAGCAAGTACTTCGGAATCTGCAAAGCTTTCAAGGGTATAGGTTTTTCCATCCGTCCCTGGTAAACTAAAGCCTGGTGCAACCGCACCGATTTTCAGTGTCTCGATATCTGCAGCAAAGCCTGAGGTAACCAAAAACAGGGTCAAAATAAAGGAAAATGTTTTTTTAAAATAGGAAATTGAATTAAAGGGATCCATAGTTATTTAGTTTAAGGTAATATATGTGTATAGTTTAATGTATTTAAGGAAACATATTCTAAAATCAATGACTGCATCATTTCCTCAATTTCTATTTCTACCATCCAGGATTCTGTTTTAGTAAATTGTTGCTTAAATCAATTGCACTTAAAGGAATAGGCAAAATTGCATGCTTTGGCAAAGCCGGGCTCGTAAGGTTTTCAAAACCCTGTATGGTGCGAGCTTCATTTTTAAAAAATGAATTCATGGTTGTTGTATAATAATCGGCCCCGTATCTTGACAGATCAAACCAGCGGTGCCCTTCCGTTGCCAACTCTAATCTCCGCTCAAACCGAACTGCCTTTCTAGCATATTCCACATCAGGAAAGTTGGGGTAAGGTTCAATATGATAGTTGGTAGGGTTAACACCGGGTATAGTAGGGACATAGGTGGATTGATTTGCTCTGTTCCTGACCTGATTGACGTAATCAAGGGCAGTCATCAGGCTCCCGCCGGACTCTACCAGTGCTTCTGCTGCCATCAGTAATACATCAGCATAACGAATAACCTGGTAATGTATACCCGGTCTTTCAAACTGTCCAAACTGTCCTCTGTTTGCGTCAATGTCCCAGGCCCGGTACTGGAATTTTTTAGTGGCATAGGGGCCACCATTTACCTGGGCTCTAACCCAGGACATCCCCACAAACCTGCCAAATCCATTCCAGTCCAAATCCCTTCGCCCCACAGTAAAATCAAGTCTGGGATCTACCGGGCCGGAGTGTACAGTAAAAGGGGTGGGCGTTGTGCCATCTGCCTCAAATGAGGGCAGGCCTTGATCATTCTTTATATCAGTCAGATTATAAGTGTCCAATAAAGGCAATCCGGAGGCATCTGTCTGATAAGCGTTGACAAGGTCCTGAGTTGGCTGATAAAAACCGCAGCAAGTTCCCAAGGGCCCACCGGCAAGTGGCCACAAGAAGCTCCGGTTTCCATTAAAAGACTGACCGTCATCATTTTGAAACTGGATAGCAAAAACTGATTCAGTTCCCGCTTTCCCGGCCTCTCCGAAATTATCCGTAAATTCATCAAGCAGCTGATATGGCCCACTTTCAACTACTTCCTGCAATAATGTTGCTGCCTCAGTGTATTTCTGCTCATACAGGTAAACCTTTCCCAGATACGCTTTGGCTGACCATTGGTTTGCACGACCTGATTCGCCTTGAGTGGGTGGCAGATTCTCTATTGCAAATTGAAAATCTTCTTCTATCTGATCCCAAAGAGGCCCATCGTTTGGTTTATTGGTTTCATATATGTCCTCGGGGCCGAGGTAGACTACATTCCCCCATGATCTGGTCAAATTAAAATTAAAATGTGCTCTCAGAAATCTCGCCTCAGCAATCTGGGTAGTCAGGTCTACTTCTTCAACCAATTCGGCCTGTGCAATAACCAAATTTGCCCGATTCACTCCTGCATATAGCCCTTTCCATTCATCCAATATGAAAGGATTATTGGTTTCATAATTATGCATGGACAATTGAAAAAGTGGCGCGAGATCACCATTATCCCCACCCTTATGTGCTTCATCTGACATGATGCCATACCAGAATTTATCGCCAGTGGAATAATAATCATTTGTAATACCAGGTCTCAGCTGGTCAAGCATGGAGTATGCTCCTATCAGGAGCAAATCCACCCCTTCTTCTGTAGCTAAAGACTCGGAACTTATAACCCCTTTAGGTGGGATTTCATTGAATTCTTCAACACAGGAAGATGCAAGAAAGGCAAATACGAATCCTATTAATATATTTTTCATACAAGTTATATATTATAATGTTTTGATTAAAAGCTAAAATTGAGACCAACAGTATAAGCCTTGGCGATCGGATAGGTCCCAGTATCAACCCCAAATGTAAGATCACTTCCCCCAGTTGATCCTGTTTCCGGATCTGTGCCGGTATAGTTGGTTATAGTAAACAGGTTGGTTCCCTGTAAATAAACAAGAGCATTGTTTACACCCAATTTGGGCAAACTGAAATTATAACCAAATTGTAGATTCTTCAATCGCAAATAAGAACCATCCTCTACATAATATGAATTTGGTGCGGATTCGCTGTTCTTTACACTTGTTCCTACCATCGGCAGTGTTGCATCCCGGTTGGTTTCGGTCCAGGCATCCAATACTCTCGGGCTTCTGTTTCCATTGAAGAACGTTCCAAAATCTGTATATACTTTTAGAAAGTTATATATCTCGTTACCTTGGGATCCTTGGAAGAACATTGTAAGACTGAATTTCTTATAGGATAAATTAGCGTTTAAGCCGTAGGTAAAATCAGGGTGCGGGTTACCAAGATTGGTTCTATCCGCATCATTAATGATCCCGTTGCCATCAATATCCCGGTAGCGGAACCGTCCTACCCCTGCAGCAGGGTTAGCAAACCCCTGGCTGGGAGCCGCTGCAACTTCTTCGGCATTTTGAAATATCCCGATTATATCCCGTCCATAAAAATATGATATAGGCTCGCCACTTGAGCTTCTGGTAATAATTCCGTTATAGAAATTTGCACCGGTAAGGAAAGCACTTGGATTAGCATCATTTAAACTTACCAATTCATTCTTATACGCAGATATATTTAACCCAACATCCCACTTAACAGTAGATTCTTTAGAGAAATTACCATAGGCCAGACTCAAATCAACTCCCCTGTTTGTTACTTTACCTGCATTAATATAAGGTGCTGCTGCATCTATAGCGGTAGAAGGAAGAGGACTGGCAATAATCATGTCCCTAGTAGATTTATTATAGACATCTATGGAAAAACTGGCATCATTATTTAAAAAGCCCAGATCTAAACCAATATTGGCCTGTTGGGATATTTCCCAACGCAGGTTTGGATTACCCAATCTTGACAGCATTGTTCCTGTATTTATGGTACCGTTTTGAATAGAATAAAAAGAATATTCCGGATTAGTCTGATAAATATTAAGGAAGGGGTTGGGTATTGGAATAGACTGGTTGCCTAACAAGCCATAAGATGCTCTTAACTTTAACAAGGAAACTTTAGATTTATTCTTCATGAAATCTTCCTCACTGATAATCCAGCCTACACTTCCAGAGGGAAATACTCCTGAATTGTTTCCTTTGGCAAACCTTGATGACTTATCTTGTCTAACTGAAACGGAAGCAAGATATTTTCCTTTATAAGCATAATCAGCATTAAAAAAATAAGAGGAAAGCGTATTTTGTTCCCATCTGCTGTCAGCAATATTAGGTGCATTGTTACCTGTTCCCAAAATCAGATAGTCAGCATCTTCCAAGAGAAAATTTTCAATTCTGATATTGGAAAGCCTCAGGGATTCATTAACCGCTTCAGCTCCTGCCAACAGATTGATGGTATGATCCCCAACCTGTTTGTTATACCGGACCGTGTTCGTCCAGACCCAGGAAGAGTTGATGCTTTGTATCTCATTCAGTGCCGTGGTCGTAACCGGCTCAGGAGATTCCGGGCTTTTCCGCACAACTGCATGAGCAAAAGTATTGTTATAATTAATGCCAATTGTTGATCGGGCGGTAAAATCATTTAAGAAATTCACATCCACGAAGGCGTCACCTACAAACCGGAAATTCCGGTTAAAATTATCTCTTCCCCTTTCTAAATTGGCAAGGGGAGAAATAAGGTTATTAAGTCCGGCTGCAGTGGAAGGACCTGCACCCGCAAAATTTCCACCTTCATCATAGTTGGGAATCAACGGGCTTGCGCCCACTGCACCCTGTACCTGGTTTTGGGATAATTGATCACTATAGGAAAAACTGAGGTGTTCACCAAACCGAATATGTTCGTTTACATCAATTTCAGAGTTCAATCTAGTGACGAAGCGCTCGAAGCCCGTATGAAGCTGAACCCCTTCTCTGTTCTGATAACCCACTGACATCAAATATCGAGTGTTTTGTCCGCCCCCCTGTATTGAAAGGTCATAATTCTGGATGCTACCTTTTCGGAATATTTCATCTAACCAATGGTTTCCGGTACGTGCACGGGTCAGGCGATTGGTGATTGGATCATATGGTAAATCTGGATTTCCCCTAATATATTCCGGTACGACTGGGGTGGGGCCATCGCCATATTGAGCGTGGCGTGGGGCAATTCCGTCGTTTAAATAGCTTTGCCAAAAAACTTCTCCCAACTGTTCCGAATTTAGCAACTCAGGTACATTGCTGGCCTCTTGAAACCCATAGAATGAATTAAATTGGACAATGGGTTTGGCCCCCTTACTACCTGATTTTGTCGTAATAATAATAACCCCATTGGAAGCTCTGGCTCCGTATATGGCCGCCGAAGCATCTTTCAAAACATTCATACTTGCAATGTCACTGGGATTTATTTGCGCCAATACATTCCCATCAGTGGTTTGCATGCCATCTATAATATACAAAGGACCATTATTATTTGTTGATCCAAATCCTCTTACCCGTACTATAGGTGTACTTCCCGGCTGTCCACCTGTCACTACTGTAACACCTGCAGCCCTTCCCTGTAATGCTTCTGCGGCATTTGTGATGGGTACAGCCAAAGCTTCTTCGGTTTTTATCTGGGACATAGAGCCGGTAGACAGTTTTTTAGACTGCGTGGTATAACCTACGACCACTACTTCTCCCAAATCACTGGCGTCGCTAACTAACACCACATCAAGAATAGTTCTTGACCCAACTGTTATTTCCTGTGAGGTATAACCAATGTAAGAGAAAACTAACACATCAGAAGGAGAGGCCTGTATATCATACCGCCCATCTATATCGGTAACCGTTCCTCTAGTCGTTCCGTTAATTAAGATAGTTACACCAATGAGGGTTTCATTAGTATCATCCGTGACAGTGCCAGACACATTCTGTTGCTGGGCAGAAGCCATATGGCTTATTGATAGGAGCAAAATCAAAGAGGCAAATTGTTGCCACTTAAAGAAGTAAGTAAAGAATTTTAACATCATTAGTATTTGGGGTTTAATTAATTGAGAAATGAGTCTCCACCTAAAACCTGATTTCAGAAATAGGCAAGAACTTGGGTTTTTGAAATAGGTTTGACTTATTTATGATCATCCTTGTCATTTTACTGACTATTGGGCTAAACTGGTTTATAAAGCTTACCGATGGGAGTATAGAAGGCCTGATTTTAACTTCTTCTCCCGAACAGCGGTAAATAACTTTATTGCCCGTTTCGGACAGCAGACTTTTCACTAATTGCAGTTCCGATAAAGTCAGGATGTTTACAAGCTCTTTAAAAGCTATTTTGGAACAGAACAACCGCAGGGTTTCATGAACCAGTTCATACCGGCTCAGCCAGGCAATGTTGCTTCCAAGGAGTTTGCTGTCCATTCGGATACTCCATCCGCTTACCTGAAATTCCTGTGCCCGGCCCTTGTTGACTGTGGTAAATGTTCCTTCCAAAAGATTGGGGTTACCCTGTCTTTCATGCTCCACTATAAACTTCCGGAACAGGTAGTAAGTAGACTCTGAGGGGATTAGGTTATCCATGTTGAGCAACCCAAGCGCCCTTCTGACCAATAAATTAAACCATCCAATTAATGAGAATAAAATCATATGTTTTTCACTTTGTTATAAACCCTTTATTGGCTTTACTTACTTTTCAGTGTGGACTCTAAAATAAAATTTATGACGTTTTCAAATTATAGATTCTCAAACAAGTTATTAATTGAAAACCCAATCTTGATAGATGTCAAAATTGAGGTATAAACTCAAAAGAGAACAATGGTAGTTGTAACAAAAAGCAAAGGTATTTTGTAAAAAACCGTATAAAAAGTGCGATTTCCACTCTTTAGAGATAGATTTTTCTGGATAAAGGGTTATTGTTAAAATAAATGAAAAGCATGAAATCTGCGAATATGCTTTTCCCGAGAATGGTAATCTACTTTTTCAAGAAGTCATTATTAGGCCAGATACATGATTCCATCCCATGGGATGAGTTGGTTTCCTGTCTTCCCAAAGAGCAGTCAGGGAGGGGAGCTCCAAGCTGGTTTGGGGGCAAAGGCATGTTTGCACTGTCTTGGCAAAATTGCTCATTGTAACTAAAATACTAATGCAAAAATCGATGCCCCGGTTTTGCAGTTCCTTGGCCACACAGATGTTGCCGAATCCACGGTCCAGCAGAAGTATGGCATTTTCTCCCAAGGGTGCGCGTTCCAGAGAGTCAGTCAACATCGTCTTTTCCCCCTTCGGCATCACCCCGATTTCTGAATCATGGACGAACCTGGCCATTACTGAATAGACCATAAAAATCCTGGCAAGGCTTCTTTCTGTCCCCTGCCCGGTGACGCTTTCAACCCCAAAATATTTTTTAACCGAAGCGCTTGGGGGAAGTCTTACCGTACTGCCGTCACCGGCATACAACCGGTAGCCATTCCAAAGGGGCATAGGCCTGGCCCTGCTAAAATCGGATACCATTGAGTTGATATCCCTGAAGAAATCGCTTTTGATCTTGTACCTGGCCTGGCTGAAACTGGCCTTCAGCCCGTACGGGGAAGGAGATCCAGCAGGTTGTGCTCAACGGATTCCTTGAAAAGGTGCAGTAAAGTGGCGCAAACGGCCGGAAAGGTAAGGGCGGACTGTCTGGAAAAATCCTTCTCAGAAACCCTGTATTTTAAAAAGCTTGATTCGGAATGGACAAAATCAAAGATTTTTTTTCGGAGCTCTGTAAGACAGCCCCGTCATCTTTTGTACAGTTATAGGATATGAGAAACCGGATGGAATCCCAACTGTCAGAAAGAAACGAAATGCCAAAAAAAGGGCATCCGCTGAGCTGAAACAGCATTTATAAGAAAATGAAACAGCGGACTTTTTGGGTGGCAGCGTCAGTCCATCCTAGCTTAAAGCTAAAAAACTACTGACAGGCTAAGTACCATTCCGGTGATCAAATCTGCCTTATCCCAAAGAATTTTGGACGTAAGGTAATGATTGGTTGGGATGAGGCAGATTTTCTTTCTGCCGAAGCCCCGTTCCGCCGGAACAAGGAAGTGGGCTGTGGAATATTAAGGGTAAGAAATCTTATTTGAGTCTATCATACCGTTCATTGAGTAAAACTAAATAGGCATTTTGCATATCCATTGAAAGAAATGAACGCTTAATCCATTCCATCACTTTGCCCCTTTGTTTTTCAAAACGTGTGAACACCCGGGCAATCTGCTTATCTGTCAACCCCATGCCGGCTCCAAACTCCCAAAAATCAGTTTTTGAGAATTTCCTCTTTCTTCCTCCCATGGTCAAGGCAAGTTCTTCCTGATCTTCGGGATTGACAATTTTCACATTCAATAAATCATAGGAAGGTGCCAGAACCCATCCTGCAGAAGACTGGATCATTGAAAAGTTTTTGAGATGCATATCGTTAATTCCTGTCAAAAAGGAAAACAACGCGATTTCAAACAAAAAAAGCAAATCTATACCGGATTGGTCAGAGTGCATGGCCAATGCCTTCCCTACCCGCTCCATTGAACTTCGGTATTTGTCAAATGCCTCAGTGATCTGAAACATATCAAGCATATGGATTTTATCCCCATTTTCCTCCCGGTCAACCCGTTTGGTGATGTAAGAAAGCTCACCTGAGGAAAGTTTGATCAGAGAAGAAGGGACTACACGGATTCCGAATAATTCCGCCGTCCGCATAGATAGATGTTCATTCGCGGGTAACTCGGGAAAGGTTGAAGAAGGGGGTTTGAAAATGTAATTCCCTCCCAATGCTCCCACCACTGTAAGTCTGTTCTCTGCACTTTCCCCAACTCCTTTAAAAAAGGATAAAGATAGTTTTGGCTGCACTCCGGGTACGGACACACTACGCTCTACTACCTCCATGGCAAGTTCACCCATCTGGTCTAATGAGTAAGGAATGATTGGGGCTACTTTTACACCAAAGAATTTAAGACTGCACTTTTCGTGAAAGTCTCTCCCTTCATCCAAGGACTCATAGCAATATAGACACCTATTTTTCATTTGTTCCAACAACCGGTTCTACATGTACTGCACCGATGCAGTTCTGACAACATGCCAAAAGCAAGCCCATCCGGTCATTTGGATTTAGCTTCCAGCTTTTACTTGCTATATCCAACAGCCATCCTTCAGGAATCAGGCCCTCAAAAAAAGGGAACAACCGTTTGTCGGTAAAGGGAGCTTCTCTTACAGGCATGGTAAAGGTGATAAAATCATGTGGGTGATTTTCCCGATATTCTTCCGTGTATTGGAAGTGATACAATCCTTCCTCAGTCTCTGTCAGAAAACCGGCAACTCTATTTTTATAATAGATGGTCGCCTTTCTCATAGTCCATTCAATTCTTTGTTGCTTACAGGAGCCAACTCATGGCCAAACATCCCCAAAACAGTATTCACCTTATCCAGATTCATATTCGTCTTGCCCTGCTCTATCTTCCTGACTACGGTCAAGGCAACCCCGCTCCGTTCGGCAAACTCTTCCTGGGTCATACCCAATTGCTTTCTTCTCTCTTTGACAAAAAGGGACAATCGTTTCATTATATGTTTTTAGATATAAACGCTCGATTCAATAATTAGATATACGTATTTACATATAAAAGTAATAATAAATTGCATATTATATTCAAAAACATATAGAAACAACTTTAAATAGGCTACAAGTATTCACAAAAACGCTCACTTCCACCCCTTAGACTAAAGTTTCAGAAACTGCTAAATCCTGCAATGTCATAGTATCAGAGTTTCAAGTTTATTGATAACCCATATCCGTTTCATCCATGCGTTTCACCAGACTCTCCTTCAGGCTGTCCAGGAAAATGGTCCTGTTCTTCTTTCTGCCCCGCATGCTCTGAAAGGTGCGGTAGAAATTCCCTACCTGTATGTTGAACAATGTCTCCATCAGCGTGATGATTGCCTTCACATCACTCTTGCCGTGGTTTACCGCACCCCGGGAATGCAGTGCATAAGCCAGCTCGATCAGGGCAGATTTTGAATCTGTCCATTCATGGTTTACTGGAAACTTCTTCTTTTTGCACCAAAAATGGCAACAGGAGTGCACCACTTTGTAATATACACAGGTTATTGCCCTTGCTTGGGTCGTTTAGCTTCTTATCCATTTTGTGGTCAGTTTAGTTTGGTGATAATCTCCTCGACAAGCATTTCGTAGTTTTTTGCTCCATTGGATTCCAGTGTATTCTCAAATATTCTTTCTCCCTGCAGCTAGGCTTATGATTTCCAATAAAAATATTCCTAGCCCGCTTGATGAGATCGACGAAAATCTTAATTTGGTCAAAGCAGTACCCCGAAGGCCTTTGGAAAATGGCGATATAGACGAAATAAGGTAGTGGAACTGCTGTAACC
>NZ_LMXN01000003.1 GCF_001442615.1 Algoriphagus resistens | reverse complement strand
GGACACTTTTCTACCCGTCTTCAGCCCAATCATGCCACAGACGATGCGAAGGGGATTATGGCAAGTACCATCGATGGCCTGCTCTACGGTGTAGGCGATGCGGTGATCGGCATTAACCCGGTTTCGGATTCAGCAGAGACTACGCTTCGCTTACTGGAAATGCTGGAAAAGCTCCGTCTTCAATATGATATTCCCACCCAATCCTGCATCCTTTCCCATGTCACCACGACCTTGGAACTGATCAACAAGAAGGCTCCGGTCGATCTGATTTTTCAATCCATCGGAGGGACCGAAGCTACCAATACCAGTTTTGGTTTTAGTATGCATACTTTGGAAGAAGCTTTTCAGGCGGGAAAAGAATTGAACCGCGGGAGTATCGGGGACAACTTTATGTACTTCGAAACTGGACAGGGAAGTGCTCATTCTGCCAATGCCCACCATGGGGTGGATCAGCAAACCTGCGAAGTTCGTGCTTATGCCGTCGCCAAAAAATTTAAGCCCTTACTTGTCAATACCGTCGTGGGATTCATCGGTCCTGAATATCTCTACGATGGCAAACAAGTGATCCGGGCTGGATTGGAAGATCATTTTTGTGGTAAACTGATGGGCTTGCCCATGGGTTGTGATATCTGTTATACCAATCACATCGACGCGGATCAGGACGATATGGACAATCTGCTGACCCTGCTGGGTGTGGCCGGTTGCAATTTTATCATGGGTATCCCCGGTGCGGATGATGTGATGCTGAATTACCAAAGCACATCCTTTCACGATCAACTCTATATCCGACAGGTGTTGGGATTGAAAAGAGCACCGGAATTTGAAGAGTGGATGCACCATATGAACCTAACGGATGCTTCAGGAAAAGTTCTCGAGATTAATGGGAATAAACTATTGAACCTATGAGTGAAATGTCCAATCCATGGAAAAGGCTAAAAGACTTTACCGATGCCCGAATCGCTTTGGGAAGGACGGGCGGAAGCCTGAAAACTCAGGAATTGCTCCAGTTCAGGAAGGATCATGCCCTTGCCAAAGATGCCGTTTGGGCCAGTTTGGATACCAGTTCTCTGGAAGCTGAAATCCAGAATTTAAAACTTCCAAGCATCATTCTTACAAGTCAGGCAGAAAGTCGTGAATCTTATATCAAAAGGCCTGATTTGGGAAGAAAGCTTAGTAAGGAATCCATCGTAGCTATAAAAAACTCAACAACCGAAGCGACTGATATTTCCTTTATTCTGGCAGACGGATTGAGTGCCCATGCTATTTCTACACATGCAATCCAATTTTTACAAGAGTTTTTGATTAGAATCAAAGGACATTCCCTGGCACCTATTTCCATAGTGAAGCAAGGGAGAGTAGCCATCAGCGATGAAATAGGTGAACTGTTTTCCAGTAAAATTTCCATTATCCTGATCGGGGAAAGACCCGGTTTGAGCTCCCCCTACAGCATGGGGATATATTTGACATACAACCCAAAAGCAGGAAATACAGACGAAAAACGAAACTGCATTTCCAATATCCGAACAGGCGGTTTGCCTTATGTCTATGCAGCGGAAAAACTCGCTTTTTTATGCGCAGAAGCTCTGAGATTGAAACTTTCCGGTGTCCACTTGAAAGACACCTTTGATCCCCATCTCCTAAAAAATGAATCAGGAAAAAACTGAATTAAAACGAACGCTCGGGCCATTTATGCTTTGGGGTCTTGGCGTGGGTTATGTCATCTCTGGAATGTACTTCGGCTGGAACCTCGGTTTGGCAGAAGGAGGAACCCTCGGACTGGCAGTTGCCACCCTATTTATCATCATCATGTATGTCACATTTACCTTTAGCTATACGGAGATGGCCTGCGCCATTCCCAAAGCCGGAGGGGCTTTTGACTATGCTAGGTTAGGGCTGGGGAAAAACTGGGGGTTTCTAGCTGGAATGGCACAGAGCATAGAGTTTATTTTCGCCCCTCCGGCCATTGCAGCGGCCATTGGAGCCTATTTCAACGTGTTTTTCCCGGATATCAGTATTACCACCATTGCAATTACCGCTTATTTGATTTTTACGCTGATCAATATCTCCGGGGTGAAGTTTGCCGCCTATTTCGAACTGGTCATTACCATCATCGCAGTGGCTGAATTGCTGCTTTTTTCAGGAGTCAGTTTTACCGAATTTAAATTTGAAAACCTGACCCAAAATGCCCTACCGAATGGCTGGGGAGGAGCTTTTGCGGCTATACCCTTTGCAATCTGGTTTTTCCTCGCTATCGAAGGCGTAGCCAATGTGGCCGAGGAAGCCAAAAACCCCCAACGCAATATTCTGATCGGCTTCGGTTCAGCGATTTTCACTTTGGTGATTTTATGTCTGCTGACCTTCACTTCTTCTATCGGAGTGGCGGGATGGGAAACCATAGTCTATCCACCGGGAAGCACGGACGCCTCCGATTCTCCCCTTCCACTCGCCTTGGCCCAGATCGTAGGAGAAAGCAATATCCTGTATCACTTATTGATTACCGTCGGGCTTTTCGGGTTAGTAGCTTCCTTTCATGGGATTATCCTGGCAGCTGGGAGATCCACCTTGGAACTGGGAAGAGAGCGTTATGTAACTCCTTTTGTGGGGAAAGTGAATCCCAAAACCAAAACTCCTGTCAACGCACTTATCGTAAATATGGGCATAGGGATCTTGGCCTTGCTTACCGGCAAAACAGGTGAAATTATCACCATCGCATGCTTTGGTGCACTGACATTATACATCGTATCGATGATTGCTTTTTTTGCCTTGAGAAAAAACCATGCGGACTTGAAGCGTCCTTTCCGCGTTCCACTATTTCCTTATTTTCCTGCAGTTGCCCTGGCAATTGCTTTCATTGCCATGATCGCCATGAGCATTTACAACCTGACATTAATGGCTCTTTTCTGGGGATTGGTGGGTTTTGGGTATTTGAGTTTTCGCTGGTATCAGCGGGAGGGGTGAAATTTTACTTCATCCATGCTGCAATAAATACAATTACTATCTATATCGGAAGCATAAAGTTTTTGATGCCATTAGTTTTCAATGATAAGTAAAGACTCATTACATGTTGATTGGATTTCCAAAGTATCATCAGCCAACAGAAAGGCGAGAGTGTTAGCCGAACTCCGAAACGCTTTTAAGCGTTTGCAACAACCCACTTTATCCCCATCCCAGGATGAGTTTGTAACTGCGCCTCTTTATCCTTTCGAATTTACAATTTCTATTTTCAGTTATAGAAAGCGACGCCACCTACTTTCCCATAATCTTATTTCTGTGCAGCAACCCCCAAAAATGTAGCTCATCCAATACTTTTTCCAGGGACATCCCGTGTGGGGTAATTGAATACTGAACTTTGGGTGGAAAGGAATCAACTACTTCTCTGTTGATCAATAGATTGGTTTCAAGACTTTTTAATTCCTTGGACAAGGTTTTATCCGTGATTCCTGCTACTTCCCTGCTGATTTCCTTAAATCGTTTTGGACCTGCAGCCAAGGAAAATAAGATCAATAGTTTCCACTTTCCTTCTAAAGCCTCCAAGGCGTCTTTGATGGAAAGCATGGTTTTAGGACAACCTCCCTGTGCAATCATAGCTTCATTTTTTTGCAATACTATCCAAAGAGATAGCACTATCCACGAGGATAGTAATATCATTTGGAAAGCGAATTTATATAATCTTGTGGCACGCAAACAAACCGACTCACAGACTATGACAATTCCAAAAAGAGCTAAAGCCTTAAACATTTCCCTTTGGACAGTACAAATATTACTTTCCCTCACATTTATCTACGCAGGCTTCATGAAGCTATTTCTCCCAGCCGATCTGCCTTGGCCTTGGATTAAGGAAGAGCCAGAATTGGTATGGATATCAGGAATTGCTGATCTGTTAGCCGGACTGGGGTTGACCTTACCTCCCTTGCTTCGAATCCGTCCGATACTTACTGTTTATGCTGCTTTTGGAACCATCGCGCTTATGTTTTCTGCCATCCTATTTCATGTTTTGAGAGGAGAAGGCGACCAGATAGGGTTTACTGTTTTCATGCTGATTGCTGCAACATTTGTTGCCTGGGGCAGAGGGAAGAAATATCCTACTGAACTTCCTCATCACCCATTCAAGTAAAACAACTCATACTTCACCATTTTTAACAACCAAAAACCCAAACTATTTGAAACTCGGACGTTACTTTTAACTATGATTAAAAGCAAGATTCAAATTTTGGCAGGGCTAGGCATGGGCCTGCTAGTGATGGGATGCAATTCCTCATTGGTATTGACAGCTCCTCCTATTAGCTACACGGAAAGCAGCCCCAAAGTAGCCGAACTCACTGATCAGCAATCCAGACATTGGGGACATTTGGATTTACAAAAAGATACCGTCCCAGGAATGAGCGTGGATCGAGCGTATGCAGAACTTCTGAAAAAGAAAAAAGGCAAAGAGGTGATCGTGGCGGTGATTGATTCAGGCATTGACCTGGATCATGAGGACATCAAGGATATTCTTTGGACTAATACGGGTGAAAAGCCTGGAGACGGCATTGACAACGATGGAAATGGTTATATCGATGATATCCATGGCTACAATTTCCTGGGTGAATCCTACAACGAGCAAATGGAAATGGCCCGGATTCTTCGCTTAAAAATCGGGGATGAAGCCTATCAAGAAGCTGCACAGGAAAAGCTAAATGAAAAACTTCCTGAAGCCCAGGCAGCACTTCCACAACTCAAGCAGATCTATGCTATGGTGACCATGGCAGATAAAAATATCCAGGACGCTTTAGGGAAAGAGAATTATTCCCTTGCCGACTTAGAGGAATATCAACCCAAAAATACCCAAGAGGAAAGAACTGTGGGCATGTTGATGCAGGTAATCACCATGGGAGAGGAAATTCCAGCTGCGATCAAGGACCTTCAAGAAGGAATAAAGTATTATGAGACCCAGGTTAATTACAACCTGAATGTTGATTTCAATGGAAGAACTCCAGTAGGGGATGATCCTTACGATATTACAGATGACCAGTACGGCAATGGAAATCCGGATTCCAGAAATCCGGATGAAAGTCATGGTTCACATGTAACGGGGATCATCGCAGCCACCCGAAACAATAAAAAAGGAGTGGATGGAGTAGCCAGCAACGTTAAGATTATGTCTATCCGGGCCGTTCCCAATGGGGACGAATACGATAAGGATATTGCGCTGGCCATCCGGTATGCGGTCGACAATGGCGCTAAAGTCATCAATGCAAGTTTTGGAAAAGGATTTTCTCCAAATTCAGAATGGGTTTATGAAGCCATGAAATATGCCGCTTCCAAAGATGTGCTCTTTGTACATGCGGCTGGAAATGACGGCATTGATTTGGATTCTCCGGATAATCCGACATTTCCAAATGATCATCCTGAATCAAACACTCAGGAGTTTGTGGATAACTACCTTACAGTGGGAGCGCTCACTCCGGTCTTTGGGTCAGGTATGATCGCCGTTTTCTCTAATTACGGAAAGGAAAATGTGGACATTTTTGCCCCTGGAGATGAGATTTATTCAACTATGCCTGATGATTCCTATGAATTCCAGGGAGGCACCTCCATGGCTGCTCCGGCGGTCACTGGATTAGCCGCGATGATCAGATCATATTTCCCGGATCTAGATGCCACACAGGTAAAGAAAATCATTATGGAATCGGGAATTTCACCTAGTGTAAATGTCCAGCTAGGCGAATCAGAAAAATCCTTCTCGGAACTATCTAAATCTGGAAAAATTGCCAATCTGTACAATGCACTGATTTTGGCAAGTCAAGTGTCTAACGAGGGTTTTAGCTTATAAAAGTCCAATCCCGGTCCATAAAGAAGCCCAAACTTGAGAAATCAGGTTTGGGCTTCTTCCCTCATCGGTCTTCCAGCTTTTCAGCTGCAGGCAATCTTATTCACCCGATTCTGGTGTCTTCCCCCTTCGAAATCAGTGGTCAAGAAGATCTCAGCAAGCTTTTCTGCCAAATCATAGGAAACAAAACGGGCAGGAAGAGCTAAAACATTAGCATTGTTATGTTGTCTGGACAAAGCTGCCAGTTCCTCATTCCAACAAAGAGCAGCACGGATTCCCTGGTGTTTGTTGGCGGTAATCGCCACACCGTTTCCACTACCGCAGATCACCACTCCCAATTCATACTCGCCATTTTCGATGGCTGAACTCAAGGGATGTACGTAATCAGGATAATCCACTGAGGCATCAGAGAAAGGACCAAAATCCTTTACTTCATAACCCAACGATTCTAATTTACTGATCATTTTGGCTTTGTATTCAAAGCCTGCATGATCTCCTCCTATTGCTATTTTCTTTGCCATACTTACTACGACTTAAGATTGGAGACAGCAAAACGCAGAACGGCCCTTGCCCCTATCTTATCTCTGAATTCTATTTTCTTGCCTTCTCGGCTCTTAATTCTTGATACATGTCACTTGTCTAACGCTGGATTAAAGGGCATCCTCTATATCTTCCTTAGCTCTCTTAATCGCTCTTTTCTTCTCCAATCTCTTTGCAATCTGAATCCCAGCTTCATACAAAACCAGAATAGGCATTGCAATCAAGATTTGGCTGACCACATCCGGAGGTGTAATGATAGCTGACACTACCAAAATCACTACAATAGCGTGCCTTCTGTATGACCTCAACATACCCGAAGTCACCAAGCCTGACATCGCCAGGAAATAAACCACTACCGGAAGCTGAAACATGATCGCCGAAGCAAGAACCAACATCGTCAGGGTAGAAATATACGAAGTGATATCAAACTCATTTAGAATCGACGGATCCAGCTGGTAATTGGATAAGAAGTTGATCGAAAGGGGAGACAGGATAAAGTACCCAAAAGCAGCTCCCATAAAGAACAACATACTCACAAAGAAAACAGCTCCCCTTGCGGCATTCTTCTCCTGATCATACAATCCCGGACTGATAAACCTCCACACTTCCCAGAAGACAAAGGGAAACGAAGCGATAAAACCTACCACAAAACTTGAGGTCATGTGCATGGTAAACTGTCCTGTCATCTGCCTACTTTGGATCGTAAAAGGAAGTTCGTCAATACACAGAGCAGGCAATCCTACAACATCGCTAAGCTCACACAACCATCTATAGGTGACAAAATCAACCTTGGAAGGACCTAGGATTACTACTCCGAAAACAAAGCTTTTTGCCAGAAATGCTGCAACTGATAAAATCAGAATTGCCGCAACTGACCGAAGCAAATGCCAACGCAATGCTTCTAAATGGTCCAAAAAGGACATCCCTTCTTCTTCCTCTTCTTCTTGGTATTGATCTAATGCCACGGGTGGTATCTAAATTCTAGTACAATGGAAATTGATTCATCCAGGCGTTCACTTCGCTGCGGATGTTTGCCAACTCGGCCTCATTCTCATGGTTTCTCAAAGCTCTGTCGATCAAGTTGACAATCTTCACCATGTCATCTTCCTTCAAACCTCTGGTGGTAATCGCTGCTGTACCGATCCTCATTCCCGACGTAACAAACGGAGATTTAGTATCAAATGGAACCATGTTTTTATTGATGGTAATATCCACTTTCCCCAGGGTCTGTTCTGCAATTTTGCCGGTAAGGTCTTTATTTCTAAGATCGATAAGCATCATGTGATTGTCCGTACCTCCAGAGATAATCTGATATCCCAGACTTACGAACTGATCAGCCATTACGGATGCATTCTTTTTCACCTGAAGCACATAGTGCATGTATTCGTCAGAAAGGCACTCCTGAAAAGCAATGGCTTTAGCAGCAATGATATGCTCCAAAGGACCTCCTTGAGTCCCTGGGAATACCCCCATATCCAACAATGCGGACATCTTCTTGATCTCCCCTTTTGGAGTAGTCAATCCCCAAGGGTTGTCAAAGTCTTCACGCATCATGATCAACCCGCCTCTAGGCCCTCTTAGTGTCTTGTGCGTGGTAGTAGTCACAATATGGCAGTGATCCAATGGATCATTCAATAATCCTTTAGCGATCAATCCCGATGGATGAGAGATGTCTGCCAAGAGAATCGCCCCAACCTGGTCTGCAATCTCTCTCAATCGTGCATAATCCCAATCTCTGGAATAAGCCGAAGCACCGCAGATAATTACTTTTGGAGAAACTTCCAATGCCTTTTCCTCTACTTTGTCGTAGTTGATTCTTCCAGTTTCTTCCTCTACTCCGTAGAAATGAGGCTCATAGAGTTTTCCGGAGAAATTCACAGGGGAGCCATGCGTCAAGTGACCGCCATGGGAAAGATCAAACCCTAAAATAGGATCACCAGCTTTCAAACATGCCAATAACACTGCTGCATTTGCCTGCGCACCCGAATGAGGCTGAACATTGGCCCAGGTAGCGCCGAAAAGCTCTTTGGCTCTGTCGATTGCCAGCTGCTCGATCTTATCCACTACCTCACAACCGCCATAGTAGCGCTTGCCCGGAAGACCTTCAGCATATTTGTTTGTCAGCACGCTGCCCGCGGCTTCCATCACTTGTTTGCTAGTGAAGTTTTCAGAAGCAATCAGTTCGATGCCTCTCTTTTGTCTGTCTTCTTCTTCGTTGATCAAATCGAAAACAAGCGAATCTCTTTTCATAATCAGGGGTTTGAAAGCCAATTTTTATGGAACGGTAGCCAAATGGCTTACCTGCAAATGTGCCCAAAAATAGTCTGAAAGTCCCGATTATCCAATCCAAAAATAGGATTGGGATTCTCAATCATTAGGAATTGCTATTTTTGGCTGATGATTGATTTCAAATTTCACCCAGAAACTTATTTTACGAATGAAACTACCTCTGTTTTATTGGTGAAAATGAATTATCCTGAGAGTCAATGGGGAGAGCAAATCAGTATTTATGCGCACTGCTTAGACGGAAAAATCCAGTTTGAAGCGGTTGACTTCTATGGAAATGAATACATGCTTTATCCTTCATCGAGCTTTGAAGCCCTAAGCATGGAAGATATGGTGTATCTACTGGAGGGTATGCAGGTAAATACAGATCTGATGGAGGGTAATATGGAATTAATCCTGGATGGAATTCCGGAAGTCCAAAGTGACTTTTACCCAGAACTAGGTAAATATTTTGAGGAAAAAAGAAAAAATTTTGGATTGGATTAGAAATCTAGCAAGGCATGCTTTTGCTCAGATACCTGATGTGTACGAAACCAATACTCGTACGTTTCGAAATCCAGACAATCGCTAAATTCAGTTCCTTGAAACATAACTTTCTTCAAACAGCTAATCGGAAGCCATGATTTCAGGTTTGTAGCTTGCTCTTTTGAAAGCTGCGAAAGCTGAATCCATTTTCTTCCATTGATAAAAATAGGTATTAGTTTAGTCATAGAATTTAGGTTATCCGAATCAAAAGTATACTGATAATCAGCAAAGTAAAAATATATATAATTATTTTTATGTTACGAAAAAAAGCATTGGATAAAAGTCAGCTATGGTAGGGGCTTCTATTGCATTTATTAGCCTTTTATTAGGGCTTTTTCTCCAGAAACAAGCTAATCTCCCGCTTGAAAAAATCACCAAATGGGTAAATGCTTATTTGTTGAATATTGTACTTCCTGCACTTGCATTACTTTATATTCCACAAATAGATCCCCAATGGGCATTACTCTTACCCATATCCTCGGCCTGGTTTACCTTTCTGCTTTCTTGGCTGATTTTCGGGTTGCTGGGCAGGTTATTAAAATGGGATATGCAGACCACCGGTTGTTTGGTGATTGTCGCAGGACTGGCAAACACTTCCTTCTTAGGATTCCCGGTGGTAGAAGGACTCTATGGGAAGCAAGCTTTACCTATAGCACTCCTGATAGATCAAGGAGGATCCTTTTTGCTTGTTTCTTCCCTTGCAATTTTAGTAGGTTCTATCTATTCCCATAAAGAAGGAAACTTGAGTGAAATCCCACTCAAAATCCTTCGTTTCCCACCCTTCTCCTTTTTATTGATCACCATAGCGATGAGCATTTTGGGATGGAGGACTCCAGAGTTTATCATTCCCATAGTTTCGATGATCGGAAAAACCATGGCTCCCATGGCGATTTTTGCCATTGGCCTAAAATTCTCCATAGATTTCGAGTCACTCAGTTCCAAATTTTATTGGTTGGGAATGGGCTATCGCCTTATTCTTGCCCCTTTGATGGTTTGGTTGATCTACAGAAATTTCCTGCCGGAAAGTAGCCTAGAATTCAAAGTGACCGTCCTTGAGAGTGGTATGGCTCCCATGATCACGGGATCTATTGTAGCCATCCAATACGACCTCAAACCTAAACTTGCCACACTTCTTGCCGGACTGGGGATCCCAATCTCTATCGTAACTATCTTGTTCTGGTACTATTTCATGGGTTAGCTAAGCCCAAGCCTTTTTAAGGTCAGTTAAGATTTCTTCATGAATTTTCTCATTGGTGGCCAAAATTTCCCTTCCAAACACAAAATCTCTTCCACCGGAAAAATCAGTCACTTTGCCTCCAGCTTCCTCTACGATCAGCGTGCCGGCCGCAACATCGTAGGAGTTTAGATTGTATTCAAAAAAACCCTCAACACGTCCCGCAGCAACATAGCACAAATCAACAGCAGCACTCCCAAACCGGCGTGCACCATGAGAAGATTTCATCAATGACTTTAAGGCGGCTAAGTATTTATCAATCAAATCGAAATTGTAATACGGAAATCCTGTGGCAATCAGCGATTCAGAAAGTGTCCCAGCTGAACTTACTCTGATAGGCGTGTCGTTACAGAAGGCTCCTCCACCCTTCATTGCGTAGAAGCATTCATGAAGATTCACTTCGTAAATCACTCCCAACACCACTTCGCTACGCTCCATTAATGCTATACTTACTGAAAATATGGGAACTCCATGGATAAAATTGGTAGTACCGTCCAGCGGGTCTATTACCCAGTTGAATTCTTCTGCCTGGGTAGTATTGGTGCCTTCTTCGGTAATGAAGCCCGCCTCAGGTAAAATTTGAGACAGCTTGTTGACAATTATCTTTTCAGCCTCCTTATCCACATAAGATACAAGGTCATTGAAGCCCTTGTGTTCTACTTTGGCCAGATCGAAATGTTGCCTCTCCCTACGGATAAAAGCGCCCGCTTCTTTGGCTATTCCCTGAGTTTGCTCTAAAAGCTGTGTAAGTCTTTCTGTTGAAATCATAAAAGTTAGTTGTAATACTTTCAGGCTTTAGGGTTCTTACCTGCCACGGTAAGGACAAATTCGCCTTTAAGTGTATTGGTCTGATAATATTCTATTAACTCCGCTAATGTGCCCCTGACGTTCTCCTCGTGGAGCTTCGTAAGCTCACGGGAGACACAAGCCTGCCTGTCGGCACCAAAAGCCTCAGCAAGCTGTCCTAAAGTCTTTAATAAACGATGGGGAGACTCATAAAAAATAATAGTCCGTACCTCCTCCATCAATCCGTCGATCCTTGTCTTTCTTCCCTTTTTATGGGGTAAAAACCCTTCGAAAACAAATCGATCATTTGGAAGTCCACTATTCACTAATGCCGGAACAAATGCTGTGGCTCCCGGAAGGCACTGCACATCCAATCCTGCGGCAAGTACTTCTCTCACCAGTAGAAAACCTGGATCTGATATAGCTGGTGTACCCGCATCGCTGATCAAGGCAAACACTTCTCCCTTATTCATCCGCTCTACGAGCTTTTCTACGGTCTTATGCTCATTGAAAATATGATAACTCTGTAGGGGCCTGGAGATTTCCAGATGTTTGAGCAATTGGCCACTGGTGCGCGTGTCCTCTGCCAGTATGACATCAGCGGTTTTGAGCACCTCTATTGCACGAAGCGTTATATCCTTCAGATTACCAATGGGTGTAGGCACGAGAAACAAGTTCGGAGAATTTTCGCTCATGCGATTACCTCATCAATGGCTTTGGCCAGGGCATGATCTTTTTTGGTCACGGTATCTCCTGCATCATGTGTAGTCAATTCGATTTCTACCGTATTATATACATTGCTCCAATTAGGATGATGTTGCATCCCCTCAGCCAAAAATGCCACGCGGGTCATAAATGCAAAAGCCTCCTGAAAATTGGCAAATTTGAATGTTTTCTTCAGCCTATTATCTTCTTCTTTCCACATAAGTCAATGCTTTTTAAAGTGATATTAATCCTTCTATTTTGGCAGCTTGCTCATAGATCTTAATAATCTGATCAGCACTTTGCATCATAGCTTGAGCAGTTGTACTCACATATTTACCGCCAGAACTCGCTTTGGTAGTTATTTCATGCTTCGGAAATAGGGCAGCTACCTCATCTTCCTTTCCGTTCGGAACTATAAATTTAAACATATAAAGCTGAGGAAACTCCCCACTTGCCTCTAATTTCTCTTTAAAGTTTTCTTTGTCGAATTTCTGTTTGTCCATAGCAGAATGTGATCAGCACATTAAATTTCGAATATAAATAAAGAACCCATGCTATCTGGCATGGGTTCCGAATCTAGTTTCTATTAAAAGAATTTATATCGATAGTCTTTGACCCCTGCCAGATCTTGAAGAGCCATCATGACTGAGTATGTCGTTCGCTGTGAAGCATTCTGAGTCAACTGACCTTGGTAGGAAGAATAATCACCTATTTCAGCAGCCGGGGTCAATGCATTTAATTTTCCTACGATCACACCTACGTCTTCACGAATAGGTTGGGTGATTTCCCCTTGCTGTATGCCAAAGATTGCACCGATAGCGCGTGGGGCGAACCCAACACCGGGAATTACATTGGCACTTAGCTTCAAATCAGGAATCTCATTCACAGAAGCTTCAGAAGGGAAAACAGCTTTCATTTCTTCCAAAGAAGTTTTTCCGGCAAGCTTGGATTTAATTACTTCAGCTTTTTTCTCATTTCTAACCTGAGCTTCTATTTGCTCTTTCACGTCTTCCAACTTCACATCTCCTTCATCACGTTTGCTCACAAGAGTAGCAACTACATAGGCATTGTCCAATTCAAAAACAGTGGAAACTTCACCGGTAGAAGTATCATCTGCAAATGCCCAGCGAATTACTTCTCTGGCATTTTGAAGATTGTTGATATTTCTGGCGTTTGCATCTACGTTATTTGCCTGTAGGATTCTATAATTTTCAGCAGTGGCATTTTCAGTAAACTCATTTCTGTTGCCCGCATCTGCAGCAAAAGCATCAGCATTCCTGAAAGCTTCATTTCTAGTAGCATCGCTAGCAACCAATTCCACTTCTAAAGAGGCCACTTTGGTATAGGTGCTCTTAGGCATCTCGGTCACTTTCACAATATGATAGCCGTACTCTGTTTCTACTAAGTCAGCTAGCAATCCGGTGGATTTTGCCGCGTAAGCAGCATTTGCGAATTCTGTTACAAAGTCCTCTTTGGCAAACCAGCCCAAATCCCCACCTGTCTGTGCAGTACCATCCTGACCATATTGCCTTGCGGCTACCTCAAAGTTTCCATCGGCTTTTACCTGGGCAAGAACCGTCTCTGCCTGAGCTTTTACCCCAGCTTTCGCAGCATCGTCCATTCCTTCCGTACTAAATAGGATGTGCGAGGCTCTTATCCTCGGTGTGCCTTCATACTGATCGGAGATCTTGTATGACACATACGTAGAGTTCGTAGTAATAAATGGTCCATACGTCTGACCTACCTGAATTTCAGAAACGTTACTGGTCAAATTAGCAGGAAGTTCATCCCCCGGTCTCACCGTCAAATATGGGGAGGGAGCATCTGAATTTCTCAATACAAAAAGAGAATCATTTTCAGCAGCCTTCAGTTCTTCAGTCAATTCGTTAATCTGAGAAATAACTTCCGCAGAATCTATTCCGCTTGGTTGAATACTAAAGCTTACATACTCCAGACTTGCCGCATTTCCAGATTTGAATTTGCTTTTGTTCTTAGTCAAATAGGTCTGCATGTCACTTTCCGAAACGGTGACATCAGCATCAGGTACTGCGTAAAAAGGAACGAAAAGAATGGAAGCATCTGCAATGGTATTTGCCGCCTGGTACTCTGCCTTAGCTTCAGCCTGGGTAGCAAACTCAGAAGTTGCCAACATATTATCATACTTGATTCTCAATCTAGAGTCAGCAAAAAGCTGCTCTTGCTGATTCCAGTATGCCTGCTGCGCAGGATCTGCCGTTTCCAGTGATTGAAGGAAAGTAACCAACTGGCTTTTGTCAAATTGGCCCGTTTCAGGATTCACCAGTTGCTGACGTAGTTCCGGAACAATGTTTTTGCCCTGAACCATATCTACCAATTCGGCATCCGAAATCGTCAAACCCAATTTTTCATATTCTTCTTTGAAAACACGCTCAACAATCATAGACTGCCACGCCTGCTCTCTGATGGAGTACATTTCCGGTTCAGAGGGAGCTCTTCCTGTTCTCTGCTGATTGGCAATTTTGTATTCTTCTATCCGGGCCATGTACTCTTCGTAGGTGATGTCTTCACCTGCAATCTCGCCCACGATATTTTGACTGGAATTGAGAAGTGTGGAATTCGGACTTAATAGATCTCCTCCCAGGAGGAATAAGATTAATCCGCCGGCAATTACGCCGATCAATAGACCTGTCCTTTGTCTAATTTGTTTAATTAACGCCATTATTGTTACTACGCTTTTTTAGAGTGTCGCAAAATAATAGCTTTACTGACGAAATTCAAAATATATTCTGAATCAAACGCTTAACTAGAAAATTCCCGAGGTGTTGATTTTCAAGCGAACAGTCTCAATTCTATGCTCTTGCTTGGTCACAACAGTAAAAGTGTAAGCCTCAAAAGTTACCGATTCACCTTTCTTGGGTAGGTTCTCTGTGAGTGAGAGAATCAAGCCGGACAGGGTCTCAAAGTCTCCAATCGGCAATTCCCATCCGTATTTATCATTGAGGTAATCAATTTCATGACGTGCGCTCAGCAAATATTCCTGCTCGGAAATTTTCTGTTCGATCAAATCATCGCTGTCGTATTCATCCTCGATTTCCCCAAAAATCTCCTCAATAATATCTTCCATGGAAACTATCCCCGAAGTCCCACCAAACTCATCCACTACCAATGCCAAGCTTTTTCGTTCTTGAATAAACTGGATAAGCAACTCATTTGCCAAGGCCGATTCCGGCGCAATAATGATCGGGGTTAAAATCTCCTCGATGGTTTTGGGCTTCTTAAAAAGCTCCAACTGATGACAATAGCCGATCACATCGTCGATGGATTCCCGGTAGACTATCACTTTTGAATGCCCACTTTCTTTGAATACATTTTTCAATTCCTCGATCGAATCACCCACTTCTACAGATACGATATCTGTTCGGGGAACCATGCATTCGCGGACGCGGACAGTCTTAAACTCCACAGCATTGTCAAATATCTTTGTGTCAATTTCCACATGGCCTTCTTCCTTACCTTTGTGGATATGGTTTTGCACAAAGCTATTCAGATCTGTCACCGTGAAAACAGGCTTGTCTTCACTATATTCTAAACGAAGTATTTTGGTGATGAAAAACCTCGAAAGTCCCACTACAGCCCAAACTACAGGATAAATTAGAATATATATGATCCAAAATGGTAGCGCAAAGAAATTCAACATGCTATTGGGATTCAGCATGAAAAGGCTTTTTGGCAAAAACTCAGCTGTTACCAAAACCACAATAGTGGAAATCAACGTCTGGGCAAATAAAACCACCGCATCGTTATTGAAGCCTTCCGGAAGCCACATTTTCAGCGGATCTTCCATGAGATATGCCATAAAAATACCGTAGAGTACCAGCGAAATGGTATTGCCCATCAGTGTGGTTCCGATAAACTGTCCGGGGCGCTGCACAAATACACTTAACAACCTCCCGGTCATATCACCTTGCTTGTTCTGAAGCTCAATCTGGAGCTTATTGGAAGAGATAAACGCAATTTCCATCCCTGAAAAAAAGGCAGAAAAAACTAATGTGAGGATCACATAAACCAAATCATAACTTGCTTCCATACTTAGCGTTTTTTTCCTCTATTGGTTTTCTTCTTTGGTACCGGAGGCTCTTCGGTTCTTTTCATTCTGCGGTATTGGAACCAAAATAGCAAGGCTACCGCAAACATAAAAATCGCATAGGAAGCCTGTACGCCCTGAGTGACTGTCTGATGGATGCCCACAATCATGAGTGCAAGTGAAAGCGACAATAGTAATGCGTCAACTAATTTCATTCTGTTTACTGTGGAAGTGAAAAATAAGGGATTCGATTCTTTTTATGAAGAGCTTTATTTCTACTAAATTCATTTAAAGACCATTATCAGACAACGGAACCTGACCATCCCTGGAATTCTTAAGCTTATACGTACTGAACGTTTCATCTGCTTCAAATGCAGACCCAAAGGAATACATATCGCCGTTTTGCACTCTTACAAATTTTTCAGTATAAATCTTCTTCTTAATCCGGTCGTAAAAAAGCTCTTCGGATTGAAGTTTTTGATCCTTGATCAGGTTATGTACCTGCACATTTCCAACGCCCTTGTAGAGATTTTCCTGTTTATAAAAGTAGCCTTTATCCGCAATGATGGTAGTACTCAATTCACCTTCTTTTTCGAACATCTTAATTTCAATCCCTTCAGGAAACTCTACATTCCCATTTGCAAACTCGAGTTGCAGGGGAGCCGTGAGTTCAAAACGCACAATAGCCGAATCACTTTGGAGTAAATGGACATTCTCTGTCTGTCTCATGGGCCCATCATACACAGCCAAGGCAGATGCATCCACATCTTCCCTACAGGAACTGGTTATCCCAAGAATGCAGAAGAATACGAAAGAAAATAAGCCGGTCTTCACAGTCCAAAGATACTTGAAAATTGTTTTACGCCCATAAATGAAAAAAGGCAGCCCGAAGACTGCCTTTTGTATCAGTAGTGTGATTAATCTCTTGTAGCCAAGGTGACGGACTCACCTATCCAGCAACCCGTGCTCAGCGTCTCACCTACTTGCATTCCTTCGGTAAAGACTTCTTCCTTAGAAGGGAACTGGGCTCTTGCCTTTGACATCCCTGCAGAATCTCCGGCTTTTTGATACGCATTGTAGGCAGCGATGTAAATTGCTCTATCCTTTACTCTGCTTTCTCCGCCCTTGCAATCATTGAATGAATTCATGTACATGCCTGCGATCATCGAATAAACATCAGCGGTTTTTGAAGAATCGATGTTTGCAGCTTCTTTTGCTTCATTTCTAGCAGCGGATTTTTTTCCTTGCTTAGCATAAATGGTCGCTAACTCCATGTGTCCTTCAGCTTTCTGGGCGTCATTTTCAGCAAGGGTCAATGCTTCCTTCCATAATGCCTCAGCCTCAGCTAATTTATCCTCTTGCACATATCTCATTGCAATCACCTGGGAAGTGGAGAATGAAGGCTCTTTTTCATGCTTGATCTTCAGCGCCTGCAAGAATGCATTGGACGAGTAACATTTGTATTGAACTGAATAATTAAAGATCTGGTTAGCCAATGCTTCATTGGTAGGGTCAGCCGCCAATTTTGGTCCCATCGTGTTTTCGATGAAATCACAATCAATCAGTTCCATTGCTACCAATAACTGCTCTAGCGTGCCCTTTTGGCTGGAAACATCTGTTCCTTCTGCTGCAACCTCATCAAGCATTTGATTTAGTTTATCATGAATTGCAAGAATTTCCTCCCCCGAATATGCTTTGTTGTAAGCATAATTTCTGTAAATTAAATCGAAGTAGGCCGCTATCAACTGGTAGTTGATAGTCCCGTTAAGTTCCATAGCTTTTTCGAAGTCAGCAATTGGACCTGTAAGCTTATCCTTATCTCCTTTGTAATATTGATAGCCGTAATAAGCCTTATTCTCTATCCAATCTTTCTCGTTATTATAAAGCTCATTCCTCTTGTCGTAAATCGCAATCACAGAATCCTGATACACTCTTTTTTGGGCCTCATCAGTTGTAGCTTTGGAAGCACCATCGTACACTATTACTCCATTTTGATAGATAGATTCATTTAGCTCTGGCACATTCACAAGTAGCCAGTGTAAAGGATGGGTGGCTTCTATGAACTGCTCTGAGTCCTTGAAGTCTGTGTAAGCCGCGTTTAGCTCTCTTGCTTTTTTCTCTTGGGCAGGATCGGTTGGGAAGTTCCATCCGTCTTGAGCTTGGACCATCCCGGCAAGAAGCAGAGCAGCTAGCCCTAGGAGTGTAGATTTAATTTTCATTTTCATAATGGTTTAATTCGGCACAATTTAATCTTCATGTCTAAACCTGAGTTTGGTATTCAGGATTTAACCATTTCGATCTTAAGGTTTGGTTAATTATTATTCAAATACTCGTTTGTAAAACCAACTATTATCATTCAGCGACAACCCTAAAGTGAAGTTCACATAATTCTCTCGGATAAGCCCGTTATCGGTGGTTCCCCGTTGCCCTATTTTCACTGCGAAGTTCACTAACGAAAGTTGGTTTACAGGAAGTGAAGCTCCAAAGTTAATGCCAAGGTCATTGATATTTGTCGCGTTAATATAATATGGAGTCTGCTGATATTCCAATCCGAAGCGATAAGTTCCCCGCTTCAAAGGACTGTCAGCATCCAGATAATCCGGTACAATCTGGAATCCCAATCCTACCTTGATAGCTTCTTGCAACCGCAAAGGATCACCGAACAGATTTTTGAACTTTTTGAAATCTTGGTATTGGCCTTCCAGCCCGATCACATATTTATTGTTTTTTTCATAAGAAACCCCGAATCCGTAGCGATTAGGGATATAAATGCTTCCAGGTTCATCATTGGCGATCAAGTCTCCCTCTGAATCCGGGTTGCTAGCTTGGCCAATTGATGCGAGCTTGGCAAAAGCTTTTCCACTAACATCCCCTAACTGCTGATAGATGGCACCCAGATGCAGCTTACTCTTTTCATTCAGCGGCAAGAAGTAATAGGCACCGGCTTTAATGCCCACATCGCTTACTGTTAATCTTTCATAATATTCTGAAGTAGTGCCCACTGGGCTCCCTTCTTCATCAAAAAGTGCCAATTGGTTCGTGCGGATTGTGGAGCCAAATAGATAAGATCCTTGTATACCAAGACTTAAATTTTTGGCTACTACCATTCCATAACTTAAATAGACTTCTGAAATACCTCCGTCCCCTTCGATAGAATTCAATGCCTGTACATCGGCATTGTTTACATCGCTCTGTATGAGCATGCGATAATTCACACTGGTGAGCTGGTTCAGCCCCAGGCCGACGGTGGCTTTATTTACTTTGACCGGAAGTGAAAATGCGATATAGGACAAACCTCCACCATCAATGTCTGATGTCTCGGTGCCATTATCAGCAGCAATTTTTTTATAATTCAGCGCTGCCTCAAAATTAAAAATCGCGTTTTTAGTCGAAAGGGCGGGATTGACTACATTGGGATTCCAGGCAGAACCGAAACTGATACCAAGTCCCCCCATAGCTTGATTATTGGTAAGCCCGGAATAATTAAATTCTCCGATACCGAGGGCACTATAGGTAGAAGCACTGGACTGTGCCTGGGCTTCGGTAAATAATAAAAGGGTGCATAGTACACCCAGCAATTGCCATTTGATTTTACTCAACATTGTGGTTTAGAATAGAATTCAATCCATAGAGGACCAAATTTGGGACTACAAATATGAGGTCTTTTGCCAATGAATCAAAAGATTGGGCATCTCCACCACTAATAAAGACCTCGATTTCAGGATATTTTTTGGTGTATGCTTCGATTTGGCCAAGCAATTCTAGCTCAATTCCATACCAAATTCCAATCTGCATACATGTGATTGTATTGTTTCCAATCAACCCGCTAGGTTTCACTTTTAAATCTACCAGAGGTAATCTTGCCGTTTGCTCATGCATTGCTTTGGCACGCATCGCAAGTCCAGGGCTTATCGCCCCTCCGAGATAAGAATTACTCCCGTCGATCAGATCAAAAGTAATACAAGTTCCCAAGTCTATCGCTAGAACTGGCCCTTTACCTCGCTTGGACCAAGCACCAATCGCTCCCGCAATACGATCTAAACCCAGTCTGGCAGGGGATCCGTAAGCATTACTGATCGGTAGTCTGGTCTCTGGATTGAGGTATAAGAACTGAAAAGATAAAATATCTTGTAATTCCGCAAAATCCCACTTTACGGAACTCACCAGACAATAATCAAAGAATACTGTATTCCAATAAGTTAATGCATCTTCTATTTTTTCGAACACTTTCTCCTCGGCTAGTCTATCCCCTTCAAAAAGGCCCGATTTGATTCTAGTATTCCCAATATCTATAATCAGATTTGTCATCCAGTTTAATTATTACTTCGCAAAATAGACATTCAAAAAAAACGGGGCATTTTATCCTTGTTAAATTATCTTTGACTAGTTACCACTTAACAAACTTTAACCATGAGCCCAACAAACTACACCATGATAGGATTGATGTCCGGTACATCGGGAGATGGACTGGACATGGCCCATTGCAGCTATGAACTTCACCATCAGTGGTCTTTTGAGATATTGGAAGCCATTACGGTTCCTTTTCCAGCTAATTTGGGAGAAAAGCTCATGAACAGTCATCGGCTTTCAGGCTTAGAATTGGCACTTCTTGATGTGGACTTTGGAAAGTGGATGGGAGAAAAAGTCAGAGAATATTGCAGCGAAAAGCAAATCAAACCCATGGCTGTGTGCTCGCATGGCCATACTGTTTTTCACCAGCCCTCACGGGGACTAAGCCTTCAGATCGGCAACGGCTGGGCACTTCATCAGGCTTCAGGACAAAAAGTAATTAATGATTTTCGAATGCAGGACATACAACTAGGCGGGCAAGGCGCCCCCTTGGTGCCTATTGGAGATCGCCTGCTTTTCCCGTCCATTGATTTCTGCATTAATTTGGGAGGAATTGCAAATATCAGCATGGAATCATCCGGTCGGCGAATTGCTTTTGATTGCTGTCCTTTTAATCTATTGTTGAA
Organism: Algoriphagus resistens; assembly: GCF_001442615.1. Taxonomy (GTDB): domain Bacteria; phylum Bacteroidota; class Bacteroidia; order Cytophagales; family Cyclobacteriaceae; genus Algoriphagus; species Algoriphagus resistens. Next base: position 519,699 of record NZ_LMXN01000003.1, on the reverse strand, counting down.
TGCGCAGGCAAATGCGCTGGGAAGGGAATACGACAAAGATGGAGTCTGGGCAAAAGAAGGGGTGCTCAACGAGAAGCTATTTAATGCGCTCAATGCCCTTCCGTATTATTCCAAATTAGATTCAAAATCCCTTGGCAGAGAGGATTTAGAAAATGATTTCAGCCCTCTTTTGAATTCAAGCGGTCTTTCTGAAAAAGATATTCTACGAACCCTGGTAGAGCATTATGCATTCCAGATAGCCAGCCTGGTAAAGCAATACCATACTTCTGATCACCCATCTGTCTTGATTACAGGGGGTGGGGCATACAATACCTTCTTTATAGAGCGCCTGCATAGCCAGTTAGAGGGGAAGTGGGTGCATACCTTTGCTTCCTCTGAGCTGATAGAATTTAAAGAAGCGCTGGTCTTCGGATTTTTAGGAGTATTGCGTCTACGAAATGAAACTAATTGCTTAGCCTCTGTCACAGGAGCTAGACAGGACTCATCCGGAGGTCTTATTTTTGGTTAGCCCTCTAGCAGCCCCCCTATAGTAAGAGCGGTTTATTTTTCTATTTTTGCCAAGATATAAACCCAAAGATACATGCAGGAATTACTGAAAAAATTTGAAAACAAACAGCCCGAAATCACTTTTGAATGGAGCGACAGCGAATCAGAAGCTGAAGGCTGGGTAGTAATAAACTCCCTTAGAGGTGGGGCCGCAGGCGGTGGCACCCGGATGAGAAAAGGGCTGGACAAGCGTGAAGTGGAATCGCTTGCAAAAACCATGGAAGTGAAGTTCACTGTGTCGGGTCCGGCTATTGGCGGGGCTAAATCAGGAATCAACTTCGATCCAAATGATCCCCGCAAAGATGAAGTGCTAAGGCGCTGGTACAAAGTCGTGTTGCCTCTTCTGAAAAATTACTATGGTACTGGCGGTGACCTAAACGTGGATGAAGTTCACGAAGTAATCCCCATCACTGAATCTTATGGTCTATGGCACCCTCAGGAAGGTATTGTAAATGGTCATTTTCATGCTACCGAACCTGAGAAAATCCGAAAAATAGGTCAACTCAGACAAGGTGTTTCCAAAGTCCTTGAAGATCCGCAATTCACTCCAAATGGGACTAAGAAATATACGGTATCAGATATGATTACCGGCTTTGGTGTAGCAGAAGCGGTAAGACATTATTATAACATCTGGGGAGGAACAATCAAGGGCAAGCGTGCCATCATCCAAGGATGGGGCAATGTAGGCGCTGCTGCTGCCTGTTTTCTTGCCGTAGAAGGGGTGAAGATAGTCGGTATCCTTGACAAGGATGGTGGGGTGATCAATGCAGCAGGTTACTCGCTTGACGAGGTCCGTGAGCTCTTCCTCAATAGAAAAGGGAACAAACTGGTGGCCGAAAATCAACTTTCTTTCGAAGAGATTGATCAAAAAATCTGGGACCTGGAAAGCGAAATATTTATCCCAGCTGCAGCCTCACGGTTAATCCGCAAGGACCATGCTGAGCGAATGGTCAATGCTGGCTTGGAGGTCATCTCTTGCGGTGCCAATGTGCCCTTCGCTGACCCTGAGATATTCTTCGGACCCATTGGTGTCTGGACAGATCAGCAGACTTCTGTGATACCTGATTTCATCGCAAATTGTGGGATGGCGCGTGTCTTCGCCTATTTGATGAGCGATAATGCCGAAGTCACTGATATGGCCATATTCTCAGATGTCAGCAGAACAATTGAAAATGCGCTGAAAAATGTTCATTCCGCAAACCCTGAAAAAATTAAACTCGCCGAAAGCTCCTTTAGTATAGCCCTGGCACAACTCGTGTAAAAACATTATTTGTCTTTGCCCGATCGAGTTAATTTTTGAATAAATCAGTCGGGTTGGAAAGTTTTGATTGTGCTGTATCAGGCAAAAGCTGTAGTTTAGCAGACGTCAGAATTGACTAACAGCAAATCAATTATTTGCCTAAATTAACCGAAAAGAACACCCAGCTTACCCTATTAGCCTAATGAAGAATTTTGTCTTAAGTTTCTCCATACTTTTCGGAATATTATTTTTTGGTGGATTAAACACACAATTAGCATATTCCCAAAACACTGATGCTGAGAAAGTTTACCTTGCCCAAGCGGAACATGGGGAAACAGGCCAAGCCGCTGCTCATGAGGATTTGGTGGAAGAAGCCGTCGACGAGGAACATCATACCGCACCGATTTGGCTCGTCATTCCATTTGTGGCTTTACTGCTCATGATAGCCACAGGTCCTTTGTTTTATGAGCATTTTTGGCATAAAAACTACCCGAAAATCGCAATCGGCTTCGCCTTGCTGGTAGTTTTCTACTATTTATTTATCCTGGGTAATGTGCATGCGCCAGTCCATGCTTTGGCAGAATACATCCAATTCATTGCACTGCTGGCTTCATTATATATTGCCTCAGGCGGAATCCTGATTGAAATAGATAAGAAAGCCACACCGTTTGCAAACGTTACCTTGCTGGTCATTGGTGCTTTGATTTCTAACCTGATCGGAACAACAGGAGCCTCCATGCTTTTGATCCGTCCTTTCATCAGATTAAACAAAGGGAATATTCAGGCCTACCACATCATATTCTTCATCTTCATGGTGAGTAATATCGGCGGCTCATTGACTCCTATCGGGGACCCTCCACTATTCTTGGGTTTCTTGAAGGGCATTCCATTCTTCTGGACTTTAGAGCACAACTGGCCTGCCTGGATATTTGCATTAGCCGGCTTAGCCGTTGCCTTCTATTTTATCGATAAAAAATTCGGCAGGGCAAATGATGACAGTGAGCTGGAAGAGACTGCTTACACCAATAAGCTTTCCTTAATAGGAATGAAAAATTTCGGGTGGTTATTTATTATCATTTGCTCAGTATTCCTTGACCCTAATGTGATTGAGGGTGTTCCTGCAATCGTATATGATGGCCAAAAATTCTCCTACATAAGAGAAATCATCATGCTGACTGTAGCTTTTCTTTCCTATAGATTTGCAGATCAGAGAGCTATTAAAGGCAATGAATTCAATTTTGAACCGATTCGGGAAGTAGCATTTATCTTCATAGGAATATTTGGGACAATGATGCCTGCCTTAGAACTCGTCGGTGCATTTGCCAAATCCCCGGAAGGTGCGGCAATGATCACGCACAATACACTTTATTGGGGTACGGGCGTTCTCTCCGGGTTCTTGGACAATGCACCAACCTACCTGAACTTCCTGGCGGCCGCCATGGCTTCCAAAGGTGCCTCCATCAATAACATCGAAGAGGTCCGTCAGTTTGCAGCTGATGGATACCATGACTCGGCGTTTGAACTGATGGCCATTGCCATTGCGTCGGTATTCTTTGGAGCGATGACTTACATTGGAAATGGGCCAAACTTTATGGTGAAGTCTATAGCAGAACAGAACGGTATAAAAATGCCCTCGTTCTTTGGTTACATCATCCGCTTCTCTTTGCCGATCTTATTGCCCCTTTTATTGCTGGTGTGGTTGGTATTCTTCGCTTTCGTTTAAGTTATACCTCCCCAAAGCGGAAACAAGATTCTAGATGGTCATTGACTAGTCCCGTTGCCTGCATGTGCGCATATACGGTCGTGCTTCCCAAAAATTTAAAACCACGTTTCTTCAGGTCTTTGGCAAGCAAATCGGATTCTTTAGTAGTGGCCTGCGCTTCAGCCATGGATGATAAGCGGCTTTGAATAGGCTTGCCTCCCACGAAGCCCCAGATGTACTTGGAAAAAGAACCAAACTCCTCTTGGACTTTCATAAAGCATTTGGCATTATTGATTGCTGCCCGGATTTTTAAGACATTTCTGATTATGCCTGGGTCTTGAAGTAACTCCTGCACGTAACTTTCAGGAAATTCTGCGACTACTTTGTAATCAAAGTCAGCAAAAGCCTTGCGATAGCCTTCTCTTTTCTTCAAGATTGTGGCCCAGCTCAAACCTGCCTGGGCAGATTCTAAAATCAAAAATTCGAAATGTACCCGATCATCCCATACCGGAACACCCCACTCCGAATCATGGTACTCAACATATTCTTTGAAACCAAGACACCAAGGACAACGGGACTTTTGATCAGAAACTTGAAAGGTATTTTTCATTTGCATGGCGGTTAAACAATAAAATTAATCAAGAATTGGGATAAGGGAGTAGAGTACCTTACTTTCTGACTTCAATTGACACATTAAAATGATAGCCACCTCCTCTCTAGAAATCAGCGCAAAGGCTTACCGACAAAATATACGCTATATCCGCTCAGAAATAGGTCCAAAACCAACAATCTCTGCTGTGCTAAAAGGTAATGCTTATGGTCATGGAATTTCTCAAATGGTAGAAATAGCAGAAAAGGCCGGAATCCGCCATTTTAGCACGTTCAGCTCGGACGAAGCGTGGGAAGTATGGGAAAAATCAAAAAAAGAATCTGAAATCATGATCCTGGGCATGCTTCATCTGCAAGAGCTGGAAGAGCTTATTCGAAAGGGAATCAGCTTTTACGTTTTTGACTTTGAAAGGCTGGTAAAAGCAATTTCAATCTCTAAGGAAATCGGTATCCCCGCAAAGCTCCACATAGAAATTGAAACCGGATTTCACCGGACTGGATTTGATTGGATTCAACGGGAGAAACTTGCCGAAATGCTGTTGGAAAATATTGATTTCATCTCAATAGAAGGGCTTTGTACGCATTACGCCGGCGCAGAATCTGTGAGTAATTTTGTACGAGTAAAAAATCAGATTGCCAGATATCATGAATTCAAGGACTTTTTCAGGGAAAAGGGAATACTATTCAAAATCTATCATACGGCCTGCTCTGCTGCTGCACTTATTTTCCCCGAAACTATTATGGACATGGTGAGGATAGGAATTGCAGGTTATGGTTTTTGGCCGACTAAAGAGACATTTTTTGCGAAACTCAATTCGCTTCCTAAGGGAAATAAAAATCCGTTAAAGAGGCTGATCACCTGGAAAAGCAGTATCATGAGTTTAAAATCTGTGAAAACCGGAGAGTTTGTCGGCTATGGTAACAGCTATATGGCTTTGGAAAATATCCGTCTGGCCATTGTGCCTGTGGGCTATGGACACGGCTACAGCCGTCTTCTGAGCAACCAGGGAATGGTGCTGATCAATGGTCAGTATTGCCAGGTAGTTGGGACCGTAACTATGAATGCAATTGCCGTGAATGTGGGAAAGCTCAAAGAGTTGAAAGTCGGCGACGAAGTAGTCCTTATAGGAAAACAAGGGGGGAAAGAGATCACTGTAGCTTCCTTCTCCGAATCCACCCAGATGGTGAACTACGAAATGCTGACCCGGTTACCTAAAGACATCCCGCGGAAAATCATTCCTTAATAGAAAATCACCGTTTTGTTTTTGATTGGCATCACCTTACGATCTATATGATATTTGATGGCTTTGGAGAGCACTACTTTTTCTACATCCTGACCGATTTGCACCAATTCTGAGACTGTATTGTGGTGTCTTACACGAGCCACTTCTTGCTCGATAATCGGCCCGGCATCTAACTCTTCAGTCACATAGTGAGCGGTGGCCCCGATAATTTTCACTCCCCGCTCATAGGCTGCGTGATAGGGTCTAGCTCCTACAAAGGCTGGTAAAAAGGAATGGTGGATATTGATGATCCTATTGGGAAAATGCCTGATAAACTCGGCAGACAAGATCTGCATGTACCGCCCTAGTACCACAAAATCTATTCGATTGGTTTTCATCAGTTCCAGCTGTTTGGTCTCAGCAGTTGCCTTTGTTTCAGGGGTAATGGGAATATAATGAAATGGAATTCCAAACGCCTGCACGATTTCCTTCAGACTTTGATGGTTAGAAACTACCACTGGAATATCTACATCAAGCTGCCCAGCATGATGCCTGCCCAGAATATCAAATAAACAATGAGAAAGCTTGCTGACAAAAATAGCCATCCTTGGTTTTGGGAAATTGAAATGAAGCTTGAAATCCATCTTAAATCTCTCCCCAACTTCGGCCCGGAACCTAGAGGCAATCTCATCTTTTGCCAAAGAAAAAGAATCCAATTCCCAGGCTGCTCTCATGAAAAACATACCCATCTGCTCATCTACGTGCTGATCCACCTCCAGTATATTGCCTTCGTAGGCGTAGAGGAATTTAGAGACTTCCGCGACGATCCCCTTCTGATCAGGACACTGGATGATGAGTATAGCTTTTTTCATATGAATGTAATTTGTCTTTTAAAAGCCATATGGAATCTCACATGCATTATAATCATCCCAGTGTGTGGCTCTTGAGTCATGCTCGATTTCATCTGTTTATTATTGTTTTAAAATGGTCAGATGGAATCTTTGACGACTAAAATAATCATTACCCTGAGTGTTTTAATGATGATTTTATTCGTGTCGATTTCATCTTTTTATTTTTAGTTTTTCAGCGGTATGATTTCAACGTTAAGAATTCCAGATCTTCCACGCTGCTTCAGCTTGCAGTATTAGCATTTCATGTCCATTCTTTGCTTTCCCTCCCTTTGCCAAACATGCTTTCATCAGGGCTGTTTCAGATGGATTATAAACCAAATCATAAACAAAATGTGCTGATGTAAGCTGTTCCAAAGGAATGGCAGGGATACCGTCCACATGGGGGAAAGTCCCCAGCGGAGTAGTATTCACAATCAAGTGGTGTGTTTTCATAATCTCCGGATCTGAAGCCAGGTCGTCGTAGGTAATCTGATCCTCATCTTCGGAGCGTGATACGTTGAGAAACTCAATGCCCAACGCATAGAGTGCCTGCTTGACGGCTTTTGAAGCCCCCCCAGTTCCTAAAACCAAAGCCTTTGGTTTTACAGCTCCTAACCAAGGCACCAGGGAATTTTTAAACCCTATATAATCTGTATTGTAACCTGTGAGCATTCCATCTTGAATGTGTATGCAATTTACCGCACCGATTTCCTCGCAGGCTTCATCCAGCTCATCCAGTAAAGCAATGACATCCTCTTTGTGGGGAATCGTGACATTGATTCCTTCTATCTCCGGATCTTCATTTAGAATTCGCTCCAATTCACGTGCATTAGGGATATCATACAACTCGTACAAGCAGCCTTCAATTCCTTCCTTTTCAAATTTCTCCGTGAAATATTTCTTGGAAAATGAATGCGTAAGCGGGTGGCCTATCAATCCGAATTTTCTCATGATTTCTTTAAATATGCTGCCAGTCTATCAATCCCAACGACCAAAATAACCCCAAAAGCAAAGGCGGCAAGTGCCACCATCAGTTTTGGTTCGAAGCCTGTCTGCTCCAGATACTCTCCTGGAAATAAATTCTTTGTTAAAAATGGTTTCTCTTCTCCACTGGAGGATGTCCGATAGGCTGTGACAATTTTCCATGGCCAAAGCTTATTGATAGAACCCAGCATAAACCCAGAAAGTAAGCCGATTGTAACGGAATAAAACCGCTTCAGTAACCAGGAAATTACCCTGCTAAATGATAGAAGTCCAACAATACAGCCTACTGCAAACACTGCCAATGTAGCAAAATCCCGCTCTGATACGGCATGCAATATCGGCTCATATTTCCCCAAAATCAGTAATATAAAACTTCCGCTAATTCCAGGGAGAATCATAGCACAAATCGCTATAGCTCCTGCTACGAAAGTAAACCAAAGCGCATCAGGGCTACTTGTGGGTGGTAATTCCGTGATATAATAGGCCGCGGCCGTACCGATAAGAAGCGCAAGCACTACTCCCATACTCCACTTTTTGATATCCTTCAATATCAAAAAGGCGCTGACCAAAATCAATCCGCAGAAAAAAGACCAAAGCGGGATGGGATGTTCCACCATCAAGTAAGTGATCAGCTTTGATAGGGAGAAAATACTTGTGAAAATCCCCAAAAGCAAACTCAATAAAAACCCACCATTGACAGCTCTGAAGAATGCTTTGAATTCAAACTTCAGCAATAATCCCAGACTTTCCCCAGTGAGGGAATTGATGCTACGAAGCAACTCTTCGTAGATTCCTGTAATGAGGGCAATAGATCCGCCTGAGACACCTGGAACAATGTCTGCTGCCCCCATTGCCATTCCCTTCAGGTAAGTGAGTACACGTTTTCTGATAAAATCCATAGTCAAAAATAAAGGCTGATCGGAGTATTCCAACCAGCCCGTAATGGGTGGGTTATATTACAATTTGATTTCTCCCAGAAAGTGGTCAAATGTATCACCTCTCAAACCCAGTCGGATAGTTTCCAGAGGAATAATTTCTGAAGGGCTGATATTTCCAAGGTTCACATTTGCTCCGATGAGCTTAATGAACCACACTTGCTGGGACTTAATTGGAGCTTCCCAGATGATGCGCTCTTCAGGGATTTGAGTAAGAATCTCTTCTACCAGTCCTTGTCTTACCTCCCCTGAATCTCTGAATAAACCGACATTCCCACCTTCGCGGGCTTCTCCGATTACTTTCCAGGCCCCTGCATCCAATTCTGTCTGCATCTGTTCGATCCATTTATATGGGGGGATAATTTTGGCAGCATCCTTAGATCCTACTTCCGAAAGCACAGTTACCTGCTTAGCTAATGTAGCAATGTATTCACACTTCTTATCGTGATTGAGGGAAATAGACCCATCTGATACCTCAGCGAACGAAAGATCATATTTATCCAATACTTTTCTATAATCGTCAAATTGACCTCTGACTATAAAAGCTTCAAAAAGTGTACCCCCGAGGTAAACAGGAATTCCTGCTTCCTTATAGATGGTAAGCTTCTCATTTAGGTTTTTGGTCACATAAGATGTAGCCCAGCCAAGCTTTACGATATCTACAAAATCGGAACAACTATCTACAAAATCTTCTGTGGCTCGTAGGCTTAGGCCTTTGTCCATGGCCATGGTAAATCCTTTGGTTCGTGGCTTTTCAGTCCGAACGGGGATATTATTCAGCTCATAATTCATTAGCGAGGTTTTAATGTTAAGACTCGAGATTTTCCTCTCGATATTGGGCAATAATCTTGTACAAAGCCTTCTGCTGTTTCAGCTCAGGCATCAAATCATACATGATGGTATGCTTTTCAAAGTCCAAAGTTAACCCATTTTCCAAAAATGAAAATGCCTCTTTGTAATTGCCCATCTTGATTAAGTAAACAACCAGGCGATAATACAGCTCCGCCTCCTCAGGCATTTCCTCAATCCCCTCTCTTGTCACATCAATCGCCTCTTCGAATCGGTTTTGCTCAAAGTAGATAAGTGCCAGATTTACATAAGTTTCCAAAATTCCAGGCTCAAGATTGATCGCTTCTTCATATGCCTCAGAGCTGGCCTGCATATTTCCCAAATTAAATTCAGCATCTGCCAGGCCTACCCAATAATTAGAATTTTCTTTTGTAAGATTTAATGCCTTTTTAAAATAATGTATCGCCTCAAAAAACTTCTCCTTCTTCAGCATGCACATTCCCAAGCCAAACCACGCATCGTCGTACTCCTCATCAAACTTAGCGGACTTCTTAAAATATTTGAAAGCCTCATCTATTTTATCAAGTTTCTCATATGCGGCACCCATATAGCAGCAATTCTCGGCATTCGCTCCTTCACAGTTAATTGTATTTTGGTATGCTTCCAGAGCCAACTCATACTGCTGGGTGTTCATCAGGGCATTGCCGAGATTGAAATAGGCTGAAGCAAAAGCGTCATCGATCAATATGGCATAATCATACGCCTTGATTGCTTCTTCAAACCTGCCCAGACGGTTATACACTACTCCCAAATTGTACCAAGCACCTGCACTATAAGGATCTTGATCAATAAACTCCTGATAAAAGTCAAGAATCTCATCAAAAGAGCCCTCTTCCTCAGTTATCATCGCCAACTGGAAAAGCGCATCTTCATGATTGATGCGGTTTTTTACCGCTTCTTTGAAATAATGACTCGCCTTCTCATTGTTGTTTTGGACACGATAGAGGTTGCCCAAAGAATAAAATACCTCAGCCTTGTCTTCCGCCAATGGCAGGAAATTCTCCAATAGTTCTATGCCTTCCTTGGGAGTTCCTGCCAAAATATAAGCGTTTGCAAGGGCAAGAATAATCTCTTCGTTGTTAGGAGATATGTTATTGATGTTTTCCAGGATATCCAGACCTTCTTCCAATTCATCATTGAAAATCAGGCATTGTGCCTTCAAAAGTTTAATTTCCACGGAGAAAGGGAATCTTTCCAGGGAAAACTCAGCCGCGCGCAATGCCTTAAGAAACTTCTGCTGGTCAAAGTAAAATCGGATGATATCTTCCAATTCCTCCTCTTCAAAATAAAGGTCCAGATTGGATTGCAGGGAATTTTCAAATCGCTCTACCAGCTTCTTGTCATTTTCCCAATCGTGATCGTGATCTCCGGTCATTAGGATGTGTTATGGTTTAGTTAAGTTACCAATTAATTTGGTCTCTCAAAATCTCGATTTGTTAAATTTTATTTTCCTCTTTCGGAGATGATTGTTTATCTCTTGTGAGCCTTTGAGAAGAAACGATTGAGATCAAAAATAAGTTTACTTTGACCAATCTAAGGTTTCATCTAAGCTGTAATAGCTGCTTCCAAGCAGCTTGTTCACTTTAGTATTATCAAAATAGACTTTCTGTTGGGAGATCATTGCCGTCTTTTTGTTAAGTGGGCTTTTACTTAATCCTACTTTCCTGAGAATTGTATTGACAAACACAGCCGCGCTGAGTAACAGTGGACCCACCGACTTTGACGGAGCTTTCTTCCCAAATGCAAAAGCCATTTTCTCAAAGAATTCTTTATAAGAAATCCGTTCTTTATTTAATATGAATCGCTCGCCCCAAACACCCTTTTCTACCAATTCTCTGACTTGTTTAGCAGCATCCCGTACATCTATGTAGTTCAGATCTCCCTCTGGATAATAGGAATTTTCTTCCAATACATAGTGGTAAATATCCGATGAGCTACGGTCATCACTGATTTTTCCCAACAAGATTGAGGGGTTTACAACTATCAGGTCCAGCCCCTCCTGCTCCCCTCTCCAGGCTTCCAGTTCGGCTAAATATTTAGAAATACCATAATCGGTATTAAGTGGAGATTCCACCCATTTGAAATTCTCATCTAGATGCATCAGCTCGGGGCTTCTTCCAATTGCTGCTACAGAGCTTATGTGAATGAGCTTATTCACACCTATGTTCAACATGGCGTTCACAAGATTAGCCGTGCCGGTCACGTTGGTTCTATGTAGAATCTCCTCGTCTTTGGAATCATATGACACTTTCCCAGCAGCATGAACCACCAAATCCATTCCTTCCAGCGCCGCTTCCAGCGATTCAATGTCAGAAAGTTCTCCTTCGTACCAAGTAATAGGAAACCTATGTCCCTCCAAAAGCCTGAGTGAGGAATTATTCCTGCGGAAGCCATGAATCTCTCCAAGTGCAGCAAATTCTTTGGCTAAATAGCTTCCAAATAATCCCGTAATACCTGTGATGAGAATCTTCATTGGCTTACTCACGAATCAAAGAGAAGAATTGAGCAGGTTGAGTTCTTTGATTTTTCCGTAAAGTTTAGATTTAGGCAGAGTCTCCATCATATCCAAGTAACGGGGATTATGGCAGTCAGTCCCAAAAAATCGAACCAAACCGGTCTCTACCAGCATCTCTCCAAAATCTTTCACTGGTTTGGAATAAAATCCCGTGAGTGACAGCAAGTTCACCTGAAAGAGGATTTTCCTGTCTGTCAGATCCTGTAGTAGTCCTTTGTCAGCAATCAGGTATTGATAGCGCTCAGGATGCGCCAGAATAGGCTTGAAGCCCGCCATTTCCAATTGGAATATAATCTCCAAAAGCATTTGGGGCTTATTGATAAAGCCGGTTTCTACCAGTATATAATTATCACCGAACGTGAGGATTTCTTCTCCATTTTTGATTTTCTCCAGGAAAATCTCATCCATGTAATATTCCGCGGCAGCTTCTATCTCAATGGAAATACCTTCATTTTTCAATGCACGACGAAGATCCTCAAGACCCATGTTGATGATTTCAGGTGTATTGCGATAGTACTCCGACATAATGTGGGGAGTAGTTATTATTTTACGCAAGCCATAACCCGCAAGTCGCTTGATCAAATCAAGTGATTCTTCCATAGTTTTAGATCCATCGTCGATGCCTGGAACCAGATGCGAATGCATATCCACCTCCAACCAACTCAAGTCAAGATCTTCGACAACCTCAGGCTTTTTCTTAAACAGATCTAAAAATCCCATTACAAGCCTCCTTCACTAGCTTTAAATTCTTCCAAAGTAGGCCAAATGGCATCTTTTTCAGAAATAATTGGCTCATTTATTTGCCAGTCTATTTTCAATGCAGGATCATTCCAGTGTATCCCACCTTCACTTTCCCTATTATAATAATTTGAACACTTGTATGCAAAAATAGAATCTTCCAGCACAGAAAAACCATGGGCGAAACCTGTTGGCACATACATCAGGTTGTTTCTGTCAGCGTCAAGAATGGCGGAATATTTCTCTCCGAAAGTAGCAGAGCCTTTTCGTAAGTCAATGATCACATCCAAAACCTTGCCCTGAATCACCCGTACCAATTTCGCCTGAGCAAATTCCCCACGCTGAAAATGAAGGCCACGGACTGTTCCTTTCTGTGAAAAGCTCTGATTATCCTGAACCCATCCATGATTTACTCCTTCGGATTGTAACCAATCCGCCCGATAGGATTCAAAGAAATAACCTCTTTGGTCTTCAAAAACTCTAGGGAAAATTTCTAAGACACCCGCTAGAGGTGCTTTTTTTATTTGGGCCATCTAGGTATATGTTGTTTCCTGAATTAAAAGGCAAAATAACCACCAGTCAAAGGACTATCCTAATCAATTCTAAGGAAATATGTCGAACTTTGTGCCATCTTTTCGCACAATTCGAAAAATCATGGTTTCAACTTGCTATTTCTAAGCAAATAGGAAACTAAATCCCGGTCTTTCGCATTGTTTTGACATAGCCCTTAACTTATGAGTAAACATTCCCGGAAACTTCAAAAACTTCACGAAACAGCTTCAAAAGAAGAAACAGCCATTTTAGTAAGTGTAGTCCGTCAGTACCAAACCGATCAACAGACAGAGGAATACCTGGATGAATTGGCTTTTTTGACTGAGACTTTAGGAGCTAAAACAGTGTATCGCTTTACCCAGAAAATGGAAAAGCCGGATATCAAAACTTTTGTGGGTTCTGGTAAGCTTGAAGAGATTCAGGCATATATAAAGCATTTTGAAGTGGACATGGTCATCTTTGATGATGATCTTTCCCCCTCTCAGATGAGAAATCTGGAGAATGAGCTCAAGGTGACGATCTATGACAGATCACTATTAATATTGGACATATTCCTACAACGAGCTCAAACGGCCCAGGCCAAAACTCAGGTCGAGCTTGCCCGCTTCCAGTACTTACTGCCTAGACTGACGAATCTATGGACTCACTTAGAGAGACAAAGAGGAGGTACTACCACACGTGGCGGTGCGGGGGAAAAAGAGATAGAAACAGATAAACGGGATATCCGAAACCGTATTACGCTGCTCAAAGAGAAACTTCGTGAGATCGAAAAACAGGGAGAAACCCAACGCAAAGGAAGAAAAGGGATTGTTCGTGTAGCTGTAGTCGGTTATACCAATGTTGGCAAAAGCACACTCATGAATCTCATCACCAAGACAAATATACTTGCCGAAAACAAGCTTTTCGCCACAGTGGATTCTACGGTAAGAAAGGTGGTTTTGGATAATGTACCTTTCTTGCTTTCCGACACGGTCGGGTTTATACGAAAACTCCCTACGCACCTAATTGCGGCCTTTAAATCGACATTGGATGAGATCCGTGAGGCGGACTTGCTTGTGCATGTGGTGGATATTTCCCACCCAAATTTCGAAGACCATATTGCTGTAGTCACCCAGACATTGAATGAGATCAAAGCAGGAGATAAGCCGATTTTGCTTGTCTTTAACAAGATAGATTTAGTAGAAACCATGCCTAGTGAGGAGGAGAGCATGAAAATGACAGAACTTGAATTGGAAGAAGCTAACTTTCTGGATTTCGATGCTTTGGCAGAGGCATACAAAAAGAAAACGGGAATTACGCCGGTATTTATGGCTGCAGCAAGTGGACAGAATGTAGAAGGCTTTCGTCAGGCTTTAATCGCAGAAGTGAAAAAACAACACCGAAAAATGTATCCCCATTATTTGGAAGATGAGACTTTCACACTAGAGGGATGAACTAGTTCATTGGCCATCGGTTATCGATGGCCAATCTTTTTTTACTCATCTTTTTCCAGTTTTAATTATTTTTTGTCTATCCTCGTTTAAGTTTTACAGCCAGGCACCCTCAAGTCATAGTAGAATGAATTCGGAATTCTCCCAATATGACATATTCTTTGACTTAACACCAGATTTGGTCTGCATAGCGGGTTTTGACGGTTACTTTAAAAAAGTAAATCCCGCAGTCAAACAAACGTTAGGTTATTCATACGAAGAATTGTATTCCGAACCAATCCATCATTTCATTTACAGAGATGACAAAGAGAAAACTGCCAATGTAAGGAGTGAAATACTCAAAGCAATTCCCTTGATTAATTTCGAAAATAGATATGTCACCAAATCAGGGGAAATAGTTTGGCTTTCATGGACTTCACAGCCGGTAGAAAGTGATCAGGTAGTATTTGCTATCGCAAAGAATATCACCCAGAAGAAAGAACAGGAGGCAGACAAAAATGCGCTTTTGAACAAGCTCACCGAATTAAACAAAGACCTTCGCCATATTGGCCACATGACTTCGCATGATTTGCGGTCCCCCGTGAACAACCTCCTTTCTATTTATGAGTTGATAGATTTTTCCAAAATCACCGATAAAGAAACGTTAGAACTTATGGAGGCTTTTAAAATGTGCTGTGGAGATTTACGGGAAAAATTGAATGTTTATTCCAAGGTGCTCAGAGAAAAGCAGTCTCTTTACGTTCCAATTCAAGAAGTGGAGCTCAAAAAAGCGATAACCAACGTTTCCACTTCCATCGGCGCACTCATTAAAAATACTAAAACCAGTATAGTCACAGACTTTGATAAATTACCAAGAATTACTTCCAATAGTATTTTTCTGGAAAGTATTTTCCTCAATCTGGTCACCAATTCTATTAAGTATAAAAGGCAGGGAATACCCCCTATTATTACCATTTCTTCAAAGTACCTAGAAGATAAAATTCAGCTTACTTTTTCCGATAATGGGCTTGGTTTTGATCTGGACAAAGTCGGAGATAAAATTTTTGGATTCCAACAAACTTTTCACCTTCTCGAAGATAGTCATGGAATTGGCCTTTATCTGGTTTACAACCATGTGCAAAGCTTGGGAGGTACTATTGAAGTGGAAAGCAAACTTGGCGAGGGCACTACCTTTCGGATAATTTTGAATTCTTAGGTAATTCCAAAGCAAATTTAACTTTTTTAAAAAGTTTCCCGCAAAAAAGACGATGCAGGACAGGTAAACCAAATATATCAATTTGTTTGGTGCCATCGAGTAAAACTATTAATTAGCATCAATGAAAAATTTGATATTCCTTTTTTTGATTACCGCTCTAGCGCAATTCTCCTGCTCACAAAAAAAAGAATTTGGAAGTGAGATAAGTTCTGATTCAGAACAGATACAGGCAGGAAAGTTACTCTTTGAAAATAACTGCAGCACATGTCACAGCTTCCAGCAAAATGGAATTGGCCCTAACCTGAGCGGAGTGACCCATAACGTAGAAACTGCGTGGGTCAAAAATTTCATCAAGGATCCTTCCAAAATAATCGCTTCAGGAGATCCACGGGCGCTCAGGCTGGTAGAAAAGTACAAAGCCCATATGCCTCCCTTCGCTGGGTTTTCTGAAGAAGAATTGGATGCCTTGATGGCCTATCTACATACTTACCAACACCTGCCGGACACGTTACCGAAGGCAGGGATAGAAGATCCTATTCCTGATACGGTTCCCGACTCTGGAATTCGTATTGAGCTGGAATTATTCTCCCAGCTACCCGCCTCCGATACCATTCATCCCTTGGCCAAAATGACCAAAATGCAAGCCATTCCAGGAACAAAGCGTCTTTTTATCAATGATCAACGGATAGGGCTTTATGAACTCGTAGATAAGAAGCCAAACTTATATTTGCCTATTAATACGTTGAAACCAGACTTAGTTAGTAGTCCGGGCTGGGCAACAGGTATGGCCAGCTTCACTTTTCACCCAGAATTCAAAGACAACGGGCTAGTATACACTGCCCATACAGAACCTGGCGGTACGCAAAAAGCGGATTATAGCTATCCGGACAGTATCCGTCATTTTATGCAATGGATATTGACTGAGTGGAAAGCCGAAGATCCCAATGCTGTGAAATTCAAAGGCGAAAATCGGGAAATTCTTAGAGTGGATATCCCCTCCCAAGCTCATGGCATGCAAGAAATCACCTTTAATCCGCACGCCAAGAAAGGTGATGAAGATTATGGCCTTCTATATATTGGCTTCGGCGATGGAGGGCTAACAGAGCAGGGATTCGCGCATCTTTCTGATACTAAAGGCCGTGAAATTTATAGCAGCATTCTGCGAATCGATCCTTTGGGAAACAATAGTCCAAATGGCAATTACGGAATACCGGCGACCAACCCTTTTGCCGGGAATCCTGAAAAAGCAGGTGAGGTTTATGCCTATGGTTTTCGCAATCCCAACAGGATTTTTTGGGATAATGATGGAGATATGTTTGCCACAGATATCGGGCAACATAGCATAGAAGAACTTAATAGGATAGAGAAAGGTAAGTTTTATGGCTGGCCGATCAGAGAGGGCAGATTTATTATCAATCCTTATGGCAAGTTTAATGAAATCTTTGAGTTGCAGGAAAATGATGAAAGATTTGGTGTGACCTATCCAGTCATCCAGCTTGACCATGATGAACTCGCAGCGATATTTGCAGGATATATAATGCCTTATGGTCCACTGGAAGGAAAATTTATCTTTGGTGATATTCTTTCAGGCAGACTGTTTTTCGCAGACTTAGCTGATCTAAATTCTGGTGTAAAAAGCTGGGGGGTTATTTTTGAAGGCAAAGAAATAAGCCTTCTTGAGCTATGTGGAGGAAAGAGAGTCGATCTCAAATTCGGACAAGATGCAGAGGAAAATATTTATATAATGAGTAAAACCGAGGGAAAAATATATAAGGTTATAAAGTAAACATCGCTGAGAAAGTCTCCTACTACTCAAAAAAACGGGGAATGCAGCGTATTGCATTCCCCGTTTTTGGTCAATTCCCCGAGATATTCATTGTTCCCACGTAGTAATTTTCATCCACCTGGATTTTGACATTCTTCTGTGGCATATCTACGGATTGCCATTGCTGTGTAGGATTTAGGTGCATCTCCTTTTCATCAACAAAGATTTTTACGGGCATCTCAAACCCATCGACCACATTTTCCCAGCGGTAATTAAGCTTCCCCGCCACCAAATTATAACTGAAAATCGGAATTCGAATATCTCTCAGGTATTGATCAAATACAGGAGTCAGGTTGATTCCTACATTCTGGCTGATGTAATTTTCGATCTGGCGGGTGGAAACAGTTTTATGATAAAACTCAGTATTTAAACCCCGTAAAATTGTTCTCCACTTTTCATCGTCATTCACTAGCTGACGAAGTGTGTGTAACATATTGGCGCCTTTGTAATACATATCACCAGATCCCTCTGAGTTTACATTATACCTGCCAATGATCGGAATGTCATTGTTGATCGCCATCCTGGTCCCCAACACATATTCTTTGCTCGCTTCCTTTCCATAGAAGTAATCCAGGAACAGATTTTCCGAATAGGCAGTGAAACTCTCATGAATCCACATATCGGCTACATCCCGATAGGTGATGTTATTGGCAAACCACTCATGTCCAGACTCGTGGATGATGATAAAATCAAATTTCAGTCCCCACCCCGTACCGCTCAGGTCACGCCCCAGATAGCCATTCTCGTATTCATTTCCATAAGTCACTGAGCTCTGGTGTTCCATCCCCAAATAAGGGACTTCGACTAGCTTGTAGCTGTCTTCATAGAAAGGATACGGCCCAAACCAATGCTCAAATGCTTTCATCATTTTTGGAGCATCTTCAAATTGTTTCCTGGCTTTTTTCAAGTTCTCGCGAAGCACATAATAGTCCATGTCCAGTTCGCCTTTCTCTCCTGCATATTTTTCACCAAAGTGCACATAATCACCTATGTTGATATTAATCCCATAATTATTGATAGGATTTTTCACTTCCCAGTGATAGGTTTTGGTCTTTGCTTCTTTATCATGATCAGTACCAATCAGACGGCCGTTGGATACATCCATTAAGTTTTCCGGAACTGTTACGCTCATTAGAACACCCTGATCCGGCTCGTCGTAGCCATGGTCTTTATTTGGCCACCAGATGCTCGCACCAATTCCCTGATTGGCATTTGCAATAAAAGGCAATCCATTGCTGTCCTTCTGCCAGGTCAGTCCCCCATCCCAAGGAGGACGGATCGCCTCCACCGGTTTTCCTGCAAAAGTCAACACAACTTCTTTTTCTTCTCCCACATTTTGCGATGCTTTCAGGGTGATAAAATGGGCATTTCCCTCGTGCTCGATTTCCAGTTCCACTCCTCCTTGCTCAGCTTTGGTGAGCTGCATGGGGGCCTGCAAGTCAATTTGCATACGCTTCGCAGCTTCCAGCACTTTGTATCTTACGGTGTTTTTCCCCGAAAGTGACTTCGTCGCCGGATCTACTTTTACTTCCAAATGATAATGCTGCAGATCCCACCATACACGCTCGGGCGTAATTGTACCCCGAAGCGTATCCTGCCTGGTAAATTCCTCTCCGTGAGGAAACATTTGGGCCTGGGTACTGAGAGAGAAGACAAAGCAGAAAATAACAAGTATAGACCTCATAGATAAAGCAAAATTTGGGATTTGAAGCCACAAGATACTGGGAAGGATTAATTGAAAAGCCATATTTTTCCACAAAAGGACTTAATTTTAGTAAAAACAACTGCCTGAACTTATGATAAAACCTGATGAATCGATACTGATCAACTACAATAACCGAGCTTTCAGGGCTGTGCAAAATTCTGAAAACGGAGAAACATCAGCTGAGACTATATTCCACTACTACCAAGAAGCCAATATTCTAACTGCAGAGTACGCTGGTGGAAAAATTATCAAAGGCCATTTGATCGGTTTGGTGGATCAGTCAGGAAACATCAACATGCGCTATCATCAAGTGAATTCAGCCGGGGAATTGATGACTGGAATCTGCCATTCCATTCCTGAAATCCTGGAGAACGGTAAAATCCGCCTCCATGAAACTTGGGAATGGACTTCAGGTGATCGATCAAAAGGTGAAAGTGTAATTGAGGAGATTTAATTCATAAGCTGGAAGACCAACCGAAGTAGCCTAAATGCCAATTTTGAAAATAATCTATGTTCCTTTTACTTTAAATTAGTAAGATCCAAATCAAACGGCTATGAAAATCGAATCCTGACTACCAAGAGAGAATTCATTTTTTAAAGGCAATTGAAGAGGAACAATGATATCAAAAACGAAAGCTTTTTGGGTCTGGAAGAAGTAAAGCCAAGACTTTTTGGAAAACTGAAACCGCGATCAGAGGACGCCAAAATGGGAAATTTATCATCCAAGAAGATTTAAAAAAGTAAGCTGAATTGTAAAAAGAAAGTTGCTTAATCTGCGTTCTCCTCTGAAGACCTCGGTGCTCAATGCGGTTATACTAATTTAGAAAAATCGCCCGGTGGATACTTCCACCACCGGGCAAATGATTCTTAGCCCACAGGCTCAGTCACCGCTTCACGCAGTTTCTTCGCAGCAGACACCATTTCGATCAGCGCTTTCCTGGTTTCTTCCCAATGGCGGGTCTTCAATCCACAATCAGGATTTACCCATAAATTCGCTGCTGGGATTACTGCTTTCGCTTTCTCCATTAATGCGATCATTTCGGATTTAGACGGCACCCTTGGTGAGTGAATATCATATACCCCCGGGCCGATTTCATTTGGATAATTAAATTCTGCAAAAGCATCCAGCAGCTCCATTTGGGATCTGGAGCATTCTATAGTAATCACATCCGCATCCATGTCGGCGATATGCTGTATGATATCATTAAACTCTGAATAACACATGTGTGTGTGGATCTGCGTTTCGTCTTTCACCCCGCTTGCGGATATCCTAAATGCACGGACCGCCCATTCCAAATAAGCCTGCCAGTCGGCTTTGCGAAGCGGAAGTCCTTCTCTGATTGCAGGTTCATCGATCTGGATCACTCCTATTCCAGCCTTCTCCAAATCCACCACTTCATCCCGGATAGCCAAAGCAATCTGGGTACAAGTCTGAGACCTGGGCTGGTCATTGCGCACAAAACTCCACTGCAAGATCGTCACCGGCCCTGTTAGCATTCCTTTAACGGGTTTGTCGGTAAGCGACTGCGCAAAAGCTGACCAACGCACCGTCATCGGCTCCGGTCTGTATACATCTCCATAAATAATCGGTGGCTTCACACATCTACTGCCATAGCTCTGTACCCATCCAAACTTGGTAAAAGCAAATCCTGCCAATTGCTCGCCAAAATACTCGACCATATCATTACGCTCAAACTCCCCGTGCACGAGCACGTCCATCCCAATTTTCTCCTGCCAAATGATTGAATCTCTGGTTTCTTCCTCCAGTAATTTCTCGTAGGCCTCCCTGGCCAAATCGCCTTTTTTAAATCTAGCTCTCCAGGATCGTACTTCTGTGGTCTGTGGGAATGAACCAATGGTGGTTGTGGGGAAAAGTGGGAGGCTTAATGACTCCTTTTGCCTGGATTGGCGGATGGAGAACCCACTTTTCCGCTGGTCATCACCGGTTTTGATAGCATTTACCCGGTTTTTCACTTGCTCATTGTGGATAAGTGTAGAAGATTTTCTGCTGGCGCCTGCAACCACATTTTGTGAAAAAGCTTCCAAAACCTCTAAATCTTCATTATTTTCCACCAGCTTTTTCAAGGTCACAACCTCCGCAATTTTCTGCTTTGCAAAAGCCAACCATTGCTTCACTTCTACAGGAAGGGATTCGGTATTTTCTTCCAGATCCAAATCACAGGGTGAATGGACCAGTGAGCAGGAAGGCGCTATCCAAATACGCTCAACACCGATACAGTCTACCGCTTTATTAATCAGGGAAAGGGACTGTTGAAAGTCATTTTTCCAGATGTTTCTACCGTCAATTATTCCCAGAGAAAGCTTCACATTGGCCTTCAATTTCCCCGAATCCAAGATATCATCCAATTGGGACGGGCATCGTACCAAATCCAAGTGTAGGGTGTGAACAGGAAGGGAAAGTGCGGTTTCAAGATTTTCTCCAAAGCAGTCGAAATAATTGGCAAGGATAATTTTAAGAGAAGGATAAGCCTTTTTTATCTCCTCATAGGCATAGGTAAAGCCCTTTTTCTCCTTTTCTGTAAGATCCATAGCCAAGAATGGCTCGTCAAACTGCACATATTCTACGTGAAGGGCATCAAGCTTTTTCACAAGTTCCAAGTAAACCGGAAGCAGGTTTTTGAGCAGATCAATCCGCTCAAAGCCTTCCTCTTTCTCTTTGCCCAAAAGCAGATAGGAAACCGGGCCGATCAGGACTGGCTTGGTCAAAACCCCAAGCTGCTTTGCTTCAGAAAATTCCTTGATGACTTTGGTGGAGAACAGTTTAAACTGCTGGTTTTTGGTAAACTCGGGAACAATGTAATGGTAATTGGTATCAAACCACTTGGTCATCTCCATAGCGGTGATGTCCAGACCATTTTGCTGATAGCCCCGAGCCATGGCAAAATACAGGTCTAGTTCGTTTCCACCTTTCTGCAAAATTACCTCATGATAGCGCTCCGGAATTGCACCGACCATCAGGGACATATCCAAGACTTGATCATAGAATGAGAAATCATTGGAAGGGATTAAATCAATTCCCGCTTCTCTCTGAAGGTTCCAGTTCGCTTGACGGATCTTTTCTCCTTCAGTGAGGAGCTCAGAAAGTGCGATTTTGCCAGCCCAATACTGTTCACAGGCTTTTTTGAGTTCTCGGCGGCTACCAATTCGCGGATAGCCAAGATTATGCGTTTGCATCTCTTTTAACTGTTAATGATGAATAATTAGTTAAAAGCTCTTTGGCTAGATTTCACAATGCATGCGAACTGGCAATCGGAAAAGAGAAATACGCACATAGCAAGTCAGGTCCGGGCCGCAAGACACAGATAAACAGGATATAAGAAAACGTATCAAACTTGACTAAAAGGCCTCATTTCGCGGAAGCAACGTCAAAACGGAATAGGCAGGTCTCCTGACTTGTAGCGACTTTCACCGTCCTTCCCGTCACCATTGGTGTTGGCTACAGTGGACATGCGAGGATGATCGTCTTTGGTATGCTACTTACAGTTGCGCGACAGTTCGTGATTTTCACACGATTCCCTATTAATCTACAGCTAAGTAAAACCTCTTCCGGTTGATTAAGAAATAAAGTTAAGAACTATTTCAGCGGTGAAAGTAGTGAATTTTATATTATGTGCCATAAAACCCCTTCATCGTTTTAGTGTGGATGGGATGTAAGGTACAATGCTAACTTACCTTATGAAAGGATATGTTGACGGATAGTTTTCTGTGATAATTCGCCTATTGGGCAAAGAATCCATCGCCTCAGGGCAAATCCCGGTGTAAAGTACAGGATGTAACAACCCTAATTGAAGAGTGGATCCTTGTTTTAACCATGGATATAAGCTAGAGAATAAGATAGAATACGATGCAGCATGAAGTCGACACACAGGTCATACAAGGTCATGATCTACCTGACAAAGGAACAAGCATCTTTGTTGGGCAAACACTCCGGGCATTGTAGCTTTGCTTTCAACAGGTTCTTAAATAAACGAAAAGAGAAGTATCTGAATGAAAAAAAAACGTAACTAGTATGACAGCGCAAGGACTTTAACTGATCTGAAAAAAGAGGAGGGCTTTCTCTGGTTAAAAGTAGTGAACAGCCAATCATTGCAGGCATCTATCAGAAACCTGGATACTATGTAAAAGAACTTTTTTAACAGGCAGAACAAATTCCCAGGATTTAAATCAAAGTAGGGCAGTCAAAGTTTCAAAATACCACAAAATGTATCCGTCAGTCTCTTTATTAGCAGAAAAACAAAAATATGGCAATTACATTTAGTTAACCGGAAGTTCAGTGTTAGATGCCCGATACCTTCTATACAATCACATCCTAATCCTCCACTCCTTTGGGTAATAGTTATTCACACGGTTTCCGAGATTTTTGACCCAACCCAAGGGAAGGTTTTTGAAAGTTATCAACACCCATCCGATGGGAAGACCAGAAATTTCGAAATCATTTTTCCGCAGGAATTCAATGGCTTCAGTTTCCGAGAGTTCATGGGAAGGAAAACCATGTTTAGGCAAAATCGACAATGCCCACTCGTGCGTAGGAATCCAGTCCCTTTTCTGTTTTTTGCCTATCTCCACTCCAAAATACTTCAAACTCAAATGCTGGGAAATCTTCTGAAAATGAAGGTTCCAGTCCTTCGAAATTCTAAAATAGGAATCATTCAGCGTGTAGTATTTTCCGCTGCCATCAAATCTCAATTCATCATCCAGATCGGAGGATTCTCTATTCCAGACTTCCTTCAAGTAAGGGTGTTTGAAGTCCTTTATTCGCTTTGGTTCTTGAATGTAGGCTTCTGATGATCGCTTCATAACCGTGATAAAAAACCCTTCTCCTTTCACCAGATGAGGGAAAAAGCGGTATCCATAAAAAGTTTTGCCTTCAGTTTCCACGGATGTTTCCCGGATATTCCAAGTGCTCTCGAGCGGAATTCGTACGGGCTCGTATGAAAATTCTTCTGTTAGAAACCGGATCATTTCTTCATTTTCCTGCTCATTGAAAGTGCAGGTACTGTACACCAAATATCCATCTGCTTTCACCAAAGCACCAGCTTGATCCATTATGCGTTTTTGGCGGGCGGAGCAAAGCTGTACATTGTCAATCGACCATTCCTCACGTGCCTGGGGATCCTTGCGGAACATTCCCTCACCGGAGCAGGGGGCATCCACCACAACCAAATCAAAAAATCCTTCCAACGGTCCGAAATGCTCAGGATCATTATTGGTCACAATCGCATTCCCCAGTCCCCATTTAATTATATTCTCCTTCAGAATCTGAGCTCTTGACTGAATGACTTCATTGGCAACCAACATTCCTTCATTTCCTAAATAGGATGAAAGCAAGGTAGATTTTCCACCAGGTGCGGCTGCCAAATCCAGATATATCCCCTTAGGAATATTCAAGGAATGAAGGATATGTTCGATAAAAATCGAGGATGCTTCCTGCACATAATAAGCTCCGGCATGAATTGCTGGATCAAGTGTGAAAGAGGGCCTTTCTTCGAGAAAAAATCCAGTTGAAGACCAAGAGATGGGTGTATTAGCCCAAGTAAGCAAAAAAAATTTAGCAGAATTTAATCTGATGGAAGTGTGTGAAGGGGTGTTGATTGCTTCTTTAAATTGCTCAAATTCGGCTTGACCGAGTAGTTCGAGCATCTGAGACTCGAAATCGATAGGAAGATTAGTTTCAGGCATGAGACAAAGATAGTGATCAGCTTGGAGTGATCTGTCCCAGTAGTAGATTAAAGCCACTGGATAAATTAGTCGTTGAGTGCGTTTAGTCTTTATGTTCTGGACACTGTGACAGTACACTGGATACTATTGCTTATCTTATTGAGAAAATTTCATCTTATGGAACTACTTGCCGATATTCTGATTGGTGCTATTGCCGCTCTCCATCTTTATTTTCTCTATTTCGAAATGTTTGCCTGGGAAACTATCGGCAGAAAAACTTTCAAACAATTACCCGCTGAATTATTTCCCAAAACCAAAGGTTTGGCTGCCAATCAAGGCCTGTACAATGGGTTCTTAGTAGCTGGGTTGATCTGGTCACTGCTGATTGAAGATCCGAGGTGGTCCTTCTATGTTGCTGTTTTCTTCCTGAGTTGCGTGTTAGTAGCGGGAATCTTTGGAGCCCTTACTGCAAGTAAAAAAATCTTCTGGGTTCAGGGACTTCCGGCGTTGATTGGGTTGATTTTGGTGCATTTAAACTAGCTGACCAGCGGGAATTATCGGATTCCAAATTTCCCGCTGGTTATCGCTGATATTTCCGCAAATACCCGAACCCTAAAATTCAGTGAATATCCGCGCCTTGGTTTGAATCACACATCGTCCTCCTCGAAATCATCTCCATCACCCGGCCCCATATCAAACATGGAACTGAACAAATCCTTAAACTTCAAACCTGTATCCAACACTTTTTTGCTGAGCTGGGAGAATTCTGCCAGCCCATGAAGCGCAAATTCCATAAAGAATTCCTTTTCCTTTTCAGGCAAATCTTTCACCAATTGAGTCACTACTTCTTCCAATCCCGGAACGGAATGAAGTGCAGATTTGTAGTCTTTATCTCCCTGAGAAGCTAAAATATCCAACTCATTACCTTCTCCAAACCAAGCCAATGGCAATACATAGGGGTTTCCTTGCCTTTCCTTTCTCTTCTGTTCAGGCGAAGGGAAATAATTCACAAATTGTGTACGAATCGCTTTTCCAATTAAATTGTATGCAACCAATCCTGCACCTTCTTGCTCGCCTTCATAGACAAGTTCTACTTTCCCTGTAATGGCTGGAATCACGCCTATCAAATCGGCAATACGGACGATGGTATTGCTTTCTCCATTCATATACATTCTACGCTCAGCTGCAGAAATCAAGTTTTCGTAAGCAGAGATCGTCAATCTGGCAGAAACTCCACTTTTTTCATCCACATATTCCGATCCTCTGGCTTCGATGGCAATCTGCTCGATCAGGTCCTTCATCAATTCAGGCACGTAAATTTCCTTTACAGGCTTTCCTTTGAGATTTGCCTCCTGCGCAGTAATCCTTCTTCCAATTTCAATGGATTTGGGATAGTGCGTGATGATCTGGCTTTCAATCCGGTCTTTCAGGGGCGTGACAATACTGCCGCGATTGGTGTAATCCTCAGGGTTTGCCGTAAAGACAAACTGTATATCCAATGGCAATCTCAATTTGAATCCCCGGATTTGGATATCGCCTTCCTGCAGAATATTGAATAATGCCACCTGAATCCTCGCCTGCAAATCCGGTAATTCATTGATCACGAAAATGGAGCGATGCGATCTGGGAACCAGCCCATAATGAATTACCCGCTCATCATTATAACTCAGCTTCATTGTAGCCGCTTTGATTGGATCTACATCGCCGATCAAATCCGCCACAGACACATCCGGCGTGGCCAATTTTTCCGTGTAACGATCCTTTCTATGCCACCAGATGATGGGGGTATCATCCCCTTTTTCCTCAATTTTATCTTTCGCATAAGTGCTCAAAGGAGCCAGCGGGTCATCATTCAGCTCTGAACCAAAAACCACAGGAACATACTCATCGAGAAGTTGTGTCATCATTCTGGCGATCCTGGTTTTTGCCTGACCTCGCAGACCCAGCAAATTGATATTGTGCCGGGAAAGAATCGCCCGCTCAATATCAGGAATCACCGTATCCTCATATCCCCAGATTCCTTCAAAGACATTTTCCTTTCGCTTGATCTTTGAGATCAAGTTGTCACGAAGTTCTTCTTTGATGGATTTGGGTTGGTAGCCGGCAGCTTTAAGCTGACCAAGGGTTTTTATTTGTGTGAGTTCTTTTGGTGTCAGTTTTTGGTAGTCCATATTGCTTAAAAGCGTTTCGTTCTATTTCGTCTATAATCTTCAAAAATCAGGTCGCCGAGCCCCTTCAGGCTACTGTAATAGGCATTTCCGTTGTTCACTTTTGTGAATTCTTTTACAAATTCCTTCAGGTAAGGATCCGAGGCTATCATAAAAGTCGTCACCGGAATTTTCAGTTTTCTGCATTGGGCAGCGAGTTTCAGTGTTTCGCTGAGGATTTTGCTGTCAATCCCAAAAGCATTCTTATAGTATTTGATTCCTACTTTCAAGCAGGTCGGCTTGCCATCGGTGATCATGAAAATTTGCTTGTTCGGGTTCTTTCTTCTTCGCAGTAAATCCATCGCCAGTTCCAATCCGGCTACCGTATTGGTGTGATAGGGTCCCACCTGAAGGTAAGGTAAATCCTTGATTTCAATCTGCCAGGCATCATTTCCGAAGACAATGATATCAAGGGTATCTTTTGGATAGCGAGTTTTGATCAATTCTGCCAAAGCCATCGCCACTTTCTTGGCAGGGGTAATCCTATCTTCTCCATAAAGAATCATGGAATGGGAAATGTCGATCATCAAGACGGTGGAAGTTTGGGAGCGAAATTCATTTTCCACTACTTCCAAATCATCTTCGGTCAGTAAATAATCCCCAGAAAAACCGTGGTTAGCCTGCGCATTTCGCAGGGAATCTGTCAAAGCGATCTGATCTAGGTTATCCCCGAATTCATAAGCTCTTCGGTCTGTCCCCCTTTCTTCCCCCTGACCGGAATGTGTGGTTTTATGCTGTCCTGATTTGCCACGTTTGAGTTTGCCAAAAATCTCTTCCAAAGCTGATTTTCGAATCGTCTGCTCAGCTTTTCCAGTAATCTTAAATTCGCCTTTTTGATTTTCCTCGGTCAGATAGCCTTTGCTTTTCAGATCTTCTATAAAGTCTCCGATACCATACTTCGGATTGGTCATGCCATAGCGATTGTCCAAGTTGGTAAGCCAACTCAAAGCCTCCGCTACATCACCGCCGGTCATGGTGATGAGTTGCAAAAATATATTCAGCAGATTCTCAAACGTGTTCTTCTCAGGATCCTGAGTGGGCACGAACTGAGTAAATCGAAATCCTTTCATTGTTAGATTTTAGTAGCAAGATTGAAGATACAAGACTGGTTTTACATCTACCAACTAGTCTCATGCTAAATCATAATAAGCCGGAAACAATTGAAACTGAATAAAAACCTATTTTGAAAATCTCCGACAAATCCCATAACACTCAGATAGCTATTGGAGTTTAATTAACGGAGCAAAAACCCAAAAAAGATGAAATCGAGCATGACGAAAGCATCACACACTGGGATGATTATAATGCATGCGAGGTTCCATTATGGCCCTTAAAAGACAACTTATAAACAGACGAAAAACTATCTGGCTGCAGTGGGGCTTGTCCCGGGCATCCTCATCCTATTCGTAACATCTATCCAGTTCAATTTAGCTATGTTTCTGATTTGGACACTGTTTCTTTCTAGCCCGATTTTGATCTGCTGGATGGTTTGGTCTGTACTCACTGCAGATGTGGTGGTCAAGGAAACTTTTGAGCAGAGATGGCATCAGGATACACCGGAGCTAAACCAATTATAAATCAGCTGGCAAAAAATTCCTTTGAAGAGAGAACAGGGACATCTCCATCTGCATATTTAAAATCTTTTTTATCCCGTGTTACAAAAAAATCCATTTTATTGATGATAGCGGTAAAATATTGAAGCCCATCCTCTTTGTCCTTGAAATCTGAATCCATGGAATTTAAAAATGCTTCTTTTCCTCCCGAAACCACCCCACAAAAACCAATAAACTGAATCAGTTTTTCTTTGGCATCTAATAGCTTGTACCGGTCAAAGGACATGTAAATCAGCAGACCTAAAGAAACTTCAGAAATAAAAAGCTGAGCTTCCCCATCTGCTACCAGAGAAAGAAATGGCTTAGAATCTTCAATAAATGGTTCCCGATTCGCTACCAAATCGAGTGCAACATTTGTATCCAAAAATATCCTATACATACTTTTTATCCCGGTGTTCGCGGATTAATTCTTTGTCTGTCTTCTTAAGGGATTTGATTGGAGTCTCTCTTTTTAATCTCTCCAAAAATCTAGCTGCAGCAAGCTGTTCTGGAGTTTTCTCGACATGCGGAATCTCCTTTTTAAAAATCTCTTCAAACATTCTTGAAAGTGAAATACCTCTGCTGGCTGCTTTAAGTTTGGCCTCCTCTACAATTTCTTTTTCTACAGTGAGCGTGAGTTTGGTTTTCATGGTTACACGTATTTAAATTAAATATACGTGTAATGTGTGGGAAAAGTTCCAAATAGACCTATGATTCTTCCTTAAAACTTAACTCCCCTATCTTTGCCCTATGACTACCTCAGAGAAAAATGCCTCCATTATCAAATCTACAGCCAAGAGGCTGGGGTTTGACTTTTGCGGCATAGCGAAAGCGGGATTTTTGGAGGAGGAAGCACCGAGATTGGAGGACTGGCTTAACCGGAATTATAAGGGCCAAATGGGCTACCTGGCCAATCATTTTGACAAACGCCTCGATCCAACCAAACTCGTGGAAGGTGCCAAAACGGTGGTTTCATTGGTCTATAATTACTATCCAAAGGAGAAACTTTCTACTGGAAAATCGGATATAAAACTTGCCAAATACGCCTATGGGGAGGATTATCACTTTGTGATCCGTGACAAGCTCAGTGAATTTTTGGAAATCCTCAGAGAAGAAATCGGTGAAATCAGCGGTCGTGGATTTGTGGATTCTGCTCCGGTCATGGAGCGGCAATGGGCACAGAAAGCCGGCTTGGGTTGGCTAGGGAAGAACAGTCTCTTACTCAATAGGCAAATGGGAAGTTTCTTTTTTCTGGCCGAACTCATCATCGATCTGGAAGTAGCACCAGATACTCCTCTTGCCAAAGATTACTGCGGCACTTGCACCGCCTGCATCGATGCCTGTCCCACAGATGCCATTGTAGATAACGGTGTAGTTGATGGTTCCCGATGTATTTCCTACCTGACCATCGAGCTGAAAGATGCCATTCCCACCGAATTCCAAGGGAAAATGGAAAATTGGGCTTTTGGCTGTGATATATGCCAGGATGTTTGTCCCTGGAACCGCTTTTCCGAACCAAATCATGAACCTCGGTTTTCACCCAATGAAGAACTGCAGGAATTATCAAAAACAGATTGGCATGAAATCACCGAGGAAACTTTTCGGAAGGTTTTCAAAAAATCGGCAGTAAAGCGCACTAAACTTGCTGGACTGAAAAGAAATATCGACTTTATCAAGTCGAAATAATCAAAGCCGAGATCTTATGAGCCCGCAAGCACCTAATTTAAAATCTGTACAGAAGCTCTTCAAACCCAAAAAGAAGAAAAAGGCAAAGACACATAAAATCGGCTTGCCTCCTGGAGCTTTGGTCTTTACGGGAGATAAAAAACTTGAAAAAGTTTTAATCAACCTCATCGCCTATGATGAAATTGATCTCTACGAGGAGTCTATTCATCTCGGTCAGTTGGAAGAGCATTTGAAACTGAAAAAAAAGGTGCTTTGGATAGACATCATAGGCCTTCATGATGTAGAGTTACTTGAGCAGATCGGATTGCTTTTCGGTATCCACAAACTTACTCTTGAGGATATTCTAAGCGTAGACCAACGTCCGAAAATGGAGGCATTTGAGGACTATCTCTTTGCGGCGATGAAGATGATTCAATGCGCCTCTCCGGAAGCTCCTATAGATGATGAGCAGATCAGCTTTGTACTCAAAGATGGAATTCTGCTGACTTTTCAGGAGAAAAAGGGGGATGTATTTGATTTTGTACGTAGCCGATTAGCGGATCCAAAACGGGCAATACGACAGAGAAAGGCTGATTATTTGCTTTATGCCCTACTCGATGCGGTGATTGACAACTATTTTATCGTAATGGAAAATGTGGGTGAGCGGATCGAAAATCTGGAATCACAAGCCATGACTGCCCCTGGCAATGAAACACTCAATGCGCTTTACAGTCAAAGACGTGAGATGATGGATTTGAGAAGAACGGTCTATCCGCTTCGGGAAGTAATAGGCTCTTTTGACAAATACGCAGATGATAAGATAAGTACAGAGACAAGGCCTTTCATCCGCGATCTTTACGAAAACACCATTCAGGTCATCGAGACCATGGAAGTCTTCCGCGATATGTCTTCGGGTGTACTGGACCTCTATATGAACAGTCTCTCCAACCGTATGAATAACATCATGAAGGTGCTTACGATCATCTCCACCATCTTTATTCCCCTGAGTTTTGTGGCAGGTGTATATGGGATGAACTTTGACAACATGCCCGAATTACACTGGAAGTATGGCTATTTCTATGTAATAGGTGGTATGGGTCTTGCTGCAATTGGAATGCTGTTATTCTTTCGTAGGAAAAACTGGTTTTAAGTTTTACTGCAGCTTTAGGATAACATCTTTACTCCCGTTTTTCAACAGCATCATGTTATCTTTAAATTCATAATACCTCACTTGGTCCAGCAAATCAAGAAACCTGTTTTCAAAATCCATATTCTGACAGGCCATTTTTGTGGCTCCGATTTCTGAAAACCGGATAGCGTTTTTCCTATCCAAAGCATACTGACCAAAGATTCTATTACAACCTCCACTGCCATTAATGACACCGTTTTCTGAATTGAATATCAAGTGCGCATCACTCGTGGACCCAGAAGTCTGTACGGGAGTTCCTGTCATTTCTACGACAGTCAAGTGCTTTCCATACCACTTATTAGTTGGAAATGAATCAGAGCTACAACTAGCTAGCATGAAAGCGGCAATTACATAAATTAAATATTTCATAGTTGGTTTTGGTTAATCTATTATTTAGACACTGATTAAGGGGAAACGTCACACTGGCAGCAGACTCAGAATGCTTTCAAACTAATATCTAGGCTACTAACAGAATGCGTAAGCACTCCCATTGAAATAAAATCAATCCCGCATTCTGCCACGGGAACCAAGGTCTCTTCTGTGATCCCTCCAGAGGCTTCGGTCTTATAGTTGTCGCCTACCATTTCCACAGCTTTTCGCATAGTGGTATAATCCATATTGTCCAGCATGATAAAATCAACTCCGCCGACTTCAATTACCTCAGCCACTTCATCCAGCGTTCTGGTTTCCACTTCGATTTTGAGATCAAGATTATTTTGATTCAAATAGCTTTTACACGCTTCAATAGCCTGGCGTATGCCTCCGGCAAAGTCTACATGGTTGTCTTTCAGCATCACCATATCATACAGCGCGAAACGGTGATTCACCCCTCCTCCGATATGGACGGCCCATTTTTCCATCAACCGGAAATTTGGTGTAGTTTTCCTCGTATCCATGAGACGGGCTTTGGTATGAAGGATCTTCTCAGTCAGTCGATGAGTCAATGTAGCAATACCGCTCATTCGCTGCATACAGTTCAGCACCAGTCTTTCTGAGGAGAGAATGGATGCAGAAAGACCCTTAACCACCAGACCAATATCCCCATACTTCACTTTATCCCCATCTTTGACAAATAATTCTACTTCAAGATTTGGGTCGAAAGTCTTAAAAATCCGTACTGCCAATTCTACTCCGGCTATAATTCCATCGTCCTTAATAATCAATTTGGCCTGGCCTCTCTTCCCATCAGGAATCGATGAAAGTGATGAATAATCGCCCGGGCCGATATCTTCGACAAATGCTGCAGCAATAAAGGAAGAAATGGCTTCTTCAGTGAGATAGGATGGTTTCATGCTCAAAAATAGGCAATCATAAGAGCTTAATTAATTTTTTAGAAAAATTGCCTTATCCTTTGACAAATTCAAGACTGTAGATTTTAAAGTCTGCCGCTTGTTGAGAAACTTTAATAAAAACTTTGAACAGCCCTTGAGCAGACTGATAATCACCGATATAGGAACTTAAGCTAGGATTGTTTTCACTACGGAAAACAAGGCTGAACCCCATAGGTGGATTTTTTCTAAAAAAATCTTTCAATACAAGTTCTGCCTGGTTTTTAGAATAATCTCCCTGTAATCCGTTAATATTTAAAGAAATACTGGAATCAAAATAGTTAGCCAGCTCACTGCTGGATCCATTGTCAATGGCAGAAATAACCGTCTCGATGGAATTCAACGAGCGAATCTCCGCCTTAGGGGATTGGACAACTATGAAGATTGAAACGATTAAACTTAATACTGAGGTCATTGCGCATGCTAGGCAAATATTATTCCAAAAAAGGAATTGTGTTCTGCATTTTAAAGTTTACCAATTACACATCCATGAAGTTTTGTCTAATCGGGATTTCGAGGCAACTTTGCTCTGAATTATAATATATTTGCGGTATGGATAAGAAAGTACTTTTAATGATTTTGGACGGCTGGGGAATAGCCACCAACCCTTCGGTTTCTGCGATTGACAAAGCAAAAACGCCTTTTGTTGACAGCCTTTACACCAAATATCCACACGCTAAATTGGAGGCTTCAGGTCTTGCAGTCGGCTTGCCTGAAGGTCAAATGGGCAATTCTGAAGTTGGCCACATGAACATCGGTGCCGGTCGCGTAGTCTATCAGGATTTGGTAAAAATCAATCTTGCGGTAGAAAATAAGGAATTGAATTCTCATCCGGTATTGGTAAAAGCATTTGCAAAGGCCAAAGCTTCCAACAAGAAAGCCCACTTTATGGGATTGCTTTCTGATGGAGGTGTACATGCACATATTACCCATTTAAAAGGACTTTGCGATGCTGCAAAATTCAACGGTATGGAGAATGTGTTTATTCATGCATTCACAGACGGAAGGGATACAGATCCAAAGGGAGGCATTGGCTACTTGGAAGATCTTCAGGAACACTTGACTCATTCTGCCGGTCAGATCGCCTCCGTGGTCGGAAGATATTATGCCATGGACCGGGACAATCGCTGGGAACGGGTAAAGCTAGCCTACGACGCTATGGTGAAAGGTGAGGGCGAAAAGTCCAAGGATATCATTGCCGCCATGCGTAAATCTTATGAAAATGGTGTAACCGACGAATTTATCAGGCCGATCATCCATGCCGGTGCTGATAATAAGCCTTTGGCGACAATAGAAGATGGTGATTTGGTCATCTGCTTCAATTTCCGCACGGATAGAGGCAGGGAGATTTCGCAGGCACTTACCCAGCGGGATTACGAGGATTTCAATATGAAAAAACTGAATGTAGATTACATCACATTCACGAATTACGATGCTACATTCAATGGAGTGGAAGTTCTTTTCGAAAAAGACAACCTCAATAATACCCTT
Source organism: Algoriphagus resistens (assembly GCF_001442615.1). GTDB lineage: Bacteria > Bacteroidota > Bacteroidia > Cytophagales > Cyclobacteriaceae > Algoriphagus > Algoriphagus resistens. The sequence goes on along the minus strand of NZ_LMXN01000003.1, from coordinate 485,610 downwards.
GGGGAAGTGCTGGAAAGAGCAAACAAAAAGCAGATCCGTATAGCCGAAACCGAGAAATATCCGCATGTTACCTTCTTCTTCTCGGGTGGAAGGGAAGATGAATTCAAAGGAGAAAGCAGATTGCTTTGCCCTTCACCGAAAGTGGCAACTTACGATCTTAAGCCAGAAATGAGCGCTTTTGAAATCGCTTCTAAAATCAACGGTGAACTGAAGAAGAAAAGCGCTGATTTCATTTGCCTTAATTTTGCCAATGCAGACATGGTGGGTCACACAGGCGACTTCGATGCCGCCGTGAAGGCATGTGAAGCAGTAGATGCTTGTGCAGACAGTGTGATCACAACTGCTTTGGCTAATGATTATACTATCATTGTCATCGCCGATCATGGCAATAGTGATATGATGATCAATGAAGATGGCACTCCAAATACTGCGCATACTACTAACCTTGTTCCTTGCATCATGGTGGACAAATACGACCGGCTTACTATTAAGGATGGAAAATTGGGAGACTTGGCTCCGACAATTCTTAAGCTCATGGGCGTGGAAAAGCCAGCTGATATGACCGGGAATATCCTTTTGACTGAATGAAGCCACTCCAAAGTTTTTTCTTCCCCTTTGTCATTCTGATTAATATAGGGCTTTCTTCTTGTGTAGATGAAACGACAAATGCACTTGAAAAACAGCCTTATTTTGACCTTAAAGGATTTATTTCAGAAAAAATCCAAGAAGTTGACAGCGTGGAAGTAATTAAGGTATCCCAGGTTCAAGACGAAGTAAAAGAGACCAATGTAGTGTACTCCATAAAGGATTGGGAGGAAGAATTTGGCATATTCACGGAAGCGGATATAAACAAATCCTCCTTGCTTCAATCCTATGAGACCAACTCATCAGATACTTCACTTACGCATGAGCTTTCCCCCAAAGCAAAGGCAAAAGTGAAATACCTCAGAATCACTTACGCTGATGAAGCAGTAAGCAGTGTATCCATCAAGGTAGCAGAAGAAAACTTATTCTATACTTCTATAACTTTGGCTGAGCTCTTTCTGAATAGTGCTTCCAATAGGATAGACCACTATTCCATTGAGACTACCCAGAAGATTTGGTTTTTGGAGAAAAACCATATGAAAATCAAAGGAACGATAGCCTCAAAGCACTAGGCTCAGCATCAGTACTAAACCAACAAAGGAAAGTTTGGAGATCCCCTTCAGGTCCTGCCTTTGTTGGTTTATTTATCAAACATCGGAGGGCGCCTGGCCTGCCAATCGCTGTTTTTCTGAATTAAATCCCCCAGCATCACTAGTTTTTCTTCCTCAAATAAATTTGCCAGCAAAGTGATCGAGGTGGGATTTCCACTTTTGTTGAAACCATTAGGTAGGCAAAGGGCAGGATGGCCAGTAAGATTGGTGATCTGAAGCTGCGCGCCTCCAAAACTTGGCGTCACTAGTACATCATAGTCCTTCATGATTTCATGCATTTCCCGGATCAGAATAGTCCTTTGCCTGGCAGCCTGCACATATTCGACTGCAGGGATAAATCTTGCCGCACGAAAGGTATTTGGCCACGCATTTTTGTGTTGGGCTACCAGTTGATCATCCCAGCCTGATCTTGTCAGTTCGTCAAATGCTGCTGCACCTTCTACCGAAAGCATGATCTGGATTGCCCTGGGATTGACAGTTGTTTTTAATTCCACCGGATGTAGCTCATATCCCTGGTTTTTCAACAAGTCAAGGACATCCCTGTTGTTTTGCATATCGGGACCAGCTCCTTCGAAATACTCCTTGAAGTAACCTACCTTTAGCGTTTTCACATCCTTATTTGACGAATAATTAAAAGCAGCCTGAATGCTGCTGGCATCCATAACGTCAGCACCGTTGATCACCGATAAAATTATCCCGTCATCTAAGGCTGATCTGGAAATGGGCCCAATTTTATCCATTGACCAGCTCAAAGCCATGGCCCCGTACTTACTCACCCGGCCGTATGTGGGTCTCAATCCCGTGACTCCAGTTCTGGTGGAAGGAGATACTATGGAACCCAGCGTTTCAGTTCCGATGGCAAAAGGAACCAACCCCGCGCTTACAGCAGATGCTGATCCTGCAGAGGATCCACTGGACCCCTGCTCAAGATTCCAGGGATTTTTGGTCACACCTGCATACCATACATCTCCCATGGCCAAGGCTCCCAAAGTGAATTTCCCTACCAAAACGCCCCCTGCATCGTTCAACTTATTCACTACGGTCGCAGTCATATCGATCTGCTGATCCTTATAGGGCATCGCTCCCCAGGTAGTTTTGGTGCCTTTCACAGCCAAAAGATCTTTGACTCCGTAAGGAATACCGTGGAGAGGGCCCCGGTATTTCCCTGCTGCGATCTCCGCATCCATCGCTCTTGCTTTTTCCAACGCTGAATCTTCAAGCAAGGTAATCAGGCATTGTAGGGTATCTGAGTAAGTTCTTATACGGTTTAGGTAGATTTCTGTCAGCCGCTCACTCGTCAGTTTCTTGGTTTTGATCAATACTGCCAGCTCATGCACAGGCAGAAATGCAATATCAGAATCCTTTTCAGGAAGGTGGATTTCCTTAACCAAGCCCCAATCCAGAGGCTTTTGGATTTGATCAGGCTGAAATCCTGTAGGCAGAGGATTGAATACCAGTGAGGGTGCAACGGAATTATCCAGTGCTATTTCCCGTAGTGACTCATATCTGCTTCGCTGGTTCGTTAACGAGCCAACCATACTGTCTTTTTCTGCTGGTGTAAAAGACAAGCCGAAGATCTCAGACGCCCCTTCGATGGAAATAGGCGTGATCTCGCCCGTATTACGACCCAGTGTAAAGCCGAGCAGCATGCAGGATGCAGCGCCGAGCAGCATAAAAGCCCTTGATGAAACTATGTTTTTTGATCCCATTGAATAGTTTTGTAATAATGTAACTCCCTATTGCCGTCTGCATTTGGATTTACCCAAGATAATCAACCTATGGATCAAACACCTCCCTTTCCTGTATTCCCCATGCATTTTCGGGGAATTCTCCTGCTTGCCGGCATGTACTCTTTTTCTTGGTCTGCACTCTACAGCCTAATTGGAGGGTCACTTTTAGAGTGGTTGGCAAATGGAAGTTTAATCGATACCAACTTGCCTGTTTCTTATTATGGGGGTTTTGGAATAGCCGTAGGCTTGTTGATTTTTTTTAGTGCCTTCTATCCTATCAGCTGGGTTTATCTGATTATTGCAGGCATTACGGGAAAAATAATTTCAGCAATCTGGTTTGGATTGGAATTTATACCAGAATTAGGTTGGAATAAGCGAACTGCTTTTCAGTTGATTTTCAATGAGATTTTATGGATCATTCCCTTAATTGTCGTATTTCTAAGGGGCTGTCAGGTGAAAAACCACCTTGCTCAGAATCACGAAAAATAAAAAAAGGAAAGCTATGGTGAGCTTTCCTTTAGTGTGACAATAACAGGTGATCAGGTCACCAAGATCAGAATCAATAAAATAATGATAATAGCACCCACAGAAATATAAACCCCGCCACCTGCGCGCTTGGCTTCCTCTTTCATAGCTTTAAGCTCCATCCGCACGTCCTTCTTTTCCTCTTTACTCATGGTGCTGAAATCCATAGCTTTGATCTCCTCCACCCTGGTTTCAATTTCTGCAAGACGTTCTTTCTGCGCTTCTGTCAATTCTGTGTCTCCCTTTTTGTTTTTAGTATCATTGTCATTAGCAGGTCCCGCCATAACTAGCTGGGCAGAGAGAAACAATGCTAAAATTGCAAATACTTTTTTCATGGTTTTTTTCTAATGGTTTAGCCATCCAAAGAATCAAAATTGCCGCCAAAGGCTGTCAATTCCTGCGGATAACACTATCTTTTGCGTCAGCCCTATCGGAAAATTTGTAACTTACCAAGCCTAAAAATGACCTGCCTTTTATCATAAAATCATCTTAAAATGTCCCAAAAACAGCCCTGTAAGCTTTTTTTACTCGATGCCATGGCGCTTATCTATAGAGCCCATTTCGCCTTCAGCAAGAACCCAAGGATAAACTCAAAAGGACTGAATACCGGCGTAATGCTAGGCTTCACAAATACGCTGCTCGAAATCGTCGACAAGGAAAAACCTACCCATATTGGGGTAGCATTCGATACGCATGCCCCAACCTTCAGACATGTCCAATTCGAAGCCTATAAAGCCAACAGACAGGAGCAGCCCGAAGATATCGCCACTGCCATTCCCTGGGTGAAAGAAATCGTGAAGGCCTTCAACATCCCGATTTTGGAGTTGGATGGCTACGAGGCTGATGATATCATCGGAACCTTGGCAAAACAGGCCGAAAAGCAGAATTTTACCGTCTATATGATGACCCCTGACAAGGACTATGGACAGTTGGTAGATGATCATATTTTCCTGTACAAGCCTTCTTTTATGGGCAATGGCGTGGATATCATGGGGCCAAAGGAGATTTGTGCCAAATGGGATATCGAGCGTGTGGATCAGGTGAGGGACATCCTGGGCCTGATGGGTGATGCAGTGGACAATATCCCCGGAATTCCCGGCATAGGCCAAAAAACCGCTGTGAAACTGCTGAAAACTTACGGGACAGTAGAAGAATTGGTAAAAAACACAGCCGATCTCAAAGGCAAGCAAAAAGAAAATGTGGAAAAATTTGCGGCCCAAGGAATTCTCTCAAAAGAGTTGGCAACGATCAAGTGCGATGTTCCCATAACCTACATAAAGGAAGACCTGAAATACGAGGGAATAAATGAGGAAAAAGTCCGCGCCATCTTTACAGAACTTGAGTTCCGAACCCTGGCATCCCGGGTATTCAAAGGCACAGATAAGATAGCAGCAGTCCAAAAAAATGAGCAGCTGGGCCTTTTTGGCGAAGCTCCTGCTCCCACGGCTACCCTTTCAGTAGAAGTTAAATTTGAAGAGGAAACAGTGAATGTGGTTGAGCAAAAAGCACCCGATACTATTCTCAGCAACATACAAAATTACCATAAAATCAAAGGAGAGGCTGATGTCAAAGAGTTGGTAGAATTTCTTGAAATTCAAAAAGAACTTTGCTTTGATACCGAAACTACTTCTGTGAACCCCATGGAAGCAGAACTCGTCGGGATTTCTTTTGCCTATGTCACTGGAGAAGCTTATTACTTGCCCTGTTCTGAGAATAGAGATGAAACCTTGGCCATCCTGGAACTGCTCAGACCAGTCTTTGAAAATGAATCTATCCTGAAAATCGGACAGAACATCAAGTACGACATTCTGGTTTTGAAAAATTACGGCATCGATGTGAAAGGCGTCCTTTACGATACCATGCTGGCACATTACCTGATCGACGCTGACGGCAAGCATTCAATGGATTGGCTGGCTAAGCAATATTTAAATTATGAGCCGGTTTCTATTACCGAATTGATTGGAAAAAAGGGCAAGGGTCAAGGAAACATGCGGGAGGTGGATGAAGATGAGGTGACAGCCTACGCCAGTGAGGACGCGGATATCACGCTAAGACTGAAAGCAGAATTTGATCCTTTATTGAAGGAAAATAACCTGACAAAACTTTTTGATGAGGTAGAAAATCCGCTGATCAATGTGCTTGCAGACATGGAATTTGAGGGCGTCCGTATCGACACTGAAAGTCTGGCTGAAATGTCCGTTTTACTTGAAAATGAAAGCAGGGAAATAGAAAACAAAGTCTATGAAATGGCCGGAGTCCGCTTTAATTTGGCCTCACCAAAACAACTTGGAGAAGTTCTTTTCGACAAATTAAAGCTCGATCCCAAAGCTAAGAAAACCAAAACCGGCCAATATGCTACCGGAGAGGAAGTCCTCAGCAAACTCGCCCATGAGCACGAGATCATCCAGAACATTTTGGACTTCCGCCAGATGGTCAAGTTGAAATCTACCTATGTGGATGCCCTGCCTACTATGATCAATTCCAAGACAGGGAGGATTCATACAACCTACAACCAATTTGTGGCAGCTACAGGAAGGCTTTCCTCTATCAACCCCAATCTTCAAAACATTCCTATCCGCACCGACCGTGGGCGTGAGATCCGTAAGGCTTTCGTCCCAAGAGATGAAAATCATATCCTTTTAGCAGCCGATTATTCTCAAATCGAACTTCGGATAATGGCTTCTTTTTCAGGAGATGAATCCATGATTGAAGCGTTCCGGGCCGGCCGTGACATCCATGCCACTACTGCGGCTAAAATATTCCAGGTTCCACTTGAAGAAGTGACTTCAGATATGCGTAGAAAAGCTAAAACGGCCAATTTTGGTATTATTTATGGTATTTCCGCATTCGGCCTATCCCAGCGCTTATCCATTCCGCGCGGAGAAGCCAAGGAGATAATTGATTCCTATTTCAAGGAATTTCCAGCAGTAAAAGAATATATGGATGGAGCCATACAAAAAGCCAAGACCCACGAATACGTAGAGACGATCCTTGGTCGCCGCAGATATCTCAGGGATATCAACAGCCGAAATGTAACCATGCGCGGTTTTGCCGAGCGAAATGCCATCAACGCACCCATTCAGGGTTCGGCTGCTGATTTGATCAAAGTAGCCATGATTGATGTGCATAAATGGATGAAAAAGGAGAAGTTGAAATCAAAAATGATCCTTCAGGTTCACGATGAATTGGTTTTTGATGCGCATAAGGATGAAGTGGAAATTCTGAAAGCCAACGTGCCTGGATTGATGTCAAATGCAATCCAAATGGCTGTACCGGTGGAAGTAGAAGTAGGTACGGGAACGGATTGGCTTCAGGCGCATTGATTTTAATAGTAAGTCGTAAGTAGTACTTCATTATTCACGATCCGGTTTCACTTCTGAAGTTCCTCAATCTCATAAATCTTAATTCGTATATCATACCTCCCCAATGGCCAAAATAAAAACCACTTTCTTCTGTCAAAACTGTGGGGCTCAAAGCCCGAAATGGTTGGGGAAATGTCCTGCCTGCGGGGAATGGAATACCTATGTGGAAGAAGTAATCCAGAAGGAAGAATCCGGCAAGGGAACGTGGAAGTCTCCAACCGCTGGCACTAAAAAGGCCAGTGTTCCAAAGAAAATCCAGGAAGTCAATTACGAGGAACAGCCACGGTATGTTACTGGTGATGCTGAACTTGATCGGGTTTTAGGAGGGGGAATTGTACCCGGTTCGCTCGTGCTGATCGGTGGAGAACCTGGAATCGGTAAGTCCACACTGATGCTTCAGATTGCCTTGATATTAACAGGAAAAAAGATTCTATACGTCTCCGGAGAGGAAAGCGAGGCGCAGATTAAGATGCGGGCTGATCGGATGGAAGCAAAGAATCCTGAATGCTACGTGCTTTCTGAGACCAATACCCAGCAGATTTTCCAGCAGATCGAAGCGCTCAAGCCTGATTTACTGATTATAGATTCTATACAGACATTAACCTCTCAATATGTAGAATCAGCCGCTGGTTCAGTTTCGCAGGTACGGGAATGTACTGCGGAATTAATGAAGTTTGCAAAGGAAACCGGAACCCCTGTCTTTCTGATCGGGCATATCACCAAAGACGGATCTATCGCCGGTCCAAAAGTCTTGGAGCATATGGTGGATACAGTTCTGCAGTTTGAAGGAGACAGACATATGAGCTATAGAATTTTGAGAACTTCTAAAAACCGCTTTGGATCCACGCATGAACTCGGAATCTACGAGATGCGGGTAGAAGGTCTTCGGCCAGTAGCCAATCCTTCTGAAATCCTCCTTACCCAGCGGGAAGAAGTACTCAACGGTGTGGCCATCGGGGCTATGATGGAGGGAAACCGTCCTCTGCTGATAGAAATCCAGTCACTGGTAAGTCCCGCTACTTATGGAACCCCCCAGCGAAGTAGCACAGGACACGATGCCAAGCGCCTCAATATGTTGTTGGCTGTTTTGGAAAAGCGAGGTGGAATGCGACTTGGCCAGCAGGATGTATTTCTGAATGTCGCAGGAGGTCTTAGAGTGGACGACCCCGCTTTGGATCTGGCAGTCTGTGCTTCTTTGATTTCAAGCTACGAAGATACACCGGTTTCTGAGCAGATTTGCTTTGCCGCAGAAGTTGGTTTGGGAGGAGAAATACGTGCTGTCCATCGAATTGAAAACCGTATCGCAGAGGCGGAGAAATTAGGCTTCAAAAAAATTATTGTCTCAAAATACGCCGTCAAAGGACTTGATCTAGCTAAATATAAAATTGAAGTAATGGCTGTAAGTAAACTGGAAGAGGTTTATCAGAAGATTTTTCAATGAATGTGTAATAGCTGCCTATCAATTACCGGTATTTTTACCAAGGAATGATCATACGAACGAAAATGGCAAAGTTCTATTCTTAGTCCTAATAAAAGGATATGATCTGTATTCAATGAAGTAGATTAACAATAAATGTATGAATCTTCATCTGAGCCTAATAAATATTCTGATTCTTTTCGGTGCGATCCAGGGATTGATTTTTTCAGTTGTGCTTTTCACTTCCAAGCGCCACCCCGGAACATTTTACTTGGGTCTGGTGATAGTAGCCATGGTTTACAATGGCCTGGAAACTTTCAACTGGAGTTCAGGATTGGAAGACTATTTTTCTTTCTTTGACTTTTACCCATTTGTGACGATCTTTTTACTGGGGCCTTCTTTTTACCTCTATTTCAATGCCCTTTATTTAAGAGACACCCAGGTTTCCAAAGCAAAAAAAGCGCTTTTTTTCACTCCCTTCTTTTTCCAGCTCTTGGTGCTGACAATAGGTTGGATCGCTACACTGTTCAACCTATTGCGCATTTTTGACATGAGGCATTGGCTGGAATGGACGATGAATCTTTACCTAAGCTACAGTGAGCCTTGGAGTTTGCTCTTTTTCCTGATTTTTACCGGATTGGCTTTGCGGGATTTTTCAGGTGATCAGGAAGAAAGAAGAACAGATAGAAAGACGGTTCTCCGAAGTCGGGAAATCAGGTCCTGGGTAAAAAAGCTGCTTGTTTTTCAAACCCTATTAGGTGTGCTTTGGACGGCTACCTTGTTGGTGCCTTATGTACTGGAATGGCCATACAACTGGTCATACTATTACCCCGTGGAGATTTTCTTGGTGATTTTTCTCTACTGGATCGCGATAGTAGGGTATTCTAAATTGAAAACTATCCACTTTCCTGAACCAAACTTAATGCCTTCGACGGAAATTTCCCAAAATGGTGAATCAGCTAAAAGTCTCCGCCTGATCACCCATGCAATGGAAGTGGACAAGCTCTACCTAAATCCGGAACTAAGCCTAGCTATTTTGGCAAGCCATACGGGCATCGCTCCCAAGTTGATTTCTCTCACACTCAACCAACAAGCAAGATCAAATTTCAATGATTTCGTGAATTCATTTCGTGTCGAGGCATTTTGCACCGAAATCCAAAAAGAAGAAAACAGCAAGCTGACACTGATCGGACTGGCTTCTCAATGCGGTTTTAATTCTCCCGCCACTTTCCAAAGGACTTTCAAAAAGATGAAAGGAGTGACGCCAAAGGTTTTTGCCAACCGGCTAAAATTATCCCAAAACAATTGAGAAATTGGAAGAAACCTCTCAAATCAGGATTTGAGAGGTTTTGAGCATGAAAAATGTTCGCCACTTAGCTTGTATTCCCGTTTTTTGAAGCACGAATCCTACTGTTTAGCTTCAATCTAATGAACCAACTTTATCTGAAATTTCACATCCTCCTTTTCTGCTGCCTTGGCATCGCAACGGAGATTTTTGCACAGCAACATGTTTTCAGGGGAAAAGTAGTCAATCTCGCAACTCAAGAAGAAGTCCCTTTTGCACATATCTATTTTCCGGATTTGGATAAAGGAGCCATCGCGGGGCTAAAAGGAAACTTTGAGCTCACCCTGCCCAATAATATTCAAGCAGGTACTCCGGTGATTTTTTCCTGCATGGGCTTCAAAACTGTATATATGGTGTGGTCACCAGCTCTTGGCGTGGTGAAAGTGGAATTGACGGAGGAGTTTTTGGAACTCGATGGAGTGGAAATAAAGCCTGAGGATCCAACCGAACTTATCCGGGAAGCTGGCCGTCGGATTCTTGAAAACTACGGCACAGACAGCGCTTTCCTTCAGGGCTATTTTAAAAATTTCACGCTGCTGGACGGGAAAAATCTCAGATATACCGAGGCATTCATCGATCTCATCAAGCCTCCTTACGCGATGCATAATGAGCAACAGGATCTGGTCAGTGATTCGATCCATGTGCGTGAAGTCCGAACCAAGCCTTCAGAATTTGACGACTGGAAAATCATGCTGCTGACGCCTTGGGAGCTCAATTCCTATCTGCTATTGAACCGGGATCTGGCGAGGGATTTTACTTCGAACTGGCAGATGAGGGAGTTTGTCAGTAGCTACACCTATGAGTTGGAAGATCCGGTCATCCTCGATGGCCGACCCACTTACAAAATCAGAATATTCCCCATTAAAAAAAAGAAATATGGGGTATGGTTGGGACACATCTACCTGGATCAGGAGACGCTGGCATTTGTGAAAGTTGACTTCCGGTCCAGCCCCAAGCTTTTCAAGGATCTCACCAACGAATTCGGCTATCAAGTGGTGACGAATTTATATAGATTTCACTACAATGAAGGGGAATGGAGAGAGGTGATCCAATACCGATATAAAGACGGGAAATGGATTTTTGATGAGGTCAATTCCAGCAAACATTTTGTAGTCACAAGCAAGAAAAGGGGGATGGATCATGTGCCCTTGGTGCAAACCCTTCACTACAAAACCGAATATGAATCGGGGATGCCGAAAGGCCAAGACATTGTTTTCTTACCCCATGATGTAGGTCAGGCCAATTCGTATTTTGAGAAAAATTACCGTGCTGATTTTTGGAGGGATTTTGATAGTAGTAGAGGGGTAGAAATGGACGAAAAAATGTACGGATTCAAATCTCCCGAAATGGAAACCAAGCCTTATGTCTTTTCAAAATTCGATACGCTGAAAGGAACCTTGACTCCGATCCGGACGGCTTTTGATGTGGAATTTTATCACCTGGATGTGGAGGTTTTCACGGAGGAAGAGCTCATCACCGGGAGCAGTTTGGTGAGATTCAGGGTGATCGAACCTAAGGATAGGATCCAGCTGGATCTATATTCTAAAATGGACATTGACAGCATTGTGCACCGATCCCAATCCCTTTCTTTTTCCAGGGAACATGATGCGGTTTACATAGATTTTCCGGAGGTGTTGAAGGTAGAATCCACTGAGGAAGTCCATGTGTATTTCCGTGGGAGACCCTTGGACTACGATCCGATGACTCCTATGTATGCTTCTTTTCTGTGGATTAAGGACGAGGAAGGTAATCCATTTATTCAAGCAATTTGTCAAGGATATGGGGCAAGTGGCTGGTGGCCAAACAAGGACCATCTGTCAGATGAGCCTGATTCTGCACGGATCAGCGTTACTTTTCCTTCAGACCTGAAAGCCATTTCCAACGGAAGAAAAATCGAAACCCTAAGTTTGGGAAACGGGAAAACCCGCTCCACATGGACTGTGAGTTACCCTATCAACAACTACAACATGATCCTGAACATAGGGAACTATGAGACTGTGACGAAACTGGTTTCTTCGCTGGAAGGTGAACTGGACGTGGAATATCACTTCCTGAAAGGCCATCAGGAAATCACCGAAGTCAAGAGCGATTTCATTGTGCCTGTTTTGGAAACGTATGAAAAGTATTTTGGCGCATATCCATTTCCACGTGATGGGATTAAATTTCTAGAAACTCCCCACCCAATGGAGCATCAGAGTGCGGTGGCTTTGGGTACCGAGTTTTTTCGACAGGAGGAGAAAGACTGGAGTAAGTTTACTGATGAGGATTTTGAAAAAAGCTGGATTCCTTCACAGATTCTACTCCATGAATTTGCCCATGAATGGTGGGGAAACAGCGTGAGCTGTGGGGACAATGCAGAGCTTTGGATTCATGAAGCCTTTGCAACCTATTCTGAAGTGCTTTTTATTGAGGATCGCTTTGGCTACGAGTCCGGTCAAATTTACATCAATTCTATATGGCCGAAGGAGGGAGAGAATAGCCCTATCATAGGAAAGTTTGGCGTAAATCATGTTCATTACGACCTCTGGTCGATGTATGACAAAGGCGCACACTTTCTAAATTCCATTCGCAAAATTGTGGCTAATGATGGAGTCTGGTTTGCTTTTCTGAAGGAAATCCAAAGCAAATTCAAGTACCAGGTCATTGATACTTCGGACGTTCTCAACCTTCTCAATGAGCGTTCTGGAAAGGATTTTACCCTATTCTTCGATTATTACCTGAATGAGGTCAGTCTCCCAAAATTGGAGTACTTCCTTGAACAGACTGAGGGTGGTTTCTATGCAAATTACCGGTTGAATATTGACTTAGGTCCACTAACTATTCCAGTCATTTATTCCTTGAAAAATGGAGAGAAGGAACTGCTGTTTCCGACAACAACGTGGCAGAAAATTCTGGTGACAGAAGGAGAAATGGAAGATTTTCAAGTTGATGAAAAGAGTTTTTTGTTGGAGTTTGCCCGGGTGGGGAATAGTGTGACCAATTAAATATACTTGGGTAGATCAGGCGTAAAATGCCGGGGTCACGACTGACACTGGAATTAAGGTTGGGCTCTATCCCATGCCGACACAAAGCACAAACTTAAAAAATAGGAGAAACAAAGCATGTCAACCTTTGAAAGTAGACGCTCCCTTTGAAGAAATCGGAACAAACAATAAGTTCCATTTTGTCATACCTATTCCGATATAACCAGCCTCCATTACGCTATGGAGCTGATAAATGTCATTATATCGTCAACTTTTCAGACTCTCCCGCCAGATATATACCCCCCTCCTTTTTTTCTTATATTATTGGTATATAAAAATTCTTCTACTATGAATTTTACCCTCGCCATTGTTCTACTAAGCCTAGCTTGTAATTATAATCCAGCTAGCGAAGTGACCACTGCTATGATCCCGGAGGCAGGAGATACGCTAACCTACACCAACCCGGTCTTTGAACCGGTATTGGCAGATCCGACTGTGGTAAAGGTTGGCGAACAATTCTATGCGTATGGTACCGAAGATAATTGGGGAGAAGAGGGCGGATACCATTTGGTCCCCGTGATCAGGTCTGAAGATCTTGTCAACTGGGAATTGGTGGGTAATTCGATGGCCAAAAAACCAACCTGGAAAGACCGTGGGGGTATTTGGGCCCCAGATGTCACGCAAGTAGGTGAGCAGTTTTTCATGTATTACTCCTTTTCGACTTGGGGAGATCCAAATCCGGGAATCGGATTAGCAATCGCTGATTCCCCAGAAGGACCTTTTGTTGATCAGGGGAAGGTGTTTGATTCAGAGGAGATTGGGGTTCCTAATTCTATAGACCCGTTTTATATCGAAGAAAACCATAAGAAATTTCTTATCTGGGGAAGCTTTCATGGATTGTATCTGACAGAACTGACAGCTGACGGTAAAAAGCCAACAGGAGAAAAAATTCAACTTGCAGGCGATCATCTTGAAGCTGCCTATATATTCCAAAAAGATGGATATTTTTACTTATTTGGTTCCGCAGGTACTTGCTGCGAAGGAGCAAATAGCACCTATAAAGTTTTGGTAGGAAGATCTGAAAATTTGCAAGGCCCCTATTTTGACAAAAAGGGTAACAATATGCTAAACACAAACGCCGGCACTTTAGTGGTTGGCACGAATAGAAACAAAAGTGGCTACGCAGGTCCTGGGCATAATGCTGAAATCGTACGAGATAAGAAAGGTCAAAGTTGGCTCCTTTATCACGGCATGTCCAAAGAAAAACCGAAACTAAATAATGGCACAAATCGCCGTGTGCTTCTTCTGGACAAAATTCTTTGGGCAGATGGATGGCCTAGTATAGCCGGGCACGAGCCAAGTACAAGTAAACAACACGCACCCATATTCTAACAACCCAACCCAATGAAATTACCTAAAAATTTACTTTTAAGTTTTTGCCTGATCGCGCTCGTTCAACAAATTTATGCCCAAAATAAAGTCGATCTGGATGATTTTTCCACTAAAAATGGAGCCACCGTTACCGAGCAAAATGAGAACATCATTTTATCCTGGCCAGCTGGAAATGGGAAAAAAGGTATTTTAAACTTGGATATGAGCGAAGGAAGCCCCCTTTTCTCCGCATTGCAGATTGAGGATAATAAAGGTAAGACAGCTATTGTAAAGCGGGTTAATCCGCATTTTTTACTGACTGTAGGCCAACGGGATCTAAGCAAGGAAAGTGGGTGGAATATATTTTTTGACCGAACCGCCTACAAACCCTCTGAAGCTTTCAATGTTTCGTTAGAGAAAAAGGGTGCTAAAGTAACAAGTCATGGCCAACGGACTATCATCCGGATTGATTCTATGCAAGCTGGAAATTTTAACGGCTGGCTGGAAATCACCCTTTATCATGGCAGTTCCCTGATGAACATAGCTGCCGTGATGAATACCGCAGAAGATGCCAAGGCAATTATTTATGATGCCGGTTTGGTAGGTAAAGAAAAGTCCTGGGAAGAGGTATTTTGGTCTGACACAGATGGCTACCTGCAGTCTTCCCAAAATACCGGTGTGGATCAAGCTGCTGCAAATCTTGCTGTGAAATACCGCACAATCATAGGCGAAAGTGAAGGAGGCAGTATAGCAGTATTTCCGGCACCGCACCAATATTTTTATCCATTGGACAATGCCTACAACCTGAACTATGTATGGTTTGGAAGCAACTATAGAAATATGACTGAAGGATTTGGAATGGGAATCAGGCAAGATCTGATGGGTGACAACCGTCACGTCCCCTGGTTCAATGCTCCTCCTCATACCAATCAGCGACTGAATTTCTTTGTGCTCTTATCCAGCTCCAAGGACGGGCAGATTCTCGAGGATGTAAAAGCATACACCCATGCTGATCAATACAAGCCATTGGATGGATACCGCACGATGGCCAGTCATTTTCATACCGAGCACATGGATGATATTTTGACTCATAAGCCTATTCCTTCTATCCCTGGACATGTGAAAGCTTTGCGAGGTATGGGTGTAAATATTATGCATTTGGGTGAATATCATCTCGCTGGGAATCCACGCGATTCAGGGCCGAGGAGATTGCCAGAATTGAAATTGATGTTTGAGGAAAGCGCTCGCTTATCCACTGGAGACTTCCTGATGATTCCAGGAGAGGAGCCAAATGTGCATTATGGTGGGCACTGGATGAATATGTTTCCAAAACCGGTTTATTGGATAATGTCAAGAGATGAAGGGCAACCATTTGTGGAAGAGACAGAAGAATATGGCAAAGTATACCGGGTAGGGAACAAAGATGAAATGCTTCAGCTTCTAGAAGCTGAAAATGGTCTAGCTTGGACTGCCCATGCCCGTACAAAAGGTTCTACAGGATATCCAGATAAGTATAAAGAGGAGGAATTCTTTCACTCCAATACTTTCAACGGGGCAGCCTGGAAGGTAATCCCCGCGGACCTATCTCTGCCAAGTATGGGAAGAAGAGTACTGGATCTGATGGATGATATGGCTAACTGGGGCGAACGAAAATATGTAATTGCGGAAGCCGACCTATTTAAACTGGAGCCAGATTATGAGATTTATGGCCCCATGAATATCAACTACCTACAGCTTGACAAGCTTCCAAAATTTGAAGATGGATGGCAAAGTGTATTGGATGCGATGCAAACAGGCAAATTTTTCTCAGGGACTGGTGAAATTTTGATGCCTTTATTTACAGTGAATGGGAAAAGCAGTGGAGAAACGCTCAAATCCATGGGAAATTCCACAGCTGATGTTAAAGTAACTATTGATTGGACATTTCCTCTGAACTATGCCGAGATCATCTATGGAGATGGGGAAGAGGTTTTCCGAAAGAAAATTGATCTGAATGATACGCAATCTTTTGGTAAGCAAGACTTTCAGTTCAAGGTAGATTTGAAAGGTAAAAAATGGGTACGGTTAGAAGTCTGGGATGTGGCTGCCAATGGTGCATTCACTCAGCCTGTATGGATTGAATAAAAATGGCAATTAGAATGAGTTTAAAGTTTTCATTCTAAGCCAGCTGTCTTAACTTTAAGGGTTAAACTGTTTACAATTTTCAATTTTAACCCAAACCTATTATGAAAAAGACATATACTCGAAACACAACTAAAATCAAACCTAGTTTGAAACAAGGTGTTGCGATTTCAGGAACTTTCATTGTTCCAAAACCTCCTAAAAATGTCAAGAAGCCTCTTTAAAAACTCTCTTGTAACACTGCTAATAACGGGGCTGGTAGCTTGTAATGGTAAATTTATCTCTGAGGATGGGGTGGTTACTCTTGTGGACCGCATCCCTTCGGAAAAAACAAATCAGTTTTACATAAGTAACCGTACACCTCTTGTCCCAAGTGCCTTAATCAAGCTTCCGGTTGGTGCTGTAAAGCCTGAAGGTTTTTTGAAGGAATATCTTATTCGTCAGAAAAACGGCTTGACCGGGAATCTTGGAGAAATTTCCGCCTGGCTTCAAAAAGAAAATAATGCTTGGCTTTCTAAGGATGGCACCGGCGAATGGGGTTGGGAGGAAGTCCCCTATTGGTTGAAAGGCTATGCCAATATCGGCTACATCATGGAGGACCAGGCCATGATCGACGAGTCCATGATCTGGCTGGAAAGCGTGCTGAATAGCCAGCGGGAAAATGGTGATTTTGGCCCGAGATTGATGGATGGTGATCATCCTGATTTCTGGGCCAAAATGATCATGCTCTATTGTCTTCAGTCTTATTATGAATATTCAGCCGATGATCGGGTGATCGATTTGATGACCAATTATTTCAAATACGAACTGACTGTTCCGGATGAAGAATTTTTGGAAGGATACTGGCAACAGCTTCGTGGCGGTGATAATCTACACAGCGTAATCTGGCTTTATAATCGAACAGGGGAAGAATTCTTGCTGGAATTGGCAGAGAAAATCCACCAAAA
Source organism: Algoriphagus resistens (assembly GCF_001442615.1). Lineage (GTDB taxonomy): Bacteria > Bacteroidota > Bacteroidia > Cytophagales > Cyclobacteriaceae > Algoriphagus > Algoriphagus resistens. The sequence goes on along the minus strand of NZ_LMXN01000003.1, from coordinate 468,633 downwards.
CACATCAAATTGGAGAGGAAGAGATTTGCCACTTGAGCAGATCAAGAACCACTATGAAGTTCGGGATGGTGGGGAAGTTCCAGACTGGTACCGGGATCAGGTGGATTGGCACAATGTCAACCATGCGCAGGCATTTCGCGAGCCCGCACAGTATTATTTACTGACCAAAGACGAAAAGGATCTTCAGGCAACCTATGAGAATTTCAAAATTATCCGGAATCATTTTGGTCAGGTTCCCGGGGGAATGTTCGGTTCGGATGAAAATGCGCGGCCTGGCTATGCTGACCCGCGACAAGGAGTAGAAACCTGCGGAATGGTAGAGCAGATGAACTCCGATGAGCATTTATTGAGGATTACAGGAGATCCGTTCTGGGCAGATCATGCAGAAGAAGTCGCGTTTAACACATATCCGGCGGCGGTGATGCCAGATTTCAAGGCGTTGCATTACATCACTTCACCAAATATGGTGCTTCTGGATGCAGAGAACCATTCTCCTGGGATTGCCAATAGCGGCCCGTTCTTGATGATGAACCCTTTCTCATCCCGTTGCTGTCAGCATAATCATGCACAGGGGTGGCCATACTTCATTGAGAATCTATGGATGGCAACTCCTGACAATGGAGTCGTGGCAGCCCTTTATGGCGCAAGCAAAGTGAAGGTAAAAGTTGGTGATGGAACTGAAGTAACCATAGAAGAAACAACTCATTATCCCTTTGAAGAAGAAATCAAATTTGCCATCAGTTCGGAAAAGCCGGTTGAATTCCCACTTTACTTACGAATTCCCGCTTGGGCAAAAGGAGCTACGGTTACAGTAAATGGCGAGTTATTGAAAGAAGATATTTCTGGGATCGGCTATGCCAGAATTAGCAGGACCTGGTCAGGCGGAGACCAAGTCGCGCTGACACTTCCAATGGAAATCCATACCAAAACTTGGGAGAAAAACAGTAACAGTCTCAGCGTGAGCCGAGGCCCATTGACATACGCTCTTAAAATCAGAGAAAAATATTTTAAAAAAGACAGTGACCAGACAGCACAATGGGATTCCAAGTGGCAGAAAGGTGCAGACACAAAGAAGTGGCCGTCATGGGAGATTCATCCCGTTACTGATTGGAACTACAGTTTGGTGATCGATGAAACTAATCCAGCTTCCTCATTTGAAGTAATGAAAGGACATTGGCCAAAGTCTGATTTTCCGTTTACGCTAGAAGAAGTTCCTATTAAAATCGTAGCCAAAGCCCGACAGATTCCTGAATGGAAATTGGATCAGTATGGACTGGTAGGTGAATTAAAAGACCTGCCAAAGACCTCTCTCCAGCCTGTGGTGGATGTGACGCTGGTGCCTATGGGTGCTGCGAGGTTACGGATCACTGCTTTTCCCCAATTAGACAATAATCCACAGAATAATGAATAGGCTTTTTAGCTTCCTTGGAGTTGTTACAACTCTCCTGCTTTTGGTAGTAACCACCAATCATAGTTTTGCCCAAAACCGAGGTTTTGACAATCCTGTATTGGCGGGGGATCGGCCTGATCCCACCGTAGTGAAAATCGGAAAGTACTACTATGCTTCCGCCACTTCAAATGAGTGGGCACCACTTTTTCCTATTTTCAAGTCAACCGATTTAGTAAATTGGGAACTGGTGAATTACATTTTTCCTGACGGTGCCCCTGGCTGGGCGAAGAATAACTTTTGGGCGCCGGAACTTTCTTACGATGAAAGTCAGGGAAAAATTTATGCCTACTATACCGCTAGGGACAAAGACAGCAACCGTCTGAGTGTGGCGGTGGCGAGCGCGGAATCCCCTGAAAGCAAATTCACAGATCATGGCCCGCTTGTAGCACAGGAATATGGTTCCATTGATGCATTCGAGGCCAAGGACGAAAACGGCAATATCTATGTCCTTTGGAAAGAAGATGGAAACAGCAAAGGCCAAAAAACTCCCATCTGGGCACAGAAAATAAATGAAAGTAGGACCGAACTGGTCGGTGAGAAGCATGAGCTTTTTCGTAACGATCAGCCTTGGGAAGGAGGACTGGTGGAAGGTGTAGCTATTTTCCGGAAAAACGGCTACTTCTACGCCACCTATTCGGCACGTGGCTGCTGTGAAATCACCTGCGATTATGTCACTGGAGTTGCCCGAAGCAAATCACTTTTGGGCCCTTGGGAGAAGTATGACATGAACCCGGTACTCAAGGACAATGAGAACTGGAAATGTGCAGGGCATGGCACAGTGGTAGAGAAAGGCGGCGAGCTCTGGATCCTATACCATGCCTACAACACAGAGGGAAGCGTGTATGTAGGACGTCAGGGAGTCTTGGAAAAAATCCAGTGGACAGCTGATGGCTGGCCTATTCTGGCAAATAAGGCAGGTTACGAGCGCAGCAAAGCCTCATTGGAATTTACGGACAATTTCAAAAAGAGATTGGATCCGGTATGGCAATGGAGAGTGACACAGGATATCCAATATGAAACCGGCAAAAAAGGGCTCAAGCTTCAGGCTTCGCAAGAGAATGAAACGTTGGGAACGCTACTCGTGCAAGGCACTAAATCACTCGATTATCAATATGAAGCAACGGTTATTCCGGATGGAGAAGCTTCGGCAGGATTAGCAGTTATTGGTGGAGCAAACAATGGTTTCGGAGCTCCACCGGCGGGAATGGGCATCTCCGTGAAGGGAAACCAGCTAGTTCTCTGGGAGACAATCAACCAAGAGACTAGGGAAATTGCTACGGAAACAATCCCTTCTAATAAGGAAGTGAAGCTTATCTTAACCATGAAAGACGGTTACAGAATGACCACTTCAGCTAGTGTAGATGGAAAAACAATCCAAGTTGGTGAGGAGCAAGATGTAAAGCATTTGGTTCCTTGGGGGATGGGTTTCAGACTGGGATTGGTAGCCAAAGGAACAACAGACGCTTATGCGCATTTTAAGGAAGTGAGGATTTATTAAGAGAAATAAATAAGTAAAAATAGTTTCGTATTTCAGTGAGTAGCCCTTATTCCCCGAATTGGATTACAAAACATTTCAGTAAATACAATATTCACAACTTCTCGCGAAGATAAATGAGTGAAGTAAACAACTTTCTGCTATACACTGCGCCCTCGGGTGAGATTCGGGTACAAGTTTTCCTGAAAGATGAGAGCCTTTGGTTGACTCAAAAGGCGATGAGTACGTTGTTTGGTGTAAATATACCTGCGATAAGCAAACACCTTAGTAATATTTTTGAAGAAGGTGAACTTCATGAGAGTTCAGTTATTTCCATTTTGGAAACAACTGCTTCCGATGGAAAAAATTACCAAACTAAATTCTATAATTTAGACGCAATTATCTCAGTTGGATATCGGGTCAATTCTACTAAAGCTACACAATTTAGGATCTGGGCCACACAAACCTTAAAGGAGTATATCATCAAGGGATTTGTAATAGATGATGAACGACTAAAACAAGGCTCAACTACATTTGGCAAAGACTACTTCAAGGAATTGCTTCGCAGAGTTCGCTCAATCCGTGCCAGTGAACGCAGAATCTACCAACAAGTAACAGATATTTTTGCCGAGTGCAGTATAGACTATGACCCCAGATCTGAGATCACCAGGAATTTCTATGCCATGGTGCAAAACAAATTTCACTTTGCTATCACCGGTAAAACGGCTGCTGAAATTATTCATCTTGCTGCTGATTCAAAGAAAGATAATATGGGGCTCACCACCTGGAAGAACAGTCCCGATGGCAGAGTGCTAAAATCCGATGTGATCATTGCCAAAAACTATCTTCAGGAAAAAGAAATCCAGCAACTTGAAAGAACAGTATCCGGCTACTTTGACTACATAGAAGGACTGATAGAGCGGGAAAACACGTTTACCATGGAAGGGTTAGCTGAAAGCGTGAACAAATTTCTGGCATTTAACGAGTACAAAGTGCTTTCGGGAAAAGGTAGTATCTCTAAATTAAAAGCAGACAAAAAAGCAGTAAGTCAATACGACGAATATAATAGGACTCAAAAATTCATTTCTGACTTTGATAAAGAAATCAGAAAACTAAAAAACAAGTAATTTATAAGAAATCGCTTTAGTCTGATTTTAAAATAACTGACTTTAAACAGCGATACACATAAACCTATCCCTATGAAGAAAACACTGATCTTGGGAGCATGTCTGCTTTTTGCGCAGCAGCTGGCGACCGCACAAACCACTACCTACAAGCCTGTAGAAGGTAAAATCATGACGGAATGGGCCGCTCAGGTCACTCCTGAAAATGCCCATCAGGAATATCCAAGACCGCAGATGACCCGGGAAAACTGGGTGAATCTAAACGGGCTCTGGGATTATGCCATCAAACCAAAAGGACAGGCGATACCTTCCGCATTTGACGGGGAAATCTTAGTGCCGTTTGCTGTGGAATCTGCACTTTCGGGCGTTGGAAAAACTGTTGGAGCAGATAACGAGCTTTGGTACAGCACCACATTTGAGCGACCAAAGAAATCTTCGAAAGACCGTGTTCTGCTACATTTTGGAGCTTCTGACTGGCAAACTGAAGTATTTGTCAATGGAAAAAGTGTAGGTAAGCACAACGGTGGATATGATCCTTTTGAATTCGACATCACTGAGCAAGTGACCGGTAAAACAAATACGTTGCAGGTACGCGTGTGGGATCCAAGTGACGATGGACCACAGCCCCGCGGCAAGCAGGTTAAGAATCCCCATGCCATTTGGTACACCCCCGTGACGGGAATATGGCAGACAGTTTGGCTGGAAACCGTGCCTAGCTCCTACATCACTGAACTGAAAAATGCATCAGACATCCATAGCAAGCAGCTATTGGTAACCCCTGAAGTAATTGGAGCTGAGGAAGGTCAACAAGTAAAAGTAAGCGCCTGGAAAAACGGACAGCTACTGGCCGAGCAGACAGTGAAGCCTTCCCAGACAGCTAAGCTGACCATTGAAGATGCCCAACTGTGGGAACCTGGAAATCCTGTGCTTTATGAGTTGAAAGCGGAACTTGTAGATGGGAAAAAAACTTTGGATGCAGTCGGAAGTTATGCTGCGTTGAGAGAAATCTCCATGGCTCCAGATGCGGATGGAATTCAACGCATGATGCTAAATGGCAAATTTTTGTTTCAATACGGCCCGCTAGATCAAGGTTGGTGGCCTGATGGTCTATACACAGCTCCAAGTCATGAAGCGATGGTTTTTGACATTCAAAAGACTCAGGATATGGGCTTCAATATGATCCGAAAGCACGTAAAAGTGGAGCCAGCAACCTGGTATCATGCCTGTGATAAAATGGGATTACTCGTATGGCAGGATATGCCAAGCGGAGATATGGGCAACGGCTGGGAGATGAAACTAGCCGTGCTCGGTGAGCAGTCAGACCGGGACAGAACTCCAGAATCTGAGGCTATTTACCGGGAAGAGTGGAAAGAGATTATGGATGATTTTTATAATTTCCCTTCGATTGTAGTGTGGGTACCTTTCAACGAAGCCTGGGGCCAGTTTAAAACCAAGGAGATCACCGCATGGACTAAAGCGCATGATCCATCCAGATTGGTGAATTCTGCCAGTGGCGGAAACTTTGAAATGGAAGGAACAAAAATAGCCGGTGACATCATCGATCTACACAATTATCCGGATGCGAAAATGCCAGATCCTAAAATCTATGGTAAAGACAACATCCTTGTTTTGGGCGAATTTGGAGGTTTGGGTCTTCCTGTGGATGGTCATGTCTGGCAGCAAAAAGACAACTGGGGCTATCAAAGCTTTAAAAACCAAGATGAGCTTTTTGACCGATACGCAGGTCTGGTGAAAAGGCTTGGCGAATTGGTGGATGCTGGTCTTTCGGCGGCAGTCTATACCCAGACCACCGATGTAGAAATAGAGACAAACGGCCTGATGACCTACGATAGGAAAGTGATCAAATTCGACGTGTCCAAAATGAAAAGCTTACATTCCCCTCTCTATAAAAAGTAAATGCTATGAAATCGACACAATTAAAATCATCATTAAAACACACAGGCCAATGATTATTTTAATCGTCAAAGATTCCATACGACCTTAGAAAGACAAATTATAATCATATGAATAATCATTTCAACAAAATACTTGGTGCAGCTGCACTTGGGATTTTACTTTACAGTTGCGAGAGCAAACCCAAAGAAGAAACCAAAGTTGAAGAACCTTCACAAGAGAGGACATTCGGCACAACTTATCAAAACAAGAACGTGGAAACATACGAAATTAAAAATGCCAATGGCATGAAAATGAAAGTCACCAATTTCGGCGCAAGGGTTATTAACCTGTGGGTGCCGGACAAAGATGGCAACCCGGTGGATGTAGTCCTGGGATTTGAAACGTTAGACGAGTATCTGAAAAGCAGCGAAAAGTACTTCGGTGCGGCGATCGGACGGTATGGAAATCGTATTGCCAATGGAAAATTCACCTTAGATGGAGAAGAATATACCTTGCCGCAAAACAACAACGGGCAAACCCTACATGGCGGCCCAGGCGGAATGGATTTTGTGATCTGGGACGCGGAGAAGTCAGGAGAAAATGGATTGGTCTTCACCTATACTTCTCCGGACGGAGAGGAAGGTTTCCCAGGTGAACTGAAAGTAAAAATGACCTATACTCTCACAGATGACAATGAATTCAAGATCACTTATGCAGCGGAAACGGATAAAGCTACACCTGTGAATTTGACTCATCACTCATTTTTCAATCTGAATGGCGCTGGAAACGGGGATGTGCTTGATCATACGCTCCAATTAAACGCCAGCAAATTCACTCCAGTGAATGATGTGCTCATTCCAACAGGAGAGGTGGCCACGGTAAAGGGTACCCCGTTTGATTTTACTTCGGCTACGCGGATCGGAGAACGGATAGCTCAGGAAAACGAGCAGTTAAAATTCGGTGGTGGATATGACCACAACTGGGTGCTGGACAAATCAGGCAGCGAACTGACTCAAGCCGCAGTAATTTCCTCACCACAAACGGGAATCGAAATGGAAGTTTGGACTACAGAGCCCGCTATTCAGTTTTACAGCGGAAACTTTCTGGATGGAACAATCAAAGGCAAAGGGGGTAAAGTTTATGAGCTTAGATCGGCATTTTGTCTGGAAACCCAGCATTATCCTGATTCCCCAAATCAACCTAATTTCCCTTCCACAGTTTTGAAACCGGGAGAGAAATACGGACAGACTTGTATTTATAAGTTTGGCACAAAATAAAAACAGAAAGCCATCTCGAAATCGGGATGGTTTTTTTGATCCTGGTTGATCCGTAGCAGAGATTACCAACTGCGGATTTAACCCAATCCTAATTTATATCAGCAGATTACCGTTTTGATCAGTTGGGATCCTAATGATATCGCTCTGAGAAAAATCTCCGGATGGGTTATTCTTAGTAGCATGAAAAAAAAGAATTCATCCTGTATCTTTATGAACCGATTTTTTAATCAAAAGGAATTTGAAAGAGTAAAAAACTACGAATGGACAAAAGAGTAAAATTCGATTTTGAACTCTACTTTACCAACGGCGGCAGCATCAAAGGAGAGGACTTTCGGCTAGATATCGCCGGAGACGATATTTCGGACAAAGAACTTGCAGACTATATCATCAAAGATCTCAGACTGCTCATGGTGGGACAGGCTGTCATTCTGAACAAAGAGATCCTGATGGAACCCCACAAGCGGAAAGCCATCAATCAAAGCAAGGGGAGCGAACTGTTAATTGATCTAAGCCACACCATCGAAAATGGGCTGGTCACCTACAAAGGGCTTCCCGCGCCGCTCATCTGCGACTATCTGAGTAGGGTAGATTCGCAAAAAATCTATGATGAAGGAACAACGTTTCAAATCGGAAAAATAGAAATGGTAACCAACACGGGAACCTATATCGACTGTCCGTTTCACCGCTATGAAAACGGAAAGGACCTTTCTGAGGTCGGACTGGAAGCTTTTACTGACCTTGAGGCGGTGGTCATCCGGGTGCCGCATTCGCAAACCTTAGCAATAACCGAGGAGCACCTGGTAAACTATGAAATCCGAAACCGGGCAGTATTGATCCATACAGGATGGGATGTCCACTGGAATACGGAAAAGTATTATGAAAACCACCCATACCTCACTGAGGGAGCTGCCCACTATTTAAAAGACTGTGCGGTCAAATTGGTGGGCATTGATTCTCACAACATCGACTGCACGGCCGGAAAAACCAGACCCGTTCACTCTGTTCTTTTAGGCTCTGAAATCCTAATTGTGGAACATCTCTGCAACTTAAACCTGCTGCCTGACGATGGGTTTACATTCAGTGCCATCCCCCCAAAATTCAAGGGAGTGGGTACATTTCCCGTCAGAGCAATGGCCAGGTTAAATAACCCAGCTGATCAAGAAGATGGGATCGTTTATCACCAGCTTATCTGATCTCTCCAGGTTCAGCTTATAATTGGAGCTCTTCATATAAAAAACCCGGTTGGAATGGTAATTCATCACCATTTCCAACCGGATTTCTATTCAAATTATTCGCATCTGAGGATCAGCGCCAACCTCCGCCCAGCGCTCTATAAAGATCAATTGAAGCGTAAAGTTTATTACTTTTGACTTCCACGAGATCCAATTGGCTTTGTAGGAGGTTTCCCTGGGCAGTAATTACTTCTAGGTAATTTGCAACGCCATTTTCAAATAAAAGATCCGCATTGTCCACCGCATGCTCAAGAGCCTCCACACGTGAAGAAGCGACTTTCTGCTGTTCAGTGGTCTTTTCTATCCGCACCATGGCATCAGACACTTCCTTTACCGCAGTAAGTACCGTTTCCCTAAAGGTATAAATTTGCTGTTCCCTCTGTACCTTCTCCACTTCCAGATTGGTCTTCAGTCTTCGCCTGTTCAACACTGGTTGTGCCAGGCTTCCTCCCACCACACTAAACACCGATCCGGGTATATTAAACCAGTTGACAGCTTCAAAAGCATTGAGTCCAGTGGAGGCAGTGATCCGAAGTGCAGGATACATCATTGCTTTGGCAACACCTACTCTTCCATTGGCAGCTTGCAACCCCAGTTCAGCCGCTTTCACATCGGGGCGTTCACTTAGGAGATCTGCCGGAACTCCCGCATTAATTACTGTTGGGAGATTTTCCTGAAATACCCCCCTTACAATAGAATCAGGGGCCTCTCCTGTCAATATACTTAGCAGATTTTCTTCCACAGCTATTTCCCCCTCCAGAAAAGGAATCAATTGTTCCGCCTGTTTCATCTGCGCAGTGGCCTGATCTTTTGCAAGCGTGGTAACCAATGCGGAGGTAAACTGAAGATCAATAATTTCCTTAGTTCGCCTGCTGAGCTGTAAGTTTTGCTTTGCCACTTCCAATTGAGCGTCAAGTTTGAGAAGGTTATAGTAGCTTTTGGCTATCGCTGCCACAACTCCTGTCTGTAAAGCTTTGGTAGCCTCACTAGTCTGAAGGTATTCGGAAAGCGCAGTTTGACTTTGCCTCCGCAATTTCCCCCATATATCAGCCTCCCAGCTCAACATGCCTTGAAGCTGGAAATCTTCTAAACTACTCCTTTCCAAAAACGTTTCCGTACTGAGTCCATTCAGGGAATTTTCGGAAAAACGCGAAGAATTGGCTGTCAGCAAAACATCAAATTCAGGGACATTCCGCCACTTTGTTTGTTTAAAGGTTAACTGCGCCACCTCGATATTCTTGCGGGCAATTATGAGGTTGTTGTTTCTTTGCAGCCCTTGATCGATCAATGAAACAAGATTTGAATCGACAAAAAACTCATTCCAGAGCACGTTAGCATCTGTAGAATCGCCCGTCGTTGTTTCATACTCCCTAAATGTCTCGGGGAATACATCCGTGGGTGCGCCTATGTCTTCGGATGCCTTGCACGAGGCCAGCCATCCAATCAACAGGATTGTTGCTATTTTATAATTAAAAGATTTCATTTTGTCCGGTTAATGTGTTACAAGTACTTTTGATTCTTCTGGCTGAAGCTCAGTCGGTTTACTGATGCGCTCATGCAAATGCTGGAAGATGACAAACAATAATGGAATGATCATAAGCCCTAAAATGACTCCTGAAACCATCCCGCCAGCGGCTGCGATACTTATCGAATGATTGCCCAATGCGGACGGACCTTTAGCAAACATCATCGGAATTAGCCCGACAATAAAAGCTAGAGATGTCATCAAAATAGGACGTAGACGAAGCCTCGCCCCTTCCAGCGCCGCATCCATTAAGGTCCTACCTGCCCTTCTGCGCTGCACGGCAAATTCAACGATAAGAATCGAGTTTTTAGCCAACAGACCAATCAACATGACCAGGGCTACCTGTACATATATATTGTTTTCAATACCCGTAAGCCCTATTGCTAAGAAAACTCCCAAGACTCCCGTAGGAATAGAAAATATAACGGCCAGCGGAAGAATGTAACTTTCGTATTGGGCAGAAAGCAAGAAGTAAATGAACAGAAGCGAGAGGAGAAAGATGATCAGCGATTGTCCTCCTGAACCCATTTCTTCCTTGGTCATTCCTGTAAATTCTAATGCATAGCCATTTGGCAACTCTTTGCTAGCCAGCTCCTGGACCGCCTGGAGTGCATCACCGGAACTGAAGCCCGGTGCGGCAACGGCATTGATCCCAATAGAATTAAAGAGATTGTAGCGGGAGACCGTTTCCGGTCCATACACCCGCTCAAGCTTCGCCAGTGTATTTACCGGCACCTTGTCACCTTGGCTGTTTTTCACAAAGATCCCGTCCAGTGAAGATTCATCGACTCTATCCGATTTTTCGGCCTGGACCATCACACGATAGTATTTCCCAAACCTGTTGAAATCTGATGCCTGCATACTTCCAAAATATGCCTGAAGTGTCTGCAGCACCTCGCGGACACTTACCTGTAGCTGGGCAGCTTTCACCTCATCCACTTCAAGATTGTACTGCGGATAATCAGATTTAAATGAAGAAAAAGCAAAACCGATTTCCTCCCGGGCCATGAGCTTACCAATGAATGTGGAGCCTACATCGCTAAACTTTTGCAGTGCTCCTCCAGACCTATCCTGAAGCACTATCTCAAGTCCGTCAACATTACTGAATCCAGGTACAGTGGGAAATGTAAATACAAAGAAGTTTGCCCCCTTTATCTGGGAGAATTTCTGATTTACCTCCGCCATGATAGCATTGATATCACTGATTTCTCCCCGTTCTTCTACCGGTTTGAGAAGAATAAACAAGACTCCTGCAGAAGGACTCGCGGATTCAGTAAGAATATTAAAACCTGACATCACATTGAGTGATGCATGGAAGTCCATATCTCTAAGCACATCCTCTGCCTGCTTCATCACCTCAGTGGTACGCTCCAATGATGCACCGGCAGGCAAATCAAGTGATACCGCTATAAAACCCTGATCCTCGGAAGGAATAAAGCCTGAAGGTGTGGTCCTTATCATTACAACGGTGGTCACTACCACCAAGGCCAGCGCAGCTACGCCTACCCATCTATGGCGGATCAACAAACGGATCCCACCGACATAGTTATTGGTGAGTTTCTCAAAACCTGAATTGAAACCTGCGAAGAACTTCTCTCTAAAGGTTAATTTTTTGCTTCCTGGAATCCCGTGGTGTTTATCCTTAAGAAACAACGCAGCCAATGCCGGACTAAGCGTAAGTGCATTGATCGCTGAAATAATAATGGCGATGGCAAGAGTAAACGCAAATTGCTGGTAGAATACACCGGTGGAGCCTTCCATAAAGCCGACGGGAAGAAACACCGAAGCCATGACCAATGTGATGGAAATAATCGCACCTGTGATTTCACCCATCGCACTCCTTGTGGCCACCTTAGGAGAAAGATGTTCAAGTTCCATTTTGGAATGGACAGCCTCTACAACTACAATTGCATCATCCACTACAATACCAATCGCAAGCACCAGCGCAAACAACGTGAGCAGGTTGATAGAGAAACCGAAAAGCAACATGAAGAAAAATGTACCCAAAATCGCCACAGGCACAGCAATAGCTGGAATCAGTGTCGAACGAAAATCCTGAAGGAATATAAATACTACCAGAAAGACCAGCACAAATGCTTCAATCAATGTCGTTACTACTTGTGAAATTGACTGGTCAAGTGAATCTTTTGTATTGTAAAGAATCAGATATCCTACGCCCTGCGGAAAATCTTTCTCGGCCTTCTTCATCAACTCACTGATAGCAATCTGTATTTCGCTGGAATTAGACCCCGCAATCTGAAACGCAGCTATGTTAACGCCCTGCTTTTCATCAACCCGGGTGTAATTCGTATAGGAATAAGCACCGAACTCTATTCTGGCAACATCCTTCAGCCTAAGCACAGTCCCGTCCGGATTAGCCCTAACGACAAGGTTTTCATAATCTTCAGGCTTATTCAGCTTTCCTTTATATTTTACGACATACTCAAAAGCTACATCGCTGCTTTCCCCAAGTTTACCCGGTGCAGCTTCCAGACTCTTGTCTTGTATGGCTGCCGTGACTTCAGCCGGCGTTAGATTATAGGCAGCCATCTGGCTTGGATTCAGCCAAACTCTCATGGAGTAATCTTTATTCCCACCAAAAATCATTGATTGCCCAACACCCTTAATCCGTTTGATCTCCGGAATAATGTTGATCTGAGCATAGTTTGCTAGAAATGTTTGGTCATAGGTCTCTGGGTCCGTTGAAAACATAGATACTACCATCAACAAACTATTCTGTTGCTTGGACGTCGTAATTCCCGCCTGCACAACTTCGGCAGGCAACTGGCTGGTGGCCTGAGATACGCGGTTCTGCACATTCACTGCCGCCTGATCTGGGTCAGTTCCCAGTTCGAAATATACTTTAATGACCAGCGAACCGTCATTACTGGCCGTAGAACTAATATGACTCATGCCTTCGACGCCATTGATGGATTCCTCTAGTGAGGGTGCTACCGATCTCAGCAGTGTTTCTGCATTGGCACCGGGATACAGTGCTACAACCTGTACTGCAGGTGGGGCAATATCCGGGAATTGCTGAAGAGGTAATTTAAAAACCCCCAGTACTCCCAGAATTACCAATAGGATAGAGATGACAGAGGCCAAAACCGGCCTGTCTATAAATTTTTGAAACATCTGTTTAATTTGTTTTAAGGATTGGCAGGATTTATTTCTGGGTTTTCCGGAGAAATGACCGCACCGTCTTGAAGCGTTTCAAATCCCTTGTAGACGATTCTGTCTCCGGATTTCAGTCCACTGGAGACCAAATAATTATTTCCGGTGGTTCCACTGATTTGAATTGGTTGCCTAACAACACTGTTTTGTTCATCTACAGTAACCACAAAGACTTTATCCTGGATTTCAAAAGTCGATTGCTGAGGAACCAAAATGGCCTCGGCATGTGGATGAGTGATCACTATCCTCCCTGTATTTCCGGACCGGAGCAAACCTTTCTCGTTCGGGAAGGTGGCTCTAAAGGTGATTGTTCCTGTATTTTTGTTAAACTGTCCGTCCACCACATCTACTTTCCCCAACGCTGAATACTTACTCTGGTCTGCAAGTACTAAGGTGACGGGAGGAAGATTTTTGATTTTTTCCGCCAAAGTCTCTCCTTCATATTGAGCAGTAAACCCGATAAAATCAGTCTCTCCCAGAGCAAAATAGACATGCACTTCATGAACATCTGATAATGTAGTGAGCGGACTTTGGTCCGAAGGTCCGATCAGGGATCCCTGTTTCTTAGGCAATCTGCCGATATAGCCGCTAGTCGGAGCGTGAATTTTAGTGTAACTTAAATTGATCCTGGCGGACTCTACCTGTGCTTTTGCCTGCTCCAGATTGGAGAGGGCCATTTGTCGACTGGCTTCAAGCGTTTTCAGCTGAAAGTCTGAGACTACCTTTTTTTCCACTAATGGTGTGTATTTGGCCACTTCAAGTTCGCTATGAATTAGGGCCGCTTCTGCAGCATGTTGATTGGCAATTGCATGATTAAGCGCTTCACGGAAAGGAAGGTCATTAATTTCAAAAATGGTCTTTCCTTTCTCCACATATTCCCCTTCGTCCACTAATACCCGCTCGAGCGTTCCGCTAACCTGAGGCCGCAGTTCAATATCAACGGTACCTTCAATAGTGGCTGGATATTCCAAAGATGTCTCTGCAGATGACCTTTGAATGGAAAATACAGGTAATTGTGGTGGGCTGGTTGCAGCTTGATCGGTAGAATGCGCGGGGCTGCAAGCATATAATAATATAATCGCGCTCAGACTTAAGAATAAATTTCTCATAAGATTAGTTGGTTTAGTAAGTTGAAAATCAAATAGATTGCTGGGTATTTGTAAGTTAGTTGGAAGCATTTTAAACGTCATTAAATAATTTAACATTGTTAAGTCGATAGTCTGTTATTGACTCACACGGGATGAATCAAGTAGTTAATGGAGTTCGTTTTTGATTTGTGTGGAATAGCATGTACTATCCCAAGTTTCTAACAGTATTAAGAAAATTAACGCTGTTAGAAATTGATAAAAAATTTTTTAAATTGTTTTAATAATTCCTACAATAGCATCTTTTAAAATCTGTTTGTTCATCTCTTCAGTAAGTCCTTTCCCTACTAAGTTGATCGACAGCAGACCATGGATTACGGAAAAGAAACTGAAGTATTTCTGCTGACAGATACCGGTATCTCTGTCTTTCTCTGAAAGCAACTTGGTAATTACCGGACAAAATCGCCTAGAAGGCCATTGCGCTTCAGGCACCATTCCGATGCAACAAGTCATTTCTACACCAAACATCACCTGGTAAATTTCCCTGTTGCGAAGACCAAATTCCCAAAAAGCCATCCACATGGCTTCCAATTGTGCTTCTGGATTGTTATGTGCTTCTTGCGCCTCTGCTAATACTTCATCCAGATCCTTAAATCCGATCCGGGTCAATTCATTTAAAATCGCCTCTTTATTTGTAAAATACTCATAAATAATAGGGGCTGTGTATTCAATACGGTCAGCAATTTTTCGCATACTTAGACCAGTCCATCCTTCTTCTTTAACAATCTCAAATGCTGCCTTAAGAATGTTACTTCTGGTTTCTTCCTTTAGTCTCGATATGCGTTCCTTACTTCCCATCGCTTCACTGAATTAAATCACTTAACAGTGTTAGAAAAAATAGGTTCATAAGAATTTGATTTTTTTTAAAAAATTTTCCCCAACCTAAAATCTTACAAAATAACATGCTTCTTTAAAACTAACTTGCTGAATTAAGCACATACTCATAAACCGTCTTGGAGATTCTTGCCAGCTGCTCGGTAGCAGTATCATAATCTTCCAGGTTTTTTGACAAAATCACCAACACATAAGATCTTCCATCAGGTAAATAAACTATTCCTGCATCGTGATGTACACCTGAGATAGAACCAGTTTTGTGAGCGACAGAGACAGTTTCTGGAAGATAAAATGGAATAATGGTATTAAACTTTTGATCCGTTAAGGTGGAAATCATTTCTTCGCATGCTTTGTTTGTTCCTGCTTTATTCTCTGCAATAGCTTTCATGACTATCAATAGATCCTTAGCGTTAGTGGTATTGCTCATGCCCAATTCATAAGCTTTAGTGTCTTCTACTCCACGCAAAACTTCAATCTTGTCAGCCCCCAGTTCACGCATGGTGGCGGTGACATTTTTGGCATCGACCAGTTCAATCAGGACATTTGTAGCCAAATTGCTGCTCACCGTGATCATGCTGTACATCAGGTCTCTTAGCGATTGTCTCGTACCGATTTTACTGTAAATAACATCATCACTGTCATCGCCGATATCCATGCTGTACAAGCTACTGTCGACTATGCTCCTGAACTCATTTTTTAGCAAAATAGAGTCATTGAGATTAAATTTTCCTTGACTTTCCTGTTTGAAAAGCTCAATCATCACCGGTACTTTCATGGTGCTGGCCGCATGAAATTCTTGCTCGGCATTGATCATCAAACTATCCGATGGATCAGAGAGGTTAATATAGGCTACGGCCACATCGCCTTTGATGGAGTCTAGTTGGGATATAATGGTAGAATTTAATTGTTCTGCTTTGGAGACTTTTTCCTGACACGAAGAAAGAAGACCGATAGTCAGACAAGAGATGATTAGGGTAAACAGAAAAGTTGTTTTCATTCTTCTTGGGATATCTTTTGGATGAGGTAAATTCAAAAGCTACCTCAAGATAAAAATTTCTTTTAAAGCCCTTTTGATTTTAACGTTCAAATCTCAGGGATTAGGAAAAAGGTATATTCCCACTTCTTTCCAGATTTGTCCCCTATTTTTGGAATCATGAAAATTCTGTTGATAGAAGATGAACCTGAGCTGGCAGAAGTAATCCGCGATAGCCTTGAAAAAGAGCTTTATCTGGTAGAGCATGCCCCGGATTATGATTCGGCGATGGAAAAAGTTGCCTTGTATGAATATGACTGTATTTTACTGGACATAATGCTTCCGGGGGGAAGTGGGTTAGACATTCTCGAAGAACTTAAAAAAGAATCAATTGACGGAAATGTGATCATTATTTCTGCAAAGGATTCGCTTGATGATAAGCTGAAAGGATTGGGGTTGGGAGCAGATGATTACTTAACCAAACCCTTTCATATTGCAGAATTAAACGCCCGTATCAAGGCAGTTTTCCGAAGAAAAAATTTGAACGGGTCAAACCAGATTTTGACTGGCAATACGGTGTTGGATCTAAACGAGCGGACGTTCACCGTGGATGGCGAACTATTTTCATTGAACAGAAAGGAGTTTGATATTCTTAATTATTTCTTAGTGAACAAAAATCGCCTGATTACAAAAAATGCACTTGCTGAGCATGTATGGGGTGACCATATCGATCAATCTGACAATTTTGATTTCATCTATTATCAAATAAAAAATCTACGCAAAAAACTACAGTCTTCAGATGCCAAGATTGAAATCCAATCTATTTACGGGGTGGGGTATAAATTAGTAGAATTGTGAAGCTTCTCAATCAATCTCTAAAATACCTTTCCATCTCAATCTTCCTGATTGTTACTGTCTGGTCAGCGATATTTTACATCAACATGCTTGATGAAATCCATGACAGTATAGATGATGGTTTAGACAATTATAAACTTCTGATCATTAAAAGGACAGAAGACGATGCCACAGTCCTTCAAAAAACAGATTTTGAAGAAGGAAATTATACTATCCATAAGATAGCTGAAAGTGAGGCGCTCCGCATGCGCGACTACTTCACCGATACCTTGCTCTATATGCAAAACGAAGACGATCTGGAACCTGTGCGCATGCTGACTTCAGCTTTTAAGCATGGCGAAGATTATTATCAACTAACTGTATTCAACTCAACAGTGGAGGAGGACGACCTTATCGAAGATCTTTTCTATTCGATTCTCTGGCTTTATATCATTCTGGTAATCAGCATTATTCTGATTAACAATGTCGTTTTAAGGAAATTATGGACACCGTTTTATTCGCTTCTGAATGAGTTGAAATCCTATCGTATTGACAAAAATGTTCCTTTGCCCACAGTCACAGGAGAAACAAAGGAATTTAAAGAGCTGGAATCAGCGGTAAATGCACTGATTATCCGGGCAAGAGAAACGTTTTACAACCAAAAGAAATTTACAGAAAATGCTTCCCATGAGTTACAGACCCCCTTGGCTATTATTTCTACCAAGTTGGAATTGATGCTGGAAAAAGAAAGTCTTGACCCTGCCAATGCAGAGAATATAGAACAGATTTTACAGACTATTCAGCGCCTGACAAAGCTCAACAAGTCCTTATTGTTGCTATCAAAAATTGAAAACAGGCAATTCAACGAACCTTCATTAGTTGATTTCAGCAAGCTTGTGAATCAGTGTGTTGAAGATCTGGAGGACTTTGCAAATTTCCGAAACATAGAGATCTCAGTGGATAAATCAGCCAACCTTACTTATCTGATGGATGAGAGTCTGGCATCAATTCTAGTTAGTAACCTAATTCGGAATGCTATTTTTCACAATATTCCGAACGGCAAAGTTCATATAATCATAAATGAAAATTCCTTCCAGGTAACTAATACCGGTAAAAAAGAGGAGTTAGATTCAAGTAAAATATTTGACCGCTTCCAAAAAGAAACAAACACTAATTCGGGCACGGGTTTAGGCCTGGCTATTGTTCAGGCCATCTGCAAATTGTATGGGTTTGAAGTAGGTTACAGCTATGATCGTGAGCACTGCTTTGAGGTGAAAATGGGTTGAGGCTGATCAGGGAGAAAGCTAGAAGGTTAGCTACATTTGAGAATCATCCCGTAATATTGCTTAGCTGCACAGTGGCGGGAGATTTTAATTAAAGCTGTGGCATAGAAACATACCAAGAAGTAACTTTTTTAATGAGGCTTTGAGTAAGCCCAGGCTTTTGTTCAGTCAGATTTTTTGTTTCACCTGGGTCTTCTACGATATTGTACAGCTCCGGTCTGCTGCCGTCATAATCACAAAGCAATTTCCAGTTTCCGTCCCGCACAGCGAGATCAGGGAGGTTTTCGATGCCATAGTAGTTCTTGCGGTCAGGAGGTCTACTGTAAAAAATCGGGGCTTGACGGGATCCTCTGGACTTGCCGAGAATTGTCATGGAAACATCTTCTCCATCGGTCAGTTTATCTGCTGATAGTTTTTTTGATCCTGCCAGTTTAAGTAAGGAAGGTGCAAAATCAATGGCGGAAAATACAGATTCCTCATTTCGTGTTCCTTCCACATCTTTATCAATCAATCCTGGTCCCCATACAATCAGAGAAGAGCGAATTCCCCCCTCATAAAGATGTGTTTTGTACCCCTTTAACTCTCCTGCTCTTCCTGCTCCCATTTCCGGACCATTATCCGAACATATCAGAATCAACGTGTTGTCACGTAAATCCTCATTGGATTGGATAAAGTCAACCAACTTTCCCACTTGCTTATCCATCGCTTCCAAAACCGCCAAATACAACCCTCTTTTCCCCTCTTTTTTGGCCAATCCATATTCCTCAAAAGGAGGCCAATAAGGGCTATGTACATCATCTGGCCATACATTTACATAAAAAGGTTTATTGTTTTCTTTTGCTCTACCGATAAAATCTATTGCTGCATCCACGAAGCCTGTGGTAATTTCTGACCGTTGCATCCATGTATGGGGGCCTCCTAATTTTTCGGCATCTTCCCAAATCTTCCCTACTTTACCCGTTTCATCTTTTGTAAGGGGTAGAAGTTTGGCTCCCATCCCTTCGAAATTAGTCAAGGATTCATCAAATCCATAGGCTGAAATCGGTGGGGCATCAGTTACATCCCGCTGCCCTCCCATGTGCCACTTACCAAAGTGACCAGTGGTATAGCCCGTCTGTTGTAGGCTTTTTGCCAGCATAGGAGCAGATGGATCAAGCCAATCAGCCATTCCTCTTGCCCGATTGTTTTTTTCATGATCCAGATAGGAAGTAATATTCCACCGCTGAGGATAAGTACCCGTCGAGATCGCAACCCGTGAGGGTGAACAAATCGGAGAGTTGACATAAAACTGCTCAAAAGAAATCCCCTGCGCAGCCAGCTTGTCGATGTTCGGAGTTTGGGCATCCTTATTTCCAAACGAACTTAAGTCAGCCCATCCCATATCATCAATAAAAATCAAAATGATGTTAGGCTTGTAATCTTTCTTGGTCTGAGAATGCCCTTGTAGATAATAGAAAGAAAATAGGATAAGGAGGATAAGTACTTTTTTCATTAAGCGGGATCGGGATAAAGTCAAGGTAAACTCAAGCTAACGATTAAAGCTGCAGATGAAATCGAGCATGACCGAAACCTCACACACTGGAATGATAATAATGCTTGGGAGATTCCATCTGACCCTTAAAAGACAAATTATAAACAGATGAAATTTAAGGTATTCGTTTTACGGAAGCAACCTGAAACTTAGATCCTGCACCTATTGAATGATGATAGGTATTTACCAATGGGTAATTGCGAGCAACCATCCGTGTTAAGGGGCAGGTGAAAAGAAACCATCGCTGAGATAAAAATATGCAAGGCTAGAAAAACCATCCTAACTGCGCTGATGGATTTTCTTGTGAGATTTTTTTTAAGGCATTCCAGATTCCCAATTGTTTCCAGATTCCCCCTTTTTCTTTGAGGTATAAATTAAAACTATATGCACATGAAATCAAGCATTGCCCATGAGTCACACACTGTGATGATTATAAAGCATGTGAGATTCCATATGCCCTTAAAAAACAAATAATAAACACATGAAAAAACAAATCACATCACTCGCAACTGTTCTTATTTTAATCTCCACAGCGGCTTTTGCCCAGGATATTTATCCAAGCCAAGTACCTTCTGTGGTAGTTAATAGTTTCAAGCAAGCATTTCCAAAAGCCTCAGATATTGACTGGGAAATGGATGGTGAAAATTACAACGTAGAATTTGAAATTGGTTGGGGTACCGATCATGAAATCTGGTATGATGCCGCCGGAAAAATGCTAAAGCATGTTGAAGAAATTTCGAAAGGTGATCTCCCTAAGACCATCTTCTCTACGATCAACACTGATTTCCCTGAGTTAAAAGTAGATGGAGTTAAGAAAATCACCGAGGGCCGCGATGTCAGTTATTCGGTAGAATTGGAAAACTTCACTGAGGAGTGGAAAGTGATCTTCTCCAGTACAGGAGAAGTTCTTCATAAAATCAACGATTAGGCATTTACCTCCCCTACTCCCATCAGCCTCACCATATATCCCTAATCCATGCTTAAGAATATCGCACTTGCCGCTATGTCTCTTTTACTATCCTTTTCATTTGCACGAGCGCAGGAAAAAGAAAAGACCACCTCAGGTTGGTTTGAAAGGATTCACCTGGGAGGTTATATGCAGGTGCGGTATAACGGCTTGTTCCAGACTAACCCGAAACTGGAATGTGAACAATGTGATGAGGCTTGGGGAGGTGATGAAAATTCATTTTCTCTTCGAAGATTACGCTTTAAAATTTATGGACAGATCCACCCACGTGTATTTTTCTATTTTCAACCGGACTTTGCCAAATCGGTGGGGGAATCTAATCATGTTGGAAGACTGAAGGATGCATATTTCGATCTGGGCTTGGACCGAAACAACGAATTCCGTCTTAGGATCGGACAGAGTAAGGTGCCTTTTGGCTACGAAAACATGCAATCCAGTAGCCAGCGCCTGCCTTTGGACAGAGATGACGCGCTCAACAGTGGCCTGAAAGATGAGCGGGATGTGGGGGTATTTTTCTACTGGGCCAACAGCCAGCAGCGA
The DNA here is from genome assembly GCF_001442615.1 of Algoriphagus resistens. Taxonomy (GTDB): domain Bacteria; phylum Bacteroidota; class Bacteroidia; order Cytophagales; family Cyclobacteriaceae; genus Algoriphagus; species Algoriphagus resistens. The sequence goes on along the minus strand of NZ_LMXN01000003.1, from coordinate 447,374 downwards.
AACATGATGACTGAGCTGAAAAAGGACGGGATGAAGCACTCCGGAGATTTTGGGGTTTTTGCTTTGGGGATTTACAACGGGCAGACAGCAAATCACGAAGACCGAAATGGCAAATTCCATGTGGTATCCCGGTTTTCTTTGCCGATCCAAATAGGGAATCAGGTGATTGAGCCCGGGATCCAGGCATACCGTGGAAGGTATGTTCTGCAGGAAACAAGTCCTGAAATCAAGAGTTATGAGACCAAAGAATACTTGGATGAGCGGGCTGCAGTTTCTTTTGTGCTGTATCCAAGACCTTTCGGAATCCAGGCAGAATATGTGGTCGGGAAAGGCCCAGAATTTAACAAAGAAACACAAAAAACTGAAATTCAGAATCTGCAGGGCGGCTATGTGACATTTTCATACCTAGCCGGAAATCTCATTCCATTTACCAGAATACAATACTACGACGGAGGAAAAAAGCACGAACTGGATGCAAGAAGCTACACGGTAAAAGAGCTGGAATTAGGCTTGGAATGGCAGCCAATGAAGGCTTTTGAACTGGTGGCTATGTACACTTTTTCAAACCGCCGATATGAGGATTTTCAGCTTCAAAATAACCAACAAGCAGGGAGCCTGCTAAGATTACAGGCACAGTTGAATTTTTAATTACATCAATAAATTCTCTTCTCCTATACTTTCCCGCACTAATGACACCCTTTAAATCCTCATTTTTGTGGAAAATCAATTAAATACTAATCCAATAATCTTTATATTTGTAGCCTTAATTCCGCACCTACGCTATGTGAAATATAATTTCTTTCTGATACTGAATACGGCTCTCCTAAGTCTTGGAATAGCCATTTGTTTAATCTTCAAAGAGAGAAATTGTGCTTATTTTACAAAACCTTTCCTATATACATCCCAATAAGGATTTACTGTTTGGAAACTTAAATCTAACGGTAAACAAACATCAAAAAGCGGCATTAATTGGTAATAATGGGGTTGGTAAATCTACCTTGTTACGCATTATTGCAAAGCTGATTGCGCCTGCTCAGGGACAGGTGGTCACAGATGCTACACCGTATTATATTCCACAGTTAATTGGCCAACTCAATCACCTGACAATTGCCGAAGCCCTGGGGCTAGCCCCGAAACTCACCGCATTACGAGAAATTCTTGACGGAAAGGCTACTGAAGCAAATATGTTGGTCCTGGATGACGATTGGACGATCGAGGAAAGATGCTTTGAGGCTCTAAATTATTGGAAACTATCAGAGTTTGAGCTCTCCCAAAAGCTTGAAAACCTCAGTGGCGGTCAAAAAACCAAGGTCTTTCTGGCAGGAATTTTCATTCATCAGCCCGAATTAGTGTTGCTGGATGAACCTAGCAATCACTTGGATATAGAGGCTCGAAAGTTGCTTTACGACTACATTTCCAGCACCTCACATACCCTCCTTGTAGTTAGCCATGATCGGAAATTACTGAATCTTTTGGATACGGTTTGTGAACTTACTCCAAAAGGAATCCGCATGTATGGAGGCAACTTTGATTTCTATACTGCTCAAAAACAAGTGGAGCAAAGTGCCTTGACCCAAGATGTTAAAAGCAAGGAGAAGGCATTGCGTAAGGCTAAACAGAAGGAGCGGGAAACAGTAGAACGCCAGCAAAAGTTGGATGCGCGAGGCAAAAAAAAGCAGGAAAAGGCAGGTATAGCTACCATCATGTTGAATACGCTTCGAAACACAGCAGAAAAAAGCACCTCAAAAATTAAAAATGTCCACACTGAAAAGATTGGGGGAATCTCGCAGGACTTACAGGATTTAAGGAAACAGCTTCCAGCTATTGATAAAATGAAATTTGGTTTCCAAAATTCCTGCATACACAAAGGAAAGGTTCTTATCACTGCCAGAGGATTGAACTTCTCTTATGGAAATGATAATCTCTGGCAAAGTGATCTCAATTTTCAACTTGCCAGTGGGGAAAGAATTGAACTGAAAGGCTCAAATGGTTCTGGCAAAACTACACTGATCAAGCTTCTCTTAGGTGATTTGCAGTCTCAGAAAGGCTCACTTATCCACTCAGATATTCAGGCCATTTACATTGATCAGGATTATTCATTGCTAAACAATCCGTTGAATGTATTCGAGCAGGCAGAGCAATTCAACAACGCTGCCCTGAAGGAGCATGAAATAAAAATTAGATTGAACAGGTTTCTTTTACCTAAGGAAGACTGGGACAAGTCATGTCAGGCATTAAGCGGAGGAGAGCGGATGAGGCTGTCGCTGTGCTGCCTTACCATTAGCAGCCAGTCCCCTGACATGATCATATTGGACGAACCGACAAACAATCTTGATATTCAAAACATTGAAATTCTTACTGCAGCTATCAATGAATATGAGGGAACATTGCTGGTGGTGTCGCACGATGAGCTGTTTTTGGAACAAGTGAATATAGAGCGTACCATCCAGCTCTGAAATTAGGACTACAGGTTTGCTGAAGTTTTCTTTTGAATCGTTTGCCCTAAAATCTGAGTATTAAAAAATCAGCAAAGTCGCTATCTTGAAACCTCAATTCATAACCCAAACCTAAACCTATGCTTACTCGCCGGGATTTTATCAAGCAGTCCGGAATCGCCCTTTCTGCGGCTGGACTTGGTCTTTCCAGTTTCAACTTCCCTGTAAGAACCCCATACAAAATGGGATTACAGCTTTTCACCATCCGGGCTCCTATGGCTGAAGATCCAAAAAAAACACTTAAAAAGGTAGCTGGCTTTGGTTATCAGGACACTGAGACCTATGGATATGATGGGCTTCGTAAAAGCTTCTATGGCATGCCCGCGGCTGATTTTAAAAAGTTGTTGGAAGATAATTCACTCCTAAGCACAAGTGGTCATTATGATTTTATCAACTATTTCAAAGGATCTCATGAGGAGCTTATGCGGTATACGGATCAAAGTATCGAAGGCGCCCATGCGTTAGGACAAAAATACATTACATGGCCGTGGCTCGATCCTGAATCCCGCTCCATTGAAACTTTCAAAGTCCTAGTTGACACGTTGAATACAATCGGCGAACGGGTAACCCAGGCGGGGATTGGTTTTGCCTATCACAACCATGATTTTGAATTCATTGATCATAACGGTGAAAACGGTTACGATATTATTCTCAGAAATACAGATCCCGGGCTGGTTAAACTTCAGATAGATTTATATTGGGTGGTGCGAAATTCCCCTAAAACACCCCATGAATTATTTCTCCAATCCCCAGGACGCTTTGCGATGTGGCACATCAAGGACATGGATAAAATCAACAGAGACTATACAGAGCTGGGCAATGGATCTATTGATTACACCAAAATTCTTGGTGACGCCTCAATTTCAGGGATGGAATATTACTATTTGGAACAGGGTGGAAATTTTGCGCAAGACCCTATCCAAAGTGTCCAGGACAGTGCAGAATATTTCAAGAAAAACCTGATCAATTTATTTGCATAGCTTTCTTGTCATTTTGTTGAAACCTTAACTTCCTCCCAACTATGCATTAGGATGCCCAAGACAGAAAAACAAAAAATGCTCTCAGGAGAATTGTATGATTCCCGTGATCCGGAACTTTTAGAACTATACCATAAAGCAAAAGCGCTTTTACTTGCGTACAATTCCTTGGACTCCAGAAATTTAGAGGAAAGGGCTTCGATTTTGAACAAGCTATTTGCTAGGAAAGGTGAAGGTGTATGGATCGAGGCTCCATTTTTTTGCGACTATGGCGAGCATATTGAAATCGGCGAAAATACTTTTGTGAACACCAATTGCGTCTTTCTTGATGATAATCTTATCAAAATAGGCAAAAACGGTCTGATAGCCCCCCATGTTCAGATCTATACAGCAAGTCATCCTATAAAAGCATCCGAAAGAATCTATCAACAAGAAGGCGGCACGCGCTATCATACTTCCTCTAAACCTGTGATCATCGGGGACAATGTATGGATTGGAGGTGGAGCAGTTATTTTTCCCGGGGTAAAAATTGGGAATAACGTCACTATCGGAGCCGGTTCTATAGTGACCAAAAGCCTCCCAGATGATGTATTAGCCATGGGAAATCCATGCCGGGTAACCCAAAAGCTATAACCGGGAGCATTCATCCCCTCACAAATCCACCAGCGGCATGGAATTGAGAATAGCAAAGCATAATTTTAAGGATAAACAAACCAAATATGAAAAAGAGATACTTAGTAGGCATGGGTCTGATGCTGTTTTTCGGAAGCAACCTTCAGGCACAAGATGCAGTCATTGAAAAAATTATAAAAGAGGAAACGGAAAACTCCCAACTCAAGCAGATCGGTCATGAACTCATGGATGGAATTGGCCCTAGATTGGTAGGTTCTCCCCAAATGAAAAAAGCCCATGACTGGGCAGTAGAAAAATACAAAGGCTGGGGAATTGAGGCCCGCAACGAACAATGGGGAGAATGGAGAGGCTGGGAAAGAGGGATTACACATATTGATATGGTCGCTCCATGGACTAAATCCTTGGCAGGCCAACAACTGGCTTGGAGCCCGGCATCCCCAACAGGCGGAGCCCAGGGTGAGGTAGTTGTGCTTCCTGACTTGGCAGATTCTGTTGCTTTCGCCACATGGTTGCCTTCTGTGAAAGGCAAATACGTGATGATTTCTGCTCCCCAGCTCACCGGTCGCCCTGACTACAACTGGGAGGAGTATGCTACTGAAGAGTCTTTCGAGAAAATGAAAGAAGAACGCGCAAAATCCAATAATGCATGGAACGAACGACTTCAGAAAACTGGTAAAGGGAGAAGAGAATTACCAATCGCACTTGAAAATGCAGGAGCACTTGGAATTATCACTTCATACTGGTCTCAGGGATTCGGAGCAAATAAAATTTTCTCTGCTTTTACCAAAAAAGTGCCTACAGTAGATTTATCATTGGAGGATTATGGTCTACTTTTCAGATTGGCAGAAGGAGGCCAGAAGCCAATGATCAACCTAATTGCACAATCCAAAGAAAATGGAATAGTACCGACTTTCAATACCATTGCTGAAATCAAAGGCTCTGAGAAGCCCGACGAATATGTGATGCTTTCTGCCCACTTTGATTCTTGGGATGGTGGTACAGGTGCTACAGACAACGGCACTGGCACTATCATGATGATGGAAGTAATGCGTGTACTGAAGGAAGTATATCCAAATCCTAAAAGAACTATCCTGGTTGGTCACTGGGGTTCTGAAGAGCAAGGCTTGAACGGTTCAAGAGCTTTTGTAGAAGATCATCCGGAAATGATGCCTAAGATCCAAGCCCTTTTCAATCAGGATAACGGAACAGGCCGGGTAGCTAATGTATCAGGCCAAGGCTTCGTAGATAGCTATGAATACCTAGGCAGATGGATGGGTAAAGTTCCCCGTGATATCACAAAGGATATTGAAACCAATTTCCCAGGAAATCCTGGCGGTGGCGGATCTGACTATGCATCCTTCGTGGCTGCAGGTGTTCCCGCATTCTCTTTGAGCTCATTGAGCTGGTCATACTTCAACTACACCTGGCATACCAACCTGGATACCTATGATAAAATTATTTTTGACGATGTACAAAACAATGTGATCATGGCTGCTATCCTGGTATACATGGCAAGTGAGGAGGATGACATGGTTTCCAGGAAAGTACGTATTCCTATTGGAAGAGACGGCCAACCAACTGAATGGCCAGCAATGCGCTCTCCTACCAGAAAAGGGGGGATGGAATAACTGTCCTATCTATTGTTAAACAAAAAAGCAGTGGAATTCCATTGCTTTTTTGTTTAATATTCTTTAAATCAATAGGTTAGAAAAAAACACATACGTATGATAGTTGAAAAGCAAATAGCCCTAACACTTTTTTAACGTACAAACTAGTGCAATTCTAATTTTCTGCATGGCACGTTTTAATCCCACTTCACTTTTTCTTCCTAATAGTGCAAAAGGTTTTGTAATTTCCTGATAAATCCCTACTGACATGAACAGGTTTCTTGCATTCTTCATTTTGGCCTTTGTATCCATCCAAATTGACGGACTGGCCCAGCAAAAAATCCTCAACGAAGCCATAGAGCGGGCAGAAAAAGAAGGATTCTCAGGGGTAGTCCTAGTAGCGGAAAAAGGCGAGATACTTTTCGAAGAAGCTATGGGGATGCGGACCTATGAGAATCAAATTGTTCTTCACGAGGATGACATCTTCGAGTTGGCGTCCCTTTCCAAGCAATTCACGGCCATGATGATCATGATTTGCAAGGAGAAAGGCCTTCTGGATTTTGACGATCCATTATCCAACTACATAGAAGTACCTTACCCGGGTATTAGCATCCGAAATTTACTTACCCATACCAGCGGGCTCCCAGACTATCAATCCATTATGGATGAACATTGGGACAAAAGTAAAGTGGCTGGAAATCCCGAAATCCTTGAATACCTAAGAGAATATGCTCCGCCAAAATCCTTCGAACCAGGGGCAAAATATGAATACAGTAATACAGGTTACGTTTTATTGGCAAGTGTGGTAGAAAAGGTGACAGGTGAAGACTTTGTGGAACTTTCCAAAGCCTGGATTTTTAATCCGTTGAAAATGAAGAGTACCGGTATTAGGGCACTGGAAGAAAAAGCCGCAGTAATGACATTCGCAGCAGGGCATCTTAAGAATGGTGACGGCCAATTTGTAAATGCCAATACATTCCACTCATCAGATTACACCGTCTGGCTTGGCAATAGAAAAGGCCCCGGAAGAGTCTCCAGCAATGTGAAAGACCTGTACAAATGGGATCAGGCGCTTTACAAAGAAAAACTTGTCTCGAAAAAGACAATAGAAGAAGCTTTCACTCCATTCAAACTAGATGATGGTTTTTTGAGTTACTACGGCTTCGGCTGGGAAATAAAACCTCAAAGTCCCTTCGGTAAAATGGTTATGCATACGGGAGATAACCCAGGGTACAAAACTATAATAGTACGGTACATTGAAGAAAACAAAACCATCATTATTTTGAACAACAATGCTTATCCTGATATGATGAGACTCGTAGAGGCAGCCACACTTTCTCTAGGAAAGTGGTAGTTAGGCCGCTAACCTAAATCTAATCTCCTAAAGCTGGCATTCTGAAAGTGCTCACAGCAGGTGCTTCATGCTCTTTTTTCATTATTTCTTCAAATTTCTCGATCAACTCTGGATGGGCAGCTGCTATATTATTTTGCTCCAGTATATCCCTTGACAGATCATAAAGTTCTATATCCAAGTTATTATCCTTCACTATATTTTGTCGTACGGCTTTCCAATTCCCCATTCTTACAGCCTGCTGACCACCTGATTCCGGGAATTCCCAATAGAGGTACTCATGCTTTTCCTGTTTTTCCCCCAATAACTCAGAAAGAAAACTTTTTCCATCCAGTTTATCTGGAACCGGCACGCCCACTAGTTCACTAAGAGTAGGAAAAATGTCATAAAACACAGAGATGTGATCCGACACACTAGGCTTAATCATCCCTGGCCAACTTACCACCATCGGTACTCTTATACCTCCTTCATATAGGAAGGCCTTGGTTCTGCCAAAGCCATTTGCGAAAGGTGAAGAGCTTTCGAAATACTCAAAATCAACCCCACCGGTGAAGGTAGGTCCATTGTCACTAGTTACTATAACCATGGTATTCTCTTCCAATCCCAACTCCCTCAGTTTTACGATTATTTCACCGATCTGTTGATCTAGCTTAGTGATCATAGCAGCATATGTCGCACGTGGATATTGGTTTGAAAAGTATCCCTGTCCACCATCATACGGTTCTTCTAACCCGAGTTCAGAGATATAGCCCTCTCTGTCCTGACTTGGTATCTGCAAAGGAACATGGGGTAGTGGAGAAGCATAATAAAGGAAAAATGGCCCATCTTTATTTTCCTGGATGAAATTCATGGCCTGCTCATGTATCAGGTCTGGGGCATAATCATTTTGCTCGTATTTGGTGTAGCTCGCTAGATCATTCGGATCATCATGCTCATCCAATTTTGTTGCGGGAACTATAAGTTCATTGTCCAGGATCACCTTCTTTTTGTTTTCCCAAAGATGGGTAGGATAAAGATTATGTGCCTGGCGTTGACAGTTGTATCCATAGAAATAGTCAAATCCCAAATTAGCTGGAATTCCTTCAGTCAAGGGAGCACCCAGTCCCCATTTGCCTACTATGCCCGTTATGTAGCCAGCCTTTTGCAACATCTTACTTATTGTCTCTGTTTCTGCAGGTAAATTTCTCTGCCCTTCGAGGTTTGGGTCTGCAGCTGCCTTGGCATAATCCCAAACATCCCCACGCTCTTTCATCGCATCGTTTCCGCGAATATAGGAATGTCCCATATGCTTCCCAGTAAGCAAAACACATCTGGCAGGCGCACAGACAGGAGCTCCGGAATAATGATTGGTGAAAATCATCCCTGTCTGAGACAATGCATCAATAGCTGGGGTTTTAATTTTCTTTTGACCTTGGTAGCCTACTTCTCCATAACCCAGATCATCGGCAAGAATCAAAATCACATTTGGCTTTGCCCGTTTTTGTTTCTCTGCTTTTTGGCAGGAAAACCCAAGAAGTATAAAGAATAAAAAGAGGTTGGTACGGATCATGGCTTCACTTAAGTAAAGCCTGAAACTAGAGTAATTTAATTGCTTCTTGAAGCCGCTCATCCCTATTTCCGGAAACCAGAAAATGTGGAAAACCGCTATCCTCTGCAAGCTTTTTGTACAAGTCCAAAAAGTATTCACGCATTTCCAGTTCAGGATATTCACGCAAAGGATCAGGCTCCCAAGGCAGGTCAGTAGCTGTCAAAAGTATCAAATCGTATTTCCTTTGCTTGATTTGCTCCAGCACCCACGGATCAGTTTTTCCAAATCTATGCGCTGACCAAATGTGGATAACTCTCAAATCCGTATCACAGAAAAGGTATTTCTCTGCCTTTTCCGCTAGCTTATCTTCCAGATTCACCTGTCCTTTCCCGATTTTAACCATATCCTCGTAGCGATATTCCCGGCCCAAATGCTCCAAATATTCCCTGGCGAATTCCGGGACCCATGGTTCACCAAAATGATTGGCCAAATCAAAGGCCAACGTACTTTTTCCTGTGGATTCCGGACCTAGAATCAATATTCGCTTTGCTTCAGCCATTCTTTCTCGCCGATTGGATCCACGCAATTAAACCCATAATTGCCAAAATAGTGAAGAACAGATATTGAAATGAGGTTAAGATTAAGCCTTTGTAAAAGTACAGCGGTACTGCTACAAGGTCTGTGATAATCCAAAATATCCAGTTTTCTACCTTCTTTTTGGCCATCAGCCACATTCCCACAAAAGCGGATGCTGTCGTAAAAGAATCCCAGTATGGCACATCGCTGTCTGTGAAATTTACCAATACATAAGACAGGACGAAATAGGAAAGTATGAATATTCCTGAAGCTACCACCCAACCGCTGGCTTTCATCCAAGTTACCGGAAGTTCCGTTTTGCCTTCCTGTGGATGCGTCCATACATACCAACCAAAAATGGACATGCTGAAATAATAGGCATTGATTCCCATGTCCGCATAGAGCTTATATTGAAAACAGATCCATACATAGATCAACGTGGAAATTATGCCGGTGGGATAAACCAGAATATTCACTTTCATCGAATAGTACACCGAGGCAACTCCAAAAAATGCCGCAAAAGCTTCCAGCCAAGTCATCTGAGCCAGACCTTCTGCAAAGCCATCAATTAAAAACTGGAAATCCATGCTGCGAAGAAAGGGATAAAAGTTGGAAGGCGGAAAAGTGATACAGTGGAAAAGTTTATGATAAATAGAAAAGGCAGCCTTAATGTCTGAAGTCTAGCAGTAAATGGCTGACGATAGGTAATGACAACATGAAGCGGACAATCTGGAAACAAATAATGACAACCTTTCCAACTTTTTCCAGACTTTGGCTGTTCCTTTTGTAACTTTGCCAGCTATGACTTTGAGCACTTTATCCGCTAAAACAGACATCGATTTTCTCGATCCCAAAGATTTTATAATCATCAAGAATGCAAGGGTTAATAACCTGAAAAGCCTGAGTGTTGCTATTCCCAGAAACAAATTTGTTGTGGTGACAGGGCTTTCCGGCTCAGGAAAATCCTCTCTTGCATTTGATACGCTTTTTGCCGAAGGCCAACGAATGTATGTAGAAAGCCTTAGCTCCTATGCCCGCCAGTTCCTCGGCAGAATGGAAAAACCGGACGTGGAATACATCAAAGGGGTGGCTCCCGCCATTGCCATCCAGCAAAAAGTCAACACAAAAAACCCCCGCTCCACCGTAGGAACCACAACTGAAATCTACGATTATCTCAAGCTGCTTTTTTCCAGAATCGGTAAAACCATATCCCCGATTTCCGGTAAAGAGGTAAAACACCACACCGTCACGGATATTGTGGATTATATCCAGTCTTTTGAAGAAGGTTCCAAAGTCATGATTTCCTGCCCTCTTCAGATCGAGCGGGGAAGAAAAATCAACCAAGAGTTGGAATTGCTGTTACAAAAAGGCTACACCAGGATTTTGGTTGATGATGAGGCTTATTTTGTGGAAGATTTACTTCAGGAGAAAAAGATCCCAAAAGGCGCTTATGAGATTCTGATTGATCGTGTCGCGGTGCATAAGGAAGATGAGGACAATCAATTCAGGATTGCGGATTCAGTGCAGACGGCGCTTTTCGAGGGGCACGGAGATTGCAAAATTACAATTCCAGGGATGGAGACCAAGCGTTTTTCTGATCGCTTCGAACTTGATGGAATGCAATTCGAAATTCCTTCTGTCAACTTCTTCTCGTTCAACAATCCGTTTGGCGCATGTAGAACCTGCGAAGGTTTTGGAAATGTCCTTGGCATCGATCCTGATCTGGTTATTCCGGACAAAAGTCTTTCAGTATATGAAGGTGCGGTCGCTCCTTGGCGCGGGGAATCCTCCAGGTCTTGGGTGGAACCGCTTTTAAAAAAAGGTATTGAGTTTGACTTCCCTATCCACAGAGCTTATGAAGATCTGAATGGTAAAGAAAAAGAACTTCTTTGGACTGGGAACAAGTACTTCAAGGGTTTGGATGAATTTTTTAAAGATCTGGAAACCAAAACCCATAAGATCCAATATCGCGTAATGCTTTCCCGCTTCCGCGGCAGGACCACTTGTCCGGATTGTAAGGGAACCCGCTTACGTAAAGATGCTTCCTATGTGAAAATAGACGGGAAGTCCATCACGGATTTAGTATTAATGCCGATTGACGAAGCTTTGTCATTTTTCAATACCCTTGAACTTCCCTCTCATCAGGCCAAGATCGCCAATCGACTGCTGAAAGAAATCCAGAGTCGATTGGAATACATGGATCAGGTAGGGTTAGGCTATCTTACGTTAAACCGTCTGACTTCCACCCTTTCGGGAGGAGAATTTCAACGCATCAAACTTGCCACCTCGTTGGGATCGGCCTTAGTTGGATCGATGTACATCCTGGATGAACCGAGCATTGGACTTCATCCTAGAGATACAGACCGTCTGGTGGAAGTGCTGAAGTCACTGCGTGACATGGGCAATACCGTGATCGTTGTGGAGCATGAGGAAAAAGTGATGAAAGCTGCCGATCAGATCATCGATATCGGACCGGATGCGGGGGTAAATGGTGGTGAATTGCTTTTCCAGGGATCCATCGAAGACCTTATGGCTTCAGCACAGACTTATACTTCGAAATACCTACGCGGTGAAGAATTGATTTTCAAAAAAGATGGAAACCGAAAATGGAAAGATTCCATCAGGGTAAAGGGTGCCCGGGAGAACAACCTCAAAAACATCTCCGTCCAATTTCCGCTTAATACACTCACTGTCGTAACCGGAGTTTCAGGATCGGGCAAGTCCACCTTGATCAAAAAAGTGCTTTATCCTGCCCTGGGTAAAATGCTGGGAACAGTCATAGATGAAAGTGGAAAATATGACAAAATCGAAGGCGATTATAAATCGATTTCCCAAGTGGAATTTGTAGATCAAAATCCCATCGGTAAGTCTTCCCGTTCCAATCCGGTGACCTATGTGAAAGCCTATGATGCAATCAGAACATTGTTTTCAGAACAACCCGTCTCCAAGCAGCGAGGCTACAAACCTGCATTTTTCTCCTTCAACGTAGATGGTGGACGCTGTGAAAACTGTGCCGGAGAAGGTATAACAACGGTAGAGATGCAGTTTATGGCCGACATTCATCTGACCTGTGAATCCTGCAAAGGAAAGCGTTTCAAGAATGAGATTTTGGATGTCAAATACAAAGAAAAGGACATCTCAGATGTGCTGGACATGACTATAGATGAAGCTCTTGACTTCTTCAAAGGAAAAACCCAGATTATCAATAAACTTCAGCCGCTTCAGGAAGTTGGCTTAGGCTACATCGGCATGGGACAAAGCTCCAACACCCTTTCAGGTGGGGAAGCACAGCGGGTGAAACTGGCTTCTTTCCTTGGCAAAGGTGGTACCAAAGTCGGTGATCGCATTCTCTTTATATTCGATGAGCCGACAACTGGACTTCATTTCCACGACATTAAGAAACTCCTTCATTCCATCAATGCGCTGATCGATCAGGGTCATTCTGTGCTTATCATCGAGCATAATACCGAAGTGATCAAATCGGCAGATTGGGTGATTGATCTGGGGCCGGAAGGTGGAAATAAAGGTGGTTATCTGACTTTCGAAGGAACTCCCGAGGATATGATGAAGGAAGAAGGAAATTATACTGCGAAGTATCTGAGGGAGAGTTTTGTGTAGATGCCCTAGTAACTTTTTCACCTAAGGCACCTACTACTTACCTCTCTAAATTCTTAATTATCCTTAAAGCAAGAGCTCCCTATTTTGGAAAGCTCTGCTTGATGGATATATTTCTATAATTATCTCATGTAATAGGGTTTGTGCATTTCAAACTTAAAAAACCGATATGATCCACCGCTTACTTTTACTTTTCGCCCTGGCAATAATCCCATTACTTTCCCCGGCCCAAAAAAGAGTCGAGGTCAAAGACCCTGAAATCAAGTTCAGTTACCTTCTGCCTGACGGCTGGGAGGTAAAAGATGACGGTTACGTTTATCAGATCCATTCTCCTGAGTTCAATAATGCATACGTTTCTATCACTTATGTTGAGAATGCCCAAGGATCGGAGTATGTCGAATCGCTGGGTACAAAACCTTCCTTTGAAGAGGACTTTGATTTTGAACTCCGTTATATTTTAGCTGAAGAATATCCAAACTTCAAAGTGATTGAAAAGGGAAGTTCTGTGATAGAGGGTGCCCCTGCAAGGTGGGCAAGATTTCGGTCTGGAGCCAATGAGGACAAAGCTGGTGTTTTTTACATGTACCAAAAGCTCAACCAAACATTCAAAATTACAGGTATTTCAGCAAAGGAAGATTTCGAAAAAATCCAGCCTCTTTTTAATTCTATTGTCCAAAGCATAAAATCAAGTAAAATATAGGCAGTAGCTTGGATAGTTCTTCAGCATTTGAATATATTCATAGCCACAATCAGGAATCTTAGCTCAGTTGGTTTAGAGCGCTGCTTTGACAGAGCAGAGGTCATGGGTTCGAATCCCTTAGGTTCCACTTCTTACAAGTCTATAGCCAAAGCTTGTATTTCTATTATTCCGGATTTAGAGAATCTTAGACACGCATTTTATGCTTGGAGATGCGCTTTATTAAAAAAAACATCAACCATATGTTGATCCTGCGGGAAATTGAAAACCTCAACAATCTTATTATCCTCAATCTTCCATAGTAAGCAAGACATTGCATTCAATACCACAGAGCCGTTGGAAGTACTCCAGTTTCTGTGACAATCGATCACATACGTATCATTCACGCCCATTACGATTTGCTCGGCTTTGAAGCCAAATTCGTTGAGCTTTGCCAAGTATTCCATAAGGGCCACAATTCCACTTTTCATCCCGCTAAACGGGTGCTTACCGGGAATATGCCACTTGATATCTACAGACATTACCTGCTTCATCCCTTCGAAATCAGCAGCTGAATAGGCCTTGAAAAAGCTTTCAATCAATTGAACGTTCGGGTGCTTTCCATTCATCTTTTCTAAGTTAAGTTAAACAAAACTACAGCAGCAGAATCCTGAAAAACTTTAACTAGATTAAGTTTTTTGAAATTTCTTTCTCTTATCAAGCTGATTGAAGTACTCTGGAGAAATGCCTAAAAAGGAAGCAATTCTCTTCTGGGATAGGCGCCCTTTGATGGCAGCATATTTCCTGCAAAACAACTCATAACGTTGCTCCGCCGACTGTGACAATTGAGTAATAATGCGATCATTTGCAGCCATACTTGCATTCTCACTGAGTATCCTGAAATAACTTGCAAAGGGCAGGGACTTTGCCAATAATTCATCGAGAGAACTTTTTGATATCCCAAGCAAAATAGAATCCTCAAGGGTCTCAATCCCCATAATTGAAATCGATCCAGTACTAAAACTTTTGAAATCACCTACCCACCAGTCTTCATGGGGAAAATTCAATGTATGTACTTTCCCTGACTCGTCTAGCACTGAACTCTGAAATAAACCGGATACCACAAAGTTTTCAAAAAGACACCTATTTCCCGGTTCAAGGAGAACTGTTTTTCTTCCTATTCTTTTAATGGTAAAATAGCCGTAAATTTCCTCCATTTCAGGATTCTCTACCTTGACATGTTTTTCAATATGAGACCTGAATTTCTTAAAACACTCCTCTGAAGCTTTATCCATAAAACCAATTACCTATTTCAATTACTTGCACAGCCTTAGTCCCACGACTTATGTCCGATTCATTGCAGTCCTGCTCAGAATCTGCTTTCTCAAAAAACAAGTCCTGAGATTTACCGAATTTATCGGGAGCTAGAACTATATCTTAGTATTTATTGGAAATTTCCACGCTACTGGCACATGCCATAGTGAGAAACAGCTACTTTATTGTCAGCTTCTTAAATTCCCTGGTCAGCTTTGTCAATGATTCTTCCACGCCCATTCTTTCCAGTGAAGAAGCTCCAACGAAGCCATGCACATCCGCCTTTTCCAAAATCACACGAACATCCTCAGGCGTGTTGATAGGACCACCATGTGCCAAAAAGAATAAATCAGGATTTACAGTTTTTGCCGCGGCCACAATTTCGTTGGTTCTCTCGATTGCCTCGTCCATACTGCAGCTCGCTCCGGTGACTCCGATGGATCCACCCACTGTTGTCCCTACGTGGGAGATTATTGCATCTGCACCTGCTTCTGCCATCTGACGGGCATCTTCGGGCGAAGCGACATAGACAATGGAAAACAAATCCATCTTATTGGCAATGCGTACCATTTCCACTTCTTTGTCAAAGCCCATCCCAGTCTCTTCGAGCACCTGACGGAAATGCCCATCTACAATGGAATGGGTTGGGAAATTGTTGATCCCAGAAAATCCCATATCCTTTACTTTCAGTAAGTGATGCCACATGCGTCTACGCGGATCTGAACCATGCACACCACAGATGACAGGAATTTCTTCCACCACAGGCAGCACTTCAAATTCCCCGATTTCCATCGCAACAGCATTGGCGTCGCCATAGGCCATCAATCCGGCTGTGGAGCCATGTCCCGACATTCTGAACCGTCCTGAATTGTAAATGATCAGCAGATCTGCTCCGCCTTTTTCAATGAATTTGGCAGAAATACCTGTTCCTGCACCTGCAGCGATGATGGCTTTCTTCTGCGCCAATGTTTCTTTAAGTCTATCTCGTACTTCCTGCCTAGTATAGGGATTCCCCTTTCCTGTCCATGGATTTGGCATAATTTCTATTTTTATAGGTTTATCTTTTCCTTTTTGACTGTGAAGATTTGCAGCGTTTGTCGTAGAGCGTGCGGTAGGTTAATCCATTAGGCAGAACTAAATCCCAAGCCTCAGTCTGTGCCTGCCTATCCGCCGGGTAGATTTCCACAGACCAAAAATAATCTTCATTTCATCAATTCCAGCAATTTCTTTATGGCCTCTCTGGCGAAATCCTGATCATTGATATGAAAAGGCAGGCTGACAAAAGGTATTTCGGATTTCAGGTTTTCCTGAATGGATTTCGAAAGTGCTTGATTAGATTCAGGATCATGAAAAGCATTTCCTTCTGAATCAATCTGGGATAACCCTTTTTCCGGGAAAAGGACAGCAGAGCGTCCAGGTGCCTGGCTAAGCTTATCTGCCAAAATCTTTCCTAGTTGCGTATTCTCCTCTTCATTTGTCCGCATCAAAGTGACAGTCGGCACCCAACTGTATAATTGCCTTTTTTTATATTTTTCCGGAACAGAATCCATAGTCCCAAAGTTGACCATATCCATACAACCCGGCACAACAACCTGCGGAATTCCTATTTTTCCTGCTGCTTCCAATCTATTTGGCCCAGCGCTGCAAACTCCCCCGCTTAGCTCATCTGCCAATTCGGTAGTGGTGATATCCAAAACAGCTACGAAGCAACCTTCCAATGCCAGGCTTTCCAAGGCTTTTCCACCTATGCCATTTGCATGAAACGTCATCACTTCAAATCCCTTTGCCTCTAGCAACTTCGTGCAATACTCCACGCAAGTGCTTGTATTTCCAAACATACTAATTGCTATCCGCCTTGTAGTGGATATAGAGGAACGGGTTTTCACGCGGCACATTGCAACTAATGCCGCTGCTGACTGCCGGATTATGGGTTTGATTATGCTGTTCAATGCCGCCACATCCACTACAGACGGCATCAATAAAATATCCTTGACGCCAATCAGATCCGAAAGGTCTTTACTTGCCAGCGTGGAGATACAGATTTTGGGTATGCCCAAGGGCAAAAGCTGCATAGCTTTCAGTGTGAGGTAAGTCCCACTTCCACCGCCCATTCCGATTACCGCATCAAATTTCTTCTGTCCATGTAGTTTGGTTAAAACCATTGCAGCACCCCGGCCCATGATCTCCATAGCATATCCGCGGTCATTCTTTGCTCGGAGAATAGCTATGTTTTCCGATACAGCCTCACAGATTTCTTTTGCTTCAACAGCACTTGGAAATAAATCTGTTGTTCCTAAAACTCCCACATTCACCGCCAATACTTCCGCACCCTGATCCAATAGACAAGTTCTCAGAAAAGCGAATATCTCAGCTTTCGTGTCAAAGCAGCCAAGCATCAGGATGGTAGGTTTTGGGGCCATTACATTCAATTGTTACTTATTCAGCATTGGTTTATGTCCTCACAAACCTAAACTTAATTTGGTCCATGAATCATCTGTGTCACAGACCATGGTTGGTTTCCACAGCTAGCTGTGGAAAATGGAATACTTCCTACAACACACCTTAGACATTTGATTTTTGGTTGTTTAATATAAAATCTTTCCACCTTCTGTCTTCCGTCTTTTCAATCCACTTCAAGAAATTTAAAGCTCCCTTGCTTTACTTCCAAAACATCAGCTTCCTTTCCGTTTGATTTAAATTCCAGTTCAATCAAGGCAGTTTTTCTCGGCGATACTTCCTCGTCCGAATTGTGGGTATGCAGAACGTAACGGAGTTTTCCTTTGGCATCCACGAAATAATCTCCATGGCCCGAACCGTTGATTCCTGCGTCACCCTTATCGAAGATCGGGCTGGTAGGACTCTTCTTCCAAGGTCCCATCGGGCTTTCACTTACAGCATAGCCGACTGCATAGTCTGGGTTCCGAAAATCATTGGCTGAATAAATGAAGTAATACAAACCTTTATGCTTGATGATTGCTGGTCCTTCAGAAACCGTCCAGTCTACATTTTGGGTGTTTTCCCAAGGTGCTTCAGCATGAAAACAATACGTCAAAGTTTCCTCTTTAATTCCCGAGAAATCATCTTTCAGCTCGGCAACATATAGCCGATTTCCTTCAGTTAAACGTACGTGATACATGTACTTTCTTCCGTCTGTATCTATAAACACATAGGGGTCGATCTGCTTTACCGGAGCTTTTAGATCTTTGATTTCACGCTGAGTGAATGGTCCCAATGGGCTATCGGAAGTTGCGATGGCAATGTGTTCATTGGCTGTGTATGCCATGTAGAATTCCCCGCCATATTCAAACACCTGAGGGGCCCAAAAACCATTGTCACCATAGGCTTCACCTTTTTTCAAGGCAAATCCATCATTCAACGTTGACTTCTTCCAGGATTTCAGATTTTTGGAAAAGTATACCTCAAAGCCTTGATTGCTATCTTTTCCGCTTGTACCATATAGATAATAGACATTGTCATGATAGAAAATCGTTGGGTCTGCGAGTAAGATTGTTTCTTTTTCAGCACTTGGAGAAAAGGGTAGACCAAACCAAAATGCAGTAATCAGAAGGCTTATTAGATTCATTTTAAATGGATTATGGGAAGTAGTAAGATGGCCTGTTAGGCCAGTGCCTTACAAACCGAAAAATTAAAGCGGCCAGTAAGGACACAGGGCAAATTAAGTGGTCTGTGTGACACAGACCTCCATGTTGCTAATTACTGTTGAAATGACTTTTATAGAAGGCCAATCCTTCACTGGCAAGTTCGTCAGCACTATTTGCCAGCGGCCGCCATATGCAAGTTGCTTTTGCCATTTCTTTGGAAACTGCACCGAAAGTCTCAATCACCATAGCTCCTTCGTAACCGATTTCCTCCAAGGCTTCCTTGATCTCATTCCAGGCAAGATTTCCAGTGCCGGGAGTTCCCCGGTCACTTTCATTTCCCTGCACATGGCAAAGCAATCCCTTACCGACTTTTCGGATGGAGTCAGCGATATTTTTCTCTTCGATATTGTTATGAAACGTGTCTAATTGAATCTTTAGAAAAGGAGAATCCACAGCCTTCACAATCTCAAGCGCCTGATCTACTGTATTCACCATATCACTTTCGAATCGGTTGAGTGGTTCCAGTCCCAGGATAATTCCATAGTTCTCTGCCGTTTTTGAGGCTTTTTTTAAGTTATCCACACACCAGTCGAATTCTTGTTTCTTTTGATCAGCAGAAATAGAACGAAGCTTTCCTACTGCCGAATACAGGGGGCCTCCAAACAGAGGACTGCCCATTTTCGCTGCTATCTTGATGGAATCCTCAATGTATTGCAGCCCATTCGCTCGGATTGCTGGATCCTGGCTGGAGATATCCCGATCTGCCCCAAATGCTCCGCTGATGCTGACCTGCAGACCCAGTTCCTCAGTAAGCTTTTTCAACGCATCCCAATCCACCAAATCCTTATCCTCCACAGGCACTTCAATGATATCAAATCCCATCTCCTTCACCTTGTGTACAAGGTCAAAAGAATGGGTATCGAAAGGCGATACCCATAAAAATGTACTTACTCCGAATTTCATTTTGATCAATCAAAAGTTGGAACCTGGATTCTCTCTCCACCTTTCATAGCTGACTCATGTGCACAAATTCCTGCACAGGTATAGTTGGCAGCTACGGCAGCATCTACCGCCGAATCGCGCCCTTCTACGATGGCAGCTACGAATTCCTGTACCAAATGCGGATGGGAACCACCATGTCCAGCCCCTTGCAAGAAAGAAACATGGTTAGGATCGTCAATTGTTTGTCTCTTGGTGAAATGCTTGATCGGCTCGATCAACAATTCGTCAGTGTCTGGCACATCAATTCGACGGGCATTTTCGCCACCATCAAAGATCACATGGCTTTCGTCTTCCAATTGTTCCCATTCAAAAGACATCTTGGTACCATAGACATCGTAAGACTCACGGTATTGGCGTACCACATCAAACAATGAACGTGTCGCTTCGGCGATTACATCGGAATTCTTCAGGGTGAAAGTAGCTGTTTCCATCGCGAAAGGAGAGCCGTAACGGCTGGCTAAATCTTCGCTCAGGCGACCAGAACCATGACAAACTACGGTTTCAGCTTTGGTATTGTTGATTCTCAAGAGAGGAGAAATCGCGTGCGTACCATTCAACATCGGTGGAAAACCTTTCCAGTATTCATCCCAGCCAGGCATGCTCATATCCTGAATATGTGAGCCTCTTACCATCTGGATTCTGCCTAGCTGTCCTGTTTCAGCCAACTTCAATCCATACAAAAATTCACGGGTGTAAAGGGCAGTTTCCATCATCATGTAAACCTTCCCGGACTTTCTTTTAGCTTCTACAATCGCTGCACAATCCTCCTTGGTCATCGCCATAGGAATGGTGCAGGCCGTGTGTTTATTGGCATTCAAAGAAGCCAAAGTCATTCTGGCATGATCTGGGACAGGCGTCACAATATGGATTGCGTCTACATCGTCACGCTTAGGCACATCTTCCCAATTTGTAAAACAAAGATTTCTGTCCAGATTAAACTTGGTAGCCAATTCATCTAAGGTCTTTGGATTTCTTGTGCAAATACCCACAGCCTTAATATTTGGATGCGCTTGATAGATTGGTATAAACTCTTTGCCGAAGCCAAGTCCGACTATAACTACAGTGATTTGTTTTTGACTCATTATCGTATTCTTTAGGTTATAATTTTTACTGTTGAAAAAGATCGGTTTAATAGAAGGAGCTGTTTATTTCGCAGCCCACTTCACCGCGTTACGGATCAAGGTTTGATATGCTTCCAATTCATGAGCAGCAGCATCATGACCCAGCGCGATTCCCACGATCCTGGCATTAGGGTTTTTCACAATAAAAATGGAAGGGAAAGGGTCTGTTTCCGCATTGCTTGCCAGCGCAAGGATCTCGATTCCAGGTCCCGCAGGATCCTCTTTGTAATAATAAAGTTCATCATCCAGGGAAAAATTAGTCGGCATTCCTTTGGTCACTGGGTGCTTTTCAGTCAAATCCACATTGAAATTTCCGTAAGCGTTATGACCTCTGGAGCCTCCACTGACCATGGTTTTGTTATATTCCGGCCAGTCGTTCCAATTGTACCAAAGCGCAGGGTGAGCCAATATAATCCCCTTTCCTGCATCTGCGAATGCAAAAATAGCCTTGCGTGTCGCTTCATCCGGAATTGGCTGGTTATTAGCCAAGAAAAGCACTTCGGTATCATCTAAGTATTGCAAAATAGTGGAAGGGTCGTCAGTATAGGTCACTTCTGCCAAGCCGTCTTTTTCCAAAGTAGCTACGTCCGTGCCCTTGTACCATTTGTCAAAATCATGGGATGACCCTCCGCCTACCATCAGCACTTTAATAGGCTTTTTCGCTGGATTTACTTTTGCTATTAAACTGGATGTCAATCCCAAAATCAGTAGTAGGCTGAGGAAAGGGATGAATGTTTTTTTACGATGCATATTTTGGGTTGGGTATGGGTTGAAAATTTTTGAAGAAACACTGCAAATGAATTGCCTCGTCCCTTTAAGGGGAATAGGCTGCGATCAATTATCCCTCCACTACCATAATTCCATTCATCATTCTCCAGTGACCCGGAAAAGTGCAGGCAAATGGATAATTTCCCGGCTTGGCTGGAGCAGTGAAGGTCAAGGTGTACAATTCCTGCGGGCCGATCATTTTGGTAGCAAAAAGCACCTCAGGAATTTCCGGAATATAGAATTTCTCAGAAGCTTTTGGATCACGGAGCATTGCATCAGCAGCAGCTCCGACCTTATCCAATGTTCCCGGCTCGGCAATCAACAGATTGTGTTGCATTCCATCAAGGTTATCGATTTCCAGGATGACCTGATCTCCGGCTTTCACATTGAACGTATCCAAATCAAATTTCATCATCTCAGGAACGATCTCTATTACAATGGTAGTTACCCGTGCTGCTTCGCTTCGTTCAATTCGGACGTTACCCTTTGGTTGGCTTGTGTTTTCTATACTTGATTTTGCTTCACATAGCGCAATCGCTTCAGGCGATTCTGTCTCTTTTGGAGCATTATACCAATTCCCAAACAGTAACATCGCCGCTATGGGAAATAAGGTTGCTTTAATCATAATATGCTTATTTTAACTCTAATACTACATTTCTCAGGTTGCCTTCAAAGCTGAACTCCTCTTTGTAAGAACCTACATTTCTATCTCCACCGAAATCCCGGCCAGCTCTTACACTTGGTGCAAGCTTACCTGTGAACGCAGCAGTTGCTTTGGCAGCCGCCACAGATTTGCCATCCACCAGGATCTCCATTTTGCCATCTCGGGCCATGGTCGCCTGCACTTCATAGCTTTCGGGCAAACTCTCGCTGGTCACGGCTTCCGAAGATTCTCCGTTTTGCGTTACTACCCAGTGCAATTTGCCCTCTTCGAGGTAGAACGTATATCCGTTTTGGGAATTACCATGTGCGACTATTACTCCAAATGGCTCTTCATCTCTTCTTTGTGAAATCTGAGTAGAAATAGAAATTGCCTTGCCACTGACATCAGGGGAGTACTGGAGTGTACTTCTTCTTCCCAACTCGTATTTTTCATCGGACACTGCGGTCATCAATCGCTTAGTCAGCTCAGTTTTCTCCTTACCGATTGCATCGAGGAAAGCATTTCCTTGCTGGGCTGCTGCCGCAAAAATCGCTTTTTGCAACCAGTCATCTTTGGCATTTTGCTCTTCCAGACTCGCCTGATAAAGCATTGCCCCGGCTTCTGCACTTGCAGGAACTTCAGCTAGTTTCAGGATAGCATACATTCTTACATTCAGATCCTTATCCGCTGTAAGGCCAGCAGTGTGGATCTCTTGGATCGTCTCCTGGTTATTTGGCAGCACAGCAATAGCTGCTTTTCTCACTCCGGCAGCAGGATGCGAAAGCGCAGTGGTGGCTACCTGGATCGCCTCAGCATTATTTTCCGTAAAAGCGCCCAATCCATGAAGTGCCCACAACGCATGAACAGCAGGGCTATTCAAGCCGATTTCATCTACAGATCTATCATTGACAATTTTGAATAGATCTCCAAATACTTTTTGGTTTCCTGACTCCACGAGCAAGCGCTGAGCGGTCATTCTCCAGAACATGTTGTCATTTTTCAGTGCTGCCAGTAAGCCTTTTGAATCATCCATGGTAAGTTTCATCGGCTTATCATTGCTACCCCCTTTATAGACGACACGATAAATTCTACCATGATTTGTATCGCGGAGCTTACTCTGGAAGGCATTTCCCTGCCCATGAGGCTGATCTTCGAAAGGCAACACCATTCTTGAAGGTGCCTGACGCTCCACAAAGACATTATGCTGAATGATGAAATTGTACCAATCTGCTACCCAAACTGCTCCATCAGGCCCGACTTCCGCCTGAACCGGACCAAACCATTCATCTGAACTTGCAAGTAGATTCCATCCGTCTTTCTCTACAAAACCAGCCCCTTGAGGCTCAATGATAGCATTATGCGTCAACCGGATCGTAGGCTCATTGACAAAGGCAATCCTGTTCCAGTATTCCTTCGGAAAATCCCTGGCAGTGTAAAGCCTGAAACCCGCAGCGGAAGTAAATCCACCGACTACATCCACCTGTCTCAGGTTCGGAGTCATGGCATGTGCATCGTAGTGCCCGTCAATTTTCTGGATCGGCTGGATTTCAAATTCAGGAGCGGCTTCACCTTCGGATGCTTTAGGAAATACACGTTGCAAATACTTTGCTGGAATAGAATAGTAGCCTGCGTGGGTATTATTTGCTGTTGACATAAACACATTGTTTTCCTCAGAGAATCCCAGTCCCCAGGTATTGTTGCTGGATCCGGCAAGGTATTCAAAATCTTTCCCGTCAGGATCAAATCGGTAGATCCCCTGTGGAAAGCTCATCCGCTCTCCGTTGATTGTCCCGTTAAACCCAGAATAACCGGTTACACCCCAGATCTTATTGTCAAAACCATATTGAAGATTTGAAGGCCCTGCATGTGTATCGTTTTTGCCCCAGCCAGTCATGATGACTTCTTTTACATCAGCTACATCGTCACCATTGGTGTCTTTCATAAAGACAAAGTCCGGAGCCATAGACACTACAATTCCGCCATTGGCAAAGACCATACTTGTCGGGATATTCAATCCGTCCGCGAAAACAGTGAATTTATCTGCTTTACCATCACCGTCAGTGTCTTCGCAGATTTTGATTCTGTCATTGGCCTGTCCGTCAGTTTCTTTAAATGTATTGGGGTAATCTACCGACTCTACAATCCAAAGCCTTCCTCTCTCGTCCCAGGCCATGGCAATAGGATTTTGGATATCCGGCTCAGCAGCAAAGAGTTCAATCGAGAAACCAACAGGCTTTTGGATCAGTTTTTTGGACTCTTCAGGAGCCAGGGGCTCTTGCATCTTTGGTACTTCATATCGTTTGGTGAAATCAGAAATCGTCTCCTCATAAATCGAAACATCTGGAATATTCAATGCGGTGACATTGGCTTTGACATCGTCGCCAATGGCCCAAAAGACGCCGTTTTTCACCAAATCCAAAAATCCCTCATTTTTCCAGGTTCGCTCATCGTGTCCATAAGCGGTGTAGAATACGCGGCCCTTGCCTACATTTCGCACCCATGTATATGGCTCATGATGTGCTCCCTCTACTCGCTCTGTGAGCACGGTCATATCAGGATTGATGCGCTGATGTACGTAAGTTTCGTCCCAGGTGATAAATGGAGATAGGCCTTTCATGATAGCATGATCTGAAGCAAGGATATCGGAGCTAAATTCTCCTTCTCCGTGGGAGGCAAACTGTCCGCCAATGGTTTCTATGTACCAATCGGAATTTTTAAAACAGCCAGTTGCGGAATGAAGTGGAATTAACCCTTTACCACCTTCCACAAAATTCTTCATCGCTACCTCCTGATCCTTCGAAAGGACATCATGATTGGCATAAATGATTAAGCCATCGTATTTAGAGAGGTTGTCTTTGTTCAGATCCTCCAGATTTTCGGTATAGGTTATATTGATACCGCTTGCAAAAAGAGCCGTAGCAAGCCATGGAGCATACAATCGGGAATTATGGTGCTCGCTTGCATGTCCTAGGAAAAGCACTTCTGCACGTCGTGGTTCTGGGTAAGGATTGGATGCAAAAGCAAGTGAAGTAAAATTGAGACTTAAGAAAAAAGTCGCAAGCAGTAAACATAGAACATTGAAGTTTCCATTTAATCGCATGATTAATTCGGTTTATCAGGGTTTATTAAAAGGATGATGAAGCAAAGTCCTCACTTTGATCCAACTGGCAGTAAAACTACCGATTGGCATACTTATACATTAGTCCCAAAACATCAAAAAATAGCAAATTCCAAGCTTTTTGAAGATTTAGTTTTTTGTAAGGTATTGATTTTCAGTTGGACGGTTTTTTCTGGATGTTTTTTATTCCTAAGAGGGTCAAGTCTCGGCTACAAGACATCAGGTTTTTTCGAAAAGTCCTTTGGCAATTCCCCAAAATGTTTTTGAAAGCATTTCGTAAAATAGGAGGGACTGTTGAAACCGACCATTTCGCTTATTTCAGCAATGCTATGAAGTCCATCGCTGAGCAGTTCAGCTGATTTTTTCAATCGAACTAGGCGGATATAACCATTTGGAGTCAGCTCGGAAATTGCTTTTATTTTGCGTAATAAGCTTGATTGGCTCATGTGCAGCTGCTCTGCAAGTTCCGAGACGCCAAAAAGCTCATTTTCAATGTTTCCCAAAATCGCTTTGTTGATTTTATTCAAGAATTCCTCGTCTGCTTTGGAATGCGCAATGGTATCAGAATTCACCATTGGAAGACTGGCAAAAGCCTTTTTGATCTGATCACGATGCTGAAGCAGGTTTTTTATTTGTAGATACAGGAACTCCAGGGAAAATGGCTTTTCCAGATAAACGTCTGCACCCATTTCAAGCCCAGTGATTTTGGCGTTGATGTTATTTTTGGCCGTTAGAAGTACAACAGGAATGTGACTGGTTGCAAGATCTGACTTGATGCGTTCGCAGAGTTTAAAACCATCCATCTCTGGCATCATCACGTCTGAAATGACCAGATCAATCGGTTCCTTTTTTACAATATCCAGCGCCAAAATACCATTTTCAGCCTTGTGAATTACGTATTTACCTTTCAACTTTTCGCCTAAGAACCTGAGTAACTCCTTATTATCTTCCACCAAAAGTATAGCAGGAAGACTGCTTTTTTTCTTCGATTTCTCCCCTTTACCCGTGTCCTCAACCGTTTTCTCATCAAATTTTACTGCATTCAGCGATTCCAATTCTTCTTCGAAATGAATAGCTTCTTTTTGTTTGATCGGCAGCTCTAAAGCAAATCTGTTGAGTGTCG
Source organism: Algoriphagus resistens (assembly GCF_001442615.1). GTDB lineage: Bacteria > Bacteroidota > Bacteroidia > Cytophagales > Cyclobacteriaceae > Algoriphagus > Algoriphagus resistens. The sequence continues at coordinate 421,225 of NZ_LMXN01000003.1, read as the reverse complement.
GGTCGGATTCCAACCTCAGAGAACCATGGTGCATTTCGGCCAAAGACTTGGCCAACGGCAAACCCAGACCGGTTCCCTGCTTGGCTTTCGAAGTATTATTTTCATCGATCTGGAAAAATGGTTCGAAAATTTTCCTGGCCAGATCCGACGGAATCACTGTACCATCGTTAGAAATTTCGATTCTAAAGATTGATGAATTGCCAGGATCATATACTAAGCGGATATGGATCATTGCATCCGCATTTTTGAGGGCATTGATTAGCAGATTGCTAAGGATTTTGATAACAGCTTCTTTATCCACATCTGCAAAAAGTGTGGAGGTGGATTTTTCCAACGTAAAATTCAGTCCGGATTGCACTGCCGTTACCTTGAACCGTGCATACAATTCGTCTAAAATTCCACTGATTTCGGTTTTCAGAAAGCTCAGCTTGAATCCGCGCTGCTCTGTCTTACGAAAGTCAAGGAGTTGATTGCTCAGATCAATTAAGCGATTGGTATTCTTTTCTATAATCAGGAGGTCATTTTTCACCTCAGGATCACAGTTACGATCCTTGCTCAAGATATCTTCGAGCGGTCCTTTGATCAATGTCAGAGGAGTCCGGATTTCATGCGTAATATTTGTGAAAAACTCGATTTTGGCTTCATAAAGCTCTTTTTCCTTTTCTGCCTCTAAAAGATTTAGCTGTACCTGATGACGGTTATTGACGCGGTTTTTATACAAAGAGATTAACCAATAGGCCACCACACCTGCCAGCAAAACATAGAAAATATAAGCTACCGATGTCAGGTAAAATGGGGGTAATATCTCAATTTCCAGTTGAGCTTCTTCGTAATCTTCAGACGATTGAATCTTTGGCGACCTGACCAGAAGCGTATAATTCCCCGGAGGCAGATAAGAATAGGAAATAGTCTGTGTATCAGCCATCTGCTTCCATTCATCTTCCAGCCCATCCATTCTATAGGCGAGATTCCAGCTTTGTGAGTTTGTAAATCCAAGTGAGGCTACCTCAAATGTCAAAGAATTCTGGTCATGCTTCAAGGTGATTTTATCGGTGTAGATGATCGACTTGGCCAAAATACCATCAGTTGGATTAATTGGGATTTCCTCATTAAACAGCTGGATGCCGGTAAAAAGCAGTTCGGGTTGGAAATTCGAACCTTCGATTTTGTCTGGGTGAAAGGAGATCAGTCCTCCCTGTGAGCCAAAGTATAACGTGCCATCTTCGGCTTTATAGCCGGATCTATAATTGAATGGACTGGGAATCAATCCGCTTTTCTCATCATACAACCTTACTGATTCTGTTTTTGGATCAAACTGCAGCAATCCTTTACTGGAAGTAATCCACAGCATACCGTTGTTGTCTTCCAGGATTTTAAAATAGGAGCTGGCAGGGAATCCATTGGCTACCGTGTAGGTTTTGAAGGTCTGGTCCTCGGAAATGAATTTGGCAAAGCCCCCACCGGTAGTCGCTATCCAAATGTTGTTTTTGGAGTCTTCGAACACATCAATGACAGTTTGATGTGGGATGCTTCCAGGCAAATCAGGATCGGGCTCGAATTGGGCTAATTCCCCGGTTTCCGGATTGAAGCGAAATAGTCCATCATTGTACGTTCCCGCCCAGATATTTCCGGCATGATCTTCCAGCAAGGCATAGACAAAGTAGTTTCGAAATTCCTCAAACTTCCTGAAGTTATTCTCCTGTTTTTCATACCTAAAAAGCCCAGAAGGTGTCCCAAGCCAGATTCTGTTCTTGCTATCATTCAGAATGGCAAAAACATCATCTGTGGATAATCCCGCATGGGGAGTCCCTGAATTGAAATTTTGAATTTTCCCGGATTTGGTATCGATGATGTTTACACCTCCTGTGAAAGTCCCCACCCAGACAGAATCACCTTGTCTGGCCAGCCCGTGGATATTCCGGTAAGAAAGCTCCCTGTCTGAATCTCCTACTGGTATCTGCTCAAATTTTCCTGTTTTCGGATCAAAAAGGTTCAGGCTGGCATCTTCAGTTCCAATCCAGATTTTACCATCACCGTTCCCGATGATTTCTCTTACCCGCCTTCCGCTGATCGTATTTGTATTGGTGATCGGATAGTATTTTTCAAATTTCACCGGCTGATTTGGCAGATAATTCACTCCTCCGAAATAACTTCCCACCCAAATGCCTCCTTCCGAATCTTTCCAAAGTGAATATATTGCATTGTTGGCAATGGAGTATGGATCATCCCCATTCTCTTGGAGGTGCTGATATGAATTAGTGACAAAATCATAAATGAAAAGACCGGATTCAGTTCCTATACCAAGTTCATTTTTGCTGAACTGAAACATGTCACGAACAAACAAGGGTGCTCCATTTTCATCACTGACCAGAAGATCCGACACCTTACCAGTGCTTTTCTCCATTTTCTTCACTCCGGAGTTCTTTGTCCCAATCAGGATAAAGTCTCCCCAATCCTGTAACCCGATGATATGGTCCTCTGGAAGTTTCCCCTCCTCATCCAGATACATGGAGAAGGTTTCTGAGTCTTCCTGAAAGCGTCCCACTCCATTTCCCACCAACGAAATCCAGACCACATTCTCCTCATCCACTTTGACGCTAGAGACATCTCCGGCAGGAATACTTCCGGCTTTATTTTTATCATGGGCAAAGAGGGTAAGCTCTTTGCTCACAAAATCAAATCTGAAAACGCCTTGGTTACTGCCGGCAATCCATATATTTCCGCTGTGATCTTCGGCGATGGAAGAAACTATTCCTGCGGGAGCAGTGCCATTTTCAGTTTGATAAGGGAAAAGAGAAAATTTATCCAGTTCCTTATCGAATAAATATATTCCCTCATCGGTTCCCAACCACAAAATCCCGTCACGATCCTCATGGATAACATGCACATAATCATTTCCTAAGATGTCCTCAGGATTTCCTTTTGAATCAGTGGTGTAGTTTTTCCACCGCTGTCCATCAAATCGGTTCAGGCCATATTTGGTGCCAAACCACATAAAACCCTGGCTATCTTGAAAAATAGAAAATACAGAATTATGGGACAGTCCGGAGTTTACATCGTAATTACGGAAATAGTAGCGCTTTTCTTGCGCCAGGCTGGAAATGCTGAAAAGAAGACTTAGGCTGAGAAAACCTGCCAGAAGTAGTTTGGACAAGTTCATGGGATTTTGGGTTATGGAATTGAAATTATCAAAAACCATTTACCTAGATCTCTTTGATTGGAAAATTTACACTCTCGGGAAGATAATTGGAGATTATTTCCCATTCGATGACTGAAAAGTTACAGATTCTTTAACTGCAAAAGGCGTTATCGGAATCGATTTCGGTACTCCCCTTTTTGCAACTAGCTCATTTGATACAAAATGTATGTCTTGGGCTTATTTCGAATATATTTCAGCATATTATACTCATAATTACGAACTAATAAACATAAAATTTGGAGTTCGGGTTAATCTGAGGAATTTATAGATCCTTAAGGCAGTTAATTTTACATTTTTTGAAGTTTTTTTAATACATGCCCATTTAAGGAAAATTTACATTTATAATCTCGGAAAAAGAGCCTTTTCACACAGCAGGGGCAAAAATTCTGAGTGCTTGAATTTTACGATAAACCCTAATTCCCTATGCTAAAAATTCCTACTCCAACCTAGCCGACTGACCGGGCTATCCACCTAGTCTTCTCAGACTAACGCAGTATTTCTCCGCATTTCTTATTTCTATAAAGTGCCTTTTACAAGGCTTCCTGGATGAATATTGTCAAAACCGAAGACCTATTTATTTACATATTTTAACCCAAAATGATTATTTATGAAAAGACTTCTTCTCATGAAATCTTGCCTGCTGCTCTTTATGGTTATACTGGCAGCCACTCCGCTGCTGGCGCAGCAAGGCACAACAATCCGGGGAACTGTCCTGGAAGAATCCTCCGGGGAGCCTTTGCCCGGAGTAAGTATCCTTGAAAAAGGAACTACCAATGGAACCATTACTGATTTGGACGGGACATTCGCAATTACGCTCGCCAGCGACGAGGCGACTCTAAGAATATCCTTTATAGGATTTAAAACACAAGAGATTCTGGTTGGAGTACAGACAGAACTTGATCTTCAGATGGAAAGTGATCTCGGCAGCTTAGATGAGGTAATCGTCGTCGGCTACGGTGAGCAACAAAAAGAAACCATCACAGGTGCTGTAGCGAATGTGACCAGCCGTGATATAGATAAGGTTCCTTCCGCCACTGTTTCCGGCGCATTGGCAGGTAAATTGGCCGGGCTTTCCTTCCGACAGCCAGATGGTCGACCAGGTGCTGGCGCTTGGCTTCAGATACGTAATATGGGTACTCCCCTCTATGTAATCGATGGAATCCAAAAAGATGAAGGGCAGTTTAATAACCTGGCTCCTGGGGACATTGAAAGCATCTCCATTCTGAAAGATGCATCTGCAGCCGTATATGGTTCACGTGCAGCAAATGGCGTGGTGGTAGTGAAAACCAAGCAGGGCAAGCGCGGAGAAACACCAACCATCAACATCAATGGCTATTACGGCTGGCAAAATTGGTCCAGATTCCCTGATGGTGTGGACGCTTATGAGTGGATGCTCGGTAAAGCAGATGCAGATATCAACCAGTTTGGAAATACCAATATCACTGCCGAAGAACTTGAAAAGTGGAACCAAGGTACTGAGTACGGCTATAAATCATTCAACTGGAGAGATTTTATTGTCCAGGGAAATGCCCCGCAAAGCAATTTCAACGCCTCTGTGTCTGGTGGATCTGAGCGAACAAATTACTATCTGTCGGTAACTCGATTTGATCAAAAAGCAGTATTCTCAGATGAATTCGAATTCAACAGAACAAATATCCAGTCCAATATCAATACAGATATTACTGATAAGTTCAGAGTAGGCATGCAGATCAACGGCCGCATCGAAAACCGGAACAATCCAGGCGTACCGGGAGGAGATGATTACTGGCAACCAAGATTTGCGCTATTTAGAAATAGACCTACAGAGCGTCCGTATGCCAATGACAATCCTGAATACCCAGCCAATATCAATAACATCGAAACCAACTGGGCCCTGCTGAATTATGACCGCACAGGTTTTTACACCAACAAATGGCAGGTATTGCAGACCAACTTCACCGCTGAATATGAGATAGTTCCTGATTTGGTTGCGAAGGGATTGTACTCCTACTATCTGGCAGACAACATGCAAAATACTTTCGAATACACCTATGATGTCTATGGATACAATCCAGAAACAGACGAGTATTTCCGATCTGGGGGAAACGACAATCCGTACCGTGGACGTGGGCAGGAGAAGATTATGGAGAATGTATGGCAGCTTTCTCTGACGTATAACAAGACCTTTGGAGAGAAGCATAATTTCTCTGCACTTGCCTTGAACGAGCGGATCGAGCGTACCAGACTTTACAACTTCATCCACTCTGTTCCTACCAATAATTTCTTGGATATCATTCGTTTTGCCGATGCCGACACCTACAATGACGAGCGACAGGAAGAAGCTAGGATAGGATATGTGGGACGTATCAATTACGATTATGCGGGCAAATACCTTTTAGAACTTGCTGGTCGGGCAGATGCTTCCTGGAAATTTTCGCCGGATAACCGTTGGGGCTTCTTCCCATCAGTATCTGCAGGATGGAGAATCTCTGAAGAGCCCTTTATGGATAACTTTGCGGCCAAACTGGATCTGGATGAGCTGAAAGTCAGAGCTTCCTATGGCCAGCTGGGCGATGATAACATCAACATGGGGATTGATCGAAATGATCCAAGGTTTATCACACCATTTGATTACCTGACCGGTTACCGATATGGCTCATCCACAGTTATAGTCGATGGAGAGAATATTCAAGGTTCAGCAAATACCGGCCAGCCAATTGACAACATTTCATGGTTTGTAAGTACAATAGCCGATATAGGATTGGATTTCTCGTTTGGCAGTGGCAAGATCACTGGTGCTGTAGATTATTTCAACAGAAGAAGAACGGGCTTAAGAGGCGTACGAAATGATATTTTCTTGCCTGCGGAATTAGGTTATGGGCTGACGGATGAAAATCTAAATACGGATTCAAACTCGGGAGCAGAGATTGCTGTGAACTGGAACGGCAAAGCCGGAGACTTTGTATTCAGAATCGGTGCAAACGCATCTTACGCACGTAGTAAATTTGTTGAGTCATACAATCCAACTTTTAGCTCATCTTGGGACAGGTATAGAAACTCTGGTGAAGACAGATACAATGGTATCTTCTGGGGATATGAAGTTACCGGACAGTTTGAGTCATTCGAAGCTATCAACGATTATCCGGTTAATATAGATGGGCAAGGGAATAAGACCTTGCTTCCCGGCGATTTCATCTATAAAGATGTAAATAATGATGGCAAGATAGATGGTTATGACGAGCGGCCTATTGGCTATCAGTCTGCTGGTCAACCCAGCTTAAACTTCGGCTTAAATTTTAACTTCCAATACAAAGGATTTGATCTGACTGCTGATTTCTCCGGTGGTGGAATGTACTCCTATAATCAGAACTGGGAAATGCGATGGCCTTACCAAAACGGCGGAAACCTACTGGCATCCATGTATGATGATCGCTATCACAGAGAAGATATCCTCGATATCAACAGCCCTTGGGTAGCAGGCAAAAACCCTCCACTCCGATTCAATACCGGAGGCCATAGTAACTACAATAAGAATTCGACCTGGTGGCTCACAAACGTGAAATATTTGAGAATGAGAACACTGGAGGTAGGCTATACCCTTCCGGAGAAGTTACTGAACAGATGGAAAATGTCCAGAGGAAGAGTATTTGTAAGCAGCTACAACCTGTTTGCAATTGATAATGTGCACCAGTTTGGTATTGATCCTGAAGTAGTAGATCCAAACGGATTACAATATCCTCAGAACAAGGTGGTGAATGTAGGATTCAACGTGTCATTCTAATAAATCCGAACGAACAATGAAAAATTTAAGAAATATATACCTAGTCATTTTCCTGGCATTTGCAGGATGTGATAATGACCAGTTTTTGGATAGAGAGCCCACAGACATCCTTCAAGAAGACCAAGTGTGGGAAAATGAAGACCTGGTATTTTCAGTACTGGCGGATTTGTACAATCGGCTTCCAGACTACCAAGGGCTGGAAAACTGGTGGGAATATGCCAATTTCGATGAAGCTTTTGGCAGCAACGCTGGAGACTATTGGAGACATCAAAACCAAGAATATGGTTATGGTAACTGGGGTATGTGGGATTATACCTACATCCGTGATTTGAACCTGTTTATTCAGAAATGCGAGGCTGCTACAGAAATTTCCGATGAGGCAAAAGCCCGATTCCTTGCAGAAGCTAAATTCATCCGGGCCATGGTGTACTTCGAGCATGTGAAGCGCATGGGCGGGGTTCCATTGATCTTGGAGCCTCTCGAATATGATAACAGTGGAGACCCTTCCTATCTACAGTTTCCGCGCGCCAAAGAGCACGAGATTTATGACTTTGTGATCGCTGAGATGGAAGCTGTGAAAAACGACCTTCCAAACGGAGGCACGAAATCCAGAGCCACTAAAGGCGCGGCACTTGCCCTGGTTTCCAGAGCTGCGCTGTATGCCGGATCGATTGCCAATTATGGGCAGCTGACACCGGAAGTCTCCTTGCCCGGTGGGGAGGTTGGTATTCCAGCCAGCATGGCTGATGGATACTACACAACTGCATTGAATGCCTCAGAAGAAGTAATGGGCTTGGGTACTTATGAATTGTATGATCAGGACCCTGATAAGTCAGAGAACTACACTAATATTTTCCTGAATAAAAGCTCTAATAACGAGGTCATTCTAGCCAAGGATTTCCTGGTTCAGGGAAGGACACATGGCTTCACGATAGAAACTATTCCTCGTTCTCTGCGTGAAGAAAACACTTCAGGGGGAAAAATGAATCCTTCGCTAAATTTAGTTCAGTCCTACGAATTGTTGGACAATACCTTTGCAGAATTGCCAACTAGGGATGAAAATGGAAATCCGATTTACTACGATGATCCAATGGATATTTTTGAAGGTAGAGACCCACGCCTTTTTGGTACAGTGATCGTGCCGGGCGCCACTTTCAGAGGGAAGGAAGTTGATATCTGGGCAGGTTATAAATTAGCAGATGGTTCGGTGATAACCTCTGGCCAGCTGGGTGGACAGGCACAGCTTCCCGGAAGTAATGCTACCGTGCAGGTAGTTGGTTTTGACGGGCCGATAGATCAATTGGAATGGTCAGCGCAGAATGGCTTTTACCTCAGAAAATATGTGGATACTTCTGTAGGATCAGGACAAAGAGGAACTGGCTCATCTGTGTGGCTGGTAAGATTCCGATATGCTGAGATTCTTTTGAATGCTGCTGAAGCGGCATTTGAGTTAGGCGATTTGGAAAAAGCGGCTGAATACATGAATCAAGTACGAAGAAGAGCCGGCTTTCCTATTGATCTGACACCAGGAGAAATTGATTTTGACAGAATCGTACATGAGCGAAAAGTAGAACTTGCTTTTGAAAATCATATCCTTTGGGATAAGAAGCGCTGGAGGTTGGCACACCGTATTTGGAATGGCGTTACTGCAGATTTGACAAACAACCCGGGCAATGCATTGGCTGTAAGCACACGGGTGTTTGGACTGAAGCCTTTTAAGTATTATGAGCCAGGCTCTCCGAATAACGGCAAGTGGATGTTTGAGGAATTTGTACCAGCACCTGTCTTTAATGCTCATAGATTTAGACTGGGAAATTACTATTCACAAATTGATGATGGTATACGAAACAACAATCCGAAAATTGTCCGCAATCCTAATCAATAAGTATTGCTCTTAACTCAACAAAACATGAATTTCAAAAACATACTAGGAATGATGGGAATAGCAGCTTCCCTGGCATCCTGCAGCTTTGACAATTACGACGAGCCCAGCATCCAATTGGATGGCCGGATTGTCTATCAGGGAGAGCCTATCGGCGTAAGTTACAATGATGTATACATTGAACTCTGGGAATCGGGTTGGCAGCGACTTGGCAATATTGGTGTAGCAGTGGATCAGGACGGATCCTATTCATCGCTTCTTTTCAAAGGAGATTATAAAATGATCATTCCTAACAATCAGGGACCTTTCCAGAAGATCATTAACGATCAATCCGGCAATGATACAATTCCTATAAACCTCACCGGTAGCCAAACCATTGATATAGAAGTGATGCCTTATTACATGATCAGGAACGTTTCTATCAACGGCGGAAATGATCAGGTTTCCGCCAGCTTTGACTTAGATCAGATTATCACAGAAGATGGAGCCAGAGCTATTCAAGAAGTATCCCTTTACGTAAGCAAAACAGCTTTTGTGGATAACCGCACCAGCATTGCCACTGCCAATAGAGGTGGGGCTGATCTGGAATCTATGAGTGGAATCTCTCTGGAAGTAAATGTACCCGAAAGGGTTCCGGCTCAAGATTATGCTTATGCGAGAGTAGGTGTAAGAATTGAAGGCGTGGAGGATATGATTTTCTCAGAGATAGTAAAAGTTAATCTATAAGCCTCTTATGGATATGCCGGGGAGTCCAGCCAGTGAGATGGGTTCTGGACAACCCGGCTTTTTGTCTTTTAACCAAGCCAACAAAATTTTTAATACTATACTCCAAAGGGGCCAAACACAAATTTTTTACTTTGGAATAAAAAATATTTTACCATGAAAATCGAAGATCTGATTTACGTATTTCATGGTAAATAATATAGACATCCAGCCATAATAACCATTCTTAGCCTACAGCCTCTGAATTCCTGAAAATTTCATAATTGAACCCACTAACTACGCAAAAACTCTCTCAATCCCATTGCCTTTACCTTCTCGGACAGCGGAAATCCCTGATCTATCCTACAAATCACCACTCCGTTTTCCGCTCCGGAATCTTCCATGGATATCATAAGTCCTTTGGTGAGTTTGGGAGAAAGGGTGTTTTTAATTTCTATAGCAGTTTTGACAACTCCATTTTTTACCAAAAGCAGATCACATTCTGCTCCCTGATGCGTCCTGTAGAAATAATAGTCATACTCCTGCCCAAAGGTTGAGGTAATCTGCTCAATCACAAATCCTTCCAACGAAGCACCTGCTAACACTTGATTAATCAAGGAATCCATGGAAGTCACCCCGGTCAGCGAATGCAGCAAACCCGTATCCCGTATAAAGACTTTCGGAGATTTTACCAGACGCTTTTTGATATTCTGATGAAATGGGGGCAGCACACGTACCATAAAAGATCCCTCTAGGTATTCCAAATACCGATTTACTGTAGGGCGTGTAATTCCCAGGGCTCGTGCGAAACTTTCTCCATTCCAGATCCCTCCCTGCGCATTTGCAAGCATAATCCAAAAGCGCTCCACCAGCCTTGGATCAGTACTCAACCCTATCTGCGCCAGGTCTCTTTCCAGATATGTTTTGATAAAATTCTGTCTCCACAACTGCGACTCTCTCTCACTTCTTGCCAAAAATGACAACGGAAATCCTCCACGAATCCATAGTTTCTCCAACTCATCCCCAGCCACCTCTTCTGCAAAAAAAGGAGTCAGTTCCAAGTATCCAATCCTGCCTGCAAGTGAGTCAGCACTTTTCCGGATCAAATCCGGCGATGCCGAACCCAATAGAATAAACCTGCCCGGCTCACGCTGCTCATCGATCAGACTTCTCAGTTCTGAAAAAAGCTCAGGCATCAATTGAATCTCATCGAGAATCACCGTCTTCTTCGCATGCGCCTTAAGATACAGCTCCGCATCCATCAATTTGGCTCGATCAGAGGCTCTTTCTAGGTCAATGTAAACACTCTCTCTGTCGAGATTCAGGCTTTTGACGAGCGTAGTTTTCCCTACCTGTCTTGGGCCAAGAAGTCCTACAGCAGGGAAAATTGACAGGTATTCCTGAAGCAATGGGAATATAAAGCGATCTTTTACCATGAAAATCGAAAGTATGATTTACGGATTTCATGGTAAATATCAGCAATTAATTCTACATCTCAAACAGATTTTACCATGAAAATCGAAAGTATGATTTACGGATTTCATGGTAAATCCAAAAGCCTGACTACAGAGCAATCTCGATGTAAAGAAAAGCAAGTTATTTTCATTTTACCGCTTTTATCTGATCGGCCATTCCGCTTCTTCTTTTTTCGGCTAAATTGGAACGTCCCAAAAAATTAAAACTCAATGAAAAGATTCTTACTCCTTTGCTTTTTCTTTTGTACCCTTTTCTGGACGGTCCAAGCCCAGATCCAGACCCCTGAGCAGTTTTTAGGCTATAAACCTGGAGATCGGTTCACTCCACACCATCGTATGGTCGATTACTTTGAGCATATCGCGGCGAACAACCCCAATGTCAAACTCATCCAATACGGGGAAACCAATGAAAAACGACCGCTTATTGTCGCAATTCTATCCAGTGCTGAAAACATGGCTGATCTGGAGCAAATCCGCACTGACAATCTTAAAAGGACTGGAATGGTGGACGGAAAGCCTTCGACTTCTGTTCCGATCAACTGGATGTCTTTCAATGTCCATGGAAATGAATCAGTGGGAATGGAAGCCGCGATTTCTTCCTTTTATACCTTGGCAAATCCTGAAAATGCCACCGCTCAGGAATGGCTAAAAAATCAAGTCGTCATCATCGATCCATGCATTAATCCGGATGGCCGTGACCGCTACTCAAACTGGTACAATCAAAAAATGAATACAACCCTTCAGGCCGATTTACAATCTGTGGAACACAATGAACCTTGGCCGGGAGGGCGTGCAAATCACTATTTATTTGATCTGAACCGAGATTGGGCGTGGCAGGTACAAGTGGAGTCCCAGGCAAGAATGAAGCTTTATAATCAATGGATGCCACAGCTACATTTGGATTTTCACGAACAGGGAATTAACAATCCCTTCTACATGGCCCCTGCCGCGGAGCCCCTTCATGAACAACTGAGCCCTTTTCAACATGAGTTTCAGGACATTTTTGGCAGAAATACTGCCAAGTATTTTGATGAGGCCGGAAGGTTTTACTTTACCAAAGAACGCTTCGACTTGCTTTATCCATCTTATGGTGATTCTTATCCGATGTTTAACGGAGCAATTGGTATGACCATAGAGCAAGGGGGAGGAGGCCAAGCCGGGATTGGCGGTTTTGATGCTGTGGGAGACACGGTGACATTAAGCTATAGAATCGAAGGCCACTATACTGCTGCCATGTCTGCAGTAGAGGTCACTAGTGAAAACGCTGAAAAATTGCTTTCTGAATTTGAAAAATTCTTTGATGAAAACTCCTCTTCTCCAAAAGGTCTATACAAAAGCTTTATCATCAAGAGTGAAAGCAATCCTGCTCAGACGGCCAAATTGCTGGAGCTCTTGGACAAAAATGGCATTCGTTACGGCAAAGCAGGATCAAAATCAGGGCTAAAAGGCTTTTCGTATAGAACGGGTAAAAATGAATCTTTCGCCACCACTGACAAAGACATTATCATCAGCGCCCATCAACCGAAATCCGTATTGGCTCAGGTGCTTTTTGAGCCAAATCCTACACTTCACGATAGCATCACTTATGACATCACAAGCTGGGCTATGCCATACGCCTATGGATTGGATGCATTTGCAGTGGAGTCACGGATAGATCCGGTGGGTGAATACACAGTACCTGAGTTCATTTCAAATCATGCGGAAAAAACGCCGGTTGCTTATCTGGTAAATTGGCAAGGAACGCGTGATGTTGCTTTCCTTTCTGCGCTTTTGAAGGAAGGGATCCGCGTAAAATTCAATGAGTTTGATTTTGAGGTCGAAGGAAAAAGCTTTGCGGCAGGATCGCTGATGATCACCAAAGGCGGAAATGAATATGTGCCAAACTTCGATCAAAAAGTGGTGGAAATCGCCAATAAATTTCAAGTGACATTGGCTACTACTATGAGTGGCTATGTTGATAAAGGAAAAGACTTTGGCTCACCAGATGTCCGAGTGATCCAAGCACCAAAAGTGGCCTTAATCGGTGGAGAAGGAACAAACTCATTAAATTACGGAGCTATCTGGCATTTTTTCGAAAAAGACCTAAACTATCCTTTGGTGAATCTGGAGCTGGATAATCTTGCCCACTATGATTTGAGCAAATACAATGTACTTATCATGCCTTCTATGTGGGGTGGGGGACTAAGCGAGCAAGCCCGGAAAAATCTCATGGAATGGGTTCGTGCTGGCGGAAAGCTAATAGCAATTGACGGAGCACTGAACCTCTTTGCCGATAAAGAAGGGTTCGGCTTAAAGACTTTTGATAGTGATGATGAGAAAAAAGCAGCGGAAAAAGTAGCAGATTCCCTGGCCAAGGCCGAACGCCTTGCCCCTTATCAAGAGGCCGAACGGGTGGCAATTTCCGGTGGCGCCGCAGGAGCAATATATGAGGTAAAGATGGATGAAACCCACCCGCTAGGATATGGAACGGGGGGCAAGTATTATAGCCTCAAAAATAACTCAAGCAAATACGCTTTCCTCAGCAATGGTGTAAATGCAGGGATAATCGCAAACAATGATGCCTATAGATCTGGTTACATCGGTTATAAAATCAAATCTACCATGGGAGAATCTATGGCAATAGGCGTAGAGAATGCAGGGCGTGGCGAAATTATCTACTTCGTAGATGATCCGGTTTTCAGAGGTTTCTGGGAAAGTGGAAAACTGATTTTGAGCAACGCAATCTTTATGGTAGGACAGTAAGAAGTATTTAGATTTTGGTACCAAGTATCAAGACCGGCTGCTGAAAAGTGGCCGGTTTTTTTGTATTCTCATTCTATTTTTTCATTTTGAAACAATATTTATCTGCTTAACTAATACTGCGCGGAGAAATACCGATAAAAAGCACCTCTTGCCAAATACTGAAGTATATATTGTTTACCATCAAACTATAAACATTAAACCCAACATCATGAAAACAACCAGACGCGGATTCTTCAAAAAAGTCGGAGCCGGAACTGCCGGACTAGGTCTCGCTGCTTCTTTACCTTTTTCTTCTCATGCCAGTTCTGCTAGCCAAAAAGTCAATAAAGGCCAATTTCTCCAAATTGGTGACGACATTGCTATCGCTGAAACAGATTCAGGTAAAATCAGAGGCTATATTCTCAATGATATTTATACTTTTCTCGGCATTCCCTATGGAGCCGATACTTCCGGCAAAAACAGATTTATGCCTCCGCGGAAACCTGAAAAATGGGAAGGAATCAAGCCAACCATCTGGTGGGGCAATACAGCTCCGCAAATCATGGACAATCGATATGCAAACCCGGATTACTCATTTGCGGATCATTGGAATTACGATGATGTAAGTGAGGATTGTCTGAAGCTGAATGTTTGGACTCCGGCCTTGGACAGTAAAAAGAGACCAGTATTGGTTTGGCTTCATGGAGGTGGGTTTACCAATGGAAACGGCATAGAGCAAGACGGTTACCATGGTGAAAATCTCAGCAAAAAAGGTGATATGGTATTCGTTTCCATCAACCATAGGTTAGGCCCTATCGGCTTCACGGATCTTTCCGGTGTAGGAGGATCAAAGTATGCCCATTCCGGAAATGCAAGCCAGTTGGATATTATAGCTTCACTGGAATGGGTTCGGGATAATATTGCAAACTTCGGTGGTGATCCAGGGAATGTTACAATCATGGGTCAGTCAGGCGGCGGTGCAAAAGTCACCGCAACCATGGCCATGCCTGCGGCAAAAGGATTGGTGCACAAAGGTGTCGCCCTAAGTGGATCCATGCTCCAGGCTTCCGAACAGAAATATTCACAGACCTTAGGAGAATATGTGATGAAGGAAGCGGGCTTGACTCCCGATACAGTGGATAAGCTGCAGGAACTAACCTGGCGTGAATACCTGGATGTAGCTAATAAGGCGTTGGAAAAAATGCGAAAGGATCATCCGCTACCCGGTTTCAGAGGCGGTTTTAGTCCAACAGCCGACGGGGTTACTATTCCGAAAGGTGAGTTTTTTTCTGAAGAAAGTGGATTGGCCTCCGATATTCCACTGTTGATCTGCACTACATTCCACGAGTGGAATCCCACCCGTACTGCACCGGAATTGGAGAAAATTGATTGGGATGGAGTGGCAGAAAAACTAACTCCAAGCTTCGGTGATGCTTCTGAGGGAATTATAGCTGCCTATAGAAAAGACTTCCCAGATGCCTCCCCGGCAGATATTTGGGCGATGGTCTTATCCAATAGAAAAGGGGCAATCAACACCGCGAATGCCAAGTCCAAACAAAAAGCGCCGGTTTACTTGGCTTGGTTTGGCTGGGAGCCAGAATTATACTCCGGTAGAATGAAAGCATTCCACTGCATAGACATCTGTTTTTGGTTTGACAATACCGACAGAATGTACACCCACACCGGCGGAGGAGATCGGCCAAGAAAACTTTCAGAGAAAATGTCTGCTTCACTCCTTGCCTTCATGAAAACAGGCGATCCGAATGCGGGAGCTCTTCCAACGTGGCCTGCATATTCTCCCGAAAACGGGGAAACAATGATTTTAAATGATACGGCAGTTTTAAAAAACAAGCCCGATGCGAATGGCTTGGCAGCATTGCCGGCATAATTCTCTTTAACTTAAATCGAAAGCGCAGCACAACATCGGTCCTGCGCTTTCCTTTTCGCACATTTAAATGTGCATATTTTATAATTAATGCATATTTATTTATGCACTATTTAATATATTTGCACAAATACTTGTGCAATGGAAGAGTTACTGGATATTTCAAATTTACTGCTTGACAATACGAAATTTAATTTCAAGCGGTACCTGTATGAAAAAATAGATTGGGGAGAAAGACTTATAGGAATTAAAGGTGCGAGAGGAACAGGAAAGACAACCTTAGTATTTCAATATCTTAAAGAGAAAAAACGGGAAGGAGCTCAAGTTTCCTATTTCTCATTGGACGAGCTGTTTTTCCTCTCCAATAGCCTGCTAGATACGGTCAAGAGATTTTATCAATCCGGAGGAAAAATCGTTGCATTAGATGAAGTCCACAAATACCCCACATGGTCTAAAGAAATTAAAAATCTCTACGACAGGTATCCCGACCTGCAGATCGTTTTTACAGGATCCTCGATTGTTGATATAAGCAAAGAAGAGGGGGATTTAAGCAGAAGAGCCGTGATGTATGAACTACACGGTTTATCTTATCGCGAATTTCTAAAGTTATACCACGATCAAGATTTGCCTGTAATCACGCTAGATCAAATCCTTGATCCTATCTTAAATATTAGGACATTGTACCCAAAAGAATTCAAACCGCTCCGGTATTTTCCTGACTATCTCAAAACAGGTTACTATCCTTTCTCCGGCTCAAATGAAGAGATGTATTTCAAAAAACTGCGGCAACTCATCCGCACGATAGTAGAATATGACATGGCCGAGATCCGTGGTTTTGATATCAGAAATGGAAAAAAAATACTCCAACTTCTCTACATCATAGCTCAGCAGGTTCCTTTCAAACCCAACGTTTCGGCCTTGGCTGAGAAAACGCAAATCCACCGTAACTCCATGGGCAATTACATGCTATATCTGGCCAAGGCAAGACTCATCGACCTACAGTATCCTGCGGGGATCAGCGTAGCTACGCTACAAAAACCTGAAAAAATATTCTTGAACAACACCAATTATCTCTATGCGCTTAGTGAAGTCAAACCTGAAATCGGTACAGTAAGAGAAACTTTCTTCAATAGCATCATCAAAGTGGGCCATAGAGTCAATTTCTCCAAAACAGTAGATTTTCTGATTGACAATCAATTTAATTTTGAGATTGGAGGAAAAGGAAAATCAACTAAGCAAGCCACAGCAAATAACACTTGGATCGTCAAAGATGATATAGATTACCCCGCAGGACAAAGTCTGCCTATGTGGATTTTCGGGTTTTTATATTGACATTTTAGATTTTTTAATGAAATAATCGCCTCTAACTTGATTTTTGTAGCCGTCATATAATTTCAACTAAATTGAACAATCAACCTACCTATGACTGATTTCTGAAATTACACCAACATTTAATGAAAGTCCAGAATTTCCCCAAACTAGGGTTTCGTACATTTAAATGGATAAATGTCTACTCAACAAAAAATGTCTTCCCGGTTCCGAAGTACTTTCAATATTTGGACAAACCCTTCCCACATGAAAAAATTTCTACAGCTACTTCTTCCCACTGTCATTTTTCTGTGTTCTGCCCTTGCAGGATTAGCTCAGGATATCATGCCACCCCTCCTTCCCTGGGATGGAAAAAGCAAGAAATTGCTGGTGGATAAGTCCAATAAATGGATCACTCCCTTCGAACTTTCTGATGGGACGGAGTCGCCCAACTATGAGGAAACTGTGGCTTGGGTAGAAAAATTAGCGAAAAATTCAGCTTATCTGGAAATCACCCCAATAGGCAAAAGTGAGCAAGGCAGGCCCATCCAACTAGTGATCGCCTCCAAAGATCAAGAATTCACTGCTGAAGAGTTATCCACGTCCGAAAAGCCACTGATTTTATTCCAGGCCGGAATCCATGCTGGAGAAATCGACGGGAAGGATGCGGGAATGATGCTGCTTCGCGATATTAGTCAGGGAGAGAAAATAGACCTATTAGATTATGCCAACCTACTTTTTATCCCGATTCTCAACGTGGACGGACATGAGCGCAGTAGCGAATACGGAAGGGTCAACCAGCGGGGACCAAAAGTGATGGGCTGGAGAACCAATGCACAAAACTTAAATCTCAATCGGGATTACACGAAATTGGAAACTGCAGGAATCAATGCGGTAGCAAAAGTTATCAACAGTTATGATCCGGATCTCTATATTGATATTCACGTCACGGATGGTGCCGATTATCAATACGACATCACGTATGGTTTCGTAGCTACCGGTGGGTATTCACCTGAGATTTCAAATTGGTTGAGCAGCTATTTCCAACCAGAAGTGAATCAGGCATTGAAGCAGGAGGGACACATTCCCGGACCGTTACTTTTTGCGGCAAACAATGAGGATTTTACAGAAGGAAATATCGCTTTTTCTTTTAGTCCACGTTTTTCGCATACCTATGGAGATATTCGCCACTTGCCATCCATTTTGATTGAAAACCACTCTTTAAAGCCATTTGAACAGCGCGTACTTGGAACCTATGTATTTCTAGAGCAAGCAATCAAATCCGTAGGAACTCACTTCTCTGAGTTGCAATCTGCTGTAGAAGCTGACAAAAAACAGGTAAAAGAAGCTGTGGTGGTGAAATATCAATTTCGCGATACACCTGCAGATTCTATGGAATTTCTAGGTATCTCCTCGAAAAAAGTGAAATCTAAAAACACAGGAAACGAATATGTGGCTTGGGAAGGAAAAGCAATCACCCAGCAGATCCCAAACCTGTTGATGGACAAACCTTCTGCTTTAGTACCTGTTCCCAAAGCTTATTGGATCCCAGCAGAATGGTCTGAGATCATCGGAAAACTTAGAACACATGGCCTTGAGATGGAAATCCTGAAAGAAGCAAAGGAAGTAAACATGGAGTTATCCACAGTTTCTGAATACAAACTCAGCAATCAGCCTTATGAAGGAAGATTCCGGTTTCAATCCTTCGAATTAGAAAAAGAATATAGAAAAGTGATGCTCAATCCAGGTTCTGTTCGTGTGGGAACAGACCAACCTTTGGGAGAACTATTGGTTATTTTGATGGAGCCGGAATCCGTGGACAGTTTTTTCCAATGGGGGTATTTTCACTCCATCCTTTCGCAAACCGAATACATGGAAACGTACATCATGGAGCCTTTGATCGCGAAAATGCTGGCGGAAGATGCTGATCTGAAAAAGCGGTTTGAGCAGAAGAAAGCGGCTAATCCTGAGTGGGAAAAATCACCGAGACAAATCTATAACTGGTTTTATGGGCAAACACCCTATTTCGACAAAAACTGGAAAGTCATACCGATTGGACGGGAATGGTAAACAGACATAACTATGAAAATTGAGCATCTCGCAATCTGGGTAGATGATCTGGAGAAAATGAAGGATTGGTATCGCCAGTCTTTCCACATGACATCCGGGGAAAAATATGAAAACCGCGACAAAGGGTTTAGCTCATATTTTCTCAGCTTTTCATCCGGAGCCCGGATAGAATTGATGAAAAGATCTGATAGTTTGAAATCCCCCAAGCCTAGAGGCATGGCTACCGGTCTGGCACATGTTGCGGTTTCGGTAGGATCAAAAGAAAAAGTAATACGGATGACTGAGCAACTTCAAACTCAGGGAATAACTGTCATAGGAAATCCCCGGACTACCGGAGACGGGTATTTTGAATCCGTGATCGAGGACCCGGAAGGAAACTGGATAGAGATTACTGTTTGATTTTCATCCGGCAGAATTGATCAAACCGGGATTTTCACACTTCAGTCCCTCAATTCCGCACTTCAGTCAGATTGACTTTTTTAACCTACCATGCCGGTTCATATTTGGTTCAAATCAGAGCCGAAATGAAGCCTTTTATCTTTTCAACAATATTTTTCATCCTCCACATGAGCCTAGCTTTAGGACAATGCACCATTTCCGGTAAAGTAATGGACGAAAAAAGCCAAGCTTTGCCAGGTGTGAATGTTTTTATCAAAGGGAGCTTCGATGGAAGTAGCAGCTCAGTAGATGGTTCCTTTGAATTAAAAACTGCTATTCAAGGAAATCAAACCTTGGTATTTCAATTTCTTGGCTTTAAAACACAGGAAATAGAGATCATCTGTGATCAGGAAATTGTTAGCGTTCCTGATGTCCATTTGATAGAAATAATCACTGAAATGAATTCCGTGACCATTTCCGCAGGAGCCATGCAGGCTTCTGACCAAAGCAAATCCGTCATTCTCAAACCGCTCGACATCGTCACTACACCAAGCGCGATGGGTGACATTATGGGTGCTTTTCAGACACTTCCCGGTACCAGCACGGTGGGAAATGACGGACGGCTATTTGTGCGTGGCGGAGATGCCAGTGAAGTCGGCATCTATATAGACGGGATGAAAGTGGGAAATGCCTATGGTACCACGACAGGCAATGTCCCGACTCGAACGCGTTTCAATCCAAACTTATTTAAGGGCACATTTTTTAGCACCGGGGGGTATTCCGCAGAATATGGTCAGGCACTTTCCTCAGCTTTGGCCCTGAATACGAAGGATCTTTCCATCCGAAGCCAGGGAGATCTGAGCCTGATGTCGGTCGGAGGAGGCTATTCTCACACCTTGGCAAATGAAGAGCATAGCATCACCGGCAGCATCAACTATTTCAACCTAGGTCCCTATCAGGGTTTGATCAAACAGGACATAGATTTTGTGAAAGCTCCCAAAGGATGGGATGTGGAGATGGCTGCGCAAAAGAAGACCAGCAAAAACGGATTGTTGAAAGTAATGGCAAGAACAGAATCCGGAGGTATGAGCCTGTGGCAACCCCTGCCAGGCTCAGAAAATAAAATCCTGATAGATCTCAAAAACAACTATTCGTACCTCCAGGCCAATTGGAGTAGTGCGCTGAAAAATGACTGGACGATTTTCACGGGAATTTCTTATTCCAACAACCTCGATAACATCTCTTATGACAGCTTAAACGTGGAAAGAAGCAATGAACTTACCCACCTGAAAGCTACTGTTATCAAGGACTTCTCAGACCGGCTTTCTGGCAAATTCGGAATGGAACATTTTATCCACCCCTTTTCAGAAAAATCGGTTAAGGAAAAATTGAGGAGAGCTTTCGAAGATCATGAAACCTATCTCTTTACTGAATGGGATTATTATTTCAACAAAGACCTGGTTCTCCGCACAGGCTTAAGAGCAGGTACCAGTTCTGTTTCGGGTGAAAGCTGGCTTGATCCCCGGATTTCTTTTGCCCATCAAGTAGGTAAGAACGGACAGCTCTCCCTGGCAGCAGGAAGATTCCATCAGCTACCCATAGAAAATTACCGGGTTTTAAACACGGATTTACAAAACTCAGAATCCGAACATCTGATTTTAAATTACTTGCTTTCAAAAGAAGGCTATACATTCCGTGCCGAGTCATTTTATAAATCCTATGACAATCTTGTAACATTCAAAGGGACAGAAGAAAGCCCGGAAGTGCTCAGCAATGGTGGCTCGGGCTATGCCAGAGGTTTTGATTTTTTCTTTCGGGATCGCAGAACTTTTAAGGATACTGACTACTGGGTCACTTACAGCTTTGTGGACAGTAAGAGAAGATTTAACCAATACAAAACCCAAGTCCACCCCGGATTTGCTCCTAAGCACAATCTCAGCGTGGTAATCAAGCGATTCATCGCTCCCCTAAAATCCCAATTAGGATTTTCCATGACCTATAACGACGGTTATACCTACACTGATCCTAATGTGGATGCCTCAGAGATGAATGCTAAAACCAAAAGCTTTCAGAATCTAAGCTTATCCTGGAGCTATTTGCCAAAACCTCATCTCATCATCCATCTGGCATGTTCAAATGTGCTGGGAAGAGAGAATGTGTTCGGATACACCTTCAGCCGGGAAGCAAATTCCCAAGGGACTTATGAATCCATCCCGCAGGGGCAGGTAGCACCACGATTTCTTTTTTTGGGAATCTTCCTGACGCTATCAAAAGACAAAACAGCAAATAATCTAAACAACCTTTAAAAACTATAATCATGAAAAAATCTCTCCTTACGCTCGCAGTGATGTTTATGTGGATCACCGTTACCTCTGCAAATGATCCGGCTTACGAAGCTGCCATGCAAAAGCAGATTAAAGCAATGAATTCCATTACAGATTTAGAAACTTCTCAGCAGGTAACCAATGGTTTTCTACGTATTTCGGATGCTAAAAGCGATGAATGGCTACCCCTGTACTACGCCGCATACAATCAGATTATTTCCTCATTTCGGTTTGATGTGAATAAGGATCAGTACTTCGACCAAGCCCTGGAACTGATCAGCAAAGCGAGTCAAATGGCTCCAGATAATTCAGAAGTCACGGCTCTTCATGGATTTGCCATCATGGGGAAACTGAGCGTAGATCCTGCTTCCCGTGGTCAGGAACTCAGTCCAAAAGCCATGCAACTGTTTGATAAGGCAATCAATCTGGATCGTGAAAATCCCCGTGCTGTTACATTGATGGCTCAAATGGAATTAGGTATGGCTCAATTCTTCGGCTCCGGACCGGAAAAAGCCTGTGGGATGGCTAGAATGGGGCTGGATCTTTTCAAAAAAGAAGCGGCAAAAACTACGGAAGACTACATTCTCCCTACCTGGGGAAAGTCACAAGCCCAAGAAGTGGCTGCAAAATGTGATTGATAAATCCTTAGGCATGTAATTCCATTCTTTCTTATCGGAGGAGAATGGAATTCTATTTTTAACTAAATTCCGTTCATGACAGCTACCTCAAAGAAAAACTGCAATAAATCCAATAATGGAATATGGTATGGATTGTCAAGTTTTTTGCTGATCAACTTAGCAATTGCGAGTATTCTGATGATTTATTTCTGTCCATCCTGCTTTCTGAGTTTAGAGGGTTTAAAAGGGCTATTTCCCGAATACTTGTTTTCATTTTTCATTTCGATGGTTTTGAGTTTTGGAGGAAGCCGGGTGGAAGACCTTATAGATCAGAGAATCTCTTGGGTTGATCATCCTTTTAAGCGATTGCTGGTTACGGTGAGCCTATATATGGCATATGCGTTTTTAGCTTCCTTTTTAGTGATATCCTTATACGCCTGGATAGACGGCCAATTCACCGCTGACAATATTCCATGGAAGAATATCGCATTGTACACCAAAATGCCCATGACCGTAGCGCTGGTCTTTATGGCGATATTCACTACTTGGTCATGGCTAGGCGAATGGAGAAAATCTGCACTGGAAGCTGAGATCTTGCGTAATGAAAAACTGGCCAGCCAATACCAGTCTTTAAAAGACCAGCTCAATCCCCATTTCCTCTTCAATTCCCTAAATGTTCTTTCCAATCTGGTATATGAAAATGCGGATAAATCAGCCGCTTTTATCCAGAAGCTTTCCCGCATTTACCGCTACGTCCTTGATGCCCAAAAAGAAGAACTGATCGAGCTGGAAAGAGAAGTTGATTTTGCTACAAATTACCTGGAGCTTCAGAAAATCAGATTTGAGGATAGCCTCCAATTTTCAGTTGACATCAAAGAGCAAACTGGAATGATCCCACCCTTATCACTTCAACTGCTCTTGGAAAACGCCATAAAACATAATATTATAAGCGAAGAAAACCCATTATTTATCCACATCTTTAGAAAGCAGGAAAATTTATGGATCAGCAATACCTTCCAGCCAAAATCGAGTCAGACTGAGTCCTCAACAGGTGTAGGTTTACAAAATATAAAAATGAGATATCAACTGATTTCTAACCGGGAAATGGAGGTCATACAAACAAAAGATGAATTCTTGGTAAAGCTTCCAATTTTAGAATTATCCACATGAGAATTTTAATCATAGAAGATGAAAAACCTGCCTTTAACCTGCTTGTAAAGCAAATAAAGTTGCATTATCCTGATGCTCAAATATTTGGAAATTTGGATAGCATCACAAAATGTATTCAGTGGTTTTCAACTAATTCACAGCCGGATTTAATATTCTGCGACATTCAATTGGCAGATGGTATCAGCTTTGAGGTTTTTGAAAAAGTACATTTATCCACACCTATTATTTTCACTACTGCATATGACCAATATGCCATTAAGGCTTTTCAGGTAAATGCGATAGACTATTTATTGAAACCAATTGATGCGAAGGAATTGGCTAGAGCTGTGGATAAGTTCAAACTCAACAGCATTCCGTCATCACTTGAAATAGATTTGCTAAAAAGCCTGCTTTCTCCGAATAAACTGACCTTCAAATCCAGATTTTTGGTGAAGTTCGGGGACAAAATCCAGAGCGTCCCGGTAGATCAGATTTCCTATTTTTATAGCGAAGAGAGAGTGACATTTCTACAGACAATCGAGGGCAAAAAATATGTTATCGAGAATACATTAGAGCAAACAGAAGCTCAGATAAATCCTGCTGATTTCTTCCGGCTTAACAGAAAATACCTGTGCGGTTTGAAATCTATCGACGGGATTTTTGCTTACTCCAACAGCCGTCTAAAAGTGAAATTAAAAAACTGCTCCGATCAGGATATTTTGATAAGCCGGGAAAAAGTATCGAATTTCAAATCCTGGCTGGATCAGTAATTTAGATTTTCGGAAAATCCAGTGTATTTTTTAGGTAATGAAAAAAGAAATAGATTACGACAGAAAGCAGGAAGAGCTCACCTGGCTGGAAAATCTTCAGCGGAATAGCTGGGAGCCGGAAGTTATCATCTCCGGCATCACACTTGCTTTTCTGTTTGTCTTTCCGGCAAAGATCTATGAGTTCTCTGTATATCTGATCCAGGAAGTAGGCATAGGATATTTGGGCAGCCTGATGATATTGTTTTACCTCACCACCATTGTCTCAGTCTTTAAAATCTTCTTTGTTGTTCATCTGTGTCTGAGGTTCGTCTGGGCGGGTCTTTTAGGACTTAGCTACGCATATCCGAAAGGTGTGATCAACCGGAACTTATTCAAAATGTCACAAGACTACAGCTACCAAAAGCCCGCTGATATGGTGCTGAAACTGGAAAAAACCTGTAGTACTACCTTTGCCTATCCGGTTTCCTTGATTCTGCTATTTCTTATTATCACCATATATCTGGGGTTACTGATCGGGTTTTATCTTTGGTTTAACCTTAACTTTTTCATCATTTATGTGATTATAATGATTAGCCTGGTCATCTTTTCGGTGCTGATGCTGAGCAAAAAAAAGACCAGGTTCAAGGTATGGTACGTGCAAAGCATGCTCAGTTCCATCTCAGCCATTTACCAAAGTAATCTAGGTAAATGGACAGCTGTAGTCTATGCGGTTTTGATTTTCGCTTTCGCTGTTCCTCTTATTATTTCGGACACGCAGGATTTTTCTATGTTCAGAAATGATAGGGCCATTGCTGAGAAGGAGATCGAGTGGCCGGCAAAATACCTTCATTTTGCAACTGATCACGAGATCGGTTTTAGATATCCCCGGGCATTTATACCTTCAGAGGAGATTAATGACGATTATCTCAGGCTTGGCATAGCCCGCTATGAGGGGGATGGGAAAATCATCGAGGAGCTCAATTCTGATTTTAAGAAAGTGCTGGATTCCCTGGCTTGGAGGCCACTTCGGGAGACTGCTGACCTTCACCGGATTTACATAGATGAGGTGCCGATAGAAATAGCTTCCTGGTCCAAGCATAGAATAGGTGTTCCCAAACAAAAAATATATCAGACAGGAATAGATATTTCACATTTGGAAGAAGGTACGCATACCCTGCGCGTAGAGAAGTTACTCTTGCACTATGGTTTCGTGGATAACTACGCGGAATTGATCAGTATAGAGCAATGGGATCAGTTTGAGTTTATTAAGCGGTAAGTTTTTATGTGCCGATTTGTTTAAATTTCAATACACTCTAAATCCTCTATTTATGAGAAAGATTGCTCTACTGAGTTTTTTAGCCTTGAGTTTACTTGGAATTTCTTGTTCACCTAATTCTCAAAAAGAAATACCTGTCCTCGATTTAAAGAATTTGATAGTGGATACGCTGTATTTGGAAAAAGATACGCTGACCAAAAATCTTGGGACAAATTTTAACTATGTAAAAAGTGGTGATGAGGAATTTCTCCTGACTTCAAGCCAACATAGATTCATGAAATATAGCTATCCTGAGGGAAAGCTTATCCGTGACCAATTTTATTTTGCAGAAGGGCCTGATGGAATAGGCAATTTTTTGCAGGTAAATTTCACTGATGACTCATCAGCTTGGTTTGTTTCTTTTCAAGAATTGATTAAAGCAGATCAATACGGCAGCGTTATATCTCGATATGATCTTCCGAAGGGTCCTGCAAAAAGATTAGCAATCAATTATAACACGTTGATGGGAACAAAAGCTATAAACATAGATGGGAAAATCATTATTCCCGATGTCCCATTTGTGCTAAAAGAATCCTTACTAGATTATGAAAACTGGCTATTGGAATTTGATACAAAAGATAGCTCAATCAGCTATGTAAAATTTAACTATCCAATGAAGTATGTAGAATTTTTGGATGACCCAACTTTTGCCGCTTATCAAAATGGGTACAATGAGGCAGACAATCTACACTTGATTTCCTTCCCGGCAGATGATTCTTTACTGGTCATTTCTCAAAATTTCAGAAAATGGGTCTATGCAGGTGTCTCAGATAAAATGCAGTTCTTAGTTGGAAGAACTGAGCAGAAAGGTGAGAACACCATTTTTTTGCCAAATGGTAATAGTAGCGTATACAGTTGGGTGGATTATGATCCAACGGGACAGGTATACCTTCGAGAAGCCATAATAACCAGTGATACAGAAACAAACCGCGATCAGGGCAAAATGCCGCTCACTAAACTAGTGGTTCTGGATAAGAATTTTGAAAAAATCGGGGAAGTGATTTTGCCCCATCTTTCGCGTGGTTTTTCAACCCCGGACGGCTACTATTTGTACATCGGTTATCCTCACTCCGAAGATGAAGTAGCTTTCGCGAAACTGGATTTTTCGAAAATATTTGGCTACTACTGAACAAGAAAAGTAGTTTTTCTTTCTGTAAATTACGAATGGAAGCCAATTTACACCCGCGCCCTTTGCGAAACCTTTATGGTTAAAAAAATCTCATAAAAAAAGCGAGACTATTCAGTCTCGCTTTTTACTTGTAGTTCGATTTCCTCTCCAGATTCATCTAAGAATCTGTATTCCGTCACGGGTAGGGAAGAATCTTTGATCAGTTTTATCCACTTATTATACTTGAAAAACCACTTCACTCTTCGGCTGATTATGCCTGTAGTGAAATATGCGTGCAGGTAGGGATGCAGCCCAATTTGTATTTTACTCACATTCTGGATAGTAGCAATATGATCCACGTCTTTTTCCAGCTTATCGGCGATCAAAATTGAAGCCTGGATTTTGCCGGTGCCGTTGCATGCCGGGCAAGTCTCTTTAGTCACTATATTGACCTCGGGTCTTACTCGCTGTCTGGTGATCTGCATGAGCCCAAATTTGCTCAGAGGCAAAACAGTATGCTTAGATCTGTCAGACTTTAGCTCATTATTCATCGCTTCGTAGATGGCCTTCTTATTCTCTGCCTTCTTCATGTCTATAAAATCGACCACAATGATTCCTCCCATATCCCGGAGGCGGAGCTGTCTACCAATTTCTTTAGCGGCGACCAGATTGGTTTTTAATGCCGTTGATTCCTGGTCACTTTCCTGGTTGGACTTATTACCACTGTTCACATCAATGACGTGCAGGGCTTCTGTGTGCTCTATGATCACATACCCTCCCTGCGGAAGGCTGACCGTCTGTCCAAACAGGCTTTTGATCTGCTTTTCTATTCCAAAACTTTCAAATAGTTTGGCTTTACCGTTGTAAAGCTTGACAATTTTTTCTTTTTCAGGAGCTATATTCCTGATGTAGGATCTGATCTGATCGTAAGTAGATTCTTCTTCTACGGTGATTGCGTCGAATGATTCGTTGAGCAGGTCTCTCACAAGTGAGGAAGCCATGCTCATCTCTCCGATAATTTTGTCGCGACTCTTGGCTTTCATCAATTTAGCCATGCCCTCTTCCCAACTGCTGAGAAGATTACGAAGGTCTTTATCTAAGTCACTGACTGACTGACCTTCTGCCACAGTACGGATAATTACTCCGAAATTGGCTGGCTTGATAGAATTGATGAGTCTCAAAAGACGTCTTCTTTCCTCATTGCTGCGGATCTTCTTGGATACGTTTACCGAATCCGAAAAAGGTACCAGCACGAGGTAGCGACCTGGTAGAGAGAGCTCACAGGATAGTCGAGGCCCCTTCGTAGAAATGGGTTCTTTGACGACCTGAACCAAAATCTGTTGATTTTTCGACAGTGGGCTGGAGATTTTTCCAATCTTGTCGATTTCAGGTTCGTTCTCAAAACCCTTCAAATTATAATTGCCGTAGTTGTTGTTGCGCACCATTTTGGTGAACTTCGTCAGGCTGTTGAAATTTGCCCCGAGGTCCTGGTAGTGAAGAAAGGCGTCTTTCTCATACCCTACGTCAATGAAAGCTGCATTGAGCCCATTGACGATTTTGCGGACCGTACCAAGGTAAATATCCCCAACTTTAAACGAGTTGTCCATTCCTTCGGAATGCAACTCAACCAGACTTTTGTCTTGAAGGAGGGCTATTCGACTTCCGTTTTGAGCAGAATCGATTAACAATTCCGTACTCAAAATCTCGTCTTATTATTATGTAAATGAACGTGTACTTAAATGACAATAAGAAGAAGTGTATTACTTCTTCTTATGTCTGTTTTTTCTTAGTCTTTTCTTACGCTTGTGCGTAGCGATCTTATGTCTTTTTCTTTTCTTTCCGCAAGGCATAGTCTTTGGATTTAGTAGTGATATGAATAATTTATAGCTTGTCGAGATAGCTTTCGATACTTCCGAGGATCATCTCATCATCAGTCATCGTTTTTACTTTCTCGAACTGGGCTTTCGCTTTGTTTTTTTGATTGGCTTCGAAATAGCTCACACCCAAATAAAACTGCCCCTGAAGATTGTCCGGATGATATTGAATCAATTCTTCGAATCGCTCCATGGCACGCTTGTACTGGCCTGATTGCATAGATAGCACGCCCATATTGAACAACCCGTCCTCATTTTGCGGATCCTCTTCTAAGATCTCTCTTAGCATCGTGATTCCTTGCATTGGATTGGACGAGGACACATAAGTCATCGCTATCTTGGTTTTCAAATCCATCCGGGTGGGATCATTATCCAACGCCTGGCTTAAATACTTTCGGGTCTGTTCGGCCGTGTAGTTTACTTTCTCTGCATCCAGCGCAAAGCTGAAAGCCTCATAGTAGGCGTTTCCTGCTTTTTCTGCTAGATCCGGGTCTGACTGCTGATCTGCCGCCAGACTAAGATAATATCCTGCACTATCGTACTTCCCAAGTTCCTGATAGATCCCGGCGATTTCCTCTGCGGAAGATTTCAGCTCTTCTTTGGAAGAATTCTCCGCGATCTGCAGCTTCAGCGTATTTATCTGAAGCCTCTGATCAGGACTTAACTCAGCCTCATGCATGGCTACCGGGTCAGTGGAAGAGGTGGCAGTTGATTCATTTTCCTGAGAAACTGCATCTGCCTTACTTTCATTGTCCACCACCACACTAGGAAGGACATACAGTCCTCCAACTGCGATGATCCCTAGTGCAATGAGTATGAGTTGAGATCTTTTCATGTCAAAAACTCTTCAGGATTAATCCTGAGGAGCTAGTTCCTTAATTTTCTTACTGTTTTTGATCTTCTCTACAAACACCTTAGAAGGCTTGAAAGCTGGTATATAGTGCTCGTCGATAACGATCGCTGTGTTTTTGGAGATGTTCCGTGCGATTTTTCTAGCTCTCTTCTTATTGATGAAGCTACCAAATCCTCTCACGTAGATGTTGTCTCCTTCGGACATTGAATCCTTCACTACTTTGAAGAACGCCTCAATGGCTTGTGTTACATCATCCTTCTGGATACCTGTCTTGTCCGAAATCTTAGTGATTACTTCTGCTTTAGTCACTGTAATATTAATTTAGAAATTACGAAATAAGCTTAACAACCTATTAACCAAGTGTTTTTGGGACTGCAAATGTAAGACAACCATTGTAATTAAAAAACATATTCATAAAAATTAGCGTGATTTGTATATTAGATTGTAATTGACTATGGATCATAAAACTACTGAATATCAGGCTTTTTCACATCAAATACTAACTTGGTATAGAGAAAATCCAAGAGATTTACCATGGAGAGGAACAGATGATCCATACAAAATTTGGCTCTCAGAAATCATTCTTCAGCAGACCCGCGTTGCTCAGGGATTACCTTATTATTATGCTTTTGTAACCGCATATCCCACAGTTAAAGATCTCGCTTTGGCTTCGGAAGAGGAAGTTCTAAGACTATGGCAGGGTCTTGGGTATTATAGCAGAGCGAGAAATCTCCATGCTTGCGCCAAGAGTATCTGGTTTGAAATGTCGGGAGAATTCCCAGATACGTACGACAAACTCCTAAAATTAAAAGGAGTCGGCAGCTATACTGCCTCAGCAATTGCAAGTTTTGCCTACGGCGAAGTAAAAGCGGTTGTGGATGGCAATGTATTTCGGGTACTCGCGCGCTATTTCGGCATTGAGACCGATATCGCAAGTTCCAGAGCAAAAAAGGAATTTGAAGCACTGGCCAATCAGCTTATTCCAAAAGATCATCCCGGAGAATTCAATCAGGCAATGATGGATTTTGGCGCCCGGCTGTGTACTCCCAGGAATCCAGACTGCGAATCATGTCCCTTCAAGACCTCCTGTTTTGCCAGACTACATAATATGGTGTCGGATCTACCCGTAAAGATCAATAAAGTGAAAATTAAGGAACGGCATTTCCATTACTATGTCATCAAGTGTGGAAATAGCTGGGTATGGAAAAAACGGACTTCAGGTGATATCTGGGAAGGACTACATGACTTCCCTCAGGTGGAATCAAGTGAAGAACTGCCCTCTCTGACTATGGATATTCCCTCTGCCTTAAAAGAAGAACCTCTGCTTTTGCCAAAAAATTACAGACACGTTTTGTCACATCAACGATTAAATGCCGTTTTCTCAGAAATGAAAATAAAAGAAGAAAATTTTGAGGAGCTTGAAAATTGGTGCGAAAATGAAGGATTTATGCTAGTGGCAGAAGATAAAATTGAATCCCTGGCCAAGCCAAAGTTAATCGTGAACTTTTTGAACGATCAAGGGATTTGACTAACTTCAAGAATTAGATTTTTTCAATCTAAAAATTAAACTAATTATGGCAGGAGTAAATAAAGTAATCCTAGTAGGAAATCTCGGTGCAGACCCGGAAGTAAAGTATTTGGAAGGCGACAACGCAGTGGCAAATGTAAGCCTGGCAACTACAGAAGCATACAAAAATCGAAACGGAGAAAGGGTAGAACAAACAGAATGGCATGATTTGGAAATGTGGGGAGCACAGGCAAAAATAGCTGAACAATACCTCAAAAAAGGGAGCCAGATCTACGTTGAGGGAAAAATAAAAACTGATAAATGGCAGGACGAACAAGGGCAAAATCGCTACCGAACCAAAATCAGAGTGCTAAGCTTCACTATGCTTGGCAGCAGGCCCGACGGAGCGGGAAGCTCTGGAGCTCCCCAACAATCCTCCCAACAAAGACCTGCATCGGCGGCGCATACTTCAGCGCCTAAAGCGCAAGAAATGGTTTCAGATACAGAAGATGACGATCTGCCGTTTTAATATTCCATTCCCCTGGAACCTATTTTCGGGGGAATGTTTTAATTTTGCATTAACCATTGCGGTTTAATACATGGACGATCCCTACCCGAGTTACCATTTACTCGCCCAGATTAGCTCACCTTCGGTAAGTTATCTGATTATAAATGGATTGCTTTTTATACTTCTATTAATAGGCTCTGCCCTAGTTTCTGGTTCAGAGGTAGCATTTTTTTCCCTTTCCAATGAAGACCTGGGCAATATCGAAGAAGAAAACAGCTCTCGCGGAAAAAAAGTAATCCGTCTGGTAGAGGCCCCTAAAAATCTCCTGAGCACTATCCTGATTCTCAATAACCTCATTAATATCGGGATTGTGACGCTAACAACCTTTGTGGCATGGTCCATTTTTGGAAAAAATGCCACTGGGATACTAATAATCTTAGTCCAAACAATAGGAGTGACTTTCGCAATTGTGTTTTTTGGAGAGATTGTCCCAAAGGTCTATGCCAATAAAGCCAAGGTGGAATTCAGTCTTATCATGGCGCCAAGCATCACTTTCTTTTCCACTATTCTAAGGCCTTTTTCCATGTTTTTGATGGCTTTTAGCAACCTGCTGGAAAAGCGGATCGAAAAGAAAGGCTATTCCCTTTCGGTAAACGAGCTAAATCAGGTGCTGGAATTGACTACCGAAGATGCCCCAAATGAAGAACGGGAGATCCTACGTGGGATAGTAAACTTCGGTACACTTACGGTGAAGCAAGTCATGCAAAGCCGTATGGATATTACGGCCGTTGATACGGATATGGATTTCCATGAGTTAATGGACAAAATCAACAAGAGTGGCTATTCCAGAATCCCTGTGTATGAAGAGACCATTGACAACATTCAAGGCATACTTTACATCAAAGATTTACTTCCGTTTATAGAACGGGATGAAGATTTCGCCTGGAATGAACTTATCCGCAAAAGTTTTTTCGTACCGGAAAACAAGAAAGTAGATACACTTCTGAAGGATTTTCAATTAAAAAGAGTCCATATGGCAATCGTCGTGGATGAATATGGAGGAACATCAGGACTAGTCACTCTTGAAGATCTGATCGAGGAAATAATAGGTGAGATCAACGATGAATTTGACGACCATGATGACATTTTCTTCCAAGAGATTGACCCGGCAACTTTTATATTTGAAGGCAAAGTCTCTCTGAATGATTTCTGCAAAAAACTTGACCTGGATTCCCAGTTATTTGAAGATGTGAAGGGTGAAAGCGAATCTCTCGGTGGATTGCTATTAGAGCTTAATTCTAAATTGCCGAAGAATGGCTCCAAGATCAAATTTGGAGATTTCGTCTTCACCATACTGGCCGTAGATGCCCGAAAAATCAAAAAAGTAAAGGTTCATATCAATTCTCTGGACAAGGACGCGCTAGGCCCTCATACCGATTGAGCAACAGCCAATTACAATATTCTTAGTTTTTCCAATTATTCAGAATATTATTCTTTTCTTTTATAACGGGTCGGCGATTCGAAGAGTTTGCTTCGAAATTCACGAAAAATAATTTTATTTTTTTTGACAGTATATTTTCGAACCCAAAAAATAGGATTTTCACATATTTTTTACTGGTTTTGGGTAAAAAACCACCCTATTTCTTCTAATTATGCTGTAAATTTTATCGACCAGTTCTGTTTTATATACCAAAAAGTTAATTGCCAAAAAGTCAAAAAAGTCAAAATCCATAAATAATAAGGCACTAAAGCAGCCGTTTTGTTGCCGAAATTTTAATAGGACAATTTTTTTCTGTAATTTTTGGAAATTTTGAACCTAATAAATTCTATAAAAATGCAAGAAGGTTTGTATCGATCGGAGTTTGAGCATGACTCCTGCGGTATAGGTGCGGTTGTTGATCTGAGCGCAGTACCCTCACATGAGACGATTAGCGATGCCTTATATATGCTAAGCAATATGGAGCACCGTGGCGGTCGTGGATCTGATCCTAAGACTGGCGATGGAGCTGGCATATTGATTCAGGTGCCTCATCAGTTCCTAAGGGATATTACTGCGCGTACAGAGATCTCGCTTCCTGAAGCTGGATCTTATGGTGTGGGTATGACCTTTTTTCCAAAGAATAAGCAATTATTCCACCGGTCAAAAGAGCTCCTCAATCAGCTGATTGAAGAGCTGGGTTTTGAACTGATAGGCTATAGATCTGTGCCTGTGGACGAAACAGTGCCAGGGTCCGGTGCACTGGAAGTGATGCCTAATATTGAACAGCTTTTTGTCAAGCATAAAAAGGGGCTTACCGGAATTGAGCTGGAGCGTAAGCTGTATGTGCTTAGAAACTACGCTACCTCAGAGATCAATACCAAAATCCCAGGTGTAAATCAGTCCTTCTATTTTGCCAGTTTGAGTAGCCAGACACTTATATATAAAGGACAGCTACGTACTGACCAGGTTTTGGCCTTTTACAAAGACCTTCAGAACTCCAAAATCGAATCCGCTTTTGCGATCGTGCACTCCAGATTCTCGACCAATACCTTTCCAAACTGGAGACTGGCCCAGCCCTTCCGTTTTCTTTCCCACAACGGTGAGATCAATACGATCAAAGGAAATCTGAACAAGATGAAATCAAAGGAAAACCTCATGAAATCCAAGTATTTCACTGATGAGGAGCTTTCCAGGTTGATGCCTATTACCGATAAACAAAAATCTGATTCGGCTAATCTCGATGCAATGGTGGAGCTTCTGACCCTGAGCGGAAGATCTCTTCCTCATGCCATGATGATGCTCGTACCAGAAGCCTGGCAGGATAACGAGGTAATGGACAGGGACAGAAAATCTTTCTATAAATTCCACGCATCACTTGTGGAGCCTTGGGACGGTCCTGCAGCTTTGTTGTTTACAGATGGAAAATCCGTAGGTGCTACACTGGACAGAAATGGTTTACGTCCATTAAGATATTTCATCACAAAAGATAACCGACTTATCCTTTCCTCAGAAGCCGGAGCCTTACCTATCCGTGAGGCTACCATTATAGAAAAAGGAAGAATTAGCCCAGGGAGAATGATTTGGGCGGATTTGGAAAAAGGCCGGGTAGTATTTGACGAGGAAGTAAAAGGAGAAGTATGTAGCAAGCAACCCTATGAGAAATGGGTAGCTGATCAACGAATCAAACTTCGCCTGGAAGATGCGCCTGTCACATTGACCCATCCTTATTCTACCGAGAATATTAAGAAGCATCAAACTATATTTGGATATACTTCTGAGGAGCTCAAAGTAGTATTAAGCCCCATGGGAGATATTGCTTATGAGGCAATCGGTTCTATGGGAGCGGATACGCCCCTTGCTGTTCTTTCCAAAGAAAGCCAGCATATCTCCAATTATTTCAAGCAGCTGTTTGCTCAGGTGAGTAATCCTCCGATTGATCCTATCCGGGAGCGGTTGGTCATGTCGCTGTTCACCCGGCTGGGCGTCGGACAAAACATCTTGGAAGAAAGCCCAAAACATACACGTCAAATCCACATTTCCCAACCTGTTCTTTTGAATGAGGATTTGGAAAAGATTCAAAAGATGGAAGGACAGGGCTATAGATGTGCTACTCTTTCGAGTCATTTCCTTGCCGATCATAAGCCGGGAAGACTTTTGGAAGCTCTCGACAAGATTTGCAATGAAGCAGAAAAGGCGATCAGTGAAGGGAAAAACATCATTATCATCTCTGACCGTAACAGCACTGTAGAATATGCACCGATCCCGTCTCTATTGGCGATAGGTGCCGTGCATCATCACCTGGTCAAGAAGAAGATCAGAACCAGCGCTGGCTTAGTTTTAGAATCCGGAGATATCCGTGAAACGCATCATTTTGCTACCGCTATTGGCTACGGAGCCTCTGCCATCAACCCGTATATGGCCCTAGAATCACTTTTGGCTATGTTTGAGAAAGGTGAGCTCCCAAATGTGAAAAGCCAGAAGAAACTATTTTCGAATTATCAAGCCGCGATAGGAAAAGGACTATTGAAAGTTCTTTCCAAAATGGGTATCAGTACACTTCAATCCTATCAAAGCGCCCAGATTTTCGAAGCCATAGGTCTTGGGCCTGATGTCATCGACAGATGTTTTAAAGGAACCATATCCAGAATATCCGGGATTTCCTTTGACGAATTGGCAGAGGAGGTATTAATCCGTCACAGAGCCGCTTATGAAACTGAATCTCCAATTCTAGAACAGGGTGGCGTGTATCAGTGGAAGCGAAGAGGTGAAAAACACTTGTTCAATCCTGAAACAATCCACTTATTACAAAAATCAACGCGCTTAAATGACTTTGGTCTGTATAAGAAATTTGCAGCCAAAATAAATGAGCAAAGCAAAGATGCATTGACATTGAGAGGCTTATTCGAATTCAAAAAGCGAATCACTGTCCCGATCGACGAGGTAGAACCGGCATCTTCTATTATGCGGAGATTTGCCACCGGAGCCATGTCTTTCGGTTCTATTTCCCACGAAGCGCATTCTACTTTGGCGATAGCCATGAACCGAATCGGAGCCAAAAGCAACTCTGGAGAAGGAGGGGAAGATGAGATCCGCTTTGCCAAAAAAGAAAATGGAGACTGGGAGCGCTCAGCCATCAAGCAGGTAGCCTCAGGTAGATTTGGAGTGACAAGTAATTATCTCACCAATGCAGCCGAACTACAAATCAAGATGGCACAGGGTGCCAAGCCAGGAGAAGGCGGTCAGCTTCCGGGGCATAAAGTAGATGATTGGATCGGTAGAGTAAGACATTCTACCCCTGGAGTGGGATTGATCTCCCCACCTCCTCACCACGATATTTATTCCATTGAGGATTTGGCCCAGCTGATCTTCGATTTAAAAAACGCAAATAGAAAAGCCAGAATTAACGTTAAGCTTGTTTCTCAAGCCGGTGTAGGTACTGTGGCAGCTGGTGTGGCAAAAGCTATGGCTGACGTGATCCTTATTTCTGGTGCGGATGGCGGAACCGGAGCTTCTCCGTTGAGCTCCATACGCCATGCAGGGTTGCCTTGGGAGCTTGGCCTTTCAGAAGCTCACCAGACCCTGGTAAAAAATAATTTGCGAAGCCGCGTCGTACTTCAGACCGATGGCCAGCTTAGAACCGGTCGTGATCTTGCAATAGCGACACTTTTGGGAGCTGAAGAATGGGGTATTTCTACTGCTGCACTTGTGGTAGAGGGTTGCATTATGATGAGAAAATGTCATTTAAATACCTGCCCTGTAGGTATCGCAACCCAAAATCCGGATTTGAGAAAACTATTTACCGGAGATCCGGATCACGTGGTAAATTACTTCCAATTCCTTGTTCAGGATCTAAGAGAAATCATGGCGTCATTAGGATTCCGTACTATAGATGAAATGGTAGGACAGAGTAACGTCCTTCAATCTACTGGCCACTTGAATCACTGGAAGTGGGATAAAGTAGATCTGAGCCCTATTTTCCACAAAGTCGAAGTTCCGGACCACGTGGGAATCCACAAGCAAATCGATCAGGAATTTGAACTAAAAAGAGTTTTGGATCGCCAGTTGATCAAAGCTGCGCTTCCTTCCCTTGAACAAGCCATGGCTTCATCGGGCAACTTCCAGATTAAGAATATAGACAGATCAGTGGGTGCAATGCTTTCCAATGAGATTTCTAAAATATACGGAAGTCCAGGATTGCCAGAGGATACGATCAACTTCAAATTTACCGGTTCTGCAGGCCAGACTTTCGGCGGATTCCTTACCAAGGGTGTCAACTTCGAACTAGAGGGGGAAGCCAATGATTATTTCGGAAAAGGTCTTTCCGGCGGCAAACTCATTATCTATCCAAGCAGAAATGCCAAATTCGCTCCGGAAGAAAATATCATCATCGGTAACGTAGCGTTCTATGGCGCCACTTCCGGAGAAGCATATATAAATGGAAAAGGCGGAGAGCGATTCTGTGTAAGAAACTCAGGGGTACAAACCGTGGTAGAAGGAATAGGCGATCATGGATGTGAATACATGACCGGGGGATTAGTGGTGAACCTTGGAGAAATCGGAAGGAACTTTGCGGCAGGAATGAGCGGTGGTATCGCTTATATACTCAAAGACTACATCACGGAAATCAATCCGGAATTGGTAGACATAGATATTCTCGAAGATGAGGATTTCACTACAATCAAGACATTCCTCAAAAGACATGTGAAACTGACCAAGTCGGCTTTAGGCACTAAATTCCTTGAAGATTGGGATAAAACCAAAGAGAAATTCATCAAGGTAATTCCTAGAGATTACAAGGCAGTTTTAGAGAAAAGAGCATTAGAACAATCAAAATCGTTGGCGTAAAATGGGAGCGAAAGAAGGATTTATTCAATTCAAAAGAGAAACCCCGGTTACCCGTGACGCGAAAGCTAGAATAGGTGACTACAAGGAAATATATGAGCCCTTCTCGGGCGAAAAATTAAATAATCAGGCTGCGCGATGCATGGACTGCGGAGTACCGTTTTGTCACAATGGATGCCCTCTTGGTAATGTAATTCCGGATTTTAATGATGCGGTGTACAATAACGAGTGGGAGCAAGCAATTAAAATATTAAGGAGCACAAACAATTTCCCTGAATTCACTGGGAGAATTTGTCCTGCTCCTTGCGAGGCCAGCTGTGTTTTGGGAATCAATAAAGATCCGGTTGCGATTGAATTGATCGAAAAAAACATTGCTGAAAAGGCCTATGAACTTGGCCTGATCAAAGCAAACCCTCCTAAAACAAGAACAGGAAAGCATGTGGCTGTGATTGGATCAGGTCCGGCAGGACTTGCAGCAGCAGACCAGCTCAATCAAGCGGGACATGAAGTGACGCTTTTCGAAAAAGACTCCAAACCTGGAGGACTCCTTAGATTTGGTATCCCCGATTTCAAACTGGAAAAATGGGTGATTGATCGACGGATAGAATTCATGAAGCAGGAAGGAGTGATTTTCTCCTGTGACACAGAAGTTGGCTTCAATATCAAAGCAGAAAATATTCTCAAGAATTTCGATGCCGTGGTGCTTTCCACCGGGGCAGGGCAGCCTAGAGGTTTGAGCATTAAAGGAGCCCAAGCCAAAGGAGTTCATTTTGCAATGGAATTTTTAGGTCAACAAAACAAGGTTGTGTCGGGTGAGATCAAAGAAAACCCGATATCGGCAAAAGGCAAACATGTGATCGTGATCGGCGGTGGTGATACAGGAAGTGACTGCATAGGCACTTCCAATAGACACGGAGCGGCTTCTATCATGCAGCTTGAGTTACTACCCAAACCTCCTCAGCAAAGAAATACACTCAATCCATGGCCGGAATGGCCTATGACCCTGAGAACTTCCAGTTCTCATGAAGAGGGAGCTGAGCGGGTATTCTCTGTGCTCACTAAAGAATTTGTCGTGAACGAAGCAGGTCAGGTCACTGGGTTGAATCTAGTCGATCTGGAATGGGTTCATAAAGACGGGCGAATGGTTTTTGAAGAAATCGCCGGAACAGAACGTACTGTTCCATGTGACTTGGCATTCTTGGCCATTGGCTACACTGGTCCTACTCAAAATGGCTTGCTGGAAGCTTTCGGAGTAGAATCTATGGAGAATACGCTTCCAAAATCAAAAAATTACCAAAGCACAAATTCTAAGGTTTTCCTGGCCGGTGATATGCGCAGAGGACAGTCCTTGGTCGTATGGGCAATATCCGAAGGTAGAGAGGCTGCAGTAAAAGTGGACGAATATCTAATGGGAGAATCTACCCTTCCCCAGAAAGACGAATCTTTCTTTCAGGTAGAAGAGGAGATTGCAGATTAAGCGAAATCTCTATCTCTTTATTCATACAAAAGCCATCTCGATTGATTTCGGGATGGCTTCTTTGTTGGAGACAATTATAATAGGGATTAATTATCCCCTTTTCTCCCTTTTCTGGGGTCATTTTCAATTTGAGCATTTGGTCTTCCTCTGCGGCGATCATTCATTTTCTCAGCTTTGATTTCAGTCCACTTCGCTCGTTGTTCCTCAGTCAATACAGCCTGTATTTTGGCGTCTTGCTCCCTCAACTGAACCCTTTTAGCTTCCATCTCTGCCTTACGGGCTTCCATCATAGCTTTTCTCTCCGCCATTTCTGCTTCATTCTTTTTGGCATATTCCAAATTGATAGCTAGAACCTGTTCCTTCTGGGCATCTGTGAGGTTGAGTTCCTCAGCAATCCGTTCGGTGTTTCTTTTAGCTCTATCCTCCGCACTTGGTCTTTCTCCGTCTCTTTTCTGTGCCATTGTGCTTAGGCTGATCATTACCATCAACCCTGTCGCGAAAATCCATTTCTTCATGTGTCCGTTGTTTAGTTACATGGATTAGACTGGACTTGCTTTAATCGGTTTAATCTGATCCAGAAGAGATTCTGTTAACAACAGTTAAAGCGCTCATCTTTCTTCGGTCAATTCCTTCTGTTCACTTGGACGTACCACCTTTGGCTTTATCAGTAACCTGAGACTTGGGTCAAAGCTCAGATAGTTCCAAGACCAATCCAGAAATATAAATACTTTATTTTTTACTCCGAGAATAGCCATCAAGTGCACAAATAACCAGGTAAACCAAGCCAATATCCCCTGGAACTTAATAAAAGGAAGGTCAACGACCGCAAGTTTTCTACCTACTGTTGCCATTGATCCGAGATCTTTATATTGAAAAGCCTTTCTTTCCTTTCCTTCTTCAATCTTGTGGAGGTTATGGGCCAGACATACCGCCTGCTGTATGGCTACCTGCGCGACTTGAGGGTGTCCCTTCGGATAAGCATCCTGAGTCATTAAGCTAATGTCCCCTAAGGCATAAACATCCGGACACCCTTTTACTTCTGAGAAATCATCTACAAAAATTCTTCCATTCGGCGCATACCTATCTTCTTCCAATCCTCCGATCCTGTTCGGTTTAATTCCTGCAGCCCAAAGCAATGTCTGAGTCTGGATCGCTTCTTTATCAGCAAGTATTACTTCATTGCCATTATAATCCTTCACCATGGTGTTCAACATTACCTCTACGCCAAGATTTTGAAGGTATTTTAAAGCACATTGTTTGGATTCTTTTGACATTGGTCCAAGTAATTCCGGGCCTGCTTCTATGAGTACAATTTTCATGTTGTGAAAATTCAACTCAGGATAATCCTTCGGTAATACCGTATTTCTCAGATCAGCCATCGCGCCGGCCAGCTCTACCCCTGTGGGTCCTCCCCCCACAATGACCACATTCATAAGAGATTTACGGTCTTCTGCTTTCTCGATATTGATAGCCCGTTCGTAATTAGAAATTATCTTGTTCCGGATATAAAGTGCCTCCGAAACAGTTTTCATCGGGGATGCTGATTCCTCTATGCTTTTTGATCCAAAATAGTTCGTGTCAGCACCCATTGCCATCACCAGATAGGTGTAGTCAATGAAACCCATATCTGTATAGAGCCGTTTGATTTCAGGATCAAAGTGATCCACCTGGGCCATGCGGAAAGTCACATTTCTAGAACCGTGAAAAACTTTGCGGAGTGGAAATGAAATCGCACTCGGCTCTAATCCTGCAGTTGCCACCTGATAAAAAAGCGGCTGAAACTGATGATAATTGTGCTTGTCCAATAAAATGACCTGAAACTGCTTATTCATCAACTTCATGGCTAATTTTAACCCGCCAAAGCCCGCCCCTACGATCACTACTTTTGGTAAATCCGATTTAGGAATATTCGGGAGGGGGTGTAATAGAAAATCCGACATTTTAAACGTGTTTTTAGTGCTTACAGTTTATGGGCTATTTTGGACTGATTCCTGGGCTGAAATTACCAAATCTTTGTCTGAAGGTCTTCATTTTTCAGCCTAAACGAAAAGAATTGCTAATTTTACCACCCTAATATTACTAACCATGGGAAGAGCATTTGAATTCAGAAAAGAGAGAAAATTCAAGCGTTGGGACAAAATGTCCAAAGTTTTTACGCGCCTAGGCAAGGAAATCGTGATGGCAGTGAAATCGGGAGGTCCCGATCCCGCTTCAAATCCAAGACTTCGTACCATTATCCAGAATGCCAAAGGTGCTCAAATGCCAAAGGACAGGATAGAGGCGGCAATCAAGAGAGCCTCCAATAAGGACGAAAAAGATTACGAAGAAGTAGTCTATGAAGGTTATGGTCCTTTTGGAATTGCGGTCATTGTGGAAACCTCCACGGACAATATCAATCGAACGGTTGCGAATGTGAGAAGCTATTTCTCTAAGGCCGGGGGCTCTTTGGGAACTTCTGGTTCAGTTGTCTTTATGTTTGACAGAAAAGCTGTGTTTCGTTTTGCGAAGGGTGACTTTGACTTAGAAGAACTGGAGTTTGAGTTGATTGATTTCGGGTTGGTTGATATCGATGAAAATGAAGGAGAAATTTTCGTTTACACCGAATTTGAAGATTTTGGGACCATGCAAAAAGTACTGGAAGAAAAAAATATAGAAGTGATCAGCGCAGATTTCCAGCGCTTCCCATCTACGCTTACTGAGCTCGATGAAGAGCAGGAAGAGATCATCAATAAGATGATCGAAAAGATGGAAGAAGATGACGATGTAAACCAAATTTTCACCAATATGGCCTAGGCATCCGCCTAGGTTTTTTTATTCTATGAATTTCCCCAAAAGAGAGAATTTTCAGGCTTCAGAAAAACCTTTAGTAATTGTAGGAAGTAAAAATCCTGTAAAAATAGCCTGTACCGAATCGGCATTTACAGAAGCATTTGCCACAGGATTCATCGTAAATGGAATCAATGCCGCCTCACAGGTATCTGACCAGCCAAAAGGCGATGAAGAGACTTATCTGGGCGCTAGAAACCGTGTGCTCAATTCTAAAAAAACTTTCCCGGAGGCAGATTATTGGGTAGGAATAGAAGGTGGCATAGGAGAAGACGGGCGAGGTATGTATGCTTTCGCCTGGATTTATATAGAAAATAAATCCGGACTTCACGGCAAAGCGAAGACAGGGACCTTCTACCTTCCTAAAGCTATCGCTGAGCTAATACGCTCGGGAATGGAACTGGGCATAGCCAATGATCAATTTTTTGCTCAGGAAAATTCTAAACAAAATGGCGGGGCCGTAGGAATACTCACTCGCGGGACAATTACAAGGCAAACTTATTATAATCAGGCAATTGTGCTAGCGTTAATTCCGTTTCTAAATAACGAGCTCTTCTAAAGAAAAATAATTTTTTTGTGTAAGTCCCTTTTAATTGGAAAATAATTGACTATTATTGAATAATTGAAATTTAAAACTTTGATTTATCCAAAAGGCGCGGAATATTACAAACTCCTTTTAGAAATCAACCGTAGTAAAAGTTGCTTATATCACCCCTAGCATTAAGTAGCTGTAGACCTCTCGTCCGAGAGGTCTACTTTTTTAAATTCTTCAAAAAACTATCTAACGCAACTCTCCAGTCCGGATCAGCATCCCATTCAGGGCCAATATAGAGTTCTTCCCGTACCAGGAGTTTAATGTAATATTTGACCACTATACGCGAAGACGACTCATCAGTTTTAGGCTCGAGTCCCATGCTTTTCAT
Source organism: Algoriphagus resistens (assembly GCF_001442615.1). Taxonomy (GTDB): domain Bacteria; phylum Bacteroidota; class Bacteroidia; order Cytophagales; family Cyclobacteriaceae; genus Algoriphagus; species Algoriphagus resistens. The sequence goes on along the minus strand of NZ_LMXN01000003.1, from coordinate 378,293 downwards.
TAAATCTGCCTCCCTACCCTCCACTTTCACCAATAGAAATTGTACTCTATCGCGAATCAATTCCTCTACAGATTTTGGCTCTGTCAGCCATTCTATCTGATACGGATATTCCTGCTTGAGTACCTGCTCGATTCCAGCTTTCTGAGCGGCCTGTTCGGCCATAATAATTTCAGACGATTTACCATACCTATCGTATCTGAAATAACTTAACAAACCAGTCGCAGCAGATGATCCTTCAATGGGAATTCCCAATTTAAAAACATTCAGATTAAGTGGGTTTTTTGCCAAAAATTTCTGGCTTGAGGAAGACTCAGTGGAACCAATGGTAAGAAACGCTGGCACGTCCAACACAAGAAGATTTTTGGAAGGCTGATTCTCACCTATTGATTTAAATTGGTTGGTAACCTCTTCTATGTCAGCCCCACTGATACCAAATAAAGCGATGGAAGGAATGATCTGCCCATCTTCAGAAAACGGTGCAACATGAATACTCATCTGGTTTTTCTGACGGGTGACCAGGACAATATTTTTCACAAGCCGCTGTTGGAATATTTTGGCATAATCTGCCTGAACGGCTTCCGAGAGAGCGATCTTCTCCAGCTCAAAATAGGCCACAGGATCAGCTCCTGCCTTTACCAAAGAATTATGCACACTATCAGCCACTTCTTTCCAGGTCATCTTGGGTCTGGCACTGGGGTCAGTAGAGATAAAAACCACTGATTTACCATCAAAAAATGATTGGGGCAAACTCCCCTGGGCCGAAACCAACTGGAGATTTATCAAAAGAATAAAAGCAAGCAGGGTATTATATTTCATGAATTCAGAGGTGTGATCCACTAAGCTTATTAATTTTACCAATATACATAACGCAAAATACTTTCCCTGATGCAACCCACAATCAAAAACACGCTAAGTTGCTTATTCTTTCTGGTATTTTTCCAAGTAAATGGACAAAGTATTGCTGGCAAAAGCCTTATAGAAAATATTGAGTTTTTATCCGCAGACGCGCTTAAAGGTCGAAAAACAGGCAGTGCAGGCAATTCCAAGGCACGTGATTTTATTTTGGACCAGTTCACAAATATCGGACTTGAAACCCACTATACCGATTTTCAGCAAGAATTCAGTTTTGAAAATAAAAGAGATAAAAAGAACTATGAAAACGCGGTGAACATCGTTGGATTTGTTGCAGGCAGTTCTTCGAAAAAATTAATCGTAATCACAGCACACTACGATCATGTAGGCGCTGGCAAGCCAAATGCTGAAGGTGATTCCATCTACAACGGTGCAGATGATAATGCTTCGGGAACCGCTGCGTTGATAGAACTGGCAAAGTATTTCAACAAAAACAGACCAGCACATTCTATGATTTTTGCTGCTCTAGACGGTGAGGAGATGGGATTACAGGGTGCAAAAGCATTGGTAAACGATTTCCCGTTTCCTTTGGAGCAAATCGTCTTAAATATCAATATGGATATGATTTCAAGAAACGAAAAAGGTGAATTGTACGCCTCTGGAACCTATTACAATCCAAGTTTAAAAACAATCCTCAAAAGCGCGGCTGCGGGCTCCACACCGAAATTGATGTTTGGACACGATGAGCCAAACACAGGCGCAGACAACTGGACACAATCCTCGGATCATGGTCCATTCTTCAACGCCAATGTTCCGCACATTTATTTTGGAGTAGAAGATCATCCCGATTACCATAAACCGAGTGATTCATTCGAAAATATTGACCAGCAATTTTATATCAATGCGGTCAATCTTATCTTGAAATGTACCTTAGCACTGGACGCGGAATTGCCTAAAGAGTAAACCCCTTCTTTTCATTCATTCATATCTTACTTACCTTAGACTATAAAGCACGCTACTAACGCGAAATTTTGGCTAAAACAGACTTCATCACCAGGCTCTTGATATGGAGGCTCAGACACATGAGCAACCAAACCTTTATTCTCATTCTCAGTGGGATAATAGGAATTCTTTCGGGCCTTGCAGCAGTGATTCTAAAACAAGGGGTGCATGCCATCCAGCATTTTCTTACTGAGGGGTTTTATAAAGAGTATGCAAATTTTCTTTACATCATTTATCCGCTCATAGGTATTTCGGCGGCGTATCTTATAGGTAAATTTATTTTTAAAGATGCGGGAGGGCATGGGATCCCGGATATTTTATTTACTATTTCCAAAAAGCAAAGTATTATTGCCAGAGTAAAAACGTACAGCCGTGTTTTTACCTCAGCGATAACAGTCGGTTTTGGAGGGTCTGTAGGACTTGAAGCCCCTATGTTGGTAACAGGTTCTGCTATTGGTTCAAATGTGGGCTCTCTGGTGCATCTGAATGCAAAAAAACGCACATTATTGATTGGATGCGGTGCTGCAGCAGCGATTTCCTCCATTTTCGGTGCCCCTATTGGAGGCGTGATTTTCGCTATTGAAGTTATTTTAATGGAAATCAGCACAGCCAGTTTTATTCCATTACTAATTGCCACTGTAACCGGTTCGCTCACCTCTATGGTTCTTATTGGGAAAGACTCCGTGTTCAATTTCAAATTGACAGAAAGTTTCCAAGCTTCCCATATGCCTTATTACCTACTTTTGGGAATTGCATGTGGCTTAGTTTCCCTGTATTTCAGCCAGGCTGTAAGAAAAACTGAATCTCTCATGGAGGGGCTAGAAAGCCAAGCATTACGGATCCTATATGGAGGGGCTATATTAGGAATCATGGTATTCTTCCTACCTCCCATTTATGGGGAAGGATATGATACGCTCAACACGCTGATAGAGGGTAACTCCAGCCAATTACTTGAAAAAAGTCCGTTTTTCTCCCTTATAGAAAATCCCTATTTGATCATTATTTTTCTTGCATTTATTATTATGGTAAAGCCCATTGCCTCAGCAGTAACCCTCGGAGCTGGTGGCAGTGGCGGTATATTCGCCCCTTCACTCTACGTAGGGGGTATATTGGGTTTTCTCTTTGCTTACTCCAGCAATCTTTTTGATTTTACGATTCCTCTCCCACTCGCTCATTTCACTCTGGTGGCTATGTGCGGGGTGATGGCGGGTGCCCAGCATGCGCCGCTCTCAGCGATATTCTTGATAGCAGAAATTACCGGAGGCTACGAACTGTTCATTCCTTTGATGTTCGTCTCTGCAATCTCGTACGTCACAAAGACAGCCTATCAGAAGGACAGTATCTACATGATACAGTTGAAGGAAAAAGGGAGACATCTGCCAGAATCGAAAGATCAAGAACTGCTGGAACTCATAACGATTACCAATGTAATCGAACGGGATTTGTTACCAATTCATCCTGATGCTAAATTAAAAGACTTGATCAGCTTGGTTAAAATCTCCAAGAGAAATATTTTCCCGGTAGTAGATAAAAATGGCGCTTTGCGAGGCATAGTGACTCTGGATGACATCAGAGACATTATGTTTGATCGGGAAAAGCAGGAAATAATTTTGATACGGGAGCTTATGCATAGCCCTCCCGAAATCCTATTGGCTACTGAGAATATGCAAAAAGCGATGGAAAAATTTGAACTTTCCGGAGCTTGGAATCTTCCTGTAATTGAAGAAGGCAAGTATTTAGGCTTTGTTTCAAAGTCCAGAATCTTTAATGCATATCGGAAACGCCTGATCCGGCAAAAGCAAGATTAATCAATCTAAGAATAATCTTTGGGTTTGAATTTATCCACTATTCTGAATAGCAGTTTTTTGAGTTAGGCTTCTTTATCCACAAAATTACCTTTAAAAATAGCTATGTAACTCACTGATACACTTATGTTTAGAATAAAGGTATTTATAAGTGTGGATAAATTATCGAAAATGTGGATAAAAAACACTTGCATTTTTTAAACCTCAACAAGAGCCTCTAAACAAAGATTTTGAATCTTACCTCCTGCCCAGAAGGAAAATAAAAAGTGTATTTCCAAATGTCCAATTTCGCCCTATTCTAAAAGAAAATTTTGTTGGTCTTTTTACTGGTTTCAACCTAGTGGGTATTGGGCTCCAAAAAGCATCATTAAACTGATTCATTTAAATCCAACTCAGGAAAATCCAATTTTAACAGCGACAATACAACTCTTAAATCCCCATGCCGATTGGTGCCAGATTGTTCATTTGTCTGAGAATCCATTGTTGGCGACCAATAATATAGGAAGTGGGATTAGCAGGTGACCACCTTCTTGGATTGGGAAGTACTGCAGCTATCCTTGCGGCCTGATTGCGGTTAAGTTTGGACGCAGGTTTATTAAAATACGCCTGAGACGCTGCTTCAATCCCGTAGATACCCTCTCCCATTTCTATTACATTCAGATAAACCTCCATGATTCGCTCCTTGGACCAGATTAACTCTACCAAAACCGTGAAATAAGCCTCCAGTCCTTTTCTAAGGTAACTTCTTGATGGCCATAAAAAGACGTTCTTTACTGTCTGCTGAGTAATCGTACTAGCTCCTTTTATTCTTTTACCCTTTTTATTGTTCTCCCAGGCTTTTTCCATCGCTTCGAAATCAAATCCTTTATGCTCTAGGAATCTCTGATCTTCGGAGGCGTATACAGCCTGGGGGGCATGCTTCGAAATTTCGCTAATCGGAACCCAATCTCTGCTGTATCGAACTTCTTTCTCAGGATCAAATGTCTGTTCAAAAAAACGAATCACCATCAATGGAGTGAGGGGAACGGGCACAAAGCGATAGATTACCGTCATTCCTATAGACAGAATAAAAAACCAGATGGTAGCTTTCCAAACTATACGCCAAAGTCTTTTTAATAGCTTCATAGGAACTTAAACTGTTGCACTTACCTGTACAAATTGACAGAAAAAAACATCATTCCCGTCATAGCTAATAGTTTCTAAATCCTTTTCCATAGTAAAAACATCGTAACCGATAATTATTGTACAATGTAATCAAGATTTTCAAAGATATTCTCTGAATGCTTGACCAGGGTATCCAAAAGCTCAGCGCTTATTTCCGTCCAAGTCGCTCTCGTTTCATCAGTTACAGAACTTACAGAAAAGCTGATTTGAGCACTTCATACACGTGGCTGGCTTATCATACAAGCCTACAGATAATGTCATCGACGTTTCCCTCGCACCTATAACTACCGAAGAAATCCTCGGAAAGTTCTTTATCCGTCCGTAGGGGACACCCTTATCTGACACACAGCAAGCTGATCACACAATTTTTACAAAATTGCCCTAAGTTCATATATCAAGTACCTGAGTAGTTATACGAACCCAACGAAAGTGTAAACAAGACTTTTACTTACCCCTCACTTTTCCATACATTTAAACTTTTAAAAGACACAAACTCCATACGTAGCCCATGGCTCAAAATACATACGGAAAAACTTGGTGGGGAAGTCAATGGCTCAACTCCCTTAACGACATAGATTACGACAATCGCTTGCCCCGGGGCAAATCCTACGCCAACAAGGGAATGGTAGTTTCCATAAAAATCAAGGACAACCAGATTAAGGCCAAAGTGGCCGGTAGCCGGCGCACCCCGTACAAGGTGGATATTATCCTACCCCCATTTTTTGATCCAGACCTATCAGTATTTCTGCAAAAACTGGCTTCAAAACCCACCATAATTTCCAAATTGTTAAACCGTGAACTGGATGGTGAAGTATTACCCTTAGCTGAAAGTCTAGGTTTAAAGGTATTCCCCAGTAAATGGACCGATTTCAAAATGCAGTGTTCCTGCCCGGATTGGGCGGTTCCCTGTAAGCATCTGGCAGCTGTGATTTATAAACTGTCAGCAGAAATAGACAACGATCCTTTCTTGGTGTTCAAGTTACACAAGGTGGACCTTATCCAAGAATTCAATAAACAGGGTGTTTTCGTATCCGTAAAAACTACGAAAGTACCCAACCTCATTCAATTGTATTTTGGAAAAAAAGATAAATCATACCAAACTTTCAATCCCGAGGAAGCCTATCAAAAATTATCATTTTCCAAGCTTAGCCCCATACATGAGGCGCTGACTAAATTATTGAGCGACTACCCCGCTTTTTATCAGGGATCCGGAAATTTCAAGGAAAAGTACCAAAAATGCATTACCCGTACGGTAAAGAATGCCCAAAAAGTAGTCCAGGGCAAAATTTCAATGCAGAGTCTTTTCCTAAAAGCTATTGACCGGGAAAATATCGGTCACCATGCAACGCAAACCATTGGGATTGACCCTCAGTTTCAACCGAAAGTGTATGTAAACAAGAAATCATTCTCCTTTTTGGATTTCTTGAACCAACTGGCTCAGGTACCCGGCAATCGTACGGCTGATTATCAGCCCACCACTGCCGCCCTGCATACCGTGTTGCATTTTTCCGTTCATTTGTTGGCCAACGGAGCCATAATTCCCCAAATCATTCAACTTAAAGATAAAAGTTATACTATAAGGTGGCTACCGGCCATGCTGAGCAAAGAGATACGGGAGTTGGTAAACAAACTGGAAAGCATTGTCCCGCCCGGTTGTTTTGTCTGGGAAGAAGATGATTCCCAAAAGGAAATCAACAAAGACAGTACGTTCAACCTGCTAAGCCTGTTTCTAACCGAGCTGGTGGATATCCTCAACGACACTTCCTTAAATGATACCTTCCTGCAACTGTTTTTTCAGAAGTATAGTTACCCCTTTGAAAATCCGGGAGAGGAGGCTCTTAGCGGTGGAATCATGGCCTGGGTGCAAAAATTCTATATCACCCAAGGAAATTACCAGCCACAACTGGTGGTAGAAGAACTCATCAACGACCGGTTTGGGATTTCGGTCAATATTAAGGACAAGAGTACAGAGCTTCTGAGTATGCCCACCCCCCTGGCCGAAGTACTTACCGATAAAATACACGAACAATCGCGCTATGAAATTCTGCAAAGTGTTGTCCAGATCAGCGCATTCATAGCCGGCCTGGACGAATACATCAATAGTGACGGTAAAAAGACCATCGTGATGGATACCGGCAACTTCGCCCCATTTCTAATGGACATCATTCCTGCACTACAACTGCTGGATGTAGATATCCTACTGCCAAAGTCCTTGCAGGAAATATTGAAACCCAAGCCCAGTGTCAAGCTCAAAAAGACACAGAACAAATCATATATAGGACTCAAGGATATTTTCGACTTCGATTGGCAGGTAGCCCTAGGTAATGATCTGATCAATGAAGATGACTTTAAAGTTCTCATGCAGAAATCGAAAGGATTACTCAGGTACAAATCCAACTACATTTATGCTGACGAGCAGGACTTAACTAAACTGTATAAACATTTTGCAGCATCCAAGACCTTAAATTCTTTCCAGTTATTACGTACAGCACTTTCCGGTGAATACCAGGGTGCACCCATCGCCCTGACAGATGAGGTACGTGACATAATAAGAGAGTTTACGCAAATAGATAACATACCGCCACCAAAAGGACTCAATGCATTACTCCGCCCATACCAACAGCGCGGTTATTCCTGGATGTACCGCAATTCCAAAATCGGCTTCGGTAGTGTGATTGCCGACGATATGGGTTTGGGAAAAACCCTGCAGGTCATCAGCACCTTGATGAAATACAAAGAAGAACGCCTGCTGGAAAAGGAAAAAGTTCTGGTGGTTGCCCCGACGGGCCTCTTGAGCAACTGGCAAAACGAGATTGAAAAGTTTGCCCCGGGACTAAAGGTCAAAATTTACCACGGTCCAAAAAGGCGTATAGAAAAAGATGAGGACTTTGATGTACTCCTTTCCAGCTACGGCATTGTCCGCAGCGATGCCCAAAATCTGAAAAAACGCAAATGGCACTCGGTTGTCATCGATGAAGCCCAAAACATCAAAAACGTAGGAACCGAACAGGCGAAGGCTATAAAATCCTTGCCGGCCCGCAATTATATAGCTATGAGCGGTACGCCTGTAGAAAACCGTCTCAGCGAAATGTGGAGCATCATGGATTATTCAAACAGGGGCTTTTTGGGGAGCATCAAGGAGTTTAACGAAGAATTTGCCATTCCAATCGAGCAGCAGAATAATGAAGAGGCAGCCGAAAAACTTAAACAAACCGTTGCCCCGTTTATGATGAGACGGCTGAAATCAGACAAACGAATTATTTCTGATCTACCGGAAAAAATAGAAATGGACACGTATGCGACACTGGCCAAACAGCAAGCGAGCCTATATGAAGAAACCCTGAACAAAGCGATGGAAGATATTGAGGGGATCGAAGCGACCGATGCCAAAGCCATGTTTGCCCGCAGAGGGTTGGTATTGCAAATGATCCTGGCTCTGAAACAGATATGTAATCATCCCACCAACTTCCTGAAAAACAAAATATTAAAACCAGAATTAAGCGGAAAAACAGAACTATTGTTCAACAAGCTGGACACTATCCTCGAAAACGGTGAAAAAGTGCTCATTTTCACTCAGTTTACCGAGATGGGAAGGATGTTGCAATACTTCATCAAAGAAAAATATGGAGACACACCCCTTTTCTATCACGGTGGATGTAGTATGAAACAGCGCAACGAAATGGTCAATAATTTTCAGACCAACCATGCCGATAAAGTATTTATCCTTTCACTGAAAGCGGCCGGTACCGGCCTGAACCTCACAGCTGCCAACCACGTCATCCACTACGATCTTTGGTGGAACCCGGCCGTAGAGGCCCAGGCCACTGACAGGGCATACAGGATAGGTCAGAAAAACAATGTGATGGTACACCGCTTCATCACCAAAAACACCTTTGAAGAAAAGATAAACCAAATGCTGTTAGATAAAAAAGCTCTTGCCGAAATGACCGTGGCCACCGGGGAAAACTGGATTGGAAACCTAAGCAACAGGGAATTGAAGGATCTGTTTAAACTGTAATATCTTCTGGGCTCTTTCCCGATTGTAGGATTTTATGGTTTTCTATACCGTTACCTAAAACACATTGTTTCGGGACAGCTACCAGCAATACAAGTAGATAGAAATCAGGAATAAATGCTCATAAAGTTTGTGCTTTTTTCAAAACTAACTACGTCTTAAGCTATTTCTTAAGCAGATTTTTTTGAAAAACGCCGCTAATTTCCACTAGTTACTCAAGCTGCCGGGCTTGTAAATTCGAGCAAAACTTCCCTAATTTGGCCTTTTACCAATAGAAAAGCATGCCTCCAGTAATAATAGATAGCTTTGATGAGTTTGAAAAGTACAATGGTCAAAGCCTAGGTACATCCGAATATTTTCAAATTACCCAGGAACAGATTAATATTTTTGCAAAAGCCACACATGATCATCAGTGGATTCACACGGATCCTGAGCGGGCAAAGCAGGAAGGTGCTTTTGGAAATACCATCGCACATGGCTATCTCACGCTGAGTATTGTGCCGTTTCTGTGGGAGCAAATCGTAGAAGTAAGAAACCTTAAGATGATGATCAATTATGGTATCGAATCACTGAGGTTTGCAAATCCTGTGCTGGTGGACAGTGAAGTACGGCTGGCTGCAACACTCAAAAATGTAGCAAACCTCCGGGGAACAGTCAAGGCTGAAGTAGCAGTAAAGCTAGAAATCAAAGATCAAAAGAAACCTGCCTTTACGGGCGTTTTGATCTTTTTATACCACTTTCAGTAGGGATTTTTCAGTACATAGTCATAGCTGTCTTTTTTGGCTGCGGATCCCCCGGTGCAAACTCGACACTTGAAAATCCGGACCTCGTTTTAGTGACTGTCGATTCAATCCGGGTGAATTACATTGGCACGCTGAATTTAATGGATGTCAACCCTGAATTCGAAATGGTGCTGCTTTTTAATCCACAGAACATGAAATTTGTCAGCGCTGATTTTGATGGAAACATCTTGGGCCAGTTTAGCAAGGAAAGGGATGCTCCTGACGGATTCGGCTTCTATCCAATGGCCGCTGGCAAGTTCAACGCTTCGAGAAATATCCAAATCGTTTCTGCCTCTGGGATATTCGAGTATGACGTATCTGGAAATCTACTAAACAGTGCCAAAAGATGGAATCAAACCATTGTTGGGTATAGCTTTTTATTCAGACAACCTATTTTTCAAGTCCATTCGTTCGTGTAAAATTCTGATGACCTCAATTTTGTCTTCTGAAAGTGATTGGTAAAATATGATATGTTTCCCGGATTTTAGTCCGAGTAAGTTTTTACTTACTCCGAAATATTCTTTTCCAGCATCTGGGTTTTCTCCAATTCCGTTACAAGCAAGTTTTATTGTCGCATAATATTTGTCAGCTTGTTTTTCAGACCATTTTTCGAAAGTATAGTCCCAAATGTCATTCAAGTCATCAGGCTTCTTGTCGTAATATAACTTTAGCCATTTTCCCTTTTTTGAGCTTTCAATTTCTTTAGGTATTCATCAAAGTCAAAGTCCTCGACTAAAGGACTGTTCAAGCCTTCTTGAATGGCATTTCTTAATGCTATCACTTTACTTTCCTCGTTTTCTAAAAGTCGAAGTCCAGCTCTTATTACTTCGCTGACATTTTTATATCGTCCAGCAGAAACTTGACTTCTCACGAACTGGTCAAAATAATTTCCGAGTGATATTGATGTATTTTTCATAATTTCTATTTTTATTAAATTTACCAAATATTGGTAAAAACCCCGAATTTAACGATTTCGCTCAAATTACTCCCAACGAGCGTAAAGGGCAGTATTAGGAAAATAAGAGGGCTGACAGTTACTATACACAGGCTTCAACATTGACCAAACTTAAAAAGCAGGAAGATACTAGCTGGCTTAAAGAGGTTAACAGCCAAGCACCTCAATTTGCACTACGTTAGATACTGCCTATGTGAACTTTTCTAGAGGGAATGCACAATTCCCTAAATTCAAATCACGTAAACACAAAAACACTTCACAATACTCCAATTTGGAAAAATTGAAAACAGTAGATTGGACAGGTTGAATGAAGTAAGTTATGGGCTGGTTAAAGCTAATCAGGTACTAGCCATTGAAGACTTGAATGTAAAGGGTCTGGCCAAAAACAGGAAACTATCCAAGAATATAGCAGATGCAGGTTGGGCTAATTTTGTAAACCTGTTACAATACAAATGCGATTGGTATGGCCGTGAACCTGTTAAAGTGGATAGGTTCTATCTCACATCAAAAAAATAGAAAAGCCGGATCAATGATCCGGCTTTTTCAATTGATATTAACCTTTAGTCTAATCTATTACGCTCTTCTGAGCTTCCTGAGTTGCTTTTCACCTTGAAGCTTTCTCCTTTGGAGAAGGTATATTTCAGCGTAAATCGCACGCCTTGATTGCTACGATATTGCCGGAAACTTGTATCGATGGCAGCAAAGTCTATATCCGCTTTGATCACCTGTGTACGGAAAAGATCAGTGCCATTTACCGAAATCGTGAATTTATCCTTCATGATCGATTTGGTCACACCGGCATCTACCCAGCCAAACCCTTCAATTCTTCCTTGTCCCCAGATTTGTGGGCCTAGATAAATTCCCATTATCTCTGCTTTAAAACCTAACGGTAAGGTGAAATTATGCTGAGACCTTACCATAAAGGAGGTGTTGGAATTGTTCAGATAATCATCACCTATTTGGGATTTGTACTGATTATAATTCACCTGTACCATATTGGAAGTCGCCCACCATTCTTTAATATCTACCGGAATAATCGCTCTGAAGTTGGCATTTCGCGTTTTATCAAAGTTATCAGTATAGGTGGTTGTGGTTCTCTCTTCTTCATTCTGAACAAATACTTGCATAAAAGCATCTTCGGTCTCACTATAGCCGAGGGTAAATTGGTAAACACCCTTTACTACATGGTTCATCTCAAAGTTATTTGAATACTGAGGAGTCAAATTCGGGTTGCCGGTTTCTGTGGTCAGCGGATCAATGTAGTATACAAACGGATTCAGTAACCTATAATTTGGCCGGGTAATTCTGCGGTTGACATTATATACGATCTGATAGTTGTCACTTAGCTTATGCTGTAAGAATGCGCTAGGGAAAAGGTTGAAATACTTCTGGTTATTTACCTGGTTCAGTGTAACTGAATTCCCTGTGATATCAGAATGCTCCCCTCTCAAACCCACTTGATAAGACAATTTCTCTGAAAATTTACCCTTATAAGATACATAAGCCGCCAAAACATTTTCATTGTAAATAAACTGATTACTGCTTGGGTCTGGGATAAATGGTCCATCTTCCTGCGATTTGCTTAGGTCAAGGTTGTTATCAGACTTGACCCAACTTCCTTTCACACCTGTTTCTATTGTGTTTCCTTTTCCTACAGGTTTGACAAAGTCCACTTTCGCGGTAAAGATATTGTAATACATATCATTCAGGGTAAGAATCTTACTATCCATCACATCTGATATATTTTCTCCCACCCACTGCATATTTGTAAGCAAGGATTTACTGTCAGAATTCATTCTGGTGAAATCCACATCTGAGCTAATCTTCGTTCCCAATGTATCCAGCTTCGCATCATAATGAAGGTTTGCGAAGATTCTGTTCCCGGTTCCGGTAGCATCGTTTTTGGAGTCCAGATAACTTACCTCCGACATATCCGGAACAATAATATCTGTCAATGAACTGTTGTCATTCATATCATTATAATCCGATGCCTGTACATTTAGAGCGATGTTTTGATTCTCATTTATCTCATAATTCGCAGCCCCGTTGAAGAAGAGATTTTTATTTCTTGTTGTGATTCTGGACGTTTGGCTAAAGTTTGAGACACCTTCCGGCAACGTGAAATTCCTATAAATGTTCAGGTCATTATAATTTCCATAGTAGTTGTAGTTCAAATTGGCATTTGTACTCCATTTTCCTTTCTTCACATTAAGTGAAACCCCTGTATTTGGCAACCACTGCCCATTATACAATGCTCCAGCCTGAATATTCCCAAACATCCCATCTACTGTATTCTTTTTCAATTTTATATTAATCACGCCTGCAGAACCCTCAGCATCAAACCGTGCAGAAGGATTGTTGATCACCTCAATACTTTTGATGTTTTCCGCAGGCATGGCACGAAGGAAGTTGGCAAGGTCTGTAGCGCTCATATAAGTCAATCGGTCATTGATCATGACTGTAGCCCCGGTGCGACCATTGAGATTGATTATCCCGTCTTGATCCACATAGATCCCAGGAGATCTACCGATCACATCCAACGCATTTGCTCCTTCAGCCATTACTGTTCCTTCTACATTTATGGTTGTTTTGTCAGGCTCGATGATGATTTCAGGGCGTGATGATTTCACTGTCACCTCATCCAATCCTGTCATTTCATCTTCGATGGTCACAGATCCAAAATCCTTGATCAATCCTGGTTTGAGTTCAAACACCTCGGATTCAAACTGGGCAAAACCGATGGATGAAACCACTAATTTGACCTTCGCCGTCTTTGTCGATTCAATTAGAAAAGCTCCATTTTCATCTGAAACAGCACCATCCACAAGGTGGCCATCAGTTAAATCAATCAATGCTACATTTGCGTAAGGCACTGCCTGTTCGTTTTGGTCAGTAATTTTTCCTGATATCCGGCTGATATCTTTGGCAGCTAGATTACTTACTCCAAGAAGGTAAGTCAGTAATGTTAAAAAAAGCAAGTTGGTCGTTTTCATTTCAATAGTACTTTGTGTGTCGTTCTGTGCCATCTATTGAAAAACAAATGCCAAGGGTAGAAATCCTGCCCAATTAGCTCTACGGGTCACTTTATTCAAATCAACAAAAAGTAACTGTCTCGAAATCGTACAGTTTTATTTCAGCTGTGGACATAAAAAATCCCCGGACAATAGTCCGAGGATCTTAATAGAAATCCGTTTGCGAAGCTTATTTTTTCAATGCTTCTATGTAGTTGGCATTTGCCTGATCCCAATTGATCACATTCCAAAAAGCCTCAATATAGCTCGGACGCAAATTCTGGTATTTTAAATAGTAAGCATGCTCCCAGACATCAAGTCCGATGATAGGAGTACCCTTGACTTCGGCCACATCCATAAGAGGATTGTCCTGATTTGCTGTAGATACTACTTCAAGTGAGCCCGCAGCAGTCAAAATCAACCAAGCCCAACCAGAACCGAATCTGGTAGCTGCAGCCTTGTTGAATACTTCTTTGAAAGCATCAAAGTTTGTAAACTTAGCATTGATGGCATTAGCCAATTCCCCCGTTGGAGCTCCGCCACCTGCTGGGGACATGATTTTCCAGAAAAGGCTATGGTTATAGTGACCACCTCCATTATTTCTTACAGCGGTATTAGATCCTGCTACTTTAAGCAGCTCTTCTAGGGATTTGCTTTCTAGGTCTGTTCCCGCGATTGCGTTGTTAAGGTTAGTTACATATCCATTGTGGTGTTTACCATGGTGGATTTCCATAGTTTTTGCATCAATGTGTGGTTCCAGTGCCGTAGTGGCATAAGGTAAGGATGGAAGTTCGAAAGCCATTTTGTTTATAATTTAAGGTTAAAAGATTGATTGAAAATCCTACAAATAATCTGCCTTAGCAACCAAGGCGGAGAGAAAAAGGTTCTCAAGGAATCAATTTCCTCTTATTTTCTCAGTTTTTTGAAAAATTCCAATAAAAGCTGTTCACATTCCCGGGCTAGGCTACCTGAAAAGACCTTTGTTTTAGGGTGCAATATCCCCGGATTGCTTTGTAAATACCCTCTTTTCGGATCAGATGCCCCATAATGGATTTCTCCGATCTGTGACCAAAAAAGTGCTCCCCCACACATCACACAGGGCTCCAGAGTCACATACAGTCTGCAATCATTCAGGTACTTTGCCCCCATATAATTAGCTGCAGAAGTGATGGCGAGCATTTCAGCATGAGCCGTCACATCGTTGAGCTTCTCTGTCTGATTGTACGCTTTGGCGATAATTCTATTCTTCGAAACAATTACTGCACCTACAGGTATTTCCCCCTCTTCCCAAGCTTGTTTTGCCTGCTTTAGTGCTTCATTCATGAAGTACTCGTGGCTGTATAGTTCTATTTCCAAAATAGCCTAGAAAAAATCCAGTATCTCGTTTCTCACACCATCATTGATGATAATAGCAAGAATCAATGATACTACCAAGCCTATGAATGCTTTTGCCACGTCCTTTCTCGCCAATCTAAACGCCCTGAAAAGCCAAGCATTTCTTTTCTCCGCTTTAGCATGTTTTCCAAGAGCAATAGCTATTTCCCTACCTCCCAGCAAACCAATAAATACCCAGGTGGTACTCATCGGTACATTACTATACAGCTTGAAGTAGAACAGGATTATCGCATAGACAAAATCCACAATCGTCGCTGCTCGTACATCAGTTACATTGGTCTTCTCATTAACAATTCCTTGGATTTTATCCCCTTTCATATAGAAAAGGAAACCTAAACCTACAAATACAAAACCTGTATATACAGAGAACTCAGCTACACTCAATTGTCTGGGAAGGAACACTGCAATATTAGCCGCGTCCTGCATGATCCATACTGCCCAAAGCGTCCCTGAAGTGATCCACTGCAAAAAGATCCAATAAGGTGCTGGTTTCCCCTTTAGGTAATTTTTGACAAATCGCTCTAGAACAAACCAAACAGCTATTGCAATGGAAAAAGCCAACAGATACCCCACAAAACTTTTAAACATTACACTTACAATCGTGCCCGCTTTGTAAGTAAATACATTCAACAAAAGAAACGTAGTAGAAACCGGCATTCTCAGCCGGGTCATGATAAGGAGCACTATAGGCGCAGCCAGCTGAAGAAAAACAAAGTTTGTAGGTGCTCTGTCCAACCCAGGCACACTTAATCGTTGATAACTTACATCTCCATCAAAAGTAATCCAGCTGTACGTAACTGTTCCAACAAAAATCAACCCCATAAATAACCATAGCCAATACCACTTCTTGCTGTGATTAGAGGCTATAAATGTTCCGATGGTCTGGATACTATCATTTGCAATCGCAGAATATGCTGCCAGCGCAAACCCAAACCACATGGCAACATAAGTGTAAGGCGTCACTAATCCTGCGACAGAAATCAGGACACAGATGACTATCAAAAAAGATTTCTCTTTTTTGGTAAAATCGAACAGCGAATAGGCGGTTTTGGAGAGCTTATCCTGATTAATGTTTTGGTCTATTTTTTTCTTGGCCATGATTTGCCTTTTGGTCGGTCGCGCAAAATTAAAGAAGATATCCTTCTATCTGTGTTATCAAATTGTTAAGTAAACACTATTTCACTTTCAAACGGTAGTTTCACCTTGTTTTTCGCAAAAAAATTTCAACTTTTGCCCTAATATTTTATCAAAATTCTGGATTCTGGGCTGAAACTGCATGCGCTATAAACCCTTTCTCCCTTAGATAAATAGCAATCAGAATAAAATTCTATCCCTACCAGATGGAGAGCTTGGAGCTGAAAAAAGACAAAACAAATAAAACTAAAAGCTATCTGATGATGCTTTTGGCTCTTCTGCTATTCATCTTTGCGATAGATTTGCTCACTGTTGCGATGAGTAATCTGAACAATGATGTAGCTGAAAATATCCTTCTAGCCACTAGAAATCCCTTTGTCAGCCTTTTCATTGGGCTATTGATGACAGCCCTGATCCAAAGTAGCTCCACTGTTACTGCCAGTGTAGTCGCTGTGGTGGCATCAGGAAATCTGACATTGGAGCAAGCTGTGCCCATGGTGATGGGGGCAAATATTGGGACCACTCTGACTTCTACGCTGGTCTCACTTTCTTACATCATGAATAAGAAGCAATTCAAGCGAGCCTTATCTGCAGGGATGCTGCACGATATTTTTAACATCTTCACAGTTATTATTCTGCTACCATTGGAAGTTAGCTTTGGTTTCTTATCCAAAATATCAATAGCTATAGCCCAATTTTTTGTACCGGACGAATCCTATTCGGGTCCCATCGTTTATAATAAAGTCTTTACCAGGCCGGTCTCAGAATGGATCTCAGTTACCATAGATATTCCTTTCTTAACGATGATTCTTTCGGTTTTCTTGGTATTTGCAGCTATTAAAATCTTATCAACCTCTGTTTATAAAGCATTTGTAATCAACAGTTTCCAAAATATCAGTAAGTTGATTTTCAAAAATCCTTACATGGCATTTATATATGGAACTTTCTTTACAGCAGCCGTGCAGTCTAGTACAGTCACTACTTCTTTGGTAGTGCCTCTGGTCGCCAATAAAAAAGTATCAGTAAAAAAGGCATTCCCCTTTATTATTGGTGCCAATATTGGAACTACAATAACCGCGGCTATAGCAGCTATTTATAAAACAGAAGCTGCCATCGCACTGGCGATTGTTCATTTTCTCTTCAACTTAATAGGAGCTCTGATTTTCCTGCCATTCCCTTCGATGAGAAATATCCCTGTGATTTTGGCTTTATATATGGGTAAAAAATCCGTTAAAAGTAGATTTTTAGGCTTTGCCTATGTTCTTCTGACCTTTTTCATCATTCCTTTCTTGCTGATCTACTTCAGTAATGACTGAGAATTTCTCCAGGAATCCATCAGTGCTTTTGCTGAGCTGGTGCCTATCCTATCTGCCCCTGCCTGAATCAGTGCCAGAGTAAGATCCAGTGTTTTGATCCCTCCACTCCCTTTGATGCCGACAGAAGATGATAAAGTCTCTCGCATCACTATAATATCAGCCGCTTGGGCTCCGGTCGAAGCATATCCAGTGGATGTTTTGACATAATCTGCCCCAGCATCCTGGCAGATCAAGCAAGCTTCCACAAGCTGTTTTTCATCAAGATTGGCTGTTTCAATGATAACTTTCAAAATTCGCTCTTCATCATGACAAATCTTTGCGATTTGGGCGATTTCAACCTTTGGCCAATTCATCCCCGAATGATAAGCCGTCTGTGACCAAACCAAATCCAATTCATCTGCGCCCTGCCTGATCGCTTCCTTGCTTTCAAATACTTTTGTAGCGGAATCAGAATAGCCGAAGGGAAATCCGATAACGGTAACTAATTGTACATTCTCTTCGCCTAGCTCTCTTCTAGCTTTTTTCAGCCAGAAAGGTGGGACGCAGACTCCTACAAATTGCTCTTCGATTGCCTCTCTGATCAGTGAGTCCACCTCTGAGCCAGTCATTGTAGGCTTTAAAAGCGTGGATTCCAAAAAACGGTTCAGCTTATTCATCTTGATTTACAAAGTCTGCTAGGTACATAAACTCAATCGTCAGGTCTCCATCACGGGCAATAGTGGCCCGCTCCAAAATTCTCGAGTTTTCTTCCATAAGCGCAGGAATTACCCATTTTGTCAGCTGAATCCCAAACTCCCTGCTTGCCTCTCTTGGTAGCTCACAAGGCAAATTATCAATTGCCATTACCGAAATGCTCGTCTGACTTCCAAATGCCGGGATTTTCTCTCCCGATTGACGGTCTACATCATATACCGGATCAGTAATTGTAGAGGAAGAAATCGTAGTGGGAATAGCCCCACCCACATCGCAGCTCACATCTGCGATCACAGATAGCTGAAAATCTTCCCCTGAAATATCCCTCAGAGCAAATAGACGAGGTGCATCCGGATTCCAAAATGCCCCGGAAATCAGCATCTCTCCAGCTTCTGCGAACTTCTGAAAGTGGCTTTCATACCGCTCAGGGAACGTGTAAAATTCTTGCTTATCAAAACCTCCATCTGATTTTCTCCTATTGTAGTCCGCAGATCTCAATTTCACATACACAGGCTCATCAAAATACAGATGTAGGAAATCTGGAACCGAAACCTCTCGAATTTTCAAGGAATTCAAGACCTCTATGGCCCCATCGCCCACACGCCCTGAACCGGTAAGGACTATTTTAATCGGCGGGAGTTGCACCTTTGCGAGTTCACGATGAAGTTCTTGAAGATTTTGGCATTCATTGGCACGCCTAAGTTCGAAAAGAGCTGTTTTTTTTCCATATGTCCAAAAGGCATTATACGTACCTATTATTCCAGCCCATCTTCCAAAGGCAACAACCCTTCTTCCTTCATCATCCTTTAATACTTCATAATCAATTAGTCGAATTCTTTTATCCAAAATTGTCCTAAGGAGCTTCCTATTATAGGGTTGCTTTTTGATCGTATGGGAAAAGAAAAAATACGTCTTTCCCTCCACCAGCTGATCAACTGGCACTTCCTTCACTCCGAATAGCACTTCACAGCCAGATATATCTTCTACAACATCAATTCCTGCATCAAGAAATTCCTGGTCCGTATAGGCGCGGAATGGACTGGACTGCACTTGGAAAGTAAGTTCTCCCTGGTAATCCTGCTGAATAGTTTTCAGCTGCTCAGGAGTGAAGGGAACTCGTTTGTCAGGAGGGTTTTTTCCTTCGCGGATTATTCCGATTTTCATAAAAATTTTAGGTTACTCTGGAAATTACTATACGCAAATGAATTATGTACTGCTAGGGCTGAGCTGGGCCGTATTTTATTCACTTCATTCATTTCTGGCTGCAACCAAGATAAAAAGAATTCTGGAGGGAAAATTAGGAAATGCCTATAAATGGTACCGCTTGGCTTATATGCTGGTTTTACCGTTCCTTTTCTTCGGCATCATGATTCAAACGCTGCTAATTCCCAATACCTTTTTGATGACCAAAAGTGCTCTTACCGATTACCTCGGTTACATGATTGCAGGATTTGGTACTATCATCGCTACGAAATCCTACAAAAAATATTCATTGAAGAGATTTTTGGAATTTACTACTGCCCCACTAGATGAGCCTTTAAAAACTACGGGGCTATATTCTAAGGTTCGCCATCCACTATATGCAGGTTTGATATTGATTTTTCTTGGCTATTTCCTGGTTGCCGGGACGCTAAGTTCAGCCATTCATCTAGGTTGTTTACTTCTATATTTACCTTTTGGGATATATTTTGAGGAAAAAAATCTGGTGGCACAATTTGGTGAAGCTTATCAAAACTATCGTTCAGAGGTCCCAGCACTCATTCCTAGGTTTTGGAAAGGAAGAGCATAATTGCCGCCTAAACTGAACTCTAAAAAAAACGAAATATAAAGAAGCCCAGCATGAAATTTCTTATCCATGCTTTTTCCCCACATGCTTGATCTGTCCTCCTTTCACTTCCTTGATAGTCTGTAGGTAGAGAAATGCCGTAGGATCTATTTCCTGCACGGCCAACTTGATGCGGTGTACTTCCAGCCTAGTCACGACCGTCATAATGATATCACAGGGATTCTTAATATGAAAGGTCTCTGGCAGATATCCCCTTTCTCCTTTGTATACTGAAATCGCCTTTCCGAACTGGTTTACAATCAGATTTTTTACGTCCTCATCCTTTTTGGAAATAATTGTCAAGGCGGTATATTCCTCAAGTCCATCTACTATATAATCTGTCATCTTAATGGCTGTGAAGTAGGTAATAATAGAATACATCGCAGGCTCAATACCAAAGAATAAAGCGGCAAACAGAAAAATAAGGGAGTTGAAAAACATTGTGATCTCGCT
The DNA here is from genome assembly GCF_001442615.1 of Algoriphagus resistens. GTDB lineage: Bacteria > Bacteroidota > Bacteroidia > Cytophagales > Cyclobacteriaceae > Algoriphagus > Algoriphagus resistens. The sequence continues at coordinate 357,891 of NZ_LMXN01000003.1, read as the reverse complement.
TGCAGAGAGGGGGGAATTCTTATGGACAAATTCGGTAATCACTTCAAAACCATCGATCAGCCCGCCGCCGCGTAAAATAAGACCAATCCCCACTCCCATCAAAATCCCCCCGAATACCGCACTGAGCACCAGGTCATTTGTGACCGGAGTGAAAGTGATCAACTCAAGTACTAGAACCAATAAGGAAATTGAAAAAGTACATTGGACGGCAAAGGTTTTCCCGATTTTCTTCCATCCAAGCCAGAGAAAGGGAATATTAAGTGCCACAAGCAAAACATTGATATTGACCCCAAAATGTAAATTGACAATAATTGCCATACCTGTCACCCCACCATCTAGAAATTGGTTTGGCAGCAGAAACATTTCAAGTGCTGCAGCGGAGCAAAATACTCCAGCTATGATATAGAGAATAGAAAAAGGATCCAAAACGGATCTCCAATCCACGTGATTTTGAGTGAGATGCATATTAGCCTAGCTTATATAAGGGATATTCTTCCGACAAACCCGTGCTCAATATAATGCTATATTCACTCCGGATCACACTAATCCAACCTGGGAAGACTCAGTTTATACTTCATTGAAATCATTCTGATCGCAATAATCACTACTATGGATGCCAACAGATTAACATCTCTTGAAACCCCGATAGAATTTAGAATCAGATAGAATATTGCTCCTGCCAGACATGCCGACGCATAAATTTCCTTTCTGAATAAAATAGGTATTTCGTTGGTGAGGGTATCTCGTATTACACCACCCATTACTGCAGAGAACATACCCATAATCGCAGCAATCTCTGGTCTTACTCCCAAATGGAGGGACTTTTCTACACCCAACACAGTAAAAAAAGCTATTCCAAGCGTATCAAAAAGGAAGAACGTCTTACGTAACTTGCTTAGGAAATTAGGAAAAATAAATGCTGCCAATATTCCGGCCAATATCGCATACAGAAATTTAACATCCCCGATCCAAACAAGCGGATAGCTATCAAGCAATATATCCCTGAGCGTTCCGCCACCAATAGCGGTGATAAAGCCAGTAAATCCTGCCCCAAACATGTCGTGCTCACGCTCTCTGATTGCCAATGCACCAGAAATCGCAAATACAAAAGTCCCAATCAGTTCCAGTCCGTATTGTAATTCCATTTAAGAATCAATAGTGTCTATTCTCTTGACGATGTTAATCTCTTCACAAACATAAACTTTGGTTCGCAAGACATGAAGTTAGCCAGGTTGGATCTTCAAATCCTGTTTAGCTCAAATTTCCGGACTGGATCCCAGCTTAAGCTGCCTGCTGACCTATCAGTGCTACACATCAAAACCACTTCTCCATCACAAAAACCCCCATGGAACGCTGCCCATGCACCAAGACGGATTTTGGATGTTCCAGAAATTTCATGCCCATTCCCGCCAATTTATCCAAATGATTCTGGGTCAGCAAAAATCTTTCAGATGCATCAGGAAGCAGGTATTTCCCTCCTTCTAGCGCATGGCTTTGTTCTAAAATCCCTCCAAATGCTGTCGTCATTCTAAACCAGAGAATGCCTCCTGGCTTTAGGACACGCAGCATTTCATCGATCATCTGCCAGAAATTGGCTTCATCATGTGCAAAATGCAATACCGCCGAACAGATGACGGCATCAAAAGCCTCTTTATGAAAAGGAATCTCTTCCAACCCACCTACCTGAAATCGATGCACATCATACTCCTTATCCAGACTTTTTGCCATAACCCGACAATACTGTATGGCTGTTTCATTCTGGTCTATTCCAAATGCCTGATAGCCACCATTGATAAAATAAACTGTATTTCTTCCCTCACCACAGCCAGCATCAAGAATCTTCATGTCCGCTGAAAACCTGCCTTTCAGAATCTGGTCCAGCAGGTAGACATCAATATTTCCAAGTAATTTATTCAGTTCAGCGATTTCCATTTTCCCAGATATCTAAGGCCATAGCAGCTTTTTCCCTACCGATTTCTATCAGCTCCTCCGCACGGTAAAACTCCAGTATTCCCGCTTGATTTCTGGCCACTTGAACGGTAACATCTACATGATGTCTCTCAATCAACAAAGCAGAAAATCGGTCTTGAAGCAGATCAAACGAGCGCGTCATAAGACTAATTGAGCTGAGTGAAGCCGGCTTTTCAATTTTTCCTTGTTCTGGGAAATACTGCCTCATTTTATTCCTGTACTCAATCACCCAAGCTGGCATAGAAATGAATTTCTTGCCTTTGGAATCCTTTTTAGGAGGAACTACCAATTCAGAATCCCCGGCATTCAGGCCCACCACTACAACCATGTTTTCCGCTGCTTGTTGCAAAAGTGAAAGTGGGATGGGATTTAAAACGCCACCATCTATAAGTTCATAACGAAGATGCCGAGCAGGCTGAAAAACTGTAGGAATACTTCCTGAAGCCCGAATGGCAGCATATAAGCTGCCCGTCCTAAAAACCACCTCTTTCCCACTTATGTAGTCGACAGCATTGCAGTAAAAGGGAATGCTTAAATCCTCAATCTGGCAATCCTCAATCACTTTTTTCAGGGCATTGTATACCTTCTCCCCCTTGATAAATCCACGGGTCGAGAGTGTGAAATCCATTAACGAAAAAACATCCAGCCTATCCAGATTGCAAATCCAATCCCTAAATTCCTCCATTTTGCCCGCTGCATACATGCCTCCGACCAGTGCCCCGGCCGAGCAACCTGCAATTTCGGCAATATGATATCCTCTCTTCTCAAGCTCCTCTATCACCCCTACGTGTGCTAATCCCCGCGCACCGCCACTGCTCAAAACCAATGATACCGATTTACTTTTCTCCATAGTAGTTAGGGAATAAACAACTAAATTGAAGCCGAAAAACCCTCAACGAAAGTACACATTTATGAACCAATTTAAACCCTTTCATCTGGCTTTCCCTATCAGGGATATTGCAGAAACGCGGGAATTTTATGGAGAACTACTTGGCTGTGAGATTGGAAGAAGCACCGACAAATGGATCGATTTCAATTTCTTTGGACATCAACTTTCCGCACATGTCAAACCCGAGGAATTGGCATTGGCACACACGAATACTGTGGATGGCAAATATGTCCCTGTTCGTCATTTTGGTGCGATTTTGCCTTGGGAAGAATGGCACGAGCTTGCCGATAGATTAAAAGCCCGTGGCGTGGCATTTGTGATCGAACCATACATCCGTTTTCAGGGCGAGGTAGGGGAGCAGGCTACTATGTTTTTCCTGGATCCCTGTGGCAATGCCCTGGAATTTAAATCCTTTCAGGATGAAACTCAGATTTTCGCAAACTAATTACCTGCTTTGAAAAACCACTACCTAAATTCAGGAATCAATAGAACAATCACACTGCAGAGCAAGGAATACCTTTATTTCAGTGGAACTTCCTACCTGGGCATCGCACAGGACAGAACTTTTCTGAAAGCATTATCAGATAATCTTTATCTTCTTGGGGCAAACCACGGACAGAGTAGGATCAATAATATTCGATTACAGGTATTTGATGAGTTTGAAGATCACTTCTCGAATAAAGCAGGAGCTGAATCCGCTGCCGTTTTCAGCTCTGGATATCTGGCAGGCATTGCTGCTTGGAAGTCCCTTTATAAAGACTCAGATGAAATCTGGATAGCTCCAGATGCACACGCTGCAGTCGTTCCAGACAGTTATTTTCCTAGCACACAATTAAATTTTACACAATGGACAAGACATAACTCATTAATTTCCACTGACCTATCTCCAAGGAAAATTCTAATTATAGGGAATGCTGTCGATCCATTTTCCGGGGAAATCCATAACTATGATTGGGTAAAAAACATAGCTCAAAAACACGAAGTGACTCTTCTGATAGACGATAGCCACGCTTTCGGAACGTTGGGAAATAGTATCTATGGCACATATCAACAATGGGATGACCCTTCTATCAATTTGATTGTATCAGGATCTTTGGGAAAAGGACTGGGATTACCCGCAGGAATAATTTTGGGAAGAACTGCCCAAATCAACAAAGTCAAAGCAACTCCACTATTCGGAGGAGCTTCGCCTGGTTCTCCAGCACATCTGAAAACTTTCTTGGATAGGGAGAAGCTTTATCTAAAGAAAAAGCAGTGGCTAGAAGATGCCTGTGGGATTTTTGCTCAGGAGACTGCCGATATTCCCCAAATCAAAGGAAGCAGCTATTTCCCTGTATTCGTTTATACGGATGCCGATTGGGTATCTGAACTGGAAAAAGCGGGAATTATCACCTCTTCATTTTCATACCCTACACCTGAAAGCCCCAGTGTGAACAGAATCGTGATTTCTGCCTTTCATGAATTAGAGGATCTGATGTATCTCAATCAAGTATTACAACGTCTATCACGCTGATGAGATATTTTGCACAATTGACACTTTTAGCCATTCTAATCAGCTCTTGTTCGCCAAAGGAAAAAGTGCCGTTTGAAGATGGGCTGGAAAATTTTCCAACGCTCAGAAAAGTTCTCGAAAATGCAGATAAGTACAAAGTCCAACTAATCTATACCAGGATAGACCGGAATGAGCATGGCAATGCATTGTTCACTGATTATTCTGTAAATCTAGATGATACGCGATATTTCTATCCCGCCTCAACAATCAAATTGCCGGTCGCAATTCTTGCATTGGAATGGCTGGAGGAGCAAAATATTGAAGGGTTGACATCAGAGACAAGCATGTTGATTGATTCAGTCCGACCTTCTCAGGTTCCCGCATGGAAGGATTTCTCCGCAAAAGATTCTTTACCAAGCATAGCACATTATATCAAAAAGATCTTGCTGGTATCAGACAATGATGCCTATAATCGCTTGTATGAATTGCTGGGACAAGACTATCTCAATAAAAAACTCAAAGAAAAAGGGCTTGAACACATTATTATCAATCATAGACTCAGCTACTCTGCCAATGCTGAGGAAAATAGAATCTTCAACCCAATCCGTTTTGTGGATACCACTGGCAATGTGATTCTGGCCTTACCCGAACGGATCACTGACACTGTCTATTCAAACGTGGATAATCCAATAGTTGGGAAAGCCTTTTACTCGGATGATTCTCTGGTTCAGCATGGAATGGATTTCTCCAACAGGAATAAGCTCGCACTGTCTGACCTCCATGGAATAGTCAAAAGAATTATTTTCCCCATGTCATTTGTGGAGTCTGAGCGTTTTGCCATCACCGAAGTTCATCGGGAATTTATTTTGAAATATATGAGCATGCTTCCTGCTGAGAGTGATTTTCCCAAGTATGCACAGGACGAATATTGGGACACCTACTCAAAATTCTATCTGAATGGGAATGACAAAAATGATTTCCCCGAAAGTATTCGCATTTTTAATAAAACAGGACAAGCCTATGGCCACATGCTCGATGCGAGCTACTATGTGGATTTTGATAAAGGAATAGAGTTCTTTGTATCAGCCGTCATTTATGTGAATGAAAACGAAATCCTCAATGATGACCAGTATGAATACGATGAAATTGGATTCCCCTTTTTTGCAGAATTAGGAGAGTATCTGTACCAATTGGAAACTGAACGGAAAAAATCGGTTCCTGCAGATCTGAAAAGGGTTAAATTTGGGTACTAAAGGAATATTACTCCAAAAAATCACATGAAATCGAGCATGACTCCAGCGTCACACACAGGGATGATTATCTCCCATGCGAGATTCCATATGGCCTTTAAAAGACAAAATATAAACAGATGAATAAAACCCCATTCCTATACCGCTCAATTTTCAATTTTTGGCTAATCTATATCCTTCCAGCAAGTATTCTGACAATCATAATAATCCAGCTTTTCAAGGGCGAAATAAGCTGGGAATTCTTCAAGTTGCCTTCCACCTATGTCAAAATGTTTATTTTTCAGATTATTTTCGGGGCTTGGATGTATTTTAGAGATTTTAAGCCTAAATCCAAGAGATTTAAGGATGGTTTTTAATCATCCAGAAAGAGCTCTTTTCTTGCCAAATGAAAAACCGTAACTTAAAAAGTCTTCCTCCTACAAAGAAAATCCCCTTTCTTTATCGCTCCTTTTTCAATTTTTGGTTGATCGTCATACTTCCAGCAACAGTAATTGCTTTGACTATTTCCAAACTATATTATAATAACACAATCAATTTTGAACCGTTAAAATATCCACCAACTTGGCTTTATTTCGGGATCCTACAGATTTTTGCCACCTTTTTCATTTACCTGTGGGTGTATAGACTGAAATCGAAAAAATACCGGGACTAACTTCAAATACTAAGCAAGCGCAGAAAATTTATATCTTGGAACAAACAACAACCCAAGATGAAAAACCTGAGCTACTTACTATTTCTTTTGGCATTTTTGCCAACTTTTGCTTTTTCACAAAACCTAGCTGAAAAGCTTGGATACCCCGCGGATGCAAAACTTCTTATCATTCACGGTGATGATGTGGGTGTGTCACATTCCCAGACCAAAGCAACTTTCGATGCGATGAAAAATGGTGTGGTTAACTCCACCAGCATGATGGTTCCCTCCGGTTGGTCTGCCGAAGTGGGTGAAATGGCCAAAGAAATGCCTAATGCTGACATTGGAATCCATATAACACTGACGAATGAATGGCTGAATTTCAACTGGGGACCTGAAGCAGGAAAAACCGCAGTGCCTGGCCTGACAAATGAAAAAGGGCATATGTATCCTGACTGTGCGCAGGTCACTGCCAATGCCAGCCCTGAGGAAGTGGAAAAAGAAATCCGAGCGCAGATCAAAGCAGCCAATCAGATGGGGATCAGACCCACACATTTGGATTCTCACATGGGCTGTATCTTTTATGGCCGTCCCGAGTACCTGGCTTCTTATCTCAAAATCGCTCAGGAACTGAAAATCCCAGCCATGATCAACGAGCAAATGATAAATGGAATAGTGAAAAACAATCCAGTGCTTTTTTCAGAAATTGATGTAGATAAATTCCCTTTGGTCAACAAGATTATTATGGCTGAGCCAAAGGATTACGAGTCGGGAATGGACATCTTTTATGCAGATGAGCTAAACAATATTCAGCCAGGATTGAATGTGATTCTTATCCATTTGGCGTTTGATGACGATGAAATGAACTCAGTGACAAAAGGTCATGACTTCTTCCATGCTCCCTGGAGACAGGAAGATTATAATTTCTTTACCAGTGATAAAGCCAGGGAATTAGTAGAAAAAAACAACGTGAAACTGGTGACATGGAGAGAAGTAGGCAAAGCGATGCAGTTTTAAAGGAAAACAAGTATACCATGTCCCGCTACCATTTAGTTTTTCTTACTCTTTTTATAGTGAATTTTGCCTGCAAGGGACCGCAATCCGAGGAGTCTCTGCTCTTGGGAAGTTTAGATAAATTACCTTCTGTTGAGATTAAAGACATATCAGAATTCTCATTTGGAAATGAGCATATTTTGATCAGTGGGCCCCAGCAGGCTATTTCCCTAAAGACCATTCAGCTAGTAAGCGGATTTACCGTTGCTATCAAAACTGAAAAGGAATTGATCTGCTTAGATTCTCCAGATAGAATCATTAAATACCCCTTCGCTAACAAACAGTATTTTCCGCTTGAGAAAACTGGTTTGGATGTAAACCAACTCCAAATCCTCAGCCAGGATAAACTTGGAATTACAATGCTCTTTTACATCAAAAATGTGGGTAATTCAGTAAAAAATATGCAGTTCCAAGTTCAAGTCAGCACAGACCTTAAACCTAATCTCTTGATGGACAGCCTCTCTGAAAGCAATGCTGCAGATCAGGTTATTTTTGATGAAATGACAGACCTCTTCACCGCAAAAGATAGAAAATATGACTGGTATGCAGTCTGGGGAAGTACCGCAGATATAAGATTGAACCCCATTAATTCAGCTTGTTTTTCCCACATATCAGAATTGGGAGCCAGTGCTGGGTTTGAAATTTCCCTGACATTGGCTCCCCAGCAGGAGCAGATGATTCCTCTTTTTATCGCCGGTTCAGATCAAAATGAATTCGCAGCCATGGAGGTATTGGCAGATCTTCGTTCAGACTTGTTTTCAGATTGGAATGAAAATTTTGCTTTACTGGATTCTCTTCAGTCCACCTCAAAATTATCGGTTCCTTCTCCGGAAATTCAAGAAGCATATGAATGGAGCAAGTATAAGACTGGCCTATTTCAATTTAGTATCGATTCAAAACCGGACACTACAAGAACAGATTTCAGGGAAGACCTTTTCGAAGGAGTTCAATTTATAAGTAAGGATTTTGCACAGCATGTTGATCAAGCAATTTTTTCAACTAAAACGCCACGACACGTGTCCCCAGGATATCAGTTAATTCAGCCACTTCTACTACATCTTCTGGGAATCCGGGGCGATATAGAAAATCGGGTAACTTTCATTCGTCCAAATTTGCCTGAGGAATGGAAGGAAGCTTCCCTCGAAAACCTTTGGATAGATGATAACAAATTGAAGGTAAGTATCACTTCCGAGGAGAACCAAATGACAGTTGAAGTTACCCAAACCCAGAAGAAAGCCGGTATTTCAATTGAGCTCCCCCAAGAATTTTCAAAAATGAAAGTTCTTGGCAAAGAAATCAATTCAGATACCAAAGATGGGTTTCGTAGGATCTTAATGACCGGAGATCACGTGAGGATCGAAGCCAAAAAAGACAAGAACGCTACATACTTTCTCCAAAAGCTGTGAGAATTAAGCTCCTTCTGCCTCCATTTTTACGAAATTCGCACAGATAAATCCCCTGCCAAATTCCCATCACAAGTTTTCCACTGGAAATGGGGATTTGAAGGTTAGTATCAAAAAAGCTTGCTTTAATGTGTGCTGGCATATCATCCGGCCCTTCATAAGTGTGGATAAACCGTGGATAAGATTCTGGAATTAACTCGTTTACGAACGTCTGAAAATCCTTTCTCACGGTGGGATCCGCATTTTCATTGATGGTCAGGGCAGCAGAAGTATGCTGGATAAACACCTGCAAAAAGCCCGTTTTAATTTTGGCAATCTCAGGGATTGCATCTTCTATTTCATTGGTGATCAAATGATATCCTGCAGGAAAAGGTAACAACCGAAGTTTGTGCTGATAGAACTTAGTCATTCACAAAAATAGTATTCACTTATATATCTCAAAACAACCCTTCCAGCATTATTGCCTATTAAAATACAGTTTGTTTCCTTCGCATGCATCCCAAGTTCCCGTCAGCTGTCCCTTACTATTTAAAAAGTAAGTTTCCTTACCGTTAGTGCAACTGTGAATTAACTCTGAGTTTGGGTCCTCGAATTGGAATGTAAACTTCCTCAATCCATCCTCGAAACGCTCCTCATAGGTTCCTCCTATTCCTTGCTTTCCGATAGATTTCCGAAATGTTCCATCAGAAGCAAGGGAGTAAAAATAGGACGAATCCCGGATGGTACTATAGCTGGGATTCGGAACGCGACCGTCTTGATAACCTGCTAAAATCCACTTTTGATCACCTGACCTTGGACCTGAATCGTCATTAAAATCGCATGAAAATGCGAAAACAGCTAAAATTAAGAAGGGAATAAGATTTTTCATTGAATCACATGGCTACTACTTCTTTCCGTAGAAGTTTGAAATTCAATTACTTTGCCAGCATCCTAATTAACCAGTCTTATTATTTACTTCTTTTGGCAATAGGATTGTATTCTAAAGCTTTTTCTACCCAGAATTCCCAGTCTTCATCCAAATCAAAGCCTTCAGGGTCTACGTAAACAAATCCTCTCATCGGTCTGCCCGTAAACTCCATTTTTCGACAACCTGTCCGTTTCATACACAGACCTTGGGTTAATTCCCCGACTCTGACCATCATACGGTCTTCGGATGTAATCTTGTCCCGATTCAGACCTATACACATTTTATCATCAACCATGAAAAGCATTCCACCCATCATCTTTTTGGTGGTAAAAGCCACCCCTCTTCTCCGAAAGCTGGAAGCCAATCGCTCAACTAGGTATTCGTCGTAGGCCATAATCGATAATTAGTTCGGTAAAGATAAATTCAATGCTGGCCCATCACATGGAGTACTTCCTCCGACGAGCATCTGATTTTCACCACTATACATGTTCTCAAAGTTTGCAGCACAACCAGGTCTTAATTTATCATCAGGAAAATAAGTTTATAGCTTGTTCTTTTACCGTCCACTTCATACCCTACAAAACGCTACGAATCAAATCTTTTCGATGAAATTCTCCAGCACACCGATTTCATCAATCCCGATTCTTATCCGGTCCCCAACTTCAAGTGTAAAGTCATCCGGTACAATTCCTGTTCCTGTCATCAAAAAGCACCCAATTGGAAATGTATTCGCCCGGAAAAGCCAATCTGCCAATTCTTGGGGTTTACGCTTCAATTGCGTCAGGGGAGTTTCTCCCACAAATGCTAAAACATCACCTCTGAAAATCTCCAATCTGATATTGGCAGTTTCCTCCAGATCCTTATCGGTGATATAAAGACAAGGTCCAATCGCTGCACAGCCTGCATATACTTTTGCCTGAGGTAAATAAAGTGGGTTTTCTCCTTCAATGCTTCTACTGCTCATATCATTGCCGCAGGTGTAGCCTTGGATTTTTCCAGAGGGAGAAACTACCAAAGTCAATTCCGGCTCAGGCACATCCCAAGTAGAGTCTTTTCGGATATTCACCGCAGCTCCGGGAGCCGAAACCCGACTTGCAGTTGCTTTGAAAAACAACTCAGGCCGATCAGCATTATAGACTTTGTCATAGAAATCCGCTCCACCTGCATCTTGGGATTCTTCCATTCTGGCAGTTCGGCTTCTGAAATAGGTCACCCCTGCGGCCCAGATTTCCTGATTTCCCATGGGCGCCAAAATTCCCTTTGCAATCAGTTCTTCTCCTTCTTCCTTAGAGAGGGTTTTCCACGTTTTCGATTCCTTTTTCAGAAACTCTTTCAGATTTTCTTGGGCCAGCATGGTATCCCAGTTTATTTCCGGTCCAAAAAAAACTTGATTTTCATGAAGCAAAAGTGTGCCCGTAAGCAGTTTATAGATTTTCATAGGTTAATAGGGTTTGATCAGAAATTTAGGAAAAAGAATCGAGAGAAGATCAAAGAACAGATAGGAAAGACGTCATAAAAACTGATTAATTAAGATTCATGAAGATTATTTTCCCAAACATCGGATTTGCGAAGCAACTTTTCCCCATTACCTTTGTTCCTAGATCATAGGGGGTGCCTTAACAAAACGGGCTGAGATCATACCCATACGACCTGATCCGGGTAATGCCGGCGAAGGGAAATGAACAAGTGTAGCAGCCAACAAAACCAAAAAATTGAAGCGATGCCCTTCTGGATTTTGGATTTTGTCAATGCGACCGGGTAAACAAAAACGGGGAGCTTCCCTAGCGCTTTCTCATGTTTCACTCAACCTCCCGCAAGGGAAAAATTACAAATGAAAAATATATTTCTTGGCTTGGCTCTTTGCCTTGCCGCTATTTCTAGCTGGGGTCAGCAAAGCCTTAGTGGAAAAGTGCTGGACGCCTCATCTGGCGAAGCTTTGGAAGGAGCCTCAGTATGGGCAGAAAATCAAGGAAAAGGCAGTGTCACAGACGAAAATGGTCTGTTCACCATAAATAAACTACAATCGGGGAGGCTAGAACTTCGGGTTTCATACATAGGCTACCTTACTGTCAAGCAGACATTAGAAATTCCAAATTCCGGGGAATTAACCATCCGATTGAAGGCGACCGACTTGATGACAGAGGAGTTTATCGTATCTGCTACCCGAGCTTCCCAAAGTACTCCAACCACTTTTCAGGAGATCAGCAGGGAAGACCTTGCTAAGCGGAATCTCGGTCAGGACATGCCGCAACTCTTAAATTTCACGCCTTCAGTGGTGACTTTCTCTGATGCAGGAGCCGGAATCGGCTACACCGGAATGAGGATCAGGGGCTCGGACCAAAGCAGAATCAACGTGACAGTAAACGGTATTCCTATGAACGATGCCGAATCGCATGGCGTCTTCTGGGTGAACATGCCTGACTTTGCCTCTTCGGTGGACAACCTTCAGATTCAGCGTGGTGTGGGAACTTCCACAAACGGAGCTGCCACTTTTGGTGCTAGTTTGAACTTCCAGACAGACACTAGAAATGATGAAGCTTATGCCCAAATTGATAATTCTGTCGGATCATTTAACTCATTTAAACACACTGTAAAAGTAGGATCTGGACTATTGAACAATCGATTTGCGGTGGATGCAAGGCTTTCAAAAATCACCTCGGATGGTTTTGTGGATCGGGCTAGCTCAGATCTGAGCTCTTACTTTGTTTCAGCAGGCTATTTTGGTGAAAATCACGTATTGAAACTGAATGTCTTTTCCGGTAAGGAAAAAACCTACCAAAGCTGGTACGGGCTACCGGAATCAAAACTTGTGGATGACAGAACCTTCAACTACTATACCTATGAAAACGAGACGGATAATTATCAGCAAGACCACTACCAATTGATATATGCGGGTAAAATTGGCAACAACTGGAAAGCAAATGCCGCTCTCCATTATACCTACGGTCGCGGTTATTACGAACAGTATAGGGAGGATGATGCTTTTGAAAACTACAGATTGCCTAATGTGACGATCGGAGATTCTGTCATTACAAATTCAGATATCATCCGTAGGCTCTGGCTAGACAATGACTTCTACGGTGGTGTCGCTTCGATTAATTACGTCTCAGATGACGGCAGGTGGGATGTAGTCCTCGGAGGAGGTGCAAATCGCTACGATGGAGATCATTTTGGGGAAATAATCTGGGCGAGAATAGCCGGAGCTACCGAGATCCGGGATAGATACTACGATAATAATGCTGTAAAAGACGACCGGAATATCTATCTGAAAGCCACTCGGGAACTTGCCTCGGGTCTAAGCCTCTATGGAGATTTGCAATTACGATCCATAGATTATTCTTTTGTAGGTGTCAATGACGATGGAAGAATCGTGGATGGAGAGGAAAACTATACCTTTTTCAATCCGAAAGTAGGAATAAGTTATGAGGAGTCAGGCAGGACTTGGTATGCTAGCTATGCTGTGGCAAACAGGGAACCGAAAAGATCCGACTTCACTGACAACCCTATCGCAGAAATCCCAAGACCTGAACGATTGAATAATATCGAAGCAGGACTTAGAGCCCGAAGTGGAAGTTTCACATACAATGCTAATTTCTACTTTATGGACTACAAAGATCAACTGATCCCTACAGGTCAAATCAACAATGTGGGAGCCAGCATCCGGGAAAATGTCGCCGATTCCTATCGTGCGGGAGTTGAGTTGGACGTAGCCTATCAGATGTTTAAAAAGTGGACTTTGGGCGCTAATGTGGCACTTAGTCAGAATAAAATAAAAGAATTTACCGAATATGTAGATGACTACAGCACGGCAGAATTCACTCAGGAAACGTTCACTTACAGAGATACAGATATTGCGCTTTCTCCAAACGCGGTCGCCTCTGCAATGATCGAGTATAAGCCTGTCAAAAATCTATCACTGAACTGGCTGAGTAAGTATGTGAGCAAACAGTATTTGGACAACTCAGGTCTTGACGCTCGCTCGCTTGATGCTTTCTTTACAAACGATATCCGCATCAGCTACTCGGTGCAGCCCCGGTTTTTCAAAAGCGTGGAGTTGAACCTCTTGGTGAACAATATTTTCAATGAGATGTACGAGCCAAATGGCTATACGTTCAGCTATTTCCTTCCCGGAGAAACAGAGAAGGAATTGGTAACAGAGAATTATTACTACCCGATGGCCGGAACCAACTTTATGTTAGGGCTGAGTTTGAAGTTTTAAAATTTAAAAAAGAGATCCTTCAAATTGTTAAAACCGAAGGGTCTCTTTATTATTAAGGAATCCGTTATACTTATTAAGCCGGAAGATTTTCTGTTGGGACTTGGGTCTGCATAATTTTTTTTCAGGATGGATCATCCAAATTCCAATTGTTGCCTAGTACAGAAGCCTGAAGGAAATATAATACTAATCTAAATTTGCTTGCTTAATTTCTCTATCAAATGATATCCCCAATCCCTTCTCTATCTCATCCAAAGCCGCTACTGCATCCTTTTCTTTGGTATAATCCAGCACTAAAAACTTTTTGTTATTTGCTAGGAGAACAACCTTGTACAGTGTGATTTGACCATTGAGGGTAGGGGTAATCCCATTAGGAATATATGAACTTCGGAAGCTGTGATGAATCAATTCCAAATGTCCGACTTGCGGTAATGCTTCCCATTCACCAAAACTGAACCATAGGATCCTTTTATATTTTTTGAACTGATAGTTTTGAAAATCAATGAGAATTCCTGACTTAATTGAGGCCAAAATAAACCCAATAACTACCGCTCCCCCTGCTACTAAAACAACCTTCAGAGGGTCTGTCTCTACCTCAACAAAAAATGCTACAAGAATCACTAACAGGCCAGAAGCAAGAAAAATCTGACCAAGTATTCTGGGGCCCTTAGTCCCATCATTTTGATTTTTATAATTGAAATGCTTCAATTGAAATTTAAGCTGTTTATCTGCTCAATAACGTAAACTATCCCTTATTTACATAATAATTAACCCCTTAGGATTATGCCTCTATCCACCAAGGTTCGATCTATCCAGCTTCCGCTGTAAGCAATATCCCATAAAAAACGCTTAAGTTCGAGGTGTGTTTTGAAATGATTCATACCTACTTTTTCTGCCACAAAAGAGATAGGATTTGTGATTCCTTTGATAGTGAGAGAGCCTGTCAACAGGATTTTAATTTCCTGAGCTCGCTTGGCACTCCGTATACGAAGATGACATAGGATGCTTATCCACATCAAAAAAGTCAGGTCCTTTGAGATGATCCGTTAGGTTTTTAAGAGGAATGGGATCGCTCTTCGGGATATCTGTGACACATATATTCTGCATGTTTACATCCATTTCTCCTCCCGTAATTCTATTATTCTCAATCAATAAAAATCCTCCCTGTATTTCGATTTCTCCCTCATGCTTACCCAATCCATACATTTTCGTCCCTTTCCAGAAAATTTTTGAACGGGTAAGGTCCACTTCCAACGTATCTTCCTTATTGGACCAAGTGGGCTTAAGAATCTCCTTTGCCCCAATTGGAAAATTTTGACTTCTTGTATCTGGGTATCCCAAATAGATAAAAATCAACAAAGCCAGATAATATCCCATTTTTTTACTCATAGTCTGGGATGTTTTGACCCAGGATAATATCTCTATGAACTATAAGAATACCATTGGCTTGGTTTGGTTTCATTATTCCCGATCCTCCTCTATCAGCTAGGTTTTCTCTTTTTTCCTTAGTCAAAAGCGGATCATCCTCAAACACAAAATCGTCTAGATAATATGCAGTTTTTCCAGGTTCTTTAATGGTGATATGGATATGTTCAGGTTCATCTCTAGTCGGATAAGCAGCTGGTCTGAATGTAAAAAAAGAATACTTCCCGTCCCTATCCGTTTTCGCCCATCCCCGGATAATCCCGTGACGCGTTGCCCATCCTTTTTCACCTCCGAAAGTTTGATATTCTCCTTCCCGGTTCGTGTGATAGATATAGATAATCACATTAGCTGCCGGAGTTGTTCCATCTTTCTGAAACACACTGCCGTTAATTTTTAGTTTTGGCTCATTTTCGGAAAAAAGGGGAAGCGTATCTACGGGACTTAACTTCTTTGCGCCAAATTCAAAAACGGCTTCGCATCCTTCACAACCACCTCCCACTTCCCTATCCTTTTGTAAAGATGTAATTTGCGCCTGGCATGAAATTGAAGTCCATAAAATGACCAGCAAAAACAGAATATTTAGCGTTTTCATAGCGACTTGATTTATCCGAAAAATGGGATTTGATTTCGCTATAAAAAAACCGACTATGCCAAGCTGTGTATTTTTCTACTCAAGAGGATGAGCGTCTGGCAAATTTACTTTTGAAGTTTTCAACATAGTTTCTACTCAGACGCAAATCCTTCTGATTGGAAAGCCTCACATCGTAATCTCCGTTTAGCCGAGAAGTGTAGGATACAATCCTGTGAAGATTGACAATCGTAGACTTATGGATGCGGACGAAGGTGTCTGGATCCAATTTTTCGAGAATGGCCTTGAGCGTATCGGCGTGTAGCTCCTTTTTCTCCGCAGTATGGATTGCGATATAAGGGGAAGCGGCGGTGATATAAAAAATATCACTTGTTCTGATTGAAGTTATTTTCCTTCCTGAACCAATAATAACCTGATCGATGGGATACGGTACCTGATCTTTCGATTTTCGTTTTTTAATCAGTACCAGAGAAACTATCGAATAGATCAGCAGGTACTTATAAAAATCCTGAGAAATAGTATAACCCAGATTCTCCCCAAATGTAAATGTGTGTGCATAGAAAACCGCGGAAATCAGATGTACCAATGCAGCAAAAACTAGAATGTGGAAAATCGAAGCTGCCAAAACAAACATGAGTCTTTTCACCAACAACTCCCGAGTCTTTGCAAGTGCAGAAATTTTAGTAAAAACAACATTAAAAATTAGAGCTACCGGCAAGATCAAAATCCAGAAGATATTGAAAAGGAAAGATTCCGAAGCATAAAATGAATAATTGTTGTACCGTGAATGCAGGTAATCCTGGAAGATCGTCACCAGCAATACCAGCACAAGAATGGCTATGTATTTTAGGGTTGCTTTGATTCTTAGCTTTTTCTGTTGAAAAATGGGGGTCATGCAATCAGCAGTTTGCGTTGCTTTAAGTTACATAATTAAAAATTGGGGAGCTTTATTACATCTCTCACGTACTTTTATATTTGTACCATAAACCCCCTTCATCGCTTTAATGTGGATGGGATGTAAATCTCAAAGATTCTGACCTTGTGAAAGGATATGTTGACGGATAGTTCAGAAAAGCTACCGTTTCTTTGCAAAGAGAAAATGATAGGTAAAGATTTTGCAATTTTCATTTCCTATCAGGCGGAGTATGTAAAGCTGCTTGACATGTTATGAAGAAACTATGTACGAATCAACCTCCCCCTATTCATAAGTCTAGGAATTTAATTTGGCACAGATCCAAGAAGCCTCTGCAACAGGTTCGTTAATTACATAAGCGACCCCTTCTTGTTTAATTAATCGGTCACTAACCCGAATATTTTTTATTATGTATTTGACTTCAGTCTCGTAAGTGACTCCTTTAAAAACCTAACTTTATCCATACTGACAAGCCCAAAAAAACCATTTGCAAGTCCTAGTTTTTTAATACCAGCACCTCCACATTGAGCCATTGATTCAATCAAAATCATTCCGGGAATATAGCCGAAACCCGGAAAACTGCCACCTAGCATTTCATCCTTGGTTTTGCTAAATGTCTTCGTTCCGACAATTTCGTCGACCGAAACGCTAAGAATTTCACCTACAAACAAAAAGGGATATCGGTGAGGAATTAATGTTTCGATGTAATTATCCATAATTAAGAATATTCCATGGCGGAAGTGAATATAATCATATCCGTGCAATGTTTTGTCTTAATCTGGGAAGATGCTTCTATCCATTCCCGGCACAATCCGCAACGCATTTTTATAATACAACTTTTTCAAAACCTCATCCGAAAGACCCAGTCCGTACATCGCCCAAAATGCATGATACTTTTTGTAGTACGGAAAATACTCGTCCTCTGTCTCCAACACGCGGAAATAGGTGTAATACTCTTCCTTATTATAAGCATCTTTTCCAAATAGTAGCCTGTCCTGATACTTTTCAAAAAATTCTTTGGCACGTCTCGGCTGCCGTCCAAATTCTGCGATTACGGCTCCAATTCCAAAATTGACATTGGGATATTTCTCCAAATGCTCACTTGCAGCATCCAGATCATTTGCCATCCAACCCATGTGC
Organism: Algoriphagus resistens; assembly: GCF_001442615.1. Lineage (GTDB taxonomy): Bacteria > Bacteroidota > Bacteroidia > Cytophagales > Cyclobacteriaceae > Algoriphagus > Algoriphagus resistens. The sequence continues at coordinate 340,012 of NZ_LMXN01000003.1, read as the reverse complement.
GCATTGATAAATGTTGTCCCGGGATGCTTAGCAAAAACATCGTGTTGTTCTGCCATAATCTGCTCAAAAGGTGCAGGATTATCAGCTCCCCTTTGGCGATTGGGATGGGTCTTGAGTTCAAGCCAGCGTTCATTATTCGCATCCATGGGCTGCCAGAATTGGGCAGGATCTGCTGAATGTATGATCACAGGAATTCCCAATTCACCGGCTTTGGCCCAAACTGCATCCAAGTCTGGATGATTGACCGGAACCCGGTTTCCATCTATGTCATTCACATTCAGGCCAAGGCTTTTATAGATTTTTAGTCCACTAGCTCCAGCGGCTACATCTTCTTCAAGTTCCTTTAAGGCAATTCTGGTCCAATTTTCATCTCCAAATCCCGCAAAATTCAGATTGGTAAACACCATAAATCTCCCTGGGGCGTAGGTATTGAATTCCTTCAGCATGGATTTGATATATTCTTGCTGTGAATTGCTATCTCCACGGCCAAACCCTCTTCCACTCAGATTCACCAAAACGCCCATGTTCAATTCATCCATTTCTGAGACCAGTTCCCCGATGCGTTTCTCATTGATGCCGCCCTGATGTGAGTGAATGTCTACGAATGGAAACTTTGCCTTGATCACATGATGCTCAGCTACTTTCATTGTAGAGGGTGGATTGTATTCCTCAAAACCCATTTCCTGGGAGAAAGAAGGGGAACATAAGAGTGAAAAAGCTGAAAAAATCATGACTCTTGTAGAAATAGGCATAGACTGTTTTTTAAGAATTGATAGACCTGATTACGCAAAATGATTCCTAGTTGTTCGAATGATTCAAAACAGAAAATCCCGGACCTAAACCCGGGATTTAAAATGATTGTAATTCACTTAGTCGTACCACTTTGGATGACCTGGCCAAAGAAGATCGCGTTCATGTAAAGTTTGTTCGTCCCAAACCAGAATGCTCTAAAATTCATATTATCTGCAAAAGCGACGATACGTCCTCTCCCAATGCCGGAAACCTGGATCACAGAGCCATTCTGGATTCCCGGAAGATTGGAAGGATGAAGGTACCCTGAAGCCAATGGCTTATCAGTGTAAACCAGTGGATTTGCATACGGATTTTCTGAAGGTTCCAAAAATAAATTGTCATTTCTGAATGTATGGATAGCTGAACTGAGATAACCATAACCAATTGGGTGTGTCAGGTCAAGTTTCGAATTGAAAATCGCCCCTCCCGTCACTTTTGCTCCTCTTGCATTGTCATAGTCTGCATAGCTTTTTTGCAATCCCGCTTCTGGAGCTCCTGCCTCCCTAAATTTAAAATCCCCAACTTCATTCTCTGCAAGGAATTGAAGTGCTCCTCCTTTGGCCAGTAGCGTTCCTCCACGAGCTACCCAAGACTTGAGTGTAGCTGCACCGGACTTTCCTAAATTGCTGTATCTGCCATCGGGCATTAGGATAACGTTGTATCTATCCAGCGTATTCCCCCCTAGCTTATCCATTGAAAGTAATGTGATCGGTATTTCAAAACGCTGATCCAGCAAATGCCAGATTTCACCTGCTTCATAACTATCCACTCCGCCTTCTACAAGCAAAGCAATTTCCGGTTTTTCCAGTGGTATCATATTGGGAGAGCCAATATTCATACCCCCGGTATATCCGGTAGTCAAGCTATGGATATCCACCGTGGATTTTTCTGCTACTTCAGATAACTTATTGAAAAATGCCTGATCATCCATTCCACTTTCACCTTTACCAATCAATAAGGTGCCTCTTCCAAAACTCCTACCGTCTTCAGTTGTAAACTCACCGGTAGCAACTCTTATCTGAAAGCCTTCATCCATCAATTTGTAGGCGGCTTTTGGAGCATAGTAGTCCGTCCATTCCATGGCATATTGGTACGCCCCCACATCGCCCAAAACCTTTCCAGGAGCTAAAGCAATAGAACTTTTTGAAACTTCATTTACACTTGCCAGATTCAGAATCTGACTGTTCAGCGCCATGTAGTCCAAGTTGAAAGCCATAGGATAAGTCCAGGCTGAGATATCATAAAATAAGCTATCCTTGAACGTATTTCTAGTTTCAAACATTGCCTTGATCAGTCTATACTGTGGTTGGCCTGCAGGAACGATGTACGAATTTTCTTTCTTAAACTCCTCGCCGTTTACAGTAATATCATCATTTAGATTAAAGACCTTGATGTCGTGTTGCAAGATCAAATCGGCCAAATGATAGCTTCTGGCATCGTCTCTGGGACTTCCAAAAATGTAAGCTTTGTTTGGATCTGAATCCGCCTCTTGCTGTATGTCATTGTAGAAATCCTTCATGAATTGATTCAACTCCTGACGCATATCTTTGGCAGCTTGAAAGGAGGAGAGATTTGCTGTGAACTGGTTTCTGATGGTAAATGGAAAACTCAACATACCGTTCACACTTTCCTGTAAGTGACCCCTCGAGCTTGCCTGCTCAAATAAAATTCCAATGGAGCCCTGCACGTCCGGATAAGTGGATCCTTTCCCATAATAATAATCGTCATAATTCTCCTGATTAAAATATAGTGACCCTATTTGATCCAATGCCTTTGCATGGTAGGTACCAATTTTCTCTGTCAGCTCAAAATTTTTCTCAGGTGTGAGGGGATGCATTCGTGCAGGTACTCCTGGCTGGAAAAAGAACGTGCTGTTTGTCCCCATCTCATGGAAGTCCAAGTGAATATTTGGTAGCCATTCCTGAAAAACCCGTACTCTGTTTCTTGACTCAGGATGCTGAACAGGCAACCAATCCCGATTTAAATCAAACCAGTAATGATTTGTTCTGCCTCTGGGCCACGCTTCACTGAATTCAACATTATTAGGATCGCCGTTCATATTATACGACTTATGCGTATTTACCCACGAAGCAAACCGGTTGAGTCCGTCAGGATTAATGGCAGGATCAAGTAGCAAAACCATGTTTTCCAAGTCCCCAGCTACTTCTTTGGCGGCAGCAAAATGGTAAGCGGCCAATAGAGCGGCGTTGGCTCCACTAGCTTCATTACCATGAACTGAATACCCCATAAACATCACTACAGGCATCTTCGCAATATCCACCGATGCATTGGCCTCTCTGAGTTTCTTCCTATCGTCTTTGATCTGATCGATCTTGCCGAGATTAGTCGGAGAAGAAATCGTCAGGAGAACCTGAGGTCTTTTCTCGTATGTTCGGCCTGTTTCTTCGAAAGTCACACGATCTGAAGCCTCCGCTACAGCCTTCATATACATCACAAGCTGATCATGACTTACATGCCATTCTCCCACATCATATCCTAAAACTTCCTTTGGGGTCGGGATCGATTCATCGTAAGTATATCCCTCAGGCAGATAATAGCGCAAATCTACCTGAGCATAACTCAAGAGCGCAAAAAAGGATAAAAGCAGCGAAAGAGAGCTTTTTTTCATAGAGAATGGTGGTTTAACTTTTGACTAAATTCTTACTTTTCTTACTTAAAAAAAGCTATTTTGGTTCAGTGGTTAAAATAATTGAAGAAAATAGATGGTTTTAATACCTTCCGGAGACGGGCAGATGTTTTGGCAAATTTCATTCCTCTTTAGCATCATATACTTATGTTTCTGGGCATATGCCCCTTTTTATGTCTTATACCCAGAATTTAGAGTTACTCAAAGTAAATTTTCGTGAAAACTTTGATTCTTTTTGTGCCAGTCATCGCACCCTTTCTTTGTTAGCTATGGCCAGAGGCATCAGTAAAGACAGCAGTAATTATAATTCGATATTCTCAAAAAATAAACGCTCTATCTAATGACACTTTCTTTTATTCAAAACATGGGAGGTGGCTCCATTGTAGTCTTTCTTCTGTTTGGCATTCTCTACACAATCCTTTGGATTTATTGCCTAGTGGACATCCTTCGTTCAGAATTCAAAGATCCGAATATGAAATTAATCTGGATAGTGATTCTTCTATTTGCGCAGGGGATAGGGCCGATTATCTACTTGATTTTAGGAAAAAGTACAAAAACCTCTTATTCATCTTAATATGTTTGGACTTGGAATTATAGGCCTGGCTATTTATGCCTTTACGATTTATGATGTGATCACCAGTGACTTCGCCAATCAAAATGACAAACTCATCTGGATCATTATAGTAGTGCTGGTTCCACTTGTAGGGGCCGTACTTTGGTTTTTGGTCGGTAGGGGAAAGAGAATTTGAGGTAGATCTTTGAAGCTAAAGCACTTAGAAGAACATATACCTTTTCATTACGTAAGCCATAGCACATGAGAAGCCTATTTTTATTCTATAAAGAGATTCATAGTTTTAATATCCCTTTTTCTCTCGCGGTGGCCTTACTTGCCTATGCAGAAGGGGGAAGTTTTGATACCTTTTTCTTTCTACCACTATTGACACTTGGCTACCTATTTTCTCTTTATCTTTTTGAAGTCAGGTATGCGGACCAATACTTTTTCTACTACAATTTGGGTTTTGGCAAAGTTAAGTTGATTGGATTTTGCTTCGGAATAAATCTCGCGATTGTACTGCTTTATTTGTTGATATTTTAGATCACTATGAAGGAGCATAGATTAGAAGCTGACAGTATCATCAAAGGTTTTGGCAACAGTAATTTGCTCACGGATATTTATCTGAAATGTACCACGGGCGAAGTTTTGGGAATTTTAGGCAGAAATGGTGCGGGCAAATCAACTCTCCTTCAAATCATCTTCGGTTCTTTACAGGCGGAAAATAAAAGCATCAGAATAGATGGAAAACACTATGAAACTCCGTATGCTTTAGGAGACAAAATAGCTTACCTCCCCCAGAAGGCTTTTTTACCGAAATCTTTAACTGTGAAATCTGCAATTTGTACATTCCTCTCGAATGAAATCAGCAGAAATAAAGTCTTCGCAAACACAAGAATTCAAGCGCTACTCAACAGTAAAATTTCTTCACTTTCAGTGGGTGAAAAACGATACTTTGAGGTGGTATTGATTCTCAATTTACCGACGCTTTTTGCAATGCTAGATGAGCCCTTTTCTCAAGTTGAGCCTGTTTACAGAATTGATATCAAGTCACTTATAGATGAGTACAAAAAGGACAAAGGAATAATTATCACTGACCATGATTATATAAATCTGATGGATATCAGTGACAGAACATTTCTCTTAACGGGAGGAGCATTAAAACCGATCCTAAAAATAAACCAGCTGATCGAGTACAATTATCTACCTCCAGAAAAGTCTCAAAAAGAGGTGGAAGTTGCTGAAGAAATTTTTTTCATAGATAAGCAAACTTCCCGTGATCTGGGCTTGTCAGTCAACTATGATGAAGATAGTCTTTTGTCACTTTTTGACAAGCCAGAGTCAAAAGGAGGTAAAGCCTTTTTGGAAAAATTGTTTTGCAATCCGGTCCGCAGCAGGACTACTTTACAAAACAGGCAAGATTCCATCCGGTTTTTCCAGGAAAACGATGCATTGTTGAAGCTCAACAAGAAGCAGTTGGATTTTATCAGTGTATATCTGGATTCTGGTACCTCCGTTCTCTCACCTTCATATTACCAGTCCCTTAGCATTTATCTGAAGAATCTGTACCGGACTTCAAACAATTTCTACATTCAACAAACCGGGATGAGTTATGTCTTTGCACTGCTAGGTGAAGCATTCCAATTATCTCAAAAAATCCAAGAGAAAAATCCTCCTTGGTACTTATCAGACCTCGCCTTTAGATTCCAGGAGGCTATCAATGGAACAGATATACGGAGCTTTGTTGCCGATTTCCGCCTAAAACCACATCAGCTTCGTTTTTCCCATCACGATTATATTCTTCGAAAGAAGGCTCGGGCAGAGCTTCAGTGGCTTCTTGATGTCTTTTATGAGTTTGATGCTTACAATGCGGTAGCAAAAACGGGTAAAAGATTAAATTTTTCCTTTGCCCAGTATGACCTCGGGCGTGAGTCATCCATTGAAATTGAAGGGCTTTTTCATCCAAAGCTTAAGAAAGCTGTAGGAAATGACTTTCGTATCTCGAGGGATGAAAATATGTGTTTTTTGACAGGTGCGAACATGTCTGGAAAATCTACTTTCCTGAAAGCTTTTGGAATTTCTATATATCTTGCCCACCTCGGATTTCCGGTGCCGGCAACTAAAATGAAAACGGATATTTTCACTGGGCTTTTTTCCACAATTAACTTATCGGACAATATAAATCTTGGCCATAGTCATTTTTACAGCGAGGTGCAACGCGTAAAAGAAGTTGCCAGAGAAATTAAAAACAATAAAAAACTGGTGGTGATTTTTGATGAATTATTTCGGGGCACCAACGTAAAAGATGCTGCAACAGCTTCATCAATGATTATTTCAGCTCTCTCCCAACAAAAGGGAAGCGTTTATGTCATCTCTTCCCATATCATGGAGATAGCCCCTGAGCTAGCGAAGCAACAAAACATTTTTTTTAAGTGCTTTGATGTGAAAGTCGTCAATGGAGAGGTAGTATATACTCATAAGTTAGTAGATGGGGTCTCGAAAGACAGCTTGGGGCTACATCTCGTCATAAAAGAAGAAATCTTAGAATTATTGCTCGGAAAAACTCCTTCTATGCTCTAGCTTCTCCCTTCAGATCATCTATGATAAATATGCTTTAGTGCAGGTATCAAATCAGGACATTCAAATTCAAACCCTGCCTTTTGTATTTTTTGGGAAGAAACCCGATTGCCTCCCAAGACCATGGCAGCCATTTCTCCCAAAATAATCCGCAGTAAAACCCCGGGCACTCCAATCCCCACGTATGGCTTTCCCTTAGCTTTGGCAGCAGCTTGCGTGAGTTGTTGATTGGTCGCCGGATTTGGACCTACCGCATTAAATACCCCTTGCAAAGTCGTCTTCTCCAATGCAAAAACAAACATTCTAGCCAGATCCTCAATTGTAATCCAACTCATCCATTGATCTCCTTTTCCGAGCGGGGCAGCAATGGGGGGCTTCATCATCTCAGCAATTGCGCCACCATTAGCGTCCAATACTATTCCTATCCGTAGCATCACGGTACGCAGATGCAGCTCTTCCATTTTCTTTACCTCATTTTCCCATGCCACCACTACTTGAGCCAAAAAATCATCGCCCGGCTCATGATTCTCATCCATCAAGGACGCACAGGTATCAAAACCATAATAACCCACAGCTGAGGCAGAGATAAAAGCATTTGGCTTTTTGACCGCACTTTCTACTGCTTTATAAAGCAAGCGGGTGCCCTGAACCCGGGAGTCCAAAATGAGTTTCTTGCGCTCATCTGTCCAGCGCTTATCCGCGACTCCGGCACCTGCAAGATGGATTATTGCATCTGCCCATTCGACCGCGTCAGGCGCTATGGTTTGCTTTTCTACATCCCAGAGAAAACTCTTTTGCCTCTGCGATGATCGGCTCAGCCAGGCCACTGAATATCCTTTCAGTTCGAGCAACTGGGTAATTTTCTGGCCAATAAGACCTGAACCTCCAGAAATAAGAATATTTTCCATAATTGGATGATTTGTATCTAGATAACCCAGAAACTTCCGAATAAGTTGGGCGACTCTAAATGATTTAGGTTTATACTTGTCTCATTAAATTCAATATCTATTCCTAATTTGGGCTAACTAATTGGAAAAACTAGTTTGAAAAGCGAATCTATTTTTAGGTATTTACTACTCTGGATCGTCCTAGGCCTTTTGGTTGGTTTACTTTCCGGAGCTGCCTCAGCCATATTTCTTCTTTCCCTCAATTGGGTCACTTCCTATCGACAGGCCAATCTGTGGATCATTGGTTTACTGCCTGTTGCTGGGTTTATTATTGGATGGACCTATTATCGTCTTGGTGAAAATTCGGTGAAGGGAAACAATCTCTTACTTGACGAGCTTTACAAAACCGAAAAGCCAATTCCCCTCAGAATGACTCCTCTGGTGCTTTTAGGAACTATTATGACTCATTTATTCGGAGGATCTGCAGGAAGGGAAGGTACAGCAGTGCAAATGGGAGGGTCACTTGCCGATCAGCTTACCAAGTATTTTCACCTTGATCCGGAGAACCGAAGAATCATTTTGATCGCAGGAGTTGCCGGGGGATTTGCCTCAGTGTTCGGGACGCCGTTGGCAGGAGCTATTTTTGCATTAGAGTGGATGCTTCATCGGAAAATACGTTGGAAATCCCTATTTCCTGCGTTTTGGACAGCTTTGGTAGCCAATTGGGTTTGTGCATCCCTTTTCAGTGTAGAACACACCCATTATTTGGTAGATGTTGTCCCACCACATTCGTTGATTAATTTACTTTGGACCCTTCCCGCTGGAATAGCCTTTGGATTGGCAGGGAGATTATTTGCCCAATCAACTCACTTTTTTTCTCATCAATTTTCCAACTATATCCTTTACCCTCCGCTTCGTCCGGTCATAGGCGGACTGTTGATTGCCGCATCTGTATTCATTTCGGACAATACTACCTACATTGGTTTAGGTATTCCCAGGATTGTAGAAGCTTTTCAGACGCCCCTTCCATGGTACGATTGGTTGGCAAAAACAGGTCTGACCAGTTTTACTTTAGGAGCTGGGTTCAAGGGGGGCGAAGTCACTCCTCTGTTCTTTACAGGGGCTACATTGGGCAATGCACTTTCGGCTTGGATCCCTCTTCCGTTGGCTCTTCTTGCTGGAATGGGTTTTGTAGGAGTCTTTTCGGGAGCTACCAATACGCCGATGGCATGTACTGTGATGGGAGTAGAGCTTTTTGGCTATGAAAGCGGAATATTCCTGGGAATTTCCTGTCTCATAGCCTACCTTTTCAGCGGCAAATCAAGTATCTATTCTTCTCAAAATCTTGATAAGAAATTCCATTTGTACCCTGCTGAAGGGCTTTTTACATTTTTTCGAGATAAGACTCATACAAATGATTGATATTTCTCCAATGTCCATTTCTCAAACATGAACTTTAAGCTTAAAATCTTTTCCAACCCTGATCGAAATATCATCTTTCTAAAAAAGACGGTGAAAATCCAGGAAAAAGTAGTTCAGGTCAGCAGTTTTTTGGCTTTTGGAATACTACTTTTTCACTTGGGCTATTCTATAGACCCCCAAAACCAGGTCGCTACTTCTTTACTCTTCAATATCTTTCTGATTCTTATCGGACTGGGTTACTTCTTAAAAGTATTGTTAGTAGAGAAATCCTTCATCCCGGCCCGGGTAATCCTCGAATTACTTCTTTCGGTAGTATTAATATGTGCTGCATTAATCCGTTGGAATGTGCTCGGAGACGAAATAACACAACTTATTTTAGAATTTACAGGCCATTATCATCTCATTAACGGCTTAGTAATCATTCTCTTTTTTATAGAACTCAGCAAGTTCAGCCTTACTATAAATGAGCTCAAACTGAGCCCCTCGTTAGTATTTATTCTTTCTTTTATCCTTCTGATTCTTGTAGGTGCGGGACTTCTAAGTCTCCCGGAAGCCAGTACTGAGGGTATTAGCTTCATAGATGCGTTGTTTACTTCTACTTCCGCAGTATGTGTGACAGGTCTGATAGTCTTGGATACTGCCAAGGATTTCACCTTTTTTGGTCAGGTAGTCATTATGATTTTATTCCAAATCGGTGGGCTTGGAATCATGGTTTTCACGAGTTTCTTCGGGTTCTTTTTTAAAGGCAGCTATTCTATAGAAAATAGGCTTTTCATCCGGGATTACATCAATGAAAATAATGTAAACGAGATCTATACCACCTTATTTAAGATCATCTCTTTCACGGTTTTAGTGGAAGGCGTCTCCGCTTTTATGATTTACCAGTTTACTGATGTTGCGCAATTTTCGGGTCGGGCGGACCACCTGTTCTTCTCTATTTTCCATGCTGTATCTGCTTTCTGCAACGCCGGTTTTTCTACATTAAGTAACGGACTGTACGAAGAAGGTTTCCGGGAAGCTTACAATATGCATTTAACTATTTCCATAGCTATTATACTGGGCGGGATCGGTTTTCCTGTCGTTTTAAACTACTATTCTTATCTGAAGCATGTAATCGTAGGAAATGTAAAACACATCCTGGGTATAGAAAAATACCGGCACAGCCCAAGGGTTTCCAGTGTCAACACACGATTGGTAATCTATACCACAGGAATTTTATTGGTCATAGGAATGGTCGTGTATGCTATCTCAGAACAAGAAGCTACGCTGAAAGCACTAAGTCCATATGGTAAATTTGCGACCACGATATTTGGCGCGGTGACACCAAGAACAGCAGGATTCAACACAGTGGATATGCGGGAACTGGCCGTTCCTACAATATTGATTTATCTTTTCCTGATGTGGATTGGTGCATCTCCCGGGTCTACTGGAGGCGGATTAAAAACCAGTACTTTTGCGGTGGCAATGCTCACTACATTCAGTATTGCTTCAGGAAAATCCAGAGTAGAAGTCTTTCGTAGACAACTCTCCAATGAAACCCTTAAAAAGGCTTTTGCAGTAATTTCTCTTTCTGTTTTAGTAATAGGGATTGGCGTATTTCTTCTCATGATCTTTAATCCCGAACTTGCATTGATGGATGTCGCTTTTGAAGTGTTCAGTGCTTTTTCCACTGTCGGACTCTCGCTGGGGATCACTTCACAATTAAGCACAGGCAGCAAATTAGTAGTAATGGCGATCATGCTCATAGGTAGAGTAGGGACGTTGACCATCCTAATAGCAATCGTCCGTAAAATCGGTGAGCAACGATATAAATATCCTGAAGAAACAGTCTTTATTACTTAATCATGCACATAAAATCGAGCTTGACTAAAGCGTCACACACTAGGATGATTATTCAGCCATGCGAGGTTCCTTGAGACCTATAAAAATCAAAATATAAACACATGAAATCGAGCATGCTACAGGCAACACACAGAGGAATAATTATAATGCATGAGAGATTCCATATGGCCCTTTAAAGACAAATTATAATCATATGAAATATATCATAGTAGGCATAGGCAATTTTGGAGGCTACCTGGCAAAACGCTTGACAAATCTTGGACACGAGGTAATCGGTATAGATTCCAGCGAAAGCAAGATAGAAATGATTAAGGATAGCATCACTCATTCAATCGTAATGGATGCAACAGATCAGGCTGCCGTGAAAAATCTGCCTCTTAAGGATACAGATGTGGTCATTATAGCTATAGGTGAAGATATAGGTGCTTCAATAATGAGTACAGCTATTTTCAAGCAACTGAATTCCAAGCGAATAATTGGCCGCGCAATTAATGACCTTCATGAAACGGTGATTCAAGCTATCGGGATTGATGAAATCATACATCCCGAAGAAGAGACCGCTGATAGACTTGCTAAAAGACTACAAATGAAGGGTGTGCTTGATTCATTGGAAATTTCTGATGAATACAATATCGTAGAGGTGAAAGTCCCAAAACGCTATTTGGACATGACGGTGGCAGAAGCCAACATTCGAAAAGAATTTTACTTAAATATTCTCACAGTCATCAAAATAGAACAAAAGAAAAATCTCCTTGGAATTAATTCACCACACAAAAATGTGATCGGTGTGGTCACTCCTGAGTATAAGTTCGAGTCAGAAGACATTTTATTGCTTTTCGGAAAAATCAAAAACATAAAGGAATTCTTGCAACTCGGAGATTAGTTTAGCTTTTCACCGCAGAATTTACAATACTCATCCCATTCATCCAGGCCAGAATGCCTACAGGCAGGACAGGTAACCTTATTTTTATTTTCCATCTTTCTTTTCTCCGAGGCCATCTCAGAAGATACTATTCCTGTGGGGACAGCAATAATAGCGTACCCAAGAAGCATGATTAGCGAGGCCACGAATTGACCTATTGTAGTCTGGGGTGTAATATCACCAAAACCCACGGTGGTCAAGGTCACGATAGCCCAATACATCCCCATAGGAATACTATCAAATCCGTGCTCAGGCCCTTCTATAATAAACATCAGCGTACCCATAATAAGCACAATCGTCAATACAAAACCAATGAATATCATGATCTTGTGGGAGCTTGCTTTTAATGATTTAGTTAAGTATTCCGCTTCTGCCACATACCTTCCCAATTTCAAAATCCGGATTACCCTTAGCAATCTCAAGGCTCTGACCACCGTGAGTAGCTGGGAATTCACAATTAGAATGCTCAGATAAGCCGGTAAAATAGCCAGCAGATCCACCATACCGAAGAAACTGAATATATATCCGCGTGGATTGCGGGAGAGCCATATTCTTAGGGAATATTCTACCGTGAACAAAATAGTGAACAGCCATTCAAACAATAGAAACACTTCTCCATATTGTCTGTGCAGGCTAGCCACAGAATCCAAAATTGCTACTAGAATACTGCCAAAGATCAGAAACAGCAACACGATATCGAATGTCTTGGAAGCCCAATCGTCTGACTCAAAAACTATATGGGCCAATCGCTCTTTAGTGATTTTCATAGAGGAATTTAGAGAAATTTAATAGCCAAACCCAAGCTAGTCCAAGTAATAAACCCGCTTTACACGAGCACTGATATTTGTTAGCAATTCATAAGGGATGGTTCCTATCTGATCAGCCAGTTCTTTCAGCGATATTTTTTCGCCATAAATAATTGCATCATCCCCAACCTTCACGTCCATCCCAGTGACATCAACCATACACATATCCATACAGACATTTCCAATTACTGCCGCCTTCCGGTCATTGATCAGCACGTAGCCTTTGCCATTGCTGAATCTCCGGTCATAGCCGTCTGCATAACCGATGGCAAGTGTTGCAATTTTACCACCTAAAGGCAAAACACCTTTCCGGGAATAGCCTATTGTCTCGCCTGGACCAAGTTCTTTGATCTGAGAGATAGTAGTTTTGAGTGTACTGATAGCCCGAAGAGCCAACTCGTGCCTGCCCGTCACTTCTACCCCATATAGGCCAATACCCAATCTTACCATATCAAATTGATATTCAGGAAAGGCCACTATTCCTGCTGAATTGAGCGCATGGATCAGGGGTTTGTACGAAAGGATGTCGAGCACTTCATTTTTCATTTCTTCAAAATCCGCCAATTGAGCCAAAGAGTACTTCCTGTGCACTTCTTCATCTGCGCCAACTAAGTGGGTATAAATGGATGCAACTTCCAAGTGTGGATTCAAACGTATCAGGCTCACCAGGGTGGATAATTGTTTCTTCTCAAAACCCAATCTGTGCATTCCGGTGTCCAAATCCAGATGTATTTTTATCTTCTTATTGTGTACACTGCACCAAGAAGCAAGGCTCTCGAAAAACTCCGGGCTGAAAACCACCGGCTCCAAATCAAACTCGCTGCAAAGTCCAAAGGATTCCTGCATCGTATTGAGTACCATAATTGGGAGCTTGATCCCCTGTTTGCGCAATGCAACTCCCTCGTCCGAAAAGGCAACTCCGAGATAATTTGCGCCCATCATTTGGATTTGATTGGCAATCTCTACCGCCCCTCCACCGTAGGCAAAAGCCTTCACCATCACCATTATTTTGGTCGTAGGTGAAATAAGCTTCTTGTAAAAATTATAATTGTGTGTAAGTGCATTTAGATTGATCTCTAGCGTAGTGCCATGAATTCTCTGTTGAAGCTGATTTACAACTTCTTCGAAGCCAAAAACCCGTGCACCCGTCACTAAGATCAGGTCATTATGAAACATCTCAGGATCAAGACTCTTCAAAAGCTCCTGAGTCGAGCTAAATCCTTTGAATGTTTCTTGAAATATTTTTCCCAAAAAGAAAATCTCCCGGCCTACACCATACAGTTGATCGAACTCATATTTCTTGATCAGCTCAGCAACTTCTCCATATATTTTCTCTGCGGAGCCTTGTTGAAGTAAATCTGATAAAATCAGGATTTTTCTACGCTTAGGCCGCTGCTGCTGCATAAAGTCAAGCGCCACTTTCAATCCCGCCAAGTCGTTATTGTAAGTATCATCTATCAGCAGGGAATCATTTATCCCTGGCTTCAGCGTCAATCGCATATCTACGGATTTCAGATGGGAAATCCCCTTCTGGATAGCTTCTGCACTTTGTCCTAACGTCATCGCCGCAACGATCACATGAGTGATGTTTTCCAGAGAAGCGGCATCTGTAAACGGCACCTGAAAAGTATGGGTGCTTAGATCCGGTTTCATTAAGATCAAGCGTGCTCCATTTGCCTTCACTTTTAACGATCTGGTAAATTCCGTTCCTGCTCTATCTGACCAGCCGACTAGTTTTTCTGCTGAAAACATGGCCTCTATTTGCTCAGAAACCTCTTGCTGGTCCCTACAATAAATCAGGTAAGATGAGTTCTCAAAAAGAGAAAGTTTCTCCTTGAGCTTCTCTTGCGGGTTTTCAAATCCCTGTTGATGTGCGGTTCCAAGATTCGTGAAGATTCCAAGATTCGGCTTGATCATTTCTTCCAGAATAGCCATTTCCCCTGCTCTGGAGATTCCTGCCTCCAAAATCGCTACTTGATGATAGGGCTCTATCCCAAAGATTGAAAGCGGAACACCAACTTGGGAATTATAACTTTTTGGGCTTTTGGCCACGGCATATTTCTGTCCCAAAATCTGCCCCAGCCATTCTTTGACAATCGTTTTTCCATTGCTTCCCGCAATGCTTACCACAGGCTTCGAAAATAACGCCCGCTGGTATTGGGCCAGTAGCTGTAATGCTCTCCGGGTATCGGCAACTTTGATAAAACACAGATCAGAAAAGCCTCGCCCATCAAAATCGTGATGAACCAAAAATGTGCTTATCCCCAATTCTGCCAACTGTGGAATAAAATCTTTCCCATCAGCTTTAGCTCCTTTCAGAGCAACAAACAGCGTTTTTTCAGGATGAAGTATCTGTCTAGAATCAATGGCTATTTGAGAAATCATCAAGTCCCCATATCCATTGAGAATATCTCCATGGGTGATTTGAGCGATTTGTTCTTGATTAATTTCCCGAAACATCCTCCCTTGAATTTATTGTCTTTTTCTTAAAAAACACCTGTTTTACCCACCGGGGCAAGAAAAATGCTCCTAAAATCAAATAGGGATAGTAGGAAAGTAACCTCCACAAAATACTTGTAGGCAACGTGTAGTCAGTTAAGAATTGTGCAAAAAACTCACCAAAGAAAAACTCTGCGGTGCCGCTGCTTCCCGGAGTAGGGGAGATCATCATCACGATCCACATGATCACCTGTCGGGCAAAAATGATGATATGATCGTTAAGATTCAGCGAAACAAAAGCCGAAATCAAGGCATTCAACATCAGATACCTTGAACTCCAAATAAATATAGTTGCCAGAATAATAGGTAACCAATAATTCCACTTCTTGCCCGCAAGTTCTTTGGAAGCTTCTATGATCTGGTTTCCATATTCCTGAGCATCGTGTTTCCATTTTCTGAGCCATTTGATTGAAAAAATCTTTATGAGTACCCATTTAAAAACCCTTGGTCTATAAAATAGGGCTAAAGCCATTACCAGACTATACGCGGCATAAAGTGAGTAAGAAATCCAGAAAATGGCCTCCATGCTATTTTGGAGTTGCATTTCTAACATTTTGCTTTGTGGAAAAATATTCCCCTGCGCAAAAAATAAAATAACCGGTGCTCCTATCACAAAAAACAGATTGTCCAGAATCGCAGTTACCATCACAAAAGCTATGGCTCTGCCAAGCTTAATCCCTTCTTTATTTAAGATAAAAATCGCTACCGCTGTACCTCCGACCACTGATGGTGTCACTGCAGAGGCAAACTCCCAAAGTATTATGACATAAATAGACCGTTGCCAAGTAAGAGCTTGGTCAGTAATCTTCCTGATCCTATACACATAGCCCAGATCCCTAAACAAGATGACAAGTATGGCTAAAAAAATCCATGGCAGGGAAGCATCAAAAACGCCTTTCATCGTATTTGCATTGACCGAAGGGTCAAAATAAAACATAGCAAACACTATACTAAAGCCTATAAGAACAGGAACCCAAATCTTATTCGGATTGAGGGTTTGGAAAATCTTTTTGTTATCCAATTTCATACGCTATGTAGCAACTATTGGCTCAGTCTTTTCCACCCAAAAGTTATTGAAACCATCACCTATGACGATTGTAACCAGGGAAAGTTGAAGTAATTCTAAAATTGCCAGAAAGGTATAAATCACAAAAATTTTATCGGGTTTGTAGCTGATAAATTCAGCAAATGGTACTTTTTTCTTGAAACTGATTTTCTCTAAGACAAAGTCTTTTTGTTGGGCGATAGTATATGGATACTGAATTACGGTATGTTTTGTTTCATCCACCCGTGCGGCCATTTTGGCCATGGTCCGCTGGAAGACTTTCAGCAATTTATATAAATCCATATCCTGCATTTCTGCATCTACATCATCCACCTTGTTCAGCATCTTCAATTCTTCTGCTATATTTCCCCGCTTTTGCTTGGACAGCTCTTGCTCTTCCATGGAGCCTAGCACTTCGATGACTGACTTGTACTTTTTGTATTCCAATAAATTCCTTATCAGTTCCTCGCGGGGGTCTATTTCTTCCCCATCTTCATTCAACTCTGGTCTTGGCAAAAGCATCCGTGATTTGATCTTCATGAGCGTAGCCGCAAAGAGGATAAAATCACTGGCTACTTCCATTTCCATTTGCTCCATCTGATGGACATAATCCAGAAAGTCATTGGTAATCTTGGAAATAGGAATATCATAAATATCCAGTTCATCACGCTCGATGAAGAAGAGCATCAGATCAAAAGGACCTTCGAAGAGTGGTAATTTGATTTCGAAACTCAAAGGATATTTAAATTATTGGTTAATTTTGCCACCTTGTAGCCAAAGATATTCAATTAAGCTAAATTAATTGGAAACGGCAGGAGAAAGAGGCAATCGCCTTTTGTCCAAATTTACTTGATTGGAAAAACAAAGAAGCATAATTGTTGTTATTCTAATTTGACCATATTACCGCTGAAAAATGCTGATTGAACCAGGAAAATTATTAGCCCAAATAAATAACCCCGCAGACCTTAAGAAGTTTCCAAAGGACAAACTGGTTCAGATCTGTGATGAACTCCGGCAATTTATCATTGATAATGTATCGGTATATGGTGGCCATTTCAGTGCTAGCCTTGGAGTAGTCGAACTTACTGTTGCCCTTCATTATGCCCTCAATACTCCAGAAGATCAGCTGGTCTGGGATGTAGGACATCAGGCTTACGGGCACAAAATACTTACCGGAAGAAGATTGCGTTTTCATACCAACCGCGTGTATGGAGGGCTTTCTGGATTTCCAAAAAGAAAGGAAAGTGAATACGATACGTTCGGGGTTGGGCACTCTAGCACATCGATTTCTGCAGCTTTGGGAATGGCAGTAGCTTCGCAATACAAAGGTCTTACCCAAAAACAGCATGTTGCCGTGATCGGTGATGGCTCCATGACAGGCGGGATGGCTTTCGAAGCTATGAATCATGCCGGGGTTAGTGACACTAACTTATTGATTATTCTGAATGATAACTGCATGGCTATCGATCCAAACGTCGGTGCACTTAAAGATTATCTCACAGATATTACCACTTCAAAAACCTACAATAAGGCAAAGGATGAGGTATGGAAAATTTTAGGGAAGCTGAGCAAATTTGGAACTAGCGCGCAGGATGTGATTTCTAAAGTGGAAGGGGGAATTAAATCTGCCCTCTTAAATCAAAGCAATCTTTTCGAATCATTAAATCTCCGGTACTTCGGCCCCGTAGACGGGCACGATGTCAATCATTTGGCAGAAGTATTGAAAGATCTAAAAGATATTCCGGGCCCCAAAATCCTCCATTGTATCACAATGAAAGGAAAAGGATATGCCCCCGCAGAAAAAGGTAATCAAACTACCTGGCACGCGCCGGGAACATTTGATAAAGTGACTGGTGAAATATATAAAACCACTCCAAGCACTCCACAGGCTCCCAAGTATCAGGATGTCTTTGGGCATACCTTGGTGGAATTGGCTGAGCTGGATGATAGGATCATGGGGGTGACTCCTGCCATGCCCTCCGGTTCTTCTCTCAATATTATGATGAAAGCCATGCCACATCGGGCGTTTGATGTGGGAATCGCCGAGCAACATGCGGTGACATTCTCAGCCGGACTGGCAACTCAGGGACTCATTCCTTTCTGTAATATTTATTCTACTTTCATGCAGCGCGCTTATGATCAGGTGCTGCACGATGTATGTCTCCAAAATCTTCCCGTGGTGTTTTGCTTAGACAGAGCAGGATTTGCAGGAGCTGATGGCCCTACACACCACGGTGCTTATGATATTGCCTTTTTTAGGTGTATTCCAAATCTGGTCGTCTCGGCACCTATGAATGAGGAAGAACTTCGAAATATGATGTACTCAGCATCTATCCACAATGGCCCATATTCTATTAGATATCCAAGAGGAAAAGGCGTGATGCCAGAGTGGAAGACTCCATTTGAGCAAATCCCGCTAGGTCAAGGCCGTATTGTTAAAGAAGGCAAAGAGATCGCTATTCTGACTATTGGACACATTGGAAACTATGCGGTGGAAGCCTGCGAAACCCTTGAAAAAGAGGGTTTGGATCCAGCACATTACGATATGCGGTTCGTAAAACCACTTGATGGGGAACTGCTTCACGAAATATTTGGCAAATTCAAAAAAGTGATCACCATAGAAGATGGCTGCTTGATGGGCGGTTTTGGTTCAGCTGTGATCGAATGGATGATGGACCATGGATATCAGGCTCAAGTGAAGCGTCTGGGGATTCCCGATGACATAATTGAGCATGGTGAGCAACATGAGCTACATCGTGAATGTGGCTTTGATCCTGAAGGAATCGCCACCGCAGTGAGAAGCATGGCTTCAGTCACAAAAACGAGTTAAGTTATGTCCGAAATTTACTCTTTTGAGAAAGGTTCAGGACACCCAATTATTCTTATTCATGGCTTCTGTGAAATCAGCGAAATGTGGACGGATTTTGCAGCGCATCTATCTGATAAGTTTTGGGTAATCTGTCCCGATCTTCCAGGTTGCGGAAAATCCCCCATGACCCTATGCAGTAATACCTTAGAGGAAATCGCGCTTCTTTTGAAAGAATGGATGGAAGAGAAAGCTATCCAAAATCCAATCGTAATCGGTCATTCTCTTGGTGGCTATGTGACACTGGCACTGCTACAATTGATGGGGTCTAAGTTAAAGGCTGTAGGCCTTTTTCATTCTACTGCATTTGCCGATGATATAGAGAAAAAAGAGATGAGGGACAGAACAGTTGCATTTTTGCAAAAACACGGAGTAGACACATTTGTAACTTCATTCGTGCCTCCACTTATTCCAGAGAAAAAACGTGACGAATTCCAAGCGGAAATAACGTTGGCTATTGAACAAGCGAAGCAATCGACTCTAGAAGGCTTAATAGCTTACACTAAAGCTATGCGAGATAGAACAGACCGATTTGAGATCTTAAAGAATTATCCCGAACCAAAACTCATGATTGCCGGTACTGAAGATGGAGCTGTGAAAATCGATGCAAGTAGAGCTCATAAGCAAGCAATACCTGATTACTATGAGCTAAAAGGTGTAGGACACTTGGGAATGATCGAGCAGAAAAAAGCCTGTATTGATATTATAAGGGAGTTTTGCCTGAAGGCCGCTACCCATTAAAACCCTCCTGAAGACAGGTTTGAATTGTGAAAATAAGGTAGCTATCCTTGTGTCACTAGACAGCTCGACTACACCCGGAAATCAGGTATTACTCATTAGGAATGGAGGGGAGGTCTTACAGCTGCTTACCCAGCACACCCATCAATTTTTCCAAATATTCCTGGTCCACAGCATCAAAATCACCTAATTGGTCAGAATCCACATCAAGCACCATGGCGACCAATCCTCCTTTGAAAACAGGGACAACAATCTCTGATTTGGAAGCTGAACTACAGGCAATATGACCAGGAAATGCATCTACATCAGGAACCAATACCGTTTCTCCTTTTTGCCAAGCAGTACCACAAACTCCTTTGCCCAAGGATATTCTCGTGCAGGCGATTGGGCCCTGAAATGGACCTAAAACCAGCTGGTTCTCCTTTGCCAGATAAAACCCCACCCAAAAAAAGTCAAAAGCTTCCTTCAACGCCGCAGAGATATTGGCAAGATTAGCATAGAGGTCTGGTTCACTACTGATTAACGCTTCGATTTGAGGCAAAATTACTTCATATTTTTCGGCTTTTGTTGCCGACTTCGGAATGTAAAGACTTTCAGACATGACGATAAATTCTTAATGTGTCTTCCAAGACCTCAAACGTCTCGGAAACTGGGGCAGGGGGTATAGGTGCTTTTATCCCATTGCCAAATGTGATACTGCTTGTAAACACCCGGGCTTCGTCCCAAAGTTCGGATACCAGAAATTTATTCAGTAAATAGCTTCCTCCCTCGACAATCAAACTTTGAATTTTCCGCTGATGCAGGTCTTCCAAAATATCCTTCACGTGAAACCCTGGATTCAACTTAACATATTCCAAAGTTCCTTTCACTTCTGTTCTCTGCGAATTATAGCAAACCGTTGGTACTGCTTCATCAAATAATTTGAGCGAATTAGGAAGTTCCATTTTACTGTCAATTACCAGCCTGAGCGGATTTTTCCCTATCCAATCTCTTACATTCAAGGATGGGTCATCGTATTTTGCAGTATTTTTCCCCACCAGAATCGCATCTTCTTCCGCTCGCCATTTGTGTACTAGCTGGCGACTAGAGGCATTAGTAATCCACTTGGAAGAGAAATCTTCCCTAGCCACAAATCCATCAAGTGTCTGAGCCCATTTCAAGATCACATAAGGGCGGTTTTTCTCAATCATCGTGAAAAATCGCTTATTCTGAGCTCTAGCTTCTTTCTCCAGAAACCCTGTTTCCACTTCGATACCGGCTTCCTGTAAAATCCTAATCCCTTTACCTCCTACCAAAGGATTGGTGTCAAAAGCTGCTATAATGACTTTTTTCACTTTCTTCTCAACCAATAAATTGGCACAAGGAGGTGTTTTTCCAAAATGGGCACAAGGCTCGAGTGTTACATAAACTGTAGCCTCAGCAAGTTGCTCTTGGTTTTCCACAGAATTCACCGCATTTACCTCTGCATGTTCCTTTCCATAATCCTCATGATATCCTTCCCCTATAATTTTATCCTGATGAACGATTACACATCCCACCATAGGATTTGGACTTACTTTTCCCCTGCCAAACTCAGCAAGCTCAAGAGCTCTCTGCATGTAAAGTGCGTCGGCAGCCATCAGGGTTTAACTTTAAAAGTAATCTCCTTCAAGACACTATCAACATCTGCTGTGAGATCTAAACTAAACGTGGTGTCCTGGTAAAGCTCATTTTTTGGATCAAAGTAAAATCCATATTTACCCATTGGAACCCTAAAAAGGTACTGACCCGAGGTGTTGGTATGGGTAGTAAAAGTATCCGTTTCACTTATCATAAAGATGGCTGGAAATAGGGTAAGCGGCTTTAAAATCCCACTCAATTCGATAGTTCCTGCGCCCTTTACCAATTCAAAAGTCGGATCAAGTGCATAAGTCAACGGGGATTCCGAAGCTTGGACGATTGATTTTTCAAGATCCATATCCAGCAAAATATCATAAGATATTCCCTGCTCAATATCAATTGATGTTGACAAACTTATTTGATCGTCAGATGGATCAATGAGTTTCAATATATATTCCTTCTCATCAATAAACATGGAATGTTCATCGCCCAAAATAATTGTTGCATTGATAATTTGCCCTATTGGCAATTCATTTCTTCCTAAAAGTAAAGCATTGCCGCCGACCAGATCGCTTACTTTTATGCGCTTGTCCCCCGATTTATATTCTAGAAAAAAAATCTGGTTTTGATTCTCTCGACCATCCGCTAGAACCTCAATATCAACACCCTCTATTTCTACAAAAACAGAGTCCCATTTAGCTGGGCTATCTACCAAAAGAACGTTTAAAAGTGCTTTAGGGCTAGAATCCGGATCCTCACAGGCAGCGAAGAATAGCACGCAGATGATGGGCAGGAGATAAAATTGCAGTTTTTTCACCTGGTAAATTTAGCCCAAAACTTTGCAAATACTGAATCTCAAATGCTTGGACAGTAAAAAACCGGCCGAAGCCGGTTTCACATTTACTATTCTTTAAGTGAAAGTGTCACAGGATCGATAGAAGTAATCTCTCCATCCACTACCTGAACATCTTCAATGCTGGTAGGAAAATAAAGTTCATTCGGACTAAACGTGATGGAGTATATACCATCATCTAACCCTATGATTTTGAAGTTGCCATTTTCGTCCACAAAAGTATTGTATTGATCATCGCCATCATTGACAGTGACTTGTACAGGCTGTGCGTCAAGTGGTAAAACCTGCCCTGTAATACCCGCAGCAGCTTCATCCAAAAACGCTCTTAAGACTGGTTTTAAGATAATCTGACCAGAATTACCTGCCTCTACTATAGACTTTGCCGCATCAAAATCGATGATTAAATCATAAGTCATCCCACCGTCAATATCCTCATCCACTTTTATTTTCAATCCACTTTGTTGCGCGCTTGGAGTTTTCAATTCATGACGCTCCCCATTCTTGATCACATAATTATCTTCCCCAAGAATCAACCTAATCTGATCAATTTCCCCTTCGGGAAAGTCTTCCGCACCCAGTAATTCACTGTTGCCGCCCGTCAGCTCCAAAAGATTTATGGGTTGGCTTTCATCGTAGGTGATCTCAACCCATGAGGACTCATCATCGTCCTCATCCATCTCATCATCAACTCCATCCTGGTCCACTTTGACACGAACCGCCAGCACTTCTATCCACACTTCATCATAGGATGCCGGAGCATCTACAAGATAGAAATTCACTCGTGCAGAACCGCTGTTTGGATTGTCATCATCGGAAGAGCATGACATTGCTACTAAGGCAAGTCCTGTAAGAACCAGGTAAGAAAATATATTTTTCATACGATAATGTGTTTGGTATATCTAGTCCGTGAGATCCAATGACCATGCCAAGTCAAAAATCACAAATAATAAAGTAATGTCTAAAGAGCTTCTTATTTTTGGGGATGATGAAATGGGAAAAACTGCTCGCACGCGGGAGATTTGGTGATAAACCGGGATTTATACCTACACAAGTGGTCAGAAGTGAGTTTGAGGTTGATTACGACCGAATTATTTTTTCGGCACCGTTTCGAAATTTACAGGATAAAACCCAGGTTTTTCCCTTACCCGAGCAGGCATTCGTACATACCAGACTGACTCACAGTCTGGAAGTCTCCAGTGTAGGAAGATCCTTGGGAAAAGCAGCAGGGGAAATTTTACTCAAAAAATACCCTCAATTGATAAGTAATGGTATTTCCGCTTTTGAGATAGGAGCTATTGTGGCCGCTGCAGCTTTGACTCATGATATAGGAAATCCTCCTTTTGGTCATGCCGGAGAAGAAGCTATTTCAGATTTCTTCAAGTTTCACCCCTCAGGAAAAATTTGGGAAACCCATGTGCGGACCGAGCAGCTTGCAGATCTCTGCAATTTTGAAGGGAATGCTCAAGGATTCAGAATGCTGGTTTCAAAACAATTTGGGTTGAAATTAACCTATGCTACACTCGCGGCATTTACCAAATACCCAAGACCAAGCATGATCGCACAGCGGGATATTGCTCGTAGAAGTCAGAAGAAATACGGATTCTTCATTAATCAACTGACCGATTTTGAACAAATGGGTGTCGTCCTGGGAATAGAAAAATCCAGCCCTGAATGTTGGTATAGACATCCTCTTGCCTTTTTGGTAGAAGCTGCAGACGATATTTGCTATAGCATCATCGATCTGGAAGATGGCTGTACACTTGGTCTGGTCAGTTTCGATGAAACGGTGAAGCTTCTTGCCCCGATTTTGAAAGACAAGTTTGACCCTAAAAAACTAAAGGAGCCACGCACTGACGCTCAAAATCTTGGTGCTCTAAGGGCACTGGCGATTGGTGAACTAATCAACGAATGTGTGGAAGAATTCGCCAAATATGAAGAAGGTATGTGTAAGGGAAATTTTGACAAGGCGCTTACCGATGTCATTCCTTCTGCCAAATTCCTACAGAAAATCACTGAAGTCTCCATTCAGAAAATTTATAGATCACAGGTAGTTTTGGAGAAAGAAGCTGCAGGATTTCAGGTGTTAGAAGGTTTATTGGAGGTTTTTTCCAAAGCACTTTATCATCAATTTTATGATCCTGAGAAGTTCTCAGGTCAGGACAAAAGCATTCTACGCTTGCTTCCAGAGGATTTTCCGCTGAAAGGCTGGGGGGCAGAAGTAAATCCGTATCCCCTGCTTCGGTGCTTAGTAGATTTTATCGCCGGAATGACAGATAAATATGCACTGAATCTTTACAGACGCGTGAAAGGAATCTCATTCCCCGGATCTTAAATCACGGAAATAAACCACCAAAATCCTTGATTCCTCCGCTTCGATGGAACGCTATTGAACTAAAAAAAAATGCCCTAAAAGGTCACCGTCTTCAAATCATGCACTGTGCCCAGCCAAACCGTGCCGTTGTTTAGCTTGAGATCTGCACGGCTGGTAATTGAGAAATGCGGGGAAGAAAAATCAAAGAAAAAATCCAGTTCTTCTCCTTTTGGTACTGTTCCGAGGTTATAAGAAAATTCGAATACCTTGGATTGATTTCCACCAATCTCTGCAAGCCAGTCATTCGTCCAATAATTCCAGGGCTCGGGCGCTTCTCCTATAGTTTGGTCATATACATATTGGGGAATTTCAGGATTATAAAAGGTCAGACCGTTGGTGAAATAGTGAAACAGTGCATTCCCCATTTTGCCTGGATCAAGATGGTAATAGGAAATGGGGTCGAGATTTTCCAGCCTAAGTTTGGCTTTGATGTCTGTTCCACTTTTCTCAACCGAAACGATTTCTATGGAGAGACCTTCTCTCAATTTGCCGTGGGCCTTTAGGACTTTTCTAATAGTAGGATCTATTCGTGGGTCAGCGGTGATACTGCCTGAACCGTCATCCAGCTTGACAAAGCTGATTCTAAATGCAAAATCACCAAACATGTCCATCATTCGATTGATTTGAGTACCTGGAAAAATAGTAGAGCTGTGTATTTCTTGAATTTTCAGGGAGTAGATTTCCACGCCGTCTACGACAACGGAAGCACCCTCAAGTTTATCAAAATCACCATTCAGGCGATTGTTTTCATTCAAATAAAATATATGAGCTGAAAAATCATAATAGTCAATATCCGAAAGATCCAAGACGACTTCGCCATCCTTCAGGATTTTCAATTCTCCTGCCTCATCTAAATCCTCTGCGATTTCACAGCCTGATAACATCAGGGCCATTATCCAAAACAAGAACATAAATTGATTTTTCATCGCCACGTCTATTTTTCAAGCAAATAAGTTAAGCAAAATAGCAGATCAAAAGTGGAATTAGACGAAGAACTTCCTGTCCTAAGGTTCTCTAGATTGGATTCTAGTGCAGATTTTATGGATATCTTTGCCAAGTTCATTTATCATTCAATGTATGAGCACGGCTTAAAATTTGTTAGTAATTCATCCCCTATAGCCCTGGGTAGGTAATTCATCTGGATCTCTCCAGTCACATACATCCAATTTAGTTCACTAAGACCTGGTTTAAAACATTATCCATGAAAAAGACCCTGATCATCATTCTAGGAGTATTCCTATTTTTACTAGCCGCGGCAGTAGCCGTTCCCTTCATTTTTAAGGACAAAATCGCTGCCCGCATTGACCGGGAAATTGCCCAATCTGTGAACGCAAAGGTCATTTATGACATCGATAAGGTGAGCTTAAGCCTCTTTCGAAGATTCCCAAATGTTTCCGCCCGGATCCAGGATTTGGATATAGTAGGAAATGCCCCATTTGAAAATGATACGCTGGTCTCTCTTCGCGAACTTGCGGTTGATTTCAATCTGAGCTCTGTCCTTTTTGATGACTATCCTACCTTAACCGGCGTGCATTTGAACGGCGGAAATGTCTATATCAAGGTTCTCGAAGATGGTACAGCCAATTATGACATCGCTTTTCCCACAGAGGAAGTAACGGAAGAATCCACAGAAAGCAACTTTAAAATCGGAGTAGATGAAATGGAAATCAGCAATCTGAATGTGGTTTACGATGACAGGCAGCTCAGTTATTTTATGGCTTTGGGAGGAATACATGCTAAGGGCGCAGGTGAATTCACTGCTGATGTCTATGATCTTCCTATCGGCATGGAAGCATTGATTGCAGATATTACCTACGAAGATGTGAGCTATCTTTCCGATAAAACTTTCAAGGGTGAAACACTCCTGAATATCGACATGAAGAATATGAAATTCACCCTCGGAGAAGGTGATTTTCAATTGAATGACTTTCTGTTTGGCCTCAACGGCTATCTCGCCATGCCTGGTGAGGATATAGAAATGGATTTATCTATGGAAGGAAAAGACAATGAATTCAAGAATATCCTGTCGTTGGTTCCGGGAATTTACACGGAGAGCTTTTCGAGCTTGAACACGTCCGGCACGATGGATTTTCATGGAAAAATCAAAGGAATTTACAATGAGGCAAAAACCCCGACTTTCGATATTTCTCTCAAAGTAGCTGATGGGATGTTCCAATATCCCGACTTGCCAAGACCTGTAAAAAATGTAAACCTTGACCTTCACATAAAGAATGAAACGGATAATATCGACAACACGTCGGTGAACATTCCAACTTTCAATCTGGACTTTGGCAGCAATCCTATCTCCGGTAAGCTATACCTCTCTGATCTGGTCAGTTATACAATCGATGCAGCGCTGAAAGGTAAACTAGACCTGGAAGAACTAACCTCTATTTTCCCAATTGAAGGAATGACTTTGAAAGGAAATCTGGATGTAGATGCTACAGCAAAAGGCCGATATGATTCTGTGGCGGGTGTTATTCCAGCAATAAATGCAAGGTTGCTTTTGGCAAATGGCTATGCAAAAAGTGCTGATTATCCAGCTCCGATAGAGAAACTGAATGTCAATGCATCTATCCAAAACCCAAGTGGAAGCATGACTGATTTTTTTGTGGATTTGAGCCGGTTTGGATTTGAACTGGAGGGTGAAGCTATTAATGGCACGATGAAAATCAGGGATTTTGACAGGCTGATCTGGGACGGACAGATCAAAGGCGGAGTAGATCTAAAGAAAATTCTGGCCATTTTCCCTATGGAAGGAATGGATATGGAAGGCCGCATTCAGACAGATCTTAATACTAAGGGCTCTTATGCTGCTGTGGAAGCCAAAAATTACAATCAATTGGAGACTCGGGGCTTAATGGATGTGAGCAACTTCAAGTATTCCGCAACCGATCTACCCCAAAGCATACAGATCACCAAAGCCAAAGCGGAATTCAATCCTTCAACTATACTCCTCTCCGAGTTTGACTCGAAAATCGGCTCAAGTCCACTCCAGGCTACTGGATCCCTCACCAATTACATGGACTATTTCTTAGGAGAAAATGGCACATTGAAGGGGCAATTGGCCTTGATAAGCAGCAAATTCAATGTGAATGAGTGGATGGGCGAACAGACTGCTACGGATACGGGCAGTTCAGAACTCACAGTGATTGAGCTTCCCTCCACCATTGACTTTACCATGTCTGTCGATGCAGAGGAGGTACTTTATGATGATATGAATCTGAAGCAAGTGAAGGGAAATATGACGCTAAAAGATGGTATTTTGAATTTCTCAGACGCTTCGATGAATACAATGGGAGGAACCATCGCTTTGGACGGAACCTATGATCCAAGAGATCGTACTGCCCCTTTGTTCAATTTCAAACTGGACATCGCTGACCTTAGCATTGCTGAGGCTTTCAAATCATTTAATTCGGTAAAGGCTTTTGCCCCTATTGCTCAGCACTTAACAGGTAAATTCAATTCCAATCTTGATTTCTCGGGTAAACTGGGTCAGGACATGATGCCTTTGCTATCCAGTCTGGATGGGAAAGGATTGCTAAAAGTGGCTGAAACTGCCCTGAAGGATAGTAAAATCCTAGAAGGCATCACCAGTCTCACCAAGCTTAAAGATGTAAATACCCTGCAAATGAAAAATATTTCCATTCCGATCAGTATCGACAATGGGGTGATGGACGTGAAACCTTTTGATGTGAAACTCTGGGACTATCAGGCCAACGTCCAAGGAACGGCAGGCTTTGACGGTTCGATCAACTACCTAATTAATATGCAGATACCTGCAAACAAATTCGGTGCACAGGCAAATTCACTCCTGGCTACCCTCTCAGGTACATCTGTAGATGAAAACACAGCCATTCCCCTCGCACTTAATCTATCCGGAACATATAATTCTCCGAAAATAGCCCTTGCAGGAGGAAATAGTATCGAGTCCTTACTGGCGAATGCTTTGAAAGCAAGAGTAAGCGGTGAAGCACAAGGGCTACAAACTCAAGCCACAGAGCAGTTTAATGCTGCTCAGGATAGCATGAAGCAAGTGCTGAAAGCAAAATCTGAAGTGGCCCAGGACAGCGCAAAAAAGGAACTTGAGAAGCAAGTAGATGTCGCCAAGGATAAAGCTGTGGACGAGGCTAAGAAGCTCCTTAAAGGCTTTTTCCCGAAAAGTACTCCCGCTGCCAAACCTGATACTGCGACTGTGAAAAAGGATTAAACGTAGCAGTCATCGCCATACCTCCGCGAAGGAAATAAAAAAACAGGAGCTTCTAGCTCCTGCTTCTTGATTAATCTCTTTTTTTACTTTCCTTTTTAGCGGCTTTGGCGGCTCGCTTTTCCTTCAGCGTCTTTGTCGGCTGAGACTTGTCGTTTTTTGGTTTACCTTCTGGTTGCTTAGCCATAGTTTCATTGGAGAAATGATGTAACTGATTCCTGTTAAGGTAGGGGGAATTCTCCAACTCGCAATCCGACACCACAACTATTTTTCATCCAGTCTATTCCCTAAAATACTTATTTCACAGCAATGAATATCTCCACTTCCGAAGCATCCCCTAGTTGACACTTAGGACCATATATTTCAAAATCAGCACTATATTTTCTGTTTAATTCCCCGTCTTTTGCCCAGATTTCCTTCCAAGAATTTACGACTGCTTCTGGCATTATTCCCTTAGCTACAAACTTATTATATTTGCCCCCGTCAAATTCTCTCCCAACTAAACCTTCAGCTATTTTATTCAGGTTATTTACCTCATATCCAATCAGACAAGTATATTCTCCGGTGTAGTCAGTCTCGTAGTCTGTGTAGATTGCAAAAATTTCCTCACTGACTTTTCCCGATATTTTTTCCCCAATCTGCTCTACAAAGAATCTTTCCCAGAGAGCACCCAAATCTTCGGAAGCTTTATTATTTGCATTGGAAGTTCTGAGAGCTATTCCAATAATTTTAAACGGTCCTATAGCATACATTCTGGTCTTGGTCTTGGGTGTACTTCATTGTATTAAAGCTACAAGGTAACCAAATAGCCTCCGAAACTTTTCATTCCGGAGGTATGATATTTCAAGTAATCCTACTATTAAAAAGGATATTTCCCTTTGTCAATCATGTAATCAGCAAGCTGTCTGCGGAGCTCTTTTGTGTTATAGAGTTCTGATTTCGTAAAGCGCTTCAGACCCATCAGCATTACTTTCTGCTCATCACCTTTGGTGAAGCTACCTATTGCTTCTTTCGCAGCAGTGTTAATTTTGTCCACCGCTTCTGAAAGGTAAATCTGAGCCATGATAATCTGGTTTTTACACGCTTCCTCACCTTTCAGGGAAACGAGTTTTTCGGTTCGGAGAATTGCGGACTCGCTCGCGTAAATCTCAATCATTACATCTGCAAGATTCATCATAATCTCCTGCTCATCCTCTATCTTGTCCTGAAGTGCCATCGCAGCTTTTCCGCCAACCATCAAGAATACTTTCTTCAGTTTTTTCAAGACTTCTTTTTCAGCTGCAAAAAGCTCAGAAGTGTCAATGGTTTCAAATGAAGGTACTGAGGTAAGTTCTTTGGAAACTGCCATAGCTGGATCGAAAATATTGATCTCTCCTTTCATTGCCCGCTTCAGAAGCATTCCGACCATCAGCATACGATTGATTTCATTCGTCCCTTCATAAATTCTGGCGATACGTGCATCGCGGTAGGCTCTCTCCATAGGTGCCTCGGCTGAGTATCCCATCCCTCCATAGATTTGTACACCCTGATCGACTACATAATCCAATACTTCGGAACACTGCACTTTGGCAATGGTACATTCGATCGCAAAGGCCTCTACCCCTTTCAATTTGGCCTCGTTCGCTTCCATCCCGTCAGCTATCATTGCCTCAATTTTATTTTCAATATCCTGACCGGCCCGGTAGCATAATGCTTCAGAAACAAAGCACTTAGTAGCCATTTCACCCAATTTGGATTTGATCGCTCCGAAGGAATTGATACTTACTCCGAATTGCTTACGCTCAGTAGAATACTTGATTGCATTGGTAATCACTGTACGAACACCTCCAAGCACTCCTGAACCTAGTTTTACCCGACCAATATTGAGAACATTAACGGCGATTTTAAATCCGTTCTGACGTTCTGAAAGCATATTCTCCACAGGCACCGGACAATCATTGAAAAACACCTGACGTGTAGAGGAGCCTTTGATCCCCATCTTTTTTTCTTCCTCATTCATCGTGATTCCACCAAATGACTTCTCTACGATAAAAGCGGTAAGATTTTTATCATTCTCTATTTTAGCAAAGACAATAAAAAGATCTGCAAATCCCGCATTGGAAATCCACATCTTCTGACCATTGATGAGGTATGTTTTCCCATCTGTAGAAAGCGTAGCTTTTGTTTTTCCACTGTTCGCATCAGATCCAGCTTCTGGTTCTGTAAGGCAATAGCAAGCTGCCCATTCACCTGTAGCAAGCTTAGGAAGGTATTTTTTCTTCTGCTCTTCTGTCCCATAATATAGAATAGGTAGCGTGCCGATCCCTGTATGTGCTCCATATGTGGTAGAAAAAGAACCTGCTGCACCGATGATATCAGCAATCAGCATAGATGTAGTGAAGCTCATGCCCATTCCTCCATATTCCTCGGGAACAGCGATGCCCAGAAGGCCAAGATCTCCTGCTTTTTTGAATATGGATGGAACAAGCTCAGGATTCTTCATACTGTCGATCTCATCTATACGTGGAGTGATCTCCGTATCAATAAAATCCTGACAGGCCTGAGCCATCATTTGTTGTTCTTCGGTAAACTCTTCAGGAATAAAAATGTCTTTCGCATCAGTTTCCTTAATGAGGAATTCTCCTCCTTGGGTGGATTTAGTTTGGGTGGCCATTAGTATATTTTAAGACTTAAGATTTTAAATGCTAGACGTAAAACTCAGTATAGAACATGGTTATTCATCGCTTCTTATTCATTTGAGATTGAACTTGTAGAATGGTAAGATGATTAAGAAGCTTATTTCAAAAGCTCGTAAACCCCAGCGACTCCCTGACCGCCTCCGACACAAGCTGTGACTAACCCATACTTCTTATTCTGGCGTCTAAGCTCATTGAACATTTGAATAGAAAGTTTTGCTCCTGTACATCCCAACGGATGTCCAAGTGCTACAGCTCCACCATTTACATTGACAATTTCCGGATTGAGGTTTAACGCTTTGATTACCGATAATCCCTGAGCGGCAAATGCCTCATTCAATTCAATCAAATCAATGTCATTCAAACTTAGCCCTGCTTGCTTTAGTGCTTTCGGAACAGCCAATTTTGGCCCTATTCCCATAATTCTAGGGTCTACACCGGCAGCGCTATAAGACATCATCCTTGCAATTGGCTCCATATTCAATTCCTTCACCAGTCGTTCTGACATTACAACTACGAAAGCAGCTCCGTCAGAGGTTTGAGAGGAATTACCTGCTGTGACCTGGCCGCCGTTTTTAAATGCCGGCTTCAATCCTGCCAGTACTTCCATTGTGGTTCCGGGGCGTGGTCCTTCATCTGTATCAACTACATATTTTCGGGTTTTCTTTTTCCCCTTTTCGTCGAGATACGTTTCTTCTACTTCCACTGGCACGATTTCATCTTTAAACTTTCCCCCTGCTATTGCCGCTAAGGCTTTCTCGTGCGATTTCACAGAAAATTCATCTGATTCTTCACGGGTAATACTATATTCTTTTGCCAACTCCTCTGCTGTCAGTCCCATGCTGAGGTAATAGGAAGGATGCTCAGTGGCAATTTTATAATTCAACACAGTCTTATATCCCATCATCGGTACAAGGGACATAGATTCAGTCCCACCGGCGATGATACAATCCGCCATTCCGGTTTTTACTTTCGCAACTGCCAATGCAATAGCCTCGATTCCAGAACCACAGTATCTGTTCACGATAAACCCCGGGTTTTCTACTCCCAGAGCCAGAAGAGAAATCATCCTTCCCATTTGCATACCTTGTTCCGCCTCCGGGACTGCATTTCCAACGATCAGGTCATCTACCATTTTGGTTTCCAATCCTGGAGTATTTGCTACTAAGTGCTTGATCACATCTGCTGCCAGATCATCTGGGCGATAAAATCTGAATCCGCCTTTTTTGGCTTTTCCTACCGCCGATCTATATCCATTAATTATATAAGCTTCCATTTGAGATTATTGTAGTTACATGTTGAGTTACTTCGCACTTGGCCCTTCTTTCGTCGGGTTTCAATTCCGAAGCGGTTTTCCTTTGAATAAAATACTGTGGATACGTTCCAGTGTTTTCTGCTCACCAGTCAGGCTAAGAAACGCTTCTCTCTCCAAATCAAGAAGGTATCGCTCTGAAACTTCAGTAGGGGAAGACAAATCTCCACCCGACATGACCCATGCTAATTTTCTGGCGATTTTCGCATCATGCTCAGAGATGTATGCACCATACTGCATTCCAGTCACCCCTGCATCAAACAATGCCAACGACTCTCTGCCCAATACTTTAATAGTTGTCTGCTCTATTGGCTGGGTGTAGCCCGCTTCATACATGGAAAGCACCTTGGATTTTGCCTCTGCCAATTGGCGCTTTCTGTTCAGCGTAATTCCATCAGATTTTCTCAAGTAACCCAGATTTCTTGCTTCCTCCGCAGATGTGGACACTTTAGCCATGGCTATATTCATGAAATATTCCTGCAACTGGTTCAATTCCACGTCTCCGGAAATCAGACTATTGGAAAACCTCAATGTCATCTCCTTGGTACCGCCTCCGGCAGGAATCAAACCAACACCTACTTCCACTAACCCCATGTACAATTCAGCGTGGGCTTGAACGTGATCCGAATGAAGTGAGAGTTCACATCCACCTCCTAAAGCCATATTATGCGGCGCAACTACAACAGGCACCGAAGAAAAACGAGCGCGCATCATGGTGTTTTGGAATTGGGAAATCATCAGGTTGATCTCATCGAAATCCTGATCTCCCGCAAACATAAACAGCATAGCAAGATTAGCTCCAGCTGAGAAATTTGCCCCTTCATTCCCGATTACCAGTCCTTTGTGAGACTTCTCTGCCAAACCGATCGCTGTATTGATCCCTTCGATCACCTCAGCTCCCATAGCGTTCATTTTGGTATGGAATTCCAATCCAATCACCTCATCTCCCATATCATATACTGAGGCGCCAGCATTGTTCCAGATTTTTTTTCCGGCAGATTTTAGGGTGTCTAGAATAATAAATTCTTCAAGCCCCGGAATCTCTTTGTAGGACTTACTTGAAATGTCGTAATAGTGTTTTTTACCATTTTCTACTTTGTAAAAAGAATCGCTTCCTGCTTCCAGCATCTCATACACCCAAGCTGCCGGTTTTTCTCCGGCTGATTCCATCTTTTCTACCGTCTCTGTGACACCGAGCACATCCCAAGTCTCAAAAGGGCCAAGCTCCCAGCCAAAGCCGGCAGAAACTGCCTGATCAATTCTATACAACTCATCCGAAATCTCCGGAATACGATTGGAACAATACCTGAACAAATCATAATACGTGGCCCGGTAAAATTCTCCCGCACGATCATCAAAATTCACCAGAAATTTGATCCTTTCCCTTAAATTTTCAAATTCCTTGGAAGCTTCCAACGCTTTAAATTGTGGCTTTTCTACATCCTTGTATTCAAAAGTCTCAAAATCGATTTCTTTCAATTCTTTTGATCCATCATCATGGCGGATCATTTTGAAATATCCCTGACCTGTCTTATCCCCAAACCACTTATTTGTATGTAGGACTTCAACTATCTGTGGAAGCTTGAATTTATCCCTGGATTCGTCATTTGGTAAAGCTTTATAAAGATTATTGGCAACATTCACTGTAGTGTCCAGTCCCACCACATCCATCGTTCTAAAAGTGGCGGATTTAGCTCGTCCAATCACCGTTCCGGTCAATTTATCTACTTGAGATACTCCCAGCCCCATTTTCTCGATGGTGTGCATCGCGGAAAGAATTGCATAAACGCCTATCCTGTTCGCAATGAATGCAGGAGTATCTTTACATAGGACGGTTTCTTTCCCGAGAAATTTGTCCCCATATTCCATCATGAAGTCAACAATTTCAGGCTTAGTTTTGGGCCCTGGGATTATCTCCAGGAGTCTGAGATATCGGGGTGGATTGAAAAAGTGAGTTCCGACAAAATTCTCCTGAAAGTCTTCTGACCTTCCTTCACACATTAAGTGCATGGGTATTCCAGAAGTATTTGAGGTAATCAGCGTTCCTGGCTTTCTATGTATTTCGACTTTTTCAAAAAGAGATTGCTTGATATCCAATCTTTCGACTATTACCTCAATCACCCAATCGTAATCTTTTATTTTCGGAAGGTCATCATCAAAGTTTCCTGTGGTGATCCTGGATGCAAAAGCCTTATCATAGATAGCTGAAGGATTTGACTTCAACGTGCTTTGCAAAGCTGCAGTAACTATTCGATTTCTGACAATGGAGTCTTCCTTAGTGAGTCCCTTTTTCTGTTCCTGTTCTGTGAGTTCAAAAGGTACAATATCCAATAAAAGTACCTGAACGCCAATATTGGCAAAATGACAGGCTATTCTGGATCCCATAACTCCCGAACCTAAAACGGCAACTTTTTTAATGGTTCTATTCATATTCTTGGGCTTTTGGTCTTATTAATTTGTGGTTTTTGGTCTATAATTCAAATATCGGTCTGTTTATATCTATCCCTTTGTCCATCTGCACCTGGTCAATGACAAGCTGTATCCTTTCGAATACGCTAAAAAAGTGATTTAGATCTTCTTCAGAAACTATTTCACGTACCTGTTCATTAAACTCCCGAATGGTATTTACAGAAATGTTCTTCTTTCTTTTTCCTTCTTCGGTAAGGTAAATCCGCACTGAGCGCTTATCGATTAAATCGGGCTTTTTGAAAATGAGTCCCTTTTCTTCCATCGTCTTCAACATACGTGTTAAGCTTCGGGTCTCCAAGCCTATTTGCGGCGCAATCTTGGTAGCCGGGGTTCCTTCTTTTGAGTTAATGTTGATCAATACAAAACCGATAGCGGTGGTAAATCCCTCCGCAGCAGCTTGTTGGTTGTACATTCTAGATATGGCATGCCAAGCACTTTTAATATGATAATCAACTGTTTCTTCTCTCTTCATCGCTACTGATTGATTCAATTTTATTGATTTCTAATTTACAAATAATAATGTATGCATGCATACTATATTGAATAAAAGTTATGCATGCATCACAAATTAGGTCCTCGGGAAATTCCAAGTAAAAGTCAGGTTGCTATTGAACGCGAAAAAAAGCTAGCCGAAACAGAATATTTGCAAGAAATTAAGCGCTTAAACAATAGAATTTACTATTGTTAAAAAATTATAAAGTAATCTAAATCAGTGTATCACTCCTGGTAGATGCGCTCGATTTGGGATTGGAATTTCTGCAAAATCACTTTTCTCTTTAATTTCATAGTCGGAGTCAATTCTCCCGATTCAATTCCCCAAGGCTCTGCCAATAAACTAAAACGTTTGACTTGCTCCCACTTGCCAAAGTATTTGTTTAACTGCTCCACCTCTCTGTCGTATTTCTCCTGGATTTCAGGCTTCTGAATCATCTCCTCATTTGATGTATAAGGAATGCCTTTGTGTTGGCAATAATCCTTCAGACCACCAAAACTTGGGACAATAAGGGCAGCAGGAAAATTCCTGTTTTCTCCTACTACCATCAATTGATCAATCAGAACAGATTCCTTGAATTTATTCTCCATCAATTGAGGCGAGATGTATTTCCCGCCGGAGGTTTTGAACATTTCTTTCTTACGATCTGTAATTTTTAGAAATTCTCCGTCTAACGTCCCGATGTCTCCGGTATGAAACCAGCCGTTTTTAAGTACCTCTGCCGTCATTTCGGGCAGCCTATAGTAGCCAAGCATCACATTGGGCCCTTGGACCAGAATTTCGCCGTCTTCTGCTATTTCAACTTTTACATCCTGCACAAGCTTTCCTACCCAGCCGATCCTCATCTCATTCGGAGTACAAATAGAAGCAGACACTACCGGGGATGTCTCTGTCAGACCGTATCCCTCACAGACTTTTATACCTGCCGACCAGAATACCCTGGCCAATCTTGGCTGTAAGGCCGAAGCCCCCGAATTAATCTGAAGAACTTCATCTCCCAAAGCTTCCCTCCATTTACTGAAAATAAGCTTGTTGGCTATTTTCAGCTGAAAGTCATACCAAAATCCCATATTCTTCGCAGGATCATATTCCAGCCCAAGATTTAGCGCCCAAAAGAAAAGGCCTTTCTTGATACCGGTAAGCTCATATCCCTTGGTGACTATCTTATCATAAATCTTCTCCAAAAGACGTGGAACAGTATTAAAAGTATGTGGCCTGATTTCTTTCATGTTTTCTGCCAATGTCTCCATACTTTCTACATAATATATGGAAAATCCCAAGTACATAAAGCAAAATACGCCTGTACGCTCATATATATGGCAAAGGGGAAGAAAACTCAATGCTCTTGATGAACCAGCAGGAGGTGTCATTATCGAAGCAACCGCCAATACATTTGAAAGAACATTGGTATGGGAAAGCATCACCCCCTTTGGCCGGCCTGTGGTGCCTGAGGTGTAAATGATCGTAAACATATCAGCTGGCTCAACTTCAGCTTTCAATCGTTCCAGCTCAACTATACTCCCATTTTCCCCACTGGCCAAAAAATCCTCCCAAAAGACTGCACCTTCCAAAACCGAAAAACTACAAATCATCCGTTCGCCTGAGACCGTTTTAGCTTTATTATAAATATCCTGGTCACCGACGAAAATCATCTTGACATCGGCATGTTCAAAAATGTATTCAAAATCAGACGAAGTGATAGTAGGATAAACCGGAACTGAAATGACTCCGATCTGCTGAAGTGCCATATCAACGAAATTCCATTCTGGACAATTTTCAGAGATAATTGAAACTTTCTCTCCCTTATTCAAGCCTTTATTCAAAAATGCCAAACTTAGCTTGTCAACTGTCTCTTTGAAATCTAGTGAAGAAAACGACTCCCATGTTCCTTTCTTTTTTTTCGAAAGCGCAATGTTCTTGTCATACGTCTCAAGCTGGTAAGGAATTAAATCAAAAAGTCTTGTAGGCGTCATGTTTCATCATTTTGGGGTTCTTATAATATTACCAAAATATGAGACGATTACAAAGAGTTATCCACCTGCTCTTTATTTAATAATTGTAAAATAGATTTTTAAAAAAATTCCTTGTTAAGGTTATTAGGACTGTGGATTTGTGGAAAAGGAGGCAAATTTTTCTTCTCCACTTTATCGTCATGCGTTCCATTTGGTTTCCCACGGGTTATCCCCCTTTTGTCCACATGTAAGTAACTGTATCTTAATCTAATAATTGGTTCAGGTATTTTTTGTGGATTCAACGGTGTTTATTCACTGTTGGAAAAGGGTTGGTGGATAGTATTGTTTTATATGGTGGATAACTGTTGGCTTTTCCCCAATATATCTCCTTGCAGTAAAAGTCGAAAGATGGTGGGTGGATAACCGGTGAGTTCTCCTAGAGTTACCCCCTCTTATCCACAGCTATAGCTACATTTATCCACAGCTAGTTTTCTATCGTTTTCAAACCTGTTTCTGGTGAAGCTTTTATTCGAAGATCAGTCAGTGTCCATCCCCCTCTTATAGTAATATTCTTATTTCCTGTCTCTGGATCTATGTAGTAGAATGTCCGTTCCGCATAACGTCTTTCTTCATAATTGGCAGGATCCCAGCGACGGTTTCCGTTTGTATCTTCAATAACTCTGATTTGATAGTTTCCTGCCTCTAGTAATTTAAAAGAGAATGCATTGTTGGATTCTATGTAGAATTCTCTCTTTATCTCGCTTTTGCTATCTAGTAGTTGGATGATGAAGGGAGCCTGGGCACCCTCTATAGTCCCTGAAATAGCGTCTGCGAGTGTTTCCTGTTTGAGTTTCTTATAGTTAGCTGATAGAACCTCTTCATTAAATTGCCCTTCAATATCCATAAAAGTAGAGTCAGCTGCTTTGATGGTAAAAGTTTCATATGGTATTGAATCAGGAATACCCAGATTTATTTCAACGACATCCCTTCTCAATGAATCTTTGAAACGTAGCATATCAGGGGTAATGTGAATCACCGATGCTGTATCATATGCTATATAGAGCGAATCGTACTGTATGTTTTTTAATGGTTTATTGAAGGTTAATTCGATTGGTAATGTCTGAAAGAAGCTTTTGCCTGAATTGGGTGTTATGGTTAGTTTTTCAGGTTTTCTTTCAGATTCTTCAAATTTTGCCCATATGAGCGAATCAATTTCGTAGCCAACTGAATCTTTCAGATTGATTTTGAAAGGTAAGCTATCAGCTATTGGTTTTTCTGAAAACAGGTTGACTCGTTTATCTCCGAGGGTATAAAATATTTCCCTGCCCAGTTTCTCATTTTCCAGCGAGATTCCTATCGGGATTTTATTTAATACTATAGTGTAATTTGATCCTAAAGGAGATGATCTAAGTAGTCGAATGGGATTTTGGTCACCTTTCGAGAGATTGAACTGGACCCCATCTATATTTTGGTCGATAATGATAGTGTCTCTGATGAAATCGAATGCCTCTGATTTATATTCTGCCTTTAAGCTATTGTTGTCGTCCTGCCAGGCATATGCAAGATATTTTCCGGCTTTAATATTGGTGATATTAAATTTTCCTGCCGAATCTACCTGCGTCAAATAGTATGGAGGAGCGATGTAAACATCTGTAGTATCATCAAATGGATATAAGCCTACTATCGCATCTTCAAGTTTGTCATTCTTTCCCGGGAAATAGGTGTTGACGGAACCTGAGAATGTAAGGCTATCTATTTGTTGACCAGTTGAAAAAACAAGCTTTAGCTTTTCCGCTGGATTTCCTTCTGACAAGTCCTGAATTGATTTTTGGAAGTTAAATACATAGGTGGTGCTATCTTCTAATTCCTGGTTGAGCTCTATTACCAGCGTATTCTTAAGAGCAGTAAAAATCACCTTATCCTTATTTATTCTTGGTGTAATAAGAATGTTTTTGGTGGCATTGTCCAGTTTGATGTATTCATCAAAAGTGATGATAATTTCCTCGGGTTTTATACTTAGACTTTGATCTTTCGGACTCATGTCCACTACTACCGGAGGATTCTCGTCCCTAGGGCCGCCCATGGGTGAGCTTTGTTTAGCACATGAAAAAGCTAATAGGCTTAAAACTAAAAGAATTATTAGGTTAGTTTGTTTCACTTCTTTTTAAAGACAAATAAGTTACTTGAGTAATTTCCTGCGGATTTAGCCGCTTCTTTGTTGGATTTTTTTCCGGAGACAATTGCCTTCCAATACTTCTTTAACGTGGATTGGTCTGGGTACGTGTATCCTTCTGATAATAAGGAAACATAGTAACTATCAAATATCATTGGAATTTCGTTTGTAAGCTGTAGGTCAAAAATCTCTTCGAAGCTTTTTATAGCTTGGTGATTAAAGTGATACAGATGCCGTGGTATATCCCATCCCGCCCATTGCTTCCCGTACTTAATTGCGTCTGGGCTATCAGGATTTGGTACAGCAATTACTATGTAACTATCTGATTTTAAGTGTTTTAGTAATTTTTTAACAGTTTTTCTTAGTAAATGGATATGCTCTAGCACGTGATATAAGGTAATTATATCAAAGGAGCTTTCTTTGGGAAGGTCATTAATGGATTGATATACTTTTCCATCTATTTTTGTTTCGGCTAGTTTTTTGGCCTTTTCATTTGGCTCTATTCCGGTTACTTTCCATCCCTTGTTTTCCGCTTTGGCTAACAATTCAGCTGTCCCGCAGCCGTAATCCAAATAACTACCTTTAAGCGGTTTTAGGCTGGTCAAGTGTTTTAGTTTTTGGGAAGTAGTATAATTTCTAACTTTTTGATAAATAAATTGAGTAAGATTTTTTGCTTTATCGTCGTGGGAAAAATATTCTGGGAAATCATAGTATGGTGCAATAGTTTCTTCTGTTGGTCTTGGATTAGTAAATTTTAGCCCACAGTTGGTACAATTGCAAATTAGGAATGACTTCTGGCTTACTGCAAAATCTTTTATTTCTTGATAATTAAGAAAATGTCCACTCTTGCAAAGTGGACATTTGGTAAGTTTTTCAAGCATTTTATCTTCCAAGGTAAACAGTGATTATAGATAAGTCTGCTGGAGTTACTCCACTTATTCTAGCGGCTTGCCCCATGGTTTCAGGCCTTATCTTGTTTAGTTTTTGTTTTCCTTCTGCTGAGAGCGCAGGGATGGAGATATAGTCAAATTTCGATGGAATTTTGAAGTTTTCCATACTGCTCAACTTCTCTACCATTTGCTGTTCTTTTTCAATATAGCTATCGTATTTGATTTGTACCTCTGCCTGCTCTAGCACCTCATTTGAATAGTTGGATAAATATTCGCTAATTTCTGGATTAAATCCCTTCATCTGTTGAAGGCTGATTTGGGGTCTTTTGAGTAGTTTTTCCACTGATATTTTTTCTTTAATCAGTGCTGAACCTGATTGCTCCAAGCCAGGATTTATATGTTCAGGAGAGAGTTTCTTTTGTTTAAGGTCGTTTATAAGTTTTGCTGTTTGCTCCTTTTTAGTACTCATTTTTTGTAAGCGCTCATCCGAGGCTAAGCCTATATCGTATCCTTTTTGGGTCAATCTCAAGTCTGCGTTGTCCTGACGGAGTAATAGCCTGAACTCCGCTCTCGATGTAAACATTCTATAGGGCTCTTCGGTGCCCTTGTTAATTAGGTCATCGATGAGCACCCCTATGTAGGCATCGGATCTCTTCAGCAAGAAAGGATCCTTTTCTTGAGTTTTTAGACTGGCATTGATTCCTGCTACCAATCCTTGTGAAGCCGCTTCTTCATACCCTGTGGTCCCATTTATCTGTCCTGCGAAGTACAGGTTTTCCATCAATTGTGTCTCAAGGGAGAGCTTCAATTGTGTGGGGGGGAAAAAGTCGTATTCGATAGCATAGCCTGGACGGAACATTTTTGCGTTCTCAAATCCGGCAATTTTTCTTAAAGCCTTGTATTGGACATCTTCCGGAAGTGAAGTAGAAAAACCATTAATGTACATTTCTACAGTATTCCATCCTTCTGGTTCAACGAATATTTGATGTCTCTCTCGCTCTGCAAATCGATTAATCTTATCCTCAATTGATGGGCAGTATCTTGGACCAAGTCCCTTTATTCTACCGTTGAACATGGGAGATCTATCAAACCCTTCTTCTAGACTTGTATGAACCTCTTTGTTTGTATAGGTAATCCAGCAAGTTCTTTGCTCTTTTAGGGAAGAAGTTGAATCTGAGTAGCTGAATTTCTCTGGTGTTTCATCACCATGTTGAACTTCCATTTTAGAATAATCCAGGCTTCTTCCATCTACCCTTGGTGGCGTTCCGGTTTTCATTCTACCGGATTCGAAGCCTAGTTCTACCAGTTGTTCGGTAATTCCTTTTGCTGCTGCTTCTCCAGTCCGCCCTCCTCCAAATTGCTTTTCACCGATATGAATTTGACCATTTAGGAAGGTTCCATTGGTGAGTACAACACTTTTGCCTTGGATTTCTATACCAATTCCAGTTCTTACCCCTTTCAATTGTCCCTTTTTCACCAGTAGCCCTGTGATCATTTCTTGCCAAAAATCCACATTCGGAGTGCGTTCAAGTGCTAATCGCCACTCTTCAGCAAATTTCATGCGGTCATTTTGCGATCTTG
Source organism: Algoriphagus resistens (assembly GCF_001442615.1). GTDB lineage: Bacteria > Bacteroidota > Bacteroidia > Cytophagales > Cyclobacteriaceae > Algoriphagus > Algoriphagus resistens. Next base: position 297,841 of record NZ_LMXN01000003.1, on the reverse strand, counting down.
GCGACCACATAGCCGGGCCTTTGGACCTATTTAGCATCCTAAACTGGATCATTGATTTATCTGAGATGATGCCAGACATACCTCCTAGAGCATCTATTTCTCTAACAATTTGCCCTTTTGCTACACCACCCATTGCAGGATTGCACGACATTTGAGCTATGGTATTCATATTCATTGTGCACAATAACACCTTTGAACCCATGGCTGCTGCTGCATGTGCAGCTTCACATCCTGCATGTCCCGCTCCTACTACTATGACATCATATATTGGAAACATCGTATTCTTTTATTTTACTGTTCCACGTGAAACACATGGTTCTCGGTGAAAGTATTTGCACATGTTTCACGTGGAACATTTAACTCTGTTCGAACAAATTGATTGCAAAATCCTCTTTACTTCTCATTAACTCTGCTTCAGCTTTGGATTTATCCTTATATCCTAGTAAGTGAAAAAGGCCATGGCTGATTACTCTACTGAGTTCTGTTTTCTCGTCAACCCGATGAATTTTTGAGTTTTCTTTTACCCGTTCTATACTAATGAATACATCTCCTTCTATAGTTGCCTTTTTCTCGGAATTATCGAAAGTGATAATGTCTGTATAATCATCATGATCTAGGTATTCTACATTAATGCTGAGTAGGTATTCATCAGAACAAAACACGTAATTGAGCGCTAGAATTTCATGGTTTTCAGCTTTTGCAAGCTGCTTTAACCAGACTTTCCTTTTTCTCTTTTCTTTCAGTGAAAATGAAACGTCTTCGGTAAAGAAATTAATAGACATAGCCTAATTCATGTAAAATGATAAAACTGCCTTTGTACCATTCTCCTCAAATTTTACATCGTCAGAAAGATGCTTTATCAAGAATATTCCCCTGCCTCCTGTCTTTTCAATGTTTTCCGGTGATGTGGGGTCTTTGAGTTCATTGTGGTCAAAGCCATCTCCTTCGTCCTGAATAGTGAATAGAAGCAGGTCTTCTTCAATCGTTAATTCTAGGTGAACTAGCTTATTTTTATCTCCTTGATTTCCATGTATGATTGCGTTACTAATGCACTCAGTTACCGAAATCATAATATTCCCATAGATATCATCATTGATCTCAAATTTTTCACGAGCATTGTCGATGAAACTTTCAATTATTTTTATATTCTCAAGGAGAGAGGGAATAGAAATTTTTATGCTTTTCATCATAAGTTGTTCAATGAGTAGTATCTACTTTTATTCTACTTCTATTAATATTGGACAGTGATCGGAATGCTTGGCATCTGCTAATATGGTTGAACTTTTTAGACGTTCTTCCATAGAACTGGTCGCCATATGGTAATCAATCCTCCAGCCTAAATTTTTTGCTCGGGAATTTGCTCTATAACTCCACCAGGTATAATTATGCGGTTTGTCATTAAATTTTCTGAAACTATCCACAAATCCGGATTCTGTAAATTTATCCATCCAGGCCCGCTCTTCCGGTAAGAACCCTGAAGTGTTCTTATTTGATTTTGGGTTATGAATGTCGATTGGCTTATGGCAAATATTGTAGTCCCCACTCAATATGAAATCTGGATTAGTTCTCTTTAAATCCTGGATGTACCCATATATATCGTCTAAGAATTCATATTTGAAGGTTTGGCGGATGTCACCCGTGGTACCTGAAGGAAAATATGCTGTGAGAAATGAGAAATCCTCAAAATCTACTTGAAGAAGCCTGCCTTCATCGTCATATTTTGAATAATCCATTCCGTGTTTTACAGACTTTGGTTTTATTTTGGTCAAAACAGCAACGCCACTATAACCCTTTTTGAATGCTGGGTACCAATATATTTCGTAACCTAAATCTTGGAAAATAGTAACATCTATTTGATCTAAGGTTGCCTTGACCTCTTGTAAACCAATTACATCTGGATTCACTTGTTTAAGCCAGTCGATAAAACCCTTATTCATCGCAGCACGAATGCCGTTTACGTTGTATGATACTATTTTCACAATTTATTCAATTACTATTTCGTATTCCTTTTCAAAATATTCCAGCACCTGAATCTTTAAAAGCTTCTCTTGATCCAATAGATCAAAATGTGGTAGCTCCTTTATTAATTTCCAATGTGGCCAACCATCTTGATCAACATAGTCAAGTTCATAAAACCCATCATAGCTCAAAACCTTACAAACTGCAATGTGCATCAGGTCTTGCTTTTGCTCTTTGCTAAATATCTTATTTCCCTGACCAAGTTCTTGAACGCCAATAAGAAACAGTACGCCATTTAGGTCCGCAGGTTTTTTACCTATGGTTTCCTTGAGACCTTCTAATAATTTTGACCAACGTTTTTCTAATTCTAAATCGCGCTTGAACATTATAACTTACTGATTTTCAAGTGTTTCTAAGTATTCCGTCGCTCTTCTCAAATGTGGAATCACTATTGTCCCCCCTATCAATGTAGCTATTGAAAATACTTCAAATAGTTGTTCTTTAGTCAAGCCTGCTTCATAGCATTTTCCTAAATGATACTTGACACAGTCGTCACACCTTAATACCATGGAACAAGCTAGCCCGATCATTTCCTTGGACTTGATATCTATAGACCCTTCAGCAAATGCATTTGTATCAAGATTAAATATACGCTTGATTACCTTATTGTCTTCAGCCAAGATCTTCTCGTTCATTTGGCTACGGTAGGCATTGAATTCCTCTATGAGATTCATTAACTTAACTGTTTAGGAAAGAATTAAGTAGCAAATATACCACTATTTGCCCTTGGCAGATAGGAACATGCCTTTTTCACAAAGCGTTTATTTTTTGAAGAAGTTTTTTTGGATTTGATAGTTCCTTACAAACGTTTGTGTGGAGGACATCTCTCCATAACCATGAGAAAAGGCTCTTGTATAGGTAAAGGCGCTCTTCCTATCACTAGCTATCAGTTAAGGCAGACTGATAATAAACTAAGTGATAAGGTAGATGCCTTAAGCACAGTGGGCTTGGTAATGGCTTAGTTGTAATTTATCAATAGTGTAAATTGCCAATAACATCTTCATCATCCAAACTATAGGAATAGGCAATAATTTGCTCAGTAATCAAGGGCTTTATAAGGCAAAATCCTTGGTGAAATAGGTACGGAAAGCACAGGGATGGTATTGTTTCTGTAGCGTTGCATCTGCTGAAGCAAAACCTTTGAGGCTAAAATCTGAGTGAGCAGTTTGGACTTGGGCTTAGGGGGGTATTCTTGAAGCTGGATATGGATTGAAATGTAAAAATTTTACAGTAACACAATCCCAAAAATCCAGGCTGGAGCAACTGTATTCTAGGAAAAAGTATGTGAAGATCGCCAATACAGTAATTCTCTTCCTTGATGATGTAAAGAGGACTGGCGTCTTTGTGTGCGCGTGTGTGCTTTTGGCTAATGGAGCAAAAAATGTAGATTTGGTTATTATTGCAGCTGGGGATAAACATTAGTTATGATTGATATAGAATTATTGAAGTATCCGATAGGCAAATTCCTGAAGCCTGAAAATATTTCAGACCAACATCTCAAAGAAGCGATCGATTATCTGCGTTTATTTCCGCAGTATTTGGAAGATACGGTTAATAAGCTCACGGAGAAGCAGTGGAACGCGCATTACCGTCCGGGAGGCTGGACTGTAAGGCAGGTAGTCCATCACCTTTCCGACAGTCATATGAATGCATTGATACGCTTCAAACTGGCTCTGACCGAACATAATCCCACCATCAAACCTTACGATGAAACTTCTTGGGCTAGACTGCCTGATTATTCGGGTCCAACTGATACTGCCCTTACATTAATAAAGGGAATACATCTAAAGTGGGCAGTTATACTGGAAAGCATGACCTCATCAGATTATCAACGAACCTATTTCCACCCGGAAAACCAAACAACTGTGCCACTATCCGAGGTGACTTTGATGTATCATTGGCATTCCATGCATCATTTGGCACAAATCCAGCATCTGATCATTCGTGAAAAGTGGTAAGTTTGAACTACTAAACCGATATTTCTAGTAGTATGCTTTTCAACGCTATTGAGCTTGGTGTTTTCCTTAAGCAACCCAGTGCTTCAGGAGATTAAAGAACTGACAGAAGCAAACCGGAGCAAGCTCATTATTTACATCGCACTATATGTGCGTGACGATATCACTGTGGAGGCAGAAGCTCCCTACCAGGTGTTCAATCACTCGAGACTGCTCAATGAACCAAAGTATTTCTCAGATCATATTCATTTGGTGACTTCTGGAAAAATGGTCGCTCCTGCTGCATTTATAAAAGATTTGAATAGCTTAAGAATGGAAAAGTGATAGTTTCATGGCATGAACATTTCCCTCAAAAATCAACGAATACTCGTTACAGGGGCTTCACGAGGTATAGGCAGGGCTATTGCCAGGCAACTTTCGGAATCAGGGGCTGAAGTAATTATTCATTATAACACGAATGCAGCTGAAGCAGAAAAGCTCTTGAATGAACTTGAGAATCCTGCTTATACAGAATCCTGTGATCTTTCTGACGTAAATCAAGTCATAGGCTTTATACCAAAACTGGTTAAGAAATACGGACCAATTTCAGCACTGATCAACAATGCAGGAATAGCACGATCAGCTTCAGATACCCTGCCGACAAAAGAATGGGTGATGATCTGGCAGGAAACGCTTCAAGTAAATACCACCGCTCTGGCAATTCTCTGTAAGGATTTTGTCGAACATGCACTGATACATCAAAATGGTCGAATCGTTAATATATCTTCCAGGGCAGGTTTTCGGGGTGATACAACAGATTACTTAGCTTATGCGGCTTCCAAAGGTGCTATTATCAGTTTGACAAGATCTATTGCCAGGCACTATGGCAAACAGGGAATCAAGGCCTTCTTGATTGCTCCGGGTTTTACACGGACAGATATGGCTGAGGAAATCCTGTCTAAATACGGAGAGAAGTTTGCTCTCAACGACATTGCGCTGAATGAGCTGACAAAACCTGAAGATATTGCACCTATGGTGACATTATTGTGTTCTGGATTAGCCGATCATGCTACCGGAGCCAGCATCGATATTAACGCAGGCTCGTATGTCCATTGAAACTGATTTGAAGTCTTAAGTAGCTTTTCCATGCCTAATAGGCAAAAAACAAACGATATATTATCTCCAGAACTGCTCAAAATTCTCAAAATTTTTGGCCTAGCATCAATTCTGCTCGTCTTGCTTCTATCTTTTTTTAATACTAGGCGAGCAAATAATACGGGTGAGGATTTGACTTTCCGAATGACATCATCCAGTCGTTTATATTTTTTGAATGTGCGTGCTATCAGATATGATAGGGAAGGTAGATCCGATGCAGGAATGCTCCTGTTTCGTCATGGAAATAGAGAAATCTCCCAGACTAAACCATTGTTGGATCTGGTCATAGTACTCAACTCGGTAAAAGACGAAGCTTATCTGTATTTAGAAGCAACAAATGTGGAATGGCCACTGGAAATCCGTGTTTTTACAGAGGGGAAGCAAGCAGAATTTCGGCTTGAAAACGGGAATAATTCTGAACTTCTTGCGTATGTTAGACAGCTCCGCCCTTGGATAGAAAAGGATGCGGATTTTGAAATTAAAGATGGAGCAACCTGGAAGTCTATCTGGTCAAAACCAAAAGAAAAGAAAGCCTTAAAAACTTTATTAGAAGACTATTTTAGATTGATAAATGAACAAGAATAATCCTATGGAAAACCATAATCCGCAGTTGGAGCAATTTAAGAAGTTGATTGGCCAGAAGCTAGATAAAACACCCTCTAGGGCAGGAAACTGGCTTGGAGGAACACTTCTGGAGATTAACATGGGATGGATAAAAGTATCCTATACGGTCACTTATGAGATGTGCAACCCTGCCAGAATCCTGCATGGTGGAGTAGCTTCATTGATGATGGACGATGTGATCGGAATGGGAAATTTTGTGGTAGGATCGGAATTTTTAATGACTAGTATCAACCTGAATGTCGATTACTTATCCTCTGCGCAGATTGGGGAGAAATTGGAAGTTTCAGCAAAATTAGTTCGGTCTGGAGCAAACCTAAATCATTGGGAATCCGTAATCACTAAAGATTCAGGTAAGCTTGTTGCAAAAGCCAGCTCCAATATGATTAAAACCCATATTAAGCTAAGTGAGCTTGGGTTTTGAATTTTTACTAAACTTAATTCTACACAAATGAAAAAATTCTTACTGATCTCCTTATTCGGTTTATTTTCTGTCTCTGCTTTTTCACAGACCACCATCACATTTCACCACAGCAATCTTCCTTTCATTGGGGTGAATTACCAATTTGGTGAGCGCTTTATTCCTGAATTCCGATTGGGAACTGATACTTACTTAGAGGATTTATCCGCCGAACTTGTCGCCAATTATATATTCAAAAAGACAGATCGGTTTGAGTTCTATGGTGGAGCAGGTTTAAGAGTCGGAAGTTTTGACGGGATTGTAGTTCCAGTAGGTTTGAATATCTACCCTTTTGAGCAAAAGGATTTTGGTTTTCATATAGAAGGGGCACCAATTCTTGGATTTGAAGATGATTCTTTATTTCGGGGGTCCTTTGGTATCCGGTACCGCTTCAGTAAGAATTAGAATTGCTCCGTTTTCACCATCAGATCCCAAACAGCTATTCCCAGCGATACGGAGATATTTAAGGAATGCTTAGTGCCCAGTTGCGGGATTTCCAATACTGCATCGCAGGCATTGAGCACTTCTTCTTCTACTCCAAAAACCTCATTTCCGAACACCAGAGCGTATTTTTTTCCTTTTTCAGGAATAAAATCATTCAGCATCATGGAGCGATCTACCTGCTCCAACGCACAGACCTGATAGCCTATTGCTTTCAATTTTTTCAAAGCTTGCATGGTATTCAGGCAATATTCCCATTCTACGGATTCAGTTGCTCCTAAGGCAGTTTTCTGAATATCCCGATGAGGGGGAGTGCCAGTAATTCCGCAGAGGTAAATTTTTTCTACACCGAAAGCATCTCCCGTGCGAAATGCAGAACCTACGTTATTCAAGCTTCGGACGTTATCCAGAACGAGTATAATGGGAGACTTATCCATTTTTTTAAACTCTTCAACAGAGACTCTTTCCAGCTCCTCCATGCTTAATTTTTTCATCCTTTTTTGTTCTGCTTTGTGAATGGCTTATTTTCGGGGATATTCCCATTGAATACCCTTCCCAAAATTAGTATAAAAGTAAGCATACCTCCATGAGTAAGTCAAAAGACGGAAAAGAAACGCCCTTAATGAAGCAGTATAATGCAATCAAAGCTAAACATCCTGGTGCTTTATTGCTTTTTCGAGTAGGCGATTTCTATGAAACGTTTGGGGAGGACGCTGTGCGGGCCAGTAAGATTCTGGATATCGTCTTGACCAAAAGAGCGAATGGCTCAGCGTCTCATATCGAATTGGCCGGTTTTCCCCACCATTCTTTGGATACTTATTTGCCAAAATTGGTGAGAGCTGGAAATCGTGTTGCAATCTGCGATCAGCTCGAAGATCCTAAGTCTGTAAAAGGCATTGTGAAACGAGGCGTGACAGAACTGGTGACTCCTGGGCTTTCGTTCAATGATCAGGTTTTGGATACCAAGAAAAACAATTACCTAGCCTCTATTTCTTTTGGCAAAGAGAAACACGGAATTGCTTTTTTAGATCTTTCCACCGGTGAATTTATGTGTGCAGAAGGTACTGCATCCTATCTCGAAAAGCTGATCCAAAGCTTTGCTCCGGCAGAGATCATTTTTTCCAAGGCAGCTAAAAAGCCAGCTGCTGAGATGCTCAAAAATGATTTTATCACCTTTCACTGTGAAGACTGGGTTTATCAATATGATTTCACTTACGAAAAGCTCAAAACACATTTTGGTACGGCAAATCTAAAGGGTTTTGGCATAGAAGAAATTGAATCAGGGATAATTGCCGCAGGCGCCATTCTTTATTATTTGGAAGAAACTGAACATAAAGAAATCCAGCATATTTCTTCTATTTCACGGATTGCCGAGGAGAAATATGTGTGGTTGGACAAATTCACCATCAGAAATCTGGAATTGGTATTTCCACAGCACGAAGGTGGGGTTCCTCTGATCAATATATTAGATCAGACAGTCACTCCTATGGGTTCACGTATGATGAAAAAGTGGATGGTTCTACCACTGAAGGAGAAAACAACCATAGAAGAGCGTTTGAATGTTGTAGACTTTTTCTACCAGAATTCAGGCCTGATTGAAGAAATAACTGATCCGCTCAAGCACATTGGGGACCTGGAGCGGCTGATTTCGAAAGTAGTGGTAGGCCGGGCAAATCCACGTGAAATAAACCAAATCAAACGGGCACTGAAGAATACGCTTCCGATCAAGGAACTCCTCAAAAATCAGAAGAACCCTACGCTGCAAAGACTCTCCGACCAGTTGTATCCCTGTGAGCTTTTGTTGGAGAAAATAGATAAGGAGCTGAAAGAGGATGCTCCTATGCTGACACATCAGGGAGGAATTATCAATGATGGAGTCGATACTGAATTGGACGAATACCGCGGTTTGGCGAATACAGGCAAGGATTTTTTGGTACAGATCCAACAGCGCGAAGTTCAAAAAACAGGAATTACCTCGCTCAAAATCGCATTTAATAAAGTATTCGGATACTATCTTGAAGTGACACATTCGCACAAGGATAAGGTGCCTGCAGAATGGATCCGAAAGCAAACACTTGTAAACGCTGAGCGGTATATCACTCCTGAGCTAAAAGAATACGAGGACAAAATCTTAAATGCTGAAGATAAGATGATTGCCATTGAGCTACGGTTTTTTCTGGCCCTTGTCCAGGAAACGGCTCAGTTTGTCACTCAAATCCAACAGAATGCCAGGGTTCTTGGTACGTTGGATGTATTACTTTCTTTTGCTCAAGTTGCTCTTTCCAATGGCTATTCCCGGCCAAAAATCTCAGAGACAGAAACCCTTGAAATTAAAGACGGCCGACATCCAGTGATAGAGAGGCAATTACCTCCGGGAGAGAATTATGTGCCGAATGATATTTACCTGGATCATGATTCGCAGCAGATCATGATTATTACAGGCCCCAATATGGCTGGTAAGTCTGCTCTACTGCGTCAGACGGCTCTGACAGTGCTAATGGCGCAAATGGGAAGCTTTGTGCCGGCATCCTTTGCCAGAATAGGCATTATCGATAAAGTCTTTACCCGGGTAGGCGCCTCAGATAATTTATCCAAAGGAGAATCCACATTTATGGTGGAAATGACAGAAACGGCAAGTATTCTCAATAATTTATCAGATCGTAGTTTGGTGCTAATGGATGAAATCGGCCGGGGTACATCCACTTACGATGGTATTTCCATCGCTTGGTCTATTGTGGAATACCTGCATAATCACCCGACTTTTAGGGCAAAGACTCTTTTTGCGACACACTACCATGAATTGAATCAACTGGCTTCTGATTTTCCGAAAATCAAGAATTTCAATGTTTCTGTAAAAGAAGTTGGCAATAAGGTGATTTTTATGCGTAAGCTTAAGGCCGGAGGGAGCGAACACAGTTTTGGTATCCATGTGGCCCAAATGGCCGGTATGCCAAATCCAATCGTCTTAAGAGCTGCGGAGATCATGTCTCATTTGGAAAAAGACAAGGCTGTCGCTGAGCAAAAGGAAAAGATAAAGGCTATTCCTAAAAACAACTATCAGTTAAGCATGTTCGAGTTGGACCCTAAGTTCCAGGAGGCAAAAGAGCTTATCGATGGAATTGACATTAATGCGATTTCGCCTATAGAAGCACTTTTGAAATTGCATGAAATCAAAAAGAAAATTGAAGCATAAGAGTTCATTTTTATGCCTTAAATGAGTTTTGCTACTACTAAGGATTTTTTATGGACAAGGTATTGTTGAAAGATTTGCGAAAGCAAAATAAGTATTCACAATTTTTTCATGAGTGGAAAGAGCAGGAGTTCCAAGAGCATCCTGAGAAAAACAGCAAGATTAAAGAGCTTGAGCAGCTGAGCCAGAACATTGGAATGAGAGAGGGGTTGACGATTGCGTGTTATGACTATAGAAGCTTGAATTTGGCCTTTTTTGCGGGAAATGTTGGGGAATTGACTGGTTACCCTTCTTCCATGTTTCGTGAGAAAGGGATGGAGACCACCTTTGCGTTGACTCATCCAGAGGATAGGCCTGAATTTATTCGCTTCCAAAAAATAGTTTTTGACAGTTTCCATCAGCTCACTTTGGAAGAGAAGCATACTTTTGAATTTTCATATACCACTCGTTGGGTACATCGAATAACCAATAAAGTCACCTGGGTGCTCGGAAAAGTAAGACCCTATTTAATTGATTCTGCAGGCAATTTTGCAATGGATTTACATATCATAATGCAGCTTTATACTCCTCCTAAGACCTCAAGTTACGATTGGAATTACTCCTACCAAAAAGAGGACGGCACGCGGATATTTGTTAGTAAGAATTCTCCACATAGTAGAACAGTCTCTCTGACAAAAAAAGAGAAAGTAATCGTAACCTTGATTTTAGAGGGGAAAGAGTCCAAGGAAATAGCTGAGCGTTTGAATATTTCTGTAAATACAGTGGCTACACACCGTAAAAACATTCTAAAGAAGCTCAAAGCTAAAAATGTGGGTGAAATGGTGAAAATATTATCAACCTATCCTTTTTGATATTCCCTTGAATATCAATGATAAGTATGATTAAAGAAGGGAATCACTAAAAAATAACGAAGTAATGTTTGTGATTTTATTTCTGGTGCTTACCTTTGCATCCACAATTCAACTGGATCACGTTCCGGTTTACATGACGCGAGAGTAGCTCAGCTGGTAGAGCACGACCTTGCCAAGGTCGGGGTCGCGAGTTCGAATCTCGTCTCCCGCTCAAAAAGCCCTTGATTCAAGGGCTTTCTTGTTTCACGGAAACAGTAGCTTGGGAATGACCAAGTGAAGCCGGGATGGTGGAATAGGTAGACACGCAAGACTTAAAATCTTGTGGCCGTAAGGCCGTGCGGGTTCGATTCCCGCTCCTGGTACAGCTGATAATCAGCAATTTAGAGCTTCCTCAAAAGGGGAGCTTTTTTTTTGGAATCACGGGCACAATATCCCTATGGAATCAATACTTTCTAGACTGAAAACGCTTGACGAAGGCATTCAAGGAAGTTATGTTGGAAAAGTTTCTAGGGCGCAAGCCAATCCAGATACAAATAGTCGAAGCGAAGGTGAAATTACATTCAATTTTATTGGCGATGACGAAAAAGTAGTAACAAAAATTTGTTCAAAAGTATTTTTTGTTACCTTTTTCATAGCTGTACTAATTCATAGCTAGTACTTCTGCCACCACCTAGTTGTTTTGCAAGCACTCCCTGCTCTTCAAGATTTTGAATATCCCTTAGCGCGGTGTCTGTAGAAACTTTGGTGATTTTTGCCCATTTCGAAGTATTGAGTTTCCCGTCAAATCCATCCAGAAGTTTGTTCATCATCAGCTTCTGACGTTCATTGAGTGATTTGGTATTCAAGAAATTCCAGTAATTCGCCTTATTGAGAACGGAGTTTAGCGTTTCTTCTGCCTGGACTAACGCTCGCTCAAGACAAGATAGGAACCAAAGTAACCATTTGGTGATATCAAGATCTCCTTTTTGAGTTTTTTCCAAAATCTCATAATACTGTTTTCTTTCTTTTTGGATCTGAGCAGACATACTGTAAAAGCGCTGTTTGCTTTCATCGGATCGCGCTAACTGCAAATCACTTACTGCTCGTGCTATACGCCCATTTCCATCATCGAACGGGTGAATAGTTACAAACCACAAATGAGCGATGGCCGCTTTTAGTACGGGATCTATATCTGCTTCAGAATTGAACCAGTCGAAAAACGCTTCCATTTCTTGAGCAACGATTTCTGATTGAGGAGCTTCAAAATGCACTCTCTCTTTTCCCATGGCACCGGAAACGACTTGCATAGCACCTGTTTCTGGTGTTCTCCATGACCCAACGGTAATTTTATGCATGCCACTTCTCCCTGTTGGAAACATTGCAGCATGCCAACCAAATAAACGTTCGTCATCTAGGGATCTCTCGTAATTCTGAGTGGCATCCAAAAGCATATCAACTACCCCTTCCACATGGCGATCAGCTGGAATTGATCCACCGATATCCATGCCCAATTTTCGAGCGACAGATGAACGAACCTGATCAACATTGAGATGTTCGCCTTCGATTTCACTTGTCTTAAGCACGTCTTGTGTAATCGTTTGCAGCATAGCTTCTTCTTGAAGATCAAAACCAAGGCTAATCATTCGCCCTGTGAGTTTTCCCTGCTTGTGGCGTACAGATGCCAATAGTGAAGCAAGTTTACTTACATCCCAAGAGAAGTCCGGCCATGTTTTTTGTTGGTAGACATACATTATTCACCGCATAATTTACGGTAAATATACCAGGTTTTCACCGCACCGTCAATATAAATCTTGCAAAAAATGCGGTGAATATTGGTTCTATTCACCGCATTAGTGTAGGAATGCGACCTTTCGGACAAAGCTGAACGCTACTCTCGATCCTCTAACTAAATCTTTTGAATTCACTCAAGATACAGAGAATCAATGTAGTCCGCATAGCTCCGGCCTTAACTTCTGTGACAAGCTTAGTCATTTCTTACGACCTCTTTTTCGCTCCCTACGGCCACCGTCTTTTAACACTTCGTCGATTGATGTGAAATTCGGCTTTGGAGGATTTAGAGAATGAAGAAGTTCTTCCAATCCACCGACAATCCACAGCAGCTTTAAAAAGGATTCCAGGGAGATGTGCCCCTTTTGCTCAAACTTTCGCAAGGTCGCAAGAGCAACCCCTGACTGCTCGGCTAACCCTTCTTGTGTCAGTTCCATCATAATACGTCATTTTCGGACGCTGTCAGCGATTTTTTGCTGGGCTTTATTTGGAGAAATAAACGATACCATAAGAGTACTTAATTAATAATAAAGCGTATTACTAATACTATGATAGTAGAAAATGGTAGTACAAAAATTCCGGATTTCAAATACAAACGAAGAATCTTTTGGCACGAAGCATTTCTATCCATAAGCAACCAAGCCCGCTATCGTCAAGGCACCAGGCGCGCACGATTGTGCCAGGATACCTTCGGTTTGGGTGATAGACCTCGCAGAAAGTTCCCTTTTTAATCAGGTGGCTTTTAGATTATTTCGTTTGATCGAACGTTATTCGATGCTATGGTGAAAAGTAAGGGATTTTGGCTGTGCTGGCAATAGGAAAAGGCCGGCTTTAATGCCGGCCCAGATTGGATATTCCACTCTATAATAGCCATGAATCCGCTACAACTGAAGAATTATCAAGGAAAACACTTGAAACGCTCCTCTTGGGGTTATTTTATGATTTGATGATCCCTTCTAGATCTGCAGGTGAATAGGCTACGGATTTCAATGTTTTTCTGTCCCCTTCCCTGAAGACCAAATACAACTCACCCTCTTTTTCGTAGAAGCATTCTGTGCCCTTTGCGTTGTAATGAGCTACTGTTGCTTTGGCCTCATCTTCGGTTTTACAGGCTTTGCTCATATTTGAGCGCTGCACTTCGTCGAAAAGTGTTTTGAATTTTTCTCCCAGGCCAAATTCTAAAATTGCCCCAGAAAGTACATATTGTAAATCGCAGAGGGCATCCGCCACTTCTACCAGGTCATTATTTGCAATAGCTTCTTGGAATTCTTTCAGCTCCTCAGCTAAAAGGGAGACGCGCAAATCACATCTTACTTTGTCCGGAATAATGGGGGAAGGTAAAACGGGATGTTTGAATGTTTCGTGAAATAAAGCGACTGAAGTAAGTGACTTAGGATCTTGCATAATTTTTGAATAAATGAAAGCCTGAAATAAATCAAAAAGACCGGATTTACCGGTCTTTTTGAAGAATAATCTAATCTGGCTTATCGTTTTTTCAGCACTACGGAGTTTTCAATATTAGCTTCTATCTGGACTAAAATTTCTGAATTTCCATCTGGGCTGTTTGGACTGATTTCAATTTTACCATCATTATTGGCATCTGTGGCGGTGCTAAAATCAACATCTGCGAAAAGCTTTTCCATTTCAAAAGAGAGTAGTAATTCTGTATTGTTTTCTACCTCAATTCCTGATTCAGATTCTGCCGTAGCTTCTATCACCTTTTCGGTTTCAGTCCAAAACTGAGTTGACTTGCCATTGATTTCTCCAGTGATGAACAAAGATTTCTGATACATCGGATCCTCACTGCTTTGAGCTTTATAAAGTGAAAAAGACACTTCTTTGTAATTTCCTTTTGGTGTACTTCCTTCACCTACCAAAGAAATTTTAGTTTCTCCATTGGATAGCAATGTAAGGGTTTTTTCCTGTGAGGAAGAGCTTTGTAATTCTGCGTTTAAGGCGGTTTTAAGCTGTATCCCGCCTAAATCAATTCCTGTCACTAAGTCTGCGGAAGTATAATACTTCATTTCTACATTTTGAGTCCCTACCATAAATTCATTCACAGTAAACCCACTGAGTGTAAACCTTCCGCTTTCTGAAGAATCTGAATTAGGGTGTGCAGCTGTGGCTTTCAATGAAGCCTGGGTTTCAGATTCTGAAATCGGGTTTTCATCTTCTGATTCGCAAGAGAATAGTCCCAAACCTGCCGGGATGACCAGTGCAGCAAAGGCTATTTTTCCAAGATTCAATTTCATAAGTTTTTAACATTTTGGTTCCTGATGCCTTTTCAACACAAATGCCATTTCGAAACTTTTCTCCATCCATTGATAGATTGAAGCGGATAGAAAGAAACATTTTCATAAAAATCTAAACGGGCACAATTATCCCTTGCCTGATAAGAAAAACAGACACTTACTGAGTTTTCAATTTGTTTATAAGTAGTTGACTAGAAGAAAAATAGATCAAATAATTCCTATAGATTTCACTTTTTAAGTTCTTTTTTTAACGAGATTATTGTTGTCAGATCATGGCTTATTCAGCAACTAATGAGAATGGTTTTTCACACGTCCCTAGATTTTCAGATTTAGACGCAGGTAAACAAATCCTTGTAGAAATTATTGGCAAGGTGTTGCTTTAAAGGACGGAATTGAGATGTTTTCGAAAGAGGAAATTTCATTTTAGATGAGTCAGCCTTATGAACCTTTCAGTTTGGTTGAGGATATTGCTAAAACAGAATTATCTGACGGATTTTAAATTGAGAATCAGACAATAAGTCTGAATTTGTGACAAGTTGCTTAAGTTTGTCCCGCAACATTCGCTTGGATGGGTTTTTGTCCAAGCGCATCATGAATAAAACATGGAAATCTCATTTTATAAATATCAGGGCACAGGCAATGACTTCGTCATGATCGATGATCGGGAGCTAAAGTTTGATGAAAAGGATTTAAGTCTAGTCAGTAAGCTGTGCGACCGAAAGTTCGGCGTGGGCGCAGATGGATTGATTTTGATCAGAGATCACAAAGAATTCGACTTCGAAATGATTTATTTCAATGCCGACGGAAGTCAAAGTATGTGTGGAAATGGCGCTCGCTGTGCTGTAGCATTTTCAGCTTTTCTTGGAATAGTAAAGACAGAAACTAACTTTCTGGCCATAGATGGAGCTCATGAAGCGATCATCGGGAGTGATGTAGTGCAATTGAAAATGGGGGATGTGGACCGAGTAGAGACTAAAAATGAAGATTATTTTGTCAACACAGGCTCACCTCATCATATTCGATTTGTAGATAATATACAGGATTACCCCATTTTCGCGGAAGGCAAGAAAGTAAGATACGATCAGGAATATGCTCCCTCCGGTACGAATGTCAATTTTGTGGAAAAAGTCGGTGACGATGAAATATACGTCCGGACCTATGAGCGGGGAGTAGAGGATGAAACACTCTCCTGCGGCACAGGGGTGACGGCAGCTGCAATTGCCTTTGGCAAAGATCAAGAAAAAGCGACTGTTAAAATCCAGACCCTTGGGGGGCAGTTATCAGTGAAATTTCAAGCTGTCGGAAATAATGGCTATAAGGAAGTATGGCTGATTGGTCCTGCAGAACAAGTATATTCTGGAAAAATAACCGTATAACCGGGCATTGGTATTCTGCTCCAATGGATTGGTTTAATTATCAATTGTAACAAAAAGGACTTAATTTTAAAGCCCTATTAGAGAATCACAAAAAGCTAGCATGTTAGATATTATAGCAAAAGGACTTGCAAAAGTATTTGGAACCAAGTCCGATAGAGATATAAAAGAACTTCTTCCTATCGTCACACAGATCAATGAGGTTTTTTCTGGATTAAAGAGTCTCAGCGATGATCAATTGCGAGCTAAAACTGAAGAAATCAAGGTAGAAATCAACACTCATCTGAAGGAATTTGATGATAAGATCAGTACCATCAGATCAAAGGTAGACGAGTTACCAATAAAAGCTATTCATGAAAAGGATCAGCTTTTCAATCAGATAGACCAGATAGAAAAGGACCGTAATGAAGCCTTGGAAGTAGTCTTGGAGAAAGTTTTGCCAAAGGCATTTGCAGTAGTAAAAGAGACGGCAAGACGCTTCAAAGAGAATGGAAAGTTAGCCGTACAGGCAACTGACCGTGATCGTGAGCTCTCTGCAAATAGGCCACATGTAGAGATCCAAGGCGATGATGCCATCTGGCATAACAAATGGATGGCTGCAGGGACTGAAGTAGTTTGGGACATGGTTCACTACGACGTGCAGTTGATAGGCGGTATGGTCCTTCATAAAGGTAAAATTGCCGAAATGGCGACAGGAGAAGGTAAAACATTGGTTTCCACCCTTCCAGCCTATCTTAATGCGCTGGCTGGGCGGGGAGTCCATATCGTGACTGTGAATGATTACCTGGCCAAGCGTGATTCGGAGTGGAATGCACCACTTTTTGAATTCCACGGGCTGACGGTGGATTGTATAGATAACTATACTCCCAACTCAGCAGGACGTAAGAAAGCCTATAGGTCTGATATCGTATATGGCACCAATAACGAGTTTGGCTTTGATTACTTAAGAGATAACATGGCCCGTGAGGCGGGAGACTTAGTTCAGGGTAAGCATCACTTTGCAATGATTGATGAGGTCGATTCGGTGTTGATTGATGATGCTAGAACGCCATTGATTATCTCTGGACCGGTTCCAAAAGGGGATGTGCATGAATTTGATGACATGAAGCCTAGGGTCTCTACACTAGTAGATGAGCAACGCAAGCTGGTTCAAGGTTTCTTGAGCTCAGCTAAGAAAATGATTGCTGATGGTAATGATAAAGAAGGTGGATTGGCGCTATTCCGTGCTTTCCGTGGAATGCCGAAGTATAAGCCATTGATTAAATACCTTTCTGAGCCGGGGATCCGTGTGATTCTTCAGAAGACAGAGAATTATTATTTGCAAGATAATAAGCGTCAAATGCCGGAAGCGGATGAGCCGCTTTTGTTTACCATTGATGAAAAAACCAATGTAGTCGATCTGACCGATCGCGGTATAGAGACAATGACTACTAAGAATGAAAATTCGGAGTTTTTCATCCTTCCCGATATCGGAGTCTTGATAGCTGATTTAGAAAAAACCCAAGGCATTTCTGATACAGAAAAGCTTGTCCGCAAAGAGGAAGCAATCAAGGATTACAGTGTCAAAGCGCAACGGATTCACACGGTCAACCAATTGCTCAAAGCATATTGTATGTTTGAGCGGGATACCGAATATATTTTGGTGGATGGCAAAGTGAAGATTGTAGACGAACAGACAGGGCGTGTGATGGAAGGACGCCGCTATTCGGACGGATTACACCAGGCGATTGAGGCGAAGGAAAATGTGAAGGTGGAAGATGCTACGCAAACTTACGCTACGATTACCCTTCAGAACTACTTTAGAATGTATCACAAACTGGCTGGCATGACCGGTACAGCTGAAACTGAAGCAGGTGAATTCTGGGAAATCTACAAATTGGATGTGGTTGTTATTCCTACTAATAAGCCAATTATCAGAGCTGACCGAGATGATAAAGTTTATAAAACTGTCCGCGAGAAGTTCAATGCAGTTGGTGATGAAATCAATGAGTTAGTCGCTGCGGGCAGACCCGTTTTAGTGGGTACGACTTCGGTGGAAATCTCTGAAGTTCTGAGCAGAATGCTGACCTTGAAGAAAATTCCTCATCAAGTACTGAATGCGAAGCAGCATGCTAAGGAAGCTGATGTAGTGGCAATTGCGGGTCAAGCAGGCACGGTAACAATTGCAACGAACATGGCTGGTCGTGGTACCGATATTAAGCTTTCCCCAGAAGCAAAAAAAGCAGGAGGTTTGGCCATCATCGGTACAGAGCGTCATGAATCCCGCCGTGTCGATAGGCAGCTTCGTGGTCGATCTGGCCGACAGGGTGATGTGGGTTCTTCCCAGTTCTTTGTGTCCCTGGAAGACAGCTTAATGCGACTGTTCGGTTCTGACCGTATCGCTAAGCTGATGGATAGAATGGGTCTGGAAGAAGGCGAAGTGATCCAGCATAGCATGATTTCTAAGTCTATCGAGCGGGCTCAACGTAAGGTGGAGGAAAATAACTTTGGTACCAGAAAGAGACTACTTGAATACGATGATGTGATGAACTCACAGCGTGAAGTAGTCTATAAAAGAAGAAGAAACGCACTGAAAGGTGAAAGGCTGGAGCTGGATATTTTGAACATTCTTTATGATGTATGTGAAGGACTGGTAGATTTGGGTAAATCCCACACTGATCCAGAAGATTTCAGAATGAATGTGTTCACTACACTTGGAGTCGATCACAATGTGTCTGAAAATGATTTGAAAGCTAAAGATGCAGCTCAATTGACCCAGGAGCTCTACACTATTGCTTTTGAAACCTATCAAAAGAAAAATGAAGTGATGATGAGCACTGCGCTTCCGATTTTCAAGCGGGTACAGGAAGAAAGGGGGGCTACGGTGAAGGATATCATGGTGCCGATTTCTGATGGAATCAAGCAAATCGGAGTGGTAGTGAACCTGGAGAATACAGTTAATTCTGAAGGTAGAGAACTGGTCAGAGCAATTGAGAAAAATGTATCACTTGCCATCATAGATCAGAACTGGAAAGAGCACCTAAGAGACATGGATGATCTGAAGCAGTCGGTACAAAATGCCGTTTATGAGCAAAAAGACCCTCTTTTGATCTATAAGTTTGAGGCATTTGAGATGTTTAAGCGCTTTATTGGTAAACTGAATGAGGACATGACCTCTTTCTTGACACGGGCAGATTTGCCTAAGCAAGATCCCAATCAGGTCCATGCTGCTGCTCCCCAACGGACCTCGGAGCCGCATGTACAAGCTTCTAAAGCTGATGCCGGAAGTACACTGAATCCTGGTGCCAACCGTGCTGCTGTTGCTGCTTCCAATGCCGGAAGACCAGCTCCTCAAGTAGTGGCTCCCCGGAAATCAGATAAGGTTTACGGAAGAAATGATAAAGTTTCTGTTCAATACACCAATGGTACCACCAAATCAGATGTAAAATATAAAAGTGTGGAACAGGATGTGCAGGAAGGTAAGTGTGTAATCATCGATAATTAAGGAAGCATGAGAATTTTCTGGATTTTAGGATTGGTATTGGTATTTGCGAGTTGCAAATCAACAGGAAAAGCATCGAGTACCGCATCCGGCTATGCGAATTATCAAGAAAATCTGGGCCCTTCATTGCCGTTATACCCAGATTATCGTGCACAGATGGCCAAATCATCCGATGGATCTTCGGAATCTACTGAGGCGATAGATGAGCAATTGGACCAAGTGCAGGCTAGTTTAGTAAGCAGGAATAAAGCTGAGCCCTATTTCAGCGGATACTCAGTATTGGTTTATTCTGGCGTAGATAGAAATAAGGCATTTACGACACGCGATGACATTGTTGCAAATTTTTCTGACCTCACTCCTGAAATGCAATATCAACAGCCTAGGTATTTGGTAAAAGTTGGAAAATTTGTGCACAAAATAGAAGCTCAAAAAAGCTTTGCTGAGCTAAAAACACAATTCCCTACAGCGCGGATAATCCAAGATCGCTTTCAACGGGGAGAATTTAAGACCCTAAATGAACTCAATCAAGAAGATGCTGAAGGACAAAATTAAATCTCTGGCGAAGGCCTATAAAGAAGAAGTAATTGCAAATCGTCGCCATCTCCATGCTAACCCTGAACTTTCTTTCCAAGAGTACCGCACCTCAACGTTTGTTAAACAGAAACTTCAGGAGATTGGAATTACTACTATTGAATCGAAGGCAGATACAGGTTGGGCGGCTTTGATTGAAGGCAAAAATCCGGGTAAGCGCGTAGTAGCTCTTAGGGCGGATATGGATGCCTTGCCGATCATTGAGGCAAATGACGTTACCTACAAATCCCAGAATCCCGGAGTAATGCATGCCTGTGGCCACGATGCCCATACCGCATCCCTCCTTGGCGCGGCCAAAATTCTTAATGAGGTAAAAGAGCAATTTGAAGGTACTATCAAACTGATTTTTCAACCAGGTGAAGAAGTGGCCCCTGGTGGCGCTTCGTTGATGATCGCTGATAAAGTGCTTGAAAATCCACGACCAAACGGAATTATTGGTCAGCACGTGATGCCCTTTATTGAAGTGGGCAAGGTCGGCTTCCGACCTGGAATCTATATGGCCAGTGCTGATGAAATTTACGTGACGGTAAAAGGCAAAGGAGGTCATGCTGCCATGCCCGAGACATTGATTGATCCAGTTTTGATCGCTTCCCATATGATCGTTGCGCTACAGCAAGTGGTCAGTAGGGCTGCCAGTCCGAAGATTCCTTCTGTCCTTTCCTTTGGAAGAGTGGAGGCATTGGGTGCTACAAATGTGATCCCTAATGAAGTGAAGATCCAAGGAACATTCCGTACGCTTGACGAAACCTGGAGAGCTAAGGCTCATGAGAAAATGCTATCGATCGCCAAAGGAATAGTAGAAGGAATGGGAGGAGAGGTTGATTTTGATATCAAAAAAGGGTACCCGTTTTTGAAAAATGACCCAGAGCTGACTCAAAGGTCCCATCAGGCAGCAATAGCATATCTTGGTGAGGATAATGTCCTTGATCTGGATATTTGGATGGCGGCAGAGGATTTTGCTTTCTATTCCCAGGAAGTTGCTGGCTGTTTTTACAGATTAGGGACAAGAAATGAAGCCAAAGGAATTACCTCCGGAGTTCATACCCCCACGTTTGATATAGATGAAGATGCGCTGGAAATTGGTGCTGGCTTGATGGCATTTTTGGCCGTATCCGAACTCGAAAAAGCGTAAACTTGCCTTAACTCCCTTTTAGTTCTTTTCCAGTAACTTTCTTGCTTTATTAGACATTTTCTAGAATGAAAAAACTCTTAACCACTTCAGCTTTTGTTTTTCTGCTAGTTAGCCAAACCTTTGCTTGGGGACAGCTGGGGCACTATTTGATTGGTTATATGGCAGAAAAACAGTTGAAAAAATCTGTTCGGAGGAAGGTAGAGAAAGTGCTTCACCCCATGTCTATAGGCAGAAGTGGAACTTGGATGGATGAGATCAAATCGGATCATGCGTTTGATTATGCCTATTCCTGGCATTACATGACCAGTAAAAACGGCGAATACGATGAGTCTATTCAGGAAAAAGGCGGAAATGTTTATGGAGAAATCAACCGTATCAAAAATGAGCTAAAAGCAGAAAACCTAGAACCTGAGAAAGAAGCGGAATTACTAAAAATGCTTATCCACCTAGTGGAGGATATCCATCAGCCTCTCCATGTGGGAACAGGAGAAGACAAAGGAGGAAATGATGTGAAGGTCGAATACTTCGGCAAAACCACCAACCTGCATGCTGTGTGGGATAGCGGCATCATTGATAGCAAATCGATGAGCTATACGGAAATTGGCGATGAGCTTTTTAGAAGATTAAATAAAGATTTGATTGCAAAGTACCGTTCAGGTACTATGCAGGATTGGCTGGCAGAGGCTGTTGCGGCAAGACCATCCCTATATGAGCTGCCCGAAAACAAGAAAATCTCCTATGCATATGGCTATGAAAATATGCCGCTACTGGAAGAAAGGCTGATTGCAGCCAGTGTTCGACTAGCACAGATTTTAGAAGAGATTTACGGGTAAGAACACAAAAAAACAACTAAATGCCGTTGGATAATAAATAGCCGACGGCATTTTCTTTTTGTTATTCAAGCCATTTATAGACTTGAACTGGTGTATGAAACTTCTTTGAAGTGGTATTAAATCCAGATTAATTTTTCACATCCCTTCAAACAAGCCACCCATTCCTTGAGCAGGTTTGATTTTTAGATGCTTATATGCCAGCTCAGTAGCCATCCTTCCCCTAGCGGTTCTTTTCAGATAGCCTTCCTGGATCAAGAAAGGCTCATAAACCTCTTCTATAGTCTCGGCTTCTTCACCGCAGGCAGTGGCGATTGTACTCAGCCCTACTGGCCCTCCTTTGAACTTCTCGATAATGGTGAGCAGGATTCTATTGTCCATTTCATCCAATCCATTGACATCTACATCTAATGCATCCAATGCAATTTTCGAGATCTCGAGCGTAATTGTACCGTCTCCTTTTACTTCGGCAAAGTCACGTGTCCGGCGAAGTAGCATGTTCGCGATCCTTGGCGTTCCCCGGCTCCTTCTGGCGATTTCAAAAGCGGCGATTTCATCTATGGGAGTCTGTAAAATGCCTGCGGAACGCGTAACGATATCCGTCAATAATTTTGCATCGTAGTATTCCAATCTGGAATTGATCCCGAATCTCGCTCGAAGCGGAGAAGTCAACAAACCTGAGCGAGTGGTGGCCCCTATTAAAGTAAATGGACTCAGCGAAATCTGAACCGAACGCGCATTTGGGCCAGAATCCAGCATAATATCTATCCTGAAATCTTCCATGGCAGAATATAAGTATTCCTCCACTATCGGGTTCAGACGGTGAATCTCATCTATAAAAAGGACATCTCCTTCTTCTAGATTGGTCAGCAATCCGGCCAGATCAGAAGGTTTATCCAGTACAGGACCTGAGGTGATTTTGATACCAGCATGCAGCTCATTTGCTATAATGTAGCTGAGTGTTGTTTTTCCCAAGCCTGGAGGGCCGTGCAATAGCACATGATCCAAAGGCTCATTCCGGCGCTTCGCAGCTAATACAAAAACGCGAAGATTCTCTACTATTTTAAATTGGCCCGTAAAGTCTTCAAAGCTTAGAGGGCGTAAAGCTTTTTCGAATTCCTTGTCCTTTGGGCTTAGACTTTCATCTTCCCCGCTTAAATAATCTTCTCTCATATGTTAATCCGTACACCTACAAATATAGAAAAATACGAATGTCTTCTCGCGCATTTTTGAATCCGTCCCTTTCCCTTCGAAACTGAAAAATAAACTTTAAATTTGCCCTCAAATTCAACTAATCATGCGCCGCAACGCCCGTAAAAATATAATTTATTCAATCCTCCTATTGACAGCTATCATGGTGGTATACTTATGGAGAAACCGTGATAAAACAGAAGTGATTCTGACGGAGACGCAGGTTGTGGCAGGGAAAATGATCCTTTCGGGAAAAACAATGGGAACCACCTACAACATTACTTATCTCGACAGGGAGAATCGTGATCTTCAGGCATCGGTTGATTCACTTTTACTCGTTTTCAACCAAAGCCTTTCTACCTACATTCCCGATTCCGAACTGAGTAAATTTAACCAAGGTGACACGTTGGACTTCAGCTTGCCTTATTTACTCCCTGTTCTGGATGCTTCCCAAACCGTCTACGAAAATACCAACGGGGCTTTTGATCCTACTGTGGGGCCTTTGGTAAACATTTGGGGATTTGGTCCCGGCGGACCAGAACTCAAGGACAGTGTGGATATCAAAAATCTTTTGTCAAAAGTAGGGTTTGACAAAATTGAATTTGATCAAAAGCAGCTTCGCAAAAAAGTTTCAGGGATTTATCTTGATTTTTCAGCTATTGCAAAGGGCTATGGCTCGGACGTGGTAGCTGATTTTTTGGATAACAAAGGTATCTCCGATTACTTGGTTGAGATAGGTGGAGAATTAGTGGCCCATGGGCTGAACGAGAAAGGAGAACTCTGGAAAGTCGGGGTGAACCGTCCTGAAGAGTCTGCCAATAGCACTGATCTAATCAGTATTATAGCCTTGCAAAATAGGGGAATGGCGACGTCAGGTAATTATAGAAATTACTATGTGCGTGACTCGGTGAAAATTTCCCATACGATCAATCCTGTCACAGGATATCCTGTCAGCCACACCCTACTCTCAGCTACTGTTGTGGCGGATAATTGTATGATGGCTGATGCTTATGCTACTGCAATGATGGTGATTGGAAAAGATAAGGCAATAGCCTTGGATTCTGCTCTTAATGAGATCGAAGTTTTTTTAATTTATGATGATGGAAATGGAGGGTTTAAAACTTTTGCAAGTGAGCGTTTGAAACCCTTCCTGTCTTTTCCGCTAGAGAATTAATTTTAAATGCAACAGTATTGAATTTTATTACCTTTGCAGGAGTTATAGCGTTCCCCTTTTCACCTGGAAAAATAGCTTAGGTCGATGGAATTTAAATTTTTACTTCTTTTTCTCACCGCCATGATCGCAGGATCGATGGTTTTTTTTGCCCCGCAATTTAGAGAGAAATACTTTCGGCTTGTGTTGGTATTTGCTGGATCTTATCTATTCTCGATTACAATCCTTCATATTTTACCTGAGCTATTTGACAGTGGATTTAACAGTAAAAGAATGGGGTTATACATTCTGATTGGATTTCTGCTTCAGCAATTGCTGGAATTTTGGTCTAGCGGTATCGAGCATGGCCATATTCATACACATGAACATCAGGGAAGCAAAGCCATGACCACTGTCATGCTCGGCTTATTTATTCATGCATTTCTCGAAGGGACCTTACTTTCACATGGAGATTTGATGGATCAGGGAGCGCATGCCCTTGGCCATACGCATAATAGTAAAACTATATTACTCGGTATTCTCCTGCACAAGGGACCTGCAGCTTTTGCGTTGGCAGCTGTACTTTCCAGTAGTTTGAGCAAGAAAGCAACATTGGTTTTATTGACTCTTTTTGCTTTGGCTTCGCCACTTGGCATGCTATCCAGTTCATTTTTGTTTGAAAGAGGATTGCTTGAAAAACAAGGGATAGGGATTCTGTACGGCTTGGTGGCTGGAGGATTTCTCCATATTTCTACGACTATCTTTTTTGAAAGCAGCCCCCACCACAAGTTCCAGCTGAATAAGTTATTGGTAAGCTTTTTTGCAGCTGGGCTCGCGATTCTGTCGGAATTTTTTATGCAGTGATTTGAATCTGCCTAGCTACATAAGCGTGTAAAATCCAAATTTTGCCTTCGGATTATCAATCAAGTTTGCCATCAAGCCAATGGATAATGTTAAGCAGGAATTGAATGTTTTGAAAGGCACTTTTTTGATTCATTCCTACTTTATGGCTGCCCTGAAGTTGTGCGGTGAACATAGCCGCTTCACCAAATAGGACTATTCTCCCTTCTCCGTAGTTCATGTAAGCTCCCTGGACTAGGTTATCCGCTGAAATTGTAGGTGTATCCTTCTCAAATTGCCAAGCTGTTTGCGGCATTTTCAACTCATATTTGGAATCAAGAACTACTATAGGGGTAGCATCTTTGGGGATTTCAAAAGCTTGACCGGTAAAAGTTTGCACGGATGTGACGGTTTCCTTTTCATCTCTACCTTTTGTAATGACGTTCTCGATTAGCCCATTTCCAGGTGAAAAAATAGCTTTATTACCTCCTTTTTTCATGGCGAAGCCATTGTAAAATTTGAAACCAAAGGATGCTGCCAAACTTTCTGCAGCACCTGGAAAAGGCATGTGGTCAGCAATTAAAAAAAGAGAGCCTCCCTCTTTGACCCATCCATTCACTGCCTCAATTTCAGTATCCGTAAATGCAGGCGGGGTTGGCAGGCTCCAGTTCTCAAGATTTGAAGCATTCAAGGCGTTCGCGACCACAAGGATTTTTCCTTTTCCGAGCTGTTCACTTGAAAAGGGTTCTATTGATGCCTTTACAACGTATCCATCTTTCTCCAGTACATGGGCAAATGTGCTAAACCTCCCGTCTAATGTATGAAAGTTGCTATGGGCTTCATCCAGTAAAAGAATTGGACCTTGTCCTTTTTTATACTGGGGGTTTTCGATTACAGGATTGAATGCTTTATCTGAAAGCTGCTGTGACCAGCCCGTCGCTGAAAATAGGAGTGCAACTAGGGTGAGCAATAGGGTATGGTGTTTTAGCATCGCTTACTTAAGAAATGGGGTTGCAGATTTTACATGAAGATGTAGCAATATACAGCCTTGAAGACTTGTCATTCGGGCTAAATGGCATGAATCTAAAAATAGGTCCGATCAAAAAAATAAAATTGTGTGAAAAACCCTTGGAGCATTAAAATTTCGCCTAATTGTTCCAATATATCTTGCATTCCTAAGCTGGTATTCACTAGTTTCAAGGGATAATTATGTTCTAATC
The DNA here is from genome assembly GCF_001442615.1 of Algoriphagus resistens. Taxonomy (GTDB): domain Bacteria; phylum Bacteroidota; class Bacteroidia; order Cytophagales; family Cyclobacteriaceae; genus Algoriphagus; species Algoriphagus resistens. The sequence continues at coordinate 271,343 of NZ_LMXN01000003.1, read as the reverse complement.
CTAAACCCTGACCAATGCCTTCCCAAAATGAAAAAATGAAAGCTTACTGGAGGAAAAACCTCCAAACCCTTTTTATCCTGTTACTAGTTTGGTTTGCCGTCTCTTTCGGTTGCGGAATTCTTTTCGTAGATCAACTCAATGAAATTAGGCTTGGTGGATATAAACTAGGTTTCTGGTTTGCACAGCAGGGATCCATTTTCGCTTTCGTGATCCTGATTTTTGTCTATGTGGCCAGAATGAACCGGCTAGACAGGGAATTTGATGTAGATGAGGAATAATTTTTTAAACTAAAAAACTATGGAAATTTTAACCTGGACCTACATTCTAGTAGGGATTTCATTTGCACTTTATATTGGAATAGCTATCTGGTCCCGTGCCGGATCTACTCAGGAATTTTATGTAGCCGGTGGCGGAGTCTCTCCCTTGGCCAATGGCATGGCGACTGCTGCGGACTGGATGTCGGCTGCCTCCTTTATCTCGATGGCAGGAATTATTTCCTTTGCGGGATACGATGGCTCTGTTTATCTCATGGGTTGGACAGGAGGCTATGTGTTGTTGGCTCTTTTACTTGCCCCTTACCTTCGCAAATTCGGCAAATTCACTGTTCCGGATTTTGTGGGCGACCGATATTACTCCAATACCGCTAAAGTTGTAGCTGTGATCTGTGCTTTATTTATCTCCTTTACTTACGTGGCGGGGCAAATGCGAGGTGTTGGAATTGTATTTTCCAGATACTTGGAAGTACCCATAGAATGGGGTGTGGTGATAGGAATGTGTATTGTATTCTTCTACGCGGTACTCGGTGGCATGAAAGGAATTACTTACACACAAGTAGCCCAATACTGCGTGTTGATTTTTGCCTATATGGTGCCTGCGATTTTCATTTCCATGCAGTTGACAGGCAATCCTATTCCCCAGCTTGGATTGGGAGGTGAAGTAGCTGACGGAACGCCACTTCTGGATAAACTGGATGGGGTACTCGCCGAGCTGGGCTTTGCTGCTTACACTTCAGGAAGAAAAAGCATCACTGACATCTTTATGATCACCTTGGCTTTGATGGTGGGTACGGCTGGGTTACCGCATGTGATCGTTCGTTTTTTCACGGTTCCAAGAGTGAAAGATGCCCGGCTTTCCGCCGGATATGCGTTGGTATTTATCGCTATTCTTTACACCACCGCTCCTGCTATTGCTGCTTTTGGGATGTACAATGCAATAGATAGTACTTCTGAGAAGAATATTTCCGGGCTGCCGGAATGGATAAGCACTTGGCAGAAAACCAATCTGATCAGTGTGGAGGATAAAAACGGTGACGGGAAAGTGCAGTACGTAGCTGATCCTGTAGCAAATGAACTCACTATTGACAGAGATATCATGGTGCTGGCAAGTCCAGAAATCGCCCAACTTCCAAATTGGGTGGTGGGCTTAGTGGCTGCCGGAGCAATGGCTGCCGCTTTATCGACAGCGGCCGGTCTGTTGCTGGTGATCTCCACTTCGGTTTCCAGAGACCTTTTCAAAACATTTAAACCTGAAATTTCGGAGAAAAGAGAGCTGAGGATAGCACGAATTGCAGCTGCCGGAGCAGTACTTTTGGCAGGCTATTTCGGGGTGAACCCTCCGGGTTTCGTTGCCCAAGTGGTTGCTTTTGCTTTTGGCTTGGCTGCGGCCTCCTTCTTCCCTGTCATTATCATGGGGATTTTCTCTTCCCGTATCAATAAAGAAGGGGCCATATCCGGAATGATTACCGGCTTGGTTTTTACTATTGGCTATATCATTTACTTTAAATTTATTAGCCCAGAAACCAATAATGCAGAATATTGGTGGTTTGGTGTGTCTCCGGAGGGAATAGGATCCATAGGAATGATTCTTAATTTCATCGTATGCGTGACAATTTCCAAATTTACCCCAGCTCCGCCCCAAGCCGTGCAGGATATGGTACAGGAAATAAGAATTCCCCGTGGTGCAGGTAAGGCACAGGATCATTAAATTAGAGCATATTTTACCGAGAATTTGAAAATAATAAACCAAGATTACCATGAGTGATAGAATACATACCCTCAGTGGGTACCTCTATGAATACCAAAAAAGTGTAACGCAACCAGAAGAATTCTGGGCTAGAATTGCGGATTCATTCCACTGGAGAAAACGCTGGTCAAAGGTATTGAAATGGAACTTTGAAGAGGCGGATGTAAAGTGGTTTTTAGATGGTAAACTCAATATCACAGAAAATATTTTTGAACGTCACCTGTTTACCATCGGTGATCGTCCGGCTATTATCTGGGAGGCAAATGACCCCAATGAAGAAGGAAGAACACTAACCTATCGAGCTCTTTTTTATGAAGTGAATCGTTTTGCGAACGCACTCAAAAGTAAGGGTATAGGCAAAGGCGACAAGGTAATCATCTACATGCCGATGGTGCCTGAGGCTGCTATTGCCATGCTTGCCTGTGCTAGAATCGGTGCAATTCACTCTGTAGTTTTTGCTGGCTTTTCCAGCTCTGCATTGGCCGATAGAGTCGTTGATTGTGGAGCCAAGGCAATTTTGACTTCGGACGGAAATTTCCGGGGGAATAAAAAAATAGCAGTGAAAGCTGTAGTGGATGAAGCATTGGAGAAAAGCACAGTGGAAACAGTAATCGTCTATGAACGCACCAAGCAGGAAGTGACAATGAAAGAGGGGCGGGATTTCTGGTGGCATGAGGTGATAGCAAGGGAATCTGAGCAATGCGTAGCTGAAGAAATGGATAGTGAGGATATGCTGTTTATTCTTTACACCTCCGGTTCTACCGGAAAGCCAAAGGGTGTAGTTCATACTACGGGAGGGTACATGGTATATTCGCAGTACTCCTTTGATAATGTTTTCCAGTATTCGGAAGGAGATGTTTATTGGTGCACAGCCGATGTAGGATGGATTACCGGGCATTCCTATATAGTGTATGGACCATTGCTTGCCGGAGCTACCACACTGATGTTTGAGGGTGTCCCTACTTTTCCTGATGCAGGGAGATTTTGGGCTGTTGTGGAAAAACATAAAGTAAATGTATTCTATACTGCGCCCACTGCTATCCGGGCATTGCAGGCTTATGGTACTGATCCTATAACTAACTATGACCTGAGTTCTCTAAAAGTATTGGGGTCGGTAGGTGAACCGATTAATGAAGAAGCCTGGCATTGGTACCACACGCACATCGGAAAGAACAAATGCCCTATCGTCGATACCTGGTGGCAGACAGAAACCGGAGGAATCATGGTTTCTCCAATTGCGGGCATCACTCCTACCAAACCTGCCTACGCAACCTTGCCGCTTCCAGGAGTGCAGCTCTGCATCGTGGATCCTGAAGGAAATGAGCTTACAGGAAATTCAGTGGAGGGGAATCTGTGCATCAAGTTTCCTTGGCCTGGAATGATCAGGACTACCTATGGAGATCATGAGCGATGTAAGCAGACCTATTTTTCCACTTACAAGGGAATGTATTTCACCGGTGATGGAGTAAAGCGCGACCATGATGGTTATTATAGGATCCTCGGCCGGGTGGATGATGTGATCAATGTCTCTGGGCATAGAATGGGTACTGCAGAAGTGGAAAACGCGATCAATGAACACCCAAAAGTCATCGAGTCGGCTGTAGTGGGCTATCCACATGAAGTGAAGGGACAGGGTATTTATGCTTACGTGATCGCCGATTTGACTAACCGTACAGAAGATAACCTGATCAATGAGATCAAAGAAATGGTTTCCAAAATCATTGGCCCAATTGCAAAGCCTGATAAAATCCAGCTTGTACCTGGTCTACCGAAGACCCGGTCTGGTAAGATCATGCGTAGAATTCTTCGTAAAGTAGCAGAGGGATCTCTCGATAATATGGGGGACACCAGCACTCTTTTAGATCCGGATGTGGTGACGAAGATTATTGAAGGGAAAAAGTAACTATAGAAAAGAAGAGTCAAGATCTTTGAATCAAGGTCTTGACTCTTTAGCTATTAATCTTTTGGTGAGGAATCCTCTGCTTCCTCAACTAGTTGAATTGAAGAGAGTATAGAATCGGGGGAGTCCATTTCTTGTTTGTAAGAGTTGTGGATTCCGACCATAAAGGCTACTATCAGAGCCCAAATGAGGCGTCTGAAATAGCGCAGAATTCGAGTTGTGAACCTCATAATCCTTAAGCTTTGTTTCGCCGCTTCAAAAGTCTAGCCTTTACTGAAAATTAGCCATATTGTCAGTATTTATAGAAGTAATCACCCCGTATGTCATTGATAATCTGACTCTCCATCGCAAATGGCCAATGTAATAGTCAACAGAGTAGCTGAGTTTCTCAGGCGATTTCCTCCCTTCTCTTTTTTAGGGAAGGAGGAATTAGAAGAAATTTCAAGCGCTGTAGAAATCCAATTTTTAGAAAAAGGGGAAACTCTTTTCAAACAAGGCGACGCCCCCCAGGCCCATTTTTTTATCTTAAAGGAGGGTGAAATACATCTTACAGAAAGCAAGGCATCCGGAGAGGAAGTAAAAGAATATTTAGACGAAGGAGATGTATTTGGTGTATTGGCTCTTTTGGGTAAAAGAGCTTACGTCTTAAATGCGCGAATCAGTCAGAATAGTCTTATTTATGCTATTCCAGTCCAGGTTTTTGAAGAAATACTAGCTACTAATAACCGCGTGGCACTTTACTTCGCTGCTGGGTTTGCCTCTGGACAGGTAGTCGTTCGACAGGATTTATCCCAAGGACAGAAAGCCCGGGGAGCACTAAAAAATGAATCAAGAGAGAACTCTTTGCTTATTTTCTCGGATCAGTCTGAGGTGAAAATTTCTGATAAAGTTCTCACCTGTGACTCTTCCAATACAGTTCAGGAAGCTGCCCAGCTAATGGTGGATGCGGACGTTAGTAGCATAGTAATCGTGGATGATAGTTTTAGGCCTACTGGCATAATCACTGACAAAGACCTACGCTCTAAAATCCTGGCAAAAGCGCTTCCTCTGTCCACCACCGTATCGGAAGTCATGACTTCTCCCGTGATCACGCGCAAGAAGGACGCTGGTTTTTCAGATCTTTACCTTACGATGATCAAAAACCGGCTTCATCACCTGATACTCACCGAGGATGGCTCAGATCAATCGAATGTCTGTGGAATAATCTCAGATCATGATGTTCTTGTTTCCATGGGCAATAGTCCGGCAGTGCTCATTCATGGCTTGTTGAATACTCAGGAAGTAAAAGAAATCAGGGCTATCAGGGAGCGGGCAAGCAAGATGCTGGCATATTATCTGGAAAATGAGGTGGCCATGGATTTCGTGGCTTCCATCATGACCGAAATCAATGATGTGATTATTCAGCAGGCAATTAAAATTTCTGAAAAATCTCTGGCCGGACTATATCCAGAAATGCAGTCTGTACGATACTGTTTTTTGACTTTGGGAAGTGAGGGACGTGAAGAACAACTACTCAGAACGGATCAGGACAATGCTCTGATTTATGAAAATGTCGCGGAGGGACTTAGGATAAAAGCAGCTGAATACTTTTTGAAACTGGGAACTGCAGTGGTCGAGATCCTCATTGCGTGCGGATTTGCACCATGTCCAGGAGAGATCATGGCCAGCAATCCCAAATGGGTACAGCCCGTAGCTCAATGGGAAAAATATTTTGCCAGTTGGATTTTGACTCCTACCCCGGAAGCTTTGATCTCTGCCTCAATCTTTTTTGATTTTCGGGCAATCAGCGGAAGCAAAAGCCTATCGGAAGAGTTGAGTTTGTTTATCTATGATTCACTGAAGAAAAAGCCTGTTTTTCTAAATTTCCTGGCGCAAAATACTCTTGCTACACCTCCTCCTTTGGGATTTTTCAGGAATTTTGTGGTGGAAAAATCCGGAGAGCACAGAGATCAGTTTGACATCAAAGCCAGAGCTATCCGGCCCTTGGTTGATCTGGCACGATTGCTTACCTTAAGCCATGCCATTATCGGTATCAACAATACGTTTAAGCGATTTGAACGCTTGGCTGAACTGGAACCCAATTACAAAGAACTATTCAGCGAAGCAGCAAAAGCATTTGAGATCCTCATTAGAATAAGGGCGATAGAAGGGATGAAAACCGGGAATGATGGAAGATTTATCGATCCCGAATCTCTTGGGAAACTTCAGAGGCAATTGCTTAAAAACACGTTTGTGCCTATCGATGAGCTTCAGGATATTGTGAAGGTACGTTTTCAGCTAGACCATTTCGGACAATGACCTGGTGGCCATTTTCGCAATCAAAAAGAATGCTTCCTGATTTTGCTAAAGAATATCTGGCAAGAAACGAATTGCATATCCCTGCTATCCGGGCGCTAAATCAGTTGGATTTTGTAGTACTTGATACTGAGACCACCGGACTTGATACGAATAATGATTCCATAGTGTCATTTGGTGCAGTGAAAATTTCCAATGAGAGAATTCTAGTCCGTTCCGCAGTAGAATGGTATCCGGAATCCAATCAAAGTCTTAAACAATCGCCTTTGATCCATGGCCTTGTGGAGAGAAAGAATCAGCTCCCTAAGTCGCTTTTTATAAAGCAGGTGCTGGAATACATCTCCAATGCTATTCTGGTTGGGCACCATCTGGGCTTTGACTTGGACATGCTATTACAAAGCACAAAAGACTATGGGTTGACCCAATTCAAAAACCCGATCATCGACACCATGAATTTGGCGATCCGACTAGACCATGGGCCACAAACAAACCTTAGCCATATTCAGGTGAAAAATTATAGTCTGGATGCCTTGTGCGAGCGTTTTAAGATCCCGCTCGACGATCGTCATACTGCTGCGGGGGATGCGCATCTTACAGCTTTACTTTTTCTGAAATTAGTGAAAATTGCAGAGGCAAAAGGGATAAAGACCTATGCCCAACTCATTCGCTAATAGTTCTTGCCAGAAAAAATTTATCAATAATTGAATTCCGCCAAAGCAAAATTCATAAAACCCTTTTTTACAGGAAGTTAAGGGTAAATTTGAGTGATACTTTTATTTTCACTTTAAACTTTTAATTCAATGGCAAAACTCACAATTGACCCAAAGGTAACTTTGAAAAAAGATATCAATGTGGAGCTTCTCAAAGAGCTGCAAATTTTGCGGGCTCATCCCATTACAGTCAAGTATTGGGCTTTGGGAGGAGCTAGCGGTTGGCTCGGAACAAACATTACTCCGATTAATACCTGTCCGGATGGAATAGGCAGATATCAGCATTATGTAAATGGCTCGATTTATTATCACCCATCTATTGGGGCGCATGAAGTCCACGGGCTTATTCGGGCCAGATGGCAATCCTTAGGTTGGGAAAAAAGCTTCTTGGGCTATCCATTGACAGATGAATCTACCTGTCCGGACGGAATTGGCAGGTATAATCATTTCCAGGGAGGGAGCATCTATTGGAGCCCGTCTTCGGGAGCTTGGGAAGTACACGGAGCAATACGAGCAAAGTATTCCAGCATGGGTTGGGAAAAAAGTTTTCTCCGCTATCCTCTGACCAATGAAAGCACCTGTCCGGACGGAGTAGGTCGATATAATCATTTCCAAGGAGGCAGTATCTACTGGACACCGAGTACCGGAGCACATGAAGTTCATGGTGCTATCCGTTCTCATTGGGCTTCTATGGGATGGGAAAAGAGTACGTTGGGATATCCTACATCAGATGAGTTGGTAGTTTTTGGTGGAGCAGGCCGAATTTCTCACTTTCAGAAGGGTAGCATCTATTGGTCACCGACTGCTGGTGTGAGGGTTTTGAAAGAGCGCGTACGGGTGCATGTGAAAATTTTAGAAACACCAACCTCTTTTACTATCAACGAACAGTTTGCGGCGATGCAGGAAGTATATGCTGTGGCTGGAGTGAGAGTAGATTGCGCATCTACAGAAAACCTTAATTTACCTACCCTCAAGGATGTGGATGTGGGAGGCTGTACCATGGGGTCAGTTTCTGCTGAGCAAGTGAGTCTGTTTGGCCATAGGAATTTCGTAGGAGCGAATGACGTGGTTGTGTATTATGTACGAAGTACGGTACCAGGCTATAATGGATGTGCAGCTCATCCTTCTGGAAGACCGGGCTGTGTAGTGGTACGCTCGGCAAGCCGATGGACGCTCGGCCACGAATTTGGTCACGTATTGGGAATTCATCATGTAAATAATAATAACCGTCTGATGACCGGAAACGGAACCTTCAACATTACAAACCCTCCCCCAGACCTAACTTCTGGTGAATCCACCACAATGCGTAATTCAACTTTAACAACCCCACTCTAAACTGAAAAAAATCATGGCAAAGTCAAACGGTAATACAGCAGTGCAGGATTATGATGCACAGGAGCTCCTTGCCTTTCTCAGACAAGATGAGCTGGACTATCCGGCCGGCGCAAAGAAATTTGGCTCAGCAGCTCTTCCTTTCTTGGCGGAATTGGTTCAGGGAGGTGACGAAAATTTATCAATTAAAGCAGCCTACTTGGTAGGTTATATAGATGATGAAGCAGGAGACAATATTCTGGAAATGGCTGCAGAAAAAGGCAGCGCTCCGATTAGAATTGCTGCAGCTTTCGGCGCACAAAAGCGAAATGCAAAAACAGCCGAATCCATCTTGAATAAGTCCCTGGATGATAACGATCCTTCCGTGGTCAAGTTTGCGTTGAGATCAGCATCGGCAATGAAGATGGGCAATACTTTCAAATCCAAAATTGACAGGATTTCTAAATCATTCCTGAATGATGAAATCAAATCAGAGGCACTGAACGCTTTAAAAAAAATGAAATAAACTAAACCAACAAATCTGAAGGGCTATCATTTCGATAGCCTTTCTCATTTCCAGACTGCATCCACTTTCCCACTAGCCTTCATATGGATAACTAATTCTTTTGCCATTGGATAAAATCCTGAAGGTTCAATTGTAAGGTTAGCGACTTTCAAATCCACAATCGGAGTACTTAATCCCAGGCGATTAGTGATACTTCCAAAGCTCTCTTCTAGTACGTCGCCGATTGGAAAAATAGCTTTGCGTTCTACCCGACGGATAATTTTACGTTTTTTCAGACCAACTCCCGCCTGTGCACCGAAGTTTCCACTTTCCATTCTGAAATTCACATCCTCAAAAATCAGATTTTGGGAAGTCGCATCATATTCTGGTTTGCCGACGATAAACAATGTTCCATTCAGTTTTTTTCCGTTATTCTGTTTGGCGGTGAAATCTAGGTTAATTGCCAATAGGTCGCCAAAAGCTTGAGTTTTAATGCGACTTGGAGTCATGGTCGTTTTCTTATCCACCCTAAATTCCTTCCCTTCCAGATTCTCTTTGAGGAGTTCATCGAGTGTAGCATAAGTTACTGTCAAGGGTATAAGCATCTCAAATTCATTCTCTGGATTTTCATTCGGGCTGAGTCCTGGAAGTGGAAAAGCGCGGGATGGAGCAGCATTAGCTGGATGGGAATTCACTTTTCCTTCCATTCCGAGCCAGAGATTATAATTCTCATTCCCATCAAAAAACTCTCGGAGTTTTATTTGCTGAGGTTGAATGGAAAAAGCAGTTTTTCCTCCTATCCATTCAATAGAAAAAGGTTTACCTACTTGGGCCCAGGCAAGGTCTGTCACTGTTTTTAAACTTGCTAGCTCCTTTCCTCCAGCTAGATTTTCGCCTCCCCATTTTCTTAATTCCTTGCTCAATATGCCAGTGAGATCCACTTGCATACCCAAAACTTCAACAGTTAGATTTCCGCCTAAATCCAGTAATTCGAAGCTTTCCGATTCAATACCCCAGTTGGCATTAATCACTGGATTAATCACAAAAACAGGTGAAAAATTCTCATTGAGAGGTAATTTGGACTGAAATAAACTTCCTAAGCCTTTTGGCTTTAAGCCTATTTCCCCCATAACATTAATCGGGACGGTAAGCTGAATTCGTTGGCTATCTAACGCTGACCACGTGATTTTGCCGTTCCTTTTCAGTTGTAAATCACCTGTAATACCACTGCCCATATCCAAGCCCTTTTCCTGAAGTAAAACCTGAGGGGTTTGCCCGTTTAATAACTTGCTTAAAGTTTCTTTGGGGATGGTTAAGGGCATATTCACACCAGCAATGGCGGGAGGCGGTGGAGTGGAGCCGGAATTGACTGATGGATTAATACTTTTGCAGGAAAAGAAAACAAGACCTATAAAAACAATAGATGTTGGAAAATTTATAAATCGCCTAAGGAACTGTATTTTCATAAGTTAAGTTTGGTTTTCGATGGCTGATAATACAGCTACAACTATTGCCCCAAAAATATAAAATCAAGGAAATGAATTGGAATAAACTCACTGAAGCGATCCAAATACAAGAAATCAAGACACTCAGTGCAGATAAACCTGTACTAATATTCAAGCATAGTACCCGATGTTCCATCAGTAGTATGTCTTTGGATCGCTTGAGCAGAAAGTGGAAAACCGAGGACGAAGATAAAATAACCCCTTACTATTTGGATCTGATAACACACCGGGATTTATCGGATTTGGTAGCCAGAGAGTTCCGTGTTCCTCATGAATCCCCGCAGGTATTGTTGGTGAAAAACGGCCAGGCAGTCTATGACAATAGCCATTTTGGCATTTCCTATGCTGAGCTAATGGACAAAATTTAGTTTATCTGATTTTTAAATGGTTTTTATACCTTTTATCCGCCTAAACATCCACTCTTGTTTTTTCCCCAGATGCCGAGTAAACCTTTGATCCTGTCTTGTGGTCAAAGTAGTAGAAATTTACATCGGCATGAAGAAAAACTACTCTTTTATTTTCCTGATTTTTAGCTTATTAATCGGCGTATCAGCCTTTGGACAACGGCCTACGGGGCAAGACCGACCAGAACGTAAATTCACGGGTACAGTGATGGATGGGAGCACCAAGAGCCCAATGGTGGGAGCAAACATACTCATAAAGACTGTCACCGACTCACTTTTAGCCGGCACAGTGACCGATGCCAAGGGTCGGTTTGAAATTGCGAGGCCTAGAATTCCTTCTGTAAAAATTGAAGTCAAATTCATAGGATATGAAACGATATCCAAAACCCATACTGGCAGAGAGCCTGTTGAGCTCGGAGTATTGACACTAGAGGAAGATGCCCAGGTACTCGGAGAGGTCGTCATAGAAGGCCAAAACCAACTAGGTGAAATGAGAGGTGATACTACTTCATTCAATGCCAATGCTTTTAAGACCAGGGAAAATGGAATGGCCGAAGATCTAATTGGAAAGCTTCCTGGTGTTACTATCCAAAACGGCGAAGTTCAGGCACAGGGTGAAGCAGTGCAAAAAGTCTTGGTAGATGGACGCGAATTCTTTGGTTCTGATCCTAACATCGCCTTGCGAAATCTTCCTGCTGATGCAATTGATCGTGTAGAAGTATTGGATCAGAAGTCGGATCAAAGCCGATTGACGGGCTTTGATGATGGAACTTACACGAAGACAATTAATATCATTTTGAGAGAAGACAGGAAAAATGGTCAGTTTGGCAGGGCATACGCTGGTTATGGAACGGATGACAGGTACAATGCCGGAGGAAGTGTAAACTTATTTAGCGGAGACAGACGGGTTTCTATCCTAGGGCTGTTCAACAATATAAACCAACAGAACTTCTCCAGTGATGATCTTGCCGGGGTTAATGCAAATGCATCAGGTGGTGGTAGAGGCCGTGGAGGTTTTGGTGGCGGAAACAGGAATTTCTATGGAGGAAATGACATTGGTTCTATTACGACCAATGCAATGGGACTCAACTACAGCGACAAATGGGGTTCTAAGGTCAATTTTACGGGAAGTTACTTTTTCAATAATACACAGAACACGTTAAGGCAAATCACCAACCGCCAAACAGTAATCAATGAAAGCACCACACAGAATTATCAAGAAAATCTGATCAATTCTGTGGAAAACTTCAATCACCGGGCGAATGCACGGATCGAAGCTGATCTGAATGACAAAAATTCCTTGATTATTACGCCAAATATCTCTTTCCGATCAGGTAATACATTTAGTGACAGAGATGCATTGACTTTGGCAAATGATATGGATTCGCTTTCCGCACTCCGTTCTATTACAGAAGCGCAATCAAATTCTTATAGTATCGGAAACAACGTGACTTATCGGTATAAGTTTGATAAAAAAGGGAGGACTTTCTCCACAGATATCAATACATCCTGGAGTAATAGCGAAGAAGATTCCGAGCTTTCTGGAGCCAGTGTGGATTATCAAAAAAACCAATTAGACACAACGCTGCAAGAAACGAACCTAGTCTCCAAAGGCTTTAACTACAGAGTAAATGCAACGTTGACTGAGCCTATTGGTGAAAAATCCATTGTGACCGTCGGCTATCAGGTCGGCAATAACAAAACTGATTCCGATCAGAAGACCAGAGTGCTCAATGATGAAAATATCCCTGTTTTAGACACGGCTTTGAGTAATGAATTTAACAATAAATTCATCACTCAAAGATTAAGAACTGGCTATGCTTACAATAGTCAAGGGTGGAATTTGAGTGCCAATTTGGACTATCAATATGCTAAACTGGATAATGAAGCTTTTTTTCCTACAGAAGGTGTTTTCGTACGGGACTTCAACAATATCCTACCAAGCGCTAGCATCAGCTATAGAAATAGGGAATCTGGTATGAACTTCCGACTGAGATATAGAACTGACACAGACGAACCTTCTGTCAGCCAGCTTCAAAATGTGGTAAACAACCAAAATCCGCTCAATCTAAGCGTAGGTAACCCGAGCTTGGCCCAAAGCTTTGAAAATAGCATTTTTGCAAATATTGGTAAGTTCAACATGGAGAAAAACCGCACCTTCTTCGTGTTTGCCAACATCTCAACGACCAAAAATGCGATCGGGACCAGTACATATATTGCCTCACAGGATACGCTCATCAATAATGAAATTTTGCTGCGTCCAGGAGGGCAGATTTCACAGCCGGTCAATCTGGATGGGAACTTTAGAGGGAACATGTTTATGAATTACGGGGCTCCATTAAAAGGAATTAAAACCAATATCAACTTAAACACACGGGTAGGATTCAACAGGACTCCTGGCCTCATAAATGGCGAGAAAAATATCAATGACAATATTAATCTTGGACAGGGAATCACCTTTACTTCTAACATCAGCAAGGATTTTGACTTTACCATCAGTACAACTGGAACGTACACAATCGTGAATTCCAGCTTGCAGGAAAACCTAGAAAATAACTACTACATCCAAGAGTCCAATCTTCGGCTCTATTATTCTCCAAACGGTGGAAAACTTTTCATAGGTAATACTGTCAACAACAGCTTGTATCGCGGACTTTCGGAAGGATTTGATCAGTCCGTATGGCTTTGGAACATGGAAGCTGGTTACAGATTTACTAAAAACAACAAGGCCGAACTGAAAGTTGTAATTTTCGATTTGCTCAATCAGAACAATAGCATCACCCGTACCATCTCTGATGTATCCGTATCGGATGTTTATACCAATGTCCTAACACGCTATGGCTTACTTACCTTCACCTATATCTTAGGCAATTTCAAACAACCAGAGAATGAGGGTGGCCAGATGCCGTGGAGAGGTGGTCCTCCAAGAGGAGGAAGAACGTGGTAACCCCCCTTATACAAGCCTTGAATTAAAAGTTATATGGCTTAAAAAGTGGACTGCAAAAATTTCAGTACGCTTTTTATTGCTGCATTACTAAATTTTAGTAATTTAACTACAATGGCTGCGCTATGAGGTTTTTATTCCCAATCCATCTATTTATTTTTCTTTTTTCTTGTACATCTGAACGAGAGAATAAGTCCACAATGGCAATAGAAATTACTGATTTTGAGGAGATCAAACTTAGTTCTGAAAAGCACTATTTCGATGAGATAATTAATGCTTCAAGTTTGGCACTTCAAGGTGATAAGATACTGATAAGCGAATACCACAACGTGCCTGAGGAATATCCTCGGATGCATATTATAAATTCCAGTAATTGGACTTATAACAAATCCAAAGGAAGGTATGGGAAAGGTCCTTTGGAAATAGTTGATCCTCAAATTATTGTTTCAAAAGACAGAGACAATTTTTTGGTATATGACTTTAATAATAGAAAGATCTCGACTTTCTCATTTCATGACACCACCCTTTTGGCCAGTAGTGACCGGAAAATCGTAGATCCAAAAATGGGTCCCGTAAGATTAGTTTTAGCCTCTAAGGGAAATTATTTGGGAGTTCCAAAAGAGAGCGAAAACAAAATATTGGAGTTTGATCCTGAGGGAAAGCTGATTGGCACTTATGGGGAATTTGAAACATTAGAAGAAAATCCAGAACTAACAAAACTTCAAATCAGTCTTCTGAACGGTGGACGCTTCCATGGAAATCAGCAAAATGGGATTTATGTGAGAGCAAGCGTATACCGAGATCTTCTGGAAATATTCGACTACAGGACCAAAAGATTTTTCTCCGTTATTGGTCCGGAAAGCAAGCTGCCGGAATTTGAATATCACCAATCTGCTTTTGGCGGCATGATGAGTTTTGCTCTTGACGAACCTACTAAATATCAAGCAATTGCTGTATCCGAACGATATATTTTTGTGCTGTACTCTGGATATTCTCATTTGGACTACGTTAATTCTGGATTATCTGCTAAAGAAGTCCGGATATTTGATTTAAAAGGAAATCCTAAATGGAGGCTGACATTGGACAGGTCAATCTCAGAACTGGCCATCAACGAACAAACCAATGAAATCTATGGGCTGACTACAGATGAAGATCCGGGGATAGCGGTATTTCAGATTCCAGAAGAGCTTTTATAGAAAATCAAAAAAGCCAATCCCTACTGGAACCGGCTTAGTAATTGGGTAACAAGAAAGGATTACATTTTTGGAAGAACCACTGTATCTACGGAGTGGATTACGCCATTTGATTGCCATACATCGGCGATAGTCACCTTGGACTCTCCGCCATTTTCATCCGTGATGTAAAGATCCTTACCTTTCATCCAAGCAGTCAATTTTGCGCCCTGAACGGTAGTTAGTTCAGCTTTTCCGTCTCCTTTTTTGATCGCAGCGGCGATTTCCTTTGAGCCCATTTTACCTGGGACTACATGATATGTCAAGACCGCCTGTAATTGGGCTTTATTTTCTGGCTTTAAAAGGGTTTCGACAGTTCCTGCAGGAAGTTTCTCGAATGCCATGTTATCAGGAGCAAATACCGTGAAAGGGCCGGTTCCCTGAAGAGTTTCTACCAAACCAGCAGCTTTCACTGCTGCCACCAGTGTTGTGTGATCTTTAGAGTTCACTGCATTTTCTATGATGTTTTTCGTAGGGTACATTTCTGCTCCACCTACCATCTTTGTTTTTTCCAGTTGAGCAAAAGCTAAGTTTGCCGAAAGAAAAATAAAGGCTGCAAAAGCCACTTTGAAGAAATTTTGAATGTTCATGATCCTGTTAGTTTGATATTTTTTGGTTTCTTATTTTGGGAGAGATACGTTTACCTCTTGGAAGTTGGATTGCGTGCATTACGAAATAATTTCTGCTTTATAGCACCGGGCTACCTTTACTCACTTGTGATTAGCGTATTCCCTAAGCCTTTTCTACCCAAAAAACCTCAAAAGCATTAGCTTTGTGGCTTGATTAACAAGTAAGTGATGTACCAGGAAAAAATCGATTCTATTAAAGCCGCTATTACAGCCGCCGATGCTACAAATCCGGAGGAGTTGGAGTCCTACAGAATGGAGTATATCTCCAAAAAGTCTGTGGTGGGGGCACTTTTTGCCGATATGGGAAAAATTCCCAATGAGGAGAAAAAGGCTTATGGACAATTGGTAAATGGTGTAAAACAGCTCGCTGAGGCTAAATTCCAAGAACTGATCGAAAAAGTCAGTCAAGTGAATAAAAAGTCAAAATCTGCCGGTATAGATCTAACACTTCCTCCTTCCAACCAAAGCCTGGGAGGAATTCACCCCTTGACTGCTGCCAGACAGCGGATTATAGAGATTTTCGAGCGTATTGGATTCAACCTTTCTGAAGGGCCCGAAATTGAGGACGATTGGCATAATTTCACCGCGCTGAATTTCCCTGAAAATCATCCTGCCCGTGAAATGCAGGATACGTTTTTCATTGAGAAGAACCCCGATATTGCACTAAGAACACATACTTCTTCGGTACAGGTGCGGGTAATGGAGAACCAGAAACCTCCCATTCGTACACTGTCTCCGGGAAGAGTCTATAGAAATGAAGCAATTTCAGCCCGCGCACATTGTATTTTCCACCAGGTGGAGGGACTGTATGTGGATGAGAACGTAGGCTTTGCTGATTTGAAAAATACACTTTATCACTTTGCCAAAGAGATGTTTGGAAAGGACACCAAAGTGCGTTTCAGACCATCATATTTTCCATTTACCGAGCCAAGTGCAGAAATCGATATCACTTGTCTAATCTGTGGCGGTAAAGGCTGCAATGTCTGCAAAGGCAGCGGATGGGTAGAGATCGGCGGTTCGGGGATGGTAGATCCCAATGTGTTGGAAAACTGTGGGATTGATTCTAAAAAGTATACAGGATTTGCCTTTGGAATGGGTATCGAACGCATCGCTATGCTGAAATACCAGATCAAAGATCTTCGTCTATTCACCGAGAATGATGTGAGGTTCCTGAGGCAGTTTAGGGCACTAGTATAAAAATCAAAGGCGTTGAGAAATCGGCGCCTTTTTTATGTGAGTTTTTACCGCAGTACGTGGAGTTTTTATCACCTACTTCTTTTGAAGCTGGATTTTCCCATCCAACAACATGGTCATAGGTTCAGAACAACTCTTTGGATTCAATAGCACGCTATGTTTTGGCGATTTATTAAAAACAAATACCGGCAAGTGTATCCAAAAGTAGGCTAGCCTATAAGTTAGGCTCTCCTGCGAAGCCTTCGTGTCCTCGGGGTTAAAACAGGATTAAACCGCCTTTGCTGTTTCCATTTTATAAATAATGTCTTCGTAGTCGAGTTTATTCCAGTTCTCGGTGATCAAAGGATCAGCCATTACACGGTCCATTATCGCTTCCTGTAGCTTGCCTTGTATATAAGCTTCTGAGTACCGCATATCCGAGAAAGTCACCATGGAATACAAAGGAATCCAGTCATTGGGATACAATTCGTATAATTTTGCCTCGATTTTCTTTCGAAGGATAAACTTAGGGTCGGCCACAGAATCTTTCATTTCTTCAAAATTCTCCATTGCCAATTGACAGATAGCATCGGTATCTACCTTTCTTTTCTTCTGGAATTTCTCAAAAACCAAATCCCAGGAATTGGTCCCGAACTTATCTATTAAACTATTCAAAATAGAGCAGTCTTCAAAACCGCAGTTCATGCCCTGCCCATAGAAAGGAACCATTGCATGACTGGCATCTCCCATGAGTAAGCTGCTGCCCTGAACCCATGGAAAGCATTCCACGTTGATCAAAGCCGAAGTGGGATTGGCAAAAAACTCAGCTTTGATATCAGGCATCAGTTGATACGCATCGTCAAAGTAGTTGGAAAATAAGATTTCAAGATCATTCTCGTCATTGATCTTGTCAAAGCAGACTTTAGAGTTACTGTGTGGCAAAAACAATGTGCAGGTGAAAGTTCTATCTGGATTTGGAAGTGCGATCAGCATAAATTTGCCTCTTGGCCAGATATGGAGTGCATTTGGATCCATGGCAAATTCACCGGCTGAAGTGGCTGGTATCGTCAGTTCCTTGTATTCGTGCGTGATGTATTCCTGTTTGTAGTTGAACCTGATTTGCTTTTGCATAGCAAGTCTAAGTGCGGAATATGCCCCGTCAGCTCCAAAAAGGACCGGTGCTAAGACCTTTTTTTCCCCGCTAAGAGTCTGGAAGCTGATCTCCTGATTGCGGAAATCTACATCGGTGCACTTGTGCTCAAAGTTGAAATGCACGCCCAAGCGTTCTCCTTCCTCTACAAGTAGCTGATTAAATTTCCCTCTTGAAAGGGAATAAATAGCTTGATTTTCTTTTCCGTAGGAAATAAACGTAGTGCCGCCATGCTCATCATGAATCTTGCGCCCATACATAGGAATAGCCAGGGGCATTACTTTTTCTTTCAGCCCAACTTCCTCCAAGCTCTTCCACCCACGATGGCTCAAAGCCATATTGATGGATCTTTTGCCTTCTTCGAAAGTTGATTTGCGCTTGTCAGGTCTCTTGTCATAGACTTCAACTTCCAGCCCCTGCCGCTTCAGATATATAGCCATTAGCGAACCGATAAGTCCGGCTCCCAATACGGTAACTTGATTCTTTTCCATTTGGATTGTTTTATCCACGCTTCCTTTAAGCGAATTTCTTCAGAGATTGTTCCAAAATCTGTGCAAAACGGAACACATCTAGGAAGCTGTTATAGAGCGGAGTGGGTGCCAGACGGATCACGTTTGGATTTCGCCAGTCGCCTACAACTCCTTGTTTATACCATTCATCGAATACATCCTTGCCTCCGCGATGAATGTGCAAAGATAACTGACAACCTCTTTCCGCAGGATTTTTAGGGGTAATAATTTCCAAAACTCCGGATTTTCCACTGATTTTCTCAACCAAATAAGCCAAATATGCGGTGAGCTGTTCTGATTTTTGTCTCAAATTTATCATTCCTGCTTCGAGAAAAATATCCAACGATGCCTGATGAACTGCCAGTCCAAGGATATCAGAATTGGAAAGCTGCCATCCATCAGCCCCGTGCATCGGCACAAAACCTTTTTCCATCTTAAAGCGCTGCTCCTGATCATGACCCCACCAGCCTGCAAAGCGGTTCATATCTGCCCGCTCTGCAAATCGCTCATGTACGAATACACCTGAAACATTGCCAGGACCTGAATTCATATATTTATAGCTGCACCAGGTAGCAAAATCCACGTTCCAATCGTGCAGATTTAAAGGCACATTGCCTGCAGCATGCGCCAGATCAAATCCGGCATACGCCCCCACTTCGTGAGCTGCAGCCGTTATGGCTTTCATATCAAAAACCTGGCCCGTGTAATACTGGAGACCTGCCATATTCACCATTGCCAGCGAAGTTCCTTGCTTTCTTATTTCTGCTAAAATATCAACTGTGCGAAGCGTATGCTCACCCTCTCTCGGCTTGAGCTCAACGATAGCATCTTCGGGCTTTAATCCATGAAACTTCACCTGAGTTTCCAACATGTATTGGTCAGATGGAAATGCTCCAGCCTCTACGATGATCTTATATCGATCGTTGGTCGGATGATAAAATGAAACCATTAACAGATGGAGATTTACCGATAGATTATTCATGGCCACTACCTCATGCTCATGCGCTCCAACGATCTCTGAAAGTGCGGGCTTTGACTTTTGCTTTGCAAAAAACCAGGCATCTTCTCCATGAAAATGTCCATCTACTCCCATTTCTGCCCAATTTGTCAATTCCTTAGCGATGTAATCACCGGCTGATTTTGGCTGGAGTCCCAGGGAATTTCCGCAAAAATAAATGGCATCTTTTCCATCAATCTTTGGAAAAAGAAAGCGATCCCGGAAGTGTTTGAGAGGATCTTTCTCATCCATTTCACTGGCAAACTCGGATGAATACTGGTAGTTCATTTTTTGAAATATAAAGTCGTCATAAAAACTTAAGGAAATGCGAAGCGCTTATTTTTAAGCCTTACTACTCACTGCCATGTTATTACCTTACAATTTTACTTCTCCATTACTGTCCCGCAATTTTTGCAGGTGAAATGCGCAGGGTCGCCCCAAAATCGCTGTTGTACTGGAGGAAGCTGCTTGACAATGTCTGTAACTTCAAAAAATTCTTCATAAAGTTTCTCTCCACAATTCTCGCAATGCCAGATAAATCCGTCCTTTTCCCCTACTCTTCTGTAGCGTTCGATCACCAGTCCGATTGTATCGGCAGGTCGGCGAGGGGAATGGGGGACTTTAGCCGGAAGTAGGAATATTTCACCTTCCCGGATTGGAATATCCTTTGGCTTTCCGTCTTCAATAACTTTCAAGATTATATCGCCTTCTAGCTGATAAAAGAACTCCTCACCTTCGTTAGAATGGTAGTCTTTTCGGGAGTTTGGTCCGCCTACTACCATTACAATAAAATCATCATTCCCTTTGTAAACCTGCTGATTCCCAATTGGTGGCTTGAGAAGAGGTCTATTTTCGTCTATCCATTTTTTAAAGTTGAAAGGTTGAGCTAAGGCCATATCGCTTATTTATCTGGTGAAATTGAAAATCTTTCCGAAGATTAACTAACTGTAATCCTCCCTAAAAGTATTAAAAAACGTACGCTTTTTTGGCTTACTTTGTCCTAACCTCTAAATACTCTGAAATCGAGCATGACTCAGGAGTCACACGATGGGATGATTATAATGCATGCGAGATTCTCCCAAATTAAGTTCGGGATAGGCTATCTGACAATGAAAAACAATTATAATATATGAAATTCCCAATAAGCGATATGCACTGTGATTTGCTTTCCTATTTGGCAAGAATCCCAGGGGCAAACCCCTATGCAAAAGATGATATCGCCTGTGCGGTTCCGTGGCTGCATGCAGGTGGAGTACGCATGCAGATTTTGGCAATTTACACGGATGTAAAATCTGAAAGCATGGATTTAGCCGCTAGGCAGGCAGTGATCTTTGATGAACTATGTCAAAAACATAAAGATGATTTTACATTAATTGATACAGATTTTTTACAAAATTGGGAAAAGCAAAATTGTATAGGCATAAAAGCTTCTGTGGAAAATGCTGCAGGTTTTGGCAATGAATCTGCGAATTGGGATGATATTTATAACCAGTTTGATTTTATTCTTGGAAAAGTAAAGTCCCTCGCTTACATCAGCCTCACTCATCATACCGAAAATCGTTTTGGGGGAGGAAATTATACAAAGGGGATTGGACTAAAGGAGGATGGGAAAAAGCTTTTGGATTATATGGCTGGAAAGCAAATTCCAGTTGATTTATCCCATTCTTCAGATTTGCTCGCGGAAGGGATTCTAAACCATATTGATAGTAATAAACTTGATATTGCGGTGATTGCAAGTCATTCTAACTTCAGGACAATCTGGAATCATCCTCGAAATCTTACCGATGAGTTTGCCAAGGAAATTATACACCGTGGAGGGATTATCGGGGTGAATTTTCTTAGAGCTTTTCTAGACCCGGAAGTGCCTGAGCGTTTATTTGATCATATTTTCCATGGTTTTCAGATCGGAGGGGAAAAGTCCATCTGTTTTGGGGCAGATTATTTCTATACCAAGGATTTCGAAGATTCATCACGTCATCCTTTTTATTTTCCATTGGTAGAGAATGCCGGAAAATATCCTTCATTGATTGAAAGCCTGAAAGATAAATTGACAGGTGAAGATCTGGAGAACCTAGCTTATAGAAATGCATTGACGTTTTTCCGTAAAATACAGTCTTAATGTCCTCACATCATTTTGTAAAAGACCAACAGGAACCCGCGGTGCTAATTTTAGGAACTTCCGGAATTCGATTTGATCAGGTTTCGCCGCTTCTGGAATGGGTTCCTACTGTGCTTGTCAGTGAAGGGGCAGTTGATCAACTATTGAGTTGGGGGATTAAAATTGATGTTATCCTTGCATCTGATGTTTTTCAGGAAGGAAACCAGCAATTGCTGGAAGAGCAATATCCGCTGAAATTCATCACTTCGGTACATGAAAACTATCTGCAAACTGGGTTGGATTATCTAGTGTCTTCAGCGCACAAAGCAGTGCATCTGATAGGGATCTCACATCTGGATGCACTTGATATTCAGGATAAACATGAGGGATTGAATCTAACAATCATGGATGACGACTGGAAGTATTATCCTGTTAAATCAGGGGAATTCAAAAAATGGTTTGCTGAAAGCACTATACATATTCATGGCAAAGAAGGTATGCCGGTGCAGATTCAAAATGAAAACGGAGAATTAATTTTGCCTATTGCTTACGCGACCATGCTGGAAGTACCAGAAGGATTTACTACTATTAAAGCGCCGGGAACTTTTTGGATTGGTGAACAAATCAGCTAGTTGTAGTAGCTTTCGCTATTCTATCCTTCCCATTCAAATCCTTCAGTACTTTTACTTCTAAATAGCCAAGCTCCTGTAGCAAATCAGCAACCTCTTTTCCGTATTTTTCATTGATTTCAAAATAAAGTTTCCCGCCAGGCTTCAGCAGTTGTTTTCCCTTTTCTGCTATAGTCCTGTAAAAAATCAAAGGATTCTCATCACTTACGAAAAGAGCTAACTCAGGCTCAAAATCCAACACATTTTTCTGCATTTGATTTTTCTGCTGAACAGGAATATACGGAGGATTGCTTACCAAAATGTCCAAGTTACTTACTTCTGGCACTTGGGTAAGAATATCACACGTGGAAAAAATCACATTTGCACCTAGCAAATCTGAGTTTTGTCTGGCGATCTCTAATGCTTCTTCAGAAATATCTACTGCAAAGACTTCAGAGTTAGCCATTTCCAAAGCCAGGGTAATCGGAATACAACCTGTGCCCGTGCCTACGTCCAGAATTTTTAATCCAGCCACACGATTTTCTTTGATGATCAAGTGAACCAACTCTTCGGTTTCATTTCTAGGAATTAAGGTAGCTGGAGCTACCAGAAATTCTCTCCCGTAAAATGGGCCTTTCCCAAGAATATACTGAATAGGTTCTCCAGATTTCATTCTCTCAAAATCTTTAAACATTTTCGGAGGAAATGAAGCTGGGTCAGCTTTATTCAAACTATCACTTCTTTTCCATCCCAGATGATGCTCAAATAACCAGCTTACCAGTGATTCGGATTCTTGTTTGTCGTAAATGTCAAGGTTGTCTGCCCAAGAAGACATAAGCTTTTGAAAGGTTGGCATAGCTGAACAGTTAAAACGCAAAGTTATCAAAACCAACATTACGATTTTGAAACTAAGATCGGATTCCTAAGGGAAGGTTTGCACCCCTTTTTAAATCTCACTCTGACAGACTCAGAAAGAAAAACTACCTTTGTGAAGAATTAATCTCCCATGAAGCTACACAATAATACTATCCGTGGAGTGCATACTGCACTTGAAGCCATTTTTGAAGAAGGTCAATATGCCGATAAAGTGATCGAGCGTACCTTAAAGTCAAACCCAAAATGGGGAGCTCGTGATAGATCCTTCATTGCGGAGACTACTTATGAGATGGTTCGTTGGTGGCGCCTGATCAACTATTTGAGCCCTAGCAAAGAGCCTTATGATCTTTTTGGAACGTATTGGTTGATGCAGGGGCATAGCCTCCCGCCTTGGGAAGAATTCGCCAAAATCAATCCTGGCAAACTCAAGGAGAAGTATGAGAAATTGGATGATCCGGCTAAGTTGGAATCTGTGCCAGATTGGCTTTTTGATCTTGGGAAAAAGGAATTGGGTGAAAAGTGGGAAGCTGAAATCCACAGTTTGAATCAGGAAGCGCAAGTGGTCTTGCGTGTAAATACGCTGAAAACTACCCGTGAGCGTCTGAAAAACAGACTGGCCGAAGACAATATTCATACACATATCATTAAAGGCTATCCGGATGCCTTGATTCTAGATGAGCGTACCAATGTATTCCGCCATCCTGCTTTTAAAGAAGGGATGTTTGAAGTACAGGACGCTTCCTCCCAGTTGGTGGCTGCAGCATTGGCCGTGGAGCCTGGGATGAGAGTAATAGATGCCTGCGCCGGTGCTGGGGGAAAATCCCTGCATATCGCCGCTCTAATGCAAAACAAAGGAAAGGTCCTTTCCATGGATGTGGAAGAATGGAAACTTCAACAAACCAAACTTAGAGCTCGACGAGATGGTGTTTCCATCATTGAACGCAAAGTGATTGAAGGATCCAAGACAATCAAAAGAATGAAAGAAACAGCTGACAGATTGCTATTGGATGTTCCTTGTTCCGGACTGGGTGTTCTTCGCAGAAACCCTGACACTAAATGGAAACTAAGTGAAGAATCTATCGAGAAAGTGCGTCAGACGCAACAGGAAATCCTCCAAAGTTATCCATCCATGGTAAAGCCAGGTGGTCAGATGGTTTATGCTACTTGTAGTATTCTGCCATCTGAAAATCAGGATCAAATCGCCAAATTCTTGGCCAGTGAGGCAGGAAAAGACTTTGAATTATTGGAGGATCAGAAAGTTTTGGCTCAGGAAAGCGGCTTTGATGGCTTCTACATCGCTAGACTTCAGAAGAAGTAGAAACAGCAAGTTCTTTATCGTAATCTTGAATTTTGCGAAATAGGTACGTGTAGGGAAATCCACTTTTATTTTATCACATAATTATCCTGCATCCTAAAAGTTGGTTTTAGGAGGAAATAGAGCCTATTCCCAAATTTATTTTGGAGCACATTAGTTTGGCATTGAATTTTGTGTGTAACTTTGACGGGCAAATAGGGTTACCTCACACCAATATTTGCCATGAATAGAAACTCCGATAAGTTCCTCTACGAAGCACTCACCTATGATGACGTGCTTCTTGTCCCAGGTTATTCAGAAGTCCTTCCGCGCGACACGAATACCTCTACCCAACTCACCAAGAAAATCAGGTTAAACATTCCTTTGGTTTCCGCTGCTATGGACACGGTGACTGAGGCGGAATTGGCTATTGCGATTGCTCTTGAAGGTGGACTTGGTTTTATTCATAAAAACATGTCTATTGAGCAACAGGCGGCTCAGGTACGAAAAGTAAAACGCTCGCAAGCAGGTATGATTTTAGACCCGATTACGCTTCACATCGATGCGAAAGTTCGCGATGCTGAGACTATTATGAGGGAATATCATATTGGGGGTATTCCAGTAGTGGATGAAAACAAGGTCCTTAAGGGAATCATCACCAACCGTGACCTTCGTTTTATCAAAGACCAGAATCGCCCTATACGGGAGATCATGACTATAGAAAACCTTATCACCGCCAAATCCGGGATATCTTTGGAGCAGGCCGAGGAAATTCTTCAGGAATATAAAATCGAAAAGCTTCCAATAGTAGATGATGAATATAAGCTTTCCGGGTTGATTACATACAAGGATATTTTGAAGCGTCGTGATAAGCCGAATGCCTGTAAGGATGAATTTGGAAGACTAAGAGTAGGTGCTGCTGTGGGGGTGACTGCTGATATTGTTGACAGGGTCGAGGCATTAAAAAACGCAGGAGTAGATGTGGTTTCCATAGATACAGCGCATGGCCATTCCAAGGGAGTAATCGAAACTTGTAAAAAAATTAAAGATGCTTTCCCTGAATTGGAGGTAATCGTAGGAAATATTGCCACACCAGAGGCAGCAATTGCCTTAGCTGATGCAGGAGCAGATGCCGTCAAAGTAGGGGTTGGGCCAGGATCTATATGTACTACCAGAATCATTGCAGGTGTAGGTGTACCACAATTATCGGCAGTCTTTGAATGCTCAGAAGCGTTAAAAGGACGTGGTGTGCCTGTAATTGCTGATGGAGGGATACGTTATTCAGGAGACTTGGTAAAAGCGATTGCTGCGGGCGGAAGTTCTATTATGATTGGCTCGCTGTTAGCCGGGACAGAAGAAGCCCCGGGAGAAATGATAATTTTTGAAGGAAGAAAATTTAAATCCTATAGAGGAATGGGGTCTCTGGAAGCTATGGAATCCGGATCCAAAGACCGCTACTTCCAGGATGCTGAAGACAATATCAAAAAATTGGTGCCAGAAGGAATTGTTGGTCGGGTTCCCTTCAAAGGATTGGTTTCTGAAGTTCTTTATCAGTTGGTAGGTGGGCTACAGGCAGGTATGGGCTACTGTGGTACGCAGACCATCCAAGATCTTCAGAACAATGGTAAATTTGTAAAAATCACCGCAGCAGGGGTCAAAGAATCACATCCACACGATGTAAGTGTGACCAGAGAAGCTCCTAACTATAGCTTAAAAGGGTAATTCAGAATTAACGTACAGAAGAAGTATTAGAGTAACAAAAGAGACCGGCAATCGCCGGCCTCTTTGCTTTATAGGGATTTTCAGATTTTGTAATCTTCCAATTTTCAATTCTATGAATTCACCTCTAAACGGACCTCCCCAACAGTCTCTTGAAAAAATAATAGGAATCACCGCCTGAGAATGGACTCATCCTCTGCTCCTTCAAATGACATTTTCCAAGCGTGAGTCATAGCTATTTCGTTAATTCATTCTAAGTAACGCTATTTCCTAATCAAGAATTTGCTTGATTTCGTAGTCTTGGAGATGCGCATTCAGCCATCCAGCCTCTAGGGTGGCACCATATTTTCTATAAAAATTGATAGCAGGCTCATTCCAATCCAGTACTTGCCACATCATTCCTGTGCAATTTTCTTCCAGACCTTTTTTCATAATTCGATCAAAAAGCAATTTTCCGGCACCATTACCCCTCTCCGACTGGGTGACCACAAGGTCTTCCAAATAAATTCTCCTTCCTTTCCAGGTACTGTAGCGGTAATAGTAAATAGCGAGGCCAACGATCTGGGATGTCTCATCTTTTACACATAGAAAGGTCCCGAAGACTGGATTTTCGCCAAATCCGTCTTTCTCCATCATTTCAAGTGTATTAGTCACTTGCTCAGGTGCTTTTTCGTAGAGCGCCAATTCATTTATCAATTCCAATATACGAGGCAAATCCTCGATTTTTCCTTCTCTTAGCGTGTACATGTTCAAAGTTTATAAAACCGTTTAATTTTGGGAAAGGCTAATTTAATCAAATCTGAGAAACAATGTTTTTAGCAATCGATGCAGGCAATTCCAATGTGGTTTTTGCACTGAATGATGGAGTGAAGAAAACCTGGAAGAACCACTTTCGGATAGAAACTCATACTTCCAAATTCGCAGCACAACTCCATAAAAAAGTGCCCCTTTATTTTTTGGAGCACGATATCAGCCCGGGTGATATAAAGCAAATTGGTTTTAGCTCAGTAGTTCCTGAGATAAATGAGCAGATTTTTCAATTTTGTGAAAATTACTTTGGAACCCAGCCGTACTTGGTTTCTCCGGCAAGTTTTAAAAAACTTCCGATCAGAAGTCTTCGACCAAATGAAATAGGAACAGATCTGATGTGTAATGTCATGGCTGGCTTCTCAAAATACAGAACCCCGTTAATGGTGGTGGATTTTGGAACAGCCCTCACCTTCACCGCGGTAGATCATACAGGCGAAATACTAGGTGTAAATATTGTCCCAGGACTTAAAACTGCGATAAAATCACTTTTCACAAACACTTCAAAACTCCCTGATGTGCCCCTAAAGCTTCCAAAATCTGCACTTGGCAAAAATACAATTCATGCGATTCAAGCAGGAGTGCTTTATGGTTATACGAGTTTGGTAAAAGGAATGATTGAGACCATTAAAAAAGAAACCAAACTTGAATTTACGGTAATTGCCACAGGAGGATTAGCCGAAATACTTACGCCTCTGGAGGCCGTATTTGACGAAACGGATCGAAACCTTACGCTGGAAGGATTGCGATTAATCACACTAGCCAACACTTAAATGACCTCGCTTCTCAAAATCAAATTGGGATCCGGGCAGTTAGCCACATAGTTACCAATTTCCCGCGTAGAACATACGCCGGGAAAGTCACCAACATTCCCCATTAAATCCCACATCAGCTGAAAATGTAAGTGTGGAGGCCAATCTCCGTTTTCAGGAAAGGGTCCTATATGAGCAAGCAAGTCTCCCGGTTTCACTACTTGACCCAGTTTGAGATTAGTGAGGTCTGACAAAAAGAGATGGCCGTACAGCGAATATAACTTCCTTGAAAAGAGTTCATGTTCAAGGATAATAGTGGCTCCATAGTTTCCAAAACCTGCATTGTCCCGAAAACTATGGATAATTCCATCGAAATGGCAGTAAAGAGGTGCCCCCGCTTCTGTCCAAATATCAATACCGAGATGAATATTCCTGAAATCCGCCTCTTCTATCCCAAAAACAGGGCTTCGGCGATAAATAGCTCTATGCTCAAGGTAGCCACCTATCCCATATTTAAGCCCTGATTTTTTTATTTGCTGAGCCACATATTCATCAAATACTGTGGTACTCGACAAATCCAAGTTCATCAAATCAGGGTTGTTGGGGCTAAAATCCAACGCAATAGTGTTCTGATGATTCAACTTCTCTCCCATGACTGGGAAAAATTCAATTTCATTCCAATTCATGACTGGAAGGTAGAAATATCATATGGTAAATCTAGCCTACTCAATCTCATTTTATGCTAATTTCAAGCCATGAAAACTACCTTCCCCTCTCTTGCAGCTATTGAAGCTGCGCATAAGCGCATCCAGCCATTTATACACCGTACGCCAATTATGACTTCGTCGGCCATAAATGAGATTGCGGGTTGTGAGGTGGTTTTTAAGTGTGAAAATTTCCAAAAAGTTGGGGCTTTCAAAGCCAGGGGAGCTGCAAATGCAGTTATGAAACTCAAAGAAGCTCAGAAGTCAAAAGGAGTAGCGACGCACAGCAGCGGAAATCATGCTGCGGCGTTGGCAAGGGCCGCCACTGTGGCAGGAATCCCTTCCTACATCGTCATGCCTTCCAATGCTCCAGAAATTAAAAAGAAGGCCGTGAAAGGTTATGGTGGAATTATTATAGAATGTGAACCAACCCTCAAAGCCCGGGAAACAGCTCTGGAAGAAACTGTTAAAAAGACAGGGGCAACTTTTATCCCTCCTTACGACAATATGGATGTAATAGAAGGTCAAGCGACATGTGCATTGGAGCTGATCGAGGATCAAGAAGATTTAGATGTCATTCTGGCTCCTGTTGGCGGGGGCGGCTTACTTGGAGGTACTTCTTTAGCAGCACAATACCTAAGTCCGGGAATTGAGATAATCGGTACAGAACCACAAGGTGCTGACGATGCTTTTCAATCTTTCTATGCAAACAAATTGATCCCTCAAACTTCTCCAAATACCATCGCCGATGGATTACGTACTTCACTGGGCGCATGGAATTTTAAATTAATTCAAACCTACGTTTCTGACATACTGTTAGTCTCGGATTCACAGATAATAGATGCAATGCGACTGATCTATGAGCGAATGAAGATCGTTGTAGAACCGTCATGCGCTGTTCCCTTAGCCGCTTTATTGGCAAATCAAGATCGATTCAGGGGCAAAAAAGTCGGAATCATTCTTTCCGGAGGTAATGTAGATTTGGAAAGGCTTCCTTTCTGATCAATTCTATTTTTTCCCCATCGCCTCGTAGATTATATCATGAATCTCTGTTCTGATATTTTCTTTGTAAAGTTTGGTATTCGTCGCATCTGGATAGATACGATTGGAAAGGAATACATAGATCAAATCATTGTCAGGATCCGCCCAGACACAGGTGCCTGTGAATCCGGTATGGCCAAAAGTGGATTTAGGAGCCAGATCACCCGTAGAGCCCCCATTTCCCGCTTCCACGTTTGGCTTGTCCCATCCCCATCCTCGGCGGCTTTGACGGGACTGGTTTTTGGTGAATTGCTTCACTGTCTCTGGACGTATAAGATTTACATTGCCATAGCTTCCACCGTTTAGCATCATTTGCATCATTACAGCCAGATCATTCGCCCTGCCAAATAGCCCGGCATGACCTGCAACCCCTCCAAACATGGCCGCCCCTTGGTCATGAACATATCCATGGACTTGTCTTTTTCTCCAAGTGATGTCATTTTCGGTAGGTGCGATATTATCGATTGGCATTTTAAATGCCGGATTAAAAGTCAAGGTGGTAAGTCCCAGGGGAGCATAGAAGTTCTGATCCAGGAAAGCCTCCATTGGTTGATTCACTACACGTTCCACCACCGCTTGCATCAGGTACATGGTAAGATCAGAATACACGTATTTATGCTTGCTGGCTCCTCTGGGTATCGGGGTGATTTTCGAATCCACCGTCCAATGCCAGATGCTGTCACGAAGCGCATCCATCCCAAACATGTTATTGGAAACCGGTCTGGTAAAACCGGGAGCAGCCATTGGCTTATAATAATCACCTCGCCATTGGCCGGATTCTACTGTCCGCGCATAATAAGGAATAAAAGGCACCAAGCCTGCCTCGTGTGCCATCACATCACTGAGAACCATCTTTCCTTTGTTTGTGCCTTTGAGTTCCGGCAAATAATCCTGCAATGAATTCCCCATATCCAACTCCCCCCTGCTTTCTAGAAACATCACAGCCTGCGTCGTAGCCAACACTTTAGTGATTGATGCCAAATCAAACACTGTTTCAGAATTCATGGCAGGACTAGGTTTGTACTCTAAGTTTCCATAAGACCGTTCAAAAACTACCTTTCCGTCTTTTGCCACCAATACGTTGGCTCCCGGGGTAGCCTGAATTCTAATTGCTTTTTCGGCTACCGCATCTATTTTATCCAATATCTTTCCATCTAGGCCCACACTTTCAGGAGTGCCATAAGAAAGTCTGTTAGCCGGAGCCAGATAGCCTCCCACCCCATGAGAAAACTCTCCATTCACCGTTACAGGCAAAATGCCTTTTGCAGCTCTGGCTCCAAAAAGTATCTGTGGAGCCAATTCTTGAGTTACAGAATTATTTTCATAGGCGAAAACTACATTTCCGATTCCATCTAATTGCTGCGCAGCATATGCATTTCCAAAAAGAACCGTCACTACTTTTTGACGCTTTGCCAGATCTTTGATCAACTGCACGTCACTTGGAGAAATCCCAAAATTCCTTTTTGGGCTATTTGAAACCCCCATCAGGCCCACCACCACTACATCATAGTCTTCAAGCTGTTTCATGGTATTGAAGTGAGTAGTCTCATTGGCTGCTTTTTCAATACTGAAATGCTCAAACTTTGCGTATTTACTTAGGTATTTCTGAAAATTCTTGCCTTCATCTCCAATGCTCAGGCTTGCGAAACTTGTAAGATCCAAAAATTGAAAGGGAAGTAAATCATCCTTATTTACCGCGACAGTCATCGCATCTGCATACAATTCCTCAATGATAGTTTTAGTCTCGGGAGTGTCCAGTCTCTCCACTAATTTATAGGTGTCAATTGGCTTGTATTCATTCAGTCCCGCCCAATATTTTGCACGCAACACTTTCTTTACTCTTCTATTTATTTCCCTCTCAGTTATCCTTCCGTCCGCAATAGAAGCTTTAATCAGCATTTTTGCTTTTTTTACATCCTGAGAATAAAGCAATACATCATTGCCAGCCAATAATGCTTTCAAATCTACCTCTCCAGGAGCATTTGCTATCGCAACACCTTTCATATTTAGCGCATCAGTGAAGATTAAGCCCTGAAAATTCATTCGGTTTTGAAGTAGGTCGGTTACTACTTTTTTGGAAAGACTCGTTGCCATATTTCCGGTAGCATCTAAGCTGGGCACATTTAAGTGGGCTACCATGACGGACATGAGATTTTCTTTGAAAAGCTCCTGATAGGGATACAAATCCACATCCCATATCCTTTGTTCCGGATTCTTGATTACCGGTAACGAATAATGGCTGTCAGCCTCAGTATCCCCATGGCCTGGAAAATGTTTGGCATTCGCTATCACCCCGTTTTCCTGCAGGCCATTCATGTATGAAATCGCGTGTGTAGTCACCACCTCTCTATCTCCTCCAAAAGCCCTGTAACCGATCACCGGGTTTTCAGGATTTGAATTCACATCCACCACGGGGGCAAAATTGATATGCATGCCAAGCTCCTTAAACTGCCGTGCCATTTCTTTCCCCATGGCATATACCAAATCATTGTTTTGCACCGCTCCCAACGTCATTGCCTTTGGAAAATCAGGTACAGAATCCAATCGCATACTGATCCCCCATTCTGCATCCATAGCTATGAAAAGCGGTGTCTTGGCTTGTGCCTGATAATAATTTGTCAATCTAGCCTGTCTGTCCGGACCGCCCTGGAAAAAAATCAGCCCTCCAAGATTCTCTGTTTTTATAAGGTTACTGATTTCATCTACATGTTTTTGATCCTTGTTGGAATAAGCGGCCACCATAAAAAGCTGTCCTAACCGCTCCTCAAATGTCAGGCTGTTGAAGACAGAATCTACCCAGTTCAGTTGGGCCATTGAGTCGGTGGTGGATAAGGGATCCGCCACCATTAATGATTCATCGAGTTTCCCGGAGGAAAAAGTAAGAGCTATAATACCAACTGCGAAAACTCTCCAAAGCTTACTGCTCATGCCTGAGTAAATTTTTAATCCTTAACTTTCTAAATAAATTTGTATATCGAACCGATTCGATTTCCTTTTGGTTTCTGCAAACCTCTTAGGTCCCGTGGTTACTCCATCTACAGAGTTTGGGACTTATGCAGTTGAAGATACTGAAAGATAAGATAACATTCAGTCCTAAATCAGGTTAAAAAGATCCTAAATTTGATATCTGGTCAATATACAGGAACTTATTCCTCCAATGTGCTTTTACTTAACGTGAATCACACCTTATAAATTATGAGTTCATGAAATCGAGCATGTGGAAACCAACACACCCACAGGGATGATTATCCTACTTGCGAGATTCCATGGCACCATAATAAATCAAATAGAAACACATGAAATCGAGCATGGCGTGCGAGATTCCATATGGCCTTTTAAAGACAAATTATAATCATATGAAATTCCCATCCGTATTTCGTACTGCTACTCCAATGAGATTTGATATCAAACCTAGGTATTATGATCCTGTGAGGGAGGAGATCGAACACAGAACTGCCCAAATCAAAAGAGATCTTGAAGCTCAGGGACTTTTGGATACCGATGAAATGACTTCACGTGATATTGGATCTTATGGCGCTGGAATCCGTGGGTCTTTTGCGCAGCATAAAGGCATTAAAGCGCGTGACGGAGTGACTATGTTCGCTTCTACAGCAATGATCCGAACCTTCATTTTTCTATTGCTATTGGGCTCTATATTCGGTTATGTATATTTAGGGCCTGTGATATTTGAATACATGGGATACGCCGTGGCACTTGGAGCAGCCATCTATTTTTTCTTCAGGCTAAAACCCAAGAAGAAGCATGAGTGATATTATCCAACTCCTTCCCGATGCGATAGCCAATCAAATCGCAGCAGGAGAAGTAGTTCAAAGACCTGCTTCCGCACTCAAAGAACTTCTTGAAAATGCCGTAGATGCAGGTGCAACGCAAGTGCAGGTGGTAGTAAAAGAATCCGGGAAACAGCTAATCCAGGTGATAGACAATGGTAAGGGCATGTCCGCCATTGATGCGCGGATGAGTTTTGAGCGTCATGCGACTTCCAAAATCCGTAGTTCTGCGGATCTTTTTTCAATCCGGACTTTCGGATTTCGAGGGGAGGCTTTGGCCTCTATCGCTGCGGTAGCACAGGTAGAACTTAAGACCCGACAGGCTGAATCTGAGCTTGGTACCTGGATTCAGATCGAGGGGTCTGAAGTAAAAAAACAGGAGCCATTTGCAGGAAATGTAGGGACTTCAGTTTCAATGAAAAACCTGTTTTACAATGTCCCTGCACGTAGGAATTTCTTGAAATCAAATTCCGTGGAAATGCGCCATATCGTGGATGAATTCCAGCGGGTAGCACTTTCGTATTCTGAAATCGGATTTTCTCTATTTCAGCAAGACTTGGAAGTATTCAACCTCATGCCAGGCAAGCTCAGCCAAAGGATTGTAGGTATTTTTGGGAAAAACTATCAAGGGCAACTCGTACCATGCGAGGAACTGACACCGCATGTGAATGTAAAAGGATATATAGGCAAACCTGAAAATGCCAAGAAAACCCGCGGTGAGCAGTTTTTTTTCGTTAATAACCGCTTCATTAAAAGTAGCTACCTGAATCACGCTGTAAGCTCTGCTTTCGAAGGTTTATTGCAACCGGATCAGCATCCTTTTTACGTGCTTTTCCTGGAAATAGATCCTACACATATCGATATCAATGTCCATCCCACCAAAACAGAAATCAAGTTTGATGATGAACGGACTATCTATGCGGTCATTCGATCAGCAGTAAAACAGGCATTGGGAGCGCATCATGTCGTCCCTTCACTCGATTTTAGTCTTGATGTGAATTTTAATGAAAAATGGGACAGCGATCCAGAGAAAAAGGCTCAGGTGGATCGTGAATACAGCTACAAATCATTTAATACCCCGGAATTCAAGCAGGCCAGCACATCCGGCTGGGAAAAATTATTTGAAGGAACCCCGCAGGCAACCAGAAATAGTAGTCGCGCAGTCCAACCTGATGAAACAGAAATTCTGACGTTTGAGAGCAGGGCTAAACCCGATGATGCGAATGAGTTCATTCCTAGGCCAAGTGTGACCGAATCAACCGGAACTACATTCCAGGTTGAGCTAAGCTACGTGGTTGCCCAGATGTCTACAGGATTTCTGATCATTGATCAGCAGACGGCGCATGAGCGGATTCTTTATGAGCGCTATTTGCGTCAGCTGAAACTTGCCCAAGGCACCTCCCAGCAATGCCTTTTCCCTCCAACCATCAATCTCGGCCCCTCCGATTACGCATTGGTGATGGATATCATGCCAGAACTCCACAGTTTGGGCTTTATGGTTTCAGAGTTTGGCAAAGACACCGTACTCATTCAGGGCGTACCCGCAGATATTCACGTCAAAAACGAAAAGGAGCTTTTCGAAGGGCTTCTGGAACAATATAAACATTTCAAAAGTGAGCTTTCTCTTGATACCAGAGAAAATCTGGCGCGTTCTTTGGCGCGAAAATCGTCTTTGAAAAAGGGACAAAAACTAAATTCTCAAGAAATGGAAACCCTAGTGGGACATCTATTTGCCTGCCAAAATCCAAATTATGGATTGGGAGGGAACAAAACGTTCGTGAAATTAGATTTAAGCAGTATTCATTCATTCTTCGGCAAATAGCATGTTTAGAAATATAACCCCGGTAGTTCAAAATCTACTTATTCTCAATATTGGGCTACTGATTGTGTCACAATTTATTTTCCCGCAACTGAATCAGTGGTTTGCGCTTTATTACATTCACAGTCCCTATTTCAAGCCATTTCAGTTTTTGACATACATGTTTATGCATGCGGATTTCTGGCATCTATTCGGTAATATGTTCGGATTGCTGATTTTTGGGCCTTTGCTGGAGCAGTTTTTGGGACCAAAGAAATTACTGATATTATGGATGGTCTGCGGTGTAGGATCAGGAGTTCTTTACTCGGGATATTCTGCATACCGAATGAACAATCTGGAGGAAAAAGTAGCCATGTTCCAAAACAACCCTAATCCAGATGCATTTAATAAATTGGTGCTGGAAAACCGTGGGTTTTTTAAAAGGTCAGTCTTTGATTTCATAGACAGCTATAGCCGGAATCCTGATGATCCAAATATAATCAGTCAGGCAAGTCAAACCTTGGATGCTATACTGGAGGCGCAGGGAAATATCCCGATGGTGGGTGCTTCAGGAGCTCTTTTTGGGGTTTTGATCGCATTTGCAATGCTTTTCCCCAACACACAATTATTTTTACTCTTTCCGCCGATGCCGATCAAAGCAAAATATATGGTGCTTTTCTACAGCCTTTACACGATATATAACGTATTTGTGAATAACCCGCTGGATAACGTAGCACACTTTGCCCACCTGAGTGGACTGCTGATTGGTGGGGTTTTGGTTTACTTCTGGAAAAAAGACAGAAACAGCTTTTATTGATTATGTACGGTAACTTTTGGGACAATCTTCGAAACGCTTTTAAGCATAGCGACAATAGCCTTTACAAGCTGATTGCCATCAATATTCTGGTGTTCTTCGTAGTGCTTGTATTTAGGGTATTTATGACTATAGGTGGATTGGGAAATGTATATTCCACCGTTCTTTCCTATCTGATGATGCCGGCTTCTTTGCCAAGGTTGGCTACTCAGCCGTGGAGTATTTTCACCTACATGTTTTTACATGAGGGCATATTCCACATTCTTTTCAACATGCTTTTTCTCTTCTGGTTTGGACAGTTGATCCATCAGTTTTTGGGAAGCCGTAAATTGGCCAATCTTTACATTCTTGGTGGGTTGGCGGGAGCCGTGTTTTATGTATTGATTTATAATTTAGCGCCCTATTTCAGTCAATCGGTGGGAAGTTCTCTGATGCTGGGCGCGAGTGCAGGAGTCTTTGCAATTGTAGTCGGTGCAGCCACACTCAGTCCCAATACTACGTTCTTCCTATTATTGTTAGGTCCTGTAAAAATCAAATATATAGCGATTTTCTATGTTATTATTTCTTTTGCCAATTCTGCAGGCGCAAATGCAGGCGGAGAATTGGCTCACTTGGGAGGCGCATTACTTGGCTACTTATATATTGTGCAGCTACGCAGAGGAAATGACTGGGGACTGCCTGTTCAGAAAGTCGGGATTTTCTTTGAGGATCTTTTCTCACGGAGAAAAAGTAATGTAAAAGTATCCTACCGTAAAGCAAAAACCACTAGCGGGGGAGGATTCTCTTCTTTCAAAAAATCCTCAAAATCTACCCCTTCTCCCGCCAATTCCGGAGAGGCAACCCAAGAGGAAATCGACAAGATATTGGATAAAATAGCTGATCGTGGCTACGAAGCGTTAAATAAAGAGGAGAAACGGAAGTTATTTGAATTTTCTAAAAAATAAAGAAAGGAGAAGAAAGGGAGGTTGAGCCTCAAACTTGTTGCTCAAACAACCAATTCCGCGCCAATTCCATTTCCCTCTGGGAATGTTACTTTTGCAGGAGTAATATTAACGCCCCGGGCCGGATCCTTTGATAAGAGCATTGCACCATCCATATCCACATAGTCCAAAAGCGGAGCAATGTGTGCAATTGCCGTAATCCCGATAGAAGATTCTGTCATGCATCCCACCATTGTTTTCATTCCAAGTTTCTTTGCTTCGTGAATCATCCTCAGTCCGGGGGTGATACCTCCTGCTTTAACCAGCTTCACATTGATTCCATGAAATAGGCCATGGCATTTTTTCACA
Source organism: Algoriphagus resistens (assembly GCF_001442615.1). Taxonomy (GTDB): domain Bacteria; phylum Bacteroidota; class Bacteroidia; order Cytophagales; family Cyclobacteriaceae; genus Algoriphagus; species Algoriphagus resistens. The sequence continues at coordinate 234,469 of NZ_LMXN01000003.1, read as the reverse complement.
TCTGACTCTACAATGCAGCTTTCGTCTGCGATCACCGGTAGTTTGCTGTGCTCAAACACCTCCTTCATCCCCTCCAAATCATCTTTTCCCAGTGGCTGCTCCATAAATTCAACACCTAGCTTGGCAAGCTCCCCAGAATATGCTATCGCTTGCTCCGCCGACCAGGCACAGTTTGCATCGATTCTAAACACAGCATCTGTATGTTTTCTGAGCTCACGGATGACGGCAAGATCATCAGCTGTCCCTAATTTTATTTTGTATATTGGCCAGTGAACTTCCTTCATTTTTGCCACCATTTTTTCAATGGTGTCGATACCAATTGTAAAGTTGGTCACTGGTATATTGGAAGTATTCAGCCCAAGCAGTTCGTATAGTTTTTTTCCCTGTTTTTTTGAATAAATATCCCAAGCAGCCATATCCAGTGCACACTGCGCAAACGGATTCTCTTTGAATACCTCCCTGCCCAAGTCCCATAGTTCCCCCGGAGTTTTCCATTCCCCTTTTTCTACTATAGTCCTGAAATTCTCCAAACATTCTGACATGTTCGTAATAGTCATGCCGTAAAATGGATTTGTAGTGGACTCTCCCAAACCAAAAAATGCGCCATCTTGCAGTTTTACTATTAGAGTATCTTGCACATCCCGGCTTTGGTGGGCAATGGTAAATGTATGTTTCAGCGGAAGATCTTCGACTAGATAGGATAAATTCATTAGGGCAAATATTCAATTTCAAGCAAAATTAACCAGTTTTTTGCTTATACGATGCTTAGCATTATATTTAATTATATGAATATAGGAATAACCATGAAAGATCAAGTCACCCGTTCGATAAGCCTGTTTTTGCTGTTTTTGACAGTTTTCAGTTGTAAAACTGCACAAGTGCCGATCCATGAAACCACAGCGGCATCCGTGTTGGAATCCGCGTATTTGAAGTATAAAGAGCCTGCAATCACTCATCGCCGATTTAAGCATGCGGATATACAGCCACTGATTCAGAAGCATTCCGATGCATTTCAGATCACCAAGCTTGGAGAGTCCATAGAAGGCAGAAGTATTTCTAGCCTGGATTGGGGAGACGGAAAAATAAAAGTGATGCTTTGGTCGCAAATGCATGGCAACGAAAGTACGGCTACCATGGCGCTATTTGATTTGTTCAATTTCCTGGAAGCTAGTGGCGATGAATATCAGGGCTTGAGATCCCTTTTGAAAAGCTCCCTTGATCTGAAATTTATTCCGATGATCAACCCGGATGGAGCAGAGGCTTTCAAACGGAGAAATGCCATAGACATAGACCTGAACAGGGATGCGATTTCGCAGATTTCCCCTGAGGCTATTATTCTGAAAGGTGCCAGAGATGATTTCGAGCCTGAATTCGGCTTTAATCTTCACGACCAGCAAACTTATTATAATGCTACCGGTACGCCTAAGCAGGCCACGATCTCTGTTTTGGCTCCCGCATATAACTACGCTACCGACGTAAATGAGGTACGTATCAGAGCCATGCAGACAATCGTGGGAATGAATAAAATCCTTCAGGAAGTAGTCCCTGGTCATGTGGGAAAATATGATGACGCATTTGAGCCCAGGGCTTTTGGGGATAACATTACAAAATGGGGAACGAGTACCATTTTGATCGAGTCTGGCGGATATCCAAATGATCCGGACAAACAATACATCCGTCAGCTGAATTTTATGATAATCCTCAATGCGTTGGAGCAAATCGCCAAAAGAAGCTATGAGCAATATACTACTGCGGAGTATTTCGCCATTCCTGATAATGACATGCAGCTAGTCGATCTTCTGATCAATGAGCTGCAGGTGCCAGTGGAGGGGAAATATTATCCTGTGGATCTGGGAATCAGAAGAAGAGACATTACAGCTGGAGATTCCTACTACATGTCCGCATCGGTGGATGATTTGGGAGATATGCAGGTATATTATGGTTTGGAGGAACTTGATGCCAGTGGACTGAAATATGCAGAAGGTAAAGTTTATGTAACAGCTTTTGATTCTGTAGAAGCCATAGATGAGACAAAAGCTATGGAGTTGCTCAAAGAAGGTTATCTGGCTGTGAAAGTAAGGAATGGAGCAAAAGGTGATCTGCATCAACTGCCTATTTTGGTTTTGAAGAGTACAGATGTGTTCTCTTCGGGTTGGAAAACCGGCACGGACACGAATTTCTTTTTGGAAAAAGAAGGAGTTCGGAAATATGCAGTAGTCAACGGCTACTTAATTGATTTGGAAAATCCAAAAAATCAGGAGTTTAAGCAGCGGATATATTGATGCTTTCCCTTCCAAAGGGTAGCTAACTGTTTACCTTTTGGAGTCAATATTTAGTATGTATGTTATAGTAAGCGTTCCGAACTGCTGAGGTTACCAAATATGGGAGGTTTGCAGTTTTCATTACATCTTAAAATGAAATATACGTGCAATTAAGGGGACACCCCTTTTATCCTTTTAGCAGGTACGTTCATTTACGTTCTGATTTCACTAAATTTGAACAATGAGCGAAAAGGCGGCAAAAAGTGAACTCCATCCCAAAAACCTCCATCGTGAGCGGTACGATTTTCCCAATTTAATTACTTCTCATCCAGAACTTGAGAAACACGTTTCAGCCAATAAATACGGTGATCTAAGCATTGATTTCGCAGATCCTAAGGCTGTAAAAGAACTTAATAGGGCATTGCTAAAGCATTTTTATCAGATTGCTGAGTGGGATATTCCTTCTGGTTACCTATGTCCGCCGATTCCCGGAAGAGCAGATTACCTCCATCATTTGGCAGAATTACTCTCTGAGTCCAATTCCGGCAAACTTGCTGCCGGAGAAAAAATAAATGTCTTGGACATCGGAACGGGCGCGAACTGCATTTATCCGCTGCTTGGAAATTCGATTTATAACTGGAAATTCATTGGATCAGAGATTGACCCAAAGGCGCTTGATGCTGCCCAGGATAATCTGTATGCAAATCCTCAGTTCCGGGGAAAAGTAACGCTGCGACTTCAGCAAAACCCTAAAGAAACCCTTACCGGAATCATTAAGCCGGACGATGTTTTTGATCTTGTGATTTGCAATCCGCCATTTCACGAATCTCAGGAAGCAGCACTCGCTGGGAGCACCAGAAAAGTGAAAAATCTAAAAGGAAAAGGTGGTAAGAACGTTACGTTGAATTTTGGAGGACAAAGCAACGAACTTTGGTGTGAAGGTGGGGAGCTCGCTTTTATCCAAAAGATGATCCAAGAAAGCAAAACTTTCAAGTTCAATTGTTTTTGGTTTACCTCACTTGTTTCAAAAGAAGAACACCTCAGAGACCTTGTTTTGGCTTTGAAAAAAGCGCGTGTTGCTGATCGAAAAATCATCCAAATGATTCACGGGAATAAGAAAACCCGATTTATAGCCTGGACTTTTCTCAATCCGGAACAGCAGGAAAATTGGAGAAAGAGGCGTTGGTATTAATACATTGCCTGTTCCAGGCGTTATTAAAAATTTGAAATTCTTATCCATCATGATGCAAAAAAGGCGGTTTGAAATTATTCAAACCGCCTTTTAGTACTATTCCTAAATTTTGGACTTCCCGATCTAGACCCCAAACTTTAGGTTTTTGACTTTGATATCAAGCATTCAAGGTACTTTCCACGCTGATTGCCAGATCCAAAACTCTGGAGATTGGACAGTTTTCCTCCGCATCTTTTACCAGCTCATTAAACTTCTCCTGGGAAATCCCATCTACTTTTGCCTTAAGTACCAAATGGGATTTTTTCAATGTTCCTTCCTCAAAAGTGATATTTGCAGTCACATCCAGTTCATCGGCGGTGTAGCCAGCCTCCTGAAGATTAAAGCTCAGTTTCATCGCAAAGCATCCTGAATGCGCTGCTGCGATCAATTCTTCGGGATTGGTCCCCACACCGCTTTCAAACCTGGAGCCAAAAGAATATTGTGTTTTGTCCAAAACGGTACTTGGGGTGCTCAAATGTCCTTTACCGTCTTTGCCTGTTCCTTGCCATACGGCAGTTGCTTTTCTGATCATGGTTAAACTATTTTAAGGTTAAAAGTTATAGGTATGAAAGGAGATTTTTTCTGGGAAAGTTCATTGAATATCCCTCTGGATCTCATTTTTCCACTTCTTCCAATATGGGAATTTGAGGAGGGTTTTTGAAAACTTCCTTGCCGGACAATTGTTCAAAAACCTCCAGGTATTGATCTGTTACATAGTCCCAAGTATACCGCTGTATCAATCCTTCACGTGCTGTTTCTCGGAAATAAGCCATTCTTTCCTGACTATTTTCTGCTGCTTCCACAATGTCCTTTACAGAATCTGTGGATTTCTTAAAATACCATCCATGCTTTCCATTTTGAAGCATTTCCTGATTGAATGGGGTGTCCAAAGCCAGAATTGAGCATCCGAAGCCTAAAGCTTTTAACATCGCCGGATTGGTGCCGCCATATTCATGGCCGTGGAAATAAGCATAGCAATGCGAATACCAGGCAGCCAATTCATTGGGATCAGTTATGTATCCAAGAAATAGGACGCGGTCATCCTCTTTTTTCTTGAGAACCGTAGCGTAATCATCATCAAAAGGCACATCTCCCACAATGACTAGCTTCCGCCGGCTATCTGATTTCAAGAATCCTTCTATGATCAGATCCGCATTATTGTCCGGAATTAACCTTCCTACGATCAGAAAATAATCGTGGGATTTAAAGCCCCATTTTTCGATAGGAGTAGCAGCTACATCGGCACGGGGATTTGCACCGTATGCAATGACTTTGGATTCTGCATTGAACAATTCCTTATACACACGCTGCATTTCATCAGAATCGTTGATCAGCTGATCATAATATTTTGTGGCCATTTTTGATGCCCAGAAAAAATATTTGGAGGCAATTCCATGCCATTTTGGCCTGAGCCATTCTAGTCCATCGACGTTGATCACGGTTTTTTTTCTGAAAAATCTAGCAATCGCTCCGAAGGGACCATTTGCACTGTTCACCACAAAAATCACATCTATATCTGAGAAGCATGCATGCATCATGGAGAAAAAACTATGTGATAGCTGCGTAAGTTTTTTTGATTCTATGGCTGGCGTGTAAATGCATTCAATACCATTTACGTAGCGGGGCTTTTGCGGAAAAAGAGCCCTGTGATTATAAACACGGACATGTATACCCTTTTTCACAAGGCGCTCCCCTAACTCCCTAACCATCGTATCGTACCCCCCATAGACATAGGGATATCCTTTCGCTCCCATTATGGCGACCCTCAATTTCTTTTTAGCTGCTGCCATAAATGGTTTTTAATGTTTTCTCTAAAATTCTCCAAACTGAAGTTCTCCAGTACATGATTTCTACCAGCTTCGCCAAAAGTTTTCCGAAGCTCCGGGCTCAAAATTAACTTAATTAGCGCACTTACACCCTGCTCTATACCGTTTATTGGAATTAAGAATCCAGTTTGATCTTCTATTACCATCTCAGATGCTCCCCCTGAGCGGGTAGCAACAACAGGACAGCCTGACGCCATTGCTTCCAGAATAACCGTGGGCAAGGAGTCAGGAAGAATGGAAGGGAGGACAAATATATCTGTAGCGGCCAACACTCGTGGAATATCTTTTCTGAAGCCTAGATCAATTACATTGTCCTGAAGCTTGTTTTGCATAACAAACTCCGCAATTTCCTCTCCAATAGTCTCGTACCCCATATAGGCATCGCCTACCATTACAAATTTCAACTCTGGGAAAGTGATGCACAAACGTTTGGCAAGTTCCAGAAAAAACAGTTGGCCTTTGCCCGGGTTGATCCGACCAATCATGGTGATCACTAGTTTTTCTGCTGGGATCTGAAATGCTGATTTAGGATTCGGGTATACTTCGAGAAAATCTCCGTATGGAATTCCATTGTATATAACCTGTGGTCGGGCAATAGTTAGCTTTTCCTGCCAAAAATCCCCCACGGATTTGGATACGGCTATAGGTTGGGGAGTAGAGCTGTCAAGCAATTTGACCATCAGATCAACCAAAGCTTTGGGTCCTTCCAAGACTTCATGAATATGCCAAATATGTGGTAGTTTATGTCTTTTTGCCCAAAATGCCCCAACTAATACTCCAAGCGTGTTAGTATAAACAAGTGCAAATTTATATTGTTTATGTAAGGAGTTCAGAAATACATAAGTTTTCAGAATTCTACCGCCTCTATTCATCAATCCACGGGGGCTGTTGTATTTCCGTCTGAGCACACCCAGATTTTGAATTTTCACAGAGACATTTATCTCCCTCAAAGATTCAGCTAGAGGTCCTTCACCGGAAAGCACAACCACGGGCTTCACCCCCAATGAATTGTAAATTTTGATTACTTCGAGAAAAATTCTTGCGGATCCATAGAGATCAGATGTACTATGGAGAAAGAGAACGTTCAATTGTATATTAATTAGAAAATAACACTTGATGAAAAGCCTCGATAAATTTTTTGGATGAAAAATCCTGGGCACGAGTGGTGCCTTTCTGGATAAGGGCAGTTCTCAGTTCAGGATCACTGTTCAAAAGTATCATTTTTTCTATTAAATCTTGCATATTCCCAGTCTTTACTACTAAACCTGCATCTCCTGATATTTCTACTAACGCGGGCTGGTCTGAATGGATCACCGGTACGCCTAAACCCATAGCTTCTAGAATAGGAATTCCGAATCCTTCATTTTCGGAAGGGAATACATATGCAAATGCACCATCATAAAGTGCCCTGATTTGATCATCGCGTATATAACCAGGAAGGTAAACCTTGGATTCAAGATTTAGCTCCTGAATTAATTTCTCTACTGCAGGTAAGTCATTCAATTGGGTGTTTTGGCCAGCTCCACCTGCCAGTACCAGTTTCATGTCAGGGTTTTCACGATTGAGAAACTCTGAAAATGCGCGTACAAGCAAAGATAGATTTTTACGCTTATCAAATGTCCCGATATGAAGAAAATACCCCTTGGGTTTAAGTTGAAACTGATCTAAAAACGAGGAATCCACCCCATTCATTAAGGTCTTTGGAGCCTGGTAAATCACCGATATTGGATTTTTCTTTTTTAGGTATTTAAGAAGGGATTTTTTAGCGTATTCAGTGGTAGTAATTATTTCCGTTTGTTCCTTGAGCCCCTTTCTTATTAGATTCAGAAAATAAGTTCTCCACCATCTTGGGTAATTATTGGGCATTTGCCAGAAGAATGCGTCGTGGATCACAGTTAATCTGCGGCAAGGCAAACTTGCAACAGGAGAAACAAAATCAGGACAAATCAGCACATCCGGGTGATGTTTTTTTACTAAATCCGGCAATTGAAATTCCTTCCAACGAAAATAATCCAAATGATAATTAAGCCGTTGAATCTTGGATTGAGGTCCTTTAAAAGTCTGATCAGCGCTTTGTTTGGCAGGATCATGCGAAAAAATCCACTCAACATCAGGATGAGGATAGGTCACTGCCGCATTTGCAAGCTCCATCATATAGGTCTTTATACCTGTAGTGGCCACGTTCAAATATTGTAAATCGAGCAGTACTTTCATTAACTATAGCGCGCTTCAGTCCGGTTAATCAGGCATTTGTTATTTTTCCTTTGGTTTACTTACAAATACAGTACCACGGAATGTAAATTGTCTGAGCTCCAGAGCTTAGACCTATCATAACAGTCATGGGGGAACTAAGCGAGATCATTGATTTTTTGCTGTTCCACTTCCAAAGAATTTGTTCTTGGTCGAAACTAAAAAATTATAATTTTTAGCCAATAATTTTTTGAAAAGGTTGGAGTCTTGAGTCGGATGCCAATCCGTGGTTCTTGGCTTCTCTATTATGTAATTATGTTTTTGATAAGCATAAGTGGCGATCGAAGTTCTATATCTGCCTTCTGGAAATGCGGTCATATCATATCCATGCAAGGTATAGGGCGCGCACTGCTGAATGATCATCCGATTGAATGGAACTTCCAGTTCAGCTTCATTTCCAGTTCTAAGATCCAAAATCTTAAGGTCTCCCTTATATTCTGGTTTCCAGTCCTTATTCAGATAAAGCAAGAGGTTAAGCTCGCGGTACCAATTTTTATTGAAGGGATGATAGTTGAAATCAAGGTGCATATCCAGAAAACTGTTCTTTTTTCCCTGATGAAGTCCTCCTCCGTGATTTTTAGGATCTACAAATACATCCTTCGATGTGATAAAGGAGAGAATTTTATTGAACCGCTCTGAAGTAAGGTCTTCATATAATTCATGGAGCTCAGGGCAAAGCTCTTTATAATTCGACTTTTCAAATTTATTGTTGGCAAAAACATAGTCTCTGCTTTTATTACTCAGTTCGGGAATGGAATTGTAGGCTGCGGTCAGCTTTTCTTCATCACAAAAATTGTCGATTATTAAATGAGGAAAAGGCTGGGCAATATGATATGCTAACCTGAATTTCTCCAGATTCTCCTCAATTTCAATAAAATTAATCATATAATTTAATAGTTCATTTCCAGCTGTGACCCAAGTCGTAGCATATCAAATCAATCCAAAAATGGTGCAAACTTTTTAACCGGAAGCCGTTTTGATGACTCCTGAGTATTGCAATTCTGACCAAGAACCCGCAATCTGCCGCAAGATAAGAATATTTTATCCGCATTCCTGTTCATTTCAAATGCATAGATTTTTGAAAGGAAGAGATGCTAGTGGATCAGTTTTATCAACCGCAAAACAGTCGAATAAAGTTCTCAATTGACACCCCACTTCTATAACGTAAGTGGGGTGCCGATTGGATGTCGTTTTAGGATAAGCGGAAGTTAGCATGTTTATTTTTAAAAAAATGAGGTTTTGTTAACACTTCTCTTACTCTAATTGGGTATATGTCAGATCTCTAATAGAATTGCTGAGGCCTAGCATATCATTGCATGGATACCCGAGTACAAAATTCTCTTTTGAATCATCAAGGATCAAGCTTCCAACTCGAACGCTTCCATTATGGTTTGAATAGCTAATCAATTGATTTTTGGGAGTGCATTCTCCGGAGATTTCAAATGTTGCTGGATCAAGTCCGAAGGCGGCTGAAATAGTTTCAGTATAATTTTCTCCCTGTAGTTAATATGTTCCTTCCGAATATGACATTAAACGCTACAACGGGAATAGTAAAAACTTACACGAAACATACATGTTGAAATACTAGTTAAATTCGCATACTGAATTTTCAGGATGCCAAATTACCGTGTTGTTCTCAAGGTCACTTATAGAATAGTCATTTTCTATAGCATTTCCAGAGCAATCATATAAGGTTAACTGCCAATTGCAATTTGGGCAACAGGATCCATTGTAAAATACCGTTTCTCCATTATAAATCGCTTGTGCAATATAGCTGTACTGGGTAAATTCATCTGAAGCAGCTTCTTCTGACATTGACTTTAGCCATGGAAGATTTTCAACAGGGTCGCTCACGCCACATGCGGTAGCTGGATCTTCATCCTCTTTTTTATCGCAAGAGAACATGGCCATTGCCATTAGGCTGAGTAATAGTAGTTGTCTTTTCATGAGTTTATAATTTGTCTTTCAAAGGCCATATGGAATCTCGCATGGTGAATAATCATCCCAGTGTGTGACTCTTGAGTCATGCTCGATTTCATCAGTTATAAAATTTAAAAGGTATAGCTATATAAGCAACGAACCATTAAAGGTAAACGCTACAATTTCAGCAAAATATCGATTATCACAAGCAGGTATCTCCTCTTTCTTTGCAAGCAAGATAAGTATATGTTTACGCAACTTTATTGCATATTTTGCTTTATTCAATGATGATGATTCCTAAGTAAATTAATCGGGTTAACTTAATATTTGGAAAACGGTAAATCACGTCCCTAATAAAAAAAATTGACATAAAAAATACCCTGTACAGGGTATTTTTTGACCCAAAAAAGCAGACACATTAGAAGTTATTTTCACAAAGTATATTTATTGTATTATATAAAGCATTAAACTGTGTTTATGTGATTATGAGTATGTTTAAATTAACTATAAATACATAGAAATGTTTTAAACGCTATTTTCATATATTTTCTTGCGTTTTACTAATCAGAAACCTAAATTCCTGAACACTAAATTTTTACAGACTATGAAGACACATTTTAAAAAGCTGCTTTTTGCAGGATTAATCGTAACGTTTTTTGGTTGCGAGACAGAAGACAATTTGCCGTTGAATGAACAAGGTGAACAAGTTCAAGTCGAGGCGAAAAATGAAAGCCTGGATAGGTATCTAGACTTTGCTCAATTAAAGGGAAAGAAAACAGTACCCTTTCAAGATGGGTATTTAATTGATGGGGATATTTTTGTTTCCCAGGAAGTTCTAAAGAATTTGGGCAATATATCTCCTGATGTAAGCCCAAAATCAGGGATAGGAAAAGAGAATTTACAGTATAGACTAAATACATTAGTGACCACTTCTCCTGGAGTTACCAGAACAATCACTTATAGAGTTCAATCGAGTGTTCCCTCCTCGGGAGCCGGGTCTGATTGGAGGACGGCTCTTACAGCTGCATTCGCCGAATGGAATAATGTGAGGAATATTAATCTGAATTTCCAGCCAACGTCTGGAACAGCGAATATTAATATTACAGCATACTCCCAAGTCAGTGGCATAATCGCCTCCGCATCTTTGCCATCCAATGGGAATCCGGGCAATTCTATCCAGATTAATCTGCATCATAACAACCTTGATTTGGACTGGAAGGTACAGACTTTAGCCCATGAAATTGGTCATAGTATTGGGTTGCATCATACTGATTATAACACTCCAGGTGCAAATCCTTACAATATCCCTGGAACGATAATACCTGGAACATGGAATTCTGATCCGAATTCAATTATGAATCATCAAATTACAAAGGGGTGGACGGGATTTCCTTATTTAGACCAGCTGTCGATTAGAACTTTATATCCTCAGGATGCGAGCGAAAAACCACTGTATGCCTACCTGAAATCATCTACTGGAGGTTACAATTGGACCCCTAATTGGTCAACTTATGGTTTCGGAGCGCAAGGATTTTCCTACTGGGGATATATAGGGTATGTGTTTACTTCTCCCAAATCAGGAACGGTTCCTTTGTACAAATACAGGCATAATATTACGCATGTTGACTATTTGAGCCTTGATCCTAACCTCGGCGCACTTTATCCAGGGAACGTAAATCAAGGTGAAATTGCGCGAGTTTATACTAGTGGAAATTCTGAAAGAACACCAGTTTATGAATGGTATCACCCAAATAAAGGATTTTATTTTACAACTCTAACAAATGATGGCGTTGTATCATCTGGCGGTTGGACTGGTGGTGGAATTGCATTTTATACAATAAAACTTGATCAATACAATTAACCTACTATAGGAAGAAGCATGATTTCACATGTTTCTTCCTATAACATGCTCCTTTTTTGCTAATTGGAATTAATAGTAGCTTTATAACGCCATGCATTTTAAGTTAAGTTTTTTTAATTTTAATACTCCGGCTCTTCAATACCCCACTTATTTTTTTGTTTTAAACTGACTATCACTTCCAGATCTTCAGCAAAGGTATTAGTCATATTGCCTAATTTTGAAAGTAATTTAAACATCAAGTGGGGAGGCCTGAGGTCATATACTTTATAGCTATAAGGGTTCACTTCTACTTCAAAGTCAGGAGACAAAGCTTTGAAGTACTTTTTAATTTCTTTTGCAGAATATTCTTTCCAATGATGACCATAGGTTACTTTAGAAAATATATCGTCCACAGTGATCCCTATAGATTTTAATCCAAAAGCATTCTTAATAGCTCTTACATAATTGGGAAGAGCAAAAGCATTGGGAGTGGAAATGTAAATGAGTCCTCCGGGCTTTAAAATCTGATAAATTTGCTTCCAAAACCGTATGGGATTAAACGTGATATGCTCCAGAATCTCTGTAAATACCACGAGATCATATTTATTGTGAGTATTCTGAAATGACCTTAGTCTTGAAATGTCATTTTCCACGGTAGCACTTAATCCATATCTTTTTGCCCTTTCTTTTACAAAATCAAGCTGCCAAAATTCCCCTACATCCATTGCGTCTACAAGAAAACCTCTGCTGGATAGCAAAATTGAAGTGTGCAGATAATGACTTCCTATTTCCAGGACTTTGATATCCGTCGAAGAATTGGGCATCCTCTTGGGAAGGGTATTCAGAAATCGATCAAATCTTTTAAATCTGTTTTTATGGAATTCAAAGTATTCCCGGTCATTGGAGCCTAAGTTTGAATTATCATGTATTTCACTTTCGAGTGATTTGAAGTACTCTGTCATGTGTCTTTCCTAAAATAAAAACAGGCTTGATCACCTATGCTATTCGCATTATATTGAGTTGCCATTTTTTTAAAATTGATTAGCTCATGTTGACTGAACTCTTTTTCGATCAATGTCCCCACGTAGGGCTTTCCTCTCTTATAAAGCTCTGTCCCCCAAAATTGACTATCAAAACTATCAAATGAAATATGGAAAAGATCAAGTCCAAATCTTTCAGCCAATATCTTCATGGATTTAGTATGGGGGATGAACAAATGTCTCGGGGCATCGAGTTGATACCAGAATTCTCTATACTCTCTCCAGACTTCTCCATCTGTTACAGGAACCCTAATCAATACTTCACCACCAGGATTTAATATTTCAACCAGCTTCTCAAAGCAGTGGACAGGATCGGGAATATGCTCAAAGGCATGATGGAACATGACCAAGTCATACTTCTCCTCAATGTCAAAAAAATCTATCTTATTTAATGAAAATCCTTGTGAATTAATTGGTTCATTCAGAAATGGGTCGTAGCCATGAAGAGACTTAAACCCACAGTAAGATAACTCCGCCAAAAGCTGCCCATTGCCACAGCCAATATCTGCAATTTTGCTTTTCTTGCTTACGTTTAACTTGGAAAGCCAATCAAAATAATTAGGAGGCCTCAATGAAATCCCCAATTCAAATGCCTCATACCTTAGCTTTTTCAATGCCTTGGACAAGGAATTGCTTTTTGCATAGTTCCCAAAGGAGTAGTAGTTAGCTGGATAATATTTACCTAAATCTTCCGGAATATTCTGCAAGAACAAGCCTTTGCAAGAATTACATTCTAGGTATTCAAAAGGATCATTGAGTCCAAACATTCTTTCCTTTGCTTGGATTTTTGAGAAATCCTGAGCTCCGCAAACTTCACATTCTTTCATCGCTTTTTATAAAATCCCCCTAATTAGTATCTGGTAGACCATACAAAACTATAGCTTAAAAATTATAGATCGTATCTTCATTTCTATAAAATGGTATTCATTCTTTTCTATTTCTTACAGATAATCCACTGATTCACCTGAAACGCATTCTGGATTAGCCTGTTTAGTTTTTTCTTCATAGGCATTTTATACCGAAGTAGGTTGCTAAATTTCTCTCCTAAATTATGCGTATAATGGTCAGCTACAGTTAAACCCTGTTCTTCACAAACTTTTCTTAGAAGTGGTTTCGGAAAAATAAAGGTATGCTCTAATCCGTCGATGATGTCGGGAACCTGTAAACGGAGAAGTTTGGACCATCTATGAAACCGGTATAGGTTACTGGACATATTTGGGGTACCAATTGCAATATACCCTCCTGGCTTTAGGATTCTTTTCATTTCTGAAATATAGGCTTTGGGATCCAGCACATGCTCGATCACATGGGAGATGTGGATAAAATCAAAATAGCTATCAGGATAGTTAGCGTCCCAAATATCTCCCTGAAACGTCTTAACAGGGAAATGTTCTTTTATAAATTCCAAGGCCCCTGTGTCAAACTCTGTTGCATACAAATCGCAGTTTAGTTTATTCGCATAAGCCAATCCTAAACCCAATCCGCAACCCACATCTAGGAATTTATTACCACTCTCCAACATTTTGAGGAATCTTGCTTCCTGAGGAATTATCGCCTGGTCCATTTTCGAAATTCTTTCGAAATGATCCAAAATCAAATTTTTATAATCAAATGCTTCGTAATGATCTCTATCATAGTAATGGGTATAGTGTAATGCCAATTCCTTGCTGTCTGCCATTGGATTGGCAAACACCAATTTGCAAGAATTACATTGTACTCTAGATATATGCGGTCCGGGTCGTACTGTATCTATTGCAAACCCCTTTAAACTATTGCTATCGCAAAGAGGACATTTGGTATGTAATATCATCTAACTAACTCGTTTGTATGTGTCACTGCTTTAATTCTGGAATACTCGTTTATACTCACCCCCACCATCCACCAGGAAATCCAGGATACATAGGTATAGATTTCTACATTGGCTGTGAATAGTGGGAGCAATAAGCCTGCTTTCACAGTTCCCGCTACAAAGGCTATTCTTGCCAAATTCAGATTATCTGAATTTTTGAATACAAAAATGGAGTTCCGTATACCTGTTAAAAGTGTGCTTATATATAGGATCATTCCGATCCAGCCCAGTTGCACACCGTAGATTAAAAACTGATTCTCACCACCTACTCGCAACTCATCGGATACACTTCCGAAATTTCCACTCATCGCTAATCCGATACCCAGTGGATTTGTCAACATGGAATCCAATGCCAGGCCCCATTCTACCACATGGCCGATACTGGAGGTATCTGCAAAAGTCAGTGTATCCACTACAAAGAAGTAAAAATCCTCAGGAGCAAAAAACACTACAAATACTACAAATACCACCAAACTCAGGAACCCAAAACCAATCAATTTATACAGCTTAAAGACCAAAGCAACAAAAAATATCATTAAGAAAAATGCGACAAAAGAAGCTCTGGAAGAAGCGAATATAAGGCTTCCAATACAACAAAGCATAATTAGCAGATATTTCCATTGATGCCTTTTCTGTGAAGTCAAAAACCAGATCAGTCCAGCGGCAAATCCCAGCAGCACAGAGCTTGCCAGCTCCAAGGGATCTGAGTAAAAACTTCCCAACCGTTTCATCGCATTGGCAGTCTCGAAGGTCCAAGTCAAATTATAATTACCGGAAGGTTCAATACCATTTATTTCCTCATTGAACAGCGCGTAGCCTGTAAATTGTTGAAGATGGGCTCCCAGCAGGAAATTTTCTACCAGATTCATCAAAAAGGAGCTTATAGCAACTACAAATATGATCTGAAACAAGCGCTTGAATTCCAGCTTTTCAAAATGTGTATTGCGCCCCAAAAAATAAACCACGCTGGGAATCAGCATACTCTTAAAGTATAAAGCCTTGTTGATAAAACTTGCCTCTCCTATGGGAAGGAAAAGAAATATCACTGCCAGGCTAATAAATAGCAACATAAACCAGTCGGTTGACTGAAGGCGGAAAGGATAGGTATAGAGGTTCTTTTGATAGCTAATAAAAGTCAACCCTGCAATTAGGACGATGAGCTCCTTACTAATCTGAAAGAAGCTCACAAGAAGAGTTGATCCTGTGACCAAGAAAACTACACTAAGTGATGTGATATAAAAGGGAAGAAAGGCTGTCAGGAAAAAGATAAAGTAAGTCCATTTCCCTTTGAAAACCATTTGCTGTACCGTCCAGAGAAATCCGGCAGCCACGGCAAATGCGATAATAAGAAAAAATATCAATGCCATACTTCTGCTTTTTGGAGTGGTAATTTCCAACCATGGTTGATACCCCTAGCTACCGCTTTTAGCTTTTGAAATCTACCCCTCGCACAGAAATAGCCTATCCAACTAGCGAAACGGAACAGGTGATAGCCGTAGGCAAGCAGCCTCGGAAGACCACTAGATTGCTTGCGTACGAGATAGAATTGATTGCGTACATGGTAGTAAAACACGTTGGCACTTAGGGTTCCTTCAGCATGTTTTTTCTTGGAAGATGCCCCAGCCTCATGGTATATCATGGCATCAGCTGCCAATACAATTGTAAAGCCTTTTTCCCGAAAGCGTAAGGACCACTCCACGTCTTCAAAATAAGCAAAATAACTTTCATTAAGCAGTCCCGTTTTTAGAAGCGCATTTCTTGCAATAAGCATGCAGCAGCCGGTGGCCCAGCCCAATTCACAGTCTTCGGCTAAGTACCTATCCTTATATTTTCGATCCCCACGCGTGATTGCTCTGCACAGAAGCCGATTCCACTCTCCTCCTGCACTCCATATTTGCTCCCGGTCATGCACAAAGCATATTAGGGGCTGTACAACACCCAGCTGTGGTCTGCCTTCGAATTTCTTAATCATCTGGCCCAAAAAAGTTGGCTCCACAACAGTGTCATTATTCAGCAGCATGACGTGGGAATACCCCTCTTCCAGTGCTTTTTTGATTCCAGCATTGTTTCCTCCGGTAAACCCAAGGTTGGAGGTATTCTGGATTAAGTCAATTTCCGGGAATTCAGTTTTCAATCGTTTTGCTTCCTCGTTTTCAGAAGCATTGTCTACCAGTATTACCCTGAAGTCCGGGAATTCAACCATCCTGAGTGACCGGAGGCAATCAGCGGTGAAAGCATATCCATTCCAATTTACCAGGACAATTGCGACAGATGGATTAGGAGTAAAAGCCATGGAAAAGTTTACGGTTTCGCTTGTACAAAAGTACCATACAAATACTATAGGCTACAATCTCTGTGGACAGAATACCAAGGCAAAGTCCAATGCCCTGAAAAAGATAAGTCATAATAGAGGTGGCGACGATCATATATAGGCACATCATCCAACTTGCTTTAAATAACAGTTGCTTTAAATCTGCAACCAGCATCATGGTGATATTGGGAATGTTCAAACATGAAAGGAACAAAAGTGGAGACAGAAGCCGCAAATAAGTCACTGCTTCATTCAATTCCGATCTGGATAGCACCTGGATAATCCACGGGGCGGCAAGGTAAGCCAGAGTGGCAATGATTGCTCCAAATAGAAGTACTCTTATATATACAATCTTTAAAAAACGATAAAAAGAGTGCTCGTCTTTCTTGAAACGTTTGGAGGCATTCGGAAATATTGCCTGTATAATTATAGCGGGGAAAAGGCGTAACACCATTACAACGCGCTCGGCCAGACTATACATTCCCAGAGTCTCGGCTCCTGCAAAAAAACTGAAAATTATTAAACCCCCATTTACTGAAATATACCCCGAGAGGTTGCTGAAAAAGAATAATACATTCTCCTTTAAGCTGACCCAAATAGCTGAAAATTGTGGTTTGTAGAACCTAATTTGTAAGAATGTATGTATGTAGGTCAGCAAAAAAAGGTTGATTAGCAGACCGGAAAACCCCAGCATAAAATTTACCCATTTGCTCATCTCTGGACTGTGGATAAACAATACTATTCCCATCAGAAAAAGTAGTTTGCTGAAGATGTTGGCAATACTCACCAGCTTCATTTTTTCCATTCCCTGAAAAAACCAAAGTGGCAATGTAGCTTCAGAAAACAGCAGCAATACTGAATAAACGAGAATCAAGGAATATTCTTTGAAAAGGCCCAGCCCAAAAACCCCTACCAGGATCATGAGTGTGGCAATAGCGGCAAGAAGAATTTTGGCAGAGAATACGTTGCTAAGCAGATGAGAGAGAGCTACCTTATCATTTTGATTGACAGCTACTTCTCTGGGGGCACTCAGATTGTAGCCGAACCCAACCAGTATATTCAGCATGATAATAACGGAAAGTGCCAGATTCACGAGCCCAAACTGATCCACTCCTATTCCCTGAATCAGTAGGGGCATAGAAATGATCGAAATCAATACATTGGATGACTGAATGATTGCCAGAAACAGAAAGTTCTGGATTGATTTATTCCTGATAATGTCGCCAATAGGAATGAGTCCGAGTTTTTCTAGCATGGCAGCTTATAGGTTAGCTTTCCTGCACATGTTTTTGGTACAATCGGCGGAGGTAAAGTGCGAAAAGTGTTAATAATCCCACGATTATACATCCCAAGACCATCCCTTTTACTAAACGGATTTCGTCTCTTTCCAGTGGGAATCTCGGGGAATCTATGATCTGGATCAGCGGAGAATTATTTCGGTGATTGACTTTGGCGATTTCTAAATTTTTGACTACTTCTTCATACACTGCACCGGTAGCCTGCACATCGATTTGTCTCTTTTTTGTCTCTATTGTAGCTGTAGAAAGCAGTGGGTTTGCATTGGGCACGCGATCTGTAGCAGATGCGTAAGCTCCAATGCTCTCATCCAAAATCTTCCTTACAGAATCTGCCTGGGACTGGAGTATAGCCAGATTTTCACTGGTTTTTTTAGTTTTAGTCTCTCTGTAAAATTCATTTACGTTTTCTACCAGACGCTCATTGAAGACTTTGGCGTAAGCTTCATCCTCCGAGGAGATGCTAACATTGATAATTGTCAACTTCCTATCCGGTTTGGCTACGGAAAGCTGATTCTCGCGGATAAGCTTGGCTACTTCTTTGACTACCGAATCCTGGGAAACCGTAAAGTCCTCTCTGGGTATAGAAAAGTCCATGCCGGCAATATCGACTTTGGAAGCCCATCGTTTATCGATCTTCTCAAACTCGATAAACCGGTCTATCAGTAGTTGATTCTCATCAAATGGACTTAGCAATGCCTCATCAAGCATGCGGTCAGAACGGTAAAGCTCCATGATATTGTCACCCTGAAAAAGCCCGCTTGTGCCCCCCATGGAGCCGAGATTTACCCCCACCAAGGAAGCTAAGCCGGACATTTGACCCATGCCTGCTGTATCCCCATCTTCTAGTACAAAAGAAGTGCTGGCAATGAATAGCGGTTTATCAAGTACTGAGACCAAGGCTCCCAAAGCCATCCCTAGTATGCCTGATAGGATTAACGTTTTCCACTGGGAAATGAAATATGCAATCCAGCCGGAGAAGCCTTGGGCGACTTCCTTGAAGGTAAATTGATTATCCGAGAAATGCTGTGATCCTGACATTACCAGTTGATTTGAGAAATTACCAAGCCCAAGGTGGCCAATCCTGTTGTGATTCCTACCACTTCACCTAACCGAAGTGGTGTTTTTGGTCCTTTGGTTGGCACAATCACTTCTGCTCCAGGTTCTATCGGAGGATAATTTCTTATTCCCAGAAATCCCTTTGTACGCTTTACCGCGCCATTAGCATAGACTACATAGGTTTGTTTCCTGTTGGCGCGACGCTCAAAACCTCCAGCGCCGTTTATATAGTGCTTCAGGCTACGTCCAGATTCATGTCTCAGCGTCGTAGGATACACCACGTCTCCGCGCATTCTCACGGTTTGAAACAGTTTGGGAACCGAGAGAATATCGCCTTCTTCCAATAAAATATCATTTTCAGAGCCTGGATTTTTCAGAATTTCATCCAGATTGATTGCTACCGCTTCGGTTTCTTTTAGCTTCACCGCAAATCCGGGTGTTTCAGAAGCTATCTGGTCCAAGGACTCCTTTTTGGTTTGTGCCAGCTGATTATCTACTGGAGATACGGCATTGGGAGATTCGGTTAACAGCCGCTGTAGCAATTCTGCCTGTGCTTCGGAATTGCTTGGGTCTTCGGCCAGTTTCATCCGTAAACCTTCCAGGTTTCGTTGACGGCGAAGTTGCTCAGATTCTGTATTGAAAAATTCGGTCCGCCGGATTAGCGTAGCCCCTTTGGCATAAGCGAATTGATTGATCCCGCCGGCACGTTTGATCAGGTTTGAGATTCGTTCTCCACTACTTTGGATAGCAAATATTCCGGGAGAATTCACCTGACCTTCTACTGCGACCAACTTCTGCATGGTAAAGCTTGCCCTTTTTCTCACAATAACCTGATCAAATGGTACCAGAGAAGGAGAATCCGGATTATATCCTAAGTCTGGATTTACTTGGGTTGGAATGATATCGGCGAGGGTTCCCAAGTCAGAATCTTCCAGTCGTCTAGCGATTTCGATATCCTGTGAGTTTGCAGATTCCTGAAATCCTCCAGCCATTACAATTAAATCCTCTACTTTCATCTCGGCAGAATAGGGATAAACTCCCGGTTTTTTCACCTCTCCCAAGATCTGTACATATTCTTCATTATTGATATCATAGATACTGGCAATTCGAACCACGTCTTCGCGACGGAGTGGAATATCAGCGCTGGTTCCATCCAAAATCCCCTGTAAATTTACCTGGATCATTTCCGTACCCAGATCATCTTTGGTGCGTAAAATACTCGCCTGGGTAGTATAGGCATCCCCACGGAGTCCTTCTGCATTTTTCACCAACTGGGAAAGGGTAAGACCATCTGTCAGGGCAAAAGTACCTTCACGATATACTGCGCCTTTGATCTGAACCCGGTTGGAATAGCGATCAAGGATCCGCTGGACAGTGATTTCGTCCCCGCCTTTGAGGATGAACATATCAAATTGATTTTGATATACATCAGAAACAGAGCGTTGATTGCCAGTAATTCTAGAGATTGCCACGCGATCCTTGAAAGCATGGTCTGTAAATCCTCCGGCATAATGCAACAGGTCGCTTAAATTATCGTCTTCTCCCACCTCAAAAATCATCGGCCGTTTTATCTCACCTTTGATTTTCACATGTGAACTATAAGGCGGCACTAAAATGACATCTTGATCCTGAAGCTTTAGGTCAAGCTGGGCTGTGCCGTTGAGCAATAAATCATATACATCAATCTCAGCGATTTGCGTATTATTTCTTACCAGCTTTATTTTTCGCATGGAGCCGTTTTCATTGGGACCACCTGCGGCATACAGGGCATTGAATACGGTGGAAAAAGCACTTAGCGTAAACGTGCCAGGTAGGCGTACCTCACTGAGAATGTGTACTTTTATGGTGCCCACATTTCCTAAAGTTACTTGTAAAAAAGTATTGGGATTGTTGCCGAGTAGCCCAGGGTAATATTTGCCAATTCTGTTTTTCAATATACCCGTGGCTTCTTCAATGGATTTCCCTGCAACATTTACAGGACCTATATTATCCAGCAGGACAAAGCCATCCGGATTGACAGTAGCTTCATAGTACTGCTCAGATTGTCCGTAGATATCTATGTAAATTAAGTCTCCTGACCCTAGGATATAGCTTTTTGGGGTGGCTTGGTTCAGACTTGGCTCAAAACTTAGACGCCTGTCTTTTTGATAAAAAAGAGAAGAACCAAAAATTTCATTCTCATTCGGCTTTTTTACTGATTCAGAAGAAAATTGAAGCATTCCCTGGGAAATTTCTTCCTTATTTACCTGCTCACGATCATCCCGCTTGGACAGTTTGGAGATGCGACCGGTATCATTTTTTTCTTCGCCGATCCTCGCCCTCATCTTTTCTACTTCGCTGTCAGGCATTCCCTGGGCTTCCAGGGCCTTGAGAAATTCAGATTTGCTGAGTCCGGCATCATAGGCCCGGTCCAGTAAGTCCTGAACCTGTTGATCAGAAAGTTCATCAACTTTGATTTTGCTTGCCTGATTTAATTCTTGCGCAACAGCCTGGGGAATTGCCAACGCCAAGAAGGCCATGAATATGAAAAAGTGTGAGAATCGTATAAATGAAATCATATAGAGAATATAGTCCCGGTGAATCAAGAACAAATATGGGGATTAAAAATCCATGAATTTCTTAATTCTACCAAATATAGTTCCAAAAACCTATTGGACTCTTCCAGAAGTCCACATCTGCTGAACATATAATCCATGGGTGAACAGCCAAAAAACCTGCTGAAACTCTGCCTTCCCCGCCCCTCCTTCGTTGAGCATCTTCCTTCCGCTTAGAGCAGGTAATTACTCCGTACAGTTTTTACATATTTCGAGCTGACTTCGATCAGTTAAGAGCTGATTTCTAAAGTTTTGATACCGAAGAGAGAACCAGATAGAAGCTAGCGACTGTGTTTGCAATTCGCCCATAACGTACTGCGCGTCCTTGTCAAAGCAACAGGGCACTATTTTTCCGTCCCAAGTAGCTACAGCCCCTTGCCACATTCGCCAGCATTTGTTCTTCATTTTCTTCTTTAGCTTCCACTTCCCATTTCCTGCAGGAACATATCTGGAATAGCCCAAGTCTGCAGGAATCAACGCGGAACCATTCTCGAAATCGTAAATCTGGGTAGTTTTCAACTGCACTTCATCAACCTGCATTTTTTCAGCCCAACGTTTTAATTCAGGGAGTTGATGTTCATTCTGCCCTGTGATGAGAAACTGTAGGACAACCCGTGGGAAGGGTCTACCGGATTTTTTCCGCTCAGACAAAAGCAGGTTGATCCCATCCTGCACTTTAACCAGATTTCCGCCTATTCGGTATTTTTCGTAGATGTCCTGGGTAATCCCATCCATAGACACGATTAACTGTTTCAGCCCGCTATGTAGAACTTCAGCAACTTGATTTTCCTGTAAGTAATGGGCATTGGTAGAAGTGGACGTGAAAATACCTTTGGAATTAGCATAAAATACCATCTCCAAAAACCGCGGATTAAGAAAGGGTTCACCCTGAAAATATAAATGAAGCCAAGTGAGATGTCCTTTTGCCTGATCAATTGTTTTTGTGAAAAGCTTTTCTTGCAGCATTCCGGTTGGACGGGAAAAAGCACGTAATCCAGAAGGACATTCCGGACAACGCAAGTTACAGCTGGTCGTAGGTTCTATGGAAAGTGTCGTGGGTTTTCCCCAAATAATAGGAGTGCCAAGTATCCTGGAAAGCTGAAAAGAGCAAGCCAAAAGAGCGTAGTTGATGATTTTCTGAAAAGTCAGAAGACGAAAGAATGCTATGGCCGTGATCAGCGTATTTTTCACGTAGTGAAGTAAGGCATAGAAACAGGAAGAAGCAATTTGGCGGCGCTATTTCACGACTTCCAGCACAGAAACCGGTCTTGCTTTGTTTCTAAGGGCAATTTCCCCTAAATCTTTGAAAGTAAATAATGCTGAAATTTCACGGGTGCATTTCTCCAGGATCAAAATTTGACCCGGCAGCGCAGCATGTTGGAGTCTAGAGGCGATATTCACTGCATCGCCAATGACGGTATAGTCTAGCCTTTTCAAAGACCGGGAACCAATATTCCCTGAGACCATTTCCCCGGAATTCACCCCTATTGAGACCTTCGGGCTGAAGTTCGATTTTTCGGAGTACATGGGCATGGCATTCATTTTATCACGGATAGCCACACAGGCTCTGAGGGCTCTTTCCACCTGATCTGACCCTTTAAAAACGGCCATCACTGCATCGCCGATGAACTTGTCTACGGCACCTCTCTGATCAATAATTTCACGTACCATCAGATCAAAATACTCATTTAGTAAAGGCACTACCACATTGGGCTCTTCATTTTCCGAAATCTTTGTAAAACCAACCAAATCCACAAATACCACGGTCGCTTCTACGATTTCATTTTCCATCAAGGAAGTCTCAGACTCTTTTCCTACCATGAAATTGAGGACAGTTTCGTCCACATACATTTTCAGTATGTTATTTTCCCGCATGGCCGTCAGGGTGGATTTGATCTGATTGATATGTTGGAGTGTTTTCTCAATAGTAATCTCCAAATCCTGAAAATCAACCGGCTTGGTAATGAAATCAAATGCGCCCCGATTCATTGCTGTTCGGATATTATTTAAATCTCCGTAGGCTGAAATAATCACTGCCTTAAGCAAAGGGTTTTGCTCCTTTACCTTGGTCAATAGGGTCAGTCCGTCCATTTCCGGCATATTGATATCGCTAAGTATCATGTCGATATCCGACTGCTCGTGTAGAATCTCCAATGCTTCACGGCCATTCAGCGCAAATACAAAATTGTACTCTCCAGTCCGGATCTTACGCCTGAATTTCTGTGTGATAAGGATCTCTAAATCTGCCTCATCGTCTACTACAAGTATCTTAGACATAGCTTAACGATCTACTCTTGATTGATTATTTTACCGATTTCTTTTCTAAGGGAATCAAAGTCTATCGGCTTAGTGAAAAATTCCCTGGCCCCAGAATCCATTGCTTTTTTAAAGTTCTCTGTATCTCCATACGCAGAGATCATGCTTACGTTTATGGCAGGAAACTGGCGCTTTATCTTTTCCAATAATTCTAATCCCGTCATACCTGGCATATTGATATCGGAAAAAACATAAACTACTTCAGGTGGATGCTCGCTATCCAATAACCTGAGCGCTTCACTGCCTGAAAAGGCAAATGCGAGTTCTAAAAGCCCACTTCTAACTTCTTTTCTAAACTTCTGACGAAAAAGTAACTCTACGTCTCGCTCATCATCGACTATTAATATTTTTGTCATGGTGTTGGTGATATCTTTGGTAATGTAATTTCAAATCTGGTGAATTCCCCTGGACCGGATAGAATGGATAAGATGTTTTTGCCGCCTTTAGGATATCGCGCATTGCCGACAAGCCTTACCTTCCATAGTATTTGGTTCTCAGGGCATAGAAGTTCATATCAACAGGGAATAAAAATAAGAAATTCGGTCCATGTGTTTTCTCCAATTTCCGACTCCGAATTATGGCTGCTAACCGTCAATTTACCCCCATGCACTTTTATTATATCATAGCTCAAAGAAAGGCCTAAACCTGTTCCTAACCCAGTTGGCTTTGTTGTAAAAAAGGGCTGAAATATCTTATCTTTTACTGAATCCGGCATCCCAGTCCCATTATCCTTCACCCTGATCTCTATACCATTCACGCCCCTTTTGGTACTTAACCATACCGTAGGTTTGTACTTATTGGCAACCTCAGAAGCCCCATGTTTTTCGAGCTGTCTTTTCTTTTCGGCTACCGCATAAAAGGCATTATTTACCAAATTCAGGATCACTCTTCCTATTTCTTGCGAAACGACGTTTACAGAGCCCACAGCCTCATCAAAGTCAGTTTCCATACTTGCGTTAAATGACTTGTCTTTTGCCCTCAATCCGTGATAAGATAGACGAAGATACTCGTCTGCCAGTTCATTGATATCAGTAGGCTCTTTCACTCCAGAACTGCTTCGGCTATGTTGCAGCATGCCTTTCACAATGGCATCGGCGCGCTTTCCGTGATGGATAATTTTGTCTTCATTGCCCTCAATGTCACTTACAATAGCCCTGATTTCATCGAGATCCCCTTTTTCAAGTTCGTCTTTCAGTTCGTCCAGAAGCTCCTTGTTCAATTCAGAAAAATTAGTCACGAAATTCAGAGGGTTTTGAATTTCATGGGCAATTCCCGCTGTGAGCTCACCGAGAGAAGCCATTTTCTCAGATTGTATCAGTTGGGATTGCATTGCTTTGAGTTCATGAAGAGTCTTTTCCAGAGCTTCTTTTTGAGCGGTGATTTCTGCTGTCCGTTCTGCTACCTGAATTTCCAGCGCATCCTTTAATTTCTGTGACTGCTTGAATTGTAATTCCTGTTGAGCCGCTTTTATCCGTTCCAGCTCCAAGGCTTTCCGTTGCTTACGGTTGATAATGAATTGCGCTACCAGCCATATCCAGGCAAAAAGCTCAGCTGTCTCAAACCATGCCTCATAGGTCTCATAAAAAACAGGAGCCATAAGTTGTGCGAAATCCTGAAAAATATAGACGATTACCAAAGGGAAAAAAGCATAGACAAAATGCTTCAGTGGTGAAAACTCCTTTTTATTATATGCTGCATAGACAATATATAATGTCGCAGCATGAGCAATCCAGCTCAGGAAACTTCTTGTAGTCTGAAAGGATATCTGAATGACCAAAAGGGCACACGCCGCTACCAGTAATTTAAAGAAAATCGTTTGCCAATCAGGGTGAACTTGTTTGGTCTGCTCATGAGTTTGCAGGTACCTGAACGCAATAATCAGAAGTATAAAATCCATGTGAATTAAGCTTGTATTAAAAATAGAGGCTAAGCAAGAGGCAAAATAATAATAAATTCAGTATCAAAGGTCCAGAGAATATCTAAACTCTACTGCCTTCTTCTTAAGTTTTTGATCGAGCTTCTTGATACTTCAGATTATCTTACCTTTGCATAATGGAATCAATTCAGAAACCAAGCCTGCTTGGCGGCAGACAGAGGCATGATTATACGTGGTGCGAGATTCCATATGGCCGCTAAAAGCAAATTATCATATGAAATCGACACGATTAAAATCATCATTAAAACACACAGGGCAATGATTATTTTAATCGTCAAAGATTCCATCTGACCATTTTAAAACACTTATAATCAGATGAAAAAGGACATCCGTAAGCTTTCCCTGACACAGTTGGAAGAATTCTTTTTAGCTCATGGTGAGAAAAAATTCCGGGCCAAGCAGGTTTATGAATGGCTCTGGAATAAGTCTCTGAAGAATTTCGATGACATGAGCAATATATCGCTGAGCACAAGGGAAATACTCAAGGCTCATTTTGAAATCAACCACATTCTCGTGGATTTGATGCAGCATTCTTCTGATGGCACCATCAAAAATGCGGTAAAGCTCTATGACAATAAGATCGTGGAGTCAGTTTTGATTCCGACCACCAAAAGGATTACTGCCTGCGTTTCATCTCAGGTGGGCTGTAGTCTGGATTGCAATTTTTGCGCGACAGCGCGGTTAAAACGCATGCGAAATCTGAATCCTGATGAAATTTATGATCAGGTAGTGGCTATCAAGGATGAGGCTGAAAAATTCTTTAATCGACCACTTACCAATATTGTTTTTATGGGAATGGGAGAGCCCCTGCTCAACTACGCAAATGTCCTTGAAGCAATTGATAAAATCACTTCACCTGAAGGACTTGGCATGGCTCCAAGAAGAATCACTCTTTCTACTGTAGGAGTAACCAAAATGATCCGTAAACTCGCCGATGATGAAGTCCGATTCAACTTGGCTGTTTCGCTTCACTCAGCAATCAATGAAACCCGATCACGGCTAATGCCCATCAATGACAGCAATCCTGTGGAGGAATTGGGGGAAGCATTGAAATATTGGTATGATAAAACCAAACGCAAGGTTACTTATGAATATGTGATTTGGGATGGTATTAATGATGATGAGCCTCATGCCCGGGCGTTGGCAAAATTCTGTAAGATTATTCCGTCCAAAGTCAACCTAATCCAATATAACCCGATAGATGAAGGAGAATTCCGTCAGGCGAAGCAGGAAGCTGTGGATATGTATGTGCGTGTGTTGGAATCACAGGGGATTATCGCTAAAGTCCGAAAGTCACGTGGACAGGATATTGATGCAGCCTGTGGGCAGTTGGCAAACAAAAATGAGGTCGCAGAATTGATGTCCTAAAATTTGTTTTCTAAGTTGGCACCAGCTAATTTCTTGCCGAATGCCAATTATCCGGACCAATGAAATTGAGGCTGCCTGTGGTGAATGTAACGCACCTGTCATGGCAATCAGGTGCGGGATCGGGAGAGGTTATGGCCTATAAAAACCAAAATATAAACGCATGAAATCGAGCATGACTCAAGCGTCTCACACCGGGATGATTATTATGCATGCGAGATTCCATATGACCCTTAAAAGACAAATTATAAACACATGAAAAAGAGTTTCTTTATTTTTTGCACCGCTTTTATGCTCTCTTTTGTCGCGTTGTCACAAACGCAAGAACAGGGAAATGCTCGCTTTCACGGTTATGGAACCTACGGGTTGAGATATAGTAATTTCGGGGTCGGAGCAGGAATTGAATATTTCTTTGTGGACAAATTCGCTTTGATGCCAAGTTTTACATTTGTTTTTCCAGAGGTGGGCAAGGAAAGTAATTTAAGTGCTGATCTGCGCTATTACGTATCAGATGGGCCATCTCAATTGTATTTCATGGCAGGCTATAGCCAGACATGGGTAGATACCCAGCCAGACGGTGCGGGGACTAAAAGAAATCAAAAAGGAGCAAATGTGGGCGTTGGAGCGTATATACGAATAATTGAAGGTTTAGGACTTAGTACAGAATTTCGGTACCAGAGCCCATATCCAAGGGAAGTCGGATTTAGGGTAGGATTAGCGATTCCTTTGTAAATTGTAAAATAAGAGCAATAGCCCAAAAAGGCTTCTTCTATAAACGAACAAAAAGCAAAAGGTAGTGAATTCACTACCTTGTTTTTACTAGCTATCACTCACGATCAGCTTAAAGCCTTCGCCGTGTACAGTGATGATCTGGACTTTTGGATCGTCCTTCAGGATTTTACGGATTTTGCTTAGATACACATCCATGCTTCTCGCATTGAAATAACTATCATCTCCCCAAATTTGCTTGAGCGCATGGCTTCTGTTTACAAGGTTGTTGATTTCAGAAGCCAGTAAGCGGATAAGCTCATTTTCTTTGGAGGTTAGCTTGTGGCGGCCTTTTGGACCATCCAAGAATTGTTCATCGTAGTGTAGTACAAATCCACCAAATGAATAAACCTTCAATGGGTTGACCTCCTCATTTTTATGCGTTCTCCGCAGAATAGCATTTACGCGAAGCAAGAGTTCCTCCATGCTAAATGGCTTTGTCAGGTAGTCATCAGCGCCTATTTTGAGCCCCTCGATGATGTCGTCTTTTTGATTTTTTGCGGTAAGGAAAAGTATGGGAAGGGTTTCTTCCACTTTCTTAATTTCCTTGGCAAGCGTAAATCCATCCTTTTTCGGCATCATAATATCGAGAAGGCAAAGATCATATTTTCCCTTCTTGAATTTATTCCAACCTTCTTCACCATCCCGGCAAAGCGTAGGTTCATAACCTTTCATTTCCAAATATTCCTGTAGGATATCTCCCAGGTTTGGATCGTCTTCGACCACTAATAGTTTTGCTTTACTCATTGTTTCTTAGGTAAGTTAATGGTGAATGAGCTTCCTTTTCCAAGTTCGCTACTTACTTGAATCCCCCCTTTATGTGCTTCCAGCATAGTTTTCACATAAGATAGTCCCAATCCAAAGCCTTTGACATCGTGTACATTGCCGGTGGGAACCCGGTAGAATTTATCAAAAATTTTCCGTTGTGCATCTTTATTCATCCCTATTCCTTCATCCTTTATGGTAATATGAACTTGTTCGGGATCATCTTTTGCCTCAATGCTGATCGTTGGGTTCTCGGGGGAGTATTTATTTGCATTGTCCAGCAGATTA
Organism: Algoriphagus resistens; assembly: GCF_001442615.1. GTDB lineage: Bacteria > Bacteroidota > Bacteroidia > Cytophagales > Cyclobacteriaceae > Algoriphagus > Algoriphagus resistens. The sequence continues at coordinate 205,555 of NZ_LMXN01000003.1, read as the reverse complement.
TTGAAAATATGGGTGAGATGAAAAAGATCTCCTTCCACCATTGGATCTGTCAATTCATTGACAAAGGTAATTTGACCTCCTTTTTTCTCTACCTGAAGCCCAAAATGATCAACTGTGTTTTCTAAAATCTCTGCCAGGTTCAACAATTCAATTTTTAGCTTAAAATCCTTCTTATCCAACGCAGCGGCCTGAAGAACGTTTTCTACCTGGGAAACCAGGCGCTTATTTTCATCCTTTATGATACCCAGATATCTTGATCGGAACTTGTCCTGGCTGGACAATTCGGGATCTTGGAGTGCCTCCACAGCCAGACTCACCGTAGCCAAAGGAGTCTTAAATTCATGGGTCATATTATTGATGAAATCATTCTTTGTGTCCGATAGTGCTTTTTGACGGATAATCACCTTAATGGCATAGATAAAACAGGAAATGATCACCACAATAAACAGGATAGAGCTAGTGATCGGCAGCCAGACTTCTCGGATCACACGGGTGTTTTTGCGGGGAAAATAAACAGTCAGGTAATTATCTTTCCCGAATATATCATTCGGGAAAAGTTTTGCCTGGATTCCTTTTTGGCTGAGGACAAATTTCTGTTTTACAGGGCCTATAGAAAGTAGCCACCCATCTTCCTTGAGCAACCCCAATTCAAAATCCTCGTAAATATTCTGTTCAATCAGATAGCTTTTCAGCAATTGTCGGACTTGCGCTGTATCTAACCGATCTAAAATTGCTTGCTGACCGGCCGCCATTTCACTCCACATCCTGTTGAAGAACTCGATCTTCCTATTTGCTTTGGTGATTTTCTCGATCAGGTTGGGATCAAGATTTATTTCCCTGACAACTTCTTGGAAGTAAGGTTCTTGTTTAGACGTGATTTCTTGTTTGGCCGAATTCTCTACTCTATTAATATATTGTAACTGACGTTCTTTTTCCTGAAGAAGCACCTCCATTTCATCTGGGGTGAACATTTTAGACGCTAATTCGGGAGTCATGTAAGCAAAAAAAGTCTCCAAGTCTTCAAGTTGGTTCATATCCAACCCTCTTGACTCGAGGATCCTTCTGAAAGTTTGGCTTACTTTGGGGGCTGGTTCCTGAAAGAACGAGTCCACCAGAGAAGGCCTAGATCTATAAATCTGTCTGGAATTAACTGCAATATCTCTAAAATCAATCGGGTCAATTTTTTCGAATAGGCTTCTACTCATGATTGAGTCCTGAATGATATAATCAAATGCGGCAGACGACTCCCCTTTTTCCAATTTATCTACAGTGTTTGATAGTGCCTGGTGAACGTTTTGCTCAAATCGCTCATTATTAATCCTAACCGCATTTTTCACCCAATACAGTTGGAATCCCATCAGACCAAAGCTGGCCAGAGACATCAGCACAACGATTAGTATGATATTACTTTTCGACATTGCACAAATTTAACCCTATAATCAGGCCATAAAGGGAGCTTAACAATATTTAACCGCCTCATCTCACGTGGAAAAGAGATTAATTTCATCTCCTTCCTCTATATTTAGGTTCGAAAACAGCGTTTTCTTAATTACACTATAGCAAATGAAAAGAGGGGACAAATGTCTCCTTTTTTTGTTATTTGGCTATCTTTGCCCGCAAATTTCAGATAATGTCAGCACCTCAACATCCTACTCAACTCCAGGGAGTAAGCTTAGAATCTATAGCCAGTGAATTCGGCACACCGGTATATGTATATGACGGAGAAAAGGTAGTAAGTCAGATCAAATCTCTCCAGTCTGCTTTTGCTACAGTACCACTGAGAATCAAATATGCTACTAAAGCACTGTCCAACATCAATATCTTGAAGTTAGTGAAAAAGGCTGGGGAAGGTGTTGATGCAGTGTCTATTGAAGAAATAAAAAGCTGTATGCTGGCCGGGTTTGCTGCATCAGAGATTATGTACACGCCAAGCGGGGTCAATTTCAAAGAGATAAAGGAAGCAGTTGAATTGGGAGTCATGATTAATCTTGATAGTATTCCACTGATGGAGGAGTTTGGTGCTGCCTACGGCAATACTAAACCTGCATGCATCCGCCTCAATCCGCATATTATGGCCGGAGGAAATGCTAAAATTTCTGTAGGACATATCCAAAGCAAGTTTGGGATTTCAATCCAGCAACTTCCGGAGGTTCTCGAGGTAGTGAAAAAACATGACATCAAAATCGTTGGGCTTCATATTCATACGGGATCCGATATTCTGGATGCGGAGATATTCCTTAGAGGAGGAAATGTGCTGTTTGATGCAGCAATGAACTTCCCGGATCTAACTTTTTTGGATTTTGGAGGAGGTTTCAAAGTTGCCTATAAATCAGGGGATCCATCGACTGACATCGAAGAGGTGGGCACAAAAGTGTCAGCAGCTTTCAATCAGTTTTGTGAGAAATATGGTCGAAAATTGGAGCTTTGGCTTGAGCCTGGTAAATTCCTTGTGAGTGAATCCGGATATTTGATCGTGGAGTCAAATGTGGTCAAAAAGACTCCCCAGATTACATTTGTAGGAGTAGATTCAGGATTGAACCATCTGATCAGACCAATGATGTATGATGCGTTTCATGATGTGTATAACCTAAGCAATCCTGAGGGGAAATTGAACCCGTACAATGTAGTCGGTTATATCTGTGAAACTGATACACTTGCCAAAGATCGTATGCTAGCTACGGTTTCAAAAGGAAATCTATTGGTATTCAAAAATGCAGGAGCATATGGATTTAGTATGTCTTCCAATTACAATTCCAGGCTGCGACCTGCTGAAGTATTGGTTTGGGAAGGAAAAGCCCAATTGATAAGGAAACGCGAAGTTTTTGAGGATTTATTAAGGCATCAGGTTATTTTGGATATTTAATTTAAGATATTCAGCATATCATATCCTTTGGTATAATTATTGACTTCTAAAATGTTAATCCAAACATGTTTCTGAAGATACATGCTTGGATTAATTTGATTTGAAATTCAACTGATTGTAAGCCCCAATCATACGCCCTAGTACTTTCAAATCGTTAAATCATAATTATTTAACCTTTGCCATTTTACTAATGCATAGATTTGTGTATGGTGATGGTTTAGTTGTCTATGTTTAGGAGAATAATTGGTGTATTCGTTACTATTGGGGCTATATGTTGCATTTTTTCCAATGTAATAGCCCAGGATACCCAATACTCTCAATTTTACGCAGCACCTCTTTATTTGAATCCAGCGCTGACAGGAGCAAGTGAGCTCACGCGCATAGGGATCAATTACCGAAATCAGTGGCCAGGTTTAGACCAAAATTTCAATTCATATTCAGCTTACATTGACCATTACATTTTTGATTATAACAGTGGTATTGGATTGATATTCAATGGCAGTCAGGAAAGTCGGGCAAATCTCTCAACAAATGAAATAGGGCTCTCTTATGCTTATCGGCTGAAGCTTAGCGAGGAGATGTTTTTTCGGGTTGGTGGCATGGTTAGCTATATGCAACGTGATGCTTTCTTTGCCGACTTGGTTTTTGGAACTCAGATAGACATCATTGATGGTACGATTGGGGGAATCACGGATGAGCTTAATGGAATTCCGATAGATAGTCGTTATAGCTTTATGGACTACAGTGTCGGAGGAATGTTCTATTCCAAGAAAATCTGGCTAGGAGCATCAGCACATCATATTTCAGAACCTAATACCTCATTCGTAGAAGGCCAAATCTCCAAGTTGCCCATGAAGCTTTCAGCACAGGGAGGAATAAAGTTTGATCTTGGGGGTGGGCGTAGGAATTACTTTACTCATGCTTATGCAGAACGATCCATTTCCTTTGCTTTTAATTACAAGCAACAGGACCCCTTCAATCAACTGGATGTAGGAACGCAATTATATCTTGAACCTTTGGTTTTGGGGCTTTGGTATAGAGGATTACCCACAAAGAACAACCTGCCAAACAATGAGGCGATAATCGGATTAGTAGGTGTTTCATTGGAAAATGGGTTAGACATCGGTTATTCTTACGATGTCACTATTTCTAAATTAGGCCAGAAAAACAGTGGGGGTGCTCATGAGGTTTCACTTACTTATTCCTTTTTATGGGGTGATTCAAAAAGTAGAAACCAGAGAGAAAGAGTTATCCCATGCTTCAAATATTAATTGGGATAAGTGGCTAGGACATAATTCTAGCTGTTTTCGTTGTCTTGTGTGGGAGAAATCATGAGCTGTATTCTTTCATTGTTCACTAAATAGTAAGGAGACACTGGGTTTTAATTGGCATAAGTGTATTTTCACAATGTCTAATGTCTACAGGTATTTCAGGTTAAAATTTTTATATGCTTTCCGGGATTAATTTTATTGGGCATTATATCGAAAATTTCAGATACTAGCATAATTAGAACAATATCGTACGTAAAATAAGCATACTGTAAATGATACGTATTAACAAAGTAAGGAGTGAGTTATAATGCTGAAAAGGGAGTTTCATAAAGCACTTGTTTTTTACCTACAGCTGCTGGTCATCGTCCCCAGCGTTTCAATATATGTCCAAGCCCAAGATCCAAATACTGTTGAGATCTGCGAGGGTGAGCCTGTTACCGTTATGCCAGAGGAGATTAGCCAGACTGGTGGTTCTCCCTTATATTCTTGGTATCATGACTCAAATGGTACAATGGAAATCTTCTCGGGAACAGAGGACGGGGTAGAATATCAACTTGGAGATGATGGTAGCCTGACAATAATAGGTTTGACTTATGAGTCTACAGCTGATACATATATTCAAGCCTCTACCTATAATTACTATGTTGGAATAGCAGAGCCAAATGAATCTCCTCCCCTTTTAGACCAAGTGAAGGTGAGGGTTTTTAATGTTCCAGATCTTCAAACAACAAGAGCCTCCCCAGTATGCGACCCGAAGGGTTTCGTTGATTTGAGTACGTATATTGATGGTTTTGACCCCACAGTTTTTGATTATGAAATCATCTCTCCCTCCGGAAACGCTATCTCTATCGATGGAATAAACAAACAGAGTGAAAATGGCAGCTACTCTGTGAGAAGTAGTTATAAGGATTTTGGGTGCTGGTCTGATATAAAGACTATTGAAGTTACCATTGCCGAGACCGATTTGGAACCCAACTTTAATTATCATGTGGATATGGGGCAGGGAAACGCTCAAACAAACGGGATTGCCCAGGCATTCCAGCCAATTGATTTTGTTGATGCCACCTCTTGGAACACCACTTTCTGGCATTGGAGTTTTGGTGACGGAAATGAAAGTAATTTACAGAACCCTACGTACTCCTATACTGATAAAGGGAATTATTCTGTAATCTTCACTGCTCTAGATGATCTTGGCTGTGCCCATTCATTTGAGAGAGTCATTGAGGTCAGAGATGAGTATATGATTATAATGCCCAATGCCTTTTCTCCTTCCAGTTCGAAAAACTTTTACTTCAAACCTGAGCACAAAGGCATTGCCTCAATGAAATTCTTTGTGTTTGATCTCTGGGGAGAACTGATCTTTAGCACTGACAAGCTGGAATCACGGGGATGGAACGGTACTTGGAATGGAAAAGATGCTCCCAATGGAAATTATATATATAAGGGGATATTTTTGTCCAGTTCAGGAGAAGAAATAATCAAAGACGGCGTATTTATTCTGATCAGATAAGGGGAGTGACTATAAAGGAATAAATCTTTAAAATATCCCATTTTTAACTAATGTGAATTCAGGCTTTTTCTATTTGATCAACACCTATGCCTAGGACAGATAGAAAATCTGCTGTATTTTAACTACTAAGCTGGCATTTGGATCAAGACACTTCAGGAGGTGTAATACCATTGAACGGCGGCACATTTGTCATCAGTTCCACTCTGGTTTTCGGAAGGCTTTCCGGGTAATTCTTTTGGATAAACTCAATCATTTTTTCCCTCACAAATACGCGCAAATCCCAGGCAGTAGGCGAGTTCTTGGCGCTGACGAGAATCCGGATTTCCACTGTGCTCTCTTTGGCATCTGATACTTGTAAGACCTTCACTTTATTGTCCCATAGCATCGTAGTCTCCAAAATACGGTCCAGCTCTTTGCGAAGTGCATCAAAAGAGATGGTATAATCGGTATATAAATATACTGATCCTAGCAAGCTTGCTGAAGTTCTGGTCCAATTTTGAAACGGGGTTTCCAAAAAATAAGTAGTTGGGAGTACCAGCCTTCTCAGATCCCAGATCCGTACCACAATATAATTCAGGTTGATTTCTTCTATCCACCCCCACTCTCCTTCTACGACTACGGCATCCTCCAGACGGAATGGCTGCGTGATCGCTATCTGAATCCCGGCAATCAGAGTTCCAATTGCTTTCTGCGCCGAAAAACCAATGATTATCCCAGCCAAGCCCGCAGATGCAAAGAACCCAACCCCTACTTTTCGGACTGATTCAAATGAAATCAGAATTAACCCGATTCCGAGCAATATAATGACAAAGTTGGCAACCTTGACCAGGATATTGATCTGGGTAAGAACTTTTCTGGCTTTCAGATTATCCTCTTGTGAAATATCGTATTGTTTGATAAAGAGCTTTTTCAGAATCTGCATCAACACCAACAAACACCAGGTAAACCCACAGATGATCAAAACAGTATTGATATGCGGGAGATAAGACCAGATTCCTTCCCAGTTTTTCGAGACTGACCCATAATAAAGCTTGGAGAAAGCCAGCACAAGCGTAATTAGAAGTGGAATAATCAACCGACCATAATATTTCATAGACGCTACATTATAACAGTTTGATAGAGTTGGGCGAAAATCTTCAGGCTCTTAAAAAGGTGATCTTGGGTAGGATTCGTTTAGAAATTAGGGAATTGAACTTAGAATGCCAAACCTAACGTATCTCTCACTGGTCACAGGGAACCGGAGTCAGCACCATATCGTGGCTAAAGTCCAAAGAGTCTATATTTACCTGGACAGGAATGCCGTCCACAGATTTCATTTCTCCATATCCTTCTTTCCAGCCTTCCTCCGTGTTTTTGAAGACTACCTGGCGCTTGGAAGTAGTACCTTCTGACATAAAAGTATACTCCGCAATAATCATATTATCTCTAATTTCTCCTTCAATAGCCCCTGAGTTTTTATCTTTTTCAAAAAAGGAATAGTCAAGTGACCCCGTAATGTTAGTGCCGTCCACATGAGTAGTGAGTCTGACGGTGTCCTTTTCCCCCATGTACTGAAAACATTCCGTATTTATCGCTTCTACATGCTCTTCATCCGGGGAAAATGCTGCATCAATCGGGGAATCTTTTTTAGGACCACTGCATGATAGTAGTAATATGCTTGCTGACAAAAGTGCAAAGAGAGATTTCATAGTTGTTTTTCAAATGGTTAGGTGATCAAAATACAAAAAGACCGCCAGACTGTTTAATAGTAAATTGGTAATCTATTGTTAAGCAGTATCGGTTTTGGCAGTACAGGTAAAATAGCCTCTCCCTTGTTTCACTTTCATAGGCTGTCCGCTAATGTCTGTTAATTTGCTTCAAAGACAAAGAATCTATTTCTGGATTGCCCTGTTTGCTCCCTGAGAATTCCTTTTTCGAGCATTAATTGCACCAAGGCATTTGCTGTTTTTAAGCGTAATCCAGTCAGGGAAACTGCTTTTTCTACAGTAACAGTAGGTTCTTGGGAAAGCCCATTCACTATTCCTATTGCGCTTGAACTACTGCATACAAATTTTGCATTGATCATTTGTTCCTTAACATGGAAGCATGTGTTTACAGCTTTTGAAGGCGTCTCTTGGATGCTGATCAGGAAAAACCAATCCGCATCTACTTTGCTACACACAAAATAGGTGTACTTGAAAGCAGTTTCAAAATGTCCGGATTCATATTTTTCAATGCCTGGTATATCTAAACAGAGTCCATTTTATTTTTCTTTCGCTGTATTGTCAAGAAGGCTACAGTTCTAAAAGACTAGGATTTTTTTACTTGATCGGATTGGCTTCCACTCCTTCGAATGTCATTTTGATCGGTTTGATCGTTCCGTCTTCATTGAATTCCAGCACGTCAATCGCCGTTACACGATGATCTCTGCCTTCATTGGGGATGGGTCTGCGGTGATATACCATATACCAATCATCGCTACCCGGCTTTTGAATCACCGAATTATGCCCGGCCCCAGTGGCAATAGTGGTGTCTTTTTCTAGAATGGTTCCGATTTTTTCCCACGGACCATTGATATTATCGGACATGGCATAGGCTACCTTATAGCTGTCATTTGTCCAGCCTCCTTCAGACCACATAAAGTAGTATTTTCCCTCTCTGATAAATACAAAAGGTCCTTCTACATAGCCTTCCGGGGTGATTTCATGAAAAAGCTCTCCATCTTCCCAAGGTTCGAATCCTGTGAAATCAGCATTGAGTTTCCCAATGTTGCAATGACTCCAGCCTCCATACAACATGTAATAGGTGCCGTCGGTGTCTTTGAAAACGAACTGATCAATGGGTTGCGCGTCATTATAAAACTCCGAAAGCAAAGGTTCGCCAATATGGTCTTTGAATGGCCCGCCAGGTGAATCAGCCACAGCAACGCCTAACCCTCCAAAATGGTTGATGTTATTATTCGGATCCCAGCCCGGTCGACTTGGTCGCTGGATGTCGTTAGCAGAGAAGAAGAGGTAGTACCTGCCGTCTTTTTCAATAGCCGCGGGTGCCCACATCGCTTGTCTGGCCCATTTGATAGCGGCTGTGTCGAGGATATTCTCATGCTTTTCCCAAGTCACCAGATCCTTGGATGAGAAAGCATCGAAGTGCAATTGATCGGTATATCCTGCGGAAAAAGTCGGATAAATCCAGTACTCATCCCCAAAGACGATTCCTTCAGGATCTGCATACCAGCCTTCGAAAATAGGATTTCCTGCGCGCTTAGGAGCTTCAGTTTCTTCTGTAGTTTTAGGAGAAGAACAGGCAAAAGCTAGAGCCAAAGCACCTGTTATTATGGTATAGTTAAGTTTCATAATAGAGGTTGAAAGTGTAGGTTGAAATCAATTGTTCGGAAATTTAAGAAGAGCATATCAAATGGAAATGCTCTTGGTGTAAAAGTGCGAGAATCGGAAGGATTTAATTTATTGGTTCAACGAAACTGCTCCCGGCAATACCGATGCAATAAACAATCCGCTTATCAAGTCTGCGATCACGCACTTATATTTTGAAACGATTTACCCATTTGAGGATGGAAATGGACGAATTGATCGTGCTTTGGCAGAAAAAGCATTGCATCAGGGCCTGAGACATGCGACCTTGATCAGTCATTCCAGTAGGATTGAGGCGAAGAAAAATGAGTATTACAACGCTCTGAAAAATGGACAATGCTCAAATGAGATCTCTGCTTGGCTGGATTATTTTGCCAATACAGTCTATCATGCACAGCTGAGCGCGGAGAAACTGATCAACTTCACACTGCAAAAAGTCAAGTTTTTTGACCACTATAAGGAGGATTTGAATGAACGCCAAGTCAAAGTTATCAAGGGTATGCTAGCTGAAGGCCCTGCTGGTTTTGAAGGAGGAATGACTGCAAAAAAATATATTGCCATCACCAAAGCCTCGAAGGCAAGAGCCACACGGGATTTGCAGGCTTTGGTGGAATTGGGCGTCTTTTTGCCGCAAGGCGGAGGTCGAAGTGTGAGCTATGAGTTGGTCATTTAAGTATTGTAAGATTGGAAAATTTGAAGATTGGAAATTGAAACCGTGACTTCGTCTAGTGAAAGCTGGCATTTTTTCAGATTCACCCTCCCAGAAAGGGGGAATTCTCCTATCTTTGTGCCTGCTTTTGAGGAGGATGTTTCCTTGATTGTGTGAGGGATAGTAGCGACATCCACGTGCCCCGATAGTTATCGGTGGAACGAATGCAGCAGATAGCCCGCACCGGCCTTTTCAGACGGGGCCACGCCCAAAAATAAATTATCACCTACTTGCCTTAAGAAAGGATACAGTGAAGACATATCAGGAATTTAAACAAATGGATTATCCCGAGATCGGGGAATCTGTATTGAAGTACTGGAAAGAAAACCAGATTTTCGAGCAATCAGTAGCGAACCGTGATGGTGCGGAGACATTTACTTTTTTCGAAGGTCCGCCTTCAGCAAATGGTACTCCGGGAATTCATCACGTAATGGCGCGTGCGATAAAGGATGTTTTCTGTCGGTACAAAACGCTTCAGGGTTTTCAGGTGAAGCGAAAAGGCGGTTGGGATACACACGGATTGCCCGTGGAACTTCAAGTCGAAAAAGAGCTGGGCATCACCAAAGAAGATATCGGGAAGACAATCTCTGTAGAAGACTATAATAAAAGGTGCCGGGAGACGGTCATGCGATTCAAGGATGAATGGGATGAAATGACTGAGAAAATAGGCTACTGGGTGGATCTGGATGATCCTTATATCACCTTTGATCCGAAATATATTGAGTCACTTTGGAGCTTACTGAAGAGACTTTATGAGAAAAACCTGCTTTACAAAGGCTATACTATCCAACCGTATTCTCCTGCTGCAGGTACAGGCTTGAGTTCACATGAGCTCAATCAGCCGGGAACTTACAAGGATGTAAAGGACACTTCCATTACTGCGCAATTCAAAGTGAAAGGACAGGAAAACACCTACATTCTAGCATGGACGACTACACCTTGGACTTTGCCAGCCAACTCGGCTTTGGCAATCGGGGAGAACTTGGATTATGTGAAAGTGAAGACTTTCAATCCATATACTTACAATGCCTGTACAGTGATTTTGGCGAAAGCCAGAATGAATGCCTACCTGAACCCTAAAGCTGCGGAGCTGGAATTGGAAGAGTACAAAGACGGGGATAAACTGATTCCTTTCGAAGTAATCGAAGAATTCAAAGGAAAAGATATGCTAGGCTGGGAATATGAGCAACTGTTTCCAATAGCTGGTTTGGCGCTTCCGCATCCGGCATTTACGGTTGTCTCAGGAGATTATGTTACCACTGAAGATGGTACGGGAATCGTGCATCTTGCCAAAGCTTTTGGTGCGGATGACTTTAGAACGCTGGCACAGAATAATGTACCAGGGGTCTTCGTAAAAGATGAGCAGGGCAAGGATATTCCTATTGTGGATAAGCAGGGTAAATTCATCACTATGGTGGGGGAGTATCTGGTACGGAAAGTAGCTGAACATGACATCACGGCACATAAATCCTATGGCGTGGATGATTTCTATGTGAAAAACTACACTGAAGATGATGAAAGTGCGGCGGACTATAAAAACACCGACGTGATCATTTCCATCATCCTGAAAAATGAAAACAAGGCTTTCAAAGTAGAAAAGTATGAGCACAGCTATCCACACTGCTGGAGAACTGACAAGCCTGTGCTTTACTATCCTATGGATAGTTGGTTTATCAAGACTACAGCTTATAAGGACCGATTGGTAGAACTGAACAAGACGATCAACTGGAAGCCTGAAGCTACAGGTACTGGCCGTTTTGGAAACTGGCTGGAAAATCTTGTGGATTGGAACCTGAGCCGCTCACGTTTCTGGGGTACACCACTTCCGATCTGGAGAACTGAAGATGGAACGGAGGAACGTTGCATAGGATCGATAGCTGAACTTGAAAAGGCGATTGAAGAGTCAATTGCAGCAGGATTTATGCAGAAATCTCCCTACGAAGGCAAGGAAATAGATCTTCACCGTCCCTATGTGGATGACGTGACTTTAGTGTCTGCCAAAGGAGAAAAGATGTTCCGCGAACCGGATCTGATAGATGTGTGGTTTGACTCCGGAGCCATGCCCTATGCCCAGTGGCATTACCCGTTTGAAAATGAGGATATTTTCAAAGCAAACTATCCTGCTGACTACATCGCCGAAGGTGTGGATCAGACTCGTGGCTGGTTCTTTACGCTTCATGCAATTGCGGTGATGTTGTTTGATAGCGTGGCTTTCAAAAACGTAATAGCAAACGGACTTGTACTCGATAAAAACGGCAATAAAATGTCCAAGCGACTGGGCAATGCAGTGGATCCTTTCAAAACACTGAAAGAATATGGTCCGGATGCAGTGCGCTGGTACATGCTGAGCAACGCCAATCCTTGGGATAACCTGAAATTCAATCTGGATGGTGTGACAGAGGTGCAGCGACGCTTCTTTGGCACACTTCAGAATACGTATAACTTCTTCGCGCTGTATGCAAATCTGGATGCATTTGTCTATGACAAGTCAATGGCTGTGCCTGTGTCAGAGAGAGCAGAATTGGATCAGTGGATCATCTCCAAACTGCAATCATTGATTGCTGAGGTGGAAGATGCGATGGATAATTACGATGCTACTAAGGCGACCCGTGCGATCATGAGTTTCACCGTGGATCAGCTTTCCAACTGGTATGTGAGATTGGCGAGAAAACGGTTTTGGAGAGGTGATATGAATGCGGATAAGCAAGCGGCTTATGAGACTTTATATGAGTCTTTGCTCACACTTACCCAGTTGATGTCATCTTTTGCACCATTCTATGCGGATTGGTTGTACCAGAACCTGACCGAATCGGGAGCTGAAGCCAAAGCTTCTGTGCATTTGACAGATTGGGTTACTGCAGATTCTGCCTTGATCAATAAAGACCTGGAAGAAAGTATGGAGCTTGCCCAGACGATCAGCTCATTGGTTCACTCACTGAGGAAGAAGGAAAAAATGAAGGTGCGGCAGCCTCTGCAGCGCATTCTGATCCCAATTTTAAAAGAAAAGACCAAGGCACAGATTGAGCATTTGGATGAGCTGATCAAATCTGAGGTTAATATCAAGGATATTGAATTCATAGATGATGCTTCCGGCATCTTGGTGAAGAGTGTGAAGCCGAATCTTCCCGTTCTGGGTAAAAAATTAGGGCCAAAAATGAGGTTCGTTGTTGCTGCGATTAATCAATGGAGTCAAACGGAAATCGCTGAAATAGAGCGTGAAGGTAAAATACCAGTTGTGGTGGAAGGTGAAAGTCTGGAGTTGCTTTTGGAAGAAGTGTTGATCACTTCCCAGGATATCCCCGGCTGGTCTGTGGCTTCGGATCAAGGAGTAACAGTAGCGCTTGATGTAACTCTTTCTGAAGAATTGAAACAGGAAGGAGTTGCCAGAGATCTGGTGAACCGTATCCAGAATCTGCGTAAGGATATGGGACTGGAAGTGCAAGATAAGATTAACATTAAGATTGCTGACGAAAATGAATTGGTGAAAAATGCAATCAAATCGTTTGGTGAGTATATCCAAACTGAAACCCAAGCGTTAAATTTGTTGTTTGGTTCTGAACTCAAAGATGCAACAATGCTGGAAATGGATGATTTTGAACTAGCCGTACAGGTGAAAAAAGCCTAAGGCAAAAAGTAAATAATGAATAAATACATCAAATATTTTGGCATTGCCTTATTGGTGATCCTCATAGATCAGGCGGTAAAAATGCTGGTACATTTTCAGATGGACTTTGGTTCTCCGGGGCAGATTCCAGTATTCGGAGACTGGTTCAAACTGCATTATACCACCAACCCGGGCATGGCATTTGGAATGGAGTTGGGTTCTGAATATGGTAAATTACTCCTGACATCTTTTCGCTTGGTGGCGATGGTGGGGATAGGGTATTACTTATATCATATCATTGAAAAGAAGCAGCCCTCCCTATATATTGTGTGTATAGCCATGATTTTGGGAGGAGCAATAGGCAATTTAGTCGATTCTGTATTCTATGGAGTTTGGTTAAATAATGCTCCCTATAATGCTTCTACGCCTTGGTTTCACGGCCAGGTAGTCGATATGTTCTACTTTGATATCTGGGAGGGCAATCTACCGGGGTGGCTACCGATATGGGGAGGAAGTTATACTGCGTTGTGGCCGATTTTTAATGTGGCCGATGCGGCTATATTCATTGGTGTAGCAATGATTCTTATATTCCAAGGCAGGTTTTTCCCAGAAAAAAGAGAGGAAAACAAACATTTAAAGAAAGAAGAAGTAGATCAGATTTAGGAATAGCATCTCCATTGACTGAATTAAAAGTCTTTAGAAGCAAAAGTGATGATTTTAGGGACTTTTTATCTTTTCGGGCAGAAAATTGGCTCAAATCATGAATTTGAGCAGTATTTTTTGTAATTTTCAACTTGCATTTCCCTTTTTTGGGATATTAAACCCCGACTTAGCTTCCTTTGTTCAACCCTAACTACATGGAAGTTTTGTCACTTTGATAATTATATGATAGTTGATTCTGACAAACCCTTTCAGATAGTTTATTCTATTTATAGCCATGAATACCTAGGGCTTTTAATTGAATCTTTTGTAGTACAGATAGACCCACAAGGAAGACTGTCTCTGGCTTATCAAAATATCAGTTCAGCAAATGCTGGCGAATTTGATTCAGGATTGGACAAGACAGATTACGATTTGATAAAAATCATGGATTCAATGAATCCTGAAGTCGTAGTAAAGCCTTTTATCAAAAGAGGAAATATACGTCCAAAGCAGTACCTGGCTAAAATTTTTGATCCTAAAACTGAGGATAAAAAGACACAGGATGCCATTGAGGAAGTAATCGAAAAAAAGCGTTCCAAAATAATGCCTCTGCTGATCGGCAAGAGACTTTTTGAGATGGGCAGTGACGGTAATCCTGTATGGAAAGAAATCATAGTAAATGCGGAACGGGCCAGTGTATTGTTTCATTTTCACAAAAATGAAGAAAATACACATTACTGGCCTACGATCAAATTCAAAGGAGAGAAGCTTGACTGGCAATACAAGAATGGCTATTTCATCAGTAATGAGCCTGGCTGGCTGGTCGTCCAGGGCCAGCTCTTTCATTTTGAAAAAGGAATTGACGGGAGGAAGCTTAAGGCATTTCTGAATAAAAAATTTATTGTCATCGACAAGCGCATTGAGCCTAGTTACTATCGTGGCTTTATGGCCAATCTGATTTCCCAATTCGACGTAGAATCAGTTGGTTTTGACATTAATATTGAGCGTGGCACACCGGAAGTATTTATAAATATCAGTGATTTGCCGGGGGGATCAGGAAAAAATCTCTTTGGGGAGGAAGGGGAGAAACTGGAGGAAGATAAAATAGTGTTCGAACTTAGGTTCAAGTACGGAAGTATTGATTTTCCAGTGCAGACACCAAGTTCAGAAAAACACGGCGCTTCTGTAAGGCTGGAAGAAGGAAATGACAGCTATACATTCTATAAGACAATCCGCAGTACACAAAAAGAAAAGGCGTATTTGAAAATGCTCCGGGATAAAGGCTTGGAGTTCAAAATAGGAAAAGATGCGCTGCCTAAGACAGAGGCATTTGAGTGGATCGGTGAAAACGAGGATTTTCTGGATATTGAGAAGATCAAAATTGTACAAAAGCCAAATGCCAAAGGAAAGGTTTATAATATAGGCAAGGCACAGATTTCCATAGAAGTCAATGAAAATATCGATTGGTTTGATGTGAAAGCACTGATCAAATTCGGGATTTACCTTGTGCCTTTTGCAAAGCTCCGGAAGCTTTTGCTTCAGGGGAAAGCTGAATTTGAATTGCCTAATGGGGAAATTGCCGTGATTCCATCATCTTGGTTTGTGAATTACGCTGAGCTTTTTAATTTCATGGAAGACCGTGGAGATGAGAATACCATGGTGCTGCGCAAACATCATCTGGCGTTGGCTAAGGAAATGGAAGAAGGGAATCTCGTCCAAGTCACGCTCAGCAGGAAACTGGAGAGACTTAGGGATTTTGAATCTATTGAAGAGTATTCCCTGCCTAGTAATTTTGAAGGAATTCTGCGTCCCTACCAACACGCGGGCTACAATTGGCTTAGATTCCTCAATGAGTTTAAATTTGGTGGATGTCTTGCCGATGATATGGGCTTAGGTAAAACGGTCCAAACGCTTGCTTTGCTTGCCCACGAGATGGAAGAAAACCCTGGATTGACTTCACTTTTGGTAATGCCTACATCCCTGATTTATAACTGGGAGTTAGAGGCAAAGAAGTTTACTCCGGAATTGAAAATCCTAGTTTATTCTGGAACGCAACGTATCAAAGACCCATGGAGATTTGGGGAATATGATTTGGTATTGACTTCCTATGGAATTACCAGACTGGACATAGAAGTGCTAAAAGGATTCTACTTCAATTATATTATTTTGGATGAATCCCAAGCCATCAAAAATCCTGGGAGTAATATTGCGGCAGCTGTAAATCACCTGAAGAGCAAACAAAAATTGATACTGACAGGTACCCCAGTGGAAAATAGCACAATGGATCTCTGGTCTCAAATGAACTTCATCAATCCAGGATTGCTGGGGAATCAGAATACATTCAAGAAGCAGTTTTTGCTGCCAATAGAAAAACAGGGCGATCTGGATAAATCCGCCAAGCTTCATGCGATGATCAAGCCATTTATCCTAAGAAGGCTGAAATCGCAGGTAGCCACAGACCTTCCTGAGAAAATCACCAACGTGAAATATTCTACTATGACTTCTGCCCAAGAGGAAGTTTATGAAGAGGTGAAAAGCTATTATAGAGAAAAGATTATTTCTGATATCCAGAGTACAGGCAGAAATAATCAGCAGTTCACTTTATTACGTGGCCTTACCCAGCTTCGTCAAATCGCCAACCATCCGAAACTGGTCAGAGATGACTACGAAGGTGAATCGGGCAAATTGGAAGATGTGACCTATATGCTACAGTCTACTATTTCTGAGGGGCATAAAGTGCTGGTGTTTAGCCAGTTTGTAAGGCATTTGGCAATCGTAAAAAGTTATCTGGACAAAGAGGGGATTCCCTATGCATACCTTGATGGTGCAACTAAGGACCGTCAGGCTCAGGTGGAGAAATTTCAGGAAAACGAGGATATTAAAGTCTTCCTGATTTCCCTAAAAGCGGGTGGAGTAGGACTGAATCTGACCAGAGCAGGGTATGTGTTTTTGCTTGACCCATGGTGGAATCCTGCTGTGGAAGCACAGGCAATAGATAGGGCACATAGAATCGGCCAGGAAAACAAGGTCATCATTTATAAGTTCATCACACGAGGATCTGTGGAGGAGAAAATCATGGCACTCCAGGACCGCAAGCTGGCCTTAGCCGGAGAATTGATCAGTACCGAAGAGAGCTTTATGAAGAGCCTTGATCAGGAAGATATTGCTGCATTGCTGGACTAAAAAACGCTTATTTTTCTCAAAAGGGTAGAATCGCAAATTCTGCCCTTTTTTTATTGGTTTGATAGTCAAATATATAGGAAAGGATCACATTTAATTAACTATAAATTCTCATTGAAACTTTGTCAATAGCCCGAATATTTTTCTAAATTAAAT
Organism: Algoriphagus resistens; assembly: GCF_001442615.1. Taxonomy (GTDB): domain Bacteria; phylum Bacteroidota; class Bacteroidia; order Cytophagales; family Cyclobacteriaceae; genus Algoriphagus; species Algoriphagus resistens. Next base: position 188,273 of record NZ_LMXN01000003.1, on the reverse strand, counting down.
CATATAGTACCACTACAATACCTGCGCATGCCTAGAGCCAAGTCCGAAAAAGATCGGAAAATCTTTGTGCTGGATACTTCGGTAATCCTTTATGCACACAACTCCATAATGAATTTTGCCGAGCACGACGTGGTCATCCCGATCACGGTGCTGGAGGAACTTGATCAATTCAAGAAAGGCAATGATACCAAGAATTTTGAAGCCCGTGAATTCATCCGACTGCTGGATAAACTCTCGCAGGATCATATGATCCACGAGTGGACCCCGCTCAATGGAAAGACCAGGGGAAACTTCAGGGTACTGATGAATCCCGAGAATCAGATCAACGCCAACGAGATTTTTGGCGAAGAGAAGAATGATCACAAGATTCTCAACTGTGCGCTTTACCTCAAACAGCATGAAAAAGGAAGAAAAGTAATCTTGGTCAGTAAAGATATTAATCTCCGCTTAAAGGCGAAATCAATTGATTTACTTGCTGAAGACTATGAGACCGGTAAAATCAAGAATATCGTTGAGCTCGAAAATACGGGAAAATATATCCTTGACAACATAGATCCATCGCATATAAACAAGCTCTATGATCAGGGCTATATTGAGGCTAAGACAGTTTTGGGTACGAGGAAAAGAAAGTCAAATGCTTACTACATACTCAAAAGTGATAAGAATTCAGTTTTGGCCTATTACAATTCTGAAGAAAGCATCCTTGAGCGTGTAGATAAAAAGTTGGCCTATAACGTAAAGCCAAGAAATGCGGAGCAGACTTTCGCTCTTCACGCAATTACCAACCCAAATATCCGCTTGGTTTCCATTCAGGGAGTTGCTGGTACGGGTAAGACTTTGCTGGCTTTGGCGGGTGCCCTGGAGCAAAGAAGAGAATACAAGCAGATTTTCTTGGCTAGACCCATTGTGCCCTTGAGTAACAAGGACATCGGATATCTTCCTGGGGACATCAAATCCAAACTTAATCCCTATATGGAGCCGCTTTGGGATAATCTGAAATTCATCCAAAATCAATATAAGGAAACGGATAAGGAGTTTCAGAAAATCACAGAGTTGGTAAATCAGGAAAAGCTGGTGATTCAGCCATTGGCCTATATCCGTGGACGCTCACTTTCCAATATCTTCTTTATCGTAGACGAAGCGCAGAACCTTACACCACATGAGATCAAGACCATCATCTCAAGGGCCGGTGAAAACACCAAAATCATCTTCACCGGGGATGTTTTCCAAATCGATACACCTTATTTGGATTCTCAGAGTAACGGATTGTCTTACCTGATCGATCGTGTCAAAGATCACCCGCTCTATGCGCATATCAAACTGGAAAAAGGTGAGCGCTCGGAGCTGGCAAATCTGGCGAATGAGTTGCTGTAAGCCCCTCTATATGTAGTTAAATGGCTGTCTCATAATCCGCTTTTCCTGTCAGGCGGAGCGAAATCTTCTATCGGAAAACTTAAGCACATTTCGGTTCCTTGCCAACCGACAGATGGCTCTCAATGTGATATGTATGGGTTTTGGGACAGCCTCTTTTGCTTTATCGGCTAGCTGACACAGAAGTATCCGCCATTAGGCTCTGTACGAAAAGGATAAACTGTGAAGTATTTTTTGAAAACGTCATCGTTTAGTGTAACCGATCAAGCGATGAATAATTGTCCACCTCTGGGTTTGGTGTGTTCAAAAGCGTACATATGATAAATCAAAAATATTGCTAACTATTTGATTTCAAGATACTTATGATTTTGGGTCGCTTTTTGGCATATAGCCAATATAGAAATTAAACCAACGTATTACTGCCATGATTACTTCACTATTTTCCCAAAAAAACATTTGTGCTGCACTGGGCTTCGTAATGGCAATTACCATTGTTTGGAAAGCTAAAGTTGAGACAAATCTTGCTAGGCAAACTGCCCTTATTGAATATACTGAACCAACTTACAATACCGGCATGCCGTCAAATTCAAAAGCTGAAAAAGCATTCGAATTCAAAAAATTAAGAACCGATACCTCGGTTCTTTAATAAGCTAAATGGGAGAAATTCCCATAACTAGTACTCGTAAGGGTAGATTTGGTTGATTGTTTGATCGAAAGAGGTGGGTAGTAGCCCACCTTTTTGTATTTAACTTTCTGTAATGGTACTTAATTTCGCCAGGAAACTATTATAGTATTGTCTTCCTACCTGTACTGTGGCTCCTGAGCGGAGTGTTATTTCTTTGGTATTGAAACTATCTATCTGCCCGAGTTGTACAATGAAGGACTTTTGCACACGAAGAAACAACTGAGAGGGAAGAATTTCTTCAATTTCCTTCATTGATTTTCGGATATTGTAGTCCCTGTTTCTAGTGAAAATGGTCACCATATTCCCATTGGCTTCGATATAATAAATGTCTTCATAAGATACACGTTCAAAGGCATTATCAGCTTTGATGAATACAGCATCGGTTACCAAATAAGGGCTATCGCTGCTTGTCGGGCTTACAGCAGCAACTTCACTTACTGGCTTTGTCCGCTTGTTATAGAGGACAATCTCCACAATAGCATGAATGTCATTCGTATTGAATGGCTTAACTATAAATCCGGCGGGATTTATTCTTTTTGCTCTTTCAATAATCGTTGGATCCGAATAGGAGGTTACATAGACCAGTGGGGCATCCACCATTTGTTTTACAATTTCCCCGAGTTCTATTCCATCTTTATCGCCTTTGAGTTTGATATCCATAAATATCAAATCAGGCCGATTCTTTTTGATGATTTTAATACACTGATTTGCAGAATTCGCAATGTCGGTGTTGACATAACCCAGGAGCTCTAATATTTCCTGAATATTTTCTGCAATGCTGATATCGTCTTCGACGATTAATATCCGCTCTTCTTTCATCTGATTATCCTTGGTTTTTAATGGTCAGATGGAATCTCGCATGGATTAAAACCATGACTTTGTGTATCGTTCTTCGTGTTGCTCGATTTCATAAGATGATGGCAGATGCTGCGTTTAAGTGTGGAACTGATATTTCATGCTGTTAAAAACAATTACTCCCTATTTACGGAAATTATAAATGAAATCAAATGCTTTTTACTGGATATGAAATATTATAAGCTCATCATTTCCTTGAAACGCGCCGCCTGTCTTCTGCTGACCTCAATTCTATCTCCGCCTTTAAGGGTGACCACAAGCCCGCCGTTAAACCAAGGTTCTATTCCTTCCACCCAGCCAAGGTTGATGATGTGCTTTCTGCTTGCGCGAAAAAAGGATTTCTCATCCAACCGTTCATCTAAAGCGTTCAGGGATTTATGTATCATTGGCTTGAAGTTGTCAAAGTACACTTTAATATAATTGCCGTCTGACTCAAACAGGCGGACATTGGAAAGCCTGACAAACCAGCACCGATCACCATCTTTTACGAATACCTGGTCTTCCAGTGTAAGTTTCTGGTGGTTTCTTGCTGAAGAGGATTCCTCATTTTTGCTGAACCCGTCTATTTTTCCCTGCAATTTGGTGATCGCCTCTTCCAGTCTTTGGGGTTCGATCGGTTTAAGGAGATAATCCAGTGCGTTCACCTGGAATGCCTTCAAGGCGTATTCATCGTAGGCAGTGGTAAATATCACATGGGGGACGTTATCCAATTCTTCCAGAAGTTCAAATCCCGTTTTCTCAGGCATTTGGATATCAAGAAAAATCACATCTGGATTCAGCTGGTCAATTTTATCTTTGGCATCATCCACATTTACCGCTTCGCCTACTACTTCTACACTTTCTAGTTGATTTAACAGGGTGATCAGTTCCTTACGTGCTAATCTTTCATCATCAATTACAATAGCTCTCATTTTTGTTGAGTTTGTTATTCAAATGTAACTTTTTGTTTAGGGATTTTTATTTCGGTGATAACGAATTGATTCCCTGAGTTGAAGATACGGAAGCTTGCTTTATCTCCATATATTAACTTAAGTCTTTGTACAGTATTGCTCAGTCCGTGGCCTTGTTCCTCATCTGGGATTAAAGAAGGTTGGTGGGTAAGGTGCCCACTGTTTTTGACCTGAATATACAAATCATCGTGCAACCCTTCTCTGCATTTCACCTCAATGGTCCCGCCTTTTACCAGGTTTGAAACGCCATGTTTCACTCCGTTTTCCACAATAGTTTGTAGCATCATAGGAGGGATTTTATAGCTGTAGGCCTCATCCTCAATATGGTATACTACACTCAGTCTCTCCTCAAAGCGAATGGATTCAAGTTCCAGGTAATCTTTTACGGTATTTAGTTCATCACCAAATTCAATGGTTTGCTTCTTGTCCATCATCAGTGAAAAGCGAAGCATATTTGATATTCGGGTTATGGCTGTTTTTGCTTTGGTAGGATCTTCATCCACCAATGCCCGTACACTATTCAGTGCATTGAAAATGAAATGTGGGTTGAGTTGACTTTTAAGGTGGTTAAGTCTAATCTCATTGATTTTGGCCTCGTACTTTAAGGTTGTGTTATAATTGTCCAAAAAATGCACCAGGAAATACATTACAAACCACAGCGCAAATAATAAGATTGCCTGGAATATGTTTGCCAATATCACTAAAATCTTAAAATCTTCGGCAGGATTCAGCGTGCCAAAGGCAATATTTATTAGAATCTGTGCAACGAAATTGGCTAATGAGAGCGCTAGTATAGCAAGAAATGACTGGAAGAATAGCTGACCAATGCTAAGCTTAAACCAATTGTACCTTTTAACTATATAGCGTAGAAAATGCGTAGAAATAAGGTTAGTGGCAGCGAGTACAATAAATGCCCAGATCTGGACAGCCGTTACTCCTTGGGAAAGAGAGGCCAAAAAAATGGTCACTGCGGCAAAACCACCCCAACCCAGTACTTGTAGTAACCAATATAGCCCTTTTCGGTTCATAATCGTTCAAAGATAACTAACACAGTGATCTCCCCTTTCTTAATTTGATAAAAGGAGGATACCCTTGATTATTACCCTTGCTGGCTATTTAATTCTATTTTGAGAAATTTTCCAGTGTAGCTCTTTGCCGTGTCTGCAACCTTTTCAGGACTTCCCTGAACAACAATAGTTCCTCCTTTGTTTCCTCCCTCTGGTCCAAGATCTACTACGTAATCAGCCATTTTGATCACGTCCATGTTATGTTCAATAATCAAGACTGTGTTTCCTTTGGAAACCAGTCCATTTACCACCAGCATCAATAGCTCAATATCTTGGAAGTGGAGCCCGGTAGTAGGTTCGTCAAGGATATAGAATGTCTTGCCTGTGTCTTTTTTTGATAGTTCTGTCGCTAATTTTACCCGCTGGGCTTCCCCACCGGATAGCGTAGTGGCATGCTGACCAAGCGTAATGTATCCTAACCCCACATCATTGAGCGTCTTGATTTTTCTTAGAATTTTTGGGAGCTTATCGAAGAATTCAACAGCCTGCTCTACGGTCATATCGAGTACGTCGGAGATTGATTTTCCTTTGTATCGAATCTCAAGTGTTTCCCGGTTGTAGCGTTTACCCTTACAAGTTTCACATGGCACATGCACATCGGGAAGGAAATCCATCTCTATGAGCTTCATGCCCGCACCTTCGCAGTCTTCACATCTTCCACCTTTTACATTGAAGGAAAACCGGCCAGGTTTGTATCCCCGTATTTTAGCCTCCGGGAGCTCAGTAAAAAGTGTCCGTATGTCTGAAAATACCCCCGTATAAGTAGCTGGATTTGATCTTGGTGTTCTTCCTATTGGGGACTGATCCACCTCTATCACTTTATCCAAATGCTCCAGTCCTGCTACACTTTTATAAGGCATAGGACTTTTCTTTGAGTGATAGATATGTTGATTCAGAATTGGATATAAAGTCTCATGAATCAAGGTGCTTTTTCCACTTCCGGAAACTCCGGTAATACATATTAGTGTGCCTAGAGGTAGCTTAAGGTCAACATTTTTAAGATTATTTCCTGTGGCACCCTTAATCAGAAGCTCCTTCCCTTTTCCTTTCCTTCGCTCTTTGGGTACAGGCAAGCCAATTTTACCTGAAAGGTACTTGGCAGTGAGCCCTCCTGTTTGTAAAATTTCCGCTGGAGTACCATCTGCAACAATACTTCCGCCATGCCGCCCTGCACCCGGCCCCATATCCAGGAGATAATCCGAGGCCAGCATCATGTCTTTGTCATGCTCCACCACCAAAACAGAATTACCCAGATTCCGCAAGCTTTGGAGTGCTTGAATCAGCTTCTCGTTATCACGCTGATGGAGTCCAATACTCGGCTCATCCAGAATATATAACACCCCTACTAATTGGGTCCCGATCTGTGTAGCAAGCCTGATCCGCTGTGCCTCACCTCCGGAAAGTGTCCGCAGAGGCCTATTGAGCGATAAATAATCCAAGCCTATATCCAGCAAGAATCCGATTCTTTTTCGGATCTCCTTCAAGACCTCCACTGCTATTACATTTTGTTTTTCAGATAGCCGATCTTCCAGTCCTACAAACCATTCTTTTAAGGAGCGGATATCCATCACTGCCAGTTGGCCAATATGCGTATTGTCTATTTTGATGTGTAGTGCCTCTTGTTTGAGCCTATAGCCATGGCAATCCGGGCAGGTCTGGGTAATGGTATATTCACTTACCCAGTCTTGGATCTTATCAGAACTGCCTTCCTGATATTTTTTCAAAAAGTTGATAATTCCTTCGAAAGTTGTATGCCACTTGGTGCCTGGGTATTTTACAGAATCTACAGCTACTTCTATTTTATCCCCATTGAGAAGAATTTCCACCACATGCTCCGGAAGTTTTTCTATAGGTGTACTCATGCTACACTTGTAGTGCTTGAGAATAGCTTCTATTTTCTTGAAAATCCAGATATCCCTGTATTCGCCGAGTGGCGCTATTCCACCTCTGGTAATGCTGAGTTTTGGATCCGGAATAATACTTTCACGGGTGATTTCTTCGGTAATCCCAAGGCCGCTACAGGTAGGACATGCCCCATATGGGCTATTGAAAGAAAAGGTGTTTGGTGCAGGCTCTTCATAGGAAAGTCCTGTCTCTGGATCCATGAGGTATTTGGAAAAATGATGAATCTCTCCCTCCTCATCGCGGATCATGATGACTCCCTTGCCATGTTGCAAAGCAGATTTCAGTGATTGAGTGATGCGAAAACGGTCAGATTCCTCCGCAACGATTCTATCAATTACAATCTCAATATCATGGATTTTGTAGCGGTCCACCTGCATTTTGGGCACCATTTCCATCACGACCCCATCAACACGTACTTTTGAAAAACCCATTTTACGGATCTGCTCGAATAGCTCACGGTAGTGACCCTTTCTACCCTTTACTACCGGAGCAAGGATGTAAAGCTTCTTGTTTAGGAAGTTGGTAAAGAGGAGATCGATGATCTGATCCTCTGTTTGCCGAACCATTTTGGATCCTGTCAAATAAGAATATGCTTCTCCTGCTCTTGCATATAGCAAGCGCATGAAATCATAAATTTCAGTGACTGTACCGACTGTAGAGCGCGGATTTTTGGAAGTAGTCTTTTGCTCGATTGCTATTACCGGAGAGAGTCCGTTGATTTTATCCACATCAGGACGTTCCATACCTCCCAGAAAGGATCTGGCATAAGCTGAAAAAGATTCCATATACCTACGCTGTCCTTCCGCATAGATCGTGTCAAATGCAAGAGAGCTTTTCCCACTACCACTCAGACCGGTGATTACCACAAGCTTGTTCCGTGGTATCTTCAGGTCTAGGTTTTTAAGATTATGCTCTCGAGCTCCAAATATCTCTATATATTCTTCCTGTGCAGGAGTGACTTGACTCATAGTAATCGGCGGGCAGTTTTAAACGGCGAAGGTACGGATTTTCAGCCGTACAAGGTAGTAAACTTCAAAGAGTATAACTCTAAACGGCAAGATTGGTTCCTTGATAAAATGAGTGATTTTTCTGCTCTCTTCCTTCACCTTAACCAACGAGGATTTTCTGCTATTTTCAAAGAAGCAATACTAATTTGAAATGTTACTCAGGGAGCAGAATTTCATAGGTTTTTCCCCGTTTCACATTCAGGTCTTTATCGCGTAGCCACGGGTTGTAAAGTTTCAATTCTTTATAGGTACTGTTTTGTTTCTTTGCCCAGTTTGCGAGGTTCTTTATATCGGCATCCACTGTAATTTTTCGCAGTGAAGGATTTTGATAATAGTCAGATTCACGAAGAAAAAAGCCAAACTCTCCCGGATTTTCGAAAATAACTTTGAACGCCAAAATCCGGAACAGATATCTGCTTGTTTCATCATTGAGGTACAGGTCATAATAATTCCTTACCATCTGATCTTCTTGTCTTCGCGAAAATCCTGATTGCCCCATATTATAGCTTGCCGCTACGCCTGTCCAATCACCAAATCTAGCATGAGCCTTAGTAAAGTACCTCGATGCTGCATAAGTCGCCTTTTTAAGGTGGTAACGCTCATCCACATCCTTGGATATTTCCAGTCCATATTCCTTGCCTGTGGATTCCAAAATCTGCCAAAAACCCTTCGCACCAGCCGGGGAAGCTACATTCATCAGGGCAGATTCTGCCATAGCGAGGTATTTGAAATCATCCGGAATACCGTTTTCTTCAAGCATTTTTTCTATGTCAGGGAGGAATTTGCTGGAGCGCTTCATTAGCAAAATCATGTTGGACTGCCAATACGCATTTACGTAAATTTCCCGTTCCAGGCGCTCCTTTACATCTTCTATCTCCAAAGGGACCTTCTCTCCGGCGAATGTCAGCTCTCCGGGAAGATCAAAAAGTCTGATCGTATCTCTTGAAGACAATGGCATACTTTGTAGCAGTTGTACATTTGCCACACTAGGTTCCACCGTAATTTCCTCGGGCGTTTTCCATAGCGCATATCCTGCCATTACCAGACAGATAATTATCAAGACATAAAGGGGGACTAGGTGAGATTTGTTCATTTAACAGGAGTAAGAAATGAATAGGAAAAACAAGTGAGAAGACGGACTTCCTGATTGGAGAGCAAGTGTCTGGCCTGAGTTAAAAACCTCTGCAGAAACCTGAGGGGTATTCTGGGCCAACCTGACTGCTATCAGGCCTGCTGGAACTTTTGAAGACTTTCAGAAACAACGGGGATGTTATTAAGACCAGGTTTAGAAATTCGGACTCAACAAATACTTGTTGTAAAATTCGTCAATCACTTTCACGGCCGCAGTTGCGTCTTCCACCACAGCGAACAGTTCGAGATCCTCCTCATTGATGTAGTGGTGCATTAGAAGCGTTTTTCTGATCCAGTCTACCAGACCTGACCAATAGTCTTTTCCTACCAAAACAATTGGAAACTTCCCGATTTTATTGGTCTGGATGAGTGTCAATGCTTCGAAGAACTCATCCATGGTGCCAAAGCCTCCGGGCAGCACCACGAATCCCTGAGAATACTTGACAAACATTACCTTACGTACAAAGAAGTAATCAAAGGTCATTAATTTGTCACGATCTATGTAAATATTATCAAATTGCTCAAACGGCAAAACAATATTCAGTCCAACCGATCTTCCTCCTTCCGAATGGGCGCCTTTATTACCTGCTTCCATGATCCCGGGTCCCCCACCTGTTATTACCCCATAGCCATGCCGAACGAGTTTGGCGGCAATTTCCTCTGCCATTTTATAATGACCATGGTCCCTGGGGGTCCTGGCAGAGCCAAAAATTGAAACGCACGGGCCGATTTTGGCAAGTTTTTCAAATCCCTCCACAAACTCCGACATTACCTTAAAAATCACCCAGGAGTCCGCACTTTTGATTTCACTCCAATCCCGCTCCTTAAAAGCCAGGCGAATTTTATCTTCTGCATTTTGATTTTCTAGATTGCTCATATCCTTCTTTTTTTTAAAGAAAACGATCTCTTGACTGAAATCGACGGTGTATTCGTTACAATTCAGATAGCTCCATGGTAAGTCTCTGATGCTCAATATAAAAAAATAGTAGCTTACGGGAATCAATAGACGCAGTCTGGTGTATTTTTGCGCTCTATTTGATAATAAAGAGATGAATCTCGCTGAAAAATCTCAAGCTATACTGAACGTGTTCGGTGAGCTAGAGTCAGAAACAAAGCAATTTGTATCTGAGAGTGGATTAGGCTGTGTATCCGGATGTGGCTTCTGCTGCGCCAATCCAAAAGTTCCTGCTTCACCATTAGAATTTCTTCCATTGGCCTTTGACCTCTATGAAAAAGGACTGGCCGAATCGACATTGGCACTTTTGGACAGTAAGGATGATGGGGCGAGCTGTGTGATGTACAGACCGTTGTCCGAAGACAGAAAGAAGGGGTTTTGCGGAAATCACACTAAAAGAGGGATGATCTGCAGGCTATTTGCGGCCTCAGCCCGTAGAACCAAATACGGCAAAAAAGACCTCATTATTTGCAAAGTATTGAAGGAAGAGAAAGCTGAAGAATTCCTACATGCCAGTGAGCGGATAAATAAAGACATGGATATTCCGCTTGCAACGGCATTTTATAGCCGTTTAGAAGAAATAGACCAGTCATTATGCCAGCAGTTCACAATAAATGAGGCTATAGCGTTTGCATTGGAATTAGTTTTGAGGTATAAGTTCTACCAAGAGCAGGAAGTTGATGTGATAGCATAATTTTTTTGCTCCTACCAATTGAAGTATATTGTGTCATATTTCAAGGGTAACCTCTCACAAGTTTTTAATTATGCTGAAAATCGGAGAAATAATACAGACTATCAAAGGGATAGTAGAGACCAAAGTAGATCTGGTCAAGCTGGAAATACAAGATCAGGTTGCCGGTATTTTAACCCGGATTATTTTTCTTGTTTTGATGGGAGGTAGCCTTCTATTGGTGCTATTGTTTTTTAGTCTTTCTCTGGCTTTTTACCTTAGCCAATATTTTGAATCCCCCTACATGGGCTTCTTGATGGTTGGATTAATTTATCTGATAATACTCTTTGGTTTATTCTTATTGAGAGACCATGATCCTACTGAGGAAAAAATGCAGAATGGGTTGAAAGGGTTTATTTTTAGGGTAAGAATGTTCAAAAAACGCCAGGAGAATGAATAAAGAACTGAAAAAGAAAGAAGAAGAGCTAGAGGAGACCTTGGCCAGACAGTTTGAGCTTTTTAGGGCCGAATCAGGGGATTGGTTAAAAATTGGAGGAGTAGTTTTGGCAGGTGGGTTGATTGCCTTGGCTATTGCCAAAACACGTAAAAAGCGTGAGGATCGTAGAACAGAAGAAGTACTTGAGGTACTTGAGAGAGAAGGACTGCTTACCAAAGAGATTGAAAAAAAGCTTACTAAAGGCTCAAAATCTTCGTTTTGGCCAAGCATGGGCCAGCGGCTTTTACTATTAGGGCTTGCTTTTGCAAAGGAAAAATTTCTCCCGAACCTATTTGCTGCCCAGCCAGAAGATGCCAAAGTCGATGAAGAGGGTCAGTAAGATTCTAAAAGAATTCCATACTACGGGCAGAAAAGGATTGGCGTGGTTGGTAGATCCAGACAAGGTTACAGGCGGCAGGTCTTTTGAAGAGAACTATTCCTGGGTTAAGAATTCAGCTCTCGATTTAATATTCGTAGGAGGCAGTCAACTAAGTCGTGATAACTTCAAAGAGGTGGTTCAGTCACTCAAGAAAATAGCGGGAGAGATTCCGGTTGTTATCTTTCCTGGTTCCCAGATGCAACTTACCGAAGAAGCTGACGCAATTTTATTCCTTTCTTTGATTTCAGGAAGGAATCCTGAGTACCTGATTGGTCATCAGGTGCTCGCCGCACCGCTGGTCAGGAAAATGAAATTGGAAGTTCTCCCCACAGCGTATATGCTGGTGAATGAGGGAGAAATTACCAGCGTGCAATACATCAGCCAAACGCTTCCATTGCCAAATTCCAAGCCCGCCCTAGCTGAGGCAACAGCGCTTGCGGGTCTTTATTTAGGCATGAAATACTTTTTCGTAGACGCCGGGAGTGGAGCAAAATCCCCCGTTTCGGGAGCTGTGATAAAGTCCGTAAGGTCGGTGACACATCGTCCCATCATCGTAGGTGGAGGATTGGATTCATTAGAAAAAGTAAAAAATGCATATGAAAATGGTGCAGATCTAGCGGTGATCGGAAATGCGGTAGAAAAAGACTCAGGCTTTTTGGCTGAGTCTTTGGAATATAAGGTGCTTTTGAATCTTTCTTTACACGTTAATTAAGGACTCTCTTCTCCGCATTTTACCAGCAGGCACCCCATACATCATCTTGAATCTGCGGCAGAAATATGCAGTGTCTTTATAGCCTACTTCTTTGCCTATATCCCGAATCGACTTTTTGGTAGTGCGTAAAAGCTCCACCGCAGCCTCCATTCTTTGGTATTCTATATAATCCTGAGGATTGATCCCTGTAAGCATTTTGAAATATTGCCCTACGTAATCTTCTGATACATTGGCTACCTTGGCCAGGATTTTATTGGATAAATCGCCTCCCAGATTTGTTTTGATGTAATTAAATAAGTCTATCAAACGAGGATCCTTAAAGTAAGTAGCATTGGTAGAAAGTTCCTCCAAGAACAATCTGTTTTTCAATATATGGCGAAGCAGCTCAATGACCAGCAATTCTGTGTGGGATTTTAATGCTCTTTCTTTCCCCACATTACTTACTTCTACTTCTTTCATCAAATCCTCAACTATTGTAGCCAGGCGGTCATTGAACCGGATTATAAATGGAGGGATATCCAATGAATTAAAAAAGTTAACCACATCAAATACTTTGGATTCAAAACCAAGTATAGAAATACAGTCATCTTCTGTGCTCTTTATGTCTCTGAAACTTATACTCTGCAGATACTTTTTCTTATTTTCCTGAAACTGATCTTTTGACAGTTCAGCTTTTTTGGAGCTGCTGCCAATAGTCAATTTTGTTTTTTGCTCAGCGGGCAGGAAAAGTACTTCACCTTCGTTAAGCAACTCCTGATCCTCACCAAATTTGAGCGTACCATGGTGAAGCAGAATCAATGTATTATCAGATTCTGTATAATCATTAACCGTAACGGGTTTTTCTACCTGGAAATTATTCCCACGAATAAACCTAACGTTGACTGATTCAATTACCTTGTTGTAATATTCCATGAATTAGTATTAAAAATACAGAATAGCAAAAATATGATTTTTCTAACGATAATTCATAGATTTTTGATAAATGGTGTTAAAAAAAATGAAAGAGCATAGTTTTATTTAACTATACCCTTTTCTAGATCAACTATCCATTACCGGAGGAGTCCTCGCGATATAACTATTTTCTGAATCTCGGACGTCCCTTCATAAATCTGGGTGATCTTGGCATCTCTCATCAGTCGTTCTACATGATATTCTCTCACGTATCCATAGCCGCCGTGGATTTGTACAGCTTCGATGCTCACATCCATTGCTACCTGGGAGGCATATAATTTTGCCATGGCTGATGCCTGGGCATAATCCTTTCCCTGATCTTTCAGCCAAGCGGCTTTGTACACCAAAAGTCTGGCGGCTTCAATGGTGGTTGCCATATCGGCAAGCTTGAACTGGATCGCCTGATGTTGACTGATTGGCTTGCCAAAGGTTTTGCGTTCTTTGGCGTAGGCTAGGGCAAACTCATAAGCTCCGGCCGCAATTCCAAGCGCCTGGGCTGCAATGCCGATTCTCCCGCCATTCAAGGTTTCCATGGCGTATTTGAAACCAAAGCCTTCTTCACCAATTCTATTCTCAACCGGCACTTTCACATCTGTAAACATAAGCGAAGTGGTATCAGATGCTCTGATGCCCAGCTTGTCTTCTTTATGGCCTGAGGTAAATCCATCCCAGCCTTTTTCTACTATAAAGACCGATATACCTTTATGTCCTTTACTGTGGTCGGTTTGGGCAAAAACCAAATAGGTGTCCGCTTTGGAGCCATTGGTAATCCAGTTTTTGGTGCCGTTTATTACATAATGATCACCATCAAGACGGGCTTCGGTCTTTTGTGATGTAGCATCAGAACCTGCTTCCGGTTCAGATAGGGCAAAGGCTCCCAGTTTCTGTCCCGATGCGAGGGGTTTAAGATACTTTTCCTTTTGATTTTCGGAAGCATAGTTCTCCATCCCCCAGCATACCAATGAATTGTTTACAGACATTGCCACCGAAGCAGAGGCATCGATTTTGGACAATTCTTCCATTGCAATGACATAGGAAAGCGCATCCATTCCACCGCCGTCATATTTCGGGTCGATCATCATTCCCATGAAGCCCAGTTCGCCCATTTTCTTGATTTCCTCAGCAGGAAACCTTGATTCTATGTCACGTTGGATTACTCCTGGAAGGAGCTCATTTTTGGCAAAATCCCTCGCTGCGGCCTGTACGGCGAGTTGCTCCTCTGTTAGTTCAAATTGCATATATCTCTTTGGGTTTAACTATCTGCAAGGAATATATGGCAAAAAAAGAAGAGGGGCAAAACCTGCCCCTCTTCCAAAATTTAATTTGATCTGGATCAATCCCTGTTTCCGAAGAAAACGAAAATATAATAGGCTAATGTGGCCAGGGAAGCTAAAGCGGCCACTACATACGTCATTGCAGCCCATTTCAAAGAATCCTTGGACATGGCATATTCATCCGGCGTCACAATATTTCTGGTCTTCACCCAGGCCAGTGCCCTATTGCTGGCATCAAACTCTACCGGCAGCGTAACTAAGGTGAACAGGGTCATCACACCATATGCCCCAACTACAATAAAGCCTATCCACTCATGCGGTAGTCCTAATGCAAACCCACCCAGAAGGGAGGCTATCAGCACAATATTTAAAATTTTGCTTGAAGCATTCTGAATCGGGACTAAGGCCGATCTCAGATTTAGCCAGGCATAGGCTGTGGCATGCTGCACCGCATGGCCACACTCGTGGGACGCTACTGCAGCTGCAGCTGCATTTCTTCCATAGTACACGTCAGGGCTTAGGTTTACGGTTTTGTTTGCCGGATTATAATGGTCTGTCAATTGCCCTTCTACCGCAAGTACTTGCACGTCAGATATATTATTATCGGCAAGCATAAGTTTGGCGATTTCTGCGCCGGACAGGTTAGCGTGAAGCGTCACCTGTGAGTATTGTCTGAATTTGTTTTTGAGCTTTCTGCTCACCACAAATCCCGCAATGGCGAATACGACTACAATTAAGATAAGGAGTATCATAAGTTATTTGTTTGCAGGAATGAATACGTTTTAAGATGTCTTAGGTTCTGTCCATGAGGGTAATTTCATCATTATTACCCAGCTTATAAGACCAGCCCCCAGCACAAGGGCTACTTGGGTGCCATGGATAATAGCTGCGAATATTTTCCCATCAATCTCAGCTATCCCTAGCTGTATCAAAATAAAGGCCACCAGTGCATGAAAGGTACCAATACCCCCCTGTACGGGCGCTACCATGCCAATACTTCCCATTACCATGACCAGAAGTACTTCACTTGAGGACAAATTGGCAGTACTGGGTATTCCTAAGGATATGGTGTACATGGTCAAAAAATATAAAAGCCAAAGAAAAACAGAACTTGCCCAGAATCCAGCGGGATTGGACAGTCCTCCGATTTTCTTAAGCCCTGAAAGGATTTCCCTAAAAAAATGTTGGATTTTATTGATCAACCCATTATCTGCAAATCTCCTGAATATGTACCAGGTTATGAGAATCAAAACGGCAATTCCACCAATCACAAGAGGAAGATTTGAAATGATTTTTTGACCAAAAGACGCTATATCGATTAACTGGCTGGCTAGATTTAAGAAGAGCTCCTGTTCTACGAAAAACGCCAAAAGAACCGTAGAAACAAGACATAACAGATCTATGCTTCGCTCTACTATCACTGTGCCGATGAGGTAGCCTGTAGAGATGCCGTTGGTCCGGGTGAGAACACCGCATCTTGCTACTTCGCCGGCCCGTGGGATAAGCATATTAATGAGATAGCCAACCATCACTGCGTGATAGGCTCGTCCAAAACTTACTTTTTTTCCATCTTCTGTATCTATGAGCAAAGTCCATCGCCAGCTTCTAGTCAGGTAAGCCAGCATAGAGATCAAAAGAGACAGTAGAATCCATGTCCAATTACTTGACATGATTTGGTCAACCAATGAATCAAAGGCGATATCCTTGTATAAAAACCAGAAAATCCAGATTGCAATTCCTAATGAAATCAGAATCTGGATTACTTGTTTAACACGTCTTTGGATCATCAGATGAGTTTGTTTTGCTCGTCTGGAAAGATTAGTACAGGTTTGAATTTCTTCGCTTCCTCTAGCTCCATCCCTGCATAAGAAATGATGATGACGATATCCCCTACCTGTGCTTTTCTCGCAGCAGGGCCATTAAGGCAAACCTGACCGGAGCCTCTTTCTCCGGTGATTACGTAGGTTTCTAATCGTTCTCCATTATTGACATTGACGATTTGGACCTTCTCATTTTCTATAAGGTTAGCTGCGTCCATCAGATCCTCATCGATTGTAATGGAGCCTACGTAGTGCAATTCCGCCTGGGTGATTTTCACCCGGTGGATCTTGGATTTCAGTACCTGAATTTGCATTGGTTTAATTTTGCGGCAAAATTAAGGAATTATTGGCAGGTTATCGATTAATCTGATTTTTCCTAGGTAAGCCGCTACACATAGTGATGATTTTTTCGTTAGATCAAAGTCTGTGTAGCTGACAAAGCTTTCGGGATGAACCAGCTCGAAATACTCCAGACTTGCCAGGGGCACTTCCTCAAAATCCCGTTTGATTTGATTATGCACCTCAAACCAAGGCTTGCCTGCTAAAAGTTCCTGCTTGGCCTTTGTCAGGCTGCTGCTTAAAATCAAAGCCTGCTTCCTTTCCTCTGGGGAGAGCCTCAAGTTTCTCGAAGACATCGCAAGGCCATCATCTTCTCTTCGCGTAGGTACGATTACCAGATTGATATTCATCGATAGATCGTTGACAAGCCGTCTAATAATCCCGGTTTGCTGGAGATCCTTTTGGCCGAAATAAGCTGTATGGGGCTTAATGATATTAAATAATTTGGAAACTACTATGGCTACACCATTGAAATGACCTGGGCGGAATGCTCCTTCCAATACAGTCTCAAGGTTTCCAAAATGGATACTTAATTTAGGCTTTTCCGGATAAATTGTTTCTGTCTTAGGAATGAAAACAAAGTCAACTTTTTCAAGTTCGAGTTTAGCTAAATCCTCTTCTAAAGTTGATGGATAGTTGTCAAAATCTTCTTGATTATGAAATTGTGTGGGGTTTACAAAGATGGAAACGACTACAATATCAGATTCTTGCCTGGCTTTTCTGACCAGGTCAAAATGACCCTCATGAAGTGCGCCCATTGTGGGGACCAAACCGATGGATTTGTCCTTTTTAAGGGATTTAAGCCAGTATTTATGCCAATCGGCTCCAGTAAGAACAACGTGCACTGGTAGAGGGTTTAGAATGGGTAAATAGGGGCAAATGTATATTATTATTCAACAAAACAAGGCTAATAAGGCTTTTTTTATTATCTTTGCGCAGTTGTTTTTTCACCTTCAACATAAAATCCAATAAGTATGTCCAAATTACGTATCCTCTACGTTGCCAGTGAAATCAATCCTTTTCTCCAAACATCTGAAGTTGCCAATTTCCTAAGATCCCTTCCTCAAGCTATGCAGGAGCGTGGCATGGAGATCAGGATTTTAGTGCCGAGATTCGGTCTGATCAATGAGCGGAAGAATAGACTTCACGAGGTGGTGAGATTATCGGGAATTAATATTGCAGTAGGAGAAGAGGAGAAACCTTTGGTGATTAAAGTAGCGTCTATACCAAACGCAAAGCTTCAGGTGTACTTTATTGACAATGAAGATTACTTCCAGCGAAAGCATGTTTTCCACGACAAGCAGCACAAATTCTACGAAGACAATGATGAGCGTGCTATTTTCTTTTGTAAAGGAGTGATAGAAACGGTGAAAAAACTTGGCTGGGCACCAGATATAGTGCATTGCAACGACTGGATGACCAGTTTGATACCGATGTATTTGAAGACTACATACAAGAGTGAGCCTTTATTTAAAGATACGAAGTCTGTATTTGCGATATACAACAACGGATTTTCTCATACCTTTGGCGATGATTTGTTAAACAAGGTTAAGATGGTGGATATAGATGACGCTATTTTAGCACCTTTGAAAAGCAAAGACTTTACAGGATTTATCAAGATGGGCATGGAGTACGCCGACTTGGTAGTCAAAGGCGGTGAAGTTTCCGCAGAATTAAACCAACTAATCGAGGATTTCTCAAAAGACAAGAAGTTTGACATCAGCATTGAAGCAGAATCAGAAGCACAGGCTCACGAAGAGCTCTACGGCATTTACACCAATCTCGCCGGTTAAATTGGCCTTTGGGGCCATCTTGTCCCTATTTCTTATCAGTTCCTGTAGTGACCCTTCGGCAGTAGGCATTGAGCTGGCTCCCGGAAACAACGAAATCGGAGTGTTTTTCGAGGAGTTTGAGCTTCCCGCAGAAATGGTTCTTTTGGACTCCTTTAATACGACCAATCAAAACAGGTTGGTAGTTGGGGAAGAAGTGGATCCTTTTTTCGGAAAGACTTCAGCTACAGGGTACTCTAGAATGTCTATTAAAGCCGATGCAACACGGCCTGAACTAGATGCTATACTTGACTCTATTTACTTTACAGTCAATGTGTTGAATATAAGCGGGGCCGATTTGGATGAGCCAAAGCATTTCTCTATCCATAGGTTGACAGAACCTATTCAGGATACGCTATATTACAATTTTGATGAGCTTTCCTACGGGGAAAATCCAATCTCTACCGGGGAAATAGTTTTTGGTGAAGAAACAGATACACTTGCAAATTTTCAGGTTGATGAAGAATTTGCGGAAGAAATTTTCAGCAAATTGCAGCTTGGAGCTGAGTTCAATGACCTATTCAGCTTCCGGGATTACTTTCCCGGTATTGCAGTAAAGGGAAAAGAAGATGAAAATTCTTCTATAATAATAGGTTTGGGAACTAGTACAGCGATCAAACTTTATTATCGCAATGATGAATCTGATACGGTTTCTACTTTATATACAATTTCTACCGAATCTTCCAGGAATTTCAACGGAATTAAAAGCGATAGAAGCGGAACACCTACAGAAGCAATTACCGAGTATCAGAAGTCTTATGACGTAGGGCCACTGGTTGGGATGAAGTCAGGTCTGGGGATGGTTATCAAACTTGACACAAGCCCATTTGATGCCTTTTTGGATACACTTTCTGGGGTTATATTTAATCAGGTTGCCTTAGAGGTGGGGGAAATAGAAGATCCAATAGAGGGAATGGTACCCACTCCATATTTCACCGCTTTTTTTACAGATCCATCCAACCACTTTTTGGAAAATACAAACGGAAATTATTATACAGTACAGGCAGATGGTAGACCACAGGTAATCGCTGACAGTGAATCAAATACCAATGAGCCAGAAGTACAATACCCAGCCCAATTCAGTTATAATTCTGACAATAAACTATATGGTCAAAGTATCGCCTCCTATGTCAACGCGATTTCACGAGGTGATCTGGTAAGAAAGGACTGGATATTGTATGGTGGATATATCTCCAACAAGAGAAGACAAGGCGATAATTCAGATCCATTTGCTTATTCTTTAAGTCAGATGATAGTAGATAAGAGTAAAATAAAAGTAAAAGTGATTTACTCCAGATCCAGGTAGGATACCCGGTTTCGGTAAACTTCCAATAATCCACTTTCTAATTTTTAGAAAGTGGATTATTTTTTTTGGCACGAAAGCTGTTTCTTTGCTGAAGTTCAAATTAACTATATGAATTTTTCAATATGTGTGGAATCGTAGCATATGTAGGGCAGCAGGAAGCTTTGCCTATAATAATCAAAGGACTTAGAAGATTAGAATACCGTGGGTACGATAGTGCCGGTGTGGCACTATTGGACAACAATGGCCTAAGTATCTACAAAAAGAAGGGGAAAGTGTCCGAGTTGGAGAAGCATCTTGAGGCCAATTCGGACTTAGGATCCACAATCGGAATCGGGCATACACGCTGGGCCACGCATGGTGAGCCTAACGACTCTAATGCGCACCCGCATTATTCTTCCTCCGAAAAAATCGCTATGATCCATAATGGGATCATTGAAAACTATGAGGTGCTTAAGAAGGATCTTCAAAAGAAGGGCTATACCTTTCAATCCGAGACAGACACGGAAGTCTTCATCAAATTCATTGAAGACATTCAGCTGAACAATCACTGCAGTCTGGAGGAAGCACTTCGGCTTGCCCTTCACAAAGTAGTTGGGGCTTATGCTATTGTATTGATCAATAAAGAAGAGCCCGATACACTTATAGCAGCCAGAAAAGGCTCCCCTTTGGTGATTGGAGTGGGAGAAGATGAATATTTCTTAGCCTCCGACGCAACTCCTATCATCGAATACACTAATAAAGTGGTTTATCTGGATGATTTTGAAATAGCGGTAATCCGAAATAACCGTCTTCAGATCAAGACTATAGAGAATGTAGAGACTAATCCCTACATCAATCAATTGGAAATGGAATTGGAAGCTATCGAAAAAGGTGGGTACGACCATTTCATGCTGAAGGAAATCTATGAGCAGCCTAAGTCAATAGCCGATTGCCTGAGAGGTCGCCTGGATGCCAAATCCGGTCGCTTGGTACTTGGCGGTTTGCGGGATTATATGAATAAATTCCAAAATGCGGAGCGTATCATTATTACAGCTTGTGGTACTTCGTGGCATGCAGGGCTGGTAGCTGAATACCTTTTCGAGGAATTTGCCCGAGTGCCTGTGGAAGTGGAATATGCCTCTGAATTCAGGTATAGAAACCCTGTAGTAGGCGAGAAGGATTTTGTGATTGCTATCTCACAATCCGGGGAGACAGCCGATACGCTGGCGGCAATAGAACTTGCCAAATCAAAAGGCGCCACAATCTTTGGCGTATGTAACGTGGTAGGTTCATCTATTCCTAGGGCTACCCATGCAGGTTCTTATACCCACGCAGGACCAGAGATCGGAGTGGCTTCCACCAAAGCATTCACTGCCCAGATTTCAGTACTGGCAATGATGGCCTTGAAGCTGGGTTACCAGCGAGGTACACTACCTGAAGGGAAGTATATACAGCTTTTACATGAATTAGAAGCTATTCCTGGAAAAGTCGAGCAGGCTTTGAAATCAAACGATGCCATCAAGTATATCGCTGAAGAGTATAAGGATGTAAGAAATGCACTTTACCTGGGCAGAGGGTACAATTTCCCGGTTGCGCTTGAAGGAGCTTTGAAGCTAAAGGAAATTTCCTATATCCATGCTGAGGGCTATCCGGCAGCAGAAATGAAGCATGGTCCGATCGCTTTGATAGATGAGGAAATGCCGGTTTTCTTTATAGCTACCAAAGATAGTTCCTATGAAAAAGTTGTCAGCAATATCCAAGAAGTAAAAGCGAGAAAAGGAAAAGTAATTGCCGTAGTCACAGAAGGAGATACGCAAGTGAAGGAGATCGCAGACCATGTAATTGAAATCCCTGCATCTCACGAGGCTTTTGCCCCTCTCGTAGCTGTAGTTCCACTACAACTGCTTTCTTATCATATGGCTGTGATGCGAGGCTGTAATGTGGATCAGCCAAGGAATTTGGCTAAATCTGTAACAGTAGAATAAACTTCAATGGCTGTCCGAAAGGGCAGCCATTGAAGTTTATTCACCTTCTGTCCATGACTGGATTACCGATTCTCTGCTGAGCAGGGATTTACATAGGCGAGCTTATTGTAGCTGTAACAGGCAAGTATAGACATACTTAAGGTATGATCTTATGAGTGGTGGGGTTTTCCAAGAAAACAGGAATTACCTATATCGGAAGTAGAACTAGTCAAATTGGATACTCAGCCTCCAAATTAATTTCCTACTTTTGCGCTGCTATTACAATACTATGCTGGACAAATTACAATCAATTAAAGAGCGTTTCGAGGAAGTAGGTCAACTAATCGTACTGCCGGAATCTATGGCAGACATGGGCAAATATGCCAAACTGACCAAAGAATACAAGGATCTTGAGAAAATTGTAGCAGTGTATGATGAATACAGTTTAGTCCTGCAAAATATTGCCAGCTCAAAGGAAATACTTGATAAGGAGAAAGATCCTGACTTCAGAGAAATGGCAAAAGGGGAGCTGGATGAGCTAAGGCCAAGGAAGGAAGCGCTGGAGAGTGAACTGAAACAACTTCTGATACCGAAAGATCCTAATGATGCCAAAGATTGTATTCTTGAAATCAGAGGTGGAGCTGGAGGCGATGAAGCGTCAATTTTTGCCGGGGACTTATTCCGTATGTATCAGCGCTTCTGCGAAATGCAAAATTTAAAACTTACTGTTTTAGATTTGACCTTCGGCTCCGCGGGAGGATACAAGGAAATAATAGCAACCATTTCGGGAGGAGACGATGTATATGGCAGGATGAAATATGAGTCAGGTGTTCACCGAGTACAACGCGTGCCCGCTACAGAATCGCAGGGAAGAGTCCATACCTCAGCGGCATCTGTGGCTGTATTACCAGAAATGGATGAAGTAGAGGTAAACATCGATATGAATGATGTGCGAAAGGATACCTATTGTTCTTCAGGGCCAGGAGGGCAATCTGTGAATACCACTTACTCTGCCGTGCGATTGACACATGAACCCTCAGGACTGGTAGTGACCTGTCAGGATGAGAAGTCACAGATCAAAAACTTTGAGAAAGCGCTAAAGGTGTTGCGGTCCCGGCTCTATGAAATCGAGTTGGCCAAGCATAATGATGCCGTAGGAGCACAGCGAAAGTCCATGGTGGGATCTGGTGATAGATCCGACAAGATCCGAACCTATAATTATCCGCAATCTAGAGTCACTGACCACAGAATCAATAAAACTGTATACAATCTCCCCGAGGTAATGGATGGGCACATTGAGGATTTTATATCCGCATTGAGATTTGCCGAGAACCTTGACAGGATGAATAGCAGTGGATTAGAAGAATAGGCTGATCATTTGCATAAAATCCATTAGAATTTTATTGATTCTGCGATTAGACTATTATCTTGAAGAATTAACCATCAGACTTTTATGATTATTACCGGAGACAGAGAAATAAGATTGGTGACCTGGAATGAGGCTCATTTTCATCAACTCTATCCTTTGGCCAATAATCCCAAGATCGCAATGAATCTAAAGGATAGTTATCCTCAGCCATATACGATCCATGATGCGCGTTACTGGATAGAGCATAACCAGAAATTTAACCCCCCGCAAAACTTCGCAGTTGAGTTTGAAGGGAAATTGGCAGGCTCTATAGGATCAGAGAGAGGGAAAGATGAACTCCGTACCAATATGGAGCTGGGCTTCTGGATAGGGGAACCCTTTTGGGGCAAAGGAATAGCCACTGAAGCGGTAAAACTTTACACCAAGTATATTTTTGAGAAGTTTGACATCGAGCGGATTTTCGCCCAAGTCTATGATTTCAACGGACAATCCATGAACGTCCTTGAAAAAGCAGGTTATTTTCCTGAGGCTATTTTGAAAAAAGCCTTTGTAAAAAATGCTACTGTTGGAGATATTTTCCAATATGTAAATATCCGGGGAGAACAGTGATATGCTGAATTTCCGAGTCATGGATATTTTTTAAAGATTAATCCCCATATTTTCTCTGGAAATAGCGAACAGCAGAATTCGGGGAGTTGGAGAAAGACTAAAACCTGCGCCGTTGCGCAACTTTCCTCAATTCCGCCGGACTATGCTGGCTCAAAGCTAAATTCTTTCACTGAAAGAATTTCTAACAGATTGTCCACCACCCAGACCAGGACCTGTAATGCTTCCTCGAAAGGACGCGTCACCCATGGTAAATAAAGTTATTAACGATTGCTCTCTATTAATTCTGTGGGAAAAGAGAGGATGCAGGAGGATGTATAGGGATAATATCAGAACGGCATTACCGTAGGTAATCCTAGATTGCAAATGCCGAACAACGGGACGGGGGAGCAGATGTTTGGGAATTGGTTTTCCTGGGCTAAAATACTTTCGTTGATCAACAGTAAAGGAACTGTTAACTGTTGAATCTCAGTGGCAGGGATAAGTACCCCGAATATCTGGCAGTTATAGATTTTATTTGATGGTAGTCTCCCCATATTTTATCTTTTCCATCGTTTATGAGTCCATAGCCAGCCATATGGTTCTTCTCTTATGTTTTTCGTTAAAAGATCAACGTACTTTTGTGTTATTTCACCCTCATTCATAGATTCCGCTTTCGAACATATCGGCGCACAGGTTATCTTGTAATTCCCTTTTGATACCTGTGTGATATGGAGATAGATGACAGCCGAGTGACTTGTTCGGGCTAATTTTTCCATACCTGAGAAAAAATAGGTTTCCTGATTCAATAATTTAAATCTGTATTTTTCCTTATTTACACGTGGGCATTGGTCAGCAAGAAAAAGATAGACAGCAGCGCTGGAATTTTCCGATAGAATATGGCGGACAACTTCTCTTTCCATTAGTAACTTCATTCCAAAACGAGACCTGAGTTTAATCATCAGCCTGTTCATCGTTGCTGATTTAAGGGGCCTATAAACAGCGTATAAATCATGACGCATCTTATTGGGCATAAAGCCCAACATCTCCCAATTAGCACAATGTCCCAAACACGCGATTACATTTCTACCTAAGTTTATATGGTGGTCTATCAACTCCATATTCTCAAATACTATTTTCTTATCAAGTACTTCTACTGGAGCAGAGACACTTTTTATAATCTCTGCGAAATACGAGACAAAGCAAGCGTAAAACTTTTTTACAATTGCATGATTTTCCCCGTATCGCTTATCAGGAAAGGAACGTGCAACGTTTTGAATAACTACCGC
The DNA here is from genome assembly GCF_001442615.1 of Algoriphagus resistens. Classification (GTDB taxonomy): domain Bacteria; phylum Bacteroidota; class Bacteroidia; order Cytophagales; family Cyclobacteriaceae; genus Algoriphagus; species Algoriphagus resistens. The sequence goes on along the minus strand of NZ_LMXN01000003.1, from coordinate 163,385 downwards.
TTTCCTGTACCCGGGAATGTAATAAGCCAGAATAAAAGTAAAAGAAGACATCGCATAGAGAAACCCCATAGGCAGCAGGCTTAGTGCATAAGTAATAGTATAAATACTTCTGTATGCGATAGTCTGCAAGGATTGCTTTATTTTCATAAACTAAAATTTCAACTCAAGACCAATTGACGCATACGGGGAAACAGAAAAATAATAATCATTATCACCAGCAAACACTCCTTTCAATGTTCTGTCGCTGTAAGATGCTGGACGATATAGATTAATTCCTGCCATTCCCGTCACAGAGAATCCTTTTTCTCCAAGCTTCATCTCAGGACGAAATCCGGTAACGATATATTGATGGGAAAATAGTTGATCCTTTCCGTCCTTTTCCAATAATGCTACCTGCCCGTTCATTTCAAGGGCATACGATAATTTTAACCTCTCATTAAAATCATAGCCCGTCGATATCTCCAGACCTTCCACCAATTCAATATTCACATCGAATTTACCGTTATGCCTCCAGCTGAGGTAAACGGCTGGAAATATCATCGGATAACCCAAAGAACTATTTATAGACATGCCGCCACCAATAGCAAGATTAGGGTTCAGGTGACGGATAAAAATAACACTTCCACTTCCAAGCACATTTTTAAAGCTGATTTTAGAAAAATCAGTAGAGGGAGTAAAAATTCCTATTCCGGCACTTGCCCTCATCGACCACTTGTCGTTCAATGGACGTAGATGATAGATTCCGAATTGAAAATTCATGATTTCGGAGACCATGTGTTCCGAAAAATTTTGGTTTCTCAAGGAAACATAGGTGCCACCTAAGGCTACACCCCAAATAGTAGGACTTTCGTTCTCATCTAATTTCATGGATAACGGCATATTGAACGCTGCCTGATAAATCATAGCAGAGCCTTTGCTGTCACCGATTTTCTCTCTGGGCATTTCGCCTGGCGGGAGATAATAGTAGCCTGAATTTCCAATGAATTCCGTCTTGAAAGACACTTGTTGTGCTTTTCCCTCCAGGCCTAGAAGCGTAACCAAGGCTGTTAGGAATAGTGAAATTGACTTCATGATTTTAAAGTTGTGCTTGTACATATTCGTTATATATCCGGCTAAAAAAATGATAAGGGAAGCAAAACAGAAGGTGATTAACCTTAAACTTCAGAATTGACTGGATGAAATGTAGAATGAAGAGGATAAAATAAATTCTAAGATTTGTCTGGTACGGATTGAAGCTATTGTGTACCGAAATCCAGGCTTTATCCATTTGGCATCAGCATAAACTTCGGTGCACAATTTGTTTTTAGCTTTGTAGCGTTTAGAATTTATGCACTATTCCAATAGATGCGCCATGACTTCTCATAGAACCTGCATTGGCTTTATGGAGATCCGCAAGGCCAAATTGATAGCTTGCATTTATTTGCCAAAGTTTGTCAAAGTCGTATCCAATGATACCTCCGACACCGTAATCAAAACGGCTCATAGCAGACTCACCTGTCTCGCTGTTCTTTTTGAACAAGTTCACCCCATCAGATTTTGCACTGATTCCATAGCCAACATAAGGGCCTGCCCCTACAAAGGCTTTTCCTCCTCCCAAATCCCCTTGGATAATTCCATAAAGAGGAATCTCTACACCGATAGATTTAAATTTGTCGGATGATTTATGCGCCTTGGGTTCTGACTTCGAGGTCTTATAATATACATCGACCCCGGATTGCAGAGCAAAATATGGGTTCAGGTCATATTTTATAAAACCGCCCACAGAGCCGCCTATACCCATTTTACTCTTGAACCCTTTCATGTCACCTCCTAACCGGTAATTGGATAGACTTGTACCGACTTTGAGGCCAACTGATACAGGTTTGTCCTGTGCGGACAATTTTGCAGAGAAAATTAATGCACCTACTGCAGCGATAAATGTTACTACGTTTCTTTTCATTGTTCTGAAATTTTGATTGTAAGACAAAAGAACAGTGAACAGGGCGATACCCGAAGCTATAGACGATAGGCTTCAGAATTTGCTAAATGAAATGCAGAACGAAAGAGATGGAATTTTCTGTGGGAGTTATTCTATAATTCCATCCATCCATTTTAGGAAGTCGGGAACGCGTACACGACTCACCAATACTTCATGGGGACAAGCAGGCAAAAAGGAAAGTTTCAGACGGCTGTTGAAGTATTTGGCTACATTTTCAATAGCTTTTACGTTGGCGATGCAATTCCTGGAAACGCGGAAAAACAGATGGTTATGGAACTGTTGTTCTAACTGGTCTAGGGTATAACTAATGATATACCGCCTATCCTTGAAAGTATGAAGAAAGACAACTCCGTCTTCGCTATAAAAATGGGCAATATCTTTAGTTTCTATATAGTGATAGTTTTCTCCTTTAGATATCAAAAACCGGTTTTTGGTTTGGAGCGATTGCATCTGCTCAAAATTCTTAGAACTGGATTTATAAGAGGGATTATGGAAGATATTCTCAAATTTGGCTAATGCTGCCTCTAATTCATTCTCATCAAAGGGTTTTAACAGGTAATCGATACTGTTTAGCTTAAATGCTTTGATGGCATGTTCATCGTAAGCGGTAGTAAAGATGACGGGTGTGGTGACCTCTATATGGTTAAATATCTCGAAGCAGCTGCCATCTGCAAGACGAATATCCATAAGGATTAGATCGACAGTAGAATCTTTAAGAAACCTGATGGTATCGATGACGGTTTTAGTATGTTTTTCCAACCGATAGCCTGATCGTAATTTCGTCAACATACGCTTCAGCTCTTCATAGGCGAACCGCTCGTCTTCTACTATCAGGTACTTCATGGCTGTATGTAAGGGATTTTAATAATAAATAGGTCATCGGTCTGTTTGATGATGACTTCTTTAGCATAGATTTCATATTGCTGGGCAATGTATTTCAGCCCGATTCCACCCTTATCCGAACGGTTTGAAGGCTGGATGTTGTTTTCAACCGTAATGTAATCGCTGTCGATAGTGATTTTTATATTCAAAAGGGATTCTTCGGTTGCAATATTGTGTTTAAACGCGTTCTCTATAAGTAATTGCAGGGTGAGAGGTACAATCTTGTTCGGCGTACAGTCTGATATTTTGTCTATTTTAAAAGTAAAAGAATTCTCAAACCTTGTTCTCATTAGATAGACATACGAGTCCAATGCATCCAATTCCTCCGAGACTAACACTACTGGCTGTTGGGAAAGGGAAAGGACGTACCGATACGTCTTTGAGAGGGCTTTTGTAAACTTGTTTGCATTGTCCGGATTAATGTATATTAAGGAAGACAGTACATTCAATGAATTAAACAGAAAATGTGGGTTTATCTGTGATCTTAAGGTTTCGTGCTGGAATAACAAAACTTTGCGTTTGGCTTTTTCAGAATCGGCAATCGCTTTCTGTTCGGACTGGAAATAATGAATTAACTCGAACACCAACAGAATAGGAATATTGGTAGTCATTGCAAATGCAAATTTGACAAGAAAAGAAGGCATCCCTTCTTTGGCAATGAGAAACACATCATATATGAGAAAATTAAATATCCATAACAGTATCAGGCTTATTACGGTAATACCTACGATGTCTGCCACTATTCGATAGAGTATATTTTTAGAATAGGGAAGGTATTTGTTTAAAAACAGCAGCAATCCATAGTCTGCTATGCACATGGCAAAGATTACGATATAATGGGCAGACAACTGTATGTGAAAATTCTTCCATAAATCTTCTTTCATTAAAACAATACTGAAAAGCATCTGGCACAAAGCATAAATCAGCGTGGAAAAGAAAAAAATAAGTGGTCGTTTAAATTTAGCCATTATTCAAAATTAGCGCTTCCAGGCTATTATTCATGGAGAAGCCTTCTGTTTTCCGATGAACTTCATAATTTAGGAGATGAATTTAATAGAAGGTGGTGTAGCCTTCTTCATTCCGCTCTTCTTCCCGATATCGTGCTGTACTTTAAGCATTCTAGGAAAAGGAGATCGATCCTGTTTCACCAGGGTTAAAGAATTCAACAATGGTCTTACCTCACAATTACCTTTCTTACCACTGCACTTGACTCGGTATAAAGCTGGATCAAATTCATTCCTCTTGGTAAATGCTCCAGGGATATTTCCCTAATGCCATTAGACAGCTCCACAGACTGAATTACTTGACCGAAAGAATTCATTACTTTCAGGCTTTCATAATTTCCCCCTCCTAATTCCAGGGTGACTGTTCCTGAAGAGGGATTTGGAAATATGCGAATGTTTAAATCCTCTTCCTCCGGGATAGAGGTGATTACATTGACGTTCACATGTAAAATTCTTGCTTCTCCTTCATTGCATTCGTTTTCGGCAGCGGCGGTAAGCTGAAAATCGCCTTCCTTTTCCCAAAGAACAGTTATCTTTTCCGTGCCTTGTCCCTGAAGTATTCTACCACCATCATCTGAGATACTCCATTTGAAGTTCACGTTTTCCTGCGCGGGAACTGCATATTCTGTTTCCCAGAGTCCGGTTTGGCTTTCTCCTTCTATTTCTCCAGGTTGATCCGGAGGCATATTCACTACTATTGGTTTTAGTACAGCAGCTGCTTTTCCACAAAGATTTTCCTGAACTACGCGGAGTTCTTGGCTGCCTGAAGCATTCCATTTTACAAGAATCTGTGATGTACCTTGACCTTCCAGCACTTCTCCCCCGGTTGCCTCCCACGTGCAAGTAACCCCGGTTAGGGCTGGCAGTGAATAAACCTCAGTCCCTTCTAGGCAAACGGCGCCATTCCCTTCAATCTGAATAGAGGTAGGGGGAGTAGCGGAAACAATTACCTCCATAGAAGAAGTCTTTCCGTTTCCGCAGAAATTTTCCATACTGACATACACCCCATTTCTTCCGGGTGTTTTCCATATAACTTCGATCTCAGAGGTACCTTGACCTGAAACAATCTCACCACCATCCACACGCCATATGAGCTGCGCTTCCGGAATGACGGAATCAGCAATGGAGTAATGTCCGACAGTCAGACAGACTTTGTTTTCCCCTGTAATCGCACTTAGATCCGTAGGAGGAATACATTCGTAGCGCAAAATAGTACCATCATCCCCTACAGCAAAAGCTACTGTGGGGGTTCCCACACTTATACCGTTGAGGTTTCTGCTAGTTCCACTGGGTAGCTGTGACCAGGATTCTCCCCCATCTTTTGTCTGGAGTATGAGTCCGTTTTCTCCAGAAATAAATCCCAAAAACTCATCCCAGAAATCTACCGAGGTGAAATTTTCTGTGAAGGGAACATTAATCTTTCGCCAAGACTTAGCCATATCCTCAGACTTAAGAATCACTCCGGCATCTCCTACTATTATGGCAGTATTGGAGTCTAGCTTTGAAAGCGCGTGCAGGTCTTCTGTGGTCAACTTTGGTAGATTTTCCCAAGCATTCCCGCCGTTTGACCAACTGATCTGTCCGTTATCTCCCATTGCAAATCCTACTTGGTAGTCAAAGAAGGTGATATCTCTAAGATTTTCTGTTGTATTGGATTGGATGCCCGAAGCATCCCAAGTTCCTCCAGAGTCAAACGATCTTGCTATGTAACCATTCGTACCTGTAGCATAGATCACTGATGGGGCAAATAGGTAAAATCCGGTAATAGTATTTGATGTCTGCGCGGGTACAGGAACCCAGGTTGATCCGCTATTTCCGGTTCTGTAGATTTTTCCACCGGCCCCTCCTACATATCCAAAAGAAGTGCTCCAGTAATCCATTCCCACAATGTCAATCTCTTCAGGAATTGCCCGATATACCACACTGCCGGCACCATTGCTTGTGGCATAATCGGCACCTTTCTGTCCGGTAATATGTCCAGCTCGATCTGACTTGAAGTCTGTACCTGTAAAATCATTTCGGATGCCTGCCATGCGTTGGTTATAACTACTTCCTGCATTGGTGGATGAAATAAGGTAGCCATCCTGACCTACTGCAAACACTAGATTACTTATTGGTTTAAATCCCAGGGATTTGAGATTTCTAGTGTTTGCTGCGCCGAGATTGGCTTTCCCAAAAGTGGATCCCGAATTGGTAGATCGGAGAGCGGTGGCCGAATCTCCTACAACAGTAACTATGCGAATGTCCAAAGGACTGATCGCTACTTTCTGTAAATCAGCCATTACTGGAGAAATCAGGGGAGCCCAATCCTCCCCACCATCTAATGTCTTTACTATAGTCCCTTCATCTCCTACGGCGTATCCAATCAAAGGAGTGGAAAAAGCAATCCCATTGAGATTGGCAGATAATCCTGAATTCAACGTGGACCATTGATTGCCGCCGTCATAGCTTCTCAAGATTGTTCCTTGATTTCCTGAGATGTAGGCGGTATCGGAATTAATAAAGAATATATCATTCAAACTTTGGTCCGTACCAGAATTCAGCATCGTCCAAGTATCGCCTTTATTGGATGAATACAGAATCTGGCCACCTTCTGAGGATACAACTACTTTATTTTCAGTTGAAATCGCTACGCTTTTCAAAGTCTGGGTATTTCCCGAAAGTATTTGATTCCAGGTATTTCCCGAATCCAGGGTTTTAAGAATTAATCCATTCTCACCTACCGCCAGCCCTTCATTTTGATTCCAAAAAGCCACATCCAGAAGCTTTCCATCAAAATTTACTGGAAGCTCTTCCCATGTATTCCCGGAATCTGACGTACGGATAATAAGGTTTTCCCCTACGGAAAAACCTACGTTTTCATCTATCCACTCAATGGATTCCAGATCCAGCCCCCAGCTTTGCATTCTGACCCAGGTCTGGGAAAAAAGCTGTGTGCTAAGAACCATCCCGATTAAAAATAGGCCTACTGTTTTTTGCATGTGCATCGTTGAATTAAACAATATGAATATACGGAATTATGCCAGTAGCGAAATTTTCTTAGCTTTCCTAAACGCCTGCCTGACCTTGTCGCTGTCTCTTTCCTTCTTTTACCGGGTTTTGATTTATAAACCTAGGGTGAATTCAGGCTATGATTCGTAGTTTTATCCATTCCTAACGACTTACCCTCATGAAGCACATTATCTATTTTCTAATCCCTGTCTTTCTTTTGATGGCATGCGGACCTCAGGAGCGAGTTTCCAAAAGCGTGTTTGAGGAAGTGAACAAAGCTATGGAGGCAAAGAAGCTCTCTGATGCCCAAATTACCCAGGAAGCGATGATCTGGGGAGATTCTATCAGTACTGAAGCGCAACGGCTATTAATGGGAAGTCTTCATAAGGCAGTAGAGGAAAAGGGGTTTGAGGGAGCATTAGAATTTTGCAATATAAATGCATCTCCTATTCTAAGTGAATTAGACGAGAAGTATGGAGTTACTGTACGACGAACTTCTACACGCGCGAGGAATAAAACAAATTTGCCTACGGAAGAGGAGTTGCCGATTCTGGAGGCTTATCAATATAATGTGGAAAACGGGATCAAAAATGAATCAAATATCCAGGGTATTGATGGAGGAGAAGTTTTGCTCTATACGAAGGCAATTGTTGTTTCTTCGGAATTTTGTTTGTCATGTCACGGGGATCCGACAAATGATATACAGGAAACGGTTTTGAGAAGGATAGATTCTCTTTATGCCGAAGATTTAGCAAGAAATTTTGAGATTGGAAATTTGAGAGGAATGTGGTCTTTGAAAATTCCTAAAAGGGCCGTGGTAAACCGATTATAACAATCGATTGAAGAGCACGTTTGAAGCATTTTCGCATTATATTGGGACAAAATAAAATTTTGCGGTTCTTCGTATTGTCCTTTATTTATTGGAATAATCCTATTTCATTCAGTTAAAGATCTAGTTATACGCTCATTTTATCAAAATCCAGTCAATTTTTGGTAAAAAACAGTTTGGTTTTGCCATTGCATTGGGGGACATTAGATGGTTAAATTATCTTAATTAATAATAAACCCTATGCCAATGAGAAACTTTACTCATTTTAAGCTATTCAGCATGACAATAATTTTTTGTCTCGGGCTGCTTAGCACAGCATTCGCACAGACCCGGGAGGTGTCTGGTGTGGTGATTTCAGGTGAAGACAATCTGCCTCTGCCTGGTGCCTCTGTCCTTGTGAAAGGCACCACAAATGGTACTGTCACAGATATTGACGGTAAGTTCACGCTTAGTATTTCGGGATCTTCGGATGTCTTGGTAATATCATTTATCGGGTTTACCCAAATGGAAGTACCGGTAGGTGATCGATCTACTTTTGATCTTACGCTTCAACCTGATACTAAATCTTTGGATGAAGTAATTGTGGTGGGTTATGGTGAGCAGAAGAAAGAAACGATCACGGGTTCAGTGGCGACTGTGAAAGGTAAGGAGCTGACCAAGTCTCCGGCGATGAACCTATCCAACTCTATTGCAGGCCGTATGGCAGGTGTAGTAGCAGTGAATAGAGGCGGTGAGCCGGGCTATGATGGATCCAGTATTCGGATCCGTGGTTCCAATACTTTAGGTAACAATGATGCATTGGTTGTAATCGATGGTATTCCAGCCAGGGCAGGTGGTCTGGAGCGTTTGAACCCAAATGACATCGAGAATATATCCGTATTGAAGGATGCTTCTGCAGCAATCTATGGTTCAAGAGCAGCAAACGGAGTAATCCTTGTTACCACTAAAAGAGGCTCAACAGGAGCACCAGAATTGACATTCCAAGTAAATCAGGGATGGGCTCAGCCAGCTGTGTTGCCAGCGCTTGCTAATTCTGCTGAATATGCAAATGCGCTAAATGAACTGAATATCTATGAGCTTCCTACCAGTGAATGGGCAGCCGCGAATCAGGCTTATAAGGAGAATGGAGAATACACCAGACCTGATGGCCAGGTAAGAACTGCTCCATATTCCCCTGATGAGATTGAATTGTATAGAAACGGTTCTGATCCTTGGAACTATCCTGATACAGATTGGTATGGGGAAACATTGAAGAACTGGTCTCCTCAAAGCAGATACAATTTACAGGTAGTTGGTGGTAGCGAGAATGTAAAATACCTGACATCCTTAGGCTATCAAAATCAGGATGGCTATTATAAAAACTCCGCAACAGGCTTCAAACAGTATGACTTGCGAATCAATCTAGATGCTAATATCAACAAGTATGTAAAGGTAGGCTTAGGTATTCTAGCTAGAGAAGAAGATAGATTTTTCCCAACTAGGGGTGCCCAAGCAATCTTCCGTATGCAGATGCGGGGCAAGCCAAACCAACCAGCCTACTGGCCAAATGGTAAGCCGGGCCCTGATATTGAAAACGGAGAGAATCCGGTTGTAATTACTACAGATCAGACGGGTTACAATAAAGATAAGCGGGACTATATCCAGACTACGGGTAACTTAGAGATTAAGATTCCGGGAGTAGAAGGATTGAAATTTACTGGTACAGCAGCCATTGATAAGTATATACGGGCTACTAAAACCTGGCAAATTCCATGGACACTCTATGAGAGAGGTAATGGTTTCGAGGAAGATGGGGTGACACCAGTTTTGGTACCAAGTAAAAGAGGTCCGGCTGAACCAAATCTTTCTCAAGGTTCTGAACAGACATTAAATATTCTGTTGGGAGGCGTATTTAATTACGACAAAACGTTTAACGATGTCCATACACTGAATGTGGTAGCTGGTGTGAACAGAGAAACTATAGAAAGCAGTAATTTCGATGCTTATAGAAGATTCTTTATATCCACTGCCCTTGACCAAATGTTTGCTGGTGGAGACCTTCAGAAAGATAATGGTGGTGATGCATACAACAGAGCACGTCTGAATTACTTCGGTAGAGTAGCGTACAATTACCAAGAGAAATACCTGGCAGAGTTTCTTTGGAGATATGATGGTTCATATATCTTCCCCGAAGATACCCGATTTGGTTTCTTCCCAGGTGTGATGCTGGGATGGGTTGTGTCTGAAGAAACTTTCTGGAAAAATTCCCTTGGAAAAACCTTTGACTTCTTCAAAATCAGAGGTTCATGGGGTCAGCTAGGGAATGATCAGATCTATTACGATGATGAACTTCAAGAATATCAATTCTTGTCTACATACGGCTTTAGTTCTTATATAATCGATGGAACAGAAACTAAAACGCTATTTGAAACCAGAGTACCAAATAGAGCAATTACCTGGGAAATAGCCAACAACTCTAACCTAGGTTTTGAGGGACAGTTTCTTCAGGGAAAAATTTTCTTCGAGTTTGATATGTTTTATAACAAGCGAACGAATATTCTATGGAGAAAGAACGCATCGGTACCTCAAACAACAGGCATATCCTTACCTGCTGAAAATATCGGAGAAGTGGAAAATAAAGGATTTGACCTGAATTTGGGGATCAGAGGAGGAAATGGAGAATTCCAATATTCTGCAAGTGTAAACGGAGGATATGCCAAAAACAGCATCTTGTTTTGGGATGAATCACCGGGAGCGCCGCATTGGCAGATGTCTACAGGTAGCCCTATGAACACAAATTTGGTCTATCAGTACGATGGGGTATTCCCAGATCAGCAATCCATTGATGCTGAAACACTAGACTATACTGCTATCACCAACAATTTACGTCCTGGAGATATGAAGTACAAAGATATTGGAGGCCGGGATGAGGAGGGCAATCTGGTGATGGTTCCAGACGGCAAGATCACTCCTGATGACAGAATCCGTATGGATCAAAACAATATCCCAACTTTCCAGGGCGGTGTGAACTTGTCAGCAAACTGGAAGGGATTTGATCTTACAGTTTTGCTACAGGGTGCGGCAGGTGCCAGACAATTTATCAGTGCTGGGGAATCTGGAAATATCGGTAACTACCTATCTGATATCTATGATAACAGATGGACAATAGACAACCCAAGTAGCACAGATCCAAGACTTGCCAACAGATCTGACCAGTATTGGTCTGGAGGGAATACGTATTGGTTCAGAAGTTCTGATTACTTAAGACTGAAAAACTTGGAAATTGGCTATAATATTCCTGCTCACCTTACTGAGAAAATCGGTGTCAAAAATGCCCGTTTTTATGTGAATGGACTGAACTTGTTCACCTGGAGCAAGAACAAAGTATATGATCCGGAATCAGATAACTCACTCGGACAATATTATCCTCAGGCAAGGGTAATCAACACTGGTCTTTCTGTTTCATTCTAACTAATCCGAACTAATGAAAAGAAATATAAAATACTTAGTACTACTGTTTGCGGCAAGCTTAACAACCGCAAGCTGTAACAGTGATTTCCTTAACACAGACCCTCTCACTGAGATATCAGAATCACAAGTATGGACTGACCCTGCACTGGCTGAGGCTTTTGTCACAGGAATTTATCAGGGATTTGGCCAAGGTGGGTTCAATGAGGAAATGTTGGCATCGTTGACCGATGAAGCAATCTTTACACATCCAGGACGTGGGATTACCACGGTGACCGAGGCTAGAATAAACTCTGCGGATGTAGGTTGGAATAATGCAGACCGTAGAACTTATAATTGGCAAAGGCTTTACAGCTACATTCGAAGAGCTAATCTTGCGATCAGCGAACTATCCGAACCACAATTTGCCAACGATGGAGGGATCGTAGATCGATTGCTTGGAGAAGCAAAGTTTTTGAGAGCTTATTATTACCACGATCTGGCAAGATATTTCGGTGGCGTCCCTTTGGTGGACCGTCCTTATGAACTTGGAGAAGAGACGTATGATATACCAAGATCCAGCTGGGAGGAAACCATCAATTTCATTATTGCTGACTTGGATGATGCAGCTATGCTGTTAGAAGGAAAAAGTATGGCAGATGGACGTACTAATGAATTAGCCGCGTTGGCCCTTAAGGCAAGGGTTCTATTGTATGCTGCCAGTGACCTACATGATGGGCCAACCGCACAAGCAAATGCCACTACCCTATCTGGTTTTAGTGATATTGACCTTTTGGTGTATACGGGTGGTAATAGAGCTGAGAGATGGCAAAAAGCCCAGGCCGCTGCCAAAGCAGTGCTAGATAAAGCTTCCGGTAACTTATATGGACTATCAGAGCCGGTTTCTCATGAAGAGGGAATCCAAAACTACATGAACAACTCCCTTTCCAGAAACGGCGGTGAAAATGAATTACTCCTTGCTAGATATTTTATCAATATGAAGCAGGAGGACGGTGGTCGTCAAGGACTATATAATGGACCAAATGGCTATAATAACTGGGCAGGAAACAGCCCTGTGCAACTGCTGGTGGACGACTATGAAATGATGGATGGGACTGAGTTTGACTGGTCCAATCCCACTCATGCATCTGCTCCTTATGAAAACCGTGATGCCCGCTTCTATGCTTCCATCCTTTATGATGGGGCTCAGTGGAAGCCTAGAGCCATAGCAAACCAGCCAAAGGATCCTTTGGGACAAATCCAAACAGGGACCTACGAAGTAACAGATGCCTCCGGAGCAAAACAGACGCACTTTGGGTTGGATACAAGAAACAGTTCTATAGAGGATTGGAATGGTAGTTATACTGGCTATTATATTAGGAAATTTGTAGATCCGGATCCTGCAGTTGTTGACCAGAATACCTGGCAAGAAGTTCCTTGGCCTATCATCAGGTATACTGAAGTTGTATTGAATTATGTAGAAGCTTCGCTGGAACTAGGTCAGGAAGCTGAAGCAAAAGCTTGGCTGAACCAGATTAGGTTTAGAGTAGGACAGCCAGCCCTTACATCTTCAGGTGAAGAATTAATGGAAGATTACCGCAATGAGAGGCGTATAGAAATGGCCTATGAAGAGCAAAGATTCCATGATGTTCGTCGTTGGATGATAGCAGAGGAGACATTTGGACGTCAGGCAAATATAATTAGCATTACAGGGACGCTTAAGCCTGGAAAGACACTTTCTACCTATCGCTACGATCCTGAGATTTACAATTACGTCTACAAAGTTCAGCCTATAGATCCGGGTAAAGAAAACAGAGCTTGGCTGGATAAAATGTATTTCATGCCGATCCACAGGGATGAGATGAATAGAAATGCAGCGCTGATCCAGAATCCAGGATTCGAATAACAAGACCAATTCTTAATTTTTGATCTAAGCCATTCCATTTGGGGTGGCTTAGATTATTTTAGCTTATGACCAAAAGAACGCTTATTACCGTTTTAGGACTTAGTGTTTTGATGTTGTCTTGCTCAGAAAAAGGCGATTCAATCCAAACTGATACTCCCTCAGTTAACAACACCCCACCCCTCTTTGCTCTTTTGACTCCTGAGCAAACGGGAATCACTTTTTCCAATAGGGTAGAGGAGACACTTAACCTCAATGTCCTCATGTATGAGTACTTATACAATGGTGGAGGTGTAGCTGTGGGTGACCTGAACGGCGATGGATTAGATGACATTTATTTTTCTGCCAATGTAAGTGGCAACCAACTTTACCTAAATCAGGGTGAACTCAAATTCAAAGAAACAGCTCAAGCTTCCGGAGCCACAGGAAGATCAGGTCCCTGGAAAACCGGAGTTGTATTCGCCGATATCAACGGGGACAATAAATTAGATATTTATCAGTGTTACTCCGGCAATTTGCCCACTGAAAAACGAACCAACCAGCTTTTTGTAAATCAGGGAAACGATGAAAATGGAATTCCTATTTTCAAGGAAATGGCTGAGGAATACGGAATTGCTTCCAATGCGCCCAGTACTTCCGCAAGTTTTTTTGATTATGATTTGGATGGGGATCTGGATCTTTTTCTCCTAAATCACAATACCCAATCTATCCAAAATCAGGATGAAAATCTGACCAAGGTATTGCTCAAAGAAAAGCATGAGGCAGGCTCTCAGCTTTTTGAAAATAGAAATGGGAAGTTTGTAGAGGTCACACAACAAGCAGGTATATCGAGTTCCAGCCTTTCCTACGGTCTAGGAGTTGCGGTGTCTGATATTAACCAGGATAGCTGGCCGGATATTTACATCGGCAATGACTATTCCATGCCGGATTACCTTTATATCAACCAGAAGGACGGCACCTTCAAAGATGAAATCCTGGAGCGTTTGGGCCATACCTCCCATTTTTCCATGGGTAACGATATCGCTGATTTCAACAACGATGGCTTATTGGATATTTTCACGCTGGACATGCTGCCCGAAGGAAATGAAAGACAAAAGCTACTGCTTGCCCCCGATAATTTTGAGCTGTTTGAACTGAATGTGAACAAGGGATTTCATCATCAGTACATGCGAAATATGCTGCATGTGAATTCCGGTGACGGTACTTTCCAGGAAATCGGACAGCTGGCTGGTGTATCCAATACCGATTGGAGCTGGGCCTCCCTTTTTGCTGATTTTGATAACGATGGTTGGAAGGACCTGTTTGTGACAAACGGGTACTTAAGAGATTACAACAATCAGGACTTTCTCAAATACATGGACAATTACGTCCGTACTTCAGGCGGGAAACTAAAGCGGGAGGATTTGTTGAACATGGTGAGAAACATGCCTTCCTCGAACTTGACCAATTACATTTTTAAAAACAGCGGGGAGTTAGCTTTTCAAAACCAAACCAAGGAATGGGGAATCGATCATGTATTAAATAGTAGTGGTGCTGCCTATAGTGATCTTGACAATGACGGAGATCTTGATCTGGTCGTAAATAATATCAATACCCCTGCTTCTATTTATGAAAATCAAGCTGCTCAGCAAAACGGCAAAAATTATTTGCAAGTAAAACTCTTAGGATCGGAATCGAATTCCTCAGCTTTTGGAGCCAGAATAGAAGTATATGCTGGAGGTACTATTCAGGTCCTGGAACAGAATCCGTATCGTGGCTATCAGTCCTCTGTGTCAACGACGCTGCATTTTGGGTTAGGTGATTTGGACGAAGTAGACTCTCTTATGGTCTCCTGGCCTGGAGGAAAGATATCCAAAGAATATAAAATCCGGGCAAACCAACTGCTGGAACTACGTGAAAACGACGCAGTAAATTCCTCTCGCATCAAGCCCGTTCCTTCCGAGGTATTTCTTACCGAAAGGGCAGTTCTAAAAAACACACAAGGCAGGGATTTTAATGATTATAAGCGACAGCCTTTGCTGATTAATCCTGTTTCAGGAAACGGGAAAGCGATGGTTTTTGATGATTTTAATGGAGATGGACGTGAGGATTTGTTTGTGGGAGCAGGGTCCGATGCCGATGCCTCCATTTATTTTCAATCTTCTGATGGATCATTTAAGAAGCAGAACACGGCTGTTTTCGAATCAGCTTCACGATCAGAAGACACTGATGCTATCGTATTCGATGCAAACGGGGATGGATATATGGACTTGTATGTGGCCAGCGGGGGAGTATATGATTTCAACCTAGGAGATGAGGCATTGCGGGATCGACTCTATCTAAATGACGGAAAAGGCAACTTCAGGCAAGCTTCCGAAGCGCTTCCGGAGGAAGCCTTTCCTAGCGGCACTGTGCAAGAGGGCGATTTCAACTTTGATGGAATTCCTGACTTATTTGTTGGGGCCCGTGTTACTCCGGGTCAGTTTCCTACTTCCCTTGGAGGAAGGATTTATATCAACGACGGCAAAGGCAAGTTCACTGATCAGACGAAACAACTTGCACCCACGTTTGTCAATTTGGGAATGCTTACAGACTCAGGCATGGCAGATCTGGATCAGGATGGAAAACCGGAATTGATTGTCCTTGGGGAAGCTATGCCTATTCAGATTTTCTCTTTCCAAAAAAATCAATGGAAAGAAACAACTTTAAATTTTTTCGCCAAGCATGAATTTGGCTTTTGGAATGACCTGACACTTGCGGATTGGGATGACGATGGAAATGTGGAGATTTTGGCAGGCAACCTTGGCACAAACTCCCAGATCAAAGCTACCCATTCCCAACCTGCCGAAATCCTCTACAAGGATTTTGACGGCAATGGTTCCGTTGATGCCTTTTTGGGATATTATATACAGAATGAAAAATATCCTGCGGCCAGCAGAGACGAGATTTTAGGACAGGTTCTTTTTCTTAAGAAGAGATATCTGGATTTCAAATCGTTTTCCAATGTGAAAATGGATGAGCTGTTTACAGCAAAGGAACGGGAAGGAACCAGCTCGATCTATATTAACCGACTGGAGACGACTTATTTTGTACGGAATTCTGAGGGGAAATATGTTGCGAAAACATTGCCCATCCAAGCTCAGTTTTCTCCTGTGTTTGCCTCAGCAGCGGTAGATGTAAATGACGATGGAAATTTAGATATGGTTCTGGGAGGAAATATTGGCTATGGCAAACTATATTTCGGGAAATATGATGCAAACCATGGCGTTGTTTTGCTTGGAGATGGAAAAGGGAAGTTTACGAATGCTACCAAAGCCCAAAGCGGATTGAATCTCCATGGAAACATCAGAAAAATCAGTTCAGACAACAGACTACTGCTTGTCTATTCGGATGAATCTACGGTGAGCATCTATTCGCTCCATCCATCAAAAACGGACTAAATCCTAAACCCTATACTAGTATATTTAACGCTAAAGATTTTTTCTTTGAACATGTTTAAGACAAACACCAAATACCTTGCTATCGGCGCATTGATTCTGATGAGTTTTGATGTGAATGAAGCCAATTTTGAATCTTATACCCAGAAAATCCCAGGAACAGAGGTGACATTCCAAATGACACCGATTCCGGAAGGTAGCTTCGTAATGGGCTCTTCAAATTCAGAAAATGAGGATGAAAAGCCTGCCCACGAAGTGAAAATCGCTCCTTTCTGGATGGGAACACATGAGGTGACATGGGATGCCTTTGAGCTTTTCCTGGATAAAAATTATGAGTTAGCTGTGTCCGAAGGCCCAATCGGAGACATGGTAGATGGACTGAGCCGACCAAGTATGCCTTATTTGGATATGACCTTTGGGATGGGTAAAGAAGGAAAGCCTGCCATAGGTATGACACAGTATGGAGCGATCCAGTTTTGTCATTGGCTTTATCTGAAAACCGGGATTTTCTATAGACTTCCTACGGAAGCCGAATGGGAATATGCGGCCAAAGCGGGAACAGATACTAAATATTTCTTTGGTGATGATCCGTCCCAGCTTGGAGAATACGCTTGGACTAAAGAGAATTCTGCCGAGACTACACATGAGATTGGCAAGAAAAAACCTAACCCGTGGGGGCTTTATGACATTTATGGAAATGTGCTGGAATGGACTTCAGATCAATATGATCCGGAGTTTTATGCATCATCTCCTACAGCAAACCCTTCCAATCCATCAACCGAGCTTTACCCAAGAGTGGTACGGGGGGGAAGTTATGATACAGAGGCTTCTGAAATAAGTTCTTCCAAGCGTTTTTTGAGTTCGGCAGACTGGAAACGGATAGACCCACAAATCCCCAAAAGCCAATGGTGGTTTCCAGAAGCTCCTTTCTTAGGTCTTAGGCTGGTGAGACCTCAAATTCCCCCTAGTCCAGAGGAAATTATGGCTTATTACCAAGCCGAACCAATTACTGATTACTAACCCTTAATACCTATACTATGAAATTAGAGAACTCCCGCAGGGATTTCATCAAAACCTCTGCTCTGGTTACGGGCGGATTGATGACTGCTCCTTTTGTACTGCCAGGTGCCTATGCAGCCCCTGTCAATGAACTGAAACTTGCATTGATCGGCTGTGGTGGCCGTGGAACAGGTGCTGCTTTTCAAGCCTTGGCAACAGGCCATAACATCAAAGTAGTTGCTATGGCAGATGCTTTCAGAGATCGTTTAGATAATGCGCATAAGGCGTTAAGTGAAAAATATGGAGACAAACTTGCTGTTTCTGAGGATATGAAATTTGTAGGGTTTGATGCGTATAAAGATGCCATCGCTCAAGCTGATGTAGTAATCCTTGCTACACCTCCCGGATTCCGCCCTATGCATTTCGAGGAAGCGGTGAAGCAGGGCAAGCAGGTCTTCATGGAAAAGCCCGTAGCAGTAGATGCTGCAGGCATCAGAAAAGTCCTAAAGGCTGCCGAAGAAGCAAAAGCGAAAAAACTAAATGTAGTGGTAGGCCTTCAACGACACTATCAGGCAAACTATATCGAAACAATCAAACGTATTCACAACGGTGATATCGGAGAGATTATCAACGGTCAGGTTTATTGGAATGACGGTGGTGTATGGGTGAGAGAGCGTCAGCCTGGTCAGACAGAGATGGAATACCAAATGAGAAACTGGTATTACTTCAACTGGCTTTGTGGAGATCATATCAACGAGCAGCATGTGCATAACATCGATATTGCCAACTGGGTGAAACAGGGACCTCCGGTGAAAGCCGAAGGAACGGGTGGTCGCCTTGTCCGGACCGGCAAGGAAAACGGGGAGATCTTTGACCATCATGTATTGACTTATACCTATGCAGACGGAACGGTGATTCACAGTGAGTGTAGACACTTCCCGGGAGCTCAAAACCGTGTGGATGAAAGCTTCCAAGGAACCAAAGGGACAGCTTACTTAAGTGCTGGGAATTTCGGAACCCTCAAGGACTGGAAAGGCAATGTGCTTTATGAGCATGATCGTAAGAATCAGCCAAACCCATACCAGGTAGAGCATGATCTGCTTTGGGAAGCCTTGTTTAACGGGGAATATAAATTTGCTGATGCTGAGAATGCCGCAAACAGTACAATGACGGCGATTATGGGGAGATATGCTACTTATTCTGGTAAACCACTGACTTTCGAGGAAGCAATAAATGGCACAATTGATTTAATGCCTGAGACATTGGCTTGGGATGCAATGCCTAAGGTCTTGCCAGGGACTGATGGATATTATCCGCATGCAATTCCGGGAAAAACTAAAGTGGTTTAATCATGGAAAGAAGAGGATTTATCAAGAAAGTAGGTTTAGGCAGCACCCTTTTGGGTGTTTCAGGAGCCATGAGTATGCCATCCTTTGCTGCTGGCAAAGCTGAGCCTACATTTAAAATGGACTTCGCACCTCACTTCGGAATGTTCAGAAATTCTGCTCCGGGCGGAGTTGTAGATGAGCTGAAGTTTATGGCTGATCAGGGATTTAGATCTTTGGAGGACAACGGGATGTTGGGACGGTCCGTGGAAGAGCAAACGCTTATCGGCAAAACGCTAGAGTCTTTAGGGATGAGAATGGGTGTATTTGTAATAGATGGCGGCGAAAACTGGAAGACTTCCCTTACCACAGGCAAGAAAGAGCACGAAGATTTATTTGTAGAGACATGCAGAAAATCTGTAGAAGTCGCCAAGCGGGTTGGGGCAAAATGGATGACAGTAGTTCCCGGCTATTTCGAAAGAAATCTACCGATGGGCGTGCAGACTGGCAATGTCATCGAAGCCTACAAGCGTGGTGCTGAGGTGTTGGAAAAAGAAGGTTTAGTTATGGTAATGGAGCCATTGAGTGACAATCCCGACCTTTTCCTTCGCCATGCAGATCAGTCCTATATGATTTGCAAAGCAGTGGATAGCCCTGCATGTAAAATCCTGTATGATATTTATCACATGCAGCGAAATGAGGGTAACTTGATCGCCACGATGCAAAAGACTTGGGATGAGATTGCTTACATACAAATCGGAGATAATCCAGGCAGAAAGGAACCTGGAACCGGAGAAATCAATTATAGCAATGTATTCAAATTCATCCACGAAAAAGGGTTTACAGGTGTGATGGGTATGGAGCATGGAAATGCATCTCCGGGAATAGAAGGAGAAAAAGCATTAATCCAAGCCTATAGAAAAGTTGACATAGTCTGATTTTAGAGTAAAAATGAGCAAAAGAAAAGTACTGGCGCTATCATTATTGGTAGCGCTTTTTTCCTGTAAAAAATCTGAGGAAAACCTAGCTGAAAAGCCAAGTGGCTGGAATATCCTTGAGACGCCGGTAGAATCTTCTCTACGAGGTCTTTCTCCACTCACGGGCGAAATAGCTTGGGCAAGTGGAAGCAAAGGGGTCTGGTTAAGAACTATAGATGGGGGTAAGTCTTGGGATCATGGTGTGGTTGCAGGCTTGGATACAGTGGATTTCAGATCGATTCATGCCTTTGATGCTATGACAGCTATTGTGGTTTCAGCAGGACAGCCAGCTGTGATTTACAAGACAGAAGATGGGGGGAAATCATGGGAGCTAAAACATCAGGAGAATGAATTCGCTTTTTTGGATGGTATTAGCTTTTCATCCCCTAGCCGGGGATTTGTAATAGGAGACCCTTTTAATGGGAAATGGACAATCCTGCAGACTGCCAATCAAGGTAATTCTTGGTATCCGATTGATTCACTTCCCGGTGCTGCAGATGGGGAAGCTGCCTTCGCAGCCAGTGCAACGTCACTTCTTGCCGAAGGAAATCATCTTTGGTTAGGCACTGGCGGTAAGGAGTCGAACCTCCATTTTTCCAAGGATATGGGGGAAAGTTGGGAAAAATATAGCTCTCCTTTTGTTCAGGGAGAATCATCCCAAGGTATTTTTTCAATAACAAGAATGGGCAGTGGGGAAATAGTAGGAGTGGGAGGAGATTACCTGGAAGAAGAAATGCAGGAAGGTGTTGCCGGAATTTTTGTTGCTGCCAAAAAAGAATGGATAAAACCACAGCAGAGTCCAGGCGGGTATCGATCCGGAGTAGTTTATTTTCCGAGGCAAAAAAGCTTGATCGCTGTAGGTCCGTCTGGTTCGGATTATTCTACCGATGCAGGGATTACCTGGGAGCCGATTTCCAATGAAGGTTTCCACTCCGTGAAAATGGGACATGCAGATGGTTCTATATGGGCATCGGGTGCTAAAGGAAAAATAGCTAAATTAAGCTATTGAATTTCTGGAATACGATCCAGGCCAAGTTGCAGAAAACGGACTTTGAATTTATGCCGATAAAAGATTAAGTAGTAGTTAGGCTAAAAGTAGTACCATTTTGTATCTTTAGGCAGCTCGTCAATTACCGCTAATAAACCTGAATATTATAAAGATGTTTGAAATTATTCCGTCCATTTGGCTAATCAATGGGAAATGTGTCCGACTAAAAAGGGGCGATTTTTCCACTGAAGAAGTGATCTCCAATAACCCTTTGGAAATTGCCCAGGCTTTTGAATCTATAGGAATTAAGAGGGTTCATCTTGTGGATTTGGATGGTGCACGTAGAGGAGAACCTAAGAATTATCATATTCTGGAAGCTATTGCAGGATATACAGAGTTGAAAGTGGATTATACCGGCGGGGTTACCACGGATGGAGATGTAATCAAATGTTTTGAATTTGGCGCTGCCACAATCACAGCGAGCTCTGTTGCGGCGAATAATCCAGAGCGTTTTGCTCAATTCATCCTTTCATATGGGCGCGAAAAAATCAATCTTGCTGCGGATATCAACCCTGCTGATAATAAAATCAAGATAAGGGGCTGGTTGAAAAAGACAGAAATAGATCTGTTCGATCATATCGACTTTTTCTTTGAGCGCGGGTTGAAATACCTCAAATGTTCGGATATTACAAGAGACGGAGTAATGGAAGGCCCTAACTTTGCTTTATTCCAGAAGATCAGAGATAAATTTCCCGATATTAATCTCGCAGCCAGTGGTGGGGTAAGGGGAGTCGATGATTTCAGGCGACTTAGAGAGATGGGGGTGTCGGCCGCTGTTTTTGGAAGAGCTTATTATGAAGGAATGATAAGTCTTCAAGATTTAGAAAAATTCCAGACAGAAAATTGATTAATCTGCTTTGAACTTATCAACTATATAGAGAAAAATATTAAAAGAAAGTGTAGAAGGGGCCGTTTCAGGTTTTTTGCCTTCCCCGCTTAAATGATTGTCTTTTTTTGGTAGAGATGCATGAGTACTTGGGGCAGTAGTGGCAGTAGGAGTAAGAGTCTCAGGAGTTTGAAGATCAGTAACATCTGAATGATTCTCAGTCAAAGGCTTGTCGCTAATAGGCCTTTCCTGCTCCATTTCTGATTTTTCTTGTTCACTTTGAGCGATAGAATCTCCTGCCCAAAAGCATAGCGTCATAACAGTTAAACTGAAAATTGCGATTTTTGTAAAAGGAAAATCTGAAATTCCGACCATAATAATGTGGGGTTACCTTATATCTTACTGGGTGCTTTTGTAAAAGGTTCCTAAAATTAGGAAAAAAATTGACTATGCAAACGATTGATTACAAAGATTTCGACAAAATAGAATTACGTATAGGGACTATTATCCGGGTAGAACAGTTTGAAAAAGCACGAAAACCCGCTTATAAAATTTGGGTAGATCTGGGAGAAAATATTGGTGTAAAAAAATCCTCCGCCCAGATTACTCTCCATTATCAGCCAGAGGATTTGATGGGAAGACAGGTAGTTTGTGTCTGTAATTTTGCACCTCGGCAGATTGCGGATTTTATGTCGGAAATCCTAATAACAGGTTTTGAATCCGATGGGGGCGGAATAATCCTTACTTCCGTAGATAGGCCAGTGCCAAATGGCGCCAGATTATTTTGAATAAGGAAAGTCAAGCGGGTTGGGATAGTCGAATTTAAATCCTGTCCTGATGATTTTTTCGCCTGAAATCAATCTATCCTCACTTGCCGCACCATGCTGATAGCTGGCAGGAGGCAATAGTCCGAGGTCGGAAGCATTCTTTGCATAAATATCCTTTCTCAGAGAATGGACAGGAGCCACGCCATTAAAGGTCTCGTTCCAAAGTTCATTTGCAATTATCCAGTGAAGTAGGCGGGCAGCATCACTTCTATAGATGAAATTTACACGGGTATGCCCGGCCACGTTTTCTTTACCTGCGACGTAATTTCCAGGTATCCTGTTGTCCCCGAGAAGTCCGCCAAAGCGCACAATAGTGAGATCTTTCCCCCCTGAGAAGGTCAACTCCCCTTTTAGCTGGGTGATATTGCCTGTGTTGCTTGGATTTAAAATTTCCTCTTCAGTATAGGCTTCAGTCCGGGTTTCTTCTGGATAAACCCCTGTACTGGAAACAAAAATTACTTTTTGAATAACCGATTGTTCCACTATGCTTTGGAGAAACTTCAGTTGCTCCAGGTAAAATTTTCCATCCGTGTTGCGGCTGCGGGGAGGGATATTGATGACGAGGATTTCAGAATTGAATAATTCCTGAAATCCTGTTCCCTGCGGATAGGGCACTAGGGAGAAGTGAATGGCATTAATTCCCTCTTGAAGTAAGTCACGTTGTTTTTCTGCAGTGGTGGTACTTCCCACTACTTCGTAACCGTCTTGCTTAAGTAACTTTGCCAAAGGCAGACCTATCCAGCCAAGACCTATTATTGCTATTTTTTTCATGTGTTTAATTTAAGCTGTTGGAAAATTACGTAACGTGTTGGTTTTGAACGGGTAAAGATTTTTACCTGTTTGAAAGAGCATACATGTCCCCTTACCCAATAAAAAAATCGGGAAACCAAGTGTAAGAAAATAACAGCTAAGAAAGTTAAAATTTCATGTTCATGCTCCCTCCCGATTGAAGTCGGGATTGGCGATACTCTTTTGTGCTTAGCTGTGAGGACAGTTTCATCTGCGGGGTTTCTGAAAGCTCGTAGCTTATTAAGATATTTCAACCTCCAGTAAAAATCGTCCTTCGAATACCCCATAAAGTTATTAATCATGCCCTTTTGTGTCAAGCTCCTTGTCATGGATGTTTCATCTGATTATAATTTGCCTTTTAAGGGACATATGGAATCTCGCATGGTGAATAATCATCCCAGTGTGTGACGCTGGAGTCATGCTCGATTTCATGCTGTTTTGTTGAATAAAAAAACCTCCTGGATGTCAGGAGGTCTGGATTCATCAATCTTTTTTGGGTACTGTTCCGAGAATATAATCCCAGAGTGGTGTACTTACCCCAAATGCTACATCAGGATCTTTGTAATGATGAATGGCATGGTGCACCCAAAGTATTTTCATAAAATTTTTAGGCGGCTGTAAAGCATGGACTACGTAGTGGATCCCTAAATATAAGGCGTAGCCAAACAGAAATCCGGGAAGAAAATAAAATGCAAGATCTCCCATGATCAATTTGAAGATCAGGTAGAGAATAGCTGCATAGGCAGCACTGACAAAAGGGGGCATTGCTAACCTGTCCTTGTCCTTAGGATAATCGTGGTGTACGCCATGTACAGTGTACTGCAACTTATCCTTGATAGGAGTATTAGGCTCCATATGGAAAAAGTGCTTATGCATCATGTATTCAACGAATGTAAATCCTATATAACCTGTCACGAACAGCAAAATGGCTGTGCCCACGCCTACTTCAGTTTTTTGGATCCCAAAGTATACTGATGTACATCCCAAAATGATGAACATTGCAATTGGCATCCAAATTGGGGTACGAGTTATTCTTTCCAGAATAGGGTTGGAGAACATCTGGGCGGTACCAAAATTGTCCGGCTTATCCAATCTTCCAATCTTTTTCATATGATTATAATTTGCTTTTTAAAGGCCATATGGAATCTTGCATGGTAGATAATCATCTCTCTGTGTGCTGCCTGCAACATGCTCGATTTCATCTGCTTATAATTTGTTTTTTATGGTCAGATGGAATCTCACATACATAATAATCATCCCTGTGTGACGCTATTAGGCATGCTCGATTTCATGTGTTTATAATTAATTTTTATTAGTCACATGGAATCTTTGACGATTATAATCATCTTTACCCTGTGCGTTTTAATGATGATTATGCTCGTGTCGATTTCATAAGCTACTAAAATAAAACTATCCTAATTCTTCAGATACTCAATCAGGAATTATTCACAAAGATAAGTTAAAACGGTGTTTTGTCCCTGTGATTCTAATGACAATAATCAGGTTATAATCAAATTTCTGCCATGGTAGACTCAATGGTCTTTTGGTAATAAGACACATAAAGCGGCAAAATCTCTGAAATATCAAATTCCTTTGCTCTTGCCAGTGCATTGGTTTTGAAGGTGGCAAGGTTCGCATCATCTAAGATATATAACGCTTTTTCCTTCATAGTTTGGATATCACCTATCTCACAAACAAATCCTGTCACACCATCGATGTTGAGCTCAGGAATACCGCCTGCATTAGAGGAGAGGATAGGAACCTCGCAAGCCATCGCCTCCAATGCCGCCAGACCAAAACTTTCTTTCTCAGAAGGCATCAAAAATAGATCCGCAACTGAAAGTACTTCTTCCACAGCATCTAATTTCCCTAAAAAGCGCACATCGTCACAGGTTCCGAGCTCCCTGCAAAGTCGTTCCATTTTGTCGCGCTCAGGACCATCACCTACCAGAAGTAATTTCGCAGGAATCTCTTTCCGGGTCTCATAAAATACACGGATTACATCCTCTACGCGTTTTACTTTTCTGAAATTTGATGTATGAACCATTAGCTTTTCTCCATTTGGACAGATTGCCAATTTGAAGTGCTCTTTTCTTTGTCGCTTGAATCTTTCAAGATCAATAAAGTTCGGAATAACTTCGATCTCCCGCTGAATATCGAAGAATGCAAAGGTTTCTTTCCTCAAATCTTCAGATACCGCTGTTACTCCATCGGATTGATTGATACTAAAAGTGACTACCGGTTCATAACTGGGATCTTTTCCTACCAAAGTGATGTCAGTTCCATGGAGCGTAGTCACTACAGGAATATGAATGCCTTCAGTCTTTAAAATTTGCTTGGCCATATATGCGGCCGAAGCATGAGGAATGGCATAGTGTACATGAAGAAGATCCAACTTTTCGTATTTGACCACGCTCACCATCTTGCTTGCCAACGCCAATTCGTATGGAGCGTGCTCAAAGAGAGGGTAGCTTTTGATATCTACCTCATGGTAATACAGATTTTCGCTGAAAAAGTCCAATCTGGTAGGCTGCTTATAGGTGATGAAATGCACTTCATGACCGATTTTAGCTAGACCTTTTCCTAGTTCTGTCGCTACTACTCCACTACCTCCAAAGGTCGGGTAGCAAACAATGCCTATTTTCATCAGTTTATAATTTGTCTTTTATAGGCCGCATGGAATCTCGCATGAATTATAATCATCCCGCGGTTTGTTATTTTGGTCATGCTCGATTTCATAATAAAGTTGGGCTGGTTTAATAACCTGACTTTTAACACGCATTAACTCTAAAATTGTTCATTTCACAGGTGAATTATCTTAGTATTGCTGTGATAATAAGCAAAACAGTTGAAAATCAGCTAGATCGGGTCGGTCCCGCAACTGAATAAAAAAGTAAGCCCCTGGGAAGAAATACTTCCCAGGGGCTTTGCCTGTATCAAGTTCAGCTATTGTTACCCTTTTTTACTTTCTTCCACAGCATGATGCGCTGCCCTGGCTGCAAAAGCCATATAGGTCAATGTCGGGTTTTGGGTGGACGTGGAAGTCATACAAGCTCCATCAGTTACATAGACATTTGGTGCGGCATGAAGCTGATGGTTTCGGTTAAGTAGGGAAGTCTTTGGATCCTTACCCATTCTGACTCCGCCCATTTCGTGAATGTCAAGACCAGGGGATCGGTGATCATCTCTTACAGATATGTCCGTAAATCCAGCTTTTTCAAACATTTCAGAAATCTGCTCCTGATAGTCCAGGATCATTTTCTCATCATTCTCATCATACGACACATTGAATTTCATCGTCGGAAGGCCGTAAGGATCAAGATTTTTAGTGTCCAATGCAAGGAAATTAGATTCTTTTGGAATCGTCTCACCCATCATGTGTGATCCTACTCTCCATGGCCCGTCGGGAGCCGCCGGATTTAGCAACCCTTCTTTCAGCTCCATCCCGATTCTGTCCCCGCCGTTGTAACCCCCTGAGCGATAGGCACTGAATCCTCCGGCATAGCCACGGAGGAAATCTGTTTCCTGCTTCTTCACATTTCTAAACCTGGGAATGTATCCACTGGTAGGCCTTCCGCCTGAAGTAGTGTATTCCATATAGCCATCGAAAGAGGCACTTACACCGGCACGGTAATTATGAAAGGCAAAATATTTGCCTAAAAGCCCACTGTCATTTCCCAACCCATTTGGAAAACGACTAGAAATTGAATTCATCAAAATCAGATTCGAATTAATCGCTGCTGCATTGAGGAATATTACATCTGCATAGAATTCCTCCATTTCTTTTGTGTGGGCATCTATCACTCTTACTCCGGTCGCTTTTCCTTTTTCATCATCATAAATAATGGAATGAACCACAGAGTCCGGTCTCAGGGTCACGTTTCCGCTTTTTAGAGCCCAAGGCAGTGTAGAGGAATTACTGCTGAAATACCCTCCGAATGGACAACCACGCTGGCAAAGATTTCTGTTTTGGCAGAAAGCCCGCCCTTGCTCAGCAAATTGCTGATGTGGACCGTTGATATGGGCACATCTGGCAGAAATCATATGGCGATCACCACCGTAGGATTCTTTCAGTTTTTGTGCAAAATGTTTTTCAACAACATTAAGATCGTAACCAGGCAGGAATTCTCCGTCAGGTAATACGTCCAAGCCATCTTTATTCCCGGATACACCAGCAAATTTCTCTACATGGCTGTACCAAGGCGCAATGTCCTGATAGCGAATGGGCCAATCCACCGCAAATCCGTCTCTTGCAGGGCCCTCAAAATCATAGTCTGACCAACGCTGAACCTGCCGTGCCCAAAGAAGTGATTTTCCACCCACCTGGTACCCTCTGATCCAGTCAAAAGGTTTTTCCTGAATGTAGGGTTGTTCGGCATCCTTCACGAAAAAATGCGCTGAATCTTCTCCAAAAGCATAGCACTTTGCCACAATCGGATTCTCATCGAGTATTTCCTGTGGGATTTTTCCTCTATGTTTAAATTCATAAGGGAGCATATTGGTGGTAGGGTAATCTTTGACGTGCTCTACATTACGTCCACGCTCCAGTACCAAAGTTTTCACTCCTAGATCTCCAAACTCCTTTGCAGCCCAACCTCCGCTGGCTCCGGATCCGATGACAATGGCTTGGTAAGTTCGTTCTTGTTTATTCTGGATATTTAAATTAGCCATTGATATGCGGTTTGTGGGTATCGGAAATCAGTACAGCACCATTATAGGTGCCGGGTATAAGGGAGTATGGGACCACTTCAGTCTGAATGTATTCCGAAGCCATATATCCCTGGATAGTCAACCTCTTTGTTACATTGATAAAATAAGAAAGGGCTTTATTTTCTT
Organism: Algoriphagus resistens; assembly: GCF_001442615.1. Lineage (GTDB taxonomy): Bacteria > Bacteroidota > Bacteroidia > Cytophagales > Cyclobacteriaceae > Algoriphagus > Algoriphagus resistens. Next base: position 135,329 of record NZ_LMXN01000003.1, on the reverse strand, counting down.
CACCTTCTAGCTTGAGACCATTCTGGATAAGCGACTCTTTTTCCTTGGTTTCCAGTTTTTCAAATCTACCTCCAGCGGTGTTTTTGGCATACGTTGGAAATGCTGTGAGACCTTGGGTGAAAAGATCTTGTTCTTCTTTTTTTAAACAATCGTTGACCATAACCAGGATGAAATCCGGCACTTCCAGGTCCAAAGCGCCTTTGAGCTCGCCTGCTGGGATGATCGTGTTGGAGATTTCTCCCAGAAGTTGTTTCTGGGAACTGGTGATTTTTAGCTTGTCATAAGCTGCCAGGATATCATCGGAGCTAAAATCACAGGAGGGAACCAGAGCAAGTCCTCCCGAAATCAGTGCGAGATGCCTGAGTGCGATTCGTCTATTCATAGGTATTAGGATTGGGTTTTATTAAATCGAGCGCTCAATGTAGCCATAATGACTTTTAATAACCATCCTTTTTTGACAGGGTTTCCAGATTAAGAGTAAGTCATTCTGTATGGAGCTGATGCAATTCGGATACTACCTCAGGATGGGTTTTGCTTCTTATTGATTCAATACTTCTCCTATTATAAATTGATGAGGTAAATCTTGTCATCATCAGTGAATACCATACATTGTTGCCTTCCTTTACTTTGTTAAAACTCCGATTTCAGCAAAGGTCGCGGCATTTCCATCTGCAGTTTTACTGGCTTTTAAGCGAATAAATTTGCCTTTGACTTCGTCAAAATGGACGATCTGCTCAATTGGGCTATTGACAATATTTGAAAATTCACCGGAAGCTACCTTCCGGAAGTTTTTCCCATCTGAACTCACTTCAAAGACATAATTGGTGATAAAGCCGCTTGGGTAACGCGCTTGCATGGGCAGGTATGTGAACCCTTTGAGCTCAACCTCCTCTCCAAGATCAATTGTGACACTATTGGCTTCACTTGTCACAAAACTATGAGGATTCCCGTCAATCAGCTTTTCACCTTCTTTCTGTTGGGTGGACCATTTTGCTTTAGCCAAATCCACTTCTACAGTTATTGCTTCACTAATTTTACCTGTAGCAGAATTTAGAGAAATTGCTTTTAGTGTAGCGGGATTTTCTACTTGAAATGGAGATGTATACTTTTTGCTCTCAGCAGATGGCTCGGATCCATCTAGGGTGTAATAAACTTCCAATCCCTCTTCTGGACTTGCTAATGTGATCTCACCCAGCTTGTTTCTAGCGTAAGTTGGAGGTAGCATCAGTTTTGGGGCGTGGTATATCCCAATCTCAGAAATGACCGGAATATCTTTCCCATCTGTAAACCGGATGCGAACCGAACCGGCTGTCACATCAGGGAATCGTAGAATTCTCTTGTGCCCAATAGTAGTTGCCTCAATGATTTTCTCCCAGTTTCCTTCAGTTTCTTTTTCTAAAACAAAGTTTTTCACCCGTTGACCGAGCGGGGTATATTCTTGAAGCAAAAGCCTATTGAAAGTGATTTCTTTGCCGAATTCCAGCGTTATTTCGCCGGTTTTACTTCCATCTTCAGTAGTCCAATAGGTTTCATAATCTCCATCCAGTACATTTTCCACTTCGTATCCAAGCCCTCTTTCCTCGTTTGCTTTTGCTGTAGCCAAGGGCGCAAGATTGTTTGCAAAGTCCTCCTTGATTTTATGGGAAAGCCTCATGATTGCCTCCACGTCATTTTCATGGATCAATCCTCGCGTATCCACCGGAAAGTTGATTAGCAAAGAGCTGTTTCTGCCGATACTTTTATAGTAGATTTCAAGTAACTCCGGCAAAGAGCGGACTTTGTGATCTTCATACTTGTGGTAATACCAGCCTGGACGGATGGACACATCTGCCTCCGCGGGTACCCAATGTGTGCCATTTTCCTGTCCAGAGGCATACTTCTCCGGGTATTCGGGCATTCCTGCGTAAACAGAGTCCCTCATCAAATTTGACCAGGTAGATTCGTAAGCAAAACCATGCTCATTTCCAACCCATCGAACATCAGGACCTCCATCGCTAAACATCATCGCGCCCGGTTGCAATTCACGCACGAGCTTATAGGTATTTGGCCAATCGTAGTACGTTAATTTATCAACTTTCCGAACTTCATTGGCACCGCCATAGTAGCCATCACCGCCGTTTGCTCCATCAAACCAAACTTCAAAAATATCCCCATAATTTGTAAGGAGCTCAGTCAATTGGTTTCTCATGTAGGTGATGTATTCTGGCTTTCCATAGTCAGGATGATTTCGATCCCATGGGGAATAGTAGATACCGAATTTTAGTCCATATTCTTTGCATGCCTCTGCAAGTTCTTTGATCAGATCTCCCTTGCCGTCTTTCCAGGGGCTGTTTTTGATAGAATGCTCGGTGTATTCGGATGGCCAAAGTACAAAACCGTCGTGATGCTTTGCGGTAATGATCAAACCTTTCATTCCGGCCTCAGAAGCTACTTGGGCCCACTGCCTAGGCTGGAGGTCCGAAGGGTTAAACATTTCCGGCTTTTCATCACCAAAACCCCATTCCCGATCAGAGAATGTATTCATGTTGAAATGTACAAAACCATAGAATTCAAGTTCTTGCCAAGCGATCTGTCGAGGCTCTGGAACAGGTAAAACCGGGGCAGGGGGAGTTGCTTTTTCAGCGCAGAAAGAAAGGCCTAACAGCAATGCCAGCCAAAGAGAATTTTTCATTATAAGGAGATTAAGCCAGAAAATTAGTTCTTTTGATCGGGAATCAAAAACAGTACGTGATCTGGTACAAAAGCAGATGACCTTTGGTAACATTACGTCCGATTCTTCATTATAAAGCATTTAATTTGCCATTATGAATAAAATTCTTTCACTGGTATTTATACTTATTTCCACTTTGTCCCAGGCACAGATCCAGATCAAAGTACTCGATGCAACAACCCGCCTGCCTATAGAGAATGTGCAGGCAAGTGCGAATGGCAGGTTTTTGGCTTCAAGCAATGCGGAAGGTGAGATAGCCATAGATTCTTCAGAAAAACTACTCATTCAACTCGAACTAGCAGGCTATGAACGGGAAACCAAGGAAATCATCCCTGGAGAGTTGGTAATAGTCTCTCTTACCAAAGCCATCATAAATCTCTCGGAAATTACCGTTTCAGCGTTTGAGTCGGAGCGGTCACTTATGGAGCAGTCGGCATCTGTCGTGGTGGTTTCGGAACAGGATTTCAACCGGTTCAATGAGGCTTCACTAGTCAATTCATTCAATACCAAACCTGGAATCCGCATCGAAGAACGTGCCCCTGCCAGTTATAGGATATCAATCCGTGGAAGTTCTCTCCGTGCACCGTTTGGTGTACGGAATGTGAAGGTTTATTGGAACGATGTCCCATTCACTTCCCCTGATGGAACCACTGCTCTTAATCTATTGGATGTGTCCAATATCAGGAGTGCCGAAGTAATCAAAGGCCCTTCGGGAAGTATTTATGGTGCTGGAAACGGCGGTGTGGTAAATCTTTACAGTCCCGCAAATCCTGCTGAAGGAGACGGAGTTTCCGCTGATTTTATGGTGGGAAATTTTGGAATGACCCGTTATAGATTGGGGATTTCCCAGCAGGTGGGGAATGGAGGATTTGAGGCATCCTATGTCAGCCAAAAAGCAGATGGCTATCGCGAGCAGTCAGCCATGGATAGACAGGTATTTCAGTTGGGTGGTTTTTTTAATCTTTCAGACCGGCAGGAGATCAGAACCCAATTGCTGGTTTCGGATCTGGATTATCAGATTCCGGGAGCGCTCAATGCCGATCAATTGGCTGAAGATCCCACGCAAGCCCGGCCCGGATCGGTAGAACAAAACAGCTCAATTTCCCAGCAATCAGTATTCGCTTCTCTTGGGCATTTATATAGATTCTCATCGAAGTTCAAGAATTCTACGACCCTTTACCTAACTACCAATGATTTCGAAAATCCTTTTATTCTTGACTATAAGAAGGAATTAGGTTTTGGTTTTGGAGGCAGAACGGCTTTCACTTTTGACGGGAAATTGGCGGGAAAAGACCTGAGAATCATTGCAGGTGGAGAATACCAGACTAGCTTGACGGACGCACAGAACTTTGGCAATGTCAACGGAGTAGCCGATACAGTGAGGTTTGCTGATAAGCTACAGGCTACTCAGGGATTTTTATTTCAGCAGGCAGAATGGGATTTGCTGGACAATTTTATGGTCACTTTCGCGCTCAGCGAAAATTTCAGCAGTTTGCAGGTGGATCGACAAATCGATGCATCGGGAGGCGCTACCGACTTGCAGACACGGAAATTCGATCCGATTGTCGTTCCGAGATTTGCACTAAATTATCAGTTTAGTCCTTATTCCGGAGTATATGGAAGTATAAGTAGCGGTTTTTCCCCTCCTACCATCGATGAAGTCAGGACAAATGAGGGAAGCCTGAATCTCGACTTGGAAGCAGAAAAAGGATTGAATTATGAAATTGGATATAGATTGGGAAAAGGAAAATTGAACCTGGATTTGACGGCTTTTTACTTCAATCTAGACCAAACGATCACCACGTATACCAACGCACAAGGAGTTGTTCTTTTTCGGAACGCTGGTTCCACGGATCAAAAAGGGATTGAAACAGCGATTGATTATGCGTTGATCAGGAATGAGACCGCTTTTATCCGGGATTTAAAAATAGGGACAGCATTCACGGGTCATTATTTTACATTCAAAGATTATCAGAAAGAGGACAATGATTACTCTGGAAATGACCTGACGGGAGTTTCGCCAAATACCTTGGTCACCCGTTTGGATCTTCGAACTTCACCAGGGTTCTATGTGAATTTCACCCACCAATACGTAGATGAAATCCCTTTGGATGATGCTAATACTGTATATCAGGATGCATATAATCTCGTAAATATGAGAGTTGGCTGGGCAAGAACCTTTGTTGGAAAATGGGAACTGGAAGCTTTTGCCGGTGTGGATAACCTCACTGATGAAGTATATTCCTTAGGGAATGACCTTAATCCTTTTGGTGGAAGATATTATCAGCCTGCCCCAACTAGGAACTGGTATGGTGGAGTAAAGGTTGCTTTTTTGTATTAATTGACGATAGCTACAATTTAGTATCAAGACACAGGTAAATTGAGACTAGAGTAAAGAGCCGGGAGTTTAGAACCAAGATAGGCGCAAGGACTTCGGCTTGTGTCTACGCTAATCAAGTCTTTTGATAGCCCTGGTAAGGGTCATTAACGAAGTCCGAAGATTTAATTGCTTGGAGTCAAGTCTGACTATTCAGAGACTTGAATTACTCTCTACCTACTCAATTCCGTCCAATTCACTTAATTCCAGCCAAGTCAATTCCAATTCTTCCAACTCAGCATCTATTTCCCCAATTCGGTTGGATTGCTTGATCAATTCCTCATGATCGGCTATGCCTATAGATATTTTTTCGGTAATGGCAGCTTTCTCCTTTTCAAGTTTAGCTATAGCAGCATTCACTTCCTTGAATTCGTTTTTCTGCTTAAAACTGGCTTTTACTTTTGCGGGAGATGAAACGAAATCCTGACCTTTCTGATCCTGGTTCTTGCTACTTGCTACCTGTGTCTTTTCTTCTTGACTCTTTGCCCTAGGTTCTTGGCTCTTTTCTGTTTCACGGAATTCAGAATAGTTGCCAGGGAAATCACTGATCTCACCTTCTCCTTCGAAGACAAACAAGTGCTCCACCAGACGATCCATAAAATACCTATCATGGGAAACAATGATTAAACAACCCGGGAATGTATCCAAAAACTCCTCCAGCGTGTTCAGCGTCATCAGATCCAGGTCATTGGTAGGCTCATCGAGAATCAGGAAATTCGGATTCTTGATCAAGACCATTAAAAGTTGCAGCCTTCTACGCTCCCCACCACTGAGTTTGGCGACTGGTGTATGTTGTTGTTTAGGCGGAAATCCGAATTGGGTTAAAAACTGGGAAACAGTAATCGTCGCCCCGCCTGCAATTGTTACCACTTCTGCGACTTCTTTTACAATATCTATCAGCCGCTTTTCCTCATCAAAACTACCCTCTTCCTGTTTGTAATAGCCAAAAGCGGTAGTCTGCCCGATGGCAACGGTTCCCGAATCAGGTGCCATCTGCCCAGTGATCATATTCAGAAAAGTCGTTTTACCGGCACCGTTTGGCCCTACTATTCCGATCCTGTCTTTCTTTTTGAATGTGTAGGAAAAGTCATTTACAATGGTTTTGTCGCCGAAAGCCTTATTTATTTTTTCGATTTCTATGATTTTATTTCCAAGCCGCTGCGTGGTCACAGTCAACTGAATATCGCGTTCCTCACGCTTTTGGGAGGCTTTTTCTTTGGTGTCTTCGAAAGCATCCACACGGTATTTAGCTTTGGTGCTTCTGGCCTTCGGTTGACGTCTGATCCAATCAAGTTCCTTTTTGTAGAGGCTTTTGGCTTTTTCGAGCTCTATATCTTCGATCTCCATCCGCTCTTCTTTTTTGTCCAGGAAGTAGCCATAGTTCCCTAAGTACCGGTGTACTTTTCCCTGGTCAAGCTCTAAGATCTCATTGGTTACTTTCTCCAGGAAATAGCGGTCGTGAGTGACCATGAAAAGGGCCAGATTGGCTTTGGCCAAATAGTCTTCCAGCCATTCTATGGTCTCTAGATCAAGGTGGTTGGTCGGCTCATCGAGAAGCAACAAATCAGGTTTTTCCAGGATGGCTTTGGCCAATGCCACCCGCTTACGTTGCCCTCCGGAAAGGGTGCCAACAGGAAGATCAGTATCATGAAGGCCCAGTTTGCCTAGAACCTCCTTCACTTGATATTCAAAATCCCAAGCCTGGAAGGCATCCATTTTCTCAAACAATACCGCCATTTTCGCAGAATTATCAATACCTCGTTCTGCTTCCAGCATGGCCTTGTGATAATCTTCAATCACCTTCAGCACTTCAGAATTACTTTGATCAAATATGGTCTGATAAATACTCATTGTACCCTCAAAAACCGGGTTTTGGTGTACATAAGCCACTTTCACTTGTTGGTTGATTCCAACTTGCCCTGTGTCAGGGATCTCCAGGCCCATGATGATCTTCATCAGCGTGGATTTACCCGCGCCATTGATGCCTACCAGGGCAATTTTCTGACCTTGGGAAATGCCAAAAGAAATATTGGAAAAAAGCTTGCGCTCACCGAACGCTTTACTGAGATTTTCGACCGAAAGGTAATTCATGCCGCAAAAGTACGGAAAAGGCAGGCAAGAATTGGTTTAATTCAAATCATGTTTATTTGAGTTAGCAGATTAAATGTCTTTTCGAAATTGAATCTGCTCAATCTGACTGAAACTACGGCTCAAAACCTATAGGAACTGAGCCGTATTTAGAGGGTTTCGCAATATGTTTGAACCGAACCTAAATCACTATATTTTGTGTTTTTTTACTGTCTCTGGTTTTCAAATTCACCATCTTGATTTTCCGAAAGCCTTATAAATTCCTCTGGAGAACCCCATGTTACGTTTTTCCTCTTGAAACGAGCTTAACCAAAAAGTAAATCAGGGAAAGTGTCATTACAAAAATGAGAATTCCGACCTTCTCATATCCTGATAGATTCGAAAGAAAGAACAAGATAATTCCGGCAGAAAGAACAGGTATCGTATAGCCGAATGGGATTTTAAAATCACCTGGTTGGGATTTAGTCTTTCTGAGTTTGATGACCGACAGAGCCACTCCAAAATAGACCAACAGCATACTTGCTGAAGCAATCACAGCCAACTGACGGAATCCCCCGATAGCTGCTAAGGTAAAGCCTATTCCGGCATATAATAAGATCGAAAAATACGGTGTTTTAAATCTTGGATGGATAGCAGCCAGTTTTTCCAGAGGAATAACCCGGTCACTTGCCAGACCAAAAATTACCCGTGGTAGGTTCAATATTTCCCCACTCAGCATTCCAAACATAGATACTCCTGCGGTAATTAATAACAGCGTGTAGCCTATAGGCCCAAAAACGACACTGGCAACAGATGCCAAGGGGGCTTCCTTAAACTGTGGTAATTGGTCTCCCAACACTCCTTGGGAAACAGTTTGGATAAGAACGTAAAGAATTAGAACGAATGTTATCCCTATGAAAATGGCCTTTGGGACTGTCTTCTGAGGATTTTTTATCTCCCCACCAACTGTTAATCCTGCGTCCCCACCCTGAAAAGCAAAGAACAAAATCAGAGAAGCCGCGCCAAAATTTTTGAAGGACGGAGCCGTTTCTATATATAAGTTAGCCAGCGTCACATCTTTCCAACTAAAGAATATAAGTAATACCAAAGGGGTTAATTTGGCAACGGTATTAATTTTCACCAAGCCGATTCCCTGCTTCACACCTATTACATTGAGATAAGCCAACCCTCCAAAAATCAAAAACAAAAGTAAAACACGGATGATATGATTCGTAAAAACCGGGAAAGCCAATCCGATCAATTCTACTAGTGCATTTGCAACTGCGGCATCTGAAAAAGCACTGCCCATCACCATGAATACGGCAGCCAAAAAGCCAGAATACGGACCAAATGCTGTTTCCACATAGGCATATGCCCCGCCTGATCGGGCTACTTTGCTCCCTGCCTCTGCAAAACACAGCATCACTAAAGCAATGAGGAACCCGCAGAATAAGTAAACAAAAATTCCAGATGTCCCCATGATTTCGGCAACAATTGCAGGCAACACAAATATCCCTGCGCCTACAATGATGTTGACGATGTTAGCCGATAGTCCCCATACACCTATTTCCCGCTTTAAACCTATTTCTTTTTCCATGTTAGTTAGCCCTAATAGCCTCTTGCTCCCCCATCTTCACTGGATGAATCTGATGCACCTGTGTATAGTTTTTTGGAAGCATCATACGTGATTCCCATCAGCACCCCAATATTGGTAGTGGGCCTGAGGGTGTGTCCCATTTTCTCCAATGCATCACGGGTGTCTGGGGAGAGCAGATTCCGCTCGTACAGGATCTGATCCGGGAGCCATTGATGATGGATTTTCATGGCTTCAATCGCACGGTCAACCCGCATATCATAGGCAAGAACATTCAAAACCGTCTGGAATACGGTGTTAATGATAGTTCTTCCTCCCGGGCTTCCGATTACCAAATAGGGCTTTCCTTCTTTGGCTACGATGGTTGGTGTCATGCTGGAAAGCATGCGCTTTTCGGGAGCCACTAAATTTGGATCAGAACCGATTTGCCCAGTGGTAGTGGTTACGCCCGGTACTGGATTAAAGTCCCCCATTTCATTGTTGAAAATAAATCCGAGCTTGGAAGAGCCCATTTTTACTCCATAGGAGTTTTCTAAGGTATAGGTCATGGAAATGGCATTTCCGTCTTTGTCGACCACTGAAAAATGCGTCGTATTATCCCCACCATAAGGATGGGCAAATTTGGCAGGATCAGAAGCGGAGGCTTTGGTCATGTCAAGATTTTCAAATCGCTTCTTAGCAAAATCCTTTGAAAGTAGCCTATCCAAAGGCATATCTGGATTGAAATCGGGATCCCCAAGAAACTCCGCTCTATCTGCAAAAGCTCTTCGCATCGCTTCGGCTACCAGGTGAACATACGTAGTAGAATTGAATTCAATCTCAGAGATATTAGCTTCTTCCATAAGATTCATCATTTCGATGAGTGCTACACCTCCCGAACTAGGTGGAGGCATGGAATAGATGTCATACCCATTGAAAGATCCTTTTAACGGCTCTCGCTCTACCGCCTCATATTTCTCCAGATCTTCTTTGGTGATTATGCCGCCATTGGCTTTCATGTAGTCCTCAATTTCTTGGGCTACTTCGCCTTTATAAAATCCGTCTCTGCCCTGTTTTTGAATTTGTTTAAGCGTTTTTGCCAGGGCTGGCTGCTTCCAGGTTTCACCCGGTAATACGATTTGGCCATCTTTTCCCTTGAAAAAATTTTGCATGATGTCCTCTGAAGGATCACGATCTGTCATCCGTACAGCGGCATTATACAATCCGTAACTCATAGTGAAGCCATTCTTAGCCAATTTTACAGCCGGTTTCACTAAATCAGCCCAGGGGAGCTTTCCATACTTTTGATGTGCCTTATAAAGTCCTGCCACTGTGCCAGGTACCCCGACCGCCAGAAGTCCTTTATGATTTGAATTATCCTTGATATCACCTTTTTCATCCAGAAACATGGTTGGGCTTGCTGCTAAAGGGGCCTTTTCCCTAAAATCAAACGTGGTTACTTCTCCTGTTGATTTCATAAAAACTATAAATCCGCCGCCGCCGATATTGCCGGCTTCGGGATGTGTTACAGCCAGTGCAAAAGCAGTAGCAATAGTAGCATCTATAGCATTTCCGCCCTTCTTCAAAATATCAACACCGACTTGTGAGGCGATTACATGATCGGATACAACCATTCCATTTTCAGCGAACGTCTGGGCGTTTGCTGAAGTGGTTAGTAAGAAAAGAAGCATTAAACAGCCTAATGCTATATTTTTGAAGAAATAATCTTTCATCTGTTAACAATTGATTTTAAAGTGGTGTAGTGGTTTGGGTAAAAATAAGAGAAAATACCAGATCATATTCTGAAGTTGTGATTAGCGGAAAATTCCCATTGCTGATCAAAGAATATCCCTGGGCAGGCAACTTTTATTTCTTGAATTCAATAAAAGAAGTAAGGCTAAATTTTCTCAAACTTCTCCACTGTCAGATCTGACTTCACTTCTCCGGTATGCTTCGTGCTCTGAGGTTCAAACAGTAGAATCCAAGCTTCCTCTTCTGCGACAGGCCGATGTTCTACTCCCCGTGGAATCACCAGCATTTCGCCTTCGTTCAGCATTATAGATTCCCCTTCAAAATCAATTTTGAGCGAACCTTTCACAATCAGGAAGAGCTCGTCTTCATTGCTATGGTTATGCCAGACGAACTCGCCTTTGACTTTGGCCAGTTTCACATCCTGACCATTTAGCTCGCCGATTATTTTTGGAGTCCAAAGCTCCTTGATCAACCCGAATTTCTCAGTTAGATTTACCTTTTTCATGCTAATTCTATTTTTCCAAATATTCCTTCAAACTCGTGTTCACAATATAATCCCAACCTTTTTCAAATTCTTCTTTTTGAAGAGCCGTTACGGAAGGATCAAATGGAATCTTGAATAAATGATGAAGTTTCAATTCCGTCCAGTTGGGATCCTGAGAACTAAGCTGCCAAGTCAAAATAGAATAGCCGGTATAACCTGGATATTCCCAGCTATGGACCAGTTTTCTACCATTTACGACCTCAATGATTTTTCCTCTATGAAGCCACATTTTGTCTGCTGGATCCCCTGCTTCCCATTCAAACACATGCCCTAACTCTAACTTCCATGTGGGGCCAAAATCAAAATACCATTTTTTCTGCTCTATTGGGTTTACGAGAGCTTCCCAAACCCTACTGATAGGTGCTTCAAAGACCTTAGTCAATTCAATTTTTTGTTCAGAAGAATTCATGATCTTTTTATTTTGAACTATAAACTCAATTAAATTTCATTTTCTGAATCCGTATCGCATTCAAAATTGCCAATAATGCGACCCCCACATCAGCAAAAACCGCCGCCCACATGGTGGCCAATCCCAGTGCTCCAAGAATCAGCACCAGGACTTTGATCCCAAACGCAAAACCGATATTCTGCCAGACAATCTGCTTGGTTTTTTTTCCTATGGAAATCGCCATCGGAATCTTGCTGGGGCGATCATCTTGAATCACTACATCGGCAGTCTCGATTGTCGCATCACTTCCTAAGCCCCCCATAGCTACTCCCACATCCGAAATTGCCACTACAGGTGCATCATTTACTCCATCTCCGACAAAAGCCACTGTTCCTTTTTGAGCTTTGATTTCTCTGACTTTTTCTACTTTCTCCTCTGGAAGTAAATCGCCAAACGAGTTGGGAATACTCAGCTTGTCCGCCACAAAGCTAACCACATTGCTTTTGTCACCACTAAGCATCGTGATCCCGATATTCATGGATTTTAAGCGGTCCACCGTCTGCTGTGCATCCGCTTTTATGCTATCTGCGATAGTCAAATAGCCTGCAAATTTTCCTTCGTATGCTATTGCAACCAGCGTATATATAATACCAGTAGTGTTTAGGGAATAAGGAATCGAAAACTTATCCATCAATTTGAAATTCCCAACTAACAATTCCTTGCCCTCCACCGAAGCCTTGAGCCCATGCCCTGCGATTTCCTCAACCTCCTCCAGAACAATTCCTGAATCAATCTCCCCTACATAATCTTTAATGGCACTTGCTATAGGATGTGTACTTTTGCTTTCCAGCGCATTGACCAAATCAAGAATTTTTTTGTCCTTAAAATCTGGCTGCAGTCGGACTTCCTGCACGTTAAAAACCCCTTCAGTCATCGTACCCGTTTTGTCCATTACCACCTCTTTGATCTCAGCCAAACTATCCAGAAAATTGCTTCCTTTGAACAAAATGCCATTTTTGCTGGCGGCACCGATTCCTCCAAAATAACCCAAAGGAATACTGATCACCAGCCCGCAAGGACAGGAAATCACCAAGAAGACCAGCGCGCGATATAGCCAATCGCTGAACTCATAATCCTGCACAAAAAGGTAAGGCAATAAGCAAATCCCTATTGCGAGATAAACTACAATTGGAGTATAGATTTTGGCGAATTTCCGGATGAAAAGCTCTGTCGGCGCTTTTTGTGCTGTGGCATTCTGCACCAACTCCAGTATTCTGGAAAGTTTACTGTCCGTGTAGGCTGTCGTTACTTTGACTTGAGAGACCGTATTCAAATTTACCATTCCTGCCAATACCACAGCGCCTTTTTCCTTGGAATCAGGTCTGCTCTCTCCAGTCAGGGCAGCGGTATTGAAAGAAGCTTTTTCTGAGAGCAATTCCCCATCCAAGCCAAGTTTTTCGCCTGGTCTCAGCTGGATAATGTCTCCAATTTTTGCTTTCCCAGCTTTGATAGTCTTAGTTGTATTTCCTTCCAACACCGTGACCTGATCAGGCCGCTGATCAAGCAAAGTTTTGATGTTGGTTTTTGCCCTTTTTACTGCCATCCCCTGAAAAACTTCCCCAATGGAATAAAAAAGCATCACGGCAACTCCCTCAGGATATTCGCCTATGGCAAAGGCCCCCAATGTTGCTATTCCCATCAGGAAAAATTCCGAAAATAAATCGCCCTTGAGTATGCTCTTAAAAGCCTCTTTGAGAACTGGGAATCCCACGGGAATGTAGGCAGCAAGATACCAGCCGAACCTAAGATAGCCCTTGAACCAATCCTGAGGAAAAAAATGGTCTAAGCCCAACCCAAGTATCATCACCACAAATGAAAAAATCGCAGGGGCAAAGAACTTCAACATACGGTTCCTTTCCACTACGGAGTGAGCATGGTCATGTCCGTCATCGGGGGGATGATCTTGATGGTTTTCCTTCTCTTCTATAGCACAACAATCTTTATCTTTTACATCCACGTAGTTCTTTGTTTAGTTTTGTTCCATCAGATTCATCACCTGATCAATTGGCATTTGCTCCACACGATGTCCCTCTCTTCCTTCCATACTTTGCGCAGCAAATAATGAATTGATAATAGCCTCCTCTGTTGCTTCAATGACTGCCATAAACAGGGATGACATATCATCATTTCTCACATATTCTGCTGTTTCCAACGTTCCATGTTCGGCAGCATACGGTATGCGTAGCCCCTCTGCGGTGCTAAACGCAATCACATAATCTCCAGAACCATTGGAGGCGATGCCACCGGTTTTGGCAAGACCCATCATCGCACGTTTAGCCATCCGCTCCAAATTTCTATCTACTACAGGAGCATCAGTGGCTACCACAATCATGCAGCTTCCGTCGGATTTTTCCATTGCATCCCGAAAGGGATATCGGCCCATTTTCTCGCCCACCGATACTCCGTCTATCTGCAGATTTCCTCCAAAATTTGTCTGCACCAGAACACCGACAGTATAGCCACCAAGATTTTTGGGAAGCTTACGGGAGGAAGTTCCGATTCCACCTTTCCACCCAAAACATACCGTACCCGTGCCCGCTCCTACGTTTCCCTCATCTACTTTGCCTGATTCAGCCGATTGAATGGCCTCCATTACGTCTGCGGGTGAGATATGCATTCCCCGGATATCATTCAAGTAGCCGTCATTTGTCTCACCGACTACAGCATTCACCGACTGTACATTTTCATTTCCCTTTTGCTCCAAAGAATACCGGACAGCCCCTTCTATTCCCGCCGCCACACTCAAGGTATTGGTTAGAATGACCGGCGATTCGATATTTCCTAATTCCTGTATCTGCGTGGTTCCTGCCAATTTTCCAAAACCATTGCCCACGAATACTGCTGCGGGCACTTTTTGCTGGAAAATATTTCCTCCATGAGGTAAAATTGCTGTGACTCCTGTTCGGATATTGTCTCCTTCTATTTTAGTGAAATGCCCGACTTTCACTCCAGATACGTCGGTAATAGCATTTTGAGAACCGGTAGGCAGTACGCCAAAAATAATCCCTTTATCCCGGGGTCTTTCTTGAGCGAATGTGCGTAAAACCAAAAAAACAAAAAGAATGGAGAATAGGCAGAGATTTTTCATAGCTGGCAATTTCCCGAATTTAAACTTTATGTCTTCAAGGAAAAATTACTGAGTCATTCAATCGGACTAAAAAGCCCAAATATTATCGGATTCGGTTTTTTACCATTATTATCCAACCTAATTCTTTCCAAAAATGGGATTGCCACGCACTTCTTATAAATTCGCACAAAGCACCATTTAAAAACAAAAATGCTTAAGAAAGAAAGATACAAAGCCATCATCAATCATTTCCGTGAGAATATGCCAATCGCGGAGACAGAACTACAGTTTGAGAATCCTTTTCAGCTTTTAATGGCGGTGGTACTTTCTGCACAGTGCACGGATAAGCGTATTAATATGGTGACACCTGCGTTATTCGAGAAGTTTCCGACCCCTGAGTTTCTGGCAGCATCAAACTTTGACGAACTTTTTCCCTATATCAAGACTATCTCTTACCCAAATAATAAAACCAAGCATCTGTTAGGCTTGGGGAAAATGCTTGTGGAGAATTTCGGAGGCGAGGTTCCTTCTACTGTTCCTGAGCTCATTAAGCTGCCGGGAGTGGGAAGGAAAACTGCAAATGTGATCACTTCGGTAGTCTGGAATCAACCGAATATGGCGGTGGATACTCATGTTTTCCGTGTTTCGAAAAGACTTGGCTTAGTATCCCAAACTGCGAAAACCCCTTTGGAAGTTGAGAAGCAACTCATCCGCCATATTCCAAAAGAATATGTCCATATCGCGCACCACTGGCTGATCTTGCATGGAAGATATGTATGCATAGCACGAAGGCCGAAATGTGAAGATTGCAGCCTGACACACCTATGTCTGTATTTTGAAAAGAACCAGGGTAAAAGCACCAAGGTAGAAGCTGAAGCATAATGTGCGGAATCCATCTCATCTGGGGAAAAGGAGCAAATGAGAAGGCGATCAACAGCATGCTTGGGCGAAGCCAGCATCGAGGGCCTGATCAGCAAGCAAGTTTTAGTCCTTGGCCCGGTCTGTGGATTGGAGTAAACAGGCTAAAAATCTTACACACCGGAGCTGAAGCTGATCAGCCTTTTTGGGCCGAGGACGGGAGGTCGTTGCTGATCTGGAACGGGGAGCTTTACAATTTCCAGGAAATCCGTAACCTCCTCATTCAGGCTGGAATTACTTTTAGTACTTTTTCTGATACTGAAGTGGTATTACATGTGTTGCGGGTTTTTGGGACAAAGGGACTGGAGAAACTTCACGGGATGTTTGCATTGGTTTTTGTCGATTTGACAGAAAAATCCGTGCTTGTAGCCCGGGATATAAACGGTGAAAAACCACTCTATTATGCGCAAGATCCTGATTTATTACTCATTTCTTCAGAATGCAGCAGCATCCAAAGCCTTAACTTTTCCCCGATAGATTCTACACAAGTAGAGCCTTATTTCTATTTCAGAACTGCTACCCCAGGGAATACCTTTTTCAAAGGTATTCACGAATGGATGCCTGGAGGACATGGCAAAATTTTGAATCCTACAACATTCCGCTGGAATCATATCCCAAGTGATTCCCATCTCAGCCTTACGCCAACATTTGATAGGTTCAAGGAATTGCTTACCGATGCGGTTTTGAACCAATTTCATGCAGACGTGCCCGTTGGGATGCAGCTCAGTGGTGGGGCGGATAGCTCCTTGCTGTATGCGGTTTGGTATAGGGAAACAGGTATACCGTTGCCTTCATTTACCATCCAGGTTGAACAGAAATTTCGGAGAAAATACGCAGACGGAAATGCGGCCAGTCGCTTTGCAAAGCAATTTCCCTCAAAGCATCATCCTATGGAAATTACACAAACTATATTCTGGGAAAACTGGGACGATTACTTGAAATCTGTGGACCAACCCATTGGAGATTCGGCTGGCTTTCTCAATTGGATGATTGGGAAAGAGGCTAAAAAATCAGTGAAAGTCCTTATCTCCGGAGCTGGTGCAGATGAGCTTTGGGGAGGATACCAGCGGCATAAGGCTTTTGATGCTTACCAAAAGAATAAGGATAGTCTGCTGCGCTTTCAGGGAATTCTGCGAAAACTACCGCTTGGAAGAAATTATCATAAGTTCATAACAGGCATAGACCAGGATCCACTCAAGACATTTTTGGATTTTTCGGGATTAGATACTATTCCGCAGGATCTTGCAGGTGTTTACGAGGGGATTTTTGATCCAAATCTGCCGGAATACACCCAAATACTTGATTTTGATAGAAAGGTTTATCTGGTGCAGGATGTGTTGAAGATTCAGGACAATGCGTTGATGGCACATAGTGTCGAAGGAAGGTCGCCCTATCTGGATAAATCATTGCTCGAACTATGGAAAAATGTGAAAGACGAAGAATTGCTGAAGGGAAAACCTTGGATCAGACGATTTCTGGATGAATTTGATCTAGCATGGATAGCGGATAGGAAGAAAGTAGGCTTTGGGCTTCCTTTACAAGAATGGTTTGCGGAAAATGGTGAATTTTCGAAGCGTGTTTTCAGTTCTATCAAAGCATTCGAGAAAAGCCATGGCGAGCTTTTCCCAATGAAGATGAGGTTACTCGCTAACAGGCCTGAACGTGGTGCCAAATTTCATTTTTTGACCCTTTACAATCTGTTTCTTCTGGCAGAATGGGTGAAATTGCATAAGCTATGAAGATCATTTATATCCATCAATATTTCAGAACTCCGGCTGAGGGCGGGGCCGTGCGGTCATACAATCTAGCAAAGGGTTTGGTGGAAGCTGGATATGAGGTGGAGATGATCACTGGAGGTGCTCAAATTGGCTACGATCAGCGATGGATTGACGGCATAAAGGTGCATTATTTGCCAGTGAAATACGATCAGAATTTTGGATTTACCAAACGTGTTTTCTCCTTTTTAAGCTATGTGCGTCAAGCCAAAAAACTTATTAAAAAGCTTCCTAGACCTGATTTACTTTATATTACTTCCACTCCGCTAACCACAGGTTTACTTGGACTTTGGGGCAAGAAAGCTTTGGCCATTCCTTATATTTTTGAGGTCCGCGATCTGTGGCCGCAGGCACCGATAGAAGTGGGGGCAATCAAAAACCCATTGCTGAAACGGAGTTTAATTTCGCTGGAGAAAAGAATCTATCAACAAGCTCTAAGCCTGGTGGCACTTTCACCGGGGATTGCAGATCATTTGCGGAAAGTGGCTCCAAAACAGCAGGTTAACCTGATCCCGAATTTCTCAGACTTGGAAAGATTTTATCCTTTGGAAAAAGAAGCCAAGCTACTTCAGGAATATAAGCTAACAGATAATTTGACAATTGCCTATACAGGGGCTTTGGGACAGGTTAATGCAGTAAATGAACTCCTGAATCTTGCTGACATGGCTATGGCTAAATGTAAAAACTGGCAGTTTCTCATTATGGGAACTGGCAGTCTTGAAGCGCAACTTAAAGATTATGCTTCCCAAAAATCACTTTTGAATGTACGTTTTATTCCTTTTGGCTCCAAAGAGAAAGTCAATGAAGTACTCAGTTTGGCTGATTTTGCATGGATTTCTTTTGCCCATTTACCAGTATTAAAAACCAATAGTCCCAATAAATTTTTTGATGCGATAGCAGCCGGGAAAGCCATTTTAGTCAATCATAAAGGCTGGGTATTTGACTTGGTAAAAGCACATCAACTGGGCCTTTCTTGCTTACCGTCGAAGATAGATTTAGCTTTTGCGAAACTGGAAGATCTAGAGAACTATCCAGATAAAATGGGGAAAATGGGAAATAACGCGCGGAAGTTGGCTGAGCAATATTTTAACAAAGAGCTTGCGATTTCCCGATTAATCCACACAATTGATCCCAAAAGCAGCTCTCAAAATTCTACAGGCAAAAAGGATATTTTGACGGCTTAAATAGCTATTGCATTTTTTCCCGTAAGAGAGAACTTTCTCAACTTCTTAATTCCTCACACTTTAAGTTGGTGATGTGTCCATGTTTTTAGTGTAAAATATTGATAAATAAGGGGCTATGAATCGTATGATTTAAAAAAAGCAAAAATATTTAAAACCATTTTCATGCTAGCTGGTTTCATTAGTCCAACTTAATTCTTAACCAAAAACCAACTAACATGAATTCAATGAAAATTAAAGCATGGCGATATTTATCGCTATCACTTGCCCTATTAGTTACAATGGTATTCTCCTCATGTGATGACCAGGATGATGACATGATGCCAGAATCAGATAATATCGTTGAAGTATTGGGAGAAGATCCAAACTTCTCCATCTTAGCATCTGCAGTAGTTGCCGCGGAATTAGATGATGACTTGAGCGGTACAGGCCCGTTTACCGTTTTTGCACCTACAAATACTGCTTTTGGAGATTTCATTTCTGATAAAGGTCTAACAGCTGAGGCACTACTTGGAAGTGCTGATTTAGCTGATATCTTAAGCTATCATGTGGTTTCTGGAAACGTCACTTCTTCAGAGGTGGAAGCAGGTGCAGTGAATAGTCTTACAGGTGAAAAGTTTTATATAAGTGTGGATCCTGACGGAGGTGTTTGGATTAATGGGAATTCGATGGTTACTGCTGTGGATCAGATGGCTAACAATGGTGTAATTCATACATTGGATTATGTTATCACGGCCCCGACAAAAAGCATAGCTGAAATTGCAGTAGAGAGTTCTACCGCTTCTACCCCAGAATTTACTCAGTTAGTAGCTGCGCTTACAAGAGCCGGTTTGGTAGAGGCAGTAAGTGGAGGATCAGATGATGATTTGACCGTTTTCGCGCCAACAGATGCGGCATTCCAAGACTTGTATGATGCGCTAGGTGTTAGTGGAGTAGATGAGATTGATGTTGAGCTCCTGACCGATGTGCTTACTTATCATGTCGTTCCAGCTAGAGCTTTTTCCCAGGATTTAAGAGATGGAGCAAGTCTTCCTACGCTTTTGGAAGGAAAAAATCTGACTGTGGATCTTCCAGGACTTATGATAAACGAAAGCAGTTTAGTTCCAAGCATGTTGAATATCCATGCGACTAATGGTGTGATTCATGTAATTGATCAAGTGATGCTGCCCGAATAATTAGGATTGGTTTAAGCAGGAAAGGGAGTCTGGATTTCTAGGCTCGCTTTTTTTTATTTCCATTTCTAATTACTAGGAAGACCAGGAAGGATGGAACTAAGAGTACGAAAAATCTTAAAAATGGAGATGATTTTCGCTGATCTTATTGAGGATTACATTTTTTTTCATTTCAGGTTGAGAGCCTTAATTCAATAAATCTAGGTGCGGATAAACTCCGGAAGCTGATCAATGATACTTCCAACTTAAGCTTTTACTCATTTACCTTCCTTGGCCTATAGCCAGACTCTCCGAAAATCTTCCTGGCATCTGACTCAGCCATTAACATATCCAAAGGGACATCCAGATTAAATTGATAGTCATCCACGATATTCCATCCGAGCCAGCGCCCCAATCGACCTGGGGCTTTCGTACTGATCGCATCTGTAAAGGGAGCTTCCCCTATGTATTTTCTGATTTCAAATGGGTTTGTCTCATAGAGCAATTCATTTTCCACAAAATGTGACCAGATTAATTCCTCATTGTCAAAGCTCTCAGCAATCGCTTCAGGGGGGTAGCCTATGATGTATTGATCCGAGGTGCAGGGCAAAATCGCTTTGGTGAAATGATAGGTTTTGCCGTAATAAATCATCTCTGCCAGCAGCGTATTGTCCAATGGATCGGTTTGATTATATCTTGCAGAAATAGCCATCACAATCATCGGAACGATGTATGGCTTATCGTATCGCTCGGCCATATATCTAGGAAGTTCAGGTTGGAATGTATGTGTGGGTGGTAGAAAATAATCGAGTCCTATGACAATCAAATCATCGGTAACGATCAAATCAGAATTGAAGCCGGACACAAAGGTGTAAACTTTTGGTACCTGAAATTCGGGGAAGTTATATTTTATGGCTTTGAAGGCATTTTCAAGTTCTTTTTCTACTTCTGAAATATCGCTAAAAACTACTTTGACAGAATCATATAACACATTCATGGAGGAATCTTGATGGATCGCAAGAAGCTCAGCAGCTAATGAATCGGAGTTTGGATAGAGATCCATCTGCAGGTATTCTTTGGTAAACTCTGGATGTTCTTCAAATAGGTATTTGAATTCCTCTGTTGATTTTGCATTGAAAAAATCCTTTTCTAATCGGCTGATAGTGACAGACAGATCTTGATCCATTATTTCCTGTGATAGCTCACAGCTTTCATCCTTTTTGCCGCAGGCGAAAGCAAAAAGTAGAAGTAAAGGAAGGAATAAATATCGTGTTGTTAGATTGCGCATGAATCAGTTTTTGTCAAAAATAGAAATTGGAAAGGTAACAGACTCAACGAATTGCCAATTAGCATTATTTGATAAGTATGCCAGCTACTTTCATCCGATCCCATTTAAATCTTCAATCTTAAATCAATTTCCTCTCACAGCTTTTAAAATCACATCAAAAACCGCTGTGGGCTTCATGGTCTTTTGACTTATTAAATTCTCATTTGCTACTAACAGAGGCTTATCCAGGTCATCCTCACTCAATCTACCGTGAGCGCCTTTCACTAAAGTAGCATCCAGCGGAATGACATCCATCAAGTACCGGAAACCTAGCTTTTTCTTTAGCACTTTTGATCCAACTGTAAGTATGGGGATTTTAATATCCGGATTCAAAACAAGTTCAACTGGATCATAGCCAGGCTTTTTGTGAATATCCACACAACGGGCATAGTCTGGAGCCTTCGCATCATCGAGCCAGAAATAATAGGTGAACCAGGAATCTTTGTCCGCCATCACAACCAAATCCCCAGAGCGCGTATGATTTATTTGGTGCTTCTTTTTTCCTTCTTCATCCAGAACCAACTCTACACCTGGAGTCTCTTCCAAAAGCTTTTTTACCTTGGGCAGAATTGCAGGATCGTTAACATGCACATGTGCCACTTGATGATCTGCCACGGCAAAGGCCTTGGAAGTTCCTGCGTCCAAAGTCTCTAGCCCACGCTCATCTTTCACCTGGATCCACCCTTGTTTTCTAAAAATGCGGTTTAAATGAACGGGCTTGCTTACCGAAGTAATCGCATATTCAGAGAGCAAAATCACCTGTGTGCCCTGTTTTTCAAAATAAGAAATCAAGTCTTCGGCAAGCTCATCTACCTCTTTCAGATACTTTCCGATTTTCTCAAAATCAATTCCATACTTCTGAAGGGAATAATCCAGATGGGGGATGTAGATCAAATTCAGCGTTGGATTATGCCATTCGTCTACTTTCTTGGAAGCTTCTGCGATCCACTTACTTGATTCGATACTTGCATTGGGGCCCCAAAAGGAAAAAAGTGGAAATTGTCCCAATTCCTTCTGAAGACGGTCGCGTAATTCCATTGGCTGGCTATGACAGTCGGGTTCTTTCCTACCATCGGCAAGATATAAAGGCCTAGGAGTCACTGCAAAATCAGCGCTGGAATACATATTGTACCACCAAAACATATTGGCAACAGTGAAAGTGGGATCTTCTTTTTTAAGTATTTCCCAGACTTTTGGCGACTGTACCAGCTTGTTTGATTGTCTCCAAAATTTGATTTCACATTCTTCTTGAAAGTACCATCCGTTGCCAACAATCCCGTTTTCACCTGGCATTTTTCCAGTTAAGTATACGGATTGTGCAGCACAGGTCACGGCTGGTAAAACCGGCTCAATTACCGCCTGCTTGCCTTTTTCAATCCACTTTTTCAGGAAAGGTGTATACTCTCCAATAACCCGGGGAGAAAGTGCGACGATATCTAGGACAACGGTTTTCTTCATTTCATTTCATTTTTTCGATTACCCACGCTAGCTCCCGAGCAATGGACTCGCCTATAGGCAGGCGCGAATTTTCAGGCAAAACCTCCCATGTGTATGTTTCCACTTCAAGATGATTAGTCAATGAAGGATCTTTTAAAATTTCATTAAGCACAATTAAAATATGATCCTGTGTAGATGCCAACGAACCGTAATTATCCAAAAAAACGGGGACGTGAAAATGGATTCTCCATTCCTTTTCTTCCGTGGAATCCAAAGCTTTCAATGCATCGGGTAAATCAGAATAGGAGTGCAGGCTGCCGTCCTTGGCTTTGGCAACCACCTGATGTAGGTAGGTGGATTCTTCAAAGGCTAAAAGATTTACTTTCAACAAATCACGGGCTTCCTGCGAATCTGGAACCAATGCTTTGAGCGCAGCAGAAATCTGGATCTTACCGATTTTGATGCCAGCTTTTTCAAACCTTGCGAAGGTATCTTCTGGTCTTTCATAGACTATCGCAAAGTGGCAGACATCATAACAAACCTGTATGTGTTCCTTTAAAAGAACCTCAGCCTGCTCTTGCGAAATATCTAATTTCCCGGCAAGCCAAGGTTTTCCTATGGGCAATAGCCAATCAGAAAAAAGCCAGACCATTTCATCAGAATTCTCCAAAATCCCATCCGGTTCCGGCTCAATGTCTAGGTGGAGGGTCTTCCCCGTTTGCTTTTTGATTTCGGCCAATACCGTCACCACTTCCAGCAAATGCTTGGTGGCAACTTCCATTCCGGCATTTAAGTCACTTTCATTCTTAAACCAATGTCTATAAGAGATGGGTGATGTGGAAATCCCCCCATCAAGCCCTTCGGGTAATAGCTGGGCTAGAATCCGAAACGAGCGAATTGTATAGTCCCGGCGATCTGTGGTAGTCCAATCTGGAAAATGAACCTGGTCTTTCACAGTAGTCCGGTGGAAATCTCCGTAAGGAAACCCATTTAAAGTGAAAACATAAGCATTTTCATCAGCAAGCCACTGTTGGAATTCCTGAAGATTGGATGGATTTTCCAGCATCAAACTCGCCTCATTTGACAGACGAAGTCCAATTCCCAATGCTTTGTTCGAACCCAGTCGTTCTTTAATCTCGGGAATGTACTTTTTCAGGTTTTCAAAAGTCGCATCCCAGGTTTCTCCAGGATGAATATTGCTGCAATAAGTGAGTTGAAAACCTTTGATTTCCATAAATGAACTAGATTTTAGGTGAACTAGCTGTTGATTAAAGTGCCGTTTCTTTGAAAATCTTTTAGCATGTCAACAGCTTTGAATATAAGTGCATGATCCATATGATGCACTTCTTCGCCTTTGCCAAGTTTGGTCAAAAGCATGATTGTTAATTGTCCTCCAAGATGCTCTTGGAATTCTTGAAGACCTTTTATCAGGTTTTCTCCGGCCAGCTCTGGCGCAAATAGCTCAAACCCTAAGTGCTTAAAAAGTGTTACAATCCTATTCAGGTCCTCCGCCGAGATCCATCCCTTTAGATGCGAATAGGTAGAGTCTAAGACTATTCCTATAGCCACCGCCTCGCCATGGCGGATACGGAATCTGCTCAGATGTTCTAATTTGTGCGCTGCCCAGTGCCCAAAATCCAAAGGTCTAGAGGAGCCAAATTCGAAAGGATCACTGCCTGAAATATGATCCAAATGCATCTGTGCGCATCGGATGATCAGTTTTTTCATCGGTTCCATATCTCGTTCTGCAAGGGCAGAAGCATTCGCTTCCATCCAGGTGAAAAAGCTCAAATCCTTGATGAGTGCCACCTTGATTGCCTCAGAAATCCCTGACCTCCAATCCCTATCGTCCAGAGTTTTTAGGAAATTAAAATCATTTAAAACAGCATAAGGAGGAGTAAATGTGCCTAGGTAATTCTTTTTTCCGAAGGCGTTCACGGAATTTTTCACCCCTACCGCAGAATCATTTTGCGAAAGTACAGTAGTAGGAATACGGATCAAACGAATCCCTCGATGGGAGATCGCGGCGGCGAAACCAACCATGTCGATTACTGCTCCCCCACCAATTACGGCTAGGTACGAATGGCGGTCTATTCCATACAAATGAGTTGCTTCCACAATTTGTTTGTAGATCGCTTCATCGTTTTTGCTGGCTTCACCGCCAGGTACCACGATAGGGTCTGAAGCCAAAATAAACCTATCCGTATGCGCCTGGGCGTAAACTTTGATCTGATCCAAAATACCAGGATGAGCCTGAGAAACTCCCTCATCTAAAACAAACAACACTTTGGACAGTCTATCTTTTGCCAACAGGTCTACAAATAAATCACTTGCAGGATCAAAGACATCTTCAGTGAAGCATACGGGGTACTGATACGGTACGGAAAACTTTTGTTGGATAATGGTATTCATAGGAAATAGGTGACTGCAGGCGCTGTTGTTTGGAATAATACAATTCCAAACTCCAATAAGTTTATTTTACCTCAGGTAACAGCAAATTTTTTGGCTAGCCAAAGAGAAATTGGCAGCAACAATAATACAATTATTCCAATCTTCCATCCTGCAAATGCAGCTGCAAGTGATGAGTTGACAATAATCAGAGAAATAACGGCAGCTTTGACTGATTTACCAATCAATTTTGGATCGTGTGTACGGATAGCTTTGATCAAAGGTGGGAAAACCATGTAGCTGAGTAAGGCGAGAAAGGGCAATACCTCCCAAATCTCAGTATTATGTAAGATCGGCATGCTTCCAATTGTAACAATCACAAACACATACATTAACAAGCCTGTGTAAAGCGCCATTCTGTTTTTGCCATGTACTTCCCCACGGCTGATCATGGTAATGGCAGCCACGTAGATCAAAGGGAGTAGTCCCAAAGGCCAAAATGTGAGTAAACTTTCAGGGACCACTGAAATACCGAGAAGTAAATTGCCGGTCCGGCAAAGTCCCATATTTATCGGACCCAAGAAATGCTGGTGCTTTCCCCAGTAATCATAAAGCACGGCCAGAAAAGCAACAGCCAGCGCAATACCGGCAGAGACCAGATTTACCTGAGCGGCTGCTAAAACTCCGATTAGTATAAGGAGAAGTGACATCCAAGCAGCAGATTTTCTGCTTACTCTTCCGCTTGGAATCGGTCTTTCGGGTCTTTCTACGGCATCCAGCTCAGCATCAAAAACATCATTAAACGCAACTCCTCCAGCATACAATCCAATTGTACTCAATGAAAGCCAGCCTAGGTTTATTAGAAGTTCATGAGTGCCTGATCCCCAATCAGCTACTAGTAGTGTCCATGTGCCGGCAATGGCAAAGCCCGCCCAAATATCTGCGATAGCAGTGACTACATTAGCCGGACGGGTGAGTTGTATATAGGCGAAAAGACGGGAAGAGCCCATAATTAATTTTCTACGATATCAGATGGTCCTTCTACCCTGGGGGTTTGGCCGCCCCGGAGTACAGAATTTCCACTCATTTTTTTGGTTTGATCCAACGGCGCGGCGTTTAACCAGTCCTGCTCATCCATTTGTCCACTTTGTCCAAAGGCAGTAAGCGCATTTTGGTAGGTTACTAATTTGATATGTTCTTCAGGAATTCCGGATTTGCGCATCAGGTCAGCAGTTTTTGGCACAGCCAAAGGATCAGAAATACCCCAATCCGCGG
The DNA here is from genome assembly GCF_001442615.1 of Algoriphagus resistens. Taxonomy (GTDB): domain Bacteria; phylum Bacteroidota; class Bacteroidia; order Cytophagales; family Cyclobacteriaceae; genus Algoriphagus; species Algoriphagus resistens. The sequence continues at coordinate 109,339 of NZ_LMXN01000003.1, read as the reverse complement.
CGGAATTGACAATTATGCGCTCTGGACCATATTGCCTCACAATTTCTACCATGCGTTCAGAACCCATTTTGGTATGTGGATAAATTGTAAATCCTGCGTAATAACCACGTTCCAAAACTTCTTTCACAGTCTCCTCATTGTTATGATCAACGATGACCATCTTTGGATCAAGACCATGTTCTTCTGAAACATCCATACTGCGGATGGTGCCTTTTCTTTTATCCCGATGTGGCGTGTGAATAAGTACAGGAAGATCAACATCCTTGGCCAACTCCAGCTGCAGCCTGTAAAACTTATCTTCAGCTTCAGTCTGATCATCGTAACCGATCTCACCAATAGCAACAACACCTTCTTTTCCCACATACAGTGGCAATAGCTCCATCACCTGCTCAGCCAACGCTTCGTTATTTGCCTCTTTTGAATTCAAACCCATTGTGCAGTAATGTACTATCCCAAATTGACTGGCGCGAAAACGCTCCCAGCCCACCAAAGTGCTGAAATAATCTTTGAAACTCCCAACTTCCGTGCGTGGCTGTCCCAGCCAAAATGCAGGTTCAATCACTGCTACAATACCAGCTTTCCGCATGGCTTCATAGTCATCGGTGGTTCGGGATACGACGTGGATATGTGGATCTATATACATAGGTAGTTGAATTTAAAGTAGGAGAATGTAAAATTAGGGATTATACCCGGGTTCTTTGGAATTCTGAACCAATGCTTTCCCAAGCAAGGGTATCCATATCTAATGTGGAGACTTGATTGGGGTAAGACTCCAAGAGTTCTTGTGCAGGCAGATATGCAGATTCTCTTAAAGCCAAAAGCGCCGCTTTCATCTGAAGATTATCCTGTGTTTGTAAGGTTTTCTTTAGATCAGCCAAATAGTTTTCATCAACAAAAGGAGATACCAATCGCCAGATCTCAGGCATTACATCTCTTCCTGCTGCCCAGCGTTCATGCGCAAAATCACGCGCTATAGCAGCCAGCGCAGGGTTTCTTCTTTCTTCCAAACCTTTAATTCTATACAATGGACGCTGCATAAAGATCGCTTTCAACACCAGTTGATTCCAATTGGCCTGGGGGAAATATTTTGCAGGAAAAGGATTATTCAAAGCAATCGCATCGAATACCAACGAAATATTCGTCCTTAGCCCATCAATTGCCCTTGGTATCAAATCTTCCTGAAAAGGTAAAACCGGCAAGGCTGCAAAAAGTGCCTGGTGCTCGTACATATCGGCAGTTTCGAAGAGCTGGTTAATCGTATTAAACCAAGTTTCCTTTTCTGCCTGGTAGCTTAGTAAAAGCACTGTTCGAGCGGTTTGCAACTCATCCCAAAACTGTGGCTGAAGACCTGGGGTTAGGTGATCTGCCTGATCGATCTGCTCCCTGGAGAGGGTCAATTTAGCTTTTTTGAAGAATCGGGATGACTGGCTGAACGCCAAATATAACTTGACGGGAACAGCAGTGGTGCTGATTATTTGGGTTTGCTTACCCAGCCAGTCCAAGCCTTTGGCATTGCTTTGGGACTGGAGCAATCGGGTAAGATAGTCGCTTACTTGATCTTGCATGGTGAGAGTTGCCGATTAGGGATTTGCGTCAACTTTTTGATTTTCTAAAATTCGTGGAAATCTACCAGAATATCCACTTAGAAAATGCTCAGTGGTAGGAAAAAAATACCATTATTGACAAAAATCAGGTTTTGAGCATGTTTGATACAGCGTTTGTGAAGTTCTATTCTGGATCGGCATCACCTATGGAAACCTTCATATTGGCATAAAACCAAGAACACGACAAACAAAATTGAAAAAAATCTTTATTTTGAGGACGACTTCGGAAAGCCCATCCTTTAAGCTTAAAATCAAGTTGATACAAACAAAAATCCTAACAACATTGAGAAATTGATCATAAAATTCGAACAAAATGCGAAAATTACATCCATTCTTTATCATCGGAACTGTGGGAATGATCATTACATCCATACTACATATATTCTTGACTTTGGGCTTATCAATTCCATCAGCCCATTCATCTTTTTATGTCATCTATCCAATTTTTATTGCTTTTCTGGCCATCGGTTTTGGGCTAACATTAAAAAATCAAAGGGAGCTTGAAACAGCAAAGCAATAAAGTGAAGTCCCGGTAAATCTAAACCTATTGGCTTTAGAGCAACAGACGATCTTGTGTTTTGAAATATCTTCGAAATAAGACTTCGAAGCTTTGGGATCAGGTGCATGGATGAATCCTTGTTTCGGTTGAGAATTGGCAGTAAGAAGACCATTAGCCTAATCTAAATATAATGAAAACATTAGTAGTTGGAGCAAGCGGGGCAATAGGAAGACTTTTGGTGGAACAGCTTTTAGCATCAGGGCGAAGTGTTAAAGTCGTCGTTCGTTCTACAAGTGATTTTTTTGATGCTTGGCGTTATGACGGTCATTTGACAGTAATCAAAAGGAATATTACAGAAATCACCGTGGAGGAGATGTCAGAATTATTAGCAGACTGTGATTCTGTGGTGTCTTGTCTTGGGCACAATTTGACGTTGAAGGGAATCTATGGTAAACCCAGAAGGCTTGTAGCAGATACAGTAAGCGTGATAAGCGAAGCAATTTTAATAAATGCCTTTGAAATGCCCATTAGATTTGTTTTAATGAATACAGCAGGAAACGCTAACAGAGATTTAGATGAACCTCTTTCAACAGGACAAAAACTTGTGATAGGATTGGTTAGGTTATTTCTTCCCCCACATCAAGACAATGAAAAAGCGGCAGACTATTTAAGGATAAAAATAGGTCAGAATAATCGGTTTATTGAATGGGTCGTCGTCAGACCAGATACTTTAATTGACGAAGCAAAGGTGTCAGCGTATTCTTTGCACAATTCACCTACAAGAAGTGCAATTTTTGATCCAGGGAAAACCAGCCGCGTAAATGTAGGGCATTTTATGACAGCACTTGTATCAGATGATCAAATGTGGAGTAAGTGGAAAGGTAAAATGCCTGTAATTTATAATGTAACAGAGGAGATGAAATATGCAATATTATCCTCCAATCGCAATCATGCTTCGATTATCGGAATGAAGTGCTGGATCGGATAATTTTTCCATGCTATCCATTCCTGCGCGCACGGCTTTTTTCTTCAGGATAGATTCTAAAATCAGTTTTTCTACATCTTCCCCTGTACGCATTGCCGTTAGCAAATCTGTTTCCTTATTTGAGAAAAGGCAGTTTTTTATCCTGCCGTTTGCAGTGAGCCGTATTCGGTTGCAGGTTCCACAGAAAGGATTGGTTACTGAACTGATGATTCCAAAATCACCTAGATACCCGACTATCTTGAACTTCCGCGCGGTGAAATTCTCCTCATTTGGGAGGGAGCTTATTCGTTCTGTCCCGAAATAAGATCCCAATTGGCCTAGTACTTCTTTCTCAGAAACCATCTTTGAGCGATCCCAGCTATTGCCGTCAAAAGGCATAAACTCTATAAACCGTACGGATACATTGAAGTCTTTGGTAAGATTCACCAGATCGACCAACTCATCTTCATTAGTTCCTTTTACCAACACAGTATTGATCTTCAGATTGAATCCCTGATCATGAAGGAGTCTGAAATTATCCATCGTTTTAGCAAACCCTGTCCTTCGGGTAATATCAAAAAACCGATCTTCCCGTAAGGTATCCAAACTGAAGTTGATGTTTTTGACTCCCAGTTTCAGAAAGTTATCCACATGCCTGTCGATTAGTAAACCGTTGGTTGTCAGGGATAGATCCACGGGAAGCTTGGAGAGCCCTTCGAGGATATCGTAAATATCCTTGCGAAGCAGGGGTTCGCCACCAGTCAAGCGGATTTTATTCACACCCAGTCCGACAAATATTCTGGCAAATTCAAGTATTTCCTCTGCATTCATCAGCGAAGCTTTTGGACTTAGCGGAATTCCATCAGCAGGCATGCAGTATTTGCAGCGCAGATTACACTTCTCTATCAGGGAGATTCGCAGGTAATTGTGAATCCGCCCAAAAGTGTCTTTTAGCTCATGTATATTACTCGCTGGGCTCATGATTGGCTCCTTTTAATATTCTAAATACGTGCAGTAAATGTGGAAAAACTGCATCCATTGATTCCTTTGCACCATTGGTAGACCCCGGCAAAGCCAGAACTATGCTGTCTCCAATAGTGCCGGCCACGGATCTAGAAAGCATTGCAAAAGGCATAATTTTCTGTCCATAGCTTCGGATAGCTTCCTCTACACCAGGAATTCTCCGCTCCAAAATTGGTTCCAACGCCTCTGGGGTAACATCGCGCTGGGAAAGTCCTGTTCCACCTGTGAAAATAACCAATTGATGCTTCTCAGTAAGTTCAAAAGTTCGTTCCCGTATCAGCTCCAACTCATCCGGGATGACCTCATAGGAGTTTACTTGCACTCCATGTGACTTCAACTTATCCACAATTGCTTTTCCTGCGCGATCTTCTTTTATCCCCTTCGAAATGGAGTCTGAGCAGACTACTACCGCTGCTTGAATAGGGGCTGGGTTTTTATCTTTAAAACTTGATTTTCCTCCAGTTTTCTGAACCAAACCGATTTCTCGAATAGAAATTCCCTTGTCGATGGGTTTGAGCATATCGTACATGGTTAGGGCAATTACCGATGCACCGTGCATTGCTTCCACTTCCACTCCTGTCTTATACACTGTTTTTACTGTAATATAAATACGTATTTCCAACCCTTCTACCTCATACGCTACTGCGGTATATTCCACAGGCAATGGATGACAATCCGGAATGGTGATGTGGGTGTTTTTCACTGCGAAAAGCCCTGCAACTTTCGCCATTTCAAATACATTTCCTTTTGGAACGCGATTTTCAACTACTGCTGCGATAGTTTCAGCAGAACTGACATGGACAATCGCCTGGGCTTTTGCGGTGCGAAGTGTAGTGACTTTATGTGTGATATCTACCATTTATTTATCTTATTATCTGCAAGCATGCCCGTTGCCATATTTTCTTTGTTTTTCAGGTGGGAAGACCAAAGAAGGGTGACCGAAGTTACAGTAATGCTAATGTTTGCCATAGTATAAGTCGCTTTTAGTCTTTTACTGGTGCAATTGCGGATTTACAAATTTCCTTCAACTGTTTACTTTCCATTGATGCTCAGCATTGTCAAGTATCTCCTTGCCGAAGATCGGAACATGCTCCTTTACTTGATTGACTAGATACTCTGTGGCTTCATAGACCTGCTTCCTGCGCTTGGAGGAGACAAAGACGAAAATACAGATTTCTCCGACCTTCACGGTTCCCAGACTGTGGTAAATATGTAGGCAAGTCAAATCAAATTTTTCGAAAGCTGACTCGCGGATTTCATGTAGTTTTTCGTTAGCCATTTCCTCGTATGCAGTGTATTCAATTGCCACTACTTTCTGGTCCTCCACTTGGTCTGCCCGAACTTGACCCAAGAAAATATTGTGTGCTCCGATGCTATGCTTGCTTTGATGCTTGGCAATAGAATCAGCTATAAATTCGGAAGAAATCGCTCCTTCAATAAATACTTTTTTCATTTGTATATAGTTGATTTCTGATTCATATGAAATTCCTGAAAAACTTTTTCTATTACTTCTATGATAAATTAAGTTGTCTTGCTCATTTCATTTTTTATCAAGTTCAAAATATCCCTTGCTCCACCCCGAATGGCTTTTACGTTAGAGAAACCTGCCTTTTTCAGCAATTTCCCTGCTTTTATTGCTCTTCCCCCCGCTTGACAAAATAGTGTGATTTCACGCTCCTTGTCCAATTCGCCCAATCTACTTTCTAGTTCAGAAAGTGGGAGTTTATGGCAAAACCCAGAAGGAATCTCAGGTTTCTCGCCGACCTCTCTTACATCGAGAAGAATTCCTTTCATCGCAAAAGCCAACTCAGGATTTATCAAATCCACTTTTTCAATTCTGGAATTAAAAGAGGGGGCTACAGACTGACCCCCCAATTCGAAAATCTGCTGGTCGTTAGTGAGCATATTATAAATCAGGAGTCTCCCTGAAAGCACTTCTCCAATTCCCAGAATGATTTTTAGCGCTTCATTTGCCTGGAGCATTCCGATAATACCTACTGTTGTTCCCAACACCCCAGCTTCCTCACAGTTCAAAACAGCCTTCTCTTCCTTTGGGAAAAGACTGCTATATGAAGGGCCTCCCTTATAATTGAACACCGAAACCTGACCCTGAAATCTGAAGATAGATCCATAAATCAGAGGCTTTTTAAAGCTGCTGCTAGCCTTATCCAACGTGTATCGAACTTCCAGATTATCTGTGGCATCGATGATCAAATCATAGGAGCGAATCAAGCTTTCTACATTTCCCTCTGACAAAAACTCGGGAATTGCCACAATCTGAGCAGTGGAATTCATTTGCTGAAGGGTTTGCTTTGCAGCGTCTACTTTCAGTACCCCAATCGAACTCTCAGTATATAAAACTTGTCTATGAAGATTGCTTTCTTCTACACGATCCCCATCCACAATTCCGATTTTTCCTACCCCGGCAGCAACCAAATAGGGCAAAACAGCACAGCCCAAACCACCAGCTCCGATCACCAATACGCTACATGCTTTTAGCTTATTTTGGCCCGCAGTTCCGACTCCCGGAAGGATGATTTGTCGCTGGAATCTCTCCATATCAACCTCCTGCAAATGGTGGAAGCAAGGCAATCTCATCAGAATCTGAAAGGCTCAAAATCTGTTGCTTTGAGACGATCTTACGGTTGACGGCGACTTGGAAAGGAAATTTTCCAATAGCATATTTCGAATCCAGCAGGTCTAAGAGCTCAGCCAAACTCAACGTATTGTATTCAAGAGTTTCTGAGTCACTTTGTGCCGCTTCTGCGATATTTCCAAAATAGTTGACGGTAATCATAGCTTTAAGTTAATACAGATAGCCCGAATTAATTACTGAATGGCAAAGTATTGAGGTTTTGGAAAATAAATTCGTCCTCCAAAACCCAGTCTTCTTTGAGTTGTTTTCTCAACCTTGCCAAGTGCACCACCTCGCCGATCACTAGGACTGCAGGGGCTCCGATTCCTTGGTTTTCGCTGATTTCAAGAATATTCTGAATGGTTCCCACCACTTCCTTTTGTTCAGGCTGTGTTCCATTTTGGATAATGGCTACCGGCAAATCCTGCTTTCCAAAAGAAGAATAAATTTCCGTGATTTCCTTCAGTTTGGCCATTCCCATCAGTACGATCACTGTAGCAGACGATTGGGCTGCCAGGGTAAGATCTTTGGAAAGCGCTCTTTCGCTCGTCGTCCCTGTGATTACCCAAAAACTTTCGGCCACCCCGCGGCTTGTTACCGGGATACCCACGGATGCCGGAACTGCTACACTTGAAGATATTCCCGGGATCACTTCTACCTCTATTCCATGTTCCAAGGCATGGATTTCTTCTTCCTTTCCCCTGCCAAAAACAAAGGGGTCTCCACCTTTCACGCGAACCACATGACCAAATTCAATCGCGTAGCCCACGATCAGCTCATTAATCTCATCCTGAGTATGACTGTGATTTCCCTTTCTTTTACCTACAAAAACCAATAATGCACGATTGGCATGCTTAAGTATTTCCTCATTGACCAAAGAATCATAAAGAACAACATCTGCATTGGATAGCGCATTCACGGCTTTGAGTGTAAGCAACTCCGGATCGCCAGGGCCGGCACCAAGGAGGGTGACTTTCGGGGATTTTCCTGTGATGGTTTTCATTGGTCCAGTAGGTTTAGTGAGAGTAATTCGGCTTTGCTGTTGATGTTCTGGACCAGGGACTTCTGATCCGAATTGATGATAAGTTTGTGATGAGACATCAGATTCACCAACGGGCACAGCTTCAATTTATCTGCAGATATGGCGTCAACCAGGGTTTCTAGGGCTTCTTTTTTGTAAACACCGATTAACGGATAATCATTCTTACCGTCGCTGAGAAAAGTTACTGATGCTTCTTTCTTCTCTGATTCCTGCTTCAGATCCCAGAGCAGATCGGATGTGATCTTTGGCACGTCACAGCTGAGGATCAGATTTCGATCAGATCTGCTGTGGCTCAGTGCAGTATAAATTCCGCCTACAGGCCCCTTGTCTGCAAGGATGTCTTCTATCATTGGCAAACCCACCAAACTATAATCACCATTACTGGTGACCAAAATGATATTCGAAGTAAGTGGCATTATCGCCTCAATTATCCAGCGGATAAACGGTTTGCCCTTGTAAAGAACCAAGCCTTTTTCCGTTTGCATGCGGACACTTTTCCCTCCGCAAAGTACATATGCCGTTATTTCCTTTGGATTTTCCATGGACTAAACTGTCATCAGTTTTATAAATGCAATGAATAACACGATAGAAAGGATGTATTTCAATGTCACATTTGAGAACTTTTTACTGCCGTATATCGCCCCAAATGTACCGCCGACTACCGCCGCTGGAATTAAATAACTGGCCTCCATGGGGATCTCACCCCCGCCGAGCACAAAACCCAAGGCTCCGGAAACTGAGTTGACCCAGATGAATAGGGCCGAAACTGCCGCGGCTTCCTTCATGTTTCCCCACCGGAGCAACAATATCACGGGGCTGAGAATAATACCACCACCTATTCCGATCATCCCTGAGAAAAAACCTATTCCCAAACCGATTAACAGAGCTAAAGTCGTATTCACTGGTTCATTCCGGTCTGGATTTGTTTTGCCAAAAACTCCTAAAATCCTCAAAATCGCAATCAGAAGGAATACGCCAAGGATCTGCTTGTACAGCGTGGCATTGATCGTGATCATGCCTCCGGCAAAAGCTGCCGGGATAGATGTAATGGCAAATGGATAAAAGAGTTTCCAGCGAAAATGCTTGGCTTGACGAAAGAATATAAAGGAAATCCCGGCCACGAAAATATTTAAGATCAATGCTGTAGGTTTCATCACCAACAGCGGAATTCCAGCCAGAGCCATCATCGCGAGGTAGCCGCTGGCTCCTCCATGTCCTACGCTGGCATACATAAAAGCAACCACAGCGAGGATCGCAGAAAACACAATTATGAAAACAGGATCCTGAAAATCAATCATCTTAGTTTCTGTTTACAGCCAAGAATTGAACAGATTCACCTGCATTTAAGACTTCCAAATCCTCCGGAATCAAAACCAGGGCATTTCCCAAAGCATAAGAAATCAACATGCTAGAGGCTTGCTTGGGGTAAATTTCAACTTCTCCGTTTGTCTCTGTTCCGAGGATGAAGAGCGTCTTTCCAAACTTGTTAAATGTGGGGTGCTTCAGAACTCCTGTCTGGAAGTTCAAGTCAACATCTGGATTGCCTGACATGATTTTCAAGGCTGAAAGTGCATAAATCAGAAAGCAAGTCAACGAAGATGCTGGATTTCCGGGAAGTGCAAAAACTAGCTTATCCTGCTTTTTTCCAAACCAAAGGGGTTTACCTGGCTTTTGATTCACTTTGTAAAAAATCTCTTGAACCCCATTGGCCTGCAATGCTTCATTGACGAAGTCGTAGTCACCTACAGATATACCGCCAGAGAGTAGCAGAACATCAGCCTCAAGACCAAGCGCAACAGATTTCTTGGTTGCCTCCAGATCATCGGCAACTTTTAAAATCTGCACTGAATCGAATCCTCGTGACTTCAGCGCAGATTCCAGCATGATCGCATTGCTTTCGTAAATGCATCCGGGCTTCAGTTGACTTCCGGCCTCCTGAAGCTCATTTCCCGTTACGATAAGCGTAATTTTGGGTTTGTTAAAGACTAAAACCTCAGTGATCCCAAAACTGGCTAAAAAGCCAATAATGGATTCATTGACCCTTGTTCCGGCAGGCAATACTTGCTCACCCGCCTGTATTTGCTCTCCGACTTCCCGTACATTTGAATGTTTTTCCGGTAGTTGGTGAACAGTTATTTTACATCCATCCACTTCCACATGTTCTTGCATGATGACTGTATCGGCTTGATCGGGTACACGGGCACCAGTGAAAATTCGAACGGCTTGATTTTCTCCAAGTTCAAACTCTAATGCATCCCCTGCCTTGCATTCTCCGATGACTTCCAGCTCAGTGATTTTTCCACTTCGGAATGCATACCCATCCATGGCAGATTGCCGGAATGAGGGCAAACTAATCGGAGCCATAACTTCTTCCGCCAGAAAACATCCATAAGAATCCCTGAGAGACATTTTTACGGTTGGTAGCTGACCAGTATTGGTTTTAATTAAATCTAAGGCTTCAGATACTGAAATCATGTTGGTATGGAATCTTGGCTAAACTTATAAAAAATTACGTATAAATACTTATTTTTCTACGTATTTATTTGCTGGATTTCGCTTTTAGGAGCTCAATTCATTTCGATTAATGAAGCTCTGGTATTTTTCGCGCAAAAAAAAACGCTAATCAAAGCGTTTTTAATTCTTAAGCCTTCGTTCTTGTATTATCTTCAAAAAGCGAGCTCTTTCTGCGGTCAATTACTTATGAGAAAGCCATTTGCTGATTACTTTCCTAATGGAAAATTCAAATAGGATTACTCCAAAGCTAGTAGTTTAGATACTTTGCCCTTTCTGGGTGGGGCGGGTCTTCACTTAGCGTCCAACTTATTTACCAGCTACCTCCAGCTCCACCGCCGCCGAAGCCGCCTCCTCCGAAACCTCCAAAGCCTCCGCCTCCGCTTCCTCCACCAAACCCACCACCGCCGAAGCCGCCACCGGAAGATCTGCCACCGCCGCCTAACATACCTGCCAGCATAATTGTAGTCCAGAGATCTACTCCTCCGCCCCGGCCACCCATGTGGTTGTTATTGTCATTTCGATTTCTCAAAAGAGGAAGAATCACAAATATGAAAATTAAGAACAGGATCATGAAGATTGCTCCTCCACTATTGCCTTTGGATTCTAAATCCTCGGCTTTGTATTCACCGGACGCGAGCTTGAAAATCATATCTGTAGCCTCATTAAGACCTTCATAATAAGCTTCCTTTCGGAAATTGGGAAGTATCAAATTTTCTACAATACGCTTGGCCAACGCGTCAGGAACTGCTCCTTCCATGCCATAACCGGTTGCGATAAACACCTTGCGGTCATCCATTGCGGCCAGAATCAAGATTCCATTGTCATTTTCTCCACCTCCGATTCCCCAAGATTGGCCTAGGCGAAAAGCATAATCAGAAATGTCATACTGACCTACTGACCGCATTATCACGATGGCTATCTGGGTAGAAGTGCTATCGTTGTAAGCAACCAGTTTGCTTTCCAGTTGAGACACTTCTGCCGATGAAAGTGTATTGGTAAAATCATTCACCAACTTGGGCGGATTGGGTGCAGGAGGGAAATCCTGAGCCTGAAGGCCAAGTGGGAAAAACAATAAAATGAATAAAAGGGGACGGATCTTATGACCCAAAAGAAATATCATCAGGAAGCTCGTTTATGTCTGAATCACCCTGATAAGGGAAATGCGCTCCTAGTTGCTCTCCGGCCATATTGATGCCGTCGATCAGACCTTGTGTAAATTGACCCTGCTTGAATAAGGCGGTCATGTGTTCTTTTATTTTTTCCCAGAAATCGTCCGGAACCATTTCATTGATGCCTTTGTCGCCTAAAATCGCAAAGCGTTTATCGACTACGGCAAGATAGAATAAAACGCCATTCCGATCCTTGGTTTGATGCATTTTGAGGGTGTCAAACACCCGCACAGCACGATCGAGAACCTCGCCTTTGCAACGACTTTCTATGTGAACTTGGATTTCTCCAGAGGTGGAAACTTCAGCAGACCGGATCGCATTAACTATAGCTTCCCGGTCTGCTGTTGAGAATAATTTCTCAGCCATGATGATTTGTATTAAAACTGAACAGCGGGTGCATTTTCGGATCCTTCGGATGCTTCGAAATAACCTTTCTGTTCAAAGCCGTACCATCCCGCAAAGATGTTGTTCGGGAAAGTCCGAAGATTCGAGTTGTAATCCTGTACTGACTGATTGAAATTACGTCTGGCTACAGCGATTCTATTTTCGGTACCTTCCAGCTGAGCCTGTAGTTCCAGGAAGTTTTGGTTGGCTTTTAATTCGGGATAGCGCTCCACACTTACCAATAATCTTCCTAAAGCACCGGATAGTTGATCCTGGGCCCCTTGGAATTCTGCCAGCTTCTCAGGCGTAAGATTTGAGGCATCCACATTAACAGAGGTAGCTTTTGCCCTTGCCTCAATAACACCGGTCAATGTCTCTTGCTCAAATTCTGCATACCCCTTTACCGTGTTTACCAGATTGGGAATCAGGTCAGATCGACGCTGGTATTGTGTCTCCACCTCAGCCCATTGGCCATTGATCACTTCTTCTTTTTGGACGAAAGTATTATACGTTCCTACTGCCTTGGTATAAATAAAAATACCGAGCACCAGAAGGATACCAATAGGAATTAAGAATTTTTTCATGTTTTACGAATTGATTTTTACAACTTGATTACTCACGTATTTAACAGGTAGAGGTTTGATTATTTTCCTCTCTTCACTCAAAATTACCGCTTTTATCTTAATACAGCCCAAATGGCGCCTAAATCTGCTTTTGTAGAGTGAAAGTGAACGTATGATCTGTCCATTTGTTGAGATCATCTCCTTCGTACCTACGGATTTCCACTTCAACCTCCTTATTGGGCTCGGATCTGAGCAGCTTATTGATCTCGGCTAATTCCCATATAAATGTGGGCACTTTATTTATCGATAAAATTTCATCAAAAGCTTGGATTCCTGCACGGTGCGCAGGTGATCCTGGACGAAGATCCGATACATAGATCCTATTGTCATCATTTGGAATTTTCTTTAAAGACATTCCACTCATATCGTACTCAAATGGTGCGTAAAAATTTTCAGCTTTTCGCACCCAAAGTCTATTTCTCGGGTAATCAAAAATAAGCCGTGTTCTCCCCAATACTTCTGCTCCCAGGCTACCAAATCGTCCGGAATCCTTGATGACATAGCTGAAAGGGGTTTCATCGGGATAGGAGGTGAGTACCTCATCCAATTTGAAATTTGCAAGCTTCATATAATCCACCCGGCCGATGTATCCATACAATACTCCTCCCAGACTCTGGCCTAACGCTGATTCAATAAATAGCGGTGGCATGGTGATCTTCTCTGTGGTCTCCCGATTAAGAAGTAGGCCGTGATTGGCGCCAGTATCGATTAGCAGTTTAGGGTAAATGTGCGTACCGTCTTTTTGCTTTACTGCGGCATTGATGTACGGCTTGTTATCGTAGATGGTCATGTCTAGTTTTCTGTAGAGAAGCTGGGGCCACTTCAGTGCACTAGATTTGTAGAAAGTTATTTTACCTTCATCGTAATTGATTTTCACAGGATTGTATTTGAAAAACTCATATCCCAAAATCCCATAAATTGGAACGCCTGTGACTGATTCCAGCTCTAGAAATTCCTGCTCCAGTACTAGTAAACTCTGGAATATACCTTCTATCGGTCCTAGATCAAAGTGATTTATAGGAGAGACGGAGGCCATTAAATCATCCGTACCATCTGCACCTACGAGTTTTAATCTGCGTGTATATTCTAATCCCAGCGCATCTCCAAGTTTTTTGCTGAACAGAATATTTGACCGTACACCGGTATCTACCAGGAAGTTTATTGCTATGTTGTCATTGATCGAGACTGGAATGATGATCAGACTATTAGACGATTGGAAAGGGATACTAACTTTACGCTGCTCTTCTTTCATAAAGAATCCGGGTACTTGGGCAAGACACGGAATCCGTGTAACCAGAAGTAGTAGAAGTAATAGCAGTAATCGTATATTCATAAATTAATGAAAATCCAGATCTCACAAATAAGTTACTTTGTTTTACGAAATTTAGAAGCATGTATGCCAAAAACCAGTGTCTTTGTTTTTTTCTGTTTAGGGAAATCAGGACTCAAGTTTTAATTAGATTGAAACCAAATTACAGGGATTACACGTTTAGGTTTGCCAAAAAATGGATTATGACTCATCTTTAATTCAAATTAGTTTGAACCCATGGCAGACAAGGCCCTCATAGAAAAGGCTAAAAAAATCTTTGAAAATTTCCTCACCAAGCAAGGAAGTAGGAAAACCCCTGAAAGATTTTCAGTAATAGACGAACTTTATTCTCTTCCGGAAGACGAGCATATGGATGTGGAAGGGCTCTTCCTGAGCATGAGAAATAAGGGATATACGATTAGCCGCGCCACTATTTACAATACGCTAGACTTATTGGTGGAGAGCGGTTTGGCCGTAAAACACCAGTTTAAAGATAAGGTAGCCCTATACGAACAAGCGCTCACTTACAAGCATCATGATCACCACGTGTGTAATCAATGCCGTAAAATCAGAGAATTTTCCGATCCCAAAATCAATGAGATTAAGGAAGAAACAGGCAAATCGTTCAGATCCTCCATTACAAGCCATTCACTTGTTTTGTATGGGGATTGTGAAATAGAAAATTGTGAAAATCTTCAGGAATTTTAAGCAAAGACCTTTTTATAAATAGGCTTTCTGTACGCAAACTGTAGGTAAAAGGCCGGATAAAGCAAAAGGTTTAAAAGTCCCGAAGAGGCCTCAAATTCAATCTCATCTCCGATAATTGTGTGAGTTCCTGATTTGATAATCCTATGCCTATGTTTCCATCTTTTGAGAAAAAAGGGCAATTCTATACCCTCATCGATAAAGGAAAATTCCTTCTCAGAAGATTTATTTTCGGTGATTTCACTGGTCCAACGCTGCCTGAAAAGCAAAAAATTCAATTCCAGCGATACTAAATCCCCGGTTTCTGATCCGTCAAACCGGACTATTTTCACGGGCGGAAATGGCGGACTCAGTTTAGTGAAAAGAGCCTCATCAAAACCATTTTTCACGGAAATATAGTCTTGATTGACCTTAGTGGAAAAGTTGATTTTCATTTTTTAGAAGCTAAGAACAAATAAAAGAAAGAGGATAAGCCATATACCGTCCATATAATGCCAATAGAAGGTGAACAGGCGAACGCGCATTTTTTCAAATGGATTGGTTAGGACGATGAGCTTTTTAACTTCGTCTTTTCTGCTTCTGGAGAGTTGGAAGTAGAGAATCACCCCAAAAATCATCGCCCCCATGAGGTGGAAAATGTGAATTCCGCTCAACACGTATAGAAAGCTGCCGCTCGGAATGCCGGTGAATTCTATTCCTTTTGTTTTCAATTCATACCAGCCGATAACCTGCAAGACAGTAAAAACCAGGCCGAGTATAACCGTGTTTCTGAGTGATCCAAGCATTTTTTCTGTGTTTTCTTCCTGGAAAGCAAGTCTGATAGCAGTGGCAGAAAATCCACTGACCACCAACAAAAAAGTGGAAATGAGAAAGGCAATGGGCACTGTCTGATTCATTCCGACAAGAAGATTTCGGGAGGAAAACAGAAAAGCAAAGGCCAGGAACAGAAAGATAATCCCGCTGCTTACCATCCCCAGATAGAGGAGCATTTCATAGGGGTGAAGTCGTTCAATCCGCTGAAGCAGGGTGGTTTTTTGCTTATAATGAGCCATTACCTGAAAACAGCCAATAGTGATGAAGGTTCAGAAAAAAACGAAAAATATGGGATTGAATGTATCCTTATGTTCAGGTCATTTCACAGTCAAAAAGGAAATAGCACTGCCTCAGTTCATATGATACGAACGGGAAAGGCCATTACCTCATGCAGTGCATCGCAAATAGTAGTATGGACGTTAATGAGAAAAGAGCATCGGCGGGAAAGGTAAAAACAAAGAAAATTTAGGCTTAGAAATTTCTTTTAAAGTCAAACACAAAAAACTCCAGTTCTTCCGTTTCACGATTGTGTACCCACAATTTTCCATTGCTGACGAAATAATCGAAAATTTTCCCCTGAAAGTTTGATAGGTCTTCCTCATGAAGCAGCTTAAGCTCCTGATCAAAAATGAATAAGTATTGATGGGGGATATCTTTGATGTTTTGGCTTTCTGTCCATTTGGTGGCGACCCTATAATAAAGCTTATTGGTAACATCATAGACAATAGATCGAAAGCTGATTTCTTTCTCTCGCTGATTAAACATTAGTTTAGAACTTTCGGTACCTGACGCTACATTTTTTGGGTAGTTTCCAGGCTTTCTTTTTTCTACCAGCTTCAGATCATAATCAAAGAAGGTCGATTCCTCAGATATCGGATCAAGTGTGTATAAATCAATCCCATCGTTATGAAATACTGTGATACGATCATTCAAATAAACCGCATCTATTAGACTTCTCATTTCTCCCCCATTTATTCGGACAATTAAATCTTCCCTATATCTCATGCTGTCTATGGAAACTTCATGATAGATTGAGTCATCCATATCAAACCAGCCTAGCATCTGCTCTTGCTCAAAAGTACTGGTCAATCCAAACAAGTAGCTTTGATCAGGAGAAATGCGTAATGCCTGGAAGATTTTTTTTTCATCAGCTATATCAAAAAGGTTATCAACGTTCGCTGAAAAGTAAATCAGTTCTCCACTTTCATCAAGTTTCACGAAGTTTCTGGATGCTAGGAAAAAGAGTGTTTGATTGGCTGTGGGAACATAATCCTGAACCCGTGTTATTCCCTTTGGTCCCTCTTTATCAAGATCAATGGTAGAAATATACTCCTCATTGACAAGGTCTACTTTTTCAATAGCATGGGCAATGTTGTCGTAGAAGTGGAGAAAACGTTCATCGTGGGAAAGTTTAGGTTGTGCTAGTCCATAGCCTAGGAAAAACAAGTGCTTTTTCGCATCGATGTGAACAGTGTCTACTGTATAGGAGAAATCATAAGATTTCGATTGCTCGCCATTTTTCTCTGGATTACAGCTTAACTGGATAAATCCAAGGGCGAATACGAGGTATCTAATCATTATCGAAATTTGGCTTCAGCCTGATAAAAGCCAGTTGATTTTCTTTTTTCAAAAATGAATAGATCGATCCATCATGTACAAAAGTCTTTCCTTCGAAGTATTTGCCCATAATCGGAATACTGTTGTGCAGCTTTTGTTCATGGATCTGATCGAGCTTCTCATCAAAAACTGTTAATACATGTATATACTTCGTTTTCTGGGGATCGCTTTTGTCCAGTTCGCGACTGTAGCGGTAGAAGTTCTGGGCTTGATGATCTTTGACCAGAGGACCAAATACTACCTCATCATTTTTGCGCTTGACCCAGTACATATACAGGCGCTGGTTAGTGATGTCTTTTCGATATTTTCCGGATTTCTGATCGGCAGTGAACTGGCTGTGATATTGCTTATGGATCACAGAGTCACTTTCAGCATCATAATACCACAATTCATTGCTCGCAGAGGTAGATAGAATGATATCGGGACCATTTAAAAGCAGGAATTTCAGTTCAGGAGAACTGTTTCTTTTTCCGATATCATAATCTACCGTGATGGTATATTCTTTCAGTTGATCCCAAAAATCTATGGGAACTAACTTTAGGGTTTTATCCAGCAGATTTACCTTTGCGATTCCCAGTACATTTCCCCCGATTTTAAAGTTGCCATAGAAACTAGCCAGATAAGAGCCATCCGTGGAGATCTCTCCCAGGCCATCTATCTCTGTGTCAAAGGGGAGGCGGTCACCTGATAGCTGCCTGTTATTAAGCTCATAGGAGTCGGTTTTTTTACCATCAGGATTCAGTCTATGGATCACTCGATGTTCTTTGAAAAAGGTGTCGCCAAGTAGTGTTTTCTTGATTCCGAAGGGAAAATACTGCTTGACACTGTTTGGTCCCCGCATCTTGTAATAGATTACACTATCGAGGATTAGACTTTCCATATTGATTACCTCCACGCGACCGGATTCTGGAGTAAGGTTGTACAGACGACCTTCATTTACAGCATAATCAGACATGTTAAGATCCATATCCAGATAAACCTTCTCTTCCCCTGTGTCAATATACACAGTGTCCAGTACATAATTAAAATCTGGCATGACGTGGGCAGTAGCAAGTTGAACATCTACAGGTTTTTTCCTACAGGAGAAAAGTAATAGAAACCCACTTACGGCCCAGAATAATTTCATATGATTATAATTTGTCTTTTAAAGGCCATATGGAATCTCGCATGCATTATAATCATCCCAGTGTGTGACGCTTGAGTCATGCTCGATTTTATATTCTAAAAAGTAAGGTCAAATTTCCAGAATGCCAACTAATTACGGATGTTCATCAGCTTTAGTGGGGTCAGAAGTTACTCTTCTTCGAATTTTGGATGGAGTCTGACAAAGGCTAGTTCATCATCTATATTCAGGAAATTATAGAGTATTCCGTCTTTAAAGAATGGCCGGGATGAATTGTGGTAATTCTCAACTTCCTGTTCTTTTAGCATATTGAACTCTAAATCAAAAAATGTGAGGTAATAATCATTAGAGAATGTATCGTCACCATTATCTTTCCCTTCACTACTAAATCTCCAGTATAGGCTTTTGTCAGGTTGTGAAATGACTGGACCAAATTGTATTTGTTTATTCTTGTCCCCTGAAGCCTCAAATAACGCGTCTCTAGTTGTTACACTGATAGGGAAATTAAGAATTCGTTCATTGTCCGTGAGTTTGGAAGTGAATGTATGATGCGTCAAACTATCGGATTGTATATCATAGATATAGACTTCATTGAATGCTGTATTGCTAACAAGCAATTGCCTTTCAATAAATTGTGGAAAGAAACTTTCTCCGGTGGACATCGTTCCTCCTCCTTCCATTTCTAGAGTAATCTGAAATTTGTCCAAGTTGGCGAACATATCTAGGGGAACGAATTCAAGTTCCTTAGTTGCTACATCTAAAATCCCTAAGCCTTTAGAAGAAGCAGGGTACCTATTTCTGGAAATTGGTGCTACATATGTTTTGCCATCACCAGTAAACAATCCACGATGATTTAGTCTGCTTATTTCACCTAGATCATAGCCAGTTACATTCTTGGAGTCAAAATTATATTTTTCAACCAATTCCCCTTTTGGAGTGATTTCAATAATTTTATTGAAATCGTACAGCATAATGTTTCCATTATCTAAAACTTGAATCGAAGATATGTATCCACCGCCTACACCATTTGGGCCTTCTTTTTCCAGCTTTACGGCTTCTTTAAATTTCAGGTTGTCCAGATCAATAACCTCTACCCCGGATCATTTGAACCGGATTTGAAACTGTAGAGGTATTTCCCATCTGGTGAAAGACCAGAGCTGGAAAGTTTCCTATTAACATAGATAAATTCATCCCCCGCATCTACCATAACGGTGTCCACCTCATAGGAGAATTCAATGGAATTAGTTGCTGCTGTATTTTCCGCACTTTCTTTTGAAGCACAGCTGACTGATACTGCCAGAAGAAGCAGAAATAGAAGCAGGGTTTTATTCATAGCTTGGTTTGATGCGGATGAAGCCAAGCTCATCCTCGAGGTTGATGTAAGAGTATAGTGTTCCGTCTTTGAAGAAGGTGAGCGAGCCCGTTTCGGAATAGTCCACCTTTTCCTCGTGAAGCTGGTTGAGATCCTTGTCAAAAATGGTCAGCACATACTTAAAAGCTGCCGAATCGCCAATCATCCGATCTAGTTCTGAACTGAATCTCCAGAATTTTTCGTTTTGATCATCGAAGTGGAGTTTGTGAAAATTCACTTCCTTCATCCTACCCAGGTTAAGTTCTGATAGTTCTTCTTCGGAATTGGCTTTTTTCTGATAGTCACCTTTCTTGGCATCGGCGGTCAGGGTGGACTGAAATTGCCTTTTCTCTATAGAACCATCAGTGAGATCTATCAAATAGATTTCATTAAATGCGGTGGTAGAAGCAATTATTTTGTTCTTATATGGTAGAAACAGAACACCTTCTGTAAGTGATATTTTTGAATTTTCATTCGGACTGAAAACAATGGATAGATCTTCGATTCTTTCATATAAATCCAAAGGGATCTTTTTCAATTCTCTTGTGCGGAGGTTAATTATCGCTAAACCGCTTTTGGGGCCTTTGTTGTTCAGTAATCCGTAGCTGCTGTAAAAGAAATCACCGTCCTCGGACATAAATCCTTCTGGAAATACTTTTTCCAGTTCTAATAAGGGTTCACCTTTCAGAGAATCTGGTGTAAACCAATACTTACTTACTTGGTCTCTAGCGGAATTTAATTTGATTAAGTAGTTCCAGGCATTCAGGTATAGATCTCCATTGTCCGAGATATCCATCATCGGTATATAGGAATTGACAGCATCAATTCCTGTAGGACCTTCATTTTCGAGTTTGATGACTTCTTTGAGGCTCAAGCTATCAAGATCTATTACCTCCAGCTCTGGAACCCTTGCATTGAAGTTATATAGTGTCTTTTTGTCGGAACTGACTGCAGCTGTGTTAAGATAGTTCGTCAGATAGATAAAATGTTCATCACCTGGATCTACCTGAACAGTGTCTATTTCTACGGTGAATTTCAGATTATTGGAGTTGACTTTTTCAGAGCTGCTTTTTTGCGCGCAGGAGGTGAGAATGATAACTATGATAAATGGGAGTAACCTTTTCATAATATCTTAAAAATCAAAAGTGAATACCGCAAAGCCCAGCTCGTCTTCTACATTGACATAAGCCCAGAGCTTGCCGTCTTTAAAGAATGCGTCATAGGGTTGGGAACTTAGAGTTGGAAGTGATTTTTCACCAATAAGATTAAGGTCTTTGTCAAAGGCGAATAAATAAACATCACTTTTTGTTTTTTCATCCTCCGAGGATTTTTGTTTTACAATTGAGCCAAATCTGTAGTATTGATTGGATTTTTCATCTTTAAAAATCTTCCCAAAAGAGATGTCCTCGCTGGTTTCTTTGGCAACTTTTCTAAATTCCTCCATAGAGGAGAATTCATTGCTGGCTGGAATTTTTTTGGAGTTAGGTGTCAATTCAAACTGGTATGATTTGAAGGCTAATGAATCAGTCTCCGGCAGGTAGATGTATAAACTGTTGGTAGCATAGGAATGAATAATTGTTCTTCCGTCCTCTACATAAAGAACTATACTTCCGGCATTCGCCCCAGAATAGGAATTGCCATCTTTATAAATAAGAGAGAATTTTGCTAGAGGCTCAAACTCCGGTAAAGAGATAACCTTCCCCTTCAAATCTACTAAAGAGCCGACAGCAAAGCTGGTAACCTTTGAGGAGTCATTGACTGGCAAAGAATAAAGCTTTTGATTTTTAAATGAAGGTGTGAGAGAATATGAGATGGAGTACTCACTGATCCTGTCCGTATCTTCATACCCATCGATAGAGATTCTTAGGTCCCTTAATTTTTCACCTTCAATACTATATGCACCCGTTACTTCGAAGCCATGAATAAATATTTCCTGTTCATTTAAAACTTTCAGCGTTTGCGGCATATTGGGTACAGCATCCGGACCTTCCTTGGGGAGAGTTTGCTGGGATACCAACTTCAACTGATCCAGATCTATTACAGAAAAAACTGAGGACGAAGGTTGAATATGATAAAGGTATTTTTGATCACTCGAAATATCCGATTTGATGATTCCAAATCTCAGATCAATCAACTCATCTCCCGGATCTATCAGAACCGTATCCACGGAGAAAGTCAAGTTTTCCAGAATATTTTTCTTATCAGTAGATTCGGATTCTTTACCACTGCAGGCAGCTAGTAAAATGAGGATTGAAATCGTAAGTAATTTTCTCATATTTTTAAAAGTTAAAAGTGAATACTGCGAAGCCCAACTTGTCTTCGACATTGACATAGGAGTAGAGCTTGCCTTCTTTGAAAAAATAGGATCTCGGCTCAGTTTCTAATTCGTCTAGTTTGGTCTCTCCCAGCACATTGAAGTCCTTGTCGTAAGCGAAGAGGTAGAATTCATAGGTGCTGGGATCTCCTTTTTCCTTTCCCTCAAAGGTCTTTTTTCCGAAGCGCCAATACAATTCCCGGCTTTCATCCCACAGAATTTCTTGGTAATTCAACTGTGCATTGAGTTTTCTGCGGTTTTCTTTGACAGTGGCTTCATCAGTGGGATTTTTGACCAAATCCACCTGCATTACATTCGGGACAGTTTGATGCAGAATATTCTTAAATTCTATCGTATTTGCCTTCTTATCAAAGAGGTACAGTCCACTCATGGGGCTGCCAGATAAAATCAGCCTACCGGGTAAAGAAGTTGTATATCTGGACACTCCAAAATAAAAGAAGGTTGTGTACTCACCTGATTTAGTCTCAAATGTGCCGCTGAGATCGTCTATTAACTTCATCTCCGGGATAGGTATAACCTGAGCTTCCTTGGACTTCGGGTTAATAACAAATAGCCCATATTCACCAGCTTTTTCAAAGGATGGCTGAGTATAAATTTTTTGAGTATAAAAATCATAGATGGCGCCTCCGAAAAGCGCGGTGTAGTCTTTTGCCAATTCTGGTTCAATGCCTTCTGGAATTATTATTAGGTCCTCTGTTTTTTTTCCTTCCGTATTAAATAGACCCATTGTAGTATAACTTTGCATAAACAATTGATCTCTGGGACCTACCTCGAATCCTGTCAAGTAAGAACCAATACCATTAGGTCCTTCTATTTCAAAGTCAGTTTTTTTGACCAGTTTCAATTGATTCAAATCCACTTGCACCAATTTTTTCGGATCATTTTCAAAAAACATTAAAAGACTTTTATCCTCATTTAACCCTCTGGTGCCAAGCCCATAGTTGATGTTAAAGAAATCCTCTCCAGCATCGACTACCACTGTATCTATAGAAAAAGTCAGGTTTTCCAGAATATTTTTCTGATTGGTAGATTCGGATTCTTTACCACCGCAGGCGGAAAGTAGCGTAAGAAAAGAAATTGTGAGTAGTTTTTTCATTGGTTTAAAAGTTAAAAGTGAATACCGCAAAGCCCAGCTCGTCCTCTATATTGACATAGGAGTAGAGCTTGCCGTCTTTGAAGAAGGAAGAACTTGGTACAGATGTTAATCTCTCCACCTTGGTTTCACCGAGCACATTGAAGTCTTTGTCGTAAGCAAAAAGGTAAGGTTCAAGGGTGTAGGGATCATCTTTGAATTCACCTTCGAAGGTTTTTACACCAAACCGAAAGTACATTTTTCGGGAATCGTCCCACATTAGCTCCCAATAATTGATATGTTCAAATATTTTAGTTTGATTTTCACTTATTTGAGCTACTTCCGTAGGGTTTTTAATAAGTTCGAAATCCATCTTATTGGGAACAGTTTTATGCTGGATATCAATGAATTCTAGCTTTTCTGTTTGGGTGTTGTATCGATAAATGCCACTCATAGCACTGGTAGTCACGAATAATTCTCCGGGGAAAAATGTAAAGTAAGCCCCTACGCCGTAAAAGGAAATCATTCCGGATTCAGAGAGAAGGGTGCCACTGTAATCATCAACTATTTTCATTTTTGGTATAGGCAGAGATCGGGCGGATTGGGTTTCTGGGTTGAGAATGAATAAACTATACTCTCCGGCATCTTGAAAAGTCGGTTGGGTGAAAATTTTTCGGTTTTCGAAATCATATACTGCTCTGAAATAGAGAGCTCTATAGTTTTGAGCTAGGGCGGTATCGATACCAGAGGGAACAAATTTCAGGTCTTGGATTTTATTGCCGTTCTGGTTAAAAATCCCAGTGGTCACATAGCTATTCAAAAAAAGATTTCCATTAGGGCCTATTTCCATTTTAGATACATAAGATCCCATACCGTCAGGTCCTTCTACTTCAAATTCAGTTTTTTTCAGAACTTTCATTTTCTCCAAATCCACTTCGACTAGTTTGGGTGGTTTGCTCTCAAAAAAGAATAGCCGGGTCTTGTCCCGGCTGAGCCCATATTCTCCTAATCCGCCGGACAGATTCAAAAAATCTTCTCCAGAATTCACCATAACGGTATCAATGGTATAGCTCAATTCTTCCAGAATATTTACAGAAGAATCTGAGACTTTTCCTCCACAGGATGTAAGAAATGCCAGAATGGAAATAGTAAGTAGATTTTTCATGGGTTCAGAAGTTAACAGTGTACACTATAAAGGCCGGGTTGCCACCAACTACTCAAAGTCAACGACTGGTCGACCTGCAATCCCTCAAATTTTCTAACCTGGATTTTATAGGATTTCATATGCTTCAATTGTGAATCGAACTCCCTTACATCAGTAAAACCCAAGAAAAATGTTTTGCCATCTGCACTGGTGATTAATTGACGAGGACGCCCGGTGCCAGTGGGACCTTCTTTTTCCGTCTCTGAGGATCGTTCGCAGGAAAAACAAAATAATGCTAAAATGATCAGTGCTTGTTTTTTCATGCGTTTATAGGTTAAAAGTGAATACTGCGAATCCGAGCTCGTCTTCAACATTTACATTAGAATAGAGCTTTCCGTCTCTGAAGAAGGCACCGAAAGGAATCCTGGATAACCCATTTACTCGAGTTTCTCCAATTAATTCCAAGTCTTCGGAATAAGCGATAAGGAATATTTCAAAGCCTGTAGCCCAACCATCGGGATCAAAATCAATGGCCCGACTCGCAAACCGGAAATAGCGCTCGGACTTATCATCCCATAAGAAGCTCCAGTAGCTGATTTTATGAGTTAATTTTTTTAATTCCTCCTCAAACTCTACTCTGTTCCCCACTCTATTTTTTACCTCACCTGTTTTTTCCGAAGGAACAAACTCATGTGGAAATTTTCTATAAAAAAGGCTGTCTAGGCTAGGGGCGTAACTATATGTTTCATTCCCAACTGAGCAAGAAATAAGTGCTAGTTCATTTAACTGTTGCAAGGTTATGGATTGGGCTTTCTGCTCACCATCACTTTTAATAAGGTATTTGTTAGCCCACTTAAACTCAGTAAGCTCCACCATTTTTTTCCTTTTTCCAAGTGAATCTATTACAGCAAAATAATAGTCTCTTGTTTCAAAGTTCATTGGCAAAGAATACAAGTCCCGCCGCTTTGGATCCAGGATTATTCTATTTCCAATTGAGGAAGGTTCTACAGGGAAGCTATCTACTAAGTCCTCTTTATCAAGATTCCATGATTTGGTTTTCAGGCCTTGTCCAGAAATAATGGAAGGACTTTGGAGATTTGGAAAGAAAAAGTCTCCATTTGAAAGTGCATAAAAGCCAACTGTAGGTCCAGGGCTGTTTGGGCCATCTTTCTCTAGAGAAAAGGAATTTACTAAATTCAGATGGTCCAGATCAATTTTTTGAATCTTTAGTTTATTTAGAAAATAGAAAAAGCGGCTGTCCGGTGATGGTGAGATGTTATATCTAAAGGAAAAATCTAAAATTTCATTTCCGGTATCTACAAGTACAGTGTTTATTGAGTAAGTCAGATTCTCAAGTATATTTTCTGACTTTGGGTTGTCAGCCCTGTCTGACTGGGAGCAGGAAAAAAATAAAGTAAGACATATAAAAAGTAACGGTTTCCGCATTCTAAAGAGTTTAGAAGGGAAAATAGTTAATTCACTGCAGAATAGTTAGTTAATATATCTAAAAATATAATTTTTTAAGGTCGGGAGAAGTCAGTCCAGCGCCTAAAGTTACGTATCTCAGGCCTCTTTCTTCTCCGATCTTCCACCTTGTTTAATCTACCGATTCCATCAAGGTACGAAAAGGCATCGCCTTTTCTCCATACCTGGCCTGGGTCTCGTAGCGTAGGCCATTGGCAAAGCGGCTTTCATATTCTATCAGTTTTTTGGTAGACTCCGCAAAAAACTGCACGCTGTAATTAGTGACACTATCATCCGGGCTATTGAGCAGACGAAAGAATCGGTGTTCTATAAATAAACCGGTAGCAAAAACATCAGGAATATGGGTATCCTTCATCCACTGGACAAAGTCATCTTCTATGTCGTTGGAAACGGTGAAAGTGATGTTGTAAAGAATCATATCAGGGGATTTTGGAAGGAATTTCGTTTTTTTGCAAATGGATTGGAGATTTCAAAGTTAGGAATCCAAAACCAAAAATTGAATTTACTTCACGCAAAGCTCCCGAAATATGCATAAAATAGCCCAGGTACCCCCAGAGGCTCAGAATAGACGATTGCTTATTGCAAAAGTTGTGGTGGTCGCTTTATATGTGGTGGGAGCTATAGGTCTGAGTTTACCGGAGTTTCAGGGATATTTTCTGATACTTACCCCTGCACAACTGTTGGCTTCCCTTGTGCTGATTTTAGGATTTCACAAAGGATGGAATGATGCTTTTCCCATCTTCGCCGCGGCAGCATTTTGGATAGGTTTCGGGGCTGAGCTCATTGGAATCCATGGCGGTTACTTATTCGGGGATTATGTTTACGGCCCTACATTAGGCCCCATGCTATGGGAAGTCCCTGTTGTGATCGGGATCAACTGGTTTATTTTGGTTTATCTGACTGGGAGCGTTTTTCACAAGGTCACGGATAATGACTATTATGCGGCAGTCCTTGGGGCTACGGCAATGACAGTGATTGATTACATCATGGAGCCGGTGGCGGTGACCCTAGATATGTGGTATTGGAAGTTTGATATTATCCCGGCAGGGAATTACTTCTCCTGGTTTGGCGTAGCTTTTCTGATACATCTGATCTATCGGAAAGCCAATTTCGAGAAAGAGAACCCACTTGCAGCTTGGATGCTGGTAAGTATGATTCTCTTCTTTGCTGTTCTGAATTTCACCCTTGAAATTTGATTAAAAAAATATAAATAAGGGAGAACATGACTTTGGCTAAAACAATAAAAGAACTTGTGAGTTTGTTACTCTGATGATTGAAGCGATTGGTTTTATCATTTTGGGATTTGTATTGATGGAATTTTCCGGCTGGGTGATTCACAAATACCTGATGCATGGGCCTTTGTGGATAATACATAAGACGCATCATGAGCATTCAGATTCCTTTTTTGAGCTGAATGACCTGTTTTCTCTCCTGTTTGGGAGTATTGCTGTACTCCTGATCGTTAAGGGTGTAGGAGAATTGGATTATAGATTTTGGATAGGAATTGGGATCACTGTCTATGGCATGCTGTACTTCTATCTTCATGATATCCTAATCCACAGGAGGGTAAGGTGGCTGGAAAGGCCCAAAAATGAGTTTCTCAAAGGGGTTTTCAAAGCTCACCAAGCTCATCATCAGTGCAGGGAAAAAGAGCGTGCAGTTTCATTTGGGTTGTTTTTGGTGCCCAAAAAATATTTTAAGAAGCAAGAACAGTGAGCAATTACTCAATAAAAGATCTGGAGCAACTGTCAGGGATAAAAGCGCATACGCTTAGGATATGGGAGCAGCGTTATAGTTTACTAAACCCTAAAAGGACTGAAACCAACATCCGCTTTTACGATGATGAAGATCTGAAGCGTATATTAAATGTGGCTATGTTGAATGCCAAGGGCATCAAAATCAGCAAAATTGCCGCAATGAGCGCGCAGGATATAGCGCAGGCAATCATCAGATTCAGCGATCAATCTGTGGACCATCAGGATCAGATCCAGGCACTCACGCTCTGTATGATCGAATTGGATGAAGATAGATTTGAGAAAGTTCTTTCCACCAATATTCTGAAGCTTGGATTTGAAGAAACTGTACTGGAAGTGGTCTATCCGTTCCTCTCCAAAATTGGAATTCTCTGGCAAACAGGAGCAATCAGTCCAGCTCAAGAGCACTTTATCTCCAATCTCATCCGGCAAAAACTTATCGTAGCGATAGACGGGCAAGTGGGTAAAGGAATGGGAAAAACTTTTATGCTTTTCCTTCCGGAAGGTGAGCTACATGAGCTCTCTCTACTTTTCAGCTCTTATCTGATCAAAAAACATGGCCATAAAGTGATCTATTTGGGGCAAAGTACACCTCAGAATGATTTGGTCTCTGTGTACAAACTTCAACAGCCCGACTTCTTACTTACCATCATTACGTCTAGTCCGTCCGGTGACAATGTTCAGGATTATATCAGTTGGCTTGGAAGGGAATTTTCCCAGAGTAAAATATTTGTGACTGGCTTGCAGGCACTGGAACAGCCGATTCAAATCCCAACCAATATCCAATTGCTGACTTACGCAAAGGAAATTAAGCATGTTTTGCTTCAAATGGAGCCTAAAACTGTTTAGTAAAATATTATTTATATTAAACAAAAGTGTTCTAAGAAGAACACTTTTTTTATGCCTTGAAGCAATGTGTGATGGCGATATACTTGCTTTTCAGACTGTTTTGAATATGTTTTGTTTAACACTCGCGATTAATCGTTAAATGTTTCTTGCATTTTTGTTTAATCATTTTTATATTTGATTAAACAAAAATCTGTTTGCTATGACTTCCATTGAATTCGGTTGCTCGCTCAATCAACTCTCAGGTGTACTAAAGCCATTTGCACTTAAATTGACCAAAGACCTGGACGCTGCTAATGACCTGCTTCAGGACACCATGGTTAAAGCATACACCAATCAGGACAAATTTGCTGATGGGACGAATCTAAAAGCCTGGCTCTACACCATCATGAAGAATACGTTCATCACCAGTTATCAGAAGATGGTGCGCAGGGGGACTTTCGTAGATACCACCGATAACCTGCATTTCATCAACTCGAGTGGCGCTTTAATTGAAAACTCGGTATATGGTGCCTTTGCTATGGAAGATATCTATGAAGCAATAAATAAGCTCGATGAAGTTTTTAGTACGCCATTTTTACTTTACTATAGAGGGTTCAGATATCATGAGATCGCTGATCGGCTTAACATTCCCATCGGAACTGTGAAAAATAGAATACATATTGCCCGCAAATACCTCAAAGAAGATTTGAGGGTTTATAAGCACCTAAGCTAGGCAAATGAAATTCAGCATTTCGCAGTGGGGACACGGAATGATTGTTAATCAGGCAGGTTTCCATTGTCTGCCCCGGCTAATCGGGGTGACTACAATAAAGAATTTATAAACACGTGAAACAAAAACATGCTGTAGTGATAGGCGCTGGGTTTGCCGGGCTTTCTGCCGCAACTCATCTTGCTATCAATAATTTTTCTGTCACACTCTTGGAGAAAAATGATTCTCCGGGAGGAAGAGCGCGAAAATTTGAAAGCCAGGGATTCACTTTTGACATGGGACCGAGCTGGTATTGGATGCCGGATGTTTTTGAGGATTACTTTTCACATTTTGGCAAGAAGCCTACTGATTATTATGAGCTAATCCGTCTAGATCCTTCCTATTCGGTGATTTATGGGAAGGATGATGTACTGGATATCCCTGCAAATCTGAATGAGTTCAAAGCCAGATTGGAGGAAATAGAGCCCGGGGCGGCTGTGCAGCTGGATAAGTTTTTGGCGCAAGCCAAGTATAAATATCAAGTGGGAATTCACGATCTGGTGAAAAGACCCAGTAGATCATTGATGGAGTTTGCTTCATTGGCACTGGTGAAGGACGTGATGCGAATGGATATTTTCCAGTCCATGTCCAGTCATGTCCGCAAATTTTTCAAATCTGACAAAATCATCCGGCTGATGGAATTTCCTGTTCTTTTCCTAGGAGGAACGGCCGGGAATATCCCTGCGCTTTATAGTCTTATGAACTATGCGGATATTGCTTTGGGCACGTGGTATCCTAAAGGTGGAATGCATGAAATCATCAAGGGAATGGTTGCTTTGGCAGAAGAAAAAGGGGTGAAAATCCAATACAATGCTGAAGTAGAAGAGATAGAAATCGAACAGGGTGAGGCCAAAAGAATAAGGCTAACCACCGGTGAAAAAATTAGAACAGATGTTGTCATCGCAGGTGCAGATTACCATCATGTAGATAAGCATCTGGTCAATCCTAAGTATAGCAACTACAGTGAAGAGTATTGGGATAAACGGGTGCTGGCGCCCTCCAGTTTGATTTTTTATCTGGGAATCGGCAAGAAATTAACAAACCTGCGTCATCATAATTTATTCTTTGATGAGCCACTGGCTCCTCATGCCGATGCGATCTACACCAATCCAAGGTGGCCGGAAGCGCCGCTATTCTATGCGTGTGTCCCTTCTGTTACTGATGGAATGGTGGCCCCGGCGAATATGGAAAATTTATTCTTACTTATTCCGTTGGCCCCGGATCTGGAAGATTCTGAAGAGATGCGGGAGAAATATTATGAAATGATCATGGACAGAATGGAAGAAATCACCGGTCAGGAAATCAGGTCTCATGTGGTCTTCAAGCGCTCATATGCACTTTCTGATTTCAAGGCAGACTATCATGCCTATAAAGGAAATGCTTACGGGCTGGCGAACACGCTAAAACAAACTGCATTGCTGAAACCCTCGCTTAAAAACAAAAAGGTCAGCAATCTGTTCTATACAGGTCAGCTCACGGTTCCCGGTCCTGGCGTCCCACCTTCGTTGATTTCAGGGTATGTTGTTGCAAAAGAGGTGATTAGGGAGAATTCATAGGAATAAAGTATATTCAAAGTCATGGATGCAAAAGAGTTATTTGACCAAACCAGTTTAGAGTGTGGCAAGCTGATCACACAGCGCTATAGCACCAGTTTTACGCTTGGGATTCAAACGCTGGACAAAAAATTCCATGCACCTGTATATGCTATTTATGGATTTGTGCGCTATGCAGATGAGATTGTAGATACATTTCACGAACATGACAAAGCAAAATTGCTTGCCAAATTCCGACGCGAAACGTATGAGGCAATTAATTCGAAGCTTTCGTTGAATCCCGTGCTTCACGGCTTTCAATTGATCGTAAACAAGTATGGTATTGAGCTGGGGCTGATCGAATCTTTTTTCCAAAGCATGGCAATGGATCTGGACTTCAGTACCTATAATGACAGCCGATATCAGGAATATATTTATGGTTCTGCCGAGGTAGTCGGGCTGATGTGCCTGAAAGTATTTGTGGAAGGAGATGAGGCGATGTATCACCGGTTGCAGCGGCCGGCAAGGATGCTGGGTTCCGCTTTTCAGAAAGTCAACTTCCTTCGGGATATTAAGAGCGATTATGAGGAGCGGGGAAGAGTGTATTTTCCTGGGGTTACTTTTGAGCTGTTTGACAAACCGGCCAAGGGTATGATCGAAGAAGATATACAGAAGGATTTTGACGAAGCGCTGACCGGTATCTCAAATTTGCCGGAAGGAGCCAAGTTAGGGGTGAAAGTAGCGTATCTCTATTACCAGAAGCTATTTGACAAGATTAAGGGATTATCCGCTTCCACTATTACGAAGGAGCGGATCAGGATTCCCAATTCTCAGAAATTTACCTTGCTTGTGGGGACTTACTTCGGAAGCAAACTGGGATTAAGCTGATTATGGGAAACTATCTCTATCTGGCGGTAAATCTTTTCGCCGTTTCGTTTCCACTAGTTAGATCCTTTGAGCCGAAAATCAGGTTTGTGAGCAAATGGGGTGCTTTGTTTCCTGCCATAGCAATCACGGCTGCGTTTTTCTTGGTCTGGGACCATTGCTTTACAGTGATCGGAGTTTGGGAATTCAACCCAAGGTATTTACTGGGGATTTACATTTTTCAGCTTCCAATAGAGGAATGGCTATTCTTCATTACAGTACCTTTTGCCTGCGTATTTATTTATGAAGTATTGATTTATTTTTTTAAAAAAGACATATTTCAACCTTTCGCAAAACCCGTAATTTTCGTTTTTATCCCGGTTTTGCTGTTTGTGGCATTTTTCAATCTAGACAGAATGTACACTTCTGTCAATTTCTTCATTGGAGCTTTTGCACTTGGAATCCATTGGCTGATCTTCAGGGACCAATACCTTGGCAGATTTATTTTTGCCTATTTGGTGCATTTGATCCCGTTTATTATCTGCAATGGGATTTTGACCGGAGGCCTCACTGATGAGCCTGTTGTAATCTACAATGATGCAGAAAATCTAGGCATTAGAATCTGGACAGTTCCCTTCGAGGACACGGTGTATTCTATGACATTGCTACTGATGAATGTGTCTTTATTTGAATTTTTCAGAAAGAAGGAAACAATTCAAGCTGCTTAAGGTTATTAGTTTATGAAGAATCTCCAGGTACAAATTGATGCGCATTCCGGCTTCTGTTTCGGGGTAGTCTACGCTATCGAAATGGCGGAGGAGATTTTGGATGAAGAAGGGAGCTTGTATTGCCTCGGCGATATTGTCCACAATGATGAAGAGGTAAACCGGCTGAAGCAAAAAGGATTGAAGATTATCAATCATGAGACTCTGAAGGAACTTCATGGTCAGAAAGTGCTTATTCGGGCCCACGGTGAGCCTCCATCAACCTACGAGCTTGCAATCAAAAATAATCTTACACTTATCGACGCAAGCTGCCCTGTGGTGTTAAAACTTCAGCACAGAATCAAGAATTCTTTTGACAAAGGAGACGCTATTTATATCTACGGGAAGCATGCCCATGCAGAAGTAATAGGACTACTTGGCCAGACAAATAATGAGGCCGTAGTGTTTGAGGATATTTCCGAATTGGATTTAGCGGCAGTTCCCAAAAACATTACGCTCTATAGTCAGACCACAAAAAGCACGGACAAATTCTACGGGATCAATGATATTCTTAAAAAAGCTGACATCGAAGTTAACGCCAATGATACAATCTGCAGACAAGTATCTAACAGAGACAAAGAACTAAGGGATTTTGCGGATAAATTTGATAAAATAGTGTTCGTGAGCGGCACCAAATCATCCAACGGAAAAGTGCTTTTCAATGTTTGTAAATCCACTAATCCGAATACGTACTTTGTATCAAATTCCGAACAGATTGACTCGAATTGGTTTGAAGAAAACGATCGTGTAGGAATTTGTGGAGCCACATCTACTCCCATGTGGCTGATGGAGCAGGTGAAGGAAAGAATCCAGACTTTTTGAGAAATCTTTCCCAACTTGCCACTATGAAGCCGATCACATCTGTGTCTATGGACCCAAAAGGAAGTTTGATAGCTTTGGCAATAATTGGCCTGTGGTTTTCTTGTTTGGTTTTTCTTCTGAATTATGAGATTTTCTGGGACGACCCATTGATCTACTTAGGCATTTTGATCCAAATGCACCTCTATACCGGTCTTTTTATCACGGCCCATGATGCGATGCATGGTTTGGTGTCTACCAATAAAAAACTAAATAAGACGATGGGATGGATTGCGGCCTTGCTTTTCTCTTTCAATTTCTATAGCAGGCTTTTTACTAAACATCACGAACACCATAGGTTTGTGGCTACAGATCAAGATCCCGATTACCACGATTCGGATAATTTTCTGGTTTGGTATTACAGCTTTATTAAGCAATACGTCACAATTTGGCAATTCCTGTTGATGGCGGTGACTTTTAATGTTCTCAAGTTATTTCTTCCAACTGAAAATCTGATTTTATTCTGGATGTTTCCCGCAGTGTTATCCACACTTCAGCTCTTTTATTTTGGGACCTACCTGCCCCACAAAGGAGAGATTGGCAACAGGCACCATTCTTCCTCCCAGACAAAAAACCACTTGTGGGCCTTTGTTTCCTGCTATTTCTTTGGTTACCACTATGAGCATCATGATTCTCCTGCGACGCCCTGGTGGAGATTGTGGAGGGTAAAGGAGTTTCAAAGCAAAAAACATGATTAATTCGATTGGCAGTTATCAACACAAATTAATGAGGCTATTCCTATTGGTTATTTTCTTTCTATCGAGTTTATTGATGGCTTTTTCTCAGGGGGTAATCCGGGGGAAAGTACTAAATAAAGTAAATAATCAGCCGATTGCTTTTGCCAATGTAATTGTATTAAATACCGAATTCGGGGCTATTTCAGATGAAAATGGCTTCTATGAGATCACCAACGTTCCTACAGGATTATACAATGTGCGGGCAAGTTTTGTGGGGTTTAAATCCAGGACCGTCTTTGAGGTTCAGGTGACGTTGTCCCGTTCGGTCCAATTGGATTTCGAACTCGAAGAAGACGCTTCCGAACTCTCTGAAGTAATAGTCAGCTCCGAGTTTTCCCGATCTGAGGAGACACCGCTTTCCGTAAGAAAACTAAATTCTAACGAAATCGAGCGGTATCCGGGAGGAAACAGAGATATATCCAAAGTAATTCAGGCATTGCCTGGGGTAGCGAGCACTCCGAGTTTCAGAAATGATATTCTGATCCGTGGTGGAGCGCCAAATGAGAACAAGTTCTTCATCGATGAGATCGAAGTACCGGTCATCAATCACTTTGCCACCCAGGGTTCCTCTGGTGGGCCGGTAGGGGTTTTGAATGTGAATCTGATCAAAAATGTGGACCTGATTGCGGGGGGATTCCCTGCCAATCGCATGGATGCGCTGAGCTCATTTTTTGAAATTCAGCTTAAAGAAGGCAGGAGGGATAAAATGGCCACCCAGCTTACGCTGGGCGCTTCAGAGTTGACTTTATCCAATGAGGGTCCATTAGGTGAAAAAACCACCTATCTGCTTTCTGCAAGGAGGTCCTATCTGCAAGGGCTTTTCAAACTTTTAGGATTGCCTTTTCTGCCTACTTTCAATGATTTTCAGTTGAAAACTATCACCAAGATCAACGATAAAACAGAGCTTACCTTTATAGGTGTTGGAGCCATCGATAAATTTGCGCTGAACCAGGATATTCCGGAAAATGAGACCGAGGAGGAGCGTGAAAACCGACTCTATCTTCTGGATGTGCTTCCAGTGCAAGATCAGTGGAATTATGCTACCGGGGTGAAGCTAAAGCGATTCCATGAAAATGGATTTTGGACTTTCGTGCTAAGCAGGAATATGCTGAACAATTACTCAGAAAAATACAGTGCTAACGATGAGAGTTCACCGGACAACTTGCTTTTTAATTACCTTTCCCAGGAATCTGAGAATAAATTCAGGGCAGAGAATAGCATTTTTAAACCTGGATTTACTTTCAAGTATGGCGTTAATTACGAGTATTCTAGGTATTACATCCAGAATTTTGATCGATCCACGTTAGCCAATACCGGTGAAGTAATCAATGTGGAATCTACCTCAAAATTCAACCATTACGGGGCATTTGTCTCTGCGAGCAAGTATGTCAACGATGAGCGGTTGCTAATCACCGGAGGCGTTCGGATGGATGGAGCTGATTTTGGGGAGACTGCCAAGAATCCTTTAAACCAATTCAGTCCCCGCGTTTCGTTCTCGTATCAACTTAAACCGAACCTCTTTGTGACTGCAAATTCGGGGATTTATTATCAGAAACCTTCTTACACAGTCCTTGGGTTTAAAGACAGTGCAGGAGAACTGGTCAACCAGCTTAATGATGTACGGTTTATTCGGAATTCCCAGCTGATTGCAGGGATAGAATGGCTGATCCGGGATAAAAACCGCCGTTTCACTGCAGAGGTATTTTATAAGAAGTACAGCAATTACCCATCATCAGTAAGAAATGGGATTTCTCTTGCAAACCTAGGGGCAGACTTTGGCGTCATTGGGAATGAGCCCGTAGAGAGTAATTCTGAAGGAAGGGCTTACGGTGTGGAAATGTTGGCCCAGCAGCGTCTTTTCAATGATTTCTACGGCATTGCATCATTGACTTTGGTCCGCAGCGAGTTCACTAACCCAAATACCGAAGGCTATATCCCTTCCTCCTGGGACAATCGCTTTATTGTAAGTTTGACAGCCGGAAAGCGCTTTGGAAAAGATTGGGAGATTGGGGGGAGATGGAGGTTTTTGGGAGGCGTACCGTATACGCCTTACGACTATGAAGAATCAAGCCTAATCAGTACCTGGGATCTGAGAAATCAGCCTGTTCTGGATTATTCGCAGATCAATGCCATCAGACTTAAGGGCTTTCACCAGTTGGACCTGAGGCTGGACAAAAAGTACTACTTCAAAAAATGGAGTCTCAATTGGTATGTTGATGTACAAAATGTATATAATTTCCGGGCCGAACAGCCACCACTGTTGGTGCCTGTAAGAGATACTGAGGGAAATATTTTGGTGGATCCAAATGATCCGGGCCGTTACCAGCTAAAGTATCTTGAGAATCCAGCGGGGTCTGTTCTACCTACTGTAGGCATAATCGTGGATTTCTAATATGCTGTCAGCGAATCGAGGAGTTTGATTATTCTCGCAGACCGGATATCCAGGTCTTCGATCCGGTAGATGTATTCTATCCAATAGTCCTGATCTGATTTGGGCAGTTTCTTAAAAAGTGCAAGTTTGCCAGGATCGTCATTGAGGCAATCAATCAATTCTTGGGGAAGTTTATCAGAAACTTTTTCCTGGAAAAACGTAATCTTCACTGTGTCTCCTTCTTCCTTGCCAATCGCCTTTCTTATCGGTTTTGCTACAGGAAGAAATACGAATCCATTGCCCATTGGCAAAAGATGCTTTCCTTCGAAAGCAAAATCATCGATAGTTCCTGATACTTTCATCATCCCAAAAGCCTTTCCGGTCGTGATGATTTTGCCAGGGAGTTTAATAAAAGTCCAGCCTCCTTTACCGGGAAACCTCTCAAGCAAAAAAGTGCCTTCTACGATAAGTTGCATGGAAAAAGAGCAGACGTTTGGCCTGCTCTAATAGGTTTAATTTGTTGATCCACTTCCGTCATTACCAAATCTCCATCTGATATTCAGGCCAAATTGATCAGCAAGAAAGTCAGTATCTTCAACAATTCTCAGATTGGGCCGCCAGTCTGCGCCGATCACTATTGGAACACCTTCAAAAGCATACTCAATTCCGATTTCCCCCGCCACTCCAAACGCAAATGGGTCACCGAAATAAAAGGATGGCCCAAAGCCCAGGTAGTAATTAAAATCACTGGTGGATACCGGACGATAAATAGGATTCCAAAGTGCGTCAAGCCCGACTCCATTTCCGCCAAAGCTGACGTCGGCATGAATTCTGCTGAATTGGCCTAAACCAAACACACCATCGATGGCAACGTTATTACCAGAAAAATTACCAAAACGGATTCCGACTTCTTGGGCATTGCTTTCCATAGCTGCTACGCAGGCAAAAAACCCTACTAGAAATAAAATCTTTAAATATTTCATTTTAATAAAGGTTAAGTAATATTGAAATTAATCTCTATGCAAATAATTAATTTTTTCTGGGATTTCATTCATTTGGTGACAAGTTTTTATACACAATCCCTGCCAAAACTGCTCCTACTATGGGCGCCACCCAAAATAGCCAAAGCTGCTGCAAGTAAATCCCGCCCGCAAAAATAGCTTGTGAAGTACTACGAGCAGGATTGACCGAAGTATTGGTGACCGGAATACTGATCAGGTGGATCAGCACCAGTGCCAACCCTATCGCAATACCAGCGAATCCTGCGGGAGATTTGGGATAAGTAGAACCTAAAATTATTGTCAGAAACATAAAGGTCATTACCACTTCTGTCACTAGTGCCGATACCATATTATAACCTCCTGGAGATGCCTCTCCAAACCCGTTTGCAGCAAAACCCCCAAGGTCCACACCAGCTTTTCCAGTGGCGATTATATAAAGGATCCCCGCACCGGCCAGTCCGCCCAGGACTTGTGCAATGATATAACCTATCACGTCTTTACTGTCAAATCTTCCCCCTACCCACAATCCCACAGTGACCGCCGGATTTAGGTGACATCCCGAGATATGACCGATCGCATAAGCCATTGTCAATACAGTCAGACCAAAAGCAAATGAAACTCCGACGAAGCCAATGCCCAATTCTGGGAAACCCGCCGCCAATACGGCACTTCCGCAACCTCCTAGCACCAGCCAGAAGGTTCCAATAAATTCTGCTACAAGTTTTTTCATGAATATTTGAGGTTAGTTGTGTATTACTGAAATTAAAATATTATTTCAGATTAACCTTAAATATGTTATTGAAATTTTGTTATGATTAAATTAAGGAATTATACTATGGTTGTCCGCACTGACACCAGCTCCGCCATTTTTTCACTTAAGGAGCAGAGTGCTTCCCGGCCAAGGGGCGAGAAGAGGTAGGGAAGAACAAAGTAGTCTTTCTGTATGCCTTAATTAACCCTGATATGATTAGGACAGTGACTAACTAAGGAAAACCCCGCTCGCCTTTGACATTTTCTAACAACGTTTGTCACCTAAAAGATTTCTGGCATGCTATTAACCGGAAATAGCTTGTTCTGCTTATCTTTCTTTGGCTTTCAAACTGGAAAGATGGCATTAGAACCTAACTCAGAAGATCCAAGCAAACAGACAGCAGGCTTTGGACACCATACAGCCACCAGGCATCTGAGATAACGAACTCGTACTAATTACTAGGTAGCTGACTTAGCGCATTATGTAAAAATATAAACTCATGAAAATTTTTGAATGCGGCAATTGCTCGCATGCCTTGTATTTCGAAAATGGAAGCTGTGAAAAGTGTGGACATCTCGCTGGCTATCATGATTCCAGTTTGACTATACTGACTTTTGACCCGGCAACTTCTGGGTTGATTTCAGATAGCAACGGAAAAGCATTTAAGTACTGCCAAAATAAAGAGTTGGGCGTTTGCAACTGGCTGATTCCCGGGGACGATGCGCATACATATTGCAGGGCCTGTGCGCTTAATCGAACAATTCCCGACTTATCCGACAGTGAAAACTTTTCGAAATGGCAGAAACTGGAAGTTGCAAAGCATCGCTTGGTTTATCAGCTTGCAAAGCTTGGGTTGGAGATCTTACCTCAAGAAAGTAACCCTGAAGCAGGTCTGTGCTTTGATTTTATTTCCAGACAAGGAGATGATCAATTGATGACGGGCCATGCGAATGGCGTGATTACAATTCTTCTTTCGGAGGCGGATTCAGTGCATAGAGAGCAAATGAGAAAGCAAATGTCTGAGCCTTATCGTACGCTGATTGGGCATTTTCGTCATGAAGTGGGACATTATTATTGGGACAGGTTAGTGGCTACAGACCAAAATGTCCTTTTTGAATTTCGAAACCTCTTTGGGAATGATCAGGAGGACTACGGACAGGCGTTGAATAATTACTACCAATCGGGAGCTCCCACTGACTGGCAGCAAAATTACATTAGCCAATATGCGAGTTCGCATGCATGGGAAGACTGGGCAGAGACCTGGGCTCATTACCTCCATATAATGGATATGGCTGAGACAGCTTATTACTATGGGATTTCTGTAAAACCAAAAGTTCGGGAAAAGAGCCTGCGAGGAGCTTTTAAATTTGATCCTTACAGAGAAAGGGATTTTGACAAAATCTACAAAAGCTGGGCGCCGGTTTCTTTTGCAATCAATAGCCTTAACAGAAGTATGGGCGTGCCCGATGCGTATCCTTTCGTGGTCAGCCAGCCGGTAATATCCAAAATGAAGTTTATCCACAGTCTGATGCTTCATCAGTAGTTTCTTACTTTCTAAAGAAAAAGTAAACTGCCAACACCAGAAAAACAGAGCCAATGAGATGGTTTAACTTGAATGTTTCTGTTTTGAAGGCCAGTAAAGAGAATATCATAAAAACCACCAGCGTAATGACTTCTTGGATGACCTTCAGCTGAACCAAGGAAAATGGGCCTCCATTTCCGCTAAAACCGATTTTATTGGCTGGTACCTGAAAGCAATACTCAAAAAGTGCAATCCCCCAGGAAATCAAAATGATAGAAACCAGCCCAAGTTTGTTGAACCATTTCCATTCAGCGAACTTCAAATGCCCATACCAGGCAAGAGTCATGAATGTATTAGAAAGAACAAGGAGCGAAATAGTGAGAACTGCCTTCATGGGAAAATGCGGTAAGAATCCCGCAAATTTCAACAATAATGTAATCCCTTGTATTGGCTTGGCTACTCTAAATTTTTACCATTGACCACCACATTTTTCACCTCAAATCCATCGACCATTGAAGTGTCAAATCCAGGGTTTTTGGTAGTGATAGTCAGGTTCTCAAATTTAAAATCTGACAGTCGATCATGCTCAGTAATCGCAACATCGAAAAAGATCTCGCAATCCAAGTTAATATTTCTCATCGTGATGTGATCTGAGTAGGAGAGCGGAACTTCTTCTTTTCCTTTTAGATCAAAAAACTGTGTCCAAGGTTTCACATAAATAAAACTTCTGGCCTGTCCCTGGATATTCTCCACGGTGATGTATTCGTAGTGTTGAGGTGTATCTGGGCGCATTTTCAGCCAAAGTAACCTAACGGCATCTTGCACTTTGATATTCCGCATGAGCACGTTTTTATTGTGGATAGATTCGCTGCCATTGGTAAGGGCCGAGTGGCAGAAGCCAAATTCACTGTCTTCGATAATGATATTTGTGTTTTCGCCGTTGTTTGGATCTTCGTCTGCCCAAGGTCCTTTGCCCCCTTTCAGCGCTATCGCATCATCATTCACTGCGAGGTAGCAGCCTTTGATCAGGACATTGGAGACCACATCCAGATCAATCGCATCAGTGCTTGGAGCCTTCACCGGAGTATGGGGAGAGGTGATCCGTACATCCAGAATTTTGATATTTCTGCACTGATAATAATGGCTGCTCCAAAAGCCAGCATTGATCAGCTTCACATCCTGCACTTGCACGTCGTTGCTTTTCCAGATAAACACCAAGCGAGGCCGGGAAACCTCCAGGTTTGTACAGTTTGGATCTTCTTTTCTCCGCTGCCAAAATGCCTCCCAAAACTTCAGTCCGTTTCCATTGATTGTGCCACCTCCGGAAATCGTAAAACCATCGACTCCATAAGCATTTACCAAAGCTGCATAATAATCCAGATTTTGTCCTTCCATGCGGGAAGGGATCAAAGGATAATCGGCGATATCATCAGAACCTTTCAGCACGGCACCTTCAGCCACATGAAGATGAGTGTTTGGTTTGAAAAACAAGGCTCCACTCAAAAAAGTCCCTTTTGGAACAATTACTACACCGCCTGTTTGTGCTGCCTGATCAATCACCGCTTGGATTTGCCCGGTCTGCAAAATGCTGCTGTCATTTTTTACCCCAAAATCAGTAAGTACATACTGTTCTCCAAGGTCTTCCAGTTTCACTTTTGTATACTCGTGAAACCATGGAGAAATCTCACTTCCATCAGGCCAAAGATCTTTAGAATCTACTTGGGCAAAGGAGCAAAGTGTAAATCCGTACAGAATTAGAATCAGGAATAATGGGTTTTTCATTGGAAGCAAAAATGGACTTATTGAGTCTAATGATTTGGGATTTAGGTTAGAGATGCTTGATAAATCTCTTCTATGGCAGTGGAGAGTACATCAGAAAACTCTTCTGGACTTTGGTCCACTTTCAATTCATCCAGCAAAGCACGGGAGAAACTGGCGATCATTCCGTGGTTTTCTGAAAGCATGCGGGTAGCCCGATCTAGGTCATATCCACCTGAAAGCGCAAACACTCTCATCACATTTTCATGCTGGATCAGTTCTGTATAGAAATTTGCTTCGGTGGGGATGGTGAGTTTTAGAATGATTTTTTGATCATCACCAAGCATGTCCAGTTCGGCCAAGATAGCTTCGCGAAGAAGGGATTCAATAACTACCTTCTCATCGGCCTGAATGTCCACTTCAGGTTCCAGGATTGGGATTAGCCCGTTCTCGAGAATAATTTTCCCGATATCAAATTGCTGCTTCACGATTTCGATGATTCCCGATTCATTGTTACCACTGATGAATGAACGCATTTTAGTGCCAAAAATCCCTTTATCCTTTGCGTCCTGAAGCCGCTCAGGGAGATTTGGGATCTCTTTCATAAGTTTCACCCCGTTTTCAATTTTTTGTAGTCCTTTATCGATTTTCAGAAAAGGCACAATGTTTTTCTTCCAGAGAAATTCAGTTACGGGTAAATCGTTCACAAAACCGTTCATTGTTTTTTCAAAAAGAATGACTCCCAGTATTTTATCACCTGTAAAGGCTGGGTCGCTCATTACACGTACCCGCATTTCGTGCATCAAACGAAACATTACCTCTTCTCCAGAATATTCTTCTTCCTGGATACCATAGCCCAAAAGTGCCTGGGGGGTACTGCCCCCGCTTTGATCCAGCGCTGCGATGAAGCCTTTTCCTTCCGTTATCCGCTTTAGTTGCTTTTCAAATTTTTCCATGTTGCAGTATAAGTTGGTTGATGGACTTTTAAGTTAAGTATCTTCGAAGTGGAATGGAAATGAACGGCTAGTTACTTGATTAGGATTCTTAAGTTTTGCTATTTTCTGTAACCGAATGGTACGATCGATTCAAAAATCAGGAGTATTCATGGTCGTTTTTCGGACTGCTTATATCCAGGTCGTGAAGATCTCACTTTGAATACGATATTGTGTCCTGCAGAGTCCCCTTTTTAACGGAATAAATTAAAATTTCCAGCAGGGCTAATTTATCATGCTCGTGCCGAGCTAAGCAGCTTTCTCAGCTTTTTGGATATCAATTACCTCTATGGTCCCGGGCTCTCAGCCTATTTCATTCCCAACTTCTAAATCTCCTTCTCTGCACTTTTTTTAAGTAGCTACCATTCAGAGCTCATCTTTGGAGGTAGAATAAGTGTCGATAGCATCAAAAAATAGAGGAGTAAAAAGGAATCTGTCTCTGATAGATAATCATTTCTCTTTGTGTAACTTGAGTTATGCCTGTCTTCGCCGGGCAGGCGTAGACATCGAAGAGTGGTCTGAATTTTTCCTTTAAGAAAAAAGCGACTGGGAAAATCTTCCAAGTCGCTTTTTCATACTTTACCTTCTATTAATTTTTCAGTGAAGCCATGTCAATGACAAAGCGATAATGCACATCGCCGGCGATTGTTCGTTCATAAGCTACGTTGATCTGATCCATGCTGATTACTTCTACATCCGAGACTATTCCATGTTCTGCACAGAAATCCAACATTTCCTGGGTCTCTTTGATGCCGCCAACTAAAGATCCGACTAAGCTTTTTCTACCAAAAATCAATGAACCGGCGTGGATTTGTTCCATCTCAGGAGGAACGCCAAGAAGTACCATTGTTCCGTCTGTTTTTAATAAATGCAAATACGCATTATAATCGTGCTGTGCAGAAACGGTGTCAATGATTAAATCAAATCTGCCTGTCATTTTCTTCATGTTCTCAGAATCTGTGGTGAGCTCAAAATGATGGGCACCCAATGCATCTGCATCCTTTGCTTTTTCGGGAGATCTACTGAGCATAGTCACGTCGGCTCCCATTGCAGCTGCTATTTTCACCGCCATATGACCCAATCCTCCTAATCCCACAACGGCAACCTTATCTCCTTTTTTTACATTCCAGTGCTTCAATGGAGAATAAGTTGTGATTCCAGCGCAAAGAAGTGGTGCAACAGCCTCGAGAGGTAACTTGTCAGGTACTCTTAAGACAAATTTTTCAGTTACCACAATATGTGTGGAATAGCCACC
The DNA here is from genome assembly GCF_001442615.1 of Algoriphagus resistens. Classification (GTDB taxonomy): domain Bacteria; phylum Bacteroidota; class Bacteroidia; order Cytophagales; family Cyclobacteriaceae; genus Algoriphagus; species Algoriphagus resistens. The sequence goes on along the minus strand of NZ_LMXN01000003.1, from coordinate 66,172 downwards.
GTACGTTATTGTTTTCTTGTCCTGAAGAAAAGAATTATAGGTTTGGGAATGGCCATTTTCACAGTATTGCTCAAGGTCTTCTTTACAATTGTGACAGTATCCGCATGAATCCACAAAGCAGCCTATACCCACCGTATCTCCTAGGTTATGTTTGGTAACCTGGGCACCTATTGCTGTTACTTTTCCGACGATTTCATGCCCGGGAACTATTGGATACATGGTTCCTCCCCACTCATTTCGTGCGGTATGGATGTCAGAGTGGCAAACCCCGCAATACAAAATTTCAATTTCTACATCTAAAGGTCCTGGGTTTCGTCTTTCAAGATCAAAAGGGCCGAGTGGTTGATCAGCTTGATGCGCTGCATATGCTTTAACTTGTGTCATAAAAAATCTTTAAGGGTTAAGTTTTCTATGAGGTCATAACATTTGAAGAACGTATTAAGTTTTGGAGACTGGAATTTTGTATAAAAATCAAAAAAAACCTGTAATCTAGAGACAGCAGGCATCAGTAAAGACATCAAAATTATGCGAGCTCTTTCGCTGCATCCTGGTCCAAAAACCAGACTAACTCTCCGTGGCTCGGCTGGACGAGGTTTGCTGGGTAAAGTGCAAAGTCTCGTTCTTTTTTGATGATCTCTCTTACTTTCTCAGCTTTGCCGGATCCAGTCACCAAAAAAACAACAGCCTTGGCATTATTTACAATTTTTCCAGTGATGGATACACGTTGCTGACCAGAATCCGGATGGGTAGCCACCACGCAATTTTCCTTAGCATCCCATAATTCTATGGAGTTTGGAAAAATAGAGACCGTGTGACCATCATCTCCCATGCCAAGCATGACCAAATCGAATTGGGGTATTTCATTTTCCTTTGGCAGTTCAGTATCCAACACTTGACTGTAGCGCTCCGCTTCTTGAGTGGGATTATTTTCTCCCAGAACCCTGAAAACATTGAATGAGGGGATCTCGATTTTTGAGAGCAGGTGATCGACAGTCATCTTATAATTGCTTTCAGAGTCAGTAGGAGGTACACATCGCTCATCTCCCCAGTAAAACTTGATTTTTGACCAATCGATTTCACTTCCAAAGTGAGCCGCAAGATAATCAAATACAATCTTCGGTGTACTTCCCCCGGAAAGCGCCACGTGGATGGTTTTATCACCAGAAGCCAATTCTCTGAAATATTCAGAAAACTCCTTGGCTACTTGCTCTTTGGTATCGGATATTTTTAGTGTCATTGGATTTGAAAATTTATGATTGCGACTTTACAGTCTGGACTAGTTAAGTTTTTTACCCTTTTAGTGAAAGGCTAAATTATAAACTGCGCTCTCCGTGAAATTCTCTGCGGACTTTACGGTTAAAAAGAATTACAGAATGCAAAAACCTGTTTCGTCTGTCAGGCGATTGCCCGGATTTCTCCAGCCAAAATGGCCATCAAACATGTCATCAGAATTTCTTGGCCCCCAAGTTCCAGCCGCATAGCCGTAGGTAGGGACATCTTCATTTTCCCAATATTTTAGAATTGGATCCACAAATTTCCATGCAGCCTCTACTTCGTCAGCCCTTGCGTAGAGTGTGGTATCGCCTTGCATAGCATCCAAAAGTAATCTCTCGTAGGCGTCCATTATCTCTGCAGAGTCTAAGTCAGAATAGTAGAAATCCAGATTTGCCTGCTCCACCTGGAAGCCTAATCCTGGCACTTTCACGCCAAATTTCATCAAAATTCCCTCATCCGGTTGAATGCGGATGATAAGCTTGTTGTCCTTCTTATACACGTCCTGGCTTTTGAAGACTTCGTGGGCGGGAGACTTGAAGTGGATCACCACTTCGGTCACTTTGGTGGGCATATATTTGGCCGTGCGCACGTAGAACGGCACATCTTTCCATCTCCAGTTGTCCACAAAAAACTTTACCGCAGCAAAGGTTTCTGTCTTGGAATCAGGATCCACCCCTTCTTCCTCACGATATCCCTTTACTTTTTTGCCATTGATTGTGGAGGCTACATATTGACCTTTCATGGTATGTGTGGCCAGTTCCTCATTATTCTTCATTATCCGAAGGGATTTCAGTGCCTTCACTTTTTCATCCCTGATTTCTTCCGCGCTGGAGTTGATCGGGGGTTCCATTACGATCAAAGATACTACCTGGAGTAAATGGCTTTGGAACATGTCCCGCAGTGCACCGGATTTGTCATAATAACCGCCACGCTTTTCCACGCCTACTGTCTCAGCATTGGTGATTTCCACATGGTGGATGTATCGGCGGTTCCAGGTGGGTTCGAAAATGGAATTTGAAAAACGCGTTACAAGTAGGTTCTGGACGGTTTCTTTACCCAAATAATGATCAATTCTATAGACTTGCTGTTCATTGAAATACTTGTGCAAACCTTCGTTCAGCTCTTTTGCAGACTCCAGACTATAGCCAAACGGTTTTTCTACAATGATGCGTTTCCAGCCAAGAACCTCTTGTGTAAGGTTCACCTCACTAAGATTTTTAGCGATTACTTCATATAAACTTGGCGGGGTGGACAGGTAGAAAATATAATTATCATCACACCCTTTTTCTATGTTCAGCTGATGAATTCTCTTTGCTAAGCCATCATATTTGCTGTCGTAATTGTCTCCTAAATCCTCATAAAACATCTTGTCAGCAAAAGCAGTGATAAAGTCTATTTCTTCTTTACTGATTCTGTCCTTTAAAAACTCACTTTCCTGGATTATTTTAAGCCGAAATTCCTCATCGCTCATGGCACTTCGGCTGGCTCCCAGAACCACAAAATTTTCGGGAAGATGCTTTCCTTTATACAAATTATAGATTGCCGGAACCAGTTTACGTGCGGTCAAATCTCCTGACGCACCAAAAATTATTAGCATCTGGTTTTGTGTTTTTTTCATCGGTTTGGGCGTATTTTTATGTTTTTTGTATCAAAACCCTGTTTTGAGGGATCACAAATTTATCAATCTTACTAGAAAGCCAACCTGCAATCCATTAATTTTGAACGCAAGAGATGCAAAAATAACCCATATTTATTTCTAACCTTGCAAGCGAGAAGAGGGAGAAGGAAATTTGAAAAACAACAATAAGAAACGATGGAGTACACGAATTATGATTTTGGATTAGTTGGCCTTGGTGTGATGGGGCGCAATTTTATTTTGAACGTTGCTGACAATAATTTTAAGGCTTTTGGCTACGATCTGGATCCTGAGAAAGTCGATGCGCTGAAAGAAGAAGGCGGGGATCTAAAGAAGGTGAGTGCATCTACGGATATTGGGGTTTTTGTAAAAGCGTTGACTTCTCCTCGGAAAATCATGCTTCTTGTACCCGCAGGGAAAATAGTGGATCAGGCAATTGAGAGTCTTTTGCCACTTTTAGATAAAGGGGATATTATCATAGATGGAGGAAATTCGTTTTTCACGGATACAGATAGAAGAGAGGCTTATCTGAAAGAAAAAGGTATCCACTTCTTTGGTTCTGGTGTATCAGGAGGTGCTGAAGGCGCAAGAAAAGGCCCCAGCATCATGCCTGGAGGAGACAAAGAAGCTTATGAATATGTAAAGCCGATTTTTGAGGCAGTTTCTGCAAAGTATAAAGGTGAGCCATGTGTTGCTTATTTGGGGCCAAAATCGGCCGGAAACTATGTAAAGATGGTGCACAACGGCATCGAATACGCGATGATGCAGCTGACTTCAGAGATTTATGATTTGCTTAAGAAATCCTGTGATCTTACCAATGAAGAACTTCATCAGGTTTATGATTCTTGGAATAAAGGACGGCTACAGTCTTTCTTAGTAGAGATTACTGCTGAAATTTTCACCCAAAAAGACGAGTTGACTTCAGCGGAACTGGTGGATATGATATTGGACAAAGCCAAGCAAAAAGGAACCGGAAAATGGACATCCCAGAACGCGATGGATTTGGGAATTCCTGTTCCTACCATAGATATGGCGGTAAGTATGCGGGAAATTTCTGCGCTGAAAGATGAGCGGGTTCAGGCCGACAGATTATACGCTAGACCGGAAGTAGCTACTATAGCAAAAGAGGAGTTGATCGCTCAGGCGGAGCAGGCCTTGTATTTCTCTTTCATCATCGCTTATGCGCAGGGGCTGCATCAGCTGATGTACGCTTCCAAAGAGTATGGTTACGAGTTGGACATGTCCACTATCGCCAAAATCTGGAGAGCAGGCTGTATCATTCGTGCAGGGCTCCTAGCAGATATCGCAGAAGCTTATTCTACCGATAATTCCATTCCTAATTTGTTACTTTCCTCTTCCTTTGTACCAAAAGTCCAGGGAACCTTATATGCAGTTCGTGAGGTAGTGGCTTTTGCGGCAAAAAGTGGTATTCCCGTCCCAGGCCTGTCCAGCGCTTTGAGTTACTTTGACGCGTATACTTCCAGTAAACTCCCACTAAATCTTATCCAGGCTCAGCGGGACCACTTTGGCTCCCATACCTATGAGCGAACTGATCGCGAGGGGATTTTCCATACCAAATGGGGAAAGTAATATTTTTCTGGGATCAGTCTCTGTTTTCAGAGATGTAGTAATACAAAAGCTCCTAAGGAAACTTGACAAGCTTTTGTATTAAGGAGTTATGAGTCCTGGAAGATAAAATTAATCAATTGCGTTTTCCGCGAAATCCTCGATGAACTCAGCGGTTAAAATAAAACCTCCCGATCACTCAGGAGGTTTTTGCGTTTATATACCGGACTACAATAATTTAGGCAATTTTACTTTTCCTGGATAAAGGCTACCTAGGATTTGACCAATTACTACCTCTTTAGGCTTCTTAGGCCTTCGAAGTAAATAAATAGCCATACCTGGCATCTTTTAGACGCCCAGATGCTAATAGATCACTTTTACCATGCTTGTGATTACAGAAGCCATACGGATGGATTCGAAGATTCTTTCTTCGCTGGTTCCCAATTCGATCAGATGATTCTCGTGCGAGGCCACACACATCTGGCAGCCATTCACGGCAGAAACTGCTGTGGAGATCAGCTCAAAAAATTCTTTTCCCAGCACAGGATTCATCATGATGTTCATACGAAGTCTTGCAGGGATTTGACCGTACTTTTCCTTTTCCACGAAGTGACGGAACCTATAGAGCACGTTATTGCTGCTGAGCAAGGAAGCACAGGCTACAGCCTCTCCGATTTCAGCTACAGTTGCTTCGTTTTCCTCAGCCAATTTTCTAAAAAATCGCTGAAGCGGGTTGTTTGCCGCATTTGCTGCCAGTGCCAGACCCATCAAAGCCACTTCCTTTTGAGAAAGCTTTTCTCCTTTCAGGATGGTCTTGAAATTAAGTTTTAAATCTTTCACATATCTGGAATCAGCATCACCCAGATTTCTCAAAGATTCATTGGTAAATTCTTCATTCAGCCCCACTACTTCGAAAAGCTCGGCGACTGACTGATTGATATTTAATACTTCCATGATGTTAGATTTAGGTTTGAAACGAGCAAAGGAGATCCTGAGATCTCCTTTGCTGTAATAGATTTGGGATCTGAATTAGTTCAGGTTTAGCGTAGCTTCTCCTTTTTCCCAGTTGCATGGGCAAAGCTCGTCTGTCTGAAGCGCGTCAAGCACTCTCAATACTTCTTCTACATTTCTACCTACCGAAAGATCGTAGGCAGATACCCAACGGACGATTCCTTGAGGATCGATGATGAAAGTAGCTCTGTAAGCAATTTTCTCGTTTGCTTCAAGGATACCAAGTTCTTCTGCAAGAGACTTAGATGTATCGGCTAGCATAGGGAATTTAAGGTCACGAAGATCTTCGTGGTTGTTTCTCCAGGCCAAGTGAACGAATTCAGAGTCAGTAGAAGCACCTACCAAAACTGCATCTCTGTCAGCAAATTCACCTGCATTCTTATTGAATTCAGCGATTTCTGTTGGACAAACAAAAGTAAAATCCTTTGGCCACCAGAACATCACCATCCATTTGCCATCAGCAGTATGGATATCGTTGCTGATCGTCTTGAACTCTTGTCCTTTTTCTCTGGATACAACTGCGGTTTTTTCGAAAGCCGGGAATTCAGCTCCCAGGCCAAGCATTCTGCTGTTCATACTATTTTAAGGTTTAGTTTTCAAATTTGTTAAACAAAGTTGTCTCACATTTTTTCATAAATCAAATTAATATTACTTATCTATACATAACTTTAAGTTATATGACAATAACACAATTGGATTATATCGTTGCCCTTGATAATTTCAGGCATTTTGTAACAGCTGCCGAAAGCTGCAATGTATCGCAGCCAAATCTGACTACACAGGTGAAAAAGTTGGAAGAAGAGATCGGTGTCAAAATTTTTGATCGTGATTCGAAGCCACTCCAGCCGACGGTAGCAGGGAATTTGGTGCTTATGAAAGCCAGAAAAATTCTTAAAGAAGTTTCAGAATTAAGGGAATTTGTGCTCACGGAGAAAGAATCTCTTCAGGGGGAATTTACGCTCGGGGTGATCCCCACAGTTTCACCCTACCTGCTGCCCTTGTTTCTTCCGGAATTTGTAAAGGCAAACCCTCAGACAAAACTGAAAATCCGGGAGATGCAAACCGTAGAGATAATCCAGGAATTGCAGCGTGGCACGCTGGATGTTGGCCTGCTTGCCACGCCATTGGAAGAAAAAACGATTCGGGAAATCCCGCTTTTCTACGAGCCTTTTCTCCTATATCTCCCCGAAGGGCACCCTTTTCTAAAAAGAAAGCATTTTATCCCAGCTATGCTGGATCCGAACCAGATTTTGGTGCTTGATGAAGGGCATTGTTTTCGAGACCAGATTCTTTCGATTTGCAACAGCAAAGCCTCTAAAAACAACTTTGGGTTTGAATTCCAAAGCGGTTCTATCGAATCTCTGATGAGATTGGTGGATAAAGGTGTTGGCTATACGCTGGTGCCAGAGATGTCAGTGTTGGAGAAAAAGAATGCAGATTTACTGAGAAGGTTTGATGCTCCGGAACCCGTACGGGAAATCAGTCTGGCGGTAGCCAAGAACTTCACCAAAAACGTGCTTATCCAAGCGCTCCGAAAATCAATCTTGCTTTCTATACCTGACCGCTTCCAGAAAGAAGATCAGTATAGGATGGTTAATTGGAAATGAATGCATTACTCTGACCTCAGGGAATCAACAGGATTTGCCATTGCTGCGCTGACTGACCTGAACCCCACAGTAAGAAATGCTATCAGGAATGTACCCAATAATCCACTGAGAAATAACAAGGGTCCCAAGCTGATCTTGTAAGCAAATTCTTCCAAAACCATAGTCATCACAAAACCCGCCAAGGGAGCGGCCAGAGCAAATCCTATAAGAATGAGTTTGATAAACTCTTTGGTAAAAAGCCAAACAATACTTGGTACAGAAGCTCCCATTACTTTGCGCACTCCAATTTCTTTGGTTTTATTATTTGCCATAAAAGTTACAAGTCCAAAGAGCCCAAGGCATCCGATAAATATGGCCATTCCAGAGAAGAAGGCTAAAACAATTGAGGATTTGCGCTCCCCTCTATAAAGGTTTTCCACGTCGTCATCAAAGAAACTATATTCGAAAATGTACTCTGGATATGCTTCCTCCCACAGGTCCTGAATAGTTTGTATGTCCTGATGAATGTCTGCATTGGCAAGTTTCAAAGATAGATTTTTGAATCCATTGAGATTATTAATCATCATCAGCGGTTTTATAGCATCACTTGGAGAGGTGGAGTTAAAATCCTTCACAACTCCTATTATAGGCAGTTTATTTCCCCAGAGTTCAATTTCATTCCCCACCAGCGCATTATACTCCGTAAATCCAGAGGCCCTGGCCAAAGCTTCGTTTACTACGTACCCAGACATCGTATCAAGATCAGACAGGCCAGTGCCTGCCAGCAATTCTATTCCAAATAGTTCCAGGTAATCACCATCCACTTCTTTAACCTGTGTGTTGATCGGTTCATCACTTCCTGCTAGGGTGAAACTGGTTCCCAAAACACTATTCGCTGCCGGTGGAGTATTATTTAGACTTACTTGTTCCACGCCTGGGATCCGAAGTATTTCAGATTTTAACGTACGCATAGTACTTTGACTTTGTATGGAGTCATTGTTTTCCTGTACTGGAATAGGTATATTGACAATAGCATCTTTGACAAATCCCATGTCTCTTCGCTGCATGTATTGGAACTGATTGTATATTACCAGTGTCGCAATGATGAAAAACTGTGAGATGAAAAATTGAGCTACTATTAAGCTTCTTCTTAGGGTAAAACCTGAATTTAATTGCTTGGAAGGGCCTGATATAATATGGCCAGTTCGACCTCCGGAGATAACCCAAGCCGGGTACAAGCCTGACAGCACGGTGACTGCTATTACCAGCACTACCAAATAAATCCAAAGGAATATGTTTGAACCGAAATCTAGGGAAAGGTTGAGATCTAAATAATTGTTTACTAAGGGGAGCAGTGCTTTTCCCACAAAAACTGATGTCACACATGCCATCAGAGTTACCAGAAAAGTCTCCCCCAGAAGTTGTGCAATTAATTGGAATCTAGAACTTCCCAAGACTTTTCGAATTCCGATTTCCTTGTTGCGCTTCACTGCAGAAGCTGTGGTCAGGTTGATGAAATTGATGCTGCACGTAAGCAATAAGAAGGTTCCAATCACAGAAAAGGCTACCTGAGCCATAAATGGCATCTTTGTATTATAATTGCCAAACCGCATGTCAGAATGAAGATCTGCAAGTGGCTGAATCACGAAGCTTTTGCCTTCTTTGTTCTCATCGCCGTTTCCATAGTGTTTTGCCACAAATGTTGGAAGTGCTGATTTTACTGCGGAGATATCGCTTTCTTCCTTGAGTAGGAAATAGCAGTTATCCGAATCCGATAGGCTTCCCCATCCCCTTTCCTCCATTTCATCCTGGATCGTAGCATAAGAAAGCATCAAGTCGAAAGGTAGATCGGTAGTAATCGGATAATTTTCGACCAATCCCTCTATCTCGTAAGTCACATTGTCATATTGAATTTCTTTGCCCAGTACATCTTTCGACTTAAAAAATTTTTCTGCCCAAGCTTCAGAGATCAATGCTGTATTGGGTTCAGTAAGGACTTTTTTGTCATCTCCGCTTAGCAGCTTTCTGTCAAAAATTTTGAAGAAAGAATTTTGGGTGAAAGCCACCCCTTTGGCTTCCTTCTGCCTGTTTACAGTCCCATCTGGCTTTGTGATGCCGATCAGATTATTCCTGTGATAGGAGGTAAAGACAACTTCTTCAATTTCCTGAAAATCCGATTTGAGAGATGCCGGTAGTACTGGGGGCACGGCCTGAGTGAATGATTCTCCTCCATTTGCTTTGGATGTGGAAACCATCCGAAAAATTCTATCCTTGTTTTCATGGTGTTTATCAAATTGGTTTCCCTGGTGGACCATCAGGAATAGAATTAGACTACCGGTGATGCCAAGTGTAAGTCCTGCGATATTTAAGATAGAATTAGTGCTTTCTCGGAAAAGATTTCTGAAAGCAGTAATGAGGTAATTGCGTAACATAGGCTGTCCAGCTTTTATTTCTTGAACAACTGCAAAGTGAACGCCAAGTAAAAAAATTGTTTGAAGGACTGAAATGAAGGATAGTTGAATTTAGCTTGTTCGAAAGCGGAGCCCATCGTCCTCTAACGGACAAAATTATTTAGGGAAAAGCAGGTTTGTTGTAAAAAGAGTGAATTAAGAAATTGAACCTTACCCGACCTTCATTCGGAGCTCACCTTGACGCTTCACCACTTTGCATTCGAAGTGCTGGTTGATGAAGGCTTTGCAGTGGTTTTCTGCCCATTCGGCGCGAGACTCAGTGTCAAAAAGCAATGTCATTCTCAGCATCGTTTTCACGTATTGTCCATGAATGCCTAATTCACGCACATATGAAATAAAAGCGACGGACCAATCGTCTTGGAATTTTTCCAAATGCGTGCGTCCATCAAAAAGCATTTCCAGCTGATTATCACCATGTTTGTAGCGATAAATGCCGCAAAGTTGCCGATAGATCATCCTTACACGCTCACGGGGAAACTCAAACGTATCAAGAATCTGGGCGTAAGTGGTATCCATTAGCTGAAGCGGATTATACAGGGAAGTGTAAGAGCGCTTCAGTTCAAAAATCATCCGATCAATCAACTCCTCTTCAAGCACAGATTGCGCTTGGCGCAAAATGTAATTTTTGTCGAGTGGGAAGAGTTTCTGGATCATAACTGTGCAAAAATAAGAAATTATCTTTTTAGGATGATTTTAAATTATGGATTTAATATCCGCGGTGTTCAGGAGGGTATCGCAGGAGAACGCAGATGTCCTGCTTCCCCGGAAGTTGGATTTACTTTCCATCATTATGCTACCTTCCTACAGCATGCTAGTTTGTTGCCCTAGATTTCCCACTAAGGGAAACTACTCAGCCTGCCAACTGATCAACTGATATCCAGCATCTGGCACCCTGCATACAAGAAAAATCACAGGGGTGTAGGAAGAGCCAAGAATCAGGTAAAAAGGCAATAATGTGGTGATAAGTGAAAAGTAACCAGTGTCCGTTCTCAATCATCAATGCTGTGCCTTTTGCTGCTGACTTTAACCACTAACAGCCTACTATTCACCGCTATATTCAGCTTTTATCAAATCGGACACCCTACTTCCGGTACCGAGCCATCCCATATTTCACCAATCTGCCGGTCTCCTTGCCTCATAGGCTTCAATTTGATCCAGCAAATCCGAGGGATCATCGGAAACAATCAATAGCTCCTCCTGTTCTGGATACATAAATCCCTCTTCCATGGCGTGATTCAAAAAAGCAAGCAGTTTATCAAAGTAGCCATTCGCATTATAAAGCGCCAGCGGTTTTTGGATATAATGAAGTTGATTTAGCGTCATGATCTCAAAAAGCTCTTCCAATGTCCCGATTCCGCCAGGCATCGCAATAAATGCATCTCCACGTTCAGCCATCAGCCACTTCCGATCACGCATAGTCTCGACAATAATTAGTTCTGTACAACCGCGGTGGGCTACTTCCCGATCTACCAGTTTCTGGGGAATTATCCCTAATACTTCCTTGCCCGCTCTTAACATTTCATCTGCAATCACTCCCATCAAACCCACTCTTCCTGCCCCGTAGATCAAAGAATGATCGCGTTTGATCATCTCTTGTGTCAATGCTTTCGCGGCTGTTTCATAGACGGTACTGTCTCCCTTTCGGGAACCACAATAAATAGTGATTTTCTTCATAGGACTGAATTCAAAGTGAAAACCGAAATTAAGGGATTCCGGTTTTAATGCACAGAGAAGCCTTAGGTTTTACAGAAGCTTACTTGGACAAGTGTGAAGAAGCCCGGAATTTTGGAAAAAGGAATAGCTCAGGTGAGCATTAAACCGTATTTTTGAAACATGAAAATCTGCTTTGCAACCAACAACCCAAATAAAATCATGGAAGTAAAGGCTGCTCTTGGGGAGCGGTTTGAAATTGTCTCCCTTCAGGATATTGGTTGCCTGGATGAGCTTCCGGAAACCGGTGATACGCTTGAGCATAATGCTTTTCAAAAAGCGAAGTATGTAAAAGAAAATTTTGGAGTGGATTGCTTTGCGGATGATACAGGTCTGGAAGTAGATGCGCTGGAGGGAGAGCCGGGTGTGTTTTCCGGAAGATATGCAGGAGAGCCCCGAAGTGATGAGCGAAATATTGATCTCTTGCTCAAAAACCTTGGAGACTCCTCTATCCGGACCGCCAGATTTAAAACCGTCATTGCGTTATTGTTAAGCGGTGAGGAATACAAATTTGAGGGCGTGGCAGAAGGGGAAATCCTTTATGAACGAACCGGAAGCGCTGGATTTGGCTACGATCCCATTTTTCTTCCAAAAGGCTACACGAGGTCTTTCGCGGAGCTAAATCTCATAGAAAAGAATGCAATCTCTCACAGGGGAAAAGCCGTCAGCGAGCTTGTTGCCTTTCTAAGCCATATATAATTCTGTGAAAAGCCGAAAATCACTATAACTTTGCCTCATGAAAAAACCATTCATCGTTGGCATTACTGGTGGTTCTGCTTCAGGAAAAACACTCTTTTTAGAGCGGTTGCTTAGTTCTTTCGAAGACGGTGAAGTTTGCCTGATTTCACAGGATAACTATTATAAACCCAGAGAATTGCAGCCAGTTGATGATCATGGGGTGTATAATTTTGACCGGCCTGAGAGTATAGATTTTGAAGAATACGCGGCTGATATCCGTAAAATCCAGGCAGGAGAGACCATTCAGCGTGAGGAATACACATTTAATAACGCTGCAAAAACACCGAAGATGCTGACCTTTGCTTCTGCGCCCGTAGTGGTGGTAGAAGGGATTTTTGTACTTTATTATCCAGAATTGGCTAATCTACTCGATTTGAAAGTTTTTATTGATGCCAAAGATCATATCAAGCTAAAACGGAGAATCATCAGAGACAAGGTAGAGCGTGGATATGATTTGGATGATGTGCTTTACCGCTATGAGCAGCATGTGATGCCTACTTACGAGAAATACATCAAGCCATTTATGAATGATGCAGATTTGATCGTACCGAACAATCAGAATTTCGATAAAGCACTGGAGGTCATCCGTACCTATTTGAGGGCGAGAACAGTATAATTTACCAAGGGTATATTTTGGTAACTGATTGATTTTTAATAATATATTTTGATTTTATTGTCAGCTATCAGAAATTTAAGGAAGAGAATCACTCATTTTAAATAATTGGCTATATTTGCGCCGCATGAAAGAAAGAAACAGAAATAGTAACTTATTCCAACAGCGCCTGACGGTGATGCTGGCATTGCTGCTATGTTTGTTTATTTCCAGTGTGGAGTATATTCCTGAGGCAGGGGGAGCAGATAAAGTCGAGAAGCATGACAAGACTCCTTCAGGTGATCAGGATCAGACTTTTTTGAATGTGGCAGTGGATGCGGTAGTTCCATTTTTGGTGCATGTATCACAAAATGCCCTTCACCTAATTTATGAATTAGTACATTTTGAGGAATCTGGTTTCATTACTGAATCCACTACGGTTTTTCAGCCAAATCAGCTCGTTGAAATACTTTTTGAGCGGATAATCTCCACCAAAGGACCCTGAGCCTGAGGTATTCCCTATTCTCCAAGTGCTTTTCTGATATGCAGTTAAGCTACAAATCTGTATTTACTATCAATTAATAATTTCAATTTCTCATGCAAAACAAAGGTGTCATTGTGTTTCTGACAGTGATTGTTACGGTGCTATGCCTGTACTATCTGTCATTCACATTTGTATCAAACAATATCCAGCAGAAAGCCCAGGCATACGCCACCGACGAGTCCGGAAATGTGGATTTTTCAAAAAGACAAAGCTATCTTGATTCTATCTGGAGAGCTCCGGTGTATAATTTCCTTGGCGCTGATTACACTTTTCAGGAAGTAAAGGAAACTGAACTGGGATTGGGTCTTGATCTTCAAGGGGGTATGCACGTTACGTTGGCAGTTTCCCCTGTGGAAATTGTAAAAGGGCTTGCCGGTAACCCAAAAGATGCTGCATTCAATAAAGCTGTAGAGGAGGCTCGCGAGGAAGCGAAAACATCTACTACCAAGTATGTTGATCTATTCTATGCTGCTTACCAGAAAAATAATCCCGGCAAGAAGCTCAGTTCGATTTTCGCTACGGCAGCAAATAGAGGACGTATTTCCCTGGAGTCTTCAGATGCTGAAATCCTTGAGATCATCGACAACGAAGTTGAGAATGCCATTGAACGTTCATTCAATATTTTAAGAACGCGTATCGATAGATTTGGTACTTCTCAGCCAAACATCCAAAGAATTCAAGGTTCTGGCCGTATCCAGATCGAATTGCCGGGTGTGGACAATCAGGAAAGGGTAAGAAACCTGCTACAGGGCGTGGCCAAACTACAGTTCTGGGAAGTGGCAGAAACAAATGAAATCGGTGCTGCTTTAGAGGCTGTGAACAGCGCTTGGGTAGCTGCCAATCGATCAGCAGAGCCTGCTACTGCTGACACACTTGCTACAGAGGATCTTTCTGAAGAGGATTCATTGAAGAACGCGTTGGAAAAGCAATTGGCAGAGATAGACCCTTCCAATTCAGGCAATACTGGAGTTTCACCCTTATTCAGCTTGCTTAAGCCAAATTATGGCTTGGCCTATGAGCTTCGCGATACCATGGCGATCAATCGTATCCTGAAGAATGAGGATTACAAATCCCTGTTGCCTAGAGATATAAAATTGCTTTGGGGCGTGAAGCCGTTCAAAGCAGAAGATGGCACTGAAACGTTGGAGCTTTATGCAATTAAAACTGAAAGAGGAACAGACGAAGCACCCTTGGAAGGTGATGTGGTGACAGATGCCCGTCAGGCATTGGACCAATCTTCAAGACCTGCTGTGTCCATGCAAATGAACGCGGAAGGAGCTAGAAAGTGGAGGAAACTAACTGCTGAAAATATCGGCAGAAGAATCGCTGTAGTATTGGATGACTATGTGTATACAGCACCGGTGGTAAACGGTGAAATCCCATCTGGTCAGTCTGAAATCTCGGGTAACTTCACTCTTCAGGAGGCACAGGATTTGGCAAATATCCTCAAATCAGGTTCTCTTCCTGCGCCTACACAAATCGTGGAAGAAAGCATCATTGGCCCAACTTTGGGTAAAGAAGCGTTGAACCAAGGATTGATATCCATGGTAGCAGGTCTTGCGATTGTTGTACTTTTCATGGTCGCTTACTATTCCAAAGGTGGCTTGGTAGCCATAGCTGCTTTAGTATTCAATATCTTCTTTATCCTTGGAATTTTAGCTCAGCTTGGTACGGCCTTGACCCTGCCAGGTATTGCAGGTATAGTATTGACGATAGGTATGTCCATCGATGCGAATGTTCTGATTTTTGAGCGTATTAAGGAAGAACTTCGGAGCGGAGTCGGTCTGTTGGCTGCAATCAATGCAGGTTATAATAAAGCATTCTCCGCAATTCTCGATTCAAACGTGACAACTTTCCTTACTGGGGCTATCTTGTTTGCTTTGGGACAAGGGCCTGTAAAAGGCTTTGCAATTGTATTGATGATCGGTATCGCGTCTTCTTTCTTCTCTGCTGTATTTATTACCCGGGTGATTGTGTCTTGGATGAGCAAAAAAGGAGATAAAAGCTCCATCAGCTTTGCTACTCCTTTTGCCAAAAATGCATTGAGTGCCTTGAATTTTGATTTTCTGGGCAAAAGAAAAGTGGCTTACCTGATCTCTTCCGCAATTATAGTAATTGGTCTGGGCATCGCTGCTGTCAATGGATTGAAATTCGGTGTTGACTTCACAGGTGGTCGTTCTTATGTGGTAGCTTTCGATGAGCCTATGGCTGCATCAGATTTGAAGTCCGGTCTGGATAGAGAGTTTGACGGATCTGTGGAAGTAAAAACTTACGGTTCTAACAATACATTGAAAGTGACTACTTCCTATTTGGTAAATGAAGATGATGCTGAATCCAATCTTGAAGTAGAAAGCAAAGTAAAAGAAGGAATTGCCGCAGTTACCGGATTGGCATTTACCGAAGATGCAGAATCATTGACATCCGGACAATTCGCGATTACAGGTTCTTCCAAAGTGGGAGCAACTGTGGCAGATGACATTAAAGCATCTTCAGTTGAGGCAATGATAGTGGCATTGATCGCCATCTTCTTATATATCTTGCTGAGATTCCGTAAGTGGCAATTCTCTTTGGCGTCTATTATTGCCTTGATTCACGATACCTTGTTTGTGATTGCAGCTTTTGCTATTGCAAGTGCATTTGGAGCTACATTTGAAATTGACCAGGTATTTATAGCTGCGGTGCTGACTGTGATCGGTTACTCTATTAACGATACTGTGATCGTATTTGACCGTATCCGTGAGAATATCGAAAGCAGGGGGACTAATAAACTGGTGAAAGTCTTCAATGACTCCATCAATCAGACACTGGGACGTACCCTGATTACTTCATTTACCACTTTGATTGTGGTGATTGTACTGCTGGTATTCGGTGGCGAGGTCTTGAGAGGATTCTCCTTTGCATTATTCATTGGAATTCTGGTAGGTACTTATTCTTCCATCTACATCGCTACTCCGATTGTAGTGGATTTGATGAAGCGGGAGATCGACCAGGAAAATGCTGCTAAGGAGGCCAAAAAACTTGCATAACAAGCATTTTGATAAATTTTAAAAGGAGCGGGATACGATCTCGCTCCTTTTTTATTGCCTTCTAGCAGAGAAAATCCGTATCTTTTGGGATGAAATTTATGCTTTATTCTATTTCTTAATCTTATCAGCAACCCAATACATGAAAATTGACAAAAAAGACTTCGAAGCAATGAAAGGTAAGTATGATACCGAAGTCAAAAAAGGCAAACCGGCAACAGGAACTAGAAAGAAAGACAAAAATAATCAAACCGACTGGATATTCTTAGATAGAGAAACACTAGAGGGGCTATTGGCTAAAGCTGATAAAGACCCAAAGGTGGGGGGAATACAGTTTTACTTCACCGAATACACCGAGGAAACTGCTGAAAAAACCCATCCAAAAGAGGGAGCGGCCTATTGCGGGCAGTTAACTTTAGTGATGCGGGCAGCTAACCTAAAAGGGAAAATGCCTTTTTCAGTCGAGCGGGGTGGCATGGGAGATGAATATGAAAATGGAGGAGTCACATGTCCTTTTCACTGTGAAGATGAGCCTACCGGTTCATAAGAATGGGAAGTAGGTTTGTTCAGGTGTTCTTAAAGGAGTATATGATAATAATAGACATACTCGCATTATTAGGTATATTCTTCTTTTTCCGACTTTCAAAGGAGCAAAGAGTTCAATTGTACTTTTGGCTTCCCTTTTTGATCTTAATGTTTACGGTGTTCTATTCAAACATGGGAGCCTATACCCTGTATGATCACGAGTTTAACAGGTCGGTTAACGCCTACCTTGGGAATACGGAATTTCCTAGATATAATCTATGGCTATTTAATGTTACCAACAAGCAAGTATTGACCATACTCTATCTTTTCCTAATAAAATCCTGGCTTGAACCCTCGAAAAAGAAATATATAAACTGGATGCTGACAGGGTTTGTGGTAAGCAGTCAGGTCATACAATTTTCCGGACTTGAGCCTATTTATTGGTTTCAGCCCTTAATATTCACCATAGGGGCTAATATGATTCTGGTGGGTAGTGGTCTCTATTTTGTCGGGTTGATGACAAACGATAGATACCTCAATTCGAATCCCCTGAGACTAACCTCCTTTTGGCAAATGACGTTTATTCTTTTTACCTACTCTTTAACCTACATCAATGACGTCACTAAGCTTTACTTGGTAACTTACAATTATGAGCTTGGCAAATCACTTTCTTATACAGAAATAGTAATGGATGTTTTTAATTTAGCAATACTAATGCTCACTATTGCCTCGCCACTATTGCCGGGAATATTTGAAAAAGAACCATCCTATGAACTTCAGGGACGAAAGAGCGCTTAATTGATGGACAGTAAATTGATACAGGCTTATTCGCACTGGTTCACCATTATTTCTAATCTACTTTTAATTATCGGAATATTTAGTTTTATCAGGTTATCAAAGGAAAGAAGAACGGATATTCACTATTGTCTCCCTTTTTTGATAGTGGTGTTTACTGTCTTTTATGAGAATCTAGGAGCATACACCAATTATAATTTTGAATTCAAAAAAACAGTAAATGCCTATTTGGGGAATACGGAATATCCCAAGTTTAACCTTTGGCTCTTTAATCTTACAAAGAGACAAATAGGTGTAATCCTCTATTTAGTACTGATCAAATCCTGGCTTGAGCCTTCTGAAAGGAAATACATGACCTGGATGATTTACATTTTCATAGCTGTGACAGGTGTAATTCAATTATCAGGTATTGAGCCTCTTTATTTGAATCAGCCTATTATCTTTACTATTGGGGCTAATATGATTTTGATCGGAAGTGGGTTGTACTTCATTGGGTTGATCACTGTTGAACAATATTTGATACGCAACCCATTGAGGTTACTATCATTTTGGCAAATGACTTTTATTATGTTCGCTTTCACTTTGTCATATATCAGTTCAGTGGCCTTATTGTATCTTTATCAGGTAAACCCTGTTTTAGGTAATACTTTACAAGAATTAGGTATGGCGGTACAACTCTTCAATTTAGGAGTTTTTACCCTTACGATAGCATCTCCTCTTTTGCCAACAATATTTGAAAAAGAACCATCCTATGAGTTTTCTTGAAAGCCAAGTTTACATAATTATCTTCTCTACCTTGTTCCTGGGAGGGATTATGTCAACTTTTGTAATAGCTATGGTATTTATCCACAGACAGAGACAGGCTCAAAACCGGCAGAAGGTGGATCAGATCAAATCGGAGCATGAGAAGACCTTGCTGAATATAGAAAATGAAATCCAGCAAGATACCCTTACCCGGATTGGAAGGGAATTGCACGACAATATCGGGCAGCTGCTTTCTTTGGCCAAGCTTAATTTTGGCTCCATCAAGCCGGAGAAGCATGAGGAGGGGAAAATGATCCTAAACCAGACGATTCAGGAGGTTCGTAGCTTGTCCAAAATGCTTAACCTCGACTGGGTGGAGTCAATTAGCATCAATGAATTTATCGAGCAGCAGCTTGAACGGATCAAGGCTACGGGTTTTTGTGAAACCATGTTGGAAGCAGACTTTGAACTTGTTGATTTGCCGAAGGAGCAAAAACTGGTGCTGATCCGGGTAATCCAGGAGTCTCTAAACAATTCAATCAAGCATGCGTTGCCGGATAAAATTCTGATAAGAATCTGTGAGAACGGAAAGGGAAAACAAATCCAGATACTGGATGATGGTAAAGGATTTGACCCTTCCCAACAGACCAACGGCAGCGGAATGCACAATCTCAAGAAGAGAATGAATACGATCGGTGGCGAGTTTGAACTGACTTCTGCTGTCGGAAAAGGAACAGAAATAACTTTAATCTTGCCAAATTAGATTTAAGGGTATAATTTGGAGCTTAATCTCCCCAAAATACTAATCTCCCTACTCATGATCAGGATTGCCCTGGCTGATGACCATAAATTATTTGCAAAAGGAATAGAAGGCCTCCTTGAGGAAGAGCACGACTTGATAGTCGTCGGTGTCTTCCCAAACGGCAGTGAGCTTTGTAATTATATAGCCGAAAATCAAGTGGATGTGGTTCTTACCGACCTGAATATGCCGATAATGGACGGCTTTGGGGTTTTAACCCATTGCAAAAATGAACATCCGGATCTGAAGGTTGTAGTTCTTTCCATGTATGATGAGGAGAAGATTTACAAAAAATGTATCAATCAGAAAGCCGATGCATTTATCCTCAAAGATGCCGACCCTGACGAATTGATTTTTACAATCCGTGAAGTTTTTGAAGGGCGCCATGTCCTGAATTTTGACCGGGTAAAAAAACAAGCTATCCAGGGAGCCTACTATGATGCTTTTAGGCTGAAATATAAACTTTCACGCAGGGAAACCGAAATCATCCAATTGATCAGAGATGGGATTCAAAATAAAAATATTGCGGAAAGACTAAACTTAAGCAGGCAAACTATAGAAACACATCGCAAGAATATCCATCAAAAACTTCGGGTCAGTTCGCGCATTGAGCTGGTAAATAAGGCACACGAAATGAATCTCTAATTATGGGGAATACTATTAAAACTGCCATTATTGGCTTTGGCTCAGTAGCTGAAAAAATGCATGCACCACTTATTGATGTTTGTCCTGACCTTGAGCTTGTAGCTTCTGTGGAGCGCCGTACCAATCGATGTGAAGAATTGTATGCTGGCGTGACTACGTATAGAAGTTTGCAAGAATTGCTGGCTGCAGACGCTGCTGACCTACTTGTGATTACTACTCCAAATGAATTTCATTTTCCTATGGCGATGCAGTGTCTGGAAGCAGGAAAGCATGTGGTGGTAGATAAGCCTGTTACAATATTTTCTCATGAGGCGGCAGAGCTAAATAAGCTAGCTGAAAAGAAGGGTTTGATTTGTTCTATTTTTCATAACCGCCGTTACGATGGGGATTTTATGACCTTGCAGAAATTAGTGCGTGAAGGGGACTTGGGAGATCTGGTTTATCTGGAATCTCATTTTGACCGTTTCCGTCCGGATGTTTCGGAGAACTGGCGGGAAATGGAAGTGCCTGGAAATGGAATCACATTTGATCTCGGGTCACATTTGATCGATCAGGTAGTATTGCTTTTTGGTTTACCAAATTGGATTCAGGCGGATATCCGTAAACAGCGGGGAGGAGCTATAGCAGATGATTATTTTGATATTATTCTGGATTACGGTTCGCTCAAAGCCAGAGTGACAGCGGGCGCCTTGGTGAATGCACCTACTCCAAAGTTTTTGTTATTGGGAAAAAAAGGGGCGTATCAGAAGTTTGGGCTGGATGTTCAAGAAGCAGCTTTCAAGGCGGGCAAAAAGCCTGAAGGATCATCGTGGGGTGTGGAAACTGAGGAGAAGTGGGGAGAAATTTTCCTCAATGAGGAAACAAAGCCCTATGAAACCATTCCCGGCAATTACAGAGTCCTGTATCAGAACGTCGCCGATGCGATCTTGAAAGGAACTACTCTGGACATCACCATAGCTCAGGCCATCAGCGTTTTGAAGATTATTGAAGCCTCTTTTATAAGTGCTGAAGAAGGTCGGAGAATTTCTAAAGAAGAGGGAGGTTGGTAATAATATAAGTTTGGCTCTTTCTTGGGATATAGTATTAGAAATATTTCTAATAACTATGGAATCGAGCATGCCGTAAGCGACACACACCGGGATGATTATTCATCGTGCGAGATTCCATGTGACCTATAAAAATCAAAATATAAACACATGAAAAAAGTTTTCTTATTAGCATTTACTCTAGTTGCTTTTATATCCATTTCTAAGGCGCAAGTATCAGTAGGGATCAATTTCCAGACTTCTGATACTTTTATTACCGTAGGCACGGATACTGATAAAGAATTTTTCGGAGAAGCCAGACTTGGTATCGGTCATGACTTGGGTCTGGAGCTGATGGGAGGCTATAATTTCGTAAGGAAAAGTGAGGTCAATGCTTATGTGGGAGCAGGATTGGGCCTACTGGGGGATCATCATCACAAGCATCATGACGACCATAATGATATTTATGTGGCTATCCCGGTGGGCGTACTGATCAAGCCTTTTAATACCAAAAATCTGGGTTTTTTGATAGAAGCCGCACCAGTAATAGCAAATCATTCCCATTCCTACCTCAGAGGGGGGATTGGAGTGAAATATACCTTTAAGTAAAACAATAGAACCACCAACAACCAAAAGGTCAGCCCAGCGACGGGTTGGCCTTTTAATGTTTTCAGGGATTTTTACATATTGTTTAAAAAGAAGGAGACGCCGAGATTGATGGCGGATGCATTCAGACCAAAATCGAAGGAATTTGAATTTGAGTCTGCAATTATATTATCTGAGTGCGTTAAAGTGACCAGGTTGGTTGAAAGTTCCGTAGCCGGCCAATTTTTAGAAAAGTAAGTAAGACCTGCAAGGAAGAAGCCTTGAAATACAGTATACTTCCCTTCTGACTCGTCAGTAGTTGCGGTTTTTCCAGAAACACTTTTTGTTAGAGTTAAGGTTTTTATGCGGCCTGCGCAATACTCACCTCCCCGAAAGCCGAAAAGTGCTCGCTGAAGGGTATCTATTTTCTTGTAAATACTTCTCCCCCATCAGTTTCGTTTCCTTGGGAATAGTATACAGAAGTAGCGCCTCCCCAGTCTAGTGATTTTTTCAGAGATGGTTTCGAGGCAGACACATTTCCATATACCCCAAAATCCGGTTGTTGTTGAGTGTAAATCCTATTTGGGGGATGAAGGTAAACTGGTTCATCTTTCCATCTGAAAAAGTTGAAAAATCTTCATAACTGGCATCAGAATTTAAGTTACTCTTATTATAAATGATTTTTCCGCATTATGCTAGTTGCATGGTGTTTTGATAAACTCTAAGACTTTGATTTTTCTGCGAGGATTCATTCATTTTCCCTATTTTTGCGCCTATGGCAAAAACTGAAACTCCTGCGGAAAACGCGCAATTGAAAGATATTATTTCCCATGCCAAAGAGTATGGATTTGTTTACCCAAGTTCCGAGATCTACGATGGCTTACAGGCGGTGTATGATTATGGGGCTTATGGTGTCGAATTGAAAAACAACCTGAAACGTCTTTGGTGGGAAACAATGACGCGGGTACAAGACAATATAGTGGGGATCGATGCGGCTATTTTTATGCATCCTACTACCTGGAAGGCTTCCGGTCACGTGGATAGCTTCAATGACCCAATGATTGACAACAAGGACTCGAAGAAGCGTTACCGTGCTGATGTACTCGTTGAAGAGCATGCTGCAGTTTTCGAAAGAGCTGGAGATATAGAAAAAGCGAATGCACTGACAGGTGCTTTGGCGAGATTGCTGGAAGCAGAAGATCTTGCCGGCGTGAGGGATTTGATCGTGAATGAAGGTATCAAATGTCCGATCAGTGGTACTACTAACTGGACCGAAGTCCGTCAGTTCAATTTGATGTTTTCCACTCAAGTGGGTTCTGTAGCTGAGGATTCTACGACGATTTACCTGAGACCTGAGACGGCCCAGGGGATTTTTGTCAACTTCCTGAATGTGCAGAAAACTGCAAGAATGAAGGTTCCTTTCGGAATTGCACAGATCGGTAAAGCGTTCAGAAATGAGATTGTAGCCCGTCAGTTTATCTTCCGTATGCGAGAATTTGAGCAGATGGAGATGCAATTCTTCGTGCGCCCCGGCACCGAGCTGGAGTGGTATCAGAAGTGGGCAGAGACCAGAATGAAATGGCATTTGGCACTGGGAATTCCTCAAGAAAAACTGAGAAAGCATGACCATGAGAAGCTTGCCCACTACGCCAATGCGGCAATGGATATCGAATTTGACTTCCCTTTTGGTTTTAAAGAAGTGGAAGGAATCCACTCCAGAACGGATTTTGACCTGAAATCCCATCAGGAATTCTCCAGAAAGAAGCAGCAGTATTTCGATCCGGAAGTGAATCAGAATTACATCCCTTATGTGATCGAGACGTCCATCGGAGCAGACCGCTTGTTCTTGTTGACACTTTGCAATGCTTATACAGAAGAGAATACAGGGGAGAAAAGCAGAACTTACTTGAAGCTTCATCCATCAATTGCACCGGTGAAGGCGGCTATCCTTCCTATCACGAAGAAAGACGGCTTGCCTGAGAAAGGACAAGAGATCGTTGAACTATTAAAGTATGATTTCAATATTATCTACGAAGATGCGGCATCTATCGGTAAGCGCTACGCACGTCAGGATCTGATCGGAACGCCATTCTGTATCGCTGTCGATCACCAGACTTTGGAAGACAATACCGTGACTATCCGCCATCGAGATACTACCGAGCAGGAGCGAGTACCTATCGACGAACTTCATGGAAGGATCGCTGAAGCCACGAGTTTTAGAAGGATTTTCGAGAAGCTGTAAGAGTTATACAGCCTTATTGAACTATCCACAATAGTCATTTTGGCTTCTCAGGTTTGCAATCCCGAAGCAAAAGCTTAAGATTTTAATTCCACAATTTTAACTTCAGCAACGACTTCTCGGGTTGGTTTAGGAATGATTGGAAATGCTACTATTAAAACCTCTGGATTCCAAGTCCAGAGGAGCATCCTTTATTTGACCCATAAGGCTCCATCCCGTTCATTTCGAAGAGTAGAATTATCCATATAGCGAAATATTATCTGATCGATAACTTCATCAGCCTTTGCTACGATTATTTTCTCACCTCTGATTTTGTAGGTAGTTCTATAGACTATATCACCACTGGGCAAGATATCGGCTACGCCATCAGCAGATAAAGTGATAAAACTGCCGCAGTTTAGTTCAGGATTGTCACCTGGGATGCAACCTTCGGGGATATAAGAATAGGTGCCTAATATATCCGGTTCATCTAGTTTTTCGCAGGAAAAGAATATAAATCCCAGTGCAGAAAGTAGGAGTAGGTTTTTCATAAAAAAGAATTAAGTGTACTATAAGTACGATTACTAAAACAATTTCGCTACAATGATGTTATTCCTGAATTCATAAGGTTGCCTTTGAAGCCATGGGAAAGAAGCATAGGTAGCCCAATTCCCTCTTGCCACATATCGACTTCCAGATGCCCAGGCAGTCTCTTCCTGATAGCATTTCTCTTCCTCTACAACACATTCTCTGAGTGTGTAGCATACTCTAAGATTGCGAAGGCAAGCAGCATCTCCACTGGCATTTTCGGGTGAAGTAAACCCATAATCCTCATAAATACCAGGACCATAGTTGTAAACATTTGCGCCAATGCTGCCTTTAACTATAAAAGCGATAGATTTAAGGCAAAAGCCAGGAGGAGGTATAAAGCTCCAACTCACATTTGTGCCATCCGTCTCAATTGTAAAACCTTCAGGGAAGGCTCCCGAAAATCCCCCATTGTAATCGAATTTACCAGTTGTAAAGTCAAATCCAGGAGAACCAAAATATGCTGCCACCTCATCGCATGTCCTATTGCCGCCAGCGTTTTCTCCAGGAATAATGACAGGTTCCACATTTCCGGCCTTAGGGGATATCCTCTTGCTTCACCCAAATAGTGTTATCCCCTTCCTCTCTAAGCGACCCATCCTCTAGCTTTTTGAAGGTCAGATTCAAACCGAACTGATCATTTTTCTCAATTTTGATTTTATCCCCTTTAATCTTGTAGGAAGTCCGCGAAAAAATATCACCGCCATACAAAACTTCAGCAACTCCCCCGGCAGAGAGTATAATTAATCGGCTACAGTTAAACTCAGGATTTTCTCCGGGATTGCACCCTTCGGGAGTATTAATGTAGTTGCCCAAAATATCGGGTTCATCAAGTTTTTCACAAGAAATAAATAGAAGAGCAAAGAGAGAAAGGAGTAGTAAGTTTTTCATAAAAAAGCAGTTAGGCACTTTACCCTTACGAAGAAAATCATGGGTCTGCTACAGGAACTTTAACTTTTATAAAATTTGCTAGTTTAGAGGTTAGAACAAAAACCCATGACTGGAAAAGCAATTATCATCGGTTCGGGAATCGCGGGAATTGCCGCGGCAATCCGGTTAGCTGTCAAAGGCTATTCGGTGGAGGTTTTTGAGGCTAATTCTTACCCTGGTGGGAAGCTGAACGAAATCCGTTTAGGGAGCTATCGCTTTGATGCCGGCCCTTCACTCTTTACGCTACCTGAGCAAGTGGATGAGTTGTTTCAGTTGGCTGGCAAAAAACCGAAAGATCATTTTGACTATGAAAGACTCGATGTGATCAGTCAATACTTTTGGGAAGATGGTACGAGATTGAAAGCATATTCAGATCTAAATCGCTTTGCAGAAGAAGTAGAGGCAAAATTGGGAGAACCTGCATCCAATATTGAGGATGCGCTAAAACAATCAGCATTTATTTACAATAGCTTGTCACCGCTATTTATGAATCGCTCCCTTCACAAGCTAGATACCTGGACAAATCCACAGGCACTTAAGTCTTACATGAGAATGGGGAAATTGGGAATTTTCTCCACTATGAATGAGGCAAACAGAAAGCATTTTTCCCATCCTAAATTGGTGCAGCTATTTAACCGCTATGCGACATACAACGGTTCAAATCCTTTTGAAACTCCTGCTACTCTTAATATCATTCCTCATCTCGAATTCAATATAGGTGCATTTTTTCCTAAGAGAGGAATGGTTGACATTACTCAAAGTCTCTATAAATTATCTGAAGAACTTGGAGTGAACTATCATTTTGGGGAAAAAGTAGATCAGGTGCTTGTCGAGAATGGGAAAGCTATCGGAATACGGGTAAGAGAAATTGATCACTTTGCAGAGATCGTGGTCAATAATATGGATATGGTCAATGCCTATAAGACTATTCTAAAAGATCAAAAGCAACCTAAACTATTGCTCAACCAGCCTAAGTCAAGTTCTGCACTGATTTTTTATTGGGGAATCAAGCGGGATTTTCCTGAACTGGATCTTCATACTATTTTCTTTACAGATAATTATCCAATGGAATTTGAGCACATTTTCAAGCGCGGGAGGATTTTCAACGATCCCACGATCTATCTCAATATTACTTCTACCCACAAAAATGAGGATGCTCCGCCGGGCTGTATGAATTGGTTTACGATGATCAATGTCCCTAATAATCAGGGACAGAATTGGGATGAAATGATAGCTGAGGCCAAAAGAAATATACTCCACAAGCTGAATAGAATACTCAAAACTGATGTTGAATCTTTGATTGAAGTAGAGGAGATTTTAGATCCGAGAACCATTGAATCCAAAACTTCCAGCGCTCAGGGAGCGCTTTATGGCAATAGCTCAAATAATAAGTTTTCAGCTTTTCTACGCCATGCGAATTATTCTTCCTCAATAAAAAATCTGTATTTCTGCGGAGGTTCTGTACATCCGGGAGGAGGAATTCCGCTTTGCCTGCTTTCGGCAAAAATTATGAGTGAAATGATTAAAAACTGATCAGAAGACTATAGTCGAAGGTCTAAAACATAGTAGGCTCAAGGTATCTTGACTTGGGACTAAAATAATTGAAGTCTGCATGGATAAAGGCATAAGTCTGGCTTGCGCCAAATCTGGACCTGCACTCATGGACTCACAATTTCGACTGACTACTGATCACTAATTAAACTCTCCACAGCTTCCTTCACCAGATCCATCTCAAACCCTTTGTTCATCAAATACTGCGTGACTTTGAATTTCTTTTTGTAGGTATCAGACTCGTGCGTGCTTTCCCACTTTTTCTCAGTCTGAGTTAAAAGAGTGTCATAGTATTCACCAGGATCGATTTCTGATAGTCCTTTTCGGATGAGATCCTCGGAGATTTCCCGCATTTTTAGCTCCATACGTATACGGGTTTTGCCCCAGTTTTTTAGCCTGAATTTACCTCTGGCGAAAGACCTGGCATATCGCTCTTCATTTACAAATTCCTCTTCAATCAGCTCTGCAATCAACTTTTCCGCGGGTTCGTCTTTAATGCCTTTTTCGTGGAGCTTGCGCCGGATTTCCCAGGAACAGCGATCCTGGTAGGCGCAGAAGGTTGTGAGCTTTTCAAAAGCTTCTTCCTGCGACCAGGAGTTTTTTCGCGACTCATTTGGCTTATATTTTCCCCAACTGGACATTTTCCGTAATTTTAGACCAAATTATCCCTAGATTCTTTTTTATCAAACCTTATTAAATTTTCAAAACAGATTATGCGTAAGAAAATCGTAGCCGGAAACTGGAAAATGAACATGACTTTCGAAGAAGGTCAGACGCTTACTTCCGAAATATTGAACATGATCAAAGACGAGCATTCTGGTAATGCTATCGCTGTGCTTAATCCTCCTTTCCCACATATTTTCCCGGTTAAGAAGCTTATCGGAGAGGCAAAAGGCGTTTTTATTGGAGCCCAAAACTGTTCCGACAAGGAAGCTGGTGCATTCACGGGAGAAGTTTCTGCAAAGATTCTTGCTTCCTTCGGCGTACAATATGTGATTATCGGTCACAGTGAGCGTCGTGAATATTTCAAAGAAAGCAATGAGATGCTTTCCGCTAAAGTTAAAATCGCTTTGGCAAATGGCCTGACACCAATATTCTGCTGCGGAGAATCTCTTGAGATCAGAACTGCAGGAACTCATGAACCAAATGTGAAATTTCAATTGACAGAAGGTCTTTTCGATTTGAGTCCGGAGGATTTCTCTAAAATCGTGATTGCCTATGAGCCGATTTGGGCGATAGGGACCGGCAAAACCGCCAGCTCTGAGGAAGCCCAGGATATGCATGCTGCCTTGAGAAGACACATTGCTTCCAAGTATGGCAAGGACGTCGCAGACAATACTTCAATCCTGTATGGAGGAAGCTGTAATCCAAAGAATGCTCAGGAGCTTTTCGCAAAACCTGATGTGGATGGCGGATTGATCGGTGGAGCGTCGCTGAAGTCACGTGACTTCGTAGATATTATCAAATCTTTCTAAGAAAAATGGATTACCTGGAGTTTAAAATCACCTGCCTGGAGCAATTCAGGGAAATCCTTATAGCTGAATTAGCCATGACAGGCTTTGATTCCTTCCTCGAAACTGAGGAGGGAATCGATGCTTATACGCTGGAGTCAGATTTCGATCGCGCTGCTTTCGATGAAGTGATCACCAAGTATCAGGATGATGCAAAGATCATTTTGGAAGAGGGTGTAATGCCGAAAGTCAACTGGAATGAGGAATGGGAGAAGAATTACGATCCTATTGCTGTGGACAATTTGGTGTACGTTCGTGCATCTTTTCACCCAAGTAAGCCTGAATTCAAGCACGAGATAGTAATCAATCCCAAAATGTCCTTTGGCACCGGCCATCATGCAACTACTTTCCAAATGCTCCGTCATCAGGGACAGATAGACCACTTTGGAAAAAGGGTTTTGGATGTTGGATCAGGAACAGGGATTCTTGCAGTAATGGCACATTTGCTTGGAGCCCGCGAAGTGGAGGCTTTTGATATTGATGATTGGTGTGTGAATAATGGCAACGAGAATTTTGATTTGAACGGTTTGACTACCCGAATGGATTTGGGGACGATCCGAGAAGTAAATCCTCAAGGAGAGTTTGACATAGTATTGGCCAATATCAACAAAAATGTCTTGCTTGATGAAATGAGCATTTATGCCCATTTGCTGAAGGCAAATGGGGTTTTATTGTTAAGCGGCTTTTATACAGAAGATATAGAGGATCTAACTGAATGTGCCAAGCCATTAGGATTGGAGCTAATTTCCCGGCAAAGCAAGGATAATTGGGCGGCGCTGATATTGCAGAAAGTTTAATAAGACATCAGACTTAGGAAGTAAGGTATTGGAAATCAAAGTTATGGTTCTTCCAGTCAGCGATAGGACAACCTTGCAACTTTAACACGTTACAACTTTAATGACTGAATTGATTATTTACGCCGTTGTTTTTGTATTGCTGATCGGCCATTGTCTTTTTGCAGGGAAGATGTATCGGGCGGTGCATGCTGATTCCAGCCTGACATTGACGCAGAAGAACGATTGGAAACTCAAAGCGCTTATTTTCCCGATCTATTTTTGGGGAAAATATAAGAAGGGAAAAGGTTAGCTTTTTTTCCTTTCAAGTAAACTTTTAGGCTTCGGGAGCCGATTATAGAACCAGTACTTTTAATTAATAAAACCACAAGAAACTTAGTTTACTATATTAGCTTCATGGAGTACCTCTGGAAACAAAAACCCAAAACCTCTCAATCGGCAATAGATCAACTGAGCAAGGAGATCAACGTCAATCCGACATTGGCCAATATGCTGATTAATCGAGGGGTGGAGAGTTTCGAGCAGGCAAAGAGTTACTTCCGCCCGTCTTTGGTGATGCTTCACGATCCTTTTCTGATGAAGGATATGGCGGAGGCTGTGGATAGGATCCAGTCTGCCGTGTCGAATGGGGAAAAAATTATGGTCTATGGAGACTACGATGTGGACGGTACTACCGCAGTAGCTTTGATGTATGGTTTCCTGAAAACTTTTTATCCTGATGTGGTTTTTTATATCCCAGACCGGTACAAAGAAGGGTATGGGATTTCCGAAAAGGGCGTGCATATCGCTGCTGAGAATGATATTAAGCTGATTATCGCGCTCGATTGCGGAATAAAAGCGATCGAGAAAGTTGCATTGGCCTCAGAGCTTGGAATTGATTTTATTATTTGTGATCACCATACACCTGGCGATAAACTTCCCGCAGCAGTAGCAGTATTGGATGCCAAACGCAGTGATTGCAACTATCCCTACAAAGAACTTAGCGGTGCAGGAGTTGGATTTAAACTGATACAGGCAATAGCTTCAAAACGCGGAATTGATAGTTCCCATTTGGATACCTATTTGGATCTGGTAGCAGTAAGTATCGCGGCAGATATAGTACCTATCACAGGAGAAAACAGGATTTTGGCTTATTACGGACTTGACCGGATTAATAACACACCTCGGCCGGGGTTAAAAGCTTTGATGCTTAGCAGCAATCTTGAAAAGGACATTGGGATATCTGATGTGGTATTCAAAATCGGGCCGAGAATCAATGCTTCTGGAAGATTGGAGCACGCTAAAGCTTCGGTAGAATTGCTGATTTCTTCAGATTTGGAAGGTGCGATGGAGCGGGCGAAGGTCGTGGATGAAGTGAATGCAACCCGAAGGAACTTTGATGAGAACATCACCAAGGAAGCTTTTGAAATGATCGCTTCCCGAGAGGAATTGACCATGTGGAATTCCACTGTGCTTTTCAAGGAAGACTGGCACAAAGGAGTAATAGGCATCGTAGCCAGTCGTTGTATTGAGAAATACTATAGACCTACCATCATTTTGACGGAGTCCAATGGGAAAGCCACAGGTAGCGCGAGATCGGTCGTGAATTTCAATATCTACGAAGCAATAGAGGAATGTGCCGATCTACTTGACCAGTTTGGCGGCCATATGTATGCGGCTGGATTAACGTTATCGGTGGAAAATGTTCCTGCCTTTCAGGAGAAATTTGAGGCAGTGGTGAAGAGCAGAATTGAGGAGGTTCATCGCAAGCCAGTGATAGAAGTTGACGATGAATTGCTTTTAGATCAGATAAATTACAAGTTTTATAATATCTTGAAGCAAATGGCGCCATTTGGACCGGGCAATACCGAACCTGTCTTCCGGATTGCCAATGTATATGCTGAGGATGTGACCGTGCTTAAGGACAAACATTTGAGATTTAAAATCGTCCAGGATGGTCAGGTTACTACACCTGTCTGCTTGGGTTTTGGGATGGCAGATCGGGCGAAAGACCCTGATTTGACGACCGTGAATATGCTTCGTGGGAAAATGCGATTTGATATAGTTGCAGAAATGAGGGAAAATGTATTTCGCGACAAGAGCAGCTTGCAACTCTACGTGAAAGACATCAAATTTGATTGATATGATTCTTCGTGCCGAAAATTTAGTAAAAATCTACAAAAGCCGCCGGGTGGTAAATGACATCTCAGTGGAGGTGAGTCAAGGAGAGATAGTGGGGCTCTTAGGTCCTAATGGAGCTGGTAAAACCACATCATTCTATATGATAGTTGGATTGATCCAACCAAATGAGGGCAAAATTTTTCTTGAAGATAATGATATCACCAGCCTTCCAATGTATCGTAGGGCAAAGCAAGGAATTGGATATTTGGCTCAGGAAGCGTCGGTTTTCAGGAAGCTATCTGTAGAAGAAAATATCATGGCAGTGCTGGAAATGACTAAAATGCCAAAACAAGAGCGTAAGGAAAAAGTAGAAAGTCTGCTGGAAGAATTCAGTTTGACCCACGTGCGTAAAAACCTGGGGATGGTTCTTTCCGGTGGAGAGCGAAGAAGAACTGAAATCGCCAGAGCTCTGGCCGTTGACCCTAAATTCGTCTTGTTAGATGAGCCATTTGCAGGAGTGGATCCCATAGCTGTGGAAGAAATTCAGACCATAGTCGCCAAGCTGAAAACCAAGAATATTGGTATATTAATCACTGATCACAATGTAAACGAGACACTTTCCATTACCGATAGAGCTTACCTGATGTTTGAAGGGAAGCTTTTGAAAGCAGGTACAGCTGAGGAGCTGGCGGCTGATGAACAAGTACGAAAAGTGTATTTGGGTTCTAATTTTGAGTTGAAACGAAAAGTTTTTAATTAATGGCCGTTCTGAATTCCTTTATGACTTGGATCTTTAAGAGCCGTTTGGGTCAAATTGAAAATTTTAAGCAAAATCCTATTTCTGTCCAGGAGACTATTTTTAAAGAGCTGATAGAAGCGGGAAAAAATACAGAATTTGGTATTGCCCATGGGTTTGCAGATATAAGAAGCTATGCTGATTATGCAAGTAAGGTACCAATACGGAATTATGATAAGTTCAAGCCCTTCATTGACAAAGCGATGGAAGGGAGTGATAATGTGATATGGAACCGGGAAATAGAATGGTTTGCCAAATCATCTGGTACTACCTCAACCCGCAGTAAATACATTCCGGTGACGAATGAGAGTCTGGAGGAATGCCATTATAAAGGAGGAAAGGACATGGTCGCACTTTATATGGCCAATTATCCGGATTCTAGGCTTTTTGCTGGGAAAACCCTTACGATTGGGGGGACATTGGAAAATAATCCACTCAATCCTCTAGGAACTGCCAGAGCGGGAGATATCTCTGCGGTAATCATGGAAAATCTGCCTTTTTGGGCGTATTTCGTCCGTACTCCATCGAAGGAAACTGCGCTAATGGGAGAGTGGGAAGCCAAGATTGAAAAAATGGCCCGGGAGACCATGGATGAAGATGTGACTTGTATGGCTGGAGTTCCTACCTGGACAATCGTGCTGCTGCAAAAAGTCTTAGAATTGAAGAATGCTAAGAATATCCTGGAAGTATGGCCAAATCTAGAGATTTTTTTCCATGGAGCAGTTGCTTTTGGACCATACAGAAGTCTTTTCAA
This sequence comes from Algoriphagus resistens, assembly GCF_001442615.1. GTDB lineage: Bacteria > Bacteroidota > Bacteroidia > Cytophagales > Cyclobacteriaceae > Algoriphagus > Algoriphagus resistens. The sequence goes on along the minus strand of NZ_LMXN01000003.1, from coordinate 33,660 downwards.
AGAACTTATTCCTTCTGAAAAAATGCGATATATGGAAACATATAACGCATCTGAAGGTTTTTTTGGAATTCAGGATCAGAAAGATTCGGATGAGTTGTTACTACTGTTGGATTATGGGATTTTCTATGAGTTTATTTCTATGGAGGAGTGGGAGTCTGAAAATCCGGAAGTGATACCCTTAGCTCAAGTGGAAGTGGATAAGAATTATGCATTGGTGATTACTACCAATGGAGGACTATGGAGGTATAAGATTGGAGACACCGTCAGGTTCACCTCCACCTCACCTTATCGGTTCAGAATTTCGGGGCGTACAAAGCATTTTATCAATGCGTTTGGAGAGGAAGTGATTGTGGAAAATGCCGAAAAAGCAATTCAATTTGCCGCTGAGCAAACGAATGCAACTATTGCAAACTTTACTGCGGCTCCTGTTTATTTTGATGGATCGGGATCTAAAGGGGCCCATGAATGGATTATAGAATTTCAAAAAAGACCATCCGACCCAAAGAAGTTTGATCAGCTTTTGGACCAGCACTTGCGAGAAATCAATTCGGATTACGATGCGAAGCGCCACAAGGGGTTGGCTTTGGTAGAACCCATTATTCATCATGCTCCACATGGAATATTCGAAAATTGGATGCGTAAAAGGGGGAAATTAGGTGGCCAGCATAAAGTACCCAGGCTTTCTAATTCCAGAGAGTATCTGGATGAGATATTGGGTTTGTTGCAAAAGTCAGAGCCCTCAGACCTTGTATAGAAATGCTAAAGCCCGCCTAAACGGGCTTTGGCATTTCTATAAACTTCAATTTTCTGAATTTACACTTCCAGTCCTTTATCTCTCATTTTTTTGAACTCATCAAAACGTCTAAAAATTGCCACGGTAAATCCGGCAAGCATAATGAGTGTTCCGATCCAAAGGATGTTGATATAAGGCTTCACTATTGCCTTCATTACCACGTAGTCTTTTTGGTATTGATTGACCTTAAAGACAAATTTGTTCTCTTCCGGTAAGATATTTTCAAGGCTAACTTTAATTCCCAACTCATTATCTATCACTGGCAATTTTCCGACCTGATTGTTGCGGATAATGAAAGTTGGCTGAAGTAATTTCTCAACGTCGTAATCCAGGATTCTAAGATTAGCTCGTACCGCTACGTCACCTTCCTGAAGCACGTAGCCGTCAAGCTCTTCCAGTACGTCTGCTCCGTCAAAATAAGTCACATAATCCGCCACATGGAATTGCTCTCCTGGAGCTACCTCATAGATTTCGTCTTCTTTCCAATCCGGATCCTCAGGGTCATTCATGGCGGCTACATAAGTATAAAGATCTTTGTCGATGAAAATTCTGGAAGCGGGGGAGGAGATTAATCCGCCCATTCCCTCATTGAACTGAGACATAGGGCTGAGTGAGAATTTCAGCACCTCATTTTGATAATACTCAATCTGGAAGTAGTCATTCTCCTCAAGTACTATATCCACTTTATCGCCCTTTTTGAAGTGATCCTTATAGTCCTCCAGCGCGAGGGCTTCATTTACTTTTCCTGTAGGTTCTAGAATTTTGGCAGGCACATATTCTGAGATGCCTTTGACCTTCTTCTGACGGCCACGGTAGATCACCGTATAATCTTTCATCTGGGTAGGCTTATTGATCCAGAGCAGCACATGCTCTTTGTTCAGTTCATCCTCCCAGCTATTGCTGTAGGTCAATCCTGACATATTGATAGAAATAGTGTCAGAATAACCAGAGCTGAACATGATCCCAATCAGAATCATACCCAAGCCTATATGTGCCAAAGAGCCACCTGCCAATTTGAAAGTGGATTTTCTTAGGATCTTAAATAGAATCACCGAGTTGGCAGTAATGGTAAAAGTACCTGCCAGGACTAAAATTATGTATTGCCAATCATAAACTTTGGCCAGGACAATAATCCCCGCAGACAGTAAAACAGAGATGATATAAGGTGTTAAAAGCGCATCTTTCAGTGCCTTCTTGTCCATTTTTTGCCACCAGAAAAATTGCCCGATAGCAGTAAGCATAGCTAAAGCTACTGCAAACCATAGCTGGAATTTGGTATAAAACTCAATCTGATCCGCAGGAGGCGCCATATTGGATATGCCTCCAAAGCTTTCTATCATCGCATTCCATGCAGGAATAGAAGTAGGAAGTATTACCTGGAAAGCCATCAGAGCCATTGTAGTAGCACCTATAAACACCCAGAACTCCCGGGAATAAACAGAAGCTTCTTTCTCTGAAGTCGGAATATGTTTCCAATTTATCACACACAGGACTATGGCCACCACAAGGAAGAAAAGCATGTAGAGCAGCAACTGACCAGAAAGTCCAAGGTCAGTGAAGGAGTGCACTGAAGCATCTCCCAATACACCTGATCTCACTAAGAAAGTGGCATAAAGAACCAGTATAAAGGTCATTATAACCAATACAATGGAGGTCTTCAGCGCTGTGGCGCTTTTCTTATAGGTAATCATGGTATGGATGGACGCGACAAGAATCAGCCACGGAACATACACCGCATTTTCTACGGGGTCCCAGTTCCAATAGCCCCCGAAGTTCAATGTCACATATGCCCAATAGGCACCCATGATAATTCCCATTCCCAGGATCATAGCCGAGAAAATTGCCCAGGGCAAAGCCGGTCGTATCCATTCAGAATATTTTTTGGTCACCAATCCGCCCATCAAGAAGGCGAAGGGAACCAATGTAGATGCATAGCCCAAGAACAGGGTAGGAGGATGTATTACCATCCAGATGTTTTGCAAGAGGGGATTTAAACCCGTTCCATCTTCTGGTATAAAATCAGGGTTCATTTGGAAGATAGGTGCCTGAGTTGCATCTCTCAGTAATATAAATGGAGAACTGCCGATTTTCAGGTCGACTATCACAACTCCCAATATCATAGACACCAAGAATGCCTGCACCAGAGCAAAAACGATCATTACAGGTGCTTCCCAATACTTATTGGTGAAAATAAGGATGGTTCCCAGTACCACATTCCAGAAAATCCAAAGAATAAAAGCGCCTTCTTGACCTTCCCAGAAACTGGAAATCATATAGTGTACAGGAAGCGCTTCCGAACTGTGGGAATAAGCGTAAAAATACTCAAAACGGTGGTTGTAGATAATTTCAAAAAGTGAAAAGGCAATCATCACTGCCGAAATGCCGTGAATAGCGAAGCTGATTCTGCTGAATTTTCTCCAACTGGCTTTTTCAAGTTCGTTAGCCCTGAAATACTGGATGTAAGCGTATGCGGTAGTCAGTGCGCTGACAAAGGCCACTATGGTCATGAAGTGGCCAAGATTACCGATAAAGGTATTGATCATGGATTTTTTATTCTAACTGCCCTAACTCACATTCCTGCTGTCTGCACTTCAGTTTCCTGATATTTTGAAGGGCATTTCATCAGGATTTTATCGGCAATAAATATTTCGTCATTCTTATATGATCCGATTACTACTACGGATTCTGAGCGGGTGAAATCTGCAGGTACTGGCTCATTGTAAAAAACCTCCTGCTCTACCCCTTCATTATCCACAAGCATAAAGGTGAAGGAGACTTTGTCCTCCCTTACATTTAAGCCGGTCACTTCACCGCTTGCATCTTTTTTTAGCTGACCTACTACGTGGATGGCTTTATCCTCCCCATTTTGCTTCATTTCTTTAGCAGTGGTAAAGCTTTCGTAGCTACTGGCATCACCGATAGAAGTCATTATGATTACTATCGCTACTGCAATTATACCTAATCCGATAAGATGTCCTTTTTTCATTTCAGCGAAGTGTTAGGAGAGGAGATTTTTTTCAAGTTTACTGATCTTGCGATCTGTATTGATGAGGTAAACGGTAATACCGGCGAAGATGAGTACAATCACTCCTACCAAAACATAAATTTTTCCGTTTGCCCTCATCGTGTCGGCCATTTCAATTGAATTGTTGGAATAGTCAGCTTCAGTTACCGGGATTTTATCCTGCGCCAGTGCAGATAGACTAAAAACCAGGAGTGCTATGGTAAGTAATTTTTTCATCGATTCAGGAATTAATCATTCTATCTTCAATTGTCCTCTCCACCCTACGCATTCTAACGCGTACGGTTGCGATCCAGCTGCCAAATAATGTCCAGGCAATAATCGCGGGATAGAATACTGCCCGTAGTTTGGAGTCCAGATCATAGGCATTAAAGCCGGGATTCCCACCGTTTCCGGGATGCAAACTGTCTGTTAATCTTGGTAATACAAAGATAAGTGGTATGAAAGCCGCAAATGCGAATATGTTATAAATAGCTCCGATTCGGGCTCTTTGTTGAGAATCGGTAAGCGAGTTTCTTAGGATCAAATAAGCGAAATACATCAAAATCCCAATGGCTGATGCATTCTGTTTGGGATCACCACTCCAGTAATCTCCCCAGGTGAATTTTGCCCAAAGCATACCTGTAACTATTCCCAATACCCCAAAAAGAATAGCTGCATTGGTGAATTCTATCGCCATATCATCATTTTTGATGTCGTTGGTTCGAAGGTATTTGATGCTGTAGTACACAGCAATTACCAGCATGAGGATCATCCCAAACCACATCGTGACATGGAAGTGAAGGGCCCGGATAGTTTCGTTGAGGATCGGAAGTCGCGGTGCTTCCATCAGCAAGCCTGCGATTAATGTGTACAGCAGCAGGGCTATTGCAAGAATTTTCCACCAGGATTGGCGCATAGGGTATTTTTGCTAATTCAAGTGCAAAAATAAGTCATAAGTTCCTGAAAACGCTTCTTTTTGTGAAGTCTTTTAACCATAAAGATTCAAGGAGGTAAGCGCAGAGTTCACTCAGGATGTAGCATTTTGCAGATCTCTAACGTCTTGATGCAAAATGTTAGCCATGAAACCATTCTTTTTAAAAACTAACAGGAATGCAAAAACTGTCGAGAACCTATTTGTTCTTTCAGTATTTATCTTCTGCTTTAGCTGCATTTCCGGTGAGGAGAATTCCCCTTCGGGAAAAGTAGAAGCAAATTTGAGGGAGTTGTCTTTGGATGAAAACAGACTCTCTGAATCAAATACCCGGTTTGCAACAAACCTTTTCCAACAGCTGGTCTCCAATGGGGACTCCAAAAATCTATTTTTCAGCCCATATTCGATACACCAGGCGCTGGCTATGGCGATGAACGGCAATGATGGGGAGGTTTTAGAAGAATTTATCCAGGTTTTGCAAATGGAGGGCATGAGCCTGGAAGAAGCAAATCAGGCAGTCAAAGACCTAACTTCATTCTTACTTGAGGTAGATCCAAAAGTACAATTAAGCATAGCCAATGGCATTTGGTATAAAGAGGGCTATGAAGTAAGAATCCCTTTCAAGGATGCTGCCAAGCACTACTTCAGTGCTGAAATTGCTCCACTAGATGTGTATGACCCAAATTCTGTGGACATCATCAATCACTGGATAGAAAAACAGACAGACAACCTCATCAAAGATATGCTGGACATTATTCCTGAAGATGCTGTGATGTATTTAGTCAATGCGATTTACTTCAAAGGGGACTGGACCTATAATTTTCCCAAAGAGAATACCCGCAAAGAAAAGTTCACCCTCGGCAATGGTCAAGAAATCCTAGTAGATATGATGAATTTGGGCGAATCTGCGGGATTCAAAGCTTATGGTACTTCTGAATACACTTATTTGGAAATACCCTATAGTTCAGAACAGTATTCAATGGGGATACTAATCAATGAAAGCGGTAATCTTTCGGAACTGTACCCTCATTTCACCTTGGAAAATTTGACTGAATGGAGAAGTAATCCCAGGGATGTGAATTTGATATTGAAAATGCCAAAATTTAAAATTGACTATAGAATCGATAACCTTTCGAATGACTTACAAGCCATGGGCTTGGTGAGACCATTTAGTTTTCATAAAGACAATTTCACACAATTATTCTCCAATCCAACTGATGATTTGAAAATCAGCAGAGTAATCCACCAAGCGCTTATAGAAGTAGATGAAAAGGGTACGGAAGCTGCCGCTGCAACTATTGTTGAAGTGGTTGAAACAGTCAGTTTACCTCCCGATTCAACACCAACAATCTTCACCTTGGACAGACCTTTTATCTTTTTTATCCAGGAGAAACACAGTGGAGCAATTTTGTTTATGGGGAAATTGGAGAATCCTTTAGAAGATGATTGATTTTGTAACCCGACTACCCGGCCGGCAGGAAAGAAGACTAGGATCTCCATAAATAAGGGAACAAAATATATCCCGTCACGGCCACAATCGCATTGATTGCTAAAAGCGTCAAAAGCTTGTCTATACTTACACTCCAATCCAATCCGTCCATGGCGTTTTTGGAAATGCGGATAGCCATCAGCAGGATCGGGATAATTACAGGAAAGCTCAGAATAGCCATCAGTGTGGCATTATTGCCTGCTTTGGAAGCGATGCCGCTAACCATGGTCAAACTTGCAGAAAAGCCCATTGCTCCCAGAACCAAATTGAGCAGGAATAAGCCCTGGTCCTGGATTGGGTTGCCAAGGATAACTGAAAACACTCCATAACCCAACAATGCCAGAATGAGGGTGAGGCCAGTGTTATAAATTATTTTCGAAAGAATAATCGCCTCGGGTGAAGCGATCATGTAATAATAGAGTTGACGTCCTTGATGCTCCTGGACGAAGCTTTTTGCCACGGCATTTACCGCCGAGAAAAGAATAATAATCCAGTATAATGCATTCCAGGTGGGAGGGGAAATGTTCCCCTGCTTAGCCCCTACACTCAAGTAGGTGATGAAAACTGCCGAAACCACATACAGTAAAATCCCATTCAGCGCGAATTTCTGACGCCACTCCAGCGTAACTTCCTTACTGATCAGAACTGAGATTTCTTTCCACATGCCTCAAAGATAAGAGGATTGTAAAATTGGAAGGTTGAAAAATTCAGGTATTCTTAAAGATGACAGTCTTTTATAGTAGAAGCGTTGTAAGGAGGCGAAGTTGTAAAGTCTGGTAAATCCTTAGCTATATTTTTTAAGTACATGGTCAATTTGGAAAAACCCGAAAACGTCTATCAGAATTCCGAAATCGAAGCTGCCAAAATGGCACCAATTCTCCTTTGGAACAACAGTTGTAATCCTGTGCCCGACAAACCATGTGTTTAACTAAACTAATTTATAGCCATGCAGGAAAAAGGCACGATCTCGATCCATACCGAGAACATTTTCCCGATTATCAAGAAGTTTCTCTATTCTGATAACGAGATTTTTCTAAGAGAACTTGTATCAAATGCAGTTGATGCGACGCAGAAAATCAAGCGACTTGCGACATTAGGTCAGTATTCCGGTGATCTTGGTGACACTACGGTGGAAGTGAGTTTTGATGAGAAAAAGAAAACCATCACTATCTCTGACCGAGGACTGGGGATGACTGCTGAGGAGATTAAAAAGTATATCAACCAGGTGGCTTTCTCCGGTGCAGAGGAATTTGTGGAGAAATTTAAAGACGCCAAAGATGCCAATGAGATCATCGGTAAGTTTGGTTTAGGTTTCTATTCGGCTTTCATGGTCGCCGACAAGGTAGAAATCAATACGCTTTCCTACCAAGAAGGAGCAGAAGCCGCTAAATGGACCTGTGACGGATCTACTTCGTTTGAGATTTCCAAAGGAAAGAGAAAAGAACGCGGAACGGAAATTATCCTTCATATCAATAAGGATTCCGAAGAATTTCTGGACAAATGGAAGCTTCAGGGAATCCTGGACAAATACGCTAAATTCCTTCCTGTTCCGATTAAATTTGGTACAAAAACCGAATCTGTAGAAGATGGTGTTGATGACAAAGGGGAGAAGAAATGGAAGTCTGTGGAAGTGGATAACCTCATCAATACCACTGCTCCAATCTGGACCAAATCCCCAAGCGACCTGACAGACGAAGACTACCTGAAGTTCTACAAAGAGCTATATCCTATGTCTGAGGATCCGCTTTTCTGGATTCACCTGAATGTGGACTATCCGTTTAATCTGACGGGAGTATTGTACTTCCCGAAAGTGAAAAATGAGTTCGAGCTGCAGCGCAACAAGATCAAATTATTCAGCCGTCAGGTATTTATCACCGACGAGGTGAAAGACATCGTGCCTGAGTTTTTGATGTTGCTTCATGGAGTGATTGATTCTCCGGATATTCCTCTGAACGTATCCAGAAGCTTCTTGCAGGCAGATGGTAATGTGAAGAAAATCAATTCCTACATCACCAAGAAAGTAGCGGATAAGCTGGCTGAACTTTACAAGAAAGACCGGAAAGCCTATGAGGATAAGTGGGATGACATTGGGCTATTCGTAAAATATGGAATGATTTCAGAAGAGAAATTCTACGAAAAAGGAAAAGACTTTGCCTTGCTGAAGAACACCAAAGGTGAATTTTACACGATTGAGGAATATCAGTCTAAAGTAAAGCCTGTTCAGACAGATAAAAATGAGCAGACTGTTATCCTGTATGCAACGGATGTAAATAAGCAGGACAGTTTTATCCAGTCAGCCAATAAGAAAGATTACGACGTGCTGGTGATGGACTCGCCGATTGATAGTCACTTCATCCAGAATTTGGAATCAAAACTGGAGAAAACCCAGCTGAAGCGGGTGGATGCAGATGTGGCAGAGAAGTTGATCCAAAAAGAGGAAACATACGCCAACTTGCTGACCGAAGATCAAAGCAAGAAAGTGAAAGAAATCTTTGATAAGGCGATCAACAACAAGACGTACACAGTGGAAGTGGAAGGCTTAAGCCCAGAGGAACTTCCCGTGACGATCACCATGGAGGAATTCATGCGTCGAATGAAGGAAATGGCTGCCACAGGCGGAGGGGGAATGGGCTTCTACGGTTCACTTCCTGACGCTTACAAAGTAGCGATTAACGGAAATCACCCGGTAGTGGATAAAGTCTTGAAAGCAGAAACGGAAGAAGAGAAGACCAAACTTGCCAAGCAGGCATTTGATCTGGCACTTCTTTCCCAGGGCTTGCTTACCGGGAAAGACTTAACGGCTTTCGTAAAGAGAAGTGTGGAATTGCTGTAAATAGCATCCATTCATTGCAAATATTAAAATGGGTATGGCGACATGCCCATTTTTTTTGCCAAATCCATTAAAGCCTACTTCTGTACTAGGGTATTAACCGAAAAAGCTTATTTTTGTCCATGCTTTCTAAAAAGACCAAATACGCCCTTCATGCCCTGACTTACTTGGGCAAGCACAAAGATGAGAAGACAGTGCTGATTCAGGAGATCGCCGAAGAGCATGGTATTTCTCACAAGTTTTTGGAGAATATACTTTTAGAACTCAAAAAAGCCGGAATGCTGGGAAGCAAAAAGGGTAAAGGAGGAGGTTATTATCTGATCAAAGAACCTAAAGACATTCCACTTTCCAAGGTAATCAGATTGCTGGACGGACCGATTGCTTTGCTTCCCTGTGTGAGCTTAAACTACTACGAACCCTGCGATGAATGTAAAAATGAAGCGGTTTGCGGGATAAATCGCGTCATGATTCAAGTTCGGGACGAGACTCTTAAAATACTGGAAAACAAGACGTTAGAAGATATTTTAAAAGAAGAGTAAAATTTTTTTATAATTAACCCTATATATTTTATAGGGTTTATATACTTTTGTGCTTTACTCTCGTAATAACCTAGTATGATTTTAGACCAACCCCTTAAGAAGCTATTTGCCGGCAAGCCAGGAAAGGATAGCAATATCAAGAGCTTGCTGAAATCGATCTCTTGGAGAATCGTCGGTACGATTGATACGATCATTATCTCGTATTTTATTACCGGACAGTTTGTGATGGCAATCTCTATCGGTTCGGTTGAAGTCTTCTCTAAAATCATTCTGTATTATTTCCACGAGCGAGCGTGGGAAAGCGTCTCAAAAGTAGAATCCAATGACACAGATAAAGAATTTGCATGAGTTAGAAGCTCAGTTGGAGCAACTGGGGGCACAAGAAGGATTGGCATTGATTGCGGATTTATTTCCGGGAAAAGTCACTTTTTCTACTTCCCTGGGTCAGGAAGACCAGGTGATCACACAGCTAATCGCGAGCGGAAATATTCCAGTTCAGATCTTTTCTCTGGATACAGGACGGCTTTTTCCGGAGACGTTGGACCTGCTTTCCAGGACAGAAGCCAAATACAAGCAGCATATCAAAGTATATTATCCCACTACCGATTCTGTAGAGAAGCTGGTTACCGATATTGGAATCAACGGGTTCTATGAATCAGTAGCTAATAGAAAATCCTGCTGTTTTGTCCGCAAAGTGGAGCCTCTAAGGAGAGCTTTGGCAGGAAATGTGGTGTGGATTACTGGTCTTCGTGCAGAACAGTCTGCAAATCGGAGTGATATGAAACGCGTAGAATGGGATGAAGCCAATCAGATCATTAAGTACAATCCTTTGCTGGACTGGACTTTTGATCAGCTGATCACGTACATCAACGAAAAGAATATTCCATATAACCCACTTCACGATAAGGGATTTATCAGCATTGGCTGTGCTCCATGTACCCGTGCGATTATGGAAGGTGAAGACGCCAGGGCAGGGCGCTGGTGGTGGGAAGACTCCAAAAAAGAGTGTGGATTACATGCTAAATAACTTGGATGGGAGATGCCCACTTCGGTAGTAGAAAAGATTCAAGATTCAGGACATAAGAACTTCATTATTCAATAGTTGGCTTTGGTACTAAAAAATCCACAAAGATGATTGCGATTATTGAAGTCAATCAGAAGAAATAAACAGAAAGGAAATGAACAACCTATTAATACCTAATCCAAAAGAAGCAGAATCCATCCACATCATCAGAGAAGTGGCGGCGCAGTTTGAGCGTCCGGTTTTGCTTTTTTCTGGAGGAAAAGACTCAATTACACTGGTTAGATTGGCTCAAAAGGCATTTTACCCGGCGAAAATCCCTTTCCCTTTATTACATGTGGATACAGGGCATAATTTTCCGGAGACCATCGAGTTTAGAGATAAGCTAGTGGAAGAACTGGGATTGGAACTTATCGTACGCAATGTGCAGGATTCCATAGACCAGGGAAAAGTGCGTGAGGAGCGTGGTAGATATTCCAGCAGAAATTCACTTCAGACTACGACTCTTTTGGACGCGATCGAAGAATTTAAATTTGATGCTTGTATAGGTGGTGCCAGAAGGGATGAAGAAAAAGCCAGGGCCAAAGAAAGAGTTTTCTCTGTTAGAGATGACTTTGGCCAGTGGGACGAGAAAAACCAGCGTCCTGAGCTTTTTGACATGCTAAATGGAAAAATCCATGTAGGTCAGAATGTTCGATGTTTCCCTATTTCCAACTGGACTGAATTGGACGTTTGGGAGTATATCAAAACTGAAAATATCGAGATCCCATCGATCTACTTTGCGCATGAGCGAGAAGTGTTTTTCCGTGACGGAATGATCTGGACTGCCAATGAACATGTCTATAGAGAGGAGCATGAAGAGGTGATGGTAAAGATGGTACGCTTTAGAACAGTGGGTGATATGACCTGTACTGCCGCTGTGCTTTCAGAAGCTGTTTCTCTGGATGATGTGGTGGGTGAGATCAGAGAATCCACTATTTCTGAACGGGGAGCCCGAATCGATGATAAGCGTTCTGAAGCAGCGATGGAGACAAGGAAAAAGGTCGGATACTTCTAGAAAAGTACAAGGTATCCTGAAGAGCGTACCGAGTATTCGTAGCAAACAGCTTTCACTCTACTGCTTCTGGTGAAGCAGTATGAATCACAAACTCTAGATTACCCTTTAATAAGAAACAACATGTCTGAAAATAGAAAACTTATAAAAATTGCCACTGCTGGTTCTGTTGACGATGGAAAGAGCACGCTGATTGGGCGATTACTATACGATACGAAGTCATTAACTACGGATAAGATCGAGGCGATTGAGCGTAGCTCCAAGCAACGCGGGTATGATTACCTGGATTTTTCCCTGGCCACAGATGGACTGGTAGCAGAGCGCGAGCAGGGAATCACAATTGATGTTGCCCATATTTATTTCAATACGGAGAAAACCAATTTCATCGTAGCCGATACCCCCGGTCATGTGGAATACACCCGAAACATGGTGACTGGTGCCTCTACCTCGCAGGTAGCAATTATCCTGATAGATGCAAGAAAAGGTGTGATCGAGCAGACATATCGCCATTTCTTCATTGCCAATTTACTTCGGATCAGCCATGTGGTCGTAGCGATCAACAAGATGGATCTGGTGGATTATGATGAGGAAGTATATCTGAAAATCAAAGCGGATTTTGACGCGTTGGTGGCTAAATCAGATTTTACTGAAGATCAGATTACCTTTATTCCTGTATCTGCTTTGAAAGGCGAAAACATCGCCCGGAAGTCAGAAAAGATGCCTTGGTATGTGGGAAATACACTTTTGGACCACCTGGAAGTACTGGAGCCGGCAGATTTGGAGCCGAGCTCTGTAGCAAGATTTCCTGTGCAATATGTCATTCGTCCCAAAACGGAAGCTTGGCATGACTTCAGGGGTTTCTCCGGAATGCTCTATGGCGGAAATCTGAAAGTTGGGGATGAAGTAACACTTTTGCCTTCACTTAATACCTCGACGATCAAAAGCATTCACTATTTCGACCAAGAAATTCAAGAAGCTGCTCCCGGCAGTTCCATAGCGGTCACCTTAGCTACAGAAGTGGATTTAAGCCGTGGGGATATGCTGGTGAAAAGCGGAGAATTGCCGAGAAGCGATAAGCGCTTGACAGCTACCATCTGCCAAGTAAATAACAAACCACTCAGAATAGGTGGTAAATATATATTGCAACATGGTGTCAACCGTGTGATGGCAAAAGTAGACCAGATCGAATCCAGAATTCACACAGATTTCACAGGTATGGAAGAAGCGGTACAACTCAAGTTGAATGATATCGGAAGAGTTCATTTTCGCCTGAGCAAGCCCATCCATTTTGATTCCTATCATTCAAATAAATCAAATGGAAGCTTCATTCTAATAGATGAAGCGGAATATGATACAGTTTCGGTTGGATTTATAGAATAGCCGGATTTTGGTTCAGGGGTATTCTTCCTGTTTCCAACCTCCAATTTCCAGCCCTTACCATTAAACCTATTACAGCCATGCAGAGCTTTAGAACCGAACTAGAAAATCCAATAGTAGAACAAGATATCATCGATTTAGAGAAGAAAATTGCTCTTTTCAACGGTGGTAATATCGACGAGGAAAAATTCCGTAGCCTTCGTCTGGCGCGCGGTATTTATGGCCAGCGTCAGCCAGGTGTGCAGATGATCCGTATCAAATTGCCTTATGGCCGGGTCTCTTCTGATCAGCTTCGCAGGATCTGCAAGGTTTCCGATGAATATTCTACCGGAAGATTGCACATCACAACGCGCCAGGATATCCAGATTCACTATGTAAGTTTGGACAGGACTCCCGAGCTATGGGCCGAACTGGAACGTGATGATGTTACCATCCGTGAAGCTTGTGGAAACACCGTGAGAAATGTGACAGCTTCTGAGACTGCTGGGATTGATGCCAATGAGCCATTTGACGTGACACCTTATGCGGATGCCACTTTCAAATACTTTTTGAGAAATCCTATTTCGCAGGAAATGGGGCGTAAGTTCAAAATTTCCTTTTCCTCTTCTGACCAGGACACCGGCTTAAGTTACCTTCACGATTTGGGCTTTATCCCAAAAGTGAAAATGATCGACGGCACCGAAGTTCGCGGATTCAAGGTGATGCTAGGCGGAGGATTGGGCTCCCAACCTAGACATGCAGATGTGTTCTCTGAGTTTGTGGAGGCTGATCAGATTATTCCGTTTGCAGAAGCCGTGATCAGAATCTTTGACCGCCATGGGGAGCGGGCGAAGCGAATGAAAGCCAGAATGAAGTTCCTGATCAAGGATATAGGATTAGAGGCATTCTTGGAATTAGTAGAAAAGGAGAAAAAAGCACTCCCTTTCAAGTCTTATCCTATTGAATTCGAATCTTATGATGCTGCGCAAAAGCTTCCAGATGCTCCTGCTGCCACTGTGGAAGAAGAGCTTGGATTAGATTTTGAGCACTTCAAACTAACTAATGTTTTGCCCCAAAAGCAAAAGGGATTTGTCTCTGTAGGGGTGCGTGTGCCACTTGGGGATTTCTATACAGATCAAGCAAGGAAATTAGCTGATTTGGTAGAGAAGTATGCCAGTGCAGAAGTACGCTTTACCCTTCGTCAGAATTTCCTGATCCGTGACGTTCGCGAGGATTTGGTGCCATATTTCTACAAAGAACTAAAGGAAATAGGACTTGCTGCTGCTGGCTACAATACCCTTGGAGATATCACTGCCTGCCCCGGTACAGACACCTGTAATCTGGGAATTGCCAGTTCTACGGGTATAGCAGCGGAGTTGGAAAAAGTAATCTTGGCAGAGTATCCACAATACCTGAAAAATCAAGACTTGGTCATTAAAATTTCCGGCTGTATGAATGCCTGTGGTCAGCATAACATGGCTCACATAGGCTTTCAGGGCATGTCCATGAAAGCCGGGAAAGTAGTAATCCCAGCACTTCAGGTGCTGCTTGGTGGTGGTAACATGGGGGATGGGAATGGCCGATTTGCTGATAAAGTGACTAAAATCCCAAGTAAAAGAGGCCCTCAGGCATTGAGGATTTTACTGGATGATTTTGAAGCCAATGCAAATGGACAGGACTTCTTGGGTTACTACGATGAAAAGGGACAGATCTATTTCTATGAATTGCTCAAGGAACTTGGAGATGCTTCTACGGTGACTCCGGCCGATTATGTAGATTGGGGTAACACCGAGGAATATAAAATCGCAGTGGGTGTGGGTGAATGTGCCGGAGTCGTTCTTGACCTGGTGGCTACGCTCTTGCTGGAAGCCAAAGAGAAAATTGACATCGCGCAGAAATGCTTGGAGGAAGGGCGTTGGTCAGATAGCATCTACCATCACTATGCGGGCTTGATCAATGCTGCCAAGGCGATATTGCTAAGCGAAAACTTAAGCGCTAATTCCTACGCAAACATAATAGCCCAGTTTGATGAAGCATTCATTGCAAGTGGCAAAATTGATTTAGGGGGGACTTTTGCAGAAAAGATCTACCAGATCAATCAAAACGAGCCTACTGAAGAATTTGCAAATGCGTATGCTGCTCAGGCATTGGAGATTTATGGATTGCTGAAAAGCTATCGTGAGGAAGAGGTGACTGCATGAACCCTATTATTCAACCGAAAGTAACGCTGGTCGGAGCGGGGCCGGGTGATCCTGATTTAATCACACTCAAGGGTGTTTTGGCTCTGAACAAAGCCGATGTGGTCTTATATGATGCCCTCATCGATCCGGTTTTGCTTGATCATGCACCTGCTTCTGCTATCAAATTATTTGTTGGCAAGCGTGTAGGAAAACATTCCCTCCCCCAGGAAGACACCAATCAACTTTGCGTAAGCCTGGCCCGAAAACACGGGCATGTCGTCCGTCTGAAAGGAGGAGATCCTTTTGTCTTTGGGCGCGGTGCGGAGGAACTTGATTATATAGAAACTTGCGGTATCTCCACTGAAGTAATTCCAGGCATTACCTCAGCTATAGCCGTACCGGCAGTAGCTGGCGTACCGGTGACGAAACGTGGCGTTTCGGAGAGCTTCTGGGTAGTTACCGGTACTACTTCATCTGGTGGTCTTTCCCGTGATTTGGCATTGGCAGCCCAATCTACGGCTACGGTAGTGATATTGATGGGGACTAAGAAATTAGCTGAAATCGTTTCAGTTTACCGAAATTATGAGCAGCAGGATTTGCCGATAGCGATCATCCAGAGTGGAACCACAAGAGATGAAAAGATTACCGCAGGTTATATACATGACATTGAGGAAAAGGCTTTTGAAAACAACGTAGAAGCTCCGGCAATTATCATTATCGGGGAAGTTGTCCGCGAAAGCACTAAATTAGCTGAGGTCTATCGGGAGGCAGTGAAATATACCCTTTGAGGCATAATTGCTTAACCTTCGAGGTTTAAAAAACCTCGAAGGTTTTATTAGATCGTTATTTTAAAGCCAGACGGGAAATCTCTCTCGTTCTTCGCGTGAAATGACATCTAGAGGTATAAAAATCTACTTCGTACTTTCATTCTGTCTTAATATCGAATGAAGAATGCTGGATTTCGCCATTCGAAATTCAATTTGTCTATTATCTTGTCGCTAACATCTTGATACGTTAAAAATGAATCACCTCTATCCCATATTTCTGAAAGTTCATGAACTTAACGTGCTCCTGATCGGTGGAGGAAATGTGGGCACGGAGAAGCTGCAGTTTTTACTGAAATCCAGCCCCAAGGCTCAGGTTACGGCAGTGTCGAAAGAATTCTCCCAATCCTTTTTGGATCTGGCATCGACTACTGATTCTGTGACAATTATCGAAGATCTCTACCATGAGAAATATCTTGGAGGCAAGCATATTGTTATTGCTGCCACTGATGATAAGGCAGTAAACAGACAGATCCGTGACGAAGCCAAAGAGCGGTTTTTATTGGTAAATGTGGCTGATACTCCTTCGCTTTGTGACTTTTATCTAGGTGGAATTGTAACAAAAGGCAACCTGAAAGTGGCTATCAGTACCAATGGGAAATCCCCTACAGCTGCCAAGCGACTTCGTCAATTATTGGAAGATGTGTTACCTGAAGAATTGGATGATCTGCTGGATAATCTAAATGCTTACCGCGAAACGCTCAAAGGAGATTTCGAATACAAAGTCAAAGCGATGAATGAGATTACGGAGGGGTTGGTGAAAAAGTCAAGTTGATTTTTTAGAGTTTTTGACTACTTCTTTAATTTAGAAGGGCTTTTCATCTGTTTATAATTGTTTTAAATGGTCAGATGGAATCTCGCATGGATTATAATCATCCCAGTGTGTGTCGTTTGCGACATGCTCGATTTCATCTTACTTTTTTACTAACTGGGGCGAATTCAAAAGAGGAGTAAGAAATGAGCCATCTCAAGAAACAGGATATAGGCATAATCACTAATGGGTTTACCTGGATTCTAATGCTTGTTTTGCATTGGAACTCGGTGTATGTTGTTCTATACATCTGCCAAGGATGATTTCCTTGTATTAGGGCTTTT
Source organism: Algoriphagus resistens (assembly GCF_001442615.1). Taxonomy (GTDB): domain Bacteria; phylum Bacteroidota; class Bacteroidia; order Cytophagales; family Cyclobacteriaceae; genus Algoriphagus; species Algoriphagus resistens. The sequence continues at coordinate 16,544 of NZ_LMXN01000003.1, read as the reverse complement.
TAAGGTAACCAAATGGGCAGCAGGATTTTTATATTTAGGAATAGCTGCGATTTTATCTATACTTAAGAGTTGAGAATAAGAAGTTTAAAAATTGAATTTAGGTTGGGTGACTAAGTATTCTTTAGTAAATAGTGGATGTTTACTTGTTTTTCGTTGACACAGAACTCTTTCAAATGATTCACCCTATTTTTCAAGATTTTCTAGCATTCTTAAAAAATCCAATTAAGTCTGAGTCCTACACTAAAATGTCGGCAAAAAGTTTTTTTGTTTTGCTAGTGGTTGCATTGGCTTTGGTAATTCCCTTTTCAGTTTTGCTGAAATGGTTGGGTGTGGACCAATTTGATTCGATAATGGAGGAGATGCTTGCAGAAAACAAATGGCTGGTAGTTATTGCAGCTATTTTTATGGCACCTTTACTAGAGGAACAGATTTTTAGACTTCACCTTGACTTAAAAATAACATCTATTTGGTGGGGACTAGGTATGTCTATTCTATTGATTAGTCAGCAATGGTATGTATCAGCTTTATTTATTATTTATCTAGTTTTTCTACTTGTAAAAGTATTTCGCGATCGACCGCCCAATCTCAAATTTGTAATCTATACGTCCTCAATTTTCTTCGCTCTAATCCATTTGGGAAACTTTTCTAATTTTGAATTAGCAGACCACTTTTACTGGATTCCTGTCCTGGTAGCAGCTCAGTTTTTCATAGGGCTGATTCTTAGCTATATCCGTTTAAAGCATGGGATCTGGTTCTCGGTATGGTTTCATGGTGCATATAATGCAATTCTCATTATACCTTCGGTTTATTTTTATGAGCCGTAAGCATTAGGAAGGAAATTTTAAAAAAATATGAGGCTCACTAGATCCAGTCAATCTTCAATAGCGATAAAAAGGAGTTTTTCGTTTATCTCTTTTGATGTCAAATAGAGTTTGTTGCTTTTTATTTCATAGGATTCTACCGACTCGCTCGCTTTTAAAAAGGCAGCTTCAAATTGCAATACAGGGAAAGTGCTAGAAGCATGATTTGGTATAAATTCTATTCCTTTTTCGGGAGCAACAATTGAGAGTTGTCCTGGCTCATTGCTGGAATACCACCCCGTGATTTTATTTATTAATGTTCTGAGGTTGAAAGCAGCCAAATTCTGGCATTCTGACAAGTCGGAGGCCTCTTTAGAAAGCTGAAAAGTTACTTTAAAAAGATTCGCGTAATCTTCACCTCCACCTGCAAATACAGCTGTTTTTGCCAGGTAAGTCAGATTGTCCAATGTCCTTTGATCGGTGGTGATGTCCTGAAATCCTTTAAACTCCCAGCTGCTAAATAAATCATTGGCTCCGGACTTGTCACTCAGATCATAGTGGCAAATGTCTTTAGGATTACACGTTGAACCGACGGGAAGTGGCTCTTGCTCTTCAGTTTCTTTCGAACAACCAAACAACAGAAGGATCAAAATTGTTAAAAGTAGATTTCTCGTACAACCCAGAAGATTAAAAGTTCCTTTTCAGATATGAACAGTTACAGAATTTCAGTTGGGATATTAAATTATGCACACTTTAAAACTCCCCCAGTTTTAAGTTTTCAATTTTTTATTTCACCCAGTTCACGTATTTTTGGGCTTCCTTTATTATACGCATTACCAACATTTATTTATGGCATATCTATTTACCTCAGAGTCCGTTTCTGAGGGGCATCCGGATAAAATCGCAGATCAAATCTCTGACGCGTTAATTGACAATTTTTTGGCTTTTGACCCTAATTCCAAAGTAGCTTGTGAGACGCTGGTGACGACCGGGCAGGTGTTTTTGGCTGGAGAGGTAAATTCTGATATCTACCTTGATGTGCAGAAAATCGCCCGTGATGTGATCAATCGAATTGGCTATACAAAGAGTGAGTACATGTTTGAAGGTAACTCTTGCGGTGTGCTTTCTGCAATCCATGAACAATCATCTGAAATCAACCAAGGCGTAGTCCGCCAAAGCCCAGAGGAGCAAGGAGCAGGTGATCAGGGAATGATGTTCGGTTATGCTACCAATGAAACAGAGAACTACATGCCTTTAGCCTTGGATCTTTCGCATATGATCCTCCGTGAGCTGGCTGATTTAAGAAGAGAAAATAAAGACATCACCTATATACGCCCTGATTCTAAGGCACAAGTGACTATAGAATACAGCGATGATAATGTGCCTCAGAGAATTGAGGCAATTGTAGTCTCTACTCAGCATGATGATTTTGATGAAGAAAAGGCAATGCTTGCCAAAATCAAGTCAGATATTATCACAATTTTGATCCCTCGGGTCATTGCGAAATTGAAGCCGGAAATCCAGAAGCTTTTCACCCCAGAGATAAAATACCACATTAATCCGACCGGTAAATTTGTAATCGGAGGGCCTCATGGAGATACAGGTTTGACAGGAAGAAAAATCATTGTGGACACTTACGGCGGTAAAGGTGCTCACGGAGGAGGAGCTTTCTCTGGGAAAGATCCTTCAAAGGTTGATCGTTCTGCTGCTTATGCTACGAGACATATTGCAAAGAACATGGTAGCAGCAGGTCTTGCGGATGAAGTGTTGGTGCAAGTTTCCTATGCTATTGGAGTTGCTAAGCCAATGGGTATTTACATCAACACCTACGGTACTGCCAAAGTGGATATGAACGATGGAGCGATTGCCAAGAAAATAGAAGAGCTCTTCGATATGCGTCCTTATGCTATCGAGCAGCGCCTGAAGTTACGTAATCCTATATATGAGGAAACAGCGGCTTACGGTCACATGGGAAGACAAAATGAAGTAGTGACGAAAACTTTCCTTTCTCCCTACAGAGATGAAATTACCTTGGATGTGGAACTTTTTACCTGGGAAAAACTAGACTATGTGGATAGAATAAAGTCCATATTCGATCTTTAATTTGAAAAATATCAAACCAAAAAAAATGGCAGTTGGAAAACCCCAACTGCTATTTTTTTGAGCTTTATTTTTCGGTTCTACCCTTAAGTTAGTTGGGATATAGATCTAAACCACCATGAAAGAATAGTATTTCGCTTCTAAAGTTTATTACCAAAGAAAATATCAATTGTTTAACTTATTACGTATGTATTTTTTGAGAATTAATCAAAAAATCAAAACATCTCCTCTATCAACTCTGTATAAAAGTCCCTCACTTCCATTCCAACAGCCCTAACTTGTTGGGAAATAAGACTGGTTTCAGTTTGGCCAGGCACGGTGTTTACTTCTATAAAGTAAAATTTCCCTGTTCCATTTTGGAGGAAGTAATCTACACGGATTGCTCCTTTGCAGTTAAGTTTAGCATATATCTTCGGGATGATACGATTTACCCGTGCGATCTCTTCTTCATTCATTCGGCCTGGAGTAATTTCCTCTGTTACTCCTGCAACGTATTTGGCTTCGAAATCAAAGAACTCCTTACTGCTTACTATCTCAGTTGCGGGAAGAACGGTGATCTCCCCTTTACCTTTGTAGCAACCAATAGAGAATTCACGACCGGACACGAATTCTTCCACCAACACCTGCTTATCTTCTGTAAAGGCTTTTTCCAAGGCTTCCGGCAATTCTTCCCAGATTTTTACCTTAGACATTCCAATAGAACTGCCGCCATTATTCGGTTTGATGAAGAGAGGTAAAGTCAACTCATCCTCCACTCGCTTGAGATTTTCAACTGAGTTTTCAAAAAGCTGAAGTGATTTGGCAATATGCAGTTCCTCAATGTCATCCACGATAGCTTTAGTGTAGCCCTTATTCATCGTAATGGCAGAGCTCAGTTGGTCACAGGTAGTGTATGGGATACCGATCATGTCGAAATAACCTGCAAGTTTCCCGTCTTCTCCAGGTGAACCATGCAGGATATTGAAGACTCCGTCAAATGTGATTTTGTCATCGCCAATCCTAATACTGAAATCATTCAAATCCACGGGGATTTTTTCTCCTGCCGCACTTAGGAAATGCCAATCGCCGGGATAGATCAGGATTTTATATACATCATAAAGACCTTTATCGATGGTTTTTTCCACTACAGCGGCACTTTTCAATGAGATCACAGACTCTCCGGTATATCCGCCTGTCACGAGGGCAATTTTTTTCTTCATGGGTATAAAATTTACTATACGAATTACTAGAATTTTCTGTGATTTCCCGCAAATTGTCACGGATAACTAACATAGATCAGCGCAGATTAGGGATAGCTTGAAAAGAATCTGCTATCATCAGCGTATTATTCTTCATACATCTGAGGAAAATATCACGCCAGCTTAATTTGATCCAAATAGAATTTCATTCGGGTATGATCACGTGGCAAAAAGTCAATTTTATCGATTTTGTCCTGCTTATGGTTGTAGAAGACTTCCACATATTCATTTTCCAACAAATACAAATTCACCTTGTGTTTGTAATAACGAATGCCCACTACGAAGGTGCCTTCTGAGTAGAGGGTGGTTATTTTTTTGTGGAAAGGAAGGTTGGCGAATTCTTCTTTGCTCATAATCTTCAATTGCTTTCGTTAAGGTAAGGAAATGAAACGCTTTTTTTGTCAAAAAAGATTGATTCCTGTTCGGCTTCGGCTTATACTTGAAAGAACAAAAACCACTATGCTGCGCAAACAATTCCGGTTTACCGCCTTTTTTCTTGTTTTGGGATTGATGCTTGCAGCATCTTGCGCATCCAAAAAGAAAGCAGCGAATGAGCCTTTTAATACTGTGATCCAGACTGCTAGAAGCTATACAGGAACTCCTTATAGGTATGGCGGAACTACTCGCTCGGGGATGGATTGCTCCGCTTTAGTATATCATTCTTTCTATTCCGTAGGGGTTACAATGCCTAGAATTTCGGCAGACCAAAGCAAAATGGGCAAAAGCATTCGTAGCAATGAGATCAGGCCAGGGGATGTCCTGTTTTTTGCGACTGGTAAAAGAAGGAAACAGGTCACTCACTCAGGAATTGTGACAGAGACCTCGCGTGGAGATGTACGTTTTATCCATTCTTCTACTTCTCTGGGTGTATCCGAGGATTATTTGAGCAATAATTACTGGGCAAAGGCATTTTTATTTGCGAGAAGAGTGTTGGATTGATGGTTTAACCACTAAGGGGACAAAGTTTTCCGCAGAGAGCAAATTCACTAAATGGTCTAATTGCAAAGACAACCATCTTGATTTGGTATTTAACAAGGAGATGCTAGTGAAAGTCCAGCTTCTGGAAAAGCAGGATAACTGTAAATTGGCATTCCCCTGCGCCAAACTCCGCGACCCCTGCGGTAAAAAAATGGCATAAAAAAACCAAGAACAGCTTTCGCTATCCTTGGCCTTTCCGAAATATTGAACCTAATAATTATTATTTGGCATCTGATACAAGCTCAAATTCCAAGCTTGGCCTGCCTCTTTCTCCGTCTTTGGTGAGTGAAAGGAATCTTACTTTGTAGATGTTGCCTTCTGCGTCTTTTACTATATAATATATTGTATCAAAAGCTTGCGGAGGAGTAGTTTCTGAAGGCTGTGTTGTCCTCCAGCTCGAACCGATCGTCAATCTATCAGCGGTACTAAAAGTCAAAGTTTCAGCATCTTGTTCTGTAAAGTTTTCGTAGGCGATATCCTCTTCAAGTACTTCTGCAGCAGCTGATCCTCCATAGATATTATGATAAACTAAATCCTGATAGAAATAGGGTATAGGTCCTCCGCCAAAGTTCGTGGATGAGGTTCCCGCAGTCCAAGCAATATCCCAAGAATTCTTACCCGGTTCTACATTTACGATTCCATCTTCAAAACTGAAGTAGACAAAGTTGAGATCACTGTCTTTTGTGATGTCCACAGATATAACGTCAGTTCCGTCCGCGTTGGCATGCTGAAGCGTATAGCCCTCACCGTTTCTGATAATTCTGATTTTTTTCCAGGGTCTTTCTGTTGCCGCACTAGAACCCCTATTTAGGATATAAACTTCATTGCTCGCTTCGGTAGAGCTGATTGCTGAGATGACAGGGGCGGCGAGTGGATTAGAAACATCATCCACATGTACAATCCCAACGCTATTAGGAACAGAAAAAGTAATAGCTGCGGAGTCAGCTGCACTCATATCCGCAGCAGATACCGCATTGATATCAGTTTCTCCGGTGGCAGAAGCCATTGCCCCTGTAGTGCCGTTGATCAACACTTTGAAGTCAGATCCGGTAGCGAAGGCAAGATCCCATGATTCTCTGGCTACTGCAGTTTGGGTTCCGGTACGGAACTGTATATAAGCTGTGTTTGGATAAGTGGCTCCGCCACCGTCAACTTCGATTATTCCGGATTCTGTAGGAGGCACTACTATCGGGGCTGGATCATCTTCACCGCAGGAAGAAAGGAGTGTTACGCCAGCCAGCAGGGCTGTAAGAGTTAGAAAACGATACTGTTGCATTGTGTTTAAGTTTGGAGAATTAGTTATTTATTTAAATTATAGGTGAGGCCGAGGAAATATGATCTTCCATAGCCTACCGGTCTTTGTGTGCCTGTTCCATGAGCGTCACTTCCGGTGGAAGTGCTGCTTATTTGCTTCACATCGAGAATGTTTCTTGCTCCGGCATTGACCGAGAGATGTTTGCCTATGTCTTTTTTGAGAGAAATATCCATCCAATGGTATCCGTCCAACATGATTTCTCTGGCTGAGGGATTGCCGTCTGAATCGGTGACGGTCTCGTATCCGGGAAGCTCACCTGTCCATTTATAGTAAAGGGTCGCTGTGGTTTTCCATGGCAAGAACTGATAAGTCAGGTTTGTATTTACTTCTGGAGTCCAGCTCATTTGAGGTACGATAACCTGTTGTTCAGAAAGGAGATTGTATCTGCCGATGTATGAGAATCCCACATTGACAGAGAGATTTTTGAAGGACTCCGTATGGTTGAGCGTAAAACCTGCGGTCTTATACCTTTCTACATTGAAAAGCGTAGTGACTTGAATATTGTTGGGATCCTGACCATAGGCGATTCGGTCTTTTACATCGTTGTAGAAAGCTCCTAAAACTGTGGAAATCTTCCATTCCGGATTTAGCTGGGTTTTCCAGTCCAGGGAGCCATTAAAGCTATTGGAAGTTTCTGCTTTCAGATCTGGATTGCCCGTGATGCTGTGACTTGCATCAAAGAAGTTGAAATACAACTCGCGGATAGAAGGGGCTCTAAATCCATTCGCATAAGCCAATCTGAAATCCAGGTATTCATTCAGCGCAAATTTGGTGTTCAACGACGGGATCAGTGCCGGTGCATCGTAGGCAGAATTCCAGCTTTTGCGAAGACCTGGCTTGATTTTTACCGATGCAAAAGGAGACCATTCTCCAGAGAGGAATATCGCATAGTCCTGAATACCTTCATTTTCAACAATTCTTTCACCGGACCCGGTTTCGGTGTTCAAATCGATCCCGGGCTGTAGTTTGAATTTTTGTGAAAGCTTCCAATCCCCGATCACTCTCCAGCTAAATCCAGCGTAGTCTAAGGTTGTATTCGCTCCGGGTGCCTGGGACTGGTAGTGTTCTCCGGTTCGCACATTGCTTACCCAGGTCTCAGTGTCTCGGGTATACTCAGTGAATGCCCCTTGCCAGGTCAGTCCAAAGTTGGAATGGGAATCCCATCTTCCGCTCAGTCTATGCATCCATCGACTAGTGATAAATTCCTGATCCAGTACCTCCAATCGTGCATCAGGCCCATAAGCGAAAACTGTTTCATCCAGAAAGTCCAGTTGATATTCCAGATTTAGAGATTCATTTCCCCAGCCAGCTTTTAGGTTTAGGAAGTTCTGATCTTTTGGTAGCCATTCGTAATCTCTTCCGGTTTTTTCGCCTTTCCATCCTCCGAAATTGTTCTGTGAAAATGAAGCCCCAAAGTCCCAGTTTTTTAAGCTATAGCTTCCTGTCACACTTCTGATATGAGTGCCTTTCCCATCAAATGGGTTGTACTCATTACCGACGGTTTCTTCCTGAATTCGGGCTTTTAGATCGAATGTTTTTGATGCGTCTGACTTGGTGATAATGTTAATGACACCAGCTAACGCATCTGCGCCATAGACCACTGACATCGGACCTTCCACGATCTCCACTCGGTCGATGCGGTTGATGTCTATCTGGTTGATGTTGATTTCGTTGGAAGTTCCCTGACGTCCGACCATCGGAATGCCGTCAATCAGGATTTTCACGTTTTGACCAGACATACCAAGTAGCTCAAGATTGCTTGATCCTAGCGCATTGTCCTGTGAAAAGCGAATGCCTAATTCTGTGTTGAGTACCTCCTGAATAGTGCTTGGAGCACGGTTTTGGATGACTTCCGAGCTAATTGCCCGTACCTGATAGACCGACTGTCTGGCAGATTGTGGTTCAAAACTTCCCGTTACAACCACGGTCTCCAGATCAGAGGTTGCCGCTACAAGTGGAAAGGTTGCCGCGGTTACTCCTGCTGGCCAGTTTGCTACGATGGTTTCAAATCCTACGGCAGAGATTTTGATTCTACCATCTTTAGGGGGTTCTGTTAGTGTAAAATTACCCTGCTCATCAGCCACTTCTCCTTTGGAATCTTGTAGCCAAATCGTGGCATGTGGAACCCCAGCTCCATTAGTATCCACCACTTTGCCTTTCCATACCGATTGGGCGTATACGCTAATTGGCATTGCCAACATCAGGAGTAGCAGAAGGGAGGAGTGTTTATTTAGATCAAATCTATGCATGTGCATAAAATTTTTTGAAATGACGGGAGCCGAAACTCCCGTCCGATAATTAGTTAAAGACTATCCACCAATGCTTTCCACTCAGGTTTTTGGGGAAGTCCCGGTTTTCTCAATCCGAAGAATTGAGCGACCATTTCACCTTCTTTGTCGAAAAGCTCCACGGCAGACACCAAGCCGTCTTCTGTGTTCTTATGGACTACGTAGGCTTTGTCCACTACATTTTCATTCAGGTGCATATAGAAATCCGGATCAAGTACATTCAGCCAATCACCCATCTGACGGATAGTCTGCACCTTACCTTGGTGGATTTGGATATTGCCTTTGTTTCCTGCGAAAATCATAATCGGAAGCTTGGTCTCAGCGGCAGTTTCTACGATTTTACGTGCGGAAAGTCTGTCCACTTCATACGCCCATTTATCATCAATCCACTTTACTGCATCTTGCCTGTTCAGTTTGTATTTGCGGAGCATTCCGAAGAAGTCGTGCGTATCTTTCATCGTTTCCCAGTCTTTGGAAAACCCCTCGAAGTCCAATTCTTCTTTGCTTACGTATTCAGGGGCTGGGAAAGTCTCCAGTTCCAGTTCCATCGACTGATCCGGAGCGGTATTGTTTCTCACCAATTCCTCATAAGCTTCCGGGTTAGATTTTTCCTGCAAGTAGACTTTCATGATCGCTTCGCCGGCTTTATCAAAGTACTGCAAGCTTTTCATGGTGCCGCGAGGAGTTTCGGTGACCACCGCAAAACCAAATTTCCAGCCTGCGAAAAATACCCGCTGCTCTATAGGTCCAATCACGGTAGCAATCTTATGCGGTCCTGCCTGGTGCATTTCTATTTTCTGAAATGGGCCTTTATGCTCCAATACACAGCCCTCGCTTCTGGTCAGGGACATCACCCGACCCAGCTTGGGGAATTCTTCCAGTTGCTCAGTAAAGTTATCGGTCAAGCGGATCACGTTGGCCCCGATGCCTGTAGCTAAAAGTTGGGCTTCAGACGCACCAAGTTTGGCAGCTGCATCACGTATTCTCAGTTGCGGCTCGGTTTCTTTTAGGTTATCCCATGCTTGCTTCAGGGATTGTGCGGATTCTTGGATAGTTTCCATTTTAGGCTTGTTTAAATGTTGGTATTGGTGTATGTGTCTGTGCAGCCGCGGATATGAGCACTCCGCCGGTGACAGGATTTTTAATTAATTGAATGGGGTGATCAAAGACATATTCCAGGATTTTTTCTTCCAGAACTTCTTCCACAGTCCCGGTTTTTGCGATCAGACCATCCTTGAGCAAGGCAATTTTATCTGCGTATTGGGCAGCAAGATTCAGCTCATGTAGAATCACCAGAATACCGATGTTTCTTGCTTTCAGCGTTTGAAGGATCTTTAGCACGGCATGTTGCTGCGCAATGTCCAGGCTGGAGGTTGGTTCGTCCAGAAGTAAATACCTTGGAAAAGGTTTGGTTTCCCAGATTTGCACCAGTACTCTGGCAAGCTGCACACGTTGTTTTTCTCCTCCGGAAAGATTGTTGAACACCTGCTCTTTCAGATGGAATGTATTTGTCGCCTCCAACACTTCTTCGATCAGCTTGGCTGGCTGCTTTACTTTGGTGCTGATCAAGCCTAGTTCCACTACTTCCTGAACTGTAAAGGCGAAATTGACCTGTGTATGTTGCGGCATTACTGCCCGGACAACAGCGAGATCGCGGGCTTTGAGTTTATGGATGTCGTGTCCATTATAGCCTACTGAACCATGGTTGCATTTGATTTCTCCTGAAAGGATTTTGAAAAAAGTTGACTTACCGGCTCCATTTGGCCCCAAAACTGCCAAGATTTCTCCAGGGCTCAATTCCATACTCACCTCATCTAGGATAGGTCTTTGGCGGATGCAAAAATGTACTTGTGAAGCTTTTAGCATCAGTTTTTGGATTTATTGAGATTGAAAATAAGCCAGATAAAGAAAGGTGCACCGATCAGCGCGGTAATCACACCGATCGGCATTTCGGCAGGAATGACAATTATTCTTGCAATCAGATCCGCGAAATTCATAAGTATTGCTCCCAGAAGAAATGAACCTGGAAGCACCAATCTATGGTCTGCTCCGAATAGTATCCGGATCAAATGAGGGACCACCAGGCCTACAAAGCCAATCATTCCTACCATGGAAACACCGACACCTACGATCAAGGCACTGCAAATAAGTAGGCGTATTTTTACCTGCTGCACGTTGACCCCCATATGGAAAGCCTCCTGTTCACCAAGTGCCAGTGCATTGAGTTGTCTGGAATTAAACAGTAATAAAATTGAAGGAACTCCTATTAACGTCAGACTTACGGGGATTTTGCTCCAGATAGCCCCTCCCAGGTCACCTAAGCTCCAGAAAGTAAAGCTTCGCAATGCCGTATCGTCTGCAAAAAAAAGTACAAGTCCAATAAGAGCTGCTGCGAGTGCATTGATGGCAACTCCTGCCAAAATCAGGGTGGCAGCATCCGTTCTTCCCTGTGATTTGGAAAGTTGGTACACCGAAGTCACACAGATCAGCCCTCCGATAAAAGCAAATAGAGGCAAGCCAAGCATTTTGATCCAGGCCAATGAAGAAACTGTAGGTATGAGCACCATAAAAATCACGGCAAACAAGGCGGAACCAGTACTCACTCCGATCAGCCCCGGCTCGACTAAAGGATTTCTGAACATGCCTTGCAGTGCTGCCCCCGCTATGCCTAATCCTCCGCCCACCAGCATAGCCATAAGAACTCTAGGAGTACGGATCTGCAATAGCACGTTGGACTGTTGCATTTCGTAACTTCCTAAACTTATACCAAGTTGATCAAGTAAGATTGCAAGAGTCTGGGGGAATGGGATACGATAAGCCCCCATAGAAAGGGAGGCGATCAGAACCAATACCAAGCCGAAACCGAACCCAATCAGGATGAGGTTTTGACTTTGGATCTTCGTATGGTTCAAGGCGAAATTCATACTTAATTATTGGCGGACGGCTTTGGCCAGGTCTAATGCTGCTTTTCCTACTCTAGGTCCAAAACCTGAAAGATATTGTCCATCTAGGGACACGATATTCCCTTCTTTATAAGCTGTGGTCTGATCGATTCCCTGGATAGAGGCCAAGCCCTCACTTCCACCTACACTTTGAATCCCTGATTCAAAAAACACCAAATATTCAGGATTCATAGAAACAAGGGATTCCGGAGTCATCGGTGCGAATTCGTCGAAGCCCGTGGCGCTTCCTTCAATTTCTGCCAATTTGAACATTTCTGAAGCGAAGGTCTTGTCGCCTGCGATAAATACTGTCTCTGGACCACGTGCCATTAAAAAAATTGCTTTCGGTTTAGTTTCTTCAGATTCTAAATAGTCGTTCAATGTTGCAATATCCTTGTCAATTGCTGTGATTATTTCTTTGCCTTTTTCCTCCTCTTCAAAGAATCCAGCTAATTCTGTGACCAGTTTTTTAGTGCCTTCGACTGTAGTAGGTTTAGCGAAAACCTCAATGCTCACCTGAGCGGCTTGGAGCTGATCAACTACAGCGGGATTCAAATAACCTTCTTCTATCAGAACTAGGTCTGGCCCTAGTGCGAGAATTCCTTCCGCTTTGATTTGATTTCTGTATCCAATGGAAGGGAGATTCTGCATAGTGGCAGGATAGGTGGAGGTAATGTCTGTAGCGATGATCTGATCGCTGTAGCCGAGTGCGTCTACTACCTCGGTGATAGTGCCTCCTGCAGTGATGATTTTACGTGCGAGGATAGTTTCTTCTTCCTTAGAAGAAGATGAGCATGCGGCAAAAACTATAAGCATCAATGGTAAAAAGCCTCTTATCATTATTTAGATTGATTTTAAATACACTGCAAATGTACTCTTAACTAGATTGAATCCAAATAAAAACAGTGCTGAAATTCTTTAAAATAGTTGGCTTTTACAGGAATGGCGAATGTTCCTGTCCCTGCTTTAGCAGTTGGCAATGCTATTGGAAGACTGAATACGTAGAAGCAATTGAAATTTGAGCCTTAGCAGATTAATTTCCCAAATATCCTTTGGTATTCGTCTTTTCTGCTTAATTTTGCGGTCGAATTCAAAAAGCATATCCTTTTTACATTTCAATTATCAAATGGCAAATATTGGAAAGATAACTCAAGTGATCGGGCCCGTAGTGGACGTTTCCTTTGAAGGCGGTAAGCTGCCAAACATCCTTGACGCGGTAGAAGTTACCAAAGAAAATGGCCAAGTGGTCGTAATGGAAGTTCAACAGCACTTGGGCGAAGATCGGGTGAGAACTATCGCAATGGACTCATCTGAAGGGATGGTTCGTGGCATGGAAGTTAGGGATCTTGGTCTTCCTATTTCAGTTCCAACAGGAGAAGGCATCAAAGGACGTCTTTTCAATGTGGTTGGAGAAGCTATTGATGGTTTGCCAGCTGTGCCAGCCGGTAAAAGACTTCCTATTCACAGAGCTGCTCCCCGTTTCGAGGATCTTTCTACAGCAACAGAAGTACTTTTTACTGGGATCAAAGTAATTGACTTGATCGAACCTTATGCAAAAGGCGGTAAGATCGGATTGTTCGGTGGAGCCGGTGTAGGCAAGACTGTATTGATCCAGGAATTGATCAACAACATTGCGAAAGCATATGCCGGTCTATCTGTATTTGCAGGTGTAGGTGAAAGAACAAGAGAAGGAAATGACTTATTGAGAGAAATGATCGAGTCAGGCATCGTGACTTACGGTGATGACTTCGTCCATAGCCTTGAAGAAGAAGGTGGATGGGATCTTTCTAAAGTTGATTTGAAAAAATTAGAAGACTCTAAAGCAACCTTTGTTTTCGGTCAGATGAACGAGCCTCCGGGGGCACGTGCACGAGTTGCCTTGACAGGTTTGACTTTGGCGGAATATTATAGAGATGGAGACGGTGAAGGAGCAGGTAAAGATATCCTGTTCTTTATTGACAACATCTTCCGCTTTACCCAGGCAGGTTCTGAAGTGTCAGCACTTCTTGGACGTATGCCTTCTGCGGTAGGTTATCAGCCGACCTTGGCTACTGAGATGGGTACCATGCAGGAGCGTATTACTTCTACTAAGAACGGTTCCATTACTTCGGTACAGGCAGTTTACGTACCAGCGGATGATTTGACTGACCCGGCTCCGGCGACGACCTTCGCCCACTTGGATGCTACTACGGTTTTGTCTAGAAAGATTGCCGAGCTAGGAATTTATCCTGCGGTGGATCCTTTGGATTCTACTTCTAGAATTCTTTCTCCGGATATTTTGGGTGAAGAGCACTACGGATGTGCGCAGCGAGTGAAAGAGATTCTTCAGCGTTACAAGGAGTTGCAGGATATCATTGCAATTTTGGGTATGGAAGAACTTTCTGAAGAGGATAAGCAAGTTGTGCACAGAGCAAGACGTGTACAGCGTTTCCTTTCCCAGCCATTCCACGTAGCAGAGCAGTTTACGGGCTTGAAAGGTGTATTGGTAGATATCAAAGACACCATCAAAGGCTTCAACATGATTATGGACGGTGAGTTAGATCACCTTCCTGAGGGAGCTTTCAACCTGGTAGGTAGCATCGAAGATGCCATCGCCAAGGGAGAGAAAATGTTGGCAGAAGTTAAATAATTAAACAGCAGAGCAGCGGCATAGGATTTCCTTAGTCGCTTGCTTTTTATATTCCGAATCAGATGCATTTAGAAATCGTCACACCGGACAAAAAAGTATTTCAGGGTGAAGTATCCGAGGCCAGTTTTCCTGGTGCCAATGGATCATTTCAGGTGCTGAACAATCACGCTCCGATCGTTTCGGCTTTGGCAAAGGGCACTGTTTCCTTTACCACTCCGGAGGGTAAGCAATCCATGATCGTGGATGGTGGAGTAGTGGAAGTAAAAGATAATGTGATAGTATTGCTAGCTGAGAAAGTGGTAGCGTAAGCAATTTCATCCAAGTAATAGAAAAAGGTCTCCTGTGTAAATGGGAGACCTTTTGGCTTTTAATTGGTATCAAGGAAAAAGGAGGTGTAGTGATTTGGAACAATTTTTAATTCAGCCTCTTTGGATGGGGTTGTTCAATTATGAATATCGAACGTTAAATGTTGAATAAAGGAAGTCCTCACATTTCTAAGAGCGAATTTTTCCTAATTACTCTCAATTACCTGCCCTTTTTCACGATAGAGATCCACTGGTCCATCCAGTAATACAGCCAAGACAGTGATGTCTTTGTCGTAGGCATTATCAGGAATGTCTATGTATTTCATACCAGGCACCGCACTCCAGTATTGTTTCCCTACTTCTCTAGCTTGAAGTTTAGTACCGTTGCCGACCACCCAGACACGCTGGATTTTATTTTTCAGACCTTTGATCGCAAGGGATTCATTTACCTTATAATCCAAATAGATATAAAGTATGGTCTTATCCTTTGATAGTGTGGTAGGGGCATAGACGTGGCCATCTGGAATTCCCGCTTGGGTAGTGTAGATGGCAGATTCATGCTTGGATGTCCAGCGTCCAAACTCATTTAGAATGTTTTCGGCTTCTTCCGGAATACTTCCGTCTGGTTTGGCCCCGAAGTCTAGAAGAAGGTTGCCTCCCATGTGCAGGCAGTCCACAAAGATGCGGAGCAACTCACTTGGTGATTTATACGCATGATCGTTATCCTGATAGCCCCAGCTGTTGTTCATCGTCATACAAAGTTCCCAGTACTCGCTGTTGGGATGTGTGACTGGTACTCCCTGCTCTGGTGTATCGTAATCTCCGTAGCCTGGTCCCAATCGGGAATTGATAATCAAATCAGGGTTATAGGATTGCAATTTCTTCTTCAACTCAGCACTTCTCCATTCTTCAGGTGAGTGTTCCCAATCTCCGTCAAACCAGTACAGATCCGGATTGAATTGAGTGGAAAGTTCTTCAAGTTGTTGGAAGTTGAAGTCTACAAATCGCTGAAAGCGTTCTGGATCATTTTTGTAACGGTAGATCTCTCTCGTATTTCTATCGTAATCCGGGTGGGACCAGTCCAACACAGAGAAATAAACTCCTTTTTTTAAGCCCTCTTTTTCCAAAGCCTTTATAAAGGGAGAGACTAAATCTTTTCCGGCAGGAGACTTTTTCACGACAGAGAGATCATTGGCTTTAGTGTCCCAAAGCGCAACACCATCGTGATGCTTTGCAGTGAGTACAGCATACTTAGCCCCACTGGATTTAATCAGTTTCGCCCACTTTTCAGGATCATATTTGGATGCGTTAAAACCGGAAAGCTGCTTCATGTAGTCGTCATAGCTGATGTAATCATTGAAAAATGACCAGGATTCGTCTATGCCATTCACTGAGTAAATTCCCCAATGGATGAAGATCCCAAGTTTTGCTTCCTGAAACCATTCCATTTTCTCAGGGTTTTCTTGGGACAATCCTAGGGTAGTTTGTGTGAATAGTAGGGCAAAAATGACGAATGTTAGGGAATTGCGCTTGAGGGGGTTACTGATGTTCACGTTGTACTAAATGAGATTCGGGATAAAATTAGGTGAATAGCCCTAAAGATCCATAGGATAAAAGAAGTTTGATTAGTCTGTGCTGAATTTTTTGTTATATCTAGTATCTGTTCTCTCTTCAAGGAAAAATGAAGCTATTTTTTGAGGACTTTTCCAGTCAGGGTTTCATCTTCATTTTTGCAAAAAACTTAACGGCGTTAATTTCGGTCAAAAGATGGGTTTTATATATAGGAACGTAAAACCCACTCATCGCCTTAGCGTGTGTGGGATGTAAGTGACAAACACTAGCCTGGTGAAAGAATGTACTGACGGATCGTTTCCGGTGATGCTTCACCTATTGAATAAACGAAATTTCCATCAGACAAAAGTAGATCCTTGTTTTAACCTACGGACCAT
>NZ_LMXN01000029.1 GCF_001442615.1 Algoriphagus resistens | reverse complement strand
CACGATAAGATCCACAACTCCAAGCTCTTATGGAAAGGGTTACCTCTTGTTTTATCCATCTACAAGTTGAACAGCTTTTGCTTGATGGGAACCATCGGTCGATTTTAACCAATGGCCTATCGTTCCAATTGGCTTTGTATCCAAGCATCGTGTAAAATGCACTCAACGGAACATCGCCCATTGCCTGGTACAGGCAATGGTTCTTCATTATATTCTTTACAGCAAGGTTTTCGACGCTGATTACATCGTGGTTTTTGATGGTTTCAGTTGATGTCTTGTGCAGCTAATCCTTTCTGATATTGGTTAGTTGCCCATGATCAGATATTTCCATGGCCAGAACCGTTGTTTTGACAAAAAAAACTTGCTTTTTATTGACAACCAACCTGCTGTCACTATCTGTCAATATATAATATGCCTGTTGTCAATCGAAATTCCAGATATGTAGATACCTTAAAATATGCCACATAAAAAAACTAAAATTCTTCTTGCTTTAACCTTAGAATACCGGCAGGATTCCATATTCATAGCAGTTAAAATGTCCTTTAATTCTTGTTACTAAGTATTGTAGAAATAGCTTGTTAGCCCAGTTAAATGCTGGTTTAAAAGCTATTTTTCAATCCATGGCAGGTAATGGAGGTTTTGAAATTGAAGCAATGGGAACCAGATGTAAACCCTATCCATTTTCTTATCCCTTACATTCCCTACCTAGCCGTACCACAAATGGTCTGTAGGTTAAAACAAGGATCCGTCAATTAGGATTAGTACATTCGGGTACGTTACATCGATAGTATCGGTACCGGAATTTACCATGGGGCGATGGGTTCTTTGTTTGTCCAATAGTTGAAGCATCACCGGAAACTAACCATCAATATATCCTTTACAAGGTCTGTTATCCTTGTGCCTTACATCCCATCCACGCTAAAGTGATGAAGGGGTTTTATGGCGCACAATAATAAATGAAAAAGAGTCCCGTATTTGCGGGACTCTTTTTCATTTTAGGAGATGTGAAGATTAAAGTTCTTTAATCTTCACATTTTTGAAGTAAACAAGATCGCCGTGATCTTGTAGCGCAATTCTGCCTTTCTTAAATGTGCCAAAGTTTGGCATGTCTTTAAATTTGCTATCAGCTACCAAAGCTTCCCATTCAGGAGTCCAAAGAGTAGTGCTTACCACGGTGGTTCCATTGAGAATAAGGTCAAGTTTCCCATTGTTGGCAATGATCTCAGCAGAGTTCCACTCCCCATAGGGTTTCACAGTCTCCTCACTGCTTACAATTAGATCATAGAGGTCTCCAGCTCTATGGCTGATGATTTTAGCGTCAGGATGGCCTTCATTGTCCAGTACCTGCATTTCTAAACCTGTATTATAAGTGTTCTCATATTCTGGAGCTTCGTGCACATAGAATATTAAACCGCTGTTGCCGTTTTGGGCGATCTTCCAATCGTACTTCAGGTGGAAGTTGTCGAATTCCTCGTTGGTAACGATGTCTCCTCCTTCTCCTGCCTGTCTGTCTATGTTCTCCACGTCAAGATAGACTTCGCCATTTTCAATTTTCCAGGCATTGCCTATTTCACCGCCACCGTATTTATGCCAGTTCGAGAAGCTGTTATTGGCAAAGAGATCCGTCCACTCTTCAGCCGGTGTTTCTACTACAGCCATTTCCTTGGTTTCAGTTTCGATTGCTTTTTCGCCAGAGCAAGAAGCAAGAAAACTTGCCAATGCTGCGACGATGATATAGTGTTTCTTCATCTTATTTTTTCAAAAGGAGTACGTAGCTTACCATATCCCTGGCATCTTCCATACTAAGGGTAGGATGCGGAGGCATTGGGATTTCACCCCATACCCCTACGCCGCCTTCGATTACCTTTTTGGCCAGCATGTCTATATTTTCTTCTGTATTCTCATATTTAGCAGCTACATCAGCGTACGAAGGACCAACAATTTTCCGCTCCACCATGTGGCATGAAGTGCAGTCAGAGGTTTTTAATTTGGCTAATCCTTTGATATAAATAGGATCATCTTGGTATTTTTCTTCCAGGCTGATTTCTTTCTCAGGTGCCGGCGCTTCCGCAGCTGGAGTTGTAGTAGTAGTTTCGGAGGTCTTTTCTCCTCCGCCACAGGCGAATGTAAATCCTGCCAGAGCTATTATGGCAAGGTTTAAAGGTTTTGTGATTTTCATTAAATTGGATATTAAAATTGAGTAATTAAATTCCTAAAATTCTTTTGTTGAATTCCTCATCGGCGCCCCGGCCGGCGAAGTCATCAAATGCTTTTTCGGTTACATTAATGATATGTGAGGCAATAAACGGAGCGCCTTCTGCAGCTCCTTGCTCAGGATGCTTAATAGCACATTCCCATTCTAAAACGGCCCAGCCATCATAATCGTACTGCGAAAGTTTGCTAAAAATTCCACTAAAGTCAACTTGCCCGTCTCCCAAAGATCTAAAGCGACCAGCCCGCTCAACCCATCCCTGATATCCGCCATAGACCCCTTGCTTTCCTGTTGGGTTGAATTCAGCATCTTTTACATGGAACATTTTGATTCTTTCATGGTAAAAATCAATGAATTGTAGGTAGTCCAAGCATTGCAGCACGAAGTGGCTTGGGTCATAAAGTATATTTGCCCGCTTGTGGTTATTCACTTTATCTAGAAACATTTCAAATGTCACTCCATCGTGCAAATCTTCGCCAGGATGAAGTTCATAGCAAACGTCAACACCGTATTTGTCAAATTCGTCGAGAATAGGTGTCCATCGTTTTGCTAGCTCAGTGAAGCCAGTTTCTACAAGACCTGCAGGCCGCTGCGGCCACGGATATACCGTATGCCACATCAATGCTCCTGAGAATGTTGCATGGGCTGTCAGTCCCATATTGTTGGAAGCCTTTGCCGCATATTTCAATTGCTGAACGGCCCATTCGGTTTTGCCCTGCAAGTTCCCTTTCAGGTTATCCGGAGCAAATCCATCAAATAGCTCATTGTATGCCGGGTGAACAGCGACTAATTGCCCTTGGAGGTGAGTGGAAAGTTCGGTGATCTCCAATCCTGCCTCCTTTACTGTTCCGATGATTTCATCTGCGTAAGTTTTGCTCTCTGCTGCTTTTTGCAAATCTATCATCCTGGCATCCCAAGAAGGGATCTGAACACCTGCATAGCCAAGATCGGCCATGTAGTCACAAATGTTCTTCAGGTTGTTGAAAGGTTCTTTGTCGTCAATAAATTGGGCGAGAAAGATCGCCGGGCCTTTAATTGTCTTCATTTTGCTTTGGTTAAAATATTAGGTTTAAGAATTTATTTTTCTACTTCAAAAGGAGTCCATTTGACATCAGACCCATTGCTTTTTAATACCAGATCTATGAAGGCCATTCCCCGGATACCATCTTCAATACCCGGATAATCTTCCCATTCGGGTTTAGGCGCTTCTCCGGCACGGTCTGCGTAAATACATCTGGCGAAATTCCTGTACAAATTGGCAAAAGCCTCAATATATCCTTCAGGATGGCCTGCAGGAGTTCGGATGTTTTCATTTGCCAACGACTCCAAATATCCTGCGCCGGCTCTCAGAATCTGATCCGGCGCATCCGGCCAACGGACGATTAGGGTATTGTTTAATTCCTGTTCCCACTCCAGGCCGCCTTTTTCTCCATACACACGAATGCTCAGATTACTTTCTGATCCTGTATCAGTTTGAGATGCCATAAGTACTCCTGATGCACCATTTTCGAATCTCATCAATACTATCCCATCATCATCAATTGGTCTTCCTTCTACTTTGATATATAAATCCGCGCAGATTGCCGCTACCTTTTCTCCGGACACATACTCTGCCAAATGGAATGCATGTGTGCCAATGTCCCCCATACATCCTGCCATGCCGTTTCTTTTAGGGTCAGTGCGCCATTCAGCTTGCTTGTTATTTTCAAATTCAAACAGTTTCCAGAGCCATCCCTGCGGATATGCTACATAGACTTTCCGCACTTTGCCGATTTGTCCTTCGGCGATCATTTGCTTGGCTTGTTTGATCATCGGATAGCCAGAGTAGGTATGGGTCAGCAAAAATCTTTTCTCCGAAGCATTGACTATATGATATAGTTCTTTCGCTTCTCTATAATTGAGTGTAAGTGGTTTGTCCAGCACTACATGAAATCCATTCTTGAGCGCTTTTGCTGCCGGGTCAAAATGTACATTATTAGGGGTGACGATAACCACTACGTCTATTCGCTCTGATTCGGGGAGTTTCAGTTCCCTGGCAAACATCTCGTCATAATCGGCATAAACTCTATCTGGATCCAGCATGAGCTCTTCGCCCCGCTGTTTTGATTTTTCGGGGTTTGAACTGAATGCCCCCGCCGCTAGCTCAAACATCCCGTCCATCCTGGCACCATTTAAATGAATAGCTCCAATGAATGAACCCGGACCGCCACCTATGAGTCCTATTTTTAATTTTTGTGAGGATGACATTTGGAAAAAGACGTTATATTCAGGATTTAAATGCTCGAAATAATTGATTCCAAACGGAAAAACCCTAGCTCTTCAAGTGAATTGATAGAATAAATGATTGATAGCTCCATCTTGGTATGGGTAGTTTATTCGGTTACTGAGAAGCCATTATTTCGGAAAATCGTTTGAACTGCCTAAAATACTTCAAATTGGCTAAACTTTAAACTTTGGATGATCCTTTAAAGCAAACACTACCTAAAATCTGATTATAACCCTATGGAAATCAATACCAAGCTCCGGTTATCCCTTATGATGTTTCTGGAGTTTTTTATCTGGAGCTCTTGGTTTGTGACTATGGGGACTTTTTTAGGCTCAAATCTTCTGGCAAATGATCAGGATATTTCCCTTGCTTTTTCTACTCAATCATTCGGAGCGATTATCGCACCATTCGTGGTTGGGTTGATTGCGGACCGCTACTTCCATGCCCAGAGAATACTGGGAATCATACATCTTATGGGCGCCGGATTGATGTATCTGCTTTACAATTCTGCTGATTTTTCCGGATTCTTCCCGCTACTTCTTATATATATGATCTTGTTCATGCCCACCCTTGCTTTGGTTAATTCCATTTCTTTTAATCAGATGAAGGATCCCGCAAAAGAATTTTCCAGGATCCGCGTGTGGGGGACCATAGGATGGATCACGGCCGGTTTATTAATTAGTTTTTTGTCCTGGGATAGTCAGGAAGGACTCAAGGAGGGCTTGTTGAGAAATACGTGGCTGATGGCAGCTATCAGTTCCTTGGCTTTGGGCTTGTTTAGCTTTACACTGCCGCATACTCCTCCCCAAGCCAGAAATGCGGGAGATTTCAGACTTTCCGAAGTGCTTGGATTGGACGCACTGGCATTATTAAAGCATAAGAATTATGCGGTTTTCTTTATTTCCTCGATTCTGATCTGCATCCCTCTTGCATTTTATTATCAAAATACCAGTCCTTTTCTCACAGAGATAGGCTTGGAGAATTCCACGGGAAAAATGGCAATGGGACAAGTATCAGAAGTGGTATTTATGCTGGCCCTGCCAATTTTCTTTTCCAGGTTTGGGATCAAAAAAACCTTGATGGTAGCGATGATAGCCTGGGCAGTCCGTTATGCTTTCTTCGCATTTGGAGATGCTGATGAAGGAGTCTGGATGTTGTTGATAGGCATTGCTTTACACGGAATTTGTTATGATTTTTTCTTTGTTAGTGGGCAGATCTATACTGATTCGCATGCCGGAGCGAAATACAAATCTTCAGCGCAGGGATTAATCACTTTGGCTACCTACGGCATAGGGATGCTGGTAGGCTTCTGGGCAGCGGGATTAATCTCAAAATATTATACAAACGAAGAGGGAATACACCTTTGGGAATCAATTTGGTTAATTCCTGCTGGTATTTCTGTATTGGTTTTGCTACTTTTCATGGCTCTTTTCAAGAAAGAGCAAATAAATTCACCTCAATAAAACCCCTCATGACCAAACCTATTGACACAGGAAGAAGAGAATCTTTCAAAAAAGTCTTGCTTGGCGGCGCTGCGTTCAGCACTCTTTCCTCATTCGAAATGAAAGCAGAAAAACCCTACGAATTAAAAGGAAACATTAACCATGGCGTGTGCCATTGGTGCTTCCGTGATTATAGTCTGGAAGATTTTTGCGTAGAAGCGAAGAAAATCGGGATCAAAGGAATTGACTTAATAGGTCCAGGTAATTGGCACATTCTGAAGAAACATGGACTCGATTCATCTATGTGTAACGGAGCTGAAATCAGCCTTACCGAAGGTTTTGGTGAAGTGAAATATCACGATCAACTAATAAAAAACTACACGGAAGTAATTCCAAAAGTAGCTGAGGCAGGTTATAAAAATCTGATTTGTTTCTCCGGTAATAGAAGAGGAATGGACGATGAGACAGGCTTGAAAAACTGCCAGATAGGACTGGAAAAAATCATTCCATTGGCCGAAAAACATGGGGTGATCATTCAGATGGAGTTGCTCAACAGCAGAGTAAACCACAAGGATTACTTATGTGATAAATCTGCTTTTGGTGTAGAACTATGCAAGCGATTGGGAAGTGAAAATTTCAAATTGCTTTACGACATCTATCATATGCAGATCGATGAAGGAGATCTAATTAGAAGTGTACAGGACAATCATCAGTATTTTGGTCATTACCATACAGCAGGCAATCCGGGTCGGAATGAGTTGGATGATACACAGGAGATTTATTATCCGGCCCTGATGAAAGCAATAGTAGCTACTGGTTATAAGGGCTACGTTTCTCATGAGTTTCTCCCAAAATCTGAAGATAAGATGGCTGCTTTGGCGCAGGGAGTCCAGATCTGTGATGTCTAAAAAGTAACGATTAATTAAAACCCATATTTATGGCAAATGAATCATATGACGCAATCGTAGTTGGGTCAGGAATAAGCGGCGGATGGGCTGCAAAAGAATTGACGGAAAAGGGACTGAAAGTATTGCTTTTGGAAAGAGGTCCGAATGTAGAGCATATCAAGGATTATAAGACCGCTACTTTACCGCCTTGGGAAATTCCGCACAGGGGAAGAGATACTCAGGAGATGATAGCCGCACATCCAAATCTCAAAAGAGATTATGTACTTGATGAACTTAATCTTGATTGGTGGGCACATGAAGATGAGTCTCCTTATGTAGAGGAAAAACCGTTTACATGGTTTCGTGGCTATCAGGTGGGAGGACGTTCTCTTCTTTGGGGCAGGCAATCCTACAGATGGTCCGATTTGGATTTTGAAGGAAATGTAAAAGAAGGAGTGGCTGTGGATTGGCCGATACGCTATAAGGACATTGCTCCTTGGTATTCTTATGTAGAGAAATTTGCCGGAGTATCTGGATCCAAAGACGGTTTGGACGTGCTTCCTGATGGAGAGTTTATGCCTCCTATGCCGATGAACTGTGTGGAAAAAGATGCAGCAGCAAAGATCAAAGAACATTATAAAGGAGCCAGGACTTGGACTATCGGTCGTCCGGCGAATATTACTGAGCCATTACCAGGTAGACCAGGCTGTCAATACAGAAGTAAATGTTCTCTAGGTTGCCCATTTGGAGGATATTTCAGTACCCAGGCTTCCACATTGCCAGCGGCCCAAGCCACAGGTAACCTGACGTTAAGACCTTGGTCAATTGTGAGAAGACTGATTTACGACAAGGACACAAAGAAGGCTACGGGTGTAGAAGTAGTGGATGGGCAGACCAACGAGACAATAGAATACGATGCAAAAATCGTATTCCTTTGTGCTTCAGCTTTTAACTCTACGGCTATTCTAATGCGTACTGCAACAGATGTTTGGCCTGGTGGGTTGGGAAGTAGCTCAGGAGAACTTGGACATAACGTCATGGATCACCATTTCCGCTTGGGAGCAAGTGGTACTATGGAAGGATATGATGACAAATACTACTTTGGCAGAAGACCGACAGGGCTTTATATTCCGAGATTCCAAAACGTCAATGGTGATAAGAGGGATTATCTTCGGGGATTTGGGTATCAGGGTGGAGCTAGCCGCAGTGGGTGGACACGTGATGTAGCCGAATTGAACTTCGGTGCACCGATGAAGGAAGCACTTACGCAACCCGGACCGTGGTCTATGGGGATTACGGCGTTTGGAGAAATACTTCCTTACCATGAGAATACGATCAAGCTAAGCGATACGGTGAAAGATAAGTGGGGAATGGAAGCACTGGTGATGGACGCTGAGATTAAGGAGAATGAAATCAAAATGCGTAAGGATATGATGGCTGATGCAGCAGAGATGCTGGAAGTGGCGGGATTCAAAAATATCAATCAGTACGATGCAGGATATACCTTCGGGCAAGGTATTCATGAAATGGGTACAGCAAGAATGGGACGTGACCCGAAAACATCTGTTTTGAATGGAAACAATCAGGTGTGGGAAGCGAAAAACGTATTTGTGACCGATGGGGCATGTATGACATCGGCAGCAGCGGTGAATCCTTCACTTACCTATATGGCTTTGACAGCAAGAGCAGCAGCCTTCGCCGTGGATGAATTGAAAAAGCAAAACCTCTAATCGTAAAAGACAAGACTATGACTATGAATAGAAGAGACGCTTTGAAGAGCGTCATCGTAATGATGGGGGGAACGATGATCGGCGCTACTGCGATCATGACGGGCTGTACCCCGGAAAACCAAATTGAAGGATTGGATTTTGATCCAGATGATATCGCTTTTTTAGACGAATTAGGAGATACTATTATCCCGGAGACAGATACACCTGGGGCCAAAGCCGTAGGAATTGGATCGTTTATGGTGATGATGGTCAAAGATACCTATGATGGGGATAGCCAAAAAGCATTTGTAGACGGATTGAACAAACTTAGAAAGGACTTCAAATCTGCTAATGGAAAAGATTTTGTAGGAGCTCCTGCAGAAGAAAGGCTGGCTTATCTAAATGGTATGTATGATGAGTTTAAGGCCAGTGGAAAAGATAGAAGCCCAGCGGTGATCAACATGCTTCGTGACTTGACTGTGCTGGGTTATTTCACTTCAGAAATTGGAGCGAGCCAAGCGCTAACGTTCGTAGAAACCCCCGGCAGATACGATCCGTGTATTCCATATAAAAAAGGAGATAAAGCTTACGCAATTTAAGAAAACCTAACCTAATATATAGCCTGCTTATTTCTGAAGTAGGCTAACGCAGTTGTATGAATAAAGATAGAAGAAAATTCCTCCAGATGGGGGCAATGCTGGGCGTAGGAGCAGCGCTTTACCCCTTAGGATTTGCAGAGGCCAAGGGCAGGATAGCCAAATTTGGCCTCCAACTTTACTCAGTGAAGGAAGAGATGGCAAAAGATGCTATCGGAACAATGCGCAAATTGGCAGGATTCGGATATAGGCAGTTTGAAGGATTTGATGGCGGCAAAGGAATTCTGTGGGGCATGCAGCCAACAGCGTGTAAAAGTTTGTTGAGTGAGATAGGAGTAGACTTTATTTCTTCCCACGCCAATGTATTCAAGGATCTTGATGTCCAGGCTGAACAAGCTGCTGAAGTAGGTATGAAATACCTCATCTGCCCTTACATAGGCGCCCAAAAATCGGTGGATGATTGGAAAAAAGTAGCTGATAGATTTAATGATGCTGGTGAAACACTAAAGTCGCATGGATTGAAATTTGCGTATCATAATCACGATTACACCTTTAAGGTGCTTGAGGGGCAACTTCCTCAGGATATTTTGATGGAAAATACAGATCCTGAATTAGTGGATTTTGAATTGGATATGTATTGGGCGTATGTAGCTGGGCACGATCCTCTAGCGTACATTGCCAAATTTCCGGACAGATTTAAGCTTTGCCATGTGAAGGATGCTGAAGCTGACGGTGGAAATGCGCACGACCGTGGAGTATTACTCGGGGCGGGTGAAATCCCTTATTCTGAAATAATCAAGAAATCCAAGAAATATGGAATGGAGTATTTTGTGGTTGAGCAAGAACGATTCGTTAATACTACACCTTTGGAAGCAGCAGCTAAGAACGCCGCTTATCTGAGCAAATTGAAGCTTTGAATTAAGAATAGGTAAACTTTTTTCTAAAGAGAAGCAAGTACAAGGCAATTCCTAAAATGATCAACAAGGCCACTTCAAATTGAGACCAAATCTGGGAGCGATTGATTATGATGTTGGCTTTGTTGATTAGTTTTTCACCTTCTTCCATCTGTATTTTACTCAAATTATCGAGATCTTGCTGCGCAGTACTGATTTTTTGGTCATATAACTGAACCTGTTTTTTATTTACGCCAGAGGAGTCTGAATAGAGTAGGTTATAATTTTTTATCTGAAGATCGTTTTCAATAATAGCCCTGAAATCAGTTAGGTATACAGACTCTTGCTCGGTGAGGTTTGTTTCTTCGAAATCATTCACGATTGCAATTATATTTTTTTCATGCTGAGCTATCTCAGTCACTACTTTGGAGTAGTCATAGTTGATATTACAGTGATCGACCAACTTTTGAATCTTGAAAAGATTCTCTGAAATTTTAAATATATATCCTTCCACTACCAGGCGGTCATTGTACACTTCAGCGAAGGTAGAACTTATGTTTTTGAAGGCCTGGCGCTCAGTTAAATTTTTACCGTACATCAGAAGCATCAAGGTGCCAATGATGATTAATGCAGATATTTTCCTTTTTCTAAAAGCGGGATTTTGCATGGATATATAGTTAGGGTCTATTTAATAATATTATTTTAGGTATAACTTTCCCTTTTCCCAAGGATAATTTGGAATAAACTTCCAGAATCGTTAATAAACACAATTTTGACATGGATATATTATGAATGATTCTCATTCTGTGGGATTTGTATCATATACTCTCACATAGTCCACTTCCATTCTTTGGGGCCAAATGTCAGTAGCAACTCCTTGCTGTCCACCCCATGCACCGCCTACGGCAATATTTACTATCAAATGAAAGGGTTGATCAAAGGGCCATTCCTTATAATCATTCTTTGTGTTTTCAAAAGTAAAATAGATAGTCCCGTCAATCAGAAAATCTATTTTTTCTTCGGTCCAGTGTATGGCGTAAATATGAAACCTCGTGTTGAAATCCTTAATTAGTTGAAAACCTCCTTGCTGCGTACCAATACTATGGTTGAATGCTTCGGTGTGAACTGTCCCATGGATTTTTCCAGGATCGTAACCCACATGCTCCATAATATCAATTTCACCGTTTTTGGGCCACCCTCCATGAATATTTGCCTCGGGAAGCATCCAGATCGCTGGCCAGGTCCCTCTGCCCTGGGGTAATTTTGCTTTGACTTCTATGTAGCCGTATTGCCATGAAGCTTTTTCTCTTGTAAGCAATCGTGCAGATGTATAGCCCTTGGGATATAAGCTGTCTGCATGCACTTCGATGATCAGTTTTCCATTTTCAATTCGGGCATTTTTAAGGTCATTTTGTGAATAATATTGCAGTTCTTCATTTCCCCAACCATGACCACCCACATCATAAATCCACTTTTTCGGATCAGGTAACCCTTCGGCTGAAAACTCATCTGACCAGATTAATCGAGCTTCTTGGGCCCTTATGCCTAGATTTAAGCAAAATGTCAAGAAGATGAGTAGCGTTGTTTTCATTTTGGGTTTTGTTTGGTATTCGCTTTGCAAATTACTAGATAATCAATTGTTAAACTTAAACCACAAGTATTATGTCAACCAACTTAAAATTAAAAGGAAACTGGAATATCCTAAAAGGGAAGCTCAAAGAAAAGTACGGGGAATTGACCGACGATGATTTAACTTATGTAGAAGGTAAAGAAGACCAGTTGCTGGGAAGAATCCAAAAACGAACTGGTGAAGCCGAAGACACACTAAAAAAAGAGTTCTTTGAGGAATATTAAGAAGAATAAATGAAAACGGCGAAAGCCGTTTTTTTATGCTGATTTCTCAAGTTGCTTGAGAAATCATTTTTCATGGATAATCTGAGTCCTTTTGATAGTTTGTTTAAATTTAAGCAAAGAAATAAACCCAAAAACAATGGCATACTATCACAGATTAGGAAGCATTCCTCCCAAAAGGCACACGCAATTCAGACAACCGGATGGAAGTCTTTACAAAGAAGAAGTAGTGAGTTCCAAAGGCTTTTCAGGCATATACTCCACTTTATACCATATCCATAATCCCAACGAAGTAAAATCCATTGGCAAACCGGAGCCTTATTCATGGAAACCGGCTTCGGGACACGGATTGAATCAAACGCACCTGAAAACTTCTGGTGTGGAATTCACCGGGGAGGATTACTTATCTGCGCGCAGAAATCTCATGATGAATTCTGATGTAATGATGGGGATTTGTTCACCTCGAAACCGTAAAATGAACTATTACTTTAAGAATGCAGATGGAGATGAATTGATCTATGTACATGATGGGGAGGGAGTCTTGTATTCTCAGTTTGGGAAGCTCGAAGTCCATAAGGGAGATTATCTTGTAATCCCGCGTACGACTATTTATCGCTTCGAATTTAATGATCAAGGGCCACTGAGATTATTGATTATTGAATCACCGGGAGCTATAGAAACTGTGAAGCGCTATAGAAATGAAGTGGGGCAACTGCTTGAGCACTCCCCTTATTGTGAGCGGGATATTCGTCCACCCCATGAGCTGCAGCTAGAAAAGGGAAAAGGCGATTACCTTGTACAGATCAAAAAGCAGGGTATGCTCTATCAGTATACCTATGGTCATAGCCCGCTGGATATCGTAGGATGGGATGGGTATTTGTATCCTTACGCACTTTCCATTTATGATTTCGAACCGATCACAGGTAGAATCCACCAACCACCGCCTGTACATCAGACGTTTCAGGCTTGGGGATTCGTTGTGTGCTCATTTGTTCCAAGGCTTTTTGATTATCACCCGCTTTCTATTCCTGCCCCATACAATCATTCCAATATTGATTCTGATGAAGTACTCTATTATGCAGAGGGAGAATTTATGAGTAGAAAAGGAATAGATAGAGGCTCGTTCACGCTTCATATGGGAGGTTTGCCACATGGACCACATCCGGGTACGGTGGAAAAGTCCATAGGAGCAAAGGCAACAGATGAATATGCAGTGATGCTGGATACCTTTAAATCACTCCAGCTTACGACGGATGCGCTTGAGTTTGTGGATGAAGACTATCCTATGAGTTGGACTGTCTAAGTCAGTTTGTTCATAGGTATTGAACCCCATAAAGCCCCGGTCTACAAATCGGGCTTTATGGGTTGAAGCAAATAGGTTTATTTTTTGTCAGTGATTTCCAATATAGGTTGACCGGTAGCGCCGTTTGGCAGCTTTATATCAAGCATCATGGAAAGTGTAGGAGCGATATCAGTGATGGTGGCATAGCGTGAGCTTTCTCCCGCGGGTACATTCCACCCATAAAAAAGAATTGGGACATTCGTGTCATAGGTATAGCCTGTCCCATGTGATGTTCCGGTGGCTCCGCCAGTCAGCCATCCTGGCTCCAGAACTGTGAGGATATCACCAGATGCTTTATGGTTGTAGCCCATCTGAAGTAACATAGGTCTGCCTTCTGTAAATTCTTTTGTGCGCATGGCAGTCCCTGTATAGACTTCCTTGATTCCATCAAATTTCAACAAAAACTGCGCAATCTCATTTTCGAAATCTTCTTGGTTTAGTTTTTTATTCTGAATCAATTCATGGTTAAGGAAAAGTTGTCCATTGGAGCTGTTTTTGATCCATTCTCCTTCTCCATAGTTAGAGGAAATGTAGTTCAAAAGTTCTATGCCCACTTCACTCGTACGAAGATTTCCGCCAGGTACATTCTCACTTACCATGTGCGTAGCGACTTCAGCGACGGCATGATCAGCGGAAAGAAATACCAAATATTGATCTTTACCGTACGTTTGGTCCAGATAATTAAGCAATCTTTCGATTTCCTTATCCAGACGAAGGTAGGTGTCTTCGATTTCTTTGGATTGAGGACCGAATCTATGTCCTACATAATCGGTAGACGAAAAGCTCAAGGCTAAGAAATCTGTTTCTTCTCCCATGCCCATTTTTTCACCTTTTAAAGCTGCCAGGGCAAAGTCCAGAGTCATAGTATTACCAAAAGGCGTGGAAGAAATTAATCCAAATTCTCCGTTAGTCTTTCTGAGTTCTTTCAGGTCATATGGGAAAGTTGGGGTTTCTTTACCTTTGAAAATCCCTTCGAATTCATTGTCATCAGCCATGCTGGCTTTATAGGAGTCTATAGGGTAAAGCGTGTTCCAGGTCTGAGACAGGTAGGTGTCTACTGATTTCTTAGCATTGAAATCATTTACCCACTTAGGTAACTCACTATAGTAGTACGAAGAAGTCATAAACTCCCCTGTATTACTGTCAAACCAATAGGCTTCGCCTAAGTGTCCAGCTGGTAAGCTGGCTCCTCTATCTTTGATCGCCACACCTATTACTTTCGAGCGTTTCTGGGTAGCGATTCGAAGTTCATCGGTAATCGTAGTAGTTAGCAAATTTCTTGGACTGATGAATCCATTTTCCGCAGACCCACCGATATGAGTAACTGTGGTATCCTCGGCGCAATAAATCATTTGATCAGTACTTTTTACATACCAGTCGTTTCCAATAATTCCGTGAGTGGCGGGCGTAGTTCCAGTGTAGACCGAAGCGTGACCAGGTCCGGTGTAGGTAGGGATATAATTATAATGCCCGTTCTTCATCATAAAGCCATCTTTCATCATCCGCTTAAATCCACCTTCGGAATACCTGTCGGCAAAGCGATACAAATATTCTTGTCGCATCTGATCGACTATGATGCCGACGACAAGCTTGGGCTTGTCGGCTTGCGATTGGGCAAGCATTGGTTCAGTGGCCAAAATAAAAAGCAAAAATACAATCCCTAATTTTCTCATGTTTTGATTTTTTTAAGGCCCAAAGATATGAATATGCCGCTATCCATGGATTAAGACTTTGTTAAATGGTCAAAAGCGTTGACATTACAATTCTTAATTCAAAATGACTCCTATGAAAAAGATAATTTGGACTTTGTTTGCAGTGGTATTTTCACTTACTGCTTTTGCACAATCCTACTTTAAAGATGGTCTTTCTTCAGAATGGCACCGCCAACGCAGGGATGAGTTGCGAAAACTGATGCCTTCCAATTCCGTGGCGGTATTTTTTAATAATCCTGTGAAAAACCGAACCAATGATGTCGATTATATTTATCATCCCAATACGGATTTTTTCTATTTGACCGGGTTTCGGGAGCCAAATGCGGTTCTGGTGATTTTCAGTGAAGTGCGGGAAGTTAATGATGAGTTGTCTGACGAACTGATTTTCGTACAGAACAGAGATCCGCGGGCTGAAATGTGGAATGGTAAGCGCTTAGGAGAAGAGGGGATGACAAGGGAGTTAGGATTTGAAAAGGCATTGCTCAATTCAGAATTTGCTGCTAAATCCGGTGTCAATCTTCAGGGTTTTGATAAGATTCTGACCTTCAGCCTTTCTGAGGCTATAGAAGAAAGCAGTGCAAATGCCCCATTGATCAAGATGGTGGAGGAGTTTAAAATTGCTACGGCTTATCCTGACAAACTCACTGAAGTGAGTGCTCAGGTATATAAAATGATTAAAAACTCAGATTTGGAAACTTCAGATCGTGTGGTTCAAATGCTGAAAAGATATGAGCGCCAATATCCTGATATGATGGAGGATCCATTGATCAGTTCGTTTATGAACGCAGAGTCGCCAGAAATGAGGATGTCCGCCAAAGATGAAATACCTGAGGGTAAGCTGGACATAACCTCTCTTTCCACTATGATGGCAGTACTTCGTGAGGTAAAGACACCTGAAGAAATTGTGTTGCTGAAGAAAGCTGTGAAAATATCTGCTGTGGGGCAGATAGAGGTGATGAAGGCAGCGAAAGTAGGAATGACAGAACGCGAGATCCAGGGTGTTCATGAGTTTATATTCAAGCGCTATGGGGCTGAGGAACTGGGTTATCCATCTATTGTAGGTGGGGGCAATAATGGCTGCATACTTCATTACATCGAGAATGATAAGCGGGACTTGAGTGATCGGCTACTATTGATGGATCTGGGTGCAGAATGGAGAGGTTATACCGCTGATGTGACTCGCACGATTCCTATTAATGGCAGGTTCAATGAGGAAGAAAAAGCCATATATGAGCTGGTGTATCAGGCTCAGGAAGCCGGTATAGCATTGTCTAGGCCGGGTGTTACTTTTGAGGAAATCGATGCGGCAGGCCGTAAAATTATTAACGATGGACTCGCAAAGCTCGGCATCATCAAAAAGGGAGAGAATCACATGTATTTCCCACATGGTACCAGCCACCACATTGGGCTTGACGTTCATGATAGGGGAACTCGTGATGCACTCAAAGAAGGGGTTGTTTTTACTATTGAACCGGGGATTTATATCCCGGAGGGATCAGATTGTGATCCAAAATGGTGGGGAATAGCAGTACGGATCGAAGATGATATTTTGGTTACTGCCGATGGAAATGTTAATCTTTCGGAGTATGCGCCCAGAACAGTTGCCGCTATTGAGGAAATGATGAAAGTGCCAAGTGTGCTTGAGGAATGGGTGCTTCCTGAGATCGACTAAGGGTGACAAGAATATGTGTTTTATTTCTCGCGGCTCCGCGAAAAATAAAAACCTTAACAAATAGAGTATTCCTAATCCTTTTTCTTTAGATCACCCCGCTTGATAGATCGAATAAACTGCCCCCAGGCAAATGGGTCAAGAAGTCTAAGCGTTCTAGGGCCATAGAGATCCTGGTTTTGAATGGCTTGTCCTTGTTGGAAATATTGGAAATTTTCATTTGCTGAGGCCGGCATTGATTCTGCCCAGCGCAGCAGCATCTCTGGACTCATGTTGGCACGGGAGATAGACATTGGATCGACAACATTCAGAGCAATTACCGCTTGTTTGAATTCTTCCTCGGTAGGATAAGGCATTACTTCTATTTCAGCCAGGGCTATTTCGTCCACTTTCATCGTTAGAATCAAGCTGATTTTATCGTTTTCAACGTTGTCGGGGACTTTAAAAGTCTGTTTTTTCAACCCGATAAAACTAAAAACCACAGAATCACCTTCAAGTACAGGCATGGAAAAGTAGCCAAAGCGCCCGGAACTGGTTCCCCTTCCTTTTCTAGGGACGTATATGTTCACGCCTGCCACGGCGTCGGTACTATCTGCATTAAGGATAATGCCGGAAAGTTGGATTACTTTTTTTTCTTGCACATCTTGAGCATTCACTTCAAGAGTTGAAAAAAATATTCCCAATAGGAAAACAAAGGTGGCGCTTAGCAGTAATGAATTCTTCACAAACAAGAGGACTTTATAGAACGACAGATTTTGTTATTTCTCATGCGATATTACCCTAATTTCGGGTGATTTTTTATTTTACCCTCATAATCTCCGTTAAATCTTACAAATGCGGCTAAAAAATATCAGTTTAAACTACGGTCTTAGAATCTTCAAGGCTCTTTCGGAGGAACCACGAGTGAGGATTTTCCATCTTCTGATGCTCAATAAGGAACTTTCGATTTCAGATATTGAGTTAATCCTTGATTTTAGTCAGACCAAGACAAGCAGGCATTTGGTTTATCTGAAAAATGCGGGACTATTAGGAAGTAAGCGGGTAGACCAATGGGTTTTCTATTACATTTTAGAAGAGTATATGGAAATTATTCAGCAGGTTCTGAAGTTTATTCAGAAGGATCCGAGTTTGATAAAAGACCAGGAAACTTATGAAATCCTTAAGTCCAACCGCGAACTTGCCATCAATAAAATTCAGAACAATCAGTACCGACGTTAATTTCCATTGAAAACTTACCAACACCTCTTCTTCGATCTGGATCACACACTTTGGGATTATGATCGAAATGTGCAAGAATCACTTTCCGAACTTTTTCTTTACTATAAACTTGAAGAACTCGGGATTTTATCATCACAGTCCTTTATAGAGTCCTTTTATGCGGTGAATTTCAAACTTTGGGAAGCCTATGATAAAGGTGAAATGCAGAAGGATGAACTCAGATCTTCTCGTTTTCCTAGAATATTTGAGCAGGCAGGCGTGTTGAATGCAGCGATACCCGAAGAATTTGAAGGAGATTTTATGCATAGAACTTCAAGTAAGCCACATCTTTTTCCCCATACCATAGAAATCCTCGAATACCTTAAGCCTAAGTACAAGCTGTATGTGATTACAAATGGGTTCGATGAAAGTCAGGCAAAGAAGATGAGTTCATCCGGGTTGAGTGGGTATTTCGAATTAGTCATTACCTCGGAGACAACAGGACATAAAAAGCCAGATCCTAGGATCTTTCATTATGCATTAGATCAAGCGGGAGCCTACAAAGAAAACAGTCTTATGATAGGAGATAGCCCTATTTCTGATATCCAAGGGGCACAGGGAGTGGGTATAGATCAAGTGTTTTTCAACCCGGTAGGTAAGCCCATTCATTTAAGACCTACTTATACAATTTCACATTTGAGAGAACTGGAAGATCTACTTTAGGGTTCTTTTATTTCAAATGCATCGGTCAATTAAACCTTCTGGTTATCTTTGGCAAACAGAAAATCATAACCCCAGATATCATGCTCAAAGGTTTTTTTAATGTACCAACTCCGGTGAATGAGCCGGTAAAAGCTTACGCTCCCGGAAGTCCCGAGAGGAAAGAATTGCAAAAAGCACTGGAAGACGCCAGATCCCAGCAGGTTGACATACCTATGTATATCGGTTCTGAAGAGGTGAGAACCGGTAATACGCATAAAGTGTCGCCTCCGCATGACCATCAGCATGTGCTGGGTCATTTCCATGAAGGGGATGCTTCTCACGTGGAGCAGGCGATTGATGCTGCACTGGGTGCCAAAGAAGCTTGGGAAAACTTAGCTTGGGAACAAAGAGCTGCGATTTTCTTAAAAGCTGCAGATCTATTGGCGGGCCCATATCGAGCCAAAATCAATGCGGCTACTATGCTTGGTCAGTCCAAGAACGCCATGCAGGCAGAAATCGATGCGGCATGTGAATTCATCGATTTCTTGCGTTTCAATGTACAATACATGACTGAAATCTATGCGCAGCAGCCTCCGGTTTCTGGAAATGGTGTTTGGAATAGATTGGAACAGCGTCCTCTCGAAGGATTTGTCTTTGCATTGACTCCATTTAATTTTACGGCGATTGCAGGTAATCTTCCGGCTTCTGCCGCGATGATGGGAAATACAGTAGTCTGGAAACCGGCCTATACTCAGATCTATTCTGCGAATGTGTTAATGCAGGTGTTCAAAGAAGCCGGCGTTCCTGCCGGGGTGATCAACTTGATTTATGTGGATGGACCTGTAGCTGGAGATATAATTTTCAAGCATCCCGACTTTGCAGGAATTCACTTTACAGGTTCTACGGGTGTATTCCAGCATATCTGGAAAACAATAGGAACTAACATCCACCAATACAAATCATATCCAAGAATTGTCGGTGAGACTGGTGGAAAAGATTTTGTGATTGCCCACAAATCCGCGATTCCAAAAGCGGTGGCAGTAGGACTTGCCCGTGGTGCTTTTGAATATCAAGGGCAGAAATGTTCAGCAGCATCACGCGCTTATATCCCTTCCAATATTTGGGCTGAGGTAAAAGAAAGCCTTTCCGCTGATTTGTCTACCATGAAAATGGGAGGTACGGAAGATTTCTCCAACTTCATTAATGCGGTGATCGATGAGAAATCTTTTGATAAAATTGCCAAATATATTGACAATGCGAAAGCAAATCCTGCTGTGGAAATCATAGCCGGTGGTAATTACGATAAGTCAAAAGGTTACTTCATCGAGCCAACTGTGATCGTAACCCAGGACCCAATGTACGTCACTATGTGTGAAGAGATCTTCGGTCCGGTTTTGACTATCTATGTGTATGATTCAGAGCGGTTCGAGGAGGCGTTGGAACTGGTTGATCAGACATCTCCCTATGCCTTGACAGGTGCAATTTTCTCTCAGGATCGCTATGCAATCGAATTGGCTACTATCAAATTGAGAAACGCTGCAGGCAATTTCTACATTAATGATAAACCCACTGGTGCGGTTGTGGGTCAGCAGCCATTTGGAGGAGCCAGGGCTTCCGGGACAAATGATAAAGCCGGTTCTATGATCAACCTGCTTCGTTGGGTGTCTCCACGTACACTTAAAGAGACTTTTGTTTCACCAGAAGATTATAGGTATCCTTTCTTAGGGAATGACTGAGGAATTTCTAAGAAATTCCATACAAAAAAAGCCTCGAAACTAAATTCGAGGCTTTTTTTGGATTAGCATTATGCCGCAGAGTATATCTTTAACTAAATAGAAATTGCCGCAATCACCTGCGCCAGCCAACGAATTACATTGGAGTGGGAAATCAGGATAAAGACAAATTTGCATGTTACGGCTCTACTAGGAGGTGCTATTTTGCAAAATAAAATCCTTGTAGGAAATGATAATTTCTTAGTTAATTTCTTTTAACTCCGTTCTTTTTTGCTCAATCTCTTTTTCCAAAATAGCATTGATGTCGGTTTTGTTTCCCAGAAGCAAATGGATGATTGTACCATATTCTCTGGCGTTTGGATCGGAGATGATTCCTATTTCTTCTGATTTTTCAAAAAATGAAATTTCCCGTTCTGTTATACCGTCCACTCTTTCTCTCACTAAAATTATGTTTTTTATTTGCCTGCTAAGGTCAATCCAATTGACATAGTCTGCATTTAAAGTAATGGCTTGCAAGCCCACGGTCTTGGTGTAAAAGTTAATCGCACCGGCTTGCCCGTAGTTGTCGCAGATGATAACTGTATATTCTCCACCAGGAGCTTTTGAATAAGCAAGATCTACTTTTTCAGCCAGCTCTTTCCAGCCTAACATATCAGCAAAATCCTGGGGCAAGTCATGGATCTCACCATCTTCCCAGCGATTTTCCATCAGATCAGGATGACGATTTTTGACTCTCTTGAGGTAATCAGGATTTCCAATTGGAAATGTCATCGGTGCAGCGAAGATAAATAAGCCCACGGGGATGATCATTGCTACAGGTTTTAGGTACCTTCCCCAGCTTTTGGACAGTAAATGTGAAAGATAGATTGCTCCAAATGCAAAGTGAATAGGGTAGAGGCCGATAGCATAATAGCCCTTTGCCCGAAAATAAGTAAAAATAGATAGTGTAAAGACTGTTGCCCAGATGAAAACCTGATACTTGCGAAAAGCAGGGTGAGTGAAATAAGAAATAGCTGCAAGAATCAGCACGAAAACTGATCCAAAAAAGAAGAAGAATTGCTCTGTGATAAAATCAATTCGATTCACATGCACAAGCTGATATTTGCTCAGCATGTGCATATGCCAGACAACTGGAAAATCGTTTTGTACCTGCCATAGCAAGTTAGGTAAAGCAATCAAAAAGGATAATCCAAAGGCAGCATATAGATGTGGGTTTTTGAAAACCTTCCGCTCAGAAGTGATTAGGAGCGCAGGTACTAAACCCAGAAGCTGAAATGCAATATTGTATTTGTTTAGAATACCAAGCCCCAGCCCGGCGCCCAACCAATACAACCATTTATTTCTGCCGGTTTGGATATAGCAGAGCAAGGAATAGAAAACAAATGTCCATGCCAAAATGTCAAATGAATTAGGCTGGAAAAGGATATTTAATCTTGCCAAAGCCGAAAATATCAGGCATATGGAAGCTAGTGATTGCGCATATAAACTACCGCCCAGTCTTTCTATCGCCTTCCAAACAAGCGCAATGGTCAGTGCCCCGAATAGTGCAGGAAAGAATTTAACCCAGAACTCAGACTTGCCAAGCAGGTAAATAAGGTACGAAAACCAAGAAGTCATGGGGGGTACCGAAATGTACCCCCAAGCCAGATGATGTGCCTGATCGAGATGAAGGTATTCATCCCGGTGCAGATCGTAACTGGAGTCTATCAGAAAGTACTGAAGGATAAATTTGAGAAGGATGAAGCCGAGTAAAAATATATTTCGCTGGTTCATATAGATTTTTAAAAATGTGGTAGGGTGTGAAATGTATTATTCTTTTACAGTCTGTAGCTTATCAGCCATTCATATTTTTTAATAACCTGTTTACAATTCGGGTTCAGGAAAGCAAACAGGGCCATTCAAGAATAGGTTTTGATGAAGTTTATTTTCATCTGTTTATAAGTTAAATTTCTTAGTTCATTTAGAACGGTAGTCGAGAGGCTTTCGACAAGTAATAATCATCCCCCTGTGTGTCGTCCGCCCGTCATGGGTATTTCATATGATTATAATTTGTCTTTTAAGGGCCATATGGAATCTCGCATGCATTATAATCATCCCAGTGTGTGACTCTTGAGTCATGCTCGATTTCATCTGTTTATAATTGTTTTAAGATGGTCAGATGGAATCTTTGACGATTAAAATAATCATTGCCCTGTGTGTTTTAATGATGATTTTAATCGTGTCGATTTCATAGAGTGAATTGGTATCAAAGGTAGAGGTGCTTTATTCTAAACTGCTTACCACAGGCTGAAGAATGAAAATAAGGTTAAAAAGATAGCTTATGCCAGCGTAAAAAAATACTAATGCTCGATTTAAAAATGAAATTATTTTTTTTTGTCCCTAAGGCTTGGCAGATTCTATCAGCGGATCAAAAGTATGGTAGGCATTAATAGGTGATACCACTATTAATAAAGTAATTCCCTTGAGCGTTCTGCCTAATATATTAATTTTAATGTTGGTGCTTCTGGGCTTCTTCTCGGATTTTTTTATTTAAAGCTCCATGAGCTCTTTCTTCATGTTAATTCCATACTGCTAAAATGATTAGTTTGAGCAATTGATCTACCTGATTAGATAAATAGTCTCCAAAATTGAGCTCAAGCTCAGAAAATACACCCGATTCGAATACAGTTATTGTGGTCTCTAAGAGCTGAATTTGGAATAATTTGATAGAATTTAAACAATTGTAACTTTTTAATATTTATAGAATTTTTCTGTTACTGAAAAAAAATCAAACTTTTTGATAAATTTTTTTCAGCCTCCAATTTGGGTGATTTGCATAAAATCTAATTCAAAATTCACTTATCAATATGCTGAATGGATTTGATCTATTTTCTTCTTTTTCACTAAATCTTCTTTAATCATTCATCATTTTGCAAATATAAATAAATAGCACTTATTGGAGGAATTATGAAGAATAACGAAATAACATTTTGTTCATTTTAGAAACAAAAAATATTATTTCAAAATATAAAATCGGATTTTCTATCCTTTTTCGACAATTAACTAGCAACAAAATGAAAGTACCTCTGGGAATTCACTTAAGAGAATTGATATTAATTATATTTTTCTTTTTTATATTTCTTGAGGGTCATTCAAAATTAGTGTCGGAGTCTTATTACGATAATGTACATGGATTGGGATGGAATAATCCAAGTATTTCGGTAGCTGCTGTAAACCCCACTCATGATTTTGAAAAAATCAGTAGTATAAATGTATTCCCTAACAGAAAGAACAGCAATGCGTTATACCCAATTACTACTCAAAGAAAAACTAGCATAGCGGGAAAAAAAAGGAATAACATTCTTATTACTGAAGTTAAAAGATTAGAACTCCTTACAGATAGTCTTGAGTCGGAAGGTGGAAAGTTAGTTCAGATTTTTGCTGAACCGGAAATTGGATATCTATTTAACCATTGGACGTTAAATGGAGAATTTTTGAGCTCAGCAGTTGAGTATGAGTTTCAAATGCCATTTGAAGATACCTATATTATTGGTCATTTTGATAAGATTGAACCTGCAACGATTAATGTTATCTCACCTATGGTGAATTCAAGTTTTTCGGAGGGGGAAAAAATTGATTTGTCTGCAGATGTGAAGAGTGATAAAGGTGAAATTTCAAAAGTTGATTTTTTTGTCGATGGAAGCCTTTTAGCTTCATTTACTAATTCACCATATGAATTTACTTGGGAAAATGCTACCCCTGGTGAGCACCAAATTGTCGTTAAAGCTGTAGATAATAGTGGTCAGATTTCTGCTTCCAACCCTAGAAAGTTTTT
>NZ_LMXN01000028.1 GCF_001442615.1 Algoriphagus resistens | reverse complement strand
GATGGAGCGAACGGTCTTTCTGCTTATGAAATCTGGTTGAATGAAGGTAACACCGGAACCGAGCAGGAATTTTTGGAGGGCTTGGCAGGAGCCGATGGAGCAGACGGTCAATCAGCCTATGATGAATGGCTTGCAGCAGGCAATACAGGGACAGAGCAGGATTTCTTAGATAGCTTGGTTGGTGCTGCAGGTGCTGATGGAATTGATGGAACGAACGGCCTTTCTGCTTATGAAATCTGGTTGAATGAAGGTAACACCGGAACCGAGCAGGAATTTTTGGATGGACTGACAGGAGCAGACGGTCAATCAGCCTATGATGAATGGCTTGCAGCAGGCAATACAGGAACCGAGCAGGATTTCTTGGATAGTTTGGTAGGTGCTGATGGAGCAGACGGACTTTCTGCATACGAAGTATGGATTAATGAGGGCAATACAGGAACCGAGCAGGAATTTTTGGAGGGCTTGGCAGGAGCCGATGGAGCAGACGGTCAATCAGCCTATGATGAATGGCTTGCAGCAGGCAATACAGGAACTGAACAGGATTTCTTGGATAGCTTGGTTGGTGCTGCTGGAGCAGACGGTCAATCAGCCTATGATGAATGGCTTGCAACAGGCAATACAGGGACAGAGCAGGATTTCTTAGATAGCTTGGTTGGTGCTGCAGGTGCTGATGGAGCAGACGGACTTTCTGCATACGAAGTATGGATTAATGAGGGCAATACAGGAACCGAGCAGGAATTTTTGGAGGGCTTGGCAGGAGCCGATGGAGCAGACGGTCAATCAGCCTATGATGAATGGCTTGCAACAGGCAATACAGGGACAGAGCAGGATTTCTTAGATAGCTTGGTTGGTGCTGCAGGTGCTGATGGAGCAGTGGATAGCTTGGTAGGTGCTGCTGGAGTTGACGGTGCTGATGGAGCAGAAGGACTTTCTGCATACGAAATATGGCTTAATGAAGGTAATACCGGAACAGAGCAAGAGTTTTTGGATGGACTAGTAGGTGCCGATGGTGCAGACGGTGATTCAGCTTATGAGGCTTGGCTTGCAGCAGGCAATACGGGAACCGAGCAGGACTTTTTGGATAGTTTGGTTGGTCCAGCAGGAACAGACGGAGTCGATGGGCTTGTTGGTCCTCAAGGCCCTCCAGGGGCTGATGGGCAGGGTGGTGTGACTACTGCGGGAACGGGTATTGATGTAACAGGTAATGGAACAGCTCCTGATCCTTATGTGATAACGAATACCTCGCCTAATACCGATGAACAGATATTAGTTCTAGATAGTGGGGATCTGTCGATAAGCAATGGTAATACAGTTCCATTGATTTCCATAGATCCGGATAATGCTATAATCGTAGGAACAGACGGGGCTTTGTTCGCCCCGCAAGCAGATTCTATTAACATCTACAACTCCAATGGACTTTTAACAGGACCTGAGACCATAAGAACTTTGGGCTTGAATGGTAAACAGTTGAGATTCGACGGAACTGACAGGAGAACCTGGTGGGATGCCGATGGAAGAATACATCAGACAGCTACCAACACTGATATGGATGCAGCTATGGGATTTCATAACGGAGGTTCCAATTTATGGATACAGCAATGGAATGCTAGTACTTCTTCAATAACTGCTTCTGGTAGCTCTACTGAATTATTATTGGGAACACATGCCACTAATGATTCTGCTCCGATAACATTCAGTACGAGTGTGGGAG
This sequence comes from Algoriphagus resistens, assembly GCF_001442615.1. Taxonomy (GTDB): domain Bacteria; phylum Bacteroidota; class Bacteroidia; order Cytophagales; family Cyclobacteriaceae; genus Algoriphagus; species Algoriphagus resistens. Next base: position 23,199 of record NZ_LMXN01000028.1, on the reverse strand, counting down.
GTGGAGCTCTTGGTACTGAAAAAATGCGTATAACCGGTGAGGGAGAGATATTGTTTAACAACTACCCCAACACCCGTGACGATAGCGGTACCACAGCGGTAGAAAATATTCTCTATACTGATGAAAACGGCAACATGCTTTCTGCCGATATTTCAGCACTTGCACCTCAAGCAGTTCATTACCGACTTACCAGCCAAAACACCGGTAAGGAATGGATCGAAGAAGAGCCCGTTTTTGAAGTAGTTGGAGATATTACCTTGGCAAACAACTCCAATGTAGTGGATCTTTCAGGAAGTGATATTCCTACCGGAGCTATTGTAATAGGTGTCAGATTTATAAGCAAGACCACAGGATCTATCAGTACCAACATCATAGAATATGACCAGACTAATAGAACCTTGATACTCGGGACTGCTGGCTCTATGACAACGCTACATCCTGCAGGTGATTACCATATCATCGTGGAGTACTTTGTGCCAACACCTTAAGAAAAGATTGAAGCGGGCATTTGGGTAATACTTCCCGAATGCCCGTCAATGGGTGAATGGGGTAGTGGGGAATATTTTCTACCCTTAATCGGGCACTATGGACTCCCTAAATGCAAGCATATAAAGACACGGCAAATCATTTAAATAAGCGTATGATGAAAAAGCAGGTATTATTATTAGGAGCTTTATTCTGTTCGACGATTGCCTTCTCTCAAACTGGGATAAATACGGTATCACCCAAAACTACTTTGGATGTAGAAGGAAAACCCGCAGATATCAATTCGTTGGACGGTATCATCGCACCCAGAATCACCGGTGACCAGCTAAGGGCCAAAACCTACACCTCAGACCAAGAGGGGGCTTTGGTATATGTAATAGAAGCAGATACCGCTCCGGCAGGGCAAACGATAGATGTGACCGCATCCGGTTACTATTATTTCAACGGGACTAAATGGGTAAGTACGGAAGGGGAATATCTTAATATCTACAACGCCAACGGTACACTAACTGCAAACAGAACCGTATCACAGGATGGGAATTGGTTAAGATTTTCAAACGTTCAGGAAACCACGTTTTTTAATACCGCAGGTGCTGGAATGAGACAAGATGCCGGAAGCGGCAACAGGGCTTCAATAACCTTCTCCCATAGCGGAGCAAATTCACTGTTTCTTTATACTGATAATAATTCTGCTGCGCAAATGCTTGCCAGCGGTAATTCTACCAGCCTCAATATTGGAACTAATAATACGACCGATGCCGCACCGCTCAATTTCACCACAAATCCCGGTGGAGTGGCGGGCAATCTAAGAGCCCAGATAGCAGGAGACGGTAGGTTTAACATTAATAATACCCTAAGCATAGGGTATTCTGGACAGCAAACTTTTTCGGGAACGGAAAGACTAAAGGTAAACGGAAGAGTAGCAATAGGTATCAGTATTCCTACAGAACAACTTCATATCAATGGAGGAAATGTAAGGATACAAGGTCTACCATTGAATGGAGCAACCAATGCTACAAATACTACGTCCAGCGGTAGTGCATCGCCCGCTCAAGACCAGACTTTTGAAGCAACCCGAACATTGGTAGCGGATAATAATGGTGTCGTAGGATATGTACAAGGAGTACCTTCAGATGCTGGAACATCAAAAGTACTTGTAGTTGCCAATGCGTCGGGAACACAGAATGTGGGAGGGCAAGTTATCCCAAATGCTGCCATTGGGCAATTTACTGTGGAAAGTCTTGATATTTATGATTCCTGGACTGACAATGTTTTTACGGTTCCGACTGGTATGGGAGGGGTTTACATTATAGTCATGCAAAGCTCTAACACACATACAAGCACAGGGACTGCAACCCCCACATGGCATACCATGGCCTACTATGAAAGAAGTACTGATGGAGGATCAAGTTGGAGTACAATGATAAAACATACCTATTCCAACCTGGCAGGTACCATTGTAGACAATGGAAATACGTTGTATTGGACAGGATTTCTGGATGTAGGAGACAAAGTAAGGGTTCGTTTAAGTTGTAATGCCACTACGGATAACATTGTTAACTACGGTGGGCTTTCCATTACCAAGCTGGCCCAATAATATTTAACTCTTTTCATTTAAAGATAAAAACGTGGCTGTAAACCAAGCTGGTTTTATGACTGGTTTAATGGATTTAACCTGGGGAATTTCATCCGATTATAAAAAGTATGAATGGCGTGAGTCAATAGGTGGACGTAAAATTATAGTCAATATTTGAAATTTAGTTTTAGAAGAAAAGTGTAGGACTAAAGGTAAAATTGTCCAGAAGCTTGAATTATAAATTGTAAAAAATGAAGAAATTATACGATCTGAAATTTGGATGGGTTACATCGCTATTTTTTGCTGCGCTGACCTCTGCCTTTGGCCAGTCACCAGGAGGGGTGCCTGCCTCAGCCTGGTACAAAGCAGATGCTCAAAACACGGTGTTTTCTGATGCTGGGACAACAAATGCAACAGACAATGCCAATGTACAACAGTGGAATGAATACCTTGGGGCGGTGCACAATCTAACCCAGACAAGTTCGGGTTCACAACCGGTGTTTTCTAATGCTACAACATTGGTAAATTTTAATCCAACCATAACTTATAACTTGGATTATCTGGAATATCAACCAGCTACAGGAGTTAATATTGTAGACAGAACACAAGGTACCTTATATACTGCAGGTTATTTTAATGTTGTGGGAGCAGCAGGGATTATTGGGTTTGATGCCACTATGGATTACCCGGGCTTGCATACGTCTAATAATGGATTAGACAATTTGTTGTTTTATACCGGCGGTCCTGGTTATCAAGGTCTGAGTAGTAATTCATTTACCGACAATAATTATTTTATCTCAGGAGCCAATTGGGAAAATGGAGCGGGTTCTAGTGCAGCTTATGCCTCTTCAATTGTTTCATTAAATGGTGTAAGATCTTCGTATAACACTAACGAGTTACAAAATGCTGTTATTAACGATGCATCAAGAGATATAAGAGTAGGAAGGGATAGCAATTGGGGAGCAATAAACGGACAGATTAACGAGGTTCTTATTTTTGATGCCGCATTGACTATGGACGAAATGGATCGTGTAGAATCCTATCTTTCCATTAAATACGGAACTACATACGCTTCAGGTGCCAGTGATTATAAAAATGCATCTTCTGCCATAGTGTGGAGTGCTAGCAATAATGCAGCCTACATCCAAAATATTTTTGGAATCGCCAGAGATGATAATTCAGAATTATATCAAAAGCAATCTAAAAGTACCAACCAAGGGCAACAACTAATCATTGGTGCGGGAAATTCACTTTTTAATACCAATGCCGATAATACTAACACCCTTACAGATGGTCAGTTTTTAATGGTGGGTGACAATGGTTTGCAACAAAGTTTAAGTACTCCATTGTCTTATACGGGAGGCTCTAATGGAGAGGTTAACTTCCGTTTTGAGTCTATTTGGAAAGTACAAAACACAAATAATGTAGGTACAGTAACGATTGCTTGGCCGGCAGGAATAAATAATCTGTATGTGGTACAGTCTGGTGATGAAACCTTTGACGGTAGCGACAATTTCACAGAAATGACCAGCACAGTGACCATTAACGGTGTAGATTACAATACAACAACAGTTAATTTAGCAGATGGGGAGTATTTTACCCTTGCAGGGTTTGCTAGTGCACCAGGTGGTGTTGTAGGCCCTGATTTCTGGGTAAAATCAGATGATGCAGGAACTATTGCGACGGGATGGAAAGATCATTCTGCAAACGCTGATGATATACCGGCAGTAGGTACTTGGACACTTTCCCCAGCGGACAGAGTACATAACTTTCATCCTTATACCACAGGTTATACGGGCAGTAAATATTTTAATAATCTTACTTCGGTATTGAACCCTACTAATGGGCAACTTGATAATGTATCTCATTCTATCTTTTCGGCAGTAAGACCAACTTCTGCAGGAACAGGACGCATCATCGGTATTGATGATGACGGAAACGGAGCCGAACCGGGGTTTTCTATTGAAGGCGGAGGACTGAGGTTATATAAATTTAGCGGTGGAGCTAATGCAGATCAATTTGATGAAGAACCGTTCAAGATTGGTGCTATAAATATAGTTTCTGGAATAGGGAACAACCCTACCATTGTCGGAGGAACTTCAACTTCAGCCGGAGGGGAAAGAGTTCTGGGAGTGAATGGTGTATATAAAACATACCCAAATACTACAAGCACTAACAGGTTTCATATTCAAGGCCAACGTCTAAGAATAGGTGATGGTGCATGGACTGCTCCTGGTCCTTTCCCTGGTGATATTATGGAAGTGGTTTGGTACAAACGTCCATTAACTGCTATTGAGCAATCAAGGGTCAATTCTTATTTAGCTATAAAGAATGGTGCTACACTTGTAGAAAATTACCTTGCCGCAAACGGAAATGTTGTATGGGACACAACCACGAACACAGGTTACAACGACCATATTTTTGGTATTGCGAGAGACAATGTTTCTGCCCTTCACCAAAAACAGGCCGCAAGTACAAGCTTAAATCAGAAGTTGGTTATAGGTCATGGGGGATCCTTGTTTGATTCCAATGCTGAAAATACCAATGATCTTACGGAAGGACAATTTCTAATGACAGGTGACAATGGCCTGATGCAAAGCTTGACTGTTCCACTTGCTTATTCGGCAGGAAGTAATGGTGAGACCAATTTCCGCTTTGAATCCATTTGGAAGGTGCAAAACACCGCTAATGTTGGTACGGTAACTATTGCTTGGCCGGTAGGTATTGACAATATGTACTTGGTACGGTCAACAGACGAAACATTTGCTGATACAGACAATTTTGTGCCAATGGATGATGTGGTAAGCATCAATGGACAGGATTACAATACCGCAACCATTACTTTGGGAGATGGAGAATATTTTACATTTGCCGGATATATGTATGCTCCTGGTGGAGTTGCAGGACCTGATTTCTGGATTAAATCAGACGATGCCGGAGATATTTCCACTGCATGGAAGGATCATTCTATAAATGCGGATGATATTCCGAATGTAGGGGGAATGATACTTTCTCCTACTGACAGAGCACATAACTTCCATCCGTACACCACAGATTATACTGTTTCAAAATTCTTTTATAATTCTACTTCGGTAATGAACCCCCTAGGTAATGTAGAATTGCCTAATACCAATACTTCTATTTTTTCAGCAGTAAGGCCTACTACCAATGGAACAGGACGTATCATAGGGATTGACGACGATACCAATGCTGCCGAACCAGCAATGTCGATTGAAAATGGATTTCCAAGACAATATGAATTTTTTGCCGGAACAACCGGAACAAATTTTTCAACAACATTTAATATTAGTGTTCCCAATGTTTTCTCAGCTATTGCTAACAATTCGGTTGCCAATGGGGGAACTTCGACTTCGTCGGGAGGTGAAAAAGTATTAGGTTTAAACGGTGTTTATGAAACAACGCCATACACAGGATCTAATAGGTTCCAGATTTATGGCATTAACCTGAGAGTAGGTCATGCTGGTTGGGATGCTCCCGGAGCTTTTCCTGGGGACATTATGGAGGTGGTTTGGTACAATCGTCTTCTTACACCAAACGAACAATCCAGAGTCAATTCTTACCTTGCTGTAAAGAATGGTACTACATTACACGAAAATTACCTTTCTACAACCAGCAGTGTAGTTTGGGACAGAACCCTGAATAATGGTTATAACAACAACATATTCGGTATTGCAAGAGATAATATTACAGCATTGCACCAAAAGCAAGCAGGCAGTACAGGTGCAAATCAGAAATTAGTTATTGGACACGGTAGTTCTTTATTCGAAAGTAATCTCGATAATACCAATGACTTAGCCGAAGGTCAGTTTTTGTTAACAGGTGACAATGGGTTAAAGCAAGGATTAAAGACTGCTTTAGCATACCCAACTGCACCGGGTGGTGAAATAAACCATCGTTTTGAAGCCATTTGGAAAGTTCAAAACACAGGTAGTACAGGTACAGTAATCGTTGCTTGGCCAAAAGGGATTAGCAATTTACACTTGGTTCGTTCTTCTGATGAGATCTTTGACACCTCAGACGATTTTATCCCGATGACGGGTGAAGTCACTATTCATGGTTCGGAGTATAATACTACTACCATCACTTACAATGATGGGGATTATTTCACCTTTGCCGGGTTTGCTTACGCACCTGGAGGGGTGGTCAATGCGCTCAGCTATTGGTATAGAGCTGATATAAATGCGGAGAATACCGGTGTAGGAACAGAAGTAACTTCCTGGACAGACTTCTTCTCCGGAACGGTTATTTCTCAATTGGGAGACAATGCTTTGCCTGAGTTTGTTGAAGGGGATATAGATTATTTCAATTTCAATCCGGGTGTCAATTTCTCTGCGGCTACGCAGACACTGGGGAATATGGGAGTTCAGACCATATCGGAATTGGACTTTGATATCTTTATGTTCACCAAAGAAGGTGTTACCCATTCGGGGGGGAATCCTAGGATTTTCAGCTCATTGGTTGATAATAGTTTGCCTTCCGGTAGCATTAGCAGGTGGGACGGAATTGGATTACTTGCAGATCAGCGGTCTGAGCGTGTGAATAATGCATATGGAGCAAGATATCTGGCTAATCCCGGTGGTATAACTTTTTCAACCACCATACCAAGTATAATGTATCACACATTTACAGATCTCACCGTATCAAAAGGTCTGAACGGAGCTGCAAACGGTGCAAATGGAACACATGGAGCTAGAGGGTTTATGAATGGTGGACATGCATTTGGAGATACACGTTTTTCAAGCAATGGAAGTGATAATGCAGGTTTTATAGGCCATCTTGGTGAAACAATCATCTATGGAGCGGGTAATTTGAGCGAAACTGAAAGAAGAAGAGTAGATTCCTATTTGGCAATAAAATATGGGATAACGCTCGGAAGATTGGATGCATTGAATTATCTCTCCTCTGCGGAAGAAACGGTTTGGGACGGGGTGAACAATCCTGATTATAATAACAATGTGTTTGGTTTGGGACGTGATGACATAGGTGCCTTAAGCCAGAAAATTTCCACATCGGTTAACCCATCAGCCCGTGGGAAACTGATCGTGGCGACAACCAATGAATTTGCTTTGGCAAACACAGATACCAGCAGGATTCAATTCAGTGAAGATCATACCTTCATTATGTTAGGGGATAATGATGGAGCCGGTGAGACCTCCCTTGCTACGGATCCTTGTACAGGACTTCCTTTGGATCCTGCGATTTCTACGGCCAACAAAGTTTGGAGGGTGGAGACTACCGGTGCCCCAGAGTCTATTTGGTTGCAGGCAGACTTGAATGAATATACTTTCAACTCGGAAATTGAACTATGGATTGCCGATGATGAAAATTTCACTACCAACCTGGTTCGTATTCCTGCGGCTTCTTATGCTTCTGGGATTGCAAATTTTAATTTCTTGTTTACTGAAGGCGTCAAGTACATCACTTTTGGCGGGGTGGTAGCACCAAGTGATTGTGATGTATGTACGGGAGGTACATTTGTGTTCAAAAGCGGAGCAAGCTGGAATACGCTGGTCGAACGGACAAACAATATAATGGATCCTGAAATCATAGGTTCAACAGATCAGGGGGATTTGATTGTCAACATGGAAGCGGACTACCCTGTAGGTGTAGAGTATGGGCCAAATGCATACCCTCGCGGCTATGGTAGGTGGTTCTTGTCCAGAAGAAGAGACAACCAAAATGTAGAAGTCGTTCACAGTATCAATCTAAATCAGACCGTAGCGGGAGCGAGTTTTCAAATTTCGAATATCAATACGTATTTGGAAAACGCAAATAAATTTACTGTAATAGGATATGATTGTGATGACAATGTAGTGCTTCCAAAAATCACCCATGCGGCCAATCCTACTGCTGCCACTACCTACGAAATCGTAGGTAATCAGGTGGTTGGTACTAAAGCGTATAGAGGGCTAACTTTCTTACATTCTACGGCAAATGTGAGGTTCAATAGACCTATTGAGCGCATAGAGATTCTATTTGATGTGGAAAGAACGAATGCACGCGTGACACTTAGGTCATTGGACATTGGCGATATTAGCTTTGAGTGTGCAATTCCATTACCGCCAACTGAAGACAATGTGACGATGATACAGGACTTCACACAGAGTGAAGAGGTGCCTAGCTGTATAGAGACTACTATGCGCATGCGATTTATCAACAGCAATTGCGACACTAGAACGCTTGATATTTCCCAGGCACTTCCGGCAGGACTGGAGTTTGTAGAAGATACCTACAACGACTCCGAATTCGGAACGCCCACACCATATACCTATGATGCAAACAACTTTACCTTAAATGGTTTGGAGCTGCCATCAGGGACTACCTTTTTATATATCAATGTAAGAAGTACAGAAGGAACCACTACTGTTTACAATACTACAAGCAGCTTTACGGTGGGAGAAACAGGGAATTCCTACAATAGCATCAATCCGGCAGCAGAAGAGTTCAGTACGGTAGGATTTGTAGCAAGCAACTTCACAGAACCGAATTTAAACTTCCTTTATGAAGTAGATGCGACCTGCCTGGCAGATGGTGACCAAGTAACCTATACCTTGAGTTTTGACAACCAAGATCCTGAAATCACCGGAGCAACATTGAAAGTGTATTATGATTTGGGTCAGGATATCACTTCAGTCACCTTCAACAATGGAACCTCGGGTGTACTCGGGTTTGATCCTACCGGAGAATCCTACATAGAGGTTGATGATTTGGTAATCCCGACCGGTGAAAGTTCCATTACCGTGACACTGGATATTACCAACGCGATATTTACGGATGAAGATGCTGCTTCAAGCTTCTTTGAACTGGTCATAGATCCGAATGATCCTTGCTCGGTAGAAAACCCATCGATGCTGTCCAATGTGATCACATTAGAAGCCTGTCCTGGTGTTGATCCTGAGGTTTGTACCGAAGAAGTGGAAGGAAATACGTTTTCTTCCGATGGTGGAACTCCAATCACGTTCAACCAGCCGGCTACCAATTATGGCTTCCAGTTTGATATTTATTCCTTAGATAATTCCTTCAATATGGAAATCAATGGGGTACAGTTGGCAACCCAGGAAATTGAGTTCCAGTCTGCCGGGACAAGCGGTATCAATGTGCAGTTCGCTGATGGTGATGAATATGAAACCAATACTGCTCCGATATGGCAGATGACAGGTACAGCCTCCGCACCACTTATCCGTGTTGTTATTGCCCCTAGTGGAGATGTCAGTATGTATGGAAGTAAGTCTTCCGGTGGGGAGCTGCATCTTTTGGAATTGAGTAACGGTAATAGTTTTAATGCAATTACATGGAATGATGGAGCACCCAACACGATCGTGGCGACACAATCGGTAGTTGGCTCTACCTATATCTATGGACGTGGAAGTGGGTTGAACAGCGTGCCTTGTCCAGAAGATCCTTGTCCTGGTCCGGATACAGATGGTGACGGTATCAACGATACCTGCGATCTGGATTCAGATAATGATGGTATTTTAGATAGTGTTGAATGTAGTAATACATACAATGATATGTTAGCCGCCTTTGGATCAGGTGAATTGATAGATATTGCTCCTTCCGATTTTGGGTTGGCATTGAACGCAAAAAATCAAGATGTAACAGCAGATTTGAGTGCCAAATTTGGGTATCCAGCGAATTCTGGCGCAATTATCATAAGTATTACAAATGCTTCAGTTCATCCTACTGAAGATGACTGGTGGACGAAAGATGGTGAAGTCGCTTCCAGATGGGATATTAGTGGGGCATTAAGTGCGTTTCTAGTAATGGCACAAGATCCTCAGTATTATGGTAACGATAGCAAGACGATTCATATTTATGATGCAGGAGTTGTAATGCCTGTGACTACTGCTGGGACAGAAAACCAAGTTCCGATACCCGGAGAATGGGCAGTTACAGATCTGGCAACTGAAAAAACGCTATTTAATTTAGATGCAAATACAGGAACAAATGAATTTGGCCAATGGCGTTATATAAATATGAATTTTGGTGCAAAGTCATTCGGATTTTCAACCACAACTCCTTTCGGTGATCCAACTTACGCCGTGTCTATTTATTTGGAATGTGATACCGATGGAGATGGTATTCCAAACCGTCTTGATCTTGATTCAGATGGTGATGGCTGTCCGGATGCGATTGAAGGGGACGGTGATTACACCTATGCAGATTTAAATCCTGACGGTTCGCTTAATATGTCACTGTATCCAGTAGATGAAGATGGGGTGCCTAATGGTAATCCTCAAGGTTTAGGAAGTTCTATTGATGAATCGATAAATGGCTGTTATTGCGTACAGCTGCCTGCCTCAGGAACTCCTGAAGAGTCTGTTGTGGGTGTTTCCAGTCACCAGTTGACATCAGATGAATGGCCTAAAAATGTGCCTAATGGATTTATTGCAATAGAATCCGAAGACAGTGGCTTTGTGATAACCAGATTAACCACGGTGCAAATAGATGCTTTGGATGCTGTAGAGGGAATGTTGGTTTATGATACCGACGAAGAATGCATGAAGCTCTATAACGGAACTGCTTGGAGTTGTATTCAACGGGGTTGCAATGACTAAGTATAAACTTATAAACTGATAAGGGTAAGCTTTCCCAAAACTCTAAACTTTGGAAAAGCTATCCAGAGGCAAAGAATAATTTAATCTGTTTTAAACTTGTTAGACAACAAAAAATTAATAGAATGAAAAAAATATCGGTATTAGTACTAATAGGGATATGCTTCTGTTCCAGTTTGGCATATGCCCAGACTGCCATAGGAAAAAATACGGTTGATGGAGACGGCTTGCTTGATTTTGCGGCTGGATCAGTCAAGGGAATTATTTTGCCCGCAGTGTCAACCCTTCCTGCAACTCCGGCTAACGGTACTTTTATATTGGACCGGAACGACAGGAAACTAAAAATGTATTCAAATAACCAATGGGTGGATTTGTCCGATGAGGGGGATACCGGAGACCTACTTCCATTCAATGGCGCAAATATCAATTCCCAGACGGTAATTGGAGCTGAAAGTACAAACGTAGAAGGGGCATTGGTGCTTGAATCAGACGAAAAGGCTTTAGTATTGCCCAAAGTGGCTTCCCCCCATTTAAATGTACCAAGTCCCTATCCGGGGATGATGTGCTACGATACCGACGCCAAAGCAATGGCGGTATTTGATGGAGCAGTATGGAATTATTGGAAGTGAAATCGCTTGTACCTTACAACCCTTCAGCGGTTTGCTAATAATTAGGTTAAAAGTCAAGAAAGTCCAGTTTGTAAGATTAACCCTCGAAGGGTTCCACCAATTGAACTTTTAAACAAGCTCTTTCAGGGGATTTTCCTGGTATTTTACCCAATGAAAAATTAACCTGGATTTAGTGGGATAGAGATAGCTATTTCGGTGCCTTTCGAGTCAGAAGCTATCTCGATTTCTCCATCCATAGCTTGAACTCTGCGTTTGATTGATTGCAAGCCAATCGATGATTTGCCGGTTGATTTTTTACTATCCAACCCTTTCCCATTGTCTTTGATTGTCAAAATAAGGCTGTCTATTTCCTCATAAATCAAAATATCCACCTTCTGTGCTTTGGCATGTTTTAGGATATTGGTAATCGCTTCCTGAATGATTCGAAGCAATGCAATTCGTGTGTCCATATTGGCATGCTTTAGCGCATGCTCATCAATGTGAATCACTTTGTTGTAGTAGGAATCCGGCAAGGCAACGTCAGTAAGTAATCTGATCCGCTGCTCAAAAGTCTGATCCTGCTGATCTTCATCTGTATAAAACCATTCATGGCTTTTGTTTCTGGCTACATCGTATGCATTTGTTAGATCCGAGACCAACACGGCCAGCTTCTTTTTTAGAAATGAATTTTCGGTGTCTATAGCAAGTGTCTCTAGTTGATGCTTTATACTTGCAATGGAGGAGGAGAGCCCATCATGTAGATCCTGACCAAGCCGCTGTTGTTCTTCCCTTATTGCCTCATGCTTCATTTCCTCCATGGCGATGATCTGCAGATTGGCATTATTGTTAAGGAGTTCAATTCGTTCTTTTGCCTTTCGACTACGGCGGAGCATGATGACATAGATGATCATTAAGGAAATTATTGCCATAAATGAAATAATGACTATCCACATAGTCCTCTGTGCATTTTCCTCGCCCAATAACTTATTATTCTGCTCAATAGTATTGTAACGCACATAATCGCCCATGAATTTCCTTGAGTTTTCCCAGTCTGCTGTCATGGACTTGTCTAATTCTGAATAAATTTTAATAATTTCATCCTTATCCCCTAATTGTTTAGCAACTTCTAGGGCATAGTTTAAGATGTAGATTTCCAGGCTCTTTTCCCCGCTTGCCTGTGCTACTTTAAAGGCTTCATAAAAATACTCAAGAACCTTTTTTGGCTCGTCCTCATAGAAACCTGTCATAAGAAAGAGCGCATTGATTTCCAGACTTGGATTTCCAATGCGCTGTGAATCCTCTAGTAATTTTTTTACTAGCGGAAGTGATTCTTCTAACTGTTCATCCAAAATCATCAAGCGTGCCTTCCATAGTCGGATGTGATTGAGAATACGTTCGTCATTATATCGGTTGGCAATTTCAGCGGATTTGCTTAGGTAGTAAGTGATGCTGTCATCGGAAATGTCAGGTCCCCTATTGACGTAGCTAATATAAACTTCAGACATAATGCTGTCCTTTTCAAGTTTTTTTCCAGCTTGGATTGCCTTTTGCAATAGCGAAATAATTTTAGGTCTATCCGAAATACCCTTATTTTCGACTTCGAGCATATCTAGGTATACCCGGACAATTTTTTCGTTATCACTGATTTGCTGGTAATACGGTAATATTTTACCAAGTATCTCCAGCGATTCTGCATAAAGGCCTCTTTTAAATAGGGCATGTGCAATTACAAGGTCAGCGTCTGCCTGACCTTGTCTGTAATTTACATTGGTTGCTGTTCGTTTAGCTTTTAAACCATAATAAAAACTGCTGTCTGCGCTTCTAGTCCGGTAAAAGGTCCCCAGTCGGTTTAAGCTATTGACTTTACTAATGCTATCCTTGATAGAGGATAGCTTATTTAACTCTTGGTTGATCTGCTGGATTTGTCCGTAGGTTGGGTTACAGCAAATACAGAATAAAACTAGCAGGAGAAAAGAGGGGATGATTTTGGGACAGTGCATGTTTAATTGAAACTTTGCCAAGTTATTATTTGAATAAAGGTATCTATCTATTATCCTCCCCATTCTTGCAGAATAGCATATAATGCGATATATATCATTTTGATGATCAGGGTATTGATATGGCCAATTCAGTACCCTGTGTGCCAAAGTTTATTTCCATCCTCCCATTCAGATAAAGGACACGGCGTTTGATGGATTGCAGACCCATCGAAGAGCTTCCCAAATCGGGCTTTTTGTTTTTAAGTCCGATTCCATCATCTTTGATTGCCAGCATGAGACTATCTGCTTCTTCATAAAGCAAAATACTTACACGCTTAGCTTTTGCATGTTTGATGATATTGGTGATAGCCTCCTGGATGATTCGCAATAAAGCTATCCGTGTATCTATAGTGATATGCTGAAGTACCCCTTGGTCTATTTGGATATCTTTCTGATAATGGGAGTCAGGCAAGGCTGAATCAATCAGCAATTTGATCTGCTGCTCAAAAGCTTTTTCTTGCGGCCCTCTATCAGAATTGAACCATTCATGGCTCTTATTCCTGGCTATTTCATAGGCACTTGTTATTAGTGTTTGCATTGTTGCAAGTTTCTTTTTCAGAATTGGGTCTTCTGTGTCTAAAGAAAGCACTTTCAATTGATGCTTGATGCTGGCGATGGAGGAGGACAGTCCATCATGCAGGTCCTGACCGAGCCGCCGTTGCTCTTCCCGCACAGCTTCGTGTTTCGCCTCCTCCATGGTGATAATCTGCATGTTGGCTGTTTCATTGAGTGCCCCGATTTGTTCCTTTGCCTTTCGACTTCGACGAAGCATGATTAAGTATATGGTCATTAAGGAGATCAATGCCATAAATGAAATGATGACTATCCACAAAGTTCGCCTCGCATTTACTTCAGCCAATAGCTTATTGTCTTGCTCTATGGCATTATACTTTACATAATCACCCATGAATTTCTTCGATTTTTCCCAATCTTCTGTCATAGACTTTTTAAGCTCCGCATAGATTTTGATGATTTCCTCCTTATCATTCAGTTGTTTGGCAACATCCAAAGCACTATTTAAGGTGTAAATTTCCAGGTATTTGTCGCCACTTTTCTTAACTGTTTCATATTGTTGATAGAGATGTTCAAGCTCTTTTTTGGGGTGACTTTCATAATTGATCAACGAGACAAGTGAATTAAATTCCAGCTTTGTGTTTCCAATACGCTTTGCATTGGATAACGACTGTTTTATAAGTGGCAAAGCTTCCTGCTTTTGACCATTTGAAACCATTTGATGTGATTTCAACAACTGATTGAAGATCATCATGCTTTCATCTTTATAGCGGACAGCGATTTCGCTTGATTTGTTTATATAATAAGTAATGCTGTCATCAGAAAGGGCTGGGCCCCGGATGAGATATCTTGTGTAAACCTCTGACATAATACTGTCCTTTTCAAGTTTTCTTCCAGTCTGAATAGCTTTTTGTAAGAGAGAGTAAATCCTTGTCCTCTCTGAGATGCCTTTGTTCTCCACTTCGATCATATCCAGATATACCAGAACAATATTTTCGGAATCTCCGAGCTTTTGGTAGTAGGGTAATATTTTGCCAAGCAACTCAAGCGATTCCGCATAAAATCCCTTTTTAAACAAAGCAAAAGCAATTACATGGTCTGCGGCTGCTTGACCTTGAGAATACTTTATATTGGTGGCCACACGCTTGGCCTCCATTCCGTAATAAAAGCAACTATCTGCATTTCGGGTGCGGTAAAGTGTCCCCAAGCGGTTCAGCGTGTTGACCATGCTGACACTGTCTTTTATGAAGGGTAGCTTATTTAGTTCTTGGTTGATCTGCTGGATCTGGGTATATGCAGGGGTATCGCAAAAGAATAGTAAAAAAAACAGCAGTAGGTAAGGTGTAAACTTCCAGAGATGCATGACAGTTAGCTGCGGGGTTTTGTCAGAAATGCTGCCTATTTGAGACCGTTTCTTCAGTGAGGGTAACTTGTCAGCATCTTTCTCATCACACTGTAAATCAATTGATTCGTATGTTTTCAAATTAACTCTTTGCTTCGGGCAAAAGCAAGTAATTCTGTAATGGAATTGACCTTGGCCTTAGCCATCATATTACGGCGATGGGCTACTATCGTATGCTTGCTTAGGTGGCTTTGCTCGGCAGTTTGGGCTATAGATAGTCCTAGGGCAAAGTATTGAAGGATTTCCAGTTCTCTGTTTGAAAAAGGGATAGCACTGATATGAGCTATGTTTGCTACAATCTCTTCCATTACCGGACAAATATACCGCTCTCCTCGCTCTATTGCGTTAATGCATTGAAGTATTGTGTCAAAACCCGATGATTTACTTATTAGACCTGTTGGGTTGTAAGTCAGTATATTGGCAATGGTGGTAGGATTTGTTACTGAACTTGTCACAATCACCTTGGCTTGACGGTTTAACCGTTTGATTTCATTGATCATGAGTAGCGAATTCTTGTCCTTTAGGTAATAATCCAAGAACAAATAAATGGAAGTTTTTGGATGGCTGATCAAAAAGCGGTTTAATAGCCCTTCATCATTAAAAGCTTGTACTGAACTGAAAATTCCAAGCCGTTCAATCAACGCTGAGAAAGAGTCCAAAAATAGGAGATGGTCGTCAAAAACCACGGCAAGTGTTTTGTTTTTTTTCATAAGCTCAAATGATCACACAGAAAAATATGCGATTTGATTTACTAACATAATGAATACACTAAAAATCTATCTTGTAGCGTGAATATGCTGCTAAATTACCAATTGATAGCACCTTTCTACTATTTTATCCCATTTTATTTCAATGAATAATAACTTCATTATCTCATTTTTAGTGAAAGCATTCGCTTGTTATAGCAATGGGTTTGGAAGACAACCCGGGAGATGATTTTCTAAAATCTGGCAAAATCGATTTTTTATGAAATTATTCTCTTTATCCAATTAGCATTTCTTGGATAGGCCGTTAGTTAGTATGGGCTTTAGGAGTAAATTTGCGCGAATTATCAAATTCATTTTTATATGGTTAAAATGATTTTTATCCATTGTATGGATGCTTTTGATGTCTTAGTATTGCATCGGTTACTTCTCTGTTTTATCTGAATAAGTGATATTTTCCCGTTGATTAAAATTAATTTGCTTGGCTAATTGAGTACCTTATTTTTGTTATTTTCAATTAAGATATAGCTAATATTTGCTATATAATCCTCTTGCTCAAATACTTTTGATTATTACTCTTGTTTTTTTTTGTTATTTGTAATGCTGTTGTTGGCAGATTCACAGACATGATATTCTATTGTGCTTTCATTAAAGTTGGGAAAGCCTTCTTCTGTTTTACATGGTACATTACAGGATTTTACCAATCTGCTCATGAGTTAATCGTGTCGGTAGAATAAGCTATCCGTGCTGACCTCCTTAGGCAGAAGTACTTCTCAATCATGTTTTGGTGCTTCTTAATTCTGAAACTGAAATTTACTGAATGGAAAATCAAGTATTAATGCTTTCCTCCTCTAATTTCCTGAAAAGAGATTCTTTGTCTGGTTTCTGCAATGGATTCGTTTCGATAAACCTAAATCAAAACTGGATTCAAAAACAAAAATGCAGACTGAACACGGGGGGGTAAATGCTTGCCCTTTGGGCTGGACTAGCGTTATTTTCACTTTAGTAGAAAAACCAAGAACAGCGCTTAGAGAGCGTGTAAAATTGAATTTATGAAATGGTTATTTAAGAAAAAAGATAATTCCGTAAACTGGGAGCAAGGTTTTGTTGGAAAAAAGGGTGTGGTTGTTTCAGAAATTTCAAATGTTCTTTATGGTGGAAGTGGTCTGATCACAGTTGAAAGAACCTCCCAGTTATTTCATTTTTATGCAGTTTCAAAAGATGGTGTACTTAGAGTCGGAGAGGAGGTTGAAGTTGTGGGAGTAAGGGAAAATAGATTATGTGTAAAAAAATGTTTTAAATAATTAGCGATCTAATAAGTGCTAGAGTTCTGACCTAAGTTAGGTCTTTCTGCTAATACCGGATCCAACCTAGCTGGTTTTAAATCAGATGGAATAGTGGTAAAGTGCTTTCTTTTCTTTAGAATTAGTCGATATGGAATAAAGTTACTGTCATTTAATAGTCTATTATTGAATGTTTTAGGTTTGTTTCCCTGGTAAAGGGTTTTCGTGTTAACGTATTATTTAGCTTGTGTTTCTACTATAAAAAACAGTGAAATGATAACAGATCATAGAGTTATTCCTATATTAAAGGTTTTTGATGTCATTAGGGCAAAGGAGTTTTATGTTGATGTGATGGGGTTCAAGGTGGAGTGGGAAAGGGGGAGTGATGAAAAATCCACTATATATATGATATTGTCTTATGAACATATCCTATTGTATTTTACTGCTTATGACGATGAAGTATCTTCCGTAAGTAGTGTTTTTATAGAATTTTCGGGCTTGAAGGATTACCATGAGTTTTTAATGAAAAGGAAAGTTGGGTATATGTTCGAAGATCCCAATATGACTCCGTGGAAATCCTTAAGTATGGAGGTCATTGATCCATTCGGAAACAAGCTTCTGTTTTGTGAGCCATTTAGTGGGTAAAATAGTAAGTAATTGATTAGTTTAAGATAGTCACTTAAGTTTCCATTGGTCCCTTCTGCGTAAAATTAGACTTTGGGTAGAATCGCTATGATAAATTCATCGCTGTTATTTTGCTATGTGGCTTAGTTATAAGTATCATGCGTTCCTCAAGAAGTGATGTATAAACATGGGATTCAATTAGATGAAACATCCATGACAAGGAGCTTGATACAAAAGGGCATGATTAAAACTTTATGGGGTATTCGAAGGACGAGACAGCCCTTAAAAATACCCAGAATAATAGCTCAGCTGGCTATGCAGAAATAGATTTTTAGTATTGGAAATCCGTCTTGAACCCCCTTCAATATCCTTTCAGTAGAACAGGTTATCAGTTCCGTTGGATTATTTTAATCCAAAAGTACAAGTGTCTCTATCAATGGTCCCTAATAAGCTAAGTGGCAATAAGGCGTACTAAATTGGCAGAAGGGGATGTGTTTATCAGTAGTATTTCAGTGAAAAACCAGTTTGGTCACATTTTTAACCCCCTTAATCACATAAGCAAAAAAGAGTCAGTCCTGTGGATTAATATTACCCAAAATTACTAGCCACGAAAATGAACCTGTTACTGACGATCCATGGAATGATGATTTGCCGGGATATAACTTCCTATGGTTGTCGGAATGGCCTCACAAAGATTCTATATAAGCGATGAAAGTCAGGTGGAGAGAACATGAAATGATAGGAATTGCCATTTTAATCGTGTGGCAAATCATCCTTGTGCTAATGAGGATAAATGAGCATCCGATTACAGAATTGGAAAGGGATTATACCGTTATGTTTATAGAGCATGCTATTCCTTTTTCATTTTGGAGAAATGTGTTGTTTCCCCAGTTAGCTTCGCCACTCTTATTTTTGCTGGCGTACTTTCTGATTAGCTTTTGGGTGATTCCTTCTTTCCGGAAAGTAAGCGGGGATGATGTGGAAAAGCTTTTCTCCAAAAAAATCCTGCTGGCACTCTTCTCCCTCTTATTCGTGGCCTTCCTACTGGCGATCGGAATCAATACGCTTAGTTTTTTTGCCAGACCACATTTCTTTAATTATGGAGGATACCAATTGTTGGCAATTGCCGGATACAATGACAATCCCCTCGATAATTTGTTTTTTGGTTTGGGAAGGACATTGGCTGCCGTAGCTTTGGTAACAATACTGTTGGGAATAAGAGAACTGCTTATATGGCTAATCGAGCGAAAAAGGGTCAAGAGAGAATATTGGATCATGGTAAGCAACAATGCGACACCATTGCTTGTGATATATATTTGTATTCTGTTCATTATCAACCCGCTTCACCATGATTTTGTCAGATACCAGTTTTTTGTGCTCCCTGTTATTGGTTTGTATTTGTACCTGACTTTCTGGCTTTTTCCACTTATGGAGGGAAAAAAAGTATTGTCCCGGCCAGTTTTCTTCCGTTTACTGGTTTCAACGTTCATTTGTGTATTGCCAGGCCTTCTGCTACTTTTCAATACCAGGCTTATCATTCCGATCTTCTACTGGATATCCTTACTTCTTGTGGCCACACCTGTTTTTTGGTTGATATACAACCAACGGAAAGAGCGTATTCTACAACTTATCAAGATGGAGACAGCTTTGGCCAGCTCAGATGCTAAGCTACAGTTTTTGAAGTCTCAGATTAACCCACATTTTTTGTTCAATGCGCTGAATACACTTTATGGAACTGCCCTCAAAGGTGATTCGGACCAAACAGCGGTGGGTATACAAAAGTTGGGAGACATGATGCGGTTTATGCTTCACGAGAATACGCTGGACAGAATTCCTATGCATAAGGAATTGGAATACCTGAATAACTTCATTTCCCTTCAGAAACTCCGGATAATTTCCTCCTCAAATATTAGTATCGAAGAAGAAATCGATGAAAGATACTGTACCAATCAAATTCCCCCAATGTTACTGATCCCATTTGTGGAGAATGCTTTTAAGCATGGGATCAGTCTTAAAGAAAAATCATGGATAAGGATCAAATTAAAATGCTTGCAAGACCAGGTGAATTTTGAAGTCCGGAACAGTATTCACAAAAATGAAAGAGACCCCGAGCGTGAAAAATCAGGAATAGGATTGAGGAATGTAAAAGAGAGACTAGCGCTGTTGTACCCAAACAGTTATGTATTGGATATTCAGGAAACGGATCAGGAATTTAGTATTAAACTGCTATTGAAATGCTGAAAGCAATTGCCATTGATGACGAACCCATCGCACTGGAAGTGATCCAGGGACTTACAGATAAAGTCACCTTTGTGGAAATGACAGGCTATTTCACCAGCGCACTGGACGCAGTGGAATTTCTAAAGCCAAATGCCATAGATCTGATCTTTTTGGATATCAAAATGCCGGACATGACAGGCTTTGAATTCATAAGAGCAATGCCCAATCCGCCAATGATTATTTTCACTACCGCCTACAGCGAATACGCTGTGGAAGGATTTGAAAAAGATGCAATTGACTATTTGCTCAAGCCTTTTTCACTTTCTCGCTTCCTCAAGGCCTGTAATAAGGCGTATGAGCATCAGGCCTTGAGGATGAATATGCCGCAGTCCAATGCTGCAGAGGCCTTTATGTTTATCAAAAGCGGATATGAGAATATACGGGTGGAATTCAAAGACGTTTTGTATGCAGAAGCCTTGGGCAACTATGTACAGCTCGTCCTGGAAGACAGAAAAATCATTACCCGCCTGACCATGGGAGAGGCTGAGACCTTGCTTTCTGACCGTGGATTTTTGCGGATTCATCGTTCCTACATCGTTTCCAAAAGCAAGGTCCTGAAGTTTGACAAAAAAAGCCTTTGGTTAAGTAAGACAGAGCTGCCTATAGGTCCGCTCTACCTGTCTGACATAGAAAAGTCCATTATACACTCAATATAAATTAAACAATGAAAAAGCAACTGGTGATTTTGCTGGCTTTCGGGCTGGCCCTGAATTCCTATGCCCAAACAAACGGGGACATGAATTCGGAAAATAAAATAAAAGCCATTGATGATTTTCTTACCCGCTACGAAAAGCTCAATAAATTTAATGGTACTGTCTTGGTGGCATACAAGGATCAGGTGCTTATCGATAAAGGTTATGGTTATGCAGATTTTGAAACCAAGGCATACAATGACTCGCAAAGTATTTTTCAAATCTATTCCATCACCAAGACCTTCACTTCCACGATGATCTTTGAACTGATCGAGCAGGGGAAACTATCCCTGGATGACCGGCTGAGTAAATTTTATCCCTCCTTTCCAAATGGCGAAACTATTTCTATCGGGCATCTGCTTAACCATACTTCCGGTATCAATGATCATTCGGAAGAACCGGATGCTCCTGCAACTGAAGCGTATCGGGTTGAACTGTTTGGTAAGAACGAGGCCAATTTCCCTCCCGGAGAAGGTTGGTCCTATTGCAATGGGGGATATCAGCTACTTGGGTATATCATCGCAAAGGTCACTGGGATGACTTATGAAGAAGCAATTCGGGAAACTATTTTCAACCCGCTCGCAATGTCCTCCAGTGGCTTTGATTTTAAGAATTTGTCCAGACCGGAGAAAGTGACTGCCTATCATGTTTTCACTGAAGGCATTAAAGAAAAAGCTATCTTATACGACTCCGTTGGGCCATATGCTGCAGGCTCTATTTATTCTACGGTTGGGGATCTATACAAGTACTATAAGAGCTTTGGGTCACATAGAATTTTAAGTGAAGCCTCCCAGGAGATAGCTTTTAGTCCCAGCAAAACAAATAAAAACTATGGACACGGATGGCAGTTGCAGATGGATTCTACCATGAGTAGAATAATTTCCCATAGTGGTGGTGCTGCAGGGTTCAGAAGTAATTTCGCGATGATTGAGAAAGACGATGCTTGTGTAATAATTTTAAACAATCATGAAAATGCCAACCCTGAGTTTCTTACCCGGAGGATCATAGATCTCTTGAACGACAAGACTTTTCAGCCGGTCAAGGAGATGAAATTGAACGCTGAAGAACTGGGGAAATTTGTAGGTGCATTTTCTATTCAGGAGCCCCAGCTGATGCTGTATACTTCGATCCTCGACGGAAGGCTGGCTATTGATGTAGGAGGACAAGGCAAACAACTGGTGATTGCGACAGATCAACATACTTTTATACAGGAAGAAGCAGATGCGGTGTTGAAGTTTATAAAAGATGAAAATAACCAGTATTCTGAGTTACATATCATTCAAGGCTCACGTAAAATGATAGCCAAAAGGATTGAGTCTTCCTGGGGTGTAACGGGTACCGCCACAGCGAAGGGATGGGATGATGCCATTCCTGACATTAAGTTTTCTGAAGATAAAGGAGTAAATGGACGATGGATCTTGGAAAATATAACGCTTATGGATGGGGATATGAAATTCAGGCTCAACAATGACTGGAACATTAACTATGGAGACAACCAAGGGGATAAAATCTTGGATATGCATGGGGAAAACATTAAGATGGAAGCCGGAGTTTACGATATTATACTCGATTTGACAGATGATGCCAACCCCCACTATTCCATTGTAAAAAAGAACTGATTATGCTAGCATGCTGATATAGATTCAGATTGCCTGAATAAGTGCAGGGATCTGTCATCCAGAAAGTGGATAGCTTATTGAAAGAGTTAAAATCAAAAATGGAAAACCTTGAAATGGAGTAGCTCAAGCTTAACTGCATTCCTATAAAATAGAAAACTTTGAAAATCCCAATCCTAAACTCCTTGGCTGTGGATGATTTCAGGATTGGGATTTTAATTAGTGCTTTCTGAAAAAGTCTTAGATCTAGGAAGGACTTAGGTAGGGTCCATTTTTTGTTAATCTCAGTTGAGACGTGAATTTTAACATATCAAGTTCTTATTTCTCGGCCTTTGATATGGTAATATTCTTAAACCAACCCTCAGAGCCATTTCCTACCCATAATCCCACCTGACCTGATGATTGGGTACTAAGTTGCTCAATTGATAAGGAAGCTTGTTGGTTCTGGTTTACGAATACTTTGATTTGAGGATAGTGGATCTCCAACTTGATGTGGAACCATTCGTTTGGGTTCACCGCTGGGTTGATCTTGTTCTCGTACTTCCCGGGCTTGGATTCCCGTAAGGTAGACCAATCAAAGTCCGGCATGGATATATATTGAACCGAATGTTTGCCTCTTTCGGGACTTTTGAAATTGAACGGTCTGAAGTAAACCGCATCGTATTGCTCATTGCCTTGCCCAAGAAAAGCTATTCCAACAAAGCTTTGTCCTTGAATATCCCGTCCTTTTAGGTCTAGTTCAATCGTTCCATTGTCAAAATCACTTTTATTCAACCATAGAATTCCATCACCTTCTTTGG
>NZ_LMXN01000027.1 GCF_001442615.1 Algoriphagus resistens | reverse complement strand
ACTGCAACAGCATCTGATATAGATGCGGCGGGCGGTACCATCTGTTTGGGAGAAAGCTTCGAGCTTACAGCCAGCAGCAGTACGGTAACCAACCCGACCTTCAGGTTCTACACTGATGCGGCACTGACCAACGAGATCACAGATCTGACTGTAACCCCTACAGCAACAACAACTTACTACGTGAGTGTAACAGGTGACAACATCTGTGCAAATGCATCAGGTGAAGGAGCAGAACTGACTGTTTATGTGGGTAGGGAAGCACTATCTTCTGATATTCAGGTGATGAATGCGGTGATCTGTGAAGGTGAAAGCACTTTACTGACGGCTACTAGCAATACTGTTACAAATCCAATATTCAGGTTCTATACTGATGAAGCTCTTACTGAGGAGGTAATTGATCTGAATGTTAGTCCTGTTGTTACCACACGATACTATGTGACCATAACCGGCACTGAAGTATGTGAATCTAAGCCAGAGGAGGCAGCGCACCTGACAGTAACGGTTCGTTCGGTTTCTGCTCCGGTGGTGTCAAATCCTACGCAAACATTCTGTAGTGATACTGATAATCCAACTGTAGGTTCACTGGATGTGACAGGAACCAATATACGCTGGTATGAATCAGAGGTAGGTGGTATGTCACTTGATCCGGCTGCCCCACTGGTGGATGGAGCAACTTATTATGCTTCTCAAACTGATCCGGCTACTGGATGTGAAAGTATAGAAAGAGTCAGTGTAACAGTTGCACTTACACTATGTGATCTAGGAGATGGACTTCAGATTTCCAAGGCAGCGGCGAGCCCTACGGTATTCCCTGGAGGTGAGATTACTTACACTATCAGTATTACCAACACAGCTTCTGTAGTGATGAACGATATAGTTGTAAGCGATGTGTTGGCCAGTCAGTTGACATTTGTGTCAGCTAGTGATGGAGGGTCATTTGATAACGGAACCGTTACTTGGTCCATACCTTCTATCCCGGCCAATACTTCGATGGATCTTGTGCTGACAGTAAGTGTACCTCAGGATATCACAGCTGGCACTATGATCAGCAACGTAGCAGTGGTGACCAGTCCTGATGATCCTGATACTCCAAAAGAATCTGATCCTGAAGTTGTAGAGGTAGTAGATCCTCTATCCTTCACTATCGAGAAAGTTCCAAATATGTCAGAGGCCAAAATCGGGGATGTTATCACTTATACGATTAAAGTCAGCAATGTTTCCAGTCTTGTAAAAGAAGAAATACAGGTGACAGATACGCTTCCGGTAGGACTGATGTATGTGGAATCTGACCAAGGAGGATTGTTTGCCAACGGAGTGGTTTCCTGGATTATACCTTCTCTTGCACCGGGGCAAAATATTGAGTTGACTCTCCTTGCACAGGTTACTGACGAAGTGGAAGTAGGTGATATCATCTACAACACCGCGGTAGTAGACCTCCCTGATGATGGTGAAGACCCTACAGAGTCTGATCCTGGAGATGGAGTGGAAGTAATAGAGAGTGAAACTGAGCTTTCGGTAGTGAAAACCCAGGATGTATCTGAAGTCAAAACAGGTGAACTGATCACTTATACCATAGCGATCTCCAACCTGGGAGAGTACGATGCCAGAAATATGGTGGTGTCCGATACTATTCCGGATGGAACAATGCTCGTTGAAGCGTCTGACGGTGGTCAGGAAGCTGAAGGTATAGTGACCTGGATGATTGATGGGATTCCTGCAGGTGAGACAGTCGAGTTGGAGCTCAAAGTAATGGTCACTGCCGAGGAAGGCTCCATTGTCAACTCGGTATGGGTATCAGGTGAAAACTTCCCTGGCACCGGTGATGAAACTGACCCGGTAGAGGTAGACAATCTCAATGAGGTGGATCTTAAAGTGATGAAGGAAGTCTCCGCTACGCTGGTCATGCTCGGCTCTCAGTTTGAATACAAAATCACTGTGGAGAACGACTCGGAAAACACCAGCAATGAGGTAGTGGTAACAGACATACTTTCAGCTGCAGTGGAATATATCGGTGCTGATGTGTCTTCAGGGTCTGTTACTTACAGTTCTGAGACGAGAACCTTGACCTGGAACATCGCCACTGTTAACCCAATGGCTGTGGAAACGATGACAATAAGAGTGAGAGCTAGTTCTGAAGGGACTGTTTCCAATACAGCATCGGCAGTTTCCGATGACGAAGAACTAGAACCATCTGATAACACAGACACTGTTACCCATGAGCAGTTGGTATTCGAAATACCGAATGTATTCACTCCGAATGGTGATGGAATCAATGACACATGGGTGATCCGAGGTCTGCAGGAGTTCTTCTCGCAAAGTGAACTCGTGGTAGTGAATCGTTGGGGTGTAGAAGTGTACAGATCAACTAATTATCAAAATGATTGGAATGGAGATAATCTGAACGGTGGTACTTATTTCTATCAATTCCAATTGGTAGATACCCAGGGTGTAAGTCATACTATGACAGGTTACGTAACTATAATTAAGTAAGCAAGATGAAACTATTTAAGGTAATTACTCTGCTAGCTGGATGTATCCTACTGTCCCTAAGCAACAGCTTTGGACAGCAGGTACCTCAGTACAGCCAATACATTTTTAATCCTGTTTTTATCAACCCTGCTTATGCAGGATATAAACAGCAGATGTATCTGCAATCTTATTATAGAAAGCAGTGGACTGGGGTGACGGGAAGTCCTGAGACCTTTGCTGTGGCAGGGGATACCTATCTGGAGGAATCCCAGCTTGGAGTTGGGGGACAATTCCTTACAGATAAGTTAGGGGCTCAAAGAACGGTTGCTGCCTACGGAAACCTTGCCTATCACCTGAGACTTAGTGATACAAAATTTCTGAGTTTCGGGGTAGGCGCGGGGGTAATCAATTCCCAATTGGATGGGTCAATGCTAAATCCTGATATGGGGGATGACCCCTCCATACCTTTGAGTAAGGAAAGAATGACCTATCCTGATTTAAAGCTGGGCTTGTTTCTATATGACGACAATTATTATATCGGAGTAGCTGCTGATCAGATGCTTTCTTCTGTAGTTGATTTTGACAAAGGCGATGTACTGGTAGAGCAGGATCCCCATCTATACCTGACTGGGGGATATCATTTTGATCTCAACTATAATTTCTCACTGATCCCATCTGTCATGTATATGGATGACTTCAAAGCACCGGCAAGGATGGATCTCAATGCTGCCTTGATCTTGAACGATATGTTCTGGCTAGGCGCCGGATACCGATTCGGTATCGATATGCCAGGAAGGGATATTCAGCCTGGATTGAAAAAATCCACTGCTGTTCTGGGAATGGTCCAGGTGCAACTACGTGAAAGTTTACGTTTGGGGTATGCCTATGATCATACTATCTCAGGTTTTTCGGTGGGAACATTTACCACCCATGATATTTCTATTGCATTCTTATTTCCACCTAAGCGGGTAAGATTGGTTTCTCCACGATTCTTTTAAGCAAAACTTGACACATGAAAAGATTACTATATTTAGCCTGCTTTCTGATTGTTTGTTTTGCCGCGTGTAAACCTTTATCCTATAAAAAGTACGTAGAAGGTAAAAAACTGACAGAAAATCTGAATTACTCAGTTGGAATAGAGAAGTTTTTAGAAAGTTGGAATGACTCACCTCAGCCTGAGACAGCCCGAGGGTTGGCTCAGGCGTATTCAAAGGTGAGAAACTTTGAGCAGTCTGAGGAATGGTACACAAGGCTGGAAAGAGATGGTGATCTCGAAGTAAATGACCTGAAGCCTTATGCGGAGGCATTAATTGCCAACTCCAAGTATTCTGAAGCTACTTCTGTTCTTTCCAGATTGGATTCTGCCCGTAATAATCCTGAATTGGAATTAATTTGGAAAACTGCAATAGGAGGGAAATCCTTTCTGAATAAATCCTCAGAATCTGCAATTGTGCCGGTTTCTAAAGCCAATTCATCATTTTCTGAATTTGGCCCAATGATTTCCGATGATTCCGTTCTCCATTTTACCTCAGACAGGTTGATGCCCAAGAATGTTCGGGTGGATCCAAACAATGCATTAAAAAGTGATGTGTATGGTTGGACAGGAAATGGTTTTTTGAAAATGTATGAATCTGCCTGGGATAACGAGGAGAATACAGTCAAAGACTCCCTGATACAAACTGAAAGATTTGGTGGTGATCTTCATGTTGGACCTATGTATAAGAAAGGAGATAACCTGTTTCTGGTTTTTACCCAAACCCAGAAACATACAAAGTCCGATTCTGGGTCAGCCAGAAATTACACCCTATTTCCCGAATTGTTCTTTGCACTGGATACTGGCAGCGTCAGCATGGATTCCTTTCAGCCTCTGCCATTTAATGCCCCGTTTTCTTATTCTGTTTCTGACCCATTCTATGATCCCTCAAGCGGACGGCTTTACTTCTCATCTGATATGCCGGGCGGAAATGGACAAGCGGATCTCTATTATTCCGAGTGGAAGGAGGGAGCATGGTCAGCACCGGTAAATCTTGGAGATGCGATCAATACGAACGGTGATGAAAGAACCCCATATTTTGATAAGAATGGAATATTATACTTCTCAAGCACCGGACATGCCGGACTGGGAGGGTTGGATGTCTTTAGAGCATATTCTGAAAATGGGGAATATTCAGAACCTGAGAATTTAGGCAGTCCGATAAATTCCAACCGCGATGATTTTGGACTTTCCCTACTACCTGGAAGTGATACTGAGGCAGTTTATTCTTCCGATAGAAAAGGTGGCAAAGGGCTTGATGATATTTATTTCGCGGATCTTTTTGTGCAAAAAGATTTGGTGATCAAGGGGGATGTAATTGACAAGGAATCCGGAGAAAAGCTTGAAGATGCCGTGGTGACACTGCATAATAGCGAAAATCAATTAGTGAATACGTATGTTTCTGAAGATGATGGATCTTTCAGATTTAAGGTGAAGTTTGATCAAGTTGTCCATTTGGAAGGAAAGAAAACTGAATACCTGACCGGTAACAGTGGTGATATTTTAATCCCCACAGCTGCCCAGGCTAAAGATTCTGTGATCATCCGAAATATATATCTGGATAAAATTGCAGTGGGGAAAACATATACGCTCAAGAATATTTACTATGATTTTGACAAATGGGATATCCGGGAGGATGCGGAACCTGAGCTGAACAATCTGATTAAGATTTTAAAGGATAACCCGACAATTAAGATCGAATTGTATTCACATACGGATTCTAGAGGCACAAATGCCTATAACCTTAAACTCTCTGATAAACGGGCTAAAGCGGTTGTTACCTATTTGATAGACGCTGGAATTGACCAAGGCAGACTTGAAGCAATAGGATTTGGAGAAGAGCAACTACTCAACTCCTGCGGAAATAATGTTTCCTGCACAGAAGAGCAACATCAGGAAAATAGAAGAACTGAATTTAAAATCACTGAATATTGATTTAGGCTAAGCTGGTTTGAAACACTTTTTGATTTTGTTTCTTAATGCTGGTCAGTGATCTTTTAGTAAAAAAGGCCTCCATTCATTTCAGGAGGTCTTTTTTTATTGGCCAAAGGAATATACAAGGCAGAAGCTGCAGTTTAGAATTGGCTTTGGGTATTCAATTTACCTAGAAATGAGCCGTCCTCTACATGTTTTATTTCGTTTAATGGTTTTTCACAGAGGGCAAGATTGAAATCTGTGATTGTATCAACTAGGTTGGAAATACTGCTTTCCTGTTGGGGTGGGATTAAATCCTTAATGAAAAATGCGAGAAAAGAAGATTCCAGATCTTTCCTATATAGGATATGCAATGTGCCTTTTTCTTCTTTGAATTTATTTATCGCATTCTGTACAAATCCTTTGAAAACTTCCTCAAGAGATTCGCTATCCCCCTGGATTAGCGGAAGAGAGTTGTCAAGATGGAACTGTAAGCTATAATTTTCTATTTCACTGATTATGCTTACTAGTAGTGCATAACTATCAATAGAATTTTCTCCTTGCCTTACTTTGGGTCGGCTCAAGTGAAAATCATTTGGGTATGTCATTCTGATTATTTTTCGAATAGGAAAAAGACAAGGGTGATCAGGTGTTTACTCATCATCATAAGTCTAAGAATCTGAGTTTTTACGCAAATTTTTATTTGGCGTGAGACACATGAGGTCTAACCAATCCTGCATTATTTTGTTTTAGATTATTTAGAACTAAAAACCTATTTAAAATAATGTGTTTATAGCAACTAAACACTTCCAACGTCGGTCACAAGTTTTATTCCAGTTTTTGTCGCATCCACTCTGTCGTTTTCCGCTATAAAATTGTGGCTATTAAGGTGTTTTATGAATCGATGTTAGCATAGAAGTGTCCAGATATTACTCATTTCGGTATTTTATGCTACATGGAGGGATTGTTTCGTTTTTCAGCTAATTAATATTTGAATGTTTGGAAGAAGTTGGCACATCCAGGTTTTCATTCTCGCTATGGCATTGATCCCCCAGCTGAATTAACTTATAAGTGACAAATTCAGGTATCAGCCTGGCTTATACCTATATTCACTTTCTACTTAGGTCTACATACGGACACAGACGTTGAATGGGATTACAGGTCTGGCTTTGTTTTCAGTGATATCTTCCGAATATGCAGGATATCAGGAAAATAGAATAGTGGCTAGTAAGCCATTTCAGTTAAAAAGGCCCCGTTGATAAATTCTGGGAGACGAATAGTCCCTCTCATGTGCCTGTTGGGGAGGATTATTGTTCAAAAAGGAACAGAAGATCTGGTTTTTTAGCTGTCCCAGTTCAATTTTAGTTAGTTTAACGGGCCTTTTAAAATCAATAATTCAACCATTCCACTTTCCCGTCCATAGTGGCTACCACAAGCGAATGATCATCTATGATATTAACTGTATTTGCCATTGAATTATCTATTTTGTGCGCCCAGTTTATTTTTTTGGTTTGAGGGTTCACGCTGTATACTGTACTGTTTTTTGTCCCAAAAAAGATATTTCCAGCTTTCTCTATCAGCATTGAAGGAACATGTTCATAACCAAATCCACAATCTATTCTCCAAGCTACGGGTACTTCTTCGCGGCTTGTCGGGAATGCAACAATTTCATCGTTCATGGTTTTGCCATAGACCCACTTTTTGTTTTCCGAAATTCCAATTGACTCGCGCACAGTAGCTTCATTGCTCCGCCATAATTCTTTACCGGAATTAATATCAAGCGCGGTTAAATACCGATCAGGTGCAACAATGTATACCACTCCGTCAGCAGTGACCGGGATGCACATTGCCGGGGAATACATACGGTTGGCTGTTCCATTGTTCCAGCTCCACTTTAAGTCTCCGGATTCTTGATCGAGAGCATATAGGTTTTTATCCCAGGCCCCAAAAATTACCAATCCGTCAGAAATCAGGGGCTTGCTGACCACAGGCCCCATTATTCCTGCAAATTCCCAAATGAGTTGACCACTTTTTGCGTTCAGCGCCCTGAATTTCCCATCACTTCCACCGATATAAATTCTGTTTCTGTCGATTATTGGAGAACCCAATACGGATGCCTCTGTAGAAACTTTCCATTTCAGGTCTCCGGTTTTTTCTTTCAGCGCATAGATGTTTCCATCTCCGGAGCCGAAAATGACCAGGTCTTGGTAGGATGAGGGCGATGAGAATATCCCACCTTCACTTTGGAAAAACCATTTCACCTGTCCATTTTCAGCGTCTAGTGCTTCAAACTTCCCCAGGCTGTTACCGAAAAATACGTTTCCCCCTTTCACCAAAGGCGTAGAGATTACATTAGCGTCAGAATGGTAACTCCACTTCTTGGATACCTGGGGATAGGAGTCATTGCTAGTGTAGTCAGGTCGTGGGAAAGCAATAGAATCCACATAATTTCTATGGCCCAGTTCTATTTCTCTCCAAGGGGCATGTGTTGCTACCCCGGGCGTTCTCTCTGCAAAACGTGCCGCATTATCTGTTATTTCAACGATGGTGTATCCACCGATTTCATCTTTAGCACGTAGATTTGATCTTCCCATGGTACCGGGAATCCCTTCAAAATCATAGGCTTTATTTGTATGTCCATGTCCGCAGATCGAGAACTGCGTATTATGTTTCTTTAGCCTATCGGTCATCTCAAACCAGTTGTCCAGACTCTTGTCCAGGGGATAATGGTTTGCATTGATGATAGGCTGGCTGTCAGGAGTAGCGTTTAGTACTGAGTCCAGCCAAACGACGGCATCTCTGGGAATGTGACCGTCCGACATCCGTACATAGGG
Source organism: Algoriphagus resistens (assembly GCF_001442615.1). Lineage (GTDB taxonomy): Bacteria > Bacteroidota > Bacteroidia > Cytophagales > Cyclobacteriaceae > Algoriphagus > Algoriphagus resistens. Next base: position 17,298 of record NZ_LMXN01000027.1, on the reverse strand, counting down.
ACCGGATGCTGTTCCGATGAACTTATAGCCTTTGTGCTCAAAGACAAACTTATCGTAGCCGAACGTCTCAATGAAACTGACTCCTCCGGATTCTGACCATCCCGTATCATGATTGCCGGGAATTACATAATAAGGAATAACAAGGGCATCCAATAGTTCTTTCGCCTTTTTGATTTCTTCGTCGGTTCCCATTTCAGTAATATCACCGGTCACTATTGCAAAGTCCATTTCTCCCAGTGAATTGATATCCAAGACCGTTCTTCTCAAATCTTCCTCTGCTACACCATTAGGTGATCCTATATGTGTATCGGTTACGAAGGCGAATTTGAAATCCTGGGCAGAAGTGCTGCCCAGTTTTAGAAGAAATAGTATAATGAGTATTTTTTTCATCGTTGGTTTGAATTCGTTGTATTGATGCTTCAAAAAAATGTCCTTCTTCCAATTTAGAAAGAAGGACATCAGTTGGTGTTTTTTTAAGTGACTACCAGCCAGGATTTTGAGTTAACGTTACTCCATGCTGATCATATAGTGTGATCTGATCCAGAGGCACTGGATCCAAGTAAACTTTTGGATCTTCAAACAGCCTCTGGGAAACAGCTGCTGTCGCAGGAATGATGTATCCTTCCTCACCGTCTGTCAGTGTCACGCTACTTTGAAGTTCCGGATAGTCTGCCCTTCTGATCCAGGCTCCCCGGTTGATATCCGGATTTCCTTCGGTATCAGAATATTCCAGTTTTTCCCAGCGCATCAAATCGTCCGTTCTGAATCCTTCCATCATTAACTCTATCCTTCTTTCACGGCGTATTTCCCAGAGAATGGATGATACATCCGGGTCCCTGGCAGGATCCTCGTAAACTACGCCATTTACACCGGCAGCATCACCTAGTACTTCCAGATGTGGAAGCATTACTCCGGGTCTGTCCCGGAGTACATTGATGGACATATCCAAATCTGCCTGGGTAAGGGCAGCACCACCGACGGTGGCCAACTCCGCTGCAGCTTCTGCATAATTGATCAGGACTTCTCCATACCTCATGACCGGTGAATCTGTATAATTCAGATTGGAGCTGCCTTCTGGCTGGTCTTTGATCACTTCATTCAGGAATTTATGTGTGGAATATCCCGTGGTGCTGTAATTGGAAGCAATGCCGTTCAGCCTCAACTCATCCGAAACCAGCGTTTCATAGATTCTTGGATCTCTGTTGGCCATCACCTTGTCTATTCCTTTGTCACCCTGGTAAAGCGGTGAAATTCCGATCGGCAACCCATCTTCGGCCAGATAGGATTCAATGGCATCCTTGGACACACCTGTCTGAGGTTCCATGTTGTTGTAGGAATTTAACGCATGTGTTAAGATACCCGGCTCGTAATGTCTGTATAGAATTACTTCAGGATTTCCGGCCAGGTTCAGTGAGTTAAATACTTCCCGGTAATTTCCTAAAGCGTATTCTCCCGTGTTCATAAGCTCAGTTGCGGCATTTTTGGATGCTTCCAGGTACTCCCTTGCCTTTTCAGTGTTGCCCTTGTGGTATTTTTGCCAAGTGCCTTCGTAGAGAAATATTCGCGACATAAAGGCCAGAACTACAGCTCTGTTCACCGTCTGCCCGTCGTTTCCATCATCTATCCGTACATTTTGCATTGCAAATTCAAAGTCTTCCAAGACCCTGTCCATCACAAATTCCCTCGGATCTCTAGGCTTATAAAGTATTTCTTCATCAGATTCAACTAGTTCCTGGTCATACCAAGGCACATCCCCAAACTGCTTAACCAAATCGTGGTATTCCAATGCCCGGAAAAAACGGGCAACCCCGGACCAATGCTGTATGGCTTCTTCCTCCATCGGGACCGTTTGTATCCTGTTCAGGAAAATGTTGGCTTTTCGTACGTAGGAGAAAGTCCAGTAGGAACTTGTAGCTGCTGTAGGTACGGTCCTACGAAATTGTGCGGGACTTGCAGGGGCAAAATCGTCATTTAAGGTTTGGCTGGAGAAGAATTTTCCCCAGGCATACCCCGCACCATATCCGCTGAAGTAGGCGGTATAGAATCCCCATGAAAAGCTCCTGACATTAGTTTCATTTTTCCAGTAGCTTTCATCTGTGAGGCTGTCCAAGGGAGGTTTTTCAAGGAAATCATCACAACCGGAAATTGCAAGGAAGCTTAGAGCGAGTGCTATTATTCTTAGTTTCATGTGTTTATATTTTGATTTTTATAGGTCACATGGAATCTCGCATGGCTGATAATCATCCCTCTGTGTAACGCTTTAGTCATGCTCGATTTCATCGTGCTACCAATTTAAAATGTAACCTGTAAACCAAATGACAGGGTCCTGCTGTACGGGTAGACCCTTCCGAAGGTATTGGAGTCATTGTTTCCTGCGGTAGTATAATCTACTTCAGGATCCAGCGGTAGGTCTAGCTTATCAAACTCAAAGAGGTTTTCACCACTTACATAGACTCTCACCTTATCCAGGTTTACTTTGGAAATCACCGATGTAGGAAGTGCATATCCCAAGGTGATGTTCTTCATTCTTACATAGGAAAGATCCAATAAGTAACGCGTCTGAGGCATGAAGTTCCGGGAGTTGTTGGATTGGCTTGCATCGGTAGGGCGGGGATAAAATGCATCAGGATTTTCAGGGCTCCAGTAATCCAGTTGATGGGAGAACCAAGCTTCCCCGGGTCTGTATCCCGGGATCATGATCGGTCCATTTGCCCAGTAATCTCTTTTGCCTACACCCTGTACAAAGATGCTCAAGTCTATTCCTTTGAAGTCCATTCCAAGCCGCACCCCATATTGATACCTTGGCGTAGAATTTCCTATCACTTTAAGGTCACCGTGATCTTCTTCGGTATTTTCACCGAAGGTAATTTCTCCGTCCCCATTTAGATCTTTGTACTTCACATCGCCGGGCCCATAGTAGAACCAGCCGCTTTCGTAAAGTTCTTGGGAGGGTATTCCCTCGTTTAGTACGTATTTTCCGTTGTCCACTACCAGCTCACCATTGGCATCTTTGACAAAATCGTCTTCAGTGAACAGGCGGTCCGTCTCATACCCCCAGATATCACCGATTACTTTGCCGGGGCGGTTGGAATAGATACTTTGATTGTCAGCAAATTCAGTGATAGTTTCTCTATAATCAGATACTACTACCGTAGCATTGAGGTTTAATCCGTTGGTAAAACCATGGTTGTAATCCACGGCAAGTTCCCAGCCTTTGGTCTCCAACTCTCCGAAGTTCTGCTTTGTAGCCGAAGTACCGTATGAGGCAGGAAGCACTTCACCTGCACTGTGCATATCACTTGTCGTGCGGTTGTACCAGTCGAAGGCAATACCGAATTTATCCTGGAAAAATCTTGCGTCAAATCCCAGATCAAGCGTAGTCACTGTCTCCCAGGTCAAAGATGAGGGCAGCGCACCCGGCGTGCCAAAGGTTAGTTGATTATCTCCTCCAATCAACCAGCCGGATGAATAGGAATTCATAATTCTGTAAATATCACTTAGGTAGGCGTTTTGGTTGCCTATAGCTCCCCAAGATGCCCTAAGTTTCAGGAAGGACATTACCTGAGTGACCGGTTTGAAGAAAGATTCTTCAGAAATCACATATCCTGCTGACATGGATGGGAAAAAAGCCCATCTTTCAGTAGGGGAAAGTCTCGAAGACCCATCATACCTTCCATTCAATTCCAAGAAGTATTTACCTTTATAGTTGTAATTGATCCTGCTGAATGCACCCGCTGTGGACCACTGGTTTCTGGCTCCATCGACAAATTGGTCACCGGAAGCCAAGTCTAATTCACCTCTGTCCAGATCCATCAGGTCCCGTCTTTGTGAACTTTGGTACCAATATTCATAGGCTTCTACGTCACCGCCCACCATGGCTTTGAGTGAATGGTCACCTAGCATTTTTTCATAGGTTGCAAATGCTTTTCCCACATTTCTGTTGCTCCATGAGGAAGCATATTCAACGCGGTTATAGGAGGCACTGGTATAGGGTGCATATTGAAGATTTGCTCCGGTAGACCAGAAGTTATAAGCTGATACTACGCCACCGGTCTGATGATCATGGAAGTTTTCCGAGTCAAACGTATAATTTGCCACAATTGACAGGCCTTCGATAGGGGTAATGGTGGTGCCAAGATTAATTCTTGTAAAGGCGGTTGTTTCCTCATTCATCTTAGCCTGCTGCACTTCAGTAACTGCACTTCTGAAAGGATGACCTTCATAGGTACCATATGGATAAGTCTTCGGCCATCTTAGTAGGTAATACCAAGGGTCGTAAGTTTCGCTGGAGAAGTAAAAAGGCCTGGTGAATTTGGTGTTGCTGTAAAGGACACCACCGCGGACTTCCATCCAGTCAGTAACTTGAGTGCTCAGACTCAGATCAGCTGAATATCGATTAAATTCATCGGGATTTACTTTCAGTACCCCGTTTTGACCAAGATACCCTACACCAAGTCTATAGGTGGTTTTCTCACTGCCCCCAGCTACAGAGAGGTCATGTTTTTGCTGGGGTGTCCAGTCTTTCATAAACATATCCCCTGCTTCCCAGGGACGGTAGAAGAACAATCTGCCGTCTCTGATCTCAAAGTCCCTGCCCAGCACCATCTCATCCCCTAGATCCTGACCTCCGTATTGTGCTTCCCAATCACGCATCTTTTGAATGCCTATTTCATCAAAGTACATGCCTACCACACCGAATACGTTGGTTGATGGATTGGTCCGTTGCAAAGCTTTGAAGGCCATCTCTGCACCATCCGCAGCATTAGCAATGGTAGGGGTTACCGTAGGAGTAGCCCAGGCAAAATTGTTTGAATAGCTGATTTTTGGAGCTTCTCCCTTTTTACCTTTTTTGGTAGTGATCAAGATCACTCCCCATGCGCCACGTGCTCCGTAGATGGAGGAAGATGCGGCATCTTTCAAGACTGAAATCGATTCTATGTCTTCAGGATTGACCAATTGTAAGTTGGGGATTTCCACGTTGTCCACTAATATCAGCGGCTGGGCCCCTCCAGAATTACTTAAAGTCCCCACAGAACCGCGTAGTCTGATGGTTGGGTTCTGGCCGATTTGACCGCTGGGAGTGGTTATGGTAAGTCCCGGTGTGGTACCCTGGAGACCGCGTGCGACATCGGTGATAGGCCTGGATTCCAGTACTTTTGTGTCCACAGAAGAAACTGCTCCCGTAAGATCACTTCGCTTTTGGGTTCCGTAGCCTACCACGACCACTTCATCCAGGGATTGCGCATCTGGCTCTAAGGCGATATTGATTGTGCCGCTCTCATTGATCACGTGTTCCTGGCTGATCATACCAATAAAACTGAATACAAGAACTTGCCCTTTTTCGGCATCTATCTGGTATTTCCCGTCGATGTCTGAGTTGACACCCTTTGTGGTCCCTTTGATCAGGATGCTTGCTCCTGGTAGGGTCATTCCATCTTCAGCGCTGGTTACCGTACCCGATACATTTAATGTCTGGGAATACACCTGAAAATGAAACAGGAGAAAACACATCGCCGCAAACGAACAATGTAAAAGTTTTTTCATGTTGAACATTTAATTAATTGAGTTGAATAGAGTTATATGAAACAATACTTGCTGCGCCGGAGGTTTTGGTTTTACCTGGTCTCTGGTCATTTCCTATTATTTCACATTCAAATCTTTCTAAAAATTGACCTTATTCAATCCCTGAAAACAGGGATATTCACAAATCACTAGTGTTGAATAGCGCTGGATTGAGTAATTTAGGGTAGATCTTAAGTATGGGATTAGAAAGGACATTTGTGCCATTTCTAATCATGAAAGTTATTCCGGAGCGAAGAGACTTCTGAGGACCTTTGGATCCTTTCCATGCAGATGTTTACATTAAGGAGACTCTTTGAATGAAAAATATAAAAGTGAATGAAGAATAGATTCCGTTGGTGGAATTTTAGTGCTTATATAAGTATTGGCCAAGTAATCTTGGTAAGCAATAGAAAGAATTGCATTTTACATTAACCCCTAAGTATATGATCAATGTATTGATAGCAGATGACCATCAAATGTTTATTGATGGAATGAAGGCTTTGTTGCAGGACCTTCCAGGTATCAAGGTAGTGGGGGAAGCCAGTAATGGAAAAGAAGCTGTGGTCCATTGTAAAGATCATTCAGTTGACCTGGTGATAATGGACGTGAATATGCCGGAGATGGATGGGGTGGAAGCGACAAAAGAGCTGTGCAAAACCAACAAGAATCTGAAAATTCTTGGACTTTCCATGCATAGGGACAGACACTTTATTTCAGATATGCTTAAAAGTGGTGCTAGTGGATACATTCTTAAGAATACAGGTAAGAAGGAGCTATTGGATGCAATTCAAACACTCTACAAGGGTGAAACCTATGTTAGCGAAGAAGTCAACAAAATACTATTAACCAGCTTTTTAAAGGATTCGGCTAAGTATGAGGTGAATGAGAAATTGTCCGGGAGGGAAACTGAAGTTCTTGAAAGCATTGCTATTGGGCTTACGACGCTTGAAATCGGAGAAAAACTTTTTATCAGTAAAAACACGGTGGAGACTCACCGCAAAAATCTGCTTTATAAACTTAAAGCAAAAAACACAGCCGAATTGGTGAACAATGCGTACAAAAGAGGATTGATCAATTAGAAGTTTCAACAACCGATATTACCCAACATAGCTTTGCTCTTTCCGGTCAGAATAATTGCCTCTGGTGATTGTTACAAATCCCTATTTTCAGGGATGGCGGTGGGACTATTTCAAAACATATTTGTACACAATGTTGCTTTGCCATAGGTCAAGGCTCTTTCCTATTAAAATGATATTGAATGCTTTTATTGGCAGATAGTGGCTCCTCTAAGACCGATTGGAGGCTAATCGATAAGTCGGGCGGATGCGTGGTTTCCCTCAAATCAAAAGGATTAAATCCCTATTTTCTGGCTGCTGAGGAGATCAAAAAAGAACTTAGCAATAAAGTTCTAAGTAAGATGTCCAACGTGGATAGAGTTGTCTTTTATGGTGCCGGATGTGGGCATCCTGCTAAGGCTGCAGAACTTGCAGCTGTGTTGGACGAAGTATTTCCAAGCCACATACCTGCAGAGGTGAACGGGGACATATTCGGAGCGGCGAGAAGTTTGCTGCAAGGGGAAGCGGGTATAGCCTGTATCCTGGGTACCGGAGCCAATTCCTGCCTCTATGATGGCAAAGAGATAGTGGGTAGTGTGCCTTCTCTGGGTTATATCTTAGGGGATTATGGAAGTGGTACTGTTTTATGTCTTGATTTAATCCGGGAGTTGCTTCAAGGCAATCTGGGAATTGAGCTCAGAGATGAATTTTTGGAGAAGTACGGACTGGATCAACGGCTGATTCTGGATAAAATTTATAATCAACCACGGGCCAATCGTTTTCTGGCATCATTTACCCCGTTTCTCCTTAAACACGCAGCAAATCCTGTGGTTCTTGCTATCATACAAGAGAACTTCCGGCGTTTTTTTGAATACTACATTTTGCCTTTGCGAAAGGAAGGAAAATCAATTCCATTGGTATTCACCGGTTCTATTGCCTATCATTTTGCTGTGCACCTGAAAGCAGTAGCCGATGAGTTCGGCGAGACGATCACAAGGATAGAACAACATCCAATGAATGGGCTGGTGAATTATCACAGCCATACCTTCGCCGATTATTAACCCGGTAAATTCGGTTCCCTGTTTTATGGCATATCCTGGGTATTCTCTTCCCTGCGGGAAGTCCGGGATTTATGGCATTTGGAGAGTGGGGCTCTTGACCGCACATGTATCATGAAATTCTACCTAGGTAGGGCACACTAGGATCGGCTAAAGTGAAGCAAGAAGATTACCGATTACGCTGTTTGTGTGTTATTTTAGCAAATGAGCGCTTTCATTTGCAGGCCATATGCACGAGCGAAATTGGTTTCGGAGAATCTTGCAGAGTAACTAATCCTCCCACTGTATATTGCTCTTAGTTATGCTCGATTTCGTCCATTTAATCCACTACATCTGATCCTGTGATGCAAAGTTCGACCATTAAAAGTAATGCCGTACTAGAAGAAATATCAATCCATAATTTGCTGTTGGATCAGCTGGATGGTTATCTAAAGAAGATGCTTCATCCATCAAATACACAATGGACCGGAGCCGTAATTATAGGAAAGACAGGGGCAGGAAAGACATTTTTAATTGAAAAATATCTCCAAAACACGCCCTGTGATGTGCTCATAAGCAGCCAGTCGCAACAATTGCAAAATTTGCCCTATGCAGGACTGAAACAGGCTATAGGCCACTACCTGCGGACAAAATTCAAGGAGATGGATCAGCGTACTTATGCTTCCTTTGCGGCAGGATTAAAGCAGGTTTTAGGGGATAATTTTGCTTTGCTGAGTGAATATATTCCAGAGCTGACAATGTTGGGAAGCACAATGGTTAAGCAAGAAGCTTTCAGTACTCCCAAGATGGAAAACCAGTTATATTTTTTATTTAAGATACTGTTTCAATATTTCAGTGAGTTTTCCCAGCGGGTACTTATACTCTTTACAGATGATTTGCAATGGATAGACGGTTCTAGTGCCAATTTGCTGCAATATTTACTGACGCATTTACCGCCTTCCAAATTACTTTGGCTGGGAGCCGTGCGCGATTCCAAAGAGGATTTGGGTCAGGTGGATCAGTTGATCAGCTCATTGGGTTTTGACCAGAAACATATTCAGCGAATTGCGTTGGGCGAGTTTAATCTAGCGCAAAGTAGGCTTTTCATCGGACAGCTGCTTCAGGGAAACTGCGATGCAGATACATCGGAACTTCTACACAAACTAGGGAAAGGGAATCCTGCGCTGTTGACAACCCTGGTAGATGCCCTTGTCCAGGAGAAATTGCTAAACAAGAAGGAAGGGAGTTGGAAAGGCGAACTTTCCCAGATCGAAATCCGATACCAAGGGGTAAACTCTACCCAGTTTTATCAGGAGCGGCTGGATTCATTCAGTAGTGAAAACAAAAAAATACTGGCCTTTGTAGCCTGTGCCGAAAAGATTACCGAAAATGATCTGGCACTACTTTGTAGTGCTATCCGTAATGCCCAAAGCGCCATAGGGCAATTGGTTGCAGGTGGGGTGCTTACATCTCAAAACGGGAAATATGAATTCGCGGAAGGCTACTTTGGTGAGTTTATCTATGCCCGTCTTTCGGCATTGGAGAAACCCGCTTACCACTTTCAGATTGCAAACGTACTTTTAAGAAATAACTTCAATAAACTGAGTAATTCAGAGAAAGTCATTATAGCCCAGCACATGCAGCAAGCGGCTGAAAGTATTGAAGTGACAAGTGAGAAAGTCCATGCGGCTACCTTGATTTTGGAAGTTGCCCGGATTCAGAAAAATGAAAATGCCTTCACTCAGTCCAAATTGCTTCTCAAAGCCGCATTGGTATTATTAAAAGGACTCAGATGGGATGAAACTGGAGACATTTTGTTTCAAACCCATCTTGAAAGTGCCAAAATAGAATACCTGCTTGGAGAATATGATCTGGCAGAAATCAAATTGGATTATTTAATTGAACATGTGATAGCAGTAAAGCAGACTGTGGAGGCATTTGAGCTTAAGATTGTTATTAACAACCACTTGGGGAGGTATCGGAAGGCAGTGGTAATACTTCGGGAAATTTTATTGGAACTAGGCCTTCAACTTCCGTTGGATGAACAGGAATTGACCAGACAGATTCACGGTTTGCAAAAGTACGTCACCTCCAAAAGGGAAAGCATTCAGGGGCTTTTTGACCTGACAAACAAAGAGCACCAGAGTTCCATACTTCGTTTGTTGTATGTTGGAGGAATGGCTTTGCATCACACTTCGGAGGCGCTGATGACCTGGGCGGCACTACAGCTTATTTTACGCTCACGATTTTTTGATTTGCCAAATGTCAGTACCATAGGTTATGTGAGTTACGGCAGGATGCAGATTATTGCAGGGAAGCTCAGCAATGGTTATGAATTTGGCAAGAGGGGAGTGGAAATCAACACCTCTCTCCATGATTTTCAGTATAGATGCCGCGTGTTGGGTGTTTTTGCATTTTATATCCAGCCCTGGAAGAGGCCATTTGCGGAAAGTACTCCGCTTTTGACGGAAGGAATGGAGGTGGGGAGAAAATCTGGGGACCTTATCGGATTGTACATTCTGAAGACTCATTTGTTCAACCTCCATTTCATTAGCGGAAAGCCTATCTCCGGACTTTTATCCTACGAGTTCAAAGAGTCCTATCCTGGAATGGAGCTGACCTATTACATTACCCATTATCAAAAGGAGCTGATCCGCTACCTAACCACTGAGAGTCCATTTTTATCTTTGCCGAAACAACTGCCCGGAGGGCTGGCAGCAAAGCTGACGCTTCAGGAAGAACGGTTCTACAGGTACTATGTACTGGCACGGTATTATTTTCTATTTGGGTATTACGATCAGGCCAGAAACAGCGCCATGGACGCTGACCGAAATAAAAAACTGCAACAGGGATCGCCGTTGGTTCCTGCAAATACACTCATTCTCAGTTTGGCTATTACCCAAAACTGGACAAATCTGAGTGAGTCGGAACAATCAGAATACCTCATTTGGCTGGAAAAAACATTCGCCGGATTAGGCAGTTGGTATCAACATGCACCAGAGAATTATGCTGCTGATTATTGGTTGCTCAAAGCGGAAATAGGAAGGATAACCGGTGGGAGCCACGTTCAACTGATCCACGATTATGAAATGGCAAACCAGTTTACTGGAAGCAACCTGTATCAAAAGGCTCTTTGTCAGGAGTTGACAGGTAAATACTACTTAGCCAGAAAGGAACTTGCATCCGCTAAACTTCACCTGGTGGAGGCAGTAAGATGGTATGAGCTGTGGGAAGCAAAAAGGAAGGTGAGGCAACTTGTGCGGCAGTATGCCTTTTTATTTGATTCTGACATAAAAGCCAATAACCCGTTGGATATAGAAAATATCCTCAGAGAGCTGGGGGGTGAGATGGATGCTGAACTTAACATCAGGAAGCTTCTGACCATCTTGCTTAGAGTGTCAGCCTCCAGCGGAGCTGCTATCCAATTAATAGAACAACAGGGACAGTTAGGATATAGGAGGGAAATGCGACTGGTGGATACCCGTGAAAACCAAGGAAGAATAGCCGGACCTACTGACCTGTCTGGGCTTTTTCTTATGGCTTATCGGACTAAATCACCAATGGTTTTTGATGATTTAGTGTGTGATACAGGCTTTCCTGAACTTAAAGTATTGGGTAATTCAGGGGTGAAGTCCTGCATGATTTTTCCCATTGGGATTTCAGAGTCACTCTCTATGATTGTTTATTTGGAAAGTAGTTTTTGCAAAGACAATTATTCCAATGAAATTATCCGTTGGGTCCGTATAGTTTCAAGCCAGGGAGGGATCATTCTTGAAAATGCCAAAATATACGAAAAAAGCCTTTTGCTCAATGAAGAAGTGAAGCTGGAGGTTCAGCAAAAGCAGGAATTGATGACACTTATTGAACAGCAAAAAAACGCCCATATCAAAGATTTGCTGAAAGTGCAGGAGCATGAAAGGGAGAGAATTGCAGGTGCGCTGCATGATAGCCTGGGTTCGCAGCTTTCCACTATCAAGATACGCCTGACTAATCTATTTGAGAAGTATGGAGAACAGGCTATGCAGCATGAAGGCAACGAAACTCTGGTTAAGTTGGATGACGCAATCGGGGAGGTGAGGAGAATAGCACATCATATGTCACCGGTTTCCCTGCGAAAGTTTGGACTCTCATCAGCCTTACAGTCTTTGATAGAAGATATAAACGACTCCACAAAGATAAGTGCAGAACTGCAGGTGCTTGGGTTTGAAAAGAGACTGGAAGCGCAAATCGAGCAAACTGTCTATAGAATCTGCCAGGAACTCTTACAAAATGCCCTCAAGCACAGTAAGGCAGATCAACTTCGTCTCCAACTGATCAATCATGAAGATTCATTGAATATTACCGTAGAAGACAATGGTATTGGCATTCAAAAAGACCGACAACTTTGGGGTATGGGGTTGCTGGGCATTGAGACTAAAGTCCAGATGCTAAACGGCACATTTTCTATTGAGAGCCAATCCGGAAAGGGCTGTCTTTTGGTTATCGATTTTCCTGTAGTCTCCTTGAATGGATTGCACTAAAGAATTTGGTTGCCTGGATGAAGATTTCCACATTTCACCACGTTTAACGAAACCTTACACCACAAATTTATACCCAGACGATTCAAAAGACCAAACCAATTGGGAATCCTAGCGAAACGGATTTTGAGCGGATCAATTCCACAGCAACGTCGAAGAGCCTTGACTTCTTCCAACCCTTTCTTTGAAGCATACAACCCGCCTTGTGGGTCTGTGCAGGCATGCCTTTGGCTTTCTTTTCAGCCTGAAGAGTCTAACTAAACTGTTTTTAAGTTTTGCATTAAAATTAAATTTGATCAATAGGGTGACTTATACTGATCATAGGACAACTATGCCTATGAAGCTGTAACAGCATAACGTTTATCATTTGGCGGAACTGACCTCTTAAATCGCCGCTTTTACACCCTAATAACCAACATTTACTATCCAATCTTTGTATGGGCGCCATAGGTGTTTTCAGGTATGGCGGAACTTAATATTTAAAATTGAACAAGTACCCCTTTTAAACTAAGAGACAATGAAACGGACAATCTTTTCAGTATTGATATTTTCTATTGCAACGCTTGGTACGGCCCAGGAAAAAATGAAACCGACCCAATCGGGTTATGCTCCGGTGAACGGACTACAGATGTATTATGAAGTATACGGCGAGGGTCAGCCCATTGTACTGATTCATGGTTCCTTTATGGATATCCCGTTAAACTGGTCATCAATAATTCCGTTGTTGGCCAAAGACAGAAAAGTTGTAGTCACGGAAATGCAAGCTCATGGACGCACCAAAGATATCTCCAGGGAGTTAAGCTATGAAGGCATGGCAGACGATGTATCAGGGCTGCTTACTCACCTTAATATAAATGAATCGGATGTTCTGGGTTATAGCATGGGAGGTGGGGTGGCCTTCCAAATGGCCGTACGCCATCCGGATCAGGTACGTAGACTCGTGGTATTGTCAGGCACCTACGCACACGATGGGTGGTGGCCGGATGTGGAAGCAACTTTCACCACGTTCACTGCAGATATGTTCAGAGGATCTCCGATAGAGGAATTATATCTTAACGCAGGAAACGATCCAGACCATTTTCCAGATTTTATTAAAAAGGTGATCAGTATCGATTTAAAGCAATATGACTGGTCTGAGGCAGTGAAAAAAATTAAAGCTCCCATATTCATTGCTATCGGTGATGCTGATGGTGTGCGCTATGAACATGCGATTAAACTGTTTCGCAGTAAAGGCGGCGGGAAAATGGGAGATATCCACGGATTGCCTGAATCCCGCCTGGCCATTTTGCCTGGCACCACGCACATCGGTATGATCCAACAGACGAAATGGTTGATACCTATGGTAACCGATTTCCTGGATTCCGACCTGAAAGCAACTCCTCCTACCTTTTAGCGAAAACCATAAGAGCTAATAATGGATTTCATAGACTTTTCTGTATGGATTCCTATAATTTAAAATGTCCGATTTATTCTATCTAACTGATAGGTAATATTGGATCTTAAGCACCTGATAGAACTAATATTAAAAGCTAAATCAATGAAGAAAGAAAGAGAAAATTTATTAAAGAGCATCCAATTCACCTTCGAAACCCTTAAACAAGAATTGTCGAAGTTTGATCAGGAAAAGCTGAACCAAGTTCCATTTGAGGGTAGTTGGACAGCTGGTCAGGCTGCTGAGCATATCATTATCTGTGGCGATGGTATCCCCGACTCAAATACCACAACCACCGAAAGGGCTTACGATGAAAAGGTTGGTGCATTAAAAGGGCTGTTCCTTAACTTTGAAATAAAATTTGAGGCTGATCCTTCTATAGCGCCTGGGCAAGGTCCGCATGATAAGGATACACTGATTCATAAAATAATGGGAATCAAGAGCAATTTGGAAAATGTGGCCAAAACAACTGATCTGACATCCCTCTGTGAAGATATGGAATTCCCCACTTTTGGGTTCTTGACAAGGTATGAGTGGCTGCAATTTATCTTATTCCATACACAGCGTCATACAAATCAAATTACAATCATTGGCAAACACCTGATAGCCTGACACCAAATCTATAATGAAAGCAGCCACGCAAATAAAGTTTCGCCAATTAGGGATAATAATGCTTCTGTGGCTGTTTTTTGGTTTTGTGATAGCCATATATGACCATTTGCAATTATTGACCTATTATTCACTGGGACCTTCCCCGGCTTATTCCTTTGGGAATTCGGTCATTAGAAATATGGTACCTGGATTTATCGGTGCGCTACTCGGAGGCAGTCTATTGGTATTCTATGTAAATGAAAAATTCAGGGACAAGCCTTATGGATATACCATTGCATTCGTAGGTATAAGCTTTGTACTTATTGTTGCATTTATCACCGTGGTCATGGCCGTTTTTCTGGTACCGTTACAGACAGGAAGGGCACTTTCAGACCCGGGAACCTGGCAGGCTTTTCTGGATTTTATTACTGATCCATACCCGCTTAAAAATGCAGTGGTGTGGGCTTTTATCGTCGAGTTCACGCAACTGATGCTCCAGATCAACAGCAAGTTTGGCCACCGTACCTTTTGGAATATCCTGCGTGGCAGATACAATACTCCAAAGGAAGAAAAACGCATCTTCATGTTCCTGGATCTGGACAATTCTACCTCAACAGCTGAAAGATTGGGCAATGAAAAATATCATAGGTTACTGAAGGATTTTTTTGCCGACATCACTGACCCTATCATAGACAATAAGGGCAACATTTATCAATATGTAGGTGATGAGGTAGTGGTGGCTTGGGATTACAACCAGGGTGTGGAAGCCCACCAATGCCTCAAATGTTTTTTTGACATAAAGACACGCATAGCCAAAAAGAGCCGCTACTATCAGGAAAATTATGGCTGGATTCCTTCATTCAAGGCAGGTTTTCATTCGGGAAACGTAGTGGCCGGTGAAGTGGGGATCATAAAAAGAGACATTACCTATTCAGGGGACGTGCTCAATACCACTGCACGGATCCTGGGAAAGTGCAGTGAACTCAAGGAGGAAATTTTGGTAAGTTCAGAGTTGTTATCGTTGCTGAATATCTCAAAAGAATACCAAAGTCGCATGTTGGGCAAAGTATATCTAAAAGGGAAAAGTAAGGATGTACTCATTCACTCCTTATCGCTGCTGCAGAATGCTCAAGGGGCATGAAGGAAGGTGCTTGACTGATTATCAGATGACTGGACAGTTTTATACGTCACCCCGGGATGTTGTGGTTACCACTCCACAACATCCCATAATAGCAAGGTTTCCCAAATTGATAGTTCCGCTTTTTCTGTTAGGTTCTACCCTTAAGTTAGTGGAAACATGACTTTTGATGAGTTTTAATGAAAGAGGACATACACTCATGGGCCTTTAAAGGCTAAACGACGGTCTCTAATATTAAGTAACCAACTACTGGTCAGGTTTTCATTGCCGGACTTCCATTAAATTCGTGGTAGAACCTTCTGTTTTATACTATTCCAAGATATCTTTCTATGCCGGGATTTATCGGGATGCCATAATTTTAGAGTTGAAAGCATTAAGAATCATTCGAATCCGTCAATAAAATAGGATAATATGAGCCCATGGCTATTTCCTAATATGGAGTTGTTAAAACGTGTATTGTGCTGATAATTGAGCAATAGATGATTCCAGGCATAGATCCCGACAAGAAAGTTAATAGACGAGGTGCTACGATATCCAACTCCCAATTCAAGTTTATTTCTAAAGCTAAAGGATAGATTAGTATCGATTTGAGCAGGTGCGCCATCTTCGTATTTAATCAGTAGGCTGGGTTTTATCATAATATCTTCCACCCTGTAAGAGAAAAAGCGATAGCCTAAATACCCGTAGATTGGATTTGATAGGTTAAGTTCTTGGTGAGGGGAGAATTGATCTGTTAATAAATTAGGGGCGGATACCCCTATGTAAAAACCTGGTGAATGGTAGAGAAATCCTACTCCTATTGTAGGTAGTGTTGCGGCGATGTTTTTAGCAAATTCAGGATCATTGTCAATTTCAAGATCCAACAAGTCCTCCTTAAGATGGTGTAGGCCAGCTGTCATCCCAAATGAAAACACTTTTCTATTATATAGTTGCCAATAAGGGCGACGCATGTACGATTTGTTGTTTTTCGCACCGAAGAATATTTTATAAGAGTATGCGATGGAGGCATTTGTATTGGTGGTTACCCCGATTTTGTCATGAGACAATAGTGCGCCAATACCCATTTTTTCGTTTGACAATGAAGAGTTAAAGGTAATGGAAGAAGAGCTTGGAGTACCTTCTATTGAATTGAAATAACCGTGATTACTAAGTATGATTTCAGGTCCTAAAGGCATCCCTGTGTAAGCAGGGTTTACTAGAAATGGATTAAAGTTGTACTCTGCAAAAAGGGGAGTTTGTTGGCCATATGACAATATGGAAGCGCAGCTAAGAACCAATAAGAGAATAAGGTCTGTATATTTTATCGTTTTCATCTTATCGTTTTATTAAAATGAATCCCTTCACGCTTATTTTTTTGAAATCTTCCTGGAGTAAGATTTCAAAAAAATATGTGCCTTCTGGAAGTTTTGAGGCACCGAGTTGGGTCAAGTTGTTGGCTGTTCCGTCGAAAACATTAGTTGTATTGTCGTAGTTATGGGTTTCGAAAACTTTATCCCCCCACCTGTTATAGACAGAAACCTTGTTTTGAGGGTAATCTTCGATTTTGTCAATTGCCCAAAATTCGTTTATACCATCTCCATTGGGAGAAATCCCGTACTTTGTTTTGAAGTGTTGGTCGTTACTTTTGGTGGTAAAACTTATCTCTGCACATCCCACCGCTTCCCCGGATGGGCTGTAGGGAACCACAGATACGAAATATTTCTGGCTTGCATTCAACTTATTTTTCGGCTTATAGGAGGTGGTCAGAACAATTTGATTTTCTAACACATCTTTAGCTCCTGGAGATGTTCCAATGGAAACATAGTACCACTCCACATCCTCGATTTCATTCCAGTTGAAAGTTATATCAGTCGCAATACCTTTAGCTCCATCCTGAGGAATGGTGATGGTGGCACATTCCGGTGCAATAAGGAAGGTTTCTGTAGTAAAGCTGATCCCGGAACATCCTTCTGCTTCCCCTGCAGCA
>NZ_LMXN01000026.1 GCF_001442615.1 Algoriphagus resistens | reverse complement strand
AAATGGCCCCGTAGGTTAGAACAAGGATCACCCATCAGTTATGGTTTCTGCACCCATCTACACTTCGTAAACACTAGGGGGATCAGCATCTACTTTGGTCGGATGGAAATTTCGTTTGTTCAATAGGTGAAGCATCACCGGAAATGATCCATCAGTACATTCTTTCACCAGGTTAGTGTTTGTCGCTTACATCCCACCCACGCTAAGGCGATGGGTGGGTTTTACACTCCTATTTATAAAAAGGTAGAGAAGCATGCTGTCAATTTGTTTCCAGCACCTTCACCATCTTATCAAATCCTTTCTTGATTTCATCAAGTTGCCGATCTCTGGAGGCTTCCAAATCCTCTTTAAAAGCAGCAGTAGCAATTTGAAACTGCTTATAGATTTCCGGAAACTCAACTGAGCGCTGATTACCTTTTAAGCCCCAAGTGGCTAAGTAGGCACCGAGCTTTTCCACCTTCAGTCCCACATGCGGAACAGCGTAACTTAAGGCTGTGATAGCTCCATGTAAACTTGTGCCCACATAGCACTTTGCATTTGCGATCAGATACATGATATCCCAGATATTATCCGCATCGAAATAGGTGTAGGGACTTTTCAAAAGTGTTCCGATTTCCTGCAAAGCCTCATGATCGTCGTGATCCAGTGCTTTCCCGATCGGACAAAGACAAATTTCTGTTTTGCCTTTCTGATAAATCTCATCCAATCCGTCAGCGATCACTTGCTCGTATCCACGTGTAGTTTTTTTATTTATCTGGGCGAAAATGTAATTTCCAGCATTCTTTTCCACATAATTTTGTACCGCAGGGGTGATTCTTTTTTGCAGAATACCCAGGGGATAAAATTCCGACATCAAGATGGCAGAGTCAGGAAAAAGATCCGCATCCACTCCACTTTTCTTCAAATTATCGACCGTCAACTGATCACGCACAGCAAAATAATCTGCATTCTGAAGCTTCTCCTTGAAAAAATCATATTTCGCAAAGACCGCAGGACTTAAGCCCGAGCCTCCAAGAGAATTCAAGGTTACTGACTTTACTCCAGCAAAATCAGATTTATCAAATACAAAAGGGAGAGTGGTCTTGCCTTTTAGGATTTTTTTTGTCCAGCCATTGAGGTCCAATAGCTTATTGACTTTCACATGCCTTTTGTTTATTCTTTGAAATAATGGATTCAAGGCTGCAAATAATGAATTCCAGGTTACCCCCAAAGCTTCTCCACCTGCAATAATCACATGTACAGGTTTGGCGGGATCATTACAGGCTTTATAAAACTCCTGCAATCCTTTGGTAGGAAGCCCCCCTACGTCGGAAAGATCACTTTCCACCAATCCAAAATATTCAAATTCGAACTCTTTTCCATACCTACTCAGCTGACGCTCGATCACCAATGGAAAAAGTAAATCACCGTAATTGTACCTGTCGAAGGCTCCTATAATTAAGACTTTTATCATGTGTTTTTATTTGGACAGTAGTCTATAGGCCATAGCCTAAAGACCATAATAATGAACCTTAAAAATTCTCTACCTTGCTTAAGCATAGCAAAAGAACATGTATCTGCATGGTTCGACAGACTTCTTGCAAAAAAGATACTTGATTTTTAATCTAGAGAAATTAAGCTC
The DNA here is from genome assembly GCF_001442615.1 of Algoriphagus resistens. GTDB lineage: Bacteria > Bacteroidota > Bacteroidia > Cytophagales > Cyclobacteriaceae > Algoriphagus > Algoriphagus resistens. Next base: position 26,719 of record NZ_LMXN01000026.1, on the reverse strand, counting down.
AGGAACTATTTTTGGTAAGTAGGACGTAAATTCATTACAAATTCATCAAAAGACTATTTTGAGCGCCAAACCAGTTGCCGTTAATCGTATTTTTTCAGGTTCAGTCTGGGGAATCTTAGCCAAAATCCTAGATGCGGCAGCCAAGTTTGTGACTATCCCACTCTTGGTAGGCTATTATGGCAAAGCTGACTACGGATTAATCGCCCTTGCTTTCTCCCTTAATGCCTATTTGAGACTCATGGATCTAGGGATGAATGTGGGTTCTGTCCGTTTCTTCTCCATGTGGGAAGCCAAAGCAGACTGGGAAAATATAGGAAGAGCCTCACGCTCAAGTATTATCTTTTACGGCACAATCGGACTAGTAAACGCGCTGATCTTCATGTTTATGGCCAATTACGGCCAATTTTTCTTTAATCTTAGACCTGATCAAATACCGACTTACCGGATCATGATGTACATTCTTTCGGCCAGTACCGTTTTAAACTGGCTGTCGAACGTCATCATCCAGCTCCTCAGCGCCAAAGATGAATTGGGCTATGTAAACCGCGTCACAGTGGTTAGTAGTGTCTTGAACTTTGTGGTGGCACTTGCCGCGATTCATTTCAAGTGGTCATTACAGCTTTACTTTCTTTTCTATACCATTTCCACACTTGTCCCTATCCCGCTAAACATTATGCGCTTGCGGGTTTTCCCTATTCCTTTAGGACAATTGCTTAAGCCAAAATGGGATGGGCAGATTTTCAGACAAATTATCGGCTACAGCTCGGCGATTTTTCTAATGGGACTTTTCCAGCTCACCGCAAATGAATTACGCCCTATTTTGCTGGCAAAATTCGCCTCCGGAATAGATGTGTTGACAGATTACCGTGTGATACAGACGATTGCAATGCTGATCATTTCCTTTGGGACGATTTTTCTCCAGGTGCTATTGCCATCCGCATCCAAAGTCTATCAAGAGGGAAACCATCCTAAAATGGAGAAAATGGTTTTTACAGCTACACGATACATTTCCCTCTTTTTAAGTTTCATTGTTTTCCTTTTGGTGCTGAATTCGGAACCAATACTTCTCCTTTATATGGGGAAAGATTACCTCCATTTGAGTATATGGATGAATATCTGGCTCCTCACTGTGCTTCTCAATATGCACAATACACCCGTGGCCAGTCTGGTTCTTTCTTCAGGGAAAACCCGCTTTCTGATCTATTCATCTGCCACTGCATGTATTCTTTCGCTTCCGATCACGATTATTCTCGCACCTACCTTGAATGTAGGGGCAGCTGTACTAGGATATCTTGCATATATGCTGATTTCAATCGGTTTCTTCTACAGTTATTATATTCCAAAAGTTCTTAAGCTGGATAGCAAAAAGATCTTTTTCGGCGCTTTTTCACCTTCAGTTTTAGGAGCAGTTATTGCCTTTGCGCTAGCTTTCGGTATAGAAAAATATATAGAAATGCCAGAAGGATTTCTTGGAATGATTTGTAGATCGGCAATTTTCACTACGGTTTTTGCCACATTCCACTTTCTGTTTATCATCAAATCTGCGGATATTGAATTTCTGCAAACAAAAATCTTAAAGAGAAATAATCCCAATCCTCCGAATGAGCAAGAATAAATTTTCGATTTGCATTCCTGCCTACAAAAGCAAATACCTGCAAGAGTGCCTTGATAGCATCCTTGCACAGCGGATCAAGGACTTCGAATTGATCATCCTGAATGATTGCTCTCCTGAGCCTGTGGAAGAAATTGTTTTGAGAAACACTGATCCCAAAATCCGCTACTTCAAAAACGAAAAAAATGTGGGCGCTTATGACTTGGTGGACAATTGGAATAAATGTCTAGAGCACGCAACTGGGGAATATATCATCATAATGGGTGATGATGACCGGCTTTCTGCTGATTATTTGGCTGAATTCGAATCGCTGATTCAGGCCTATCCAGAATTAAATGTATACCACTGCCGCAGCAAGATCATCGACGACGACGGGAATGATGTGGTGCTCACTCCGGCTCTTCCTTCCTTTGAGTATGTATATGATTCGATTTGGCACCGCTTACGCCAGCTACGGTCAAATTATATTTCAGATTACGTTTATCGCACTTCTGCTTTGAGAGCTCAAGGGGGGTTTTATAAACTTCCATTGGCTTGGGGTTCGGATGATATCACAGCGTTTATCGCTTCTGCCAAAAAAGGAATTGCACATTCCAACAACCCCGTGTTCGAATACCGTAGCAACCAACTTTCCATCACTTCAACGGGAAACGATCTTCACAAGATGATGGCTGACATGAGCTATGCGGACTGGTTGGGAGATTTCATAAAAAACAATCCTCCACATCCTTCAAATAAGGTTATTTACCAGCATTTGCTTAAAGAAAAAGTCAATTATATGCATCAGAAGAAGCTTTATACATTGATGCTGTCCATGCGGGGTAACCCTCTTACGAAAGCAAAAATGTGGTTGAATACCCGTGAAAAATTTGGATTGTCTATCAAGGATATCGGTGTTGCGCTTGCCAAAAGCAAGAATTCTAACCGCTCATAGCCAATGAAACCACAGCCCAGAATTATTTTCAACCCCTGTGAAAACAAGGAAAATAAGTACATCGCCATTCTGGTCAATGAACTAAAAAAGAACAGGTTTGAGGTGAGCAGACTGGATGACTTTCTTTCTTCGAAAAAACACTTTCAATCCATCAAACTACTTCACTTAAACTGGTTTGAAAACCTAGATGATAGTAGTCTGGGAAGTATGTGGAAAAGCTATTTCAGAAAATTAGTCGTTTTGGCCGCGATCAAACTTGGAAAGAAAAAGCTGGTTTGGACGATGCACAATAGACTCTCCCATGAGAAAAAATCCGGAAAACTAAGTCAGGCATTGACAAGAAAAGTAGTGTCGCTTGCGGATGCGATTGTTGTCCATTCAGCAGTTTCCAAAGAGATTTTACATAGGCAATATCCAGGTCTTGAAGCAAAAATTGTCCACATCCCGCACCCTGATTTTATTGATGTTTACGGTCCGATGATTCCAGAGAGTCCAGAAAAAAGAGATTCAAAACTGAAGCTCCTTTTTATTGGGGCGATCAAACCTTACAAAAACATTGAAATGCTCATTGAAGTGGTCAAGAAATTTCCCGAGGATGTTCATTTGACCATTGCCGGCAACCCGAATACTCTAGCCTACCAGGATCATCTGCAAAAATCGGCTGAAAATGCCGGAAACATTTCTTTTGAGCTAAAATTCATTCCCGACGAAGAACTACCAAAATATATACATCTTTCCGACTTATTGATTCTTCCCTATTCGCTGGAAAGCAGTTTGAATTCAGGAACTGTCATTCTCGCTTTTTCCTATGGGAGAACAGTCATTTGTCCAAGGATTGGCACTATTGATGACTTACAGGCAGAAGAAAACGTACTGGATTATACCTATACCTCTGAATCTGAGCACGCCGAAGTATTGGAATTTCAGATTCGTCAGGCATTACAAATCTGGAGACACGATTCTATATCCCTTCTGGAAAAAGGACATCAAATGCGTGAATTAGTACAAAAGAAAAACAATAAAGATTATGTATCCGGCCAATTGATCAGTCTTTATAAGACCTTACTCTAGTGATTTTTTTTCAACTAATCTTAACCCATGAAAATAGTATACATCAATTCTCTTTATAGTCCACTCATCGAAGGCGGAGCTGAGATTTCCCTGAAATTGATCGTGGAAGGCATGAAATCTCTGGGTCATGATGTAGCCGTGTTAAGTATGATGCCCGAAGAAGGTCTGAAAAAAGAGGTAATTGATGGGGTAAAAGTATATCGTTCAGGCCTGCATAATAGCTACTGGCCCTATTCGAAAGCCAAAAAAAACAAGCTTTCCCGACTTGCGTGGCATTATCGTGATCAGTCAAATGCGGCGATGGCTGATGTGGTAAAGAAAATTCTAAGCGCTGAAAGACCAGATGTAGTGTCTTGCCACAATCTTGCGGGCTGGTCTTCGGAGGTTTGGAAGCCCATATACGAAGCAGGAATCCCCATTGTCCAGGTTTTGCATGATTTGTATTTGCTATGCCCAAATAGCAATATGTTCAAAAATGAGGAAACCTGTAAAACCCAGTGTTGGAGTTGTAAAGTTTTGCGAAGGAATCATCCGGAAAAGTCAAAGCAAGTCTCTGCTGTAGTCGGTATCAGCAACAGTATTTTACAGCGATTTACAGATTTTGGCTATTTCCCAAAGGCCTCTAAACATATCATTTACAATACCCGGACTATCCCAAATCCACCTTCAAAACCTCTTCGAAAATCCGAGCAGCCAATTCATTTCGGCTACCTGGGAACACTATCCAAAGTCAAGGGGCTGGAATGGTTGATTGAACAGTTTAAAAAACTGGATTTCAATGCACGCTTGAGCATAGCCGGAAAAGGGGATAAGGAATATGAGGCATACTTGAAAGAAAAATCTTCCGGAGCAACTATCGAGTTTATGGGTTACGTAAATTCCACAGAATTCTTGGCTGAAATCGACGTCTTAATTGTACCGTCTCTTTGGGAAGAACCTCTCGGAATGGTTGCGATCGAAGCTTTGGCAAATCATGTCCCCGTCATTGCAAATAAAAGAGGGGGACTGCAAGAAACGGTAAAAGATGGAATCAACGGTCTGTATTGCTACGATATTGAACCTGAATCCTTAAATGCTGTCATGCGCCAACTTTACTTTGAACCTGCGTTATACAATCAGCTTAGCAGAAATGCACGATCCTCGGTGGCTTCCATTTTAGATGCTGACCGGATGATTGGGGAATATGAAGATGTTTTGAAACAGGCTTTGAATAATCCAAAACTTGAAGCTTTGAAATGAACACTCCACCTATCACACGCGCTAATCAAGCGACAACGCTGGCAGGAAATGAATGGAAAGCCATTTCGATTGCAGAATCTCTTTTTTTAATTTCTGTGATTGCTATGTTTCTACCTGTGAAGGTTTATCCGATGATTTTTCTGTTAAGTTCATATTTTTTCTATAGGGAAACTCCAACAATATCTTTTCCTAAATGGTCAATTGCATTAGGTGTTTTCAGTTCTTACGCCATACTAAGTTACCTTATCAATTATCCGGGAGAGCCACTTGCATTGACTAATATCATCAAACTGGTCATTAATTTTGTCTTTCTGTTTTTTGCAATTAATTGGCTTGGATCAAGGGATAATGAGTCGCTGGCCACCAGACTAGATCTCGTGCTTCTAGCCGTATTGTCCTTATCATTAGTTCAGCTTTTGGTCTATCACCAAGCGTATGATTTTAAGCTGATTACTGGAAGTGATTCATCTGGGCAGGCTAGTTCGCTTTATAGGGATTCGCTATACTACTGGGGCTTGGATGACAAAAATATGTTTGGCGCACGTATAGCCTTGATGGGGTTTTCATTTATCTGTATTCCAGTTGTGCTGAAAAGCAAACTGTCAATCTGGAGAATTGGCTTTGTATTTCTAGTTGCTTTCTTAAGTCTTTCACGCACACCTATAGTTGCCTTATTGCTTGGGCTTTTCTTTCTGGTGTGGATTTCTGTAGAAAAAAAATGGAAAATCGCTTTGCTCGTGTCGGCAGTAATCGCGCTTCCATTTGTCCTCCAAAAAATAATCCGGATAGATTCACTCACTGCGTCCAACGATGGAATGGGAATCCGACTGGTGTACTGGAAGGCATTTGCCCAACATATTGATGCCATTTCCCCTTTGGGAAATGGCTTTCTTAGTGCCCCGGAATTTCTGGAAACCTATGCCGATTTCTACCGTGGAGAGCCTCATATCCATAACACCTTTTTATCCACTTATTTAGAAATGGGCATTGTAGGGTTTATTTCCTTCTTAGCCTTTTTGGTGTGGTTTATCAAAGACTGCTTACGAAAAATGGACAATCAAAAATTTTGGATCACGCTTTTCCTCCCGATCATCGCCATCATGATGATTTTATATTCTGGTTATGACAATGATGTAGTGATGTATTTCTTGCTAATTTATCTGGTTGGAACACTGCAAGAATTCAATATCCAAAACATAAGATTCAGCCTATGAAAAGTCAAAGAAAAATATTGATTGACAGCCGCTGGGCAGGAAACACAGGAATCGGTAGGTTATATCAAGAAGTGATCAAGTACACGCCAAGTGTGGTTTCCTGCGAATATGTGGGAAGTAAAATGGGCTTGGGCAACTTGCTGACACCGCTGATGCTGAGCGAGGAAATCAAGAAGTCAAATGCGGATATCTTCTACAGTCCGTCCTTTATGCCTCCTGCATTCTCGAAAACACCATTTATTTTCACTGTGCATGATTTGATGCATTTGTTCTATTATTCAAAGCTCCACAAGATTTATTATGAACAGGTGATTGCGAGACTGGCGCCAAAAGCAAAGAAAATCATCACTGTTTCTCATTACAGCAAAAAACAGTTGGTGGAATTGCTTCATATTCCTAAAGAGTTGATAAAAGTGATTTATAATGGTGTAGACAATCATTTTCTTCAAAATGAAGAAGAATTTAAAAGTGAAAGGCCTTACTTTCTTTATGTAGGAAATAGACGCAAAAACAAAAATATACCTGCTATGCTTTCAGCTTTTGCAAAAGCACGCATTCCCAATGAGTTTATGTTCTTTCTTTCTGGCAATACGAATCCTGAACTTGAGGTGTTGATTGCCAGTCTCGGAATTCAAAAAAGGGTTCGGTTTTTGGGTTTCATCGAAGAAGAAGATTTACCCAAATTATACAAAGGTGCCCATGCGACTTTGTTTGTTTCATTGATGGAGGGATTCGGATTGCCGATCATCGAATCCATGGCATCTGGTACACCTGTCCTGACTTCCAATACGAGTTCCCTACCTGAAATCGCCGGTGGTGCAGCTCTTTGTGTGGATCCAAGTGATGTCTCAGCGATCGCTCTTGGTATAGAGAAAATGGTAAATGATGAAATTTTCTATGTGGAATGCACCCTGAAAGGTCTTGAACGGGCTCAATATTTTAGCTGGGAAAAGACAGCATCAGAGACATGGGACACAATTCTTAATTAATAATCGGTAAATCAAACCTTTCTCCGAAAGCAAATAATGCAAGTCGGTTATAAATGGTAGACAATTAATAACATGATCAGATCTTTTCATTTACTCCTCTTGTTTGTTTTTGCATTGCCGCAAATGGGTAACAGCCAAACTGATACATCAAAAGCGGGCCATACAATAAATGTACTTGAATTGGGTGTTTCTGCGAATTCAGCTCATGACCAGACCGAAGCCATTCAACATGTGATTGATCTAGCTACGGAAGGTGACACTGTATTTTTTCCAGAAGGAAAGTATCTAGTGCGGACAATCCTTCTCAGATCTGGAGTGAGTATTCACGCTGAAGGAATTATAAAACATCATGAATCTGCAAAAGCCGGGGAATATTCCATAGAAAAACAGAATTCTCCAAATCCCTTGATTATGGGTCAGGGGGTTGAAAATGTATGCATTTCGATCAAAGGGGAATCAAAAAATGAGGGGATTTACCTTTTAAAAAGTCATCAGATCCACATTTATAATACCGAGTTAACCGGAGACTCTACCAAGCTGAGAGCCTTTCCGGGAATTATGACTTTTCAGTCAAGCGGGATTGAAATCGCAAACACCAAAATCCATCATTTTGGGATGCCGCGGACGGAAACCCACAGCTATCAGCCCGGAACGGGCATTCGGATTATGTCCAGCAACACTGTTTCGATCCACAGTTCCGAGATTTATAAGAATGGGGAAAATGGTGTTTTCATCCATGGCAGCCGCAAAGTTGAAGTACTTAACAATGTAATTCATCACAATGGTATGTCGGCAATTCAAGTAGCTTTTGGCAGTTCGGGAAAAGAAAAAGATTATAATTTCTCCAACAATATTCTCGATGAAAATGCATCCGATGCAATTGACATTAACAACCGGTCCAAGGAAAAGGCAAAGGACATCGAATGTGTCATCACTAAAAATATCACTTGTGGAAATGGTTTTGTAAAAAATAAATCTACACCAGATGGCTCAGGCATTGCCACCCTGATCAATGTTTCCAATGTGCTTATTTGGAAAAATGAAGCCTATGGAAACAACAGACCCGCAATCTATGTAGAAAGTTGCGGATTGGTGCTGGCCAAAGAAAACTGGGCTGATAACCAGGTAGAAGTGACTCTTGATCTGGAAGAATTGCATTTGGACAGCAATCGCTTCAGCAGCGTCAATCTGATCGCAAATACGAGGGCTAAAAAAATCCATTTGACCGATAATGAATTAGGATCACTTTCACTGCCAAATGACATTAAAGTGGAAGAATTCCTCATTGAAAACAACAGTTTTTCCCACGCCAGTTTCAATCTTAATATGAAAGGGAAAGTGGAGCTGGTAGGAAATAAGATCAAAAACTCCTCCGGAAATCCGACGATTTTGATTACCAAAGCTGACAATGCACTAGTCAAAAACAATGAGATCTTAAGCCAAAATTCATCTGCGATTATCATTCGAAACACAGCTACAAAAATCCAGATCATCGGAAATGAGATAAAATCATTCAATACGGCCATTTTTGATGACAACTCAAAAAAGCTGGAGGTGAAGAACAATAAAATCACATCCATCCTGGGAGGAAAACAAAATCAAGCGTTTCGGAGCCATTATCCAAATAAGCTTACTATGGAGGGAAATGAATATCGGGGAATAGCAAATACAGAAACGGTGGTATTTGTAGGCAAGGGAAAAGCGACACTCAAAAACGAAAAACTCATTTCGGGCACAGCTAATTACGGTGGAGTAGAAATCTCGGAAAATTAATTTTTAAGCAATGAAAGTCAACCTTTTTATCCCTACGTTAAATGCTGGCCCGATTTGGAAAGAGGTCCTCGTAGGAATAGCCATGCAGAGCTACCCGATTTCCAGGCTGATAGTCATCGATTCTGGCTCGACTGACGGCACCTTGGATTTAATCAATGAAGAAACCTGTGACCTCATTCAGATTGATAAGAAAGACTTTGATCACGGTGGAACCCGTCAAATGGCCGCGGAGAGATATCCCGATGCTGATGTTTTTGTATTTCTTACCCAGGATGCAATTCTTGCTGACGCCGATGCCATTAAAGTTATGGTGGAAGCATTGAAAGGAAATGCCGAACTGGGTATGGTCTATGGCCGCCAGCTCCCACACAAAAACGCAAAGGTCTTGGAGACGCATGCCAGACTTTTTAATTACCCAGCTGAGTCAAAAGTGAAAGGGATGGAAGATGCTGACCGCTATGGAATTAGAACAATTTCCTGTTCCAATTCTTTCGCTGCCTATAGAAAAACTGCCTTTTTTGAGGTTAATGGCTTCCCTACTGGCTCTATTTTAGGCGAAGATGTATTAATTGCTGGAAAAATGTTGCTTGATGGATGGAAAATGGCGTACCTTTCGAACTCCAAAATACACCACTCACATGATTATTCAGCCATTGAAGAATTCAAACGGTATTTTGACATCGGAGTATTTCATGTCAATAACCAATGGATTTTCGAAAACTTTGGCAGAGCAGAAAGTGAAGGACTCAAGTATCTCAAATCAGAACTCAAATACACTTTTAAACACAATCCACTTTTGATCCCAAAATGCCTGATCGCTACGGGAGCTAAATTGATTGGCTATAAACTGGGACTTCATTATCAGTCTCTCCCAGTTGGACTTCGTAAGTCATTCTCTATGACCAAGGCTTATTGGAGCCAGTCCTGAACCCATCAGGTAATAACCCTCTCAATGTGGGGATACCCTCCACATAATAAATGTTAATAATTCCTCAGAAAGCCCTCAAACAGCCAAAATAGGCATGTTTTTGCTTGGCACCCCAATTGGATTATGACAAGCACACAGTAATAGACTTAAAATATTAAACTAATGATACGTAACTCATCACATCAACAAGAAATTGTTTTCAAAGGCTACCAGTCGGGGCGAATTATCCCTGACCTTTTCACCCTGACTAACATTTCAAGCAGCTCTGTTTCACAAAGAGTGAACCAGGGTATAGAAGTAACGACAAGATTTGCAAAAAGAACATTTGATATTCTATTTTCTTCATTCGCAATTCTAACAGGATTACCTGTCTTCCTAGCATTAATGGCTATCACCAAAATAACTTCGAAAGGCCCGGTCTTCTATAAGCAGGAAAGAATTGGTAGAAACGGGAATCCTTTCTACATCTATAAGTTCAGAAGTATGATTGTGGATTCTGAGGTGAACGGCCCGCAGCTAACCACTGATAACGACCCGAGAATCACCAAATGGGGTAATTTCATGAGAAAAACCCATCTGGATGAGCTTCCTCAGTTCTTCAATGTATTGATGGGCGATATGTCTGTAGTGGGACCTAGGCCAGAGCGGGCTCATTTTATAAAACAAATTGTTGCCAGACAGCCACGATACACTCAGTTGCTGACCATCCGTCCAGGAATTACTTCCATTGGCCAAGTTGATTATGGTTATGCAGAAACTGTTGAGGAGATGTGTCAAAGAATGTTGCTTGACCTTAACTATCTAGGACAGGTAAATCTTATTTCAGATCTAAAAATTATCGGTCAGACCATAATGACAATGATCAATAAAAAAGGCAAATAATTATCAAGTTATAATTCACGATGCGTAATTAAATCGCCGACCGAGAGGTTTCGGCGATTTTTTTTTAATATGCAGGTGAACATACTACAGATCGTGTAAAAAAACTCCTATTTCTGGATTTCTAATCTTATTTTCGATTAACTCGGATGCTAACCCCTAATGAAATGAAAAAGACTGTTTTAGAAGATATTGGAATACTGATATTGAGACTTGGTGCCGGAGGGATGATATTAACCCACGGTATCCCCAAGATCAAGAGGCTTTTCGGAGACGAGCCCATCCAATTCATGGATTTTCTTGGCTTAGGTCCTATCGTATCACTTTCATTGGCTGCATTTGCAGAGGTTCTATGTGCTGTCCTACTAATCATCGGTTTTAAAACCAGGCTTGCCACCATTCCACTGATAATTACCATGTTGACTGCTGCATTGATAGCTCATTCGGCGGATCCATTTGGAAGAAAAGAATTGCCCTTACTTTACTTTGTCATCTTTGTCGCAATACTCATCTTCGGGGGAGGAAAATTCTCTATAGATGGATTAAAAGCCACTAAATCTTCGTATTACAAATTATAGTTATTAACCAGGCAAAGCAAAAGCCACATACGTATCTCCGCTTTTGGTGCCTTTGCCTCCTCCACAGGCGATCACAATAAATTGCCTACCTCCCATTTCATAGACTGCGGGTGTAGCATGTCCTGAGGCTGGAAGTTTGGCTTCCCATAGGATTTCACCTGTTTGCTTATTAAATGCCCTTATTTTCTCATCCTTTGTAGCTGCAATAAAAAGTACACCTCCAGCTGTTACCACTGGCCCACCATAATTCTCGGTACCAGTGGGGGCAAAGCCTTGAGCACTTAGTGAATCAATTTCTCCTAAGGTCACTTGCCATTTTTTCTTACCGGTATTCATATCGATAGCCGTCAAAAGTCCCCATGGAGGGTTAGAACCATACAGTCCATCGTCGGTTGTCAGTCTTTTATATCCGTCCATATAATAGCGTGGAAAAAGCTGTGATTGTCCTCCTTCCATTTCCTGCTTTTCTCCTTCTGCAGGAGCTTTATCTAACAGGTATTCTAAAATCACTTTTCGGTTTTCCAGAGAAATATGATCAAAAGCAGGCATCGCTCCTCTTCCTTTGCGGAGTAGAAGATCAAGCGAATCGTAGGTATATTTTTCTTTTACTTCCACTAAGCTAGGAATAGTAGGTGGATTCCCCTTTCGATCCAGCCCATGACAATTGCCACAATAGTTCGTGTAAACTGATTGGCCAACATTCTCGAAATCAGCATTCGGGGTCATACCAATTACCCATGGGATTTGATTAGAATTCACAAAAAAAGTCTGAGTCATCGGATCAAAAGCCGCTCCGCCCCATTCTCCACCCCCATCCATTCCCGGAAAAAGCACAACAGGCTTTTCGGGATGTGGAGGTGCCCAAGTATCACCATAGATCGCCCCATCCAGTTGCTGGCGAATATCAGCTTCCCATTCCGGACGAAGATTCAGAATACTCTTTTCGTCAAAAACCATAGCCATATATGGATCCGGCAGACTTGGAATAGGTTGGGTAGCTGAGGAGAACTCTCCAGGCATTTCTGACTGAGTGACTGCTGTTTCTACAATAGGCCAGACAGGCTCTCCTGTCTCCCTGTCAAATACGTAAGTCATTCCCTGTTTAGAAATTTGTGCTACTGCATCTATCCATTTCCCATTTTTTTGGATGCGGATCAAATTAGGATTGGCCGGAAAATCCCGGTCCCAAACATCGTGATGAACTGCCTGAAAATGCCAGATTCTCTCCCCTGTCTGAGCATTTAGGGCAATCAGTGAATTTGCATACAGATTATCCCCTTTGCGATAACCACCCCAAAAATCGTACGTGGCTGATCCTGTAGGCACGAATACAATTCCTCTTCTCTGATCCACAGTCATTCCAGCCCAATTATTTGCCCCACCGATCTGCTTGATATGCTTAGCATCCCAAGTATCAAATCCTTCTTCAGCCTCCTGAGGAATAGTATGAAAAATCCATTCCCTTCTTCCGGTACGGATATTATATGCCCGAATATGTCCCGGTGCGGCATCCAATCCCTCAGACAGGCGCATTCCTATAATCAGCAAATCCCCATACACGACACCCGGAGCATTCGCTACAATCAAAAAATCCTCTCGCTCTGTATCCAGTCCTTTCCGTAAATCGACTTTCCCCTGATCACCAAAACTAAGGATTGGCTCCCCCGTCTCAGCATTCACCGCCATCAGCCAGTTACCCGCTCCAAAAAGAATCCGCTTGTCCTCGCCGTCCTCCCAATAGCTAACTCCACGGTTCGTTCCTGCCCAGGAATTCTCTCCACCAAGAACCTCAAAGGGATCAAATCTCCAGACTTCCTCTCCAGTCTCAGCATTTAAAGCGAATACATTCAGCTTCGGCGTGGAGCCATACAGCAACCCATTTACTACGATTGGCTGGCATTGAATCTGCGAACTGGCAGTAGCATCACCTGTTTTATACGTCCATGCGATTTCCAATTTGGAGACATTCTCTCCTGTGATCTGTGCCAAAGAGGAATACCTAGAGCCGTCTACCGGACCTCCATAATGCGACCAATCAGTATAGTCAATTTCTGTGGACTTAGTGTGGCAGGCTGAAAAAAGAAAAAGGGAACCGATGGCTAGGCTGAAGAGAGCTTTCATGAATAGGTTAAGCTGGGTTTGAAAACAAAATATCGGGAATTAAAGATTAAGGAAAAAACCATATTCCTACAGTCACTTAGCCTTCATGTTTTTAAAGAACGCTGCTTCTCTGGAAGCAGGATTACCAATCGTCAATTCTATTTTCTTGAAAAAACTTTATGCATCCCATAGATAACAAAACCCAGTCCTGTCCAAAGTGCCATATCCGTGATTTCTTCTAGCTGGGTACTACTGAGCAGCCAGATCGTTGCTGCCATTCCTGCAAGGGCGAGCGGGACTCCAAACTTCAACTTGTAATAATCTACATCCGGCTGACTTCTGCGCAAACGTACCAAAGCTCCGCAAACCAGCAAGTAAATCAGTAGGCGGGCAATGACTGAAATTGCCAAAGAACCCATAAAATCCCAGACAATAGCGACGACAATAATCAAAAAAGCAAAAAATAAAACCGCTATGGTGGGGGTACGAAACCGAGGATGGACGAAGGAAAATAGCCTTGGAAACTGCTGTGATTCACTTAGTGCAAAAGGTAATCGCGAGCCGCTCAAAATCTGTACGTTTAGTGTTCCCAGAATAGACACAATTGCCCCGATTGTAATAAATAAGCCTCCACCATAACCCATAATCCGGGACGCAGCATCTGCCAGTGGTTTATCAGAAGTAGCCAAATCGGGAAGGGTACCGATAGCGACAACCTGAATCATCACATAGAACACGGCAATAATGAGCGCTGCCGTCATCAGCGCAAATGGAAGATTTTTACGGGGGTTTTCAACCTCCCCAGAAATCACTAAACCAGCCTCAAAACCACCAAAAGCAAAAATCAGCAGCAAAGCTGAATTAGCAAACTCGGGCATTGGCGGAGGAGAACTGAAATCAAATGCTTCTCCATTAAGGAAAAACAGCCCAATGAAAATAAACAGGGACAATGGAACCAACTTGGAAACTGTCAAAAAATTCGTGGTTCTGGTGGAATTTTTTATCCCTAACAAATTAATCCCGGTCAACACAACCGTGATAACCACGATCATTCCTATCCGCATCCTTTCCTTTTGGAAAACAGGAGAGAAAAAAGACATGTAAATGACAAGCAAATTAATCAAGGTGGCATAGCTGAAAAGTCTGGTCAACATCAAAATCCAACCTACCGCAAAGGCAGGTAGATTGCCGAAAGCTTCTTTAACGTATAAATAAGGGCCGCCCGTCCGGTCAAATCTTGAGCTCACCTCCATAAAGACCAGTATTAGCACCAGCATCACTACCGCACAGACGCCAAAAGCAAGTAAGGAGTATGGACCGGATAGTGCAAAGGCTTTGGCCGGAAGGCCAAAAATCCCTGCTCCGATGACAGAATTGATAATCAGAAAAACCAGATCCCATTTACGGATCCCTCGCTTCAGCATAGTATAAATTGGGTGAATTAAAACTTAAAGTAGCTAGAAAATCCTATTTTCGAGCCACAAACTTAATTTTCAAGTCTACTATTTGATTACTGGTAGATTTATCTTAATCGACTGACATAAAAATCTTCAACCCTTCAGCTGTGAATTCATTTGGGTAAATCTCCAAGGTATCACAAAAACCAACCCTCACCTCTCCGGTTTGAATATCAAACCTATACCCGTGTAGAGGACAGCGAATTTCTGTGGAGTCAATTAATGTTCCCCGAAACAAGGACGCTGCGCGATGAGGACATGCTCCCTGAAAGGCAAAGAATTGCTCACCTTTTCTCACCAGCGCGATGGTGATTTCTTCTAAATGGATCTTATGGATCACATTTTCGGAAAACATTTCCAACACTTCACTTTTCGAAGCACCTAGACTGAATTTTTTCATCCGCTTATACTTATTATTAACTGCCAGATGGAATCCCCATAATTCCTACTCATTCCGGTGTGTGTTGCCTACAACAGGCTCGGTTTCATAAGAAGTGAATACTCATTTCAGATGGAATACTCGCCGCAACTTAAATAAAGCATTGGTTTTCTGCCGAATCTTCCTGAATTTAATAGGACATTAAAATTCCAGAAATCATGAAAACAACCCTACTTTTCTTCTCAGCAATATTTTTCTTCAGTTTGGCCAATGCCCAAGACCTTGATGGAGCATGGAAATTGACCCATCAAGATGGCCAAGAAGTAAAGGATCTGGAATACATTAAAATTTATCAGGATGATTATTTTGCATTTGGTGCAAAACGGGTTGCAGATAATCATTTTGTAAGCGCAGGAGGAGGACCATTTTCCTACCAGGAAGGAAAATACCTTGAAACACTTGATTTTTACACATCAGATCCAGTTCAGGTTGGAAAAACAAATCAATACAAGCTGGATTGGGTAAACGAAAAAATGGTTATTTCCTCAGAGGCCAACGGAAAAATGCTCGTAGAAATCTGGGAAAAAGTATCAGACTCGAAGGATGATCTCACCGGTAATTGGGTAATCACTGGCAGAAAACGTGGTGAAGAAATCTCCAGATCAACTCCTGGAGCTCGCAGAACGGTAAAAATCCTTAGCGGAGGTAGATTCCAGTGGGTAGCTTTCAATTCAGAGACCAGGGAATTCTCTGGAACCGGGGGAGGCACTTACACCGCCGAAGATGGAAAGTACATAGAAAACATCACCTTTTTTTCCCGTGACGATAGTCGGGTGGGAGCCAGTCTGGATTTCAATTATGAAGTAAAAGATGGTGAGTGGCACCACAGCGGCTTAAGTTCAAAAGGCGATCCGATTTATGAGATTTGGACTCCATATGCGATCGGTTACCAAAAATGATTGAACTGTTATAACTCTCCCTATCTTTATTTTTTCCTCACTAAATTATATCTAATAAAAAAAGGAGTCTTTCGAGCTCCTTTCCAATGTCTTATGCTTCTACAATGTATAATTCTTTCAGTTTCCCTACGGTATAATCTACTTCTTCTATCGTATTAAATCGACTGAAGGAGAAGCGAACGGCATCTCGCTCCGGTGTATGATTAATTGCTCTTAGCACATGTGAACCCACAGTGGCTCCCGAACTGCAAGCCGACCCACCTGAAGCAGAAATGCCTTCCAGATCAAGATTGAACAGCAACATACCGCTATTCGCTTCAGATGGAGGTAAGCTCACACTCAGTACTGTGTAAAGGCTCTTTTCTAAATCTGCGGATAGTCCGTTGAATCCAACTCCAGGGATTTCCTGGGTCAGGCTTTGGATGAAATGCTTTTTGATCGCCTCTACATGTGCTTGATGCCCGGCCATGTCTTCATAGGCAATTTCCAATGCTTTTGCTATGCCGATAATCCCGATCACATTTTCAGTCCCACCACGCATGTTCCGCTCCTGTGCTCCACCGTGGATCAATGGGTGGATTTTCTTATCCTTTTTCACATAAAGAAACCCAGAACCTTTAGGACCATGAAACTTATGTCCTCCAGCTACGATAGCATCCACAGGTAGTGATTTAAGATCATGTACATAATGCCCCATGGTTTGCACAGTATCTGAATGGAAAAATGCTCCATATTCCTTTGCAAGAGCTCCAATGCTATTGAGTTCATTGATGTTTCCGATCTCGTTATTGGCATGCATCAGGGAAATCAGACTTTTTGAGTTTGCTTTGAGGAGATCTTCAAGCTGATCCAAGTCCAGCTCGCCTTGATCATTCACATCGAGCATGCTAAGTTTGATATGACCCTTTTTCTCACACATTTCTAGCGTATGCAGGACTGCATGATGCTCCAGAGGAGAAGTGATCGCGTGGGAAATGCCATGGCTTTCGATTCCGCAAACAATAGCAGTATTATCTGCTTCAGTTCCGCCGGAAGTGAAGAAAATTTCTGCCGGTGTTGCATTTAGCAACTCAGCCACCTTCTTTCGGGATCGTTCTATTGCCGTCCTTACTTCTCTACCAAAACTATGGACGGAAGAAGGATTACCATAGTGATTTTTCATAAAGGGGATCATAGCTTCGATCACCCGATCATCCATGGCAGTGGTGGCCGCGTTGTCTAAATAAACTTTCATTGTACTCGTATTGGGTTGTATATTCTTTGTAAGTCGAAGATCAAATCATAGAAGCATTGACCACTTCTTTGATATCTGCAATAAGTTTTTTAGCCAAATGCTCCGCTGTAGCTTCAGATTCGGATTCGGAATAGATCCTGATAATCGGCTCCGTATTTGACTTCCGCAAATGTACCCATTCCTTTTCAAACTCGATTTTGACTCCGTCTATATCATTGATTGGATGGCTTTTATACTTCTTTTTGATCTCAAGCAAAATATTATCGACGTCAATCTGGGGAGTAAGCTCAATTTTATTTTTTGAAATGTGGTAATTAGGATAAGTGGCTCTTAGCCTGGAAATAGTCTTACCAAAATTCGCCAGGTGGGTCAAGAACAATCCAATACCCACCAAGGCATCCCGCCCATAATGTGACGTGGGATAAATAATCCCCCCATTGCCTTCACCGCCAATCACCGCATCAACCGCTTTCATCTGATTTACTACATTCACTTCGCCTACGGCAGCGGCAGTATATACTCCACCTCTTTTCTCGGTCACATCACGCAGTGCTCTAGTGGAGCTTAGGTTTGAAACCGTATTTCCGGGAGTTTTTGAAAGAACATAATCCGCGACGGCGACTAGGGTATATTCTTCTCCAAATGCCGATCCGTCTTCATTGATAAATGCCAGCCGGTCCACATCCGGATCTACCACAATTCCCAAATCAAAACTGCCCCGTTCCAATTTACTGGAGATATCACGGAGATTTTCAGGAAGCGGTTCAGGATTATGTGGAAAATGACCATCAGGTGTACAGTACATCTCTTCGATTTCTGTCACACCAAGAGCTCTAAGTAACTTCGGAACTGCAATCCCTCCAGTGGAGTTCACAGCATCTACCACGACTTTGAAGTTTCTGGCGGTAATTGCATCCACGTCCACCAGTTCTAAATCCAGCACATGCTGAATATGTCTGTCAATGTAGTCGTCAATTTGAATGTAAGTGCCAAGTTTTTTCACTTCAGCAAAGGTAAAATCCTCCTTCTCAGCTTTCTCCAAAATAGCCTTCCCCTCAGCATCTGAAATGAATTCTCCCTTTTCATTGAGGAGCTTCAATGCATTCCATTGCACAGGATTATGGCTGGCAGTAAGAATAATCCCCCCGCCTGCTTTTTCCAATGGAACCGCAAATTCAACGGTTGGGGTGGTACTCAGGCCCAAGTCGATCACATGAATGCCCAAGCCCTGTAGAGTGGCAGAAACCAATCCGGAAACCATCTCACCTGAAAGGCGAGCATCTCTGCCGATGATGACTTTGGGATTGTTTGTTTTCTCAAGTACCCAAGCTCCATAAGCTGAAGTAAACTTGACAATATCAATGGGAGTAAGTCCATCGCCGGCTTTACCGCCGATAGTTCCTCTGATGCCAGAGATTGATTTAATTAGTGACACGTACAGTAATTTGATTAGGTTAAAAACTGATTAATCCTGTCAGATGACAGGATTGCTTTTACTTGAATTTAGCTAGAACCTTGTCCACTTCATTGTCTGGATTGCCGCAGCTGCTGTTCGCATCTACAGTTTTCCCACAATAACCGCAGGTTCCCCCTTCTTTATTCAGATATGGGTTTTGGGAGGCACAAGTGCCTTTAAATTCGCCGTTTTTAAGGAATAAAAGCCTTACCGACATCAAAATGAAGAATAAAGCAACGAAACCAAGAGTAAGAAATACGGTTGTCATAACGGATAAATTTGCGCAAATTTAAGGCTTTACTTCGAAAACGTCCACAATTCAAGCATAGTTTCCTCACCAATGACAAATTTGAGTACCCGAGCCGAAAAATTGGCAGCTTTTGACAGACTTCTTACAATTATGGATGAGCTCAGGGAGCAATGTCCTTGGGACAAAAAGCAAACGACAGAAAGTCTCAGACATTTAACAATAGAGGAAACTTTTGAGCTTTCCGATGCGATACTTGAGGGTGATCCCGATGAGATCCAAAAAGAGTTGGGGGATATTCTGCTTCACATCGTGTTTTATGCGAGAATAGGATCCGAAGAAGGCAACTTTGATATGAAAACGATGATGGATTCGCTTTGCGAAAAGCTAATCAGAAGACATCCTCATATCTATGGAGATACCCATGCTGAAGACGAGGATGCTGTAAAGCAAAATTGGGAGAAAATAAAACTGAATGAGAAGGGAAATAAATCTGTACTTGGCGGAGTTCCGAAATCACTGCCTGCCCTGATCAAAGCCATGCGAATTCAGGAAAAGGCACGCGGAGTGGGTTTTGACTGGGAAGAAAAAAATCAAGTTTGGGAGAAGGTAGAAGAGGAAATGCAGGAATTCAAAGCCGAATTTAATGTGGACAATGATGCAGAAATTGACCTCGAAAAGGCTAGTGGGGAATTTGGGGATTTATTATTCTCTCTGATTAATTACGCACGATTTATAGCTATCAACCCAGAGGAAGCTTTGGAGAGAACCAATAAAAAATTCATTAAGCGCTTTCAGTACTTGGAAGCTGCGGCAAAGAGCTCAGGCAAAAATCTAAGTGAAATGACATTGGCTGAGATGGACGTCTATTGGAATGAAGCAAAAAGGAAGTAGACAGTCGCAGTTAAGAATAAGTAGAAGTTAGAAAATTGTTTTACCGAAGAAGAAGTGAAAGTTTGTAAGTAGTAAAAAGTGTAAATAAAAATCAGATGAACAATATCATTTTCACAAAAGAAGCTCCGGCACCGATTGGCCCTTATTCCCAAGCTGTTTTGGCGGGAAATACACTTTACGTCTCCGGGCAAATTGCTTTGGATGCTGAGACGGGCGAGTTGATTAATGAGAACATCACCGAGGAGACTCATGCTGTGATGAAAAACTTGGAAGCAGTACTTCGGGCAGCTGATTTCACTTTCACAGATATCGTCAAATGCAGTATCTTCATCAAGAGCATGGACGAGTTTGCCACAATCAATGAAGCCTATGGACAGTACTTCAAGTCGAACCCTCCGGCCAGAGAAACAGTAGAAGTAAGTAAGCTTCCCAAAAATGTAAATGTGGAAATCTCCTGTATTGCCGTTAAATAAAGAATATTGAACCTCTTACCTTACGATAGCGAAACCCTGGTCAGTGCTCTTTCTAAAGAAGAGGTGATAAGTCATTTAAATCGGGTAACCAGGGAGGTGAATTACCTTGACCCAAGAACCCAAGCCAACGAAGATATCCTCTTTAACGGTTTGGTGGGAAAAAAAACGTTTAGGATTTCAAAAGTTGTGAACAGGGCTGACACATTCCTCCCTTTAATTTTGGGAAAAATCGAAAGCACTCCACGAGGATCCATTCTATTTATCAATTACCGTCTTTTCCCTGGTGCACTTTTTTTCATTGCTTTTTGGTCTATCATTTTATTAGCCTTCACTGCTGTTTATTCATTTCTCATCCCCAACTACGGATACGCCATCCTCTGCTTTATAATAGGGTTAGTCAATTATATTGTAGCCATGTATTTCTTCAATAGACAGGTAAAAGCGTCACGAAAAGTTTTTCACCAGCTGATCAATTTCCAAATGAAGGATTAAGCCTTCTATTCTTAGGGAAAAATGGCTTTTGGCGTTAATTTAGCGCCACAAAAAATTCAATAAACATACGATCAATATGAGCATCCGCATAGAAAAAGACACTATGGGGCCTGTGGAGGTGCCTGCAGACAAATACTGGGGCGCACAGACCCAAAGATCCATTAATAATTTCAAAATCGGCGGTGAGAAAAACCGTATGCCAGTAGAGATCACCCACGCCTTTGCTATTTTGAAAAAAGCTGCAGCGCTGACCAATGCTGAGCTTGGGGTTCTGGATCAAGACAAAGCTGATATTATCAGCAAAGTATGTGATGAAATAATAGACGGCCAGCACGACGACCAATTCCCATTGGTAATCTGGCAAACAGGTTCTGGCACACAGTCCAATATGAATTCCAATGAAGTAATCGCCTATAGAGCACATGTGCTCCTTGGAGGTTCTTTGGAAGATGCCAAAAAGAAAATCCATCCCAATGACGATGTAAACAAATCTCAGTCATCCAATGATACCTATCCCACAGCCATGCACATAGCAGCTTACAAAATGGTGACGGGAACTACAATTCCAGGTGTTGAAAAGCTCCGGGATACTCTTGCCAAAAAAGCTGAAGCATTCAAGGATGTGGTGAAAATCGGACGCACACACTTTATGGATGCGACTCCTCTTACGCTAGGGCAGGAATTTTCGGGCTATGTGGCTCAGCTCAATCACGGTTTGAAAGCCCTGAAAAACACACTCGCTCACTTATCAGAATTAGCTTTGGGCGGAACAGCTGTTGGAACAGGCCTGAATACACCGAAGGGATACGCAGAGCTGGTAGCCAAGAAAATAGCTGAGCTTTCAGGACAACCATTTGTGACGGCAGAAAACAAATTTGAAGCCCTTGCTGCGCATGACGCAATGATAGAAACTCATGGAGCGTTGAAGCAGTTGGCTGTTTCTCTAATGAAGATCGCAAATGATGTGCGGATGCTTTCATCCGGGCCAAGGTCTGGAATCGGCGAGATCCTGATTCCTGAAAATGAACCTGGATCTTCTATTATGCCGGGAAAAGTCAACCCTACCCAAGTAGAAGCCCTGACTATGGTCGCTGCCCAGGTAATGGGAAATGATGTCGCTATTTCCATCGGAGGTTCAAATGGTCATTTTGAATTGAACGTGTTCAAGCCTTTGATTGCGGCTAACTTTCTTACCTCTGCCCGTTTGCTCGGTGATGCATGTGTTTCCTTCAATGATCACTGCGCTGTAGGTATTGAGCCAAATACGTCCATGATCCAGAGACACTTGGAGAATTCGTTGATGTTGGTTACAGCTTTGAATCCGCATATCGGTTATGAAAATGCAGCTGCTATTGCCAAAAAGGCACATAAAGAAGGTACAAGCCTAAGAGAAGCTGCTATTGCTTTGAACTTACTTACATCAGAACAATTTGATGAGTGGGTAAAGCCAGAAGAAATGACTGGAGGTTTGAAGTAAAACCCAACTTTCACGCTAAAACCAAAAATGGTCCCGTCGGGAAGACAGGACCATTTTTTTGTGTGTAACAATTTCTATTCATTCGGAGTCATCGGATTTGACTTTCTGATCAAACCATCTGGTAATTCTCCTTCAGTACTTGCTACAATCGTACAAACTGTAGCATCACCAGTGACATTCACCACTGTGCGGAACATATCCAAGATCCTATCAGGAGCAATAATCAACGCAATCCCTGCGGCAGGCACACCGATCGACTCCAATACAATGATAAGCATGATCAACCCTGCTCCTGGAACTCCCGCTGAACCAATAGAGGCCAGCGTGGCAGTCAAAACGATCATCAACTGCTGTGTCAAAGTCAACTCCATCCCTAATGCCTGTGCGATAAACACCGCTGCGACGCCTTGGTAAAGACTGGTCCCATCCATATTCACAGTGGCACCCAATGGCAACACGAAGCTGGAAACTTCCTCAGATACGCCCAGCTCTTCCTCTACTTGCTTCATGGTAACCGGAAGTGTAGCAGAACTTGAACTCGTAGAAAAAGCAAGCAATTGAGCTGGTCTGATTGCCTTGAAAAAGTCCTTGTATTTCACTTTGGTGAAAGCCATCAAAATCAGCGGATAAACCACCAGGATCATAATAAACAACCCTCCTAAAACCACCAGACTATACTTCAATAATGCCAACAATAGCTGAACTGCGGAGTCTGGGTTTTCCCCGGCAATCTCTACAATCAGGGAGGCCATCAGTGCAAATACCCCATAGGGAGCAATTATCATGATGTAATTCACAATCTGGATAATAACATCATTCATCCCATCGAAAAAAGCGATAACAGGATCTGCTTTCGCTTTTGGGATTTGAAGCAAAGCAATACCTACTAAAATCGCAAAGAACACCACTTGCAGCATTGCAGCGTTGTCTGTAGTAGCGCGGAAAACGTTATCAGGGATAATATCCACCAATGGCTGCAGGGGGCTCTGCTTTTGCAATTCTGCCGCCTGGCCAACGCGGGATCCTGCATCTCCTTCGTACAAACTCATTAAATTTTCGCGGGTTTCAGGAGGCAGGCTTTTACCAGGTTTGAACACGTTGACCAGCACCAAACCAATAGTTATCGCCAATACTGTAGTAATCAGATAAGTACCTACGGTCTTACCTCCGATTCGGCTAAGCTTGGAAACGTCTCCCAAATTAGAAACCCCAACAATGAGAGAGGCCAACACCAAAGGAACGGCTATCATTTTCAACGCATTGATGAAAATGGTCCCGAATGGCTTGATATAATCAATAGTGAAAGAATTGGGAATCGAAGTCTTAATAACTCCCAAACCAAAAATCAACCCCAGAACAAGTCCGATGATAATTTGGGTATGTAAGGGTATCTTTTTAAACATATATATGGGTTTAGAAGTCTTGCAGTTAGAAGTCCTGCAGTTTATTGCTTTTTGACAACAAAATATAATCAGCTATGACCAATGCCGCCATTGCTTCCACAATCGGCACTGCTCGGGGTACTACACAAGGGTCATGTCGCCCTTTTCCAGAGACTGTTACTGATTCACCTGCTTCATTTACCGATACCTGGTCTGACATAATAGTAGCAACAGGCTTAAAAGCCACATTAAAATAAATATCTTCTCCGTTGGATATCCCCCCTTGGATTCCTCCAGAATGATTAGTCAGTGTATGGACTTTACCTCCTTTCTGAACAAATGTATCGTTGTGTTCTGATCCCCGCATTTTCACCCCTTCGAAGCCACTTCCGTACTCAAATCCCTTTACTGCATTGATACTTAGCATCGCTTTGCCCAATTCAGCATGCAGTCGATCAAATACAGGCTCACCAATTCCCACTGGGGTATTTTTGATCACGCAGCTCACAACTCCACCAATCGTATCCCGGTCTTTTCTTACCGAATCGATCAGCTCGATCATTTTCTCTGCAACTATCGGGTCAGGACATCTCACTATATTTTCTTCGGCTTTTGCCAAATCCAATTCCGCGTAACTTCTTTCCAGTTTCAAATCACCTACCTGGGAAACGTAAGCCTGGATACTGATTCCTTTTGTCTCCAGAAGTTGTTTTGCAATAGCTCCTGCCACTACGCGCGCGGCTGTTTCTCTTGCAGAACTCCTTCCTCCACCACGATAGTCCCTCAGTCCATACTTTTCAAAGTAAGTAAAGTCTGCGTGGGAAGGCCGAAATTTATCGGAGATATGAGAATAATCTTTACTTTTTTGATCAGAGTTGTTAATCACAATCCCGATTGGGGTACCTGTAGTTACCCCTTCAAAAACTCCGGATTTGATCTCAAATTCATCTTCCTCTTTACGTTGTGTTGTGATTTTGGACTGTCCCGGCTTTCTGCGTTGCATCTCTGCAATAAGCTTGGTCTCGTCTATTTTCAGTCCTGCAGGGCATCCTTCGATGATAACCCCCAAAGCTAACCCATGTGATTCACCAAATGTGGTGATCTTGAATAGCTTTCCAAATGAATTGCCCATTATCTCTTTCTGATTATCAATACAGCCAGTAGTGTCACTGCTATAAGCAGCAAAACGTTGATTGCGACCGTAAAATAGTATTTATATTTCTCGTTTAAAAACCTGTTGTCTTCAGCCGATATGCGGTCATAAAGCCCGCCCAAACGCTGGCTGGAAATAGCCTGATTAACCTTGCTTTCACCTACCACGGTGATTTTCGCCTGCGGCCTAAGTGTATCATATACAGCGCGCTCTGGATCAAAATATACCCATTCAAAATTCTTCCCAAGATCTATTTCTCCTGCCTCGTTGATGGTAATGTAATAATTAAACTCCTTGATGCCGGACACCCGTCCGTATCCGCGGTTGATCTGTTGGCGCACATTCGGATCATAGGTGTTCAAATTCGCAGTTGGCAGTCTTTTAGGAGCTGATATCGCATTGATGTTCCCTACACCACTGATACCAAAGTTATAATCGAATCCCTGTCCTGTTTCTATCTCTATGTTTGTGATATTTTCCCTAATCTGAAACTGGCCTACACTTACCTCATTTTTCAATGGATGAGGTGGAAGTGGCTTGACTTTTATTGTCTTTGGAGTAGAGTAGAATGTTTTAAAGTCCTCTTGTCTATTTGCCCCAAAAAATGTAGGGTTTTTAGCTATCTTATATTTAATCATCTCCCACGGTATCCTCGGAATGGTTATTTCTCCTTCGGAAAAAGGGAAAAAAGTAGCTTCATACACTTTGTATTTCGCCCATCTCTTCCCGTTGATGGTCACTTCTTCGCGGTCAATATTGCTAATGTTGAAGTTCTCTTCCCACGCGTTTGTAGGCTTTATTTTCTTCAAAATATCATCTAGCTGCCTTCCTGGCTCAAAAAATGTAAACTGTGCCTGATTTAACTCAGACATATAAAATGCAAGGCTTATGTTAATCCCCTCTCCCTGATAAACTTCTTCTTTATCCACAGAGACGGAGAAAAAAGCATCATCTTCCATCTCAACATATTCGGGATCTTCCACAGCAGATCTTCCAAAGAAATCTGCAAATGGGTCAGTAACAGAACCACGCCCGCTATTGCTGCTGGCCGGGTCCCCCACAGTGATTTTTTTTCCATTAGAAGAATAAGCTTGCCCATTGATCGTAAGCTCAAAAGGAGCTAGGGTAAAATCACCCTTTCTACTAGGTTTGTAATATTGTATGATACTATTTGAACTGCTCATCTGCCCATTGATGAGGTTCATGGAGGAGGACTGGGAGATTCCTTGTTTTTGAAAGCTCGGGATCTCAGGAAACTGGTCGTAGGATTTGATTTTTTCGTTGCTAAGCGTTACTTTAATTGTGAAAGTTTCATTCAGGCCGATCTCTGCAGGTCCAAGCTCAATCTTAACATCCTGAGCCACGGCCATTCCTGAAAATAGGATTAGGCCACATACGAAAATGAATTGGGCAAGCGTTTTAATCATGGTTGCGAAAATAGGGAATATTATACTCTTTCATTTCTAAAATAACGCAACATATACAGAAATGCCTCCGTATTGAAACTTAAAATCAGTTAAAACCCTAAACTCTTTAGACTATGATGGACTATGTGAAGACTATCTTACAAAAGGTCAGCTTTTCCAAGTATTTGTTTGAGCGTGAGCTGAGAAAAGGCCTTCGCCTAATTTCACCCACAGAGATTCAGGAATTCAAAGATTGGTGCTATCTCATGTTTGGCAAAATGCATCATGTAATACTCAACAGATATTTTGAACCAGCATTTTAAAAATCAAAGCCCCCTCCAGAATTTTGGAAAGGGGCTTTTTCTATATGGTAGCTGGTTTTTTTAATTAATC
>NZ_LMXN01000025.1 GCF_001442615.1 Algoriphagus resistens | reverse complement strand
CAAAGTACGGTAAGCAAAGTTTCAGAATACCACAAAATGTATCCGTTGAAGACAGCAAACTTGTGATACCAAAATTCAAAGAAGGGATTAAAATAAACCTACATAGAGAGTTGGAAGGTGAACCTTTGTTTGCCACTGTTTCAAAATCAACAACCGATAAGTATTATGTTTCTATTACGTGTGAAACAGAACATAAACCCTATGGCAAAACTGGTAAACCAGTAGGCATTGATACGGGTATAAAAAAGCTTGCCATTCTTTCAGATGGAAGCTGTTATGAAAATATCAGATCACTTAAAACCAAATTAAAGAAGCTCAGGTTTGGGCAAAGACAGCTTTCAAAGAAAACAAAAGGAAGCAGATCAAGGGGCAGGCAAAAACAAAAACTTGCAGCTGTCCACGAACAACTAACGAATATCAGAAAGGATTACCTGCATAAGGTATCAACTGAAATTGTCAAAAACCACGACATGATATCAGTTGAAGACCTTGCTGTAAAGAATATAATGAAGAATCATTGCCTGGCACAGGCAATGGGCGATGTTTCGTTGGGTGCATTTTACAGTATGCTTGAATATAAAGCCAATTGGAACGATAGGGCATTCGTTAAAATCGACCGATGGTTCCCCTCAAGCAAAAGCTGTTCAACCTGTGGATGGATAAAACAAGACTTAACCCTTTCCATAAGGGCGTGGGTCTGTGGATCTTGTGGTGAGATTCATGATAGGGATGTCAATGCGGCAAAGAACATCTTAACCCAAGGTATAAAGGTATTGTCTGGTTGCGGGATGCAGTCGGACGCAAAACAAAAACGGGATGAGGCGTTGCCATTGGGCGAGTCTATGACCCCCGAAGCCCAACCCATCGGCTCTGCCGTGGGTGGGTAATTCACTCGTAAAAAGTAAGCGGATGCGTGTAATTGCTGACCGCTAATCTGCTTTCAAATGCTGCAATTGGTTATCGATTGCGTCTTCCATTTCATCCTTATCAAACCAAGGTTGCTTCAAGAGTACCTCACCATCTGTTGAAACCAAGATTGCCATATTAGGTGCTTGACCCACCTGATTCCAAAATCCGTTTTTTGGGCCATCTAGAATTATGGGTGTTTGAATGCCAGTCTCCTTTATCCATTTTTCCGCCAGATCTACCCGTCCTTCTATCGTTGTAGGCTGCTCAGCGGATATTCCAGACATGATGTTGTCTTTAGCAAGCCAAGGCTCTTCATCAAGGGAATATGGGCTGGAGGAATTCTGTGGATGAGCTTCTAGTGTGTTTACCAGATAGATATCAACTTTGTCTTTATACTTTTCATATAGCGAATCAATAGCCTGCAATTTGCTTCGTGTAATATCGCAGGTATAGCTGCCTGATATTAATAGTTTTGGAGCATGGCGTGTTATTGTAAATTTTTCACCACTTAAGTTGTAAAAGAGGATGTCTGGAAGCTGCTGTCCTGTTTGGATTCCCAGAGAAGCAAAGTCCATGTTGTTTAGAACTCCTTGAGAAATGGAAAATTCTATTGGCTCTGAGGGAGTGTGACTGCAGGCAAAGCTAAGAATTAACCAGATCCAAAAGAGGCTAGGCTTGTTGCCTATAATTTTCATGGGTAGAAGATTTTGTAAAAAGTATTTTACTCTCGGCAATCACCTAAAGAAGCCTCAGTTTTCAACTAGAAAATACGATGATTGGTCAAAATATTTTATTGCCGAGCTGAATAAGGTTTGTCCGGACAAAATCCCACTAAAAGGTTAAAATCATTTCGTCCGTTAAAAGAGACTAGAGGGCGTTTAGCACAAATTTGAATTCTAATGTTGATCTGAAAAATATATTCCCTACCTTTGCAGCCACGAAAGGGGGTGTATAGATATGATCATAGTTAACGTAAAAGAGAACGAATCAATCGAGAAAGCGCTAAAGCGTTTCAAAAAGAAGTTTGACAAGACTGGTGCAGTCCGTGAACTTCGTGCGAGACAAGCTTTCACTAAGCCTTCCATCAAAAGAAGAGCACAAGTAATCAAAGCAGCTTATAAGCAGCATCTTCAAGAAGAGGCAGCGAAGTAATCAGTTTTGATCTTCCGATAGCAAACGCACTTGTCATCAGGCAAGTGCGTTTTTTTATGTCCTTTTGTGATTTTGGTCAGCAATTATTCATTTTTTTTCTCCTAACTTATCTTCTGAGTTACGTGACATATGATCGATTCTTTCATCAATTATTTGGAGTTTGAAAAAAGGGCCAGCCCACATACGGTAGATGCCTATCGCAGGGACCTAAGGCAATTAGAAGAGTTTGTTGAGCTTTCTTTCGACCTAAATGAAATTTCTGAAGCACAACATCCAGAGCTTAGGGCATGGGTGATCGATCTGGTAGATAGCGGGTTGAGCACTACTTCAGTTAACCGTAAAATAGCCACTCTGAGATCGTATTATAAGTTTTTGCTTAGGACTAGAATCATTTCCAAGGATCCAACGTATAAGTTAAAAGGTCTTAAAAATCCTAAAAAACTACCTGAATTTGTACAGGAAGAGACGATTCTCGCCGTTCTAAATGAAAGCGTTTACGAACCTACTTTTGAAGGGCAGCGGGACAAAATGGTGATGGAGTTTCTTTACCTCACCGGAGTCCGGCTTTCTGAGTTGGTAGGGTTACAATGGTCAGATATTAATTTGATCGAGGATTCAGTAAAAGTGCTTGGAAAGAGGAAAAAGGAAAGAATAATTCCTATAACAAAAGGCTTAAAACAGAATATTTTGCTGTACAAAAAAGTATTTGAGGAAACATTTTCTAAAGTAGGTCAAAGTGAGTATTTTATTGTCAGCAATCAACAAAAGCAAAGTTACCCTATGATGATTTTTCGCATCGTCAGGCACTACCTAGATCTTTTTGCGCAGACATCAAAGCGCAGTCCACATGTGCTGAGACACACTTTTGCTACTCATCTTCTCAACAAAGGCGCAGATTTGAATGCGGTAAAAGACTTGCTCGGTCATTCAAGCTTAGCCGCAACACAGGTGTATACGCACAATTCCATGGAAAAACTTAAGGCTGTGTTCGAACAGGCACATCCCAAAGCATAAATAAATTATTTGTTCACTACTAAATGCAAATCAATATGAAACTGCAGATGCACTCCATCCATTTTGACGCCGATCGAAAACTTATCGACTTTATTCAGAAAAAAGCTGACAAACTGGATACATACTATGACCAAATCATAGACGGAGAGGTTTTTTTGAGACTCGACAAAAACGACAACAACGCAAATAAAATTGTAGAAATCAAAATGAATGTGCCCGGGAAGCAGTTCTTTGCCAAAAACCAGTCCGATTCATTCGAGGCGGCTTCTGATGATGCCATCGAAGGATTGAGAAGGCAGATTAAAAAACACAAAGAAAAAGTCGTGCTGGCTAAACAGTAACCGATTAGGATAGTAATTTTGTAGCACCTCTCAGAATATGGGAGGTGCTTTTTTTTTGATCACTCCATCTATGCAAAAGCCCCCTAAATACACCCTATACTTTTGGTTGGTTACAATTGCCCTGGGCATTGCCAAAGTTCTTTTTACGCTGAGACCTGAAATAGACCTTTTCACGGAGGAAGCGCAATATTGGCTTTGGTCTCAGAATATGGCTTGGCATTATTACTCCAAGCCACCGCTAGTTGCAGTGCTTAATTATGTTTCCACCGCTATTTTGGGGAATACGGAGCTTGGTGTGCGGATCAATGCAATACTGCTGGGAGTGGGGATGTCTTATGTAATTTTCCTATTGGGTCGTCATCTTTATTCTCTTAAGGTGGGGTTTTGGGCAGCAATGATTCTCCAGGCAATGCCGATGTGGTGGATGGCTTCTACATTTCACATGACAGACAGCTCACTTTCTTTTTTTTGGATTTTAGCTGTGTATTTTGCCTATCGCGGTATTCATGAGCGGAATTTAAGTTGTTGGATTTGGGCTGGTTTGGCTACTGCAATAGGTTTGATGGCCAAGATGGTAATGATCCTTATGTTTCCCTTTCTCTTCATTTTCTTGGTATATTCCAAAATATGGAAGGGCCAGGAGCGTCATTTTCTGATCTATTTTCTAATCAGCCTTATTGGTTTTGCTCCTATGCTTATCTGGAACTGGCAAAATGATTTTTATACATTTAAGCATTTGGCGGCGCTGAGTGGTGGAGGTGGAGGAGAAGCTTCTGCATATGATTTTGGCAAAGCAATTAAGCAATTTCTGGAATATTTAGGAGGCCAGCTCGCCATGGTTTCTGTGTTTTTACTACCGCTTTTTATAGGGTTTTTACTGCGACCCAAATTTTTCGGCAACCAAAAATCCATTTACCTCCTTCTCGCTCCGGTATTGTCTTGGGCTGGATTTGCAGTTTTGAGCTTCTTTACATCCATTGAAGTGAATTGGCCAGTATTTGCTTACAGTACTCTGGCTATTCTTCTAGCAGATTGGGTTTGCAGACAGAGCCTGGCATGGCAAAAAGTAAGAAATTGGGGAATTGGGCTAAGTATAGGTTTGCCCTTGCTGTTTATACTTCCGGATCTCACTTTTCTCAAAAGTATCACGCCTATCAAGAAGGTGGAAAAATCAGCTTTTAGGAGAATGACCGGTTACGAGCCGTTGGCAAAGAGGCTACATTCGCTTCAGGATAGTCTGAATGTAAAGGAAGCGTTTGTGTTTTCGGAAACCTACCACATGGCTTCTGAACTTTCGTTTTACTTGCCAGACCATCCGCAAACCTACATGCTGAATATGGGAGCCAGGAAAAATCAATTTGACCTCTGGCCAGGTCTGGAGCAGTTTGTCGGAAAGCAAGCGGTTGGTATTTTCGTCAGCTGGAACTTTGATTCTCCAGGAGAATTTGCAAGTTTCGCGGAATTGATGTACGAAGAAGAGATGCCGGTTACTTTTCGGGAAGGATCGCTCAGAGTAGCGAAAATCCAGGTCTGGAGGGAGTTGCAGCAGTTCAAGCCCTATCTGCCTGACACCTTTTAATTCTTCTCTGAGATTCTTTGCAGCCAAAAATATTTCTGTCCTTTTTCCTCCAAGATCTGTTCGAAATCTGGGTTTCCAGCGTTTTTCAATAACTCCGGAATAACACGTGAAGCCCAGTTTAGCGAAGCAACTTTCTTTTGAAAGCCAGACGCGTCGATTGAATCCAGGTATTTATCTTCTATAATCAGTTGATCGTATGTTCCGATTTGATCCCTGAACTCATAGCGAGAAAGGTCTATCATCTGGAAACCTGTGCCCAAAGCAATTCTGATTTTACTACTGGTATGAAGATTACCTATAAACCCAATTTTTTCACTTGCATCGATCTTTTCCTGTACAGCAAAAGCCTTGATTTGCTGGCCTTGATCTGGAAGTGAAATCTGGTAGGTACCGGTGGAAATGAGGAAAAAAAGTAGCAAGAACCCATAAGTAATCGCCTTAGGGAGCTTTATGCTCTTTGTAGTTAGTCTTATAAGGTAAAGTAGAATCAGAAGAGCGATGATAAGTTGGATCCAGATCAGCACAGGGGCTCCTAAATTGCTGTTCAGCCAAAGACAAAAAAGAAAAAGGATAGAGTTTAGGAGAATGAAAAACCAGCTGGTGATTATTAAGCCCATTCTTTTACCTTCAAATTCTGCCCGGACCAGGATCCATGCTAATAAGATAGCCAATACCGGAGCCACCGGAAGTAGGTAGCGCTCATAGAATTTACTGGTCATAGCGCCCATTCCCAGTATCGCCAGCCCCCAAAGAATTGCAAACCAAAAGAAAGTAGGGTCTTCCTTTCTGACTTTTAAGATAGAATTTTTGGCTTTTGATACAGCAAAAAGTACCCAGGGGAGAAAAATCAGAATCAGGATACCAAATGCCAAAAATCCATTTTGAAAGATGAGTAAATAGCGTGATGCCACACGCGTACCGACTTGGTCTTCCAAAAAACTATCGAGGTAAGTTGGCCCGTGGATTTTCCACATTGCTGCAAACCAAAACAAAGCGATCACTGCAGCAACTAGAATGGCTGGAAGATGGAAAAGGGTCCTCAAAGAGATTCTCTTCCATGGGTTAACCAGTAAATAAATCAAACCAATGCCTCCAAGGGCAGCTGCCGGGAGGCCTTTTACCTCAAAGGCCAAGGCCAAACTGATGTATAGAATCCACAGGTACTTTTTGGGCGTAACATCACCAAATCTGATCAGACCTGCAAAACCCACGGCGCTCGCACTCATAGTCAAGACTAGTAGCACATCTGGAATGGATCTGGTGGCACTGAAGATCAATACGGGATTCGACGCCATGATCAACGCAGAAATCCCAGCTATTTTCTTATCTCCAGCTAAAACTATTGCTGTCCAGTAGGTAAATCCAATAGTCAATGCTCCAGCTATCAGGAAGAAAAATCTAGACGCGAAAGGTGTTACTCCAAATAGCTTGAATCCTGCCAAAACTGTCCAGTAAGTACCTATGGGTTTCTTAAATCTCAATTCCCCGCTTCCAAGGTATGTAGTAAGATAATCTCCATTTTGCAGCATTTTTACAGAGGCATCCGTGTAATACATCTCATCTGGATAATGCATGTGAAAACTTAATGCAAATGGCCCAACTAAGACGGCAAAAGCAAGCATGAGTACCCAAGGGCTAATTTGAGTGTTTTTGGAAGCAACTAAAGACATGTCGCAAAGATAAGCCGATTGAACTTTGTCACACCAAATTTTCGTTGGCTTCCGAAAGCCATTTCAAGCTTTTTTGTCCCTAGAAGTATTTTCCCGTATTTTTGACGAAATTTTATCGCATGTCCAAGCCCCTGATTTCCGTAGTAATCACTGTTTATAACGAGGAGGATAATATTAAACCTCTTCTGGAAGCTACTTACTCCGCTTTAGAAGAGATTGATTATGAAGTGATTTTAATCGAAGATGGTTCTACAGACAATACGGTAGTGGAGGTGAAAAAATACGCTAATAGCCGAACCAAGCTGATTATTTTTAATAGAAATTTTGGACAGACTACGGCACTGGCAGCAGGAATCGACATGGCAATTGGCGAATATATCGCAACTATGGATGGTGATCTGCAGAATGACCCGACCGATATTCCTGTCATGCTGAAAAAAGCAATGGATGAGGAATGGGACGTAGTAGCAGGTCGCAGGGCCAATAGAAAGGACGGTTTTGTACTACGCAAAATACCGAGTAAAATCGCTAATTGGGTAATACGGAACAGCACCAAAGTATATTTGAACGATTACGGGTGTACACTTCGTATCTACAAGGCGGAGATAGCACAGGGTATGGGACTTTATGGTGAGCTTCATCGTTTCATCCCGGTTTTGGCTAAGCAGCAAGGCGCCAAAATGACTGAAATGGATGTGAAACATCATCCGAGAATCCACGGTGAGTCTAAGTATGGACTGAGCCGAACCTTCAAAGTGATGTCGGATTTGATATTGATGCTTTTTTTTCAAAAGTATTTTCAGCGCCCAATCCACTTGTTTGGCGGAATCGGCCTGATAGCTTTTCTTATCGGCATAGTGATCAACTTCTATTTATTGATTTTAAAAATTTTGGGAGAGGATATTTGGGGAAGACCACTTATGATTCTTGGTTTTATTCTGGTTCTTGGGGGTATTCAGTTTGTTACTACGGGTATTATTGCGGAAATAATTGTCCGTACTTATTTTGAATCGCAGAATAAGAAGACGTATACGATTAGATCCGTGTACCAAGGGATCCAAGAAGCTAAAGGGGATTTTCGGCTAATTTCAAATCATAAGTTGGATTCTAACTAGCAGCTGAATTTTGACGAAAACAGCGCATTCTCTCAAGAAAAAATTAACAACTGTACTTAAACTGGTTTTAACCGGTTTGGCGCTTTTTCTGGTTTTCCAAAAAATAGATACAGACCAACTCTGGCAAATCACCAGGACCATCCATTGGCTTTGGCTAATCCCTGCTATTTTGACTTTTGTATTGAGCAAGCTGTTTACTGCCTTTCGGTTAAACCTCTATTTCAAAAATATCAACCTGGAAATTTCGGAAAAGCTTAACATCAAGCTTTATCTGATAGGAATGTTTTATAATCTGTTTCTTCCAGGGGGAATCGGAGGAGACGGATACAAAGTCTATCTGCTGAACAAGCATTACCAGATTCCTGTCAAGTCTCTGGTTCAAACATCACTTTTAGATCGATTGGGCGGGTTGGTAGCGATAGTTTCCCTATTGCTCGTATTGATGCTTTCTGTGGATTTGAACTTGCCTTTTGCTCCCTTGATTTCTTGGGAATTGCTGGTGGGAATAGCAATATTGCTCGTGTTTCCGGCTTTTTGGTTTATGCAAAAGCTGATGTTTAAAGCATTTCTGCCCTCTTTTTGGAAAGCCAATGGCTGGTCGATGGTTGGTCAAGTGGCTCAGCTGATATGTGCCTGGTTTATATTGAAAAGCCTTGGCGTCACTGAGAATTTTCTTGCCTATCAACTGGTTTTTTTACTTTCCTCTATCGTGGCAGTTTTGCCCCTCACCATTGGTGGGGTGGGGGCGCGTGAACTTGTGTTTGTCTATGCACACACTTATGCAGGAATAGATGAAGCCAGCGCAGTCGCTTTCAGTTTGATATTTTTCTTGATCACAGCAATGGTTTCCCTTATGGGATCAATGATTTCAATTAATTTTGATGAAAAGTAAATAGCTTGTTTTCAACAAAATAATATAAAAAGTCTTTCTTGAAGTTTTAATATGTCACTTTAAAATTTCAAGGAAGAAATGGTTGTAGGTGTTCCTTTAAAAACTGATTTCCTACCTTTGCTAAAATCCTTAAATCTATGACCAGAGCCGAGCTTTTTTCCCAGATCCAACAAAAATCATCCTTTCTATGTGTCGGTCTAGATCCAGATTTGGCAAAAATCCCTACGCATTTAATGCAGGAAGCAGACCCAATTTTTAGCTTTTGCAGGCAGATCGTGGAGGAGACGGCGGATTATGCAGTAGCATACAAGCCAAATATTGCTTTCTTTGAAGCGTTGGGGCCACAGGGGTGGGTAACGCTGCAGAGAGTGTTGGAAATAATACCGAAGGAAATTTTCACGATTGCCGATGCAAAGCGTGGCGATATAGGAAATACTTCTTTGCTTTACGCCAAAGCGTTTTTCGAAAAAATGGACTTCGATTCTGTGACAGTAGCCCCTTACATGGGGGTAGACAGTGTAACGCCATTTTTGGAGTTTGAGAAGAAGTGGGTGATACTTTTGGCCTTAACTTCTAACGTTGGCTCAATGGACTTCCAGCTAATCAAGGATGAAAATGGCAAACCACTCTACCAATCGGTATTGGAAAAAAGCCTGGAATGGGGTAATGCCGAAAATCTGATGTATGTGGTCGGCGCTACGCGGGGAGAATTAATAGCTGATGTGAGAAAGGTGGTGCCGGATAATTTCTTTCTGGTTCCTGGTGTGGGGGCACAGGGTGGGAGTCTGGAGGAGGTTGCTAAGTATGGAATGAATTCCAGTTGCGGGCTTTTGGTAAACTCCAGTAGAGGAATTATATATGCTTCTGGAGAAAAAGACTTTTCAAAAGTGGCTAGACAAGAAGCGGAGAAATTGCAAAAGGAAATGACTGTATTGCTTGAAACATACCTCTAACTAATGCAGCGATATTTGTAATAGTATGAAAGTTAGGGTTTCCGATTTTTTTAATTTTCAGCTTTTGGTTGAATTCTGTTGGTTTTTAATCTATGTTTTTATGATCTTCAAAGAAGATTTTTTACAGCTCGTATGTAAGTGCGAGTGTTTCCAGAAGGTCTAACTTTGCACCAGGATCTGCGATGAATTGAAACTAATCCAGGTAGGATTATATACTGAAAGCGAAGGACCAGACTTTAGGGATTTGTAGTGGTGATTAACTGTGTGATCCCACTTTGGTTTGCATGCGGACGACATTTCGAGGAGGCAGACAGGAAAGAAAGGTGTTTTGATCTTCTGTAGTAAGTGTCAGAATACAACCACATCATCCGGCAATCCCAAACACATGGTCGGCATGCGGTAATGCATTTGATTGGCAGGGAATGATAGGACTTTTTAATAATTATTGCCAGCCAAGGAAATGTATGCAGTTTAAAATGGCCCCAATCATTGCAAATCAGAATCCAAATGATTTTTGGGTAAGCCAGTGAATTCCTGTATTTTTGCACCCTGAATTGCAGAAAACTATGGAAAAACCAGTTATAATTTTTGGTGCAAAAGGCATCGCACATTCCGCGCTTGAGATATTCAACAGTAACAATGTGGTTGTTTTTGGATTCTTAGATGAAGACGAAAAAATCCACGGAACAGAAATCAACACAGTATCTGTACTTGGAAATCCTGAGGATGATGGATTCCTGAAATTGATCGGTCAAAAAACCGAAGCGTTTGTAGCGGAAGAGAATCCAAAATACCGGAAATTCTTGGTGGAGCTATTGAATGATCGTCGAAAGGTGCAGCCAGTGAATGCGATCCATCAGCGGTCCTACATTTCTACGGATGCTATAATTGGTCATGGTAATTTTATCAATGCCAATGTAAATATTGGCGCCGGAGCGGAGATAGGGAGTCACTGTATTATTAATTCCGCTGCGATCATTGAGCATAAAGCCAAGGTGGGAAATTTTGTGCAAATTGGAGCTGGCACTGTGATCAATTCTGAAGTGACTATTGAAGAAGGGGCTTTCATCGGTTCTGGAGCAACTATTATCTCTGGAGTCACGATTGGTAAAAATGCCCGAGTTGGCGCTGGATCAGTAGTGATTGCTACTGTGGGGGCAAACGAAACTGTGTTTGGAAATCCAGCAGCAAAAGTTAAATAAATTAGAAGTTCCTAATTTCAAATTTCAACTTATAAATCCTAAAACACCCTGCCGCAACAGGGCAACAGTTATGGAAGACACTACTTATCAAATCCTCCTTTATTACTGCTACGCCAGGATTGAGAATCCTGAGGAATATCGTGAGCAGCATCACCTGTTCTGTATTGAAAACAATATCCGAGGACGTATAATCATCTCTGACGAAGGGCTAAATGGTACTGTTTCTGGGTTGGTAGAAGACTGTGAAAAGTACATGGCTTTTATCCATGCAGATCCACGTTTTGCAAAAACAGAGTTCAAAATCGACGCTCACGACAAGCATGCATTTACCAAAATCCATGTGCGTTACAAACCTGAGATTGTCCATAGCGCGCTGAGACATCTCGACCCCAATGTGAAAACAGGCAAGCATTTAGACCCGGAGGAATTCAAGAAATTGAAGGATCAGGAAGATGTTGTGATCTTGGATGTTCGCTCTAATTATGAGCATGAACTGGGGCGTTTCAAAAATGCATTGACGCTTGATATCGACAACTTCCGGGATTTTCCTGAGAAAGTCAAAGAGCTGGAGCATCTGAAAAACAAGAAAGTTTTGACCTACTGCACAGGTGGAATCAAGTGCGAAAAAGCTTCTGCATTCCTTCTGGAGCAAGGTTTTGAAGATGTATACCAGCTTCATGGGGGCATCATCAAGTACGGAATGGAAGCTGGCGGCGAGGACTTCGAAGGGAAATGCTATGTATTCGACAATAGAATTGCTGTAGATGTGAATACCGTGAATCCGAAGATTGTATCTGCCTGTCATGTTTGTGGCACGCCTTCGGATCGTATGGTAAACTGCGCCAATCAAACCTGCAACGCTCATGTTCCTATGTGTGAAGCATGTGGCTGGCAAATGGAAGGTACTTGCTCTACCGAATGCAAGGAAAACCCGGAAAAAAGAACATATGACGGTACAGGCTATTACCAGAAAAACACTAACGGATACAATCCGTACAAAGGACTGAACCGTAAAGTCAAAGAGCAATCAAATGCGTAACTTGTAGGGTGAGCAGACAAATTCCAGAATCCGAATTGATATTGAATGCTGATGGAAGCATTTATCATTTGCATTTGAAGCCAGAGGATCTGGCTTCTCTTGTTTTTACTGTGGGTGACCCAGACCGGGTTCCCCTTGTTTCCAAATACTTTGATCAGGTAGATTTCAAAGTAAGTAAGCGGGAGTTCTTAACCCACACGGGTAGAATCCAGGGCAAGCGGGTCACAGTGATGAGTACTGGTATGGGAACTGATAATGTTGAGATTTTGATGACTGAATTGGATTCTTTGGTCAATGTGGATCTTAAGACACATACTGTGAAACCCGCCCAAAAAAGCTTGGAAATTATCCGCTTAGGTACTTCTGGGAGTATGCAGGCAGATCTGCCCATAGGAAGTATTTTGGCTTCGGAGATAGCTGTAGGGGTAGATACGTTGATGCAATTTTATCCAAAACTTGAAGGAAGTCAAAACTGGTCTTATCTGGTACAGCAAACACTTGATCTTACCTTTTTGCCTTACCAAGCTTCAGCCTCGTCTAAGTTGTTACAAAAATTGCCCGCAGGATTTTATCGTGGAGTTACACTTACAGCTCCCGGTTTTTATGCTCCTCAGGGCAGAGAAATTAGACTTAAGCCGAAGTTGGAAAATATGATAGAGCGTTTGGCCGACCTGGAAGTAAATGGACTGAAGATGACTAATTTCGAAATGGAGACGGCTGGTTATTATGCTATGGGGCAACTTTTGAATCACCGGATGCTAAGCCTCAATGCAATTGTAGCAAACCGTCCCAGCGGGGAGTTTGATAAAGAAGCTGAAAAAACAATAGATCGTATGATCCGCTTAGCCTTAGAAGTTTATTGTTGAGTAATATCACCCCTTATGCCTGGATTTGATTTTTATAGGCGGATTTTTCAATTTTAAGCCCCTCCCATTCATGGTAATCAATATCCTGAATTATGTTGTTCATGAATTCAGCACACTCTTGTTTACAGAGGTAGATTCCGAAAAGTGATTCACTTGGATTGAAAAGAAAAATCCTATTGCTATCAAAAACTCGCCCCAAGTCTTTATAAGTACCAAGGATAAGGAGTTCATCACGATTTTTTATGGTTTGGATTACTTTGAAATCCCCTAGTATGCTATATATCTGCATAGTACAAAAAATTGGTTTGTTGAAATTATTAATCAAACTTAGCGATTAACACAAGAATGCTCAATACGTAGAAACACGTATTTTTTCTTGAAATACTGAGAACTTCGGTTAATCTATAATATCTCGATTTTTTTGAGCCCATATCAGCAAGGAATTATGCTTTTTCTCTAATTGTAGCTTGTTAATCATATTGCTTCTGTGCTTGTCAACAGTACGCTCGGAGATATAAAGGTTTTTTGCAATATCCTTGGTAGAAAATCCTTCCGCTATATACCTGAGAATTTTTATCTCTGAAGATGTTAATGCATTTTCATTCAATTGAAACTTGCTTTCTTTCATCCCTTCAAAAATTTTCTCACTAAAGAATTGCCCTCCTCCCAAAATTATAGAGATCGCTTTTGAAAGATCCTCTAGGACAGATTCCTTTAGGATATACCCGGAAAGGTTCAATTGCTTTGCCTGATGATAGAGATAAAGTTCTTTATGAAGTGTGAGTAGAATTACTTTGGTATGGATTTCTAATTTTTTACATTCTGAAGCTATTTCCAGTCCGGTTTTATTAGGCATTTCCATATCCAAAATAGCAAGTTGAGGTTTGAATCTTATAATTTGGTCGAGCGCAGTCTGACCGTCTTGAGCAATGCCAACGACGTCAAATCCACTTTCACTAAGGAAATCGTACAATCCCTTTACTAAAATTGGATGATCATCTGCTATGATGACTGTTGGTTTTTGATTAGACATAGACCATAAATCTTAAATTAGTCCCTATACCTTTTCACTGGTTACTTTCATGCTTCCCGGAATGGAAACCATCCTTTCTTTCAGGACTTTACACTTAGGTTTTGAAAGTAGTTCAGCTTTTCGGGGAAATCAAATCTACTTCCATCGTCCGCAATATTCAATTCAACTCCTGTTTACATCCGTTGAAAGGTAGTCCTCAACGTACTTGCATCCGAATGTTTCGGCCAAATACCTAATCCCGATTACCATTCGGGATTAGCTCGCCAGATGGATATCATACCCCTGTTGTAGCACGTGTGTCGTGCTCGATTTTTCAGAAAATTATTTATTAGTTCTTGCAAGCCCTAGCTATAATTCTTCATTGTTATCCAATACTGCTATCAAGTCGCCGGTTTCTAAAGATATAAAAATAGTAGTTTCCTTGTCGGTCAGTTGCAGGAGGTATAAGGCTGATTTTGAGATAAGTAAATAATTGTATTGCAGGAAAATTGCACAAATTTATATTTGAATAACTGCGTGTCAATCCGAATATAGCTTATTGCCAAATCATCAAGCTTTTTATTCTTAAGTAAAGTATTAAACGAAAAGCTAAACCTTAGACATTTTTATGGGTTTATAATATGAGATTAAAATGTAATGAATTGGTATTTAATTAGTTAAATGCAAGTTGCATTTTTTTGTGATTTTTGAAAAGCCCTTAGACCAGCTATAACCATGAAAAAATACCTCCTTTTTGTATTGGTGATATTATTCACCCTGCCATCGATTGATCTTTTTGCCCAGGAAATTAAGGTAAAGGGCAAGGTCATGGATGGCAAGCGTGAGACTGCGCTGGAGTTTGCAAACATCGCATTGCTGCATCCGAGCGACTCGGTAGTAGTGAGCGGAGGTATGAGTGACCTAGATGGAGGTTTTGAGTTTTCTGCCACTGCGGGAAATTACATTTTGAGAGTTGGTTTCATTGGCTATTTGGAATTTTATGAAAAAATCACCCTCACCTCAACTAGAAACTCGGTGAATCTGGGTACTATAACGCTGGAGGAAGATGCCCAGAATTTGGATGAGGTGATAGTAGAAGGTATCACTTCCATGTTTGAATCAGACATAGATAAGAGAACCTACAATGTTGAAAACAGCATCGTGGCAGAAGGACAGACAGCTTCACAGCTACTGAGTACCTTACCATCCATACAGGTGGACGATGAGGGAGGGATTACCATGCGAGGTAGTGGAAATATCCTGATTTATATCAACGGACGACCGTCTAATCTTTCAGGAGACGATGCAGAAAGTATCCTTGCCCAGTTCCCTGCAAATAGTATCAAATCTGTAGAGCTGATCACCAATCCTTCCTCGCGCTACGATGCGACAGGTGTCGGTGGGATTATTAATATCATCTTGAAGAAAAATGAACAAACCGGATTCAATGGTCAGGTAAATGCCTCCATTGGCACCCGGGAGAAATATCAAGCTGGGCTTAACCTCAATTATGGTACTGAAAAAGCTAATTTTTACGCGTCATATAATTGGCAAGACAGACGGCAGCTTGAAAATGGTGAAGGAAGTAGAAATAATTACCTAAATGGGTTTTCTCCAAGACTTGAACAAGTTCAGGATGGCTATGAAGTAGAAAAAACCCACCTAATCCGAACGGGGGTAGATTATAATGTTTCTGATAGAGGATTGCTGGGGATTTATTTTCAGGGAAATTTTGACGATGAGATCGAATATGCTGATGTCACCCAGTTGAACCTGAGCAGTGCGGGTGCGGTGGATTCCAGTTTCATGCGTGTAAATGAGGAATGGAGCAACAGCGCAAACTATGAAGGAGGGATTAATTATACCTGGGACATTGATTCGTTAGGGCAAAAGCTCTACGCTACACTTTCATACTCCTACGACGAGAGGGAGCAGAAAGATCATTCCAATCAGGAATATTTTGACCAAAGAGGTACTTCGGATCCTACCAAGCGACTGATTCAGACAAATGATAGACCGAGATCCAGCAACCTTTATGTAGCTCAAGTAGATTATGAGAAACCACATCAAAACGGTAGTTCCATTGAAACCGGTTTAAAGGCTACATTAGGCAATTGGCAATGGAGCCAGGAATTTGCTCAGGGAGATGAATTCACTGATTTTATTCCGGAGGAAGTTGATTCTCTCTCGGATACGTTTGATTTCGATGAGCGTGTTTATGCTGCTTATTTTACCTATAAAAATACCATAGGCAAGTTTGGCTATCAATTGGGACTGAGAGGTGAATACACAGAGACATTGGGAGAAACTGTCCGAAATGAGGAAAGTATTCCAAATGATTATTTTAACCTTTTTCCAAGTGCATTTTTCTCCTACACTATCGCACCGGAAAATGAGCTTACCCTCAACTATACCAGGAGAATTTCCAGACCGAGTATTTGGGATCTTGCACCGATTTACCGGGTGCGTGATCAGTATAATTTCAGTATAGGTAATCCTTATCTGCAACCCGAATTCACAGACAGCTATGAAATCGGATACATGAAAGGTTGGGAAAGATACCTGCTGAATGCTACAGTGTATCATCGCTATAGCACGGATGTAGAGACGCGGATCACAATGCTGACTGACGACAATGTGGCCATACAGAGTCGTGAAAATGCAGATACCCGGGCGAGTACGGGGGTTGAACTGATCAATCAGATTCAGATTTTCAAAAATTTGGATGCGACTTTGACAGGCAATCTTTTCTATTCTAAAATTAATGCGGAGAATATTGAAGAAGATTTCAGCAATGAAAATTTTAGCTGGACACTTAACTTGTTGGCAAATTGGCTGATCCCAAATTGGTTTAGCGTCCAAGCTCAGGGTAATTACCGTGGTCCTATCGTGCTCCCACAGGGCCAGATTGAACCCCAGTTCAGCATGAATCTAGGGATCCGCAAAGATCTCTTCAAAGGAAAAGGCACGGTAGCGCTCAGTGTAAGCGATATTTCAAACACCCGTAAATTCCGGATCACCACGAGCAATCCACGATTTGACGAAGAGCGTGTGTTTCAGCGTGAGTCCAGGGTTGGAACCCTATCATTTACCTATCGATTTGGAGGGTTTAAAGAAAAAAATGGTGAGAATAACAGCAGAAGAGAAGGGGGAGATGATTTTGGAGGAGATGATTTTTAGGAAAAAAGGATAGACTTTTTACTTTTATCTATGAGTTTATTAACTGAGCAAATCAAAGCGTCACTTATAGATAAGGCTATTCCGGAGAAAGCGGTATTTTTTCCGCGTTTTTTTAAAGCAGGCCCAGGGGAATATGGCGAGGGAGACCAATTTCTTGGAGTCACAGTTCCGCAGCAAAGGAAATTGGCAAAAACAGTTTTCAAGGAGATTGATCTTGATGAGGTAGAGGAGCTTTTTCATGATGTATATCATGAGGTAAGGCTCACTGCTATTTATATTCTCGTATACCGCTACCAAAAATCAAAAAATGATTTAGAGCGAAAAAAGCTAGTGGATTTCTATTTATCCCAGCTTGATTACGTGAATAACTGGGATCTTGTAGACAGTTCTTGCCATCATATTCTGGGGCATTTTTATTTGCATCGCGAGAAGGATATTTTCTTCCAATTGGCAGAAACAGATCACCTTTGGAGGCAGCGGGTGGCCATGATCAGTTCTTATTATTGGATCAAAAAAGGATTTTATAATGAGGCGTTGGCTTTGGCTGAAAAGCTGATCTCTCACCCTCATGACTTAATTCATAAAGCTGTGGGCTGGATGCTG
Organism: Algoriphagus resistens; assembly: GCF_001442615.1. Taxonomy (GTDB): domain Bacteria; phylum Bacteroidota; class Bacteroidia; order Cytophagales; family Cyclobacteriaceae; genus Algoriphagus; species Algoriphagus resistens. Next base: position 15,827 of record NZ_LMXN01000025.1, on the reverse strand, counting down.
AGAGAAGTTGGAAATAAGGATTTTGAAGTGGAAATGGGATTTTTGGAAAAACATTATACAACTATGCCCCGAACTGCATTGAGGTATGCAATTGAGAAATTTGATCCTATGTTGAGAAAGCAGCTATTAGAAGGAAAACTCGAGTAAAGGTTTAATGTTTTTTGGAAAATGTAAATCTGAGATTGAGGAAACTTTTGTTGATTAATAATCCTTAATCACATTCAATACACTAATTAAATACTATTCCTTTTTATGCAAAAGCCCGATTTCAACGTCGAAGAAGTAAATAAAATTATACGTGGACGCAGATCCATGTTCGCAGCGCAATTTAAAGAAAATGACCCTGTGGAAGATTCCGTCATCGAAGAGATGTTGGAAAATGCACGCTGGGCACCAACACATAAAATGACTCAGCCATGGAGATTTATTGTGTACACAGGTAATGGACTGAAGAAATTTGCGGACTATCAGGCTGACCTGTATAAGCTACGTGCGGAGAAGAACGGCACTCCCTTTCTGGAAGCTACGTATGAGAAGTTTAAGCAGCAACCCCTGAAAGCATCGCATATGATCGCTATCATTTTAAAAAGATCTGCGGGCATTCCATTGATGGAGGAGATCGCCGCAGTATCTATGGCAGTGCAGAATATGTATCTGACTGCTTCTGCTCATGGATTAGCCGCGTATTGGGGGACGGGTGGGCCTACTTTCTGGCAAGAAGCCAGGGAGGACTTTGGATTAGAAGGGGAAGACACGTTGATGGGTTTTTTCTATGTGGCAAAGCCAGCATCTGATGCTTGGCCAGAGGGCAAAAGAGAAAGTTTGAATGAAAAGGTTGCTTGGATCAGAGAGTAAAAAAACGCGTAAAACCGGTAATGATTGATCTCATCGCCGGTTTTTTTTTCGCGTATTTACTTTTTCTTAGAAACCTACGAATGCAGGGGGCTCAACGCCTTCAACCCTTAGGTAGGCAATAGCTGAACCTCTATGGTGAGTAGAATGATCCATGAGCAAAGCCATTACCTGACGTCTAGTTACATTAGTCCCAAATACTTCAATACTCTCCCCTGCATCTGCATCCGAAAGGGCTTCCATAGTAGACGTGCCATAATCGTAGCATTTTGCTACATAGTCAGCCAAATCAGCTTTAGAAGCAGTAGCCAGATCAATAGTAAATCCCGGATCTCCGCCTTTTAAGAATCCTTGTGAAATTCCCACAATTGCATTTCCAATGTGATGGATCTGCTCTTTGAATGACATGGCCGCTGGATCGGTTTTGTAATCCATGCCCGAATCAGGCATTTTATTCAGCACGTCTATCGTGAATTGTTTACTGTTTTTCCACTTGCTCATAAATTCAGCTTTGGTGGTTTGGCCTGAAACTGAAGTAGATGCCATCATAAAAAGGGCAACTATCAAGCTGCCGCAAAGAAGGGGTTGTAGTGCTTTTTTCATCTGTATAAAGATTGGTTATTTGTTTAAATTTCAGGTATTCCCAAACCAAATCAAACACTTTGTCTAATTTTAAACCATGAGAAAAAATTTTTGGATCAGTTTGCTCTTGCTTGCTATAGTTGGTTGTGGAGAGACCTATTTACCAAAACCGCCCGGCTATAACCGTATTGATTTACCAGCTCATTCTTTCGAGAGATTGTCCGAGGGATACCCTTATCAAATCGATTATTCAAGTTACTCGAAAGTGGAAGCTGATTCTTTCAATATAGAAGAAGAAGCCTGGATCAATTTGAACTATTCTGATTTTGGTGCAAAAGTGCATTTGACTTATAAACGAATCGACGGGGATAAAGTCAATTTCAGACAATTATCCAGTGATGCTTTTCGTCTAACTTCCCAACATCAAGTCAAAGCTTATGGGATAGAGGAAGTCGTGCTCTTAACCCCCGAAGGATATACAGGCGTGGTAGCTGAGCTTACTGGTGAAGTACCTACGCAGTTTCAGTTTTTTGTAACTGACTCCACAGAGAATTTCCTCAGAGGTGCTTTATATTTCAATACAGCTATGAAAAATGACTCGCTGGCTCCTGTAATAGAATTCATCAAGGAGGACATGGCCCACTTGATGAATTCAGTAAAATTTGTTGATTAACTCAGCTTTTTCCAAGATAGGATAATAACTATCCCGCCAATCACAGCAATGGCCCCTGCAATAAATCCGGCCATCATATTTCCGTAGATGAAGAACCCTGTGGAAAATAAGGCGGCATAGATCATCACCGATCCTATCATCATTAGGCCGATTTCTTTCGGAAGTTGGCCAATTACTTGCTTTTCGGCTGGATATCTATCGAGTACTTTCTTCCAACCCAATGCGGCAGGAGTTACTTTTCTATAGAAAGAAAGCAGTACTTCGTCTTTTTCCGGAGCAGTCATGAAGGTAACGATCAACCATCCTACTGTGGTGATACTGACACTGTAGATAAGTTTAAGATACGCCTGATTTTCAGGAATCATGATCCATTCGACCTTTGGATTGATCACTTCAAAGAAAATGGCTACTACAAAGGATATCGCCATGGCAGAGATTTCTGTATAGGCATTGATTCTCCACCAAAACCATCTAAGAATAAAGATTAGGCCGGTTCCGGCACCGATTTGAAGGAGAATATTAAATGCATCCAATGCACTGGATAGCGCTAGTGCTAAAGTTGCAGAAAAAACCATAAGAAGCACTGTAGAGATTCTGCCTACAGCGACCAATTCCTTATCCGAAGCTTCTGGCTTCAAAAATCTCAAGTAGAAGTCATTTACTATATAGGATGATCCCCAGTTCAGGTGCGTGGAAAGCGTAGACATCACAGCAGCAATCAGGGAAGCCAGTACAATGCCGATTAACCCTGTAGGCAGAAAAGTCAGCATAGCCGAGTATGCCAAATCATCTCCTAATTTATCTACGGGGATGTTTGGAAATGCAGTTTGTAAATCCGAGATATTTGGGAAAATAATCAAAGATGAAAGTGCAATCAAAATCCAAGGCCATGGACGCATTGCGTAGTGGGCGATATTAAAAAACAAGGTGGCACCGATCGCATGCTTTTCGTCTTTGGCAGAAAGCATACGTTGTGCAATGTATCCCCCTCCTCCAGGCTCAGCCCCTGGATACCAAGTGGCCCACCACTGGATAGCGATTGGCATCAGGAAAAGAGGGATATAGGCATTCGGATCTGAGAAATCCGGAAGGAAATCAAGTTTACCCGCTACATTTTCATGTGTCAATAGATTATTCAAACTGCCAATCTCAGGTAGGTCAATGATAAAGTAAGCCGCACCGAAAGAGCCTATCATTGCGATGAAAAACTGGAAGAAGTCTGTTAGCAAAACTCCTTTTAGACCTCCAAGAGAGCTGTAAACCACAGTGACTATAGAGGCAATCAATAAGGTTTGAATTGGGCTAAGTCCCAGCATTACACCACCGATTTTGATCGCTGCGAGAGAGACAGTTGCCATAATCACCACATTGAAGAATACACCAAGATAAATAGCACGGAAAGCTCTCAAAAAAGCGGCCCCTTTGCCAGAATATCTTAATTCATAGAATTCCAGATCGGTCGTAACCTCAGATCGCCTCCATAATTTGGCATAGACAAACACGGTAAGCATCCCTGTTAGCAAGAAAGCCCACCAAGCCCAGTTACCTGCAACACCGTTTTTCCGTACGATATCTGTCACCAAGTTGGGCGTATCCGCAGAAAAAGTAGTTGCAACCATAGAGACACCTAATAACCACCAAGGCATGTTTCTGCCGGAAAGGAAAAATTCTTTGGCAGAAGATCCTGCTTGTTTAGAGGTATAAAGTCCTATTAAAAGGGAGATGACAAAGAATGCGGCAATGATCGCCCAGTCAATAGAGGTTACATTCATAGCGTATGGGATTAATGTATTCTTTAATTTTTTTCAGAAAATGACTTCTACTTAAATAATAAATTTTGCTAATGTATTTATTTTCTGTCAAAGAGGAAAAGACTTTGTTGAAGATTGCTCAGAATTTTGGCAAATCAGCTTATTTCCCAAATAAAATGCGATTTTCTTCCCAAAAATGAAATCCTTACCGTGCGGTAAGGTGATATGAAGGCTTAAATTCGTGCTGAATAATAAAAACCAATCATAATGGTCTGTTTTTTTGTACCTAATAATCCGGATTTAAAAACGATGATATAGCTTTGGGCCATGATTAAGGAACAGATGGCTGAGATACTCGCCAATTACACGTTTAACTCTTTTGAAGATTTTGAATTTCAGACCTTCGGAGCAGGATTGATCCACGGCACCTATTTAATAGAGTCAGGTGATTCTAATTTTATTCTGCAGGAATTCAACACGAGTGTGTTCCAATTTCCTGAGCGTATTTCCCATAATCAGCGATTAGTGAAATCGCAGGGCAATGATACCTTTCTGCCATTTCAGCTTCCCTTACCGATAGTAAACTCAAATAATAAGTTAATTACAACGATGGGCGGCCGTTTTTTTCGGTTGTTTGAATTTGTCCCGGGCAAGACAATCCAGGAAATCACTGCCCTCGATCAAGCTTACGTAGCCGCTAAGGCTTATGGGATTTTTGCTGAATGGGGAAAAGACGTTGACACAGATCAATTGCAGGAATGTATTCCTGATTTTCACCGGCTGGATTTACGTTTTGCAAAGCTTTGGGAAGTGACAAGTGAAATAGGAAATATATCATCTGAAGATCAGCAGCTATTAGATTTTTACTTAGGGCAAATTGAGCTGATTGCTGCATATAAAGAATATCAAGCCGTTTTGCCGAATCGGTTGACACACAACGACACCAAAATCAACAACCTGATTTTTTCACACGATCTCAAAAAAGTGGAGGCTCTGGTGGATTTGGATACACTGATGAGCGGATATTTGATGTATGACTTTGGTGACTTGGTACGTACAGTAGCTTGTTCTGAATCAGAGACCAGCCAGAACTGGAAAGCTATTAAACTAGAAATTCCAGTTTTCGAGCAACTATTGAAAGGATATTGGGAAGGAGTGAAAAACTTGACCACAGAGGAAGAAACCAGATCACTGATACTCGCCGGAGAGGTAATGACTTGCATTATGGGACTTCGCTTTTTTACAGACCACCTTCAGGGTAATGTATATTACAAAGTAGATTATCCTGAGCAGAATTTTCACAGGGCAAAAAATCAGATGATTTTGCTACAAAGTCTTCAGGCATGTCGGCCTGAATTGGAAGAAATATGGAGGTCGGTCACGCAAGCTTGAAAGAGATTCAGACAATTCCGGTCAATTTTCATTGGCAATTGGGCTGAGTGGGTTTAATTTGTCCTAACCCGTAAAATCAATTTTCCTTGTCCGGTTTTTTTGACACCAAGATAGAATTTCTCAAAGGAGTTGGCCCACAGCGCGCGGCTCTGATCAACAAGGAGTTGAATATTTTCACCTTTGGAGAATTGCTACAGCATTATCCATTTCGGTACGAGGATAGGACCAAATTTTTTAAGATCCGGGAGCTTCATTCGGAAATGGAATCTGTACAGGTGATTGCTAAAATCCGAAAGGTAGAATTGGTGGGGATGGGCAATAAAAAGCGCCTGATAGCTCATGTGGCGGATGAAACAGGGGAAATGGAAATGACCTGGTTTAAGGGAATAGCCTGGGTTCAGAAGAATATTGCTCCTGGTGCGGCTTATGTCTTTCTGGGAAAGCCAGCACAATTTGGCAGAAAGTGGAGCATAGCGCACCCTGAAATGGAGCCCTTGACCACCGCCAATGAGAAAAGGAACAACTTCCAACCAATTTACTCCACCACTGAAAAGCTAAGAACAAGGTTTTTGGATTCCAAAGGGATTTCCAAAATCATGGAGCAGCTGGTTCAGGTTTGTTTTCCACATATTCAGGAGACGATTTCCGATGAGATTTTGCAGCAATATCAACTCATCGGGAAAAAAGAAGCGATCCGGCAGATTCACTTTCCCACCGATCCCACTCTTCTGCAACGGGCTAGAAGACGTTTGAAATTTGAGGAGTTTTTCTATTTGCAACTCCGCCTGCTCACGCTTAAAGTGGCTAGAACAGAGAAGTTCCATGGGCAGGTATTGAATAATGCCGAATTGCTGACCGAATTTTATACCAATCACATTCCCTTCGAACTCACCAATGCACAGAAACGGGTAATCCGAGAGGCCTATGGTGATTTGAAGTCGGGTAAGCAAATGAACCGCCTAATCCAGGGGGATGTGGGGAGTGGAAAAACTATGGTGGCATTTATCTGTGCATTGATAGCGATCAGTTCTGGTGCACAGGCTTGCCTGATGGCTCCCACAGAGATTTTGGCAACACAGCATTATGTGGGGTTGAAGGAATTTGCCGATATGATGGGGTTGAAGATTGCTTTGCTGACAGGTTCAGCCAAGAAATCCGCACGTAAGGTTATCCATGAGGAGCTGCTTTCCGGTGAACTTAAGATTTTGATCGGTACCCATGCGCTTTTGGAAGATGTGGTCCAGTTTCAAAACCTGGCGCTGGCCATCGTGGATGAGCAGCACAGATTCGGGGTGGCTCAGCGGGCCAAGCTTTGGGCAAAGAATGAAGAATTCATCCCACATGTACTGGTCATGACAGCCACGCCTATTCCACGAACCCTCGCGATGACACTTTATGGAGATCTGGACGTGTCGGTGATCGATGAGATGCCTGCGGGTAGAAAGCCGATTCAGACAGTACATCGCTATGACAAAGACCGGTTGAAGGTATTTGGCTTTATCAATGAGGAAATAAAAAAGGGCAGGCAGGTTTATATCGTCTATCCTCTGATCGAGGAATCCGAAAAGATGGATTTGAAAAATGTGATGGACGGCTATGAAAGTATCTCCCGTGCCTTTCCAAACTATCCGATCAGCATAGTAAATGGCAGTATGAAGGCCGATGCAAAGGAATACGAAATGCAGCGTTTTGTCAAAGGTGAAACAAAGATCATGGTAGCGACGACGGTGATCGAAGTGGGCGTGAATGTGCCCAATGCTTCGGTCATGATCATTGAGAACGCGGAGCGTTTTGGACTGTCTCAGTTGCATCAGTTGAGGGGAAGAGTAGGTAGAGGTGCTGAGCAGAGTTATTGCATTCTTATGAGCAAGTATGAGCTTTCTAAGGATTCTCGGGTGCGATTGGAAACAATGGTTCGTACCAATGACGGTTTTGAGATCGCAGATGTGGATTTGCGATTGCGTGGTCCTGGGGATCTGATGGGAACCCAGCAAAGCGGGATAACCGATTTGCTGATTGCAGATCTGAGCAAAGATGCTCCGATATTGACTTTGGCCAGGGATGCAGCTCAGCAACTATTGGCTGTAGATCCTGAGTTGGTTCAGCCTGGAAATGCTCCGATTCTAAGACAAATCAAGCAGCAGAAAAAAACCGCTGTAAATTGGAGTAGGATTTCTTAAGTGGATTAGACGATTTGAAAATTAAAATGTTGAGTTAACTCTTACATTTCTAACCAACTATAAACTGCACGCTCTGCGAAAATCTTCATGGGCTCCTGCAATGAAAATAATTATTTTTTTCTCGAAAACATCCTTCCGATTCTCCTGAAAATCTGCTTTTCCTTTTCCCAGAAAAAATTGAACTGGCCGAAAATAAAGCCGTAAATGAGCAGGAAAATCTGGTAAAGCGGTAAAACCAAAAGCAGATAAAGAATTGTGTTGATAAAGCCTCCTTTTTCCACTCCAAAAAAATCCAGAACGGGGTTTTTAATAAAAAGTATTGTAAAGCCGGTGCATGCAAAAACCACCAAAACCAATACGACCTGAAGCAGGCTATCTAATTTCCACTTTGTTTGTAGGCGCTGAAGAAAGCCTGGTTTATCGTTTTCCACTGACATTCCCCAAAAGTAATAAGAATCAGTCTTAATAAAATAGCCGGCTCTAGGCCGGCTATCATTTTTACCAAGTAAATAGGTCTTGATTGAGGCTTTGAAGTGCCTCTTTTTTGAATTTGGAATCCACTAGAACCGAAACGTTGTGGCGGCTCCCTCCAAAGGAAACCATCCTTACTGGATATTCTATCAAAGAATCGATGACAGATTGAATAGCTCCTTTGCTCTCCGAAACCATATTTCCTACGATACAGATGATTGTCTGGTCACGGTCAACTTCCACACTGCAGAATGTACCAAGTTCTTCCAGAATATGCTCCAAGTGGCTCAAATCATCAATGGTTACCGATACAGCCACTTCGGAAGTGGTGATCATGTCAATGGGAGTTTTATATTTCTCGAAGATCTCAAATACCTTTCTTAAGAAACCATAAGCCAACAACATTCTGCTTGATTTGATTTTGATCGCTGTGATTCCGTCTTTTGCTGCAATGGCTTTTACTCCTATTGACTCTACTTTTGCTTTGATCAGCGTGCCGTTGGCTTCCGGATCCATGGTATTGAGTAGCTTCACAGGGACGTTGAATTGCTGGGCAGGCCAGATAGATGCCGGATGCAGGATTTTGGCACCGAAGTAGGCAAGCTCGGCAGCTTCGTCAAATGACATTTCTGCAATTGGGCGGGTTTTGTCCACAATACGCGGGTCATTATTGTGCATACCGTCGATGTCAGTCCAGATCTCGCAGGCGGTAGCCTGGATGGCAGCGGCTATCAACGAAGCTGTATAATCACTTCCCCCCCGCTTTAAGTTGTCGACCTCATTTAGATGGTTTTTGCAAATAAATCCCTGAGTAATGAAAATAGTATCTTCAGGATGTTGCGCTAGAATTGACTTCAATCTGTCTGAGATTTTTTGCAATTCCGGTTCAGCATTTTCATCTATACTCATGAAGTCCAGCGCCGATAAGAATACCGCAGGAATCTTCAATTCTTCCAATAGCGTATAAAAAAGCTTAGTAGAAAGTAATTCTCCCTGAGCTAGAATATCGCGGTTGATAGCCTCATTAAAGGAGATTTTTAGCAGGATATTGAGAAACTCGAAGTGTTCTTTGATGATTTCTTGGGCTTTTTTTCTTGCGGTTTCGGTAGTGACAAGCTTAGGATAAAACTCATTGTAATGCGTATGAAGCTCATCGATTTTAGCTTTTGCCAGTACTTTATCCGCAGCTGCTAATGCCTCCCCAATATTCACCAGGGAATTGGTGGTACCGGAAAGAGCTGAAAGGACTACTATTTTTGATTCTTCACCACGTGTGATCAGGTCTTTTACCTGATGCATGCGTTCTGGACGGCCCACAGATGTGCCTCCAAATTTCATGATTTTCATAAGGTCTGTATTATAGGTTCATAGGTTTTTGTTTTTAGAATCCGAGCATTTTCACTGCTGTGATTGCCGCTTCGTCACCTTTGTTGCCATGTTTTCCACCTGCTCGATCCATGGCTTGTTGCTGGTTATTTGGTGTCAACACTCCAAAAATGACTGGTTTGTTATATTTTAAAGCCACATTGGTGATACCATGGGCAACTGCATCACAGATGAAATCAAAATGTTTGGTTTCACCCTGGATCACACAGCCGAGGCAGATCACTGCGTCTATGTTTTCTTTTTGAGCTAGCCATTGGGCAGCAAGTGTCAGTTCGAATGAACCCGGAACATTTTTGCGGATAATGTTTTCTTTTTTAGCTCCATTTTCCAAAAGTGTCTGATATGCACCCGAGTAGAGCGCTTCAGTTACATCTTCATTCCATTCAGAAACGATGACTGCGAACGTTTTGCCACTGATATCCTGTATATTTTTGGAAGAGTGAGCACTTAAGCTCTTTAGAGAAGTTGCCATATAGGATTGTTTTTTAAATTTTAGATTAAAGAACCAAGAGTAAGAATCAAGCATCAATTATTGAGAATAAGGTTGCGGATTCTAGAACTGTTTGATCAATACATACTAGGAATAGGGTGCTTTAGGAAATAGAATTGGTTTAAACAAAAAAAGAGTAAGACCACAGGGCCTTACTCTTCTTAGAATGCTATTCGAAAAGCATTACTTAGAGGCAAGACCTTCTAAGCGGGCTTTATGTTTTCGTGCTGCAGCAAATTCGAATGACTCGAAATATTTTTCCTCAATCTGGCCATATACATCGATAGCTTCAGCTGTTTTTCCTGCAGCTTCGTAAGCAATAGCGAGTTTAGTTAGATATTTTGGGGTGAAAAACTTGTTTTCATCATATTCTGCAGCTTTTTTATAATTAGTGATTGCATTGTCTAGCTTACCTAGCTCCATATTAGCGTCACCAATGAGGGCATAGGCTTTCGCCTGTACCAGAAAATCATCAGCGGAGAATTGTTCTAATTCTGCCAGGGCTTCTTCGTATTTTCTCTCAGAAAGATAAATAGAACCGATGTAGAAATGAGCAAGGTTTGCCGCATCTGTTCTCGGATAATCATCTACTATGTTGAGTAAGCCTGCATTGATACCGTCTCCATTCAAAGCAAGCTGTACGCTGTCTTGCTCGTAGAAATACACAGCCTGGAACATTTCCTTCTGCGCTTTCTCATTCTGGTTTTGTGTGTTGATCTGGAAAAATAAAATTCCCCCGATCAATATCACTGCTGCAATTAATATACCAGCCAGTATCTTACTATTCTGCTTCAAAAAAGCCTCACCTCTGCCCAATCTTGATGCTATCTCGGAAGGATCTTCCAAAATATCATTGTGATGATCAGGATGTACTCTTTTAGTTTGTTTTGTTGCCATGCTACTCAATTTTCAGCCGCAAATATACGGTTTTTATAATTTCCTCAAAGCCAAATAAAAAAGCCATGAAAGCTTTCTGTCTTCATGGCTTTTAAGACGTAAGGATTTTGTTGGTTTATTCCATTACGAATGGATAATCTTCCTGGATATATACATCCTTGAAAGCATCCTGACCATCAGGCCAAGGGGATTCTTCTGCAAATTTCACTGCATCAGTTACCTTTTGTTTTACGCCTTTCACGATTTCCTCGATCTCTTCCTCGCTTAGGATATTATTTTCTTTTATTGTAGATAGTACCTGCTCGACTGGATCACGCTGCTTGTATTCCTCCACTTCCTCTTTGGTTCTGTACTTCTGAGGGTCGGACATGGAGTGCCCTTTGTAACGGTAAGTTCTCATTTCAAGCAAAGTCGGGCCATCACCTCTTCTCGCTCTATCTGCAGCCTCTGCCACTGCTTCGTGTACAGCTTCTACATTCATTCCATCTACTGCAAAAGAAGGCATGTCATAAGATTCTCCCAAAGTAGAAAGATCTTCCACATTAGATGATCTCTTTACTGCCGTTCCCATTGCGTAGCCGTTATTTTCAATTACGAAAATCACAGGAGTTTTGTAAAGCATAGCCAAGTTTAATGCTTCATGAAAAGCTCCTTGGCGAACGGCTCCATCTCCCATGTAGCATATTGCCAGGTTTTTGGTGCCTTTATATTTTTCTGCGAATCCCATTCCTAGACCCATAGGAATTTGTGCCCCTACGATTCCATGGCCTCCCATGAAGTTTTTCTCTTTGTCGAAAATGTGCATAGAACCACCTTTTCCTTTGGTTGTTCCAGTTGCTTTACCAAAAAGCTCTGCCATGACAGCGCCGGGATCAGTGCCCAATCCAAGCGGATGAGCGTGGCAACGATATGCGGTTATCCACTTGTCGTCTTTGGTCAACGCTGAAATAGCTCCAGAAGCGCAAGCTTCCTGGCCAATATATAGATGACAGAATCCTCTGATTTTTTGCTGACCGTATAGTTGTCCAGCTTTCTCCTCAAACCTCCTCATTAAGAGCATGCTCTCGTACCAAAAGGTGTACGTTTCCTTCGAATATTTTACTTTGGACTTAGTTGCTGCAGTTCTTTTTGCCATATCGTAATGATGAAAATATGCTAAATTTAGGTTCCAAATATAATCAACCCGCCCTAAATAACAGGCTCCCTTCGAAATAATTACCCAATCTCATGCACCTGAAGTCTCTCGAACTCTTACAATTTAAAAACCATGAGAAGACCCGACTCCAATTTTCCCTTGAGATCAATTGCTTTGTAGGCTTGAATGGAAGTGGGAAAACCAACGTGCTGGACGGGATTCATTATTTATCCTTGACCAAAAGCTCAGTACAATCCAGTGACAGTCTGAATGTCCAACACGAGAAAGTTTTTTTTGCGATCAAAGGTGAGTTTGAACTTGCAGAAGTAAAGCAGCTTGAGGTAAGGTGCACAGTAGAATTGGGGAAAAAGAAGCAGATTTATCAAAATGGAAAGGCATTGGCCAAAACCTCTGAGCACGTAGGGCTTATTCCTTTAGTATTAATTGCTCCCGATGATACAGAGTTGATCAAGGGAGGAAGTGATGGACGAAGAAAGTTTTTTGATGGACTGATTTCCCAGCTGGATCCCGCATATTTGGATCAGCTGATCAGATATCATCATTTTTTGAAACAGCGCAATGCCTTGCTGAAGAAGTTTGCAGAGACGGGGAGACAAGATTTGATGCTTTTGGATAACTATGATTCGGAATTGATCAAGCTCAGTCTAGTACTTGCTTCCCGAAGAAATGAGCTCTTGGCAGAAATGGCTCCTTTGTTACAAAGTCACTATTCAGAGATTTCCCAAGGTCAAGAGCCCGTCACTGTGATTTATGAGACAGAAGCATTGCGGAAAGATTTTCAAGAATATTTCAAAAGCTTGCGGAAAAAGGATCTGATAACCAAGAACAGTAACGCCGGAATTCATAAAGATGATTTTGGTTTTTTAATTGGCGGGCATCCCATACGGAAGATTGGAAGCCAGGGCCAGCAGAAATCCTATATTATAGCACTTAAACTTGCTCAGTTTAATATTTTTGAGAAAGAAAAAGGAGAGAAACCGATTCTGCTGTTGGATGATATCTTTGACAAGCTGGATGATCTGAGAATTGCACAACTGATGAGGTTGATTTCCCAGCGCACATTTGGGCAGATTTTTTTAACTGACGCCAGGCCTGAGCGGTCGAAGAAGATTTTATCTGAGCTGGATTCCGAGGTAATTTTCTTTTCCATAGTAGAAGGAACAACGAAAACTGAGGAATAAAAAAGGAGCCGAAGCCCCTTTAATTTATTTCCATAGATCCACTGGATATTCTCCGGTGTCATGTAACTTTTTCAAAGAATCAATCACCACAGGTTTGTCATCTGTATAGGTGACGCCAAACCAGATTTTGCCGCCTTCCAAAATATCAAATACTGCTTCGTTTGCCTTTATCAGATTATTGGCTACTGTTGGGATATAAAATTCAGACTTTAAATTGTCCTGGTTGTCCGGAAGAAATTTATTCCACATTTTCTCAATATCTGAAAATACTTCCTGGTGGAAACCCCAGAAGTTCATACTTACCGGTGTGTTTTCGGCTATTTCCAATACTTCATCTTCGCCCTTGCTAACTATTTTGTCACCTTCACGGGCTATAGAAGTTCGTTCTACCATTCCGATTAGATGGCCTTTTTCATTGGTTTGACAAACTCCACGGCTCACGGTGCCATTTTCAGAAAGCACATTTTGGATCGCATAGCCCACCATCGCATGAAGATCCGGTTTCACATCAGAGATGAGAAATTTGCCAATGGCATCAAAAGCTTCTTTTCCATAAAAATCATCTGCATTGATCACAGCGAAAGGCTCTTTGATCGCATGTTTTGCACATAGAACAGCATGGGCAGTCCCAAATGGCTTCTTGCGCTCTGCTTGCTTCAATTCTGCAGGAACAAAGCTGTCCAGCGATTGGATTACAAAGTCAACTTCGATTTTGCCTTGAAGCTTAGGGAGGAATTTCTCCTTAGCTACCTCAAGAATTTCTTCACGTACTATAAATACAACTTTGCCGAATCCGGCTCTGATTGCATCAAAAATTGAATATTCAAGAATAGTCTCTCCGCTTGGGCCAAATCCATCGATTTGCTTATTTCCACCGTAACGGCTACCCATTCCTGCTGCTAGTACTAATAAGGTTGGTTTCTGGTTCATAGTAAGGTTCTTAAAACGTTGGCAAAATTAAGTTTTTATGTCAGGACGACAAGAGAATACAACTGTTTTATAAATAGGTGTTAGTTTTAAAATGAACCGGTATTCAAATATTTTAAGTGTTAACTGGAAGAAATAGGGTGTATTACTGTCTCTACTGTTTAAAAAACTACTAAAAAATCGAATATGTGGGTAAAACTTTACCCTTATCATGCTATTTATTTAATTTTCTGTTTAGTTTTATGCCATAATCTCAAAAAACCATTAAACCCATTGAAAAAATGAAAAAAATAGAAGCGATTATCAGGACTTCACGCTTTGACCAGATCCACACTTGTGTGGCTGCACTTGGTGTAAAGTTTCTGACATTTTATGAAGTGAAAGGGATGGGCTTGGAGCACGCCAGACAGGAAATGTACCGCGGAGTGCCTTATGAGCCGGCGTACATTCCCAGAACCAAGATTGAAATTGTCACAGTAGAAGAGTTGGTGGAGCCAGTGATCAACTGCATCCTGACCGAAGGGAAAACAGGTCAGGTAGGAGACGGGAAGATATTCGTCTATGACGTGTTGGATGCGTATCGTATCAGAAACAGCGACATCGGAGAGCAGGCACTTTAATCATATTCACTTAATTCACCGAACCTATTTTATCAAATGCAAGACTTATTTACCGTCAACAATTTATGGATGATGATCGCCACCACTATGGTTTTCCTCATGCATTTGGGATTTGCCAGCTTGGAAGCTGGACTCACCCGTTCAAAAAATACCGTTAACATTCTCTTCAAAAACACAATAATTCCGGCGATTGGACTTTTGACATACGCTTTTGTCGGATTCAACCTGATGTACCCCGGCGCTGAATATGCAGGCTCTTTCTTCGGGTTTGCAGGCTTCGGGCTAACCCTTCCAGAAGGTTGGGATACAAGTAATTACAATGAAGGATATACCTTCTTTACTGATTTTATTTTTCAGGCAATGTTCGCTGCTACTGCTGCCACTATTGTTTCTGGAGCGGTTGCCGAGCGAGTGAAACTCGGGCCATTTATCTTTTTCTCTATATTATATGTAGCTATTTGCTATCCAATTGTAGGCATGTGGAAGTGGGGTGGAGGATTTCTTAATACCCTAGAAACGCCATTTTACGATTTTGCTGGTTCTACTATTGTCCATTCTGTAGGTGGTTGGGGTGCTTTGATTGGCGCAGCACTTTTGGGACCTAGGATCGGGAAATATACCTCGCGTGGAATGACTGCTATTCCAGGCCATAACATTCCACTGGCCACGTTAGGGGTGTTTTTACTATGGTTTGGATGGTTTGGATTCAATGGTGGATCTGTTCTAAGTGCTGATCCGGGATTAGTTTCTAAAGTATTTGTGACGACCTCTATGGCAGCAGCAGCCGGAGCCATCGGTGCTTTGATAGTATCGTATCTGATGTTCAAGACTTATGATATCACCATGGTGCTTAATGGTATTTTGGCAGGCTTGGTGGGAATTACTGCAGGTGCTGATCAAATGGGGGTTAGTTCCTCGATTATTATTGGACTGATAGGTGGTGGTTTGATCGTTTTTGCAGTCGTTTTCTTTGACAAAATCAAAGTGGATGATCCGGTAGGAGCGATTTCAGTTCACTTGGTAGGCGGTATCTGGGGGACATTGGCAGTTGGGATCTTCGGAGACTTGGCCAGTATGAGCCAGTTTATATCTCAACTGATCGGTGTTGTGTCAGTTGGGGTTTTCTGCGCCGCGTTTGCTTGGGTAATTTTCTTTGTCATGAAGAAGACAGTAGGTATCAGAGTAGATGAAGCAGAAGAAACGGAAGGTTTGGATATCAACGAGCACAGTATGCGTGCTTATCCGGATTTTGCGACAAAAGATTAATTG
>NZ_LMXN01000024.1 GCF_001442615.1 Algoriphagus resistens | reverse complement strand
CATCACTTATTTCACAATTGAAGATGTTACAGTGTTTGATGGAATTCTTAATATTGATCTAACAGCTACAACAAGCCGTTCCATCATAGCGGGTATTGCTATAGAAGGAAGTCCAAATTCTTCTGAAAACGCCAGAACTCTTGCAACTCCAACCATCCTTGCCTCCCCTATGGAAGGAGACGGGCCGCTGAAAGTTGACTTTATGGGAGACCTAACGGGTGTGGATTATGGCAACCTAAGCTACAGCTATGACTTCGGTGATGGGTTTGTCTCTACTGAGAAAAATGCAAGTCACGTGTTTATGGCTCCTGGAACTCATAAAGTGAAAGTTACAGTAAGAGATAGCAGAGATATTGTAACCGAGGAAACCATCAGCATACAGGTGAATCATTCCAACGAGTTAGGGTTCAATTCTTATTCAGGATTTGGAGAGACTTTCATTAAAATGTATCCGAATCCGGCAAGCTCCATAGTTAATCTGCAGATGATGGATTCCAGTATCAAGATTGGGGAAATTGCCATATTCGATATACGGGGCCGCCTAATTCAAAAATACGAACCGGGTAAGTTGCAGAACGGCAATAAGTACTCGATCAGGATTGATAACCTCGCAGCCGGTATCTACCTGGTGACCACCACCACAGAATCCGGTGCAACTCAGATGCACCGATTGATTGTGGAAAAATAGTTAACTGATTTTAAGTACAAAAAAGAGTCTCGGATTTTCGAGGCCACTGAAAAAGTCCTTTAGTGCTGAATTGTTATTAAAAAAGGTGTAGAAAAATTACTTTTCTACACCTTTTTTAATATATTATTATATATATAAATAATTAAATTTCATGCTGTTATATCAATAAAAGATTAAGTTCAGCCAATACAGTTCCATCTATGATTTGATAGTCCCAAAGGACAACCTTCTTAGAAAGATTAATGACATCATTGATTTTTGTTTTGTCCACCAAGAGTTAGTTAGTAAATACTGCTCTAATAACGGGCGGATGGCTCAAAGTCCTATTCGGATGTTTAAGTATCTGTTGCTCAAAACCATCTATACCCTGTCAGATGTCGATGTTGTTGAGCGCTCACTTTATGACATGACCTTCAAATATTTTTTAGAAATGTCTCCCGAAGAAGATGTCATTAATCCAAGTTCTTTGACCAAGTTCCGAAAGCTCCGGTTAAAGGACACCGATTTGCTGAACCTGCTGATCAACAAAACAGTCTCTGTTACCATAGAAAAAGGTGTAATCCGCTCTAAATCGATCATAGTAGATGCCACACATACCCATTCAAGAACAAATCCATTTTCAGCATTAGCGGTATTAAGAGAACGCTCAAAGCTACTTCGCAAAACTATTTATACTTACGAAGAGGACTGGAAAGAGCATATGCCAAAAAAGAACACGGATAATGACCTGGAAAAGGAGTTGGCTTATTGTAAGGAGCTGGAACGGGTTATCGGCCAGGATGAAATTATCAGCGCTATACCGGGAATAAAAGAGAAATTAAACCTACTAAAGGAAACCGTTGAAGATACCAGGGAGAACATCACATCAGCCAAAGATGTTGATGCCAAAGTAGGCTACAAGTCAGCAGACAGTCCTTTTTTCGGGTATAAAACATACTTGGCCATGACCGAAGAGAGGATCATCACAGCTGCGGTGGTAACATCCGGGGAGAAAGGGGATGGCCCCCAACTCCCCAAGCTCATTGAAATCAGCTGGGAAAACGGGCTTGACTTGGATACCGTTATCGGGGATGCAGTATACTCTGGAAAAGAAAATTTCCAACTTGCAAAAGAGCAAGACCTTAAAATCGTAGCCAAACTTAACCCCATAATCACTTTAGGGAGCCAGGAAGGATGAAGACAAACTTGATTACAATAAAGACTCGGATTGGTTTGTATGCCCGGCCGGCATTTAGCCATACGAAAGGCTAGACAAGGGAAAAAGAAGGTGGGTACAAATCAGGTAGACACCTACTATTTTGATGTCGAAAAATGCAAAAGGTGTCCGTTAAAAGACGGCAGTTATAAAGAGGGGTCAAAGACAAAACCGTATTCAGTATCGATAAAATCTGACCTTCATAAGAACAGATGGTGTTTCAGGAATCACCTACTTCAAAGAAAAAGCAAGGGAACGGTATAAAATAGAAGCCAAAAAAGGAGAGTTAAAAAAACGCACATGGGTTTGGCAGGGCAATAGCTTACGGGATAAATAACATGGAAATGCAAGCTGCCATAGCTTTATTCACCGTAAATGTTAAAAGGATATTGAAACTGGCCCTCAAATAACCTAAAATCGTTGAAAATCATCAATATCAGCTGGACATATGTTTCTGTAGAGAGTTTCTGAAAGCATTTGGAGAATAAAAAAGAAAGCGACTAAGTCAATATATTTATTGACTTAGTCGCTCTCAAAAATTTACCTTCAGTTTTAGCCACTTTTTCAGTGGCCTCGCATTGCTCGGGACTCTTTTTTGTACTATGCATTTTAAGTTATGCTGCTTCTCCAGTAACTGCATTAATCAACTGCGTCGCCGTTCTTCAACCCCAGCTTATCTCTCAAATGGCTTTATTGCTAATTGATCAGGATGTCAAGCACCTACCATACTTTCCCTTGACTACATTTTCTACTCATTTTAAATCTTTCCGACCGAAAGTGGATTTCAATTGAAGCATTGGACATAGCCATAAGGATTGGTTTCATCTTAGTAAAATATATCGTGTATAAGGCGGAGGAAGGTCAAAATAGCCGGCCAGCGCGTATGGCATTGAGCGGCAGGGGCTTTATTTTGATGATGGCTTTTGGATACTTTTGGTCGAAACCAAAAGTATCAATGAAACAACCTTCATTTATCGATAAGGGCTAATAAGGAGATAATCGGCAATTGCCATATACTCCCGGGGCGGGGGTTACGATCATGTCACTGCTTCGCGGTTGAGGTTTGTCATCTCCTTGCATTTGCTATAATCCTTTCACCGCCTCACGGTTTAAATCAATCCCACATACATCTCTACAATCATATCACTTCTTCGTGGTTTGGCTGTGCTATTTTGGGACATCCCTGCTGGAAGGAGGTGTTGCCCCATCTTTTCTAATACTCCTGTCCCATAGGCGACATGTGGTAGGTAGAAAAGATGATGTTATTTGGTGATGGGCGCGTTCCATCGGAATGCCTGGTACTGATATGATCGCTTCACGAGAAGTTCCTTCGGAATGAAAGCTATGTTTTAAGGCTTAATATTGTTTTAAGGGGTACTTAAGGAGGCGAATAAACAGAAACTGAATAAATATTGCCTCTCTCAATTTTCATTGAGCAGGAAGTTTTTTTGTGAAATTATAATCTGATACTCCCTTTTATTGGATAATCTACAATGAAAGAGGCTAAATTTTAAACATAATAAAGTACTTACGCGCTACACTGTGGGGAATTTCCCCGCAGTGGGGAAACAGAAAAAACACAGTAAATCAAAAGTTTAGAGTTTGGTTGCCTCTTTGTTAACCCATGATGGCCTGAAACGACAGGGAAAATTTTTAAATACAGATTCTAGTATATAAAAATCCCGTTTAAAAATAGTATTTAAAATGAGTACAAAAACTACTCACTTCCCTATCTTTGCCAACTGAAAGGCTCAAAAAGGCGGTCAAAATTTTAATTTTGGCATTATTTGAGCCCCAAAATTTAAAATTCTGTAAAAGTCACTGAAAATCAGTCATTGCAGATTATTTCTGAGCTAAGTTCATTTTAGCCTACGAATTGGAGATTTTTAAAACTCTGATAGTTACAAAAATGGGACTGAAGGGGCGAAGCTGTGGAGAAATTTGAAACCTGAAAGTTTCAAGAAGTTAATGGTCCAATTCCGGATGAAATTTAAAATTCTTTCAACTACTATTAAATCTATATTGTGAAGACAATAAACGTAATCCTGTCAGGCGGAGTTGGTTCCAGACTCTGGCCACTTTCCCGGAAATCAAAGCCTAAGCAATACCTTCCTATTTTTGACGGAGAGACTTTATTCCAGAAGACTGTCTTAAGAAACATTGGGATATGTGATAAGGTTATGGTCGTGGGCAATTGTGAGAACTTTGAGCTTTCCAGAAAGGATCTTGTCTCAGCGGGCATAGAAGACTATGCGGAAATCATCGAAGCTTGTCCTCGGAATACAGCAGCTGCTATTGCGTTTGCCGCTTTAGCAGCGAAACCTGAGGATATTCTTTTTGTCACTCCCTCTGACCATCTGATCTCATCTGGACAGGATTACCAACTGGCAGTAGAAAGAGGTGTTCAGCTTGCAAAGGATGGATATATAGTCACCTTTGGGCTTAAACCAAGCAGGCCTGAAACGGGTTTTGGTTATATAGAGGCCAGTGGGGAAGAAGTAAAAGGATTTAGGGAGAAGCCCAATGTGGAGACTGCTGAAGCATTTCTGAAGAATGGGAATTTCTTCTGGAACTCAGGCATGTTTTGCTTTCAGGCAGGGGTTTACCTGGAAGAACTTAAATCTTTTGAACCTGAGGTATATAAGGCTTCTAAAGAAGCCTATACTGCTGCTGAAGACGGCAAACTTGACTATGGGCTTTCGATGAAGATCCCATCCATCTCTGTGGATTATGCGGTGATGGAAAAGACCAAAAAGATAAAGGTAGTACAGTCACTGTTCTCCTGGTCAGATATGGGATCTTTTGAATCAATCTACACTTATTTAAAAAAGAAAGGCCATCCTGTGGATCGAAATGGAAATATGGCTTTTGGCTTAAACGTCCATACAGAGTTTGTGGGCCTGAGGAACACAATTTTTATCTATACCGAAGATGCTGTCTTGATTCTGAAAAAGAATAAAGCCCAGGATGTAAAGAAAGTTTTTGAAAAATTAGAACAAGTTAAATCAAGATTAATAGAATAGAATATCTAATGCTAAAACCACTAAACGATTCTAAAATTGCCATAATAGGACTTGGTTATGTAGGGCTTCCTCTGGCAGTTGCTTTCGCTGAGAAATATAAGACTGTAGGTTATGATATCAACCCTATTAGAGTTGATGAATTGCAAAAAGGACATGATCGCACCCTAGAAGTGGCAGATGTCGATTTACAGAAAATACTGGTTAAAACAGGCCTAGAGCTGGATGAGAGAGGGCATGGCTTGCTTATTACTGATGCGGTGCTTCCCGTCACCTCAGCGAACATCTATATCGTAACGGTACCAACTCCTACAGATAAACATAATCGACCAGTTCTTACACCGATGATCAAAGCATCAGAGATGATTGCCAGAAATCTTAAAAAAGGCGATGTGGTGATCTATGAATCTACTGTATATCCTGGTGTGACAGAAGATGAATGTGTCCCTGTGTTGGAGAAGATTTCTGGACTGAAATATAATGAGGACTTTTTTGCAGGGTATTCTCCTGAGCGAATCAATCCGGGAGACAAAGAGCACACAGTAACCAAGATCCTGAAAGTAACATCAGGAAGTACTCCTGAAGTAGCCGATTATGTGGATCAATTGTATAAATCTGTGATTACTGCAGGGACTCATATGGCTTCTTGTATCAAGGTAGCAGAGGCTGCTAAGGTGATAGAAAATTCCCAGCGCGATATCAATATTGCCTTTGTCAATGAGCTTTCTAAGATATTCAATCTTATGGATGTGGATACCCAGGAAGTACTTGAGGCAGCCGGAACCAAGTGGAATTTCCTGCCATTTAAGCCAGGATTAGTAGGAGGTCACTGTATTGGTGTAGATCCTTTTTATCTGGCGCAAAAAGCACAGGAAATGGGATATCACCCAGAGATTATCTTGGCAGGACGGCGCCTGAATGATTCTATGGGCAAGCATGTGGCCACTGAGGTTATCAAGCATATGATGCGAAAGGATCTGAAGGTAATTGATTCCAAAGTCCTTATTCTAGGTTTTACATTCAAAGAAGACTGTCCGGATGTAAGAAATACACGAGTAATTGATATCTATAATGAGTTGAGATCATTTGATATTGATGTCTGTGTGTATGACCCGTGGGCTGATCCGGCAGAAGTAAAGCACGAATATGGTATTGATGTGATAAATGGTGGAGTTAAGCCTAATCTAGAAGATTATTCTGCCGTGGTATTGGCCGTAGGGCATCAAGAATTTAAGTCATGGCCGATAAAGTCGTCAAGTGAATGTGTTGTGTTTGATGTGAAGGGAGTGTTGAGTAAGGAACAAGTGGATAGTAGATTGTAATTGTAATGAAGAAAGTATTAATTATTTTTGGTACTCGACCGGAGGCAATAAAAATGGCTCCTTTGGTTAAAGAGTTTAAAAAATATACGGAAAAATTTGAAACCAAAGTTTGTGTAACTGCCCAACATCGTGAAATGCTGGATCAAGTATTAGACTTTTTCGAAATTGTTCCTGATTTTGATTTGGATCTTATGAAGCCCGGCCAAAATCTGTTTAGTCTTACCAGTAATATAATTACTTCCTTGCAACCTGTATTAGAAGAGTTTATTCCCGATTTCGTTTTTGTGCATGGGGATACTACAACAACTATGGCGGGAAGTATTGCTTCCTTTTATGCGGGAGCAAAAGTTTGTCATGTTGAAGCTGGATTGAGGACTCAAAATAAATTGTCACCTTTTCCAGAAGAAATAAATAGACAAATTACAAGCCGAATAGCGGATTACCACTTTGCTCCTACCGAAACCTCGAAGTTGAATCTATTAAAGGAAAATATTCCTGCCGAAAATATTATAGTTACTGGGAACACTGTTATAGATGCCTTATTACAAAGTGTAGCAAAAGTTGATGCTACCCCTAGTGATCTTGTTTTAAAATTGGCAGAGGGTTTAGGAGACAAAGAAATTATATTGGTTACTGGTCATCGCCGTGAAAATCATGGAGAGGGTTTTATCCGCATTTGTGAAGCTTTAAAAGAAATAGCAATTCAAAAACCGGATATTAAAATTGTCTATCCGGTTCATTTAAATCCAAAGGTTCAAGAGCCTGTTAAGCGAATTTTGAAGGATGTATCCAATGTTCTTTTAATTGAGCCTTTGGCATATCAAGATTTTATTTGGTTGATGAACAGGGCTAAGCTAATAATAACAGATAGCGGAGGTGTACAAGAAGAGGCTCCTAGTCTTGGAAAACCCGTGTTGGTAATGAGGGATACTACTGAAAGACCCGAGGCTGTAGATGCAGGGACAGTGATTCTAGTAGGCACTAACAAGGATTTAATTATAAATGAAACTATTGATTTATTGGACAATCATGCCCGCTTTGAAAGAATGAGTGAACTTCATAATCCTTATGGAGACGGAGATGCTTGTCGTATTATTCTTGAAGTGTTTTCTTGAAAGATAATGTTTGAAATACTGATTTTAACGTTTCTATTTCTTGGGATATTCTCAATTTTTAATAGAGATTTATCTTTAATATTGTTTGTGGGATTATCATTAGTTATTCCTACCTCAGCAGCCTTTGGAAGTTTTGTATACAGAAATGGATTAATGGTTTTTGATGCATTTTTTCTTGGCTTATTTTTGAATTTCTTAATCAATTTATTTACCCGAAAAACACTTGTAAATAAGAAGTTATATATAATTTTTAACATTGTAGCATTAATATTTATTGCTTACTTAATCATATCTTTTTATTCTCAATACAATATGGAATATGTGCTGAAGGATATTAGGCCATTTCTATACTTATGTCAAGTATTTCTATTGTTTTATATATATTCAAGTGATTTTGTAAAGATAGAGAATCCTTGGATGTTTAGATTTGCTTTTTTTGCTTCTTTAACAAATGTAATATATTTTTCCCTTTTATATGTAGGCTATTTTAAATTTAATGATGTGTTTTATGATGTAAATATTAGATATTTAGACCTGTCTACATATTTCTCGGCATTTTTTATTGTTTATTATACTTTCCTTTATAGGAATATTAGATATAGGTCTAATTATTTTGTGCTTATTTTAGCTATAATATCTGTACTTATTAGTAATTCTAGATTTCTATTATTGAGCGTTATGATTGCATCAGCAACGATTCTAGTAGTTGATTTTAAATCTTTTCTTAAGGTTGGATTTTATAGTTCTATTTTTATTGTTTTGTTCGTTTTATTTAGTTCGTATGTAGGTCAGGATAGAGTTTTAGAAGGCTTAAATTACGATGGAGCTATAGTTCAAATACTGAATAGATTTTCACCAGGGTTAACTGAAATTCAAAATATGAATGGTATTCAGTATATTTCTGGATATGGTCTAGGTAAATTTTTTGTTATACCTTGGTTTGACTATAGAGAAATTAATAATTTGAATGTAAGTATTGACTCTGCATATTTAACCCATTATGTAAAGCAAGGTGTTTTTGGAATAGCTTTTTTGTTTTTGGTAATTTATTTGTTGTCCAATACCCCATTTCCTACTTTATCAAGGGCATATGTTGTTTTTTGGATTATTTTATTTTTTGTTTCTGCATCCTTATATCAAAATTATGTATTTGGATCGATTTTTTACTTGTCCTTATTCCGATTAAAAAATGCTTAAAAGTGTAAGCAGCTCCTTTCTTTGGTCAGGTATTGGTTTTGTATTTAACAAGGTTGGTTTAATTGGACTTCTTTCTGTTCTTTCTTTTGTTTTAAATAAAGACGATTATTCTGATTTTAACTTATTTATTATTTCATCAAATGTATTTTCAGGAGTATTTGGTGCAAGTATGAGTATTACAGCAAATAGATATGGAATTGGAACCCCTGGATTTAGTTTAATTCGTAAGATGTGTTTTGCGATATCATTAATATCAAGCGTAGTTTTTTTCTTGTATAGTGTGTTGTTAAAAAATAGTATAGACTTAGATTTTCTGATTTATGAAATATTGATTATTTTTTTTACAACTTTCTTAACTTCAATAAACGGATTATATTATGCGAATAATAATTTTAAAGGATATGCTTATTTAAATATAATATATGGTATATTGTATTTTTCATTGGGGTATATTGGTGCATATTTTTATGAGCTTATAGGGTTATTTATTGGATTAAATATTGCAGGTCTATTTTTCTGTATATTTTCTTTTTTTTATTTAAAACCATCTCTTATTAATAATAGTGACATACAGGATAGCTCGACATCCTTACTTGTTAAAAGATCAATAAAGAATGTTCTTGTACCTAACATAATATCGGGTTTTCTTTTTCAACCTGCTATATTAATATCTGCACATTATCTGAATAATGCTGCAGATGGAGACGGCCTAATAGCCTATTCGTTAGCTAATCAATTTCGAATGATTGGAGGGTTTTATATTGTCGTTAGTGGTTCTGTTCTTATGAAATTATTAGTAGATAATTTAGCTATTAGCGATTTAAGAATCGAAAGATTTAACTATACATTTAGTTATTATCCTTATTTAGGATTAGTTTTTTTAATATTATCATTATTGAAGCTTTCAAATATATTTTTTAATCTTACGGACTCTTATTTATTGTATAGAAATTTATATATACTATTATTAGCTTCTGTAATTACTGCTTTTAAAAGTTCAATAGCTAGAAAACTTGTGAGTTCAGAAGAAGGTAAGATTAGTATATTTAGTAATTTAACATGGTTTATATTGTTTATTGTTTTTAACTATTTTTTAATTAAAGAATGGGCGTCTGTAGGAGCATCAGCTGCTTTTCTTTTAGCAAATTTGTTCCAACTTATTATTTGGGCTCACTATTATTACTCAAAGGGGATTCTTAATATTTCATTTTTTGATTTTAAGTTTTATATTAGTTTGCTTTTAATAATTATTTCTGTTTTTGTTTTTTTTAGCGGATTTTACTACTTAAACTTTATATTGTCATTAGTTTGTTTTTACTTTACATATACTGAAATTCAAAAATTTAAAACTTTATAGTGTGATTAGACGAAACTTAATATATTTAAGAGGTGCATATGGCCCGGGTAACTTTGGAGATGATCTCCTTATGATATCAATGCTTAATTTTCTTAGAACATTGGTAGAGGACGAAAAAATAACTGTATCAATTGAAAATCCAGAGTTTATTTCTAACAACTATAAGAAGATTAAATCTTCACCTATAAATGCTCCTGTTTTTTCAAAAATTGCAATACTTGGAGGTGGTGGACAATTTTTTTCCTTTAAAGGTAATAAGTATAAGCAACTTAATACGCCTTTTCTTAGAAGACTTCTTTCTCTGTTAAAGGTAGGCTACTCTATAATGGATCTTTTTTTGGGCTTTATTCTTAGGAAAACCTATGGACTAGGGTATAAGGCTCGTAATTACAGTTGGTTTTGCGTCGGATTTGGTCCTTTTTATTCTGACTTTACTAGTGAACGACTTAAAATGATTGCAAGTAACAAGGCAAATCTTATTAGTGTTCGTGATGAGAAAAGCAGTATTGTGATGGAGGAGCAGGTTGGAGTGATTCCTGATGTTTTTTCTGATATTAGCTTTTCTAGTCAATATTGGCTTTCAGATTCTATTTATAAGATTAAAAAACTTCCTTCTAAAGATAGCAGAAAACGTATAGGGGTTGTTATCAGGGAATGGGGATTTAGTAGTAGTGGCTTGAATCTTGTGGATAAGCTTTTAAAATTCACTAAAGACCATAATGAATATGATTACGTATATATTCTCCTTGATAAGAGAAAAGACGAAAGCCTGATAGAAAAGTATAAACTTAAAGATTGTCTTGTTTGGGATATTAATAAGTATTCAATTTCTGATTTTTGTGTTTTGTTAAAAGAGAACATTGACTTAATTATCAGTTCGAGGGCTCATGGCGTTTTGGTGCCTACTATTTGCCATATTCCTTGCATATCTTTAGAGATTGAACCAAAGTTGAAAGCGGTTCATGATTTACTACCAAATGCAACCTGGTTAATATCTGAAAATAATTTTTCTGATTTGAAAAATAAGATTGAATTTATCTTGAGTATTCCAAAAGTTGAACTCAACGACATTTTTATTCGAGATTTATCTATGAACTTACAAAAATCAGAAGAATCTTTTTCAAAGCTGAAAAATTGGATTAAAAATATACTAGGTAATGAAGCATAATAGAATTGTTGTTCTGTTTTCTGGATACAGTATTAATAATACTCCAAAGATTAAAAGATTAATTTCTTGTTATAATGCTAATGGGGTTTCTGTAGAAATTATGGGTATTGTTAAATACTCTAATGGTATAAATAATGATAATTTATATTCTATTAATAATTATAATGGTATTGTAAAAATTTTAATAGTATTATTTTATCAATTTAAAATATTTTTCAAGTTGTTGTTTTCTAGTAATTATGATTATGTATATACAATTAATCCTGTTTCATCAATTCTAGCACTAGTTCTTCATTATGTAAAGGGAGTTAAGTATGTCTACGAGTCTCATGAGATGATTTTTGGAGTCAATTATCCTTTTTTTTCCGGATCTTATAGAAACCTTTGGATATTTATTGATAAACTTTTGATTAAGAATAGTTTTCTTTTTTTAACAACTGATTTATTTAGACTTACCTTTTATAGAAGATTATATAAACTTAATAATAATTCTTCTATTGACTATCTTTTGAATGTACCATTTATAGGAGAGAATAACTTCAAAACTGTTAATAGATTTACTGATAAGTTTGTTATTAGCTATTGTGGAGGAATTGCGCCGGGTAGAAATATTGAAGAAATTATTGAAGCCTTTTCTTTTTATAGAATAAAGTGTGATGATGCTTTTTTACTTTTGGCAGGTTCTATTTCATTTGATTATATGCAAAAACTAATTGGACTACTAAATAAGTTGTCAATAGCTGATAGTAGTTATGAATTTACTGGAGCTATTACTAACCCAGAGTTAATGAATTATATGTATAATTCAGATATTACTTTTGCTTTATATGATAAATCTTCACTTAATAACCGGTTTTGTAGCCCTAATAAAGTTTTTGATGCTATTCATGCGAATACTCCCTTAATTTGTTCAAAGTCCTGGCTTACTTCAGATCTTTGCAGAAATTTTTCAATAGGTATTACTATTGAAACCAATAGTTCTGATTCAATACTTCGAGCTTTAAATAATTTTAGTTCTAATAATTTTTCAGACTTTAATAAAGCGATAGCTAGGTTTGATTTTAAGTATGAATTTGATCGATTAAAAATTAAATTATTAAATGGTAAAGATTAGAAATTTTATTCGATTGATAGTCTTAGAAGTTAGATTTCGGATCTTAACCAGTTTGTATAAAATGGATATTTCTAAATCGGCTCGAATTTCTTTTGGTACAAAGCTTGATAGAACTTATCCTGTGGGCATCCATATTGGTGATGAATCTTATTTTGCATCGGGTTCAATAATGTTTTCTCATGATTTCTGCAGAGATATTAAGACCCATACTTATGTAGGGAAAAAATGTTTCGTTGGTGCAAATGCTATTATTATGGCTGGCGTGAAAATTGGGGATGAGGTCATAATAGGTTCAGGTTCTATAGTGACCAAAGATATACCTTCTAATTGTATAGTGGCAGGTAATCCGGCTAGGATATTACGTGAAGGAATAAAAACTAAGAAATTTGGTCAATTATTATGACTTAATATATCCCTTATTCTTTTACCATTAATTTAATAATTAATATGGATTCCATACAAGTCAATGGTGTTAAATTGCATGCCCCGAGTTCTAAGGATGAGTTGATTTTAAATGCTTTCTCGAAAAGAAAAATTTTAGTTGCAGTTAATGCTGAGAAAATTTTAATGGCTAATGAGGAATTTGCAAATTTTATATCCTCAAATATTGGATATCCTGATGGCATTGGTGCAGTTTGGTTACTTCAACGTAGAGGATTTTCACAGGCAATTCGAATTCCAGGTGTTGAACTTTGGCTTGATATTATAAAATCACATAATCAAGATAAAACATTTTATCTCGTAGGGGGGACAGAAGAGGTTATTCAGGATACTGTGAGTAAACTTAAGAAAGAGTTTCAAAGTATTAATATAGTTGGATTTCGAAATGGCTTCCTTAAAACGGATGATGAACGCTCTCTTCTTAAGAATGATATAGTTGAGAAGAGACCCGATGTAGTATTCGTGGCAATGGGTTCACCAGTTCAAGAGAATTTAATGAAAGAACTTCAATTGGTACATTCAGCAGTTTATCAAGGTCTTGGTGGGAGCTTTGATGTTTACACTGGTAAAGTAGAAAGAGCTCCAAAAAAATGGCGTGACAATAATCTCGAATGGGCCTACAGGCTTTATAAAGAACCTTGGAGAATTAAGAGACAAATACATTTAATTAAGTTTTTACCTTATATTCTTTTCAATAAAAAATGATTAAGCTTACAATAGTTGCAGGAGCAAGACCGAATTTCATGAAAATTGCACCAATAGTCCATGAAATCCAAAAGCAAAGTTCACAGGGTAAAGAAATTAGTTTTAGACTGGTTCATACTGGGCAGCATTATGATAAAAAGATGTCCGGTGATTTCTTTGAACAGCTTAATATTCCTGATCCTGACGAAAACTTGGGAGGTGGCGGCGGCACTCAAGCTGAGCAAACCGCTTCAATAATGATTGCCTTTGAAAAAGAACTTTTAGAAAATCGTCCTGATTTGGTGATAGTAGTAGGGGATGTTACCAGTACATTGGCTTGCTCTATAGCTGCTAAAAAACTTCAAATAGATGTTGCCCATGTAGAAGGAGGTATTCGCTCTGGAGATCTGACGATGCCAGAGGAGATTAATCGCATGGTCACTGATAGTATTACGGATCATTTCTTTACTACTTCTGCTATTGCGAATAGCAATCTACAAAAGGCGGGAGTTGCATCAGATCGTATTCATTTTGTTGGAAATACAATGATCGACACATTGCTTGCTAACCAAGACAAGTTTGCTCAACCAGAAGGAGAATTTTTCGATTCATTAATACCTAAGCAGTATTTCGTAATGACTATGCACCGCCCAGCCAACGTGGATCAGGAGCAATCTCTTAAAGCAATGGTTGATGCTATTGTGGCAGGTACTGAAGGTTTACCTATTATATTTCCAGTACATCCCCGTACTGCAAAAAATCTACAAAATATCGGAATCAAAACAGGTAATCTTCATATGATAGATCCACTGGGATATTTGGAGTTTAATTTTCTAGTCCGAAATGCTAAGGGAATTATTACTGATTCTGGAGGGATTACAGAAGAGGCCTCGGTAATGAATGTACCTTGTATTACCTTGAGGGATAATACGGAAAGAGCAGAGACCATTCATCTTGGGACAAATGAACTCATAGGCACTGATCCTCAGAATTTGGCACCTGCACTTGCAAAATTAATGAAAGGTGATTGGAAAGAATATCAAGGAATCCCTCTTTGGGATGGGAAAACTTCAGAGAGAATAATAGATACTATTTTAAAAATATATTCATGAAGTGGAGGGCTATAACTTTTCTTTTTTTATCGATTTTGCTTATTCATGAAGTTGCTTCACAAGAATTTCCGATAGGCTTTGCAAATATTACTGAAGTTAGCCGAAGAAAGCAACTGTTAGATACATCGTTTACAGATAAATATATCAGGAGTACTAATTTTTTCGCTCCTGACTCTTCCGCCCCTTCTTCTAGCTTTCAATTTGAATTACTTCCCGTTTATTCTATAACCAAGTTTAATTCTAAACGTCCATATGGCATAAATGACTACCTCCTAATTCCTGGGGTTGGGTTTCAGCAATATATTAGTTCCGGTATTTTTGCCAATTGGAAATTTATAAATGTTCAATTCCAGCCTGAATTTTCCTTTTCCCAAAATAGAGGGTATGAGGGGTTTCCAAACACTTTTAGTGAAGAAATTACAAAAGACAAGTTTTATCATTGGAATAATGGAGATTATCCCGAAAGGTTTGGGGATGGTGCTTTTACCAAATTTTGGTGGGGGCAGTCAAAATTAACTGCACAATTTGGATCATTTGAAGTAGGGGTATCCACTCAAAATATCTGGTGGGGACCAGGGCAGTGGAATTCTTTAACATTTTCAAATAATGCGCAGGGTTTTGCCCACCTTACTATTAATACAATCAAGCCGGCAAAGACATTTCTTGGAAATTTTGAGACTCAATTGATTATTGGGAAGTTGAACAGTAGTGGATATGCTCCTTCTCAATTTTCCGAGTTGAATAATTTGTATTTTAAGCCTCTTCCAAAAGATTGGAGATATTTGAATGCCTTGATGGTATCCTATAATCCTAAATGGGTTCCTAACTTGTTTGTAGGTTTTGCAAGAACATTTCAAGTTTACAATCAAACTAGAGGAAATACTTTTTCAGACTGGATGCCTGTGTTTGAAGCATTTCAAAAAGCTCACTTCTTTGAAAATGGCCATACTGTTGACTTTGATGAAAATGGTCGGGATCAGCAGATGGTAGTTTTCGGAAGATATTTAGTCCCTAAGGCAAGAGCAGAAATATATTTTGAATACGGAAAACGAGACCATGCATATAATTGGAGGGAATTTATTCTTAATCCAGAGCATGGTAGAGCTTATATTATTGGCTTTAATAAATTATTTGATTCCCCTTTTGCAAACAAATTAATTCAACTTCGCGCAGAAGTAACACACCAACAAGAATCTATAAATCGCATAGTTCGATATACAGATTTAACTGGAAGATTTAGTTGGCATATGCATGCATACGCTAGGGGATTTACAAACTATGGACAGGCCCTGGGAGTTGGGTCAGGTCAAGGAGCTAATGTGCAGACTTTAGAGATTTCCTTAATTGAGGATTATAATAAGCTGGGATTACTATTTGAACGACTTGAAAATAATCAGGGATTTTATTACAGATCTTTTTATAAACCTTCAGAGCATAAACCCTGGATAGACCTTTCCATAGGTTTCCTCTTTGACAAGAAGTGGGATAATCTTCTCCTTAGCTCAAAACTTCAGATCATTAATGGTCGTAATTATCAGTGGATGCTGGCAGAAGGCAGTACTTCAGACTTCCCTAAGGGAAAAAATATGACCTCTTTCCTGGCACAGACAAGCTTGATTTATTTTTGGAATAAGAGGTAATTAGGGTATGCTGAAAAACTCAAGCAGCCCAAGCTATAAAACCCAGTTCAGATTGGCAATTGGACTGGGTTTTCGATTTCAGAGAGACATGGATTGTTTTTGTACCGGTATTAAGTAGTAATTTAGCCACATCCATGCTGAAAAACTAAGGCATACCTGTGCCATCCCGGCCAGTTTGACCAGGTTAAGCACTAGGATGATGGAGGCAATCCAGGATTGGCTGGTATTTTTCAGTCTTGCCCTGATGCGGTTCATCCCGTATCCGTTTTTTGCCTGACCAAACTTCCCCTCAACCGGGTTCCTCTCTCCGGGTCTTACGTGGTTTGCCACTGCCTTTGCCGATGGGCGACCTAAGGGCTTGGCCGCCAGTTTAATCTTGTTGTCCTTCAGCCATTTCCTGTTTGCCCTGGTACAGTAGATCTGGTCTGCCAGTACTTTCGCCGGATAAAAGCCGAAGCGTTTTCTGTAGTTTTCCACGTAGTCCTTCAGATGGCTCCCCTTGTTGAACGCATCCCAGGAGATGGTGTCTAGAAACGAAAACCCGTCCACCAGACTCAGGTGGATCTTGGCCCCGAACTCGGTCCCTTCGGGGGCTTTATCTTTTTTTTTACAGTGCCGGCCTTGGAAAATTCGTGGATCTTATCGTTCATCTCAGCGACCAGCTCTTTTCCAAGATGTTTTCGGATATCCACAAACAGCGAGGCATCGAAAGGAGGTCGTTTGATATAGGAACTGTAGCCAAGAAAGTATTGCACATACATGTTCTCGGTGATCTGGGCAACGGTTTCCCGGTCATCCAGATTAAGCATATGCTTGATGATCACCGTCCCGATCAATACCCTAGGGTTCAGTGATGGCCTTCCCGTATTCTTAGGCGGGTTACGCTTGTTGAACAAGTTTACCAGCACGTCCCAGGGAATCTGTGGACTGGGCACGACCCAGCGGTTCGAGGGACCCAGACCATTATAGAAGGGAGTTTCAAATCCAGTGAACGAAAGCTGGCTTTGACTGGTGTATTCGCTGCGTGGTGCACGCCTTTTGGGAGTCTTTTGCATAGTTACTTGCACTTGGCCTCCCTTAATCTCTGAATTTATTCCCTTGATTCTATTAAATGGCCCCTTATTTTACTTTCTAAGCAGACCCTAAATAGAGGAATTAAGTATTATTTCACTTTACGAAGTAATTTTTTATCAATAATATTTCTCATTTTATTTCGTCCTAAATCATCTGCTCGTTGAATGTCTTTTTCAATATAGGAATCAAATATTTTTACTTTCCTGTTTTCATAATTTTTATACCTATAAGGGTAGTGAAATTTACCTTTATTATTCTTAATGGCAGTTCCTATGCTAGGTGATTCAGATCGTCCATTACAATCATTATTTGAAGAATCACAATGCCATATATAGATCATAGATCCGATATTAGCAGAATACTTAAATCTATTTCCTTCTATAAAATTGTTATTACTTCCATTTCGAATATTTATAGGAGTTCCAGAACAATATGAAATTTGATTGTTTAGGATTTTATTGTTTTTACTATTGTCATTCAGATATATAGAATGAACTAATCCTTGTTTATATGAGTTTTCAATATTTAGAAAATAATTATCAGAAATTATATTATTTGAAGATCTGTTTAAACTAATTGCTGCATATCCAATAGGCCAAGTGCTTTGGTTGTTTGAATAGAGATTATTGAATTCTTTTGTAGTTCCTACAATTTTATTTCCTATGTTTTGAAAAGTATTGCTTGATATGATATTATGGCCACTGTCATTTGAATTAGCACATGTATTACTAGCTTTGCCAAAAACTATACCATTATAGTAATTTTTTATGATTAAGCCATTTATAGTCAGATTTGTAATGCCTGACTTGTTTTCTCTAGAACAAGAAGGTTGAAGTCTAAAAAAGTAGCCATAAAAAGTGCCATCCTTTTTGGAACCGTTAAATATTGCTTTTTCCTTTTTATAATTTGTGATTTTAATTTTATAATTAGAAGAAGAAGCTTTCCAAAGTAATCCTTTTTCAAAATATTCACCTTCAAGAACGTATATGGTAACATCATCTTTAATGTTTTCTAAATTTGACCACCCCAACCCTCGTTTCTCATCATAAATGAAATCATGTGCCTCTTGCAGGCTACTGAAAATCCCTTCATTCGATCCGTTCAGTTCCTTAGGAATTTTTTTTCCTTTGGATATAATTAGTATTTTCTCGGAATACGAATTAGTGGCTATGAATAGAAGAAGTGAAATTATTACCACCATTTTTAAAGCTATCTTTATGTGCATTTTCATTTTTCTGTGAAGTATAACCTGTTCTTGCCGTTATGAATAACTAACCTAATACTTAGTTATTTTTTAGCTCTTCAATATTAAGGCGAGGATTGTGCCATTTTTTTTTGCAGCCCAGATATTTTGTAAGTATTCCCTAAATTTGGACTTTTAAAAGATTATTTCCCCATTATCTTACGGGATACTCTACTTTTAGATGGTCTATCATTTGGAAATTTTATGGTAAGAGCAGCTGACACTTATTTTTTTTTTGTTTTTTTTGAAAGGCTTTCAAAAAAAAAGCTGTTTTTTGAAAAATACGTATTTGCCAAATTGAGGTGTAAATGTTAAAAATTGATGTTTTACCTCACATCATATCAAGCACAGGTTGCAGCCTAGTTTCAAAGCTCAGCTTCATTATACTGACTTTTCCATAGGTTTCCTTTTCGACAAGAAATGAGATAATTTTCTTCTTAGCTCCAAACTTCAGAGCATTAATGCTCGTAATTACCAGTGGCAGCTGGCAGAAGAAAGTACTCAGGGCTTTCCGAAAGGAAAAAAAATGACCTCTTTCCTGGTACAAATAAGCCTGATTTATTTTTGGAATAAAGATTAGTTGAGTGTGGAATTTGGCACAAATAATGGAGATTTTATGTTTTCTAAATTGAGTAATTATTCCCCAAATAGTTTCTGCTTGGTATCAAACCAGCTCCACAACCTATGAAGGTGCAATTTTTCCCCAAAGAGCCAGTATTTTTTTTAAAACGTTTTTTTTGTTGTTTAAATCTGTTCTAGGGAGTTTCATACTCAAATAGCACACAAATGAAATTTTTAAGAATTTTACCTAATTGTTAATTTATTTACAATGGCAAGGCTATTGCCTTAAATTTTTTTAAATTTGCCAATCTTAAACCAGCTTTATATGTTTTTTTTATACGCCACTCTTACTGCCTTTTCAGTAGGCTTTTTGATTACTCCAATCCTTATTTCCTTCTTGAAGAAATTTAAAATCGGTGATCAGCCCGGAGGCAGAAAAATCCATACTTCATTTATACCTTCTATGGGAGGTATATCCTTCGTAATAGCTGCCGCAGTTACGCTGGCAATTTGGGGCTGGCAGTTTCCGCTTCCTGATATCAGGTATATTTTGGGCGCAATCCTGCTAATGTTTATTGTAGGCTTGAGGGATGATCTGGTGGAATTGAGAGCATCCAGGAAATTGTTGGGCCAATTGGTAGCAGTTTTATTGGTAGTGGTCGTAGCGGATGTGAGAATACGGGATTTTCATGGATTTCTGGGCATAGGTGAATTGCATGACGTAGTAAGCTACCTTTTCTCAGGTTTGGTTTTATTTGCTCTTACTAATGGATTTAATCTGATTGATGGACTTGATGGCCTGGCAGGTACTATAGCTGTAATTTCTTTTAGCTGCCTGGGTGGCTGGTTTCTTGTCCAGGGAGTCGAAAGCTATGCGCTTATCTCTTTCATATTCCTTGGTGGTGTATTGGCTTTCCTAGCATTTAACTGGCATCCGGCAAAGCTTTTCATGGGAGATACTGGGTCATTGACTTTAGGTTTTACTTTGGGAACTTTGATCATTGGATTTATGGAAATCAACGAGGGATTGCCTAAGGGAACATTCCTGAAAATTGAACCAACATTTGCTGCTTCAGTAGCGCTTATGATGTTCCCTCTATACGATATGGGAAGAGTCTTTACCAGAAGGGTGTCCCAAGGAAAAAAACCAATGAGTCCGGATAAATCACATGTCCATCACTTCCTGATGAGAATAGGGCTGAAGCATAACCAAGTGGCTTTGATTTTAGGTTCTCTGCAACTTGCCATTATTCTTTTGGTGATTTTCATGGGAGATATTTCAGATAATATAGTACTTCCGGTAATTGTCTTAATTTCCATGTTTTTAGGGTATAGACTCGATAAAGTCACTGTTCACTATTTAAAGAAGAAGGTAGCACATCAGCCTAAAGTATTAGAAATTAGGCCAATAAAAGTCAGTAATAAATCCAAGATCAAATTGGATAGAGCTGAATTTAAAGAATCATCTGAAGTAAATCTAAACTAGATTGCTCTAGTAACACTATTCAGAAGGTTTCTCAGAAACGAGAGACCTTTTTCATTCCAGCTTGTTTTTTATCCTAGGGACGTGAAGGTTGGGAAGAAGGATGTGAGGGGTACTTTCTTTTCTATCGCTGTGTTTGTGCCTGTCTACCGGAATATCCATCCACAGACTAGGAAAAGTAACCAACCGGAATTACAAGTTCTTATATACCAGTCAAAGCCAGCTGTCGTTCACTGGATTTGAAACTCCTTTTATAATGGTCTGGATCCCTCCAATTGCTGGGTCGTGCTCAGTTCACAGATTCCCTGGGACGTGCTGGTAAATCTGTTCATCAAACGTAATCCGCCCAAATCCACGGGCCGGCCTGCGCTGAATCCCAGGGTATTGATCGGGGCGGTGATCATCAAGCATATGCTCAACCTGGACGATCGGGAAACCGTAGCCCAGATCACTGAGAACATGTATCTGCAATACTTTCTTGGCTACAGTTCCAATATCAAACGACCTCCTTTCGATGCCTCATTGTTTGTGGATATTCGAAAACGCCCTAGTATTGAGCATGATCAATACATCAAAATTTGAAATAGACTAGGACTTTTGACTTAGCCATTACAAACATATCCAAAAATACCCTTCATCATTTTGTACTTCCTTCTTTCTCAATCACGGGAAAACATTCTCATACAGGCACTAAAGGAAATTGACAAAGCAAATAAACCAAGGGTTTAGTAGATTTTCTTTATTGTATAGAAGTTGTGACTTTTCAGGCCAAAGATTAACACTTCCTCCCATAGCTAAAACCACCCCATGTGCAGCTGCCGTATCCCATTCCATTGTAGGGGCAAATCTTGGATAAATTTGAGCTTTCCCTTCTGCTATTAACATCAATTTCAGTGAAGATCCCATAGATACAACCTCAACTTCAGGATACTGATCTATAAAATCTTGAGTCTCTTTACTTAAATGCGACCGACTTGCAACAATTGTTTTAATTTCAACTGATCCTGTATTTACTAGTTTAATGGCGGACTTTTTACCTTCCTGCTTCCAAGCCCCTTCTTCTTCATTTCCCCAATATAACCATTCCAATACTGGAGCATAGACAACTCCTAGAACTGGTTTTCCTGCATGGATTAAGGCTATATTGACAGTAAACTCTCCATTCTTTTTGATAAACTCTTTGGTTCCATCTAATGGGTCAACCATCCAGAAATATTCCCAGTTCTTACGTTCTTCATAATATATATCTCCTCCCTCTTCTGAAAGAATTGGAAGGTTGGTTTCTCCCAGAAAGTCAACAATCAACCTATGTGCTTCCTGATCAGCCTTAGTTAATGGGGAATTGTCTCCTTTAAACTCTACACCAAAATCAGCGGAGTTGTAGATTTCAAGGATAGCTTTTCCTGCTTCGAGAGAGGCTACTTTTGCTAGTGCAGTTAATTCTTTTATATTGATCGTTTTCAAGATGATGTAAGTTAAATCCCACTAGTCCCTTTATAAAGGGGAGTTGGTCCCAATTAAACCATTGTCTTTTTAATTATTAAACCCATGTCTAGATACTTTTGTCATGATACTCAAATAATCATTCCTGCACCGACTGTTTCGTTGGTATTTGGATCAGTCAAAATAATAGATCCGGTCATCCGATTTTTTCGATAGGAATCAAAGAAGATAGGCTGTGCCGTACGGATGGACACACGCGCAATTTCATTCAATCCAATTTCTTCAATATCCTCAATCCTGTGCAAGGTATTCACATCTTCTTTGTATTGGATAACCTTAATCATAGCTTGGCATTCTTTGGTGGTATGCTTGACAATTAGCTTTGATCAATTTTGCAGCGATTTTTGATTCATCCAACACACCATTACCTCTAAATCCTGTCCTAGAGAATTCAGATTTTGCCAAAATAACTTCATCCCTTACCACACATTCCCGTTCGTGCGAAAAGTAAAGTGAAGGCAATGCAAAATTTTCCTCCTTAATATACTGCCAAACATCCATTTCTGTCCAGTTAGAAATAGGGAAAACCCTAAAATGCTCTCCATGATGTTTTCTGCCATTAAATAGGTTCCAAACCTCCGGATCTTGTTTTTTTTGATCCCACTGACCGAATTCATCCCGGTGGGAAAAGAACCGTTCCTTGGCACGGGCTTTTTCTTCATCCCTTCTGGCACCGCCCATAGCGGCATCAATTTTCAAGTTCTCTAGGGTATCCAATTAGGTCACCGTTTGAAGAGCATTTCTACTGGCATTTAAACCAGTTTCTTCTCTTACTCTACCTGTATCAATACTCTCTTGCACTGAGCCTACCACCAATTGAACTCCTAGTTCTTTGACAAGCGCATCCCGAAACTTTAATGTTTCAGGGAAATTGTGTCCAGTATCTATATGAACTAGAGGGAAAGGAATTTTAGCTGGATAAAAGGCTTTTTTCGCAAGATGTGCCAAAAGTATACTGTCTTTACCTCCTGTAAAAAGAAGGGTGGATCTAATTTCTTATCAGTGTTTTGCATAAAGTCAAAGCTGAATTTATGACTATTCTCAACGATTAAAACCTTCGCCTGTCCCAAATTTTTGAATAAAAATAGTTACCCATCTCATGTTCACCTACTGAATACACGAAAGATGAAGTTTTGAAGTTTGGTTTCAATCAAACATGCAAGACTATGATTAAGCAACAATCAGAACACAGGATGATGGGGGCATGTGACCCTCAAATAGAAGAAGTCAATAATTTCTTTGTCTCTCAGAATTTCCCTTCCGAAGAAGGGGAGGTATTTTATTTCTATTACCAGGCAATGGACTGGAGGAATGAAAAGGGGATGCCTTTACAGGACTGGAAAACAGCAGCTTTCGAATGGTTGTGGAATCTTGAACACTAGGTTTATAAGTACGAGTTAAGAAGATTACAAACCACAAGGTTTAAGCACTGTTAAGAAAAGGACTGGAAGGTGGTGCAGGCAGCAAGGTGTAGGATTGTTACTCAATCCCTCATGATCTGCTTCGGAGTCGACAATTTTCAATCATCTAAAGGATTAGCTATGGCAAAAATAAAAGCTGTAAAAAGGGTACGGGTAGAATGCCGTGTTTCGAAAGAGAAATACGTGCATTTTAAGAGTTTAACTGAGCAGGCTCCCGGCCAAACCATGAGTGGGATTATAAGGAACATTCTGGAAAACAGACCTATAAAACTCCATTATCATAATTTTGTATTGGATCAGATGATGCACCAGCTATCACAGATTTATGGCGAGATTCATCGGATTGATGTTAATGTGAATCGGTTCGTCAAAGAATTTCATCAGGCCAACCAACCCATGCAGAAGTTTTTATTGGGTAAGAAACTGATCGATAATCAGCAACTTATCCAACGGGAAATTGAGTCTCTAAAACCGATTCTATCCGAACTCCAACAGCGATGGTTGTCCGAATAAATCTCGGCAAGAGTGTCATGAAAATACTCAGGTATAATGAGTTGAAAAGAGCAACCGGTGATGCAAAATTATTGAGAATTTCAGGGATGCTTCCGGGGGCCAAAAAATTGAGTACCTATCAGTTGGCCAAGCACTTTAAAACCTTCACTGATCTCAATACCCGGGCCCATACGAACGCGATGCATCTGTCCTTGAGTTTCTCCCCAAAAGATTTGCTAGATGATCAGAAAATGGAGAAAATAGCCGAAAAGTATCTAAATAAAATCGGTTTTGGAGCACAGCCATATCTAGTGTACAGGCATTTTGATTCTGGACATCCACACCTGCATGTAGTAACAACAATTATTTCAACCACCGGAAAAAGAATTGCAACCCATAATCTGTGGGGTATCAAGTCTGAACCTGCCCAGAAAGAACTGGAGGTGGAGTATGGATTAGTGAAGGCAGATCAGCAGAAATTTATAGGACCGGATCTGAAGTCCATGCAAAAAGTCAGCTACGGAGAGCAACCCACCAAAGCAGGATTGAATGCTGTGATCAATCATGTGTTGGCGAATTACCATTTTAATTCCCTTGCAGAATTCAATGCTGTGCTCGAACTTTTTAATGTATCGGCATTTAGGGGAGAAAAGGATTCCCTGTGCTATAAGAATCGGGGGCTTGTATTCCATTTTTTGGATAAAAAGGGCAAACGCATTGGTATGCCGCTTAAGGCCAGTTCATTTTATGCAAGTCCAACACTAGGCAGGTTGGAAAAAAGGTTTGCCAAGGCGATACAACAAAAGAAGAATCACAAAGAAGAAGTTTTGGGCAGAGTCTTAAAAGTAATGAAGTCACAACAGGGCCAAGGAGTTTCGGCAATTGATAAGTACATAAAAGAACTGAAAACAGAAGGGGTTGCCTGCCGATTGGATAGCAACGAATCCGGGAGATTATATGGTGTGACATACATTGACCACCAGTCAGGCTGTATATACAAAGGCTCCGAATTGAATAAGCAGTTGGAAGCAAGCGGGCTAACAGAGCACTTTGGGCTGAGCGAAAAATCTCAAAATATTTCTCTTTCCCCAATAGCGGAGTGGAGGGATTCTCCAGTTTATCTCAAGAATATTTCGTCTGTTCAGGATTTCAAATCTTCAAAAACAGAGCAAGTGAGCCCTGTGACAGGATTTATTGGGGATATTTCAGACAGTCCATACCAAGGTCCTGTCTATCCTAAGAAAACGGGAAAAAAGAGGAAGAACATCGCCGGAACAGAAAAACATTGACTATGAGAACGGGAGAAAATGTAGAGGGCTTGCGCAAAATACTGGACTTTACCAGGCTGGGATCACTGATGGTTTTGTTAATCCATGGGTATTTGTTTGGATATGGATTTTTTGAACAGCTTGGCTGGACGCATGAATGGGGAGATCAATTTCTAGGGTTGTTGCTAAAGATTGGCATTTTTGGAAATAAAGTACATACGCTGGCTCTTTCATTTTCTTTATTGTTGATTTCCTTACTGGGGGCAAAAGGGAGGAAATCAGTTGGTTTAAAGTTGGGATGGGTTGCTTTCATAGGTGTATTCGGTCTGTTGCTGTTCTTTCTTGCCGAATGGATTACGGTTCATCTTTTTACAAGGAATCTGCTTGTTTTGGGATACCTCGGGTCAATTTTTATAGGTTGGTTGTTGGTTTTGGTAGCGGGGGCAAGGCTATCCCGATACCTCTGGGGAGGTTGGGACAATATCATATTCAACAGCCTGAATGAGACATTTCCCCAGGAGGAGCGCTTATTGGAAAATAAATATTCGGTCAATCTTCCTACTCGATTTAAGCTTGGAAAAAAGGTGAAGTCAGGATGGCTGAATATCGTCAATCCATTTCGAGCAATCCTGGTGGCCGGGACCCCGGGATCAGGGAAAAGCTATTTTGTGATCCGCCATATCATCACCCAACATATCAGCAAGGGCTTTACCATGTTCGTCTATGATTTCAAATACGATGACCTTTCCAAAATAGCTTACAATTCTTTGAGAAAGAACAGTGGAAACTATCCATCGAAGGTAGGATTTTTCACAATTAACTTTGATGATATGACCCATAGTCACCGCTGCAATCCTTTAGAGCCTTCGACTATGTATGATATTACAGATGCCTCAGAATCCAGCCGGACAATTATGCTTGGGCTCAATAGGGATTGGATCCGTAGGCAGGGAGATTTTTTTGTAGAATCTCCAATCAATTTTGTGACCGCGGTGATCTGGTTTTTAAAGAAATACCGAAATGGACAATTCTGTACGCTGCCCCATGTCATTGAAATGATGCAGATGGATTATGACAGGCTTTTTTCGGTGTTGCGGGTGGAGTCAGAAATTGAGGTGCTTATCAATCCTTTTGTTTCAGCCTATCTCCATGGAGCAGCAGAACAGCTGGAGGGACAGATCGCCAGTGCCAAAATTGCCATGGCCAGACTGGCATCTCCACAGTTGTACTATGTGCTTTCGCAATCCGAGTTTACCCTTGATCTAAATAATCCCAAGGAGCCCAAAGTCATTTGTATGGGTAATAATCCGCAGAAACAGCAAGTGTATGGGGCAGTTCTTTCCTTGTATATTTCCCGGATTACCAAGCTTGTAAACCGCAAGAAGCAACTCAAATCCAGCCTGATTTTCGATGAGTTTCCGACTATTTATTTCAACGGGATAGATAGTCTGATTGCCACAGCCAGATCCAATAAAGTATCGACCACCTTGGGAGTGCAGGACTATAGTCAACTGAAGAAAGATTATGGCAGGGAGCATGCGGAGGTAATCATGAATACAGTGGGAAACATTATTTCCGGACAGGTATTGGGCGATACGGCCAAGCAACTCTCTGATAGGATCGGCAAGATCATGCAGAAAAGGCAAAGTATGTCGATCAATTCAGGGGATACCTCATTCAGCCATTCCAAGCAATTGGAAATGGCAGTTCCACCGGCAACGATTTCTCAACTATCATCCGGTGAGTTTGTGGGAGTGGTTGCAGATGACCCACAGGAGAAAATTATATTGAAGGCTTTTCACTGCGAAATTATCAATGATCATAAGAAAATAGCCTTAGAAGAGTCCGTCTTTGAGAAGATCCCTAAGGTCAGAGATTTAAATGATGGGGAGGTGTTGGAGAATTACCATCGGATTAAAGCTGAAATTAACCAGCTTATGGAATTGGAGTTGGAGCGGATGCTGGATACTCCCTCTTTGGCGGGATTGGTAATTCAGTCCTCAAAAACTTAGTTAATTAGTAAACTTATCGCTGTACATGAAAATATAGCTTATCAGCCACCCTCAAGTAATTCATTTAAAATAGTAATCAGAAATCTGTTTGTAATAACCCCATCTATCACCACCTGTTTTATGAATATATTCATGTCTGTTTAACCGTGATTATGCATTAGGATTAGGAAAGTATCGATAATAGTTTGAAAGGATGCTAAAATGGGCGATTTTTAATAGGATCAACATTCACCAAAATGGTTAATCTTCCTATTGAATATTCAGACAAGCCAGTGCCCCCCTTTGGCGGGATGAGCCTGATGAAAAGATTTCTTGATCAGACAGGAATAAAGGAGTATCTGAGTACCCTTGATTTACCCCAGCCCGGTTCCAACCGGGGGTATGATCCCGCTGATATTGTCACTTCATTTTGGCTGAGCATCTGGACAGGGGCCAGCCGTTATGTCCACTGTGACTGGTTGAGGTATGACAACGTTCTCCAGTCCATATTCGGTTTGGAACAGATGCCTTCCCAGAGCACCTACAGTCGGTTTTTCTGTAAATTTTCCCAGCAAAGGAATACGGAAGTTTTCCCTGTTCTACAAAACTGGTTTTTTGACCAGCTAGGCGTTGACAACCTCACGGTTGATTTTGACAGCACCGTGATCACCCGCTACGGAGAGCAGGAAGGAAGCGCCAAAGGATACAATCCCAATAAACGGGGCAGGAATTCCCACCATCCCCTGATGGCCTTTGTCGGCCAGACCAGAATGGTAGCCAACGCCTGGTTGAGGCCCGGCAATACAGCCGACAGCAGCAGCAGCTGCAAGCTCTTTATGCAAGAGACTTTTGATCAGGCACTCAAAGGTAAAAAGATAGGTCTTGTAAGAGCTGACAGCGGTTTTTACAACGAGGAATTACTCAGCTACCTAGAACAGGAGCAGCATAATTATATCATGGCTGTCAAAATGTATCCCAATGTGAAGAGTGAGATATGGGGACTTGGAGACTGGGTGGAGCTGGTCAGGGGCATCGAACTCAATGAAATGAGGTTTTCCTATGAGAAAGGGAAAACCAGAAGATATATCATTGTTAAGAAACAGGTAGAAATCCGGCCAAAATCGGGAGGTAAAATGCTTTTCGAAGATCTGCCGGGCTATCGCTTCAGCT
Source organism: Algoriphagus resistens (assembly GCF_001442615.1). Lineage (GTDB taxonomy): Bacteria > Bacteroidota > Bacteroidia > Cytophagales > Cyclobacteriaceae > Algoriphagus > Algoriphagus resistens. The sequence goes on along the minus strand of NZ_LMXN01000024.1, from coordinate 9,108 downwards.
GCTATGTAACCAATCTAGACCTTCCACTGGACCAGATATGGAACATTTACAATACCCGGGCGGATTGTGAAAACAGAATCAAGGAACTCAAGGATGATTTTGGCCTTGAGAGCTTTTGTCTACAGGATTTTTGGGGAACTGAGGCTTCGTTCAGGTTCATTATGGTAGCCTACAATCTAATGAGTCTATTCAGGCATTTTGCGCTTAACCACCACAACAGGGCAACTTTAAAAACACTCAAATCCTATTGCTTTGCATTAGGAGCCTGGAAGGTAAGCCATGCCAATAAACAGGTATTGAAAATCTCTTTACCAGTCAAAAAAAGACCCTGGATGGATGGGATCTTCTCCCAAATTCAGAACCTAAGCCCGCCTTTTAATTATTCTAATGCATAATCCGGGTTTAATTCATTTTCCAGTTCCTTTCTGGTGTCAGAAAGACAATCTAAAATCAGTTGAATTGGTAGCTCAAAATATTCATGTCTTCCCAAAACCACCCACCGCCTCAATCTCCATTTTACAACTTGCTCGATTAATTCTGCATGCCACCTGCATTCAAATGGATAAGATTTGATTTTTCGGAATTCAATCTCTTGAAATTCTTTCTTATAAGTTATCTCTCTGTTTTTCCAATTGGAGGTAATACCGATTTTCACAAATGAATTGACAGTTAAAATGTAAAATTCAGTAGGCTGATACCAGTTGATATTTTCTGTTTTCATGTGTAGAATTACTGTTAAATTTTAACCTGAAGTTTCGAGCTTATCTCGCATTTCTTATTATTTAAAATCTGCCTCCGGTCGTAATTTATTTCTTACACTTGCCAGCTATGCAGCGGCAGAAACTCCATTGATAAAGGTCTCAACAAAATCCATGATTTTAGACTTCACACCTTCGGCAATGGTCTTGCGCTCCTTTAGTCCCGGACGCAAATTAAGCATACCGATAATATCATCCCGTAGCGGTTCTTTCTCGGTGTAGATAAAGTCACCGATCACCTGCTCCAGTTTATCGGTATCCAGACCTTCTTCCTCACTGAGATTTTCAAGGCTTCGATCCGTTCCTTTGTCCAGAAATTCAGGAATTCTTCCGGTATGTCTTCAGAATCCTCAATTACCGGCAGGGTCTGATTAATAAAATTTTCTATTAGTTCACGCGTACTTTTGTGTATTCTACAATGGCTTTCTTATGCTTTTCTTGGTCATCTGGTGCTGCAATGCATATTGGGGACAAGACCTACATAACTGAAACGTCCATCAAGGCTTCCGAACCTGTCTATTCCCCAATTGGGTCAGCAGGCTCATTGCACCCAGCATTAAAAGCCCAGGGATGTAAACAAAGCCATTTCCAATATTTTTAATTTTGCTTAAATTTTTCGTTTTCTAATTTGCTTGGCTGCATCATCTTTCCACAGTTAAATCACTTTTCCTCCAATATCTTACGGATCGCTTCATTCATCTGCATCATCGTCTCCATCATCTTCATCATTACCTCTGTTTGCTTTGTATCGGTGGCCTTATAAATACTGTTTGTTTGGATTGCAATGTTGTTTGATCCAGTTATTGCCTCGACATAATTACCTGGTTGAACGGAGATTAATTGGAGGGGATCGATTTTAAAAAATTCAGACAATTTTTGAATTAAATCCACAGTAATCTTGCTCTCGCCTCTTTCGTATTTAGTATAAGTAGCTTCCTTAACCCCTAAATATTCAGCAACTTCTAGTGCTTTAGTATCCGTCAACTTACGGAACATATAGAAATTCCTGCCAATTTTTTTATTCTCCAATACAGTGAATTCTGATTCTTCTTCTCTCATGGTTATGTTGTTTATGTCCAAAAATAAGGCTTCAGAGCCTATTTAATGCTGATTTTTGCAAATAGTAGTTTAAAACCACTATTTATAGATTTTATACTACCGAATTTATTCTTTTTTGATGAAACCTCTAGTTAAAATTGTATAAGAATCATTTCATATGGAGGTTTTTGAGACAATTTGTGCCTTTTTTCTTTCTTCTTCTCTCTGTCAAGAGAAAGGCGAGTACTCATCTGCCCATTTTGAAATTTTAATCCTGGCTGTACAATACGGGGATCGGCTATCTGGTTATGATCGCTTATATTCCCTGAAGCCCAAGAATCCGATCTAAGGGTTCATTTTTAAGCCGTGAAAGGGGAGGTGCACATCCCTGAGCAGATCGGTTACCACACACGCACGTCAGCAAGCTCAGAATAGCCGGTAGAGCTGACATCTTTCTTAGTATTCATTTATTGCTGGTTGGTCGTATAGGCCGATGTGGGATCACTATGTCTTGAGAGTAACAAGTATCAAGTTTGCCTACCGTAGGTAGCAAGAGGACAGAGGAGTCAAGAGGTAAGGGCCAAGAATCTAGAAGCGAGAGTTCCTAATTAGGTTTGATACCAGGCTTTCATATTTCAGACTTCCCTCTTTCATCATAGCAGGCAGCAGCTAATCTGCTTCAACTTTGTTCAACGTGTCTACCATCATCGGCCACCCGATAGCTAGCATTTAAAACATCAAAAGCATGAAAAAACACATACTCACATGCTTCCTGGCATCGCTATGCCTATACGGAAGCACACTGTTGGCACAAGTTGCTGATTCACCCGGGGCGGATTTTCTTCATAGGTTGCGCCCCACCGTCTCCTTTGGTTTTGGAGACACCCATCGGGGCGGGGAAATCCGCTCCGATACTTTGCCGGAGAAAAGTGGTTTGGTTGATCACTCCGGTATTAAAGGGCAGGAGAGCGAAGACTCTTCTGCTGCGGTGGGGGGATTCTTTACGCTAAAGGGAGAGCTTAGCCCCAATCCACATTCGGGAAGCTCCTGGTCTTACCGCTTATCAGAAAGAGAAATAGACCCTTATTTTAAAATCGCTGAAGTCCTTAGTGACAGCATCCTTGTACAACGGGGAGACTTCTATGCAGGAACTTCAGGAAAGGAGGTTTTTGAACTACGGATTCCCGTACAGGAGCCTTTCGGCAGGTTTACCTTGAAAGAAGGTGGCAAAGCACTGATAGAAGACCTCTGGGTGCAGCCTGGGGATTCATTGCTTCTTCATTGGGACCAGAAAAACGGACACCTCTTTTTCTCCGGTCCTGATGCACTGCAAGCCAGGATCCAGATGCAGCTGCAGGCTATAGCAAGGTCTGAAGCCAGTAAAACAAACCCTGTGATGATCCTGTCCAATGTGGATGGGATGCTGAATACCCCAGCCAAAAAAGAGCGGTATGGGGAAGCCGTCTCAGCCTATATGCCGGGCTGGTCCAGGCATATGGAGTGGCTGGACACGGATGAAAGCAGACTGGCCCGGGCCACCGGCCTGTTTGCTTCAGCCTCTGGTCTCCATCCTGTTTTTCAGGAATTGGAACGGGAAAAGGACAGACTTCCTGCTGCATTATATGTTTGGCTGAAAGGGTATTGGACCGGCATATTGATGAAATCCCCTTTGGAATTTATACAGATCGCAAAGCCCGGTTCGGCCGAATGGGCAAACCTAATCATGAAACATAGTAGGGAAGAGGATCTGGCGGAAGAATGGGATACCTGGACTTTTGCCCCTGCATCCTTGGTGGAATCGCTCTACCTGGAAAAGAAACTGCTGAGTGACCTCTTGCCTGTATCTTTCCTGCACCTGACCGATAGCATGCCCAGTCCACTTCAGGATCAGGTCAATGCGCTTTTTTTAATCAGAAACTATAAAAACATGAACCAGGCAGACTCCCTGTTTGCTGCCGTATTGCCTACTGTACAATCACCTGTGATAGCGCAAAAACTGGATGGGCTCTACCGCTCCAACCTGCGGGGAAGTGATTTTCCGGAATTTGCTTTTGAAGATGCCACAGGCACCAAGATCTATCCGGACGAATGGGAAGGTAAACTGGTTTTTATGGATTTCTGGCTCAGCGGATGCGGAGCCTGTCTGTCCTTTGCGAAAGAGAATTTCTTTCCACTGATGGAGGCTTTTAAAGATCACCGGGATGTTCTTTTTGTCACGGTTTCAGGGGATTCTAGACAGGAGCTCTGGAAGAAAAGCCTTGCTTCCGGGAAATACACCTCCGATCAGAGCATCAACCTTTTTTCCGGTGGCACTGACCATCCCACACTCCGCCAGAATATGATCAGATCTTTTCCTGCCCAGCTGCTCCTGGACCGGGAGGGAAAAATTCTCCAGACAGGAAATTTTCCTGATGACACAAAAGGATGGATTGACCTGATTGATTCCTACCTGCCGGATAGCAATAGCCAACATAACCTTTCCGATTCCAAACCTAAAGCACAGTGATATGAAGAATTTATTTACCCCAAAGCCAGGATTTAAGCTACTGGTCCTGTTACTGCCCTTCCTGGGCATGCACCTGCGTGCATTTGCCCAGGAAGGCAGGCACCTGCTGAACGGACAGGTGTTGGAAGCCTCCAGTGGTATTCCCTTGTCAGGGGCACTCGTTTTAATCAAAGAGTCTGGAATTTCCGCTGTAGCTGATACCGATGGTAATTTCAGCATCAGCCTGGATTCAGGCAGTCATGTATTGACCATCAGTTTTATAGGTTTCAAAACATTGGAAAGGGAGGTTTCAATACCCCTGGATTCCCGGGTGTTGATTAGACTTGAAGCAGACGACAGGATCCTTGATGAAGTGGAAGTACTATCCACTGGGTATCAGGAGATACCAAGAGAACGTGCCACGGGTTCCTTCTCACATCTGGACAAAAAGTTGATAGATAGAAGGGTGAGCACCTCCATTATAGACCGGATGGAGGATGTGACCCCAGGAGTGATCTACAACAGGAACACCGGGAATGACGACCGGATAAGTATCCGGGGCAGAAGTACCTTGTTTGGAAATACCCAGCCCCTGATTGTAGTGGACAATCTGCCTTATGAAGGAAGTATTGACAACATCAATCCCAACGATGTGGAATCAATAACAGTATTAAAAGATGCTGCCGCAGCTTCTATCTGGGGAGCCCGGGCAGGAAACGGCGTGATCGTGATCACCACCAAATCCGGCCAGTATAGACAGCCTTTGCGTGTTTCCTTTCAGTCCAATCTGACGATACAGGAAAAGCCGGACTTATTCTATGCCCCACAAATGGAGATCGGCGATTTCATTGCGCAGGAAAGAAGGCTCTTTGAATCCGGCTATTATAATTCCAGAATCAATTCCACTGCCAAAACACCTATGTCTCCTGTAGTGGAAACCCTGCTTGCCGCAAGGGAGGGGATGATCAGCCAGGCAGAAGCAGAAGCCATACTGGTGCAATACGGAACGCAGGATAGCCGGAGGGAATTGACGGATATCTATTACAGGCAGGCAGTACGGCAGCAATATGCTTTTCAGGTCAACGGTGGGGGAGATGCCTACCTGTTTAATTTCTCAGGTGGCTACGATCATAACCAGGGCAACCAGATAGGATCAAAAGATGAACGGATTACCCTGAATGCAAAGCAAAACTGGAGGCTGATGCGGGATAGGCTGGAGATTTCCACAGGGATATACCTGGGCAGGGCAACGCGTTTTTCAGACACCGGATTGGCAAATCCAGGGCCCTATGAATCCTTGGCTGATGCACAGGGGAATAGCCTTCCGATAGTCGCTGCGCTGAATACCCGTTTTATAGAAAGTACGCAGGGTTCAGGGTTGCTGGACTGGCGGTCATTCCCTTTGGATGAGATAGGGAAAAGAAATGACCGGTTTGTTTCCAATGATATCCGGATCAACCTGGGGGTAAACTATACCCTGCTAAAAGGACTGGATGCCCAAGTCCAGTATCAATACTGGATGAATACCTCCGAAACCAGGAATATTGAATCGGAGGATCTGTTTCTGGTGCGGCATCAGATCAACTCCTACGCCCAGGTAATGGAAGATGGTACACTTTCCTTTGCTGTACCCAGGGGAAGCAGGTTCAGCAATACCAATTCCTCTTCACAAAGTACTAATCTGAGGGCCAACCTTTCTTATAGCCTCGACCAAGGCCCCCATCAGCTGACAGCTTTGGGAGGCTGGGAATTGAGGGATCTTGGCAGTACTTCTGACCGTATGGGCTATTATGGTTACGATGATGCGACAGGACTAAGTACTCCTGTGGATTTTCTCACGCGTTTTCCCCAGTATCAGAATCCGGGCAGCAGGGTGGTAATCCCCTATCAGGGCATCCATTCTGGTCTGACTGACCGGTACATTTCTTATTTTGGTAATGCAGGCTATACTTATCAGGACAAATATCTCCTGACCGCCAGTGCCAGAAAAGACATGTCCAACCTGTTTGGTGTAGAGACCAACCAAAAAGGGGTACCCCTTTGGAGTGTGGGTGCAGGCTGGATTCTCAGTGAGGAAAATTTCTATGGGATGGATTGGATGCCATTTCTGAAACTAAGGCTGAGCTACGGCTACAATGGGAATGTGGACAAAAACACAACAGCATTTACCACCATACAATATGGGAACACCCATGAATATGTGACCGGTTACAGGTATGGCTATATCTCCAATCCTCCCAATCCGAATCTAAGGTGGGAGAAGATCCGGATAGTCAATCTCGGGATTGATTTTGAATCAAAATCCGGAAGAATTGGCGGAAGTCTGGAAATATATTCCAAAAGGGGGGATGATTTGATCGGAGAAACCCAGGTGCCCGATTCCAATGGGATTTACCAATACCGCGGAAATTTTTCAGGTACACAGACAAGAGGATTTGATCTGTTGATCAATACTATAAACATCCAAAAAACCTTAACCTGGAGTACCCAGTGGATGGTCAGCGGGATTAAAGACAAGGTGACCTATTTTGATGGCAGTAGATCTACCAGCCAGTATTTGGCCTCCCAGTCCAATATGGTTCCTCTGGAAGGGAAACCCTTATATTCGGTTTATTCCTATCCATGGGCTGGGCTAGATCCGGCAAACGGAAACCCGTTGGGCTATCTGGACGGGGAAGTATCTGATGAGTATTCCAGGATCATATCCACCACCACACCGGAAAATCTACAGTTTCATGGTTCTGCAAGACCAACAGTATTCGGCTCAATAAGGAATACGCTGGACTGGAAAGGCTGGAATCTCTCCTTCAATCTAACTTACAGGCTGGGATATTATTTCAGAAGATTTTCAGTGGACTACGCGGCACTGTCAAGGGGTGAAATTTCCCATGCTGATTATAGCGACAGATGGCAGAATCCCGGTGATGAAATCCATACGCAGATCCCATCACAGCCAGACCGGCTGGATACCCAGCGGCATAATTTTTATCAGGGAGCCTCGGTACTGGTGGAGAAAGGAGACCATATCCGTTTTCAGGATATCAGGCTGGGATATTCCTGGATACAGTCTGACCATGCAAGATTGCCTTTCAGAAAAGTTGAATTCTTCACCTACCTGAACAATCTGGGTGTTTTATGGAAAGCGACGAAGGTGGATCTCGATCCTGATTTTAGAACCTTAAAACCACAGCGGAGTGCATCGCTTGGTCTAAGAATTGATTTTTAATTGAATAATGACATCACCATGAAAAAGCAGATTTATATCTATCTATTGGCTTCCATGATGCTTTCCTGCAATGGCTTTTTAGATGAAAAGCCAAGTAAGACTATCGACACCCCTGACACATTGGAAGCCCTGGACGCCTTATTGGACAATTCCGGTTCGCTGAATAGTTATCCTGTACTTCCATTGATGCTGGGAGGGGAATACTTTTCTGACGATGCAGGGATCATCGCACTTCCTCCTTGGGAGCAAAACATCCACTTATGGAAATCAGATCCATTTCAGTTGGATGACCAGATTTTCGATTGGAGAAATGCCTACAATCAGATTCAAAATGCCAATGTCATTATGGAGAGATTGGATGATATTGAAGTTGAGCAAAGTAGTAAGGATAAAATTAGAGGAGCTGCCTTGTTTTACAGAGCCCACGCTTATCATAATCTATCGGTTATATTCCTGGAAGGCCCGAATCTCGAGGGGGCAGGACTAAAGTTTGAGATTCCTGTAAGGACTACCACAAGTATGGTACTGAAAGCGGAATACACAGGCCTGGAGCAGATCAAACAGCTTATCCGGAATGATCTGGAAGAGTCAGTTAGACTTTTACCAGATCAGGTGGTCTATCCATTCCGCCCCAACAAAAAGGCAGCGAAGGCATTAAAAGCAAGAGTGCACCTAAGTTGGGAGGAGTATGGTCGTGCCGCCAAAGAGGCAGGGGAACTATTGGCTGAAGGGTTGGAACTAATGGATTATAAGGAGATTGATCCTTCGAAAACCTATCCTTTTGAGGAATTTAACAAAGAAGTAATCTGGCAATGCAGGATAGGAGGGTACTTGTTTATGTATTATCCAAACGCCTTCCAGGTAAATCCTGGGTTGTTGGATCTCTACCAGGAGGATGATCTGAGAAGATCTCTGTTCTTTGTGGATAGACCTACCGGATACGTTAATTACCGTGGTAGCTATGAAGGGGATATTACCCTGTTTGGCGGATTGGCATCCGATGAAATATATCTGATTTATGCCGAAAGTCTGGTCAGAAACGGAGATTTAGATGAAGGCGCAAAAGTGCTGAATGAACTGTTGGCCAACAGATATAATGAAGGTTTTAATCCAATAACTTTTGAAGATGAGACTTCAGCGCTGAGGCTAATTTTGGAAGAAAGGAGAAAAGAACTGGTCTTTCGTGGTTTAAGGTGGGCGGATTTGAGGAGGCTGAATAAAGATGAACGGTTTAAGACCACCCTCCACAGAAGCTTCGAAGGGGTACTGTATGAACTGGCACCTGGTTCTGAAAAGTATGTGTTGCCTGTCCCGGCCCGTGAACTGAGTTTTAAGTGATGTAAACAGGGCAGGAGGATACCTCTTGCCCTGTTGATTTAGATTAAGGAATCAATACAAACTTCCTGTCTGTAATGTCATCCACTGGATGATCCATGCTTTCGTCTTCATAAAGACAAGCCTCTGATCCTTCATTACATAAGTAATTAACCGGATTTTGGGGATCGTTTACCTGAACCCAGGTAATTCCACCGTCTGGGGTTCCAAATAGAGGGTCATCATTTTCAGGGGAAGTAAAAGCAACTGCCGCAAAGGCAGCAATC
>NZ_LMXN01000023.1 GCF_001442615.1 Algoriphagus resistens | reverse complement strand
ATGCCATTTACTACTATGGTGTCATCATCAATTACAGCACCCCCTTTAGGATCCGTTCCTGTAGCCGAGCCCGTATTGCTAAAGCTTCCATTATCCACATCCGCTTGAGTTACTGTGTAACTTGTAGTCGTAGTTATTGACTCCCCTGGAGCAAGTGTTCCTAAATTTTCGGTATAACCTGTCAGAGGATCTTCCACTATTACATCTGTCAAGGTTACATTACCTGTATTGGTAACTACCAGTGCAAATGGAATCACATCTCCTGATTCATCATAAGAAGCTACATCGGTGAACTTTTCAATGGCTATGTCAGGGTTTTGAATTCCGTCGATAGTGGTACCATCCTCGTCATCAGTCTGTCCACTGTCAGGATCGGTTCCGGTGGCAGAAGCAAGGTTAGTGATACTGCCATAATCCAGATCTTGCTGAGTCACCGTATAAGTCGTTGTAATGGTCACCGATTCTCCCGTCTCCAACGTCCCCTCATTATTGGAGAATCCGGTCAGGTCATCGACAACCGTTACATCCGTCAAGGTCACATTACCTGTATTGGTCACCACAATGGTGTAAGGGATAACATCACCGACTTCATCGTATTCTGCTTCATTGGCTGTTTTTACCACTTCCAAACTTGGGGCTTTTGTACCCTCAACTATTGCATCATCTGTATCGGTCACAGTACGGCTGATCGGTGTCAGACCATCGGCAGTCACCGTATTCTCAACCACTCCCGTATCCAGGTCGACTTGTGTCACTGTATAATAAGTAGTGAAGGACTGAGATTCATCCGGTACCAGGGTAGCAATTCCTTCATTCATTCCTGTCAGCGGATCTTCCACCGTCACATCGCTCAATGTCACATTACCTGTATTGCTCACCACGATGGTATAGCTCAGTACATCACCTTCATTGTTGTAATCTGTATCATTGGCTGTTTTCTCTACTGAGATCTCTCCACTTCTTCTTCCAAGAACTATTGCCCTGTCATTGTCGGTCAGGACTCTACCAGCCGAAGTAGTCCCTTCGGCTGTCGCATTGTTGACAATTCTGCCGGCATCCATCTGATCCTGGGTCACCGTCAGTTCAGTGCTTCTGTCCAGACTTTCTCCTGGTTCCAAGACCGGTATCACCGCATCCAGACCTGTCAATGGATCCACCACATGCACGTCTGTCAAAGTCACATTGCCCGTATTGGTCAAGGTAAGTGTGTAAGTAATCACATCGCCCGCTTCATCAAACAGGTTAGGTGAAGCCGACTTGGTAATCTTGAGTCCTGCAGCTCTTCTTGCCACTACCGTCGCATTGTCTGTATCATTGACTTCTTGGGCATGGATATCATGGGCAGAGACTGAGGCTGTATTGGTAAAGAAACCGTTGTCTATATCTTCCTGAGTCACATCTCTTGTAAGCGTATAGGTAGTTGACTCTCCGACGGCAAGCGTAGCGATCTCTCGTGGAGCTATTATCACCTGCGGATCCGTGATCACTACTTCGTAAAGTTCCAGATTACCCACATTGCCCACGATGAGTTCATAGCTGATCGTTTCGCCCGCTACATCATAGGTAAGTGGTGTGGCGGTCTTCAGAATCTCTATGCCCGGCTCACCATCGGCAAACACACGCACATCGTCATCGTCTTCCACAATGGAATTGTCAGGTGCTGTACCTCCCACCAGTACCGTATTCAGCACATTGCCATTTTCCAGATCCTGTTGCACAATCGTGTAGGCCGTAGTAAAGGATAATACATCTCCCGGGTTCATAGTACCGATATTTTCAGCATATCCTGTCAACGGATCTTCAAGTGTAACTCCTGAAAGAGTCACATTGCCGGTATTGGTCACCACAAGGGTATAGTTGATCACGTCTCCCTCGGCGTCATAAATTCTAGGAGCTGCAGTCTTCTTCACCTCTATGGCTGCTGCCTGCAATGCGAGAACGGTCACATCATCCTCGTCAGATACTGTATCGTCTGTCGGGGTAAGTCCTTCCACCGTGGCAGTATTTTCCACCTGACTTGCATCGATCTGCGCCTGGGTCACGGTATAACTTTCGGTAAGCGTAACTATCTCTGCCGGTGCTAGAGTGCCTATATTCTGGTCTAATCGAGTCAAAGGATCTTCCACCGTCACATTGCTTAGTGTCACATTTCCTGTGTTCGTAACTACCAGTGTATAAGTAATGATATCGCCAGGACTGTCGTAACCAGTCACATCCGAAGATTTATTGATCTCAACCTCTCCACGCTGGTCAGCTGTGATGATCACCTCATCCTCATCAGTCACCTCATTGTTATCTGTATCTGTACCGGTAGCTGTGACAGTATTGACCACTTCTCCGTTATCTACATCCTGTTGGGTGATGGTGTAAGAGGTCAATACGGTAGCAGATTCTCCAGGTGTCAAGGTACCTGGGCCGACTGTTTCATCCAGCTCGGTCAGAGGATCTTCGACCGTCACGTCAGTCAGAGTTACATTCCCGATATTGGTCACTACCAAGGTATAGCTGACCACTGTACCAGCCTCATCGTAAGTTGTCTGGTCGGCAGTCTTCACCACTCCTATGGACGGATTCTGGGTACCATCAATGATCACTTCGTCTTCATCCTCTGTTTCGCCACCGTCAGGATCGGTACCTGTGGCTGTCACAAGGTTGATGATACTGCCGTTGTCCACATCCTCCTGGGTAACGGTATATGCCGTGATGATTGTTGCACTTTCACCCGGAGCCAACGTGCCCACATTATCATCCAGACCTGTCAGTGGATCCTCTACGGTCACATCACTGAGGGTTACGTTGCCTGTGTTGGTTACCACAATACCATAGTTGATCTCTCCTCCCGCTTCTGTATAAGTTGTCGCATTTGTGGCTTTTTCCACATCAATAGATGGGTTTTTGATGCCGTCTACAGTGGCCCCATCGCCATCATCAATTGGGGCACCGTTCGGATCTGTTCCCGAGGCTGTCGCAAAATTTTCTATGATGCCTGTATCAACATCGGCCTGCGTCACGGTATAGTTCGTAGTCACGGTAACCGATTGACCCGGTGCCATCGTGCCGAAGTTTCTGCTCAGCCCAGTCAGGTCATCCATCCCGTTCACATCCGTCAACGTTACATTTCCTGTATTGGTCACGACGATGGAATAAGGAACCACATCTCCAGCCTCGGAGTAGCTTGACACATCAGCAACTTTGTCCACTGTCAGACTTGGGCTCTGAGTACTTGGGGTCACTGTATTATCCGTATCCTCTGTATCTCCTCCATCTGGATCAGTACCTGTTGCTGTCGCAATATTTTCCACCTCAGCATTATCCACATCCTCTTGGGAAACAGTGTAACTGGTGGTCACTGTTATACTCTCACCCGGAGTAAGCATACCTATATTTTCCATATATCCAGTCAGCGGATCTTCAATCGACACATCAGTCAATGTCACATTGCCTGTGTTGTTCACTACCAAAGAATATGGAATCACATCTCCCTCCTCCACATAAGTAGTTGCGGTCGTGTTCTTGTCAATTGTAATAGATGGATTTTTGACTCCATCGATGATCAGCTCGTCATCATCCTCTACTTCACTACCATCTGGTGTTTCGCCTGTAACGGAAGCCACATTTTCCAGCGACCCCCTATCCACATCAGCTTGCGTAACTGTATAACTTACAGTCAAAGTTGCAGATTCGGTTGGTTTCATAATGCCCACATTTCTGCTGGAGCCGGTTTTTGGATCGCTGACTGTAACATTGTCCAATGATACATTACCATCATTGGTCACAACCACCATGTAGTTAATCACATCACCAGCTTCATCAAACGTGTTTACATCTGCTGATTTCTCCAAAATAATGGATGGCGCTTGAGTAGCTCCTATCTGTACAGTATCGAGATCTACCACATTAACATTTTGTGGGGTGGTGCCTTGAGTTCCTGCAATATTTTCGTAGAAGCCATTATCCAGATCATCCTGATTAATTACATGTGTTGCAGTAAAGCTTAAAGACTCGGCCGGTGCCATTGTCGGCACTACTTCATCCAAACCGGTTTTTGGATCTTGAACCAACACATTGCTCAAGGTTACATTTCCGGTATTTGTGACGGTGATCGTATAGGTAGCAGTCTGTCCCACTTCATCGTAAGTGCTGATATCCGAAACTTTCTCTATAGCAATGCTTCCACTCAAAATGGCCGCTACCTCTTCATCATCCTGAGACACAACAGTTCTTGCCGCAGGAGTGAGACCTGTGGCAGTGGCTACATTGTCAAATACTGAAGCATCCACATCCTCCTGAGTGATGGTATAAGTCGTCGTGATAGTAGCACTTTCACCTGGTGCCAATTCCTCAATATTTTCATTTAAAGAAGTCTGGGGATCCGTCACGGAGACTTCGGTCAAAGTCACATTTCCGGTGTTAGTCACCACCAGAGTATACGGAATCACATCTCCAGTCGAATCGTAAGTTGACACATCAGCAGTTTTTTGGATGGCTATGCTTCCATTTCTCAATGCAATGACAACAGCATTGTCAGTGACATTCAGATCACGTCCTTTTGGTGTGATGCCGGTGGCAGTAGCAATATTCCTTATCAAACCTGCATCCACATCGTCCTGCTCTACGGTGTAATCCTCTGTGAAAGTTCTGCTTGCACCCGGAGCCAAATCACCTACTACCACGTCCATTCCTGTCAGTGGATCGATCACTTGCACATTGCTCAGCGTGACATTTCCACGATTGTTAATTACAATGGTATAGGTAATCTTATCCCCGGCATCGCGGTACAATCTAGGACTTGGCGTTTTATCTATTGTCAATAAGCCAGCTGTCAAAGCAGTCACTTTCTCATCGTCCTGATCGTTTACCACTTCATTATTAGAGGCAGTTCCTTGGACTGTCGCAATGTTTGTAATATTTCCATTGTCCACGTCTGCCTGTGTCACAGTGTAAGTGGTATTTCTGATTGCCATACTTTCAGGAGCAAGTGATCCTACGTTTTCGGAGAAACCTGTCAAATCATCGTTAACGATGACATCGTTTATTGTCAGGTTACCCGCGTTGGTTACAGTCAAGGTATAATTGATCACCTCTCCCGCTTGCGTGTAAAGTTTTGGCGTAGCAGATTTCTGAATTTCTATACCCGGAGTTCCTCTTCGGAATACAGTGACATCGTCAGTGTCCACCAAGCCATCTTCTACTGAAGTGTTTCCAGTTGCCGTGGCTGTATTTACAATTCTACCTCCATCCACATCTTCCTGTGTAATGGTATAGCTAGGTCTATAAGTCGCTGTTTCACCAGGAGCCAAAGAACCAAAGTCTTCATCTAAGGATAGTTTGCTATCGACCAGATTCAGATCTGTCAAAGTCAGGTTGCCTGTATTGGTCACTACCAAGGTGTAAGTGATTACATCTCCAGGTTCATCAAATATTCTAGGGGAAGCAGTTTTATCCAGATCTATAGAACCACTCTGAAGTGCTGTAACCTCCACAGCATCCTTATCCGTCACATCAGGTCCGACAGGTGGAGTGCCATTAACATTTGCATCATTGATCACCGATCCACTATCCACGTTGGATTGTAGAATTGTATAGGTAGTGGTAAATGTCGCTACCTCATCCGGAGTCAAAGTAGGCACAATTTCATTCATTGATGTCAATGGATCGGTCACAATCACATTGCTCAAGGTCACATTTCCGATATTGGTCACTGTGAGCGAGTAAGTAATCACATCGTCGGCAGCATCAAAGGTCGCCACATCTGCTACTTTCTCAAGGAGAATAGCTGGGCTTTGTTCTCCAATAATAGTCACACTATCCTCATCGGAGACTGTCGCAGGATTTGGGGAATTGCCTCTTACGCTTGCCGTATTGTCAATTTGGCCATTGTCCACGTCAGCTTGAGTTACAGTATATCGACTGGTCAACGTATAGCTTTCACCCGGTGCCATGGATGGATAGGATTCATCCAGACTTACCAATGGATCCGTTACATTCACATCTGTCAGTGTCACATTTCCAGTATTGGTGATGATTACCGTATATCTGATTACATCTCCTGCTTCATTGTAGGTGGAGACATTTACAGATTTTGTCAACTCAATCTCTCCTTCCTGTACAGCATCCACAGTTACAGCATCGCTATCCTCCACAGGATTTTCATTAGGATCCAAAGCTGTCACACTTGCTGTATTGTCGATTTGCCCATTATCCACATCAGCCTGAGTGACCGTATAAGTAAAATCTTTTGACAGACTAGCACTTGGAACCAAGGTATTAATAGGCTCGTCAGCACCTGTCAATGGATCCGTAACTTCTAAGGAATGAAGTGTCACATTTCCGGTATTGGTGATGGTAACTGTGTAAACAATCACTTCACCGGCATTGGTATATGTCGCTTTATCAGCTTCTTTCACTAAGTCGATTTCGCCATTTTGAAGTGCATCAACTATCACTGAGTCTTCATCTTCCACGGTATCGCCAGCTGGAGTTTCACCGTTTGCTGAAGCGGTATTTTCTACCTGACCCGCATCTATATCATCCTGATCGACTTCATACACCGCCGTGAAAGTCCTGCTTTCTCCAGGAGCCAAAGACTGTAGTGTCTCGGTCAGCCCGGTCAAAGGATCTACTACTTCCACATTGGTCAGAGTCACATTACCTGCGTTTTGGACCACAATGGTGTAAGTGATTTCATCCCCCACAGAATCATAAGCATCCACATCTGCAGATTTGGTGACAGTGATTTCACCGTTTTGGATAGCTGTCACTAGTTCATCATCAGAGTCAGCTACCGTTCTGTTTGCAGGTGAAGTACCCGAAGCAGTTGCCGTGTTTGGCAATTCACCGTTATCCAGATCTTGCTGTGTAATTGTATAGGCAGTTGTAAATGTCTGAACTTCTGTCGGATTCAAACTTGGAATAGTCGTACCGAACGCCGTAAGCGGATCAGTTACCCCGACATCTGCCAACGTCACATTTCCGGTATTGGTCACGGTCAGCGTGTAGGTAATCACATCACCTACAGCACCATATATCCCCACATCAGCCTCTTTGCTCAAATCAATCGCAGCGGATCTTCTGGACAGGACTACAGCATTGTCAGTATCTGACACGGTTCTACCCGGAGGAGTTGCACCGGTTGCAGTAGCCTGATTAACGATCAACCCTGCATTTACATTGGCCTGGGTGGCCGTGTAGGATACAGTGTAGGTTTCGTTAGCTGTCGGAGCCAAAGTCGGAACAGTAGTGACAAAACCAGTCAACGGATCGGTCACCTCCACCTCGGTCAAAGTCACATTGCCTGTATTAGTCACAGTCAAGGTGTAGTCAATCACTTCACCAGCTTCACCAAATGTCCTTTGGATCGGTACCTTGTCTATAGCAATAGAACCAGACCTTTTCGAAAGAACTCTTGCATTGTCAGTATCGGTCACAGTTCGATCAGCAGGAGTCAGACCAGTTGCCGTGGCTTCGTTAAGAACCAACCCTGCATCCACGTCATCTTGATCTACCTTGTAACTAGTGATCGTGGAAACACTTGCTCCAGGAGCCATAGTTCCCACATCCCAAGTCAGGCCTGTCAATGGATCGGTCACTTCCACATTTTCCAAAGTCACATTTCCCTCATTGGTCACTGTTATGGTGTAGCCTAACTCGTCTCCTGCTTCATCAAAAGTTAGCTGATTTGCTTTCTTATCAATACTAATCGCACCGGATCTCAAGCCTTGAACCCGTACATTGTCACTATCAATTACCTCGTTATTATCAGGATCCGTTCCGGCTACTGAAGCCGTATTTATTATAAATCCTTGATCCAAATCAGACTGGGTAGCGGTATAGGCTACTGTGATTGATGTACTTTGCCCCGGTGCCAAAGTCCCTACATTCTCATCGGTAGAAGTCAGTGGATCGGAAATTGTCACATCTGTCAAAGTCTCATTACCGATGTTGGTTACTGTAAGCGTATAAGAAATCAATTCTCCCGCTTGATCAAAAGTCTGTGGCGAAACCGACTTGGTTATCTCTATTGCAGGAGATCCGACCACATACACGCTCGCATTATCCGTATCTTCGACTTGTTCATCATCAGGAGTCATTCCTGAGGCAGTTGCCGTATTGACCAAGTTGGTGTTATCTACATCTTGTTGAGTCAAAGTATAAGTAGTCGTGAAGCGCTCACTTTCTCCAGGTACAAGCGTGCCGATTGTCTGCCCGAAGCTGGTCAATGGATCATTCACTTCCACTTCTTCCAAGGTCACGTTTCCGATATTGGTCACCTCTATAGTATAAGTGATCACCTCACCTGCGGAATTGAAGAATTTAGGACTGGAAGTTTTCGTCACCTCAATCGCTCCATTTTGCACCGCTATGATCTGCTCATTATCAGTATCCTCCACCATTTCATCATAAGGTGTGGTGCCGGTAGCCGTCGCTACATTATTCACAGACCCGGAATCTACTTCAGCCTGACTCACGGTGTAGGTAGTCTGGAATTGCTGAGATTCCTCAGGTAGTAGGGTCGGAACTGTTTGCGTCAGACCAGTCAATGGGTCTGTCACCGTTACATCTGTCAAGGTCACATTCCCAACATTGGTAACTTCCAGCGTGTAGGTGATTTCCTGACCTGCTGTAGTGAATATTTTTGGTGAAGCCACTTTCCTGATTTCTATTCCACCAATCTGATTTGCCCGGGAAGTGATCTCATCGTCATCGCTGACTTGATTGTCATCTGGATCATTGCCAACGACTGTTGCAGTATTGAGTATTTCCCCACTATCCATGTCCGCCTGCGTTACCGTGTAAGTGGTTTGACCGTTTTTGGATTCATTTGGAGCAAAAGAGCCAGCATTGTAAGTAAGCCCAGTCAGTGGGTCTGTTACAACTACATCCGTCAAGGTTACATTACCTGTATTGGTCACAGTCAAGGTATAGAAAATCACATTTCCAGCCTGATCATAAGTAGTCTGAGGCGTAGTTTTCTCAATTTCGATTGATGACAGTTGTATAGCTTCAATCGTCAGGTCATCTTGATCTGTCACCTGCGTATTTTGAGGTGTGGAGCCTTTAGCTGTTGCCTGATTATAAATCGACCCATTGTCTATATCCGACTGTGTGACAGTATAGTTTTCTATTACATTGGTAGATTCTCCAGGTGCCAACACGCCTACATTGGTAGACAATGTAGTTAATGGATCAGCAACGGATACATCGGTCAGGGTCACATTACCCGTATTGGTGATTGTAAGTGTATATCTGATCACATCTCCAGGCGCATCGTAATCAGATACATTGGCAGATTTCTCAATAGCTATAGCAGGATCAAGTAAAGCCGTGACAATCGCTTCATCGTCATCTCTTGCGCGACTATTATCCGGAGCAACCCCAGTGACCTCTGCAATATTATCCACTTCTGCTGCATCAACATCTGCTTGAGTAATAGTATAACGAGTGGTGATGGAGCTGGATTCTACAGGTTCCAAAGTTCCGATATTTCTATCCAACGAAGTCAATGGATCTTTTACCGTCACATCCTCCAGCGTTACGTTACCCGTATTTTCCACCATCAGGGTGTAAGTAATTACTTCACCAGGTGCATTGTATGTGGTTGGATCGGCAGTCTTGGTGATGCTGATTTCTGGATCTTGCAATCCAATGACTGTAGTGTCATCAGAATCCTGAACCTGACTTCCATCAGGAGTATAGGCGTTTGCATCCGCAGAATTATAGATAATTCCGCTATCCAAATCATCTTGTGTAACTTCATATGCTTCGGTGAAAGTCCTGGATTCGCCTGGCTGAAGTATAGGGATAAACCCACTGAGGCCGGTCATGTTATCTATACCATAAATCCGGGTTAGCGTCACATTTCCGGTGTTGGTCACCACGATGGTGTAAGTAATTACCTCGCCAGTTTCAGAGAAGGTAGCCTTGTCGGCTTCTTTCACCAACTCGATTTCACCGCTTTGGATTGCATCAACATTTGCAGAATCCTCATCTTCTACCGTTTCTCCATCAGGAGTGACTCCTGAACCAAAAGCAGTATTTTCAATTTGTCCAGCATTCAGATCGGTCTGATTTACAGTATAGACTTCGGTAAAGGTCACACTATCTCCCGGTGCCAAAGAGTCAACATCTTCGGTCAATCCTGTCAGTGGATCCAGAACTTCCACATCTGACAAGGTCACGTTACCTGTGTTTTCCACCACTAGGGTATAAGTAATCTGATTCCCTACGGCATCATATGTTCTAACATCAGAAGACTTGGTGATGGTGATTTCTCCGTTTTGAATTGCCCTCACCAGCTCATCATCTGTATCCCTTACAGTTAAGCTTGCCGGAGTGGTACCGGTAACAGAAGCTGTATTTGGAAGTTCGCCGTTATCTACATCTTCCTGCGTGATTGTATAGGAAGTCGTGAAATCCTGAGATTCCCCAGGTGCAAAAGTCGGAATGATTGTATTGAATTGAGTAAGAGGATCAACCACTTCGACATTTGTCAAAGTCACATTTCCAGTATTAGTCGCTGTCAATGTATATGTGATCACATCGTCTGCCTCATCATAAGTCTGGACATCTGCCTCTTTCGTGATGGAAACAGAAGCTGATCTTCTAGAGAGTACAATTGCATTGTCCGTATCATTGACCGTTCTATCTGCAGGAGTCTGTCCGGAGACAGTCGCTACATTTATAATGGTACCTCTATCTACATCAGTCTGAGTTACGGTATAAGACACCGTGTAAATTTTCGCTTCTGCAGGAGCCATGCTCTCAATTGCTGTCTCAAAACCTGTCAGAGGATCGGTTACTTCCACAGCTGTAAGTGTGACATTACCGGTATTAGAGACCACCAATTCATAATCAATTGTTTCACCTGCTTGATTGTAGGTCCGTCGAAGTGGTGTTTTCTCTATGGAAATTGAAGCTGATCTCCTGGAAAGTACTCTGGCGTCATCTTGATCAGTTACTACTTTATCAGAAGGAGTATTGCCTGTAGCTGTGGCTTCATTCAACACCAGTCCGGCATTGACATCGTCTTGATCCGCACTATAAGCCGTCACGGTAGATACACTTGCTCCAGGAGCCATTTCTCCGACATCCCAAGTTAGGCCTGTCAATGGATCGGTCACTTCCACATTTGTCAAAGTCACATTACCTTCATTGGTCACTGTAATGGTGTAGCCTAACTCGTCTCCTGCCTCATCAAAAGTTAGCTGATTGGCTGTTTTCTCTATGCCTATAGCTCCGGAACGAAGTCCTTGAACCCGTGCATTATCGGAATCTTCAACTGTCTCTTCATCCGGGTCAAGACTGGTAACGGTTGCTACGTTGGTAATGAAACCTTGGTCGAGATCCTCTTGGCTAGCAATGTAAGTGGTAGTGACTGTCTTACTTTCCGCAGGCTCCAATATCCCATCTTCTACCAGTTCATTCGTCCCAGTGAGTGGATCGATGACCGTTACATTAGTTAAAGTCACATTTCCGATATTGGTAACCGCCAGGGTATAAGTGATCGTTTCTCCCGACTCATTGAAGGTCAGCGGATCAGCAGTTTTCTCGATTTCTATAGCCGGGGATCCGACTACATAAATACGGGCATTGTCAGTACCTGATACTTCCTCATCCGTAGGGGTCAATCCAGTGGCAGTGGCGGTGTTCATCAGATTGGTGTTGTCCACATCAGCTTGAGTGAGGGTATAATGGGTGGTGAAAGTCTGGGTTTCTCCAGGCGCCATTGTACCCACGAGCTTATCAAAGTTTGTCAGTGGATCCACTAGTTCTACTTCATCCAAAGTCACATTCCCGGTATTGGTAACTTCTAGGATATAAGTGATCACCTCGCCGGCAGCATTGAAGAATTTAGGACTTGAGGTCTTTTTCACTTCAATAGAACCACTTTGTTGGGCAGTGACCAGATCGTCATCCGTATCAGAAACATCCTCACCTTGGGTAGTTTGCCCGGCAGCGCTTGCCGTATTTGGGATACTTCCATTGTCCAAATCTTCCTGAGTAGTATTCAGGGTGGACGTATAGGTTTCTATTTGGCCAGGAGCAAGAACTTCTATCGTCTCATCCAATCCGGTCAGCGGATCTGTTACTGATACATTTTCTAGGGTAAGATTTCCGATATTTTCTACTGTTATCATATAAGTGATTTCTGTGTCAGGAGCACTGAAATCCTTAGGATTGGCAGTTTTGGTGATTTCAATGTCACCATTTTGAAGTGCATTAATCAGCTCATCATCTGTATCATTTACCTGATCACCATTCGGATCGACTCCATTTGTTGCTGCAGTATTGGAGATGGACCCATTGTCAATGTCAGCCTGGGTAATGGTAATTGTAGTTGTATAGGTAGCGCTTTGCCCTGGTGCCAACGTACCAACGGCTTCATCCAAGCCTGTCAGTGGATCTGTCACCTCTACACCCGTCAAAGTCACGTTGCCTGTATTTGAGACGACAATAGTATAAGTCACTACTTCACCAGGCGTATTAAAAGTAGTTTTATCGGCAGATTTATCAACTTCTATAGCTGGAGTTTGGATTGCATTAACAAGTTCATCGTCCGTATCGTTAACTGAAGAGATCTCGCTGGAAGCAGGAGGAACTGCAGTGACGGATGCCGTATTTGGCACTGAGCCATTATCTACATCTACCTGGTCGGTGGTATATGTGGTGGTAAATACCTGCGTGGCCCCAGGTGCAAAAGTTGCAATGCTCTCATCCATTTCAGTCAATGGATCTATTACCTGGACATCCGTCAAGGTCACATTGCCTGTATTTATTACTGTGACCTGGTATGAAATCACGTCTCCGTCTTCTGAATAGCTAGTCGTAATGGCGGTCTTGTCGATAGAGATGCCAGGATTTTCAATCGCCGGAACTGTCACCTCATTGGTTTCGGTATTTACGTTACCGCCATTGGTATCCTGTCCTGTAGCAGTGGCCTGATTGGTATAGGAACCCGCATCAATGTCAGCCTGCACGACCACATGCTCGGCAGTGACAGTGGCATTTTGCTGAGGTGCCAAAGTAGCGATCGGACTTCCTGAGATGATCGTCGCTTTTGGATCTGTGACCACAATATTCGTAAGTGTCACATTTCCTGTATTTCTGACGACAATGTCATAGTTAATCACATCACCAACAGCGGAGTAACTGCTTGTGGTGGATCGTTTGACAGAGGCCAAAGAAGGAGACTGAATAGCAGGCACGATGATTTCATTAGTGGAAGCATCAGCATTGTTGTTTTTTGGATCTTGGCCTCTTGCAGTTGCCTGATTTCTATATTCACCTGCATCCAGATCTTCCTGGGTCACCACATGCTCAGCGGTGATGGTAGCGGTTTCAGTTGGTGCCAAAGTCAATACAGGATTCCCTGCTGTGATTACCGCTTTTGGTTCATTCACCGTGACATTTGTTAGTGTCACATTTCCGGTATTTTCTACTACGAGGGTGTACTCAATCACATCACCCACTTCATCGTAATCTGCAGTGGAAGTCGCTTTGGTTGCTACCAAAGATGGATTCTGGATAGCTTGAAGCGTCACCTGATTGGTAGTGGTAGAAATCGGAACACCGGTCTTCAATGCCCCCTCAGCAGTAGCCTGATTGGTGTAAGAACCTGCATCTATATCCTCTTGAGTCACTGTGTGCACCGCAGTTACTGTAGCGGTTGTATGAGCAGGAATGATTAAAATTGGATTTTCGCTGGTGACTTCAGCTTTAGGATCGTTGATCTCCATAGTATAGAAGGAGACGTTACCTGTGTTATTGATCAGGATTTCATAATTGATCACCTCCCCTACAAAAGAGTAGGTGGTCTGAGGAGAGGATTTGGAAGAGGAAATAAATGGATTCTGAACCCCGGTGATTCTTTCCAGGTCATCGTCAGACACAGGCAGTCCATTAAAGTCTGTGCCCTCAGCAATCGCTGTATTGTCAATTCTGGAGTTGTCCACATCGTCCTGAGTGACTGTATAAACCTCTGTATAAGTCACACTTTCACCTGGTGAGAAAGTCGCTACATTGGTAGAAAGTCCAGTCAGATCATCAGAGACTTCCATGTCGAATACCGTAATGTTACCTGTATTTGTTACGATTATGGTGTAATCCAAGGCTTCACCTGCATTGATGTAGCTATTCTGTTGTACTGATTTGTCGATGGTAATTTGAGGACTTTGGGCACCGTTTAATAATTCGGTGTCGTCGTCTTGCACCACATTACCTAGAAAGTCAAAGCCTGTAGCATCTGCAGTATTTTCAATTGTTCCCCGATCAACGTCTTCCTGAGTTACTGTATAAGTTTCTTGGAACGTTCTTGTATCACCAGGCTCCATAGTTGCAATTTCAGTACTAAGTAAAGTCTTAGAATCTGAAGCTGTAATATCATATACAGTCACGTTTCCGATATTTTCCAAAACAATAGTGTAATGAAGCACTTCACCCACTGCTGTATAGCCGCTTTCCTCCACTGATTTGGTTACTTCCAATCTCGGGTTTTGAATAGCATTGACGATTTCTTCGCCCTGGGCATCGGGTAAGTTGCCTCCGGCAGGGGTCCCTGTAGCCGTAGCCGTGTTGGTAAACGAACCTGCGTTGATGTCCTGCTGGTTTACCGTGTATTTGGCAGCGTACTCCCATGTCTCTCCTACATCCAGGATATCATCTCCGTCTTTGTCGCCAGTTCTATATGTCGGGCCTTCGGCAACAAACGGATCAGTGACATCTACATTGCTGATCGAAATATTCCCGGTGTTTTCGAGCTCAAGCTGATAGGTCAGAATATTTCCAGGAGCTGAATAGGAATTAGGCAGTGTGGTGCTGGTTTTGGTTAATGTCCATTCAGGGTTTTGGATAGCATTTATAGTTTCACTATCTGTAAGATCAGGTATCGATCCTCCTGCCGGACTGCCTTTGGCTGTGGCGGTATTCACAAATTGGCCATTATCAAGATCCTGCTGGGTAATGATGTGCGTAGCTGTATAAGTCCAGCTTTCCCCTACATCTAGGACGTTATCAGTATTGACATCTCCGTCAAGGTAGTCTGGCCCAGTAGTAGCATTTGGGTCTTGAATGTTGACATTGCTGATGGAGATATTTCCAGTATTGGCAAGTACGATGCTATAATTAAGTGTTTCGCCTACCTCGGTGTATGCGCTGGGATTATCTATTCCAGCCTTATCCAACGTCCAGCTTGGATTTTGGATTCCAGCGACTGTTTCATTTGCACTTCCCTGAGTGGATCCGCCCCCTGCCAAATCTCCACCCGCATTGACGGTATTATCAAAATCCCCATTGTCCACATCTGCCTGAGTGGTTATATAGGAAGCCGAGTATGTCCAAGTTTCATTGACATTCAGTAAACCGTCTCCGTCATCACCACTGACATATTCCGGACCCGAGCTGACTTTGAGATCTACTACGTCCAGATTCGTAACAGTTACGTTACCAGAATTAGTTACGGTAATGTTATAATTAATCTCCACTCCAGGAGAATCAAATTCTGCGATATCTGCATCCTTGGTTACAATCAGTTCAGGTTGTCTGTCAGCAGGGACATTCACCGCGTCCTCATCTGAAACAATAGCACCACGGAAATCTTTTCCAGTAGCATTTGCAGTATTGAGGATATTTCCCCGATCTATATCCTCTTGAGTAACCTCGTAGGTGAAGGTAAATGTCGCCGATTCAGTAGGCGCCAATTCCGGCACAGTCTCTTCAAATCCGGTGAAAGGATCTGTGACATCCGTGTCAAAGACAGTGAGATTTCCTGCATTGGTGACAACCAAAGTATAATGGAGTTCATCTCCAGGATTGGTATACGTAGATTCCTCGACTGTCTTGTTTAGGGTCAGTTTCGGATTTCTGGCACCGGTTTCATTTTCAGTAGCGTCACCGGATACCTGCACATCGTAGTAGTCCTCCCCTGCTGCGGTCGCTGTATTTGTCACCACTCCAACGTCCAGATCTTCCTGAGTGACGGTGTAACTTTCGGTAATGGTTAAAACCTGACCAGGCGCAATAGTAGGTTCGCTCAGGGCCAATCCTGTCAGTGGATCTGTAATTTCTACATCAAACAATGTGACGTTTCCGGTATTGGCGACCAGTATGGTATAGTTGATTACATCCCCAACTGACTTATATCCTCCCTGACTAGCCTCTTTTTCCACTTTGATCTGTGGTGTCTGCACACCGTTGATGCGCTCGGAGTCAGTATCGGTTAGCGTTTCATTGGAGGTATTCTGACCCGTCGCTGTGGCTGTGTTGGTAATGAATCCTATATCTACATTCTCTTGGCTGACGGTATAGGTTTCGTTGAAAGTCTGGCTTTGCCCAGGTTCTAAATCAATAGTCTCACTCAGCCCGGTTAATGGATCAGTTACCACCACATCGGTAAGTGCATCATTTCCCCGATTGGATACTACAAGGGTATAGTTCAGCAGGTCACCCTCTTCGGTATAGCCAATTTCTTGAACCGTTTTGGTTACCCTCAACTCGCTGTATGGCCCATCTCCACCATCAGTAGTAGTGTCTGAATCACTGGTATCGTTTCCATCCGGGTCCTCTCCTGTTGCTGTGGCGGTATTGGTAAAGCTGCCTGCTGCAACATCCTCGGCTGTTACGGTGTGGAAAGTAGTCAAGGTATAAGATTCTCCCGGAGCCAAGTAACCGATATTCACATCTAGCCCTGTACTTGGATCGGTTACTTCAATGTCAGAAATCGTGACGTTACCGGTGTTGGTCACCACTATCGTATATTCCAAGACCTCTCCCTCTACCAGATCACCTGAAGTTTGGGTTTTGTTGACATTCAATTCCGGATTTTTTGCTCCGTTTATTGTCTCTGAATCATCATCTTGTATATCCTCCCCGTCTGAATTTGTCCCAGAAGCAGTGGCGGTATTGCTGATGGTACCGTTGTCCACATCTACCTGCGTGACGGTGTAGGTGGTAGTATAAGTGACCGTCTGACCCGGATCAAGAGTCCCGATGTCTTCTGTCAGGCCAGTCAATGGATCTACTACCGTTGCATCACTGATGGTCGAATTACCGGTGTTGGAAACCAAAATGGTGTAGGTCACTACTTCCCCTGCTTCAAAATACCCCGACTTATCGGCATTTTTGAGCACGGTGATTTCATCGGATTCCGCCCCATTGGTTGTTTGGGAATCGTCATCAATGATGTCTTCTCCGTTCGGATCCTGGCCTGAGGCCGTTGCAGTATTGGTGACTGAACCATTGTCCACATCAGCAACGGTTACCGTATAGGTTGTGGTAAACACCAAACTTTCTCCCGGAGCAAGGCTTGGGATATTCTCACTCATTTCTGTGAGGGGATCAATCACATCCACATCACTCAGCGTCACATTTCCGGTATTGGTAACAGCAATGGTATATTCCAAAACATCCCCCGCTTCCACATAGCCATCGCTGGTCAGGGTTTTATCTACGTTGATGGAAGGTCTCTGATCGGCATCGGACTCAGTGGAATCGGAGTCATCGACATCTTCTCCATTTGGATCTGTGCCTGAAGCGGTCGCCGAATTGATAATCGATCCACTGTCTAGATCTTCTTGGGTTACAGTGACCGAACCTGTATAAGTCAATTCCTGACCTGGCTCCAAAGTGATTCCACTTTCATCCAAATCAATCAAGTCATCGACAATTGTAACGTCGCTGAGCGTGAGATTCCCAGTGTTTCTGACGACAACGGTATAGTTCAGGATGATTCCTGTATCGTCATAAGTCACCTTGTCGACAGATTTGTCAAGGGAAATATCCGGGTTTAGGATTGCATCTATAGTGGAAGAATCTTCCGAATCCGGAAGGTCGTCGCCATTTGCAGGAGTGCCGGCGGCTGTAGCAGTATTTGTGAAACTGTCATTATTGATATCTTGCTGGGTAATGGTGTATTCAGCGGTGAAGACCCACACCTCATCCGGCTCAATATTTCCGTTGTTGTTAGAATCGCCAGAGACGTATGCAGGCTCAGAGGTCAGTGGATCAGTAAGTGTGATCTCAGAGATCGAAACATTGCCTGTATTTTCCACTTCGAAAGTATAGGTGATTACTTCACCTGCGTTGGTGTAGGTATCGCTGGATGGAGTCTTGGTGATCTTCCAATCAACTACCTGATTAGCAGGGACGGTTTCATCGTCGTTAATATTCGGCAGATTTCCCCCAAAAGAAATCCCGTTTGCTTCGGCAGTATTGGAGTAACTACCATTGTCAATGTCTTCCTGGGTCACCACATAGCTGGCTGTGTAGGTCCAGGTTTCCCCAACATCCAGTATTGAATCATCGTTGTCATCTCCACTTTCATATATTGGTGGATTGGTAGCTCCGGTATCGAATACTTCCACGCTTTTGATGGAAACGTTTCCGGTGTTGGCGATTACTATGTCATACTCAATCGCATCGCCAGCTGAAGCATATTCTTTAGGATTGTTGGTGGCGGTTTTGGTCATCTCCCATTCTGGGTTTTGAATGGCCGGCACCGTCACTTCATCCATTTCATCAGGTAAGGTTCCCGCCGCGGGGTCACCACTGGCGGTGACCTCATTGGTGAAGCTACCATTATCAATATCCTGTTGGGTCACGACATGGGTAGCAGTATAAACCCAGGTTTCTCCTACATCCAACACGCCGTCAGAATCCTCATCGCCCGTTTCATAGCTTGGACCGGAAGTAGCTAACGGATCTTCTACTTGCGGATTATTGATGGTAATATTCCCGGTATTCTCAAGGATGATGGTGTAATTCAACACCTCACCAACTGCGATATAATCCGGTTCAGCAGCTGATTTGCTCACCTCCATCCTCGGAGTTTGGGAGGCCTTGATATCTTCGGAGTCATCGAGGGTGAAAGTAGTTCCGTTCGGGGTTGTTGCAGTGGCTGAGGCGGTATTTTGCAAAGAGCCCCGATCTACATCTTCCTGAGTGACAATATAGGTTAAGGGAATGGTGACGGTCTGACCAGGCTGGAATTCTGGATAGACGTCTGAAGTCCCAACTTTTGGGTCAGTGATGAGCAGATCAGTCAGGGTAACGTTACCGGTATTGACTACGGTGACATTATAGTGCAGTTCCTCCCCAGCCTCGGAGTAGCCGCTTTCCTCCACGGATTTACTGATGGAAAGCTTTGGGTTCTGAGAACCTACCAAGGTCTCATCATCGGTAGCGTTTTCGAGATCTCCACCCGCAGGGTCACCGGAAGCAGTCACTTCATTTGTAAAGCTTCCAGCGTTCAGATCATCTTGATTTACCACATGCTCAGCAGTGTAAGTCCAGCTTTCTCCTACACTCAGTTCATTGTCAGAATTGGTATCTCCGGAGACATAGGTAGGACCGGAAGTCGCCTGTGGGTCATTGACCACTACATTGCTGATCGACACGTTACCGGTGTTTGAAAGTATAATCTCATAGGTAAGCACATCGCCTATTTCGCCATAACCATCTTGATTGACAGACTTGGAAATCGTCCATTTTGGCGTTTGGATAGCCGGTACAGATTCATCATCTGTCACATCATCCAAGTCCCCACCTGCAGGATCGCCGTTAGCTGAAGCAGTATTATTAAATGAGCCATTATCCACGTCTTCCTGGGTGACGGTATACTCAGCGGTAAAAACCCAGGTTTCGTTTACGTCGAGCTCCTGATCGTTGTCCTGATCGCCTGACTGATACGCAGGAGCACTATTGGTCAATGGATCTGAAACGACCACTTTGCTGATGGATACGTTTCCTGTGTTTTGAACAGCAATGGTATAAGAAATGACATCGCCCGGTTTACTATACGAAGCAGTATTGCTTGTCTTGGAGATAGTCCATTCCGGAGTCTGGATGGCAGGGACGGTGGCATCGCCGCTTTCCGGATCAAGTGTTCCGCCGGCAGGATTCCCATCAACTGTGGCAATATTGGAAAAACTTCCTTTGTCCACATCGTCTTGGGTCACCGTGTAGGATGCCGTAAAAACCCAAATCTCCCCTGGAGACAGCCTATTGTCATTGTTGTCATCTCCAGAAGAAAAAACAGGCACGGATGTCGCCTGAGGGTCTGAAACGATCACATCACTCACCGATACGTTACCGGTGTTTTCTACTTCAATGGTATAGGTTATTACATCGCCGGCGTTGGTGTAGGAAGGAACATCCGGCGTCTTGGAAATTGTCCAGGATGGATTTTGAACTGAAGGCACTGTAGCCTGACCGCTTGCATCTGGAATCGAGCCGGAAATCAAATCACCTGAAGCCGTAGCTGTGTTGGTATAGCCTCCGCTGTCAATGTCTTCTTGGGAGACCACGTGTGTGGCTGTGAACTCCCATGTTTCGCCTACTTCCAAAACCCCGTCACCATCATCACCTGATAAATAAGCAGGTGGAGAACTCGCACCAGGGTCGGTCACGATAGGGTTTTGAATCGAAACATTCCCTGTATTTTCCAGTGCGATGGTGAAATTAATCACATCTCCAACAGCATCAAAATCTGATTCAGCCGCCGATTTGCTAAGCGTCCAGGATGGGTTTAGTATCGCATTGGCCGTAGTTTGGCCAGTCGCATCTTCCAGATCACCGGCTGTTGGATCTCCTGTGACAGTGGCGGAGTTGGTGAAGCTTCCGTTGTCAATATCCTCCTGCGTCACTTCGTAGGATGCTGTGAAGACCCATGTCTCATCTACCTCCAGAATATCATTCGAATTCGTGTCACCGGAGCTATACTCGGGTCCGGAAGTGGCCTGCGAATCTGTTATCATCACATTTGAGATGGAAACGTTCCCTGTGTTTTCTACCTCTATGTTATAGACAATGACATCTCCGGGATTTTCAAAGCTATCCGAACTGCTTTTGGTCAAAGTCCAGCTTGGATTGGATACTGGAGTGGTTATTTCGCTTGCTGAATTATTGGCAGGATTAGGATCATTTTCGTTGCTGCCAATGATCGAAGTATGATTTTCAAAGTCAGCACCTGAGACGGGCTCTAAGACTCTGGCAGTAATGCTCAGGGTTGCAGAAGCTCCAGAAGCCAAATTTCCTACTGTCCAGATTCCCGATCCCTCATCGTAGGTACCCTGCGAAGGACTGTCAGAAACATATTCATAGCCGTCTGGAAGCTGATCTGACACTAGTATTCCAGTGGACGGCGACGGTCCGCTGTTGTTGACAGTAATGGTGAAATCCACGGTACTACCTACATCTGGCGCACCATTATTTGCCATCTTGGTGATTCCCAGATCTGTCTGAGGAACAGGTGTCAAAGTTATTGAGCTCTGATTGTCGGAATTATCCGGATCAAACTGGTTTGCCCTGGCTGTCGCTGTATTCCCGTAATCCCCATTACCATTGACCAAAACAGTGATTTCTATACTTGCTGTGCTACCATTTGCCAAATCACCTAAATTCCAATCACCGGTACCGGCGTCATAGGCTCCTTCACTGTTATCGCTTATATAAGTATAGCCAGATCTTAGCTGATCGTTGACTACTACATTGGTAGCATCGTAATCCCCGTTATTGGTTACTGAAACGGTGAAAACAAGCTGTTCACCGGCATTGGGAAAGTTGTTGCCGGTAGTTTTAGCAGTGGACAGATCTGCTATCAGAACAGGATCTATGGAAATTCCTGCCTGATCATTTTCAGGATCAGTATCTATCTCCTCATGCGTGACAGCCGCAGAAAATTCATAATCCGCCGTAGTAGTGACTGTCGTAGTAATCTCAATACTTGAAGATTCTCCGGTAAGCACTCCCCCGATATTCCATATACCGGTAGCCGCATTATATACCCCCCCTCCGATATTGTCACCCTGATAGTCATATCCCGCAGGAAGCAATGCCACCACTTCAACCCCGCTGGCATCATTGGGTCCATTGTTATTTACTGAGATAGTAAAAACTACATTGTTTCCAAGAATCGGGTTTGGATTATTGACAGATAAACTGATTGCCAAATCTGTGGGTGCAAAAGTTAAAATACCTGATATAATTCCAGCTTCTGATTTTTTCCCCGTTGACGCATTGAGAACACCTATCTGCAAAAAAAGGAAGAAAGAAAATGTAAGAAGTACCCCTATCCAATGCTTGCCAAACAACTGAGTTTTCATAAAATGAAGCAGTTTTTCAAATCCTTGTTGAGGGCAAATGTGATCCAATTGAAAAAACATATCGTCAGTAAAGTTGAAATCAAAAATTCTTAATTAAATCTTGAAATTATTATTAAAATAAAATACAGATTATTCAAACTAAGGCAGCTGATGTTAAATATAGTGAAAAATTAAAAAGCAAATACAATAAATTGAAGTTAGTTCAAACTTTTTTTACCTTCAGTTGCGGCCAAAATCCAATAAAAAAAAATAAAAAATAAAGACCCAAGTAGCTGAATAAAAGGATTTAACGAAATTAATTGATGAAATCACCTCTATACAGGCGGGTCAGTAATCAAGATAAACTACCTTTTACTTGAAATCTACGCTGAAAAAAAATGGATACCGCGTCAAGAAATCAGCGTAACTAGCGAATATATAAATATTTGGATAAATTATATTCTCTAAATGCGTATGCACTAAAGGTACCCAGCTCTTTAATGAGAGATTGAAGCTGCAAAAGCAATAAAAAAAAGTCAAGGTCTTAGACTTTCCAATCTTTCCCCAAATTGCTCCAACTGATTATCTCCAAAATCGAGATGGGTTACAAACCTTACTAAGTCCGTCCCAAATTTGACAGCTTTGATGTTCTTGTCCGAAAGCTTCTTCAAAAATTCTTCAGGTGAAACACCTTCCAATCTCGCGATCACAATATTTGTGGCAACAGGCAAAACTTCATGCACAAAAGACAATTTCAACAGCATTTCCCCAAGCACTCTAGCACGGGCATGATCTTCTATTAATCTATCCACTTGATAATCCAAGGCATAAATCCCAGCCGCAGCCAATATCCCCGCTTGCCTCATTCCTCCACCCCAGACTTTCCTGACTCTTCTTGCACGCTTAATATCTGCTTTAGTCCCCAAAAGCAAAGAGCCGACAGGGCAACCAAGTCCTTTGCTAAGACATATGGAAATCGTATCAAACTGAGCTCCCCAATCGGTCGTGCTTTCACCTGTTTCCACCAATGCATTGAAAAGCCTTGCCCCATCCAAATGCAACTTCAAACCATGCTCATCACAAACTTTCCTGATCGGCCTGATTTCATCCAACGTATAGATACTTCCACCTCCCTTGTTCATCGTATTCTCCAAAGAGACTAGTGTCGTCGGAGGTGTATGCACATCATCTGGATTGATCGCCGCTTTCACCTGATCTGCAGTAATTTTGCCCAATTCCCCTTCCAGCAATTTTACAGAAGCCAGTGAATTTGACATAATTCCCCCACCCTCATAGAGGTAGATGTGTGAATAGTTGTGGCAGATTACTTCTGTCTGAATCTGGGTATGTAAACGGATTGCAATCTGATTAGTCATCGTACCGGAAGGGCAAAAAATCGCAGCTTCCATTCCAAAAAGCCGCGCGGCTTTCTTTTCCAGCTCATTCACCGTGGGATCCTCACCAAACACATCATCCCCTAGAGGAGCAGAAAACATCGCTTCCCTCATTCCTAAAGTAGGTCGGGTAACTGTGTCACTTCTAAGATCAATAATCATTTTTTAAAATATTTGGATTTGGAACTAGTCGATGGAGCCAACGTTTCGATGGCAGATGCAGCTTCGATGGGTCTATCTGTGGCTAGAATATCGGCACCTTTCTGGATGAAGCTTGCATAAATCTGGTCACCTCTCGCTACGGCTCTTTTATCAAGGTTACCCAAAACACCCAAAATAGTAAATACGCCCTTCTTATGAAGAGCTTGATTAAATTCCTGTGAGCGCTCAGAAACCCCGGTAAAAGCTATCACCCGATTCCAGGGGATGCCTGTTTCCTCCATTCTCTCAATTTCCTCCATATTTCGGATCGTCACTGAAAGCATCATTTCCGGAGCCATCTTATGGAGCTTTTTAGCTGCCGCAAGAGAATAGGTAATCAAAGCAGCATGTGCTTCCGATTGCGTATTACGAACAGCTTCGACGATTTTCTCATAAGGGACAGACTGTTTGATATCAACTGTAAGAAGGGCTTTACCTTTTGACCAAAGCAAGACTTCTTCTAAGGTTGGCACCTTAAAATCGGTAAGATTTCCCTCATTGTCCCTTAGAAAAAGCGCTTGAATTTCTTTGTAGGTCGCATCGCCCACCAAGCCTTTTCCAGTAGTCGTCCTATCCAGCTTATCGTCGTGCATCAGTACCAATATACCATCCTTGGTCATCGCTACATCCAATTCTATAATGGCGGGCGTATAATTGAGCACATTTGCAAAAGCCTCTATTGAATTCTCAGGAAAACCGGGATACGGTCCACCGCGATGCGCAGAAACCATCGGAATGCGGTCCGAGGTCCAGGCATAAAAATCACGGGTTTCTTCTACATTGCTTAAGTGAATATGATTGCTCGACGGTTCTTCATTAGCATCTACCGTTAATGTCTCCTGTTGTTCCCCTGATTTCTGATTGCAAGCGCCAAGAAATAGAAGTAGCAACGGGATCCACAAAAATTTATTCTTCATCTTTCTTGGAGTCTTTTTTGAATATAAAGTCGAGACCGGAACCTGGCTTCCTGAATATTTCCTCCATATCTGCCAATTCCAGGTTCAATGCTTTGGTAGATATCTGGATTTCTATCAAGGACAAAGCGAGCGAGATAAGCAGGGATAACATACTCCCGACAAATACCCAATTGGCTGCCACTGTGATCCCGCGAAACAACAGAAACATACAAATCACACACAATAAAAAGCTAAAGACCCCAAAAAGTTGCATGTTTTTAATAAGTGTAAGTCTTCGTCGAAGATTATGGATTTGCTCTACGATAATGCCTTCATCAGGCGTTTCAATAAACTTTCTGTGTAGACCACGGATCAGATTGGCAATAGCCAAAAAGCGGTTTGTATAGGCAAGCATCAGCAGTGTAATTGCCGAAAAAAGTAAGGCAGGTGTTGAGAGTTGAAGTTCCATAGGTAAACGTTGGTAGCTTAAAGATGCTTCAATTTCCTCAAAATGAAAAAAGCTTGTTCTCTTCGGGCAGGATAAGTATTTCAAGTTTAAAACTTATGATGCAAGCTAAACTGTAATTGCCCCTTACTCCAATCATCTGTGGTCTGCAACATCCAGCCGGTTTGCACTCTGAGGTTTGACTTCAAACCATAGCCAATACCAAGGTAAGCTCTGTTCCTATCAAAAATCTCTACAGATCTTCCTCCACCAATAGCTTTCTGCCCATTGATAAACAATTCATTGTACATCGCAAGATAAACCACACCATCGTCCAAGGCAGATCCATTGAATGGAACATTAAGAAATAGGTTGTACCTGTATCGGGTACGCATATCCTGTGTTTCCACCCATCGTTGCTCATACCTGAACCGATGCGTAAGGAGAAAAATCCGACCTATTTTATTTGAAAAAAGAGCTTCTTGGTAAATCCTATTCTCCTTTACGGTTGCATCAGATTCCCCATAGGCGCCCGAGGTTATATTGGCGTACCCTAAGGTGAACAGGATATTTGCATTTTCTGGAGTATATGTGATACCGGATCTGAAAAGCAATTGCTCTATATCTTTGGTTGGTTTCCAAAATCTGAACTGGAAGTCTCCCTGTATACCAAATTGTGAGTTTTTAAAAGATTTACTGAAAAAATACATATACCAACTGCCAAGTTGGTCCTGGTCAGGCGCTGTTTGAGCAAATAAAACTAGGGGAAATGCTGATAACAACAGGCTGAGGAGTAGCTTTCTCATGGTTTTTATAGTGCGGAACTATATTAAATCAAAACGCCTGATCTCTTCAGAACAGGCATTTTCAAATTATTAATTTATGGTTTTAATTCCTAGGTAACTTCTCCCAATACTACCAATTTCTCTAGGGTAGGTGCTTTTGATCCTCCTTTTGGCTCAATAGTGATGGCAAAAGCACCTGCCTGAGCTACTGCTTCCATCTGCTGCAAAGTCAGTTTCTCCTCTGATTTCACCAATCCAATCCCTATTGGACCATCATCTCCGATTGCCCAAAGCTGATAATCGAACTCTTCACTCAGCTCATTGAGCTTATTCACCGCGATAAATACTTCTTGGGCATTTTGATCCCAAAAGACATCCACTTTCGCATCCTTCTGCATCTCAAAACCTTCACCTCTCATTTCCACACGTTTGAAGTCGCCTGCGATCATTTTGTCAAGCTGGGAATCCTTTTGCTCATATTCCTGCTTCACTTGGTTCAGGTTGTCAGCCATGACACTTTGATCCTGAAGTAGCGCTGTAAACTGCTCATCTCTTTCCTGGTATTTACCAGCATAATAGAATGCCGCTCCGGAGGCTACGATGGCAGCAATAGACGCTGCTATTGCAAAAGGCTTCCAAGGACTATTGATCGGAACCACTTTACTGCCGGCCGGCACTGCGGTCGGTTTTGGCATCTCTTTAAGAATAAAGTCATTTTCTAGGGTAGAGAAAATCTTTTCCTTCACTTCCTGAGACGGGGCCGCACCAGACATATTATCAAAAGCGAACATAGTCTGCTCCAGTTCATCCAATTCTTGTTGGATCTCTGGATGCATCTTAGCCAAGCTCAATACTTCCTCACGCTCCCGCTCCGTCAACTCTCCCAAAAGGAATAGTTCCAGTTTACCTGACGATATGTAAGATTGAATATCCACTAGATTCTTGCTACATTTTTTTTCAACACTTGTATTGCTGCTCTCACCCTAGACTTGACGGTGCCCAGAGGTATTCCGAATTCCTCAGAAACCTCTGAATGCGTATATCCTTTGAAGTAAATATACTCTACTATAAACTTCTGATCATCATTGAGATCGGTCATCAGTTCCCTCACCCCGATCCCATCTATGTGTTCTTGGGTGCCGGATTGACTTTCCATTCCATATACGAAATCATCTATGGTGTTGGTCTTACCGGATTGGGATATTTCTTTGGAACGGAGTTTATCAATGGCTGAATTACGACAAATATTGGCCATCCAAGTGTATAAGCGGCCTTTTGACTCGTCGTAATGCTCTATTTTTCTGGTGATTTTCACAAAGGAATCATGAAAAACCTCTTCTGCTATGTCCTTGTCAAAAATAATTCTGGAGATCACCGCATAGAGTGCTCTGGAGTATTTGTCGTACAAATACTCTGTCGTCTTTCTGTCCTTTGCCCTTAATCCGGCGATGAGTTGTTCCTCCTGCAAAAATCGGTGTTTTGAAAAGTTTATTTCTTAAATGTAAAGCACAAGACCAACTCTATATAGGTCTTGTGCATTTTATTTTCAAAATTTTTATATCAAAGGTGAATTACCTCGTCATATGCAGCGGCAGCGGCTTCCATGATTGCTTCAGACATCGTTGGGTGAGGATGCACGGTTTTGATCAATTCATGACCAGTGGTTTCCAGTTTACGGATAGCCACGATCTCAGCGATCATTTCAGTCACGTTGAATCCGATCATGTGTGCTCCGAGTAATTCTCCGTACTTTTTGTCAAATACCAATTTCACAAACCCGTCCTTTGCGCCAGCAGCGGATGCTTTTCCTGATGCAGAGAATGGAAATTTGCCTATTCTCAACTCATAACCCGCTTCCTTAGCTTTGGCTTCAGTCATTCCTACAGAGGCAATTTCAGGAGAGCAATAGGTACAGCCAGGAATATTCCCATAATCCAAAGGCTCAGGATTCTGCCCGGCAATTTTTTCCACACAGATAATTCCCTCAGCAGATGCTACGTGAGCCAATGCAGGTCCAGGTATTACATCGCCTATTGCATAATACCCCGGCATATTTGTTTTATAATACTCGTCAACTTTGATTTTGCCTTTGTCTACCAAAACCCCCACGTCTTCCAATCCAATATTCTCTAGGTTCGAGACAACCCCTGCAGCAGAAAGTACGATATCACAGTCTAATGTCTCTTCGCCTTTGGCTGTTTTTACGGTCACTTTACAGCCTGTTCCCTTGGTATCTACAGCAGTAACTTCTGAGGAAGTCATGATCGTCATTCCCGCTTTTTTGTAAAGTTTCTCCAGCGTCTTGGATACCTCAGCGTCTTCCACGGGTACTATTCTATCCAAAAATTCTACGATAGTCACTTCTGTTCCCATGGTGGCATAGAAATAAGCAAATTCAATTCCGATAGCTCCAGAACCTACGACTACCATTTTCTTAGGCATCTTATCCAAAGTCAATGCTTCACGGTAACCGATAATCTTCTTCTTATCGATCTTCATGGAAGGAAGCTCACGGGATCTCGCACCTGTGGCAATGATGATATTATCAGCAGAATAAACAGTTTTCTTATCCTCGCTGTCAGTGACCTCTACTTTTTTTCCTGGCTGGATTTTGCCCCAGCCTTTGATCACTTCAATTTTATTCTTCTTCATAAGGAAAGTCACTCCCTTACTCATTCCATCTGCTACACCACGGCTTCTTTTGACAATGCCGGTAAAATCCGCACTGGCATCCTTTACGGTAATACCGTAATCTGCAGCATGATTGATGTACTCAAATACCTGAGCACTTTTCAATAAAGCTTTGGTGGGAATACAACCCCAGTTAAGACAAATACCACCCAATTCCGCAGCTTCTACTACGGCAGTTTTTAGGCCGAGTTGAGAAGCTCGGATAGCAGCTACATAGCCACCCGGCCCGCTGCCCACCACGATCACGTCAAATTTGGTCGAAGACATATATTACTTGTTTTTTAGAACGAATTGATTAACGCAAAAATAGGCCTTTTGGCTTCAGAAAAAAATTTGGTTCCCATCCGTTATTGGGGTTGAAAAACTGTTTTAGCTATTCAAACTGCCATAGTTTAAAGCTATATTCTGTCGTTTGGACCAATCATAAAATTATATTTTTGACAATTTTTGTTTTTCAAATTAATCATTAGTAGCTCAAGGAAAAGACAGGTGAAATCAATTTTAGAATCAAAAGTTTTAGCTTTTTTTCTAATTTTGACCAAACAAAATTTTATAACCCTATGGGATTACTTTCAGGAAAAACGGCATTGATCACTGGAGCATCTAAAGGCATCGGAAGAGCAATTGCGCTCAAGTTTGCCCAAGAAGGCGCCAGAGTAGCCTTCACTTACCTCTCAAGCGTAGAAAAAGCTGAATCGTTAGAACATGAATTGTTAGCGTATAATACTGTTGAAAAAGGGTTTGGTCATGCAAATATCCCTAAAAACGCAATAGGTTTTAAATCTGATGCTTCCGATTACAGCTCCGCAGAAGAACTTATCACCAAGGTAGTGGCAGAGTTTGGCTCCCTGGATATCCTCGTGAACAATGCGGGAATTACCCGTGACAACCTCTTGATGAGGATGTCAGAGGAGAACTGGGACGAAGTGATTAATACCAACTTGAAATCCTGCTTCAACACAGTGAAAGCAGTTACCCGCACCATGATGAAGGCTAAGTCAGGTTCTATCATCAATATCACCTCCGTAGTGGGAGCAAAAGGGAATGCAGGTCAGGCAAATTATGCTGCTTCCAAAGCGGGAATTATTGGCTTCACCAAATCAGTGGCTCTGGAACTTGGTTCTAGAAATATCAGATGCAATGCTGTCGCACCGGGATTTATAGAAACCGAAATGACTGAAGTATTAGATGAGAAAACAGTGCAGGGCTGGAGGGATGGCATCCCGATGAAGCGTGGTGGGCAGCCGGAAGAAGTGGCGGATGCCTGTGTATTCTTAGCCTCGGACATGAGCAGCTATATCTCAGGGCAGGTGCTACATGTGAATGGGGCTATGTATACCTAAGGATTTAGGAATTTTGATTTCGATTTATTGGCGGCTGGAGAGATTCAGCCGTTTTTTTATTAGCTACGAAGAGCACGAAATGATGAAAAGAGCTTAACCACTGAATAAACATAAATCTTTGAGATGCTAATATAGGCCATAAAGGAGCAGGCAGGAGTCTCGAAGGTTTTTATCGTGGTAAGTATACATTCTCAAAGCTCAGTCTGCGAATCTTGATAAATCAATCCAATAAAATTCATATGCATCTTCTGATTCTTGCACTGGTTTATTGATGAACAGTCCTTCGGAAGTCAGGAACCAATCTTGTAGCCCCATCTCATTCTCAAAATCAAAAAAGTATTCCCCTCTCGGTTCCCAATCGCCAGAATAGATGCTCAGCACATAATGCCTGGTGCGTTCAAATTCAGTCTCACCCGTACCTGATTCTTTGATTTTTGAGCAGCGGACGAATAAACCCTTTTCATGATCATACATTAAAAACAGGTGGGCAGAAGCCTCTCTTGGAAGACGCCAAACAGTATGTACTCCCCACGGAACAACCTCAGATGGCAAAAAATTAAATTTTACATTTGATCTAGGTATCACTTTCCTTATAAGCTTTAAGTCTTTTAGCTCATAAACTTCATTTGAATATGGCCAGCCTAAAAAGTAATGACCTCTATTGCGCTCATAAGCTCCAAACAGGAAAGTGGCTGTCATATCCTGCTGAAATACTTCATAGCCTTCTGGAATTAGGAAATCACTTGATTGGATTTTACCCGTAGTCACATCGGTTAAGGTCAGCCAATTTGTAAAGTCCAAAGGAAATTCATTTCTATTTTCACCTGGGCCTGGCTTATCTCTGACATTAACGATATGAGAAGGATTCTGGCCAAATTGAAGATGAGGATATGCAAAAAAGCTTAAGCCATTTCTAAATTCTACATGCACCATGTTATCTAGTGTCAATGGAATATCCAAGTCAGAATCCACGTAAGAGATTTGTTGGCCTGAGGAATACTACTTGTTAGAAAAATAGTATTTCGATCATGCACTAAAACCCCCATAATTCCACCTTTCATAGAATTAGGTCCCTCCATTGGTATTTCAACCACATGTTCTTCTTTTCCGGTCAGAGGATTCAGAAATACGACCCCCCATCCTTCAACCTTTCTTGCGCTTCGATTATAAACCAGGTACTCTTTCCCTGCATCATTTATTGCTTTTAAATTGAAAAATCCAGTTGTCAACGAATCCTTTTCTAGGCTAAAATCCTCCAATAGTAATTCTTCCAACTTTCCCTGATAGATTTCTTCATCTCGCTTTTCAACGCAGGAAAAGAATAACCCAATAGATAACAATGGTAAAAGTATTCTTTTCATCAGTCTCCGAATTGTGATAAATCAACTTTGTAAAATTCGTATTCATCCTCCTACTTTTGCTCAGTCGTACTAAATCTCCTGGATTGCCTCTTTTTCTTTGGCACAGCAAAAAAATACATGGATCAGGAAAAGCAAGTATAGATTTTTCATTTACGAGATTTCAGAAGGACAACTAAAAATAAAGAAATTAGCCAGTTTCACAAATTCATCCAACAGCTGAATCTCTAAAATTTTGTAAAACCTAGCCATGAATTACGGGTTTCACAACCAGAATAAAAGATGAACTTCTTTTATATGGAATCCGTGACAATCTGCTCGGGAGGCCGTCAAAACTGAGCCCCCATAGGAATTTTCATAAAAAAACTCCATGTGAATCAATCACATGGAGTAATACTTTTTGGTGGCCTTTTGCTCTTTTCTAGTCTTTCAAAGTCACTGTTCTCGTTACCTCATTGAAGTCTCCGGGGATGAGATTTCCGTTGGCATCCAGCAATTCCAGTTTGATGGTAACCTCGCCTTTAGGAAGTCCCTTTATCACATAAGGAGCCCATTCGGTGATCATAAATTCCTGGCCATTAATCGTAGCTCTCACTTTATTTCCACTCTCTGACAGCGTTGTATTTAGCAAGAAAAAGTCAAGTAGGAGATTTTCAGTATCTGCTCCGCTATACTCTCCTTTTGGGCGGCTATAGATCATGGTTGGCTGATCCAAATCTACATTCATTTCATCGCCTGCTTCACCTACAACCATTTTTTTTGCAATGAACGATTTATCATTCTTCACTGACTCATGGTATGATCTGCTTAAAAATGCCACTAAATAATGTGTACCCTCAGGAAGTTCTCTCTTAAATTCAGGTTCGTAGTGAGCCGAATAAGGCATATTATCTAAGATAAAATGGATATGTTGGCCATCGCCTGAATTGGCTAAATTACCTGCCATTCCATTTTTCTCAGTTTGTGCTCCCAACTCATAGTTTCCTACTTCGAAAGCAAACTCAACTTCTCCTGCTTTAGCAATTGTGGTGCTAGTGGGTTTTTTCAAAGTTAAAGAAGACGTCAAATAGTCCGGGGAATCGGTGAATTTCTCAATGGAAATTTCTGCAGCTGCAGTCATTTCCGTTTC
Source organism: Algoriphagus resistens (assembly GCF_001442615.1). Classification (GTDB taxonomy): domain Bacteria; phylum Bacteroidota; class Bacteroidia; order Cytophagales; family Cyclobacteriaceae; genus Algoriphagus; species Algoriphagus resistens. The sequence continues at coordinate 23,191 of NZ_LMXN01000023.1, read as the reverse complement.
CTCCATTACTAATTCCTCATTTTCTGCTTTTTTCGATTGGCAGCTAACTGTTATCAATAATGCCACTGCAGCGGTACCCAATATTTTTGCATTCATAGTTTTCAGTTTTTGATGGTTATAATTTTAGTAAAAGTCTCAAATGCCATTCCATGGCTATTCTTTATGATAGTTGAATTCAAAGTTATGGATCTCAAAATTAATATCATCTCATCTGGCAATTGATTTCTATTCGGGATCCATCAAAAAAGGTAGGTAAACCTAAATTTACGATGTTTTGAAAAGAACTCCATCATTTTATTAAATCTAAATCTGAACCTATCATGTATTAACATGCTAGAATAACATATGGTCAAAAAGAATTAATTGCGCCAAACCTCCCTGAATTGGGTAAATTTATCCCCGCTTCAACCTTACCTATCACATCTTCTCCAGAATAAAGGGATTAAAGAACAAGCGATACCATAGAACTACCTATTAATTCCCATCTTACACTTTCCTACATCCTTACATGAAGTTTAGATTTAATCGATAACTATTTTGAAATGAAAGCAGCAATCCGAAGATCCTATGGTAGTCCTGAGGTAATTAGTGTTGAAACCATTGAGCAACCAGTTCCCGATGACGATGAACTTTTAATCCGGGTCTTTGCCACCACAGTGAATCGAACGGATTGTGCCAATCTCACAGGCAAACCTTTTATTATGCATTTGATGCTTGGATTAATAAAGCCTAGAAAAATAATTATTGGGACAGATTTCGCTGGCCAAGTCGTGGAAGTAGGGAAAAACATCAATGGCTTCCATAGCAATCAACGGGTTTTTGGATTTACAGATATGGGTTTAGAATCTCAGGCGGAATTCATTGTTTTAAAACCCAAAGGCAATATTTTGGCTATCCCGGAAAACATCAGTTTTAGGCAAGCCGCCGCAAGTCTTGAAGGTGCACATTATGCCTATACATTTACTCGCAAGGCAGCAATACAATCCGGACAAAAAATACTTATAATTGGCGCTACCGGGGCAATAGGCTCCGCTTTGTTACAATTTCTCAAAACATTCGATGTATATGTGACCGCGACCAGCAACACGCAAAACATCCCCCTAATCCTATCACTGGGAGCAGACAGAATATATGATTACACCAGGGAGGATTTCACTCAGGATGATGAGAAATATGACTTCATAGTTGATGCAGTAGGAAAAAGTACCTTTAGCAAGTGCAAGCACCTATTGAAAAAAAATGGCATCTATAGTTCTTCAGAGTTGGGGCCTTATTGCCAAAATATATTCTTAGCAATGCTCACTCCTTTCTTAGGCAGCAAAAAAGTGATCTTTCCTATTCCTTATAGCCTGACGGAAACACTTCCCTATATAAAATCCATGCTGGAAAAAGGTCTTTTCAATCCCGTAATCGATCGTGAATATGCTCTGGACGAAATCGCAGAGGCCTATGACTATGTACTTTCCGGTGAAAAAACCGGAAACGTACTAATCAATTTATAGCCCTTGATGAAGTACTGTATCCTTAGCCAATTGCGAGGGAATCAACTATACACTAAAGACAATGCCCTCTACTTTCCGACCTGTCGCCTGCTGTATATTGTCTCTCTTTAATTTCTCCAAGCAGCTCATCTAAGCGGTTTTTTAGAATCTGGGGCTGTTTGATCACCACCAAATCACCCAGTGCGATCACCCAACGCACAAATCCCTCAATGGAGGAATTCATAAAAGTCATCTCTGTCAATCCTCCCATTTTTTCTTCTGAAACAAAACCATTATTGTACTTTGAGTTGGCCAGGTATTTCAAAGAACCATCCGGTACCTCCAGAATAATCTGATGCAGTTTTTGTTCACTGGCTATTTTGTCCAGATAGGTCTGAAGGGAAGGATGTTTTGCCGTGGAATAAGAATTTTCCGTCACCTGCATTTTGCTGAACCGATCTAGCCGGAACGTACGATAATCATTTCTCAGACGGCAAAAGGCCAAAAGATACCATTGCTCATAGGAATGAAACAAACCAATGGGCTCCAGTTCACGATCTGATTTTCGCTCTGGGTCAAATGTCATATAGCTTGTAGCCAATATTCTTTTCTCAGAAATAGCGAGAAGGGCCACTTGAAAAGCCTTACTGGATTTATTTGCAGCCTGGGAAGGGCCTGACTTCAAAACCTTGATGGTATCCTGCACTTCTACCAACAAATCTTTCTCGCTTGATTTCAATACCGCTTTGATTTTAATCAGCGCCTCTTTAAAAAATTTACTGCTCTGCTCATCCAGAAGTTTTTCCACCAACTTGTCAGCTACCAAAAATGCCAATGCCTCTTCCCTGGTAAACATGATTGGAGGAAGCCTATACCCTTCCACCAGGGAATACCCCTGCCCCGCCTCACCGATAATCGGCACCCCAGATTCTTCCAATGCTCTCACATCCCGGTATATAGTGCGCAAACTTACACTGAAACGCTCCGAAAGCTCCGCAGCACGAACGGTACGCTTGGACTGAAGGTGGGTAAGAATGGCTGTAAGCCGGTCTATTCTGTTCATGGAAATAGGGTCAATAGTATGAAAGTAAAGAAACTTGAAAAAAATCAGAAAAACTTTCAAATCCCAAAATCCTACTGACATAGGGCTGACACTACGCGGTTGTTTATTTGGGTATTCTTAAACAAAACACAAGCAAAATGGAAACTACAACATCATCAACAACAGCTCAAATCATCAACAAAGATCAGCTTTTGACCCACTGGCAAGGACATCGCAAACTTACCCGAAAAGTGTTGGAAGCTTTTCCTGAGAAAGAACTTTTTGAATTCAGTATAGGAGGTATGCGGCCTTTTGCAAAGCTGGTCAAAGAAATGCTGGCAATGGCAGCACCAACAGCTCAGGGATTAGCTACCGAGGAATGGGAGGCTTTTGATGAGGAAAAAGCAGAGCTGACTACAAAAGCTGCACTTTTGACCAGCTGGGATGAATCTACTGAAAAGATCGAACGCTATTGGAAAGCTATTCCTATGGAGAGATTTCAGCAACACTTAGTGGCTTTCGGGCAATATGAAGGCACAGGCTACAGCACATTGTTTTATATCATAGACAATGAAATTCATCACCGCGGGCAGGGCTACGTATACTTGCGTGCCCTGGACATTACTCCTCCTAACTTCTGGGAGCAGTATTGATTTTAATTTTCTCAGCAGTGGTCTGTGTATGCACAGACCGCTTTTACTTCACCTTTTCAGGTTTATCCTAAAGCTCATTTATATTCTTCATAGTCTATTTCAGAACATATCTTCATTTTCCAAGCAATAAATTTCAAATATTTCTGTAGCGAATAAAACTTGTCTTTCGTCTTGGTAAGGTATTAAAAAACTTAACCAACGATTATCTATGATGAGTGTAAAATCTTTTGCAAAGAAAAATCTTAAATCACTTTCTACTGTAGTATTACTAACCGGAATAATGGGGTTGACGAGCTGCTTGGATGACGACAATGACCCTATTGAGTATCCAGATGCAGGTTATATTTCTATTTATAACGGAGCTCCGGATGGCCCTGGAATAATCGTTTTTGCTGATCAAAATCAGGTGAATAATTCCCCGTTGAAATATTCTGAAGCGCTGCCATATAGCAATTTCTACCCTGGTGAGAGACTGTTCAAGTTTTCCGAAGGCAATTCTGTGACTTCCCTGCTTGAAAAAGAATTTGAAGTGAAAGTGGATTCAGTGTACTCTCTATTTATGGTAGAAGACGGAGAAGAACTGGATGCAATTTTGATAGATGATGACTGGTCAGAACCTACAGCTAGTAAGGCCCAAATCAGAATGATCAACCTTTCTCCTGATGCGGGAATAGTGTCTCTTCTGATCGATGACGACGAAGTGCCTTTATTCGATGACTTAGAGTTCAAGAGCGCATCGGAATTTAAAAGTGTGGATTCGGATAGAATAGATTTAACATTAGTGTCAGGTACGGGAGATACCCTGGCGACTGCCACAAATGTGGAGCTTCGAGGAAGTAGAGTATACTCACTGATAGTGAGGGGCTATGCCCTTTCCACTGAAAATTCCAAAAAACTTGATTTGCAATTATTGACCAACTATATAGACTACTAAGTTAGCTTACTATCACAATTGAAAATCCCGGCCAAATCAGGTCGGGATTTTTTTATGTAAGTTTCAAAGCATTGTGGATGTATAGGACGCAGCTTCGTGACATTCATCGCCACCGTTCGTACCACGAATCGCTTTCCCGTTGAGCTTTATGCTATTTCTCCAGAAGCAGGATCTGATTTACCCTTTTATTCCATTCTTGCTTGTCCTTCAGGGCCGATCTGCCTCTTCGTTTCTCAAGTTCATCAGTTATTTGCTTTTCATACTAATCTCTGGCGGATCTGTTGTTTTATTACCATGTAGTCTCTTAATAAATAGATATAGCGACCAAAAGATTTAACATCCCTGATTCCTTGAAATCATTGTTTTGATTGATGATCTTTCCGGAAGAGTTTTTAATATGAACCCGGCTAGATCATTGAAAAATTGGAAGATTGATAAAAACTGGCGAAATTATGGCTTAAGAACCTGATATTGAACTTATAAACTCTCTTTGCCATGCTTCAAAATTCCAACGCATTCAGTGGTTTTTCAGTGGATGACCTCGCAAAAGCCAAATCTTTCTATAAGGGCATTCTTGGTTTGGATGTATCAGAAGATGAAATGGGATTTCTAGTACTTCATTTTAGTGGTGGAGGTAATGTCATTATTTATCCCAAGCCTGACCATACACCGGCTACGTTTACTGTTCTTAATTTCCCAGTGAATGACATTGATCAAACAGTGGATGGATTGACTGCAAAAGGCATTAAGTTTGAGCAGTACTCAGGCACTATCCAAACCGATGAAAAGGGAATCTGTCGTGAAAGCGGTGGGCCATTGATCGCCTGGTTTAAAGATCCGGCAGGGAATATTTTGTCGGTGCTTGAAGAGGAATAATTGGTTGGTTTTCAAACTGCCTTAGCAAACTTTATTAAGATGAACTTCTTGCCTAGGATGAGGATCAATGTATAAAACCACTGGCCCTATTGACCAAATCATTAACATCTTTACCTTCCGCGCGTCAAAACAAACAACGTCTTTCTGAGCGCTGTTAAATTTAAAAGTGATCTTTGTACATGGCCCACAGCGTGATTCCAACTTCTGGAGGAGTAAGACAATTGCCTGACCTTTGCTGTCGAATTGCACAAAAAAAGAGTTTTGACTTTGCTATGATTCCACTCCCAATTGTGATTTAGCTCCCCGGATATGGGTTTCGTCTTGCGTTTCTACTGCAAAGAAACCGTAGGCCAATGGCGCAGCAGCGGCACGTTCCAGCGTCTGTTCATAAAGATTGTCCCAGACTTTTCCACCTTGTTTTTCGTACTCGGTGATGAGTGCTTTAAGGCTCTCTTCACCAAAAACATTTACATGTCCAGAAAAGTCATGTGAAATATCACTGACATGTGCAGTGGACCAGTCAATAATTCCACTCACAACACCTTCCTCAGATGTGAAGACATGTCCTGCATACAGGTCACCATGAATAAAAAGCGTAAAGTCAGGCCAAAGCTTATCATTATCCAACCACTTTCTGTAACGCGTTTCCAACTCAGTACAAATACCAAGCTCCGATTTTACCAGCTGCAAACGATCTGCAATTTCAGGCCTCACTTCATTCGGTTTCAGTATCTTCAAACCATTTTCCACAACATCCTTTTCGTCAATACTGTGTAGTTCCACTAAGGCCTTTGCCAATGATGGTACATAGTTAGGACTTTCCTGATTCATATTCCATGTCACTTCGTAGGTTATCGCATCAAAAGTCAAAGCAGGCTTGTCTTCCAATAATGGATAAGCGACCAGTTTCGGAGAAGCGATTTGCCAATCAGGAACCTGTACCGAAAGGTGTTTTTTAACCAACTGAAGAATGCATTTTTCTTTTTCGATCTGTTCGCCTAAGTCATTACGTCTAGGAATTCGCAGCAACCATTGTTTTCCGTCTTGATCAGTGGCAAAACCTACCTTGAAGTCGATGCCCATCTCATTAAATTTCATATCGCCCGAAAGAAGCAACCCATGCTCTTCGGCAATTTCTTGAATATCTTTGATTGTCATTTTAATTTTCAAGTATATCCACTAATCTGTCACTAAAAGGTCAACGCGACATAGAATTTGCTGAGTTCTAACAAAAATGGGGTATATACCCATCTGTTATCGGTTCTCCAGCCATTAAATCACAGCAAATAAAACTCCTAGCTGCCATCAGGGATAATTATATTAATTTTTTCTCAAATAATAGGTCAGGCATTCTCATTCTTTCCCTAGATCCAGGTACTGCCTTTAAAGGCAATTCGAATAAATAAGGGAAAAAATACCCCCCGACCAGGTTTGCATGACAGTCTACCCAACCTAAAATCTGAATACTGGTAACTTCCTGCTATTTCTCCCCTCCTCCAAAATTCATTTTAAAGCTGGCTCCAAACAACCCAAAGGTATTGCCATAGCCAGAGACTTGCTTTACTTGATAATTATAAAATGGCATGATCACATAGTTAGCTCCTTTAGTCTCCAAGACACGAAGGTTGACCCCAAAATTCAACGTGGCAAAAGGATAAAATTTTCCGCTTTTGGATTCAAGCGGCATGCTTTCTGTCACTGTCTGCTGCTTCATGGATAATGAAGAATAGCCCATTGCATCATTATTATAGACTGCTACTTGTCTTTCTACCGTATTTTTTTGATTTGCATTTTCATTTACCGCATAGAAATTCGAAAATCCTGCCTGGATGGAAATGGAGTTGCTCCTAGTGACAGGGTACTTCACAAATACAGGCATCTCTACCTGCATCTGACGCACCTCCAGTTTTTCTGTCTGAGGATAGTTGTTGCCCAGGGACATCACCATGCTTTCCTGCTTCGCATTTTGACTGAGATAATTAACCCCAAGACCAGAACCCAAAGTCAGTTTGCCAGGAAGTTTGATATCCACCAGCATCCCCACTCCAATCGTTGAAGCTGTGGCCATCTGATTTTCACCTTGCACGGAGCCAAATCCAGGTGATACGCCCATGCCCAGCCCAACAGTCGTTTTATCTTTTGGAATAAGAGGGAAGTCGCTCTCTGTCACAAACGCCTCCTTTTCCTCAGGTTCCACAGGTTCTTCTACCTTAGCCAATGCAGGTATTTGCTCTGTCGATTTCACCGTTGGCAGCTTTTCCCCCTCTTCTGATTTCGCTATAAGTGGAGGATGTTGTTTAATAATCTTTTCTGTATCTTCAACTTCTTCTGTTTTGGGGATTAGGGGAGGCTCTACCATTTTTGCGTTTTCCTTTACCTGGGCAATGGTCTTTTCATTGGAAACTAAAGGCAGTTCCGGTAAGGATTTCACTCCTGTTTTCTCAGGCTTTTCTACAGTCTCAGGAGCAGTAGCTAAAGCCTTGGTATCGATAACGTTCCCTTGCGGCCTGGTATTATCTGATGGTTCTGCTTGATTTTCAGAGCCGGAGACATTTGTATTTGGCTTCAGCGCTTCTAGATTCGCAACAGGAGAATCTTCAATAGATTCCTGCTCTATAGCATCAGTTATAGTAAAGTCCTCTACTGTGTTTTTAGGCGATTCTCCAGCACTTTCTGCAAGCTTAGCTTCTCCTGAATCTGCAGCATTTTCATTTCCGGAGAAATCAACAGAATTCAATCCCACTGCCAACAGCAGTAAAGACGCGGCAATCCCGCTTGCCCAAGCGGCAATGGTTTTACGCTTCTGGGCTGCGCGTTTTTTCTGAAAACCTTCCCATGCACCCAATTGGTAAGGCACGGAGGCTTCGACTAACTTCTTTTTAAGGGAAGCAGCGATTTCGTTATCCAGCTTATCTTCCTTCATATACTTTCAAGTGTAATGAGACTAATTTGCGGAGCTGGGACTTTGCCCGGGCCAAATAGACTCTGGACGAGCTTTCTGTCAAGCCCAGCTTTTCACCAATTTCCTTATGACTATACCCTTCGACTTCATAGAGATTGAATACCATTTTATGGTCTTCCTGCAGTTGGTTGATCAGCTTGATGATATCCTGAAATGCCAGGTCCTGAAGTGCACTCACCTCATGGAACACAGCCGTCTCCTCGGATACATCCGTATGATTCTGAAACTTCTTCTGCTTGCGGAAATAGTCTATCGCGGTGTTGACGGTGATACGGCGAAGCCATGCCTTCACAGACTGGAAGTCATCGAAATTTTTAATAGACCCGAAGAATTTGATAAAGGAGTCGTTCGTGATCTCATCGGCAAGCATTTTATCTTTGGAATAGGACAAACTTATCCCCATGACATAGCCATAGTATTTTTTATAAAACACCTCTTCATACTTAGCTGATCGTCGTTTGCAACCTTCAATCAGCTCCTGATCAGTCCAATTCAATTCAAACCTATTAGTCTATGGTTCACGACAACCCCATTGTAGTCGGAATTCTTATTAGCTTGCTATTTACTTTTTCTTTTGGCGGGCATTCCCTCTGAGCTACCCCCCGTCTTAGCCCCTTCTATCGTCTTATGCTCATGTTCAATCGAGGAACTTATACAAGCGGCTATTTCCTTTAGATCCTGGTGGTAGCCAGGATTTGATACAAAATTAGACGCTTCTACCGGAAATCCCGAATTGATTGAATCATTCACTGAGCCAGCATCCATAGCGCTACTCGCCAATATCAAAACCAAATAGATTCGAAGAAGTATCTTCATAATGCTTTTTTACCCTGACGGACAGCATATCCAATACGCTACATCAACCGAAAAATATTTTTCCGATTGATGTAGCGGTATTCAGCGACAGTCGCCGATAGCTGCAACCAATGAGGCGTATGGAAGTAGTTCGTTGGGTCAGTATAGAACTTGCCCTGGTACTCAGATCTCCAGGCCATCTATTGTTTACACCATAAACCTGACGAAAGTCAGTCCCTTCACTGAGCTCTTGCAGTGGTAGGGGAAACAGATGATCCTACTTTTACACTTTCAAAAAAGCAAGTCATTTACATTACACATATGAATTATCCACCACTTGTACATACATTCCACATCCCGGTAATGGGACTTGGATATACAGTAGATACACCGATCAAAGTTGCCAAATATGGTATTTCCAGTGTGATCTCTATCATGGATGATCACCTGCTGGAAGACATGCGGAAAATCTACTCAAAAAAATATGTGCGAGAGTTTGTTCCTATTGCCGATACCCAAGAAGACTATCGGGCAAAGCGCATTACGGCATATCTGGATTTGACCCAATCCATAGTGGAGGAGCAATTCAATAAATTGGTGAACGGAGATTGGACTACCAACACTGAATTCAGAAAATATCTGGAACTACTTCCAGAAAGTGCATCTATCTTGAGTATGGTTCAAAAAATTGAACAAGGACCGGATTCAAAGCAATTTCAGCTTAAAGAAGAATTGAAATCCAAACTGGGTATGGGTTCCATCGATGTGAATATCATGACGAAAGTAGACAAACTCAACAGTGACAAAGCTGGAAATGAATTGCCACGGGAATACTCAGACGCATTATCCGCTCTGAGAGGATTTGCCCATAGTAACGTAAATGGATCAGTGGTTTTCTCTGCCGGAATGAATCCGGCGCTGTACAGCTATTTAGCGCAATTCCCAGCATTCTATCCAAATCAATTCGGAGAGCTTTCCAAAGGGGTTATACTCAAAGTCAGTGACTATCGTTCTGCATTGATCCAAGGAAAATTTTTGGCCAAGAAAGGGATTTGGGTATCAGAGTTCAGGATAGAATCAGGATTAAATTGCGGTGGACATGCCTTTGCAACTGATGGTTTCTTGATCGGGCCAATATTGGAAGAGTTCAAGACCAGAAGAATAGAGCTTTACCAAACACTTTATGAAACCTGCCAAAAGACACTGGAAGAAAGAGAATTAAACAAACTTTCTGCCACTCCTCCTTTCAGGATAACGTACCAAGGGGGGATAGGCACCGCTGGTGAAGATGTGTTTCTGCGGGAGTTTTATGGATTGGACGGCACAGGCTGGGGTAGCCCTTTTTTGCTTGTGCCGGAGGCCACCTCAGTAGATGATGATACGTTGAAGCGATTGCTAAGCGCAAAGAAAAGCGATTACTTCTTGAGTTACGCATCACCTCTAGGCGTGCCATTTAATAATATCAGAACTTCTTCAGGTGAACAGCAGCGCTTGGCAAGAATAGAGAAAAGCCGTCCCGGCAGTCCTTGCTACAAAAAATTCCTCCTGAACAACACAGAATTTACCGACAACCCCATTTGCACTGCATCCAGGCAATACCAAGGCCTAAAAGCTAAGCAATTTGAAATCGGAGAAATCAGTGCTGAGGAAATTGAAAAAGTAAAAGCAAAAGATTGTCTATGTGAAGGATTGAGTGCGCCTGCGATTTTGGCGGCCGGAGAAATTCCCCGTCGTAATCTGACAGCAGTAACAATTTGTCCCGGCCCAAACTTGGCCTACTTTAAAGGTATTTTTCCCCTTAAAGAAATGGTGGATCATATCTACGGTAAGCTTTCCTTGAACGTGGATCCGGAAAGACCACACGTTTTTGTAAAGGAATTGCAGCTTTATGTGACTTATCTGAAGAAGGAATTTGAAACAAAAATCACAGAGAAAACAGCCAAAAAAGATGCTTACTTGGAGAAGTTCAGAAATAATCTGATTGACGGAGTCAGCTATTACCAAGAATTGATAAACAGCATTCAATTGGATTCCGAAGATATTTTGCAAAAAATGAAAGGGCAGTTTCTAAGTATTAAAAAAGAAATTAAGTCTTTCCGATCTCATTTAGTGACTGAAATTCCGTGAAAAAATTTAATTCTTTGGCCTGTGTCTGCAGGCCTTCCCTAAACACCTCCCAAAGGGATGTGCATCTAGGCCATTGTCCCTTTTCCGAAAAAAGCGTCAGCCATACTAAGAACTGAGCATTCTCAATATGGCTGATGCATAGACGACATTTTTTAAACTGTCGGATGTTTTATGCCAGGGGATTATTTATCCTTGAACTCTCCATTTTTTAAAACCATGGCATTCTCCATATTGGCAAGGATGGCGTCATAAGCTTCACCATTTCCATCTTCATTATTAGGACCTACTTCTACCAGTCCATCCCCGTTACCATCGGACACTAAAGATGGTGACACGCCTTCAAGGAATTTGTCCATGTACATTGTCAATAATAGATCCTGAGCGCCATCTACTTCCAGACCTTTATTGAACATTATCTCTACTTTATCTTCAAGATCTATGTACATAATAGCCGGAGTATCAAACCAAGTAGCCTTTGCTATTATAGAATAGCCATACATTTCATCCTCTTCAGAAACATCCTGGGCTTTTACCAGATCAAAGTCAAGTTTCCCATAGACACCATTGTAAGCCTTAGCGGTTCCTATTGGGACCACGGTAACTTCTCCGTCTTTCACCAAACTGAGCGTTTGCGGGCTATTAGTTCTGAGTTGGACAATAGTCGGTTTTTTACTTTCTTCACTGACAGCCCTCAAGATAAGCTTGACGTTATCTATCGACATCCTTACATCAGAAATGGCAAAGTTGCCATACACCAAATTTGTGGTACGGGCATTCGGATCAGCTTCACTGTCTGCGATAGTGGCTGATATAGTCACTTCACTCTCAGCACCAAGAGGGGCCGTCTCATCTTCCGGGGTACATGCTGCCACAAAAGCTGTTGCCGATACAGCCAACAGAAGGCTCTTAAGATTTTGTTTACATGTCATACTAGTAAATTTTAAGGTTAAGGATTGGTTAATTTTTATTGATTGTTTTCTAATTACCTGGGAGATTACTTGTTCACCCATTTGATGTTTTCAAATGCGCCTTCTGTCACCTCAATGACTTCCCCGCTTTTTTGGTCCTTGGCGGTAAAATGGAAAGTTCCGGAAATCAATTGATCCAGGGTATCGATAGCAGTGACAGTTATATTCATCTTACCTGTATGATTTGAACTGGCCTTAAGCAAATGCTCGTCTGCGCTTTCGGATTTCCTTTCTTCTACGCCCCCCATAGCTCCTTCAAAAGTTCCCTCTATCTCGTCAAGGACTTCCCATTTTGTAAATGTGTCCCCTTGGCCTATGTCCATCAGACGCTCTCCTCCGAGCTTAAAACCCACAGCCAGCCCCCTCTTCTCTTCCTCTTCTTCCAATACCCGGATCCCGTACACAGTAAGCAAAAAATAATCCTCACTTTTCTCCATTTCTGCCTTCACAAACTCTGAGGCCAATAAACCCTTTCCCCCTTCTACTTCAAATGGTTCCCCGTTCATTAAGCAACTGATTGTACCCTCGTTATTTTTGGTAGATAACCCTTCATCCACCAAACTGCATCCCACTATTCCCGAGGAGATCAGAAAAAACAAAATCATTCTTATAATAAACTTAATATACATGCAGTTTTATTTAATACTTAATGACCTTTATCCGTAAGGGAAGTTTGTTGATGTTCACCATATTTTGAGGGAAATATCCCCGACTTGTCATGTTGCTTTCCTTTCTAAAATTCCATATAAACCGTTATTAGCTCATATAGTACATTTTTTCCTATATATGATCATATTATATGCCATTCATCGAATAACATTAGAATCCATTGGCAGAGCTGTTTGGAAAAGATTCTCACCACTAAAGACAGTAGTTTACAGCTACTATCAGGAACTGCATAGAACCAAAAAACATCCTTCGGGAAGGATGCCTTATGTTCAATTGTAATTTGCTTTAGAAAAAGAGGGATAAGATCAGGGCATTCATACAAGCACAAGTAGATTGGTGTATCTTCTTTTTTCCTCTACTCCGCTTTCAGAATTGTGGCCGGATTAGCCTTCACTATTTTCCTAATCTGGGAACTGACTGTCCCGGCAATTACCAAGAATAAAACTAAAAGCCCAAAACCTAATGGAATTGCCCCCACGCCAGAATGGAAAGCAAAGAAACTATTGAGGAAGGCTGAGATCAAATAAATTGACAACCCTCCACCCAGCAAAGATGCAATTCCCCAAATAATGAGGTATCGCCTGGCGAGTTTCATAGATAAATCCCCCAAGTCAGCTCCAAAAACTTTTCTCACACAGTAATCTTTGATGTGTGTATTCATGTTCAAAGACACCAGACCAAACAGGCCCAGTGCAGCCAGAATAATGGCAAGGATAGCCGAGAACAAAATCAGATTCTTTACCCCACGGACATCGGCAAAATCTCTGTCAAAAACTTCAGTCTGTAACTTGCCTTCGAAAACTCCTCTTGGGATTGTTTCGTGCCAGATTTTTTTAACCAATTCCATGGTAGACCCTGCAGATCCCGGAGCCATCTTCAAAGTAAGGTAATTGAATGTTGTGTCCGCAGACGCACGGATCACCAGAGGGTCAATTGGGTTTTGGAAGAAAACTGTATGGAAATCCTCCACCACACCGACGACTGAAAACTCCATGCTATCAAGGGTTATCTTTTCCTTTAATGGAAACTCCAGTCCTAACCGATCCAGAAAAGTCTGGTTTACCACAACGGATTCTTGACTCTCAGAAATCAGATCCGGATTAAACATGCGCCCTTGCTTCACTTTTAATTCCAAAACTTCAGAATAATTGGCTTCCGCATCCATAAGGCTTACCTCATACTTTTCTTCATCAAAAACCACTTCCTGCTCTCTTATCCAGTTTCCAACGTAATCCTGACTCCCACTGATTTTGTTCACAGCAGCAAGGGCTGAGAGCTTGTTCTTCAACGGTAAATAGTCTTCAGAAGCTGGCACATTTACGATAATTTTATCCGAGCTTTCATATCCCCAATCTCTGGTTGAATTAACATAATTGGTCTGGACAAAAGCCACTCCTGCTACAATACTGATGATCGCAAGGGTAAATTGAAAAGTCAGCAATACACTGGTTAAGAAACTTTTACTTCCAATCTTTTGGTTACCCTTTAGGATACTGACTGGCTTGAATGAAGAAACGTAAACCGCAGGATACAATCCAGAAACTATCGTAATAAAAAAGAGCATAGTTCCTAAAAACATCCAGACGTACCGATCATTAAGCAGATCAATTTTGAGATTTTTAGAAGCGATATCGTTGAATCCCGGAAGAAAGATAAAACCTGCGAAAAGGCAGCCAAGAAAAATGGCAAAAAAACAGACCATAAGATTTTCGCTCAGAAACTGGGCCACAAGCTGGCTTCTCCTGCTGCCCATCACCTTACGCACCCCAATCTCCTTTAACCTTCTGGATGCCATCAACACAGCTATATTGATGTAATTGAACACTGCTAAAATCAATATAAAAAGTCCGATTGAACCCAAAAGTATCTGTGGGCCTATTCCTAAAAAGTCCCTAACCCCTTTTTTAATCTTGCCTATTTGATAAACCAAATCTGTGTAGGCGAGGAGACCCAACTCAACGTAAGGCTTTTCAGGATTGATTTGGTTTTGTTGCTTTTTCAGTACTGCCAATCCGGGACTCAGCATGGCTGGACTTACTCCCTTTTCCAATTGAACAAAAGTCCATAACTCTGAATTCCATGCATCTTTGACGGGAAGGTCTGCACTGGAATACGGGTGCGATTCAAAATTCACCAAAAGGTCAAAATTGAACATATCCATGTCCTTCAGGTCGGCAAGAACTCCACCGACTTTATACAGTACTTCTTCTCCGTTGACCACTAGTGAGAGTTCCTGCCCGATAGGGTGAGTATCCCCAAAAAGTTTTTCAGAAAGCTCATCGGTCAAAATCACTTGATTTGGCTCCCTGAGTGCTCCAGGATATCCGTATTCCATCCGGTAAACAAACATTTCCATAAATGCAGGATCTACATACAATACGCGTTGATTGTAATTTTCATTGTTTTGCATCAAAAGGGAAAAATCCATCAAAACACGTGAGTGATTTTTCACCTGGCTGAGCTGCTCTGGGATCAGCTCCGAAATCGGTTCAGCAACAGATCCGTAGGTCACTAGACCATTTTCCTCCTCAACAGTATAGGTTAGTTGATAGATTTCCTCCTTGTTCGGCTGAAGCATGCCTTTGAACCAAATCTGGGCGATAAAAAGATAAGCCACCATACAGCAACCCACAGCACAGGCCAATCCAAACACAGAAATAAAGGTGGTCCCTTTTTGCTTAAGGAGATTCCTCCAACCGATTTTAAAATAGTTCTTTAACATAGCCCCTTGGTTAAATGACCGATAAGTTGATTTGGTACGTCTGATGTTGCTCCATCTAAAAAAGCTGAGCACATGGATAAAAAAACGGAACCTGGCATAGCCTATTCCCCGCTCGGCTAAATTCAGGTAAAATAGCTCATATGCATCTCCCTGAATCTGCTCCAATCGATTGGGATTGCAATAAAATTCCAAAAAGCGATCTGGCCATTTGGGAGGATAATGTTTGCGCTTATTGTCCATAAGAGAAGTCCAATGCCAAAGGGGGAAGTTGGTCGAAAAGTTTGTTTCTCTGGTTTTTGACTTCTTCGATTGCTAATCTGCCTGTAGCGGAAAGAGTAAATAAACGCTTGCGCCTACCTCCTCTTTCTTCGGTGGCTCCGCCCATGTAGGATTTTAAAAACCCCTTTTCTTCCAGCCTATTTAACACGGTATGTATTGCCGAAATATTGACTTTTCTGCCTGTTTGATTTTTGATCTCTTGCAATACAGCGACTCCATAAGCCTCCTGGTCCAAGATCCCTACTGTCAGTAGAATCAACTCTTCCAATTCACCCAAATGATAACCCTTCATCTATGTTCCATTATGTTTACAAATATAAATGTAATACATTATTTTCATATTTGTAAATATAATAGATGAAAAACTGTTAAGCCCAATTCCTTAATAATCCGTCCTGCTCAGAACAGCAGCAAAAGTCCGCAATAACTAACCAGACCTGTTTCGTAACCAGACGTGCTTTGGGGCTGGCCGCAAAAGCTAATAGAAGGATAACTGGACTTCATAAAAATTTCAAAGTGAATAACTTATCTTGGGAAATGAATGTTGAAGTAGCGATAGCCCAACCTTCAAAACATGCTATTCTAACTGAGTTTTTTTCAAACAAAATCCCTTTCTCATGCCAGTCCATACTATTCTAGGTGCTAATGGCAATATTGCTAAAATTGTATCGGCAGAACTTGCCCATTCAGAAATTTTAGTCCGTCAGTTCAGCCGAACTCCTAAAAAAGTAAATCCCACAGATGAATTGATTTCCGGCGATTTACTGGACCCCACTGCTGTGTTGGAGGCTGTAAAAGGCTCAGAAGTAACATTTTTATTGGCTGGGATCCAGTACAAATCCGCTGTTTGGGAAAGAGACTGGCCAATTATCATGAGGAATACATTAGATGCCTGTATTGCCCATGGATGCAAACTGGTCTTCTTCGACAATATGTACGCATGCGATCCATCGCAAGTCAGTCATCTCACAGAAGAAACCCCACTCGAACCTCGAAGTAGGAAAGGAAAAGTAAGAAAGCAGATTTTGGACATGCTATGGGTTGAAGTGAAAAGCGGAAAAATTTCTGCTATTGTAGCCAGAGCCCCAGATTTCTATGGGCCGGATGCCAGCAATTCGGTGCTGGATGAACTGGTAATCAAACGGATGAAAACCGGTAAAAACGCACTATGGCTTTATTCGGGAAATAAAAAGCATTCCTTCATCTATATCCCCGATGCGGGAAAAGCAACGGCATTTTTGGCATTGCAGGAAGATTCCTGGAACCAGACATGGAATTTGCCAACCGATGATTCCTATCCTTCTGTAAAAGAAATTGTAGAAATGATCAATCATGAGCTTGGCACCCAACTTAAGCTTCATGTGATGCCGGCTTGGCTGGTCAGTACCCTCGGGCTATTCATGCCTCTGATCAAAGAAATCGCCGAACTCCGCTATCAGTTGGATTCACACTATTGTTTTGATTCCTCCAAGATCGAGAGAGCCTATGGGCTCAAGCCCACCAGGGCGAAAGAAGGACTGAGCCTTTGCTTAAAAGACTGAAATTACTTGGCACTAAGCTGTAAGGTGTAGAGTATAACCCCATCATCTTCTGTCTCGGATAAGCCTGCGACTTTGGAGACTACAAATTCACCGTTTTTATTAATCACTGTAGGACTATCACTAGTGGCTGGAAATGCCACATCTGCTGCAAGTTGATTGAAATCTTTATCAAAAATTGCAGCATAAAATGGATCAGCCTTACGAACTGAAATCCTGTATGCATGTACATCATCTCCCCTTTCAGGATGATTTTCCTCAGAGAGCCCTTTGTGATAAACAGCCACATAATATTCTCCGGACTTAAACAGATTGGTGACTGCACCTCCAATCTGTTTATTGTTCAAAAGATAATATTGCGAAGGGTCATCTGAAGAACTCGGTATATTTTCTACCCATCCAGGAATGTCAATAGTTACTGTTTTCTCATAATCATATCCCAAATCCCCCTTTTGATAGATATAGATTTTTGGCTCAAACCATGTACTCAAAAGTAAATTTTCTTCAGTTCGGGTATAAACAGGAAACAACATTCCATGCATCTGACCATCTCGCAGAGCGGAAGACTCTGGCAGTCGTACCGTATTTACCGTATCCCCTGTCTCAACATTCTTTCCTTCAATGACCGGTGAATTATAAAGCGCCTGGTAAAAATCAATTTCTCCCATCCCTATACTGGAAGAGGCCGGCCATGGTTTGGGATAATATATCATGCTTTCATTCTGAAAAACCCCCAATTTCTGAAAGAACATATATGGCTGGAAATCATATGGAATCTTTATCTCCCCTATTTTAACTGAATCCCTAAATCTCACATAGCCTTTGGTCTCCGACATCACAGTCACGTCCCCTTCCAGGTACCCTATGCCCAATACCGAAGCAACTGCATCTACCCCGTCAGGATTCAATTTATGATGGGTGAGAATTTCTCCGGTCTGTGTCACTTCCATATACTCCATATAATCGGCTGTTACAATTAGATACTTGTCTAGCTCATGATCATAATCTATTAATCTCATTTCCCCCAGATAATCAATTTCAACGGAATCAATGATGTCAAAAGAAAAAGATAAATTCTTATTCATTCCAGCATCTGTTTTTCGATTTCCGCAGGAAAAAATTATCAAGGAAGCTATGGATAAAAATGTTACTCTAAGAATCAGTGACATAGATCTTGATTTGAAAGGATATTTTTAAACGGATGGATTAAAACTATTGAAAGTTTACTTTTCAGTCAACTTCAATTTATATAGAACGATCCCATCCTCTTCGGTCTCGCTCAGACCCGCAACTTTTGAGACTACCAATTCCCCTTCATTATTGACCACCATCGGAGAATTGCTTGAGCTTGGAAAAGGAACATTTGTGGCTAATTGGTTGAAGTCCTTGTCGAAAATTGCTGCGTAATAAGGATCTCTTTTTAGTATATCTACTCCATAGCTGGTGGATGGATCAAGCTGAGCTAGCTCTTCTTCTGAAATTCCGCTGTGATAGCTAATCAAATAATAGTCTCCTACTGTAAAAACATTCCCCAGATTTCCAGGTCTAATTTTCCTGATTTCTTCAAAGAACTTCTTAGGCTTATCCGCTGGCACAGGTGTATAAGCTACCCAATCTGGGATAGCAACCTCTACAGTCTTTGAATAGACAAACTGATCCCCTTCCTTATGGTACACATAAAATTTTGGCTCAATTCCGATACTGAGAAGCAACTTATCCTTATCCATAGTATAAACGGGCATCAGAAATCCGTGAATCTGATTATCAAATACTTCAGAGGTTTCAGGTAATCTGAGTGCACTTAAGGTATCTCCGGTGGTTTTATCTTGAGATTCAATGATCGGAAGATTATACATAAGTTGAAACATGTTTTCTTCTGCATGATTGGCCATCAATGAAGTTGGAACTGGCTTTGGGTAATAGATTTTATCACCGGATTCGAACAAGCCAAGCTTTGGATTGAGAAGAAAAACATCATAGTCATAAGGCAAAGTGATTTCACCAATTTTGGTAGAATCCTGAAATCTGAAGTAACCCTTTTGAACATCAAAGACAGTCACGTCTCCATTAAAATACCCAAGGCTTACTGCACGGACCACTACATCTATTCCGTCCCGGTTGAATTCATTGTGATTCAAAATATTTCCCTGCCAATCTACTTCAAGGTATTCCCTAGGCTCTTCTGTAGCAAGCAAGAACTTCTCGGTTTTTGGTTCATAGTCCAGCAGTTTCATTTCCCCAAGATGATCTATCTCCACCGAATCAGTGATTTTTAAAGAAAAAGTGATTGGCGTGCTCTCCGATTGGTTTTTTTCTGCACAGGAAAAAAAGCTACAGAACAGAACAAGGGTTGTAATTTGGTTGAAAGGACTTTTCATCTGTTTATAAGTTAGGTTTCTTAGTTCATTTAGGACGGTAGTCGAGAGACTTTCGGCAAGTAATAATCATTCCCCTGTGTGTCGAGCTCCCGTCATGGGTATTTCATATGATTATAATTTGTCTTTTAAGGGCCATATGGAATCTCGCATGCATTATAATCATCCCAGTGTGTGACATTTTCGTCATGCTCGATTTCATCTGTTTATAAGTTGTCTTTTAGGGTCATATGGAATCTCGCATGGATTATAATCATCCTAGCGTGTGTCGTTTTCTACATGCTCGATTTCATCTTTTTATACTTGTTTTAAGATGGTCAGATGGAACCTTTAGCGATTAAAATAATCATTGTCCTGTGTGTTTTAATGATGATTTTAATCGTGTCGATTTCATATGTGAGTATGGGTTAAAGTAAAAATCTGATTTAATATGCTAATAATAAATTACTTGTAAACATATCAATCCATTATTTCTGCGTCAATTTCAACTTGTAAAGTATAATCCCATCCTCTTCTGTCTCAGATAAGCCGGCTACTTTTGAAACAACCAATTCTCCTTCATTATTGACCACCATCGGGTAGTTGCTTGTGCCAGGAAATGGGACATTTGTAGCCAATTGGTTGAATTCCTTGTCAAAAATCGCAGCATAGTTTGGATTCTTTTTGCGCCGGGACAGCCCACCGTCATTTGGTTGGCCAAGCTCTGACAGCTGCGCTTCTGAAATCCCTTTGTTATAGACTACCACATAGTTATCTCCCACTCTGAAGAAGTTTGTTAGATTGCCTGACAATTTCTTTGAAAAACCTTCAAAAAATTGCTCTGCCTTATCCATAGGGACAGGATCATAGTGAATCCAATCTGGAATGTTCACATCCACAGTTCTTTCATATTCAAACTGATCCCCTACTTTATTGTACACATAGATTCTTGGTTCTAACCACATGCTTAGGAGTAACTTATTCTGATCCATGGTATAAACCGGTATAGGAAATCCGTGAACCTGATCATCAAGTAAGGGAGAAGTTTCCGGTAATCTCAGCGCTGCAAGTGTATCTCCCGTGGTTTTATCCTGGGATTCAATTATCGGAAGTCTGTACATAGCATGATAGAATTCGCCTTCTTCCATGTTAATGGCTAGCGATTCAGGCCAAGGTTTTGGATAAAAAAATTTATTACCGGATTCGAACAAGCCCAGCTTTGGGTAAATCATAAAAACTTGATTGGGATATGGAATAGTGATTTCCCCTATTTTAAGAGAATCCTGAAATCTAGAGTAACCCTTTGGAGGATTGAAGACAGTCACATCTCCATTGAAATAGCCCAAACCAAGTGGAGAGCTCACAGCGTCTATTCCATCCTCATTGAATTTATTATGATTAAGAATATTTCCCCGTGCATCAACTTCTAGGTATTCCTGATAAAATTCCGTGGAGAGCAAGTATTTTTCAGTTTTCGGATCAAAATCTATCAGCATCATTTCCCCGAGATAATCTATCTGAACTGAGTCAGTAATTTCGAGGGAAAAAGTTTTAGGAACGGAAGTTTTTTCGGTTTTCTCACTACAGGATATAAGTCCAAGAACTGCCGTGTTGAGTGCAATTAAAATCAGGTTGTGTTTCATGAGAAATGGAAAAAGTTAGGAAGTGAAAAGTTTACATAATTTATTAAGCCAATGGTAAAAAACTAAACGCTAGGCTATTATACAACTAAATCTATGTTTGTTAACCCATTTTAACAAAGCAGTGAAATGCCGATTATCAACGATTTTAGAATTTATAAATAGGAACGTAAAACCCACCCATCGCCTTAGCGTGGGTGGGATGTAAGCGACAAACACTAACCTGGTGAAAGAATGTACTGATGGATCGTTTCCGGTGATGCTTCACCTATTGAACAAACGAAATTTCCATCCGACTAAAGTAGATACTGATCCCCCTAGTGTTTACCAAGTGTAGATGGGTGCAGAAACCATAACTGATGGGTGATCCTTGTTCTAACCTACGGGGCCATTTACAGTACAGCTAGGCGGGGAATGTACCGGATAAGAAAATGGATAGGGCTTACCTCTAGCCCCCTTACTTCAGTTTCAAAACCTGCTTTACCGGCTATGGTGAAAAACAGGGTTTAACTCCTCATTTAACTGGCCTGCCAAGCTATTTCTAGGATACGTGGTAACAGGGATTAGATGGAATTTTAACTACTATGGATATACGGAATCCTGCGGGTAGCTTATATACTGACAGTTGGTGACAATAGCTTGGTTGTCAGTAAAAAACAAGGTTATTTGGTCAGTAGAATGAAGTTGATATACAAATCATACAGGTTTAGGATCTACCCGACAAAGGAACAAGAATCTTTGTTGGCCAAACATTTTGGGCATTGTAGGTTTGTGTTCAATAGGTTTTTGGATGAACGTAAAGAGAAATATTTAAACGAAAAGACTTCTCTTAACTAGTATGACAACGCAAGGACTTTAACTGAACTGAAAAAAGAGGAAGGGTTTTCCTGGTTAAAAGAAGTGAATAGCCAATCATTACAGGCATCTATCAGAAACTTGGATACTGCCTACAAGAACTTTTTTAACAAGCAGAACAAGTTCCCAAGATTTAAATGTACGGCAGGAGTTTCAAAATACCACAAAATGTATCCGTTCAAGACAGCAAACTCGTGATACCCAAATTCAAAGAGGGGATCAGGTTAAACCTTCATAGAGCGTTGGAAGGTGAACCTTTGTTTGCCACTGTTTCAAAATCAACAACCGGTAAGTAGTATGTTTCTATTACGTGTGAAACAGAACATAAACCGTTTCAAAAAACTGGTAAATCAGTAGGTATAGATACGGGTATAAAGGAACTTGCAATACTTTCAGATGGAAGCAGCTATGAAAATATCAGATCACTTAAAACCAAATTAAAGAAGCTCAGGTTTGGGCAAAGACAGCTTTCAAAGAAAACAAAAGGAAGCAGATCAAGGGGCAGTCATTGCAGGCATCTATCAGAAACCTGGATACTGCCTACAAGAACTTTTTTAACAAGCAGAACAAGTTCCCAAGATTTAAATGTACGGCAGGAGTTTCAAAATACCACAAAATGTATCCGTTCAAGACAGCAAACTCGTGATACCCAAATTCAAAGAGGGGATCAGGTTAAACCTTCATAGAGCGTTGGAAGGTGAACCTTTGTTTGCCACTGTTTCAAAATCAACAACCGGTAAGTAGTATGTTTCTATTACGTGTGAAACAGAACATAAACCGTTTCAAAAAACTGGTAAATCAGTAGGTATAGATACGGGTATAAAGGAACTTGCAATACTTTCAGATGGAAGCAGCTATGAAAATATCAGATCACTTAAAACCAAATTAAAGAAGCTCAGGTTTGGGCAAAGACAGCTTTCGAAGAAAACAAAAGGAAGCGGGGCAAGGGGCAGGCAAAAACAAAAACTTTCTTTAGTACACGAACAAATAAGCAATATCAGAAAGGATTATCTGCATAAGGGATCAACTGAACTCATCAAAAACCACGACATACTATCAGTTGAAGACCTTGCTGTAAAGAATATAATGAAGAACCATTGCCTGGCACAGGCAATGGGCGATGTTTCGTTGGGTGCATTTTACAGTATGCTTGAATATAAGGCCAATTGGAACGACAGACCATTTGTTAAAATCGACCGGTGGTTCCCATCAAGCAAAAGCTGTTCAGCCTGTGGATGGATAAAACAAGAGGTAACCCTTTCCATAAGGGAGTGGGTTTGTGGATCTTGCGGTGAG
>NZ_LMXN01000022.1 GCF_001442615.1 Algoriphagus resistens | reverse complement strand
GTCAGCTCCACCCTCAGGCCTGGTGATGGTGGTGCAGTTAATATGAGTTTGGTATTCGTAAGCTCCATAGTCAAGGATACCATTAAATACCCGGTTCCTTTCATCTAGGTCATTTGATGCTCCAGCGGGAGTACCGGATATGTCGTTATATAGATTAATATTACCGGCATCACGGGCCGGACTGCCGGACTGTAGCCTATAATTGCCATTTGAACTGTCAACAAATAGGGGATTGACATTAATAAGATTATTTGTGCCTTCTGAAAATGCTTTGACAATATTTCTTCTAATGTCTAATACTGTAGCCTCTGTATTGAGTGTGCTAGAAGCAATGTCAGGATCTAATGAACCCTTAGGCGAATTATTAAAAAAAATACTATTGTAAATAAAAACATGTCCAGGCGAGAATGAATAAGAATGATAGGTAACTGCTGTATTGTTGTTGTTGACAAAAGTTGAATTGGATATTTCAAGCTTGTCTCTTGTCGAAATAGCTCCTCCCTCATCACTTGCGCTATTGTTGACAAATAAGCTATTCGTAATCCGGATTATTGATCCGGAATTGTCATAAATTGCACCGCCTCTTTGCCCGGTATGATTATCCTCAAACTCGCAGTTTTCAATTATTACCGGATAGCCCCATGTATATATAGCTCCGCCAGGTCTATGTGAAGAATTATTCCTGAATACCGTGTTTTTAATGGTTAACCCATCTGTCCAATTATGAATAGCCCCGCCACCATTGGAATCATGCGGGTAGCTTTGAAATCTGTTGTTGTCAAAAGTGCAATTCTCAATTAGTGTATTATCGCCATGGCGGTTGTACACTGCTCCTGCACCCCTGTCTCCTTCGGAAACATTATTTAGGAAGGTGCAATTCCGGATAATACTATTGTCTGCTGACCAAACATATATCGCACCTCCCCCTTTATTACCATCACCAGGATCTTCCAATCCTATATAACCGTTTCTGAAAGTAACTCCATCTATAGTGAAGTCGTCTCTGTCAAGGTAAAGTATCCTTGTACTATTCTGCCCATCGAGGATAGTCTTGTTGTTTTCGAAATTTCTCTGATTTCGGGTGGACTCTGTTCCCCTAAACCCACCGTATACACTTATGTCTGTACTTGGAAGTGTCAATTCCTCATCCAGCGTATATACACCGCGGCGAAGCCACAATTCTGAATTTTCGGAAGCATTATCCAGTGCATCGTAGATATTACTTGCCTGTGCCCAGGTTGAGCCGTTTCCATTCCCATTAGGACTGACGTATATTACTTGGGCCAGAGAGGATGCATAGGTAAAAAAGGTTAAAAACAACAAAGAATAATAGCTGCGATAATAGCCACATAATACTGCCTTGAGGTGTTTTAAGATGCAGAAATATCTTAGCGAGAAACCTGGATTCCATGTAAGGTCTGTACAATGCATATTCATATTATAATGAAGGCGGGAGATAACGATAACTAAATAGTTAGAGGTTTGTCCGGGCTCAAATGATCGATAGATTAACTGCCTGATTCTGATAAACCCAAAATTCGCCCTGAGAGCTTCTATGAGAGGGAAGCTTCGATTTGATGTTGTTGAATGGCAAAAATAGTTGAGCTGTTGTAGGCAAACTAGCCTGATACATCTACAAAAGTCCTACGCAAGGGTGTTGAAGCGTCTACAAATTGTCTACAATTCCTATGTACTTTAATTGTAATCCTATACTGTAGTTCTAAGTTTATAGGTTGACAAAATTCCTAATGCCTTATACAATGATTTACACTTTGGGAGGCTAAAGCGGGAAATTCTTATCCTGACAATACATGCAGAGGAAAAGAAGAAACTTGTAGAAAGTTTAAAGGCTAAGTTAGCTTCTTTGGGCAGAAAAGATCCACTATGCCTTCAGATGGAGTGATTGGCTTTTAGGAATTCAGCAATTAATATAGCTTACAGGAATAGTGAATCTGATATTGCAGGTATATTGCCAGAATTGGATTCTGGATTCCATCGTTTTGTTTTTTGAATTTTTAACGACTACTTTTGCCATCGTAAATAACAAAATGGGCACATTTCTCACTATACGCTTCGGCACTACGCCACCTTGATTTTTTAAGTTCCATTTTAGTGGACTGGCCTTTTCTCTATTTCCCTATAAGTAATATGTTTTCCGATATCCGTTCTCCATTGTGGTGGATATTGTTCTTACATACCTATTCCTATTCATTATATGAAAAAATACTTTAATTTATTTGATTTCAGTCAGCGTGTTGACTACAAAACCGAAGTCCTGTCTGGGCTTACCGTAGCCATGGCTCTTGTGCCCGAGGCTGTAGCATTCGCTTTGATTGCGGGACTCTCTCCTTTGACAGGTCTTTATGCCGCATTTGTGATGGGATTGGTCACCGCCATTTTGGGCGGGAGACCGGGTATGATCTCGGGGGCTACGGGAGCAATAGCTGTTGTTATCGTATCACTGGCGGTCTCCCACGGAGTGGAATATGTATTTGCGGCAGTAATTTTATCCGGATTAATCCAAATTCTGGCAGGCTCACTTCGGTTGGGCAAACTCATGCGACTGGTTCCCCATCCGGTAATATTCGGATTTGTAAACGGACTGGCCATTATCATTTTTATGTCCCAGTTAGACCAGTTTAAGGGAGCTGATGGAAACTGGCTAAACGGAACATCCCTTTATATTCTTTTGGGACTTGTGCTGCTTACAATGCTGATTATCTGGGGTCTTCCAAAACTTACTAAGGCAGTACCAGCGTCACTTGTAGCGATTTTGGTAGTATTTGGATTAGTTGCTGTCCTGAAAATCGACACAAGGACAGTAGGTGATATTGCAAGCATAAAAGGTGGATTTCCTCCCTTTCACATCCCCGGTATCCCGTTAACTTTGGAGGCCCTTCTTCTGATTCTGCCATATTCAGCTATTATGGCGGGTGTGGGGCTGATAGAAAGTCTTTTGACACTTAATATCGTAGATGAGATCACCGAAACGCGCGGGAGAAGTAATAAAGAGGCTGTTGCACAGGGTATTGCTAATGTTACCTCTGGATTCTTTTCTGGAATGGGCGGTTGCGCGATGATTGGCCAGAGTCTGATCAACGTATCAAATGGAGCGCGTGCCAGACTTTCTGGGATAGTGGCTG
Source organism: Algoriphagus resistens (assembly GCF_001442615.1). Lineage (GTDB taxonomy): Bacteria > Bacteroidota > Bacteroidia > Cytophagales > Cyclobacteriaceae > Algoriphagus > Algoriphagus resistens. The sequence continues at coordinate 60,615 of NZ_LMXN01000022.1, read as the reverse complement.
CAGTGATGCTTTTGGTGTTTATTGTTTTTGGTTCCGGCCTAATTGAGCAGGTCCCTATGGCAGCACTGACCGGTCTTATGATAATGGTGGCTATAGGAACCTTTGAATGGGCAAGTATCAAGACTATCACCAAGATGCCACAAAAGGATGTTTTCCTGATGTTTCTTGTGACTATTATAACTGCTATTATGCATAATCTGGCTCTTGCTGTTTTGACAGGCGTAATCTTGGCTGCCCTTTTCTTTGCATGGGACAATGCAAAACGTATCCGTGCGCGCAAACATGTGGATGAAAATGGAATCAAGCATTACGAAATCTTTGGCCCTTTGTTTTTTGCTTCTGTCTCGGCATTTAATGAGAAGTTTGATGTGCTAAATGATCCGGATGAAGTGATCATAGATTTTGCAGAAAGCAGAGTGGTGGATATGTCAGCCATCGAAGCGCTCAACAAAATCACCGAGCGTTATATGAAGGTGGGAAAAAAAGTACATCTACGGCATCTAAGTCCTGATTGTAAGAGGTTGTTGGCCAAAGCGGATGAGATTCTTGAAATCAATATCCTGGAAGATCCTAGTTATAAGGTGGTTACCGATAATCTCGCATAAAACTCAGGTTGAATACTACCTAAACCTATTGTAGGCGTCCGGCTCTGTTTAACCTAGCAGACCGGACGCAATTATTTTATTTTCCTACAGGTATTCTTGGACAGGCCTCAGACAAAATCAATTCTACAAGAAAATTTTCACACCCTCCTCGAAAGCCCCAGTGTTCTTTTGCGGTTACTATTTCGATTATACAAAAGCCGGAATTCCGGTAATCTCTTGCCCTAAAATCAACAGGTGGATATCGTGTGTACCTTCATAGGTGATCACCGATTCCAGATTCATCATATGACGCATAATCGGATATTCACCCGTGATTCCCATTCCTCCATGGATTTGTCTAGCTTCTCTTGCTATGTTTAGCGCCATTTCCACATTGTTTCGTTTAGCCATGGAGATGTGAACCGTCTTGGCTTTGCCCTCATTCATCATCTTGCCAACTTTCCAGGCTAACAGTTGTGCTTTTGTTATTTCTGTGAGCATTTCTGAAAGCTTCTTCTGCACCAGTTGAAAACTTGCGATAGGTTTGCCGAATTGGATTCGTTCAGCGGTATATTTTCTTGCAGACTCGTAGCAATCCATTGCAGCACCTATGGCACCCCAGGCTATTCCAAAACGGGCAGAATCCAGGCACATCAACGGAGCTCCAAGACCTGATTTGCCTGGAAGAAGATTTTCCTTAGGGACTTTTACATTATCAAAAACAAGTTCACCCGTGCATGAGGCCCGAAGTGACCATTTCCCATGGGTTTCCGGAGTACTAAAGCCTTCCATGCCCCGCTCTACGATCAAGCCGTGAATTCTGCCGGCTTCATCTTTCGCCCAAACCACCGCAATATCCGCCTGCGGCGAATTGGAGATCCACATTTTGGCGCCATTCAATAGATAATGATCACCTATATCTTTGAAATTGGTAACCATGCCGCTTGGGTTGGAGCCGTGGTCAGGTTCAGTAAGACCGAAGCAGCCCAGCATTTCTCCGGAAGCTAGTTTGGGCAAATACTTATTACGCTGCTCTTCTGAGCCAAACTTATAAATAGGGTACATCACCAGTGACCCTTGCACTGAAGCTGTCGAGCGCATGCCTGAATCGCCACGTTCTAACTCCTGCATAATCAATCCATAGGAAATATAATCCAATCCACCTGCGCCATATTGTTCGGGAATCTGTGGGCCAAAAGCTCCGACGTCCCCAAATTTTTTGACAATACCGGTGGGGAAATGTGCCTTCTGAGCCCAATCTTCAATGAATGGAGAAATCTCTTTTTTGACAAATTCGCGGATGGAAGTCCTGATCAATTTGTGCTCCTCGGTGAGCAGGTCATCAAGGTCTAAAAAATCAACACCATCGAAGGTATCTTGCTTCAAAGACTTCCGGATTTCAACTGACTCCATGTTATTTTTGGTTTATTAAGATGAATCTGTGACTTTTGTCGGGAATTTAAAAACCCTAGCTGATTCTAAGTAAATAGATCGCTGACGAAATTACTATCTTTTTATACTAAAAGCACAGATGCAAGAATCCGAATTTGATCCTAAGATATTAGAAAAAATAGAGCTGCTGGAGAAGAAATTCAAGGCTTCGGGACAGGATATGCTTTCTTACCTGGAAGGGTTGCAGTATGCCGATTATTTGGCCTATTGGGATTATATCAACTTGGATGTGTTGCTTTCACTGCAGCAGCCGAAGACCTCTTTTAAGGACGAAAAAATCTTTATTATCTATCATCAGATCACCGAATTGTATTTCAAGTTGATTATTTCTGAAATAGAGCAAATATCAGATAAACAGCCAATTAATGAGGTGTTTTTTAAAGCTAGGTTGGAACGGATCAATATGTATTTTGATCAGTTGATCAGCTCATTTGCTGTGATGTGGAAAGGAATGGAGCAGGAGCAATTTCTCAAATTCCGAATGTCATTGCTTCCTGCGAGTGGTTTTCAAAGTGCTCAATATCGTGAAATTGAATTGATGGCCACAGATGCTTTTAACCTTGTTGCTTTAAATAAACGTACTGATCCTGATTTCCATACACCTACAGATGAGATTTTTGAAAATCTGTATTGGCAGCAGGGGGCAATCGAATTGGCAACCGGTGAAAAAACGCTTACACTAAAGAACTTTGAAGCGAAATACCGTAAGAAATTGATGGATCTGATGGATGCATACAGACGCAAAAATTTATGGCAGCGCTATATAGATATTCCAAATCCTTCAGAAGAATTAACGGAGGCGATGAAGCAATTTGATTTGAAGGCAAATGTGTTTTGGCCACTTGCGCATTATAAGTCAGCCGTCCGTTTTCTGCAAAAAGATCCTATGGATATAGCTGCGACAGGGGGTACCAACTGGCAGAAATATTTGCCTCCGCGCTTTCAGAAGGTTATTTTCTATCCTGAATTATGGACAGAACACGAAAGAGAAGAATGGGGCAAAGGCTGGGTAGTGAAGGAAATTTTTGGGGAAGAATAGCTTTTTTGGGGTAGCAAAACGTTAGATACAAGTAGTTAGCTATTGTACTATGTAGGATTTCGGTTTATCCTGAATGAGACAAAAGCAATAGAATTAGTGCCAGGCTATATCATCAAGGGTAGGTCGGTCACCCGTCTTCGGTTACTGGTCTTATTTCGGATAATTCGCTTTCACAAATGCCTCCGCATTATTGTAACAAAAGTCGTCTACAAGGGCTTCTGTATCTTCCCGTGATGTGAGATGGGCAAGATGTTTGGCAGTTGGGTCTTTCCGCGCTTGTTCTATTTCAAAAATGAGATTATTTGAAAAAAGCTCAAATTCCAATACCGTAGGATAATGGTCAATTGGGTCGATTAAGCCTTCAAAATCAGTACCTAATGTCATGCACTTCCAGATCTTGGTCTTTTCCACGTCAGTGAGGTTGGGATTGTTATAAGCAGCCTTTGCAATTCCTTCAATATTATCCCATAGAAGTTCAATCCCATTTCGTCTGGATTTTTTATTCTTTTTGGTAATTCCAAGAATGCGTTGATCAAATGAAAGTCCGAAAAGCCCATCTGTCTTCACGATCATCTCAATATCCTCTTCACAGACATTGATATTCCAGGCATTGAATTTCTCAGTATCGTCACAGTAGTCATCTTTTTCTTTATGAAAGCAATCTATATGGTCCTGTAAGGACTGGATACCGGAAAATCCACAATGCGATGCTATTACAGGAATTTTATCTCCTTTTGCAAGACAAGGCCGAACGATTTGATCGTAGAATTCCTTTCTGCCACAAGCACTCATATGCTTGACATCAATGAGAATTCTGTATCCAAATTTAGGGTCTTTTTCGAGGTTTTTGTCCAGACCTAATAACTCCAACACAATCCTTTTCCCATGATCGGTAAAGCCTGTGTTCATATTATGTGCTTGATCCAATAGGATTTTCCCTTTGTCAGGAATAGAGTGGGCATGTCCACAAAGATTGTTGTTGAAGTGATGGGAAAAAGTGATAAAGAAGACAGGGACTTGCCAGTCATTTTTGATTTCCTGAATTCTTTTTGAGATTTCCGCAATTGAAATTTTTTCTTTTTCCAAAAGATCTGTTCCCAGTGCATGCGACCCCTCGATGGTAAGAATCATCGTAATTTCATCGTCTTTCTGCAAAGATTCTTCTAATGTGACTTTGGAGTCCGGAATCAAATAGCGGACATTCTCCGCCCAAAGTTCATTTCTGAATTTGGTTGCCCGCTTCTTTTCATTTTCAAAAATTCTCCGCAAAACACCCGAAGTATGGATTTTATTGCATGCAATTGTTTTCCCTGAATCCATGAGCACAAATTCAAATTCCCGCTTCAGAGATTCCCAATAATCATATTTTTTGGATTGTACATAATTCACTGTTTTGCGGGGAATGCGCATGTAAAAAGTCTGAATCAGATCACGGAGCGGTAATTTGTGATGGGTACTTACTCCGATTGCAATATTCAACAAATCAACTGAGTTGATTTTTTTCAAGCCCAGAACAAACTCCCGCTCAAGCGGATATAAAGAATTGAATGTTAATCGTACATTTCCATTCCAGGCTTTCACCAAATCACACTGACTATACGAAGCCCCCATTTTGCCTTTTACATACCCTGTTCTATTGGAAGAAATTACTGTCCAGGGACTGAATTCATCCTTTTTCTCGTAAATCCCCCTTTTTTCCTGCATATGTAGATGTGCCCGCATGTGATTGTGACAGTGCAAATCCGAAAATTTCCTTTTCATATGATTATAATTTGTCTTTTAAGGGCCATATGGAATCTCGCATGCATTATAATCATCCCAGTGTGTGACGTTTTCGTCATGCTCGATTTCATCTGTTTATATTTTGGTTTTTATTGGTAACATGGAATCTCGCATTCCGGATAATCATCCCTCTGTGGGTTACCTGTAACATGCCCGATTCCATCGCCTAAAAATTTAGAAAAATAGAAAGTAGAATTGTGACTTAATTTCCTGATTATTAGGATAAAATGCAACTAGTCCTTAGGTTGAATTCTTAAATTCCAGATTGACTATAGGTTATTAAATAAAGAAGTTTGATAAATGATCAATCGAAAATTGGATTAATTCGCATTTTTAAGAAATCAAGCTTTAACAGACCCGAAACATACAAACCATGTTTAATAGACGAGATTTTATCAAAACACTAGGCCTTACTTCGGTAGGATATTTTGGCCTTCAGGAAACACTTTTAGCAAATCCGCAGAAGCAGGCCGGAAACAGGGCTTTTAAACCCATTAGAATAAGGGGAAGAGTGGCGAATGAGGGAAAAGGTATTGCTCAAGTGGCAGTTTCAGATGGCCGTTCTGTTGTATTGACAAATTCATCAGGGGAATTTGATTTGGTTTCAGGTTCTGACCGTGACTTTGTATTTATTTCCACACCCTCCGGTTTTGAGATAAAAAAGCTTGCAAATGGTTCTGCTGATTTTTTTCAAAGAATAGATAAAGCAAAAACAGATCAGGCTATTGGGTTTGATCTCATGAAGTCTAGGTCAAGTGACGGGAATCATCATTTCTTATTACTTTCCGATACACAGATCCAAAATGAGTTTGAAGCTAACCAACTGCTGACAATAGCCGCTCCGGACGTGCAGCAGACGATCAGATCACTCAATGATCCAAACCTCTTTGGGATTGGATGTGGGGACTTGGTTTTTGACCATCTTGAATTGTTTAAGGAATACAACCAGAGCGTAAAAATGTATGACACACCGTTTTTCCAGGTGATCGGAAACCATGATATGGATTTAGGGGTCAGGTCGGATGCATTAAGCAATCAGACATTTAGCAGCCACTTTGGCCCAACTTATTATTCATGGAACAGAGGAGAAGTGCATTACGTGGTATTGGATGATGTTTTTTATATAGGCAATAAGTACATAGGTTACATTGGAGAGGAGCAATTGGCTTGGCTAGAACAGGATCTGGCTCATGTGGAAAAGGGAAAAACAATAGTAATAGCCCTTCACATTCCGACATACACAGGTGCAGTGACCCGCTATCCGGATAGAGATACTATTGGAGGCACAGTCAGCAACCGGGATCATTTATATAAGGTTTTGGAGGGATATAATGCACATTTGCTCTCAGGACATACCCATTTCAATGATAATATGATCATGGGGCATGTATATGAACATTGTCATGGTACTGTCTGCGGAGCCTGGTGGTCAGGGCCTATTTGCTATGATGGCACCCCAAATGGTTATGCTGTCTATGAGGCTAAAGGCTCTGAGCTGAAATGGCAGTATAAAGGCACTGGTATGGACATCAATGAGCAGTTCAGAGTTTATGACAAAGGATATCATAGGGATTTTCCTGACCGGATGAGTTTGAATTGTTGGAATTATGATCCTGCATGGGAGATTTCCTGGTTTGAAGACGGTGTCAAGAAGGGTGTTCCTGAGAAGATTATGGCCGTAGACCCTTTAAGTGTGGAATTGCATCTGGGCCCTCAGCTTCCTCAGCGAAGGGAGTGGGTAGAGCCTCAGTTAAATGATCACATGTTCTTTTTTAACCCTGGGTCAAAGGAGAATTTGGTAGTAGAAGTGAAGGACAGATTCGGAAATGTTTACGCTAAAAAAATCTAAGAATCTCAATTTTTAATGTAATTGACAGCCTTCTATTTCTGATTTTCAAATTTTACTGGCATCTTGGAGTGATTGGTCAATCCATCTCAACAGTATGATGCATGAGTAAGAAAAATCAAACAGCAGAGGTCAGTATAGTCCGCAGCCTTTTCACATTGGCCTGGCCGATTATTATGGCCAATATCCTGCAAACGGCCTATCAGTTAATTGATACGTTCTGGTTGGGAAGGCTAGGTGCCAACGCAGTGGCCGCGGTAAGTATAAGTTTCCCGATATTGTTTTTGGTGCTCTCTTTGGGTGCGGGATTGACATTGGCCGGAACGGTGATCGTATCCCAGTACAAAGGTGCCAATGACTCCAAAATGATTGATTTTACAGCTTCGCAAACTGTCGTTATTGTCTTTTTAATTTCAATTTTTCTGGCTTTTCTTGGGTTTGTGGCTGCATCTCCATTGATGAATCTGGTAGGGGCAGGACCGGAGATATTAAATGACTCGGTCACTTACTTTCAAGTTTCATCCTTTGGGTTTGTATTTCTGTTTATGTTTTTTGTTTTCCAATCTTTGATGAGAGGAATCGGTAATGTGCTGTTGCCCATGTATATCGTATTGGGAACGGTGATTTTAAACCTGGTGCTTGATCCCTTATTTATTTTTGGATACGGAAGCATTGAAGGATATGGTGTGGCAGGTGCAGCTATCGCCAGCATCATCACCCAGGGTTTGTCAGCAGCAGCCGGCCTGTATATTTTATTCAGGGGAAAACAGGGAATAAAGATCAGGTTGCGTTGCATGAAACTTGAGTTCCGCTGGGTGAAAAGGATGTTTGAATTGGGAATACCTGCCAGTCTGGAGCAATCCTCACGGGCAGCAGCAATGACTGTGATGGTGATGCTGGTGACCAGCTATGGAAGTGAAGTAGTGGCTGCCTATGGAATAGGGGCCAGGATTCTAAGTTTGGTTATAGTACCGTCCATCGGTATGGGTATAGCTACCACTACCTTGGTAGGCCAGAACATAGGGGCAGGACAAATTAAGCGAGCTGAAAAAATAGGTGATCTAAGCACAAGAATGGCCTTTTTTGGTCTTACTGCGATAGGATTGATCTTATTTTTGTTCGCAGAAACCCTGACAGCTTTCTTTGTTCCAAATGATCCCCAGGTCATAAAAGATGGTGCCAAGTTCATCAAAATTATGAGTTTAAGCTTTGGGCTTTTGGGGGTGCAGCAAGTGCTCAACGGAGTATTTAACGGAACCCGTTTTACCCAGGCCTCCATGCTTATTTCCATCTTTAGTCTTTGGATAGTTCGTTTTCCGGTCGCTTTCATCCTTTCAAACAAAACAGAGCTGAGCTTCGAGGGTATTTGGTGGGCATTTCCGATTTCCAACTTAGTCGCTGCGTTGGTTGCATTTTCCTATTACAAAACCGGCTATTGGAAAATCCGGACCTTTAGGAATAGAAATGAGTGGATGGAATCGGGCCTAGGATAAAAACCTGCACTAATTCAAGTTATGCGGATCGAGCATGTTGAAAACGATATATACTGGGATGATAATAATACATGCGAGATTCCATGTGACCTTCAAAAGACAAATTACCATCATATGAAATCGACACGATTAAAATCATCATTAAAACACACAGGGCAATGGTTATTTTAATCGTCAAAGATTCCATCTGACCATCTTAAAACAATTATTAACAGATGAAATCGAGCATGACTCAAGAGTCACACACTGAGATGATTATAATGCACGCGAGATTCCATATGGCCCTTAAAAGACAAATTATAATCATATGAAATCGAGCATGACTCAAGAGTCACACACTGGGATGATTATAATGCACGCGAGATTCCATATGGCGCTTAAAAGACAAATTATAATCATATGAAAATACACTATTGCAAAGACTATCAGGAAATGTCACTACTTGGAGCAGAGCTGGTGCATGCTGAGCTTGAGATGAAGCCGGACCTGCTTTTTTGCGCAGCCAGTGGGAATTCTCCGGCTGGGCTATATGAATTGATGGTTGAAAAACATCAACATTCACATGGGTTTTTCGACTGGATGAAAGTGATCAAGCTTGATGAATGGGTAGGGTTGAGCAATGGATCAACTTTTACATCCGAGTATGATATTCAACAAAAGCTTCTCAAAAAGCTGGGGATTAATGAAAACCGGTACATTTCATTTGAAGTAGAAACTCCGGATCCGGAAGCTGAATGCAGAAGAATTCAGGATTTGGTAGAGACTTCCCATGGGATAGATATTTGTATTCTAGGTATTGGGATCAACGGGCACATCGCCTTAAATGAACCTTCAGAATATCTTCAGCCCACTTGCCATGTTGCCAAACTACATGCTGTAACCTTGGCAAGCGGGATGATTGAGAATGTTGGAATACCGCTGACGCATGGTATGACGATGGGGATTGGAAATATTTTAGACTCGAAAATGGTCATTCTCTTTATTACCGGAAAAGGGAAAAAGCAAGCACTGGATTTGCTGCTAGAAGGAAAAATAAGAACTGATTTACCTGCATCCCTACTTTGGCTACATCAGAATGCACATGTGATTGTGGATAGGAGGTCAATGGGCTGAATGAATAGGAAGGAAAGAGGCAAAAAGCGACAAAATGTGTCTGATATGCGTTTGATAATTCTTTATTAACCCGGAGCGTTTTCCAATCATTGGAAATTTCACTTTATTCGACCTTCAAAATTTTTCCTATTAACAATGACCTGGCAATTAATTAAAGATGCTCTTAAGGGCAAGGAGCAGGATTTTACCAGTCTTCCCCTTAAAACAGCCATTTTCGTATTAGCCATTCCTATGATTTTGGAGATGATGATGGAATCGGCTTTTGCTGTGGTGGATATCTTCTTTGTGGCAAAGCTCGGTGAGCACGCGATTGCAACGGTAGGCTTGACAGAATCTGTGGTTGTACTGGTTTATGCGATGGGGTTTGGTATCAGTATGGCTGCTACGGCATTGATATCAAGGAGATTCGGTGAAAAAGAATACAAAGAGGCTGGGGCGGCTGCTTTTCAACTCTTAATCGTGGGAGGGGTGATTTCAATTATCCTTGGAATATTGGGTTGGGTATTCGCTCCGGATATTTTGGGGTTGATGGGAGCAGAGGCAAAGGTGATCGAAACCGGAGTCAGTTATACAAGGATTATTTTTGCTGGCAATACGGCAATTATGCTCTTATTTCTCTTAAATGGGGCGTTCCGAGGAGCAGGTCAGGCACATCATGCTATGCGTTCACTTTGGATTGCCAATGGATTGAATATGGTTTTGGATCCGGTTCTGATTTTTGGGATTGGAAACTGGGCAGGCTTTGGACTGGAGGGAGCTGCGATAGCTACGACTTTTGGTAGAGGAGTTGGCGTTGTGTACCAATTATACCATCTGTTTAATGGCAAGCATAAGCTGCAAATCCTTAAGGAAAATATTGTGATTTCTTGGGAAATTATCAAGAAAATCATGGAGATCGCGGTAGGCGGTATGGGACAATTCCTTATCGATTCTGTTTCATGGATAGCGCTAACCCGAATGAATGCCGAGTTTGGATCAGCATCATTGGCAGGCTTTACAATTGCATTTAGGATATTGATTTTCACTCTTTTACCTGCATGGGGTTTATCTGGCGCTGCATCCACATTGGTTGGTCAAAATCTGGGAGCCAAACAACCAGGCCGGGCTGAAAAAGCAGTTTGGCTGACCACCAGATACACCGTGATTTTCATGGCTTCGGTGACAGGCATTTATTTATTGTTCAATCAGGAGCTGGCAGGTTTCTTTACTGATATTCCAGAGGTTCAGGCAGTGGCAGCCCAAGGTCTTTGGGTTGTTGTTCTGGGCTATGTTTTCTTTGCCGTAGGCATGGTGCTGACCCAGGCATTTAATGGGGCAGGAGACACCAAAACCCCAGCTTGGATTAATATCGGGGTGCTTTGGTTTATCGAGATTCCGTTGGCTTACCTACTCGCATTTACATTTGGTTTGGCTCATCTGGGGATATTTATTTCGATTTCATTTAGCCACAGTTTTCATTCCTTGGTAGCTCTTTATTTCTTCAGAAAGGGCAAATGGAAGCTAAAGGAAGTCTAATCAATAGACTTCAAATCATAATTTACTAACTTAAATGCCTGTAAATAACCAGGGTTATTGTGAGGATATCCGAGATAGCTATTCTAGAAAAAGTAATGGAAACTTTGAGGAGTGCCGGGGTTTCGCCCATCCCGGACAGCAATCTTTTGCTTGAGAGAATAAGTACCAAAATGCATGAAATTCAATCAATGAAAACTCAAACCGGAATATCTGGTCCTACGAAAGTCAATGAGAGTTATTCTCCGGTTTGCTTTGCGAGGGGTGATGAAGTTCAGCAAGAGTATAAAATTGAGTTAATGCAGGGGATTGATGAACATATTGATCAATTGGTTAGGGATTTAGAATTGTGAATTTCTTATAAATTTTACCATAAAATAGACTTATACACAACCATTATAAACCCATAACACTATGACAACTTTAAACACGTATTTGACCTTTGAGGGGAATTGTGAAAATGCCTTCAATTTTTATCGCTCAGTTTTTGGAGGCGAGTTTGCTCATGTAGGTAGATTTTCTGACATGCTAGATGATCCTAATTATCCGGTTGCAGATGAGGTTCGAAATCAAATCATGCACATTAGTTTGCCAATCAGCAAAGAATGTGTACTGATGGGAAGTGATACAGGGGGACACGGCGGTCCACTGACTTTCGGTAATAATTTCTCTATTTCTATAAGTACCGATTCTAAGGAAAAAGCGGATACTTTTTTTGAAAAGCTATCTGCTGACGGGAAAGTGACGATGCCTATGGATAATACGTTCTGGGGTGATTATTTCGGAATGCTCACGGATAAATTTGGAATAAACTGGATGATTGGTTTTAATGAAGCAGCTTCTCAGAGTTGATATGAAATCGGAAGGCAAGAATTTGTCGTGATAGATAGCAGTTTAAAGACGGCATTGGTTTAGGTTCAAGCTTGCCTACCGATACTTTAGGCAGGTATGAAGACTTGAATTACGTATAGCATTTAAACAGGCGGGAAATTCAATTCCCGCCTGATTTTGATTTGTATCAGAACTAATTTCTAAATCCACCGTTCTCATGACCCGGACGGTGGCTTTAGGTATACACAGAGATCCAGCTTCTGGAGAGGGAGGACAACTTTAAGCAAATACGTCCTTTGCGACACCTTTAGGCTCCCTTTGAATAAAGACTTCTCTAAAAAAAGCTAATTTTGATTCTTCAACCAAGATCCAGGACCTTCGATGACCAATAATGATGTAGCCCGTAGCCTTCGCTACACGTTTGATTTCAATGATTTTACGATGATAGAAATCATCAAATCAGGTGGGGAGTCGGTAGATCGGGAACTGGTGGCCAACTGGCTTAAGCGGGACGATGATCCGGAGTTTGAAGAAATGTACGATAAGGAATTGGCGACTTTCTTGAATGGCTTTATTATCCTCAAGCGAGGCAAAAAAGACGGAGTGCAGCCCGTGGCGGAGAAAAGACTGAACAACAATATTATCCTACGCAAGCTTAAGATAGCGTTAAATTTAAAAGACGAGGATATTTTGGGTATTTTGGAGTCAGTAGACAGAAAGATCAGCAAGCATGAATTGAGCGCTTTTTTCAGAAAGCCAGGCCAAGCCCAATTCCGTCCGTGCAAGGATCAGATTTTGAGGAATTTTCTAAAGGGATTACAGCAAAAATACAGACCTACAGAATAGATCACCTAGTCTTCAACAAATACATCTACGACTCTTCCCACTTCACCGGTATCGAGCATTACTTTAATCCCGTGCGGATGCGTGGGAGAGGAGGTCAGAATTCTCTTTACAAAGCCTTCTGTAAGTTCACCTGTTCGCTGATGGTGCTTCTGCACGATTGTGACCTCACTGTCGATTTGTATATTTTTTCGGATGGTGCCGGTGAGCGTTTTCTTTTCCATTGGAGTCGGTTGATTCGAGATTACAATTTACTTCAGATATGCTTTTAAAAAACTGTTTTTGGATTGTAGCAATCTGAATTTACTATCCGTATTGGGTAAGATTTTGATTTTCTTTTGTTTAAACCGAAATTCTCCTCAGATAAATCAATTTATTATGAAGGTAAAACTACTTACTCTGTTCGCTCTTGGATTATTTTTTTTTAGTTGCACTACTGAAGAGGATATCGACCCGGAGGTATTGACTCAGAGTCAATGGATGAATGTAGTTGAGGGTACCACTGCAGATCGACCGTATGAGCATGTATTTTCCATTGAATTTGAACCAAATGGAAAAGTGTATTCCGAATCCTTTTTCAGAGACTTGGAAACAAATTAATTGATTGGATTTCGAGAATATTTAACCGGAAGCTTTCAAATCATTAACGGAAATATAGTGGTGTCTATACTAGAACTTTATACGATCCAAGGGAGTGATGATATGTATCTAGGCAAAGAGGAGCTAAGTATAGTCGATGGAGAAAATCTGTCTAGAGTATTTGTGCTTAGAAATAAGAACACGGAGCTTCATACCATTATGCCACCCTTATCGAGCTCGTTGGGAATGATTTATTATAGGGTAGATTAAAAATGTTTTGTTTTTAGCTTAAAAAAAGAGGCAGTTTTCTTACTTAGAATCTGCCCCTTTATAGTTGGTTTATTTTCAAAACTCTTTTCAATTTTCCTGCGGGATATTGAAAAGAAGAACTATCAAATCCTTAGGCGTATGCACAGTACCGAGTTTTTCATCTTGGAAAATGATCTGCAGCTGATACTCTAGCTCGAATATCAGTCCGTTTATAAACACAGGATCCATACGAAGTTGCTCAATAAAGTCAGCATTTTTATGCTGGCCGATTAAGGTAATACCATACGAGTGGAAGACTTCGATGGCTTTTTTCAGTAGTGTAAATTGTTGGTTCATAGTAGTAGTCTTTTAGGTAAAAAGAAAAATTCAATAGGTTATTTTATACTTGCCGTCTTGAAGAACACTAAATCAAATACTTAGTTCCAAAGTACTAGATAAAAACGTTATTACTTTTCAATTCGCTACAGACGAACTAAAAATTAACAATTAATAGGATTGTTAATTTTTCTAACCAACCATCTGACAGTTAGTGATGTCTGTGGCTTTTGGTGAGGTGACAGGGAGTGGGATTTGACGGATCAATTCTTCCTTTAGCCGTATAACTAGAAAACCTCAATGGCCTTTTGATAGGGAGACATGCAGGTCATAGGATCATAATTTTGGTGGAAGTAGTTTGTACATGACAGGAGTGACAATTCGTGAAAGGACAGTAGAGCTGATTAGTCCGCCAATCAAAACTATCGCAAGTGGAGAGATGAGTGGGTTTGTAGAAATCGCAATCGGGATCAATCCGCCGATTGCGGTGACCGTGGTAAGTACGATAGGCAAAAAGCGGACTTCTCCAGCCTCGCGAATAGCTTCATTGAGTGCTTTTCCTTCCAATCGTAATTGATTTGTGAAATCCACCAGCAAAATTGATGTCTTGACTTCGATCCCCGCAAGAGCAATCAGACCGATTATTGCAACAAAGGATAAAGAGTTTCCCGTCACCCAAAGTGCAACTAGTGCCCCGACCATGCCCAGCGGAATGACTGACAGTACAATAATGGTGCTTTTAAATGTTTTGAATAGCAAAATTAATACTGCGATAAATAGGAAAACTGTGACAATTATTACGGTGTTAAATCCCGCAAAGGATTCTTGTCTGGTTTCATATTCTCCTCCCATGGTAAAACTATAGCCGTCGGGTAGATCCATTTTCTCCATTCTGGAGATTACCTCACTGATCACTCGGTCATTGAGATAATTAGGATCTACGAAAGCAGATAGAGAGACTGATCTGATTTTATTATAATGGTCTATGGAAAGATTACTGCTTTCTAATTGGAGATTTGCTACCTGCGAAAGCGGGATCCCAGCTCCTTGCTGATTATTGATATGCAAGCCATTGAAATTTGCCAAGGTCGCTTTTGCTACCCGTGGGCTTGTGATGATAATGTCCCGCTCAGATCCAAGCTCATCAGTAAATGAGCCCAGGTTCAATCCTGCAATGGCCAGTCTCACCGTTCGGTCAATATCTGCGATATTGATTCCCAGTTGCCGTGCCTGATCCTTTTGGATTTCTACCCTAATGTCTGTTTTGAGATTGGCAATGGGATTGTTGATATACAGTGTCCCTTCGGTGTTTTTGAGCAGGGTCTCCACTTGAGTGGCCAGATTGCGGAGCGTATCAAGATTCTCCCCGCTAATCCTTACTTCCACCGGAGCCGTTACCGGAGGACCCTGTTCGAAGTTTTTCACCTCTATTTTTGCGCCTGCATAGTCGATGAATTTACTTTTCAATTCTTCGATTAAAGCCATTTTTTGGGGAGGAGTAGTTGCCGGATTCAGCTGTACAAAGATTTGTGCATAGTCTGTCCGCTCGTTTTCTGGGATTTCATTATAATAAATCCTTGGATTTCCTTTTCCTACATTGGTGGAGAAATTCATCATTTCCGGAATCTGGCTGAGTTCAGCTTCCACTTCTCTGGCCACCAGGTCTGTGGTGGCCAGATTGGATTGCAGTGGGGTAGTGATATTGATCAGGAATTGCGGTTTTTCGGATGGGGGAAAAAGGCTAAAACCTATAATTGGAAATAGAACAAGTGAAACTGCGAATATGCTACCTGCAATTGCCAATGTGCGGGCAGGCTTATTCAATGCTTTTTCCAAAATAGGGGCATAGCTATTATGTATGGCTTTTTGAACGAATAGTAAAACGCGATTTTCATTGTCGCCATGCTCCTTTAGAATCCTGGAGGCCAGAAAGGGGATAATCGTGAGTGATACCAACATCGAGGCTAACACACTCATAATTACCGCCAGCGGAAGACTCCTGATAAAATCTCCGGAACCTTCGGGCAGGAAAACCAGTGGCATAAAGGCTATGATCAACGTAATTGTACAGCCGACCACGGAAACAGAAATCTGTTTGGTGGCCAAAAGTGCAGAATCCATTCTGGAATGGCCCTCACGGATCCACCGTTCAATATTTTCCACTACCACAATGCTATCATCCACTAAAAGACCCAGGGCAACTACCAAGCCCACGATACTTAGCTGATTGAGGCCGAATCCGAATGCATTCAGAAGCACCAAGCCTATGGCAAGGGAAAGGGGGATAGAGATCATTACTATCAGAGATGCCCGGTTTCCTAGCGGTAAAAGAGTGATAAATACCAATCCAATTGCAATTAGAAAATCTGTTCCTAATCCGCTTAGACGTCTGTTTACATAGTCTGCTTGATCAAAAGCAGTTACCAGGGCAATATTTTCCGGCAGTTCAGCTCTGAAAGATTCCAGTACAGGAAGGTACTTTTCCTGCAGGGTGGATATATTGTTCCCCTCTTTCATTGCAGCAGTGATGAATAGGGATCGATAGCCATTTAGCCGGGTTAGATGCTTTTGGTCTTCAAAGTCATTATGGACAGTTGCTATGTCTTTAAGTGCGATGTTTTTTCCCTGGTAAGAAAATATGATCGTCTCAGCAATTTCGGCTGCGGTAGTATAATTCCCGCTTGTCTTCACATTGAAGGTCTTGGTGCCAGCTTCTACCGATCCACCCGGAATATTTGCAAGTTCACTTTGGATGCTCCCTATGATGGCATTGACGGGAATATTCATTTCTGAGATTTTATCCAAACTCAACTCGATACGGACGATTTGATCTGGAATCCCATGGATTTCCACTTTTTTCAACTCGTTGATTTTCTCCAGAACATCCTGAAGCCTGTCCGCGTAGCGTTTCATTTGCTCCTTAGAAGCATTTTCTGAGATCATAGCAAGCTGCAATATATTCACATCGGACGGCCTGACTTTTCTGATTTCTATGCTATAAATATCCTGTGGGAGTTCAGGACGAAGAGAATTTACCTCCCTTACCAATTCTTGGTACTTCTCATTGACATCTTCGTTGTAGTTGTATTCCACGAAGATCACTGCCACCCCGTCCTGTATCTCTGTTTTTATCCGTTTAATGTCCTCCAGCCCGTAAATCACCTTTTCCAATGGATCTACCACCAGCTCCTCCATATCTTCCGGGCTGGCCCCCGGATAGACTACCACAACAGGAAACTGAGGAGCTTCTATCACAGGATCCTCACTACGCGGCATATTGAAAAATGTAGTTAAACCGACCGCCACGGTCATCAGAAAAATGATTAACGTAAACTGGTAATTTTTAACAGCAAAATCTGATATTTTCATTAGTTCTGGATTTTGATTTGGGACTGGTCAGTGAGGTAGGCAGAGCCCGAAATGATCAAATGGGGATATCCTGCAAGGCCTTCGGTTACCTGGACTGATTGGGGGGAGATTTTTCCCAGCTTGACAGATACTTTTTCAGCTGTTTTTTTGTCTTTGGATACAAAGACATAGCCCTGATCTCCTTGGGCATCGAGAAGTGACTCGTAGGGGATTTCCCAGGCCTCTATTTGATTACTTGGGAAAATAGTAGCTCTGCCAAACATGCCGGAAGCCAATTTTATCTCTCCGGGATTGTCAGGGGAAATCTCTATCCAAAAGGCCCCGGTGGCCGGGTCAGCAGCTTGGCTCTTGCGAACAATTTTTCCTGAAAAACTTCTGTTTTCTTCTGTGTCTGTTGTCAGGCTAGCGGAGTCTCCAAGAGATATAGAAGACCAGTTTTGATCGTTTACACTGGTCCGAAAAACCCAAGCATCAGCATTGTTCCCGTTGATCTGCAAAACAGGTGCCCCGGAAGTGACCTGCTGCCCTTCGTTCACAAATTTTGTCAGGACAAACCCGCTTTGATTTGCTCTAATCTGTGAATATTCAAGATTAAATGCTGCAGCTTTGACTTGTTGCTCTGCTATCCCTAGCGCTGTTTCAGAATTTTGCTTTTGTTCCAATGTGGCTACACTGTCTGTATAAAGCCTGGCCACTCGTTCAAAATCTCTTTTTGCTTTCTCCAGCCCGATTTTAGATTGGTCTAATCCTGACTGGATCTCGGTCAGGTTCAGGGTCGCGAGCAATTGTCCCTTCACTACTTTCTCCCCTTCTTCAACATTGATTTTAGAAATAATTCCCCCAACTTTAAAGGAGAGAATGGTTTCATTTTTGGTGGTAAAATTGCCACTGGTAGGTATCGGAATAGAATAGCTGCCTTTTTCAAGGGGTTGTATGTTTACCGGGATTACTTCTCCTTTGGAGGGAAGGAGACTTTTGGTCTCCGCCTGGCTGCAGCTGTAAGCTATTCCTGCCAGCAAAAGAACGGAGAAGAGGTTTGTGAAATTTTTCATAGTTAGTATGTATCTGTGAGCAGTTGTCTTTCGAGTGTGGCCTGTGCTTTTAAGAGTGCATAGGCCGTAATCGTTTTTTGTAATTCAGCTTGCGTGTATTGGTTTCTGGCATCTATAAATTCTATCAGGGAATTGGTGCCTTCTTTGAATCCCCGATTGACTAATCTGAGGTAAGTGCCCGAGGATTCGGTCTTCTTCTCAGCTGAGCGATAAGTGGCTTCACTTGTCTTCAATTGGTTTTTTGCAAGTTTGAGATCAAGGGTTAGCTTGTTTTCTGTGAGGCTTTGCTGTACAGCTATATTTTCTAAACCCAGCTGTGAACGCTGTATCTGGGTTCTGTTCCTCCCTCCCTGGAAAATGGGAATGGATAGATTCAGCCCAAAAAACAGGTATGCCGTGTTTTGGCTGCTGAATTCGAAATTGAAAGCCTGGCTTCCTAGATCAGCAAACGTACTAAGTCTGGGGATCCAGTAGTTTTTGCTTGATTTCAATTGGGTTTCCTGAATGGAATGCAGAGTGGCAAGCTGCAAAAGTTCAGGTCTGGACGAGAGGTTTTCTTCCTGTGTGAGACTTCTGATCAATTCCCAATCGAGCGGTTGTTCTTCGAAAATAAGCTCTGTTTCCAATGGTCTGTTGAGGAGGAAATTGAGGTAATAACTTGCGTTCTTTTGTCTGTTCCCGGCTTCAATCAACAAGGCATTTATATTTTCAACTTCGCTCTCGGCACGTAATACTGATGCAGGAAGCCCCCTGCCATTTTCGAGAAGCGATTGGTTGTCTCTTAAGTTCTGGACGACCAGTTCTTTGGAACTTTTGATCACATCTATGGCCATGTGGGCGGTGCAATAGTCGAAATAGGCAAGTTTGATGTCCTGGATAAGTGTTGCTTTGTAGATAGCCAGCTCGTATTGGGATACTTGTACCTGTTTTTCGCGCATGTCTTTTTGATAGGATAGATCTGGATTGATGAGTGGCATGCTCACCCTGAATCTCGCATCGTAAAAGTTGTTGGCCAGGAAGTTCACGTTGACATTTTCCAACTGTGAAAACTGCTGGGACTGAGTCAGCTCATTTAATGTGCTGTATACATTGTTGAGCAGATCCCCGACCGGGAAATCGATCGTGCGTCCTCCTGTTGCCAGCGTGTAGCTCGCTCCAAATTCCACCGCTGGTATAAAGAAACTTTTGGCATCTTTCAGGGCCAGAATGCTTTGCTCTATCGAAATATTCTTTTCCTTCAGAACCAGATTGTTTTCAATCCCAAGCTGGATGTATTCTTTCAAAATCTCCTGGGCAGGCAAAGAATAGCTCATTAATAAGCCAAGTGGGATTAGTAAAATACTAGTCTTGATTTTCATTTTATTACATTGTCTATTTTATGAACACTGTTTAATACTAAGACAAAAAAAATGGGAATTATCCCAAGAGTTTAAAGAAAGCGTCTAAGCCATCGCTCACAATGTTTTCTCTGCGTGTAATGTCTATGACTTCACATCGTTTTCTGATGTTTAAAGAAACCAGGCCATGCACAGTGGACCATACCATATAAGCTAATGATTCTGACTCATGAGCGGGGAAGTACCCATCAGCTAGCGCTTGCTTGATAGTCATACGAAGCCCATTGAATGCGCCCCCTCCTTCTATCCATTCTTCCTTTTCTGAATCAAATACATGGCAAAGTGGAGCCTCTTTTATAAACATAAGATCGTACATGTCAGGGTTTTCCATCGCAAATTTTATGTAGATTTTTCCCATTGCTTTCAATCTCTCCAAAGGATCCTGGATTACGGAAAGGACTTCCATTTTCTCACTGAGAGTTTTAAATCCTTCTTGGTGCAGCGCATGGAAAATCTCGTTTTTATCCTTAAAGTAATGGTAGATTATTCCGGGGCTGTATTCAATTCTATCTGCAATGTTTCTCATAGAAGTCTTTTCAACACCTTTTTCCAAAAACAATGTTTTTGCAGCTTTCAGAATAGTCTCCTTCAGCTCTTCCTTCTCTCTTTCTTTGCGGTCTGTAATTCCCATTATAATTTTTGAATGGTTAAAATTAATTAAACACTGTTTAATATTCCAAATTTATTGAAGTTTATTTCATGAATTATCAGCTTCTTTGATAGAATCGCTGTCCCACGTATGATCATTTACAGAAAACTTCCGCATCAATTCTCCTGATAATAGGCTTTCCTGCATTTCAATCTGCTGACGGTTTTTGGAAATATACTCGTCTTTATTGTCTTTGAAATTCACCAGTACTTTCAATGCATTTTCGTCATAATCCCGAAATTGCTTTGCCAGCCGGTGTACGGTGTGAGCCCTGAAGCCAAGTTTTTTCAATACATCTTCTCCCATTCTAATCGAGGTGTCCAGATGTTCCCTGTAAATGTTCTTCACACCCATTTCCATGAGTTCAAAAGCATCGTACCTGTTCTTGGCCCGGATCATCACCTCCAGATGTGGAAATTCTTCTTTGCAGAGCTCTACAAGTTTGATACTGTATTCGGTATTGTCGATGGCAGAAATCAGGATGGATGCCTGGCCTGCTCCGGCCGAGTGAAGCAATTCTCCCCGTGTCCCATCGCCGAAATACACTTTGAATCCCATTTTTCTCAGGTAGTCTACCCGATCTGGATCCGAATCCAGAATAGTAGCCTCTACGCCATTTGCCCGCAAAAACCGTCCGAGGGTCGAACCAAAATGGCCGAATCCAACCAGGATTACCTTATTGTGCTCGTCAATGCTATCCATCTCTTTTTCTAGCACCTTTTGGGTTTTGCTAATCGCAGGATTGATTACCTTATCCAGCAATACTATAAGGATAGGGGTGATGGTCATGCTCAAAGCTGTCACAGCCATCAATGTATCTGAGGTCGATTGAGCAAAAATACCAAGTTGAAGAGCGAAAGCATAGGTGACAAAAGAGAATTCCCCGACTTGGGAAAGACCTATGGCAAAGCTGAGATTGTTTGTCAGTCTTAATTTCTTGGTTTTGCCAATAATCAATAGTATGACTGTTTTCAAAATGATAATACCCAGCGTCAGCGAAATTATAACCGGGGCATTGGTAAAGATGAGATTGAAATTGATCGTTGACCCGACGGCCATAAAAAACAGCCCAAGAAGCAAGCCTTTGAAAGGTTCTAAATCAGATTCCAGCGCATGCCTATAGGGTGAATTGGCTAAGATGACCCCTGCCAAAAATGAGCCTAATGCCGGGCTCAAGCCTACCAGCTCCATCAGGAACGATATTCCCACTACGATCAGTAGGGCAGATGCTGTGAACAACTCCCTTAACCTACTTTTTGCAACCCAATTCAAAAGGGGGCCAAAACCAAATTGCCCAAGGACAACTACTATCCCGATAGCCCCGACAATCGATAGGGTCTGTGCCCAGCCAGGCAAGCTGTCTATCAACCCATGTATCCCTGTCGCCTCGTCTGTAGGGGTAGCATCCCCCGTGATTAAGAGTGGCAAAAGAGCCAGAATCGGAATTACGGCGATGTCCTGCATCAGCAAAACTCCAAATGAAAGCCTCCCGTTTGGGCTGTTCATCTGATTCTTTTCCTTGAGCGATTGCAATACGATAGCCGTAGAGGACAGTGCCATAGAAAGGCCAATGGCAAGGGATATCTGCCAGGAAACATCGAGAAGTACCCCAATTACGAAAATCAATGCGGCAGTAACTAAGACTTGGCTCAATCCGATCTGTAAAATCAATTGACGCATTTTCCAAAGGTTTTTTGGTTCTAATTCCAGTCCGATCAGAAACAGCATCATTACCACGCCAAATTCTGTGGCGTGCATGATATCCTGGCCCTGGCCTTCGTTTGTAATAAAACCAAGCAAATAGGGGCCGATAAGAATGCCGGCAATCAAGTAGCCCAAGACAGAACCCATTCCGAGTTTTTTGGCAATGGGAACGCAGACAATTGCAGCTAAGATATATATGATGGCATTTGCCAAAAATCCGTTCATAAGCTCAATTTTTAGCTGGTTCGATAATTGGCAATGTCTGTCTGATCCCGAAAACCAAGCAGCAATTCTTTGTAAGATTTTGCTTTTTGGCTCAATTCGGTATCCGTGATTTTATGTGTTCCTGCTACATGGAATGGAGGTAGATAAACCATATTACAGAGCCTGGCTGTTTGCTCAAATGGTCGAAGGAAGTCCTCAATTTTATAGTTATTTCTACCCTCAATTTGGTAGGCTTCCTGGGATCCTCCGCTGGTGATCGTATTTATCACATATTTCCCCTTTAGATAAATTCCCCCTGGTCCATAAGCCCATGCAAATTCCAAAACCAGATCTATCCACTGCTTCATGAGAGGTGGACAGGAATACCAGTAAATTGGATGATGCCAGATGATCACTTCTGCTTCAAACAGTGCCTCCTGCTCTGCCTGAATAGAGATATTGAAATCGGGATAGAGTTCATATAGGTCCCTGATTTCTATATTTTTCAATCCAGAGATAGCCTGGATCAAAGCTTGGTTTACTTTGGAATGTTCAAATTTTGGGTGAGCAAAAAGAACGAGTACTTTACGCATGCATGTATAGGCTTTAGCCTTGGAAATTTATTTTCTTGTGTGTGCCATCACAAAAAGGTTTGTTCTGACTGGACCCACATCTACAGAATGCAGAAACCTTACTTTGGTTTATGATGTGATCGTCGGGAAGTTTGACCTGGATGTTTCCATAGACCATCAGTGGTCCGTTGGGAATCACTTCTACTAATTGCTCTGAGGTAATATCTGCTGTGTTTTCTTCTTTGTGCTCCGCAAAATAATACCCTAACGCACCGCTGGGACAGGTATCTATTTGCTTGACAATTGTTTCTGTGCTTGCCCCTTCAGAATTGACCCACGGTCTTTTTTCAAAGTCAAAGACTGAAGGTAACCCCGAAACGCACTTCTTGGAATGGATGCATTTATGTGGCTCCCAGGTGATGGTAACTTCTCCATTGGTATATTCCTTATGAATTGGGGTATATGACATGATGTTTGAGTTTTGACCTTAATGTAATATATGTCCTAATAAATACAAGTAACAGAATTTGTAGCGTGTATAACCAGTGGAAATCTCATTACACCCTTTGAAAAAGAGGGAGTTGTCAATTTATACTTCCATAGTTTCTGCACAGCCCGTATGCGTAGTTACAAGGGTACACATAAAATAATGATACAAAATAATCAACTTTCAATTGGGTTATCGGGTAAGGGACCAAAAAAAAGGCCCAGTTAACAAACTGGACCTTTTGCGAATCAGACCATATAGTATCTAAGTAGATTTAATCTTTCAGGTGGTTCTCCAGGATTTTTCGCCATTTTTGAGCTATTCCACGTTCGCCCGCCATATCGGAAAAGAGCTCCCCATCATAGATTTCAATTGTTTTGGGAGAATGGGAGGCATCCTTGAAATGGAACTGCAAAGCCAGAAAATCTAATATAAAGCGCTTCTCTTTTCCTACCAGCACCCTGCGGATTTTCTCTTGGATGCTGACTTTGGCCACTTCGCCCAAGTCTATCAGACTTTGCTCAGGATAGCTGCCGAACCGGTGGTAGATCAGCTTTTTGGATTGGTTATCCAAACCTAAATGATAGTGGTTTCTCCAACGCTCATGCTGGGTTGGAATGACATTATTAGTAGAAGAAAACTCTTCAAATGTCGCAAGATTTTCATTGCTTATTTTTCTGAGCTTGTAACTGTAGTATACAAACGGTGAGGCAGAAGCCAGTAGGGCAAAAGATGTCACTACAAGAGTGACAGAATCAATTGAGATCATAAGAATTAGGATAAAATGAATAGATTTTGTGCGATATAAGGTCGCCAGGAAAGGTTCTATTCTATTTTACCAAGGGTAAAAAAAATGTATAAAAATGTCCTTTATATCGAAAAGTGGAATTGACTTTTTGAAAAATGAAGGAGGTAAACAGACTTTATAGGGACTAAGAAAGTCAAAATACCAATTAGGGTTAAGTTTGGCATTAAGAGTCCAATCAACCTTGAATTCCGGGATTTCCAGCAATTCCGGTGGAGCATTAAACTGGATTTTAGTAAGCTGAGCGAGATTCGAAACCGAATCATGAGCGAAGCCATTTCCGGAAGAATCTATAGTAACCGGAAATGAAAAAACAGACACAAACCATAGCACCCAACTCAGGGAAATCATAAGGATTGGTAACCGTTTTTTCATTTTTTTATGGCTTGATATACCAATTTATGACAAAATGTTTTGTGAAGTCAATAGCAAGCCACCCTTATTTTTTCAAATTATAGATTTTTAAGGAATTCAGGTTTTCAGAAAACGTTACGCTTTTCCATGGACTGTTTGGAAATAGGATAGAAGTCATTACTAATTCCCCATCATTTACGAATAGTTCTATGGATGATGCGTCTAAAAATATCCTGATATCTTTTGCCTCCCAGCTCATAGGTGCAGAATGCATTGCTGCAAAATCCCGCTGAAAATCACTTTTGCCAGCATTTCTCCGATCTATGCTCACAAGACCATTTTCTTTTGAGAGTACAAGACTTTCCCCAAGTTCATTTGAGAAGGTTATCGAAAAAGAATCTGAATTTACATTGGCCGTGATTTCCACTGCTTCAGAAGGTAATTCAGAAGTTTGTTTATCCACCTCATATTCTTCAGAACGAAGTTTTTCAAGTTCATCCGCAGGAGCAGACTTCAGCAGTAAAGTACCGTCCACATCGAACAGGCTTAATTCTCTGGGTACGGTCATTGCTGATCTCCAGGTTGTGGTTGGAACCACATTTGCATAGAGCCAGTTACTCATCCAGCCTATAAACAGTGTTCTGTTCTGAGCGGTAGGGAGATTACTCCAAGTTACCCCTGCGTAATTGTCCGGGCCATAATCCAGCCAACGGATCATGGTGTCATCCGGCGAGAATCGCCCATTGACGAAGTCACCGATAAAATATTGGGTTGCTGACCCGTTCTGAGGACCTCCCGGATTAATACTGACAAGCAAAACCCATTTGCTTTCCCCGGCGGGAGTTTTGAAAGGTAGTAAATCCGGACATTCCCATACTCCACCATGGGCACCGGTGTTTTTTCCAAATTCACTAAGTAAAGTCCAGTTTTTCAGATCTGTAGAACTATAAAAATTGATTTGATCAAGGACAGCTAAGGTCATGATCCATGACCTGGAACCGTCAGGGTTTGTAATCTGGGAGACCTTTGGATCCCGGAAGTCACGGATTCCTGGATTGGGTAAGACTGGATTTCCTTCATATTTCTCCCAGCTTCTGCCTTTGTCCAAAGAGATAGCGATGGCCTGACTCTGAAATGTGCTGGATGAAGTATTTGCTTCTTCAGCATTGTGATAGGTGAAAATAGCGACCATTGGAGGGGTTTCTGCAGTGCCCAATCCTGAACTGTTCTCTGCATCCAAGACTGCGCTTCCTGAGAAAATGTACCCTAGACTATCGGGATAAAGCGCTATTGGAAGTGACTCCCAGTTGATCAAATCAGTAGAAACTGCATGTCCCCAGTGCATAGGGCCCCAGACAGTGCTGTCAGGATAATGTTGATAGAAGAGGTGGTATTCTCCATCCAAATAGATCAAACCATTTGGGTCATTCATCCAACCCGACTCAGGGGTAAAATGGTATGATGGTCTAAATTCCTCTGTCACAATGGATTCGAAGGTGATTTGAGGCTTGGGTTTGCAACAGAAAAGCGCAAAAATGCCGAAAATGGATAGGTAAAGTAGTGTTCGATTCATGTTTTTAAGCGGTTGGCTTCACTATCGGGTTAGAATTGTATTTCATTGAGCTTCATAGTTGAATTTACAGCGAGCTGAGTTGTATAGAAAGCATATTGCCTGTTCTTCCAAAAGTACATTAAAGCTATTTCAAATTTGCCCACATCCAAGTAATGGATAGCTGTGGCCTCATATAAGAGAAGTTTGGGAAGTTAAATTTAAAGGATATGGACATCGTCCGAATTTACAGGATGTCTTGCTTTTAACTATTCCCTCACAAAAAAAACAATGGGTTACGGCGAATGTATCTTTCATTTAGTGGTCTAATTGCCGAATTAAATCTCTCAGGTGATGGAACACATTTACAAAAATTTTAGTAAAGTGGGGTTTCGTAGGATATAATTTATATTTTGGAGTTTAACTATTTGTTAATCTCCAGAATCAGTCAACTATGGTTTGCAAAGGTATATTTGTTACATTATGATGAATAAGGAAGATAATGATGCTTTATCCCAGGTTTCCGGTAATGATGCGGTTGGGTTAAAGTTTATTTTTGACAAGTACTATAATGATCTCTGTGACTTTGCGGCCATCTATGTACGTCCTTCTGATATGTCATCGGATTTGGTAAGTGATTTTTTTATTCGCTTTTGGAACCAACGTCATCAGATTAAGATCACCGGTTCACTTAGGGCATACTTGTATAAATCCGTAAAAAATGCCTGCCTCAATCACCTTCGGGGAAGAAAGGTGGAAATGATGAATTACGAGGACTATTCCGAAGTATTTATCAGTACTGAGCTTTCACCGGATGAACAGATGGAGTTCAAAGAATTTCAGGATAAGCTGGATTTTTTTACCGATTCCCTACCAGATAGAAGGAGATTGATTCTTCAGCTAAAACTAAAATCAGGCTTTTCAAATTCGGAAGTCGCTGAAACGTTACAGATTTCTGAAAGCACTGTAAAAAACCAGATGAGGGCTGTAATAAACAGTCTTAAAGAAAAGAACAATCTTTCCTGATATTTTTCAGCAGGACAATAGTCAAATTCATTTGAATCTGTGTCATACCTGTATATGCAGGGAGATATGAGTTTAGAAAATTTTGAATATTTTGAAAAATACTTACTTGAAGAGTTGTCTACTGATGAGATAGATGAGTTTGAAAAGAAACTTAGGGACGACGTTCAGTTTGCCCAGGGCTATAGAGACTTTTTAATTCAGCTTGACAATACTGTTGAGGCCAAGGGGGGTGACTCTGCCGATAAAAATTCTGCCTGGAAGAAAGTAACTACCGGTATTTATATTCCTTCTTCAGGGGTAAAACCGATTACCCAAAAAAGCTGGAATTGGGGCAAGGCTGCAAGCATCACTATTATCATGTGTTTAGGATTATTGGCGTTTTGGCTTTATGGGATTAGCCCTGAAAAAAGTGTTGAAATGGTAACCAAATCTACAGTAGAAGGTCAGAAAGCGACAATTACGCTGGCAGACGGAACCACAGTCCGATTAAATTCATCTTCATCAGTTTCATATCCTGTAGAATTTTCTGACAGCACAAGAAAAATCATGCTGTCCGGTGAGGCATTTTTTGAAGTAACCCCTGATAAAAGCCGCCCATTTATTATTTCCTCTGGGGAATTGGAAACCAAAGTCTTGGGCACATCATTTAATATCCGGTCATTTCCGGATGAAAAGCATCAGGAGGTGGCAGTAAAGTCAGGAACAGTGCAGGTGACTTTTCCGGTGCAGGCTCTGGATCCGGTCAAGCTTCAGGTTGGTGATGTTGTTATATATGACCATGCCAGTTCAACAGTGGAATTAGAAAAAGTTGATCCTGAATCTATCGCCTTATGGACCCAGGGATACATATATTTTGAAAATGAGAGGCTGGGACAGGTACTGAAAAGTCTTAGCAGGTGGTATGGGGTGGAGTTTTCCGTGGAAGATCCAAGGCTTTTAAACTGTAGAGTGACATTAAAACAACGTGATGAAACCTTAAAAAATATTCTTGAAATCCTAAAATATGCCAGCTATGTAGACTACAAATTCACCGAGAACCAAATGATCATCATCAAAGGGAAGCCTTGTTAAAAGAAAAAACGGGAGTGTTGCAGCACCCCCGCATTTCTGGTAGAAACGACCTGTATAGATAAGTCTACAGGAACATTTCCTTTTGTCTAAACTCACATTTAAACAATTCAAAATTATGGATTCACGCTTACTAAAAAAAGTAAAGCCCTGGCTTATGAGGCTATTTTACAGTGTATTTATTTCATGCTTACTCACCACTACATTGCTGGCAGGCAATGTAACCGGGCAAGACCTGGAAACGACTAAGGTAAAGTTTAGTTCAAAATATGCAAATCTGGATCAGGTGTTATCAGCTATTGAAAAACAGACTGAATTTCTTTTTACCTACAATTCGGCTATTCACCCCAAAAAAATAGCTATCCAGATTGGCCCTGGTGAAAGGAGTCTGTTGAAAGTGTTGGAAGATATATCAAGGGCTACTAATCTGAGTTTTAAGCAGGTAAACTCAATGATTGCCATTAAGGAAAAGAAAACGGAACTGCAGAAAAAACAAGCCGAATTCCAGTTGTATTCCGGGACCGTGATGGATGGGGATAGTGATGTACCCCTACCGGGGGCAACGGTGCAGATCAAGGGGACTACTACTGGCACTGTGACTGATGTGAATGGGGCGTTTGAGATCAGTGCCGAGTCCGGGCAGGTTTTGGTGATCAGTTTCATTGGCTATGAGTCGCAGGAAATCCTTCTCGGAGACAATGAGACTATTACCATTTATCTGGGAGGGGATACCAAAGCACTTGATGAAGTGGTGATCGTAGGGTTTGGGGAACAAAAGAAAGTGAATGTTACCGGTGCGGTTGAAATGGTTACCAGTGAGGATCTGGAAAACAGGCCCACTACCAATACATCCAATTTGTTACAGGGATTGATGCCCGGCTTGGTAGTCCAGAATTATACAGCCATGCCCGGACAAGATAATGGTTCTATAAGAATCAGGGGCGTAAGCAGTATCAACAATTCCAATCCATTGGTGATCATTGATGGGATTGAAGGGAATATGAATATCCTTAATCCCGATGATATAGCGTCTGTTTCAGTCCTAAAAGATGCCGCGTCTGCATCCATTTATGGTTCTCGCGGTGCAAATGGTGTAATTTTGATTACCACAAAATCCGGTAAGCGAAAAGGCGCCCCGCAGATTAGCATCAATAGTTATTTCGGTATCCAGAAGCCTATCCAGCTCCCGGAAATGCTGGGATCCGTGGAAATGATGCAACTCCAAAACGAGGCACTCCGGAATGTAGGCCAGTCTGAAACGTATTCGGAGGAGGATATCCAAAAAGTAATCGATGGGACCGATCCTAACTTCTCGGCAAGCACTAACTGGATAGAAGAAATTTTTAAAGAGCGGGCTCCCCAGTATCAGACGAATGTGTCCGTTTCAGGAGGTGCTGAAAATCTAAGTTATCTGGTGTCTTATGGGAATTTGACCCAGGACGGACTCGTAGTTGGGGATGCCTATTCTTCCAAGCGGAACAATTTAAGATTTAAGCTAAATACGACATTACTGGATATACTGGATCTAAATGCAAATATTGGATATATCGATCGGGTTTATCATTCACCGCAATGGTCCACCACTGCCTCCGGTGGTGTTATCCGTGGAGCATTGAATATTTCTCCTTTGGTACCTGTCAGGTATACCAACGGCGAATGGGGCTATGGTGGCGGTGCCAACAACCCGGTGGCCATTGCTACCGATGGAGGCAGTAATGTTTTTTCATCGCAGGAATTTACCGCCAATATCACAGGCCAGCTCAACCTTCATAAAAATCTGAGTCTTAAGGGGCAGTATGGCCAGGTTATGAGTAATTCAAGAAGAGAGACCTTTGTGAAAAAAGTGGTACATAGGCACCCTGACTCAGGAGATATCCTTTGGTTTAATGTGGAGGAAAATTCCCTGACAATTGTGGATTATGTCAACCGATACCAAAATGCCTTGGCACAGCTGGATTATAGAAACTCCTGGGGTGAGCATAATTTCAGCGGACTTTTGGCTTTTCAACAGGAGTGGCAACGATATGAATCTTTTTCCGGCAACCGCAGAAATTTTCTCTCAGAGGATGTTCCCGCCTTGGATTTAGGTACTAATCCTGTACAAAATAACAGTGGCGACGGGTATCATTGGGCATTGAGGTCCGGGATTGCACGATTAAACTATGACTATAAAGGGAAATACCTTCTCGAATTGAATGGCAGATACGATGGTTCCTCCAGATTGTCCGAGGAGAACCGCTATAAGTTTTTCCCTTCTCTTTCTGCCGGATGGAGATTTTCAGATGAGGTTTTTTTTGAAGGTCTCAAGAAGGTGGTCTATGACGGGAAAGCCAGGGTTTCATTCGGTGAATTGGGCAACCAGTACCTGAGCGACATGATAGGATTTGCAGAATATTATGCCTATCTGCCAGTTCTCAACGATGTGGGGACTATGCCGATTGGAGATCAGAGAACCAATGGGTTTGCTCAGACTATTTCTGCTGGTACCAACCTTTCCTGGGAAACTGTACAGATGCTGAACATTGGTCTGGATCTATATTTTTTCGAGGGAAAGCTTTCCTTTACCGGGGACTGGTTTAACAAACAGACCAAAGATATCCTCTTAAGGGTTCCGCAGCCTACTGTTCTGGGAATCACGCCAAGTGACATCAATGCGGGAGCGGTGGAGAATAAGGGCTGGGAACTGAGCCTGGACTGGCAGGACCAAATCAAGGAATTTAGATACGGGGCAAATTTTCAGCTTTCAGATGTTCAGAATAAAATACTGGACATGGGTGATACACCTCCTGCATACGGAACAGATGTGAACTTGGTGGGCTATGCAAGCGGGTCCTATTATGGCTTTGTTGCCACCCGTTTGGCGCAGGAAAGCGATTTTGATAGGGTTGATGGTGAGCTGGTTCCCAATATTCCGGTGACCTCCAGTGAGTTAAGCAAGTTTGGGCCGGGTGATTTGGTTTACGAAGATTTGAACGGAGACGGAGAAATCACCGCGGAAGGGGATAGGACAGTTCTCGAAAATCCATTTCCACGCTATACCTATTCTTTTAGAGGGAATATCGGATGGAAGGGTTTTGATGCTTCTTTCTTTTTCCAAGGGGTAGGAAAGGCTGTGGGTTATCTGTACGATAATGCCAGACATGCCTATAAAAGTTCTTCCATGTATCCCCAGACTACCCACAGAGACAGATGGACGCCTGAAAATACCGATGCATCTTACCCAAGACTTACCTTCGGAGAGACTTACAATTCCAGAGTTTCCTCCTATTGGCTTGAGGATGCTTCCTATCTCAGGTTAAAAAATCTCCAAATAGGCTATACTCTGCCCGTCCAATTATTGGAACGATTGAGGGTGAATAAATTCAGGGTCTATTTTTCCGGGGATAATTTATTTACCAAAACTGATTTCTATTATGCTTATGACCCTGAATCCCCGCTTTCTGCCGGAGGGTATTACCCGCAGGCGAAGACTTTTACAGTAGGGGTAAACATTGGGCTTCAGTAATATTCATTAAGACATTAACACGATGAAAAATATCAAAATTATCCTAGCACTACTGCTTACTGTCTTGGTTCTTCAGGCATGTAACGATGACTTTCTTGACAGGGAGCCTTTGGATGCTATTTCTGATGCCAATTTTTGGCAAAATGAGGAACAATTGCTATTGGCGGTCAATGGTACCTATGCCTATGTTAAAGGGAAAAATACCGTGGACATGGAAAATATGGGGGATAACACCGTATGGCCTACACAGACTTCCTATCGGCTGATTTCCAGTGGGAATTATAACAATGATTTGGGAACCTTAAATACTGAATGGACGCAAGCCTATGCGGGAATTAGAAGATGCAACCATTTCCTTGAAAATTATGAAAAGGCGGAAATGGTAAATGAAGAGCTCAAAAACAGGTATGCAGGTGAGGTAAGATTCATACGGGCCTACTTATACAGTTATCTGACCTTTCTGTTCGGAGATGTTCCCCACGTGACCCAGGCACTGAATGTGGGTGACCCGGAAATTTACGGGGAGCGGAATTCAAGGGAAGAAATTGTAGAATGGATTTTGGCAGAACTTACCGCAGTAGCCGCAGATCTTCCGGAAAGTTATTCCTCCTCGGATTATGGAAGGATAACCAAAGGAACAGCGTTGGGATGGAAGTCCAGGGTAGCCTTGTTTTATCAGAAGTTTGATGTGGCGGAGGCTGCTGCCAAAGAGGTAATGGATCTTGGGGTCTACCAGCTTTATCCTGATTACCATGAACTTTTTATGATTGAAAGTGATGCATCCAAATCCCCAACAAATAGGGAAACCATGTTTAGCAGGATTTATACAACCGATATCAGCATGCATAACCTGAGCCGGGAAATTCAGGTTCCTGACCAGTCAGCCAGGTGGAATCCTACAAAATCTCTGGTAGATGCTTATTTGTGCGTGGATGGTAAAACAATCCAGGACTCCCCGTTATATAATGAAACCACTTACGACAGCCTTTTTGAACACCGGGATCCCAGGATGAAAATGACCATTCTTTCTCCTGGCAGTCCTTGGGGAGGCAGGCAGGACGGGAATCCTGAAAATACGGATAATTCTGTTTTTACCGCTCCAAAGTTTAACCAAAACAGACAGGGTTCTGTAACTCCTACCGGGTATTATTTCAGTAAATACTGTGATCTGAATGCTGTTCCAACCTACAATCGGGATGAAAATGATATCATTATCATGAGGTATGCTGAAATATTGCTCAACTATGCTGAAGCCAGATTGGAGCAGGGAACGCTTACACAGGAGGATTTGGATAATACCGTTAACCTGTTGAGGGAGAGAGTCAATATGCATCCCATGGTTATTTCTGAACTACAGGAATGGGGAATGGATCTCAGGGAGGAGATCAGAAGAGAAAGGCGGGTTGAATTGGTACTGGAAGGCCAGCGATATTTTGATATTCTCAGATGGAAAAGGGGTGACCTGCTTGCAAAAGATGTAAAGGGGATTAAAAAGGATTTTATCATTCGTCAGGGAGATGTAGAAAATGTTCCTATCGATGAAGAGGGGTATATTGTATTTTTGAGCGGTAATACCTTTGATGAGTCCAAACATTATCTGTGGCCAGTTCCATTGGCTCAGCGGGATCTCAATCCTAATCTTTCACAAAACCCTAACTGGTAAATTGACCTTATCCTGGCCCTTATGGGGTCAGGATTTCCTTATAATCAACCAATCATGCACAAATTTCTGTTACTTCTCAGTTTGTTTTTCGGCATTTCTTCCTGCGCCAATTCAGAAGAACCAACCAAGCCTATCCTACAAGATCCAGTTGTTTATGAGGGCAGGCCAATCAAAGTCCTTTCATACAACATCCATCACTGTAATCCGCCTTCCCGACCTGATTTTATAGATCTTGAGGCAATTTCTCGGGTAATAGTGGAGAGTGGAGCCGAAATTGTAGGACTTCAGGAAGTAGATGTATTTACTTCCCGGTCCGGATCTGACTTGGATATGGCTAAGGAACTTGCCGAAATGAGCGGAATGCCTTATTACTATTTTAGCAAAGGCATAGATTATAAAGGAGGTGAATATGGTACTGCTATACTTTCAAAATTCCCGCTTTCGGAGACAGCCACAGTTTTGCTTCCTGCCGAGGAAGGTACAGAACAGCGAACTATATCCATCGCCACAGTCTCTTTGGAAGATGGTTCAAGGTATAAGTTTGCCAATACACACCTGGATTTTAGCAGCGCTACTAATGCACTTTCTCAGGCAGAAAGTATAGTCGATTATTTTGAAGGGGAGAAGAGCCCGTTGATTTTAGTAGGAGATTTTAATTCCACTCCGAATAGTGCCCCTATCCTAAAACTGGATGGTAGTTTTACCAGGACTTGTAAAAATGATTGCGCACCTACCATTCCAGTCATTAATCCTAATAAAACTATTGACTTTATCATGTTCAGTAGTGAAAAGGACTTTAAGGTGGAAAACCATCGGGTGATTCAGGAGACGTATGCGTCAGATCATTTGCCTGTAGCTGCTGAACTGATCCTTCTAAAACAGAAGTGATAAATGAACATAGATTTCTACCAGGTATGAAAATATGCTTTTTGGTTTGATACTTTCCATGCTTTGAGGCCCCTGGCCCATTATTTAATAGTTAGTATACTCAACTAGGGATCAGAGTGGATATTGATCAAATGCTTCAATGGTGACCTGTAAGCTACTCGATATGGGCTATTGGCATTGATTGGTATATTCCGGTTAGTGGTCTTTTATAAGAGGGGGGAGGAGGCGGATTTTAAAGTCCGCTGGCTTCCATCAGTTCTTTCGACTGTACTTCGATAAAGGCTGCCTTATCTTTCTTTATTGCATTGATGATGGGTTCCAGCTCTTTTGGAACTTCAAAATACTTTTGTCCCCAAAGATTTATTTCTATAAGGACCGGAAGCAAATCTATCCCTTTTTGAGTGAGTTGATAGAGTACTTTCGCCTTGCTTTCGGGATGACGGGATTTTTTAATGATTCCATTTTCCTCTAATGCCTTAAGCTTGGAAGCAAGGATATTGGTTGCGATTTTTTCTTCAGATTTCTGAAAGTCACCATAAGTGCAGCTTTTGGAGAATATTAAGTCCCTAATAATCAGTAGAGACCACTTGTCTCCAAAGATATCAAGGGTACTGCTTACCGGACAAGAAGATCTTTTTTTTGACGTAGTCATAGAAAATTTTTTAAAACACTTGCAAAATGAAAGTGAGTAAGTATATTTGCGCTTGCAAATTGCAAGCAAATTTAAGGCAATTAATTAAAATAAGCAAGAAACATGCAAACTACAGGAAATACCATCTTTATAACCGGTGGAAGTGCCGGGATAGGCTTAGCTATCGCAAAGCGTTTTAGCGAGGCCGGAAATAAGGTAATTATCAATGGCCGCGATCAAGAGCGATTACAACATGCTTTGAATGAATTAGACAATGCTGTAGCCATTCAAGGTGATTTGTCTTTGGAATCTGAGCGTGCTCGAATTGCCAGGGAATTGACCGAAAAGTATCCAGCAGTCAATATCATTGTTAACAATGCTGGAGCTGCATTTATGAACCTCCTCAACGACCCAACTAATAACGCGGCTGACAAAGCCTATCAGGAAATCAATACAAATTATATCAGTGTAATTCATTTTACTTCCTTGCTTTTGCCCCATCTTCTGGAGCAAAAAGATGCTGCAATCGTAAATGTGACTTCAATTGCAGTTTTCAGAGGAAACCAATATTTGCCGACTTATTCCGCGAGTAAGGCTGCGCTGCATAGCTACACGCAAGGTTTGAGAGATACTTTCGAGGGCAACAAAAACCTGAAGGTATATGAATTATATCCGCCCTTAGTCAATACAGAATTCTCTGCTGAAATAGGAGGGGCAAATGGGATTCCACCTGCTGAGGTGGCCGACGAACTGTTTATTGCTCTGGGGAAAGACCAGGTAGAGGTACCGGTTGGAGATACCAAAAAAATTCATGCGCTAATTGCCGAAGTTGCCGCTAAGCTTGCGGTGGATTCTGAAGTTTAACCGAGAATTTTTAAACAGATGAAATCGAGCATGTTGCAGGCAACACACAGAGGAATGATTATAATGCATGCGAGATTCCATATGACCCTTAAAAGACAAATTATAATCATATGAAATCGAGCATGACTCCAGCGTCACACACTGGAATGATTACAATGCATGGGAGATTTCATATGACCTTTCTTGATCAAGTATTCAGATGAGGAAGTTAAGTGATGATTTTTCTGTGCCTACTTCCAGAAAAAGGAGCAGGGATTCGTTACTATTGATTGTTTTTAAAGTCAGTCTGTTAATTCAATTCTCCTCTTGATTTTAGTATTAGATAGGGTGATTTTTTGGTCTGGTATCGGGGGTTCTGATTTCAGAATTGTTTATTAATTTTATAGTCAAATTATTTACTGTTAACAATGAAAACTATCAAGCTAACTTATTTGGCATGTATATGCCTTCTGGTATTGGTATCATGTACTTCAAAAAACAATTCTGAAGAAGAATACGAAGAGGAGGATTTGATTGAGGAGGATTTTTCAGACGACGAGGAATATGATTTGGTCCTGAACGCTGAATACAAACTTACCCATAACGGCTCTGCTGACACCTGGGATCCGGAAGAAGTTGATTTCAGCTTCAGTCAACTCCCTACAGATGCTGAAGGCGTTTATACCACCGGAATCAGTATGGGATTACTTACTGAAGCGAAAGGGAAATGCACCTCTGCCACCTTTACCTTTTATTCCGATAAGCTGATAACCCAACAGGGGGGTGCATTCACTGCGAACTTGGTCCATCCCCATACATTTTGGGAAGAGAGGGATTGCGGAAATAATCCGGAAGGTTGTATAGGTCTTGGTTATGGACTGGTAGGAGGGACTTCCCCAGATGGCGGAATGAACAGCTTGGCAGGGGCAGATGATGATATCCATACCGAAAGTGGCACAATTACCTTTTCTGATCTGAAAATTTTAAGTAATAAAGGAGGGATAATTGAAGGTACTGTTTCCGGTAACTTTAGTATAGCCGGAATAAATACCAATGCCTCCAAACCAAAAAAGGGTGAAGCAAGTGGTTCTTTTAAAGATGCTCCATTTAGTATGTTGAGCTTTGAAAAATAGCCCTGAATTTTTCATTCTCAGATTGAGCAGGAGCTGGATACGGTATAGCAGAAGCTGATTTACTTAAAAAAGTAAAATGATTTTCCACCGTTATACGCGTAACCAAATTTCTTTGTTCGCCCTGTCAGAAGATCTCAGACAGGTGACCTAACTGGCCTGAATGCCATTGTTAACCAACTCCTATAGTGCTTTTGTCTTGTTACCGGCGGAAAAGCGGATATGCATAAAAAGCAAAATGCCACTTTTGAGGGGCATTTTGCTTTTTTCCTTTTAGGATAAAATTGTTTCTACCTAGTCTATAGCCAGGATCGAGGCGGAAATCAGTTATAAGAATCTTTTGCCGCATTTCCCATTTCCAATTCCAGTTGCCCTCCCGAAGTGATGGCGTTCAATGGAATGAAAGGTTCGTGTACTTCTTTATTGTTCAGCATAATTTTCTCTATAAATGTGCCCGTAGCTTTACCGGATTTTTTCTTGATCACAAACTCTTTGCCTTGATAGTATTTGGGGTTCAAAGTGATGGTTATTTTATCAAATAACGGGGAGGATAATCCCATTTTTGCCTCTGGTTTTGTAAGTCCGGCCACATCAAATAGCCCTATTGCTCCCAAAACATACCATGCACCTAACTGTCCCTGATCCTCATCCTGTCCATATCCATACCCGTGAACTCCTTCAGTTCCATAAAATTTATTGCAGATTTCCCGGACCCATTTCTGTGTTAAGGATGGTTTTCCAGAATAATTGAACAGCCAGGCCACGTGTAGATTCGGTTGATTTCCCTGATTGTACATACCTTCCAGACCACTGAATGCATCAATAGTCTTTCCACCACCAAATTCTAAGGGTTCAGCTTTAATAAATATACTGTCCAATCTTGTATTGAACTCATCCTTACCTATGAGATCAATTAACCCTTTGGCATCATGGGGCACATAAAAAGTATATTGATAAGAATTGCCTTCCTGAAATCCACGCCACGCCTGGCTTGGTTTAAAGTTTCCAATAAAAGTACCATCCTCTAATTTTGGACGGATTAATTTGAGCTGCGGATCGAATAAATGCTTCCATCCATTGGCGAGTTTATTGAGCTTTTCGTAATCTTCACTCTTTCCTAAAGCCTTTGCAAATTGTCCGACCGCATATGAGCTAAAAGAATATTCCAAGGTATGTGAAGCTGAGAACATCCATGATTCATGAATCTCATTGTCTGATTCATCGATATGGGCGACATAGCCATTTTGGACAAATCTATCTACGTCCAGTTTTCCCGCACCCCGGGGTCTATCCTTTCCCTCCAGTTCATTTTTTAAAGCAGCTTCATAACCGAGATCCACATCAAAATCCCTGATACCCTGAAGGTAGGCACTTGCTATTACCAGACTCACAAAATTGGTCCCTACACCGGATACATATTTGCTGTTGGCAATTCCATCTGCCAGCCAACCGGAATCCTTATAAACCAGCAATTGGGAATTGATAAATTCGGAAAGATATTCAGGATAGGCAATTGCCCAGACTTGCGTCAGATTCCAAAATGCCCCCCATATCGCATCCGTATTATAATGATGGTGAATGGGCCTGCCATTTTTATCCAATACGATCTGACCTACAGAACCGTCATTTTTAGGATATGTTCCCGTAATATCACTGGCCAATCCTCTTCCCAGCAGGGCATGATAAAGCCCGGTATAAAACTTCGTTCTGTTCTCTTTTTTTCCGCCTTCCACTTTTATTCTTCCCAACATTGAATTCCAGGCCTGTTGGTTTCTACTCTTGGCGGTATCGAAATCCAAACCTTCTGCCTCCGAGAGATAATTTGCTTTAGCAGCATCCACAGAAGTATAGGATAAGCCGATCTTTAGCTCAATTGCCTCATTCTTTTTAGTAGAATACGTGAAAAATGCACCACTTGAAATTCCATTAACACCGGTTGCATCATTTGTAATCTGATCTCCTTTGAATACTCCGAACTTCTGGCTCTGTTTGCTGGGTACCGCATAGAAATACATGCTGATATCCGCTCCTGTCTGATACTTCTCGACGTACACCGGAGCAGTAATCACATAGCCCTCAACTGTCCCGTCAGGATTGATTTTGACTTCGGCATCCTTCACTTTTCCACTCTCACCCATCATATTTCCTATATCAAAAAGAATATGGGACTGCTCGCTTTTTGGGAATGTATAGCGATGAAAAGCAACCCTTTCAGTAGCAGTGAGTTCGGCCTTTATTCCATAATCTTTCAAAAGGACGCTATAATATCCTGCTTCGGCAACTTCATCTTTCCTGTCAAACCTTGAGCGATATCCTGAGCTCGGATCTTCAGCTATTCCGGGAACGGTCTGCAGTGCACCTGTGGTAGCCATGAGCGCTACCCCACCTATCTGGAACTCATGAAAATTTGGGAAATTCTCTATAGAACTATCCCGGTAATCGTATCCGGTGGCTTCCCATCCACTTTTATTTCCCAAGCTACCATTGGTGGATGGGGCAGGCTTGGCCATACCAAAAGGCATAGCCCCGGGAGCAAAATGAAAATATCTTGCGTGGGCGGTGCCAATCAAGGGGTCAACGGATTTAACGGGTTCTTGGGCAGAAAGCGTAGTTAAAAGGGTGCTGAAAAGTAAAAAACTTGAACCTATGATTTTTCTCATGGATTAGTCTGGTTTAATGATGAATGCAGGATGCTCCACTGTCCGAATTCCTGAAGAACTTTCCCTGAATTTTAAATAGTTGTAGGATTATTTTGATAGGCTTGCCCTTCAATATTAATTCGCAGGATTTGCATATCAAAGATAAAAAGGCAATATGTATAAACATATGGACTTATTGATTAAAAATTTAAATTTACCCTGAGGCGAGAAAATTCACCATTAATAAATCGTTTTGGGTAATATTAAAATCGCTTGAGCATAATACGGATGACCGGAGAAAAGTATATCACTGAATTCAAAGAAACTGTTCGGGGTTATTACCCTGTTTCAGACAAGGCATTTCATCAGTTAAAAGACCTCATTAAGTTCAAAACCATCAAAAAAGATGAAATACTTTTGGACATTGGGCAAATTTCGAAACAGCTGTATTTTATATGTAAAGGCGCAGTAATAGCCTATTTTGTAGATGAGCAAGGCAACACCTACAACAAAAACATCTTTTTGGAAAAGCAGTTTGCCGGTTCCAAAGTTTCCGCCTTATTGAAAATCCCTTCAAAATTTACCCTGCAGGCTATTGAGGACAGTTTATTGATAAGCCTTGATTACCGTAGATACAAAGAATTGATTTACAGTAATGAAGAGCTTATTAATTTCTACATAGCTTATCTTGAAAAAAACTGGGTGATAGACAAGGAGCAAAGGGAGATTTCAATAGTTATGGAAGATGCCACTGAACGGTATGAAAAGCTTCTTGCCGCAAATCCCGGAATCGATCAAAGAATCCCTTTGCAGCACATTGCTTCACACCTCGGCATAACCCCTACGCAGTTGAGCCGTATCCGTAAAAGCCTTAAAAAAAATAGCCCCACTCAACCTATGTAAAGGACCAAACCTGTCAGGGTCATTTACTTTGTCTTATAAAAAAGGCAAAGATTATGAACGTTTCAAAACGCTTAGACTCTGTTTCATATCATGATGCAAGTCAAAAACTGAATGGCTTTATAACCAAAAATGCAGGAAAATCCCTGCCGGCTGTCCTTATTCTGCCCGCTATATATGGCATAGATGAGGAAGCGGCCAATGCAGCCCTGAATCTGGAAAAGGAAGGTTACATCGCCTTCATTGCTGATATTTATGGGGAAGGAAACACTCCTAAAAGTCGTGATGAAGCCTTTAAAAGCGCCTCTTGGTTCAAACAAAATTTTAGGGTTTACCAAAGAAGGATTTCCCTTGCATTGAACCAACTTGCCAAATGCGGTACCATTCCAAATAAAATAGCAGTCATCGGATATTGCTTTGGCGGAACGGGGGCACTGGAAACCCTCCGGGGGAATTTTCCGGTAGCCGGGGCGATATGTGTCCATGGAGGACTGTATAAAGATCCCGAAAGGAAGAACTATCCCATACATGCCAAGGTGTTGATACAGCATCCTGCCAATGATCAAACGGTAAGGAAGGACGACCTTGATAAGCTTATCGTCGAAATGAACGAATCCAATTCCGACTGGCAACTGCTCTGCTACGGCCATTGCAGGCATTCCTTTACCAATCCGCAGTCAGTGGACTATAACAAACAGATGGCCAACCGGGCTTGGCAACATATGCTTTTGTTCTTACAAGAATTACTAAAGTGAAAACTCACAATGCCGTGAATTTATGAATCAATCTTTACTATCCGCATTTGCGCTGATTGCCGGGGTGTTGCTGGCTGTGCAATCGGGTTTTAGTGCCCAATTGGGTGCACTACTTAAAAAACCTATATTGGCCTCTGCCTGCACCTATGCCACAGGGGCTTTGCTGGCTACCGCTTTTGTAGTTGTTTTCTCGAAAGAAGGAATCAATCTTCAGAACGCCAGGCAAGTACCCTGGTACCTATGGTTTATTGGAGGGCTGTTCAGTGTCACGGGCATTACTTTCTATTATTTCCTAATTCCCAAAATCGGAATTACCAAAATGATAACCATGGGGCTTTGCGGGCAGCTTTTGTTTTCTGTGGTGGCGGGACATTTCGGTTGGTTGAACCTTCCCGGAGATCCCATAACCTTTAAAAAGCTAATGGGGGTATTGGCAATGATTGTGGGAATATTCTTAATAAATCTAAAATAATGGACATCAATAAGGTAAACATAAACAACCTTGTTTCTTTATGGGAAACCGTTGGGGATTCCTTTCAGAACATGACTGGTGGGAAGGGATTTAGCTATTGTCAGGTACCGGGTTCCGAATGGCCCAACCGGCTTTGGTTTCATGGGGAGGGTTATAAAAAGGAAACTCTGAAAGCGGCAATTGAAACCGTCCGAAGCACATCTGTACCATTATCGGTGAGTTATTGGGGGAAAGAGAGCGACACTTTTCAATCGGCTATGGAAGCCGAAGGATTTGTGAAAAAGAGCGGGCAAATTGGAATGTCATTAAGACTTGAGCAGGAATTTAAATCCCTCGGCCGCATCCGTTTAAGGAGAGTGGACTCAGAACATGATGCCCGGCTTTGGTCGGAAATTTACCCAAAGAGTTTTGGCTATACCATTTCGGCAGCAACACTTTTAAAAACCAAGGGCAGTATACTTTATTACCTCATTTACCTAGACGAGCATCCCATAGGTACGGTAATCGTATACCCGACGGAAAACGTAATCGGGATACATGGGTTGGGTATTCTTCCCCAATTTAGAAAACAGGGTTTTGCCGAAGAAACTATGGGGATTCTGATAAATAACGCCCTTCACCATAATATCAAGTGGGCTACACTTCAATCCTCAAGTATGGGGAAAAATATGTACCTGAAGTTGGGGTTCACGGAAGATTTTTTAATGACGACTTATAAAATGTTTGACTTATAATAATGTATGGATTTCTGTTCAGGTTTAAAATCTGCTTAGTTATGTGCTTTATGTGAAGTAACTGAGATCATGAGTTGTAGTTTCTGCATAGCTAATTTTAAAATGCATGGGATAGGGGACAAAACAATTTCCTTCCATTTGCAACTGCCCATTGTATCCTTGCCCTCGATTTGGTTACAGTTCCCCCTGTTTGGGTTACAAACTTCAGTTTCCTCGGTCAGACCTTTGTAGGGTACGATAAACATGAAAACGATGACATCACAAATTGAAAAGAAATCAAAAGTGTGGTTCATTACCGGTACTTCCAGAGGATTTGGACGGGTATGGACTGAAGCTGCTTTAAAGCGGGGCGATCAAGTGGCAGCCACTGCACGAAATATGGAAAGCATCGCGGATTTTA
The DNA here is from genome assembly GCF_001442615.1 of Algoriphagus resistens. GTDB lineage: Bacteria > Bacteroidota > Bacteroidia > Cytophagales > Cyclobacteriaceae > Algoriphagus > Algoriphagus resistens. The sequence continues at coordinate 18,160 of NZ_LMXN01000022.1, read as the reverse complement.
AAGAGCGCTACGGGGATAATGTGTTGCTTTTATCCTTGGATGTGACCAGGCCTGAGCAGGTGGAGGTGGCTATGGAGCGTGCATTTGCTTATTTTGGCAGGGTGGATATAGTTTTTAACAATGCGGGATATTCTCTGGTAGGAACCATTGAGGAATCCGATCCAGACGATGTCCGGGCGCTTTACGAAACCAATATTTTTGGGTCACTGTCAGTAATTAAGGCTGCATTGCCACTGTTAAGAAAGCAGGGTTATGGACATATTCTGGGCACATCGAGCAACTTGGGGCACATCACGTTTCCGGTGATAGGCTATTATTGCTCATCCAAGTGGGCTTTTGAATCCATCCATGAAAGCCTGGCCACCGAAATAGCCCAATTCAATATTAAGGTGACCATCGTAGAGCCGGGTGCCTATGCCACAGAATTTGGGAGCCAGCAGTCCTTAAAGTTTGCTGAAGGAATGGAAATATATGCCGGTTTTAAAGAGAATTTTTTTGAAGAACTCAGCACCATGGAGCGGGGAAATCCGGAGGCTACTCCTGATGCACTTTTCTCCATGGTCGATTCAGAAAACCCACCGCTGAGATTTAACCTGGGCAGTCATAATTTATCGGGGGTTAAAGCTGCATACAAGGAACGGCTGGAAGAATGGGAGGAGTGGGATGAATTATCCACAGCTGCACAGGGAATTAATGTTATACACTAAATTTGAGGAGGATGGCCGGCAGATTATCAGATCAGGCCATCCCTACCTTGTTGTCTGGATATGAAAAAAGACCCCGCCCATCTCAAATTTGATTCTATTGCCGAAGCACACAGAGCCTTTGGCCTGCCTGAGCCTAAGCATCCACTGATCAGCCTGATCTCAGGAGTGATGGGCGAGAATATCAGGACACCCGGAGGAACCCATGTATTGAATTTCTATAAGATCTCGTTCAATCCCAGACTAAGTTCCCGGGTGAAATATGGTCAGGGATATTATGATTTCAATGAGGGAGGAATGCTCTTCGCCTCACCTCATCAGATTGTAGGGAGTGATGAAGATGAGCCAACTCCTGCTGAGTGTTCATTGATGACCTTGATAATCCATCCGGATTTCCTGCTTGGTTATCCACTGGCCCAGGAAATCAAACAGTATGGCTTCTTTTCCTATTCTACCCGGGAGGCATTGCTCCTTTCGCAGGAGGAAAAAGACACCATTGTCTCGCTGTTCAACATGATTGAGACTGAGCTGAACAGCCGTATTGATGATTTCAGTCAGGATGTGGTGATTTCCCAGATTGCACTTCTGCTTAATTTCTCAAACCGCTTTTACAAACGCCAGTTTATTACCCGCAAGGTAGTAAATCATGATGTCTTAGCTCAGGTGGAAGCCTATCTCGATGATTATCTGAGCCAGGGTAATCCGCTGACAAGTGGTATTCCCAGTGTTCAGTCATTGGCTGGACAGGTCAATCTGTCCCCAAATTATCTAAGTGACCTGCTTCGTTTACATTCCGGCAGAAATGCCCAGCAACTCATTCAGGATAAATTAATCGAAAAAGCTAAGGATTTGCTTTCCACTACCAATCTGTCGGTAAGCGAAATTGCCTATCAGCTTGGGTTTGACTACTCACAATCTTTCAGCAGACTATTCAAAACCAAGATGGAAATGTCTCCCCTTGAATTCAGGAGATCATTTAATTAAATCCTAATGGGTGGTTTACATAATGAATTGAAATGGTTTATATTTTATTAGGAAACGCATTTTTAGAAAGTAACAGGTATAAAAATCAGAATAAATTAATAACTTAGTTTTTTTTTGTAATGGGCATTCCATTTATAAATACTAATCTATGAACTAAAGATTCCCATTCTGTCTTACTCGTTTAAATCTGCCGATGGTAGCAATCTGCAGTTTGTTGAGTTGTAGGAAAAATGAACTCAACAAACGGTTAGCAGTGGAATATCCTAAGCTTACATCCAAAAAGTGCTGAATTTAATTTATTTCTTGATTTGAAAGAGAATGATGGCAGCTGTTAACTCCTGAGGAGTCTTTTTCACTCATAGCTGAAATCAAGGATGTATTTAGGTAAATGGGAGACGCAAATACTAGTTAATTGTTTTGATATTAAATGCAGGTAGCTGAACAGATTTTGATAAAAACATGTTTGACAGCTTTATTATATAGGCATTTTACACTACCGAACAGGTATTTAAGAAAAGCAAAAGATGAAATCGAGCAGGACGAAAACGTCACACACTGGGATGATTATAATGCATGCGAGATTCCATCTGACCATTTAAAACAATTATAAACACATGAAAAAAATAGGATTTCTATCCTTTGGTCATTGGGCGAATCATCCTTCCTATCAGGCAAATACAGCAAGTGATACCCTGCTTCAGTCCATTGATCTGGCAGTGGCAGCCGAAGAAATCGGAATTGATGGGGCGTATTTTCGCGTGCATCATTTTGCCCAACAATTGGCTTCACCGTTTCCTTTATTGGCTGCTATAGGGGCTAAAACCCAAAAAATTGAAATTGGCACTGGCGTTATCGATATGCGCTATGAAAATCCACTGTATATGGTGGAAAATGCAGGAGCTGCAGATTTGATTTCTGAAGGGCGATTGCAGTTAGGCGTCAGCAGAGGTTCCCCGGAGCAGGTAATTGATGGTTGGAAGTATTTCGGCTACGGTTTGGAAGAAGATGAAACCGATTCCGATATGGGAAGAAGGAAAGCATTGGAATTTTTTGAAAAACTAAGAGGAGTTGGTTTTGCGCAGCCTAACCCGAACCCCATGTTTCCGAATCCACCCGGATTATTGAGGGTAGAGCCGCATTCAGAAGGGTTGCGCGAGCGTATTTGGTGGGGTTCTGCTTCGGATGCTACCGCTGTCTGGGCGGCGGAAATCGGCATGAACCTGCAGAGTTCTACACTGAAATACGACGAGAGCGGAAAACCGTTTCACATTCAGCAAGCAGAACAGATCAGAGCCTACAAAGAAGCCTGGAAAAAAGCGGGACATCAACGCGAACCGAGGGTTTCGGTGAGCCGATCTGTTTTTGCATTGGTCAACGATCAGGATAACTATTATTTCGGACGCGAAGCAGACAGAACCGATAAGATCGGAATGATAGAAGCCGATAAGCGCGCAATTTTCGGTAGAAGTTATGCTGCCGAACCGCAACAATTGATCAAAGAACTTGCCCAAGATGAAGCTATTCAGGAGGCTGATACTATATTATTGACCATTCCCAATACATTGGGTGTAAGATACAATGTTCATGTGCTCGAATCAATTTTAAGTTATGTGGCACCGGAATTGGGCTGGCGTTAAGTGGGGCAATGGCAATAAAAATCCGGTGTAATACAAAATTTTCAAGCATAGTAGCGGTTCAGCCGAACTTTCTGAAACCGTAGACAGCGAGACGGTTGACTTCTAAAAAAAGCCGGTTTTGTTTGGGCAGGACAGACTGAGCCGATGTGGATAGGCAATGGTGAAGAACGTTAAAAAAGCTTATCGTACAAATTGATTAATCATAAACCTATATTCTGATTGTTTTTAGTTTTAATTTAGTTGCTTTTAGATCCTGAGGATAAGCCCATTTTAAAAGAAGGCCCCTGATCAAGGCTATGGGGAAAAAAATGAAGTTGAGATCTAAAAATTTCAACAGGCAGGATTCATGAAAGTCTAAATTATATGAACTCGAGCATTTCGAAAACGACAACAGAGGGATGATTATCCATAATGCTAGATTCCATGTGATAAAAAATCAATTATAAACACATGAAATCGACACGGTTAAAACCATCATTAAATCTCAATGGGCAATGATTATTTTAATCGTAAAAGATTCCATGTGGCTTTTATGAGCAACTTAAAATCATATGAAATCGAGCATGTTGCAGGCAGCACACAGAGAGATGATTATCTACCATGCGAGATTCCATATGGACTTTAAAAAGCAAATTATAATCAGATGAAATCGAGCATGACTCAAGAGTCACACACTGGGATGATTATAATGCATGCGAGATTCCATATGACCTTTGAAAAACTATTATAAACAGATGAAAAGAATAGTTACGTTTTTGATTTTTGCAGCAGTTATAGCTGGCATATTTTCTTGCGGAGCCGGTGATTCAAGCAGTGAAGGGGATAGTCTCTATAGATTCAGAGAGTACATTCGGCACCATACTTCAGGAAGACAATCTGTGATAGACCCCATTGTAATTGAACTGGTCAAACCACTGGATCAATATGATCTGACACAGGAGTTGCCTGCTGATTACCTGAAAATCTCTCCTAAAACATCAGGGAAACTGGTGATAGAGAATGGCACAAACCTGATGTTTGTACCTGATGAAAAACTGAAGGCCGACACAGAATATTTTGTCACCCTTAAACTCGACAAGCTCTATGATGATCTTAGCAAGGATTTTAGAACATTTTCTTTTAGCTTCAAGACGCTTACGCCAAATTTCAAAATCAAGACAGAGGATCTTCAGTCTTACTCACAGGATTGGCAATATATCAACGGTACATTGGAGTCCAATGATATCCTCACCAAAGAAGAAGCTGCCGGGATTATATGGGCAAGTCAAAACAAACAAAACCTCAAAGTCAGATTTACTGAAGCTCTTCCTGCTGCAAGACACTTCAGCTTTGTTATTGACAGCATCAAACGTTTCAATGAAGACTCGGAGCTTCTTATCACTTGGGACGGGAAGTCCATCAAATCCAAAAACAACGGAGAAGCTGTTTTTCCTATTCCGGGCAAAAGCAACTTCTCTATTTTATCTGTAAGCTCCTCTATGGTACAGGGGACTTTTCTGAAGATCAACTTTTCGGATCCTTTGGTGGAAAACCAAAACTTCAACGGACTGGTCAGCATACAGGGCAGAAATAACCTGAGGTTTGAAGTGAATGGAAATGTGCTCAGTGTCTATCCGGAAGAGAGGATCACAGGAGCCGTACCCGTGGAGATTTTTGAAGGGATTTCCAGTATCTATGGCTATAAACTGAAAAAAAACTTTTCTGAGCTGATTGCTTTCGAGCAATTGAAGCCGGCATTGAGAGCTGTTTCCAAAGGGGCAATTCTTCCCGGTTCGGCTTCTACTCCCTTTTATTTTGAAGCGGTTAATCTCAACTCGGTGGAAGTACGGATTATTAAAATCTTCCAAAACAACATACTACAGTACCTGCAGACCTCCAATCTCGGTGATCAATCCTCCTACAATCTGAATACAGTAGGCAGAAGAATTGCCAAGAAAACCATTCAGCTTGAAAGTACCGAGCTGGGTAATGATGGGGTCTGGAAAGCCTATGGGTTAAACCTGTCAGAATATTTTAAGGCTGACCCCGGAGCTATATACCGGGTGGAGTTGAGCTTTAAAAAAGAACATACCGCCTACAATTGTGAGCAGACAGTGGACAGTACTGTTTCTGATGAGTTCGAGGATGATTATTATTACGATGAATATGATAGCCCCTCTCAGGATTTGGATGAAGAAGAGCGGGAAGAGCAGTACTGGAACAATAAAATTTACCGCTGGAGGACTTATTCATACAATTGGGAACAGCGGGATAATCCATGCCATGCGGCCTATTACAATGAAGAAAGAGTGTTGTCTACCAACGTGCTCGGTTCGGATCTGGGATTCATCGCCAAGAGTGGCGGTAATAAAACCTATCGTTTTATTACGACAAATCTCCTGACAACCAATCCTGAGGGAGGTGTGAAGATTTCCCTGTACAACTTTCAGAAGCAGCTCATCCGTGAACTGACCACGGAAGCGGACGGTATGGTCACGCATGAGGAGAAGCAGCATATTGCATTTGCAGTGGCTCAGAAGAACAACAACTATGCATATTTAAAACTGGACGACGGGAATATGTTGTCCCTTAGTAATTTTGATATCTCCGGAAAAGAGCTCCAAAAAGGCCTCAAGGGATATATCTATAAAGACCGCGGTGTCCATAGACCGGGAGATACAATCCACTTGACATTTGCGCTGAATGACTTGGGGAATCCTTTGCCTGCAGGACATCCCGTGACACTGGAGGTCTCGGATGCCCAGGGTAAAATCGTGCAGAAAACTGTGTCGCAGGGCTCTGAATCGAATCTTTATTACTTTCCCATCAGTACAGAGACGGATTCGCCCACCGGTAACTGGAGAGCAACGGTTCATGTAGGAGGGGCTAATTTCACAGAGCTGCTGCGGGTGGCAACCGTCAAGCCTAACCGATTGAAAATCAACCTGGATTTTGATGAAGAAGTGCTTTCAGCAGCAAAGCCTATCAAAGGAACTGCTACGGTAAACTGGCTGCATGGTGCCATAGCCAAAAATCTGGATATAGAAATGGAGGCAACGATCAGAAGTACATCGACTGCCTTTAAGGATTTTCCGAATTATATATTTACAGACCCCATCAGGAATTTTGAAGAAACAGAAGTCTCTATCTTAAAAGGCAAAGTGGATGCTGCCGGTAAGATTTCCATTTTCAAGGAGTTGGAACTTAACAAAAATGCCCCGGGAATGCTCCGGGCCAGCATCCTTACCAAAGTGTTTGAGGGAGGAGGTGATTTTTCGTTGGACGTGTTTACTAAAGACATTGCTCCTTTTAGCCATTTTGTGGGTCTTAAATCGCCAAAAACACAAGGTTATGGATCGTATTTCACAGATGAGAATACCCGATTTGAAGTAGTCTCTGTGGATGAACATGGCAAACCTGCGGGTAATCGCGATTTGCAGGTTAAGGTCTACCGTATTGAGTGGCGCTGGTGGTGGAGCCGTGGAGGTGATAACCTCTCGACCTATGAAAATGCCAGTTTACACACACCATTCAAAGACATCAATGTCAGTACCGATGCTACAGGAAAGGCAAATTTTGACTTATCTATTCCGGAGGAAGAGAGTGGGCGATACCTTATTAGGGTCATAGATCCTACGAGTGGGCATGCCACCGGTCGGGTAACCTATTTCTATAGAAATTGGTGGGCAAGTGCGGGTACTGATGATGCGGAAAGTGCTAAGATGCTGATATTCTCAGCTGACAAAGAAAAATACAATGTAGGGGATAAAGCAGTCATTAAATTTCCTTCAGGAGCTGCAGGACGGGCATTACTGAGCATCGAAAACGGCACGGAAGTCCTTGAGACCAAATGGGTAGAAACCCAACAGGGAGAAACCCAAACTACGCTGGAAATCACTAAAGAAATGGCTCCGAATATCTTTGTGAATATTTCATTGCTCCAGCCCCATGAGCAAACAGCCAATGACCTTCCAATACGTCTTTATGGGGTTATCCCCATTTTAGTAGAGGATCCTTCCACGGTGCTGTCTCCCGTGCTTGAACTGCCGCAGGTGCTGAAGCCTGAGGAAAATTATGTGGTTAAGGTTTCCGAGCAAAACCGAAAGCCAATGAGCTATACCATTGCTGTAGTTGATGAAGGATTGTTGGACTTGACACGCTTCAAAACCCCTGAGATCCACAATGCATTTTATACCAAAGAAGCTCTTGGGGTGAAAACCTTCGATATGTATGATGATGTGATCGGGGCCTATTCAGGAAGTGTGGAAAATATCTATGCCATAGGAGGAAGTGACGATGCCGCCGGAGCTAAGAATCGGAAAGCTGACCGGTTTAAGCCGGTAGTCACTTTTTTGGGTCCCTTTACGCTGAAGGCGGGAGAGAAGGTTTCACATACTTTGAGGATGCCAAATTATGTCGGTTCGGTGCGGGCTATGGTAGTGGCGGCAGACAATTCCATAGCTGCTTATGGGTCGGCGGACAAAACTTTACCTGTAAGAAAACCGCTCATGGTTTTGGCTTCCTTACCCCGGAAGCTTTCACCCGGGGAAAAGGTAACCTTGCCTGTGACCGTTTTTGCTATGGAGAATAATGTGAAAAAGGCGAAAATAACTGTCAAAACCTCAAAAGGCCTGAAAGCCATTGGAGGAAACAGCAAGACAGTAAGCTTCTCTGCTCCGGGTGAGCAAATCGTGAATTTTGACTATGAGGTTAATGATACCGGAATCCAGACGGTTGAAATAAGTGCTTCAGGATCTGGTGAAGAGGCCAGTTATCAGGTGGAAATAGATGTGGAAAATCCAAATCCGGTTACCCATTCTGTAAAAGATCTGAACCTGGAGCCCAATGCGACCCAGACCTTCTCATTCAGCACGTTTGGGGAGGAAGGCAGCAATGCCGCTTTCCTCGAATTTTCAACTCTTCCCCCGATGGATTTCACCAGAAGGATGCAGTATCTGATTCAATACCCTCATGGCTGCGTGGAGCAGACCACTTCTGCTGCGTTCCCACAGTTGTTTCTTGCAGATATATTTGATGTGACCCTGGACCGGAAGCAGCAGATCCAAAAAAATGTGGAAGCTGCTATCCGTAAGATAAGTACGTACCAAAACCCTGATGGGGGATTGGGCTACTGGCCTGGGGCCCGGGAGGCAGATGAATGGAGTACCAACTATGTGGGGCATTTCATGCTGGAAGCAAAGCGTAAAGGCTATGCTTTACCATTGACTTTCTTAAGCAGCTGGCTGCGTTTTCAGCAGCTTGCTGCCAGACAATGGCGGACAACGAGCAAGCCTTACAACACTACCCTCATTCAGGCGTACCGACTTTATACCTTGGCTTTGGCAGGTGAGCCGGAGCTTGCGGCGATGAACCGGTTGCGGGAGACTGATAAATTGGGCAATGATGCGAAATGGAGGCTGGCAGCCGCATACTCACTGGCTGGTCAGCAGCGTGTAGCCAAAGAACTGATCGCTACTGCTGTGGTTGATTTCCAGCCGTCCACTTATGATTACTATACCTATGGTTCTCCTTTCAGAAACCGTGCGTTGGCATTGGAAACCATGGTGATGCTAGGTGAGGCAAAACAGCGGGATTTGGCTACTTCCTTGGCAAAAGATCTTTCCTCTTCCAGATGGTTCAGCACACAAGAGACTTCTTATGCGCTGATTGCGCTGTCCAAGATGGTAGAGAAAAATGGGGGAAAGGAGCTTGAAGTCAGTTTCAAGCAAAACGGTAAAACGGCTACGGTAAAGACACATCAGGCAATCTCGCAGCGGGAGCTGGCAACTTCCCTGGGGGAAAATACAGTCATGGTCAAAAACGCCAAGGATAATCTTGTCTATGTACGGCTGATCCAATCCGGAAAACTTCCTGTGGGAGAGGAGCTGGATGAGCGCCGCAACTTACAGGTTGTAGCTACCTATTTCGATGGAGAAGGGAAGAAGCTGGACCCAGCTTCTCTCAGACAGGGATCTCAGATCACCGCACAAATCCGAGTGGAAAATACGTCGGCTGATTTTATAGCTAATGTGGCCTTATCGCAGTTATTCCCAAGTGGCTGGGAGATCGTCAATACCAGTTTCACTGAGATGGGCGGGGGAGCTATGGGCAATGCCAGTTATACCGATATCCGTGATGATCGGGTTTATTTCTATTTTGATCTCAACAGCAAGGAGAGCAGGATATTTACTGTCAAATTGAACGCTTCTTATTTGGGGAGCTATTATTTGCCGGGTTCCCAGGCAGAAGGAATGTATGATAATACGTATTTTGCCAGAACCAAAGGCCAATGGGTCGTTGTGGAAAAGTAAATGATCCGGAAAAAGGAACAGATAAAAGCCGTCCTGGTAAAACACAAAGTAAAAGTTTTACTGGGGCTGCTGATTTTTCTGGTTTGGTTTTTTTCTCTGCCTAAACCGATTTTTGATGACCCTATGTCCACTGTGGTGGAAAGCCGTGAGGGAGAGCTTCTAGGTGCACGTATCGCTATGGACGGACAATGGCGTTTTCCTGCTCAGGATTCTGTCCCGCAGCGGTTTGAGTATGCTATCCGGTATTTTGAAGACGAGTATTTCTTTCGCCATCCCGGCTTCAATCCGGTGGCTATGGCGAAAGCAATTCTTGATAACCTGACCCGAGGCCAACGCAGGGGGGCAAGCACCCTGACACAGCAGGTAATCAGACTCTCCCGGAAAAATAAAAAGCGGACTTATTTCGAAAAACTACTGGAGCTTATCCAGGCCACTAGGCTGGAAGCAGGGTATAGCAAAAGAGAGATTCTTAACCTGTATGCTTCACACGCACCTTTTGGAGGAAATGTGGTTGGGTTGGAGGCTGCAGCATGGCGGTATTTTGGGACGTCTTCGCAAGATCTGAGCTGGGGGCAAAGCGCTGCTTTGGCTGTCCTTCCTAATGCCCCTGCATTGATTTACCCCGGGAAAAATGAGATTTTGCTCAGGGGAAAAAGAGATAGACTACTTCTCAAGCTTCATCAAAAGGGAGTGATTGATGAGATGACGTATGAGTTGGCATTGTTAGAGCCCCTGCCGGGCAAACCTTTGGCTTTACCTGATGCAGCAGAGCACTTTACTGAAAAAGTAAGGCAAAAGCGTGAAGGACAACGGGTAAAATCCACATTGAACTCACTGCTGCAATCCAAGCTAAATCAGATTGCCCAAGATCATCACTACCGCCTGAAACAAAACCAGATCCACAACTTATCCATCGTGGTCCTTGACGTACATACCCGGCAGATCATTGGGTATGTGGGCAATAGCCCAACAGAAACCGAGCATGGGAAATATGTAGATATAGTCGATAAACCCAGAAGTACAGGGAGCATTCTGAAGCCTCTGCTGTTTGCTTCTGCGATGCATGCGGGAGAACTGCTACCGCAGACACTACTTGCAGATGTGCCTACCTCGATCAATGGATACAGCCCGCAAAACTTCGACAAGAAATTCCATGGTGCCGTCAGTGCGGGCAGTGCATTAAGCCGATCCTTGAATGTACCTGCCGTGAGACTATTGCAGAACTATGGACTGCAGCGATTTTATAATCAGCTGAAAAAAATGAAACTGGGCCATGTGACTAAGCCTGCTGACCACTACGGGCTTACCCTGATACTTGGAGGAGCGGAGAGCAGCCTGCTGGATGTGACAAAGGTTTATGCAGGATTAGCTTCCACGCTGAATGAATATACTGTTAATTCCGGTCAATATAGAACTGATGAGTTTATGGCTCCCATCTATGAGCTGGGACAAGAGGTGGATTTCGGTAAATTACAGTTTGATCCTCCGGTGCTTGGAGCCGGTGCAATTTATAAAACATTTGAGAGTCTTCGGGAGACCAACCGTCCCAATGCGGATGAATCCTGGGGATTCTATCAAGATGCCAGACCTATTGCCTGGAAAACGGGAACAAGCTATGGATTCAAAGATGCCTGGGCTGTGGGGACCACTCCTGATTACGCAATCGGTGTCTGGGTCGGCAATGCGGATGGAGAAGGACGTCCCGGGCTAACGGGAGTTCTGGCAGCCGCTCCTGTCTTATTTGATGTATTAAAGGAATTGCCTGTCAAAAAACTGTGGTTCGATATGCCCTATGATGATTTGGTGCAGGATGAAGTATGTCCCCTCAGTGGGCATCGCGCGGGATTATATTGTGATGCCACTACTACGGAATGGTTACCGGCCCAGGGTATCAAAACGGCTTCTTGTCCCTACCATAAGCCGGTGTTTTTGAATGCCTCAGGAACTTACCGGGTCAATTCTTCCTGCTATCCAATGGAGGATATGCAGGCCGTCAATTGGTTTGATTTACCTCCGGTGATGGCTTATTATTTTGCTTCAGTCAACCCGCAGTATAAACAAATGCCGCCTCTGGCTCCTGACTGTGTTGCAGAAGATGAGCCGCTGATGGCATTTATCTATCCTCGTAGAAATCAACAGGTGATTTTGCCCAAGGATTTTGATGAAACCGTTAATGATGTCGTATTTAGGCTTGCTCACCGCAATCCTGACACCAACGTCTATTGGTACCTCGACGAGACTTTTATAGGAACAACAAAAACTTTTCACGAACTGGCAATAGTAATAGCTCCCGGAGGCTACTTGCTGACTGCTACGGATCAGCAGGGGAATTCCATAATGGAGAAAATTGAAGTGGTTCCAACACATTAAAGTTTTCCGGTTGCTGCCTAATGTTAATCATTCAGTGACATTAGCAAGCGATGGACTAAAGCCAAACAGTCTTTGCTTTTCCATTTCCAGGGATTCGAACAGCGCTTACGTGAAAAGTATAACCGAGGTATTGATCCTGTAAAGAATCTGAAAGACAACCCTGTCTAATTGAAGCATGCTGAAAAAGTCCCTGGTTAGCACAAACCATAAATCCCCCCTGCTTTCACGATTAGGTAAACACCAGATCCATTAGGCACACTTATCCTCTTAATCAGACCCTGTCTTGGATGGTATAAGAGAAGACAGGACAACTACTGCAATTGACATTGTTGTGATGGCGAGAAAAGAGATTCTCAAACTGGTAGCCTCAGCCAGCAAACCTATAAGCGGCGGGCCGATAAGAAGTCCCATAAACCCCAAAGAAGAAACTGCGGTCAATGCAGTTCCGGGTGATAAGGTGTTTGATTTTCCCGCCGCACTATAGACCATAGGCACCACAGAGGATACGCCCAGTCCGATAAAAAAGAATCCGAGTATAGCAGGTAGGAGTGAAGGGAAAAGCACAGCCAGAAGAAGGCCAACAGTGGTCAATACTCCGCTGAACTGAAGTATTTTCTGCAGTCCGTACCTCCCTGAGATACCATCTGCAAGAAATCTCATGGCAGCCATAGCGATCATGAATGTACTGTATCCGACTCCGGTCAATTTGGTGTCAACTTTCACTGTTTCTATGAAATAGATACCGCTCCAGTCAAACATCGCTCCTTCAATCATCATAGAGCAAAAGGCAATTATTCCCAGACCGACCAATGGCTTGTCGGGTATGGCGAAAACGGGTCTTTTTTCCTTATTTACGTCATCTGTTACGACCAGAAAGCGGGAGCAGGAAACCGTAAGCAATAGAAACAGTGCGGAAATCATGGCATAGTGGATCGCAGGGGCGGTGCTTTGCGCGATCATCCACGCTCCAAATGCTGCACCTACAAAACCAGCGAGGCTCCATAGTCCATGGAAAGATGCCATCAGCCTTTTAGAGTATAATCGCTCAACTGATACCGCTTGTGTATTGATGGCAATGTTGAGTAAGTTGGAGGTTAGCCCGAATGCCAGCAATGAGAGAACAAGTGCAACTGTCGTTGAAGAGATACCAATAAAAATCAGGGCAGCGCTATAAAACATAGAAGCGATGATGACTACTCTTCTGCTTCCAAACGCATTGACCAGCCAGCCTGCAAGTGGGAGGGAAATGAAAAAGCCTACGGGCAGGGCAAAGAGCACTCCGCCAAGTGAAGAGGCAGAGAGCTTGAGACTATCCTGGATTGTAGGGATGCGTGATGCCCAGCTCGCAAAGCACAGACCGTGCATAAAGAACATTAACCCCACCGCTATCCGGTTTAAGCGTGGAGATACCGGGTGTGGTGATGCCGAATCAATAAAAATTGCTTTGGCAAATTCTTTATAAGCAGTTGTTACATCACTCCGTAGATATAGGGGGCGGGGAGATTTCTGAATTTTATTTTGCTCCATATTGCAATATTTTGACATAAAGTAAATCATAATTTGCAATATATTGCAATTTTTTGCGCCTGATATTGCAATAATTTTATTCTATGTAGAAATTATTGATCAAAAAGACATAATATTGCAAGCGATGTTTAAAGAAGAACGATTTCGGCAGATCCTCGAAACATTGTCTCAGGATCAGAAAGTGACATTGAAAACCCTAAGCAAGCAATTGAATGTATCCGAGTATACAATTCGAAGGGACCTTAAGCAACTAACTGATCAAGGGCTTTTGAAAGCTGTGCGGGGTGGCGCCATTCCAAATTCACCTACGCCCCATCATTTTTCAGATCGGCTCACTTATCAAAGCGAGGCAAAACAGGAAATTGCAAAAAAAGCTGTCACGCTTTTACAGCCCGGTCAGGTAGTGGTTTTTGATGGCGGGACTACTGCACTGGCAATTGCGGGTATTTTGCCCCATGAGCTGAATCTTACGGTAGTGACAAACAGCTTCCCCATTGTAAATGTATTGGAGTCGCATCCCAGTGTAGATGTTTTATTTGCCGGGGGACGTCTTCATAAAAGCGCTTTTACGGCAATCGGTCACGACACCTTACGTTTCTTTCAAAATATACGTGCCGATATTTACTTTATGGGGATCTGCAGCATTCATCCTACCATTGGAGTAACTACGATAGACTACGAAGAAAGCGAAGTAAAGAAAGCAATTGTCCAGGTATCCAAGAACGTTGTCGCATTGACACCACACCAAAGGATAAACACAGCTGAGGTATTTTTTATTTGTCCAACCTCGGCCGTGCACACTGTTATCACAGATGATGAAGGAAAAGAATCGACTGCGGAACTCCTGAAAGATTCAGGGATCTCCATTCTATAGCAAACTCCATTTCTTGCATCGCGCTGTGACTATGGAGAATTGGATGTTGTGAATAAAAACAGGATGGGTATGGGCTGTACTGTGATATTTCATACCGGGGCTATTGCAAGCAGTGATCATTATTTGACTTTTGCAGCAGCGGGCTTACCTTATTTAGGCTCTGTTTCATATGGAGTCATAAGTATCCCTTATAATACTTAAACAACAGCGTAAGGCAGATACCGCGATCAGGCAATTCTTATCTCAATCTGCGGAGAGGCGCCACAGTAGTATTCCTAATCTATTGTTAAACCCCAGGGAATAGCCCTGTTTTGACCTGGCATCCGGATTGGTTTATAGTTATCAGCAGAACGCTTAACTTAAACTTCCAGATCTATGAAATCCAACAGCACTTATCACCAGGAAATTGTTTTTAAAGGTTACCAATCGGGAAGCATGGTTCCTGATCTTTTCTTTCTTGCCGACGGTTCAACAAGGGCATTTACCCAAACGATGAATGCGGGGATTGAAGCTACTACAGCTGTCGCCAAAAGAGCTTTTGATATTATATTTTCAGCAATAGCCATTCTCGCCGGTTTACCGGTATTTATCTCCCTGATGCTGATCACCAAATTTACCTCCAAAGGACCTGTGTTTTACCGTCAGGAAAGAATCGGCAGGAATGGTAAACCATTCCATATCCTGAAGTTCAGAAGTATGATCGTGGACTCTGAGTTGAATGGACCGCAGCTGACTACCGATAATGATCCGAGAATTACTGGGTGGGGTAATTTTATGAGAAAAACGCATTTGGATGAGCTTCCACAGTTCTTCAATGTACTCATGGGGGATATGTCTGTAGTAGGACCCCGTCCGGAGCGGGAGCACTTTATCAAACAGATTGTAGTAAGACAACCAAAATACGTCCAGCTGCTTGCCTTACGTCCAGGGATTACCTCTATTGGCCAGGTAGATTATGGATACGCAGAGACTGTACAGGAAATGTGTCAGCGTGTGAGGCTGGACCTACAATACCTTACGCAGGTGAATCTACTTACCGACCTTAAGATAATAGGCAGTACAATCCTGACCATGATCAATAAGAAAGGGAAATAGATTTTGGTAAACTGGACGGTATATGGAATATTCAGGACAACCTGAACTTTTGGGTGGCATCCTCCTGCAGGTTTAGCTCCTATATAAATGCTGTTTACATCAATAGGCTTTTGGGTAGATATAGGAACCTTCCAACCTGGTAGCCTCTGAAATAATGAGTTTTGGAATAGGAACACACCTTCCTGTAACAGTCCCGATTTACTCAGATAGTAAGAATTTTAAATTCTTTTTAAGCTGCCACTCCAAAATGGGCATTTGGGAGGGTATAGTTGTCTGTTTTTTACAATTTCAGCAAATTCAGTTTTGCGACCTTTGTTATGTTCTAAAACTGCAAAAGGAATGAAAAAATTAATAATTACCGTTATAGTTGCTTGCTTATCGGTAAATGCGTTTTCACAAACAGATTCATTAGCTAAAATCTACAGAGGAATGAAACTTAATGCTGGGATTATAACAGATAAATTGGCTGAAACGAAGGAGTTTTATACGGACATATTACACTTTGGAGTCACCTTCGAAAACGAATTTTACCTCTTGCTCCATACTCCAAACAATGAAGCAGAAATTAGTTTTTTGCTTCCGGATCATCCCAGTCAACAACCTATTTTTCAACAGCCTTTTCAAAATCAGGGAATGTATCTAACTCTTGAAGTAGAGGATGTGGATGCCATTTACCGGGAATTCAAACAAAAAGGTGTTGAAATCAAAATTGAAATTAGGGACGAACCTTGGGGAGATAGACACTTTGCGGTTGTTGACCCAAATGGGGTTGGGATTGATATTGTTAGCTATTCAGCACAGTAACGGTGAGATGGAAGCAGGTCAAACTCTCTTCCCCATAGATGCCGCACTACAATTAAGTACCTGAACTGGAATAATGAGAATCTATATCCTGAAACGTTCAAACTTCAGATGTGAATACACCGTTCTCAGGAAGGATGGTTCAACTGAAAAAAACAGTGCTAGAAACAAAAACCTATCTTATTCACGACCTGTGCCATTTTGTGTTGGAGAAGAAATTGAAAAATTCCAATGGTTTTTGGAGAATGGTCTTGCGGGGCTTTTCATTCCAAGAACTGTCCGGAAAAAACAACCCTTGGACTGCTGAACTCAGATCCATAGAACAAATTGTCGGTCCTCTTCAGTCTTTATAAATAGGAGCGTAAAACCCACCCATCGCCTTAGCGTGGGTGGGATGTAAGCGACAAACACTAACCTGGTGAAAGAATGTACTGATGGATCGTTGGTGATGCTTCACCTATTGAACAAACGAAATTTCCATCCGACCAAAGTAGATGCTGATCCCCATAGTGTTTACGAAGTGTAGATGGGTGCAGAAACCATAACTGACGGATGATCCTTGTTTTAACCTACGGACCATACAGTACAGCTAGGGGGGAATGTACCGGATAAGAAAATGGATAGGGGTTACCTCTGGCCCCCTTACTTCAGTTTCAAAACCTGCTTTAGGGGCTATGGTGAAAAATAAGGTTTAACTCCTCATTTAACTGGCCTGCCAAGCTATTTCTCGGCTACGTGGTAACAGGGATCAGATGGGATTTTACTCAATAGGGATATAGGGAATCCTGCGGGTAGCTTATATACTGACAGTTGGTGACAATAGCTTGGTTGTCAGTAAAAAACAAGGTTATTTGGTCAGTAGAATGAAGTTGATATACAAATCATACAAGTTTAGGATCTACCCGACAAAGGAACAGGCATCTTTGTTGGCCAAACATTTTGGGCATTGTAGGTTTGTGTTCAATAGGTTCTTAAATGAACGTAAAGAGAAATATTTAAACGAAAAGACTTCTCTTAACTAGTATGATAATGCGAGGACTTTAACTGAACTGAAAAAAGAGGAGGGGTTTGCCTGGTTAAAAGAGGTGAATAGCCAATCATTACAGGCATCTATAAGAAACTTGGATACCGCCTACAAGAACTTTTTTAACAAGCAGAACAAGTTCCCAAGAGTTAAATCAAAGTACGGCAGGCAAAGTTTCAGAATACCACAAAATGTATCCGTTCAAGACAGCAAACTCGTGATACCCAAATTCAAAGAAGGGATTAAAATAAACCTTCATAGAAAGTTGGAAGGTGAACCTTTGTTTGCCACTGTTTCAAAATCAACAACCGGTAAGTATTATGTTTCTATTACGTGTGAAACAGAACATAAACCCTATGACAAAACTGGTAAACCAGTAGGCATTGATACGGGTATAAAAAAGCTTGCCATTCTTTCAGATGGAAGCTGTTATGAAAATATCAGATCACTTAAAACCAAATTAAAGAAGCTCAGGTTTGGGCAAAGACAGCTTTCGAAGAAAACAAAAGGAAGCAGATCAAGGGGCAGGCAAAAACAAAAACTTGCAGCTGTCCACGAACAACTAACGGATATCAGAAAGGATTACCTGCATAAGGTATCAACTGAAATTGTCAAAAACCACGACATGATATCAGTTGAAGACCTTGCTGTAAAGAATATAATGAAGAACCATTGCCTGGCACAGGCAATGGGCGATGTTTCGTTGGGTGCATTTTACAGTATGCTTAAATATAAGGCCATTCGTTAAAATCGACCGATGGTTCCCATCAAGCAAAAGCTGTTCAACCTGTGGATGGATAAAACAAGACTTAACCCTTTCCATAAGGGCGTGGGTCTGTGGATCTTGTGGTGAG
>NZ_LMXN01000021.1 GCF_001442615.1 Algoriphagus resistens | reverse complement strand
TACATCCTTACTTCAAATTTGTATTCGGTTCAGGAGCAACCTTCGTCCAGGGGGTAACATCCATTTTTCTTGGTGTAGGATAGATTTCATCAAGACTGTTTCCATCGTATATCCTTCCGTTTTTCATCACATGGGTGATGGTATTGGAGTTTCGGATATTCTCCAAAGGATTGCTGTCCATTATTACCAAATCAGCTAATTTCCCCACTTCAATACTTCCCAGCTCTTTATCCAGTCCAAGTGCTTCAGCCCCGGAGATCGTCGCTACTTTTAGTGCATCATGGGCATCCATACCCCCGCTGGCCACTGACCAGAGTTCCCAATGGTAGCCCAAACCCTGTAACTGTCCGTGCGAACCTATACCTGCCAACCCACCTTGCTCAAAAATTGATTTGATCCCTTCGGCATGCTTCATAAAAACATGGTCCTCCGGCGCAAACCAACCTCCCAGGCCACCGGCCCTTCTTCTTGCTTTGGCATTGAGTTCCTCATAAGGTGTAAAGTGATTGAGTTTTGGATCATGCAACGGGCTTTCGGTTGTGTAGTAATAGTTTTCAGCCCAGGGACCTCCATAAGCGACCAGGAGCGTAGGCGTTACTGCCATTTTGCTCTCGGCAATGGTTTTGGTCACATCCTGATAGAGTGGATGGATCGGAATAGCATGCTCATGTCCCGGATAGCCGTCTATCAACTGCGTCATATTCAGTTTGAAATCCAATCCTCCTTCAGTAGTCGGCATCAGTTGTTGCTCTTTGGCGGCCATGATCACCCATTGTCTATGCTGCCTGTTTCCTACCAGATACATTTTGATGTATTGCGTATTGAAATATTTGCTGTATTGCTTCAGCACATTTTTAGTCTGGTCCAGCGATTTCATATTGTACATCCAATACCCTACCCCTGGCCCGGTACTGTACACTCTTGGCCCTGGAACCATCCCTGCATCAACCATGTCCCCGTAGGTCAAAACATCCGTAGTGGCAGTCTGGGGATCACGCGTGGTAGTTACCCCGTAGGCTAAGTTTGCGGCATAAATCCATACCGAATTTTTATGCAGCCCCCAAGTCGGCCACATATGGGCATGGGTATCAATAAATCCCGGAGTGATGGTCTTACCGGACATATCCATGACTTTGGCTTTGCCAGCATCCAGAGACCCTGTGGTCCCCACCCCTTTGATCCGGTTATTTTCGATCAGAATATCCCCGTTTTCTATGACTTCATCACCCTTCATGGTCACGATCCTGGCATTGGTCAACAGGACAGTCCCCTGTGGAATATCTTTGGTGTAATAAACGGAAATCTGCTTTTCTTCCGGTTTGTAGTTTTCCTTCTCTTTTTGTTCAGCTTTGTAGATACTGTCAGCTTTCGCTTTTTCTTTGTCAGCTTTCAGCAGTTCAGCCAAGGCTTCTTTTTTGGCTTTGGCCACCGAATCAGCTGCTTTGACAGCTTCTGGTCCCAGTGCTTTCAATGCCGCAACGGAATCTGCTTCTGCCACGGTTTTGGCCCTTTTTGCAGATTTGACTGAGTCTTCCATAAATTCTGCCCGGTCGATGTCATAGACCCAATGGCCATTTCCCAGAGACCAATGCACTTTTTTGCCGTTGGCTTCCCAGGCTGGCCATTCTCCTCCGATTTCTGTCAGTTGGCGGGAAGGGAAATTACTGGATTTTGGATCACCCACATTGATGCCGGGTACTTTTCCGACAGCTGGGATAGTAACCACATAGACGTTGTTGTTTACCTTTGCCAACGCCAGATTACCTTCAGGTGCCATCAAAATGGTGCTGGCACTGCTGGGTTTCATTTCAGGTTCCTGAGCAGAGGCTCCTTCAGGCAGCATGCAATAATTTACCGCATCCGCATTTGAGATGGGAAGGCCCATTACATACCTTACATCAGTCGCCTCTTCAGGATCTGTGGTATGGTCATGACTGTCGTGTGGTTCTGCCACGGACCCGAATGGGGTGATACCTGTGATTTTAGCATATTCTTTCTCATCTGTTCCATCCCAACGGACACTCAGCAGTGTCCCTCCCGGCCCATTCAAAAACACCCGTGAAGTGTCTTTGGTGAAGTGGACATTTCCGTGGTTTCCCGCCTCCATGATTTTCCGGAATTCTCCGCCACTTGCAGGAATCCAGACCAGGTCTGCCTCGGAGCCATTGATCCCAGGGCCTTCTGCATCTTTCATCACCTGATTGGAGGCTTTGAAAACCGCGATTCTGTCATTAGGCCCCCAAGCTGGCTGCATATAAAGCGCCTTTTCAGTACTCAACTGGGACACGGTCATCCTGTTTCCCAAAGAAACTTTATATAACTGTCCGCCAGCTGTCTCACTCCATCCTACGAATGCCAGTTGCATACCATCCGGGCTCCAGGTTGGCATTGCTTCGGTAAAGTTGTTGCCAGTCACACGTTTGGGCTCACCGTCCGGATAGTCCATTACGTATAGTCTGTTGAGGGCTGTAAATGCCAGTTTTTTACCATCAGGAGAAGGTACCGCATCCCGGATCTGCGTTGCTCTTGCGGCAGCGGTATCTTTGATTTCATAATTGAAATACAGGCGGGGTCCCATCGCCAGATTTACATCGACTTCAAAGGGGATCTCAGAGGGAGTCCCGCCATCGACAGCAATTTTCCAGATTTTCCCGCCGTAGGAGGCTATGAGATTTTTGCTGTCAGGGGTAAAAGCCATAGCAGGCAAAACACCTTGAGGGGCGATGGATTCCTGTTCATCCCGCTGCACCGGATAAGCAAGCCATTTTTCTTCACCGCTTTCCATATTTCTTAACACCAGACCGGTTTTCTCTTCCCATCTGCTGCCATATACCATCCATTTACCATCATCACTGAGTGTGGGAGTGAACGCTGATCCATACCGGGAAGTGATTGTATTGAGTTCCCCTTTGTGAAAATCGTATGTTCCGATCTGATATTGGGGCAAGAGGGCATTGTAATTCCAGGCCCCGCTTCTTTGGGAAAAGTAGACCTTCTTCCCATCCGCACTTACAAAAGGATCGATGGTTTTGGTACTGCCGGGGTTCTCATTGAGCTGTACTCCTCCCCCGCCGTCTTTGTGATACATCCAAAGTTTGGAGATTCTTCTTCCCTTGCTGACTACGATGTATTCTGAGTCAGGAGTCCAATCTGCCCCCGGGACATCCCCGTTTTTGTCTTTGGTAACCTGCACAGTATCCTTATTGACCAGATCGATGTACCAAAGGTTATCACTGCCGGCTCTGTCAGAGGTAAAGAGGATTTTATTCCCGTCCGGAGAAAAACGGGGATGGGTTTCATAAGCCATTCCTGTAGTCACAGGGCTTGCTTTCCCCCCTTCTATCGGGATGGTGTAAATGTCCCCAAGCAAATCAAACGCTAAGGTTTTTCCGTCAGGACTGGCATCCACACTCATCCAGGTTCCCTGCCGAGTGTTGAACTTTATTTCTCTTTCAGCTTTCAGGGGTAAATCCTTGAATCTGGGAGTATCTATAGAATCTTTTTTGGTGCTGTCTGTCAGAACCAAATAGTTTTGATCCATAGGGAATAGCATTTTTGGCCGGTCCGGCACCATTGCAGCAAAGCTGACCAGGGCACCCAGAGCTACCAAAATGGCAGGTTGGTTAAGTTTTTTCATGAAGTGGTTTTTGGATAAATAAGCTACGCCAAATTCTCTGATTTCTCCCAATAAATCAACCCCAATCTACAAAATAGAGCGTTTTCGGACATTTTCTGGGTTACGTCTGGCAATGAGTTTAAACAAAGGTCAGCTTAACACGTCTTGAACAGGAGTCAACCAGCTAAACATAATTTAATCCTCTGCTTTAGCCATTCCTACTCTCCGGCATTGGATCATGCAATTTTATCACTGATTTACAATCCAAGTATTTTTGCTTTTGTAGAAATGAATCAGAACGCTCACACAGGTCTTCTGTGAGCTAAGACCATGGGGAAAAGGAAAAAATGCTTAGCAAAAGCATTTTACCGGAAGCTTTCTGCCGCACAGAACCCAAAGGGATAACTTTGTGAGGAGTTTAGGGACAAAAGACAGTTCATTGAATATATCACATCAGCATTTTTGTTATTCCCAACGGTTATAAAGTTAACTTGAAACAAAAAACCAATGCTGTTAAACAAACGAATATCCATTCTGTATTTTTTAAAGGCCATTAAATCTGATATTGCAATCATAATCGTCTTTTCAGTCCTGATAGGCATATTTGACCAATACGGTTTTTTAGTTGATATTTCAGTGCCGATTGGAGTGACTGCAATTTTTGGTACTGCTGTTGCCTTGTTGCTTGCTTTTCGGACCAATCAGGCGTATGACCGCTGGTGGGAAGCCAGAATTATCTGGGGGGCCATCGTAAACGATTCCAGAACCTTGGTCCGGCAAAGCGTCTCTTTTCTTGACAGGTCTCACGAGAGTTATGATTCAATGGTCAGCGAAATTGCCTATCGCCAAATTACCTGGTGCTATGCACTCGGTGAATCTTTAAGGAACCAGCCATTTTCTCAACGGGTAACCGGGTATATGGATTCAAATGGAATTAATGCCTTCAATGTCCCCAATGCGCTTCTTTCGGCACATTCCGAAACAGTGCGGAAATCCAGGCTTGGCAACCTTATCAATGATTATCAGCAAGTGCAACTGGACAGTACCATTGCCCGCTTGTGCGATTCCATGGGTAAATGTGAACGGATCAAAAACACGGTTTTTCCCAAAGCGCATAGTATGCTGATCCATACGATTATTTACGTTTTTGCCACCATGATTCCCTTTGGTTTATTTGATAAATACCTAGTCGTGGAAACAGTGATTACCATAGGTATACCCGTTATTTTTATTGCGATCGAAAAAACCTCCATGCTCATGCAAGATCCCTTTGAAAACGAACCGTTGGATACCCCGATGACAGATCTGGCCAAAACTATTGAGATTAATTTAAGGGAAATGATAGGGGAAACAGACGTTCCGGTAAAAAAAGAACCTGAAGCGTATTATGTACTATAAAGAAAGCAGCTTATCAGAAATTTCACCCCACTCCCCCTGTCTCCCCAGATACCTGGACAATAGGGCAGTAAACAATTTCAATACCCTTTTTATCAACCATAAGTAACGTTTCCTTACAACTTGGACACTTAGCTATTCGATGTGCGTAGGTTTTACCTCCACAAAAGAAGGAACTCTTAGCAACTGGTTAAATTTTTAAAGCCCATTAGATTTGAAAACAGGTCAGAAAGTAATATCCAAAGCTTTTAGTAGTTGTTGAAAGAGAGGAAGCCTTACTTTCATCACACAATCTTCAGGGATTGAATCAGCCCATTTGAAAACTCATACTGGTAAGTCAATACAATAGGACTACCGGGAAAGTGTCCCGTAATTTTAGCTTTTAGTGTCCGCTCTGACTCTGAGTATTCCAACGGCTCCATCACAATCTTATATTGCTGATTTGCCTTTGCTATCCAATCTTTTATCTCACTTCTTCCTATGTAGTTTTTTCCCTCATCAAAAACAGTGGCTGTTTGGGAAAAACAGTTGGAATAAGCTTCGCTGTCAAAGTTATGCTGTGCTGCTATTAATGCTGCGACTGCTTTTGGCATGTTATCTATCATGTATGTCTCGTTTAAGCGTGTATATAAACCTGTGCTTACGATTTTATTAAATGGTAGGAATTGTCCCCCCGTCGATGATGTATTCTGTTCCGGTCAGGTAGTTTGCACGTGGCGAAACCAAAAAACCCACAAACTCGGCAATTTCCCCAGGTTGTGCGGGCCGACCGATGGGTATTCCTCCCAATGCATCCATGACACTTTGTGTTGCCTGTGCCAGGGTACTGCCCGAACTTTCAGAAATCCGCTCCATCATTCTGTTAGCCGACTCTGTCATGATCCATCCGGGGGATACGGTCAACACTCTTATCCCTTTGGGAGAAACTTCCTTTGACAGGCCTTTGCTGTAATTGATAAGCCCTGCTTTTGAAGCAGCATAAGGCAAGGTGGAATCGTATAGCGGCAACCTACCCTGGATTGAGGCAATATGGATGATCACCCCACAATGCTGTGCAAGCATATGGGGCAAAAAGACCCTGTCCAACCGTACAGGGGCAAGAAGATTAGTCTGAATGCTCTGCTCCCAATCTTCATCACTTAATACAGAAAAGCCACCTGCCTTAGTCTCTGAACCTCCGAGTGAATTAATAAGAATATCCAGCCTACCGAACCTGGATAAAACTTCTTCCGCTACTTTTTGGGTGCCTTCTGCTTTGGACAGATCTGCGGGAATAAAACAGTGATCATCAGTTGCACTTCTAGGGCTGTTCCGGGCAGTGATGATTACGGTTGCCCCTGCCTTTGACAACCGCTCCGCTATAGCTTTCCCTGCTCCTTTTGTCCCGCCTGTGACCAAGGCTATTTTACCTGACAATTCGTTATTGAAATTATAGTACTGTTGCATATCTTATTTTTTTACAAATTTCAGTCCTATGTACAGCCTGCACAAGTACGGGAAATACGATTCAGATAGGGATAAATTTTTCCCATATGGTACGGATTGGCACATAGGCTTATTTTTGTGTATGTATGAAAGAAAAATTCTACCGAACCTGAATTGCGGGCTTGATCTGGTCGCTGAGGTGCTTTACGGCAAATGGAAAATCCGTTTGTTATGGTTTATCAATGAAGGACACAAACGTCCGAGCGAACTACAGCGAAAGATTCCGGATGCCAGCAAGCGGGTGTTAACCATCCAATTGAATGAGTTGGAAGATCAGGAACTGATTACCAAGAAAATTTACCCAGTGGTACCTCCCAAAGTGGAGTACAGCCTCACCGAATTTGGAAAAACGTTAATCCCTGTACTATCAGTTCTAGGCAAATGGGGTGACGAAAATGAAGAAAGGCTACGGGAGGTTATTTTGAAACGATATGAAATCAAGCATGACGAATAACCTCAAACCCTGGGATGATTATCCGCCGTGCGAGATTCCATGTGACCATAAAAAATCAATTATAAACGCATGAAAAATAGATTCATCTTATGGGGTTTGCGGACTTGTGGGGATAGCTGTATAGCCCAAAGGGACAAGTCAGACCGGATACTCCCTATAGGAAAAGTCAAAATCGATTTTTAACGGGGCGGAAAGAATTGGAAAAAGGCTTAAAATCACTCCGGCAAGGAAAAGCCACCTGGCCAACCTCGCTCAATTTTGCAATCACATCTGTAGTCCGTTTGAGTATTTCTAAGACATTTTTCGTCAAAAAAAAACAGTAATTAAAGCATAACCTACACACATTAAACAGATTACAGTATTTTTATACCTCACTAAAACTTGACAAAAAACAGTTTCGTACTAAACAACATAACCTAGATCAATGGAGATCATCAAGTCCATCAAACAGGATGCTCGAAATTCCCAGATTGCCGAGATCTTGGCTTGCACACCAGCTGTGTACCTGCGGTGGCAACAACCAAGAATATCTATAGCAAAAGTATTGTATATTATTGTTGCAGTCGGGCCTGTGATACTTCATGATGTTAAAAAGATCCCTCCTATGGGAGAATTCAGATAATGCGGTTCCGAATCAAAAATCAGATGAAGGATGCGCACCTACCCGAACCGCATTTTAAAACAGAAGACATGTTTACGGTGGTTTTAAAATGCCCAGTAAAAAGTTCATTAGAAACATGGCATACTTTAAAAGAGCAAATACTCCTGGAATCCACCACTAAAATCGGTAAGAGTGCACTGATGATTTCAGAAATGGTATATAGGTACCAATACGGCACCATCCCTGAAATGGCAAAGAAGTTAGCTATTACAGAGCGTGGAGTAGAGAAAAATATTCAAAAGCTAAAAGCGCAAAACCTCCTTGAACGAAAAGAAGGAGTGCGATCTGGCTACTGGGAACTCATTATTACTAATCCATAATTCAAAGAAATGGTAGTTCACTCATTCAAAGAAGACTATATATTACAGCTACCCTCGTTGAAACTGCTTATGAATATAGGCTGGAAATACCTGACTCCGGAACATTCACTGGAATCCTGGAGAAGAAGAACATCCAATGTATTGCCGGAGACAATAGTGAAAGAACAGCTTCAATTCATCAACACCATCGGATACCCAGGAAAGGAGTTTTTCTTTTCCGAAGCCAATGTAAACAATGCTATTCTGGCAATCCGTAATCTGTCTGTTCAAGATGGATTTTTGAATGAAATTTAAATCTTTTAAGAACTCATCTAACGCAGTAACTTATGCAGGTCCTTCATTATATACCGACGTACCCCTTGTCAAATTTCATTCAGCATATGGTATATGTAAATGGATCTTTGCCCATACCGTATATAAAGGAGCTTCCTGAAGGGGGAATTAATTTAATAATTGAGCTCAATGAGCATACAAGCAATGTTCTTTTTGAAGAAAATAACGCCAATTTAAAATGGACAGTGAAACATGCCTGGATTTCGGGAATGCAGAAACAGGCAATCGTTTATGAAAACAATCCGGATTCAACAATAATCAGTATCCGTTTTACTGCCGGGGGATTTTATACACTGACAAAAATCCCGGTTCCAGCCATACATTCCATCGGACTGGAAGCCAAGGATATTTTAGGATACACATTTAACAGGTTGTATGAAAGCCTGTTGAATACCGATAAGGTTTTGGATAAATTTAAACTGATAGAGGATTATTTTTTCCGGTATTCGACAGAACCGTCCATGGAGCAAGACATTGTACGTTTTGTAAACAACAATATCACACAACCCATAGAATGGTTGGTACATAGATCCGGCTATTCTCAAAAACACCTGATATACCTCTTAAAAAAACACACCGGTTTTTCAACAAAGTACTTTAAACGGATAAAGAGATTTCATCAGGTAGCCAATGAGATACAGAGAAACAAAGGGCACATCGACTGGTTTTCAATAGTACATAGATATGGATATTATGACCAGGCCCATTTTATAAAAGATTTCTCACATTTTGCAGGAATAAGCCCCGTGGAATATCTATTATCGCAAGTGCAGCTTGAAAATAACAGGCTGATTCCTGACATGATTTTGCAGCTTCCGGAAAGGAAATATTAATACCTGTCCCCCTAAAAGAAGGTAAATTTTTTACAATGGGTTATTACCCGTTAGCTATAGTTTTATGAAAGTAAACCAAAACCACAGCTTATGACACCTTTTAAAATTGATGTACCCCAACATGTGTTAGACGATTTATCCGTAAGATTAAATCAAACCCGGTGGACGGATGAGCCCGAAAATGCCCAATGGAATTTTGGAATGAATCCGTCCGTACTCCGAAAAATTGTAACGTACTGGAAGACAGAATACAACTGGAGAACTGCTGAATCTGAAATCAATGCTTTTCCCCACTTTAAAGCGGAAGTGGATGACGTTACCCTTCATTTTATCCATGTAAAAGGGAAGGGCAAAAAGACTTTCCCTCTCCTGCTTACCCATGGCTGGCCTGATTCTTTCTACCGTTATCTGAAAGTAATTTCCCTTCTGACAGACCCTGTTCAAAACGGTTTTTCCTTTGATGTAATTGTGCCGTCCATACCCGGGTTTGGATTCTCCCAACAGCTTGCTTTGGACAGTGATACAACGGCAGCTTTATTTCAAAAGTTAATGATTGAGACCCTTGGGTATAGTACTTATTTTGCTGCAGGAGGCGATATGGGGACCTTAATTACCAAATCATTGGCAGTGCAGTTCCCCAACCAGGTGAGAGCAATTCATTTAACAGATGTGGGATACCCCGATGGCAGCGAAGATTGGGGAAGTATGAGTTCCGAAGAGCAGAAATTCGGACAACATATCCAACAGTGGTTTTATTCTGAGGGGGCTTTTAATATGGTTCAGTCCACTAAACCCCAGACCCTGGGATATGCTCTCAATGACAGCCCGGTGGGGTTGGCTTCCTGGATCCTTGAAAAGTTCTATGCCTGGAGTGACAATCAGGGTGATCTTGAAAATTCCTTTAGCATGGATGAGCTGATTACCAATATCATGATTTACTGGATTGGTCAATCCATAAATTCATCGATACGTACCTATGCAGAAAATGCCTATGTAGGCTATTCCAAGGGATTAAAATCAAGCTCCTGGGTCCAAGTCCCCACCGGTGTTTCATTATTTCCCAAAGAAGCCCAATTTCCCAAAGAATGGGCAATGCGTATGGCCAACATCACCGGTTTCAACAAAATGGAAAAAGGAGGTCATTTTTCAGCCATGGAAGTGCCGGAAGTATATGCAAAAGAACTTGTTGGTTTTTTCTCAGCTTATTTGGAATAATTTAAAACCTGGTCTGGATGATCCGTACAAAGGTCTGGCACCCCAGAGCTTGCCACCCTTATATAACCGCTCAATTACGGCCTCATCCTGGGCGATACCAACTGTCTTGACCTCCTTAAATTTACCCTTCACCTTAACCACGACAACAATGCTGGTGGTACCGGAACGGTTCTTTTTTTTGTGGACAAACTTATCCAAATATAGCCTTTAATCGCCTTGCGTCACCCAAATGGGTGGCGCAAAATTAGTAATTATTTGATTATCAAAATATTAGAAAAACACCCCAAGATACTTTGCGGAAGTCAGGAAAAGAAATCTCATCTCAGGTGACATGTATAACCCGGTCCCCTCTCCCATCAATGAACCCCAATGGTGACGATCACAGGAAAGCAGCGTTCATTCATTGGATTTCACTTTCCTGAATTGCACGGTGCTTATTTCCCCATGTATCCAGCTTATCCCAGATAGCAATTAAATCCTGGGTACTCTCCGTTAATTTATATTCCACTTTTGGTGGGACTTCTGCAAATACAATCCTTTCAACCAATCCATCATTTTCCATTTCCTTTAAATGCAGGGAGAGCATTCTGTCAGAAATATTGGGAATACAGTTTTTCAATTCCGTAAAACGTAACTCATTCTTTGACAATTTATGAAGAATAGTCATTTTCCACCTGCCCGCAAGAAGCGTCAGCGCATACATAGTACCACATTCATTTTTCAGATAATCCCTGTTTTTTGTATTGGTACTCGAAATCTTTCTTTTACCCATTTCTAACAAAATTGTAAGCTTCTAACAACTGTCTGCAGTATTGTACAGGCTTGAAAACCATCCTAGTTTTGCCTTCATCAAATGTAAAAAAAATGAAAATATTAATTGTACTGGCACATCCGGAACCAAAAAGTTTTAACCATGCAATGTTTCATATTGCCATCCAAACATTGGAAAAAAACGGGCACCACATAAAAACCTCTGACCTGTATGCAATGGACTTTAACCCAGTGTATGACAGGAGCAATTTTACAACTGTTAAGAATCCTGATTTTTTTAAGATACAAATGGAAGAAATATATGCCTCTGAAATGGATAACAGTTATGCTGAAGAGACCAAAGTGGAGCAAGAAAAAGTTGAGTGGTGCGATCTGATGGTCTGGCAGTTTCCCTTGTGGCGTTTTGCCCCTCCGGCGATCCTGAAAGGCTGGACAGACAGGGTTTTTACTTCGGGAAGATTTTTCAAAGCGGGCGGATACTATGAAACCGGATCCATGAGAGGCAAAAAAGCCTTACTTTCCGTAACCACCGGAAGTCCTGCGGAAACTTATACCAAAGATGGTCTCCATGGAGATATACTCGGCATACTGCGTCCGGTGAACAGGGGGATTCTGGAATGCGCAGGATTTTCAGTGTTAGAACCTGTAATAAATTATTCGGTGGCCCATTTGACAGATGGGGAACGGAAAAACATTTTGAAAAAGTGGAGTACACGGTTGACTGATATCTTTAATGAAAGGCATCTGACTGTAGGAAAATATTAATAAACAAAAAACACCCTCCTTAGAAAGTGGCATAGAATAGCCCCAATATGGGGCGTTTGGCATTGAACTAGAAATCAAAACCCTGTTGTTGGTCTTCTTCCTTTCGTTCTTCATTCTCTTGATATTTTACATATTGTTTGATCATCTTCTAATCAAGGCCCTTGCAGTGAGTGATTGAATTTAGCAAAAAGGGTTGTGGTTCCTTATCATGATAACATACGAAGTGCACTTTTTAAAGTAGGGGAATAATGGCTAATCTCCAGCTACTCTGAGTGGGCACTTGTTATAATAAACACTGCCTAATAAAATTATATATCCGAAACTAACTTATTTTCAGCAAGAAGCTATTTTTCACCTACCAAATACAGTCCAGGTCGATATTTTCACCGTGGATCGGTGGACGTCTCCATCTCCCTAATTGCGATTTTTGCATTCACATTTTCTGGGTCAAGCTCCAGTGATTTACTATACGCCCTGATACTTTCTTCTATCCGTCCATCAAGGCGAAGTGCTTCACCCAGACTGTCAAAGGTATTTGCCCCTGAAGGGTAAAGCCTGGTATTCAGCTCAAGAACCTGTATGGCTTCTTGGAGTTTTTGCTGGCCGAGCAATTGGTACCCAAAGGAATTGATGGCTTCTTCCCTTACATTATATTCAGCATCAGGCCCTTTTTCAAACTCACGCTCCATAAGTTTTAGGGTTTCTTCCATAGAACCGGATGAGACATAAAATGCCCCCGGAGATTTGAGGTTCAACAGACGCTCTTTTTCCTGCTGCTGAGCCAGTGTTTCCACCCCATAATAGATCCTGACTTCATCTGTCACCTGCGTAGTGTCAATTTTATACTGCTGCAATTTTCCTCCAGTTGACTCATTTTGGATATACTGGGTGCCATAGATCTGAGGTTCCCCCCTTCTCATCAAGTCTCGGTCCACTGCGGCTGCGTACCACCATTTGTTAAGTGTGGAATCCATTTTTATGGCTTTGCCAAAGCATTTTACCGCTAATGATGAAGAGATGGTATCTATTCCGTGCTGGAAAATAATACCGGCGTTGTAGAAATCCTTACCTGTAATAAGGGAATCCGATTTTATCAGTTCGACTACCCTCTGTCTCCGGAGACTGTCTTCCCTGTTTAATTGGACCCAGTCTATGTTTCCTGAAAATCTGGACTGTTGATCCTGGTCTGCCATTTCCTGAAGTTCTTGGTTGTGCTGGGCTAAGGAAATTTCAGCCCTAAAACAGAGCATTAAAAAGATCAATACTAATTTTTTCATTTGCTACTCAATTTTATTTTGTCTTAATGGTAAACCGCTTTCTCCTTTACTAATTTGCAGTCCGTGGGCGTACAGCCCCTGAACGGGTACGTACGCTGGTTAGAAGCCCCTTATGTTATATGTCCCGATTCCTATTATTGATAAAAGACGATTCTATGGTCTAGAAGTGGTTGTACCTTTCCTTCATAAATTACTTATCAGTTAACCATCCAACAACAATACCAACAGGAGAATTAAAAGTAAACCAGGGCCATACCTGTACACAGTCAGACAGGCATACGAAAGTTGGGCAAGCACGTTGTTATAACAATGCCCCCATTAGACTGGGCAATTACAGGTGTGATGCAGTCCATAGGCTGCAGGTTATTCAGTCCTTCTGCTTAAGGCCGGATTAGCCCTGGCAGTCAGGATAGTCTGAAAGGTGATCATGACTGCTGGGATATCAAATGAGAAGCTCAGAGTAATGGCGAATGTGAATTAATCATTCAGTTATCCCTATTTAGGGTTCCCAAGGAAAGGGATGGGCAGGAGCTAGCCTATCAGTCTCTAGCCTGAAATAGGATTTTAGCTCTTTTTCTTGTCAGTTTGTCGATCAATTCACTAAATTTGCAGTCATAAAATTTAAATGGATAACACTATGTTTTGTCTTTGCAGACTACGGATTTCTATCTAAGTGATAGGCAGTCTGAATTAATTCCAATCAACTTTTAGGTCAAGACAACCGGTCTATGCCATGCACGCGCTATCATTTTTTTGATGGCTTTGCTCTGTCGTAGTTACGCTGTCGGGTAATACTGTCTATTCACTTCTCTCCGATTTGAATTCAAGTATTCACCTGTAAGAAGTAATTAATGACAAAGAAGAAATTGCCCGTTCGTTTCACGGGGCAGCACTTTACTATTGATAAAGTGCTAATAAAAGATGCAATAAAACAAGCAAATATAAACAGTCAGGATACAGTTTTGGACATTGGTGCAGGCAAGGGGTTTCTCACTGTTCATTTAATGAAAATCGCCAATAATGTTGTAGCTATTGAAAATGATATAGTTCTAGCCCAACATTTATGCAAAATGTTTTCTGATGCCCGAAATGTTCAAATTTTTGGATGTGATTTCAGAAATTTTGAAGTCCCCAAAACTCCATTTAAAGTGGTGTCCAATATTCCTTACGGCATTACTTCCGATATTTTCAAAATTCTTATGCTTGAGAATCTTGAAAATTTTCTCGGAGGTTCCATAGTTCTTCAGCTAGAGCCTACGCAAAAATTGTTCTCGGGAAAGCTGTATAATCCCTATTCTGTTTTCTATCATACTTTTTTTGATTTAAAACTATTTTATGAGGTAAGCCCTGAAAGTTTCTTGCCCCCGCCAACTGTCCAGTCAGCTTTGTTAGGCATTAAAAGAAAACACCCAGATTTTGATTATGAGCTAAAAATCAAATACTTAGATTTTATAACTTATCTGTTGCAGAAGCCCGATTTATCTGTAAGAGCGGCTTTGAAGTCTATATTCAGAAAAAATCAGGTTCGGTCAATTTCAGAAAAGTTCGGAATAAACCTTAATGCCCAAATTGTTTGTTTGGCTGCAAGCCAATGGAAAAACTGTTTTTTAGAAATGTTGGAAATTGTGCCCAAAAAGTTCCATCCGTCATAATGCATAGCCGCTTTGTCGGGATGGGCATTATGGATTGCGATTGACTTAAGAAAACGGGGCATGTTTAGAATCTTGATTTCGGTACCAAGCCGTGTGGGCAGGTTCCGGATATATTGCCCGGACAAGTAATAAAAGTTGACCTAGTCAACGTCATCCCTTCCTCTCCACATGAAAAGGATGATTGCTTCCGAATTTCTTCCACCGAGACGCAAATTATAGGGGTCAAGACTTCGGGATCTTCGGTTTCACTATCTAATAGGACTACCTAAGAAAAGGAATAAGATGACAGGCAAACACCCCATGCATAGGGCGTGTTTAGTGTAAATGGGAGGAATAAGAGGGAAATATTTCCAGATATTAGGCTGCATAATCAAAAAGGGGGGGCAGCTATATAACGTGCATCCAATTAAATATCAAATTGATCCGGATGAAATAGTTAATGTTGTTAATCGATATAATACTTATTTAAATCCACCTCCATCTGCCAGGGCGCTTTAAGATAAGTCCAGTAGCCACAAGGTGCTTCAAGACAGATGGTGTGTTTTTCGCCCCAAGCTACTACGATGTCCTGGCTTTTATTGTCAATCGTTAAACTTCCGTACCATAAACTCAATGAGACCCCGCTGACGGCTTTGTTCCTATGGATCACCTTATTAAATTGAACTATAGCGCCACGGGGAATTTCTAAATCCGTGTCCTCTGGTGAAGTATCCGGATCCAGCAAATAATAAATATGGTCATGTCCGTCCCAACGTAAATATGCAGGATGAAGGATTGCTAATTCCCGGTTGAGATAATTCAGATACGGCTCTTTTCCGCTTACATCTTTATTTTTATCTGTCAGTACATAAAAGAATAATGCGATTACCCCGAAAATTACTAAAACTATAATGCTGATTATCATTTTCCACATCGTTCCTTGCTAATTTAGAGGCTCATTATTTTTTCGGTGTGAATTTCCATAAGACTGTATTCCAAAACAAATGATTTTTGATAAGCTTCTGATTCTTTCGCCTTAACGCCCACCGCTTCCTGTTCAAAATCGTTACTGTTGAATTGCTCTATAGGTTTACCGGTTTTGCCCATTTCTTTGCTTTTTGCAATTTGGAAGTTTTCCCCGTTGATTTTCAAGACGTTGAAAAACCCAAAATCACTTTTCATTCCCTATGGGTGTCATATCGCTTTGTACACTTCAATACGATCCATATACCTATCACCTCCGCTTACGGTGGCCTTATTGGCTATTATTGTTCAATTTTTCCTGTTCTCGCCTGAGCTTGTATGCTATCTAGCTAGCTATTCCAAAGTTTCAACAGGATAAAACAAACATCCAACCCATAATGGCTACTCTATATGCATTAGTGATTTACAAGGATCGGATGAAAGCATACACTTTAAGCACCATTTTTAAACCCTCACCGATAGCATTTTTTATTTTTATAAACCACACTTTACATGCCGATTTGCGTTTAATTAATCTTTTTGACAAAACAGAAAGAGAGGGCTAGGTGCGGTATTGTCAAACTTAAACCGGATCTCCTACAGCTATAGGGGGACATTGATATGCATATGCAGTCAGTTCAAAGCACCCCCAATTTGGCTACAAAAGTTCTTGGTTCTACTACAAGGTTGAATGCGCTTTGAAAGAGATTTGCATAATCAATTAAAACAAAAGATCATGCAATCAGAACAAAACAAAATTGCCCTGGTCACGGGAGCAAATACAGGCGTTGGTTTTCAACTGGCCAAAGCTTTGGTGGAAAATAATTATATCGTCTATGTAGGGGCACGAAATCCGGAAAAAGGAAATGAAGCCGTACGAAAACTTGGGGAAAATGCAATCGCTATTGAGCTGGACGTAACTAAAAACAGTACGATTCAATTGGTGGCAGAGCAAATCGGGAAAGAACACGGTCACCTGGATTTATTGGTAAACAATGCAGGAATTTCCAACGCAGGAACACGGAAAGGTACTATGGAGGAAATTCTTGCTGCCCAGATGCCAAGTGTAGCATCCATCTCAGAAATGAAAAAGGTATGGGATACCAATGTTTTTGGTGCTTTGGCAGTCACACAGGCATTTCTCCCCCTACTTTACAAAGCTTCTGCTCCAAGAATTGTAAATGTATCAAGCGGTTTGGGTTCCCTTACGATGAACCAGAACCCCTCTAATCCGTATAGAAAGAGTTTTGATGTAGTCTACGGTGCTTCCAAGTCAGCCATGAATGCTGTTACTGTATCTTTGGCAAATGAGCTTGAAGGTACAAAAATCAAGGTAAATGCGGTAAGTCCCGGATTTACAGCAACTGCACTCAATAATTTCCAGGGAACAGACTCTGTGGAAGAAGGTTCAAAAGAACCCATTCGTGTAGCACTGGATGAAAGCGGTGTCACCGGACAATTTACAGGACCGAACCAGGAAGTTTATCCGTGGTAAATAAACAAGTTGCCTGCAAAACCCGTCGGGATTTGCAGGCAACTATTCACTAACTTCAATCATGAAAAAGGAAAAAAAACTCATCCGCTTTCACAGCATTTCAGAAATACATGATGCCTGCGGTCTTGCGAAACCGAAACATCCTCTCATCAGCATGACACATTGTGGCAGCAACACCAACTTTGACCTCAGCAACGGACCTGTCTATGATGTGCTGGATTTCTATAAAATCGTACTGATTACCGACCGGCAGGGAAAAATGAAATATGGTCAGAGCCATTACGATTTCAACGAAGGCAGTCTGATGTTTTTGGCCCCTAATCAAGTGGTGAGCTCTACCGGAGATGACCATCTGGCAAGTGCACGTGTTTTATTGATTCATCCTGATTTTTTACTGGGATTTCCCTTGTCCAACAAAATAAAACAGTACCAATATTTTTCATATTCGGTAAATGAGGCATTGCATTTAGCCGATCAGGAAAGAGAGGTATTACTGTCTCTTTTCAAAATTATTGAAGAGGAAATAAACAGCCGTATTGACGAATTTAGCCAGGAAGTCGTCATAGCGCAACTGGAACTTTTGCTGCATTATGCCAACCGGTATTACAAGCGTCAATTCATCACCCGAAAAATTGTCAATAATGATATTCTCCAAAAAACAGAAGCAATATTAGATGACTATTTCAATGATCAGAAAACCCTACTCACAGGAATTCCTACCGTTCAGTATGTAGCCGAAAAACTCAATATTTCAGCCGGATATTTAAGCGATACGCTTCGCTCACTAATCGGACAAAATGCCAAACAATACATCCATTACAAACTCATCGAAAAAGCCAAAGAGAAACTTTCCACATCCGAGTTATCCGTAAGTGAAATTGCTTACGAACTAGGTTTCGAACATTCACAGTCATTCAATAAACTTTTCAAACAAAAAACCGAACAAAGTCCTCTGGAATTCCGGGCGCGCTTTAATTAGATGGCCTGACTGAAGGATGCCATAACACAAAAAACTACTTAGCCATGGTGGCTAATTCACTTGCTCCATTCAACTACCCCGTTTTTCATCACCATCTTTACATTATAAAGTGATTTTTTTATATCAGCTTTCATATCCCCTTCGAAAACAACAATGTCGGCCAAGCTGTTTTCCCTGATCACTCCGATCTGATCTTTCATTCCCAGAGCAATGGCAGCATTGACAGTGGCGGTTTGCAGAACGTCCTCAGGTGACAGCCCTGCATCTGCATAACCCCAGATTGTTTGTTTTGCATAATCGCCCCTGTCCATTTCCAGATTCACATACGCATCAGATCCGGCCACAATGGTTACTCCTGCCTCTTTAAGCTCCCTGATCCATTTTTTCCAGCTGGCTGCATTATTTTCCAGATCATCTTCGGTGTAAGGTAGTTTTTGTTGTTCATAGTAAGCTCTAATGGTCTCCGTTGAGCCATAAGTAGGTACTACATATATCCCTTTGCTGGCCATTTTCTCAAGTGTAGCTTTTTTAAACCCATACGCATGTTCTATTCCATCCACTCCTGCTTCAATAGCATTTTGGGCAGCCCAGTCCCGATCGCAATGTGCTGTGACGGGAATACGTTCGCTATGGGCGGTTTCCACTATCGCCTTCATCTCATCCAGACTTAGTACAAGCCTGTTCCCTACAGCAAGAATCTTGATGACGTCCACTCCCCTTGCGATATGTTCCCTTACCGCTTTTCTGGCTTCCTCTACCCCACTTACCATGCTGTATTCCTGTCTAGAAATTCTGTCGAAATCAGCCAGGGGTATACCATCGATCTGCCCATCCATTGAACCGATAATCGGACCTGATGCCAACATACGGGGTCCGGTTATATAGCCATTTTTAATAGCTTTCCGAACCTCTAGATCCAGGTACTGCCCTGAATTTCCCAAATCTCTAATGGTGGTAAAACCCGATTCCAAATAGCTCTTGGCAAATTTGACCGCACGCAATACCCGGGCTTCTGAGGAGACCATCATGGCATCCACAGCGAGCGGTTCATCGACTTTTTGCTCCATTAAAATATGGGAATGTGCATCAATCAGGCCGGGAACAATGGTGGCATTTCCAAAGTCAAGTACCTCCGTGTTTGGCGGTATTGTGAGTTGGGTCCCTACTTTAACCACCTTATCGTTCTTTATCAATACCTCCTGATTTTCCAGAAAGGCATTTTTCTCTGAATTGTAAAAATGCCCGGCTTTTAGCAAAATATACACATCAGAGTTCTGGGAGAAGACAAAACCGCATGTCAGAAACAGAAAGAAGACTGTGTTGAGAATTGCTTTATACATAGTAATAAAATATAGTTAGGAATGATCAATTTAATCAGGACAGGAAGAAAGCCGGGTCGTGACTCCATTATCGAGCTTCCAGCAATTCCCATAAACATCTGAATAGGTGATTATCAGGTTTACTGCATCACTTTCCCAGAGGGTAATAATACCATTAATCAAAGAATCGGGCAGGTTGACTGAAAGCATTTCTATACCCTCCCCGGATTTTATAACATAGTTCTTGTTTGTCTCGGTGAACCCTACCCCAGAGTAACTTTCACCGAATAAGGCAGCATACATCTTTTTGGTGTTATCATAATTTGTCCCTATATAAGCATACTCAAGGTCCTTGATTATAGCGGGCCCCACACCTTTGTTTTCGATACCAAAACTATAATAGCCCTTAGTAAACATGAATGTAGCCTGAATATAAGGCCATACCGAGGCCTGCTGTTGCTCTTTTAGAATAGTAGTCTGGATGATGGAAACAAGTAAGGCGGACGCACTTAAAAAGATAGCAGCTATGCCAATAAGCAGACTGACATTGACTTTTCTCTTGGGAACAGGAGTTTTCTCATCCATATTTTTCGCATAGTTTGTCAAATAAGGTTTAAAAAACGGATTCTCGCAATAGCTGCTTTTAATAAAAAAAAATTATATATCCTTTACCGGGAGTGATGCCGGTAGGTTATTTTCCTTTGCTTATCCCGGACTCGTTATACTGGTGTAATCACCTCCCCATGTTGCTTAAATCCTACTTGTCGTTTTATAGTTCAAACCTGCCCAAATATCCGAATAAAGGCACACCGCCCACTTTATTGCCAATTTGTGTTTGTGCGTAGCCAATTCCCTTAAATTAGCTTTGTTTTTTTATCAGGAAGTTTCCAATAAGGTTTAATACCTCCTCAAAATTTGTTTCCAATGCCATATGCCCACCTTCTAAAATGTGTGTTTCAACTTTTGCCAAATCCCTTTTGT
The DNA here is from genome assembly GCF_001442615.1 of Algoriphagus resistens. Classification (GTDB taxonomy): domain Bacteria; phylum Bacteroidota; class Bacteroidia; order Cytophagales; family Cyclobacteriaceae; genus Algoriphagus; species Algoriphagus resistens. Next base: position 50,242 of record NZ_LMXN01000021.1, on the reverse strand, counting down.
AGCAAGCTGCTTCTGCCACGTCAAAGTAGACATCATATTTGCCCCAAATAACAAGTGTAGGGGGTTGGTATTTCCGCAAATAATCCTGAAATACAGGAAACAAGTCAAAGTTTGTCGGGTATGTACAGTTTAGCCTGAATTGCATGTTCAGGTTCCGTGGCCTGCTCAATCTCTCCCAATCAATTATCCAACTTTCAGGGCTTATATTTTGGTGGAGTTTTTTAGGTACCCCCGCAAAGTACTGTTCTTTTGTTCCTTCTTTATTTAAAAAGGCATACACCTTTTTCTTCTTTTCTTTGGTAGGGTTTTTCCAATAATCTTTGGTTTGGTCCCAATTTGGTCCGTGACCTTCAAAATAGTTATTGCCATTTTGGACAATTATTGCGTCAATTTTATCCGGGTTTTTCAAACATATCCGCATACCGATGTAGCTTCCGTAATCGTGAAGGTAAACGGCAAATGATCTTATTTTAATTGCTTTTGTGAATTTGTCAATATAGGTAGCAATGTTTTCAAAGGAATACTCAAACTCTTTCATTATAGGGAAATCACTGAATCCAAATCCTGGATAATCCGGTGCGACTAAATGAAACCTGTCAGCGAGTCCAATCATCAGATTTTTGAACATTAATGAAGACGTCGGAAACCCATGCAACAAAAGGATAGTCTGATTTTGGCTGTTACCTGCTTCCCTGTAGAAAATATTTACCCCGTTTACTTTTATGGTTTTATTATACAGCTGTCTGTCCATATGCCTTTTCGAAATTATTGGATGTAACCGTTGGGTTATATCTAAGGCTTGTGCTTACAGTAGGCTCACTACCTTATTACATATGTATTGACCTTGCCCATAAGGTAGCCGAAATTCTGCTGAGGATAAGTTACTAAATTACTTCAGCCCCTACTAAAGAAAAGCATGCACATTTAGCATTTTCATGTTGAACCCAATACCAAAAAGAGGTTTGATGGGTGCCGGATTTAAGCAGGGAAGGGCGCTATAAAAGTTCGCGTTGTCGATCTTACATTCCACTCTCAGCCCTACAAAGCCAGCCTCTGGATCACCGGGCTGTTTCTTAACGCCTGATAACGTCTTTTTTCTATCTTTATCCCCTCACTGAAAAACCTCAAGATGTCAGTACTTTATCTACTCTCCAGTTTGGGCGTAATCAACGGATTATTGATAGGTGTTTTCCTGCTTTTTCGCAACCGGAATAAAGTAGCGAATACCTATCTGGGCGGTCTATTGTTGGCATTGAGCATACGGATCGGTAAATCTGTTTTCTATTATTTTGAAGCTAACGTTGACCTGCTCATCCTTCAGGTCGGGCTTTCTGCCTGTGCCTTTATAGGGCCATTCTTTTATCTGTATACCAAAGCTACCTATAGTCAGTACCGGAAAATGCAAAAGGAGGATATTGCACTACTCTCCGTACTTTTTCTCTCCGTTTTAATCCTGGGTTTAGTCTATCCTTACCGGACAAGCCCTGCTATATGGAATGGTTATCTCGTTTATGCAATTTATACCGTCTGGGCAGTATTCACTTTGCTAGGTTTGTATTATGTGGCTAAAATGCTTGGGGCTGCACTACTTAAACCATCCACCATGAGCAGGTCTCAGCAATATTTGGCCCTACTCACACTTGCGCTGCTCTTTATTAATTTAACCTATCAAATGGCGCTATACGGGCTGTTTACTTATCTTTGGGGATCCCTCATTTTTTCCTTTACCTTGTATTTTATCCTTGGAAGAATGCTACTCTCCAGCAAATTTTTCACGCCTAAATCTGTGGATCAACCTATCAAGGATGCTTCCATAAAGTTGAATGAGCTTAATCTCCTAATGGATGCCCAAAAACCATATGTAAATCAGAAAATCAAACTGGATGATCTGGCTACCATGGCCGGGCTTTCTAAACACAGCCTTTCTAAGCTTCTGAATGAAGAGTACAAGTATGGCTTTGCCCACTATGTCAACGAGTTTCGGGTAAAGGAAGCAAAGCTGCTGATCCAGACCAGAAATGAACTTTCGTTGGAGGGCATCGGGTTTGAAGCAGGTTTTAATTCGAAGTCATCTTTCTTTGATGCATTTAAAAAAATCACAAATTCCACCCCCTCAGCGTACAGAAAGTCCCATCAGGTGCCGGTATGACATACAAATAACTCCGGAATGATCATTCTGGAGTTATTCTCCCCGTCCAAACCGATTTTTTAAGCTCCCAACCCGTAACCTTGGATGAACAAATAAATTCATCCAATGAAAATTAACGTATTTCTATTTCTTTTAATAAGCAGTATCAGTCCCTGTTTTGCCCAGACCGATCATGAACAGATCACAAAAACACTCAACCAATTTATTGTCGGTACCCAATATAACTATCCGGATTCAATAGCCCAGGTTTTTCACCCAGGCACTAGAATGTTTCTTTATAATGGTTCGGATTCGGCCTATTATATGACCTCCGAAGATTACGCTTTACTATATGGGAATAAAACGCCGGGCACACCGAACAATCGGCCTTCAAAGATCATGAGTATTGAAATTGTGAAAGACGTAGCCTACGCCAAATTGGAAATAGACATTCCCTCTTATGGAAATCGGTATCATGATTTACTTCTACTTAAAAAGATTCTTGGTCAGTGGAAAATAGTGGGAAAGGCCACTTCGGCAACACCTATTCCCAAAACCCCTGAAGAACTCGCACCAAACCCAACAAAAGAAGTGGTATTAAGTGGCCTTAACAGACCATGGAGTATGGCCTTTCTTTCAGAAAATGATGTGCTTATTGCCGAAAAGGACGGAAGTCTTCTTCGGGTTAACCTGCAAACTAAAGAACGTAAGGAAATTTCAGGCTTACCCAACGATGTTGCGAAGCCTGTTTTCATCGATTCTGCAAAATTTGAAAGAGGTATTTTTCCCAACAGCCTGCACGGGCAAACGCTAAGTGCAAATGCAGGTTGGTTTCAGATCCTGCCTGATCCTTGCTTTGATCAAAACAAGTACATATATCTTTCCTATGCTGCTGAGAACAATGCCCGCGCCAGTACTACCAAGGTTATCCGTGGAAAGCTCATGGATAACCAGCTGAAAGAAGTGGAGACACTCTTCGTAGCGGAGCCGTATGCCCATGGGCTCTATCACTACGGGGGTGGTATGATCTTCGGCAATGACGGCAAACTGTATGTGACAATAGGTGAGCGCAATTTTTTTGAATATATGAACCCTGAAGTTCCTGTTGCGCAAGACATAAAGGACAAGCGTGGAAAAGTAATCAGAATTAACCCTGATGGCAGTATTCCAGAAGACAATCCGAATTTTGGGCCAGGTGCGGTGAAAGGGCTATATGCCATTGGCATCCGTGCTTCTCAGGGCATGGCCCTACATCCGGAAACAGGCGACATTTGGTTTAGTGAACACGGCACAACTCTAGGAGATGAGTTGAATATTCTGAAACCAGGCGCAAATTACGGTTGGCCGAATGTTACCACAGGTAAATACCGGACAGATTATCAGCCCTTGAATATTTCAGGAGCGACTTTCACAGCCCCCCTATATTCATGGGATCAGACGGTAGCACCGACAGGCTTGACCTTTTACTCCGGGCCTGAGTTTCCACAATGGAAAGGTAATCTGATTGTACCCGGATTGAGCAAGGGCAGTTTGTGGCGAATGGTGATCGATGGTGATCAAATCATAAGTGCTGAAGAACTCTTCGTCAATAACCGGGTGAGGCTAAGAAAAGCAATTGTTTCACCAACAGGTCGACTCTATTTACTATCTGACGAGGAGGACGGCAAGCTGATCAGGGTGTTTAATCCACAGCGATGACACAACTTTCTTTTCATCTCTCTTCCCAATTCTTATTCTCCCCGGACCACTCCAAATTTCCTGTTCCGGGTATCCAGAACCAGAATACTGTAGATAAAAAGCTTATTGCCGGTCATTCCGTCTATGCCGATACGCTTCATCAGTGCAACCTGTGCTTCGCTCACCCCCTCCATATAGGTGACGTGCATTAAGGGAATAGCCTGACCGGCAAATTCAATGCTGCGCGAAGTCCGCAGGGTGTTGGCAATAAGCCGACGATCCCAGGATAAGACCTCATTTCTCTCGGGTAGGGTATCGGAAGAAAAGGTTTCTGCGGTCTCGCGGTCTGTCAGCAGCTCATAGGCACTGGAGCCTGTGTCAAAAAAAACCAGCAGCGTCTCCCCTCCCAGTTGTGCAGGAAGCAGGACCCTCCGCCCCTCGAACATCATGTCGGTCAGCTTGAGCTTTGGCCTCAGACAGGGCGGAATTTCATTTCCGAGAGAGAGCTTACCTTCAGGGTAATCTATTACGGCAACATGGCCCTCAATGAGGTCTGCACCGACCGTGCCGATGATCTCAATACTTGTATCATCTTTCCACTTGATTTGCGATTGACCATGTGCTGTCAGTTTGATTTCCTTTGCAAGAACATCCATTCGGTCATGTTGAAAATGGAAATTGGTAAGTGCCACAGTATCCCCAAAGCTAATTGCCTTTGGATACTCCTCCCTGACCTGACGAATCATGTCACTGTAAAGGATGGAATTGGGAGCACCAAGATCGAACTGCATATAGAGTACTTTTGGGCAGTGTTCCAGTTCGACAGGAAGCAACATGGCGGCATGTGGTTCAAACCGGGTCTCCAGGGTATCTCCAAGCCACCGGAAGTTGAGGGTTTTATCCATGGGATCGAATACAAGCCGGTTTTCAGGAAGCGTAGGCACTTGTTGGCCAAGGGCCAAAGCTGAGACCATACTACCTAAGAGCGTCAGCAAAATTTGGGATAGAAAATTGCGCATACTTGTGAGGGTTAAGTCCACAAAAATAGCGGGTCAACCTCCAATGTCTTTGTGACATTCGCGCGTCATTTGGACGTCAAATTGCTGTTTTGAAGCCGACGACAGCCTTAATGCGAAAAAAATTGCCTGAAACAATAATAAGATTGAAGAGGTAAGTCACAAAAATAATCCAAAAATAATTGATGAAGATTACGCCACTGCTGTAGTTGAGGAGGAAGAAATTCATCGCAAAAGTCACTAAAAGCCCAAGGTAAAAAAGTACAACCCACCAGATTTGCGTCCTGATTAGGTAGCGGGCAAAGGAAAGTGCAGTCCCTTTGAGTCGTTTTTCCTTTCGTAACAGGTGCTGGGCAAATTGCTACTTATGAAAATCAAAACTGGAAGAAATTCCAGGTTTAGACTTTTCTTCTGACTAGCAGTTAATGCTTTGAGGGCCTCCACAGAAAAAACTCGCAGAATTCAAGCAGACCTTCCTAAAATCAGCTCTATTGATCCGAAAAGAAGTGAATTCATCTCGATACCCTCTTTAAATAGACCTACCTAAGGATTTAATCATGAATTAACTATTTCAGCCATGGTATCCAGCTCGTTTTAACCCTGACTTATTGCTACTATAACGCTTCATATATCAAGCCTACTCTAATCCTAAATCAGCTTTAGGCGGTCTTATTTGGCAATGCTAAAGCCCATCGATGTGGACAAACAATTATAAATTGTGCTACTTGGCCCATAAATAAATTCCTATTTTCGAATCAAATAATAAAATCATGACAAATTCAGATTATTTGACCATCCAGATCGGCAATAAGCTCAAGGCAATACGCAAAGAAAATGGGTGGAAGCTCGGGGAGCTGGCTGAAAAATCAGGAATGAGTATAGCAATGATCTCAAAAATTGAGAACGGACGAGTAATCCCTACACTCCCTTCTTTGATTCAGCTGATCCAGACATTAAATCTGAACCTCTCGGATTTTTTCAGTGACCTGAAGAGTGACAATGAATTCAAAGGATATATACTCCGTAAGAGAAGTGACTATACTCCTGTAAATAAGGAAGAGGAATCTGTTGGATATGAATACGAACTGATCCTAAACTACCCCCTGGAAAAATCATCAATGGAAATCTCTCTGCTTACCCTTAAAAACAAAGCTTCCAGAAGCGCAGTATCCACTGCAGGATTTGAATACATCTATCTTCTGAAAGGGAAAATCGAATATGAATTGGGGGAAATGACTTTTGAACTCAATGAAGGGGATTCCCTGTTTTTCGATGGGAATATGCCGCATGTTCCACAAAACAAATCCAATGCAGACGCTGTGATTTTAGTGGTTTACTTTATCACAATGAACTAGGTTCCAATACTAATTCTGTATTTTTTTTCTCTTTTGCTTTCAATAGAATCAGTGTAAGCACACAAACTAAAGTCATTATAATCCCGGCACCTTGATTTAAATCTCCAAGAAAATTCACCCATGTGACCTGGGAATGGCTGAATTCCTTAAAAAGCATAATACCCACACTTCCAAAATACCCCAGCGCATCAGCTGTGTAAAACAGAAAGCCTACGTTCCCGCTGAATTTGAGCATGGCTACAAACCGTTCAAAGATCAAACAATGAAATAAGATATAAGGAAGATAAAGGCCCACACCATTGATCACCATCCACCATATCGGGGACACGGCCCCTTTTTCGAAAAGCATAGTCAAAACAACTATACCTACACAGCAGATTACACTCAGGAAGATCCCGTAGTTAAATGCCTTTCGGTTATTTCTGATCAACACACCTACAGCTGCGATAATCAGCACGATAACGGCTACAGGGATTTCAGTCATCGTAATCAGCTCAGGCTTACCCTGCATCCCGAGTTCTGCCCAGAACTCCACCATAAAATTATCCCGGAAATCACGTACAACCGTCAGCAAAACATAAACGATAACCAGGCCCCCATAAACAAGTCCATGTTTTCTCAAAAAATCCCAGCGTTGTTGGGAATTCATCGGCAAGCGCTCAGAACGCAGATCCACATCTTCCATAGACCTGTGCCGGGAGCTGCTCAGCATCTTGACAGCAATTAAAAAGAGTGGAAAAAACAGCAGACCGGTAAGAAAAGGCATAGTGTACTCCCCGATGCCAAATTCCTGCATGAGCCAGACCCCTACCGTCTTCACAAATCCTGTGGAAAAGATAAATGTTGCACTGAGAGCCGCAGCGAGAAGCTCAGTATTTTTCCTCCCTTCCAAATATGAAAACACCAGTCCGAAAACCATCCCCAGGGGCATACCATTCAGAAACAAAGCAAGTGGCTTAAGATGGGCAGGTAAAAATGCAAACGCCAAAAGCATCAACAGCCCGAATCCAACCAGTCCGACCAAATAGGTTGCCCGTTTGGCTGAGGTCATTTCAGAAACCAGCTTGATCCCGACAAACTTTGAAAACATATAGCCCATTACCTGACTGATCACAAGGACAGTTTTGAAGTCCAGCCCATAAAACCCTATATCCAGATACTGCCCGGCCAGAAATGCCTTTCTCACCGCATACATCCCTGTATAGCACAAAAATGCGCCCACCATCAGTAAAACCGTGGATTTCTCAGGAAGAAAGGCATGTAATCTAAGGACATTATTTTTCATATTGTGAAATTTTACCATCTTATTTAAGGATGCATCATCAAGAAAAAGACTGACAATCAATTGAATCCCCTTGGCTCTTTAGTCTCCCATAAAAAGGCACAACTAGCTCCAAAGCAACTCTTTAAGAATTACCTATTGTCTAGTGATCAAAGGTATTGGCGAGAGATATGAAATATGAAACCTGAATGTTAAGTGATTATTAAGTTTTCTAACAGGAAATTAATTTTCCAATTAGGAAATTTTTTAAGTTTATTTGCAGTTGGAATTTGTACTCACCAATGACGTAGTCTGGTCATTGGATAGAAATTTTTAAAAATGAAAAAAGAAGCTTTGGCAATGGTATTTAATAAAGCGGAGAAGCCGTTTTCAGCTTTGTCCGTAAAGATTCCGGACCTGAAACCGGGGGAGGCCATCGCCGAGATCGCCTACTCTACGATATGCACCAGTGACCTGCACTCGTATTATGGACGCCGCAGCGCACCTGCACCGGGTGTACTGGGACATGAGGTCATAGGCAGGATCACAGTCCTGGCAGAAGGGGGAGTTACTGATTATTATGGCGAAAACCTTAGAACCGGGGATCTGGTGACTTGGTCCGTCTATGCACATGACCACGAAGGGGCCATGGCCGCCAAGGGAATTCCCCAAAAATCCGAGCCACTTTTCAAATATGGCCATCAGAAAATCGAACAGCATGACGTTCTCAGCGGTGGATTTGCCACTCATTGCCATCTGAGAAAAGGAACCGACATCTTTAAAATCCCCACAGGAATATCTTTCAGGGAAGCGGCCCCACTGAACTGTACGCACGCCACTGTCGCCGGTGCAATCCGGCTAGCCGGGAACCTGAAGAACAAGAATGTGCTCATAATTGGCGCAGGAATGCTTGGGGTCTCTGCCTGTGCCATGTCAAAATTTTCCGGAGCAAATCAGGTACTGGCCATGGACCGAACTATTCAACGAACCGAAAACACGGGACGATTTGGTGCAGACCAGGGCATCGATGCAAACTCATCTCCCGAAGAAGTCCAACGTATCACACAGGCAATAGGCGGCATAGATGTAGTCATAGACACTTCCGGGTCTGCTCCAGCAATGGAAAAAGGACTACAGCTTTTGAACATCGGAGGGATAGCTATCTGGGTAGGTGCTGTATATTCGGAGCGGAACATCTCCATCAATGCCGAGTCGGTGGTCAGAAGAATACTTACTATTAAAGGACTTCACAATTACATTCCAGAGGACCTAGCTTTTGCCATCAAATTTCTTGAATCAACACATCTACTCTATCCTTTTGAAAGTCTGGTAGAAGCAGATTTCCCCCTGAAAGCGCTCGATGAAGCTTTTAGATCAGCCAATGGCTCCCGCAAATACCGGGTGGGAATCACTCCAAACTAAGCAAAACATTTATGTACACCATCCAATAAAATGAGCGAAAAAAACTACATCAAACTGATTGTTTTTGACATGGCAGGAACGACTGTCAACGAAAACAATGTAGTATATAAGTCCCTGCAGCAGGCAATCAACCAACTCGGCCATGATTTCTCTCTGGACACCATACTGCTTGTCGGAGGCGGAAAAGAAAAACTTCAGGCAATCCGTGACATTCTTAAACCAGTATATTCTTCACCGGAAGACCTCGAAAAAAATACGCAGATTGCTTATGCTGATTTTCTGAATATACTGAAATCTGCCTATGAAAACTTAACCGTAGACACCTACAAAGGCACGTTGTCCCTATTTGATTTTTTGCGTAAACACGGTATTAAAGTGGCGCTGAACACAGGCTATAATAAAATGACTGCGCTTTCCCTTCTGGAGAAACTGGGCTGGAAAGCAGGTGAAACATTTGATGCGCTGGTCACTGCTAACGATGTCAAAAACAGCCGGCCAGCCCCTGACATGATCTATGTAGCCATGGAAAAGTGTGGTATAACCAATACGAAAGAAGTGGCAAAAATCGGAGATTCCATAGTGGATATAGAAGAAGGGAAAGCTGCAGGATGTGGACTGACACTAGGGGTAACCACCGGAGCGCAGACTGCCGAGCAACTGAATACTGCAGATCCCGATTTCATCATTGATTCTTTGTTGGAATTAAAAGAAATAATTCCCTTGGAAACAGTATAACACTATAAACCTGACTATGAACCGCCGTATTTTCCTCAAAAACTCAGCATTGGCAGGCTTTGGCTTTGTACTGCCAGATCTGGCAAGTGGACTGGAAGCTGTTTTTTCCGACAAAATAACCATTGGCCTCATTGCTGATTTACACCAGGACTTGATGCACGATGGACAAAAAAGGCTGGACAGTTTTTTAGCGGAAGTCAAAAAAATATCCCCCGATGCGATTTTGCAGCTGGGAGATTTCGCCTATCCGTCCGAGGCAAACAAAAGGATGATCGATGATTTTAACAATGCCCATCCGCACAGTTTTCACGTCATTGGCAATCATGACACAGATGCGGGCTTTTCCAAAGAGCAGTGCCTCAGTGTATGGGGAATGCCTGCCAATTATTACACCCAAGACCTGAAGGGAATTCGACTGATCGTATTGGATGGAAATGAAAAGGGATCGCCCGTTTACACCGGAGGCTACGCCTCCTTCATTGGTCCTGAGCAGCTCAGTTGGCTTCAGGAACAATTGGAACGGTCCACTTTGCCGGTATTGATTTGCTGTCACCAACCGCTTGCTGGCCTCTTCCAGGTAGACGATGCGGCTGAGATCCAGACACTATTAGGTCAATATTCAGAAAAAATCTTACTGTGCATCAATGGTCATTCACACATAAACCAACATGTGGTGCTCCATAATGTGAATTATCTGCATATCAATTCTGCCTCTTATGTTTGGGTCGGGGATGACTATAAGCACAGCACATATGATGCAGCAATCATTCAGGAGCATCCAATTCTTGAATTAACCTGCCCCTATGAAGAGAGCCTATTCGCATTCCTGACCCTGGATCCAGCCTCTAAAACCGTAACCCTAAAAGGCAAAAAAAGTAGATGGGTTGGCAAATCCCCCAGACAGATCGGGTATAAAATTGAGGGCGAGCCCAACCTTTACAAATGGGTAGTACCTGAAATCAAAAACCTAAAAATCACCTAAATACCGGAAATAAGAAGTCCACCTTTTACAAATAAACAACTCCATGAATCAAAAACATGCCATAGTAATCGGCGCTGGGATCGTAGGCCTATCCATGACCCGGGCACTTCATGCGCAAGGCTGGAAAGTCACCGTGATCGAGCGTCATCCACAGGCCCAGGGAGCATCGGTGAGAAATTTTGGAATGATCTGGCCTATAGGACAAGAGCAAGGTCCAAGCTATCAACGGGCGATGCGTTCAAGGGAAATCTGGTTGGAAATGTCCCGAAAAGCAGGATTCTGGACAGAGCAGTCAGGAGCATTACATTTGGCATACACTGATCTTGAACTCCAGGTAGTGACAGAATATGCAGCTGCCATGAAAGGTAAAAATTCAGCACAACAACTTTCGGCCGAAGAGACCCTGTCCAAAAGTCCTGCAAGCGTTGAAAAAGGACTAAAAGGCGCGCTTTGGACCCAGGAAGAAATGATCGTGGATCCCCGGGAGGCTGTTGCCAAAACAGCCAATTACCTCGGAAGTCTCCAGGGAGTTGACTTCGTCTGGAACAGAGCCATCTCAAGGATAGAAGGAAATACAGTGTACAGCGGTCAGAAATCCTGGTCAGCTGACAAAATATTCATCTGCAGTGGTGCTGATTTTGAGACCTTATATCCGGAAATCTTTGAGTCAACCCCTATTACAAAATGTAAACTTCAAATGATGCGGCTGGTGCAGCAGCCACAAAACTGGCGCATAGGCCCGCCGCTATGCGCAGGGTTGAGCTTCATACACTATAAAGGTTTTCAGGTGGCCCCTTCTTTGCAGGAATTGAAATCAGTATATGCAGACCAGTTCAGGGAACTCTTGGATTTGGGTATACATGTGATGGTATCACAGAATGGAATGGGAGAACTTACTGTCGGTGACAGCCACGAATATGGCCTTAATTTCACTCCGTTTGACATACAGCACATCAATAAGCTGATTCTGAATGTATTGAAAACATTTGCCCACTTTAAAGACTGGGAAATCGGCAGTACCTGGCATGGGATCTATCCCAAAATGACCAATGGAGCCACGGAATTTGTGCATCAGGTAGATGATACCGTCACTATTGTCAACGGGATGGGTGGAGCAGGGATGACGCTCTCTTTTGGCCTGGGCGAGGAGGTAGTAGCAGCCAGCTGAAGGGGGTTATCTACGGAAAATAATGACGTGATGAAATGACAATTTCATAATAGGATGATAAAACCATTGAGGCGCAATTTAGTTAGACTTGCCACACAGAATATACCTGCACTCCATGAAGTCCTTCAGATTATTTGTCATTCATCTATTTTTGTTTGCTTCACACCTCACCCAGGCCCAAACAGTAAACCTGCCTGTTCTTGATCGGTGGTTTTGGCCCAACCCAGGACTTCCCAGAAATGCGGCAAGCTCACTATTCCAGGACAGCCTGAGTTTAAGACCCTTTCAACTTCACCAGGTCAACAGCTACCCGAGTCATCAGATCAACGAACCGGTCAGTGCCCAGTACAAACTGGTAGACTTCCCCGAAAAGCAATTTCCGGAATCATTCTCCATAGAATTCTGGCTGCTTGATCACGTAAACCAACCCATAGGCTTTGAGATTTTCATGGGTGAATTAAGCGTTTTTGCACTTTGGGATGGCAATTATTACTTTCCCAAGGAAATAAAAGAGCAAAAACCATGGAGTGAATACTGGACACACCTAGTTCTTACCTATGAAAGCGGAGTGCTTGAAATCTGGGAAAACGGTGTTTTGATTTCATTGCAAAAACAGCTTCTCCCAGAAAAAACCATTGTGCTCCAAAGTTATCTGAAGCAGGAACCTTACATGGAGCTAGATGATTGGGTCAAACACCTCACTAGTTATCAAAACGCGCTAAACGCAGATCAAATCCAACGGAATTTCGAAGCGCACCAGGCCATAAAAGAAACAGGAAAACGTTTTCCGGATAGGTTTCATTTTATGGCCGAGCCTTACCTTTTTGCTCCTTCCCCATCCTCTGTCCAACTAACTTTTGAAACTGACAGACCTGCTGAGACAAAGATCAGGTATGGCACTGAATTGCCGTTGCAAAACAGTATTTCCCTACCCGCCGGGAAGAGTACCATCATGACTGTAACCATACCGGATCTAATTCCGGCCCAGGCCTACTTCTATCAGGTAATCGCAGAAGATAGTGTCGGCAATACGTTGGACTCGGGTTTACTGACGTTCAGAACCTCCCATGACACAAACAACCCGGTAACCTTTGGAATAGTATCCGATACAGAAACCAGGCCTTGGATCAACGGGCAAATAGGCCTAAAACTCTGGGATGAGCGACCGGATTTTATACTCCATATGGGCGATGTGACCGATGGCGGAGAGGAAGACGATCAATGGCAATGGACTCAGGAATATTTCCCCGGCACTGCAGCCCTTACATCACGGGTACCCATAGCGCCTGTGGCGGGCAATGGCGAAGGTGATCTCTATTGGTACAATCAATATCATCCTCAGGCGGCAGATAATGGATATTATAAATTCAGTTACGGTGCAGGTGAATTCTTCATGATGAACAGCAACGATATGGAAAGCCTGCAGCCTGGAAAACAGCAATACGAATGGTTAAAAAACGCTCTGGAAAGCAGTAAAAGCAGCTGGAAATTTGTATCCATGCACCATGCACCCTACTCCTCTGACGAAGATGACTACGGCAATACATGGAAAGGCCCAAGCAGCCATGGTGATAGACGACTTCAGCCGATCATCAGACTTATGGAAAATAACGGTGTACGCGTAATGTTCTTCGGGCATCTGCACACCTACATGAGAACATTTCCAATGAGGGGGGATGAAATTGATATGAGAGAGGGGATCCACTTCATACAGGTAGGAGGAATGGGTGGGAACCTGGAGGATTTTGCCCCGACCAGAATCCCCTTTGCCGCCAAAACCTACAGAGGCTACCATTATCTTACCGGCACACTCACCTCTGATGGGTTTGAGTTAAGCATGTACAATACCGAAGGGGCATTGCTAGACCGGCTTCTTCTTACGGATTACTAACTAAATGCACGGCCGGAATTCAACCCCAATGATCGCTCTAAGCTTTGTCCTCAAAAAAATACACGACGAGCATCTGCACGGGAACATCACCTATGTTCACCGGATTGTGCTCCAGTCTACCGTCAAAAAGCATAGAATCCCCCGATTCCAATTCAACTTCCTGATCCCTGAATACATATTTTACTGATCCCGAAATAATGAATTTGTACTCAAAAGCATCGGTCTGTACAAAATCACGGGCAGATCCGGGCTGAATCTCCAGAAGCACAATATCAATGGTGCTCTGCTTGACTTTTCTGGTGAAGATCCGAAAATACTCATAGCCGCTTGACGCTTCTTTTTCAAATCTTTCATAGGCAGACTTGCGCTGAACTAATACCGGCGACTCATTTGCGTACTGATAAAGTTCGGAGAAAAATGAGTCCAGATCAACTTCCAGCGCTTTGATAATCTGAATTAAAACCAACAGGGAGGGAATGGTGCGGCTGTTTTCGATCTGTGAAATCAAGCCCTTGGTGACCCCTGCGTGATCAGCAATGTCCTGAAGGGTCATCCCTTTTTCCTTGCGGATACTTTTGATTTTATTGCTGATCTGTACGATCACTTCATGCTCCATGTGCTGTTATTTTGGTATTGCCAACCTATCCATTTCTCCGGGAGTATAAAAGCCAATAACGCGAGATTTAGGGGAAAAGATGATCTTTTTAGCAACACTCTATCTAAATGAGAAGTAAAATAATGCCTTCGTAAAAATTTAACAGGCTAAAAAAGGGAGCTTCATGCATGGCACTGACTCCCTAAAATTAACAAACCAATCTATCAATGTTTAGTAAAATTAAACCCCAAAGTAATTCAACATCATAAATTCAGATTACGAGTATGTTATGTTATATGAATCCCAACAGGGATATGGTGATCGGGAAACGATCTGATAAATTTTCGTAAACAATATCCTCCAACGAAAGCCATTTATCCCCCCGGAGAAAGTACGCTAGTTCCTCTTCACAAGATTTGTTGGAAGGGTGATGTGAGGCAACCAGAATGTGGACAGTATTTTTTGCGATATATGCTGAGAGAATTCTTGCCCCATACCAAATAAATCACAAATCCTTAATGCGCTTTAGTTGAGAAGCGTTATTCCAATACTTTATTTAGTATAAATAAACTTTTAAAATTATGGATTACAGTATATCCAAGCTAAGTAGCACCGAAAGAATTGGGCTAGTATTTGATCTTTACAGAAAATTCGGGCAGGAGGACTACATAGGAGAACCGGTTTCACAGATTGAGCACATGAGCCAATCTGCGCAGATCGCCGAAAACGAAGGGCATGACGAGGAGGTAATACTGGCCGCATTTTTCCATGATATAGGTCATTTATGTGTCAGCCAGGGAGAAGTAAAAACCATGGACGGCTATGGGGTCCTTAGCCACGAGAAAATCGGAGCTGACTTTTTAAGAATGCTTGGATTTCCGGAACGCATAGCAAAACTAGTCGAAAACCATGTACAGGCAAAACGATACCTGACCTACAGACATCCGGCATATTTTGAAAAACTCTCCGAAGCAAGCCGGAAGACCCTTGAATTCCAAGGGGGAAAAATGAATGAGAAAGAAGCTGTTGCCTTTGAGACAGACCCACTCTTTGAGTTATCGTTGAAGATGCGTACCTGGGATGAAATGGCTAAGGAAGAAAATGTACCCTTACCCGATCTGGATAAATATATACTGATGGCGAACCGGGTACTGTCTTAACCTCCTAAACCTAGTAAGAAGCACTTTCCTTAGCTCTTGTCACAGCCTGTCTTCATATCCCAACCTTTACGCCACCCCGAACATCCCGGATAAACAAAATACCTATCCCTCTGGCAAAAAAAATCCTCTCCGAAGCCAGAGAGGTTTGAAAGGAACTAAAATAGGTAATCAAGGAGCAACGGTCTGAAAAAGGGCAGCGTAACCGACTTACTCCACCATCTCTTTGATCAACTTCTCAGCTTTGGCATCTGGATATTCCATGCCGAGTAATTGAAAGATGGTGCGTGCAATCATAGCAGATTGCCAGTGGCCTTCGGACTTCATCTCGCCTGTAGCCGGTGTATCTGGCCCAATAGCGGCCATCCAGATCTCTCCGCCCTCAGGCACTGATGATCCATGGCTTCTCCAAGAAGTTTTGCTGATGCCACGACCGTGATCGGTGGTGATGATCATCGTGGTTTTGTCTTTGTATTGGGCATCGGACTGGACGAAGTCCCAGATTTCCCTGATATAAGCATCTGTTTGCCTGGCGGACCAGATATATTGATCGTATTGGTTTCCATGAGCCCAGTCGTCGGTCTCGCCATAGGCAATATATAGCACTCTGGGCTTCTTATTTTTCAACGCCGCCATGGCATAATTCTGAGTAAACACATCCAGTCTCACGCCGTCCCATGGACCACGTATTTCAGCCTGCATCTTGTTTGTCAAAAGCTCTTCCGGTGAAAGATCATCTCCTTTGGCTATGTCAAAACCGGCATTGACCGGCACTCCGCTCCGTTCCTCATTTACGATATAGGAAAATACATCCCAAGAGGCAAAAGCCATTACTTTGCCCTTATATTCAGGTTTCCGATTCAGATACTCCAGCAGCGTCACATTGGGATTGTTGATTTTATCGTTGCTGTTGATACGCACATCATCTGCAAATCCGCTCAAAACTTCATTGTATCCAGGATAGGAAAACCACATCTTATTGCTGTTGTCAACCTTATTTCCGTAGATACGATTGCCATAGATTTGACCATCTTCAGCTATGGTATTCCACAGAAATGGCAGCAGCATCTCCCTTCGTACAAGTGGATCTTCATTCCAAAAATCCTCCAATAAAGACCCGGACTTTTTGATCATTCCTGTATCATCGACAAGCAAAGAATCTGCTCCTTTGAACACTTCCTGCCATCTCAATCCATCCAATGTGACCAGAATGATATTTTCAGTTTTGTAATCCTGGGCCTTCAGGCGCGCAGTCTGGAAAAGCACCAGAGCAAAAACCGCATAAACGATTGATTTTTTAAACATGGTTTGGTAAAGCTATGATCGATAAAAAGCCACCCCCGAAAAAATCGAAGGGGCATTTAATCAAGTTAAGAAAATAGTTAATCCATATCCCACCAGACCCGTGTGGTAATGGCATCTGGCCCTTGACGTGTAATCGCACTTTCGTAGTTCGCCTTATTGAGTGACTGCACAGAACTGGGATACATGAAACGGACAGGAACTGTATTGATGTAAGCAGCCGGACCTGGGGTTATTTTAGGGTAGTCCGTTCTTCTCCAATCGTACCAAGCCTCCATTCCTGAGAAATACAGAGCAAGCCACTTTTGGTCACCTATTTTTGAAAGTTTCTCTTCTGTAGTTCCGGTGTAGGCTACTTTTGGCTGTGCAAAATAGGACTCACCCACCACCAGCTTATCTGCTATCTGAGGAAGCCCGATGATTTCATAACGGCTTTTATAGTAAGAAAATGAAGCTTCAATGCCATTTCTGTAATACGTTTCAGCTGTACCCGTTGTAATATAATTTCTTTCCCTGGCTTCTGCCAGAATAAACTGCAGCTCGGAATAACTCATCAAAATCGCCTGGGCACCTACCGGGTTTGCCAGCGGGGTACATGCGGAACAAGACCAAAGGTATCCCACTCGCGACATGAAATTAGACCCTCCTTTGGCAGGATCACCGGAAGGAGAATAGGCCAGAGCCTCCTCATCCGCCAATCCATTGGGCACTCCCTGATAATCATCTTTTGTTCCGATCACCCCTGCCCCTGAATCATTTGTAGGCTGGGCATAGGCATACAATCTGGGATCTTCCAGATCTTTCAATACATTTTCCATTTTTTCACTCAATCTATACTCATCAAAGGAACCTGAACGGGTCGTGTACAACCCATGCTGATTTGGCACATCCTGAAGATACTGCAATGCCGCATGGTCCCCATTGGAAGTGAAGATCGGATACTGAGCAGGATCAGAAACAATTGCCTGCATGCCTGCAGTCGGATCCATACGGTCAGAAAGCCTCATCAGGATCCGTAACCTAAGGGAGTTTGCGTATTTCTTCCACCTGGCCACATCCCCTTCAAACAGAATATCCCCTTCTACACTTTCTGTTGTCGATCCCAGTAAGGTATTCGCCTCCTCCAGTTCCGCAAGAATCCCGTTATATATATCCTCTTGTGTATCAAAGACCGGATAATTAACTTCTGACTTAGCTTTGGTTGCCTCTACGTAAGGCAAATCACCATACGCATCCGTCATAAATGAATAAAGACTGGCCCGTAAAACAAGGGCAACCCCGACGTAATTACTTTGTCCGGCATCAGTTGAGATCCGGATCACATTGTTCAGATCCCGCATGGAATTATAGAAAGTGCTGTATGGATTCCCCTCCGGCCCCCAGTTATACCTGTCTTCGCTCGTAAACTGGATTTTGGCTGTCTGCTGCATGACTACATTCCCATAACCCCAGGCCTTCCCTGAGATTTCATTCGTTGTATTTCGGATGATAGTAGGTAAAAGCAAACTTGAAGAAACTGTCTCAGGACTGTTTGGATTTATGTTTACTTCTTCGAAATCCTTGTCGCAGCTGCTCAGAAAGAGTATTGCTGCCACCCCAAGTCCTGCTATATAGTTTATATTGAATTTCATAATGTTCTGTTTTTGAGAGTTTTTTTAGATTCAAAGACATAGAAAGTCTGTCAGCTTCCTATACTTAAAACTTCACGTTAAGATTAAAACCAATGCTTCTGGTAGATGGAAAAGACATATCCTCCACACCGGGGATCAGCGTACCTCCTCCCATTGCCAAGGTCTCAGGATCGAAGTGGGGATTCTCTGTCCAAAGCGCCAGATTTCTGCCCACTAAGGAAATTTTCACATCTTCGATTGGCAATCTGCCCAAAATTGATCTTGGAATCGTATAACCCAGCGTCACTTCTCTAAGCTTCAAGAAAGTGGCATCGTACTTAGCTGCCTCCACATTATCTCTTTCGTAGTATCTGTTGTGCCAGTTTCTCGAAGTGGTCTCAAAGGTATTTGGACTGTACGATCCGTCAGCATTTGCCACCACTCCTTCACTGATGATACCGTTGCCTTCGTCCTCGAGATCATAGCCGGTTTCCCGTCCGTAAAGAGTCTCTGCAAGCTGACCGGAAGTACTGCCTATTGTCTTTGTCCGTGACACGACTATTCCACCATACCTGAAGTCAAACAAGAAACCTAAATTGATTCCTTTGTAGCTGAAATTGTTTTGCAGACCTAACATCCAATCAGGATTGTAATTTCCCTGAAGTTTTAATTCCGGATCCAAAAGCGGAGTTCCTGTGGAATTGTGGATGATCTGACCGAAGTACTCAGAATTTTCATCTTCTACTCTGGCAAAACCTCTTCCGTAAATATTACCCATTCTCTCCCCCACTCTTGCCTGGATATCGGCTCCGTTTCTACCTGTAAGCGAGTAGGTGTCGAGACCTTCTGTCAATTCCAGAACTTTACCTCTATTCCGTGTGAAGTTTGCCATCAGGCTCCAGTTAAACCCAGAGCTACTTCGGATTGGAGTTGCGCTCATCACAATTTCTATCCCTTTGTTTTGAATCTCTCCGGCATTGATTATCCTGGAAGCATAACCGGTAGCTATATCCAACTCAATTGGAATAATCTGGTTTCTGGTCCTGTTGTCAAAGTATGTGAAGTCGATGCCCAGTCTCCCTTCAAAAAACCGTACATCAAGACCTGTTTCAAATGCACCCGTTCTTTCAGGCTTTAATTCTGAGTTGGAAAGTCTGTTTGATTCAGATTTTGACTGGATTGATCCCCATGCGGTCTGTGAGGAATATACATTGGAAAGGCTGTATGGGTCAGTATCATTACCTACTTCTGCGTAGGCCAACCTGGCTTTTAAGAAGGAAATAGCTTTTGGCATGGTAATAATATCCGAGATCACAGCCCCAAAAGTGGCTGAAGGATAGAAATAGCTGTTATTGTCCGAAGGCAGGGTACTTGACCAGTCATTCCTGCCAGTGACATCAAGGAAAAGTATGTTTTTATAACCGATCTGGCCAAAACCATACAAGGAGTTGATACGCTTCTCGGAGTTGTACTGGGCCACCTGAAGGTTTACCGCCGTATTGGTGAAATTATAAATATCAGGAATCAATAGCTCAGGAGCTACCGTCTGCAGGTACCTGTTTTCTTGACGCATTTGGTTCCCCCCTACAGCTATGCTATAGGTAAATACCTCGCTGGCAGATTCAGAATATGTCAGCAAGAAATCTGAATTGATTTCGGAGAAGAACAAGTTGTCTTCCCGGTAGTTCCCCTTAGGAAAACGCTGTGTGCTAAATGCTCTCTTTCGATCTCTTAGTTCATTATATGTATCCAGACCTGTTCTCAACATCAAGTTCAGTTTGTCTGTAAATTTGTAGTTTACAGATACATTACCATAGATTCTATCCTTAGCCTGCCCATTGGTGTTTTCATACACATTAAAATACGGGTTGTCGTGATAGTTGTAGTTGTAGTTATACTGCTGCTGGCCTTCCAGCCCTGGCATCCAATAATCCCTCAAATTAGCAGTATTGACCTGACGCCCGTACCAGATCCATAGGTACATCAGGTTTTCTGTACCGTAACTGATATTTGGTCTATTGCCACTGTCAGTTCGTTGGAAGTTGACCGTGGCGTTCACTGTGAGTTTGTCTGTAAGGTTAAGCCCCCCATTCATGGAAATGGTATTCCTTTTTAGGTCTGTGTTCGGTACAATACCTTTCTGGTCCAGATTGGTCCAGGAAAGTCGGATATTTGAATTGTCATTTGCAGCGGACAGTGCCACATTGTTTGAAAGTGTCACACCCGTCTGGAAAAAGTCATTGATATTATCAGGACTTGACACCCACGGCGTCGCAATGATAGTGCTTCCCTCCGGGGCATTTAGATCACCGCCTCTGAAACCGTTGACATCTCTCGGAGAATCAAATTGGGGAATCATTAAGCCTGCATCCAGCCTTGGCCCCCAGCTCTCATCCACCCCATCAGCAATGCCCGATCCTGCACCATCCACAAATTCAAACTGACCATTATTACCCTGGCCATATGTATTCTGCCAATCTGGAAGTTGAAGCGGATTTTCAAAGGTAGTGTTGGAATTGATGGAAATCCCCAAACCCTTCTTGCCCTTGCCTGATTTGGTGGTAATCAAAATAGCACCGTTTGCAGCTCTGGAACCGTAAAGTGCAGCAGCAGCAGGTCCCTTCAAAACAGTCATGGACTCAATATCGTCAGGGTTGATCTCGCCTGCGGCGTTTCCATAATCTACTTCCTGATTGGAAGATCCTGAAGATCCAACTATGTTATTGGATATAGGAACACCGTTCACAACAAACAAAGGCTGGTTTCCATTGATATTCAAAGAAGACTCTCCCCGGATAGTAACCCGGCTGGACCCCCCGATACCTGAAGAACTGTTAGTGACCTGAACACCGGCAACTCTTCCGCTTAGGGAGTTGATTACATTTGTCTCTCTGGCTTCAGTAAATCTATCCCCTTCGACAGCTTGAACTGAATAGCCCAATGCCTTGGACTCCCGCTCCACTCCCAGAGCAGTCACCACCACCTCATTGAGTGCAAGACCTTCCGTGAGCGTTACATTGATCGTAGATAAATTCCCGACTAGTTGTTCGGCGGATTCGAACCCAACGAATGAAAAGACCAATGTCTCTCCCTCACTGGCCTGAATAACATAGTTTCCGTCAATATCGGTCACCGTTCCTCGATTAGTACCTTTAACCAGAACCGTTGCCCCCGGCAACGGATCATTGTTTGCGTCAATTACTTTCCCCTCAATCTGGGTTTGTTGAGCGTAAGAAAAATTGATGATAAACAGCAGGCAAGCCGTTAGGATACATTGCCAAATGCTTTTTTTAGCTGTCATTGTGAAGTAGAGGTTTTGAATAAGTGTTATTTTAGTCGCAAAATTTTACTAAAACTATACTTTCGCTATTGGCAATCGGTTAAATCAGCTTTACCAAAAAATGAATTAATTCTATGTTAACCCCTCAAAAGTATATATAACACCTTCCTAAGAGTTGAAAAGGCATTAACGAGATTTAATAATTGCTCTTGAATTTCCTTTTTATTACCTGAAGGTTAATTGTAAAAGTAAATAAATATTAAACTTTCAAAGCTAGGTTGACAGCTACGCTATTTGTGTGTACACATAAATGCACCAGGTCGAAGAAATCAGGTTGTGACACTAGGTTATAGAGGACTCAGAAGCGGTACCTCGAAGGAGAAAGCAAGTTGTCCTTGCACAACCGGTTTCTGGCGTGTAAGCTGATATCAACGCCCAGTAAGGCTCCTATTTGGAATTCCGTCAAAAAACTGGGTGCGTAGGTATGGAATAGCAATTAAGATGTTGCAATAGGGGTGTACCTAGGCAACAGAGATATGCAGTATCCAGAAGGACGAAACCCAGCTTTCATTCCTGAAAACTTACGCCATAAAAAGAGAGTCTTTCTTTAAAAACTTCCAGTGCCTCAAGAAATCTCTTATAATCTTTATTCCCAAGCGCTGTCCACCCAACTTCTGCATAGGCTATCAGCCTTGGGAAAACCTGTTTCTGCATAGCCTGCTCATCGGGTGTATACTCTGTCCAAATCTGGGCTCCTGTACCTAAAATCAGGGGATGATACTTTCCATCCAGTTCTAAAGGAATAGGGTTAAATGCATAAGACCTAGACAGGGGAAGCCGTTGATAAGTATAATCCAGGTAAGTATCCCAGTGATTGGAATTAACCACCTGATACCCTTCTTTAACAGCTTTTTCTATGAGACCCAAGTCCCCTTTCCAAAAATGAACCACTGAGGACGGGGCCAGCTTCTGCTCGGCATTCACTGCCGAAGAATCACGCTCTTGGTGTATATCATCACCTAGAATATCATTCCAGCCCATCATCCGCTTTCCGGCTTTGGAAAGATAACCGGAAATTTTATTCGTAAAATGAATCTGTAGATCAACCGGGGATTTCAACCCCTGGGAAGCCATATAGTCTTTAGCCATTTCTGAATTAAGCCAGGGAGTATGATTGACTTCATCTCCCCCGATATGAATGATCTCCCCAGGAAATAAGGTTATTACCTCGTCCAAAACATCCAGCAAAAACCCGACTACTCTGGGATCAGAAATATTAAATGAGTCTTCCAGTTTCCCAAAGACTTCAGAAACTTCTGTGGTGGTGCCCAAAGACCCGATCCAGGGATAAGCAGCAATGGCTGCGGTAGCATGCCCTGGCATTTCAATTTCAGGAACGACCGTAATATGTCTGGCCTGGGCATAGGCAATGATTTCTTTGATTTGTTCCTGGGTATAGAACCCTCCATGGGGAACCCCGGTACGCTCCTCACTTCCCCTTTCCAACTGTGTGTCTTTGCGCCAGGATCCGAATTCGGTCAATTTAGGATATTTCTTTATTTCGATTCTCCAGCCCTGATCATCGGTTAAATGCCAATGGAAAACATTCATTTTCAGTAAAGCCATCTGATCCAGCATTTTCTTCACCACGGCCGTTCCCATAAAATGCCGGGATTCATCCAGCATAAAAGCCCTCCATGGAAACCTTGGCTTATCCCTGATTTCCATAAAAGGCAGCATAAATCCATTTTTTAAAACACCATTCTCAAAATCTGGAGGCAACAACTGTCTGAGCGATTGGATGCCGTAAAAAACACCGGCAGGGGTAGGTGCTGCAATCGTTATACCTGTTTTGTCTACGGTAAGCGTGTACCCCTCATCACCCATAGAATCCAAAAGAGCAGGTTCATGAATTAGCTTTATTCCCTCTCCGGCCTGTTTCACTTCCGTTTTCCTGCCAAACCCCCTTGCTAAATATTCAGCAAGCCTACTCGCTTCGTTTTGTAGGGATGGATCCGATATGATGTTGACCTCACCAGTCAACGCATATTCTCCAGACCTTACGTCAATACCCAAGGGATAAGGAATTATTTGAGCAGTGGATTTTAGGCTAATCAGGCTAAACATCGCACTGATAAGCAGGATTCTAAAGTTGTGAAGTATCATTAATTTGCTTTTTATGCTTTCCCCGATTCTGGATAACCCGGGGCTTTGGCTTAGGTATTTTTAAATGGCTATACCGAGTGGACCAGCTGTCCTGACTTAATGACTTTAAGAACAGTTAAACTTTCATTCTTCTGATTTAAAAGCATAAGATCAGCATCCGACCCAGGACTTAATCCGGGTATGGCGGAAGGATTTAAATACTGGCAGGGTTTGATTGAAGCCATCTCCAGCGCATCCGCTAAGGATAGGAGTTTCGTTCTGACCAGGTATGCTATACAGTCAAGAAGTGGCTTGGCCGAACCTGCCAGCAATTCAGGATAAGCTTTTAAACTCAATCTTCCCTGGGAATCCAACATTACCTCACCCCCGATTGGACTTTGATAACTGCCTTCATCCAATCCCGCGAACTTGGTTGAATCGCTTACCAATATGCATTTACCCGACTTAACCCTGAAAACAATTTTCAATACTGCCTCCGGTAGATGAAATCCATCAGCAATACAACTGCACCACAGTCGGTCATTGGCAAGTTGCTCCCAGATGTAGTTGGTATGGCGGGGAAGCATCACATGGGCGGCGTTGCCCAGATGTGTGGAAAGAGATGCCCCTGCTTCCACCGCCTCCTTGATTTGAAGTGGTGAGGCAGCAGTGTGCCCTAATGCGACTTTTACTCCAGATTCCACACATTTTCTTATAAAATCCACGGATCCAGGCCATTCTGGTGACATAGTGAGCAACTTAATTCTACCTTCGGCCTTATCTTGCCATTTGCAAAAAAGATCCCAATTAGGTCCCTGTACATATGCCTCAGGATGAGCTCCAAGAGGGCCGGGATCCTTTGAGATAAAGGGCCCTTCCAAATGAATCCCTTTAACTGTTTGATTCACTAGCTGATCATTGGAGCAGGCTGCTGAAATAGTATGAAGGGAAGCAGAGATACGCTCATCACTATTGGTGATCACGGTAGGAAAATAGGTGGTAACACCCACATCCCATAGGGATTGGGTCACCTGCCTGACCTCTTCCTGAGTTGTATGGGCTTCATTAAAATCTATGCCCTGGAACCCGTTGACCTGTAGATCTACCAAACCGGGTGCAATTAAGGTCTGGTTATCGCAACCGTTTATCTCTTCAATCTTGGAAATAAGTCCCCCTGTAATTCCTACTCGGACAGGAACCAAGGTTTTATAATGCCTGCCTTCAATGCTGTAATCCATAGTCATAGTTATTATTCGGGTTTACTTAAACTCAACAAAAGTTGCTCAACTTCCTCAGGCGTTTCAGCCCGGTTCAAAAACCCGGAAATTGTAAAAACCAGAAAGGAAATTAGAGTGGGTCCTCCAATCTCAAGGGCCAGCGAATCAACCGGAAATACCTTGAGCGCGGCAAAGGCCAACAAACCGCAGGCAATGGAGATGAATGCGGAGGTACCGTTGCTTTTCTTAAAGGCAGGCAGTAAACCTAAAATCATCGGAATGGCTATTGGTCCCAGCAAGGCCGCAAACCAGGTGATCATCAGACCAAAGACCCCTCCAAAATGACCTGAATTCAAGGCTGTGATAATCGTCAGAACAGTGAAGCACAACGTGGTAATTCTAGCCATGCTAAGGGATTTACTGGGCGATAGGCTTTTCAAACGGGGAAACAGAACGGGTAGAATATCCCGGCTTATGACCGATGAAACCGTATTGGAATCAGAAGCAGTCATGGAAAGTGTGTTGGCAAACAAGGAGGCAAGTATCAGCCCTACAAGTCCCGCAGGTAAAAACTCCATGACCATTTTTCCATAGGAAAGCGTGGGGTCAGCCAAATTTTCAAAAAAAACAGGGGCTGCAAACATGGGATAGAACAAAATCAAAGGCCAGATGAAATACAGAATGGAAGATAATACCGCAGCTTTTTGGGCCACTTTTCCCGATGAGGTGGAAATAAAACGCGTGGCCAGGTTCCATGTTCCTCCGCTGTAGCTGAAAAAATTGATAACCAGCATAACCAGCGCAAACCAAACTGTATAAGGCTCGTGGAAAAAATATGAATTTTCTTCAGGCAATCGCTCCCATAAAGTCACAATTCCGGCTATGCCATCGTCAAGTTTGATCAGGATCACCACAAACATGGTAAGTCCGGCAAGAATCTGAATGATGAACTGACCGAAATCATTCCAGACATCAGCCCAAAGACCACCGATGGTAATATAAAGCAAAGAGACAAACCCCACTAAGAGTACTCCAAATGTGATGGAAGCCCCGCTGAAAACATTCAGTAGCACCGCTATGGCCGCAAGCTTTCCGCCTGTATCAAATATTTTGATGATTGTTCCAACCCATGCAATCACTTGCTGGGTAGGTAAATTATACCGAACCAGTAAATATTCCGTTGGCGACTGGATCCCGGACACAATCCTGAGCCTGGCCCATCTGGGCGCAATGTAAAATGCAGCTACCATAACGGCTATCCCCACAGTAAACGCCCACCATATGTAAATAGTAAATCCATGGGTATAGGCAATCCCGGCATAGGCTACAAAAACTGCCCCACTATAGCCGGAAACATGATGGGAAATCCCTGACAACCACCAAGGAAGCCTGCCTCCGGCCGTGTAGAAATCCGCAGAATTTTTTACTTTGAAATATGCCCATAACCCTATGCTAATGAGCATTATAAAGTAAAGCAGAAGAACAATCCAATCCAGTAATTCCATACTTATTTTAACTTGGATAATCTGCTGTACAATACTTGCATAGGAAGCATTCTTAAGTTATTCTGTTCCTGGATTTCCGCTTCGTACAAAAACCCGTCGTTCAATTCAGAAAATCTGGCACCCAAGAGCTTTGCCTGGGCAAGCACTTCTTCCATTTCTTCAACAAGAGGAGCAGCCATTTCCTGTGAAAATCCATCTGAATTATAGCGCGATTCAATCTGCTTAAAATCCAGGTAATTCATTCGTAGGTCTGCCATCAGCTTAAAGTGAGTAAACTCATTCTCATTTTTCATGGGATTCAACTCAAGGATTTCTTTACGAACAGCCTCATAGGTTGACTTCATTTCCTCAATATCCTTACTCCACACGGGCTTGCCATTTGAGATTAACTCAGGTTTATAGGATAAAAAATCCCATAACTTCATCAATTCGGTTTCAGTTAGGCCAAATCGTTCCTTCCCATACTGCAAGGCAAATTGTTGGGGATCTATAGCTTCCTTCCTGGCCACTGCTTCGGCATAACAGGCAATAAGAATCCTAAACCCGGACATAGGATAAGTATTTCTGATCTGGGTCATTTCAGCTACATCATAGCCCACATCCCAGGTGAAGCCATAGAGGCCGGAGGTAGACCAGGAAGTCATTACGATCCCTTGATACTTACGCTCTCTCGCGTAAGGGATGAATTCCTTCTGATTGTTGAAATGAGTAGGCCAATCTGTCAAATACCAGTTATCCGGATGGCTCCTGATCGAAGGTGCTCCCCAAAATTCAAATCCCAACTCCTGTAGCTTGGGCACATCCCCAAAGTGATTGATCTTCCATCCATAATTCCAATCAACGAAGATGGTTTCAGCCGGCAATTCAGCTGCGGCCTCAGGATACTTTAAAATGATATCCGCCCACATGACAGGAATCTTGCCGTTTTCTATGACCAGATTGGCTATCATTTTCATATGATCCACAAACAATTTCGATTTCCCTGCTTCAGCAACCCGTGCACTGCACAGTTCGCAATGTCCCAACAGATAGGTTTCATCTCCGCCGATATGGATGTAATCGGAATTATGCGTTTCGGCCAGATCCTTGAAAAGGTCCCGGAACAGTGCTTCACTTTCTTCGGTTTTCATGGGACAAAGCTGGGATATGTCCTTCCTGTCCTCTTTCAGGTGGCTATACCGGGAATTACGCAGAATGTATTCCACATGCCCAAGACTCTGCTGCAATGGTATCACTGCTATCCCCAAGCCATCGCAATACGCTATAAAATCAGCAACCTCTGCCCGGGAATACGAAAACTCATTGGAGATGGTGGCATGTTCGGCATAAGGGTAAGTTGCCTCCCACTCCACTACCAGGGTATTCAACCCAAATTCCGCCATTTGCTTGGCAAATGCCTTCAGCGCTTCAGGTGTCATCACCTGAATCCGTAAGTCCAGATGAAAACCCTTCACTTCAAAATCAGCTAGAACCGGTTTGGTAACCAACTCCTTTTCCTCTGTAAAAGAAGAACCAAAGGTGGTCATCAGTACTAGTAGAATGCTAAAAAGATTGGATTGAATCATGGTGTCAGGTGGTATGTAAAATTGTAATTTATCTTAGTGTCACTTAGGTTAATAAGTTGGAGAGGATGCTTATTTTGAAACTTTATCATTCATATCGGGAATATCTTTTACAGCAGTTTTATTAAAATAAAAGCGACAATTGGGATGTGTGGTAAGAATTGAAGCGGGACAGGCTGTTGACACAGGCCCAATCAGGGTGTTTTTCACCGCTTCACTTTTATTTTCTCCCAATACCACACAAAACAGATGATTCCCTCTCATTAATGTGGGTATGGTAAGGGTCACTGCCTGGGTAGGAACTTTGTCAAGCGTCGGAAAACACCCATCATTTACCTGTTGGATTCTGCAGGCATCTTCCAATTCAACCTCTTTAATTGTTTTGGTGTCATAGAAATCAGCAACCGGGGGATCATTGAAGGCAATATGGCCGTTTTCCCCTATACCCAGACAGACTATATCAATTGCGGTCTGGTTAAGCAATGATGCATAATGGAACATCTCCTTTTCTATTTCCCCAGATGTATTCAATAGATGCACTTCTTTTAATGGCACCTTAGAAAACAAATTTGCCTCCAAATAGCTTGCAAACAATTGGGGAGAGCCTTCGGGAAGACCAATGTACTCATCCATATGAAAAGCAACCACTTTTTCCCATTTGATCAAAGCTGAATTTGCCAGATAGGCCAACATATCTTCCTGGGAAGGGGCAGCAGCAAATATGATTCTAACTTCAGGTTGAAAGTCCTGAAGTTTGACAATACAACTTTCTATTTCCTTCCCTGCAGCGGTGCCTGCAAGAGTTCGTGTTGCAAAGACCTTCACGTCTTTTTGAAAATCTACCATTTTTTTGAGTTTAACTATCAATTGACCTTGGCAAAAGAAATGATACCGGTCAGGCAATCTATTAAAATACCAGAAACAACGTATCTACAATCCATGTATTAGGCGGGTTATAAAATTGCAATAGTGA
This sequence comes from Algoriphagus resistens, assembly GCF_001442615.1. Classification (GTDB taxonomy): domain Bacteria; phylum Bacteroidota; class Bacteroidia; order Cytophagales; family Cyclobacteriaceae; genus Algoriphagus; species Algoriphagus resistens. The sequence continues at coordinate 21,261 of NZ_LMXN01000021.1, read as the reverse complement.
TTTCAAATGGATCCAGTTTTGCCCCCGCACGGTCTCTGGCTGACAAAACGAGTCGATCTTCCGAACCCTCCCCGTTGTTGATATAGATCAGGTTGAGTACATCGATGTCATTTTGGGTAAACCTGTCACCCGCTTTTAAGGTTGTCGCTCCGCTGATTAACCAGCCAAATGAGGGGGTTTCCTCCACCGTGTAAATAATATCATTTGCCGAGGCACCGGACACTTCCACTATTTCTTTACTCAGTGCAAATGAATTCCCCCTTTCCACCGAAAACCCGCTGTTAGTCAGCAGATCCAAAGAGCTTTCACCCGTAGCAATCGTTGCTATGATCATTGGAGCCGGAATAGAGGAATGCTCCTTTGAACCCAGATCATTGGTTTCATCTCCCTTTTCCTGACCATCCATCATAAGGGATATTTTGCCCGGTTTTTCTTGTTTCCCGTAAAAATCGGTCAGATCAAAATTAAATGCATCGACTTTTGCGGTGATAATGCTGGCAACAGGAGGTGAATCTGCAGGGGTGGCATTGTTCCAGTTCAAGCCCATTTCTGTCCAGGTAGTGTCTGCTATCTGATATAAATTCATTGCCAGGTTTTTGCCATGGGTAAATGAAATCCCAATCTGAAATCTGAGATCCGTAATCACTCCCTCTTGTTCCAGTTCATTGAGATCGAACATTAAATAAGCTTTTCTGTCAAAATCACCGTCACCTGTGACGCTCTTCACTTTAAGGAGATTCAGCGCTCCGAAATTCTTTCCCGCATCAGCCCCTCCGTTGATATAGGTATCTGCCAAAGGGAAAATGGTATCCGTTTTTACAGAAGGATCCAGTTCATCCAAATTAACCGATGCCGCTGAAAAATAGACGATCGAATTCACGATATGGATAACCCCATTGGTCGGCTCCAGATTAGAAGTGGAAATTTCCCATTGCTTACTGGTCCCCTGATTGACCAGACCGACAAAACTCGGATTATGGGAAAGGAACAGGGTCTGTCCACTTTCAGTATCATAGGCAATAGGAAAGTTACTTTCAAACAATTCCGGATCAGTAAACAATACCTTATCGGTAACAATATGGTATTTGAGCACATTCCTTAAAATGGGGACCGGTATATCTTCCAGGCTGGCATATGAATTACTTTCCAAATACGCTTCAAATGCTGCATTGGTGGGTGCTATATACGTACTAATATCGCTGCGCTCATATAACTCATCGAGACCTGCCAGCTCAATTGCCGTACTCAGCATGGAAAATGAGTCCTCATTTTTAAAATAGCTTAAGGCAGATATGCCCAGCTCTCCGGTAGAATTGGAACCTTCGTATTCAAAATTCTCCTGGATCGTGCAGCTGTAAAGCATCCCCATACCCATGATGACCGGAATTAGAACTGTTGCTAGTTTACCTGATTTTATACTTCTCATGCTTCTGGATTTTAAACTTAGATTACTGTGCTTCATATTCTGTTATTGATAAAACGGGTTCTGCACAAGACTTGGATTTCTATTCAGGGCATCCTGATGAATTGGCCAAACCAGGTTTGCTTCATCACTCAACCCGTTAATTGGCCCCATCACTTCTATGGCTTTTCCGGTCCTGATCAGATCAAACCAGCGGTGTCCCTCAAAAGACAACTCAATCAATCGTTCATGCGCTATGGCTGACTCCACATCTCCATAAAGACCTGTTGCCTGGCTATCGTCCAGGCTTGCCAAGCCTGCCCTGTTCCTTATCCTGTTAAGAAGTGATAAAGCCTCTTCAGTTTCTCCTAACCGGGCATGAGCTTCAGCTTTTAACAGAATGATATCAGCTAACCTAATCAACACAATGTTATTGGAAGAAGGCTCAGGGCTCTCGTCACTGAACCCCTCTCCAAAGAATTTCCATATTTTTCTGGGCTGTGCCTCGGTAACATCATAAATCAGCCCCTGCCTCAGATCCCCTTCCTCAAATGAATCTCTGAATATCTGACTTGGGAAAAAGTTACTGTCAGATCCCAGAGCATACAACACGCGAAGTGAATTTGTCTGGACCTCATTGTACCCTACTTCAAATATACTTTCATTACTATAGCCTTGGGTAAATATCCTGGACCAATCATTGATGGACACCAAGGTATATAGGCTGTTTGACATGACTTTTTCAGCACTGCTGATTGCCTTTGGATAATCTTTTCGCCACATGTAAAACTGAACCAGCAGCGCCTCGGCACCTCCTTGGGTAATTAAAATTCTATCCCGTTCCCCACCATAACTTGCTCTGCAGTTTTCCGAAGCAAACAGTAAGTCAGCTTCAATCTGGTCCAGTACAGCTTCTTTATCCGTGCGCGGGATAAAAATATCCTGTTCGATACTTTCAAACGGTTCCACGATCAGCGGTACATCCCCCCAGATTCTCACGGCATAGAAGTAGGAAAGTGCACGCAGGGCTCTAGCCTGGGCAACAAGTTGTTGGCCAAATTCAGTTTCCTCTTCAAATACGGCAGGTATGTATTTGATGGCATAGTTGGCACGGCTGATGGTTTCATAAAGATTATTCCATCGCACAGCATTCATGATCGGGTTTAATGAATTCTGCTGTAGCAAAAATGGATCACCGGATTGGTTAGTACTGACAGCATCTGCCCTCCCCTCTCCCCATAAAGAGAAATTAAGTGAAAAGGTAGACTGGGCCGCATCGTAAATCCCATAAATACCTGCCTGGGCATCACTGGATGTCCGGTAAAAACCCTGGGCAGAAAAACTGCTTACCGGTTCCTTGTCTAGCAGGTCATCAGAACATGAAAACATGCCCAGAGTCAACCCCACAATAAATGTCTTCTGTATAAATTTCATAGCTCTAATTCGTTAAAAACCAATAGTTAAACCAAGGATAACTGTGCGACTCTGAGGATAGGAACCTTCATCCACACCTAAACGAAGCCCGCTGTAGGAACTCACATCAGGATCAAAGCCGGTATAATCTGTCCAGGTAATCAGATTAGTCCCGGTGATATAGGCATCCAGTCTTGAGAAGCCTATTCTATCCACCACATCGAATGGAAGTGAATACCTCAGACTGACGTTTTTAAGTTTGATGTAGGAGCCATCCTCTACCCAGCGGCTTTGAATCCTACTATCTGACTGCAAGGGATCGTCCTGGACCGGTTTTGGATAATCAGTGATATCCCCCTGCTCCCTCCACCTGTTTAAAGCATCAGTAGAGAGATTATTGTAGCGTACAATGGAATTGCGCTGATGATTGATTTCAGAGTAAATCTCATTTCCGTACGAGAACTGAAAGAATACATTCAGGCTGAAATTTTTGTAAGAAAAGTCATTGGTTATTCCACCGTAGAAATCCGGAGTGGCATTTCCAATGATCTGTCTGTCTGATTGATCAATCACGTTGTCTCCGTTCAAGTCCTCCCAGATAGGATCCCCTCCGGAATAAACTGGTCCTTGAGAACCATTGGTTATCCCGCCTACATTATCCTCATCCCGTGCATAAACACCATCAAACTGCCATCCATAAAAAGTTCCAATGGGATAACCCTCCTGTAAGATGTGAAAGGCGCCATTCTGAATGAATCCATTCGTCAATAGACTCTCAGGTAATTCCTTGACAATATTGGAATTCGAACTGATGTTAACGCTTGTATTCCAGTTAAAATCACCTCCTACCAGATTTCGGGAAGCCAGCAAAATCTCAACCCCTTTATTTTGTATCATACCAATATTCTGGGTAATAAAATCGAATCCGGTTTCCCTTGGAATAGGTACGTTATACAACAAATCACTGGTATTCTTGATATAAGCATCCCCTGTTAATGCAAGTCTTCCTTCCCAGAAGGACAAGTCAATTCCCGCATTGTACTGGGTAGTAGTTTCCCATGTCAGGCCGGAATTGGGCATGACCGAAGGGGATGCACCGGAATAGTCCAGGTAATTCGTGCCCACAGAAAATTCACCTTGGGAAGTATAATTACCAATGGCTTCATTTCCTGTCTGCCCCACACTAAACCGAAGTTTTCCATCGTCAAGAAATGCGGACTGATCAAACAAGCCTTCATCGGAGAATCTCCATCCCACCGAAGCGGAAGGAAAATATGCATAGCGGTTATCCTTTCCAAACCGGGAAGAACCATCAGCCCGAACATTTGCCTCAACTAAATACTTCCTGTCAAAATCGTAGGAAACTCTTCCAAAAAAGGACTGCAGGGAATGCTCAGTGGTAATATTCACATCCTGATTGGAAATGGTACCCGCGGCATTCAGTGTTCTGATGTTGTCACTTGGAAAAAACATCCCATCTAATCCTGTACGTTCGTACTTCCATTCCTGAAAACTAAAACCGGCCAGTGCCCCTAGGTTGTGTTTTCCCTGAAATGTCTTTTGATAAGTAAATACATTTTCATTAGCCCAAGTAATATTATTGATGGACCGAACAGAACCGGTGTTATACCCCTCCCTGTAATCCAGCGTCGATGGAATAAAAGTATCCTCTTTCATCGCCAGAAAATCAACATTGATACTCGTTCTGAATTTTAAACCTTCGACAATCTTGTACTCCAGGTATTGACCTGCAATGATACGGTTGCTTTTATTGAGATTAGTGGAGAGTTCTGCCAGGCCAACCGGGTTTCTTTTACCAAATTGATAGCCATTCAGGGAACCGTCTGGCAGATACATCGAATAGGTCGGAGGGCGGATCAGCAATTCTCTGATTATACTTAGGTTTCCAGAGCCGGCAGCATTAATCCTGTTGTTCACCGCATTGGAAAAGGACACGCTTTGACCAATCGTCAACCGTTCAGAAACATCAAAATCCACATTTAACCTAGAAGTGATTCTTTTATAATTTGAGTTTAGAATAATCCCATCCTGGTTTAGGTAGGAAGAACTCCAGGCATACTTAAAATCTTCAGTTCCTCCCAGGATGGATAAATCCACATTGGTCTGCCATGCCTTACGAAGAAGTTCACTTTGCCAGTCCACATCCCCATTGTTGGTTGAACTCAGGGAATCCACTATGGCAGAAATAGGCTCTCGGTCCCCACCTGCATTCCTGTAGGAATCCAATACAGCGCTCCTATACTGACTGGCATTTAACACATCCAGTTTTCGGGTGATTTCACTTACTCCGGTACTTACATTTAAATTGACCTGTGCTTTACCTGCCTTACCCCTCTTGGTAGTAATAAGCACCACGCCATTTGCTGCCCGTGAGCCGTAAATAGCAGTAGAAGCAGCATCTTTAAGTACCTCTACTGAGGCAATATCAGATGGGTTGATTGCAGCAAGCGGGTTCAGGCCGAAATTCTCAGATCCGTTTAAGGAGGAGGAAACATTCGTCTCCAAAGGAACCCCGTCAACCACATATAAAGGGGTATTGCCTGAATTCAGAGAGGAATTCCCCCTGATATTTATAGTCATCCCACCTCCGGGTGCTCCGGAATTAGAAGTTACCTGAACACCTGCTGCCCTACCCTGTAAAAGCGAAATAGGATCCTGCACATTCGTTTTCTGAACTTCTTCACTTCCAACCGACACAATCGAACCGGTAAGATTTCGCTTTTCTTGGACACCATATCCTATGACCACAAATTCATCCAGGTCGCTGGTACTGGATTCCAAAGAGACATTTAAGTAACCCATATTCTCAACACCAACTTCTTTAGCGGTGTAACCCAAATAGGAAAACCTCAAAACATCTCCTATTTCCACCCCGGAAATAGAGAATGACCCATCGATATCTGAAGTCACTCCTGTAGTGGATCCTTTTACCATCACGGCAACCCCGATAAGGAGCTCTCCGCTTTCCGCATCTTTGACAACTCCGCTGATGGTTCCTTCCTGCGCAAGCGCGCTAAAAGCCAAAGTAAAGACAGTGATTAATAGAAGTACAGTATGTCTACACAACAGTTTTGTCGGTGTAATTCTGTTTAATTGCCCCATAGAATTAGGATTAATGTGGTTTCAAAAGAATTTTCTAATGTGATTGAATCAAATGTATAGCATATGCAATTTATATGCAAACGTTTGCATAATGATTTCTTAAAAATAGGATCATACAGTCAAATAAACAGCTGACAACTGTCAATAAATCACTTTAAACAGGCTTAATAAGCACTTCACATCAAAAAGATAAAAAGGAAAACAATCACTATATTGCAAACGTTTGTCAGCCCCTGTTTTATGAATAACCGTAGAATCACTCTAAAAGACCTAGCTAAAGAACTTGAATTATCCGCTTCCACCATCTCCAGAGCTCTGGATAACCATCCGGGAATCAGTCCGGAAACCAAAGAAAAAGTAAAGCTTAAGGCAGAAGAGTTAGGCTTTACGCGGAATTCCATCGCCGCAAGCTTTAGAAAAAGTAAGACCCTGACCCTAGCGGTCATTGCTCCGAGAATAGATATTCATTTTCATTCTTTAGTCATCAGCGGAATAGAAGAATATGCTTACAAAACGGGGTACAATGTTACTATTTTTCAGTCTCGGGATTCCTTAAAGCGGGAAAAGAAAATCACTGAAACCCTTCAAAACAATATGTTCGGGGGAGTTGTTATTTGTCAGGCATCCGAAACCAAAGCTTATGAGCATTTCAAAAAATTAACCAAAATGAAAATGCCCATTGTATTCTATGACCGTGTTCCTACAGGATTGGAAGCAAGTAAAATAATAATCAATGATTACGAATCCTCCTTCCTGGCCACTGAGCACCTGATAGAAATGGGTTGTAAAAGAATCGCACATATTGGAGGTTCCCAGTCCACAGGTATATTTAAATCCAGGTTTGAAGGCTATGAGGCTGCTCTTAAAAAGCACCAGCTACCAGTTTATAAGGAGCTAGTCCATTTTACCAAGGATCTGAGCTACGATGAAGGGGTGCTAACCGCCAACAAACTACTCATGGGGCAACCCAAACCAGATGGTATTTTCTGCTCCAATGATTATACAGCCGTCAGTGCTATTCAGGTGTTTCAGAAAAAAGGAGTGAAAATCCCTGAGCAAGTTGCCATTGTTGGGTTCAGTAACTACCCGATATCAAAAATCATTGAGCCTAATCTAACCACTATTAATGATCGCGCTTTTGACATGGGACAAGCAGCTGCCAAGCTGTTAATCCGTCAAATAGAAGAAGAAGATGATTTCATACAATCAGAAATAATAACCATAAAAACAGAACTTTTGATCAGGGATTCGAGCAGGAGAAAATAATTTTTCTTCCGGAGGCATTCCTACTCTTTTTTCGTTTTAGTGAACAATGAATCAGGGCACTTTCCTAAGTCTTGCCTGACAAAGAACGGGAGGAAAAGGTAAGACGAGCGACCTATCCATAAGTTTTTTTCTCCTTGAACTTCAAACTATCTGTAAACTCCATGTTGTCACAATACAGCACACTAACTGGAAATTTTCCGGTTATCCATCAAAAACTTGACAGAATTCCCTCTTATACTGTTAATGAAGTGATTGATACAGGCTAAATTCTCAATATACACCTTACAGGAATCCATAACGGGCAATTATAGGTACAAACCATTCTGCATTTGCTGCGGTATTTCCAGGTTGTGGGATTGCAGACCTGCTTTAAATCAATTTTCCTTCTGATCAATCCAGTCCACGCTCATTATCCCGATTTTTTTTGTTTTTCCCCTAAGCAGGATCATTCCGAGCATTTCGACATCCATGCTTGGATGCGGCCCCACTTTGCTTAGCAAATACCCGGAAATAATAAGCTCTTTTTTGTAATCATTACACACACCCTGTATTCTGGCAGCTGTATTCAAGGTGTCACCGTGATAGGCAATGTCTCTCTTAATTTCCCCTATTTCTACGGCTGTTACCATTCCCATATGAATCCCTGCCTTAAATTCCGGAAGTCGGCCATAGTTTGATCTATAATATCCCCCCCTACTCTCAAATTGCTTTTTACAGGCAAAATAAAAACGGACACAGCGGTGATCCTCCATCCCATGGAGAGCAGGCCAGGAAACCACTACCTCATCCCCTACATATTGATAAACCTGTGCTCTGAAAGGAAACAGCATTTTATTAATATCCGAAAAGCTATCCCTGATAAATGCGCTGTAGTTTAAATGGCCTAACTGTTCGGCAAGGGAAGTGGATGACTTCAAATCCATAAACATAAAAATCCTCGCCTCCTGTTTAGGATCCCTGTACCTTCCCAGTAGAAGAGGGGCCAACACTCCGGGGCCATACTTCTTGTTTACCTGGTTGGCGAAGTTGATAATTAGGGTCATAAAAAAATAATAGACAAGCAATAGATAGAATAAAGGCTCCCATGACTTCTCATTCAATAAGTCAAAAGAATTATTGTTAGGCACTACGGAAAGGAAGTCAAAAAGTACAAAGCACATTAGCAAAAATAAGGTACTCAATAGTGCCACGGAACCGAATGCCTTGATCAGGATCACCTTCCCAAGAGGCAGCTTCCTGAAAAAATTACGGTCTAATAAATAGTCTGCACCCCCCAGGCTAACTCCATAGAGAATTCCAATGCCTACAGCCGCTAAAGCCAGCGCCCCAGGGTTTACCAATTCCGGAAGCCTGTATTGTGCGGCAATTATTTGGGACAGCAGCCTGACAATGGTGAAAAGCAGAAGGTTGGCAATAATCCAATAACTCACCTGTGTACCCACATAGGATAAGAAGGGGAACCTTGCCGTAAAATCTTGTGCCAGAGATGTGTATTCGAACCGGTGTAACATACCAATCTGGTAAATAATAAAGTTGTCTAGAAATAGGTATCCATACGGAGAATCATAAAGAAAAAACCTCACCCAACGTCTGAATACTCAGTTGGTTTTCTGTTCCACCTTCGTTTTTTATCCTGTTCAACACCTGCTCAGATTCGCCCATTGGTACATAAACCTCTCCTTTAAGCAATTTTCCGAATACATTGTCAACGGGCATCCGTATCCCTTGCAGCTTAAGAAAAAAAGCAGCATTCCCAAGCCAAACGATCATGTATTCTTTGCTTCGCAGCCACGCATCATTTTCCCTACAGGAATACGCCAAGTGTCGCTTTTACCGGTATCCCGTTGGGACTTGGTTCGAAGTAAACTCCCGGATTTTGGACACTCTTTTTCTCCCAGAAATGAATTTTCGGATCAGGTGTAAAAGGTACTTCGTGATCAACTTAGATACATGTATCGATTAATCGCCACATACTCATTGAACCAGCGAAGAAGGAGGATATCCGAAATGCTTTTTAAAGGCAAACGAAAAATGCGAAAGGTTCTCAAAACCAACTTCGTAGCAAACTTCAATAGGCTTTTTCTTCTTTTCCACAAAATGGTAGTGGGCGAGTTCCAGCCGCTTTTGGGTGAGCCAACGCTGGGGTGTGGTATTAAAAGCTTTGACAAAATCCCGCTTAAATGTGGTGAGGCTGCGTCCGGTAAGGTATCCAAACCTCTCCAAAGGCATATTGAACATGAAATTCTTCTCCATATAGGCAATCAGGTCAATTTTTCCCGGCTCTTCGAAATTCGCCAGCACATGATCAATTCCCTGGTCAATGCTTCTTAAAATGCTGATCGCTTCAGTGATCTTCAATGCGGCGATTTCAGCAGGAAGCTCTTCCATCTCAAAATAAGGAAGCAGGGATGAGAGGCAACTTTCCAATAAGGGATGGTTGCTGTAGCGAAGAATCCGCTGTTCTGCAGTCCTGGGTCTGACATCCAGTTTGGTGTAAAATTCCCGTAGTCTTTCGATCGAAAGATGCATGACCACACTTTTGTGTGGCCTGCCATCCTTCGGATAATTGATTATGGTAGCCAGTTGATTTCTGGGAATCAGGAAAATATCCCCCTTCCTAAACAGATAGGTGGCATCAGCCTGTACAATTTTGGTTTCACCTGAAATAAACCACACAAGCATGTGATGGTCAAACATGATGTCCGATTTAAAAAACTTATCTTCGTAGCAGGAAAGTTTGATGTCGTCCGTTATATATTTTGCTTTAAATTCCATGGGTGACTATTCTCAGTTTAAGGTACACTTTTTCAGCAGTTCTGCTATACAATAGTTTGGTTATGTACCGATCGCAGACCGAATTCAATACCTGTAATATCCTCACTCCACTCCCACAGTCTAGCGGCGGAAGTCTCATCCAATGAATAGGCTTTTATCCCTGCGGACATACCCGTAGCATGGGATAACCCAGCAATATCCCCATCTTCACAATATACCCCTCCAATTGCGTTGAGCATTGGCGAAGTGGCACACCACACAGTGGTAGCGGCACCTTGGGGGATGTTTTTCAAAGAAGCAGCTACCTCAGGCAGGATATTGCCTTCTGCATCACAGAACCCCATTTGCTGAAACAATTCCGGCGAAGCCTCCCTCCCTAATTCAGTTCCACCAATGGCTCCGGGGTGAAGGCTGTATGCGTGCACATCAAAGGCATGTGCCCTGTTATCCAACTCAAGGGTAAAGAGGTTGACCGCTGTTTTAGACTGACCATAAGCCGTTAGTGTTTCGTATTCCCGGGTCAGAAAATTGGGATCCTCAAAGTTAAACTGACCGAACTGATGCCCATGTGACGATACATTTACCACTCTGGCACCGTTGGCTTTCTCAAGAGCTGGCCATAAGCTGGCCGTAAGCTGAAACATTGCCAAATAGTTGGTGGCTAATTGTGATTCAATCCCACGGGAATCTCTTCGGAGGGGAACCCACATGATCCCTGCATTATTGACAAGCAGGTGCAATGGCCTTCCTGATTCGATGAACTTTTGGGCTAAGGTATCAATGGAAGCGGGATCCATCAAGTCCATGGACTCCAGCTCCACATTGCCAATACCCTTGAGGTTCTGTGCCGCTTTTACCATGTCTCTGGCGGGCACGATGACTGTAGCACCTGCCGCTGCCAGGGCCTTGGTAGTTTCCAGCCCTATACCAGTGTTTCCTCCGGTGACAATAGCTGTTTTCCCCGAGAGATCTATGCCTTTAATAACCTCAGCAGCTGTTGATTTCGCATCAAATCCAGAACCTATAGGTCTTTGCAACACCCCTTGATAATTGTTTTGTCTCATGATCGTATTAGATTTTGTTTAGACAAATGTAGGGGTGTCCACAATGAACGGATTTGTTTAAACGTCCGAATATGTTTTGTTTAAAAGGCCTCGCTGATCAGGATCCCCAGCGTACCGCAACTGGCTAATCCGGATTATGCCTGGACAAGGAAAACAGAAAAGTCAATGCAGCCAGAGGGAAGCTCCGTTTAAAAATCAAGTAAAAGCTTTTCTAAATTCCAGTGGGGTTTTAGTGGTTTTCTGCCTGAAAAGTTTGCTAAATGACTGTGGGTATTCAAAGCCTAATTCATACGCAATTTCACTGACAGTCAGTGTAGTTGTGCTTAGACGTTCCTTAGCATAATCAATCATTTTGCTTTGGATATGTTGTTGCGCATTTTGCCGGGTATGTATACGCAATAGACTTCCCAGATAGTTGGGTGAAATAGTTAACGCTTCAGCTACAGCCGCGACAGTAGGCACCCCTTTTTCAAGCCCCTCTTTTTTATCAAAATAAGAAGCCAGAATATCTTCAAATTTTTCCAGCAGTTCATACGTAGACTTTTTGCGGGTGAAGAATTGCCGCTCATAATACCTCTCCGCATAAATAAGCAGCCTTTCTAACTGGTTTACAATAAGTTCCTGACTGAATTTATCTATAGTAGATTGGTATTCGTGTTCTATGGCAAGCAAGATCTGCTCAATTACCATTTCTTCTTTTTCAGAAAGGAAAAGTGCCTCATTTGCTGCATATCCAAAGAAGTCAAAAGATCGGATTTTTTTAGCTAAAGATGTATTCCACAGGAAATCAGGATGAACCAACAGCAACCAGCCACTGGGCTGTACCACAACAGCTTGATTGATTTCAATTTTCAGAAACTGAAGCGGTGAAATAAAACTTAGTAATCCTTTATTGAAGTCGAACACCTGTTGGCCATAGTTGAATTTACCATTGACATTCCGCTTTAACCCAATGGAATAAAAATCCTGAATCCAACTGATCTGATTTTCTACAAATGGGTACATTACTTTACTGTAATCAATCAGGCTTATAAGCGGATGCTCAGGCTGGGGAAGATTACAAAGCGAGTGGAATTCTGCCAGCGAAAACAGTCGAAATGTCTTGTTCATAAAACTAAAATAGTGAATTAGGTATAAACGATCCCAACTTATCTTCCACCCAATGATTACAGGCGGATTGTTTTTCAAGTATTTATATTTTGATTTTTATAGGTCACTTGGAATCTCGCCTGCATTATAATCATCCTATTGAGTAACTCTTGTGTCATGCTCTATTTCAGGTGTACTCTTTAATCCATGAGGTTCTCTTCCTGTGGGACATAAGTTCTTTATTGTCGTGGGGCAGGCCATTCCGTCCGGGAAGGCAGAACCGAAAACATGTTGTGTGGCAAATTATCAATTCGCCCTAGGACTATAGGTATCTTATACTAATCTTCAACTTTATGGAAAATATACCCGCCGTGATGCAGCGTTCTTTCATCAACAAATTCACCGTCTGCAGAAAACCCGGTATCGTCCATATAATCAATATAGTTACCGACTACATTGTACTTTCCCCGATATGCACTTGTGCGGTCACCACGTGCCTCGTCATAACGGTTGCCAGGCAGTAATTCATGTCTGATATACCCATCCTCCGTCACCCACACCCCTATATATTTCCCGGTTTCTTCCATTGTATTATCCATGCTTGTTTTTTTTCTATCCTATTCATTAATTCAGGTAATTCATATGTATCTAAGAAGGCGATACCTGTTATGATTTTTTCATTCTTCAACTGTATCTTCCAGAAATACGTACTTGCATAAAATTTTCCTTCGATTGCGGTAACCTTGCCTTGAAGTGCATCCAAACATAGGGCCCATCAATGGAAAGGCTTATTATTCCGGAAGTAAAGGGGGGCGAGTTGTGCCAAAATAGAGGGCATCAAATTCCACTGATGCTAATTTATCCTTCCCAAGTAGCCTTCTTTTACCTACTGAGAATAAGCATTGTCCAGTCCCAATACCATACCCAGCAACAACAACATCACCCCTTTTATTTGCTCTATCAGAATGATTTTTGGGCTGTAGGCCTTACTACAAGTTCATTTACATCCACATCTGAAGGCTGGGAAACCGCATATGCCACAGCTGCGGCAATAGCTTTAGCTGGCAACAAATGCGTCCTAAATTGTTCCAGCGCGACTTTCTTCAATTCAGGATCGGAGATCGTTTCTGCCAATTCCGATTCTGTGGCACCCGGAGCGACAATCGTTACCCTGATATTTCCGCTTACTTCCTGGCGCAGCCCTTCTGAAATTGCCCTTACTGCAAATTTCGTTGCACTGTAAACAGTAGAGGTAGGTCCTACCCAGCGATCCCCGACGGAGGTTATGTTTATAAACTGGCCCCTGTCTTTTTCTTCAAATACAGGAAGCGCAGCAGCAATACCGTGTAGTACCCCCTTTATATTCACATCGATCATTTTATGCCATTCATCAACTTTGTAGGCATTGATCATCGAAAGTGGCATCAGTCCCGCATTGTTGATAAACACGTCTACGGTTTTAAATTCGTCTATAGTAAAGCTGACGAAGTCCCTCACATCAACAGCTTGGGTAACATCCAATTGTTTGCATATCGCCCGCCCACCGTTCTTTACAATATCATTTACGATAGTTTCCAATTTTTCCAGACGTCTGGCCCCTAGAGAGACCATGGCCCCCAAGCTTGCTAAGTGACGGGCTATAGCTTCTCCTATTCCACTGCTGGCTCCTGTAATTGCGATTACTTTTCCTTTAATGTTTTCCATTTTGTATCAGTTTATGTTTCTAATACAAAAGTCCTTAACAGGATAGCGCCACAAGTAATCAAATCAACAAATGGTGTGTTCAAATCGTGGATGCAGGTTAAGTAACTTAAAATCCACCTGTAAGACGGTAGAAATAGCATGCCATAAATCCTTCCTGACACCTTACCTTCAACCCATTGACTTCTTATCCTTCAAGCCACTTTCTTCATGGAACTGACTTATTCCACCTATAAATAAAGTGAATTCGAAAGAAGGCCGGGAAATCTGCAAGTTTGGGACTATGCATTTTGAATAATTGCAGACAGGGTCATGCACATTCCAGCAGATCAGATCGGGTATAGCAACAGTAAACAGGAACATCTGAAAAGCTGTAACCTGACTGGATGCAGGTTCAGGGAAATACACATGTTCAAGGAAAGCCTGGCGCTTTAATTTGCCTGGGGGTCGAATTAAAACAGTAGCCGATAATCAGAAAATTCTTCATTCAGCCCCATCTTTGCAGGCTGAAACATAACCATGAAAAGATTACGCATACTTTGTTCAAAAAAACTTCCTAAAGGCACTTTTGAGGGCGACATTACCCATATCGGAGGTGTAAACGGAACCGGTGAGAAATGGAATATTTCAGTCAGGGAGGCCGTGGAAGGGATTAATTCCGGAGTATTTGAATTCTTTGTAGTAGAGCAGTTTGAAGAAATCAATGTGAAGGTCACCGGAGATATCGAAAAATCATTGACTGCCCTGGGACAGGGATATCTCCATAACCTGCTGCTCGACTTGCCGGATTGTCCTTAAGGCAGTCTTACTGGCTATCATCCTAAAGACTGACCGAAGGTAAGTAAATTACTGTCGGGATCCAGAACAGAAAACTCTCGTTGCCCCCAAGGCTTTGTCTGAAGGTGCCCATTCGGATGAATGCTTATTCCCCTGTTGACCAGGTCCTGGAAAAAGCTGTCGATGTTGTCAACCCTGATGTAAACCTGACCATAATTTTGCACAGGATCCAGTGTTTTAAATTCAAAAAAGTGAAGTTGGATCTTATCTTTTGAAACCATTAAGTACCCTTCAAAATCAGTACTGCCGAATTCATGGAAACCCAGTTTGTCTAAATAATAATCCTTAGTTTTCGCCTTGCTTCGCATAGGAAGTTTGGGACTGATTTCTGTAAGCATATTCAGGGTTATTTAAGTGTCGTTTGATTTGATGTAAAGTTGGGTATAATTACCCACTGCATCATTGACTGAAATCAAGAAATCAAACCAAACGTGCCCTCACCCGGCTTAATGTTTCCGGTGTAATTCCCAGATAGGAAGCGATCTGCATTTGGGGAAAACGGTTAATCCAATCAGGTTTTTTTGAAAGGAGGTCCTTATATCTGTCATCCGGATTCATTGAAGTTAAGGCAATCATTTGCTCGGTTGAAACGGAGAGGTTTGCCAACAAGCTATTTAACATACTAAAACAAGGATGTAAATCCATTAAATTATGGATGTCGTCTAAAGAAATGGAACCTACAATAGAATCCTGCGAAGCTTCAATGAATACATTTGAGGGTTTTTGAACGAGTAAACTCTCGATGTCCGAAACCCAACAGCCCTCCGTAAAAAACTTAAGTGTGAGTTCCCTGAGCTCAGTTTCTGCATATAAGCGAAAGCTTCCTGCCAAAATAAAACTGAGGCTGGTACATACCTGGTTTTTCTTCACGAGAAAATCTTTTTTCAGGAATTTCTGAACTGATACTTTATCAGTAAACATTGCCAATTGCACTTCTGAAAAAGGATGACATTGTACTAGAGATTTTTTTAGTTCTGCAAGATCATTCATAATCAAAAATCAGATTTCATTAAGTCAAGAATGCTTTTAGGTAGGACCAAAAAGCGAAAGCCAGCATGCCATGTGCCCAGGATCCAAACCTAAGCGTATCTGCCTATGGCAGTATTCTTCAGCTCAATATACCTGGTTTGGTCCACTTGAAAAAAGAATGGTGAATATATTAAATACCCAATTTCGACGAGCAATGTACTTCCTCTTTGACGTTTCCTAACCAATCAATACTCCTAGTACTAGCAAAAGCAAAACTCCAACGACTGAGCCTGCGATAAGATAGGCGCGGCTAACATGGAAGCAATTGGAATACTGTAAACCTATACTCAAAAACAGAATTCCCGGGATCCCGAATATAAGCCAGGCTGCTCCATGGTTGAACCAGCCTTCAGCCTTCATATTTGATATGCCTTTACCGGTTGATTCCCATAATCCAACCAGGACAAGAAACTTTACAATAAGTTCTGCCAATGGATAAACCAACTGTCCACTGGAGCATGCAAACAAAGCAAAAGCAATTAACCCAGTATTTCTTTTAACAGCAGTTAAATAGGTGCGCAAAGCCAGGAATGCGACACCCAGTGTAATAAGCCTTGCCAGGGATGCACCAAAGATAATCCAGCCCGTTTCATCTACCGGATCCTGGTTCAGTATATGGTCAAGGGACCAGGCAGCCAGTACATACAGGGAAAATCCTCCTATTATTAAAAGGAGCCCATAAAATGACCATTTTGTGATATTTGGTATGGCATCAACTCTCATCATCCTAAGTTTATAGAGCTAATTGGTCAGTAAAATCCATCCGGTATCTACAGGGTTGCCTATAAAAGTGCCTTGCCAACCCAAACAACGTACAGAAACCTATGAAAGCACTCACGCATACTTCTGGTATAGGATTAAAATTGTTCACGTGTAACTCCTCTCTAAAGGTCCTTTACTAAAAGCAGCAAAATGCCTTCCTGATCCTTTTTGGCAAACCCATTTTTCATGGCGAACCTCAATGCTTTGCTATTTGTACTTTCCGTCCTGGCTATCAATGTTTGGATTCCGAATTCTTTTTTAGCCAAATCAGCAAGGATCTGAAATGCAGAAGCCATAAATCCCCTTCCCCAATAGTGAGGAAGTAACAAACCTCCAATTTCCATTTCGTTCTTTTCCTTATTCCAATGGTGCAAGGCACAGTCACCAATAATTTTGGTACTATCTTGTACACTTCTGATGGTAAAAATACAATTACATTTAGCGATAATCTGCTCGGTGAATTCAATTGGCTTTATAGATGAATAGTCATGGTACCTACCATTTTGGGCAGTATATAGTTTATAATATTGATCAGCATCATTAACTGCTAGCCGCTTCAGTAAAATTTTATCGTTCTTGAATTTCTCTTGCATTTCAAATCCTGCTATAGTTTAAACTAGGCCTGCATATTTAAGCCTTGAATGAATGGCTACAGTCTTTTACTTCGCCTATCACCTCCCAGTTAAAAGGGAAGACATGAACCCAGTTCCTTGCATTTGATTCCAAAGGCTATTTTACTGATTTCACCCAAATATAGCCTCTGTCACTTTGGTACTCGTAGGAATAGGCTTGTCTAAGGTAAATATCTATAACCTGAAAATCTGTTTCAGATAAAATCCGCTGTAAATCCGGTATTTTAAAGAAAAAGATATCTAAATCCCCTTTCTTATCAAAAAAGTCATCTAACCGGTATTTTTGCTCCCCTAGATGAAAGGAGAACAGAAATTGGCTATTAGGTTTTAACACCCTATTAATCTCAACAAAGGCTTCCCTAACCTGTTCTAGGTTAAAATGCACTAGTGAGTAAAATGAGATACCAGCAGAAAAATAATTATCCGGATAGGTTAGAGCCAAGATATCGCCAATCTCAAAATCCAAAGATGGAAAAGCAGTGTTGGCATAAATAATCATTTCTGAGGAAATATCCACACCTTTTACGTGTGCTCCTAACCCTGCTAAAAAGGCCGAAAGGTGCCCAGGGCCACAACCTAAATCAACGATAGTTTCATTGGATTTATTTTCACTTTGAAATGCTTTAAGTAACAGTCTATCAAAATGATTTTGGGACAGTTCATCCAAAAACTTTGAAGAGTATTCCTCAGTAATTGAGTTATAATACCCACATATCTTTTCTAAATCTTGCATAGTTTAAAATTTAACTCTATCAGAACGTAGCATATGATGATTGATTTTGTCTAGTATGCTCATCATCAATGGTATACTACGCTATCCAACACTTTGCTCCAATCCGCAAATTCATCAAGCTAAGTTCGTCAAGCGGGCTTATGAAAAATAGAATAAAACAGACTTCTCACTTTTAATCCACTAAGCAACATGTATAATCTTCGTACCTCCCGATTGCACGGATTAAATCACCAGTTTACCTGTGCAAGTTCAAAGGGCGAATTGCGTCAAAAACACCTGATACCTCCACAGGGGCCTAACGCAAGATTGCATACAGGTGTATACTATTTCAACTGTAAAATATATTGCCTGGAAATTGAGAAGTGCAAAATAGCCGGTATCGTGGGCTACAATGATGCCCCTATGATATGCCCTACCCCCTCAGGCCTGTCAACAGCCCCCTGTTCCTCGAACACCTGATCTGCCTTAACAAATTCCTGAGGTGTCTGCCCGGTGAACATTTTGAACTCCTTGCAAAAATGAGATTGGTCTGCATAGCCAAATTCGTAGGCAAGCCCTGTAAAGCTATCAATATGGTTGTTACGGATTTTGTTCAATATTTCTTCAAAGCGGTAAAGTCGCTTAAATAATTTTGGATTAATACCAACATCCCGATAAAACAAGCGTAGGAAATGCCTTTCACTGATATTGTATTCCAAAAGCTTGGCTTGATAACCACTTTTGTGGTGTATAAGAAAGTCGGCAATGCGATTGTCTACGGTATGTTTTTGGCATGCTAGTTTCTTGGCTAAAATTGTATTTAGCATAGCTGAACGCACTTGGTGTGATGGTGCCAAAATAATTTCTTCTATAACTTCGGAAGGCAGTAGATTTCCTGCCTCTATTAGATGGTTTACTGTATCTATAACATCCACTCTAAATATATTCCGTACGCCTGTGGGAAAAAATGAGACTGCTATATGTGAGTAATCAGGACTCATTTTATACGTTTTACTCTGTAGCGAAATCCCCTTGAAAGTCGCCATAGGTACAACTCCCTCATCAGGCAACCATAGCCCTTCTGCCGCATGTTCACATCGTATTACCAAATGGGGATAGCAGTCGGCGGTCATTCTTAAATCAATCGGTTCACCTGTTAAGGACAAATCCAATGACCATATCATCCGTATGTGCGGTGCAAGTGACCTGTGAACAGGGTATAACTTAACATTTACCATCAGCAATCAACTTTCAGAAGGTTAATTTCGTGTTTTTTGCAATTCGATAATAGGGTTTTGCTCAGATGTTGCCTGTAACATTCTTTCATGCCGATTTCAAATTCTGACAGGACGAATACTGACACTATAAAGCCTGCTTTCAAGATCAATACCTTTACCTATCAGGTTTTATTAGTAAGCTTCTGCAATATCCAAATAAAATCCACGCTGACGTTGCTTCCCGAAGCCGTAATCTGCACGGATATTAAGTCTGTCTTTATCATTGATCATAAAACGTAATCCCACCCCGGCATTTGGCTTTATCCCGGTGTCTCCCAATGAATACCATTTTCTGGGAGTCAGGGCAGCACCCAACCAAAAATCAATACCGATAAACCTCCATAGTCCCGCACGGATCTCTGCCTGGAATGCATATAGATTATTATATCTATAAAAACCGGTATAGTACCCCCGCATTATAACGTTTCCTCCAATATCTGCCATTTCTTTAAATGGGACCGCCCCTGAATTGGAAGTCATAAAAAACTGCAAGGCAATTACATCGCGGTCACTCAGCCAATTAACCGGAAAGTATTTTCTTACATCAATTCTGGTGTTTAAAAAACCATAGGATTGATGTAACATTTCTGGATATACCATCAGCTGCATCTCCGCAAACATTCCATTGCGCGGGTAAACCTGGCTTTTTCGGGATTCAAATGAAATCAACGGTGCGACGCCAAGAAGTTGGTACCCCCCGTAACCAATAGGTTTGTCCAAAGAAAAACTCCCCCCACTTTCGGAGTCTATATTATATATTCTTGTATAGCGGGTTGCAATACCTACATAAGTCGATTTCCTGATTTCCCTGTAAACCTTAAATTCAGCTGATAACCTGTTATATTTTATCAAATCCTCCTTGGCAAGTGGCTGTTCAGTGGCTATTCCAAAATACAGTTCAGGAAAATAAGTCATGCTGAATTTCCCTTGGTAGATCAGTTTATTCTGCGGGGTATAATAACGAAAGGTGTTATCCCAGTTATATTGCTTGTTCATAGTATACAAAAAGAAAGACTGTGCATAGGAGCCTGTGGTAAGCGAATCAACTGATGAATTGAAATTGACCGCTACCAGTCCCCCTAATCCAAATTTTGTCTCAGGTGAGTAGTACATGACCGGCAAGGGTGTGATTCGGACTTTCTCAAAAGAAACTGAATCGGACTGGCAGAAGACAGAACGTATACCAATTAATACCAGGGCCAATCCGTATAACAGTTTTTTGTACATACCTATAGTAATGGTGCTGCCTGTTCCCCAAACACCGAGAGGATTTTTATAAGTTGATCTACTTCTAGGTTAACACTCCAATTGGCAATACGAAGTATCCGGCAAGAATCTTCCGGATCAAAATTCACTTCATGGACAGGGAATTCTAACATAAGGTGTTCTATCAGAAAGTCCGCTTTTATGGGATCATTAATACTGGTTTTAAAAACTTCAATCATTACAAAAGCAATTTTGTAAAGCTGTGTGAGTTCAATGAGTTAGTGTGATTTTCCTAAAACAGTTACAAAAATACCTCAACAAAATCCATGAGACTTGTAAAAAACGGACAGCTTATGATATGGCATCATTAATTCAGAAAGACCTTTTTACCGAAAACAAATAGGTCCTGCTACCGGAAGGCCGAAATGGGTGTGATGAAAAATCCATAGGCCTGGCGGATTGCAGGATTAAAACAGCATGTTCTTCACCGCTTGTTTAGAATGGACTTTTCTCCGGTGAATACTATCATAAAAACACAAAATCAGGTATTTGAGGTACATAAGCAAACGAAGTCCAGGTCGGATAATCCTGCAGTTTCTAAAGCTCAGATTATTTTCGGGAAAATATGGATTTTCCTAAATTCACGTTAGTCATAGAGAGCCATCGGGTATTTCTAATCTGACAGTCAATTGATCAAATGTCATTATAACACCGTTTAATTCCATCACTATGATCTATTACAAAGAGTATTTACCTGTCAAGGAATTAGAAATGTATGTGAATTTCCCACCCACGGAGCCGATGGATTGGGCTTCGGGGGTCATAGACTCGCCCAATGGCAACGCCTCATCCCGTTTTTGTTTTGTGTCCGACTGCATCCCGCAACCAGACAATACCTTTCATACCCTGTGTTAAGATGCTCTCCTATGTTGAAAACCAAGAAAAACAGCTAAAATTTCACATACTTTTTCAG
>NZ_LMXN01000020.1 GCF_001442615.1 Algoriphagus resistens | reverse complement strand
AAGGTATCCATACTGTCCGGTGCTATAAGACTAGATGTAGTAGGTAGATGGGATGGGCTTCGGGTTTCCTGGCGTGTGCTTCGTTGCCAAAGTCTGATTTCCGCTCCACCTGTGTAATGGACAGTCCCTGCCCATATAGTTGCAATCCTTCTTTTAGAATATTTTTTGCAGCATTCAAATATTGATTCACTGACTTATTACACGGTTTTGTCCTTCCCAAACCAACCCTGATTCCGTACTTTTTACAGTAGCCAGCGGTTTTGTTTTTAGAGACGCCTCTACCCAAGAACTTGAAGGTTTAGGTATCTGCCGATTATGTTTTCGGATGAAAAAGGACACAGGAACACAGTGATATGCATATTCAGTAAGGAGTGAATTGTTGAGGTTTCAATTCCTATTTTCTTTCTTGGGAACTGAACAGTATAATGAGATCTATGTATTTGCATTTGATGACAAATTTCATATTTTTTTTACTCTTCGATTGATTGAAGTATTTGATTTAATCCCGCCATCTGAATTTCCAGTCCTATCATCGCATCTCGCTGGGTGTTGTGGTTGATGATGCCTATTGGGCCCTTGTAATCGCTGGCTCTGATAATCCGGATCATATCTTGTTCTGCATCCCCTTCGCCAACCTCATAAAATTTTTTACTGTCTCCCTTCTTAAGTCCAGCCAGGTTTATAGCATAAAGGTGTGGTTTTATTTTGGGAAAAAACTCAGCAAAACGTTCTTGATAGGAGGCTGCATGGTGGAAGTTAAACACGATGCCCACATTTTTCTCGTCGAGATGTTCAATAATTGCCAATTGGTTTTCCGGCTCCCCAAACCAGTTACCATGATTGTATAAACCTACTTTACAATTGATTTTTGCGGCCCTCTCTGCGATGTACCGGACTGATTCGGCCATTGACGCTATTTTTTCATTCTGGTTTAGGTCCGAAAACCCTTCCCCTTCTTCAACGAGTAACCATATTTCAGTATCCACCTCATTTCTTTCCAGAAAATCAAATACAGTATGCACCCTGGAATCATTAGCAGGATCATTTCCGCTCATCATCCAAAAACTTTGAAGTCTTATCCCATTTTCATTTAATATCTTATATTCTTGATCAAAACTTGGTATATGTTCATCTCTCCAATCATAGGCCAACTTAGTTATCCCCAAGTCTTTCAACATTCTCGACCTCTCCTGAGGACCCCGGTTTTCTGCATCGAAAGGCACTACACACCAAGCTAATAAATTATCATTTGAAAATATATCAATCTTATTCTTCGACTCATTGCAGGAAGTGAATACTATGGAGGTTATAATAATGAAAGGAATTAAAATCATTGATTTGTTCAAAATGCTCAGAATAGAATAAAGTTTTATATTTTTCATAGTCATCATTAGTAATATCAGTAAAATTATTTTCTATATAGTGCTTTTTATTTCTCCACATGATTGGATCAAAACCTCAAATTCTTTAAATAATTGAAATTAAAGCTTATACTTTCCATAGGCGAATTTTCCCATTCCTCTTGTTCTACAAAAAAATATTTCATATCGGATTTCTTTTTATTTTTCAGTAAACCGACAATATCTATCCGGCCTTTTCCGAATTCGGTGCTTTCTTCTTTATCCTTCTTGATATCCTTCAGATGCCATAAGGGGAAACGCCCAGGATATTTGTCAAAATATTCCTGCGGATCGGCACCACCGACAATTGCCCAGCCAAGATCCAATTCCATCTTCACTAAATCTGGATCAGTGTTGTTAAGTAAAACGTCATACAAAATTTGCCCATTTTCCTTTGTAAAATCAGAGCCTCCGTTATGATATCCAAAAATAAGATTAGATTCTTTGCAGTCTTCGGCAGCTTTATTAAAGACTTCAGCCACCCTTTTATAATTATCTACAGTTTGTCCCCTGGAAGGTAATCCTGCCGAAATCAGAAAATGTTGTCCGGCTTCAGCCGCATCCTCAACACTTTGCTTCCAGTCTGTATTAACTAACACATGGCTGCTTCGTAAACAAAGTCCCAAATCTTTGGTAATTTGTTTGATTTCCTTTGGTCGCAACCCATAATAATTTCCTTTTTCACTTCTGGCCGATTCTATTTCTTTATAACCTATCTTTGCAAGTTTCTCTAAAGTTCCTGCTGCATCGGAGAGCATTTGCTCCCGGACAGAATAGAGATTGATACCTACGTTTTTTACTTTTGCGGCTTCGGTTAAGTATGGTATAAACATACCTCCAACCAGAAGTCCACCGGAAACTTTTAAAAATTCTCGTCTTGTGTTCATAGAATTATTGTTGTTTTTAGTTAAAAATTGCAAGTTCAATGATGTTTTAGTGCCCAAACCATATATTATATTTCTTTAGGCTCCCAAGTTTTCAGGTATATATTCCAATTCCAAAAGTGCATTGAGCAAGGTTTGGAACCATTTTTTTGATTCTTCTAAATAGTTTTATAGCACTGTTCTAACTTGATTTTTATAAGGTCGTTCTGCCAAGTTAGTAACTGTTTTTTCTGTTTATCATTTCCAAAAAATCCAATAACTATTTTAGAGCAGCATTTGCATTTTCTGATTTTGTTTTATAGTTGTAAATGCCCTCATCAAGGAACTCTATAAATTTTTCAACATCAGTTTCATAAGAAATGGGTCTCACCAGAACATTTTCTTTTGGGTCCATGATTACATAATAAGGCTGTGCATTGTTCTGAAACTTGGTAATCTGCATATCGGAATTTTGGCTGCCGATTGTTTTTTTCACTTTAGCGTCATAGGTTGAAGTATACCATTCAGATTCAGGTAATTCAGTTTTTTCATCAATATATAAAGCCACCATTATAAAGTCATTTTTTAAGCGGCTCAATACTTCCGGTTCCGACCAAACCCTTTCTTCCATTTTTCTGCAGTTGACACATCCATGACCGGTAAAATCTATAAATATCGGTTTATTTTGGCTCTGGGCACATGATAGGGCCTGCTCAAGATCAAAGTATCCTTCTATCCCATGGGGGAAGCTCAACGAAGCTGGGTTATTGGGCGATTCCTCACAAAGAGTAGTGACGTTAGCTGAACCTGACGCCGACATGGTTCTTAAATTAAAATCCTGGGTGGTCATAGGTGGTAAAAAACCGGCAAGTGATTTTAGTGGGGCTCCAAAAAGGCCGGGTATCAAATAGATAATAAAAGAGAGCGTCAATAGCGCCAAAATTAATCTAGGCACACCGATTGTTTTAAATTCGCTATCATGAAGCAATCTTATTTTGCCTAATAAATACAATACCATACCAGTAAAAAATGCGATCCAGAGAGCCAGGAAAACCTCTCGGTCAAGAATTTTCCAATGGTATACCTGGTCAGCAATACTTAAAAATTTAAGTGCCAGAGCTAATTCCAAAAAGCCCAACACCACTTTTACCGAATTTAGCCACCCACCGGATTTCGGCAGGTTTTTCAGCCAATCCGGAAAAATCGCAAACAAAGTAAACGGAATAGCAAATGCCATAGAAAAAGCGAACATCCCGGCAATAGGTTTTATAATAGCACCCCCTGCTGATTCAACCAAGATGCTGCCCACAATAGGACCCGTACAGGAAAAAGAAACCAATACAATGGTAAAAGCCATGAAGATGGCTCCATAGTAACCTCCTTTGTCAGCTTCCTTATCTATTTTATTGACTAAAGCGTGAGGCAATACAATTTCGAAAAGGCCCAGAAACGATAAACCAAAAAAGATAAATATGGCAAAGAACATGAGGTTAGGTATCCAATGTGTACTTAACCAATTAGCAAATCCGGGCCCATTCAACCTAGATACTAGGGTACCTATTAAAGTATAAATCACGATTATGGATAAACCATAAACTAGAGCTTTTGCGATGGCTTGCTTGCGGTCTTTACTGTCTGATGTGAAAAATGTAACAGTCATGGGTATCATGGGAAATACACATGGAGTAATCAAAGCCGCCATTCCTGCTAGAAAAGCTATCAACATGAATGACAGCAGGGACACAGAGGGTTTAGGGTCTATCAGGGATAAATTGACAGAAGAAATTTCAGAAACTGCTTTTTCCGGCTTCAGCAAGTCAGGACTTACTTCCAACTCCGTGTTTTTTTTGCTGGAGAATTCTTCATTTACCCGAGTGGGGTCATTGATTGGCTCAGATGGTTCTTTTAGATTGTGGGTTACACTACCATCTGCTGTCTTAACTTTTTCACCCTTTTCTACAGGGATGGACTGTATATGGCCATCCGGTATTTCAGTTGTTGTATTTGTTTTAGCGGTAACTTCAGGAGCGGAATTTTGTGAAGGAACAACAAAATCTGAAAAAGAGAAGTCCTGATCGAATGGAATGCATTTGCCATCTACATCGGTACAAACCTGGTATTCAACATTTCCCTCAAGTACAAGATCGTTACTTAGCACTTTAATTAGTTGACGAAACTGAGCAGTCTCTACAAAGTAGGTATATTCGCCTTTCCATGTCTCGCTGTATATTTTCTTCGGATTAATTGGTTTGATTTCCCCGATCAGTTCATAGGTTTTATTAGGTTGGAAATTGAATGTTGTGACCATTGGTCCTAAATCAGGATCAAAATCTGTAGAATACATATACCAATCTTTATCAATAGTGATATTGAAGATCAATTCTATTTGATCATTGACTTTTATTTCTTTTGTAGAAGCAGTATAGGACCACGTCGCTGGTTTTAATATTTGGGACGAAGTGGTTCCGGATAAAATAAGAAAGAAGAAAAGAAGTAAGAACCGACAATTTTTATAAGAGCGTGTCATGATAATGGTATTTGATAAGATTTTGGCATTTAATAACATAAGGCACCTGATAGTTAAAGGATTAATGTTTCCATCTCGCATTATCCTTGATTCATCATCTTCAGGAATCCCTATCTATAATCCTACATGGTAGAAAATTCTTAATATTAGGAAAGCAATTTTGCTGAGGGATCCGTACATAAAATTGCAGACCTACCAGTAGAATTTATTCCTCAAAGAATGATTATTTTTCTGTTGTGGGGCAATGGTATATTTCAAAAATAGCAATGGCATTTTATCATCCGGAAGATTTAATTTATTAAAGCCAGCACATCAGACATCTTATCTGATGATAAAGTAGTTATTGAACTAGGTGTTTTTAAATATCTAAAAATCTGTACTATTGAGGGTATAGGAAGAAAATTATAGAAGCAATTTAAGAGTTTGTCTGTGTTCGAGTTTCAGGAGCGGTTTCCCGATGAGAAAAGCTGTGTTGACTACCCTGGCCTCCCTGAATTGTAATGGCGCTAACTTAGTATAATTATTTATATTTTCGATACTTGCCTTGCTTTGTCCGCCTGTCGTATGTTCTTCCGGGTTTTCGCTTTTGTAGCAGTTGTTTACGTATCAGATATTCCAGTTCTTCTACGTCCCGTTGACCATCTATTGTATACTCTTCCTTTTTTGTCAATAAGAAGATCCTTATTAAGCGTATAGAATTTTTGAATGAAGTCTTCTTTGGGGAAAAAAGGCAAGTCTTTGATGCTTGCGTAAATTATTCTCCGTATCAGATTATAGGCGGCCAATGAGACAGTGAGCTCTTTGAGTGCCATTTCAGGGGTTTTGGAACGTAATATATTGATGTCCATGATTGTTTTGATCTCACGTATACTGATTTCTATATCCCATCTGGTAAGATAAAGGAGTTGGATCTCCTGTTTTCCTATCTTTTTATCCAAAATGGTGGTATGGAGTATGTGCTCTTTTCCGTCGGGACTCTGGCATACGATCCGCCGGAGTAAAAACGTATTCGCTTTCTCGTTTTCCTCCAGCCATTTAGACCTGTTTTTGGGTGTCTTTATGCGGATGATTTCATCGCCGTCACTGAGGACTTCTACCAATTCATGGCTTTTTTCACGTTTTGAGGGCATCACCAGTTCAACCCCGCTGTGTTTACATTTGGAGATAATCTCATAACAATTGTAAAGACCTTCCAGGAGCAGCAATGAGCCGGCCGGCAGTCCGTCAATCATTTCATAGAGCAGTGACAACTCGCTTACGTGTCTGTTTGATAACCTGAAGCCGTGGAGCTGGCCGGTCCCTCTTTCCATGACGGTTTCCAGAAACCCCTGGGGATACCCCCCGCTTTCTTCGCCCTGATGCTTCACGCCGTATTCCTTTCTGATGCTTGCTGTATCCTGAAGCTGCAGGTAAGTCCCGTCGCCTATCAGCACCCGGTATCCGTACCAATGGGAATAGGAATTCCCTGCATCACTGATACGGCTGCCCCTAAACAGTTCTTCGGCAAGTCCGACAGGAAGCCGTTCCCGCGCTTTACTGTAGGCAGCGGTGTTGAGCGAAATGTCTTTCTCCAGGCTTTTGGGCAGATGCAGGGCGTACTTCTTTGGACGGCCTGCTTTTTTGGCAGGGGATTGTTGGTCTAAAACCCTCTCCTGTCCCAACTGCGCCTCCAGTGCTTCCATGGCTTGCTGTTTATGCTGCCGGTGGATCATATAGAACAGATCCACCGATTTCTTTAAGGTTTTGTCCTGCTGGACGGCTGATAAAACCATTGTCAACAACGTATTCCGGGAAGTGAAAACACGCGTCCGGCTTTTTGCTCCTTCCGGTTCCTGATCTGCAACGTAGGGAAACTCTTTCTCCAACAGCCCTATGATATTGCCCATTTTACACTCTTGGATGCTCGTGCTTATTGCTAATGACCTGTTCAGTTTCATGTTATCTCAGTTTTAAACTATACTAAGATAATAAAATTTTTAAGTTAGCACCATTATCCTGAAGTGGAAGGGTGGCTATCGGCTCAGAAAGCGCGGCCACGGACACTATTACCAGAGTATCGAGAACTATGACAGGTCGTGCACCAAATGTAGCCGGCTGGAATCCCCGTCCGGTACCCTGTTCCAACTGCTCAAGTTTTCGCTTTTGAAGGCGTTCTACATCGTCTACTATATGTCCGCAAGCAAAAGCGGAATAAGCAGCACAGAACTTAGGCAGATGACCTGCTGGCTGTTCAAGCAGAAGGTGATGAAGGCGATGTCGAGTAGCGGAAACCACCCCATGGACAGGAAGGTTGATGTAGAGAGACCTATGTGGAAGGCCAGGACGAGAATTCCCTGGGCGCAACGAGGGCAAGAAGCAGATCATGGTGTTGGCCATGGAGCATAAAGGGAAAGGTGTTTCCCGCATCTACCGACGGGGTGGTGGATGTCGCAGCCCGGAAGCAGCTGAAACGGTTCATGTTGGACATACAGATATCTCGGTTGCAGAGGTGAGGACAGACCGGTGGAACGGCTATAAAAGCCTGAAAAGCGAATTTCCCAAGCTGATCCGGGAAAAATCCAAAAGGGAGGGACTGAACTTCCGCCAGCTTCATAGGACGGTGATCCTGTTCAAAGCATGGGTGAGGGGCATCCACCATTTTGCGCTCCACCTGCAGCCCTACATCGATGAGTATACCTACCGTTTCAACAGGCATAAGATGAAGGAAAGAATCTTTGAAAAACTCGTGAAAAGGATGGTGGAAAAACTACCTTATCCATACAAGGAATTTTATTTATCATACGCCTAATTCAAAACAGTTATTGACCCCAATTGTAAAATATTTTCATTTTGTTTTGTGTATGTTCAATAACAGCCCTACATTAGGCCAGAGGCTACAGATTCCAGAGGCTACAGATTATTATATATCAGGTTTAACCACCAAAGGAAGGATTAAATAGGGAAAGTTTACAGTCACTATATACTATTAGCGCAACGTTTAATGTGAAAAATATATAAGTGGTGACATTTCACAATAAGGTAGGAAAGAAGCTGAATCTCCCTTGAGCCGCTACTACTGGCAAGGATTTTTTTTAGCTTGTTGTAATAAAAAAATGCGCAGGGAAATATGAGTATATATAATTGGGGATCAATTTTGGCTTTTGGGCTGCTACTCATCATTGGCCCAAATTCCCGGGTTTGGTCCCAAACAAATAGTTCTATTGATAATATCAAATTCGACCATTTGACTGAAGGGCTATCTCAGACTACTGTCACCTGTATGCTGCAGGACAGTAGGGGGTTTATGTGGTTTGGAACAAGAAATGGACTCAATAGATACGATGGGGTGGAATTTACTATTTATGAGAATTCCGAAGAAGACAGTGCAAGTTTGAGCCATAGTTACGTCACCTATATGTTGGAAGACAGTAAAGGGAACCTATGGGTCGGCACTTTAGAAGGAGGATTAAATTTATATAATAGAGAAAGTGATACTTTTTCTCACTTTTATCACAACAAGAACAAGCCCTACAGTTTAAGCTCTAACTCTGTAACCTGCCTGTTTGAGGATAAAAACCAGCAATTATGGGTAGGAACTGAATATGGCCTTAACTTATTTCTTCCTGAAAATAAAGATTTTGTTCATTTCAAGAATGATATTTCCGATCCTACAAGTCTTTCAGATAATAATATTGGGGTTATTTTTGAAGACAATAAGTTTAATCTATGGGTTGGAACAAAAGGAGGGGGCTTGGAATTCTTTGACCAAGAAAACAAAAAGTTCGTACATCATCGGTTTAATGAATCCGACGAAAGAAGTATTAGCAGCAACGTATTAAGGACATATTATAAGGATTCTCAAGGAAGAGTATGGCTGGGTACGCCGAATGGGCTAAATCTTTTGGTCGAAAATAAAAATGGTGTCGACTTCACACGGTATCAGCACCAAAAAAACAATCCCAATAGCTTGGGCAGCAATTCAATTATAAGTATCTCCCAAGATTTATCGGGAAGATTATGGATTGGTACCCAGGTCGGAGGTCTTTCAATTTATGATGTAAAGCAAAATGTCTTTACAAATCTATATCCTGATCCACTTGATCCATACAGCATAAGTAGCAACTCAATATGGTCTATTTTTAGGGACCATGACGGAACAATGTGGATAGGGGCACGGAACCGGGGCTTAGATAATTGGAATCAGCATCAACAAAACTTCAACCACATTAGCATAAAGCCTTCAGGAAATTATACGTTAAGTAATAAAGACGTTACATGTTTTTTAGAAGATGATTTGGGGAACCTTTGGATTGGGACAGACGGCGGGGGGTTAAGTTACTATGACAGAGAAAACAATACCTATACCCACTATAATCATGACCCTACGATGGCTAATAGCCTGGGTAGCAATTCCGTGCTTTCTCTATTATTTGATAGCCAGAAAAATTTATGGGTGGGTACCTGGGGAGGTGGACTTAATCTATTTGATGAAGAAACAAGTACATTCAAGCGTTATGCACACAATTCAGCTGACCCCACCAGTATTAGTGGAAATAATATTTTTACAATGCTTGAAGATAGCTATGGTAAATTGTGGATTGGTGTTTTTTTGGGGGGAGTGAACCTTTTTGATCCTAACACAGATTCCTTCGTTCATTATAACTATAATCCTAATAATGAAACAAGCATCAGTAATAACAAGATTACTATGTTATTTGAGGATAGTAGAAGGAATTTATGGATTGGAACTGATGGGGGTGGACTAAATTTAATGCATTGGGGAGGGAAAAACCAAGTCACTTTTTCCCATTATAAACATGATTCCCATAGCCCTGGCAGTTTGAGTAGTAATATTATCAATACTATTACTGAGGACAGTAACAATAATCTTTGGATAGGTAGCTGGAAAGGCTTAAATAAATTTGATTATCAAAATAATTCATTTCATGTTTATCATAAAAAAGATGGATTACCTGATAATGTAATTCATGGGATTTTAGAAGATAATAAGGGTCTTCTCTGGCTTAGCACGAATCAAGGTTTGAGCATGTTTAATCCTATTTCAGAGAATTTCAAGAATTATTCAACCGAAGATGGTTTACAATCACAGGAGTTTATTAGGGGTTCTTACTTAAAGACCAAAGCAGGAGAACTCCTTTTTGGAGGTGTGAACGGATTTAATGCTTTCTGGCCTGAAGACATAAAAGATAAATCCTTTGACTACCCACTTTATCTAACAGAAATTAAGGTAGATAATAGGTTAATCAAGCCGAACCAGGAGAACTCACCATTACGTAAGCACATCAGCGAGACAGATGAAATTATTCTTGCCTATGATCAGAATAACTTTACTATAGGATTCGTCGCGTTAAATTTTTCACACGGTTCCCAAAACATGTATTCCTATATTTTGGAAGGATATGATAAAGGGTGGCAGGACGGAGGAAGTCAGAGGAATGCAAATTATTCTAAAGTGCCACCGGGAACGTACACGTTCCGCGTTACTAGCACCCATACCCATGGGAACTGGAACAAAGCAGCTCCTTCTTTAAAACTGATAATTACGCCTCCCTGGTGGAAAACAGGCTGGGCTTATACCCTGTATGGCCTGTCCCTTGTAGGTGTATTGATCTGGTACCGTCAAACCTTGATAAGGCAGTTAAAACTACGGAGTGATTTGAAACTGGAGCATATGGAATTAATCAAAATGCAGGAAATGGAGAGATTAAAATCCAATTTTTTTGCCAACATCTCACATGAATTCCGTACGCCCCTTACATTAATATTAAGTCCACTTCAAGACATGTATAGTGGTAATATTCAGGGGGATTTAAGGAGTCATTTTCAAATCATGATTCGAAATGCAAAGAGGTTGCTAAGACTAATTAATCAACTTCTTGATTTATCGAGATTAGATTCAGGTAAAATGACGTTCACGGCATCCAAAATAAGCCTTGTAGATTTTCTTAAACCTCTTTTTTCGTCCTTTGAATCCTATGCTCAGAAAAAACGGTTAACCTATTCTTTTACCTATCCTGAGGATGAAGAGCCTATTCAGGTATATGTTGATCGCGATAAGCTTGAAATAATTATTATTAATCTACTTTCAAATGCTTTTAAATTTACAGATTCGGGAGAAATTATTTTGTCAGTAAAAATTGTAAACGAGCCAGAGGAAACAATCAATAGTACTCAGAGATCATCTCATTATGTAGAAATAAGTGTGTCAGATAGTGGAATAGGCATACCAGAAGATAGTTTAAATTATATTTTCGACCATTTTTATCAGGTGGCGCATCGTGTACATCCAGGGGACAAAGAAGGCTCTGGTATAGGTTTATCCCTGACCAAAGAATTGGTAGAACTACACAAAGGTAAAATTGAAGTAGAAAGTATTGTTGGTGCTGGCACTTCCTTTAAAGTGCTGTTACCACTTGGGAAAGAGCATTTTAATGAAAAGGAACTAGCAGATAGAAGTTGGGAATCATCCTATAAAAATCTTTCTGCTATGGATTTGGTACAATTGGAAGAAGAAGAAATAATAGCTTCAACTGATGAGAATGAATCAAGAGAAAAGGGTATCCCTTTAATTTTATTGGTGGAGGATAATGATGATTTGCGGACATATTTAAAAACAAGATTAAAAGGAAATTATCATGTCATAGAAGCTGTGAATGGGGTAGAGGGCCTGAAAATGGGTCTTGATAAATTGCCGGATTTAATCATTTCTGATATACTGATGCCTAAGATGAATGGGGTAGATATGTGCAGGTCATTGAAAAACAACATCCAAACTTCTCATATACCAATAATTTTATTAACCGCCCAGGCGAATTCTGAAAATAAAATTATTGGATTGGAAACTGGCGCCGACGACTATGTCTCTAAACCCTTCGATTCCAATGAGCTGGAAGTTAGGGTAAAGAACCTTATAAAATCAAGAGAAATCCTTAGGGAACGGTTTACCCAGAATAATAAATTGGTTCTGGAGCCCAACGAAATAGCCATTACTCCGCTTGATGAAATATTTCTGAAAAAGGTACTTCAAAGTATTGAGGAAAATATTTCAGATCCTGAGTATCGTGTGGAGGATTTGGGAAGGGATGTGGCCATGAGTCGTATGCCCTTATATAGAAAAATAAAAGCGTTAACTGGTCAGACAGCAGTGGAATTCATTCGTAATATCCGATTAAAAAGAGCAGCCCAATTATTAAAACATCAACAATTTAATGTTTCAGAAGTTACTTATGAAGTCGGATTTAACGATCTTCAGTACTTTAGAACCTGTTTTAAAAAACAGTTCGGTGTAAGCCCATCTGAGTACGCCAAGAAAAATCCAGAAGGAAAAATTCAGGATGGAAGCAATAATTGATTATTAATTCGTACCGTCATCTTCCCGCATGGAACTGTGTGCTGACACATTATCAAGCTTCCCAGGATCTATTTGCTTTACTGACGCTAGGTTCCCAGACGGTACCAAAAAAAGAATCAACCGTACCTGACTCAGCGTCCAATGAGCGATCATATTTTGTTTACCAGCAGAGTTAGTCCAACCTGCCACCCCCAATTGTGAAAATATCATTGCTTTTATTGAAATATGCCTTGGTTCCGACCGTAAGAATCTTACTTAATTTGTCGGAACAAGAGGGTAATCTTTGCGGGTCAGTTGATTTGGTAAGAGAATTAATTAACCCTCACTATAATAAAGCCAATGTAAAAATAGGAAAAGAATAGCTTTCAGCTTGTTCCCGTTGTTTTATAATAAAAATCTATGTTTATGAAAAGGCGAAATTTTCTGCAAAAAAGTTCTTTGGCGGCAACCTGCCTAATCTCGGGTTACGGTATAATTCAGGGCAAACCAATTCTTAATGATGTTCCTGAAGATGGGTTTGTAAATTTAATCAAAGGTAATACGCTTCAGGGATGGCATACTTCCTCACGAATACCGGCACCTCTGTATCCCGGAGGACCCCAACCAGATAAAAGTAAAGTGGGATATAAACGTGCACTCACAAGTAAAGGTAAATGGACAATTGAAAATGGAATTATCACAGGAGGGCAGGACAAGGAAGGCCTTGGAAGTTATTTGGTTACTGATGAGAAATATGACGATTTTGAATTATTAATTGATGCAAATCCGGATTGGCCTATTGATACCGGTATTCTTTTAAGAGCCCGACCCGAAGGAAGTCCAGGTTATCAGGTACTTGTCGATCATAGGAAATCAGGGGGAATTGGTGGTTTTTATGGAAACGGATTAGCTGGTTTTCATGCATTACCTTATAATTTTGACGCACATTATGATGCAAATGGAAATCCAATAGGCTTAGTTCGGGAAATTCCATCAACAACAATCGAACAAGTTACTGATGCTAAAATCAAACTATTAGCATATTCTGCGCCCGTTGAGGAATTTTTAGAGACCTGGAAATGGGGTACATGGAATACCTTTAAAATTCGGTGTGAAGGAAAACATCCTTACTTAACTACTTGGATAAACGGCGTAAAAATCTGTGAACTGGACACCGCTAGAATCGTTCATCCAAATTATGACAAGGAAGATATAGCTGACTTTCTAGGGCAGAAAGGACATATTTCACTTGAAGTACACGATAACGATCCCGGAATGGGAAAAGATAGATGGAAGCCTGGTGCTGTTTCAAGATGGAGAAACATTAGCTTGAAGAAGCTGTAGTTAATCTATGGCTGGTTTCTTTTTGGAGAAGCAAGGACTGTTACTTGTTTTACCTATAAATTAACAGTTGATATTACCCCAGCAAGTATAGGTTATTCCTAACTAAGATACAGATAATGGTAACTCGATAATAGTGGTGTTTCAGTTTTTCAATACCATGTATAACCAATAAAACCATGTTTCTCAAAGTTATGGAGTTTCCAGAATATGGAATAGCAATTCTCGACAAGGATTATAACCGTTATTCATGCTTGATAAAGTGGAGAAGGCTCAAACAGATACTTTATTACGCTTAAGAAGGACATTTCGAAGTACTAAATTTTTAGGAACTGTTCTTATGCTCAGTATATCGAGAGTAACCAGGTTAAATTTTTGAATTACCAAGAGTAAAGCATTTACTGGGGCAATTGAGCAAGATGATGTTCTATATTGACCCAAATAGGGGAGAAAGGCTGAAGTTATATAAAGTCCAGGAGAGGTGCCTATTCTCTGAAGAGTTAGAAGTTGTACAAAACGATATTGGTATTTAATCGCCCATTTTTATTGTCGAATAGGGTTTGATTCTGACCTATCGGGCTAACCCGCTATTCTACCAAAAAATCCCTTGATCACATCTTCCTCGAATTCCTTTCGGTCATATTGCCAGGTAAGGTTTTCGAATTTGTCAGCCCAAAGGCTATAAAGAAACATCAACAATAAAAAGAATTCTTCGATGGTGCATTCTATAAAGTCTGCGGGATGTAATTTAACATACAGCGCATGTACTATTTCCAGATTTACTGTTTCGCCTGTCTGTTCTACTTTGCCGAAAAGAAATGCTTCAAGTAATTTCATTACCAATTCGTGACTCGATGGTTTGACGTACCAGTTCAACAGGAGCTTTTTTTTACTTAAATCAAGAACTCCTTTTTTGCATCCCTCGCCGCAAAGCCTGCCAAACTCTTCCGCCCTATGCTTTTGGTCAGGGTCAAGTAAAGCCATTGCCAGGGCCAGGTTTTTCAGGTCAGTATCGTCGTCGTCCTTATGTGACATATAAGCGCCTTTTGGGGTTGAGCATCACCTGCAATGAAATTCCTTCCACGCGATCAAAGTTTAATATACCATAAAACCTGAAAAGGTAGAACCAACTGAGAGGTACTCAATTTGAATTGCGGTACGATCTAGGGGATATCCCTGCTTTTGCTTTGAATAACTTGGTAAAATGGGATGGATGTTCAAATCCAAGATCATAAGCAATTTCACTTACAGATCTGCTTGTGCTCCATAAAAGCGCTTTTGCTTTATCTACCAGCTTTGCATGAATATGTTCAAGTGTACTTTTTCCAGTGTATTTTGTCAGCAGGTCTGCCAGATAATTTGGTGAGAGGTTCAGGTTGGATGCAAAATATTTGACATCCGGGAGTCCCGTCTCAATCAATGAATCCTGGGCAAAATAATCATTAAGAATCTTCTCAAATTTTTGGACTGTGTCGTTACTCACTTTCTTGCGGGTAAAAAACTGTCTATCATAGAAGCGGTTGCAATAACCGAAAAGCAATGACAGGTTTGCAAGGATCAAATCATAGGTATGCCGGTCCATATTCGCGGATATTTCCTTGGTTATGTTTTTCAGGCATTCTACTAAAACCGATTTTTCATTCTCGGAAATATGCAGGGCTTCATTTATGTCGTAACCAAAAAACGAAAGCTCAGTAATTTCACGGCCTTTCAGTGATGAATTCAGAAAGTCAGGATGCATATATAATCCCCAACCTTCATGGACCACAATAGTAGGGTCAGGTAACAGTACCTGGCCGGGAGCTGTAAACATCATAGAGCCTTCTGAAAAATCGTAAGTTCCCCTGCCATAGTTGATCTCGCCATCAAACTTTTTGCAGGAAGCTGAATAAAGGTTTAACCTGTAAAAGAACCCTGGCTTCCGTTTGGAACGGTCAATTTTTGTCAGGTCGATGACGGTTATCAACGGATGCACAGGTTTCCCGTATCCAAAGAAACTATGCAGCTCGGAGATGGAATTTATATCGAAATATTCCATTACTATAGGTTAATGACCCAATTTAAAGCAATATGATTAGTAACTATGCCTGTGCGCCACCGCTTACAAGCAATTGTTGCCCACTGACAAAGGAAGACAGCTCACCTGCGAAGAATTCAGCGACATTTGCCACATCTTCCGGTGTTCCCATCCGTCCCATAGGGTAGAATGCCGGAATCATTTTTCTTACCGGTGAATCCGCATCAACAACGGTATGAATACCTGCCCCTTCAGTTGCAGTAGGCAGGATAGCATTTACAGTAACTCCTCTCATTCCCAATTCTTTTGCCATTACCTGGACAAGATACATGGGAGCAATTTTGCTACCGCCATGAATCGCATAACCCGGATTGGCAAATCCTACGGTACTTGACCCAATGTAAAGGATCCTGCCCTTATCTGCAATATGTCTGGCAGCTGCCTGCATAGTGAAATAAGCACCTTTGGTATTTGTATTAAAGAGGTTGTCAAATTGAGATTCGCTGAAACCTGTAACCGGTATTCCGACAAGTTCCAAACCTGCGTTTACCACAACAATATCAATTTTGCCAAATGCACTTACTGCCAATCCAAACATAGCATTGATTTGCTCAGGCTTCGAAATATCCGCTTTTACCGCTATAGCTTTGCAATTGTAACTTTCAATTTCCTTTACAACACTTTCAGCTGCTGCTGAGTTGCTGTTGTAATTTACTACGATATCCGCACCTAATTTGGCATACCGTAAAGCTATCGCCTTACCAATACCCCTTGATGCACCCGTGATCAGAGCTACTTTATTTTTTAATGTGTTCATGATGTTATGATGTTAAAGCTAAGAGCATATCTTTTGTGCTACGCTCTTAGCTATTTGTTGTGAAATCAGTAATCTTGACGCCGGAACTGTCAGATGAACATGCCTCCACTTACTTCGATCCGCTGTGCGTTTACGAACCGACTGTCGTCTGAAAGCAGGGATGCAACGAAAGCGCCTATATCATCAGCTTCTCCAAGACGGCCAAGAGCAGTCATAGTGGCGATTTGCTGACGGTGTGCTTCATCGCCTTTTCCACCACCGAACTCCGTATCGATAGCACCTGGGGCAACACTGTTCACACGGATCTTTCTACCTGCGTATTCTTTGGCAAAGTATCTGGTCAGTCCTTCGGTGGCCGCTTTAAGTGAGCCATATACCGCAACCGTAGGAAATGCGAAGCGGGCAAGACCGGAAGAGATATTAATGATCTGACCGCCTTCCTTTATCAATGGGATTATTTTCTGTGTGAGAAAAAAAACACCCTTGAAATTCACATTGACGAGCTCGTCAAAGATCTCTTCGGTCGTATCCTTAATGAGGGTTCGTTGGGCAATCCCGGCATTGTTTACCAGATAATCAAAATCTGACCGGTTCCATTCCTTTTTCAGAACCTCGGTGACCTGGTTAATAAAGCCCTCCAAAGATCCGATCTTACCCGAATCAAGTTTCAGGGCAACAGCTTTGCCACCGTTATCAATGATTTCTTTAGCAACCGCTTCACCTTGTTCCGGATTACTGTTGTAAGTAAGAATGACTCCCATTCCACGTTTTGCCGCATGTAATGCGATGCTTTTCCCTATACCCCGGCTCCCGCCGGTGATCAGGCCAATTTTTGATTGTTGATTTGTTGTATTCATTTTGTGTATGTTTTAATACACCAAAGGTCAGTACTGTCTGATCCATAGACTTGTATCTTTCACAGGACTACTTACACATTTCACTGAATGGTGTTCTTTATGGAAAAGTCAGCCCGCCTTAGTAGGGGTATACTTAAAAAGAGGGTAGGATTACTTTATTTAAATCTCAGTTACAAAAAAAGGTGCCCTTTTGGGACACCTTCCGATTATCAGATTCACTTAATCTATTGGCCCGCTTTTATCTGGTCGGCAATCAGTTCTGCCGCCATAATCACAGGGAGATTGGTTGCTGTGGACAAGGCTTCAGGAAAAATAGAGGCATCTACTACCCGTAGGTTTTCAACTCCATACACCCTACCTGTCATATCCACAACGGATCTAGGGTCTTGCTCAGGCCCCATCGGTGCACTTGAGGTGGGATGCAAAAAGGTAGTGGCCGTTTCTAAAATATTAGTGATAAGTTCCCCATCACTTTGTAATGATCTACCCGGCATAAGTTCATCAATCAACAGGTCTTTCATTGGAGGTTGGCTGGCGATTTTTCTGGCAAGCTTAGCCCCCTCCAAAACCCTTAATCTATCTTTCTCAGAATTCAACAAGTTCAAATCGATAAGGGGAGGAACTTCAGGTCGCTTATCTGCCAACCGTACGGAACCTGTTGCTTCAGGACGGGTCAATCCAACCGCAATAACAAGCGCAGCCCCCGTTGGACTCATGGAAGGATCAAACTGATGGGAGGGAGCTATTTGCAGATCCAGTTCTCCATTTTCAGCGAAGCTGCTTTGAGTCCATGCAATAGAACCGATCACCGGTTCTGTTTTACCGATGGTCTTTGGATCAACACTATACACATTAAAGTAAAACACATGGTCTGAAAGATTCTCACCCACAGGCAACTCTTTGACCACTGGGATATCAAGAGATTGAAGGTGATTTACCGGGCCGATCCCTGACCTGAGAAGCAGGGCCGGACTTCCATAAGTTCCTGAAGACAATATTATCTGCTTCCCAAATATAATCTTGCGGTCAGCAAGCTGAACTCCAATAGCCGATTTTCCATTAAATAGCACCTTATCCACCAGCGTATCTGCCATGATATGTAGGTTTGGCCGATCTCTCACTTTCCTGTCCAAATATGTCATGCCGGTATTCATCCGAACACCATCTATCACATTCATTGGATAAGGTCCTACTCCATGTTGGTTTCCAGTATTAAAACTTGACACTTTTCTTAAACCAATTGAATTGGCAGCCTCTATAAATGCATTTTGAGCAGGGGTTAAATCTAAATTGGTCAATTGATGTATTGGCAGTGGTCCTGTATTTCCATTCCAAAAATCATCCCCTGCTTTAACACATTCCATTTTTTTATAATAAGGAAGTACCTCATCAAAGGACCATCCAGTAATCCCCCTCTTTTCCCAACCTTTAAAATCCGCTGGAGTAGCCCTCAAAGCTACAGCGGCATTGATGGCAGAGGTACCGCCAACTACTTTCCCTCTTAATGTATTTACCGGACGATCAATATAGCCTTCTGTAGATACTGATCCCCATTCAAAGCGCGGGTCCAGCTGTGCCCCTATAATGTTGCTACTTGCCAGTATCTCAGGATAACTGTCCGGCTCATAATTTGGACCGGCTTCGATTAACAGGACATTGTTTGATTGTAGCTCACTAAGTCTGGAAGCCAACACAGCTCCTGCTGATCCGGCTCCTACTATTATAAAATCGTATTCCATAGATTTAAAATGTTTTTAGACAAAACTATGCCCAACAACATAGGACTTCATTGATCTATGGTAAGAAAAAAGGTTACTATCTGTGGGAGCGTTCAGCTAGTTCCTTACGTACCCGACTTAGACTTTCGGGTGTAATTCCAAGGTAAGATGCAATTCTCCATTGGGGAACCCGTTGATACAGGCCGGGGTAGAGCCTGATAAATTCAAGATATTTTTCCTCCGCTGTCGCGCCTAACAACATATTAATCCTAGCCTGCAAATGCCGTATATGTGTCTGTAGTGACAATTCGTTTTTTTCCTGATAGGCCGGCCACCCAGAGACATAATCTGTATACTCCTTGTCAATAACCACCACTGTCGTTTCTTCAAGTGCTTCTATCGTAAATCGGGAGGCTATCTTAAAATAGACACTGCTCCGCTCGCTAATAAACCAGTCCTCCGGAGCAAATTGGATTATATGTTGCTTCCCTTTCCCATCGACCGAATAGCTGCAGAGCAGACCTTTCTCCACGTAAAAAGAATTCTTGGCTAATTCGCCATCGCGTAATAAAAAAGTTTTTTTTGGATAGACCTTTATTTTTATGAGGGGGAGTAATGATTCCAGTTCGGCATCAGTTACGCCCATGTTCCTTTTTAAATAATTTCCAAAGCGCAGGCTCATAGTTCAAAGGTAGACGGAATTCAATGGTAGTTCAAGAAAAGCTTATCAAGGCGCATGCTTTGTAAGAAGTGAAATGCACCTTCAGCTCCAAAAATTAGAACCTCATAGATGGTGTTGTAACACTCCCACTAATTGATATTCAAATGATAATGTTTTTTTTTCTTGCTCGACCACGGAAAGTACGCTTTTCGGTGCTTATAAGGCAGTGATGGGATACGTTCAGAATTCCAAAGACTATAAAACAGAAGAGGAGAAAATGAAGTTTATCCTTTTCGGAGGTATTGCCCAAACCAAAGGCCAGAAAGCATTTAATCTCTGTCAGGCTGTTTCGGCTGATGGGGTAGAAATACTGGGATGCAATTGATTTGAATCTGGTGGATCGCTTGACCTGCCGGATTTTTTTATCACCTGAAATCCATCAATCACCTTTCCAATAACAGGGAAAAGCTATTTCTGATAAGCTTTCAATTATTGAATACGCAAACGGAGATTCAACTCCTGGAATGGGTTGGGTTTTTAGTTCTTATTATTTCGGTACAAAGATAGGCGCTCCGGTCGGGGCGTTCAGCAGCGTTCGGCATAAAGCCGCTGCGCTATTTATTCCGCTTCCTGCTTCCTTGCTCCCGCAGCACCTGGATACGGCATCCTAAATAATTTCTAACTTAAATGAATGCATTATGGAAGCTGTAAATCAAGTAAACAACCTTCACCAGGTAGCAGAAATCACCTTGGGATACCATCCAAAAGTAAAATCAAGCCAACGTCCAAAAGTGGGTTGCTCCAAACAGGTATATGAAGTCCTGTATGATTTTTGGGATAAAGATACCTTGGAATTGGCTGAACATTTTCAGGTCATGCTATTAAACAGAGCCAATAGGGTACTTGGAATTTGTACGGTTTCAAAAGGTGGAACTGCCGGTACAGTGGTAGATGCCAAACTGGTTTTTGCTACGGCGCTAAAGGGAGCCGCCCAGTCGATCGTGATTTCCCATAACCATCCGAGTGGGAATCTACTTCCATCAGAACAGGATAAACGATTGACAGCTAATCTAGTGAAAATTGGAAAAGCTTTGGATCTACCCGTTTTAGACCATGTAATCCTTACTGCAGATGGGTATTATTCCTTTGCGGATGAAGGGGAGCTTTAAAAGGGGAAATCCCCTTTTTTATTCGACCTATAATGATTCCCCGTTGTGATTTCAAGAGTAATTCCAAAATTGACTACCCTTAAATCCATATGCTATTCCAATTTATTTTTGTGAATTAGGTACTTTATTTAATCCCTTTCTTCAGATCCCATATCCATTGATCCGCTACTTGTTTCCAGTTTTTGATTGAAACCCCGGTTTTGGTTTGCCATCCTCTTTCTTCAAAATGATCAAAGAATTCAATGGCATCTTTTTCCTGAAGATCCTGTTGGTCAAAAATAATTTTAACATGATCAAGGAGAGGAGGGACTTCAGTTCCATATCCAAGGTTTAGACTTTTTTCCATGTTGGCATTCCTATATTCCATCATCTGGAAATTTGTTGACTCGCTTGTTTTTTTCAAATAGCCTGACTATATCCTCATGATCGTAGTAGATCACTCCTCCAATCTTAGTGAACGGCATAGTGCCGTTCACACGCAAGTGCTGAAGGGTTCCTGGAGAAATATCAAGCAACTTTCTGACTTCATGGGATTTAAGCCATTTCTTGGTCGGTTGGCCATTCAGGCTTGAAAGCATCTTTTTTATTTCTGCTTTCAGTTCATTACCAAATTTCTCCAAGTCAATTAATGTGATGATTTCTGCTGCCATTTATCTTTGATTTTAGTGAACAAGTCACAAAATCAGGCTAATATCCAACAGAAAGTCACATCACCACCCGAAGGTGGTGAATGGATTATTTTGCTTTTCCCAGCTTCCTCCTGAGTTTTTTCATATCATCACTGACTTTTTTCTCAACCACTTTGGCATAGATCTGCGTAGTTTTAATACTCGCATGGCCTAGCATTTTACTTACCGTTTCAATTGGGACACCGTTTAAAAGAGTAACGGTGGTAGCAAACGTGTGTCTTGCCAAATGAAAAGTCAGGTTTTTTTTGACTTTGCAAATGATTGCAATTTCCTTCAGGTAGGCATTCAACTTTTGGTTGGAAATCAGCGGGAAAATTTTCCCTTTGGAGTAAGGTCTTTCCCTATCTTGATAAAGTCTTATGATATCCAAGGCCTTAGGCAATAGGGGGACTTTGGACTTTTGTTGTGATTTTTGCCTGCTTATGGATGTCCAGTACTCTCCATCCATGCCTAATACAATGTCATCATGCATCAGGTTCATCGTATCAATGTAGCTAAGACCTGTGTAACAGCTGAAGACAAACAGATCCCTGATGTATTGTAATCGCTGGATATCAAATTGCTTTTCTTCTATTCT
Source organism: Algoriphagus resistens (assembly GCF_001442615.1). Classification (GTDB taxonomy): domain Bacteria; phylum Bacteroidota; class Bacteroidia; order Cytophagales; family Cyclobacteriaceae; genus Algoriphagus; species Algoriphagus resistens. The sequence goes on along the minus strand of NZ_LMXN01000020.1, from coordinate 50,829 downwards.
GCTGAGCTCAGTAGGATTGAGACATAGTCTTTCTACTTTTTGGTACCGAAAACTAAACTTTGCAAATGGATCCTTTACCATCCATTCCATCCGTAAGGCTAAGTTGATCACTTTCCTAAATCTTTCAAGGTGCTTCATGACGCCGTTATTTCCCAGCGGCTTATGATGGTCCTGAGGCTCATAATTCACCAGATATAACTCGAACTCATTCAAAAAGCGGTAATTAATGTCCTGAAGGAAATAATCTTCTATTCCATACTGTGACTTGGAAAAGGCCATCACGTATTTTTGTGTAGTGAAGTAATTTTTAAGGGTACCCCAGGCTAATACATTTCTGTACTTCTCATTGTGGTATTCAAAGAGCATGGAAATGGTATGTTCTTTTGTTTGGGTGCCCAAAAGTTCATGCTTGATAGCATCTGCTGTAATAGTTACTTTTTTGAGTTGAAACTCCTGATAAATCTGGATAATCCGGGCTTCCAATTCTTTCAAATAGTGGTTTAAGGATTTGGAGGATTCTTTGGATCCTTTGGCCGATCCCAGCACAGGGTTCCAATCGTAGACATTTATTTTTCTCTTTAATGAGACGTCCACCCGGGTTCCATCAACGGTTATCCTTGAATAGATAGGAGCCTCTCCGTCGTTGATAAGGTTGTTTTTGATAAAAAACCTGATTCCAAACGTGTTAGTTGTTTTCATGACAATTGAACTGTTTTAAAGGTTTTTACATCACCTTAAAATATGTCACCGAATAAGACACAACAAATAGCCCTAAAATGCATCAAATAAGGTTTAATTACTTTAATACAAAATTTTGATTACCAGATTGATAAGTTACTTTCTGGGTCTTAAATTTAAGGATTAAATTATATCACCGAATAAGACACATTTTTTTTGATATTTGTTGATATGAACTAAAGGCTAAAAAACAGAAAAGCCTGTAAATCAGTAGATTTACAGGCTTTTGATTTCCCTTGAAACAGGTTTCGTCGGGGTGGCAGGATTCGAACCTACGACCTCCACATCCCAAATGTGGCGCGATACCGGGCTACGCTACACCCCGAACTTCAATTATTGATTCTTGACTTGCTCTTGAATCGGATGCAAATGTAGCAAAATTTCTTTCTGACAAATCTTTTTTTTGAAATGATTATGGAAAAATCATTGCTTTTATATCATCCTTTTGTAAACTGTATTGATAATGAGGTTTTTAGAATTCAGGAATTTATTGAATAAATTTCCTATTGATCTAATCTTACGCAACAACCAATTCTAATGTCAAGAATAGATTGTCAGGATCAGAAGTCTCCAAATCAAGTTTGTAAGTATAATAACCCTTGGAGAGCGGTGTTTCTCCTACGTAATCGTAGGGTTGAATTCTTAATTCCTTTCCATTAGCTAGTACACTTACAAAGCCGTATCGATATGCGCTTTCAAATTCTCTGTAATCTGATTTTTTTCTGGCTTTAATAGCTCCGAATTCCATATTCCCCGATCCAGAGCTTACTAAAACGTCTTTAAAATCTACATTAGAACTATTTTCAACTCGGATAAGTATCCCCTCCGGGATTGTTTCATCAGAGCAAGAAGTAAGCAAGAATAAAGCTAAAAAGAGAGTGAATAGATTTTTCATATGATTATAATTTGTCTTTTAAAGGTCATATGGAATCTCGCATGCATTATAATCATCCCAGTGTGTGACGCTGGAGTCATGCTCGATTTCATCTGTTAATTATTGTTTATTTCAGGCCATATGGAATCTCGCTTACTTTATAATCATTCCCGTGTGTGTCGTTTTCGACATGTTCGATTTCATAAGGTTATCAAGTTGAGCTCGAGTAGAATACGAAGCTCGTCTATCAAATGCTACTGTCTTGTGTATAATAATCTGGCTCTAGAACTCCTGCTCTCCGAATTCACTCTTGATGAACTTGGCGTTGTTTTTTAACTTGTTGAACGTATAACTGAGATTGAATTGGATTACATCTACTTCGTAGACATAATTTGTGGTGGTATAAAATTCTCCCTCTCTCCAAGTACTGATCCGCTGTTCGTTTGTGGGAAGTAGTCCCATATCTATATTTAGCCATTGCATTGTAGCGCTTAGCCTGCCTTCCAGGAAGGTTTTCTTAATGTTCAAATTAGGTGAAAGAAATCGCGAGTCCTCACCCTGAGCGGTGTTGGTAGGGGAAAGGTAGTTTACGGCCAACTGAGCCTCCCAGTTCTTCCCGAAGTTGAAACTTGTATTCGCATTTATAGAGTAAATCCAGCTTTTGGAATCGATCGGTTCGTTGTCAAATTCGCCCTTAATGGTGTATTGATATACATTTGCGCCGGCGAAAATTTGCCACCAATCTGTTAGCTTAAGTTCTAATCCTGCTTCCAGTCCAATTGATTTTCCAGTGCCGACATTTGAATATATTCTGTTAAGAATGGTGTCATTATATACCGTATTCACCCGGTTTACCAGGTTTTGAACATTCCGGAAGTAAGTAGTGGCGGTAAACAAATTGTCACCAAAATTTTTAACAACTCCCACTTCCAGTAAGTCCACGAATTCAGGTAGGAGCGTAGGGTCACCTTGTTCCAGGGTTTCCGAATGCTCTCTTTCCGGGAACGGGTTCATTTTGAAAGTAGTTGTTCTTTCTACCCGTTTGGAATAGGAGGTTTTGAGTTGCAGATTGTCATTTAAGGAATACTGAAGACTTGCAGCCGGATAAAGTTTTACAAATTCATACAGATAAGTCGTATCCACTGTCCCGGCTCTGTCGGTCAAGTCCAAGGTTCGGTCCATGAACTCAACTCTTGCCCCGGCCGAATAACTCCATTTGCCTTTTGTACCATTCAGTTGACCGTACCCTGAGTGTAATACTCTGTTCAGATCTACTGTGCTGGAAAATTCAGAAACCAGTTCAAACTCGCCGGTTTCACTGTTTTTTCTCTCATAGACAAAGTCTCCTGTGTGATTGAGTAATCTGTATTGATAGCCAAATTCCAGTGTTCCAAATGGTTTTGGAGAAGCAGTGTAATCCACTTGAATCCGCGTGCCATGGAGAGGGTTGTCGTTTGTGTTATACTCGTCCTGATAGGTAATACCTGTGTCCGGATAGCCCAGATTCCGGTTGGTGGTCGGTCCACCAAGCATCGTGTACTCATAAAGTAAAGAACCGGAAATTTGGGATTCATTTTGGAAAACATGCTTGTAATCCAAACTTCCCAAGATGAAATCCCCCCTTCGGATCCTGAGGTTTTCGTTATAATACTGCATCGTGTAAAGACGTTCACCGTTCACTTCTGCATGATTGTCATAATAAAGAATATCTGCAGTCCTGTCACTGGTTTTTTTTCCGGCATAGAATCCCATGCTAAAGTCATTGTATTCATTAGGGGTAAAACCCAGTGTGAATCTTCCCGAATAGGTTTCAGCATCGGTGCTTCGTTCCCCATCCGATGGAAAATGAGTGGTTGTATCACCGCTTATTGTAAAGACATTCCCTTCTCTTCTTCCATTGATGTCATTTCTTTGATAATTCCCGCCTACAGAGAGATCCCATTTTCCCTTTTTATGATTGATGGTGAAGTCAGCTCCATAGCGCTTGGGGTTGTCCTTGTTGTCGTATGGCTCGATACTCGGCGTTCCGATCTTGGCATTTATTTGTACAAATGTGCCGTCAGTCACACCTTTTTTGGTGATAATGTTGATGATTCCTGCTTTTCCCTCGGGGTCATATCTGGCAGATGGAGAGGTGACCAATTCTATCTTTTCTACGGCATTTGCAGGTAACTGTGAAAGCAAGGCTTCCGGGCTGGATTGCGTAGGCTTGCCATTCACCATGACCACAAAGCCAGTTGTACCTCTTACTGATAGTTCACCTTGTGCATTTATGCTCACAGAAGGAAGATTTCTTAGTACGTCTACAGCCGTACCACCTTGGCTGGTAAGGAAATTTTCAGAATTGTAAACCTGACGGTCCACTTGATTCATTGTTGTGAATTTCTTGCCCGATACTTCTACTTCTGCCAGTAATTGGCGGTCAGGACTTAGCGAAATTGTACCCAGATCAACTAGCTGGTTTTTTGAAATAGCTATTTCTGCAATGCGCTTGGTTTCATATCCCAGAAACTGGGCTAAAAGATAATAGTCCCCTGCTTTCAGATTTTCCAGAGAAAAGGTGCCACTCTGGTCTGTTACTGCCCCGGCAATCAAAACACTGTCCTTGACTTGATAAATGGCTACGTTGGCATATTCCAAAGGATTGTTTTCGGACTGATCGATCAATTTTCCTTTTACTCCGGTTTGAGAAAAGGCAGTTCCAGTAAAAAAGATAACTGAGAGCAACAGTAATATTCTGGTCATTGGAGGTTTATTGTTTAACTACAAAGAACCAGTGCTACTGTATTATCTTACGGTAGATAAATACCAATAATGGTATAATCAGACTTTTATTTTGGATCTATACTGTAAGGGCGTAAGATTTGTCTGTTGTTTAAAGAACTTTACGAAATTAGAAGAGTCAGTGAAATTCAACGCATAGGCTATTTCTGTTACCTGACTACTTGTGTGTGTCAACGAATTTTTAGCTTCTATCAATATGCGTTCTTTGATCACTTCCCTGGCGTTAGTGTTGAGGGTGGTTTTACAGATCGAATTCAGTCTCCTTACCGGGATATTCATCAGCGCGGCATAATCCTGGACATTTTTAAGTTGCGTAAAATGCTCATTGATTAACCTTTTAAATAATGCCAATTGATCGATGACGGTGGAGTCTAGTTTTGGAGAGGAGGAAGGAAGATTGAGTGTAGTCAGGATAAGTACATTGAGATGGGCAGAAAGTACTTCACGGGAGCTTCCTTTTTTGTACTCCTTATAAAAGGTTTCTAAAAGAGGAAATATCTGCTCGTTCGGGTTTCCTATTTCAAAGGTTTTAGTCAATTGAAAAAGGCTGTTGAAGGAATTCGGGTATTGTGCCAAGGCCTCTTCTTTGAATAGAACTACGTATCCGTCAGGAATCTTACTGAAATCCCAACAATGCACTTCACTCAGTCCGAGGTAATACCCTGTATATGGAATGATATCAAATTTCTCATCTCCAATCGTATGCGAGCCTGCCCCTTTGGAAAGAAAAATCAATTCATGATATCCTGCATGCCGGTGCGGGACAGTCGGTTTAATGACTGGCTTCATCCGCGATACTTTAATGAGAGTTTCACTTTCCAGCTTTGACTTTACTCCGATTGACATGCAGCTTAAGAATTCTAGGTCGTTTGTTTGCAAAATTTGGAAAAAAGCGATACAAGTGAATAACCTTTTAAATAAAATACCAAATGTGGGGGGAACATTTTGTCTTTTTTATACAATGGAGCGTAAAACCCATCCATCGCCTTAGCGTGGATGGGATGTAGGCGACAAACGCTAACCTTGTGTAAGGATGTATTGTCCAATGGTTTCTGGTGATTTTCACCTATTGGACAAACAAAGGGCCCATCACCTCAGGTAAAAACAAAAGGAAGCGGGTCAAGGGGCAGACAAAAACAAAAACTTGCAGCTGTCCACGAACAACTAACGGATATCAGAAAGGTTTACCTGCATAAGGTATCAACTGAAATTGTCAAAAAACCACGAGGTGATATCGGTTGAAGACCTTGCCGTAAAGAATATAATGAAGAGCCATTGCCTTGCACAGGCAATAGGTGATGTTTCGTTGGGTGCATTTTACAGTATGCTTGAATATAAGGCTAATTGGAACGATAGGCCATTCGTTAAAATCGTCCGATGGTTCCCATCAAGCAAAAGTTGTTCAACTTGTGGATGGATAAAAAAGGATTTAGCCCTTTTCATAAGAGCTTGGTTTTGTGGGTCTTGTGGTGAAATCCATGACAGGGATGTCAATGCGGCAAAGAACATCTTAAAGCAAGGTGTAAACGTACTATCTGGTTGTGGAATGCAGTCGGACACAAAACAAAAACGGGATGAGGCGTTGCCATTGGGCGAGTCTATGACCCCCGAAACCCAACCCATCTCTGCCGTGGGCGGGTAGTTCACAACGTTTAAAATCCATTTATAAAAAAATAGAGAAAGTCGTAAATCTGAGTTTGAAGCGCTGACAGGTGTCTGAAGTAATGCTTAATGTCCCTTTTTTAGCTGCAAAAGGCAATTATATTTCAACAAAGTCTTTTTTAACTGGGTTTAGACGCTTTTTGGATTGAATCTGAATAGGTAAATCAGGCGCTTGGGAAGAAATTATTTTGTTATTTTAGGACTGGAAGAAGTACGCTGGCTGAATAGAGGCAATTGACTTCTCTTTTTCAAACTGAATCACATCAAAAAGTAAATTCTATCTAATGAGTTTTCAAATTAAAAATTCCGGTGAAGCCTATGATGTTATTATTGTAGGGTCTGGAGCAGGAGGTGGTATGGCCTCCAAAATACTTTCCGAAGCAGGTTTATCTGTAGCTGTAGTGGAAGCTGGAGGGGATTTTGACCCGGCCAAAGAGGAAGATCGAACACAACTAAGACCGCCGTGGGAATCTCCTAGGAGAGGAGCTGGTACCCGTATTCGTCCTTTTGGTGACTTTGATGCAGCAATAGGGGGCTGGGATATAGATGGAGAACCATACACCAGAAAAAACGGGACTGAGTTCGATTGGTTCAGATCCAGGATGGTCGGAGGTAGGACAAACCATTGGGGACGTATTTCGCTCCGGTTTGGACCTAATGATTTCAAGCGTGCCAGTATAGATGGGCTGGGGCATAATTGGCCTATAGGATATGATGACCTGAAGCCCTATTATGATAAAGTTGATAAATTAATTGGTGTTTTTGGTACCAAGGAAGGTATTTATAATGAGCCGGATGGCTTTTTCCTCCCTCCACCAAAGCCACGGCTGCATGAATTGTATATGAAGAAGGGTGCAGACAAAATGGGGGTGCCCATGATCCCTGCACGTTTATCTATGCTTACACGGCCAATCAATGAGGAGAGAGGGGTTTGCTTTTTCTGTCGCCAGTGTAATAGAGCCTGTCAGGTATATGCAGATTTCTCAGCAGGTACTTGCCTGGTCCATCCTGCGATGAAAAAAGGCAAAGTGGATCTTTACACCCATTCTATGGTAAGGAAAGTGACCACAGATGAAAAGGGTAAGGCTACTGGAGTTTCCTTTGTGAGCAAAGTGGACATGAAGGAATACAAACTGAAATCCAGGGTGGTTGTGTTAGGCGCCTCGGCTTGTGAATCTGCCAGAATCATGATGAATTCTAAATCCAAAACCCATCCCGACGGTATAGGGAATGGCTCAGGGATGGTAGGAAGATATCTGCATGATTCCACAGGGACTGACCGAATGGCCATAGTGCCAAGCATGATGGACCGTGAGCGGTACAATGAGGATGGTGTAGGAGGAATGCACATGTACACCCCTTGGTGGGGAGATAATAAGAAGCTGGATTTTGCAAGGGGATACCACATAGAATACTGGGGCGGAATGACACAGCCAGCTTACGGAACCGGTGGAAGCATGAATTCCATGCGCCAGTATATAAAGGATGAATTTGGCGAGCCAAGCCAAAACGGTGGTTATGGAATCGGTATGAAAAAGGACATCCGCAGGCTATATGGCTCTACTATGGGAATGTCTGGTAGGGGAGAAAGTGTGCCTATGTATGATAACTATTGTGAGATTGATCCAAATACCGTGGACAAATACGGTATTCCGGTATTAAGATTTAATTATAACTGGACAGACCAAGAGGTAAAGCAGGCGAAACATATGCATGATACCTTTGAAGAGATTCTGACAGAAGCCGGTGGGATCCTGCTGGGTTCCAAGCCAGGGCCAGAAACGAAATATGGACTCTTGGCTCCGGGCAGAATTATTCATGAAGTAGGTACAACCCGAATGGGAGATGACCCTTCCACTTCAGTTCTGAACTCCAATTGCCAAGCCCACGATTGTGACAACTTGTTTGTAGTGGATGCAGGACCATTCGTGTCCCAGGCAGATAAAAACCCTACCTGGACGATTTTGGCTTTAGCTTGGAGAACTTCCGATTACATAGTTTCTGAATTGAAAAAGAAAAATATCTAAACCATGAACAGAAGAGAAAATTTAAAACTGCTCTTTACAGGCTCTGTCGGTACAGGTTTATTGCTGACAGGCTGCTCTCCTGAACAGCAGGCTTTACCTCCAAAGGATTTGCTTTCAGGAGGTACAATTGGAGGGAGAACTGCAGAGGAAAAACAACGGGATCAGGAGCTACTTTCTGACACGTTTTTCACAGATGAAGAGCGTAAGAAGCTAACCACTTTGGTGGATGTCATTTTGCCGAAAGATGAGGAATCGCCAGCAGCCAGTGAAGTAGGGGTAGTGGACTTCATGGAATTTATGATGAAAGATCAGCCGGACAACCAAACCCCTATGCGTGGAGGTTTGATGTGGCTGGATTTCGAAGCAGAAGAGAAATTCGCTAAACCATTCAATGAACTTAGCGAGTCTGAAGTGATTACTATTGTGGATGAAGTTGCCTGGCCGGATAAAGCAAAGCCTGAATACGAAGGGGCTGTTCGCTGGTTCAATATGCTTCGTAACCTTACGTGCTCAGGCTATTTCTCAACAGAGGCAGGCTGGAAGTATATTGGATACGTAGGAAATAAGCCAAATGCCTGGGACGGGATACCTCAGCAGGTTATGGACAAGCATGGGTTTAAACTGGAAGAAAAATACATTCCACTTTATCTAAAACCTGAGGATCGGGGCACTATAGTCCAGTGGGATGATGAGGCTAACATAATCGGATAACTTATTCTGCTTTAATTTCACTTGAAAGAAACCAATGGGTGTAAACTCATTGGTTTTTTCTTTTTTCATGTTTTTTGGAAATCTATTTCCATGCATGCGCAGCTAGGGGATTAACTGTTTAAATGGGTACCCATAGCGATAAGTTAACGCATTGATGGCTTTGGAAAATATTTTAGAATATTATGGGGTCATTTTATTCTTTTACACCCTCATTATTTTAGAAAGGAGAAGAAATTCCAATTTTCAATGAACAATAACCCAAAAAAACAGCCAGAAACTACTTTCATCTCATCGAAGCATCTAGAAATAATTAAGGTTTTTGACAAGAAATCGGATTATGATATCTGGAACGCCTTTGATAAAGGGGATGAAATGGCTTTTAATTATATCTATCGGACCTACGTGAAGGATTTATTTCGATTCAGTAGTCAATATTCACGCGATTCCTATCTGGTGAAAGATAGCATCCAGAATCTTTTCATATACCTGCGGAAGAAGCGGGGCAGCCTTAGCAAGGTCAACAATATCAAAGGATACTTATTTAAATCAATTCAAAGAGAAATAATTAAGAACCTCAAGACGGAAGCTTCTGTGGAGACATTGGAAGATAACATCTTTGAGAATCATTTTCTCATTGAAGTCTCCCCAGAAGTGAGCATTATTAAACGGGAGGTTGAAACTGAACTTAAACAGAAAGTCCAACGAGGTCTAAATCAACTGACTACCAAGCAACGGAAAGTAATCCTACTATTTTACGTGGAAGAACTGAGCTATAAGGAAATAGCTAACATAATGAATTTTAGTGAAGTGAAAACAGCTAGAAAAATCGTCTATAGAGCGCTAGCAACCCTTAAAGAACTTATTAAACCAACGAGTTATTAATTGCAATGTCTACTTCTAGAAAACATAAAAAATATGAAGAATTTGGGTTTGAGGACTTTGTTGCCGATGAATTCTTTGTTCAATGGGTAAAGTCACCTGACGAAAACAACCTTCATTTTTGGGAAAAGTGGCTGCTTTCTAACCCCCATAAAAAGGAAGTGGTAGCAGAAGCTGCAGGGTTAGTACGTTCCATCGATTACAAGGAGAATGTCGAGTTTTCTGATGATGCCTATATCGAAGTGTTTGAGAATATACTGAAAGCAGATCAGGAAGATGGCCATATTCCGGAAATATGTTCCACCGAAAAGTCAAAATGGTACATGCTGCTATCGCTTCGAAATATCGCGGCGGTGTTTATCATAGGATTTACCAGTTTAATACTGTTCAACATCCCAGAATCACCCAAAATGGTTGAAGAAATAGCTTGGATCACAAAGGAAAATGGAGGTGGCAAGAAAAGGGTGGTTCATCTTAATGATGGGACGGTTATTCATCTTAATTCCAACTCGACAATTTCATATCCTGAAAGGTTTACAGATTCACTACGATTTGTAATTCTGGAAAAAGGAGAAGCTTTTTTTGATGTGGCCAAGGAAGAACGTAGGCCATTTGTAGTCCAGGTAAATGAGGCAAAAGTAGCAGTTTTAGGTACAAGCTTCAATGTAAACAACAGGGAAGGGCAGCTTGAGGTGGCTTTAGTGTCGGGGAAAGTGAAAGTCAATGACAATCAGGGCAATCAAGTAGTGCTGAACCCGATGGAAATGATTGAGCTGGAGGAGACAGGGCATATGTCCAAAAAGAATTTTGACCTGATGCAAGTCACAGGGTGGAAGGATAAATATTTAGTGTTCACCAATGACGATTTTAATTCTGTAGTTGAAAAAATAGAAAGCTGGTATGGTGTAAAAGTTAATGCCACTGGAATAAATAGAGGTAACTGGGCCTATACAGGGCTTTATTATGATGAGTCTTTAGAAAATGTAATGGAAGGAATAGCTCAAACTTCGAGAATCAACTATGAAATCCAGGGAAGAGAAGTGTATGTAACCAAGTAAGGAAACTGAAAATAATATGACAAAAATCAATAGCCCTTAAAAAAAGGCAGAAGAAATTCTGGGGAGAATTCCTAACTGCCTAATTCAAATTGCCTGTAGTAGCGCTAACCATTTCAGGCAAAAATTCAAGCGAATGATCACTTAAACCATTACAATAGTATGAAAAAAAATATACGGGGACAACTCATCATGTTATCTAAAAGATTGCTTTACGGGTTCACTCTTCAGCTATTATTTTGCTCTGTTTTGTTGGCAAATACCAGCAATGCACAGCGAAAAAACATAGAAAAGATTAAGGTAGGGATAAGCGTAAAAAACACTCCTCTTGAGAAAGTGTTCAAAAATATCGAGCAACAAACAGGCTTAGCTTTTACCTATAATACTGGTAACGTAGATATTAACCAGAAGGTAGATGTGGATGTGAAAAATAAGACTGTCTATGCTCTTTTGATGGATTTGAGCATAGATACTGGCTTAAAATTCATACAAATCAATGACAATATCCATGTCAAGGCTCGTCAGTTCGAAACTCTTGAAAGCGTGATAATAGAAGAAACAGCTGGTATTGAAGTGATAGGCAAAGTAGTCGATGAAACAGGACTAGGGATTCCTGGGGTAACTATCCTTGTAGAAGGAACTACTAAAGGTACTGTATCGGATATAGATGGAAATTTTTCCATTGCTGCTGAACAAGGAAGCGTATTGGTTTTTTCATTTATAGGCTTTACCCAACAAAAAATAACAGTGGGTAATCAAGCGGAAATCAACGTGACAATGCTGGAAGATGAGCAGGCTCTTGATGAAGTAGTGGTAGTGGGGTACGGGGAGCAGAAAAAGGTAAATACCACTGGAGCAATCTCTACAGTCAAATATGATGATGAACTAAATAATAGACCAATTACAAACGCCTCACAGGCACTGGGAGGAACTGCTTCGGGCGTATGGGTGAGTCAGAACTCCGGTAAGCCTGGTGATGATGGTGCACAAATCCGGGTACGGGGCTGGGGAACTCTAAACAACTCCAATCCGCTGATTATAATAGATGGAGTAGAAGGGAGTTTTGATCAAATAAATCCTGCCGATATAGAAAGCATGTCAGTTTTAAAAGATGCTGCAAGTGCTGCGATTTATGGATCTAAGGCGGCAAACGGAGTAGTGCTTGTGACTACGAAGATGGGTAATAATGAAGAGAAAATGCAGGTTTCTTTAAACTCTTATTATGGCATCCAGTCTTTGGGTAGAAGGTATGAATTAATTGATAATAGCGCGGTCCACATGGATTTGAGTAATAAAGCCCTTATTAATGATGGGTCAAGCCCGCTTTTTTCAAATGCATTGATCAATGCGTTTAGAGATGGAACAGATAAATATAGATATCCAAGTACTGATTGGTTTAGCGAGCTTTTTCAGACAGCTCCAATCCAGCAGCATAATCTTTCAATAACAGGAGGATCAAAAAACGTGTCTTCATATCTCTCCTTAAATTATTTGGATCAAAACGGTATGGTGGCCAACACAAAGTCAAGCAGGTATGCGCTACGTGCAAACTTGGAATCCAAAGTAAATAAATGGCTAAATGTCAGCGGTAGATTAAATTATCTTACCAGAAAATCAGAAGAACCATATGCTGATATAACCTACGGTTCCTTGGGCCGGGTTTTTGAAATGTTGGGCGGTGCCGCTCCTTATATAGCACCTTATACCAGTGATGGCAGATATGGGTCTGTACAGGCTATTGCAGAGAATGGTAGCTTATTGTATGATAACAGGAATCCATTAATCGATGCAGCCAACGGTAAAACACTTACTGAGGATCATGTTATCACGATCAACACTTCTGCTGATGTAAAATTCACTGATTACCTATCTTGGAAAACTACTTTTGCTTCAAATATCAACTTTAATCTAGTAGATAGATACAACACCAGTGTATTTGGATACACAGATACTGGTATTGAAACAATTACAAAAAACTTTAATAGGGAAGGACTTGAAATAAACAGAACTAGTCTAATAGGTATACACAATAATTTATTCTCTACGCTTAATTTCAATAAGAAAGTAGGAGAGCATCATCAATTTACTGCGATTGCAGGGATGCAGTTGGAATCAAATAAAATCCGCAATGTATTTGCCCGAAGATCCCAACCTCCTAAAGAAGGGCTGACCCAAGTAGATGCGGGAACCTCTGGTATTCAGTCAAATGGTAATTTGAACAGCTTTAAGATGCTTTCATATTTTGGACGAATCAATTATTCTTTAAGCGATAAGTATCTATTTGAGGCAAATGTTCGCGCTGATGGCTCCTCCCGGTTTAAGTCAGGAAACCGATGGGGAGTATTTCCAGGTTTTTCTGCTGGGTGGAGAATCATAGATGAATCTTTCATGGAGAATCAAAAGGTGTTTTCGAACCTGAAGTTACGGGCATCATGGGGTAAACTAGGCAATCAAAACATCTCAAGCTTCTGGCCATATTTAACTGTAATTGATCAGAACAATGGGTTAAGTTATAATTATGGGGGAGCATTTGCCGCAGGTGCAGGGGTTACTGCATTGGTTGATGAAGATATTACCTGGGAAACCACCGCTACGTTAGACATTGGGCTTGAACTGGGGTTCATGGATGATCAGATCACAATTGAGGCTGATTACTTCAAAAAGAAAACCGAAAATATTATTGTTCAACTCCCAGTTCCCAGCCTTTTAGGAGGCCTTAATCCACCTTTTGAAAATTTGGGTGAGATGTCAAACGATGGATTTGAGTTTATTTTCAACTATAATAATTTCAAGTTCAGGAGAGATCAGCTGGCCTTTAACATGGGGTTAAATTTCACTTATATAAAGAATGAGGTCACCAAATTTGCAGCCGGTAAATCACCCGACCAATTGTACCTGATCCGGGAAGGATATGCTTTTAGAACGTTATATGGGTTTAATGCAGTAGGGATCTATAAATCGGATGATGAAGCTTTAGAGCATATGTATGCGAATGGGTTTAAGCCAAAAGCTGGAAACCTGAAATTTGAAGATATTAATGGGGACGGTAGACTTACTTTTGAGGATAAGAAGAGTCTTGGAAACACTATACCAAAAGTAACATTTGGCATGTCTCCAAGCTTTAAGTACAAAGGCTTCGATTTGAATTTATTGTTTCAAGGAGTATTGGGAGTAAGTGTATATACGCAGAATAACTTCACAAATCTAACTTTTGAAAACCGGGTGATTTCTACAACCTGGTTAGACGCTTGGACGCCAGATAATACGAATACCACAGTGCCAAGTGCACGGTTTGATAACTCGTGGGATCAATCTGAATCCTCGTATTGGGTTCAGAAGCTTAACTATATCAAGCTAAAAAACATCCAGTTGGGCTATGCGTTGGACGATAATTTAATATCCAGAGTAGGGTTACAGAAAGCCTATGTTTATATCAATGCGCAAAACGTCTTTACGTTAGTCACTGATGATTATGAAGGCTTTGATCCCGAAAGGAACACCTTCGATTCTGGATACAATTACTATCCGGTTCCGAGAATTGTTTCACTTGGTGTTAACCTTAATTTCTAAACTTATGAAAATCAAATATATAATTATATTAATCATATCATTACTTTTCTCTGGATGTGGAGATGAGCTATTGAATGTGTTGCCAGAAGATAAAATTACTTCAGCAAATTTCCCGGAAAATGAAGCTGATATTAAGCTTGCGGTCAATGGAGTATATGCCTTGTTAAGAGAAAGTTCAGTTTATAATGAAGGCCTGTTTGGGTTCGGGATATTAGATGGAGCTACTCCAAATGCTTACAATTGGGGCAATACGCCAATAGCCAAAGCAGGAAATGGACAGTTATCATCAAGTGACGCAGATATAGTTACTTTCAGATGGACAAGGTGCTATGGTATTATATATCGGGCAAATTATCTCTTAAGTATTCTTGACCTTGTTGAACTGGATTCAGATGTTAAAACCATCTATATCGGGGAAGCACATTTTTTAAGAGGTTTGGCTTATTCACTTTTAGCTGATGCCTATGGTGGGGTGCCATTGATCAGTGGAGCAATCTCAGCAGATGAAGCCAGGAATATATCCAGAGCTAGTCTGGAAGAAACTTGGAGTCAGGTGATTTCTGATTATGATATTGCTATCGCAAATCTTAATGCTGAAGCAGTAGAGGTGGGTAGAGCAGACAAAGGGGCCGCACTCGGGTTGAAGATGAGAGCATACCTGTATCAGGGCAAATATGAGAAAGTATTAAGTGTGATCAATGAAATTGAGGCTCTGGGGAAATATGGGTTATACCATAGCTATGAAGGTTTGTTTCGGCCTGAAAATGAGAATAATAGAGAAGTAATGTTTGATGTGCAATACATTGCCGGTGAAAACGCCCAAGGTTCTTTTATCGATCAATATTGCGGCACAGGCACCGGCAGTTTCACAAGGGGTACAAGATACGTTCCCACCGATAATTTAGTCAATGCATACGAGAAAATAGACGGCTCAGAAGTTGACCCTCAAAATCCGTACGAAGGAAGAGATCCGAGAATGGAGTTCACCATTGTTATTCCTGGATCATTTATCCTGGATCACCAGTTTCCCAACTACATCTATCCCGGTGGTGCCTTCAACCATCCTGGAAATCGTCTTAAACATCTCACTACGAGGAAATACAGAATACAAGAATTAAAAGATTTGCCCCCTTCTGGTCAGTCGTATCTCAACTACATTGTAATGAGGTATGCAGACGTTTTGCTTGCCAAAGCCGAAGCCATTATTGAGACAAATGGAAATATAGATGAGGCAATCCAGCTTATCAATAGGATCAGAACTGAAAGAGCTGATGTAAAATTAGAGACATTACCAATGGGCATGTCTCAAGCGATTGCAAGGGAGAAACTAAGGAAAGAAAGAAGAGTCGAATTTGCTTTGGAGGGACTGTATTGGTCCGATATAAGACGTTGGGATATTGGTAAGGATATTTACCCAGTTGAGGTGAAAAATCACGAAGGAGGATTGATCGAAAGTAAATTTCCGAATGGCTATCTGGAATATTACGACTTGTTACCAATACCGGAAAGCGAGCTGTCACTGAACGATAATTTAGTTCAGAATCCAGGATGGTAGATAAACTTCAAATAATGTACAATAGCTTAGTTAAAGGTTGGCTTATACCGTTATTGATGCTTTATCAAAGCAATGCCTTGTGTCAGCAACTACCGGATGCAAAGCCAAATATCCTGATTATCCTGACGGACGATCAAGGTTATCATGATGTATCATATTATGGTACCAAGGACATTCGAACTCCGCATATCGATGAATTATGTAAAGCAGGAATGCGGTTCGATAATTTCTATTCCAATTCCCCTGTTTGTGCACCTACACGTGCTTCCTTGATGACGGGAAGATATCCTGATTTTGTAGGTGTTCCGGGGTTAATCAGATCTCATCCGGAGGATAATTGGGGTTTTCTCGATCCTAAAGCGATCACACTTCCGCAGAAACTCAAAGAATCAGGTTATAACACTGCTCATATTGGAAAGTGGAACCTTGGCCTAGAAAGTCCAAATCTTCCAAATGAAAAAGGATTTGATCTATTTCACGGCTGGTTGGAAGATATGATGGAGGATTATGAGGCACATACGAGATTTGGAAAAAATTATATGCGGCTTAATGAAAATGAAATAGATCCAGTGGGACATGCTACAGATTTATTTTCGAAATGGGCTCGAGATTACATTCATTCTCAAGTGAATGTAGCAGCACCATTCTTTCTTTATTTAGCATACAATGCACCCCATTTTCCAGTACAACCCCCGACAGAGTGGAAAGAAAAAGTGCAAAACCGAGATCCATCACTTCCTGCAAAAAGAGCGGACTTGATTGCCTTAATTGAGCATATGGATGATGGGATAGGGAGCGTAATCCAAGCTTTGAAGGAAAGTGGCCAATATGAAAACACATTGATCATTTTCAGTAGTGACAATGGGGGGCATCTGCCGGATATGGCCAATAACGGTGATTTGCGAGATGGGAAGCAGAGCATGTACGAAGGTGGTCTACGAGTACCAACTTTTGTAACCTGGCCAGGTCAAATTACCGCAGGTTCTTCAACTTCCGAGATTAATTTGACAATGGATATTTTTCCGACCTTGATGGAACTGACAGCAACTCCTATTTCATCTAAAATTGAGGGGCGAAGCTTCTTAAGGACGCTTTTAGGTTCAAAAAATCTGAGTGAAGAGCGGGAGTTGTATTTTGTAAGAAGAGAAGGAGGGCTAAAGTATGGTGGGAAAGCCTATCACGCGCTTAGACTGGGCAACTGGAAACTACTACAAAACTCTCCAACCCAACCGATGGAATTATATAATCTTGAAATTGATCCACAGGAATCAAAAAATGTAATTGAAGAGAATCCGGAGGTTTATGAAAAATTGAACAAGGTACTTATGCGCCACATCCAAGAAGGAGGTCGGGTACCTTGGCAGAAACCAACCTTATAAAATGTTACATCCACTTTTAATTATTACTAAAATGAATATAATCGAGAAGCATATAAATTTCCATAAAGCACTGCTAGTCGTTAGTCTTTTGACTGGATTATGCCTGGGCAATCACGCCTTGGGGCAGGATTCAAAACCCAATTTTATCGTCATTTTTACAGACGATCAAGGATATGGGGATCTAGGAACCTTTGGACATCCTACTATTAAAACTCCAAATATTGATCAAATGGCTGTCGAAGGTCAAAAATGGACCAGCTTCTATGTTGCAGCCAATGTATGTACTCCAAGCCGCTCGGGACTTTTGACAGGAAGATTACCTGTCCGAACGGGGATGTATAGCAATAAGAGACGTGTTTTGTTTCCCGATTCAGATGGAGGACTTCCAGCATATGAAAATACCATTGCTAAGTTGCTCAAAGAAGTGGGTTATGCTACCGCTGCAATTGGAAAATGGCATTTAGGGCATCTACCTCAGTACCTCCCAACCAGTCATGGGTTCGATACCTACTACGGAATTCCTTATAGCAATGATATGGATAGGGTAAATGATATCGATTATAAAGAGGTATTCATAGATCCAAAGTACCAAAATTTCAATGTGCCGCTCATGCGGGATACAGAAATAATTGAGCGTCCAGCGGATCAAAACACCATTACCAAGCGGTATACTGAAGAAGCGGTAAAATACATTAAGGAAAATAAGAACCAGCCATTTTTCATGTATTTGGCTCATTCACTTCCCCATGTTCCCTTATTTACTTCCGATGATTTCCGAGGTACAAGTGAGCGTGGCCTATATGGAGATGTGATTGAAGAGATAGATTGGAGTGTGGGCGAGATCTTAACTACGCTTAAGGAAAATGGATTGGCAGAAAACACGTATGTGATATTCACTTCCGACAATGGACCATGGTTAGTATTTGATGGACAAGGGGGAAGTTCAGGATTGCTGTTTGGAGGAAAAGGGACCAGTTATGAAGGCGGTGTACGTGTACCTGCTGTGATATGGGGTCCGGGTAATGTGAAGCCTGGTGTGGTATCCAAGATGGGAAGTACGTTGGATATATTGCCCACTATTGTCAGTTTAGCTGGAGCAAAGATTCCACAGGATAGACTTTATGACGGGTTTGATCTGAGTCCTGTTTTAAAAGGAGAAAATCAATCTCCGAGAGAAGAGATGTTCTATTATCATGGGGATCATTTGTTTGCAGTGCGAAAAGGGGATTTCAAACTTTATTACTACAGCAATAATCCAGCAGGATACCCTGAGAAACTTGAGAAATTAGAAATGGTTACGCTCTATAATCTGGTGCAGGATCCTTCAGAGCGATTTAACCTTGCAGACAAGCACCCTGAAGTAATTCAAGAAATTGAAGTATTGGCAAAGAAACATCAGGAGAAAATGGTTTTTGGTGAAACTCAATTGGAGAAGGTTATCATAAAGTAAATATTGAATCTTAACTATTAGATCTTGAAAAAGATTGCTCAAAAATGTTTTTGTGAGGGTAAAATGAGAAAATTTGGTTAATTATGGATTAGAACAATAGGCCTAATTTGAGATCGGCTGGCATTTGATGAATGTAAATTGCAAATGTCAGCCATCGTCATTTAAACTAATAACCGATGAAACGCAGATCTGCAGTCAAGGCAGTGGCCTTGACTACCTTTTCAACTCCTTTTTTCTTTTCACAAGGCTTTACCAGTATCAAAAAAATACTCACCAATACCGCTGGAGGCTTCAAAAGTAACTGGGAGAACTGGCCTGATATGAAATGGATCGGCCCGGAATTTTGGGGCAATAGGTTACAGGATTGGGAGATCGTCGAAGGTAAGGCTCTCTGTAACATTTCTGCACCAAACAGGGCGTTACATATACTTACGCACCAGCTGGGAACCGGAAATAAAGATTTTCAACAAACTGTGGTTGTTGAGTGGAAGAATTCGGAATTAGAGGGCAATGCGGCGGCTTATGTCGGATTTAGACTTGGCTCAAAAGGAATTTTCGATGACTACCGTTCTGCCGCTGTGTTCGGTAAGGGGCTGGATGTGGGAATCACCGGTACCGGTCAATTGATGATCGGAGATAAGCTGAGCGAGGAGAAATTGGATTTATCCCAACCGGTTTCTTTGAGTTTAACCAGTATATCCGATAAAGGAAAACATAGGCTGGCACTTTCAGCTTCTGCAGGAAAAAATAAAAAGAATACACTTGTGTTATCAACTGATGACATTGCTGCTTTGGATTTACAAGGTAATTTGGCATTGATTGCAAATTGCCCGAAGAAGGAAGAGACTTCAACTGCTTTAGCAGCTTTCTCTGATTGGGTTTTTCAAGGGGATAAAATTGTAGAATCTGCCGATCAGGTCTTTGGACCGATTTTCTTTGCCCAATATACCCTTCATAAAAACACACTTAAGTTAACGGCACAACTTGCCCCGCTTGAGTCGATTCGAAGCCTTAAAATTGAACTACAGGTTAAAAAGGAAAACGATTGGGAGATGGTGCAGACCGCTTCGCTAGACCCCAATGGAAGAATTGCAAAGTTTAGAATAGATGGCTGGGAGCATGATGAAATGATTCCATATCGAGTTTGGATGAGGGTGCCCCTTTTGGATAAAACCCAGGAATTTAGTTATTATGGGGAGATAGCCAGCCAGCCTAAATCTTATGAAGATTTGAAAGTGGCTGTTTTTAGCTGTAATGCCGATCATGGGTTTCCTGATCAGGAAGTGGTGGTTCATGTGAAAAAGCACCGGCCTGATATGGCTTTATTCCTCGGAGACCAGTTTTATGAAGGGACTGGGGGATTTGGGATCCAAACCAGCCCACTGGAGAAATCTTACCTGGACTATCTGCACAAATGGTATATGTTTGGCTGGTCATACCGGGATATTTTCAGGACTATCCCTGCGGCAATTATCCCGGATGACCATGATGTATACCATGGCAATGTATGGGGCGAAGGAGGTAAGCATGCGCCATCTGATGATGGGTGGGGCTATGTGGCTCAGGATCAAGGAGGCTACAAAATGCCTCCCGAGTGGGTGAATATGATTCAGGAGTGCCAGACCAGCCACTTGCCTGATGCGTTTGACCCGACTCCTGTGGAGCAAGGGATAAATGTTTATTATACGGACTGGGAATACGGAGGAGTGAGTTTTGCTATTTTGGAGGACAGAAAATTTAAGTCTGCTCCAAAAAATGTTCTGCCTGAGGAGGCAAAAGTTATGAATGGTTTTATCCAAAATCCTGATTTTGACATTAAAAGATATTATGATATTGATGCAGAACTTCTGGGGAAAAGACAGCTGGATTTTCTCGAAACCTGGACAGAGAAATGGGGGGCTGGTGTGCAGATGAAAGCTGTGTTGTCCCAGACGAATTTCTGTACCGTTGCCACTTTGCCGGAAGGAAGTATTATCGATAGTATGGTGCCAAGTTTGCCCACCCCTGAGAAGGGGGAATATGTAGCTGGTGATGCGCCTACTACAGACATGGATTCGAATGGCTGGCCGCAAATAGGGAGAGATAAGGCCGTGAGACTTATCCGCAAAGCTTTCGCCCTGCATATCGCCGGAGATCAGCATTTGGCAAGTACTGTGCATTATGGGGTGGAGGAGTTCGGTGATTCAGGATTTGCTTTTGCCGGGCCTGCCCTAAATAATTTATGGCCAAGACGCTGGTGGCCTCAAATACAGGAAGGGCATAAACCTTATCAGGCAGGGGCAAAAAATACGGGAGACTTTGAGGACGGATTCGGAAATAAAATGACCATCATGGCTGTAGCAAATCCCTATAAAACAGGGTTGGAACCCGCAAGAATTTATGATAGGGGTACAGGATATGGCATGATTACTTTCGACAAGAATGAGCGCACGATGAAAATCGAATGCTGGCCAAGAAATGTCGATCCCACTTCCAATCCTAACGGGCAATACGACGGGTGGCCACTTACTGTTGCCCAAAAGGATAATTATGCCAGAAAAGCCATCGGTTACTTACCCACCTTGAAT
This sequence comes from Algoriphagus resistens, assembly GCF_001442615.1. GTDB lineage: Bacteria > Bacteroidota > Bacteroidia > Cytophagales > Cyclobacteriaceae > Algoriphagus > Algoriphagus resistens. Next base: position 29,578 of record NZ_LMXN01000020.1, on the reverse strand, counting down.
TTAGAAGGTGTTGAAAATCCGGTTGTTTCAGTTTTTAATGAGTCCACAGGAGAGCTTGAATATGGGTTGCCCGTAAATACGAAAAGCTTTCAGCCAAAAGTGTTTTCTGCAGATAAGCATAGGATAGAAGTGACAGATCGCAATAAAAGCCTTATCAAAACGTATGCAGGACTTACAACCAAAAGTAATCAGTCTGAAGTAATTCAAGTTAATTTTACAGAGTAGGTTTTTAGGGATTAATAATACTAATAAAGTTAAGATTATGGGTTTTAAAGAGATTTTAGTTGGGGTGGCGGGTACTGCTCTTTTTTTTAGTTGCGGCTCTGCCCAAGAGAAGGCAGCGGAAGATACAGCGACCAAACCAAATATTGTGATCATCTACATGGATGATTTGGGTTATGGGGATTTGAGTTCCTATGGGGCAACTGAGATTTCTACGCCCAATATTGACAAGCTTGCAGATGGCGGTGTTCGTTTTACCAATGGCTATGCAACATCGGCAACTTGCACACCTAGTAGATATGGCTTGCTTACTGGCATGTATCCCTGGAGAAATAAGGATGCTAAGATCCTTCCCGGTACAGCGCCTCTGCTGATCAGCACATCCCAACTTACTCTCCCAAAAATGCTCAGAGGCCAAGGCTATAAAACCGGAGTTGTGGGGAAATGGCACTTGGGACTTGGTAGTGGAAGTGTGGATTGGAATAAACACATCAGTCCAGGGCCAAATGAAATAGGCTTCGAGTACAGCTATATTATGGCAGCTACACAAGACCGGGTGCCTACGGTGTATATCGAGAATGGCAATGTGGTAAATTTAGATCCTAATGATCCCATAGAAGTGAGTTATGATGAGAATTTCGAAGGGGAACCCACCGGAAAGGACAATCCTGAAATGACTACAATGAAATGGCACCATGGCCACAACAACAGCATAGTGAACGGTATTCCCAGAATCGGTTTTATGAAAGGCGGAGAGTCGGCCAAATGGAAGGATGAGGACATGGCAGACCATTTTTTGGAGAAAGCACAAAGCTATGTGAAGTCACATAAAGAAGTGCCTTTTTTCCTTTACTATGCGTTTCAGCAGCCGCATGTGCCGAGAACCCCACATCCTAGATTTGTAGGTAAATCAGGTATGGGGCCCAGAGGAGATGTGATTTTGGAGGCTGATTGGATGGTAGGGGAATTTATGAAAACCTTGGAAGAAGAAGGTTTAGTTGACAATACCTTGATAATTTTCACCAGTGACAATGGTCCTGTTCTGAATGATGGATACTATGATGATGCGGTAGAAAAGCTGGGTACCCATACTCCGGCGGGTCCGTTGAGAGGTGGTAAATACAGTCTTTTTGAAGCAGGAACCCGGGTGCCATTTGTGGTTTACTGGCAAGGGAAAGTCCAGCCTATGGTGTCTGATGCATTGGTTTGTCAGGTGGATTTTTTCAGTTCTTTGGCATCTTTGACAGGAAGTGCAGCGCTTACTGATGATAGCCAAAATCTATTGCCTGCTTTTCTAGGAAAGGAAAAGACAGGAAGAACTGAATTGGTGCTGGAAGCTACTGGAAGAACTGCGCTAAGAAAAGGCGAGTGGATTATGATCCCTCCCTACCGGGGAGCGGCTAAAATAGAGTCAGTTAATATCGAAATCGGAAATGATCCAAACTACCAGTTGTATAATCTTACAAATGATATTGGACAAACGGATAACCTTGCCGAGTCTAACCCCGAAAAGTTGGAAGAAATGATCATGGATTACACTGCTATCTTTGGTGAACCGGAATCTAAAGTGGAGGAAGTGGTATTGAAATAGGTGGCTTTTCGGTAATTTGAAATGAGATGAAGGATCTGGGGTATTATTTGCTCTCAGCGACCTTGGTCATTATGATTCTATTGTAGCTTACTGTCTTTTGCATGATAGTATGAGGCATAAATATGCCTGAGATTGAGGTTTTGATAATGTCTGAAGGCGCAATTTTATAGATAATCCTGGCTTTAAATTTATTCTTGATAAAATTCTTGCAGCTAGTATAAAGCTTCTTAAGATTAGGCATTACGGCCAACGATATATCCTCGTTTTGGGTGACTTCAAAACCATTTGATTCAGAGGTTTTTATCCAATCCAAAACCGGAAAAAAACTATTGACTGCCATCGCTTTTTCACATAGTGAAACGCTTTCTTTTATTGTATTGCTTCTGTTTTCAAGATTTGGGGTTCTAAAAGCATCATAAATAATAAATTTACCGCCCTTTTTAATAATCCTGTTTACTTCTTTTATCAGGCCATCAAGATCTTCGGAATAGCATACACTTTCTATCGCAAAGACGATATCAAACATATCATTGTCAAACTCAGTGTTTTGAAAATCTCTTTTAAAATAGGATAAGTTGGTGGTGTTTTTAATTGTTTTTCTGGCGTAATTTAGCTGAGCATCAGAGATATCGATTCCGTAAAATTGTGAGGTTTTGTTTTTATTTGCCAGCCGGGAGGTATTGAATCCTTTGCCGCAACCCAGTTCCAGGACTTTGCTGTTTTCTTTTATCAAATCATTGATTTCATCTGCTTGTCTATAATGTCCTTCAGGGCTATAAGTCCCATCATAATTCAAAGCAATGTGTACAGAACCTTCCTTAGAATGGTACCTGGAGTATGCGAAACTGCTGTACTTATAATATTTCTGAACCCTTGAATTAGTAAAGTTTTCCCTGAGTATGGAATCCGTGTTAAAGACTTTTTTGATTTCCTCCAAATCTTCTTTTACTGTTTCTTCATTCTCGAAGTGGCTGTTATCCATAAAAAGTGGCTGTTTTAAAGGGTAACTTGTTTCTCTACAATTACCTAAGTTTACGTGGGAAGACTGGTTTGGGAGGCTAAATTAGGGAAATTCCCTATGTTCGCAAGGGGCCGCGTTATCCTGACCTCATAAAAAGTAATGAATATGATAAAGCAGAGCAGGCCATTCCCCGATGGGTGAAAATAGAATAAAAGCAAGGAGAGACTACCGGGATTTTCAGGCTTTTGTGTGAAGATTGTCGCGTGGTGCAGAGGGGCTGAGTGGTTTTTTTTCTTGAAAATCCACGCAGCCTTACCCCTGACTTTTCTCCACACAAAATCTTAGTAGGGTCAAGATTCTCTTCGGGATTATAACGTACGGTCTGGAAGGATAATTTTTTGGGAGCACCCCAAAAAAGTTTTAAAAAATGTTAAGCTTGATTTTGTCAGTTTAGCAGACCAGCTTATAGCCGAATCCGCGAACATTTAAAATCTGAATCTGAGGATCTTCCTGTAGCTTTTTGCGCAGTCTGGTAATAAAAACATCCATGCTTCTGGCGTTGAAAAAGTCATCCGATCCCCAAATCTGCGTAAGGATTAAACTTCTGTCAGTGATCTGATTGGCATTCTCCAAAAGAATTTTCAGCAATTGCGATTCTCGGGAAGTGAGCTGGAATTCTCCTTTTTCTAGTTTTAAAAGCTGTTTGGTGGGATGAAATTCATACATTCCAAGTTGTACCCAGTCTGATTGATTTTGGCGCAACAGAAGTCGGTTAAGCTGGGCTTTGATCCGCACGATAAGCTCCTCCAAGCTGAAGGGTTTTCGTACATAATCATTTGCTCCCAGCCCAAAACCTTTGAGCACGTCTTCGGTCTGGGATTTGGAAGTCAGAAAGATAATAGGCGTGTAAGGGTCAGTTTTGCGGATCTGCCCGGCAAGAGCGAATCCATCTTTTTTTGGCATCATCACATCCAGAACCAGTACATCAGGTTTGGACTGCTGATAGCTTTCCCAGGCTTGCAAACCATCGGGGCAAAGAGTGACATGAAAATCCCGGCTTTCCAGACTTTCTTGGACGATCATGCCAAGCGCCATTTCATCTTCAGCTAAAAGAATTCTGATTTTGCTCATGGCCAAGTTGTGTTAAAGGAGGTGCTTTTTGATGCCGACTCCAGCTCGATTTTTCCTCCATGTTTTTCGATGATCTTCTTCACATAGTATAGCCCTATGCCAAAGCCTTTGACATCATGGAGATTTCCTTTAGGGATTCTATAGAACTGTTCGAAAACCTTTTCTTTTTGATCTTCGCTGATATTCCCTCCATTGTCCCAGATATTGATACGGGTAGTCGTTCTCTGGTCTATGGTGATTCTTACTTCATCACCACCATATTTGAGCGCATTGTCCATCAGGTTGGAGAGCGTGTTCTCAAAATGAAAAGGATCTACATGTATAGGAGAAATTTTGCTTGGTACTACCAGTTCAATTTCTTTTTGCGGAAATAAAGTCTGGAACTTCTGCACCAATGTGCTAAGAATAGAAATAGGGTTTACTTCTTCTTTTTGCAATAGAAACTGGTCAGAATCCAGTGCGGCAGTTTCCAACAGTTTTTCTACCATCAGGTTCAGCTTGAGTAATTGTCCTTTTGAAATCCCCAGATATCTTTTGGTCTTTTCCGGATTGTTTTCTGGGTTGAATTGCTCGATTCCTTCTATCGCCGAGAGCGTTGTGGCAATAGGTGTTTTGAACTCATGGCTGATATTTCCGATGAGATCCTCCTTGATTTCAGCGATTTCCTTTTGGTTTTTGATGGTCTGGTACAGGTAATAAAAAGCCCCTGCAATGATCAGCAGAAAGATGACTGACATCAGGATATCCACGGCTCCCCGTTTCATGACAGTCAGAGCCGTATTCTCAAAGTACATTTCCAGCTTTTGGCCATGCGGCAAGAAAGTCGATTTTGAAACTGTGGAAAAAGGCATTTTCTTCAATGCAGGGTAATTAAACGATCCCGCTATACTGTCACCCTCGTAGTGGAGTAAGCCATACTTGACAGCAATATCCCGTCTGTCCAGCTCATTTTTTACCAGCGTATTTATTTTGTCAAAATCAAGTGAATCCCTTGCCATCGATATGATGATTTGATGGGTCAGGTTTTTTAGATTATTGACACTGTCAGAGGCAATCATGCCTTTAATAATATTGATGGTATGAAATTCCCCTATTCCGGTAATATTTCTCAATGTATCTATACGGGTTTGGAAACTGAGGCTTTCAGTTTCCTTCAATTCCCCATCTTTTTCTTCTTTATCAAGGGTAATAAACAAGTTGCGGCCTCTGCCTCTTTTTTTAAAGAAAGTATCGCCAAGACTGTCAATTGTTGTTTTACTGAAGTTAGGCAGGTTTAAATTTGCGCCCCGTTTTCTGGTCAGTGCAATCACATCCGTTTTAGCCAAATCGGCATAATATACTTCCAAAGCATTGTCCAGGCTCTGCTGTATATCAGCTGCCAGCTGTGTCTCATTTTGCTTAAACTGTGTGTAATTTCTATAAATCTGCACAGCAATGCTCACCGTCAATGTGAGGGCAATAAGTATTCCTATCCGCTTGAACTGTAGCTTTTTCACAGGACTAAAGTAGATGCTATGAACTACATAAAATCGAATGTTAACACACGTTAACACTGGTTAACTGAGTTCTAGGATCAGTTTATCTTGGTTTGTAGCAACTAATTTACAGCTATGAACATACGGATACTAGTTCTCTCCCTTGCTCTGATGGGCTTTATTACCAATGTAAATGCCCAAGGTCTTACCGGTAGGGTTTTTTACAAATCTTCCTCCAGTTTCAAAGTTTCCATGGACAGCACCAAAATGGCTCCAGAAGTCATGGCTGATCTCCAAAAGCAATTGAAAAAGCAGATGGAACGCGAATATGTGCTTACTTTTTCCCAGACAGAATCCAACTGGAAACAAGTTGAAAGCCTGGGCTCCGGACCCGCTACAGCATCTTCAGGCGGAGCTAAAATCGTAATTCAGGCAGGAAATGAAGACAGATTACTCTATAAAAATGTGGCCGGGCAAAATTACATCAGGGAAGAAGACCTAATGGGAAAAGTTTTTTTGGTGAAAGACAGTCTGAAGAATTACAACTGGGAGTTGACTGGAGAAAGCAAGAAAATCGGGGAATATACCTGTCAAAAGGCTGTCTATTCCAGAACTATGGAGAGCAAGGTTTTTTCTGTGGGAAAGGATGAAATGGAAGCAAGTATTGATACAGTGAATGTGACGGCGTGGTTTGCCATGCAGATTCCGGTAAGCCATGGACCGGAAGATTTTTGGGGATTGCCAGGGCTAATTCTGGAGCTTCAGAACCAGGGTATAACCTACATTGCTGAACGGATAGTCTTGAATCCCAATGAGCCTGTACGACTAGAAATCCCCGAAAAAGGGGAGATGATCAGTAGTGAGGATTATCAGGCCCTTTCAGAGGAAAAAATGAATGAGATGATGAAGAGGTATTCTGGCAAACCAGGAGAGGGCAACAAGATGACTATCAGAATAGGGAATTAACCGCTTCGAAAATCATACGTATGTTATTTCTAAAGCACTTTCTGTCAATCGGATGTTTCCTTCTGATTGCTTTGCCCTCTTTTTCCCAAAACAAAAACCTCATAGGTCAGGTACTGGATAGCCTCAATCAGCCAATAGCCTATGCCAATGTGGTAGCTATCAATCAGACAACCCAAAAGATCGGGGGATTTGGTATTACCGACGGGGAGGGGAGATTCAAGATAGGATTGGTCCCGGGTTCGGAATATTTGTTGCGTGTATCTTTTGTAGGGTATAAGCAATTTGAACTGAAGATAACCGAATGGTCAGATCAGGAACAGTTGAAAATCGTTCTTAGCCAGGATGAAACCATGTTGGACCAGGTGGAAGTCGTGACAGAACTACCCATCACCATGCAAGGCGATACGCTTACTTACAAGACCGATGCATTTACGACGGGTACGGAACGGAAGCTCAAAGACGTATTGGAAAAGCTCCCCGGATTCGAAGTAGATGACAATGGGGAAGTGAAAGTCCAGGGCAAGAAGGTAGATAAAGTGATGGTGGACGGTAAGAACTTCTTTGATGGGGACACCAAGCTTGCTACCAAAAACCTACCGGCAAATGCGGTTGACCGGGTTCAGGTTCTTAAGAATTTCAATGAAATAGCGCCAGTTCGTGGATTGGATAATGATGAGAGTCTGGCACTAAATATCCAGTTGAAAGAGGGTAAAAAGAACATGGTTTTTGGAGATCTGTCTGTTGGTGCCGGGCCAGAAGAACGCTATTTGGGGCATGCGAATGCTTTTTACTATTCTCCAAAAATGAACATCAATCTGATCGCCGATGCCAATAACGTAGGAGAGCTGGCTTTTACCCTACAGGATTATGTTAGGTTCAGCGGAGGATTGGCAGATTTGGCTGGAAAGTCAGGTTCCACGCTTAATGTAAGCCCAGATGATCTGGGGATTCCCATGGCGCAGCGGAATAATGCCCTTAGTTTACAGACAGAACTTGCGGCCGTAAACCTGAATTTCAATCCATCTTCCAGATGGAGACATTCTGGCTTTGCGATAGGCTCGTCATCTGAAAATAAACTGGGCTCTTCATCCCAGAGAACTTATTTGAGAACGGATGAAAACAATCAGGAAACGCTCGCTTCGGCAAGTACTGTGGAGAATAAATCCGGCCTGATAAAGTATGCTGTGACCTTCACTCCGAAGGAGGAAACTTACGTGAAATATAGTGCTTTCGGGAAGTGGGCAGATATAGCCAATGAGAACTTTCTGGATTCTGATTTTGGGCAAATCAGCCAGCAGATCATAAGTTACCAAAGCAGACAGCCCTATACCCTTCAGCAAAAAGCGGAATGGTACCATGCACCTTCAGATAAAAGCGTCTTTTCCATGGAGGTGAACTGGGAGAAAAAATACCAAAACCCACTTTATGATCTGACAACCAACCAAAAACCATTTGCGGGGATAATGCCTGTTTTGGATCAGGAGACCTATAGTTTTCTGCAAAATCAGGACATCAAAACCCGGACTGTCGAAGGTGTCATCAACTACTATGCGATCCTCAATCCTACCAATCATATCAACTGGAGTCTGGGCTATACTGAAACACGTCAGGAGCTGGTGGGAAATGTGGTGCAGGAAAAAACTTCAACTCAAGTAGATATGGGGGGATTTGAGAATGATTCCCGGTTTGATTTTCAGGATTTGTATCTGGGTATGACTTACAAAACCAAATGGAAGTCAGTGGTGATCAGCCCTTCGCTTTATTTGCATAGATATGCCTGGAATGACATACAAATGGAAGAGGAATTGGGCGATGACAAATTCTTGCTGCTTCCGGGGATGTATGCCAAATGGAGCATCAAATCAAATCGATCGCTGACATATAGGTTTAGTAGCCATGCGAATTTCATGGATATTCAGAAACTTGCCCAAGGACTGGTGATATCGGATTACAATTCTGTTTTCAGGGGAAACAGGCAGTTGGACAATGGGCTGTTTTTCACCCAGACGCTGGGATACAACCATTTTGATTTCTTTTCTGCGCTTAATTTATTTGGTAGTCTCACCTGGAGCAGAAAGCATCAGGACTTAGTCAATACCACAAACTTTATAGGCATCAATCGTATATTGGGTATCCAGAACATTGCTCCTGTTAACGAGACATTGACGGCCAGTTTGCAGGCAGATAAGCGGTTTCAATCGTTCAAAATCAGCGGTGGAGGGAATTGGAACAACTATTCTACCAATAGCCTTGTGGATCATATTCTGATCAATAACAGCCAGTTTGCGCACTCGTACTTTTTTAAATTCACCAGTACATTTATGAAAACTGTAGAAGTAGATCTGGGCTATTCCTGGGATCAGAACTTTTATAAATCCACCAATGCCAGAAATACATTTAGCACGCACAGTCCAAAAATCGAAGTTGACTGGGATATCTGGAATGGACTGAAACTTAATGCCGATTATACTTACAATACCTATTTGAACAAGGCTTCGAATACGAAAAGCGAGTTTGATTTCTTCAATGCTTTTCTCAGCTATCAGGGCAAGTCAAGTCCATGGGAATTTAGGCTGACAGTTTGGAATATTCTAGATACCCGATCTATCCGGCGGGATAGTTTTACTGAGAATTTGATCAGTACCTATTCCTATTTGGTCCAGCCGAGATATGGGTTGTTCACAGTAAAGTGGAATATTTGATAAGGCTTGGAGTTGGAATGTCTAAGTAGGTGTCGTATTGGTAAAATCAGGACGTGACAGGACTTATAGCCAGTATTTTAGCTGATTCTATTTAGGTTTTGGTCTAAAGCTTTAGAAAACAGGGGTTTCAAATGCATTAGTTAGCGAAAATTTTAAGCAAGAAAAGCCGAGACTTCCCGGCCTTTCCTGTTGGACTCGAATGATGGTTACTCGCTGGCAACTAGTTTCACATCCAGTTCCACATCGTCATAGATCATTTTGTCGGCGAGGTTTTCGAAGTAAGATCCTGAGCGGAATTTGATGTCATAGTGCGTACGGTCAAAAGTCAGTTTACCTGTCGCAGTGATTTTACCACTATTTACTTCCACTGTGGCTGGAAAAGTAACGGGCTTGGTGATGCCTTTGATGGTGAGATCTCCGGTGATATCGTAGTCCTTTCCATTACTTGTTTTTGCATCAGTGATTTTAAAAGTTGACTTATTATGCTTTTCTACAGAGAAAAAATCATCTGATTTAAGATGGTCACTTAGTTTTTTGTTCATATCTGGATCGGTAATGTCTTCTACGGTCAAGCCGGTCATATCCATCTCGAAAGTACCGCCAAGGATTCTGCTGTTTTGATAATCCAGTGTTGCGGAGGTGATAGGCACTTTTCCATGATGTTGACCTGTAACTTTTTTGGCTGTCCAGGTGATCGTGCTTTCTGCGGTATTCACTGTTGCTACTTCCGGTGTAAGGGAGAATGCTGTAAAAGCCAATGTGGCTAGTAAAGTAAAGATTTTCATACGTATTAGATGTTTGGTTGATAAAGTGATTTGGTAAGAGTAAAATAAGACGGAACAAGATGGTATAAGGTTCTGATTGATTATCATTTATAGTGCTGTTACTCCAGATGTGTTCTTAGGTGTTATGCGGCAGTAAAAGTTGATGCACCTGTCTGATTATCATAAATGCCAGTTATTTTAATACTATTGCTTATATTTAGCTTGATGCCATCTCGGATTTTTGTTATGAAATATTTATTTGTTTCCCTCTTTTGCCTTATGACACTCTCTACGTTTGCACAACTCCCAACAATCAAATCAGGTGTATTCAAATGGAGTGACCACGAGGTGGTTTCGAATGGAGATCGGGTGTCCCGTCCTATAGTTGAGGGTGTATCCCCTCACCTGGAATACTTCGAAATGCATGCGACCACACAGATGGCTGGTGCCAAGCCCAGTACTGCACATGCCAATGAAGATATTGAAGAGATTATTATCGTAAAGGAGGGACTTATGAAAGTAACCATTGAGGGGAAGAGTACAATATTGGGAGTAAATGGGGTGGTGTCCTTAATGCCACAGCAGATGCATTCCCTTTCTAATGCCGGAGATGGCCCTCTTACCTATTTTGTGATAAGATATCGGTCCAAAAATAAAATGGATATAGAAAGAGGTATTGTCTCTGGGAATTCCCTGATGATAAATGCAGATTCTCTGGCATTCAAACCTGGTAAAAATGGTGGGAGCCGATCTTATTTTGACAGGTCTACAGCCATGTGCGAGAGGTTAGAGATGCATGTGACGACACTGGATAAAAGAGGACCAAGTCACGAACCGCATGCACATGGAGAGTCGGAGATGATACTTATGATATCCGGCGAGACAACAATGACAATAGACAGCAAGGAGTACAGTGCTACTGCAGGAGACTTTTATTTTATAGAATCCCAGTTGGTTCATGGTATTCGCAATACGGCAGACCTGCCTACTTCCTATTTTGCGTTTAAATGGAAGTGATACTTTCTTGGGAAAGATTAAGCATAAAATGAATTGGAAAATGGGGGAAGAAGCTTGGGAAAGCACTTGGACTCTTCTTTAAAAGGCTGATTGCGCTTAGGTTTAAACTGTGGTAATTTTTAAAAACGAAATTAAAAATTAAGCATTGGTTAAAGGAAAAAGCAGTCAAAATCCATCGCCCGGCCATTAATTGAAATGGGGATAACCATTGGCCCGGATAGGGGAAAGGTGAGTGTGCTGGATCACTCGGAAAAGAAACTAATTTGAAAGCTTGTTGATGTTTTTCAATAGCTCTTGATAGTATTTTCTTCCAATTGGAATTTCGCCATCTTCGATTTTTACAATAGAAGAGCTAAAGGCCTCAATTTTATTCAGGTTTACTATAAAAGATTTATGAATTCTTGAGAATTGATCACAAGGTAGTTTCTGCATCAGATCCTTTACAGTGTTACGTAGGGTATACTGTTTTCCATTGACAAATATATGGGTATAGGTGCCTTCAGCTTTTATCCAGTGAATATCATTAATTATGATTTTCTTAAGCCAGCCGTTTTCTCTGATAAATAAATCTGCAGAGTTGTTTTTCTCTGGTTTAGAATATTCGGTTGCTTCACTCTTGTGATTTTCCATTGCCAGCTCAATAGCTGTAATCAATGAATTGGTAGTAAATGGCTTGGTGATAAAACCGTCAGGACGAATATGCTTCACTTTTTGTACTACATCAGACCCAGAAGCCGAAGTAAGAAAAACAATAGGGACATCCATACTCTGGCGAAGTTCTTCAGCCAGCTCAATTCCTGTTTTTGTTCCCTTTAATTTGATGTCCACTAATACCACATCGGGTGAAGTTGATTCTATAGTTAACAAGGCGGTCTCAGCTTCATCTAAGATTTCCAATATTTCATACCCGTTTAGGCTTAGGATTTCCCTGATATTTTCAGAAAGATTGAAATTATCCTCAACTAATAATATTTTGGTCTTGGTAAATGTTTCAAGCATATGTAGCTGGTAAGAATTTTTTAAACAAAATATATTAAATATTGGGTTTTACTTAAGACTTTGCTGCCAAAAGATAATAAAGAAAATGAGTGAGAACGAATCACAAATTACAGTTTTTAAAAATGAGGATTTAGTTTTCGATTTAGGGTCAAGAAGACTCCTCAAAGTCAGTAATCGCCTTGAAAAACATTTTGGCAAAGAGTTTACTTCTATAGTAAAATCCCTAGATGAGTTCGAAAAATTTACTTTAGCTAGTTCCCTTGATCAAAATTACATTATATCTAGAAATTTTCATAAAAAAGGAGAACAGTTTTTTAACTATACCCTGCATTGGAAAGGGGTGAAATTCCAGATAAATGAGTTGAGTTGGGTCAATCATGAAAGTAATAGCTTTCACACGGTACTCAATTTCTTGGTAAGAAAAAATATTTTTGAGGTCTCATACCCTGCACTGGTAGAGGTCATAGAGAAAATGGATAACCCCGCTATTCTGTTTGATAAGGGGCTTACGCGTGCAATAGTGGTGAATGCTGCTGCTACCTCACTTCTGGGTCAACCTGCTTCGGAATTGGTTACAGGTTTTGTCATAAAAGATTTTTTTGTGGACAAACGAGAATTCAATGCAGTGATTGACTGGGTATTAGATGCGAGTTCCTCTACCTTTTCCATTGAGACCAAGCTTTATTCAGGAAAAGAGGAAGGAACGTGGTTTGAGCTGAGTTTGTATAAAACCATCCCGGAGCAAGATGTGTTGATTTTTTGCAGTTTTAAGAATATCTCAATTCAGAAAACTACAGAAGAAAAGCTGACACGAACAAATGAATTGCTGTCCAGAGTAGTAGAGGTACAAAATCATTTTTTGTCCCAATCCGAAGGGGCTAATCCATATGATTTATTATTGGCTAATATCCTAAAGGTAATAGATGCCAAACTTGGATTTGTGGGGAAGGTAAATCTCAATTCTGAAGGAAAACAAGTTTTGAAGATTCATGCGGCTACTGATTTCTCCCATCAAGGAGAAGCTGCAAGAAAGTTGTACCACAATCATATTAAAGATAATTTTTTGTTCCGTCATTTGGATAATCTATTTGGTGCCTGTATTGTGGAATCTAAAATCATTCTGGAAAATAACCCCAGATCAAATCCTCATACGAAAGGAAAGAATGTCCCTGGACACCCCTCAGTTGATAATTTCCTGGGTGTTCCCATTTTCAAAGGGACCGAAGTTATTGGCTTGATTGGGTTGGGAAATAAAACCAGTGGCTTCACGGATCAGGACATTTCCGACTTGAAACCTTTTATTTCTACCTATTCAGTAATTATCGAAGCATTTAAATCAGAACAGAATAAAATACGATTTGAGAAAGAGTCTGTAGTAAAAGCCAAAATACTGGCGAAGGTGGCAGACCATAGTCCCGATTTGATAGTGGTTATGGACGGCATTTCTGATTTTGAATTTATTTCCCCTGCAGCCTCTCAGTTTTTTGATGAGGGGATTAGACCTGAGGAAATTCAAAGCAAGATCAGTACCCTGTTGAAAAAGACGATCACCTCCGAATTCCAGCTAACCGAAGACCGATACAGATCCCGGCTTAAATTAAACAGTAAAAAGAATGGTGGTTATTGGGTGGAATCCAATGTCAATATCCTACATGAAGAAAGCAATCAAAAGGTAATTGCAGTAATAAGGGATGTTTCATCCCAGATGGATTTTGAGCAACAACTAGTCAAATCGCTCAAGAAAGAGAAACAGTTCAGTTCATTTGTCTCTGATTTTATGAATATTGTCTCTCATGAATTCAAAACTCCCTTGGCGACCATCATCTCCAGTATGGAGCTTTCTAAGTATTACCTGGAGAATTTACCTGATAGTTTTGGAACCGCCAAGATGAAAACACACTATGGAAAAATTGAGCGAGAACTGGAAAATCTTCATAAGTTGGTAATTCATTCTCTTGATTATGAGCGCTTTGTGAATAATAATTATGCGTTGAAGAAGGAGGTAGTCTATCTAGGTCATTTTGTAGAAAGCGCATTGCGAACCCAGGGCTATCTTAATGAGGTCGAATATATTTCGGAGATTGAAGGTGATTTTACTGTGGAATGGGATAAGTTTTTAATTGAAACCAGTATAATCAACTTAGTAGGCAATGCTTTGAAATACGGTGGGAATATCAGAAAACCTGTTGTCCGGTTGTTCCAAACCACTGACACCTTTGGAATTGAAGTGAGAGATTTTGGATTAGGGATAGCAGAGGAAGAGTTACCGTATGTATTTACGCCGTTTTTTAGAGGGTCAAATGTAAATGGAATAGAAGGTACAGGTTTTGGGTTAGTAGCAGTGAAGAATTTTGTGGAGATGCACGGAGGAAAGGTTGCGATATATTCCAAACTGAATAAAGGGACTATTGTAGTTGTTACCTTTCAGGGAGATCATACTTCCGACGGTTTCGATTGATTGTTTGGTGGGAATTCTGTTGACGTTATTGAGGATGTGAAGCTTTTACTGGTTTTGATTCAAATATATCAATAAACGTAATTTAAAAGTAGTATTTTGTTATCAAAAGATCTAAATATGTTGTTTTAATGTATTTATCTTTCTTGATATATTTTTTTAAAACAGTATAAATGTATTTTAGTTATTTGAAAATGTATTTGTACTAGCGGTTTTTTGATTCGTTTAAGTGCTATACAATAATATGCTTTTAGCCTGCTGTATTTTTGTATTTTACTATAAGGCCAAGTGCCTTAAAGCAAATACAAGGGTCAAGGATGATGCTACTTAGAGCAGAGAAATTTCGCGTTGGGAGATGGCAGGGGGCTCTTGAAAAGCCTCGCAAGATCTTTCTAAAGAAGCTGTTTTTGAAAGCTGCTTTTATAGCACTGTGTTTATTCGGGACTTTGTTTTTTGGAGGAGGTTTTGGTAAGGTGTCAGGGCAAACGACTAGGGTTTATGCTTCAAATAGTGCGAGAGAATTATGTAATATTTTAAATGGTTTGACCTGTAATCCTATTGTGATAGATAATCCTGAAGATGCAATTGGGAACAACCTTCAAAACTACGCCCAAATTAACCTCCCGTTACTATTAGGGTCAAGGTATTTAGAACTAAGTTTTACTAATCCAATACCTGCCGGTACAACTATTAGAATCAAGGTAGGTTATGCGCCTGGGTTGGCTGGTCTTCTTAGTAACATAAATTTTCGAGCATATAGAAATACGATATCAGTTAGTCCCCAATATCCTGCTTCTGATTTACTGAGTGTTTTGGGAGGAGATAATGTGCAGGAAATTGTTTTAAATCCAGCTATCACTGGACCAGATTTTAATCGAATAAGAATTAATTTTTCTTCATTACTGAGCCTGGGTGGATATTTTAGAGTTTATGCTGCATATTACTTGACTACAGCAGGCTCAGTTAATTGCGAAGGTGTGAAAGATGTGATTTACGGGAGCACAGCTCCTCTGGTCGGAGGACTGAATCCTGTGGAGGATTCAGATCTCGCTATTGATGGTAATGCGGGTACTTACGCAAACTTGAGGTCAAATGTTTCTCTTTTGTCAGATAAAACTCATGTGACAGCACTTTTTGATGACCTTAGTAGGGCTGGAGATTCGATAAGAGTTGTTCTTAGAAATCCGGCAGGAGGATTGTTAGATGCTAACTTAATTTCTCAAAATTTAGCTATCACTACTTACAATGATCGTTCACTAGCTCAACCCTTGGCTTTAGATGCATCATTTCTACGTCTTACCTTATTAGGAGGAGCTGGAAACAAGTATGAATTGACTTACCCTG
Source organism: Algoriphagus resistens (assembly GCF_001442615.1). Classification (GTDB taxonomy): domain Bacteria; phylum Bacteroidota; class Bacteroidia; order Cytophagales; family Cyclobacteriaceae; genus Algoriphagus; species Algoriphagus resistens. Next base: position 13,951 of record NZ_LMXN01000020.1, on the reverse strand, counting down.
CATCGGCTGTTTTTAATCGGATTGAAGTCTCTTTAGGTCAAGGGTTGTTAAGTGCTCTTAATAATTTAGAAGTATATGAAATCTCAAGGACATTGACTTCACCTTCCATTTTAGAATCAGATGGAAAGTCTTTGATTATATGTGAAGGAGAGCAGTTGACTTTTGAGCCTTCAGCTGTTGAACTTGGTGATCAATTTTTTTGGTATGATGAAAATGGAGACTTACTATCAGGAAATGTCTCTGATTATACAATTTCCCAAAACCTATCGCCGGGAATTCACCAGTTCAGACTTGGAACCCAACGTTCAGGATGTATTAATCAAACTAAATTGAGCTCAATACAAGTTATAGTTAATCCGCTTCCTCAGGAAGATGACATATCAATATATCCTCAGGGAGGTACTATGGGTGAAGGTAATAAGATTAGCTATCCTGTAGGCTCGGACGTTGTTATAGATCCTAATATCGCTGCACCATTTTTAGGAACAGGAACATTTACATGGTATAAAGAGGGGGTTCAGTTGGATGGTCTTGAGACTGATGGAGGTACTTTTGAAGTGGATGAAAATGGACGGCTAACCATAAGCAATACTACTGCTGCTGTAGAGGGCTATGAGTTATCACTTGAATACGAATCATCTTCAGAATGTAAAGCAATAAAGGACTTTTTGCTGTATAACTTTATTATCCTACCTTCTATGGTCCATACATTTAATGTTCAGGCAAAAGAGGGGAGACAGGTGAAGTTAGTTTGGGAACTGAGTAATGAGCAGCTTGAGGGATCTGTCATGATCCAGCGGGCTTCTTCAAATCTTGAATTTACTGCCATCGGCAGTTTGCCTATTGATACAGGTATGGAGAAAATCCCTATGGAGTTTACAGATCAACACCCGCTGCCAGGCCGTAATTACTATAGGCTTTTTATTATCAAGGGGACTGAGGGTTCCGATTTTTATAGCGAGGTACGGATGGCCGAAATCGATAGTTTTGATCTTCCGGTTTTTTTGGTATTTCCAAATTCCTTTGTAGAAAACTTTACTGTGGAATCTACCCTTGATTTGGATGTGCCGGTGGTAGCTTCTCTTCTGAATACAAATGGTGTAGTCATTCGACAGCTTCGGATGGACAGGCTTTCCTATGGAGAACTAATAGAATTTAGAGATCTTAGTAATTTGCCTGAGGGAATTTATATTCTCAGGATGGAAACATCCAGAGGGAGTAAGGCATATCGGGTCATAAAGCAAAACGATGGCTGATGTGGAATTGCTGCCCCAATTAGTGGAGAAATGTAGTTTTTATCAGCTGTTTATAGGATGGCATGAACACAGATTTTAAGTCTCGAAATTATATGAGTCGCTAGTCTTTTTTTTGTTATGGCTAGTGTAAGATTTGTTACTCAATTGAACAGTAATGTTATGTCATTACTTTTAATCATTATTTTTAAAAATATCAAAATATATTTTCACGTATGTGAAAGTAAAAAAACAGGTATGTGAAAATTATTTGTCAGTTACCCTTTTTTTCTTGGCTTGCACATAGGTCCATTTGATAGTATTTTTAATAATGGAAAAGGAACAAGGAGAGGTGTCAATCAAACAAATGATAGTGCAGGAGGTGATAGAATAATGGATACAGAGATAATATTAGTTGATGACGATCCGGTTTCTCTTCTGTTGTCCCGGTTTTTATTAGAGAAATTATTTGCTTCAGAGAAAAAAATCAAGCTCACTTCATTTAAGTATCCACAGGAAGGGTTGGCACACATTGAACGTTTAATTCAAGATGATAAAACTAGAGGAAGCACCTTGAAGGTTCTTCTGGATATAAATATGCCGCAGATTAATGGCTTTGAATTTTTAGAACGATTAAATACTTATGACCCTGAAAAACGAATACGGGTGATTATGCATTCTTCCTCAATAGATCAAGATGATATTTCTATGTCATTGACCGAGCCTAGGGTGGATTGTTACATTTCAAAACCATTGGAAATTACCAAAGCAAAGCAGGTAGTAGATTGCTTTTATAATTTTTCACCAACAAATACCCCCAGAACAATTACTAAACGCTAAGGGGATTACCTATTTACGTGACACTACTAGCATACCTAACCTTTTTCAGCATTCTAATTAACGTGGTGACTATTGCCATATTAATTGTTAAGGGGTTAGGGACTTCGTTTGAGAAAAAAATCCTTGTGTTTAACGTTGTATTGCTATTGTGCCAGGTAGAGTATCTTCTCTTAAGACTGTCGATTTCTATTGAGGTGATAAATCAGGTAGATCTATATCTGTCTTTTTTTTGGATAGCATTAGGAGCGTTTCTCTTAGATGCTGTATACGAAACAAAATTGGTGGTAATCAAGTATTTTTTTTGGATAAGGTTCCTGTTTTTTATAATTAGCTTATTTTTATTTATATCCTATATAACATTTCCAATACCAAGGATTTTTCTTGAATCAGAGACTTTTGGATTAGTTTTAGGTTTTAGGGAAGGATCCTTGGATAAATTAATACGGATCTGGATCGGGCTTGGTATAACCGTATCAATTTGTATAGTTGGGTATGCTCTGTTAGTAGATGAGACCAATTTTAAAAAATTGAAATTGTTTTTTATAGGACTACTAATTCCTTTGGCGTACGAATTGGTTTTTCAAATATATTTCCCGTTTTCTCATGGGTTTGAAATCCCAGGGGCAACTATACTACTATCTGGTTTTTCATTTTTTTCTTTGATTATTTTTAGAGAAAATTTCATGTTTCTGAATTTTAAAAATGAGAATTTTAATTCAATCTTTGACAAGATCAACTCTATCGTTTTTATATTTGACGATAAGGGTTCTATTTCATATGGAAATAGAATTTTTAAAAACTATTACCCAGACACTAATTCCATCTTTAATTTTAAGGAGGGGTCTAAATTTTTGGATACTGTTTCAAAATTTTTGAAATCTAATTCTTCTTGGAACAATTCTGTAAAGGATAATGAAGTGCTGATATCTGAGGAAAAAATAAGAAATGATAATTTTCAATTTATGTGTTATCCAATTCATGATAATACTGTTACAAAAGGAGGGATTGTATTTGGATTAAATGTTTCGAAATTTTTTCAAATGAAAAATTCACTTATGAACTCATTTGAAAATTTCAAGAGATTAAATGGAGTACCAAATTCATATTTCTTAGAAATTGATATTCTTAAGAAACAGGTAATATTTAATGATAGATTTTTAGAGCGTTTCCTAATTTTTACTAAAAAGCAATACACGTATTTGGAACTTGTATTATTTCTTAAGAATGCAGTTGATAGAGATAGTATGATACTGGTTTTTAATATTTTAAGGAATGATTTGACCTCTGTTTTTGAAGATATTTCAAAAAAGATCATTCTTCAACTGAATAATGAGTCAGTTTACTATGTGTTTGAAATCTCATTCAAAAAAATTGATCACCATGTCATTGCAAATAATCATCTCATCTATTTAAGTGATGTCACAGGCGATTTCGTTAATTCTCTTAAAAATGATTGGATTAAGAAAAGTACCCCATGGATAGTTTCTCATGTATTTAGAAAGCCTGTGGCAAATATTCGTGGTTTGATGAATTTGGTCAATAACGAAAAGGGTATTTTTGATTCTCGTTTGTCAACTTTTGAGATTTTTTCTTTAATCGACACTGAAATCAAAGAGTTAGACGGGAAGATTGAAGTTTTTTCTGAAAGAACCCTAGAAAAGTGAAATTGATATATTTGTTTATCAATGCCTCTTATAAGGAATAATAAGGTTGATGTTAATTCCGGATAGGTCTTAGTCAGATATTTTATTGATTTTCTTCATAAAATCCTGATAGTATTGCTTTCCTACGGGAATCTCAGTATTATTTATTTTTACACCAGTTGAATTGATAGCTTCCACATTTTTAAGATTAACAATGTAGGATTTATGTACACGGGCAAATTGGTCAATGGGTAGTTTTTTCATTAACTCCTTGACGGTATTTCTCAAGGTGTATTGTTTATTGTTAACATTAAGATGAGTGTAGGTTCCTTCCGCCTTGATCCAATCTATCTCATCAATTATTATTTTTCGTAGCCAACCATTTTCTCTAATGAATAAAACTGGTTTTTCGTAAACAGGCTGCTCTAAATTATAATTATTCCTATTTTTTTTTGAATTAGCGAGAGCCAATTCAACACTCGTTATAAGTCCTTCCATAGTAAAAGGCTTTGTTATGAATCCATCAGGCTTCAGGTGTTCAACTCTTTTGATTATATCTTTCCCGACCGAGGAAGTTAAAAATACAATCGGTATATCTGTGGTTCTCCTGATTTCTTCGGATAATTCTATCCCATTCTTATTTCCTTTGAGTTTTATATCAACAAGGATTAAATCGGGTTTGTTTTCGAGAATCACCTTCATAGCTGATTCTGCTTGGCTTAGGATGGCTGTTAATTCGTAGCCATGAATTGTTAGAACCTCATCTACATTTTCCGATATACTATAATTATCTTCCAATAGGAGTATTTTTGTTTTCATCTCGGATTAATTGTATTTTTTTCAGGGCTAATTTACTATTTCCTATATTATTAAAACAGTTTATTCCTAGCGTTTCTCTGATGGGGTGTATTTTTGCCCAGTTTAGTCATTATTTTTATACATTCTGTGATTCCAATAATTTTTTTTTGTAGTGATATTTTATTTGGAATTCTCTCTAGTTGGCATGATATTTTCTGTAAAATGGGTGATGGGTTTATAAAATTTAAATTTTTAACTCTCACTCTTATTTTTTGATATAGCAGTTTTGCTTTAGAACATCCCTCAATCACTTTTTAGCTCTTGTTTACTTGAAATTCTAGTTTAGTTTAGATTACACTCAGACTACATTGGGTAACACTATACTACTGTTTAATTACAGATGTAGGATATTCATATTTTATGCTCTCATAATGCGTTATTTTTGTTTTGAGGATATTTTTAACTACTTCAAAGAGCATATTTACGAAAAAATATAGTGCATTTTTCATTCCAGGTTTTGGGGTTCTGAGAAGTGCTATTTGTATTTTTTTACAGCTACACAGGTAGTAGACTATCCTTTTTCGAAGGATTATTTGGATGTTTCCTTAGATTTTATTTTGGTTTTTTTGGATTCTTGATTTGGTAATGTGGAGCTTATTAAGGCTCTTTTTATTAGTGCTTGAATTCATTAAATATTGGATTTGAATTTCAATTTTGCCTCATAATTATATGATGATGAATAGTTTACTAATTACAAAAAGCCGGCGTTTCAAAATGCTTTTTTTAGTGCTTTTGATACTGGGCATAGGGATAGAATCCCATGGACAGACGAAAATCTTAGCCAATGAAGTCACCTTCACCAGTGGTAACCAGCAATCTGCATGTGGAGGTTTGTTGCAACCTCCTTGTGAGCCTACAGTGATTGATGCAAATAATGCTTTAAGTGATGACGAGCAGTATGCCCGGTTATTGGCAAGCCCCGGGACCTTGGCGACAATTGGTGATTATGATGGGGTAATTGAATTGAAGTTTCCTTCTGCACTTCCTACAGACACTTGGTCTTATGTTAGACTGAACGGTGATACAGGACTTTTAGATGCTTTATTGGGAGGAAGTCTCGGTGAGTTGCTTACCGATGTGTTGGGAACAGTTGTCGGAGGGCATCAGGTAATTGGAATAGAGGCAAGAAACGGGGCTTCTCCCGTATTGTCACGCACAAGCGCCCAAGGTTTTGACACAGATAGAGTGAAATTAAAGGTTGATGGCAATGGAAATTATTACATAGCTATTCGACCAAATGCAACCTATGACCGCCTTCGCGTTACCAACACATCTATCTTTTCTCTTCTGGGAGCAGGAGCAGAGTTTAATTTAGATGTATATAATGCTTTCTATATAGATGGTGAAGATCCTTGCGGGGAATTCAGATTTACCTCTTTTGATGGAGAGGGGATTTCTCTTGATTTAGCCGGATCTGGTGTCAGCGATGCTGAAAATGCAATTGATGCAGATCAGAATTCTTATTCAGAAATTAGTATCGGAACGTTGGGTGTTGGTGCTTCAATGTACCAGTCTGTCTACTTCGGATCTCCTTCAATACCTCAGGATTACTTTAAAGTTAAACTTGCTGTAGCAAATAGTGGCGTGTTGACAGCTGATTTGATTGGAGGTATTGAAGTACGTGCTTATAATGGCACACAGCTGGTTTATACCCAAAAGCTGCAGGGTGGATTAGTAACAGGTCTTGATCTTCTGAGCTTACTTCAAAGTGGAGAAGCAGTTACGATTCCTTTTGGTCCGGGCGTTTCCTTTGATCGAATTACAGTAGGATACAATTCTTTAGTCTCACTTAGCGCACTTTCTAATTCGCCGATTAGGGTTTATGATGTGCAACGATTTGGTGACCTTTGTCCTGATCCTGATCCTATTCCTTTGCCAACAGCCACTGACCCGATGTTGAGCAATAGTGATTGCGAAGCAACATTAATCTCTTTTGAAAATGCAAATTTCCCTTTTAATACAATAGATGGCTACAATGACACCTATACAACCTTAAGTGCTAGTAATGGAGTAGGAGGATATGAAGGTTTTGTAGAATTGGGATTTGATGCTAGAAGTGCAGGGACTACTTCCTATGTGAGGATTGATTTTGACGAGGAAGTATTGTTGGGGTTAATCGATGGCACAGTAGGACAATTGTTAGGTGGAGCGGTGGATAACGTTCTCTTTGGTAATCATTATTTCACCGTCGAGGTGAAAAACAACGGATCGCAAGTTTTTGAAAGTTCAAGCAATAACGGCTTTTTCAATCAGCCAGTTAAGATAGTTCAGGACAAGAACAACCATTATTATGTAGCGATAACTCCTGAAAGCCCTTATACAAGTATCCGTATTACAGAATCTCTTAATGCATTACTGGGATTGGGCGAAGTGCGTAGCATGAACGTCTACCATGTATGTAGCTCTACCGGTTTTGAAGAATGCGAGCAGGCATTTTCGACTTATTCTGAGTCAACAGGCATTAGCCTCGATATTCTAGAACTTGGAGAAGTAGGAGTATCTGATGCAGGATTTGCAATTGACGGGGATCCACTCACCGCATCCAAGATTAGCATTGGAGCTGCGGGAGTAGGGGCAAGCATCTACCAGTTTGTAGATTTCCATTCGCTTTCTGCTCCGCAGGATCATTTCAGAGTGAAACTGGCAATGGAAGAAGAAAACACACTGACTGCAGAAGTGCTTGGCAGTATAGTGATCAAAGCATTTGATGGAGAGACTGAAGTATTCTCCCAAGAACTAAGGGATGGTTTGATCTCCGGTCTGGATTTACTGGGCTTACTTCAAAGTGGAGGAACGCTTAATCTGCCATTTGGACCGGGACTTGCCTTCGATAGAGTTGCAGTTGGGATAGAGTCAATAATAAGTTTAAATCTAGCTGAGAATCCGGTACGTGTATTTAGTATAGAGCGTTTCAGTGCAGCTTGCCCTGATCCTGAATTGACTCCTCCTGCGGAAACGGATCCACCATTTAATGTTTCTGATTGCGCCGGAGAAGTAGTAAGCTGGGAAAATACCAACTTCCCGCTGAATGCGATTGACGGACATAACGATACCTATGCAACATTATCTGCAAGTGCAGGTACGACCTTGGGATTGGGAGCGTACAGCAGTCATATAGAATTGAGATACGCAGCTCCGGTAGCGGCGGGTGAAACTTCCTATGTGCGGATAGAATTCGAAAATGATGAACTGAATGCTTTACTTGGTGGAAACTTGGGTTCTGCTTTGGCAGATTTGCTCGGGACGGTGGCACTTGGTGATCATTATTTCTCTGTAACTCCTAAAACAGCCGGTGGAACAGACCTTTATACCGCCAGCAGCCAAAACGGTTTTGGGAATCAGGATGTACGTGTAGTACAGGATGCTTCCGGTAGATTCTATATTGCTTTCACTGCCGATCAGGCTTATCAGTCTGTAAGAATTGATCATTTCTTGACTGCATTGATCGGATTGGAAAATACCGCAACCATGCAGGTATATAGCATGTGTAGAGAAACGGAGTTTAACCTTTGCGAGCAGGCTACCTTTACTGATTTTGATGGAGAAGGAATTGCCTTGGATTTGGTGGATATCACTAAAGGAGGAGTATTTAATCCACAGAATGCGATCGATGGGAATACTTCAAACTATTCTACCATCAACCTAGGTGTAGCCGGAGTAGGAGCCTCTGTATATCAGAATATTTACTTTAAAACAAAGTCTCAAACAACTGACGCTTTACGTCTTAGAGTTCAATTGGATCAGCCAGGAATCTTAAATCTTGATTTGGCCGGCTCTTATCGTGTGATTCTCTACAACGGTAATCAGGAAGTTTATAATGAAACCCTTCAGAATGCACTGATTAATAACATAGATTTATTGGGACTGCTTAATTCCGGAGGTATTCAGGAATTATTGATTGAGCCGGGAGTGGTGTATGATCGGGTAAGCTTTGGACTTGATGCGCTAGTTGCTATCAATACAAGTGCCCCAATCAGACTATATGGAGTTTCCAGAATCTCAGATAACTGTCCGGATCCTGATGTTGCAGAACCACCATATTTGAGTCCAGTATGTGCTGAGGAATTGATAGATGCAGCGTTTGCAGATAATCTTTCAAATTTATTTGATGGTAATTTCAACAGCTTTGCGACCATTAACTCAAGTGCTGGGCTACTTGGAACTGGAGCTGGTGCATTTTCGGGACATGTAACTTTAGGATTTGGTGACGGGGTAATTGTTCCTGCGGGGACCACGTCTTATATGAGAATAGATGCAGAAGTTGGCTTGCTGGATGCATTATTAGGTGGAAGTGTAGGAGGGATATTAAGTGACCTATTGGATAACATCGTACTTGGAGACCATTATTTCACCGTTTCGGTAAATGACACAGGAGGAAATCCAATTCTTACTGCCAGTAGTGATAACAGCTTCGCGGGTAGTATTGATCAGATAAAAATTGTTCAGGATGCGCAGGGGAGATATTATTTAGCCATAACTCCAGATGCTGACTACAATAGCATCAGAATAGAAGATCATACCGATGGTTCATTATTGGGAGAGGATAGCAGCATAAATATTTATGGCCTATGCTACGATGCTGGAGCCGAAGCCTGTGCTACAGGATTTACTACCTCCTTTGATGGATCGGGATTGACTTTGGGAGTTGGTTCCCTAGGTAACTATGGTGTAACCAATCCGGAGAGAGTACTTGACGACAACAATAATGATGATTACTCGGAAATAAGTCTGGGTGCATTGTCTGTAGCAGGTTCTATACAGCAGAATGTTCAGTTCAGACAAACAATTCCTGCAGACGGTTCATTCAAAATCAAACTTGGTATAGGATCAGGTACTCTTGATTTAGGTTTAATTGGAAGAATAGATGTAGTAGGGTATCTGGAGGGAGAAGAAGTCTATGATGAGACATTGGAAAACGCGGTTATTGGAAATATCAACTTGGTAGATCTTTTTAACAATGGTACGAATGAAGAAATCAGAGTTTCTTTAGGCGTGGCTGTTGATGAAATAGCTATTCGATATAGATCCTTAGCCGGTGTTTCAGTGAATCCTTCTATTAGATTGTTTTACATCTTGCAGGATTGTGAGACTCCTGATTTCCAAAGCTGGAAAAGCTACGTCATCGATGGGGATCCTGCATTGACTTCGGTATCAGGCGGCGAGACAGTAGAATATACAATCCATGTAAGAAATACAGGAACTGTAACGATGACAGACTATCTCGTTACGGATGCTATTCCTGCCCATACTACTTATGTAGATGGAAGTGGTGGAGTGCTTAATGCCGGCGTTGTTACTTTTGGCAACCTTGACATTGCTCCTGGAGCTACCGAGACTGTAAGTTTCAGTGTGTTGGTTGAAGGAAATCTGACAGATGTTGAATTTGTTTCCAATGTAGCCTTGGTTAAATCGCTTCCTGAAGATCCAGGAACTGAGACATTCCCTCCATTGGATAATGAAAATCCTACAGATCCTGACGAAAGTGGTGATACAGGAACGGATATTCCAGTAGATCCTATTTTCTCAGCAGAGATCTGGAAATCAGTTACCGTTGACGGAGATGCAACATTGACCGCTGTAAGTGGTGGAGAGACTTTGGTTTATACAATTTTTGTAAGAAACACAGGAAATCAAGACCTGACGGATCTGGTCATTAATGACGAGCTACCAGTAGGAGTGACATACGTTTCCGGTGGAACTTTAGCCGGGAATACGGTAACATTCGCTGTAGCAGGAGTGGCAGTTGGCGAGACATCCTCTGTTAGCTCATTTACCGCAACCGTGGATTCAGATCTGACTGGAATAGATGAGATCAGAAATATTGCAATTCTTAGCTCTTCTGACTTACCTATAGGAATTGAATCTTATCCTCCTGTGGATAATACCAATCCTACTGAGCCTGATACAGCCGCTGAACCAGGAACTGTAGTCGATGTTACTCCAGAACATGCGATTGACTTTGATAAAATAGGACTGAGCAACAATGCAGAGAGTGATGGAAAAGCCATAGTCGGAGATATCATCACCTATACATTGACAGTTACCAATACCGGGAACAAAACACTTACTGATATCTCAGTAGTGGATCAGATTCCTGCAAATACCACCGTAGTAGATAATGGAGGAGGAACTGTTGGAGCAGGCACATTGACTTTTGATATTTCATCTTTGGCAGTTGGTGTCGAGGAAGAATTCACATTTACTGTTCAGGTGGATGCAGTGACTGGTTCAGATCCAATCATAAACAATGCAGAGGCATTTTATACGGATGAGGCAGGAGACAGTGCATCTGAAACTGCACAGCATACTATGCTTACGGATTGTACCGCACTTGATGCAGGAAACATTGAGTTGACAGCAGATCAAGATGCTATTTGTGAAGGAGAAAGTACAATGCTTACCGCTTCATTGGTTGGTGTTTCGATTTCAGATCCCGTGTTCAGATGGTACACCAATGAAGACCTGACAGGATCCGTTTTTGAGGGGGCTGAATATGAGGTGTTCCCAACAGAATCTACGACATACTATGTTACTGTGTCGGCTGATGGTTATTGCTTCACTACTCCTGCAGCTTCTACTTCTGTTACAGTGCTGCCAAGGCTTCCCCGATTACTTCGGGAACGACAGCAGGGGTTACCTATACGATAGGAGCCGACGGTTCACTGACCGTGAGCGGTCTTGCTGCAGACTCGACTACCGAATATTTTGTAACGGTAAGCGGTGACGGCTTCTGTGAAAATGAAACAGGCAAGTCCGTGAGTGTGACGGTTACCAACAGCCTGGAGGCACCGGAGTTTGTAGAAGACGAAATGGAGGTATGTGGCATCCCAATCGATGTGACCTTTGAAATCTCGAATGCTGCGGGCGGACTGACCTACACGGTTTATGACGCTGCAACAGGAGGAAATATAGTGACAGACGGCATCCAGATTACAGGCAACGAAATCATCCTTGAGGCTGTGGATTCCGATGTGGAATACTTTGTAGGAGTGATGGGCGGCACAGGCTGTGAGAGCGCAACCCGTACCCGAATTGCGGCGACAGTACTGCCTCCGGCAACAGAAGCGGATATCGACCCTGTTAATGTTGATATCTGTGAAGGGGAGAGCACCACGCTTACTGCAAGCAGCAGTACGGTAACCAACCCGGTGTTCAAGTTCTATGAGGACGAAGCGTTGACCACTTTGATTACGAATCTTACCGTAACCCCTGCAACAACGACTACCTATTATGTGACCGTAAGCGGTGACGGCGTTTGTGAGAATGCTGCAGGAGATGCCGCCGAACTCACTGTTACGGTAAATGAACTTCCTGCGGTTCCATCTACGAGTTCAGATGTGATCATCTCAGAAGGCTTCGGTACGGTATTGACAGCGACGGTAGATCCACAGCCTGCAGGCGTTGAGATTGTATGGTACAATGAAAGCATGGTGGAACTGGTTAGAGGAGACTCTTATAATACTGGAGTACTTGCGGCAGGTGTATATACTTACTATGCAGGCACAATAAATACAGACACTGGTTGTCTTTCAATAGGTACTACAGCGGTTACGGTAACGGTGGTTCCGGTGACGGATGATTCTGACTGTACGGTGGCGAATGCGCAGAGTAACGGGGTAATGCCTGTTTGTGCATTCTGCTCAGTTGAGAACCCTGGCAATGCGGTTGACGGCAATGTGGATACCTATTCAAGATTGGTTGCACCTGTGTCATTACTTGAAGGAGGCGTATGGCAGGAATTGATTTTTGGACAAACTGGTGAGGCAGGGGATACTATTGTGGTTACATTGGGAACAGGCGGATCACTGCTTGACGTAGGGATTTTGAGTGGACTTACATTCGAATCCTACAATGGATCTACTGCAAATGGAGATGGCGGTGAAGTAGACAACAGTTTAGTAAGCCTTTCTTTACTTGGAGGAGATGACAAAGGGCAGGTAAGGTTTATCGCAGGAGCTTCATATGACAGGGTAAGGATTGCGTATAGTGCATTGGCGGGATTATTGGAAAGCGGCTGGCAAATCTACCAGGCTGAGATCAACTATCCTGCGCCTACAGCGGTCACTGAAGATGCGGAAGCCTGCCAGGGAGGAACAGCGATACTTGAGGCTACTCCATCTGCGGGCACGAGCCTGAGATGGTATGATGCGCCTACGGGAGGCACCTTGTTGATAGAAGGAAACAGTTACACGACCCCGGCACTGGAGGTGCCTGGTACAGTAACTTATTATATAGCGGTACTGCGGGACGGCTGCGAGGATCCTGTGAGAATCCCTGTTGATGTGACGGTTAATCCTGCGGCAACGGCGGCGGACATTACAGCAGATGGCGGCACGATCTGTGCCGGGGATACCTTTGAACTAACCGCCAGCAGCAGCACGGTGACGGATCCGGTATTCAGATTCTTTGAGGATGAGAACCTGACGATGGAGATTTTTGATCTAACTGTAAATCCAGGTTCCACGACTACCTATTATGTGACCGTAAGCGGCGACGGAGTTTGTGAGAATGCAGCAGGCGAAGCGGCTGAGGTAGTGGTAACTGTAAATCCAAATGCCGTTGATGCAGATATCAACATCAACGAAACGGTAACCCAATGTGAGGGTGAGGACGTGGTTCTTGCACCTACTACCGATATTGCCAACCCAACATTTACCTGGTACTTCGATGCTGCCAAGGCTTCCCCGATTACTTCGGGAACGACAGCAGGGGTTACCTATACGATAGGAGCCGACGGTTCACTGACCGTGAGCGGTCTTGCTGCAGACTCGACTACCGAATATTTTGTAACGGTAAGCGGTGACGGCTTCTGTGAAAATGAAACAGGCAAGTCCGTGAGTGTGACGGTTACCAACAGCCTGGAGGCACCGGAGTTTGTAGAAGACGAAATGGAGGTATGTGGCATCCCAATCGATGTGACCTTTGAAATCTCGAATGCTGCGGGCGGACTGACCTACACGGTTTATGACGCTGCAACAGGAGGAAATATAGTGACAGACGGCATCCAGATTACAGGCAACGAAATCATCCTTGAGGCTGTGGATTCCGATGTGGAATACTTTGTAGGAGTGATGGGCGGCACAGGCTGTGAGAGCGCAACCCGTACCCGAATTGCGGCGACAGTACTGCCTCCGGCAACAGAAGCGGATATCGACCCTGTTAATGTTGATATCTGTGAAGGGGAGAGCACCACGCTTACTGCAAGCAGCAGTACGGTAACCAACCCGGTGTTCAAGTTCTATGAGGACGAAGCGTTGACCACTTTGATTACGAATCTTACCGTAACCCCTGCAACAACGACTACCTATTATGTGACCGTAAGCGGTGACGGCGTTTGTGAGAATGCTGCAGGAGATGCCGCCGAACTCACTGTTACGG
>NZ_LMXN01000002.1 GCF_001442615.1 Algoriphagus resistens | reverse complement strand
GAAAAAAGTACCAAATGAATTACCCGAATGGGCAATGATTCAAAAAGATCAAGTTTCTTTAATGTTTCAATCTACCAACTCATTAACCACTGAATTTCCTCAGCTAAAAGGTCAAACAAGTGGCAAATCTTTAACTTTATGGATTCAAACCGAAAATATTGCTAATTACTATGATAAGATTAAGGGTAAAGTAAAAATTATCAAAGAGCTTGGAATTACAAAGTATAATGGAGCTACAGAATTTGTTATTGAAGACAATAATGGCTTTATCCTCCATTTTTCAAATATGGAACTATAAAAAATACTGCTAATAATCTAAACCATGTGCAGTAGTGTAGGTGTTTAGCCCCTTGCAAATAACTTCATACAGCAACATGGGATATAAACCGGATTTTATATTCACACCTTTTCATCAGCAACTGTTGGTAGAAATTCTAAAAAGAAAGTATGCTTATTCTCTTTTACCATGATATACTATCACCTGATTATACCCGCTGATAAGCTACTGTTTAGTTGCAGAGGAAGGGTGGGCTATAGGAGGCTTTCTCATTTTGAAAAATTATATGCGTTTTGATTTATAAGTAAATCGAACAATACTGACCGTTAATGTACAGTAATTTTGATTTTTTGAAGTATGGTCAATTTTAGAATACCTGGGCTCTTTATTTTTTGAGTGAATACGTAAAAATAGAATTTTCAGTACCACTATGATTCAGAAAAGATGAATATAATTTTTTTATCAAAAGACTATGGTGCTCAAAATACCTGCTCAGAATTACCAATAAGGAATAATTAGAGGCAAACCAGTACTATTCCCACCTGTTGTTGGAAATTTTCCACAACTAAACCACGCTTACAATTATGTTAAAAATTTCGAATGATTTGAAGGAGTGATTTTTCGTGACATTTTGATTTTGGGCGGTTCACCCGGTCTTCTGGCCGGCTGGTCTGGTTTTTGGAAAATCACATTCCTAAAAATCTGTTGACTTAAATTCTAAAGCCTGTGTTTTACCAAAAGATCGCACCTTGTGAACCCTTGAAAGAGCTGGTCAGTCATTATTGGGCTGCAAGCTGGGATTCACGATTATCTCATCGAAAATCCATCTATTATACAATAGCAAACACCTTAACTGACATCACATTTGCTTTTAATGATTCAAGTTCAAATTCTCAACTGCTTTTTACTGCTGTTCAGGTGCATACCGAGCGGCCAAACCAAATTAAGGTGCCTGGATTTAATCATTTGGTAGGAGCCTCTTTATTCTCTCATGCGATACCTGAACTTTTGGATCGTACCCCTGATGGTTTGAAAGGGGAATTTATTCCTTTAAAGGATGTATTGGGAGCAGATGCCGACCGGTTGGCCGGACAATTAGAGGATGCTCCGAATCTTTCATGCCAAATCCAGGTGTTAAATAATTTTTTTTACCAACGTCTGAATCCCAAAAAAGATTTAGATGGCCGGATGGCCTATGCCATTCAATTGATTCAATCGAATCAGGGTCAAAAAAGGATTCCGGAATTAGCCAGTGCCTGTAGCCTTTCGCAAAAGCAGTTCGGGCGGATATTTAAAGCTTATACTGGTTTTAATCCAAAATTATTTTCCAGAATTGTCAGGTTTGAGGCGGTGGTTAAATCTGGAAAAACCTGGAGTTCCCAAACCGAAGCCGCCCATGAACTTGGCTACCATGACCAGGCTCATTTCATACGGGAGTTCAAGTCTTTTACAGGATTGATTCCCAAGGATTTCTGGAAATTAAGTGAGGCTTAAAAATGATGTCCGATTTATACAGATTTTAGGCTGTGCAGCCAACAAAATTGCTACCCCATATTAAAACACCACATATGAAAATATATCCCTGCGGTTTTCATCACAAGAAGACATTTCTTGAAAATACTAAAAAGTACAGCTGTGCTGAGCCGTTTGGTAAGCTTGAACCAAACAACTTAGAAGTTTATCTATGGAATAATAGCGCTACCCTTTACGGTGCCATCCAAAAAGAGAAGTACGATTTTTATATCCCTAGACGTGGACAAAATGACCAGTTCAGCTTTATTCACGCATGTTTGAGCCCTGAAAGGTCAAGACTGGGTACTTGCTGAAGCACTGGATATTGATCATCAAAGACTTCCAAAAACTGTGATTTAACCAAAATGGAAGTTTTAGTACATCGGAAAAGCATTTACAAGACTATTTAGACCCCAACTTTATCCTTTCCCCATTTGAAACTTCAATCCACCTCTATTCAAGAACGCATTCCCAGTCTGGACTTTCTCCGGGGTATAGCCGTTTTGGGAATCCTTTTGATCAATATAGAATCCTTTGCCTATCCTAACCCCTGGAGTTCCTGGCAGTATGGTTATGAAAATGAGATAGACTACCATGTTCGTTTTTGGGTGTACTTCTTAACACAAGGTAAATTTTACACCATGTTTGCCCTGTTATTTGGAGTGGGCTTTGTAGTGTTTTTGGACAGAGTCCAAAGAAAAGTTGAAGGACTTGATGTGCTGGATATTTATGCGAGGCGCATTTTCTGGCTTTTTATAATGGGGTTGATTCATTCCTATTTTATTTGGGATGGTGATATCCTGTATCATTATGCCATATGTGGATTATTGCTTCTTCCATTTCGGTCCATGAAGCGTAGGAGTATTGTTATCGCACTATTTCTTTTGCTGGCCATCCCGCTTTTCAAATCCTATGAAAACGTGGGCAAACGCCAGGATACTTTTCAGAAGTACAGCCAGGCCGTGGGCAAGAGCCCTGAGAAAAGATCCGCAGCGGAAGAAAAAACAGTTAAGAATTGGGAAAATCGATACGCTGAAAAAACTTTTGAATACAAGGAGGTTGAAGCACCTAGGCAGACATATTGGGAGGGAGTGAAGCATTCTTTTAAAGAAGGGCAAGTATTGGATGGTGCATTCTATTATGATTCCATCATATTCTCCTCGCTGATAGTGATGTTGGTTGGTATGCTCTTTTACAGATCCGGGATTTTTTCAGATTATCGCGTTTGGCAATTTTATTGGCCTATAGCTATTGGAGTATTGGTCTTGGGATTAGCGGTCAATGCCTTCCGTTATTATCATTGGACCTACCTGGATCACGAACCCATACTGGAGTTCTGGAAAGGATGGAGTTTTACGTTTCCAAAGGAGATCTTAGGAATAGGGTATGTTCTGATTTTAAATGGAGTATATCAAATGTTTTTAAAGTCATGGAAACTGGGATGGTTGACAGCCATCGGGAGGACTGCCCTCTCGAATTATATAGTTCAAAGCCTGATACTGGGGATTCTGTTTTATGGATATGGATTTGGGTTGCATAATCAAATTTCCCGTGTTGAATTATTGGGTTTTGTGATCGGAATCTGGATCCTCCAAATTATACTGACTAAAGTCTGGCTGAGATTTTATACCCAAGGTCCCTTGGAAATGATCTGGAGGAAATTGACTTATGGTTTCTTGGCACCTAAGGAAACTTAATAACAACAATATGAGATCGATCCGTCGAATATTCTTAGTAAGCCTTCCTATCTACTATATAGTCTGTCAAAAAGACATTGAAACGAATCCGATGTTTTCCAATGTCAATACGGGATTTAGAGAAATTTTGAGGAAGATTTCCTCGGAAAACATACAATCGGGTATGTCGAAAACGACACACAATGGGATGATTATTCACCGTGCGAGATTCCATATGACCGCTGAAAAACAAATTATAATCAGATGAAATACCCATGACGGGCGGACGACACACAGGGGGATGATTATTTACCCCTAGAAACTCGCTCGACTACCGTCCTAAATGAACTAAAAAATCTAACTTATAAACATATGACCCTAAAAACCTTCCTTGGCTTCAGTATGATTTTATTGGGTAGTATCAGTGTGATGGCCCAAACAGACAGTTTGGACAGGACAATAGCCTCCATTCTTAAAAAATACCAGATACCTGGGGCGGCTATCACCTTGGTGGATAAAGATACTGTTCTTTATACGGGATATTTTGGTAAGTCGGATTTAATGGGGAATAGGTCGGTGGATGGTGCCACCAAATTTACCATCGGCTCTATTTCAAAGACATTCTTGGCCTTGGGAATAGTAAGTGCACAAGAACAGGGGCTATTGAGCATTTCAAGTCCATTGAGGGAAATGTCACCTGGATTCAATTTTACAAACCAGTATAGTCAGGAACAACTGACACTGGCCCATCTCCTGGAGCATACCTCCGGATTTGATGAAGCCCATTTCGATATTTTTGCTCGCGCAGATGCCAACACCCCTTTCCAATCTGTATTGGGACAAAGCCAGCATGCCTTGACCACTCGTTGGGCTCCGGGAAGTTATTTTAGTTATAACACACTCAATTACATAGCTGCCGCTGCCATCTTGGAGGATAAAGTGGATGGTGATTTTGTTGGTTTTATGAGAGAAAATATCCTGGAGCCACTTGGGATGAATGATGCTACTTATCATCCAGAGGCGAACCCTGATTGGTCAAAAGGATATTCATCTGCTTATGAAGAGCCTTTTCCGAGCCTGCCTCAGTGGCCAGCCGGTAGCTTGACTACTAATTTGAAAGGGATGCAGAACTTTACCCGGTTTTTCCTCAATGAAGGGTCCTACAATGGAAATCAAGTGGTTTCATCCACTTCTATTCTAGCAATGGAAATCCCTGAAACCTCACTTCTGGCGAGAAATGGGGTCAAATTCGGGTATGGCAAGGGCCTGATGCAGGAGTTTATCGGGAATTCGGTTTTTTATGGACACAATGGAAGCTATGGAGGCTTTCTTTCCGGATTTGGATATTCAAGGGATCTGAATATCGGTTATGTGATTCTGATTAATGACAGAGAGGGGTCCAAAGCTATCAAGGAGATAAAAAATGAATTGCTAAAACCTTATCGGAGTGACCCTACTCCGGCGAATGAAGCTACTCATTCCCCGCCCCAGAAATTTGAGGGTGCTTATCAGCCCATTACGTTTAATGTAGAAGTGCTTTATCCTTTTATGCGGTTAATCGACTTGCAGGTATTAGATGCAGAAGGAGAGCACCTGATCCAAAGCAGTATGATGGGAGGTGCTATTCGATGGACAGCAGTTGATGAGAGGAAATTCCAAAAAGACAATGAGCCTCAGGCATCCACTGTTTTTATTGAGGAAAATAGGGATACCATGTGGTTGGGCGAAACTAGTTACATCAGAATTTCAAAAATAAGTGCATATATCCAGTTTTACCTGGCTTTGCTTTGTATTGCGATTCTCATTTTCTCGTTCTTTAGCCTGGGGATTTCCTGTATAAGAGCACGTGTAATGAAAGGAAAAGTGAACAGGGGAGTATTGTTTCCTTTCCTGGCGTGTATATTCCTGATGGTTTCCTTTACGGGTTTAGTGTTTTTTTATGATCCTGAGAAGCTATACAGCGCCGGTGCAATGGTTTATTATTTCAGCAGCTGGTTATTTCTGGTATTTTCAGTGATTTCTGGTTACTTCTTTGTTCACGGTCTCTTTGTAAAGCCATCTTTAGGTAAATGGATGCGGTTTCAGGTGAGAATTGCCAGTGTGGTGAATCTGATTATCGCATCCTATTTCATGTATTGGGGACTTATAGGTCTGACGCTATGGAACTACTAAGCGGATTAAATATCTATTGAATGGTTTCTGGTCTCTTATTAATATTTATAAAAGCGTAGCAAAATCTCAAATGAAAAAAAGTCTTTTAGTCAACATCGGATTTATTATATCGGCATTACTTTGTTTAGCAGCTAAGGATGGTTATTCCCAGAATTCACTTTATTCCACTATTCAGCAAATTTCAGACACAAGTAGCGGTCAACTAGGTGTAAGTATCTTGCACTTGGAGTCCGGTGAAAAAGTCTCACTAAACGGAGATAAGAAATTCCCTATGCAAAGCGTCTATAAATTTCCCATAGCAATGGCAGTGTTGCAGGAAATTGATAAGGAGAAATTTTCATTGGATGATAGTATAGCTATTCACAAATCTGAATACATTCCTAAAGCAGGGCATAGCCCCATACGTGATCAATTCCCGGAGGGTGTTACCATGACACTCCGTGATATCTTAGCATACAATGTTTCCCACAGCGATGGTACAGCCTGTGATGTGTTGCTCAGGATTCTGGGGGGTACCGAAAAAGCGGAAAAAAAGATCCATGGCTTAGGGATAAAAGATATCGCTATTTCCACCACTGAGATGGTTCAGGTAGCCCATGATACGATCCAGTATCAAAATTGGTCTACTCCTGATGCAATGAATGACCTGTTGGTTGTTTTTTTTAAGGGCAAGGATCTGTCAGAAAACAGTCGTCAATTTTTATTGAAGCTCATGTCCTATTCAAACCCATGGTTTGACCGAAGGATTAAGGGCTTGCTGCCAAAGGAAACCCCTCTTGTCCATAAAACTGGAACTGCAGCCACCTACAATGGCCTTACAAGGGCAACCAATGATGTGGGAATTATTACCCTTCCGGATCAATCGCATCTGGTGATTTCGGTATTTATTTCTGATTCCTACGATTCCCAATCCAAACGGGAATCGATTATTGCGAGTGTATCCAAGGCCGCTTTTGATCATTGGAGCTTACCAAACTAATCCTCGAATTGTAATGAAAAGCAGTATGGAGAAAGAAAAATACCTAAGAAATTGTGTCATCATATATTTCAGTAATAAGTATAGGCTGATGATGGGCGCACTGTTATTTTTTTTGGTTGGAGCCTTGAGCTGCTCATTTAAGAAAAATGACTTGGTTTATTTTGGCCAACAACCTCCTGGTCTAACTCCTGAGATTTTTGCACCTGGATCGATTTCATTGGCTGATCGCTCTGAATTCGGGTCGGTATTCAATGCGGCGGCTAACGAGTTTTATTTTGGGATAGATAGGGATGGAACTTCAGAGATTTGGTGGTCAAGATTGGAATCCTCCGGAGAATGGTCAGCTCCCCTTTTATTAATAGGGGGACAAGATTATAGTTGTAATGATCCCTTTCTCTCTACTGATGAAACCAAACTGTATTTTATTTCCAACCGATCGGCTATTGGAGAAACTCCCAAACAGAATTATGATATTTGGTATATCCAACGGGGAGGAAGTGGCTGGGATACGGAAATGGTCGCCCTGGATACTGCAATAAATTCGCCTGGCAATGAGTACTATATGTCCTTCACCGCCAATGAATCCATATATTTTTCTTCCAATTGGCGGGCTGATAAAAAAGCAATGCGGGATTTTAATATCTATAGATCAGACTATAGGGAAGGTGGATACCAAAAGGCACAAATACTGCCTCAAGAGATTAATTCTTCTTCCTACGAGGCCGATGTGTTTATTTCCCCGGATGAATCCTATATGATATTTTGTTCAATCCGGGAGAATGGTCTTGGGGAAGGGGACCTGTATATCAGCTTTCAGGATGCCAGTGGGAACTGGAGTGATGCTGAGAATTTGGGGGACAAAATCAATACACCCGGTCATGAGCTCTGCCCTTTCATAAGTCGGGATGGGAAGTATTTTTTCTTTACCAGTAACCGGGATATCTATTGGGTAGATGCCAAAGTCATTGAAAGTTTTAGAAATTAATTTAACTGCTATGAATAGAATAATTGTGTTAGGTATTTTTATTTTTCTAGGCTATGGAGCATTTGGGCAACAAAAATCCATTTCCATCACGATTGATGATGTTCCGAATACGTTAAAGTTTCATGATGATGGGTTCCGCTCTGTTTTATTGGAAAGACTGGATTCTGTGGATATTCCATTTACCATTTTCATCAATGAGAGCAGGATATTTCAAAATGAAATAGCTGAGAAAAACAAGATGCTATTGGTTCGTTGGATTGCCCATAGGAATTCCTCCATAGGAAACCATGGTTTTTCTCATTTGCGCTATTCTGAAGTGGGGTTTGACCGCTTTGTGGAAGATGTCCAAAAGGGATCCGTACTATCTGATTCTATAGCTTCTCATTATGGGAAATCCATTGGTTCATTTCGCTTTCCTTTTAATGATCTGGGAAAGGATTCCACCCAGCAGGTACAAATCAAGGAGTATTTAAAAGCTTCTGACGGGCAGATAGCACCTTTTACCGTTGAGAGTTCAGACTGGATGTTTGATTCAGTGTACTGTTATTACCTGGAGAAAGAAGAGTATGAAAAAGCAAAGGAGCTCGGTGAACTTTATGTGGCGAAAACCATGGAGCTTTTAAGTTTTTTTGAAGGCATGGCTGAGGAAATTTATGGAAGACCTATCAGTCAGA
Source organism: Algoriphagus resistens (assembly GCF_001442615.1). GTDB lineage: Bacteria > Bacteroidota > Bacteroidia > Cytophagales > Cyclobacteriaceae > Algoriphagus > Algoriphagus resistens. Next base: position 683,441 of record NZ_LMXN01000002.1, on the reverse strand, counting down.
TTTACCTTTGCCATGACAATGGGATCAACGCGGATTATTTGCCTGAGCTAGTCTCGGCACTGAGGAATGAAGGTTATGAGATAGTTGGATTTGAAGATTCGATGAAAGATCCAGTATACAGCCAAGATGATAAATACAATCAAAAATGGGGAGTGAGTTGGCTTTATCGCTGGATGCAGACCCAAGAGGAGCGGGTTCAGTGGATGAAGCAGGAGCCGGACCTGACTGAGATTCAACAGTTGTTTGAAAAGGTTTCGGATTCTGGTAACCTTTCTGACAAATTAAATTGAGATTGACTATTTTTTACAATTTTCCGGTTTTCCACGTGCCTACTTTTGAGACTTTATAAGCTGAAAACCAAATCTAGATAGTTTGGAGCACCAGTCTTAATCCAGTCATTTCAATTTTCTAAACCGATGCAACAATCAAAAAGAGATTCCAGAATCATTGGGATTTTGATTTTAGGTTCATTTGTAACAGGTCTTTTAAGTGTCGCACCATCGGTGGACTCTCCCGACTTTATTCAACTTGCTGCAGGTGAGGCAACCCAGACCGTCTGGGCAGCAGTTTTTCAGTTCTTGATGGGCTGTTGTTATGCAGGCATTATCATTTTATTCTATCCTAGGATCAAAACCGTTGCTCCCAAATTGGCTTTGGGAGCACTCAGCTTCCGTTTTCTATCCATTGGATTAAGTTTGGTCGGTACTATATTACTGGGAGCTGTGTTGATTTTTTCACAGCAATTCGTGGATTTAGGCATGCCCGAAGATGCTATTTGGATTGGAGTGGGAACGACCCTAAAACAAACCCGGGACATGATCAACCATGGTTGGATGATCATGTCATTAGGCATTGGAAATTTTATACTATATGCCGGTCTTTTGAAAGGTAGGTTAATTCCAGCGTGGATGGGTTGGCTGGGTGTTTTTGGAACCGCCTTATCCTGCCTGGCCAGTGTTTTTATCTTATTCCAGATGGTGGAAGTCATTTCAGAGGCCTACTTATTAATGAATTTACCTACGGCAGTCTTCGAGCTGATTTTGGCGGGATGTTTAATTTTTCGAGGATTAAAGACGTAGAGGTTTCATTTAAAATCCAATTCCTATTTGGGGGCTATTTTGGTAAGCGGTATGCACCCTGTCATTTTTACCCTTACTTACCATTATTCTTATCTCCTGAAGCTCATTACTGTAGGGACTTGCAGGGTCCGCCACTACATTAACCTATTGAACGGGTTGACGGCCTTGTGATTTTAGTTAAGTTCAGTGCAGGTTGGTATTTTCAGGCTCCGAAACCCACCCGAACAAGCCAGCGTTCCTTAGTACCTATGCAGACAAACTTACTCTGGACAGGACAAGAATATTATTCATTAGAGAACTGTTTATTAACCGGTACTGATAAAGGTTCACAGATTAACTCAGTAATAGTCGGCCAATACATGGATTCTATTTATAGGGATGAATATGATATCATTACAAACCGCAATTGGGAAACAACTTTTGCAAAAATAAAAAGCCAGCAAAATAATCAATTTGGAGACCTTACATGGGTAAGCGATGGAAAAGGCCACTGGAAAGTAGGAGGGAACTCCAATGCGGAATTTGAAGGTTGCTTGGATGTGGACATTTCCTTAACCCATTTCACAAATACTTTACCGATAAATCGGCTGATGTTAAATGTAAATGAAAGCAAGGTTATCAGGGTAATTTTCATCGATCTTCTACAGCAAAAAGTTACACTTGTAAGACAGAAATATATTCGGCTTTCAAATACACAATACTGCTATGAGAACATACCGGAAGATTTTGAAGCTACAATAACAGTGGATGATATGGGATTGGTGTTAGATTATCCTTCACTGTTTGTAAGAACAAATTGGTTGGATACTGATTATCCTCAGGCAAATCGATAAATTCGGTCTCACAGAGTCAAACTGGGCCTTAGAAGGGCAGTTTATTAAAGGTTTTGTGGTTCGTTAGTCAGAATTTGAAGAATAAAAAATGAAATGGTAGGGATTCTAGTAGAACTGATAATTTCTTGGGCACTACTTTATCTGATAGAGAGGAAGAGTATCCTGTACCTAGGATTTTTACCACTTACAAAAAGACTAAAGCAATTGGCAATCGGGTTTTTAATTACAGCAATACTTTGTATTGGTGTAGGGTCTCTAGAAATACTTTTGAGATCCTCAAGTTTGCATTTGAATGAAAACTCCAGCACGTCCTTAATTTTAACTATGTTCTGGTGGGACTTTAATTCTGTGTTGACAGAAGAATTACTTTTTAGAGGAGCATTGCTATTTATCCTGATAGAAAGAATTGGACCAAGAAAAGGAATTATGATTTCTGCAGTGGCGTTTGGGATTTACCATTGGTTTTCATTTGGAATATTTGGAAATATTTTCCCGATGTTTTTTGTATTTATCGGGACCGGATTGATGGGGTATGCCTGGGCATTGGCATTCTCAAAAACTAAATCTATTTTTCTGCCCATGGGTCTTCACCTGGGTTGGAATTTTACTTTTAACACCATTTTTTCAAAAGACCCGTTGCAGAAAGGATTACTGGTTTCAGAGGGTAGGATTATAATTAGTGATTGGTTTTCATTAATTGGGCTTTGGGGTGTCCCCGTAATTCTGTTGGTAATAATTAAATTTTCGATCCAAAAAGAGAATACTGAATTAACCGTTAAGGAAGTAAAAACTACCCCCAATATTGTATAAGTGTAATGTGGACCGAGCTGATAGAGGTGTGCGTTTTTGCCCTAAACAAATTTTGCGGTGGGCGTATAGTGGGTCGCATAGAAACCCTCCAAGCGATTATACCTGACCCTTGTTTGCAAGCTGGAGAAATTTCAATCTGACAATAAAATATTGAACAAAATGGGGAATAATAGAATTGAAAATACCGATTTCAAAAAACTAATCGGAAAATGGAAAACTGAAGGTCGGATACTGAAAGCTGGGAAGAGTCCCGAAATGAAAATAACGGGGACGGATACTTATGAAGCCATACTTGGTGGATTTTTCATTTTACACACAGCAGACGTGCTAATGGGAAATGAAAAAAGCCAAACATATGAAATTATTGGATTGGACAAATCTAATGACCAAGCCATACTGCAACATTATAATAACCAGGGTTCATCGGGCAAAATGAAAGGAACTTTAAAAAATGATAAATTTGAAATTAATGGCGAAGGACTTCGTTTTAACGGTCGGTTCAAGAACAACGATAATGAAATTGCAGGAACCTGGGAAAAATTGACCGACCAAAGTAATTGGGTGGAATTTTTAAAAATAAATCTTACCAAAACAGAGTAGGAGTTATAATTAGAGCGGAATGGCCGACAGCATAACAACTAGTTGAACTTCCTTAAAGCAGAGTTTGGCCAAAGCCATGCGGAATATTTTAAGAACCTAGAATGAGAAATTTTAAAGGATTTATCCGTCGGGGTCATCGTGTTAAGTTTGGGGGGGTGGATTTTTGAAAGCTGCAATCGAAATGTTTGAAAACCTCAGAAAGGATAAAAATACTTTGCCCAACAACTATATTTTTGTTTCGTGCAGATCACCGCTTGCGTGCCTTGGGGTGAACAATGCTGTATTAAGTTACTTTTCAGGATATTATCAGACCCAATGATAATAATTGCGACCTGGCTTATGCAGTGCTGAACTACCACCTTAAAAAAGTGAATATTGTCAAGGAGGTTACCCAAAGCGGTCAGCTGATTTACCACAATCCTACCTGGGTACCATGTCACAATTTAATTCATGGGAAAATAGGTTTACCCAAGGGTACTGTTACCAAAACAGTCATGCTCCCGACGGAAACGTATAAATCCTAACGGTGATGACGAAGTGGTGTTCCTTGAATAATCAAAGGTTCATTTTCTGGCTTTTTTTCTTTGTTTAGTTTTTTTAGACTTGATTGCCTGTTTTTTGGACTGGTTGAAAGAAGTCAGGAACGGGCAAGGCGCTGCCTTGCGGGTGGCTTGTCCACTCGCCTTGTTCTTTACTTCTGAAGTATCAGTCCATTTTAACCGCAGTGATTTTTCTATTTGTTTTTAATCCTTTCTTCAAAACGGAAACCTGCCATATTCCGGAGCTGCTTTTTTCGATGAGATTCCTTTTTGGTAGACTGTGGATTCCTTTTTGGTCGCACTGGGCGTGGGGCTAGCATAGTGGTACACACTTCTATAGTATACGCAGATTAATCAGAAATTTTTCATACGTATAACGAAGTGCTGCATCCTGCCGATGTTGCTCTCCGGGGTGAAATGGTCCAACCCTTACAATGCCAAGGCATTTATAGAAGAATCCCTGAGCCCGGAATGGATTGGATCTACGGGACAGGGATTTAAGGATGAGGCTGCTGAAGCTGATCCTGACCTTGGGGATATTAGCTGTTAAAAAGAATCAAGAAATTCTAAGTATAACGGTATACTCCTCTCAATCCATTCTTCTGAGGTATTTAATTCAATACCATAATAAGCAAAAAGAGGCTGATAATCAGCTCTTATGTATTCAAATGTAAGTTCTAAAGGACTGGTCAACTCCTTTAATGTATACTTGTACTTTTCAGTGGACTGATATTCGTGCTCATCAATCCCAGCCGAGATTGCCAGGGCAATTTTTTTTCCGGAAACCTTATACCCACTTTTACTTCCGTAGGCCCACCCATAGGTCAATACCTCATCAATCCATTTCTTCAGCAATGGTGGACAGCTGAACCAATACAGAGGAAACTGAAACACGATCTTGTCATATTGTTCAACCAGTTTTTGCTCTGCGCCTACATCAATTTTCTCATCAGGGTATATCTGGTACAGCTGATGAACAACGTATTTATCAGGATGACCGCAAAGCTCTTCTATCCACCTCTTGTTAATATTCGAACTGTTAATAGCTGGATGGGTTACAATTATTAATATTTTCATTAGCGTTATTCAGGACTGTGATAGGGCAAAAGTAGAGCGCTCTCTTCGAATTTTGTATATTACCAACCCATTGTTATATACTATCAAAAATGTAAGTAATGTCAAAAATTAAGGTAACCTCAACAAATCACGCGAACAAACAGGATTTAGCGGAAAGATGCGTAGAAGTTTACGCTGCCCAGACTATAGGGGGACAGTGGGCTTTAGTGATCAGCTGTTGGCTGATGCACGGAAAACTAAGGTTCGGAGAATTGAAAAAGTTGCTTCCCAACATAACTGAACGGATGCTTACACTCCAGCTGCGTAAATTAGAAGCAGATGGAATCGTAACGCGTACAGTCTTTGCTGAAGTTCCTCCCAGGGTAGAATATGAACTGACTCCCATAGGTTACGAACTTAAGCCGGTCCTGGACCAACTTGAGAAATGGGGTGATAAACACAAAAAATTAAGACAAAAGTAAAACTATGGTTTCTGATTTATCGGGAATGTAAACTTGGTCAAGCCGTACTTTTTTGTTAGGGAGTATTTTTAGGATTCTGGGGTTAGGTGTTTTTTAAAGTGTTTAGCAGTGAATACGGTATAAAAAACCCGAAAGTACATATCATCCGTGGTTTGCATACACCATGCAGGGTTTTGCTTACAGGTCTTTATGCTCTTTTATTGAACTTTGTGTTATCATTAAAACAGAGATTTATGGATATCAAGAAAATAGCATTGGGAAGCCAGGGGCTTATTGTTCCGAAAATCGGTCTGGGCTGCATGGGTATGACAGGCTTTGGGGAAGGGAATATGTATGGCAAAGTTGACGAGAAGGAAGCGGTGGCAACGATTCATCGGTCATTTGAACTGGGAGGAAACCTCCTGGACACTGCGGATCTATATGGCCCGCTCAAAAATGAACAGCTTATCGCCAAAGCAATCAAAGGTAACCGGGGCAACTACCTTATTGCCACCAAATTCGGCTGGGAGATAGACGATAACAACACCGTGACCTGGGCAATCAACGGGAAAAAAGGATATGTGAAAAAAGCGGTAGAACGCTCGCTGAAGAATCTAAATACCGATTACATTGACTTGTACTACCTGCATCGTCTTGATAAGAATACGCCCATCGAAGAAACTGTTGAGGCAATGGGCTTACTGGTGAAAGAAGGAAAAGTGGGGTACCTGGGACTTTCTGAGGTGTCATCTGAAACCGTCAAAAGGGCCCATGCCGTGCATCCGATCACAGCAGTGCAAAGTGAATATTCCTTATTTGAGCGTACGGTGGAAGAGCGGGGTGTGCTGCAGACCTTAAATGAACTGGGAATAGGTTTTGTAGCGTACTCCCCATTGGGCAGAGGGTTTTTATCGGGAAACATCCGCAGTCTGAGTGATTTGCCGGAAGATGATTTTCGGCGTGCAATCCCACGTTTTCAGGAAGCGCATTTTCACAAGAATATTGAGTTGGTGAAATTAATTGAGACTATGGCGGAAGAAAAAGGAATTTCCTCCTCACAACTGGCGTTGGCATGGATCATGAGCAGGGATATATTGCCGATCCCAGGGACTAAACGCAGAAAATACCTCGAACAGAATATTGCTTCGGTAGAAGTCGAACTGAGTCAGGCGGATCTGGCAAAGCTGGAAAGTATAGTGCCTTTGGGTACAGATACAGGTTTGCCCTACGATGAGTTCAGCATGGGGCTTATTGACTAAGCTGTGTTGGCGGCTGCATTTCCAAATGCGGTCGCTGTTTTCTTACAACCCTTCATCTTACAATCCTTTAGTTTTTAGAGTAACACAATGAATACCATTAAATCAATCTCAGAATTTCACCGCTTGCTTTCTCTGCCCGAACCCAGGCATCCGATGGTGAGCATGATCAACCTTGCCGAAAGCATATTTCTGGAGGATGAGGTGTGGAAAGGTTTTGTAAACAACTTTTACTGTGTAGCCTTAAAAAGAGACGCAAAAGGCAAAATAAGATACGGGCAGCAGCACTACGATTACGACAAGGGGGTGTTGAGTTTTACAGCGCCCAATCAGGTTCAATCCTTAGATGTCCAGACCATGGAATGTGGCTCGGGATATCTACTGATTTTCCACCCGAACTTTCTTATAAAGCATCCGCTGGCCCAAAACATCAGCAGCTACGGATTTTTCTCTTATGCCACGAATGAGGCCCTTCATCTATCTGCGGGGGAGGAGGAGGATCTTATGTCCATACTTATGAAAATAGCTAAGGAATGCTCGCATATTGACAGGCATACCCAGGAAATTATCCTTTCTCAGATTGAATTGTTGCTGAATTATTCAAAACGCTTTTACGAGCGTCAGTTCATTACCCGCCAAAACAGCAATCATCAGGTGCTCATTAACTTTGAACGGGTGGTAAACAGATATTTTGAAAATGGGCAAACGGACTTATTGACGGTTCAGCATATAGCCAAACAAATGAACTTCTCCCCAAACTATCTGAGTGACCTGTTGCGCGTGCATACCGGCCAAAGTACCCAGCAGCACATCCATGGGAAACTAATTGAAAAGGCAAAGGAAAAACTTTCTACGACCAGCCTTTCAGTAAGTGAAATCGCTTATGCGTTGGGCTTCGGGCATTCCCAGTCATTCAGTACGCTATTCAAAAAGAAAACCTCGATGTCACCTTTGGAATTCCGTCAGTCATTCAATTGATGTTTTCCGTTAGCTGGACAAAAAAAAACGAATATAGGGTAGGACGTTTTTCAAATCCCCACGCCGCCAAGCCAAACGCCGTAACGGTAAGAAGGCATTTTAAGCGAACTTCTTTATCCAATAGAGAGGTATATTCTTAACATCAATTCAGCTTAACCCACACTCTCCTTCAGTAAAGAAGTCACCAGCTCTACGCTCAATGGTTTCTTGTTTGCTTTTTCCCGGAGTGTATCAAAGGCGTATCTAAAGTCACAACCTTCTTTATAGGCACTGCATCCATAGGCTGTTTTGCCCCTTATTATGGTCCCTTTATTGCACAATGGGCAGGAAATGACCGGAGGGGTATTTTTAGAAGTCGGAGAGTCGGCCGGTTTCTTTTCTTCCAAAAGAAGTTGAAAGCTATCATCGAAACGTAACAATCCTTCCTTATCGCCTGTCGGGGTTTTAAATCCTTTTAAGTTGACAGTAGATCCTTTCTGAAGCAATCGAAAATACTGATTCTCTGAAATTTTCTTTCCTTCGAAGGAAAAGGGAAGCAAAAAGCCGCATCCATTTTTATAGGCGCTGCATCCGTAACTCGATTTTCCTTTTAGCAGCGTCCCTGCCTTGCATTTTGGACAGGCATGTCCCACAACGGCAGTGGTTGGTTTTTCTTTTTCAGGAACCTTGGTTTCAGTGGGGTGGGATAGTTTGGTATGGCTTTGCTCCATCAGAACCTCGACCACCAATTTCTCCACCATATGCTTCATGTTCTTCACAAAGGAACCCGCGTGGAAATTCCCTTTTTCGATTTCCTTGAGTTGTTTTTCCCACTGGCCTGTCAGCTCTGCGGAGGTCAGCAGATTGTTCTTAATGATATCGATCAATTGGACCCCTGTTTCGGTGGGCAAAATCTGTTTCTTGTTCCGCTCAATGTATTGTCGCCTGAAAAGTGTTTCAATAATGTTTGCCCGGGTAGAAGGACGGCCGATGCCGTTCTCTTTCATCAACTCTCGCATCTGTTCATCGTCCACCTGTTTGCCGGCAGTTTCCATGCCCCTTAACAAAGTCGCTTCTGTATAGTGCTTAGGTGCTTTGGTCTCTTTCTCCAGGAAAGAAGGTTCATGCGGCCCTTTTTCTCCCTTTTTAAAGATCGGGAGCTCATCTTTCTCTTTTTTATCCTTGCCATCGGCAGTTTCAAAAACAATCCTCCAGCCTTTTTCTAAAATTACTTTTCCGGTTGTTTTAAACGGAACTGTATCCACTTTTCCGAATACTGTGGTATTGGCCACCGTGCAATCCTCATAAAACACTGCGATGAACCGCCTGGCAATAATGTCATATACTCTTAGGTGATTGCCGTGCAAACCACCTTGCATCCCTGTAGGGATAATCGCATGGTGGTCGGTTACTTTTTTATCGTTGAAAACCTTGGTGGACTTTTTTAATTTTTTGCCCAAGACGGGTTGGGTCAACGGCTGATAAGCCGTTAGCTTCTCTAATATTCCCGGTGCTTTGGGGTAAATATCGTTCGGTAAAAAAGTGGTGTCTACTCTTGGGTAGGTGATTACTTTTTGTTCATATAGTTGCTGGGCTATTTTAAGTGTTTCCTCGGCAGAAAGACCAAACTTATTATTGCAATACACCTGTAACCCCGTCAGGTCAAAAAGCTTTGGAGCGTACTCTTTTCCTTTTTTCTTATCAATGGAGAGAACTTCAAAGTCATGTTCCTTTACTGCGTTGGCAAAAGCCTCCCCCTCTTCCTTCTTTAAAAATTTCCCCTCTTCACAGTTAAATGTTGTCTCTCTATACAGCGTTTGTAATTCCCAGTAAGGTTGTGGCTGAAAATTTTGGATTTCTTTAAACCGGTTAACAATCATAGCCAGGGTAGGCGTTTGGACCCTGCCGATGGACAACACTTGTTTGTATCCGCCATGTTTCACCGTATATAAGCGCGTGGCGTTTATTCCCAACAACCAATCCCCGATTGCCCTGGAATATCCGGCATAATATAGATTGTCGTACTTTGCTGAAGGCTGAAGTTTTTCGAAGCCTTCTTTGATGGCCTCTGTGGTCAACGATGAAATCCATAACCGCTTGACTTCCCCTTTGTACTGCGCCTGTTCGATTACCCAGCGTTGGATCAGCTCTCCCTCCTGGCCGGCATCACCACAGTTGATCACAAGAGTGGCTGTTTCAAACAGCTTTTTTACAATGTCAAATTGCTTCTGGATCCCTGCATTGTTAACGATTTTGGTTTTGAACTTTTCGGGAAGCATAGGAAGGTGACTGAGGCTCCAACTCTTCCAATGGGGGTTATAATCGTTCGGCTCAAATAAGGTACAAAAGTGTCCAAAAGTATAGGTTACACTATATCCATTCCCTTCATAGTACCCTTCATGCCTGTTATTAGCTCCCAGAACAGAGGCAATTTCACGGGCGACACTTGGTTTTTCGGCAATACAAACTATCATCTGAAGCAAAAATAGTTAAAAAAGGATAAGCTGAGTGGACTGCCGGCCTAGTAAAACGCTGGAAAATGATGTAAACCGGGTGCGATGGAGTGTATGGAGATATTTAAGCAGGCTGAGAATTTTAAAAAGTATCAATGGGGAGATTATTCCATATTATTCAAGGATAAATTGGTCAAATCCTGTGGAATTATAATTTATAAGATTTTTAAACTGAAATAGGTAATGTGTTTACGTATTTAGAAGATAAAAACTTGATAAAATACATTTTCTTAGGGGCGGACTTTTATACCTTTAATTCTTGATCCAATCCTAAATTTTTTATTCTGTGCATGGGCAGGAGTTTTAGGTTCACCGGTAATTTCGGAGAAAATCTATTGCCTATACAGAGTGAATGGACATTTGCGTATAAATGGAAACACTGAACTATGCCTAAAAAGTCTACATCCATTCCAGTAAATACACTCTCCGAAGAGTCGGAACACGGAGTTGCCTTTGGCAGAATAGCGATAAAAAATAACCGTATTTTCAAGGAGGCAGCGTATGCGCACAGACACGATTTTCATTTGTTTTTCTGCCAGGAAGAAGGAATGACTCCGATAGAAATTGATTTTCAGCGGTATCAGATGGAAGCACTCTCTTTGGTTTATATCCACCCTTCCCAGGTACATAAGATGGATTCGGTGGACAAAGGTGTGGTGGCAGGTTGGGCAATCAATAATGAAAACCTGAATCCTGAGTATTTAAAATTGCTTGAGGAGATTGCCCCGGCAGGTCCAATGGTTATGGATCAGGAAACTTTCACATTGATTTCCGAGACGGTATCCCTTTGTATCAAATTCACTGCAAGGAAGCAAGAAAGGCTCTATCGGTCATTATTGAAGGATAGTTGTAATGTATTGGTCGCGTTGGTTGTTTCCCAATACCTGGGAAAGGATAAAGCAAAGGATTATTCCCCACGCTTTGCGGAAATCAACAAGGCTTTTAAAGCGGGGCTGGAGCATAATTTTCCCAGGCTTAAAAGGCCTGCATCCTATGCCCAGCTGCTGAACATTTCTACGGCTTACCTGAATGAATGTGTGAAAAAGGCTACAGGTCAATCTGTGTCTTACCATATTCAGCAACGGATCATTCTGGAAGCCAAACGTCTGCTTTACCATTCTGATAAATCCGTAAAGGAAATTGCCGGAGAACTTGGCTATGAGGATTATCCTTATTTTTCAAGACTCTTTGCCAAGGTTGCCGGAATGACTCCCTTGGCATTTCGCAGGTAAAACCGCGATTAGTCCAATAGCTACCCCCTTATTACCCTTGTTTGCCTCTTTGGCTACCCGTTTCTTTGCAGTGGACTAAAAGCTGTAACAGATGATATCAAGTATGCCAAAATGGGTAGGGGATTTAGTTAAAGGTCTTATGGTGCCCAAGGTACGGGTCGTGAAGATTTCCTTGATTAGCCCCCAACTAAAGAAAATCCGTTTTCAAGGCCAAATTGACCGGATGAACTTCCAGATCGGTTATGCCAATGTCATAAGGGTCAGCGAAACGGAGTATAGAAACTACACGGTAGCCTATTATGATGTAAAGGAGGGAATTATGGATTTTGTATTTCACATACATGGCAACGGGATAGGAAGCCGTGTTATAGATGCCTTGAAAATAGGGGATGAACTGTTCATCACCGGTCCGAGAGGAAGGAAGGAATATGACCCAGCAATCAAGCGGTACCTCATCTTCGGAGACGAAACTTCATTGGGACTAGCCTGTGCTTTTCTGCCAGTTCTCCGACGAAACCACCATCTGTTCCAGTTTTCCTTTGAGCTGGATGAAGCAAACAGCAATGCGCCTGCCATGCTGGGTTTGGAGAATTATACTGTTTTTCCAAAAGATGGCTCCTTCAGAAATGGGGAATGGGTCAGTAGGCTCCCCGTTTTTAATCAGCTGGGCTGGAATGAGGCACGTTTTGTACTGACCGGTAATGTAAGATCTGTCCAGACCTTCCGGAAGGTTGTGAAAAACAAAGCAAAGGGTAAAGCCAGCCACCAGGGGTATTGGCTGGAAGGTAAAAAAGGACTTTAAAGAAATAACTGAACAACACTAACTAATTATAGTTGATATGGGACATCATCATGGGCATAGCCATTCAGGCGACAACGGGCTTTCTTTGGCTTTTTGGCTCAACCTGTTATTCTCGGTCATCGAAGTAGCCGGAGGAGTGCTGACCAACTCCACAGCCATAGTTGCTGACGCCTTTCACGACTTTATGGATGCGCTTGCCATCGGGACAGCTGTGTTGCTGGAAAAGCTCTCTGGCAAAAAGCGGACAACAGGGTTCTCTTATGGTTACAGAAGGTTTTCCCTGCTATCAGCTATAGGAATGTCCCTCTTTTTATTGATCGGGGCAGTGGTGATGTGTATAAGCGCAATCGGATCTTTCTTTGATCCTGAACCTGTAAACAGTACAGGAATGTTAGGACTGGCCGTGTTGGGAATCGCTGTCAATGGCTTTGCCTTTCTTCGGATCAAAAATTCAGGAACCCATTCGCACCATCACGGCCACACCCATCCGGAAGATCATAACAGCAAGGCGATTATGCTTCATTTACTGGAGGATCTGTTGGGATGGCTTGCGGTGCTGATCGGGGCAGGTATCATGTACTTTACCGGCTGGTACTGGATAGATGGTGCGCTGACCTTGGCTATTTCGGTATTTATAGGTTTCAATGCGGTTAAAAACCTGGTTGGGACCATGGGGATATTACTTCAGGCTGTTCCGGAACAGGTAAATCTGGCGCAACTTCAGCATGAACTCTCTGAACTTGAAGGGGTAGAAAATGTCCATGATGTGCATGTGTGGACGTTGGATGGCAGCTATCATATAGCCTCGCTGCATGCGGTGTTAAATTCAATGGAGAAGTCAGATGAAGCTAAAATTCTATCAGCTATAAACAGCCTTTTGGAAAAGAACCATATCCAACACCCTACCATACAGTTGGAATCGGCTTCGGCTCCCTGCAATTTGGTTGACTGTTGATCAACGACGGATATTCTGATTCTTATATGTAAGGATAGAATTAAAAGTCCCTTTGAGGATAGTTATTCAAGTCAGGAGACTGCTGGCGTCGTAAAGTACCTGAAAATGAAGTAAACCAGGTGTGGACCTGCTACATTTGATTGGACAGTAAGTTAAGCCTCCTTAACTTAGAACCAATGAAAAAAAGAGAAAGAAGATCCTTTGACAAAGACTTCAAATTGATGGTGGTGGAACTGCATAAAAGCGGAAAATCCTCCAATGAAATCAGCCGTGAGCTTGGTGTTCCTGCCGATATGGTACGGCGGTGGAGTCGCGAGTATTCATCCGCTGGAGAAGGCAGTTTTGCCGGTAATGGAAAGCCCGTTATGACTGCCGAGCAGCGGGAAATAGCCCAATTGAAGAAAGCTTTAAAGGAAGCAGAGATAGAAAGGGACATTCTAAAAAAGGCGGTAGGCATCTTCTCGAAGAGCGACAACAAATATTCCGGTTCATGAAAGACAACCAACAGGTATTTGCAGTCGGGAAGATGTGCCGAGTCTTTCAGGTTTCCAGAAGTGGGTATTATCACTGGCTGAACAGAAACCCCTCCCGAAGAGAATTTGAAAACCAAGAATTGCCTACTAACATTCTGGAAATCCAGAATGGTCTTAAAGAACCTAGTGTTAAGTTAATTATGAAATGACGTATTTATCTTGTGTCTTTAAAAGAAACTATGAAAAGATACGAGATAAAATTAACCCGGGAAGAGGTTGATGAGCTTATGTCTATCATCAATAAAGGGTCCCACACCTCTCATACTTACCGTGCAGCCTATATCCTGCTGAACTGTGATCAGGGAGAATATTCTGATAAGGCTACCAACGAGCAGATAAGCAAAATGCTCAAGGTTGGTATGAGAACCATTGACCGGGTCAAGAAAAGGTTTCTGGAAGAAGGTCTGGAAGGTGTATTGGAGCGTAAGCCGAGTTCCAGAATTTACGACAAGAAGATTGATGGGGACACGGAAGCCAAACTGGTCCAGCTATGCTGCAGTGATCCTCCTGTCGGCCATGCCAAGTGGTCACTGAGGCTTTTGGCCGACAAGATGGTAGAATTGGAATATGTCGAGAGCATCTCCTATGTTTCAGTCAGAAACATTTTAAAAAAAACGAACTTAAACCCTGGAAAGTAAGGGGCTGGGTTATACCTCCGGGCAGGAACAGCGAATTCGTAGCCCCAATGGAGCAGGTTTTAGATGTTTACAAACGGCCTTATGATAGCAAAAGACCCGTTATTTGTATGTACGAATCGCCAAAACCGTTGATTTCCGGCGCAAGGTCGCCCATACCGATGGAGCCTGGCAGAGAAACACGTGTTGATTTTGAATATGTAAGACCCGGGATGGTCAATATCTTTATGGCCAATGAACCTCTGGCAGGAAAAAGGATGGTGGAAGTGACCGACTTTAAAGAAAAGCAGGACTGGGCTATGTTTATCAAAAGGATATCGGAGGAGATGTGCCCGGATGCTGAAAAAATAAAGTTGGTAATGGATAATTTCAAGACACATTCGGCCTCTGCTCTTTATGAGAACTTTGGCCCAAAAGAAGCCAAAAGCCTTTGGGACAGGTTTGAATTTGTATTTACTCCTAAACACGGGAGCTGGCTGAACATGGCAGAAATAGAGCTTCATGTACTGAACGGGCAATGCCTGAACAGACATATCCCTTGCAAGGAGAAAGTAGAACAGGAAGTCTCTGCCTGCCAAAAGCAGAGAAATACCAAAGAAGCAAAAATAAACTGGCGGTTTACAACCAAAGAGTCAAGAATAAAATCAAGAAAATTATTTCCGTCAATTTTAACTTAACATAACACTAGAAATAATTATAACAGATGTAGCGCCTCCAAAAATGGCACAGATGTTTATAAGAATGTGATGTTGGAATAGATTTAGTTCAAGATCCGCTGTAACTCAATGCGCCTGACGGACAATTGGCTATTTGACTCTTTAATTCCTGTTTTGAGGCATTTTCAGGCTTAATCCACGGTTTTGTTTTCGGTTCATATACCTTAGGGAGCATTTTAACGCAGACTCCGGCGTGGATGCACTTTTTTGCGTTCCAGACTATTGTTAAATCGTCTTTTTGGTATTCTTTGATAGTTTCCATGATCGAATAATTTAGGATTTTAATACGTCCCTGATGTCTTTCAATTTTTTGAACATAGCTGCTGCAAAAGGACAAAGGGGAATAATTTTTCTGTTTTTCTCTCTGGCCATTTCTACAGTTTTGTAAAGCAGTTTCTTGCCTACACCTTTACCATTATAAGCTTGCTCAATTTCTGTATGGTCTATGATAATCAATTCCGGCCCTGCGATGGAATAGGTCATTATCCCTGCGCGTTTACCCTTATCCCGTGCCATTGCAAAGCCTTTAGCACCATCTTCTTTTAATAATATTTCCATGGTTCTTTTTTTAAGCCGTTACACTGATTGGTGAAGAAGTGGGATAACCTTTTTACCAATCAATTCAATGGAATGCAACAATTGGAGGTGTGATAAACCTGCATTATCCATTTGAAACGTAAACCGGTCTATACCACCTAGTGCTTTACTATGTCTAAGCAATTTTTCAGCAACATGTTCTGGCCCGCCTACCACGAGTACTCCTTTGGGAGCAATTAATGTATTGAATTGCGATTGGGTAACCGGTGGCCATCCTCGCTCTCTGCCTAATTTTGTCCATAGCTCAGCATATCCAGGGTAATAATCTGCAATTGCCTGCTCGGTGCTTTCGGCCACATAACCCGGTGAATGAAGCCCCACTTTCAATTGATTTGGTGAATAACCTGCTTTTTGCCCTGCTTCGCGGTATAAGTCCACAAGAGGCCGGAAGCGTTCGGTTTCTCCCCCTATGACCGCCACCATCAGCGGCAGGCCTAAAGATCCCGCACGGACAAAAGACTCAGGAGTACCCCCAACCCCAAGCCAGACTGGCAGCTTTTCCTGCAGTGCCCTTGGATAAACGGGCTGGTTGTCCATTGCAGGCCTGAACCTGCCCGACCATGTTGTAAATTCATTGTCACGAACCTGGAGCAATAGCTCCAGTTTTTCTTTAAAGAGTGCATCATAGTCCTTCAGGTTGAAGCCAAAAAGAGGATAAGCTTCAATCGCAGAGCCACGGCCAACGACCAATTCGGCACGTCCGCGGGATATCAGGTCCAGGGTGGCAAAGCTTTGGTACACCCGTACAGGATCATCCGTGCTCAATACCTTTACTGCGCTGCCTAATATAATCCTCTTGGTTCTGGCAGCTGCAGCGGCGAGAATTACTTCCGGTGCAGAATCTAAAAATTCCTTCTTATGATGCTCACCGATTCCAAAAACATCTAGCCCGGCCTCATCCGCCTTCACGATGCGGTCCAGCAGCTGTTCCATGGCATCTGCCCCATTGAGGTTACTGCTGCCATACATTGCAGATGCAAAACTGTCTATTCCTATTTCCATTTGTATTGTTTGTTGTTTACTTGATTATGAAAGCCCATTGGGCGGTAGTCCTCCCGCCGACCAATACTTATATTCAGATAATTCCGTGAATTCTTGATTGTCCTAAAATACATTATCATGTTTCTATAATTAATTGATACGTGATAAATATAAAGCTTAATCCTGCTCATTTAAGGCATGTCATCACCCTTTATCAAGGCATAAGTATTTTCTTCAAAGTTCAGATTTAACAACTAAAATGAAGATGATATATGTCGAAATAAAACGTATACAAATGTCTACAAGATGACCTTAACTACTTTTCTCGCTTTTAAAATTCAAGGATTTTCCGGCACCTGCGCTAAGATCTACAGTGTAATAAAAAAAGGTTAATTTTACTGTCGGAGGAAATGATGGAACAACTATTCGACTATATCAACAGCTATTCGCCTGGTGGTATTTCAAAAAGCGATTTTGAAATTGTCAAGAGCTATTTTACTCATAAACGACTACGTAAAAGACAGTATTTTTTACAGGAAGGGGAAATCTGCAAATATTTTGGGTTTATCCTAAGTGGCGCAATGCGTCAGTATACGGTGGATGACAAGGGTAAAGAATATGTAGTTCAATTATCCATTGAAAATTGGTGGGTAGGAGACAGGGAAAGCTATACAACGTCAAATCCTTCAATTTATAATATTGATGCCTGGGAAGATACGGAGCTTTTGCTTATCTCAAGACCAAGAGTACTGGAGCTGCTTCAGCGCTGCCCTGCATTTGCGGAGACGAGCAGAATTATGGACGAAAGGAATAGTATTGCCAGTCTAAAAAGGCTTACGACCTCGATAAGTGCAGGAGCAGAAAAGCGATATCTTGCCTTTGTAAGCTCTTACCCCGATTTAGTGAAACGGTTTCCACAGCATATTATAGCCTCTTACCTAGGTGTCACAAAAGACACACTCAGCCGAATTCGACGCCAGTTTCTTAATAATGAATAAAGATTTGATATACTTGTAGCAGATTCACTTGCGAAGTTTTTCCAGCTGTGTAAAACCTGCCCAATGGGCTAAATAGGAGATAAATTAGGTGTTTGTAAGAGGGGTATTAGCTAATTTACATGTCTACAGTTTTGTTAGGAATACGGAAAAATGGCAGTACCAGAGCAAAAGCTATAATTTTGAATGATTATCCCATTTTTCATGTGAGCGGAGATATACATCAATTCATGGTTTTGGTTGCCTTCTGACCTTCTGCCTCATCATACGCCCATTTTAGTATACTTTCGAGACTTTTGAACAAGCGGTCTTTACGTTCATTCCCGATTCCGCAAAAGTTGCCTCCTGTCGCATTTGAATGTAGGATCTGATAGTAAATTCCTCCAAGCAGCAGTCCTGATATAGCCCGGATGTCGACAGAGGTTCCCTCAAAAAACGGGTCAGTCATGGCAAATATCTCTGTTCCGAAGTTTTCCCTATCCTCACTTATGTCACGCATAAGCTTACTCTGTTCACTGATTTCCCAAAGGATTATTTTTTGGGTTTCGGGAACTTCAGCCATATGTTCGTAAAGGTTTTTCAGCAAGGTCGTAAGTAATTCTCTTCCGTGGTCATGTTGGTGCTTTTCTGCCAGTTCCTTTGCCAGATGATCAAAACTCATCCAATAATCCCTACTTCTCACATAGGTCTCAATGAGCTTGTCAGCGGTTTCGAAATAACGGTAAATCAACTTCTTGCTGACTCCGGCTGTAGTGGCAATATTGTTTACTCCCAGCTTGGTATATCCTTGTGTGCGGATGATCTCACCCACGGCATTGATCAGCTTTAGCTTTGTACGTTCTTTGTTCCGGAATTCTCCCTCAGGTATTTTTCTTGCCATTTTTCAGCGATATTTTCTAGTCTGGGAGATGAATATAACATTTATGTCACTGAATGGTAACAATTTCATTTATGTCACCACTTGCTTAGATTTTAAAACGCATTTTTGTAATGTTTTCAATTTTAAACACCAAATCACCAGTATTTATCAGTTCGATATTAGTGATAAACCAGGACCGGTTCTTCCCATGAAAAAACAGCAGATTTTATACCTTACTTTATTTCTATCAGCACTTTTGTCCTCCCATTTCAGTGATGCCCAGATTCAATGGGGCTTTCGTGCGGGGATGAATATGTCTGATTCAAAATTTACTGATGCAGATGGGAGGGAAGCTGACCGTGATTATGTTGTCCGCATGCAAATTGGCCTTACCCTTGATGTTGCGGTGTGGAATGATTTTTTTGTGCAGCCATCTTTATGGTATCAGGGAAAAGGCTTCAAAGGAAATGGTGCCTGGCCTGTGGTTAGGGGCAATAATAGCGAATTCAAGGCTAACCTTACGTATGTAGTGTTGCCGGTTAATTTATTGTTTAAACCAAGATTGGGGAAATCTGGCCGATTGTTGCTTGGGGCCGGGCCTTATGTAGGTTATGGGCTAGGAGGATCATGGGAAAGTGATGCGGAGTTGTTATATGGTGACATCATGGTTGCCCAGACAGAAGGTGATGTGCGGTTTACCAAAGATGGGTCAATAGGCGATATGGGGACTTATAATTATGGAAAACCCTGGGATTATGGATTGGGGTTCTTATTGGGATACGAATTTATCGAGCGGTATAGCATTCAGGTAAATGGTGATCTAGGATTGGCCAACCTGCAATATAACTATGGGGATTATAACACTGGGGAAGAGCTAAAAAATATGGGGGTCGGTATTTCTTTGGGTTATAAATTCTAAGACCCTCAGATTCTTATGAACGCTGACCCTTTGGGATTTAGGTCATTGGCAGCAATGAAGAACTGCTTTGCTGTTAGTGTTTAACTATATTTCTATTAGATCCAACAGGTTATTCTTTAAATGAGGCGTACTCCAAAACAATCAAAATCCGGTAAATAATTAACCTTATATCAACATGAAAGATTTCTCCCTTTTCTTAGTTGTATTATTCGTTTTTCTAGTTTCCTGCGCTGATAATCAGGAAGGACCAAGTATCTCCCCATCGGTGGATTTGATAGAAATGGAAGCAGAAGGGGGAATTGGGCATATTGATTTTTCCTCAGGTGACTGGAGTATAGACAGAGTGGAAAATGTAACAGGCGATTCCAGGATCTTCGGCGATATTTATTCCCTGCAAAATGAGAAAATAAATGAAAATGTTTTATTGGGTCTGGAAGGAGAGGGAAGGCTTGAAGCCATTTGGCAGAACAAGGGTTTTGTAATTGTTCGCAACGGACAGGATAAGCTGGAAATCAGCTTGCAGGAAAATAGTAGCGGAGAGCAATTTGCGTTCAGGATTATCCTAACTTCAGCAAATGGCCAAAGAACCATCACCGTATCCCAAAAAGCATCACAAGGCTATGAATTTAAGGGAATCAAATACTACGTCGGTGAGGGGGACGGTGACTCTTTGTATTGGAGAGTTGGAAGTACGTTAAAATTCACGGTACCAAACAGCCAGGAAATAGAGATTATGCCAATTGGAGGAGTTGATGTAAACAGCAGCTTTTTTTTTGAAAGTGATGCACCTGATGCATTTGTATGGTTAATGGCCGATAGTGTGGAAGTGAAGCTTCCTGCCAATTTTCAGGATGGGGAAATATATTATGGACAGGAAAAAGGAACATATACCTCGTATGTACAGTCTGGCAAATCAGAGTACTCAGACCTTAAAGAGATAATAGCTGTTTCTCCGGGGTACTCTGAATTTCGGAGTGAATTTGAAATGAGACACAGGATTTTGAGTTACACCCTTCTGCTAACCAACAATAGGACAGGGGAAGATAAAACAATAGAGGGAAAATGGGTTCAGATAGCTCCCACAGGTAACTACCGGGTGATTTCTGTGGATTGATCCAAAAGTTTTGTCTTTATTGATTTTCATACTTAGGTCAAGTGAGCCCATTTTTCAGCAGAGCCATATTTTTTTTATATCCGGAGTGGATATTTCCGCAATCCCTTAGTAAAATATGTTCCGGTAATTATTCAAAGAGCTCACCACACATCCCAATATAGGGCCGACTTTATTAAGAATATCTTATAGAGGTATATCAATTGATAGTCGGTTTAACAAAACCACATCCAGTACAATTTGATCACAGGATTTATAAAACTTATAGGTGGAGATTCGGATTTGCTCTGATAGATTTTGTTAGGTGCTGATCCGCCTAGTTTTTTGGCTTTTGGGGGAGGGGGAAATAGAATAGGAAGTCAGATGCATGCTTTTTGAAACCCCTTCCTTAGTTTTGGGCAGTTATTAAGTTATTCCCCATTGAAAACTTTTCTAGAATGGAGCTGAAACATGGATTTTATCTGAAAACTAAAAAAGAACAGGTCTGGATTCAGGTAAAAATAGGATTTATTGCTTTACTGATCCTCCTGTTGGTTTTTCTCATTTGTTGGAAGACTGGGCTTTTTCTTCCCTTGATTTTGGGCATTCCGATAACCCTGTCCCTCGTAGCTCCCTTTTTTGATGTGCCGGCGCTAAAAAAGAGCGGGGATTTGATTTATCATTCCCCATTGTTTCTGGCTGAAAAGCCAAAGAAGGGTAAAATTGTCGTGCATGGGGGGACTTTGTTTGATTATGTTTTTGTGATAGACCTGAGTCTCAATGGAAGACAGAGAAATAACTTGATTATGGAACAGTACCTCGAAGGATTGGTAAATCTGATTGATCATCTGCAAAAAGAGAATTCGGAAAACCTTACCATCCGGGGCACCAGCTATATCCTGAATAAGAGAACTGCCAAGAAAATCGGCTTTCAGGTAGTTCAGACCGATTTTTTCCAAAGATGTATTTTGCTATACAACTACTTCAATCTTCTGGTTGCTAGTTCATTTGCAAAAGGTAAACTGACCTTTCCAAGTCTGGGGGAGACCCAAACCTTTGAGGCCAGGCTTTGGGATCTGATGCAGAGAAGGGATTTTATTAACTGCTTGAATAAGAAATTAAAGCAAAGACAAATGGTTTAATTTACTGTCAAAATCCAATTCAATTGGATTTTGAAAGAAGTAGATCAAATGTGAACCTTAGTGATGGGGCCTAGTGAATTATTGAAAATCCTTTTCTCCTGATGGTTCAAACTTCATCAAAAAATCTGAATTGCCAGAAGTCCATTTCCAGCTGCTCCGCCGTCGCTAATGGCTGAGGTTATGAATACGGTTTCGGCAATTTCTTCTTTGCTGGCACCTGTGTTTTGGCATTTTAGATATGGGACTCCATGCAAAAGGCGCATTGGGTAGTCAATGCAACGGCAATGGACATCAATTCCCAGTATTTGACAGGAATTAGGCCATAAGTTCGTTCTGGTATGTGTTTTAAATTCAAAAAAGCAGCTGATTCTTGGGATGCAGATTCCAGCAACTCTTTAGTATAGCTCCGGTCTTTTGGACTTTGGTATTCTTTCATTTGAATAGAGCTTAATGGTTCAATGATTGTGGAGTATAAAGATAATAAAGGTGAATAGCCAAAATTGCCTGCGCTGAATGCCCAACTTGGCTTTGGAGACTAATTGGAACGTCAGAAAAGGAGACAGTGATTCCCAGTTGCTGGATTTGATATCCAGATAAATTTGAATTTACAGGTTGGCCTGATTACAATTGTACTGTTAAAATTTTCTCAACTATGGATTATTCCTCCCTACTCAATAAATGCAACAGAGTCAGTGATTTTTCTGAGCCTGTATTAAACAGGATCATGTATTATGCTGCGGAGCGGAACAAACTGGATCAGCGTTTTGATTTGCTGGTCAAAAGGCATAAAAAGGTTTTTGGAAGAGCAGGTAAAGCAAATCAAGCGATGTTTAAAACCCAATATGTTATCCATGAGCTATTTAAAAACAAAGGACTTATTCATAAATACCTGAACCATGCTCAGATCAAGGCTTTGCCCAAGGAGGAATATGAATATTTGCAGGAGCAGGCAGAGAATCCTTGGAGGTTTACCTATTGGTTTGTACGGGACAATCCCTATCCGGATTTTTTCGAGTCAGTGGATATAATCACAGGAGAGGAGTTTTTATTGTATTCTCCAGGGGCAAGTCGGACATTGGGAGAACAGGGTGTCCTGATATTTGGCGGGTTGATCAGTTCCAATGGGGATTGTTATCAGACCTATGGCCCCTTGATAGGATTCAGTAGTTTTCAGGCTGATGATATTTTCTTTTACGCCGGGGAACTGGATCCTGGAATTGAGACCATTGAAGAGCTGGCAGGTTTGATTGAAAAGGATCTGTTTTCCTTCTTGTTGCTTTCAGTTTACTCAACTATTCCCCTAATGCAGCACCAAGGTCATGAAATGCTGTATGTTCAATCGAGTATGGATGCTAATTCTTTTGAGATGGATCTATGGAAGGATGCCTTCCGGGTGGAGTATGCATCCGATATCTTTAAAATGAGCCTGAAAGAACTGGAGGGATTTCCTCATTATGCCTGTGTGTATTTTGATGAAGAGCTGGAAGAAATGACACTCAGTGCCATGACGGACTTTGGATATGACAGCTTGGTCGGGGAATTGAACAGGTTGGGAGTGGATGCTCCAGCTGAGCCTCATATTCGATTACATGTATCCATGAAATCAGCCATAGAGCAAATTACCGGTAAGGATCCGGAATTGCTTTCTTATGAAGGTCATTTCAGCCAAGTGTCAACCGGACAGGAAGACAGTCTGGAACTGGATGCAATGAACAAGTTCCTGGCAGAGCTCATGCCGGCTATCAACTCCAATACAAAAGTCAGTTTGGATGAATTGATCAGTAGAACGGGAGCTGATCCTGATGCCGCAAAAGAGATTTACGAGGATTTAATGAAGAAATTGAATAGGTGATGTTGACCGATGGCCGAAGTAGCGCATCCTGCCGATGCCGTTTTTAGAGGGGAAGAGTGTACATCCCCACAATGCCAAGGCCTTTATTGAAGAATTCCTGAGCCAGAATGGATTGGGTATAAATGAAAAGGGCCTACGGATGCAGCTGCTAGCTGATCCTGAGTCTGGAAGAAATAGAGGTCAACAAGAGCAGGAAGAATAAGTTGAATGGATATGATATATAGGGATTTAGAGAGATCCTGTTAAAGGGAAGAACGAATACGCTGAATGTTTGGACTAATGGTGTCCTGCTATGGGCAAACAAGACATTTCAGATCACTGATTGCAATCTCTCATGATTAAACCTTCTTGAAAATAGACCATCACCGATTCTGACTTTATCAAATAGCTTGACAAGCTAAACCTCATCGAACATACGCATGGCAAGTAATCCGTTTCCCACTGCCCCGCCTGCACGTATGGCTGAGGCTATAAAAACCGTCTCAGCTATCTCTTCTTTGGTGGCACCGGCTTTTTTTGCATTTTGGATATGCGATTCCATGCAGTAGGCACATTGTGTGGTCAGTGCCACGGCTATGGACATCAGTTCACGGTATTTAACAGGAATGATTCCATCGGATCTTTCTGCGGTATGCTTTAAGTTCATAAAAGCTGCTGATTCCTTCGGTGCAGATTCAAGTAATTCTTTGGTGTATTTACGGTCTTTTGGATTTTGGTATTCTTTCATGGTAGGGATTTTTGATTAATTATATAGCATTAGAAATTACGATGATTCCTGCTTTTAAAGCAAACATACCGATTGTAAGTAATTTAGGAAGCTGGTTTATTGGAAAAAGCCATTAACTGGATTTACTGCAATAAAGTAAAACTTAAACATTGCTTAACAGGATTTAAGTGTAATTTCCAGGGATATGATATTGATTTGGGAGGTTAAATCCCTTACCAATGAAGGAAGCAAGTGATGAAGAACTTTATGAAAGAATAAAAAAATCAGATCATTCAGCTTTCAATGAACTGCTTAACCGCTATTGGAAGAGTATGTTTGGTTTTACCTTTCGAATGCTCCAAAATCTTGAACAGTCAGAAGACATCGTCCAGGAAATTTTTTTAAGTATTTGGGAGAAAGCTCCGGAAAAAGAAATAAGACATTTATAAAGCTATCTTTTCTCTGCTGTTAAATACCAGGTGTCCACAGTGATTAGAGACAGAAAATGGGAGTTCTAATTTCAAATAATCCGGATTTTACCATCTTCAGAAAAAAAGACCGGCAAATCTGGTAGATACTAGTGGAGAGTTTAAGCTGGGACTGTAAACAGTTTATGACCGGTCCTATTTATCAATTGCTATGTTTTATATAGGTGATTTAGCTATAAATAATATTTCTAAGTTAAAGAAGGCCCAGCACAACTGGTATTTGCTCTGGGCCTTCTCTTTTTAAGTTAGGGATTCCTGATTGACGTTATTAGTATCCTGGATTTTGGACAAGTTCCTTGTTTCGGTCAATCTCACTCTGTGGGATAGGATAGAAGTAGTTTTTGTCCTCCCATGGTGCCCTTGTAAAAACTACTGACCTCTCATGAAAATCCTTGGAAGACAAATTCTCCCCTTTATTGATATTCATTCCGTGAAATGCCCCTCCCTGGTGATATTCTGGCTGGTCGGCTACTTTCCATCTCCTTACGTCCCAGTATCGATGGCCTTCAAACATCAATTCTATTTGCCTTTCCTTATAGATGGCCGTTCTCATCCCATCCTGACCTGTTTCCCCTTCATAGTCAGGAAGACCAGATCGATTTCTTAGCTCATTGAGGTAAAATACGATGTCTGGGTGACCGGGTGAATATTCGTTTAATGCCTCTATATAGTTTAAGTAAATCTCCCCAAGCCTAATGTTCATAGCCGGCCTTGCAAAACTCCGGTTATCCCGGTAGTCGTTGTTCGGATGGATGTTTTTCCTTGCGGTATAACCTGTTGAAGGGTAATCTCTTGTAGCTCCCTGTTTTCCCGAGTTGCCTGTGAAGAAAAATTCAACCACATTGCTCCATCCCGGGTTGGGTACCACGGGGCAATAGGATCCATTAAAGGTAACATTCACGTAAAACCTGGGCTCACGATCAACGTACATCTTATAAGTGCCTGGGGCATAATAGGCATTCCCTTCTTCTACAAACCCATCCTCTGAATAGCCACTGCCCGGATCCTCAATTTCCAACCCATTGGACATTCTGAACGCATCTACCATTTCCTGGGGCACTGCTATTCCGTTCCATGCATTTCCATTTGAATTTCGGGGCGAAGAATGTCTTTCCCAGTTGCCATACATGTCTGAGCTTGGCCTGAGCCATATGCCTTCGGTTTCCCATCCATCAAACATGAGGTTTCTATAGGATAAAAACCCTGCCCGGAATGGATCTTCATTTTCTACCCTATAAAGTGAATAGTATCCTAGGTCTATGACTGCTTTTGCTGCATCTGCGGCCATTTTCCACTTATTCTCATCATAGACCTGATTTATTAAACCCGTGCCATCGGGATTAACAAAGCCTGACAAATCAGTGTTACCATTTACCAGCGGACTTGCATTGAATAAAAGTACCTGGGATTTGATTGCCATTATAATTGGTTTGGTGATTCTTCCTGTCTGGGCTAAATCCAATTCCTGTGGATTAGTTGGATTCAGGTGTTGTTCTGGTACATCCACCATGGCGAGGTCCATTTCTGAAATAATATAGTCAACGCACTGATCCCATGTGCTGCGCGGTATCTGAAAATTCGCATCAGGGGGCAGAGAGGATTCTCCCATGAGGACGACAGGTCCATATTGCCTCAACAAGAGCCAATAATAATAGGCCCTAAGAAAACGGGCTTCACCCTTATATTGCTGGACTAGTCTACCGCCATTGGGCTCGGCAGGGATTTCCTGGTTTTTGTCCACATTCTCCAAGAATATTGCAGCATAGCGGATGGCTTGATAATAGCCAGACCAAACATTGTGGTTGGTGTTGTCCGGGGTCATTGCACCTGAATTAATTGCCGGGAAAGTCCAGGCATAATCTGCTTCATCGCTCTGTCCAGACCACTGTTGATCATAGGGCTGATTCCACATATCGGGCAAGGGATTATATATTCTGGCAAGCCATTGCTCAGTCATGCTTTTATTGGTGAATACATCCTCAAGAGTGGTGATGTTATCGGGTACTGTATCCAAGAAATCCTCCGAGCAGGATAAAATCATACATATTGATAGGATACCCAGGTATTTTCCGGCTTTATTTTTAATATTTTTCATAGTACAGATCAAATTTTATTGAAAACTAGCCCTCAACCCAATATTGAAAGTGGTCGTATTGGGGTAACTTGTCCCTCTTCCGTCCCCTAATTCCGGGTCCCATATTTTCCATGGGCTTAAGGTGAACAAATTGGTCCCGTTCAAATACAGCCGTAAATTCTTCATCCCGAACTTCTTGAGTTTGCCCATGTCGAAGTTGTAGGCAATTTCCGCATTTTTAAGGCGCAGGTAATCTGAGCGGAAAAGCCACCAGGTGCTTTCGTAGTAATTGGTGGTTATATCCTCTCTGGTGGACATCCGGGGATAAAACACATCCTGGGAGGGGTTTTCGGGAGTCCATCTATCCAATGCCATATCGTACAGGTTGCCCCGGGTCGGCCCATCATAGAACGGGTTGGTGCCCTGGCCCCCAGAGTACATAAAATCAACCAATCCTGCCCCCTGAAAAAACAAGACCACCTCAAACCGTTTTATCCCGGCACCAAAGTTCAATCCATACATGACCTGCGGAACCGGACCATACCCGATTGCCCTTTGGTCATAGGTATTGATTATGCCGTCTTCATTAAGATCCTGATATTTAATATCCCCGGGACGTACATCCCCGGCCTGCACTGCTGAATTTGCTATTTCCTCCTCATCCACAAACAGACTCTCAGCAATGTATCCGAACCGTTGGTCAATTCTGTGGCCCACCCGGTTCAGCCATGGATATTGCCACTCGGGCAGACCATCATGTACATTTTTGTTTTTATTATACGTGAACGTCCCCTGAAAAGTAAAGAAGTTTACCAGTGAGCTGCTTCCAAAATGTTTGTTGTAGTTCAATGTCAGATCAAATCCTTTGTTTTCCGTAATACCTATATTTCCATAAGGGGTATTGTCACCATACCCTGAGGCAGCCGGTATGTCGCTCAATTTCATAAGAATCCCATTTCTTCTTTCCTTGAAAAATTCGACAATAAAGGACAGGTCGTCATTGAAGAAATTCACTTCCAATCCCAGATTATGTCTTCTTCCGGTTTCCCAGGTTACATTAGAGCCAATCTGGCCTTCCTGCATCCCGTCATATCCCCTGGTATTGCCCGGAACCCCAAACGTATATCCGTCTCCCGAGTCGATCCTGGTCTGGAACAGGAACCTGTCGCTTGTATTGCTGTTGCCGGTCAGCCCAAAGGTGTACCTGATTTTCAGGTGGGAAATCACATTTTCCATCGGCTCAAAAAAGGACTCGTTTGAAATCACCCATCCAGTTCCAAATGATGGAAAGAACCCAAACCTGTTGTCAGGGGAAAAATTCTCTGAGCCGGAGTAGCCAAAATTCGCCTCAAAAAAATATTTGGACTTAAAGCCATAAGTTGTCCTGGCGGAGACCCCTCTCAGCCTAAACGGAATGGAAGAAACCAAATCCCCTGCGTCTGCATTGATATAATCTGATTGATAATAAAGCAGCATAGCAGATACATCATGGTCAGTCTGGAATGTACGGTTGTAATTCAGGGCTGATTCGGTGTAAAATTTTCTGTTGCCTCCCCTGGACTGTTCGAAACCCAATACATCGGACCCCTGGTCAACAAGCTCGGTAATAAGGTTCCCTTCTTCATCTCTACCGCTTGCATAGTAGGTCTGTACACTTTTTTTCCTGTTCAGATTGTTCCAGTTATATGCATCAAAGGAAAACATGGTAGTGAACCTAAGCCCTTCGGTGATCATTCCAAGATCTTGCTTCAGACGAATGTTGGATCTGATCGTGTTACGGTATTCCGTCGCATATCCCGACTGCGTAAGTGCTTTGTAGGGATTTTCAAATCCACCGGGTACCCGTGGCCACTGACCGTTGGAATACTGGGGCGGGGCTATATGTGGCGGGTTTTGGGTTGCAAGGTCAAACAGATACCCTGTTCCGACCCCAGGATAATTGGTGTTTATAATATAACCATTTATGCCCAGCTCAATATTTGTTGTCTTGGTCAGGTTTACATCCACATTCGTCAAAAATGTGTACCTGTCTAAAGAAAGGCGGTTATTGTAGGTTTCCACATTGCCTGCTTTGAACATGCCCGTTTCGGAGTAATACCCTGCCGAAACATAATATCTGGCATATTCTGAGCCGCCCCTGATATTTATGTCTGCACTTCTGTTCTGTGCATGTTTGTTGAATATCTCATCATACCAGTTCACATTGGGATATAGGTCAGGATCCTCGCCGGATTCAACCATCCTGATCTGCTCTTCTGTGTATTGCGCACTTCTACCTCTCATTGCCAATCCTTCATTGTAAAGCCGCATAAAATCTGGTCCATCAACAAAGCGGGGCAACTGGGTAAAGGAGCTCACGGCCTGGCGCACCTCAAAGTTTATTATCGGTTTTCCAATCTGGCCTGATTTAGTATTGATAATTATCACGCCATTGGCGCCCCTGGCTCCATAAACTGCGGTAGCGGAAGCGTCTTTTAGAATAGTAAAACTTTCTATGTCTTCAGGGTTGATGTTGTCTATGGGACGGTCAGGAACCCCATCCACAATCAGAAGCGGGCCCCGGGGGGATGATCCAAAAGTTGCAATGCCCCGGATAAAAATCTCAGAGCCATCATAGCCAGGCTCCCCGCTTCGCTGCACTGACACCAATCCGGCCAGACGTCCTCCAAGGGAATTGGTCAGATTACGCACCGGGAGTTTTAATTCTGCCGGCTTTATGGTAGACTGCGAACCTACCAGGCTTATCTTCTTTTGCTCTCCAAACCCAACCACTACAACTTCTTCCAGCGCCGCTTCATCTTCCCGAAGAATTATTTCGTATTCCTTATCGGCCCCGATTTCCACAATCTGCGTTTCAAATCCAATAAAGGATACTTCGATTTTGGGATCTGCCGTGATCAGATTAATCACAAATTCCCCGTCATTGTTGGATACAATCCCATTGGTCGTACCCACTTCCTTTATGTTGGCACCTGGAAGAGTGAGGCCATCAGGTGTTTTTACAACTCCTGATATTTCATGGTTCTTTGTGGATTGACTTTTCTGTTGGGCTACTTTTTTTTGGCTTTGCTTTACATGGATTACCTGGTTGATTTCTTTAAATTCAAGATCGTAAGTCTGGGATAGCCTGTCTAAGATATTGTTTAAGGATTGCTTGCCCTGCTTTAATTTAACATTTTCCACCCCTTTTAGTTTGTCCTTATCATAGGCGAAGGTGAAATCAGTTTTACTTTCTATCTCTGTAAATATTTCAAAAATAGAACCTTCTGATTTTTCCAGGTTGATGATCACATCTTCTTGCCAATATGGGTAGTAGGGGGAAGGCGTTTTTGCTTTTGATGTTGTTATAATGAAACAGAGCAACAGCATAATACTGCTATAACGCAATAGCCATTTTTTGCTAGGTATTTTTCTTACCATAATGATTTTGGGTTAATTGGTGAGGTTTATTGTTTAAGTTGATTCTTCAATTGCTCTATTGCTTAGACACAAAAACTTTGTCTGCTTTAATTTCAAATTGCAGCTCAGATGCATAAGCCAATCCTTTTAGGATGTCATCTAGTTTTTGATCTCGGTAGGTGGCACTGTAAAGGCCATTTAGGTCCAGGCTTTCATGATAGATGAATTCGACACCGTACCAGTTTGAAATTCTTTCAAAGACCACCTTATAGGATTCATCTTTGAACTTGAGTATGTTTTGCCTCCAGCCAAGAATTTGATCGGTGTCAAAAGCCCCTTTGGTAATTTTATTTTCCCCCAGGTCTATATAGGCTGCTTCATTAGGCAACAATCCTATTTCTTCTGCATTCTCTATCTTTACCTTCACCTTTCCGGTGACCAGCGCGACATGTCCACTGCCCCTTTTCTCATCCGTATTCATGTCGAATGAGGTTCCCAGAACCTTTACCCCAAACATGTCGGAAAAAACTTCGAACTGTTTTCCATTTAGTTTTTTAACCTCGAAAAATGCCCTTCCAGTTAGCTTGACCCGGCGGTCGCTTTCAAAATCACTTATATACTCCATCGATGAATGGGAGTCCAGCATAACAGAGGAGCCATCTGGGAGAATGATGTGTTTTCTTTCGCCTTTTTCAGTTATAACTTCCGTCCAACTATTTGAATGTAAATCGGTTATATAAGAATAAATCAATGTCCCCATTGTAAAAATCAAGGCAATTGAGGCTGCCATAGCCCATTTTGATAAGTGCCAGTTGGAATTAAGTTTTTTCGTTCCAATGTGATTTTCATTCTGATTATGCTTTACAGAAATTCCCAAAAGCTTTTCACGTATGCTATCCAGTCTGGAATCGTCAATTTTTTCCTCCCCTGAAAATTGGAAGGAGTTGATTATGGCTTTGGCTTTGTGAAAGTATTCTGCTTTGGAAGTGTTTTCATGCAGCCACCTATGCCACAATTCGGTTTCTTCCTGATTTTGGTGGTTTACCCACAGTACGAATGCTTGATTTTTCAAAAAATCAAATTCGTTTTTAGGATTAAAATTCATATTACCGGATTATACATTGCAAAGCCATTACTGACTTTACACTATAGAGAGCAAAACGATCAAAGTGACATCAAAAAAAAACAGGCAACTGTTTTTATTGCCCTTGGCAGGCAGGATCCATTTGTTCAAATTTTATCGAACCTGGAATCAGGGGGTTGAGTTTGTGTTTGGTGCAGACTGCAGCAAAGGGGAGATAGCGCCCGAAGATGTTGGGGAGCTTTATGGCTGAAACTTTCAAGAAACTATAAAATCATACCGGACTTCGTAGAGGACATAGGACTAATAAAAACTGGTAATTGGTTGGAAAGGAGTATCTGATTCAATTAAAGGTTCTTTATGTATGTAAATGTATGTTTCAGGGAAAATTTAGTTTCTTGAATTTTGAAGTTTACAAAATAATCAATTGATTAGCCTTTCCTTTTTAGTGATTTTCGGGATATAATCATGGAATAAAACAATAACCAAGCATGAACGCTAGAGAATTACAGCCTTATAACCACAGTCAGGAA
Source organism: Algoriphagus resistens (assembly GCF_001442615.1). Lineage (GTDB taxonomy): Bacteria > Bacteroidota > Bacteroidia > Cytophagales > Cyclobacteriaceae > Algoriphagus > Algoriphagus resistens. The sequence continues at coordinate 651,748 of NZ_LMXN01000002.1, read as the reverse complement.
AGCAGTTCGGAGAGTTCTTATCCGGCAGATAAGGGTAGGGATGATGAATTGTGGCTAAGGGTTGTTTCCGGTGATACAGAGAGTATTGGGCTACTTTATAACCACTATTCTTCCAGACTCTGCAAATATGGATTTCAGCTGACCAGTGAAGAATCCATTGTTTATGATGCATTACAAGATACTTTTCTCTATTTAATCCAGAAGGCTGAGAAACTCAGTTCAAGTGTAAATGTAAAGGCATATTTATTCGCCAGCTATAGAAGAAAAGTATTTTCGTTGCTCAAGGCGAATAGAAAAGAAAAAGTGGTTCATGACAAAATTTTGACAAATGAGACGTTTTTTGAAAACGGTGATTCCATATTGATGTCTGTCAATGAAGATTACAGACCGGAAATTAAAAAATTAATATCAGCGGCTTCAAAAAAGCTTTCGGCCAGACAACAGGAAGTTATATTCCTTCATTTCTATGAAGGGATGTCGTACAAGGATATAGCGGAGGCTATGGGGTTTCAGCATATTCGATCTGCAAGAAACCTGTTGTATAAATCAGTGGATATATTAGCCTATACCCTTAGAAAGTATAAGGGTGATATTTGGCCTTTGATAATTTTTTCGGCACTTCTTTCTTGATTGCCTTGCATAATAAACTGAGCTATTAGAAAGCTACTGCGATTCAGTCAGGACCAAAACAGGCAATTTGTATATTGTCTACTTTGAAAGAGTCGAATCTACAGCCAATGATGATCATTTGGTCTACGAGCCAAAAGCTTACGACTATTGTGGGGGTGGCAATATGGATTAAAGTTCTTTCTCAAATATGGCAGCTAGAGGAGTCAATGAAGTATACCCCTTCTTTGGTAGGACTGGTAATTCAGTCGATAGAACTTAGTTAAAAAGATATAAGTGGTGGCACAAGAAAATAACGCTTATCAGCTTGGCATTTGGTAGGATGGGGCTTGTGTTATTTAACTAGTATTCAAACAATTATCCTATGCGTGCAGGAATACTTAATAAGATAGATTCTGTACTGGCAGAGGTATGACTTGCCTTAAACCAAGTTTCATTATAGGGAAAAGGACTTTTGCCAGAACTGAAATGACAGTTACTTTGGATGAGGTGGAAGCAATTTACTGTGAATGTAGGTAGGTAATTGAACTATGGCACATTTATTTACGGAAATTAAACGGCGGATGCGATGTTCATGACATATTCCGTCCAAACTCCATTAGGAAAATGTTGTTTTCTCAACTTGAAATTAACCAACAGGTAAGCTATAGGTGACAAAGGAGGTATTTCGACTTCACCCTGATTCACGGTTAGTTTGAATATTCCTTGTGGTAACACATTTATTATCATTTGACTAGATGATATATTTCCGCATTTCATAGTCCGACCACACAATGTGTATTTTACAAAAGTGAATCATGGGACTTTCGGATTTTCAACCCCTATTTTAAGTTTTTTGAGGAGTTATAGATTTTGTGGACAAATAAATTCATGTACATTTGTTATGACTGACTAAACAGTCACTAAATTATAAAACATGAAAACAAAAGAAACCGCAGAAAAATACTTCAATGCAATGGTGGCCGGAAAGTTCGATGAAATGGCTAAATTAAAAACGCCTGATTGTGTTTATTGGCTGAGTGGAGAGGGATCTTGGCCGTTTGGAGGTTACCAATCATTGGAAAACCAGGGGAAATTATGGGGTACTGTAGCGGAACGATTCCCGGAAGGGATGAAAATGACACTCCGCTCTATTACTGCAGATGATGAGCGGGCAGCGCTTTATGTTCATATTCGGGGAATGCGAAAGGATGGTCGTATTTACGAAAACAATGTGATGTTGCTTTTGACCTTTAAGGACGGCTTAATCAGTGGGCTTTATGAATATTTGGATACCATTATGGTCAATGAATTATTCTGTGGACCGATGGACCATGTAAAATAATAGTTAAAGCACTAGGAATGCGATTGGTGTATATAAGCGTTTTTAAGCTTCGGTTACCTTCTAAAATCAAACTTAATTTATGGATAAAAGGGAAAAGCTACTTCAAACGGCATTGGAATTGTTTGTAACACAAGGATTTAACGATACTCCGACAAGTAAAATTGCAAAAGAGGCAGGAATAGCAACAGGGACTCTGTTTTATTTTTTTCCGACTAAGGATAAGTTGATCATTTCACTTTACTTAAAATTAAAGGGGCAGGCAGCAGAAAGTATAAATGCGGCATTGGCTGAAGTTAAATCAACAAAGGAAGTTATCAAGACTTATTATACAGAATCGCTCAAATGGTCGCTCGGCAATCCCAACGAGTTTTTGTTTCTGGCGCAGTTCTCCAATTCTCCCTATCTGAAAAAAATTGGTGCGGATGAAATTTCGGCTCAGATAGCACCCATATTACAACTTTTTAGCCTGGCTATCGAGGAGCAACAGATTGCTGAAAATGATGTGAATTTATTGTATGCGTTACTCAGCAATCAGGTATTTGGTGTAAACCAATATCTTTCTTCAAATCAATTCTCCAAAAAAGCACAACATAAAATCATTGAGGATACATTCTCTATGTTTTGGAGAATGATTGAACGCTGATAAGTATAATGATAGAAATAAGAAAATGAAAATAATAATTACGGGAGCCACAGGAATGATTGGGGAAGGCGTTTTGCTGGCTTCTCTTGATCGTCCTGATATTACCGCGGTATTGATGGTAAACAGAAGAGCTTCTCCGTTAATGCATCCCAAACTTTCTGAACTGATTGTAAAAGATTTTACAGATTTAGCTGCCCATAGCGACCAGCTAACCGGCTACGATGGCTGTTTCTATTGCGCCGGGATAAGTTCTTTAGGTATGGACGAGGACAATTACAACCGTATCACTTTTTATACCACAATGATGTTTGCAAAGGACCTTGCCTGTTTGAATCCGGACATGGTTTTCTTTTACTTATCGGGAGTTTATGCCGATAGTTCGGAAAATGGAAAAATAATGTGGGCAAGGATAAAAGGCAAAACAGAGAATGCATTAAATGGTCTACAGTTTAAAGCTGCTTTCAGCTTCAGGCCAGGTTTTATTATTCCGATGAAAGCACAAAAAAATGTGAGGGATTCTGTTACTTAATGATACTGCTTCTATTTATCTTTAAGTCAGTTAAATATGAGGTTTTAAATTTTTTGATTTAGTTATAGACTTTCCTATGCTGATCTCATTTGATTTCGAATTCTAAGAGGTAAGCTAGTTTTTAAATTTTCTGACTTTTGGCTTTAAAAAAATATTATCATATCATTATTGCCTGATAAAGAACTTGAGTTACTAGTTCCTTTCCTTACTGCATGTGAAACAAACTTAAGCTATCCGGTTTTGGATGTAAAAGATTCTACTTATTTGAAGCAACTTGTGGAAGGGCTTGTCCAGGGGGATGAGGCATGCTTTAAAAATCTTTATGAGCTGTTTTCTGTTAAAGTTTACAACATCACCAGAAAAATGGGGCTTGGGCACGAAGACGCAGAAGGAGTGGTTCAGGAAGTTTTTTTGAAAATCTGGAAAAACCGGGCCAAACTAGACCCAGAGCTTTCCATAAATGCCTATATTTTCGCGATTTTAAGGTCTCGGGCTATAAATCAACTAAAGAAACAAGCACGTTTTTTTGCATTCCAAAAATATCAGATACCACTTTTGCAACAGGTCACGAACTTAAGTGCAGACAGTGAACTGATATATGCTGAATTTCATAATCTATCCCTGGAGCTTATTGAAAAATTGCCCCCTTCGCAGCGTCAGATATTCAAGTTGCGGCACCTGGAGAATAAATCGATAGAGGAAATATCAGAAGCCCTTAACCTTTCCAGGCGCTCAGTTGAAAATCACATATTCAGGGGCACGAAACTGTTTAAGGAAGGACTCGATAAATTAGAAATTGTTTCCAAAAGCGTTTGGGTAATCGCTATAAATGCAATACTTGATTCGTTTTTAATGGTGTAATCCAGTTCAATTTTAGGGTAAATTACGAATTCCCTGATTTTTTTTTTGATTTGTCTTGAGTATAAATTACCTGCTGATGGTATATACTGTAGAACAAAGACAAAATGAACCATCATAAAAGAATAAAGGATTTTTTTGAAGGAAACCTTACAAAGGAGGAAGCCCAGGAATTTCTGGACTTTTTAGAAAGCAAAGAGGCAGAGGAATTCTTGACTGCCGACATGATTCAATTGTGGTCAGACAAATTAAAATCAGGGGAGTATAATTGGGACAATAAGGCTTTGTGGGAAAAATTAAACCATAACAAGTCCAATTATGCACGTCCCTATGTTCAGCGGGACAGCATCCGAAAGAGAAACTGGCTTCCTTGGACCCGGGCAGCTGCCGTGTTTATTGCAATTGGTCTATCAACCCTGTTTTTTGTCAACCGGGATAAATATAAAGCCGATCAAGAGCAAGAACTGCTATTGGATACCAAATTAATCACGCATTACAATCCTGCTGGTAAGAAAACCAGGATTACCCTGCCGGATGGATCCACCGTGTTTTTAAATTCAGAAAGCAAGCTGGTTTATCCGGCTGATTTTCAACGGGACAGATCAGTTTCTTTGGAAGGGGAAGGCTTTTTTGAAGTGACGAAAGATACTGAACATCCTTTTAAGGTGGAGTCCAATGGTATTGTTACCACCGCTTTAGGGACCTCTTTCAATATATCCACTTTTGAACCTGACGATAAAGTAGCTGTCACCCTGCTGACTGGGAAGGTAGAATTGAGGCAGAAAGGGAAAGGAAAAGCTATACAGCTTATTCCCGGTGAGGAATCAGTTCTTTCCAAATTCGATGAAAACCTGAACAAGAAGACGGTAGATGCCCTAGATATGATATTGTGGACCCAAGGGGTTTTGAAATTAAACGATACCGGCTTTGATCAATTGACCGCCATACTCGAAAGGTGGTATGATGTAGAAATTACTGTGCAGGGAAGCGGGACAAAGCTACTTGCCCGCGGGACTTTTGATTCGAACGAAAGCCTAAGGAATGTCTTGACCGTGCTGGGCGAATCCATGAATTTCAGCTATGAATTAAACGATAAAAAGGTACTGATTAAACTAAACTGACTGGCCTATGAAAAAATTTAAGTAGGGAAAAAAACAGGAACGTACTGCGAATACGCTCCTGCTGAAATCAAAACACATTGCCCCGTTCAGAAGATTTGCAACTGTCGTCTGGGGAATTATCATGTTTCAACTTACCATCCAAACATATGAAAAAAATATTACCATTAATAGTCATGTCTATTAAGCTACTGGCCAGAGGGATTGCCCTGCTCTGCATTTCTATCAATCCACTATTGGCCAACACCTCAAAAGCACAGGTAAAAAGTATTGATAAAGTGTTTCTAAAACTGGAAAAACATCCCAGGTCTTTGGTCAAGTTTTTTAATGAAATTGAGAAAAAGACGGAATTCAAATTCTTTTATACCTATGAGGCGATCAGGCCAGACTCGGCTATTTCTTATTTAGAAGAATATGAAAGCGTAGAAAATCACCTGTATTACATCGCTTCACAGACAGAACTTAGGTTCAAACAGGTTAATAATGCGATCAGTGTGATCAGAAAACCAACCCAGGATAATTCTTTGTTTGTGAAGAGATCAGATGGAGAGATTATTAGGGGTACGGTAAAAGATTCGTTTGGTGTGCCAATGCCCGGTGTTTCTGTTTTGGTGAAGGGTACAAGCGAAGGAACCGTGACCGAACTGGATGGCAGCTTCTCGATAGAGGTTGATCCGGGACAGACTCTGCTGTTTTCATTTATCGGTTATGAACGAAAAGAAATCCTGGTCAATTCGGATTTTGTACTGGAGGTGGTAATGGTGGAGGAGGAGAATTCCCTGGATGAATTTGTAGTGGTTGGGTACGGTACCGTTAAAAAGAAAGACATTACCGGAGCAGTCAGCGCCATAGAATCCGAGGAACTCAAGGATCAGCCGGTAGTAAGCATTGACCAGGCAATCGCCGGTAGATTGGCAGGTGTGGTGGTAACCCAGGCAACAGGCGCTCCCGGTGGAGGGGCTTCTGTCCGTATCCGGGGGGCAGGTTCATTAAGTGCCGGTAACGAGCCTTTATATGTTGTTGATGGATTTCCGGTAACCAATGATTTTGATCAGCGGAATAACCCGCTCAATACCATTAATCCTGCAGACATTGATAATATCCAGGTATTAAAAGACGCTTCTGCCACTGCTATTTATGGCTCAAGGGGATCCAATGGCGTGGTGCTGATCACAACAAAATCGGGAAAGGAAGGACAGGCAAAAATTGAGTTGAATGTGAGTTCCGGGTTTCAGCAGGTAGAAAAGACATTGGATGTGCTGAATGCATCCGAGTTTGCAACTTATATCAATGAAGCCAGAAATAATGCATGGGTGAATTCTGGACCAGGCAGATCTGCCTCAGATCCCAACGCTAATAGAATTCAGAATGTCATGTACCTGATTCCTGAGGGGTTTGAAAATCCACAAAGTCTGGGCGAAGGCACAAACTGGCAAGATGCTATTTTCCGGACCGCACGTATGAGCGATTACCGCCTTAACTTTTCTGGGGGAAATGCAAAAACCAGGTATTTCGTATCCGCAGGATATTTGGAGCAAGAAGGGGTGATCATAAATTCTGATTTGAAACGGTACTCCTTTAGGGTAAACGTGGAATCCCAGATGAATGAGCGGGTAAAAGTGGGTGTGAACATTACTCCATCCTATACTTTTTCCAACCAGTCACTGGCCGAAGGAAACTGGCAGGGGGGAGGGATAATCCAGTCTGCAATCACGGCAGGTCCTCATTTGACCCCCTACGATTCAGATGGCAACTATACCAAAATAACCGGACAGGGAATTGGTACCTCGGAGGTTGACAACCCGGTCAAAATAGCCCGGGAATATTTTCATCAGCAAAAAAACCTGAGATTGCTGGGCACGGCATTCACAGAAATTAGTCTGATCGATGATCTTAAGTTCAAAGCTTTGGTAGGTACTGATATTCGAAGCTTTAGAGAGGATATTTTCAGCTCTTCCATTATCAATCCAAACAGTGTCAATCTTACACGGCCTGCGGTGGGATCCAATAATACGGCACAGACGGTAAACTGGCTTTCAGAATTTACGCTAAGCTATGGGAAAACGTTGGGCAAACATACTTTTGATGCCGTTCTTGGATATACTATCCAAAAAGAGAAACTCGAGGCCAGTCAGATCACAGGAACAAATTTTGCGAATGACAATATTAAAACAACAAATGCTGCAGGATTGATAACCCGGGCGCTCAATACCGAGGAAGAGTGGTCATTGTTGTCCTTTCTTGCACGATTGAATTACAATTATGATGACCGTTATCTTTTAACGGCAACTTTCCGACAGGATGGTTCATCCAGGTTCGGATCAGATAACAGATGGGGGGCATTTCCCTCCCTATCACTTGGATGGAGACTTTCTGAAGAGGATTTTCTGAACCAGGTAAGCTGGTTGTCGGAACTTAGGCTGCGGGCCAGTTACGGTCTTACAGGTAATAATTTTATTTCAAACTATGGCGCAATCGGTCTTACGGCCATAGAGAATTATCCACTGGGTACCAGCATCAGCAACGGAATAAGATTGGCGAATGTACCCAACTCCACGTTGGGATGGGAGAAAAACAAACAGCTGGATTTTGGGTTGGAGTCAGGTGTATTCCAAAATAGGATTTACCTGGCAGCAGATTATTACATCAAACGTACTTCTGATTTATTGTTGAATGTTCCGGTGCCAACCCTTACTGGGTATACCAATGCACTGCAGAATATCGGGGAGATTAAGAACAAGGGGATAGAATTTACCCTGACCAGCAGAAACCTGGTGTCTGATTTTACCTGGACAACAGATTTTAATATTGCTTTTAATCAGATTGAGGTGATGGCATTGGGCCCAGACGGGTCGCCGATTATTTCCAGACAGGCAACTTCCTCCTCTTCACCAACACATATTACACAGATCGGTTCTGTCCCGGGAAGTTTTTATGGTTATCAGGTAATCGGCGTTTATCAAAATCAGGAAGATGTTGAAAACAGTGCGGTAGTATTGAACGGCGATGGAACTGTTCAGTCCATTCCGGGGAGATTGAAATTTGCCGATATCAATGGTGACGGGATTATCAATACTGATGACAGAACGATTTTAGGGGATCCTTTTCCTGATTTTACCTATGGGATGACAAATAGGTTTTCATTCCGGAATGTGGATTTTTCTTTTACCCTGCAAGGGGTACAGGGATTTGAGGTACTCAACCTGGCCAGAAGATATTATGGCAATTATGCCGGGTCTTACAATGTCCTTCGAAGTGCGTCAAATGGATGGAAATCCGAGACTGATCGGGGAGATGGGACCTCACCGATGATTGATAGGAATTTTAATGCCTACGCAGGAAGTAATGTGGTAAACAACGTGACTTCGCAGTTTGTAGAGGACGGATCATTCTTAAGGATCAGAAACATTACTATAGGATATACCTTCCCGGCAACTATTCTGGAGCGTATAAAGGTTTCCAATGCACGGTTGAATTTCACCGTTCAAAATGCCTACACCTTTACCAAATATGAGGGATTCAACCCAGAAGTTTCGGCACAGGGAGGAAACCCACTTGTGCCAGGTGTTGATGCCGGTGGATATCCTCTGGCGAGGACATACATGTTGGGTTTAACTATTGGCTTCTAAACGGATTATCTTATGAATAACAAACTAAAATATAAATTGGTTGGTGCTTTGCTCCTGATGGGACTCAGCGCATGCAACAGTGATTTCCTGGATTTGGCACCTATTTCCCAGGGAAACAGTACTAATTTTTACAAGACCGCTTCTGATTTGGAAAATGCCCTTACGGCAGTTTACGGGTCGCTCCAATATGGTGGAACCTATTACTCTTCCATGCACGTAATCGGGGAGCTCAGATCAGACAATACTGAAATCACAAACCCTAATGCTGGCGCAAACCTGCAGGCTGTGGATGACTTCACCAATGACGCGGTCAATTCCATCAGCAGCACTACCTGGAATGCGCATTATCAGGGAATCCAGGCCGCAAATATTGTAATTGATAAAATCGCCTCTGTAGAAATGGATGACGCACTCAAAGCACGCTACACAGGCGAGGCCAAATTCCTTCGGGCTTTGTTGTATTTTAACCTGGTCAGGATCTATGGGGATGTTCCTTTGGTGTTACAGGTGATTACCAATCCTGAGCAAGGCTATACTTTCGGCAGAAATCCTAAACAGGAAGTATATGAACAGATTATAGCTGATTTGGGTGATGCCGAAGCAAGTCTTCCTTTCTCTTATGGCAATGCTGACGTGGGCAGGGCAACACGAGGCGCCGCCATGGCCTTACTGGGTAAAGTTTATCTTACCAGAAAAGAGTGGACGGCTGCTTCACAAAAACTCAGGGAATTAACCGATGCTTCAGGGGAAACTGGCTATCGGTTAATGGACTCTTACGGGGATATTTTCGGGCCAACGAATGAAAATAATGCTGAATCCATCTTTGAAGTACAGTTTAGTAGCAGTTCAAACGGGGAAGGAAGTCCCTTTACCAATCAGTTTGCCCCAATAGGATCAGGAAAGGCAGTGGTCTCCGTTGGCAATCCATTGGGGCAGAATATTCCTACCGCGGATATGGAAGCTGCCTACAGCATTGGGGATGCCAGAAAAGAATTTTCAATGGCCACTTCCTATCAGCTAAACGGGGATGAAGTGGAACATAATTTTATCCTGAAGTATTCGGGAACTCCTGCCGCTTACCTGGACAGTGACAATAACTGGATAGTTTTACGCTATGCCGATGTGTTACTGATGTATGCCGAAGCGCTCAATGAGATTTCCTTTCAGCCGGATGGGGAGGCCTTTTTACTGCTCAACCAGATCCGGTCAAGAGCAGGCCTACCTATGATGAGTAGTTCAGGCCCAGACCCCGCATACGTGTTGGCCACCCAGCAGGATTTCAGAGCGGCAGTTGCCAATGAGCGAAGAGTGGAACTTGCCTTTGAGGGACACCGCTGGTTTGATCTGGTCAGGACTGATGAGGCATTGAATGTACTTTCCTCAAAAGGTATCCAAGCCCACCACTTGTTATTTCCGATACCTCAAAGTCAGATAGATATTAATCCCGGTCTGATCGTACAGAATCCGGGATATTGATCCGGAAAAACTACTATCCATATCTCTATTCTCTAGCTACCACCCCAGATTTTTGGGGTGGCTGGGGATTCTTTGCTACCATGTGCTGATTTGAGATAAGGAAAATCAGTGAATTAAGAAAACTATCAAATGTCAACTCTACTACACAGATCGGGGGTATGCTGTCTTATTATCATCCTCCTGGTAAACACTTCACTTGCCCAATCTATAAGTACGCCCAACCTGAAAGAAACGGGGTACAGCGGGATTTGGTATAGCAATGAGCCCTCTGAAAATGAGTATATCTATAAATACGGTGGCGGTTTAGCTACCTATCCGGCAAATCATTACCCCTTTTCGGTGTATGCAGAAAAGGTAAACAAGACTTTTTTTTGCTATGGGGGAGCAGATTCGGAGGGGAAAACCCTATACCACATGGTGTCCTACTTTGACCATACGACAGGTCAGGTTCCCAGACCAACACTGGTCATGGATAAACAAACGGATAATGCCCATGACAACCCTGTCATGAACATTGACAAGGAGGGCTATATCTGGATTTTCTCTACATCTAATGGAACATTGCGGCCTTCTTATATCCACAAGAGCACACAACCCTATGATATTTCTGAGTTTGAAGCTGTGTTTGCCACTAAAATCGAGCAGGGCGAAACAGTCCCAATGGATAATTTTTCCTATCTCCAAAGTTGGTATCAACCCGACAAGGGATTCATCAATTTATTCACCCATTACCAGACCGGAGTGATACCCGGACAGCAGGAAAAGCCCAGAAGAACGATTGGTTTTATGACCAGCACGGATGGGAGCTCGTATTCTGAGTGGCAGGATATTGCCAGGATTGAGGAGGGGCACTATCAGACCAGTGGGCAGTCAGGTAACCTGCTTGGGACATCCTTTAATTTTCACCCTTTCGTCAAGGAGGGCAATGGGCTCAACTATAGGACGAATCTATATTACCTGCAGACGGATGATTTTGGGGAAATCTGGACAAATGCAAGTGGTGATCGGCTAACTATTCCTCTTAAGGATGTTCAAAATATGGCATTGGTGAGGGATTACCAGTCCGAGGGATTATTGGTTTACATCAATGACCTGGAATTTGATAGCCAAAATAGGCCTGTGATTCTATACCTGACCAGTAAGGGGTATGAAGCTGGACCTGAAAATGGACCAAGAACCTGGCATACAGCAAGATTTACCGGTAATGAGTGGGAAATCCTGCCAGTAACTTCCTCTGATAATAATTACGATATGGGATCCCTTTACATTGATAGCCAGGGGACATGGAGGATAATTGGGCCCACTGACGCTGGTCCTCAAAAATATAACACCGGAGGTGAGATGGTGCTCTGGACCAGTGTAGACCAAGGTAAAAACTGGACCAGTAGAAAGCTCACCCGTAACAGTAGCCACAATCATTCCTATGCCCGGAAACCAGTGAATGCCAATGAGGGGTTTTATGCCTTTTGGGCCGATGGGCATGGACGGGAAAAATCAGTTTCTACACTCTATTTTTCTGACCGTTCTGGAAATGTCTATAGGCTTCCCGCACATATGGATGGACAGTTTTCCAAACCTGAACTAATCTTTAATGTCCATGGAAATTAACAGGTCGGTACTGGGGAGAGTATTGCTGGGTCTGTACCTGTTAACGGGCTGCAGGCAGGAGAAGGATCGTGAACTGGATCGTCTTGATATGGTTTATCTGGATTCATCGCGTCTGAAAGTAGAGGTGCTGGCCTCTGGGCTGGAGGTCCCTTGGGACCTGGAGGTTGACGGACTTGGGAATTTGTGGATCGCTGAACAAAAGGGCAAAGTTTCCCTGATGAACCTAAAGACAGGTTCTTTGAAACATCTTTTGACGCTTCCTGATGTCTGGCAAGAGCGAACCTCTGGCTTATTGGGGATGACAGTACATCCTGATTTCATGGGATTTCCACATGTTTACCTCAACTATACTTTAAAACAAGGCAGTGGGATTGTTAGCCGTCTCATTCGATATACATACCATAACGATACGCTAATCCAACCATTTGTACTATTGGAAATCGAAGGTGGGACATCCCACAATGGCTCTAGACTGGATTTTGGACCGGATAATAAATTGTATTGGGCTACCGGGGATATACATGATTTCTCGAATGCACAGAATCCCCAATCCCTGAACGGGAAAATCCTTAGAATCAATCAAGATGGAAGCATTCCTAAGGACAACCCTAATCCCAATAGCTATGTGTGGTCGATGGGATTTAGGAATATGCAGGGGCTGGTGTTTTCTTCCAATGGAATGCTCTATACCTCTGAACATGGAGATGCAATTGAAGATGAGGTAAACCTGATCCGGAAGGGCGGAAATTATGGCTGGCCTAACATAGAGGGAAAAGAGGATCTGGATGAGGAGCGGGATTTTGCCCGCATACATAACACGTTAGAGCCTTTGCGTTCCTGGACGCCGGTAATCGCCCCTGCAGGATTGACTTATTATGGGAACAAGGCTATACCGGAATGGACTAATTCTTTATTGTTGACTACCCTAAAGGGGAAGAGCCTCAGAGTACTTTCATTAAACGAAAAAGGGGACGATATCATCTCAGAAGAAATTCTGTTTGAAAACCGCTATGGTAGGCTTCGAGATATCGTGACAGGTAGTGAGGGGGAAATCTATCTGAGCACCAGTAACCTCGACTGGAATCCCCAGCCCGGGTTTCCCTTGGACGGCGATGACAAAATCTTAAAAATAAGCCGTTCGGACGAAACATCTACCTCGCCGCTCAGCCCGGTGAAAGCACAACAAGGGCCATTGTTGAGTGGCAGTGAGCTCTACTTAAGTTACTGTGCTTCCTGTCACAAGGAGGATGGAAGTGGTATTCCTGAGATATTCCCTTCCTTAAAAGACTCCCGATTGATCACGGGAGACCCTTCCGCTTTGGTTGGACTCGTGCTGAAGGGCTCAGAATCCTCCGAGAGCGGGCAACAGATGCCAAGCTTTGCGTTTTTGGACAACAGGCAAGTAGCTGAAATCCTCAATTATGTCCGTGGTGAATGGTCAGAAAATATGCAAAGAATCGATCCGGATTTTATTGAACAAAACAGATGAGCAAACAGGTGGAAAAAATGATCAGTGGGCTCAAGAGCCTTGGTCCGGGTATCATCACTGCGGCCTTGGTCTTCGGGCCTAGCAAGATGACCATTACTTCAAAATTGGGGGCCTTATATGGGTATAGCACCTTATGGTTGGTCGTGGTGGCTATATTTTTTATGCTGGTTTTTACCGATATGGGGGCAAGGATCGGCCTGAGCAGCCAGGAGACCTTACTGTCCCAGATAAGAAAAAAGTGGGGCAGGACAGTAGGGATCACCATAGGGATGGGTGTGTTCTTGGTAACTACCTCCTTTCAGGCGGGGAACTCCATAGGGGTGGGTATCGCTGTTGCGGAAGCAACCGGAACTTCCAGCTGGGTTTGGGTTTTAGTGTTTAACCTGGTTGGGATGAGCTTGTTGTTTTTCAGGAGTTTTTATAAGACGCTGGAAAAGTTGATGATTGGTCTGGTCGGTTTGATGCTGCTTTCATTCCTGACCACTGCGGTATTGATTAAACCGGATTTCTCAGCCATCGGCAGTGGATTGGTTCCCAATGTTCCTATTGGTTCGGAAGCTATTATGATTGCTTTTGTTGCTTCATGCTTTTCAATTGTGGGGGCATTTTACCAATCCTATCTCGTCCAGGAGAGAAACAAGAGCAAAGGAGGAAATACTGACAAAAATACCAGTATCACAGGAATTGTCCTGTTGGGGTTGATGAGTGCTGTGGTGATCATTTGCGCAGCCGCGATTTTATACCCACAGGGAATCCAGGTCAATTCGGCGTCTGAAATGTCCAAAGCTCTGGAGCCACTGTTCGGTTCAGCCGCAGCTTATCTGTTCTTGGCCGGCCTGTTCGGTGCCTCATTTTCATCACTTATTGGAAATGCCACAGTCGGGGGAAGTTTGTTGGGCGACGCCATGGGGTTTGGCAGCGGATTGAGCTCGGGAAAGGTCAGAAGCTTGATCGCCCTGGTCATGGTCTGTGGCGCAGGCATCTCACTGGCTTTTGGCAAGCTCCCTCTGGAGCTGATCATCTTTGCCCAAAGTGTGACCATTTTCCTTGTCCCTTTCATCGGGGGAGCCATGTATGTGGTTGCCAATGACAGGCAGCTAATGGGGGAGCGGGCCAATACCCCTTTTGCAAAGGCCTCAGGCGGAATCGGCCTGCTGCTGCTGATCGCTTTGGCCAGCTGGAATTTCAAGGCACTTTTTATCAACTAGAATAAAAATATAAACCGATAACAATGAAAAATTTAAGGGAAATAGAAAAAGAACTGACTATTCCATCAGAGGCACTGATTGAAGATATGGCCCGGGTAGAAGGGGATATCATGTTGCTGGGAATAGGAGGAAAAATGGGGCCAAGCATGGGTAAGCTTGCCGTAGATGCCATTAAAGCCGCAGGATTGGAGAAACGGGTATATGGTGTATCCAGGTTTTCAGATGCAGGGGCAATGAAGTCATTACAAGATGCAGGGGTTGAAACTATTTCCTGTGACCTGCTCAATGATGGCGAACTCCGGAAGTTGCCCCAGGTGCAGAATATTATTTACCTGGCAGGCCACAAATTTGGAACCACAGGGAATGAGGGATTTACCTGGGCAATGAATGCCTATTTACCGGGGAGGGTTTCGGAGAAATTCAAAAATTCAAGGCTGGTCGTGTTTTCATCAGGAAATGTGCTGCCCTTTGTGCCTATCTCTTCAGGCGGGGCAACAGAGAAGACCGCACCGGAGCCTATAGGGGAATATGCACAGTCCTGCCTAGGAAGGGAAAGGGTTTTTGAGTATTTCTCTAAAGCAAACAAAACGCCTATGTTGATCTATAGGCTAAACTATGCGGTGGACTTTCGGTATGGGATTTTGCTGGAAATGGCCAAAGCTGTTTTCCACGAAAAGGAAATTGATCTAAGTACCGCTAATGTGAATGTTATCTGGCAAAAAGATGCCAATGAAATAGCACTAAGAGCGCTTTTGCACACCACCGCACCTGCAAAACTGCTGAATGTTACCGGGCCGGAAATTCTTTCCCTTCACTGGATTGCCTCGGAGTTTGGAACAATTTTCAACAAAGTGCCGAAGTTCATCAATGAGCCTGTTGGGACTGCATTGTTGAGCAATGCTTCAGAATGCCACCGCTTGTTCGGTTATCCTAAAACCACTCCGGGGGAGATGGTGGAAATCACTGCCAACTGGCTGCTTCAAGGTGGTGATGACTTTGGTAAGCCTACACATTTTCAGCAGAGAGGAGGGAGGTTTTGATGAAGGAATTAAGCAAAGAATTGTATCAACATCTGCTTCGAGGAACCGTAATTCCTGCACATCCACTCGCTTTAGACCAGGACAGATCCATTGATGAGCGAAGGCAAAGGCAACTGACTAGGTATTATATAGCCAGCGGGGTAGGAGGAATCGCAGTAGGCGTGCATTCTACCCAATTTGAAATACGGGATCCCAGACACAACCTGTACGAAACAGTGCTAAAATGGGCATCAGAGGAGATTGATGGAGCAATTCCGGACCGTCCTTTCCTGAAAATTGCTGGTATCTGTGGAAAAACCAGGCAGGCGGTATCTGAGGCGAAAATGGCTTTGGGATACGGCTATGAACTGGGATTGCTCAGTATGGGAGGGTTGCAGGGCTGGACAGAAAAGGAACTATTGGATAGGGTGCGCCAGGTGGCTGCTGTGATTCCTGTTTTTGGATTTTACCTGCAGCCCTCAGTTGGAGGACGGGTTTTCAGTTATGGTTTCTGGAGACAGTTCGCTGAAATCAACAATGTGGTGGCAATAAAATGTGCTTCATTCAACCGCTATCAGACCTTGGATGTGATGCGGGCTGTATGCAACAGTTCAAGGGTAGATGATATTGCCATGTACACCGGCAATGACGATAATATCGTAGCGGATTTATTGACCGACTATAAGTTTACCGTTTCCGGGAAGCTGGTTGAAAAAGGTTTTGTGGGAGGACTGCTGGGACATTGGGCAGTATGGACCCAAAAGGCAGTAAGCCTCTTGGAAGAAGTCAGGCATTGCAAAGCCCAGGGAAGTGGTGAGGACTGGGCAAGACTCCTCTCCAAAGGTGTTGCTGTTACGGATGTAAACGCAGCTATGTTTGACCCATCCCATCAGTTTCATGGCTGTATTCCGGGTATGCATACCATGCTTAAACACCAAGGCCTGCTCGGCACCACGCATTGTCTAAATCCAGATGAGCGCTTATCTGCGGGTCAGTTGGAAGAAATCCAGCGTGTACATCAAGATTATCCTGCCCTGAATGATGACTCATTTGTAAGGGAGTTTTTACTCAACGATAAATTCTAAACTAATGAAATCACTTTTAAAACCCGCTGCGCTATTTATTCTTCTGTTTCCGGCTATACCTGGGGTTTGCCAGGTGGATACAACCCAGTTTAAAAATCATGGTCCCCAATTATTTGCCTCAATGATACAGGGCAGTGCTTTTGTAAAGGATGAGGAGGGTAGGGAATTGGTTTATACGGTGGTAAGGGGGGAACCTGCCCACCTGCTTGGCTATGATGTTGAAACCAAAGACTTACTCACAGATCTTCCTTTGGGAGAGGCAGATGGTGCATGGGATATGGCCCAGGCTTCAGATGGTACACTTTATGTCCCCGGAGCTGATGGTACGATGTTTTCCCATAAACCCGGAACCGCGGAAGTGAAGGATCTGGGGGTGGCACTCGAAGGGGAGACTTACCTGTGGAATCTTACGGCAGGCAAAGATGCTGAGGTTTTCGGGGCTACTTATCCCGGATGTCGGGTGTTTAGGTACCATCCCGCCGATGGATTTTCCGATGTAGGTAAGGGACCTTTGGTCGAAGATGAGAATTATGTGAGAAGCATAGCCTATTACCCTAAAACTGAAATGGTTTATGCCGGAGTGGGTTCCAATGCACATCTGATTGAAATCAATCCCAAAACAGGGGAAAAGAGGGATATTCTTCCAGAAAAATACCAAGACTATGAATTCGTGTATGGGCTGGAAATCGTTCCTGGCATAGACGGGGAAGACAGGTTATTCGTTTTGCTGACCAATGGCAGTGTGACGCTGGTTTATAATCTGAGATCAGGGGAATTTGAACAGGAAATAAAAAAGATGGACATGCGCGCAATTACAGGGGTTCCTGGTGGGGATGCCGTTTATTACACTTCAGGGGGTTCTTTAAAAAACTTTAACCCCGCCTTTCCGGAAGCTAATGCCGAGGTTTTGGGAGAAGACGTTGGTACGGCCAACGCTTTCAGCGTGGGAACAAAAGGGGAAGTATATGCATTGACCTCCGGTAAGAATCTGATTAAATATGACCCGAAAACCAGGCGGCTGGACAAGACTAAATTAAAGGTGCCAGGTCAACCTATTCCGATTCAGTCTTTAATGTATGGTCCGGATGGGAACATTTGGTCTGGTGGATACCTGGCAGGGGGAAATGCTACCTATAATCCAATAAGCGGAGAGCATAGATTTCTGCCGGGATTGGATCAGACTGAAGGGATGTCCTATCTAGGGGAAAAGATTTATTTTGGGGTTTATCCGAAAGGTAAATTCTATGAATATGACAGCAATTTTCCGTGGGATCCCAAAGGTGGAAATCCTAGAATGCTTGGACAAATCCTTGACCAGAGCAGGTCATTTGCCCAGGCCAGTATCCCTGAAAAGGGGATGGTGGTTTTTGGTATGATCCCTGAATATGGTAAACTTGGGGGCGCCTTAATCACCTACGATCTTAACGGCAACGAACTAAAAAGTCATCCCAGTCCGGTTGGCTCACAGGCTATATCAGGTATTATTTATACTGATGGATACGTTTTGGTCGGTACTACTATTTCCGGTGGGCTTGGGGTGAAGCCTACTACTACGGAAGCGGTTTTGGTTGGATGGGATCCGGAAAACGGAAATACCCTCTTTCAGACTGTCCCTATTTCAGGTGCCTCAGCATTAACAGGTTTTATTAAAGGTCCTGACGGTAATATATGGGGGATGGGAGATGGGACTCTTTTTAAGTTCGACCCGATAGGCAGGAAGGTGGTCAATACACATAAAATGTATGAATTTCCAGAGTTTAAAAGCCACATCTGGAGAAGTGCTTTTCTCATACAACATCCAGATGGCTACATATATGGAACAGATAATAAGAAGCTGTTCAAGATTGACCCTGAGTCAATGGTCATTACCGAACTTTCCAATAAAGCAGGTTTACTAGTCATGGATAAGCAGGGAACGCTTTTCTTCCGAAGGGGCACGGACCTTTGGTCATTCAGGCCGTAAGTAATAAGCAAGTGTTTGATGCATATACTAATTATAATCAGTTACCCGTATGGTACAGGATAATGGCTTTATGGATTTATCGAGAAGAAGGTTTTTGAAGAAATCTGCGGTTTTCGGGGTTGGGGCGGGATTGGACTTAAGTTCAATTCCCCACTTCGGAAATTCTCCGGTCAGGATTGGTATCATTGGTCTGGATACTTCCCATGCAGTGGCATTCACTGGATTGTTTAATGCCGAAAATCCCAAAAAAGAATTTGAGGGATTCAAAGTGGTTTCAGCTTATCCTTTTGGCAGTAGGAAAATCCCAGTGAGTATGAAGAGGATTCCGGAATATACACAGGCTGTCCAGGGTATGGGAGTAAGAATTGCAAATTCCATTGAGGAGCTCCTTGAAGAAACAGATGTCGTTCTTCTTGAAAGCAATGATGGGACCCTTCACCTCGAGCAGGCAAGAAAGGTTTTTAAAGCTAATAAACCTCTATTTATTGATAAGCCTGTTGCGGCTAATTATAAAGAAGTCAAAACGATTTATTCTGAGGCAATGGACAGGGGAATTCCTGTATTTTCTTCCTCTTCCCTGCGTTATCAGCAAAATGTGAATGCTGTTCGGAATGAAAAGGCAATCGGCAAAATTATCGGTTGTGATACATTTAGTCCGGCAGGAATAGAAGCTAGCCATAGTGACTTGTTCTGGTATGGGATTCATGGCGTGGAAATGCTTTTTACTGTGATGGGACCCGGATGTGAATCTGTCAGGAGGATTTATAGCCATGACGCGGACATAGTGGTCGGAAAATGGGCTGATGGAAGAATCGGGACTTTTAGGGGAATGCGTACAGGTGTACATGAGTATGGTGGGACTTCCTTCGGAACAGAGGGCAATCTTACACTGGGTTCCTTTGACGGCTATGAAGCCTTGGCAATGCAAATCGCACGGTTCTTTAGAACCCACATTTCACCGGTTGACTATACTGAAACCTTGGAAATCTATGCCTTTATGGATGCTGCTGATAAAAGTAAAAAGCAAGGAGGGGCAGAAGTTCTATGCCTGGTTTAGCCTAATCTGATATTGCACATGGATTTATTCATATACTGTCCTAAATCTCCTGCTGTGCAAGGGATTGTTTAATAGGATGTTGGAAATTACATCAACGTATTACCTGGAGGCAAGCATCGCCTATTGGCATACGGTGGATAATGACAATCCCGACAAGGGGCAAAGCATTTTGAAACTGTATGATCTATTGTTGTCAGCGAACCATTCCCCGGTTGTGGCCCTAAACAGGATATGGCATTCTCAAAATTCCATGGGAACAGGCCTGCAATCAAAGAAGCCAAAAAACTGGATTTAAAGGTAGATCATTTTTACCATGTCCTTTTGGCTGAATTGTATAAAGAGGTTGACGTAGGTCAGGCCGGCAAATATTTGGCAGAGGCACACCGTACCTGCAAGTCCGAAAAGGAAAAAGAGCTGATACAAAAGCAGATAGATAAGCTAACCAAAAAGCTGTCCGCATAATATGCCCTTTCCATAAAGTAACAAAAGTCCATTTTTTTGATTTTTCATTTGTTTTGGAGTGGATTTATATTAGTTGGCTGTAAATGAATAGGTTAGCGTAAATCATGAGGTGGCAAAGATGCGCTACATTAGCCTTGCCCACTCACTTCGAGCCGCTATTTCTGAGCATCATTCAATATGAATTTGATCCATCATGATTACCTGGCAGAGTGTAAAAATGCCTGAATATCTGCCTGGCCACCACTGTTTTTCCATCTATCGCAGTCCATTGAAAAAGTTATGAGGCAAATCCAAACAGGTTTTATTGCAAGCAAGAAGATACAGAGCGAAAATAAATAGAAATAGGTTTTGGGGTCAAAAAAAAAATCTATAAAAGGGATATTAAAGTTCAAGCTATTTCAGGACGATACAGTGTCTTTTTGTAGCATTTTAGGTGGTTTCTGTTTAAGCGAAAATTTTCTTCAACCAAATCACTTTTTGGGGTAGTGTCCCAAAGTAAATATATTCATATTGCGGGTTGTCCCCTTAGGATCACTATAGTCTGTATTGTTCTATTTTTTTAATCTTTCATCAAATTTCATTTGAGTTTGGCGAATCACTTTAATCCTTTTAAAATCAGGATGAAGAGGATTTATTAGGTAATTATATTCCTGAGGTACAATACAGCTAGGAACTTTAAGGACTGCGGCTTCATTATTTAGAACAAAATCGTCCCCAATTATTTGGGTTATTAGCAATGGTGGTTTTGAATCCCATTTTTCGGGTAAATCTGCTAATTCTACTTCAAGTGCGGGTATATCATCAGGTACTTCTATTTCAACAAAATATCTGTCATTTGGTAAATCTTCACTAATATCTAAATGGACTGAAACTTCTAGCATTGCAAGCGCTCTGGTCTCTGCTGTGTATACAAGTCGTGTGTTTTCACTATTCCATCTGAAACCTTTTGATTTTGATGCCCCAATCCCCGTTAAAGTTGTTTTAAGATATTTCCTGCGTTCAATTCTGTAAAGTTTCATTAGGCAAAATTCCCGTATTCAATTCTGTTCAAACAAAATGTTACCTCGTTTATACCGCTGATTGTATCAAAGAATTTTATTGGAGGAACTCCCCTTAATGAAAGGTTGGGTTTGTTTAACCATCGTTGAAACTTTTCTTCTTCATTATTGAAAACGTCAATTCCAAAATCAATAAGTTCGGATATGCGCAGAACAAGTTCACTGTCTCTGCTATCCAAAAGAGAATGGCTACTCTTTTTTTTATTATAGGTGGTTTGTGGTACCCCAATAATATTGAGAACCACTTTAACAGGGCTATTTATTTTTTTACTGAGGATTTCTAATGAACCATAAGGAATACCTTCGCGAATCACTTGGACCCTTTCAAGCCTATTTGACCAAGTAAATGTTTTACCATCTGCATCTAAAGACCATTTTCGAATATTCCTTTTTCGGAGTTTTGCCTTATTAATGCTATCTCTAGTTTTAAACCGAGTTGTTTTAAGTGAATTCTCCATGGCAGTAAATTTATTGTAAAGATACAGCCATTCTGTTGGAATTACAAGGTTGTTTAGGGCCTGCTGAAAACCCCAGGCATGCCAGTGCCACCCCGGCCAATTTGACCAGGTTCAACACTAGGATAACGGAGGCAATCCAGGATTGATTGGTGTTTTTAAGTCTTGCCCTGATCCGGTTCATCCCGTATTTTTTCTGATTTATTTGGATAGTATTGTTGGGTTGTTGTGCTGCCTTATCGAGTTGGCTTTTAATTTCTCTCCACTTGAGGTTAAATTTAGGCATGTACTCAAGAGGAACAGAGAAATCTATGTCTTCAAAATAAACTAATGCTTTTTGAGCTATTGCACCGCTTACGTCGGGGTATTCTTGCTCGTAGGCTATCAAAAGCTTTTGGAGAGGGATTAAAATAAGTAAGCAGGAAATATCTACATAATCTTTAAGTCTTGATCCGTTTTGGAAGATGGCATTGAACTTCATGGCGGCAATTTCCTTTAAGGAGGCCATCCTTATCCTTTCTACTGGGCCAACATCGTTGATCATCGGATATTGATGGGCAATAAGATCTACTTTGACATCCCCTACGAAACCTAAAATGGGATTTGTAAGTAAGAGGGGGATGATAAAATAAAAAAAACCGCTGATATCAGCGGTTTTTTACGTTTCGTGGGCCCACCTGGAATCGAACCAGGCACCTACTGATTATGAGTCAGTTGCTCTAACCGAATGAGCTATAGGCCCTTTACTATAAAAACCTCAGGTTTTAGCTTGTATTCGCCTTAAACCTTGGTTTTGGGACTGCAATGTTACATATTTGAATGCAAATACACAACCCATATTCTAAATGAAAAATGCACCTGATGCTGACTTTTTGATTTTTGATTTAGGCAATGTCATCATTGATATTGATTACCAGCGGGCTATCCAGCTTATCAAACAGGAAATCTCCACCGACTTTCATCATAAGGTAGATGGCTTTTATCTGACTGATTTTCATAAGGATTATGAGGTTGGAAGAATGGATTCGGATAGGTTTAGACAAGAGGTCAGAGCCTATTTTCAGCAGGATTGGAGTGATGGAAAAGTGGATGAATTATGGAACAATCTGCTGCTGAAAATTCCTTCAGAAAGACTGGAATTAATTTCGAAATTGAGAGAAAATTTTCAAGTAGGCGTATTG
Source organism: Algoriphagus resistens (assembly GCF_001442615.1). Lineage (GTDB taxonomy): Bacteria > Bacteroidota > Bacteroidia > Cytophagales > Cyclobacteriaceae > Algoriphagus > Algoriphagus resistens. The sequence continues at coordinate 628,959 of NZ_LMXN01000002.1, read as the reverse complement.
AGCAATACCAATTCTATACATATTCAAGCGGTAAACAGTATTTTAAAAAATGAGCATGGGTTAGAAAATTTCGATCCGATTTTTGACTGGGTGTTCTTCAGTCATGAAATGGGCCTGTCCAAACCATCCCTGGAAATCTATGAGAAAATGCTTGTTGACTTAGGCACTTCAGGTGACCGCGTGATATTTTTTGATGATCTACCAGCCAATGTAGAAGGAGCTAAAGCAGTGGGGATTCAGGCAGTGCATGTGACCGGACCCGAAGTTATTTTCGATTATTTTAAGAATGTATAGTACTAAAGAATACCTACGTCACGGAATCCTGTTTCTCGCTACACTGATTTGTACCACCTTGGCGGGAGCAGAATTGGTTTATGGCAAATCAGTTTTAGGAGTAGCGGAGAGTGTCCTCACCTGGGAATACTTCTGGAAATCGCTGGCCTACTCCGTTCCTTTCCTGGGGATTTTGCTTGTTCATGAGCTAGGGCATTTTTTCACTGCTATTTATCATAAGGTGAAATGTACCCTGCCCTTTTTTATTCCCGGCTGGTTGGGATTTATAGGTATGCCATCCATCGGAACATTTGGAGCGGTGATCCAGATGAAAGGCTTTGTCAACAGCAGAAAGAAATTCTTTGATATAGGCATTGCCGGACCACTGGCTGGTTTTGTGCTTGCTGTTGGAGTACTTGTATATGGTTTTTCCTCTTTACCAGAACTGGATTACATCCATACTATACATCCGGAATATGCCGATCCTGACTATACTCCGGAAGAAGGGGCGCTTGGTTTTGAATTGGGAAATAACCTGCTTTTCTGGGGGCTGGGAGAAGTGTTCGCTGATCCTGAACGCCTGCCGCCCATGTCCGAAGTGATGCACTATCCCTATCTGTTTGCGGGATTTCTAGCCTTGTTTTTCACAGCGTTGAACTTACTTCCGATCGGTCAGCTGGACGGAGGTCATGTGATTTTCGGACTTTTTCCAAGGCATCATAAAGAGGTCTCCCTGGTAGCGTATATTTTGTTCATCGGATATGCAGGTCTTGGTATAATCAGCCCCTATGCGCCTATAGAGGATTTGATGCTCTGGATTCCATTATACGTAGGGTTCCTGTTTATCTGTTTTACGAAGTCTGGCCTAAGCGTGCAGACCAGGATAACCCTTGCGTTGGGCATTGCTGCCGTGCAGTATGTTCTGGCGTATACCATTCCCGGCATACAGGGGTATCAAGGCTGGTTGCTGTATGGCTTCTTGCTGGGCAGAATAATGGGATTAAGGCATCCGGAAGTCTCAGGCTATAAGGAGCTGGATGGAAAAAGAAAGCTATTGGGCCTACTGGCAATTGTGGTTTTCATTCTTTGCTTTTCTCCTGAGCCATTTATAATCAGGTAAACAAATCGAGCATGTCGAAAATGACACACAGAGGGATGGTTATTTACCATGCGAGATTCCGTCTGGCCATAAAAAAAACTCCCCGTAGGGAGTCTCTATTATAAATTACGGTAAGCTAAAATTCCGCCCGTGGTATTGCGGACCTTGGAGAATCCCTTGGATTCAAGAAATTTCTTGGCATTCATACTCCTTGCCCCCGAGCGACAGTGAACTACTATTTCAGTATCTTTATATTCCTCCAACTCGTCAAGTCTGGTGGGCAAATCCGCCAAAGGGATATTTTTTGCTCCCAAGTTGTCATCATCGTATTCCCATTCTTCGCGAACGTCTATAAACACGAATTTTTCATTGTTATCCAATCTGGATTTCAGGTCTTCTACAGTTATGTCTTCCATATGCTTATTTAACTAAAACTCTATACGATTGCATTCCGGATTCAGTGGTCAGGTTGAGCACATATATCCCGGGACGCTGTCCATTAAAATTAACAATTTCTCCCTTGGATGAAAGTTGACGCTCAAGAAAAATCTCTCTTCCGAAAGAATCAAAGACTCTGGCTTCACTAAATTCCCCTTCAAGGTTGAGTAGCGTCTCTACAGGATTGGGATAAATCCTGATGCCTCCCTCTTCTGCCGGCACCTCTTCAAAAGGCGCATCCATGCTGATGTGCGGCCTGATCATCAGCGAACCACGGATTTCCTCATTTTGGACCCAGGTGCCTACTACGTTGTAAAACAGTTTGTCCCCAGTGTCATTAACCTTATCCAGCCCCACATGGAGGAAATCATTGGTGAATTGGGTGAAGCCTATATAAAAATCTCCGTCCACTTTCAGATTGGTGTCAAGGGAATAATAAAGAAACTCTTGCCCTGCTTCCTTCACGGCAATGAGATCTTCCCTGGTGAAAATCGGGGGCTTGTCCAACTCTTTCCATACATTGATATCCACCGCCTGATTGGCTTGCTTTGGGTTGGTGAAATTGATAGAAATTCCCTTGAGGTAAACTTCTTCCGGTGTGTTATAGTGCACAGCCAGCTGCCCGGAGCGTTGATTGATCCCGGCAGCATAATCAGCAGAACCATTGTCATAGGCAAAAAAGTCCAAAAGGGGGAATGATGTCCTCACCGTATCATTCAACTCATAATTTACTGTGGTGAAAAAAGTTGTATCCCCTTCCACGACTTCGTAAAGCAATCCGTCCCCTGAGGTAATTGCAGAGATAATCTCCAGGGTAGTCTCATTCTTCGGGACAGGGATTTCATCAACTTCCCTGCTTTCAAATACCCTACGCTCCAGTGCATTGGGAACGGGATTGAAGGGGGTGTTGAGATTGATGGGGGTAGGTGTAGAAGAGTCGCTGATGACTATGGAATACTCCATAGCGCGAAAGCGATTTTCCAGATTATAGAATTCATTTTTCACAGTGCTCCACAGCCCTTCTTGATTTGCTTCCAACAGGGCAAATGGATAGGCTCCATAATTCCCGATCCGTAATTCGTTTGTCCGTGTCAGGCTTCGGTCAAGGTAGTCCAGATCAGTGGCGGTACGGCCATCGTTTAGGTAGATGTAGTCTATCAACCAACTGTCAAATGGGCCAGATTGTCTGCCTTGGGCAAAGAACCGAAACTGGAATGCTGCATGCTGCCACGCCGGGATAATCTGGATGGTTTCCTGGGTGAAGGTGTCCTTATCAAGTTCCACACCGCCGAGCTGGCTCCAGACAGTCATCCAACTACCTTCAGGATCCAGAATCTGTAAAGTTAGCTGATCACTTTCATCCGGAAGTTCGGCTCTTCCCGCAGCTTCCCAAAAGAAGCTTAAATAAAGACTTTCACTGTCGGACGGGTTCAAAGTACCCAGGTCAAAAGGTTTGGAAGTAAGGTAATCCGTTTCTCCCTGATCACGCTGCGATAAAGAGTAAGGATTGCCATTTGCATCCACTCCATCCAGCAGTACCATTCCTATTGATGGGGCATTTATCCCAATGGTTTCTGTGTAGGAAGCCCCTGAAACAGTCCATTTCAAGGTGTCTATTCCCTGGGAAAAATCATCCCAAAAGGGAAGAGTATTACCTTCTAAAATCCGTGAATTCTGTTCCTGGAGACTATGGGCTTTTATTTTTTGATGCTGAATAGGAGCAAACTCCACTAATTGACCATAGGCCAGTGTCGATGTGGCAAGAGCTGCAATCAGCCCGGCCAGTCGAAGAATATGGAGCTTTTTTAGCATGTAGCTTAAAAATTATCCTTAGCTATCCAAAGATCAATCAATTCACCGGTTTTCACTTGGGTGGAAGGCTGTGGAGTTTGTCTCAAAACCTGTCCTGCACTCACAGAATCTGTGTCAAGATAGTATTTATTGCCGACTCTTAAGCTAGATCCCAAGATCAGGAATTCAGCCTCGACTTCATCCATGCCTTTCAGGTCAGGTACCGCCAGGATTTGATTGCCCATTCCATCACCTACTACCAGATCGACTCTTGCTCCTTTAGGGATCTCGAATCCTTCTGGGACATTAACACCTCTATATTTTTGCTCTAACACTACGTTGCTCGCAATATCCGGCACATAAACGATATCGCCCCGCTCTAATCCCATATTGGCCAAAATCTCCTGTACGTTCTTCAGGTGAGTATTGACCAGATTTGGCATTTTTAGCATCGGAGGATTCTTTGCATTTAAGGTAAGGTAAACCTTTTTACCGCTCTTTACCTGGGAATTTGCTTCCGGGATTTGCTTCAGAATAGCAAAAGTCTTAAGATCTGTATTGAACCCTGAATCGAGCGAAACTTCATACTGTAAGTTTGCCCGTTCTAAAATTTCAACACCTTCGTCGTAGGTATAGCCGGATAGATCAGGAACTGAGACCGACTCCCCATGATTTGTGTACATAGGAAGGTATATTTTCAAAAAAAGGAACCCCAGTAAAAGGGAAATTCCGATAATCACAAGGAGGTTAATTAATATCTTTTTCAAAAGGGATGTTGGATGAAATACCTGAGAAATTTTAATAGTTAAAGATAAGAGGGAATTCAATCCTTACAAAGAAGGACTACGCTAAAACCGATGAAATCCATAGGCAAAAAATAAGCCGAAGAGGGTTGCTTCGGCTTATTTTTGATTAAATACTCTGTATTTCCGCTTTTCTGCCAGTAAAACAATAAAAGCATCATGGATCCTAAAAACATGGGCTCAAGGTTACTTCGCTCAAGCGGGCGGTAAACCAAACAGAATAGGGACACCGTCATCATTGAGGATAATCACATTAGTTAATGATCAACCTTCTGGTTTCCCGTATTGTATTGCTGGATATTTTCACGATAAATACACCCTTGGAAAAGAGCTGGGTGCTGAATGAATAAGTCTGGTTTAGCGTAGCCGGATATTCAACCTCATGGATTATCGCCCCCGTACTTGAGATCACCTGAATGGTCACATCTTCAAAATCAGGCAGATTGAAAGCGATATTAACTACTTCCCGGGCCGGATTAGGATACAATAGCGACATACCTACTGCCGGTATAACCGGCTCGGGATTCGCGTTTAAGAAGAGTTCGATATTATCCAGATAAACAGGTGAATCGGATTGGTCCCCACCTTCCACTACAAATGCCAATCTTACCTTAGTCTTTCCTGTCCCGGCAAAATCACTGAGATTGATGAATTTCCTGACATAATCCCCTGGACTGTTTGGATTGGCTTCTCCCACGGAGACCGTAGAAAGTTCTGCTCCACTCACAGCCCATACTTCTGAGTACCCATTTCCCCCATTGGCACTGGCCAGCAGGCTCAACGTGGTAGTAGGGCTAACCTGTCCCGCCGCTAAATCAAAGAATATACTGGCTTGATGGCTCACCGAAAGGTCAAAAACCGGTGTCCCCAGCCAATAGGTTTGATTGTTACTTTTTGTTGTAAGTGCTGCTGCGTTATTAGGCCCTTCTCCTGAAGTAATTGAGGCAATAGACCAAGCCTCAGCATCCGATTCGGGATTGACTGTCTGCCAGGGATCAAGAGAACCGGAGTTATTGAAATTTTGCCTCCAGGGAACAGGGATGGTAGTGGCATCTTCAATGACATAGCGGGTCAGGCTATCAGAATTGTTTCCGTTCTGATCGAAATTCGGCAATGAGGCTACAAACTTAAGACTGTTTTTTCCTTCCGAAGTGGAATTTGCTGTGCTGATAGTAAAGCTTTCACCTGCAGCCACTGTGCTGCCACTGGCTGTATACGTTTGAGTTCCGGCATTGTTGACCGTTGTGGAAAATAAGAAACCTGAAAGGGGAAGGTTTCCGAGGTTGGTCAATGCGACTGTATCTGATTCACTGGTGCCGTCTGAAATTGGCGTAGGGGATATGATGTCATCTACACTAAGATCATAATTATATTCTTCATTTGGCAGAATCCTGATATTTCGAAGATATATATTGTTTCCATAGGCATTTTCCGTGATAAAGGCCAGCCGCACCTGGCCCAGATCGGAGAACCCGGAAAGGTTTACCAGTTCTGTTCTGAATTGGTTGTCATCTGTTGGGATAAATTCATCGAGTGTAGTAGTGGCTGTCCCTAACTGTTGTCCGCTCTTGTTATAAGGCGCATTTACCAAGTCAAAGGTGTTACCACAGTCCTGGGATACGGCTACGATCAATTTGTCCGAAAAGCCTGACTGATCGTACTGGGAATAAGCCATTTCAAATACAAGTTGGGCATTTGGATAGCTGGCCAGGTCAATAATAGGGGAGATATAGTAATCAAACTGTCCCGGTGATTCGTATTCGTAATGTCTGATATAAACCAACTCCTGCGAAGCGCCTGAAATTGTTAAGGTTCTCTTTTCCCAGGTCATCAAATTGTCAGGGTTGGAAATAGTCCATGGTGACGGGAATGAAGTAAGGCTTTCCGAGTAAGGCAGATCCACAGCCTGCTCCTGAACAGGAGAAATGTTCCGCGTGTTATTGTCGACGTTATTGTCTGTGGCATCATTTGCCTGAATAATTCTGAATTCTATGGTATTGGCACCTGACAAAAGTGAGAACTCTTCAAAGTTTACGGTTATGCCCTCACCTGTTTTCAGGTTGAAGGTGAATCGCCTGGATTCCAATAGTTCTCCATTTCTTCTAAGTTCAACTCTCCCTGAGGTCAATTCGTTTTTCCCTGCATTGAGCAGTTCGATGGCTGGATTGATCAAAGGATCGCATTCAAAGGCACCAGGTTCAATAATCCGGGCTATTGCTAGATCATTTTCAGCAAGCACAGGCTCTTGGGTGGCTCTGTTGTTGATCAAAGTGACTCTCCTGGGACTATTTGCCAGTACCACTTCAAAGCGCTCTACCTGTCCTTTTGTAAAAAGATTCATACAGGCATCAGGGGTATAATCCATGAAATTTTGGATCATATCGTTTGAATCACAACTAAAGCGGGAAGCATTCGCGCCGCAGGAATTATTTGAATTATCCTGTAGAGGGGTGTCGGCAACAAAATCATCCACACCACAGCCTCCATCACCCCAAATATGTCTTAAACCGAAGAAATGACCTACTTCGTGGGTGGCAGTTCTTCCTCTTGAGGCAGATACTGCACTTCCTCCCATGCCAAAATACCTATAGTCAATAACTATCCCATCTGTAATCGAGGAGGAAGCTGACTCGCTGAGCCCAGGTAAATCAGATACAGGGAAAGAGGCATACCCTATGTAGGGACTGACCAGCGGGGCCACGTAGAGATTCATGTATTCATTTGGATCCCATTGAATAAGCTGCCCAAGAATCGTTGCATCTGTATTGGGGTCATAGGATGCTTTTGGGCCAACCGTGCGGGTTATCCCATCGGTAGGGAGTCCGGAAGGATCTTGTTTGGCCAACACAAATTCTATATTGATCTGTCCGGCGACCGGTAAAAATTCAGAAGGGGTATTTGCAGCGTCGGCATTTAGGCGTTGAAAATCTTCGTTTAATATTCTGATTTGTTCCTCTATTTGGGACAGGGGTACATTGGCGCCTTGTCCGGGAGTATTTCCATTATGAACTACGTGGACAACTACAGGTATTAGAATTGGATCAGCATTGGTTCTGGACAGGATTTGAGGTTGGTGAGTTTTGTCCTCAATTTTGTCATCTATCCATTTTTCAAAAAATGGTTTTGAGCCGAAGTAGCCCAATTCCTTTTCCATTTTTTGTTCTAAAAGCACATGCCCACATTTTTCTCTGTGGGTATGTGGGTTGCCCTGGTTTTGCTGATCTGTGATGTCAAAGGTTTGAAATTGCTGTGTAAAGCCAGTTGAAAACACAAAAAACGCTCCGAATAGGAGCATAGAGGCTTTGTCAAAAAACCGTAAACCTTTTTTCATTCAAATTCTGATTAAGCTACAGTTAGATTGACGGCTTCTACACGTGTGATTTCCGGAATCGCACGCTTGATAGCTTCTTCTACCCCGGCTTTCAGCGTCATGGTGGACATGGGGCAAGAACCACATGAACCCAGTAATTCCAGCTTTAAAACCATATCATCTGTCAGCTCTATGATCCTGACATTTCCTCCATCTGCTTCCAGATACGGACGGATGGTGTCCAGTGCAAATTCTATTTGTTCTCTAAGTTCCGGTTGCATAATGTTAAGCTTTAATTTCTACTACCTCTGTTTTATTCTGTGAGGCATTTCTTATGGCAATTTGCCTGGCTATTTCTTCGGCCAGATTCATGTAAGATTCTTGGGTGATCCCGTTTTTCAAAACAGCAGGGTATCCTGAGTCTCCACTTTCACGGATACTTTGTACGATTGGGATCTCGCCCAAAAAAGGTACATCATATTTTTCAGCCAGTCTTTTCCCGCCCCCATTGCCAAACAGGTAATACTTGTTGTCAGGTAATTCCTCCGGTGTAAAATAAGCCATATTTTCAATAACACCTAAGACAGGTACGTTAATTTGTGGCTGTCTGAACATCGATAAGCCCTTATTGGCATCTGCCAAAGCGACTTTCTGCGGGGTAGTCACGATCACTGCGCCTGTCACAGGTACTGTCTGCACCATAGTAAGGTGGATATCAGAAGTTCCTGGAGGCAAATCAATCAATAAGTAATCCAGTTCTCCCCATTCTACATCGGAAATAAATTGCTTCAATGCTGAACTTGCCATGGGGCCTCTCCACACGACAGCACTGTCAACCGGAGTGAGAAAACCAATGGACATCAGCTTCACTCCGTATTGTTCTATCGGGATGATCACATTTTTTTCGCCGACTTTTTTTACGGTAGGCTGTTCTGCTTCCACATTGAACATGGTGGGAATCGATGGGCCGGATATATCGGCGTCTATCAGTCCGACTTTTGCCCCTGATTTTGCCAATGAAACGGCCAGGTTTACCGCCGTGGTAGATTTACCTACACCGCCTTTGCCTGAAGCAATAGCGATGATATTTTTCACTTTTGGTAAAACCGGCGCTGCATCTCTAATGGTAGTGACCTGGGAGGTCATGAATAAATCCCATTCCGGGTCCATTCCGAAGTCCTCTTCCAGTACTTCCAGGCAATTATTTTTAATTACCTCTTTAAGGGGACACGCAGGAGTGGTTAAAACTACTTTGAAGCTGACTTTGTGGCCGTTGATTTCAATGTTTTGTATCATCCCCAAAGTCACCAGATCCTTTTTTAAATCAGGATCCTGTACCCGGGAAAGCGTTTTCAGGATATTATCCTTAGTTAACTGCATGAGGTAAATGTTGTAATTTTGCGCAATTTAGGGCTTAATGACTTCTAAATAAAGTGCAGATTGAAATGTATTGTACTTGTGAACTGGCAGAATCTATAGAAAGTTCTCATTTTTTGGCTTGAGCAATTAACTTTGTCCTATTCATTTTCCTATGGGCATCAGCAAACTTACTACGGACAAGGTCAAAGAACGCATGGACATCGAAGAGGTGATCGGCGATTATTTACCCATGAAAAAGAAGGGCCAAAATCTCTGGGCCAATTGTCCATTTCATGGAGAGAAAACCCCTTCATTTTCAATATCACCCGCAAAGCAAATTTACAAATGCTTTGGCTGCGGCAAGGCCGGTGATCCGATCCAGTTTGTGATGGACATAGAAGGGATTGGTTTTCAGGAAGCCATCAAGCATATAGCAGGTAGGTATGGTATTGAGGTAGAAGAGGACGAAACCCGTACACCAGAGCAGAATGAAGCCCAAAATGAGCGGGAAAGTTTATTGATCGCCTTGGGATTTGCCCGGGATTTTTTTGTGAAGAACCTTAAAACTGATGAAGGCAAATCAATCGGCCTGAGCTACTTCAGGGAACGTGGATTTACCCCTGCAATAATTGAAAAGTTTGACTTAGGCTACGCATTGGATGGATGGGACAATCTGCTGAAAGCTGCAAAGTCAGCAGGATTCAGTGAAGAGACTCTCCTGAAAGCAGGGCTGGTCCTACAGAAGGAAGGTGATGCCTCACGGGTATATGACCGGTTCAGAAACCGGGTGGTTTTCACCATTCATAACGTCGGCGGTAAGCCGCTTGGTTTTGGGGCACGCATCCTCACCAGGGATAAAAACCAGCCCAAATATATCAATTCTCCTGAAACGCCTGTCTATCATAAAAGTGATGTGCTCTACGGCATGTTTCAGGCAAAAAAAGCAATTAGGGAGAAGGATAATTGCTACCTCGTAGAAGGCTATACCGATGTGGTGAGCCTGCATCTATCAGGAATAGAAAATGTGGTTGCCTCTTCCGGGACCTCCCTGACGGATGGACAGATCAAACTCATCAAACGATTTACTGATCAGGTCACGGTGCTTTACGATGGGGATGCTGCAGGTATCAAAGCTTCTCTACGTGGTATTGACCTTTTGCTCGAGGGTGGACTGAATGTCAAAGCGGTGGTTTTTCCGGATGGGGAAGACCCTGACAGCTATTCCAGAAAAGTAGGTTCACAGGCATTTCAGGATTACCTGGAAAATAACGGCGGCGATTTTATCGGTTTTAAGATCAGCTTATACAAAGAGGAGTTTAGTAAAAACCCGATCCGAAAAGCTGAAGTAATCCGTGAGGTAGTTCAGAGTATAGGCAAAATCCCTGACCCGATTATTCGCTCTGTATATGCCAAGGAAGCTTCCGGACTTCTGGGTATAGAAGAGGATATCATCCATGCTGAGCTGAATAAATTGATCCTGAAAGGGCAGAAGGAGAATTTCAACACGCAGAAGGAAGATCTCTTTGCTGAGCAAGCAATGGATGAATTGGTTCCTGATGAGACTGCCACTTCTTTCTCGGAAATCCTCAGAATCCAGGAACGTGAAATGGTCAGGATCCTGGTTAATTATGGATGGCAGAAATTAGTTGACGAAGAGACGCATCTGTGCCAATATCTGCTCTCGGAGACAGAAGAACTGGAATTCACCACTCCTATATATACTAAAATTCTAGCGCTTTACCGCTCCAATTTGCTTCAGGGAGAAATCCCTACTTCTGAGTATTTTATAAGGCTAGGGGACCAGGAAGTGCAAAAAGAAGTGATAGACCTAATCACTGCGAGGCATGAAGTGTCCCATCACTGGGCAGATACACATCAGATTATTATCAACACAGAATCAGATGATCTTACCCTGACAGGTTTTAAATCCATCCTACGGCTGAAGCGTAAAATGGTGCAGAAGCTTATGGAGGAGGCCAAGGAAAAAATAAAGAATGCAGAATCCGATCATCTGGACGATGACAAAGTGCATGAGTTCCAGGTAATTTACTTCGAGCTTAAAAAAGTGCAGCTTGAGATTGACAGGGAGCTGGGGATAGTGATAGGATAAAGCCAAACTTTATTTGGCTACAACCTGTTTAAGATCTGAAAGGGTGTAAATTTGCCTTTCTAACTACTAATTCAAACACAAACTTCGTGGAAAAATATATTCTGGATCCAATAGAAGAAGCTATAGAAGCTATCAAAAATGGAGAGGTAATCATCGTCGTAGATGATGAGGATAGAGAAAATGAAGGCGATTTCATCTGTGCTGCCGAGACAGTGACTCCTGAGATCATCAATTTTATGGCTACCCATGGACGTGGGTTAATTTGCGCCCCTTTGATTGAAGACCGTTGCGAGAAGCTGGGTTTAGACCTGATGGTAGGCAATAATACCGCTGCGTTCGAAACTCCTTTTACAGTTTCGGTGGACTTGATCGGGCATGGCTGTACTACAGGTATTTCAGCCTCAGACCGGGCCAAGACCATTAAAGCACTGGTGGATGACTCTATAGATCCAAGTGAACTCGGCAAGCCAGGTCATATCTTCCCACTCAAGGCCAAAAGAGGTGGAGTACTCAGAAGGGCAGGTCATACTGAAGCAGCGATTGATCTGGCCCGGCTGGCAGGATATTCCGCTGCGGGCGTGTTGGTGGAAATAATGAATGCAGATGGGACTATGGCGCGGCTGCCGGACCTGGTGGACGTTGCCAAGAAGTTCAATCTGAAGTTGATCTCCATCAAGGATTTGATCGCTTACAGGCTTAAACATGAGTCACTGATCCAGCGAGAAATCGGAGTGGATTTGCCTACCGATTTTGGCGATTTTGAACTGATAGCCTTTCGGCAGACCAATACCCAGGAGCTTCATCTGGCACTGATCAAAGGAAAATGGGAGAAAGATGAGCCTGTTTTGGTTCGGGTTCACTCCTCATGTATGACCGGGGATATCTTTGGTTCGTGCAGGTGCGACTGTGGCCCTCAGCTTCATGGGGCCATGCAGATGGTTCAAAAAGAAGGGAAGGGAGTGATTCTTTATATGAACCAGGAAGGAAGAGGAATAGGACTTATCAACAAGTTGAAGGCATATAAGTTGCAGGAAGAAGGGATGGATACTGTTCAGGCAAATCTTGCACTGGGACTTCCTTCAGACAGTAGGGATTATGGTGTCGGGGCCCAGATCTTAAGGGATTTGGATGTAAGAAAACTACGTTTAATTTCAAATAATCCCCAGAAGCGTGTGGGCCTGCTAGGCTATGGGCTGGAAATAGTAGAGCAAGTTCCTATTGAGATCGCTCCAAACGTGCATAATGAAAAGTATCTCCAGACTAAGCGGGACAAGATGGGACACAATATTTTGAAGTAAAACACTGTTCTTATCTTGTTATTTGTCAATTATTCGATGATGTGTTTCAACCTGAGACGCATTATTGCGTAAATAAAACCATGATGACAACCATGAAAAATGCATTATTCTCATTAAGCTTATTGCTTTTGGGAATGACCAATTCATTTGCGCAGAATCAATTCCCTTCCCAGGTTTGGCATAAAGGGAATATCTATACCACTGATGGCCAGGTGTATGGAGGGCAGATTAAGTACGATCTTGAGAACAATGTGGTACAGCTTCAGAATCAAACGGTTGACACCTTCACTGCCATTAACGTCACTTACTTTGAATTGTATGATGAAACATATGGAGGTATCCGCAAGTTTTTCAGTCTTCCTTATTCTTTAAACAGTGATTATGAGACGCCGATTTTTTTTGAAGTATTGACAGAAGGTGATGACGTAGCCTTACTATGCCGTGAATATGTAGCTACCGACTCAAGAGGCATGGGTGGATACGGTATGATGGGTGGATATGGCATGAATCCCTTTTATGGTCCCCAGTCTATGATGGGCTATAGGCTTGCATTTAAGTATTACTTTCTGAAAAATGGCAAGATTGAACAATATAGCATGAAGAAAAAAGACCTTTTCGAGATGCTTCCCGGTCATGACGACCAGATTTCACTTTTTATGCGGAAAAACCGCTTGGATTATGATAAAAGAGGGGATCTTTTACGCATAACTGCTTACTATAACGAACTGAATCAAAACTAAATGTCCAAACCATTAATTCTCGTCTCAAATGATGACGGGATCACATCCGTAGGGATACAAATACTCGTATCTGTGATGAAGAAACTCGGAGATGTGGTGGTAGTGGCCCCGGATAGCCCTCAGTCGGGAATGGGGCATGCCATTACTATTGGAGAAACCCTGAGACTTGAAGAAGAATATATTTTCAAAGATGTAAAGGCTTATAAGTCAAGCGGTACTCCCGCAGACTGTGTGAAGTTGGCTAAGCATTATGTGATGAAGGATAGAGGCCCGGATTTGATTGTGAGTGGGATTAACCACGGATCCAACACATCGATTTCGGTCCTCTATTCAGGAACTATGTCTGCTGCTATAGAAGGTGCAATGGAAGGCTATCCCTCCATAGGTTTTAGTTTATGTGATTTTTCTTCGAAGGCTGAATTTTCCCATGTGGAAGAGTGGGTGGAGAAAATCACAAGACAGGTGCTTGAAAAGGGAATGCCCAAGGGGATAGCATTGAATGTGAATTTCCCGCCGAAGCAGAATGAGGGGATCAAAGGCATTAAAGTGTGCCGCCAGGCTGAAGCCAAATGGCAGGAAGAGTTTGATGAGCGAAGGGACCCAAATGGGAGAAGATATTTCTGGCTGGCAGGTAATTTTGTGAACTTTGATAAAGGAGAGGATAATGATGAATGGGCAATTGCAAACAATTATGTTTCAATAGTCCCATGCCAATATGATCTGACGGCGCACCATGCCATCAGCCAGATGAACAAGGAATGGGACTGGGAACAACTTAAATAGTAGATAATCAGGTGTTTTACCCATTGTAATTTGATGTATTTAGTTATTTTTACCATTCTTATAATATTATTGTCTATTGAATCTGAAATTTTACATTTTTCTACTTTTTACCGTGGGTACTCCAATGGGTGCATTTGCCCAGGTACTGAATATAGACAGCCTCAAAAATCTTTTGCCTCTGGCAAAGGGAGAGGACAGGCTTACTATATTAAATGAGTTATCAACCCAGTTGCGTGAGGTCGAGCAAAAACTGGCTTTGGATTTTGCTGTGGAGGCTGAGAGGTTGGCACAATCCCTAGATGATAAATCAGCAGAGGCAATAGCCAAAGAAAATATTGGCTGGATTTATTATCGTAAAGGACAATGGCAAAAGACCTTTGATTACGCTAAAGCAGCTTACCAGCTTTCTATGGAAGCTGATAATTTAGAGCAGGCGGCCAGGGTTTTGAATAGTATTGGTGCTCTATATTATGAACAGAAAAATTACCCTTTCGCCATTGCACAGTTTCAAAAAGCCTATCAGATTAGCAATAGAGCAGGTGATCTCTACACCAGAATAAGGAGTCTGAATAATGTTGCGTTCAGTTACCTGCATTTGGATGAGTTAGACTCTGCTATGCATTATACAGCTAAGGCTATTTCACTAAATGGCAGTGCCGGATCAGCTTATATGCTATTTTTTTCCAACCGTGTCATCGGTGATATTTATTTAAGAAGAAACCAACTTGATTCGGCCGAGAACGTCTATAAAAAAGCGCTGGAGAATGGAGAAGAGCAAGGTCTTAAAGCATTTAAAGCGAGTGTTTTACATAGGCTCGGCAGAACTTATCTTTTAAATGGAAAGCCAGAAGAAGCAAAGAAAATTTTACTAGAAGGTGTAAAGTTGTCAAGTGAGAATAATTTTCTTGATGAACTTTCAAAAAGCCATAAATACCTCGGCGAGTATTATGGTCAGGTTGGTGACTACCGCAGAGCCTTCGAACATCAGTCCTTTTTTGTGGAGTTGAATGACTCTTTGACGGATAAGTCCAGTAGAGACAGACTTGCCTTGATGCAAGGGATGTTTCAGGATGATTTGGAACAATCAGAGTTAGATTTACTGGTGGCACAAAATGAGCACCAGTCAACTAGACTGGCGATGAACAGAAGGATTATGACCTTGGTTGGAATTGGCTCTTTCTTTATTTTGGTTTTGGTGATTTGGTTGTTTTACCTAAACCGTCATATCAAGAGATTCAATGTTGGGTTGCTAGGGCAAAAGCAGAAAATCCATATACAAAACAGGGAATTGAAAGCCAAATCAAAACAGCTCCAAGAAATCAATCAAACCAAGAATAAGCTCTTTTCTATTATCGGTCATGATCTTAGGGGCCCCATAGGGCAGGTGAAGTCAATTGTTGATTTACTGGTTTCCGGGAATCTGGATCAGGAGGAATTTGATGAACTGATTCAGAATTTAAAGAAGGATGTGGATTCAGTATTTTTTACACTGAACAATACCTTGAAATGGTCTATGGCCCAGATGGAGGGATTCAAACTCCACAAAGTGAACTTTAACCTTTCAGAGCTGGTAAGCACTACAATAAATCTGATTACCCCGCAATTAAAAGAGAAGTCTCTGGAAATAGATTATTCCCCCTTTTTTACTGATTTTGAGGTGTATGCTGACCGTGATCTGCTAGAGGTGGTGATCAGAAATATTCTAAATAATGCAGTAAAATTCTCCAAACCGGGCGGTGTGATCCAGCTTTCAATTGAAATAGATAATGGATTGCTGGTCTGGTGTGTAAAAGACAATGGAGTCGGTATGGAAGAAGGAAGGATCAATGAGCTCCTTTCTCAGGAGTATGTCATTACCAACTCTACTCCGGGTACAAAAAATGAGAAAGGGTCGGGATTGGGACTCCAGATATGCAAGGAATTTACCAGAATGAACGGAGGAGACTTATACATTAAAAGTAAAGTTGGGGAAGGTACAAGAGTTTGTATAACGCTTCCCTTTAGTAAAGTCCTAGTCAGTAATTGATAACTGTTGATAAGCCAGGAAATCTTCCAAGGGAATTTCTTCTGTAATAATCCCAAGTTCTTTCATAATAGTCATGGACTTGATCAGCTGGGTTCGTGAAATAGTCCCATCAACAGCCCAGGTTGTCTGCATAAACCATTCGCTTACATCATTTCTATCCAACCCATAGTGCTTTGAGATTTCATCAATCACAGAATCGCTTGATTGAAGGTCTTCGGAAGACTGATAGACCATGTCCCTTAGCTGAAAGATCAGCTCTCCAAACCTGTCCAATGCCTTGTCGGTAGCAATAATGGCAAAACAAGGCCAAGGGCTAGGCACCTCGCCGATACGCTTCATTTGGTTAGAATCAACCCAAGGTTTGGTAGTGTATTTTTCCCAAAGAAACATCTCTGGCTTTTCCGGGGTCATTACCTCCAAAGCACCCGGTAAGTTGCTTACTGTTTTAAAATCCAGTCCAGTAGAATCCCAGCCTTCCCGCTTGGCAAGTACGTAACTCATAAGCTGTGATCCGGATCCTGGCCTACTGATTAAGAAGGAAGGGGATGTTATTTCCTGCAATGAGTTTACTGGAGAAGTTCCAGAGATATGGATCCCCCAGATGAGAGGGGATTTTACGTGGAATCCTATCATTTTAGATGGATTCCCTGCTTCGAAATCTTTGAGAAAGCTTTCAGTAAGTACAATAGCGATATCAGTTTTATCCTCTCTCAAATCTTTGTTCATTTGGCCGGAACCTCTGGATTCATCGCTCCACTGAAGGGAAACCCCATCTTTTTCGAAGGGTTGTGCTTTTACGACTTTTATCCAGGGGAAATTAAAATGCTCAGGAACTCCGGTGATGCGAAGGGTTTTCATCTGTTTATAATTTGTCTTTTAAAGGCCATATGGAATCTCGCATGCATTATAATCATCCCAGTGTGTGACGTTTTCGTCATGCTCGATTTCATCTGTTTATTATTGTTTTAAATGGTCAGATGGAATCTTTGACGATTAAAATAATCATTGCCCTGTGTGTTTTAATGATGATTTTAATCGTGTCGATTTCATAGGTCTGGATTTTACTGACTGTAAAGGTAAGGGGCAAAAATTATATTGAAGCTCCACTCAAAGAAATCATTTCCGGGCTCAATCATGGGATGCCCGCCTGTCTGTAATCAGAAGGTTGCTCAGACCTGCTAAAACCAGAAACATCCCAGCCAATAGCATGGTATTTATTACAGCCTCCCCAAAGAGTAATTTGTAAAGGAAATTGATTCCTCCCAGCGCAGCTACGATCTGCGGAATAACGATGAACATATTAAAAATACCCATGTAAATCCCCATTTTTCTGGGATCCACTGAGGAGGACAGCATCGCGTAAGGCATCGATAGGATACTTGCCCAAGCAATTCCGACAAGCCCAAAACAAATATGAAGCATCCACGGCTCGATAATGAAATAAATCATGATAAATCCGGCTCCTCCGGCTACTAAGCATACCAGATGAAGTAGTTGTCTGTTGATTCTATACTTACTTGTAATAACGGACAGCACCAAGGCGGTAAACATAGAAATCAACCCGTAGGTGCCCATGTAGGTACCGACGCTGTCCGCAGCGTTGTTATAAGCGGCCGAACTGGTATCTGTGGCCCCAAAGATATGTGAGGTGATCGCCGGTGTAGCAAAACTCCACATGGTGAAGAAAGCAAACCAGGAAAAAAACTGGACTAATCCGAGCTGCTTCATGACTACGGGCATATCCGATACACTTCTGACTATTTCTTTAACCCCTTTCAATAATCCTTTACTTTTTTCTTTCTGAAGCTCAAATTCATCCAGGTCTTCGGGTGGATATTCTTCAGTTTTTAGAATGGTGAACAAGATGGAAAGGAAAAGCACCAGCCCCCCGATTCCAAAAGCATACTTCACCGAATCAGGGACTACGCCGGCCGGAGCTGTATTCGGAATACCAAGCTTAGTCATCATCCAGGGCAGATTGGAAGCAATCCAAGTGCCTGTACCTATAATCAGCGTCTGCACCATAAAGCCGTAAGAGCGCTGAGAATTGGGAAGCTTGTCGGCCACCAAAGCACGAAAAGGCTCCATACTGATGTTGATCGAAGCATCAAGAATCCACAGGGCACCTGCTGCCATCCATAACGCAGAAGAATAGGGTGTGAAAAACAGTGCAATAGAGCTCAGCAAAGCCCCGACAAAAAAGAAAGGTTTTCTTCTGCCAAACCTAGCATGCCAGGTGCGGTCACTCAGGTATCCTACAATAGGCTGAATCAATAGTCCTGTCAAAGGTGCAGCTATCCAAAGCATGGGAATGGCGTCTTTGTCAGCACCTAGGGTCTGAAAAATTCTGGACATGAACCCTCCCTGGAGTGCAAATCCAAATTGAATTCCCAGCATGCCAAAGCTCATGTTCCAGATCTGCCAGAAATCTAAGTCCTTTTTTAAATGGGCCATTTGGGTTAGTTATAGAACAGCAAGCTATTTGAAGGACTAAACTAAACCACAGATTTCCATTTCCCCGGATTGAACAGCTATATCCAAGTATTTTAAATTGGAAATGGACAAATGTGGATAGCTCACATCCGCCAGCGGATCAAACTCACTCAATTTATCCAAAAATGCAAAACTCTCCTGGTTCAAGCTACTATTTTTTAAATCCAGAATGGCACTGTCAGTCATGAAACCATGGAGGTATATATTGAATGTTTCATAGTGACAGGGATAATTTCCTTTCACTGCGTTGATCATTCATTTTTGCTCCTCTGAACATATCTGAACACACTCAAAATAGTTACCCGAATTATCCCTTGAGTTCCTGCATATAGTTGAATCCATTAAAAAAAAGTGCAGTTTTTCCCTTAAAATCTTTTTGAAGAACCTCTTTCCATCAGTTTAGTTTCCAAAACCAAGGATTGTTCCATGATTTTAGGATCAAGTTTTTTCTCAATAATATCAAGTAGGATCTCTGTGGCCCTTGTTCCCATCATAAATCCGGGCTGTGACACAGACGATAGCTGCGGCTCCAACATAGCGCAAAACTGCCAGTCTGAAAAACCCACGATCCCTACTTCCAAAGGAATTCTCAGTCCGGCATCCCGGCAGGCCATCATAGCCCCAACGGCCCCTATGTCATTGCATGAAAAAAAAGCATCAGGCCGCCGGGGTAAAGAGGCCAACAACGCTGAGACCAGTTCCTGACTTTCCTCCAGGGTTCCCAGGGGACATGAAATAATGTGTGCCGGATTGACAGGAAATCCATTTTGCTCCAATGCATCTTTATAGCCGTTTTCCCGGTCAATACTAATTTTAAGTGTTTTTGGGCCTGCTAGATGCACGATGTTTTTGTAGCCTTGGCTGATCAGGTGTGCGGTAGCATCAAAAGAACCCTGGTAATCATCCACCATAACATTTACCGCATCGGGAATAGCCGGGGCGCGGTCAAAGAAAACGATAGGGAATCCCTGATCCATCACCCTTGTAAAGTGATCAAAACTCTTTGTCTCCTTGGAATAACTTACCAAAACCCCATCGATTTGGTTGGTAAGCATGGTTTCCAAACTTGATATTTCCCGGTCTAATTTTTCATTGGATTGAGATAAAATAACATTGTATCCTCTTGAATTTGCGATTTCCTCTATTCCGCTAATTACTGTGGAGAAGAAAAAATGAACTACTTCGGGAATGATTACCCCTATGGTAAATGACCTGCTTTTGCGAAGGGACAGGGCAATAGCATTTGGCCGATAATTCAATTTATTAGCTACTTCTTTTACTTTTCGTTTAGTTTCTCTGTTGATTCCAGGGTAATCTTTCAGTGCCCTGGAGATAGTGGAAACCGATAAGTTCAACTCGCGCGCGATATCCTTGATAGTGGCTTGACCTAATTTCATACGTTAGAAGTGTAAAAAGTATAGCAATAGTTACCCTTGATTTGTCTCCAAGCTATTGATTTTTGATGGAAATAGTAGAAATTCCAGGAGAATGATTCCCTGTTCGCTTATGCATTTTGGCATTAATTCTTTCGGATCCATGACTGCTACACGTGATTAACGTACCTTAAAAAATCCCGATTTCTGTTTTTTTTAAAAACTGGTGTTTTGGAATCGATTGCGCACGGAAAAATACTTTTGAGAAGGATATTTTAGAATTAGATGTGGGTAATTATAAGTAAGGGATTTATATCTTTGGGGCCTACGATGTAAAAACGGGCCTTTCCCGGCAGACAAAATTTGAAATAAACAAACCTAATAACACATGAAATTTAAACCTGGAGTAAAATACGGTGAAGAACTTCGAGATCTTTATGCTTACGCTAAAGAGAACGAGTTTGCAATGCCTGCGGTGAATGTGATCAACACCAATTCGGTGAATGCAGTGCTTGAGACGGCCAAAAAGCTGAACTCTCCTGTGATCATTCAGTTCTCTAACGGCGGAGCACAGTTTTTTGCAGGAAAATCTCTGGCAAACGATAAGCAGCAGGCAAGCATCGCCGGCGGTATCTCAGGTGCACACCATGTGCATTTGATGGCTGAAGCGTATGGTGTGCCGGTTATTTTGCACACAGACCATGCAGCTAAGAAGTTATTGCCATGGATTGACGGGCTTCTAGATGCCGGTAAGGCATATTATGCCACCCACAAAAGACCGTTGTATAGCTCCCATATGCTGGATCTTTCTGAAGAACCTTTGGAAGAAAACGTAGAGATTTCCTGTCGCTATTTCAAGGAATTCGAAAAGCTGGAAATGGCTATCGAAATCGAATTGGGTGTAACAGGTGGAGAAGAAGACGGGGTTGACAATACTGATATTGATTCTTCTAAGCTTTATACCCAACCTGAGGAAGTAGCCTATGCCTACGAGCATTTGAAAGAAATTGGTGACCTGTTTACTATTGCTGCTGCTTTTGGCAACGTTCACGGTGTATATAAGCCAGGTAATGTTAGCCTGAAGCCGATCATCTTGAAAAATTCCCAGGATTTCATCAAAGAAAAGCATGGGTTGACCGGTAAGCCGTTGAACTTTGTATTCCATGGGGGATCAGGATCTACAGTAGAGGAGATCAGAGAAGCTAATAGCTATGGTTCTATCAAAATGAATATCGATACAGACATGCAATGGGCATTCTGGGAGGGTATCTTAAATAACTATAAAAAGAACGAGGCTTACCTCCAGACCCAGCTGGGTAATCCTGAGGGTGCTGATAGCCCTAATAAGAAATACTACGATCCAAGAAACTGGCTTCGTAAGGGGGAAGAGAATTTCGTAAAACGCCTTGAGCTTGCTTTTGACATGCTAAATGCCGTGAATAGAAATTAATCGATCACCCTTATCTTAAGATCCAAAAAGTCACCTATCAGGTGGCTTTTTTGGTTCTTGCCAAAGTGACCAAACCAGTGGGCACCCATGGCTTTTAAAATTTTGTAAGTTTTAACGCTAAGGGAATTGAACAATCTAAATCCGGGCCGGAGAAGGATGTGCCCTGAGTTATTTCTAAAAAACTGCTCGGGTATGTCCAGATCTAGTTGGCTATTTTGGCCTGCCCGGCTTCATCCTGCAATTCTTTCAGTCGATTGACCGCGGTTTCATTACCTGGTTCCAGTTCTAGAACACGTTTAAACAGTTGAATGGCCCGATCATTCTGATTATTGGCCATAAGGGCTTCACCATAGCTGTGCAGCACATTTGGAGAGTAAGGGAATATCGCTGAGTTGATCTCAAATGTCAGTAGCGCCTCTGGCATCCGGCCGGAATATTTAAATACATAGCCTAGTGTATTTAATTCTTTTTCTTTCCCTACCAGCCTGTAAACAGTGCTGAAGTGAGTCTGAACATTTTTATAAACCGAATCCAGGGGTTCTGACCCAACTAATTCAAGAAGGTAAGTGGCAGCCCTGTAATTGGGTTCAGAGGCATAGCCCAATGCAATTTGGGCTAAATCTGTCTCCAGATCATTGACCGGAAACTCGACAATCCTTGAGTACTCTTTCCCTTCTTTTTTGAAAATGAAAGTTGGTACCCGATGAATTAGCTTTCCTTTTTCCTCTCCGTTAGGTCCTTGTTTATAGTGTTCCTCCCCATCGTAAAGTGCAGTGAATTTTAACTGGTTTTCCTCAAGACCGAGCTCCTTCCACAGTTTGACAAACTGCGGGACCCAGCGTTTACTATCCCCGCACCAAGTCCCTAGGAATATTTCAACTTCTGTCGTTGATAATGCATTTTTCCAAGCTGTATTTTTTCCGGAAAGCTTGAATAAACGTTCATTCTCAACATACCATGTCTGATAAGTGCTATCAGATTTAAGAACTTCCAGCTCAAATTCCCCTGCCAGGTGCTTATCTCCGGCAGCATTGAAGTAAGTCTTTGGGGTATGTGCCGATAGGATGTATGAAAGGAATATAAATAACGTGATTAGAAAATAGTTCTTCATGGGGGATGTAAAATTAGATCCGGGTAAAAATCCAAAATAATGCAAAAAGTCCAAGTTAATCAGCTTGGACTTTTATTTTTCTAATCTGCGGGATTAAATTAGGTAGATAGGATCTTAGCTACACGGAAATCATCCTCATCTACCGACTTATCATCAACGATGGCTTTTTTGATAGGGGTATAGACTACTTTGTTGTTGATCAAACCTGCCATAACATCGTATTTGCCCTGAAGCAATCCTTCTACGGCTGCCACACCCAGTTTGGAAGCCAGGAGCCGGTCATAAGAACTCGGTGAACCACCGCGCTGCAAATGCCCCAGAATGGTCACTTTGATATCGTAGTATGGAAGGTGCTTTTTTACCAATGCAGCAATTTCTGTAGCTCCACCGCTTTTGCCCCCTTCTGCCACTATCACAATATTAGATGCTTTTTTGGCTTTGGTCCTGATCCGTAACTTGTCCACCAAGTGTTCGATAGGCATTTTTTTCTCAGGAATCAGAATAGCTGCCGCCGCACTTCCAATGCCTGCATTGATCGCAATGAATCCAGCATCTCTTCCCATTACTTCCACGAAGAAAAGTCTATCATGGGAAGTGGCAGTGTCACGGATTTTGTCAATTGCCTCGATAGCAGTGTTACATGCCGTATCAAAACCGATGGTAGAATCCGTACCCGAAAGATCATTGTCAATTGTGCCGGGAAGTCCGATCGCCGGTACACCAAATTCTTTGTAGAATAAGTGTGCTCCGGTCAAAGAACCATCTCCGCCGATCACCACAAGAGCATCTATACCATGGGATTTTAGATTGTCATAAGCGATTTGACGTCCTTCAGCTGTGCGGAATTCTGCACTTCTGGCTGACTTCAAGAAGGTGCCACCACGCTCTAAAACATGTGTGATGTGCCTGGATTCCAGTTTTTTTATATCATTTTGGATCATTCCCTCGTAGCCGCGGTAGATGCCATACATTTCTATGTCATAATACAATCCTGCCCTTACAACGGCGCGGATAGCTGCATTCATTCCCGGTGAGTCACCACCAGAGGTAAGAACGCCAATTTTCTTAATGGTTTTAAGTTCCATTTTTTAGGTTTGAGTGAAGGCTTTAAACATAAGTTCGGCCGAAGCCGGATTCGTTGCCAAAGGAATATTGTGGACGTCACAAATCCGCATAAGCATTTGCACATCCGGCTCGTGCGGATGTTTGTCAAGTGGATCCCTGAAGAAGACAACCATCGCAAGTTCTTTCTGAGCAGCCATCGCTGCAATCTGCGCATCACCTCCGAAGGGGCCGGATAGTAATTTTTGAACTTCAAATCCAGCTTTTTCAATATGGGAACCTGTGGTGCCGGTAGCCACTAAGTCCACATCTGCCTGATGCAGTCTCTCCCGGAATCCACTTAAAAAATGAACCATGTCGGCTTTTTTACCATCATGGGCTATAAGAGCAATTTTCATCGAGTTTCAGTATAATAGGTTCATGCCAAAGTTAGGAAAAATTCTTTCCGTGATTGGCCGATTCATGGTATTTAAAGGCAAGTAATTGGCCGGCTTAAATCAACTTTTCCAAATAAAGCAGGAAAGTGTATTCCAAGGCCAGTTCTTTTAGGGAATTGAACCTTCCGGAAGCTCCTCCATGTCCGGCATCCATATTGGTATGAAGAAAAAGTAAATTGGAGTCGGTTTTCATTTCACGTAGTTTAGCTACCCATTTGGTAGGCTCCCAATATTGTACCTGGCTATCATGAAGCCCTGAGGTGATCAGAAGATTAGGATAATCCTTAGCTTCCACATTATCATAAGGTGAGTAGGAGAGCATGTATTCATAATATTCCCTGTCCTTGGGATTGCCCCATTCCTGAAATTCACCTGTAGTCAATGGAATACTCTCGTCCAGCATAGTCGTGACCACATCTACAAAGGGAACCGCGGCAATTAGGCCATTGAATAGCTCCGGACGCATATTCATTACAGCACCCATCAGCAATCCTCCTGCACTTCCGCCCATAGCATAGAGATGCGCAGGCGAAGTGTATTTCTCTGCAATCAAATGCTCCGCACAGGAAATGTAATCGGTGAAGGTATTTCGTTTTTTTAGCATTTTGCCGTTCTCATACCAACTACGACCCAAGTCTTCTCCGCCACGGATATGTGCTATAGCAAATACGAATCCTCTATCCAATAAGCTCAAACGGCTACTGGAAAAATAAGCGTCCATACTATAGCCGTACGATCCATAGGAATAGAGCAGGAGGGGATTGGAACCATCAGGAGAGAATTTGTCCAGTTTGTAAACCAGGGAAATAGGCACCATGACACCGTCGGTAGCTTTTGCCCAGATTCTGGCAGAAGTATAGGTTGAAGCATCATAACCGCCCACGATTTCTTGCTGTTTAAGCAACGTCTTCTCTTTTGTCACCATATGGTAATCATAGGTACTCGCAGGGGTTACAAGGGAATTGTAGCCATATCGAAGAACCGGTGTATTGAATTCGGGATTGGTGCTGATCCAGGCAGTATAGGTTTCATCGTCAAATTCCAGAACGTGTCCGGGAGTTCCATCCCATGGTTTGATATTGATTTTACAAAGTCCGTTTGATCTTTCCTGAACGACCAGAAAATCAGAGAAAATATCAAAGTCCTCCAGTAAAACTGAAGCACTATGCGGAATCACATCTTCCCAGTTTTCCAGGGTAGGATCAGCGATTGGGGCTTTTACTAACTTGAAGTTCTGGGCCTCATGGTTGGTTCTGATCCAAAAGTGATCCTGATAATGATCAGCTGCATATTCCAGGAATGGAACCCTGGGTTGAAGAAGCCTGAATTCTCCATGGGGATCGGCAGCATCCAGAAATCTCATTTCTGAAGAAATGGTACTTTCTGAATGGATGAGGATATATTTTTCGGATTTTGTTTTATGTACAACGCAGGAAAATTCTTCATCCTTTTCCTCATAAATAAGTACGTCGTCCGATGTGGCGGTGCCAAGTCTGTGCGAATATATCTGATAGGAGCGAAGGGTCTCGGCGTCTTGCTTGGAGTAAAAGAGCGTTTGGTTATCTGCTGCCCACGCGAAATTCCCGGTAATATTGGGGATCTGGTCTGGCAGAATTTCACCGGTTTCCAGATCCTTGAAGCGAATGTCATAAATCCTTCTCCCTATCTCATCTGTTGCAAATGCAAGTATGCTCAGATCCTGAGTGGCTGCAGTGCCACCTACCTGGTAATAAACCTTGTCTTTGGCCAGCAAGTTGACATCAAGAAAGATTTCCTCGACAGCATCCAGACTGCCTTTTTTACGGCAATATAAGGGATATTCTCCGCCGGTTTCGTATTTGATATACCAGAAATAGCCTGATTTCAGGTAAGGAACACTTTCATCGTCTTCCTTGATTCGCTCTTTCATTTCCTGAAATAATTTCTCCTGAAATTCTTCGGTGGATTTTAAGCTTGATTTTAAGTACTCGTTTTCAGCATTTAAGTATTCTATGACCTCCGGGTTTTCCCTGCTGCGCATCCAGTAGTAATTGTCTGTACGCTGATGACCGTGTGCTTCTAAAAGCTGAGCTATCTTTTTGGCTTTGGGTGCCTGCATTTTCTAAGTAGTTAAGCCTGCAATGTTAAGAAAAAAATTGTCCCTTGGGGTCTCTTTTTCGATGGAAAATGAGATGATAGCGGCATTTTTCCCAATTAAAATTGCGCAGATAGTAGAACAGGTCTTGGATTGAATTTTTTTTTTTGAAATATTCAGTAAATAATTTAAACCATTAACCAAATACTTATGGGAATGCTGAAAGAGTTTAAAGAGTTTGCTGTGAAAGGCAATGTAATTGATCTGGCTGTTGCAGTGATTATCGGGGGTGCCTTCGGTAAGATTGTCGCATCTTTTGTAAAAGATATCGTAATGCCTCCTATCGGCATATTACTAGGAGGGGTAAGTTTTACTGATCTGGCTTTAGTGCTGAAGGAGAATAGTGTGGGGCCAGCCGGAGAAGAACAAGGACCGGTATTGCTTACTTATGGTATTTTTATCCAGAATGTAGTGGATTTCATTATCGTTGCATTTGTGATATTCATGGCTGTGAAAGCTATGAACAGTATGAAAAAGAAAGAAGAAGCTGCTCCTGCACCTCCTCCTGCACCACCAAAATCAGAAGTATTGCTTGAAGAAATAAGAGACCTTTTGAAGAAAGGATAAGATAAAAAGTAAAAGCGGCATTTGCCGCTTTTTTACTTTTTATCTTCTTCTCTTCGCCTTTGCCAGATGTGTCTGGCAAACTCCCTGGAAAGTCCGTCCAATTGGATGATTTGATTATAGGTGAGAACGCTGGAGAGTTCCTTGACAAACATTTCTTCGTCCAAAATCATTTTTCGCTGAATTTCAAATTTCTTATTGATTCTTGACTGGGCTTCACCCTCGCTTAAGTTAAGATCCCGAACTTTACCTAATTCGATCATTTCTCTCAGGTTTTTATTCCTGGTTTCATCATATACATTATAGATAGGCCAGAATTTCTCGGCTTGCTCGGGCTTCAGATCCAACCTTGTGGTAATAAATGCAATTCGGGCAGCCTCAAGTTTTTCGCGATCATATCTAGTATCGGAACGTTGGGCAATAGAAGTCCCGATCCCCAAAACAAAAATGGCTACTAGTAGTGTATATTTTTTCATATGATTATAATTTGTCTTTCTAAGGTCATATGGAATCTCGCATGCATTATAATCATCCCGGTGTGTGTCGCTTGCGTCATGCTCGATTTCATCTGATAATAATTTGTCTTTTAAAGGCCATATGGAATCCCGTGTAGCGTATAATCATTAGGAGGTGGGTTGCCTGCAACATGCTGTATTTTATAAGCCTAAAACCAGATTTGTACATCTTCTTCCATTACATCAACTTGGTAAACCATTTCTTCTTCAATGATCTGATCCAGTATTTCATCAGGATTATCGACCATTGTCAATACATCTTCTGCAGTCCAATATTGACTTTCTATATACAAGCTGACCTCTTCATCCATGGATAGCGTATCAAACTTAGAAAAAGAATTGAATTGCCATATTCCGAAACTTACCACAAGCAAGGCTGCCGCTGCGGCATATTTCATCCAGTTTACTGTGCGCGGGGCATTGACTTTAGCTAGTATGGTGTCCGGAAGATTATCGAAATAATTTTCAGGGACCCTGAAATCCTGAATTTTTTGAAATTTTTTCATAGTTTCTAGTTAGACTGGGTTGAGGATCAATAGTTTATTCGTATGCTAAGGAATGTTCAATTTTTTTCACAGCGTGATGATAGCTTGCCTTGAGTGCGCCCACACTGGTACCAGTAATTTCTGACATTTGCTCATAGGTAAGCTCTTCTTGGTACTTCAGATGAAAAACCAGCCGTTGTTTATCAGGAAGCCCCAAAAGTGCTTTCTGAAGTAAGCGCTGGATTTCGTCCCCGTCAAAATTTCCGGGCTGATCTACATAAGATTCCATCTTCTCCTGATAGTCCTCTATGGAAAAGAAGTAACGCTTTTTCTTCTTTTCCAGAAAGGTCAGGGATTCATTTGTTGCTATCCTGTACAGCCAGGTAAAAAGGCTGGATTGCCCATTAAATTTTCCAAGGTGCTGGTGCGCCTTTATAAAGGTGTTTTGGGTGATGTCATCTGCATCCTCATGAATCAAAACCATTCTCCTGATTACATGGTATACCCGCTTTTGGTAGGTCAGGATAAGCTGCCTGAAACCCATCTCCCTGGTTTTGGAGTTTTGGATGAGTTGGAGAATTTCCTGATCACCATTATTCTTCATTCGCCTTTTAGACCCAATTTATAGAAAAGGGTTTAGAGGAGCATGAGGAAATGAATCTTACCCATTGATTTTCAGCGGAAAAAATTATATTTCAAGGATATAATCCAGAATGCCGGCGTTCTTGCCTTTGGGCCTGGTCACCAAAAGCGGAATGCTGTCATTATACTGAATCAGTCGCTCAGCCATACTTCCCAGAAATAGGGCGGTGGCAGCTGTACGGCCTTTTGCACCTATGATTATGCCATCTGCACCGATTTCCTTTGCCTTTGCCACGATCTCTTCCACCGGATCATCATTTACATCCTGGGTATATACAGGAGTGATCCTGATTCCTTTTGTATCTATTTTACGTATGAATTTTTTGTAATTAATCTCGGCATGCATACGCATGATCTGGGTAAACTCTTCATAGCTCTTACCTGTATAATGATAGCCAGATGGGACTGTAAACACATTTTGGCATACTATTTCAAGTCCTCCATGCTTTTCAGCTATTAAAATAGCCTCTTCTAAAGCATCTTTGGAATAATCCGAAAAATCACTTGGCACCAGCAGGCACTGCATTTTGGTAATGGACCCTTCGGGTACAATCAGTAGAGAGCAGCTTGCGCGCCTAGCCAGTCTGGAGGAGGCGACACCGGTGCCAGGAAGATGAACCTTTCTGCCTATCAGGATCATGTCCGCAGATTTTTCCTCAGCAAGCTTTAATATCTTCTTAGAGAGGGAGCCTTCTTTTACGATGTAATTCAAAGAAATTCCCTTAGGATTTTTGAAGTGCTCATTCACCACAGATTCCATGGCTTCCTGTCTTTCGTTGACCATGTTCTCTACCAAATTTGGGAATTCCTCCAGCACCTCCTTTGGAATGCTGAGGTTCTTAATCACATTTACGAAGTAGATTTTTTTGGTTTGGTTCACCTGAGCTATAAAAGCCGCATGTTGGATCAGCGTCTGATCCAATGAGGTCTGATCCAGGCAAACGACCATCTTTTTAATCAAATACATAAAGCGCCAAATGTTTTAGAAATGCAAATTTAAGAGGAATACAAGGAATACTTTAGGTATTGGGTGAAATAAAATTTCGAATAAATCCTGATTCCAGCTAGTTAGAGCTTTCCTTGTCTTGGATTAGTGATTTATCTAAAATAATATACTGGTATAAATAATTAAGGCCTACGGACTTCGCAGTTCTTGACTATACATTATCGGAATCATAAACCAATTTCACCAACCTATCATGTAATAAATCGTATATTTGTGCTGTCCGGGTCGTCGACATGTTCAAACTTCACAAATTACAAATTTACCGAGTGAAGCTCTTCCCAAAAACAGGCCTCATCCTGCACCCGCGGGACCTCGATTCGCAAGAGTCAGGATAACAGTGGAAGTTTGCGGTTAATAGGCAGCTCAAATCTTGTCAAGTAGGAGGTTTGCAACACTCTAAGACCCGGACTTTTTTATTTTGCTTTTTACCCATTCCCACTCTTGCTTTCCTACGCCAAATAATCTTGAAAAGAATAAATAGGTAGTTAGAACCAAGGTACTAACGAAGACTATATTTAGAAGAGGGGATTCAGAAATAGTATTGAAGTAACCTGACCCCAACCCCAGGATACCTACAAGGATTATCTTCACTGTTTCTATAGAAAATGGCTCAAAGCCCAATTTGATTTTAAGAAATAAGTACTTGGTGAGGTTGTATAAAAACATGACCGTTACAGAAGCCATTGCAGCCCCTTCGATTCCATAGCGCGGTATCATCAGGTAATTCAATACGATGATTAACATACTCATTCCTATGGTGGCGATCAGGTTAAAATGATAATGTCTTGAAAAAACCAAAATTTCCCCGTTGACAGAGAACATAACATCAAGGAGCTTGCCCAGTCCGATCAGCAATACCACATATTTTCCGGCTTCATAGATTTCCCGGTTTGGTATGAAGTGGTACAGTGAATCAAGATTTGCCCAAAGTCCTATAAACAGCAGCAGGCACACGTAAAGCTGACGATTGGAAACTTGCTTGTATAGCTTGTTGATTTCGTCATGGTTGCCTTTGGCAAAATGATCTGCTATCACTGGCATCACCACCTGGGATATCGCTCTTCGGGGTAACTCTATCACCAGTGCCATACTAAATGCAATGGTGTAAATGGCATTTGCTTCAAGGCTGATCATGGAGCTTACCATAATGCTGTCAATCTTCATGATTAGTGTAGAAGCAGCGGTGGCCAAGAAAGTAACCAGACTGAACTGTATAAAAGAGGTACGGAAGCCTTGAGGAAAGGTATTCCAGCGGAAATCCAATTTTAGAACTCCCAACCAAAGTAAATAAACCAAGACTCCCAAGAAAGCAAATCCATAAACTGCCACCAAACCTTGCATCACTTGCGGAAAGCTGATCAATTCTAAAAGATATGTGCCTACCAGAATTCCTGTAAGTAGGCGAAGAAATACCTCCCGGATGAGAGTAGGGACGGCTACCTTGACAAAAGATCGACTGTATGCATCAAAAATACTGCTCAACAATGCAAACAAGGTGATCAGCAGGACTATACCGAAAAAGTCAATTACTTCGGGGGAGTTTACTGCAAACAGTTCTATGATCTGTCTCTTAAAGCCCAAAAAAACCATGCTCACAACAGCAAATCCGGCCATCGAAAAAACCAATCCATAGCTCAGAAATGCGGATTGATTGGATTTTAGCTGAGGAAAAAACCGTGTGATACCGTGTCCTACACCCAGCTGGGCGAAAGGGACAAATAACAATCCCAGATCCTGAATCGTGCGGAAAGTCCCGAGCTGGGAAGCATCCAATGCATAAGGATAAAGCCAAAGCACGTTGACATAGCCAATGACAACTCCCAGATAGGAAAAAACGGTGGTTTGGATACTCTGCTTGGCTACTTTGCCCATGAGCTTAAAAGTATCAAAAAACTTGCATTAAGAGATTGTTTCAAGCAAAATTCAGGGTTTTGCACATTTATCACAGCCAGCTTCGGTCTTTGATTTGAAGAAATATTTTTTCACCAAATAACCCAATGCCGCCAATACAATAATGCCAACTATAATTTCCTGCCACATCCTAGGATAAAATCTGATAGACCAAAAGCGCTGAAAAATACGCCAATGCAGTCATGTATACTGTTTGGATCAACGGCCATTTCCAGCCTTTAGTTTCTCTGTATACTACAGCAAGTGTACTCATGCATTGCATGGCAAATGCGTAGAAGACCATTAAAGAAAATGCTGTCGCAGTATTGTATACCTTTTCGCCAGTTTCAGGGTTGACCTGTTGATTGAGTTTTTCCCGGATGGTAAGCTCATCTTCAGTATCTGATCCTATACTATAGATGGTCGCAATGGTCGATACAAATACCTCTCTGGCTGCAAAGGAAGTGATCAATGCGATACCGATTTTCCAATCATAGCCCAGGGGCTTGATTACAGGCTCTATTGCTCTTCCCATGATGCCTATAAAGGAGTTTTCCAACAAGTGTGAAGCAGTTTCATTTTCAATTGTCGGGATTTCTTCAGGGGAAGCCTGGGCAAGTTTTAGTTCGCTTTCTGCTCTGATTGCATCCATACGCTCAGGTGGACCATAGGAAGCCAATACCCAAAGAATGACTGAAATTGCAAGGATCACTTTACCGGCTTCCAGCACAAAAGTCTTTGACTTAGTATACATGGTAAGCAATACATCGAACCACCTAGGTGCACGGTAAGTAGGAAGCTCCACCATCAGAAAACTCTTCTCTTTGGTTTTCAAAATGTTTTTTAGAAGAAGTGCAGTAAAAAAAACACCAATTACTCCCAGCAAATAAAGCCCAAGCAGGGCAACAGCCTGGAGATTGAAAATTCCAAAGATAAGCTCATCAGGAACTACCAGGCCTATCAGAATAATGTAAACTGGCAGACGTGCTGAGCAGCTCATCAGCGGTGTCACCATGATGGTAATTATTTTTTCTTTCCAGTTACCAATATTTCTGGCAGCCATCACACCTGGAATAGCACATGCCACTCCAGAAACAAGAGGAACGATGCTTTTTCCATGTAGTCCAAAAGGACGCATCCAGCGATCCATTAAAAATACTACCCTGGACATGTAACCTGTGTCCTCCAGTATGGCCAAAAAACCAAATAACATCGCGATCTGTGGGATAAATATTACAACTCCCCCGATTCCCGGAATAATTCCTTCTGTAATTAAACTGGTCAGTGGCCCTTCAGGGAGCAGATTTGAAACCCAGCCCGAAAGTTCTGCGAAAAAGCCATCGATCAAATCCATAGGCACTGAAGCCCAGGCAAAAATGGCTTGGAAAATTAGGAGAAGAATCCCTGCGAAAATCAGGTACCCGAATACAGGGTGAAGTAAAATCTTATCGACGCCCGCTTCCTGACTTACATCTGGGGTTTTTTGTACCGCTTTGTCAACAATCTCTGTGATTTGCCTGTACCGGATCTTTGTTTCTTCAAGCTGGGCCTTGTCCAGGTCAATGGTGCTCTCAGCTAGTTTCGTCTTTAACCAATTTCTGTCATCCTGTGAATATGCCTTGTCTTTTTCTCCAAACCGGAGCATCTGATAGGCCTGGTAGGAATTGGAAAGACCAAATTTAGACTTGACTTCATTGAGCAAAGAAGCAGGCACTACCTCTTCGATGTTGATGAAGGAAGATTTTTTACTGAAATTTTGCTGATGTATTAATTCACGGATCTGATCCAGTCCTTTTTCTCCCCGGGCATCAGTACTCAAAATCGGAACACCTAGTGTTTTGAATAGTTCAAAGCTTTTGATCGCAATATTCTTCCTTGTCGCGATATCAGCCATATTCAGTACTAAAGCAAGGTTAAGTCCCAAATCTATTAATTGGGTAGCTAAAAACAGGCCACGGGAAAGCTGACATGAATCGATGATCATTAAGACAAATTCGGGTCTTTCCTCGTCGCTTAATTCATTCAATACACGGTGAGCTATGATTTCATCTTCAGAATTTGGGTAAAGGCTATAAGTGCCGGGAAGATCAATGATCTCATAACTGCTTCCATGGTAATTCATCCACCCGGTTTTTTTATCCACAGTTACCCCAGGATAGTTACCGATTTTTTGGCTTAATCCTGTAAGTTGATTGAAGATGGTCGATTTGCCGACGTTCGGGTTTCCGATAATGGCAACTTTCGGTGATTTGACTAGAGAGGGGGTTGGGGACTCAGGCATGAAATTAAAGCAATTGTACTTCGATGAGTGAAGCTTCGGTTTTTCTTAAGGCAAGTATGGTTTCTTCAAGTTTGAACGCCATAGGGCCTCCCATTGGAGCAGAATGATGGAGAGTAATTGTTTTACCCGGTAGGAAACCAAGTTCCATTAAATTGATTTTCAACGGAGAATCTAAGATTTCTTGGATAATTGCAGCCCGGGTGACAGGTATTGTATCAGCTGTTATGAACATAGAATTGCGTTGGTCTTTTGACCGAACGCAAAAATAGAATTATTTGGAATGAATCTAAAGAAAAATAAAGAAGATTTTTGTCATGTATTGAACCAGCACGCTTATGTTAATGCAAAGTTTTCATGATTTAGACTGAATTCTTTCCTGTCTTCCACGAAAATGCGAATGCTAATCTCGCACGATGAATAATCATCCCTATGTGTGTCGTTTTCGAAATGTTCGATTTTATCCGTTTATAATTGTTTTTCAGAGGTCATTTAGAATCCAGCACGAAGGGTAATCTTTCCTCAGTTAACTAATGGCTAGCCTAAGCCTAAGGTGATGATTGGAAGCAGCACTGCCGCAGAAATCATTGTAAACTGTATTATATCGGAAAGGCAGAATAGTTTAGTAGTCCATAATTCTTAAATTATACTAAAATTAATTGTGTAATTATTGGATTTTCAGTGATTTACATTGGTGTTTGAAAGAATATTTTTCTAGCTTGACAGTGCTTTTTTTATCAAGGATTGTTTTTGAGTTTATTTTTATTTGAAACCGAGTTTTACAGTTTTTGAGTGAAAAAGCTCCCCATTCTAAACACTTTTTACCATGGAAAAAGATCAACTAGAATCCTTATTGGCAGATATCTTCGGCCATCTAAATGCAGACAAAGCAATTGATAAGAAACAATGGGAGGAGGGAGTCCCTCTGTTGGCAAAATCGCTGTTGATTCAGGATAGTTCTGAAATTAAAGCTGAATCATTCAGTTTTGAGCGTTCGGAGCTTTTTTTTCAGGACAGAATTCCAAAGAAAAAAATTGAGCTGATACGGAAAGAGGCCGGGAAAGCCACTAAAGAAAAGGCAACAACAGAAAAAGGGCCAGAATTAAAAGCATTTGTCCGGGAGGTTCCTGTCCGGAGCACACAGATAAAGGGCAGTGTTCCCGCATGGGCTGCTGGTGCCAAAGTGGAAAAGACAATTGGCCCGTTAACAAAGACTGACGGTAGAGTTATCGCAATTGATTTTTATAAGATCATCAAGTTGGTTGCCATATATCAGCAAAACAGCAATCTTCCTGTGCTGTTATTCAAAGCATCCTTTCAAGAGCTTGTTAGTAAGCCGGTCAATTCTCCAAAGATTGGTGTGTCCAAAAACTATGATGTCACAGCAGGTAGTTTTTATATACGGGCCGACATGCTTGCTTCAACTGCTCCTAACACTCGATATGCGGCACTGAAAGTCAAAGACGGTAAAATCCAGTTGAGTGCCAATCCGGTACTGCAGGGAGAGAAACTTGTGTTGGGGGCTAACACTACTGTCCAGGTTCAACTGGATGTGGATCAGACTCCTGATGCGACAGATTCTAAAAAGAAACACGGCAAAGATGCTTTTGAGGCAAAAGTCCAGAATCCAGAAAGTTTGAGTTTTTCATTCTCAGGAGCTTCAAAGGCCCAAATTGCCGCAAGTGGTCCAGCGCAATGGTCTGTATATGGGCAAACGGCATCTTTTAGTCGCCTTAATAAAGTGCCTGCTTACAGCACCCAGTTATCCCGATTACTGATTCCTTATAGCTGTTCTGTAGCTGAATTTGCTCCCAAAATGCAAAAGAGCCCGATGGTTGAAATTCAGGAGTCTGCTTCTGTCAGCAATTCCTGGTGGGCAATCCCGGCAGCGGAATTGGATGTCTCAGCACCTTTGGAAGTAGCAGGTTCGGGAGGGATACTGCAAGAATTGAAGACGGGGTTGAAGTTCAGCTGGAAAGGCCTTCAGGGTAAAAACCTAAAACTGTTGAAACCACAGATTCTTGTTGAAAATGGAAGAATAGGAATCACTGATCTGATAGCTGATGGGGAGGGTGGTTTTCAGGAATTGGATCATTGGAAAGATGATTTTAATCCCTACGGCACGGCTGTTTTTTTAGCACTTAATAAGTCGGCCATGTTTATGTACAACGCGCTTGCGGAAGGTACCGAGATGTTGGTTGCTTTGGCAAATGCCCAGATCAAAGTGGATAGGCCTTTACAGGTGAATGGTCTTCCTGTGGCAGTCAAAACCAAAAACTCGGCCTTGGTTTTGGCAGGATCCGATGTTAAGAAATTAATTTATATACTGGACGATAATATTTTGTGGGACAATAAATTACCTTTTGATAAAGTCCCTGATTTTAAACCCATTGCAGTAGCGTTGGAAAACGCACTTTTTACACTTTCTCCGGTTAATGGTGCTTTGGTTTTTGGTGAGTGCGCAGAGGATTGGAGCAGGATTGTTAAAAGCCAGACATTCTTGGTTTTCGGAATGCTGAGTTACATGCCAACTTTACCGGATCCTTATGTCGCTAATTTGGGCATCCTCAGCCGGCAGTTTGGTAAAAGAGGTAGAGGTATCGATAGCATCCAAAGCTGGCTGATTTGTCAGATTTCCCAGGAGCCAATAGATGAAAAAGAAGATAAAGTCCAGGTGAGTTTTCATTTTGGAGCAGCGAATAATACCACTGCTGCCGCTGGTGCCTCATCTGCTGTGGAGTCTCCAAGCCTTTTGGCTGTGAATCAGCTGAAATCCTCAGCTATCCGCCATGAAACGCTAAAGGCTACATCAGCAGCAATCGCTAGGGACAATTCAATGCCTCCATATGAAGACCAGCTTCAGCCATTTACCAGGCCTTTTGAAACGGATTTTTTTGCATTGCTTGACGTAAGTTCCAATGCCAATCAATTAGGTGTCAGTTTAGGGTTCTCCAGAGGCCAGCGCGTGACTACCGGTGTCGCCAGCTCGGTGGGCGAGTCTGAGGCCACTATTTCGCAGACAGGAAATCAGCTGATTTCTGTTGAAGGGATGGAAGTTATCGCACAGGGAGCGATGACCCGCTTATTCATGCTGCCGCAGGTAGCGTGGGAACCAATATTTAATTTGACACCACCAGGCCAAAATAAACCAGGGGATCCACCGGTTTTATTTAACTATTATCCTAACGATGGAGGGCCTACAAGATTGGTTAACAACCATCAGGAACGGATCGCAATTTCACCTAAACCTCTTGTTGAATATATACTGGAGAAATACCAGAAGAAACAAACACCGGTTGCGGCCTTGTTTACTCTTCCCTTTGGACTTAGGGCGATGGCCGAATTATCCCATACTAACTCAAAAGAGACCGTAAAGCCACAGCTTGATCAAGTAAGCCCTAATTTTCCGAATGAGCTGAGGGGAGGAATTCAGATTAGGGCTACGGCCGGAAATTATGGGAAGAAATTTCCTGGGGAACCAAAGAAAAATGACCTGCCGATGTTTGCTGGTTTTACCGTTCAGCTGGCAAATGTCCTGGGAATGAATGGAAGTGCCACAGGTGCAAGTACGCTTGGAGACAGTGTTACAAGAATTTTCAATGGGGAGTTTTTTGTTGATCAGGCCAATCCTTCCCAAATCCATGAGAGAGGAGTACCGGTGAGTAAGATTGACTTTACAGGTTATGGCGCGAGCACATTCAGTAATTGGCTGAGCCCTTCTGCAGCAATCGCGCAGACGAGTCAGGCCCGGTTTGATATTATGCTGGGAAGGACAGCGCATGAGGTGATTCAGGTGAAAAGCTTAATATATCCCTGGGGAATCCGTGTGGTTCGGACAATTACCATTTTTAGGACAAGTTCTGGATTTATCTATAGGACCGATAGTGGCTGGCAGCCGGAATCTGATGGGATTTTTGACTTTAGGGCAAAATTCATAGATGAAAGTATGCCTGGGAATCTGGTTGAAGACCAGCGCTATGAATTGCATCCGGGTACCTTAAGGGGGTTATTCAACATTAGCAATATCAAAGAGGATGGCACAATAACTGATTTTGTAACAACTAATTCCATACCGACTGGCAAAGCGTATATCAATGAAAGCGGAGATACTATCGTCAATCCTGATCCACCATTTAACCAGGAAGTGAGATGTACGGCAGTATATTTTGATGCTGATATAGCCATTGAGAATCTGGTCCAGGGCCATAAAAACGGAAAAACGCCTGCCAAGAAGATCCTGGGTTATGTCCAATTATCCCCTCCTGGTATCCCGTTGACACCAGCCCAGCTCAAATTATTGCTGGATAGTCAGGGAGGCTTAATGGGAGGCGATATCAATTGTGTGATGGATGTAGGGCAATCCGGACAACAGATGCAGATCAACCGCTTCGATATTTCCCCTTCTGTTAAGCCAGGGAACCCTTCAACTGCACCGATTTTTGTAGCCTCCACCCGGGGGTCAGTTCTTCTGCCAAAAGACGGTAGCTGGAGTATGGTTCAGCACGAAACAGGCTCAGGAGAAATAACTCCACTTCCCCCGCATGTTCCAATCCCATTAATACGGATTGGGAAGTGGGTGAAAGAGACAGTTGTAAACCCGTCTGAAGTGGCTAATAATCTGGTACGATTCGCACATCCAATGGAGATTCTCAGAAATCCTGTCGAATCCACCATCAATTACGGGTTTCTGCAGAGCACTTCCACCCAAAAGGCACTTTTCCTTACTCCGAGTTATAAAAAGGGAATTTCAAAACTCCTGAGTAAAACGCCACCGATATTTTCAGACGCTTACAAACTCATGAACGGAAGCAGCATTTTCCCTAATGTAGGAGATGCCTATTCTAACTTCGGGAAAGCCATTGCGCTGTTAGATGGAGTTGACGGGGAGGGCAATAAAGTAGCTGCCTTTATAGAAAATGCTGCTACTGATGGGGGAAGGAAGGTTTTGGAGTTAATGGAGATCACTGCCAAAGAAGAGGCTGGGAAAATCATAGATAAAGGATTTAAACTGCTTTCAGGCGAAGCCAATGGTGTTTTGAACAAAGCTTTGGCATTTGATATTCCCAATTTTGATCCACTTTATCTGGTCAATATGGATGCTTTGAAAATCTATATTGAATACAAAGCTGAGCAAACGAAAAATGGATCTAAACAGTACGTGGACTCAAAACTCAATTTTGATGTGGATTCATTTGCAACCGACCTGGCAGATACCTGGAAAAGCAAGGTGAATAATGTGGCAATGGTAGTAGATCTGGGCTCTTTTGAGCGATTGATGACTATCAAAGGCAATTTTGATGCAGGAAAGGGGAAAGAGTCTGGATACGCAGGAGATAAAGATAGTCCGGGACCTCTGGACGGAATACCGCTGCCAGAAGTAGAATTTAGTGAAGCATTGGAACCCGTGATTGAATTATTGCAGATGCTTGCGGCCCTGAGTACCGGGGATTATGGGGCTGTGATGAGGAAAGGTCTTCAAATAGCGATGAGTAATGCAGGTGAGATTTGGGAGTATAAGTTTGAAGCCTCCAAAGAAATCCCGCTTATCCGGTTCCCACCGGAAGATTCAGTTTACAACTCCCCACAGTGTCCGCTGAGGTTGGAGGCAGGCCTTGCTTTGGGGGTATATTTCAATGCAGCATTAAAAGTTACTACTGATCCAGCACAACTGTTGCCGACTGCCGGGGGATTTGTACAATTCAACGGAGGCTTGGAAGTCATGTGTGTGACTGTAGGTGCAGCTACTATTTATGCAGTAGGATCTGTAGAAGTCAGGATCGCCTGTGACACCAAGATCGGACCTAGTCTGATGTTGAAATTTGGTTTTGGAGCTACTATCTCTGTTGGACTTCCGGTTGTTGGGAATGTCAGCGTAACCTATATGGTGGGATGCGAAATGTACGCAGACGCCAACACCATTGAGCTCACCGCATTTATGCTTTTCAAAGGGCATGCCAACCTTTTGGGGGGAATAGTAAGTATAACGATTTATATCGAAGCAAGTGGTACGGTGAAGCGAATCTCCAGTCCTGAAAGAACCGATTGCACCGCTTCAGTGACCTTCGGCTTAGATATCAGTATCTGCTTTATTATTAATATCAGCTTTGAAGAGACCTGGCAAGAAAGCCGTCAGATAGCTTAATTTTTTACCTCAATAACTAAATTATGGAACCTAGAAGATTAATTTCCTTAATGACTTTTCCTCAACGATTTGATGGAAATATATTGACTGTTAACATTGTGGTTGTTCCAAGAAATGCAAATCCGTTCTCGGATTGGTCAACAGGTTTGGCTAATCCGGCCAATGTCCCTGGATTTGCAAATCTGCAACCTGAATTTAGCTTTTCGATTGTCAGGGGCACGGATGATTTTCCTTTGAGCAATGCAACTGCACCGGGGAGAATCCCGATTCAAAGATCGGTCAATGTAATCCCGGCAACGGAAAAGGCAGGGATAATCCAAAAAGTGGCTGACGCTATGCCTCTGCCGATAACCGACAATAGCGACAAGCTGCCGGATCCTGTCCCAGTGGAGAAAAGTATCAAGAAATACCTGCCTAAATCATACCGAGAGCGGTTTAATTTCACGCAACCCAGACATCCCAACGCCCTCACTGATGATGGGTATCATTGTGCTGTGCGGGATAAAATCCCAACAGTCAATTACCAGCCGAAGACCAACTTAAGCTGGGGCAAAGTATTTGCGAATATCCTACGGCAGCCTCTTCTAGCAAAAGCTTGCGGGATGATCTATGAAGTTCAGTTGGAAGTTGAGGCCGGCTGGTTTGAAGAGGGAGGCTATCTATATGCGGATATCACCAATGATCCCTATTCAGGGGCACAAGCCGCTCTTTTGGAGGAAACCGACGGCCCATTGATAAAAAGATATGCCGCCAAGATTCCTACATTGTCCATCGGGACTGCAAGACCTGTCTTTGCGCCAGTACTATTTCCGGTTCTTTATCAGAAGGTTTCTGATCCAAGCGAACCGGTACCATTAGGACCATGGGATGAACTGTTTATGGAAGCGCAAACCTACAATGATGGATTTGCTAAAATAGTACATGCAAATCAGCCGGTAAGCGGGAACTTGTTAGAGGAAAGCCAGGACGAGCTTCCTCCTCAATCGGATTCAGGAATTAGATTAGGATGGGATGATGAGCAGATTCTTGTTTGGTACTTACGGCAAATGATTGAGAATCCGGCTGATCCCGGATCTATGAGCAGAATTGATGCTCCATTGGGGGTAATGGGTTATCATATTGATGTCAGACAGAAAGCTGAAGGAAATCAGTGGGAAAGTCTAAACAGCATTGAGATCAATGAGGCCGAAAATATGTTTTCCGGGCAATTGGACTCCGGCTCCACTGAGCTTCCATATCAGGTTTATCCCAATAAAATCAGCGGGCCTAACAGTGACCATTTTTGGTTACCAATGTATTATGCCCATTGGATAGGTAAAAGCCTGGTGACTGAGGACCAAGATGCACTGGAGATCTATAGAAATAATGAGGACAATGGTAAACAGCTGAATGAATTTCAGGATAAAAAAGTAAAGCAAAATCAGGCATTGATACCAACACCGCTTGATACTCAGCTTAGGTATGGGAATTCTTACGAGTTTAGAATCCGTATGACTGATATTTCCGGTGGGGGACCCAATCTGACAGATTCCCCGCTTAATGCAGCGCCAAGCCCTGAAACCAGTGTTTCTTTTAAGAGATATGTAAACCCGGGTATGCTCAGAATCGAGAAGCCGATTGAAATTAAAAATAATCTGCGTACCTATTTCAATGCTACTGATGATGGGGAAACACAGTTTGATGCGAATCCTACTTTTACTATCCAAAGACCTTTATTGGAATATCCTGCTGTTGTTTTCACAAATAAATACCAAAACATAGGGCAGGACCCTATCGGCTTATTGAAGGGATTGGCATTCCAGGAGAATATGCTAAAACCTGCTTTGTCGGATCCGGATGTGCAGCAGGTTAAAATACGGGTTGAGGTGAAGTCGCTCCGTATGGATACACAATTGAGTCAAAATGGTAGGGATAGTTATATCACGCTTTATGAAACGACCAGGGCATTTCCTTCTGACTTTGACGGGATTTTAACTGTACCAATAGAATTTATTGATGTTCCTGTTTTGAATCTTGGCGAACCTGCCAATCCATTCCTGGATGATGAATTACTCCTTGATGACATCAATGGGATGGAACAATTGATTGTACCTACCGGAAGGCATATTCGTGTATCACTCCGTGCAGAAGCCAGCTCAGAAGGCGCACCTGAAAGTTATTTTGGTTTTATTGATGAGGATGAAGACAAGGATAGCAGGTTTGGGAAAGTTCAACAATTCATGTTGTATAAAGAACCTGCTGCCGAACTGGATTTGCTGCAGC
The DNA here is from genome assembly GCF_001442615.1 of Algoriphagus resistens. Classification (GTDB taxonomy): domain Bacteria; phylum Bacteroidota; class Bacteroidia; order Cytophagales; family Cyclobacteriaceae; genus Algoriphagus; species Algoriphagus resistens. The sequence goes on along the minus strand of NZ_LMXN01000002.1, from coordinate 587,085 downwards.
CCTTTGAGACAGTTCAGCCGGTTCAGGCATTATTTTTAAAACCTGATAGCGTTCCTACAATTAAGAAGAACATCTTTTCATCTTTATTGAGGAGGGATTCTGAAGAGCAACAGTCAGGCGTTGTAGAGCGGCTTGCCAACGCGCTTGGGCTGGAAGCAAAGGGCCTTACCCTGGTAGCGCCGAAAGGGGAACGAATTGCTATCGGATGTAATTCCAGAATACGGCATACACTGGCACCTGATGGTAGTTCCATTACGTTTGCCACCAAAGCAGATCTCTATAATCAGTGGATTGCTACACTGAGCTACAAAATCAACAGAGATTGGGCATGGGACAGCCTGGAAGATGTAGCATTTGTAATTGAGAGAGAATTTAAGTTCAGGAAGGATAAAAATACTGAAGCGAGAAAAAATACCTATTTAGGTGATATTGAATTAAAGCATACAGTATCCTTTGAAGCACTACAGCCGGATCGATTTGACCGGGTCAATAGAAATTATACCAGGATAGTATACATAGATGCCCTGGATCCAAAAAATGAATTGAAGCAAACTAACGGGGACCTAAGATTTCCGGATGAGCTTTGGGCTGAGTATAAAATTAACCCTAAAACCAAGAACGGCCACCCAAATGCGCAGACAGTAGAGACAGACCGACTTACCTTGCCTACAGTCCTTCCACCTGTTCAGATACCTAAGTTGGTCAGTGTAGGTATTGCTTTTTCTCCTTATGAGAGAACAGAAGATTATAGTTCCTCAGAAGCTAGGCAGCGGTATTTGTGGGTGGAGTTTGACCAGCCAGTTGAGAATCCGGATGATACTTATTTTTGCAGGATGCTTGGCAATGCACCTGACCAGCTGATTGCAAGTAATGAGGGGGAGCAGTTTGTGCCACCTGAGGAGGCTCCAATAAGCCTTGACCCAGAATTTACTAGGCAGATCATCCCAGGTCAAAGCGATGACAAAGCTGGAATCGGAGCAATGCAACTAATGGTTCAGGCTACTGACAGCGATAGGCATTATATGATGCCCATACCTGCTGGTTTGCATGCTGAAAGCGCGGAAATGTTTGGCTTCTTTACGTATGAATTTAGGGTCGGTCATGGTCATTGGCCAGATCGGGAAGATAATCTTTGGTCCACTGCTCAAGGTCGATTTGGGAGACCTTTGAGAGTAACCGGGATTCAACACCCTGCACCGACCTTGCTTTGCTCACTCAATAGAAATGAGAATCATCTTTATGTAAGTGCTCCGTATGCAAAAGCTGTACATAATGGTAAAAATGTGACGGCCAAACCCCCGCGGACCAGCTTGTGGACAATGGTATATGCCCAGGTATTTCAAGCCGATGGAAGAGATCATCGAAATATTTTATTGGGCGAAATAGAAATGAAAATCGGAGTGAGGGTAAATACAGATCCGAAACGTCTGAAGAAGATAAATGAGTTAACCCAGCAGGTATATTTTAAACCTACAATAGGAGAATATACCACAGGAAGTGTAAAGCTAAATCAACCTGCCTTGCAATTGGGGAATCTGTTGGCAAGTATAAAAGATGAACAGCCTGTGGGCACAGCTATAGTGACCTCAGAAGATATCGCGGAAAAATTGAAGTCTTTTGGATTACCGGAAGACAGCCCGCTCAGTGTGTTGGTCGTAGAAGTATTTGGTAATATCACAAATATCCATGATCATCTGTCTGACATTAGAAATGCTGGGGCGAACGCAGTTTCTGGACGCTTTGCTGAAGGATTAAAAGCCAAAAGGCCTGAGATAAATCTTATGTCTGAGATACAGCCTTTAAGCAGAGGGTTAGGTCATTTTAGGATTTTACGTACATCTCCACTGACTAAAGTGCCTTTTGTCTGCTGTCCTACCTGTGTGTAAATGGAAAATTGTGAAACCTTACATGCCTTTCAGAGTTAATGGACGGCATTGCAAACGATTATAATTTGTCTTTATAGCCCATATGGAATCTCATATGCATTATAATCATCCCAGTGTGTGACGTTCTCGTCATGCCCGATTTCATGTATACTTGTGATATAAATCACCTAGGCACAAGCAAATGCTTCGTAGATTTGGCCTCATTTGAAAATAATATGACTACAGACGAACTTCGGAAAGCATTACCAAATTTCACTGATCCAGAGCTATTGGAGCAGATTTTGTCAAAAGGTAAATTAATGGATCTGAAGGCGGGGACAGTAATGATGGAACCGGGGCAGTTTGTCAAGATGGTTCCGATTGTTTTGGATGGATCCATCAAAATATCCCGTATGGATGACGATGGCAGGGAATTGTTTTTATACTTTCTGGATGCCGGAGAGACCTGCGCACTCTCTTTGACCTGTTGTTCGTCTTCGAAACCAAGCGAAATTAAAGCAGTCGTGGAAGAAGATGCGACTATTATCGGAATACCCATCACTGCTATTGATCAGTTTTCTGATAAATTTAAGCAGTGGAAGGACTTTATAGCGAATACATATCAAAGCCGTTTTCAGGAAATGCTGGTGGCCCTGGACGCAGTAGCCTTCAAACGCATGGATGAACGGCTGATGAGGTATATAGTGACTAAAATGAAACAACATAAAACAAATGAGCTCCATACCACCCATCAGGAAATTGCAAACGAGCTGACCACCTCTAGAGAAGTGGTATCCCGTCTTTTGAAACAACTGGAAAAAAAGAAGTGGATAGAACTCGGTAGAAATGTGATCTACATCCGAGATGATTTTGAGGAGCTGATAAACAAATGATTAAGGCATAATCAAGAGAGGGACTTTGGAATGAAAAACCATTTGCATAGTCTGGCTGCGGTTGAGAACCTGATCCCAGAGATTTTTATGTGCATGACACATGACCAGGATTACATTTTCATTTTCTTCCAAAAATTGATCTAGGCCTTCCACAGGGGTTTTAGCATAAAAGGTGTGGATTTTCATTGGCAATCCAGGATGATGGGTAGCAATAAAATCTTCTAACTTTTTGATTCCCGGTTCTTCTTCGAAATCATAAGCTGTCTGCACGTGGATGAATTCCAGCCCACGTTCCCACCTAATACTCATGTCAATGACCCAGTCGATAAACTTTTCTTCATGAGTCGCAAATTCCAGTGCTAAGGCTACTTTAGATATTGCCGAAGCATTTGACTCAGCCGGGACAACTAACACAGGGATGGAAGATTCCCGGATCAGATTAATAGTGGTACTGCCGATAAGCGTGATTTTTATGCCGCTTGCCCCTTGGGTACCCATCACTATTAAAGTAGCATTCACCTCTTTTGCTATTCTCACTATCGAGATAGAGGCGGTGCCTTCTTTGATCAGTGTTGTGAACTTTAGCTTGGAGTCCTGATACTTTTCCAATGTATTTTGCATCATTGTTTCAGCATCCCGGTGCATATGTTCCAGGGTTACAGCAGCCTGCGATGCAAAATCAAAAACAGATTCTATCACATGAACCAGAATGATTTCTCCCTCTCTTTTTCCTGCAAGAGCTATGGCAAAATCCAGGGCATTTATGGAATTATCTGAAAAATCTATAGCTAGGATTATCTTCATCGGGTTGGCTTTATTCACTTTAATTTAGGCAATTGTAAATGAATTAATAAACTATTTCAACCTATAAGGACAGAATAAATCCGGGATTAGGTAGTTTCGGTTTTTTGAAAATAATCCAGAGACTGCCAACCTTAATACAATAAGTGTAACATTTGTCACTTCATTGCCTAGAGATCACAAGTACTTTTGTGAGATCAATTAGTAGAATAGTATTATGGAGTTAATAGAACTTGTAGGGTATGTAGCCGCAGTAGTAATTGGCGTCAGTTTGGGACTTATTGGGGGAGGAGGATCGATTTTGACAGTACCTGTTCTGGTTTACATTTTAGGCATTGACCCAGTTTTAGCTACAGCGTATTCACTTTTTGTGGTAGGAAGCACCTCTCTGGTAGGATCCTTTACCTATATGAGAAAGCAGTTGGTGAATTATAAAACTGCGTTGGTTTTTACTATACCTTCCTTTATTGCCGTCTTCTTAACCAGAAAATTTATCGTCCCGGCCTTGCCTGACCCCTTGGTTGTTATGGGGGATCTGGTAGTTACCAAGAGTATTGGGATAATGGTGTTTTTTGCATTGATCATGCTTGCTGCATCTTATTCTATGATCAAGGGGAATGGGAAGAATAACGTGGAGGAAGTAAGTGAGTTGAAATTCAATATTCCATTAATAGCTGTAGAAGGTATTTTGGTGGGTTTAATTACCGGACTGGTGGGGGCCGGTGGGGGATTTTTGATTATTCCTGCTCTGGTGCTTTTAGCAAAGCTTCCTATGAAAATGGCTGTTGGCACCTCGCTCTTGATAATCGCGGCCAAATCATTGATCGGTTTTTTAGGAGATGTCTCAAATCAGACTATTGATTGGAGTATGTTGTTGGTTTTTACAGGATTATCTATAATTGGTATATTCATAGGAAGCTCCATGTCCAAAAAGATTAATGAAAAAGCACTCAAAATAGGGTTTGGATGGTTTGTGCTGATAATGGGAATCTATATAATAGGCAAAGAGCTATTGTCAATATAAAAATCACATCAATAGAAAATCTCCGGTGTTTTATAAAAATTAAAGTATTTTTTGATTTTTCAGGTGTCCTTTGAATTTTTTGACAGGTTTGAAAATCCAGTTGAATAGTTGAGTTCGTAAATGATACAAATCAACTATTCAACCAAAATCTGAACCAATGAAGCGCACCAAAATTTCCCTAGCCCTCCTTGCCGGTATGGCAATCTCACTGGCTTTTGTTTCCTGTGATGACAAAAATGATGACATGGACCCTATCCTTGACATGCCTGGAACCGCTCCAGAAGTAAGCTTTGCTGCTTTGACTTCTGATAATAAAATTTTAATGTATGATGCTCAAAATTTAGCGTCACCTACCGCATCTACAGCTATAACAGGTTTGACATCAGGTGAAATGATCGTATCGATAGATTACAGGCCTGCAACGGGACAACTCTATGCTTTAAGTTCTGCAAGCCGACTATATCACATCAATGAAAATTCCGGTGCTGCTACAGTTTTGGGGACAGCGCCTTTTTCTCCTGCATATTCAGGTGATAATCCTTCGCTGGATTTTAATCCTACTGTAGATAGGGTAAGGTTGGTGACAGAGTCTGGTCAAAACCTAAGATTACACCCCGAATTAGGTACAGTAGTAGCCACCGATGGGTCGATTAATGGGGGAATGAATCCGCGCATTGGTGCGGTGGCTTATTCCAATAGCTTTTCGGGAACCACAAGTACTACTCTTTTTGATATTGATTTCGAACAGGATAAACTTTACAAACAGGTTCCTCCGAACGATGGTGGTCTTGAAGAAGTAGGAGACTTGGGTGTTGATTTTGATGGAATAGGAGATATGGATATAAATCCTGATAATTCAGTAGCTCTGGCTGTAAATAGAAAAGATGATGAATCTAGATTGTATACCATTAATCTTACTACTGGTGAAGCAATGTGGGTTGGTACTTTTACCGGGCCAGTGGTAAGCATAGCATTTAAAACCAATCCAATCGCTTACGCAACAGATGCAGCCAATAAATTATACAGGTTTGATCCCACTGATCCAAACCCGATCGTCGTGGATATTGTAGGCTTGATGGATGGTGAGATGATTTCTGGGCTTGATTTTCGTCCCGAAAATGGTCAGTTGCTAGCTATTTCCAATATGAGCCAGTTATATAGCGTGAACCCTTCTAGTGGCGCAGTGACCGCTATCGGGATGCCGCTTGATCCTATGGCTAAGGGTGATTTTATAGGATTTGATTTTAACCCTACAGTAGACAGAATACGCCTGATAACAGAACAGGGTCAGAACCTAAGGTTGCATCCTGATTTAGGGACAGTAGTTGCAGTGGATGGGAGCCTTAACCCAGGAAGCCCGATGGCTAGTGGAGCCGCCTATACCCAGAGCTTTGCAGGAACTGCTTCCACTGCCCTTTTCGTAATCGATGCCCAAAAAGACATGGTATATCAAGTGTCTCCTCCAAATGACGGGGTATTGGTTGAGATAGGTTCTCTTGGGATTGATATCACGGATGCTAACGGATTTGATATCGGAGGGACCTCTGATATGGCTTATGGCGTGTTTGCTGTAGGAGGAGCTTCGGGAGTGTATTCAGTAAATCTAATGACAGGAGCAGCAGCCAAGGTGTCGGATCTTGATTTTATGCCTGCTTCTATGGCCTTAGGTCTGGGGTTTTAATTCTGAATACCAGAAAACCAGATGGGGTCAGGCAAAAATTGTCTGACCCCTTTTTCTTTTCGGTCATGTTGGATTAAGGTTCTTCTAAATGCAGGGATTAAAGGGAAACACCAGGACTTCAGTTTCCTTTAGGAAGACAATGCCTTCTGTCCAAGTCTAGCCGGTTTTAAAGCAGGATTAAGGTCCTGTTTAAAGTGAATTTTAATTTTTATAAAAATTCCGGATACAAATTTGACGGATTGAATATAGGGCAGACAAATTATCGATAGATTTGAAAGGGCAAATCCAAAGAAATCAGGGAAGGGAATTGAAAGACTTTATCCAAAAATACAAATACGAGTTACTTCTATTCGCATTACTCCAACATCTGTTTATAGGGATTTTTCTGACTGATTTACCTTTATACACTGGTGTAATATGGCCTGCTAACATGTTTGTTTTAGGTGTTGCCAGCATAGGGGTATATTTGGAAAAAGGAAAATGGAAGAATATACTCCGTAACCTGTTTTTTATAATGGTTTTTGCTTTGCCTTTAGGGCTGACTTTTTTTGGTAATAGTCAAACCTATTACCTGTTTCTGAACATTTCCTATGTTGCCTATTTCATTTTTATATTTTATGAAATCATCCGGTTTTTGGTCAAGCCGAGCTATATCAATCAGGATATAATCCTGGCTTCAGCTTGCGGTTATCTCTTGTTGATCGAAATTTCAACCTTTTTTTTCCAATATTGTCTTACACAAAATCCCGGGAGCTTTAACGGAATAGACACGACCAACAATGCCACTATTTATATGGATTTTGTGTATTTCAGCAGCATTACAATGACTAGTATCGGCTATGGAGATATTTCTCCTGCCAGCTATTTTACCAAGTTAGCGGTAGCTATCATCGGTATCGTAGGTCAATTTTATACGGTCGTTCTAGTAGGTATTTTGATCAGTAAATTCACAGCCCGGCAAAACAAAACGTAATAGTATGAATACAGGCAGTTATTACAAACTCAAACATTTTATCCCTTGGACCCGAAGGAATATTTATCGCTTACTGGTTTTAGCTACTGTCCCAACGGTAGTATTTGCCCTTTTTGGAATTCATTGGATTGCCATTCCCTGGCCTATAATTGCTCTGGTGGGTGTAGGGGCCTCCTTTATTGCAGGATTCAGGAACACACAAACCTATAACCGTCTCTGGGAAGCCAGAAAGATCTGGGGTGCTATCATCAATGACAGCCGTACCTGGGGAATAATGACCAGGGATTTTATCACTGAAAAGCAGGAGGGCAAGGATGGCCCATACCTGGCAGAAATCCATCAAAGAATCATTTACAGGCATTTTGCATGGCTTACGGCCTTGCGCCATCAGTTGCGGAAACCTCAAAGTTGGGAAAACCAGTCAAAACCCTACTTTAAGGAATACTTAACTTATTACAAGGTTCCCGAGTGGGAAATTGATATCCGGGATGATTTAAAACCATTTTTGTCACAGGAAGATCTGGAACATATCCTGGAGAGGAAAAACCGTGCAACGCAGCTTCTTGCTTTACAATCCGAAGATTTAAAACGACTGAAAAAGAAGGGCTTGATAGAGGAGTTTCCCTATGTGAATCTGGGAAATCAATTAAAGGATTTTTATAACCATCAGGGTAGATGTGAGCGGATAAAAAATTTCCCTTACCCCCGTCAGTTTACAAGCATCAGCTTATATTTTATATGGATGCTGGTAATTCTTGTTCCCTTTGGATTGCTGGAGCCATTGAGCAGCCTGGGGGAATATGGTATTTGGCTCACCATTCCTTTCAGTGTAATTATAGGTTGGGTTTTCACTTCATTGGAACAGGTCGGAGAAAGTACCGAAAATCCCTTCGAGGGGGGAGCCAATGATATTCCAATGGCCCAAATAAGCAGGGCCATTGAAATTGATTTAAGGGAAATGCTTGGGGAAACGGAATTGCCGGATCCAATTGTAGCTACCAATGAGATATTGCTGTAGAAACAATAACAATGAATTCATTTACAGGACATCGCCGGTTATAAATCCTAACGAATCATCTGTTGATGTCGCATCTGGTTGTTCAGGGTGGTAAAAAAACAGTTGGGTCAAATACCCATCAGTTACCGGATGCAGTCTGGCTATAGTAATGTCAGGGGTCCGGATTCCCGATTTTTAACTGTAATGTACCTGCCAACTTATAAGGCCCAGGGGTTCTTTAATGGGTTCTATCTCGCTTTAGACTTGTACGGACAACCGATATACCTAGTAGTTATTAGGCTCTGTATACCATTATATACCATGTAAGCCAAATTGCCAGTGGAATGTAGTAGCTTACGAAAACAACAATTGAACATTCTCCAAATGGCCTCCGGCTGATCATGTGGAATCCATAAAGCCACACGATTCCGTAGATGATCTCGAACACATTAACAGTGGCCAACGCGTAATGATACTGTGGGGCTATATTTTCCGTACCTAATAAAGAAAGCATGGAAAGTGCCCTGAATTCATCGATTTCAGTATAGGTCACTCCGGATTGGGGAGAAATATAGACCAAAAGCCGTATCAGCTCCGGGAAAATAAAGACTACCTCAGCAACAAGAGCAAATTGCCACAGTTCTTTATAGGGTACCTTGTAACCCATCAAGAAGGCTCCCAGCCAAAAAAGAAAAGAGATAACGGTGAATTTCCAAAGTAAGGCGAAGGGGGTCCAGAGGTAATTTAAAGCATTGAAAATGTGAAAAATCATGAAATCACCCCGAGCTTCCAAATTGGTGTAATCCGGGATAGCTTCAATGATCAGCGTATTGGTGAGGAATCTGATAAGCAAAAACAGGAAAACTAAAACAAAAAAATAAATCCGTTTGTCGAAATCTATCAGCTCTTTGAGTCGTTGTCCTTCTGTAGTTAAAGTTTTAGCCATTTTTAAGATGAATCTTGCCCAAATCTAAAATTTTGTTTGGGAATACAGCTAATTTTGAAGTCTAAATGGAAAGAAATATATGTTAGCACGAGTTGCTGTAATTTTAAGTATTTGGTTGGCCGGGGCTGGCGTTTCCCAGGCGCAGGTTGCAGAAACTGATTCTATGATCTATTCACCTTCCAGGTATCTGTTGCTTGACAAGAGCCTTCAGTTTAGGATCACTAAGGCGATCAACAGCATGTATAACTTTGATTTTCCCACTGCCGAGCATGACTATGCTGTGCTGGCCCTACAATATCCCGAACATCCTTTACCTGAGTTTCTGGTGGCGCTCGGCTATTGGTGGAGGATAGAAGTGGATGTGACCAATGAAAAGTACGATGCTATTTTTGTTAAGTATTTAGACAGGGCTATCGAAAAAGCTGAAGTGATGTTTGAGGAAGATGAGACCAACAAGGAAGCAGCATTCTTTCTGGCAGCTGGATACGGGTTTCAATCGCGGTTATATTCCGAAAGGAAGAGCTGGACCAAGGCTGCATTTGCAGGAAGAAATGCACTGAAATACATGGATCTGAGCAGGGGAGAGGAGGAATTTAATCCGGAGCTGCTTTTGGGAGATGCCCTTTTTAATTATTTCTCTGAATGGATTCCTGAGAATTACCCTCTCCTAAGACCTGTTATGGCACTTTTCCCAAAAGGGAATAAGGAGCTGGGTCTTCAGCAACTGGAGGAGGTGGCAAATAATGCGTTTTATACTCGTGTAGAAGCACAGTATTTCTTGTTCAGGCTTTACGCATCCGAAGAGAAGGAGCCCTATAAGGCGCTTCAGATTTCAGAGTATTTACATAGTAAATTTCCCAATAATCCCTATTTCCATAGATCCTATGCACGGCATCTCTATGCTGTTGGAAGGTGGCCCGAATCGGTGCAGCAGTCCAAAGAAATATTAGATCGCATTGATTCGGGAATGCCTGGTTATGAATCGAATAGCGGGCGCTATGCAGCATTTTATATAGCACAGTTTAATGAGCGCATGGGGGATAGGACGGAAGCCAAAAAATTTTACCTGAAGACGCTATCCTATGGGGAGGAATCTGAGTCACAGGAAAGCGGGTATTACCTACATTCTTTGCTGCAATTGGGTAAGATAGCAACTGAAGAAAAAAACAAGACGTTAGCTAAAAAGTACTTCAAAGATGTGAAGAAGTACGCCAAACGAAAACACCCCGCTCATCAAGAAGCCCGGGAATTTATCAAAAAGAATAAACTTTAATTTAAAAAGTGACGTTGCATCTTTTGATAACAGGAGATAATTTGAATTTCATCGAGGAGGCAAGGGATTTTGGAAGGATTGTTTGTATAATGGCCTCGAAATATTAAGAAAATTTCGAATTTCCTCTTCAAAATTCTGATGAATGGTTTAAAACAATCATCAATTATATTAACTTTGCACCATATAAAATTTTGTAAATGCAAGAGATCATGGATCATAGCTTAAGAATAAAATTCGATAAAATCGACAGGAAGATTCTGGAAATCCTTCAGGCTAATGCCAAAATAACAAATGCTCAATTGTCAAAAGATATAGGGCTTTCTCCTGCTCCAACGCTGGAGAGAGTGAAGAAATTGGAGCAATCTGGAATCATAAAGAGTTATCATGCAAAGCTTGATCCGGAGAAGATCGGCTTGGGCGTCAGCACCTTTGTTTTGGTAAGCTTAATCGGTCATAACAAAGGAAATATTGATGCATTTATGCGCGAAATCAATATAATTCCTGAAGTGATTGAATGCCATCATATTACAGGGACAGGTGATTTTATCCTGAAAATTATCGCAAAAGATATTACCTCCTATCAGAATTTGATGCTAGAGAAAGTATCTGAAATCAAAGAAGTAGATTCCATGCAATCCATGGTGATTCTTTCTACTTTTAAAGATTCTAAAGTAATGCCAATCCCGGCTTAATAAGCTTTAATTAGTATAACAGGGTGGCGAAAGTCACCCTTTTTTTTTGAGGAAATGGAAAAAAATCCCTGGACTACCAAACGAATTAATCCGGTTTATGAAAATCCCTGGATTAAAGTTGAGCATCATGATATTATAAATCCGGCGGGCAACCCAGGAGTGTATGGCAAAGTGCACTTTAAGAATAGGGCGATGGGTATAATCCCCATCGACCAGGATGGCAATACCTGGCTTATCGGGCAGTTTCGCTATACTGTAGACGAGTATGCATGGGAGATCCCCATGGGTGGGGGACCGTTGGACGAAGATAAACTGGATAGCGCAAAGCGTGAGCTGAAGGAAGAAACCGGATTGAGTGCTGGGAAGTGGACAGAAATTATGAAAATCCACACCTCAAATTCAGTGACTGACGAAGTGGGATATGTGTACCTGGCCGAAGACCTTACACAGGGGGCAACTGAATTTGAGGAAACTGAAGTATTGAAAATAATGAAATTGCCATTCACCAGAGTCCTGGAAATGGTCCTGGATGGAGAAATCACTGACGGAATCAGTATTGCGGGAATTCTTAAAGCTGCAAGGATTTTAAACTTATAGTATGACGATCAAAGATCATTTTAAAATAACCTTCAATCTGGCTTTTCCTGTAGTGTTAAGCCAGTTAGGGCAAGTATTGGTTGGCGTAGCGGATAGCATGATGGTTGGCCGCCTGGGAGCAGTGCCCTTAGCTGCTGCGTCTTTGGGAAACAGCATATTTTTCGTGATACTGATGTTTGGTATGGGGATTTCCATGGGAATCACCCCATTGGTGTCTGTGGCAGAAGGCAAAGGCAAATTCAAAAGGATTGGCCATCTTTTTCAGCATGGTTTGTGGATCAATATTGCTACAGCAGTACTGTTGACTGTGGTGATAGTAGGTCTGTCCCAAGGGTTACATTTCCTCAATCAGCCAGAGGAGGTAGTAGAGCTTACCATTCCCTACCTTTTTATTATCACTTCTTCTCTTTTGCCCTTTATGATTTTCCAGTCTTTTAAGCAACTCGCTGAAGGGATTTCGCAAACCAAACAGGCAATGTACGTCACCATTATCTGCAACCTGGTCAACGTATTTCTCAACTGGGTACTGATCTATGGAAATCTGGGTGTCCCGGCAATGGGCCTGAACGGCGCAGGATTGGCTACCTTGGTTTCACGGGTAATGATGCCTGTCATGATGGGGCTTTACGTGATGAGATCTGCCAGATACCGGGTCTTTGACCTGAAATTGGGGATAGGTAAACTGAGGTTTTTATTGTTGAACAGGATATTAAAAATAGGTGTGCCAACCGGCTTTCAATACATTTTTGAAGTAAGTGCTTTCAGTGCTGCCGCAATAATGATGGGTTGGATAGGGGTAAATGCCCTTGCCGCACATCAGATTGCAATCAACCTGGCCTCAGTTAGCTATATGATGGTTTCGGGCCTAAGTACAGCTGGGATGATTCGGGTTAGTAACCAAATCGGCAGAGGTAATTTCAAAGCGATGCGTGAAGCAGGAATGGTGGTGTTTGGAATGACACTGATCTTTATGTCCATTACAGGTTTGATATTTATAGTGTTGAGATCCTATTTACCGACACTTTATATAGATAATGGGGAAGTTGTGGCATTGTCCGCTACTTTGCTGATTATTGCAGGGATGTTTCAGTTATCGGATGGCATTCAGGTTGCTGGGCTGGGTGTGCTCAGAGGGCTGGAAGATGTGAGGTTTCCTACTCTGATCACGCTGGTAGCTTATTGGGTAATTGGACTTCCCCTTGGGTACTTTCTTGCTTTTCAGTTGGATATGGCTGAAAAGGGGATATGGTATGGTTTGCTGATAGGCTTAAGTATAACTGCTGTGGTATTGTTTTATAGATTTCACAAGCTCAGTAACAGGATGATTGTTGCCGATAAACCAGCTGTCAGTATATAGGCGGCGGCAATCCTGATGCAACTTCCTTTTTCTGCTTTTTGTTTTATATTCTGAATTAATCTCTTCTGATATGTTTAAAAAACTACAGTTCACATGCTGCTGTATAATTCTAATTTCAAAGCTGGGATTTGGACAACAGATGGCTGTTTTGACCCAGCGGCAGCAGGCGGAAGTAATCGATAGCTGGCTTGACTATCGAATACAGAACCTGCTTCCGGATTTAATGACTGAGTCGGGGATTGATATGTGGGTGGTGATTTCAAGAGAATATAATGAGGATCCTGTGATACGGACTATGCTGCCGGCTACCTGGATGGCAGCCAGGAGAAGGACGATCCTGGTGATGTATCAGCCTGCTCCAAATGCACCTGTGGAAACCTATGCTATTGCGAGGTATGACGTGGGTAGGTCATTCATAAGATATTGGAATCCAATAAATAAACCTGATCAATGGGAAGCGTTAATGGAACTTATCTCAGCCAAAAATCCAAAGAAAATAGGACTCAATTACGCCAAAGACTACGGGCATGCAGATGGCTTGACTGCAAATGAGCATAAGATTTTCCTGGAATATTTACCGCGGGATCTTCACTCCAATGTCGTTTCAGCTCAGACCCTTGCCGTTCGCTGGCTGGAAACTAGAACAGCGCCTGAACTGGCCACCTACAGGCATATCCAGGAAATCGCGCATTCCATTATTTCGGAAGGTCTTTCAGAGGCGGTGATTACACCCGGAGTGACTACTACCGATGATGTGGTCTGGTGGTATAGGGAGAAAATAAAAGAATTGAAATTAGATACTTGGTTTCACCCTTCTGTGGATATTCAGCGGGCCGATCCTATAAATACTAGGCAAAATAGAAACTTTGCTTCCAACCCACCTGATTCGGTGATTATGCCTGGGGATTTGCTTCATGTGGATTTTGGCATCACCTATTTGAGACTGAATACCGATACTCAAGAGATGGCTTACGTCCTCAAACCAGGTGAAACTGAAGTTCCTGCATATTTAAGGGAAGCATTTAAGCAAGGAAATAGAGTTCAGGATATTCTGACTTCCAATTTCGTGGCTGGCAAGACAGGGAATGAGATTCTTCGGGAATCCCGCAAAATGCTGGACGCTGAAGAAATCCAAGGAAGTATCTATACCCACCCACTTGGTTTCTATGGGCATTCAGCCGGCCCTACGATAGGGATGTGGGATAATCAGGAAGATACTCCGGGGGCCGGGGACTTCCCCCTTCATGCAAATACAGGTTACGCCATTGAATTAAATGCTGTAGTATTTGTACCAGAGTGGAATAAGGATGTGCGAATTATGCTGGAAGAGGGGGCTTTATTTGACGGAGAAAGAGTTACCTATTTCAATGGTAGACAAAAGGAGATTTTTCCGATTCCCCGCCTCAATAATTACCTGAAATATTAAACCTGGGCAGGAATCTGTCTATCCTTTTTCATAAAAATAAGAAAAAGAAAAGCCAGTCCTGCAATACTTGCACTGGTAAGAAATACCAACCTGAAGTTTTCCGGATTATTTGCAAAAAGAAATCCTGAGACAAGCGCACCTATGCCTATACCCGCTTCCAGTGCAATATACATGGTTGCTAAAGCACGTCCTCTGAACTGATCCAGGGAAAGGTCTACCACCCAGGCAGCTGTAGTAGGACTATACATTCCGACTGCGCAGCCAAACAGTATACCAGATCCCAATAAAGCAGACTTAGTTTCTGAAAAGGCAATTAAAGCCATGGCAAAGACTAGGGTAGCACTGGCAGTCCGCATTACCGGAATCCTTCCGTATCGATCAGAAGTTTTTCCGGCCAAAAGCCTGATTCCTAATGAGGAAAGTGTAAACACCCCAAAGAATAGTCCTTTATTCCTAATGCCCAGATAAGTGGAGAAATCAGGGATTATGGTAAGCACAACGCCAAATGAAAAGCAACATAGAAAAAGAACTCCCGAAGGTATAAGCACTCTTTTTTCTATTATTTCATCCTTTTTGAGGCGAAGCATTTTCCAGGAAATCTGTTCTTTAGTAGGTAAAGTCTCTTTTAACTTTAACAGTATTAGAATTGAAAATATAGCTGTAAAAGCGGATACGTAAAATACTGTTTCTATTGAAAATAATGTTGCCAGCCATCCACCGATAGCTGGACCGGCTGCCATTCCCATAGAGCCAAACAGCGAAAATAGGCCCATGGCCTCCCCACGCCTTTGATAGGGAATACTATCGGCGACATAGGCCGAAGCGCCGGTGGGAGTAAAGCCAGTCGAGAATCCATGTGCGAACCGTAGAAACAAAAATCCCCCTACGAAACTGAGGAGGGGATAAAGCATTCCGGCGACAAAGCAAACGCTCGCACCGATTATCATCACCGGAATTCTCCCGATTGTATCAGCCAATTTTCCACTAAATGGTCTTGAAAATCCTGCTGAAAGGGTAAATAGGGCTATAATAAATCCTTTGTAATCCTCCCCGCCCAACGATGTCAGGTAGGCTGGCAGCTCAGGTATAATCATGTTGAAAGAAGAGAAAAACAAAAAGGAGCTCAAACAAAGCAGGCTGAAATCTACAGTGAAAAATGGAGTGCTTTTCTTCATAAAAATCTGTAATGGAAAAAGGCCGGGATTATTCCCAGCCTTCTGTATTAGTCTTTGTTTGCCTGCTCTTCGCTTTGCGCTAAAAGAAAGGCTTTCATAAACTCATTTAATCCTCCGTCTAAGACATGTTGGGTGTCAGAGGTTTCATATCCGGTCCGGTTATCTTTCACCAGCTTGTAAGGGTGGAGTACATAGTTTCGGATCTGCGAACCAAAATCCACACGCATCTTGGAAGATTCGATCTTTGCGATTTCTGCATTTCTCTTTTCCAGTTCCATCTGAAACAAACGCGATTTCAGCATTTGCATTGCCTTTTCCCGGTTCGCTAGCTGAGAGCGTTCGATCTGACAAACCACCACGATTCCCGTCGGCTTGTGGGTCAGCTGAACTTTAGTTTCCACTTTGTTTACGTTCTGTCCACCGGCACCGCCTGATCTGGAAGTATGCAGTTCAACATCAGCCGGATTGATTTCAATCTCGATCGAATCATCCACTTCCGGATAGGCATAGACCGAAGCAAAAGAAGTGTGCCTTCTTCCACCTGAATCAAAAGGAGATATACGCACTAAGCGGTGAACACCCGTTTCAGATTTCAAAAATCCATAGGCAAGGGGTCCTTCAAATTCCAGTGTACAGGATTTGATACCGGCAACCTCTCCAGGTTGCATATCGACTTCCCTCACTTTGTATCCGTTTTTCTCCCCCCACATGATATACATCCGCATGAGGATGGAGGCCCAGTCATTGCTTTCTGTCCCTCCGGCTCCGGGATTGATTTCCAATACAGCATTCAGCTGATCCTCTTCCGAAGAGAGCATCTTTTTGAGTTCCAGCTCCTGTACCTCAGCCTCAGCCTTAATGTACTCAGCTTTGATTTCTTCTTCAGAAACCTCATCTGCGCTGTAGAACTCAAACAAAACATCGAGATCCTCGATTACCTTATTAAGGTGTTCAAATGCACTGGTCCAGGCTTTCCGGGCCTGGATCTGCTTCATGCTTTTTTCCGCTTCTACTGGATCATTCCAAAAGTCGGGTTGGGCCGATACGGCCTCTAAGTCTTCTATTTCGGCAATCTTACGATCGTAGTCAAAGATACCTCCTCAAAGCCGATGTGCGGGCTTTCAAGTCTTTCAGTTGTTCTGAAGTCATCTGTCTAGGTTAAAATTTAGGCTGCAAAAGTCCGAAAAAATATCTGCTTATACCAGTAATCGTCCATTAATCCATTCTCATTTGTATAAGCTGGATTTTATTCCGTCCTGAATTCTTGAATGTTTTGTATCGTATGGGCAGCATGGCAACCCCAGCTCCCAGCAAAATCCCTGAAGCCAGCCCTACACCACTGTCTATGGAGAATTCATTGCTGTGGTAGATACTGTTGATGGACTCCGCGCCCAATAGTATAATACCTGCACTCAGTGTCAGCACATTCAAAGCTCTTAGTGTGCTGTTTCTGCGGTCCTTATTCCGAATATCGATCTCGGTTATACTCTCGGGAGACAGAATGTTTTCCCTGAGGTAAATGTAATTTTGATCTATACTCTGGATAACATCCGTTACGAAATAATCTATTTTTGTGCTTTTATAGGTTATTTCCTCACCAGGGTAATAGCGGATCTGGGACTTTTGCTTTGTCCCTCTTTTAAGAATAATAAAATCTGTCCCTTGGGCAAAGGAGGGCAGCGATGCTATGAAAAGCAGAAAAATGACTACTAGGTTTTTCATTACCCTAAATAAAAACAAATTTGAAAGTTTTCTCTCTTACACTTGTTAAATCTTTAAAGATTATATGATTTTTAACGCTACTTACGGCTATAACCTGGAAAGTTTTTATGTTTCTTAAATCTAAACCCTAGTGGGCCAGATTCGTAAAACCAATTTCAACACCTCGGTAGGTAGTGAATTTATTCCATAGTAATCACAGGCAATTTCCATAAAATTGTTTCAAACGCTGTCACATATCCTTCAATTCATTTTTCCTGCAGTCCCCGCAGAAAGACCGGATAGTTGTGCGCTTTGCCAAAAGAATAAAGCCTTTATTCTACAGCCCTCGGTGATTTCCAGTATTACGTAAGCAGGGCAATTTTCCCAGATTTCTTATCCTCATTACCCGGACATTAGTTGCTCGGGATCATTTATTTATTTCTAAAAACCATGAAGCCAATACTCACAAAAACAGACTATAACACGATTAAGGAATTGATTGTCAACACGCCTTCTCACTTGATTACCAAGGAGATCTCTATGCTTGCAAAAGAGATAGAACTAGCCAAAAAAATACCTGATACCAAAATTGAACCTCAAGTAATCCGTATTAATTCGTATTTCGAGGTACAGGATGTAGCGTCGGGAAAACTGTTGAACTTTCAGTTGACTTTACCAAAGAATGCGGATCTGGAGAAAAAGAAACTTTCTATACTTTCTCCTTTAGGAGTTGCTCTTATAGGGTTTCAGGAAGGAATGGAGATAGAATGGGTTATGCCCGGAGGATTGAAAAAACTAAAAATTCTAAGCGTGCGCACCCATGTGCATGCAGACTAAAAAAAGGCTGTCTACATTGTAGACAGCCTTTTTTTAATTCAGGTAGGTGTTTTTTAGATCGAAATAATCCATCCGTGTGGATCGGATACTTGACCATATTTTATTCCATCTAGTTCTGCCAGCACTCGGTATGAAAATGCATCCTTTGATTTCGCAGGAAGTATGAAGTCTTTGCCGTTTACATTAATTCGCTGTATATGAGCGATAGTGGCAGCAGTACCGGTACCAAAGGCTTCCTCCAGCGTACCATCTATCAGGGCTGTCTCCAGTTCTGACACGGTCAAAAACCTTTCTTCTAACGGTTCATTCCAATCTTTGGCCAGTTGTATCACAGAATCCCTGGTAATCCCTTTGAGAATGGTTCCAGTATCGGTTGGGGCAGTGATTAATTTCCCATTGATTTTGAACATGACATTCATAGTCCCGCTCTCCTCAATTTTACTATGGCTCCTTCCATCAGTCCATAGAAGTTGGTCATAACCAGCCTTTTGAGCTTGACGCGCAGGGTAAAGCGAAGCGGCATAATTCCCAGCGGTTTTGGCTGCACCAGTTCCACCTTCAGTGGCTCGCGTAAACGTAGTTTCTACTTTTACACTGACAGGTTTATTGTAGTAATTACCTACCGGGCAGGTAAGAATGATGAATTTATACGTGTCAGAAGGCTTTACGCCGATGTAATCGTCTGTTGCAAACATAAATGGTCTTACATACAGAGATGCACCCTTTGCTGTAGGCACCCAGTCTCTGTCCAGATCTATCAGCTGACTAAGACCCTCCATGAAAATCTCTTCGGGAAGATCCGGCATACACATTCTCTCTGCCGATTCATTAAGTCTGTTCCAATTTGCATCAGCACGAAAAACCAATATTTTCCCCGCTTCATTTCTGTAAGCTTTCATGCCTTCAAAAATAGACTGCCCATAATGAAGCGTCGCATTGGCCGGGTTCAGGCTAAGAGGTCCATATGGCTCAATCCTGAGATCCCTCCATTCACCATCTCTGTAATCTGCCACAAACATGTGGTCACTGATGGTACGTCCAAAAACCAGGTTGGAAAAATCTGTTTCCGCTAATCTAGAGTTCTGAACTTTAGTTATCGGTAGGGCAAGTTGTGTCTTCATTTGTTTTGCCTTTAATCTGGCTGAGCCAAGGTAGCTAATTATTATTTTCTGGGATTCCAGGTTACTTCATCTACATTAAGTTCTTGGGCCATTTTTCTGCTCAGAACAAAAAGGTAATCTGAAAGCCTGTTTAAGTATTGGATGACTAATTCGGATACTACTTCCATAGCTGCCAGTTCGGTCACAATTCTTTCACATCTTCTGCAAACTGTCCTGGCCAGATGACCAAAAGAGACGGATGGATGTCCACCAGGAAGTATGAAAGATGTAAGAGGGACAAGGGGCTTTTCCATTTCATCGATTTGCTTTTCTAGCATTTTGATGTCAGATTCCAGCAAATCAGGTTTTTTTACATTTTGCTTGGCAGGATCGGTGGCTAAATCTGCTCCGATAGTGAAAAGCCTATCTTGGATTTCTTTGAGGATTTCTGTTCTCATCCAGTTCACCTCCTGATCCCGTAACATTCCAATATACGAATTAAGCTCGTCTACAGTGCCGTATGCATCGATCCGTACATCAAATTTAGGAACTCGCGTGCCTCCTAGAAGTGAGGTTTGGCCCTCGTCACCGGTTTTGGTATAGATTTTCATCTCTTTGCCCTTGATTCTCTTAGGACAAAAATAAGAATCTATTTGAAATTATAAGGTGTGATTAGACATGCATTGCTATTCCACGTGTAGGATTCGGATTAATTGTGTCCGTTTCCACCAATCCATCCCGCAATCTTACTATTCTATGTGCGTAATGGGCGATGTCATCTTCGTGGGTTACCATGATGATCGTGTTTCCTTTTGCGTGCAATTCGTGAAAAAGCTCCATGATATCATAAGAGGTCTTTGAGTCCAGGTTACCTGTAGGCTCATCGGCTAGAATGATACTTGGCGTATTTACCAAGGCTCTGGCAATGGCAACACGCTGGCGCTGACCTCCGGAAAGTTCATTTGGACGGTGCTTGGTCCTGTCTCCAAGTCCCACATTTGTCAATGCCTGAAAAGCAATCTCTTCTCTGTCCGATTTGCTCATGCCTGCATAAACCAAAGGAAGTGCTACATTTTCCAAACAACTGGCCCGAGGTAATAGATTAAAGGTCTGAAACACAAAGCCGATTTCCTTGTTTCTGATTTCGGCCAATTCATTTTCAGTCATGTCCGATACATCCTTGTTGTTCAGAATATATGTACCGGAAGTAGGTGTGTCTAGACAGCCAATGATATTCATCAAGGTGGATTTACCCGAACCGGAAGGCCCCATGAAAGCCACGTATTCCCCTTTATCTACTGAAATGGATATAGACTTAAGCGCTTGAATAATTTCAACGCCCATTTTGTATGTCTTGTTGATCTGGTGAGTCTCTATAATTTTCGTCATGGTTGGGGATTTGTTAAAGTTACCGAATTGGGCTGGGAAATATAATTCTGCCTACACAAAAAACGTTAATAGGAATCAATAGTTCAAGTCCTGAAGCCTTTCAATCTCTTCCTGGCTAATCCAATTTTTTAAAAGTTCCAAAGATTCGTCTGCATAATTATCAAGACCTGTTTGCCTTGCAGCCTTTATTTTTTTGATCCAAAGTATGGGGTCACTGTTGAATTCGGTAGCAGTATTTAAAATTTTATATTGATCTAATGGATCAGTTTTTAGTTCTAATTCACTAATAATCAGTGGACTAAGGTATGGATTAGCTGTCAGTTCATCACTTGCTTTAATCCAGGAAATGAAAGCATTTACTGATTTTTTATTCTTAAGGTCAGGATTGGTTACAAAGGTGTTAAGCTTTTCGTGCGGCCCTATTTTATAAGAAATTAATTTTTCTAACTCTTGTAAATCTGCTTTGGTTAGCCCATGTGCCTTGTAGGCGATCAGGCGAATTGCTATGTCCGTTTTCAACTCACTGTCGGGAAGTGCCCGCCATTGGGACAGCGTGTTTTGGGGGCTTAATTGGTGAAATTGACCTATGATTTTCAAATAAGCCGAAACAGTACTGTCTTCACCATAGATGTAATCAGGTAGAGCTACCCCGTATTTTTCACGGATTTCCACAGCTTTATCAGGCATTCCTGCCAGTCCAAAAATACTCCAGTGATGTGTGTCAAATCCTTGGAATCCTTTTTCTTCAGCTGCTATAAATTCTTTTGCAGCTTTACGAAAATCCAGATTTTGGGCCAAAATATTACCCGAAAGATGAAGGTAATATCCTGCATCTTTCGGGTTTCTAAATGCTAGGCCATTGAGGTTCTTCACAGCTTCCGAAACCCTTCCCGCAGCTAGACTTCGAATTACGGCAGTTTCCTGAAGTGACATTAGGTAGGTTGTCATTTCAGGTTTTTGTCCCAAGCTATCCAAAAATTTTAAATCCTCACTTGGATCATTTCTATTGATCTCAGACATCAGGTTTCTCCATCCTGCATTGATAAGCATCGGCGAGTTTTCAGACTGCAATTTCTCCTTAATCGATTGGACCAATTCGGCTGATGGTATATTTGCCAGGGCATTTGATGTTGCTAATTCATTGAGTTGCCTAATCAAACCAGATGTTAGGTTTGGATTGGGGTCCGGTTGACCAAGTTTTGTTTTTAAGGCAATAAGATTGGAGGCCAAGACGGTATTACTGGCATTTCCTGTAGCATTGATCAATTTCAGTCCTTCCTCAGACCTGTTGACCTTCGTATAGAGTAAACTCAGATTATTGATCAGGTGAGGTTCATTTGGAAACTGTGACAGCCCGCTTTCCAGGTAATAGATGGCTTCGAAAACGTTGTTTTCCTGATGTAGCCTATCGCTTAACAATAAGATATTATCCACCTGTGGTGCTTCGGCAAAGCTTTCTTCCAAATGCTGTTTTGCCAGAGTAGGCTGCTTGAGATCCAGTAATAGTTGAGCTGTAAGAAATTTGGCTTTGGGATTTTTCCGATAGCGCATCCACGCATTTTCATATAAAATACTTGCCTCTAGCTTCTTGTCGGTTTGGTAGTAATAGTCCGCCAGGATGTTGCTGGTCATGGCGTTGGCCTGAACACCGACAATTCCTCCGGTATAAGTTGTGATAACTAGAATTATAATTAACCCACCCAATCTAATGTGATAATAGGCAATAGAATATGGCTTGAACAGGATTTTTTCGATAGCCTTGCCTGAGTTCATGAGGGACATGAAGTTGGCCAATAGATAAACAATGAAAAATAAGGAAAAACCAAGTTGGGAATAGACAAGGAGATGTTTGAAAAACTCCTCTGCAGGTTGGTTTCCCGATAGTTTGAGTTTCCATACGAGCCATAGTCCCAATCCCCAACCAACTAAATGAAGGGCTTTGATGACTGTTGGGGTTGAAACCAGCTGATCGCTTTGATTTACTTTTTCTGCAATTGAAATCCATCCAAAAAAACCAAGGGGCAAAAGTAGGAATAGGGGAGAGAATACCGGAAACGGGATGTTTAACTCCCCCTGTAAGTCTAGAAGAATAAAAAAAAGAGACCCCAAGTAGATAAGGGCTATAAGTAAAATTTGAACAGTGATATTCAGGTTAAGATTTCGATTGGCTCTAGCGAGTAAAATGTAAATTCCCGAAAGCATTCCGTGCCCGTTCCAGAATACCCAGGCGAGTGCAAGCCCAAAGCCAATGGTCAATGTATGCTCGGCCAGATACATTTCAGGACTGGGGATTGGGCTCAGTGTGATAAGTAGTGCTAAAGCTGAGAACGTAACTGTAAAGAAAAACAGCCATCTGATCATCGGCGGAATTGCTTGGCCCCAAAGATAAAAATAGATCAAAGGAATCAGTGTCCCAGCCAAAATGATGATCAGGGCGTAATTGGAACTCGGGCCTCCTATGTTTAATCCGTTTAAATTACTAAATGTGAGCAGCACGATCCAGACTACACTTCCAACAATGAAGAACACTTTTTTAAATTCGGTAAGTAAAGTCAGAACAGAAACGACTCCAAGCCAGATGATAACGGCATAAAGAAGTGATTCGCTTCTATGGATTTCCGGCGCAAGGGCTTTAAACTCCTGAAAAATAAGGTAGTTATCTACATTTATGGGGAAGGAAATAGGCCCTATTTGAATCCAGTCAAACGGGATGGCGATCGTATCCAGAAAAGCCCCAGCTCGTATATTGACATAAGGCTGTGGATCAAAAATCAGGTAATACAGCGCAAAAGTCCCCCCTGAGAAAATAAATAGGAGGGCTATAATTTTAAATAGAAGGGAGTTTTTCAATGTGTTTTTCAAAAGAACTATTCCAATACTTTCGGCACGCGGAAATAGTCAGCGTCTCTTTCCGGGGCATTTTTTAGTCCGGACTCGTGATCCAGCTGATGACCGACTTTGTCCTCTCGCATATCGTTCACTTCTGACGACATTGTAGTCAGCGGAGCTACATTTTCGGTATCAATTTCATTTAACTGCTCCACCCAGTCGAGGATTTGACTCATGTCCCTTGACATTTTCTCGGCACTGCTTTCATCAAATTCCAGTCTGGCCAAATGAGCGATTTTTCGGATTGAATTGGCGTCTATTTTCATTTTTTTATAATTTGTCTTTTAAAGGCCATATGGAATCTCGCGCGTTGTATAATCATGCCAGTGTGTGACTCTTGAATCATGCTCGATTTCATAGTATGGAATTGTCTGCGAAGAGTTGATCTTGAATCACCTGAAAACATTTTTCCAATAAAGCTCTTTCAGAATCGTAGATTTCGGGGAGCAGCGGGTTGTGAAGAACCATCTTTGCTGGTTTCCAGTGGAGCAGCAATTTCCCGTCGTCGGGTAAAATTAGATGATTATAGGATAAAGTGACAGGGATAATCGGGATTTGTTTTTCTTTTGCCATGCGGAATGCCCCATTTTTGAATGGAATCATCTCAGGAGGATTTCTGGTGAAAATCCCCCCCTCTGGAAAAATGATCACTGAACTTCCGCTTTGTAGTGCCTGATCAGCATGTTTCATCGTTTCTGCCCTGCTTTTCAACCGGTCTCTGTCAACAGCGATATGCAGCTTTTTGAAATAATAGCCAAAAAGAGGCGCTTTACGGATAGAGGCTTTCCCCACGAAAAGTACATCACCGGGAATAAGTCCCATCATGGCAATGTCCAGGTAACTGAAGTGGTTTGCGATATATATATAAGATTTTCCTTTCTCTATAGCTGCGCTTTTGTGCATACTTACTGGAAGGAAAATACTGATGAAATAGCCTCTTGCCCAGTAGCGATTGATTTTGCGACCATATTTTTTACAACCCGGAATCCAGATGCAGATCAAGATAAAGGGGAAGATCAGTAGGAAGCTTAGAATGAAAATCAGGCCCGCATAAATTGAATACAGCCTTGCAAACACATTACCCATGGTTGATCATGTGATTTGCTGCTTTGACAAAATAGCCTATCATCACCTGACGGATATTCGGCTCCAGGCCAAGCTGATCCAGCGCAACGAGCATCGCGTTCATCCAATGGTCACGCATGTCAGCATCAATTTCCCATTTTGCATGGCGCATTCTTAGACGTGGATGGCCACGCTGTTCGGAATAAGTCTCCGGGCCACCAAATACCTGAAGTAAAAACATAGACAGACGCTCTTCAGCTGGGGCCAAATCTTCGGGGTATAGTTTTTTGAGATGCTTATTTTTAGCAACTTCCTGATAGAAAAGCTTAGCAAGCAAGCGGATATATTCTTCGCCGATCAGGTCATATATCGTCTGAGAGGAATTCATGGCGCAAACTTACCAATTTCTATCAACCCTCCCATTTTTTCACTTTCAGTGAAGTGCCTTCAGTGGATATGACGATGATTTTTTCCCCCTGGTCAATAAATTCACCTCTGGAATAAGCATCATAGATATCTCCGTCTATTTCAATTTTTCCACTTGGCCTTAGTCTTGAATGGACCACTCCTGTTTTGCCTTTGAGCGAATCTGCATAGAATGTGGACGTATAGCCTTCGCTTCTTTGCTGGGTTGAGGATAATGTGATTGTTTTGAATGCACCCCATTCATTGACTTTTGGTGTAAGCCAAAAGACTAGCCCGACGGAGACAATCGCAGCCAATATGACCGTGAGCAAGGCGCTGAAAAGGTCGGCGGCAGGCACAAAGTCAAAATTGAAATTCTGATTTGGGATCATTCCCAGAACCAAGCCTGTTAGAATCCCTATGATTCCCAGTACTCCAAATATACCAAATCCAGGTAGTACAAACAGTTCTACAGCCAGCAGAATAACTCCTATGGCAAAGACTAAAATCTCCCAATTAGCTGTTAGTCCGCTGAGATAATATGGGATAAAATAAAGTAATACAGCTACCAGCGAAGCGAGAATCGGGAAGCCCACACCGGGAGTCTGCAATTCAAAATACAAGCCACCTATAATAACCAAAATTAAAAAACCGCTCACGGCGGGGTTGAGGAAAAAGGCGATTATTTGTTCTATTTGATCCGGTTCATACGCTGTTACCTTGGCAGTTCCAAGCCCCTGGGCAGCGAGAATCGCCTGAATAGAATCAAATTGCCCTTCACAAAAACCATATTTTTCTGCCTCCGAAACAGAGAGCGTAATCACAGAGCCAGCTTCAGAAATACCCTCAATTTCTATTTTCTCATCCACCATCCCCTCAGCTATCCGAGGGTCACGCCCCTGGGCCTCAGCAGTGCTTCTCATCATTGATCGCATATAGGACTGGTATTTGTCTGGGGCAGCTGCTCCATCTGCACCATTTACCACTGTTGCCGCACCGATACTTGCACCCGGTGCCATATAGATACTATCTGCGGCTATGGAAATAAGCGCTCCCGCCGAAGCAGCATCCTTGTTAATAAAAACATAAACAGGAATACCTGAATTAAGAATCAACGTCCTGATTTTATCGGCATCATTTACAGCTCCACCGTAGGTATCCATGTCAATAACTATCAGATCAACCTCGGCTTGTTCGGCTTTCTCCAGAGCCAATTTTACCCTCCGGGTCATGGCAGGGTCTATATCCGTGTCGATTTTGAAAGTGAAAACTTTCTTGTCAATCCCGGTATCCGTTTGTGCCGGAACCAGTTGGGAAGAAAGTACCAGGAAGATTAGAATTAAGCAGAAATAGATTTTCATTGGACGTATACAGGTTCGAATGATAAAAGATACGAAATACGGGTAAAAACTGATTCTTTTCTTTAGAACCTTACAATTTATGAAAGTATTTAGCCTCAGAAATTCCGATTTACCGGACTATTCTTCGATCTTTGCGCGCAATACAGAATCTCGAACTATCCTTACCTTTTCTAGCATAATTCTTGCGCCTCTTCACTTTGGAAATTAATCTTGTATTTCTAATTCGTTTACTCCCAATTCAGTACATTCCTATGAATAACAGCTCACAGTTTTTCTGGTCCTTTCTTCTTGTTTTCTTACTTTCTTCTTCCTTGACAATGGCTTCCGGGTTTATTGCTAGGGATTCTGTAGGAGTTCAGCGTATAGGAGATCAGTCGTATATTTTACACAAGGTAGATCCTAAGGAGACTCTATTTGGGATTTCCCGTCGATATAAATCTCCAGTAGGTGAGATTGTAGAGGCAAATCCGGTTTTGAAGCAAGGATTGAAGATAGGCCAGACGATTAAAGTGCCCTTTGTGTCTATGGCAGAACTTCCTGCGGGGTCTGTATTGCATAATGTAGTTCCTGGCGAAACCCTTTTCTCAATTTCCAAAAAATACGGCGTATCAGTAGAACATGTAATGAAGGAAAATAACCTGAAGGGCAATGACTTAAGTGTAGGCCAATCCTTGATAATTGAACCTGCTGTGCCTATAGCTGTGACAAAGGATCCTGAGCCGATTGTTGCGGTTACTACCACCACCTCATCTAAATCTTCAACTAAAGAGAAGCAAAAACCAGTCAAGAAAACCGAAGAGGCTCCAAAAGAAAAAAGAGAAGCCTCTGCACTGCCTACTAAACAAACAAATCCGGAGGCGGTGGTAAAGACCAGCAAGCCGATGGTTCCCGGTGATTGGAAATCACACACGGTTCAAGTCGGTGAGACGCTCTTTTCTATAGCGAGTCAGTATTCTGCCCGTGTGGAAGATCTGATTACCTGGAATGCACTGACTTCCAATAATCTTCACCAAGGTCAGGTACTCAAAGTAGGTCGGGGGGATATGCAGGAGTCTACTGTACCTGTGATCGGTGATCCGAGAGTAGTGTCAAGTACTGAGGAAATGATGACCGAGCCGGCAGATACCAATACGTCAGGTGGATTCAAAAATATCAAGGAAACAGGCCAGGCTGAACTAATTGAAGGCACTGGAGGGCATAAGAAATACTTGGTTCTTCACAGAACTGCGCCTGTAGGCACCATCATGCGCGTGAAAAATGAAGAAAATGATGTGACAATTTTCGCAAGGGTCGTTGGAACTCTTCCTGAAACAGGAGATAATAGCAAGCTGGTGATCAAACTATCCCAAGCAGCATTTGATCAGCTAAAAGCTGTGAATGGGAGATTTCCCGTAGAAGTGATGTACTAAGGAGTTGGAAGAAGGAGGCAGGAGAATTGGATCTAAGGTTCAGTTTTTACTATAAAATTTTAGTTTTTAGGATTTAGCAATAGCTATCCAGCTTAGCAGCGCTATAAAAAGACCGTCAATCTGACGGTCTTTTTCGGTTTGAACCTATAGTTTGATCCATGGGTTTTAAGGTCAGGTTTTGGTTTCTGAAAAGCCACAGCTAATTTTGCCATCGAGCCATGAATAAAGTCCAACTCATATTCCATCATATTTTTCGATTCATCTGGAATCTGATATTTATCCTATCTTATCCGATTTTGGCAAGCTTTGGTTTGCTGTTTATCGGTGTGACCTATTTATTTTCTTTGCTTTCCAGATTCCTGAACAGACTTCGTCCTGAAGGGAAAAAGGTTGTTCTGAAAGAATCTGAGTGGGAAGATTTGCCTTATTCAGGAGAATTGTTGGAAGCCAAATTGATCAAACACATTGTTTTTGGACCATCTGGATTTAAATTTAGAAGAAAGGACGGTGTGCCGTCTGTCCTCTCTGATTACGTTTTTGGCAAAAAGGTAAGAATACTTGATGAAGGTTTTATTCTGGAAAAATGGAATACCACTGAATCGAAGGATCTTCCCGATTTTGATATCTGTCTGTACAATCCAGACGAAGACTCTCTTCGCTCACTGACTAACATTAAATGCTTTGACTGGCACGTTTCCGAGAAAGTAGATAATGAACTTTGCTTCAAATGGTTCGACGGTACACAGGGCGGTGAAGTTAAAGTTGTTCTCTGATGCATAATCTCCAGGATTTTTTAGATGAGAAAGTCGAACAGTATAACCGTCCCGGCTTTATTGCACTTGATCCTATTTCGATTCCGCATCGATTTTCCAAAAAAGAAGACATAGAGATTTCTGGGTTTTTCGCTGCGATTTTGGCATGGGGACAGCGTAAGACTATACTGAAGAAATGCACGGAACTGTTAGGGATGATGGACAATTCTCCCCATGATTTTTTGCTGAATCATCAAGAGGGTGATTTGAAACCTTTTCTGAACTTTAGGCACCGGACATTCAATGATGTGGATGCACTCTATTTTATCCACTTCCTCAGTTGGTTTTACAAAGAACACAGTTCACTCGAAGAAGCATTCCTGCTTGGCCAAACGGGCAGCGTCAATTCAATGGAGTCTATCCTGACAAGTTTTCAGGACCTTTTCTTTTCCTTGTCAGATTCTCCACCCCGTACCCGCAAGCATATCGCTACACCAAGAAGAAAGTCAGCGTGCAAGCGTATCAATATGTACTTGAGGTGGATGGTGCGAGCTGATGACAGAGGTGTTGACTTCGGCCTATGGAAGAAAATCTCGCCTGCTCAATTGATCTGCCCTTGTGACCTGCATGTGGATAGGGTAGGAAGGAAGCTGGGCCTGATTTCCAGAAAACCAACAGACTGGTTGACAGCATTGGAACTGACTGCAAAACTCCGTGAGTTTGATGCATCCGATCCTGTCAAATATGATTTTGCACTATTTGGTCTTGGAGTAGAAGAGAAATTCTAAGTTGCCTGTCTTAGATTTTTTCATCGGGACGAAAACGGATTTCATCGGGATAAGGGAAGGCATGGATCAGCTCACCAGCTGAAATCCTGGTTTGGATATGCTGCCAGTAAGCCGGATCAAAAAGATTCCGATGGTAAGCAAGAAAATGGTCTTTGATGTCCTTTCTGCCTATCATCCATCGCTTGAAGTCTTCTGGAAAAACGTCATTTTTGGCAATAGAATACCAAGGCTCAGCAGCATAAATCTGCTCATAGGTTTCCGCTTTTGGTTTGGTACGGAAGTTCATATCTGTCAGGAATTCTATTTCATCGTAATCGTAAAAAATAACGCGCTTTTGTCGTGTGAGACCAAAGTTTTTAGTCATCATATCCCCCGGAAATATATTTGCCTGTGCCAATTGGATGATTGCTCTGCCATAATCCTCCGTGGCCCGCACCCCTTCCTCTGTACTACAGTGCTCCAGGAATAAATTTAAAGGTTCCATTCTTCTCTCTGTATATAAGTGCTTGATAATTAAATGGGAATCAGTAATCTTCAAGAGTGAATTGACCGTCTTACGAAGTTCTATCATCAAATCAGAACTAACTCTTTCAATCGGAATTTTGAAGTATTCAAATTCATGTGTATCTGCCATTCTACCCACACGGTCATGCAGTGACACGAGCTTGTATTTCTCACGTACTTCTTGTCTTGTCATAGTTTTTGGGGGCTCAAAGTGATCCTTTATCATTTTGAAAACTATGTTCAGAGATGGCAAAGTGAATACAGTCATCACCATTCCTTTAATCCCGGCTGCCACTTCGAATCGATCATCACTGGCATCCAGATGATGAAGGAAATCCCTGTAAAACAGTGTTTTTCCGTGTTTATTAAATCCTATGGCATTGTAGAGTTCATGGATTTTTTTGTGGGGAATAACCGAGTTGAGAAAACCAACTACTTGGGAAGGCACTTCAGCTTCGACCATAAAATAGGATCGGGTAAAGCTGAACATACTACTCATAAGATTGGGATCAAAGATCAGTGTGTCTACAAATACACCCTTTTCCCCGTGTAGCACAGGAATAATGAAGGGCATCCATTTATGCCCTAAAAATGTTCTTCCGATCAGGTAAGCAGCTTTATTCCTATAAAATACAGATCTTAAAATCTGGGTTTTAGTATCTGGCCCCACGCTGTACCGTGTCAAAATCACCTTTCTGACACCTGCTATCAGAAATTTGATGTCTTGCTCCTTATCCATAAAAGGGGCTCCGAAATCATAGTCATCGAGGATTTGGCGAATGTTCTTTTCCAGGCCAAGGAATGAAGGATAGGTTCTTAAAAGTTCGGCAGACTCTCTGACAGTGCATGAATCAAAGCCCTCCATGACAAACATCAATTCTTCATCTATGGTTAATTTTGGATAGCTTTTCCTGATTACCGAATTGAAAAATGTTTCTGCTAATTCTAAGTCAGGCCTGTTGGCAATCAGCAATTGATAGGCTGACTTTATGTCCTTCCAGCTAGAGGAATCCGTTGTTTTCTCACCCAGCATCTGCGAACATTCAGCAGCCAGCGGGAAGAGAAGATCCTTGTAGAGGCGAAGACGCTGCTTACTATTAAGATGAGTGGCATGCCAGGCTTTTTCACTGAAATATTTTGGAGCCAGCCGGGTGTAGGTATTGAAAAGCTCCATATAGGTGATGAAGCCGCTTTCTATTTTTTTTGCGAGTTGAAATGCCTGCGTAGAAGTCATAAAAGTTCATTCCCCCAAACTTAATGAAAAGCTGCTAGCCTGGACAATTTTTTTTTAATCTTCGCTAAGATATAATTTCATTGATTTCTAAGGGTTTATACTAAAAAAATGTATGGGAAATAAAATTTTGAAAATCTTTCGCAATCGATTGTTTGGAGTATATGAAAACATTTTCTAATTTTCGCAGGTATTCATAAAACGAATATCTACAATAGGTTTAATAGGTTTGAGAGCAGGAAAAGGTTGGGACAATGTTCCAACTTTTTTTGATTTTTAACTGCCTTGGCTTAGCTTAACCTTCTCAATACATACTTCCATGAGGAGCCAAAAAATTACAACTTTATATCTGACCGTTTTTTGCATTGTTTTCCTGTCACTTTATGGTTGTGATAAGAAAGGGGATCAGGCCAATGAGGAAATTAAAAACAGTTCAGTAGATGAAAAAGAATTAACCAGGAATAGGGAACAAATTGATTTGGCCCTAGTTAAAAATAAGACTTGGCAAGCGCATTGGAGCAATGATGTAGGCACGTTTGATGCTTCTCAGTTTGAGTTGATGATGACAGATTCCATTGATCCTATGGAAATGCCTGAGAAAAACCCTATTCTGGAGGGGGATCCTCTTTATCCTTACCAATTATCCCATCCGAGCGGGAATGGCGCAATAGATATTTATAGTTACAAAATAGAGGCCCAAGAATCCATTGAGACTCCATTTTTAAACCCAGACTCAGAGGTAATATGGTATCGTAAGGACGGGATGAGAGAACGTCTGTTATTTATGGGGCCCTCAGGAATGTTTGAAGATGGGATGTGGCTGAGTGAGACTGAATTTATTGTCTTAGGTTATTTTCAGGGAGAAAATGGTTATCGTCCGATGATTTGGCTGATTAATGTAGATACCCATATACTCAGGCAATTCAAATTAAATAAGGTTACAGAATCATATGAGCCACAATCTTATGTCGATGCCAAAATAAAGCAGGTAGATTTAGGACGATATGGAATTTGATAACGTTCTGAGTTTGTTGGAAAAGGGAATGAAACATCCTCTTCCAGGAATAGAGGCACAGCTTTCTATGTCGCCAAACCCGGTGGATAAGAGGAGGTTTGATCCAAAACTTCCTGATAACCATAGAAAAGGCGCTGTCTTAATTTTACTTTACCCCAATCGCAATAAGGCATTTTTTCCCCTGATCAAAAGACCGGTCTATCCTGGAGTCCATAGCGGCCAGATTGCTTTTCCCGGTGGGAAAATGGAAGAAGAAGACGGAGACGAAGTCCAGACAGCTCTTCGTGAGGCCTGGGAGGAAGTGGGGATTCTTCCTGAGCAAGTTAATCTGATTGGTAGCATGAGCCCCTTGTTTATCCCGGCGAGTAATTTTTTAGTAAGCCCTATTTTAGGATATTCAGTGGTGAAGCCTGATTTTGTAGCTCAGGAAAGGGAAGTGGCCAGAATCATTCAAACTGCAGTGAGTGACTTCTATGAACCTAACTTCCGCAAGCAAAAGATTCTGGAGTTCAGCAACAATTTCCGGTTGGATACACCATATTTTGAAGTAGATAAAGAGATGGTCTGGGGTGCTACGGCCATGATTCTAAGCGAATTGCTCCAGATTCTTGAAAATGGCAAGAGCTAGAGTTTGGGCTTTTTGGCCAATTGTTGGTATTGTTGCAGTCGATTATCCTAAATCTAATGGAAGAAAACACCCCTTTGATAACAAATGATGCCGTGGTTTTTGGATTGCTTATGGCAATTTTGGCCGTCATTTTTGCTACTTCAGCCAGTAACAAGCCGTTTTGGAAGAAATTCTATGGTTATGTGCCTACTGTTTTACTTTGTTATTTTATTCCTGCACTGGCCAATTCGTTTGGGTTGATTTCCGGCGAAAGTTCTTCACTCTATACCGTTGCAAGTAGATATTTGCTTCCAGCCTCCTTGGTTCTTTTTACCATTAGTATAGACATTAAAGGGATTTTGAAGCTAGGCCCGAAGGCCATCGTCATGTTCTTGACAGGTACGCTTGGGATTATGCTGGGCGGCCCTTTGGCCCTTTTGACAGTGGGAACACTTTATCCGGAAGTATTAGGTGGATCGGGACCGGATGAAGTCTGGCGTGGGTTATCGACTATAGCCGGATCATGGATAGGCGGGGGAGCAAATCAGACAGCCATGCTTAAAGTCTATGGGCCAAGTCCCGCTTTGTTCAGCCAGATGATCGCAGTGGATGTTTTGGTTGCAAATCTGTGGATGGCCGTGCTTTTGTATTGGGCGGCTAAACCGGAAAAGATTGACAGGATATTCAAAGCTGACAGCACGGCCATTTACCAATTAAGAGATAAGATTGAAAAGCTCAGAGCAGATATCCTGAGGATTCCAAGTCTGTCAGATACCATGATAATTCTTGGTGTAGGATTCGGGATAACAGGATTGTCACATCTCATCGCAGATTATGTGGCTCCTTATATAGGGGAGAATTACCCCGGTCTTGAGCAGTATTCACTCAATTCAGCTTTTTTCTGGATTGTGGTTATTGCCACCACAGGTGGATTGTTGCTCTCTTTTACCAAAGTGAGGAATCTGGAAGGTGCAGGTGCATCGCGCCTGGGAAGTGTCTTGCTTTATGTGTTGATTGCCACTGTGGGGATGCAGATGGATCTGGGAGCTGTATTGGATAATCCGGTATTATTCCTAATTGGAATCGTGTGGATGTTTTTTCATATCCTGATTATGCTTGCCATGGCCTATTTGATCAAAGCACCTTTTTTCTACGTAGCAGTGGGATCCCAGGCAAACGTGGGAGGCGCAGCTTCCGCCCCAATAGTTGCAGCAGCTTTTGATGCATCATTGGCACCGGTTGGCGTACTTTTGGCTGTGTTGGGATATGCGGCAGGTACTTATGGTGCGTATCTTTGTGGGTTAATGATGCAGGCTATTTCAGCAGGGTAATGAAACATTCCAGAAAATTAATATTTGTTTGTAATGGATCCGATTGTAAAAAAGAGGGGGCCAAAAAGCTTTACAAAGAACTGAAAGAATTAACTGATGTGCCACCATTAAAAGGAACCTGCAAATTCATCAAAACTAAGTGTATGGATATGTGCAAAACAGCCCCAAACCTAATAGTGGGGGACCATTTCTGTAAGAGCACAACCGCCGAAAAGGTCATGGCACAAGTAAAAAAGTCCTGAAAATCCAGGACTCTGATTTAGGTTTTTAGCACTTTCACTGCTGTGCCACTGGCTGTGACCATCAGCATTCCATCCCGGATGGTTTCATAGTCCAGGTCAATTCCAATTATGGCATTTGCGCCGAAAGCTCTCGCCTGCATTTCCATTTCAGCCATGGCGGTTGCTTTGGCTTCACGTAGTACACGCTCATATGCTGAAGATCGCCCGCCTACAATGTCAGTGATACTTGCGAAAAAATCTTTAAAGACGTTGGCACCTATAATTGTTTCTCCGGATACAATCCCTAGGTACTGCTCCACACTGTAGCCATCAAGTGTGTTTGTGGTTGTTACTATCATCGTAATTAATTAATAGATTTAAAGTAGCCGATACTATCAGGTCACGAATATACTTACTAAAAGGTTTGTGAAAAAATCAAGATTATTTTTGGTTAACAGAAATTAAACTTTCATTAAGAGGGATTTTTCGTTATTCAATCTTATTATTTATGATATTTGTTTTGAATAATGACCCCAAACTTCTGGTCCCTATTCGGATTTTTTGGCAACTGTAGCGTATGAATCAATTTAAGCAATTTGATATTTCTGATGTATTCAATGAGGTTAATGACCCTTTGTTCATCATCGAATCTGAAGAAGTACTATTTTTCAATAAGTTCTTTATCCGGAATTTCCTTCCGGTTCCTGATTTATGGAGAGATACAATCCAAGAAAAAGAGATAGTAAATTCACTGGACAACTTTTTTGAAACCGGGGAAATCCCCAATAATACCTTCTTAAAGTGCCTCAGACCTAAAGTAAATGAGGGAAAGGATTATGAATGGTCATTTACTAACCTTCCTTCGACTTATTGCGAAAGATTTCTAATCGTCAGAGGTCAAGATATAAAGTCCATTGCGGAAAAGTACCTGAGTGGGCAAGCAAAAGAGAAACTACTAAAATCTGAGCAGAAGTATAGGACCCTGGTAGAGGAATCTACAGAAATTATTTTCTCGCTGTCCGACACATTTGAACTGGATTATGTTTCTCCAAACGTCAAGCAGTTTTTGGGTTATGGAGCTGAAGAAGTGATGGGTACGAGCATTTTCAATTACCTGAACCCAGTTGACATAGATGTATTTCGCACAATGGTCATAGATGTTGGCAATTTCTTGGAGGAAAACCAATACCTGGAATTCCGGGTGAAGGATAGAAACGGAGAATATAGAGTATTCAGTTCCAATGGGCGAATGGTGCATGATCGGAATGCAAGCCGACGGTTTTATATAGGGGTTGCCCGGGATATTACCCAATTAAATCAAACCCAAAAAGATTTGCACCAGGCAAAGGAAAAAGCCGAGCAGGCATCACTGGCAAAGTCCCAATTCCTTTCTGTCATGAGTCATGAGATTAGAACGCCGATGAATGTGGTGATCGGGATGGCCCATTTGCTGATGGAAGATCACCCAAGACCTGATCAGTTGGAAAACCTGAGGACACTTCAGTTTTCTGCCGAGAATCTAATGGTTTTAATAAATGACATACTGGACTTCAGTAAAATTGATTCAGGAAAAATAGAACTGGAGCGTAATCCATTTGATTTAAAGGTCTTAATGAATCGGATAGTAAACTCTTATAGTTTTCAGGGAAAGGAAAAGGGGTTGAAAATACATGCTGAAATTGACGAGAAAATCCCGCAAAATCTTCTTGGTGATTCGATCCGGATAAGCCAGATCGTCAACAATTTACTATCTAATTCGCTCAAATTTACTGAGAAAGGAGAAATCAAATCTGTTTTGCAGCTAGTGAAGGCAGATGGGAATGAATATGAAATAAAATTTAGGATTGAGGATACAGGAATCGGAATACCTGAGGAGAAGATGGTTTCTATTTTTGAAGCATTTACCCAGGCTTCATCCTCTACTACCCGAAAATTTGGGGGTACAGGACTAGGATTAGCGATTGTAAAAAGACTGGTAGACCTGCATGGCTCGAAAATACAAGTAACTTCTACGGTGAATGAGGGGACGGTTTTCGAGTTTATACTGAAGTTTGCAGGTGTTGAAGAAAAAGTTTTGGATCATACAGGACAACTAAAATCCAAGAAGAAATCCTTACAGAATGCATCAATACTAGTAGCGGAAGACAATCCCGTAAATCAAGTATTGATTGGGAAATTCCTAAAGAAGTGGAATGCGGGAAAGGTTATGGTTGTTTCAGATGGGCAACAAGCAATTGACGAGTTGGAGCGGGGAGACTTTGATTTAGTACTCTTAGATATACAGATGCCGGTGCTGGATGGGTTTTCGGTAGCAAAATGGATTCGTGAAAACAAAGATTCTAATAAGGCAAAAATCCCCATTTTAATTCTTTCTGCTGCATCCTACCATGAAATCAAAGATGAAATCGTAAATCTGGGAATTGATGATTTTGTGGAAAAACCATTCACACCCGAAGGCTTATATTCAAAATTAACGGGACATCTTAATTCAAAAGATATAGGCTGATACTGGTTTAGCATTAA
Source organism: Algoriphagus resistens (assembly GCF_001442615.1). Lineage (GTDB taxonomy): Bacteria > Bacteroidota > Bacteroidia > Cytophagales > Cyclobacteriaceae > Algoriphagus > Algoriphagus resistens. The sequence continues at coordinate 550,257 of NZ_LMXN01000002.1, read as the reverse complement.
ATTTGCCTATCAGTTTCGGGTTCGCCCAGCTTACTTCAAATAGATCATTCATGCCCCTTTTTAATAGATTCATACTACTGCTTTTTGTTTTTTTTAGTGTAGGAGAAGTTGGGGCGCAGCAATTGATGACCAAGCGGTCTACTTTCTATTCGTTGATAGGAACCTCGGGGGGAAAACTCAACCAGTTTGACCAAATGCTGGCCGAACGTGGACTCACTGGCTTACGTAATAGATACCAGACAATTGGATTAGGTTATCAGGCCAGAATCAATGATTTCATGATTGGCTTGGATGTCCTTCATAATAGAGGCGGTGTGAGCGAGTTCGACGGTTATAGGATGAATTACCGCACTTCCAGAGCTTTATTCAACATTGGTTATGCATTTACTGAGGAGTCGCGCTTCCAGCTGATCCATTATATGTCTTTAGGAGTGGGGTTTCTCAACTTCCAAATGCTCCCTTCTGATCATCCGGATGATTTAGAAGCATTTTTGGCTAATCCGGAACAGGGATTTGTGCTTAGAAAAAGAGATATACAAAAAGGAACGCAATATTATGGCAATTTCCTTACAGAAATTGGTTTTCAGCTGAGCTATGATTTTGATCTGCCCGGGAGGCCAGAAGCTTTCCAGATTATCTCAAAAATGGGATATTCGTTCAGCCCGTTGGCCGGTAAATGGAATATGAACGGAATCTCATTTGACAATGCCCAAAGCGGGGCTTTCATCAGAATAGGCGCCGGGATTTCCCTGCCTGACCGAAATTTCTTCTACAAGGATGCCAGCATTGGTGTTTCATTAATCAGAGGCGTTCATTTCACTACGGCAAAAGAATTCAATACCAAGTTAGAAGATGCTGGTCTAAATCCTTTAAAGGGGACCCCGTCCAATTGGGGGGTAAGGATCCTGGGAGACACAGATCGGATGCTATATGGTGCAGAGCTTTATAATCTTGCTTTGAAAGGAAACGCTACTAGTGAAAAGACCCACTCGTTAAATAGCCTGAGAGTATATGGAAATGTGGGCTATAATTTTATTGAATATAGAAATTTTGGATTGGGTGCATTGGCAGGGCTTGGTTTTGGCAATATTCGCTATAGTCTATTGCAGAACGGGAAGCCCGATTTTCCTGAGCTATTTGAACAGCGGGAATTTGATGGGTATTTGAAAAACAATGGACTGATGCTGAAGCCGGAAATCTTTGCTGAATACGGTGTTCCCATGACAAAACGTAAGCTGTTTGACCTCGTGTTTACCGCGGCAGCTGGATATGAAGTGCCTATGGCCAATTACAAGCTTGGGGATTTTAGTATGTCAAGTTTCATGGCGGGACCCTATTTAAGTTTTGGAGTTGGAGTGAGACCCTAAATTTTATCATTTGACAATGCGATTGAGGATTTTGTAAATCCTTTTAAGTAATTCTCCTGTTTTATTGTCAAAATGCTATTAACTTTGACATGCTTATCGAGAAAGACTGAGGGAAGGGCCCAACGACGTCTTAGCAACCTGTAGCCAAGGTGCTAACTCCCATCCCGATTTATCGGGAACAGATGAGCGGACCAGTACTTTGTACTTTTCTCCGTGTTTTGCTCGATAAGCTTTTTGATCAACGAAAAATCAGTATGCAAAACAGAACGGAATCCCTACTTCAACAACTTTCTCAGAGAATTTTGATACTCGATGGAGCCATGGGGACCATGATCCAACGATATACATTGACTGAGGAGGATTTTCGCACACCCGAACTGGCTTCTCATCCTAAATCATTAAAAGGGAACAACGACTTGTTGTCCCTCAGCAAACCTCAGATCATCAAGGATATTCATGCTGAATACTTCAAAGCGGGAGCGGATATTATAGAAACCAATACTTTCTCTGCTACTTCCATAGCCCAGGCAGACTATGAGCTTTCTCATTTGGCCTATACCATAAATTTTGAATCAGCGAAGCTTGCCAGGGAAGTAGCTGACGAATTCACAGGCAAGGATCCTGGGAAACCCCGCTTCGTAGCAGGAGCTATTGGCCCGACAAACAGGACTGCATCACTTTCTCCAGACGTAAATGATCCTGGATACCGTGCGGTCACTTTTGATCAGTTGGCAGAAGCCTATGCTGAGCAGGTAAGAGGTTTGTTAGACGGTGGAGCTGATATTATTCTGGTTGAAACAATTTTTGATACGCTGAATGCCAAAGCAGCATTGTATGCCATTCAGGATGTGTACGAGGAAAGAGCTATACCATTGGAGCCAAAGGATGGGGGGATCCCGATAATGATTTCCGGGACAATCACGGATGCATCCGGAAGAACACTTTCCGGACAGACTACGGAAGCATTTTTGATTTCAGTATCCCATGTACCTTTACTTTCAGTAGGATTGAATTGTGCATTGGGAGCCAAGGAATTGAGACCCTATTTGAAAGTGCTTGCGAATAAAGCACCATTCTTTGTGAGTGCTTATCCTAATGCAGGTCTGCCAAATGAATTTGGGCAATATGATCAGGGAGCTAATGAAATGGCAGATCAGGTCAGAGACTTTTTGAAAGAAGGAATGCTCAATATTTTGGGAGGATGCTGTGGCACTACGCCTGAACATATTTCAGCACTGGCGCATATGGCCACCAATTATCAGCCTAGAAAATTACAAGAAGAAGAATTAGAAGAAACGTCGGATTGAGAAGATGGTAAGAAATAATTACATGAAACTATCAGGCTTAGAGCCTTTGGTATTTACCCCTGAAATCAATTTTGTCAATGTAGGTGAGCGGACCAATATTACCGGTTCGAAGAAATTTGCCCGCTTGATATTGAATGGGAACTACGATGAAGCGCTAGAAGTAGCTTTGGATCAGGTAAGGGGCGGTGCGCAGGTGCTCGATGTCTGCATGGATGAAGGAATGTTGGATGGGGAATTTGCCATGGTCAAATTCTTAAATCTGATTGCCTCAGAGCCGGAGATTTCCAGGATCCCGATTATGATCGATAGTTCTAAATGGAAGATCATTGTAGCTGGATTGAAGTGCGTGCAGGGAAAAGGAATTGTCAATTCTATTTCTCTCAAGAACGGAGAAGATGAATTCATTCAGCAAGCCAAAACCGTAAAGAAATTTGGCGCCGCTGTGGTGGTGATGGCTTTTGATGAAGAGGGGCAGGCTGATACCTACCAGAGACGCATAGAAATCTGTGAGAGAAGCTATAGAATACTCGTTGATCAAGTGAAGTTTAATCCTCAGGATATAATTTTTGATCCCAATATCTTTCCTGTGGCAACAGGGATGGATGAGCATCGCAAGAACGCGTTGGATTTTTTCAATGCGACTAAATGGATCAAAGCAAATCTTCCCGGCGCCAAAGTGAGTGGGGGGGTAAGTAACGTAAGTTTTTCATTCAGGGGAAACAATCCTGTAAGAGAAGCGATGCATGCTGCCTTCTTGTACCATGCCATCAAGAGCGGAATGGATATGGGGATTGTAAATCCTACCATGTTGGAGATTTATGATGACATCCCAAAGGACTTGCTGGAACGGGTAGAGGATGTGCTTTTTGACCGAAGGGAAGATGCCACTGAGCGTATGCTTGATTTTGCAGAAACTGTAAAGTCAGCTGATAAGAAGGAAGTAGTAAATGAAGCCTGGCGTTCAGACCCGGTTGCTAAGCGGATGGAGCATGCCTTAGTTAAAGGAATCCTGGACTTTATCGTAGAAGATACAGAGGAAGCAAGGATTGAGCTTAAGAACCCGCTGAAGGTCATCGAAGGTCCTTTGATGGATGGGATGAATGTAGTAGGTGATCTATTTGGAGAAGGTAAGATGTTTCTTCCCCAGGTAGTGAAGTCTGCCCGGGTGATGAAGAAAGCAGTAGCTTATTTAGAGCCTTTTATGCCACTACCGGAAGAAGGCCAAGAAGCATCTTCGTTGAAAAAAATCTTGCTGGCAACAGTAAAAGGCGATGTGCATGATATCGGAAAGAATATCGTAGGTGTGGTTTTGGCGTGTAACAGCTACCAGATTATTGATTTGGGAGTAATGGTAGATGCGCAGAAAATCATTGATGAAGCCGTCAGAAACAAGGTGGATATCATCGGGCTGAGCGGTCTGATCACCCCTTCGTTAGATGAGATGGTGAATGTGGCCCAAGAAATGGAGCGGCAGGGTATCAGGATTCCATTGCTTATCGGAGGTGCTACTACGTCCAGAATCCATACAGCGGTAAAAATAGACCCTGTTTATAGCGGGACAGTAATCCATGTAATGGATGCGAGTAAATCTGTCCCAATCGCGGGAGAGGCTATCTCGGAAGAAACCAAGGAAGCTTATAGACTGAAATACAAAGAAATTTATCAACAGCTTAGAGTAGAGCATGAAGCCAAGCAATCTGTAAAACAGCTGGTTTCTTACCAGGAGGCAAAAGCCAATCCGGTAGCGATTGATTGGAGCTCATTTGTGCCCGTAGTGCCCAAGAAACTAGGAAGAACAGTCCTTAAGGACCTTGATCTGAATATTATCCGCAAATACATTGACTGGACTCCTTTCTTCAGCACGTGGATGCTAAGCGGGAAATTTCCTAAGATATTTTCGGACCCTATAGTCGGAGCTGAAGCCAAGAAAGTCTATGATGAAGCGAATGAGATGCTGGATAAAGCAATAGCTGAGAAATGGCTTTCTGCAAATGCAGTAGTTGGATTGTATCCTGTACAGCGAACAGATGATGATGCGGTTGTATTTGATGAAGCTGGAAATAAGAGAGCATCCTTTCATTTTTTGCGACAGCAAGGCAAAAAAGGCAAAGGCGTACCGAATCGTTCTTTAGCTGATTATTTACATCCTACCAGGCAGGATTACATCGGGTGCTTTGCGGTGACTTCAGGTATCGGCATGGAAGCCAAACTTGCTGAATTCCAAAAAGCGGGAGACGATTACAATGATATCTTGTTCAAATCCATTGCAGATAGACTGGCTGAAGCTGCAGCAGAATATATCCATGAGCTTGTCCGAAAAGAGTACTGGGGTTATTCTCCTGAGGAAAATCTGGAAAATGACTCCTTGGTTCGGGAAGAGTACCTAGGTATCAGACCGGCACCTGGATATCCGGCTTGCCCGGAACATTCTGAAAAGGTTACGATCTCTCAGCTTTTGGATATGGAGAATGAAATTGGGATCGAATTGACTTCAAGCTATGCAATGTATCCTACCTCCTCCGTTTCAGGCTATTTCTTTGGCAATCCCGAAAGTAAATATTTTGGACTTGGGAAAATAGGAGAGGACCAGGTGGCCAGTTACGCAGAGCGAAAGAGGATTTCTCTCCGTGATGCAGAGCGGTTACTTTCTCCAAATCTTGCTTATCAACCTAATTTAACCCTAGTAGAACCTACCGAATGAAAATTACCGAACACCTGGAAAACTCTAAAAACACACTGTTTTCCTTTGAAATCCTGCCCCCTTTAAAAGGTCAAAGTCTGAATGAATTATTGGAAGGAATAGCGCCATTGATGGATTTTATACCCCCGTTTGTAGATGTGACCTATCATAGAGAGGAATATATTTATAAAAAACATCCAAATGGTTTGCTTGAAAAAGTAAGTACCAAAAAACGTCCGGGTACAGTGGGGATCTGTGCGGCTATCATGAACCGTTTCCATGTGGATGCAGTGCCACACTTACTCTGTGGGGGCTTCACAAAAGAAGAAACGGAAAATGCACTGATTGACCTGAATTTTATTGGGGTAGAAAATGTATTGGCGCTAAGAGGTGATGCCCCAAAAACTGAGGGTAGGTTTATCCCTGAACCCGAAGGGCATGCGTACGCCAGTGAATTGGTCGAACAGATCCAACGGATGAACCAAGGACGGTACCTACATGAAGAAACGGAGATCGGTTTTCAGACTGACTTCTGTATAGGAGTGGCAGGTTATCCGGAAAAACACTTTGAAGCTCCTTCCATGAAATTTGATTTGAAATACCTGAAAGAAAAAGTAGCTAAGGGAGCTGAGTATGTTGTTACCCAGATGTTTTTCGACAATAAGAAATATTTTGAATTTGTGGATCAGGTACGGGCAGCAGGGATTGATGTGCCTATTATTCCGGGAATCAAACCAATTTCGACTCTTGGCCAAATAACCATGCTCCCCCGTACTTTCTTTCTCGACCTTCCGGATCCTTTGATGGAAGAGCTGGATAAATGTAAGACTAATGCTGACGTAAGAGAAGTAGGTATTGAGTGGGCAGTGCAACAGTGTAAGGAACTTGTAAAAAACAAGGTGCCATCACTTCATTTCTACACGATGAGTAAGGCAGCAACTACCTATAAAATAGCCAGAGAGGTATTTTAAAACAGAAAGGGCTTCCCAAAATTACAGGAAGCCCTTTCTGTTTAGAATGACTGGTTTGGTGATTAGTCTTTGTTAAGCTCTCTGGTGATTTCTTCGTATTTCTTTTTAGTCTCGTCACTTAGTTTATCGAAGTTTTTGCCTAACCAATCAAGGCTTTCTTGGGTAGCTTCTTCAACGTCTTCAGTGGTGTTTTTAGCGCCGGTTTTCATGTCTTCAGCTGTCTTATTCCACCAGGTCTCCACATTTTCCATGTGCATATTGGCGGTTCTCTCAAAGTTCTCAGCTTCTGTTTTAGCATTTTTCACTACGGTTTCATACCGTTCTTCTATCATATCCAGGTTTTCATCCTCTACTTTGAGGTCGTTGTATACTTTCTCAGCTCTGGAATCTAAACTGTCATACCGCTGGTCTATTGCTGACCAGTTATGCACGGGCACGATCTGAACAGCACTTTCTACGCTGTCCACATAATTCTCAAGATTCTCAGTAGCCTGAACCCTATCTTCTTCTGTGTAGTTTTTAGTCTCACAAGAAGTAATAACCAAGACTGCTGCTCCAATAATTAGTGTTGCTGTCGTTTTCATGTTCACGTTGATTTGGTTTAAAGATTTTGGTGGTTTCTTTCCATATCCCTACAATACTGTTACCAGGCTTTCGTTTGAAATTATTTTTGGGCTTAAAACAGCGCTAATGGAGGTGATTTCGGGCTTTATACCATGATTTTTTATAATTCGGTGACTTTGCTTTTTGAATTAAACTCCACACATTATGAAATTAATTGCCCAATTGTTCCCTAGTAAATCCAACCATACCCTTTAATTACAAGTTTGGAGTGAACCGGTTGGCCCAAAATAGTGCGGCGTTTTAGTTTATGTTATTTAGCTTTCAAAAATCGTTATTTTTGACAAATCGGCTACAACCCGGTCGACCCGGAGATGTTCCTGTCCGGCGCCAGGTGGAAATGCGGCCTATAAAAACAATTACAAACAGATGAAATCGAGCATGTTGCAGGCGGCACACACTGGAATGATTATCCGGAATGCGAGATTCCATCTGACCATAAAACATCAATCATAAACATGAAAGAATTTTTAAAGGAGCTTTTCGAATATAATTATCAGACAAACAGAGAATTATGTGAGCGGTTTAAGTCCTATAATTACCAACTGGATACTGAGCTTTGTAGACTTGCCAATCATATCCTGAATGCCCAGCAGGTCTGGATTTCCAGAATCAATCAAATCAAATCCCAGGTAAAGCCATGGGATGAATTTCCAATTGAATCTTTTTCACAAAGGAATGAGAATCTCAATATAGAAGTCAAAAAGATGCTGGAAAACAGAGATGCTGAGGAAGTGATTGTCTATCAGAATTTTGCAGGAGATAGGTTTGAAAAAAAGCTATTGGATATTCTGATGCATCTGATTAATCATTCTACCTATCACCGGGGGCAGATCGCCATGCTTATGCGGAAAGCAGGGATGGAACCCATTAGTTCTGATTATATCCATTTTAAATGACATTGAATTGGGTTGATAACCCCAGAAAACTGATCAATGAACGCCCGTCTAAAGGAAATTGGCCGGAATTAGAATCCTCAATACACTGCTGGATACTAGTGTGGTCGGCTTTCTTTCATTTAGTCATACAAGTTTAAAATTCAGTATCTTACTGCCCGATCACCTCACTAAGTAGTTTTAATTAAGAAAATGTTCAAATCCCGAAAAAGGCAAAATGAACAACTTTTGGCCACTTATTCAAAAATTAAAAAAGGATCCTTTTACTTTAACAGTATTGGGGAATACTTTTTAAAGAGCAATAAAGCAGCAGCCTTTCAGGTGGTTTCTGATCGGACTTATTTCGATCTCGATCTGGATGAGGTTTTCATGCTTATTGACCGCACCTTATCCAAGGTAGGACAGCAATACCTGTATAATTGTTTCCGTACTATCCCCGGAAATTCTGATAGATTCGAAAGATCAGAATACCTGATCAAAGTTCTTAATGAACGTCCTAAACTTAAGGAAGCTGTAGTAGTGCAACTTGCCAGGCTAAAAAATAGCGAAGCCTACTATATTTCTTCCTTATTTTTAGCCGATCATTTCCCTAAACCTAAGTGGTTTTTTGTAGTACCGCTTCTGTCACTTATTAGCCTAGTTTCCCTTTCGCTATCCCTGTTTTTTCCTCAATTTCTAATGCTTGTAGTGCCGGTTTTGGCAGTCAATTATTTCATCCACTATTGGAACAGGGAAAAATTTGTCCAATATAGTGGCTCAATCCTTCAATTACTCACGCTGAATCAGGTTGCTAAAAAAATTGTGATGGCGGAGGTATTAGCGAAAAAAAATGAAGAAATCATTGAATCTATTCAATCCATCGATAGCATTGGAATCAGGATGTCTCTTTTCAAACTGGAGGCTAAGTTCCAGAGTGATTTCGGGCAGGCCGTAGAGAGTCTTGCAGATAGTATAAAAGCCCTGTTTCTCATTGAGCCTATTGTATTCTTTAGCGTACTGAAGGAACTTGACTCTAAGAGAAATGACATTCACCGGCTATTTGTGCTGGTTGGGGAAATCGATGCAGCCATATCTATAGATTCATTGAGAAATGAACTTCCCTACTATTCACTCCCAATCATCGTAGACAGGAAAAAACATTTATATGCCAGGGATATTTATCATCCTCTTCTTCTTGATTCAGTCGCAAATTCTATAGACATTGATAAGAAATCAGTGTTGCTAACGGGCTCTAATATGTCAGGCAAATCCACATTTATACGTACAGTCGGTATAAATGCCATTGTTGCCCAGACGTTAAATACCTGCTTTGCCCGAGAGTTTTCACTCCCGCGGCTGAAGGTATATTCCGCGATAGGGATCTCTGATGATCTCATGAATGACAAGAGCTATTATTTCGAGGAGGTGCTTGCAATTAAAAACATGCTGGATGAAAGCAGGTCTGGAACCCAGAACCTTTTCCTCTTGGATGAAATGTTCAAAGGAACCAACACCATAGAGCGTATTTCAGCAGGAAAATCCGTTCTGGATTTTCTAAATAAGGAAGACAACATAGTTTTCATTTCCACTCACGATATTGAACTCACAGCGCTTCTAAATGAAAGCTACAGTCTTTATCATTTTACAGAAATGGTGGAAGGTGAAACTATTCTGTTTGATTTCAAACTCAAAGCCGGACAGCTCAAAACCACCAATGCCATCAGAATATTGGAATTGAATAACTATCCCCATGAGATAATAGCTGAAGCCCGCAAACTGTCAGTACAGATCAATAAAATAAGATAGTGTCCTAATTTCCATTACTGCATAAGTTAGCTTATGCTTTTTCGATAGGTAGCATAAACATTTTTCATCCGGGTAGAACAGCTGGTTCGTCCCTCAGGTAAATCGTAAATCAAAGCATATCCCTGACCATCATCATCACCTTCTCCATTTCCTTTCTTACCTCTGAAGCCTTGTAAGGATAATTGGAGTTCATAAAAGCAAAACAGTAATATCTTCCGCTTTTACCTTTGAGCAGTCCCACTAGACTATGATTATTGCTCATGGTTCCGGTTTTGCCGAAAATATAGGGCTGCTCTGCCTTATAGCTGTTTTCCAATGTCCCTGATACTCCACCTGCAGGCAGCAATTCAAATAATTGCTGATCTGGCATCATACGATAGATCTTTTCGAAAAGTGCGACCATCGAACGGGGAGTAATCAAATCATGTCTGCTCAAGCCGCTTCCGTCTACCCACTGTGGCTCGTCTGGCAGATCGAACAGGTATGTTTTGAGCATGTATTCGATGGCCCGTTCGGTATCCAGTCGCTGAAACAGCCGGTCCGAAATCATCAACATCAATTGCTCAGCCAAGAAATTGTCACTTTCCAGCATCATTTCCTTTAAGATCGGAAAAAGCAGTGTGCCACGGAGAACCTCGTGATTTGAAGGCAAACTATCAGGCTTATATACCCATTCTTTTCCGGTGGCCTCAGAGGCAAGTTGGGTGAATAGCTCAGGGGTATAGATGAAAGGAATGAATTCCTCTCTTCCTCTAAAATTATTAGGGTTGTAATAGAATCTATTGCGGTGAAATTCCCGCTCTAATTCACGGATAGTCCGCTCTGTAGGAAATACATCAGCCTGAAAACCGGAAGGAAATACCGTAGGTCCGTTGCCGACTTTTTTTACCTGGACCAGGTTGCCATAGATAGGTAATGAGGAGCGTTCGGCGGAATAATTGTAATAATAATCATCCCACTGCCAGCCATAACCCAATGGTGGGGACATCATATTTGCATCCGAAAATATGACCTGATTGTACGGCTCTAAAAGTTCTGCAATTCCAGGCGGATCAAATTTCTTATAGTGCCAGGTAGGATCACCGCTTCCCCAGATTCTAATTGTTTTTCCGTCCCTGATGTAGCGAAGTGTCTGCGTGCTGTCACCAAGTACGACCAGGGAAGAAAATAAGGTAAAGAGTTTGGTTGTGGAGGCAGGAATAAATCTCTGCTGACTGTTTTTTTCATAAAGTACAAGCTGAGAATCCAGATCATACAGCATAAAGCCAGTTAAGTGACCACTGAAGAAACTTGTTTCTCCCAACGCCTCTTCCAGTTTGATGAATTGGTTTCGGCTGAGCTGGGCAAAAGATAAGTTGTAAAGAACTAACAGGAGAAGGGTAAAGTAACAGGTTTTCCGCATTGTTAATTTTTGGTTGCAGGGGCAAGGAAAACAAGAATCCATCCAAAAATAAATGCCAACCCACCCAGAGGAGTGATGGCACCCAGCCAGGTGATACCGGTCAGGGAAAGAAAATACAAGGAGCCCGAAAAGATAATAATGCCTGCTATCATGCAAATGGCTGCAAGACTAAGTCTTCTCCAGGAAGGCTTTAGTGTAATAAGGATCCCTATCATCATAAGTGCAAGTGAATGATAAAAGTGATATTTCACTCCCGTTTCGAACACTTCTTCCTTGCCTGTTTCATCCAAAATTTCCTGTAATCCATGTGCTCCAAAGGCACCTATTCCCACCGCAAGCATTCCGAAAACTGCTGCTGTCTGTATGATTTGTTTTCCGTCCATGCTTATTAAATTACCTGCAGATTTTGCTAGAAACTACTTTTAACCCGCAATATGCATTAGAATTTTCAATGGATTATAATGATGGACGCGAAAGGATAGTTCAATCAAACTCCTTGCGTACCTGAGTTCTAAAATCCAGATTTACGGTCAGTTTAGTTATCCTGTTCTCCAGAAACCTGGCTAGCTTTAAAATACTTCCAAATCCCCCAGGCTCCAGGCCCAAGGTTTATGAAGCAGGTCATCCGAAGTTGTTACTTTGCGAAGCGTCACTTCAGGTCCTATGGACATTACAGGTAATAAGCCCATTTCAATAGGAAAATCGTTGTGGAACTGGAGTCCTGAAAATGAAGTAAATCTTACCCTTTCATTTTTTTGGATAGCTTTCAGGCGAATATTCAACTGTTTTTTTTCAGTTAAACCAAATCCTGAAAGAGTGAAAAAATCCACGATTCTCAACTCTTTTCCGATTTTCCCATCTTTGATTCTATAGATTAGAAGGTGTGTTTCTCCATCGCTCACAAAATGATATGGAAAAAGAGGACAAGCCTGGTATCGCCAGTTGAGGTATCCACCCACAAGATTCGTCTGGATCCTGCCTGAATTAGAGCATTCGTTTTCTATTTTCCCAATAAGGTCAGCAATGCTCGGCCAATCAGAGGATGTGGACTGATTCTTTTTCTTGCTTAGGCTAAGGTTGAAGTACATTTTAAGAGGAAGCTTTCCCCATTTCTCCCAGCCCATGCCCAAATATCCAGGAAGGCTTTTTGAATTGGGGGTATTGAAAATGAGTTTTACTCCATCTTCTTTGAGTTCCTCGATAAGAGAAAGAGTAAGGGCTTTGAAGACTCCCTGACCTTGATAATCGGGGTGGATGGCGGTGTCCACCGCTCTGCATGCTTTTATCAATTTGTGGTCCTGTCGGAATTCCCATCTTAAAAACACGCGTACCCCCAGGATACGTGCTTTTTCCTCTGCAACCAAGACCGGGGATGTACCAAAGGGATTCTCCACATGTTTCCAACGCCATAGTTCCTCGGATTTTGGAAGCAGGTTTTCTCCCAGAGAGGCTTTCAATAAATTAATAATTGAGGGAAAATCGGAAGAATCTGCCTTTCTTATTTGCATAGCATGAAGATAGGGAGTTTTTTGTATCCGGTTTTAGTCCAGTGATGAAATGGGACTGGTATAAAGCCAAGCTGTTTGTCAATCTTACCATCCACGGCTCACATTACCTTCATGCGGATTTTTGCGTTTTTCGACAAAAAAGATACCGAAATAAGGGATAAGTGATTTGTTGTAATCCTGTCAGCCCCACGGCTGCAAGCTTTATTCTGGATAGGATAGACCCATCGGGACATTTTTCACATGTAGGAAGTTCTCCCCAAGTAATTTTATATATTTGAGGCAAGCTAACTATATGCTTCTAGAATGAATAAAATCCTATTTTTCGTCAGTTTGCTGGTTTTTGCTACGAGTTGTATCAGCAATAAACGGATCACCTACCTACAAAACCTTCCAGAAAACACACCAATTGAGCTGAATGAGTTTATCCCTTTTGCTGAAGTAGATTACAAGTATATCTTACAGCCTTTTGATATAGTTGAAATTGATTTTGCTACTTCCGATCCTGAGCTGATTGAGGCTTTTTCTTTCCAAAATTCCCAGAACATCGGAGGAATGGGCAGCGCAGGGGGGGGAGGTGGTTCTGACCCCTTATATTTTAGAGGCTATTCCATAGATCAGGAAGGAAATGTGGAAGTGCCAAAGCTTGGGAAGATCAGGATAGCGGGCCTAACTGAAGAGGAGGCAAAGGATAGGGTCCAACTAGAAATCAATACCTATTTTAAGGAAGAAATCTACGTTAAATTAAGAATAGCAGGGATCAGGTATACCACACTTGGAGAGTTTAACTCAGTAGGTGTCAATGTTATATATAAGAACCGTGCAACTATTTTTGATGCCTTGGCCAATTCCGGAGAAACGACTTTGCTGGGAAAAAAGAACAAACTGTTTATCATTCGCCAGTACGATGGGGGAACGAAAATCCACCAGATTAACTTGAATGATCGGGCGCTGCTGGCCAGCCCCTTTTATTTCATCCAGCCGAATGATATCCTGTATATGGAGCCAATGAACATCAGGCAATTCGGAAATGCGGATAACCTAACGGCCTCCCTGGCGCTTTTTGCAGGATTGCTAGCTTCCACACTTTTAATTATTAATTTGGTGGTAGGTAACTAGTGGATATGGAGAAGTTAGACTTAAGCCAGTTAGACAATGAGGAAAAAGCACTGGAAATCAGGTATGTCATTGCCAAATACATACGCTATTGGCCATGGTATGTGCTCTTTATCTTAATATTTCTATTTGCAACCTTTCTGTTTCACCGATATACTGTAGATGAATATGAAGTGTCGGGATCTATGATGATCAAGACCAATACCTCTCCGGAAGCACGTATCCTCGATAGGTCAAATATTTTCTCTACCGGCCTTAACCTGGAAAATGATATTCTCCGGTTAAAGTCCAAAGGATTGGCACACGAGGCGTTGAAGAAACTTCATTTTGATGTGGAGTATTATGCTAAGACTACTATCAAAGCTATAGAGCTTTATGATCGGTCGCCGATCCGCATAGCTGTGGATTGGAACCATTTTCAGGTAACCGATCTACCTATTCAACTGGAAATATTATCTGAGGACACATTTACTATAACTAAAGAGGAGTCAGGCTTTATGGACTTCAATTCGGCGATGGCAGCAGGGGATGAGTCAATTTATAATAAGACCTACACGTTTGGAGAGGAAATAGAATCAGCTAAATCAAAGTTTACAGTTCATTTGGTCAACCCAAGTAGGGTTAATGAAGAGTTGATTTTTAAATTTAGAAATCCAAGTTCGTTGGAAGAGGCCTATGCCAAGTCTGTACAGGTGAGCTTACAAAACGAGTACAGTTCTGTGCTACGCCTAAGCACAACGACAAAAGTCGTTGAGAAGGGAAGGGATTACATCAATGCATTGATGGAGTCTTATATTGATTTTGACTTGAATGAGAAGAATAAGATCCAAGAGAATACCCTGGCTTTTATAGAAGAACAGCTGGGCTTTTTGGAGGACTCTCTTCAGCAAAAAGAAAGGGAGTTACAGGATTTTAAGGTTGAGAACAAGTTGCTTGATGTCTCTGCAGAATTTGCCAACATCCTGGGCAAAATGAACAACCTTGATGAGATGAATGCTGAGATTGATTATCAGCTGGAGTATTTTGGGCAGATTCGTTCCTATATGGAACAGAAAAGCAAGGATTTTTCCGATGTGATTGCACCTTCAGTTATAGGTGTTCCTGATCCTTTGCTTAATGGCCTGATTCAAACACTGGTTACACTTTCTCAGGATAGGAGAAAACTTCTCGCAACTGTTAATGAGAACCATCCGGAGGTATTGAAGATCGATGTGCAGATGGAAAAAGTGCAGGATGGACTTTTTGAGAATATTGTCAATCTAATTGAAAACACTAAACAGAAAAAGAAAAGTATAGAGCGGGATATACGTTTCTATGATGCTGAATTCTCTACCTTACCGGAGTCTGAATCACAGTATTCAGGGATTTTCAGAGAGTTCAAATTAAGAGAATCCCTCTATACCTATTTATTGGAGAAGCGGGCGGAAGCCGGAATCGCCAGGGCTTCCAATGTTTCAGATAATGCAATTCTAGATGCTGCAAAACGTGGGACACTGATTTTTCCGAAGAAGCAGCAGAACTATGGTCTGGCTATTGTTTTGGGTTTCTTGTTGCCGTTTGGCTTTGTGGTGGTGCGTGATATTTTTGACGATACAATCAAAGACCAGCGTGATCTGAAAAAGCATTTTATGATCCCACAGTTGGGTATTGTGGGGTTTAGTCTAAAGAATACCAATAAAGTAGTGTTGGACTATCCAAAATCTGCCGTAGCAGAATCGTTCAGATCACTCAGATCAGCTATTACTTACTTGGCAAGCGGGAAAAATACCAAGAGGATTTTGGTGACCTCCTCAGTTTCTGGGGAGGGCAAGACCTTCACCTCGTTAAACCTGGCCTCAGCTATGGCGTTGGGTTCTAAAAAAACAGTGGTTGTCGGCGGAGATTTGAGAAGACCCAAACTAGCTTCCTACTTTGGGGAGTCAGACCGGGTGGGATTGTCTACTTATCTCATTGGTAAAGTGGAAGCTGAGGAAATAGTGATTCCATCATCCCATGAAAACCTGTGGTTTGTACCCTCGGGGGTAATACCTCCCAATCCTGCCGAGCTATTGCAGACTCCCAGATTGACTGAGTTTTTGGATTTTTTGGATGCTAGGTTTGATGTGGTGATTTTTGACACTCCTCCAATGGGTTTAGTGTCAGAGACTATTGATCTGATGCGCCTGTTTGATATCAACCTCTATGTTGTAAGACAGAATTACACGGTGAAAGATCACCTGGTCATGATTAACGACCTTTTCAATAACAAGCAGGTCAAAAATGTGTATGGTGTATTTAATGGAATAGTTAATTCAGGGTATCATTATGAGGGGTATAATTATGGATATGGCAATACTTATTTGTATTCTCAAAACAACAAGTACATGTACAACTACTACGGCGACGATCTGGAAAGCAAGAAAAAGAAGATAAAGAAAAGCCAGGGGAATATCTTACAGAAATTCAAAAGGGCTTTTAAAGTAAAATAGGAGATTTCCAACTATTAGGTAGAAGATTTAAGACACTAACGTAAAATGCAGGTTACTTCTTGTCTCAATTGATAAAAGAAAATAAACATTAACCCACTATGCTTACCATTGCCGCTTTAATTCCAGCTAGATATGCCTCAACGCGATTACCATCCAAGCTTGTCCAGGATTTGGGAGGAAAAACTGTAATCCAACGGACTTTTTTGAGTACGGTAAAGACCGGAATATTTGACCAGGTATGGGTTGTCACTGATCATCACGATATAAAAGAGCAGATAGAGTCCTTAGGTGGCAAAGTGTTTGTAAGCAAAAAGGACCATGCCAGTGGATCAGATAGAATTGCTGAAGCATTGGAATACGTGGATGCGGATCTTATTGTAAATGTACAAGGTGATGAGCCTTTTCAGGACGAAAAATCGTTAAAGGATTTAGTTTCTGTTTTTAGAGATCCAAGGGTAGATGTGGCTTCTCTTAAGACTAGAATGGCTGTGGAAGAAGCAGGAAATCCCAATGCTGTGAAAGTAGTTACCGATTTATGGGGAGATGCATTGATTTTTTCCAGATCAGTTATACCTTTTAATAGAGAAGGAAAGGCCGAAGTCACCTATTGGAAACACATTGGAGTATATGCTTACAGAAAGAATATACTGCAGGAATTTACAGGATTGCCTAAGAGCGAGTTGGAATCTGTGGAAATGCTGGAGCAATTGAGACTGCTTGAGAACGGATATAGAATAAGAATGGTAGAAACAGTTTATCAGCCAATAGCAATAGATACTCAGGAAGATTTGGAAAAAGCCAGAAGATCCGTAGTTGAATAGATTGCACAATTATATCCATGAATTTCAGTAGTTTATTATCAAATTCATAAAAAATAATGAGGTTTGGGGTTAAATGCTTAAGTTTGCCCAGATTTTGCGAAGGAATATTAAAAATTTATATATGAGGAAGTTGTTAAAGGGGGTATCGTTTTCCCTTGTTTTTTTAATGGCCTTTGGCTGTATCTCAAATGAGAAAATCATTTATTTGCAAAATCTTGAGGAAAATCAGACAATAGAAGACGGGGAATTGATCGAATACGAGATACCTGAATACAAACTCCAATACAACGACATCATTGATGTCAATATCCAGACTGTAGAGGATATGGTTCAGCTTGGGTTTAATAATAAACCTCCTCAAACGAATGCCCAGATGGGAAATGTGTCCGCTCAAAGTGGTGGGGATATCTACTACATGACTGGTTATTCGGTAGATCAAAGCGGTAATATCAGACTTCCTATAGTTGGGGAAGTTCAGGTCAAGGATAAAACCCTGGAAGAGGCCCGACTGACTATAGAAGAAAGTATGCGAAAGTATGTGACCAGTGAGCTTTATGTCAAAGTAAAACTGGGAGGAGTTAGGTATTCAGCCTTGGGGGAATTCAGAAGACCGGGTAAATATGTGGTGCTTCAGGACAGGATGACCATTTTTGAAGCTATTGCAAATGCAGGAGATCTTACCACTGTGGCAAAAAGAGATGAAGTATTATTGATCAGACAGTATCCGGAAGGGACTAGACTACATAGAATTAATTTGTTGGATAGACAGGTGGTAGAGTCCCCATTTTATTTTATTCAGCCAAATGATCAACTGTATGTAGAACCGATGAAGGTAAGGGAAACCGGTACCGGTGAAAACACCGCTCAGACCCTGGCATTGCTATTTTCAGGTATATCTGCATTAGCCCTTATTTTAAATTTAATCAAATAAGCATTTATGTACCCGAATACTCCTAACCCTTCCAGTTCAGGGCAGAATCCTTTTATGGTGCAGAAGGAAGATGAAATTGATCTAAAAGTACTTCTATTTAACTACCTGCAGTATTGGGTACTGATAGTTGCATGCATGTTCGTAGGTGTAGTTGGAGCATTTCTGTTTAATAGATATGCTACAAATATTTTTAAGGTGGAGTCGAGTATCCTTGTAGAAGACGAAGAACCTGCTCTAGGGATGGATTTATTTGAGTCTTCAGGGCTGGGTATGCTGCAGGGCAAGAGTAATATTGAAAATGAAATAGGGATTTTAAAGTCATTTTCCTTAGCTGAGGAGGCAGTCACGGAGCTGAACCTGAACGTTCAGTATTATGAAGAGGGGTTTGTCTCCACCTCTCAGATTTATGATAAATTGCCTGTTTTGGTGTCTGTTGACTGGAAACAAGCGCAATTGGTGGGCGGGAGATTTAAATTGGAAGTCATAAATGAAGATTCATTTGAACTAAGCATAGAAAATGATGAGTTTAAAATTTTTAATCCCCAAGACCCACATTATAAGGTCTTACCGGAAGAGCCTGTATCTTTAAAGAAGTCTGTTTATAATTTTGGTCAGGAAATTAAAGGTGAAAATTTTTCCTTTACTATTGATCAGATATCCGCCATACCTGGTGATGTTATTTTATTTAACCTGGTAGATACCCCATCCTTGGCATTAAAATACCGTGAGGAGTTAACCGTTTCTCCGCTTAATAAGCAAGCTTCTATTTTGTCTTTGAGTTTAGAAACTCCGGTAAGAAGACTGGGAGAGGATTACGTCAATAAGTTGATGGAAATGTATCTGGCCCGGGAGCTGGATGAAAAGAACAGAGCATCGGAGAATACTGTCCGGTTTATCAACGAGCAGCTTTCCGGAATTTCTGATTCGCTTAGATTCTCAGAAAATAAGCTCCAGCAATATAGAACCGAGAACAAGGTATTTAATCTTTCTGAAGAAGGCTCTGTGATTTTTGAGAGAATGCAGGAGCTGGAAAAACAGAAGGGGGAAGCTGAAATAAATCTGAAGTATTACCAAGTATTGCAGGATTACCTGAACTCCAATCAAACAGGCGATATGGTGGCCCCTTCTGTTATGGGCGTTACAGATCCCTTATTGAATTCTCTTGTTCAAGCTTATAGCGAGCTTCAAGCTGAACAGAACAGATTGTCTGCTAACTTTACGGAAATAAGTCCTTCAGTGAGGGAGAATGCTTCTAGGGTTCAGAATATCAAAAAGCAGTTGCAGGAAAATGTAAGTTCTGCCTTGGGAAATACTGAGAACTTAATAGCTGATCTGAAAAGCCAGATACGTACGCTGGAAATGGATGTAAATTCCTTACCGGAGACAGAACGTAATTTGATAGGTATTCAGCGTCAGTTTTCGATACACGAAAATATATACGTTTACTTATTAGAGAAAAAGGCAGAAGCTGAGATTACAAAGGCCGCCAATACGCCGAAGAATTCTATTTTGGATTTTGCGAAGTCTGCCCAAGAGCCTGTTGCCCCCAAGCGGTCTTTGAATCTATTGATAGGCTTGATTTTAGGACTGATACTTCCTATAGGATTTATCACCATTAAGGATTTCTTAAATACTAAGATTGAGGATCCTAAGGAACTAGAAAATCAGATTAAAGTTCCTTTAATAGGAATGATCGGCAGAAATAATTCTGATGATGCGATTCCGGTTCTGAATAATCCCAGATCCACTGTCACAGAATCCTTCAGGTCTTTGAGGGCAGATATGTCTTATTTAAGCCCTCATAGGGATAATCTGACTATACTTTTTACCTCATCTATCTCGGGAGAGGGAAAAACATTTGTATCAATTAACGTGGCTTCTGTGTATGCCTTAATGGGCAAGAAGACTATCCTGATTGGATTGGATCTTAGGAAACCGAAAATTGCCGAGGACTTTGGTTTGGCAAATGATAAAGGAATGAGTACTTGTCTTAGTACTGACATACCTTGGCAGGATGTAGTAAAAACAACAGGGCATAAGGATATGGATGTGATCCTTTCCGGTCCTATTCCACCAAATCCAGCCGAACTGCTGTTGCAGGATAAGTTTGGACAAATTGTAAAGGAAATCAAGCAAGCCTATGATGTAGTGATATTTGACTGTCCTCCTGTGGGTTTGGTATCGGAGACAAAAGAACTTTTTGGATTTGCGGATATCAGTTTCTTTGTTTTCCGTCAAGGTTATTCTATGAAGGGTAATACACAGATTTTAAATAACCTAGTTGAAAAAGGCGGTGTATCCAAAATCTATGGTATTCTCAATGATGTCCATATTGATAAAGGTTATGGCTACGGTTATGGTTATGGCTACGGATACGGTTACGGAAATAACTCTTACGGATACCATGAAGAGGTGCAGTTACCTTGGTGGAAGCGGGCATTAAGGAGGAATTAAGATTTAAACAGTATTGTAATTACAAAAAGTATAAACATATAAGCTGAAAATTGATAGTAGGATAGTCTATTCAGTCATGATCAAGCTTGCAGCGTTTTAGCCCAAGATTTATAGCTTGGGTTATTTTTTTTGTATTACGCGGCTTTTTGGAATTCTTTTACCATCTGTGTTTGATCGCTATGACGGTTAGTTTTATGGACTTCTGTGGATGTGGTCTTTCTTCCATCGCTACTTCTATTATTCTGTCTCAGGATAGTATAAGTTTGACTTTAAATGGAACGTTGACCTATACGCAGCTTGTGTATCGATGCTCATTATTTCAGATTTGTAATCCGATTTTGACTGCCTGAAGAGAGCAATAAGGATGTTTTTGTGTTCCAAATTGGAATGAATAGAGGGACCAGATGTAACCCCTATCCATTTTCTTATCCGGTACATTCCCCGCCTAGCTGTACTGTAAATGGCCCGTAGGTTAAAACAAGGATCACCGGTCAGTTAGGGTTTCTGCATCCATTCACTTGGTAAACACTATGGGGATCAGTATCTACTTTGGTCGGATGTAAATTTCGTTTGTTCAATAGGTGAAGCATCACCGGAAACGATCCGTCAGTACATTCTTTCACCAGCTTAGTGTTTGTCGCTTACATCCCACACACCCTAAGGCGATGGCTGGGTTTTACGCTCCTAATTTATAAACCATAGAAGCTTGGGTACACTTCCTTAGTCGTAGAGTTTGAAAATTGAAGGCTTTTCTTGCAACGCTAAAAAAGCGTAGGAGAAGAAGAAAAGCGCAAGCGTTTCTTTCTTTAAAATTTTCGGGTTCCCTCAGGTTTGAAGTCAATCCTGCCAGTAATCTACCCACAAATCAATAAGCGTTTTCATCGCCCGAAAAAATGGTTTTAGCGGTGATCCAAATCAGTTTAAGATCAAATAGTACACTCCAGTTTTTAATATAATACATATCCAATTTGTATCTGAAATACACCGAATTAGGGAGTTCTGTCTCACCTCTATAACCTTTGGCCTGTGCCAGTCCGGTAATCCCCGGCTTGACCAAATGTCTATTTTCATAGCCTTCAATGAATTTCGCGTTCTCTTCATTTTGTGAGAGAATAAGAGGTCTTGGGCCTACCAAGGACATATTCCCATAAATTACATTAAATACCTGGGGCAACTCATCAATACTTGTTTTTCTTAATATTCTTCCTACTCTAGTTACCCTTGGATCATTTCTGGTAGCCTGTTTT
This sequence comes from Algoriphagus resistens, assembly GCF_001442615.1. Lineage (GTDB taxonomy): Bacteria > Bacteroidota > Bacteroidia > Cytophagales > Cyclobacteriaceae > Algoriphagus > Algoriphagus resistens. Next base: position 528,686 of record NZ_LMXN01000002.1, on the reverse strand, counting down.
AAATCATCCTGTTTACTGACAGTCATTGAACGGAATTTATAGCAGTTGAAGACTGAGTTGTATATGCCCCCCCGTCTCTGTTTGTAAAAAATTGGCCCTGGTGAATCAAGTTTAATCAGGATAGCTACAATGGGAAAAAGCCAGGAACCCATCACAATCATCAAGCCTATGGAGCAAAAAAGATCTATAAACCTCTTAATGCTGAGGTTATACCAATTCAGCTTCTCGGAGACTAAGATATCCCCTTGACCTGGTAGAAAGCCCGAGTTGACGCCAGGGTTTTCCTTTTCAGATTTGTTAGTTGGGTTGGCTGTTAGTTTCAAAAGTTATAAAAGCGGTAGGTATCTGACGCTTTAAAGATCGCCATAATTCCTTTTTTTTCAAAGGAACCTATTAAATAAGCTGCCTGAATTTATCAGAAAATCACTCTGTTGTGACCCAGTACAAAATAGAAGAAAGGGACTGTGCTGTAGGGGTAAGTGGTTGGTAGAAAAGGTAGTGCTTTTGGCAATTGGGGCGTTTCACCGGGGCGCGTGGAACTGCTTATAATCGATTCATCGATTGTCCTGCAGATAGTAAGGTTTGGTTAAGGTATTTATGTTTTTTGCCGGAACAATAATAGGAAACCCTAATACAACTTAAAAAAACAAGGGATTAATTCTTTAAATGACTAATTTATGAACCATAATCTGATAGCTTAAATCCAGACGAAATGTATTTACCGAATTAAAACAGCGTAAAAATGGGCAAAAATCCAGTAGAAGAGAAGCAGGCAGGAAGTATGATATACCCCAAAGTCTATCTGTACAGACGGGTAGTTCAGGCAAAGCTTTTCATTGACAGCAACTACGCAGGCAAAATAGACCTAGGCAATATTTCTGATGAGGCATATTTTTCTAAATTCCACTTTATACGCCTGTTTAAGTCAGCTTACGGAAAAACACCCCATCAGTATCTGAAATATGTCAGGATTGGAAAAGCCAAAGAACTGTTGAAGAATGGAGTTTCCGTGACCGAAGTGTGTTATTCGGTTGGATTTGAAAGTATTTCATCTTTTAGCGGGCTTTTTTCAAAGACAGTCGGTGTATCGCCATCGGTCTATTCGGCAGAGAATAAGAAAATCAAAGAAAAAATCAAGAAAGAACCACTTGCCTTTGTCCCAGGCTGCTATGCCTATCAGCATGGTTGGCTTGAGAATAGCATTTTTGAAGAAACCGGCAGTTAAGCCATTGCAGAGATATGTCTTGGGATTAAGATTCTAAAATTTAAGTCACAATTACATCAGTTACCACTACGAATATCCACCTGATTGACCAAGATAGTGCAAATGTGTTTACCTGAACAAACTGGGTTTTAAAGTAGTAGGAGACATCCTAATATGAGGGACACCTAGTGGCGGACCTTTTCCCATTCAGAACAGTCCGAATTGCAACTGTTGCTTTCCCGGTGAGAGAAAGGTTGCTGATACTGATATCAAGTATAAACAGATGAAGACAAGTCCGATGTTAAAACAGCTTCAGCGTATTACCTTGCAATGCCAAGGGTTAAGTAAAGCGTCTTCATTCGGAAAGGGGAAAGAAGCTGTGTTAGCTGCATTGGAACATCTTGGTTATATTCAAATTGATACTTTGTCGATCGTTGAAAGGGCACACCACCATACTTTATGGATCCGGGTGCCGGACTACCAAGTCGACTATTTAGACCAGTTGGTCGAAGAGCGTAAAATCTTTGAATATTGGTTTCATGCAGCATCTTATCTGCCTATAAGGGATTTTCGGTATGCTTTACCCCAAATGCTTCGCTTCAAACGAGGGGAGGCACGCTATTACACTAATGTAGATCCTAAAATCCTTAGCTACGTAAAGGATCGTATTCGTTTAGACGGTCCACAAAAAGTAAGGGATTTCAATCCCGTCGGTAAAAAATCAGGAAGTTGGTGGGATTGGAAGCCGGCAAAAGTAGCCCTGGAAAAACTCTTTATGCAAGGTGACTTAATGGTGTCTGGACGTAAGGGTATGGAAAAAATCTACGACCTAACCGAAAGGGTATTGCCCAGTGCAATCAATACCACAGAGCCTAGTCCTTTTGAATTTGCCGAGTACCTTGTCAAAACTCATTTGCGTGCTTATGGTGCTACCAGCATTAAACAGATACTGTATTTAAAAAGAGGGGAGGCACTCAGAAAAAATGTAGAGTTTGTTTTGCAGACAATGTTAGAAGCAAAAAAAGTGCGACAAGTAATCATTGACGGGATGCCCGCAATTTTTGTACTTCCTGCATTACTTGAAAATTCACGTAAGATATATTCTCCTGAAGTTCAATTGTTATCGCCTTTCGATAACTCGGTTATTCATCGTGAACGTGTAGAACAGCTTTTTAATTTTTCTTTTCGCCTCGAATGTTACACGCCTAAAGAAAAAAGAGAGTATGGCTATTTCTGCTTGCCCATTTTGTTTGGAGATGAATTTATTGGACGTGTCGATTGCAAAGCACATCGTAAAATCGGACAGTTGGAGCTGATTCATCTACACATCCTGGATAAACATTCCGAAGTCGAATCATGGTTAGGCCTTTTTGTTCGGGCGGTAGAGCGATTTTCTAATTTTAATGGATGTAATTCATTAAAGCTGACCAAAGTAAGTCCTGTTGCTTTAACGGATGAATTAAAGCAAGGCTTCATTAAATATGCATCCAATTCATAGAACTTCAATAGGAAAATCGACTGCATATTGTATTTGCGTAATGAGGGCCGAATGGGTAAAATTGAGTATTTTGTATTGTTGAAGTAAAAAGATACGGGCGGAAAGTGACCAGCTCCGAAATGCGTACTCCACTTTTCTGTGATTTCATCCACTAAGTCTATTACTATGCGAACACTCAACCTGATATTCGTTTTATTGATTTTATTTAGTTGTACACCTAAATCCGAAAAGGGAAAGGGATCTCTGGTGGAACGAATAGTTAGAATAGAGCACGGACTTAAGCCTAATCTCCAGATACAGGGAGATAGTATACCAAACTACACTATTGAGGAAAGAATGCGGGACCTTGGTATCCCCGGGCTGAGTATCGCTGTTATCAATAATGGTGAAATCGAATGGGCTAAAGGTTATGGCTTTGCTGATAGTTCTGAAAATCGCCCAGTAACCACTGAAACAATGTTTCTAGCGGGATCAATTAGCAAACCAGTTGCTGCTATCAGGGCGCACCAACTTGCAGAAGAAGGCATTATCAACCTGGATTCAAATGTCAACAAATACCTGACTAGTTGGAAAGTGCCTGACAATGATTTTACAAAACAAGAGAAAGTCACAACGAAGAGAATTCTAAACCATACCGCTGGTTTGACAGTCTGGGGATTTCCGGGTTATGATAAAGGCGACACTATTCCAAGTGTAGTAGATGTGCTGGATGGGAAAGGAAATACAGATTCAGTGCGTGTTTATAAGCAGCCCGGCGAAAGTTGGATGTATTCCGGTGGGGCCTACACTATTATGCAACTCATGCTTACAGACCTTGAAGGAAAGCCATTTCCGGAAATTATGCAGACCAATGTATTGAATCCTCTGGGGATGAGTGCAAGTACCTTTGAAAACCCCTTGCCACAGAGGTATCATGCTATTGCTGCAACCGGCTTTCGGGCTAATGGTGCAGAGGTAGAAGGGAAATGGCCAATATATCCTGAAATGGCTGCGGCCGGTCTCTGGTCCACTCCATCTCAACTTCTACTGTGGGCCAAAGAATTCCAACAGATCCAGCAAACACAAAAAGACGGCTTATTGAAAGTGAGTACGGTCAATGCAATGCTTACACCGGGTATGAACAATCATGGTCTTGGTCCAGGTGTTACTGAACATACCTTTGGTCATGGGGGGGCAGATGAAGGATTCAGGGCCAATTTAGTTGTGTGGAAAGAATTTCCTGTGGCTGTTGTGATCATGGTGAATTCTGACAACGGCAGTATTATTCAGGAATTATTGCTCAGTATAGCTAAAGAATATGATTTGCCAGGAATTGAACCAATGAGACGGGTCATAAAGGAGCAATCAGCAGAGCAACTTCATCGGTTTACAGGCAAATACAGCTTGCCCGAGATTGGTGATCTTCAGCTTGTAGTTAAGGAGAACGGACTAGAGGGCACCTCCGATTTTTGGAAGGATCCGGTTTTCTTTCTTCCGGAATCCGATACAACATTCTTTGATAAATCAGATGGTGAGTACATCAATTTTATCATTCAAGATGATGTTGTAACAGGTTTCAAGGTCCAACAATTCGTAGCAGATAAAATTGAATAACCTAGACTGGGTTCGCAGCGGTTGCATACAACGATTCTTAACTAGTGAATCAGATACTTTGGGAATTCTTGGATAGCTACAGATGTTAACGTTTGAGTCGCTTTTATGACATGGTAAATCAAAAAACAATAAAACTTTTCGATGGACATTTCCATAGTATTGACCCGAAATTTCCACTGGTAGAAAATAACGGTTTTCTGCCACCCAGCTTTACCCTGGAGGATTATAAATATGCGACTGACCAATATACAATAATAGGTGGTGCAGTAGTTTCGGGCTCGTTTCAGGCCTTCGACCAGGAATATTTGCTCGATGCTTTAAGAATTTTAGGAAATAGTTTTTTTGGCGTCGCCAACATTCCTGTCGGCATTTCTGACAAAGAACTGGAAAGACTGAGCAATTCTAATGTGGTTGCAGTGCGCTTTAATGTAAAAAGAGGGGGCTCCGAAAAAATTGAACACCTTGAAAAATTGGCCAACTACCTGTTTGAAAAGTATAATTGGCATACCGAACTTTACATTGACAATAAAGAGCTAAGACACCTAAAGCCGCTTTTACAGAATATCCCTTCGTTTTCTATTGATCATTTAGGCCTGACGCAGGAGGGATTGGAGGACCTATATTATTGGGTAGAAAAAGGGGTGAAAATTAAAGCAACAGGTTTTGGAAGAGTTGACTTTGATCCGATTCCAGTAATGAAAACGATTTATCAAATTAACCCCAAAGCGCTATTATTTGGAACGGATTTACCTTCAACCCGCGCCAAGGTACCTTTTTCAGATAAAGACGTACAATTGCTTATTGATAATTTTTCTGCTGAGGAACTTGATAATATTTTATATAAAAATGGGTTGGATTGGTATAGTGATAAAAAGTAAATTCGAACCAGAGCGGTAAACTGACGCTCCCTAGGCCAGGGCAACATTTGACAAACTAGGACTTTCAAAGGACTTGGTTCTTAACCCTCCGTGTATCGATGGATAAGCACCAGCTTTATAATACGCTGTATTTTGTAAGACCATACCGGTCATAAACCTAAAGCTATGGATAATAAGAACGTGATCAATTATATAATTGGGCAGCTTTTGAAGGTACAGAATGGGAAGCTCTGGGTCGGAGACAATTTGGAAAAAAAGATTAGTTCTATAACCGCTCAGGAAGCATTTACAAAACCATCTCCTGCAACCCATAGTGTCGCTGAATTGATTGCCCATCTTACAGCATGGAATAATGATACAATTTTAAAAATCAGGAATGGAATAGGCGAGCTCAGGGATAGTGATGGGCAAAATTGGCCAGACAATGATGAGCTTAAAAAGGCAGGATTGAATACTGTAATTCAGGATTATAGAGAAAGCGTTTCGCAAGTAGTAGAATTATTAAAGAATAAAGATGACTCCTTCTTAAAAGAGAAATACTATGACCAGGACTTCAAAAGCGAATTTGACTATTCATTTGCCATTAATGGAATGCTACACCATACCATTTACCACTTGGGTCAAATGGGAATACTAATAAAGCTGATAAAGGAGAGGCAAAATAGTCTACCGTAAATAATAAAATGAATAGGCAAATGGAGCTCATTTTTTTTTGCTACTGATCAACTGACCGCTGTTCCAAACACAAAAGTAGGATTTATTACAAAGCTCAGATTCTGCTACATGCCCACCGATCATACCCCGCTTTCCATAACTGAAAAATCAGCTCCTTCCCCCAAAGATAGCTGAGCCGATCCTGACTATGGTACTGCCTTCTTCCTGGGCGATCAGGTAATCTCCACTCATCCCCATGGAAATATCATCCAGCTGGACAAAGGCTGGAAGCTGAAGGGCTTTCAGTTCTTCAAAAAGGCTTTTTAAATTCCTGAATTCCTTTCTTACCTGATCTATGTCTTCGGTAAAAGTGGCCATGCCCATCAGCCCCTGAACGTTTACATGGGTGAGATTTAGAAAGTCCGGATTGGAAAGCATTTCATTTAACTCATTTTTGTCAAAACCGAACTTTGTTTCTTCTTCGGCAATATGTATCTGAAGTAAAACAGGTATAATCCTATTGATTTTTTTGCCTTGTTTGTTGATTTCTTTCAGTAGCTTAAAGGAATCCACTCCATGAATCAGATGCACAAAAGAAGCTATGTATTTGACCTTGTTGCTTTGGAGATGGCCGATCATATGCCACTTGACATCGTCGGGCATTTGAGCCTGTTTGGACTGGAGTTCCTGTACTTTGTTTTCACCGAAGTCACGTATCCCGGCTTGATATGCATCCATTAAGTCAGAAAGTGGCTTGGTTTTGCTTACTGCGACTAGCAAGCAATCTTCATTTATAAACGTTTTTTTTACTGCTAGTAGGTTTGCTTTAATGTCCATTTTCTATTTTTGTGCTTTATTTTTTCCAAAAGGCCTAAAACAAAGATATGGCGATCATTAGTACTTTACTAAAAAAAGGCATACGCCTGAGAGAGAGTTTGGAGCAAGAGTACTCTCATCCTTTGGAACTACAACGACAAGAATTGAAGAAATTGCTGATACATGCAGCAGAAACGGAAATAGGAAAAAAGTACGATTTTCCTAAAATACTGAAGGGCTTTCGATGGGGAGAGAATGAGTTTTATGACCGCTTTAAAAGTCAGGTTCCAATTTATGATTACGAGAGGATCCACACAGAGTGGTGGTATAAGCTACTTGAAGGGAAATCAAATATTACCTGGCCTGGTCCTGTGCGGCATTTTGCGCTGAGCAGCGGGACTTCAGGAGCTACTTCCAAATTTATTCCCGTGACCAAGGATATGGTCAAAGCCATCCGCAGAACGGGGGTCCGCCAGATTTTATCCCTTTCCAAGTATGACTTGCCTGCTTCTCTTTTGACCAAAGGGATATTGATGTTGGGAGGAAGCACTGATCTGGAGTTTAACGGTACTTATTTTTCTGGAGACCTGAGTGGGATTACCACAGGAAGACTGCCTATTTGGTTTCAGCGGTTTTATAAGCCCGGTAAAAAGATTTCCCGCAGCAAAAACTGGGGGGATAAGCTTGACCAGATCGTAGAAAAGGCGGAATCCTGGGATATTGGAATCATAGTGGGGGTACCGGCCTGGCTACAGATTTTACTTGAAAAAATTATTACGCGCTATCGGCTTAACAACATCCATGAGCTATGGCCGAATCTTCAGATTTTCGTTCATGGAGGAGTCTCATTTGAACCGTATAAGAAGGGGTTTGAAAAGCTTCTGGGCAGACCATTATTATACTTGGAGACTTACCTGGCCTCCGAAGGATTTCTGGCTTTTCAGGCTTTGCCAAATTGTAAATCAATGCGGCTAGTCCTCAACAATGGAATTTTTCATGAGTTCGTACCTTTCAATGAGGCGAATTTTGATGAGGAAGGAAACATCCGCCAAGAGGCAATGACCTTGAAAATTGATGAGGTCGAAGAGGGAAAGGATTACGCGTTATTGATCAGTACCTGCGCCGGGGCTTGGCGGTACCTTATCGGTGATGTCATTCGTTTTGTGTCCAAGGATGAATCAGAGATTGTCATCTCTGGGAGGACTAAGCATTTTTTGAGCCTCTGTGGGGAGCACTTATCAGTGGATAACATGAATAAGGCGATAGAACTCACAGCTGAGGAGCAAGATATGAATATCCGGGAATTCACAGTGCTGGGAGTGCCACACGGAAGTCTTTTTGCCCATCACTGGTTTATTGGCTCCGATGATACCATCAAGACTTCTGCATTAAAAAAGACTATTGATAAGCATCTCAAAGCACTGAATGATGACTACGCAGTAGAGCGGAATCATGCGTTGAAGCAAGTGAAAGTAACTGTATTGCCATCTGTTTTATTTTACGATTGGCTCAAGGAGCAAGGCAAGGAGGGCGGGCAGAACAAGTTCCCCAGAGTGCTTAAGGGAGCTAAGGCGGAAAGCTGGCAGCAGTTTTTGGTCAATAAGGGGATTAAGCTATGAGTCAAGCGCTGTTGGAAGGTGTCAGCATGGGACTTTTGCTATCGGCTATGATAGGTCCCGTGTTTTTCACACTGATCCAAAGCAGCCTTGAGAAGGGGTTTCGGTATGCTTCAATGGTCGCTTTGGGAATACTTAGCAGCGATACACTCTATGTTCTGCTTACTTTTTTTGGTATTAAATTTCTGGCCACTGCGGCTTATTTTGAATCTGTTTTGGGCTATGTTGGCGGTGCAATTTTGATAGGGTTTGGTGTAAGTTATCTGACTAAAAAACAATTAGCCAAACCAGAATCTAACTTGGAAGGAGTACAGAGAACCAGGAAACGCAGTGCTTTTTTAAAAGGATTCAGCATCAATGGAATCAATCCTTTTGTCCTGCTCTTCTGGATATCAATTGCCAGTTTGGTTCATCTCAAAGAATCTTTTGACTCAGCGGATGTATGGCTATACTACAGTGCCACTCTTTTGACTGTTTTTTCTATTGACTTGATTAAGGCTTATATAGCAAAGAAACTATCCCAGTTTGTTACTCCGAAGTTTATGTTTTGGCTTAACAAAGCAGTTGGCGTAGCGATGATTGGTTTTGGTATTCGGCTGATTTGGTTTGCTTTTGGGAAATGATGAGATGTTTGGAAATTTACATTTCCATCGAATTTTCCTCTGAAATCTCCAAGACTTCCAATCAAATTTGATTGGTTGCTTCCACATTCATAATCTTGTTGTACCCCTTGCACTAGGTGCTAAAAATAGTTCATTTTCAATCTGGTATAACAGTCAATATCATCTGAGCAACTTATTACAAAAGCAGGATGTGTATTTTTTTCTTTTTGACTACATTTCGGCAAATACTCAGGATACTCAAAAAGAAATTGACTCGCTTAACGTCCACCTGGACTCCAAAACTGCCCAAACTATCTTGTATATGTTGAATGATATACTTGATTGTACCGCTGGACTTTAGGTTGGTCTTGCGGAATATATGGGGATAGATCAAAGTTAAAAAAAATCCCTCCGGTTTTCGCCGGAGGAACTCGTATGTTCTGAAAGGGGCTGCAATCAATCAGTCAGATATTTCACAACTGGAGTGTAGTCCATATTGAAAGCTTCTGCTACTGCCTGATATACAATATCCCCGTTGATAACATTCAAACCAGGTACCAGATCAGGGTTGTCCTGAGCTGCTTTCTTCCACCCTTTATCAGCCAGTTGGATAGCATAAGGAAGAGTAGCATTGGTTAAGGCCAACGTAGACGTGTAAGGTACAGCACCAGGCATGTTCGCTACGCAATAATGTACCACATCATCTATGATATAAGTAGGATCCTGATGGGTAGTTGGTTTACAGGTTTCGATACAACCCCCCTGATCAACGGCCACATCCACTAGTACGGTGCCTGGTTGCATTTCTTTTAGCATGTCACGCGTGATCAGGTGAGGAGCTTTTGCGCCTGGAATCAACACTGCACCAATGATCAAATCATGGTTTCTTATCATTTTACGTACATTGTATTCATTGGACATCATGGTTTTTACGTTGGCAGGCATTACATCTGCTAGGTACCTCATGCGTGCAAGAGATACATCCATAATCGTCACGTCGGCTCCAAGACCTGCAGCCATCCAAGCTGCCTGGGTTCCTACGATACCACCTCCAAGGATCAAAACTTTGGCGGGAAGCACACCAGGTACACCTCCAAGAAGAATACCCCTTCCCTGAAGTGGTTTCTCCAAATAGTTGGCTCCTTTCTGTACAGCCATTCTTCCGGCTACCTCCGACATAGGTACTAAAAGCGGGAGGCTTCTGTCAGCTTTTTCTACAGTCTCGTAGGCAAGGCAAACTGACTTACTTGCTACCATTGCTTTTGTCAGTGGCTCATAGGAGGCAAAGTGAAAATAGGTAAACAACAGTTGGCCCTCTTTGATCAGCTTGTATTCAGCTTCGATAGGTTCTTTTACCTTCATTATCATCTCAGCGATTTCATAAGTGGCTTCGATGGTAGGGAGAATGGTAGCGCCGGCTTCTACGTACGAATCATCTGAAAAGCCACTTCCTTCACCTGCAGTGTGCTGAACGTACACAGAATGACCTCTTTTTACCAATTCTTTGGCCCCGGCAGGGGTAAGGGCTACACGGTTTTCATTGTTTTTAATTTCCTTTGGAACACCTATAATCATGACTTCAATATTTGGATTTAAGTAAACTTGCAGCAAAGATAATACGCAAAGAGGTATCAACTAGCAAATTGAAGAATAGTATTTGGTATGTTTTGAAAAATAGGTTGATTTCAAAATTATATTCTTAATATAGTTTAAAACATTATTAATATTTTAAATTTTGCTTTTTAAACAGGGATAATTTTGATGTCTTTTTTTTGCTAAATACTTGATTTTTAGCGTGCGGGAATTTGCTTATTTTTAATTCTATTATTGGCTATAGATACAATTTCAAAATTTAATTCTGATTCTGTTCAAAAAATACATGTCTTTCAAAATTTTTGATCGAAAAATTATAATATCGAAATTTGCATTGAAAATGGATTTGGTTATTTTTGAATGATACAAATAGCCGTTAAGGAAAAACCCAGATAACTTTAGTAAATTAAGCTTTATGTCAGAAGAAATTCAATCAGTACCACGAAACCTGAATTCTCCAAATCTCTCTAAGGAAGCTATACTTGAAGACTTCCGGATTGCAATGGTGAGTAGGCATGCGTCTTTAGTGGGGCGAAAGGAGGTTTTTATGGGCAAAGCGAAGTTTGGGATTTTTGGGGACGGAAAGGAGCTTGCCCAGATTGCTATGGCCAGGGCTTTCCAGCTTGGGGATTTCCGTTCTGGCTATTACCGTGATCAGACATTTATGCTGGCGGTCGGAGAGCTGACAGTACAGCAGTATTTTTCCCAGCTATATGCCTATACCAATGTAGAAGCAGAGCCGGCAAGTGCTGGCCGTCTGATGAACGGCCACTTTGCTACCAGATCTCTTAATGACGATGGTAGTTGGAAGGATCTGACGAAGATGTATAATTCTGCGGCAGATATTTCTCCTACTGCTGCCCAGATGCCCAAGCTTCTTGGCCTGGCATACGCCTCCAAGCTTTTTAGGGAAAATAAGCAGTTGAAGGATTTTACCAAATTCTCTGTCAATGGGAATGAGGTCGCTTGGGGAACAATAGGTAATGCTTCCACTTCTGAAGGGATGTTTTTTGAAACCATTAATGCAGCCGGGGTCATGCAGGTGCCCATGGTGATTTCCATATGGGATGACGGCTATGGTATATCTGTACCCAATGAGTTTCACACAACGAAAGGCAGCATTTCTGAAGTTTTAGCTGGCTTCGAAAGAACAGATTCCCAAAAAGGAATCGAAATCATACGGGTCAACGGATGGGATTATGAAGCTTTGCTCAATGCCTATGTGGAAGCAGGGGAATTGGCCAGAACTTCTCATATACCGGTGATGATCCACGTAATAGAGATGACTCAGCCTCAAGGTCATTCTACATCCGGTTCGCATGAGCGATATAAAAACGCAGAACGTCTCAAGTGGGAAAAGGACTGGGATTGTATTTCAAAGTTCAGGGAGTATATCCTGAGCAACGAAATCGCCAATGCAGATACACTGGATAAAATTGAGGCGGAAGCCAAAGCTCAGGTAAAACAAGAAAAGGAAGCTGCCTGGTCCAAATTTTCCAGTGAAATCAAGAAAGAGCTAAATGAGGCAGTGATTCTGCTTAGGGAGGCTGCTCAGCATAGTACTAGAAAAGTCATAGTTAACCAACTTGCAGAGGAGCTTTCCAAAACCATAAATCCGATAAGAAAAGATGTAGTGTTGGCAATACGAAAGGCATTGCTGACTTTGAGAATGGATGCACCTGCTGTAAAAGCAGGTTTGAAAGCCTGGTTTGCGAAACAGTCAGAATTGAATTTTGACAGATATAACAGCCATTTGTATAGCCATTCTGAATGGAGTGTGCTAAATGTGGAGGGGGTACCGGCCAAATTCAACAACAATTCTCCCTTGGTGGACGGCAGAGAAGTTTTACAGTCCTACTTTGATATCACGCTGGAAAGAGATCCCCGTTTCTTTACATTCGGTGAGGATGTAGGTAAGATCGGCGATGTGAATCAGGCTTTTGCAGGTTTGCAGGCTAAGCATGGTGAACTGAGGGTGTCAGATACAGGGATCAGGGAATGTACTATCATAGGGCAGGGAATAGGTACTGCTTTGCGGGGATTACGCCCGCTTGCGGAGATTCAGTACCTTGATTATTTGCTGTATGGACTACAGATGCTGGCTGATGATGTAGCTTGTCTTCAGTACCGCACCAAAGGAGGCCAAAAGGCCCCAATGATTGTGCGTACCCGGGGACATAGACTGGAGGGTGTATGGCATTCCGGATCACCTATGGGAATGATTCTTTCCACCTTGCGGGGAATGGTCGTTTGCGTGCCCAGGGATATGACACAGGCAGCCGGAATGTACAATGCGCTATTGAAATCTGATGAACCTGCTCTAGTCATTGAATGTCTGAATGGCTATAGGCTAAAAGAGAGGATGCCCCTGAATTTGGGAGAATATACCGTTGCTCTGGGTAAACCAGAAGTGCTTAGGGAAGGTTCTGATGTGACCATCGTCACGTATGGCTCTATGTGTAGAGTTGTGATGGAAGCGGCAGATGAACTTTCAGAAATGGGTATTGAGCTGGAAGTGCTAGATGTGCAAACGCTGTTGCCATTTGATGTTCACGGGATTATTGGAGAATCAATCAAGAAAACCAACCGTGTGATTTTTGCTGATGAGGATGTGCCGGGAGCAGGATCTGCCTATATGCTACAGCAAGTGATAGAGGGGCAGGAAGTGTTTAGATACCTGGATTCGGAGCCTTTGACTATTTCAGCAAAAGCCCACAGACCTGCCTATTCTTCAGATGGGGATTATTTCTCCAAACCGAGTGCAGAAGATGTAATAGAGAAAGTTTATGCAATGATGAGTGAAGTCGATCCCAGGAAGTATCCCGAGATATAGAAAATCTTCCAGCAAAAAAAGAAAAAGGAGCTGTCTCATTCTGGTGCAGGATAGGTGTTTTTCCACCTTGAGTTGAGCCGAAATGTAGCTTAATAGCTCATAAATAGACTTCGGCTCCGCTCAGTCTGACAATGCGTTGACTTTTGAGGCAGCCTCTTTTCTAGTTGGACGGTCGTGCGATCTGGTTGAGTGTCACTTCGGGACTTGATACCTCATTACTTCTATTTAATGCCCTATCCTGAATAGATACATCTATTCTTATCGTATCGTTTCTGAAAATCGATTCCCAGCCTGTGGAAAGCATACCGTAGCTGATGTTTCCTTCCACTGCCTGACCTGTATCAGAAGTCAAAATTCTCGGGAAACGGCCGTTGAAAGTAGAATAAAATGGCGGATCTTGCCATCTATATTCTGTGAATTGACCATTTCTCTTGATAAAAAACTTTACAAAAATATTATACTGATTAGGGTTTTGTTTGACCCAAATGGTGTCATTTACCTGCTCAGTTCCCACCAAAGGATTTACCAACCAGTCAATGGGATTGTAGGAAGGCGCATCGGAGGGTCTGGTACTGTAGGTAATCAGGTCTCCGGCAGAGTTCCTCTGGTAGTCTACATCGTGAAAAGGAGGATCATCGTCCGTCGCAGACAATCCCAAATCTCCTTCTGCATCCTGGAAATCCAAACTTATAATCAAAGAGTCTGAACCTGATGTAGGAGCATATTCCATTGATTTAAAGGAGATTTTGGGGATTGAAGGGAAATTATCAGGCGGACTGATACATGCGGCACCAAAGACCGACAAAAAGAATATTCCAAAATAGCTTTTTAAACGCATAGGTGAAAGTAAATTTACCACCAAATTAAACCAATACTTTGGTTGGTTGTTGCAAAATATAAAACGATGCAGGATTTTAAAAGTTTTTCGGATAAGCTAAGTAATTTGAAATCGGATGAATTCGAAAATCTTGCGCTGGAACTTTTTCAATTCCAGTCTCAGTCTAATCCAATTTACAGAAAATATATTGAAGCCAGGCGATTAGATACGATGTCTGTAAAAACCTTGGATCAAATTCCTTTTCTGCCCATACGGTTTTTCAAAGACCATAAAGTAATATCAGGAAACGAGAAAGATTATCCCGGTTTTTTCTCGAGCAGCGGTACTACAGGTACGATCACTAGCCGGCATTATATCTGGTCTGAGCAGTGGTACTTAGCCCATGCCCAGCGCATATTTGAAGGTGAATTCGGAGGGTTAAAAGATTTTCACATACTGGCGCTCTTACCTGCATACCTGGAGAGAAAAGGGAGTAGTTTAGTGAGTATGGCGGAGCACTTCATTCGCGAAAGTAATTCTGGGCACTCTGGTTTTTACCTCTACAATCATGATGAACTGATCAGTAGAATTGAAATGCTTGCCAATGACGGCAGAAAAATCCTATTGCTTGGGGTTACTTTTGCCTTGCTGGATCTGGCGGAATCAGGAAAGGATTTTTCCTCTCCCAATAACCTTGTTGTGATGGAAACTGGCGGTATGAAGGGGAGGAGAAAGGAAATGATCAGGGAGGAAGTTCACGATACCCTGAAAACATTCTTTGGTGTGGATGCGATTTGTTCTGAATACGGAATGACGGAACTGATGTCACAGGCATACTCCAAAGGCGGGGGGAAATATACACTTCCGGATTCAATGCGCGTTATCCTTAGGGATGTGAACGACCCGCTTTCTATTGCAAAGCGATCTCAGGGAGGAATCAATGTGATTGACCTGGCCAACTTTCATTCCTGTGCATTTATAGAAACACAGGATCTAGGCAAATATGATGAAAATGGAATGCTGGAAGTGCTGGGAAGATTTGACAACAGTGAGATTCGAGGCTGTAATCTATTGGTGCAGTAATTGCTATCTAAGGATTAATTGAACATATTTGAAAAATGAATAAATGACATTAACATGAAATCGAGCATTTCGAAGGTGAGGTACACTGGAGTGATTGTTCAATATGCGAGATTCCATATGGCCTTTAAAAAAAATATAATCTTATGAAAAAACTAGCCACTGCAGCATTATTGATTGGGATTTTAGCCTTGGGAGCTTGTGCTTCCAGCAAGCCATGCCCGGCATATGCAAAGGCTCCAGCATCTCAGGACGCCAATAGCTAAAAAAATACGCTGACTTAATAGTCAGCGTATTTTTTTATATCCTCCAGACTGATTTCGGTCTCTCCCAAAATCACCAGTCTTTCTACGACGTTTCTCAGTTCACGAATATTCCCTGTCCATGGGTATTCCTGTAATTTTGCCAAAGCGGCTTTACTGATACTTTTCTTCGCATCACCGTTTTCTTGGGAGATATCATCCAGGAATTTACTGACCAGTAAAGGAATATCATCTTTTCGGTCTTTCAGTGCAGGGACCTGGATCAGAATCACACTTAATCTGTGGTACAAATCCTCACGGAACCTATTCTCCTCAATCTCTTTTTTCAGGTCCTTATTTGTCGCGGCCAAGACACGTACATCTACTTTGATATCTCTGTCCGAACCTACACGGTTGATCAGATTCTCCTGAAGTGCCCGAAGAACCTTAGACTGTGCAGAAAGTGACATATCCCCGATTTCATCGAGGAATAGGGTACCTCCCTGTGCTTGTTCGAATTTTCCCTGGCGCTGCTTATGGGCTGATGTAAATGCTCCCTTTTCATGCCCAAATAGTTCACTTTCTATCAGCTCAGATGGGATTGCCGCACAGTTTACAGCTACAAATGGCTGGGACGATCTGTTGCTTTTTGCATGCACCCAATGGGCAACGAGTTCCTTTCCTGTTCCGTTAGGACCGGTGATCAATACTCTTGCATCAGTAGGAGCCACTTTTTCTATGGTTTCCTTCACCATTTGAATTGCTTCGGACTCTCCGACCATGTCCAGTTTTTTGGAAAGCTTTTTTTTCAGAACTTTTGTCTCCGTGACCAGTTCTTTTTTCTCCAGGGCATTTCGCACGGTTAACAGCAGACGGTTGAGATCAGGAGGCTTGGGAATAAAGTCAAATGCCCCTTTTTTTGTGGCTTCCACGGCAGTTTCTATGCTTCCATGTGCAGAGATCATAATGAACTGAGGGGATTTTTCAAGCCCTTTGGCTTTTTCCAAAACTTCAATCCCGTCCATTTTGGGCATTTTCACATCGCATAGTACCAGATCATACTCTTCTTCCTGCAGCTTGGCCAAGCCTTCCTCACCATCCTGGGCTTCAGTAACAATGTATTTCTCGTATTCTAAGATTTCGCGCAACGTGGCGCGGATGACTTTCTCGTCATCGATGATCAGTATTTTCGACATAATTTCAATATAAAATAAAAAAGTGCAAGTCTATAAGCCGGGTTCTGTTTCCTCTTCTGGTTCCAGAATCGGTTTCCTGTCATTTATCTAGCCCCGACTTCACAATCGGGATCCATCGATCTACCCATTCCGCATAAAAGCGAGCAACTTTTCCCGGAACTGAATCCGGCGCGGAACCTATTTGATCTTTCAACCCATAAGGTTTGCCCTGCTCCTGATGTCACCATCAGGACGGTGGGCTCTTACCCCACCTTTTCACCCTTACCATTCGACAGGCTCAGGGCAGGCCCCGAAGTCGAATGGCGGTATATTTTCTGTGGCACTGGCTGTAAACTGACCGTCACCAATCAGTTCCCTTCCCGTTAGGAAGTATGGCGCTCTATGTTGCCCGGACTTTCCTCCTCTCCAATGGCCCCGATAGCAATCGGGATCGGAGCGGCGACAAGACGACTTGCACTTTGCAAATTACGGTATTTTTTTTCTATCGGTTTTTAAAAATATGATTCAAGGGGAAGTCAACTGGAAAGATGATTTTATATGCCATTCTTTTTCTGTGTCTTTTCGCTTATCTTTTTTGGATGAAAA
Organism: Algoriphagus resistens; assembly: GCF_001442615.1. Taxonomy (GTDB): domain Bacteria; phylum Bacteroidota; class Bacteroidia; order Cytophagales; family Cyclobacteriaceae; genus Algoriphagus; species Algoriphagus resistens. Next base: position 511,479 of record NZ_LMXN01000002.1, on the reverse strand, counting down.
GTACGACAGTGAGGGGAATCTTATCGCCAAATTGCAGAAAGGGGGGATGTAAGAAGAAAAGACTTTGTGAAGCCGGATGCCTAGCTATTGATTGCTTAACTTTGCAGGATAATTAGAAACAAAATGATACTAGTGGGGAATACCGTACTGTCGGATGATATAAAAGAGAATTTTTTTGTATGCGATCTAGAGGCCTGCAAAGGGGCTTGCTGTGTAGAGGGGGATGCGGGTGCGCCTTTGGAGGATGAGGAAACCAAAATCATCGAAGATATTTATCCGATTGTCAAGGATTATATCACTGAAGAGGGTAGGCAAGTGATAGCCAAGCAGGGAACATGGGTGATTGACAAAGATGGTGATAAAGGCACCCCTACCATAGGAGACAACCGTGAATGTGCCTATGCACTGTATGACGGGCGTGGAATTCTGAAATGCGGAATCGAGCAAGCTTATTTGGACGGAAAGATTACCTGGAAAAAGCCAATTAGCTGCCATATGTACCCGATCCGTGTCACCAAATATGATCAGTTCGACGCATTGAATTATGACCGCTGGCATATCTGCGATCCTGCTTGCCAGCTGGGATCAAGTCTGAAAGTCCCGATCTACAAATTCCTGAAGGACGCCTTAACGAGGAAATATGGGGAAGCATGGTATGCTGAATTGGTGAAGGAGATAGAAGGGTAGTTGTTTTGAGATTGTGGATTTAACACTTTTTAGTCATGAAGTGCTCTCAGAAAATGATATAATAGTTTAGCTAACCAGTGAACTTGATCATTAAGGCTTTGCTTTTTCAAAATGACTTGGCTGTTTCAAATCTTGGTCATTGAATTTGAAATTTGGTTATTGATTCTTTAAACCGACTGTCAAAGAAGCTAAAACTTCACCGACAGACTTATTTTGCAGGGGCTATGGATTAGTCTGAAAACCCGATAGTGATCTTGATGAATTTTTTCGTTTTGAATCACTTAGGATTTCCTTTTCAAAAAATCTTTGGTACGGAGTTGGTTAAAAACATAGAACCTTAGCTTCAGTTTAAGTTTATTTCTAGCCTTTTAGCCTTAAGCAACTTGTATAAATGGAGTGAAATGTTCAGAATCCAGTAAAATGAGCCCTCTATTAAATAAGCAGCAATTTGAAATAGATAGCATTGATTTCTCCTATGAAGTTCTTTTTCAGAACTACTAAGGATGAAATTGAGCATGACGAAAACATCGTACTCTGGAATGATTATAATGCATGCGAGATTCCATATGGCCCTTAAAAGACAAATTAGAGACACATGAAAAGAAGAGACGTTTTATCAACCATCGGAGCACTTTCAGTTGGATTATCCACCAGTGGGGTTACCAAGGGGGAAGTGCTGGAAAAGCCATATAAAACTATTGAGAGAGAATTAGAAACTGATATTTTGGTGGTAGGGGGAGGAACAGCTGGATCTATAGCGGCGATACAAGCGGGCAGAACAGGACATAATGTGACTTTACTGGAATGTCAAAGTCAATTGGGTGGGACGATTACTACCGCAGGAGTGGCTTATCCAGGGTTGTTTTTCGCATGGGGAAAGCAAGTAATCAGTGGAGTAGGTTGGGAATTAGTCCAAAGTGCGGTTGAATTGAATGGTGATTCCTTACCGAATTTCTCCATTCCCCATGGTAGAGAACATTGGAATCATCAAGTAAGATTAAATGCATCTGTATATGCACTGTTAGTTGAAGAAAAATGCCTTGAAGCCGGGGTGAATATCCGCTACTATGAAACTCCTATTTCCGTGGAATTTAAAGAAAACTATTGGCATGTAGAGACAATAGGTAAAGGAGTGCATGCAGTCATTAAATGCAGGCAACTCATTGACTGTTCCGGTAATGCTTTAGCAGCTTCGATGGCAGGGTATGATGTATTTAAAGAGAAGGTGACCCAGCCTGGAACGCTTATGTTTAAAATTGGGGGGTATGAATTTGAAAGTTTGGATTTGGAGAGATTGAAAGTAGCTTATGAAATGGCAATTGACAGAGGGGAATTGATCAGGGGAGAGTTTCGCGGCGATATTGTGGCACTTCTTAAGGAAAAAGGGGACAATGTCCAACACATCGAGGGGGCAGACTCAACCACTTCAGAAACACATACAGTTGCTAATATTAAAGGAAGGGAATCCTTGCTAAAGCACCTAAGGTTTTTGAAAAAACAGCCAGGTTTGGGAAATATTAGAATAGAGGAGATGAGGACAGAAACGGGAGTACGCGAAACTTATAGAATAGAGGGGTTGTATAGAATTAGCTATGAGGACTATATTACGGGTAAAGTTTATCCAGACTCCATAGCCTATTCCTATTATCCTGTTGATCTTCACAATACCGAAGGAGTTGTACCGGAGCAATTGACTGAAGGAATAGTCCCCACAATTCCATTCAGATCAATGATACCTAAAAGGAGCAAAAACTTTATAGTGGCTGGAAGGAGTATCTGTAGCGACCAGTTGGCCAATTCTGGACTTAGGGTTCAGGCCTCGTGCATGGCGATGGGCCAGGCAGCGGGAGCAGCGGCGGCACTGGCTATTGAAAAGAATGTAACTCCGGCTGACCTGGTAATGGGTGATTTAAAGACACTCATAGAAATGCATGGTGGGATCATTCCAAAGGGCGGTAACTCTTTTAAAGGCTAATAATCCGAATATGAATAAAATGATTGTAATTGCTTCATTGATCACGATTCTAGTAGTTGGTTCTTCTAGTGTGATTTTGCATGCAGGAAAGGAATTCAGAAAGATAAAATATCAAAATGAACTGACCTTGGATATCCCAATTGCCAAAATCAACAATAAAGTGATATATGATGAAGTTGAGAAAAAAGAGGTCACATTATATCAATATATTTCTGATAAAGGGTTTCCTGTTTACTACTCCCGAAACGTACACACAGGAGTATGTTATGATAACCAGTGCAAGTCGCTCAATATTACACTTTACTGGAATCCTACAGGAAGATATCTCGGATTTGAACTACCTGAAAATGAATTTTTGAGCAAGGATGATCATGTACCTTTTGCAGAAGAAGAATATGTACGGCTCAATAGGTTGCTTTCTGATCCCAATCTCCCTTTGGGAGAATTTACCTACAACCAGATCGCTGCAAAAAATAAAGCAGCCCTTTATAATGTAGATGGAGTTAGTGGAGCTACTTCAAAAGATGTATTGGAATATGTGATAAAAGGCTCTGCTTACACTACTTATACCATATATGAATTGGTCTATGGAAATACTAAATCAGAAGTAGAAGCATGGACAAATGAAGTGCTGAGCGATGAATATATAGAAGATATTCTTACTGAATCCCCATATCAGGACAAGCTTTGGGTGGTCGATTTGATTGACGGTCGGCTTGCAGAATTTCCATTGTCCAGGAATGTCATCTTTGATCTGATGAGTTCGACGGATTATAGTTTAGCAGAAAAGTGTTTAAACAGCTTAGTTCCTAAGGATTTATTAGCCAAAGAAGTACAATATAGCCTGATAGAAAAATTTCTAACCTTTGATTTTGGGATGAAAAGCTGGACAGTAGAGCTGCTAAAGGATACCCCACAAATTTCACCGGAAGTCATAGTAAAACTCAATAAGGAATTGCCTGAAATGGAAGTGCCCATAATCTCTGGTATTTTGGATATATACCAAAAAAAGGGCATTAATGACTCTACAACCATTGCTACGGTTCAGCGAATTGCCAATTCTGAAAATAAATATTTGGCAAATAAGGCTGAGGGGTATCTGAATAGGGTCAGACTATAGGTCAAATATATGTATAGCCACCTTTTCCAATTAAATGCCAATCACGGCATACCTGTTACTCATACCCAAGCTTATAAATTTTATCATCAAACCCGCAGATATACAGTTCCTGATTTTGGTCGATGCCAAACGATGAGATCGGGAATGGAGCTTTCAGCAGCTCAGTATTACTGGGATTTTCAGGATCACTTCCGTCCAAACTCCAAATTCTTCCTGAGGCATAATCGGCATAGACATATAGCCCCTCCAATTCCGGAATGGCAGCCCCATGGTAAACAAACCCGCCCGTAATGGATACATCCCCCTGGGACCGATCGTATTCCCAGATGGGCATTTTCAATCCATCCTGGGCACAGTCAGCAGAATTATAACAATGGAAGCCTTCCATTGTCTTCCAACCGTAATTGCCGCCTTTTACGATGATATCCACTTCCTCGTATTTGTTTTGCCCTACATCTGCGGTCCATAGTTGACCATTAGATGAATCAAAGCTAAATCTCCAGGGGTTGCGCAGGCCATAGGCATAAATTTCCTCCCTAAATCCTTCACTGTTATTGGCAAACGGGTTGTCTGCTGGAATTGAATAATTTGTAGGTCCATTAACCTGGTCCACATCAATCCTTAAAATGCTTCCTAGCAGGGTTTTCCGGTTCTGTCCATTGCCCTGAGGATCTCCGCCGCTGCCCCCGTCACCTACAGCAATGTATAGATAGCCGTCTGGGCCAAATGAAACCTGTCCACCATTGTGGTTGGAATAAGGTTGGTCAAATTGCAATAAAACCAGTTCGCTTGTGGGATCTGCCTGGTTTGGATCTGTAGCAGAAACTTTGAAGCGCGAAATTACCGTACGGTCAGGATTCGCTGCAGTGTAGTTCACATAGAAATATCCATTGTCCTCATAGTTTGGATGAAATGCAAGTCCCAATAAACCTTCCTCATTTCCAGTGTCATCCACACTGCCTTCAATAGCCAGAAATTCAATTTTGTCAGCCGTTCCAGGATCATTTTGAAAAACTGAAATAACTCCCCGTTGCTCCACTACGAATAGCCTGTCCGAGCCATCTCCTGCATGCTGAAGATCTACCGGTCTGGTAAAAGAAAGATTGGGAAAGGCTCCTTTTACAGTGATAGTCCCTTGTGGAAGAGGAGGGTCTGTTTGATTGTTTTGGGAGCAGGCACTGCCAAAGGGCAGAATTAGGAACAGAAAGGTTTTGAGCTCAAATTTCATAGTAAAAAGACTTTGTAGATTATAACTCAACAGGACTAGAACTATATCCAGCAATAGGACAAGTAAATTCGGTGATTTTTAATACATACGTAAATTAGTTCATAATGAACGAATTAGAGCCCAAAATTCCTAGATACCATGAACTATCATGGGAAAGTATTAATCCCCCAAGATTACAATTATCCCTATATAACCAGCCTTTGGCAGATTTTGATTTCTCAGCGCCGAGCAGTACCGCACAAAAACATTATTTATTGGTTAAATCCTCTCAGCTTGATCTGGGTAAGTTTTCTTTTGGTATCCAGCGGGAAATCGCCCCGCATCATCCAATCGTAAAAGCCAGGCTCATCTTTGAGTACCTGAGAGACAGGAGTCCCTTTTTGCTTTCCGAAGTTAAATACCTCTACACCATCATTATTGAAAACAAATCTCCCAGCTAGGTCTACCATTTTTTCATTGAGTAGCTCATGAAGCTTTTTCATGTCATTTTCGAAGATTCCCATCTTATTTCCTTGTAGATCTTCCATTTCCTCTCCAAGGTAGCGCTCTACCTGTGCTTTGAATACGTCTAGTGTCGCAAGGGTGTCCGCTTCGGCGCTATGCGCATTTTCCAGGTTTTTTCCACAATAAAACTTGTAAGCTGCAGTAAGGTTGCGCTTTTCCATCATGAAGAAGATCTTCTGTGCATCCAACAAGTTTCTCTTGTCCAGATCAAACTCAATTCCAGCTCTAAGAAATTCCTCTACCAATAACGGGATATCATATTTCAGAACGTTGAATCCCGCCAAATCCGACTGGCCAATAAACTGGAATATCTCTCTTGCCAATTCCTTAAAGGTTTTCTCTTCTTTGACATCCTTATCGTAGATGCCATGGATAAGTGAGGATTCCAGCGGTATGGGGATAGTAGGATTGATTTTTCTGGTATAGATTTCCTGTCCGCCATCTGGCTTTACCTTTACGATGGAAATCTCCACAATTCGGTCTGTCGAGATATTGATTCCAGTGGCTTCTAGATCAAAAAATGCGACTGAATTCTTCAAGTTTAAGTTCATGCGTTTCTGTTTTTTTTTGAGGCTATAACCTGACTCGAATGCATTAACCAGTTCCAGTGCGGGAGGTTCTTGGTCATGCTCGATTTCATGGTTGGTTAAATTTAGCTTTAATCGGCTCAAGATCCATTTTATCATAGGATCCGGAACTCATCAAAAGTAAGTTAGAATTTGTATAGTCCTGAGCCAAAAGGAATTCTTTCAGGCTTGAACTGTCCGTAAATAATTTCAAATCAGGTCGTTGGAATCCTGCCCGCAATGTTTCTTCATCCATTAGTTCTAATTTTTTCAGTGCCACAGCATGGGGATCAAGGTACACAATTGCAAGGTCTGCTGCTTCCATTGTCCTGGCATAATTCGGTAAAAACTCCCTATTCAGTGAGGAATAAGTGTGTAACTCCTGCACTGCAATCAACTTTCTGTCGGGGAATTGGGTCTTTACAGCCGATACTGTTGCTTTTAGTTTAGATGGCGCATGGGCAAAATCCCGGAAAAGACTAGAGTTTTTAGTCTGAACCAAAATTTCCTGACGCTTTGCTGCCCCTTTGAATGTCTGGATGCTTTGGTAGAATTGCGCTCTTGATAATCCCAGGGAAAGACAAATACGCATTGCACCCTGAAGGTTTTGCAGGTTATGCTCTCCGAATATGAAAATTGGAATTAAACCATTCTCTGTTTCCAAAAAGGTCTTGCCATCTTTGATCACCGCCGGATGAGCTTTGTAAGCAGTCTTTTTGGCTTGGATGTTAGCTTTCCCAGCTGCTTCTTTTACCAAAGGATCAGCTTCGCAGTAGATCAATTCACCCGATGCTGGTGTCAAATTCATCAATTGTAGAAACTGGTCTTTGTATACCTCAAAATCCGGAAAAACATTGTAATGATCCCAGGCGATTCCACTAACTAGGGCAATGTCATGCCTGTAATGGAAAAACTTTGGGGTCCTATCCAGGGGAGAAGTCAGGTATTCATCACCTTCGATGATGATCACCGGAGCATCGGAGAGCTTTACCATTAGGTCAAAGCCTTCGATCTGAGCGCCGACCAAGTAATCAAAATCCACCTTTTGGGCTTTCAACACATGTAGAATCACCGAAGTAATAGAGGTCTTGCCATGGGAACCAGCCACGACCACCCGTTTTTTATTCTGACTTTGGTTGAAAATAAATTCCGGAAAGGAGTATACCGGAATTCCCAATTCCTGTGCCTTAAGAAGTTCAGGGTTATCTATTCTAGCATGCATTCCAAGGATAATCCCATCCAGGTCCTTGGTTATTCTCTCGGGATACCAGCCATAGTCGGCTGGCAAAATGCCTGCTTTTTCCAGTCTTGTACGCGAGGGCTCATAGATTTCATCGTCTGAACCTGTTACCTGATAGCCTTTTTCTACTAGGGCCAATGCCAGATTATGCATCACAGCTCCTCCGATGGCTATAAAGTGATATTTATTCATTAGGTTAATTAAAGAATTGGAATTATGCCTCAAACTTAAAAATAATAATCGGCTGCTCAGGAGACTAACAGCTCTAATTCAAAAGTTTTTCTTTCAGTGGTAATGCCTTGCCTTTCGGGGCGTGATTATTGAGGATTTTCATTGTTGATAACTTTGGCAAAAGTTGTTTAAAACTCTTGCCATTTTCCCAATACATTTGTTCTATGACCGAGAAAAGCAGCAATCCACGTATCAATAGAAGTAAGCCAACTCATCAGAACTCCAATATGCTCGGTAAAGTGCCGCCTCAGGCTATTGAGCTTGAGGAAGCTGTACTTGGGGCCCTGATGCTAGAGAAGGATGCGCTTACGAATGTGATCGATATTCTAAAGGTGGAAAGCTTCTACAAAGATTCCCATCAGGTTATTTTTGGGGCTATTTTGGATTTGTTTACCGAGAGCCAGCCGATTGATTTACTTACGGTGACTTCCCAGCTTCGCAAAAGCGGGAATTTGGAGATTGCCGGTGGGGCATTTTATGTCACCGAGCTTACATCGAAAGTGGCTTCTGCGGCTAATATTGAGTATCACGCCAGAATTATCACCGAGCAATCTATCAAGCGGGAGATGATCAGGATTGCTTCAGATATCCAGAAAGATGCTTACGAGGAGACCACCGATGTTTTTGAACTGTTGGATAAAATGGAGCAGAATCTCTTTGAGATATCCGAAAAAAATATCCGAAAGAATTACTCCGATATGAAATCCATCATGCGTGAGGCAATCATTGAATTGGAAGCAAGAAAAGGCCAAAAAGACGGATTGACGGGTGTTCCTTCCGGTCTTACTGCATTGGACAGGGTGACTTCAGGCTGGCAAAAATCAGATTTGGTAATTATTGCCGCACGTCCCGCGATGGGTAAGACCGCATTCGTACTTTCGGTTTTACGAAATGCAGCTGTAGACCATAATCGTCCAGTGGCTATTTTCTCCCTGGAGATGTCTTCGATCCAGTTGGTAAACCGTTTGATTTCTTCTGAGGCTGAGCTTGATTCTGAGAAGATCAAAAAGGGTACACTTGCCGAGCATGAGTGGGCGCAATTGGTCCATAAGACAGCCAAGCTTTCCAAAGCACCACTATTCGTAGATGATACCCCGGCACTGTCTATCCTAGAGCTTCGGGCAAAATGCAGGAAGCTTAAGGCACAGCACGATATTCAGATGATCGTAATCGATTACTTACAGCTGATGTCAGGCGATGCAAAATCCGGTGGAGGAGGTAACCGTGAACAGGAAATCGCAAGTATTTCCAGGGCGTTGAAGAAAATCGCCAAAGAACTGGAAGTGCCGGTAATTGCTCTTTCCCAGCTTTCCAGAGCGGTGGAGACTAGAGGTGGGGATAAGAGGCCACAGCTTTCAGATTTGAGGGAATCAGGAGCTATCGAGCAAGATGCCGATATGGTAATGTTCCTTTACCGACCAGAGTATTATGGGATTACTGAAGATGAGGACAATAACTCTACCCAGGGTGTGGGTGAGGTGATTATTGCCAAGCATAGAAACGGTTCGTTGGATACGGTGAGGCTTCGCTTTATCGGTAGGTATACTAAATTCCAGGATTTGGATGGCTTCGGCAACATGCAGGATCCGCAAGGCGGCAATGCTGTTTACAGGCCTACCTTTGCAGCCCAGTCAAGCGGTGTTTCCGAATTTGATAGCGGCAATACAATCAAACTTCAGAGTAAGGCCAACAGTGATGATGGGGACGATCTATTGAATAGAAATAATACGGAAGATGCTTTTTAATTTTTAGCTATGAAAGCAATCACTTTAGCTAGTAAACAGCAATCAAAACTGCTTCTGACTGAAGTTCAGGAAATTTCTTTAAAAAAGGGAGAAGTTCGGGTTTCCATCAAAGCGGCCGCCTTAAATCACCGGGATGAATGGTGTCGACAGGGGCTTTATCCAAATATAAAAGACGGAGTAGTGCTCGGTTCTGATGGAGCCGGAATAGTCACCGAACTAGGAGAGGGGGTGGATCAGGATTGGTTCAAGAAGGAGGTGATCATTAATCCGGCTCTGCACTGGGGAGAAGATCAAAAAGTGCAAAGTGCTTCTTTTGAGATTTTAGGAATGCCTCGAAACGGAACACTCGCTGAGTCGGTGGTAGTGCCGGCAGACAGGCTTTTTGATAAACCTGGACACCTGACTTGGGAAGAAGCTGCCGCCTTGCCTCTTTCCGGTCTGACAGCTTTTCGAGCACTTACCTACCAAGGGAATATAGAGCCGGGAGAAAATTTGTTGGTCACTGGGTTTGGTGGCGGTGTTGCTCAGTATGCCGTGCAGTTTGGTTTAGCTCTCGGAGCGAAAGTTTCTACTAGCAGCAGCAGCCCGGAGAAGTTGGAAAGAGCTAAAGTACTGGGTGTGTCATATGTATTCAACTATTTGAATAATAACTGGATATCCGAATCTTTAAAGCAGGTAAATGGGTTTGATTTGATTGTTGATGGAGCTGTTGGAAACACGTTGAACCAGCTGATCCAAGTCGCAAAACCAGGTGGGAAAATCGTTTTTTATGGAGCCACATTGGGCAATCCAAGTAAGTTGGAAGCCAGAAAAATCTTTTGGAACCAATTGAAAATAATGGGTTCAACGATGGGGTCTGATACGGATTTTAAAGCAATGGTTTCTTTAGTCTGTGAAAAGAAGATCCACCCGATTATAGATCAGGTTTTTAAGTTTGATGAGGCTGAAAAAGCCTTTGATAGAATGCGTGATGGACAGCAGATGGGTAAAATTGTTTTAGTACCTTAGATTTCCACGTAAGTCTCCCCAAACTCTTTTTTGGCTATTCTATAGATTTCATTTTTTTCCGGAGGAACGACCAACATATCACCGGGTTTTACAATCATTGTATCTTTCCAAGGGGCTTGGAATTCCAATATTTTTGTGGCGCCAAAAGCTTGAAGGTGTGTATCATTTACAATCAACCCTTTTGTTTCACCTTTAGGCTGGTAGCTTCCCCAACCCTTTTCCAATGATTGGACAAGCGAATATTTTTTTTGAAAAGTCTCTGCTTTAACCAAATATTGTTCATTACTGCTTGTTTGGTTTTCTACCAGCCAGTCACCTGCTTCCGCGGTGTTTTTAGTCTCTTCTCCATCGGAAGTCTTCGTGATCACCACCAATCCAGGTTGTGCCCTTTTTGCCCGGACCATGCTTTTCTTTTTATAACGTTTGCCGCTTTTCTCTAGAATTGGAAGAAAATGGGTGAGCATATCTTGTTGGGTGATCATTGAAGCAAGGGGTTTAATTAAGTGTAGCTTGGAAAGCTTAAGATAAGGTGGTTCCCGCAGAAAAAGGTACAGCTATCCGCAGATTTTTTAAATCTACATTTTTAGTATTATGTGAAGCCCTGATCGATAACTATTTTCTGGGAAAGGAATATGAAAACAAGTCAGGTATCAGGGAGGTGTTTCTAATCCAGATCATTTTCGAAGAGAAAATTCTGATAGGCATTCTGTAATTCCTGCAAGGCTTTCCTGTTCATCTGATCATGGGCAAGAGATATTCCCTTTTCAAAAATCATTTTGGCCTCATCTATTTCACCTAATTCTGCATAGAGGTGAGCTGCCGGGAAGTAAGTTGCCAGATAGGTGGGATGATCCTTTATCAGTTTTGCAAATAGCATAAGTGCTTCATTTTGATCATTTTCTCTATATTCTATCGCCAAAGCATACCAGTTGAAGGGATTTTCCGGTTCTTCTTCTGTAAATTGTCTAAGTAAGTGTATCCTGTCCAGATTGGTCATCAATAGTTTTTTTAATTAAGTGCTTACTGTTATTTTCACGAGAAATAAATCTAGACTAATCTAATACTAAACCAATGAAGATTCTTGTTTGTATCACCCACGTGCCCGATACTACCTCCAAGATTCAGTTTACAGCCGACAATACCAAGTTTGATTCTACGGGAGTTCAATATATTATTGGCCCATATGATGATTATGCCTTGGCCCGCGCTGTGGAACTTCGGGATCAGGCGAGTGGAAAGTTAACTGTTTTGAATGTTGGAGAAGCAGATTCGGAGCCAACCTTAAGAAAAGCTCTTGCAATAGGTGCTGATGAGGCCATTAGGGTAAATTCTGCACCAAAGGATTCTTATTTTGTGGCACAGCAAATTGCGCATTATGCCAAAGAAGGAGGGTATGATCTGATTTTGATGGGTAGGGAATCTATTGATTTCAATGGCGGAATGGTCCATGGCATGGTAGGTGAGTTGCTTGGAATTCCTTCGTTCTCGCCTGTGATGAAATTGGATGTTGATGGATCTACGGTGAAAATGGCACGAGAAATTGAAGGTGGAAAAGAATTGCTGGAAGCAAGTCTTCCGCTTATAGCTGGCTGTCAGGAGCCGATAGCGGAATGGAAAATCCCAAACATGCGCGGGATCATGTCGGCCAGAACCAAACCTCTGAATGTGGTAGAGCCTATTTCGCAGGAAACCCAGGCAGAAGCAAGCAAATATGAACTCCCTCCGGCCAAAGGTGCTGTAAAACTGGTGGATAAAGATAATGTAGCCGAACTGGTGAAGCTTTTGAAGAACGAAGCAAAAGTTCTTTAATCAAAACCAAATAACTTATTATAAATTAGGATATTATGTCAATTTTAGTGTATATAGAACAAGCTGAAGGAAAGGTAAAAAAGACAAGCCTTGAGGCGGTCTCTTTTGCAAGTGCTTTGGCTGCACAGACTGGTGAGGGAGATGTGGTGGCAGTAGCTCTTGGAACTATTGATAATGCTGAATTAGCTTCAATAGGCAAAGCGGGGGCTGCAAAAGTGCTTCATGGTGCAGACAGCAAGTTAGATGCAGGGGTAATCCAGGCGCATGCTTCGGCAGTAGCTCAGGCTTTTGACCTGACAGGCGCCAAAACTTTGGTTTTGGCTAAATCATCTTTGGGTGATGCCGTTGCAGCTAGATTAGCAATCAAACTGAATGCTGGTTTGGTCTCCAATGCGGTAGAATTGCCGAAAACTGATGCCCAGTATGTCGTGAAAAGAAGTATCTATACTGGAAAAGCTTTTGCTGAAACTACTGTTACTACTGAAAATAAAATTCTGGCAATCAAAAAGAATGCAATTGATTTGAAACAGGATGGAGCTGATGCACAGGTGGAAAGTTTCGACGTTTCACTTAATGATGCAGACTTCGCATCTAAAATCACTTCTACTGAACGCGCTACAGGCGATGTACTTCTTCCTGAAGCAGACATTGTTGTATCGGGTGGGAGAGGATTGAAAGGTCCCGAAAACTGGGGAATGGTAGAGGAAATGGCAAAAACCTTAGGAGCAGCGACGGCTTGTTCCAAGCCAGTTTCTGATCTAGGATGGAGACCACATCATGAGCACGTAGGGCAAACAGGTATAAAAGTAGCCCCAACTTTGTACATAGCGATAGGAATTTCAGGAGCTATTCAACATCTTGCGGGAGTCAACTCTTCAAAGTGTATCGTAGTTATTAATAAAGATCCTGATGCGCCTTTTTTCAAAGCTGCGGATTATGGAATCGTAGGTGATGCTTTTGAAGTTGTGCCAAAGTTAAATGAAGCATTTAAAGCTGAATTATAAATTTTTGTGGAAAAACTCATAGAACTTGAGATTTTGGGACTTTCGTCCAATCACTCCCAGTCGGGGTCATTTACCTTGGTGTTGGGGGAAGTTGGTGGAGCTAGACGCCTGCCGATAGTAATTGGTATGTTTGAAGCTCAGGCGATAGCTTTAGAAATCGAAAAGATTATTCCTAATCGTCCGATGACACATGATTTGTTCAAGTCATTTGCGACCGGATTCAATTTTGATGTCGAGAGAATCGTAATTACAGATATGAAAGAAGGTGTCTATTATGCTAAAATCCAGTGTAAGAGCGACCAGATCGAATCTGAGATAGATGCACGGCCTTCTGATGCCATAGCAATTGCGATAAGATTTGGAAGTCCTGTGTTTTGTACTGAAAAAGCCATGTCTGAAGGGGCGGTGGAACATTATGAAGTGGAAAAGAAAGATGATACAAAGGAACCCAAACCATCTACCCAGAAATTTTCCACGAAGAAAGAAGCTTCTTTAAAGGACTTCAGTTTGGACAAGCTTAATCAAATGCTCGACAAAGCCATAAATAATGAGGATTATGAGCGGGCGGCCCGGATTAGAGACGAAATCAACAAAAGAAACTGATTCATTAAAGGCCCGGGTTATTTTCTTCTCGGGCTTTTTTGTTTTTTTCAACCACAGCGAATAATTTGAGCCCCAGAATAGGATTGTTAATTTTATGTCTCATCGCTTGGGCTTAAATTTTAAAGTCTTGAGGCTTCCAAAGGCCCTGGCGGGATTTAAACTTGATGTCTAGAAGCCTTGGCAGCCAGGATATTACCTTGCAGGTGTTTCACGTGAACCAATAGTAGTCTGCTCTTCGTGATTCCACGACTAGTCGAAATGTGAAATTATATTCTGTTTTGACCATTCATAGAATTACAGCCTGAAGGCTGCTATGAAGTGGGTCCAAGTCAAAATGTGCACTTAAATGGAACTTTATTACAATAAATTTGGATCACTTGGACTGAAAACTGATCATTTTTCAATCACTACCTCTCATTTTAATAACCCCACATTTAATTCATGATTGTTTTATGAACAGGTGTTCCTTATTTTTAGGTCTTATTTGCAACACTTACTGAATGGATTACTTAAGAGGGGTCTTTGGTCTAGCGGTCATCGTTTTGGTGGCTTTTATTTTTTCAAGCAATAGAAAGAAAATCGACTGGAGATTAGTCGGTATTGGTATTTTACTTCAGCTGGTTTTTGGATTTTTGATTACCCAGGTTCCTTTCGTGGAAAGTGCTTTTGCCATGGTTAGCCGGGGCTTTGTGAAGTTTCTGAGCTTCAGTCGCGATGGAGCTGCGTTTATATTTGGTGACCTGGCGGGCGATAGTTACGGTTTTATCTTCGCATTTCAAGTACTTCCCACCATTATCTTCTTCTCTACGGTTTCGGCAGGGTTATATTATTTGGGAATTCTCCAAAAAGTAGTTTTCGGTATAGCCTGGGTGATGGCTAGGACCATGAGACTTTCCGGTCCTGAGAGCCTGTCTGCTGCAGGAAATATTTTTCTTGGTCAGACAGAAGCCCCGTTGCTAGTCCGTCCTTTTATCCCTCAGATGAGCAAATCAGAACTGATGTGTCTGATGACTGGAGGGATGGCCACAATCGCAGGAGGCGTTTTGGCTGGTTATGTAGCCTTTCTAGGAGGTGATAGTCTGGAGGAGCAAAGTAAATTTGCCGCATATTTACTTGGAGCAAGTATCATGAACGCTCCTGCGGCGATAGTGATGTCCAAGATGTTTATCCCTGAACTGGAAAAGGAACTGGTACAGGATAAGCTGGAAGTGAATGAGGAAGCCATGGGAGTGAATCTTATTGATGCCATGTCAATAGGTGCATCCGAGGGATTGAAGTTAGCGCTGAACGTAGGTGCTATGCTTTTGGCTTTTATAGCTGTGATTGCAGCGGTGAATTACCTTTTGATGGGAATCTTGGGAGATGTCACCGGCTTAAATGAATTTGTGGTAAGAACCACCAATGGTCAGTTCCAGGGTTTCTCCCTGGAATATCTGTTTGGGCAGATCTTTAGGGTATTTGCCTGGGTGATCGGTGTTGATTGGGCGGATACACTTCAGGTTGGAAGTTTACTTGGACAAAAAACTGTGATCAATGAGTTTGTAGCTTATTTGAGCCTCTCCGAGATGAAGGAAGTTGGTAGTTTGAGCGCCAAATCAATTGTAATCGCTACCTATGCGCTTTGTGGTTTTTCTAATTTCAGTTCGATTGCGATACAATTGGGCGGAATAGCTATAATAGCTCCAAACCAACAAGCTAATATCAGCAGATTGGGACTTAAATCTCTTTTGGCTGCATCCTTAGCCTGTCTGATGACGGCAACTATTGCTGGGATGTTGTTTGGGTGATTTTATAAATAGGAGCGTAAAAGCCACCCATCACCTTAGGGTGTGTGGGATGTAAGCGACAAAAACTAAGCTGGTGAAAGAATGTACTGACGGATCGTTTCCAGTGATGCTTCACCTATTGAACAAAGTAGATCCTTATTTTAACCTACGGGCCATACAGTACAGCTAGGGGGGAATTTACCGGATAAGAAAATGGATAGGGGTTACCTCTGGTCCCCTTACTTCAGTTTCAAAATCTGCTTTACGGGCTATGGTGAAAAATAGGGTTTAACTCCTCATTTAATTGGCCTGCCAAGCTATTTCTAGGATAGGTGGTAACAAGGATCAGATGGAATTTTATCCAATAGGGATATAGGGAATCCTGCGGGAAGCTTATATACTGACAGTTGATGACAATAGCTTGGTTGTCAGTAAAAAACAAGGCTATTTATTTGGCCAGTAGAATGAAGTTGATACACAAATCATACAAGTTTAGGATCTACCCGACAAAGGAACAGGCATCAATTAAAAATTTGGATACTGCCTACAGGAGTTTCTTTACCAAGCAGAACAGGTTACAGTATGCTTGAATATAAGGCCAATTGGAACGATAGGCCATTCGTTAAAATCGACCGATGGTTCCCCTCAAGCAAAAGCTGTTCAACCTGTGGATGGATAACAAGACTTAACCCTTTCCATAAGGGCGTGGGTCTTTGTATCTTGTCGTGAGATCCATAATAGCGATGTCAATGTGGCAACATCTTAACACAGGGTATAAAGGTATTGTCTGGTTGCGGGATGCAGTCGGACACAAAACAAAAACGGGATAAGGCGTTGCCATTGGGCGAGTCTATGACCCCCGAAGCCCAACCCATCGGCCGTAGGTGAAGTTCACCCCATTCTTTTTTAATTTATTTATTAAATCTCTGAGTCACCTAATAATCAAGAAGGAATTTGCCTTGGTTTTCCCAATTAACTCTACTTTGCAAACCTAAAGGCCGTGGGTGGGTAATTCACGTAATTCCCTCTTGAATTAATGACCTAATCTGGGAAAATAAACCCAGGCAATGGGGCAAGTGGGATTTTTCAGAAAGTCTCACGTATCGTAGCGGCGCCTTGTATAGACTGAGATTAGCCATAAAATTCCTATGGGAATAGCACACAAGTCTAAACTAACCAAAAATGAAAGAGGTAGAAAGTTAGACCTTTGTTTATCTCACTTTCTACCTCTATTTATCAGTTATCTCCCTAAGGACTTATACAATTCACTCCTTATCCCCGTAAAGCTTTTTCCCTGCATCTTCATACTTATCACCGGCAACCCACTTAGGCTGTTCAGCAGCATCGGCTATTTTTTGGGCAGCTAGAATGTAAGATTTCCAATAAAGCGTCACATAATCCAAATCAACAGAATCGACTTCATCCGCCGCCTTGTGATAATATTTGTTGATTTCATCGTCAAAGGCTGTAAACCCAAGACTGAAGGTAGGAGCAGGAATCCCTTCTTTGGCGAAGTTTACGTTGTCAGATCTATCGTAAAGCCCCTGCTCAGGAGCCGGGTCTGCTAAAGCTTTCAGGCCGAAGTCCTCTACTGCCTCAGTAATCAGCTCATCCCCTGTTGTTCTTCCCAGGCCGATCACTGTAATGATTGAAGTGTCATTATAACCTGCACCGTCAATGTTCAGGTTGTATATTATCTGATTAAGGGGGACCAGTGGATTTTCAGCAAAATATCTACTGCCCAGAAGTCCTTTTTCCTCAGCTGTCCAAAGAGCCAGCAGGATAGATCTTTTTGGAGGGTTGTTAGCGAAAAACTTCGCCGCGTTCATCACAGCAACTGTTCCAATGGCATTGTCTCTCGTTCCGTTATAAATAGAATCACCGCTTTCATCCGGTCTTCCTATTCCTACGTGATCGTAATGGGCAGAAAGCATCACATACTCATTTTTCAGATTTTTGTCTGTTCCCTCTATCCAGGCCACTACATTTTTTCCTTCCACAGCTTTGTTGGTTTTACCCTCGATTTCGAGAACCGCTGATTTATCATTTCCAGCAGCTATTTGCTCCGGCAACGTGTTTGAGAGATCTTTCACCCAGATATATGGCAATTTGCTGGATTCGCCTTTATCTATGCCCATTTGGTCCCGGTTTAGGTAATTGGCAATCAACTGCCATGGAATAGACGGGATATTGAACCGTTCAATCAAAGCTACAGCTCCTTGTTTTTTAGCATTTTCTGTTTTTTCACTGCCTAGGGAAAATAAATCAGCTGGGTTCATTTTATCAGGAGCACCTACACTACTGACAGCAATCTTACCGGTAAGATCCTTTCCCTCAAAATCTGAAGGGGTTCCGAATCCCACATCAACCAATTCAAAGGTTCCACTAAGTGATTCGCCATCTAACACGAGTAAGTTTCCCCCTTGGCTATAGGTAGAATCCCCGATGGTAATCTTTCCTTTAGAGGGAGGGGAGGATAGTCGGAAAGGAATATTCTGAAAATAGCCATCTGCTCCTGGAACAGGTTTTGCCCCTGCATCTTCTAGCTGCATGGCGATATAATCGTATGCTAAAGCCATTTCCGGATAGGATGGCTCTCTTCCTTTCAACTCATCCGAAGTAAGATATGTCAGGTCGGCAATAGCTGCTTTCTCATCAAATTTCTTTTCGATCTTCTTCTTCTGTGCTTCTGCCACAAAGGTCACCGACAGCAATAGGCTGAGGGCTAAAAGTGATTTTTTCATAGGTATGTATGTTATGAATTCTAAAGTAGCTCAATTTTTGGAAAAGGTGATCTTTATTCAATTAAATGGCGGTTTGTCCATCCTAAATCAAAAATTGTTTTTTCGAAATGAGCAGGAATAGCTGCTAAAACTATGATGGCTTTCTGGGAAACCGGGTGCTTG
This sequence comes from Algoriphagus resistens, assembly GCF_001442615.1. Lineage (GTDB taxonomy): Bacteria > Bacteroidota > Bacteroidia > Cytophagales > Cyclobacteriaceae > Algoriphagus > Algoriphagus resistens. The sequence continues at coordinate 493,087 of NZ_LMXN01000002.1, read as the reverse complement.
AATTCCAATTTCTTTGCATGTAAGAGCAAATTCTCCAGTCCGAATTGTTTTCCAAAAAATTGGTTCTGCTTGTTGTCTCCATGCTTTTTGTCCCCCAAAATATAATGCCTTAAATGGGCCAGATGCCTTCGGATCTGATGGGTTCGCCCAGTCTCAGGTTTCAATTCCAACAACGAATAGCGACTCGTCGGATATCTTCCGGTAGTATCGAATGGAATTTCTGTTTCTGCCAAAACCTTATAATATGTTTGGGCTTCCTGCAGTTTGTTGGAGCGTTCGCTGGTCAATGGATGATCGATTATCCCTGATTTTTCCGCTGGAATCCCCCTTACTATCGCAAGGTAGGTTTTTTCAACAGACCGGTCTGCAAATTGCTCTTTTACTAAAGGTAGAATTTCTTCCCTCTTCGAGAAAAGCAATACCCCACTCGTCGGTCTATCCAGTCGATGGACCGGAGACACATGCTGGCCTATCTGGTCCCTGAGCAATTGTAATGCAAAGACAGTCTCATCTTTAGCGATAGAAGTGCGGTGGACTAGGAGTCCGGAAGGTTTATTGATTGCGATTAGGTATTCGTCTTCGAAAAGGATTTCTAAAGGCATGTTTTTATAACCGGTGGATAAAAAAATGTTGCTGGTGATTTGAAAAGGTCTTTGGATCACAAATATTCGTATTTCGATTTGTTTTCCCAACACAAAGATCAATATTGGTTGTTTTCCTATGGATTTCACTGGTTTTCATGGGAATGTTCCTCAATTGTCGGAGATTGAGATGAAAATTTCCTAAAAAAGAGGAAAGGATAAAAATGAAAATAGAAAGTGAATTGATATTTGGACTTAAAAATAGTGATAGGCAAGCCTTGTCTGTGATCTATGATAAGTTTTATCAGGATATCTATTTTTATTTATTGAAATTCTCGTCCCATGAAGACCTCGTCCAAAACGCGATCCATGATATGTTTATTGATCTATGGAATTCCAGGGAATCTATTGGAGATATCAAATCGCTGAAAGCCTATTTGTTGGTTGCTTCCCGCAACAGGTTATTTAAATCTGTCAAGACTTCAAAAATGGATTTAGTCAAAAATTTTTTTGCTGAAAATGAACTGTCTGCTATACCATTTCAATATTCCCATGAGGATTTTTTGATTGAGAAAGAGATAGACGAAGTCCGGGCAATAACTATTCGAAATGTCATTGATCAATTGCCTTCCAAACAGAAAGAATCTATGTATCTGCGCTATTATGAGAAGCTTTCGGTAGAGGAAATCAGTATGGTACAAGGAATCAATTACCAGTCTGTACTTAATAATCTCCAAAGAGCTTATGAGGCTATCAGAAATAACCCGTTGATTATTGGCATTTTGAAGATTTCTTTATTGCTTTTAATGTTCTGAGCTAAGGAGGCTGAGAAAATATTTCATTTTTTATGAGTATCTATTTCCAATAAGTAGCTCTCTTGTATAAACGGACTTATCAATGGCTTCTTAAGCCGGGTATTTTGTCATTTATACTATGAAAAAATCAAAAACCATTTTTGGGGATAAACCAGAAAATACCGGAATCTGGCATTCAATAAAATTTTCCAGGCGGAAATTGCCAGAAGAGCTGATCAGTAAAGAGAAGCATAGACTTTTTAGCGAGCTTCAGGAAGGTTCTTGTACTAGCACAGCCATTCCACTTCCGCGTAAGGAGACAAAGTGGGTGTGGTATGCTGCTGCTTCCATTGTATTATTGATGGCAATGGGAAGTTTCCTGTTCTTAAAAGAAAACAGCTTTGAGACATCTTATGGACAGATCTCCACTGTGAAATTGCCAGACGGAACCACAGTTACGCTAAATGGAAACTCTGTAATTAGTTATTCCCCTTTAAGTTGGAATCTATTCAACACTCGAAAAGTGAGGCTGGAGGGAGAGGCGTTTTTTGAGGTAGAGAAGAAAAAAGTGAACGGAGAAAAAGTCAAATTCCAAGTAGTGACAACCAACCTGAATATTGAAGTTTTAGGGACAAGATTTAATGTGGCTGACCGTGAATCGGTTGAAACTGTTGTATTGGAAGAAGGAAGTGTGCAAGTGAATATCCCAAACCTTGAAATTCCTCTTCAAATGGTTCCAGGTGATTTTGTAGGCTATGATGAGAGCAAAAAACGAATCCTACAAATGGTCGTCCTTACCGAGGAATATACCTCATGGAAGGATAAATATATCCTTTTGGATAATAAGACATTAGGTGAATTAGCACAAATAATTACCACGGTATATGGCAAAAAAGTAGTATTCAAAAATATGGAGGACAAGAAGATTCCATTGGAAGGTAAGGTGCCATCTGATGAGATACATGTCTTGATATCTGCTCTTAGTCTGGCGACGAAACTTGATATAGATATTGAAAATGAGGTAGTTATAATCAGTAATTCAGCACAACAAGTAACTAAGTAACCCAATTAATAATACTAACTAAAATAACCTACTTATGAGAAAATACTATTACGCAATAATCTTGCTGTTAGGATTAGTGGTACTAGGAAATGGTGAGGATGCCCTTGGGCAGTCACTTCTATCCTACAACCAAGAAAATAGATCCGAAGAGCAGGGCAGAGATAAAAGGGAGTCAATGACTTTCAAGTCTGCAATGAGAAAATTCAGCAGTCATTATGGAATTTCATTTCTATATAGAACAGATCTTCTGGATGACAAAATGGTGGAATTCCCATCCCTTGAGGGAGATATGGAAGAAGGACTGAAGGAATTACTTCTTCCTTTAGGTGCAGATTTTAAAGAACTGCGTGATAAGTATATTGTCATTTTTTCCAAAAACAGATCCCTGGAAACGTATACCGCAGGAGTAGAATACCTGAAGGTGAATTCTGAATTTTTGGAGAAAAGAATCACGGGGAAAGTCACAGAAGCAAATGGCGAAAGCCTCCCGGGAGCAACCATTTTGGTAAAAGGCACCAATATAGGTGTCTCTTCAGATCTGGATGGTTCCTATCAAATTGTAATTCCTGATGAAATCGAAAACCCTGTACTGGTATTTTCTTTCATCGGTTTTGACTCTCAAGAAGTAGCAGTGGGAAACCAGACTGAGATCAACATAGTCCTTACGGACAATTTATCTTCTTTAAATGAAGTGGTTGTAATCGGGTATGGTGCCGTTAAGAAAAGCGATCTGACAGGGGCAGTTTCATCGGTAAAGACTGACGAAATTCAGCAAACACCTATTACTTCCATCGACCAGGGGTTAGTAGGCCGTGCATCTGGAGTCATGGTAACCCAAACCTCAGGAATGCCCGGTGCGGTGGCTTCCATCAGAATCCGTGGGTCCAGTTCACTGCAAGGCGGAAATGAGCCGCTTTATGTGATCGACGGTTTTCCGGTTTACAGTGGATCAGGCTATGGGGAAACAGGAGGAAATGCCCAGATGAGTGGTTTGTCAACGATTAATCCAGCTGATATAGAGTCTATTGAGGTCCTAAAAGATGCATCTGCTACAGCTATCTATGGTGCCAGAGCGGCTAATGGAGTGGTGTTGATTACTACAAAAAGCGGTAAAGAGGGAAGAGATCAGATTTCTTTTGATGCCTATTATGGAGTTCAGCGTGTTGTGAAGAAAATCGATGTGATGAACGCCTTTGATTATGCAACTTTGGTAAATGAAGCGTATACCAATGATGGTTTGAGTCCTGTTTACGACAGCAATAAGATGTCTGAACTCCAGGCTAATCCAAAAGGTACTGATTGGCAGGAAGAGCTTTTCAGATCGGCACCGATTCAAAATTACCAGTTGTCATTTTCGGGCGGCGATAAAAAGACTAATTATGCACTTTCTGGTAATTACTTCAACCAAGAAGGGGTAATCATCAATTCAGGTTTCAAGAGATATTCCGGAAGGGTCAACATTTCAAGGAATATTAATACTAAGTTTAAAGTAGGTACGAATTTAAATGTGAGCCAGACCAATTCAAACGCAGTTCCAACGGATGCCGGTGGAACAGGAGGAGTGGTGACTGGAGCCATGAAATTCAATCCTGTTTTACCTGTTTACAGTGATGAGGCATTAGGTGAATATATTCAGGTAAACAGCCCTGGACTAATTTATCCTAATCCTGTGGCCTCTGCGAAGGAACAGGTAAGAGAAAGTAAAATGCTCCGGGTTCTGGGAAATGTATATGGAGAATGGGAATTCATCCCAAATCTGACAGGCAAAGTATCATTTGGCACTGATCTGGTAAATACCAAATTTGACACCTTTATCCCTTCTTCTATTTTTGAGTCGAATGGTATAGCAGTAGCCAGGGTAAACGGGGGATATACCACAAACTGGCTTAATGAAAATACATTAAACTGGAATAAAATAATAAATGAAGATCATTCTGTTTCAGTACTTGGCGGCATCACCTTTCAGAAGAATTTTTATGAAAGCCTCGGTGCTTCCTCACAGGATTTTGTAAATGATGTATTGGAAGAAAATTCCTTAGGCTCAGGATCTACCTACAACCAGCCATCTTCTTCTAAAACAGAATGGAGTCTGGTTTCTTATCTGGGAAGGATCAATTACAATCTGAAAGAAAAGTATCTATTGTCTTTAAACGGTAGAATAGATGGCTCATCTAGATTTGGTGAAAATAACAAATATGCTTTTTTTCCGTCAGGGGCATTAGCATGGAGAGCGTCCGAGGAGGAATTCATTAAAAATATGGGCGCATTCTCCAATCTAAAAGCCAGAGTAAGCTACGGGATTACCGGTAATCAGGAAATAGGATTATATAATTCCCTTCCTACCTTATCCAATACCACTTATTCCATTGGCAGGTCCCTTGTGACCGGTTTCTTTCCAAACGCTATCCCTAACCCAAATCTGCAATGGGAAAAAACGTCCCAGTTTGATTTTGGTCTGGACTTCGGGTTTTTTGAAGAGAGGCTGCGCTTCACTACAGATTACTATTTCAAGAAAACTACTGACTTGATTTATGACGTTGCTGTTCCTTATGTGTCAGGATTTGCCTCATCACTTCAGAACCTCGGAAGCGTTCAAAACCAAGGAGTGGAACTGATGATGGAGGCCGATGTGATTGCAAACAGTAACTTCCAGTGGACTTCTTCTTTTAATATCTCATTCAATAGAAATAAAGTGATCGAGCTGGGAGGCGAGGATTACAAGGATGTGGGAGCAGATGATGGACATCTGAAAACAGGGTCAGTACATAGGCTGATAGTAGGTCAACCTATTGGTCTGTTCTACGGATATGTGTCTGATGGGATTATCCAAAATACGGAAGAATTAGCAGCAGGACCGGTAGGTCCAACCAATTGGGTAGGCGGCAGACGATACATGGATATAAGCGGGCCCAATGGCGTTCCGGACGGACTGGTAAATGCCACCTATGATAGAACGATCGTAGGGGATCCCAATCCTGATTTCTTCGGAGGGTTTACCAATACCTTTTCCTATAAGGGATTTGAAGTAAATGTGTTTACCCAGTTTTCCTATGGTGGTGATATTTTCAACTATAATGAAATGGAACTTTTACTCCCTACTGGTGGCCAGAATGTGTACACAAAACTGACTGATAGATGGACCCCTACCAATCCCAGTGAAATTTATCCAAAAGCAACCACCAACAGATCTGCTGTTTTCAGCGATGTATTCATACAGGATGGTTCCTATGTGAAAATCAAGACACTGACATTTGGATACACTTTCCCGCAAATGGAATCAAAAGTTCTGAGCGGGCTTAAGTTATATGTTACAGGACAGAACCTGTTCACATTTACGGACTATACAGGCTATGATCCAGAAGTGAGTTATCGTGGAGCCACTAACCTTCAGTTGGGTGAAGACTTCGGGGGCTACCCGCAGTCCAGAACATTTATGGTTGGTGCCAAATTGAATATTCAATAAAGAACAGACAGATTATGAAAAATATAAAATATATACTACCCGTAGCAGTAATTCTTAGTCTGACATCCTGTATGGATGAATTTTTAAAAGAATCGCCGGATGACAGATTCGTAATTACTAATTTCTATAGTAGCCAATCTGATGCTGAAGCAGCAGTGGCGGCGGTGTATGAGAAATTGTACGCCTTATATGAGCGAAACATGTTCATATTAAATGAACTTCCTGCGGACACTGAAAAAAATGGCCTTGGGATGCCGAACCAATATCTGCAAAATCTGGAATTTTTACGACATACCTCTGAAAATCAATTTACAAGGGAAATGTGGCTTCAATGCTATTCCGGCATAGCCAGAGCAAATACAGCTATTATAAATATTCCTGGAATTGAGATGGACGAGCAGGTAAGAGCGCGACTGGTAGGTGAGGCCAAGTTTCTCAGAGCCCTTTATTATTTTAATTTAGTTCGCTTTTATGGAGATGTCCCTATGATTCTCAAATTGGAATCAGTAGAAGATGCACTGGGACCAAGAACTCCGGTTGCAGAGGTTTACCAGCAGATTATTAAAGATTTAACTGATGCTGAAGGTAGTCTTCCGGCAACTTATAATGAAAATAATACAGGAAGAGCAAGTAAGGGCGCAGCGAAGATTTTACTCGGTAAAGTGTATCTGACTATGCATGAATATGCCAAATCAGTAGAAAAATTAGCAGAGGTGATTAACAATGAAGGAGAGTATGGTTATGGTCTTCATGAAAATTTCAGTGACAACTGGAACCCTGCAACTGAGAACGGTAAGGAAATGGTATTCAGCATTGAATTTATGGATCCTCCGGGAAACGGAAATGGAGCTATGGTACTTCAAGGCCCGAAATATTCTTTACCCGGTGGATTTGCGGTTCTGGGTTTGGTTAACTCCAATGAGGCCGATATTCCAACACGGGACTTGTATGATAGATACACGGATGATGACGAAAGAAAGGACGGGACATTCAGAACTGATTTCGTGAGTTTGATAGACGGGTCGGTTCATACCTCTACTATTCCTATTTATACGAAATACTGGGAAGAGAATGAGTCCAACCCTAATAACAGTGATGCAAATATGCACGTGATCAGATACGCAGATGCTATTTTGATGTATGCGGAAGCATTAAACGAGGTTGGACAAGCAGAGCCTGCCGCTATGCAGCTAAATAGGATTATGGAGCGGGCTTATAATTCTACTTCCCATAATGTAACAGGGATGGGGGTTGATGAATTGCGTGAACTAATCTACCAAGAGCGGCACAAAGAATTGGCTATGGAAGGGCATAGATGGTTTGACCTTGTCCGAACAGGAAGATTTATCCAACGGATGAAAGAGCATGCTGCCTATGAAGCTGGTGTAGCCGAAAGTAATAAAGTGGAAATAGCTCAAAATATAAAAGATTATATGGTCTTGATGCCAATTCCCCAACGTGAAATTGACCTGAACCCGGAGCTTTCCCAGAATGATGGTTATTAATTAAATGGTATTCAAAAATTAGGAATGGGAGAAAGTGCCCTTCCCTAATTCATTTCCCTTTTACTTATGAAATTCTATTACAAACTTATCGTACTTGGTGTATTATGGACTGTCCATACAGTAACCATCTGTAAAGCCCAGAAGAAAGAGAAACCCAATATCGTACTGATTTATGCCGACGATTTAGGGTACGGTGATTTGGCAAGCTATGGATCATTGGATTATACTACACCGAATCTGGACAGGTTGGCTGCAGAGGGCATGCGATTTACCAACTTTGAAGTGGCACAGGCGGTATGTAGTGCTTCAAGGGCAGGAATTCTCACCGGGACGTATCCTAACCGATTAGGATTAAGCGGCGCACTAAATCCACATGCCACTATAGGTTTAAATCCTGAGGAGGAAACTATTGCAGAATTGGTAAAGAGGGCCGGAAATTATAAAACTGCCCTTTTTGGCAAATGGCATCTCGGCCACTTACAGCCTTTTTTGCCCCTGCAGCAAGGCTTTGATGAATTTGTTGGATTGCCATATTCCAATGATATGTGGAAGTGGACCTATGACATGAAGTTGGCAACAGAGGAAACTCATGCAAGAAAGGCCGGTTATCCTGAGTTACCCCTGATGGCCGGAGACACTATTTACAGTTATATCGAAGATCTGGATGATCAGGCTGAGCTTACCACGCGATATACTGAAGAAGCTGTCAGGTTTATTTCAGAGAATAAAGCTGACCCTTTTCTTTTGGTAGTACCTCATTCCATGCCTCACGTTCCGTTGGCCGTTTCCAATAAATTCAAAGGCAAAAGTAAGCAAGGGATGTATGGGGATGTAGTGATGGAAATAGATTGGTCAGTCGGGGAGATAATGAAGGCTCTGGAGCATAATGGATTAACAGAAAATACGCTTGTGATCTTTACTTCTGACAACGGTCCATGGTTGAACTTTGGTAATCATTCGGGTTCTTCAGCAGGACTGAGAGAAGGCAAAGGAACCAGCTTTGAAGGAGGACAACGGGTACCTTGTATTATGCGGTGGCCAAATCAAATACCGGCCGGAAGCGTGAATAGTAAACTAGCATCTACGTTGGATTTTCTACCCACTTTTGCAGAAATACTCAATATCCCCTTACCCGAAAGGAAAATAGATGGTGTGAGTATTTTAGCCTTGCTTCGAAATGAAGAGAATGCTAATCCAAGGAAAACCTTTAATTATTATTATCAAAAGAATGCGTTGGAGGCTGTAAGAAGAGATAACTGGAAGTTGGTTTTTCCCCATGAACATAGAACATACGTTGGCTCTTCACCAGGTGTGGATGGAGTTGATGGTAAGACCAGACAAGTAAAAACCGAGCTGGCCTTATATGATTTGAGAAGAGATCCTGGAGAGCGGTATGATGTGCATAAGGAGAATCCTGATATAGTCAGTGAATTGATGAATCTGGCAGATCAGGTTCGGGATGATCTAGGTGATGACCTTACAAATTATCCAGGCAAAAACCGACGTGAGCCGGGAAAAATAACCAACAATTAAACCTTTATGGAAATGAATCTATCTAAACTCAGCCTATCTATTTTTACCGCTTCAATTGCTTTTTTGATTGGTGCATGTGAAAGCAAAGTGATGGAAAAGAAGGATGAAAGACCTCCTAATATTCTGTTTATCATGGCTGATGACCATGCTTACCAGGCAATCAGTGCCTATGGACATGGCCTAAATGAAACACCAAACATTGACAGGATTGCCCAAGAAGGAGCAATTTTCACCCGTGCCACAGTTACCAATTCTATCTGTGCTCCAAGCCGCGCAGTTTTATTGACAGGCAAACATAGTTTCATCAATGGAAAAGTTGATAATGTGCAGCCATTTGATTGGGAACAGGATAATTTCCCTAAGCTTTTGCAGGCAAATGGGTACCAGACTGCTTTGATCGGTAAAATCCACCTGGATGGCTTACCTACCGGTTTTGATTATTCCATGGTTTTGCCGGGACAGGGGAATTACTATAATCCTGACTTTCTGGTAAACGGGGAAAAGAAAAGGTTTGAAGGATATGTGACAGATATTACTACTGATGAGGCGCTGAAATGGCTTGATCAAGGACGTGATAAAGACAAGCCTTTTGTTCTCATGTACCATCAGAAGGCCCCACATAGAAACTGGAAACCTGCTCCTGAATATCTGACATTATATGATGACAAAGATTTCACTCCCCCGGCCAGTTTCTTTGACCAGGAAACCGGTTATGCCGGCAGAGGGACTGCAGCGCGCACACAGGAGATGGAGATCGATGGAGAAGCTGGATGGGGACATGATTTTAAAATGGTAATAGATCCTCATGGAGATAGCACTGGCTTTGATAAAGAATTAAGACGTTTTACCCCTGAGCAACTGGCGCAGTGGAATGCTGCATACGATCCGAAAAATGAAGCGTTCAAAAAAGCGTTTGGTCAAGGTGACGAATCAACTTTCAGTGTTGAAAAGAAAAGGGAAATAGCACATTGGAAATTCAACAGATATATCAAGGATTACCTGAGGACCATCAGATCTGTAGATGATGGGGTCGGAGAGGTACTGGATTACCTGGAAGCAAATGGGCTGGCAGAAAACACGATAGTGGTTTACACCTCAGATCAAGGCTTTTACCTAGGCGAGCATGGCTGGTTCGACAAGCGATTTATGTACGAACAGTCCTTCAGAACACCATTGCTGATACGTTATCCGAAAGAAATCAAGCCTGGGGTTACTATCGATAAATTGGTTCAGAACTTAGATTTTGCGCCTACTTTTCTGGATTATGCAGGAGTGGATGTTCCCAAAGAGATGCAGGGGGAATCATTTAGAAAGTTGGTCAGTGGAGAAAGTGACGAATGGAGGGACGCCGTTTACTATACCTATTATGAATATCCTTCAGTACATATGGTCAAAAGGCATTATGGGGTTGCTACTGAACGTTACAAGCTGATGCACTTCTATTATGACATAGATGAGTGGGAAATGTATGATTTGAAAACGGACCCTGCGGAAATGCACAATATCTATGATGATCCCCGATATTCAGATGTCCGGGCTACTATGCATGAACGGTTGAAAGCACTTCGTGAGAAATACGGTGATAGTGATGCGAATGACAAAAAGTATCTTGACGCTTACATGGAAGTTTATACTAAGCGAAATAATTAATTGCCAGATCGGTTTAAAAATAAAAAGAGGCTGTCAAAATTGTTTATAACAGCCTCTTTTATATAATTAATAAATTGCCCCAGAACCAATGCATTCCTCGCCATCGTACCAGGCTACAAATTGGCCGGAAGCCACTCCTTTTTGGGGCTGATCAAAGATGACGTAGAGGCCATTTTCTTTTTGGATCAGCGTAGCTCCACTTAGGGGCTGACGATAACGGATGCGGGCTTCGTATCTTGCACTTTCACCAATGCTGAGTTTTAAGTCTTCGCGAATCCAATGAATGTCCCCGGTTGTGACAAAAAGCCCGTCCCGAAGTAATCCCGGATGAGTTTCTCCCAAGCCGGTATATATTACATTCTCCCGTGTGTCTGTGGAAATCACAAATAAGGGTTTGCCTGTACCTCCGACCTGCAGCCCTTTCCGTTGACCTACTGTAAAATAATGTGCCCCATTATGCTCGCCCAACACTTTTCCCTGATCCTGGGAATAATGTAGCGGTAAAGAAATCGCATCCAGTGTTTCCTGATCATATTCCTGCGGAGCTATCCCTGCCGGTATTTGATAGGCTTGGTAGATTGGAAGCTCTTCAGGAATCTGGATGATTTTTCCTTTTTTAGGCTTTAGCTGTTGCTGAAGGAAGTCTGGAAGTCTCACTTTTCCAATAAAGCATAAGCCTTGACTGTCTTTTTTATCGGCAGTAATCAGATCCATTTCCTTCGCTTTTTTCCGCACATCAGGCTTTTGCATATGACCAATGGGAAAGAGGGCCTTACTTAACTGACTTTGGTTCAACTGGCAGAGGAAGTAGCTTTGATCTTTGTTCGGATCAGCCCCAGCCAGCAACTGATAGGCTATTGTTCCATCAGTACCCATAATCTCGCCCTTTTGGCAATAATGACCCGTAGCTACAAAATCAGCTTTAAGCTTTTCTGCAGCTTTCAGAAAAATATCAAATTTAATTTCTCTGTTGCAAAGAATATCCGGATTGGGTGTCCTGCCTGCCTTGTATTCGGCAAACATGTAATCCACGATTCTTTCCCTGTATTCCTCACTGAGATCTATCGCCTGAAAGGGAATTCCCAATTTCTCTGCTACAAGCATCGCATCAGTGGAATCTTCCATCCACGGACACTCATTGGAAATCGTGACGGATTCATCGTGCCAGTTTTTCATAAACATCCCGATGACTTCGTAGCCTTGCTCAATAAGTAAATGAGCGGCTACGGAACTATCAACCCCTCCGGAGAGGCCGACGACTACTCTTGGTCTTGTCTTCATGTGCTGTAATAAGTAATGGATTCAAGGTCCATTAGGTTACAATGTGTTCAGAACAGCAATTCTTCTGAAATTGGTTCTCAATGGGACAAAGTTAATGGAAATCTAGTTGGTTTCTGCTGGCTGGTACTTGCCGTAAACAGCATCCTTAAACTTTTTGTGAAGCTTAATCTGATCGTATGGAAAAAGCTGAACAAAGAGTACTGCAGTAATTTCATTTACGGGATCGACCCAGAAAAGCGTGCTGGCAGCTCCATCCCAAAAGAATTCACCGACTACCCCATTCATCTCTTCAGCACTGGCAGGAGGAGCTACACGAACAGCAAAATCAATCCCAAATCCAACGTTTCCTTTGCTTGGAAGCCAGGATCTTTCCGTCACCGAATCAGGAAGATGATTGGTAGCCATTAATTCTACTGTTTCAGGTTTCAAAATGCGGGTTCCTTCAAATTCGCCTTTCTGAACCAACATTCTGGCAAAAGCCATGTAATCATCCAATGTAGAAGTTAGTCCAAAACCCCCAGGGGTAAGCGGATAATCATTGTTATTAAAATCATGGGCTTCTTCGTTCGGGATTTGTTCCAACTGCCCTTCGCCTGTTCTTCGATAGGACGCAGACATTCTTGATCTGTTAGATTCAGGAACGAAGTACCGGGTATCGTCCATTTTTAGAGGATCCAGTACCTGTTCCCGTACATATTCCTTATAAGGGATCTTCGCAATTCTTTCTACCAAAAAAGCTTGTACGTCCACGGACTGGCCATATTCCCACTGTGTTCCAGGCTGAAACCAGAGTGGGATTTCCCCGATTCTTTTGGCCATTTCATTCAGATCTATCTCAAAACTTCTAGGATCTTTTTCTGCCAAGATCTCACTCAGCCCCGGAATATCTTCCCGATTTGGAAATCCTGCAGTATGTCGTGTTATGTCCCGGATAGTGACAGGCCTTTCTGCATCCACAAGCTTGATGTTTCCATTTTCATCTACACCATCATAGACTTTCATGCCTGCAAACTCAGGAGCGTACTTAGCCAGCGGATCATCTAGTTGAAATTTTCCTTCTTCGTAAAGGGTCATCAAGGCAACGCCGGTGATTGGCTTGGTCATGGAATAGATCTGGACAATCGTATTTCTATCCATTCTTACCTGATTTTTCCTGTCTGCATAGCCGAATGCGTTGTAGTATACCTCTTGGTCTTTTTCGTAAATCAAAGCTGAAACACCGGCAATATTTCCGCTTTCCACAAAGCCCGAGAGGGTAGAGTCAATTCTAGCTGAGACATTTTCATTTACTAATAAGGTATCAGCAAATTCTTGTTTTTGCCTGCAGGCTACAGAAAAAATGAGCAGTACCGAAGCAATGAGAAATAGTTGTTTCATAGGTTTGGGGCTGGGCAACACTAACTAAAGTGGCTTATTCAGTCAGTTTAGAAAAATACAAAAAAATATAATGCTACTGACTAAAAAGACATTAGAGTTTGAAATCCTCTTCCCAAAATTTAAATCCTCCTTTGAAAGCGTTTTCGTTTGTTCCCAATCGACATCCTTCGGGAATAGTGTTAAGCAGTTTTGAATTTCCACCTCCGAGTAAAATATCTTCCGGTTGAAATGCCGCGCGGAATATTTCCACTGTTTTCAGCACGTTTTTCTCCCATCTCTTTGAACCGCTTTTGGTCAGGTATTCTTTGCCCACATACTCTTCAAATGTTTTTTTCTTAAAGGGGAGATGTCCTCCTTCAATGGGGATGATGGTATTATGGTGAACTATTGCCGTGCCTAATCCGGTACCCAAGCCAAGAAACAGCAGCTTTTTGCCTTCGTAGCTTCCAAGAGCCTGCATGGCAGCATCATTTATTATTTTAATGGGACAATTGAAGGCGGCCTGGTAATCAAAGGAATTCCAGCCTTCTCCCAGGTTGATAGGCTCAGAGACTATTTTGTTTTCCTTTACCACACCCGGAAAACCGATTGTGATCATATCGTATTCCCATTGGGAAGCATTTTCTTTTACGAGTTCCACCATTTCCTCCGGTTTAAAGTTGGCCCCGGACGGGATCTTAATCCGCTCCGAAACTCCTGTTGCCAAAATTTTCACATTTGAGCCGCCGATATCTATCACAAGGATTTTCTTTCTGTTTTTTTCCATCCATTGAAACTAAATAGAAATGTTTAATTACCGAAACAGATTTTGATGCATTTCTGAAATTTGCCCGTAAACTGCTTTAACATAATGCAACTATAATTTTGGCTTAAAATGATTTTTATTTTGCCATATGCTGTTATGTCGCATTTCTTACTTTAAATTACATGTAATACCGGCAACCCAGATAACCCAAATCATTTTTTAAGACGAATGATTTGATCCGTTTTGAACCAGAGTTTTTCACCAAGCCTATGTCCATTAAAGTTGCTATTCGGCACTACACCAAGTATGAGTACGATCACCACATTAGCCTGAGTCCTCAAGTGATCCGATTGCGCCCGGCACCGCATTCAAGGACCTATATCAAGGGGTATTCTTTGAACATCAAACCGGAAAATCACTTTATCAATTGGCAGCAAGATCCTTTCGGTAATTACTTGGCACGGGTAGTTTTTCCCGGGAAAGTGAAGTTTTTTGAGATTGATGTGGAAGTGATAGCCGATATGGTCGTAATCAACCCCTTCGATTTTTTTGTAGATGAGTATGCTTCGAAATTCCCCTTTGATTATGAAGAAAGCCTAAAAGTACAGCTTGGCCCATATCTGGAGATCCGGGAAAAAGATCCTTTGCTGATGAAGTTGGTGGAGAAAGCCAAAGGGCTGATTACCCAAGACATTATTACAGTGGATTATCTGGTAGCGATCAATGCTATGATCAATCAGAAACTCAAGTACAATGTTCGTATGGAGCCTGGAGTGCAATCCTGCCACGAAACACTGACTATTGGATCAGGTTCTTGCCGGGACTTCGCATGGCTCCTGGTTCAGGTTCTTCGTCATATAGGTCTTGCATCACGTTTTGCTTCCGGTTACCTGGTTCAGTTGACTGCAGATGAAAAGTCCCTGGACGGACCTTCCGGACCTGAAGTTGATTTTACAGATCTGCATGCCTGGACAGAGGTTTATGTACCCGGGGCTGGATGGATAGGCTTGGATTCAACCTCTGGACTGTTCGCAGGAGAAGGGCATATACCGCTAGCCTGTACACCGAACCCTCAGGATGCTGCACCGATTTCGGGGATGGCTGAGCCTGCAGAGACTGAGTTCTTCTTCAAAAATGAAGTTACGAGAATTGAAGAGACACCGCGGGTAACCAAACCTTATTCTCAGGAGCAGTGGGAGCAAATTCTCGCTGTAGGAGATACTGTGGATGAGGATTTGGTTGCCAATGATGTACGGCTTACGATGGGAGGGGAACCAACTTTTGTTTCAGTCGATAATCAAGATGCTCCCGAGTGGAACTCAACGGCTGATGGAGAACATAAGCGAAATCTCTCCAATACACTTTTTCACAAACTTAAAGGAGAATTCGGAACCGGAGCCCTGATGCAATATGGGCAAGGAAAGTGGTATCCCGGAGAACCTCTGCCCCGCTGGAAACTTGCCTGTTTCTGGAGAAAAGACGGAAAGCCGATGTGGCATAATGATGCCCTGATGGCTGATCTGTCAAAGGATTATGGTATGGGTATTAAGAATGCCGAACAGTTTATGGCTGAACTGGTTTCACAGCTCAATCTTGACAAATCCAATTTGACACCCTTATATGAAGATCCGTTCTATTTTATTTGGCAGGAGGGAAAAGTCCCTGTAAATATAGATCCCTATGCATATGATTTAAAATCGCCTCTTGAGCGGCAGAAGTTGGCAGAATTGCTCAACGAGGGCCTGGATAAACCAGTGGCATTTTCAATACCCTTAGAGTGGGATTTGGAAGATAATGTATGGCAAAGCTGTCGCTGGAGATTCAGACGCAAAGATTTGTTCCTCGTACCGGGTAATTCTCCTGCAGGCTTAAGATTACCGCTGGACTCAATTGAGTTTACTCCTCCTGACAAGGAGCCGATTAAGCCAGAAACCGATCTGTTTGCTGAAGTTCCTGCATTACCCGATGCAGAGATTAAATCAACAGAGTTTAAAGTCGCACCCAAGAATTCCATGCGAATTTTCAAGACTTCTCTGGTAGTGGAAGTACGGGAAGGAAAGTTGTTTGTGTTTTTTCCTCCGCTCAATCTTATTGGGAACTACCTTGATTTGGTCAGTGCGGTAGAACGTACGGCAGAGAAGCTACAAATGCCGATTTTGATAGAAGGGTATGATCCACCTTCGGATAAACGTATAGAAAAGATGATGATCACCCCTGATCCGGGAGTAATTGAGGTGAACATCCAGCCTTCAAAAAGCTGGAAGGAAATCACTACTAACTATGGGATACTTTATGAAAAAGCACGTGAATCCCGGCTCATCAGTGAAAAATTTAATGTAGACGGAAAACATACAGGAACAGGTGGCGGAAATCACATCACCCTTGGCGGCTCCTCGCCTGAGAACAGTCCGCTCCTGAGAAGACCGGATGTGTTGAGAAGTTTCATTACCTATTGGCAACATCATCCTTCATTATCCTACCTTTTCTCTACTCAATTTATTGGCCCAACCAGTCAGGCGCCTAGAGTGGATGAAGGCAGGGACGATATGCTGTATGAATTGGAGCTGGCATTCCAGCAGGTTCCAGCAGGAAAGGAAAATGAAATACCGTACTGGATGGTGGATAGAATTTTCAGGAACCTGCTCGTGGATATTACAGGCAACACACACCGGGCAGAGTTTTGTATCGATAAACTTTATTCTCCGGATTCTAGCAGTGGTAGGTTGGGGATATTGGAATTCCGAGGATTTGACATGCCTCCCCATTATAGAATGAGTATGGTGCAGTTGCTCTTGATCAGAGGATTGATGAGCTGGTTTTGGAAAGAGCCTTATGATCATAAGCTTGTACGCTGGGGCACATCGTTGCATGATAAGTTTCTACTACCACATTATTGTGAGAAGGATATGAAAGAAGTTGTAAATGACCTCAAAAGGGCTGGATACAATTTTGACATTGCCTGGTTCGATCCGTTCTTCTCTTTCCGTTTTCCTTTCATTGGAGAGCTTCAAGTGGATGATATTCATATTGATATGAAAATGGCTATTGAGCCCTGGCATGTACTCGGCGAAGAGATGTCCAGCACAGGGACAGCCCGTTATGTAGATTCCTCTCTGGAAAGATTACAAGTGAAAATCTCAGGGTTGACAGATTCACGATACCATTTGCTTTGCAACGGATATAGAATTCCGTTGAAAAATACTGGAATCCAAGGGGAGTATGTAGCAGGCGTACGATATCGTGCTTGGCAGCCTTATTCAGCATTGCATCCGACCATCGGTATTGATACGCCTTTGGTTATAGATTTATATGATACCTGGACTAAGAAGTCGGTAGCAGCATGCCAATATCACGTGGTTCACCCCGGGGGAAGAAGTTACGATAATTTCCCTATAAACAGTAATGAAGCAGAGTCCCGGAGGATTTCACGTTTTTTTGACTTTGGTCATACAATAAATCCGGTCTCCGTGCCGCCGAAAACTTTAAAAGATGAGCAGAAATCAGGCAGGTATATTACCAAAATGAATGTGGAAACCACTTATGATGACTCTCCTGAAATTATTAATCCTGAATTTCCATATACTATGGACCTTAGAAGATATAAAAAGCGCTAATTGTTTATAATTTCAGAGTTATTAGTTCAATTTTGAGGCATGATTGAGTCTTATCTTATTGACAAAATGTTCAATAATGCGCCGTTTCTGGATGAAATGGCAACCGACCAAGGTAAAATATATCCCCATTGGGAACGATTGGCAAAATATTATGACCAAATCGGTCCAGATCGAATGGGACAATTTCATGAGGAGGTGGGCCGCCAGCTGCGTGAAAACGGAGTGACTTACAATGTCTATGGTGATCCCAATGGCATGAACAGGCCTTGGGTCTTGGATCCTGTTCCCATGGTATTCAGCAGAGAGGAGTGGGAGGGGATTGAGAAAGGGCTCCTTCAGCGTACTGAGTTGTTGAATCTAGTTCTCAGTGATTTATACGGTGATCAGATGTTGATTAAGGAAGGACACATTCCTTTCGAATTGATCTATAATCACGGTGGATTTCTCAGGCAGGCCCATCATATCAAATTGGATGGAGATCAGCAGCTCATTCAGTATTCTTCCGACTTGGCCCGTGGACCAAATGGTAAAATGTGGGTGCTTCATGATCGTACCGATGCTCCTTCTGGTGCCGGTTATACGTTCGAAAACAGGGCAGCTATGACCCGTGTTTTTCCTGAGTTGATCCGTGAAAATCATGCCCGGAAAATCACTTCTTATTATCAGACCTTTAAAAACACATTAAGCAACCTTACCACAAATAATAAGGAAAATCCTAGGGTAGTATTACTTTCTCCAGGTCCCACAAATGAGACATTTTTTGAGCATGCTTACATTTCCTCGTTTATGGGATTTACACTGGCTTTTGGTGAAGACCTTACGGTGAGCGATGGCTATGTGTGGCTGAAAACCATTAAGGGGTTGGAAAAGGTGGATGTCATAATCCGTCGTGTGGATGATGTCTTTTGTGATCCTTTGGAGTATAAAAATGATTCGCATCTAGGTGTGGTGGGATTGATGGAAGCCGTAAGGCAGCGGAAGGTATTGGTGATTAACCCGTTGGGATGCAGGGTGTTGGAGAATCCAGGTTTAATGGCTTTTTTGCCCGAAGTATGCAACCGCTTGCTGGGTGAAGATTTGATTTTGCCTTCTGTAGCCACTTGGTGGTGTGGTCAGCCGGAGGAAATGAAATATGTATTTGAAAAAATAGACACGCTGGTGATCCGGAATATTTATCGGGGAACCCAAAAGAAATCTGTTTTTGGAGGTGCCCTGTCCAAAGCTGAGCTGGAAGCTCTTAAGCGGGAAATTCGCCGAAGCCCATATATGTACGTGGGACAAGAAATGGTAGAATTCTCAACCACACCATCATGGATCAATAATAAGTTGGAAGCCAGAAATGCTGTATTCAGAAGCTATGTAGTGGCCGATTCGGAAAATAAAAGCTACAAAGTAATGCCTGGTGGATTGTCCAGAAGTTCTCCGGAGAAGGGAGCCTTTTTGGTATCGAACCAGACAGGCGGAATCAGCAAGGATACCTGGGTACTCGGAAAGGGAAAAGAAGTCACGGTTCCCGCTGTGAAGGCTATGAAAACCCAGCCATTGATGCGGAATGTTTTGCCTAGCCGTACAGGAGAGCGTTTGTTTTGGTTAGGAAGGTATCTTGAAAGATCTGCCTATGCCGTACGCTTGATGCGGATGACCCTGCTTTCGTATAACGAAGCTGACGAAGATATTCATATTCAGGAGAATCCTGTGCTTAGCACCTTGTTGCAGACGCTTACCGTCATGACTGGGGCATTACCTGGATTTACTGAGAAAAAGAATCTGAAAAATCCAGAGCCAGAATTGCTTGCATTGGTTCATGATCTGAATAAAACAGGCAGTTTGGCGTATTCAATCCAGTCCTTTCTTACAAACGCCTATTCAGTCCGGGACAGGCTAAGTTTGGATACATGGAGGATTTTGGACAGTATTTCGGAAGAGCTTTCCCGCATGCGCAAGTCAGATGCTTCTCTTATGCAGGCGTATCAAAGCCTGGATAATATGGTGGTGAAATTAATGGCTTTTTACGGACTCAATATAGATAATATGACCCGTGAATCTACCTGGCATTTATTGAATATTGGTAGGTTTATAGAGTCTGCGGCCAATAACTGTCTGATTTTAAAAGGAATGCTCAGCAAGTCTTTTGACATTGAATCCAATAAGGAATTAATGGAAGATACCTTACGATGCAATGAAAGCTTGGTCACTTACCGCTATCGATACCGATCCAATCTGGAAATGCACGGTGTGTTAAGTCTGCTGATTTTGCATGAAGACAACCCACGGTCTCTGATATTCCAACTGTTGGAAATAGACAATCATTTAAAAACACTTCCAAATCAGGAGGAAAAGGAGCTTTTCAGTCCAGAACGAAAGAAATTACTGGAAGCAATCACAAAAATCAGGCTATGTGATATGGGCATTATATCCATGCCTGATGAACTGACCCATGAATTTGATGAATTAAAATCTATTCTGGATCAAATAATTAGGCTTTTGCATGAAACTTCTGATTCGATCTACGAGAAATATTTCAGTCATACTGATTCCAGATATAGTATGATCCAATCCTCCCTAATGCCTGAAATATGAAATCGAACATGACTTAAAAGTACACACCGGGATGATTATAATGCATGTGAGATTCCATCTGACCATTTTAAAACAATTATAATCAGATGAAATACCCATGACGGGAGCGAGACACACAGTGGGATGATTATGCATCGTGCGAGATTCCATATGACCTTTAAAAGACAAATTATATTCATATGAACTATAAAGTCACACATATTACAGATTACATCTACGAATTCCCGGCGACCCTTTGCCACAATCTGATGTTTCAGATTCCTGCTAACCTTCCATTTCAGCATGTGGAAGAATACAGCTGTGAAATAAGCCCAAAGCCAAGTTCAGAAATAGAACGGGTTGACTTTTTTGGAAACAAGTACCTGTACTTTTCTGTGGAAAGATCACATAAGAATCTTAATGTAACCTCCAAAAGCTTGGTATCCCTCTCTTCTCCGTCCTGGATGGAAATAGACCCGGCTGAGACTATGCCGTGGGAGGCAGTAGTCGATGTACTTCATACTACTGAAACTTCTGCGGATGTCAGGCAGTACTACCTGGAATCGAGCCATGTTCAATTTGTGGAAGGGGTAGGTCAGTATGCATTGAAGTCCTTTACACCTGAAAGGCCTATTATGGAAGCGATGTTGGATCTGAATACCCGAATATTTCGTGACTTCGCGTTTACGCCTGGCTTCTCAGATATCAGTACTCCACTAGAAAAAGTATTTAAACACAGAAAGGGAGTGTGTCAGGATTTTGCACATTTTTCCCTTGCCTGCTTACGTGTGATCGGATTGGCTGCTCGGTATGTAAGTGGATATTTGGAGACTTTGCCTCCTCCAGGCAAACCCAAGATGATTGGTGCAGATGCTTCCCATGCGTGGATTGCGTTATATATTCCCGGGCACGATTGGGTAGAATTTGATGCTACGAATAATCTATTGGTGAATGATCAGCACATCAGAGTAGCAGTGGGAAGGGATTTTGCTGATGTGACTCCACTCAAAGGTATTGTATATAGTGGAAGTGAGCAGGAGATGAAAGTGAGTGTCGATGTAAGGAATCTTGAGGAGGCGTTGCGTCCGGAAGAGGTAAGTAAGTAATTTAAGTCATCCTGAGAGAGAAATTAGACTTAGGTAAAAAACTGATGGATAAATAGGATATCGGCCGAAACTGCTTAAGCAACCTCCAGTAAATACAGGATATGTAGTGGGTTTTAGGGTACATGGCCAATTAGCATATAGTAAAATTTGCTCCTTTAATTATGCTGAAATTAAGGAGATGTAGTTGGCGTAGCTGTAATTATCCTTAAACATTACCTTCCTCACAGTCCTAACTTGTGCATTTTCTTGCGATATTGAACTTATCTGTCAGAAATAAGGTATTTTCAATTACTTGATAATTTGAAAATGGATACACTTGACAAATTTAAGCTGGATTTTAAGAGCTCTTTTCTTGACTTTAAACTTTTGATAGAAAGATGGGAAGCCCTTGCAGACAATGACCATCCGAGCACTTGTCTATATCATGATTACCTAGATCGAATAAAGAAATACCCACAGTTGCTGGAATCCAATATTGATCGTGAAATTTTGGATACCGATCAAAACAGATTGGGTTTTGGTATGATTCTCAGTTCCTTGTTTCCGCTATTAGGCCATGAGGATAAGAAGATTATGGCCTTGTCTAAACCGTTTGAATATAATCCTGTTTATGCCACTCCTGCCTTCAGGGCACAATTTTTAAACAAAGAAGGAGGAATAAACATGCCCGAAGACCTTAACCTTGAGCGTGTGTCATTTGACAAATTGGTCCATGTGTATAGCATGATTTTACATCAGTTCTACGGAGTGAAAATAAATCAATTTCCTCCGATGATATTTAAATTCAGGGGAGCAGACGGAGTAAATAAGCACTACCAGATCCAAATTAATGCGGAATTTGTACGGGTAATAGCAAAAGATACTTTGCCTGAGATTCCCAATTCGTCCGAATTATGTGAGAGAAATGATATATGCCAGTTTGATCTGGATCGCCTTCAGAAAATGCTTCCTTTGGAGCTTTTCGAATTTCATGGTTTTATTATAATGGAAGCGGTTGATTTAACTGTGGCCCAAAGTGTGGCAACGTTGAATGAAGCCGTTCTTAAGCAAGACCAGGTGAGTTCAGAAGAGTTCATGGAGATTGTAGAGGATTCGGTCAAAAGTCTTTTGGGTTTAGGTGGTCTAAAAGTTGGGTTGGCGGTTCTGCAAAATATTTCAGGCAGAATAATTATGTCAGAGAGTCGGTTGGCCTATAGCTATTTGATTCGCCAATTGTTGACACCCGGTAGTGATGAGCCTTACCATGCGATTATGGATTTTCTCTCTCAGGTGAAAACTCCGGTTTTTTTAAAAGATATCCAAGATACAATAGATGATTTGACGCTGGTAAACCGTATGGTCGAAATGGGACTGCAAGAAGTAATTCTGTACCCATTGCGGCATAATGGCAACCTGGTTGGAGTGCTGGAGATATGTTCTTTCGAAAAAGGAACTTTTGATCCAATGATGGTTCATACTCTAGATCACTTGGCCCCCTCTCTTTCATTGGCATTGAACAGGCAAGCGGAAAACCTGGATTACAGGATTAAGGCTATTATACGAAAAAATTTCACCGCAATACACCCTGTGGTAGAATGGAAATTCGATGAAATTGCTTTGGATTATGTCCTTAATGAAGAGGAGGGAAAGAGTCCTGAAATCAAACCTATTCTGTTTCAGGATGTATATCCCCTGTATGCTGCAATAGATATCAAAAACTCATCCATTGAGAGAAATAAGGCGATACATGATGATTTCGTTATCCAGTTGGATAAAGGAAAAGCTATTTTGACTCTTGCCGGTTCTTTGCATTACCTGCCGTTACTCGACAGTCTTATCGATCAAATTGAAGAATATAAGCGCCGGATCAATTTGATTTTGCTCAGTGAGGAAGAAGTTAGGATTACTGAATTTTTTCAACACGAGCTAGAACCCACTTTTATCCATCTAAGTGAAACTTATGGGGATTTAAAAGGAGAGGTACAGGCTTATTTTGATAGTTTGGATCGGCAGCTTCAGGTAGAGAGCAGGCATAGAAAAGCCTTCGAAAAAAGCCTTCAGTTAATCAATCAGACTGTAGCGTCCTTTATGGATTCGGAAGAGCAGAAAATCCAGCAGATTTTTCCACACTACTTTGAAAAATTTAAAACTGATGGCATAGAATATAATATTTACATAGGCCAGTCTTTGGTGAAGGACCGGAAGTTTGATCTCATATATCTGAAAAACTTAAGACTTTGGCAACTACAGAGTTTGATCGAAGTATTCCATCTTATTGAGGATAAAAAGCCTGAATTGGAAAATGCGCTTGAAGTGACTCAGCTTATTCTAGTCCATAGCACGCCTATTTCAATCAGTTTTCGCTTGGATGAGCGAAAGTTTGATGTGGAAGGTGCCTATAATATCCGTTATGAGATCATGAAAAAACGTATAGACAAAGCCCTTGTGGTGGGAACCCATGAGCGATTGGTTCAGCCCGGTAAAATTGCCATAGTCTATTCTCAACAGCGGGAAGCCAGAGAGTACAGGGACTTTATAAATTATCTACAGAACAAAGGAAAGCTGCAAGATCAAATCGAGGAGCTTGAATTGGAAGAGATGCAGGGCGTTCACGGGTTAAAAGCTATTCGGGTAGCCATTGCTCCAAAAAACTCTCCTGCAATTGGCCGTTCATCAAAACTGATATCCGAAGGTAAAGAAGGGTAGGAACTCTTCCTCATTGAAACCTAACGAGAGCGTTGCCACAACCTGATTTAAGGGTGCCAGCCAAATCCCTGCGCCAAAAGAATTGTGCCATTCATCGGATTTTTCATTTTGGATCCAAACACGCCCTACATCATTGTAAGCCAATATCCCTACGGTAGCTGGAAGTATATAGGTTTTCAGATTGAACATCCGGATTCGGACTTCTGTATTGTTGTAAACCACTGCATCCCCATTGAAGCGATATCTTCTATATCCGCGGAGATTATCCAGCCCGCCAAGTGTCTGTCCCTGGAAGAATTCAAAACCTCCCCAGTTTTTGCCGGCACCGAATCTGGTAGCCCAAACTAACCTAGATGGGTAGCGGAATGACCAGTACAAGGCGAGTTCTCCATCGACCCTAGTGAAATTTTGGGAATAATCATTTAGCCCCCACATTCTTTTTGCCTGCCCTTCGAAGTATAATCCCCTGGTAGGTAATTCTTTATGGTCTCTTCGGTCAAAAACCATTTTGGTAGACAAACCACTGTAAAATTTTGCTTTATCCAAGTTTGCCTGATCTAGCCCACTTTCGGTAGATGTGATAAACTTTTCCTCGTTGTCATCCGGATCAAAACGATATACCTGGTAGTGCGGTCCTACAGTAAAACTGCCGCTTTCTCCTAGCTTGGACTGTACTCCGCCGGATAGCTCATACCAGCTAAATCGTGCTCTGTAATAATCTATCTCATAAACCTCGTTCTTATATTCTGTTTCATTTCCGATACCGAAAAAATTATAAGCATAATCCGGAGCTCTTACATCTGCCTTCCACACCAGATCAAGATTCCCCAATAAATCCACAGCATGACCATTGTATTCAATGTTGAAAGCATTTGACATAATGGCGTAATTGCCTACTATGGACTGGCGTACAGCAAAAGGTTCTTTTTTAAAACCATGTTTTTCCCAGAGGACTCCAGCTCCCAAGAATAGGCCATCGTCTTTGTTAATTGCTACAGAGGCCAAGGGCATCAGCTTATCATACTTGAATTCCTTCCGGTCGTAAGTTAAATAAGAGAGGGAAGGAGCATAATTGATTTTTACACTTTTACCCAGATCCATGGGTAACTTTTCTTCACGGTTTTGGTAGATGAGTGTATTCTTTTTTGATGTGATGCCTTGGTCGTCAACCAGTTTTTCCCCTGTACCGGGAATTACCCTTACTTTGATTTTACCTGGGCCTTCTCCTTCGAAATAAAAAGTATCGTTGCCTTTTAATCCATAGAGCCTGATTTCCTCGGTCTCGTCAGGAAGGAAAGTTCTGTCGTAAAGTTTCTGTTCCAAATCCCCAGACTTATCGATTTTTCTCACCTCTACCTTTATCCTACCATCTTCGCGGTAGGTTATGTCAAATTCTTCGTTTTTATTGGAGCCGACGACATCCACATTCTTAGAAAGGAATGCGTAATGCTTGAGCATTTCTTCCTTTAGCCATGTTTTTCGTTGGCGGAGCTTTGCCTGAATCCCGGGAGCATCTTTCGAAGCTATGGTGTCTGGCCAGTCCACAAAAGCATCGGAAATCGCTTGCTCTGTCATTTTTGGTATGATTTTGTCCAATGCTTGTTCCCAATCTTTCCTGTCTAGTTCGTTGAGGAAGCTGCGATCAAAATACCTAGCGTTAAACATGAATCCAGATACAAAGCGGGGAGGGGCATAATCAAATCCCTGAAATCTAGGATCTGCCCATTTGCGACTGGCTATTTTCGGGAAAATCCCCTGGTTCACGAAAAATGCCTGATCTCTGTCCCTGGGCATAGGAGTGAACTCCCATCCTTTTTTTCCTTTCTCCCCGATCCATCTCCACTGATCATCATGTCGGTCCCAGTCCGCTATCCAAAAATCAAATATTCTGGCTTTCAGGACTTCTTTTTGCTTTACCTGATGATCGTTGTCACCATGGATTTTTTTGAGCATTTTGTCCGTGCTGAAAAACTCTACATTTTCGGGAGCGTCTTTTCCTGCTATTTCCCGCTCTTCAAAAAGGTATAACTCATCTCCAAAGTCCTTTCTGTAAATTCCAAGTAGCGGGTCATCGGGTAAGTACACGATCTTGGGATTGGTATGAACTATCCCCACTTCATCAGCCAGCCTGGCTACCGCCAGCGCAGCGTAAGGGTGTGAGGAAGATATTTGATCTTGTATTACCTGCTTGGCGATGGTCTGACGAAGTTCAGGGGAAAGGGCGTTCTCAGGATATTTGTTTACAGAGCGCATCACATATTCCTTACCTTCTTTGTTGCCCAATCTTAAGGAATGGGTTTGCAAACCGCCTCCTTTCTTGATGATGGACAATCCAGTATTTGCCGTAGTTAGGTCAATTGCCTTGAAAGTGGCAGGAGTGGCCCATGTTTCCCTATAGTTTTTCCCCAAGAATCTATAATACCCTTGACCATGTAGATATTGGGTTGAAACCGGTCGGGTAACTTCCTTGGGAATAGTACGATTGAACATCTCCAATTCCGACACATTATCTGCAAAAGGTTTCACCAATTGTGCCTCATACAGCGGTTCCTCCTTCATTGGGTCAAAGTAAGTAATTAGAACTTCATGGTTATCATAGAAGTCCAACACGGCATATCCTTGTAAAGGATAAGTAAAATCTGCAGAATTGTTCTTTTTGATATATGTGTTTTTTGCTCCGGCTCCGCTGATTACATAATGTAAATTGTCCTCACGCGTATATGCCAGGCCATGTTCGTGTCCCGCGACATTTATCACATTGGGATGGTTATCAAAAATCCTATCCAATGCACTGATCATTGCCTCATATTTTGGGTGACGAAGATCTTGAATATCGCCAAACCAACTTCTGTACAAGGGGTAGATGGAGCCTATCACCGGCAATGGGATATATAGGTTGGGCGAGACAGCTGTCAGGGGAAAGATATGGTCTTTCCAGCTATAGGCACCATTGTGAGGACCGTAAGATCGGAGCGGATGATGCATTGCCACAAGGATGGTTTTATCCTGATTTTCTTCAAGAATATAGCCTAGGGCTGCCAAGATCTCTTCCTCTGATTTGTAATCACAATCTGAATCTTCTCCTGGTTTATCTTTTAGTTGCAGCCACCACTGGCTGTCCAAAGTGACAAGAATCGTCTCTGCGTCCAATTCGAATACACTTGGGCCTGGACAGCCACCACTTGGAATCCACAGGACTTTGTCTTCAGGATAGTTTTCCTGTACATATTCTTCTGCTTGCAATACCGCATTCCAGCCTTGGGACCTTCCTCGCGCCCAATCGTGGTTTCCGGGCACCATCCAGATTTTACCACTTAGGTACTGAGATAGATCTAGCTGGGTTTTCAATATCCATTCGGCTTCCGCCCTGTCATTGTCTTCTGGGTCAGGCATTCCTTTAGGATAAATATTATCACCTAGGAAAATGATATGTGAAGGTATGCTTTCATCAGATTGAAGCTTATCACTTACGTCTTCGACCACAGGATGATGTCCATTTTCTATTTCTCCAGCATCCCCGATCAAGTAGATCCGGAATTTCAGAGAAGCTTCCTGTTGAGCCCATAGAATTGATGACTGCATGCTAAAAACCAGAAGCAGAATAAATTTCTTCATGGATGATTATAAGAAAATTTAAGAATGTTGGCATTGCCGTCCTGGGCTTCATTTGATATATACATATTGCCTTTTTGATCAAATGTAATCCCTTCAGGTTGTTTGAAAAGTCGGGGGTCAAGTCTGTATACTTTTTTCGGGGTGAAATCCGTATCAGTAATGCATAGCCATTTACCACTGGAAGAAAGAATATAAATTAGATTCTCTATCGGATGCCATGCCGCCGCAGAGGGCTGTATTTTTAATGGTTCTGCCCTTTTGGTCTTTAGCAACGGTTGCATGTCTTCTCTTTTCAATGCAGTGAATGGAATAGAATCATAGCTTTTGGTAGTCAGGTCAAACTTAAAAATAGAAGCTTGTTCAGGACCTACGTCCCATTTACAAGCTTTACAAATAATATATAGATAAGGTTCTGTTTTGGAAGCAACTATTGCCTCAATATCCCTCTTTTTTTTGACTGGGAAATGATGTTCGGTAGTTTTTGGATTTTTGCTGAGCGGGGAAGTGACTTCGTAGAGTGTGCCATTGCTTTGTAGAACCCAGGCAACCTTGTCTGTTACCAACAAATCTTCAATATCTTTGTTCTTGGCAAATTTCTTCTTTTTAAGGATTTTGCCTGTTTCAGGATCAAGATTATAGAGTATAGATGACTCATCTTCAATTGCCCAAAGCTTGTTTTCTTCAACCCATTCTAATCCGGAAACTTCTTCCATATCATCCTGAAGTATGATCTTTTGAAAATTTTCCAGATTGTACCCATCGGGGAAAGGTCTACTTATCTTCTCCGGCCCAGTTGTGCCACATTGACCTGTTAATAATAGAAGGATAATTAATATCTGATAGTAATGCATCATTATTCAATCTGAACCAATTAACTTGAATTTAGTATTACTCAAAATAAGTGAATAGCAGTGGATAAACAATTAGTAAAATTTGAATCCCGGATCAGGAAAATGTTTGAAAATCGGCAAAAGTCGGAAATTTGCTATCACAACCTAGATCATACCTTGCAGATCGTGGAGAAAGTCAACGAGATAGGTGATTACTACAAGTTAGGGAAAGAAGAAAAGGATGACTTATTTTTTGCAGGATGGATGCATGATATAGGATACTGGGAGGGGGAGGGCGAGGGACATGAAATCCGCGGAGCCGAGATGGCCGAGGATTGCTTGATCCAAGTGGGGATTAGCAAGGAACGTGTGGATCGGATAAAATCCCTTATTCTGGCTACCAGAATTCCACAGAATCCCAAAAACCTGCTGGAAGAAATAATTTGTGATGCTGATTTGTACCATTTGAGTTCGGATCAGTTTTATGAGCAAACGCTCTTATTGAAAAAAGAAAAGGAAAATTTAGGGTATGGGAAAGTTCCGCTTAGTGATTGGTTGAGAAGTAGTCAGGTATTTATGTTGTCGCACCGTTACCATACTGAGTATGCAAGGAAATTTCTTCAGCCCGGCAAAGAGAAAAACTTGAAACTTATTGAAATGAAAATCGAAGAATCGCTAGAAGAGAAGGAAAGCAGTTCGCAGGGAAAGAAAAATAAAAAGGACAAAAAGAAGTCAGAACGGGGTGTAGAGACGATGTTCCGTGTTACTTCTACAAACCATTTACAGCTTTCCGCTTTGGCGGACAACAAAGCCAATATCATGATTTCTGTGAATTCAATAATTTTATCCATAGTAGTGACAGTCTTAGTCCGTAAGCTGGAGGAGTATCCCAATTATATGATTCCTACATTTCTGCTGGTAGCTACCTGCCTTACGGCGATGGTTTTTGCTATTTTGGCTACCAGACCCAAGGTGTCCACCGGGGTGGTGACTAAAGAGGATATTGACAAGAAACAAGGGAATCTCCTTTACTTCGGAAATTTTCATCAAATGTCACTTTCAGCTTATAAGGGAGGAATGCATGCGTTGATGGAGGATGGGAACTACCTATATGACAGCATGATTACGGATGTTTATTACCTGGGTAAAGTGCTTTCAGAGAAGTATCGAATGCTCAGAAAGAGCTATAATATTTTTATGTTCGGATTTGTTATATCAGTGATTTCATTTTTGATAGCGACACTCTTTTTTGATCCGATTCAGTATTGAATAGGGATTGAGATGTCGAGCTAAGTTTAGGTTCCCTTTGGGGTTAATTGAAAAGGATAAGTACGGCTGATCCCACAAGCATAATTGCCGATCCGATGATTTTTTTTCCAATGTCTTTTTCTTGGAAAATTCTATAGCCAAATAGTACACTCACAAGTATGGAGAGTTGAAAAAGCGAAAGCGCATAGCCTACATCCATGCGATTAAGTACAAAGTTGGTAGAAAGTTGCATGGTACCGATGCAACTAATCAAAAGAAAAAGCTTACCGAAAGTGCTTCTATTAAAATTCGCAACTTGATGTTTTAAGCTTACCCGAAAAGCTAGTACGAGGATAAATGAAAACAATGCACCGAAAAAACACCAAGAAATAAAGGCTAGGGCAGGAGAGGAAGAAAGGATGACTTTCTTTACAAATACTGCTTCTATAGCTGTAAGAACCATTGCACCGATGCGAAACTGGATTTCCTTGTTTCGAAGTAGAGCCGGTGTGAAGCGCTCTTCTGTGGTATCCAGCACCAGATAGCTTCCGTAAATTATAATCACTATTCCTAAAACTCCCCACAGATTAGGGATTTCACCCAGGAGAAGCATACCGAAAAACAAGCCTATAATTGACTTATAGGAATTAATGGGGCCTAAAATGGAAAGATTCCCTTTATGGAGAGCTTTAATCAATAGTCCATTTCCCAACGCGCCGAAGATTCCGCCAAGGACAGAATAAAGCCAAAAATCATTGTTTAATTCACTGACTGCTACAAAGCTTAAAGACAAAAAACATACAGCCGCAAGTAGGAGGTAGGCAAGGAAGTTAACACACAATGGATGTGTTCCCTGAAGGGTCAATTGTTTTTGGAATACATTCCCCAGAGGATTGGAGATAATTCTCAGCCCGAGGGCGGCAGAAAGTAGTAAGGTGTCGTGCACTAAACTTCTCTAAAAAAAATATCAGTTAGCTCTCTAGGTAAAGAACCTTTGGTCTTATCCTCCAGACTTCTTTGCTTTATATCCTGCCGCCAATAGCACCTGGACCACCTTGTCTCGATGATCACCTTGGATAAGTATTTCTCCATCCTTGGCAGATCCCCCGACTCCACATTTATTTTTCAGCATTTTTCCCAATTCTTTAAGATCATCATCGCTTCCGATGAACCCTTCAATAAGGGTTACTTTCTTGCCTGCACGGGCTTTTTTGTCCAGCAGTACTTTAAGGTTTTGTCGATTGGCGGCCAGGGTTTCTTCTGCTTCATCATTTCCACTCTGGAATTCAAAATCATCGCTGGTGGAGTATACCATACCATCCCGCTTTTTCCAATCGTTATTTTTCTTTGCCATATCTCATGAAAATACCTACCCCAAGGAGTAGGTATTGCTATGTATTAGATGAATTATTTAGTCTTAAAAGTCCATACAGGGCGTTTTGCATGGTTTACGACATTTTCGGCAATGCTTCCTGTAAACAAGTGGGCCAGCCCCGTTCTGCCATGAGTGGCCATTGCGATCAGATCAGCATCAATATCTTCTGCAAACTCTACAATTCCAGCTTCTTCAGAATAGGAATTATAAATCTCTGCCACAGCATGGTCGATAGCATATTTATTGGCAAATCTTTTAATTCTAACTGCAGACTCCCGGGTGGTTTCAAAGCTTCCGGGAGTATTGATTATTACCAGATACAGATCCGCATCAAATAGTTTTTGAAGGGCTTTCAGCTGATCGGCCAACTGATCTTGGTCTTCACGGAAATCACTGGCGAACACAATTTTCCTGATTGCAGTTGGATCAGCTTGTGACTTTACCGTGACCACGGGGCAATGGGCCGTGCGTACTACTTTTTCGGTATTACTTCCAATCAAAACCTCTTCAAGCCCACTGGTACCTTTAGATCCCATTACCACCAAATCAGGATCTTCCTTTGAAATGGCAGAGGCAATACTTCGGAAGGCATTTCCCAAGACTATTTTAGTATTGAATCCATAATTTTTCCCGGCATACCGCTGTTCCATTTCTTTGAATTGCTCCTTGCGGCGATCCATCAGTTCGATGAAGAAAACCTGGTTCTCCATTTCAGGTATAACCTCCCCGCCACCCATTGTACCCATGCCGGTAGTAGAAGGAACTTCTATGACATTTAAGAGTGATATCTCGAAATTGCCGAAACCACTGGCGAGGGCAGTTGAGAAATCCAGTGCATTTTGAGCCTGCTCTGAGAAATCATAAGGGACAAGTATTTTAGTCATAACCGGAGATTATTGTTTTATGCCAAATTACCTCAAATTTGAAGATTAGAAAAGGACTTTTATCAGCTTTTTCCTAAAAAAACCAAACCAACTCCAAATAAAATCACCCATACCAAGGTGCCGATTGCCATCTTTTTTAAATTTGGATCTATAGCTTGGGAATCCTTGCCCCGTTGGACGTTGATTCCAATCTTGATCATTAGCGGGAAAATAGCAAGTGCTAGTAAAGCAGTCCATTCATCGGTAATAAATGCGAAAATTACCAGACAATAATTACCCCCCAAGATCAAGAACCAGTTATAAAATATTGCCGCTTTCTTGCCGATTCTCACAGGAATGGATTGCTTACCTGCTGTTTTATCTGATTCTATATCCCGAATATTATTGATGTTCAGGACCGCTGCGCTGAAAAGGCCAAGTGCTATCCCAATCCAAATGATGGAGTCATTCCAGGTCAGACTGTGAAGGAAGAATGTACCATATACACCTAATAGACCAAAGAAGATAAACACGGAAATATCTCCAAATCCTACATATCCGTATGGATTATTACCAGAAGTATAAGTAATAGAAGCCCAGATAGCTGCCAATCCCAATCCTAAGAATATCCCGAAAAGTACCCAATCCTGAACTGCCAGAAATAATAAGAGTAAGCCTGAAATCAAGGCTAAAGCACCAAATAGATACATTGCTTTCTTCATTTCTGGCAAAGAAATCAACCCGGATTGTACAGCTCTCACCGGACCTTGGCGATCCTGGTGGTCTGCCCCATGAATGGTATCTCCATAGTCATTGGAGAGGTTGGATAGGATTTGTAGAAAGACGGTCGTAAGCGATGCAAGCAGTAAGATTTCCCATCGGAAAACCTGCTTGTATGCTGCTAAAAAAGACCCTGCAAAAATGCTTGCCAGTGCCAAGGGTAATGTACGAAGCCTGACTGCATGCAGCCAGGCTTCCTTTTTTGTTTGAATAGCTCGTTTCACCCAGTCGGAATGCTTCTGATTAAGCGTTGATTATGTCAATGATTTCCTGATCCAAAGGATCTACTTTGGAAGGGAAAAATTTGATCAATTCGCCTTTTTCATCTAAAATATATTTGCAGAAGTTCCAGCTAGGTTCTTCATTGTTCCATCCGTTCAATTCGGCATCTGAAAGCCATCTATAGATCGGATGCTTGTCAAAACCTTTCACTGATACTTTCTCAAACATCGGAAATGTTACCCCATAATTTTCAGAGCAAAAGGACTTGATATCGTCATTTGAGCCAGGCTCTTGGCCACCAAAGTTATTTGCTGGAAACCCTAAAATGATAAGTTTGTCTCTGTTTTCAGAATATAACTTTTGCAACGCTTCATACTGAGGCGTGTAACCGCATTTGGAAGCTACATTGACAACTATTATTTTTTTTCCTTTGAAAGAAGAGAAGTCCACTTCTTTTCCGTCAAGGTTTTTCATCTTAAACTCATAGAATGACTTTGCCATGGTGGTTTCAGGCTTATTCTTGGATTTGGAAGCATGTGTTTTGCTGATGGCATAGGCACTGACCAGCAAAAGAAGACAGCCTAGAAATACTAGATTTTTCATATGATTATAATTTGTCTTTTAAGGGCCATATGGAATCTCGCATGGCGAATAATCATCCTGGTGTGTGACGTTTTCGCCATGCTTGATTTCATACTTACATTCGTTCAGGTACAGCAATTCCGAGTAGTTGCATTCCCTTTTTAAGCGTTTTCGCAGTATGGGCAGAAAGAGCTACGCGGAAAGATAGAACGGTTTGATCATTTTCCAGAAATATAGGAAGATCCGCATAGAATCTATTGTATTCTTTGGCCAAATCAAAAAGGTATTGTGCTAAAATAGCAGGGGAATAATCCAACCCAGCTTGAGATATTCTCTTTTCAAACTCATTGAGCAAGTAAATTAGGCTGGATTCTGATTCCTCTATCTTAGAGAGCGTAGAGAAATCTACCTGCTTATAATCTACTCCAATCTGCTCAGCTTTTCGCAGAATAGAAGCAATCCTTGCATGGGAATATTGTATAAATGGCCCCGTATTTCCCTGGAATTCGATTGATTCCTGAGGATTGAAAAGCATGCGTTTTTTGGGGTCTACTTTCAACAAAAAGTATTTCAATGCCCCCATGCCAAGTGTTTCATAGAGCTCTGTAGCCTGTTTTTCATTAAAGCCATCGATTTTTCCAAGTTCTTTCGTATGCTGGGCAGCAGTGTCTATCATCTCTTGCATCAGGTCATCCGCATCTACAACAGTTCCCTCACGGGATTTCATTTTGCCTGAAGGCAGATCTACCATGCCATAGGATAAATGATATAGCCCTTCACCATAAGGTCTGCCTAATTTGCGCATGATCTTAAACAAGACATCGAAGTGATAATCCTGTTCATTTCCAACTACGTATACAGATTTACTTATCCCAAAATCAGTGTACTTCAAATCTGCAGTTCCCATATCCTGAGTGATGTACACGGAGGTACCGTCACCACGGAGAACGAGCTTCTCATCCAGTCCCTCATCTGTCAAATCCACCCAAACTGAGCCATTTTCTTTCCTGAAGAAAACTCCCTTGTCCAGACCTTCAGCGACAATGTCCTTTCCCAATAGATAGGTTTCGGATTCGTAGTAATATTTATCAAAATTTACACCCATTCGCTGATAGGTCTTTTCAAATCCTGCGTAGACCCAGGTATTCATTTGCTTCCACAAAGAGACTACTTCCTGATCATTTGCTTCCCATTTGCGAAGCATATCCTGGGCTTCAATCAGCAAACGGGCATTCTTTTTAGCTTCGTCCTCGGATTGTCCTTTTTCTTTAAGCTCAGCGATTTGCTTTTTGTACTCCTGATCAAAAATTACATAATATTTGCCTGCCAGGTGATCTCCCTTCAATCCGGAAGATTCCGGAGTTTCTCCATTTCCAAAGTGCTGGTATGCCACCATGGATTTACAGATGTGGATTCCCCGGTCATTGACAAGATTTGCTTTGATCACTTCGTAGCCATTTGCTTCCAGGATGTTAGCGACGGAAAAACCCAAAAAGTTGTTTCTTAAATGACCTAAATGAAGTGGTTTGTTGGTGTTTGGGGAGGAATATTCCACCATTACTTTCTGACCGTTGGCAGGGAGCTGGCCCAGGTTTTCGTTGGCGAAAAGCTTTTGGAATATGTCCACCCAGATCAGGTTGTTGAGTTCCAGGTTTAGAAAACCTTTGACCACATTGAAATTAGCTACTTCAGCTACATTTTCTTTGAGATACTCACCGATCAGACTAGCTGTAGCTTCCGGGGTCGCCCTGGATACCTTCAGGTAAGGGAATACAACAAATGTATAGGTTCCTTCAAACTCTTTCCGTGTAGGAGCAAGGCTGATCTGCTCCATCGGCAGATCATGGTTGAAGATATTCTGGAAGGCAAGCTGAATGCCGCTGAGTATTGATTCTTGTATAGTCATATTTTTCTAACCGCTGTGGGCACAAAAGGTAATGCAGAGGCCGCACTTGATTTATTGTATGTTATTCTATTTAAACTTTGGGGTATGTATGGGCAATCCTTTATATTCCATAGTTAAGGAGGGAAACATCAAAGTTTCTGAGCAGACCCAAGTTGAAGTTTCCAGGTTTTACATAGTTAAGACCCTGGAAAACGTGAGTACAATTCAATGTTTCCACCGATTTTAATTCCAAAACTAATTTTCTTTCCACTAATAATCTCAATAAAGCAACCCACATCTTAATTTATATCATCCATTATGAGCGCTTTTTTTTCTACCGCGGGCCCGATAAATATCATTAAAAATTATCCACCAGGCTTTTTACAGTTGCTTCAAGGATTTCGAAAGCATTTTCGGCCATTACATTCTCGGAATCAAGTGTCGGGTTAACTTCCACGATTTCCCAGCAGCAGACACGTTTGTCCTGGATAAGTTTGACATTTAATTCTATTGCCTCCTGCACAGTCAATCCATCGGGAACAGGGGTGCCCGTACCTACGGAAATTGAGCTATCCAAGCTGTCCACATCGAATGAAATATAGATTTGATCGCAATCCTTAAGCACTTCTAAGGTTTCAGCGGCGATTTGTTCTATTCCCCTTGAGCGAACTTCCTGGGTACTGAAGTTTTTGATTCCGTAATTTTTTATCAAATGATCCTCTGGCGATTCTGTGTCCCGAACAGTGATGAAAACTATATCACCTGGGACGATCTTCGGGAAGTCACCACCGATGGTCTTTATCTTTTTCCAGATAGCTAAGGTGTCCTCAGACGGTTCATTGACCTGGCAATCGATATTATCTAGCTGGGCAACCATTGCAAGTGGCATACCATGCATATTTCCCGAAGGGGTAGTGAAAGGCGTGTGCAAATCAGCATGGGCATCAATCCAGATCACTCCTAGTCGCTTGTCTGGATCGGCTGCTTTGATTCCCATGATAGTTCCCGCAGCGGTACTATGAT
This sequence comes from Algoriphagus resistens, assembly GCF_001442615.1. Classification (GTDB taxonomy): domain Bacteria; phylum Bacteroidota; class Bacteroidia; order Cytophagales; family Cyclobacteriaceae; genus Algoriphagus; species Algoriphagus resistens. The sequence continues at coordinate 456,708 of NZ_LMXN01000002.1, read as the reverse complement.
CCCCTGCCAAAACGATTGGGAATTTCTTTTCCATTCTCAGCGATTCAATGGTAGAATAGACATTTTGCAATACCTGATAAACCCCATCAATGTATTTTGCATGCGGAAAGTTATTTCCTTTCCAGAGGTAACTATTTGCATCGGGTACATTGATCGGGTCAAACTGAGTGAAGAAGTCCGATTTCTTATCTAAGCTGGCAATCTTCAGCGCATCTACTCCCATACTGGCTCCCCGGGTGCCTGCAGCTATTTCTGAACGTACTTCTACTAGTTTAATATCGCGCATTCTTCGGTGGATTTTAAAGTTATATTGGGTGGATTAGCAAGGCAAAAGTAGTTAAAAATGGCAAAAATTCATCTGGCTTAAATCTCCAGACCTGTGCCAATCGTATTGCAGTTTTCTTACTACCCTAAAAAAACCAGAATATAACTATTGTAAGAGCAGACTGGAAACTGCATTGTACCGGGTCCATGTTGAGGGACCCAAACCAAAGATTCGGATTTTAGATTCCTGTTTGCAGGGAACCCTACTTTTACTACCTGCGCTATTTTTTATGTCAAAATCAATAGTTTTGAACTATGGTTATTTCATCAAAACTTCCCAAAGTAGGTACTACGATTTTCACAGTTATGTCAAAGCTTGCAAGTGATTGCGGGGCGATTAATCTGTCTCAGGGCTTTCCCGGATTTGACTGTGACCCTTTGTTGCTGGAGCTGGTGAATAAGTACATGAAAGCTGGTTTTAATCAATATGCCCCGATGAGTGGGGTTCCGGTTTTGCGAGAGCGGATAGCAGAGAAAACGAAGCTGGTCCATGGTGTTGACTTAGATTCAGAATCTGAGGTAACTGTTGTCTCGGGAGCCACGGAGGCATTGTATGCTGCAGTGGCAGCAGTTGTAAGGAAAGGGGATGAAGTTATTCTTTTTGATCCTGCCTATGATTGCTATGCCCCTGCGGTAGAGCTGAATGGGGGGATTCCGGTTTTTGTCGCCCTGAGTCTGCCGGACTTTTCAATGAATTGGGAAAAGGTTAAAGCTGCTATTTCTAAGAAGACGCGGTTGATCATGGTCAACACGCCTCATAATCCAAGTGGATACGTGTGGACTCAGCAGGATCTTGATAGCTTGGCTGAATTGGTCCAGGACACTGATATTTTGATAGTGAGTGATGAAGTGTATGAACATATCACCTTTGATGGGAGAGTGCACCTTTCTCTTTTAACTCACCCACTGCTGAAAGAAAGAACTTTTGTATGTGGTTCTTTCGGGAAAACTTTCCACGTGACTGGGTGGAAGATTGGGTATTGTTTGGCTCCTGCATACCTGAGCGCGGAATTCCGAAAAATCCATCAATTTTTAACATTCAGCACGGCGACCCCTCTGCAATATGCTTTGGCTGAATACCTGTCAGAACCTACAAGGTATTTTTGCTTGCCAGATTTTTACCAGAAGAAGAGAGATTTGTTCTGTGAAGGATTGAGCAAAACGCCTTTCAAATTTACCCCTGCTCAAGGAAGTTTCTTTCAGATGGTATCCTACGGACATCTTACCCGGGAATCGGATTATGACTTGTCGGTGCGGTTAACCAAGAAAATTGGCGTAGCAAGCATTCCTGTTTCGGTTTTCTTTTCTGATAAAATAGATCACAAAATACTTAGGTTTTGCTTTGCAAAGGACGATTCAGAGCTGAACGTGGCCTTGGATAGTTTAGTAGAAATGAAATTATAGTAGTGGGATGATAGCTCCCTAGAATAGATTTTCTCAAAAACCCTATAAAAATTATAGGGAATATAGGAATATACTAAAAACAAGACTATATTTGTTCTGTTATTAATTTAAAACGCACACCTATGAGCGCATTACCACAAACAAAATCCTCATCATTGGATCAGGTTTTTAGTTCAGCCAATGGCTTCTCGAAAGTTTCGGTCAATCAGCAGGAAATCGTAAAGATCATCCATAAGAAATCCGGTATGGTTATGCAGGGAATGTGTCAGTTTGAAGAGGGGTTTGAAGGGCTATATCCGCTTTTCAGAGGATTGAGCGAAGCAGGGAAACCAAAAAATTTATCCTTGAGATTTTCAGCAGCCGATAAGACCGCTTATTTCCACTATCCTCAGGCAAACCACCAGGATGTATCTCTTTTCTTTGCAGAATTGATTTTGCTCCTTCAAAAGGAAGTGAAATTCAAGAACGTATTAAAAGAAGTAATCATCAACAGGAACCATTTCAAAGCAGAGCAGTACCTGCTTCAAAATTCAATGATGGATTGATTGATAAATTAAGAAATCATTACAATTAACTAATATTGGGACAGTCCTTGCGGATTTGTCCCTTTTTCGTTTGAATTACCCTGAGAAAAAGCAATTTTTGCATGGCTTTAACACCAATTATCCTTGCTGATGAATACCTATAAAGATCTGATAGAGCAGACATTTGATTTTCCTACCAAAGAATTTAAAGTAGAAAATAATGAACTGCTCTTCAATGGAGTGAATATGATGGAGATCATTGATACCTATGGAACTCCTCTAAAGCTTACCTACCTGCCTAAAATCTCTGAAAGTATTCAAAATGCCAAGACGTACTTTAAGAACGCGATGGAGCAGCATGATTATAAAGGAAAGTATACGTATTGTTATTGTACCAAATCTTCACATTTTAGTTTTGTGCTCAATGAAGCTCTGAAGAATGATATTCATATAGAGACTTCATCCACCTTTGATATTCCGTTGGTGAGAAGCTTATATGCTGAAGGCAAAATCACCAAGGATACTTTTATCGTCTGCAATGGCTTCAAGCGGGAATTGTATAAGGAATACATTACGGGATTGCTCAATGACGGTTTTGTGAACTGTGTACCGATTTTGGATAATCTGACCGAGATAGATTACTATCTGGAGCATGTGAAAGTACCATTTCAGGTTGGGATCAGGATTGCAGCTGACGAGGAGCCGAAGTTTGGTTTTTATACCTCTAGGTTAGGAGTGAGATATAATGATATTATCAAGCTTTATGAAGATAAGATTAAGGATAATCCGAATGTAAGTCTGAAAATGCTGCATTTCTTTATCAATTCCGGCATAAAGGATACAGCTTATTACTGGTCTGAATTGACCCGTTTTATCCAGAAATATGTGGATTTGAAAAAAGTTGCCCCTACACTGGATACTATGGACATTGGGGGGGGATGGCCAATCAAGACCAATGTCTTCTTTGATTACGATTACCAGTATATGACTGAGCAAATTGTAAAAAACATCAAATGGATGTGTGGCAAAAACAACACTGATGAGCCGAATATTTTTACTGAATTTGGAAGCTATACTGTGGGAGAAAGTGGTGCCGTCCTTTATTCTGTCTTGGAAGAAAAACTCCAAAATGATAAGGAGCTTTGGTATATGATCGATGGATCATTTATTACCCAATTGCCGGATAGCTGGGGGCTGAACCAGAAATACATCATGCTTGCTGTGAACAATTGGGGTGAGGAGTATCATAATATCAACCTCGGCGGCCTGACCTGCGACAGCATGGATTACTATAACTCAGAAGCTCACCAGTTTAATATTTATCTCCCCAAGACACAGGAAAGGAAAGTTCAATACTTAGGTTTTTTTCATACCGGAGCCTATCAGGAATCTCTCGGTGGATATGGAGGAATCCAACATTGCCTCATCCCTGCACCTAAGCATGTGCTTATTGACCGGGATGAGGACGGTAAGATTACCCACCGGTTGTTTTCCGAAGATCAATCGGAAGAAAGTATGTTGAAGATCCTTGGATATTAAAATCAGAAACCGCTCTAAAAAGGAGCGGTTTTTTTATGATTGCTGGGAAGCCGGGGTTTTTTCAAGGCACGTAAAGCAGCATCGGACTTCTTTTCAGGAAGCTGGACTGATTTGATTCCTCACGCGAAGGAAAACTATAACTTTTGTGAAAATGAATTAAATCAGAATAAGATTTTTCAAGCCGACCTGCTATCTTAAAAGGCTAAACCCAATCTAAGCCAAATGAATCTACTTTTTTCACAGCTAAGGTGTGCGTTATTGGCGGTTGCTTTACTGTCAAGTTTTTTTTCAAATGGCCAAATCATCTCCGGGACGGTAAAAAATGCAAAGACGGGTGACCCACTGCCTTTTGCTAATGTTTTCATCAACAATACTACGCTGGGAAGTACCACGGATGATAAAGGCAATTTTTTCATTGGTGGGAGTTTACCCAGGGTTGTAGAGTTGGTAGCTTCCTATGTTGGGTTTGAGACGGCTACCAGATCACTCAATATCAGCGTTTCTGGTGCTAAAAAAGTGGATTTTAGTCTTAAACCCTTTGAGTCTATACTCAGTGAGGTGCAGTTAAAAAGCCGCAGGGATAAAAAATGGGAGCGGGATTTACGAAGGTTCAAGGAGGTTTTCTTGGCTCTTCCTGATGATCCTTTTGCTTCTCAGCTTGAGATTAAGAATCCCTGGGTTTTGGATTTCGAAACGGTAAAAGTAAGCGGACCCAACTACGTTCATGCCACTGCCCAGGAGCCTTTGCAGCTAGTAAACAATGCTTTGGGTTATAATGTGACTTATTATTTAAAGGATTATCGTTTTTACCACCACCGCTCCAGTTACCTAGGTTTTGTGTTTTTTGACGCTCAGGAATTAACTGATTCTGTTGAACTCGCCAAAGTAGAGAGAAACCAGGTGAGTAGTTATATGGGGTCAATTAGACATTTGTTAAAATCAGTTTTGTTGGCAAAGGTACATGAAGAAGGTTTCCAGATTTTCGAATTACTTCCCGTTGATAATTTTAGGGTACGTACAAATGTATTTTCCGAGGAAATCGACAAATCTATAAAGCAGGTATTTACCGATTCAATTCAAAGAATACCCTTGGAAAATGGGAATTACAGAATCATATGGCCTTTTGATGCTGAAATTCATTACAGTGGGAAGTTCTGGATAAATGATTATTATTCAGATGTTTATTCCCCCGTTAGCTGGGTTTCTGCGCCTCTAGGCTATTTTGATATCGATCGAAGTGGTGTTCCAGTTGTTCCTTCGCAGGTTGTTTTGTCTGGATACATAGGAAGGCAGCGGATGGGGAGGTTTTTGCCGCATGATTATGTGCCATCAGAGAATTTTAATAGGTATAGTTATTTGGCAGAAGTTGATAGCTCCCTGATGAGATTTTCCCAATGGAACAATCTTCGGGAGAAACCCTACTTCAGTACAAACAAGCCTTATTACTATCCAGGAGAGACTGTTTGGTTAGGTGGTCAAATGCTCTATCAAAATGATATCATGTCTGATACGCTGAGTAGAGTTATGTATGTTGACCTGATGGATAAAGACTCAAAAGCCATTCAGTATGAAGTTTTTCCCATCAAAGAAGGTAAGATTGCAGGAGCCTTTGTTTTGCCAAATGAACTTAAATCAGGGGATTATTTCCTGCGGGCATACACGCAATGGATGCGTAATTATCCAGATCAGGATATTTTCCTTCGGGCACTTCCCGTTTTATCTAAAGAAGAAAATATTCGTTCTGCGGCAAGTTCTGATACAGATCTTTTCCGGGATCTGTCCATCACATTGACCGACTCCATAATTTCTAGCGATACCTTAAAAGAAATGGAATTTCAACTAGTGTTTCTCGATGAAACGGAAGAATTGACAGATGCGCAGTTTATAGTCTCCTTAACGGATGCTGATTTGGTTTCAACTGTCGCTGAACAGATGAGTATTTTGAATGCAATGGAATGGCTTGATGTAAAAGATCCACCAAAAAACATGACCCTTGGCAATCATCAAGTAGAATATGGGATCACGCTGGATGGGCAATTTAACAGAGGCAAGAAGCGGGATCCCTTAATTAATCCCATTACAATTGTAAGGGATAATTTGGCTGATTATGGGGTTGTAGAGACCGATTCTTCTGGATATTTTCGTGCTTCAGGTTTGTATTTCACAGATACGGCGACTATATCAATTGCAGCATTGGATTCGAAGCAAAGGCACTATGGATCAGTTAAATTAAATGAAAGGGAAAAACCCTATTTTAAAGGTTCATTTCCCAAACTTACCTATCAGATTTACCAAAGGGCGGATGGGGAAATGAGCTTTGATTACACTGATGACTATATGATGCTGGAGGAATTTGTGAAGGAAGATGTGAAAGTGGAAACTTTGGAAGAACGTAACTATGGCTATGGCGAACCTGACCGCGAGCTTGGTGAAGATAGGCTGGCTACCATTTCTCCTGAAGCCTTAGCTGGATATTTAGGGCTGAAAAGAGGTGGGAAAAGTATCGGCAATTATAATTTTGGCTTTAATGCATCCAACCCTTTATTAATTATAGACGGTGCTCAGTATCCTTTTTTATCTAATGAACAGTTTGATCTATTGATGAGCTCTTTTATTCCCGCGGAATTAGAATCCATTAAAGTTTACACCTTCAATTCGGCTTCATTTGGAATGGCCGGAGTGGGAGGGGTGATTATGATTACGACTAAAAAGGGAAACAGATTTAAAGCTATTGAACAAACAGCTTTTAACCCCTCCGAATTTCAGCAGTTTAAGATCCGTGGTTTTTCACCGGATATCCCTTTCCCAACCAGCAATGAAAGTGATCAGCCGATAGAAAGTAAACCAACGCTTTTCTGGGATGCAAATGCTGAAAGCGACAAAGGAGTTTATTCTTTTAAAGTAAAAATCCCCCAAGCTCTGAAACGTATGAATCTGCGGGTTGAGGGATTGACAAAGGACGGATTGGCATTTGAAAAGACTTTTGTAGTAGGTGTGGAATAGGTTTATTTACTTTGGTAACCTACTTCTAAGCATATTTATCTGTCCCATGTGATTGGCCTGATGCTCCATCACATGAAACCATGCCCAGTGATTGTCTGTTTGTCCGCCTTCTGCAAGAGCTGCAAACCATTTATCATCTTTGGTTTTGAGCGTATCTAAGGTCTTTTGACGTACCTGTGCCCAGATATCCAAGTAGTATTTAATTGGTTTTCCCACAAATTCAGTTCTTGCTTCATCTCCCAGTTTCAATGCGGTTTCCCATTTCACTTTTTCCTCTTCATTGAATCCTCTGCCTTCAAAAGTGTATGCTTGGTAATAAACTTCGGTCGCGGCAAGATGCATGATCATCGCCCCGATACGGTTTGCTTTATCATCAAGGAGAAAATCAGTTTGTTCTAGGTTGAGCTCTTGCGTACTGTGAATTATCCTGGCTCTGAGATTCTCCAGCATGGACACCATTGTTCCAATATCATGGTCGTAGCCTTTGGGAGGATTCATGGTGTTTTGACCAAACCCCAGACTGGAACTGAGTAAAAGCAAGGTGATTGCAAAAGAGATTTTTGTAAGATCTATCATTTGGGAAAAAGTTTGTGTACTGGCAAAATGAGTATAAAATAAGAAAATAAGTAATCAATTTTTGTTAATTACTCGCCCGATTTGAAAATTCTGTTCATCAGCACCCACTTTTCTCCAGGTTTTGCCCATGGAATTGGCTGCTGATATTTCCACATAAATTCTTCCCACTCGGCAATTTTTGGATTGGAGACGTCGAATTTAGCCTTCTCTTCGAAATCAAATTCATCTACCGTTTCCAGCAGCATAAACATGCGGTTTCCTGTCCGGAAAATCTCAATATTCAGAATTCCGGCATCGATGTCGTGTTGGGTTACTTCTGGCCAGGCTGCCCCGGGAGCGTGATGCTGTTCATATTCTCTGATAGATTCCTCCTTGTCAATAAGGTCAAGTGTTAGTGCGAAACGCTTCATTTTGTAGTATTACGTAAGTAGATGTTAGAAGAAAGATCCGGGTAACTCCAATTGGTTATTTGATGTTTTAGGATGGAGGTTCGAAAATCTCAAATCAAGTAAACCATTTTCTAAACTCCTTTATCGTCTGCTCGGCAGCTTTATAAGGGCTAGGGTAAGGGAAAGCTTCTGCTGAGACATAGCCATTGTAACGGATTGCCTTCAGCGCTTTTGCTATTTCCTTCATGGATGTATGACCTAAGCCCATTGGCCTTCTATTACTGTCTGCAAAGTGAACATGGCCGATGTAATTACCCCAGTTCAATATGCTTTCTTCCAAGTTCTCTTCCTCAATATTCATGTGAAATAGATCGGCAAGTAATTTTATTGAACTGGTTTCTAGTCTCTCTAAAAACTCTGACCCGGATTCAATGGTGTTGAGCAGGTTAGTTTCGTAGCGGTTGAGTGGTTCATAGATTAGGGTGACCCCTCTTGATTCTGCATGTTTTCCTAATTGATTCAAACCATCTGTTAACCAAAACATAGTTTCCTCCCTGTCATTTCCTGGGAGTATATTTCCCTGCATAGAACCAATAATAGCCGGTGCACCGAAAACAGCACCGAAGTCAATCATCTCGGAAATGAATGAAATAGCCTTTTTTCTAACCGCTGAATCAGGGTCAGTAAGCGTCAGGCTATGAATTACTTTTCCGGCTCCTGTTCCCACAGCAGCGAGTTCCAGGTTGTACTGAGCTAGAAGCCCTTTCAATTTTGGGATTTCAATTGCATGGGCAGAAGCTGTAAAAAGCTCGATCGCATCAAATCCAAGTTTGGAAGCTTCTACTATCCCAGCTTCCAGATTTTCCCAGAAGATCCACGGCCCGGACTTGATTTGAGGTACCAGAGCAATTGTTACACAGGATTTTATCATTTTACTTTTTGTCAAAATCAATCATAATTTTAATAATTCCCTGCTGATCTGTGGCCCAGTCAGCGAGTGCCTGTTCGGATTCCTCGATGGTCACCACTTTGCTGATTACTTCATTCACAGGAAATTTCCCCTGCTCCAGGTAGCTGATCACTTCAGGAAACTCTGTGGTGCAGTTTCTTGATCCCAAAATTTCTATTTCTTTTTGTACAAAAAGGGAAGTATTGAATTCCACCGGGGCTTTTGCATAACCTATACAAACTACCCTTCCTGTAAAGGCTACTTCTTCAACGGCTTGACGATAGGTGACCGGACTACCTACCGCTTCAATAACCACATCAGGACCGTCATTGGTAGTCATTTTCTGAAGGGTCTGGTGTAAATTCACCTGTTTTGGATTAATGGTATGTTTCACACCGATTTTCTTCGCAATCTCCAGCTTGGCATCATCCAGATCAATTGCAATTACTTCAGCTCCCTTTTCCACTGCTGCTGCAACGGCCCCCAGACCTACAATCCCACAGCCGATCACAGCGACACGATCCTGAGAAGTGACATTTGCACGGTTTACTGAGTGAAAACCAACAGTTAGCGGTTCTGCCAGAGCCAATTCCCGCAGGGATAATTTTTCTGAGGAAAATACATCCTGCCACGGCAAAGTGATGTATCGGCACATGGCTCCCGGACGACGCACACCCATCGTCTTATTTTCCTTGCAGGCATTTCGGGCACCTTTGCGGCAGGCGATACATTTGCCACAATTCAGATAAGGGTAAACGGTCACTTTCATGCCGGTTTTGATATCATCCGGAACATCATCACCCAATTCCTCAATCGTCCCACCAACTTCATGGCCTAGAATATTCGGATATTCCTGCAGTGGAAAAAGGCCGCGGTAACTATTCAGATCTCCACCGCAAAAGCCGACCATTCCAACTTTAAGGAGAACTTCTCCCGATTTTGGAGTTGGTTTTTCGACATCCCGGAGGGCTGTTTTACCGATATCTGTGAGAACTAATGCTTTCATGAGGTTTGAGTTTGTATTAAATTTTTCGTGAAGTACTCTATTTTTTTGGTGGCAGATTAGACAGCTTTAATTTGTCTCAAACTACTTGGTAACAAGTTTAGTTTTATACGTACGAAGCGATCATTTCTCTGCTTGGTCGTTCGCGGTGACGCTGCCAACAAGAAGCGGGCACTGCCATCTACCTACTAAATCTTGTTCTCAGGCTTGCCTTCATACCACATTTGGTTTTTGACAGGAGCTACCAACGTTTGGATTTCTTCCAGCAGTCCATCAGGAATTCTAAAATCAAGCACACTAACATTTTGTCTACTCGTGGCAAGATCACACATCCCTACGATAGTGGTTGTGATAGCTGGATGATCCAGCGCAAACCGTATGGCTACATCGCTGAGTTTTACGCTATATTCCGCGCATAGCTTAAGCAGCTCTGATTGCATTGCTTTCATGGCGGGTGGTGACCGATGCCACTCAGGCAATGCTGCATCTGAAAGAATACGCTGCATCAAAGGGGCAGCATTCATCAAGCCGAAGCCTTTTTCTTTGGAAAGGGGGACGAGTTCCCGATTGATTTCATCTTGTAGAAGATTATAATGTGCCCAGGATAACACCGAGTCAACGTCGATATTTCTAGTAATTTCTGCAAGATAATTTACAGGAAGTCCAGTGATGCCAATGAATCGTGCTTTTCCAGACTCTTTGAGTTTAACCAAGGTTGGCCAAGCTTCATTCAGGATTTGCTCTTTGTCCACAAATTCAATGTCATGAAGCTGAAGTAGATCTAAATAATCTGTTTTTAGTCTGCCAAGAGACTCCTCTACACTTTGCAATATCCGCTTTTGAGAAAAATCGAATTCCTTTAAATCGTAACGTCCACATTTTGTAGCCAAAATTACCTTATCACGCTTTCCTTCCAGCGCTTTACCCAGCCGCTTTTCGGCCAGAGTAAGTCCATAGAAAGGAGAAACATCGAAGAAATTAACACCATGATCAATTGCATAATGGACGGAACGGTATCCGTCTTTTTCGTCGGAAACACCAAAAACATCGCCCATGGGAGATGCTCCAAATCCAAGAATAGACAGCTCCAATCCTGTGTTTCCTAACTTTCTATATTCCATAAATCTAGTTATTGTTGGGGGGTAACTTTAACAAACCAATATATGGAGATTTTACGAAGAGGGAAATCCAGTTGGTACAGATGGAATGGTGTTATGGTTTTTCCATGATTATTTTTGCGATATCCCTTGCCAATTGAGTGGGAGAATTACAGTCGCAATTACTCAATCCTATCACATAAATATCTTCTTCAGGCAAATACACACCCATGGATTTGAATCCAAAAATGCTACCTCCATGCTCAAAGCTTAAGGCATCATTCAAATCGGAAATATGCCATCCATAGCCGTAGCTGATTTTTTCACCATTGTCTAAGGAGTAGTTCTCAAAAGCTTTCTTCGTGGTTTCCTCTTTGAGTAGCCTGTCCTTTTTTAGCGCTTCATTCCATTTGAGCATATCATCTACCGTGGACATGAGTGATCCGGATGAATAAGGTAAACTCAAGCTGATAAAGTTCTTATTTACATAGTTATCCTTTTGATGGTAACCGTATGCACGGTTTTCAATGACTTCCGAGTGGCTGGCATAGTGAGAGGAGTTCATTTCCAGTTTGTCGAAAATATTTTCTTGAATAAACTCAGCATATGATTTTCCTGAAAGAATCTCGACAATATATCCCAAGATCACATAACCTGAGTTATTGTATTTAAACTCTTCTCCCGGATCAAAATCCATTGGCTCATTCTTGAAAAAATCTATGAGTTCGACAGGAGTAAGATCTAGCCTTTCTATTTCCCGAAGTGCCTTCATACTGGTAAAACTTTTGATCCCGGAAGTGTGCGTTAGCAAGTGATGAATAGAAATGTTTTTTCCGTAAGTAGGGTAGTCCGGGATAAACTTAGTAATCTCATCATTGAGTTGAAGCTTGCCTTGCTCCATCAATAGCAAAATAGCTATTGCTGTAAACTGTTTGGTCATAGAGCCGATTTCAAAGACGTTCTCGGGTTTCATGGGGACATTAAGTTCCAGATTGGATTGTCCCAAGGCTTTTCTGTAAATGGGTTTCCCGGCTTTGGCGGCCAAGAATACCGCTCCCGGGCCTTCTGTAGAGAAGGTAGTTTCGAGCAAGGAATCGATCTTAGTTTCCAATGTCTGGGAATAGACGGTTTGGATGATTTGTGAATAGAGGCAAAAAGCTGCTATCAGCAATTTGCCTGGCAAGCTAAAGTTCTTCATGTGGGGAATTTGTTGTTTACCCTTGGATGCTAAAGCCTGTTATGGGGTTACAAAAGCAGGTTTGTTCGGTGGGTTTTGCTATAATTATCACCTCAATGAAGAGTAAATAATTATGGGTTTGGATAACCTATCGTGTATTAATGTCTGTTTTTTACCGCTAAAAATAGTATCATCGCAACTGGAATAAAATTAACCCGAATAGAATATGAAGAATAAATTCTTCCTCACAGTGGCAGCGGCTTTGGCCACTACGATCACTGTATCTCAGGCTCAGGATAAGCTCAAAAACATGCCTGGCTATGAGCAATACCAAAAAATAGCCCCCCAACTCAGATCCGCGGTAAAACCTGGCAGCCTAAATGTGACCTGGACCAAGGACGGTAAATCCTTTGAATATGCTGAGGATGGCATGCTCCAATCTTTTTCTGTCAAGACCAAGAAGGTTACTCAATTGGGAGACGCACCTGTGGCAGAAAGAAGATCTTGGAACCGTCCTGCAAGAGGCCGTCAGTTTGATTCTGCAGAGTCTCCTGATGGGAAATACAACGCCTTCACCAAGGATAGAAACATGTACCTCAGCAATATTGATGGCAGCAATGTAATTCCTATCACTACGGACGGCAATGAAGAAAATCAAGTAAAATACGGTATTGCCACCTGGGTTTATGGGGAGGAATTGGGACAAAACACTGCTATGTGGTGGTCTCCGGATGGTAGCAAAATCGCTTTCTACAGATTTGTAGAAAAGGACGTGAAGAAATATTATGTGCTTCTGGATCAACTGAGTTTGTATGATTCTCTTGAAATAGAAGCCTATCCCAAGGTAGGAGAGCCAAATCTGCCTGTAGACCTCATGGTTTATGATATTGCTACCAAAGAGATGACTGAACTGGACATCAGAGATGGTAAGCCTTACAATGACGGTGATCTGGGTACTTATATTTATGATATTTCCTGGACTCCTGATGGCAAGGAATTGCTTTTCCACAGCACCAACAGGCGTCAGAATATACTGGAACTCCGTGCCGCAGATCCCGAAACAGGAAAAAGCAGAACTGTGATCCGCGAAGAATGGCTTCCAAGTTTCGTAGAGAATTCTCCTGAGATGGAAGTGTTAGCCGATGGAGAGCACTTCATCTGGGCATCAGAAAGATCCGGTTTCAACAATTACTACCTGTATAATTTTGACGGAACATTAGTGAATGCGCTTACTTCACACCCTTTTGAAGTATCAGCTATTGTAAAAGTAGATGAGGACAAGAAGTTGCTTTACTATATGGCCAGGAGCGGAGAAAACCACATGCTGATGCAGCTTCACCGTGTACGATTTGACGGGTCGAAAGATACGAGATTGACAGATCCCGCTTACAATCACACAGTGACTATTTCTCCTGATGGTAACTACTTTGTGGATGTTGCGCAAACCCATGATGTGGCACCTTTTACGAATCTAGTGGATTCCAAAGGGAAAACAGTAGCAGAACTCGCTAAAAGCGATATGGGAAAGTTTGAGGAACTGGGCTTGAAAAAAGTGGAAGTATTCACTTTTACTTCCAAGGACGGCGAGACTGAATTGCACGGCATGATCCATTTTCCTTCTCATTTCGATCCAAACAAAAAATATCCGGTCATTCTAAGCAACTATGGTGGCCCGGCTACAAATGCTTTCCGTGAAGTATTCACCTTACCGGATCCATTGACCGAATATGGTTTTTTGGTGTTGAATATCGATGGTAGAAATGTAAGAGGACGGGGAAAAAAATTGCTTGATCAGTTGTACGGAAATTTGGGTCTGGTGGAAATGGATGATTTTGCCGAAGGGATTAAATCTCTTCATGACCGTCCGTATTTCGATAAAGACAGAGTGGGGGTTTACGGAACTTCTTATGGGGGTACTACTGCGGCTTCCATGTTGCTAAGATTTCCTGAGCTGGTACATGCGGCAGTCGCCAATTCATCTGTGACCGATTGGAGATTGTATGACAATATTTACACCGAGCGCTTTATGGGCACGCTGGATGCCAACGAAGAAGGTTACAATAGATTTAGCTTGATGAATAAGGCTGATCAGCTTCAGGGTGAATTGTTGATCTTCTTCGGTACTGCCGACAACAATGTGCACCCGTCCAATTCTTTGCAATTGATCAAGGCATTTCAGGATGCAGGAAAAAGCATAGAAGTACAAATTGCTCCGGATGGTGGACACACTGCTTTGAACAGAGACAGAATGATGGAATTTTTTATCAAGCATTTGGTCACCGATTATAAAAAGGTAGTCCGTTAACTACAAATTTGTCAAGCGAAAATCACCACCTGCAGATCTGATGTTTCCTCTAGCTGTTCACTAGTCGGGCATATCATCAGTCTGTAGGTGGTTTTTTGATTTGCATCTTTTCGTCAAAATAGTGATACCTTTCGGAAGAAATTCCAAGCTTGGGGATGCTGCATTTATCAGCATTAACGTAAGCGTATAAAAGTTTCAGGCTAAATAAGCTGGAAGTGCCGCTATAAAACGGGGATTGATGCTTTAGTAAACATTATTTGTCATTTGAAAACTTGTAAAACGCTAAATAGCATTTAATAATAAGTTAGGAATTTAGGGATAAACTAAGAAAAGTGGTTATTTTGCATTATAAAATGAGTTGGTTCAGTCAGTGCGTTTATTAAACTTATCTATTTGAATAAATTTATACTATGAATTTTTTAACGCGGTTGAAAATCCTTCCTAGATGGATTATTGCCACTTTGGATTCTTTGATATTATTCCATTGTGCCTTATTTGGCTATCTGGTGCGCTTCAATTTCGAATTGGTCTTAATTGAGCAAAATGATGCCCTGGCGGGGAGCTTTATCTTTATGGTGGGTGGTTTGCTTGTAATGCAGAATACCCGCAGCTATGAAGGGATTGTTCGTCATACAGGCTTCAGAGACGGATCAAATATTTTCAAAATGGTCCTGATTAACTTCGTTCTTTTTCTATTCCTAAATTTCTTTCACGGCAACTTCCTCAACGATAGATTTCTACTTCCTACATCTGTTTTAATCATCGCAAGCCTTTCCTCTCTGTTTATGTTGATTTTTTATCGGCTATTGGTGAAAGAACTTTTTGTTTACCTGAAGAATGGGATTTTAGTAAAAGAAATGAAGCATGGGGTTATTTTCGGCGCGGGTGAGGCTGGGATTATAGCTCAAGAAGCTATAAAAAGAGACAGTAAAATACTTTTTAATACAGTGGCATTTTTGGATGACGACCCGAAAAAAGAAGGGAAAAATATAGATGGTAAAAGAATTTACAAGGGATTGGGTGATCTGGAGAAATTAGCAAAGCAGTTTGGGATTACCGAATTGATAATAGCTGTCCGAGATCTTTCAGTGCCGCGAAAAAATGAAATCATTGATGAATGTCTTCGATTAAAAATCTCTGTATCCATCGTTCCTCCGGTAGACCAATGGATCAACGGTGGACTGACTGCTGGGGCAATTCGTGAAGTGAAAATCGAGGACTTGCTAAGTCGGGAGCAAATTATACTGGATAATCCTAGGATCCATCAGGACTTGCAGGATAAAGTAATTCTAGTGACAGGAGCTGCTGGATCTATTGGTTCAGAGCTTTGCAGGCAAATTAGCCATTATGAGCCGAAGCTACTTATTCTATTTGACATCGCCGAATCGGCATTATATGATGTAGAGCAGGAATTTAAAGAAAACCATGCCAACTGCCCGATCAAGATAATTCTTGGAGATGTGAGAAATAAAAAGAAGGTAAAGGAAGTTTTTAAAGCTTTTAAACCTCAGGTGGTATTTCACGCAGCAGCATATAAACACGTGCCTATGATGGAAAATTACCCTGAAGAGGCAGTCCAATCTAACGTGTTGGGTACCAAAATTCTTGCGGATATAGCTGTCTTAGCAAAGGTTGACAAATTTGTTTTTGTATCAACAGATAAGGCAGTCAATCCTACAAATGTGATGGGGGCGAGTAAAAGAGCAGCAGAAATGTATGTGCAGGCTTTAAATGAATACCTCGAAAGAAATCATAAAAGCTACCATACCAAGTTTATCACCACCCGTTTTGGAAATGTATTAGGGTCGAATGGATCTGTGATACCCTTGTTTAAAAAACAGATTTTACATGGGGGACCAATTACCGTGACCCACCCGGAAATCACCCGGTATTTCATGACTATTCCGGAAGCCTGCCAATTGGTACTCGAAGCAGGCATTATGGGAGAGGGCGGAGAGATTTATATCTTTGACATGGGAGAACCAATAAAAATCCTTGATTTGGCAAACAAAATGATACAGCTTTCGGGCAAAAAAATCGATGAGGATATTAAAGTGGTTTTCTCGGGACTGAGGGAAGGAGAGAAGCTTTATGAAGAGCTCTTAAATGATTTTGAAACAGTTAAGATAACACATCATCCTAAAATTAAAATTGCCCAGGTACTTCCTTCTTCTTATCATAAAATAGATGGTCAAATAGAACTTTTTATGGAGCTGGTAAACAAGAATTCAGAAAATGAACTGGTCTCACATCTAAAAGTCATTGTACCGGAATTCATTTCCAATTCCTCAAGATTTGAAGTGCTGGATAGGCTAAATTGAAGAAGATAGTTTGATTTTGAAAATTAAAAACTCCGGTATGAATCCGGAGTTTTTTTACTTACGCCGCCTTTGATTCTGAGGTCCAAGCGCTTTATTCTGGTATTTTACTTCTTTAAAAACAGCTACCTTTGTTCACCCTTTTAAGGATAAAAACCTTACACTATGAAGAAAGAATTCAATTTACAGTTGACTCCTCAAGAAGCTTATGACCCTGCTCTTTTTCAGGAAGTAGTACTTAAAAAAGCTGGCCTTCCAGCAGATTCAGGAGATGCTGTTGCAAGGCAGGTAAAACGTTCAATCGACGCAAGAGGAAGAAATGTAAAGGTGAACGTACAGGCTGAGCTTTTTGTAAAAGAAAAACCTCCTGCACTTCTGGAGCATCATCGGGAATATAGGAATGTGTCTGATGAAGACCCGGTTGTTATTGTAGGGGCAGGACCCGCCGGGCTGTTTGCGGCACTTCGCGCGATAGAGCTTGGAGTGAAGCCGATTGTGATAGAGCGGGGTAAGGACGTCAGATCCCGTCGCAGGGATCTTGCTTCCATCAATAAAGAGCATTTGGTCAATCCTGATTCAAATTATTGTTTTGGTGAAGGCGGAGCTGGTACTTATTCAGATGGGAAATTATATACCAGATCCAAAAAGCGCGGAGACATCAGAAGGATCATGGAGATACTTGTAGCACATGGTGCTACGGAAGAAATTCTGGTAGATGCACATCCCCATATCGGCACCAACAAGCTTCCAAAACTTGTAGAAGACCTCCGGGAAAGTATCAGACAATTTGGTGGGGAAGTTTTATTTGATACCCGCGTTGTAGATTTTATTTTGGATGGAGATGAAATGAAAGGGGTAATCACCCAGCATGGAGACCGAATCCCAGGAATAGGGGTAATACTCGCCACAGGCCATTCGGCACGGGATATTTTTCATTTACTTCACAGTAAACAAATAACCCTTGAAGCGAAGCCATTTGCACTGGGAGTAAGAATAGAGCACAGTCAAAATCTTATAGATAGCATTCAATACCATTGTGGGCTGGATCGGGGACCTTATCTTCCTGCTTCAGCGTATTCACTGGTTCACCAGACGGAGTTCAGGAAAAAGCAGCGAGGGGTTTTTAGTTTTTGCATGTGTCCCGGTGGCTTTATTGTGCCGGCAGCCACTGCTCCGGGAGAGTTGGTAGTGAATGGAATGAGTCCGAGCCGCCGGGATGGCAAGTTTGCCAATGCTGGAATAGTGGCATCGGTAGAATTGGAAGACTTGCCGGAATATCAAAAATTTGGTCCGCTGGCAGCCATGGAGTTTCAGGCGGATATCGAGAAAAAGGCCTGGATGGCAGGAGGTAAGACCCAGGTAGCTCCGGCACAGCGTATGGTTGATTTTGTACAGAAAAAAGTGAGTTCTAGTTTGCTTGATACCTCCTATCAGCCGGGCCTGAATTCAGTGGAAATGAGGGATGTATTACCGGATTTTATTTCAGAGCGTCTTACAGTGGCATTCAAGGCTTTTGGCCAAAAGATGAAGGGCTATTACACCAATGATTCCCAGTTGATCGGGCTTGAAAGCAGAACTTCCTCACCTGTACGTATTCCCCGTGACCGAGAGTCTTTTGAGCATATTCAGATCAAGCGTCTTTATCCATGCGGTGAAGGGGCAGGCTACGCGGGGGGAATAGTTTCCGCAGCAATGGACGGGGAGAGGTGCGCAGAGCGATTGATAGAAGCTTATGTGAAGTGATTTTCATAGCTACACTTCGCTAAATCCCTTATGATTAGGGTGAGGGACAGCAAATTCCCGGGATAGTAAACTGCGATTACAAATCCCGGTCAGCAGAATGACAGTTTTTTCGAATCAGGCCTGAAAAGCCATACTATCTAAGCGATGGGCTCCACCCATCGCTGTTCAATAAGCCTATCCTATCCACGCAGCCCATGGAATTCTGGAGAGAATCAATACCAATCCAATTGCATACATCATATAGATACTTCTAAACCTTGCTCGGGATGCTCCTGTTTTTTTTGCCCGTATGTAACCGATACTGATCAACACAATTGCGATAATATTGATCAGGGGATGCTCAAGTGCGATCAGTCTGGCAGCCGGATCAGACATTGCAGTTCCTGATTTTAGCATTTCCAGACCCAACGGACTCAGGAAATAAAGAATCAGACCTACCAATAATTGGATGTGGGAGAGAACAAATGCAATCAATCCGATTTTTCGGTCTTTCTCCCTGAATTCCCGATTGGAAAGAGAACCGATCAGCATGTAAATAATTACTACAATCAAGGCAAATAATGCCAAGTAAGCGATTCCTGAATGAAGGTGTTGTATTCCTGTGTACATGATGTGTTTTTATTAGTAAACGAAAATAGGTCAAAAGACGCTAACTAGTAACTATTCTCACGAATTTACTCCACAAATAAGACTAATCCTTTGAGGTATTCAGTCTCCGGATGGAAAATATTAATGGGGTGATCGGCCGGTTGGGTGAGCTGGTGTAGGATTTTAACTTTTCTTCCGCATTCCAGCGCTGCGGCGGTTATGGTGTTGCGGAATAGTGCTTTGTCAACCACCTGACTACAGGAGAAGGTAAAGAGAATTCCTCCTGGTTTGATTTTCTTGAACGCCTCTGCATTTAGTCGCTTGTAAGCCTGCACGGCATTATGCCTAGCTTTCAGGTTTTTGGCAAAGGCAGGAGGGTCCAATACAATAACATCGTAATCATCGCCGATCTCACGGATGTACTTGACCACATCGGCTACTTTGGATTCATGCTTACCTTTGATCTCAGGATTGAGCCCTACATTTTCTTCCGTAAGCTCTATTGCTTTTGGGGAAATATCCACAGAATGCACTTCTGCCGCTCCTTCTTTCAGCGCCAGCACTGAAAATCCCCCTGAATAACAAAAGGTGTTCAATACCTTTTTGCCTTTGGAGTAGGAGGCAAGAAGTTTTCTGCTTTCCCGCTGGTCGATAAAGAAACCTGTCTTTTGGCCTTTCTCCCAATCTATTTTATACGTCGCGCCATACTCCTGGACAAGATCAGTTTTCGGCTGTCCGAGTACCCATTCATTGGAAGAAATGCCAAGGTTCTTTGGTAGAGTTTCCGCACTTTTATCGTAAACACCTGAAACTTGCTCTCCATAAGCATTCTTTATCGCCTGTGCAATTTCCTTTAGATGTGCATGAATCCCGATTTGGTGTGCCTGGATCACAGCCGTGCCCTTATAAAAGTCCACGATCAACCCGGGTAGTAAGTCTCCTTCCCCATGTACCAGACGGTACACGTTAGTTTCCTGACTATCAGTCAACCCAAGGCTTTTCCTTAACGTAAGCGCGGAGGAAATTTTATCATTCCAAAACCCCTGATCTATGTCCCGCTCTTCGAAGGAAATGATCCGGACCATGATTGAACCTTCTGTATAATATCCAATCCCCAAAAACTCATCTTTGGAAGAGATTACGGCAGCCAGTTGCCCATTCTTCAGGTTGGGATCTTTTTGGAAAATAGCTCCCGAAAATACCCAGTGGTGTTTTCGTTTCAGCGAGATTTCTTTACCGTGCTTAAGTATGATTTTAGGATAATGCATAGGTGGTCTGGGGTTTGTTTGGGAAAAGCAGGCTACCTGCAAACATGGCAAGTGCACTAGCAAGTAATCCATAAAGGTGAGAAGATATTTCCGGTTCAAGCTTGTCCACAACCAAATAGACAAGCATGCCGGTGACCATGGATAAGACCGCGCCGGCTTTGGAAGATTTGTCCCAATATAATCCAGTAGTCAATGGTATGAAAAGCGAGACCAATAACAAGATAGATGCTCCCGACACCAGTTCATATATATTAGAGTCCTGTAAAGCCATCATCACAGAGACTACTGCCACGACGAGCACATTGATCCGTAAGATCCAGAGCAGGTGACGGTCTTTAAGTTTTTCCTTGAAGAATGGCTTCATCAGATTTTCCGAAATCAAAGCTGCCGGGGCCAGGACTCCGGAACTGGCTGTACTCATGATGGCCGAGATCAAAGCTCCAAAAAAGATGATCTGCACAGGCAAGCCCCCGTGGGCAAGCACCATGGAAGGCAAAAGCATCTGTTTGTTTTCTAAGTATAGCTCAGGGTAGAGCGCCTTTGCGCCAAGTGCGATAAATAAGGGTAGCAGTCCGAAGGTAAGATAAAAACCTCCCGCAAGATAAGTGGACTGAACAGCCACCTTTTCTGACTTGGAGGACATCACTCGCTGGTAAATATCCTGGCTTGGAATGCTTCCCAAACCAAGAATCACCCAAGCCCCGAAGTAATTGATCCAGGAATTCAGGCCCGGGCCTGGAAAGAACTGGAAGCTTTCGGTAGGAGCTGAATCCAAAATAACGCCTACCCCGCCAGCTTCTTTGCCCACAACTACCGCTACCACGACCAGCCCGAAAACAATCAGTAAAGTCTGTATAAAATCAGTAATGGAAATGGCCCACATTCCTCCCAGAAAGGTATAAATCACGACTATTCCTGCAGAAAGGAAAATTCCTTCCGCCATGCTCAAGCCCGTCACAGTGCCCAGGATAAGACTGAGTGCCACCAGTTGGGCGGCCACATAGCCGAAGAATACAGGAACCATAAAAACTGTAGAGAGGAATTCTACCTGCTTGCCATAAATCTTTTTGAACACATCTCCTATGGTCAATACGCCCATGCGGTACATAGGCCGGAGATAGAACATCCCAAAAAGCACCAGGCAAAGCGCTCCTCCGAAAGGATCTTCGATCACTCCCTGCAATCCCTCTTCCAGATAAACAGACGATGCTCCAAAAATAGTCTCTGAACCAAACCAGGTGGCAAAGAGGGCAGAAGCGGAAAGAAATAAAGGGAGCGAACGACCTGCCAAAACAAAGTCATTCGATCCCTTTACGAATTTTGAAGCCCAGGCTCCGATGAGGATGGTGAGCGCCAGATAAATTATGATTGCAGTGAGTAGCAACTAAGCCAGGTTAGGTGGTTGCGTACATTTTTTCTCTCAGTGCCTTGATTTCCTCGCTTTCCAGGTAATCATCGTACGGCATTCTTCTGTCTATTGTTCCATTTGGAGTGAATTCCACGATTCTGTTTGCGGAGGACTGTACAAATGCATGATCATAGGATGTCATCAAAACCGTGCCTGTGTAGTCAATGATGGCATTGTTAAAGGCTGTAATGGATTCCAGATCCAGGTGGTTAGTAGGTTCATCCATTACCAGCAGGTTGGGATTCTGAAGCATCATCTTGGAAATCATGCAGCGGACTTTTTCCCCACCGGAAAGCACCGAACATTTTTTAAGAGATTCCTCCCCGGTGAAAAGCATCCTTCCCAAGAAGGTTCTTACATAAGCCTCTTCTTGATTGCCGGAAAACTGTCTCAACCAATCTATAAGAGAAAGGTCTGACTTAAAATATTCCGAGTTGTCGTTTGGTAAATAAGCCTTGTTGATTGTGACTCCCCATTTAAAGCTTCCTTTGGATGCAGGGGTTTCCTCCATGATTACCTGGAAAAATTTATTGACTGCCTGCTTGGTCTTAGAGATAAAGGCAATTTTGTCGCCCTTGTCCACCATCAGGTTTACATCGGTGAAGTAAGTCACCCCATCGGCTTTCAATTCCAGATTTTCAGTCATAAAAATCTGGTCGCCGGCTTCTCTTTCAGGTTTGAATAGGATACCTGGATATTTCCTCATCGATGGCTCGATCTCATCGATATTCAGCTTCTCGATCATCTTCTTACGTGCTGTAGCCTGCTTAGACTTGGCCACGTTTGCGGAGAATCGGTCGATAAATGCCTGCAATTCCTTTTTCTTATCCTCTGCTTTCTTGTTGGAGTCTGATCTTTGCTTCAGCGCCAGTTGGGAAGATTCATACCAGAAGGTATAGTTACCGGAGTAGATTTTGATTTTTCCAAAATCGATATCCACAATATGGGTGGAAACTGAATCCAGAAAGTGCCTATCGTGGGATACCACGATCACGAGGTTTTTGAAATCTAATAGGAAATTCTCCAACCATTCAATAGTCGCCGCATCCAAATCGTTGGTAGGCTCATCAAGAATTAGGATATCAGGATTTCCGAAAAGTGCCTGTGCCAACAAAACCCTTACTTTTTGATTTCCAGCAAGGTCCTTCATTTGCATGTAATGCAAATCTTCCGTGATTCCCAACCCCGAAAGTAATGCAGCTGCATCCGACTCAGCATTCCAGCCGTCCATCTCAGCAAAGTCTGCTTCTAACTGGGAGGCCCTCAAACCGTCTTCTTCAGAAAAATCCTCCTTCATGTAAATGGCGTCCTTTTCCTCCATAATGGCATAAAGCGTCTTGTGGCCCATCAGGACAGTTTTCAAAACCTCAACGTCATCAAAACCAAAGTGGTTTTGGCTCAATACCGCCATTCGCTGACCGGGAGTGATGCTGATTCCACCACTGGTACTCTCCATTTCACCCGATAAAATTTTCAAAAAAGTTGACTTTCCGGCGCCATTGGCCCCGATCACACCATAGCAGTTGCCGGGGTTGAACTTCAGGGAAACTTCGTCGAAAAGTGTTCGTTTGCCAAATTTTAATGACAAGTTATCTACAGATATCATAATAGGGATTTTCTTCTTTTTTGAGGCGCAAAGATAGGGATTATATATGTGAAGACTAAGTGAATCCCCAGCTTTTGGAATTTGGGATGTATCCTTCGGGTTAAATAGGATTATTTTTTAGGAGTTAACTATATTGAGGGGTGGACGTGTTCCTGATCTTAGATGGAAAAATTTTACCGTATAATTTGCTTGGTGCTACTGCTGCATTTTTTTGCGCTGGCTTCTTATGGTCAGATATCCACGGTGGGAAAAGCGTTTTGGGTGGGGTTTATGGAGAACAACCGTATTGTTCCCGGTGCTGAGGATAGAGCTGTTCTGGAGATCACAGCCATTGAAGATTCCGAAATTACCATTGAGTATCTGGGTATCAGCAGAACACAATCCCTGGGCAATGGGGAAAGGTTTAGCTTGGCTATTGATTCACGGGACATCGACATTTTTCACAGGTTTTCGGGCCGGACAGAAAATAAGGGGATATACATCAGTTCTACTGGCGACCTCTCGGTTTATGCATTTAATGAACGGATTCGAAGCGCAGATGGTACGGTTGTTTTGCCTCTGGGAGCACTGGGAAAAGATTACCTGATTACCTCTCATTTTGAAAGACTCACCCATCCCGTAGAATATGACGGGAATGTGGATAATGAAAGTACCATGTTGATCATTGCCACAGAGGACGACACGGAGGTGGAAATAAGCAAAAGCAATGGATCGGCGCCCTTTACTATAGAATTGGATCGTGGTCAAAGCTATCAGATCAAAGAAAGATTTGACCTTACCGGATCCCGGGCCAGGGTGATTGGAGATGATGCAAATTCCTGCAAGAAAATAGCTGTCTTCGGCGGGAATAAGTGGACTTCAGTGGGCAACTGCGGTTCTGCAAACGACAATCTCTTTCAACAGGCTTATCCACTGACTACCTGGGGAAAATCATTTATCCATGTTGGGCTGAAAGGAAGGTCATCCGGCGAGTTAGTAAAGGTAGTGGCATCTGAAGACAACACCGAGGTCTTTGTAAATGGTACGCATCGTGGCTCAATAAATGCAGCCAAGTTTCTGTCATTGGATTTTGGAGCAGATGAGACAGTGTCCATCACTACTTCTAAGCCGTCTTCAGTTACGGTTTTCTCGAAAAGCCAGGAGTGTAATCTGCCCGACGATCCAAATTACGGACAGGGTGATCCTTTTATGATCACCTACAGTCCCAACGAACAATTGCTGAAAGAAGTGGAATTTTCGGCACTATCAATTACCTCCATTGAGGTAAATTATGTGAACATTATAGTTCCTGCGGGTTCGCAGGCCAACACCGTTTTGGACGGACAGGACATAGGGGCCTCTTTTTCACCTGTTCCCGGAAATCCGTCTTATTATTTTGCCCGTGTCAGTATTTCCAATGGTGTGCACCATTTGCAGAATCCTGATGGATTTATAGCATATGTGTATGGATTTGGATTTTTGGAATCCTATGGGTACGCAGTGGGAGCCGCCTTGGATAATTTGAATTTTGAAGTTGAAGTAAACTATGACTTTGAAGTGGTAGGTGAACGAACCGCTTGTCTAGATCAGGAAGGGATCTGGAGTATTATCCCTGAAAATAAGAATTTCACCTATTTTGTATGGAATTTTGGAGATGGTTCACCTATTCAGGAAGGCCAAGAGGTGAACCATATCTTTGATACCCCCGGATCATACGAGATCTCAGTCACCGCTTCGATCAGCCCCAATACCTGCGATCAACAGGAAGAAGAGACCTTCACAGTGGAGGTTTTAGAATCAGAAGCTGAACTGATTGGGGAGCAGTCAGTCTGTCCGGATGTAGAGGAATTACTATATAAATTGGAGTCTAAGGTAAATATCGGTTCAGTTACTTTCGAAGTGGAAGGAGGAATTATTGTTCAAGACTATGGAGATTCAGTTTTGGTCAATTGGGGATCAGCAACTACTAATGCCAGAATTAGCGCTAACCCTAGTAGTTCAAATGGCTGCTTGCTTGAGCCTATTACACTGGATATAGAGATAAATAGTAAACTGCAGGCGGATGATCCTATTGGGAATTTGGAAGTCTGCTTTGATCCGCTTGTTACCCATTTTTATTCGGTCCCCAATCCTTTGAAAGGTAGAGGATACGAGTGGATGATAAGTGGGGGTGAAATTGTCTCCGGAAAAGATCAAAATACGGTGGAAGTCAGATGGGATATACCTGGGGTAACCGGAATGCTTAGCTACATGAACTATAGCTTAGTTGATCAATCCTGTGTGGGGAATTCTGATAAACTTGAGGTGGTGGTTGCAGAAGAATTTAAAGTTTCTGTTGAACGTATTGAGGATATAAAATGCTTTGGTGATGAAAGTGGCAGAATTCTCATTGACATTGAAGGAGGCTTTGCCCCCTTTGCTTTTAGCTGGTCTCATGATCCTGATCTGAATGCTCCATTGGCTGAAAATCTAACCAAAGGAAACTATTCAGTTACTGTGATTGATAGACTGGGGTGCGAAAGCGTGTTGGACAACCTGAAAATCACCGAGCCTGCCCCCCTTGAACTGATCTCTCTCTCAGTCTCTGATGCAAGCTGCTATGGAAAAAAGGACGGTATTTTGAATCTGTCCGTAGCTGGAGGCAATCCACCTTATTTGATTGAATTGGATGGAGAAAAGAAATTTTTAAGCCAGTTGAATTTAACTGGTTTAGCAACAGGTAATTATGGGCTCTCTGTGGTTGACACACAAGGCTGTTCTATTCCACTTTCGTTCGAAATCAATTCTCCTGCGGCCTTACAGGTAGATGTGAGACTGACAAAGCCTGTTTGTCCGGGCGGAAGTAACGGAGAATTGTTTGCGTTTCCTGCGGGAGGTAAGGCCCCATATAGTTATTATTGGGATGAACAGAATGTTTCAACCAATATCCTTACGGGTTTATCAAAAGGGGTATACACTGTCTCGGTATTAGATGCTCTGGGTTGTGTAAGTTTAGGAGCAGGAGTGGTGTCAGAGAAGGCACCTGAAGTACGGATGCCTACAGGTTACAATCCAAAAGATGGAGACGTTTTTCGAGGAGTTTCCAATTGTGATTTCAATTTTCGCCTTTGGATTTATAATCGGTGGGGACAATTGGTTTATTCCGGAACGGAAGGTTGGGATGGTTTGGTGAACGAGATGAACGCCACCCAGGGAACCTACAGCTTTCTTATGAAGTATTCCTTTGTGATGGATGGGGAAATGAAGGAAGTGGAAAAACGTGGGAGTTTTCTACTTGTACACTAAGACGCATTTACATCCTCATCTCTCCCTTATTTGTTCCTAAGGATTTCTATCAATCAGATTGGGATGCTAGGATGGTAAATTAAGTATTGATGTTGAATAACCCAATACAGTGTTACAGGAAAGAAAAATAAAGGATAAGCACAATTATCGCCTTTTTGAGGGCACTTATTGCTTTCCATGCCAGTGTATAGGTGGATCGAATTGTTATATCCAACATCTTGGCAGTGTCTTCGTAGCTCATTTTTTCAAAAAATAAATATTGGATTACCTCCTTTTGCCTCAATGGGAGTAATTTCATTGCACGCCCCATTTTTTGCGAAATTTCTTTTTCCCTCTGGGTCTTCACAAGTTCATCTTCTACAGACGCAACTGTGTTTTCCTGATCAGTCAGCCAGTGGAGGCTTGTTCTCTTGCTATTCTTTCCGAGCTCTTTCTGGATTCTGTTGGAAAGGGATTTAAATAGATATTGCTTGATTATTACATCGCTGCTAAGTGCAAATCTGTAATTCCAGAGATCTATGAAAACATCCTGGATCGCATCTTTTACTATGGTTTCGTCAGCATGTAGGCTCATGCCAAAACTAAATAGATCCTTGATATGGGAAGTGTAGATTCTTTCCAGGGCCGATTTATCACCCGCCCGTAGCTCATTCCACACCTGGTCTATTGCGGGTTCCGTATATGCAAGAGGGCTAAGAAATGACAACGCTGTTTCTGGGATTGTTAATAGAACGGCTAATTAACGAATTTTAATAAATGAAAAAAAATGAATATGGAATAAATGAAAACCTGATTAATTAAGGTTTCATGGGAATACATCTAAAAAAAAATCATCGTTGTTCCCGAGATCAGGCAAAAAAATACGCAACACCTCCTGTATACAAAGAATTATGTCCAGGTACTTTTCAATTGAAATGCAAAGTAAGGGATTAAGACTGTGGCCCGGATTACTAAATTTCATCCAATCTTAAGCGTTTAGGGTCTGTTTGTTTTTTAAATTCACTTGGAGTCAGGCCTGTTTCTTTTTTGAATTGCGAGGATAGGTAGGCAACACTGCTATACCCCAGTAAATCAGCGATTTCGGAAAGTGACTTTTCCTTGTAAAAAATGAGTTCTTTTACCCGTTCTATTTTCAGCCTGGTGATGTATTTTTCTATGGTAATCCCTTCTACCTGTGAGAACAGCTTGCTCAGGTAAGTGTATTCATGGTTCAGCCTTTCGGCAATAAAACTGGAATAGTTTTCCGATAGACGATCCGTTGAATGCTGAATCTGTTGCACAAGAATACTTTTGATCTGGGAAATCACCTGAGATTTGCCTTCCTCAAGGAGTTCAAAACCGAGTTCTTGCAGATGCTTGGCAAATTTCTGTTTTTGGATGGTGGATAGTTCTGAACACAAGTTCACTTTTCCAAGTGAGACTTCAGAATAGGCGATGTTGGTTTGCTTGAGCGTTTCTTTTACTGACTGTATGCAACGTGGGCAAACCATGTTTTTGATGTAATAGGTATAGTCGTTCACAGGGATAGGGCTTGTTAGTCCTTATAAAAGAATTAATCGTTCAAATTAGTTCTTGAAAAGCAGTTGAAATCGGGCATGTCTAAATCAACACGTACTGTATTACTATTTAGCAGGCGAGATTCTCCCTAATCAGGTTCAGAACAGGTTATCAAACCATTGAAAAATACAAAAAAGATGAAAGCTATCCTATACAAGTTTGGCAACGCAAAACGGCAGGTAGGATTCACCGGCGTACTTAGGATGATCTTATAATATGTAGGCTAAACTAATTTGTACCATCACTTCAGAATTCCTTCAAAAGAAAATCGTAGCTTTTCATCTGAATGCCTGTTTTATGAATTTACAGGAAAGCAACGTGAACTAGCAACGATGAAGATTCTATTGGTAGAGGATAATTTAGATCTTACTCAAAATATCATCAATTATCTGCTCAAAGAGGGGATCCGCTGTGAATCCGCACGTACACTTTTTGACGCCCAGGATAAATTGCTCAGCTATGGGTACGATTGCATTTTGCTTGACCTGATGCTCCCCGATGGAAGTGGCCTACAACTCTTGGATACCATCAAGACCCATAAAATTGATACCACTATTTTAATAATTTCAGCAAAAGATTCCTTAGATGATAAGTTGTCCGGGCTGGATCAGGGAGCAGATGATTACCTTCCCAAGCCTTTTCACTTATCAGAACTCCTGGCAAGGCTTAAAGCCATCTACAGGAGAACAAAAATGAATGGGTTTGATGAGATTACTTTCAATGAGCTTACCATCTCGAACTCCCAGCTCCAGGTTTTGGTCAACAATAAAATCCTGGACCTCACTAAAAAAGAGTATGACTTGCTCCTCTTTTTTTTGACAAACAAAGACCGGGTAGTGGGCAAACAAGCCATAGCGCACCACTTGTGGGGTGATTACACGGATGACTTGTCTAATTTTGATTTCGTATACCAGCATGTCAAAAACCTCCGGAAAAAAATATCCGCAGCAGGAGGGAGAGATTATATCGAGACAGTCTATGGCTTAGGATATAAATTTAATACCTCAGCGGCATGAAACTTATCACTATAATCAGTCTTTGGTTTCTGGGAATCACTCTTGCAGCGCTGTTCATAGGAACTGTGGTAATCTACAATAAGCTGGGGGCAGAAATTGATTTTGAGCTTGGAATGGAACTGGACCGACAGATAGAATCCTATGCTAACAGGATAGAAAAGGGAGCCCCGGCACATAAGCTTGCCTATGATCGGTTGGAGATCAAGCAGATCCCTATGGAATGGCCGGTGGAGGATATCTGGCTACGTGATACCCTGGCGTACCACGATCCAATGAACAGAAATGAGATACAGCTCAAGGCTAGCCGTTCATTCAAAATAGATGGTAAACATTACCGGATTTCTTATTATAATCTGGTGGTGGAAGCTGATGATATCACAGAGACGATTGTCACCACCATGTTGGTCGTATTCTTCGTGCAGTTAGTATTTATCGGGTTGTTTTTATGGATAATATCCAAGCGTATATTCCGTCCCTTTAATGACAGTCTGTCCAGCCTTCAGCAGTTTTCTTTTCAAAAAAACAAACCGTTGACATTTCCCAAAAATGGCATTTTTGAATTTGATAGACTGAATATGTTCCTGGAAAAAATGTCAAAAAAACTTCTCAAAGACTATCGGCAGATCAAAGAATTTTCAGAGAATCTTTCCCATGAGATCCAAACGCCATCTGCTGTGGTGAGGGGCAAATTGGAATTGTTGATGAACGAAGCTATTACCGAGCCTCAGGCTGTCCTTATCCAATCTGCATTCGACAGTAACGAGCGAATTCGTAGAATCGTTAAATCTCTCGCCATCTTAGCCAAGCTGGAAAACGAAGAATTTGAAACACCAAACCCATATGATTTTAGCGAAGGACTTAAGGCTATCTTAGAGAGTTTAGAGGAAGTTATTTTCATCCACGCGATCCAGTTGGAAAGGCATATCCAAGATGGGGTGATTTTAAATATCCACCCCTATGTTGCTGAAATACTTCTGCATAACCTAATAGGGAATGCGATCAAACATAATCAGGAGGGCGGGGAGATTTTTATTAACCTGGACAACCATAGGTTGGAGATAAAAAATACTGGAAAAACTCCCTCTTTTGATACTGCGGAGATGCTGGAAAGGTTCAAAAAAGAGGCTGATTATCCGGATTCTGTAGGACTGGGATTGGCTATTGTAAGCCAAATCTGTAAAAATTATGGCTTCAGTCTTAAGTATGAATTTGAGGAGTCGTTTCATGTAATCCGCATTCACTTCACTTAGCTGCTTCAAATTTGGTATAGAATGTATGGTTATACTTACATCAAAACCAACTTATAATATGATGCAGCCGCAACCTAAATTTATTCTGATCCTGGCACTTGTTTTTATCCCGCTCTTAGGATGGGGCCAAACATACTACGAGTTACATGGCACACTCACCGATCAGAACAGAGAGCAGGCACTTGGCTTTGTGCAAGTGGCACTTTTTGACTCGGAAACAGCTGTTGATCCAGTTGCCTTCACCGATACCGATGAGGAAGGGCAATTTATACTTGAGGCAGCAAAAGGCAATTATGTTCTAAAAGCATTTTTCATGGGGTATAAAGATCTGATTGTAAAAGATATATATATTGAGGAAAATACTTCGTTAGGGCAGCTAGCCATGGTCGCTGAGGCAGAAAATCTCGATGAGGTGGTTGTTCAAACCAGTAAGATGCCTGTCCGTGCAAGCCTGGAAGGTATTACTATTTCACCTGAAAACAACCTTGCAAATGCTGGCGGAACCTTGTTGGATGTTCTTAGGAACACACCGTCTATTTCAGTGTCTGAAGACGGGGCTATTTCACTCAGGGGAAGTAGTGGTACAAATATTCTGATCAATGGAAGAAATTCTTCATTGACCCAAAATCTAGATCAACTTCCTGCAAGTGCTGTGGAGGAGATTCGGGTCGTTAATAATCCAAATGCACGCTATGATGCAGCAGCTGAAGGAGGGGTAATAGACATCATATTAAAAAAAGGGCAAGATCTGGGCACCCATGGAGGATTGGAAGGTACGTACGGAACCCGAAGCAGAACTAATCTGGGTGGAAGGATCAACCATCGAACCCAAAAATTCAATGTGTTCGGAGGTTATAATTATCGAAATTGGAAAAGTATAGGGGAGCGAAGCTCGATCAGGGAAATATTCGATGATCAGGAAAAACTAGAGCAAAATACGAGTGGCTCGGAACGGGACAAAAGCCATAACCTTAACGTAGGAGCCGATTATTACTTTGGGGACAATGTCCTGAGCTATGAGGGAGTTTATCAGTATGGACACGAATACCAGACTAATACCCTTTACTCGGAACTTACAAGTCTGGCATCAGTTGATGCCGGGGAATCCTTTGATTATGTAAGGCGAAACAATGAAGATGAGATAGATGAGGGTTTGGATAATGCATTGATTTTTGAGCATAATTTTAAAGAAAAAGAACATGTGCTGCGGTTTACAGCCAGCCATTCCTATCGCAATCAATATAAGACGCAGAACATCGGGATTTTTGGAAATACACTCGATCCCCGTCCCGAAAATCTGACTGGTCAGGAGAAGGCTTTTACCGACGAGGTACGGAATATTACAGTGTTGCAGGGTGACTACATCAAACCTTGGGAGACGGGTAAGTTTGAAGCAGGATTGAAATCCAACATCCGGAAGTTTGATAATGATTACCGTTACCTGCGTTATGAGGAGACAAGTGGCTCATTCGTAGAAGATCCAACAGTAAGCAACCAATTCCTTTATCAGGACCAGATACATGCAGGTTATGCCATTTTTTCCTCCAAAAAGGAAAAATTTGAGTATGCTTTGGGACTTCGCGGGGAATATACCCATGTGGATACTTATTTGAAAAATACGGACGAAGAAAATGAGCAGCGTTATTTCAATCTTTTCCCAAGTGTACAGGGTATGTATAATCTAAATGAAAATCACGCACTGAAGGTTACTTATTCACGGAGGATCGATAGACCTACCGCATGGAGATTAAATCCATTTCCCGACATCACAGATTCATTGAATATCCGACGGGGTAATCCAAATCTGGAACCCGAAATGATCAATTCATTTGAGTTGGGACACCTGGCTAATTTTGATAAATCCAGCTTTACTACCAACCTGTTTTACCGTAAAGTAAACGGACAGCTTGACTTCATCACCATTGTAGAAGATGGTATCTCGTATTCCCAGCCCGCAAATTTACTTTCGTCGCAATCGTACGGTCTGGAGTTTATTGGGGTATCGGAAATCACTGATTGGTATTCAGTAAATGGCGGACTTACACTTTTCAGGATAGCCGTGGACGGCTCAAATATCGGAGAAGACTTCACGAATTCCGGATTCTCCTGGAATGCAAAGCTTACACAGGATTTCAAATTGCCACTTGGAATAAATCTTCAATTAGTGGGTAATTACGATTCACCGGAAATAGAGGCGCAGGGAAGGGATTTGGCCCGGTATTCCATGGATGCAAGTGTGCAAAAGTCTTTTATGAATGATAAAGCAAGTTTACTTCTAAGTTTAAGAGATGTGTTTAACACCGAGCGATTTGCCGGGGAAACGCTTACCAGTACGTTCTCGCAAAAGTTCAGGGCAAAGCGCGAGACTAGGATTCTGCTCTTGACTGCACGCTATAATTTTTGAAAAGTGGATGGATCTTACGCCGCGTAAATTACCATTTCTATGGGCTTAAATTAAGAATGAACCCACATCGTACTTTCAGTCCAGTTTTTTTTACCCAATTAAGGTAAATAAACTAAATTAGGATTTGTGTAAATTCTTAGACTCAACTACTCGTATGGAATTCAACCCGGGCAACCACGTAGTTAAGCGCTGTCTTCAGGCTATGGAGAAGGAAGAAAATGGCCAATTTGAGGAAGCTTACAGCCTGTTTCTTCAAGCATGGTATAATGCTACAGAAGATTTTGAAAAATTCACCGCAGCTCATTATTTAGTACGGTACCAAGAGAACATATCTGACAAACTCAAATGGCTTGAAACGGCTTTGCAATATGCTTTAAAAGTAAACAGCAGCACTGTTCAGAGTGCTTTTCCAAGCCTATACCAATCCATCGCCAAATGCTATGAGGAATCAGGCGAGCCTGTTAAGGCAAAAAAGTATGCTGAATTGGCAGCTTCTATTAAGGATAAACCAGCTGATAAGGGACCCTTTTATCATGGGACGAAGGCAGATTTGCAAGTTGGGGATTTGCTGACTGCCGGGGGAAGCTCCAATTACAAACCTGAACTCAAAATGAACCACATTTATTTTACCGCATTGCTGAATGGTGCGGGACTCGCGGCCGCATTGGCAAATGGCAACGGAAGTGAACGTGTGTATATAGTAGAACCTACCGGAAGCTTTGAAAATGATCCGAATGTTACGGATAAAAAATTCCCTGGAAATCCTACCCGCTCATACCGCTCCGTATCCCCTTTAAAGATTGTAGGAGAAGCGGAGGATTGGTTGAAACAGACGCCAGAGGAAATCCAAAGCTGGAAGGAAAAACTGGCAAAGAACAAAGGGGAAATCATAAATTGATTGCAGACCTAAAGGGGAAGCGGATTTTCGGATTCAGGATATCCTACGGGATTTGCTATTCTAGCCATTAGGTTCAGCGTATCTAGTACTTATGTGTGCATCTTGCTGATTTTACCGCAAATTTCAGGACTTTTATTTGCCGAATGTTATTCCTCTAAGTTTGAAATGAAAGTTTAGTAAATCCAGATTCCAGAAATTTGTAGAAATGCTCAGGAGTCTTAGCCATACTTTTTAAACTATCATTGATTTATTCATTTGATATATTTGGTAGTACCCGTCTAAAATATTAAATAGGGAAAATGTCTATTGAAAACTTGGCCAAAAGAAAATCAGAATCTTACAATTTAATATTTGATCTGGCTCCATTTCCAATGTGGATCTATGATCTGAAAACCTATAGATTTCTGGTCGTTAATCAGGAGGCCGTCCGTCATTATGGATATTCCGAAGAGGAATTTCTAAAAATGACGATTAAGGATATACGACCTGTAGAGGATATTCCGCTATTAGAAGACGCAGTCAAAGAGGCACGCACAAGAACAGAGACCTACATGCAAGGGCTTTTCCGACACCAAAAGAAAGATCGGAGTATTATGTATGTACAGATCAAGAGCAACTTAATAGATTTCGAAGGCAAAAAGGCTGAAATTGTAACGGCAATTGATCTGACTGAAAGATACAAGCAGGAAAGTAATATTGAAGAGCAACGGCAATTTCTTGAGATCATCGGATCCATTCATGAAATCCTATTGAAGTCAACTAACTGGAAGAAAGATTTAGAGCAATGCTTTCAGATTCTTGGTGAATTTCTTGGCGTTCATAAGATTTGTTTTTATCAGAACAGCCCGCCAGAGGACACGTATATTCCTAAGGTAATTTGGTGTGGAAATGCAACCACGATCCCTGATCATCCAAACTCAGATCCACACCGCATTTTGTATGCTGACTTTCCTCATTTTAGGGAATCCTTGGAAAGAGGGAATTCATTTGAAATCATAGTTTCTGATTTGCCACCTTCCAGGACAAAGGAGATTTTGGAAAAACAAAACATACAGAGCCTTCTTG
Source organism: Algoriphagus resistens (assembly GCF_001442615.1). Lineage (GTDB taxonomy): Bacteria > Bacteroidota > Bacteroidia > Cytophagales > Cyclobacteriaceae > Algoriphagus > Algoriphagus resistens. The sequence goes on along the minus strand of NZ_LMXN01000002.1, from coordinate 422,033 downwards.
AACTCCCTTTGATGATTAATAACATCCTTTCAGGATTGATTACATTGGAAGATTTGGAAAATAGTAGAAAATGGAAGGAAAATGAAATCCAACTGCTGAAGACACTGACCTCCAATCTGGCGCACGTGATAAAGGAAGCCCAAGCCCAGAAACAACTGGTAGATAACGAAGCCAGGTTTAGGTCACTGGTACAAAATGGGAATGATCTAATTGCAATCATCGACTCCCAAGGTAATTACCAATACGTTGCCCAGACTTCCCAGAAAGTTTTGGGTATTGCACCTGAAGAATTCATCGGGAAAAATGCCTTTGAATACATCCATAAAGAGGATATCCCCAGGTTGATGGAAGAGCTGGGGCAAATGACAACAAAGGAACAGGTATCCATTGAACCATATCGATTTCAAGATGCCCAGAAAAACTGGCGCTGGATACAGACTGATCTCACTAATCATCTTTCGGACCCGGTGATTGCCGGAATTGTTGCCAATACTAAGGACGTAACTGTAGAGGTAGAGAAAAGGATGGGAGAACAACTGTTCGCTTCCCTAACAAGAGCAATTAGTCAACCAGCTTCTTTGTCTATTTGCTTAACTGATGCATTAAAAGCAATCACAGAATTTTCCAACTTCAGTGTTACAGAAGTTTGGCTGGTATCGGAGGATAAATCCCGTCTGGACTTAATCACCAAATCTGGTAAGCACGAGGATTTGAAAATTTTTTACCAGAATTCAAACCATGTTCACAGCTTTGAAAAAGGAGTAGGCCTACCTGGGCAGGTGTGGCAGGTTAAAGAAACCATTGTACTGGAAAACCTAAAGAACAATAATGCTTTTATAAGGGCCAGATCATCTGACCTGATCAGCCACCAAACAGCCATAGGAATTCCTGTTTTGAATAATGAAGAGTTTTTAGGTTGTATTGTCTGCCTTTCTCTTTCTGAGAAGAAGCACGTGCTGGATCAGGTAAAGTTGCTTACAAATGTAGGCCTGCAGATAGGAGCAGTGTTAAAACAAAAGATAACCGAAGAGCAGTATCGCAGTTTATTTAATATTTCACCCGACCCCCATGGTTTACTTGGTTTTGACGGGCATCTTAAGAAAATAAATAATGCCTTTGCCAAGCTATTAGGCTATGAAAAGACTGAATTACTAAGTAAATCTGTTTTCCTTTTTTTACATGATGATGACAAGGCCAAAGCACAGGAAAGAATTAAAGCACTGATCAACGGAGCGGTTCCCGGAGAGTTCGAGGCAAGATTTTTAACGAAGGATGGCCAGGTAAAGTGGCTTGTATGGAAAGGAATCGTGATAAAAGAATCCAAGATCATCATTACCGTAGCCAAGGATATTACAAAACAAAAACAGGCTGAAATTGAGCTCAGCAGCTCCAATAAAAAGCTTAAGACTGCTCAAAAAATCGCCAAACTTGGTTATTGGTATAGAGATTTTGCTACCGATATCACAGAGTGGAGTGAAGAAGCATACCATATCCACGGGTATACCCCGGATAATTTTGTCCCTACCATGGAGAATGTGAAACGGACCTTTCACCCTGAAGACAGGTATCTAATTGAAGGAGATCCAAGTGAGCAGCTTGAGCATGGCAAAGTCAAAAGTTTTGAACATCGGATAATTACTGCCTCAAATGAAATCAAATGGGTGCAGCAGGAAATTCGAATTCTGGCAGATGAAAATCAGATCCCCTATAGGATAGAAGGGACAATCCAGGATATTACTGAGAGAAAAGAATATGAATTACAACTGGCAATCAGCAATGAACGGTTTCAATTGGCCATAAAGGCCAGCAATGAAATGATCTGGGAACTAGATCACCAGAATCAAACGATATACCGCAGTACAGGCTACAGTCAGCTGATAAGTTACAAATCCAATGAGCCTTTTTCAAAGGAAAATTCCTGGTTCAGCAATATGTCTTCCCAAGAGTTGGAGGAGGTTTGGGATTCACTTCAAGAAGCTTTACAAAATAAGAAAGAGACCTTTTGGTCCAAAGAGTATAAGGTACTTACCGAAGAGGGTTCAATTGCATATTTTGTTGATAGGTGTTTTATACTTAGGGACGAAAAAGGCAGACCACTACGATCAGTTGGATCGGTTTTGGATGTGACAGCTTCCCGACTGCAGCTGGAAAGGATCAAAAAACAGAATAAAAAGCTTCGTGAAATTGCCTGGCTTCAGTCCCATGTGATCAGGGCACCCCTTGCCAGAATTATGAGCTTAATTTATTTAGTGAAAGAACATGAGGGCGGAGGCAGATCTATCGGAGAAATTTTTGACCAGATCTCTGTGTCAGCTGAGGAACTTGATAAAGTAATCCTTGAAATAATTAACAAAACGGAGGCTGTAAAAGAAAATGAAACAACAAATTCTGCTCATTGATGATGATCCGGTGATAAACTTTATACATTCTAAGATAATCCGTAAGAAATTTCCGGATGTCCCATTGTTAATCTTTGAAAATGGGCATAAAGCGTTGGCTCATTTAAAAAGTAATCCGGTAAATTCCTATCTGATTTTTCTGGATCTGAATATGCCGGAGTTGGATGGATGGGGTTTTTTAAAAGCTATGTCTTTGGATTACAAAGGTATAGATTCCCAAGTGTATGTTGTGACCTCTTCTGTAGATCCTGTAGATAAAATGAGAGCAAAAAGATATGACCAAGTTCTTTCTTTCTTGATCAAACCATTGAAAGCAGATGATCTTGAAAAAATACCTTTTGTTCTTTGACCGTTAACAGCAGCCCATTTATGCAAAGCGATCAATAAATTGACATTATTACAGAAAGTCATAAAAACTATCTTTAGATCATGATATTCCAACTAATCGGCTGGCTTGGAGCTATATTTTTCGTTTTTTCTTATTTCCTCTTAGCCAAAGGAATCTGGAAGCAAGAGGACATCAAGTATCATCTGTTCAACTTAATGGGGGCTTTGTGTCTGATGGTCAATGCACTGCATTTTTCTGATCATGCAAATTTGGCTGTAAATGGGGTTTGGGCGGGCATAGCCCTTATGGCGCTCTATAGATGCTGGACTTCATATTTACGTAGCAAGTCGTAAACCTGACTTTTAAAAATCTCCAGTTTCCTGTTATAAACTTCTTCATCATCGATCATCGATAGGTAGTAATAGGCTCCTTCTACTACGACAAAAATCTGCTCTGATAGCAAAGCGGTGTCTTTACCCTGTAGATTTTCGTCCTGATCTAAAATCTCTTTCAATGATTCACGCAATTTTTCATGCAAGAGGCGGTATTCAGCTTTGATTCTTGAATTTCGGAAAATCAAACTGAAACAACTGTAAAACACACCATCATCAAAAAGCAAATTCCAGTCTCTGGAAAATAGCTTGCCTACAAATGTATGTGGATCTGCATAGTGCTTTGTCTCCAGTTCTTTTAAAATCGGTTCATATATTTTCAGGTATTGATCCAGTATATAGGATATCAGACTGGATATCAATATTTCTTTGGAAGGAAAGTAGTGCATCACTAAGCTTGGTGGCATCCCCAAATGCTTTCCGATCTTAGCAATGGAAGTATTTTCCAGACCATTCTCTCTGGAAAGATGATAAAATCCTTCAATGATCTCTTTCTTTCGTTCATCTGAAATTTTGTTACTCATGTTGATACTATGTTATAGGAAAATAGCTGTTCTTTAGAAAAAAAATACTTTGAAACCACAAAGTACGATATAAAATATTGAATGATTATTCAATTTATGAATTTGTTTCAAATTTCAGATCCGGAAATTAGTCCCCACGGAATTTTATTGGTGAAAGATTTTACAATACTGTACTTACTAGTTAGGTAAAAGTGTTTAAACAACCAATGAACTGAAAAAACTTTTTACTGCTAGCTGCTGTAAGTTACGGGCGAGGCTACTTTGCCAGCCTCTGCAAGGACATTAATGACCTTATTACTGACATATCTCAGCTATTTATAGCTGTGTGGAAGAGAGAGGTAAACGTGCAGTCGCTGGCTTAAGTTGGAGCAAAAGCACTAGCCAGATCTCTGCTAAACGGAGACGACAGTATTCTATGCAACTGGCGATGGAGAAGCAGAAAGCCGATGATTGCCCTGGAACCTGTTTAGTTGACAGGTGGGAAATTCGCCTGTCCACAAGATCTCTTTGGGAAAGGAGCATGTGCCCTGGCAGGGAGACAGCACTCCGACCACAAGGAATAGGCTGGCTTTGTTCAATCTTCCTGGGATAACGTCCGGGGTTGCCTTAGAGTCGATCAGCATTTGATGAATCGGGTTTAATACAATATGTCCATTTTTTTTTTGCTACAGCTCCTTGGGAATTTGTTGAAGCGAAGATACCTATGAGTAACTCAGCCGATAAGCAATACTGGCTGGAGACTCCAACAGATTAGGTCCTCAAAATTATATGCTGGTCGCTGTGTAGAAAACGAATACTTGTATCTGGCCTGATTGACCATGCCTGATTCGCATAACGAAGCTGTATAAGGAACTCTTTAGGTTTCCATCAAAGAAACATTTCAGCCACGGATCCACCACACTTATGAGCGTAGATAATCATTCTTGTTAATTCTTCATTGCTTTATTGTGAAACATGTTGATTCATTGTTAATCAATTATTATTCTACAGTTACTTGAAATAAAATTCCTTTGATTTAATGATTTCAATATTTAATATTGAATGAATGTTCAATAAATTAATGTGTTACTGAACCGACTTTAGACTAGATAATATGATTGCATTTCTAAATTTAACCCAATAGTATATGGATAATTCTTTACTAGTACCTTCTATCATTTGGAAGGAAATTCAGCGGATAGCCCTGATAATGGCTATGCTGCTAATTGCAAGTTTCCAGTCTTTTGCCCAAGGTGAAATCAATGGGAAAGTAACTGATGCCTCAGGTCAGGGCCTGCCGGGTGTTTCGGTTCTAGAAAAGGGTACCCAAAATGGTGTTATCACTGATCTGGACGGTAGGTATAGGATAGTACCTGGATCAGGGGAAGCAATATTGGTATTCTCGTTCATAGGTTTTCAGAGGATTGAGGAAGCGGTGAATGGGAGAGCTGTTATCGACCAGTCAATGAAAGAAGAGGACACGCTTCTAGACCAGGTAGTGGTGGTAGGATATGGTACCCAGAAAAAGGTTAATGTCACCGGGGCTGTGGACCAGTTGGCGGGTGAAGAGATTGCCAACAGACCAATAGCGAATGTGGTGCAGGGATTACAGGGGATGAGCCCTGGGTTAAACATTACTTATCAGGGAGGTAAACCTGGGACTGTACCCAACATCAATATCAGAGGTTTTACATCCATCAATGGGGGAGGGCCTTTGATTGTGATTGACGGGATACCAGGGAACGAAAGTGATCTGTTGAGGTTGAGTCCTTCTGATATTGAATCCTATTCTGTGCTTAGAGATGCGGCATCTGCCGCGATTTATGGTGCCAGAGCTGCTTTTGGGGTAATACTCATCACCACCAAAAGCGGAACGGAAGGAAAGCAGCAGATATCCTACAATAGCTACTATGCATGGGGACGGCCATCGGTACTGCCTAAGCCGATAACTGATCCTTACATCTACTCTAGGGTTTTAGAAACAGCCACCAATAATACTCCTTGGGATTATGTGAATTATTCGGATGCGCATTACCAGTGGGCCAAAGAGCGCTCGGATGATCCTTCAGTGGAAAATACCCGCTTGGATCCTACCGATCCTAACCTTTGGGCTTACATGGGAAGTAATGACTGGAATGACTATTTTTTCAATTCATCCAGTTTTTCCACAAACCAAAGTCTTTCCATCAGCGGTAATAGTGGCGGAAAGATGCCAATCGGTTATTATGTTGCTGGTGATTACACCAAGGAAAATGGGTTGAACAAGCTTACGCCGGATTATTGGGACAGATATTCCATGCGCGCAAAAATTAATGCAACACCACTGGATTGGCTATCTGTGGACAATAACCTTAATCTCTATCAGACTCAGAGAGCTGATCCTACCAAGAACATTACTGATATTTATTATCTACAGCCTACTGATGTGGATAAAAATCCGGATGGCACCTGGGCAAATACAGGTGCAGGAAGATTGGCAGCAGAATTGGTCGATGGGGGAAAAAGGACGGAAGATATGTTTGGATTTCAGAACATTCTTCAGGCCACTGGATCTTTTCTCCAGGCTGATCTGACTTTTACCGGACGGGCTAGTTTCAAAAGGGAACAGTGGAAATACAATTGGGACAGGAGAAAATACAACATTGGTTTTGGCCCTGAAGATGTGAGGACAGAAGGAGGGGAGGGTTCAGTAATCGAGCGGAATGGTACACTGGTCAATACTATCCTTGATCTATTTGGGAAATATTCCAAAACCCTGGGAGATCATAGATTTGACCTATTGGTTGGGTACAATCAAGAAAACTATGAATATTCTACCGTTCAGGCTGAAAGAAGGGTGTTAATTTCATCTTCCCTGCCTTATTTGGGATTGACAACCGGGGATGCGTTTATTACTCCCTCCTATAGTACATATGCGTTAAGAAGCGGTTTTGGTAGGATTAATTACTCTTTCAGGCAAAAATATATTCTGGAGTTAAATGGCCGCTATGACGGCTCCTCAAGGTTCCCTTCAGATAACCGATGGGGATTTTTCCCTTCGGTGTCGGGATCATGGCTGATGATGGATGAAGATTTTTTCTCGGAGCTGGCCTCTGTGGTTTCTACCTTTAAAATCAGAGCTTCTTATGGTAGTCTGGGCAATCAGAATGTTTCCAATTTTGGATATATCCAGACTTTACCCACAGGGCTTTCAGGATATCTGATCAATGGAGACAGGCAGACTGTCATTACATCTTCCCCGTTGCTGGCAGTAGATCCAACTAATTACACTTGGGAGAAAGTAGTGACCAATAATGTGGGCCTAGACTTTGGGTTATGGGGAGATCGGGTTACAGGTACTTTTGATTATTTTATCAGGGATACCAAAGGTATGCTTACTGACCCTGTTGAACTTCCTGCTGTACTGGGCACCAGTCCACCTAAGCAAAATGCGGCTGACCTGCGGACAAAAGGTTTCGAAGTTACCTTTGGTTATAGAGACCAGTTCGGAAGTGCTTCCAATCCGGTGAGGTTCGGTATTCGGGCCAATCTTTCTGATTCCAGATCCCAAATCACCAGTTTTCAAAACGAAAACGCTTTGTTTTCTAGTTACCGTGTGGGACAGAATATTGGTGAAATATGGGGATTGGTCAATGACGGTATTATGGAAAACGAGGATCAGATCGAACAGCTGGATCAGTCAGCCATTGTTCCCTGGGGAGCCATTGACGTAGTACCTGGCTGGCCAAAATACAAGGATCTGAATGGTGATGGAAAAATCGAACAGGGGCTTACAGAGCTTGATCCTAAAGACTTGACTATTGTGGCAGACACCACCGCCAGATACCGTTATGGGGTAACCTTGGATGTAAGTTACAGTGGATTTGATCTGTCAGTGTTCCTTCAGGGAGTGGGCAAGCGCGATTATTATCCTAGACATTACCTGTACTGGGGTCCCTATCAGCAACCCTATGCGAATATTTATCCTTGGAATCTTGACTTCTACAGAGGCGTCGATGATAGCGCCGATATGATGGCGCAGCATTCCCAGGCCTATATCGAGGCAGGTTTGGCGCAGCAGAATCTGAACTCAGAATTCCCTGTACTCCAAGCCTGGCTGGCGGATAATAATTATGGGGCGGGACTGGATATTCCCCAAACCAAATACCTGCAGAATGCAGCTTACCTCAGGATCAAGAATGTGACTCTGGGCTACACTTTTCCCGCTCCGGTCTTAGAAAAACTCAAGGTTTCCAGAGTCAGAGTATATGTAACAGGTGAGAACATTTTTGAGTTTTCCCCAATCAAGAGGATTTTTGATCCTGAGGCAATAAATGATGGCTACGGATGGGCCTATCCTTTCCAGAGAAAATTCGCTTTCGGACTAAATATCGATTTGTAATAAAAAAAGCAATAAGGTCATGGCAAGCATAAGACAGAAAGATGTTCTCCTCCATGCGAGATTCCATATGGCCTTTAAAAGACAAAATATAATCATATGAAAAAATATATGCTAATATTCGGAGCAGTGATGGTGTTTTCCGCCTGCAACGATGATTTTCTAGATCGCTATCCCCAAACCTCTGTTGCGCCTGAAGAGTTTTTTAAATCAGAAGAGGACCTGGAACTTTATATTAACGGGCTCTTGACTATGTCTGGTCCTGGAAGCTATCAGGCGGACCAAAGCAGTGATAACATGGCAACTACAGGGGCTATTGAAATCAAAAATATGCTTACAGGGACTCCAAGTTCGCAAACCCTCACCGGAGGCTGGAATTGGACTTCGTTGAGAAACATCAATTACTTTCTGGATAATTATCAGAAAGCCAATGCTTCCGAAGAGGCCATCGCACATTTTGTGGGATTGGCCAGGTATTACAGAGCGGTATTCTATTTTGGGATGGTTAAAAGATATTCAGATGTACCTTGGTATGAAACTGCGCTCAATCCTGATGATGAAGGGCTTTATAAGGGACAGGATCCAAGGGAATTCGTGATGGAAAAAGTCATAGAGGATCTTGAATTTGCCTCACAGAATGTAAGGGAAGGAGTTCCTGCAGGCACTCCGGGATTATGGGCTGTAAAAGCTTTTTATTCAAGGCTTATGCTTTATGAAGGAACCTATCGCAAATACCATCCCGAAGTCGGCTTAGAGTCAAGTTCATCGGGTATTTTGCAAAAGGCCGCTGAACTTGCAGAAGAAATTATGGATGCTGGTCTATATACTATCTATAACTCTGGGAATCCAAGCCGGGATTATGGGGCCTTGTTTGGAAGTGACAATCTGATTGGTAATCCTGAAGTCATCCTTGCCAATGCTTATGATGCCAACAAGGACAGGGATGGGAACATTAATTATACGGTGTTTGGAGATTACGAGCAGTCCCCTTCCCGTGATTTGGTGATGGGGTATTTGATGAAGGACGGAACCCGATTTACCGATATGGATGATTATGAGAAGATAGGTTTTGTTGCTGAGTTTCAAAACAGGGATCCACGATTGATGCAGACAATAGCCTTTCCAGGCTGGATCAGACAGCCAAATACCACTCCTTATATTCAGTCACTTAATAAAAATTTCACAGGTTACCACCAGCTGAAAGGTTACCAGAATACTACTGATGAAGTGGCCGCAGGAAGTGTTGATTTTCCGGTTTATAGATTTGCGGAGGTTCTTTTGACCTATGCAGAAGCCAAAGCAGAATTGAATACATTGACACAGACTGATCTGGACCAGTCTGTAAACCTGCTGCGTCAGCGGGCAGGAATACCGGATTTAAGTATGGCTGAAGCCAATGCCGTCCCCGATCCATTTTTAATGGAGAAATATCCTGACCTGAATGGCTCTAATCTTGGGGTTTTGCTGGAAATACGTAGGGAAAGAAGGGTAGAATTGGCGATGGAAGGTTTTCGATATGACGATTTGATGAGGTGGCATGCCGGTAAACTTTTGGAAGAAATCCCTCAAGGAATGTATTTCTCAGGTCTGGGTAAGTATGATTTGACAGGGGATGGTATAGTGGATATTATTTTAGTGGGAAAAGATGCCACCATTCCTGTAGGGGATGCCAAGGAAAAGAACAGTCTTGGTGTAAGTCTGATCTATTATAAAGCCGGAGCCATAGATGAAAATGTAGATGTCTTTTTGGAAAACGGCGCTAATGGAGGTATGATGGTTACTGAAACCAAGGCCAGGTATTTCGAAGAACCTAAATACTATTATCGTCCTGTGCCTATTCAGCAAGTAACATTGAACCCAAACCTACAGCAGATTTTCGGCTGGAATTAATACCTACTAATTTATGAACTAGTCATGAAGATCATGGTAAAGCCATTACTTTTCAAAAGTATAGAAATAGAAAAAATGAAGAAACTGATAGTTTTGTGTTTTATGGGGATTTGGTCGCATCAGGGATTTGCCCAGGAAAACGAGAAGAAAGTATTGTTTGTTATCCTAGATGGTATCCCAGCAGACGTGGTGGATTCGGTTTCCACGCCTAATATTGACAAAGTTATCGCTGAGGGTGGATTTACACTGGCCAGTATGGGGGGAGAAGTTGGAGGATACAGTGAGACCCCCACTATTTCAGCAGTGGGATACAATTCCTTGCTTACCGGGGTCTGGGCAAATAAGCATAATGTCTGGGGTAACAGTATCAAAAATCCCAATTACAATTATTGGACTATTTTCCGGTTGCTAAGGGCATCCGATCCAAGTAAGAAAATGGCTATATTTTCTACTTGGCTGGATAACAGGACAAAATTGGTGGGAGCTAATCTCCCTCAGACAAATCATTTTGCCTTTGATTATTTCTTTGACGGAATGGAAGTGGATACGCTGAATTTTCCCCATGGGGAAGACCGCCTGTATATCCACCAAATAGATGAACTGGTTTCCAAAGAGGCAGCAAGTTATATCCGCAAGGAGGCACCGGATCTTTCCTGGATGTACTTAGAGTATTCAGATGACATGGGACACAACTTTGGTAACAGTCCGCAGATGACAGATGGAGTCCAAAAAGCAGACCTGCAGATCGGAAGAGTGTGGGAAGCTATCCAGTTCAGGGAGAAGAATTTCAAAGAAGATTGGCTGCTGATCATAACCACAGACCATGGGAGGGAAGCGGATGGCTTTGGACATGGAGGGCAGAGTGAGCGGGAAAGAACTATTTGGATTGCCACCAATTCCAAAATGACCAATTCGTACTTTGATCAGATTCCGGAAATGGTGGATATATTACCCTCTATGGCAGCGCATCTGGGGTTGAAAATCCCTAAAAAAAGGGCAATGGAACTGGATGGGACCCCGTTTATAGGGCCTGTACAGGCGACCGGGCTTAAAGCAAAGCAGCTACAGGGGAAGCTAGAATTACAATGGAAATCTCTCTCACAAGGCCATAAAGGTAGGATTTGGGTATCAACCACCAATAATTTCAGAACGGGGGGATTAGATAATTACTGGTTATTTGGTGAAGTTGAACTTGACGATGAAAACGCCAGTATAGCTTTACAGGGAATTCAATCGGAAATTTACAAAGTGGTCTTGGAGACCGACTCTAATTACCTGAACTATTGGGTAATGAAAAGCTCAGGATTCCAGAAAAATGATTAAAAATCCCCAATAGAAGCTTAAGGGAGAACAAAGGGCCATTAATCGATGGCCCTTTGTCATTTAAGAAGTAGGGAAGCTTATATTTTATCAAGAAAAACCCGAGACACTGCCAGTAAAGCCAGGGCTATCAACGGCATTACCAACGCACTGAAGGGATCCCCATTTGCCGAATGAGCAATGAAAGCTGAGATAAATGTGATCCCAAATCCTGCATATGCCCACTCTTTCAACAGCTTAGGAACCATGGGGATAAGCAATACCAGAACGCCGAGTATTTTGGCGATTCCAAGTTCTATTCTGAAGAAGTCCTTAAATCCCATCGCAATGAATCCTGCTGAAACATTCGGATCTGTGAAATAAGCATAAGCACTGAATAGCATCATTAGTGAAATAAGTCCAGTGGTTATCCAGTAGATGATTTTATTTTTCATAAGTGTGTAATTTTTCACAAACCTATCGTAATTAGCTATACATTTGTAAGTACTATACTCTTGTATAGTACTATACTTTGGTATAGTTTAGTCTAATCATTTCCCAGAGACGAATGAAGAAGCTGGATAAAACAAATCACAGCCAATGCACAGGCATTATTCGGCCTGTACAAGATGCGTTGGATGTATTGAATGGAAAATGGAAGCTACCTATCATTGTGGCGTTGCTCCATGGCTATAAGCGATTTTCGGAAATTTCCAGACAAGTTCCCGGAATTACCGATCGTATGCTTTCAAAAGAACTTAGGGATTTGGAGTTAAATCAATTGGTCAAAAGGACGGTCTACGATACTTTTCCGGTAACAGTAGAATACACCATGACTAACTATGGCGAGACGCTTAAAGATGTAATTGAGGCGCTCCATGTATGGGGAGAAAATCATCGGCATAAGATTTTTGGTGAAGATTTGCTTCCAGTTTCTGCCAAGAAAGATCATCTAGGCTGATTTTAAAGGGGAATTACGAGTAAGAAAAGAATTTTACAATATATTTTGTTCTGTATTTGCAGAACTAACTGAACTTTGTTTATCTTTGTATCGTTATCAGCCCATAACCCAAATAGATTGAAGATGGTATTGACAGAAAAACACAAGGAACTGATTGAGCGTATTGGGGTATTCCATGAGCACAAAGGAATGCAGCCATTGGTCGGAAGAATTATCGGGTTGCTATTAATCCATGAAGAGGGAGAGGTTTCTTTTGATGAGATCGTAGAGCAACTTGGAGTGAGTAAGAGTGCAGTAAGCAATGCATTGACTTTTCTACAGGCAAAAGGACGCTGTATATATTCAACACGCCCTGGTGACAGAAAGAGATATTTTGCATTGAAGGTCAGTGATTGGAGGGAGGACTTTGCCAAAGAGTTGGAAAACATTGCTGAGATCCAAAAATTCATAGATGAGGTACTGGAAGTTCGTACCGAAAAAAATCCTGAATTCAATTGTAAAATGAAAGACTTCTCAGATTTTCTGGGCTTTTTCAAAAAAGAAATACCTGTATTGTTTGAACGCTTTAAGAGACAGCAGACCTAAAAAAATTTGAACTGATTGTTCATAAAAAACAGAACCAACTACACTATTTATAATTAACTATTATTCAACACCATGTTAAAGAATTATTTAACCTATGCACTGTTCTTACTTGCCCCGGTGATGGCAATGGGACAAGAATCGTCGCTGGAATCCAGTATTCCGGATACACTCACTTTGAAGGAGAGTATCCAGATCGGTCTGGAAAACAACCGAACACTGAAAAAGGCTATTCTGGATGAAGAGAAGGCAAAGTACCAAAGAAATGAAATCAGGGGCGCAGGTCTTCCACAGTTTTCTGCTTACGGTCAGTACAACAATTTTCTGGACGTATTTCCTCAAGCGGTTCCGGGAGGGATTTTTGGAGGAGATCCAAATGAGATTCAGGTGATTTCTCTAGGTGTGCCACAATCATTAAAAGCGGGCTTCGAATTGAACCAGCTGATTTTCAGTAATTCTTATCTGATCGGGTTGAAAGCAGCCAAAACAGGAGAAGAATTTTACCGCATTCTAGCTGAACAATCTGAAGAAAATGTGATCCACGAGATTTCCCTGAATTATCTAGGGGTGATTCAGCTGGAACTACAGAGAGAAAACTTACTGGCAAACATTGATCAGCTAAAAAGCCTTGAGAAAATTCTTCAGTCACAATACGACAATGATCTTGCCCGCAAAGTGGATCTTAACCGTGTAAAGGTGAATCTGACTTCTATTCAAAGTGAGCTTGAAAATCTTGAAATTGCTATTTATCAGCAAGAAGGATATCTGAAATTGCTGATGGGAATTCCCGTAGATACTGAGATTAACCTGGATCAGTCAGTAGCTGACATGAACCAGCAAGTACAGGATTTTCAGGTACAGGATTTCAATATTTTCGACAGAAAAGATATCCAGGTCTTGGGAGTGCAGGAGAAATTATATGAGTACGAATACAAGAATATCAAGGCTGCGCATCAGCCTCAGTTGGTGGGTTTTGCCGATTTCAACAAGAATGCTTTTTCCCAAGATTTTGACTTCATGAGCCAAAATAAAGTCTGGTACCAGGGATTTTTGATCGGTTTGAAACTGCAGATTCCCATCTTCGACGGCATGCAGACCAAGTACAAGGCTGCCCAATCCAAAGTAAGTGCGCAGCAATTAAACCTGGATAAGCTACAGGCAGAGGATGCTGCAGAACTGGAATATAAAAATGCACTAAATAAATATTATAACTCCTTAAGTACGCTTGAATCCCTTGATGGTAATCTGGATCTGGCAAACGATGTGTTTGAAGAAACAACTTTGCTATACAAGGAGGGGCTAAGCCCGCTAACTGATTTGCTCGACTCAGAGACCACCCAGCGCGAAGCACAGGCTAACTACAACAACCAAATTATACAGGTTCGAATTGCCCAATTGGAGATTCTGAACTCAACGGGAAAAATCACAAATCTTTTACTGTAATAGAAAACTCATACCAACGATGAAAAAATTAATAATCATAGCGCTTCTTCTAGTCGGTGTAGGAGCAGTAGCATTTACGCTTTATAACAATAAGCAGGAAATGAATGAAGCGGCCACGCTTGCCATGAAGTCCAGCGAATATATTTCGGTGACTGTGGAAAAAGTAGAGGAGAGGACCGTGAACAGAAACTTTGAAGCAAACGGTATTTTTGAGCCTTCCCAGGAATTGAAACTTATGGCAGAAACTTCTGGAGCGATTGTAAAAATCCACAGAAGAAAGGGGAATTATGTGCGCAAGGGAGACTTGATTGTACAGATCGACGACCGGTTAATTCGCTCAGATTATACTATTGCAAAACTCAACAGAGATCAGGCGGAAAAGGACCTGAAGCGTTTTGAGAATCTTGCAGCTACCGATGCGATCACCAAGAAGCAGCTGGAAGAAAACGAAAATGCTTTTAAAATTGCTGATGCACAATTGGCCGCTTTGAAGAAGAGGCTTGACGATACTCAGGTGACCGCTCCGATTGCGGGATTCATAAATGAGGATTATTATGAAACGGGAACATTGGTAAGTCCTGGAATGCCTTTGGCAGATATCATCAATAAGAACCCATTGAAACTTACCGTGAATGTCACTGAAAGTGAAATTGCCAAAGTGAAAAACGGGGATGAAATCGCAGTAAGAGTAAACGCCATATCCAACCAGGACTTCACAGGAAAAGTACATTTCATCTCAGACAAGGCAGATGGTTCTTTCAAATACCAAGTGGAATTGATCATGAACAGCAAGAACCAGGATCAGATCAAACCGGGGATGTTTGGTACAGCCCAATTTCAGTTCTCTCAAGAAGAGAAAGTGCTTAAAATAGACAGAAAATCAATTGCAGGGAGTTTGAAAGACCCTGGGGTTTACCTGATCAAAGATGGAGTAGCAGTATATCAGCCAGTAAAAATTAATCCTTTGGATGATGGGACTGTGGAGATTTTGGAAGGCTTGAAAGCAGGTGACGAAGTAATCGCATCCGGTCTGATCAATGTGAAAGAAGGAACAAAAGTCAAAGTCCAGTAAACTATGCAAATCACTAAAATATCTATACAACGGTCGACCATGGTGGTTGTACTGTTCACAGTACTGACTTTGCTGGGGATTTTTTCCTACACACAGCTATCGTACGAGCTTTTGCCAAAAATGGAAACCAATGTGGTAACCATTTCTACCATCTATCCAGGAGCAGCACCCTCTGAAGTGGAAACCTCCGTGACTAAGAAGATCGAAGATGCCGTAGCTTCTTTGGAAGGTATCAAGTCCATGAGCTCGATCTCCCAGGAGAGCATCTCCATCATTACTATCGAGCTGGAAGCTGGAGAAGATGTGGATTATTCTATGCAGGATGCGCAGCGCAAAATCAATGCGATCCTAGGTGATCTTCCTGAGGATGCAGATCCCCCGAGTCTTGGCAAGTTTGATTTGGATGATTTGCCGATTATGCAGTTGGCGGTCTATTCGAGTCTGAATCCATCAGAATTTTATGATCTGGTGAAAAACAAGATTCAACCATCCCTAGCACAGATCAAGGGTGTGGCTCAGGTGAATATGCTGGGTGGTACAGAGCGCGAGATCAAAGTCAACCTAGATAGAAACAAGCTGGACGGATATGGCATTTCACCTATATCGGTGGCCCAGACTATCAATGCCAGTAACCTTGATTTTCCTACTGGACGATTGAAAGATAATGAAGGACAGGTTTTGATCCGCCTGGCAGGGAAATTCCAAAACGTCCGTGACATAGAAAATCTGGTGATTGCTTACCGTGATGACGAATCTCCGATTCAATTGAAAGAAGTAGCTGAGGTCGTAGATTCTTTTAAGGATGAAGAAATTCTCACCAGGTTAAACGGGAAATCTGCGATTGGTCTGACCGTCCAAAAGCAGTCTGATGCCAATGCGGTAGAGGTTGCTGAAATTTTGGAGCATGAGCTGCATAACCTTGAGCAAACCTATACTTCTGAAGGAGTTTCCTTCCAGATTTCCCAGAATACATCTGAGTTTACCTTGGAAGCGGCAAATGATGTAATCAAGGATTTGATTATTGCAATTGTCCTGGTGGCTTTGATTATGCTATTGTTCCTTCATAGTATACGAAATGCGATCATTGTAATGGTGGCCGTACCTGCTTCTATCGTAGCGACATTTACGGTGATGTTCTTGGCCGGCTTTACACTGAATCTGATGTCTTTGCTCGCCCTTTCGCTGGTTGTCGGTATTCTGGTCGATGATGCCATTGTGGTGATTGAAAATATTTACCGTCACTTGGAAATGGGTAAAACCATCGCCCAGGCATCCTATGATGGTATTAGGGAAATCGGTTCTACTGTAGTATCCATCACCTTGGTGATTATCGTGGTATTCGTGCCGTTGGCAATGACAGGAGGCTTGATCGCAGGGATTTTGACCCAGTTCAGTATTACGGTTGCTACGGCGACCTTAATCAGTTTGCTGGTTGCCTTTACGCTGATTCCTCTACTCACCTCGCGGTTTTCGAAGTTGGAGCATTTAGCTAAAAATTCATTCTTTGGAAAAATCGTCTATGGATTTGAAGCTGGACTGGATGCTTTTGTTGATTGGTTGATCGGGATTCTGAGATGGGGATTTGCTCATAAGTTTGCTTTGTTGGCAATTACGTTTGTACTCTTTATCTCCTCTTTTTTCTTGGTCATCCAAGGATTTATCGGTTCGGAATTCGTGAGTGAAGGAGATAGGGGGGAATTCCTGCTGAGGTTGGAGCTTCCAAAGGATGCCACGCTTGAGCAGACCAATTTCAAGACCCGTGAAGTGGAAGATTACCTGAGAACATTGCCTGAAGTTACAGAAGTATTTACCACAGTAGGTGTGGCAAGTGGACAATTTACCGGTTCTCAATCTTCTCCCTTTACTTCGGAGATTTTGGTGAAGCTTGTCGATCCTGAGTTTAGGTCCATGACTGGTCCTGATTATGCAAGAAACCTTGAAAATTACCTTGAGGAACATATCACAGGTGCTGAATACACCGGTGTTCCGATCTCGATCATGGGGACTGCAAACGATGCACCGATCCAGGTGATAGTTTCCGGTCCGGATAAAGATTCTATTCGCGTGGTTTCTGAGCAAATAGAAGGAATTCTAGCAGGGCTGACCGGTACCCGTAAAATCGAAAGTTCTCTTGAAGATGGGAACCCTGAAATCCGGGTAGAAGTAGATCGCTACAAGATGAATGAGCTTGGGCTCTCCATGGATATGGTTGGTGGGGCACTCCAGGTAGCCTTCAACGGGAATGACGATTCTAAATACACAGATGGTGACTACGAATACGATATCCTTGTAAAGCTGAACGAGTTTGATAGAAAATCAATCTCGGATGTTCAGAACCTTACCTTTCTAAACAGAAACGGAAATCTGGTTAAACTAGAACAATTTGCTTCGGTGAATCAATCAGAAGGACCGACTAAACTGGAACGAAGAGACCGGGTATCTTCGGTGAAAATCACTTCTCAGGTAGCAGGTGTTCCTTCAGGTACCGTTGGCGCTCAACTGACTGCTGCAATCGATCAGATGGATCTTCCCCAACAGGTTCAGATCAACTATGACGGTGATATGAAAAACCAAAGTGAAGGTTTTGGTTCATTGGGAATTGCGCTTTTGGCTTCCATTATTTTGATCTATCTGATCATGGTGGCATTGTATGATTCTTACATCTATCCGCTGGTAGTGATGTTTTCCCTTCCAATGGCATTGATCGGTTCCCTTTTAGCGCTGGCTTTGACCAAAGGAACTCTCAGTATCTTCTCGATCATGGGCCTGATTATGCTCATGGGTCTTGTGGCAAAGAATGCAATCCTTCTGGTGGATTTCACCAACCAGCTGAAAGAGGCTGGGGTAGAGGTTAAGGAAGCTCTGGAGAAAGCGGTGAAGATCCGATTCCGTCCGATTTTGATGACCACCATCGCCATGGTTATCGGGATGATGCCGATAGCGTTGGCTACTGGTGCCGGTGCAGAGTGGAAAAACAGCCTGGCATGGGTAATTATTGGTGGCTTGCTATCTTCCATGTTCTTGACGTTGGTCGTGGTACCGGTAATTTACTATCTATTTGACCGGTTTATGGTGAAAATAGGTAAAGCTGAGAAGAAGCAAATCGAGTTGGAAGAGACCAATGTGGAAGAGTTTGAGTCTGAAGCTGCCGCCTACGTTTAAAATAAAATTGACTAAACAACCCTTGCTGTGAGATTGGCAAGGGTTTTCACTACATACCCAATGAAAAACTACACTGATTTACGAAAAATATCGAAGGTCTTCCATCAATATGGAATTGATCTGACAGGAAGAAGAAAATACGCTTCCTTTACCGCAGACCTGAGAATGGACCAGGTATTTGTAGACGGATTAATATTCGAATTAGAATATGAATTAAGAAAACAGATAGAAGATGACAAAGTAGAAGGGGTACAGGCACCCGCCCAGCTTATTAAATTGTTGATGAGTTAATGTTTGTACGGGAAAAGGATAGTCCACCCGTACTTTAGAAAAAGAGTCCCGGAAGTCTGGGACTCTTTTTTTTATCAATTTTTAACTGAGGGTTCGTTGAAATGAAAAATCTTTTGCCTTAGGTAAATGGGTGTTATAATTTCTTCAACGGGCGCAAATGACGAATAACCTAATTGGATTTAATATCATTCTGCGGGGATTTTACGTAAACGAATCCTGACCAATCTGGAGATTCGGAATTACCGGAAATCTATGTTATCTGACTAATCCCAAGTTCACTCTTCAAGCAAAGTATTGTTGAATAACTTTAAAATTCGTTTATACTCATCTGTCCATGAACTTGACTCTACGAATCCATGATCTTCAACAGGATAGATTGCCATTTCCCAATTATCTTTTCCCAGCTCAATAAATCGCTGTGAAAGCCTCACCACATCCTGAAAATGCACATTCACATCTACCATTCCATGTGCCATCAATAGATTGCCTTTCAATCCTTCAGCAAAATAAATCGGAGAGGACCGCCGGTAAGCAATCGGATCTTCTTCTGGTGTGTTGAGAATGTTGGAAGTGTAGCCGTGATTGTAGTGCGCCCAATCGGTAACGGAGCGCAGCGCAGCACCTGATCTGAATGTGTCAGAAGCATTGAACATTGCCATCAAGGTGATGAACCCACCGTAACTTCCACCGTACAAGCCTACACGATCAGGATCTATCCCATGTGAGGCAACTAGATATTTTACCCCATCAACTTGATCGGATAGGTCTTTTCCTCCCATGTGGCGATAGATGCCGGTTCTCCAGTCACGACCATAGCCTGCAGATCCCCGGTAGTCAATATCCAAAACTGTATAGCCCAAATCAGCCAGCAGGTTGTGAAACATATATTCCCGAAAGTAACTACTCCACCATTTGTGAACGTTCTGCAAGTAACCCGCACCATGTACGAAAACCACAGCTGCACCATTCTTTTTGGCTGGATCAGGGAGGTAAAGCCTTGCCGGAACTTGTTCCCCGTCTTGTGCGCTGAACCGCACAAGCTCCGGCTCTCTCCAGTTGTATGCTTTAAACTCCTCGCTTTGACCTGCGGTCAGTTGCTCGGCATTCGAACCAGGTTTGTTATCCTGCAAATAGAGCTCAGCGGGCTTATTGCTATAGGAATAGATAATGGCCAGCTTTTTCTCATCTGGAGAAAGTGAGACTTCATTGTTTCCTATCATGGATGTAAGCTTTACGGCTTTCCCGCCCAAAACCGGCATTTTATAAAAATGCCGTTCCCCGGGATCCACTTCTGAAGAGGTGAAATACCAATTTTTTTTGTCCTTGGAAAGGAAAGGGTTGAACACCTCATAATCGCCTGATGTGAGGGCATTCTTTTCGCCTGAACTCACATCCAGCAAATAAAGATGAGAATATCCGCTTTCTTCCGACTGGAAATAGATGTGTTGGTTATCGGGTAACCATCCCATTGTGCCTCCAGAGAACGAATAGCCAATGCCTGGACCTGCGATCCAAGCTTCGTCCCGCTGCCTATCCAGTGTGGTCAATTTTCCAGTTTCCAAATCGATGGAAGCAATCCATCGATCTTTATTGTCAGTAGATCGAATGTTTAGGATAGCCTTTTTACCATTCGGGGAAAAGTAGGGAGTGGAGAAAACCACATCTCTTTCCTTTTCTTCCCATTCCTTATCAGGGTAGTCAGCTACATAATCCGGTAAATCTTTAATTCCGGGCAGTTCGGAAGAACTTATGAAATAAACCGTATCTCGCAGTAAATTGTAGATTCCTACAGCTGCTTTAGTTGGAGTTGAACCGACTTTTGACCGTGCGTTCAGCTCCGTGGTGTATCCGGAAGCATCCACATAATCAGGAACTTTGGTGTTTTTGTTGTCAGAAGAATTATAGATGGTGAATGTCACGTAATTACCATCCGGAGATAATTGTAAGTTTACAGGGCTTTTGCCTTCAGTATAATAGGTGAATTTGTCCTTATCTGATTCGTTGTAGGCTTCTCTATAATCAGTTCGCATCTTCGCTTTTTCCTTACGCTCTTTTACTACACCTAGAAGCCCAAGATTTTCTGATTCCAACCAAGCGGTTTCCTCTTCCTCGTCTTTCGATTTTTCTTTGGGTTTTGGTTCAGTCGATATGTTGGTGATTTTTCTAGCCGTTCTTGTGGCTCTATTGAAGACAAAAATATTGCTCTTTGATGCAAAGGAGATTTCATTTTCATCGGCCATAAACTTTGGATCACTGAAGTTCTCCGGCCATTCTGCCAATACTTCAGAAGTATGCTTACCCATATCTTCCAGCATCAATTTCCTGTCTCTCTGATATACACGAAGGGATCTGTCCGTATTAAAGTCTTCCTCATTTCGCTCATTGGTTTTCAATTCCATCCAACTCACTTTTGAAATTGATTTTTTATCGGCTAATCCTAGTTTATACAATGAGTCAGCGGGGTCCTTTTCAAGGTTATAACGGAAATATATTGTTTGGGAATCATCGCTCCAGAATGCGGAAGAAGGGAAAGTTCCCATCCATAAAGGATCACGCATGATGTGCTCTACACTTAAATCGGATTGTGCCTTTGCGGCAAATAGGGCAATAAAAAGCAAAGGCAGAAACAGTAATTTTCGCTGCATAGTTGTAAGGGTTTGTTTATTCTGTATTTAATCTAGTGTTTCCAGGAACTGGTTCAATTCAGTTTCGATCTCGGTAAGTTGTGCCTGAAGGCTCGCATTTAATTCTGGGAAATCGAGTCGGTTATTCTCAAGCTCTTCTAAAATTTTCCGTGCCTTTTTAGCTCCTATATAGACCATGGTAGGCTTGGCTTTGTGGCAACGGTTTTTGATCGTACCGAAATCACCCTGCTTGTAAAAAGTATCAAGTTCCTTCAAGTCTTTGATGTTTGTCTCTAAGATTATCTGAACCATCTCTCTAACCATCTCAGGCTCATCTTCACCGAAGTACTGATAAATCGACTGTTCACTTATGGACTGATACATGGCTGGGTAAAAAAGGTTTTAAAATATAAAAAGTTGAATAGGTCTATCTTCCTAAAATTAAACACATTTTTGAAAAAGTTTAATTTTCCGACTAGGTCTTTCAATAATTCCTAGACAATTGATCCAGATTTCCTTTGAATGGTTAATTTTGCATGAAATCAAGTAGAAATCTATACTGCATGCCTCGGAATAAGAAGATATTTTTGATCCTATTTGTGATTTTCATGTTGATCATGTGCTGGATTGGATATGATATTTCCCAGAGGACTACCTTCCCTGGTTCCAAGAGGAATCTTGAGCAACGTATAGGGGATGACCTGAATAAGGATGGAAAATAGATAGCCAATCCTCTTATTTGTTCAATAGCTTACACTTACTCGGCAGGCCTGCCGGGGAAATACCAATTCAATGGATAACTTAATGACCCGTCAGCTTGATATTATTTTACGTGAAGGAGAGGTGGATTTTGCGCGGGATTTTGAACTGGAAGTAATACCCAAATATTTAGATGAAAAAGGGAGAAACTGGCTGGCGGATATCTATGATGATCTCGGGGGAATTGGAAAACTGCCTATGCTTGAAAAGCTGAAAATCGACTTCAAAATCAACAGAAATTTGTTCTTGTATGATGAAGAAATCCACTTCAATAGATACCGATTAATAACTTTTAAATCAGATCTTTATTCGGAATTAAACTTTCCTTTTCTAGAAACCCAAAAAAGGCTGTGTAGAAGCTATGAAAAAGAGTGCATGAAGGTAGGGTTGCAACAAAGAATCTGGAATGGTCCGCCTGTTGCCAAGCATTGTTTTGGAGATGCTTCTGAGCCGGGAGATTTCTCAGGAAACGGAGCTTCAGGTTGGAAGCTCACCGCATACAACGATGTTCAATTTGATATCCAAACGAGAATTCACGGATATAAACTTTTTCGCATTACACCTTACGAAACGCTAATGACCGGCGGTTCCTTGAAGCGTCTGGATCAATTGCTTATTAATCCCAAAGAGGAGCAGCGGAAGATGATTTTAAACTGGTTTATTCGAAAGTACCAGTCCTAGCCCCATAAAATCTGACTAATTCTCTGTTGTTTTTGAGTTTAGCTAGGTTTTAAGAGAATAATCCAAAAATTTCCCGCTCTACTTTTTCAACTACTAGAGAGAAATCGCTTGGATACTTCACAAAATCAAGGTTATTCACATCTATGATCAGTAGTTTTCCTTCCACATAGCCAGATATCCAATCTTGGTAATGTGTATTGAGGTTTTTCAGATAATCTATTCGCATAGTCGTTTCGTAATCTCTGCCACGCTTTTCGATCTGCCCTACCAGCTTTGGAATATCAGCTTTTAGGTAGATCAAGAGATCCGGAGCTTTCACATGAGCGATCATACTATCGAAAAGACTGAGGTAATTCGCATAATCCCGCTCCGTCATTAGCTTGCTTTTATATAGATTGGCAGCAAAAATATAGGCATCTTCATAGATAGTCCTGTCCTGGATTGTAGGTGTATTACTCTGCTGTATCTTCTTCAGTTGATTAAATCTGGAATTGAGAAAATATACTTGAAGATGAAAGGCCCATCTTTTCATATCTTCATAAAAATCAGGTAAATAAGGATTGTTATCTACAGCTTCAAATTCAGCTTTCCAGCCGTAATGCTTGGCAAGTTTTTCGGTAAGTGTAGTCTTTCCACTGCCTATATTTCCAGATACTGCGATATGCATTGTTCTTATTTTGTGAAACGGGGAGAAATGACAGAATCTTTGCTTCCTACAGTGTATTTGTAAAAACCTTCTCCGGATTTTACTCCTTTGAAGCCAGCCTGGACCATGTTAACTAAAAGTGGGCATGGGGCATATTTCGGATTACCAAAACCGTCTTGAAGAACTCTTAGAATCGAAAGACAAACGTCCAAACCGATAAAATCTGCCAATTGCAAAGGTCCCATCGGATGTGCCATTCCAAGCTTCATCACCGTGTCAATTTCATGTACACCAGCCACTCCTTCAAAAAGAGTGTAAATAGCCTCGTTGATCATTGGCATCAGGACTCTGTTTGCGACGAAGCCAGGATAATCATTGACCTCTACGGGCTCTTTAGAAAGATTAGTAGACAAAGTCATGATTTTGGCAGTCACTTCATCAGAGGTAGCATATCCACGGATCACTTCCACCAGCTTCATTACCGGTACGGGATTCATGAAATGCATACCAATTACCTGTTCGGGCCTTTTGGTAACTGCGGCTATTTTTGTAATGGAAATAGAAGAAGTATTGCTGGCCAAAATTGTCTTTTTGGGAGTGAATTGGTCTAGTTGACGGAATAAATCCAGCTTAATTTCCACGGTTTCAGTAGCGGCTTCCACCACAAGGTCAGCGGACTTTACGCCATCTTCCAAATCAGTGAATGTGATAATCCTGCTTAAAGCTGCCTTTTTATCATCTTCGGTAATCAATCCTTTGCCTACTTGCCTGTCTAGGTTCTTGGCAATAGTAGCCAGCGCTTTGTCCAGGAATTCCTGTTTGATATCGATCAGGCTGATTTCGTAGCCATGCTGTGCAACTACATGCGCAATGCCATTTCCCATGGTACCAGAACCAATGACTGAGATATTTTTCATAAAGAAGGATTAAGGTTAACGTTAGAATTTGGGTCTATTTCAACAGGTTTAAACAGTTGAAGAGTTCAAAGCTAATTCCAGCAGTGACCAAATCCAATTTTTCAACTTTCGGTTCTTTACTTTGTTGGTCACAAAAGTTCAGTTTTCAAACTGCGATTATTGCCTACCTTTGGGGAATGAAGGAACTTGGTTTAATCTCAAAATTACCCATCAATAGATTTACAGACTTCGGGGCATATTTGGCGCTGAATTCCGGCGAAGAACTTTTGCTTCCCAAAGGATACTTGACTGGAGAAGAAAAAGAAGGAGACGAAATTGAAGTATTTGTCTATACAGATAGCGAGGACCGGCCAGTAGCTGTGACACAAAAGCCTTTGGCACTATTGGATGAGTTTGCTGTTTTGAAAGCTAAGGAAGTTACTTCTTTCGGCACATTTATGGATTGGGGACTACCCAAGGATCTTTTTGTTCCAAAATCTGAAATGGGCAAAAACATGGAAGTGGGACAAAAATACTTGGTGAAGGTTTGCGTAGATTATAAGACCAACAGATTGATTGGAGTCAATAAATACAGAGACTTCATTCGGTTGGCACCGCTTGACTGGGAAGTAGGAAAGGAACTTGAAGGTCTTATTTTTGAAGAAACGGATCTTGGATTCAAGGTTTTGATTGATAATGAATACGAGGGACTTCTATTCAAAAATGAGGTATTCCAACCATTGGAACTAGGAGAAAAGCGTAAAGTTTATGTGAAAAAGAACCGTGAGGACGGAAAACTGGATTTGCAATTATTGCCTCTTGGTCGGGTGAAATATGATGAAGGGTCGGAAAAAATACTTTCTATCCTGGAGGCAAAAGGATTTTTACCATTGCATGATAAATCAGCCCCTGAGGAAATCCAGGAGCATTTGGCGATGAGCAAGAAGCATTTCAAACAGTGCATTGGGCAATTGTACAAAGCTAGGATGATCCAGATCGAGCCGGAAGGGATCAGACTAAATGCATCGAATTAAGTTTTAGAATATCAGTTGGAGTGATGCAAAATATCGCCCGGCCCTGTAAGGTAGCAATAGGGGCTTTGATCAGATTTGGAAATTTGATCAGGATATTCAGCCAGCTCTCATCATCCCAATTTTTGCCTGCGATGAATCGCTGGTAATCCGGATGAGCTCGGTTGAGTAAATCTTTTGCCCGGAGATTTAGTTTGAGCAAAAGACTATTCCATTGGGTAGGAGTGAGCTTTTCTTTGCTAAGGTCAATCGTGTTAACAAATTGGGATATTGATTTGGCATAAGCCAATGTCTGCTTATCTACCAGCTGCGTAGGGGAATGGTAGAAATACAATTCTGAAGGGTGAGTTTTCATGGCTATAGGGTTTTGTTGCTTCTTAAGATACTGAATATCTATAGTTTATAAAAGAATTTTTTTTCATAATTAGTTTCAAAAACATTATTTAACTTCTAGAGAAATTGGAAATTGACCTTGAAAATTTCGGTAAAGAGAGCAGATCAGAATATTCTTCTAATCAAAAGCTAAGAGCTAGGCTTAGAAAAGTAAAGCCTAAGGTTTTGGACGAAAGGTTCGGGAACTTGCATGAGCAGGTTTTCAGCGAACTAGATTGTTTGGATTGTGCCAATTGTTGTAAGACAACAAGCCCAATTTTTCTAAATACGGATATTGATCGTCTGGCTAAGGTTTTCCGGATGAAAAGCAGTGTTTTTATTGACGAATATTTGCATCGGGATGAGGAGGGTGATTTTGTCCTGAATTTTTCTCCCTGTGCTTTTTTGGGGCCCGACAATAAATGTCTTGTGTATGAAGATCGGCCAAAGGCCTGCCGGGAGTATCCTCACACAAACCGTAAAAAAATGCATGGTGTTCTAGAGCTTTCACTTAAAAACACCCTTGTTTGTCCGGCAGTTTTCAAAATTTTCCAGCAGATTGGGAAGGATTATAGGAAGTAATACTTTTCTTTTGCTTTTTTGAAACCGTAAACCTATTAATAATACTATGCAAAATCAGGAAGCACATTTCCTAGGAGTGGATGTGGGGGGAACTCACTTGAAAATTGGCCTTGTAAATAGAGAAGGCAATATATTGGACTTTGTGAAAGAAGACACCACTTCTTATCGTGATCATCCTGAAGGTTTTGGTCCAGCATTTATAGCTGGCTTGGAGAAATATCTCATCAAATATCCGGATGTAAAAAATGTTGGAATCGGACTTCCTGGTATGATTTCAAAAGATAGAACCACAGCACTGGAGATACCCGCAATACCTACTCTAAACGGCTTTAATCTTAAAGGGCAGCTTGAAGAGAAATTCCCAAAGCATGAATTTTCTTTAGAAAATGACGCTGCAGCAGCTGCGATAGGAGAATTTTATTTTGGGAAAGATGATCCCCCTCAGAATTTCCTGTTCATCACCATGGGGACTGGGATCGGCAGTGCCTTGGTATTGGACGGAGAAGTGTTCAAGGGATCAAGAGGAAATGCCATGGAAATGGGCCATATGCTTTCAAAGGGAGCCGCTAGACTTGAGACGCTCATCGGAAGAAAAGGAATCTTAACTATAATGTCCCGACTCATCGATGCTTATCCTCAAGAAGCCGGAGTCCTGGTAGGAGCTGAGCTAGGAACACATCTTTTAGTGGATACAGCGAAAGCCGGAAACCCGGTTTCCCTGATGGTATTTGAGGAGGTGGGAAGAATACTAGGGGAAGCAATTGTATCTGCAATCAGGATTCTCGATGTGACAAATGTGTATTTTGGAGGAGGGATTTCTGCGGGATTGGAATTTATGATGCCTACGCTGGATCGCACCATCAAACAATATTTGACGCAGTATTACGGGAAGGATTTAGTTTTGAAAAAAGCTACTCTAGAAAATAATGCCGGAACCCTTGGAGCAGCTGCACTGTGTTTTATGGGTTCTGGGTTGTAATCGTCACCTCGGATACTTTGCTTATTGCATTTAATCGAAAAAGAACTCTAAGGGGTTCTTTTTCGATTTCTACTCCATCACAATTATCACTAGGTTCCAGAAAATAGAAGAAAAAAGTCTGGCTTTTATCAACCAATTCCACCCGGTCGGGACGTCCAAACGTTTTGATCAAGGCTTGGTTATCTACTCCCAAATAAGAATGTTTTAACCGCTCAAGTTCTTCCAGATCCTGGATTCTCAATCCTTTGCAACCGTTCCTGTCAGATTTCCAGTTTTCCATATTCATGCTTCCTGTATCTCTTTTGGAGCTGCAGGAAAAGGAAATGGAAACAACTAAAACAGAGAAAAAGAGTAAAGATTTTTTCATGATTATAAAGAAATGGAATGGATTCGGGATTTGAGCTGCAGGTTTTTCCACAGCCAATAGAAAGAACCCACACAATAAAAGCCCAAGATTCCGACTAGAACCGGCAAAGGTAGCAGAGATTGGATCAAGAAAAAGACAACTCCTGCAAAAGCAAGGATTCTTGCTATCTCCTGAGGGAAATACCAGCTTCTTTTTTCGAATATCCCCGAAAAACTCACCGTCGTCCACACGATTATTGAACTTACAAGGACTTTGGGCAGCCAGTTAAAGCTGTCCACCTCGAAGAGAAAAAAGCCTGTAAGCGGCAAGACCGAAATATAGTGGGCAAACACATACCAATTCAATGAATTGGGAACTACTGTATCGAACTTCTGATAGCCAGCTTCTACTTCTTTGGGCGCACGATAACCACCCAGGTAATCCGGCAGCCAGCCAGGTTTGTAAAAGAGGTATTTTATTCGATCAGCCCAGCTTGGGATCATCTTAAGCTCTTCTTTCATATTGGCATAGTGTGCCAGGTTGACCCAAACAGGATTCCAGCTTTTTACAGGAGTTGTGATACCGTAAGTCGGTTTTTCCTCTTCTGCCCGGAATGTGCCAAACCATTTATCGAAAATGATGAAAATACCCCCATGGTTCTTGTCAATATAATTGGGATTGCGACCATGATGAACTCGATGATGCGAAGGCGTATTCATGAATTTCTCTAAAAACCCCATTCTGCCTATGACTTCAGTATGAATCCAGAATTGGTACAACAGATTGATCCCTGAAGCCAAAATCAACATCACAGGATCGAAACCCAAGAGTGCAAGTGGGAAATAAAAGAAGAAAGTCCAAATGGTCTGTGTGCTGCTCTGGCGGAGCGCCACTGAGAGATTATACTCTTCACTGGAATGATGTACTACATGTCCTCCCCAGAATAGATTAATCTCATGGCTCATCCTGTGAGCCCAATAATAACAGAAATCGTAGAGAAAGAATAAAAGCAGGAAAGTCCATACATTGTTGGGAATATGGAAAAATGCGAGGTATTGGTAGATCAGCGTATAGATTCCAATCGAAAGCACTTTGATGAAGACTCCAGTCACTTGGGAGATCACCCCACAATTGATATTAGTAATTGCATCGTTGAGCCGGTAGCCGGGATGTTTTTGAAATCTAAGGACAATCATTTCTATAGCCATCAAAATGAAATACATCGGGATCGCGATCACTACTGGACTGAGGTTCATTATTTTGGGTGTTTTAGCGAAGCTATTTGTCAAAGATAAAGATAAAAGGAAGATGGATAAGTCGGATTCGATTTGTCCAAATCCTTTATATTAGCGCATTCAATTCCCCTCAATTATGTATTACCGATTCGGAAAAGCCTTTTATTTCCTCAGTGTTGCCCTGTTCATTTTCTTTCTGCTGTATTTCTATGCTGCATTGCCGGAGAAAGTCAGTTATAATTTCGATGAAAATGGATTATCGGCCGAAAAACTGGATAAGGGTACTTTTTTCTATGGAATGATCGCAGTTTTTATTATAATGAACGTGATCGTTCTACTTCCTCCCAAATTACTCGAAACCAAAAATCATAAGGGTTTGATCCGGGTTTTCCCCATTGGGGACAAGTTTAGGGATTATTACCTGGCCTGGTTTTATTCTTTCGGCGGCATACTAAACATGAGCCTGGGCATGTTGGTATTTTATACCCATGCGATCAATAATCAAGAGGAAATCGCCGCGAACCAGTATAATTTCTTCTTTTATCTCATACCTGGACTTTTCGTTTTCTGGGTATTGGGGTTGTTTGCGATCTTTATAGGGAAATTCAACCAAGTTTCAACTAAGTCTTGAGCAGAAATAAGTATCAAAAAGAATATGGCTGAAGCAGTTAAATATACAGAAGACAGTATCAAATCCCTCGACTGGAGGGAGCATATCAGGTTAAGACCGGGTATGTACATTGGAAAGTTAGGCGATGGAAGTGCGCAGGATGACGGTATCTATGTCCTTGTCAAGGAGGTGCTGGATAATTCTATTGATGAACATATGATGGGCTATGGAAGAACCATCGATGTCAAAATCTCCGAACATAAAGTGGAAGTCCGGGATTATGGCCGTGGGATTCCACTGGGCAAAGTCATCGACTGCGTTTCCAAGATTAATACAGGTGGCAAATACGATTCCGGCGCTTTTCAGAAGTCTGTCGGCTTAAATGGGGTAGGTACCAAAGCAGTGAACGCGTTGTCTGACTTTTTTAAAGTGCAGGCTTACCGTGAGGGAGAAACCAAAGTAGCCGAATTCGAAAAAGGCATCTTGGTAAACGATCCACCAGTGACCAAGACATCCGATAGAAATGGAACAAAAGTCGTTTTTTCTCCTGATGGCGGCATTTTCAAAAACTACCATTTCATACCTGAATATCTCGAAAATCAGATTTGGAACTATGCCTATCTAAACGCAGGTCTTACGATCAACTATAACGGGAAAAAATATTTCTCTGACAGAGGACTTTATGATTTGCTTTCCAATAAGATAGATGAGGAGACTCAGCGATATCCTATTATTCACCTGAAAGGGAATGATATAGAAATGGCTCTCACGCACTCCAATCAGTATGGAGAGGAGTATTATTCTTTTGTCAATGGTCAATACACGACACAAGGGGGGACACATTTAGCGGCGTTCCGAGAGGCAGTCGTGAAGACAGTACGGGAATTTTTCAAGAAAGATTATGATGCTTCTGACATTCGGCAAAGCGTCGTAGCCGCAATTTCCATCCGGGTGCAGGAACCTGTTTTCGAGTCGCAGACCAAGACTAAGCTTGGTTCCCAATCTGTTGGACCAGATGGCCCCACCGTCCGTACGTTTATCAATGACTTCCTCAAGACGGAGCTTGATAATTACTTGCATAAAAACCCAGCGGTTGCAGATGCTCTTTTAAAGAGAATCCTTCAATCCGAACGTGAGCGTAAGGAGATTTCAGGGATTAAGAAATTGGCAAACGACCGGGCCAAAAAGGCCAATCTGCACAATAAGAAGCTGAGAGATTGCCGTGTGCACTACGACGATCCCAAAGCCAATGAGGATATGAAAGCCAATACAATGCTGTTCCTTACTGAGGGTGATTCCGCTTCGGGATCTATCACCAAATCCCGGGATGTACAGACCCAGGCAGTGTTTTCACTTCGGGGAAAGCCTTTAAACTGTTTTGGGATGACCAAGAAAGTGGTGTATGAGAATGAGGAATTTAACCTTCTACAACATGCACTAAATATTGAAGACGGAATTGAAAATCTTCGCTATAGAAAGATTGTAATCGCTACGGATGCAGATGTCGATGGTATGCACATCCGCTTGCTGATTATGACTTATTTCCTGCAGTTTTTTCCTGACTTGGTAAAGAATGGACATTTATTCATTCTGGAAACTCCATTATTCCGGGTGAGAAACAAAAAGGAAACAATCTATTGCTATACAGACGAGGAGCGACAGCGGGCAATTCATAAGCTTGGAAACAAGCCTGAAATTACCCGATTTAAAGGATTGGGGGAGATTTCTCCTGAGGAATTCGGAGGATTTATAGGAGAGGATATACGCCTGGAGCCGATAATATTGAATAAGGAGACCAAGATAGGTGACTTGCTTACTTTCTATATGGGCAAGAATACACCAAATCGTCAGAACTTTATTATAAAGAATCTAAAGATTGAAAAGGATTTGGCACTTGAGGATCCAAAAGCTACCGAAGCGGCTGAAGAGGAAAGTGAAGCGGCTTAATTTTCTGCCAACGAATGGGTTTGTATAAGAAAACAAACTGCTATTCAATTGGGTATTTGTTGGTTTCAAAGTTGTTTGCTTTCTTTTGCGACAGAGCAGGCTATTATATTAAGTAGGAAAGCTACGGTTCCCAACGCCCGATGTGGAACGGAATAACAACGGCTGTATAGCTACCTATGCCTATTTGGTTGTGTTTACCATCAGGTTGACATGATTTGATGCTTTGGAGATCGGAATAAGAATCAAAGCGGATGACAATAAAATTTCAAATGATTATTTCCTGATTGGAAATATGATTTCTGTTGGTGTTGGTATTTGACCTTCCAACTTTATAAATACTGGACTATAACATGAGTGAAGAAAACAATTTGCCTGATAATGGAGACGAATCTCTGCACACTTCTGTTCCGGTGACAGGAATGTACAAGGAATGGTTTCTCGATTATGCTTCTTATGTAATTCTTGAGCGGGCAGTCCCTGCGATCGAAGATGGTTTGAAACCCGTGCAACGTCGTATTCTACATGCGATGAAGGAAATGGACGATGGACGGTTCAATAAAGTCGCCAATATCATCGGTCAATCCATGCAGTTTCATCCACATGGCGATGCCTCCATTGGAGATGCTATTGTAAATATTGGTCAGAAAGAACTTTTAATTGAAACCCAGGGTAACTGGGGCGATGTACGGACCGGTGACCGAGCTGCTGCTGCCCGTTACATTGAAGCCAGGCTTTCTAAATTTGCCCTTGAAGTATTGTTTAATGCCCAGACTACTGAATGGCAACTTTCTTATGACGGCAGAAAACGGGAGCCGGTAACACTTCCAGTTAAATTTCCGCTTTTACTTGCACAAGGGGTAGAAGGAATTGCTGTGGGACTTTCTACCAAGATTCTTCCCCACAATTTTTGTGAGTTGATACTCGCGTCTATCGAGATTCTCAAGGGAAATAAAACCAATGTCTTACCGGATTTTATCACAGGGGGATATGCTGACTTTTCTGAATATAATGAAGGTCTTCGGGGAGGTAAGGTTAAGGTTAGAGCAAGGATTGAAGAGGAGGACAGTAAAACACTTTTAATTAAGGATATACCGTATGGTACAACAACTGACTCTTTGATTGATTCTATCCTAAAAGCGAATGAGAAAGGCAAAATTAAAATCAAGAAGGTAGTAGATAATACCGCCAAAGATGTAGAAATAGCGATACAACTTGCACCTGGCGTTTCTCCCGATGTGACAATAGATGCACTTTATGCTTTCACAGATTGTGAAGTGTCTATTTCGCCAAACGCCTGTGTAATTATTAAGGATACGCCGGTCTTCCTCACAGTAAACGAAATCCTAGAATACAATACCAAGCAAACCAAAGCGCTACTTAAGCGTGAGTTAGAGATCCGTAAGGCGGAATTGATGGAGAAGCTGCTATTCTCCTCATTGGAAAAAATATTCATCGAAAATAGAATCTACCGGGACATCGAAGAATGCACTACCTGGGATGATGTGCTTAAGGCCATAGATGAAGGACTGGATCCATACAAACCCGATTTCTATAGAGAGATTACTACCGAGGACCTGGTCCGTTTGACTGAGATTAAGATTAAGCGTATTTCCAAATTTGATACTTTCAAAGCAGACGAGTTGATGAAGCGGCTTCAGGATGAGCTGAAGGAAGTGAATCATCACTTAAGGCATCTGACAGACTATGCGATAGCTTACTATGAAAATCTGCTTGCAAAATATGGCAAAGGCCGGGAACGTAAGACTGAAATCAGAACTTTTGATACGATTCAGGCTAATACCGTGGCGGCAAGTAATGCAAAGCTTTACGTAAACCGTGCAGACGGGTTTGTAGGCTATGGTCTAAAGAAGGATGAATTTGTCTGTGACTGCTCAGATCTGGACGATATCATCGTAATTCGTAAGGATGGAGTTTGTATGGTTTCTAAGATTCAGGAAAAGAACTTCATGGGCAAGGATATTTTACATGTGGCTGTTTTCCGTAAAGGCGATGAACGAATGGTCTATAATTTTATCTACCTGGATGGCGCTACGGGCCGGGCAATGGTCAAGCGTTTTCAGGTATTGGCCGTGACTCGTGATAAAGAGTATTTGCTTACCAAAGGTACTAAGGGCAGCAAAACGCTTTACCTCACTGCCAATGCAAATGGTGAAGCTGAGATCATCACGGTCTATCTGACTCAAGGTGCAAAAGCCCGAGTGAAGGTTTTTGATTTTGATTTTGCTACAATTGATATCAAAGGCAGAGGAGCAGGAGGTAATATTCTGACTCGATATCCGATACGCAAGATCCAGTTGAAAATGGAAGGAGTATCTACGCTGGGAGGATTGAATATTTACTATGACTCCATCGTAGGCAGGTTAAATACCGATGAGCGAGGAAAGTTGATTGGTAATTTCTTGGGAGACGACAGAGTGTTGGTCTGTTACAAAAGCGGTGATTATGAATTGACTAGTTTTGAAACGACCAACAGGTACGATGCTCCTAATGTAGTCCTGATAGAAAAATTTGATCCTGATAAAGTACTGTCAGCCATTTATTTTGATGGC
The DNA here is from genome assembly GCF_001442615.1 of Algoriphagus resistens. GTDB lineage: Bacteria > Bacteroidota > Bacteroidia > Cytophagales > Cyclobacteriaceae > Algoriphagus > Algoriphagus resistens. The sequence continues at coordinate 388,055 of NZ_LMXN01000002.1, read as the reverse complement.
GGGAGTAAAACTTATTATATAAAACGCTTCCAGATAGAGACAACTACCTTAAACAAGAATTTTAATTTTATTTCAGATCATAAACAGTCTTACCTGAAACTTATCTCCACTGATAAACAACCGCAGGCACGCGTGACTCTGATCAAAGGCAAAGAGGAAGAAGTGATGGAGTATGACTTGGATATGTTGATTGACATTAAGGGATGGAAGGCTTTGGGCAATAAATTGAGTACCTATCAAGTGAAAGACTTGAGCTTAATTGAGTCAAAAAAAACGGAGATATCCAAAGAATCTGAATCAGAAGAGGAAGAGCCGGATTCAGATGATGATCTTGAAATCGGTTCTACGATAGATTTATCAGTAAAAAAAGACGATGATGAACAATTAGGGCTATTTTAAGTAGCTCAACTTTTCCAAATGGAGAGAAAAAAGCATTTAGAAACTATAGATCAAGACTGGTTGGATTATTTGGGCCAATACATTACCGCCCATAAGAAAACAGTAATGGAGAAGGTGTTGGCTCAAAGAACCCGTTTTCTTACTGTTGTCCTGGAAGATATTTTCAAACCCCATAATGCCAGTGCTGTTTTACGTACTTGCGATTGCTTTGGGATTCAGGATGTACATGTCATCGAGAAGGTGAATAAGTACAAGATCAATCCCTACGTAACCCGGGGCGCCTCCCAGTGGGTGGATCTGCATAAGTATTACACGCAAGATGGCTCAGCGGTTCAGGATTGTTTTTCCAGTCTTAGAGAAAAGGGATATAAAATATTTGGTACCAGTCCTTTACCGGGTTCTATTTCAATTTATGATTTAGAACCTGATGAAAAGCTTGCACTGGTATTCGGGAATGAACATGAGGGTATAAGTGCGGAAGTGCAGGAAAATGCAGATGGATTAGTGCATATTCCGATGCTGGGCTTTACAGAGAGTTTTAATATTTCTGTGGCAGCTTCCATTTCTCTTTATGAGCTCGTCAAAAAAGTCAAAAACTATGATCATCCTGATTTCTACCTGACAGATGAGGAGAAGCAGATGCTCCGGATGAAGTGGTATAAGTCAGTAGTAAATAGAGCGGATTTGCATGAAAAAGTTTATTTGAATACAAAGAAGGTCTAGTCCTTCTTGTGAAATACTGTGTTGAGCTGTTCTTTGAATGTTGGCTTTTGTGCTCTTTTTTTCGCTTTATGCCGCTTCCTCTGTCTTTTCTTCTGCTCTTTGCTTTTTACCAAAACCATACGTGCGGATATCCCCACTTGCCCTCTATAGAATTCTTCCCGGCCAACTAGGTTAATATTGGGTTTGTAATCCAGAGAAATGACAGTATTCAACAGGGTGAGTTCCAATCCTGCAATCAAATCCAATCCTGTGGTGGAATTTCCATAGGTATGAAGAATTTGCTTTTGCTCAGGATCTTTCACAAAACTTTCTTCAACTCCGAATGAGGGGCCAACTCCATAGTAGTAATTAAAGCGTTTGGAGATGATGGGATGGTGTTTTTCTACCAATACTGAAAAAGTAGTGTTAAGCTTGAAATCGGATTGGAGAATCCCTTCAAGGGATAGTCTTTTCGTGATTCTTTGTTGCACTGTTAATCCTACAGTTCTGTAAAGATTATTGTTGCCAAACCTTAGCCCTAAAGCAGTACCATAGCGTTGAGCCTCTGAGATGGTAAGTGATGTGAAAAATAGGAGGATGAGCAGGCTAATTCGTGTTTTCATAGACTATTTTCAAAGGGAATGACCCTTGTTCAATAACTATTCCAAGCTTCAGGATTTACTTAAACAGGAATAAAAAATGCCCTCAGAAGCAGATTTGCTAATGAGGGCATATCAATGTAACTAGAATTTTTTAAGATTCAGAAACGACAATCTTCTCGATTTTGTCACCTGCTTTTATCTCATCAATCACGTCCAAACCTTCTACCACTTTACCGAAGCAGGTGTGATTTCTGTCTAAATGGGCAGTATTGTCCCTACTATGACAGATGAAGAACTGGGATCCTCCAGTATTTCTACCTGCATGCGCCATAGAAAGCACCCCACGATCATGGTATTGATTCTCCCCATCCAGTTCACATTTTATGTGGTACCCAGGTCCACCGGTTCCATTTCCTTTGGGGCAGCCGCCCTGAATCACAAAATTTGGAATAACTCTGTGAAAAGTCAGTCCATCGTAAAATCCTTTATTGGCAAGATCAATGAAGTTTTGGACTGCAATCGGCGCGTCCTTCTCATAAAACTCCACTTTCATTGTACCTTTCTCTGTAATCAATTCTGCTGTCTTCATTTTTATCAGGTTATCGTATGTTCCAATCAGGAGCTTTTATATTCTTAACTGGGGCAAAAATATAATAATTAAGATAAGATTTGATACATTAATTATACAATAGATGATTTTATGAATTCTAATTGGTTCTCTATGAGCAGAAGGTTGACTGCATGTAAATTAAATGTGGTGGTAGCTAGGCGATAAATCTGGTTATTCTCCGCAACGAGGAGAAAGTGGTGTTTTTTAATGTGAATTTACTACGTGCACCGTTGGGGATACACGTAGTATTTATTGTAGGAATGTAGTTTCAAGCGAACCAAATAGGCAAAGGGTATACAAATTAGCATTCACATTTTTTGAACTTTCTTTTATTCAGAGAAGTGGCCCTCCTTGTAGAATAACATCAGATGAAAATTCCTTGAATTTTTCGAAATTTGCCTTAAATGCCTGCGCTAATTCTTTCGCCTGTTTATCATAGGCCTCCTTGTCCTTCCAGGTTTGCCTCGGGTCTAGAATTTCCGATGGCACGTTTGGACATTCCAGTGGCATATGAAATCCAAAAACGCGGTGCTCACTAAATTTAGCATGGTCTAATTTTCCCTCTAGAGCTGCGGTAATCATCGCCCTGGTATAAACTAGCTTCATTCTGGATCCCACTCCGTAAGGCCCCCCAGTCCAACCTGTATTGATTAACCATACATTGGTATTATACTTCTCCATTTTTTCCCCAAACAAAGTAGCATATTTGGCTGGGTGCAGTGGGAGGAATGCTGCTCCAAAACATGCTGAAAATGTCAGTTTTGGTTCCGTGATCCCCATTTCTGTACCAGCTACCTTAGCTGTGTATCCGGAAATGAAATGATACATAGCCTGACTTTTGTCCAACTTGGAAATAGGAGGGATCACTCCAAAAGCATCTGCAGTCAGGAAGAATATATTCTTCGGTATTCCGGCCTTAGATGGCACCAGTGCATTTGGTATATAATCAATAGGGTAGGCCGTTCGGGTATTTTCGGTAATAGACTTATTCGCAAAATCCACTTCTCTGGAATTTAGCTTGAATCGTGTGTTTTCTACAATGGATCCGAATTTTATTGCATTCCAGATTTCGGGTTCTTTCTCTTTGCTTAAATCAATGACTTTGGCATAGCATCCACCTTCGAAGTTGAATATTCCTTCTTCAGTCCAGCCATGCTCATCATCTCCTATTAAATCTCTATTTGGATCCGCCGAAAGGGTGGTTTTCCCTGTTCCTGATAACCCAAAGAAAATAGCCGTATCCCCGGTTGATCCCACATTTGCGGAGCAATGCATAGAAAGGACATTTCGATCATGGGGAAGAATGAAATTTAATACTGAAAAAATACCCTTTTTTATCTCACCTGCATAGGCAGTACCTCCAATCAGAATGATTCGTTCTGTGAGATTGATTATTGCAAAATTTGGGTTTAAGGTGCCATCAGTTTTGGGATCAGCTTCGAAATCCGGAGCACAAATGATGGTAAAGTCATGTTCGAAATCTCGCAATTCAATTTCCGACGGCCTCAAAAACATATTATAGCAGAAGAGATTGTGCCACGCCTTGGTATTGATCACCTTCAACTTGAGTCTGTAATTCGCATCAGCCCCGGCATAGGCATCTCGCACAAAGAGTTCCTTGTCAGCTAAAAATGCTTTCATTTTGTCCATTAGCAAACTGAATTTTCCAGCATCAAATGGAATGTTAATATCTCCCCACCAGACTGAGTCTTTGGTTTTATCGTCCAGGACGATGTATCGGTCTTTGGGGGATCTTCCTGTGAATGTGCCGGTGTCGGCCATCAATGCGCCTGTGGATGTTAGTTTACCTTCCTTGCGCGCTAAAGCAATTTCCACTAGCTCTGCCGGCGGAAGATTGATGTGAACTTTTCTGTTTGTCGTAGTACGGAGAAAAGCAAGGGGGGAGGTCTGGGTAGCCAGATCTAGTTCCTGCATAAATATTTGGGTTTACAATCTGAAAATTGTCTTCACAAAACTACTGAAATACCTTCTAAAAAAAACAAACAAATGTGCTTTATTTTTAATTACAATCGATTGCATTTGAAAAACAGATGTTTATTTGGGAAGCGGTTCGCACTTAGCCGCGTGGGATGCGAAACTATTTCCCCAATGGTGTAATAATTAGGCACAAACCTATAATTCAGCGGCTTTAACTTTGGAAACAAGGCCTAAAAAGGTTTATCATTGCAAAATTGATTTCACCCAAATAAAACTTTCCTTGGAAAAACAACATACTCCTGAATTTGACGGGCCTACTATTTTTGGCCATCCCAAAGGTCTGATGACACTCTTTTTCACAGAAATGTGGGAACGATTCAGCTACTATGGCATGCGGGCATTGCTCATACTATTTATGACCATGACTATCTCTGAAGGTGGTTTGGGCTTTGATGACCAGACTTCCGGAGCTATTTATGGCCTATATACTATGGGCGTTTATCTTTTGGCCTTGCCGGGAGGCTGGCTTGCAGATAGGCTTTTCGGACTGAAAAAATCAGTGTGGTATGGAGGGATTATCATTGCAATAGGTCACTTCACGATGGCTCTTCCGGGAGTAATGGCTTTGTTTACAGGTGATCATTCGATCAAATCCGAATTGAGTACTCTTGATACCTCCTCGTTCTTTTTGGGCTTAATATTAATTGTAGTGGGTACTGGGCTTTTAAAGCCAAATATCAGCTCGATAGTAGGACAGCTTTATCCAAAAGGAAGCACAAAGCGTGATGCAGGTTTTTCTATTTTCTATATGGGAATCAACCTCGGTGGATTTATCGCCCCAATTGCCTGTGGTACCCTTGCAACATATGATATGCACCTTGGTTTTGGGCTTGCAGGGTTAGGGATGGTTTTTGGCCTAATTCAGTATAAACTATCAGGGGGAATATTGGAAGGATACGGAGAACCTCCTTTAGTGGTGACCGAAAAAGAGATTTCAGGTCAAAAGAAGTTGAGATCTTTGGTGACCTATATATGCATTGCCTTGATTGCAATCGTTGGAGTACTCTTCATGGGAGTGATACCAGTCAATGTTTCTACCATTGCAGGGGCTTCGGGTACGATTATCGCTTTGGTAGTTTTCGGTTATCTGGGTTATGTAATAGTTTTTGGAGGACTCAACAAGTCAGACAAAAACAAGGTAGGGGTAATTGCTATTTTATTTCTTTTCACTGCAATGTTCTGGTCTGGTTTTGAGCAGGCTGGATCTACTTTGAATCTGTTTGCAGAACGATTTACAGATCGCACCATCATGGGTTGGGAAATTCCTACCAGTTATTTCCAGTCCGTGAACTCTCTTTTTATCGTCATTTTCGCGCCTGTGTTTGGAGCGCTTTGGGTATGGCTGGGCAGAAGAAACCTTGAACCTAGCTCTCCGCTGAAGTTCACATTTGGTCTTTTATTTCTGGGACTTGGTTTTTTTGTGATGTATTTCGCGACCAAAATCGCAGCGTCAGGCGATCTCGCTGCGCCAACTTGGCTATTGGTTACCTTTATGCTCCATACATTCGGTGAATTGAGTTTATCTCCTGTTGGACTTAGCTTGGTAACCAAATTGGCGCCAAATGGATATACCGGGCAAATGATGGGAATCTGGTTTTTATCAAATGCCCTGGGAAATCTTTTTGCCGGATTGATAGCAGGTGAAGCAAGTGGTGGTACAGAGGAAGCATTGGCCCAAATGCCAGATCAATATATGTTGATCGTTTATACAGTCTTTGGATCTGCCGCAGTGCTATTGCTACTCAAGCCTGTGATAAGGAAAATGATGGATGATGTACACTGAGTAGAGAACTCATTTTATCAGAGTTAAGTAGATATAAGTCGGGGCCTATCTCATAATCCGCTTTTCCTATCAGGCTGAGTCGCCAGACTTTATAAGGTGCGAAAGCCGAAGCCTTTTATTGGGTAAGGAAGGTATGTTTCGTCCACAGCTAGAAAGCTGCTCAATGTGATATTTATGAGTTTTAAGATTGCCTCTTCTACTATAAAAATCATTTGAATCCTCCTGGGAAATTGTCGAATAGGATCAGGGAAGTCTCTCTTCTTTTGCCGAAACCCACGATTTAATCTCTGCAAGCATGCTGTCCAAATCAGATCTAGTATAAACCTTGCCGTCTTTCACCACACCTTCAATACTAAGGGTGGCTGAGATATCTTCCAGAGGATTTTTAGAAAGGACTATAAGATTTGCAGCTTTGCCTTGCTGTACGGAACCAAATTCTCTGAAATTAAAATATCCTGGGCCGTTTATCACCGATGCGATCAATGCTTCCTGTGGAGTCAGGCCATATTCAACCAGTTTTTGAAGCTCCAAATGTATTGCCAAACCAGGGAAATCATAGGTATTAAGATACCCGGCGTCTGTGCCGGCAATGATCTTCATACCTGATTTTTTTACGAGCGGAATGAGATTGGACACTGTTTCAAAAGCTTGCTTTCTGGCTTGTTTAGTGGCTTCATTTTCCCCGGCCATCCGTTGAATTCTCCATTGGTAGCTTTCTTTCAACTGAGGTCCCAAATAATCGAGGATAGTATCATTGGCAAAATCATTTTCGTCCAGATAAGCGATGTTATAACTAATCAAGAGCGTAGGGACTACTGCAGTTCCCTGCTTGGCCAGCTGTTGGAAGTTTTTCAGAGTCACAGCTTCATCAAAAGTATTTGACTGAAGTTCAGCAGCATTAGCACCACTAAGTGTACCTTCCGCCCTTCCTTTGGAAATTTCTGCCTCATGAGGAGTTGTAGCCCTCAGCAGGTAAGAAAGGTGTTCTACTGTCTTTTGTCCTGCTTTGGATACTTGATCAAGTGTCAGCTCAGCTGGAATATGACCTGAAACACTATAGCCCCTTGCAGTTGCCTTTTGTACAGCTTTCAGGAATAGTTGAGGTTCTAGCGTGTTATCAGTGATTTTGATAAAATCTACCTTCAACTTATCCAGGGAATCCAGTGCTTCATCTAATTCATGTTCCGTACCTACTTCAAGGTCTCCGGGCCAAATCGACTCGATTCCTTCCAGTTTTGGTCCTGAAGTCAGAATATCCGGACCAATTCTGTCTCCTGCATTTATTTCATCCCTCCATTTCAGAACTTCAAGGCTGATATCACCAGCTGCATCCCTGACCGTGGTCACTCCAAATGCCAGATAAAGTGGTAAAAGTTGTTCATTTTCATCGATGTATTCCGCCCCTCCAAAATGGACATGGTTATCCCAAAGGCCCGGCATCAGGTAGTTACCATCTATATCCAATTCCCTGGCAGGATGGTATTTTTCCATCATTGATCCATCTCCAACTTCCATGATGGTATCGGCATTTATTATAACAAACCTGCTCTCTGATAGAGTACCCTCTTGAATGTCCAGTATTGTGGCATTTTTAATGACCAGATCCACTTTTGTTTTGGATTGACAGGCTGAAAGTATCAGAACTGCAAGAAAAATATAGTTCCTATTCATCATCAAAATAAACTAGTCTGCACTGTAGTTTTCTTGGTTGCTTGAATAGTTCCTTTTAGCATTTCCTGCATCAGGCGAAGGAAACCAGGCTCCCAGTTTTCGGCGTGTACTTTAAGATCTTTTCCTTCATATTCTATCGGTCCGAGCATTTTCTCATAGCCAATAATCATACTCCAAACGGTGTAGAAAGTAATTTCCGGTTGTAGCTCCGCACGAATACTTCCATCCTTGATCCCTTGGCTTACCATCATAATTCCGATTTTAGCAGGATCATGATGGACTTCGAGTAGCTTCTGAAAATGGGTAGATTCCAGCGTTTTCGGATCAATTGATTTCCTGGTTTCCGGATTGTTATACTTCTTGAGAAGGTCGAGAAAATTGAGAATTGAATCGTAATATACTTGGTTTGTTTTTGCAAAGGCAACAATCCTCACCAGTAGTGAGCACAGCATATCCAATCCTGTTTTTCCTTTGGTCCTATTTGACCATTCGTCCCGAAATTCATCTTTGAATTGATCGAAGGCTTTCTTTGTCAAAGCCATGAAAAGATCTTCCTTATTCTTGTAGTAGAAATAAGTTAGTCCCTTGCTTATTCCTGCTGCTTTGGCCACATCCTCCATTCGGGTGGCTAGATAGCCTTTGGAAGTGAAGAGTGCTACAGCTGAATCTAGAATGAGTTTTTCCTTATTTTTCTCTCCTGCCATGGATTTTAATTAGTTTACTAAAAATAGAATTCAAAGATATTAAACTAGGGTCAAAAATAGGCTTTTGATTTAGGTTTTATTTAGCTGTATTTCATAAAAAAAGGCCTTAGGTATTCCCTAAAGCCCTTTTTAGAGTGAGTATCACGCACTTACTTCACTTCCACGATGTAATAATTTTTCTTTCCTTTTTGGACAAGAAGATATTTGTTTTGAAGAAGAGTCAAGTTTATCTCAGCATTCGGATCCGATAGCTTCTCTTTATTGATGCTTACTCCGCCTCCCTGGATCATTTTTCTGGCCTCGCCTTTTGATGCAAAAACAACCCCTTCGGTAATGTCTCCAAAGAGATCCAAAACAGAATTCAATCCTGAATAGTCCTCTTGGCTAATCTGCACCTGGGGAACTCCTTCAAAAACCTGTAAGAAAGTGCGCTCATCCAGGGCAGCCAAATCTTCCGTGGATGACTTGCCGAATAATATCTCTGAAGCCTTCACAGCCATGTCAAAATCAGATTCACTATGAACCATGATGGTGATTTGCTTGGCTATTTCTTTTTGCAATATCCGTAGGTGAGGAGCTTCGGCATGCTCGGATTCAAGCTTTTCAATTATCTCCTGATCCAAAACGGTAAAGATTCTGATGTATTTCGCAGCATCTTCATCAGACACATTTAGCCAAAACTGATAGAATGCATAGGGAGAGGTTTTCTCAGGATCCAGCCATACAGAACCGCCTTCGGTTTTACCGAACTTGCTTCCGTCTGCCTTAGTGATCAGGGGAACAGTCAAGGCATAAGCACTTCCTCCGCCTATTTTTCGGATCAATTCGGTGCCTGTTACGATATTCCCCCATTGATCTGATCCACCCAGCTGAATAGAGCAGTTTTTATTTTTCCACAGATGATAAAAATCGTAACCCTGGATCAACTGATACGTGAATTCTGTGAATGAAAGGCCATTTCCGTCTTCAAGTCGTCTTTTTACAGAATCCTTGGACATCATGTAATTCACAGTGATATGTTTACCTATATCGCGGATAAAGTCCAAAAAGCTGAATTGAGACATCCAGTCGTAGTTATTCACCAGCTCGGCTTTATTGGAAGTAGAACCGGAAAAATCCAAAAACTTCGCAAGCTGGCCTTGAATGCAAGCTACATTATGATCCAGGGTAACTTTATCCAAGAGATTTCTCTCCGCGGATTTGAAGGAAGGATCTCCTATCATCCCGGTAGCACCGCCTACCAGGGCAAATGGCTTATGCCCTGCACGCTGGAAATGCAATAAGGTCATCACACCTACTAAGTGACCGATATGTAGGGAATCTGCCGTAGGGTCAAACCCCAGATATGCCGAAGCCATGCCTTTAGTCAGGTGTTCTTCGATTTCGGGGGTCATATCCTGAAGCATGCCTCTCCAGCGTAATTCTTCTATAAATGAGTTCATCCTATGAGTTGATTTTTCGAGGTGCAAATATAGCCTTGTATACTCAAGGAATGAAGGAAAGCTTTGATACATTATTGGATTTTAATCCTAAGTATGCTCAATAGCACCGATCAAATAAAGCCAGGTAATTCAAATTTATTTTTTGATTAATTTGAAACACTAAATCCAACTTTATGGCTAAAAGATTAACGGTTTTTGCATTGCTCGTCTGCTTTTTACCGGGCAATTTCACAATAGCTCAAGAAGCTCCTAAATGGATGCGATATCCGGCTATTTCTCCTGATGGAACCCACATTGCCTTTACCTACAAAGGTGATCTTTATTTGGTACCAAGCTCAGGAGGAACTGCCAGACAGATTACTTTTCACGAGGCGCATGATTATCAGGCTGTATGGAGTCATGACGGAAAAACCATCGCTTTCGCCTCTGATCGCTACGGTAACTTTGATGTATTTACCATGAGCCCGGAAGGTGGTCCTGCCACAAGACTTACATTTCATTCGAATGATGAACAGCCATTTGAATTCTCTGCCGACGACCGATCGGTGATATTTGGGGCCCAGCGGATGGATATAGCTGAGCACAGGCAATATCCTACCGGTTCACAGCCTGAACTGTATTCAGTTCCTAGAAAAGGTGGAAGGATAGATCAGCTCCTGACTATTCCTGCTGAATATGCAAAAGTCAGCAAGGACGGAAGCAAGATGATCTATCACGACAAAAAGGGAGGTGAAAATGAGTGGCGTAAGCACCATCAATCTAGTATTGCCAGAGATATTTGGCTGTACGATACCCAAGCCGATACCCATAAAATGCTGACAACCTTCTACGGAGAGGATAGAAATCCCGTCTTTTCACCTGACGAATCGGAGATCTATTACCTGAGTGAGGCCAATGGAAGTTTCAATGTCTTTGCAAGGAATATTGCCGATTCTTCGCAAACAGAGGCACTCACTACATTGGAGAATTTCCCAGTCCGTTTTCTGAGTATTTCCGATGATGGATTGATGAGCTTTGGATACGATGGAGAACTCTATACGCTCCGCAAAGGGGAAACTCCAAAGAAGCTTTCAGTTTCAGTTAAGACACAAGCTATCAGCAACTCTGATAATTACATTTCCATCAATGGCGGTGTAAAGGAAATGTCCATTTCCCCTAATGGGAAAGAGATTGCTTTCGTGGCCAGAGGAGAGGTTTTCGTAACTTCTGTGGACGGTTCACTAACTAAAAGAATCACAAATACTCCAGAGCAAGAGCGCTTTGTGGAATTTGCTCCAGACGGAAAATCACTCGTCTATGCAAGTGAAAGAGATGGCAAATGGCAGATTTTTCAAAGTATAAAAGTAAGGGAGGAAGAGCCTTTCTTCTTTGCTGCCACATTATTGAAGGAGAAACCCCTTGTAAAGACAGAAGGAGAGGCATACCTACCCAGATTTTCCCCTGATGGAAAAAAACTGGCTTTTGTAGAAGACAGAAGAACGCTAAAAGTGTTGGATCTGGCATCCGGGGAAACTGTTACGCTCATGACTCCTGATGAGCTTTTTCATATGCGTGACGGAGATCAATATTTCACCTGGGCTCCGGATAGCAAGTGGCTTCTGGCAACTTACAGACCTACAATGGCTAATTCCGAAGTCGTGCTCTTGGATGCTTCCGGAAAGCAGAAGATGAAAAACCTTACCAAAAGCGGATATGGAGATGAAAACGCAATGTGGGTGAACGAGGGGAAGCAAATGCTGTGGTTTTCCAACCGTGATGGTCTGCGGAGTTATGCTACCAGTGGGCAAAGTCAGCATGATGTATATACCCTCTTTTTTGATAAGGCTGCCTGGGAAAAATTCACCCTGTCCAAAGAGGACTTTGACTTGATGAAGGAAATCGAAAAAGTCAATAAGAAGGAAGAGAAAGACGATAAATCAAATGATGATAAAGAGAAAGATAAAGATAAAAAAATTGAGGATTTGAAGTTTGAGTGGGAGGGAATAGAAGATCGTAAAGCTAAATTGACTATACATTCTTCTTCACTGGGAGATGCTGTTTTGTCAAAAGATGGAGATAAACTTTATTATTTGGCAGCATTTGAGAAGGGAATGAATTTATGGAGTACAGATCTTAGAACCAAGGAGACAAAGCAGGAACTCAGTTTGGATGCCAGTTATGCCAATTTGACTTGGGACAAGGAGCAAAAAAATCTTTACCTTCTTAGCAATGGAAGCATATCCAAGATCAATCCTGAGGGAATGAAAAAAGAAGTGATTAAGATTTCGGGTGAAATGACCTATGATAAGGAAGCAGAAATGGCTTATATGTTTGAACACGTATGGCTCCGAACCAAAGGCATATTCTATACCCCGGATATGCATGGAGTTGACTGGGATTCTTCCAGGGTTGATTATGAAAAGTATCTTCCATCCATCGGCAATAGCTACGAGTTTTCTGAAATGATCTCAGAGATGATAGGTGAATTGAATGTATCGCATGCCGGGTCCAGGTACTCAAGAACTGTGGATATGGCTGATGCGACAGCAGCATTGGGTATATTTTGGGATTATAAATATCAAGGAGACGGCATTAAAATCACTGAGGTCATTAAAGGAGGACCTTTGGATAAAACAGGTTTGGACATCAAAAAGGGAATGATTATCGAGAAAATAGATGGTCAGACTCTAACCCCTGAAAGTGATATAGCAAAGTTCCTCAACAGAAAAGCGGATACCTACACTTTGCTTGAACTGATAAATCCAGAATCAGACCAGAGAAAACAAGTGACGGTCAAGCCGATTTCACTCAGAACTGAAAATCAATTATTGTATAAGCGTTGGGTAAAAATGAATCAAGCTGAGGTAGACAGCCTGAGCGATGGAAAGCTTGGCTATGTGCACATTCCCGGCATGAGTGATGGTCCCTATAGAAACGTGTATGAGGAGATGATGGGCAAATACCACGATAGTGAGGCCGTAATTGTAGACACCAGGTTCAATGGAGGGGGGGATTTAGTAGCCGACTTGGCTATGTTCTTTACTGGGGAGAAATTTTTGACTTACGCTACTGAGTCGAGGGAAGTGGGTTATGAACCTACAGCTCGATGGACTAAGCCAACACTTGCGATGTTCAATGAAGCCAATTATTCTGATGGCCATTGCTTCGCCTGCGGGTACACTGATTTAGCTATTGGAAAGACAGTGGGAATGCCTACGCCGGGCACCTGCTCGTTTGCCGGATGGGAGGCTTTGCCAGATGGATCACGCTGGGGAGCCGTGCCTATATCCGCTAAGAATAAATCAGGGGAGTGGCTGGAGAACAATGAGACAAGACCTCAATTTGAAGTAAAAAACATGCCAGGTAAAATCGATCAAGGTGAAGATCAGCAACTTCAAAAAGCAGTAGAAGAATTGTTAAAGGAGATAGATTGAAAAATAAAGAAACAGAAAAACCCGGTAGCATTACCGGGTTTCTTTGTTCTTCCGTACTTTTTCAAAAATGATTATTGATACGACTTTGTATTCAGTGTTTCATCATTTTTGAAAAAATCAGTGAGTTTTCCGAACGAATTTTCGAAATAACCATCCAGCATTTTCTTTATAATGAATGAACGATATTCATCTTTCGATACTATTGGAAAGTACTCATGGCTTTTACCGTAAGATTTGTGACTTACAAATCCTTTTCGCTCCAAAATCCTAACAATCGTTGACACAGTGTTGTACGCGGGTTTTGGTTCGGTCATAGGAGTAAGGATATCTTTCACGAACCCTCGTTCGATATCCCAGAGAATCTGCATGATCTCCTCTTCTGCTCTTGTTAATGGTTTCATAAATAAGGCGTTAAGTTTTAATTGCAAGAAAATTATTCGTTTAGTTTCACAATTGCAAAGAAAATCACCTTTACTTTTAATATTTTTTAACCAAAGAGATGTGACGTTCGTATCCTAATTTATCAAGTTCAATAAAAATGGCCTCATTTTGAGGCCATTAAGTTATGCAGGTCTTAGCTTGATTATCCGTGTGAGATGCAGCAGTTTTACAATTGGATAAGTGGGATCAAACTCGTACCACTTAACAGCAAAATTAGGTCTATTTGGTAGTTTGTGGTGATTGTTTTGGAACAGTTCTCCTAGCATTAAAACATCTAGTAAAAGACTGTTTTTCGACTGATCGTTGTTGTCAAAATTTGCATAGCCATATTTGTGCCCGCTCCAGTTTACAATAGCTCCGTGTACAGGCCCCATGAGGAAGTGAATAGGCAGAAGGAAATACATCCACCAATGTGTACCTGGCATATCAAAGACCGAAATACAAAGTATATAGATGGCAACGTACAGTAATCCCCAGCTTACTCTTACAAGCATGGTGTCCGCAAATTTGTCAAATTTGGTCCAATCAGGAATATCCTTAGAGAATCTCTCTTCGGGTTTCAGACGAAAAGAAAAATATTCATTGTAAATATTCTTTGTCTTCCACATCATGGTAAACAAATTCTCGGTGTGATGGGGACTATGGGGATCTTTTGGGGTATCGCTATAGGCATGGTGCATTCTGTGTAGAATGGCATAGGCTCTAGGGGACAAATAGGAACTTCCCTGCCACATCCATGTAAAGAAATAGAAGAATTTTTCCCAATATTTGTTCATATAGAACATCTGGTGGGCAGCGTACCGGTGTAGGAAGAAACTTTGGCAGAACAAGGAGAAATACCAATGCAACAAGAAGAAGATGATTATTATCACTCAGCGTAGAATTTATGTTAAGGCTGCAAATATACTACAACGCAAAACAAGTAACGAATTTCCAGTCTGTTCCATTCATTTTTAGGACATGATATTTGTCAACTTTTGAGGAATATTAACTTAAAGCTGTAAATTTATTTTTATGGAAAAGACTACTAAACCCTTCAATTTTCTAGTTAAAATCTTTCTAGGCGGGATAGCCGTGCTTATTGCAGAATTTTTTCTGTCAGGTATTCATATTGATACCGTTATGACGGGATTTTTATTGGCAGCGGTCATTATTTTGATAAACATTACGCTAAAACCTTTGTTGATATTGTTGACTTTTCCTATCACTGTACTGACTCTCGGTCTGTTTTTGCTGGTAATTAATGCGCTCATGATCATGCTGGCTGATCGCATTATCCCTGGTTTTGAGGTTGATGGTTTTTGGTGGGCAATTTTGTTCGCAATAGTTGTGAGCCTAATTAATTCACTTTTTGGAAATGATTTGAACCTTACTAAATAAAAATAATAGTATAAATCACTGAAAATCAGAAGGAAAAGTTAAATTTAATAAAAAGCCCAAAAACCTGAATGAAACTGCTTTAACGGAATAGCTTTGCCGGCGGCTTTACTATTTTAGCCGTTACAGGTTTTGTGAATTTTAAAAGGGACAATCTGGTATTCTTTAGGGTAATCCAGGAGATTAATAGAGGTTTCTACTTCTTTTTCAGCTATTTACAATCCTTAGAATTACTCAATTTTATAGCAAATTTTTCATTGGACTTAGTGGATTTAATTAAATTCGATTAAATTTTAATGTTATATTACTATAGGATTTAGTACTATTGAATTGCTAATCACTTAAAATATATATTCTTTAAATATTTGACCCATGGCAATCTCAAATCCAGGTTTTGATCCTCAGCGCATTGCGGAGCTAAAGGAAGAGTTAGGAAAGCTCAAGAAAACGTTTAAAATCATTCCAGATGAAGAAAACTCGGACGAGTTTGTGAATTTCTATTTCATAGGAATATTTCAAGGTAAAGAGGTGATTTACGATGCTGCGCTTTATACCCTTAGATTACATCATTCTAGTGAAGTGTATGAACTAGCTGAGCACAAGGCTGCTCAGAAATTCCCGAATTTCAAAGGTATATCCTATGAAGAGGATGAAAATGGTAATTTAAAACCGTTGACTAGTGAGGAGGAAGAGATAGGATGGTTTATCACCGAGATCATCATGGAAATAGAAGAAGAAGAAAGTGTGAAAGTACAAGAATTCGTGGACGTGGATACCCACCATGATTTTGGGATCGGAGTGGATGCTGCCTTAAATGTGGATCATATCGACGACATCGTGATTTCAAACTTTATTAAAGAATTTAATGAAGATACGTTGGAACTTGATGATACCATGTATACATTTCAATCTGAAGAAGAGGAAGATTAAGCATTAACCTATCCTGGATTAGAAAAAATACTAACGCTTGCTCAACACAAGCGTTTTTTTATGTTAAAAATCGCCTATTCACCTATTTATATGCATCCCTTGCCGGACGGCCATAGATTTCCGATGGAGAAATACGAATTGCTTCCCGGCCAACTGCTGCATGAAGGAATTGTAAAACAGGAGAACTTTTTTGAACCCGAAAAGCTGGATGAGAAGTGGATTTTGAACACGCATACCCTGGAATACTGGAATAAACTCAAGCATTTGACTTTATCCAAAGCTGAAATTCGGGCTACAGGCTTTCCGCTATCAAGGCAATTGGTGCGCCGGGAAATCGTCATTCTAAGTGGGTCGGTGCAAGCTGCCGAATATGCCTTACTGCATGGAATAGCAATGAATATTGCAGGAGGTACGCATCATGCTTTTGCTGACCGGGGTGAAGGGTTTTGTCTGCTAAATGATATCGCTGTCACGGCTAATTATTTAATTGATAAGCAATTGTGCAAGAATGTTCTGGTGATTGACTTAGACGTTCATCAAGGGAATGGAACTGCAAGTATATTTACTGCTAATCCAGCTGTTTTTACATTTAGCATGCATGGGGAGAAGAATTATCCTATCCGCAAGGAAGTGTCTGATCTTGATTGTGCTTTAGCAGATAGGACAGGAGATGTTGAATATCTCAGGATTCTTCAATCTCAACTGGAAAATATAGTAAAGGTTTTTTTGCCTGACTTTATTATTTATCAAGCGGGGGTAGATATACTGGAAAGTGACAAATTAGGAAGGTTGGCAATGACTGTAGAAGGAGTGCGAAATCGTGACGCTATCGTTTTAAATCTGGCAAAATCACTCAATACGCCCATTATGTGCTGTATGGGGGGAGGATATTCTTCCAAAGTAGCTAAAATAGTAGAAGCTCATACCCAAGTTTATAGGCTGGCCCAAGAGTTATATTTCTAGGCGGCTAATGTCAAATTTGACTATAGACCTTATGTCAATTCTTGTAAAATCAATACTTTCTTTATATTTGCGCCCTTGTAATCAATAACATGAACAAAGTGAAAAGAGGACTAAAACTAATCGGTGCATTGAGCCTTGCTACAGTGCTTTTATACAGCTGTGATAAAGCTGGAACTTCTACTACAAGTGGAGAAACTGTTTCAAAAGAGGTTAAACAAGGCGATTTGAAGATTGCTTTTGTCTATACCGATAGCGTGATCAATAAATACGATTACTTCAAGACTAAGTCAGAGGAGCTTACAGAGAAAGGAAAGAAATTTGAAGGTGACCTTCAGAGCAGGGCTAAAGGATTTGAGCAGGAGATCCAGACTTTTCAACAGACTGGTGGCAATATGACGCAAAATCAGGCAAGGGCTAAGCAAGAGGAATTGGCTAAAAAAGAGCAAAACCTAATGACTTACCGTGACAATTTGATGCAAGAATTATCATCTGACGAAGCGGCTTTGTATAGTGAAGTATACGACAGAGTCCAGAAATACCTGAAAGGCTATGCTGAAGAAAATGATATAGATGTGATCTTAAGTTATACCAGAGGTGGTGGGGTATGGCATGCAAATGATGCACTTGATCTTACAAACGCTGTTTTGGAAGGATTAAATAAAGAGTATCTTGCTGCACCTGCAGACACGGCAAAATAAGCCTGAAAACTTGTTCTAGTTTGTGAAACCCGGCCTTAGCTGGGTTTTTTTGTGGGAAAATTTGGGTAATTTTAGCGTTCCAACGAAAATTTATAGAATGAAAATCACTGAATTTTTAAAGCATAATTACCGTCACTTCAATGCTGCTGCTTTGATTGATGCTGCTGAAGGTTATAAAAGCCATTTGGATAATGGAGGCAAGATGATGGTTACCTTAGCCGGGGCCATGTCCACGGCTGAGCTGGGTATCTCTCTTGCAGAAATGATCCGCCAGGACAAGATCCAAATCATCACCTGTACCGGGGCCAATTTGGAAGAGGATGTATTCAATTTGGTCGCACATGATTATTATGAGCGTATTCCAAATTACCGCGAACTCACTCCGGCTCAAGAGCAAGATTTAGTGGAGCGGCACATGAATCGTGTAACTGATACCTGTATTCCGGAAATGGAGGCGATGCGAAGAATTGAGAATGTGATCCTGGAAGAATGGGTGAAGGCTGATCAGTCCGGCGAAGCGTTTTTTCCACATGAGTTTTTCTATAAAATCTTGCTTTCGGGTAAGTTGGAAGATTCTTATCAGATCGATCCAAAGAACAGCTGGTTGCTTGAAGCGGCCAAAAAGAACATCCCTATTATCGTACCCGGCTGGGAGGATTCTACCTTGGGAAATATGTTTGCAGGTCACGTCATCTCCGGTGATGTGAAGAATGTACACACTGTCCGTAGCGGGATTGAATACATGATGTACCTTGCAGAATGGTACACAAACACAGCTACTGATGAAAGTACTATCGGATTTTTCCAGATTGGCGGGGGAATTGCAGGAGACTTCCCTATATGCGTGGTGCCGATGTTGCATCAGGATTTACAACGGGAAAATGTGCCTCTTTGGGGCTACTTCTGCCAAATCTCTGATTCGACCACTTCTTATGGTTCGTATTCTGGAGCTGTACCAAATGAAAAAATTACTTGGGGAAAGCTAGGGATCGATACTCCGAAGTTTATTATTGAGTCTGATGCAACGATCGTAGCACCTTTGGTATTTGCCATTGTGCTTGATCAATAAACTATGAGAAAATTCAATAACGTATTAATTAGAGCAAGTGGCGCAATGCTACTTGCTTTTTGCTTTTCATTCAACCTCCAAGCTCAAAAAGTTGTTTCACTTTCCGGAGCCAATAGCCCACAGGATGATATGAATCCTGTTTGGATTGGAGACAACACCTTGCTGTTCACACGGGCTTTTCATCCGGACAATATCGGAGGAGTTACAGATCCCGGTGATATTTGGATGACAAAGAAGTCTGACTCCGGAGAGTGGCAAGAAGCTGTACATCGTGCCGATTTAAGTACCGACGGATATGATTTCTCCCTTGGACTGGAAGATTTACTTACGCTATTGGTATATCATACCGGGGGGGAAAGATTCGGGATTTATCAATACTCAAAATTCGGCACAGATTGGAATTTTCTTCGTCAGGTGACTATCCCTGGGCTGGAAGGGCTTTCGGGACAGGTTACCGGTAGAGTAGCCTCTGGCGGTAAGGTGATTTTTCTTTCAGGAAAAGCCAAAGATTCCAAAGGAAACGAAGACATCTACATAAGTGAAAAACTCGGGCCGATTGAATGGTCAACTCCGGTCAATCTTGGTTCTGCCATAAATACAATGGGACAGGAGATGAGTCCTTACTATGATACTGAGTCTGGTAAACTGTACTTCTCTTCCAATATGCATGAGGATGCAGAGGGAAAAGATATTTTCATAGCAAAGCGTATGGGGACTGATTGGGTTAATTGGAGTAAGCCAGTGATTTGGAAGCAGCTAAGTTCTGCTGGATCAGATGTGTCAGTTACATTCATAACCAAGGAGGAAGTAGTTTGGACAAGTACACAGAACAGTGATGGTTTTGCAGATTTGTTGACTTTCGAAACAGTTGTTCCGCTGGTGATTCCCGAGGAGTTTACTGTAGCTGCCCCTGAGCCATTTGTCCCGGATGCAAAACAGGAAGAAGCAAATAAAGTGTTAGTAGTTCCTATTTACCCTGCAACTTCAGTAGGTTTTCCTGAAGTGAAAGTTGTAGAGGATAAAACTAAAAAAGAAGAAAACCCCATAAGGTGGGTTGTCGTAGATGCAAAAAATAAAGCATTAGTACCATTCTTTCTCAGTTGGAAAACCGGGGACAACGCAGTCTCTAAAACGGTGGCTGATTCATTAAAACTTTCTGAATTGGTAGATTCACAAGTAAAAGAACTTAAGGTAAATGCTGAAGGCTATTTCCCTGAGACAGTTTTGCGCAGTGATATAAAAATAGGTGAACCGACAGTAGTGCTGATGACAAAAGCAGAATCTGGAAGCATCGTATTATTGGATAATGTGAGTTTCAAACGCGGAACTGCTGAATTGGAGGGTGAGCAGACAAAGATGTCTTTGGTAGAATTGTCGGAATTTCTTTTAGAAAACCCTGAAATGAAGCTAAGAATCCATGGTCATACGGATAGTGCAGGCGATCCTGGCTTGAACAAGGCGCTATCATTGGAAAGAGCCGGCAGTGTAAGAGATTTCTTAATCGAGCAAGGGGTTCCTTTTGAGAGTCTGAGAATTTCAGGCTGGGGTGGCACTAGACCACGTGCTTCCAACGCCACCGAAGCAGGAAGATCAAAAAACAGAAGAGTAGAATTGGAAGTAGAACGTTAGGAGTATTCATTTGCAGTTTTCAGACCAACTCGAATAATTGCATAGATTTGCTGAAATACTAAGTAAACGGCTTTGAGATAATTCCCAAAGCCGTTTTTTCTATTATAAGGAAAAGTCTCCCCTGTACTCGCGTCTTACAAATTGATTGGCAGGTTCGAAGTTGGTGACCTTCATATTCGGTCCATCCCAAACCAGTTTGATGCCTCTTCCAGGATAGTCAAAATCATTTGAACTATCTGGTTTTGGAGTTCTATAATCATAACTTCTGATTGCAAGATTTCCCATCAACACTGATTCTGTAAGCGGGCCAGCAATAGAGAAAGGAGAACTCAGATTTTTGTATTCTTCAGAACCATATCCAGCGATACATGCTTCTACCCAATTTTTATAGTGTCCGCTATCACCCCCAGGTACTCTATAAAGAGTCTCACGTACTTTGATGTCTTTGGTCTTTGATGTAGGAAGCAGTTGTGGGTTGATTCCATAGGTAGAGCACATCATTTTTCCTTTGGTACCTTCTATAATTACACCATTTCCACCATCACCCATTTGCTCATTTGGCGCCAATTCCTCTGGTCTATTTGGCTGAATCCCACCATCCATCCAGTGAAATTCCAAATCTTCTTTGCCTGGCCCATCAAAGCGCAACGTAATATGGGAAGAAGGAGGGCAGCTCTCCGGGAAATATCCTCTTTGAAACTCTCCTACATAAACAGATCCTACTGAGCATTCGGCAGATTTCGGGTAGCCCAGTCCTAGCACACGGAATGGAGGTTCCATGATGTGACATGCCATATCGCCAAGCGCCCCAGTTCCGTAGTCCCACCAGCCTCTCCAGTTGAACGGGACCAGATTGCCCACATAGTCTTTGTAAGGAGCTGTACCCAGCCATAGATCCCAATCCAAATCAGCAGGAGGAGTTACAGGCTCAGTTGGCCATTTGATTCCTTGGGGCCAGACGGGTCTATTGGTCCAGGAATATACCTTGGTCGCTTTACCGATTAGTCCCGCTTCATACCATTCTACCATTTTGCGAACACCATCACCCGAAGAGCCCTGGTTGCCCATTTGGGTGACTACTTTATACTTTTCGGCTGCTTCGGTTAGCATTCTTGCCTCATAGATATCATGGGCAAGTGGTTTTTGTACGTAAACATGCTTGCCCATCTTCATTGCAGCCATGGCAGCGACTGCATGTGTGTGGTCTGGAGTGGATACAGAGACTGCGTCAATGTTCTTTTCCTCCTTCTCCAGCATCTCTCTGAAATCCTTGTAATATCTTGCCTTAGGATGCAATTCTCTACTTGCTTTGGCTCTGGTATCGTCCACATCGCAGAGTGCAATGAAATCTGCCTTTTCTGTTCGGGTTATACCCCTTACATCCCCTCCGCCCATTCCTCCGACACCTATACCTGCTACACGAAGCTTGTCACTCGGGGCAGTGAAACCTGGTCCTCCTAAGACATTTCGCGGAACAATGTAAAATCCAGCTGCTGCTAATGCAGAACCTTTAAGAAATTTTCTCCGGGAACTTCCAGAGCTTAAGCTTTTACTTTTCATTAGATTAATAGTTATGTTAAAGAGGGTTTCTACATGTTAACTAGCAGTTTCTTGATCTTACCTGCCATTTGACTTTGAGAAATTTGAAATTATCAAAAACAAGTCAGAATCCTGAGTCCATTCATAAAAATCCTGTCAGTCTTCTCAGTTAACCGTAAATACTGGCAAGATTATGTGTTTTATAATAAGATTAATTAGTTCTGAAAAGATTATTAAAAAAATAGATTAAGTTTACTCAAACCTTTATTTTATGAAACATTCCTTGTGGACATTCACTGTACTTGCCGCATTTTCTTTTAGTTCTTGCCAAGTACCAGACGCCGTTAAACTTGAAGATGCTGGTATAATTCCTATTCCCAGTATTATTTCTTCTTCATCTGGAGTCTTTGAGCTAGGTTCTAATTCTACTATCCAATTGATTGGAACCGGTGATGATTTGACTAGAGTTGGGGATTATTTGGCTGAAAAATTACGCCCTGCAACTGGTTTTGATATTCCGGTGTCGAAAGAAAGTGGTGATTTGATTTTGGAGCTGGTTAGTGGAGAACCTTCTGAAAAATATCGTGTTGAAGTTACCGGTGAAGCAGTAAAAATCTCCTCAACTTCTGCCGCTGGGCTATATTATGGCACGCAGACACTTATAAAGGCGTTTCCTGTAGAAATTGAAAATACTTCTGCTGTAGATGCGGATTGGGTGGTAGCAAATGGAAAAATAGAAGATGAGCCGGAGTTCACCTATAGAGGAGCAATGCTTGATGTGGCCAGACATTTCATCAGTGTGGAAGATGTAAAGCATTATATCGACCAGATGGGAAGCCTGAAATTCAATTACCTACATTTACATTTGTCCGATGATCAGGGTTGGAGAATTGAGATCAAGTCATGGCCAAAATTGACGGAAATAGGTGGAAAAACAGAAGTTGGTGGTACTGAAGGTGGTTTTTTCAGCCAAGAAGACTATACTGAAATTGTAAAATACGCTTCGGACAGGTTTATAACTGTGGTGCCTGAGATAGATATGCCCGGCCATACCAATGCAGCTTTGGCCTCCTATGCAGAATTGAATCCAGGTGTGAACCTTCCGGATGGGGATTTTACAACTATGACAGAAGGAAAGATTGATTTTGATATTCTTGATAAGAATCCTGAGCCCGCAGAGCTTTATACAGGTATTGAAGTTGGTTTTAGCACATTTGCCACCAATAAAGAAATCACTTACACATTTGTTGAGGATGTAATTAAGGAGCTTGTTGAGCTTACCCCCGGTCCATACATTCATATAGGCGGGGATGAATCCCATGTTACTGAAAAAGATGATTATATCTTTTTTGTGGAGCGAGTGCAGGAAATCGTAACCAAGTATGGTAAGAAGAGCATAGGTTGGGATGAGATAGCAACCGCAAAATTATTACCGGGTTCAGTGGCCCAATTTTGGGCCCTGGAAGAAAATGCAATTCTGGCAAAGGAGCAGGGCAATCAAATCCTCATGTCTCCAGCTAAACGTGCATACCTTGATATGCAATATGATTCTACATCCAGACTCGGGTTGCATTGGGCTGCTTATATTGAGCTTGATGATGCTTACAATTGGGATCCGGCAACTTATGCAGACGGAATCAATAAAGCTGATATTTTAGGTGTTGAGGCTCCACTATGGACCGAGACAATTGGCAACCGTGCTGAAATAGAATACATGGCTTTTCCTAGATTGGCAGCACTCGCGGAAGTGGCCTGGTCATCAAATGAACGCAGAAATTGGAAAGATTTCCAAAAGAGAATTGCTCAGCAAGGTAAGCGATGGGATATCAATGGAATAGGATTCTATAGATCTCCAAAAGTCGATTGGTGATCTACCGTCATGCAATTAAAGACCCGGCTTTTGTCGGGTTTTTTGTTGCTTTAAAATCCATATTCTTTGAAATTGATTAAAATGAACCTAATATGGATGTTAATTTAAAATCATCCAATCGAGGTGATAGCTTACGTTAACTAGACAACTTAAATGGGCGAATACATTATTTCCTTTGCTAACTGGATATGGGGAACACCAATGCTGGTCATATTAATGGGCGGAGGAATGATACTCTTGGTACATTCTGGCTTTGTTCCTTTTCGCAAAATTGGCCATGCAATCGGATTACTTAGTGGAAAATATGATGATAGTCTCGCTCCGGGACAGATATCCTCTTTCCAGGCATTGTCAGCGGCTATTGCAGCGACAGTCGGCCTGGGAAACATAAGTGGAGTTGCCATAGCTATCAATATGGGAGGCCCCGGCGCAATTTTCTGGATGTGGGTCTCTGCCTTTGTGGGAATGGCCACAAAGTTTTATACCTGCAGCCTTGCCATTATGTTTCGGGGAAAGGACTCTGAAGGTCAAATTCAGGGTGGTCCGATGTATGTCATAGAGGAAGGAATGGGTAAAAAATGGAAATTTCTTTCAATCATTTTTTGCGGTGCAGGAATTCTGGGTTTACTGGCAATTTTTCAGGCAAATCAATTAACAGCTGTGCTAAGAACAGTAATCCTTGAGCCAGCAGGGCTGGATGAAGGGGATAAAACCCGCTGGATTATTGGGATTACCATGATGGTGCTTGTAGCTATTGTAATTCTTGGTGGGATTAAAAGAATAGCTGCAGTTGCATCTAAAATGGTTCCTTTTATGGTAGCACTTTACTTTGTGACTGTGATCATTATCGTATTCAAATACATTGGGGATGTTCCTGAAATGCTTCTTACAATTGTTACTGATGCGTTTACTGGAGAAGCTATGGCCGGAGGTGCGGTAGGGACCGTGATAATCGTTGGAGCGAGACGCGCAGCATTTTCTAACGAAGCTGGTATAGGTACAGCCCCGATGGTTCATGGTGCCTCCAAAAACAATGAGCCTATCCGAGAAGGGTTGATAGCGATGCTTGGACCTTTTATTGACACTGTAGTCGTCTGTACACTTACTGCATTAGTAATCATGCTTACAGGCGTATGGGAATCAACCGAGAAAGATGGGGTAAGACTGACACTTGCGGCATTCGATATGGCGCTTCCTTATTATGGAAGGTATCTTTTGATGATAGCTGTGTTAGTTTTCGCATTGTCCACTATGTTCACGTATTCCTATTACGGCCACAAGTGCTTTGGGTATCTCTTCGGCGCAAAAAGGGCCGATTATTATAACTACTTTTATTTAATTACCATTGTGGCAGGTGCAGTAGCTTCGTTGGACGTTGTGGTTAGTTTAGTAGATGGTATGTACGCGATCATGGCAGTTCCAACTATGATTTCTACTTTCTATCTGGCCCCCAAGGTAAGAGTAGCTATGAAAGATTATTTTCATAGAATGAAAAACACTTAAATTTATGAACATCCTGATTTCTCCCAATGCTTTTAAAGGCACTATGAGTGCCACTGAAGCCGGAAGAATAATTCAAGAGTTTGTCTATAATAAGTTTCCCCAGATCAATACGGAATTACTACCTATTGCCGATGGAGGGGATGGAACCTGTGAGCTTTTGACGAAGCTATTAGGTTTGGAAAAAAAATGGATTTGGTCACTTGATCCCTATGGAAGATCAACTCTCTGTTCATATGGTTGGAATGAAAAAGCGAACAAGGCTTACATAGATGTTTCTGCTGCTTCGGGAATTGCACAGCTTGGCAACGAAGCCAAAGAGCCTTACGTGGCTTCCAGTTTTGGGACAGGGCTTCTCATTCGAAATGCTATTAGTCTTGGGGCGGAAGAAATTGTGCTAGGTCTCGGGGGAAGTGCTACAGTAGATTTAGGTATAGGGATCTTGGCGGCTTTAGGCATTGATTTTTTGGATGAACGTGGCAAAAAACTAACACAGTTCATTCCTGGCTACCTATCTAAAATCCGACATATTCAGCAATCACCAAGAATCCCGAAAGTCAGATTTTCATACCTGTGTGATGTGAAAAACACTTTTTTTGGAAAGAATGGAGCAATTCCCGTTTTTGGTCCACAAAAAGGAATTTTACCGGGACAATTCGGATTTTATGAATCAGAATGCCATAGATTGGTTGATCTTCTTTTTAGAAAAAAGAAGAAGGATTTTGTAGATGAGTCTGGCTTTGGGGCTGCAGGAGGAATTGCTTTAGGGCTTTCAGTATTTTTTGAGGGTGAAATCAAGTTTGGAGCGAGTTATTTTTTTAAAGAAGTAAACCTGAAGGCAAAGGTGAAATGGGCTGACCTGATAATCACAGGTGAGGGGAGATATGATAGCCAATCTTCCGAAGGCAAAGCTTGCTTTGAAATACTGCAATTAGCCCATAGCCAGGCCAAAAAAGTAGCCTTAATTACTTCCGGACATGAAGATGGGGCAGAGCAGTTCGATCAAGTTTTGACTTTGCCTGATCTTGATTTTTCAAATCCACATTATAAAAGCCGTGCGAAGCAAAATCTACAAGCTTTATTGGCTAAGGAAATTCCCCCCCTGGCTCTTAGTATGAATCATCCTTTGGGATGACCTGCTAGCTGGCTCTTTTGAAAAAAGTATTTCTTTGATGGAGTTTTCCACTAGGGTCGATAGTCCATCGTTTTACGCAGCTCATTCGACAAAAATAATGAACAATTCATCGATCGGTTCCAATTTGGGAATTCAGCGGTTTTGAATTCAACAGGGCATAAAAAAAGAAGGCGTTAACCTTCTTTTAAGTAAGATATAAGTTATTAATGATCAGCTTTTTTCTTCTTGGTGAATGTGCTTCGTGTATCTATTGCAGTTATCCCGGCTCCAAGTCCGATTAATACACATACAATCAAAAGGAAGGTTTGGGCTCCTCCAGCAAGTGGGGAGGTGAAAACATCAAGTAGTACCATGATCAATTTTTGATTTTCTAAAGATTGGCCGAAGATAATTTCTTAAAGTCAATTAACCAAAAGATTCAGGTTAATCGAATTGGTCATCATCAAATTCTTCTTCATCTTCTTCATCGAAGTCCATAATATTTTCATCGACAAATTCATTTTCTTCGTCGAGATCATATTCATCTTCGAAATCATTACTGAAATCTTCTTCATCATTGAAGTTGTCATCATCTTCGAAATCGTCGTCAAAATCCTCCATAGTAATTTAGATAGGGGTTTTTAATAGTTTAACGTTCGAATTAAAGTAAAAAATCATTTCGCACCACACAGTTGATATATTTTTTTTCAACTTTTTTTCAAGTCCTGTCAAATGATTCCTTTTTCATTCGAATTAGCTATGACTGCCAGTGACGATAATCCTTACTTAGGATATTGAGGTAATCGAGTTTGGGTTGGATTATACTTCGAATGGATTTAAAGATGCTTTCCAAATTCTGCCGTGGCCCGGTTGTCGAGAAAAAAAATCCCAAATGGTCAGCTAGCTAAAAATTGATTTTATATATTTTTTTATTAGGGGTTTGGAGAGGTAGTCTTTGACTATGCTGTAGCTGCTTGCCTTACTAATATCCCTTTCATCAACTGAGCTGCTCAGAATGTAGATTTGGGCTTCATTTTTATCTGTATTAAAGCAATCCAAAAAATCCCAACCAGTCATATCGGGCATGTTCAGATCCAAAAACAGGTAATTGGGCTTAATAGAATAGATTTCTTGGAGCGCAGCCTTTGCACTGAGATATTTATAAAATTGACACGGCTCCTTCACATTTCGTGAAATTAGCTTTTCAGTAATGAAAATACTGATAGGATCATCGTCTATTAATACAATTGTAAGCATTGAACGGCAAAAACATGTGCTTGAAATACAATATACATAGCACAAAAGTAACAGGTAATTATTATCTCACAAATATTTTACCAAATAAGACTACCGACAAAATATATTTTTATTGGATGGCTTACTATTCCACTGCTTTGGGATAGATAAAAGTTGCTTTAAAACTCTTGCTGACGCTAAGTCAATGAATTATTGAGTTTCCTTTATTTCATATAAAAAGTAATCAATGATTTTGTCAGTAGCTTTCAAAACCTTCTTGCTTTTGGTTTTCTCACTACTAACTTCTGTTACCCCGGTTAAAGTCATTAGCAATTTGTCCTCTTTGGGATCTATGAAATCCACGATTACCTGCACTAATTCGTAAGTACTTGTAGAACTGTAATTCCGGTTATTGAAATAGGGATTATACATCCATGGATCCCAGACCCGGTAGCCCCAATAAGGATATGGATTATTGTTTTGGTAAGTTTCTCTCTTTCTGGGATCTTCATTGGAAGTGTAGCGGATCACCAGTTCAGGTGCTGTCTTATCATACACCAGCCCATTTTCTTCTAGTGCTTCCTGCAAATGGATTTGAACCTGCTGATCTATAAATTGTGAATTAAAACTCCGTATCCCTACTTCCTGATTGATTATTACAAACGAATTGTAGGGTTTTTTAATGGGGATTTCGCTATTCTCTTTGAAAATATCTATGGTACTACATGAGCTAAGCGTAATAGTCAAAAAGAAGACAAGAGATTGGGTAGTTAAACTTAGGCGATTCATTGTTTGAGGCTTTTCCTTCCAAAACGGGTATTGCAATAGAAAGTTAGATTTTAATGCTTAACGATAAAGTTGTAGCTATTATTCAGGTATTCTTGTTTGTCTTCCATATCAAATGCTAATTTTGGCGAAATTAAAAGATATGAGTAAACCTGATTTTGACGATATTTTCATGGAGTTGGCTGTAAATTTAGCCAAGCGCTCACATTGCATCAAAAAGCATGTAGGTGCGGTACTTACCAAAGAAACAAGAATAATCTCTATCGGTTACAATGGGCCGCCTGCCGGTACGCATAATTGCGATGTGGAGTTTCCTGAGCAAGGATGCGCCAGAGATAGTAAGGGAAGTTGCTCGCTGGCTCTTCATGCTGAGCAAAATGCCATTTTGTACGCGGTTAAAAATAATACCACTGTAGAAGGATCGACCTTATACGTTACACTTTCTCCATGTCTTGCATGTTCTCGAATCATATTTTCAATGGGGATATCCAGGGTTATTTATCTCTTTTCTTATGCAGAATACAAGGGAATAGGTTCCGATGAAGGAGTTGATTTCTTGCGGAAATTTGGCGTACGTGTAGATAGATATGAAAAAACATTCGAAGTCAATGATCAATTGATCTAGATAAAATTTACTTCTGGGTAAATGGAAATATTGAATTTGCCCAAAACGGATTGTTGGATATCCTGCGCCAGTTTTTTGATTTCATTTCCATCCCCTCCTCCGAAATTCACTAAAACCAATGGTTGTTTTGAGTGTACACCAATTTCTCCAAACCGCTGGCCCTTCCAGCCACATTGCTCGATGAGCCAAGCAGCAGGGATTTTTATGCCATCAGTAGCCGGATATCCTGGGAGGGAAGGGTAATGATTTCTTAATCTTTCAAATTCCTCAAGCGGGATAGTAGGGTTTTTGAAAAAAGAACCAGCATTGCCTATTTCCTTTGGATCTGGAAGTTTGGATTGGCGGATATGGATTACTGCATCTGAGATATTTTTTATATTCAATTCAGAGATACCGGATTTTTCCAAAGTCTCTTTAATCGCCCCATACGCTGTATGAAATACAGGTACTTTTTTCAGACGGAAAACGACAGAACAAATAACGTATTTCCCCTTCAAAGCATGCTTGAAGATACTTTCCCTATAGCCAAACGAACAGGCTTTAGAGTCAAATTCTTCAAGCTGTAGAGTTTCTATATTTAATGCCTTAAGACTAGTGAAGACATCTTTGATTTCCACTCCATAAGCACCGATATTTTGCATGGGCGAGGCACCCACAGTTCCTGGAATCAGGGATAAATTCTCTATTCCGGCCCAATTGTTTTTGATGGAAGTCAAGACAAAGTCATGCCAGATAACTCCAGCACCTACCTCAACCCAATAAAAATCATCATCCTCCTGAACCACTTCTATACCCTCAACCTCTATTTTGATCACCAATGCATCTTGGTTTTGGGTCAACAGGATGTTACTACCTCCTCCAAGAATCAACAATTTGATTTTCTGTGATTTAGCCCATTCAATAGCTTCTTTTAGCTCTTGTATTGATTTTACAGCCACAAAAAATCTGGCAATTTTATCAATTCCAAAGGTGTTATATGGTTTGAGGGAGATGTTTTCTAGTATATTCATATGTGAAGAGTGCCTTGCGAAATAAGTAAGATTTTGGCCGAATAAGAAATAAAATCACCCAATTGAAGCTTATTGTATGAAATCTAGCATGTCCGAATGGGCACCCAACTGGATGATTATCTGCTATGAGAGATTTTCCCGAGTTCAGTTCGTGACAGGCCATACGCACGCTTATAAAACAATTTTAAACTCATGAAATCGAGCATGTCTAAAACGACAGAGGGATGATTATAATGCATGCGAGATTCCATATGGTCTTTAAAAACAAATCATAAACACATGAAAGAATTGGTCATAAATGGTGTACGGATCAGACCGGGCCAATCAATGAATATTGAGATCGCCATTGCCAAACTTCCCACACATACCTTAATCGATCTTCCTATTTTTATTCGTTCTTCTAAGGCAGATGGTCCGGTAGTCTTAATTAGCGCAGGAGTACATGGCGATGAGATCAATGGGGTAGTGACTGCAAAGCGGTTATTGGAAGAAGTTGATGAAGGATTGGAATTACTAAAAGGGACTTTGATTTTTATACCCTTGGTAAATATTTATGGATTCCTTTCCAACAGCCGTACTTTTCCTGATGGGAGAGACCTCAACCGAAGTTTTCCCGGTAGCAAAAAAGGATCGTTGGCAGCCAGTATTGCTTTTATTTTAAGCAATGAAATTATTCCACAGATTGATTATGGTGTCGACTTTCATACAGGCGGCAGAATGCTAAGTAATTTCCCACAAGTACGTGTGGATTATAAGGACAAGGTGGCTGTGGAATTGGCAAAGGCTTTTGGGACTCATTACGTGGTAAACTCAAAGTATATAGAAAAATCTTTCAGGAAAGAGGCCTATAAAGCACGCAAGCATATTATTGTATTTGAAGGAGGGGAATCCATGCGTTTAGACGATTACGGTATTGAGGAAGGTGTAAACGGTACTAAGCGTATGTTAGCTAGTTTAGGAATGCTGGCGGATTGTCCTCCAGCTCAAGAGAGTATATTTTTGAAAGAAAGCAACTGGGTAAGAGCTAAAGCTTCCGGTATTTTTAATTCCAGTGTGAAAGTGGGTGAGTCAGTAAAAAAAGGCCAGATCTTGGCACGGATTTCGGATCCCTATGGTCAGGTGAAAATCCCTGTCAAAGCCCCTACAAACGGTCATATCATCGGTATGAACAATATGCCAGTGATCAATACAGGTGACGCTTTGGTGCATATTGGCAAGGAATAACATCTCTAACCTATTAACTTGTAAGCTAATTACCAGACTTTTGCATGAATTTATCTGAAGATTTTCAATACGTAAGAAACCATTCCCTTAACCTTTGTAGTCCCTTGATTACTGAGGATTTTAGCCTACAGGCATCAGAAGAAGTGAGCCCTCCAAAATGGCATTTGGCACATACAACCTGGTTTTTTGAGCAGTTTATACTTGCGCCAAATGAACCCGGTTATGTGGTGAAGCATCCCCAATTTAACTTCCTCTTCAATTCATACTACAACTCGTTAGGAGAAAGAACTGCAAGAAACCAACGTGGTCTGATGTCGAGGCCTTCAGTTGATGAGGTAAAGATTTACCGGGCTTATGTTGATGAAGCGATTCGAGACTTGATTGCGAAGAACAATCCGTCCATAGACGAATTGGTAATCCTGGGGATGAATCATGAGCAGCAGCACCAAGAGTTATTGATTGCAGATTTGAAATACAGTCTTTGGTTTAATCCTTTGAATCCTAGTGTAATGGATATAAAAGAATATACCTCTGAACCTGAGTCAAAATGGATTTCTGTCCAATCTGGAATTTATGAAATTGGCTTCAAAGGCAAAGGCTTTTGCTATGATAATGAACTTAACCCCCACAAGGTTTACTGCAACGATTTCTCCATTTCTTCAGCTTTGGTCACAAACGGAGAATACCTGGCATTTATGAAAGCTGGTGGATATCACAATTCTACTTATTGGCATGATGAGGGATGGGCTTGGGCAAAAGAATTGAAAGTAAAAGCACCATTGTATTGGGAAGAGAAAGAAGGAGATTGGTTTTATTACACACTGGATGGTCTAAAGCAAATTGATGAAAATGCCGCTGTAGCCCATGTGAATTTCTATGAAGCCTCTGCATATGCAGCATGGAAAGGGCTAAGATTGCCTACCGAATTTGAATGGGAAATTTCCCAGGATAAGTTTGACTGGGGCAACCGGTGGGAGTGGACCAACTCAGCTTACTTGCCTTATCCAGGGTTTACGGTGGCACCAGGAGCAATAGGAGAGTATAATGGCAAATTCATGGTCAACCAAATGGTACTTCGCGGTGGCTCAGTAGCTACTTCTGAAGCACATTCTAGACCAACATATAGAAACTTTTTTCATCCCCAATTCAGATGGCAATTTATGGGGATTCGCTTAGCCAAATCACTTTAATTTATGAACGCAAAAAACACGGATTTCGGTACCTTTGCCCAGGACGTCATGCTCGGCCTCAATTCCAACCCAAAAACTCTTCCTTCCAAGTATTTCTACGACGCTAAGGGCGACAAGCTCTTTCAGCAGATTATGGCCTTGCCTGAATACTACCTCACCCAAAAGGAATATGAGATACTGGAAGGTCAGCATAAACAGATTTTAGCTTCAATTCTTGGACAAGGCCAGCCATTTAACTTAGTAGAGCTTGGGGCAGGCGATGGAATGAAGACCAAAATTCTACTGCGGTATTTGGTGGAGACTGATGTAGATTTCACGTACTTCCCGATTGATTTCTCAGGCTCAGTACTGGAAGAATTGGAGCAAAGTCTGGGGCAGGAAATGCCAGGTCTACAAGTGAAACCTATTCAATCTACTTACAGAGATTCACTTAAAAATCAGGAATGGGAAAATGGACTTCCCAATCTGATCCTGTTTTTAGGAGCGAACCTTGGTAACTTTGGTGTGGATGAAGCCAAAAATATTATTAATCACCTAAGGGTGGGAACAAAAAAAGGCGATCTGGTATTACTGGGATTTGATTTGAAAAAGGACCCTCAGACTATTCTGGATGCTTATCATGACAGACAGGGTATTACCCGCGAGTTTAATATGAATCTTCTTGAACGAATAAATAGAGAACTGGATGCGGACTTTGACCGGGAGTCATTTATGCATTGGCCTACCTATGATCCAGTAAGCGGTGAATGCAGAAGCTATTTGGTTTCCAGAAAACCTCAACAAGTCACCATAGGAGCTTTAAACCAAAGCTTTGAATTTGAAGCATATGAATCAATTTTTACTGAAATTTCGAAAAAGTATAGTTTGACCGAGATTGGTTCTTTAGCTTCTTCAGGTGGATTTCAGGTGGAAGAGAATTTCTTGGATTCTGAAGGATTTTTTGCAGATGTTCTTTGGCAGAAAACTTAAAGATCCAGTTTTTTTAATCGGAATTTTCCATCCGTTATTAACATAGAGGGCCTGGAACTGGTAATTGCGGTGTTGGCTTTAAATATTGTTCCGTGAAAAGTACCCGTTACGTCTTGTCCCAATTCATTAAATGTCACATAGAATTCATCATTTATGGGAAGAATTCCATCTGGCTTTTTGAGTAAAACCGCCTGATGTAAAATGCCTTCTTCATTTCCATAAGTGAAATTAATTCTGGCCTGAGGTATTCCTGTAACAGTTACAGCATCCTGCATGTCATATTCTGTTCCTATTTTGAAAGCTTCATTCGATCTTAAAGTCAAGCTGATGAAGTTTTTGTTGCCAACTGACTCATCTTTCAAAACAAGAATTGTGGTGATATAAATTCCAAAATCAGGTTGGTATGAAAAGCCCATTGAGCTACTTAGTTTAGGCTCATATCTGATTAGATTTCCATTTGCTTTAAACTCAATAAAATAATCACTATCCTCGATTTTTGGCAAGGTATCATCATCATTTGAGGTGCAGGACAAAAGAAGCAGTAGGAGGGCTAGCAGAAAGCAGTTCGATTTTTTCATGTTTTTTTCAATGAAAGTAACCGCTGTTAAAACCTGCTTCCAGTTGCAATTATCAAATGAGTACTTTGACTTATTAAACGCAAAAAAGCACTGATTTCCCAGTGCTTTTAGCTGTTTGATTTTTTTGTTTTAACTAAAGTACCTCTTCAAACCTTCCAGTCTATCACTAAGCTCAGCCTCAACCTCCCTGTAATCAGCCACATTTACAAGTAGTGTATTCACTGAGAAATAGTATTTGATTTTTGGCTCGGTCCCGGATGGTCTAGCGGAGATTTTACTTCCGTCTTCAAGGTAGAACTGCATCACATTGGATTTGTCCATATCAAGTTTTTCGGATTTTCCGGATTTCACATCGGTAATCTTGCTTTCTTTTACATCTACGATTTTTACCACCTTCACTCCATTCATCTCTGCTGGCGGGTGATGTCGAAAATCCGTCATCAAAGCCTGAATCTGTTCTGCACCGTCTTTCCCTTTTTTGGTCACCGAGATCAGTGATTCCTTGTAAAACCCATATTGGGCATATATTTCGGCAAGTACATCGAAAACAGTTTTGCCTTGGGTTTTATAGTAAGCAATTGCTTCTGCTACCATAGCACATGCGCTTACTCCATCTTTGTCACGGACAAAATCACCTACCAGATAGCCATAGGATTCTTCCCCACCACCGATAAAAGTTTCTTTGCCTTCAAGCTCTTTGATAATAGCCGCGATATTTTTGAATCCTGTCAAAACAGAGAAACATTTCACACCGAAGCCTTCACAGATTTTATCTATCAATTCGGTAGTAACTATCGTATTTACCATGAATTGGTTACCATCCAGTTTTCCTGCCTTTTTCCACTGACTCAATAGGTAATAAGTAAGGAACGCGCCCGTTTGATTACCGTTAAGTAGCTCAAATTCTCCTGAGGCATTTGGAACTGCAGCTGCGTAGCGATCTCCATCTGGATCACAAGCCAAGACCAATTCTGCACCGATTTCTTTTCCCAACTTCAGGGAAAGTGTCAATGCCTCTGCTTCCTCTGGATTTGGATAAATCACTGTTGGGAAATTGCCATCAGGCTCAGCTTGTTCTTTTACTATGTTCACATTTTCAAAGCCAAAAGCTTTTAGGGCAGCTGGAACCATTTTGCCGGAGGCTCCATGAATCGGAGAAAATACTATCGGCATGTTTCTTTGTGCAGCAATAGCATCAGGCGCCAAGCTCAAGCCTTTGACAAGTTTCATATAGATCTCGTCAAAATCTTCTTCTATGTACTGGAAAAGTGCATCATTCTTTTCCCAATTCACGTCGTCAAATGAAGTGATCTTTTTTACTTCCTCTATGATATTCCTGTCATGAGGAGCGACTACCTGAGCACCATCATCCCAGTAGGCCTTGTAGCCATTATATTCTTTCGGATTATGAGAGGCAGTGATCATCACGCCACTCTTGCAGGCAAAGTGTCTTACTGCAAAAGAAAGCATCGGGGTAGGGCGCATTTCTTTGAAGTACAGTACGTGAATTCCATTTGCGGTCAACACATTTGCTGTCGTAGTAGCGAAAAGTGTGTTGTTTATCCTGCAATCGTGGGTGATTGCTACACGGATTGTCTCCCCAGGAAAACATTTTAGAAGGTAATTTGCCAATCCCTGGGTTGCCATTCCGACAGTATAGACATTCATTCGATTAGTACCTACCCCCATCAAACCCCGTAGACCTCCGGTCCCAAATTCTAGATCCCGATAGAAGGAATCGGTTAATTCAGTGGGGTTTTGATCAATTAGTGTGCGTATTTGGAGCTTGGAATCTTCATCGATATTTCCTTTTAGCCACGAGTTGGCTTTAGCTTGGATACTAGGGTCTATAGTAGTCATAGTGTAAAAATTGTTTAGGTTCTAAGATATATAAAAACACAAAATATGCCATCTGTTAATTCATTTGGTGTTGAATATGTGAGTGATAATTTTTCCCTCGAACAGGTAAACCTGAATTTTCAAAAATGATGTTGTGAGCTGCCATCCCATTTTTTCATACACAGGCACCAGGCTCCAGATGGGGTTGGAGTTGACTATTCCTACTAGTTCCAAAATCCATAGTGAAGTAAAAGAACCGTCAATTGTATTGTTGTTTAAGTTTAATAGATCCTTACTTTTTCGCTCTGATTGGTAAAAAGTACTATCCATCAGCGTATCAAAGAAGTAAGCTCTACCAAAGGAAGAAGGCAATAGGGGGATACCAAAGTTATGCCGCCTATTGTCAGTTCTCCTTAAATTCATATTTTCACATGCTATTTATAAAACTAGTTTTCTTCCTTCAGGTCATCTTCCTCACCTTTGGGCAGCTCATCTTCAGGAGGCGGTACAAAATCTCCCTTAAGTACTACTTCTTTTTTTTTTACCCTGGAATAATGCTTTCTGGGAACAATACCGTAGCCATATCTGATTGAAAAAACCTTGGTAAATTCTGCTCCATAAAAGAAAATAAGACAGGAATAGGAAACCCAAAGGAGAACTAGAATTATGGATCCCGCTGCTCCATAGGTAGATCCAGGTTCTGCCGCCCCGAAATAAACTCCGAGAAGGAATTTGGAAATAGAGAAAAGAAACGAAGTAAGAAAAGCTCCCACCCATACGGATTTCCAGCGGATTTTAGCATCGGGCAAGTATTTGAAAATAAGGGCGAAAAGCACTGCGATTACTCCGTATGAGATCAAAAAATCCACCACAAATGCAAATACAACCACAAATTCAGGAAGAATACTTTTGATAAAATCGCTGAATAGAGAAAGTAATGCCGTTAACACAAAACTGATCAGTAAGAGAAAACCAAGAACCAAAACAAAACCAAAACTCACAGCACGGTCCCAAAGCGTGTAATACCACTTCATATCTTCCGTTTGCTTAAGACCCCAGACTGAATTTATAGATATTTTAAGGTGGTAGAAAACACCGGATGCACCAAACACCAAAACCCCAATTCCTAGGATAGATGCAAGCCTAGATTTATCACTTGACTGTGTCTGCTCTACCATATCGGTCATAAACTTTGCCGTCTCAGGCCCCATTGCTGAGGCTAGCTCATTGTTCAGCTTGCCTGTCACTAGCTCTACTCCCCAGATTGCTCCAACTGTATTAATTACGATCACCATCAGTGCAGGCAGCGATAGCACCGCATAATAGGCGATCACAGCACTTAAGCGCCAAGGATCCGCCTCATTCCATTGTTTGAAACTCTCCACCACCAGGCTGGGAATATGCGTGATTTTAAACCGGGAAGGGGTCATATTTGCCATATTGTCTTCAGTTTCCATTAGCTCTCCTTAGTTACGATAGAGAAGTGTCTCAAAACTCTGTTTACACTCCTGAATAACTTACTTTTACGTGAATAAGGTTAAAAAAGCATGCCAAGACGTTGCAGTTATATTAGTTCTGCTTGGTGCAGAGGATTCTCATCAATTCGATTTCTCCGGACTTATAGTTTTTCTCAGAGAAATCCTTTGGAAAGCAATTTTTCAATTTTCGGGGTTCTAGACATTGCGTAAGAATAATAGGATGTAGGTAGGAGCTTTTGCAAACGGCTACAGTATGTCCCATTTTCTCCGCCACAAGTTTAATCAACGCCGTCTCTGGCTTTTTTCGAGTACCTTCGCAGCGCTGTTTCACATCATCTGCTTGTTTTATGCAAAGGTAGTTTGCCGCCCAGGTTCTAAAATATTTCGCTGTATAATAATCACCTGTTGAGGCATCTAGGCTGATATAATCATTCAATTCAGATGAATCTACCGTGTGCCAATCT
Organism: Algoriphagus resistens; assembly: GCF_001442615.1. Classification (GTDB taxonomy): domain Bacteria; phylum Bacteroidota; class Bacteroidia; order Cytophagales; family Cyclobacteriaceae; genus Algoriphagus; species Algoriphagus resistens. The sequence goes on along the minus strand of NZ_LMXN01000002.1, from coordinate 350,202 downwards.
CCATTTTCCTGATAGCGAAACAGCTCGTATCCCGGGAGCTGGGAACAATCTTTCAATAACCTGATTAACCTTTTATTAGTTAGTGAAACCGATCGTTCTTTACCGCTTTTCGCAGTATAGTTGATCAGAAGTTTATTGCCATCTTCCTTCAGATGCTTTCTTCTGAGTGTGGTGAGGCCATGGGTCTTGTTCGTCTCAGTGTAGTGTTTATTTCCTACACGCAGGTATAATTCATCCAAAAGTGCAGTTGCCAAAGCAAGGACTTTAGTTTTGTTCCAAAATTTTTGTTTGAGGTCTTTCCGATAGCGGTCTCGCAGTCTGGGCAAATAAAACCCAAACTTGAGCAGATCATCATATTTGATTTTTTTGGAATATTCTGACCATTTGGGATGATAGATGTATTGTTTTCTTCCCTTTTCATCTATGCCAGTTGCTTGTAGATAGCTGTTCTTTTTTGGACTGATCCAGACATTTTTCCACGCTGGAGGGATGACGAGATTTTCAATTCTCTTTAAATGAGATTCGTCGGAGAGTTTTTTATTGAATTTGTCCAGATAAATGAAGCCTCGTCCTCTTTTCTTTCTGAGTAATCCAGGCTGTGTGTCTCGGATATAGATGAGACCTTTAGGAAGTTCGGCAGCTGTAACCATAAGAATTTAAGCTAATAACCTTTCCTAAATTCTTTACAAGTCCCATGCTATTCTCAGCTATTTTTACTGGCATAACCACTTGATAATATACCAGATGATCCCACTCCTAATCTTCGCATTATCTGCAGGGCATCCTTCTGGGTAAGCTTGGTTTGTCTGACTTTCTCCTTTTCAAAAATCACTACGTTTCCTTCCCAGGTATTTGGTGCAGAAGGCACAAATACAACTAAATCTCCATTCGGAAGGGTGTCCACATGAAAGGCAATCATCCATCCATCTATTGGCACTAAGATTACTGGGAATTCTTTGTCGCTAATCAACCCAACATTAGACTGAAGGGTATTTTTCATCAGTTGATAACCAGGAAATAAAGTAAGAATATGGTCCTCGATCCAATTGACCATCCATTTTCCAGCTCCCAGTTTGGCTATCGTGCCTGCCACAAAGCAAAACAGAAAAATGACTATAACTGAAATAAGATAAGGAACGTCAAATAAGGAGGTATCCAAACCCAAACCTGCACTGATCTTAGCTGCGATAGGTTTTAGAATATGAATGATTTTTTCAAAAAAAATCAGGATCAGTACGAAGGGGAAAAGAAAAAAAATTCCGCCTTTGATGGTGTTGCTAATGATGTCCAGAATTGGTCTCATAAGATAAAAATTTATATTGTGTGCCAAATAATCCCTTCATCGCTCCCGCATGGATGGGATGTAAGGCATAAAGATAACTGATCTTGTGAAAGGATATAGTAACGAATAGTTTCCGGTGATGCTTCTAGAGAGTTGAAAGATGAGCCTTTGTTTGCCACTGTTTCAAGGTCAACAACCGATAAGTAGTATGGGCGGGCAAAAGCAAAAGCTTGCTTTAGTACACGAACAACTAACGGATATCAGAAAGGATTAGCTGCACAAGGGATCAACTGAAATTGTCAAAAACCACGACATAATATCAGTTGAAGACCTTGCTATAAAGAATATAATGAAGAATCGTTGCCCGTGCCAGGCAATGGGCGATGTTTCGCTGGGTGCATATTGCAGGATGCTTGGATACAAAGCCAATTGAAACGATAGGTCATTCGTTAAAATCGACTGATGGTTCCCATCAAGCAAAAGTTGTTCGACTTGTAGATGGATAAAACAGGACTTAACTCTTTGCCTAAGAGTGTGGGTTTGTAGATCCTGTGGTGAGATCCATGACAGGGATGTCAATGCGGGAAAGAACATCTTAACACAAGGTATAAAGGTATTCTCTGGTTGGGATACAGTCGGACCTAAAACAAAACGGGATGAGGCGTTGCCATTGGGTGAGTCTATGCCCCCCCGGAAGCCCAACCCATCGGCTGCGATGGGCGTGCAGTTCACATAAATTAGGGCTTTTGGGATGGAAATGAAAAAAATAAAATGCCGGCATGTAGCCGGCAAATTTGGATTATAGGTTTCCTCTCAAGCCCTGTTCCCGCTCTATCGCCTCAAAAAGTGCTTTGAAATTGCCCTTTCCAAATGATTTAGCCCCTTTTCTCTGAATAATTTCAAAGAAAAGCGTGGGTCTATCCTGCACAGGTTTGGTGAAAATCTGGAGCAAATAACCTTCGTCATCTCTGTCCACAAGAATATTCAGTTCCTTCAGAGGTCGAAGATCCTCATCTATTTTCCCCATCCGATCAAGCAAGTCGTCATAATAGGAGGAAGGTACAACCAAAAATTCAACCCCTCTATTTCTCAACTCGCTCACCGTATGGATAATATCATCTGTAGCAATAGCTATGTGCTGCACGCCAGGTCCGTGGTAGAAATCAAGGTACTCTTCGATCTGTGATTTCTTTTTTCCCTGTGCGGGCTCATTGATAGGAAATTTGATGTAGCCGTTTCCGTTGGATACGACTTTGGACATCAATGCAGAATATTCTGTAGAAATATCCTCGTCGTCAAATGTGATCAGCAATTTGAATCCCATGACGTTTTCATAGAATTTTACCCAGTGATTCATTTTGCCTAGTTCTACATTTCCTACACAGTGATCAATGTATTTCAGGCCAATGGAGGTAGCAGCGTAGGTATTGGATTTGGGTTGATAACCTGGAAGAAATATACCGTTATAATTTTTTCGCTCCACAAAGGTGTGGATGGTATCTCCGTAGGTTTTGATGGAAGCTACTACTACTTCACCAAATTCATCACGGAGGGTTTTAGGCTCCATAGCAGATTCGGCTCCCCTGTTAGTCGTTTCTTTCCAGGATTGCTTAGCATCATCCACCCACAAGGCCAGTACTTTCACTCCATCGCCATGCCTTTGGATATGCGCAGCAATTTCTCCTTCCGGATGTAGAGGAGAAGTAAGTACAAGTCTGATTTTATCCTGCTTTAATACATAAGAAGCCCGGTCTTTTACGCCAGTCTCCGGACCGGCATAGGCTATCAGCTGATAACCAAAAGCATATTGATAATAAAGGGCGGATTGTTTGGCGTTACCGACATACAATTCTACATAATCGGTCCCTTTCAAGGGTAGGAAATCTTGACTCATGACTGTCTATTTTTGGGTTTATCTCTTCTTTCAAAGGTATAAAATATCCCAAAGAATATTTGGTCAAACTCTTCTTTATTCCTGGGGATTTTTGTTGCTTATCAGGGAAATCCAAGCCATAATCAAAAAGGTCAAAGCCCAACTTCCCAGGGAAGTATCCATCGCCATCCAGCTCAGAAAGAGATAGTAAAAAGGTGCCAATACAAAGCCTATCATGAACTTCCAAGTAGACGAAAAAACAGGATCCTGCACGCTCGGTTTTTTCCAAAGCCATAGCCAATATAGCGGAAAATGGAAAATTTTCATCAGTTTGTTTTTTAACCCTGTATCCTCGGAAACAGGGTTTGGAACCACTCCATTTTCAAGAAAAAGCTTGACTTCGGCTCTACATGTCAAATCCACATTGTTTTGTATCAATCTTGCTAAGTCCTGTTCATAGGTTTCTTCGGGAATCTCTACTACCAGACCTTTCAAGGCCCGTTCTACAGATTTGGTAAGCAGACCGGATTTTGAAGGAGGCATATCCACGGAAATGGCTTTTCCGAAGGTCAATCGTACCCTGCTTCCAGACCTTTTGTGAGCCGAAAAATCTAACGCCACGGGTAATATCACTGGATGGGTTTCTGGGTATTTTTCTTTGAGTCCAAAAGCCATCCGGGTGAATCCCTTACTCAACGGGCGAAGATTTCTGATCAAACTATGACTGCCTTCTGCAAAAATAATTACAGTGCCGTTTTTGCGAAGCACCTCATAGGTTTGGTCAAAAGTACCTTGGTTTTGCTGGATTGTAGCGAAGCCATCACGCACTCTATAGACAGGAAGCATGCGGATGAAATTGAGCATTTTGGCGACAAATGATTTTTTGAAAACTGAAGCTCTGGTCAAAAAGTAAGGATTCAAAGTCGTGTGTGTTGCCAGTAGTAGTGGATCGATCAGGGCATTTTGGTGATTGGCTACCAGAATAATGGGGACGTTTTGAGGGATATTTTCTTTTCCATCTACGATTATTTTCCTGAAATAACCCTTCAACGCTAGTTTGACTAATAGTCTTAGGGTAAAATTGACTAGGTATTTCATTTAATTATAAGTATCTCACAAATGCGGTTTATTCAGGTTTTTGATTTCCAAAGACTTGCGATAGTCATACCTGAGATCAAATGCCAGATACCCCACCAAGCCGTAATGATAGCCATTCCTCCAAGGCCATCAAAGTAAGTAAAAATCAAAACCAGCCCCAAACCTGAATTTTGGATACCGGTTTCTATGGTAAGGGTTTTTACATCTGCAAGTGGCATTTTGAAAAGCTTTCCAGTAATAAATCCAGAACCCAGGGCCACAAAATTATGTGCAAGCACCCAGAGGAAAATCAGGGAAATGTATGTGGTAAACAGATCAAAATTTCCGGCGAAGGCAATCACCACAAAGGCTGCAAAAATCAGGATACTGAGTGGCTTTAGTATTTTTGAGGCTTTTTCAGCGATTTTTGAGGCAAACTTGTGGGTGAGTATACCCAAAGTCAATGGAGCCCCAAGGATCAACGCGACAGTGAAAAATGCATCGGTATAGTCTAAGCTGATTTCGCGAAGCAATTTAGAGGTCGGGGGATATAATCCTGCCCACAATGCAAAATTCAGCGGAGTACTAACAATCGATAGGATACTGGAAAATCCCGTGAGGCTAATGGACAAAGCGGTGTTTCCTTTAGCTAGGCTCGAAAGGAAATTGGAGACATTTCCTCCCGGGCAAGCTGCTACCAAGAACATTCCCAAGGCTACAGATGGAGGTGGCTTCATGATCAGTATCAGGCACCAAGTGAGAAACGGTAACAGTAAAAATTGGGAAAACGCACCCAGGAAGAAACTTTTTGGGTTTTTCGCCAAGTATTTGAAATCCTCAAATCTCAAGTCCAGTGCTACCCCATACATAATCAGCGCCAGGGCGAGATTAAGAAGCAGTAAATCACCGGAAGAAAAATTGAGTTGTATGGAATCCAGTTCTGGGTTTGGGGTCATTTAGTTGGTGATGGATAAAAAGATAAGCCCTGATAGCATGGCAGTACCAAAACTAAGTAAGGTGCCGATCAGAATATATTCGGTGAGTTTTCGCTCTTTTGATTTTCTTAGATCACCAAATCGAAATACAGATTTGGCTGCCAGTAAGAAACCCACTGCTTCCCAATGTCCTGTGACTATGAAGGAAAAAACAAACAGCCGCTCTAAAATCCCTATGTATTTCCCGGCATCCTGCAGGGACTGATCGGGCTGGGAGGGAATAGAGTCTGCCCACTTTTTGAGCAGGGAGGAAAGGATCAATGATGCAGGCTGAGTGAGGAAAAACACCAGGGTGACCAGCGATAGCATCTGCGGATTTTGAAGTATTGGCCGAAAATCCACAGAGGCGGAGGTGAAGATTGACCAAATGACCAGAATGCTGATCAGATGCATCGCCTGATCTGCAATGAACCAAGCCGTTTTGGTTTTAGGCTTTTGAACATAAAGTTTGGTGAGATCAATGAGCAAATGTGCAATGCTGAGTAGCAGAGCTATTGGCCAAAGGTTATAATCCCATAGAAGAATCATGGCCAGTGAACCATGAATCAATACATGGAGGTATAGTTTTGGAGAGGCAGCTTTACGTCGTTCTTTCTCCTTCACCCATGAAGTTGGTTGCAGTAGAAAATCCCCGATAAGATGAGTAAGTATAAGCTTGATTAGAATCAGCATTAGAGGAGTTGACTAAGTTTTTTTCTGAACAATTTTTCTAAGGCTAAGATATCTTCTCCATGTGCGGCTTTATAGCGTTTGCTCACCGAGTTTTGGTTGATGTTGAGAATTTCTCCGATTTGAGTCTGGGTCCGGTCCGGATTGGATAGGATTTCTGACATTAATTCGCCGGATGAAATCGACCAACTGTCCATTTGTATGCCAGCCAATTTAAGATATAGATTTATTTCATCATTCCATTCAGACCAAGGGGAGTTGATCGCCAGTGTGATCATTTCGCTTTTTAGTTGCTCAAATTTTTCACCTGATCGGACGAAGGCTTCCCCGTTGCTTTCGGAGATTCTGTCCGCATCATAGGTTTTAGTGCCTATTCCTATTGCCATTCGTACATCAATGGGTGAGCTTCTTTTATTCCCATCTGGATTATGAAGACTTTTGATGAGCGCTTTTATCTGTAAAGCTATCAGAAGACTTTCACTGGGATCTGGGACTTCAAGTTGAAAACTATCTCCGCGGAATATTTCCCATTGCTTGGGCGTTTGTCCCCAGTTGCCCAGCAATTTTTTAAGTGGGTAAATCCAGAGGTTCTGATCTTTCAGTCCCCTGGAATTTATGATATCTCCTGTTAGTAATGCAATCATACCCCTAATATCACCGTAAATGGTGATAATTCAAAATATCACCGTAAATGGTGATAAAATGGATTATCACTGTAAATGGTGATTTATTATAATTTTATAGGAAAGTGACAGCATATATTTTCTCCAAAGTTGGTATAATGCAATCGTTTGCGCATCTTATCTCTGCATTCAGATACTTTGCATTGTTCCTATTAATCAGATTGGTTAGATTAAAGGCATCGTTACTATAAAAACTTGCATCAAGACAATAAATCAACAACCCAAAATCCAGAAATAAAAATGCCCCAAAGACGAGAATTCATCAAGAAAAGCATACTCGGCACTGCTGGGATTGCTATGGCAGGGATGAGTATGAGTGCCAAATCGTATGCATCCATCATCGGAGCCAATGAGCGTATCAACCTAGCAGTGATCGGAATCAGAGGTCAAGGCAGTAACCATATCAATCAATGGTGCGCTTTGAAAGATAATAGAAATGTGCGCCTGAAAACGCTTTGTGATGCGGATGAACAATATTTCGAACCAAAATCAAAAGTAGTTATTGAAAAAACAGGAATAACTCCGGTGACAGAGTGGGATATGCGCAAGGTCTTGGATGACAATGAAATTGACGCTGTCTCATTTGCCATACCCAATCACTGGCATGCTTTGGGAACTATCTGGGCTTGCCAGGCTGGCAAACACGTCTACGTTGAAAAACCTGCCAGTCACAACGTCTGGGAGGGAAGAAAGATGGTAGAAGCTGCCCGTAAGTACGACAGAAGAGTACAAGTAGGTTTTCAAAACCGCTCAATTGCCAATGTCATGGAGGCTATGAAATTTCTTCATGGAGGTGGAATTGGTGATGTGTATATGGCCCGTGGCACCTGCTTTAAACCTAGGGATTCATTTGGAAAAGTGGCAGACAGTACCCCGCCAGAATCACTTCATTATGACTATTGGAGAGGACCTGCACCTATGATCCCATATAATGAAAAGAAAGTGCATTACAACTGGCATTGGCACTGGGCCACAGGAAATGGGGATACCGGTAATCAGGGACCACATCAGTTTGACGTGGCACGCTGGGGAATGAATAAGAATGAGCATCCGGTTTCAGTTTATTCCACCGGAGGAATCTACGGGATAGATCCAAACGAGTGCTCACAGGAAACTCCAAATACACAAAGTTCAGTGTTTAAGTATGCGGATGGTACCATGCTGGAATTTGAAACCAGAGGAAGATATACAAATGGAGAGTCAAGTCTGGGTATTCACATAGGAAATGTTTTTTATGGGACCGATGGCTATCTGGAATTAGATGGAGGTACCTGGAAGGCTTTCCGTCAGAAGGAAAAAGAACCTTTTGCACAGTCCAAAAAAGAGACTGCACCAGAGCCAAGCAGTCAAGTATTGGCAGCACCTGGTGGTGCGGAGCATTATGCAAATTTCCTGGATGGAATAAGGGCTGGAAATAACGAAACACTTCACTGTGATATAGAAGAAGGCTTTAAATCTTCAGTATTGCCACTGATAGCAAATATATCCTACCTCACAGGCCGTGAACTGAAATTTGACGGAAAAGCGGAAAAGTTTGTAAAGGACAAAGAAGCGGATAAAATGCTGACCCGCGATTACAGAGATCCATACACCATACCTAATAACGTTTAGTTTTATGAAAAATTCCAGAAGAATTTTTATGCAGAAAAGTGCCGCTGCAAGTTTAAGTTTGGCTGCAATGCAATTCCCATTGGATGCTTTTTCCATGGCAAAATCGCGGATGAAGTTCGGTTTGGTGACCTACCAATGGGGCAGGGATTGGGATCTTCCCACCCTTATTGCCAACTGTGAGAAAGCCGGAGTGCTTGGAGTGGAGCTTCGTACAGCGCATGCCCATGGTGTGGAAACCAGCCTGAATACCACGCAAAGAGCAGAAGTGAAGGAGCGCTTTAAGGACAGCAAAGTGACTTGTCTGGGATATGGAAGCAATTTTGAGTATCACAGCCCTGATCCCGCAGTACTTCGACAAAACATTGAAGGAACCAAGGAATACATAAAGCTATGCCAGGACATAGGGGCAACAGGAATTAAAGTAAAGCCTAATAATCTTCCCGCGGAGGTGCCTAAAGAAAAAACCATCGCCCAGATTGCAGCTTCCTTCAATGAAGTTGGAAAGTTTGCTGCCGATTATGGACAATTGGTAAGGGTGGAAGTGCATGGACATTTAACCCAGGAACTTCCGAATATGAAAGCAATCTTTGAGCAAGTCACTGAACCTGCTGTCAAGATATGCTGGAATTGTAATGCCGAAGATCTTCTTCCCCCAGGGTTGGAAGCTAATTTCAATTCGGTAAAAAAATGGTTTGGCGACACAGTGCATGTGCGTGAATTCAATGAAGGTGATTACCCGTACCCTGCGCTTTTTAAGCTGTTTAATGACATCGAATACGATGGCTGGATATTGATGGAAGCCAGAACTGAGCCTGCTGACCGGGTGGCTGCACTAGGGCAACAGTTAGCATTATTCAACCAATTGAAGAAGGAGAATAAGTGATAGGTTTTGAATCATTTACCTCTTAATAATTTTACAAGTAACCTTAAATGATATGTGGATTTTTAATAGACAAAAATACTTTACCTACCTAGCTGTAATGATCTTATCTACAGTATCTTTTGCATGCAATTCTTCAACCAAAGAAGTAAAAAAAGAACAAGAAGCCGAAGAAATGAAAGATAGAATAGAGTTGGTCAGAGACGATGCAGCGAAGAAAGTGGATGTCCTTATTGACGGGAAGTTTTTCACTTCCTATATCTACCCGGACTCTCTTGAAAAACCAGTTCTGTATCCAATTAATACAGCCAATGGAAATGCCATAACTCGTGGATGGCCAATCACACCTAGACCGGGAGAACGCGTGGACCATCCCCATCATCTGGGGCTTTGGTTCAACTATGGAGATGTGAATGGTCTTGACTTCTGGAATAATTCGGCTGCAATCAAAGACAAAACGAAGTATGGACATATCGTACACAAGTCAATCAAGTCTGTGAAAAGCGGTAATGAAGAAGGCATATTGGAAGTGAGCCTGGATTGGGTGAACAGTAAAGGAGAAGTGCTTTTAACAGAGAATACAACTTTTATATTCAGGGGAAAAGATGATCAAAGAACCATCGATAGAATAGCTACACTCACTGCTCCTAACGGGGAAGTGAAGTTGACGGATAATAAAGAAGGTATGCTTGGTCTTCGGACCGCGAGGCAACTAGAGCATCCATCTGATAAGCCTGAAATTTTCACAGATGCATCTGGCAAAGCAACTGACGTACCGACGATGAATAACGAGGGAATCACCGGAATGTATCTAAGTAGCGAAGGAGTGAAAGGCCATGATGTTTGGGGAACCAGGGGAGATTGGGTAAGTCTTACAGGTAAGATCAACAATGAGGACATTTCTGTTGCTATCCTTGATTTCCCTTCCAACCCAGGATATCCCACTTACTGGCATGCAAGAGGTTATGGGCTATTTGCAGCAAACCCACTTGGCCAAAAAGCACTTAGTGATGGCAAGGAAGAACTTAACTTCAAACTGGGAAAAGGTGAATCAGCGACATTCAAGTATAGAATCATCGTTTATTCCAACGAGCGTGTGCTCGATGGTCAAGTCAATCAGGATTATATAGAGTGGGCGAAATAACTAACAGGAGGGAGCAGGCTAGAGTCTAGCTCCCTCTATTTTTTAAATCAATTTTTAGTGCTAAGTTTGACCTATTAAGATCTCTATATAAAATAGTTGAACTCCCCAATCTGTTGCAAAAAGCAATGGAAAACATTTCCATTTAGGGAAGATGTCGGGGTATATTTTTATCACATTTTATAAAGAATCCCATGACTGTAAATAATAAAATAGCCGTAATCGGCGGAACAGGAAAATCAGGAAAATTCCTTATCAAAGAACTTGTTAAAGCAGGTTTTCAAATAAAGATGCTTGTAAGAAATCCAGATCGAGTACCCCTACACAATCCTCAAATTGAAGTGATTATAGGTGATGCTCTGGATCAATCAACTGTCAATGAGTTGGTGGAAGATTGTGACGCAGTGATCAGTACTTTGGGCTGGGGCTTGCCTCCAAGTAAGCATACAATTTCCTCTGAAGGAACATCGAATGTACTACAAGCGATGAAGCTGCATAGAATCACTCGGTATGTGGTAGCATCAGGAATCAATGTAGATGTAGAAGGCGACCAAAAAGGGACTTCTACGAAAGCATCCACCGCGTGGATGTATGATAATTTTCCTAATTCAACGGCTGATAAACAGCTCGAATATGAACTACTAAATAGGAGTGAGGTGAATTGGACTTTGGTAAGGGTACCTTTAATAACTATGGATGAGGAGAACAAGCCAATCAATGTCTCACTTGAAGATTGTCCGGGTGATCAGATCTCAGCAACAAGTTTGGCCAGATTTCTAATTGATCAATTGTCAGCTAGACGCTTTTTCAAGCAAGCTCCGTTTATTGCCAACCAGTAGAAAATAGGCAAAAGGCATAGTACTCACTACGCCTTTTGTTAAAATCTTTCTTCTTCTAGAGAATTGTAATTGAGTAGGTTTTCACATGGCTTTGGTTAGGTTCCAAATTCAGAAGCCCTTCTTTTTCTTCAAATTGCTGGTTTGAATCAGAACTGTCACCAATGCCCAACCAGGGTTCAATACAAACAAAGGGGGCACCTGGTTTTGCCCAGATTCCCAGGTATTCAAAATCTTCAAACTGAACGGATAAAATAGCTCCTTTACTTTGGTGCCTTAGCGTTACTTCCCGTGATTTGAGGTACTTGAAAATTAAGGCATCATCATCAAATAGACTCCCCCTCAAATGGATTGATGAGCTGTTTTCAAGAAAAGGTTTAGTCTGATTCTTTATCAGTCCAGCTTCATCAATGAGCCATGTAGCATCCGTTTCCGGCTGCGCAAATTCAATTGAATAATCAGCATATTTTTCATCCGGAAGCAACGGGCAATTAAAAGCAGGATGACCACCGATAGAATACAGCATGCTTTCATCACTTTGATTTGTGACAATATGTTTAATCGTGAGGGTATTCCCTACAAGAGAAAAGACCATATCCAACTGGAATTTATAAGGATATTTCTGAAGAGATTCTTCATCCCATGTTAATCGTAAAGCAAGCGTAGTGTTCGTATGTGAAATCAGCTTTGGTTTGGAAGAATTACGTACCAACCCATGTTTGGGCATTTCGTATTTCTTTCCGTTTATAGTTGTATATCCACCCTTTAAGGCCCCAACTATCGGAAACAATACAGGCGCATGCCCTTTCCATATAGCTGGATCCGCCTGCCAGAGGTACTCAAGACCTGTAGTTTTGGATTGAATAGAGCTTAGCTCCATTCCTACTGGATTGATTTTGACTGAAAGGTCAGTTGATTCAAGCGTAAAATTCATAGTAGATTAAGATGTAAGGAAAAAGATGTGGGATCACAACATGGGCTTTAAACAGATTTGCGCCTAGGGTAATTTAGTAAAGTGCACTGTAGGAACAATTCCTGTGGATGCCCGCTTATACATGCCATTTAATTCGACAGATCAATCGAAAAAGCCAGCGTTTCTGAGGTAAAATTGTCCGGAACTTCCCCCAACAGCAAACTTAAAGATAAGGACTGAAAACTTTTAAAAATAATTTTGGCTTTGGGCAACTGTTTTAGAACGTCTTTGGTTTTAATTGCTCAATCTAATGACCACTACTTTAAACTATTTTAATGATGAAGTACAATACCGTCGGGAACACAGGCTTGTTGGTCTCCGAACTATGTTTTGGTACTATGACTTTTGGGGGACAACAAGAGGATATGTGGGCCCAAATAGGCAGGCTGCAGCAAAAGGAAGTGAATGAAATGCTGAGTGCCGTAGTAGAATCAGGCATCAATTTTATCGATACTGCTAATGTTTATTCTTTTGGACAGTCAGAGCAACTTTTGGGACAGGGACTTACCGACCTCCAGGTGCCTAGAGACGAAATCGTACTAGCGACCAAGCTTTTGGCGAAAATGAAAGACAAACCCAATAGTGCAGGACTATCCAGATATAATGTTTTTAATTCAGTTGAAGCCAGTTTGAAAAGATTGCAGCTTGATTACATCGATATTCTATATGTACACGGGGTAGACCCAATTACTTCACTGGAAGAAATTGTCCGGTCTCTCAATGACATTGTGGAGTCTGGCAAAGTCAGGTATATAGCAATTTGCAATTGGCCTGCATGGATGGTCGCCAAAGCTCAGGCGATTGCATATTATAAAGGATGGCATAAGTTTATCGGATTGCAATATTATTATTCAGCTGTCAGTCGTGATATTGAGCATGAGTTGGTACCCATGGCTGTAGATCATGATTTGGCTATTTTTCCCTGGAGTCCTTTAGCTGGAGGATTTTTGACGGGAAAATTCACCAGAGAAGGGGCAGATTCGGATTCAAGAAGAGCTACATTCGATTTTCCTCCAATTGACAAGGAGAAGGCTTATGATTTGGTAGATGTGATGGGGGATCTAGCAAAAATCCACGATGCAACTATTGCGCAGATTTCGCTCGCCTGGGTACGCCAACAGCAGGGAGTCACCAGTACTATTATTGGAGCTAAAACCTTGGAGCAATTAAGACTCAATATAGAATCAACCCAACTCATCCTGACCGAAGAGGATCTGAAGAAAATAGATGAAGTAAGCCCGCTTGCTAAGCAGTATCCTGGTTGGATGGTTGAGAGACAGGCTAATTATAGAAAGTGAACTACCCACCCTTTTTTATTGGCTAAAACAACAAGCTACATCTAAATCCGGCAACTTCATCACGCTACACTTTGCTAGCATCAATCCTATGGTCAGATGACTACTTTGTTGTTCAATAGGTGAGACATCACCTGATACCTTTCGTAATTACATTCTTTCACAAGTTTAACTTACCTCCGCGATTGTCGCTTACAACCCATCCACATTCCGATGGATGGGTTTAGTGTTTCGTTTTCTAAAAAAAGATCCCCCATTGCATAAAGAAAATCTGCATTGGGGGATTATATTTTTTTAAGAAACGTCAATCACTATTGCCTAATATTATCTAGCATATAGCGTCAATTGCTTCATAGCCCAAGACTCTTCACCATTTTGAGTTGTTTCTATTCTTAGAAATCTTGCATTCTCGCCGGACTTCCATTGAATGGAATTAATTCTTTTTACGCCTGATCCACTGGCAACTTCAGTCCAGTTAGTTCCATTATTAGAAATAGATACATTATAGTTTTTAGGAAACTCTTTTTCGCCGGCATTAAACTGAAGTTCCGTAAGGTTTCTTTCTTCAGGTAGCTCAATCTGGAACCACATGCCTGACTGCTGCGGACCGTCTGTTTTCCATCCTTTAAAGCTGAAAGCATAAGATGGGTCCTTCGTTGAGCCTACACCTTGCAGCGCTGTACTACTGGCAGTGATTTTCCAGTTATCTTGGAGGGTAAGTGACTTAGGGATTTCTTCAATAAGCTCATCAAACTGATACATTCCGTCTTTTCCTTCAGTTTCTTTTCTCAATTGGGCTACAAATTCAGGAGTCACGAAACTTCCTGAATTCCCAAAATCATTTCGGATATAGGAAACCACTGAAGCGATATACTCATCATCATTACTTTCCATGGAAATCATTACCCCCTCATATTCTTTACCGTCAAGGGCCCCTGCCAGTCCGTGTAGGAGTGTTTTTACCGCGTATTCCGGATGTCCCATCAACCTTGGTGAACCAGAGAAAGCTGGTGCAATCAGTTCGCCTCCCCCTGTAGGTGTACCTAGTCCTTTGACACCATGGCAAGTAGAGCAGTAGCTATCAAAAATGTTTTTTCCCTTAGTGAAAAGTGCCAATTCTTGTGGGTCAAACTGTGTGGCAGCAAGTTCTTTCTCTTTTGCCATCCGTTCCAGGAGTTGTGTCCCCACTACCTGGATTCCATTTGCTTGATTCTCTTGGAGGGATGTTTTGATCAATGCTTCCACTTGCTCAATATTCAGCACATAAGCACTCAGCAATGCTTGTATAGCAACATCTATAGATGAGTCTTTGATCATTTTCCTATAGTTCGCTGCCAAACTTTTATCACCATACTTGTAAAGGCTTTCACTTGCCCTGAGTGCCTGAATTCGCATTTGAGGACTGGAATCTTTAAATAGTTCTCTGATCAAGGAAACACTTAGAGAATTTAACCCTTCAAGAGTCCATAATGCATGAATACGAGCCAGTTCATTATCCGAAGTATTTAGAAGGTTTTCCAAATCTTTCACCACTGATTTATCCTGATTCAGGATAATTAGCTGTTGTGCCTTATCCCTCCACCAGCCATTTGCATTGCTTAGATGTCGCACGAGCTCAGAAGAAGTCTCCTCGAGCATTGCAGGTTTTTCCTTGTTTCTTTCCATACCCTCGTAGGTCAGTCTCCAGATTCGACCATTTCCAGCGATGTCATCCATTTGATACTGTTGGATTTTTGTACGCAGGTAGCTACCGTCCTGAGTCCAGTTTCCCTGCTGAATGATTCCGCGATACATATCTACGATATACATAGTGCCATCAGGAGCTGTAGCCATATCCACAGGTCTGAAAAGAGGATCGGTAGATTGAATAAACTCAGCTTGAGCTTCTCTGTACGGATTTTGGATGTAAGAAAGCCCTTCTGATTTTTCCACATTTACCTGGCGGACAATACGGCCTACAGGTTCTCCGTAGAAGTATTTGTTTTGAATTTCTTTTGGAAGTCTGTCTCCACGAAACACATCATTTCCTGCAGATCCCGTCACATTATTAAGTGAACCATCAGGTTTGGTTTCGCGCATTCCAGGCTGAAAATCCGCCAACTTAACCAAGCTAAACGGTTCTCTAAAGCCATCTTTGTATTGGCCTTTTACTCCGAAATTGCCATAAACCAGTGGAAACTGAAAGCTTTGAGGTACTCCACCGGCTCCATCCTGAAACCAGGTCTGTCCATAATTATCCTGAGTGACTCCCCATTGCCCCCAAGGGTTTCCGGCAGGTTCCTGGATGACTCCATCTGGTGTCCAGCGTATTCTCCGGGAATTATAGGTGCTATACATCCAGTTGTCCATAGTCCAAGTCAGGAAGCTGGTCTGATGCTCTACGTTGCCAGATCTTCCCAGTCCTGATGCAAAAAGCTCCTTTTTATCAGCTTTCCCATCGTCATCTGTATCAGTGTACTTATAGACATTATCCTCATTTGACTCCATAGATAAAATAGTGTTTTTTCCAAAAGGGACTACATAGCGGGGAAACACAAGACTATCCAGGAAAATCACACTTGTTTCATATACTCCATCATTATCCTGGTCTTCCCACCTCGATATTCTAGAAGTAGGCATGAGTTCTCCATTGGCATCAATGTCCTGCATATAAGTTCTCAGTTCCAATACATACATTCTTCCATTTCCGTCAAACTGAATCGCTGCAGGCTCCCGGATTTGGGGCTCGGAAAGAATAGGTTCTAGCTTATAGCCTGGCTGGAGGATAAAAGATTTCAATTGTTCGTTGGCAGAAACTGGAACCACAGGTGGCTGGGGACTTAGGTCTATGCCTTTCCAAACTGCTGATTCCAGATCTGCATCTTCAGGAATACTGATGCTAGGATAAGGTTGTTCCACCCGTTTTGGATCAAGAGAATCAGCCGGAGAAACATCAAAAGGGGATTTTTCAGGTGTACAACTGAAAAGAACAATAAGAGAAATACTATAGAATAGTACTCGTTTAACAGGAATTTGCATTAGAGGAGTTAAAATAGGTTTATGATTAAGTCACTTCGTTTGCAGAAGGATTTACAAATTATAGGATTCTTGGGGGAATGAGATTACCGAAAAAATAAATCTGATAGATTTTCTTATTCAAAAAATTGTTTTGACGGCATCAGAAGTCTGAAATCACCATCAAAAAAATCACTTTTTTCGAAGGATATTCACAGTAACCAGCAACTGACCAAAATGCCTCTGAGTGTGCTCAGCCGCATGAAACAAAAGTCCGCCCACAGTAGATGGTAACTGTGCTCTTCCCACTCCTCTGAAATCAGTGAGTGTGCCTGGATCAATAGCGGAAATGATTTGTAAAAATTCCGCAATCTCGATGTCCAACTGCTCCACAAGACTTTCCACGGTCATGTCAGTTTTTACATTTCCCTCTTCTTTTAAATAATTGAATTGTTGTTCACTTAAGGTCTCAGCTTTGGCATACGTAGCCATTCGGTCCAGCACTCCTGCGATATGTTGCAGATGAAAGGCAGGACTGGCCATCCCTGCAGGTTTTTCCCAAAGCAAATCAACAGGAAAACCCTTCATTAACACATGAATTTCTTCCTGCGCCTGCAAAATGGCATGTACTACAGGTTGAAGATCCAGCGGAAACTTATCAATTGGCCCTCTTAGCCATACTTCAGGTTGAGATCTCATTTCAGGTAAATTTAAAATAAAAATAGAATGCCAATAAAATTCAAATAACTTTTCTGAACTTCAAAAATCTGCCTGTACTCTAGGTGGTATTTTCTGGAAATCAACTTTTTTATTGGATCCAAGCTAGGATTATTATTTCACTCTAGAAGACAAGGGAAGTTTCATAGCATTTTTTAAAGACTGGAAATTATTAGGGGATAAAACCATTGCGGTATATTTTATGCGTAGCTAAACCTATAACCTAACTAATTGAACAATGGATAAATTAGAGAAAATGGAAATGATGGATAAAATCCTTAGGGAATTTGAGGATTTGAGGAACAGTCAAACATCTGTTCTGAAAAAAATATCCAAGATAGAGGCAGATAATATCAATTTAGGAGTAGGGCTTTTGGAGAAGAAATTGCCCGAAATGTGGCAAAATGTAGATAGTAATCTCGCTCTGGTTTCTGCCCTGGAGGAGGAATTTCAAGAGTACCGGGATAAATATTATACAGATAACAACATCGCATCCCTGCAAGAAAAAACTGGGTAAAAAGTATTTGGAAGAGCTTTTTACTTCTTGGAAAATGACCTTTGTCAATAGATCTTGGGGAAATCATCGGGATCCGAGAGAAGGAGGGACATCACTTTAAACCAACTCCCTTAGATCAACCGGAACAACCCTGGAAACTCCTGCTTCGATCATGGTGATCCCATATATAATATCCGTGCTGGCCATAGTACGTTTATTATGGGTCACTATGATAAACTGCGACTCACCACTGAATTGTTGGATTATCTGATTGAACTTATCAATATTGGCGTCATCCAATGGCGCATCAACCTCATCAAATATACAGAAAGGAGCAGGCTTTAGCAGGTAGATAGAAAAGAGTAGGGAAGTAGCGGTAAGCGTCTTCTCTCCGCCTGAAAGTTGGTTGATTGTCAATGGCCGCTTCCCTTTTGGTTTGGCCATAATCTCGATTGCAGATTCCAGAGGATTACTGGGATCTACCAGAGTCAAGTCACAATCATCCTGTTCGGTAAACAGTGAACGGAACACTTTGATAAAGTTCTCTTTGATTTTTGCAAAAGCATCCAAAAATGTCTCCCTTGCTACTAAATCGATTTCCTTAATCGTGGTCAACAGTGATTCTTTAGCCTTGATTAAATCTTCCTTCTGCGAGGTGATGAAGTCATACCGTACTTTTATCTCATCATAGGCTTCCATCGCCATTGGATTGATCGGGCCTATTTTATCAAGTTTCTCCTTTTGCCTGCTTACAAGTTCACGTAACTTCTCCTCGGCAAATTCTCGGAATTCCTCGTCGATTTCAGAGTTTTCCTCCATCAGCTCGTCCAGGTTCAGTTCGAATTCTACACTGAGTCTTTCTTTCATTCCGGTCATTTTCAGCTTGATTTCATTCACCGCATTCTCCAGTTCATGAATCAGCTGATCATAACTTTCCTTCGATTTCTGGAAACTCCTGATCTTCTGGTCGGTCTCGTCAATAAATCCACGAGAAGCATAATAATCCTTTTCAGCTTCCTGAACACCCTTTTCTATGCCTTCTTTTTCTGAATACAGTTCGATCAACTCATCATCCTTCACCTCATTGTTGTCAAGCAAGGATTTGACTTCTGTGTCCAGCTGCGAAAGTTCTGTTTGTGATTTTTCTATCCGTTCCTTTGACCCCTCATAGGCCGACTGCTTGAATTCTATTTCCTGATCCAAGCTTGTCACACGATTAAGATGCTGATGATAAAGTATGTTTTCAGCATTGAACGCCTGGGATTTTTCGGACAGCAATACAGATTCCTTTTCATAGGATTCGTTAAGTTCTTCCAATTCATCATGCATAGCTTCAAACTCAGCCCGTTCATCAAAAAGCCGTGGTTGAATCTCGGTCAGACTCTCTTCGATAGAAGCGATTCTATCCAGAATATCCTCCCGCTTATTAGCATTGGAACTGAGCAATTCGGCAAGCTGCTCCTTTTTGGTGCGCACAGAAACGAAGTCCTGGTTGATGGCATTGATCTTATTTTGCCACTCTTCCAATGTTTTTTTATAGCTGATCTCCTTCAGTTTCATCAGTTCAGAAAGCTTATTGTCCAGGTTATTCCTGGTGCTGCTGACTTTCTTGTTAAGTTCTTTGATTTCCTTGTCCAGCTTCTCCAAGTTCTTGGCCCGTCCAATTCTTTTCCCCTCAAATAACCCCACAGAGCCCCCTGAAATACTGAATTTCCGCCTGGTGTACTTACCGTTTTCAGAGATGAAGACTGCCTCATTATCCTGAGGAAAATCTCTGTGCTCACCTTGGACTATGTACACATTATCCAAAATGAAGTTGATCAGGCGGGAATACTTAACATCAAATTCAATAATCTCTGTAGCTGCGATTGCATTGGCAAAAAGCTTGTTTTGACTCGGCTTGAACCGCTCAAAATGCTCCAATATGAAGAAATTAGCCTTTCCTCTGGCAGAATCACTCAGTAGCTGAATGGCAGAAATTGCCTGCACCTCTGTCTCTACCACATAATAATTCATGTAGCTATCCAGGTAATTCTCAATAGTTACTCTGTACTTCTCCGATGTGGTCAGCAAATCCGAAAGGAGCGGGACATCCTTTCCCCAGCTTGAATTTTTCTTCAAGAATTTAATTGCTTCAGGAAAACCTTCCAGATTTTCCACCAGAGATTTGGTGAGGTTGTATTCGTTGGTCTTTGAGTCGAGCTTACGTGACGATTGGGTCAGTTCTTCCCTAATCATTTCAATCACGCGATTGGTTTCCTCGATTTTTTGATCCAGTTCTTCCTGCTTTGTTTTTAACTCCTGATACCCATTAGTTGATTCATCGAGCTCAGCTTTCAATGTGATCAGTTTCTCTTCGAAATCCACCAAACTTGCTTCCTGACTAGAGTCATCACTGGAAGTTCTTTCCAATTCCTGCTTAAGAGTAGAAAGCTGTATTTGTTTTATCTCGATGTCTTTACTTAGCTGATAGACTTTTTCCTTAAGTGCTTCGAAATTTTGATTGATCGTTTTTTGGGCCTGTTGCTTTTCGGCTTGGATCATTTTTTGGTTTTCGTAGGCTTCACGCAGCTCTGAAACAATCATTTCCTTCTCGGCAAGCATCTTTTCCGCAGATTCCTTTTCTTGCTGCAAAGATCTGATACTAAAGCCCGCACGATCATTTGATTTTCGGTCTGCATCTATTTGTTCCCGAAGTTTCTGGGATCTGTCTTCTAAAAATCTCAGGCGTTCATTCTTGATTTTCTTTTCCGACTCAAAAGCCCTGATCTTGTTTACATGTTCATTCAGTGCTTTTTGACGGCTGGAAAGCAATTTTTCTTTTTGGATCAAATCAGCCTTTAACTGGCTGAGAAGAGCTTCCTGATCTGCTACCTGTGTTTGTAGGGTTAGCTTTTTATCACCCTCTTCCTGGATCTTATAATTTGCCTCTATTAGCGATTTACTGTATTTCTCTATACTTTTCTTTGCCAGATTGATACTTGCGGTTCTGTAATCCTTCTTGATCTCAAAGTACTTAGACGCCTGTTTTGCCTGCTTTTCGAGACTTTTTAGATTTTTATCTATCTCAAAAAGCACATCTTCCACACGTGCTAAATCATCATCTGTATCCTGGAGTTTCCGGAGCGTTTCCTTCTTTCTGTTTTTGAATTTTGAAATTCCGGCAGCTTCCTCAAACAAATCCCTTCGTGAGTTATTCTTGTCATTGAGGAGTTCATCGATCATCTTTAGTTCGATGATGGCATAGCTGTTTGAATTGATCCCCGTATCCATAAAGAGATTGGTGATATCCTTTAGGCGACAGGTGACCCCGTTGATTTGGTATTCACTTTCACCGGATCTGTAATAGCGCCGCGTTACGGTGACATAGGTATATTCAGTAGGAAGTAGGTTCTTGGTGTTTTCAAAAGTGAGTGAGACTTCGGCAAGATTGGATGCTTTCCGGTTTTTAGTACCGTTAAAAATCACATTCTCCATCTTATCGGAGCGAAGCATGCGTGTCTTTTGCTCGCCGAGCACCCATCGGATAGCATCCACCACATTGGATTTACCACAGCCGTTTGGCCCAACCACACCAGTGATTCCCTTATCGAAGTTGATCACCATTTTATCCCCAAAACTCTTAAATCCTTTGATCTCCAGCTTACTGAGCAGCATCCTTTTTAAATTGTCTTAAATAATGAACAAAATAAGATCATTTGTGAGATTGTCCAAAGATTTGATGGATTGCTGAGAGGAAAAAGTCAGTGATCAGTTTTCGGTCGAAGTAGTCAGGTTTGTAAAGTATCCAATTATCAAATTCAAAGTTTAATTGTCAAGTTGATAAAGAAATGTATTCTCTCTTTACACCATGATGGGATTTAATCTAATTAATTAAATTTCATCAAGGGATTGCTGGATATTAAATACCGCTTACTTACTCTTTATGATGACAAACAATCAATTTGCGCTTCCGCGTCACCCTTCACGAACTTCGCGGTAAAAAACTATGCAATACTAAATGAAATGGATTAACTTGGGACTGTGGATGGATTAGGAAATATACTTTATATCGTTGCCATATTGGCATATTTTATTTACCAGGCAACCAGAGGCAGGAAAAAAGATCAGAATGATGAGCCGCAGGAAATGGTAGATGAGTCTGATCAGAAGCCTGTTTCCTTTGAGGATTTGCTGCGTGAAATCCGTGATGCACAGAAGCCAAAGCCTGTAGAAGCCCAAAAGCCAAGAATGCAGCCAGTTTCGGCTGATCAACCTAAACCGATAGACTACGAGCGTACAGCTGAGCCCGTCGTAAGACCTGAATGGAGAGCAGATCCAGCTCCTGCGGTAAAGAGATTTCCTACAAAAAAAATGGAGGAAGACGATGAGGAGATCGAGCATTACCAGGGAGCTTTTGAGAAAGCGAAATCCGATCTAACCAAGACTTCCAAGGGAATTCCTGAAATCCCATCCTTAAAAGAAGCGGTAGTGGAGCCTTTTAATACCGGAAAAAGCCGTTACGCACGTATGCTCAAAAACCCACAATCCATCAAAGATGCTGTAGTGCTGAAGGAAATTTTGGATAGAAAGCACTTTTAAGGAAGTGAACATTGTGGTTGATTTTCCTAAAAAGATCTAATGAGTAACTCACTTTCGGAAAATCAGGTCTTCGAAACCGTTGGTGAAGACAAGAGCAGCAGAGAATTTATCAAAGAGGTGACGGTGCCGAACGTTTATTTCTAACATAGATCCCCTTCCATATCACTCCGTTATTTTCTTCTCCCTGCAAGGTGTATCCCCGTTTTTCAAGCCAGGTTAATACCCTGTCAATTTCCTCTTGTTCCTGAGGATAGGCGTGCCGATAATAGGAGTACAGCACAAGCTTAACAGTATCTGTTTTGGATTTATCCCAGCTTAAATGACTCTCTAATCCATTGAGCTTTTTTTGACTGATTTCATCTTCAGGGAAAAGCACCAGCTCACTGAATTCCAGAAAATCATTGGTCAATAAAATCGATTGGTTACCGGTAGATTGAATTTCTTTACTTAACGTTTCAATCAAGGATTCGTACTGCTTGAGATTCTTTTGATACGGAATAGCCAGAAAAGCTGGAGCAACAAGAATACCTACGAAAACTATAGGCTGAAATTTGGAATAATAAATAGATACGGCACCCACCAATGCAAGTTGGAATCCTGCCATTTTCCAATCCATCTGTGCTAAGCTAATCACAACTCCCAGAGCCAGTAAACCAAGTATCCAGGTTCTCCATCTTTTGGAGGTTTGCCATTCTTTCCACCCAAAGGAAATCAACACACAAAGAATAGGAACGGTGATAATCAGATGCCTTGGATTGAGGTAAATAGGGTTGTAGAACTCCAACGTAGAACTCATAAACCAAAAACCTATCAATAGACACAGGAGTGCAAGCGAAAACTCAAGTGCCGGAGTATCCCTAGACTTCAAACCCAAAGCAATCCCAGGAATAGCAAATACAATCCATGGCCAATAAGATCGCTCTATGAAAGTGATAATCGGTAAAGTGGTTAGTCTTTTCAGAATTGACAGTAACCCTTTATCTGCATAGGTGAATTCAGAGATATAATGGCCCGCATTAATAGAACTGATACGGTGCAGCGGATCGCCGAAATTAATCCAGAAATAACCTAAGTATAGACTAAGTAGAAGAATTCCGGTTACCAAAATGGACAGATAAAACGGTTTAGAAAGTTCTCTGCTCCTAAAGTCAAAAATAAGGAGAAGTATGGGAAATGGGGACAAAAGAACGATTGTCTCTTTTGTCAAAAAACCTAAAAACAAGCTTAAGACAAGGATAAAACCTGAAAGTATTGGCCGGATGCTTCTTAGCGACGAGGCCGCGGGAATCAGGCAGGTGAAAAGCACCAGAAGACTATCCGGATAAACTTTCGTCAGAAAATGTAAAAAATATACCTGCGTACAAAGCCAAAGTACCAAAACCCAACTAGGTGTGGATTTTGGGAGTACCCAGATTAATACGGATAGCGTCAAAGCGTATGCTATAAAAGAAACAAATGAGATTGTGTGTGGATCAAAGCCAACTATAAATCCTATCAGTCCCGAAGGTACATAGGCTCCCCAACGGCTGGAAAAATGGTAATCATTCACTTCCATTGAACCGCTCCAGAATTTTTTGCCCGCAAGTAAATAATAAACGTCATCACTGAATGTAATTCCGTCGTAGCCAAGATACCAGTAGGCAAGAAGGAAAGTGATGCCAGCTGCGAATACTGAAAATTGTTTTGTAGATAAAAAGTAATTGGATTGCTTAGGGCTCATTAAGCTAAAATTAGAAGGAATTTTGCTTTGAAGGGAGAAAAAATAACTATAAAAATTTTGACAGTTCATGTCAATCACTGACGTTTATTAGCTCATTTCTGTAGTTTTAAGTTTCTAAATCCCAGAAGTCACTATGAGCCAGTCCGGAAAAATCGAACAGCAAAAAATTTTACGCGTTTTCAAATTGATCAATTTGCTACAAAGTAATATAGGCAAGCCTGTACACAGACTTGCCGAATTGTTGGAGACTGATGAACGCACAGTTTATCGCTATTTCAAATTACTGGAAGCTTTGGGTTTTGAGGTCGTGAAGGAATTCAGCAAATACAAGATTCAACACAGGCCAGGAATGGATCAGACCTTGAACTACGGTACCTTTTCGCAGGAAGAAAGCCAATGGCTACGATCTGTAATTGAAAGTCATGGAAAAGGCAACCTTCTGCATGATTCTCTCTTGAAAAAGTTGGCTCTCAGGTCGGAAGTCAAGCAGGGGACAGAACAACTGTTCAAGGCAAATTTAGGTAGGTTAGTAGATGAAATAGGCCAAAGTATTCAGCAAAAAAAACAAGTTTGGCTGAAGGATTATTATTCACTTAGCTCAGATACCACAAGTGACCGTTTGGTAGAACCAGTGGCTTTTTCATCCAACTATGAATCAATTCATGCTTTTGAACCATCAAGTAAAAGCATGAAAGTTTTTAAAATCGAGCGAATAGGTGAAGTTGTTTTGAGTCAGGAAGATTGGAAATATGAAACTAAACACCAGTTACCAGGTACCCAGTTGTTTGGGTTTACTGGAAAGAACCTGTTCCTGGTCAAGTTGAAACTAAGTAAAAAAGCATACCAGCTTATGCTAGAAGAGCATCCAAATGCGAGACCATTTATGTCTATCAAGAACAGGAACCAATATTATTTTCATGGAGAAATACCACAGTTACCCGGATTGGCGAGGTTTATTCTAGGCTTGCCAGGCGAAGTAAAAGTAGAAGAAGGCGAGGAGATGAAGGCTTACTTAGCTGAGCAGAAAGCACGGACGAACTTTGTTTAAACGACACTGTAAGGTCATAGCTAATATTCTCTGACTATCCTTAGCACTATCAAGTAGGATAAATAGGGAGTTGCATAGCTCATTAGGTGGATTTTCAGTTAGAATTAGTGGTAAATCTATTCCCAAATATGATCAAAATGATCGCTCCGGCAAGAGATATCGATACATAGTTAATCCCCATTCTGGAAGGCAAATCTGACCAATTTGACACAAAATACACTCCTATGCAAAGTATGCCCATAACAGCCAACACAATGGATGCAAAGGTGGGTAAACCATTTGTTTTTGCATTCTCCTTTTCGCGATGGGAAAGGCTATTATAGCCAGCAAGAAGCCCGGGGAAAAATTTGATTAGCGCACTAAAAGCGATAAAAAGTAAGCCCACATAAATTGTTTCCATCCTGTTTGCATTGGTAAATATCAAAATTGCTTAATTAATATACCTATTTATTTTGGGATGCAAGCATTTAAAGAATGTAGAGAGAATAAAAGGGCTTAGAAATTAATCTAAGCCCTTTTCTTATCCTGAATATATTAACTAATGTCTCATTAAAGACTCTTAGTCATTTTATCCACTTTCTTGCTGAGATCTAAAATAGCCTTAGCGTAGCGGGAATCCCATTCCTCCAGACGTGCAGTTGATTTGGTTTCCACTTCATATTTTATTCCCGGCAAAATCCATGAAGCATATCCGGAGAAGGGATCAGTACTCACATATAATGATCTATACCAGCTGCCAAAATACATTCCTTTGGGATCAATCCAGCTTTTCTCCAAAGCAATAAGACCCTTATTTAAAGTGTGAATCTGTTTTTCAGAAAGGTTTCCTGATTCAAGAGCAGCATTCATCGCTGTTTGATAAGCATCCGAACTTGCTTGTAATTTTTCAATGGCCGCATCCACTTTGTCAAACGATACGAATAAAGAATCCAATTCTTTTACTGCTTTGACTGCATTATCAAAATGCATCTTCAAGTCCTGAGCATATCTTGGAACATCATAAGGAATGATTGTTGCATTTGCCAGCCTGAGCGTAAGCACGCCAATAACCGAAGCTACAGTTCCGCCCATCTTAAATGTCGGATCTACAAACTTGCTGTAATAGTGGAAGTTGTCATAGTTAGAGTGGTAAGCTGAAGTACCTCCAGAACCACCACTCAAACTTGGAACTCCAGCATACATATAAAATGCAATATGATCAGATCCACCACCCAGATTTCCGATCCTTGGCTCTTCATTTTTACCAGCCCAAACCTCATACACTGACTTGGCAGAATCCGGATAAGCGACTTCTTTTGAAGCTTCAATAATCAGATTTTTCAAGGTAGGAGCAGCGGAAACCCCAAAATTTCTTCCAGATACCCCTGCGTCAAAATTCATATAGATTACAGCTTTTGCCCCTAATTCATCCTTAAACTGCTCCACCCATTCTGTAGAACCGATCACACCTTGTTCCTCAGCATCCCAATGCCCAATTAAGATTGATCTTTTTGGGCGCACCCCATCTTTAATTAATTCTCCGATAGCTTCTGCGAGTGTGAGCATCATTGCCGTTCCTGAATTGGGGTCAGTCGCTCCAAAACTCCAGGCATCGTAATGGCTTCCCAATATAATCCACTCATCAGGAAATTCACTACCCTCGAATTTGCCCACTACATTATTGGCTCTGATGTAGTCCACAGGTTGTTCCACTTTCACACGTACTTTCAGCTCAGAACCTCCAGTGAGCTTATATTCAAAGGGCAACCCACCTTGCCATTCTTCAGGAACTGAAGAGCCTTTCATTCGGCTTAAGATCTCTTTGGCAGCGCCATAACCAATCGGCGAAACAGGAATTGTATGAAAAGCGACATCCTTGGGATCGAGTCTCTTCACTTTTTTATCCCCATCTAACGGAAGGGCAGGTTCGAAGGGAGTCAACGGATCTCCCGTGTAGTCCAGCGTCAACAAAGAACCTCGCTGAATGGTAGTTTCATTGTAAAAAGGTCCTTCAGGATACACATTTCCTTTTCCAAATCCTGAGTCCTCCGGATCTGTATAAATGATCAATGCAGCAGCTCCATATTGTTCTGCAAATTGCGCTTTATAGCCCCGGAAATTTCCACCATATCTAGCTATTATGACTTTGCCTTTCAGGTCGACTCCCATTTCAGCCAGTTTTTCGAAATCGGCCTTGACCCCATAATTGGCATAGACCACTTCAGCAGTGACGTCTCCAGATCCCGAGTAGGCATTGAATCCTTTATGCAGTCGGGAGTCAGTAGAAAACGGGTCGCCTTCGATTGGACCTTCCTGTTGGGATAAGGTGATTTTGTTAGGGGTTACTATTTCCAAAAGCGATTCGCCCGGTTCATTTGGCAAATACACATCATAAGGGTAGGAGGTCACATCCATTCCCGCATCCGTCATCACCTTGGTTATATAGGTAGCAACGTCTTCGTTTTCGGGGGTTCCTGCGATGTGTGGTGCTTTCGTCAGTTCTTTCAGGTGAACTTTAAATTGGTCATAATCGACAG
This sequence comes from Algoriphagus resistens, assembly GCF_001442615.1. Lineage (GTDB taxonomy): Bacteria > Bacteroidota > Bacteroidia > Cytophagales > Cyclobacteriaceae > Algoriphagus > Algoriphagus resistens. Next base: position 322,815 of record NZ_LMXN01000002.1, on the reverse strand, counting down.
CTTTGAGATATTCGCTCTCAATAGCAACCTCTTTACTTTTATCCTGCGGAAAAAAACCCGTCACGTGTTGGGCCTTTGCTGAAAAGGTTAAGCCAATAACGAGAGCAATTCCTAAAATAGGTTTGTTTTTGGTCATATTTATTAGTTGGTTAAAAGCTCTGCAACGGATACTATGTGTTCGGAAGGAACATTTACAATTCTCTTAGTTCGAAGATACCTACCAAGTTCGTACGCATCATAATTCGGACTCTCTGGGTCAAAACTTGATATTCTCACCAAACCTCTGGAATGGACAAATTCTCCGTTTCCTATCCACATCCCTACATGAACTACCCTTTCTTTCTTCTCAGCTGTTCCTTTTACCCCAAAAAACAGCAAATCACCCACTTGAAGGTTTTCCCAGTTTTTGTCAGCATCCACTAGCTCACCCTCATTGATCTGCTGGGATGCATCACGCGGGATAATCTGTCCATTGAGGTAATAGATGGTCTTGGTGAACCCACTGCAATCCACACCTTTAATGGAAGTACCGCCCCACAGATAAGGGGTCCCCATCATTTGCTTAGCTGTAGAAATCAGGGATTCCGGAGATGTCTCTCTTGACGCTATCCAGCTTTCCCAGTTCTGGACCTCCTTAGTGGAAATCCATCCCTGTCGACCATCGGGAAGGCTTACCTTCAACTGATCGTTGGACTCTTCTTGAAGTGTTAGGATATTTCCTGCCACAAGGTCTGAAACCATTTCTGTCTGGTCTGTATTTTGCCAGACATGGCCTGTAAGGGCTGTAAAAACAACTTTAGGTTCTCTAAACCAATGTTCTAATTCCGCCTCATCCATCAAATGAATCCCCGCCCTGTCTACCCAGGAAAGGTAGCCGTCTGGAGTTTGGACAAGAAACCACCCATCATCCTCTTTAAGGACATTTAAAGGAGTTCCCATAAGCGCTTGAGTGGCAAGTTCGGCAGAGTGCTTGGGATTGCTTCTGATATTGGCCACAGAGATTGTGACCAAAGCTTTGGTCTTTTCTCCAAGCTGTGCATCAGGCAAACGTAAGACAGCATCGGTAAAATTGATCTGTAGGGAATTGATTTCTTTGACCAGTTGATCCAAAGCTTCCGGCTGATCAGTTTGGCCTTTTAGCGTGTCATTTTCAAATGTCAAATCCCAAAGCGCCACACGTTTATCAGGGGCCACTTCCGCTCGTTTTGCTTCAATTAAATCACTTACAAGTACATTGTTTTCATCGGTTTTGCAGGAAACTAGCACAGCGATGAGAAATACAAGATTTGGGATATATATTCTTTTCATAATACAGGCAAAATAAACGAAACCGCAAGAAAAGCCCAATAATACAGGATTGTTCTTGCGGTTTTTAAAAACGCCTCATTTCGGAATTAATTCATCTTCAATCCTGGGGACCGCTCCAAAAATTCTTGATAAAGCCTAACTTGTCGATTGGACAGCGGCATTCTGTATCCTTCAATAAATACATGAAGAATATTTGTCTTGGTTTCGAACGGATCACCATCGGCAACAATAAGATTTGCAGTTTTACCTGCTTCAACAGATCCATATTGGTCTGCCAACCCAAAGATTTCAGCAGGATTTATGGTTACAGCTTTCCAGGCTTCTTCCTTTCCCAGGCCATAAGCAGCAGCAAAAGCAGCAAAAAACGGCAAGTTTCTCACATTCTCCTGCTCATCAGTTCTGATAGCTAATTTCACTCCTGCTTTTGCCATTTTTCCAGCATTGGCATAGGCAGCATCATAGCGGTCAGACTCTCGTGTTGGAAGCGCCTGAATGGGACCGGTAATTACAGGGATACCCGCTTTAGCGATTGCTTCGGCTACTCTCCAGCCTTCCGCCACCCCTGTAAAGATCACCTTAGCTTCCTTTCCTTCTACCCATTTGATGGCTGCCTGGATATCAGAAGCTGTATTTACTTCAATCAACAATGGGAGCTCACCTGTTGTCGCTTTGGCAAGCTGTTCCATTTCTGGATAATATTCCAGTTCTGCACCATTTGCCGCAAGTGTACTGTAGTTTTTCGCGTTTTCCCAAAGTTTATCTGCCTCCTTAAGTGCTTTTTCACTCGCCTTTTTGATGTCTTCATCTGATCTGCGGTCATACCTTCCTCTTCGGCCAGAGCTTGGAAAATTCATCACCACACCTTTAAATCCGGCAAACATCTGATCAGGAGTGTATCCATTCAAGTTGATCAAAGCGGCAGTACCGGGGAATAATCCTCCGGAAGGAACAGTGAGAACGGTGGTGACACCAGAAACTCTTGTCACCGGAATAGCAACTGAATTAGGATTTACTGCGGTCAAAGCCTGCATGTTAGGGGTGAAATCCCCGATTTCTGCATAGTCAACAGTTTCGGCCACTGAGCTGACTTCCACTAGCCCTAGCTTTGTGCCTCCATCGATCATTCCTGGATAGATGAATTTCCCGCTGCAGTCTATTATTTCAGCTTCATCAGCGGCAATATTAGCTCCGACCTCCTTGATTTTCCCATCTTCTACCAAAACGGATGTATTGTTCAGCACTCCTTGGGTGATAGTTACCACAGTCGCATTCTGCAATAAGAACTTACCGGATCTTGGTTTGATCACTTCCCCATCTATTTGCGCAGCTGCCACCATCGGCAACAATGCAAGAATTAGGGCGCAAAAGGTTTTATTTAGTATTTTCATCTATTTATAGTTGTTTCAAAATGGTCAGATGGAATCTCGCATGCATTATAATCATCCCGGTGTGTGTCGTTTTCGACATGCTCGATTTCATGTGTTTATTGATTTAATAGGAATAAAGAGTTGGTAGTCTCAAAAAGACTTTCCGTTCCTTGCATACATCGATCTTCATGATCCGTGGAGATAGTCACTTCCTCAACCATTTGAGTAGGACTGATTTTTAGCCGCTGATCATCTGCGTCTTCCTTGATATCAAAATACTTCACTCCATCCACGAATGTCATTTGTGGAACTGCATAAGAAGAAAGAGGATGTCCCTCGAACAGCACCAAATCACCTTGCTTGCCTTCTTCTATGGAACCTACCTTCTCGTCTATGCCTAACTGCTTGGCTGGATTGATAGTAATCATAGATAAAGCTTGGTCATCAGTCATGCCGCCGTAGCGTTGTGTCTTTGCTGCTTCGTGATACAGGTGGCGAATCAATTCTGCATCATCAGAATTGATTGAGGTGATGGCACCATTTTCTGTTAAAATAGCAGCATTATAGGCAGTAGAATAATAAACTTCAAACTTATAAGCCCACCAGTCTGCAAAAACTGATGCTCCCATTGTGTATTCTGCTATCTCCGGAGCCACTTTAAACCCTTCATTGGTATGCTGAAATACCAATTTTGTAATTCCAAAATCCCTTGCCACATTGATTAGCATGTAGATTTCATCTGCACGATAGGAATGGCAGTGGATAATTATTTTTCCATCTAAAATATCTGACAAAATCTGAAGTCTTTCATTATGAACAGGCGGTAGCGCTTTACTGTTTTTTTGGGACGAAGCGGAGTTGTATTCATCCCAGGCCTTCTTATACTGAATAGCTTCATTAAACCCGTTCCTTAGAATGCCTTCAACACCCATTCTAGTCCTTGGCTGAATTCCGTTTCCTCTCCCGTGAACTCTTGTTGGGTTTTCGCCCAATGCAAACTTGATTGTTCTAGGGGCATCCTGCATGATAATATCTGCTGGGTCAGTAGATCCCCACCTATGTTTTAAAGTTGCATTTTGTCCGCCAATCACATTTGCTGATCCATGCATAGCATGGGAAATAGTAACACCCCCGGCCAGAGCCCTGTAAATCCCTACTTCAAAAGGATTTACCACATCTTTCATCCGAACTTCAGCTACTATCGGTGCAGTAGCTTCATTGACTACATCCAGACCAAGATGAGAGTGTGCATCTATTATACCAGGCATCAGGTATTTGCCAGTACCATCAATTGTAGTGACATCTTTTGGTGCATTGATATTTTGCCCTACTTTCTTGATTATACCATCTTGGACCAGAACATCTGAGTTTTCAAGTGTTCCGTTGGTGATGGTAAGAACGGTTGCATTTTTTATCAATACACTACCTTTTTTCACTTGAGCTGAGGCAATTTGAATACTCAAGCCCAACAGTGCGGCAAGAAAATATGTTGTCTTTTTCATGTATTTATGATTTCTTTTTTTTAAGGGCACATGGAATTTCGCATGTATCAGTATCATCCAAGTGCCTGACTCTTGAGTCCTGCTCAATTTCATGTCTTTACTTGGTTGCGATTAAAGTTGGATTGAGTGTTCCCTTGAATGGAAATGATCCAAACTCGCCTACTGTCATAGTGGCTTCAAGGCTCCCATCGCTGACTTCACCGGATACATCTACAGTTATCTCCATCCCATTTGCCGTGATATCAAAGGAGAACGATAGCGTGCTACCATCCAAAACCACATTTTTAAGAGGAGATGTAGCCTTACCTGATCCTGAAGGATCATCGTATGTAATAGTCCCTGTATAGTCTGACCCTTCTTTTTGAATACTAAGTTCTCCCCCCGAAGATCCTGCAGGAGTTTCTGATGTGTAATCCCAATTTCCCTCAATTTTGGGTTGCTCGCCATGTCCATCTTTCGAAGATTTCTTTTTGGACTTGGTCTCAAAATTGAAAATATAACCATCCACTACCATGTGTTTGATTTGGGAATTCTCCGCGAAGATTGAATCTGTGCTTAAAATCAAATTTGCCATCTTTCCTTTTTCTATAGTTCCTGCAACGGAGCTTAACCCTAAAATGGAAGCTGAATTAGTTGTTAGCGCTTCTAAAGCTGCTTTTTCGGAAAGTCCATTTTCGATCATGGATTGGAGGGCTTTCATGATATTTTCGGATTTTACCCCTACTGTGGAGAAGGCGAATGGTATCCCTGCTTCTTCGAGTTTGCCAGCTTGGGCAAGTGCCTTATTATACGCATCTTTAACCCGTGCATTCAAAACTTTCACTTCATCTGTAGCATCTTCTTTTTGAGCTTTGATAGCTTTATCATCCGGTATTTCTAATTTCACTAAAACACTGGAACCAGAAGATTTTAATACATCTATTACTCCTTCATAATCTTCCAAATCCGTTAAAATCAAGTTGAATCCCTTCTCTTTTTGAAGACTAATTGCTCTTCTAATTTCCAATTCCGAAGGGGCTGAAAACAAAACTGGAATCTTTCCTGTGACTACATCCTGCATTGCACTGTAGGTAGGAGTTATCTCTGGCCGTTTCAATCCAGTTACTGTCTTGTACATCTCTGATCTTTGTGAGGTAAGTTTTGTATTATCATATACCTCCCGGAATTTGGCCATTACACCCACTGCTGTGGCAGGATACATTCCTCTAGACCCATTGAGGCTGGCCACTAATGCAGTGTTCTGTATCAATAAATTGGTGGAATTTTCATTCCCCAAAAGTATAATTGCGGCCTTACCGGCAAGCATGCCTCCTGCAGGAGTGATCTGCACTAAAGCGAACCCAGTTTTTCTTAAATCTTCGATTTTACTGTCTTTCGGGGAAAAATGATCAAGTGCAGATCTCCATGGAGTGATACCTGCGATCTCATCGGGGGGATTTGATGAGACAAAATCCTCAGGTCTTTCCGGGTCATTTGGTTTTATGATTCCTGCATCACTTGTACCGGCTATAAAAGCAGGGTAAATAAATAGAGAGTCTCCTACGATTGTTTTTGCTTCTTTTGGAAGAGAAATGTTGGTTCCTACATCTTGGATTAGTCCGTCGTTAATAAGGACAGTTGCCTTGATTCCTGGATTGCCTGGTGCCGTGAAGACAGTTGCATTCGTGATCGCATAGGTATCGGTGATTCGCTTCTTGCCCGATGGATCACTCTGAGCGTGAGCCATTGAAGAAGAAAGCCAGCCTGAGACCAATAAGCAAAAAACACCTGCGCGCAGTAGTTCTTTTTTCATATGATTATAATTTGATTTTCAAAGGCCACATGGAATCTCGCATGGTGTATACTCAACCCTCTGTGTCATCTGGGACATGCTTGATTTCATGTGATAGAATTGGTTTTAAAATAAAGAGGTAAGGTTGAAGTTATAATTGACAGTCCTTGCAAGGGTTTTATCAGATTCAATCTCCCCGGAGTTGATGGTTTAATTTATAAAAGCAAGCTAATAAAAGGGATTTCGGAATCCTTTTGGAATTATTTTTTACTGTTCATTATTTGATTAATGGCAAGATAATACATGTGAAATACTGTTTAAATCATATAACATTCAAGGCAGAAGAAATGAATTTATTTGACTGGTAAATAAAGCGTGGTTTTAACCTTTAGATACTATATTTGAAACAAGTGTCACCCCGCAAAGAATGAAAAAAATCCTGATCATCGAGGATGATTTACTTATATCCAGCCTAGTTCAATTCCGTCTCAAAAAGGATGGTTATGATACTGTATTGGTAAAAGATGGGAATGCCGGAATTCTCGCCATTGATACAGAAACATTGGATTTGATTATTACTGATGTAATGATTCCTTTCAAGAATGGAATTGAAATCATCCATCATGCCAGAAAGACAAAACCGGAAGTCCCTATTATTGTGCTGAGCTCGTTGGGGGAAGAAGAAAAAACTGTACTGGAAGCATTCAATTTAGGTGTAGCTGATTTTATTCCCAAACCATTCAATCCCAATGAGCTGGCTATCCGTGTAAAACGCGTTCTTAAGTCTTAATTCATGCTTATTAAAAACGCAGTTACATTCGTGTTCTTGCTGTTTTTGATGATCAAAACAGACTTGGTTTTTGGTCAGGAAGAGCAATTCTTACCTGACTCAACTTCATTCGTTGATTTTTTGATTTCCCAGGAAGAAATCCCAGGCTTGCAATTTCGATTGATAGACAATTCAGGACAGTTTTTTTCAGATAGTACAAGTAATTCTACTTCGGAAACTGGTTTAATTGCTGAGTTCCCAACGGCTCTTTTCTTAAGAGATAGTCTAATGCGGGAAGATTCTGTTACCCGGGAGATTCAATTCCTGGTCTATGAAGAAGAAAACAGCTTCACCGCAGTACAGGAGTATGTTTCAAATCTTCTTCGAAATGGTGATATTGAACCTAAACAACTAGCAAATTCAACTGAAAAAGATTTTATTTCCCTGGCGACACGCACAAGATATTCCCCATTCTTTTCTGGGACTTTTTCTTATTTAGGTGACTTTAAGATTTTCGTAGTCGTACTCACAATTACCCTTTTTGTTCTGTTTGCTTTAGGGATGATCATCTTCATGTTGATTTTCAAAGCCCGAAGTAATAGAAAGGAAAAACTATTATCTGTGTATGATGAGCAGATAATAGGGCACCTTTCTGAAATTTTATTTGAGAACAGTCAACACGAATTAGAGGGCATGAGCGATGAGGAATTATATAGAAATTTCCCCCTAAAACAACTCAAAAAACCGCTCTACATACATGTGCTGGTTGAGCGGATATTGGCATTGAATAAGAAAATGAAGGGCGATTTTAAGCTTAAGTTAAAAGCGCTCTATAAAAGATTGGCCCTTGACAAGATTTCAATTGAAAAGTTGAGCAGTTCAAAATGGGACACTGTAGTGACAGGTCTGGTAGAGATTAATGAGATGGATTTAACAGAAGCTTTATTGGAAGTGAAGAAGCTTGTCAACTCTCCTAATTTTTACATACGCTCCCAAGCCGTAGCTACGCTATTGAATCTTTCCGAAAGTGTTGATTTATCGTTTCTCCGAGACCAGACATTTCCGCTTTCACGATGGCAGCAGATGAACTATTTACGTATTATTAAATACCTCAATTCTTCCAGAAGACTAAATATAAATAGTTTGTTTAGCTCCCATAATCAAAGTATTAGATTATTTGGCTATAAGCTGGTTAGGATCCTGGGACTTGTTGATCTGTTGGCAGAATTAGAAGAAAAATTTGAGTCATCACCTGATCTGGAGAAAATTGAGATTATAAAAACTTTCGAGTATTTAGGAATCCCCTCGGAAATAGAACTGATTAATAGCAGTTTGAAATCCGACAACATGGAGTTGATCTCAGCTGCTGCCAGAGCAGCTGGAGCTATTGGAGATCACAGCTCTGCACTATTAATCTATGAGATACTTGCAACTTCTCCCGGTTTTAAACTCAAACTAGTTCTTATGCAAAGCCTCCAGCAACTTCATAGAGAATTATACGAAACATTTATAAGAGAAAATTCAACATCCGATATACAAAGAATCAACGAGCACTTATTAGACCCTTTACTAAAAGATGTATAGTTTCTTGTTTTATCTAATTATGGAAATTTCGGGGATTATATTTCTTTTCCTCAGTTTTTCTGTGATCGTTATCTACTTGTTTATCATGACCCTTAGTGCGTTGGAAATGCGGGATCACAGAAGAAAGGACAGATTTGCCGATTATCAGGATATCATCACTTCCCCGATTGCCCCCGGTGTTTCTATTTTGGCACCTGCTTACAATGAAGGTGAATCTATAGTACAGAATGTGAAGAGTCTCCTTTCTCTTCACTACGGGAAATTTGAAGTGATTGTAATCAACGACGGATCAAAGGATGAAACCCTGGCTAAGCTGATAGAGGCCTTTGAATTAGAGCTTACTGATTTTGCGTATTGTGAAGAAATTCCGGCTCAGCGTGTACGGGGGATCTATAAATCCAAAAACCGATCATACAATAGGCTTGTGGTCATAGACAAAGAAAACGGAGGAAAGGCTGATGCACTGAATACGGGAATCAATGTTTCTTCCAAAGAACTTTTAGCCTGTATCGATGTAGATTGTATCCTTTCGCATGAATCAATTACCAGGATGGTCAGGCCTTTTATGGAGGAGACAAACCGGCAGGTGATAGCTGTAGGAGGGGTGATAGGAATTGCAAATAACTGTGATGTACAGGATGGTACGGTAACAAAATACCGGGTGCCGACAACACTTTTAGGAAGGTTCCAGGTGATTGAATACTGTAGAGCCTTTTTGATGGGAAGAATGGCCTGGACAAGAATAAATGGCCTGATGCTAATATCAGGTGCATTTGGGTTTTTCAAACGTGATCTAGTAGTGGAAGTAGGAGGGTACTTTCCTAAAACCGTAGGGGAAGACATGGAGCTGGTAGTTCGTATGCGGCGACATATGGAGGAGCGTAATATTCCACATAAAGTTTCATTTGTACCGGATCCGCTTTGTTGGACCGAGGTTCCTGAGAGTGAGGAGGTGCTTTCCAGGCAGAGGAATCGCTGGATACGTGGGACAATTGAAACATTACAGCTTCATCATGTGATTCGTCTGAACCCAAACTATGGGATTATGGGGATGCTATCCTATCCTTATTGGAATATATTTGAAAAAATGGCTCCCGTTTTAGAACTACTTGGTGTGATATACACGATAACTCTGATTATTTTAGGTGATTTCTCAGCATTCTATTTTGTTGCTTTATTTGTTGTTCTTTACTTATTGTCCATCCTGGTATCCTCATTCAGCATTTTATATGAGCAGATTTCCTACAATAATTACAAGGACAAAAAAGACCTAAATAAACTTATCCTTACCGCTTTCCTCGAACCGATGATGGTTCATCCAAAGATTGTTTTTTGGGGGCTCAAAGGGCATTGGGATTTTATTAAAGGAAAGGGGGGCTGGGGCCAAATGATTCGGACCGGATTTAAGAAATCTGAAGACAAAAAGAGCATAGAACCCAATAAACTGAACTCTTGATCATGCAAAAAACAATTACTCTTCTGGTTTTAGCCTTTGTTTTTTCATGTGCTCTCAAAGCGCAGGATTCATTTGATCCAGATGTTTTGCTTGCCCAGGCAAGGACATTGATTTTAGACGATAAGTATATCGAAGGCAGAAAAATCGCTTTTCGTGCACTGTCTAAGTATCCTGATTATGCAGATATTCTAATCCTGGTAGGAAGAAGCTATGCCTGGGAAGGCAAAAACGATTCGGCCTCAATCTACTTAGAGCGGGCCATTATAGCCTCTCCTGACTATGTGGATGGTTATTCGGCATATCTGGATAATCTATCCTGGGCAGAACAATACGACAAGGCAGATACTGTTTTAGCAAAAGCCAGAACAAATCTTGGAGCCCCCCTACCTAATGAGTTGCGCTACAAGGAGTCTCGATTGTTCTATTATAAAGAAGAGTACGATGCTGCCTATGATATAGCGGAAGACCTTTTCGAGAAAAAATACAAGAGTGATGATTTACTTGACTACATGCAAACCTTACAGCGATACAGAAGGAATAATGCAGTAGGGGCCACTTATGATTACGATTCCTTTGAAGGGGATATTTCATCATGGAATACGTTTTCTTTTTATGCAAGAACAAGGACTAAATTGACAGGGACTCTCATAGGAAGAGTGACTCAATCCTCTAGGTATGATGATAACGGCACATTGTTCGAACTGGATGCATACCCTTCTTTAGGAAAAAAAATGTATGCCTATATAAACATTGGGGGGTCTTCAGCAAGCTTCTTTCCGGAGTTTCGGGTAGGTGCCTCCCTTTACTACAACTTGCCTAAAGCCTGGGAGATTGATGGAGGATTTAGGTACTTGCAATTTTCAGAAACTACCACTATTTACACCGCTTCGGTAGGCAAGTATGTTGGCAACTGGTGGTTTAATCTACGTGGAAATTTGATCCCGGGAACGGGTAACAGCCTTGGAATCTCTGCTAATTTTCAGGCAAGGTATTATTTCAAAACAGGAGAAGATTTCTTCTCAGCGCAATTGAGTTCAGGAGTATCCCCGGATGAGGAAACCCGTGACCCCACGCAGCTTCTGAATTCCTACCGTGTAAGAGTTGGTTATCAGCAGTTGGTCACACAACGCTTTATGGTCTATGCGTTCTCTGGTTATAGCCATGATGAACTTGGTCCGGATCGTTTTAGAAACAACCTGAATTTCTCATTGGGTTTAGAATATCGCTTCTGATGAGAAAAATAGTTACAGAGGAGTTTAAATTGTACGCTGGCCGCTTACTGCCGCTCATTATCCTAATCATTATCATTCCTTTGATGAGCTATGTAATATGGCTGATATATCCTTCCAGGCCACTGGAGGTAGTAGTAGTGGATAAAACTGTTCCGACGGATAGCTATCAGGAGCATCATGCAATTTTTTGGGCGCTGGAGTATCGGAAGTTTCAAAATCAGAATGGGGAGTTCTACAAGGTAAATAGCGATTACTTCGGGTTTTTCCCTGATAAGACACCTACCTACGGCAGGTCAAAGGATCTTAGGGATCTGTCTGAAGAGGAGATGGCCAAACAAGCTTCTAGCCTTGATGTTCTCTACTTTGCAGATACGTATGGTGTGTTTGAGGACGATTTTAAAAAAGTGGATGCTGAGGAGAGATCAAAGAAGATTTACGGTGGATTGAATCGCGGAGACATCAATTTACTACGTGAAGTCTCAACGCAGAATAAAACCATCATTGCAGAATTCAACACTATGGCTTCGCCGACTCCTGTAGGTATTAGAACTGAGTTTGAGAATCTTATGGGATTAAAATGGACAGGCTGGATCGCAAGATATTTTGATGAGATGGATACTACCGTCAACAAAGATATACCGGATTGGTTTATAAATCAGTATGTAGAACAGCATGCAAATACTTGGTTACCTTCTGGTCCGGGCATAGCCTTCGTCCATGAAAATGGAAGTGTGGAAGCATTTTCAAATGGGTTGGATTACTTTGGAGAAACCCCCAAAATCCGTACACAAAGAATCAATCAGCATGGATTTAAGCTTCCTGAAATAGTACCTTATCCCGATTGGTTTGATATAGTGCTTATAGATCGTGATTATCAGGTGATTTCCTATTACGATATAGATCCTTCAGATCGTGGAAAAGAGAAGTTGAGGAATATGGGATTGCCACGGTTTTTTCCTGCCGCAGTAGTGAAAAATGTGGGAAACGGGCAATACTATTATTTAGCCGGAGACTTTTCTGATATGCAAAATTCCACTGGATCCCCCCGCTTCCAAGGCCTGCCTGTGCTCTGGAGAGGGCTTCACCTGGTAACAGATTATACAGATAGAGAAAGCTTTTATTGGAATTATTTTTATCCATTGCTTTCTCAGATTTTGGAAAGAACATACGCTAAAAAAAAACCGGAATAAGAATCATTCAACGGGTAACAGCTTACGTGTTTGGATAATGTAGTTATTCTTGTTTTTGAAATCCTCAAATTCACCGGTCAATTTGTTTCTCAGACTTTGATCTTCGATTGGGTCTATATTTAAACCATCTGTTATGACAAAAAGCTGGTCATCAGAGAGAAAATATTCACCATTTAAATATTCCATCAGTTGGCTTTTATTCCGCATAAGTGGCATAGCTATTTTGGACTGGAATACACGTGAAGTATCCATTACCTGCCCCATCCAGGTTTTCTGTTCAGGAATTTGTATTCCTAGTTGTGCTTTCAAAAATGCCAGCAGGGAAGGGGTTACTTCAAAATGGCTTACCATCCCTTTGAAATAAGAAGGTCTCTTGATTAAGGGTGAATAGATAATCAGGGGAACATGAAATCTGTCAATACGGGAAGCCATTGGTATTTCAGGCAAGCGATGATCTCCTGTGAACACAAAGATCGTATTGGCAAACTCAGGCTTTTTGCTGTATGCTGTGATAAAATCCTTCACCGCATCATCAGCATACAGGATTGTCATGTAAATATTTTTATAATCCCTGTACTCCATTTTTTTACCATCTGGGAGGTTAAGGTAGTTTACCAAATGATCTTCAAACTTCTTGGAATAGAATTCCGGCTCAGGTACCAAATAGGGATCATGGGAAGTAATGGTTTGGAAAATACCTACGTGTGGCATACCATCATTTTTCGGGAATAATGAAAGCCCATTGCTAAAGGTCTCTTTATCACCATATCCCCAAGAAAAACCACTATTGGAAGGCATTTTTTTATATTTCGGATCAAAACTTTTTATATCAACTATTTCTGATACCCCGGCATATTCCAAAAATTCCTTTTCATGATCGAAGCTGATGTCTGTGCCAATGAAAAAACTGGATGAATAACCGTTGTTATGCAAGACACTTAGTAAGCTCTGATGAGGTGGGAAATCTTCATAAAGCTCCAAGAAGCCTCTTTCTCCATAAGGCAGCCCTGCAAATAACCCCGGAAGTATACCAAATGTCCTTCCCGTAGAAGAGATTGCATTTGTCCATACCAGACTGTGCTTTTCCAAAGAATCGAGAAAAGGTGTGAAACTTCCAAGGTAAGCATCTTTACCTGAGTAAGCTTTGCCCAGGCTTTCTATCAGCACAAATACGATATCAGGAGATGTAGACAAGCTATCAAAATAAGGACTCAGCACATCGGGATAATCTGCAGTGTATAGAAATGGGTAATCAGGATCAATGTATTCCTTCTTCACATATAACGAATCATTGAGTTCACGTAGATAAAAATCAAAGTAATACTCATCTTTATACACCAAATAGTCAAAAGCCTGCTCAGAGAGATACCTGGACTTATTTAGCTGAATATTGGTTTTTATTTCGTCCAGTTTATCCGAATCTGTAACAGGTATAAAATAAAAGAAAATCAAAAACCAGTACATAGTAATGGTAAAGACCAGAGCTGGTTTTGTATTAAAAACCAGGTACTTATTGGCAAAATTGAAAATTAAAAATAAGGCCGTACACACCAGTAATCCACCGACAATTGTCGTAGCATTGAGCTGTCCGGAGGACCTGACTGTAAGAATTATATCAACTATACTGTAGGCGAAAAGATCTTTTCCAAGTGGTTGTAAAGTTTTGAGAAAATAAAAAATCAAAGCAGTTTGGGCCAAAAGAGCGATCACTAACCAGATTTGGGTGAAGCGTTTTGCAAACCTAACAGATACTAAACTAGTAATTACATGAAGGATAAAGAGTAAACCAAGAAAATAGAGAATCCAATTGAAATCATCAAAAAGACTAAAGCCGATTACTTCTTGAAAAGTGACACGAATTGTATGCGTATTGAAAATTAATACCAATTCAATTACTCTTAGTAAGAGCATTAACACTGAGAAAATCAGTGACATACTCCAAAAATTGGTTAGAGTAGCCTGAATTTTTGCTGGTAGATTAGAACGAATTTCAGCCTTTTGGGCCATATTTACGCGTTAACTTTTTGGGTGAAGCCCGAAAAGATAGGGCAAAATAAGGTATCTTCAAGTAGAGAATCAAATATTATATGGGCAAATCAGATTTGTTATTGGAGTTGTATTCCAATTTAAGTACTACAGGGGCTTTGACCTTCAGTTCAAAAGCACTTGTAAATAAAATGCTTTCACAAGCAAATATAAAAAGTGCAAAATTGATAGTGGAATTAGGCGGAGGAGATGGGAGTATCACTCAGGGAATTGTAGACAGGCTTGATCCGGATGCCGAACTTTTGGTTTTTGAAATCAGCAAATCTTTCTGTAATTCCATGGATAAACTATTTCCTCAAGAAAATGTCAAAATAATTAACGATTCCGCAGAAAATATTGATAAGTATTTAAATGGAAGAAAGGCGGATTACATTTTATCCAGTCTGCCCTTCAGCTTTATCGCACCTGAAGTGAAGGATCAAATACTTTTTCAAAGTAAATCTGCACTCACAACCAGTGGTTATTTTATTCAAATATGCTATTCTTATTTGTTGAAAAACCTGTTCAAAAAGCACTTCGAAATGGTAAATACCAGTTTTACCCTCAAAAATCTTCCTCCGGCATTTGTGATGGTCTGTAGGTGAATTGCAACTATGGAAGTGCTCAGAACAGCCATTTTGGATATGCTTAAGCGAAAAAAAGGTGGGATTCTCACTTCATCCGAAGTAGCACAACGGATGTTTCCTGAAGACTGGGAACAATTTCTGGAAGATGTGAATAGAGAAACAATGGAATTGTATAGAGAAGGCTTAATAAGTATAGGTAGGGATGATCAACAGGAGGGATTTAATACTTCCAAGGCTTCTTTGCAAATATTACCGCCAGGCAAACTTTAATGGACTCATTTCAGTTTGCAGGGCAATAAGAAATTTGAGCTATGGATAACGAATTGAAACTACCTGTGACAGCTGTGCAAATTCCTGAAGGGCTAGATCTTATTACACTGGGAGCAGGGTGCTTTTGGTGCATAGAAGCAGTCTTTCTACCTATACGGGGAGTTGAAAAAGTAGTTTCTGGTTATTCCGGTGGTTTTGTCGAGCATCCTTCCTACGAGGAAATTTGTAGTGGTACAACCGGTCACGCTGAGGTAATTCAGGCTTATTACGACCCTTCTATGATAAGTTTATCAGAGCTCTTGGAAGTTTTTTGGGCGACACATGATCCAACTACCCTAAATAGGCAAGGGGCTGACACAGGCCCGCAATACAGATCTTCTATTTTCTACCACAATCCTGAGCAGGAAAAATTGGCCAGTACAATTAAGACTCAATTAAATGAGTCCGGGGTGTTTGAAGATCCTCTAGTGACAGAGATTGCTGCTTTTACTAATTTTTATCCAGCGGAGAATTATCATCAAGATTACTATAATCAGAATGGAGCAGAACCTTATTGCCAGTTTGTAATCAAACCGAAAGTGGACAAGCTGAAGAAATTCTTTGCGGAGCGCTTAAAATAGTATTTGTTATTTTTGCCCTGCAAAACACAGGTGTACTTAAGAAATCGAACATGACACGAAGCGCCGTACAATGGGATGGTTATCTGCCATGTGAGATTCCACCGGACTGCCGGCAGACAGATGTGGCCAATATAAATCAATTATGAAAAGAACCCGAGCACATGAATCCAGAGCCGCGATCGAGCGATTGTATATTACGATGCGACACCTTTTTACACGAGGTAGCTATAAACCTATGGGAGTTTCAGGTGAAAGTCTTGTCGAGGCCCTTCGCGTATTAAGTCCTGAGATCTACGGATTGGTCACAGATCATGAGAAAATCGAGTTGGATGGATTGCTCTATGTAATGGAACGTTTGCCTAGAGGAATAGAAGAGTGCCGTTTTGTCCGATTAATCAGTCGTGAAGGCTATGAAACTTCTAAGCTGGAGGCGATTGTACCAGCCAAACGAAAGCGTAATTGCTATAGACTGGATGAAAATATAATGTATGTAGAGATGACACGTGGCCGCTCAGATATTTACGATATTTTGACGCACTTGACATTTTTGTACATAGAGTCAAACAAAATCTATAACAACAGCACTGATCCAAAAGGCAAGATTTCTACCAATTGGCTTATGCTGGAGGAATTTGTGCAAAAGGAAGCAGCAGGTGAAGATTTTGAAAAAGAAGCTGCCAGTGCATATTTAAGCCATCTTATAGGCAGAACCTACGAGGAGACAGTTCAGGCTGTCGACAAGTTTGAAAAAAGCAATAATTCCAATAGTCTTTTCTCTATCGTTTACCATATGGGGAAACTAGCTCAGGAAGAAGCTACCAAGAATCTAGACCGTGAAATATCATTCTCCACTACACTTAGAGAGCGCATCGGACATCACGTCTATGGAGAAATGTGGGCTAGGAGAATTAAAGTTGCCTTGGACGACCATGATTTACTGAAGCGTCCTATCCATATTATCTCTGCCAATCTCCATTCGGTAGTCAATACGATTTACGGGGCGCAGCTACTCAGTCTGAAAGACTATGAAGCCCTGGAAAATGTGGTGATGGATATTTCTGTCAAAGCCAAAAACCATAAAGGGGCAGCAATAGAAAAATATGCCATCAAGCATGGATTTATAAATCTTCCCGATGAGTCTGGGACGAATATTGGTGCCCAAATTATTGACACAGCTCTATTGGAAAAAGATGAGCTGATACCCGGCGTAAAACTTCCAAAAGAGAAAGAGAAAAGACCTGTCTTCGTGGTGATGGATTACGCTTTTGGAGAGCAGGCATACGAATGCTTTGATGAACTCTTAAAACCTTACAATAAAGATGAAAAATCCATTCCTTTAAATGTTATCTCTACATCCATCATGGGGAAAGCCGGAATACTTTATGGTGGAAAAGGCGATCTGATGATACCCAATGCCCATGTATTTGAAGGGACTGCTGATAATTATCCTTTCAAAAATGAACTGAAAAAGAGTGACTTTGAAGGTTTTGGTTTAGGGGTTTATTCGGGAACCATGATTTCCGTCCTGGGTACATCTCTCCAGAATAAGGATATACTTACTTATTTTATGGATTCGTCCTGGAATGCGGTAGGATTGGAAATGGAAGGTGCCCATTACCAAAAGGCCATTCAATCTGCCTCAAAAATCCGTAGGTCCATCAGTCCAAATGTGAAAGTACTTTATGCTTACTACGCTTCAGATAATCCGCTGGAAACTGGAAGTACGTTAGCTTCCGGGGCTTTGGGAATGGAAGGTGTAAGACCAACATACCTGATCACCTATAAGATCCTGGAGAAGCTTTTTGGCTAAAATTGTAGGCTGGATTGTAACATCTGGCCCTTTTTCCATCTTTTCATAAAGCCCTACCATGAAATATTATTTAAGTCTTTTGCTAGTAGTTGCCCTTTTTCTTCAAGGGTGTAGTGATGACAATCCCTTAAGTACCCTTGCGTTTTACTGGGACCAAACTGGGTGTGCTGATCCATGGAATTCTAATGCTAACCACACCAATGAGGAAACCCAAACTGCTGTGGAGAATTACTTGATGGATGAAGGGGTCATAGGTGCAATGGTGATTTCCATTACTAGTGATGGAATTCAAATGGGATGTGAAGCATGTTTTTGTACAACAGGAACCAGAATCAATATTTCAGTTCCAGTCAGTCAGAAAGAGAGAATGATTGCCTTGGGGTTCAAGGAATCCAACTAAGAAAAAAAAGTCAGATAAGCCTTCGACCTTCCTCTAGTAGACATAAGAAAGCAACAAATCCGACATAATGGATAGCTAGTCTTGATCTTTTTTATCTTTCTTTTGCGAAAAAAGCCAAGGCCATAAATTAGCCTCATTGCTTACCTGATACCAGATATTATGACCCTCATTTTCATATTCTGTGTAAAGCGGGGTCCCGCCAGCACCTTCCATTGCGGCTATCATATCCCTTGATCCACTCACAGGGACATTTTTATCTTTTCTTCCATGAAAAGCCCATACGGCCACTTCTTTAATTCTCGAAGCCAATGCAGGTTTACCTTCTCCACAAACAGGTATAGCAGCAGAAAATAGATCGGGTCTAGCAGTGATAAAATGCCAGGTTCCATACGCCCCTCTGGATACCCCGGTAATATATCGGCGGTTTTTATCGATGTTTTCGGTATGGTCCAAGGCTTCGATAGCTTCAAAAACGACTTGATCTATGACAGGAGTATTGGGAACACCTCCCCAGCCTTCACCATCAGGGCAGAAGGGTACCATGATATAAGCAGGGTATTTTAGCCGATTCACGTTTTCTGACAATACTTGTGCGGCACTTCCATGATATCCCCCGGCAGGAAGAGATACCACTAGCGGATATTGTTTTGTGGAATCGAAATGAACTGGCTTGAGTAGTAAGTAATTCAGACTATCTCCCAGGCTTCCAACAAACGTCTTTTGATCAAACAATTCTTTCATTTGATCGGTTTTTTCCTGATTTTTTCCCTGCCAATAATGAGACATATAACTATCTCTAAGAAAAATAAACCCGCTTGCCAGAAAAGAAACAAGCAATAGAAATTTGAAAATAACAAATCGGTTATCTGCTTTTTTAGGAGCAACTTTATCCGTGGATTTCAATTCCAACTGGAAATTCAGAACAAAGAAGATCGGAAGCAGTGTAGTGCTCAGGGATATCCAACGTGAAGCTTGATCTAGCATCCAAAGCGTTGGATTGTCTTGAATCGATAAAGCAAACAAGCTGATTGCCAACAGAAGACCACTGCTGATGAGAATAAGAATACCAGCTGGTTTAAGCCATTTTCGTCGGGATGCATTAGAAAAAATGAGCGTGCCAGCAAAAATAATCGAAGAGCACAGCAAGAATATAACTATGATAAAGTATAAACCTTCTAGCTTTCGATTTTGAATCATCTTATATAATACAAGGATCTGAAACAAGGTGAAAAAGGCTGTAAGCAATAAAGTGTAAAAGGCAAGTCTGTAGCCTTTATGATAGAAATACTTAGCTAAGGCAGCAGTTCCTGCGAAATAGACGATACCCGAGAGAAAGAAATAATAATTATAAATCTCCAGGTAAAACATCTTGGCTCCAATTCCCAAATATACCGCTGCAAGTAAAAAACCAGTTATCATGGTCAAAACCATGGTAAATATCCCGAAACTGTATTCGCTTTTATCCATTATTCTGGGATTTTATCGGAATCCAAAACTCTTCCTCAGAATCCGGATCATTGTTTTTATACTTTTCTCCCATGAGTGCAAAATGAGGGCGATGGTCTAACTCATAAATTGAATCAGGAATCCAGCTTCCAATAATGTACTGATACAGTTTCGGAGCCTCACTTGCTATTCCTTTAAAAGGAAATACAGCGTATAGTCCAGTTGGGATAATGACTGTTTTCATCCCTACTGGAATAATTTCAAATTTTTCTACTTTCACCGCTGCCCATTTCTCAAATTCACCTGTAGGATTAAATGAAGCGAAATAGGAAGGAGAATCATATATTTCAACCGAATACAATTCGCTTCCAATGCTAGGAACTATTTCCTTTTTACGTGGCATAAATGATTTCCATAACTCTTCTGTTCGATTATTCAGCAGGCTCATTTGTATCTTTATTCCAACGAGTTTTGTTTCAGAAAGCGTTTGTAGGGTTGGATTCATCAGAATATCATTTGGAAATTAGCACACACAGTTGGGTTCAATCAAAATGCAAATTTAAGATAACAATAAATACAACAGCCGCCCTCAGTGGATTCAATCTATTCTTCGTGGTAACTGGTGTCGGTGAAGTTTCGAAAACCTGCTCCCTAGACCAATGAAGGTATTTTAGGAAGTATTCATGCAGCTACAATTGACATTTATGCCAACTCTTCGTATCTTGGGAGAGTCAACTAGTTGTGATTCTACACAATTAGGGGCTATATTTGGAAAGGCGTAGAAAAACAAGTACGTCTCTTTTTATACTACTTCACTCACCTCATTTTGGACTTCTCATCATTTAACTTCGAAACCTCGCTTCAGGAAGGACTGGATGCAATGGGTTACGAAAAACCAACCCCAATCCAGGAAATGGCCATTCCGGTCATCATGGAAAACAAAGATCTTATCGCATGCGCCCAGACGGGAACAGGTAAGACAGCAGCGTTTATACTTCCCATTTTAAATAAAATAAGCAAGAGCGGAACAAGCACTTTGAATACACTTATTCTAGCGCCGACCCGGGAACTTGCCATTCAGATTGATCAACAAATCCAGGGGTTTGCTTATTTCCTGGGGATAAGCTCTATTCCGATTTATGGAGGCGGGGATGGGATCGTCTGGGAACAGCAGAAGAAAGCACTGGAAACTGGAGCAGAGATTATAGTTGCCACGCCTGGGCGTCTTATTGCCCTTCTTGCAGGGGGCAAAATTAATTTGTCTACGCTTGAGCATTTGATTTTGGATGAAGCAGATCGGATGATGGATATGGGGTTCTCGGACGATATTCTGAAAATCGTCAATTACCTTCCAAAAGAGAGGCAGACCGTTCTTTTCTCCGCTACCATGCCTCCCAAGATCAGGCAATTTAGTATGAAGTTTCTAAACAATCCTGCCGAAATATCCATTGCTATCGGTAAAACGGCTGAAGGAGTAACCCAAGCTATGTATTCTGTGTATGACACACAGAAGGAAGAGTTAGTTAAAAATATACTTTCCCAGAAAGCTTATGAAGCTGTGATAATTTTTGCTTCTACAAAGGAAAAAGTAAAATCACTCTTTAAAGTACTAAGAAAGCATTTCGATATTGAGGCTTTCCACTCAGACCTGGAGCAGGTAGAGCGGGAAAAGATCATGTCGGCCTTCAAAAACAAATCAGTCAAAATCCTGATTGGCACTGACATCATTTCCCGTGGTATAGACGTTGTCGGGATAGAACTGGTAATCAATTATGATACGCCATCTGATCCTGAAGATTATGTACATAGAGTAGGGCGTACTGCCCGTGCAGATGCAAAAGGGGCTGCTATTACTTTTGTTAATCCTAAGGATCAGTATAAGTTTGATAATATAGAAAAACTGATTGGGATGAAGATTACCCAAAATCCACTCCCCGAGGGATTTGAAGCCGGTCCAGAATATACGGGAACTGCTGAGAAAAAGAAAACAGGTTTTGGTTCCGGCAAAAAATCCGGATTTAATAAAAAGAATAAATCAGGCTCTTCCGGGAAGAGAAAATCTTTTCCGAGAAGAGAAAACGCCGGGACAGAAAATCATAAGGTGACTCAAAGCGAGCCTGCTGAAGTAAAAAATGCAACTGAACCAAAGGTTTCTTCGGAGCCAAAGAGACTGAAGCCAAGCAAATTCGGAAATAGAAAAAATGTTGTCGACCCTGAGTAATTAACAGAACTTGTAGTTGCGATTACCAAGTACTTCACTTAAATTGAAGTACTTTTTATTTTTAAATCTTAAGGCAATGCAGTACATAAGACTCAGATCAAGAGGCTCCTCGTTATCATTTTTGCAGGAACTTTTGGAGAAAATCGGTTATGGAAATCCTTCGCCAGGTTATTTTGGATCGGAAACTGAATTGGCTGTCAAAGACTTCCAGGCTAAGAGCCGCTTGATAGTAGATGGAGAGATTGCACTAAAAAAGTGGACCTTATTTGTTGAGAAAACAAAAGCAGCGGAAGAATTTAAAGCTATTTTCCTTTGTGGGCAAGACTTCATTGATTTTGCAAAAAGATACCGGCTTTGTCCTGCAGCTGTAAAGGATGTGAATGTGGCAGAAAGTTCTGGAAAGGGATTTTTAATTGATGGAAGACCTAAAATTTTGTTTGAGGGCCATACTTTTTGGAGGCAACTAAAAGCAAGAGGCATCAGTCCTGAGGATTTTGCAAACGTTTCGAACGAAACTGTTTTTGATAAGGATTTCAGCAATAATCATTGCCTGGGAGGAGTTAGAGAATATGAGCGACTAGAGAAAGCAGCTATGATCTCTACAGATCCGGATTTTAGAGAGGCTGCTTTGTCTTCAGCATCGGAGAGGAATCTCGTAGAAGCGTCCGGTCTATATATCCTGAAAAATGGCTGTCTGGTGTATATGCAAAGTAAAAACTGGGTAAAATTCGCCTTATGCTGTAATGGCTTGGGTTATGCAAAGAATAAATACGGTGAAAAGATGGTTAAGGCCTTTATGAAATATTCAATCAACTAATAGCTTATGATACTTGAAGAATTAATAAAACTTTTTGAGAGAGATACAGAGAAATTGAAACTGGAAATCAGCGCGTATTCCCAGGAAGAAAATTTGTGGAAAGTAGATGGAAGCATCGCAAATTCCGCAGGAAATCTTTGCCTACATCTGATAGGAAATATGTCACATTTTGTAGGGAAAGAAATAGGTGGCTTTGACTATACACGTGATAGGGATTTCGAATTTGCAGGTAAAAATGTCCCGAAATCCGAGTTGATTGCCGGAATAGAAAAGCTTCAAAATGTAGTGACAGCCAGTTTGGAAGGTCTGGATGAAAGTATGCTTGAGAAAGACTATCCTTTGGAAGTATTCGGAAGAAAAATGTCTCACAATTTTTTCCTGGTTCACCTCTTTGGCCATTTTAGCTATCATTTAGGGCAGATCAATTATCATAGAAGGTTGCTTGATAAATGATGACAGCTTTCAAGGCAACAAAAAAGTCCCGATTCCGGGACTTTTCTTATTTTCTGTACTGCTTAATTCCTAATAAAGAACTCTAAATCGGATGGTTCCGGGAATATGTTTCAATGCATCGATCGCTTCAGTTGAATAGGCTTTATCAATATCGGTAATTACATATCCGATTTTCTCATTGGTCTTCAGATATTGTCCTACGATGTTGATTTCGAAGTTTGCCAGGATCTGGTTGATCTTTGCCAACACGCCAGGCTCGTTCATGTGAATATGAATTAGTCTGTGCGCATTTTGTAAGAAAGGCAACTGGATATTGGGGAAGTTTACAGAATTGTACGTGTTACCTGTGTTGATATATTCCATGATTTTGCCAGGAACAAATCGCGCAATGTTCTCTTGAGCTTCCAATGTGCTTCCACCGATATGCGGAGTCAAAATTGTATTGGGTAAGCCAATCAATTCAGAAACGAATGGTTCTTTGTTGTTCTTGGGCTCTTCAGGAAATACATCGAACGCACAACCAGCCAATCTTCCCGAAAGGATCGCGTCACGAACAGCAGGGATATCTACCACATGGCCACGGCTTAGATTAACCAAGTAGGAGCCAGGCTTCATTTTCTCTATTTTCTCTCTGCCCAGGATATTATGATTTTCTTTTCTACCATCTACATGAAGAGAAATAATATCGCACGTTTCAAGCAATTCGTCCAATGAATCCACTTTGGTAGCGTTTCCAAGAGCTAATTTCTCGATCACATCGTAATAGAAAACATTCAATCCCATATTTTCAGCAAGGACTGATAGCTGTGCTCCAATATTACCATAGCCTATGATACCTAGCTTTTTACCTCTGATTTCGAAACTTCCAGAAGCAGATTTGTCCCACTTGCTCTCATGCATAGAAGCGGTTTTATCTACAAAATTTCTCATCAAGAAGATAATTTCGGCTATTGCCATTTCCACCACAGATCTTGTGTTGCTGAAAGGAGCATTGAATACTGCAATCCCTTTTTCCTGGCAGGTTTCAAGATCAATCTGGTTCGTTCCGATGCAAAATGCACCTACTGCGATTAGTCTATTAGCATTCTCCAATACCTTTTTTGTGACATTGGTCTTAGAACGAATTCCTAGAATAGAGACCGACTTGATTTTTTCGCAGAGTTCTTCTTCTGACATCGCAGAGCTTACTACTTCTACTTCGTAGCCTTCTTCTTTGAGTAGATCAACACCGATTGGGTGGACATTTTCAAGGAGCAATACCTTGATTCGGCTTTTCGGATAAGAGAATTTCGTGTTCAAATTATTGACGTATAAGATTTCATCCAAACTTGGCGCTATATGATCTGCCTCTTTGGTTACTTTAGGACGGTTTACATTTTCTGTAAATGCATAAAACTTATTGGCTAAACCGGATTTCTTGATTTCATAATCAGTATAACCATCACCTATCACATATATTTCGCCTTCAAGATTGATTTTTTTGATGGTCTCAGCTTTTCCATTATTCTGAGAAAGTGGGTTGTCACGGTTGAAATCTACAATATTATCCGATTCGTCATAGACAAATTCATTTGCAAAAACATTGTCGTGCTGGATACCGTAATCTGCAACAATGGGAATGATAAAGTCTTTAAATCCATTGGATACGATGTAGATGTTATCTGAATTATCCTGTAAGAATTCCTTATTCCGCTCAAAGGATTTGGAGACTTTCTTTTTCAGGGCAGCAATTAAATCAGTGATTTGGGATTTGCTGGCTTTAAGAATATCTATGCGCTGGATCAAGCTGTCACGAAAGGTGACATTGCCTTCCATCCCTTTATCGGTAATTTCCTTAATCGCTTTTAATTTTACTTCCCGGTCTGGATCATTGAGAAGGCTTATTTCTCCCAGAATATCCAGTGCTTCTACTTGAGTAAATGTGCTGTCAAAATCAATAATGAACTTTGTTGGATGAGGCATGCGCAGGGTCAATAGGTTAATTTGATTGCAAAATTACAGGATTGTTAAAAAAATTGAAGTTTTATTGAAAAAATTGTTTCGAATCTTTTTCGCAATCGATTTATTTGTAATAAATAAGCGAAATAGACAGGAATTTTGAATTAGTAGAAGTTTACCAAACATTTTGGCTTTTCTTTTTCTCCTCAATTCTAAGACGTATTTTTGGGTGTAAATTTAATAAAGCTATGAAGATTTCGCATTTAGTAGTGCTCACATTCGGTATTGCATTTAGTACCGCCTGTCAAAATCAGAAGTCTGGAACTGTACTGGAAGAAGTAGCTATTGAAGTAAGCGCTGCTGATACAGTACCAGGGAACTACGGTGCAAGTGTAGCGTTAACAGGAGTGGTTTCACCTGCTGAGATGGTATCTATTGTAGAAAAAGAAGGCAATTTCGAAGGCAAGATCACAGGTAAAATAAATGAAGTCTGCACCAAAAAAGGATGCTGGCTGACCATGGATCTTCCCAATGGACAATCTATGCGCGTGACTTTCAAAGATTATGGATTTTTTGTTCCGACCACATCTCAGGGATATCCTGTGGTCTTGGAAGGAAAAGCGCTACTCACTGAAACTGACGTGGAGACACTGAGACATTACGCTGAGGATGAAGGGAAGTCGAAAGAGGAGGTGGAAGCTATCAGCGAGCCTAAGCGTGAAATTACCTTCGAAGCAGTTGGAGTGATCATTAAAGACAAAGCATAATATGCCGATAGCTCTTGATAATTTGCGGGTAGGCAGAAAATATCAGCTCATCAATATGGGCGAAATCCGGCAAGTAGAGATAGTTTCCCGTCTTCGAGGTACCAATTTCAAAGTAAAGGACCTTGATACACTTGAATATTATACAATAGAGGAATTACTCCAATGGGGGATTGGAAAAGATTACGATATCGATGAGATCTTTCGGTAGAAAGAAGCGCGGATTTATTATTTTCCAATCCTTTACAACGCGTTAATACCCCTAAATTCATTTCATCCACTAAAAAGGTATGAGCAGCAAAAGTACATTTAAAGCTATTACAGGAGCTAAATGCCCCCAATGTCACAAAGGGAACTTGTTTTCTGTGCCAGTATATAGTTTCCGTAACCTGTCAGATGTCAATAAATCTTGTTCTGTTTGCGGAGCTAACTTCCATGCTGAACCTGATTTTTTCTATGGTGCAATGTATGTAAGTTATGCCTTCTCGGTAGCCCTGGTAATAACCACAATGGTTGTGTTAAATGTGCTAATGGACCGGCCTGAACTTTGGATGTACCTGACGACAGTAGCGGTATCCAATGCGATCTTGATGCCGATGATGCTTCGGTATTCTAAAGTACTATATCTTTATAATGTTGGGAAGCTGAAGTATCGAGGTTATTGATTGTTTAAATAGTTTTTTGGGGACAAAAGAACCATAAGTAGACAGACCGAAACCAGAAGCAGGAAAAATAAAGAGGGCAGTCCGCCTATTACGGACAAAATCCGAACACCATCTATCCCTGAATAACTGATCATTATCCAAGAAAGAAAGCCAATCAGCACCCCCCAGATAACTTTAAGGTTTGTGTCCGACCGGAAAGGATCTCGGGCTTGCTTTTTCATACTAATACTTGCCAAGGCATCTGTGCTTGAATCAGCCGCAGTCACATAGGAAATGAAAATACCAATAATGAACAGCTGGGCAAATATTTTGAAATATCCCATCTCTTCAAATACCTTATAAATGATGGATTCTGGTCCTGAGTTCTCAAAAAGATCTTTGTACTCCTGCGCATTACCTGCTGCAAAATCCAGCGTAGTCCCCCCAAAAATCCCCATCCATACCAGGCAAAAAAGAGCTGGTAGAAACCAGTTGACTAAAAGGAATTCCCTCACCGTTCGGCCCACAGCTATTTTTCCCAAAAACAGGGCGGTCATTGGAGCCCAGGCCATCCACATGGCAAAATTGAACGTGGTCCAATCGTAAGTCCATTTGTTTCCCGCTCCATTCAGCTGTAGGCTTAGGTCTGCAAAGTTTGAAAAGTACTGGTTGAATCCTGTCAGAATTGAACTTAGAATTTTGCCTTTTTCCCCTAAAATAACAAACAGAATGGCGATCAGGAAAAAGAATCCCAAATTGAAGAGTGATAGGTTTTTGATTCCTTTTTCGATCCCTGTGGAAGCTGAAATAATGAAGGTGATCAAGATTCCTAGTGTGACGACCCCAGTAAGCAAAGTAGGATTGAGATCTGGAAAAAAAGCCAGGAATCCTCCGGAAAGGCTTAAAATCCCTGCCCCAAGTGCAGCGGCCATTCCAGTGACCAAAGCGAAGAGACTAAACATATCCAATCCGGTTTCCCAAAATCTGTGGGGTGAATTTCCCAGTAAAGGACGTAGCATAATCCCCAGACTAAATCTTTGTTTTCCAGAATAATACATCAATGCAAATACCAAGGCAGGAACAGCATAAATGGCATACGGGGTAAACCCCCAGTGAAAATATAAGGCCCCTAAAGCAAAAGATCGGGCTTCTTCTGAATTTGGTTCAAATCCTTTGAAGTCTGGTGGGAAAATAAAATGCGAGAGAGGTTCAGCACTTCCCCAAAACAGAATACCAACAGCAATAGTTGTACAGAGCACTATTGCAAACCAACTGGTTTTAGTCAGTCTTGGCACAGCTGACTTCCCACCGATTTTATAATTCCCCAGCGGGGAAAAGAATACGGAAATGGCCAGTAGGGTCATTCCAAAGGATACCCAGCTAAAACCAAGTGAAAAGTTAGTGAGTATGCTTTGCTGGATATTCCTACTGACATCAACAAAGGAATCCGGGAAGAAAATACTAATGGATACGGCCAGAATTAAAAGTATAAAAGGTGGCCAAAAGACCCATGGACGAACATTGAATTGAAAAAAGCTTGTTTTGTGAATCATTGGAAAATAAGATACCTGATTTTACGGAAGGCGAAAAATCTTACCGGATTACTTTTTGAGTGAAGGATTAAATTTAATCGCATCTCTTTAAAAGCAGCTTTTCCTGTTCTTCTTTCTTCTGCTGGACACATGGTAGGTGCCGGGCCGACGAAAGCCATTTTCTCAAACTTATTCCCCGCTGTAGCTGATTCGCCCCGTATATCCATTTACCAGCCAAATGGGGGTTTTGGCGGGGTGGAATATAGTGCTGTGGATGGCTTTAAACTTTGAGTAGACTGAGTTTGGTCTACCCTGAGAATTATCGCTAGAATTTATTGGCGGCAGGGGATTTATGCCCAGAAGACAATCTTTTGTTGCCTTTGAACTCAATGTATTAGACTGATTTTGATCTATTTGCTATTGAACCTTACGGTATTACTATATAAACGGAAAATATAATTCTTAATCTCGGACTATCTGCCAAATCATAAGACTGAAATTTCAAGTTAGTAATACTAACTTTTTGGATGATTTGTTAACTTTTTTACTGTTTCCGCGTTTCTTTGCTTGTTACACATCTTTTCTATGGAGAATCTATTAAACAATATGAAGATGGAGGTACATGACAACCTCTATCTGAAAGAACCTTTTAGCTCAGAATTAGGGAGTTCCATAGCACAGGAAGGAGCCATACTCATTCGGGATCTGGGGATGGAGCACTTTACTTTTAAGAAACTGGCCTTACATATCGGGGTGACCGAAGCGGCAATTTATCGTTATTTTGAGAATAAGCATATGCTACTCCTTTATCTTACGGCTTGGTATTGGGCCTGGATGGAAGTAAATTATGTGTATGCTACAGCGAATCTTAAAAGTAGTAAGTCCCGCTTGTCTATTGCAATGAAACTCATGGTGAATGGACCTATATTCACTAAAAACATCCATATAAATCCAATGGATCTGCGCAGTATTGTAGTCAATGAATCCCTGAAAGGTTATCTGACCAAAACAGTTGATACAGAACATGCAAATGGGATTTTTGCCCAGGTTTATAGTTTTGGAGGACGGATTTCCGAATTGATAGTGGAAATAAGCCCTACGTATCCTTTTCCTAAAACGCTGGCTTATACAGTTATGGAGTCTAGTTTACTTCATGCGTTTAATGCCAGGCATTTACCCGGTATGACCGAGCAATCGCTAGACTCGGAAAACCGACTGGTCTTTTTTGAAGAATTAATTGTAAAGGCAATTTCAAATGATTAAAACAAAGGTAATCACACCAATGAAGCGGTTTTTCAATCTGTTGAAAGAGGAAAAGGAACAAGTGTATTCCATCTACTTTTATGCCATTTTGAATGGACTGGTGGCATTGTCCCTGCCGCTTGGGATTCAGGCAATATTAAACTTTGTATTGGGAGGAAGGATTACTACTTCATGGGTGATCCTCGTACTTATAGTCGCTGCAGGTATAGCTTTTGGGGGATTTCTACAGATCTCCCAGTTACAGATTACAGAGAAGATACAGCAAAGGATTTTTGCCAAATCAGGCCTCTCCCTTGCTTACAGACTTCCTAAGATAAAATCCGAGCTTTTTCATGGAAGCTATGCTCCGGAGATTGTTAATAGGTTTTTCGATACTGTAAATCTCCAAAAAGGAGTCTCCAAGATCCTAGTGGAATACTCAACAGCATTGATTCAGGTGATTTTTGGACTCATATTATTGTCATTTTACCATGCTACTTTTATTCTTTTTGGGATAGTGCTGGTCCTGATACTTTTGACGATTTTCTATTTCACCAGTCCAAAGGGAATGGCCACTGCGATGAAAGAGTCTACCCATAAATATCAAACGGCTTATTGGTTAGAGGAAATTGGCAGGACTCACAACACCTTTAAGCTGGTCGGGGGAAATTCAAAGCTACCTATTCTGAGAGCAGACAGGCTTCTGGCACGCTACGTGGATTTTCGAAACCATCACTTTTCAGTTTTGATATTTCAATACAAGGTGCTTATTGGTTTTAAGGTACTGATTGTAACCAGTTTATTAGTAGCGGGAAGTTTATTGTTGATCAATGAGCAAATCAGTATCGGTCAATTCGTAGCAGCGGAAGTAATCATTGTGATGGTGGTGAATGCTGTAGAAAAGCTGATTCTTTCTTTGGAAACAGTGTACGATACGCTGGTAGCTTCAGAGAAACTTGGCCAGGTTATGGACATGGAACTGGAGGATGTAGATGAGCATGCGAAAGATATAACCAACCAACGTAAAGGCATTAAACTGGCAATGGAAAACTTGGTTTTTCACCCTAGAGATGTTAACAAGCCCATTGTAGACGGAGTTTCACTTATCATCGAGCCTGGTTCCAAGACTGTAATTACAGGAAGAAGCGGAAGTGGAAAAAGTGCTATGCTGGCGCTCTTTTCAGGGCTATATGAAAGCTATCAGGGAAAAATTTTAATCAATGATCTACCCCTGGACATGATTCATTTGGATAAATATAGGTCAGTGGTCGGCGATTGCATGGAGTTACAGCAGATTTTCCACGGGACAATAGCCGAAAATATTTTGGTGGGACGGGATATTGATCAAAAACAACTGGCATTTCTTATTGAATTGGTAGGATTAAAGAACTTTGTTTACCAACTACCAGACGACATGGAAACAATACTTCTTCCCGAGGGAAGGGGGCTGTCCCGAAAAATGGCACAAGCAATTATGGTGGCCCGTGCTTTAGTAGGAGAACCCCAGGCTATGGTTTTGGAAAATGCGCTACAGCATTTAGATAAAGACGTGAAAGACCGAGTAAGAGATTATTTGTTTGGGGGAAACTGGACACTTGTCATGGTCACCCAGGATAGGGAAGTGATTGAGCACGCTAATCAGGTTGTGGTTATGGATAAAGGACACATAATTTACCAGGGGAACCAGGCAGGTTATCAGAGTTTTTTAACCCTTAATTCTTAAGACTATGTTAAATATTTCCGAAAATAAAATCATAGACCGGGGACCTTTCGAGCAGTCAGTCAGCCTCAAAATGACTTTGGCAAGTGAAGAAAAGAAGAGAAGGGTAAGGGTTTTATTTGTGTCATGCTGTGTCGTATTTCTTATGCTATTCCTTCCATGGACCCAATATATCAGATCAAAGGGATACGTTACAATGCTTCAGCCCCAACATCGTGCTCAGACTATTCATTCTGTGATCGCTGGCAGGATTGATAAATGGTATGTAAGTGAAGGCGTTTTTGTGAGTAAGGGCGATACCATAGTTAGCATTACCGAGGTGAAAGATGAATATTTTGACTCGCTGCTTTTGCCGAGAACGCAGCTGCAGGTGGAAGCAAAAAACCTTTCAGCGCTGTCTTATAAGGAAAAAGTGAAGGCTTTAGAGAGTCAGATAGCCGCATTGAAGCGGAATAACATTTTGAGAAAAGAACAAGGCAGAAATAAACTTGAAATGGCAGAGCTGCAGGTTGAATCTGATAGTATTCGTTTTGAGCAAGCCAAAGTCAATTATGAAATTGGGTTAAAGCAACTTGGCAGGGCAGAAAAGCTCTACGAAGAGGGTTTACGCTCTCTTACCGACCTTGAAACCCGTCGGTTAAAATTCCAGGAAGTTCAGGCAAGTGTAATAAGTGCAGAAAACAGCTTGCTAAGCAGCAGAAATGCTTTGATTTCAGCCCAGCTGGAGCTGGATGCGATAGACAATGATTTCAAGGATAAGCTAGCAAAGGCTGAATCAGATATGTACACAGCTCAATCGAGCCAATACGATGCAGAAGGGTCGGCCTCCAAACTTGAAAACCAATATTCCAACTATGAAGCCCGGACTGGATTTAGGTACATCTTGGCTCCCCAGGATGGCTTTATTGCTGAAGCAATCCAGGTAGGTTTGGGTGAGACTATTAAAGAAGGTGACCAAATAGTAAATATTGTCCCTTCAAATGGAGAACTGGCAGTCGAGATGTATATCTCACCCGTGGATTTACCATTGATGGTAGTAGGCAAGAAAGTACGTTTCATCTTTGATGGTTGGCCTGCCATAGTCTTCTCGGGATGGCCGAAACTATCCAATGGCACATTTGGAGGTGTAATCGTAGCAATAGACAAATATGCGGGAGCTACCAATCAATATAGGGTATTAGTGGCTGAGGACCCAGAGGAGGAAGCTTGGCCTGAGGCATTGCGCGTGGGATCAGGTGCTGATGGGATAGCGCTGCTCAACGATGTGCCTGTTTGGTATGAAATCTGGCGACAGCTGAACGGCTTCCCGGCAGATTACTATACCAGAATCCAGAAAGAAGAAATAGCAAAAGGGAAGAAATGAAAAAGATACTCATTACTTTTTTATTGATTGCCGGAAGTATAAATCTTCATGCGCAGGATACAGATACCTTGTCGTTTGACAGGTACATAGAATGGGTAAAAGCATATCACCCACTTTCCGCACAGGCAGATATTCTGTTGACCATGGGGGATATGGAAGTCCGAAAGGCAAGGGGAGGCTTTGATCCATTAGTATATGGCAATCTGGATAAGAAAAGCTACGACGAAAAGACCTATTACGATAAGCGGGAAGCGGGAATTTCTATTCCGACCTGGGCGGGGATTGAACTGAATGGGCTATATGAGCAGAATTCAGGGCAATACCTCAATCCAGAAAACGCTGTACCAGATGGTGGGCTGTTATCGGCAGGAGCTTCAGTTAACCTTGGACAAGGGTTGCTAATGGATGATAGAAGAGCGGGATTAAGGAAAGCCCAGATTTATCAGCAATCCACCGAATCAGATCGCAAAAGGATGCTGAATGAATTATACCTCCAAGCAACTGGTACTTATTGGAACTGGTCTCTGGCCTATGCAAACAGAACCTTACAGGAAGAAGGAGTGGAACTTGCCAAAGCGAGGTTCCAGGCAGTTAAAATAAGTTATGAGCAGGGAGATTTTCCGGCTATTGACACCGTAGAAGCGGCCACACAGCTTTTGAACAGAACGTTTAATCTCCAAAAAGCGGAAAATGAGCTTTTCCTAAGAACCCAAGAGCTCAACAATTTCCTATGGGATGATTCTGGAAATCCAATTGCCCTAGGTATACAGACTGTCCCTGAGCAATTGGGCTCAGATGAGCCTTTAACCCTTAACCAGGAGGAACTACGGATTCTGGTTGCCGATCACCCAGAGCTAAGACTGGTAGACTATGAATTAGCCGGCCTGGATGTAGATAGAAGGCTCAAAGCCCAGCAGATCATTCCTGTAGTAAAGCTCAAGTACAATTTTCTCTCAGAAGAATTAAATCAATTTGATCAGACAGGCTTTTTTGAGAATAATTACAAATGGGGGCTTTCAGTTTACACGCCATTGATGTGGCGCAAAGCAAGGGGCGAGACTCGACTGGTAGAGGCTAAAATAGACTTCAAAGAAAATTCCAGAGAGCTTAAGGAGCTTCAAATCCGTACAAAACTAGAAAACGAACTGAACAATTGGAACACACTCAACGCTCAGATTACTACATATATCCAAAATGTAACCGCTTTGGAAATGCTACTCCAAGGTGAATTGAGGAGATTTGAAATTGGTGAAAGCAGCTTGTTTCTGGTGAATAGTAGAGAGGTATCGGTTTTCAGTTCCCGTGTTACGTTAAACGAACTTTTCACCAAGCGAAAAATCGCCTTTGCAAAAGCGAGGTTTGCAGCTGGGGTTGGGTTTGAATGATCACTATATTTAAAGTAAATTCACCCTGAACAAAACTAGATTTTATGCCTGCATTTGTAATAGTTGAAGTTGATATCACAGATCCGGAAAAGTATAATGCGTATAAAGAATTGACTCCCGCTACCGTTTTAGCTTATGGTGGGAAGTTTGTTCTCCGTGGCCAGCCTGTGACTGTTTTGGAAGGAGAGTGGAACCACGAGCGATTGGTAATGCTTCAGTTTCCAACGAAGGAAAAAGCCACGGCTTGGTATAATTCAGAAGGATATCAGTATGCGAAGTCGGTGAGATCAGGTGCAGCTAAAGCAAACTTTCTTCTGATTGAATCGTGAAATTTCAAACATGCACAAACTAAAAAAGGCTTTCGATACAAAGCCTTTTTTAGTTGATAGTTAGCCAATTATAAGTCTGGTTGAGGAGTGGTCCTCAAGTAAGGTCTTACCACTTTGTGGCCTTTTGGGAATTTGGCAGGAATGTCTTCATCTTTAATTGCTGGAGCAATTACCACATCTTCACCTTGCTTCCAGTTAGCAGGGGTGGCCACTGAATAATTTGCTGTCAGTTGAAGCGAATCGATTACCCGGAGCAATTCATCGAAATTCCTTCCCGTACTCGCCGGATAAGTGATGATAAGTTTGATTTTCTTATCGTTTCCGATCACAAATACTGAGCGGACAGTGAAATTCTCATTAGAATTAGGATGGATCATATCGTACAGATCAGCGATCTTTCGGTCTTGATCTGCGATGATAGGAAAGTTCACTTCGCAATTTTGGGTCTCGTTGATATCCGAAATCCAGCCCTTGTGGCTTTCCAAACCATCCACACTCAGTGCCATAACTTTCGTGTTTCGTTTCGCAAATTCATCTCTGAGTTTTGCCACAGCTCCCAGTTCTGTAGTGCACACCGGAGTATAATCGGCAGGGTGGGAAAATAGAATTCCCCATCCATCCCCTAAATACTCGTAAAAGTCAATTTTTCCTTCTGTGGTATCGGCCGTAAAATTCGGGGCCACATCGCCTAGTCGTAATGCCATTTTGTTTATTGTTTAAAAGTTCTGCTTTATATACGTCCAATATAACATGCAGGGTGTTTTTCAGTTCCTGTTTTTTCTAAATCTTTCTGAAAAAACCGCAGAACCTAAACCCATTTTTGAAAAAGTCGGTTGTAAGTCCAACGAATGCTCTTACTTCGTAATTTAAACTAAAACCAAAGCATCCATGAAA
Source organism: Algoriphagus resistens (assembly GCF_001442615.1). GTDB lineage: Bacteria > Bacteroidota > Bacteroidia > Cytophagales > Cyclobacteriaceae > Algoriphagus > Algoriphagus resistens. Next base: position 288,176 of record NZ_LMXN01000002.1, on the reverse strand, counting down.
ACTTATTACAACCCTGAGGACTTAAAGAATTTTGGCAAAATAGGCGAGTTTCAAAAACCACTAGCAGACAAATTTTTTGATTATTATGGTGAAGTCTTTGCCGAAGGCGCGCTTACCGCACGTGAAAAATCCCTAATAGCACTCGCAGTGGCACATACTATCCAGTGCCCGTATTGTATCGATGCATACACTACAGACACTATGGAAAAAGGCTGCGACCAGGAGCAGATGATGGAAGCTGTTCATGTGGCGGCAGCTATCAGAGGAGGTGCCTCTCTCGTGCATGCTACCCAGATGATGAATAAAGTCAAAGAAATTTCTATGTAATCGATGAAGTCTCTTAAAGCACAAGACCATCTATTATCCAGTTCAGAAGCAGAGATCAAACTGTTGGAATCCGATAGGTCCGGATTTTCAGGAGATCGTTTTGCCAAGGAATTGGAAAAAACAGACCTTTTCCCTTTAAAACCAACCAGGATCGAAATTTTGCAGATTAATCTGGGCAAGATGTGTAACCAGCTTTGCAGGCATTGCCACGTAGATGCGGGACCTGACCGCAAAGAGATCATGGGCCAGGCTACCATGCAGGAATGCCTTGAAGTCATTAAAAGCCATAAAATAGCCACAATTGATCTGACTGGAGGGGCACCTGAAATGAACCCGTATTTCCGGTGGTTTGTAGAAGCCATCCGGGCTATTGATCCGGAGGTAACACTAATTGTACGCTGCAATCTTACTATTATTCTGGCCAATCCTAAATACCACGATCTACCGGAGTTCTATAGAAAGCATAGAATAGAAATTGCATCTTCTTTGCCCTATTTCACGGCAATGAAAACTGATTCCCAGCGGGGAGATGGAGTTTTTGATAAATCAATCAAAGCACTAAAGCTCCTTAATGAACAAGGATATGGAATTGAAGGAACAGGATTGGTTTTAAATCTGGTCTACAACCCATCAGGAGCTTTTATGCCAGCGGCTCAAAGCGGCCTGGAGGCAGAGTTTAAGAAGAGACTAACCGATAAATTTGGGATTACATTCAACTCTCTTTTCACCATTACCAATCTTCCGATTAGCCGATTCTTAGAGTATCTGCTAAGAAGCAATAATTACGAGTCCTACATGGAGAAACTGATTGACAGCTTCAATCCTGCCGCTGCCAAAGGAGTTATGTGCAGAAACACTATATCAGTGGGCTGGGATGGATATCTGTATGATTGCGATTTCAATCAGATGCTGGAGCTAAAAGTGAACTCTAAGGATTCCCGGCACATCAGAGATTGGAATGAGAGATCGCTGACAGAACGGGAAATTATCGTCAAAAATCACTGCTTCGGCTGTACAGCTGGTGCAGGTTCAAGTTGCGGGGGGACTACTACCTAGTATGAAAGAAGGGATAGTGATTTTCCAGAAAAATGCGCAGCTGGGTAAAGTCAAAACTAGGCTAGCAGCTACGATCGGTGATCAGTCGGCTTTTGAGGCTTATGGTCTTTTGGTGGAATACACACATAAGGTAGTTTCTCAAAATGAAGCCCAGAAAATCTTATTTTTCTCGGATCATCTAGAATCAAACTTAACTAAGTATCCAAAAAACTATAGATTTGAATTGCAGTCAGGTCCGGATCTAGGAAAGAAAATGAGTAATGCATTTCAGCAGCTTTTTGAACAGAAATTTGACCGATTGGTAATAATAGGAACGGATTGTGCAGAGATTACATCAGAACTCATCTCTGAGGCATTCGAAAAGCTGGATAAACATGAGGTAGTAATCGGCCCTGCTGATGATGGCGGCTATTACCTGCTGGGAATGCGAAGATTTATTCCGGGTTTATTTGAAGGAATTCCCTGGAGTACAGATCGGGTGACGGGGCTGACCAAGGATTATTTGACCCAAAATGATATTCCCTTTGCTTTGCTGCCTACGCTTTCTGATGTGGATGTTGCAGAGGACTGGAATAGGTTTAAGGATAAATTTTAACCTTTACATTTCATTAAGTTTTGGATTAATTATACTGCAAGTCAAATCTTACTTCAGCTGTTGTTCGTTGAAAAAATATAGAATCATTCCCTTAATTTCTTAATAGAGATTTATGCCGCTAAAAAGCTATAAACCAGCAAATTTTATTATAACCTTCCTTATTCTGTTTTTTGGATCCTGGTTGGATAGCTTCAGTCAGACCCAAACGAATAATTATGACATCGTGTTGGCTGGTTTCACGATTGGCAGTATGCAGGCGGATAAAACTACCTCTTCAAAAGGTGAAGATTATCAGATTCACAGTAAAGTAGAATTCTGGTTCTTTGGAAAAATCCATGTGGAATTCCTTCAGAAAGCCCATTATGAAAAAGGCCAGTTGATGAAAGCAACTACAAATTCAGATTCAAATAGGGGGAATTTTTTGACCACGGTCATGTGGAATAAGGATCACTATGATGTAGATGCCAACTCCTATAAATTTCATAATGAAGATCCAATTAATCAGGCTATCAATGCCAGTACTGCGCGGTTGTATTTTCATGAACCCAAAGCTGGCGATATCCTGATCTCTGAGAATTTCGGGATGCTGACTACCGTGCGGGAAATAGAACAAGGAGTTTATGAGATTGATGTGAACGGAAATATGAATCGCTTTTACTATGAAGATGGTGTTTTGCAAAAAGTAATTTTGGAAAACAACATAAAGAATTACTCAATAAAACGTAGAGTTGACTGATGCAAGCAAAATTTCTGTAATAATTCCATGCCTGGATGAGGAAGAGAACTTAGAAGAACTGCTTCCTTATCTTCAAAATTATGGCAGTGGACTGATTCTTGAAATTATTGTGGTAGACGGAGGTTCTAAAGACAATTCCACCGTTCTGGCCAAGAAGTTGGGAGCGTCAGTAATCCAATCACCCATCTGTAACCGGGCTGTGCAATTAAACCTGGGTGCACAGCATGCAAATGGTGATATTTTATACTTTATCCATGCGGACACCAGACCACACAGGGAATTTACAAAAATAATTCTGGCCCATGTAGCAATTGGAAAACAAGCAGGTTGCTTTCGATACAGGTTTGATCCCGAAAGCAATCTTCTGAAAGTTAATTCCTGGTTTACACGGTTTAATGGGATATTTTCGGGAGGTGGCGATCAAAGTTTATTTATCCAGAAAACCTTTTTCGTCTCCTTAGGAGGATTTGATGAGTCATTTTGCATCATGGAAGACTTTGAACTGGTGCGTAGGATTCGTGAAAAATCTGATTTCCACGTCCTTCCAAATGAAATGATAGTCTCGGCACGCAAATACAGCTCAACAAATTGGCTGAAAGTCCAGCTTGCTAATTTTGTGGCTTTTTCTCTTTTTTTGTTAAAAGTTAAGCCAGCTTCGATCAAAAGTTTATATTTAAATCTTTTAAACCAAAAGAAGTAAAAGCATAACAGTAGTTGAATGAATCAAGCGACAATTAATGGTATCCAGCAAGTAGGGATAGGAGTAAAAGATGCAAACCAGGCATGGGCTTGGTACAGGAAAGCATTTAAGATGGATGTACCGATATTTCAGGACAGTGCTGAGGCAAAGTTAATGACTCGTTACACTTCTGGCAAAGTAGAAAGCAGACACGCAATTCTTGCCTTGAATATGCAGGGGGGAGGTGGATTTGAAATCTGGCAATATACTTCGAAAGAACCTCTTGCCGCTGAGGAAGAACTTTCATGGAAAGATCTGGGGATTTTGGCGGTAAAAATGCGCTGTCATGATATTCAGAAGACGTATGCACATTTAACAAATATGGGAGCTTCTATGCTTGGAAAGCCTGTGAAAAACCCCCTGGGTGTTTGGCATTTTTACATAAAAGACCCGTATGGCAACACGTTTGAATTGATTGAAAACGGTTCGTGGTTTAGTAAAAATAATGACCTTACCGGCGGGGTCTTAGGGGTGGTCATTGGAGTATCTTCTGTTGATGACGCACTGCCTGTTTATCAAAAGCATTTAATGCAGACCGAAATCTTATGTGATAAAATCGGTATATGGGAAGATTTTGCTCAGGTAGGAGAAGGAAATTCAGAATATAGAAGAGCAATCCTTCAAGGATCCTCCGTTATGACCGGGGCTTTTGGAAAGCTATTTTGTCAAACACAGATTGAATTGATAGAGACAAAAAACCAGCCTAGAAACCGGGCCTTTGAAAACAGAAACTGGGGAGATTTAGGGTTTATCCATGTATGCTTTGATGTCAACGGTATGAGTGATATCAAGGAAAGGATGGCCAAAGACGGTATAGAGCTTACCGTAGATAGTCAAAATGAATTTGACATGGGCAAAGCTGCCGGGAGATTCTCCTATTTGGAAGACCCGGATGGAACGCTCATAGAGATGGTGGAAACGTTCAAGGTACCTATAATGGAGAAACTTGGTTGGTATCTCAATCTCGGAGAACGCAAAAAGAAAGGAAACTTACCAAACTTTGTGGTGAAGCTTCTTTCTCTAAATCGAGTAAAAGCATAAAATCAGTTTATTTCCCAGAAATCAAGCGGGCAAGGTCGACCAATCGGTTGGCGTAGCCTGCTTCATTATCATACCAGCCCACAAGCTTGATCATCGTACCTTTGGCAGACGTAAGCGCAGAGTCTATGATACAGGAATGTGGATTTCCTATGATATCAATAGATACGATAGGAGAGTCCTCTACCTCGAGATAGCCTCTTAGGTACCCCTTGCTCGCATCTTTGAATACCTTGTTGATCTGCTCTTCAGAAACCTCCTGCTTTAGCTCCACGATCATATCAGTCAATGAACCATCCGGAACAGGTACACGCATTGCAGAAGCTTCAATCTTTCCTGCCAAATCCGGTAATATTTCATCTAAAGCTTTGCCTGCATTAGTGGTCGTTGGAATAATAGAATATGCCGCCGCTCTGGCACGTCGTAAATCGCGATGGGGGGCATCATGAAGATTCTGATCATTGGTATACGAGTGCACAGTAGAAGCAAAACCTTTCACCACTCCAAAATTATCATCCAGTACTTTCACCATGGGGGCCAGACAGTTTGTAGTGCAGGAAGCATTGGAAACGATTCTTTCATTGCCTGTCAAAATGGAATCATTAACGCCTAATACGATCATTTTGATAGTGGCATCCAAAGAAGGGGCAGAGATGATTACTTTTTTCGCACCCGCTGTCAAATGCTTTTCAGAGCCAGTCCTGTCTGTAAACCTTCCTGTACATTCGATGACGATATCTATATCCAGATCTTTCCATGGAAGTTTTTCAGGATCAGCTTGGCCAAATAGTTGAATTTCATCTTCATTAACTTTCAAAACACTGTTTTGAAGCATTATTTTATTTTCTGATTTGCCGTGAATAGAATCGTATTTAAGTAAATGTGAAATGGCCGTATTATCTGCTAAATCGTTTATAGCCACAAGTTTAAATCCCTTTTTCTCCAGGATTAACTTAGCTGTATATCTGCCGATCCGTCCAAAACCATTTATGGCAATTCTGATGTCGTTGGTTGATTTCATTGGAAACTTTCTAATTGGAAATCAAAAATAGGAAAATCAACAGCAAACACTTCCAATAAAATTTTATTCCTTTTGGATCAGCTTTTTAAGGTAAATCAAAAGAAATTTTTGAAGCCAAATTGGTTTTAAAAACATAACCCTCTATATTTGCACAACCATTTGAAAAAGCAAGTTTTTCAAGGTCATTAATGGTCGGTTCGTCTAGGGGTTAGGACGTATCCCTTTCACGGATAAAACACGGGTTCGATTCCCGTACCGACTACATTGTCGCCTGAATTTCAGGAAGTTGTGAATATTTTTGATTTCTTATGGTCGGTTCGTCTAGGGGTTAGGACGTATCCCTTTCACGGATAAAACACGGGTTCGATTCCCGTACCGACTACCAAGACATTAAAGCTCAATCCCCGCTTTGTCTTAAGCTATTTTTGTTTTATGGTTGTTAGTGGTTAAAGTGAACAAAAGCCCGATCTGTGATCGGGTTTTTTGTTTTAATAAGCTTTTTGACTAATGGCGGAAAAGCCATTTTTAATTTTGTTAATTTCAAGATTGGAATAATAAAATTAACCTATGCCTCAACCCAAAATTAAACATCACTATGCCAAAATAATTTTGGCAGCTGCTATTCCTCTTTTAATTTCCTGTAGTAAGAGCGAGAAAGTAGATCTACGGGAAAGAACCTTAACCAAGGAAGAAATTGCTCCTATGGTAAAAGCGGCCGAAGGAGGGATTAACCCTACGCTTAGTCCGGGCCTTAAACTTTCGCTGTGGGCAGTTGACTCTTTGGTATATGATCCTATTTCCATTCAGGTTACCGATGATGGTAGCTTATATTATACACGAACAAACCGCCAGAAAAACTCTGAATTTGATATTAGAGGACATCAAGAATGGGAAATAGAGTCGATAAGTCTTCAAACTATCGAAGAAAAAAGAGCTTTTCTACAAAAGACGCTCTCTCCTGAGATGTCTGATAAAAATACTTGGCTGGATGATGTGAATGGCGATGGCTCGCATGACTGGCGGGATATGACCGTAGAGCGTGAAGAGCTCTACAGGCTTGAAGACAGAAATGGAGATGGTCTTGCAGACTATTCACAGATGATGGTCCAGGATTTCAATGATGTGACTACGGACGTGGCCGGGGCTTTGCTGAAATTGGATGAGAACTTATTTGTTGGAGTTGGTCCTGATGTATGGAGGCTTACCGACAAAAATGGTGATGGGATAATGGATGAAAAAGAATCTATATCACATGGTTATGGAATTCATATCGGTTTTGGAGGACATGGAATGTCTGGGCTTGAACAAGGTCCTGATGGAAGAATTTACTGGGGTATCGGAGATATTGGCTTTAACGGTGTGGGACCGGATGGCACAGAATGGAAGTATCCTAATAGAGGAGTAGTAGCCCGCTCAAACCCGGATGGAAGCGATTTTGAGATTTTCGCTATGGGGGTAAGAAACACACATGAATTTACTTTTGATGCTTATAACAACCTGATTTCAGTGGATAACGATGGAGATCATGGTGGGGAAAGTGAACGGCTGGTATATTTGGTGAACGGTTCGGATACTGGATGGAGAACCAACTGGCAATTTGGAAAATACCGTGACCCGGACAATAATACCTACAAAGTGTGGATGGACGAAAAACTTTATATCCCTAGGCATGAAGGTCAGGCGGCCTATATCACACCGCCAATCCAGAATTATATCAATGGACCTACAGGAATGGTATATAATCCTGGAACTGCTTTAGCCGAGAAGTGGAAAAACACCTTTTTCGTTGCCTCTTTTGTAGGAAATCCCACAAGGTCAGGGATTCACGCTTTCAAGCTAGAACCAGATGGAGCTTCTTTTAAAATGTCCCAAACTGAGAATATCATGTCAGGTGTGCTGGCGACTGGCTTGGATTTTGGACCTGATGGATCCCTTTATTTTGCTGACTGGATAGATGGATGGAACACGAAAAACTATGGCAGAGTCTGGAAAATAGAAGATGAGGGAGGTGTAAACTGGGAAGCTAGAAAGATCACAGCCCAGGTGATGAAAACTGATTTCAAAACACTTACTGATGAAGCTCTTGGTGATTATTTGGCTGATGGGGACATGAGAATCAGAAGGAAAGCCCAGTTTGAATTGGCAAAAAGAGGAGAGGATGGGGCGAAAGTTTTCCAGTCCGCAATTTCACAGAAATCTAATCAGTTCGCCAGAATTCATGGAATTGTAGGCATAAGCCAATTGGCTAGAATGGAGAAAATGGACTATGCTGATGCTATTGTTCCTCTTCTGAAAGACCAGGATCCTGAAATCAGGGCACAAGCTGCCAAATGGCTAGGAGATATTAAATATGCCAAAGCGGGGGACGCACTTTTGCCTTTACTGACTGATACTGAAATCAGGGTAAGGTTTTTCGCTTCAGAAGCTTTGGGAAGAATAGCTTATGAGCCCGCAATCGATGGTTTGATAAACGTATTAGAAGCCAATAATGACGAAGATGCATTTTTACGCCACGCTGCAAGTTTGGCGTTGGCACGAATCAACAAGAAAGAACCGGTTATTGCGCTAGCCTCCCATCCTTCAAATGCAGTTCGCCTCGGAGCAGTTTTGGCGCTGCGAAGAATGGCAGATCCGGGAATAACTGCATTTCTAGCTGACGAAGATGAATACATCGTCACAGAAGCTGCAAGAGCAATTAATGATGATTTCTCTATAGAAGGCGCACTTCCGGCTTTGGGAGATTTATTGGTGACTACTAGCTTCGAAAATGAACCCTTGATCAGAAGAGCGATCAACGCAAACCTTCGTGTGGGTACACAAAAAACAATGGACAACCTGAAGGCATATATCGCAAAGCAGGGAGTCAACCCTATACTAAAGGCAGAAGCAATTGCCACCTTGGGCACCTGGGCAAGACCTTCCGTGCTCGATCGCGTGGATGGCAGAAATCGGGGGAGCGTAGAAAGAGATCTTGCACCTATCCAGGCCTCTGTAAAAGAAACATTGATAGGGTCGCTCAATGATAGAAATGAAGAAGTCAGAGTCGCCGGTGTGAAAGCAATTGGCAAATTAAAGATTGCTGATGCTGAATCCAAACTGGTTTCCCTTCTGAAAAATGATCAATCTGAAAATGTCCGTGTAGCTGCGGTTTTGGCGCTGGCAGAGGCAAACCCTGGGTCTATCTCTGAACCTATAGAAATAGCAATGAAAGACGACTCCAGGGCGGTACGTGTGGTAGGCCTGGATCTACTGACCAAAACTGATATATCGCAGGATTTGATGGTTAGCTTGCTTCAGGATGTGATACAGAATAGAACTACAGCTGAAAAGCAGGCAGCACTCTTAAGTCTTGGCAATCTTGAAAATTCGGCTGAACTCCCGCTTTGGAATACACTTTTGGATGATTTGTCCAAAGAAAAACTTCCAAATGAAGTATTGATTGAACTGGAAGAAGCTATAGACAAAACAGGATCTGCCGATTTGAGGGCAAAATATGACAAAATTCAGGAGGAGCGAACCCAAGGAAACTTGGTGGCACTTTATAGTGGTGCGCTCGAAGGAGGTAGCGTTAGAGCTGGAAGGAATATATTCTTCCAAAACCAAACTGCCCAATGTATCCGTTGCCATGGTTATGATGATATGGGGGGTGTTGCCGGACCGCACTTGAATGGCGTAGCCAATAGAGTTACCAAGACCGAACTTCTCGAAGCATTGATCGATCCAAGTAAGCGTTTGGCCCCGGGCTTTGGTTTTGTTCAGCTGAAATTGAAAGATGGAACAGCTGTGAATGGAACTTTGATGGAGGAAAAAGCTGAGGGATTGGTGATGAAAGTAGGAGCTAAGCCGGATACGTTGATCATGAATAGCAGTATCGCTGAGCGTACAGACTCACCGTCAAGTATGCCGGATATGAAGGCGCTTCTTAGCAAAAGAGAAATCAGAGATTTGCTAAGTTTCCTTAGCACCATGACTAAGGAGTGGGAGTGAGAAAACTGATTATCAGTTTAATAATCAAAGGGATCATCATTTTTGTGATGATCCCTTTGATTTTGATCGAAGGGGAAAGTCTCAGTTGGATGACTCAGACATTCCGCGGCGTGAGTTACTATTCCAATGCGATGGACTATTCTGGCATTTTTCCCACATTCAGATGATGAAGTGACAGTGTCAGGGACGTTGATGAAAAAGATAGATGCAGGGCATTATTTTGGCCTGTTTTGCAAAAGGAGAGGCTGCGGAAACAGCAGGGAAGTACTCAGGGGAGTAGCTAGCTAAAATGTACACTGCGGAGATGGGCATCCAAATCATCGATTGACTGGGTTAGCTATGGAAGAAGTGACCAGGTACCGGCAATTATTTATTCCAGGATTTTTAATCGGGAATATTTTCATGAAGTAAAAACAAAAGAGCCATCCGGAAATTTCTAGGTGGCTCTCAGGTAATTGGATTATATCAGTTGTTAATTTAGGAATTCATCAAAGGTCAAGCTTACAAAGTACATGGTACCAACAGTTGGATTGCCCCATGCCTGGGTATATCCTTTGCTGAATAGATTTGAGCCACCTATTTTCAAGATTGACTTAATGCTTTTCAGTTTATAACTCACCTGGGCATCAAATGTGCCATAGGACGGAATTACAGAAAGTTGCTGCGTAGAAACTGCAGGACTGACAAAAGAGGATTGCCAAACAAACTCACCTTGCCATCTGTAAGCCAATGCGAACCCAAGATTATCTATGACTTCTCTGTTCGCAAAATTCAACACATATCGATATTCTGGAGTATTGAAGCTAGGCTGAAATCCAGTCTCTGCCAGCTCATCTAAATTGGAAAGCGTATTGTAAGATACATTTCCCCCTATTGTATACCCTTTTGGAAGCCTGTAATCTAAGCTGGCTGCCCAGCCCCATGATTTGATGATTTCAGCTCTGTTTACGGGCGTGGAATAAACATTTCTTCCACCTGGGCCAACACCTATTAGATTTAGGCCTGTAAGGGCATTTGGCCCCTGAAGACCTGCATCAGATGCATCTTGAACCAATACCTGGCTTCCATTGAAGTTTTCAAATCTATTGAAATAGGCATAGGCATCTACCAAAAGGTTTTGACCCCAAATTCCCTTGTAACCGACTTCAAAAGATTTTACCCGTTCAGGTTTGAACTCCTCGATTTCGTAGGGTTGTAAAAGTTCTAAATTTGCTCCTGCTGCCAGAAATCCTACCGTTTGGATTACTGCGGCAGGTGCCTCAGAAGGATCTATCAATCCAGCTTCAACTTGTTGCTGAACTATAGCTTGTGCCTGAGCTTGAATTGCAGGATCCAGAGTCGATTGTTGAACAGCAGCTCCATAATTAGTTACAGTAGCAAGCGTATAGCCTGAATTCGCACGTAGGTTATATCGGTCTGCAAAGAAAGGCAATCCTCCGATCAGTCGAGCCTGTGGAGTGTTCAGGTCAATGTACTGATCTTGGTTGGTCGGAATACGGAAACCAGTTTGGTATGAAGCTCGGAAATTATGGTTTCCCTCTGTGAATACCCCTGAAACTCTTGGCGACCATTGTCCGGAAAAGTTTTCGTTTTTATCGTACCGGGCAGATGCTGTCAGTTTGAATTTATCGCTAAAGAACTTCTTGGAACCCTGAATATATCCTCCATATTCATTGATATTGAACTCATCTCCGTTTTCATCCAAGGCGAAAATCGTACCGTTTGAATTCAAGTCATAAATTCTATAGTTGGCTCCAACCACGAACTCTGCAAAACTGATTTGCTCCGACAAATTATAGGATCCCTCAAAATGATACAGATTACTGCTGTCTACAAATTTCGCCCCAACACCATTTTGGTCACCTGGGATAGGGCGGGAGGTAACATCATTCAATGCATTCTGAAATTCTGCAGTTCCTGGCATATACCTTCCTTGATCTGCAAAAGCTCTAGCAGCTAAGTGAGCCTGATCTGCTGGAAGTCCCCCACCAATAGCCTGGGCATAAGCCCCAACGTATTCGGGAAACCATTGAGTACTTGCTTTCCACGCTTCGTTGATACCCTGAGCGGCAGTTCCCACTGCAAATGCATCACCTGAACGCTCTTGAGTAGTATATGCTCTCAAATACCAATTGGACGCCCTTAATTCTGCTTTGTATTGTCCCATGGTAAAATCTTTGAGAGAATATCTGTCAGCTCCGGTATAGACTGTTGTCCCAAAGCCCAGATTGCCCTGAAGGACAGCCTCTATATTATCGTTGATTCTGTAATGAAGTGCGGCATTGAGTTTTATAGATTTGGTGCCATAATCAGCAAGATCTCTCTCCAGATAACCCGTTCTCGAAACAGCCATGCTTGGAATTAAAGAAAGAGCTGCTTCTGGAAGAACTCCTGCTGCTACCATAGACTGCGCCACTGATAGCATATTTACATTGGTTTCATCACCGTAACTATTCACCCCATTGTAAGCGGGGTTGTTGCCCGGGTTCCCGCTTTCTATAGTAGAACCATTGAGAAGGGATTGATCCCTAAAGTCATTTGCCTGCCAATCATCAGCCTTTAAGTATTCAAAGTTCACTTTAAAGGCAAACTTATCACTGATAGCTTTGGCATATCTTGCACTGAAATTGTAAAAACCGGTAGCCGATTTAGATCTATCGCTTTCATCCATAATGCCGGTTTTCACACTGGCTGAAAGCCCCTGGTACAGAAATGGGCTTTTTGAGTTCATCAGCAAAATACCGTTGATGGCATTGGGCCCATAGAGTGCTGAAGAAGCACCTGGAAGTAATTCTACACTTTCCAAGTCCAGTTCTGAGATACCTACAATGTTACCCACTGAGAAGTTTAGGCCAGGAGCCTGGTTGTCCATTCCATCGATAAGCTGCACGGTTCTCACGTTACCGTTAGCATTGAATCCTCGTGTATTGAAAGATTTGAATAGCAGAGACTGCGTACTCATTTCCACACCTTTCATGTTATTGATCGCATCGTAGAAACTTGCCTGCGGGGCGTCACGGATTGCGATGATATCCATTTTTTCCACCGAAACCGGCGATTGCAGCACACTTTCCTCAACCCTCGAAGCAGATACAACGATCTCTTGACCAAGAATTGAAGTTTCAGCAAGTTGGATGTCGAGGTTGCTTTGCGTCCCACTGACTTCTACTTCTTGGGTAGTATAGCCTATCATGGAAAAAACCAATGTAAAAGGAGGTTCCTGATTTACATTCAGATTGTATTTTCCCGAAAGGTCAGAGATTGTTCCGATTACTTTACCTTTTACCAAGATGTTGACTCCTACTAAAGTCTCTTTGGTATCTGCGTCGGTCACTGTTCCAGCTATTACGGTCTGGCCAATAACTTTACCTGCTGTTAGGGAAACCAAGACTGTCACCAGAAATACTGACATTCTGATTTTAGTTGTAAAATTGCTCATAGGCTTACTGTTTTTTAGTTATAGGGTCTATAAATATGGACTGATATTTCGTTGTTATTTGACGAAAAATAGCCTAAAAAATGAACATTTGTCGTTTTATTACTAAAATATATCATGGTTAAGACTAACAGGAAAATCGATTGAGAAGGAAACTTCTACCTATAAATAAAAATTATAAAATGAAAGCACTAGTTTATTATTGATCTCAGATCACTTCGCCTAGTTTGTTAAAAAATCCAAAAACTACTGTTTTTTTACATGGAGGTGAAACCCTAGCAAAAAAGCCCGGCATGTGCCGGGCTTTTTGATAAATCAGTGTTGAAAATTATCCATTTTTGTTTTCTTCATTTACGTGTCTGACCAGACGGTCGCATAACTCTTTGATCTCTTCGGACATGTACTCGTCAGCGGTGCTGTTCAAGATCGTTTGTGCCATTCCCCCCAGAATATCTATGTAGAAACGCTTCATCTCCACGACTGACATTTCCTCAGTCCATAGATCAATACGGAGTGTGCTGTGGTTTAGATTGTCCCAGACGTTAAGACTAATGCTCTTAGTATCTTCCAGACCTGCACCTTCTTTATCCGAAGCATCCCATTTGATCGCTTTGGGAAAACTGTTTTCATCTAAATCAACCTGGAATTTAATCTCTGAATTTTTCATACTTTATATTTTGATTCCTTCGAACCCTCTGTTTTTCTACAAAATTAATCAGGTTAACTTTAATAGCATCCTCTGGGTTCATTTTTGCAGGTTTTATTCAAAAACCATTTCGGGAACTTCACCGCCAATGATAAGTTTACCTGCGGTTTTCTCCTTGATTTCTTCCACTGAAACACCAGGTGCTCTTTCCTGAAGTATAAAACCTCCATCAGGGGAAATTTCCAAGACAGCCAGGTCAGTCACTATCTTTTTTACACAGCGAAGTCCCGTGATAGGAAGTGAGCATTCTGTAAGAAGTTTGGATTCGCCTGACCGCGAACAATGTTGCATTGCTACAATAATATTGTCAGCAGAGGCGACAAGATCCATCGCTCCCCCCATGCCTTTGACCATCTTACCGGGGATTTTCCAATTGGCTATGTCGCCATTTTGAGACACTTCCATAGCACCGAGAATAGTCAGGTGTACATGTCCGCCCCGAATCATGGCGAAAGATTCAGCAGAGTTGAAAAGTGCCGAACCTTTGACCATCGTTACAGTCTGCTTCCCAGCATTGATAAGATCGGGGTCGATTTGATCCTCTGTAGGGAAGGGGCCAATTCCAAGTAGTCCATTTTCAGATTGAAGAACCACTTCCAGCTCATCGGGAATGTAGTTGGCCACTAAGGTTGGGATGCCTATCCCTAGATTTATGTATTGCCCATTTTTCACCTCTTTGGCGATTCTCCTGGCTATTTGATCTTTTGTAAGCATTTTGGGTTGATTTTAAGTCTATGGATGAAGAAAAATTGAATTTACGTTGCCTTTCTTCTAGCTTGAGACTGTCCTCTGCTCTATCCGCTTCTGGTAATTCTCTCCTTGAAAGATTCGTTGCACATAGATCCCCGGAGTATGGATCTCATTGGGATGCAACTCTCCTGCCTGAACCAATTCTTCTACTTCTGCAATGCAAATCTTTCCTGCCGCAGCCATCATAGGATTAAAATTCCGGGCTGTTCCCTTGAAAATCAAATTCCCTGCGGTATCGCCTTTCCAGGCTTTCACGATGGAAAAATCAGCTTTCAGCCAACTTTCCAACAGATACATTTTACCATCAAATTCCCGTGACTCCTTACCTTCAGCTACTTCTGTACCGACTCCGGCAGGAGTGAAGAAAGCAGGAATTCCTGCACCGCCGGCGCGAACCCGCTCTGCAAGGGTACCCTGGGGGATTAGGTCTACCTCCAGTTCTCCACTGAGTAATTGTCTTTCAAACTCTGCGTTTTCGCCTACATAGCTCGAGATCATCTTTTTAACCATTCGCTTTCTCAGCAGAAGACCGATGCCGAAATCATCTACGCCGGCATTATTTGAGACAATGGTCAATCCGGAAATATTCCTTTCCAGAAGGGCGGAAATACAATTTTCGGGAATCCCAGTCAGGCCAAATCCCCCCATCATCAGCATGCAGTCGCTAGGGATGTCTTCTACAGCTTCATGAGCATTCTTTACAGTTTTGTTGATCATATTTTTTGGGTTTATAGCAAGTTCTTGGCATTCTTACGATCTATGAAAAGTTGTTCTTTCAATGCTTCCAATCCATCAAATTTTCTTTCTTCCCGAAGGAATGCTTTGAGGTAAATCGTAATCTGCTTATCGTACAGATCACCTTGAAAATCGAATAAATTAGCCTCTACAGTTTTTTGGGTACCATTCACCGTAGGACGGTTTCCTATGTTCAGCATGGCCTTATAAAGCGCTCCGTTCACCAAAGCCTCTACTGCGTAAACGCCATCTTTGGGGATAAGTTTGTAATCGTTGGGTATATGGATGTTTGCAGTTGGAAACCCGATAGATCTGCCGATCTGCTGACCTTTGATCACCAAACCATTCAGCTCATAGGGTCTGCCCAGATAATTGATAGCTGTAGCAATATCTCCTGTCTCCAATGCATGTCGGATTTTTGTGCTGGAAACCCCAATATCTTCTACGTCCTGACGTGAGATCTCCTCCAGATCAAATCCATATTCCTCATGATGGGCTTTCAGGTATCCAAAACTTCCCTCCCGGTTTTTTCCAAAACGATGGTCATATCCTATGACCAGCTTTTTGGTTTGGATCCTTTCCACCAATACGGATTCTATAAACTCCTTGGAAGTAAGCTGGGAAAATTCCTTAGTGAACGGAATCGTGATCAAATGATCAATACCAAATTCCCTAAGCAATTTGGCTTTCTCCTCAAAAGTGCTCAAAAGTCTAAGATTATGCTCCTCAGGATACAGGACTAACCTGGGATGGGGCCAAAAAGTAATTAAAACAGTTTCCCCATCGAACGAGCGGGCTATTTCACGGATTCGCCGAAGAATTTTCTGATGCCCCAAATGCACTCCATCAAATGTCCCACTGGTTACCACTGCGTTGTGGAGCTTGGGAAAATCACTTAGGCCTTCATAGATTTTCATTTGTTCTTGCTTTGATTTCTTCTACCAAGGGCAGGAGCTTACATGCTTCGGAGAGTTTGAAATTACCAATCCTTGTTCTGCAAAGCGAACTCATATAAGCTCCCACATTCAATTTCTCGCCTAAATCCCTTGCTAGACTTCGAATATAGGTTCCTTTGGAGCAAACAATTCTAAACTCCAAAACCGGATTTTCAAACTTGATGATTTCAAATTCACTTACCGTCACCGGACGTGCATCCATTTTCACATCCTTTCCTTTTCTGGCAGATTCATAGACACGCTTCCCGCCCACCTTGATTGCTGAGTGCATAGGAGGGATTTGCAAAATATCTCCGGTAAGCTCAGCTACCGCCTCCTTTACTTGTTCCAAAGTAATCTGGGAAGGATCGGACACAGGGATAACCGGTTGCTCCAAATCAAAGGAATCAGTCGTGGATCCAAGTACGAAAGTACCCGTATATTCCTTTTCTTGACCCATAAATGAGTCAATTTGCTTGGTCATTTTTCCAGCGCAAACAATGAGTAATCCCGTGGCTAAAGGATCAAGTGTGCCTGCATGACCTACTTTTTTGATTCGAAGTGCGTTTCGGACTTTTTTAACCACATCAAACGATGTCCATTCAAAAGGCTTGTCGATTAAAAATACTTCTCCGTAGGGTTGTTCTTGCATGCTATAAATATAATCCAGCCACAATTGCAATCACACCCACGATTAGGCAGTAAATGGAAAAATAACTGAGTTTACTGTTTCTTACGAGTTTGATCATCCAGGTACAAGCCAGTACCCCGGCCACAAAGGCAGCAATGAATCCTGCACTTAGATAAGCTAGGCCCTCAGTCTCCAAGGAGAGACCACCGTCTAAAATATCTTTTGCAATTTTCCCTAAAATCAAGGGAACGACCATCAAAAAAGAGAATCTAGCAGCTTTTGCCTTGTCAATCCCTAACAGCACAGAGGTGGAAATAGTAGCTCCAGAACGGGAAATCCCCGGAAGAATAGCGATTGCCTGTGCTATGCCGATGATCAGTGCCTGGCCGAAGGTCACTGGCTGGTCGGTGAATTTGGCTTTGTCAGCCAAATAAAGAAGTATCGCTGTCAAAATGAGCATACAGCCCACAAAAACAATCTGCCCTCCAAATAATGTCTCTAATTCTTCCTGGAAGACAACCCCGACGATCGCAGCGGGGATCATCGAGAGCACTATCTTGAATACAAATTGCGTCTCACTGTTCCACTCAAACTTGGATAATCCCCTGAGGATTTCTCCTATATCCTTTCGGAAAACGACAATGGTACTTAAAGCCGTGGCAAAATGGACCACAACAGTAAACATCAGTCCCTCTGCCGGCATTTTGCTTTCTCCTAAAATTGCCTTTCCAAGCTCAAGGTGGCCACTCGAAGAAACGGGCAAAAACTCCGTCAATCCCTGAATAATTCCAAGGATAATTGCATCAATAATTTCCACGTTTAGTTACTTTCCGTTTTGGCGAAAATAGCATAGAATTCAAAAATAAATCCAGCCAGAGTTACAATTGGTCCTATTGTCAAGCCCAAAATACCATTTCCGTGCGGTTCGCTGTCCAGTCCAATAATGATAAATCCAAGAATAATCAGACCTATGCCGATAAACATCAGCTTATAATTTTTGCGAGAAAAAGGAAAAGAAGATTTGCTCATTATATTTAATAGAGTTCGTCCAAAGACATGTTTAAATACTTATTTACAGCCCGCAAGGTACTTAGTACAGACAGAATTCCTCCCACACCAATCAAAATACCGAAGAGAAGCACTAATAACTGTTGGTTTTGAAGCATTGCAAACCCCTCAATGTTAGCCTGTGTATATTTCACTAAAGCGAAAAGAATTACCGAAGCAAAAGCACCAGCCATCATTCCAAACAAGAACGCTCTGGAAAGAAATGGTTTTCTGATAAACCCTCTTGTAGCACCTACCAGCTGCATAGAGCGTATAAGAAAACGCTGTGAGAACAAAGCGAGTCTAATGGTGTTGTTGATCAACATGACTACTGTAATGATCAAGATCAAAATGAACCCTCCCAATACTATACTTATCTTCAATAGGTTTTTATTGATAGAATCTACCAGATCTGTCATGTACGAAACTTCGAATACGCCAGGAATAGCCTCAATTTCTGTTGCGATTCCATCTAGCTGCTCTGAGGTCTGGAATTCCTCGGCAATCGTCAAAACAAAACTGTCGCGGAGCGGATTGTCTTCGAGGAATTTTGTAAAATCTTCTCCTGTACTTTCAATGAAGGTAGCCGCAGCTTCCTCGTCCGATACAAACCTTATACTTAGGGTATCTTCTTTTTGAAGAATAAATGAGCGCTTGGAAAGATTGTCTTGTATACCATCGAGGTCTTTTTGTTCCAGGTTTTTATCCAAGAACACCTGCACTTCAATATTTTCCCGGATCATACTGGTCAGCGTCTTGGCCTGAATTAATATCACTCCGAAAAGACCTACAATAAAAAGTGATAACGTGGTACTGAACAGAACACTTCCGAATTTAAAGTGTCCAAGTGTCTTTTTCTTCCTTGGATAATTGGCCATAGATTACGTTTTCTTCTCAAAAGTAATCTTCCCCAAGGATATTGCCAATCTATTCCATAGAAAGGATTTCAACAACTTTTTTCCATTCAAACCAAAAATCTAATGTTTTACTTCCTATAGCGCTATCAAACAGGCAAAAAGCAATTGTGACAGCTGACCTTCGCCCAGATAAAAACTCAAAAACACAACAGATTGTATTACATTCCTTTACATCAGCTTTGGAATCATGATAACGCTGGAAATTTAGCCTTCTTTCTAAAATTGGTCTGCTCATTTATGAGTGGGAAATAATTTCCCCGATTTGACTGGTTTATCATTGATTAGAAACTAGGGATGGAAGCTAGGCTAAAGAAGGGAGGATACCATGGTTTTTCTTTTAGCAAAGAAGAAATTAGAAGATTCAAAAAGCAGCTAAAAAAGACAAAACTCACCTTCCTCATTCCCAGCCAGCGTGAAACAAATCTGGCAAGAATATAACAGATAGAGCGACTGAATCTTCTTCACAATAGTATAATCGTCTCTAAATCAAGAAATTATATGATAATCAGAATAGGGATTTTTGTTTTCAAAAATGAGCGGTTTTATCGAAATGTAAGGCTGAAATGAAAAAAGTTGAGCCTTTCGCAAGTCAAATTGCTTCTTCGCTTGTTAATCAAAGAACAGTATTGTCAAAAGATTACGGTGATTCATTTAGACTTAGGTATGATTTTAGGGAAGTAGGGTATTATCTAATTAGCCTAATTCAAAGTTTTACTAAAATCTTTTTTATGAAAGCTTGCCAATACACATCACTAATCACATTACTAGTGCTGCTGACAGTAGAAAATGTAGAAGCGCAATCTAAGTCAAAAGTACTAGGAGTGTGGTATAATACTGAAAAAACAGCCCAGATCGAGATAATGGAAAATGATACAGAATTAATTGGTAAAATTATCTGGATCAAACATGAAAAGGGGGAGCAGGACTTATTTACCGATACAGTGAATTCGGATACCAGCTTAAGAAATCGACCCTTAATGGGACTTACGATCCTAGAAGGCTTAAAATATAACAATGGAATTTGGTCTGACGGGAAGATATATGATCCTAAAACAGGAACAAGCTACATCTGTGAGGTGCAACTTAAGAAGAGAGACATCCTTGAGATTAAAGGTTACCTGGGAGAATCGTGGGTTAGCAGGACAGTGGAGTGGAATAGAGTAAAAAAATGAGGCAGAAAAATCCCGCCTCATTTTTATACGTCTGTATGGGTCCCTTTTACGGATTTTGCTGCAAGTAGAATGATTTAAGGATATAGGACAATTGTTCAAATTCAATCAGAAAAGCATCATGCCCAGCTGTTGAGGTAATTTCCTTATAGGTACCTTTTCTCACATGTTGGCTGATATATTGAGATTCCTCCGGAAGAAAAAGTAAATCTGAATCAACTCCAATAGCCAATACATTTGCATCAATTCTCCCCAAAGCCTCCTCCAATCTGCCCCGGTTTCTACCCAAATCATGTGAGTCCATTGTTTTACTTAACGTCCAATAGGAGAGTGCATTAAAACGCTTCGCCAGCTTCTGTCCCTGATATCGTAAGTAAGAGGCAGCGCGATAATCATCCAGCCTATTTTCAGAATCAGCTTGCTTGATCGCTAGGTCAAGCGGATGTCTATACGTAAGCATTGCAATTGCCCTGGCCGTTTCCAGTCCTTTTTGACCTGCTAGTTCATGGCTCTCACCCCAGGTACAATCAGATTCTATTGCCATTCGCTGAGTTTCATTGAAGCCTATCACCCAAGGTCTTGACTTGGCTGTAGAAGCCAGAATGACGGCGTTCTTAAGCTTATTCCCCAATAAATAAGCCCATTCCAACCCTACCTGACCACCCAAAGAACCACCAATAAGACTATGGATTGATTCTATCTTCAGGTGTATCCTCAAGCGTTCCAATCCCTGCGCTAGGTCCCGGGTTGTCATTTGGGGAAAATCGTAATAGTACGGCTTGTTGGTTTTTGGATTCTCGCTGAATGGTTGTGTGGAGCCATAGCATGATCCCAAGAGATTGGCACAGATAATAAAATAATCCGAAGGGTCGAAAAACTTGTCTTCTCCGATCAGGCCGCTCCACCATTCTGATGCATTGGAATCTCCAGTAAGCGCATGAATTACCCATATCACATTCGATCTGTCTGAATTCAGCTGACCATACGTAGTATAGCCCAGGTCAAATTCAGGGAGTATCTCTCCTGATTCTAAGTGTAAAGGAAAACTAGAATGAAATATTTCCTGCGTCATGGTAATCGAAGCATACTGGCTTTTAAGATTCATTTGCTGTGTTAAATTTTATCGAAAGCTTGTTGTAAATCAGCTTTAATATCTTCAATGTGCTCAAGGCCACAAGAGATTCTCAGCTGGGTTGGGGTAACACCGGCAGCGATTTGCTCTTCGTCAGAAAGTTGCTGGTGAGTGGTCGCCGAAGGTTGGATGATCAATGTTTTTGCATCTCCTACATTAGCCAGGTGAGAAATCAAATTCAGGTTGTTTATCAGGGTCGAAGCCTGTTCTTTCTCTCCTTTTAATTCAAAACTTAAAACACCACCAAAACCATTTTTCAGATATTTTTTTGCCAACGTATGGTAGGGAGACGACGGTAAGCCAGGGTAATTCACCTTTTGGACCAATGGATGGTTTTCCAGCCACTTCGCCAGCTCAAGGGCGTTATCAACAGTTTTCTGAAGACGTAGAGAAAGAGTCTCTATTCCTTGAAGCAGTAGGAAAGAATTAAAAGGACTGATGGCCGGACCAAAATCCCTCAGACCTTCCACACGTGCCCTGATAGCAAATGCTACATTGGGAAGTCCAAGTGGATTATTTTCCCCGAAAGTCTCCCAAAAATTCAATCCATGATATCCCTCGGATGGCTCTGAAAATTGCTTGTATTTCCCATTGCCCCAGTTGAAGTTTCCACCGTCAACAATAATACCGCCAATGGAGGTACCATGCCCACCGATCCACTTTGTCGCTGATGAGGTCACTATATTTGCCCCATGATCCAGTGGTTTGAATAAATACCCGCCGGCACCAAAGGTATTGTCGACAACTAATGGAATGTCATGTTTTTTGGCAATAGCGGCAATTGCATCAAAGTCTGGGATGTTGAATTCTGGATTTCCGATGGTTTCCAGATAAATAGCTTTAGTCCTCCCGTCAATCAGCTTCTCAAAGTATTCAGGATCATTGCCTTTTGCAAAACGAGCTTCAATCCCCAATCTTTTGAATGCAACTTTGAATTGATTGTAGGTACCCCCATAGAGGAACGTGGTAGAAACGAAATTGTCCCCAGCTTCCATTATATTGTTTAAAGCCAGGAATTGTGCGGCCTGTCCGGAACTTGTGGCAACGGCAGCTACTCCGCCTTCCAGTGCAGCTATCCTGTTTTCAAATACATCTGTAGTAGGATTCATTATTCGGGTATAGATATTCCCAAATTCTTTCAGTCCAAAAAGGTTTGCCCCATGCTCAGCAGAATTGAAAACATAGGAAGTAGTCTGATAGATAGGAACCGCACGGGAATTGGTAGCCGGATCTGGCTGCTGGCCTGCATGGACCTGAAGTGTGTCAAAATGATAAGTCGAAGACATAGTTAAATGGATTTATGGTTGTAAAAACTTGGAAAAACAAAGACAAACTCCTGGAAATCATGAGTTGGTCCAATAAGACGCAGAACGCCGTAGATGAATAGAATTCTTTACTTCATACGAATTTTGAAGAGAAAGGGAAGAGGGCGAATATCCGTGGTGCATATACATATGAACTTATAGTTCCAAATGAGATTATCGCATTTGGCAGGAATTGGCACCTTGGACTTTCCAGGTTGCCAGAGGGTCAATGAGCCTGTCTCTCGCCTCTTCTATATAAATCCAAGCACTAAAAGTGAAAGGATGATGCAAATAAAGAGACCGTGGATGAAAAATCAAAATAATTCTTCATCCACGGTCAAAAAAACTGTTCTTAGGAATCCAATTGATCCAGGTTATATCTGAAGATTGGATTGATATTTTCAAATTCAGGTTCAATATTTACCAGTTCCTTGACCAGGCCATCATTAAGTCCATACGCCCAGCCATGGACTTGGGGAGCTTTTCTGGCCTTCCAAGCCTTTTGGATAATGGAGGTTTTAATCAGATCCTGACATTGTTCGATCACATTGAATTCTACCAGTTTATTTACTTTCGCCTCGTGGCTTTCCATAGCATCTACTTCATCCTTATAGAGATTATAGACTTCCTTGATATTTCTTAGCCATTTATTGATCAGGCCAAGATTGTTATTTCCTATGGCAGCGTCCACACCTCCGCAACCGTAATGGCCACAAACAATAACATGTTCGACTTTCAATACTTCCACCGCATATTGCAACACACTTAACATATTGAGGTCAGTATGAACTACCATGTTTGCAATATTTCTATGCACAAAGATCTCCCCAGGATCTGTGCCTGTGATCTGATTGGCAGGAACCCTACTATCCGAGCATCCTATCCATAGGAATTTGGGTGATTGTTGTTTTGCTAATCTAGAAAAAAAATTTTCGTCAGAGCTGTTTTGCTCTTTTGACCATGCTTTGTTTTGAAGTAATAGTTTTTCGTAAGGATTCATATCTTTTCGTATATTTTATGTCTATAACCTTCCACCGATACTTTGATGCCTCTATCAGAAGATGACTCAATAAAGTCATTCAAAACCTCTTGAATATCATGATCAATAAACTGGGCCTTCTGGGCATTTATTATCACTTTAGTGTTTGCCGGTATTTGTGAAAGGCTTTTCATTAAAAGAGCCTTATTAAGGAAGGATACGTCTTTTTGAAGACTTAAGAGATAATTTCCGTTCAGTTCAGTAAGAGTAACAGCACGTGTAAAGTTAGTCTTGATCACAAAGAACAGTCCGAACACCATACCGATACCGATTCCTACAAGTAGATCTGTAAACAAAATCGCAATTACAGTCACTATAAAAGGAATAAACTGGTCCCAACCGTTTTCATACATCTTAATGAATATGGAAGGCTTGGCGAGTTTGTACCCGACTACAAACAGTACGGCAGCAAGGCAACTGAGCGGGATCATATTGAGGATGTTAGGAATACTTAGAACTAAAATCATCAACAATATGCCATGGAAAATAGCTGACATTTTTGTTCTGGAGCCTGATGCTATATTAGCTGAACTTCTTACGATCACCGCTGTGATGGGAAGTCCACCGATAAGCCCTGAAAAAGAATTGCCAATGCCCTGGGCCACCAGTTCTCTGCTTGGCGGGGTAGTTCTCTTGTGGGGATCAAGTTTATCTGCTGCATCTATACACAATAGTGTTTCCAAGCTACCTATGATAGCAATGGTCGCAGCCACAATCCAAAACGTACTTTCACCGATCATGGAGAAATCCGGGAAAGTGAGAAGTTTTCCAGCTTCACTTAGACTGTCAACCATCGGTATGCTTACCAGATGCTCTCCGTTTAATTGCCAATCCGGTTTCCAGACACCATATAAAATATTGATGAGAATCCCGGAGATTACTGCCCATAAAGCGCCGGGTACAACCCCAAAAATTTTATGATTCTTGACTCTTGGTCTTTCAAAGATAATTAGAATGGCCAACGCAATAAGAACAATAGGAATTGCTCCTGGACTGAAATATTTGAACGCATACCATATTTCTGTGATTGTATTATGATTATCCGCCTGAAGAAAGGTTTCATCTCCCATCGCATCAACGTCATAGCCTAATGCATGTGGTATCTGCTTTAAAATCAATATCAGACCAATCGCAGTCAGCATGCCTTTGATGACCCCATGGGGGAAATAATATCCTATTACACCGGCTTTGGCTATACCCAATCCCAGCTGAATTAAACCTGCAATGACGAGCGTTGCCAGGAAAAGGGGAAAGGTCCCCATGCTATTGATGGAGTCAAGTACTATCACAGTCAATCCTGCTGCCGGTCCACTTACACTGACATGGGATCCTGATAGCGCACCTACTATTATTCCACCTACTATGCCTGCAATTAGTCCAGACATGGGAGGTGCCCCACTGGCTATCGCAATTCCTAAACAAAGGGGAAGTGCAACAAGAAAAACCACTACACTGGCTTTTAAATCGTATTTTAAATTCTTTCCTAGAAGGGTGTTCATTTGAATAACATGTATTTAAAGCTGGTGTGGGTTTTGTTGTCTCGATTAAAATTAAACTATTTACTAAAATACTCAAAAAATGATTTCTTCAATATTTTAGCATGTTCATCATTTGATGATCAATAGATTGAAAACCGAAGTCACCAATCGCTATTTCCATCTTTTTTTCAATAGCATCAAGGTTCAAATTTCCAATACTTCCTTCGTGTGTATGGTTAAGGTTATTCTGATCAGGGGCAAATCTATCTGACTCAATTTCCATCCCGACCTGTTTATACGCATCCCGAAAAGGTACTCCCCTCAAAACTAGCTCATTGACAACTTCCACAGAAAAAAGGTGCTTATAAAAGGGATCTGAAAGGATATCTTTTCTGATCTCTATAGAGCTGAGCATGAAGTGAGTCATACGAAGGCAACTTTTCAAGGTTTCAATTCCAGGAAAAATTTCTTCCTTTAATAATTGTAAGTCCCGGTGATAACCAGTGGAAGTATTGGTCAACAGCATTGTAATTGCATTCGGAATTGCCTGAATTTGATTGGTCTTCGCTCTTATCAGCTCAAAAACATCAGGATTCTTCTTATGTGGCATAATACTACTTCCTGTAGTGAGTTCATCCGGAAAAGCGATAAACGCAAAATGCTGGTTCATAAAAATACATACATCCGATGCCAGTCTGTTTAAGGTTCCTGCTACTCCTGCCATAGCAAATCCCAAGGTCTTCTCTGTTTTACCTCGGCTGTTTTGGGCGTTGATCACATTATGGTGCAGATCTCCAAACCCCAGAAGTTCAGTAGTCATCGTTCTATTCAGCGGAAAACTGGAACCATATCCTGCCGCTGAGCCAAGCGGGTTTTTATTTGCCAAATCAAAAGCAGCTTTTAACAAGCCCATATCTTCTGACAGCCCTTCGGCAAAGGAACTAAACCAAAGCCCGAAAGAAGAGGGCATTGCCAGTTGCGTATGGGTATAGCCTGGCATTAAATCGTTTTTATGCTTTTCTGCCAGCTCAATCAAGAGTTTGAACAGCCCTTCAGTTTCTACTACAATTTCCTTGACCGCATTTCTGTAATAAAGCTTCAGATCAACCAAGACTTGATCGTTGCGGCTTCTACCGCTGTGGAGCTTCTTGCCGACGTCTCCGAAACGCTCCGTAAGTAAAAATTCCACCTGAGAATGCACATCTTCCACACCAGGAGCGATCTCAAATACGCCCTTTTCTATTTCCGAATAAATATCCTTTAGCCCCCGCTGGAGAATTTCATTTTCTTCGGCCGTCAAAAGACCAATTGTAGAAAGCATCTGTGCATGAGCCATTGAACCCAACACATCGTAAGGAGCCAGAAGTATATCAAACTCTGGATCACGACCAATGGTAAACGATTCTACTTCTTTTTTGCTTCCGGTTTCTTTTTGCCAAAGTTTCATTTCAAATTAGTTTGAGTAAGCATATTAGCGTAGGTTTCTAGGATTTTTAGATACCCTTCTATGCCAGTCTGAATTTCGTTCAAGTAAATATATTCATCTGCCGAATGCGATCTTGCCGAATCACCCGGTCCTATTTTAACAGACGGGTAGGGGATCAAAGCCTGGTCCGATAGGGTAGGGCTGCCATAGGTCTTCAGTCCAAGCTGCTCGGCTACTTTAAGAATCAAATGCCCTACAGGCACATGGGAAGACTGAAGCCTCATAGAGCGGGGAATCAGTTCAGCGCTGAGAGATTCTTTTAATTCTTCCAAAGCATCTTCCAGAGTATATGCGTCGGTAACACGGACATCGAGTACAAACTCGCAGAGATCCGGTACGACATTGTGCTGCTGTCCTGAATGTATAACTGTTGCTGATACTTTGGTTTTGCCCAGAAATGCGGATTTTCTTTTGAAATCAAAATCCCTGATTTTCTGAAGGTCGTCCAAAGCCAGATATAGTGCATTGATGCCTTCTTCACGGGCTGCATGACCCGCCTTTCCATAGATTTTTGCATCGATCACCATCAGCCCCTTTTCGGCTACCGCCAAATTCATTAGCGTAGGTTCACCGACAATTGCCAGCTCACATGGTGGAAGCTGGTTGATCAGTGATGAGATTCCATTTTTGCCTGAAATCTCCTCCTCCGCAGAAGCGATCATAATGAGATTGAATGGAAGAATCTGCCCATAAAAGTGTGTAAAAGTGGCTATTAAGCTTACCAAAGGTCCTCCTGCATCATTGCTTCCGAGGCCATAAAGTTTACCATCTTCTATACTTGCCAGAAATGGATCCTTGGTATAGCCGGCATTTGGCTTTACTGTATCATGATGGGAATTCAGCCAGATAGTAGGCTTGTTTTTATCAAAAGGGGCTGCGAGAGCCCAGACGTTGTTTCCGGATTTATGGACTTCTATATCCCGTGCAGTAAAAAATTCTTCGATAACTTCAGCTGTAGAGCTTTCTTCCCTGGAATAGGATGTAATTTCTATTAACTGAGTAAGAAGCTGTACTGCATCATCATATAAACCCATCGTCGTCTTTTGTTTGTCTTAGTATAGGTCGTATCGGCTTCTCTCGATAGTTGTTCCAGAGAGCTTTCCCTTTGCAGCCAAATGAAGGTTTTCTGCCTTCCCTATCCACACATGATTAACCCCTTTTTCCAATGCTTCGAATGCATTGTCCAATTTTGGGATCATTCCCGAGTGGATGACATTTTCCTTTCGCAGTTCTTCGTAAATATCTTCGTTAATGAGTGGAATGATGGAGTTCTCGTTCTTTTCATCAATCAGCACCCCACTTTTGTTGAAGCAGAAATAAAGATTGACCTGATGTTCCTTAGCTAAGCTGGTAGCCAGGGCAGAGGCAATGCTGTCGGCATTCGTATTCAATAGTTGCCCCTTGGCATCATGGGTAATTGCATTCACTACAGGAAGTAAACCACCTGAAAGTAAATGATCAATAAGCTTAGTGTTAACTTCTTGAATATCACCCACAAACCCATAGTCAATACCTTTAACCGGACGCTTAATTGACCTGATGATATTTCCATCAGCACCAGTCATCCCTATTGCATTTACTTTCAGCGCCTGAAGTTTCGCAACGATGTTTTTATTGATCAAACCGGCATACACCATAGTGACCACATCAAGAGTCTCCTGGTCTGTAATCCTTCTTCCGTCAACCATTTCAGGCATTACTCCAAGGGATTCACCAAATCTGGAAGCCATCACTCCACCACCGTGGACCAATATTTTATGCCCGGGGAACTTGGCGAAAAGAGCTAAGAATTCATTTAACTTTTCAGGAAAATCGATGACGTTGCCTCCGATTTTGATAATACTGATTTTCATAAATCAAGTTTACTTTATTACTGTCCGAGCAGATGACTAATAACTGATTGAGCAGCGAAAATTCTGTTTTTTGCTTGTTGCTGAACTAAGGAGCGTCTTCCGTCCAATATTTCGTCAGACAATTCCAAATTTCTACGTACAGGTAAGCAGTGCATTACTTTTGCATCTTGAGCTTGGGCAAAATGATTTTCGGTTAGCATCCAAGAAGGATCAGTGGAAATTATTTTCCCATAATCATTGAAAGAAGACCAATTTTTAACATACACAAAATCAGCACCTTCCAATGCTTTATTTTGATTATATTCTATAGTAGCACCCTTGGTGAATTCTTCGTCCAATTCATAACCGGTAGGATGGGTTATTGTTAGCTCATGATTCATTCCGAGCGTCCATTCTGCAAAAGAATTTGCCACAGCATGGGGTATGGCCTTAATATGTGGCCCCCAGGTCAAGACTACTTTTGGTTTCTTCTTTCCAGACCAATTCTCACGGATCGTGATTTGATCAGCCAGGCTTTGTAGTGGGTGACGAATGGCAGACTCGAGGCTTATCACAGGAATTCCTGAGTATTTTACAAACTGCGAAAACACGAAGTCACTGGTATCTTCCTCTTTATTGGTCAACGACGGAAATGCACGGATAGCAAGAATATCAAAGTATGATCCCAACACGGCAGCTGCATCTTTGATATGTTCGACAGTCCCACGGTTCATCACTACGCCGGCATGCATTTCAAGTGCCCAGCCTTCCTTATCCATATTCAGCACGATAGGTTCCATTCCCAGGTTTAATGCTGCCAGTTGAGTAGAAACACGAGTCCTGAGTGAAGGGTTGAGGAAAATACATCCTATGCGTTTACCGACACCTTTCGTGTTGTCTAGCGTCGGGTTTTCCTTGTAAATCAGTGCTTGCTCGATGAGCTGATTGCCCAGATCGAAGGATTCGAACTTGGTAAAGTGCTGAAGTGACTGGATAATATTGGCCATTATTAACTGGAAGGGGATTGACTTAAGATTTCTTTTAATGCGGATAAAAACGAATTTAACTGATTCCACTCGATATTTAAAGGTGGCAGTAGTCTTATCGTATTCTTTCCTGCTGCGCTGCCGGTGAACATATGGTATTTTTTCACCAATTCTGAGCGTACTGGACCGCTTTCCCGATCCAGATCAATGCCTATCATCAGGCCTGTTCCACGAATAGCGGTGATTCCTGAGATACCTTTCAATTCTTGCAGAAGTTTCTCTCCAAGCTTAGCTGCATTTTTTATAAGATTTTCTTTTTCAATAACTTCTACTACCGCTAACGCTGCAGCACAAGCTAAATGATTACCCCCGAAGGTAGTACCCAAAAGTCCATAGGAAGCTTTAAAATCCGGTGAAATCAGAATTCCGCCTATAGGAAATCCATTGCCCATTCCTTTGGCCATGGAAATGATATCCGGCTTTACATTTTCAGCCAGTTGATGGGCAAAGAATTTTCCAGTGCGCCCAAATCCGGACTGTACTTCGTCCAAAATCAATTTGGCTTCATACTTCTTTGACAGGGAAGCTAATCCCTGCAGGAACTCTGAACTTGGTACCTGAATGCCATTTACGCCCTGGATTCCCTCGATGATAATGCCTGCGATAGTATTTCCCTTCAACGCTTCCTCTACAGCTTCCAGATCATTCCAAGGCAAAATGTGGAAATCTTCACGGGTATTGCAGGGAGCAACTATTTTCGGATTGTCAGTCAAGGCAACTGCACCTGAGGTTCTCCCGTGAAAACTGCCTGAGAAAGCGATAAACCCAGGTTTACCTGTAGCAAAAGAAGCAAGCTTGATTGCATTCTCATTGGCTTCAGCACCGGAATTGCATAGAAAAAGCCCGTAGTCCGGATAGCCAGAAAGCTCGCCGAGTTTCTGTGCATACTCCTTTTGAATAGGAATCTGAACCGAATTGGAATAGAAAGCGATCTGACTCAGCTGATTTTCGATACGCTTTACATAGTGAGGATGCGTGTGACCGATGGAAATCACAGCGTGCCCACCATACAGATCTATATATTCTTGTCCTTGATCATCCCAGAGTTTTGCTCCATCAGCCTTTGCAATGGTCACTGGGATCAGCGGATAAACATCAAATAATTTCATTTTGAATTACGATTTAAGAAATACGGTTTACGGGATGATTCTGCACCACACAAACCATTTTCAATTTTGAGAGAAAGAATATGTTAGGTTTGAATACCCTATTGGAAAATGACTTTCAAACAATCTTGTATCTAGCATCTTATGTCTAGAAATGTCTAGCTTCTATTAGCTTAAAATGCTATACTTTTTAGATTCAAGCCCATCCTCTCATCCAGTGCAAACGCCAAATTGTAATTCTGAACTGCCTGGCCGGAAGCTCCTTTCAGCAGATTATCAATGGCTGAATAGATCACTAACTGCCCTCCCTCTTTTTGGACATGGACGATAGCCTTATTCGTGTTCACAGCCTGTTTCATGTCTATGTCCACATCGGAAACGTGTGTAAATGCAGCGTCTTTATAAAATTCTTTGTATGCTTCTAGAGCTTCTTCTTGGGAGCCGCCGAAAGGAAAATAAGCTGTAATCCAGATGCCACGAGGGAAATTTCCACGGTAAGGAACGAAGAGAATATCAGAGGAGAAATCAGAATTCAACTGGGTAAAAGTTTGGTTAATTTCCTTTAGATGCTGATGCGTAAATAACTTATATACAGATATATTTGAAGATCTGTAGCTAAAGTGTGATGTTTCAGCCAGTTTCTTTCCTGCACCCGTACTTCCTGTCACCCCGGAGATCTGTATCGTATTGTTTACCCATCCTTTTGCGATAGCTGGAAGTAAAGCCAACTGAATACCTGTGGCAAAACAACCTGGGTTTGCAATCTTTTTACCTGATTTGATTTTCTCCGAATTTACTTCGGGAAGCCCATATACAAAGCCATTTGACTCATCCCGGAAATCAGTTGATAAATCAATCAAGACTGTCTCAGGAGAAAAGGAATGTTGCGCTAAGAAACCTTTGGTTTGTCCGTGTGGCAATCCCAAGAACACTGCATCAATCCCTATTGTCTGTACCTGGTCAGTAAAAACCAGCTCGCAGTCTCCGATAAGATCAGGATGAACTTCGCTTACTTTTTTGCCTTTCTGGCTATTGCTATGTACATAGATTAGTTCACAGGCAGGATGATGGACCAAAAGACGAAGTAATTCGCCACCCGTATATCCGGCTGCCCCTATGATCGCTGTTTTGATTTTAGTCATTGTCTGAGTTTACCTTGTGGAAAATCGAAGTCTGATTACCTAAAATGCGGGTAAAGCCTTTTACATCATCAGCCGTGTAGCCCTTGTTCATTTCTCCATAGCTACCGAACTTATTGGACATCAGATCATGTTCGGATCTGATTCCCAGTAGTGTGAATCTAAATGGTTGTAGCAATACACGAACTTCTCCTGTCACATACGTCTGCGTACTGCCCATGAATTCTTCCAGGTTTCTCATCACAGGATCCAGGTAATGTCCTTCATGTAGGTGATTGCCGTAGAATTCTGCCAATTGGTTTTTCCAGAAAAGCTGCCACTTGGTAAGCGTATGCTTTTCCAACAATTGATGCCCTTTGATGATAATCAAGGGAGCTGCAGCTTCAAACCCAACGCGTCCCTTAATTCCGATAATGGTATCGCCTACATGGATATCACGACCGATCCCGTAAGGTGCTGCCAGTCCCTGAAGCGCCTGAATAGCCTCTACCGGATCCTCATATTTCTTTCCATCAACTCCCTTTAATTCACCTTTTTCGAATGAAAGGATTAATTCGTAGGGTTCAAAGGCTGTAGCTTGCGTTGGCCAAGCCTCTTCCGGCAGATAGTCCGAGGAAGTGAGTGTTTCTTTCCCCCCCACGGATGTACCCCAGATGCCTTTATTGATAGAATAAGCAGCTTTTTCAAAGTTCATTTCCACCCCATGCTTTTTGAGGTAATCGATTTCCTCTGAACGGCTCAATTTCAAATCGCGGATTGGAGTGATGATCTCTATGTCTGGAACGATAGTCTGAAAGATCATGTCAAATCGGACTTGGTCATTTCCAGCTCCGGTAGAACCGTGGGCTACAGCTTTTGCCCCTATAGACTTTGCGTACTCGGCCAAAGATTTGGCCTGCAGAATGCGTTCAGCGGATACAGAAAGGGGATAAGTCTGGTTTTTCAGGACATTGCCAAATACCAGGTACTTGATCACCTCATTGTAATAGGTATCCATCACATGAAGCGTCTTGAAAGAAGCCACGCCTAAACCGTTTGCCCTTTCTTCAATATCCTTCAATTCTTCCTCTGAGAATCCCCCTGTATTTACCAAAACGGCATGCACTTCATAACCTAGTTCTTTGGAAAGGTGCAGGGCACAAAATGTGGTATCCAAGCCTCCACTGTAGGCTAATACTATTTTTTTCATCGTAATAGGATTTTTGCTTCCAAAAAGGAAGAATTGATTTATAAAAAGATGCTTGAAATGGTGTCCTTCGACTTGTTCAATTTAAGCATCACGTATTTCTTTAATCTTACCCAGCGGTCAAATAACTTGAGCTCTTTTTTGAAATCATCGCGTAAGGCTAATTCCTGGGTATGATTTCTTTTTGAATTGGGATCATATAGCATGGCTGTGCACAAACAGTTTTGCCTGTTTTTACTCATCAGAATCTCATAATTGATACAGCTTTGACAGCCTTTCCAGAATTCATTGTCATCTGTAAGATCGGAGTATGAAACCGGAATATAGCCAAGTTCAGAGTTGATTTTCATAACCGCCGCACCTGTAGTCAATCCAAAGATTTTGGAATCCGGGTATTTTTTACGGCTAAGTTTGAATACCTCGTTCTTGATTTTACGGGCGAGACCGTACTTTCTGTATTCAGGAGAAACTATCAATCCAGAGTTGGCCACATATTTTCCATGTCCCCATGCCTCGATATAGCAGAATCCTGCCCATTTTCCATCAGTGGTCAAGGCAATGACAGCCTTTCCTTCTTCCATTTTGGTTTCCACGTATGCAGGGCTTCGCTTGGCTATGCCAGTGCCACGGGCTTTTGCAGAATTTTCCATCTCATCAGTGATCTGGGTGGAGTAAACCTTGTGAGAAGCATTGGCTACAATAATCTGGAAAGAAATGTTATCCATTAGGGATTGCATGTGTTAATTCCGGTGAGAATCGGAAGAATGGTAAATAAATCAAAGTGTAAAGGGCGGGCACGTACTCCACGTAGGAATACAAAAATTCAATATAGGGTTAAACCCTATAGAAAAATCTACACGTCCTTAAGGGAGTGAAAAAAGGAATAGCATCAGTTTTCACCACTACTATAGTAGCGTTGCTGTGACCGTGT
Organism: Algoriphagus resistens; assembly: GCF_001442615.1. GTDB lineage: Bacteria > Bacteroidota > Bacteroidia > Cytophagales > Cyclobacteriaceae > Algoriphagus > Algoriphagus resistens. The sequence goes on along the minus strand of NZ_LMXN01000002.1, from coordinate 254,672 downwards.
GCTATGTGATTTACTTGTGTCATGCGTAATAGGGAGGCAAAATTCATTCCTTAGAAAAGAAAATGCAAGGATTTTGCCAAAAAAAATGACGAGAGTCCGTGTTTTTTATAGTATTCGTAATTATGACTTGTCTATCTTGTTAAAATGAGGTCTTACAGAATATTATTTGGTGATTTATTAAGGAATAAGAAACAAAGCTCTCACAGTAGGTAGCTTATGATCCAGACTATCAAAAGCAGAATCGCCATCCAAGTGATCCAGGAAGAGCGCTTGGGAAATTCGAATTTGCAAATAGGGCAGACTTTTGCATCGGCATTTACTTCCATTGCACAGGATGGACATTCTTTTGTTTTCACTGCAGCTGAACTCTTTTAGCTTGATTCATAGTTTAGCTAAAATTAATATAAAGATTCTGGCTATGGAACCGCTCAGGACAAAATCATTACAAAGGAAGATTGGGATCACCTTGCAGGAGTTCATATAGCTGTTTGAGAACAAAATATAATCATATGAAATATCCATGACGGGAGCTCGACACACAGGAGGATGATTATAAGGCATGCGAGATTCCATCTGACCTTTGAAAAACTATTATAAACAGATGAAATCGAGCATGACTCCAGCGTCACACACTGGGATGATTATAATGCATGCGAGATTCCATATGGCTCTTAAAAGACAAATTATAATCATATGAAATACCCACACATGAAAATTGAAATATGGTCTGATGTAGCATGTCCTTTCTGCTACATAGGAAAAAGAAAAATCGAAAAGGCATTTGAAAGATTCCCCCAAAAGGATCTGCTTGAGATCGAATGGAAGAGCTTTTTGCTAAATCCCGATCAGGTCACACAGCCAAATAAAAGCTCTGAGGAATACTTAGCTGAAGCAAAAGGTTGGTCACTGGAGCAAACAAAGGAAATCACCGCAAATGTCACCAATATGGCTGCTCAGGAAGGACTGGAATATCATTTAGACAAAACAGTTGTAGCAAATACCAAAAAAGCCCACCGCATACTACACTTTGCAAAGACAGTGGGGAAAGGTGACCAAATGAAAGAAAGCTTGCTAAAAGCATATTTCACTGATGCAGTCAATATCGATGACGATGCTGTTTTACTTGGATTAGGAAAAGAACTTGGAATGGGAGAAGCTGAGGTTCTGGAAGTGCTTACTACTGATAAGTTTAAGAATGAAGTTGATCAGGATATTTACGAGTCGCGCCAATTGGGAGTAAGGGGAGTTCCATTCTTTGTTTTGGATAGGAAGTTTGGGATTTCAGGTGCTCAACCGGATGAGGTTTTTGACCAGACTCTGAAGAAAGCGTGGGCTGAATTTTCAAAAAACAGTCCTACTATAGAAGTTGCTCAGGGTGATGGTGATTTGTGCGATGTGGAAAATAAAAACTGCTAAATGCAGCTTCTGATAAGCTATAAATAGGGCTACCTGACAGATCAGGTAGCCCTATTTATTATTTTTTTTTAACAATTATTCCACCTAAAGAATATTATATAACAAACTGAAAAATAGAATTTTACATTGTTTTCCAAATCAATATCCTGAAGGTGTTTTTCTAGCTTCTAAAAAATCTTCAAGTTCTTATTTAGATTAATTACAATTAAGAATTACTTTTGCTGCCGTTCAAACAGGAATCTATGAAAGCAGCAATACCCGTACTTATTTTTTGCATTAGTTTCTTACTATCTATAAGAGGATTTTCCCAGACTGGGAATGTGACAGGAACCTTGACATTTGACGATGGGGGACCTGTAGCTTACGCTACTGTTTATATCAAATCATTGAATAGGGGGGTACTCTCAGATGAAAAAGGAAGATTCGAACTGACAGCTATCCCCTTTGGTAATCATCAGATCGCAGTAAGTAGTATAGAAATTCAAAACCATGATTTCACTATCCTTATTGACAAACCAAGTGTCAAGGTTTCAACAACACTTCAACGCGCAGGTGATAGTGAATTAGAGGAAGTTTTAGTACAAGGCCTATCACACAAAAGTGAAATTGAATCATCCGGTTTTGCTGTAAATGTGGTAGATACAAAAGAAGCCAGCCTTCGAAATATTCAAACAAACGAATTATTAAATACTACTGTGGGAGTTAAAATCCGTCAAAATGGCGGGTTAGGTTCTGAGGTCAATTATAGTTTAAATGGTTTGTCTGGAAGTGCTGTCCGGATTTTTATCGATGGAATTCCCATCTCTGCATACGGCAACTCATTCAATCTTAACAGCATTCCGCCTGCAATGATTAAGGAAATCGAGGTATACAAAGGGGTTGTTCCTGGACATTTAGCTGATGATGCTTTGGGTGGGGCTATTAATATAGTACTTCAAAATTCTACCCAATCAAACGTCAGCGCTTCGGTTTCCTATGGTTCTTTTAACACATTACAGGCTAGTGTCAACGGGCTGTACCGTTTCAATGAATCAGGCTTCACAGTCAAAGGATCCATCTTTCATAATTATTCAGATAATGATTATGAGGTCTCAGGCAGAAGTGTAGTGGTGACGGGAATAGGAGGTGTGCAAACTCCTATCACAGCAAGAAGATTCAATGATGCCTACAGATCCTCGGGGGGAATGTTCCAGATTGGCTATACCGATGTAAAATGGGCAGATCAATTTTTAATTGGCTTCACAGGATCCAGTGATTATAAAGAAATCCAGCATGGGGCTTTTATGACCATTATGCCCTATAAGGATCGGTTTATGGAATCGGATGCCAGACTTTTGAATCTGACCTACCAAAAGAAAAATCTTTTCACGAACGGACTGGATGTAAATGTCAATGCTTTGTACGGCAAGAGAAACCGCATGGTAAGCGATACGCTAGCCTGGGCATACAGCTGGAACGGAGAAAAGGCAATTGATTTTAGAGGTAATGAATATAAGTATTCATGGAACTCCCAGCAGGAAGGCGGGCCTACGCTAGCTAAAATCAACAGAAATGTATCCTCCATCAGAACTGGGGTTTCCTATGCCATTAGCAAGAATCACAGAATCATGCTTAATCATGTTTATAGCGGTATAGATCGGGTGGATAGTGATCAATTAAGATCGGTTTTGGAAAATACTTTCAGGGGGACAAGAGATCTGCAAAAAAACATTATCTCCCTTACCTATGAGCTAAATGCTCTGGATGAAAAACTTAAGGCCAACGTATTTGGAAAATACTACCAGCAAAAAACTGTAAATATTGATCCTGGGATCAATGCAGAAACCAATGAAATAGTAGATGATATTACAAGTGCCAACAAAGTGGATGAAGGATACGGTTATACTGTTTCCTACGCAGTACTTCCAACTATCACTTTTTTAACATCCGCGGAAAAAGCTGTCAGATTGCCAAATGAAAGTGAAGTCTTTGGTAACGACGGTGATAATGTGGTAGCCAATCCAAGTATCAGACCAGAGCTTAGCAATAACTTTAACTTAGGATTTCGACTAGGGACATTCCACATCGATAAGCACGATTTTACGATTTCTTCCAATCTGTTCACACGAAATATTAAAGACAGAATTGGGTTACCTATTGAAACTTCCTTAAATGTCAATGATGAAACCATACTCTATGAAAATCAGGGGAATGGCACATCTAAAGGATTCGACGCCCAATTGGACTACTCGTACTACAACAATTTTGGATTCAATTTCAATGTTTCCCGCTTTGATTTAAAAATTGTAAACAGAGGGGTAGAAATAGACGTACCTAACACCCCGTTTTTCACCATGAATGGGAGTTTACGCTATTCATTTAAAGATATAATCCAAAAAAAATCCCGTTTAAATCTTTTTTACACGATGTACTTCACAGATGAGTTTTCATACCTGGTACCCCAGGGATCAAACACCGTTGGTGATGAGTTTTTTAAAGTCCCGCAACAATTAGCGCAAGATTTAGGACTTAGTTACGTATTCCCGGGTAACACGTTGGTCATGAGTTTTGACGTCAAAAACTTATTTGATGAAGCTGTTTATGATAACCTGTCAGTCCAAAAACCTGGAAGGGCTTTTTACCTCAAATTAAACTACAGAATTAATAATTTCTAATCTACTATAATAACTATCTGATGAAACAAACATTTATAAATTTCCAAAAACTGACTGCCATGATTTTAGCAGGTGGGCTAATGGCAGCATGTTCTGAAGACCCAGATCCGAATCCAACTCCGGATCCGGTAGAAGAAAGCAGGTGGATTACCGTGGCGGCAGCAAAAATGGGAGATAATCCCGGCGATGGAAACGGGGGAACGTTAATTTACTCGCTAAGCAGTGCGGAAGCCAAAGATCCTACGGTATCAATCGCACCATTTGAAAATGGATTCATAGCACCTTCAAATAGAACAGCCAGGTTGCAGTCTTCTGAAGATGGCAACACCATATTCAACATTAGCTATGCAGGGGATACGGGAGGAAATTATACCAAATACACTGTTGCAGGTGGACAGAATTTCACACCTACAGGTACTGCGGTAAGTATTGCACCCTATGTTGGATCTGCCCCAAGATGGATTAAATTGTTTGATGGGGACAAAACTGGAGCTGCTGTATATGTATCCACAGAGCATAAATTTGATAATAAAGGTACACCAGAAGATACATCAGATGATACCTACCTCCGCACAGAGGCCACTATGGGTGTAGTAACTTTAGATTTAGTGAATTCTACAATCGTAGAGTTCCAAGAAAGCATTGTGCCTTTAAGTGAAGAGGAAGAAGCAAACGGCTATTATATTTCTAGAATTGACATGCCGACTTTAAATGCCGCCGGAGATAAATTATACATTGGAGCACGTCTTAGTAAAGTTGACCCTGCTACGGTTGAAACCGATCGGGAAGGGGAAATTTTAGGCGCTAAAACTATTGTATTAGATTATCCTTCGTTATTAAATCCCACAGTTATTACCTCTATGGTGGGGCAAGGAAATACAAATGGTTACCGTAGTATCAATGCTTTTGAATACCAGGGAAGTGTTTATCAGGCCAACCAGGGTGATCCCAACGGTTCGCATATCCTAAAAATTGGTTCAAACAACCAGTATGACGATTCGTATGTGTTCAATCTAGACGATGCTTTGGGTGTGGAAGGCGCTTATATTCTTGCTTGGAGACCTGCTGCAAACGGAAAAGCAGTAATCGCATATCGTCATGACGGGTCTGAGGAAGGAGTGGCAGGTGCCCAGGGGTTCTTTGCTTTGGCCGACCTAAATGCCAAAACAGCTGTAAGACTTGATGAAATTCCTTACGAGGCAGATTTTTACTTGTTCCAGTACCAAGGCTTTGTAGTGGACGGAACGGATATTTACCTTACCCAGGCTCCTGTAGGGAAAAACGGAAACATCTACGTGATAGACACCCAAACAGCTGAGGTGACCAAAGGTGCTCAACTGGAAAACGTTGCTGGAAGTCACTTTATAGGGGTATTCTAATTACAAAAAATCTACCCTCAATGTCTTCCTCTTCAAGAGAAGAGGGTCTTACTCTATAAATCCTGGAGAAGAAGCACTATACATGTTTCTTCTCCAGGATTTTTTCTGGGTTTATCCCGGTGGTTTTCACAGATTTTTCATATCCTTTTTACCACTTTATTATTTTTAATCAAGACTTACCAAACACCCCGGGTTTTCATTTTCAATGTGTAGACAGCATCAGAAGCAGTAATAAATAGCGTTTTTCTATCAAGCGCCCCAAAAACCACATTCGCTGTCCATCCAGCTGGAACTGGGATATGAGCAATTTGTTCACCCTTTCGATCAAATACAGTTACGCCATCTCCCGTCAGATAAACATTTCCCCGTTCATCGATGGTCATCCCATCTGATCCCATCTCACAGAAAAGTTCTTTATTGATCAGATAGCCATCTTCTCTGATTTCGTATTTATAGGTCTTTTTAGCTTTTATATCGGATACGAAAAGATACTTGCTGTCCGGGGTTCCTACGATGCCGTTGGGCTGGACCAGATCATCGGTCACCTTAAATAGCTCAGTTCTGTCTGCAGAAAGATAATATACATTCTGTCCTTCCTGTTCTGATTCCTTGCTACGCTCCCAGTAAGGTCGTGGATATAGTGGGTCGGTAAAGTAAATCCCACCTTTGGGTCGTATCCACAAATCGTTCGGACCATTTAGTTTTTTGCCTTTGAATGCTGTGATCCATACCTCATGATTTCCATCTGTGTCAAAAGCCCAAAGTTCATTTTGGTTGTCAGCACAGGCGACCAATGTACCGTCTAGCATAAAATACATTCCGTTTGATCTTCCTGCATCTTCTTTGAACACGCTTACTTCATTTGATAAAGCATTCCATTTGTGAATGCGGTTGTTCGGCTGATCAGTGAAAAATACATCCCCAAATCTATTGACAGCCGGTCCTTCGGTGAAGGAAAATCCATCCTGGACTTTGACCAGATCAGCATTTTTTTCGATGATTCCTTTTTTGTCTTCTATTTCTTGTGAAAATACCTGGGGGCTGCCGATTAACGCAGCCATTAAGAGGGTTGATTTAATAAGGTTCATAGTATTTGATTAGAGTCTATCCATAGCGACCACAAGTACATTTAGATCTTCGCTATAAGCCATTCTGGTAATATTTTGATGGGTGTCTGATTTTACTTTCCCTAGTGACCTCCACTCTGGACTTGAATATTTCCTGATAAATACTTCATTTCCAGAAGCCATCATTAAATGGTTTTTGTCGATCCAGATAAAGTCCTGAGCACCTTTCAGACCTTCAAAGTACGCTTTCCTTTTACCTGATTCAATATCATAGCTTTGGATAATGCCTGATTTTTCTGGAGATACTTCGGTCAGGTAGGTGATTTCAGATGTTTTTGGACGTTTATTGATGGATCTGGCTGTGGCTGTATCAATGTCCAAAATCTCATTGCGTCCGTGGACATAAATCAATCTATTTGGTGTGCCCAGGACAAACATAGCAGCTTTGTTGTCATACCAATCGTAATATCCTACTGGCTCAATATCATCATATAAAAGCTCTGCCGGTTCAAAACTGGTAGGATAAAGCCAGATTCTTTGCTTTTTGTCTTCCTCCATTACTACCGCTGCAATGTACATTCCGCAATCAGTGATGCTGGGCGAAAATTCGCTGCGGTCAGAAGTTTTAGAAAGATTTGTGAATTTATCTGACTCAAAATTATAGACTATAATATCATGGTTTCCATTTTCATCAGCAGCGGAGAACACGAGTTGATACTCGTTTATAAAGCTTGGCTGATTATCATATTCCGGACGGTTAGTCAAGGGTTTGGCCGTCGCTGTATTGAGGTTAAGACGACTCCCTTTTCCGGAGGTCTCAATGACCCATAGATCAGTGTCTGCTTGGGTAAACCCAGAATGAGAGATAATCAGTAGGGGAAAGTATAGAAAAAGGAACTTAAAATTCATTGGGTAAAGCTGATTGAGCAGGCAAAATACAAAAATGATACGATTTGAAAAGTCCGTGATGCCAAGTAGGATTTATATCGTTTATCTTTCACTTCCAATTCGGTTGGTAGTGAAGAATTTTTGGATAAACATGTAAAAAACTGTCCATTTATGAACATATTTTTGTTCATTTCCTTTGCATCTAATTAGCATAACCTGCGAAATTCCCTGTTTTAGGCTATGTTTGGCGTATGGCACCTTTTTCGTATTTAGACAGAACATGAAAGAAATAATCCAACGGATAGCAACCCTGCCGCTAGAGCTGATCTTTTGGCTCGGAAGCTTGGTAGCAATTCTTCTTCTGGATCCTCATGGGGACAGTCACTTAAGTCTCTGTCCACTGAGTCAACTGGGATTTGAATGGTGTCCTGGATGTGGGTTAGGAAGATCAATGAGTCTTCTTGCAAGGGGAGAATTTCAGGATTCCTGGCACATGCATCCACTGGCTTTATTGGCCTATGTGGTTATTATTTCTAGAATTTGGCAACTTATTAAAAACTTAAAAACAACACACAATTATGGCTAATGTACTAAGACACCTTCCAGAATTGGAAGGAATGGAACTGGGCTACATCCAGGGCTTAATGAAAAACATGGACGAAGATCAGGCATCTCTTTTCGCGCAGGTTTACCGTGCCAGAAGAAAGGACTCTCAAATGATCTTGATCTTGACGCTGCTTGGTTTTTTTGGCTTCGCAGGATTGCACAGGTTTATTCTAGGGCAGATAGGCTTAGGTATCCTATACATTTTGACTATCGGGCTTTGTTTTATCGGAACCATAGTTGACTTGGTCAATTACAAGAGCCTGGCCTATGAATACAATATCAAAGTAGCACACGAGACCATGAACATGCTAAATGCAAGCTATCCTGGAGATGTCACTAAGACGAGTGTATGATTATAACTTCATTGTTGAAAAAGCCGGAAAATCCCGGCTTTTTCTCTTAAAGCTATTTTTAAATCCTTATAACACAGAACCTTAAATTATCTCGGATCTTCATTGTTTATGGATAAGCATAAAATTTCTCCTGAAACCGAATTCAGCGCGTAAATGCGGAGACCACAAAAGTAATTTTTACTTCTGTTATCGTGATAAATTCTCCATTTGTGCTGGATCTTCTAGTATGATTTCCTCATATTTCAATGTCCAGCCTAGGGATTTTGTTAGGATGTAGATGTTTAGGAGTTCACTCACCAGACGTTCATGTGCCTCATCTCTCAACGCTGAATCCTCAATTTTTTTCCGGAGTTGATCTGTAATGCTATTTTTGATTTTGTTGTAATCCTTGGCTTCAAACTGATTCAAGTAATCCTGGCTCACATCATAATATTCGAACTCAGGATATAAATTCAGGATGGGGTCTGGGATTTTGGTGATAGTAACTGTCTTGGTTTCCGGATTAATCTCTGTCTCCAGTTTTCTAAGATCATATTCCACAGTTGCTTTTGCTTTTGCCACAATTATGGCCTTTTTGTCTGCGCTGACAAGACTTAGAAACAGTTTTTGTGAATTACGATATGTGAAAACCTGAGAGTAGTACGCTTCGGTGACTATTAATTTCCCTACTTGCTGGATTTGTTGCTGGATCATGGTCGAGCTGGCATTGAGCTCCTCACGGCTATCTTTTCTGCTGGTGAAAAACCAAATGCTTCCCATCACTAAAAGTGCTACGATAAATCCAAAGAAAAATCTTTTCATGGTAGTGGCGTAAGTAAAGATGAAAACTAAGGCAAACTACGCAAAATGCCAGGGCAAAGATTTACTATTGGGATAGCATCAATAAATGAAATACTATAACTCTTCACAAAGATCCCGAATTATTGATCAGGAATATAGACTTGCTCTACCTAGAGTCGGCTATAACGGACAGTCTGATACAATTTCAACAATACAGGTAAGTTTATCTTTGGAAAGATAATAGAAAAGAAAATCGCAGAAGACTTCCTTGTAATCCAAAATTAAAAATCCAATAACCGGGACCGACTACCAATCATCTTGGTCAAGTTGCTCTGGTTTTGAATCTACTGATACCGCTATAGTTTCAAATTTCCTTCGCCCTTCGTCAGAAAGCAATAAATGAATTCCGTTCAATTTTTTGTGTACAGCTTGTAATGTATCAAAATCCGGCTGTTGCACATGGAACGGTATGGAACGAAGATTCACTTGCTTCTTGGAGAATGGTGGGGGAGTAGTACTGTCAAAGAAGTATGGCCAAAGTGTTTTGCCACAGCTGATTCCCCATGTTGTAATAGGATAATCAGCTGCATACCGTTGCAAGCGTTCATTGATTTGCTCAAAGAAACGCTCGGATTCTCCTAACCTAAGCCTGGAACCTGCCCGGGATTTTCCTTTGGTCTTTAAGTATTTGATTTGGCTTTTACCTTGCTTTTGGCGAACCATATAAGCACGAAAAACCTTATGATCCAGCATTTCCCCATTGTGAAAATACCCCGTGACTGCTATTCCCGCCCGGATCATTACCAATGCCAGGTGGAAATCATCTTTTAAAGATAAATTACCGGAGTTATCAGGTGTCGCATTCCACGGAAGGAAAACCCGGGCAAGCCAGGGATCCTTCTCAGAGATTACCCATTGATGTTTGGTCCCTTCAAAAGTGCCCGGTAATCCCATCTTTTTGCTGATCTCCAGAATCGACTGGTACGTTGCTGGACTAATTAACTTTGGATTGCCGGAAATCATAGCGGGGGAAGCTTTTCAATTATATTTGCACAAATAAACCGAAAAATCATGGACGAGGAAATCCAAGGCTTGATCAGGCGCATGAGTGATCCAAATGAAAAGGAAGCTTTTTATTTTGCAGATAAACTGGGAAAACTTCTGGATGAAAACGGAAGAGACAAGGTGATCGAACTAGTGAAAGGGGATAATTGGGAAGTTGCATACCTGGCTTGCAGGGCACTTTCGCAGTCTGAGTTTAATGAAGAATCATTGGATGCGATTTTTGATGCAATCAATGATAGAAAAAACCGTTCTCATCAAGGCGCATTTGTTCAGATTTTGGAGGAGTTCGACTTGGGCCTGCGCTTTGTGGATATCTTTCGTGTTTTTCTCTTCGGGAATTTCAAAGCACAGACACTGGCCAAGATGTATCTGGATGAAGTGGAATTTGATATGACCCCGCGAACACTTCGCAAAGCTGAGAAGCACTGGAATCATTACCTCCATAATCCAGAAGATGAAGGGAGTCTAACATTAAAAAAACAGGAAGTAGAACCGATTTTGAATGAAATCAGAGAATTATTTTCAGAAAACTAGATACTGTTGCCCGATTGTTGCGTTGCAATTGTACAATAAAATGTAGTTAGTCGTGAGAAAATTGGATGTTGTTGGTTTGCATGAGAGGTTCTTCATCGACAAAGGATTTGTTCTTCAGAGTTCAAAAATGTTGTTTGAGAAGGTATTTCCCCATGGAAAGCAAGTAGTTTTCATCCATTTTTCAGAAGCCCCCGAAGCAAATCATTTGGAATATTTTTTTGGAGTACGAATTAATGAAGTGGAAGAATTGATCCATTCCTATCTTCCGACCCCCCAACATTATGCGGAAAATTCATTGACACTGGTTCAGCCTTTGGACAAACTGGGGAGTGATTTCCCAGAAAAGTTTATAGTTACAAATAAGGAAGATCTTTCCAGTGTGGTCAGTCAGGTAGAAAATTATTTTATGAAGACTGGATTTTCATGGCTGGATCAAATGATCCAGCCGAGTGGATTGGAAAAGGAAATTTTAAAATCTACCACTAATCCACTTGAGTCAGAAAACTTGGTTTACACAGCGTTTCGGTCCACCGCTTTAAGTAAATTGTACAATCCTGGTGATTATCAATTTTTGCGGAATGGATTTCTCGCTCAGATGAATTATGAGCAAATGACCCCGTTTACTATCGCTGCATTTCTACAATTTATTGACTATTTAGATCATCTAAATATAGCCTAAAACCGTCTTTTAACGCCACTGATGGCTTTTGCTTGCTGGGGATTCTCAGGCCACTCATGCTTGGGATAGCGTCTTTTCAATTCTTTCTTCACTTCAAAATAGCCATTTTTCCAAAAGCTTTTGAGGTCCTGGGTAAGTTGTACGGGTTTGTATCCCGGAGAAAGCATTTCAATCAGCACATTTACTTTCCCATTATTTACGGTGGGAGTTTCCAGCAACCCAAACAACTCCTGTAATCTTACCGCAAGCAATGGTATATCCTCTTTTCTATATTCAAGCTTGATTTTGCTTCCTGATGGAACTTCAATGGCAGGAGGAGCAAGCTTTTCCAATTCATTTTGCAGCTCAAAATCAAGTGAGTGCAACAATATCTGACTGATGTTTAACTTTTTGAAATCATCGTTTTTCTGTATTCCTTCCAGATATGGGGCAATCCAGGTTTCAGGTTTCCCGCAAAGCGTTGCGTTGGACCAATCAGGCCAATTCTGACCCGGATTCCATCGTTTCAGAGATTCCACGCGCAAAATCAACTGCTCCACTTCTTCATTGAAATCCAATAAATGCTCACCTTCCTCACGGATGGCCTGCAAAATCGCTTCCCTTACATCTCCTGGCAGATACTTTTCCAGTGGCCTGGTTCCCAGAATTATGGATCCAATCCGAATCTCAGAATGTGCCTGAAGACCACCTTTCTTTCTATCCCATTTCAACACCTCTTTAGTCTTTAGCATGGGAGCCAAATCCTTCGGATTAATAGGGGCAGCCATCCATATTTTCCCCATCCCTTCCCGGGCATCCAGGTGGGCAACGGCAAGCCATGATTCGTGTGCGAGATCATCCTTGTGCCCAATCTGTGCTATTTTTCCGTTAGCCAACTGAAACTGGGCGTTATTCCCAGGCCTTGCTGCCGCGATCCGCTCAGGATATGCATAGGCAAGGAGCAAACCAGTCTGCCAAGGATCTACCGGACCATTATCTGGCGGAATGGAAAACATCCTGCGATAGGAGTCTGCCATCTTTTCTATTTTCTTTATCCCGGGAATGCCCATGTTCTGTTTTCGGAATCTTCGCAGTGCTTCAATCCTCAGATTCAAATCCACGCCTGCATCAGGACCAAGCGGATCACGTTCATCCAAAATCGCTGCGATGTCAGTAGCCAAACCCAGTTGATCAATTGCTTCGGCATTGATTAGCATATGGGCAATACGTGGGTGCGTAGGAAGCTGATGCACTTCCTTGCCATGTGGAGTCAGTTTTCCATCCTGGATAGCTTCTATGGATTCCAATGTCTTTTCTGCCAAAGCCAAGCTGCCTGCAGGGGGTGGAGTAAGCCAGGTCATAGCGCGAATATCCTGCTTGCCCCAGGCTTTCATGTCCAGTACCAAACCAGTTAGATCTGCTTCCATCAGTTCTGGCGTGCGGTATTCATGGAGTTGGTTTTCAATGGCCTTAGTCCAAAGTCGATAGCTATGACCAGCGGTCAACCGTCCGGCACGACCACTTCTTTGATCCGCAGAATCCTTACTGATTCTATGCAACACCAGCCTAGAAAGTCCGGATCTGGGATCGAATCTGGATGATTTGGCGAAGCCTGAATCGACTACCACTGCCACTCCCTCAATGGTCAGGGATGTTTCAGCTATATCCGTAGAAAGTACAATTTTTCTTTTTCCAGATGGGTGGGGCATGATCGCCCTATTCTGATCTGTAGGTGAGAGTTGTCCATAGAGAGGCAGGATCAGATCATCAGGCAAAGCCTTTCTTAAAACCTCCTGTGCTTTGCGAATCTCTCCCTGTCCGGGAAGGAAAACCAGAAAATCACCGGTATGAACTTTGGTCAAAGGGATAATCTGCCTAGCAGCATCTTCGCCTATTGCATATTCGTCCACTTCATTGATGTAATTCACTTCCACAGGGTATTGTCTGCCTTTACTCTCAATCACCGTTGATTTCAGTAATCCCGAAAGCACTTTTGCATCTATCGTCGCAGACATCAGCAAAATTCTCAGATCTGGCCTTAGCACTTGCTGCACCTCACGACAAAGCGCCAGAGCTACCTCGGAATGCAGGTTTCGCTCGTGAAACTCATCGAAGATCACCAAGCCCACATCTTCTAGTCCATTGTCCGAATGAAGCATACGGGTTAAAATTCCCTCAGTGATCACTTCCAGTCTTGTTTTGGCAGAAATAGCCGATTCAAAACGGATTCTATAGCCGATCAGATCACCCAACTTGGTACGTGTCATGGATGCCATGCGCTGGGCAATGGTTTTAGTCGCTAACCGCCTGGGCTCCAAGATAATGATCTTTTTTCCGGCCAACCAGGGTTCATCCAGCAACGTCAGGGGAAGTAAGGTACTCTTTCCCGCACCCGGTGGCGCTTGGATTATCAGCGAATTAACTTTGGAAAGTTGGGCTTTAACCTGTGGAATTATCTCCGCTACAGGGAGATCAAAGGAAAGTGGATTGAAATCTTGAAGCATGCGATGCAAAAATAGGGTTTCTTGGGCAGAAAGGGAATTGCGAAGGGTATATACGAGTTAGTAATGACGATTACTTGAAAAGTGCAGGCCATAGGACTGCTGCATTAGAGGATTCGAGACTTTTGCCTACTAATGAAATAAAGAAGTATACTTAGAGCAGGTGCTTTTGAGAAGGGTAAAAAATAAACTCAAGTTTTTTACTTGTGGGGTACTTTGACATGCTTCAATCATAACCTTTGTACCACAGACCATAACCTCAATTGAGTAAATCGTCCAACCGCATGCGATCAATAAAGTAATTTACCTAATCCAAAAAACGATCAATCTGCTCCAAGTACCATCCGCCGAATCCTTTATTTTCATAATCAACCTGAAACCCTGCAAGGTGATCCCCGGGATATTGAACCACATTGTAATTTTTACCAAGTTTAGCCTGAAGTGCCAGTGCATCGCCATCGGTGGTGGTTGTATCGTCTGAAGCTGTTAAAATCAGAATCGGAACATCAATGGACTGAACAGCACTTTGGTAAAGTTTGGTTTTTTCGGGAAGCAGGATTTCTTAGTTAAGTTTCTCATAGCGATCCACAATTGCCATAACATCAGTCACAAACCCTTCAACGATGATGAAATCAATTTTATCTTTTATTGAGGGGTACGCTCTGGAGGTAATGGTTGTGCCCATAGACATTCCCCAGATTCCAATTTTTTTATCACTGAATTTTTTGGAAACGGTAGACACGACTGCGTCGAGATCCAACGAGAATTCGTTGTGGTAAACGTATTCCCGCTGAATTTCTAAATCGTCACTCTTTCAGAATCCTCTGTAATCAAATGTAATCACTGTATAACCTTCATGAGCAAGAATAGCTGAATGATACACAAAATAGGACATATTGCCAGCATCAGGATATGCCAAAATTAGGACTGTGTCTTTATTATTTTCCTTATTAGCCTCATAAACCCATGAATTCAACTTGAAGTGACCTTCAGTAGTAATTTCCAATTGTTCATAATTCCAGGCAACTGAGTCAGGGTCAGGATGTATTCCCTATCTGGATTAATAGCAAAAACATGGTTTGTTAAACCCAGGACTGCGCTAAGAATGAAGAGAAACGTTTTATTTTTTATGTTCGTAGACATTGTACTGGCTATAGGCAGTACTAATTCCTGTCTATAGACTTTCGTGCGGATAGTTAAGCTGTCGGGTCAACAAATGTAGCTTATTTAAATGTGCATTATTAGCAGTTTTCTTTAACTTCTCCCGTGAGCAAAGTTTGTGAGAAGGTCTAATCACCAGCAGAAATCGGTAAGAATTCATTAAGATTTCCAAAAAAAAGGCGCTGAATTAGTAAACTGCTGTAGTTTGTTAACCATGGCGCATGGTTTGTTGATATTAATCAATCTCATCTCTACAATGAAACTTTATATCAAATACATGGTCAGTTTGCGATGTAAACTGCTGGTTAAACAAGAGCTTCATAAATTGGGAGTGGATCATCCGATTGTTGAGCTTGGAATGGTCGAATTCCCTGGAAAGATCAACACTGGGCAAAGGAAGCTTTTAAAGGAGAGCCTCAAGAAATCGGGCTTGATCCTCCTTGATGATAAAAAAAGTATAATTATTGAGAAAATTAAAAATATCATTATTGAGATGATCCATTACTCCGAAGAATTACCAAAAGTCAATTATTCGGAGTATATCAGCGATAAATTAGGATATGACTACACCTACTTAGCTAATGTCTTTTCAGAAGTGAAGGGGATGACCATCCAACAATTTATTATTATCCACAAAATTGAACGGGTTAAAGAACTATTGATTTATGATGAATTGAGCCTCACAGAAATATCCTATAAGTTGCATTATAGCAGTGTGGCTCATCTATCAAATCAATTCAAAAAGATAACGGGTCTCACACCCACATTTTATAAGCAACTCAAGAATAAGCGTAAGAAGAATTTGGAAGATTTTTGATAAAGATTAAAATGAAGCGCAAATTCCGATTTTTATACGCTTTTGACTTAGTTTAAGAATCACTGGTTTTGTAGTTATGTATTGTATAATGAGAGGTATATCAGCTTTCAGGGTAAAACCTATAAACTTAAAATCAGCTATCTTTTGATTCTTTCATTTTCTTTCTACTAATTTGATATCTAGGCATATCTCAGTCCCAAAATCATAAGCAGATTACTTTTTTTCACTGATGAATCGGTATTTGTCAAAAAATGTGTGATTTATGTAAATTATACAAATTGAAGTGTAAGAAAGTTTCACTTAATTATTAGCAACTTTGTCTTAAGAATAAATCTGGAGTTTTTCAGGTATTAATTCATATAGCAAAAGATTAGCCAGGAGCTCATAGTCATACCAAAAATTGTCAATGGAACAGATAGAATTTGAAGAATCCGTAATTTATCCATTGATTGATGCAGTTGATTACATCTCAGGTTCAGTGGTGATGAAATCTATCCTTAGAAAAAGTAGTGGGAATGTTACGATAGTATCATTTGATTCCGGTGAGATAATGCATTCAAAATCATCTCCTTTTGACAATTTGATTCAGATAGTTGAGGGAGAAGCAGAAGTGCATATTGAAGAAAAGTCGATCCGGATGGAAGCTGGACAGATTATGATAATTCCGGCAAATGTTAAAAATAGCATAAAGGCGATTATACGTTTTAAAATGCTTTCTACCATCATTAAAAGCGGCTATGAAGATGTGAGTATCTAATCTTTATAACCCATTAAAGGAGTTAAGTTAATTACAGCTTATTGGATGTGAAATAAAAGTATTTTGAACTCATTAAATAAATCCATAGTGACCATTACCAGAAGTTGGAGAGAACAAAAAATCATGCTTAAAAGGAGATTTTCTAATCTACTTGATAGTGATTTTGAATTTAAGGAGGAGCAACAGGAGAAAATGTTGGACCGCCTTTCAGTTAAGTTAAATAAAACAAGGGAAGAACTGAAAGTTCTGTTTGAAGAGTTACAGACTTATTAAATGTAGACAAGAGCTATGAAAACGTAAGAAATTAGCACCTATGTTTGAACAATCATTACAATTATAATAATTATGAAAAATTTAAAGTTCTCAAAGGATAAAAATGGAGAATTCTCTAAAGTTCTGAGAGAAAGAGTAAATAAATATTTTAAAATGAATAGCAAAAACATATACGGAAATAAAAAAATGATATTCAAGACTGTATTTATGTTATGTGCTTTCTTCTTTCCGCTTATAGTCATAAATACTGGGGCGGTTAACAGTATGCTATTACTTTTTATATTATATATATGCAGCGGACTTGGAATGGCCGGGGTAGGTATGGGAGTCATGCATGATGCAATCCATGGATCTTATTCCAAAAACAAAACCTTGAACAAATATATTGGATATACTATGAACCTGATTGGAGCAAATGCCCGCGTATGGAAGGTTCAACATAATGTTCTACATCATTCCTATACCAACATAGACCAAGCGGATGACGATATTAACGCTCCTTTTTTTCTACGGTTTTCTCCCCATGCCAAACGGTATTGGATCCATCGTTTTCAATTTCTTTACATCTGGGTATTTTATGGACTTTCCACAATATCATGGATAACAATGAAGGATTTTGTGCGAGTCTGTCGATACAAGAAGATGGGATTTTTTAGTAAAAAGAAGGAATTTTCGAAAACCCTCAGAAGTATTATAGCCTGGAAGGTTTTTTATTATTCATACGCTTTGGTGTTGCCACTTGTAATGGTTCCGTTACCAGCATGGATTATCATTCTTGCATTTTTGAGTATGCATTTCGTGACGGGTATTTGCATTAGCATTGTGTTTCAGACCGCCCATATTATGCCTGATACAACATTTATTAAGCCTGATTCCAAAGGAGAAATTGAGCAGAATTGGACAATTCATCAGATGGCCACCACAAGTAATTATTCTCCAAATAGCCGTATATTTTCTTGGCTAATAGGAGGGTTGAATTTTCAGATAGAACACCATTTGTTTCCGAATATTTCGCATATTCATTATAGGAAGCTTTCTGGAATTGTTTCCAAAACTGCCTCAGAGTTCAAAATTCCCTACTTAGTGAAAGACTCCTTTTTTATTGCGATCAGGGATCATATCAAGATGCTCTATCAATTGGGTAAAGCTTAGAGGTTGCATACTAATTTTTAAAACCGGGGAGGTGGACTCCGGATATTGAGAATTGCAATGGATTGTATTACCTCTAGTATTCCCATGCTTCCTCTGGGAAGAATAATTGGAAGTATCCTTTGGTCCTTTTTTCAGGAAGCTTGAAACTTCAAAACTAACTCCTGCTATGGTTTCATTGGCTGAGTCCACAATAATGGTAAAAATAGCAGCATGTGGAAGCACTAGAAGCACTATTTATTCACGAAAGAACTGGATTCTGATATTTTTTACTTCCATAGGTGATTTCCGTAAAGGAAATTGTTATGCAATCCTGGTTGGACTATGAAATCCAAAAATTTTAAATGATATCCTTCTTTTGTTTTCAAATAAAAAGTTAATTTAGAAACATAGTAGTGCATTTGCAATTCGAAACCTTCATAAAATCTTGGTTCTTATGGAGGGTTAAATTTTAGTAATCCCAATCTTTTTATCAAAGGTACTTGCCGGTTTGTCTGAAAGCTTGTCAATAGGATAAGTTCAATCTGGACCCGCTGATGGAATTGCATTGCCAATTCAGTTCCTGCAAGTATCAGATTTTGACCAGCTAAACTTTAAACCCTGGATAATCCAATGAAAAGGAAAGGACGTTTACATCTATTTCCAAGCATTTACACTTGGAAGTATTTTTCAAGTATAAATTTTTGCTTCCGATCCGCTTACAACCCCTGATGGATAGACCTATGTGAATGGGTATGAGTATACTATGCTCAGGCAACCCATACCCCTTCTAGTAAACCAGAAATAGTCATAGTTCACTAAATGACTGCTATTGAACTGTGCTGTTTAAACATTACTTGAGTTTTTGAGCCACTAACTAACATTTATCAACTCGTAGTGGTGTATTGCGAAATAGCTTTTCAGTACCGTACTACTTGGAAAACAAATTTGATCAAGTTATACACTGTTTTATTTACCTAATCCCAAACCTATAATAACCATGTTAAAGAATTATCTAAAGCTATTAGTTCTGATTTTGCTGACAGTAATAATTGAATCACAAGCTCAAAATTCTTCCGGTGAAATCGATTTACTTTCATCGTATCCTACAATAAGTATCACTAAAGATATCCCTTACCGGGAAGGGGGAAGTGAAACCTGGAAATTAGACTTAGCAATGCCATCAAACTTCGGTTCGGAACTTCGGCCTGCCTTAGTTATAGTTCATGGCGGAGGCTGGGCTGGCGGGTCTAAATCTGTGGATGTATATCAGAAAATGATGGTCGGCTATGCGGAAAAAGGCTATGTGACCATAAATGTTGACTATAGACTTACTGGGGAAGCCACTTTCCCTGCCTGTATTGAAGATGTAAAAAATGCTGTTAGATGGCTTCGTGCCCATGCAGGGGAGCTTCGGGTAGACCCAGAGCGGATCGGAACCTATGGACATTCCGCTGGAGCTCATCTAGCGCTGATGCTCGGGATGACTTCTAAAGAGGATGGCCTGGAAGGAGACGGTAGCTATAGTCAGTTCTCCAGCCATGTCAATGTAGTGGTAGCCGGATCACCTCCAACTGAGCTAGGCCGCCAGGTGCCAATGGCAAAAACGGTGTGGTGGCCAATCGGTTATATAGCTGCTGAGCACCCACCGATGTTTCTGATACAAGGTACAGAAGATCCTGTAGTGAAGCCTGGACTAACCCGTGATTTTGTGGACAAAATGAAAGAAGCCGGTGCGGAAATAAAGTACCTGGAAGTGGAAGGAGGGCACGATATAGCTTACTCCAGCCAGCTCAAAGTAACAGACCCTGCAATCGCAGAATTCCTTGACAAGTACCTGAAGCCCTAATTTAATTTGAAGGATAATTAATAATCTTAATTAATTAATTGACAAAACACCCAAATGACTAATATGTACATTGATAAACCAACCACTATACTAGAAATCCCTTCTTCACTAAGTTGGTTTCGAATCTTTATTTTTGCCTGTGCGTCAGCATTTTGCTTTCAAAGTGCCAATGCCCAACGTAGAACCCCTGATGATTCCAGAGGACTTATTGCCCATGATCCTGTCATGATCAAGCAGGATAGTCTTTACTATCTATTTATGACCCATGGAGGAATTGCCAAGAGTCCGGATATGGAAAATTGGACCAGGATCGAGCCGGCCCCTAGAGAGTTGGAGTGGGTGACCGATGATATTGTACCCGGGTACAGAGGCGGTTTTTGGGCTCCTGATATCCAATATTATAATGGATTGTACTACCTGTATTATTCACCTTCTGCATTTGGGAAAAACACTTCTGCTATTGGTGTCATGACCAATAAGACCCTACATCAGGACAGCCCAGATTACAAATGGGAGGATCAGGGAATGATCGTCCAATCTATTCCCGGGAGAGATTTCTGGAATGCAATTGATGCCAATGTTATCTTTACAAAGGAGGATTCCGGAGAAACTATAGGTTGGTTGTCTTTTGGATCCTTTTGGGGCGGATTAAAATTGGTGAAACTTGCTCCGGATATGAAGTCTCTTGCGGAGCCGCAAGAATGGTATGGGATTGCCCAGCAGGAACGTACATTTGGGAGACCTGACACGAATGGAGGAAATGGTGCTATTGAAGCACCATTTATCTATCAAAGAGATGGTTATTATTACTTATTCGCCTCTACAGATTATTGCTGCCGTGGATTGGAAAGTACTTATAAAACAATAGTGGGAAGATCTAAAGATGTTCGCGGTCCTTATTTGGATAAGAGCGGAACTGCAATGTACGCAGGAGGTGGGGAATTGATCGCTGGAGCAACGGATAACTATGCAGGAGTTGGGCATTGCGCTGTTTATGATTTTGATGGAAAGACTTTTTTTGTAGCACATGGATATGACAAAGAAGATGAAGGCCGCTCAAAGCTTGTCATCGAAGAAATGCAATGGGATGAAAATGGCTGGCCATCACTAAAGTTTTAATAATCTTTTCACCTTTAATAACCTTAAATCTAAATAAATAATCAACCTACCCATGGAAAATAAAACAAGACTTGTACAATTAACCCATCCCACCTATGGACGAAGCATCGCTATGGTGCAAGAGCCAGAATTGGTGTTTTTAAAAGGATTTGGATCTATCTATGAACTTGCCTTATATGCTTTGGAAAATGCTCAAAAGCTAAAGAAATTGATCATGGATAGCTTGTCGGAAGAGACGCTGGATTACACTTCCGTATATGAAGCCAAAAGCGAATGGAAGCTGCTTCCTTCATTTGACCATCCTGATTCTCCCTTTCTTTGCATGGTATCAGGAACCGGACTGACGCATCATAATAGTGCTCTGAATAGACAAATGATGCATGGGAATCAGGAAGAGAAGCCTACAGATAGTCTGAAAATGTATGAAATGGGAGTGAGGGGCGGAGCTCCAGCTTCAGGAGAAACGGGAGTTCAGCCAGAGTGGTTTTATAAAGGAAATGGAGCTGTGTTGAGAGCTCATAGACAATCGCTCACCATACCTTACTATGCCAATGACGGCGGGGAGGAGCCGGAGATTGCCGGGCTCTATATAATAGATAAAACTGGACAGCCTTGGAGAATAGGCCTGAGTACCGGGAATGAATTTTCAGACCATATTATGGAAAAAACCAATTACCTCTACCTGGCCCCATCAAAAATCAGAACTTGTGCTATTGGCCCTGAAGTAGTAATTGATGCGGATTTTGAAAGCTATTCAGGTGAAGTTACTATCTCCCGAAATGGTCAGCAGGTATGGAGTTCTGAAATTAATACGGGTCAGAAGAACATGTGCCATAACTTGGCAAATCTGGAATTTCATCATTTCAAATACGATTCCCATCGCATCCCCCTTCAGGCACATGTTCATTTTTTTGGTGCCGATGCCTTCAGTTTTGGCAATAAAGTCATCCTGGAAGACGGGGATAAAATGACTGTGGAGTGGAAAGGGATGGGACGGGCATTGGAGAATTTTGTAAAAGTATTGGATCCAAAAGAACAAGAGCCTCCCGTCATTAGACAATTGTAACAAAAAACATAGTCAATAATTGGGGGACTGGTAAATATGATGCGGTTTGTGGTTCGGGACTATCTGATTTATAGTTTACAGAAGTCACTACTGTCTAGATGCCCATATTTAAGTTACTTTGCTTATCTTGATCTAAAATTTAGATAAAGTAAAATTTATTTCAGAAAATAATCATCAAAGAAAAAACAGACTATCCCTTGAAACCTAAAACTGTACTAGTTACCAAACTCCTAGTTCTTGCTTTTGCATTGGGCTGTACTTCTATAGCGAAAGACAGGTTCCATGAATCTGAAAAAGCGCGAAGTTCAGCCCCTGTAATCATGGCTTATTACGTAGCAGAGCGAAATTTTAAGCCCGAAGAAATTCCTGTAGAAAAGCTGACTCATATTATTTATTCATTCACAAACGTGATTGATGGTGAGATGAAATTCAAAAATCCTGAGTCAGCGGGGCCTAAGTTGGAGGCCCTGGTAAAACAGAAAAAACGCAATCCAAATCTGAAAGTGATGATTGCATGTGGGGGATGGGGAGCAGATGGATTTTCGGATATGGCGCTTACTGAAGAGAGCCGTAGAAAATTTATTCAAAGTGCAGGCGAATTTATCAAGCAATACCAACTTGATGGAATGGATATGGACTGGGAATATCCCGGTATATCAGGAGCAGGGACAGTGGCCCGGACAGAGGATACTCAAAACTTCACAGCACTTATGAAAGGCTTACGGGAAATGCTGGATACGTTTGATTCGCGCAAGATACTGACCTTTGCATCTGCAGGATGGAAACGTTACTATGATTTTATAGAATTGAACGAGGTAATGAAATACGCTGATTACACCAATGTAATGACCTATGATCAAGTCTCCGGAGTATCGATTTACACAGGGCATCATACGCCCCTGGGTGCTATGCAAAGTGAAGACATTCAAGGCACACCATTCCAGGCTCATTTGGATAGCCTATACCAATCAGGGGAAAATCCTGACCCTGATCCGCGATCCGCCCAAAAAATTGTTGATTTCCTGATCAAGGAAGGAGTGGATCCAAAGCAGATCGTGATCGGGGGAGCCTTTTATGGTAGGGTTTGGAAAGGAGTTCCTCCAACAAATAACGGATTGTTCCAACTGAGCAGTGGACTTCATATCGGTTGGATGGCCTACCATCAGATTCGCGGGAAATATGAGACTGATTCTAGTTTCCAGCGATATTGGGATGAAAAAGCCGAGGCTCCTTACCTGTATAATTCCTCCGATAGTCTCTTTGTCTCCTACGATGACACAGTTTCTCTCGCACGCAAAACCAGGTATGCGATGGAAAAGGGAATAGGGGGAATCATGTTTTGGGAACTGGGCAATGATACTAAAGAAGAGGGAAGTTTGCTGGATGCGATTTACAAAACAGCAGCGCAGGAATAACGTATTCCAACCGTCGTATCGCCATTTAAAATAACGGACAATTACAATTTACTCTTTCTAATCACCTCATTCAATTTCTCTCGAGTTAGAATCATACAGTAAAATTCATGTTGGATCTGGGAACCTTTCGTATTTATATCACTTCGATCTTCGGTCTTTCCTCCCATAAACCAAAGAGAATATAGCTGTTGAAATCATTGCGGAAAACTCATGTTGCAGAATTTCTTAAATATATAGTCTATTGGGGAACCAGATACATTTTATCTCTTGCTACTCTTAATTCGAAAATTAATTGACGTACGGATGCTTGGAGCCCACCAATTAGCAGACATGACTCTTCCTATGCCGGCTTCTCCCTCAAAGCTGATCATTTCCGAAATGCGTATTTCCGAACCCGCCGAGAAGTTAAGTTTTAATGCTGTGAGTTCTTGATTCTCTGTGCTTGCATCTATATCAAAATTGTTACTTTTAAATGTACCGTAAGAAAGACCTGGTTGTATATAAACCATGAAGCGGTTGCTGTTGATATATTTTCTTGCAAAGAGCCCTGCTTCTTTGCGCATAGAGAACAAATCATGGACTTCAACGGATGCACCAACCAATATATTGTTCTTAAGAAAAACACCTGCTTTTGCTGTACCTCCCACATAGGTGGGCCTGCGCCAACCATAAAGGTTCCTTCCTTTGTAGCTTGTCTGTTCCAGAGACTTGACTGAGAAAAGCCTTGAAAAGTAACTAACAAGTTCAATAAAAGAATAGTAAAAAGCTTCTGCATTTGAAGAGAAATAGAATTAGAATGAAATAATACTTAATAATAGGGGATGCCAACCTATTGTAAAGAATTTTAGTTAAAAGAAAAATCATGTCTACAAGCGACTTTTAGATCCATTTCTGAAGGGACATTTAAAATTGAATTACTTAAAAAAAGCCACAAGGATCAATCCCTGTGGCTTTAAAGCATTTTCTTAATTTGATCAATTACTCAACGTCGCTGATGCTTTTCCATGCTCCCATCTGATTTCAAAACTATCTGGATTGACTTCATACACTAGACGCTCTTCCATGGAGGAGTTATCTCCGGAAGGAACATCTACCCTCAATACATCCTGGCTTGAATCATAATCAAAAGCTCCCCATTGCTTGGCAACTTTGTTGAAGATGAAAGTAGATTGCCCTGATTCGCTTGGAATAATGAAAAAACCGTAAGTTCCTGCAGGAAGTTTCTTACCCTGCACCATGATGTCCTTGCTCGTAGTGAAGGTAGTTGCTTCATTGGCACCTGCTCTCCATACTTCTCCGAAAGGAACCAGGTCACCCCAGATCACCCTACCTTTTACTGCTGGGCTACTGTAATTGATGGTGATCTTAGCATCGCCTACCGTCCCTTCGGCGGTTTTGGCTGGACTAGCTTTCTCTTGTGCATTAGCCGCAAAGCCTACAAAAGCAAGTAGGGCAAAGGCTAAAAGGCTCTTTTTAAAGTTCATTGTTATTGGTTTTAGATTTGACATCAAAATACGACTTTTTATCAAAAGAGCTACCAGTGATCAGTAATCAGTGGGAAGATAGTGCTTAATTTTTTTGCCAACTGTCAACCAGCTGCAACTGCCAACTGTTAAATCTTCACCCAAGCTTCTTTGGCATTACTTTCTACAATTGCCTCACCGATGATCAACTCTCTCAAGCCGTCAGCGAAAGTAGGGAAAGTAGGGGACTCAGGCTGCTTACCTTCTCTTATAGCTGCATAAACTTCCTTGAATAGCTGCTTGGAAGTATCCGGGAAACCTTCTTGGTGGCCTCCTGGAAAGCTTACCAACGATCGCGCCCCTTCGTCTACCAAGGCAGGATCCTTCATCAATATAGAATTGGCAGAATCTCTTTTACCGATCCATAGTTCGTTCGGCTTTTCAGCGTTGAATTCAAAATTGCACTTCGAACCTGAGACCTCGATGTTCAGACGGTTTTTACGTCCTGCATTTACCTGACTTACGACGATAGACCCCGTGCGTCCATTGTCAAAGCGTAGCATGATAGTAGCGTAATCTTCAGAAGTTACTTTATATTCCTCATAGTCTGATGGATCAAGTGCTTTGCCTGAGAAAGATTCCACTGCTTTCAATGGCTTGAGTCGGGTAGGGTGAACAATGGAAAAATCAGCCATCACTGCTGTGACTTTCAATCCAGTCACATATTCGGTCATGTCGAGTAGGTGGGAACCGATATCGGCCACCACTCTTGATCCCCCTGACTGCTTAGGGTCCAATCTCCAGCTATAATCAGTTTTATGAATAAGCCAATCTTGTAAGTACGATCCCATTACCGAATACACATCTCCCAATTCACCTTTTTGACGCATCACCCTCATTTGGCGAACCATAGGATAATAGCGAAGATTGAAGTGGACAGCGTTTATCAATCCGGTTTCTCTCGCAACGGCCACAAGTTCTTCCGCTTCTTCTATTGTCATAGCAAGAGGCTTTTCACACACCACATGTTTGCCGGCAAGCATACATGCCTTTGCCTGTGGGAAATGAAGAAAGTTAGGTGTGCAAATGTGTACTACATCTATGCTGTCATCCTTCAGCATATTTTCAAAAGTGTAAGCATTTGCAATTCCAAGCTCTGCAGCTTTGGCATCCGCCACTTCCTGGTTTACTTCTACAAGGCCAGTTACCTCGATGTTAGGGATTCTTCTAAGTGCTTCTAAATGTGCTGGGCCGATAAATCCGGTTCCCACGATAGCAGCTTTGATAGTCTGAGACATAGGTTTTTAGGTTGTTTATAATTGATTTCTTAATAAGGTTATCCTGTAGTACAAAATAATATATTTTCAACTTTACCCTGGATTAGATGACCGATAGGACCTTCCTGTCTGGCAGGCAGGGGAAAGTCGGTGTTCAAGCTTAGTGTTTCTTGGTTGAGTCTATTCTATTATTTATACAAAAGTGAATATCCGTTGATTTTCAAATGTCAAATTAGGAAAAATGCCTCAAAACATTCCCATACTTTAGAGGTGATTTCCTTGTTAGTTGTCTTCTGAAAAGAAGAGGAAAATCAGAATGGTATAAACTTATGATTTCTATTGATTGGAAATCATTTGGTTAGATGAAAGTTTGGACTGTATCCACCACTTTCGCTCAGTCATAAGATTTTTATCCAACTCGATGAATTGCCCTATTTCAGGGACGATGATAGGCTGGTTTATTTCTTTTGCTTTAGCCATCACACGCTCTACAGGATCTGTCCAAGAGTGCATGGCTAGTGTGAATGCTGCCCAATGGATAGGCATAAAGACCTTGGCACTGATATCCTTTGCGGCCTGTGCCGTTTCCTCAGGCACCATATGAATATCTGTCCAGCGCTCATTGTATTGCCCGCATTCCATCATGGCAAAGTTGAAAGGACCATATTTCTCACCAATCTGTTTAAAGTGTGTACCATAGCCACTATCCCCGCTGAAGTAGATATTGTCACTCTCCCCTTGGATCACCCAGGATCCCCAAAGTGTAGAGAAACGGTTGCTTAACCCACGTCCGGAAAAATGTCGGGCCGGAGTTAAAGCCAAGAGTAAGCCATCAGCTCGAATTTCATCCCACCAGCCTAACTCATGAATTCTGGAAGAATCCACTCCCCATTCTTCGAAGTGTGCTCCCATTCCCAATGGCATATAAAAAGCTTTCGTTTTTTCTTTCAACTTCCGAATTGATCTATAATCCAGGTGATCGTAGTGATCATGTGACATAATAATCATGTCGATCTGCGGTAGTTTTTCTATGGCAATAGGTAGTTCCTCGCTAAAACGTTTTTTTCCTAGCATTGGGTTTGGAGCCGGTACCTCTCCAAACATTGGATCGATAAGGATTGTCTTTCCGTCAATCTGAAGTAGGAAAGTAGAATGACCAAACCAGACCAACCGCGTAGGATGATCATCTACTACTAACTCCAGAGAATCTCTATAGGCTATTGGCAACTTAAAATCTGGTCTTCGAGTGGGGTCATTTTTAAAAAACTCAGGAAGCATTTTAATCGCTTCAGCAAAGTCCATGTCCATATTGGTAGGCATTAGATTACTGAATTTTCCGTTTTCAAAATAGTCTAATTTCTCAAACTGAGCTATTTTCTGTTTGGAAGGACTGCCACCAAACTCTGGGCTGAAATTCACAAACAATACTCCAACCAGGAAAAGAATCAGTACAATAGAAATTAAAGTGATCATAAGGATTTTCAATGTTTTGAACAATAACTTGAGCATATGGTCTATAAAAGCAAGATATAAACTATGGATTTTAACTCTATAACTGGGTAAAAGGTGCAAATACAGTAGTTTTTCTGATATTTTTTTACACAAGTGAACGTTCCAATTCGAAAAGGTTAGCCATAAGATATTTATTCGAAGCTTATAGCTTTTCTGCTTGGTTGATAGTTGTTCCTGGTATCCAAAAGCCAGACTTAAAGGTTATTGCTTAGCCACAAGGGCTAAGAACACAAAAGGAGATAGAAAGTTAACACGCTTTACAACCGTGAAATCCTGCTATCGGATTTTCTCTAGATACCAACCGAGTCAGGTTGAGGCAGTTGTTTGCGAGTTGTTTTAGAATTAATTCAAATTACTAAACGGCTAGCTGAATTTATATAGTCGGTTTCTCTACCTAGCTGATTTTCTTTATCTTAAAGCCATAAACATAACCAATAACCCATGGCACTTATAAACCTTAAAATCAACGGAAAGGCTCATTCGGTTGATGTGGAAGAAGATACTCCCTTACTCTGGGTACTTCGGGATCATCTTGGATTAGTCGGAACAAAATACTCTTGTGGCATAGCCCAGTGCGGTGCATGTACAGTACACAGAAATGGAGAAGCTATGTTTTCCTGCGTCACACCAGCGGCAAGTCTGACTGGGGATGAGATCACCACTATAGAAGGTCTTTCCGAAGACGGTGACCATCCTGTTCAAAAAGCCTGGGCAGAAGTAGATGTAGCCCAGTGCGGATATTGTCAGGCAGGCCAGATTATGTGTGCAGCATCTTTATTGAAGAAAAACCCTGCTCCATCTATGGAAGAAATAGATGAAGAAATGAACAGAAACATTTGTAGATGTGGTACTTATCATAAAATCAGAGAAGCCGTTGCGATGGCTGCAAACTCCAAATAATCATGGCAACACTGACAAAAACCAACCGAAGAGATTTCCTGAAAATTGCCGGAACTACTGCAGGTGGCCTATTTATTGGCTTCAATTGGATGAGCTGTGAATCTCCAAAAATGGAAGTATTGAGTAATGAAGAGGTGTTGGCAAATGCCAGGAATTTCAATGCATTCCTAAGTATTGCACCAAGTGGTGATATTGTGATTTATTCACCTAACCCCGAGTTGGGACAGAACATAAAAACTTCCTTCCCAATGGTGGTGGCAGAGGAACTGGATGCAGATTGGAATAAGGTCCGTGTAGTCCAAGCCAATCTGGACACGGAAAAATACGAGCGTCAACTCACTGGGGGTTCTGGGGCCATGCCTCATTCGTGGGAGCGGCTTCGCAAAGCCGGAGCTACGGCAAAGTACCTTTTGGTTGCTGCTGCAGCAGAGAAATGGCAAGTACCGGCCAAAGAATTGGTTACTTCAGAGGGCATTATTTCCCATAAGGCAAGCGGAAAAAAGATCGGATATGGGGAAGTTGCCAACGATGCAGCACTCTTGACTGCTCCTGAAGAGATTGCCTTGAAGGATAAGAAGGATTTTAAGATCATTGGAACACCAGTGAAGAATGTGGACAATGCATCTATTCATACAGGAAAGCCACTTTTTGGACTGGATTTCTTTAGAGAAGGAATGCTTCATGCGATGGTTCAGCGTGCTCCTTTCGGCATGAAAATCAAATCCATTGATGATACAGAAGCAAAAAATGTAGCGGGAGTGAAAGATGTAGTGACTTTTGAGAACAGTGTTGCAGTAATTGGAACTTCCACCTGGCCACTGATGAAAGCCAAGAAGCTGTTGAAAGTGGAATATGAGCCTGCTGGAAAAGTAGAGAGTTCTGCCGATCATGACCAGATATTCAAAGACTTATTGGCCAATGGAAAAGCAGAAATAAAACGGGAAGATGGCAATGTAAATTCAGCATTCAAAAATGCTGCGCAGGTAGTGACTGCTGAATACCAATGTCCATTTCTTTCACATTCCCCCATGGAGCCAATGAATTTCTTTGCCCATGTTCAAGGTAACAAAGCAGAATTGATAGGGCCAACACAAACACCGGAAAGAGCCAGGGACAAGGCAGCGGAACTACTTGGGATTCCACCTGAGAATATCACGGTAGAAATCACGCGATTAGGAGGAGGTTTTGGTCGTAGGCTACATACAGATTATGTGGCAGAAGCGGTTCAGATTTCCAACCTGGTAAATGCTCCGGTTAAATTAACATGGAGTAGGGAGGACGATCTGACCGGAGGAGCTTACCGGCCTGCTGTGAGGTATAGATTTGAAGCTGCCTTGGATGCAGATGGCAATATGACGGGGTACAAACTTCGAGGCGTAGGAATGAATGCAGGAAACAGTACCAGAGAACATAATTTCCCTTCCGGAGCAGTGGATAATTTGCTGATAGAGAATGTGAATTATGAATCTTCGATTACCACTAATGCCTGGAGAGCACCGATCACAAATTTCCTGGCTTACGCAGAGCAGTCATTTTTGGATGAAGTTGCTTTGGCTGCCAAAAAAGATCCTGTGGAATTTAGGCTGCAATTAATGGAGAAAGCAAAGACAAATCCGGTGGGAGGCGAGCTTCAATACAATGTAGACCGTATGATCGGAGTTACGAAAATGGCTGCAGAAAAGTCAAATTGGGGTAAAAACCCTAATGTGAAGCAAGGATTTTCTGTTTATTTCTCCCATAGAACCTATGTAGCGCAAGTAGCTGATATTGAGATGGAAAACGGTAGTCCGGCATTAAAGAAAATCCATGTGGTAACTGACTGCGGCATGGTTGTAAATCCTACTGGTGCCAATCACCAAGTGAGGGGAGGAGTAGTAGATGGAATGGGACATGCGATGTATGGTAATTTAACGTTTGAGGCGGGGCTTCCTACACAAACCAACTTCGATAAATACCGGTTGATCCGGATGAAAGAAGTACCAACTGTAGATACTTATTACGTTGATAGCGGCTATGATCCAACAGGATTGGGCGAGCCTTGTCTTCCCCCTACAGGTGGGGCTATTGCCAATGCAATCTTCAGTGCAACAGAAAGAAGATTAAGAAGCCAGCCTTTTATAGAGCAGAAGGAGTTTCAGGATCTTAACCTGGGGATAAAAAGAGTGTGATTTTAAGTCTCTAGTATTTTGACTTTAGTTTTAAAACGGCAGACAACAGCTACCAGAACCAGGAATAAAGACCCTTTTCAGAATTGGAGAGGGTCTTTAGTATTCAAATGAGGGAATTATCCTACTTTATCTTGCAATTATATCCGTTTTCTGCGAATTTCTATAGTTGAAACAGAGCATGAATCAAGTTTCACACAGTGGGATGATTATTCATCGTGCGAGATTCCATATGGCCCTTAAAAGACAAATTATAATCATATGAAATTCCAGTCTCTAAATTCTTGACTCTCAATTTTAAAGTCTTGGCTATAAGAGATTTTACTATAGATACTGGCGAATTGATACTTTCTTAAATCTCATCCATACCTCTCTCCGGCCAGTATGGACCTTTAAGATATAGTTTGTCTTCTTCAATTTCAAAGGTGATTTTCATCTGATCCCGTTTTTGATCGTGAATAGCCAGGCAAGCATTAAAATGAACCAAATCAAATTCCAATTCAAAATTTCCTGACCTTTGATCGATGAAGTTAATCTTAGACCCTAGATCCACTTTTTCCGCAAGTGCACCCTCTTTTTTGAAATAGTAAGAAAGGAAAATTCCCAAATCTTTCTGATTGTCAATTAATACCTGTTTAATTTGATCTGAAGTTGATTGATCTGATTTGGGAATTGAAAGTATCCATGTTTCCTGCATGGTTAAAATTAGCAAATTTTACCTTTATGTAGCCGTTTACCTGCAAGAATGGGTTTTGCAGAAACTATTGAAGTTCCAAAACGCCTTTGACTGTGCTCTATTACCCATCGACTAGTTATTTTAGAATATGAATTACCCCATCTACCTCGACTATAATGCCACCACTCCTTGCGCTCCAGAAGTCGTAGAAGCTATGATACCCTGGTTTGGAGCACATTTTGGAAATGCTGCCAGTAAATCTCACGCCTATGGTTGGGTAGCTGAAAATGCTGTTGAGCAGGCAAGGGAGCAACTTGCAAATCTGATCGGAGCACATGCCAAGGAGATTATTTTCACTTCAGGTGCCACAGAGGCAATTAATCTAGCCATTAAAGGCACTTTTGCCTTGCATAGTGGAGAAAAACAGCATTACATCACCTGTGTAACTGAACATAAGGCAGTGCTGGACACCATGAAAGCCATTGAAGAAGCCGGTGCTGAAGTGACTTACCTCCCTGTAGACAGGAAGGGCCATATATCTATCTCTGAATTACGTTCAACTATTTTGCCTTACACCAAAATGATTTGCCTGATGTGGGCAAATAATGAAACGGGGATGCTGCATCCCATAGAAGAGATTAAAGTTTTAGCAGAAGAGAACAATATTATTTTTCTATGTGATGCAGTACAGGCTGCGGGTAAGTCCTCTGTATCAGTTGATGGAATTCACCTCATGGCGATTTCTGCACATAAACTTTATGGACCAAAGGGAATCGGAGCTTTATATGTCCGCCATAATCATTCGCTGCCAAAGCCACTGGCTCAGATACATGGGGGAGGCCATGAAAAAGGCTTCCGCAGCGGAACGTTGAATGTACCGGCCATTATAGGTTTTGGGAAGGCCGCTGAACTTAGAATGAGTGAAATGAAAGAAGAGTCAGTACGTCTAGGCAAGCTGCGTAACTTACTCGAAGATAAGCTACTATCTGTACCAGATACCAAGTTGAACGGAAGTCAAGATCGCTTATCCCATGTCAGCAATATAGCGGTTGGGGGAGTGGAAGGCGAGGTGTTGCTTCGCAAAATATGTCAAAAAGTAGCTGTGAGCTCGGGTTCTGCCTGTACAAGTATTTCTCCTAAACCTTCACACGTGCTAGAGGCAATGGGTTTGGATGCTGATCTGGGAAGATCTTCGATCAGGTTTAGTCTAGGCAAAAATACCACAAGGCAGGAAGTAATAGATGCTGTGGACTGGGTAATGAAGGTAGTAGGTGAATTGAGAGGTTGAAAATTACGTAAAAAGGAATCGTAATAGCTGTTTCTTATTTCTGATATCCTCTGGATATATGAACAGTTTTTTGTTGCCGGATTGTTGATGTCAATACAGTTCAGTAGGCTTACCAGCGTTTATCGTTAGAGATTTAATAACAAAAAGCCAATCCAAAAATGGATTAGCTTTTTGATTTGATTAAGCCAGAAATTATAAAATTGGGTCTCCACCTCTTCGTTGATCGGATTGTCTATCGCCGCGGTGGTCTCTTTCTAAAAATCCATCCCCATATTCCGGATCCCGAATCCGGCCTGATGTGGTATCAAATCGGTCAACATCATCGTAAAAGGATCTGTTTTCCTGATTGTACCTACCATATAAGCTACGTGGATTTTCACTATAGTAGGTGCGCATTTCGTGAATGAATTCAGCTTGGGGACCAGAAGGCCAGTCATCCTTATCAAATCCGGGAGCATTTTCCAATGTTTCTTTAGTTTCCTTTACAATTACGACATCCTCCTGATTTGGATTGAATTCGAAGGATTCAAAAGGTAAAGCAAGAAGCTTTGAACCTAGATTCAAAAATCCTTCATCCACTTTTAACACCACATAGTCGATCTGACCTGTTGATGTGTTGAACCTGATGTCTTTGATGGAACCTACCGATTCATCTCTTGCAGTTTTTACAGTTCGTGAGACAGTCTCCGAACAACTGATTTGGGCATTGTTTAACGTATTCATACTGATAGTTGGTTAGTGTGTATGACATACAGTAAACTATATCCGTGCCATTGGATTATTCAGCGTTTAGAGGCCGCTACGACCATTTTAAGACTTTTTCGATGCGAATGGGCTTTCCCTTTTCGTGGAATTATATTCCACCGAAAGGGTATAATGGCAGCTTGATAGTGTAAGGAAAAATAATAGTTGGAATTTTACCGGTACATCGAGTAGGCTTGAAGAGAAATCAGTCTGTTCTAGATAGGGCTAAGATGCTTCAGCTCGCAATGTTCTAAATAGATTTTCAAGGTTTTCATCTTGGGCAGCCAAGACTAAGAACTACAAATTCAAATCCCTTAAATCCTCTTCTGTATCTATATCCACTTTACCCCTAGGAAAGGATACAGTTACCAGATCATCTTCATGGGCAAGGGCAATATTCTTTGCCCCTTCATCCCCGGCAAGCTCCATCAATTCCTTAAAATAGGCTTCTGAGAAGAGTATGGGAACTCCAACTGTTTTGGAATAGGCGCAGGCAACAATTCCCTTCCCTTCCTTTTTTTGAGTCGCTATAAGTTTATTGAGAATCTTGGCATCCACGAAGGGCTGATCACAAAGCATAATAATCACCTGGTCAGGCCTATTGAATTTCAGCATGTATTCCATGCCGACTTTGATGCTGGAAGACATGCCTTTCTGGAAATGTGGGTTGGGAATATTTGGGATACTTGCCCCTGGAAAAGTTTTCTTAATCTCATCCCGAAATGCTCCCATTACCAGAACTCTTTTGTCAGCTTTGGAATCATTTGCAGCATCTATGGCCAATTGGAGTAATGTTTTTCCATTGAATTGTGCGATCTGTTTCGGATAGCCAAGCCGGGTAGATTCTCCTGCAGCAAGTATGATGATTCCTGTCTTCATTTATTTCCTTAATGTATAGGGCCTGTCTTATTTCTCAGAAAGGTACCTTGTTTTTTTTCCAAAACCGCTTTCACCTCAGCCAAAATGGACAAAGCGATCTCTTCAGAACCCTCTGCACCAATATCCAAACCCATCGGTGAATAGATAGTAGCTTGATTGACAGTTACTCCATTCATCCCCAATCTATCCATTAGTTTTTCAGACTTTTTCTTTGGACCCAATATTCCCACATAGGGCAACCCTAGGGGAAGCAAATCCGCCAAAACAAAAGCTTCATAGTCAAAATTGTGCGTCATCAGGAGAGCCGCACAGTTGGAGTCGGTTTCCAATTGCTGTACTACCTCCTCTGCGGAACCGGTCACTATTTTGAGGGCTGCTGGAAAGCGTTGAGCTGTCGCCAGATTTTTTCTGCCATCGATTACCACCGCTTCCCAGCCAAGTATATCTGCCATTTTCACCAAGGGAACAGTATCATTTCCGGCTCCGAAGAGAAAAAGACGAATTACCGGTTTGATGGATTCTATGAAAACCTGAATAGTATCAAAAGCTTCATATTTACGTATGATATGATGATTGGAATCATCTCTTGTTATCTCTTCTTGAACCTGGATCCAAAGTGTATCCTCCAGCGCATCTTTATCGCCAAACACCTGATCCTCTTTTAGAAGCACTTTGGTTCCAACTTGCTCCTGCTTGGAATACTTTACCGAAAACACGGTGATTAGCC
Organism: Algoriphagus resistens; assembly: GCF_001442615.1. GTDB lineage: Bacteria > Bacteroidota > Bacteroidia > Cytophagales > Cyclobacteriaceae > Algoriphagus > Algoriphagus resistens. The sequence continues at coordinate 219,555 of NZ_LMXN01000002.1, read as the reverse complement.
TGCAAAAAATACGGTCGCTCAAAGCAATTTTCAGAAGCTCAATCGGATTTATATCACACTGATAATCAATTGGTTCAATCAACACATGAATAATTCCATTACAGCCCAGTCCAACTCCGAATTTTTGATCATCCTCATCCGTAGTATCGTAGGTGACCAGCATGGATTTCTGCTGGAAGATCACTGTTTGCGCTTTGCGCAGCGCATCGCCTTCCAAACATCCTCCACTGATTGCCCCGGTAAGTTCTCCGTCTTCGGAAACCAACATTCTAGCTCCGGGTCTTCTATATGCTGACCCATCTACCTGTACCACAGTTGCCAAAGCAATCTTTTTTTCTGCTGTTTTGTACAGCTCATAAGCCTGAATAATGGCTTGAAATTCTTTCATAAAGAGAAAAGCTTAAAGCATTAAGTTAAGCTACTGCAATCCCATTTTCAAAAGATTATACTCAAACGGAGCCAAAGATTTGATATTCGTAAGAAATTATTTGAAAAACACCTGCTCAAACTGTTCCTAGTAGGGTGCCTCGATCGGAATTTCTTTTCCATGGATAAAAATTATTTATCCTTTGAATGCAGTAATAGCAGCGATAGGAACGAAAAAAGAGCGGTGGACACGATAAAAAGCATCAGACATTAGATCTGTTGGTTGCCGGACAAGGAGTGGTTTCTGATTTGTTAAGATAACCTGCAAGTTTTTCGATGCACATGATGTCAGCAATGATTATTTACTACATTTTATTAATCAGCTTTTAAGAAAATATTGTCAGAATCTTGCATTGATAATTTCTTGAACTGAAATTGCTGCAATTTGAAGCGGTCATTTATTCTATTTTATCATGAAATTCCCAACGCTTGCCCAGCTCAAGAAGGAACTCAGCTACCTCAATGAGAAGGAACTGATCGGTTTGGTGGCGGATTTAAGCAAATTCAGCAGAGACAACAAATCCTACCTTTTTTTTAAACTTAACGAAAAGGACAACCCTAGACTATACTTGGAAATGGTACAGGAGGAATTGGAGACTGATTTTAGTATGGCCAGAGGTGACCATTCCTATTATGCAAAAAAAGCTGCGCAGAAGCTTCGCCGTAAAATGAATAAACTTCTTAAGCTGAGCAAAGTCAAAACGGATCAGATAGAAGTGCTTTTGTTTTTCTGCGAAAAATTAAGGGAATACGGTTTTTTAAGACATAGAAATCCTGTTTTGGATAATCTCTATCAGGCGCAGCTGGGAAAAGCCGTTAAGCTTATTTCGGGTTTACATGAAGACCTGCAGTTTGATTACGAATCTCGGGTGGAAGAGCTGGTTAACTGACTGATAGCAGCTTAAAAAGTGTTGATCGGTTTGGTGAGGAGCTTTACAAAAGATACTTTGTAGATGAATTGAATTTGAGCCAAAGGGAAAATAGTGTCTTGTCCATCAAAGGACTATGTCTTTGACTGAGATATAATTCCGTAAAACCCAACCTAAAACCTATCATGATAAAAGTAATTCTATTTTCCCTTCTTTTAGGAATTACGGGCCTGGCCAGTGCGCAAACCTCTTCTGTAGATTTAAGTCAATACCCAGCGCCGGTAACCTTTACCAATGAGCAGGACCATGCCAACATGCAGCAGCAACTGGGCATCCAGGTGCTAAGACCCGGCCCAAGTGGCAATGAATCTGCTCCAAATGCTGCCAATTATGAGGAAGCTAAGGCAAATCCTTGCCCTGATCTTCCGGATATCCTTACCACAAGCAAGGGGCAAAAAGTAACTTCTGATGAAATGTGGTGGAAAGTAAGAAGACCTGAATTAGTTGAGGCTTTGGAAACGGAAGTTTATGGGAAGCTTCCTGATGACATTCCAACTGTAAACTGGAAGGTAAAAATCACTGATCGGGAATTTGTGGCCAGAACACCAGTCATAGCAAAGCAGATCATTGGACATGTGGACAATAGTTCATATCCGATGATCGATGTGAACATCAATATGATTCTGGTGGTACCGGCAAATGTAAAAGGGCCAGTTCCAGTCTTAATGATGTTTGGTAGACCTTCTTTTCCTGCTCCGGCACAGCCTTCTGGTGAGGATATGGAAGTATTGAATACCTCTTTCAAAGAAATGATGATTAAAAATGATTCTTCTTTGAAGTCACTTTTTGATAAATATCCTGCTTACAATCCGGTGACTAGACTGCCTGGTCCAAATTTCTTTGCTCCTCCGACGAATGGAGAATCTCCCTCCACTGAGCAATTGCTTGCTGCCGGCTGGGGATATGTGACTCTAGATCCAAGTAGTATTCAAGCTGATAATCATGCCGGGATTACCAGGGGAATCATAGGACTGATAAATAAAGGCCAACCTCGTTCTCCTGCGGATTGGGGTGCACTTCGGGCCTGGGCTTGGGGAGCAGCAAGGGCTTTGGATTATCTGGAGACAGACACATTGGTGGATTCCAAAAAAGTAGGAATTGAGGGAGTTTCCCGATATGGCAAAGCGGCCTTGGTTACAATGGCTTTCGAGCCTCGCTTTGCGACTGCACTTATAGGATCTTCCGGCAAAGGCGGGACTACACTCCATAGACGTGTTTTTGGCGAAGCCGTAGAAAGCCTCGCAGGAGGAGAGAACTACTGGATGGCAGGCAATTATATGAGATATGGGGCAGAGAAAGCTGATTTTGGAAGAATGGACGGATGTGATCTTCCGGTGGATTCCCATGATATGTTGGCACTCTGTGCACCTAGACCTGTATTTGTAAGTTATGGTATCCCTGAAAAAGGAGATTCCAAATGGCTGGATCAAAAGGGTAGTTATATGGCTGTGGTCGCTGCGGGAGTTGCTTACAAACTATTGGGAGCTAAAGACCTGGGCGTGACCAATGACTATATGAAAGAGGAAATGCCTGCCTTCAACACTGGCATGTTGGATGGGGATCTGGCCTGGAGACAGCACGATGGGGGACATACCGATGCACCAAACATGCAGTATTTCATTCCTTGGGCTAATCGGGTTTTGAACTACTCAAAGGAATAAATATTTTCCTCAGAGAACCTCTGACAGTTCGTTTAGACTAGGAACTTTTCGCCTGTACGTCTTTTCAAAATAAAGACCAGAGGTAAACTGATCATTAAAATCAGTATTAACACTGACTTGACCGCCTTCCAAAACACCAAGGGCATAGCAGGTGTGTTGCTCAATGGAACAATGATCAAAACCGTTATGACCCACATAAAAATCCCATACAATACAGCCGTAGTAAATGGGTTAGTACCTATAAATTTCATACGGTGATACAGCCAAAAGAAGAGAATTGTGAAAGAGTAGGCTATCCCATAATGAAAAAGCAAGCCCCAGAATAACATTACATTACTTCCGCTAAATGCTTCGTTGCCAAAAACCCCACTGGCAATATACCGAATCACCCCGGACGGCCCATTTCCAGTTGCGATATAATAATCTACAAAGGCAGCAAGAATATCCAACGTTCCCACCAAAAGACCAGATAAGAGAATTATTTTGATTTTCATAGTTTAACAATGACAGGCATTAGCTTTAAAAGTAAAAAGATTGGCCCGAGGAAGGGCCAATCTTTTTACTGATTTGGCCAGTTACCCCAAATACTGCAGTGCCCACCATTATCAGACCCTATGATTTCTGTCTGAACACCTGTATAGGCTGCATTCATGACTGCTCTGGGAGCAAATTGTATAGTTCCTTCCTTTTTGATAAATGCTTTTCCGAAGTGCCCTTGGCTCAAGCCGTGTCCCATCTCATGAAGTGCGATAGTCTCCACATCTACCAGATCCCCATCTCCCCAGTAGAAGTTATCATTGTAGTAGATTTCTCGTAATCCTACATCAAATTTACCATCACCATTCGTGTCAATATAATCTCCATTTTCATCGATTAAAAGAAGGGTAAATGTCACTCCCAAAATAAATTGACTTCCGTCTTCGGCCACAAAATCGAAAAAACTCGCAGGCATCCATCCGGCATGGTTTATATCAGCTATGTAGCCGGCAATGCTGGGAAAACCCAATTGCGCTGCAATGACACCTATTGGGAGAGGTAAACCAGCTACTTTATAAAGCCCGAACGCTGAACAGTTCATCCCATCCCATGTAGCTGCTGCCCGGTCAATCGCAGCTTCCTTGGTTGGGCTATCTAAATCAGTACCAGGTCTCACCTGATCCACATAATAGGAGATATCTGAGATGCCATTCAACTTGGCAACTGGCGAAAAATCATAAGCCAATTGCTTATTTCCACGGTCATTGAAAATCACAGTCTGACCTGCTCTTTCACTTTCAGGCGCTGTAATATACTCAGCGCTGACTAATTCCAAACGATAGGGGGAAGCTGTGGTTCTACCGCTTTTCGAAATACTATTTACATCAATTGGAGCCCAATCAAGAGGCTTGTAAACGGTTTCTTCATGAGCTAAACTTTGATCCAATACTCTGCTTTCTTCGGTTTCTTGGCATCCGGCTAGTGTCGCCCCAATTAAAGCTAAGGCTGCTAAATTTAAATTTTTCATAAAAAAGATATTTAGTGGTTGATTTTAATACATAATATAAGATATGAAATCCATTTAATTTTATACTTATCCTTGGTCATTTAGGGATAATTTAATTGAAAGCTTCAGAAGCTGTCTTATATTAGAATTCCAAAACCAACACAGCATGATCAAGAAATTGTCGCTTACTTCATTATTAGGAATATTCTTGGGTATACAAGTTCAGGCACAGGATTTACTGTTCCCTGAGATGCCGGGGATGGTTTCTTATACGTATAGAAATAGCTTTTCAAAAGATCTCCCAGCTACACTCGATACGCTACAGGCTATGGGAATCACGGACATGGAATTTTCAAATCTTTTTGGACATACTGCCTCGGACATTAAAAAGGAACTAGATAAACGCGGAATGCACTGTTCCTCATTTGGAGTAGGATATAAGGATCTGATGGAAAAGACTGCGACAGTTGCAGAGAATGCAAAAACACTCGGGGCTGAGTTCGTCCGGGTAGCCTGGGTTCCGCACGAAGGTAAGTTTACAGAGGAGACAGCCCGTCAAACTATTGCGGATTTCAATACAGTAGGGAAGGTACTCAGGGAAGATTATAGCCTGACATTTTGTTATCACAACCATGGGTATGAATTTGAGCCCCACGGTGATGGAACACTTTTCGATTTGATTATCCAGGAGACAGAGCCCGCATATGTAAGCTTCGAAATGGATATACTTTGGACATTTTTTCCGGGTGCTGATCCGGCTGCTTTGCTGGAAAAATATGGCAATCGCTTCAAGCTCATGCATATGAAAGATCTGCGCAAAGGAGTGGTAGGAAACATGTCCGGGGGGACACCCACAGAAAATGACGTGACTCTCGGTACAGGGCAACTGGATTTACCAAAGATTATCGGCGCTGCGAAGAAAGCCGGGATACAACATTTCTACATTGAGGATGAAAGCCCTATTTATTATCAGCAGGTACCAAAAAGCATTGCATATTTAAGGAGGTTGCAGAAATAAGCTAAAGGATTATAACTTTTGAAACATAGTCATTGCCTGTTAAACTTAGCTGCTAATAGAACTTCGGTAAATCTACTAATCCCTTTTCTCAGGCTGTCTGATGAGTTCACGAACTGTTGGTGAGTTTTAAGCCTTTTTCAAACTGCTTTCGGTATTCAAAACTTCTTTCTGAAAAAGAAAGAACTAAGATTTGATGAAATCCTGAACCAAGCCTACCTGTTGAATTATCAGCAGAGAAGAGAAAGTAGTTTTTAACAGAACAGCAACGAAATACAGAAAATTATTTACAGTCAGCAATTTATTATATCCGAATCCACATCATTTCTTTTATATAAATAAAGGATGAAAAAATTGATATAAAAAAGCATATTCTGCTAATATTTAAATATTTAATGTTATAAATTAGAGTATATTTTAAAATTACTTTTTATCTCTAAATTCTTTAACATTATGAATCCCTACAATTTTAGACTTAAGGGAAATGCTGTACTAGGCCTATCCCTGTTGATTTTCCTTTTCACATCCTGCAAAGAGTCCACTCATGATTCCGGCTATTCTGGAGAAGAAAAATCACAAACAGTAAACAACAACTTTCCGGATTTTGGAAGAATGATCAGTCCTGCAGAATTTCAAAGCAAGTATCCGGGAGAGGAAGTCTTCAGGCTTAGACAGGATTATCCACTTACAAAACCTGATGACTCTGAATTACCTGAGTTTTTGGATATTCCGTTTGATGAGGATGAGCGCTGGATGGAATACATCAATGCCGTGCGGGACTATTCATTCGAAGGAATGATCGATGTCAATTTCGTTGCGCAAGAAAACAAGAAGCGGAACTGGTATCACATGCCGTGGATGCACTGGGGGCCACAAGGCTCAGAAGGCTTTCATGGCCTGGCAAAGGAAGCTCAAATAGACCCTTATCAGCTGGGGCCAGGCCAAACAGGATCTTATCAAACCTATGCACTGGGCTTCTATAATGAATTTGCTGGATATACGCTGGCTCAAATGTGGAAAAACGGGGATAATCCAGATCCAAATGCTACCCAGCATCCAAATGGATTTCCGATAGGAACAGTGATTTTCAAGCTTCTGTTTACAGATGCTGATGAATCTGCCGCTGACTACCTGGTGAATCCAATGACCTGGAATGCCTATATCACGCCTACATGGAATAATGGTCTGGATACAGGCAGGGTTGTGAAACCCATGCAACTGATCCAAATGGATGTGATGGTCCGCGATCCACGTGCAGATAAATACGGAACTGGTTGGGTATTCGGTACCTTTTGCTATAACGGTAAGCTGAATGAGGGGAAAGAAGGATCCCGCAGGGCAGAAAACCTGGTGCCTGTCGGTATCCAATTCGGCAATGATCCGCAGGATACGACCAATTTTATTAATCCTTACCCTGTGACCAGGACTATTATCAATCCTAACCTAAAGGAAACTAAGATAAATCCGGATTCCACCAAGTTACCGCCACAGCACCTGGGTTGGGGAGGTCGCTTAGATGGTCCTGTGGATTTGAACACTTCATCATGTATGTCTTGCCATGCCACGGCGGAATTCCCCCAGGTAGCTCCGCTGGTTCCTAAGGAAGCCTTTATCGGGGATACAAATGCGATGGGGCAATTGACAAAATTGACTGAAACTGATGCTGCTGCTTTCAGGAGATATTTTGAAAACCTAAAGTGCGCAACCCCATATACTGAGACAGCCACTTCCTGTGATTTTTCACTTCAGGTTTCATTGGCTCTGGGATATTTCACCGAATGGAAAGACGAAAATGTTGCCGGCCATTGGGCAAGTGAATATTTACAAACACCCACCCCAATGCATAGGGATGGGTCTCTGAAGGTAGCTCCGGCTGAGGACAATGAGCTTTGATCCTCTTTGAATTTGATAGTCCGAACTTAATGTTTTATCAAACTTTTTATAACCAGAATGCGCATTGCTGTTTTTGCTAGCGTCTGCATTTTAAACTATACACCATGAACAATACTATTTCATTTTTTCTCAATGGAGAAGAAGTTACTATTGAGAACCCTTCAACAGATCTGTTATTACTTGATTATTTAAGATCTAATGAAGTCGGATTGACCGGAGCAAAAAAAGGCTGTGGGCAAGGCGGCTGCGGCGCATGTACGGTAATCTTATCTACCTGGAATGAGAAAAAACAAGAGATTGAACACAAGTCAATTAACTCATGCCTGCGGCCAGTTTGTGCGATTGGAGGCATGGCCGTTACCACTATTGAAGGCACAGGAGGAATTAGACGGCCAGAAAACAGGCATCTTACCTTTACGCCTTCTGCTTCAAGGGGAGCGGCAAGGTGGCTGAATGCTCCATCCCAAAATTGGAATGAAGCCAAAGGTGATTTACTAAAAGAAAGCTACAGGAGGGTAGAACTGGCTGCTCAGTCTCTCCTCTCAAATGGAGATGCAGGGGTATCAGCGCGGAGTCTTTCAGAAAAGGAGCATGGGGACCTCCATGAAGGAATGAATCCTGTAGCACATCGACTGGCCATAAATAATGGAACCCAATGTGGATACTGTACGACAGGCTTTGTGATGAATATGTCCGCTTTCCTTTCTGAAAATCCATCCCCGACCAAAAAGGAGATTGAAGAAATTTTCGATGGGAATATATGTCGTTGTACGGGATACCGGTCAATTTTGACAGGAATGAAGACCTTCGCCTCAGACTGGAACGAAGAAGATGAGCAAAACCGCATGGTCTGCATCACTGAGGATAAATGTCAGGAAGTGATGATCCATGATACCATTAATATTCCGTTTCCGAAAGGAGCGAAAATGCCTTTGCCTGCAGTCTCCATCCATCAATCGGACAGAAAATGGCTCAGTCCGAGATCCTTAGAAGAATTAAAGAATATCCTGTTATCAAATCCTGTCAAAACCACCAGGCTAGTATTTGGCAACACCTCTTTTGGCATTTATGCAAATGAATTCCCAGCGGTAAATTTATTTGTAGATATAAAACTGATTCCGGATCTCTATGGAATAAAAAGACTGGATAATGGAGTACAGGTGGGTGCCTCAACGACCTATTCAGAGTTATTACGCTACCTAGACCAGTTGATTTCAAAAGATAATTTTTCACCTGTTTCCAGAATCGGAAGCATGCAATTCATGTGTCATCGAACTGCAGGAATGATTGTTCGGAATGCTGCGTCTTTGGCAGGAAATACAATGCTTGTGTTGAAGCATATTACAAGAGGAGAACCTTTTCCTTCGGATCTGTTCACAGTTCTTTGCGCTACTGGAGCAGCAATCAGGTTTATGAACGTGAAGTCCGGCAATGTTTCCCAGGTGTTAGCTTCTGAATTGGTAAACACGCTTTTGGATGTGCCGGAGATGGTCGATGAGATGGTAATTTTGGAATATTTCCTCCCGTTTGGAAATCAAAACGAAGTTGTTCTGGCTCAGAAAGTTGCCTTACGGGAAGTGAATTCCCATTCTATTGTAAATAATTGCACTAGAATTGAGCTATCTGGAGAACTGGACGTTTTAGAAGCAAAGATAATCTTTGGTGGTATTGCCCCAATAGCATGGCAGGCAACCGGCAGTGAACAATGGCTAAAGGGTAAAAGGCTCAGTTTAGACCTATTGCCCGGCCTTATTGAAGTTCTGAAGAAAGAAGTAAGAGCCGAATTGGATTTTTGGGAAAAGAAAGGAAGAATGGATGGAATTCCTTCGGAAGGCTTCACTGATGAGTATAAAATTAACCTTGCGGTATCCTTCATCTACAAATCTATCATCAGAAGCTTGATGGAGAAATCCACTGACACAATCCCAAAAAACTTACAATCAGCTGCACAGATCAATTGGGGAAACTGGAGAATAAGCGGCGGCACGCAGCATTACGTCAATCAATCCTTTAAAGCCCCTGTTTCTCAACCCTACATCAAGTTGATGGCATTTCATCAGGCAATGGGTGAAGTACATTACACGCATGAAATTGAGCTCCCTGTAACTGGTAAAAACGCGGCGTTCATACAGGCTAAAAGATCATTGGCGAATTTTCAGTTCGTACATCCTTCCACCCACAAGGCTATTGAAATTGAAGAATTGGAAGATATTCTGGCCGCTAAGTTCAATTCATTTTTTGCCCTGATTTCTCATAAAGATATTCCAGTAGGAGGGTTGAACTTACAGGGGATGGGACTTGATCAACCATTATTTGCTACCCAAAGTATTATGTATCCCGGTCAGGCCATTGCTATGGTCATTGCCGATACTGAGAAAGCAGCAATTGAAATAGCGGAATTCGCTTCAGAAAACTGCCTTTCATATGCTCCGATTCAATGGCAGGATACGGGAAATCCAACTTGGAACAAAGCGTGGGAGCAACCGATCATCAGCATCGATGATGCAATCAGAATGAAAAGCATATTCCCGGATTGCCCAAGTACGGCACCATTTGTTTCCCATATCTGGAAAATTACCAGGCCGGGAACGGAGCTTTACTGGGTTGATCAGGCAAAGGACCCATTGGATAAATCTCCAACTATTCGAAAACAAAGCTTAGACGGAGCCAATTGTTTAATCGTTGAGAATACACAAATCTCAGGTGAGCAGGTCCATTTTTACATGGAAACCCAGGCATGTGTAGCTTTTCCCGAAGATGATAACCAAATCCTGGTCCATCCTTCATCTCAAAGTCCTATGGAGATGCACCAAACAGTAGCGAGCACGTTAGCCGCGGAACATAACAAAGTCAATGTGGAAATCCGGCAGTTGGGAGGCGGGTATGGAGGCAAAACTGAGCAAGCAAAATTCATAGCTGCCCCTGTGGCTGTAGCTGCCCATAAACTGAGCCGACCGATCCGTCTGGCGATGAAGCGGGAACATGACACTGCAATGATCGGGAAGCGACATGGTTATTATGGTCAATATCAGATTGCGGTGGATCTGGGAAATCTTCGGGAAGAGGACAAAGGCCTCATTCGTGGATTGTACCTGAAGTTATGGGCTGATGGGGGAGCATTTTACGATTGTTCCTTCATCGTCAGCAACTGTGTGCAACTCAGAATAGATAATGCCTACAATGTCAAGAACTTTGAAAGTCAACTCGATGTCTGCCGCACCAATAAGGCTCCCAATACAGCCATGCGGGCATTTGGTGACGTTCAGGGAAAGTTGATTTTAGAGAATGCAATTGATGATGCAGCATTTGCCATCGATATGGATCCCGCCGAACTACGGAGAAAGAATATGTACCGTCGGGGGGATGTCACTCCTTTTGGGCAGGCACTTTCTTATTGCTACATGCGGGATGTCTGGAAGTATGTTGAAGAGAAAAGTGACTATCAAAATCGCTTAAAAAAAGTAGAGGCTTTCAACAGGGACAATAAATGGAAGAAAAGGGGAATTTACATGGTTCCGGTAAAGTACGGTTCAGGTTACAATCTCGTCATGATAGAGCAAGCAGCAGCGATTGTATCTGTCTACTCCGGAGATGGTAGTGTGTCCATTAATCAAGGAGGTGTGGATATGGGCCAGGGAATGATGACGAAAGTGGAGCAGGTAGCTGCCTATGTGCTCAATATTCCGATGGATCTTATTCAGATCCACAGCCCCAATACCAAAGTTATTCCAAATCCGACAAGTACCGGCGGCTCTACAGGTACAGCCTACAATGGAGAAGCGGTAAAGCAGGCATGTGAAAAAATGCGGTCACGATTGACTGAGTTCGGCTATAATCTATTAAAAGACAATGGGGACGAATGGTGCAAAGAACAGGGGATAGACTTTTGGAATCATGGTCAGAAGGGATGGTCTGCTTCCGTCAAGCGGCCTATTGACCAATATCCAAAATTGATCTGGCAGAATCTGGTTGCCTTGGCTTACCAATACAGAATTGATCTTATTGCATCATTTACTGCACCGATTCCCGGAGGGACAACTCCTATTCCGGCTATGACGTTTAAGCCGACTTCAGAAAACAAGGCCATACCGGGAATAGATTTAGCTGATGTAAATTCCACTGCAGGTGCGGTAGATTCATTTGTGGGATTTACGTTTTCAGCAGCGTGTTCAGAAGTGGAAGTGGACGTACTAACCGGAGAAGTAAAAATCCTTCGGTCTGATATTATTTTCGATATGGGCTGGAGCCTCAATCCGGCAATAGACATAGGTCAGGTTGAGGGTGCCTTCGTGCAGGGAGTAGGTTATATCCTTACCGAGAAACTAGTTTTTGAACCTGAAGGTGAAGAAAAAGGAAGATTGAATACACTGAATACCTGGACCTACAAGCCACCGGCAATTAGTACTATTCCATTGGAAATGAACACTTATTTGTACCCTAGGGACAATTCTTCAGAGGTACCGGAGAATCCCAATGGGTTATTCTCTTCCAAAGAAGTCGGGGAACCCCCATTGGTGCTGGCCACTAGCGTTTTCTTTGCGCTTAAATCCGCCATTCGGGCTTCCCGGTTAGAAAGAGGACTATCTGGTTTTTTCAAATTAGATGCACCTGCCACAGTACAGGAGGTATGTAGAGTACTGGAAGTCATGGAAAAAGATTATAGTTGATTTGGCAATGTCTCCAGCAGCAAGTGCCGACAGTCCGCACTTGCTGTTTTTTCTGAAAATCTCTATGCCCTGCTAAATCAAATTCATATTTGTCTATATCGCCCCCTGATAAAGTCTATTTTACACGCTCTCAGAGCGGTGGATTGTAAATACCTTAGAAACAAGAAATTATAAACCAAAAATAGACTCATGGAAAATCAGGATTTCACAACAACAATTGCAGTAGAAGCTACACCTGAGCAGATTTTCGCAGCAGTGAACAATGTGCGGGGATGGTGGTCTGAAAACATTGAGGGAACGACAAATGTAGTCAATGCTGAATTCTCTTATCATTATGAAGATGTCCATCGATGTAGGATAAAAGTGGTGGAACTCATTCCGAATGAAAAAGTAGTATGGTTGGTTCTGGATAACTATTTTAAATTCACGCAAGATGAAAATGAATGGAAAGGGAACAGGATCATTTTTGAGATTTCAGAAAGTGATGGTAAAGCCCAACTGAAATTTACCCAACAGGGATTAGTTCCAACTTATGAATGCTTTCAAATCTGTCAGGATGCCTGGACTCATTACATTCAGGGTAGCTTAAAGGATTTGATTTTGAAAGGGCAGGGGAGTCCTACACCTAAAGCTGTAGAAGATAAAAAAACCGAAAATCAGTCAGGACTGAATTCCACTTCAAAGAGTATTTATCATCGCTTGCTGATTGAAACGCCAGCTGAAAAAATCTTTGAAGCACTTACTACCCAAGAAGGATTGGCAGGATGGTGGACTCCGGATACCATAGCTAAGCCAGAGTTGGGAAGTATCTCCAGGTTTACATTTGAAGATGGGTATTTCAAGGAAATGGAAATTATTGAACTTAAACCTTACAGCAAAGTAAAATGGCGTTGCATTAAAGGTTATGAAGATTGGGTGGGAACTGAAGTTTCATTTGAGTTGGAGCCACATCGCCTGGGGGCTGTACTGTTGTTCCATCATGATGGTTGGAAGGAATATTCCAATGGATTTGCTTCTTGCAGTTACGACTGGGCTCTTTTCCTGAGGAGCTTGAGATTGCTTTGCGAAACCGGAAAAGGGCAACCATATCCGAACTTCAATGATTAATTGAAGTTACTCACCTTTACTAACTTCGAATTCACTTTCCAGCAATTAAGATGTTGAAGGGTTGATTTGGACATGGATCTTTTGTAGATTTTTTACAATTAACTCGTGAAACTGCCAAGAATGGTGCAAGCGACAGAAGAAGGAATGATTATCCATGACTGTGGGACAGGCTATTTGACGTCTGAAAAATAACTGAAATACGTATGAAACATATCAGCATATTGGTTCCTCTAGGACAAAATAACCTCAGCAGCATCATCGGAGCGTATAAAATACTGAAGAGAGCAAATAGCTATGCTGCAGAACATGGAAAGAAAACTTATAAGCTTGAGTTAGTCGGTGTTTGCGGAGAAGTGGATTTCCATGAAGGATTATTTTTCGTGAAACCTGAAGCCCTTATTTCTGAAGTTCAACATACGGATTTGATGATCATTCCTTCGCTGAACCATAACTATGAACAGGCTATTGATGGGAATGAAAATCTGATCAAATGGATCGTAAAGCACTATAATAATGGGGCAGAGGTTGCCAGCATATGTACCGGAGCCTTTTTATTAGCGGCCTCTGGTCTGTTGGACGGGAGAAACTGCTCCACCCATTGGGCTTTTGCGGATCGGTTTAGGAAGATGTTTCCAAAGATCAATTTGCAGCCTGATAAATTGATTACTGATGAGCATGGTATTTATACGAATGGCGGCGCGTTTTCTTTTCTGAACCTGATGCTGTACTTGGTGGAGAAATACTTTGATCGGGAAACTACTATTTTTTGCTCCAAAATATTCCAGATCGAAATGGATAGGGATAGTCAGGCAGAATTCATCATCTTCAGAGGTCAGAAAACCCATGGAGACGAGCTGATCATGGAAGCGCAGCAATATATTGAGTCTAACCTGCAGGTGAAAATTTCTATGGAGAGTCTGTCTTCCGATCTGGCAATCGGAAGACGGAATTTTGACCGGAGATTTATTAAAGCCACAGGAAACACCCCTGTAGAATATGCTCAGCGTGTAAAAGTGGAAGCTGCAAAGAAAGCGTTTGAAACTAGCCGGAAGCAGATCAACGAAGTGATGTATGAAGTTGGCTATTCAGATGTGAAAGCATTCCGTGAGGTCTTCAGAAAGGTTACCGGCATGTCACCGCTGGAGTACAGGAGGAAATACAATAAGGAAGCAGCCGCGGTTTGATTCTTTTAGAACTCTATTTTCCTTTGGTAAGCTTGGAAAAGTTAACTTATAATAGTTCAAAAAATTGGGATTCAAGTCCGTAAAACCTCATTTTTGGTCTCAGGAATTTGCTCATCAAATTTCTTAAATCATCTAACTATAAACGATCCCAATGTTTGAAGGTCCTGATTATCCCAAATCTATTAAAGAAGAACTTTTTGAATCCTGGTTAGAAGAGGGTAGAACAAGTAAAATCAGGTATAATTTTATGCTGATTGTCTGGAATGTCTATGATGAAAAGTACAGTCCTGTCTATGTAGAAAGCAGGGAAGAGATAGGGAATTATGAGCTATATCCTGATGCCAAAGGTTCCGAAGCATTGATTGCAGTTTATGATCTGTATTCTGAAAGCAGAATTAGCTTAGGCGTTTAACTTTTTAGACGGTTTTTAATTTTTAAGCACAGTAATTTCTAATTAGACTTCTCCGATTAACCAATTTCATGTTGATTCGGGTAATTATTTCTATTAATTAGGGGTAAGAAAACCTACATAGAAATGTTCAAAATAATTACCTCGCTGCTACTTCTGGTGATCCTTGCTTCAGGCTGTAGCAAAAAGACAGAAACCGCTCCACAGGAGTTTAATGTAGAATTTGAAAAATTCAAACTAGACAATGGTCTTGAAGTTATTTTTCATATAGATCG
Source organism: Algoriphagus resistens (assembly GCF_001442615.1). Classification (GTDB taxonomy): domain Bacteria; phylum Bacteroidota; class Bacteroidia; order Cytophagales; family Cyclobacteriaceae; genus Algoriphagus; species Algoriphagus resistens. Next base: position 204,506 of record NZ_LMXN01000002.1, on the reverse strand, counting down.
TTCGGATCCTGTAGTAGCAGTTTCACTCACTGCGCATGTAGGCTCAGCACGAGAAAAAGAGGGAAGAACTGGCTTTGCGCATCTATTTGAACATTTATTATTTCTTGAATCAGAGAATCTGGGCAAAGGTGGGCTTGATAAAATGACGGCTAGAATCGGAGGGTCAGGTGCTAACGGTTCTACCAGCCGGGATCGTACCAATTACCTTCAGACCGTTCCGAATGATGCGCTGGAAAAAATGATCTGGGCAGAAGCTGACAAGCTGGGCTGGTTTATCAATACGGTGACTGATCCTGTTTTGGCAAAGGAAAAGCAGGTGGTGAAAAATGAAAAGCGTCAGGGCGTAGATAATCAACCTTATGGACATACTTCCTATGTGATTGATAAAAATCTGTATCCAAAAGACCATCCTTACAATTGGCAGGTGATCGGATCATTGGAGGATCTTCAGAATGCCACCCTTGCTGATGTGAAGGAGTTTTTCACACGCTGGTACGTACCAAACAATGTGACGCTGACCATTGCAGGTGATTTTGACCCTAAGCAAGCTAAAGAATGGGTGAAAAAGTATTTTGATGAAATAGCAGCTGGAGAGCCTATAGAGCCACTTACGCCGAGGCCTGGTAAAGTAGAAACTATCAAGAAGTTATACCATGAAGATAACTTCGCCCGATTGCCTGAGCTGACTATGACTTGGCCAACTGTGGAACAGTACCATGCTGATTCCTATGCTTTGGATGTTCTGGCAGAGTATTTGGCGAGCGGAAAAAAGGCTCCGCTTAATGTGGTATTGATCGATGATAAGAAGCTGACTTCGAATATCAGCATGTACAATGGTACTTCGGAATTGGCAGGACAGCTTGAATTATCTGTTCGTGCGTTTGACGACAAAGACTTGGATGACGTAGCAGCTGCCATCGAAGAAGCATTTGCGAAATTTAAACAAGAAGGCATTTCCGAAAAAGACCTAGCCCGCATTAAAGCCGGACAGGAAACCCGCTTTTACAATATGCTTTCCAGTGTATTGGGTAAAGGAGTTCAGCTGACAGAATACAATATTTTCGCCCACGATCCGGGCTTTATCAATCAAGATATTCAAAATGTGTTGGCCGTGAGCAGCGAGGATGTGATGCGGGTATTCAATCAATACATTTATGGTAAGAACTACATAGCTACCAGCTTTGTCCCTAAGGGAAAGGTGATTGCTGCCCTTGAAGGATCAGAGAAAGCCGAAGTGGTGGAAGAGCAGATCGTTCAAGGTGCGGAAGAAAGCTTTGATGCTTCGATTCAGGCTACATACGAAAAAGCTCCCTCCACTTTTGATAGGTCAGTTGAGCCTCCCTATGGCAAAGCTCCTGAAGTGACCATTCCTGCAGTTTGGGAAGACTCCCTTGCCAATGGCATACAAGTGTATGGCATAGAAAATCATGAAGTGCCTCTGGTGCAATTCAATATGGTAATTGATGGTGGACAGTTGCTGGATGATTCAGAGAAAGTAGGGGTTGCCAATCTTCTAGCTCAGTTAATGACTAAAGGGACTAAAACCAAAACTACTGCCGAACTTGAGGATGTAATAAATCAATTAGGAGCTTCTGTGAATGTGTATGCTACTACTGAGAGCACAACGATAGCTGTAAATACCTTGAGTAGAAATTACAACGCGGTAATGGATTTGGTCAAAGAAATCATTCTAGAGCCAAGATGGGATTCCGTTGAGTTTGAATTGGCCAGGCAATCTACCATCAGCCGTATTCGGCAGCTGGAAGCTAGTCCAAATATGGTTGCTCAGAATGAATTTAATAAGCTGATCTACGGAGAGGGTAATATCCGTTCCCAGAATATCATGGGAAGTATTAAGTCTGTAGAAGCTATTACATTAGATGACCTGAAAAACTATTATGATAAGTTCATTTCTCCCTCCGTCACCAGAATGCATGTGGTAGGAGATCTTGGTAAAGTGAATATCATTGCTTCCCTGCAGCCTTTAATAAATGACTGGGAAAGTAAGGATGTGAGTATTCCTGCCTATGATGCACCTTCAAGACCGGAGATGGCTAAAGTTTATTTTTATGATATCCCGGACTCTAAGCAGTCTATGTTGCAGTTTGGATACCCAGCCATGACTTCTACGCACCCAGATTACTACCCGGCTGTGATAATGAACTACATCTTGGGAGGAGGAGGTTTTGCATCCAGGCTAACACAGGAACTGCGTGAGGGCAAAGGTTATACATACGGGATTCGATCTTCTTTTGCAGGTGGAAAGGTAGCAGCTCCTTTTACTATTAGTAGTGGTGTGCGAAGTAATGTTACCTATGAATCAGCACAGCTTGTGAAGGATATACTTACTGATTATTCCTCAACCTATACTACTCAGGATCTGGAAACCACCAAGAGTTTTATGATCAAGAGTAATGCCCGGGCTTTCGAAACAGCAGGTGCCAAGCTGAATATGTTGGAGAATATCAGCGAATTTGGATGGGATCCTGATTATGTCAAGGATAGGGAGAAAATAGTGAATGAGATGACTGTAGAAAGAATTCAGGAATTGGCAGGTAACTACCTAGATCCAAACAAGATGATCTGGCTGATAGTAGGGGATGCAAAAACACAATTTGCAGGCCTTGAAAAACTGGGTTTCGGAAAGCCAGTGTTAATTAATCAGCAGAAAGTTCCTATAGATGTGGATAAATAGCCATGTGTGTAACTGTTGGTTGTTGGTTTCATCAAAACCGCCAGCGCTTTCCAAGGTTTACGTATGATCCATGTAATTCCTGGTTCAGCAGTTAGGGATTATGGATAGAGACGCTTTATTATCGGTAAAGTAGGATTTGCAGATAAAGTCCCGGGTATGCCATATTTGCTTCCGGGTGAACATACATGAAAGGATTGGGCCACTGTCAAATGAAGCCAAGATTGTATTGGTTAAAAAAAATCGCCCGCTGAATAATTTTAGCGGGCAATAAACTCAAATCTTAAATTTCCAGTTTCAAATATTCGCAGCCTCCTTGGCAAGCTCCTCATTTTCATCCGCAATTCCAGCCCTGATAAAAGCATCGATCTCAGAATTTCTCTCTTGACCTTTATTCAACAGCACTCCTAAAGTGATCATCACACCAATACGGGTACCCACTTTTTTAGCTGCTGTATTGAATAGGGGAGACAATTCTTCATAGCTTACTTCCCCGGCTAATTTTATGATATCAGCTCTAGCGGCCGCCAACTTATCTCCAGAGAGGTTGGTGTATTTCTTAGCGATCTTCTGAATTTCATTGATAGCAGAACGTTGACCTTGCTCCTGTCCACTACCTTGATTTACCTGCCTGGTAGTATGGCTAGTTAGAGCAGCAGCAGGTTGTTGCTTTATCCAGGAATCACGTAAACCTACCGTTTTGTTGAAGACTAACTTCTCTGCAGTAGAATCCTTATCCAAGGTAAAGTATCCTAAGCGCTGAAACTGGAACTTATCATCCATACTTGCTTCCTTCAGAAAAGGTTCCAAATACGCCTCCTTAATCACATGTAGAGAATCAGGATTGACGAATTCCATAAAGTTTTTATCCTCATGGCTGTCAGGTGCTTCGTCTAGAAATAATCTGTCATACTCCCGAACTTCCGCTTTGATAGCATGGGGTATAGATACCCAGTGAAGCGTTCCCTTTACCTTTCGTGTGCTGGCTTCAGTCCCGGTTCCAGATTTTGAATCCAGGTCAGCAGAACAATGGATCTCCGTAATATTTCCCGCATCATCCTTTACCACGGATTCTGCCTTGATAATGTATGCGCTTTTCAGACGAACTTCATTCCCCAAAGTCAAGCGGAAGAATTTGCCTCCAGCTTCCTCTTTAAAGTCCTCTCGTTCAATATACAATTCACCACTGAACGGTAAATCATGTGTTCCCGAGTTAGGATCTTCCGGGTTGTTTTCAGCTTTAAGAATCTCAGTTTTGCCAGCGGGATAATTGGTAATAATCAACTTCACAGGGTCCAAAACCCCCATCACGCGGGTAGCAGATTTATTTAAATCCTCACGGATACAATATTCCAGCAAGGACACATCCGTCACCGAATCACGCTTGGAGATCCCTGATAGATCAGAGAATTTACGGATGGACTCTGGCGTGTAACCTCTTCTTCGCAAACCCGAAATTGTAGGCATGCGTGGGTCATCCCAGCCTGTTACTGTATTGGTTTGTACCAATTCCAGAAGTTTTCGCTTACTCATTACAGTGTAGCTCAGGTTTCTACGTGCAAATTCTCTTTGCTTAGGCCTCAGCTTTGCCGAGTCATAAATCTGATCCAAAAACCAATCGTATAACTCCCGGTGCATTTTGAATTCCAGCGTACACAGCGAATGTGAAACCTGCTCAATGTAGTCCGACTCACCATGTGCCCAATCGTACATAGGATAGATGCACCACTCGGTTCCTGTTCGATGGTGTGCTTTTCTCACTATTCTGTACAAAAGCGGATCACGCATCAGCATATTTGGAGAAGCCATGTCGATTTTGGCACGGAGCACATAGCTTCCCTGCTCAAACTCTCCGGATTTCATCCGCTCAAATAAATCCAGATTTTCCTCTACAGAGCGATTACGGAATGGGCTGGCCACCCCAGGTGTAGTGGGTGTCCCTTTTTGCTCCGCCATAGCGGCAGCGGACTGCTCATCCACGTAGGCTTTTCCTTCTTTGATAAGCTGTATAGCCCAATCGTACATCTGCTGGAAATAGTCAGAGGAATAGCATTCCTGTGCCCATTTGAAACCCAGCCATTGAATATCATATTTGATCGCATCCACATATTCCTGTTCTTCTTTGCTCGGGTTGGTATCATCAAAGCGAAGATTGACCGGGGCATTATGCTGTTCACCAAGGCCAAAATTCAGGCAAATAGAAGCGGCGTGGCCAATATGTAAATAACCATTTGGCTCGGGAGGAAATCTGAACCGAAGTTTATTCGGGTCAAAACCTGCGGCCAAATCGTCTGCAATAATTTGTTCGATAAAATTAAGAGAGGCGGATTCTTCAGTCATAGATCAAAATTGAAAGTCAAAATTAAGGCAAATGCATGTAATTGCAACTTGAATAGCGTCGCAATGTGGGAAAGTTGAAAAGTGGTAGCGTATTGCACCAACTTTAAAGTATCTAAAGACGCAGAGGACGCTGAGTAAACCCTCAGGTTTGGATTTAAACTTGAGCTTGTCCCCTTCAAATTTCTCACATCCGCCTCCTACTTCTCACTTGGTACTTCCCGAAGGCATGGCCTTTGTCACTACATACCAAAAAGACCATTCATGCCCATCTTAGGTAAGCTCGTAAAAGCCGGAATAGACATCACCGCAAAACTCCAATCTGCAGAAGACAGCCCGGAGGTTTCGCAGGAAAACCAACTGCGTGAGCTGCTCACTCAAGCGAAAAATACGGCTTTTGGAAAATATTATGGTTTTGAAGAAATTCTGAAATCCGATCACCTCATCGCTACATACAGAAAAGAAGTCCCAATCTTCAATTATGAGCAGATGCATGCACAGTGGTGGTCAAGACAGGAACGCTTTTCGGATATTTCCTGGCCGGGCAAACCGCGTTTCTTTGCCAGAAGTAGCGGAACGACAGGAAATAGTAGCAAGCGTATTCCCATAACCGATGCGTTTTTGGCCACTATGAAATCGGTGGGGACATCCATGATCAATTCCCTTCATGACTTCGATTTCCCAGAAGTACTTTTTGAATCCGAAGTACTGATGCTGAGCAGTTCGGCCAGTCTGACCCGCAACGAACATGGGTTTGAAGAGGGAGAAATTTCAGGAATCAACGTGAGTAATTTCCCCGATTGGTATGACATTTTCTACAGACCGGGAAAGGAAATAGCATGCATCACCGATTGGGACGAGCGGGTAGATGTCATTACCAAACAGGCCCCCGAGTGGAATATCGGTGCCATCGCAGGAATCCCTTCCTGGGTTTTGCTTATGCTGAAGCGGATTATAGACCGGCATCAGCTCGAGACTATCCATGATATCTGGCCAAACTTCCAGGTATATGCCTCAGGCGGTATAGCCTTTGAAACATATCGGGAGGATTTTGAAGCGATCTGCAAAAGACCTATTTCTATATTGGATACTTATTTGGCTTCGGAGGGATTCATCGCTTATACCTGTCAGCCTGGTACCATGGCGATGAAATTGGCTTTACACCATGGATACTTTTTCGAATTTATTCCCTTCGATGAGCGTGGAATAGACGAATCTGGGGAATTGCTTAGCACTCCACTGGTACTGGGAATCGATGAGGTGGAAGTTGGGAAGGAGTATGTGCTGTTGCTCAGTTCCTGCGCAGGTGCTTGGCGTTATGCCATCGGGGATGTGATCCGCTTTGAATCTTTGACACCGCCACAGATCAAAATCACAGGACGGACCAAATTCTTCCTCAATGTAGTTGGTTCCCAGCTTTCCGAAGAGAAAATGGATAAAGCCATTCTGGAACTGGCAGAAATTAAGGGAAAAACCATCAATGAATACATGGTCGCTGCTCACAAAAATACAGATGGAGAATACATCCATCAGTGGGTTTTGGTTTCTGACCTGCAGTCAACCGATTTGGCAGAAAAGCTGGATGAATTGCTGAAGGCAGCAAATAAAAATTACGAAGTAGCAAGGTCTAGGGCATTAAAAGGAGTTGACGTGAAAGTTATCTCAAAAGACCAATACACGGGCTATTTGGCACTAGAAAACAAGAAAGGCGGGCAGACCAAAACGCCTAAAGTTATGAAGGCTGAGAAAATGGAATCCCTGCTGTCCTTTATAGCTCAACCTTAGGCAGAACCGGAATACGCTCGTCCGGACAAAGCTCAGCTCCACGGATGGACATGTAGTATTTCTTCAGCTGTGACTGATAAATGGGAGAGATAAAATCACTTTCCATCAGGTATTTTTTGGTGGCAATGATATCCTCACGAAAGCCGTGTCTAATAGCAATGCTGTCGGCCTCATGCTCCCGCCCGCGCTTGTATTTATCAGAGAGGGAATAACGGATTCCATAGAGTACCATTCCTGCATTGGAATGATTTTCATAATCTACTATATGACCCAATTCATGGGCAAACCATCCTCTAAGAACATCCTCAGGCAGATCCGATATATTCAGATCTCCTGAGTCTAAGACTTTCTTGGCTATATTTAATTTATACCGACGCTTGTTGCTGAAAATCTCACTGAGATCGATCACTGGCTGAGCCTGCATAGTAGACGTACTAATCTCCATTTGTATCACCTCAAACCCGTAGCGGTGCAAAGAGTCATATCTAGCCCAAACTCCCAAGAAAGCATTTCTCACGTTTGGGTGTATGCCTTCGGAAAAGTTAGGGGATTCTGCTGGTGGGTAAGGAGCGTTGCTGGTATGATAAGAAAACAGGCCTAAAACTATCAGGATCATTGCTCCCGCTAAAACTTTGTGTTTGAATTGCATTGTGGAAAAAAGTGCAAAGAGCGTTCCAGAGAGAGGCAACTTCCCAATACTTGGCTTTACTAAAATCCAAATGACCCAGAAAGGAAAGGATTGTAATTAAAACATTAAAAAATATCGGCTCAAGCTGTATCTTTTTGGAATAGTTGCATTATACAAATGTGGCAAACAAAGAGTTACTTTTTATGGACAGAGAAATTTCGGTGAATGAAGAATTTCTGATTAGGCAAGCTAAATCTGATCCGGCTCATTTCCGTGAACTTTATGATCTATACTTTGAAGAGATTTTTTGGTTTATCATTAGGCGTGTAAGGGAATTAGAAATTTCAAAAGATATCACCCAACAGGTATTCCTCAAGGCACTAGTAGGCTTGGAAAAATACGTGTATAGAGAGGTACCATTTTCCTCTTATTTGTATCGCATTGCCGCCAATGAGTGCAATCAGTTTTTCAGAGACAGCAGCAAAGTGAGGTATGTATCCGTGGATGAGGGCATTAAAGCCTTATTGATCACCGAGATAGAACCTGCAGAATCAAATACCGATACTGATCTCTCCAATCTAAGTAAGGCTCTTGGAAAGTTGTCCAATAAAGAACTATTGTTGATCGAGCTTCGCTTTTTCGAAAAAAAAGGATTCAGGGAAATAGGGTTTATTCTCAACATAACTGAGAATCTGGCCAAGGTGAAAACATATAGACTGCTGAATAAACTAAAAAAGGTACTTGAGAAAAGCCATGAGAAATAAGATTGAAATTATTGAAAATGTCTATCTCACACCGATGGATATTGAAAAGCAGAAGGACTTCGATTCAATCCTGCAGGATTATAAGACGAGGAAAACTGGTTCTTGGAATTGGCGCAATTCAGTCATGTGGGTTTCACTGGTTTTAGTTTCCTTCAGCATAACTGGACTGTTGGTTTTCAATAAAGTAAACCAACCTCTTAACAATGAAAACACAGTATCTGAAGTAATTGATGACCGTATTAAAGATGTTATCGATTCCCATTCTGTGGAAAACAGCATTACAGGTCATGAATTACCTTCTGACGCTGCTTTAGTTGATTCAAGCATATCGAACTCATCGCTGGCTGATTCAGTGCCACATGATCAGGAAGAAATTGCTGAAAATGGGCAATCGCAAAAAGATGAATTTGTTCAGTCAGAACCTCCATTGATTGTAATCCCTGACCTAATTGATGTCAACATTGAAGAAAAAGCTGAAGAAATTCCCCCTCCAAGTGAAAAGCCTAAGGAAGCACCTAAGGTAACTTTGAGTGCCTCAGAAGAAGCTAAAAATAGTTTAAAGGAACCAAAGACCACCTTTGAAGACGCCCATCCTATCGATGGGTTTGAGAATTTATACGCGTGGTTTGCCTCCAATATCACTTATCCAGAAGAACATAGAAAAGACAAAATAGAAGGTTATGTGAAAGTTTCCTTCCGAGTAAACAAAGACAGCTCTATAAGTGAAATTAAAGTAACTCAATCGCTGGGAGAAGCCTTTGACCAAGAAGCTGTAAGACTAATTGAGCAAATGCCCAAATGGGCACCTGCAACACGAAATGAGATTCCTATTTCGAGAACACTTGTTTTTCCTATTAGTTTCAAAGTAGAGAGTCGGTGAAGCAATTTATACTCACACTTGTCTTACTTTTCACAATAGCCCCTAATAGTTCTTCGCAGACTTATTTTGGGGGATTTTCTTGTGGTAACCACCAAGAGCTGAGCAAAAATGAAAGGCTGGCACACGCAAGGGAATATGAAGAATGGAACGTGCGACAAAATGATAGGATAAGCAGTGACGAAATAGAGGTATGGACCGTTCCTATCGTTTTTCATGTGGTTAGGTCGGATTTGCCTTCATTGGCAATTTTTGAGAATGCTGTAAATGAACTTAACGATGCATTTGCAAATAGGGGAAGTTTCAATACTCCACAGGGAGCTGATACCGAAATACAATTCTGTCTGGTAAATACAGCTCCTGATGGGGGAGCCACTACAGGGGTTAATCACATTCCAAGTGAATATCAGGATACGGATAAGGATTTAGACCATAGAGGTCTAATGAATCATTCCGTCAAGTGGGACGTATCCAGGTACTTAAATGTCTGGCTGGTAAGGCATGTGACTGGCGAGTCGGTAGCCTACTATGAAGGGAGAAATTGGTGGAGAAGACTAGGGGTCGGAGGGTATTCTTCTCCTGATGGTGTGGTGGTTACTTCTTTGGGAGCGGATATGTTAGCTCATGAAATCGGACATTACTTTGGGCTGCTACATACTTGGGAAGGTATGGATTGTAAAAACGACGACTGTCTTGTAGATGGAGATATGGTTTGCGATACTCCTCCGGATAAAAGTGTATCCGTTCCCTGTGGTGATAATTCCTGTGATACAGATGTTTCATCTAATTTCAGTAATGGAAATTTCTTTATTGATGTGCCTGACATGAGTACAAATTTCATGGATTATACTCCATGTCCGCAGGATTTTACAAAGGGACAGGCAGATCGAATGCGCTTCACTCTTGAAAATTATTATCCATCACTGTTTTCTAAAGGTTTATCGCACATCTTATGTGAAACACCTTGTGACGATGATGCAGTTGTACAATTTTACATGGATCGCCCATATGCCAAACCGGGAGAAAATGTGTTTTTTGACAGCCAACTTTCCGGAAATTTCCCCAACCCAATATACAGGTGGTTTGTAAGCGCCCAAAGCGGTGACTGGTCTAATTCAGATAACCCTGCAAATCAAGTTTCTGAATCTCCTGATTTGAATTATTCTTTTGCTAATGAAGGTTTGTATAGAGTTACACTACAGGTTTCCGCTGCGAGCGACCCAACTTGTTTTGTCTCTTTTTCAAGGAATGTACATGTTACTTGCGGGGTGGACTCCAGATTTTATCCTGACAAACGCATAATCGCTTCCAAACAGCCGCATGCGCTCTTCACTGACTCGGTCACGTTCACCAACCGTTCCTATAATGGAAGCTCTTTTGAGTGGACTATCACACATCAAAATTTCAACCCCAGCTATCCAAGTCTGCCGCCGTTTAGTTCTGAGGAAACTGATCTTACTTATTATTTTAAAGAACCGGGAGATTATCAGATTTCTCTACTGGCTAAGAATGGCAATTGTGAAGATGTGAGCAATACATTCCTTCTGAAAGTCGACGATCCTACCATGGATGGAAGTCCTGAAATCTCCCAAGTCACCTGCTTAAATGAAGATTCTTTTCAGGTAGCATTTACCCTCTACAACTATGGCTATGATACTGTCAATGTGAATACACCAGTGGCATTCTACGATGGCGATCCCAGCAAATCAGCAAACGCACAGTTACTGGGCGTATGGAAATTGCCTATGGTTGTATATGGATTTGACAAAGAGGATTTCTCTGCTCAAGTAGAAGGAGATATTCGATCCATCCATGAAGTATTTATGGTGTTTAATGATACAGGCACAGTTGCTTTACCGCTTATTTTCCCTCCCGGAGATAAGGACAGACTAAGTACGAACACCATTTTTCCTCCTTCAGGATATTCAGAGCTTACTTATGATAATAATTTTAATAGTTACTTGCTTAATTCTGGAACCGACAATCCTTTTACCTTGTCCTCTGAAGTGGATAATCCCACTTGCCCGGGAAATTCGGATGGAGCCATTCATATTCTTGCCGAAGGAGGTTCAGGCACCTACAACTATGTCTGGAGACATGACCCGAACTTGACAGAAAATATAGCCTCTGGACTTACAGCAGGAACTTACTCAGTGAAGGTAAGCGATGCCGCGAACTGCACTTTCGAGCTCATGGAATTTGGGCTAATCGATCCTGAACCAATAGAAATCAAAGAGGATCCTATACTAATATCTCCCACTTGTGCAGCGGCAAATGACGGGAAGGTTATACTGAAATTAAACGGAGGAGTAGGGGAGTTACAGGTTCTTGATTACCCTTCCGTTTGGGATGGGGGAACACTAACAGTAAGTGGGCTTTCCGAAGGTGAATTTTCCCTTTTGATCCGAGACGAAAAGGATTGTAATGTTTCTTTTGACGGAGTAATGACCGGACCAGAACCATTACAAGTCAGTTTTATCTCCAAAAGCCCGAGCTGTCCAGGTTATACGGATGGGGAAGTGACCGCAGAAGTTACTGGAGGAAGAGAACCGTATACCTATCTATGGGAAGACGGATCTACTAATCCTTTTCTGTCGGGCTTTGGAACCGGCACATATGAGGTGAGCATTACCGATGCCAATGGATGTATTTTAACTGCAACTAGCGAAATACAACAGGCTGTTCCCCAGATCAGAATGCCAACTGGGTTCAATCCACAGCATGGGCCTTATCTACCTATTTTCGTCTGCGAAGTAACTTATAAACTGATGATTTGGAATAGGTGGGGACAGCTGGTATATGCAGGATCAGATGGCTGGGATGGGAGAATATCAGGGGTAGAATCTTTGTTGGGAGGATATTCCTACCTGCTCCAATTTAGCTACCTCCAAAATGATCTTATTCAAACCGGCGAACTAAGAGGAAGTTTTGTTTTGATCCAATGATTGTGCTTAAAATGGCTATAGGAAGCTGTTCCGGATTGAAAATTCCAAACAGCTGGTTTCCCATTTATTCCATGTTATTTCACAAACTGGATTTCTCCCTGACCCGCACTAACTTTACGACCCTGAAGCAAGTGATTATAGACTTTACCTTTTTCAAAATCAAGAATTTGACTCACACCAATTCCATTTGCTTCCCCCCAGGTGATAAATAAAAGATGATCGCCAACCCATTCTGAAAAATAAATCTCATCTTCATGGGCTCCAATTTCATCTCCTGCCACCGCCATCCAGTTCAAGGTTGAATCAGAGTCAAATCTTACATGGTATTTACTCTCTCCATAGTGATATTCAATCGTTTTCCCCACCAAAGTTATTTTATCCGGTATTTGACAAGAAAAGGTGAATAAAACAATCATTATAACTAGTGTGCTTAGCTTTTTCATTTGTTTATTATTTCTTTTTAGGGGTTACATGGAATCTCCTCTAATGGATAATCATTCCTGCGTGCATCGCTTGCGTCATACCCAATTTCATATCAGAGATTACCCTTCTGTAAAAATTCTAACAGATCAGCCATTTTCTGAACGTCCATGCTATTTTCTAAGCCTTCCATCATAAGAGAAGTGCCAAGTGAACGAAAGGATTTAACCTCTGATTTTGGAATCTTCACATTTTCGCCCCCCATTTTTTTAATCGAAATTTCCTGATCCGTTTCCTGTGCTATGATTCCTATATGGATAATACCTTCTTTGGTTTCCAACCGATGATTGATGTATTGAGGGTCCGCAGCAGCATTGGGATCTAAGATATCATGCATCAGGGTTTCCTTGCTCTTCCGGCCAATTTCAGTTAAAGTTGGTCCCACCTCATTTCCCAGAGAACCATAGCGATGGCAGGAGGCGCAAACTTGTTCAAAAATCACCTTTCCGGAAGCCACAGAGCCTGATAATCCCAGGGCTGGCTTCATCTGCTCTATGACATTCTGGCGGTTGCTGACCCCTGAATCGCTAAAAAGGTTTTCCGCTCTTCTCTTCGTTTCTGAATTATCCGTCCACCAAAGTAGCTGCCGTCTACGCTCCAAATCAAAATTCATTTCGCCTATATTGATTCTTCCATCCTCTAAGCCAGTAAGCAATGCATCGTGATGGGTCTCATTAAACAATAACAGGTCACTGGCATAGCGGCGGGTCTGAGGACTCAATTCACTCCATATCCCAACTACCTGAACACCAATACTTGGGTCATTAATGGTAGCGAGTTGTTGCAATGCCTTTTCCTGGATTTTTAGAGGTTCTGATTGGCCAAGACAGAAAAACAGCGCATTCGATTTTTCGTGAAAGGGGAGCAGGACAAGCAAGTCCATTTGTTGAAGGCGGATGCTATCGGAAAGGCTATCATCCATGACCTTGTCGATAGCCTGACGGCTATATTGGAGAAACTGGGCAGAAGGAGGAAGTTTCAGTTTATATCTCAGAATAGCCAGCTCAGAAATTAATCCGGGATATCCAGTTTGCTCCAGCGTTTGGATTGAATTTATAAGGCCAGGGCTACTTTTTGTCAGTTGATTAGTCAATCCACGAATCAAGAGTTGTTTGTCTGATAATGGAATGATGGATTTTGCAATCGCCTCCATCAGCTGGTTTACGTCTGATTGTTTTCCGGCGATCTGTGACAGGGAAGCCAGAAATTGGGTGGGAAAATCTTTTACTTGTGTGCTGTTAAGAATTTCAGTCAATAAAATACCGGCAGCATCTTGGCTGGCCAAAACTATTGCGGTCAATGTCCATGAATCAACAGTGCCTTTCGCTGATTCTTTGAGCCTGTTGAGTATTTGTTGTTGATGTACCTTAAAAGACTCCTGTGGAAGGGTGGATAGTGATAAAGCAGCCTGCATGGTAACCCGCAGGTTGGGGTCCTGGAGCAGTGCAAGGCAGATTTCCAATAGCTTGTCATTGCTTTGAAGACGGCCTTCTGCAAGTTTTAAAGCAGTTTCCCGGATCGGAAAGGAGGGATCCCGTAGCGCCCGAATTACTTCAGTATCCATTAATTCGCCCTTGTTATCCAATAACCAAAGGGCGTGAAGCTTCCCCATTCCGCTGGCAGTAGAAAGTAAACCTTTTAAACTTTTTAAAGTATTGGCATCAAGTTGTTGGTCCATCAACAACCGGTGGGCTGTCATGCGTACCCATTGGTTGGTATGTGAAAGGTTTTCAATCAATCGGGCCTGCCCCTGAAAATGGGAGAGCTGGAAATTCCCTGTAGTCCCCGTTTTCTTAATCCTATAAATCCTTCCCTGATCTTTTCCTGCTTCCAGGTCCAAGGTCTTTTCTATAGCATCAGGAATCCATTCAGGATGTTCTATTACCTTTCTATACATATCTACCACAAACATGTCTCCATTTGGTCCTACAGACATATTAACAGGTCGAAAAGAACGGTCATTACTTGCTAAAAATTCGCTTTTCTCTTCATCTCTGGAGGCTTTGAATGAGGCCCCATTACCTGTGATATGATCTACATGGATTAAATTTAAGACGACATCAGCTACCCAAATAGTATGGTCATATTCTTTACCAAAAGCACCTCCGCCGTAATGGGTGATTCCACAGGAACCAGAAAAGTAGCCAGATTGCTCAGGATGATTTACGCGTGACTCCTGTTCTCCAATAGGGTAAATCCTTGCCAAACCATTGTCATCATGATCTGAAATGTTTTCCAAAAGGTGTTCCTGATACAGTTGATTTCCATTGACATAACGATCCGGAATGACCAAATGGGAAATGTGAGTCAAATTATGGGTCTCAAAAATGTGCCCCCATTCGTCGACCCCCAGACCATAGCCACCAGATGATTCTCCTAAGCGTTCCAATGCTTTGGTTTCCAGATTAAACCGGAAATCCTGTCCTCGAAGATCCATTTGACCCGTAGTATCCCCCCACCAATATGGAGCTCCGTCATTTCCTCCGTTGGCAGCATAAATCCACCCATCCAGACCATAAGTCAGGCCATTGTAATTGTGTTGGAGATTTCCTGTAGAGAATCCTCCCATCAGAGTATCTATCTGATTAGGGAAATAGTTCTGGTCCTCATCCCTGACAAATAAAAGGTAGGGGGGAGCAGCGACCAGTACCCCTTTTTTATAGGGTAAAAATGAGCTTGCCAATTTCAGATTTTCGACAAACACTTGTGAATAATCATATATCCCATCCTGATCAGTGTCCTTTAGCAGTATGATTCTACTTTCCTGATCTTCAAAGGGATATCCAGGCATCTCTAGAACTAGGGCATTACCTAGTTCATCAAATTCAAGATCAACCGGATCTTTGATCAATGGCTCCATCGCAACCCTGGATAATTCAAAACCTGGGGCAATTTCAAAGCCGTCAAGAGTCTCGATATCTTTCTTGCAAGAAAATAAAACACTGCTGAGCAGGAAAATTAAAACGAGGTAGTAGAAACGCATAGAAGTAAACACACAATAAAATAGTTTAACTGAAGCAGGAATCAATACTTCATCCTCCTAAGTCTCACGAAGAACTTGACTACTTAAAGTACTGGAAATTAAGGAAATCAGACTACTAATACTTTCTATTATTTGGTCGGGGCACTGCGTGACCGATGTTTGTGGCTGTGTGGCAGATGTCGAGTATTTTATTTCGAGCGCTTAAGTAGCTAGACAAGCTACACTTGCATTTTTTTAATCATCTTAAATACCTAATATGTAATCTGTGCTTATTCCAGTTAATCGATAAAAGCATTTCAGGATTCGGGAAACACTAGCGCCAAGGCCACTTCGGTCATCGGTCTTCCGTCTTCCAGCCAGTAAAACAAAGGAAATAGAGCTACTGGCACCGTTGCGGGTAATCATCTAAATGTCTAAAATAGCCCTTCATATTGTCTGGTTTATGGCCCTTCAACGTCCTGAACAGCAACTACCTTTATCACGTGATTTTAGCGGTTGTTCCAAAGAATAGGATTTCGTTTAAGGCTACTTATACTTTCAAAAAAAAACAAATAATAGTATGGAAAATCAGAGTTTTACTACCGCGATTGTGGTGAAGCAATCTGCGGCAGATGTCTTTAAGACTCTTTTAAATGTTCGGGCATGGTGGTCGGGTTTATATGATGAATCATTTGAAGGAAATTCAGAAAAAGTGGGCGACGAATTTAGCTTTCTAGCTGGTGGGGGAGCACATTATACTAAACAAAAAATGGTGGAACTGGTGCAGAATAGAAAGGTGGTCTGGCTGGTGACAGAAGCCAATCTTAGTTTTGTAAATAAGACAGAGGAATGGAACGGAACAAAGATCGCTTTTGAGATTTCTCAGGAGCTGGATAAAACCAAAATCGTGTTCACGCACCTAGGGCTAGTTCCAGAATTTGAATGTTATGATTCTTGCGCGCAGGCCTGGACACAGTATGTTCAGGAAAGATTAGGAGATGCTTTAGCCCAAACATGACGAAGGAAAACCTCGAATGTTTTCTGGTTACAAACTATAGAGCAGACGGGACTTAGATTGTTGTAAGTTTCCAGACTGTCAATAAAAGCTTATTAAAGATTTATCAATCGAATACCAACTTATCAGCTCCAGAGGAGCGACAGATTTGTAGCCATGTTATATAATCACCACACAATTCCCCTGCCGCCCGAAGCCATCTTCTGGAAACGAGATATCCTGCAGAAGGAGGGGAACAGACAAATTATATTTTAAATAGCCACATGGAATAGGGGCGGGGCTTACGAGTTAATTGCCATTCGTGCTGACACGAACGGCGGCTACAAAAATGGATGCTATTTTGTTTGCATAATCAGATCCCAATTCAAAATTACCGCTTTCTTGACGCAATAGGTAACATATCAAGCAAGGAAACCGCTAATACTATAGCTAATTATTTTGCGAAAGATTTTTGCATATTTAGGAATAAAGTTTTTCCATCATGAAAAAATTAGCGTTTTCGTTTTTCTTACTTACTTCAGTGATGCAACTTGGATTTGCCCAACGGGAACTGATCCATGCCAAGCCCTCTACATTAGGATTTGATGAAGATTTCATCAACCAAAAAGTGGATTCTCTTATGGAAATGGGCATCGACAGTTTGGCTTTTCCAGGAGCACAGCTTTTGGTAGCAAAGAACGATACGGTTATTTTTCACAAAGCCTACGGTTACCATACCTACGACAAAATTCAACCCGTCGCATTGAACGACTTATACGATTTGGCTTCCGTGACCAAAATTGCTGGGCCTTTACCTGCCTTAATGAAATTGGTGGACCAGGGAAAGCTTGATCTGGACAAACCTTTCAGCACCTATTGGAAACCTTGGAGAAACCGAAAAGACAAAAAGGATCTAACGCTCCGGGAGATTTTGGCACATCAAGCTGGGTTGGTTCCATACATTGTATTTTTGGAAAAGGTGGTTCGGAAAAATGGCAAGATCAAAAGAAGATTTGTGCATCATTCATCCGATAAACGATTTCAAGGGCAAGTATACGATGGGCTTTATATCAATAATCGTTTTGAACGGAAAATGAATCGGATCATTAACCGGTCCGAAGTCTCGGATGAAAAGAAGTACCTATATTCGGGACTCACTTTTTTGATTTTTCCTAGTTTGATCGAGCAACTCACCCAAACCGACTATCAAACCTATTTGGCCGAGAATTTCTACCAGCCAATTGGGGCTAATACCTTGGGATATTTACCTAAGGGGAAAAATTATGTCAACAACATTGTTCCATCCGAAGTGGATTCGCTATTTAGAAAATCCTTGGTAAAAGGATGGGTACACGACGAAAACGCAGCGCTTAAAGGAGGTGTTTCGGGTAATGCAGGTTTGTTCGGTACGGCCGATGACATGGCCAAATTGATGTTCTTTTATCAAAATTATGGCAAGGTGGATGGCCAACAGCTCATTTCAGCCGAAACCGTGAAAGAGTTTACTGCCGTGCAATTTCGCGAAAACGATAACCGCCGCGGGCTGGGTTTTGACAAACCTTACTTCAACAATGCCGAGCTGCCCTTGACGGAAGCTTATCCTTCTCCTTTGGCAAGTCCCACAAGTTTTGGTCACTCTGGTTTTACGGGAACTTTTGTGTGGGCCGATCCCGAAAAAAAGCTCACTTTTATATTTCTATCCAACCGGGTTTATCCATCTAGAGACCACCAAAAATTGTATAGTTTGGATATCCGAAAAGCTTTGCAGGATGTTTTTTACAGGGCAGAACAGAGAACTAGGTTCTAAATTGGAAAAACCGGAAGTACCATCTTTCACCTGTGTTGATATGAACTTAGATCGTAAGATTTTCAATATGAATGAGTTACCTTTGTAAATAAAAGAGCTCAGTTTTTCCAAATTGCTTGAGCTCTGAGAATTGCATATTTTGAAGTGATCCACACATTTTCCAGTACAATCAAAAATAGAGCGATAGAAAATCATTGGTTAAGAAGACTCATAATTGAACCCTCGGCTGAATGGTAGAATTATTCCGTGATTTACTTTACCGTAAAATCTCACCATATCATACAGTCTTAAAGAACTGATTTTGTATTACAAAGCATTACTGAAGGCTAAAAAGCAGAATTTGTTACATAATTTACATTATGTTAAATAAAGAAATCAATACCTCTCTATTTCCCATTTATTTTTAACTTAAGGCTCTGAACTCACTATACCCCGACCTGCGAGCTTTATGACTATTCAACTTCCCCGACTGGGGCTTTTTCTTGGGCCTATTGCTTTTTTGCTTATAATTTTTCTTGTGGAATCTCCAGGTTTAACTCCCGAGTCTCGGGCTATGCTGGCGCTAGCCGTTTGGATGGCAATCTGGTGGATCTCTGAAGCCATTCCTATTGCCGCCACAGCTTTTCTTCCGCTGATATTTATGCCTATGCTCGGGATTTTGCCTATAGTCGATGTATCAAGCAATTACATGCATCCCACAGTCATGCTCTATATGGGTGGCTTCCTACTGGCCACGGGAATTGAGAAATGGAATCTACACCGTAGAATTGCACTTAACATAATAAATTTATTGGGGACTGACCTTCGCCGTATCGTTTTGGGTTTTATTCTCGCTACAGGAATTCTCTCCATGTGGATTTCCAATTCTGCTACTTCACTCATGATGTTGCCAATCGGTTTGGCCGTAGTCAATCAGTTCAAAGATCAACTAGATTCTTCTAATTCAATTATTGCGCAAAGTCTGGGTAAAAATATTATGCTGGGAATTGCTTACGGGGCTTCCATCGGCGGTGTTGCCACGCTGATCGGTACACCTACCAATACCATTCTTGCCGCAGTTGTCTCTGATCTGTATGGCTATACTATAGGCTTCAATGAATGGATGCTCTTTGGATTTCCTTTAGCCTCTGTTTTGTTGTTTGTCTGCTGGTTTTACTTGGTGAATTCAGCTAATCCACTTCCAAAGAATTTTAGCCTAAAGGATGGCAAAAATATTATTTCCAAGCAATTGGGAGCACTTGGGAAGATTAATTTTGAAGAGAAAACCGTGATGATCGTGTTCGGACTAGTCTGCCTGGCATGGATTACACGGGGTTTCTTACTGGAACAATTTTTCCCGGAAATCAATGACACGATCATTGTTTTAATAGGGGTAGTTTTACTCTTTGTCCTCCCCTCTTCTACCAAAAATGAACGGATTTTGGATTGGAAGACAGCTGAGCGAATTCCTTGGGGCGTATTAATTCTTTTTGGAGGAGGATTGGCTTTAGCTGCTGGTTTTCAGAGTACTGGACTCGCAGAATGGATCGGGCAAAAATTTACTTTACTTGAAGGAATCAGCTTCTTCCTGCTTTTACTTGTAATTATAGCGTCGGTGAATTTTCTGACCGAAGTCACCTCCAATGTAGCGACAGCTTCCATGCTGCTTCCTATCCTGGCTTCTGTATCATTAAAACTTGATCTACATCCTTTTGGACTGATGGTTGGTGCTACTTTGGCGGCCAGCTGTGCTTTTATGCTTCCCGTTGCCACACCTCCCAATGCGGTGGTTTTTGGCTCGGGTTTTCTGAAAATGAAGGATATGGTAAGTGCCGGTTTTTGGCTGAATATCATTTCGATTATTCTGGTGACTTTGATGGTGTATTTTGTGCTTCCCTTGATGTGGGGAATTGATTTGCTACAGAATCCATTTTAGCATAGACCTACTTCGACATTCACCATTCGGAATTCTACATTTATTTGCTCATTTACGATTTACGATATGACATTTCCGCCATTCTTCGGTAATCTCGTAAATCGTCATTTGTATTTCGTAAATACACGGGGATTGCTTCAGCTTCGCACTTCAGCTTACCGATAATGGACATTTCACCCCTCAATTCTCTGATTTCGTCACATACTTTTGTAAAGACTTTCCGGTACAGCTAATCTTGGTCCATCAATTAGGAAGAGAATAAATGAACACTAAGAAAGTCTATTATTTACTTATTCTTGTAGCACTTATCTATAATATCATTTTGATATTCTTTGACTGTAGTGTGGAGAAGGAGAATTCTGAAAGAATCACCTTGAACATTAAAGCAGATCTAATTGAATCAAAGTAAGCTAACTAATTAACTAACAGTATAATATGAAGTCAAGAAGATTTGTATTTAGGGATATAGAGTGGTGGCTAGTCACTTTTATTTTTTTGGTTATAGTTCTCACCAACATCATGGGCGGTGTCCATTATAGTCAGATAGAGAGGTTTTTAGGTAAAGTATTTATGCCTATCACGGTGTATATAGGCTTTTATGTGATGCACCTAGTGGTGATCCCAAAATTCCTTAAAGACAAAAAAGTCGGCCACCTGATCATCTTAAGTATCCTGACAGCGGCAGTCACAGCCGGGCTTTCCGGAGTTTGTGCTGCGGGGATGGATGTTGATGCCGAGCGATTTTTCCGCTTTTACTTCAGCGTACTTGCGCTTTATCCAGGTTACCTGCTTACCGCGATTCTATTGCAGAAAATGCTTTTGCCACCTGCTTTCAGAGATTTTCACCTCTATAATGGTGTGAGGCTTTTTATGATCCTGGTCTTTGTGGTCATCTTCCTAATAGCTTCCCAGTTGTTTGTAAATGAAGGGGCTTTGATCATACTATTTGCCATTATCCCGGGAGTTATCTTCTTTGTACTTTACAATTATTACCTGCTTTACAGAAATAAACTGGCTGGTAACACCAGAGCTTATCGTCTGTTTCTCTGGGGATTGATGTCCGTCATTGCTATGATCTTTTTGATCATAGCAGTAGATGAAAATATACCAGAGATCATGATGTTGGGACTTGGCATGATTCTCTTGCTGATATTTGTAATATTTCCCCTTTCCAATCTGGTTTTCAAAAAGTACGAGGATTACATCGGAAAAATTGATGATTTGTCTGTTCAGGTAAACCAGAGTTCTGCCAACCTGAGTTTTCTCCGTTCCCAAATTAATCCGCACTTCCTTTTTAATGCACTCAATACCCTCTATGGTGCTGCTCTGATGGAAAATGCCGAAAAAACCTCCGATGGCATTCAGAAGCTGGGAGATATGATGCGCTTTATGCTCCATGAGAACCAGATGGATAAAATCCCGCTTACCCGGGAAGTGGATTACCTCAGAAACTACCTGGATTTGCAAATGCTCCGCTTCAAAAACGAATCAAACCTGGATGTAGAAATCAAACTATCCGATGAGATATGCGAGGGTAGTATTGCTCCGATGCTCTTGATTCCTTATGTGGAAAATGCCTTCAAACATGGTATCAGCACAAAGAGCAAATCGTGGATCAAGATCAACCTGCGCTGTCTGCAGGGCTCGGTGCATCTGGATGTGGTAAATAGCATCCATCCCAAAAAAATCACACAAGATCCCAAAGATGAATCAGGCATAGGGCTGGTAAATGTGAAAAGCAGGTTGGCGCACTTTTACCCGCAAAGACATAACCTGACCATCGTAGCCAACGACAATGAACATTTCGTTCATCTTTCCCTACAGCTAGACTAAATGGCTCCTGATTTACCTGATCAAGGAGATGTCACTTAACTAATGTGAATTGAAAAAACAGGAAGCAAGCTAATGAGACTTATAAACCTATATGGAACAATATGGTAAGTCGGATCCGCAGTTCTGATCGTATTGATGGCTAGAGCATCTACAGCAAACCGATGGACAGATTCTTTTTTGTGTACAATTTAATAAAACCGCAAATGAAATTAAAAACCCTGATTACGATTATATTCAGTCTTACTATTTTCATTTCGCAAGCGCAGAATTGGCTGACTGAAAAACAGATAACCGAAGATATTGAATTCCTGGCAAAAACCTTAAACGAAAAATCTTCCTATGCATATCTAAATGGTTATGACTTCAATAGCGATTTTAAAAACTATCTAAACACTTTAGACGATTCCACCAGACTTGAGAATTTTGGTATGTTCATTACCAACACCTTAGCTAAAATTGGAGACAGACATTCCTCCCTAAATAAAATTAGAGGTTACGATTTAAACGAGTCGCTATTTTTACCGTTCATTTATGCCCCTTTTAATGATAAAGTTGTTGTCTTGAATGTTAACCAAAACAAAGAGTTAAAAATACTCAACCCTAAATTTCCTTATCTGAAAAAAATTGACGGAATAGATATTATAGACTTTCTACAAAAAACACGTCCAGAAGATATAAAAGCACCTAAAGAAAGCTATTTTACATTGGCAGTCAGAGATATTCGGGACATTCAAAAAAATTACATACTTATCGACAGACCATTACCAAAAGAAATCGAATTGACACTTTCGGATTCCATTTTCAAAAATGACACTATTTTAACAATTCCCGTAGTTGGCAAATCAGAAAGATTACGCCCTTGGGATGAAAAATTTGAAAGAGATTATCTTAACATAAAAGATGAAGACTTTAATAAACCTGAAATCTTTGAAAAACTATTTAGCTTAAAAGATAACATTGCATATATCAAAATTCCTGATATGGTCAACATAGAAGAAACCCCACTCCTTTTTGACAAAGTCAATTCATTTATGAAATCTATCCAAAATGAAAGCAAAGCCTTGATCATTGATGTAAGAGCGAACAGTGGCGGAACCCGTGATTTGCTGTATGAATTTGGAAAATATTTGGTGCATCCCGATTCTATCTATATTATTAACGTAACAAAACAGAGAGGTCCACTCCCATTACCAAAAATTTATCGAAAAAGTTTACATAACCGTTTTTTATTTTCCTTTTCAGAATTAGGTAACAGAGAACAAAAAAGGGCAACTGAATTTTTGAAAACCTTTAAACCAATTTATGAATTAGATCAGAAGAAATATAGCGAATATTATTTTGGATTGCTGAATGGTAAGAAGTTAGCTAAGCAATCATTTTACTACAACAAACCTGTTTACATTTTAGCGAACGAAAAGACTTTTAGTGCAGCATCAGTTTTTGTTTCTGCTTATAAGGGATTACCAAACATCAAAATTGTAGGTGTAACTACTGACGGCTCAAGTGGTAATAGCGATTGGGTTGACTTGCCAAATTCAAAATTATTCGGAAAAATAAGCACAATGGTTTCCTTTCAGAAAAACGGAAAAACTTTGGACGGTTTTGGAACAGAACCAGACATAAAAATTGAGCGAGATATTGATCAAATTTTACATAAATCTGACACACAACTTGAAAAGTTGCGAAACATAATACTGACTGAAAATTAAAAACTACGCAAAAGCGACTATAAAAAACAGCTACAAGACGAAATAGTGTATCCCCCGGATAATATAGCCTAACTAATGCGGATTGGAAAAAAAAAGATGAGCTAATGAAATCGAGCATGACTCAAAAACCACACTGGGATTATTATCTCCCATGCGAGATTCCATCTGACCTTTAGAAGACAAATTATAATCATATGAAATCGAGCATGACGAAAACGTCACACACTGGGATGATTATAATGCATGCGAGATTCCATATGGCCTTTAAAAGACAAATTATAATCATATGAAATCGACACGATTAATATCATCATTAAAACACACAGGCAATGATTATTTTAATCTTCAAAGATTCCATCTGACCATTTTAAAACAATTATAAACAGATGACATTTATAAACAAATATAGCAAGGTCGGATCAGCAGTTCTGGTAGCTTTAATCAGTACTGCTTGCATTTTTCCAACAGCAGTAATAAAGGGTATAATCCGACATGATGTACCAATCCAAAAATATTTGGAATTGGGAAACCAGACACAATATGACTGTATAGGCCGTTATTCTGAATCTATAAAAAGTTCCGATTATGCCGTCGGCGTATTGATAGCATCTCAATGGGTTTTGACAGCCTCACATTTCGTTCAAGACAGTTCTGTCTGGAAATTCGGAGATAGATTTTATCAAACAAAAAAAATAGTCAAACACCCTAAATTAAACCCTGGTGATGAAGAAGTGCAGTGGAACGGCTGGGATATGGCCTTGGTTGAATTGGAAGAAGATGTTTTGGGCATAGTGCCGGCCCAGCGCTACTATGGGGATGAAGAGCTCGGCCAGGTTATTACAAAAGTAGGCTACGGATATGTAGGAAATGGTACTATAGGGATGGAAAGCCCAAGAAGACAAGAGAAATTAGCTGGACAAAATACGATTGATGCAATTGGTGGAACATTTCAAAACAGGAATTTCCGCAAAGATGTGATGGTATGTGATTTTGATAGTCCCATTGGTCCTGGGCAAAATAAGTTTGGTTCACCTACTCCGTTAGCATTAGAAATAGGAGGTTCTAAAGGAGATAGCGGAGGGGGAGTATTTATGGATGTTAATGGACAAAGCCTGTTAGTCGGGATAGTTTCGGGCGCACTGAACCGGGAGATTAAATACGGATCAGTCTTGGCATTGGCTAGAGTTTCCTCAGCAAACCAGTGGATAGATTCTGTTATTTCTGAGACCGAATAGTGTATTATTTGCCAGGACAAATGGATAAAGCAAGGCCGGGAACCAGGAATCAGTTTTGAACATGTCGATTGCAACCCTTTCATTTCTACTTACAAAAACATAGCTTAACCCTAGTTACGTACCGCACAGAACATTTTGCCTTTTTCTTACTACTATGAGAAACTTCAGTACCTATATTTTTTCAATCTTATTCTTTAGCGCACTCAGCAGCTGCTCTGAAGTCAATGAAGAGATAGAATCCTCTCATGATTTCGTTATCCCTTTTGATTTAGCAAAGCCTTTGGTTCTAGAGGATTTTGTTTCCGCTCAGTCCTATGTGTTACTGAGCACCGAAACCGAAGCATTATATAGCCAAGCCGATAAGCTAATCGCTGCACACGGTAAGTTTTACCTCTTTGATCATCTGGGAAATTCCGGTGTTTTAGTCTTTGATGGAGCCGGTAATTTTCTGCAAAAAATCGGAGAATTTGGGGAGGGACCGACGCAACTTAGAGGTATCACGGATTTTCAAGTAAGTGAAAATGGTGAAATTCAAGTTCTAGACAAGCAACTCGGTTCTATTATAACCTATTCAGCAGAAGGAGTTTGGAAGGAGAAAATGGAAATTCCATTTAACATAGGAGATTTTTTGCAATGGAAAAATAAGTGGTTCTTTGCATTGGACAGATTCAGTCAGAATGAAGAACAATTTTCCGATCACAAGCTGGCTGTATTGGAGGCAAACATGGAAACAGATAGCCTCTACTTCCACTATGCAACTGATTCTGAGAATGCCAATATCTATTACCACGCAGGGCTTTTATCCACCGCCGATCACCAACTCATCTACCATAGGCCACCGGATGACACCATCCGGGTTTTTGATAGAAAAGGTACCTTGTCTAATACTGTCGTGATTGATTTTGCAGAGAATACCTTGCCTTTGGCAGCTGTAAATGATTTTCTGAAGATGCAGGAATATAAACAGCAAGAGGTGGATTTCCGCTATCTGCAAACTCCTGCACTGATGGTTAGCAACAAACTGCTTGGGCTTATTTCCAGCAGTAAAAACCAAATCTGGACTTATATAATAGATTTGAATTCAAGGTCGCTCTATACGCAGAAAATAAACCTGTCCCAGTTACATGTCAAAGATGTCATTATTCCCTCTGCAACTATGGGCGATACTGCAATAGTCTCCATGATTGATCCAATGACATTTTCTCAGGATGCTTTCCCTGGGAAATATCCGGCACATGTAGCTGCCCATTTGGAGAATGAGGGAACTGTCCTACTTATCAATCAATTAAAAAACCAAAACAAATGATTCACGCCATAGCTATTGATGATGAAAATATGGCCTTGGAAGTCATCAAATCCCATGCTTCAAAAGTTCCGTTCTTAGAGCTGACCGCTACATTCACCAATGCCGTGGAAGGGCTGGAATACCTCAGAAGCAATCCGGTCGATTTAATATTTTTGGATATCAATATGCCCGACATTTCCGGTGTGGAGCTGGCGGCACTTTTGCCAAAGGAAACACAGGTAATCTTCACAACTGCCTATTCTGACTACGCAGTACAGGGCTTTGAACTGGATGCACTGGATTATTTATTAAAACCGTTTAATCTGGTACGATTTCTTAAAGCCTGTCAAAAAGCCCAGGAATGGCTGGAGCTTCAGCCTTCTAACCGCCAACAGTTTATTTATGTAAAAACTTCACAGGGACAGGTGAAGGCAAAATTCAAAGATCTGTTTTGCTGCGAGGCTACGGGCAATTATGTGACTTTCCATCTGAGAAACGAAAAAATGATGAGCAGGATTACACTCGCCGAAATAGAAAAGGAGCTTCCCTCCTCTTTTATCCGCACCCATCGCTCTTATATAGTCAATTCAGAATTGGTGGACAAAGCTGAACGTCATCAGTTGATATTGGAAGGCCAATCATTTCCGGTCAGCCTGTCTTTTATGGATCAGGTGATGGGTAAATTCGACAATAGCTGAAGAAAATAAATGTTTGGAAGGGAATTAAAACGGTTCGATAAACTCCTTTTTATAAGCTAGCGGGGTCTTCCCTATCCGGTCCTTAAACTGTTTGTTGAAGTTGGAAAGTGTGGGGAATCCACTTTCAAAACAAACCTGACTGATATTCAAATCCTCATCCTGAAGCAGTTTTCTTGCATTACTGATCCGTACATCTCCCAGAAAATCCGAAAAGGACTTATTCACCCGTGACTTAAAATAGCGACTAAAAGCACTTTCGGACATATTAGCCAGAGAAGCGACCTCCTGCAGTGTTATCTTTTCCTTGAAATTCTTCAAAATATAATCGAGAATCTCCCCCATTCTATCTTTTTCGGATACAGGATGATTATACGAGTAATTGACTTGGGTAATAGGTTTAATCTCAGAGGACTCAGCCAATATATGAAGGATTTGCAGGAGCTTGATGATACTTGGAACACCTGTTAGATTTACCATTTCTTTCATCAGTGCTACAACTTTTTGGTTGGTTTTTCCAGTGATTTCCAAACCACGCGCTGCGTGAACCAATAGATTCGAAATTTCCTCAAATTCCTCTTTTTCCATAGATCCCTCCCCCAGAAAATTTTCTGGAAAATAAATCACAATTCCATGGATATCCAGTCCATTTGCAGGGTCAAAGTAAGCATTGTCACTTCGCCAAACATGAGGCAGCCCTGGACCGGTCAGCACTGTGTCCCCGCCCTTGAAAGGTTTGATATGATCGCCGATGTAGCGGGTGCCACTTCCCCGCAAAATTGCCACCAATTGGTATTCAGGATGCGCATGCCATTGCTTATCAAAATACGGGTCTCTCATTTCCCTGATTACAAAGGCCTTATTCTCCGGAATCCCGGATTTTTGTAAGGGTTCTTTCATTTGTTAATACTTGTTTTTTTAATCTGCCATATAACGAGTCCCTAGTGTGATCCGAAAGAATATCGTAGTGGATACTAATCCGGTTGTCTGTACTTAAGGACATGCCCGTCTGCTTTCAGACAAGCTCGATTTTATATGATTATACTTTGTTTTTCAGCGGCCATTGGGAATCTCGCATTGAATAATAGTCCGGTTAGCTGTACTAAGAGACATGCTTGATTTCACGTAATATTGCTGGTTTACTATATCAATAGTATACTTTTCATGCATAATTTGACAAAATTCAGTCATTTATCAAGCTAAAACAGGAAGAAACGGTCAAATTAATACGTGAATTTAGTAGGCTAAATATTATTTAAATTCTGTTATGATTCTCGAAACCCCAAAAGTACCTAAATCACCCTATGTAGGCCTGGTGATTTTAATGCTAGCTTTCCTCACGGGATGCGGTGGCAAAGGCAACAAAAACTTCCTGTCCTCGACCGAACCAAGGCGAGTTGAGATATTGGTTCTCGGGCATGAAAGTGAGCATCACAATTCTGAAAAGCTGATGATGTATCTACAAACTCCGCTTTTCCAGCGGGGAATCAACCTCACATACACTTCTGATGTAGCGGATCTGAATCCTACCAAACTTAACAATTACGATGGATTGATGATCTATGCAAATCATGATGAGATTTCGCCGGATCAGGAAACAGCCCTGAAGGATTATGTGCAGGGTGGCAAAGCACTTATTCCCATCCATAGCGCTTCATTCTGTTTCCGAAATTCACCTTGGTTCGTAGAGGCAGTCGGTGGACAGTTTAAATCCCACGGAACCGGTGACTTCACTGTGGATATAATAGATGCGGATCATCCTGCCATGCAGGGAATCAGTGAGTTTGAAACTTGGGATGAGACGTATGTTCATAGCAACATCAACCCGGATATGCATGTACTGATGGAGCGTGTGGAAGGTGATCATAAAGAGCCTTATACCTGGGTTAGGGATGAAGGAAAAGGACGTGTATTCTACACCGCTTATGGCCACGATGAGAAAACCTGGGAGAAAGAACAATTTCAGCAACTCATAGCGAATGGTATCCTTTGGGCCGTAGGAAATGATGTGAATAAACAGTTGATCGCATACGACATTCCCCAACCACAATTTGAGGATGCAGATATCCCTAATTACGAAAATAGAGATCCAGCACCACGGTTCCAGCTACCTCTTTCCCCTGAAGAGTCTATGAAACTTGTTCAGACTCCGGTAGGCTTCGAATTAGAACTGTTTGCCTCTGAGCCTATGATCATCAACCCTATTGCTTTTGCCTGGGATGAAAGAGGGAGATTATTCGTGATCGAAACCACTGATTATCCCAATGAAGTGCGTAAGGAGAGCGGCGATGATGTGATCAAAATATTGGAAGACACGAATGGAGATGGCAAAGCAGATAAAGTAACTGTTTTTGCAGAAGGTTTGAATATCCCTACCTCAATAGTCGCTGTGAATGGAGGAATGCTGGTATCCATGGCCCCTGACTTTGTATTCCTGAAGGATACCGATGGAGATGATGTAGCTGATGTACGTGAGACGATCATGACTGGTTGGGGTAAATATGATACCCATGCAGGTCCGTCAAATTTAAAATATGGTTTTGATAATAAAATATGGGGAGTATTAGGTTATTCTGGATTTAACGGCACTGTGAGTGGCAAGCAACATAACTTCAGCCAGGGAGTTTATCGCTTTGACCCTGCCGGTGAAAATATGGAGTTTCTTGGCCGGACAAGCAACAACACGTGGGGCCTTGGATTTTCTGAAGATTTTGAAACTTTTATCTCCACTGCAAATGGTCAGCACTCGGTGTACTTGGCCATGGATAATAAGTATGTAAAGAGAACTGTGTACAAAGGTACTCCAAACACCGCCACGGGCATCGATACACATTTTGACATGCCACACATCACCCCTTTCCTTAGACAGGTTGATTGGCATGGAAGTTATACAGCTGCGGCTGGGCATAACATCTACACGGCCAGAAATTTTCCAGAAGAATATTGGAACAAAATCGGCTTTGTCGCAGAGCCAACCGGACGTGTTCTTCATAATAGCAGGCTGATAGAAGAAGGATCAGGATTTAAAGAAAAGAATGCCTTTAATATTTTGCAGAGTTCCGACGAATGGTTCAGCCCTGTACATGCTGAAGTTGGTCCTGATGGATCGCTTTGGGTAGCAGATTGGTATAATTTTATTATACAGCACAATCCTACTCCCAGAGGATTTGAAAACGGAGAAGGCAACGCCTACATCAACCCTCTTCGGGATAGCAAGCACGGTAGAATCTACAGACTTACCTATAAAGGTGGGGAAGCTTCCAAAACTTTTGATTTGAAAGATGCAGACGCCAACGACTTGCTTGCAGCTATGAAGAGTGACAATTTGTTCTGGAGACTTACTGCGCAGAGACTGATCGTAGAAAGCCAGAATAAAGAAGTAGTGGACGGGTTATATGAGCTGATTAACTCCCAGGAAGTAGATGGTGCCGGCATCAACGGACCGGCGATCAATGCCATGTGGACGCTAAAAGGTTTGGGAGAACTGGAAGGAAATAATACCCAGGCCCAGGAAGTGATTGAAAAAGCGCTTAGCCATCCTTCTGCAGCAGTCAGAAAAAATGCGACAAGGGTAATCCCTAAAAACCAAGCTGCCCTTGATGCTATTATGGCAGCCAACCTAATGGAAGATTCGAGTCTTCAAGTAAGGAAATTTGCAATTTTGGCGGTGTCCGAAATGCCTGCTTCGGAGAATGTATCCAAAAAGCTATTGGCTATTTCTGAGGATGCAGACAACGCAAAAGATGAATATTTACCTCAGGCGATTTTTGCTGCGGCATTGACACATCCATCCGCATTTGAAGGTAGACCAGTTCCAGAAGAGACAGCTGCAGATGCAGAAATGGGGATAGCTGACAGAATTTCCAAAAGCCTTGTGTCAGAACTCTATTCTCTAAGCACGAGAAATGCCCTTCTTTTCCCACCCGATCCGTCTGGTAAAGAAATTACAATTCAGATGGAAGTGACGCCGGGAAGAGACCCACTGGATGGGGTGATGGTAGCTCAGGGTAATAATGAAAATGGCTACAGCTTGTACGTATACAAGGATGCCCTTCACTTTGCGGTAGCCCAGGAAGGTGATGTCAAAATCATCAGCTCTAGAAAAAACTTGCCTTCAGAGAAATTCTGGGTAACAGCAACTCTTCTGGAAGGTGGAAATATGAGTCTGAAAATTGACGATAAGGAAGTGGCCAAAGGAAAAACCAAAGGACTTTTCTCTGCTCCAATGGCACCCGACAATGTACGCATTGGTCAGTTTGACTCAGGAAATAAGGTAGGCGACTATGAAGGAAACTGGAGATTCTCCGGCAGAATCGGGAATGACTCCAGCCTGGATTTGAAGAAACCTGCTTCGGATGGGGAGAATGAAGCTGTAGCCTCGCTGAAAGAATCAGAAGTAGTGAAAAACGGACTTCTTACCCTCACTGCAGTTCCTCATGAGATGAGATTCGACAAGTCTACTTTCATAGTCAATGCTGGCAGCAAACTGGTGGTAGATTTCAAAAACCCAGACTACGTGCAGCATAACCTGATCATAGGTGCAATAGGCTCACTGGAGAAAATCAGTGAAGCTGCAATGAAGATGGCTCAGGACTTAACTGGCATGGACAAGAGCTTTGTTCCCGGTATTCCGGAGGTGTTGGCAGCTACCAGCTTGGTCTTCCCAAACTCTGAAGAAACCATCATCATGACCGTACCATCCGAACGGGGAGAATATCCTTTCGTCTGTACACTTCCTAACCATTGGAAGACGATGAACGGCATAATGAAAGTAATATAATATGGCATTAGAAGTAAAATTTGGGGTAAGCACTTGGCTTTGGACTTCCCCGTTTTCAAAAGAAACACTGTCAATGCTTCCCAAAATTAAGGAATTCGGTTACGATGTAGTGGAAATCCCCGTGGAAGACCCATCCTTGATCAATATAAATGAAGTAAAACAAGCACTCGCAGATAATGGCCTTGAGGCTGTTATCTGTGGGGCATTTGGCACAAGTCGGGATCTTACCAATGAAGATCCCAGCTTTCATAAAACCAGTTTTGATTACCTTGATTCCTGCTTTGAGATAGCTGCAGGGCTTGGGGCAAAATTCGTCGCCGGTCCTATGTACTCGGCAGTGGGAAAAGCAAGGTTGGTATCCTCTGAGCAAAAGAAAATCGAATGGGACCGAGCTGTTACAAATCTGCGGATTGTCTGTGAAAATGCCAGAAAATCAGGTTTGGATATTGCACTTGAAACGTTGAATAGATTCGAGACTGACCTGATCAACACCTGCCAGGAGCTGATGCAGCTGATTGCAGACATCAACGAGCCAGAGGCAAAGGTAATATTGGATGGGTTTCATATGAACATAGAAGAACCCGACGTAGAAGCCGCTATCCGACGCGCTGGAGAGAAATTGATACATTTTCAGGTATCAGAAAACTACCGTGGAACTCCAGGTACAGGTCAGACCCGCTGGGACGCCTATAAAAGAGGCTTGGAAGCGATCAATTACACAGGTGTGGTCTCTATAGAAAGCTTCACTCCTGATGTGAAAGAGCTTGCAGGTGCAGTGTGTATCTGGAAACCCTTGGTACCCTCTCAGGATGGCTTTGCCAAAGAAGGACTGGAATTCCTTAAAAAATGGGCTGCTGAATAAGCAGGAGGCTATCCGGAGAAATCTAAAGCTTCAGGCTTTTAAACTAAAAACCTTTTTAACCCTTGAAATAGAAAATAATGAGTAAGAAACCATTCAACATCGCCATAATAGGCCTTGGATTTGGAGCTGAGTTTATTCCAATTTATCAAAAGCATAAGCTGGCGAATATGTATGCAATCTGCCAGAGAAATAAAGAAAAAGCCGAAGAGATCGGCAAAGCTTTTGGTATAGAGAAAGTATATACGGACTACGATGAATTGCTGAAAGATCCCAATGTGGATGCAGTTCATATCAATACCCCCATTCAAAATCATGCTGAGCAATCGCTAAAAGCACTTAGAGCGGGCAAGCACGTGGCCTGCACCGTTCCTATGGCCACTTCTGTGGAAGATTGTAAAAAAATCGTAGAGGAAGTTCAGCGTACAGGACTGACTTACATGATGATGGAAACGGTGATCTATAGCCGTGAATTCCTCTTCGTAAAAGAAATGTATGAGAAAGGTGAATTGGGCAAAATCCAGTTCCTGCGTGCTTCTCATCAACAGGAAATGGCCGGCTGGCCTGGATATTGGGAAGGCCTCCCTCCTATGCATTATGCCACTCACTGCGTAGGACCTGTTTTGGCCTTGCCGCAAGCACAGGCAGAATATGTGTCTTGCCTGGGTTCAGGTCGTATAGACGAAAACCTAATTCCAAAGTATGGATCGCCTTTCGCCATAGAGACTTGCCATATCAAATTCAAGGATTCCGATTTGGCCGCCGAAGTGACAAGATCACTTTTCAATACTGCCAGACAGTACAGGGAAAGTTTCGACGTGTATGGATCCAAGAAGTCTTTTGAATGGACCTTGATCGAACATGAAGATTCAGTAATCCATACCGGTGAAAGTCCGCAGAAAGTGAAAATCCCTGATTATGGACATTTGCTTCCTGAGGAGATTGCGCAATTCACTACAGCAGGTGTATATGATGGAGATGACAATCAGCATCTATCCTTTATCCAAGGTTCCGGACATGGAGGCTCCCATCCACATTTGGTCAACGAATTTCTAAATGCCCTGAGTGAGGGGCGTGCTCCTTACCCTGATGCCAAGCAGTCTGCCAACATCACCTGTGTGGGGATATTGGCTCATGAATCAGCTATGGAAGGTGGAAAAATAATTCCTTTGCCCGAATTCACTTTAAGATAAATAAACCAGGTTCAAGTGGATTGGAGCGTATACCTTCAATCCACTTTCCAAAAAAATGTGAAAAATCATGATTAATCTTCTAAACGGTGTCAGGTTTTATTCAAATTTACCGTCTGGATATTAATAACAACAGAATGAAAATTACAAACCTATCAAAGTCAGCTATCGTAGTATTAGCTGTTGCCTTTTTCTCCTGCGGTGGCGGAGAAAACTCTTCTGAAGAAGAAGTCGTAATGGCAACTACGCCTAAAAGCGTACAAACTCCGGCAATTCCTGATCCGGAACCTGTAGAAGAAGTGGTGGAAGGTGCGGGGAGCATAACTGCTACCGGTAAAGTGAAAATGGAGAACTCCGATTGTATGTCCTGCCATATGATGGATAGAAAGGTCATAGGACCTTCATTTTTGGAAATTGCAGCAGAATACCAAAATAATGAAGCGAACATAACCAAACTAGCCGGCAAGGTAATTAATGGAGGGGCCGGAGTATGGGGAGAAGCAGCTATGGCGCCTCACCCCTCGCTGAGTGAAGAAGATGCAAAAGATATGGTCAGTTATATCCTAAGCCTCTAAAAACCGCAGAAATTAAAGATTAGTAAAATAGATTGGGTTACAAGACTAAAAAAGGTGGCTGAACGTTCAGCCACCTTTTTTCATGTGTATAGATAGATTGGGTTAATATTTTTGGGAATTAGGGTTATTTCACGCGGGTGCCCTCAGCATCAAACATTCCCATGAGGTCACCTTTTGCGTGATCATCATCTACTTTTTTAAGTGAGAGCGTTACGTCATATCCACTGATATTGAAAGCAGTATTCACAACGTCACCACTGATCGTCACAGAACTCATTTTACTCTCTTCAGTAGCACCTTCTTCCATAAAATAACCGATGGTCTTACCTTCTACTGTTTCGAATCTCACCGGGATTGTAGCATCGCCATTTGGAGTTCCTTTGACTAATACAGCCCATTTTCCCTCAAAATATTCAGGAGAAGGTTGTGAAGATGCCTGAACCATAATCACAGAAAGCATACACATAATGCCTAAAAAAACTAATTTGTTAATTTTCATTTATTTCGGGTTTTGTTTCGGCTAAATATAGTTATTGTTTTCAATTGACACAATAAGAAACACCCTTTAAAGGCATATGGCGAAAATAAATAGAAAGAGCCAAAAATCGCCATAGGTACGAACAATTCCGTAATCTCCTGCGCTTCCTGTCTTTACCCATGTAGGAATACTCAAAACGGGAGTCCCCCAAGAATAGCTTGCGCTCGAACTGTAATTCCAAAAAGTCTGGAATGGCAGGGCACTTTAGAATGGACCTGCTTCTCAACATTCAACGTAGCTAAGAACTTCTCCATACCCCTAAAATTTAGGGCAAGGGCTACAAAAAATAACAAATCCCGAATCCCTACTTTACTTTTCTTCTAGTCTCCTCTTGATTGCCCAACTAGCTTTATAACAAGTTCAGGCTTTGGAGTTTTGGCCTGCATTATTTTTTGATGAGCTCCACCCTTCTGTTTTTAGCTTTCCCCTCTTTTGTGCTATTATCAGCGATAGGGTCTTTTGATCCGAATCCCTTAGATGTCAGCCGGGATCTGTTTATTCCAAGGCTTATCAATTCCTTTAGTATAGTTTCAGCCCTTTGCTCTGATAAAGACTGATTATGGGATTCAGTTCCTGTATCATCCGTATACCCGCGTATTTCTACTTTCAACTCATTGTTGGCTAGTAGTGCTTTATATATTTCCTTCACTGCCAGCTCTCCATCAGGTTTTAAAGTAGCTCTGTTTGTATCAAAATTAATGTAAAGAACCACTTTTCCTTGTTCGGAGAGCTCCTTTTCTATTTTCTCAGATTCCAACAGTGTTATAGATTGCCTGAATTCCTCCTGTTGAAGAATATTCAGATTCCCATCAGTCAACTGAATGAAAATATTACCTCCATCTTTCCTGCGGATCGCATATACTTTGATAGTTTCACCAACATACCCGATGGAACCATCCTCACCCAGATAGGTTGCTTTTTCATGATATCTTTCGTATTCATCATTCGTGATTTGCCCGTCGAAAATCTTTACCCCTCCCACTGATGTAATGATATCATCATAGCTTTTAAAAAAGTAGGCCGTTGACCAATCCTCTTCCGAATCATCTGCTTCTGTAACATAGGTCTTCATAACCCTTCCTTCCAAAGGAGTCATAACCCCATCAATCGGGAAATAAATGACATCATATTTCCGGGTAATGGGCTTGTTTAAAGCCTTGAATCCCTCCGGAAAACTAAAAAAAGGAAAATCTCCTAGTTCCACATCCGAAACAGGAAGGTTGGCTATATCGAATTCTACTTCATTCGTTGCGGGTTTCTCTTCTGAAAGTACACTACCAGGCCCTGAATCCTCCAGCTCCATAGTATCAGAATGAGCAGGAATTTCACCTACCTCTTCCCCTGTTTTCTTAGAATTGCAACCCACTAGCACTAGCGCTATAAAGCAATAAAAATATATGGTTTTCATGTGTTTATTAGTTGATTTTCAACAGCATCCCAGTGTGTGACTCTTGAGTCATGCTCGATTTCATCTTAGGTAAAATCCCATTATTGGCATATAAAACATGTATAAAACTGAAATTTCAAGTACATCCAACCTGGATTAAGGACAGAAAAAAATGGTAAAACCACACTTTCCTGTCCTTAATCTATAGTAGAAGTGTCTTATCCTTTCCTCTTAAAGTTTGAAAGCCACTCCTATGTTCATCCATCCCCAGTTGTTTCCCAACTCTCCGTAAGCTGCCACTTTATCCGTAAAATAATATCGTGCCCCTAAATGAAATGCAGCATACATACCACTCCCATAAGAATAGGAAGATCCATCTCCTACAGACCAGTTAAAGTTTCTGTAATAAAGTCCCAATCCTGCATAAAGATCAAGTTTGTTGTCAACCAGTTCACTGTAGTGATAAGATCCTCTTCCTCCCACTGTCAATACTTTATAAGCATCGAAGGAGGTAAATCCCAAATCTCCGCCGATTCCGATAGAGCCGGTATTCAGATCCGTGATTCCGTACTCCACTCCGACCCCTAATGGCAGGCCCCCTGAGCCGGCATAAGAAAAAGTATGGCCTAAGCCCAACCCTGCGCTAAGCACCCAATCCCCCTGTTGAAAGGACTGGGCCTTGCTTTCCAAAGAGTTGACACAAGTAAAAAGTGTCGCAATAAGAACAATAAAGATAGTTTTCTTTCCCATGTTAGTTAATTGATAAAATAGTTAATTAATAGTTTCTGTTTATTTTATTGAACACTATGCATTTAGAAGGCGATGGTGTCCTGACAATCCAAACATCTACTTCAGATTGAATAGCATAATCTTTGAGTCCACTCCCTTTGAAAAATGGCGTTGACAGTTCCGTTTATTCTTGGAATAAAATATCCAACAAGATAGAATTGATCATTGCCTCATCTTCCGGAAAACTGTACTGCGGATCACTTTGCCTAATCGAAACCTCTTCATCACCCACTTGACGCGGATTCAAATCAGTCACTTCATACACTACAGGATAATTTTCATTGCTGATGTGGTGAATGGCCATTTTTAAAATACCCTGCTGCTCATCCAAAAGATAAGGCATGACATAATTGATAGAATTGGGTATTAAGTCGGAAGTCCATGCTTCAACTTTCAAAAACCCTCCTGCACCACCACCTCCATCTTTCAATGAATAGACTACTTTTTTACATAAATAACCTGCCACAATAGCTGTTTCGTCGGTTCTGAGGATATCAAATCCATCTCCAGTCAACACCGTTTGCGGACCTCCTTCCAGATACAGCTCATTCGAATAACTAAAAGTCAGCTCTTTATCAGAATTGGAATGGCTCATCATATACAGCATCCCCTCTTGATTGGCAGTGTTAAATTGAATTTCTCCGTGATATTGTAAGGTATTGTATTTGGTAGTGGCCTTAGTAAGGTCCTGCACAACTATTTCCTTGCTGTTTATAGCATGAAACAGCATTGAAAAAGTGTAGCCAAGATTACCCGGGTTACTATCCTCCAACGCATTCAAAAATTCCTGAATGTCACTTTTCTCTTCCTCGCCCAAACCCTCCATGATATCCTCCATCTGTTGGCTTACGTTTCCTGCTTCCAGGTCCAGGTGTTTATAGATATCATACATAGGATTATTGACCATGTCGACACTTACTGTAAGTTTCCCTTCTATAAAGGGATTGGTATTGCCCACCTGGTCTTCCAT
This sequence comes from Algoriphagus resistens, assembly GCF_001442615.1. Lineage (GTDB taxonomy): Bacteria > Bacteroidota > Bacteroidia > Cytophagales > Cyclobacteriaceae > Algoriphagus > Algoriphagus resistens. The sequence goes on along the minus strand of NZ_LMXN01000002.1, from coordinate 166,475 downwards.
ATCCTCGGAATTGTTACAGGCAATTGATAAACCGGAAAAAAGGAAAAGCATGGCCCCATACCTCATCTTTTCCATCCAAAAACGTCTTGAACCAATCATGAATTATCTGAATTTAAATAGTAATGTAATTTCTAATAAATGCGGAGCTGGTGGGACCGAACCCAAATTCAGCTGAGGATTTTGTTTTTTTTAATCAATAGCAAAAGTGGGTCGCAACTTCTTTGAACGCTACATTAGCCTATGCCATGTAGTTAAATTCTCAATCTGCTATCCGATAAATCATGGTGTTTTTCATTCGTTGATAGGCAAATTTAGACAACTAAAAGAAGCTCAGAAATATAAAAACAGGCTTTTGAGAATTGACGGGCATATCCTGAGGATTGCATATCAGGTACTGAGAATCTGAATTGTCACAAAGCCTATCTTCACTTATACCCCATGCCTCGACAGATTATTTGAGAAGTTGATTGGAGGGTTCTACTTTGCCAGCAGCTCAAAAAAATCAGCCCTCAAGGAAATCAAAGGTATTGTTTATTCAAATATTTCATGACTGAACTTTTTTTGCTTTGGGAAACTGCTACCTGTAATCCGTTGGTAAGAAAAAGACATTCTTTTCTTTTGTCATAAAGTGAGACGTGGTCCATGTTGACCAGGTAAGACTGGTGTACCCGCAAAAAACCCAACGTGTTTAATTTATCATCATAGTATTTCAGAGGTTGTGATACGATAAGAGGTGCACCGGATGAGATCTCAAAAATGGTGTAATTGTTATCCGCACTTGCATAGAAAATCTGTTTTATAGAAAGCACATGTGCGTTTTCCGCAGTCCTTAAAACGATTTTTTTATCCTCTATTACCGATTGCTTCTGCCCCAGATTATAAAAAAACGTCTCCAGCTCAGTATATCTGACATCCTTCTTTAAGCTATCAATACTTTTGTTTACTGCCCCGATCAGTTCAATCGGTGAAACGGGTTTTAAAAGAAAATCCATGGCACTCAGCCGTAATGCGTCAAGGGCATAGTCTGAAAATGCGGTAATGAATATCACCTTGAAATGAATGGCAGAAATCTGATTGCAAAGTTTGGACAAAAAATCCACTGACTTGCCATCAGGAAGATTTACATCCATAATCAACAGTTCAGGGTGGATTTTAACAAATAGGTTCTCTGCCTCTGTCAAGTCGGCCGCACTATAACAGTTGACATCACTAAAATTATCCCTGATAATATCCAGGATAAATTCCCTGGTGGCCGGGTTATCTTCAACAATCAAACAGTTCATATACTTTTAAAACTAGTAAAATACGGGGAATCTGAAAGTAACTTTGGTGCCGGGGTACTGGGGATCTTCAGAATAATCAGTGATGGAGAGTAGGATTTTTTCCCGGTGACCATGGTTAAATTCCAAAATACGTTTTTTCAATATTTTCATGGACATGGAGCGGTGAAGGCCATCTGTATTAGAAGAGTTAATGTCCCCTATTCCTGTCCCATTATCAGAAATAACTAAGGTCACCATCTTTCTGTCTTCAGAAAGGTCGAATTCCAGATTTACCTTTCCATTTTCTCTTTTTCCTGCCCCATGCAAAATGGCATTTTCGACAAAAGGCTGGATAAACATTCCCGGAATGGAACAACTTTCCATGGCCTCTGCATCGCTGATCGTCAAATTGAAATCAAAATTATAGCTTAGCTGCTGCAAGCTCAGGTAATGCCGGATCATGCCCACTTCCTCTGTGATGGGAATGAAATCCTTCTCTGAGTTTTCTAAAACAGAACGGACCAATTTACTGAAAGCAGCAATGTATTCGGCAGATTTATCCCTTTTCTCTCTATAGATATAATTCTGGATACTTTGAAGTGCATTAAAAATAAAATGCGGATTGAGCTGGGTTAGTAAAAAGCGCTGGTTCAATTTTGATTTTTCCAAAGCTTGCTGTGTTCTGCGTTGCTTGAGCAACAACAGCAAAAAGCCCGTAAGAACCAACAGTGATAGAACAATCAATCCTGCCAGGATTCTTTCTTTGAGGATCAATTTTCTTTGAAGGTCATTTTCAGCCTCCAGGTTTTCTATCTTAAGTTCCTTTTTTTCAGATTCATATTTTTCAGTAATTTCCAGCACTTTTGCTTTCTCGGAAACTTCGTGGAGAGAATCTTTCAGATAAACATATTTTTCCAAATATTCGGATGCTTTAGCCCAGTTTTGCTTTCCCTGGAAGTTTTTCTGCAAATTCCATATTAACTGGATTTCTTCCTTGGGACCGGCATTGTCCAACCCTTTCAGGTAGTAAGATTCCGCCTGATCATAGTCATGTAACATGAAATAACCATAACCTATGTTGTTCAGTGTCTTTGATAGATTACCACTCTGCAATTCCTCCCTTATTTTTAAACTTTCTTTTCCTGCCTGTATAGCCCTTAGCCAATCTTCTTTTTGTAGATAAAAATTGCTGAGATTGGTTGATAAAATCGCCTTTACGTTCCTGTTCCCAAGTTTTTCAGCCATTTCTATAGCCTTATTCGCTGCATTTTCGGCCTCATCCCCATCGCCTAACTCCATGTAAACCCCGAACAGGTTGCTCATTATCGACAACATCAAATTATCTTCCTGCTTCAGTAAGCTTAACGCATGCTCGAAATACTGCTTCGCCGTCCCATATTCCTTTAACCCAGAATAGATTACCCCCAAATTGCTCTCCAGCTTGGCGTAATCTGCTGAATAAGAAGAATCGGTGAGATAATTCAGTCCTTCCAAGTAGTACTTTATGGCTTCCTGTGAATTTTTCTGCGCAAGTTTTACACTCCCGCTTCCATTGAGGAACCTGCCCATCCACAATGAATCATTGTCGGCTTTAGCAGATTCAAATCCCTTTTTAAAAAGAGAGTCAGCTTTACCAAAATCGCCTTTTCTCAGTGAAGAATTCCCATCAAGAAAAAGGCTGTCATGTGAAACCTGAACTGAAAGTTGTAGACCATAACATGCTCCTGTAATCCCTTGGAACAGAAATAAAATAACTACAAGTAATCCATGAGATTGAAATCTTGAACCAATAAAACTTTCCATACTAAAATTCCTCAATCCTGGATTTCCTTAGTGGATTCAAACAGAAAAATAACCGGTCATTTAACCTTACGCTAAATCATTGCCTATTTCTCTTCGTCCTTATGAAATCATGATTAAGAATGGTTTTTATTATTAAAATTGAATTACGCCACAAAACAACTAATCGGCTAGAAAATAAGATGCGTTACAAAATTAATCTTTTTTGAGAAAACAACTGAGAAGCACTAAATGGTACCTATCCCTGGAATTTACCTACAGTAACGTTTGTATCAACTTACCCCAAAATGCTTCACCTTTTAACGAAAGAAATCCGGAAAATGGAAGTCATCAGAAAAAACAGGACTTTCAATAAGAGATGTGTAGTTTTTTTTCAAAAACTAATAGTAAATTGATTGAAGTTAACCCCTAAACAAGATGCATACTTTTTCACTTAAATCCGTTTTTCTTGTCCTTCTGACAGTATTTACAACTACATTCTATTCCCTGGGCCAGGAGAAAAACCTGTTGATCCTTGATGTGGTAATTTTTGACGGAATCAATGAAACCACCTTTCCGGGTCATGTTTGGATTCAGGGAAACAAGATCAGGCAGGTTTCCAAGACAGCCATTGCGCTCCCCTCAGATCTGGAAGTTGAGAAGATAGACGGTCAGGGAATGTTTTTAATGCCGGGTTTGATAGATGCACACTACCACACCATGTTTGCCACATTGCCCCAGCTAGCCTTGCTCACCTCTGATGTAGGCTTTGTAAATCTTGCGGCTGGTCAAAATGCAGAGGCAATGCTTCAGCGTGGTTTTACTACGGTCAGAGATTTGGGAGGCCCTGTGTTTGGGTTAAAAAAAGCCATAGACGCCGGGATTATTACAGGACCAAGGATTTTCCCTTCTGGTGCTTTTCTTTCCCAGACTGGCGGACATGGAGATTTCAGGTTGCCTTATGAAGTACCTTCCGATGATTCAAAGGGTCTAAGTTACTCTGAAAGAATCAACGCTGCGGCAATAGCCGATGGACCTGATGAAGTCCTGAAAAAGGCCCGGGAACAATTGATGCTGGGAGCCTCCCAATTAAAATTAATGGCAGGAGGTGGAGTTACTTCAGTCTACGATCCATTGGATGTGAGCCAATATACGGAGGCAGAACTCAAAGCAGCAGTAGATGCCGCAGAAAACTGGGGGACTTATGTCACTGTGCATGCCTACACTCCAAGGGCAATCCAAACTGCCATCAGATCAGGGGTCAAATGCATTGATCATGGGCAGTTAATCGATGAGCAGACAGTAAAGCTAATGGCGGAAAAAGAAATCTGGTGGAGTCTCCAGCCTTTTGTGGAAGAAGAAGGCGCCGTCAATACCACCCTCAGTCCAGAAAGCCGTGCCAAGCAGCTGGAAATGTATCAGGGCACCGATCATGCCTTTGCTCTGGCAAAAAAATATGGCATTAAGACTGCCTGGGGTACAGATGTTCTTTTCAATGCTGACAAAGCAAGTCGTCAAGGCGAAGAACTGCTAAAAATGAAAAGATGGTATTCCAATTTTGAAATTCTCAGAATGGCAACCTCATCTAACGCAGAATTGCTGTCCCTATCAGGGAAAAGAAGTCCATATCCAGGAAAACTAGGTGTCATCCAAGAAAATGCCCTGGCGGATTTACTGTTGATCAACGGGAACCCGTTGGAAAATCTGGAGCTTATCACCAATCCTAAAGAAAATGTCTTAGTAGTGATCAAAGACGGGAAGACTTTTAAAAACATACTTCCTGACCCGGAACATTAACATAGGATCACGCCCATTCTTTTAAAATGTACTTTTCGAACAGGACGTATCAAAAGCAGTTCTACGGGCCCTGGACAGATATTACCGCAGCCGGCAATTGGATCTGGTCCAATTATAGCAAGAAGGATTTCATACCGTAGAATTTCAATGATTCCCAAGACGATCTGAGCCTAACATTTGGAATGTGCAATTTTGATTTCCATGCATGTCCCGCAGGCGGGCAAGAAATACGTTCATTTTTTTGTTAAGAAGAACACAGACCTCCAGATTTGTATAGTATGAAGCATATTCAGCTAAGTTCTGCTATAATTTATTGCTCCTGCGAATCCCATAGGATTTCAGTCTCAAAACCATCAATACTTTTGGTGTTCTTCTTTTCCCAATAAGTTTCAATCCCTTGAACCCCCTGTTTGGAGGACCAGGCATTCAGCGTTTCCCTTTCCTCCTTATAGTCCATAAAAGGCACCGCAAAACCACAGGATGTCTGGACCAAATCCACATGCATTTCTATGACTTGTCTAGCCCCCGTGTTTTCTGGGAACAAGGCAATGAAATCCTGGTATCTTCTATGCCGCTTGTGGTAGATCTTTGCCTTGCCATATAATCTCAGAATCATAGGTTTGCCTTCAAAGGCGCAGAACATAATGGTCATCCTGTCGTTCAGGATAACATGTGCGGCAGTTTCGTTCCCACTACCGGTCAAATTGAGCCAGGCAATAGTATTAGGATCAATCACCCGAAATGAGTCAGTACCTTTGGGCGATACATTGACCCTCCCTTCTTCGGCGGCAGTCCCCACAAAAAATATTTTTTGATCCTCTATGAATTCTTTCAGCTCCACAGTGATGGATTCCAGTTGCTTTCCCATGTGATATGTTCTTCTATAGTAAACTTTAAAATTACCTTTTAAACTACTTATAAACCGACTTGTCAGGTTCAAATCGAGGATCCTCACCGGCAATGCGATTAACCCCAGTGCTACATGGAGTGGCTAATCCATAATTGAGCTGATAAGTGTACCGGAAAAAATCCCCGTAAAACATTTTCATAATACCTCTATTCACAATCCTCCCGAAACATCGATAAAACTTCCCGTGGTAAAAGATGATTTTTCTGATAAAAGCCAGAGAATAGCTTCAGCTACTTCCTCTGTTTGCCCTCCTCTTTTAAGAGGAATCTTTTCCTTTAACCTATCCACTCTACCTGCTTCTCCACCAGCTTTGTGTATATCTGTATAAACCAACCCGGGACGGACAGTATTCACCCTGATACCTTCCGCAGCCACCTCCTTTGCCAACCCGACAGTGAACGTATCAATAGCTCCTTTGGATGCTGCATAATCCACATATTCAAAAGGAGCGCCTGTTTTAGCTGCAATTGAAGAAACATTGACGATTGCTCCCCCTGTACCCCCATATTTTAAAGACATACGGATTACTGCTTCTTTTGAACATACTATCGTTCCAATGACATTAGTTTGCATTACCCGAAGGAGACGTTCACTGTCCATCCTGTCAATACCCATTTGAGGCTCAAGTATTCCAGCATTGTTTATCAAGCCATGAATGGGGCCGCATTCCTGGTCTATCCTACTAAACATCTGAGTTATCTCATTCGGTTTGGAAATATCTGCCTGCATCACGAATGCTTTTGACCCCAGACGTTCAATTTCATGTGCTACCAACTCAGCTCCCACCTTATAGGTCAGGTAATTCACAACTACTGCATAGCCAGATTTACCGGCCAGCAAGGCAGTTGCTGCTCCGATTCCACGACTGGCCCCGGTTATTACTATTGTCTTCATTGCACACCTGGTATTACTTTCATGCCTTGTTAACTTTTCGGGTTGTCAATTCTCCTGTACAAAAAATCGGTCCTCACCGATGTGGCTCAATGGTGTAGTTGCTATTATTCTCAAATTCTGTTCAGAGATATTCTCAAATTTGTGAACTTCATTAGGATGTATGGTAAAGGAATCTCCACTGGTTACTTTTTCTTCGTACTCCCAAACTAATCGCTTTCCATCTACTTTTCCCAGGGATACAATCCCTTCCCCAAACAGGATAAAATAAGTTTCAATTCCTTTTTTATGGTAATGGGAAGGGATATGCTGATTTTTCTTCAACTCAATGGCAACTACAGACATATCCCCATCTCCTGTTAAAAGAGCGAGTCTTACACCTACATTTTTATCTAGGCCAACATTGTTCAATGCTTGGTCAATGTTCGATATTTTCATTTATCCAAGTGTTTAAATTCTTGGATTTGACCATTACCAAATGACCAATTTTCTCTTCCGTTATTCTCAAGCAGCACTATTATCACGTTATTTTTAGTAATAGAGGTTGAAGAACTTATTTGAATGGCGATTTCATTATATAGCTTCTTTTTTTGCGCTAATGTCCGTCCTTGTCCGGCAATAATTTGAACATAAACAATATCTGAACTATGTTCAATTCCTAAATATTTTTCGGGATACTTAATTTGTTCGGGTTCTAATTCTTCAATAATCTGGAAATAGTCATTTTCAGGTATGTTGAATTCCTGCATTAACGATTGATGCACAGAAAATGAAATTTTATCTTTCGTTTCTTGTGAGAGTTTCTTCGGTAAACTGATTCTTATAAATGGCATATTTTCCCGTTTTTTACTTATCAACTTGTCATTTAAGCAACAGCTAATGGCCTGAATTACCGACCAGCAAGACAGTTGTTGCCCTTATTCAACGACTGGCTCCGGTTGCTATCAATTTCCTAGTAGTAGCCACTACATGATTTCATTCCAGCCGTAACGGTCAGGGGCAAGACCTGTTCTGATATCCTGCAGTTGTTTTTTCAAGGTAAGAAAAAGGCAACCCTCTTGGACCGACGGAAAATAATCCCGCCCATTGACACCGATCTTTTCTATAGGAGAAATTACTGCCGCTGTCCCTACCCCAAAAGCTTCTATTTCCTTCCCTTCTTCAAAAGCAGAGATCAACTCCCTGTAACTGATTTTCCGCTCTTCTACAGGAACACCCAGATCCCGCGCTATAGTCAGGATGGAATCCCGCGTCACCCCATCCAAAATACTTCCAGACAAGGACGGTGTGATGAGCTTCCCATCGATAACAAACATCAGATTCATGGTACCGGACTCTTCCATGTATTCGTGATGGATTGCATCAGTCCAGATCAGCTGATCATACCCCTCTCTGTTTGCCAGCTGGGTCGGCAAAATAGCAGCAGCGTAATTACCTCCGCACTTCGCCCCTCCTGTACCTCCTTCCACTGCCCGGACAAATCCGGTCTCTATCTTCACGCGGACATTTTGATCATAGTATTTACCCATTGGCATACACACAACCATAAAACGATATTCATTCGCTCCCTTTACTCCAAGTTTTGGTTCAGATGCAAAAACAAAGGGACGGATGTATAAGGAAGCATCCAGGTCCAAAGGCACCCAGTCCTTCTCCAGCTCTACGAGCTGTCTGATTCCTTGCATAAATAGCCTCTCAGGCAGTTCCGGCATCCCCATACGGTACAAGGATCGGTTGATGCGTTGAAAATGTTTTTCCATACGGAAAATACTGACCCCACCTGCAGCCTGCCGATAAGCCTTGAACCCTTCAAAAACTGTCTGCCCATAGTGCAGACAAAGCGACAAAGGACTAAGCATAAGGTTCCCAAAAGGAACAATTTCGGCGGAATTCCAGGAATTGTCCGAAAAAACAGCCTGAAGCATGTGGTCCGTAGGATTCTTACCAAAAACAATAGGTCCGTGATTTTCCGGTCCCAATGCTGAAACCGCAGCCTTGGTTACTGGGATAAAATTTGATTCAATCATAGTTCAATAGGTTATTTATCTGGTTTAAATGGTGTAAATCATGTTCGGCAACAAACAGCATCAGATCGCAGCAGTTCATCCGTTGTTTTAACCGTGGATGCGTACTAGTCTTCTGTAAATCTATCTGCGAGAAGCCTGAAAGTAAATCCAGTGTCTTCTTCCTTTCCGATTGAAACAAGCTGCAAAGCACTTCTAGGCTCCGGCTGTTAAAATCGGCTTTGTGGGTGGCCCTGTTAGTTAAATCAGCCCCTTCCATGACAGTCCTTTCTTCCCGGATATCCTGAAACCTCAGTCTCCAGACAGGCTCCAGCACCGAGAGATGCCCCAGATGCTCCTTGACCGACCATTTCTCCTCCGGTTTGTTCTGACAGGTTTTCTCTGAAATCCCACTGATTCTTTTCTCGAATAGACTAGGTGCTTCGGCCATCCTTTCAGTCAAGGATCCAAAAGAAGCCACACTGGTATGGAATTCAAATCTGCGCTCAAACCAGTTAATCTGTTGCATAGTCTTCCTGAAAAGAATATTCCATCTTGATATTTGCGCGGGCATAAACTCCCTTTTCCACAGGCCGCTCTACAAATCCCAATGTTCTATAAAGTGCAATTGCCTTTTTTTGAAGCGTGTTAGAATAAAGCACCATTTTGCCTGCTCCCATCTGTTTTGCTTTTTGCAGGGCTGCAAGGCATAGAAGCCTGCCTGCTCCCAGTCCCCTGTACTCCTCCTTTACCGCCAGCTTAATCATTTCCATCTGACCATCGTCTAAGAGTCTCAGACCAACAGTCCCTATAATTTCCTCCCGGTAGCTGGCAAAGAGAATTGCCCCTCCGGAATCAATAACCGATTGCTGGGGATTATCCAATAGCTCCAGATCCTTTGGCTCCAATGTATAGGACTTCTGGATCCATTCTTTATTAAGGGATCCAAAATAATGGGAATGCTCCTGGGAGAATTCAGAAATCAGAATGTCGCTTTTTTTTTCCATATACTTTAATTCAATAGGTAAGCTGCCATAAAGCAAATCTGAAAAAAGAAAGGAAATGAATACAGATACAATTTTACTATTTTTGATGGGTACAGATAGAATGATATAATTATGTCCCAAGAGTTTATTTATCACAGGATAGCCCGAAGTATTGAGCACCAGATCAAAAAACAGGTATATAAAATAGGAGACAAACTTCCCTCGGTACGGGAAATCTGCAGGGAAAAAGGAGTAAGCATGAATACCGCCTTAAATGCCTACTATTACCTGGAGTCAAAAGGACTGATTGCTTCAAGGCCGCAGCGGGGGTATTTTGTGAGCTATTCCCATCAGAAATTTCCAGAACTGCCCGAAACCAGCCGTCCGATAATGGATGAAGGAGCCGATGAAACCGAAAATCTGATTGCCCGTGTCTTTTCGGTATTGGGTACAGACAGCCATGTGAATTTTTCGTTAGGAGTGCCTGATATATCCCTCTTGCCTGCTGCCAAGATCAACAAGTCCCTCACACGTGCGATGCGGGAATTACCCAATAACGGGATCATGTATGATAGTATTCAGGGAAATCAAAAATTAAGAAACCAGATCGCCAAAGGAAGCCTAAGCTGGGATGGCAAACTTAGTGAAGATGACCTGGTAACTACCCCTGGCTGTATGGGAGCGCTATCCTTAAGTCTGATGTCCATCACCAAGAAAGGGGATGTTCTGGTCACAGAAAGCCCTGTTTATTTTGGTGTCCTGCAGCTGGCCAAGAGTTTGGGATTACAGGTGTTGGAGCTCCCCACCCACCCGGAAACCGGAATTGAGATAGAGGCATTGCAACAAACCATAAACAGCACAAAAGTATCTGCATGCCTGTTGGTGAGTAATTTTAACAACCCCACAGGAAGCTGCATGCCGGATGAGCATAAGGAAGCCGTGGTAAAGCTTCTGGAATACCACCATATACCCCTGATAGAGGATGACCTCTATGGGGATGTATTTTTCGGAAATCACCGGCCAAAATCCTGCAAAAGCTTTGACCAGAGCGGAAATGTGCTCTGGTGCGGCTCGATGTCCAAAACGTTGGTTCCCGGTTATAGAGTAGGCTGGACAGCTCCGGGAAGGTTTAAGGAAAAAATCATCAGCACTAAATTATACCAATCTGTTTCGTCAACGGGCATAGTTCAGGAAGCTGTGGGCAATTTTCTGGAAACAGGCAGGTATGAAAACCATCTAAGAAAGCTCAGAAGCATTTTATATTCCAATTCTATTCTATACTTAAAGGCCATCGGCACCTATTTTCCGGAGGGCACAAAAGTCAGCAGGCCCACAGGAGGTTTCCTAATCTGGATTCAGCTGGATCCCAAAGTGGATACTGCTCATCTGTTCCAAGAAGCATTGAAACACAAAATCTCCATTGCCCCTGGCCGGATGTTTACCCTTCAAAACCAATATAAAAACTGCATACGCCTGAGCTATGGGATGCCTTGGAGCGAGCGCATAGACGAATCCCTCAAGGTATTGGGTATGTTGGCCAAACAGACCTTGTGTAGATAACGGAATTCCCCAGACCTGTTAACTCCCAAAATCACTAACCTATGGTTAAAAGCAGATACCTTGCACCTGTACTGAGGCAATTATTATATCAGGATTATGGGAGCGGACTGAGGAACGGTGGTCATTCTATGGGCAGGCATTTGTAAATGTCCATGGGGATTGATAGCCCAGCTCCATTGAGATACATGTTTCAACCAGCGCTTTCTTTAGACTGTGTTGGATTTCTACCCATAGCATGATCTAAATAAGTGGATAATACTTCCCACTAGCAGATATCTAAAACATAGCAATAGATTCCTCATGTCCTTCGATCAGGTTTCCCTCATAGTACCTATCCATCACCTCCTGCGGTACCCCATCCCAGATATTCGGCAGGTTACCTATGTAACCTATGTATTTCCAGCCGGCTTCTGTGGAGAAATATCCCAAACAGGTCATATCGCGAAGCATGTTGAACCAGCTTACGGCACCTTGATATTCCGACTTCGCCCTTTCCAGTCAGGCCACTTCCTTCACTAGCTGGAACACCTGCTCTCTAGAAAGCTCATTGAAGGGCTTGCCGAATTTCTCATCTCCCTCAAAGTCCAGCCACATCAGCCCGCACCACATCCGGGCCTGGTTGTATTTCTGGTCCTTCATCATAAACTCTATGAAATCCACCACTCACTTCTGTCGCCGTGGGGGACTCTCTCTATCCTCGTTCGTCATTGATTGGTCTAGAAACTGCTCTTTTGTTATTGTCTTACTGGCTGGGAGGAGTTAAAACCAGTACCTCCTTTTAACCATTTTCCCGCTTCACCTGTCAGGTAGAGGTAATGGTCAGATGGAAGTTCAGGCTCAATACCAATGAATTTTCCATCTCCATTTACTGGAGTACTTCCTTCATGAAGCACCTTGAAAATTGAAGTTCCTTCATCGATTTCATCAAACATGGCTATATACAGTGATTCTGCCCCGGATTTCACCGCTCCGTTGACCTGCTGCCAGAAAAAATCACCTTTCAGCCTTGGGATGGCATTGTATTCAGCTCCTTCATTCATATTCCCCCAACTAAAGCCAGGAAAAACCAAAGGCATATATTTCACTTCATTGGATTTACACCACTGTAAATCTGAAACCAGGGTCTGGGAAGAGACCGATGCATAGTTATCGGAACTGTACCTTCCGACTGCCCATGGCATCAATACATCCGCATTTTTGATCACCTCATGGAGCTGTGGGTTGTTTTCAGTATCATTGCCCATGGATCTCCACCAATAGGGAACTCCCAACATAACAGAAACCCTATTTCTAGTTCCTTTTAGCTTATTGACCAAAACTGAAACGTCATCAATGGTATACTTGCGGTTATCATTGAAACCTACTCCCCAAACAGCCAACAAAGGTTTTCCATTTTCTCTCAGATAGGTCGGATTTTCACTGTTGTCAAAGAGTTTATACCTGCTTACCAGTTCAAAAAAATCCTTTTCCACAAAGTTGCGGACTTCCTCACTTTCTGCACCACTCAGGTCATACATGATGCAAACAGCCCTTCCATATTTTTTGGCAGACGCCAAAGCATTTTCCAATACTTTGTCAAAATGTCTTTTACCGGCAGGGTTTGAATCCCTGACTTCGGCTACAAACCGCTGCAGATACACACCATCTATCCCATATTCCTGCATCCATTTGAAATGTAAATCCGTGGTCTCTGCATCATATGAGCTGAACAGCCTGGCAGTTTCGCCATTCTGGAATTTGAAATCCGTGGGATAGGTCTTTGGATATTCACTTACATCCGGCCACATGTCAATGGTGGAGCACCCGGGCTGAAAACCACATCCTGCTCTGTAATGATACCACCCCCTGTTTGATTCATCCCCTTCGGCAGCAAACCACCCCTGATAACCTGCCATCACCAACCCATCTATACCAGTGTATAACAGACCTTCTTCATCGTAGGTTATTTCAGTCGGAGGTGGGTCGGTAGGAACAGGTTTTTGAACCGGGTCTGGCTCAGGTGACTCTGAGCACCCGAAGATGCTCAGAAATACGATTGAAATCCAATAAGATAAGATCATTTTATAATAGTTCATGTTGGTTAAAGGGTGATTCGTTCAGCGGTGACATAATTATACTTTGATTCGGCAGCATTGGCAATTGCGCCAATCCTGAAGAAGAAATCATTGTATTTGCCAAAAATCGAACTGTTGTTTATCACATCAATTTCAAGAGTAAAAACTTCGTCTTCAGTCACATCTCTATTCAGGTCTTCTTCTACAGAATAAACCTGTACCGGTTGTCCTACCACAGGGTTTGGATGGGCAAACAGCCCGATTTTCCGTACGTTGGCAGCCCCAGTCTGCCCGATGCTGAAGGTCGCTGTAACTTTTCCGTTTGAATAGGAGATTTGCGGGTTGATTATCCGCAGGTAAGGCGTAACTTCAAAATCCAACGTGGTCCCCGAAGTGATTTTTACCTCCTGCTCATCTAAGGGATAAAAATTCCCTCTAACCGGCTGAACAGTATACGTATTTTCAAACAGGAGCTTATTCTCAAAAGTCCCGTCATTTTTAACTGCCAGATACTGCAAGCCTACAGGATCATATCCATGTTCTGCCAGCTGGATCACTGTACCGTTGATCAGGTCCTGTTCCACCAGCCCGCCTGTCTGAGCGTCTACAAACCTGCCTGACATACTCGCTGTCGGTGCATCATAATTGTCCAGTTCACAGGAGAACAAACCTACTGCAAACAGGATCAGGGGATATAATTGATTTTTCATAGGATTATAATTTGTCTTTTAAAGGCCTTATGGAATCTCGAAAGCATTGCGATCATCCCGGTGAGCGATGCTTGCGCCATGCTCGGTTTCATACTAATTCCCATGTTATTAATAGGATGGGTTTTGAATTAGACCGTTTCCTCCGATTCCAGGGATCGGTCTATAGTAAAATCTTGGCTGAAAGTTCTGCGCTTCCATTGCGGGGACATTTTCCCGGACGAAAATATAGGCGGGAGTTGAAGCTCTTAAGTCCAGAAGGGGAAACAGGCTATGCCTCCTTCTGTTGGTGAATTCCTCTTCATAAGTTCTCCGTCTAATAAGATCCCAATATCTTTTATTCTCAAAAGCCAGTTCGACCCTTCTTTCCCTAAGAACATTTTCAAGTGTAAGTGGAATCTCTAGGGTATGTGCCGCTCTGCGACGGATATCGTTGATCGCTTTTGCTGCCAATGCGGCATCCCCCTGTCCGCTTTCCACTACCGCCTCGGCATAATTGAGCAACACCTCAGCATAGCGTATATCCATAAAATCCGTAGTACTTTGGTTCCAGCCCGGGACTACTGCTTTATCCTCGTTTAGAAACTTTTTAAATGAAAACCCTGTGCGGGTATTGTTTCCACCATAGGTATCAAATCCAGAATATTGAGAGGTATTTTCCGCTCCATATGAATAGAACATCCTTCCGTTCACCTCAACCTGATCTTTTGTCCGGATTACCGGTGTTCCGTCTGGTTTGATAAATCCTGCCTGGATGATAATCTCCCGGTCTTTCCATTCCGCTCCCGGAGCCACAACAGTAGCATGGAACCTAGCGTCACGATTGGCGAATAAGACCGCCGGATCATTGTAGCTGATGTAGGATACCGATGGATTGAAGCCATTATAATCAGAATTCACCCCATCTGATCTCGTTTCTAAAGGAGTGATTGCTCCTGGGTTATCATAAGTCTCATATTGCTCCACAAATTCCAGTGTAGGATTCATCCTTCCCGGGTGTGGCCACCCGTTTGCCAACTGTGCAGGTCCAAACCAAATGTCATAGTTATGCCCCCTGTCATTGTCGGGGATGGCAAATCCTTTACTGAATATTGCTTCAGTCAGTGCAACATTCGGGTTTTGAAACATTCCCTGGATATTTCTTGCAGCCTCCTGTGGGCTGGAAGGGTTGGGTTGGTATAGACCAAAAGTCCCGCTTTTAATTATCTCATCAGAGGAAGCAATGGTAAGCTGATAGTAGGTATTGGCGTCAGCGGTATTCAAACCAACCAGACCTGCTGCTGCCGCGTCACCAGAAAGCGGGGCTTTCGCTGCGTACTTTGCTATAGACGCTGCATGTAGCGAAGCTCTGGATATCAAGCCAAGGGCCGCCCATTTGGTAGCTCTTCTTTCCCCACCTGGCCAAAGCTCCGGAAGAGCCTCACTGGCTTTCTGAAGGTCGTTCAATAAAAAGTCCCAGGTTTCTTTCTCTGTGGATCTTGGTACCTTAAGGGATTCTATATCCCCAGTGTAGTCCTGGGCCTCAGCTATCAAAGGGACTCCCCCGTATCGCTTGACCAGACCGAAATAGGCATAGCCACGGATAAATAAAGCTTCCCCGAGTATCTGGCTGCGGTCAGCTTCAGTCACATCGATCTCGGGGACAATCTCGATCAGCTGATTGACATCTCTGATCAATTTATAGGCAGGTTCCCACCAGGAGATATCCTCATTACGGAAGAAGTCACCAAATTCAGAATGAACTGCCTCGTCGGTCAGCATCGCTACGACAAACCCGCCATTGTTGGGATCACCTCCATTGATATTGAAACCGTTTCGGAAATAGGCGAAATCCTCTACGGGCAGCTGGGAGTATAGATTGGCCATGTATAGCCTTACCCCTTCCGGGTCTGAAAACAGTTGTTCACCCTGAATCCTATCCAGCGGCTGCTTATCCAGCACATCCGAACAAGACAGCTGTATGAGTAAGGCAATCAATATCACTATATAATTGTGTATTTTTTTCATATCTGGTAGTTTAGAAGTTTGCACTGATGCCAAAGTTGAAACTGCGCTGCAAAGGGTATGTAAAGCCAGCATTGAACAGGCCTTCCAGTTTCTCCGGATCGAAAGCCTTGACGAATGGATCAGTGATCGTGAAAATATTATGGGCGTTTCCAAATACACGAAGGCTGGAAAGTCCAACATGTTGGAGAGCTGACGCATTAACTGTATAGCCTATCTCAGCACTCTTAAACCGGACATAGGATGCATCCCTTCTCCACATTTCACTTTCCGCATAGATCATCCCTACATTCTCAATAAGCCTGGATGCCGGCCAGGTGCCAGGTATCCATTCGCTGTCAAGATTACTTGGATCTGCCTTGCGCCATCTATCAAAGAAATAAGCCGGGGTATTTGAACCTTTAAAGGCAAGGATTTCTGCATAAACCTCATTGAACCTAACTGAATATTTGGCCGCCCCCTGAAACAGGAAGTTAAAATCAAAACCTTTGTAGGCACCGTTTAAAGTAAGGCCAAAAAACATCTTTGGGGTGCCGTTCCAGAATGTTGGAAGCATATCGTTGCCGTCAATGATACCATCCCCGTTCACGTCCTGATATTTGAAATCCCCGGGAAGCTCCCGGATATTTCCCAATGAGCCATTTTGGATTGGAGAGTTGATTATCTCTTCCTCATTTGCAAATTGTCCCAGGTATTGGAATCCCCAGACAGCATCGTTGTTACGGTCTATGTTACCGTTTCTCCATCGGTCCATGCTATTGAGAAATTCGCCTCTTTCCACATACAGGTTCTTAGTCCTAGCATAATTGAAATTACCGCTGATTCCATACCTGAAGCCGTTGACCTCATTCCTGTATGCAATCATCATATCCAAACCCCGGACCTGGTCGCTGTTCAGGTTTTCCTGCGGTAGGGCACCTCCAAATGTATTGGGAAGCGATTGGTTTCTATAGGCAAGTAATCCCTTCCGGTTTCGCTGATATACATCGAATTCCATCGCAAACCTGCCATCCCACAAACCAAGGTTAAATCCCAGGTCAAGAATTTCAGAAGTAAACCACGTAAGGTTCTGATTGACAATAGCCGGGGAACCTGCCCCTACAGTATACTGCCCGTCAATGAATTCATAACCCCCGCCTCCAGTAGTGGTGTAGCCACTCACAAACTGAAACGGGTTTCCGGCATCTTCCCCTACTATTCCAAATGATCCACGTAGTTTCAAATCAGAAAGCCAGTGGGCAGTACCACTCATAAAGCCTTCGTCAGAAATTCTCCAGCCTAAGGAACCGACCGGGAAAAATCCCCACCTGGAATCAGGATGATAGCGATATGAACCATCTTCACGGAATGAAAACTCAGCTAGATACTTGTCCTTGTAGTCATAGTTGAGCCTTCCCACAAAGGATACCCGTGCTGTCTGGTCTTCCAATCCTCCGGCCTGCTGGTTATTCAAACCTGCAAAATTGATCTGGTCAGTCGTATAAAAATCATAATAACGAAGCGCAGACACCCACCTGGACCAGGTCTGCTGCTGTTCAAAAACGACTACACCTCCTATCCTATGATCCTCATTGATTTTTGTATTGTATGCAGCCTGTGCCTGAAGGGTCACGCGGTTAAAATCGGAACTGTAATTTGAGATGTTGGCATTTCCATCTCTCTGCTTCTGAACTACATAGTCATCAGCTTCTGATTCGTAATTGTAGAGATTATAGCTTTTGAATAAATTTTTGTTGAGATAAGAGGTGAAATCATAGGCTACCAATCCCTTCATAGTCAAACCTTCCAAAAAAGGCGCCTTATAATTCAATGCCACAGAAGACTGGATGTTCTTATCTGTTGTCTCATTATAGCCGGTCAAACCACGGTCGGCCAATGCAACGGGATTTTGTCCCGATCCTACGGCCGATGGAAACTTTGGATTGTCGTTGGCAAATGGTCTTTCTATAGGTAAGGTAGTACGGGTTCCTTTGAAAATATTGAAGAAGTTTTCCCCGGGATCTGATCGCTTGTCTATTTTACCTGCGATAAAAACCTGTGCTTCCAATGAATTGGTAAGCTTTGCAGTAATATTTGATCTAAGGGTATAGCGTTTGTATTTTATATCGTTGGTTTTCAGCAAACCCTGCTCATTGAAGTATCCACCACTGATAAAATAGCTTACCTGATCATTACCTCCGCTGGCACTGAGGTTCTGCTGATATTGCCATGCTTTATCCTTCAGGGTCTCATTATACCAATTAGTAGATTCATAGCCTGGAGCTGAGTTTATGTAATTATTGAGGATTTCCTCAGAGTAAAAAGGAGCTCCAGTCCCAAAAAGGGCTGCATCATTCCGCATCTGGGCCCATTGGGAAGCAGATGCCATCAGAGGAACCCCAGTCGGCGTCTGAAACCCTACTGTTCCGCTATAATTGAATTTTGCCGCTCCCTTAGTCCCTTTTTTTGTGGTAACGATAATTACACCATTCGCAGCCCGGACACCGTAAATGGCGGCTGAGGCATCTTTAAGCACCGAAATACTTTCAATATCATCTGGATTCAAACGCTGGAATTCACTCCCTCCGTCCCTGGGGATCCCGTCAATCACATAAAGTGGAGCTCCACCGAACCCCCGGATATTGATGGAAGTATTAAATTCCCCCGGCTGGCCGGAATTTTGACGGATTTGCAAACCCGGCACTTTTCCCTGCAGCTTTTGGGCAAGACTGGAGCTGGTGGTCGTCTGTATTTCTTCAGAACCAATCTGGCTGATCGCACCGGTAAGTGATTCTTTCTTCTGGGTGCCATAGCCAATGACCACTACTTCCTCTAGTCCGGCGATGTCCTCTTCGATGGTGATGGAAAGACGACTCTGATTTCCTACTTCAATCGATTGGGTTTTGTACCCTATAAAACTAAAGTCAAGTATGGCCCCTTGATTGGGTACCAGTAGTTTAAAACTCCCGTCAATCGCTGTCACTGTTCCGGTTGTGGTTCCTCTCAACAGGACTGTGACTCCTGGCAAAGGGTCGTTGTTGCTATCGGCCACCGTTCCGGTAATCTCCTTTTTTATGTCCTCCCCAGTTTGGGCCCAGACAGGAAGTCCTACCAGTAAACTGAAGAGCAGCAGAAAGGAGAATTTCAGTCGGCTCTCCAAAATTTTAGGGTTATTGTTTATCATAGCAAGAGGGTTATTGGGTTAATAAAGAACTTATAAAATGAAACTGGGGTAGCTTGCAAAGGCTGCGGCCTTTTGGAGGTAATACATTTTTCATAGGCATTTATCGGTAGGGTTTATAGCTAGAACAATACCTCCATCCAGAATTCCGGGATGGGAAATACTCGGTATTAAATCAGCGAGGGATTCTTGGCTATTGAATCAAAAAGGAAGAAAGACTGCTACTTTGCCCATGGATGGAAAAAGTACCAAGAATAGAAAAAATGGACGGCTGGTTGCCAGGTAACTTGAGATGGTATAGCGTTTTTCATTTTGGGTGTTGTTTTATGAATTGAAATAAATACACCGTAAATGAATGTCCAGGCAATTAAAATGCGCTTAATATTCACTTAATGCCCTACTTTTTTGTAGGTAAAAATTAAAAAAAGTTGCAAATCCATTGAAAATTCAAAACTTCAAATCAGAATTGAAGGATGCGTTTGAAAAGATTTCGCATATGTGATAATTGATTAATTTTAACTATAAACCCATTCGAGGCAATTTGTGTAGCGTTGATGGTATCCAAGGCAGTAGATTTAACCCAAGTCTAACGGCGGTGGTGCATACCAATTGCTGGAAATCGAAAAAAATACCTTAGTAAATCTAATTCTGTGGAAGCCCGCAAACTAACTATTCTACTTTCTTTTTTAACATTTTTGGCATCCAATGTATGTATTGCCCAATCCACGCTAAATTCAGGCCTCTACTTTTATTCACACGAAGTAATTCAGGATAAAAGAACCTCCCTCAATCTGACTCCTGATTCGCCTTTAAGGGTAAATGGAGAGCTCAATTTTCAATTTGATGTGCAGTTTAGGGATGGAGATGGTTTTTACGGGTACATCTTTAAAATGCTGGCAAATGATAATATACCAATAGATCTGGTGTCGAACCTGGCTTCAGAAACGGAGAATTTTTGGCTGGTGGTGGGAAATAAGGTGGTAGCTAGCTTTTATTGGGAAGATCTGGGGGGCGAAGTATATAACAAATGGGTAAAGATCAATCTAGCCTATCAACCGGAAAACAATACGATAACCCTTAGTATCAACGATATCCAACATACCACAGCCCCGCTTGACATTGATACAATCAAATCACTGCGGATAGTATTTGGTGCAAGCACGGTATCCAAAATGCTCAATACTGATGTCTGTCCCATGACCCTGAAGGACGTGAAAATCGAAGTCGGTAAAAAAATGATCAGGCATTGGGAACTCAAAAAGCACGGAGAGAACAAGGTTGCCGATCTGGTCCATCAGGACATCGCTACTTTATCCTATCCCAAATGGGAAATCGACGAGCATCTTAAATGGAAGAAATCCGGTGAATACATACTTCCTAATACCTTAGGAATTACAGGCACTCCGAATTCAGATTCAATTTTTATTCTAGGGCAATCAAGCCTGCTCCTCTATACTCCTGAGGATTCGAAGATCAAAGAGCTGACTTATACCTCAGGAAACCCTTATCCTTGCCTTGAAAATAATTTCGTTTATGACCCTATTTCAAAGGAAATAATCTCCTATTCATTTGACACGGCGGTTGTGAACCGTTTTGATTTACAGGATCTTTCTTGGCAATACGCTCCGGACACCTGCCCAGAACCCGATCTTTGGCACCATTCCAATCTCTTTCTCCCCAAAGAAAGTGAAATTGTGGCATTCAGCGGCTATGGGCATTATAGCTACAAGTCCCATCTAAACAGGCTAAAAATAGGTACAGAAAGTTGGGACTCCATCAATTTTTCCGAATCCATCCCACCCCGTTACCTGACTGCAACGGGTAGGCTCGATGAAAACAACCTGTTGGTTTTTGGAGGGTATGGAAGTCAAAGTGGCAAGCAGGGAATCAATTCCCAGCATTATTATGATCTTTATTCCCTGAACCTGCAGGACAACAGCGTTACCAAACTAAAGGAGATGAAATCTGATTTACACCCCTTTACGCCAATCGCCGACCTTATCAGCCTGGACATCGGAAAATCCTTTGTTACACTAGTATACAACAACGTGAATTTCAATACATACCTGAAAATTGCAGAGTTTGGCATCAGCGAGAACTACCAAAAGATTTATCAGGATTCTATCCCATATAATTTTCTGGATACCCGTAGCTGGGCGAGCATGTATTATCAGACTGGTAAAGCCAAACTGATTGCAGTCACAAGGGTAGATTCGCTGATCCAGTTTTACCAGATTGCCTATCCGCCACTGACCCTGGATGAAGCCATACAGCGTGAATTCAAAAGAAAAAACAACTTGCTGATAATTGGTTTAACTGTTTCGATTATTGGCCTGGCTATTCTCATGCTGCTAATTGGAACTAAAAACAGAAAGAGTCCAGCTTCAGACGATCAGGTACCGGCCCAAGCTGAAAAGGTGCAGGCAATGGAAGAGAATACGTTGACAGAAATCCCTGCAAAGTTGCCTGCGGTTTATCTAATGGGAGGATTCCAGATATTCAATAGCCAGGGTGAAAACCAGACCGGCCAATTCACACCGACTTTAAAAGCCTTGTTTCTGCTGATTTATCTGGCAACTATATTCGACAAAAAAGGGATTTCCTCTGATAAACTCACAGAACTACTCTGGAGCGACAAATCCACCACAAAAGCCCGGAACAACAGAAATGTAAACCTGAGCAAAATAAGATTGGTACTCGAAAAGGTCTCCCCTTCCATCCAGTTGACCCATACTAATTCCTATTGGAAAATAGAGCACAGCAAGGAGTTCTTTTCTGATCTACAGTTTTGCATTACCCAAATTGAAAAACTTAAGCATAAAGACAGCTTATCCATCCAAGAAATAAAAGAGTTACTAAGCTATACGGCCAACGGTGTGATTTGTCCATCTATACAGACCGACTGGATGGATCCTTATAAGAATAATTTTTCCTCAAAAGTTTTAGAATCTATGTCCATCCTTTTTGACCAACTCGAGGATGAAACCCTGCTTTCTGAAGTTGCTGACACTGTCTTAAAATTTGATCCTCTAAACGAAGAGGCTTTGAAGGTAAAATGTGCAACCTTATTTAAAATGGGCAAAAAATCACTGGCCCTTTCAGCCTATAAAAATTTCTGCAAGGATTACCATCTACTGCTAGATCAAGCATATGAAGTTGATTTTCAGGATTTGGTAGATATCCCTGACTGATCCGACTTGCATAGTTTCGGGTATATAAGATGTTCTGGATAAATGATAAGTTCATTCAGCTCAATGTGGTACGCATTGTTTCTGAAATCTGTTGAAAAATCCCAGCAGGTTCTCAGGTAAAATCGCTAAGAGCTGTAGGTATTGATTCCAAAGGCCTACAGGTTATTGTCCATTAGGCTAAGGAGTTGAATTGTTTAGTAGCAGCCGATGATAATTCATAACATGTTGCGTACTACCTTAAGATTTCTACAGCCCTTTCTAACGTATCATCTATCCCCATGTTTATACCCGATTGCTTATTTTTAATATATATATCAGGTGCCAAACCAACACCCTCATAGGATTTATTATCACTGAGTTTAACTTTCTGAGGTACCAATGAATAAAACCATCCATTGGCCAATTCTCTCCCTATCATAGTTCCATGTGCTCCGTTAGTTGTATCCCCTAAGATTTGTACGTTTGGTAAGCTCCTTAAAACCATCACGGTCCGTTCACCTGCACTAAGGGTATAACGGTCTGTTAGCACCACTATAGGTTTGTTTACATAGTTGTCCTTAGGATAAATATACCATTCATACCATGCATCATAATCTTGCTCCCCCTTGCCATTCTTGGTTTTGCTCTTAAAAACAAGCCGTTTCTGATCTGTCAGTCTACCCATTTCGGAAAGGCAATAGGTAAAATCACCTCCTTGATTATGACGCAAGTCAATGATATATCCCAAAACATCTGGGTAATCATTTAGAAAATCGCTTAACTTAAAAAAATTCTGCCCTACATGGTCAAAATAAATATAAGCGAGGTTTTCATTTTTTATTTTTCCATAAATGAAACTGTTCTCCGCACCTTCTTTATATCCATGTTCAAGGTAACTTTTTAAAACACTTACGTTAAACAACCCATTATCAACCAGATCCCTTTTTATTTTATTGGAATAAAAGATATCCCTATTCGGTGCTGTCAGACTGACGTGCCCATCATTTAATATTTCCAACATTGCTGAGAGAATCTTAAAAAGTTCTCCATCCGTAGTATTGCTATTCACCTTGGGGCGATACTTGCGATATACTTCTTGCCAATTTACATTTCTCTCTTCAAATGGCGCATATTCCTCATTGAAGGTCGTCCATAAATTTTCAAAAATCGATTCCGGGTCATTGGCGGGTGGCTCAGTAAACATACTATCACATCCTGTTAATAAACCAACTAGTAATGTGCCGAAAATTATTCTTTTTGCTGGTTGCATCATTTAAAAACTAAATTCTCCTGAAAGTTGTATGGAATTTCGAAAGGAAAGTATATCTCTGGAAAGATAGGAATGGATGAATTCAACAGTGTAACCCACCCCAAAAGCCAACTTATCATTGTAATTATATCTATGCCTAAGTCCTAAATCAAAAGTTTGCAGCTTATCCCATGTTACCAATTTGCCATCGCCCAAATAAGACATAAAGGTTTTGATGCCTGAGTGCGAACCAATATTTTCTATAAACTCATCGTCATTAACCAAATAAGGAGAGCGTGATAGCCAAGCTATCAATGGTAAATGGAGTGATACATCCAATTGGTTTCTTTTACTGATTAAGAACTCTTTTTGAGCAAATACTCCGAAACCAAGTGTGGAAAAATACCCAAAATTGCCAAATCTCCCATAAACATAGTTCATAGCCTGTATATTCGCTGAAAAGATGCCTCCGACTATTAGTGTTGACCTTTGGGCTTTCTTCACTTTTTTCCCAACCAGATAATCAAAATCAAACAAGTTAAAACTATGAGGATAAGCTTTTTGAGTTTCACCGTGATCGCTGAACTCATATGGTTTTAAAACCATCGGGTTAAAATTTGAATAGTTTAAAGTTATCTGTTGGTACGATGATGCTCTCCTTGTGTAATTCAAACCAAAATTGCCCAATGTAAAGTCCTTATGCTGAAAAGGCGAAAAGATTAAATCCTGTCGGACTAAGTAGCTGGCACCGACATTGAAACCCAGACTGTTTTTTCGAGGCTTATCCTGTGCATGACCGTTTATCATATTTATAAAAACAAGCGTCAAAACAAGTATTTTATTCATAGCTGTCAATCCTTACTTTTGGAGTTTAATTCAATTAAAAGCCATTATCCCGCTAAAGCTGGAGGCGATACCCAACAAAAAATCCCTATGGCTTTAAGAGTTTTGGTTTATCAGATATTTTTTAAGGGACAAATGTTTTAAGAATAGCGCTAAGACTGGAAATATCACCAAATTGATCCATGAGCGTTGGTCGATAGTCATCTGGGACAGGGATGAATCTTGTTGTATTTTTAACTTCCGACCACCCATCCTTAAGTTCACCAAAGGCTTCTTTATGGCTTTTATGAAGATTGATGAGTACCGAGGTTATTATTTCTTTTCTGGCCATTGACATTCTCTTATTCACCAAAACAGGCCCTAAGGGTATCTCAGGAGACTTCCAAATCAGTCTGACCGGGGGATTCGACCTTATCTTAATATAATCGGTGTAAGCCACGCTTCCTACGGCTCCCAATGAAGCATCTCCCCTGGCCACTTTTTCTATAGTAGCTTGATGGTTACCACCATATGCTAAGGATTGAAATTGCAGTTCGGGTGAATTGATCCCCAACATAGATAGCGATATCCGTGGTACCAGGTTTCCAGATGTAGAACCCTCGCTTACCAGAAGCAGTGAGAGTTTAGCAGCATGCACTGTAACATCCGCAAGACTTCTTACCTCCCCACCTTCTGGCGCAATGAATATACATCTGTAATTTTCTCCAATGCCCGTAGGTACACTCCAGATTACCAGCGGTTCCATCTCAGAACTCGCATCATCTTCTGATAATAACAGAAAACCCAACGTATTAATAAAAGCAAGGTCTATTTCCCCAAGCTGAATTGCATCTATCAATCCACTGACACTCGGGTAACTAACAACCCGTGCAGAATCTTCCAATGAAACGGCAAGTATATCTGCAACCGGACGAATATTGTCCATGCGATTGTTATCAGCATACTGATAGGTGCCGACTTTAAGTTGACCAAAAACAAAATTTATTGTTTGGAGAGATAATACAAAGGCAGAAAAACCCCATTTTGAAAGAAAAGAAACACTTAAGTAAGAAGACATAGTGGGAAAAAAAGGGCTATTCATGATTTATAAGGCTTCAGCGCGTCCAACAAATCCAGGTAGTCCTTCCGAATAAGTCCCTGGCCATCTGTAATATTCCAAAGAGCCTCTTGGATTAAGGTATAAATGATCCGCCATTCAGGTGTTTCATAATCTTCATCAAACATTTCCTGTGGGTTGTAATGTTGCGAAATGGATAAC
This sequence comes from Algoriphagus resistens, assembly GCF_001442615.1. Classification (GTDB taxonomy): domain Bacteria; phylum Bacteroidota; class Bacteroidia; order Cytophagales; family Cyclobacteriaceae; genus Algoriphagus; species Algoriphagus resistens. Next base: position 140,842 of record NZ_LMXN01000002.1, on the reverse strand, counting down.
TTTGGATAACTCTTCAAAAGATCCAGCAACTTTTTAATGTTTTGGTCAGTTATGATTACGCTGGGCTCGTACATACCCTTGCCAATGGGATAGTCCTTCGTATCCCATTGCTGGTTTTCTTCCCAAGGGAAGGCCATAGAGTAATTGAGACACCCCAGTCCAAGATACACCGTAGTGGTATCTGCCGGTATATTGTCACCGGTATGGGTCGGGGGTACTTTGACTCGGACAGTGGAAGTCAACAACCCATTTTGTGTCCGTCCTTCGTGCTTGAACAGGCAGACCAGACCACCTGGCAGTTCAACTGAAATAGTATCTTTTAGTCTATTTACAAAACTGATGTCGGCATAGAAGGTGTTCAAACTTCCATAGAGCAAACCAAGATCAGGGTCAAATGGCTTATTCGGTCGATCCACCAGCTTAATACCTTCAGGTAATTGCCATAAAGTCCCTTCTGGAAGACCTTCGGTGTTCCCAATACCTGGGTGATCTTTTGAGGAAGGTATTATTATGTCCCAATCATTACCTTCAGTCAGTGGGTCCGGTAATTGGGAAACTCCAACTTCCTCACATGACGTTAACAAGAAACCCAAGAGTGCATATACAATTAAGTTCTTCATGCTTCTTATAATTTAATAAATTCCACTCTGCGGTTTTGGGCCCTGCCCATCGGTGTATGGTTGTCGCCCACAGGTTCAGATTCACCCTTCCCCTCAGTTTCCATCCTTGAAGCATCAACTTTATAAATGTTGTGAAGTGCCTCTTTTACTGCTGCTGCCCTCCGCCCGCTCAACACCAAATTGGCAGATTCCTCTCCTGTAATATCCGTATGACCTGTGATACTTACCCTGATTTCAGGATGCAGGGCCAAAACGTCTGAGATTGACTTTAACACCCCTGCAGATTCGGGTTTGATTATTGCCGACCCAGTGTCAAAAAGAATTCCGGTCGTACTAAATCTTCCCTCTTCAACCAGCTTGTGCCGTGTATCAGGCAAGCCCTTGGCAATCTTGATATTGCTGAAATACACACCTACCTGTTCATTGGTGTATGAGCTACTGCCCAACTGAAAAAACAATTGGTTATAAACACCTATTTTCGGTAGACCCTTGGGCACATCATAAAGCTTCTCACCATCAACCCATATCCGCAGCCGCTCTTTCTGTCCCTGCATTGCCACATGAACTACCTTTCCATACCATTTACTGACTAAAGAATTTCTTGTCGATGGGCTATTGAAATAACGTGTATACTTTTCATAACTCTCCAACATAAGGTTTCCTCCATCGGCGTGCGGTGAAATTTCAACATAAAAAGACTTGTCGCCCTTGGGGTCGCTGAGTAGCTTGTTGGAAGATGGTGATTCAGAACCTGAGTCCAGCAACCCAAATTTGAGAGAAGGTGCCAAATATCCCTTGAAATCAAACTGCAACACCATATCAAATTCCACGGTAAAATCTGGTCCCAAGGAGGATTCATTATCCGTTAAAACAACTGCCCGTTGTGCCATTCGCAACCAGTTGCCGGGGATGCCATTTAAGCTGACGATTACAGAACTGCCATTGCTGTTCCAGCCAGTGGGTAATTCGCCGATGGCCTCTAACCCAAAATCATTCGCATATAACACGGCATCCCCTGGCTGGAAGTCATATTTGCTGAAGGATGCGAGCATATTCCTCTGATCCGTTACCTTATCAGCTTTTGTTGTCGAATCAGTTTCATCGATCACTTCCTCCTGCCCTTCCCCTATACCATTAGTGGCAAATTTGAAAGCTTTATCAATCCCTCTTGAAACCACCTTGTCAGTTTCTTTCAATACACTTTGGGTAGCTGCTTGGCTCCCTCGATTTTTCACTTTGTTGAGAATGGACTGTGCCTGAACGACAGGGGACAATCCTTCTGTAAACAGCCCCGTAAAGATGATTACTGAGACAAAGACATTTAGTAAGTACTTCATAATCAAATTAATTGTAAACGACTCATGGCACTAAAAAACCAATCATAACAAAGTTAGTGCATTGGCTTTAGCCGAAATTTCTGTTTCGACAAACCGCAGTATACAGGCACAAACGTACCTGAACGGCGACGAAAATCTCCAACTTCCTGTCGCTGATTATTCCCCCTTCATCGACTCCATAGGTAGTTCGTCGAATGCATAAAAAAGACGTCGCATATATCCTGTTCATTGCAGAAAAAAATATAAACCAGAGCTGTTCTGTTTACCCATGAAGGCTCTCTATCAGTAAAACAGCACGATAAAAAACAGATGTACCCTTACGGAAAAAAAGAAATTATACTGGTCAGTGCACTATTCCTAGTGCTACTTGGCGCCTGCAATGACGACTTTTCGACACCTGATAATGGCAATTTTATCCCCCTAGAACCCATTAAGAAACCACTAGGGGTACCGCTAGATACGCCATTCTCAGCATTTATAGGACCACATGGGGGAGTTCTTCAGTATGGTGAACACTCAAAAACCGAACTGCGGATGGAAATCCCTCCTGGTGCGGTGGAAGAACCTACCAGCTTCAGCATACAACGTATCACCAATACTCACGATGAGCTATCTGGAAGGTCCGCCTTCCGGTTGGGCCCGGAGGGTATCCAGTTCAAGAAACCTATAAAGGTCTCCTTGTTTTATGATCCCAAGGTTGACATGAACCCTCAAACACGTATGGTCGCTTTCCAGCGCAATGACGGAGTATGGTGTGGAGTTTCCACTGCATTGGATGAATCCAAGCAGCGGGTATCCTTTGAAACAACTCATTTTAGTGATTGGGTATGGTTTGATTTTATCTCCATCCGTGCAAATAAGAAAAGTGCCGGAAAAGGGGAAAAGGTTGAACTCAAGTTGCTGGAGCAAGTCCTGGGTGCGCTAAATGCCACCAACCAGATCGACAGTGTACCCTTGGCTGCTATGGACGAAATCGGTCTGTCAAAAGATTTGAGTATTGCCAACTGGAAAATTGTAAAAGGTCCAGGTACCCTTGTACCTAAGATCAATACAAATGCGTTGTTTGGCAATGCCATATATACCGCACCAGAGGCAATCCCACAATTTGAAGATGTGGAGATCCAAGTAGAGGTAGATAGCAAAAGTGGCTACATCAGTGACCCTCTCGCTCCTAACGGAAGGCGGAAATTTGGAAAACTCTTCCTGATCACCAAAATTCAACTGATTCCAGAAAATTACATATCTCTTAAATTAAACGGTATTGCCCAAAATCTTTCACAACAAGGAGTTTCACATATTATAAACAGCTCTATTCATATACGTGCCGAAAATGAACAGCAAGCATTGACAGTATCATTACAATGCTACGGCACAGCAGAGGGTATATACCCAGGAGGAGATGCCCCCGGTCAATCCAAGTTTATGCTAAGTGGGCAGCAGGGTGGGCAGCGGTATTTCCTAAATAACTTTTTTCGCCACTGCGACAATCAATATATGTACAATGGTACCACTTCTGTTTCCGAAAAGGATGGATACCTAGAAGGCTCTTTTATAGGCCAAGCGTATTCACTACATAGTGTGGACTGCGAAGACCAAGAAGCTACAACAGTGGAGTTTCTCTTCAAAATCAAACGCGGAAGTTGATAATTATAAACCTCAGAAAAAATGAAGTTCATACAAATAAAAAGCAAGTGTGTAAGAGAGCTTCTTTTTGGAGCGGCTATAGTATTACATACCGCCTGCTCAAATTCAGATGATCTCCCCATTTCACAAGTGGGATATTCGACAGGAGTAGTAAAAAATACCGCTGGCATTCCCCTTAAACAAGTGCGGGTACTAATCGACCACAGTATTTTCTTCAATGCAGGAATCCATGACCTTACAGATAATGAGGGAAAATACCGCATAAAAATCCCTGATGGTTCATGGTTTGCCTTTGCCATCCACGAGGTGGTATATAATGGAAAAACCTACTCGTTTTACCTGCATCCTGACAACACCGCAGGCTTCGGTGGAGAGGGAGCAGTACGGAACTTTACATGGAAACTATCCGGAACTATGTCCCCCCCTCTATCGGGCAATTATGGCGGACTTATCACAATAGATAATTATCCCGGTATTTACATTGAAGAATCTGAGATTGATTTTATCCTTACCCCTATTGGCAAATTGATTGATGGAAGCGAAGGCTCTCCCCTCATCCGAAACCCGACTGATACCCATATTCAGGATATTCCTATCGGACTTTATAGCCTGACTGCAACTTACCAGGGAAAGCCGGTCTTGCTTCGGAAATGGAACTCTGAAGATGCATTTGTGGAAAATTATGAATTGCACTTTGAACCACAGATTGAAGCCCAATGCGACAATTGCGCAAAACTGGAATACTATTGGGAACCATAAAGATACTCTTTTGCCAAAGGTCAGTTTCCCGCCACAATTTTAGCGCAACGCTTCCCCTCATCACTTCCAAAATCATAACAACTGGCTCAAGGGCATTGGCCAAATGGATGGTTCAGAATACTAAGCTCAATCCTAATATATTTCCGGAAACCACAGTAGTAGCATAGTTTTTCTGTAAAACTGAATTATTAGGCGATAACTCTTTTCCTGTAAATCACTGACTTTAAATACAAATCAAATTCTCGAATCCGATATATAAAAAAGAAAAAAATGAAAAATCAATGCTATTCCTTTCTGACAACAATTTTCACAACTTGTCTAGCTGTCACCGGTGAATCGGCTGATATGCACAAAAAAAATCAGGACTCTCCTTTTGGTAATTATTATTGGAATGTGTCCGCTGTCACAATCCATCCAGCTTTAGATGTGGATTTGGACGGTAAGCCAGATACTGATCTTCGGATTCTTGTACCTGACTGCGAGAAAGATGATTCCGAGCGATACTTTGCCAATGGAACAATCGTCTCCAATCGTGGCTTGGTCAGATGTGATGAAGAGGAAGAACCAGAGGAAGAAGTTGGCACTTGGTCATATGATGAATCCATGAGGACGATTATTATGGAAAATTATGATACTAACAATCCGGTTGAAGCCCAGATAGAATCTGCTTCGGATTCAGAAATTGTTTTGGTCTCGCAACACCAATCTTCTATAGGGACACACACTATTCGGATGATATTAAAACGCAAGTAAAGAAACCCTAAGCAAAGGCTATGTCTGCTGTTTCCTAAGGGACTAAAAAAAGTATAAAGCACGTACTTCTATCTTTTGCCCTAGGATGCTGAATACCAGCAACCGCTTATATAAAACGGCCAATAAAGTTTATTCAGAGAAGAAAAGTAGCGCCTGTGGCTGACCAAGTCCGTAGAGGCGGACCTAAGAAAGCAGACCAGCCCCCAGAGAGGACCAATGCCGAAATGGATGGAAGGGTACTTAGCGGCACAGCCTGTGCATTCTTAACGGTATCGATGGAATGGAGAGTTAAAACGTACCAGAGCAAAAGCAGCAATCAAAACTCAAATTGATTGAATCCTGGTTGTCCGGTACTGAAATCAAAGAAAGGCCGGAAAGCATGACCAACCCGTTCAAATACGAAAATAGTATAAGGTATTACCAAGAACCCACCAAACCAGAAAAAAGAAGAGATGTTTACGCATACCTATTTAATGCTCTTTCTGAACAAGTATCTTTCTGATCCGACTTAGGCTGTCCTGATGTATTCCTAAAAGTGACGCAATGTATTTCAAAGGAATCTGCCTGATGACTTCTGGTTGGCTTGACATCATTTTAGCATAGCGTTCCTCAGCTGTCATACAAATCGCATCAATCTGGTTGTCCTGTAACCAATTTAATAACCTATCCATTATGGCCAACTCCATTTTGTACATCCGGGGAATAAGTTGTTTCAGAGACAAAGCTGCTGGTTTATCCCACATCAAAACATCAATTTCAGTCAATGCTTCCAAGGAACAAGAAGAATCCTTGCCGTTCTGGAGATACAAAGGCGTTGAAAGAAAATGATTGGTAGAGATAATTCCCAGAGTATAATCGACATCGTTTTCAATGCGGAACAATCTGGCAATTCCCCTATTGAGAAAATAAAGTGCATCAACTCTTTTTCCTTGTTCCATTAGTACCGAATGTGGGGGAATAATCCGGTGGCGTGTCTGGGCACTGATAAGCTTGAATTCCTCAGGAGTGAACACAATTCCGCATTGATGTGCGATGTGGCAGAGCTTTCCAAAATGATTGTGCGCTATCAAACGTATGCAGGGTAGTAATCCACTAAAATATAAAAAAAGTTTGGCTGTGCAATTTCTGACATATGTCAGCTCAGAGAATGGATACAGCCGGATAACTTAGTAGCTCGAAATAAGAAAATGTAAATGAAAAAACAGACCGTACTTATTGTTGATCGCGATGAAACCTCAAGACGCTGTATACGGGAATTCACCAAGTTAAAGAACTATCGTTTTGTATTTTGGGAGTGTTGCAATGGTTTGGAAGCTGTGAAGTACATAAATGCCCTACAGCCGGACCTGGTATTTATGGAAGTGGACACCCCGGGAAAAAGTGGCTTTGAAGTCATCAAAAGTGTAGGCTATCAATCCTCAGTTATTTTCACTTCTACCTCCGCAAAAAATGCTGCTAAAGCATTCGAATTTCATGCTATCGACTATCTTATAAAACCGTTGGGTTTTGATCGTATGCAACTTGCCTTGCAGCGGTTTGAGCAGTGGTTGGGAACCCAGACTCTTAAGAATGCCCATATTAATTATTCAGCATGTATACTGGTTGAAAAAGGAAGGCGGTTAACCAACATACCCATTAAACTAGTCTCTTATTTTAAAGCCGACAAAGACTACACGTTGATCCATTCTCTCAACGGGGAATCTTTTCTGAGCTCAACTGGCATCGGGCAGATCGAACGCAAGCTGGATCCTCAATATTTTATAAGGATCCACAGATCCTATATTGTTAATGTCAACCACATCCAAGAGCTTCATCGTGACATAAATAGGTTTTCTGTTTTACTTCCGAATGCAATTGAGATTAATGTAGGAAGAAATTACGTCCCAGCTATAAAAGAGCTCATCTTTTAATCATTTAAAAAAACGCAATCCTTTCATAAGGAGCTTTGCGGGTGGCTGTAAAAAATTGATGCAAATATCTCCTAGGAAAATGGCTGCGGTGATTCGAAATATCAGAACAGCTTGTTATTTATTCTTTGGTCAAGCCCATGGCTTGTCCGATTAGGAAAGTGTCGGTGTATTGATTGAATTCCGCTATTTTACCATCCTTAACTTTATACTCGCAAACAAAATCAGATTTCATGGATTTTCCAGTTGTGACATAAGTTCCTTCATAGAAACCTATTACAAATACACCCTCACCAGTATCGAAGTACCGTAAAATGGTTGCCTTCCAGTTTATCCAATCTTTCCCAAACCCATCAAATACTTTTTTAAAAACCGCGTCAACTCCTGTATGCTGCCCCCCACCTGGAAAACCCTTCATTTGGTTCCACTCAATATTTACATCGAACAATTGCCTAATGGCATCATAATCTTTCTTTTCAAAAGCATCATACATTGTTTTTATGGTTTCAATATTCTCCATTTCTCCCTGAACAATTACTGGTTTAACTTGTGAATACCCAAAGCTACTATTGGACAAATTAGGGAGCAAAATTTTATATGTAAAATGCTATTTTCATTAAATCATACCTCTGCTTTTTTCTTCCAATTCTTTTTTCAGTAAAGAAAATGGATTGTACCAAATCTCCCAACTTTTAGGACTGATCCAGCTTGGACCTGGAGGAGAAATGGGGGAAGAAATATCCTGTGGTGATCCGTTCATGGAACAGTAACTGGGAACGTCTCAGTGCCTATTTTGCCTATACTAAACCCATCAGAAAGATCTTTTATACCACCAACGCGGTTAAAGGGTATCAACGACAGGTTAGGAAGTCACCTAAACAAAAGGGGCTTTTACAAGTGATATGGTGCTGCTGAAACTGGTGTATCTTGCCGCAATGAGGATCGAACGGAAGTAAACGAACCCGATCCATAACCGGGGGTTGACAGTCCAACAATAAGCCATTAGATTTGAGGGGAGGTTGGTGTTGGATGTTTAAAAATTAATCATTTAGTTCCCTTCCGTTGGGGTACCCCAACGGAAGGGAGGAGTTGGTCTAACACTCCCATTTGACACCGGGAGTGTGAAAATCTATTCTCTTCGGATTCCAACCGATATGTTGGATAAGCTAAAATATGGGATTGGCAGAGATACCAAAGCTTCTATACGGGATATGATTTTGACGGCGATTGCAAAGCATTATGAAATTTAATGATTGGGCTATGATCTGTGGCTGTTTTAAAATCACTTCACTTTCGCCCCAGATAAAGATAATGAAAAGAGGAAAAGTGTCCAACCCCTACACGCCCGGCCATAGGCCATAGATTGTGCCCTCGGGTTGTGTGGCGTACTTAACTTTTATCCGCTATTCTATTGATTTTTCCGTCCATAAATTCAAATTCCGATTTCCCTTTCAAAATCAAAGTATCTCCCGATTTGAGTCCATTTGGTAAATCAATAGCTAATATTGCTTGGTAATCAATGTTAATAATCACAATAGAGTCTCTAAATTCCCAAGATTCAATAGTCTGTTTCCTTTGCTTGAAATATTGCTTAGCTAACTCTGCTTGCTTTTTAAAAGCTTTTAATCCTACCGTTCTCAAATCCACTGTATCATTTGAAATATTTTCGAATACAATATTTTCATCAAGATTTTTGGCCATTCCTTCTATATCAAAACTGTTGTATGCACTGACATAGGTTTCAACTACTTGCTTTTCTTGTACATTCATATCTTTTTCATTTTCACAACCTGATTAAGAATCAATATCAAACTGGGAATAAATATTTCATATCCTGCAATCGGTCTTGTATGCCACATAATGGTTAACAATATGGCAATTGGCGACCCACGGAGTACGTCATTATCCCCTGCTGATGAAGTTTGATACAGTCAAGACAGTCCTAAAATTCCAAACAGCTTATGCATACCAGAATGTCCTCTATCCGGATTCTCAGGATCAAACTCATTACATTTTTTGGAATGCCCTATAGCAGAAGGCAGCCTTTCTTTTAACTTCAAATATATATCATCTCCTTCTCTGGTGTAATATTTCTGTGCTTTGGCGTAAGCTGTCATATGTTTTCTCAGGCTACGCTCCGCTCTTGCACAATCATCGAAAGGAGCCTGAGTGAATTCAAAGTGAAGCAAGAGCCAAAATTCCATGCATGGTTGATTAATAATAACAGTGACATTCGTAACTTAATCCAATAAGCCCTTATACTTCAAAAATTCGTCGAGAGGTCTAGGCTGACCTTTTTTTGCCTCTCGTGTCTCTTTTAAAATCACGTCCATATCGATCATCCATACTACAGTGTCATAGTCATCAGAAAGACTAAGTACCTTATCGTATTGGTTGGATAGTGACTTTTTCTGAGGAATTTCAGGTTTGATCTGAAACAGTAAATCAGGATGGTTTCTTTTGAGCATATTAAGATACCAAGCTTCAGTATCCCCATCTACTACTACGGCAACTATAGGTTTTCCTTTAGAAAGGATATTCTTTTTATTTCTCATGGGTCAGATCGATAAAAAAGTCCCCTGTATGGGGCACACCTCCTAGCTTCCCTATCTTGTAAGCATTATATACATTGCTAGTATTTCTGATCACAGAAGAATCAAAATCACTCAAAGAATAAAGCTCAGTAGCACTACTCTCATTTTTATCAGTAAACCAGATGGCATCATTTCTATAGATATCCCTATTGTCCAAAATTTCCCGGTTGTGCGTAGTGGCTATCAACTGGGAATTCTTGGTATTCATCAGGAATGAAAGGATAAAATGATTGTATAGATCAGGATGTAAGGAAGTCTCCAGTTCGTCAATCGGGAAAATAACTGACCCTTTGATCATCAAAGCCAAGAGTCCTGCAAACCCAAAATACCGCTGAGTTCCCTGAGATTCAGATAAAAATGGTAAAAAATACTTAGAACCACCTACTGTATGTTCAAATTCCAATTTTGGAAAGGAGACCTTTCCTTTTTTAACCCATTCTTTAAAACTATCGGAATTTTTCTGAAACCTATTTTGTAAAAGCTCCATAAAATCTGGACTGACTTCACCCTCATTCTCATCTATTACAATATCTGAAATATTAAAATCAGCTCTACGTAAGATTCTTGAAATATCATTCTTCTCTATTTCACCAGAATCAATTTTATGTATAACATAAGTATCTAACTGCGTATTTGTTAATACCATTCGCTTGAGATGGTTCTCAAACCAGTCAGCAACATTCCTCAATTCATCTACCTGAATATTAGTCTTTAGGTATCCTCCTAGTACCGTATTATTCCACAGGGTATTTGATTCCAGTGTCTTTTTATACACTTTATCTACCGAGATCTTACTTCCAAATTTGATTTCTGTAAACTGATTTTCAACATCTGTAGTCCGCCTGAAAATATTGGCTTTGTTCGGATTGTAGTAAGTCAGCTCTTCGGTTAAGACTGCGTTTTTGGTGAATTCTACTGTATAAGAATACTTTATCTCATCTTGGATAAATTCAATGGAAAGAACCGAGGGGTTACGAGGTGTTTCCTGGTCGAATAGAAAAGGAGAAAATTTAAGTCGCGCTGTTTTCTTTTCTTCCGGTTCCAAGACTAAATCCCTTAGAAAATCAAGAGCCCGAAGGATAGTGTCTTTCCTGAGGCATTGGCACCATAAATAAGACCAAGCTTCAAAACCCTGATGCCGCTTTGGGTAGTAATCACATATTGATCTTCCAAATGAGTGGAGCTATCCGCTTCAAAAGAGAGGATTTGATTTTCCTTAACAGGGCCAAAATTTTGGACACTAAAGTTGAGTATCATCTAGGTGTTTTTAAGACTAATGCTTTTAATTTACTCGCAAAAGAGTATATAAAAATACTACGAAAAATACTGATTTTAGTTTTTTTTAGTATAAATATGTAAACATATTACATATTTGGATAAAAAAATCTTCAATATCATAATTCCTGAGGCCACTTCCACACCACCTTCTGCACCTCACTTAAAATTAACACCTAGGTGCTAAGGCTAATTAAAACCCTTAAACAATTTAGCTTCAATAAGTTGGACATTATTTTTAAGATTCAAAATGTCCAGTTTTTTTAGTTAAAAAACTGGACTGCCTCTTCCGCTTTCAAACTGCTTTTAGGTTCTTAGGCTAACACCAGATAGTTCTGCAAGCATTTCTTGGTTAACCTGCAGCATCTCTCTGCGCGTTTTAATGGATTTTATCATTTCCGGAAAGTGCATCATAGTACTCTATTTAACTCAAAAACAGGAAATACTTTAAAACAATATCAAAAAAGAGCAATAAAATGCACTTTAATAGAAAACTTAGATACATAGACGAATTCTCACACATAAAGTACACTATAACGCACTTTACTAATTGAAAAAATATCCATTGCTACAACCTGTTCATTATTCAAAACAGTCTAAGAGAATCCTTTAAATCAGCTTGATAAGCTCGCCATAAGCTCCAAATCTTCTTCAAAATGGTTCGAGTAATCTCTCACTAGCTCCACCTGACAGCACAAATCCTTCAAAATCGGATTTGTGCCTTTATTTTTTGAAGACAATCCGCTATTTATCAGCTAGATAAGCTTGACAAATTTGTTAACTTCAGGGGTTCAAACTTTTTCGTCCTGAAAAGTTTTTTTTTTAAAAAAGTCGAACTCAGTATAATCTTTTTCTCCTCGACACTCGCATTTTCATATAACTCACCAAGCTAAGCCATCACAATCAACCCCTGTCTATCATTACCTTAAAGTTTTTTTCAGGGGTAGCTTCAATGCCGAAATCTGGTTTTCACAGCTGTCAATGTCGCTTTGGCACTCTCATTCACCTCGTCGTTGTCGGAAAGAGGCAGATAGATTTCATCAGTATAACTATTTTTAGATTTACTCAGAAAATCTAAATGCAGCCTGCATCAGTTCCTGCTCGGCTCTTGAGATTCCTAATTGCTTGGCCTTTTCTTTCCAGTTATTTACGCTACATAGTACTTCACTGATGATTTGTTCCATGTCCTTTTCACTTAATCGAAAAAAAACACCAACACTTTTCGCCAATTCCATATCCAATGCATTGTTGTCCATATCAATATTCAAGGCCAAGCCATTTTTATCTATTGATGGATTGATGTCGTAGGCCGGAGAAAGCACCCATCCATTATCCGTCAGCAAGAATCCATGGTTGCGCAAGTGATCGTCCGTATTGGATATAGCAATATTAAAAACAATCCTCCGCCATAGTTGGTGGAGGTTCTTCTCGATGGAAGTGCCATTATTCTGGATAAACTCAGCGATATCCAGATAGCTGGCGGAGGTATCTCTAATGGTATCTTCGCTATTCCCCGTCATGGTCATAGCAGATGCAAAATGGATGCGTTCAATTTTATGTCTGTCAAATCTTTTGGTAAAAAAAGTATGGTATCTACCTGATATTTTTTCCAATCTGCACTGAGCCATTACTATACCCGCATCTATGGCCAATTGGTAAGCAAGAAATTCCCATGCCGCTTTGTCCATGGTGTCGTTTTTAGATGGAAACTTGGCTATCCACAAAGATTTTTCTTCGTCAAGTATGTTTGCCTTAGGTCTGGCACCGCCCAAAGACGATCCAGGAGCCATCAGGATAGCCCAGCCATTTTTTGATATCTGCGCTTTCACTATCGCCCTCCACCAAATCAGCGGCATGCTGCAACTCTCTAACAGACGACCATGGTGGAGTTGGCATATCGGCATTATCATCCAAAAAAGATCCACCTAAAGTTGTCTTAAAACGCAGTGCACCCATCCGGCTTTCATCATAAACCCCCAACAAATAATCGATGTCATAAAGATTCGTTGCCTTTTCTCCATGTTCAAGAGCTTGCTGAGCCACCCGACGTTTCATCAATGTGCGTCCCCATGTATCAGGCATACTGTCTAGAAAAATACCAAAATTTACTTTCTGGTTGGGAAACTGAGCCCCTGAATAGAACTGTATATCAGGGTCTATCTGCAATTGCTGCTCGGATTTTATCCAAGCTTTGTCATATTCAAAACTAAAAGCCTTTTTCCCCTTTGCATGATGAGCTGACAATACCCCCATCAGTTTGGGTTCAGGCATTCCTTTCCAATGGGCGAACACGTAAATATCAAATTTCTGTTTCACCATTTTTACTTCAATAATTCAAGGTCCTGTAATTTTCTACCCAGTTCATCGTCTGCACCGAGTTTAAGTACATCTTCTTGTAAACCTAAAACTCTAAGAACGTTAAAATATCCACCAAAAGCTACGCTTGGGTCTCCTTTCTCTATCAGATATAGTGTAGAACGAGCAATATCCGCTCGCTCTGCTACTTGAATGGTAGTCAGCTTACGACGTTTGCGAGCCAGCTTAATATTTTCGCCCATCTGCTCTAGCAACTGGTTGTGCTTTGGCAAGATGATTTGCTTGCGAGTATTCATAATCATTGCTATTTCAAACAAAAATACAACAAATGACTGAAATAACAATCATTAATTTGCTTTTAATTTACTCTTCTAAAGAATATAATTTTCAATATTGTCTAGTAAAGGAAGCAAAATGAAATTCAATTACGCATTTACTAATTTCTTCAAATCCTGTAAAAAGTGTTTCGAAATTTGTTCGGTCAAGTCGACGAAACCTGTTTCAAGGGAAATCAAAATCCTGTAAATCAGTAAATTTACAGGATTTTGAATCTACTTTAAAAACTACCCGCTTTTCAGACCGTAGCAGGAACCGAGGAATATCTCTTAATAAAACAAGGATTATACAATCTAAAACATCCTGCACTTTTAAAAAAGTTGGTATAGCAATAATTCCGTCATTTTGGCCTTCTACATAATGTGCATCCTCATCTTTAAATGCAGCGACAAATATTTTCCCTATGTAGTGTCTGCTTCTGAGCATTCTCCAGAAGTTTGCCTTGCTCATTCTTAATCCTTTCTCCCTCATACTTCTAAAAACATGTTCGACAGAGAAGTCACCAGTAGCTACTAAATTAAATGCTTCACGAATTATCTTAGCACATATAACAACTTCCCCTTTCGGGTTAGTCAAGTTATTGTGGCAACTGAATAAAATTTGTAATTCCACCCTGATATTCTTATCAATTTGCAATTTTTCATTTAAAATCGAACTAAATACAATAAGAAACTACCAGGATTCGTGCATCGAAACCTTGATTTACCGTACTTCACATACAATAATAGGTTAGTTGTTTGCCGATGGCTTCTTTCCCCTATTCTTACTAAATTGTTTAATTTTATCAGCCTCTGCCTGAATAAGGCTAGGGAGGGTTTTACTTAAAAATTCATTGAACTCATTTTTACCAACTACTTTTAGTATTGATTCTCCTAGTTGATATATTTTTGTTTCCTTTTCATTGGGTATAAAATGTTTTATATCGCTATCAGCAGCTTTAGCATTTTTGATTGCGTCCGACAATGATGAGATAAATTTAAATGGATGGTATCCACCTTTTTCAAGTTTAGAAATTTCATTTTTGAAATCGTTACACGACATTGAACCAGAATCTTTGATATTGCCTTTTTTATGAAAATAAAGCCATACTTCAAAACATGGATTACTCAATACAATATGCCAGTTTGGATGTTGATCACAATACATCGCTATTTCTCTTAATTGTTCTTTTTTCCACCTGTCAACATCCATAACTATCCATAATTGATCTTCATCAATTAGTCCCTCCTGTTCTATATATGTAACTACTCTTTGTAGCACCCATTTAGGGGCTGATTTTGTGCCAAGTTTTGGAATCAATTCTTCATCTGTAACCTTCTCTTCAATAATATCAACTTTTATTTTTCTAGATAAATATTCTAAAGTTTTAAAATATTCAGGTTCTCGTTTACCTCCTTCACACGCAATAGCAAAAAGCTTGTAATCTCTTACTAGCTCTATTGGTGTATCTCTTTTATAGCCTCTTTTCTTATGCATCGTTAGTCTCCCACTTTAAATCCTCTAGATGAGCAAGAAATGGAATAGCTCCAAACCGTCCTTTTAAATAACCTTTACGAATATCAAGATCATATCTGGGTTTGAAGTCGCTTAAGGAATACAAATGGGATCCCCCTAATTGTTTATTTTTCTCAATAAACCAAATTTCATCTTGCCTGAATATATCTAGGTCTAATAAATTAGATTCATGGGTTGTAAATATCATTTGTCCACTAGTTTTTTCATCTTCCATAATCTTTCGAACTAAGGATTTTAGAAGTGACGGATGTAAACTTTGATCTATTTCGTCTATTATAAATGTCATCCCATGATGTAGCATACCATCAAATGCAGGAATAAAATCTAAAAGTCGCTGCGTACCATCTGATTCTTCATTCAACTCAAATTGTACTTTATTACTATCACTATCTAAATGATGAGAAACGACTTTCTTAACTATGTATTTCCCTTTCTCTTTTGTAACTACAATACCACCCGCATGAGTATCAATTGTAACATCATTTCCAGCCTCAATGTGTTCAATTATCTCTTTCTTTAATTCATCATCGTCATCTCCAAAGTATTTTTCAAAATCAATCGTTTCTATCCCCAGTTCTTTGACACCTGTATCAAAAGTGTTCAAAAGGTCGTTAGCGAATTTTTTAAATTTTGATGAAGATGTTAATGGGGGAACTAAACTATGGATTTTACTACCTGGATGAATAATTACAATATTTTTAGTTATTTTCCTTTTAACAGATATTAATACATCAATCTTTAATTCCGCGGTTTTACCTAATAACAATTCATTAGCCTTCAAAAGATTCTCTTCTAGCAGTTCTATCAAAAGTTTTTGCTTTTGAGTTCTGCGGTACTTATCTGCTATTTTTATATTAGTCTTACCTGATTTAGTTGACTTCCGTTCAAATATAAGTTTATCTTCTTTTGTTACTCCTGACTCATACAACCACTCTTCAACTACAACATTGTAATCAAAGCTAACTCCATAAGCATATATAATCTGTTCAATTGAGAACTCTATTTCAAAAGAAACTGGTTTACTAGCATTTGCCTTATCTAGTTTGAACTTTTTACCATTCACAGATTGTAGAAGCCCCCCTTCCCTCACAGTATCTTGCAAAAACTCAATCGCTTTAATCAGGTTTGATTTCCCTGCTCCATTTGCTCCATATATGGCAGTTGCTTTCAAAACATCAACTTTGCCTGCTTTGTAAACATGATGTTTATGGGTTTTGAAGGAACCTGCCAACATATTAAACTCCCTTTCCTCATTGAATGAGAGGAAGTTATTCACAACAAATCTGATCAGCATAACTTTTTTTTCAAATAAAGAGAATTTTTCTCTTAAACGCTAATGATGGAAGACTTGTTCCTCAAAAAAAGCTTTTCTTAAGTGAAATATTCGTCCTACTAAAAAAACCATTCCTCTTCTTCTTGTTGGTTCTACCCTTAAGTTAGTGGAAAACACGATTCTTAGTTAGTTTAAATGTAAGAGGAAATACACTCATGGGCATTTAAAGGGCTAAATGACGATCTCTCATATTGAGTTATCAGTATTTGGTCAGGTTTTCATTGCTGGACTTCCATTAAATTCGTGGTAGAAACTTCTTGTTTTCTTCTATCAATACTGATCTAGCTTGTATGCTTCTAACTAACGACTCATAAAAACCCAAAATAGCATCTGTTTTGATTTGAAGCGCAGGGCGTCTTCTGTGAGTCCGAATTTACCGATTTACTTCTATATTCTTTTAACTAGTCCCTGCATATTCTTATCAATTTGCAATTGGTTTATCTACCTCATCCCGACCTTCTCCTTAAAGAGGAGGCGCTTGGCTCTGGAGTTGCTACATTTAATGTGAGACAGATTTAAGAAGTAACTTTAAATTTGTAGATATGCATAGAAAATTTGATGATTCATTTAAGATAATGTCTGTTGATCTGAGTATTGCGAAAGGCTCTGTTGCAGAAGTCGCCAGGGAGTTAGATATCGACCCTAGTTTGCTTAGTAAATGGCGTAGGAATCCCCGTTATATTGGTAATAAGGTTCTTCCTGACAACCCTAAGATAAGCCCTGAGCAGCAAGGAATTGAGCGTTTTGCGTAAGAGGCTCAAAGATGCAGAGTTGGAGCGTGACATTTTAAAAAAGGCCATAGCCATCTTCTCCAAGGGAGACAGACCATATACCGGTTTATAGAAGAGAACCGCATATATATTCCGTAGAGAAGATGTGCCGGGTATGAAACGTGCGTGTAAGTTGTTTTTATCGTTGGTTAGTTTCTCCAGAATCCCGTGGAGAACAACGGATTAAACTACTTGTGGAGAAAATACAAAAAGTACATAAAGCCAGTAGATATCTATATGGTAGCCCCAGAATAACCGCTGAACTGCATAAGACCGGAGACCTGGTTTCCAGATCCTATGTAGCAAGGTTGATGAACAGATATGGGATACGCAGTAAAGTGAAAAAGAAATATAAAATCACCACAGATTCCAGCCATAATTATAGGATAGCAGAAAATCTTCTCCAACGGGATTTTTCAGCGGATTCTTTGTCCAGAAAATGGGTTGGGGACATCACCTATATCCATACAGACAAAGGCTGGCTGTATTTGACAACTGTTATAGATCTAGAAGACAGAAAGGTGATCGGATGGTCTTTAAGTACTAATATGACAGCAGGAAACACCACTGTAGCGGCCATAAAAATGGCTGTTGGGAACAGAGCTGTCAAAAATGGACTGATCTATCACTCAGACAGAGGGGTTCAGTATGCTTGTGATGAATTTAAAGCAATACTCAGCCAAAATAACATAATCCAGAGTATGAGTAGGAAAGCAAACTGTTGGGATAATGCGGTAGCGGAAAGCTTCTTCAAATCACTAAAGACTGAAATGGTCTATCACAGAAGATTTATGGATCAGCAGTCCGCTAAGTTAGAGGTGTTCGGATATATTGAAGGTTTTTATAATACCAAAAGAACACATTCGGCTTTAGGTTACAAAACACCGAAACAAATGGAAGAAATGCTGTTGGGAAAAGAAAGACTAGCAGCATAAAAAAGTCTCTCATTTTTAGTTGCAATTCCAGACCATCCTTTGTCTTCATCACGAAGATGCCCGTCCATCTCTGCCTGCAGGGATTCTTTCAGAAATTCCTGCAGTAGAGGCGCTAAGGCACAATCCTTTCCGAATAGGTTCTCTCCTGATAAAAACTGTTTTAATACTTTCTTCTTTCATACGGCTCTATCTTAAAAGATTTAACTAAATTCAAAGTCCTAGACAGAGTTAATTTTACACCCGCCTGCCCAAATACTCCTCAAAAGAATTCGACTTCTGAACCGCGAACCTCATCCATCCAACAAAATTTAATTTAAGGCTAATTAGACGCTATATTTTCACGTTTAACCCAAAGAGTAGTCTTTCAGTATCTAAAAACGAATTAGTAGGGTCTGCACCTTTGGAATATTCAAGACCCAAACCAATATTAGCTTTCCCAGTTGGATAGATATTCAACCCTATGGTAGCCCAATTGAGATTCCCCGATCTATAGAGGCTATCTTTTAAAGATTTTCGATAATTGTATTCAAATGTCAACTGTATGTATTCCTTGGTTTTTGCTGGAATCGGCCATAACTCCATAAATATTCTACTGGACCAGTATGATGACTCTCCCTTGACTTCTTCAAATTCTGAATACAATTCGTAACCGGAGTATGCAAAATACCGGAATACTAGACTCCCATCCTTGGCCCTGGCCTTTCCTCCGGGAAGAAATGCCTTAGAACTGAATATGCTCAGGTAGGAGCTGTAATTCATGGTACTCAAATCATTTACTTTATCATTCTTTATATCCACCGATCCCTGAATCCAGGGTGCTATTTCCCAGCCATCTGTAACGGGTGTCTTGTAAGGAACCGGGAAAAACTCCATGTTTACCCCTGCTGAAAAGGCATCTTTTTTGTTTTCCTCATCTGAGTTCCTATGGTATTCCAGTTTTGGAAATAACACAAGAGACACTTTATCATTAAATGATGTATTCTGAAAAACATCCCGTTCACTGATTTTTAAACCTAAATCAGCAGTGAAAAAATTTGAATTGTTCTTAACATCACGATTAAAAAAGAAGTTGGCAGGCTTCTGCTCTTGACTCGACGATCCTGCATAACTTTTACGTAAACCAATATTTGCATCACTCAGTTTCTGAAAGAAATCCTGCTTATCATCTCCTTGTTGTCCACTGGCCAGTAGCGGCAGAAAAACACAACATAATAAGTAAATTTTTTTCATGGCAATAACTTTGATTCCACCAATTTCACCACCTGCCCCACAGTCATACCTGATTTTGTAAGTTCGGATTTCTTTAAGGTTTTCCCACTATTGGAAGATTTGATGATCCCTCTTAAAGCCATAGCCAGATAGTTAATGTCCGGATTACCAATCTTTAAAGGAGGACCTGCAATGGTGAAATCCAACTTAATCAATTCCTGCTTCATCCCTGAAATAGCTGCAATGATGGTTGTCACTGTGTTTTGTATATCCTGATCCATACTTATGATAATTTTATTCATGAATTTACAGCAATCTGACCGCTTATGAAATACGTGTTTTCACGTAACTTTATGATTATTGCAATATAAATCCTGCTCAAGAGATTCTTGACAATATTCCTGAAGCCACCTTATTCATCATTGACCTAGGCTTTCTAGTGTAACACCAGATCAGTATTTCTAATCTATTAACTGAGATTCATAAACCTGAACAACCTCGCCAAAAGCTCCAAATCTTCCTCAAAATGGTTAGACTTCTGTATCGCCAGCTCCAGCTGACCAGACAATTTCAAATAAAAAATGGGATTTAAATTCCATCGTGGATAGTTATGTGTCGAAGGCACCATGGGATAAGAAGTAAATTTTTAAGAGTTTGAATTTCTCAGTTTTCCAAGTTCCATCCTCATTCATTAAGGATCAGGCTTCTTTCAGAGACGGAGAGCAGAAGCAGCTTCATTCTGTTAGTTCATCCCCTCAAAATAGATGCTCTCAGCAAAAGCGGTCGGGACAAGGAAAAGCTTCTTTGGAAAAAATGGGATCCTGGGTCTCCTGATCTGAATGGATTCAGGCAAATTTATTTTTTGTGCACATGATTTGCACAAAAAAAGAGGCACTCAGATTAGATCTAAGTGCCTGATTTTGAGAGCCTCCTATCGGGATCGAACCAATGACCTACTGATTACAAGTCAGTTGCTCTACCAGCTGAGCTAAGGAGGCTTATTCCGTTATTGTGATGCAAATATAGAAGATCACTTTATTTGCTCCAAACCACAAGAAAATAAAAATCCTATCTCCCTTATTCTGAGTGACAAAAATTTAAAATTCTCTTAAAATTGACAACTTGCTTTTCAATTTCTCTATTTCCTCTTCAGCCTTTTGAATCTTCAGGTCAAACTGGTCTTTCAATTTGTCGGCAGTTTTTGAGGCAGCAAAGAATTCCAGGTTGTTTTTCCAGAGGGTGATATTATTCTCCAATTCAGAAATTTGCTTACGAATACCGTGTTCCTTCTTATTCAGTGTTTTCACAGCGTTAGGATCAGACTGTAATCTGTTCAGATTTAACCTGAACAGGAAATCTTCCCTTCCTTCGCCTTCAGGGCTTAGCTTCTCCAAGTATAGATCGACAGCAGTTTTAAACTGGGTCTGTATATCCTTCATGGCTTTTCTCGGCACAAACCCGATATCATTAAATTCACCGACTAATTCGGTCAATGCATCCTCTGATACCTCTCCACTCTCAGCTGCTTCCGTAATTTTTTTACAGATGTCCTGCTTGCTCTCAAGATTATCCTCGAACTCAACATTTGACTGTTTAGTGGAGTTTCTTCTATTGTCAAAGAATGTGTCACAAGCAAGTTTAAAGCGCTTGTAAAGGCTGTCTCTGTTTTTTTCAGGTGTCGGACCAAGTTTTTTCCAATCCTGCTGTAGCTTCACCAGAGCATTGGCAGTATTCTGCCAGTCTGAACTGTCTTTCAGTTCCTCGGCTTTGGCAATCAGTTCTTCTGCTTTTAACTGGTTCGCAGCCCGGATTTCATCAAGCTCTTTGAAAAACAAGTTCTTGTTATGGAAAAATTGCTTGAAAGAAGCCCAGAATGACTTGTTTATTTCCTTGCCGGACTCCCTGGGAACCGGCCCAATCTTCTGCCAGTTTTTCTGGATTTCAAGGATTTCCTTAGTCTTGATGTTCCAATCCCGAATTCTGTCTGCATGAAATTCCGCAAATGGCTTTAATGACTCAATCAATGCTTCTTTCTGATCTTGATTTACTTTGAAGACTTCTTTCTGGCCTTCATAAAAATCCTTTCTTCTATCATAGACCGCATCGGATGCACCTTTGAATTTCTGCCATAAGCCCTCCTGTTCATCTCTTGGAACAGGACCAATATGCTTAAATTCTTCATGAAGATCATTTAAAACCTTAATGGCATCTTTCAGGTCTTTTACATCTTTCAGCCCCTCAGCCTTCTCGACAAGCTCTAATTTACTTTCCAGGTTTTTTTTGCGGTCAAGTTCTTTGAGTTCAAAATAAATACTCCTATTGTCATAGAAGCGGTCCATCAAGGCATTATAGCTAGCCCAGAGACTTTTATTCTGTGAAGGGGGCACTGGACCGATACTTTTCCATTCTTCCTGTAAGGCCTTGATAGTAGACATACTCAGCGTAGTCTCCTCTCCATCTACCAGCTCACGGAGTTTGTTTAGAAGTTCAGTCTTAGCGTTGAGATTGTTTTCCTTTTGCTTTTCAGCTTCCTTACGAAGCGTGTTAAGTTGATGTCGGTATTCGAAATAGTAGGTATTAAACTCTTTCTCCTCATCACTTGGACGGAAGTCAAAGTCATCCTCTACTCCGCCTTCTGCTTTGAATCTCTCCAAAGCTTCATCCTTTTCCTTATGTGTGAACTCATCGAAAGCAGCTTTAATCTCATGGACGAGCTTATCTATTTTATAGATATTGTCTTGCTTAACTTTACTTTTCAGCAAAGCGAGTAATTCAATTTTGGAAAGTGAGGTGACATCAAAGTCTTCATGATGGTCTCCTTCATTCTCTTCTTCGGATTCCTCTTCATCAGAGACTATGGCTTCTGCAGGCTGGGTGGATGGAGCATCACCTTCAGTTTTCTCTTCAGGGATAACTTCCTCAACAGCACTTTCAGTTGGCGTGGCTGGTTCTTCTTTACCTGTTGGCTCTTCGGTTTTAAAGGAGTCTACCTCAGGAGCCTCTTCTTCATTGATAGTCGCCTCCCGGGCCGGTGTTTCATCGGTTTCTGTGGGACCTACAGTATCCTTTACATCTTCGGAAGTGACCTTGGCAGTTTCTTCTATGGAAGGCTCGGACACAGGCTCACTGGCCTGATCAGCCACAATATCTTCGTTAGCTTCAGAATTAGTTTCCTTTTCGATACTCTTTGCCTCTTCGGAATTGGAGGGTTGAGTCACCTTGTCCTTGTCAGACAAATCATTACTTTTCTCAGTCATAAAAACAGTACTATTAATGGGCAATATGAGCAAAAGTAGGGATTTTGCCTAATTTAATCTTGGATCTAGGGGATAATTTGCTATTACTTTAAACTCCCCTCCCATACTCTTAAGTAAGTTTTTCCAGAGTTCTTCAGGTGTAAAATTCAACGTTTGTTCATCGAGAATTTCTCTGCAAATAATCCAGGTTTCGTCTGACAACTCCTCTTCCAATTGCTCTGCCCCCCAACCGCTATACCCCAAGAAAAACCGTACTGACCCAGGGTCAAGCAATCCCAGCTTCAATTTTTCCACCAGAGAATCATAATCTCCACCCCACCAAATATTATCACCCAATGAAATACTTCCTTCCAACGCCTTTTCACCTGCATAGATGAAGTGTAAGGTATTCTGTTCTACTGGCCCACCGACAAAAACATCCTTGTCCATAAAATCCAATGCTTCCACGAGTTCGCCGAGTTTAAGAATTGAAGGTTTGTTTATTATTAAGCCAAAGCTTCCCTCTTCCGAATGCTCACAAAGGAGGACCACAGAGCGAACGAAATTTTCGTCCTGCAAAAATGGTTCGGAAATTAGAAGATCGCCGGCTTTAGGATTTCGTAGTTCGTCTTTACTCATTCTTCTCTTAATTCTAAATTCTCGAAAAATATAGATTATAATTTTTTAAATGCAATGCCAATGGTAATTTTATCTATAAGATTTTATTGATTGACAACTTATCATGGACATCGCTGCAATACGTAAAGACTATTCTATTAAATCACTGGATATCAGTGACGTAAACACAAATCCTATACAGCAATTTGGGGCGTGGTTTGAGGAAGCTGTAAGTGCGGATGTTTTGGAAGTCAATGCCATGACTGTTTCTACCTTAGGCTTGGATGGCACACCCAATGCGAGAATTTTATTACTGAAAGGTGTCGATACTGGATTCATCTTTTTCACCAACTATGACAGTGAAAAAGGAAGAGAGCTGGAAAAAAACAATTCCGCCTCGTTGACTTTTTTCTGGCCTGAGCTGGAGAGACAGGTACGGGTACGGGGAAAAGTAGAAAAAATAACGGAAGCAGAATCCGACACATATTTTTTTTCAAGACCGCTAGGTTCGCAAATTGGAGCCTGGGTGTCTCCGCAAAGCGAACCAATAAGCTCACGTGCTGATATAAACGCCAGGCAACTGAAAATAGAGAAACAATTTGCCGGTAAAGCCATGAGCCGCCCACCTCACTGGGGAGGTTACCGATTAATGCCGTTGTCCATGGAATTTTGGCAGGGAAGACCTAGCAGATTACATGACAGAATAAAATATGAATTAAAAGAAGGTAAGTGGATCCTGTCCAGGCTTGCCCCTTGATTACTTCAGCTCAAAAAGATTAGTAGTCCCTATCATCCGTTCTACGGTATATCCTTCACCATATTTGACAAGTATTTTGTGTCCAAACTCTCTAGCCCTAGCTTCAATAAAGGGAAGAAAATCAGGATCTGAGATAAAACTTACCGGTTCTTCACTTGACGGATCATAAAACTGGGACTGGAACGCTAAAATGCTATCAATTTTTGTCTGCCAATACGGAGTGATATCCACCACAAAATCAGGTTCTATGTAATTGTTTTGGATGTAATGATACACAAATTTTGGTCTCCATGCCTCTTGGCGAATTCCATCAAGTTGTGTTTCTATCTTACGAAGTCCGCTCATAAAACAAGCCGTACTAGCTAGACTAGATCCTTTTCCATGATCAGGATGTCTATCTGATACAGCATTTGCCAAAACAATCTCAGGCCTGTATTTTCTGATCATTTCGATCAGTTTCAACTGATGCTCTTCATTGTTTTGAAAATATACATCCTTGAATCCAAGGTTTTCCCTTGCAGCTAGTTTGAGAATTCTGCTGGAAGCTTCTGCTTCCTGAAGTCTCAGCTCAGGAGTACCGCGAGTTCCCATTTCTCCTTGGGTAAAATCTACTATACCTACTTTATGCCCCTGGGCTACATGAGAGGCTATCGTTCCGGAGCATCCAAGTTCTGCATCATCAGGGTGTGCAGCAAATACTAAAATATCTAGCTTTGTCATTTTTATTTTGGCTAGCGAACGCGAAGATTCTGTCCTATTTTTAAAATTGAACGGGTAGAGATACCATTTAGTCTGGTCAGTGAGCTGACTGACACACCATATTTTCTTGCAATAGATCCGAGGTTTTCACCTTTTCTTACTTTATGGTAAGCGTTTGTTCTGGCCTGGACAATATTGCCAAAAAGAGCCGGGGTGATTAAATAGTTTTGGCCCCTTATTTTGTAATCAGGAAAATCATATACTTTCTCAGCATCAAAAGCCAGACCTCTGTAGCGAAGTTCATAATGGAGATGTGATCCCGTACTTCTACCTGTATTTCCCCCTTTTGCGATTAATTCCCCAGCTTTAACTTCCTGTCCTACATCTACAAGCTGTTTGGACAAATGGCCATAGAGAGTTTCAAGTCCATTTTTATGACGGACTACGATATAATAGCCGTACCCGTACCTATCATAGGATTTCACCCGAACTATTCCATCGAAACCGCTATAAACGGGATCACCTGTGTCCAGATCTAAGTCAGTCCCATAGTGCCACCGTCTCCACCTATAACCATAGGAAGATGTTATGGGGGTTTTAGCTAAGGGCATTTTCCAATTATATCCGAAAAACTCGTCGTAAAGACGGATATTAACTGTGTCAGTAAATGTCTTTGGGTCAAAATTGTAGATATCTATTTTATTTGAGTCCCAGGAGGAGTAATACTCAAATGCAGTGACCCAAATACTATCTATCTGAATTTGCTCTGATACTTTGATCAGCTGATTGGTCGGTGCCCAAATCATGATATTCTGATCTTCACTTATTATCGATCTTACACGGCCCAAGTTCACATTATTTTCAAAAATAATGGAATCGGTAATCGAAGATAAAGTCCTAAGGTACGATTCCTGATCAAACCCCCTCAGTTCAATATTTCTCCTCTCCTGGCCTACAGCTGAGGATTGGGTGGTGTTATTTCTCTTGATAATCTTTGGAAAAATTTGAGCATTGACGTTTAAAGCGCCAATGCTCAAATTGATACAAAAGACTACAAATAGGATCGAATACCTCATCTATTGGGTTTAATCATTCTCGAACTCAGCTAAATATCGCTCAGCATCCAAGGCAGCCATACAGCCTGTTCCTGCAGCAGTTACAGCCTGTCGGTAGATGTTGTCCTGTGCATCACCACAAGCAAACACACCTTCAACATTAGTTTTAGTACTTCCTGGAATAGTTTTGATATAACCGGCCTCATCCATATGGATAAAGTCCTTGAATATGCCGGTGTTTGGTTGATGACCAATAGCAACAAAGAAGCCAGAAATAGCGATTTCTGATTTTTCTCCGGTTTTATTATTAAAGATCCTTACGCCGTTTACTTCTTCCTCACCCAGGATTTCATCTGTCTCAGTATTCCACAGGATTTCAATCTTTGGGTTGTTCATAACACGCTTTTGCATGATCTGAGAAGCTCTCATTTCATCCTTACGTATTAACATGTAAACTTTACTACAGATATTAGCCAGATAAGAAGCTTCTTCGCACGCCGTATCTCCTGCTCCGACGATCGCGACTTCCTGTCCTCTGAAAAAGAAACCATCACAAACCGCACAGGCAGAAACACCTTTCCCATTTAAGCGTGTCTCACTTTCGATTCCCAGCCATTTGGCTGAAGCGCCGGTGGATATCAAAACGGTATCTGCATGAATAGTCACCTGTTCATCGATAATGACCGTGTGAGGTTTAGTAGTAAAATCCACACTTGTCGCCAAGCCATATCGTACTTGGGTACCAAATCGTTCCGCTTGTTTTCTAAAGTCTTCCATCATCTCTGGTCCAGTGATGCTATTTGGATATCCAGGATAATTTTCAACATCATTGGTTATGGTCAATTGACCGCCTGGCTGTCCGCCAGTATATAAAACAGGAGAGAGTCCTGCTCTAGAAGCATATATCGCCGCAGTATAACCTGCTGGTCCTGAACCAATTATCAAGACTTTAACTCTTTCAATTTCTGATTGCATTAATAGTAACGTATTAAATCGGGCAAATTTTATGAATTCTACTCTAGTAACAAAGTTGCATCTTGTTAAAATTCCCTAAGGTTTTGCTTAAGGCAACAATCCTCTAAGTAAGAGCTACTAAGACGGAAAGTATTGAAATAAAAAAGGGGGTTAATACCCCCCTTTCCACTTGTGCGCTTGCTTATCCGAGGTAAGGTTTAAGTGTCTTACTACGGGATGTATGTCTGAGTCGGCGGATTGCCTTCTCCTTGATTTGCCTTACACGCTCTCTGGTAAGATTGAATTTTTCTCCGATCTCTTCCAAAGTCATCGCATGCTCACCATTGAGCCCAAAGTAAAGTGTGATTACATCAGCTTCCCGCTGGGTCAACGTGGAAAGTGCCCGTTGAACTTCCTTGCGGAGGGAATCATTCATCAGGCCATCATCCGGCTTTTCGTCGCCATCATTTTCCAGTACGTCCAGAAGGCTGTTTTCTTCACCCTGCACGAATGGTGCATCCATTGACACGTGACGGCCAGAAATCTTCATTGTATCTACCACCTCATTGGCAGTTACTTCGAGCACCTCGGCCAGTTCCTCTGGGGAAGGCTCACGCTCAAATTTCTGCTCTAACTCGCTGAAAGTCTTGCTGATCTTATTCAGTGAACCTACTCTGTTCAAAGGAAGACGTACAATTCTAGACTGCTCAGCAAGTGCCTGAAGGATAGATTGTCTAATCCACCAAACCGCATAAGAGATGAATTTAAATCCACGGGTTTCATCAAATCGCTGTGCAGCTTTAATCAATCCAAGGTTGCCCTCATTGATCAAATCACCCAAGGAAAGCCCTTGGTTTTGGTACTGCTTGGCAACTGATACTACAAATCGAAGATTGGCTTTGGTCAATTTTTCCAGCGCCAGTTGGTCACCTTCTCTAATTCGTTTGGCCAGAACTACCTCTTCATCTGCTGTCAACAGGTCAACTTTTCCAATCTCTTGAAGGTATTTATCCAGGGATTGACTTTCTCTGTTGGTAATCTGTTTGCTAATCTTTAGCTGCCTCATTCAGGAATATGATTTGTGAAATTTAATAGTTTAATAGAATCAAATTAATCAATTGTATCGATTAACCTCATGCACTGGGTGATTGTTTTTCAGGTTTTGGCAATAAAGCCTTTCTAGAAAGCTTGAATTTTCCGGTTTTCTTATCGACATCGATCAATTTAACCTGTATTTCCTCTCCTGGCTCAAGTACACCTTCCATAGATTCTACCCGCTCATGCTTGATCTCTGAGATATGAAGTAAACCATCCTTACCCGGCATAAATTCCACAAAGGCACCAAAAGGTTGAATGTTTTTCACTTTACCTGTGTAAGTCTCCCCTATTTCCGGCTGGGCCACGATTGATTTGATACGTGAAAGGGCAGCATTAAGTTTATCCTGATTAGCAGAGAAAATGTTGATCTTACCCTGATTATCTATTTCTTCTATCACAATAGTAGCACCTGTATCCTTCTGGATTTCCTGGATTACTTTACCGCCTGGCCCGATCACCGCACCGATCAATTCCTTAGGGATGAACATGATGAATGATCTTGGCGTATGTGGCTTCAGTTCTGCTTTTGGTGCAGCAAGTGTCTTGGTGATTTCATCCAAAATATGAAGTCTTCCGTCTTTTGCCTGAAGTAAAGCTTCTTTCAATACAGAATAATCCAGACCTTCCACTTTCAAGTCCATCTGACAGGCAGTGATTCCTTTGGCAGTACCGGTTACTTTGAAATCCATATCACCTAGGTGATCCTCGTCTCCCAAAATATCAGAAAGAATAGAATATTTACCCGTTTTTGCATCAGAGATCATCCCCATAGCAATACCTGTCACTGCGGATTTGATAGGAATACCTGCATCCATCAGTGCCAATGAACCGGCACAAACAGTAGCCATGGAAGATGAACCGTTGGACTCTAAAATATCTGAAACGATACGTATGGTGTATGGGTTCTCATCGGCAGGAGGAAGTACTTTCTTCAAAGCTCTCATGGCAAGATTTCCATGACCTACTTCCCTTCTTCCCGGGCCTCTGTTTATCTTAACTTCACCTGTAGAAAATCCCGGGAAATTATAGTGAAGGTAGAATTTGTTGTATCCTGAAATTGTTGCCCCATCTACCATCATCTCGTCCATCTTAGTACCTAAAGTACACGTAGTAAGTGATTGGGTTTCCCCTCTGGTAAATACTGCAGAGCCGTGAGCAGATGGCAGGTAATCAACTACTGACCAGATTGGCCTTACTTCGTCAAGCTTTCTTCCATCCAATCTTTTCTTCTCATCCAATGTCAGATTTCTGGCAGCTTCCTTATGGATTTTGCTGAAATATGGGCCAATTAGACTTGCTTCAAACTCATGCTCCTCGCCTAGACTTGCCACGAATTCTTCTTTGATTTCTTTGACCAGAGCAGAACGCTCTGATTTATTGGCAATCTGCTTACTTACTGATGCGTAAAGTTTGTCATAAAGCTCAGCCTTCATCTTATCAAAAAGAGCTGGGTCAGACTTCTCGTGATTGTATTCTCTTTTTACTTCCTTGCCCACCAGCTTGGTAAGCTCAATCTGTGCCTGACAATGTCTCTTGATTTCCTCATGGGCATATTGCATAGCTTCCAGCATCTCTTCTTCCTGGATCTCGTTAGCTTCGCCTTCTACCATTAAGATAAATTCCAAGGAACCTGCTACGATAAATTCCAAGGTGGCTTTTTCCAACTCAGTCGGAGTTGGGTTTATTTTCAATTTGCCATCAATTTTCGCTACACGCACTTCAGAGATGGGACCGTTGAAAGGGATATCGGAAACAGCCAGAGCTGCAGAAGCAGCTAGCCCGGCCAAAGCGTCCGGAAGCACATCCTCGTCACCACTGATCAACGTGATAGCGATCTGTGTATCTGCATGGTAATCATCTGGAAAAATAGGACGAATAGCTCTATCTACTATACGGCTAATCAAAATTTCATAATCGGAAAGTCTGCCTTCCCTTTTCAAAAATCCCCCGGGGATCTTACCTGAAGAAGCAAACTTTTCTTGATAATCAACTGACATAGGTAAAAAATCCACCCCTTCTCCAGCTTCTTTCTTGGACATTGCGGTCGCCAAAAGCATGGCTTTTCCCATCTTCACTACTACTGCGCCATCGGCTTGTTTAGCCAATGCCCCGGTTTCTATTGTAATTTCTCTGCCATCTTCTAAAGTGATGGTCTTGGTGATTAAATTCGGTAACATAAATGATTATTTGTTTGCGTCGTTAGTGATAAAAGTCTTTGTATAACCTAAAAATAAAAAAGTAAGGTT
Source organism: Algoriphagus resistens (assembly GCF_001442615.1). GTDB lineage: Bacteria > Bacteroidota > Bacteroidia > Cytophagales > Cyclobacteriaceae > Algoriphagus > Algoriphagus resistens. The sequence continues at coordinate 110,876 of NZ_LMXN01000002.1, read as the reverse complement.
CTCACTCAAGAGAACCTTACTAGTTTGGTTATTTTCTGATTCCTAGCTCGGCGATGATCGATCTGTATCGCTCGATTTCTTTCTTGTGAAGGTAATCCAATAGGCTTCTTCTCTTACCTACCAGCTTCAACAAACCAAGTCTTGAGGAGTGATCCTTCTTATTTGACTTCAAATGCTCAGTCAAATGCTTGATTCTGTGTGTAAAGAGGGCAATCTGAGACTCAGGAGACCCTGTGTCAGTAGCAGATTTTAACCGTCCATGATTCTTAAATAACTCTTCTTTAATCTCTGAGGATAAATACATGTTTAGCTAAATTTTATAAAACAACCACAAAGGTAGTATTTATTTTGAGAAAATGAAAGCTTATTGCGCTTTTGAACGAAGAACTTTCATGCGTTTCTGAATACCTTCCCAAGCACTCACATAAAAGTCAGGTTCAAATAATCTCGCGTCCTTTCTGGCCTGTTTTATGAAAAACAAGCCGAATGGAAATAGGCATATAACCGAGAAGAATGTACCGAACAATGGATCAACCACACCTTCCTTTGCCCACTTCTCCCCTGTCATGGTAATCATGTAATAAACAATAAAGAAGATAATTGAAATTAAAACAGGCATACCCAGGCCTCCCTTTTTAATTATGGCACCCAGTGGCGCACCTATCATAAACATTACAAAGCAGGCAAGGGCCTGTGTATATTTCTGATACCATGAGATCTGATATCTTCTATACTCCCTTTGGTGGTTTTCGATTTGGCTGCTCTTTACCCCGAATGAATTTTTCAGGCTCCTGGAATTGTTTAATGCCATGTTTATAGCAGTTTTATTATATCCCCGGTCGGCGACCAAAGAGTCGATTTGCGCACGTTCTGTAGCTGTCAAAGGACTAGTCCGGGTTTTTCTCACTGCTATGGCGGGGGTTACGCGTGGGTTGCTATCTAATTCAACCGGCTTATTTTCTGAATTTTGTATATTTTCCGGTGAAAGAAAAAGCGAATCTCTTGTGGAAATCTTGCTTGAAGTGACTACAGGCCTTTTAGTAGAAATTACAGAATCATCCTTGCTAGAGAGTAGTGATTCCGGCTTATCGACCAGGACAGAATCAGTAACTTTTTGTGCCAATTCCTTCAACCGGGCCAGGGAGTCTGCAATTGCCTTTTCCCTTCTTATTTTCAAAACCCTCACAGAATCATCCAACGCTTTGCGTTCCAATATATCAGCGGCAGGCTTGAACTTTCTATCCCTGGAAAAAAACGGATAGACACTTTCGGCTTCCAGGTAGTTCTTATATAGCTGCTCATTGACCAATGAGCCTATCGAATCGAGCCCCAGCTTAATCTGGGCTATATTTTTTATAGATCTATTGGTTGACCAGGCGTCTTCAGCGGTCCTGTTGAGCTGGAAGGTATTATTTAAATCAAAAACGATTTCATTTTTATCAAAAGACACCCTGTCGAATTCTGCAGGCTTTCCATTGATTCCCCGGGAAAGCTTGGGTTCATGGTAGTTTTTTCCATGATACAAGGTAAGCTTCATATAATTTTCACTAAAAAAAGGCTCCAGCCTACCCGAATCGGCAAGGGTGACATCCAAGTTACCGGAGGTGCCACTGGAATGGCTGTAAATCAAGATATCCCTCAGACCATACTCTCCGATTTTTTCATTGACCTTGATGCTATATCCCGGAATCCCGTCATAAAACACCCCTGCTTTGATATCCAGGGCAGGGGATTTCATCCGGATGTCATAGAGCAGGCTAAATGTTTTAAGGTTTACTTTCGGTACCAGGTAATTATTGGAGAGGTAGGCTGCAAAAGACAGGACAATCACGAATACGCCAATTGGACGCAGGGCACGAAGCAATGAGATGCCGCTGCTTTTGATCGCCGTAAGCTCAAAATGCTCTCCCAGGTTCCCAAAAGTCATCAGGCTGGACAACAGTACAGCCAGAGGTAGAGCCATTGGAGAAATACTTATGATAAAATACCCTATGAGCTCCATGTAGATCCAGAAACCCAGACCTTTCCCAAAAATCTCATCGAAGTATTTCAGCATGTTGACAGTCAACAGGATGAAATCCACGACAATAAAAGTCAATAAAAATGGGCCTAAAAAAGACCCAAGTATAAGTTTATCTAGTTTTTTCATTATTCAAACTGCTCCCAAGGCAAATACGAAGCCCTGAAGCCGAAGTTCAAATTTGGTAAAATCAATTGAGATTACCCACCAATAATATCTTTCAATCTTCCGATCAGCCCCTCCCATATGGCAACCAGCTCATCGTCATCATATCCATCTGAGTAATCTATCACCTTTAAAAACAGTGTTTGGGTAAGTTCGTTTTCTTCCAGTTTAAATTCTATAAAGGCATGATCTGACTCCTCTGGATTTTTCGGGTCGTAGAATTCAAATTTGACATGGGAGTTGCTACGCTGTGAAGCCAGGCGTGCATAATGGTCCTCACTATCAAAATTGAAAATGTAATTCTTGTCTTCATTTATTTTCACTTCGTCAGCAAACCACTCTTCTAATCCACTCGCTGTACTCAAATAATGGAAAACTATTTTTTTGGAGGCATTGATTTGATAATCAGCCACAAACTTATTTTTAACCATGATTATTGTTTTTACACTATGTAAAAAATCACTTTTTTAAAGAACGTCAACTTGCATTTCACAGTACAAGACCTCATATTTGCATTCCCATTTCAAAGGGAGGTTTTCTGGGTTGGAAATAAACGATTCTCAGCCTAATTGATTTGATTTCTGAACGTGCTTTAATATAGGCATTAATTTCAAAAATCAATACCCAAAAAATGTTTCTGATGATGTGAGGCTGTTTAGAAACAGTTGCACCAACAGTAAATATATTTGGCGAGGTAGCTCAGTTGGTTAGAGCGCAGGATTCATAACCCTGAGGTCGGGAGTTCAAATCTCCCTCTCGCTACAAAGGCTTTCGGAAACGGAAGCCTTTTTCTTTTAGTAAAAGATAGAATTGGCATACAGGATTCGGATGAGCTACCCCAAGGCGCGCAGCATCGCGGACGGGGGTCGCAGTAATTTTTCCATGCGGCCTGTTCTACTTTTGAACAACTCTTTTTTGATAATAATCAGACGATTTTGAGAGCTCCCCATAGAGAGATAAAACCACAGTTGGCTACACTAAATGATATAGATAACAAAAAGAGTTAAAGCAACCAACAGAAGGATGATTATCCATTCCTTGAGTCGCCCCAGCCCTGTCACCGGTTTTTCTTTTTTCATTTTCAGTCCGTTTTTGGACCCGAATATGGAAGAAATATCCTGCAGACTCAGAAAAATATCGTTCAGAATGTGGGATAATATCGTTCAAAAACACCACCTCACCCAGTTGGGTTTAGTTTATTGATGACCAACTTTTCCGGTGACTGGCTTGGTATAGTCTGGTTTACATGTTCAGCAATATATTCTGAAGGGGATTTACCAAACTGGACTTTAAAGGTTTTTCCAAAATACTTAGGATCACTGAACCCAACCTTATAGGCTACCTCACTGATAGTCCATTGTCCTAAAACCAACAACTGGGCAGCTTTTCGTAGTCTGATATGGTTGATCAATTCGATCACGTTTAAATCCGTCAATTGTTTAATTTTTCTGTACAACACCGGCCTGCTTACACCTAATTCAGTTACCAGAAGGCCTACATTCAATTTTTCCTCCCCCAGGTTAGTCTCAACAATTGAAATGACCTTTTTGAGGAATTCTTTTTCGGGGGATTCCAATGAAGGCTGTTCTTCCTGGGGAAGGAGCAGATACTCTCTTATAAACTTCTTTCTTAGATTTTCTCTTCCCACAAGGATATTCTCTATTTTCAATTTGAGAACATCCAAACGAAACGGTTTTGTTATGTAGTCATCACTTCCTTGTCTCAACCCCAAAACAAGGTAATCTACTGAAGATCTTGCAGTCAGCAAGATTACAGGAATATGGCTTGTGCGAATATCCTGTTTGATTTTAGAGAGTAATTCCAACCCGTCAAAATGAGGCATCATGACATCGCTGATGACTATATCCGGGATATATTTCTGGATCTTTTCCCAGCCTTCGCTGCCGTCGGCAGCGGTCACTACCCTATAGCTGTCTGACAAACTATCTTCAAGTAAGGCCCGCACCTCTCTGTTATCTTCTACAATGGCTAAAATAGGTTTGTTTTCCTGCGCTGTACCAGAAGTCTGTTCCGGTCCTGTTGACGAAGTACGCACACCCTTTTGACTAGGGCTTAAAAGCTCCAAGCGCAGTGTCTGCAAATCAGCGGGCGTATCCCGTAAAACTTCGGCCCCCTCTTCTTGCATATTAATCTGGCCTAATTTGAAATGCCTGTTCCCCAATGGGATGGTTACCGTAAATCGGGTATAACGTTTCTTAATGTCCGCTTCATTATTACTTTCCACTTCAATTGTACCGCTATGGGCGCTTACCAATTCCCTAGCCAATGCAAGTCCAATCCCTGAGCTGTTTTCCTTTCCCCGTGACCTGCTGAATTTGTCACTGACCTGATAAAAGCAGTCAAATACTGCCTCCAGATCCTGTTCTGGAATCCCATGTCCGTTATCCTGCACTACAAAATACACCGCGCCATCAGGAAATATAGCATCAGGTTTAATTTTCCCGACCTTTAGACTTACCTCCCCGCCCTGCTCTGTATACTTCATTGCGTTGGATAACAAGTTGACAATGACCTTTTCGATCATGTCGCGGTCAAAATATGTCTGGATACTTTCCTCTTCCGGCTCAAAGGTCAGATTGATTTTCTTCTCATCGGCATAATACCTGAACGTCAGAAGTACTTCTCCGAGAAATTCAACCAAATCATCCCTGGACACACTGATTTCCATATTCCCGGTTTCCTGCTTTCGGAAATCAAGCAGCTCATTGACCAGCCTTAGCAATCGAAGTCCGTTTAGCCGAACCGATTCTAAAACTGTCTTACTCTCGCTGCTTAAATCCGTCTCAGCCAAAATACGGTCAAGAGGAGTCAGTATCAAGGTAAGCGGTGTGCGGAATTCATGGGAGATATTGGTGAAAAAATTAAGCTTGATTTCGTTCATTTCCCGTTGTTGCTCCTTCTCCAGCTGTTCTATGTATAAACTCTGTTCCAGTGTGGACCGTATCCTGGTAAACCTCATCAAAAGCATTACCCCTGCAGCTATCAGTAGCCCATAAATCAGGAAGGCCCACCATGTCTTCCAGGGAGGAGGCAAAACGTTGATGGAAAGCAGGCGGGGCACCTCATTCCATAGCCCGTCGTTATTGGAACCTTTAACCATCAAGGTGTAGCTGCCCGGATTCAGATTGGTATATGTGGCAACCGGATTGTCCACATAGTTCCAGTCATCTTCAAATCCTGTCAGCTTGTAGGCGTAGCGGTTTTTGTCTGGCAAAAGATAATTTAATGCAGAAAATTCGACTGAAAACACGTTTTGATTGTGCCGCAATACCAACTCTTCTGTCTCAGCGATGTGATTTGGCAAAATCGTCCCTTCCCGCGGCCGGACTGATTTATTGAAAAGCTTAAAATCGGTAAGGATAACCGGTGGCACATAGGTGTTTGACCGTAAACTATCCGGGTGAAAAACCGTCAACCCCTGAAAACTTCCGAATGCTATCTCTCCGGTACTCAGTGTGCAGTAAGAACCCATCACGAATTCGTTCCCACTGATTCCATCCTCAATATCGAAATTTCTGGTAATTCCGGAATCCGGATTGAACCTACTTATACCGTTGTTGGTACTCAGCCATAAGTCCCCATTCTCATCTTCGGCTATACCAAAAATATTGTTGCCAGGAAGGCCATCCTCCACTCCATATCCTGAAAAGGAGTTGTCTTCCGGGTGAAAAAGGTTTAATCCGTTTTTATAGGTTCCAATCCAGATTCTACCCTTGCTGTCCTCAAATACACTGATGATCACATTTCCGCTGATACTTTTTGGGTTTTCCAGGGAAAACTTAAAAGTCTGAAATTCCCCAGCTCCTTTCCATAGCACATTGAGCCCTTCTTCTGTGCCTACCCATAAGTTTCCCCTGGAATCAAAATCAAGTGACCGGATCCATTCGGAGCTTATAAAATACTTTCCGCTATTAGAAGGAGAATAACGCTCAAAGAGATTCTCGCTGTCTGCTTTCATAAAATTCAATCCGCCACCGTAAGTCCCGAACCAAAAGTTTCCTTCCTCATCCTCCGCGATAGCATATACACTGTTGTGTGACAGTGATGAGACTCTTCCAGGCTCGTGCGAAATACGGATAAAAGACTCCGTATTTTTTCTCAACAGATTGATTCCTCCCAGATAAGTACCTATCCATAAGTTGCCTGACTTATCCAAATGAAGAGATTTCACATTGTCATGGCTCAGAGAGGAAGGATCATTTTCCTCATAGGCATAATGTTTAAATGTCTTGCTTTTCCTATTCAGGTAATTGAGCCCTCCTCCTTCGGCACCTATCCAAAGCTCATTACCATCCTCACTTGCCTGGAGGATGCTACTGATCACATTATGGCTGAGACTGGGTACGTAAGGAGAGTGAACATAATTTTCGAACTTGGGGATATCGCGATCCAAAATACTGACTCCACCGAAAAATGTTCCTACCCATACAGCCCCTTTCCTGTCCTGAAAAACAGGTCGTACTGAATTATGGCTCAAGGAATAGGGATCCTTTTGATCTGAGACGAATCTTTGCCAAATCCCCTCCTTTGAACAATAATTGAGCCCGCCAAAAGTCCCGATCCAATATCCCCCCCGTATATCTTTGCGAATTGATCTGATCTCATTATTCAACAACCCATCCGGATTTTTGGGGTTATGGGTAATGTAGGAAAATCTTCCGGTGCTCTTGTCGTAGACGTTGATCCCACCTTTTTTAGTACCTATCCACAAAACTCCCTTACTGACCTCCTCCACAACGGTGGTATTCCTGTCATTCAATGCCAGCCCCGTCTCTCCTTCAACAAACGCCTGCCTAAATATCAATTTATCGTCCCCGGAATCCTGCATTGCATATAGCCCCGCATCAGTACAGATCCAAAGCAATCCTTCGCTATCTCTGTAAACAAACTGCACCTGGTTGCTGGGGATAGCTATGGCAGGGAACAGTCTGGAATGAAATATCAGTTTCGCATCAGTCATTCCCTCTTCAATGCTGAAAAGCCCTTTACTGGTGGCGACCATCAGACTTCCATTCTGATCCTCAAAAATGGAATAGATAATCGGTTGGGAATGTAAAAACACTCCCTTGACATCCCTGAGCGGAATCCTGATAAATTGATCTTTTACACGGTCAAAAAGGTTCAGTCCTGAATAGGTTCCTACCCATAGACGGCGCTTTCTGTCTTCCAACATCGAAATGATGTAGTTTTCCGAAAGGGATGTGGAATCGCCTTGTTTATTCCGATAGATTGTAAATTTTCTGGCATCGTATTTATTAAGTCCATCGCGTGTACCTATCCAGATCATCCCTGTATAGTCCTGGCAGATTGCATGTACACTTCCCTGGGACAATCCATCGTTCACATTAATATGTGTGAACTTTGATTGAATGATCTGGGCCCGGATGTCAAAGGTCAAACTGCAAATCAGTAGAAAGGCAAGCACAAAGAGGCGAATGGGATTCATTATTTTGGGTAATTGTATGGTGATGAATTTACGAATTTTATGGAAATCGAATTTCCCATCCCAAAGTCAGAAAAACCCCGGTCAAACTTCTATAAGCACCTGCCGTTCAGATATTCAGTTTGATATACCAAAGGGCTTTTACCTGTGTAATTTTTAAAAAATCTGTAAAAACTGGCGGGATTGTTAAATCCACTGTCATAGGCGATCTGTTTGATGCACGCTTTGTTTTCGATCAGAAGCCTGCACGCATGTCCAATCTTGAGCTCATTCAAAAATTCTGTATAGGTCTTTCCGGTTCTGGATTTGAAATACCTGCAGAAATAGTTTGGGCAGAGGTAGGCCACCTCAGCTATTTCTTCCAATTCAATTTTTCTAGTAAAGTTCGAATAGGAATATTCCAGTACAGCAGTGATCCTGTCATCCCCAGTGTCCAAATCCCCTTGCCCTTTTTGATAGCCAAGTGAAGAAAGCATTCGTATCTCCCCACACAGTGAAATTGCACTTAATATTTCCAATAGCACTATAATCCGGTCTGATCCTTCCACTTTTGTGATCTTGTTCAAAAGTTTCCCAACCCGTTTGCGGATCGGTCCAGAAATCTCTATCCCCCGCTTTGCTTTTTCCAATACGGATTTTATCCTCCTGGTTTCCGGTAAATTCAAAAAATCCTCCCCCCAAAAATCCTCCTTGAAGTGAAGAACTTCTGTGTTTGTGTTAGTTTCTTCTATTGTGGGACTAGGTTGGTCAAACCGCCAAAAATGTGGTAGATCAGACCCAATCAGTACCATATTCCCACCTTTAAACCGCCTGACACTGTCTCCTACAAACTGGAGTCCCTCTCCTTTTGTGAAATGGATCAACTCGATTTCGGGATGAAAATGCAACCGGTCGTTGTGAAGTGGAGTGTTGTTCCTCTTTACACTAAATGATTCAAAGCAGCTAAGGGAAACAGGGAGTAGTTGTGGTTTCATGGGGATATTGTTTGATTCGTTTTTAAATCAGGCGCGGCAGTTACCCGCTATACATTTACTAAAAATCCCCTCTACACGATCAATGAATCGAATTTTAGAGGAAATTCACTCGTATCAACTCACTGACCTACCTGCCGGAGGAGACCGGATTGTCAGTCGGTACTATTTCTAGCCTACCCACTTCTTGGGGAGGGTTCTGGTTTACTTTTCAGCATGACTAGTGAAGTCTGCCAAAGGTGCCTTCTTAGTCATTTATCAATCCAGATGATCGGGTTTCTTATCGGCAGATTCCGGATGACTTCTTCCTCCTTAGGCTGATGCTCCAGCTTCTCCCAAATCCTGTAAAGTTCTTTCTGTTCCAATCCTATTGCCCCAAACAGGAGGAAAGGATGTGCCACCGGCCAATTCTCCCAATACATTACATCCTCAGCGAAAGACCACTTAGTCTTTTGTTTAACATATGGAACCAGAAAGTCAATGCCTTTTTTGATTGATTTCTGATCCTGGGTCTGAAATGACCACAGATCCTGTTCCCCATCTGAAAGTAGGTGGACCAACGTTGCCATAGCATCCAGATTGAACAGCGAATATCCATAGGGTTTTGTCCTTCCCAGTTCTCTGGGAAAGCTGCCATCCTCCCCCATCTGTTCTTGTAATAGAATAGTTGAGTACCGCTGTCTGCAGGTATCCAATACCGCCTCATTTTTGGTCAGTTTTGCGAAGGAAGCCAGCTGCATAAAGAAACACGTGGCATGATTGTTATCCTTATTCATTTCCTCGGCACCATAGGGATGGGTGAGCAGCCAATCAATGTATTGTCCAAACCAACCTTTTACCTTGGATGCCAGCATAGGATCCATTGCTCTTGAATCCTCCATAACAATTAGCCCCTGGGCCACTTCCATCAGATGTATTGTGTCAATGATGCCGATCCCCCTTCCGCTCACCCTACCGTGAATGGCCTGCGCATAGGTAAGGGATGGATTCATAAGAGTCTCCGAATCCACAAACCAGGCTTTCAAATGAGGTATCGCGTGACGTACGTAACGGTCTTCTCCCGAAATCCTATAGGCAGAAGCCAGTGCTCCAATAATTCTACTGAACCTGATCATGGCCAGTCTATGATCGACAAAATTCCCGGGATTGCTCAGGCCATCACGCTGGATATAGGGCCCTTGGGGATCGTTGGGATCCGGCCACCAATAATCTCCTTCTGAATAGAAATCATGAATTCCCCCCGCACTCCTTTCAGACCTACTGGCGGTCACTGTTACAGGTTCCTGGGTTAGGGCCCAAGCAGCCGTTTCGATCACCTGTTCAGACAAAACCGCTGTTACTTTGTCCACTAAATCCGCCTGTTCAAGATCTCCGGCTACATTATTTTTCATTGCACATGCCTGAACAAGGCAAAAGAAGATAATGAATAGACTTAGATGCCCCAGAACTGATTTCCGTATTGTTTTCAATGTCAGTTTAGTTGTCATCATTTTCTTTCATCGTCATGAATCTCCATACCACATTGCCCACAGAGTTAGGTTTGCCTTTTTCTACCTTGGAAATACTTCCTTTCAGCTTTCCGTTTTTTTGATATTCCACCTTTATTTCTCTCCAGGAATAGTGACCCTGCTCGTAGTCAAAGCTTTCGCCATCGTCGTCATAGAGTTGATAAACTGCCGGTTTATCACCGTAATGCCGTATTTCCAGATTGACCGTTTCTCCTACCTTGGGGGCGTGTAGCCGCGGTTCCATCATCGGGATTATCCCCCCGTCTTTGACAAACACCGGTATTTGCCCTAATTCTGGGGAAACATCGATCACCTCCCCGTTACCAGCATATACACCGGTGTAGAAATCGTACCAGTTGCCCACAGGAAGGATTACCTTACGTGAAGTCTGCCCGGTAAAAATCGGAGCTACCAAAAGGTATTCTCCGGCCATGTATTGGTCTTTTACTTCTTTTTTGACTGCCTCTGCATACGGGTTCAACTCAAGATCTGCTTCCTCATCGCTCAGTGTTGAGCGCTGCTGGTCGGCATGAAATCCATCTTCGAGATCCATTGCCCTAAAAGGTGGGGTACCCTCAAAATGATACTTGGCAAATTCACTGTACCAGTAGGGCATCATGCTCATCCTTAATAAGGCAAGCTGACGTACCTCTTCGGCCACTTCCTCAAATGACCAGGGTTTTGTCCCACTTGACCATGCATTGATCATGGCCATCGGCGAGAAGACGACCGTCTGCATCCTTCTCAACCATTCCTCTCCAGTCTGGGATGCCCTGGCCTCCGGAGTCCATAAGATTCCGGAAAATCCGCTGTTAATCAGCGCAGTGATAAAATCCTCGTGGTTGTAATAATCATTATAAATCACATAGGGGAAAGATACCGCACCGGCATTGGAAGCCCGGACCAAACCATAGGTACGTTCATTTCTCTTTCGGAAAAGGCTATCACTCTGGCGCTGGACCAACAGGCCATAGGTCTGCCTCATCTGCTCTGCACTGATCCCCGAAGGAAACCGTGCCACATCAGGCCAGAGGTAGCGGTCATATCCATCCACCTCATCAATTTTATAGCCACTTACCCCGATGTCAAGATGTTCTTTTTCAAAATGGCTCCAAAACACCCGCCCGACAGTATCCAATGTAAAGTCGGGAACCACTCCACCCCAAACAGTATGTGAAGCGGTATATGCTAGGATCGGCTTGTATATCGGTGACTCAGGTGATGGGTATGGATTAATCCATAGATTGACACGCACACCTTTCTTCCTTAATTCACTCACAAACTCCTTAGGCTTGGGAAACCTGCCCAGGTCCCATTCAAAGGTATTGGGATAGGACTTACTCTGCCACCCCGGTTCTAGCCCAATAAAATCAAGGGGATATCCTTTTGCTTCAAAGTCACTTGCTTCCTGCAGTACCTGCTCAGCAGTGAGCAGCTTATGCACCCGTTGGGTAAAGCCCAGCCCCCATCTGGGCGGAATAGGCCCTCCTCCATTGAACAGGTTGAATCTTCGAACGGCATCCAAAGGCGTTGGACCGGCAAATACATATACTTCTATCCCGGGAGCAGGTATGAGCATCTCCACCGCATCTGAATAGGGTCTGGAGGTCCAGTTTTTATCTGTATTCCTGTCAAGTGCTTTAGGTGCATTTTCGCTGTCTTTCCTGACAGCAGATCCTGCATAAACATTGATGTACCTGGCTGAATTGACAAATACACCGTATCCATTTGATGAAACATAAAAAGGTACGGGTGCGTGTGTACGTCCATCGTCCTTACCTCCATAGTGATCCACATGGAGATGAAGAATCTGTCCCCGTTGATGTACTGTTTTAAACTGTAAACCAAACCCATAGATCTGTTCACGGACCGTCAGGGGAAAGCGCAGGAAAGTTTTGCCCTCTTCAATCGACGCTGCGATCTGTTCAGGATCCAACGGAAAATCCGCCTCTTCCATATTTTCCAGACCTTCCAATCTGGGAGTGGCTCCTGATGCCTCCAAAAGATCAAATTTCTCCGGATCTCCAATGATGCCTTTCCATACCCCGGGCGCTATTTCATTCCATTCAATAGCCTGGGTATAGGCAACCGCAGGAAAAAGAAGAATACATAAGAATACCTGTAGTACCCTTGCAGTAAGATAATTCATATCAGTTAGGTTTGGGAATAGTGTCAATCAATCCGCCAGTACTACCTGTTTTGGCCAGACTGAATCAAATCTGGTTCATTTCAGCAGATCTGACCGGGTGAAAATCGTTCTAAAACCGGGGAGCTTTTGTTCCTCAAATCAAATCGGACTTCTCAGCGCTAAAATTTCCCACTCAATAGGGATTAATCGGGGGAGTAAAAAATCCTATAGATGCAATTGGCAAAATCGTCGGAAGCCAACAGGCTCCCCATCTGGAAGCTTCATCATATCCACTGGGTCCCCATAGGGTCGGATAGAAAGTCCTTACCATGTCCGGTACATATCCCAAGACTGCTGGTTTCGAAATGGAACTGATCACCAAAGACAGGGATATGCCCGTATTCAGGAAAAAAATGCGGCAGAAACTGCCGCATTTTTATTACGATACAATTACCCATTTCTACTTAATCAGTTAATGGTATGATGAAGCTGTCGAATGCATGTATTACTCCATTGGTTGGTTGGATGTTGCTGCTTCGTGCTTCAATAAACCGGGGTGTCAACGGGATATCGTTTACCCTCAATTTTGAATTACGTGCGTTCTGGATTTTGATATAGGCAAGATTGTTATCTGCCTGCAAAAGTGTCTGGACCGGGATATTTTCCGCTCCCAAATTGTCATAGGAATAAAATCCCTGAATGATATGATAGCGAAAGAATTCTCTTACCTCTTCTACAGGATAATCTTCCCATTTGGAAGCAGGCTCCCCATTTACCTTGTTGAAACCGAAATAACTAGCCTCGTTGACAGTGCCATTGGCATTAAACCGAAGGATGGCATCATTGGTAAGGAAGAGAAATGTCCTATCTGACTTGGAGTACTCCTCTGCAAGTCCGGCATACGCTATTCCTTCCTGCATCAACTTGAAGACAGTATCTTCCCTATCCTGGTAAAGAAACTCCAAGGCCGTCATATTTATTTTGGGATCCAAAACATTGTATTCATAGGGAACTGTTTTCTGAAGCTCCAGTCCGGCAATGTCACAACTTTCCAATCCAAGGATGGCAAAAGGAATAAAGAAGCAAATGCGGTGTGATACTATCATTTTAATTCGTGTAAGCATATCTATCTTGAGTAAGGTGAATTCTGTTCTAAATTTGGGTTTTCGTTCAGGGCGTCGTTGCTGATGGGGAATAATTCCAATCCGGCATCTCCAAATCCCACTACATTCAATCCCCTAAGTTCCTGTCTCTGCCTCAGCAATGGGTCCATTACGGTGATTACCTTACCTGTCCTCCTAAGGTCGAACCACCGCTTACCTTCTGCGTACAACTCAACTTGTCTTTCTCTGAGGATGGCATTTTCCAGCTCTTCCTGATTTGAAAACATATCCATGCTTACTGGATCCAAGCCAGATCTTTCTTTGATCTGATTTAAAATCCCTATCGCCAGATCCTGATCCCCCAATTTATTGTAGGCTTCAGCGCGGAGCAGTAAGATATCTGAAAGCCTGTAAAGTGAATTCCTTACTTCCGCCTGGTTGCTGGGAGGCAGAGAAGAAGCAGGTTCCCCGTTAGACGCCAAGGGGAAATGTTTCCAGATGAACTGTACCGCACCGGTGGAGACCGCCTGAAGTGTGTCATAGGTCAGGTATCTTCTGAAGTCGTCTTCTTGCTGTTCCCATTCTTCCAGTAAATTGGGATCCATGATGAATGGACTGGTATTCGTACCTGAGCCGATCCGCGATGCCAAGGCATTTGAACCATCTTCAGTAAAGGACCAAAACAGGCTCCAGATGGCTTCTTTGGAGTTCACTGGATCCGTAAAGGTCAATTTCCATTCAGCAGGTGTCTGTGCAAGCGAAAACCTGTTCATCTCCAGTAATTTATCAGAACTGTCCAGGGCTTTCTGGTATTCTTTCTGCCACATGTATGCCTCCGTGAGCATAGCATAGATTCCGCCGATGTTGATTTCATAGATACCTGCCTCCAGTGGATTAATCAATCCAACAGCAGTATTCAGATCTGTCACAACACTAGCAAGTACCTCTTCTGCAGAAGTTCTTGCGGGACGGTAATCCCGGTCAGAAACTGATTCCAACAGTAAAGGAACGGCGCCCCAGACCTTGACACCCATAAAGTGACAATATGCCCTCATGGCATATGCCTGGGCCAGGTTATGGTTTCTGAATGTGTCACTGACGTCACTTCCTGCTACTTCAGGGAGATTATCTATAGCCAGATTTGCCCTGCTGATCGTCCTGTATAGCGCATCCCAGTTTGCCTCCCCCATATTGGCGGTCAACCCGTTTAAGGCGAAATTGATGGATCCCACTCCAGTGCCGCCATTGGTAAAATTATCAGAGCGGGCATCCCCCCAGTCAATGTACCGGGCACTGACCACAGCCTGCAGCCCATCATACATTCCCGCTATCCCTGCCCTGACATCATCTCTTGTCTTCCAGAATGTATCAGCCGAAATCTCTGAAATAGGCTGTTCGTCCAGAAAGCCTTCACAAGACGGCAAAATCAGGATAGCTAAGTTTATCAGTAGTATTTTTATTATATTCTTCATTGCTGTTTCAATTAGAAATTAAGATTCAGTCCCACTCCGTATTGCCTGCTTCTAGGGTATCTTCCTGTATCCTGTCCCATGGTCAAAGGGCTTCCCATTGGGATCTCAGGGTCATACCAGAAGTAGTTGGTCCAGGTCAAAAGGTTATTGCCATAGAGGTAAACATTGAGGCCCTGAAGTTTGATTTTTCGGGCCAACACGGGATCCATGGTATAGGATAGCCTGACATTCCTCAGCCTGATAAATGATCCATCCTCCAGAAAATAACTGTTAAGTTCCTGCATATTTCCCATCGTGGGCGTACCGGGAACTTTGGGTACCTGAGTAATGTCCCCAGGTTTAGACCAAGCCTCTTGGATCAGGTATTTGTCCGGGGTTCTGTTGGTTGTATTGAAATCACCTCCGTCCCTCCTGCCTTTGTTGTAAATGGTATTGCCCCAAGTCACATAAAAATTAAATGATAAGCTGAAGTTCTTATAGTCAAGCTGGTTGAATATCCCTGCCATGAATTTTGGCTGGGCATTGCCAAGGACTACCCGGTCCCGATCGTCTATGATATCATCACCGTTGTTATTGAGCCAAATCACATCACCGCCTTTCGAAACCCCACCGGGCATCCGCTGTTGTTTTATCTCACCCGAATAGGGTTGACCATTCAACAGGTAGTTTCCTGAGAACTCCCCTTCTGAAAAAACAGGTTCCAAACGTTCCCAGTCCGGTGTATAGGCATTGGACTCGTCATATTGATAGACCCCCAGGTTTTTCCACCCGTAGAAATTCCCCAGTCTACCACCTTCCTCCAGGTACCATCTCCCGCTGGGAGTCAATGGAATTCCATTGTAAAGCTTCAACACTTTGTCATTGTTGAATGTCATGTTAGCGGACAGGTTCCAGGTGAACTTGCTGTTTCTCACCGGATAGGTATTCAGTGTAAATTCAATTCCCTCATTTTGAATGGAGCCAAAGTTCACCCGTGTAGAAGTGAATCCCAGCTCTCCCGGCAGAGGTGCGGCATACAGAAGATCATCAGTGACTTTCCGGTAATAATCTGTCACAAAACTTACCCTGTTATCGATGAAAGTCAGATCAAGCCCAATGTTCAGTTGCTTGGTAGACTCCCAGCCAAGTTCGGAGTTGCCCAGCATATCTACCGGCACAATCCCTAATACACCATTATAAAAATTGCTTCCAAAAGAATAGCGCTGCAGCGCATCGTAATTACCTACTCTTTCATTTCCGGTCACACCATAACTTGCCCTGAACTTTCCATCTTGAAGTACCCGGTTTGTCCAGCCCATGAATACCTCATCGGTGAATCTCCACCCAACAGATGCGGATGGAAACAGACCCCATCGGTTATCGGTCCCAAAGCGGGAGGACCCGTCCCTGCGGATATTGGAGCTGAACATGTATTTTCCTTTATAATTATATGCCAGCCTTCCGAAGATTCCGACCAACGTATGCCGTGATTCTATATTATATATATTCTGAAGCTGTTTGTCCTGAATGGAATTGCTGGTAAGCACCGATTCAATCACGTAGGTGTTACCCACAATTTGAGCATCCTTATCCACCCATTTTTCAGCACTGATACCCAGCACCGCGTTGATACTGTGCTCATCATTTAGGAATTTCTTGTCATAATTCAGATAGTTTTGCTGCATCCAGTAGGTATTGAATGAATTTTTATATCCCCCATTATTTTGATCAAGATTGTTACTTAAGAGTTTTGGGTTAAAAAAAACGTTCTCACCGTAACTGGCTCTGAAATTAAAATCAGATGTGATTTTCAGGTCATCGGTGATAGAAAAAGACACGTAGTTGAAAACATTGGCATCATAAGACTTAAACTCATTGACTCTCAAAAGTGTATGCGCCAAGGGATTTTGTCTACCGCCCAGTGTAGGCGCCAGTGTCCCGTCTGCCATATATAACTGGAAAGTCGGTGGCCGTTGCATCGCCTGTAGTAAAGTACTTCCTTCGTTTATTCTGTTTTCCGAGCTGTGCGAGAAGTTCATCCTACTGCCTATAACGAACCGATCGGAAGCTTTGAAATCGATATTTGTACGGGCGCGGATCACTTTAGCCCAACTATTAAGTATAATTCCCTCATCGTCCAGAAACCCTATGTTGCTGTAATAATTGAGTTTACCGCTTGCACCACTGAGTGAAAAATCAAGCTGGTTTCGGATAGCAGTTCTTGTCAAAATTGACTGCAGGTCATTGTCGGCGTTGAAGGCGATATTTAAAGAATCAGCACTAAGGCCCGGAATCTGATCAGCTGCTGTCCTTTTTTGATCATACAATCTCCTGTCGTCGGCGGTGGCCTGTGGTAGTTTTCTGGCTAAATTACTGTACATCCTATTGTACCTTACATCTATTTTCGGTTTCCCTTCAACTCCTCTCTTAGTGGTTATAATAACAACTCCATTGGCAGACCTGGATCCATAAATGGCAGCTGAGGCAGCGTCTTTGAGAATTTCCATGGATTGGATATCATTGGGATTGATCCCCTCAATATTGTCCACAGGGGCACCGTCTACTATATAGAGTGGATTCACACCTCCCTGTATAGTAGATGTACCCCTGATCCTGATGGAAGCCCCTCCCCCAGGTCTGGGTTCAGTATTGACCTGTACACCTGCAGCTTGACCCTGCATGGCATCAAAAACATCCACTGGCTGTCTTTCTGTGATTGAAGACTCACTTATTGATGCGATTGCGCCAGTCACATCCCGCTTGTCCTGTGTACCGTAGCCAATTACAATAACCTCCTCCAGGCTTTTGCTGTCCAGATTCATGACCACATCGAGGGAAGATCTATTGTTAACACTTATCTCTTGGGAATCAAACCCTATGAAGGAAAACACCAGAACCGTGGAACTCCCCGGAACCGAGATAGAGAAGTTACCTTCGATATCAGACACCCCGCCTGTGGTGGTCCCTTTAATTAGGATATTTACACCCGGCAGCGGAAGTCCATCTTCCGAAGAAGTGACGGTCCCGGATACCATCATCTGCTGCCCAAAGACTCCACTGAAGGAAATCAATAAGAGGAACCAAACCAAGACCGGGATTTTCATTAAAAGGGTATGGTAGGGAGGCTGTCTTTTTAGAGGAAAGCCACTTTGCTTAAGTTGTTTAGCATGATCCCATCCCTTGACTGGAATTTGTAATAATTCTTTCATTCATTTTGGGGTTATTGTTAATGGATATAAAAGCAAGCTGAAGTATCATAAACTAAACAAATGTTGTATGTTATCTTTTTTCTTGCCTATTGCAATTATAACCTATCAAAAACCATCTATAGGGGGATTTTTTGCTTAGAAAATGGGTGTAAATCGTTCGATTACAAGTTCGGGACCTGTCTGAGGGAATAGATTGGCGGATCTGAAACACGAGCTTCAGTTAGCTAATTATAGCCCTATGTACTATGAGCTATAGGCAATCCACATTCCGACCAAGCTCAAAGAAAAATTTTCCTGCACTTCCAAAAAAATAGTTGCCAAAAAGTTAAAATCAGAACAATATATAGTTAAGTATGTTTACTGATATTTTCTATATAGTACTGAAGTTGCCTTTAGTGATTCACTATAATTCCTAATGTAATTCAATACGCTCTTAACTATCGAATGAAAATCACCAAATAATCCTATTATAGAATGTGTTGCTGTCGGTCTTTGACTTACATTGCAAATGAATAGCACGTTAACGTGGTGCAATTAAATAAAGGGTGACAGTGAAACTTCGGGGCGGTTTTCAACATAAGGAAACAGCAAAAACAGCCTTTTTTAGCTGCGGGGAGCTCCTGGATAAAGTTAGGCTTTACCAAAACTAGTTGCCGGACCGCAGTCGAAGTTGTAGCTGTGCCTCGAACAGCGATTTCGGAAATACTTCTTGCCCCCTGGCCTGGTCTATCCCCACATTCTCAAAGGTGATCTCCCTGTTTGCCCGAAAGCCCACAAAAATCGGATCTGATATGGTATAATTCCGTCTCTTCTTAACTGACCAAAAATCATAGTGGAAATCCCTTTCAGACCGGTAGCTGAAATTCCAGAACACCAAATACTTCCCATGGTGGGGCAGCCCGGGTAGCGGTCCGCCCAGGTTATAAAACACGCCACCGTCAATTGCATCAAACAATGTCGCATAAGGCTGACCTGAATGACTGTCTATGATCTGATCTTCCCCCAGTCTACATTGTGTCACTACGGTTCCGACTCCCCCATACCCAGTTCCCGGTCCATGGTGATGTGCCCCGTTAAAATCACAGTCTTTAATCAAGACCCCATATCCCGATCTGGCATGAATGGAAGTATGCCCTTTCTTTCCATAAATATTCAAGCCTGTAAGGCTCAGTTGGTACCCATTTCGGATATTGATCACTTCATTTAAATTGGTGAATGCGCAGTTGCGTATCCAGCTGTTTTTCACGTTCCCCATATGAATGGCCACCCATCCCCCATCATGGATCCCGTCTTTGTGGTGGACAAATTCTTCCGGATAACTGTCCCAGTTTCCACTGAACAGGATATCTTCTATTCCGCATTCTTCTATGCTATTGTAACTGTTCAGTTCGAAATCATACCCTTCAACCATCACAACATCGATATGAAGCGGGTTTTTGAATTTGATAGTGGTCCCATTGATCTCTTCAATCGTATGGATTTCCCTAATCTGCATTCCCCCACCTGACCCAAACAGTCTGTCCCAGGCCGGAGAAAGCTCCCTGGGAGCAAAATAATTCCTGGTATACGCTTCACTCCTATGGCTTAGTACGACATCCTGACCCACGCTAAGTCTTGATGCATCCGCAACTTCAACCACAAAAGATTCCCGCGGTGCGGCACGGTTTACTACGGCCAACTTTTCCGTCTTGTTCTCTCTCGGTTCGAATCTGAACTGCCTGGAACCAATCCTCATTTTTACTTGATGAATCTCCGTCCCTCCGGCGCCACTCCCGCTCCCCTTAAGCAGTATATTGCTTTTGTCAATACGAAAAAAACTATCCCTGTCCTCATCCGGGGCGATGAGAAATTTGCCTGGTGGGAAAAATACAACTCCGCCACCTTCGGTTGCCAATGCAGCGGAAATCGCCATCTGTATAGCTGCATCATCGAATTCAGCATCGTCTGGCACTGCCCCATAGTCAGTCACATCGAACACCGTTCTTTCCGATAGCGACGGAATTTCCTTTTCCGAAAAATGATAGCCGGCATAGGAGAAATCAGGTAAAACGGGTGATTCAGTTCCGGAAAGCTTAGCTAGCTCATATGCCGCCCATAATGGGGGGATTCGCTGAGAAAATACATTTCCGGTCAGCGCGACTAATATCAGGACAATCAGATTACTTTTCATTTTGTTGAATTTCACATAGTAGGGAAACTTCCGGACAAACCTAAGTCTGTCCAGGGCTCATCCACAAAAATGGAAAAATGAGGGTGTTGCCCTTACAAGATACCTACGCATCAGTAAACATAGATTGCCCGAATTATCCAATGATTATGTGATATTAACTTTTCCTGAATGCTTTCGGTATAAGTCAAAGCCCTTGGGAAACGGAAACCATTTTTAATTCCAGATTTTCTGAGAATACCCGCTTGTCTAACAACTGGATATTTCCCTATTTTTAATGAATGACCTCTACAGAAATAAAGAATCCACCCTCCTCCCTACGTGAAAAACTAAAGTTTTTGGGCCCTGGATTTATACTTTCAGCCTCCATTGTGGGATCCGGTGAATTAATCGCAACTACGGTACTTGGAGCTGAAGGCGGATTTATCACTTTTTGGGTCATCCTGGTCAGCTGCCTCATAAAAGTCGCTATCCAGCTGGAATTTGGTAAGAATGCTATTATTACCGGAAAACCACTGATGTCCTCATTTTCACTCTTGCCCGGACCGAAAAAATGGGCTGTATGGAGCACCTTCCTGTTGACACTTTTTAAAATAGTACAGCTGGGCGGGATGATCGGGGGAGCTGCCATTGCCCTGAATATGATTATGCCACTGCTCTCTCCCATTCTATTGGCATTTATGTTGGGAGCGGTTACCAGTCTTTTGATTTACAGGAATTACTATAGCATAGTAGAGCGAACATCCATGTTCATGGTATTTGCATTTACAATTTTTACCCTGGCATCGGTGGTAGCAGTTAATTATAGTCCCTTTGCCTTTACCTTTTCAGATATAGTAAGTGGGTTGACTTTTGAACTACCCCCAAAACTTATTTTTGTCGCTATCGGGGCATTTGGAATTACAGGAGTTGCCAGTGACGAGATAATCGCCTATACGTATTGGTGCCTGGAGAAAGGCTATGCCAGATACACCGGTGAAAATGACGGTAGTATTGAATGGAAAGTCAGAGCAAATGGATGGATAAAAATCATGTACCTGGATGCCATCGTCGCAATGGTAATCTACACGGTAGTCACAGCCGCCTTTTACCTATTGGGTGCTTCTATTCTATATGGCAATGAAGAGATTCCAAGGGGCAACCAACTCATAGAAACCTTGGGCAATATTTACATTCAAACCCTTGGGGGCAATGCTAGGATTGCTTACATCACCGGGGCATTTTTTGTTCTTTTTTCAAGCGTGTTTGCTACGCTGGCTTATTGGACAAGGCTGTTACCGGATATCTTCGGAGAATTAAGCTGGATAGACTATGATGATCTGAAAACCAGAAAAAGGTGGGTTGCGGTATTGGCCTGGACTTTACCAGTCTTGTGGGCAATCGCATTTGCTTTTGTTAAGCTGCCTTCCTTTATGGTACTGTCTGGCGGAGTAGTGGGTGCTGTACTTCTTATTCTGGTCGTCTATGCAGCCATTCAGTTTCGGTTCAGGAACAACACCTTAAAACTAGCCTCAGGTACTTTTTCAGGTATCCTGTTTTGGCTAAGTGTACTTTCCATAGGTTTAGTGTCGCTGTATGGAATTGTGAAGTTATTTTAGCCGGACTATTCCTATTGCTAAGTTTTGTTCTTCCGTATCACTGTCTGAATATTCTGGCTGCTGGTCAAAGTAAAAGAGATCTCTTCCCAGATCTAGTGGTTTGAGAACTACGGGGTTTCCGAAAGTATTGATTACTCCCTTTTGCAAATTGGGGTTTTCAATCTCATTTTCGTGGATTGAGCTAAAAATATAGGACTCAGCAATATACTATTAGTTTTAGAAATATTCCCTATTTAAATTCCTCCAGCACCAGCACCATATCCTGATCCAGGGGATTTTCAAATCCAAGAATATGCTCTTTGGTACTTGTCCCACTGTTAATAAATTTATTCCCGATGGGATCAAACCAGCGAACCTGATATTCCTTTCCGTCACTGTTAAAAACTTTTATCGGCTGCCTTACAGGAGAATAAATCACGATGGTGGAACGGTCTTCATTTGCAACCGCAGAGATAAAATGGTTGAAAACCTCATCCCCCGGCTGATTTACCAGCAGTTCATTAGCGGGTTTGAATTTCCACCACTCAAACTGGCTGATAAATTCATGTAAGTATCCAATTTGCTTGCTTCCCTCAAAATCCACACTTTCTTTCCAGGTGTGTGTGCCCGCAGATGGTCCATGGTTTTCAATCTCCTCTCCTTCTCTGAGCCATGGCCAAATCCCATTTGCGCCATAGGTAATCCCCGAAGGAGGAGCTGCAAATACGCTCCAATATGAAGCATTTCGTACGTCCTGTGCAGTGATTTTAAAGCCTATTTCCTCGTAATTGGGTTCCGTATTGATCAGAGGCATAGGGCGGAGTTTATCCCATTGTTCAGCTACAGGGCCTTTGTTGATCCAGTTGACTGTCTTAGCTTCATTGGAATGTGAGGATTGATAGGTAATCAGATCATACCATTGCTGATCTTCATACAGATCACCCAACCAAGATAATCCATGTGGATGCAGGGTGACCAGGCCCTGATGTTTTCCTTCACCGAAAACCTGCTCACCGATTGATTTCCAACGTCCTTCCAGATCCCCATAGTATTTCCCATCGCCGCCAAGGGTCCATAGCACGTGATTGCCCTGGTATCTTGCCACAATGTATTTAGCAAGGATTACAGCCTCCCGTATCGGTAAATAGTAGCCGGGACTGTATTCTGTTCCTTCCCCAAAAGGAAGTGCCCATAGAATCACCGGAGAGACCACCAGTCCCTTCTCATTGGCCTCCTCGATCTTCTGATCTATACGCTCAAAAAACGTTGGATCAAGCGTAATTTTTCCGGCACCTGTGAAAGCCACTTTGCCTTCGGCGTTTTTTGTCCCACCTCTCCATTGTGTGGTGACCAGCTGAACTGTATTGTAATGATGTTCTTTTCTATGATTGAGGTAATAATCCCACTCCTCGTCGGTGGACTTCAGCGCGCCATTCCAGGCGGTACAGGCTGTCCAGAAAAAAGGAGTGCCATCTGCATGGCTTAAATGATAAGTCCCCTTAGGTTGGACCAAAGGCCCTTTGCGGTAAATATCCAGGTCACTTCCATTCTCCACACATTTAAACGTACCTTTTACCCCATCTAACCCTGAGTTGCTTTTATCGGAAGAGGATGAGATAAAACTCCATTCCCCAAGTTCATCCGGCATAAAACGTACTTTCCAGTTTCTCCCTCCATCCCAAAATCCCCTCAATGTCTTTTCCCTTCCTGATGGGGAAATAAACGTGATATCAAATGTGCTGACATCATAGAGCGGGTTTTCGTAGGTCTTTTCACTTTGAAAAATATATTCAAACCGATCGAATTGTTTGGTTTGACCAAAGGAAAACCCGCTGATACAAAGCAAGAAGAAAAGCAACACCGTACGAAGGGTTTTCATAGCATAATAGGAGTTTACTGATGAATTGATTGATCAGTGAATAAGTTAGCAAAAAAAACAGACGGAATTAAAAACAAAAAAGCCTTCCCGAGGGAAGGCTTCTACTAAAATAAGACAGTGCAATCTTATTTTACTCTTTCAACTACAGCTTTGAATGCTTCTGGGTGATTCATGGCCAGATCTGCCAAAACCTTACGGTTAAGCTCGATCTCACCTTTCTTCAACAATCCCATTAATTGAGAATAGGATACGCCGTGCTGTCTGGCACCTGCGTTGATACGCTGGATCCACAAAGCTCTGAATTCTCTTTTCTTCGCTTTACGGTCTCTGTACGCATACTGAAGACCTTTCTCATACTTGTTTTTGGCTACTGTCCATACGTTGCTACCTCTTCCGAAGTAACCTCTTGTGGCTTTTAGCACTTTTTTTCTTCTTGCTCTGGACGCTACCGCGTTTACCGATCTAGGCATAGTGTTTTGTTTTTTGACAGTTGGTGCCCCGAGTGATCAGGATCTTGATTACCAATCTATCTGGTGAATAAATAAACCTTAATTATTTGATTTTTAAGCTACTGTGGAGAATCAGATTCTCAACATGTCTCTTACTCTACCTTCGTCAGACTCATGAACCAGACCAGTTTTAGTCAGGTTATGCTTCCTTTTGGTAGCTTTTTTGGTCAGGATGTGGCTTTTGAAAGCGTGTTTCCTTTTGATTTTGCCGGTTCCCGTTAAAGCGAACCTCTTCTTTGCACTGGATTTGGTTTTTACCTTTGGCATTTTGCTGTATTTATTTAGTTGAAATTTATTTCTTTCCTGCCTTCGGAGCGATGAAGATGTTCATTCTTTTTCCCTCCATTTTTGGAAGTTGCTCTACTGCGCCATATTCTGCGAGCGCCTGAGCAAATTTCAATAGTAGCATCTCTCCTCTTTCCTTAAACACAATACTACGGCCCACGAAATGTACGTATGCCTTTACTTTTGCGCCCTCTTTCAGAAAGTTGATTGCATGCTTCAGTTTGAAATTGTAATCATGCTCATCCGTATTCGGTCCGAATCTGATTTCCTTCAAAACAATCTTCGCAGCATTGGATTTAATCTCCTTCTGCTTCTTTTTCTGCTCGTACTTAAACTTTGCGTAGTCAAGGATTTTACAAACTGGAGGATCAACGTTCGGAGAAATCTCTACCAGATCCAGGTCATTTTCCTGGGCGAGTTTGATGGCTTTGTCTGTAGGAAGAAGTGCATTACCCCCTTCTACAAAATCACCCACCACCCGTACTTCACGAGCTCTGATTTTCTGGTTTACTTTATAAGGTTCTTCCTGTCTACCTCTATAGGGTTGTCTTTGGTTTCTCAAGTTTGCGTTGATTGTTTTTATGAAATTGGATGCAAATATCGGAATTATTTCTAATTAAGAAAAACTGAATTAAATAATACAGTATTATTCCTTACTCAATGAAGATGAAATAATGCCCTGAAAATAGTTTATAAACTCCTCCGCTGAGAAGTTACCTAGATCTCCTTCACCATGCCTGCGGACAGAAAGCTTTCGCTCTTCCTGCTCCTTTTCACCTACTATCAGCATAAATGGCACTTTTTTGACTTCAGAGTCACGGATTTTTCTTCCGATTTTTTCATCTCTGTTATCAATAGCACCTGATATACCCACCTCTTCGAGGATTGACTTTATTTCTTCTGCATATGCTACATATTTCTCAGAAATAGGCAAAATATTAATCTGCTCAGGAGAAAGCCATAGCGGGAAGTTGCCTGCACAGTGCTCAATCAGCACAGCGACGAACCGCTCCAAAGAACCGAACGGTGCCCTGTGGATCATCACAGGTCTATGCTTCTGATTGTCCGAGCCTATATATTCCAACTCGAACCGATTGGGTAATTGATAATCTACCTGGATAGTTCCCAACTGCCATTTTCTTCCTAAGGCATCCTTTACCATAAAGTCAAGTTTTGGCCCATAGAATGCCGCTTCCCCAAGCTCAGTGACTGTATCCAACCCTTTCTCTGCAGCGGCTTCAATAATCGCGGCTTCAGCCTTGTTCCAAGCCTCATCGCCCCCTATGTACTTGGAAGGATTTTCTGGATCCCGAAGAGAAATCTGTGCTGTATAATCATCAAAGCCCAATGCTTTGAACACATATAACACCAAATCAATTACCTTGATGAACTCTTCTTTCACCTGATCCGGACGGCAGAAGATATGCGCATCATCCTGGGTAAAACCCCGAACACGGGTCAACCCGTGAAGCTCACCACTTTGCTCGTAACGATATACCGTACCGAACTCCGCATAGCGAATAGGAAGTTCTTTGTATGAATGCGGCTTGTGCTTATAGATTTCACAGTGATGCGGGCAGTTCATCGGCTTCAGGAGAAACTCCTCCCCCTCATGTGGCGTGGCAATTGGCTGAAACGAATCCTTACCGTATTTCTCGTAATGCCCTGAAGTTTCATATAACGCTTTATGGCCGATATGTGGAGTAATTACCTGCTGATAACCAGCTTTGTCCTGTGCTTTTTTCAGGAAATTCACCAGACGCTCTCTGAGCAAGGTGCCCTTTGGCAGCCAAAGCGGAAGACCTGCTCCCACTTTCTCGGAGAATGTAAACAGCTCTAGTTCACGTCCTAATTTCCTGTGGTCACGTTTCTTTGCCTCCTCCAGTAAAGTCAAGTAGTCAGAAAGTTCTTTGGCTTTAGGAAAAGTAACCCCATAAATACGGGTAAGCATTTTGCGCTTTTCATCCCCTCTCCAATAGGCTCCTGCGATATTTGTCAGCTTTACTGCCTTTACAAACCCGGTATTGGGTATGTGTGGCCCCCGGCAAAGATCTATAAAGTTTCCCTGCTGATAGAAGGTGATTGAACCATCTTCAAGCCCTTCAAGCAGGTCAAGCTTGTATTCATCACCTTTCTTTTGGTAATAATCGATTGCGTCTTTTTTGGAGATATCCGTACGGATGTATTCATTCTTTTCCCGAGCCAATTCGATCATTTTCTTCTCGATGGCCTCGAGTTCCGAACCGTCCAGCGTCTTATCCCCGAAATCCACATCATAGTAGAACCCTGTTTCTATCGGAGGGCCTATTCCGAATTTGATGCCTGGATGGAGTGCTTCCAATGCTTCTGCAAGCAAGTGGGCGGAAGAGTGCCAGAAAGTATTTTTACCTTCATTGTCATTCCAGGTCAACAATTGGATAGAGGAATCCGAATTGATGGGTCGGGTTGCATCCCACACCTGCCCGTTAACTTTTGCGGCTAGAACGTTCCTGGCTAAACCCTCGCTGATACTTGCAGCAATCTGTAGTCCGGTTGTTCCTTTTTCGTACTCCTTCACAGTGCCGTCCGGAAGGGTAATTTTAATTAGTTGTGACATTTGTTTTTGTTAATTCTGCCCATACAAACAGGCATAAAGATTAAGTTGCAAATATGCACAAGACAGCTGCAATCAAAAAATATATGGGAAGGGAATATGGAAATGAGTGGGAATTTCATCTGATTCTAATAGTTTTCTAGCGGCCATATGGAATCCCGCATTGAATAATCATCCCAATGCGAGGTTTCTCATCCTGCCTGTGCGAGAAAAGCAGGCCCTATTTCTTCACTGTATAAATTATCAGCACAGGATTCTCGGAATCTTTGGCCGCAAAAGCTGCTTGTGCGAAGTTTTTCCCTTTGGTTTTTACGTATTCTTCAACCCCCGTTTCTCCAAGTTCTTCTTTCTTTTTCTGAAGGTTTTTATAAAGGGTTTTTCCAGCAAAAGCAGCCCCTATTTTCCTGTCTGAAAATTGGATAAAAATGTTTGCATAGGTACTCCATTCATCCAGATCATTGAGTAAAAGTTTTGAAATCACATTTGGTCGGCCTGTTTCTCTATTGTAAACCAGGTTATAGGAATCCCCTTCATGGCGAAAACTTGAAATGAGCAACCTTTCTAATATAAACCAGTTCTCAGAAAAATAAAGTTTAGCCTCAGAATTTTGGAATTTTATATATTCCATTCCGTTCACTTCTACATCAAACTTGGCCATTTCCTTCAAATCCTGACCATATTTCCCAAAATCCCATACGTACCTGGGAAACAACTTTGATTCCTTCACTTCATAGATTGTATCCTGAAAGGGCATTCCAAAATAGATTTGATCGCCCAGTTCTTTAAGGGTGGAAGCGCCTGAATAGTAGCCATAGTAGGCAAGCTCATCAAAAGGAATTGACCTTACCGTATCTTTAAAGGTTTCATTGACAGATTCGAAAAAGAAATCTCCACTTTCTGAAGCTTTGGTATAAAAATAATACCGTTTATCATGATCGGAATAAGCTGCTGCACCGATTTGTTGGTCTATTTTCTGCTCCCTCAGAAATTTACCATTTAGATCAAACCACATCAACTTAGTTGGAAACACACCTGAAAGCATTACCTCCCCATCCTTGATAGCAGCTCCATAAAACTGCAGATATTCACCAGGCCCTTCCCCAAAGGCCTCAATTTTATTGAGATAGTTCCCGGTTCTGTCAAAAATCTGAATGCATCTACAGCCTTGCATGTCGGGAACATAGATTTTCTCATCATGAAAAATAACTTGACGAACACCTCTTCCCAACAATCCTTCTTCCCCATTTTCCTTCAGCCAAATGTATTCTATCTCAGGCTCAAAGAATTCGGAAAGTTTACCTTCTCTGGCTTCAGAGAGGTCAACATGTATGGTTTCCAAGCTATCCCTTCCTTCAGTTGAATCCTCCTTATCATCCGAAGAGCAAGAAATAAAAATGCTACAAAAAAGGACTGGTAAAAGAGAATAAGTCTGCTTCATTATTTCTTAAATGTATATTCCCGGAGCGCTTCGTCGCAAAAGCTGCCTGTGCAAAGTTTATTTGTAAAGCAGAACTATTATTCTTTCAGCAAAATCCTCAAAAGCTTCTTGGAATCTTGTCGGTTGTCCGATAATGCCATTATACTAATTTGCTCGTCGGTAATTTTGTAATTAATACGGTAATTGCCCAATAAGGCCACTCTGACATCTCTAAAATCCGTCGATTGGTAATCAAAAGGATTTCTTGGAATTTTATTGGTTCATTTAAAAACTAACCTTATAAGTTTATTGAATACCTAGTTAGGAAAGCCTTCCATTATTCATCTACCCAAGATAGTGAAAAGAACCCACGAACTAAAGAATAATCTGTCCGGATATTTTCACCGCAAATGGCTTAACTTCAGGATTATCCAGATAGGTCATCCTGTGGAAGAAGTCTATTCTGAAGAATTTAAAAATATTCTCAATCCCATAACCCAATTCCACATAAGGTTTGCTGGGATCAAGTCTTCCAAAGGTCTGCAGGGGATTTCCTGAGGGATCCACAGTTGGGGCATTGGCAATATTTTTGTCGCTGACAGAGCCGTAAAGTATATTCGCATTGGCTACGGCACGCCATTTCAGCTTTTTGAGCAAAGGGATTTTATTCAGCAAAAAGCCCTCAAAATAATGCCTATAGCGTAAACTTGCGTACTGATCGGAGGCAAACTCATTGAAATTCATGGTATTGAAAGCAGCAGAAGTATAGAACAAGGTCTCATTGCCCAAGTGGTTTTTCAGCACAGGGTATGGTACCTCCCCAAATACTTTTCCCGCATCCAACTCGTAACGGGAAACACCAAACATGCCCACGTTCAACCGTTGATACACATAGAAATTCAATTTTGAATAATTGATGTCCCCACTGAGCCAGTTTATCCCTTTTGCATAGCTCAATTCAAAAATCGGCCATCTCAGAGGTCCTAAAGAGGATCTCTCATTGTCATTGATCAGAATGGTCTCATCACGCCCGTACCTCAGGCCTATCTTGGCTTCGGTGGTTTCAAATTGGGACTTATATTCTCCGGTGCCTTTTTCTAGGTAATAGAAATCATAGAGTGGCTCGAAATTCATAAAAGCCAGATCCGAGTACATGAGAAATCCCTTGAAAAACTCCCGCTGAAAATTGAACTGATGCTTTCTGCTGAAATAAGGTCTTCGCAGCGTACCAAACCTGCTTGCCGCCAGAAATATGCTGTTTCCCTGCAGGCTGGAAATCTCCAAGCCGACCTGATCGATTTCCTTCTGTGTGGAAAGGGAGATGGAAGTCCAGTGTACCCTATCCAAAATCCGAGTGACTTTAGCCGAATATTTCAGCTCTTCATCCTTAAAGCCATAGCCTAAATAACCCTTAATTGCCCATTTATCACTGAATTTCAGGTTGGTGCGGAAGCCCATACCCAGCCTCACTCCTTCTATGTCGTTATAGTTGAAAAAGGCAGGCCATGGGCCGATATCCACTTTCCCGACAGGAAGGTAGCCCGTGCCGAAGAATTTTAATCCTTCGGAATAAAAACGCACAATGGGAATTCTTTTCAGCGTATCCACCATCCTGAGTACTGCTATTTCTTCCTGAGTCAGGATATCCTGCCGGTTGTCTTTCCAAAATTCCTCACTCGCTTCATCATAATCGGGCAGTAAGGTCACCGATTGATTGAAAAACGAGGTGGGCTGCGGCTCTCCAACTTTAACACTATCTGCCGAAGTATAGAATTTGGCCAGTAAACCGGCCGTTTTTGGGGTTATCTGTCCTATTTTGATCTGAACACGTGTTTTGGCAGGAATCAAAGGGCCTGCGGAAGTCGGTACCAACTCCTGCTGTATTTTGATCCGTTCAATAAAATTCAGGTTGGCCTCTTTGGGAATGGTCAGATCCACCTGCTTCAGTGCATATGTCTCCTTATTTATCCAAATACTTCCTGAGAATGCCAGATCCTGCTCCCGCAGTGGATAGACTTTCAGCAAATAACAGGAGTCCACGCCTACCAAAACAGAATCCACCAGGTCATAATCGTAAAACTGCTTCCATCCATCAGCAATGGGCGAGACAAACTCCTTGCCTACGATGTTCAGCCAGTTTTTGTAAAAATTGTATTCCTGAAACGCTGAACCGGTGATCTGCGAAGTAGTGGAGCCATCCGTAATACCTACACCGGTTACCTTCGACTTTTCTACTACTTCTTTTTTCAGCTCAGGATTATTCCTGAAGTAAAATTTGGAAAGAGTCTCAGAAAAAAAAACGGGCAAGATCTTCTCTCCCTCGTCATTGGTGAGTTGCTTGATAGAATCCAAAACCGCGGTTACTTTCTTTACAGTTTTCCGCTGGGTAAACTCCTCCGAGACATGATCAATATCTATTTCTATTTTTGTATAGTTCTTTGTCTGGTAGGCACTTAATTCTCTTTTGTCAAAGTCTTTTTTTCGACTAACTACTTTTCGTATTACTTCAAAAGCGGGATTCTCCCCAGCTTCAAAAACAAAAGCCTCCATCTCAAAATCAGATGGCTTGAGCTGGAAATTGACAGTTTGCTCAGGTACCTGCTGCAAAGCTTTCACACCGGTGATATAGCCCAAGTAGTTAACAGAAATACTATCTGTAAGCGACTTGGCCTCCAAGATATAATTACCCTCAAAATCGGTGGAAATTCCGACTGTAGTACCTTTCAAAAGCACTGAGGCAAAGGGTATAGGGTCTCCCGTGGCCGAATCAGTCACTTTTCCTTTCACCACAAACTGGGCAAAAGACTGGGTACTCATCAAAACTAAGAAAAGGAAAAAGTATTTGCGGATCATGTAATAGTGGTGGCACTAAAAGGAAATTCCTGCAAAATAAATTCATTAGCCATGCAAATTGCTATTCCTCCCTTAAAAAATATAAAGGATTAACGATCATGAGCTGCTCATGGAAGAGAAAATTGAAAAATCCGCTAGTATATTTGAGACCGAAAACGGAAAAACATGAGATACGATATTGCAATTATTGGTGGTGGGATTGTGGGACTGGCAACGGCTCTTAAAATTCAAAAAGCACGTCCTGACCTCAAAATAGCCATTTTGGAAAAGGAAGATCAGCTGGCTAAGCATCAAACAGGCAATAATAGCGGAGTAATTCATTCTGGTTTATATTATAAGCCCGGCTCTCTCAAAGCCACCAATTGCATCGGCGGGTACCATGAATTGATACAGTTTTGTGCCGAAGAAAAAATCCCCTTCGAGATCACTGGAAAGGTTGTTGTTGCCACCCGTGAGGAGCAAAAGCCTTTATTGGACAAGCTGTATGAAAGGGGGATACAAAACGGCTTGGAGGGAACAAAATACATCAGCATAGATGAACTAAAAGAATACGAACCGCACTGTGTGGGAGTAGCTGCCCTGCATGTTCCCCAGACCGGAATAGTAGACTATTATAAAGTTGCCCTAGCCTATGGCAGGAAAATAATCCAACATGGCGGTGAGATATTTTTGAATCATAAGGTACTGGGAATTAAGCTAGAGAATGGATCAAATTACATTGAAACTTCCAATAAAACAATCCAAAGCAAATTGGTGATCAACTGCGCAGGCCTTTACTCGGACAAGGTAGCTCAGATGGTTGAACGCGAACCCATTGATGTGAAAATTATTCCTTTTCGGGGGGAATATTTCAAGTTGAAGAAAGACAGGGAATTCCTGGTGAAGAACCTGATTTATCCTGTTCCCGATCCTAATTTCCCATTCTTGGGCGTTCATTTCACGCGCATGATGAAAGGCGGAGTGGAAGCTGGCCCTAACGCTGTTTTGGCTTTCAGCAGGGAGGGTTACAAAAAATCCCAGATTAACATTAAGGAGCTTGCCGAGTCATTGGCTTGGCCAGGTTTCCAGAAAGTGGCAGCCAAATATTGGCAGACAGGATTTGGAGAAATGTACCGTTCGTTTTCCAAAGCCGCATTTACCAAAGCACTTCAGGAATTGATTCCTGAAATCCGGGAATCCGACCTTGTAGAAGGAGGTGCAGGAGTAAGAGCCCAGGCATGTGACCGCACCGGTGGGCTCTTGGATGATTTTTCAATCAGAGAATCTGCACATGCCATCAACGTGCTCAATGCGCCTTCACCGGCAGCTACCAGTTCATTGTCCATTGGAGGAACTGTAGCAGAATTGGCATTAAAGAGATTTGATTGAACCAGTTTGGCGCCAAATCTTTCTGCCTGGTGCCAGGGTAGTGCAGCTTTGACTGTATTGAAAAACTAGTGAAATACAAAAAGTCTGTAGTCTGTAGTGGGACAGGCCAAAGTCTGATGACTAAGGCCTGATAAAGGTAGTAAAACCCCAAAGTAAACTTACACCTGCGTATTCACAGAGTCGGGCAGGTATCTATTGGCGAGTTTGATCATTTCATCTCCCTTCACCAGGTCACTTGCACTAAGTTCTGAAGTATGCTTATGACCAGATGCGCCAAGGAGCTCCTGAACTGCATGGACAGTGTTTTTATGGAAATTATACACCCGTTCAGCTTTATCCGTAATTACCAATCCTTTTACCAGGCTGCTTTTTTGCGTGGCTACCCCTGTAGGACACTCGTTGGTATTGCATCGAAGTGCCTGAATACACCCTACGCTGAACATAAAACCTCTAGCTGAATTGCATACATCCGCTCCAAGGGCTATGTTCTTCAATATAGCAAAAGCACTTATGGCTTTTCCGGAGGCTATCACTTTGATTTTGTCCCGTATCTGGAACTTCTCCAAAGTCATTCTTACGAAAATAAGTGCAGGTTCCAGGGGTAGTCCCACACTGTCTGAGAATTCTAACGGAGCAGCTCCAGTTCCCCCTTCTGCCCCATCCACGGTAATGAAATCAGGAAAGATAGCCTTGGATACCATTTCCTTACAAATGGCGGTAAACTCCTCTGTTCTTCCTATGCAAAGCTTGAATCCTATCGGCTTGCCACCCGATAACTCTCTGAGTTTAGTGATAAACCCAAGTAATTCGGCTGCATTGGTGAATGCGCTATGTGCAGGAGGAGAGAGAATGGTGGTTCCCTTGATCACGCCGCGTATCTCAGCAATTTCTTCGGTGTTTTTCACTCCGGGAAGCACACCTCCATGACCAGGTTTTGCTCCTTGTGAAATCTTGATTTCTATCATTTTGACCTCCGGCCAATTTGCTTTCTCCGCAAATTTCTCCTCGCTGAAATTCCCGTGCTCGTCCCTGCAGCCAAAATAGCCGGTCCCGATCTGCCATACCAGGTCCCCGCCTTGTCTGTGATGAGAGGATATTCCCCCTTCTCCTGTATTGTGGGAAAAACCACCCTTTTTGGCTCCAAGATTCAGCGCTCTGACCGCATTTGAACTAAGTGAACCAAAGCTCATCGCAGAAATAGTAAATATAGAAGAAGAATACGGCTGCTTGCAGGAGTAATTTCCGATAATCACGCGGGGGTCTTCATCATGGGTATGAACAGCATAGATGGAGTGCCTAAGCCCAATATAATCCTCTCCACTAATATCTTTCTGGGTGCCAAACGGATGTGTGTCGTTCACATTTTTTGCCCTTCTGTAAACCAAAGAGCGGATATTCCTGCTGAATGGGCTTCCGTCTGTATTGGTTTCGATGAAATACTGCTGGATTTCCGGGCTTATTTTTTCCAGTAAATAACGAAAATGCCCAACTACAGGGAAATTTCGTAGGATCGCATGGGTTTTTTGATTGATATCATAAATCCCGATTCCCAGCAAGACCACAAGAATCCCCAGGATGAAATAGCCAAATTTAAATTGTACAAATTGGAAGTACCACATCAAAAAGAAGGTCAAAAGAGTTGCCAGCACTAGGCTGCCGAAAAAGATTTTCCTCATAGTGAATTGGTTTAGGTTGTTTGAATCACAATATACTAAAACCGTCCAGGCTAGGTAGATTGTTTTAGAAAATCCAGAATCCTGTGCTCTACCCATGAAAATTCCTGACTTCCCAGGGTAAAACCGGTGTGACCACCCCGAGATGGCATTTCCAATTGAATTTCATGCTTTTTTTCTGCCAGGGAAACCGGAAAACATTCCGGACCAAGCAAAGGATCATTGATCGCATTAACGATCAACGTAGGAACGGCTATATTCACCATCCAGTTATCGGCACTCACAGCCTGATAGAAATCCGCAGCATCTTTAAATCCATGGAGCTTGGCCGTAAAATGTGTATCAAACAGGTCGAAATCTTCCACTTTTTCCAGAAAATCCAGGTCTATTAAATCCGGGAACTGAGCAGCTTTTGCCTCGATCTTCTTCTTTAGCTTGCCCAGAAACCGCTTCCTGTAAAAACTGTTCCCCTTTAATTTCAGTGTAGCGGCACTTGAAGGAAGGTTACAGGGAGTAGAATAGACAGCGGCCCGTCTGATCTGTGGTGGAAGATCGTTCCCTTTTTCCCCCAGGTATTTAAGCGTCTGGGCCCCTCCCATACTGATGCCAGTCAGGTAAATTTCCTCATACTTAGCATTTTTCAGGACATGCTCAACCGTAGCATCCAGATCGTAGCTTGCACCGTGGTGATAAAGAACCGGCGATAAATTAATCTCTCCGCCGCAGGAACGATTGTTCCACGCAAGTGCATCAATTCCTTTGGCATTCGCCAGTTTAACCATTGCACGGGCATAATGGCGCTGGGAATCGCCCTCTAATCCATGTGAAACAATGACCAATTGCCTACTCCCGGTTTTCGACCAGTCAAGGTTGAGAAAATCCCCATCAGCAGTATGAATTTTTTCTCTGCTATACGTGACATCCTTGATGGTCCTGAACAAACTCGGAACAATAGTTTCAAGATGTTTATTAAAAAGATAAACAGGCGGACCGGTGTAAGTAGATTTGATCAGTGGCATGAAGACCCAAATGTAAACGCTTTTACATAGAATTCATTTTTCCCTAAAGTAAAAACATTGCCATTTTTTAGGGAGGTGAATTCAATCGGGAAATGGATAAGCGGAACTGCCCGAGCTGGCTTTTAGCTTAGTTAATTAGCTAATTCAAATACCCGCTGGATAGCCAGGTCAAGCTCCCTGTTCAATTTAGTGAAGTGTAACTTAAACTCACTATTGAAGCCCTTGGCCTCTACAATTTCTTTTCCGTTATGCAGTTCCAAAGAGATAGGTTCCAGTCCAAACATCATAAGTGTAGGTTTAATCTTATGCCTGATGTGCTGTATTTTAATCTCATCCTTCTCCAAATATCCTTCGGTATAAACAGTTTTCAGCTCAAGTAATCCCTGAAAGATAGCTTGGATCAATTCTTTTTCAAATGCCTCATCACCCTCCGTCATATCCGCGATCATTTGATTTAGGTCTGGGTACACTTTTTCCATAGTATCTTATTCTGACGATGATTTTCCGGCCAAATACCCAGTGGACCAAGCCGCCTGAAAATTAAATCCACCTGTAATTCCATCAATATCCAGCACTTCCCCGGCAAAGTACAAATTAGGGTGGTTCATACTTTCCATTGTGTCAGGATTAACTTCACTTAGCTCAATACCGCCTGCAGTCACAAACTCTTCTTTGAAAGTGGTTTTTCCATCCACGGTTAAAAGATAGCAAAAAAGATTTTGCACTAGTTTGTTAATCTGCTTTTTGGCCAAAGATCCGTACAATTGCCCGCTTTTAATTTCTGATTTGTCACAAAAATGCATCCAAAGCCGACCGGGAATATCAAATAAGCTATTGGTGATTACTTTCTTATTGGGATGTTTTAGCATAAAACCGGTTAGATGGGAAAGATATTCCTGTTCACCTATAGCTGCATTCCAGTTCACAAGAGCAGTAGCTTTGTAATGCTGTTCCTTCATCCACTTGGCGCCATAAGCGGACAGTTTCAAAACTGCCGGGCCGCTGACTCCCCAATGCGTGATAAGTATCGGCCCTTGATAACTCAATTTAGTTCCGGCGATTTTGACTGTCCCTTCCGGTACAGATACTCCCATCAGTTCGCGGATTGATTCCTTAGGTGTATTAAAAGTAAAAAGTGAAGGTATTGGCTCTAAAATCCTATGGTTAAGATTTTTAAGAAATGAATAGGAGTCAATTTTAGGATGACCTCCAGTAGCTATTATCAGTTTGTCAAATTCATAATCACCCTGCTCAGTTGTCAATTTAAATCCAGTGGAAAGCGGGAAAATTGAATGGACTCCGCAAGATTTTTTTATGGTAATGCTGAGCCTGTTAGCTTCTTTTACCAGCGCATCAATAATACTTTGTGAAGAGTCTGATACAGGAAACATCCTGCCATCTTGCTCTACTTTAAGGTCTACGCCCCTTGATGTGAACCAGCTGAGGATATCCTCAGATTTGAAATGTCTAAAAACCTTTTTTAAAAATTTCTCCCCTCTAGGATAGTTCTTGACCAACTTTGAGATTTCCATCGGCCGGTGGGTGAGGTTACACCTACCGCCTCCAGATACCTTCACCTTAGAGAGAAGTTTGGATGATTTTTCAAAAATAATTACTTCACGAGCTGGTCCACTAGCATGTATTGCGGCAAAAAAACCTGCAGCACCACCTCCTATAACACCGATTTTCAAAATACTATCAGTAATTGTAAATTAAATAGTTGACCTGTTCTATTTTCTTCTGGTAAATGATCCCAGAATACCTCTGGTCAATTCCCGGAATATAGTTCTTCCCAGTTGCCTGACCATCGTATTTTTACTGAGTTCCTCAATGAGGGATTCTTCTTTAACGGTCCTGTTGCCTGTTCTTGGTTTCGGACCTGGCAATACCATTTCCTCCTGCTCTTTCTCTACTTTCGCTATCTTTTGCTCCAAAAGCTCAAAAGCACTTTCTCGGTCCAGAACTTGATTGTATTTGGAAGTTAAATCTGAGCGATTTACCAGCTCATCTATTTCATTTTCGCTCAAAATATCCATTCTACTGATCGGGGCCCTCACAAGCGTGTGGGACAATGGAGTAGGAATTCCCTTTTCATTCAGCGCTGTCACCAAAGCCTCTCCAATTCCCATGGAAGTCAGTACTTCAGCAGTATTATAAAATTTAGAAATAGGATAATTCTCTGCCGTTTTTGTGATTGATTTTCTGTCCTTAGCAGTGAAGGCTCGAAGAGCATGCTGCACTTTTAACCCTAATTGGCCCAAAATACTATCCGGAACATCAGTAGGGGTCTGTGTGCAGAAATAAACACCGACACCTTTAGAGCGTATGAGTTTTACGATTGCTTCTATTTTTTCAAGCAGCTCATTGGATGCATTGGAAAATACCAGATGTGCCTCATCAATAAATAAACAAAGCTTAGGCTGATCTGCATCTCCCTGCTCGGGAAAAGTCTCATAAATCTCAGAAAGTAAGCTTAGCATAAAGGTAGAAAATAACTTAGGTCTGTTTTGAATATCAGTCAATCTGATGACCGATATCACACCTTTCCCCTCGTTAAGCCTGACGAAATCCTCTACTTCAAATGATTTTTCTCCAAAAAAACGCTCTGCACCTTGCTGTTCAAGCTCGATGATTTTACGCATAATAGTATTAACTGAGGCCAAAGAAACCTGCCCATACTCTTTTTTGATAGCATCTTTGCCCTCATTGGTGATAAACTGTAAGACACGCTTCAGGTCTTTTAAATCCAGCAATGGCAAATGGTGTACATCACAATATCTGAAGATCAGGGAAATCACTCCCTGCTGCGTATCATTAAGTTCGAGGATCTGCGAGATCAAAACAGGCCCAAATTCCGAAACCGTTGCCTTCAGTCTCACTCCCTTTTCGTCAGAAATGGACATCAGCTCAATCGGCAATCCCATCGGGACATAATCCACTCCTATTACCTGGGATCGGTTCTTAATGAATTCATTTGCCGTTCCTGGCTGTGCCAGTCCGGACAAATCACCTTTCAGATCCATCAGCACCGAAGGCACGCCCTTCAATGCGAGTTGCTCTGCAATCACCTGTAAAGTCTTGGTTTTACCTGTACCCGTAGCGCCCGCTATCAGCCCATGTCTATTCATGGTCTTCAGCGGTATCTTAACCAGCGCGTCCGTAATAGGCTGCCCATCCAGGATTCCGGTTCCCAGGATTATTGAATCTTTCTTGAAACTTTGACCGTCGGCCAAGTGGGTGACAAACTCGGATGTATTACTCATGATATAAAATAATTGTAAATCGAAACTACAAAAAAACCTTTATGTCTTTTGCATAAAGGTTTTCTCTCACTGGTAGCAACTAGGCTTATTAATGCGTCACAATCGGTTCCAATGATTTGGCCTGCTCAACGAAGTCCATAACTTTGGAAGCAGCAGGCACCACTCGTGTCAAACCCTTTTCTTCCTGTGTTTTAACAAGAGCAGCATGCAGATTTTCAGGATTCCTGGTTCTTAACTCCTTTACTGTATCTACACCGGCAGCTTTTAGAAGCTCCGCGAATTGACTCGCAACCCCATTGATCCTAAATAAATCTGCCATATTTACCCACACCAGAATTTTGCTTTCATCTAAGCCTGAGGCATCCGCGATAGCTTTTCTCCCGGCTTTTGATGCTCCTTTTTCCAATAGGCTTTCAACCGTGGATATGCCAGCAGCCGCAAGTTTCTCTTTCATAACAGGACCGATGCTCTCGATCATTGTAATTGGTTTTCCCATCTTTCTAAGTTTTAGGATTAAAGTAAAATGACTGAAATTCAGTTTTCAACTCAAAGAATAAATAGTATGAGCTTAGATTAGAATTTCACCCAAAATAAAAACAATTTTTAATTTTCAGGATCCATTTCACAGATTACATGAAAAATTTACCCTTTTGGAAACATTAACTTTACGATAAAGAAACTTCTACCTTTATTGCTTCTATAGAAAACCCTTTTCCCCGTGAGTTTTAGATTTCCCCTTCCCCTACTCCTTTTAAGTGTCTTTATCACACTAGCGACCGCTCAGGTATCATTTGCCCAAATAGGCCCTAATCTTGGCCAGACAGACCATTGGATGAAAGGAGCGAAAGCGGCGATCGAAAGAAATGATTATGAAACTGCAAATTCTATTTTCAGAAATCTCATCGATTCAGGACAGCCTCTTCCTGAGGAAATGCCTTATTTATTTGCGGAGACACTTTTTGAGCTCAGACAATACGATAACTCTGCAAATTTTCTCAATAAGTACCTGGAACTGACTGGTTTCACAGGATCACATTACAAAGGCGCGCAGGAACTGCAGCAGCGCCTGGAAGTCCCGTTGAAAGAAATCCGGGAATGCCTGCTCTGTGACCGTCGAGGGTACCGATATAAAACTTGTTTTACCTGTGAAGGAAAGCGCCAAACCGAACAAGACTGCCATTATTGCAAAGCAAAAGGTGTGGTGGGCTGTAGTCGCTGCAGCGGTTCAGGAATGGTTACAAAAATGAATATTTTTAAAATTGTAGAGTACTACGAGTGCGATAGATGCGCCGGAAAAGGAAGGCTTACCTGTCCGGTTTGCGAGGGGGATCTGAAAGAGGTAAGCTCCTGCAAAACCTGCAACGGTAGTGGAAAATTAAGTTCCGAAGACATCTGCGACCAT
This sequence comes from Algoriphagus resistens, assembly GCF_001442615.1. Taxonomy (GTDB): domain Bacteria; phylum Bacteroidota; class Bacteroidia; order Cytophagales; family Cyclobacteriaceae; genus Algoriphagus; species Algoriphagus resistens. The sequence continues at coordinate 70,852 of NZ_LMXN01000002.1, read as the reverse complement.
GAAGGAGAACCTCATGATCATACCTGAAAAAATCCAGTTGAAGAAAAAAACCGGCTTAAGCCGGTTTTTATAAGTTATTTACAATAGTTTGAAATTGCTTCTTCCGCTCCAGGATAATCCAATGCGGCTGCGAGCTGAAAGTCCTCGCAGGCACTTTTCACCTTATTCTTCATGGCTATTTTCAATAAGCCCCGATTGAAATAAGCCTGACCGAATTCCTTATCCACAGAAATTGCATTTCCATAGGCTTTTAAAGCTTCCTCAGGTTTTCCCAATTGATGCAGGGCGCGGGCTTTCATAAAGGAAGCCATAGCCGGTGCTCCAGGAATTTCTGCCGCCTGATCAGCATAGAGCAAAGCGTTGGTATAGTTCTTTTGACTGTAATGGACATTCGCCAGACTGAGCAATACCTGAAAATTATTCGGTTCAACTTCCAATGCTTTTTCAAAATCGCTTTTTGCTTCCTCGTAATTCCCCTGCTCCTCGTTTGCCCTGCCTCTGTTATAAAGCATGCGCACGTCATTTGGCTTAAATTTCAAATCCTCCGAATACTCAATCGCTGCCTTTTCATATTCTCCTTTATTGAAATACACATCGCCAGAACTGGTCTTATTTTCTGAACAAGACCATAGTGTCACTGAAATAAATAGAGCTAGTATCGCTCGTCTACTCGTTTTCATTATAGTTGGTTTATACTGCTACACTATTATCCCTAAGCGCATCATTAAGAGATGTCTTGAGATCTGTGGAGGCTTTTCTTTGTCCGATGATCAAAGCACAGGGAACCTGAAAAGTGCCAGCTGCAAATTTTTTGGCAATTGATCCGGGGATCACCACAGAACGCTCAGGCACATAACCCTTGTATTCTACAGGTTCGGTCCCTGTCACATCTATGATTTTGGAACTTGCCGTCAAGGTAACGCCAGCCCCAATAACGGCTTCCTTACCGATTCTTACGCCTTCTACTATGATGGCTCTAGACCCGATAAAAGCACCATCTTCTATGATCACAGGTGCCGCCTGAATAGGCTCTAATACTCCACCGATCCCTACTCCACCGCTCAAATGAACATTCTTGCCGATCTGCGCACAGGAACCTACAGTAGCCCAAGTGTCAACCATCGTGCCACCGTCCACATATGCGCCAATATTAACATAACTTGGCATCATCACCACCCCCGACGCCAGATAAGCCCCATAACGGGCTACAGCGTGGGGAACTACACGAACACCTTTCTCCGCATAATTGGTCTTAAGTGCCATTTTATCATGGAATTCAAAAGGCCCTACCTCGATGGTTTCCATCTTCTGGATAGGGAAATATAGAATAACAGCCTTCTTCACCCAGTCATTTACCTTCCAATTTCCGCTTTCAGCCGGTTCTGCTACGCGGATTTCACCTGCATCCAGCTTAGCAATTACAGCTCTGATGGCTTGTTGGGTAGTATCTTCCTTTAATAATTCCCGGTTATCCCAGGCCTTTTCAATGATGGTTTTCAGTTCCATTATTTTGTTTAGTTTCGTTTAATGAGTGAAAAATCAGCTTACCGGATTCCTGTCCTGATCGCGTCAAGCCTTAAGCCCGCCAAAGATACAAGAGCCTGGGGAAAGCTTGCCCTTTCACTGCGAGAAACAGGGCTATATCGCCTAAATTTTATGGGATTTTCACAATTGCCCTTAGAAAATTGCGAAGATGAAAACTTTTACTCTTCCAATTCCACTACCCGTTCAACTTGGGGAAGAATTTACTCCCAGCTGAAATTTGCCAAAATACTTCTAAAACTTAGGCCAAAAATACTCATTGTCTGCACCTATGAATACCTTCCGATAGCCTCCCTTTTCAAAGAGATTCTGGGCTACAGGCTCGTCTATGATGTGCAGGAAAATTATGTAAAAAACCTGGATCTCAATCCGGAGTTAAGTACTGCTAAGAAGGTAAGAGTCGGTAAAATGATCAAGCGGATGGAAAGGGTAAAAGGCATTGATTTATTTCTGCTTGCCGAGAACTGCTACACAGAGGAGATGCCTGAGAAAGCTCCGTTTCTGATTTTAGAGAATAGATATGCCGGACCAACCAAGCGTGTATCACCCTTGAAGTTTACCCGTCAAAAGGGATACAGTTTTCTGATTTCCGGCACGCTTACCCCTGCCTTTGGCACACTCGACGCTGTCCACTGGTTCAAGGAAATTTTAAAGGAATTCCCAAAATCCATACTCAAAATTATAGGACATTGTCCGCTGGAAAGCTTCCGTGTACAGCTTCTTGAAGCCTGTAAAAACACACCACAAATCCTACTAAATTCAGCACCTTTTCCTATCCCCCATGAAGAGATTATTGCCAGTTATTCCGGGGTGGATTTTGCTGTTTTACCCTACCAAAACAAAGAGGCAATAAAGAATAAAATGCCTACCAAACTATTCGAATCGGCCGCCCTGGGAGTGCCAGTTTTGATTGGTGTTAATCCTAAATGGCTGGACTTTTTAGCTCCATTTTCGGGAGGCTTTCCCATAGATTTTTTAGACTTAGCCCATGCTTCCCAGCAATTTTTTGATGCGCTCGAACAGGAGTATTTCACTCAATTCCCAGGTGATCCTGTTCTGTGGAAATCCCAGCATGAAGATTTCATCCAGGCTATTTCCTCTCTTTAAGCCCTGAACCGCATGTGGATTACTATCCACACTTATCCACCTACCCCCTGTTTTTAACACCGGTTTCCGCAAACAGGAAACTGGCATATTCCTACCTCATTTCAACAATAAGCAAAATTTTAACAGTCACAAACATCTATAAAACAACAACTTAACTCAGTATTTAATTTAAACTAATTTTATTTTTAGCCAAGGCTAAATCAATAAACACATTTGAAAATCGGTTATCCACAGTCGTTTTAGCCACTATTGAATATATTTTTAGCTATATCTAAAATAATTTTTATATTTGCCTCAGTATAACATCGAATACCATGACCCTGACTACCGCAGAAGAGAATTATCTGAAAGCCATCTATCACCTATCCGAGGGAGGTACAAAAAGTGTGTCCACCAATGATGTGGCCGCAGAGATGAAAACCAAACCTGCATCAGTCTCGGACATGCTTAGAAAGCTAGGTGATAAACAGGTGATCGAATACCGAAAATACTACGGCGTGAACATCACTGAAGAAGGTAAAAAAAGGGCGCTGCAGACCATCAGGAAACATCGTCTTTGGGAAGTGTTTTTGGTGGACAAATTACAGTTCGCCTGGGATGAAGTCCACGAGGTAGCCGAAGAGCTGGAACACATACAATCACCGCTTCTCATCCAGCGTTTGGATGCTTATTTGAACTACCCAAAATTCGACCCGCATGGAGACCCGATTCCGGATGAATACGGGGATGTAAGAGCACGACCCAGACTTGCGCTTATCGAAATGGAAGTAGATCAGTCAGGTCAGATTGTTGCTGTAAAAGACAGCTCTGCAGCCTTCTTAAAATACCTTGATAAAGTAGGCGCTTATATCGGGGCAAGAATCAAAATTCTGGACAAAGTAGAGTTCGATGGATCAATGGAAATCCTCGTCGATCAAAAGAAAACACTCTTTATGTCCAAAGATGTTGCAGCAAATATTTTGGCCATCCAGTCATGAAACCGAGTATGGTCCCAAATCTCACACACTGGATGGATATTAATGAATGCAGGATTCTCGCGGATAAATTCCGGAACAGGTAATGGTCTCTAAAGAGAAATTATAAACAGATGAATAAGTTCTTAACGATATTGCCCTTACTGCTACTTTCTTTTGCATGCAAATTTAAGGATCCAAAAGAGAGAACGCGGCCACAGATTGTAGCCACAACCAGTATTCTAGCTGATGGAATCAGAAATCTAGTTGGCGAAAATGCGGAAGTAGTCTCACTTATGCCCGCCGGTGTAGATCCGCATTTGTACAAAGCCTCCGTGCGGGACCTGGATTTACTCCAAAATGCAGACCTGGTCATTTATCACGGACTTTTTCTAGAAGGAAAAATGACGGAGATTTTCGAGAAACTGGCCTTCAGCCAAAACCTGATCAATGTCTCAGAAGACATTCCCAAGGAGTTACTATTAAGGTCAGGACCGGAAGCCCACTCCGTAGATCCGCACATCTGGTTTGACGTGTCACTTTGGTCTTTGGCCTTATCACATGCCTCAGAAGAATTAATAAAATGGCAGCCTGAATGGAAGTCAACAATAACTAAAAACACCGAATCTTATCTCTCCCGACTGGACCTGTTGCACCAGGATAATCTCGCCAAAGTCTCCGAGCTGCGCAAAGCCAATCAGGCTTTGATCACCGCCCATGATGCATTCTCTTACTTTGGCAAAGCATATGACCTGGAGGTTCTGGGCCTGCAGGGCTTGTCTACATTGAGCGAACCGGGTCTGAGGGACCTGACCGGACTGGTGAGCTTCATCGTAGAACGGAATATCCATGCGGTCTTTGCAGAGCAGACTATTTCGCCCAAAGCAATTGAAGCCGTAGTCGCCGGCTGCGCCAATCAGAACCATGAAATCAAATTGGCAGGGCCGCTTTATACCGATAGCCTGGGAGCCAAAGACTCTTCTGCCGGCACTTATATAGGAATGGTAAGCACCAATGTTCAAGTAATATTTGAAAGCCTAATCCAATGATCACACACGTAGAATCCCCTATTTTAGAAATACATGATCTGACGGTAAGTTATGATCAAAGTCCTGTTTTATGGAACGTGGACCTGAGCCTGCCCGCGGGAAAGCTTATTGGAATTCTCGGCCCCAATGGGGCAGGAAAATCCACGCTGATCAAAGCAATCATGGGACTTGTTCCAATCACGGGCGGGTACATCAAGATTTTTGACCGAGGGTTAAACGACGTCAGAAGCCGCATTAGCTATGTACCACAGCGGGAATCCGTAGATTGGAATTTCCCCGCCTCTGTACTGGACGTGGTCATGATGGGTACCTATGGAAAGCTCGGGCTTTTTCGTAGACCCGGAAAGAAAGAAAAGAAGATTGCCTTGGACTGTCTGGAAAAAGTAGGAATGCAATCGTTCACAGACCGACAGATCTCTGAGCTTTCCGGGGGGCAGCAACAGCGGGTTTTCATTGCAAGAGCCCTTGCCCAAGAGGCTGATCTGTACCTGATGGACGAACCTTTTGCAGGAGTGGATATGGCTACAGAAACTGCTATCTTCCAGCTTCTGCAGGAAATGACTGCCTCCGGAAAGACGGTAATCGTGGTACACCACGATATACATTCGGCGATGAATTACTTCGACTGGATCATTATGCTGAATCTTCATCTGGTAGCATCCGGTCCGAAAGCTGATGTGGTGACCGAAGAACTCTTGCGCAAAACGTATGGAGGAAAACTCAACCTGCTGACCAAAGTCACTGACATCATCAGGCAAAAAGACTTTAACCCATTGAAAAACTGATGAGCGATTTTGTCTATTTCTTTACCTTTCAGGATGCCTCGATCGCCTTTGTGGTTATCGGCATCATATTGCTGGGCATAGGCTCAGCATACGTGGGAACGTATAGTTTTCTGGACAAAAAAGCATTGCTCGGAGACGCCATTTCCCATGCAGTGCTACCGGGCATCTGCCTAGGCTTTATGCTGGCAGGTGAAAAAAATCCTATTTACATCGTCAGTGGTGCATTTTTATCGGGAGCTCTGGCCACCTTCCTTACTTCTTGGCTGAAAAGCAATACCAGATTAAGCGATGATGCCATTATCGCCTCAATCCTATCCATATTCTTTGGCTTCGGAATAGTCTTTCTTACAGTCATCCAAAAGTCAGGAAACCCGGAAATGGCAGGTCTGAATCAGTTTATTTTCGGAAACGCAATCGCTATCCTGGAGGAAGACCTCTATATCTATGGAGGACTGGCAATACTGATTATTATTACACTTTCCGTCTTCAGAAAGGAATTTTCCATGCTGGTTTTCAATGCCGACTTCGGAAAGTCAATCGGATACCCCATGGGGGCGATTCGGCTGGTCTTTAATGTACTGATGATTTTGGCCGTGGTGATCGGGATCCAGGCAATCGGGGTGGTACTAATGGCTGCCTTGCTGATCGCCCCCGGAGCGGCAGCCAGGTTCTGGACAGACAACCTCGGAAAGCTTCTACTTATTGCGGGAGCATTTTCGGCTATTTCGGGAATTATAGGCACCTATGTATCCTTTGTGATTCCACAGATGCCCACAGGACCATGGGTGGTGGTTTTCCTTTCAATATTTGCGTTTGTATCATTTCTTTTTGCTCCAAAAAAAGGGGTACTCTCCCGTTTCGTGGCCAGAAAGCATTACCTGAAAAAGACGCACCAAGACCATCTATTAAAAAGCATCTTCCACGGTTTGGAAGGAGGCAAAAAAACATTCGCAATAGAAGAAATCTATGAGGCTTTTCCCTACAAAAAGAAGGACACCAGGCATACGATCACCAATTTAATCAGTGACAATCTAATTACTGTTGATCAGGGACTTATAACCTTTACACCAAAAGGAAAGTCCGAAGCTAAACGAATCGTACGGCTTCATAGGCTCTGGGAGCTATACCTCAATGAGTACATGAATATCGCCCCCGATCACGTACATGATTCAGCCGAAAAGCTGGAGCATATCCTTACTCCTGAACTCGAAGCATTGCTCGAAAACAGGTTAAATTATCCTAAACTCGATCCTCACCAGGAGACTATCCCCCGCGACACCGATGAGCTTTGACCAAAACGCATTTCTGATCATTTTCACCGCATCCATTATTTCAATTTCATGTGGACTGCTTGGTGTTTTTATGATGCTGCGAAAAATGTCCATGACGGGAGACGCCATCTCCCATGCAGTACTTCCCGGAATAGTAATAGGTTTCTTCGTGTCGGGCAGCCAGCGCGGACTGGAGGTTATCATTGGGGCTGGCTTACTGGGCATACTGACTACATTGATTATCAATTGGCTCAAAACAAAAGCCAAAGTGCAGCTGGATGCATCTATTGGAATCACCTTTACACTCCTGTTTGCCATAGGGATTATCCTGATCAATATGCTCGCATACAAGGTGGACCTAGACCAGGAATGCGTGCTGTATGGTGAGATAGCCTACCTGCCTATTGATCTTTGGATTACCGATGCGGGTTTTAGCATGGGGCCAAGAATCACTTATTTAGCAATCTTGAATTTAGTTTTGGTGAGCGGATTCATATTTCTGTTGTACAAGGAGTTAAGCATAACCAGTTTTGATGAGAATTTCGGTATAGTCATCGGGCTTCCTGCCGGAGCGATCAATCTTGCTCTGATGAGCATGGTATCCTATACTACGGTAAGCAGTTTCGAAGCAGTGGGCGCTATCCTTGTTGTAGCATTACTGGTAGTCCCTCCCGCCACTGCTTTCCTCTGGACCAAAAAATTGACCTCATTGATAAAACTTACCTGCGGTTTAGGTATTTTTATCGCACTAGCGGGCTATTACCTGGCCTACGTGGTGGATAGTTCTATTGCCGGGATGATGGTGGCGGTCGGCGGGGTTGTTTTTCTGGGAAGTGCATTGATCAAGAGCATCAGGCCGAATTTGTTATTCGGAACTTCCGCACCTGGCAAGCCGTTGGAGATTTGAAAACAAGAAGTATGAAAAAAATAGTAATCATAGGCTTAATTCTGGTAACTGCCCGCTTTGCGCAAGCACAGGACAAGATAGAATGGCTAAAATTTGAAGAAGCTGTAGCTGCTGCTGAAGCCAACCCCAAAATGCTCTTGATCGATGTGTACACTGACTGGTGCGGGTGGTGTAAGAAGATGGATAAGGAAACCTTCACAGACCCAGCTGTTGTCAAGTATATCAATGGTCAATTTTACGCCGTCAAAATGAACGCTGAGGACGACAAACGTAAGTTTGACTTCAAAGGAAAAGAATATACTGAGGCAAAAATGGCCGCGGCAATGCGCGTAAACTCTTATCCCAACTTTGTGATCATCGACCCTACCCTAAGGAATATCACCCAGTTACCGGGGTATAGACAGCCAATGGAGTTTCTCGATGGATTGGGGCAAATCGTAGATAATGGAATCGGTGCAAAATGAGTTTTAACCTTTCTGAGCACAGTGACACCATAATTGCTTTGGCTACGCCTCAAGGTGTTGGAGCTATTGCTGTGATCCGCCTTTCGGGAAAAAATGCCATTCAGCTGACAAACGAAGTGTTTTACGGCAAAAACCTAGAGAAGCAGGAATCCCACACCATACATTTTGGGACTATCCGGGACGGCGACAAAATCATCGACGAGGTTTTGGTTTCGCTCTTTATCGCTCCCAGATCCTTTACCAAAGAAAATGTAGTAGAGATCTCCACGCACGGTTCTTCCTATATCATCAATCAGGTTCTTAAACTATTTATCCGCAAGGGCGCCCGCCCTGCAAAGCCGGGAGAGTTTACCCAGCGCGCTTTTCTTAACGGGCAATTTGATCTGGCGCAGGCAGAGGCTGTGGCAGACCTGATCCATGCAGATTCCGAAACCTCACACCAGGCGGCACTTAGCCAAATGAGAGGGGGATTCAGCTCTGAGATACAAGAACTTAGAAGTAAACTGATTCATTTTGCTTCAATGATAGAACTGGAGCTGGATTTCGGTGAGGAAGATGTGGAATTTGCAAGCCGGGAAGAATTGAGAACACTTGTTGAGCGCCTTTTGAGAGTGGTAGAAGAATTGATTCTTAGTTTTGACCTGGGAAATGTGATCAAAAACGGAGTACCTACCGTGATTGCAGGTAAACCCAATGCAGGCAAGTCCACCCTGCTCAATGCGTTGCTCAATGAAGAAAAAGCAATTGTATCTGAAATTGCCGGAACCACGAGGGATTTTATCGAAGATGAAATTAATTTCGGGGGCGTGATTTTCCGCTTTATAGATACAGCAGGTTTGCGGGAAACAACCGATACCATAGAAGCTATCGGCGTGAGTAGAACCCAGGAAAAAATGAAGTCTGCTTCTTTGATATTATACCTCTTTGATTTGGGTGACACCGATCTGGTAGAGATCAACCGGGATGTCAACAAGCTGGAAAATCAGGGTGTTCCATTTCTAAAAGTAGCGAATAAAGTAGACAAGGGTAATAAACTGTTAATTAACGATTTAAAAGAGAAACATCCAGACACTATATTCATCTCAGCAGGAAATAAGGAGAATCTTGAAGGATTGAAAATCCGCATCCTGGAACTCGTGAATCTGGATAAATTCCGAACTGGTAACACGGTGGTGACCAATGTGCGTCATTACGATTCTTTAGTCAAAACCAGAGAATCTTTATTGGATATCTTAAGTGGCTTGGACAATGAAGTAACCAATGATTTTGTGGCTATGGATATTCGCCGCTCCCTTCACTTTCTCGGTGAGATCACCGGTGAAATCACGACCGACGATCTTTTGGAGAACATCTTTAGGAATTTTTGTATCGGGAAATAAATACCTACAAACAGCTCTAAACTACTCTAAGTCAAACTTATTAAAACCCTCTAAATCTTTTATTTAGAGGGTTTTTCATTTTTATCTCTTTTTATTCAGTTTTCAATTTTGATAGAATATTTGTACCGGATTTGTACCGTTTTTTGGCGGTACAAATTTTTTGCTAAATTGGGGGAGATTATGAAACAATGGGAAACAACCAGAAACAACTGGAAACATTGGGAAACAACTAGAAACAAACAGAGCAAACTTTAATTCCATGAGTTCAAATATTAGAATCACCAGAATTTGCCAGTTGTGCGGAAATTCCTTCACTGCAAAAACCACTGTAACCAAGTACTGCGGGGATAACTGCGCAAAAAAGGCCTACAAGTTGAGGATGAAAGAAGAGAAAATCCAAAAGAGTTTGACTGAAACAGCAACCACAATCAATCAGGATTGGATGGTTGCCAATCAAAAGACCTTTTTAAACGTAAAAGAAACCTGTGTTTTTATGGGAATCAGTCGGACTACTCTTTGGAGATTGGTAAAGAGGGATTCTTTGGACGTTAAAAACATTGGTAGAAAGAGGATTTTCAGAAAGTCTGATATCGAGTCATTTTTAAATCAATAGTAGCCTATCATGAAAGCCACCAAAGTCACTTTAAGAAAACGGCCACTTGAAAATGGGAAGATCAGTTTATACCTGGACTTCTATCCTCCTATCGTAGATCCCCATACCGGCAAGAAAAAAAGGAGAGACTATTTGGGCTTTCATATTTTCGAAAACCCTAAAACTCCAACCCAGAAAGAATTCAATCGAGTATGCATCTTAAAGGCCGAGAGTATCAGATCCCAAAAGGAGATTGAATTTCTAAACAACAACTTTGGCTTTTATGACAAATTCAATTTGAAAAGAGATTTCCTCCAATACTTTTTAGAAAAAGGAAAAACTCATTCCAGAACCTCGGGGAATCAGGGAAACTGGAAAAGTGCCTATGAGCATTTGAAATTATATGCAGGTGGAATTTGCACATTCGCCGAAGTCACTCCAGAATTTTGTGAGGGATTTAAAGAATACCTATCCAAAACCAAATCCATTGGCCGAAGTCATAAGCTTTCAGCAAACACCCAATTAAGTTACTTTGCAAAACTTCGAGCTACTTTAAAAGATGCTTTGAAAGAACAGATCATCACAAAAGATCCCTGCATCTCTATTTCAAATGTAAGAGCAGAAGGAAGCAACCGAGTTTACCTGACTCAAGCTGAGGTGATGAAACTTTACCAGACTCCTTGTCCAGAATTGCCTATGCTTCGATTGGCTTCCTTATTTTCTTGCATGACAGGATTAAGATGGTCAGATATTGAGAAACTTACTTGGAGTGAAATTGAAGATCCCGATCAAACTGAAATTTCTCTCCTCAAATATCGTCAACGCAAAACAGGAAGGTTTGAATATTTACCGATATCTAAGCAAGCACGGGAATTGGTGGGAGAAAGAAAGGGACAGGATGAACGAGTATTTTCAGGATTAAAATACTCGGCAACCAATAATACCATTTTGAAAAACTGGATTCTGAAAGCCGGGATTTTGAAAAAGGTCACCTTTCATTGCTTCCGACATACCTACGCCACCCTCCAGTTGGCTGGCGGAACTGACATTTATGTGATCTCTGGAAACTTGGGACATAGCCAGGTAAAAACGACGGAGATTTACACCAAAATCACCAACGAAAAGAAGGTCGAAGCAGCGGATAAGATCAAGCTTTACTGACCAGTTTTCTTGACCAACATCTCAAATTGAATTCCAAAACTCATCAAATTCCATCCATATTTTTTGAAAATTAGGTTTGAATAGAAAAAAAGTTGATATTTTTTTTTGACCAGTTATGCACAGTTTCTATTGTGATATATATATACACATATCTATATATACGTATATATGTAAATTTCACAAATCACAGTCTCACAACTCTGAAATACATTTTTAAGTTAACTTCTTGTAAACATTTATTTTTTCATGAAAATTTAATTTTGTAATTAATGCTGCCTAATATCTACCAACTCGATTCAATCAACATAAACAAAATTTTTTCAAATCAATTTTAAATCACTGATTATCAGTATTTTAAAAGAATTATTTTTGTTACTAAAATATATACACATATGTATGTACACATATATCTATATATACAACTTGTCAAATCTGGTCATATCTGGTCAAATCTGATCATGCACTCATATAAAATGAAATAACATAATCTATAAGCGATTTTATAGATTTGCTTTATACTTTTCTTTTTCTATAAATTTCGAGAAACAAATCCATTTAATTATGAAATCAAACAATCCATTTGAGAGTTTGAGTTTAGAACTAAAAGAAGGCTTTTCTTTATTACTGGAAGAAATTAAAAAAGCCAACAATAGTGGTTCTGAAAAAGCTCAATCAGAGGAAATCTTGACTGTAAAAGAAGCTGCGGAATTTTTAAACCTAAGCATCTATTCGATTTATGCCAAAACCTCAAGAAAAGAGATCCCCTATCACAAATCTGGAAGGAAGCTTCACTTCTTCAAGGTTGATTTAATCAATTGGCTGAAGAAAACGAGGATCAAGACCAACGCTGAAATTGAGGAAGAAGCTGAAGAATATCTAATAAATCAGAAAAATCGGTCTTCAAGAAAATCAAGAGTATGAAAAGTATTGAAGATAGATATATCAGAGTAGGTACTTCGCTCTTCAAGCGGGTCAAGAAACCAATGATGAGTGGAAAAGATGAGGAAATGATGATTTCCTGGAATTTGGACACCATTAAGCAGGATTATCCAAACTGGCGGGATGTGGTGAAAAATATGGAACGCTACAATGGTTTTTGCACCATTCCGGAGCATTTGGAATACCAACGAAATTACCAGGGATTTTACAATCTCTATGAACCGATTTCCTTGAGTCCCCTCCCAGGTGATTGCCCAAACATCCTGAGCTTTGTCAAACATATTTTTGGGGATCAGTATGAAATTGGCTTGGATTATCTTCAACTCCTTTTTACCAAGCCCAGCCAACGTCTCCCCGTTCTTTGCCTAGTCAGTAGTGAAGGAAATACTGGAAAAACAACCTTTCTAAATCTTCTGAAGGCGATTTATGGCAATAACATGACATTCAATACCAATTCCGATTTCAGAAGTAATTTCAATTCTGATTGGGTTTCGAAGCTGATAATTGCAATTGATGAAGTGTTGCTAGACCGGAAGGAAGACAGTGAGAAAATCAAAAACCTGAGTACTGCAAAATCCTATAAAGCTGAAGCCAAAGGAAAAGACCGCTTTGAAGTGGAGTTTTTTGGAAAAATCATTCTATGCTCCAACAACGAAGACAATTTCATGGTCATTGGGGTTCAGGAAACCCGCTATTGGGTTAGGAAGGTCCCTACTTTAGAAAAGTTAGATCCTGATTTTCTATATAAACTAGAAGACGAACTCTCCCACTTTCTCCATTATTTGCTTCATAGAAAACTCGCTACTTCCAAAAGTTCGCGAATGTGGTTTACTCCAGAGCAAATCTATACTCCTGCACTTCGAAGGGTAAAATCCTATTCCATCAATAAAGTAGAACTTGAGCTTTTTGAAACAATCAAGGAAATCATGGAAAGCCGTGAGCTCACAGAATTTTGTTTGACCAATACCCATGCAAAGAAGTTACTGGAAAGATCCGGACTCACTGTTTCCCGTTCCTACGTCCGCAAAATTTTGGAAGAAGTTTGGAAACTGAAACAGTACCCCAATGCCTCCAACTTCACCGCTTACCAATATGACTCAACTGGAAGCATCTATGAAAAAGAAGAGAAAGGAAGGTACTACAAAATACTTCAACAGGAATTAGAGCCAATTTTGTCTGGAATGTTGACTAATTGATTTATTGAATTGAAAATGAATAGGTTAACAAGTCAACAATCAGTCAACATTTGGTCAACAATTGAAATCAATGTTGACTACCGATCAACAAACAGATTGGAATGTTGACCTGAAAGTTGACCAAATGTTTACCATACAATAATCTGATAAACAGTGACTTGACATCAAAAGTCAACAAATCAACATTTCAATGGACGATTTTCAGGGTTCTCAATTGAGGTTAATATTGAATAAGATTCAAATGAATAAAAGTGCATCCTTTTCTTTTTGCTGTGTTCTCTCAACCTCCGTAGATGTAAGGCAACCAAGGAAAGAAATAAAGAGAGCTGTTGAATATTTCATCTTACTTCAAGGAAGTGGATTTAGTGAACCAGTTCAATGCCATAGTGAACCACCTCATGATTAAAGTGAACCAGTTACCGCTATTAACACATCAGCTAAGACCTTAACACACCACCTTCGTCGCTTAACACACTACCTCCAATGCTTAACACATTAGCTGAAACTCCTTACTCAGAGCAACTTGGTCTGCCTCAGCAATTAATTAGTAGAAATATGCCCCTGATGAACATTTTGAAATATTCGTCGGAGGTAAAAAAACAGCAAAAAGAAAAAAGATCTAAGTGATTGGCTTTTGAAATAATCCTATGCAACAAAGTTATTTCCGTAATTTTCCCAAGCCTTTGAGTGGGCAGGAAAATTCCAGAATAACTTTTCAACTGCTATCAAACCTTGCAAGATTCTTCCATACAAACTGTTAAAAAATGTATTGCCACATCTGTTTGCGTGTGCTTTGCAAGTTGTGTATATGTTATACAAATTCTCCCGAATTTGAAAAACAATAACCTACTTGCCTTCCGACTCACCTATTGCATATGGTAAGCCCAAAGGAGTTAAGAACCTCGCAACTCGGTTCACATTAAAAAGAGAATCAACACATTATGATCCATAAAATATACCTGCATATATGTATATGTATATCTATATTTTTTAAAAAAGTTATTTCCGTAATTTTTCCAGGCCTTTGGAGGGGCCGAAAAATTCCAGAATAACTTTGATCACACCTAACTAAGGGGAAAAACCATTAATGTAAACTATTCATTTTCCCCTTTCCTGATTTGCCATTTTTCTCAAAAAAAATGCATCTTGTAGTTAGTTTTTTTACTCAAGGCTACAAAATAAATTTTTGATCTTGGGTACTTAGGCATAAGCCCATTACTTTCAAATGATTAAAGAAAAACTCACCCTTTCTCAGCTTGAGCAATACCTTTCCAAAGCAGCATGGATTTTAAAAGGTCCAGTTGACGCTTCGGACTTCAAAGTTTACATCTTCCCTCTCCTATTTTTTAAGAGAATCTCTGATGTATACGATGAGGAATTTAGGATTGCACTACTAGAATCTGATGGTGATTCAGAATATGCAAACCTGCCAGAGTTTCACCGATTCCTTATCCCAGAAGGTTGCCACTGGAAAGACGTAAGAGAAACAACTAACAATGTTGGACTCGCCATTGAGAAAGCTCTCCGTGGAATTGAACAAGCAAATCAAGAATTCCTGTATGGAATTTTTGGTGATGCCCAGTGGAGCAATAAGAACAAGTTATCAGATCGCCTGCTCATTGATTTAATTGAGCATTTCTCACAATACGATCTTTGCAATAGCAATGTGGATTCTGACCTTTTAGGGAATTCCTATGAATACCTCATCAAACACTTTGCAGATCTTACAAACAAGAAAGCAGGTGAATTCTATACGCCACGCTCAGTTGTCCATTTGCTAGGATTGATTCTAGATCCACATGAAGGAGAAACCATTTATGATCCTGCCTGCGGAACAGGTGGAATGCTTTTAGAATGTGTGGATCATTTGAAGCACAATAAGGAAGATTATCGAACACTAAAACTTTTTGGTCAGGAAAAAAACCTAACCTCCAGCTCCATTGCAAGAATGAATATGTTCTTGCATGGTATAGAAGACTTTCAAATTTATAGAGGGGATACACTTCGCAATCCAGCATTCTTTGAAGCAGATGGTTTAAAGACTTTTGATTGTGTCATTGCAAATCCTCCTTTTTCACTTAAGGAATGGGGTGCTGTGAATTGGGCTAATGATCCATATGGAAGAAACATTGCAGGTGTACCTCCTCAAGGCAATGGAGACATGGCCTGGGTTCAGCATATGATTAAATCCATGAATAGTACAGGAAGAATGACGGTAGTTCTTCCTCATGGTGCACTATTTAGAAAAGGTGCTGAAGGAAAAATTCGTGAGGCTTTGCTTAAAATGGATTTACTGGAGGCAGTTATTGGCTTGGGCTCCAATATCTTTTATGGAACTCAACTGGCGGCTTGCGTACTGGTTTTCAAGCAAAATAAAACAGCAGATCGAAAAGGTAAAGTACTCTTTATAGATGGATCAGAACAAATCCGAGTGGGAAGAGCGCAGAATTTCCTAGAGCCTCAGCACGTACAGCAACTTTTTGACTGGTATGGTGAATTTGCCGATGTGGAGAATTTCGTCAAAGTAAGCACCTTAGATGAAATCGCTGAAAATGATTTCAACCTGAATATTCCACTTTATGTAGAGAAAATCATTGAAGACAATCTTCCTTCGGTGGAAGAAGCATTGGCTGATTTAAAGAAAGCTTGGGAAGCAAGCCAAAAAGCAGAAGAAAATTTTAAATCCATTTTATCCAAATTTTTATAAACATGGCATACGAAAAACCAATATCAATAAAAGAAGCAATAACCTCTATTAGTGAACAAGAGTTTATTCTTCCTGCAATTCAAAGAGAATTTGTTTGGAATACAAGACAAATAGAAATGCTCTTTGATTCCATTATGAGAGATTACCCAATTAGTACTTTTTTGTTTTGGCATGTTAAATCGGAGCATTTAAATAGATTTAAGTTCTACAGATTTTTACCATATTTCCACCAAAGAGACAAACGTCATAATGACCCTGCTGAATTGAGTTTTACAAAAGATCGAAGAGCTGTTTTAGATGGTCAACAAAGACTAACGTCTCTTTATCTCGGACTTAAAGGAAGCTATGCCTATAAACTTAATAGGTATAACTGGAAAAGCGATCATGCATTTCCTAAACGACACTTATACATAAATCTGTTATCTGCAGCTGAGGATAATGAGATGCTATACGATTTTAGATTCATTTCTGAGGAAGAATTAAGTCATTTCAAAAATAACTTTAGTAGTAAATATCACTGGTTTAAAGTTGGTGATATTCTTGATTACTCAGGGCTTATTCAGTTAATGAATTATATTACCAAACATTCATTAGCAGATTCTTCTAAATACTCTTCTGATCAAATTGATTTTGCTTCTAACACCCTTTCTAACCTTTATGAAAAATTTAATGACAAAGAACTAATAAATTTCTATTTAGAGAAATCGGAAGAATTAGATAAAGTCCTTCATATTTTTATTCGAGTTAATAGTGGTGGTACTAAATTAAGCTACTCCGATTTACTTCTGTCGATTGCCACTGCACAATGGAAGGATAAAGATGCGCGTGAGGTTATTCACAAATTTGTGGATTCAGTAAACAGCATTGATCCTGGTTTTAATATAAACAAAGATTTAGTGCTAAAATCTTGTTTGGTACTTGCTGATTTAGACGTAAAGTTCAAAGTCGATAACTTTTCTTCAGAAAATATGCATGCAATCGAAAATCAATGGGATTCGATTTCAACTGCAATCAATATTTCATTTCAACTTATAGCCTCTTTTGGTTTCGATAGTAAAACATTAACTGCTTACAATGCTGTTATTCCAATTGCTTACTTCTTAAAAAAGAACGGTTTTAAAGAGGAAGTTTTGCATAGTAAACATCATCAACAAAACCGAGCTAATATTAAAGAATGGTTAATTAGAGCCTTACTTAGAAAGGTATTCGGTGGAACTCCTGATAACCTATATCCTACATACCGAAAGGTTATTGCTGAAAACTTAGGAACATTCCCTCTTGAGGAATTAGTCACCAAGTACAAAGGTTCAAATAAATCTTTGTCTTTTGATGAAGATACTATTGATAATTTACTGAACACGCAATATGGAAGTGCTTTTGCCTATATGGTGCTAAATTTATTGTACCCTTTAAATCATAATTACAAGTTTCATCAAGATCATATGCACCCAAAGAAATTCTTTACAAATAAAGCATTAAAAAAAATCGGGTATGATGATACAAAAATTGAAGATTATATGAATAGGTTCAATAGCCTTGGAAACCTTCAATTGATTCAAGAAACTCAAAATTTAGAAAAAAATGCAACTCCATTAGCGGAATGGCTTTCAAAAACCATTGGTGCTGCAGAATTAATTAATTACAAACAACTTCATTACATACCTTTTGATAATGATTTATCAATGGATAGCTTTTTGGGGTTTTATGAGGAGCGAAAAAAAATGATGAAATCAAAATTAATGCAATTGCTTAAGGTGGAGAAAAATCATTTAATAGAAGTAGAAATCGATGCTTATGAGGAAGAATTAAATTAGCAATGACCCAACAAGAACTTGAAAAATATCTCTGGGGTGCGGCAACTCAATTACGAGGCACCATTGATGCCGGAGATTACAAACAATATATTTTCCCCCTACTCTTTTTTAAGCGTATTTGCGATGTTTATGATGAGGAATTTGAAAAAGCTTTGGCTGAAAGTGATGGGGATATGGAATATGCTGCTTTCGCGGAGCATCATCACTTTATCGTTCCTGAAGGAGCGCACTGGAATGACGTTCGGGAAACCACTACTAATGTGGGTATGGCTTTGCAAGATGCCATGCGCCAGATAGAAAAAGCCAATCCAGATACGCTCTATGGGATTTTTGGCGATGCCAGCTGGACAAATAAAGATAGACTTAGTGATGAGACACTAACTAATCTCATCGAACATTACTCTCAGCATAAACTGAGTCTGAGTAATATTGCAGATGATAAACTGGGGAATGCTTACGAATACCTGATCAAGGAATTTGCTGACGATAGTGGCCATACGGCTGCTGAGTTTTATACTAATCGAACGGTGGTCAAACTGATGACTATGATCATGGATCCACAACCCGGAGAATCAGTTTACGATCCTACCTGTGGTTCTGGAGGCTTATTGCTCAACTGTGCCCTGCACCTAAAGGAAGAAGGAAAAGAATATCGGACCCTTCGCCTGTACGGACAGGAAATCAACCTGATTACCTCAGCCATCGCCCGGATGAATATGTTTATGCATGGTATCGAGGAGTTTAGCATCGTGCGGGGAGATACCTTGGCCCAACCGGCATTTTTGGAACAGGACGAACTGAAAAAGTTCAATGTGATCCTTGCCAATCCACCCTACTCGATTAAGGCTTGGGATCGGAAAAGCTTCGAAAACGATCCCTATGGACGAAATATTTGGGGTACACCTCCTCAGGGCTGTGCGGATTATGCCTTTCAGCAACATATCCAAAAAAGCTTGGATGACCGAAACGGTAGATCCATTTCACTGTGGCCACATGGGATTCTGTTTCGGGAGTCGGAAGCGGATATGCGGAGAAAAATGATCGAAGCCGACTTGGTGGAATGTGTGATTGGCTTGGGGCCAAATCTCTTTTACAATTCGCCCATGGAAGCCTGTCTCCTGATCACCAAAACCAACAAGTCAAAAGACCGAAAGGGGAAAGTATTGATCATCAATGCGGTGAACGAGGTAAAGCAGGAAAAAACCATGGGTTATCTCGAAAACAGCCATGTCGAAAGGATTTTTGAAGCGTATCAAAATTTTCAGGATGAAGAAAATTTTGCCAAGGTTGTCCCAGTTGATGAAATCCTGGCAAACAAAGCCAATATGTCAATTAGCCTCTATGTAAGGCCGGAAAAAAATTCAGCAGATGATATCCTACCATTTCCAACAGCTTTTGAACTATGGGAAAGAAAAGGGATTGAACTTAAAGAAAGTATGAACCAACTTTTTGAGGTATTAGCAAAATGATGGAGGAAGTGGTAAATCAGATTGATCTCAATATTGATAAGTCCAACTGGAAATTGGTGAAGTTCGGCGATGTAGCCTTCGAACCGAAAGAAGTATGTAAAGACATTCAGGAAGAAAAAATCGAGCATGTCGTCGGCCTTGAACACATTGATTCAGGAGATATTCATTTGAGGAAATCCGCTACTATCGAAGAGGCGACAACCTTTACCAAGAGATTCCGAAAAGGGGACGTGCTATTTGGCAGACGAAGGGCTTATTTAAAGAAAGCTGCTCAGGCGGAATTCGATGGGATTTGTTCAGGAGATATCACAGTCTTTAGGGCCAAAAAAGAGCTTTTGCCTGAATTGCTTCCCTTTATCGTTCACAATGAAAAGTTTTTTGATTATGCAATCAAACATTCAGCAGGCGGTTTGTCACCAAGAGTTAAATTTAAAGACCTAGCTAATTACGAATTCCTCCTTCCTCCCAAATCCGAACAAGCCCGCTTGGCGGAATTGCTTTGGGCGATGGATGAGGTGATTGAGAGGGAGAGGGAGGTTTTGGAGAGGTTGGAATGTTTATTAGAATCTATTGAAAATGAAACATTCACTAACAAAAGATATAAAAAACTGTCCTCTGCCATAGTAAAAACACTTTCTGGAGGAACGCCTGACACAAAGGAAGTTCAATTTTATAAAGATGGAAATATTCCTTGGCTTACCACCAAAATTCTCGAGGGTGATTTTATAGAAAATGGAGAAAAACTAATTTCAACAGACGCTATAAAGCTTTCTGCTGCCAAAGTTTTACCTAAAGGAAATATTTTGGCAGGTACTCGGGTTGGTGTAGGAAAATTTTCAATCAATCTAGTGGATATGTCTTTTAGTCAAGATGTAACCGGCTTATTGGTAAACAATGATGTAGTAGATGTTGAATTCCTTGTTTATCAGTTGAATTCAAATTGGTTTGGCAAAATGCTTTCTCCCCGACTTAGAGGAACAACTATAAAGGGGGTTTTAAAAGATGATTTATTGAATATGAAAATTCATTTTCCAACCATTGATGAGCAAGTAATTATTCGTGAAAAACTAAAGCAAATGAAAGCTTCCATTTCTAAAACCAGAATAAAGACCTTCAATTCCCAATCCCTTCAAAAATCCCTTATCAATCAGATTTTTTAATTTATGGGCTTAAGACAAGGAAAGACTAAACTTCTTTTAGAAAGCGCAATTGATTGTGCATTACTCGCTGTTGAGATTTATAATAAGCCTAGAACACCTTTCCGAGTCGAAAATTACATCACAAATATGATTATGGCCTGGACAAAGGTCTTTCATGCTCATTTTCATACTACAATTGGTGAAAAGTATTTCTATAAAACCAAGGATGGTAGAAGGTATGAGGTAATTGACGGTGAAAGAAAAGCATGGGAACTTTCCACCTGCTTAAAGAAGTCCAATTCTCTAAGTCCGCCGGTAAAGGCAAATTTGGAATTCTTCATAAAGCTTCGAAACAAGATTGAGCACCGGAATATCAATAAAGATGAAGTGGGTATTGTAATTTTTGGTGAGTGTCAAGCCTTACTCAACAATTTCGAATCTTTTGTAATTAAATGCTTTGGTGAGGAATACACCCTGAATGAAAGTCTGGCCTTTGCCTTACAATTTTCCAAGTTGAGAACTGATCGGCAACAAAGAGCTTCTAAAACTCTGTTGGCAAAGGAAGTAAAAGAACTCAAGGAGTTTATTTCAAAATACCGAAGATCCCTTGATGAGGAGACTTTCAATTCACAAGAATTTAGTATTAAGTTGATTTCAGTTCCCAAAATCAGCAATACGAACCGAAATGATCTTGCGATTGAGTTTGTCAACTGGAAAACAGTGAAGGATGAGGATAAAGAAAAATACAGCAAACTTTTAGCAATCATAAAAGAAAAACATGTAATAAAAGAGGTGGTTAATGCTGGAAAATTAAAGGCTGGATCAATAGTTCAAAAGGTAAAAGAGAATACGAGTGTTTCTGATTTCAATCACTTTGACCACAGATGCTTATGCATTATTTTTTCAATAAGACCCTACCAGGGTGAAAAGGATAAAGATCCTTTTAATACAAACTCTAATTTTTGTCACTATGATGAGGCTCACGATGATTACCTATATCAAGAGGAATGGGCAATCTTTTTAATTAACCTTATTGCCAACAAAAATTGGAATAAAATAAAATGGAAGGAGCATTTTAATTCATCAATAAAACTTGACCCTGATAAATTATAAGAAATTATGGTTCACTGCTTACAACTTCTGACTTTCAAAGTCTCAAACTTCTTGGGAATGAGGGTATTTAAGTAGAAAGGGTTCTTTTGGCCAAATAATGCAAACACTATGAGTTTTCATTTTTCACATTGCCGATTTTCATTGTTTATCCGAGAAGATTCCGGTAGGATTTTCTATAGTTTGGACAGTTTTGACTCACCGGATTCAGATTACCTAATTCGGTCCAGACAACCAAAAATCTATGTAATCAAATCGGAAGAGGATTTTCTCTATGTAGGTTATGCTTCACAATCTTTGATCACTCGATTAAATCAAGGATTTCGTGCAAATGGTAAAAATGGATATCATGGATATAAATGGAAGAAGTTGGAAAAGGTGGAGGTTCATGTTTTTGTATTTCCCATCCTAGCTGATACTCCTGCCAAAGAAAGTAGACTATTCTTCGAGGCAATCGAAGCAGAGTTGGTATTTCAAATCCGAACTCAAACAGGGAAATGGCCCCTTTCTCAGAATGAGATTCATTTTAATAATTATTTCTTGGAGGAAGCAGAAAGAATAGCTGGTGAACTAATAGAAGAGCTTTGATGAAGGACAAATCATATTTCGATCCAGACCCTTTGATGCATTATTACCAAATTCATTCAGGCGAAGAATTTGTCAAACTCTATTTGGTGAAAGGAGAATTCGGACCAAAAGTCCCTGAGGATGTCAAGGCTAGTTACAAAACCGCAGAATACCTGATGGCACATTCCTACTATCATTGGCCTATGTACGATGAGGCGTTTTGGAAGGTCCTAGGAATTTATGAAATGGCTATCCAATTCAGGTGCAAAGAATTGGAAATAGAACTTAAAACCGCAAAAGGGTGGAGAAAAAGCCTCGATGCTCTCCAAAAGGACTTGATCGAGAAGCTTCAAATGGAAGAATATCTATACTCTTTTGACAGAATCAGAAAGTTGAGGAATGACCTGGCTCATCCTGAAATACATTCCTTTGGAGGTGGGCTTTACAAAACTCACATTGAGTTTATTGTGAATTTTATCAACATGATTTTTGAATAATAACCAAACCTAATTTTATAATAATAAACTATGAGTGAATTAACTTCAAACCTTGTTGACCTAGATTTCGACGACCCAAGAGTAATTGAGGAACAAAACAATCGTAAACTCACCGCTGATAAAATCAGGCAAATTTTAAGTAAGGTAGAAAACAACCCAGGTGATTCTTCTAAGCGTTGGGTTTGGGAATTAATCCAAAATGCCAAAGATGTACCCAATACAGCATTTGAGAGGGTTTCAATTCAGCTCATTTTGACAAAAGACAAACTGATTTTTAAACACAATGGAGATCCTTTTACCTTAAAGAACATTTTTAGTTTGATTCAACAGGTAAGTTCCAAAGACTCTACCAATGCAGACGAAGAAGTGACAGGGAAGTTTGGGACTGGATTTATCAGCACCCACTTATTATCCAAAATCATCGAAGTAGAAGGTGTGGTAAAGCATCGAGGCATTCATAGGAACTTCAAATCATTATTAGATCGATCAGGAAATACCTCAGAGGAAATGCTTCCAAAGATTGAAAAAGCCCTAAATCATATTCGAGATATTGAAAATGATGAGGTTTTTCCAAAGGCATCTGAATATGAATTGCGTCGAGAAGAAAGTTCTCTCGATACGGTTTTTACCTATTTCTTAGATACAGAGGAGCGTTTATCTTTTGCTGAAGAAGGACTTAAGGATCTGGTCAATACTCTTCCATTAACATTAGTCTACCTTCCAAAAATCAAAAAGGTAGAAGTTTTGAACGAACTTGAAGAATCTGAGATTTCGTTTTCTAGCGAGTTGAAGGATCAAACTGATGAGGTTTCGAAATTCACTGTCACAACCTTCAAAGATGGGGAATTTGAGCTAGATCATAATTTCATTACTTATTCGACTCCAGAAGTCTCATTAGCTGTGGAAGTTGAAGATTTTGAAAACATGAAATTAATTCCTCATGATTCCAGAAACCCTAGACTTTTTAGAGATTTCCCTTTGATCGGTTCCCAAAAATTCCACTTTCCTTTCATTCTAAATGGATTTAAATTTAATCCCACAGAGGATAGAGATGGTATTTTGCTTCATAGTAAAGAGGGGGTTGATGCAGTTCAGAATCGAGAGATTATTGAAAATGCTTATGAAGCAGCCACAAAATTTACTGACTGGTTAATTGAAAATGATGCTAAAAATAGGTTCATTACTGTTTTTTCTAAACTTCCAGATGAAAAATGGAGTGATGCTAGTAAACCTTGGATAGAAGAGCAAATCAAAGGCTATAGAGAATTTATTTATAATTCCGAAATTGTTGAAACTGCTGAAGCTGGTATCATAAAACCTTTGAGCGAGACTTTTATTCCTAAGTATGGAGCAAGTCATGAGTCTAAACTTGCTTTTTATGAATTGGTTAAATTTTTTAAAGGAGCAACAAGAGTACCTCAGAATAACAACATTTTAGATTGGATAGAATTTGTAGGGCCTACAGCTGAAGAGGAATTATGGCCTGCAAAGATTTATTATGGACTGGAGGATTTATTGACTGAATTATCAGAACTAGGATCGGTTCAGGCTGTCTCTGACTTATTAAAGATTAAAAAGAAAAAGGTTAGAGAATGGATAAATCAACTTATTGAATTTTTGGTAAAAAATAAGGAGTCAGAATTGCTCAAGGAGTACGCTATTATTCCAAACCACAACAATGATTTTTTGCTTTTAGAAGATCTTTACTTGGAGGCTACTGATGATCCAATTGCTGATGAGTTTTTGGATTTAGTAGTGCCGTTTGACGATGACTGGAGAGACTACATTATCCATAGCTCTATAAAATTAGCGGGAATTTCAGTTGAAAAGCTCGGGTTATCTGATCTTTCGGCTAAGGTAAATGAGGTATTAAAAGAGAAAATATCTCTTGCTGGTAATAGGTTCAAATGGAAGTTTAAAGAAAGAGACGATGCAAAGGATCTTTTAATTCAAATTCTACAACTCATTGGAAAAGATTCAAAAACTGACAGTTTTAAGAATCAAATCTTTTATTTCGGAAAGGAAATTTTTGGGTTTAAGGAGGAGTTGATTTCAATTGACCGTATTGAAAATTTTCGTTATGAAAATGCATTGAAGTTCTACATCGAGTTAATCAATGATCAAATTGAGGAAACTGAAAATATTTCTGGACTAGCAGACAGCTTAGAAATTAGTAATAAAGAAGCTAAAGAATGGATTGACAATTATATAAAACTACTTAAAGGTAAAACTGATTTTGAATCTCTAATCAAGCATGGAGAGATCATCCCAAATAGGTATGAATATTTCTGTGCATTTGAAGACCTGAAAAATTATGGAACACCTGAAAATCCTTTAGATGAAAAACTATTGGATATTCTATTTGAATTGGATGAAAAAGAAGATTGGAGAATTGATTTGGTTCATGAATGTATTTCAATTCCAATGGCAGAAACTATTAAGTTTGAAGAGTTAGGAAGTAAAATCCAAGAGATTACCTTCGAAATTCAGAAAAGTGACTTATCTGAACCTGATATGGGGCACCTGGAAAAATACAGGAATTGCCTTCTTGACTTAATTGATTGGGCAAACAAAGATGAGCGGGCTGAAAAGTATTTGAAATCATTCAAAGAAAAATCAAATGAACTTTTTTATAAGCTCACCATGAGGAATTCCAACCTTACGGTCGATGAAATTAAAATGCTTGCTGATCCAGAAAGCAAATCACTTATGAAACAAATTTCCAATTCAAACCTCTCAAAAAAAGAAATCCAAGATTTAATAGCACGTGCAGAGCTTTTGGGCTCAACTTCATCTCTGCTAAAGTACGCTGATGACCTATTGGCTGAAAAACAAAATATGGAATGGCTTTTAAAAGTAGGGTCAGAAATTGAAAAGGCATTTTTGCAAGCTTTAGAAAATGAATCATTAAACGGGGAGTTAAAGCATACCGGATCTGGTTCATTCGATTTCAAAATCACGAATAGTCAAACCGGTAAATCATTTTTTATCGAGCTTAAATCATATGCTAATGGATCGACAAATTCTTTAAGATTTGCTCCTAGTCAAGCGGAAAGGGCAATCAATTCGACTGGTGATTTTGCGATTTGCTTAATTGAAAGACCATTTAATCAAAATATTTCAACTGAATACATTAAATCCTATACCAAAAGTGTAATGAATTCATCTCCGCTTTTCACCACAGGATTTAGAGACTATAAGAAATATTGTGAGATAATCGGAAGAGATGGAAGTCTTGATTCAAGACTAAGACTTGTGCTACTTGAAAGAGAAAGAATTGAGGTGACTCAAGAAAGTCTTTTAAAAAATTCGATTGATTTTCAATCTATTATCGAAATTATTAAAAGAACTATTTCTTAATATGACATTCCAACGAAACATAATCAAAAGGATAAATTTAAAGCAAAAATTAGCTTGATGGCAAAACGGGAACTTTCCATTTTACAGCGAGCTTATCGAGCGTTTTTTCTTTCTCGATTGGCAGAATTTGGGGTGAATTCTCCCGCAAAACTCGAATTTGAGCAGAAGAGGGAATTCTTTAATGGAATTCGTGAAGGTTGGAAAGTAAGGAAGGTGGAGCTTATCAAGCCAAAAGTTCCAAAGGCGGCACCTTCAAAAAAAGAAGGATATGCAAAAATTAAGATTTCCCGACCTTCTGTAGCGCTAGAGCCAGGACGATCTTCCTATAGAAACTCCAATTCTCCCGCTCAAATCGAGGAAATGGATGAGATCATTCAAATCCTTTCCGAGAAAAACCCGGAGCAAACGAATGATTTGAAGATAAAATTCTATCCTAACCAGTTTTTTGAGCAAGAAGATCCTTATACTTATCCTGTTGTGAAGATGCCTAGGGAAGATTCATTTCTTAAACTTCCCAGAAAAGGACGTGCTCAGGGAAAAGGTTACAAAGAGAATGATTTTTATCAAGCTATTCTAACCAATATCCCAGAGGTGGAAGTTGAAATAGATGTTCATATGGCGATTCCACACTTTAATAAACCCTATGAGCCAGATATTGTTCTAATACACCGAGAACTTAATTTATTCATAGATATTGAAATTGATGAACCCTATGATGGATTTTATCGATTCCCAAGACATGAAATAGAAAAGGATGATATAAGAGATTTGTTTTTTACAGAAAGCGGATGGATTGTAATTCGATTTACAGAGAGACAGGTTCACCTTCAGGAGAAGGAATGTATTACCCACATCAAGGATGTGCTGAGTTCAGTCTATTCTTTCCGGCTTGAAGAAACATCAAATTGTATCCCTGAAGAGCAATGGGATTATCAGCAGGCGGTGCGTTGGGAAAAGGAGCACTATCGGGAGAAATATTTGGGCATTGAGTCTTTTGGTAAGCAGAAAATAATTAAAGAGATCGTGGTGGAAGTGGAAGATGAAGATATCGATGGGATAGAAGAAAATCTCCACCGCACAAAAAAAAGGAAGGTACCAAGCCTCCTTGATAATATTGCTTTTGAAGACGAAACACATACCTATCACCACCCAAAAGACGAAACAGGGAATGCGGAATACATCTCCGTTACTACACTGATCGATCGATTTTTCCCATTTGACATAGATCGATTTATCACAGTAAAAGCCCGAAAAGAAGGGAGAACTGAAGAAGATGTTTTGGATGAGTTTTTAAAAAACAGGGATGAAGCAGCTGAGAAGGGGACCTATTTGCATGAGCAAATAGAGTACTTTCTAA
This sequence comes from Algoriphagus resistens, assembly GCF_001442615.1. GTDB lineage: Bacteria > Bacteroidota > Bacteroidia > Cytophagales > Cyclobacteriaceae > Algoriphagus > Algoriphagus resistens. The sequence continues at coordinate 43,487 of NZ_LMXN01000002.1, read as the reverse complement.
AAGGAAAAGATCATGAATCCAAGTCAAAGGAATTCGGAATGTTCAATGAATTTTATAGCCAAATCGTGGTAGCCAAAGGCTTTGAATTTGTAGAGGCGGAAAAAAGGATTTTTTTGGAGGATTACAACATCGCAGGTACTGTGGATGCTCTTTTCAAAAAGCCAAATTCAGATCAGTATTTAATTGTAGACTGGAAGCGTAGTAAAAAGCTGGTGGTCGATGGGAATCCAAAAAAATATGGATATGGGTATGGTTTGTCTGAATTAAGCCATTTGGATAATTCAAGCTATTACAAGTATGCATTACAACAAAATATCTACCGATACATTCTTCAAAAGAAATATGGGATGAAAATTTCTTCAATGAATCTCATTGTCTTGCATGAGAATTTTGAACAGTTCCATCGTGTCAATCTGGAAGTATTGGAAAGGGAAGTAGAAATCATTTTTAAATCAATAAACCATAAAATTTAACCATGCCAGTATTAAGTGAATTTAGACAGGCGATTGCCATTCAGCAGCGAAAAGAGGATGAAGCATATGAGGAGCAAATGAGATTACCTATTGACGAAAGAGTCGCCAAAGGGATTACTATGACCAATCTTAGAGTGCACTTTGATTTTTATGACTATGCTCCTAATGATTGGTGTCCTTATATTCCAGAGCCCCAAAAATTTATTCGATCCGCAAAAATTTACAGTCAGAATAACATTTCAAAATTTAGAGAAGGGGGTCAGGTTATTTTAAGCAATGGGACCAAATCATTCAAAATGGAAATCAAGGAGGATACGATTTCCAATTTCATCATTGCTCCGAATGATTTCGACGTAAAGTTTTGTTACATCGACTCTGAAAATTATAATCCAAACAATTGGGAAATTAATATTGTCAAGACAGACCTTACCCTTAAGTTGCTAACAGCTACAGCAGGAAACTTGGAATATGACAGCCAAAGACTGTCAAAAATCGAAAAACTCCTTGGGGGGAGTTTGGAGAATAGAAGTATTTCCAGCTTTCAATATTCCGTATTGAACCCTTCTCAAAATAAGGCGATTGAGAAAGGTATAAATTCTCAAAACTTCCATTTAATCCAAGGCCCTCCTGGAACAGGCAAAACGAAAACTATCGCCCATATTGCTAAAATCCTTGTTGAATCTGGAAAGAAAGTCTTTGTAACTGGTCCGACACATACAGCTATTAATAATTCTTTAAATGCCATTTCAGCAGAAATCAAAGATGCATCCAAGGTTGTGAAAATTGGAGAAAAATATCAGGCTGCAGAGATTCTTGGAAATGAATTTGTAACCAGGAAAACAAGACTTTCTCTCGGCACCTATAATTACTCCAATGATTTCAGTAAATCGGGAATTGTCATCGGTGGAACACCATTTTGCATGTGCTATCCAGCCTCAAAGCGACTAGACCAATGGGAATTTGATGTCGCCTTGATTGATGAGGCAGCGCAGATGAGTATTCCATTGGCTGTAGCAGTCATGTCCAAAACGGAGAAGTATATTTTTGTTGGAGATCACAAACAGCTTGATCCAATCATTCCTTCTGGAACTGGCCTTTCCATGTTTTCTGAGTCAATATTTAGTAGGTTGGTGAGGCTTTATCCTAATGATATGTCTCTGTTGACTATCTCCTATCGACTAAATGAACAACTGATTAGAATTCCTAACAACCTGTTTTACAATAACCAACTGACATCAGGAATTCTGAATGGCACTTCCCATAGGTATTTGTCTAGTAGTAACTTTTCAGAAGTTCTTAATCATTCTGACCCGAAGGTATTGTATTTGCATCGCGAATTCGATTCCCAAGGTAGATCTCCCTACGAAGCAAAGATAGTTGCAGAAATAGTGAGTGACTTGGTTTCAAATGGGGTTGATTTGAAAGACATAGGGATTCTTACTCCTTATAGGGCGCAAGTAAGGGAAATCAAAAAAGCTCTGAATGATACCATTGGTAGAATTGATACTAAAGAAACAGAATCATTGATTATCGACACTGTAGACAGGATTCAAGGGCAAGAACGAGATTATATAATTTACAGTATGTCTAACTCGCATCCTTTGGAGTCTAAAAGAAGGCTTGACTTTTTTTATAGCCCTAATCGATTAAATGTTGCCATTACAAGATCGATCAAGAGATGCGTCGTAATTGCCAATTATAAAGTATTCGATATTATTGATGAGGAACTTTCTGAATTACCTGACTTTGACGGTCTCAAGCCAAGCTTAGATATTTTTAAGGAATACTATAGACTTTCTACCAAAATTGAAGAAGAATCAAATGAGGATGAATGGTAAATAAAAATTAGAAATTCAATTTTATATTACAAAGAATATAGTTCAAGAAAGGGAATTCACCAAACTCAATAGCGTAGAACATAATATTATTCACCAGCTGGTTGAGAAAGGTTTAAGGTCATAATCCAATGGAGAAAAAGCAGCTAATCAACTATGTAAACATCCACTTCAAAGGAAATTTGAATAATGGTAATACGAGCTATTCTCAAATCAATAAGGCCAAAGCTGTGTGGTGGTTTAATATTCATGTTTCAAGATTTGATGAGGATGTTCATTTATTGCTGAACACCACGGATCATTCCATTTGGATTACATTGCCAAAGGGATTTGTAAGCAACCTATCTGATACATTTAAAATCAGAGAAGATAAAAATGCAGTGGATTTAGAAATATGGGCCGATAAAGACGAACGGTACTTATTAGATGTAAAATCTGGGGGTAAAGGGTTAAATTTTAGTCCCTTTGTAAAAGAGATCATCAATCATTAGCCGAAGTCCTATGTCATTCACCGAACTCAATAGCGTAGAACATTATATTATTCACCAACTCAGTGGAGTAAATTTGAATAATAATGGCGCTCAAGAATCCAAAGCTTCATACGGGGCTACTTGGGCCTATAAATCTGCCAAGGATATTCAGCGTGGAGTGAATGAAGTATTGGTAGAATCCGAGCTGAAGTCCGCTTTGATTCGCTTGAATCCTGAGATTTCGGCAAATCCTGAATTGGCTGATGAGATAATCTATAAACTAAGAGCGATTTTAATCGCTGTTCCTCAAGTTGGATTGGTTAAGGCAAATGAAGAATTTTTTAAGTGGATGTGCGGTGAAAGGACCATGCCTTTTGGTGAAAACAATCGTCACGTTCCGGTTCATTTGATTGATTTCGATAACCTATCAAATAACACCTATGTAGCTACCAATCAGTATAGAATTCATCATCGGGAAACGAAAATCCCTGATATCGTATTGCTGATTAATGGTATTCCAATGGTAGTAGGTGAAGCGAAGACTGCTATTCGTCCTTCTGTAAGTTGGCTAGATGGAGCTCATGAGATCCATGAAATCTATGAGAATACGGTTCCTCAATTATTTGTACCAAACATTCTATCATTTGCAACTGAAGGCAAGGAACTCTTTTATGGAGCTATCCGATGTCCATTGGAATTTTGGGCACCTTGGCGTTTGGAGAATGATGATGATGCTTTAGCAAAAAGATTAGGACTTGGAGATGTTGGAAAAGAGCTTTCGGATTTATTGAACCCCGTTAGATTATTGGACATCCTTCGGAATTTCACATTGTTTTCTACAGACAAAAAGAAAAGGAGAATCAAGATTATTCCACGATTCCAACAATATGAAGGAGCCAATAAGATTGTCGAGCGTGTAAAAGAAGGTAAAATCAAGAAAGGATTGATTTGGCATTTTCAAGGTTCGGGCAAGTCCTTTCTGATGGTTTTTGCAGCGCAAAAATTGAGGAGAACTCCAGAGCTTAAAAGTCCTACTGTTATCATTCTGGTGGACCGGACAGATTTGGATACCCAGATCAGCGGCACTTTCAATGCTGCGGATATTGCAAATGTAGAAACTACGGAAAATATCAGTGAGTTGCAGGAAATGCTTGAACGCGATACCCGTAAGATAATTGTGTCGATGATTCATAAGTTTCGCGATGCAAAACCAAACATGAATACTCGGGAGAATATCATTGTATTGGTTGATGAAGCGCATAGAACGCAGGAAGGCGATTTGGGCCGTCAGATGCGAGCTGCCCTGCCAAATGCTTTTCTTTTTGGTCTTACAGGAACTCCAGTAAACAAAGCGGATAAAAATACTTTTTGGGCTTTTGGCTCCGAAGAAGATACAGGAGGCTATATGTCTCGCTATACTTTTCAGGATTCTATTCGTGATGATGCTACCCTACCCTTGCATTTTGAACCACGTTTGGTAGATGTGCACGTGGATAAGGAAACCATAGATAAGGCTTTCAAGGAATTTCAGGATGAAGTTGCATTAACTGATGAAGAAGCGGATGCATTAAATCAGAAGTCAGCAAAGATGGCAGCCTTTCTAAAGTCTCCTGAGAGAGTGGAAAAGATAGTTGCCGATATTGCTACCCATTTTAATGAAAAAGTAGCTCCTCATGGATTTAAAGCCATGGTTGTTACTCCTGACCGATATGCTTGTGTACAATATAAAGAGGCATTAGATCAATATTTCCCAGAAGAAGCTAGTGCAGTTGTGATGTCAACTACAGCTAATGATAAACCCGAGTTCAAGCAGAAATGGGCAATGGATAAAGGCAAGCAGGAGAAAATTGTGGATGAGTTTAATGATACACAATCTGATCTAAAGTTTATCATTGTGACTGCCAAATTGCTAACTGGCTTCGATGCTCCTATTCTACAGACCATGTATCTGGATAAATCACTTAAAGATCATACCTTACTCCAGGCAATTTGTCGTACGAATAGACTCTATCCCAATAAGTCATTTGGCCGAATTGTGGATTATTTTGGGGTATTTGATGATACTGCCAAGGCTTTACAATTTGATGAAAAAAGTGTGCAGGCAGTGATCTCGAACTTGTCAGAGTTGAGAGGAAAATTACCTCAAGCAATGCGCGATACATTGAGTCATTTTGAAGGAGTAGATAGAACTATTGAAGGATTTGAGGGATTGGAAGCGGCTCAGAATGCAATCCGAACAGATGAGAAAAAGGATGCCTTTGCAAAGGATTTCAAATTCCTTTCAAAGCTATGGGAGTCCCTCTCCCCTGACAACATCTTGGATCTTTACAATTCAGATTATAAATGGCTATCCCAAGTATTTGAATCTGTTCGACCAGCTTCTGATAATATCGGTAAGCTACTTTGGTTTTCATTGGGTGCTCAAACCACCAAACTCATACATGAGAATATTCATGTCGGAGAAGTTCACCAGCTAGAAGAATTTGTTCTGGATGCAGATGTGATAGAAGAAATTTTCAACAACCCTGATCCTAAGAATGCCAAGAAACTGGAGAAGATCCTGGTCAAAAGATTTAAGAAACATGCTGGCAATCCAAAGTTCAAAAAGCTAAGTGACCGTTTGGAAGAGCTTCGAAATAAAGCAGAACAGGGTTTGATATCTTCCATTGAATTTGTGAAAGAGCTTTGCAAACTAGCCAAGGAAACTGTGCAAGCAGAAAAGGAATTAGAAGACCTAATACAAGAGAAAACTCCTCAAGCAGCATTGACTGAACTCTTTTTGGAATTGAAAACAGATCAAACTCCCGCAGTTGTGGAGCGAATTGTAACAGACATTGATGCTATTGTTCGAGTAGTTCGTTTTCCTGGTTGGCAAGACTCCAATCAAGGTGAAAGAGAAATTCAGAGCTCATTAAGAAAGGTCCTATGGGCAAAATACAAGATCAAAGATCAGATGTTGTTTGATAGAGCTTATGCTTATATCAAGGAGTATTATTAAATCTATTTTTAGTCTCTTAAACAATTGAAAAATTTGACCTAGTAGTTTTTTGGAAATGACAACTTTAAAATAAAATCTATGATCATATTAGTGAATATTGGAAAATCTTTGGCTGAGGGAAAAACTTATATCGAAGCCACACAAAGAGCTTGGAAACTTAGCTTAGCTAGATGTAAAAAAATGGATTATGTAATTGGGGTTTCAAATGGAGAACCAAAATGTTTTTTCGTCCTAAAAGATGCATTTCCTGATCAAATACAAAAAGATCGTATCGCCTTCGACTTGGCACCATGCTTAAGTGAAGAGGAAGAAAACCTAAGAAAAATCCTCCAATACAATAAAACTAATTTTAAAGGGATTCAACGCGGGAAATATTTAAAGCAAAAGTCTTAAAAAGTTTTTGACCAGGAATTAATCCTAGAAAATCAGATTAACCTTTATTATTTCATTTGAATTTTAATACTTAGAATGCTCCTAATCACTTTAATTATCCTTAGTGGAACTCATTTGAATGCTGGGATTGCTATGCTTTTAAAAACTCCAAAACCGGAATCCTAAAATCAGGTAATTAAAACCATGAAAACCGATGGCCTCTTGGCCCAAAAAGGAAGAAAGATTGAATGGGAATCCCAATTTTCAAAATGATAAGCTTGCTTATCTCAATAAATTTTTGATACATTTGTAAACTTAACTTAAAAGTGAAGCGTTACTTTGAAATAAAGACATACCTCAGTTTCGGAAAAACCCAATTCTATACCATAGAAGAAGATGGAAAGGGAATGAATGAAACAGACGAATTCTTTATTCGCTTCAAAGATGATCCTGTTTATCAAAAAGATATTGAAACTATCGCGTATTGGATCCAGAAAATTGGAAAGGAATCAGGTGCCCTGGAAAGGCATTTTAGACTTGAGAGATCTGCAAAAGCAATTCCCATCACAACTTCGAAGCTTCGGCTTTATTGTTACCGAATTAGTGATGAATTAGTGATTTTAGGCAATGGAGGAATCAAGTCATCTCAAAAAGTTCAAGACAGTCCGGATGCATATCCCCATTTCGAAGCAATGAATACCTTAGCATTTGTGATTCACAAAAAATTAGAAAATGATCAGATTGAAATTACTGGAAAGAATATTTCCGGAGATTTGACATTTTACACAAAATAAACCCTAGTTATGAGCGCAATTTTCGAATCAATTCAAGTAAGTGATGAAGTGAAGCGTTATGTAGATCATTCTTTTGACATTGTCAACAGAATCCATGATTTACTCGAAAAGCAAGGTAGAACCCAACGGGATCTAGCCAATTTAATGGGTAAGAAAGAATCTGAAATCAGTAAATGGATGCAAGGCACCCATAATTTTACCTTAAAAAGCATAGCCAAAATTGAATCTGTTCTAGGTGAAAAATTAATTGTTTCCCCTAAGCGTGACGAAGTTCTTGTAAAAAAAGAGGTATTAGCATTTTACCATCAAAACATTGAATTGAAAACTGCCTTGGTTCAACAAAAACAAGTTGTTCAAGAAAAAAATAAAACAGGGATTTCGATATCATTTCACCTTATGGGAGAAACCGTAACAAAGTCCAATCCCTCAACTGTAGAAGTTTCTACGGCAATTCAAGAGACCTATCCTTATTTAAAAGTAGCTTAACTCATGGCAAGTCAGCAAGTAACATTCAACCTAAAAGGGATCTCAACCGATGAATTTGCAACAATTAAGGAATGTTACAATAAGGAAGAAAATGTAAAAGTAGAAACCGGGTATGGCTTCGAAGTTGACCCTGAAACCTATACTGTTTCGGTACGTTTTTCAATATTGTTTAAGTGTAAGGAATCCCCATTTATTGTCCTGAAATTGACATGTGGATTTGATGTTGAAAAAGAATCCTTTGATGGTTTTCTTGATTCTGAATCAGGAAAATACATAATACCAAAGGGATTTCTTACTCACTTGACAGTTTTAACAATTGGTACAGCACGAGGGGTTTTACACGCGAAATTGGAAAAAACTGGTTTTGAAAAATACATGTTGCCTACCCTGAATGTGTCAGACTTAATTAAAGAGGATATGGTATTTGAAATCCCTAATTCTTGATCAAATCAGAAAATGAATCTTAAGGCGTTCAGGAAAGGCCCTATGGATTGCTTTCTTTTTGACCAGGAGTCAGGATTTCTTAGATAATTATCAAGTCATCTAATTTTACTTCCAAGCCCTATATCCACCCAATCCTAGTTTGGCTTTTTGCTGGTATTCATTTAAGTTCATCAAATCATCAAAAGATAATTCACCTTCTTCTTCAGCTTGGGCTTTTCTAAAGTGCCAGTATGGATTAAAGTAGCCTTGTCTAAGATCAAAGAACACTTTCTGCATTTCCCCAGAAAACTCATAGCTTACATTATTCACATAAAAAGTAGAGCTACCGAAATATGCATTGAAAAATGGTAAATCTATGGTCTCTCCTAGTCTAGGGATCACAGGGAGGGTTTTTGTTGTAAATGAAGTTGAATGATCCCTCCTTCCGAATACATAAAAAGTATATTCCACTTCTTGAAAAGAGAAGAAAATATCATCCTCATTTTCAACAAGTATCTTATAAATATCCTGTAGGTATCTTCTGAGCCTATCGTATTTGATATCGAGTCTTTTTGAGATATCTTTTAATGTTGGATATCCATTTTCATATTCCTGGTCTACATCCAAGTTCAATAGATCTTCTAGAAACTTATTGAATGCATTGTCCTTCTGGAGTAGAGTTTTAGCTCTTTCCTTCATATCAAGAATATCGATAACTATTTTTCTGGTGGAAATTTGGCTGAAATCCATGATGGTTAAAATTTAGAGTTAAAATTATGTGTCGTTTGATTTCAAAATAATTTTCAAACCTAACCTAATTGCCCGATCCAAATCCATGATATGATCTATTTGATTTATTTCTATAGCTCAGTATTTCCGAAAATTTGAGCGATAGAGTGAATTTCTATGGCTCATTTAAACTTGGTCAGGAATAATTATATCCAAAAGCATATAATTTAAGCTTTTCGTCTAAATTTATATGCAAATACATATAGAATGAATCAAATAGCAGAATTTGTAAAATCCAGAAGAAAGCAGTTGGGGATGACTCAAGAAGAATTTGCCGATAAAGCTGGAGTTGCACTTACAGTAATCAGGAAAATAGAACAAGGAAAGGAAAATCTAAACCTATCCAAGGTCAATCGTGTCCTTAGTATGTTTGGTCATATATTGATTCCCATTAGCGAGAAAGATAGTAAGTTGCCTAAATAAAAGAGAAGGTGTTAAGTCGGAAATGCCGAAATGCGTGTAGTAGAAAATTTTAGAGTTTAGAATGGAAAACCAAATCGAAATATATCAGGGGACTGATGGCCAGACCCAAATTGAGGTGAAATTTGAACAGGAAACTGTTTGGCTTTCTCAAGATCATATGGCAAGCTTGTTTAATCAAACTAAGCAAAACATCAGTTTACATATCAGTAACTGCTATAAGGAAGGAGAATTGGATAAAACTGCAACTGTCAAGGAATCCTTGACAGTTCAGCAAGAAGGTAAAAGAAAAGTTACCCGAAAAATAAACTTCTACAACCTAGATGTAATCATTTCAGTTGGGTATAGAGTAAAATCGAACCAAGGTACCCAATTCAGAATCTGGGCAACCAAACGGTTAAAAGACTACCTTATCCAAGGCTATTCAATCAATGAAAATAGGCTAGCCCAGAAACAGCAGGAAGTCCAAACTCTAAAAGATGGTATTCGAATTTTAAGTAGAGCAATTCAGCAAAAAGAAGAAAACCAAAACTTGGATTTTGAATGGCTGAATCATTTTGCAAAAGGTTTGGAATTACTTGATGATTATGATCATGAGAACCTGGACAAAAAAGGATTAAGTAAAAGAAAAGCAACCTACCCTGAATTATCAGAATATCAAGAGGTAATCAAATCCATGAGATCAGATTTTGAATCTGGTGTATTTGGAAAAGAAAAAGACGGAAGCTTTGAAAGTGCAATAGCACAAATCAGCAAAGGCTTCGATGAAGAGGACTTCTATCCTACCCTGGAAGAAAAAGCAGCCACCCTACTCTATCTCATTGTCAAAAACCATAGTTTTGTAGATGGTAACAAACGGATTGCAGCAGCTTGCTTTCTTCTCTTTTTGCGGTCAAATGATCTTTTAAATAATAGCAAAGGAATTTCAATTATCAGCAATGACGCACTTGCGAGCTTGACTTTATTTATAGCATCCAGTAAGCCAGAAGAAATGGATACGGTGAAAAAATTGGTGATAAGTGTATTGAATAGAAATAGAAAATGACACTAGACCAACTTTACAAATTGATCGAGAATTCTACCTCCATCTGGGATTCTGCTATGATTACAATTCAAACAGTTTTCATTGTTGTGGCTGGGTTTTTAGCTTACCAACAATTTATTCTACAAAAGAAAAGTCAAACTCATTCCACTGCTAAAGAAATAGTAAGACAAAACTTAGACTTAAATGAATATATAAGAGAGATATTGAATACTTCACCCACAAAAAAAATTGAAGAGAAGGAATTCAAAATTAAATTTGGAAATTTACCAGAATCCTTTGCTAGGACTATCAATAAAATTTATCAAATATGTGATAATATTCCAGAGGAAGATAAATTAACGAAGCTATTTGTAAATACTGAAAAAGAAATTGATGTATTAGGAAATCAAAGAATATGGGAATTGCATTTTGATAAAAATGGAGCAGCAAGATCCATTCAGTCAGAATTTTTAGATACCCTAGCCTATTTGGAAATTCTAAATCAAAAAGCACCTAACATTCCTGAAAATGATTTAATTGTAGAATTCAATAATATTGTCACAAAACTTCCTAGGTTTATAGGAGATAAAATTTCTGAGAACATGAGAAATTTTGTAGAACTAGATCAAGAAATAAGAAAAGAGTTAAAAAAATATTTGTAACAATTAACCTTGAAATTGACTTCTATAATTTCCATAATAACTTAGAAAAGTTGCACTCAAATCCTGGAATCCTAACAAAACTCTATACTTCAAACAATTCAATTTAATATTGAAATAAGCCTAAAAAAATCAAGAATATTTGATTTTTGTACCGTATTTGTACCGTTTTATGGTTAATTATTTATTTATCAATAGGTTACACATTCTGTATCGGGAAATAAATCCACTTTTCTAAGCGAACCTAAAATCAAACCCGTATTTCGGTGAAATTCGCGTTCTAAATGTGTGAATTCGGCTTCGTCAAATGTAAAGTTTGGCCAATCTGACCTCTCCCAAATCCATTTCATGAGCTATTGAAATTAATTCTATAGCTCAAAAATACAAAAAATATGAGTTATAGAATGACTTTCTATAGCTCATATAAAAATTAAGAAAGAAGTATATGGAATTCTTTGTTGATATATTCCCTAATTTGGTATTGAAAAAACAGGCCTTGAAAAGGAAAACAAATAGTCAATTTCAGTTTCGACATATTCTTCTGTAAAAAAGTCATACACCTTTTGGCGTGTCTCCATACGGATGGATTTATCCTCTGGAAAATAGTCCAAGCTTAATACTTCGAATTGATCAAGAAAACTTTTTGGGTTTGTTGAATTAGCTCCTTCACCCCCGTAAAACATCAATTCCAAATCGCCATTTTCTTTCTGATTCACAATCCTACGTGAAAATCCACATCCCTTAATAATTTCCCACTCCTCTGTTTTTGGGTTGAACCAATCCCAAAACATGAATGTATCAAAATCCATAATTGGAGTTTGCTTATTCAGACGCCATTCTATTGAAAATTCTCCTGGTCCACACATTAAAAAATTAGCCGCGTGCTCGGTAATTTGCTCACCTGTATCGCTGAAATCCACCGGAATAGACGAAACCATGGATTCTACAGTATAAATGCCATACGGATCCATAAGGGGTTTTTCTACTTCCTTACACCCAATCAAGGAGAATAAACCAAAAGTAAATGCAATTTTTCTCATAGATAAATTTAAAAAATTAATTTCACTTTTATCATTATCGGCAATCATGCTAGACAGGATCATTTGAAGAGATAATTGACATGAAAAACGGATTAAATCCGAAGCATATTATACGGGAATTCCGAAATAATGGTATCAAATTTTAAAATGGAAAACCAAATCGAAATTTATCAAGGAAGTGATGGCCAAACTCAGATTGAGGTAAAGTTTGAGCAAGACACCGTTTGGCTAAATCAAAAGCAATTGGCAGAACTTTTTGGTAAAGATGTAAGAACAATAAGTGAGCATATCAAGACAATATATAAAACCCAGGAATTGGAGAAGGATTCAACTATCCGGAATTTCCGGATAGTTCAACTTGAGGGGAAAAGGAATATTGACAGAAAAATTGATCACTTCAATTTGGATATGATCATTTCGGTGGGTTATAGAGTCAACTCCAAACAAGGAATCCAATTCCGTCAGTGGGCAACCAAGAGACTTAAAGACTTTTTAGTGCAGGGCTATGCAATCAATGAAAATAGACTTGCTCAGAAACAACAGGAAGTACAAACTCTAAAAGATGGCATCCGCATATTAAGCCATGCCATTGAACAAAAAGCACAAGATCAAAACTTGGAATGGCTGAATTACTTTGCAAAAGGATTGGAGTTACTGGATGATTACGATCACGAGAACCTGGATAAAAAGGGATTAAGCAAGAGAAAAGCTAGTTACCCTGAATTAGCTCACTATCAAGAGGTAATAGCATCGATGAGATCAGATTTTGAATCCGGTGTATTTGGAAAAGAAAAAGACGGAAGCTTTGAAAGCGCAATAGCACAGATCAGCAAAGGTTTTGGTGAAGAGGACTTCTATCCTACCCTGGAAGAAAAAGCATCTACCCTGCTATACTTGATCGTCAAGAATCATGGTTTTGTAGATGGAAACAAACGAATTGCAGCAGCTTGTTTTCTTCTCTTTTTGCAGTCAAACGATTTACTGCATAATAAAGAGGGAATCTCAATCATTAGCAATGATGCACTGGCCAGCTTAACGTTATTTATCGCTTCAAGTAAACCTGAAGAAATGGACACGGTGAAGAAATTGGTTATCAGTGTACTGAACAGGAATCGTAATTAATCGGGAAAGTCAAGTAGAAAAGAATTATAAAAACCCAGGATTATGGCACACAAGAAAAGAGGACATATAACTGTTTCTGGAGAATGGGCTAAACATTTAAGAAATAAGAAGAAAAAGCTTTTTTGGAAGGGTGAAAGGAATGCAGGTAAAGAATTGGTTAGAACCGAACTTAAAGAAGATTGTCCTGAAAATTGATCAATTAACTGGCTATCGCAAAATTTGAGACAACCACTTAATACGTTCCTAAAAGTGATCATATAGTAGATAATATTCACAAAGTAGCTGTTCAGGAACTTTAACGTTGATAATTGTATTTAATTGGTGTATTATTACACCATAACTACACTGCACTATGGCCAGACAAACTATAACAGTAAATGAACCAAATGACCGCTGGATGAAACAGAAGGTTCAGGAAAATGAATATGCCAGCAAAAGCGAATTGATAAATGATCTGATCCGGCATCAGAGAGAACAGGAAGAAGAGCGTATTTGGCTAAGAAATGAGCTAATTAAAGGTGAGGAAAGCGGGCTGTCTCAAAAATCCATGGCTGAGATTTTAGAAGAAGCCAAAAGACGCGCGCGAAAAGCCTAATGATATTTTCACTCACCCGTGAAGCGGAAGAAGACCTAATCCATATTTATTTGTATGGATTATCCAATTTTGGAGAATTACAGGCAGAAAAGTACTTTTCCTCATTGGAAAACGCTTTTGAGAGAATTGTGGAAAGGCCTGAAATGTATCCATCTGCTACAGAAATTAGACCCGGTTATCGATTTTGCGTACATAGTTCTCACACAATTTATTTTTCAATTGAAGATGAAGTTAGGATCATCAGGATAATTGGACAACAGCGATTTCCTTAATAAAAATGGTTCTACCCCGAATTTAATGGAATGACTAACTTTGAGCAAAAAGATGTTTACGGAAAATTTCTTCACAAAAATACTAGATTTAGAAGATGGGTGGGTAGTCAAATCAGTTGATACGGATTTTTCTAAAGAGGAAATTATCATTCAAATAGACTGTTTATTGGAGCAGTTGGAAGATCCCCAATCAGGTGAACTCTGCAAAATTTATGATCATGCGCCAGCACGTAAATGGAGACACTTGGATACACTGCAATACAAAACTTATATCAAGTGTGAATTGCCCCGGATTATTACTTCTGAGGGTAAAGTAAAGACTATTCAGCCCAACTGGGCCTCGGGAAACGAGCGTCATACCTTTCTGTTCGAGCATTCGGTAATAGACTTGCTCAAGGCGAGTAAAAACCAGACCAAGACCGCCCAGCTGATGCGATGTGGATTCAATGTGGTTAACCGGATCATGCACCTGAGTACACAAAGAGGCATGGCTAGAAGAAGCTATACCGATCTTGTATTTGATCAGGTGAGTCTCGATGAAAAATCATTCAAGAAGGGCCATCATTACATCACCGTGCTGAGTCATCCCGCTTCCGGATGTGTGCTGGACGTGGAAGAAGATAGAACGAAGGAGGCTTGCAAGTCATTGTTTAGCAGGGTATTTACCGAAACACAGCTTAGCCAGGTAACCGCTATCAGCATGGATATGTGGCCGGCCTATATCAATTCAGCAGAAGAGTTCCTTCCCAACGCTTCGATCTCACACGATCGGTTTCACTTGATGGTGTACCTCAAAAAAGCCATTGATCAAGTGCGCCGACGAGAAGTGAAACAGCATGAGGAGCTCAAAAACACCCGGTATGCTTTACTTAAGAATCCCGAAAACCACACAGAGAAACAACGGATAAAGTTTGAGGCAAACGCTGGTGCGAATTATGAGGTCAGCAAAGCATGGCAGGTACGGGAAAATTTCAAGGAGTTGTTCAGTTCAGGCAAACTGTTCGCATGGCAATTGTTTAACCGATGGGCAGTTGATGCAACCAAAAGAAAAATCAAAGAAATAGACAAAGTTGTGACCATGTTTAACAACCATATCTCAGGGGTGGTCAATGCATTGATAAATAACCTCTCCAATGCAATGGCTGAGCGATTAAATGGAAAAATCCAAGAGCTTAAAACGGTAGGGAGAGGTTATCGAACATTCATAAATTTTAGAAGCGCTATACTATTTTTTCACTATGGATTAGATCTATATCCCCACTAACTTAAGGGTAGAACCACAAAAACTTATTTGATGGCCATTTGATCCTCCCTCTCTTTTATAATATAGCATACTGGTAATCAGCCGATCCTTATTTGACGGTTGTTTGATGATCAAGATGAAGAACAACTACAGACTGTGACAGCTTTGTGATGGAAAGTAAAAACCAAGCGTAGCGCTGGATCAAGAGTTTAGTGTCTCATCGATGAGATACAAAACAATTTGTGTCTCATATTTTTGAAATAATGAGACACAACACTATCTTGTGTTGCATAGATGAGATACAAATGAAACCGTACAAACCACAAGAACTTCTTTCGACGAACTTAGACTGGGCAGCTATTGTGGATTTACTGAGTACTGCCAATCGCCAGCTTGCCCGATATGACGGGCTACTTCAGTCTATCATCAATCCAGAAGTTTTGCTTTCACCTCTTCGCACTCAGGAAGCCGTGCTATCTTCCAAAATAGAAGGTACACAGGCTACACTAAAAGAAGTGTTGGAATATGAGGCTGATAAAGTCCAATCTTCAGAAAAACAAGGAGATATTAAAGAGATTATTAATTATAGGAAAGCCTTATTGGCAGCAAAATCAAGACTTGACTCCCTACCCCTATCTCTTCGATTGATTCGTGAAATGCATGCTGTGCTAATGCAAGATGTCCGCGGAGAGAATAAGGCTCCAGGTGAATTTCGGAAAATCCAAAATTGGATAGGATCTCCGGGAAGCACCATGGATACTGCAAGATTTGTTCCTCCCACAGTTCAGGATATGCTTCATGGCTTGGATGATTGGGAGAAGTACATCCATTTTAAAGAAAAAGATCCCCTTGTACAGTTGGCAATTATCCATGCCCAATTTGAAATACTACATCCATTTTTGGATGGTAATGGACGGATTGGAAGAATTCTGATTCCTCTATTTCTATTTGATAAAGATATTATCAGAGAGCCTGTATTTTATCTTTCAGACTATTTGGAGAATCATCGCCGTGATTATTATGATGCGCTGAAGGATATCACCGATACAGGGAGCTGGACAAATTGGATTAGATTTTTTTTGGGAGCGATTATTAGTCAGGCAAAGAAAAACAATGATCAAACTCGCCAAATAGTGGCACTTTACGATTCCATGAAAGAGCGAATAGTGACGGCAACGCACTCTCAATTTGCTGTAAGTTGCCTGGACTTTATTTTTAATCATCCAGTTTTCAATAGTGGAAGATTTTATGAAGAGTCTGGAGTGCCTAGAGCATCTGCCTCACGGTTACTTAATGCAATGGAAACCAATCAGATAATCAAATGTATTGAGAAGGGATCTGGCAGGAGAGCATCTCTGTACATATTTGAACCTTTGCTTGATATCGTAAACCAATAGGAAACTTGTATATCATGAAATATGCACAAACTCATTTGCTTCTCATAAAGCAAGATATATGAGACAAAAGCATATCTTTTATCTCATCTATAATACACAAAAATAAATAGGCAAAACGGCTTTGGCTGGTTCTTACTTTTCCAATTCTACGAATGCGCGAGAATTGAAAGATGTGAAAATCTATTTATGATCATCTATACTTCGGCTAGTACCGTCTCATAAAAGGTGTGTAAATGGATTTATGAGATTTTGATCAATGAGATGATGGGAATAAAAATAGGGGCATTTAAAGGGCGATGTCCTTACCAGAAATAGTCTCAAAAAACGGTCGTTTTTTGAGTGGTTGTCGCAAAATTTGCGACAACCACTCTCCCCGGTGCAATCAAAGGAAAGACGCAAACTACAAATACTGAGCATTATAACCTAGACGTCATTATATCAGTAGGCTACCGAGTGAAATAACATCAAGGAACCCAATTCCGAATCTGGACCACTAAAAGACTATTTGTTGCAAGGCTATGCGATCAATAAAAATAGACTTGCACAGAAGCAACAGGAAGTCCAAACCCTTAAGAATGGAATACGGATTTTAAGTAGAGCAATTCAGCGAAAAGAAGAAGATCAGAACTTAGATTTAGAATGGCTGAATTACTTTGCAAAAGGACTAGAGTTGCTAGATGATTATGATCATGAGAATCTAGATAAAAATGGGTTAAGCAAGAGAAAAGCAACTTACCCTGAATTATCTCACTATCAATAGGTAATAGGGTCAATGAGATCAGATTTTGAATCTGGTGTATTTGGAAAAGAAAAAGATGGCAGCTTTGAAAGTGCAATAGCTCAAATCAGCAAAGGTTTTGGTGAAGAAGACTTCTATCCTACCCTGGAAGAAAAAGCTGCAACCCTCCTATACTTGATCGTGAAGAATCATGGTTTTGTAGATGGAAACAAGCGAATAGCTGCAGCCTGCTTTCTTCTCTTTTTGCAGTCCAATGAGTTACTTCATAACAGCGAAGGGATTTCGATCATCAGCAATGATGCACTTGCTAGCTTAACGCTCTTCATTGCATCAAGCAAACCTGAAGAAATGGAAATGGTGAAAAAATTGGTAATTAGTGTTTTGAACAGAAATAATAATTGATTGGGAAAGTCAAGTAAACAAGAATTCCAAAACCCAAGAATACAGCACACAAGAAAAAAGGACAAAAACTGTTTCTGTGACTAATACTCAGATATTTATTCTAAATTTTTAAGTGAAAAATCAGCGATAATTATTTTTATAGTGATTTTAGTTTAAAATTTATTGGACTTATTATCTTTGAATTTACAAAACTGAATAATTATGGTAACCATTGCATGCGAATGCCAATGATTACCGAAACTTCACGGTCAACAGTAAGTTAATTTGTCTATACATTGATATCGGCGACTCAAATACCAAGATAATGACCGCTGGAGTGAAGGATCAAACTAAGACTCCTTCCGGCGCCGATTTTTCTTCGAAAATATGATTCCCGGCATGCAGTAACGTGTTGCTAAATGGAAATAAGGATCATGCGTCCCTTGCCACATCCTGGCATTATTTTGCTTTCTGAGTATAATTACTTGGAGTCAATCCACTATATATCGTCTATACGGTAATGCCCTGTAGATATTTTCTTTCGCTTCTGTTGTTTATCAGCTCGTGGCAGATGGCCATGGGGCAAAATTCGACTATTGGTACCGAATTTTGGGTCGGATTCATGGAGAATCTTGAGGAAGATGGTAGTTACAGTGACGTTGTATTAATCATAACAGCTAGTGAAAAGACTTCAGGGGTGATAGAATACCTCGGTCGCTCATCGTCGTTTGATTTGAATATAGGCCAACAGTATGAATTCCGGGTGAATTCAGGTAATCTTAACCTGGTGCACAGAACTTCAGGAATGGTGGAAAACAAAGGTATTTTTATCAAGGCCACTGGAAAAATTGCGGTCCATGCTTTCAACGAAATGTTCAGAACTACTGATGGTACAGTGGTTTTGCCTGTTGGGAGTTTGGGAAAAGATTATTACATCACCTCGCATCAGGAAGTCAGTCCTTTTCCCAGTACCCTACTGGTGGTGGCCTCAGAGGACAATACCAAAATAGAAATCACCACTACGGTAAATTCGGTCAGTGGCAACCAGGCCGGGATCCCGTCTATTATTGTACTTAATCGGGGGCAAAGTTACCAAATCAAAGCAGATAAAGATTTGACAGGTTCCAGGGTACGGATAGTAGATGATAATGAAAACGACTGTAAAAAAATTGCTGTATTTGGAGGGAGCATGTGTACTTGGGTGGGAGATTGTGAGGCATGTGACAATCTTTTCCAGCAAGCATATCCAGTCAGTTCCTGGGGCAAACACTTCGTACATATCGCACTGAAAGACAGGACATCAGGAGAGTTGGTTAAAGTACTGGCTTCGGAGGACGGCACTGAAGTCAGTCTTAACGGAATACCTCAAGGGACCATTCACAAGGGGCAATTTCTGACAATCAATTTCCGTGCGGACGAATCGGGAAAAATTGAAACATCGAAACCCTCATCTGTCACCGTATTTTCGAAAGGTGTGGGATGTAATGATTACGGTATTCCGGAACTTGCCAACTTCGGAGACCCCTTTATGATTACCTACAGTCCGATTGAGCAATTTCTAAAAGATCTGGTTTTCAATTCCTTCCAAATGGCTAACATTAGTAACCATTATGTCAACATAGTAGTGAAAGCTGGTACACAGCACAATACGTCTCTTGATGGCGACAACATAGGAGGATTTTTTGAACCATTGCCTGGCGATACCGATTTTCAGATTGCCAGGATCAGGGTATCAGGAGGTGTGCACCATTTGACCAACCCGGATGGCTTTGCCGCATATGTTTATGGTTTTGGATTCCGGGAGTCTTATGGCTATGCTGCCGGAGCAGCATTGGGTAATCTAGACATCGATATCCAATCAGAATATGAATTTGAAGTAATTGGCGACAAAGTGGCCTGTCTTGATCAGGAAGGGGAATGGAGCATCAGTACCAGTGCTTCCGATTTCACGTATTTTGTATGGGACTTTGGAGACGGTAGTCCCTCCCAAACAGGTCAACATACCTCTCATACTTTTACCAGGCCTGGCAAGTATATGATCAGTGTCACCGCATCCACTGGATCGTGTGAAGACGGGGATGAGTCCACATTTGAAGTGGAAGTAATGAACCCAGAAGCCGAATTGGTCGGGCATACCACTGTATGTCCCTATATCGAGGAAGTAATGTACCGGTTGGTGGACAAGCAGGATATCACCGAAACTAAATTTGAAGCTATTGGAGGGGAAATCCTGGAAAGCTACGTAGACTCTGTCTTGGTCAGGTGGGGTCCAACCAATCCCGATGCAAAGCTCATCATGACACCCTATACTGAAAATGGCTGCCCGGGTCGCCCAGTGGAATTGGAAGTGAAGGTTGACTCCGATCTTCAGGCGCTAAGACCAATTGGTCCGGAGGAAGTGTGCTTTGACCCTGGATTGGCCCACACTTACAGTGTTGAAGCCCACGTACAGGGAAGAGCGTATGAATGGACGGTTACCGGGGGTAAACTTGTTTCAGGACAGGGAAGCCATGAAATCCAAGTAATTTGGGACCAACCCGGAATACAAGCCGGAATTAGCTACACCGTTTATGGCACAGAAAATCCTTCTTGTGTGGGTATATCTACTGAAATACCCATTAAAGTGGCTGAGCCATTGGCCAATGCGCAGGTTACAAACGTAGCCTGCGCCAGCGAATCCTCTGGGACAATCGAACTTAAACTACTTGGTGACCACGGTCCTTATACCTATGAATGGCAGCATGATCCCAACTTAGATGGCCCAATCGCAGAAAATTTATCAGCAGGATTTTACTCGGTCACGATCAGGAACCAAAAGGGGTGCAGCCAGGTCATCAAGGCCATTGAAGTGAGCGAAACCGTTCCCATGATCAGGATGCCAACCGGCTTCGACTCCAGGCAAGCTCCGGGGATTTATGAAGGCGTATCCCATTGCACGGTCAGTTTTGAACTATGGATATATGACCGTTGGGGAACACTGGTTTATTACGGAGATACTGGCTGGGACGGCAGAATAAACGGGAAAGAGGCTCCCATCGGATCTTATGTCTATATGGTCAAATATTATTA
Source organism: Algoriphagus resistens (assembly GCF_001442615.1). Classification (GTDB taxonomy): domain Bacteria; phylum Bacteroidota; class Bacteroidia; order Cytophagales; family Cyclobacteriaceae; genus Algoriphagus; species Algoriphagus resistens. Next base: position 22,886 of record NZ_LMXN01000002.1, on the reverse strand, counting down.
CACCCTGGATAAAATAACACAGCGCGAGGAGAAAAGAGGCACTTTTGTACTTGTTCGCTAAAGTTGCCAAAATGTACGATTTTTTATAAGGATAGAATTTCTAATAAATTTGATAGGTAACAGAACTCGACAGGTGCATGAAAAAAACAGTACTATTTCTGACTTCAGTAATTTTCTTATTAGCATTCAGTAAGGTTTCTGCTATAAATCCTGATCGGGAATACTTTATGACCCCGGATTCTGTCTCTTGGAATTATGAACAGTTGAAGATCACGACTAAGGACAATTACGAATTAAACACTTGGATTTATGAGGCGAACAATGAAAACAAAAAGGACACGGTCATCATTCTAGCATATCCTGATGCGGGTAATATGTCATATTTTGTTTACTACGCCGCAATTCTAGCCAATGAAGGGTATACAGTAGTTACATTTGATTACAGGGGATTTGGCAAAAGTGACGATTTTGAAATTCAGCGTGAATATTTATACTACAGAGAATTTGCCTTGGATCTTGAAGCAGTGGTTGATGAAATTTCAAAGAAATTCAAACATCAACAAATAGGGATCTGGGGTATGTCCATGGGGACGACAATAGCTTCTCGTGCCTACCCAGCTATAAAAGGGAAGATTGATTTTATCATCGGCGAAGGTTTTGTGACAGACACTTCAACCATAATTGATAGATATATAAAGCTTGACAAAGATTTATTGCTTCCTGAAGAATCTAGGATATATGAAAAAGCAATTCAATCTATTAAACTTCCAGTTTTAATTTTGACTGCTTCCAATGATGAAATTACCACTCACCAAGATGCTCTGAAACTACAAGAAATACTTGGCCAACGCTGTGAGGTCATTCAGTACGAAGGAAATCATTTATCAGGCTTTCAGCTTGATGCTGAAAACATAGGGTTTGGTACGTGGTATGTAGAGCAAATCAATTCATTTTTAGAAAAAATCTAAGTCATGATCACTTCTGATATAGAGTATAAAGCCACTTTGGAAAGAATCAAAGAATTACTTGCAAATCTTAAAAACATAGGGAATTCAGAATCAGAGGGATTTGTAGAACTAAATATGCTTTCCGATTTGATCGCAGATTATGAAGAGAAAACCTTACTTAGAGATGAGTTGATCAAAGGTGAGGAAAGTGGTACGTCTCACAAAACGATGGGTGAAATCCTTGAAGAAGCGAAAAGACTGGCTAGAAAAAAATAATTACTAGTACACTCCCAATCAAATACCAAAGGAATCAATTTGCAATTGATGCAACTGATCCACTTAAATATGTTTTCATTCTGAAAACTTTTTGATCAGTTTTATAGAAAGCACCCCGATTCCAAATCAAGTATCGAAACCTGGATTGCAGTTACAAAACATGCAGATTGGAAAAAATCTTTGGACGTAGTTGTGGATTTTCCTGATGCTGATCCTGTAAAGAACAATCGAGTTATGTTCAACATTGCAAGGAATAAATACCGACTGATCGTTCAGATATGTTACCTGAGACAATGGGTGTTTATCAAATTTATCGGTACGCATTCAGAATATGACAAAGTGGATGTACCTACTGTAGATTTATTTTAAAAATTGTAAATAAAATCGTAATCATGAAGTGGGAGAAAACAATTACTACTGAAATATTGTATTCAGTCACTCTAACTCTTCCTCTCTTCAAAGGCGCGGCCAAGGAAATAGCCGGCCAAGGCAAACCAGGACAACTTGTGGATCACCATCCCTTGTATTCTTCAACGAGAACACCTGGCCTATCCAAAATGCCGGACGGATGTCGAACCGTTTATGGCAGCAGGGAAGAATTTCCTCTATGGATGAAACTGCCCTATTCTTCCGCTGTGGCAACCTGATAACACCTGGAATGTGTTTCTGCATTTTACCCATATTTCGATATGATAGGTATTGGCTGGGAAAAAGAATTGAATATCACTTCATTCCGCTTAACTCATTCACCCTCCTACTTTGCCACATTCGCAAAGTGTTTGATTTAATTGAATTTCTATTCTCATCGACAAGTTTCGGGTAGAATATAACTGATATAAACACACTATCCATAATCAATTCTGGGATGGCTGTATGCCTATAGATTCATTCTCTTCTAACAATTTATAACACATTGCAAGATTAAACTCTGTAATAGTTTCAATTAAGTCAGCCATACCCTTCTCACGAACCGGAATAAAATCCCTAATAAAATAGGTTAAAAAAGATGAATTCAAATCCTGTCTAAAGATTATATGTAAAGTACCATTGTACTCTTTAAAAAAATCGACTGCATTGCCGATAAAAGATTCAAAAACCCGTTCAAGAGCTTCGCTATTCCCTGAAATTATCGGCAGACAATTGTCCAGATAAAAATGTAAATTACAATCTTCTAATTTATCAGTTATATGTGAAATCAAGGCATAACTATCAACTAAATTACCACCTTTTTCAATCAAAGGGTTAGTTATTTGAAAATCATTTGGATATATCATAATGGTTTATTATAGGTTAAGTAGCGATTATAAATAATAAGTAGTCCAGTTAATTTCCAACATTATTAATTTCCATTTATAGGATTTTTAGACAAAGTCTCTCCATCCTACTTAGTTAGCAGTAGCTTACTTCCAATCTTGCAGATTCAGGACAACTCGGTCTGCAGGGTGACACAGACACTTTTTTTGCTTCCAGATCTAAAATAATCAGTATGAAAACGTCAGCTTTCTTTCCTCTAAGGAGTGAAAATCACGGACTTATGCCATTTATTAGATTCCAAGGCATCAGGAATATTTCTTACTAATTAATTATATACATCTCAATGTAGTGCTTGGAATAAGTGATCATCCAGCATGGGATGTATGGGAGCCCGATAAGGTTATCTTTGTAACCGAACCAAACCGACTCTTTAGTTTTTACGCATAGTTAATTTTCTGCTTCATTTTATGAGAATACACTTAACGGGAGAGCAAATAACATAATTTTAAATATTAAAACCATTTACATTTGTTACTTAATCAGGAAATATTGCCTCTGATTCTGCTCAGACTCACCTGTGTAATACCCAAGTAAGAAGCAATATGTTTTATGGGTATTTCTTTTACTATCTGGGGAAATTTCTTTGTCAAAAATAAATAACGCTCTTCTGCACTATGAAACTGAAGGCTCTCAAGTCGGTTTATTGTATCTACATATGAACGTTCGACAATTATTCGAAACAGGCGCTCAACATCCCTGTGTTGATCAAAGAGCATCAAAAGTTGATCTGCCTGTATTGCCAAGAATATTGTTTCTTTTATGGCCTGTATTGCTTTATGGCTCGGCGTTCCGGTAAAAAGACTCTCCGCCCGAATAATAGGATCGTTATCAAACGCAAAATTTTCAGTAATCTCTTTGCCATCTTTATAATAGAATATTCTTGCTGCACCTTGATTAACAAAGTAGTAGGTCTTACATGTCATTCCGATAGATTGGAGATTTTGATGTTTTTTGATTTTAATTTCGGTCAGTAAATTAAAAATAGCCTCAGAAGCCTCCTGGGACAAAGGGCTTATTTGATTAAGATGGGCAATGAATTGCTTTTTTCGGGTCGAATGTTCCATGTTTTCTCTAAGTACAATAAATTTCTTAGGCCATATTATTATACTACCGATATAGGAAATATCCTGCTGTAAATACTCATTGGTCTTGTTTTAATTGAGCCACTCAGACTTAGCTTACGGATCAAAGGGTACTGCAAATTAGGTGCGAATGCGATATGCGGATTCAGTGTAACCGTGGTATGCGAAAATTTCAGTCCCTTGGATTATAAAAGCACAAAAGTTATAGTTTCAAGATCATCTGTTTTCAATGGCTTGATCAAATAAGAAGAAACCTGGTTGTATTTTTTTGCTTCCATTTTATCTTCGGGGTCTGTAGAAGAAGTCACAACATGCACCTGAACATCGATATCCTTAAATTCTAAAGAAATCGCCTTTAAAAAGCCCCATCCATCCAACTCCGGCATATTCAGGTCCAGAAAAATAAGGTAGGAATTTATGGGGTTCTCTTTTAAATGGGCCACCGCTTTATGACCATTTTCAAAAATCAACATGGGGGTATCGGGAAACTTCTTACGGATTATCCTGGAATGGATAAAGTTTATCACAGGGTCATCATCAATGAGCAGAATTTGTTGTGTCATTTTTTTATATAAGCCTTTGTTCTGTCACTTATTTTAAGGATTACTTTATTCAGTTTCCCAGTTGATACATAGAGCTATCTTTTTATGCAGATTTGTGATTCCTCCCAGCCGTAATCCCTGGAGCTGTAAGATCCAAAACCGAACCAACTGATAGCCATTTGATTCATTATGCCATTCACTCACTATGACATACTACCCCATGTCGGCGGGTCAGATACCTGGACAGTGTTTACAGTCGTTCCTGGATATCATCTTTTGGAAGACCCAGTGGGGCATCCTATCCGATTGATTGAATAGGAACTACTTGAAACCGGACGGGATTTTTTCCCATGATGATTTTTCCAGGCATAATGCCGTTGGGATTACAGTCAGTAATGTATCAGATGAATACTATGTACCCGGTTATCCAATATTAACCTCAAAGTCAGGTGGCCTTTTGGCAGACCCTGAAAAACTTCCTTCAGATTAATTGCTCCTGGCAATGGATTCAGGAGCGTTACAGATTGAAAGTAGTTCCCTGAATTAAAGACATCAATGGTTAAAGGCCTATGTGGAGATTTCACTATTCCCAAATACCTAAGATGCACTTCTTCTCCAAAGGAAGGGTTAGGATAAACGATCCACTGTTTATCAGGCTCAGAAACTTCATTTTTAAACATTTTTACTGAGCTGTAATCAACTTCTGAACTCGATTTCTTCACAATACGGTAGTAAAATGTGTTTTCAAGTGAAGGCATGGAATGATCTGTAAATGAATAAACCGCTGCATCACTTCCGAATTTTACTCCCTGAACGGATCCAATACTGATAAAATTTGAGATATCCCGCGAGCTTCGTTCGATTTCAAAATAAAAATCCCCTTCTTTATCGGTAACCTCCCAACTGACATTGACTACCGACCTGTCCCCGGAAAGGTGTACAGATTTCCAAAAAGAGCTAAGTACGGTAGCTATTTCCAGTTCATAATTTACCTGTTGGGTACAACCGTTTGCATCAGTAACGGTAAGGGTATAGAATCCATCACCAAGGTCGAAAATATCCCTTGAAGTGCTGGTAAACCCATTTGGTCCGGTCCAATAAAATGAATAGGGTTCGGTTCCTCCGGTGACACTTTGTACATAGATAATTCCTGATTCCTCATCTTTCTTAGTCGGAAAGATGTCCACCTGTATACCGAAATTGGGATCAATGTAGATATCCTTCACAACCGTGGTGACCGAAGTCCCATCATCTACAGTGAGACTAATAGGATAAGTGCCTGAGCCCGGGAATTCGTATATGGGATTTTCAAAAGTGGAATCAAAGATCCCGTCCCCATTAAAATCCCAGGAATAGGTGTAATTGTAGGGTGGCGTCCCTCCGATTGTCTCGCTAAAGAACTGGATGTTGGTACTGCACATCCCGCTGCTCTGAAAATCAAATTTTGGAAACAAGGGTACTGCCGCCGTGAATCCCTGGGGATTGCTATAACATTGGGAATTAATGTTGGTTTTGCTGCTAACGGCACAGGTAGTATCGGGTTTTGCAGTACCTGTTTCCCAATGAATGAAGATATTCCTGATATCTATGACATCACCCCAATTCCATGTAAAATCACGCACCTTGATCCAGGTATTCTGTATAGCCTGGGTCCCTGAAAAAAGGCACTCGGACTGATCTGCCTGGGACAAGACTCCATCAACATACACATCAAAGAAAAAACTGAGATTATAGCCGTTGGTAGAGGATCCTCCCAGCTTAATCCATAATTCACCATTTACCGGATCACCAAGTTCATAATCGTCTGTCACTGAAAAAGGATTTCCGTTCTCATCGCGAAGTTCAAAGCCGGATACAGTAAAATTATTTTGGGAACATTGTGCAAAAAGCCAAAGCGGTTTACCCATTGTCAATAAGAAAATGGCAATTGAAAAAAACCACTTTGCCTTAAATACAGATTTCATAGGGCTCCTCTGGAGTTCTTAATTCACGGATTGAATTGCGAGCCAAGTTAGTCAAAAGAATAAATTTTTAAAATTTAAGTCCTATTTAAAACATAAAATAGATAAATTAATAATAATAATTAAGTTACAATTAAATAATCATAAAATACATTTATCTAATAGTTTATTAAATAAAGCAAATACATGATAATTTTCAGCAGTAGGCTTTATAGCGCGTCTATAAAGCCTAACTGTTATGAATTAAATTTTGGTAGACATAATTTGAGGCGCCTAAAACTAAAACAATCATCATTATTGCGCGGAAAGGAGGCGGAAACTGCAGTGCCCGCTTCTTGTTGGCTTGCTCTCTAGTGGATCGCATCCTTCATCTATCAAAATCGAATGATCAATTAGCGGATATCCACACCACCGTACGTACCGTTCGGTATACGGCGGTTCCTTGCTTTTGCAACGGGAGTGTTTGGCGTTGTTTTCAGGTATCCTCCTAAGGAATCACTCTTATCTATCCTTCGGATTCCGTCCTATTCTTTTGATAAGGAGCCTCGTTGCCGAGCATCTGATCCTCTTCTTTCGGTAACATTCATTTACTGCCTAACTGCAAGGTTCGAGCCTTCCCAAACCAACTCGTGATCCGGTACTTTGCCCTCTGCTGACTTCTCATGGCTAGCTTTACACCGTATGCCAGAAAAGAAATCCGACACACGTCCATGAGAACTCCCCAGGTAAGAACAATAACTTTCTTCTCATATACCCGCTACATCTACCATGTTGTCTCCGAGCAGTATAGGACTTTGGTTTGTTAGGCAACCTCATCCAGACAACTTTGGCCTAATATGTAGTTTCTGTACCTCAGGCCGAGAATTTGCCGCTGGCTTCCTTCAGATTCCACCTCACGATGGACACCCTTGCCTTAAGCTAACACTTCCAACTGCCAAGGCGTGTTCGGGGCTTGCACCCTATAGCTATTGCCCATGCTGGGCGCACCTACAAAAAAGCCCGACTAACAAGCCGGGCCTTTTCCAAAAAACGCGATTAATAAATTCAGTATTCTTAAATCCTCTTGCCCTTTCCGGTTCTGGGTACCTTTGCAGTCTGGGGAACCCCACCAGCGACAGTTGGGACTTTCGTCTTTTTGCTTACCTCCTGAACTGCGCTCTCTTTCTTTTCAGTTGTCTTCGCTGACACTCCTTCCTTCATTACTTTTTTTTTACCCAATTCCTCCACTATAGGCTCCTGCCCCACTGACTTATCCTTTCCATTATCCAGCTTTAAGTCCTCAGCTTTCACCGAAGAAAACGATACATCAAACACATTGATGGATTTGAATTTTGGACTGGCTTCAATGAACATGATCTCATCCATTCCATTTTTCTCCATGGTGATAGGATACTGATTTCCTTTTCGTAGAGACTTCATCATCCATTCGGTCTTGGTCTGATCACCAAGCTCCTTGATGGGAAACTCCCTTAATTTGGCTTCCAGATCAAAACCATATTTCTCATGGTACTGGTTGACCTTAAAATTCCCGTTATTTCCCTTTTGGGAAAGATCCAACTGTAGCCAAGCCTTATACTGCTCCTTGTCAGTATTCTGCATAGTTTTATTCACGGCTCTTCCTTCCAAAAGGTTAAAAGCCTCCTTTGCAGTGACTCCCTGGTTTTGGTAGAAACTATGGCTTTTGCCTTCTATTTCAGGATTACTGTTCTGCACCGACACATCCATTTTGTTATAGAAATAACGCTCACTGACCTCTGACTTTTTGAAGTGCAGGTTATAATCCACCTTTTTGTCTTCGATTTCCATCTGAAACGGCAAAGTAAATTTGACAGCTCCAGACTTAATCTGATTCTCCAATGCAGTATTCAGCTTGTCCTCAAATCCCGAGTATTTAAGTTTGTCTTTTAGGTATTCAAAATTCTCCTGATCCATCGGTCGTTTGGTTTAGGTTAGAAATAAGCAAGGAATCTGCTCGCAGCAGTTTCTTGCCTGAAATAGCCAGATGAAGCTGGCGGTCACCGTGCTCTTCATAGAAGCTGAATTCCAGCTTCTTTTTTTCAGCGATGGTGAATACGTCAAACACCAGCAGCAGCGACTGGGGTTGGTCTATGGTAACTACTGTTTCTTTGTCAAAGGAATTGTACACCGGGGTGAGGGAAACAGCTCTGTTACTTGAGCGCTTACCTCCTTTTTTGTCCCTGACTTTAATTTCTACTCTGGACTGCTCAAAAGGGATTACAGTGTTATTTGCAACGCTGAACTCGAAAAACAGCAGCCCTTCCTCAAAATAGATCCCATTTAGCAACAGGTCCATTTGATAGGCAATGCTTCTGGCAATTGTCTTGGTCGAGCCAAGTTTTGCATGGATTTCTTCAAAATCCTCTTTGGAATAGCTGGATTTCATCAGTACCTGTCTGCCGTTCATTTGATCCGGCTTTCTCAGATCCACAGTCAGCACAGCCGGAGAGTCGGCATAGGTTACAGTAAAGTCATACAATGTTCCGTCTGCGGTAAGCACATGCAGGTTGGTCATTCCCAAATCCCTGCTCCCTGCTTTGAGTTTCAACAGATTCAGTCCGGCTTCATCCCGCTGGCTCAATAAAAACCTGGAACCCCGGTCCACCGATTCAATTTCCGAATCAAACATAAGGTACGTTGTCTTGTCCCACCCGACCTCGATCAATTGCTGAGCTGATAGGCCATAACCCAACAGCATTCCCAGTATCAACAGCATATATTTCATACTTAACGGGTTTGGGTTGAATTGATCAAAAAAAGTGGGTGTCCGGCTTTTACGGTAATCTGCTTAGCCTTAGAACCCGATTTCAACAGCCCTTTTGTGGCCTGAATGCCTGAATTGGCTACCTGGGCCTGCCAGTCCATCCCCATTCCCATCATTCCGATTGACTGAAGTTCATTTTGGCTTCCTTCCAATGCCTTTCCGCCTGCTGACTTGGCATTGACTGGCAATCCTGCCATCGCATCCAGACTGTAAACTGTCAGATCCAAAGCAATAAGTTCGCTGTCCAGTACCAACCCGGAAACACCAACCAGTAACCTGTTTGAAGAAAGACTGGTTTTTCCGAATAAGGAAGTCCCGGCAGGAATCTCCTTTCCATTGACCCAAAGTGACTCCTCCAATTTGATCTCCAGGGCATCCCCCGGATAAATTTCCTGGGTCCTGGGAACAATGGCCGAAAACGTGGACTTTTCTATCCCCCCTGGATGTTCTCCCGGAAGCTCATCTGACAACCCATAAAATCCGTTCTGGATTTCAACAGGAAATCTCCCTAAACTTTCATCCGCCACAAAGGAACTGGACGAATCCAACTGTCCTTTCTTTAATGCGGGGAAGGCTCGTTCTTTCAGGACTATGGGTTGTTCATTTTTCCTGGATTCTGCCAATTCGGGATTTTGTAATTCGAGCAGCTTATCCATAATTTCAGAAAGCTGCTTCAACTGTACATCAGGCTGATTGGATGCAGATTCCAGTCCAGCCATCAGCTCTTGCATTTCCAGAAGTTCAGCGCTGATTTCCGGCACTTCTGGTTTAGACAAGATATCTGCCCGGGGATTTGAACCATACCCTAATCCCTTGGATTGACCCTTATTCAACAGCTTCATATCCGATTCTTCAGAAATCAGTTTATCTATTTCTTCAATACGTTGATGGATCAACCGTTCCTGTTCATGTAGGACTGGATCCCCACTGGAACCAGGCCTGCTCTCCTTTTCAAGAAATTTTTCCGGAATGGCCAGTTCAATTGGCTTTTCGGGAAGCTCTGCTTCAGAACCCAGAGAAGAATAAAGTGCAGGTAATTCTAAATCGGCCTTTGGCACCTGTTTTTTTTCCTGCTCCATCAAAGCATAGGCGGCAGCCTTGGTTGCCTTTTCCTGTTTGATCTGGGGGGCAGGCAATGCTGTATTGAGGCCACGGTTGGCATCAAAAGTTTCAGCCTGTACCGGGAGCAAAATCCAGCTTAGGCCAAACAAAACAGGTAACACAATTAGCGGCAGGATCAGATAAAAGATTCCCTTTCTGTGTAGCTGTGCATCATGTGGATCAATAGGGTTTGTTTGCATAGGTATATGGTTTTAGTGTAAATGAATGTATCAGAGTATCCGGGGCAATCATGGCCCCGCTCCCCATCGTAGGAGGAACAGCAATTGACCTAGGCAACCTATAATTGGTATAGGCTTGGTTTTTTGATACCAAGGTGATCAGTGGGAATACTGAAACTACAGCCATCAGTAAAAGCAGGGATCCATACACGATAATCCGCTGACTTCTGTTCAATAACCTGTCTGCCGCAGATGCTCCCTCACATAGCAAGACCTGAAACCGGCCGATCAAAAGGGCTATTTTCCCGGCTATCAATTCAGATTTTTCCAACCCTTCCCTTGAGATATTCCCAGAATTTGTCGGCTCCTTTAAAACCCATCCCGATATAAAACCCGAACGGCTCATCTGGCAAACTGGTCAAGATCCTTATTCTCAATAATCTCCCAGTTCTCGACCAGGAAACCGTGCGGATTATGTGCAGAGCGCTGGACAGCCCGAAGATTTCCCATAGTGATCAGAGAGCGGAGCACCCTGGAAGAGGAGCGGATAATTTCCTGTTTTCCGTAAAACCGAAAAGGAAAATTCTCCTTGGTAACATCAACAGAAATACTGTCCACCAAAAGCCGCTGGCTGATAGTGGCCGCCAGTACCTGTTTGTAATAGCCCGATTCCCTTAAATTGTCCACATGAAATTTCAACGACCTGTCCCCTAAATAAAAGGCCTCCTCCAATTGGCCGTTGATCAGTTTCTCATCCGGCGAAAACATAAACAACAACTGGTGCACCTGCCTGATATGGGCACGGGTTTCCACTTCCGCCAGAGATTCCCGGGGATTGGCAGCAGCTTTCAGCACCTGGTTATCACTGAGCAGGTAAATTTCCTGTTTGGACTGACTGACCGCCCTATAGGAATACACAAACATGCCGATCATTGAAATCATACAGGCAGAGACTATCCCAAGACTCCACCATTTTACCAGCTGAAAAGCGGTATCCAATTGTGTAAGTTGTTTGATCATTACTTTCCTTTTAAAAGGTGTGAGGCCATCCCGGGACCATGACTTAATAGATTACTTGTTTTGTGAAGCAGCGAATCCTTTCCTCCGGCGTAGATGATGTAATTGGAAACCGATGGCACAGTCATATAGCCCAGTATGGCAATGACCATAAAGATGAGATATGCTGTATCTGTGGATGAGAAGAAAGTCTTTCCTGAGTTCTCAATCTGGGCCAGATCCACTTCCAGCAGGCCTTCTTGGATTTTATTGATAATAAATCCGAAAACGTTGGCTACCGGCAACCAGAGAAATACATTGATGTAGCGTGCTATCCATTGGGTCAGTGTGTGGTGGTACCCGTCAAAGACCGCCAGTCCAAAACTGATCGGACCCATGATGGACAAGACCACCAGATAAAATACCCGGATGGTGTTGATGGCCAGGGCTGCCGCCTGATACAAGACCTGAAGGACTTCGCTCATCCAGGATTTGATGTTCATCTGCATATGAAAAGATGCTTTTTCCAATGCAAACTGGATCCCGTTTCCGACACTTTCCATCCAGCCCTCCTCTCCTGCTTCCGGATTGGAATACTCGTACCAGAGTTCCCTGTCCCCCTGGCCTTCCTCCCCCACATACATTTCGTAATACCTGCCGTTTTCCAAAGCTTCCTGCTTGGCAGCAACCAGCCGTTCAATCCCCCTGTTAGCATCCTCCTGCATACTGACAGTCGCATAGATCACCGGGGTCATCAGCGCTTCAATGAATCCAGTAACCCAATGGAAATTCAGGATCAAAATAGCCAGTACAAAAGGCCTGAATAGCGGATAAAAGTCCACAGGCTCTGCCTGGGCAATATGTTTCCAGACCTTGTTACCGATGTAAAAGACTGCTCCGATTCCTGCTATTGTGCGTGCCGCTCCCTGAAGATGGGCGGTTCCTTCACCCAAGGAAGATCCCACATCAGACAGGGTAGCCTGAAAATCTGCCATCGACTCAGCCAGCCCCTGTGCCATGCCGGTCAATGGCACCAGGAAAAATAGAAAAGATCCCAGGAATAGCACCGCCCGTTTATCCATCCGGCATTCCTTCCCCTTACCTCCCATCGCCGAGAATACTTTTAAGGGTGGATTGCTCAGCCCTTGCCTTGGACCTGATCCGGAACAACTGCCTAAACTCCCCAGTGACCCGTTGGCCATTCAGGACCACTTTTCGCAGGTCCAGGTAAATCCTGTCTATTGCCCTGATCCTTTCCCCGTCATCCATCTGGAACTTGTTGTCTGTAATTAGGAGCAGTAGTTCTTCTAAATTCCTCATGCTCTTGGCATTGAGGGAAGAAAACACCCCAGTCAGGTAATTTATGTCATCCAGGCTACTCCCGGAATCAAGCTTTATATCCTTTAGGATATTCCGGGTATAATTCAACAGCTGGATCTGCAGCTGGATCGTTTCCCCTACCCGGTAATAGGTCTTCACCTTTGGACTGACCTTGTACAACCTGTCCAGAAACAAGTCATGCAGCTGAAAATTCCCTTCAGTGACGGATTTCACCCGCATATATCCCTGCTGGATAATGTCATATTTTTCCTTCATCTGGACCAGCAATTTCTTCAGCTGATTGAGCTTTTCCACATTGAGCAACAGCTGCTGGATTTCCTGATCCTGCGCAACTGCAGGTTTTAAGCCGAGACCCATAGACAGAAAAACCGCCAATAACATCCATGCTTGCCTTTTCATATACCTCACTACCCTTTCCTTCATTTTCATATCAGTTTAAGTTCAACGTATAGTACTGCAGGTATCTATGCCCCTTTTCATGGACCAACAACAGGTCCTTTTTGAGCTGGATCAGTTGGTCCATTATATCCAATACCGATACTGCCCGCTCATAATCCTCCATCTGTAGTCCCTGCTTTGAAGTCAATAGTTCAAAATAAACCTGCTGCTCATCCGCCCGTTGAATCATTCCTTCAAGCACACGGTCAGACCATTGAAAAAGTCTAGGATGATCCCATTTGGTCTTAGTCCTCCAATAGCGTCGGGATTCCATCAAAACCTGCTTCAACTCCGTAGGATGCAAGCCTTGCTTCTCCATTTCGAGCAAGACATCACGGGTCAAAGGTCCCGGTACCTTAAGCTTGTCAAAAAACTGCGTATGCCTGCTGTATTCTCCATCTTTGGATTCACCGATCAGGTCTAATCCAGCACCCAGGATATTTCCGGATTCTTTTACAGAAGCCCTAAATGTTCTTAACAACACCACATGTTTGACCAGGTATTCGATCTGGGTCTTTTTGGGCTTCAGCCATTCACCCATGGTCTGCGCCTGACCATTCAAACCACCAAGAAACAGCAACGCCATTTCCATACTTAGAACTACCAAAACCAGAGTTGTTTTCATTGTGTCAACTCTTTTAGGGTGTTAAGCGCCGCCTTTTCTTTGCCCCGCTGTCTGGATAGGGTTTCCAACTGGTATGAAACCCGGGTAAGGTCCCTGTAATTTTCCTGCATACGGGAATCGAGTACATGAAGCCTCTCCAACCTGTCCGCATCTGACTGCTGGCTGTACAGCGAGGTAAGTACCGTAGTAAGCTCCTCCAGATTCCGGATACTCTGTCCCAGTATTTTCGTGAAACGGTCTTGGACCAGTGCCAATTCTTCCGGGGTAAACTGCCCTTCAGTACGGAGGTACTGCCAGGAATTCCGGTAGAGGTTGACCAGCTTTTTTTGCGTCTCAGTGATTTCCTTTACCCGCTGAATCTGGGTAATCATACGCTTCACTTTCCATAGCCCATCATAATAATCGGCATAGAGTTCCCGTTGCTTTTCCGACCATTCGGCAATCTCATCCAGCCTGGTTTTGGAAAGCAAATTCTCCAGTCGTTGTTGTGCCTGTTGCAAAGCAATAGTCTGGTTCTGCAGTCGCTGGATCTGTAAATCCACCGCTACAATCACCCGCTTCACTGCCTGCTTAATGATCTCTACAATTGGGATTGCACCATGGGAAACAGGAGCGTTCAATACCATGAAAATTGGAAACAACAGCATAAATTTCCAACGGCGTACCATTAAAGTAAAACTGTTAAACAAACAATATATAACCTTATTATTCAACTTCTTGTAATTTAGATGACAGTTCAACAATAGCATGTTCCCGGTCACCGCCGTGTTTAAAACAAAGCTTTTCCAATTCCATTTTTTCTTTCTCTTCAGTCGTATAAGTGAGATATTCTTCCATACTTACTTCGGTGCGGAACACCTGGCTCTGACTGCCCAATCCGATAAAAACCTCCTTGTATTTGAGGGCCGGATCATTGGCCCTGTTAAGGGAAAGAACCAGTGCTTTGTCTTTTTCACTCAGCGCCAGCAGGCGCTGGATCTGGTCAAACTTGTTCTGGTATTTGCGTTGGTCCAAAAGAATCTTGCAGTCCGAATTATTGATGATGGCCTCCTTGACAATGGGAGACTGAATGATATCCTCTACCTCCTGGGTAACCACAATCGCTTCCCCATAAAACTTCCTGACCGTTTTGAACAGATACTTGATGTATTCCGCCATGCCTTCCTTGGCGATAGCTTTCCAGGCCTCCTCGATCAGGATCATTTTTCGGATTCCTTTTAAGGTTCTCATCTTGGCAATGAAAATTTCCATGATGATCAGGGTCACCACAGGAAAAAGAATAGGATGATCCTTGATTTTGTCCAGCTCAAAGACAATAAAAGGCTGCTCGAGCAAATCCAGATTTTCACGGGCATTGAGTAGGTAATCAAACTCTCCCCCTGAATAAAACGGTTTGAGCACATACAGGAAATTACCCAGATCAAAATCACCGGACTTCACTCCTTCCTCTCTGATCAATTTTGAATAATCATCTGCCAAAAATTCATAGAATGTATTAAAGCAGGGTTCTATCCCGTTATTGGCAGCAAGTTTTTCGTAATAGCATTTAACAGCATTGGAAATAGCCACATATTCTGATCTACGGAAAGACTCATCCTCCTTTTTCCAAAGTGCCAGCAGCAGGGTTTTGAGACTCTCCTTCTTTTCCGTCCCCAGACCCTCTGCTCCCAGATAAAAAGGATTGAAACAAATCGGGTTAGACTCTGAATAGGTAAAATAATAGCCCCCCACCAATTCGCAGAGTCCCTGATAGGAATGTCCCACATCCACCAGTACTACATGGGTTCCCTGCTCATAATAGGACCTGACCATATGATTGGTAAAGAAACTTTTACCTGATCCCGAAGGTCCCAGAATAAATTTATTCCTGTTGGTAATCCAGCCTTTACGGACAGGCTCATCGGAAAGATCCACCCAGACCGGTTGACCATAGGTACGGTCCCCCAGCTTTAAACCTTTAGCTGCCAAGTCCGCCTTTGGGCTACTTTCCAGATTATACAGACACAATGCCGCATCCAGAAATAATGAGCAGGTTTCATTCAGTGGTAAAGCAGCGGCATTTCCCGGAATACCCGCCCAATAGAGCTGGGGAGCTCCAATAGTTTCTATTTTAGGAATCAGTTCCAGGTTACTCAACGCCGATGCCGCCTGCTGTAAAGAAGTGGTCAATGCCTGGTTACTATCCTCCCAGCACAGTAAATGGGCATGCATCCTTACGGGCACTTTAGCTTCTTTGATCCCGTCCTCCAGGTACTCCTGAATGGAATCAGCTGCCAGTTCATTTGCTCTGCTATACCGGGATAAGGCATGCATGCGCAGGCGCTTACTCTCCAGCCTGGAAAAGGACTCCTCCTTTTCTACCAGCTGGATGACCTGTTGATAAATATGATTGCAGGAAAGCAGCTGTCCCATAGGAGAAGCAAAGCCCAGATAAAACTTGCTTAAATCCCCGGAGTAAGGCTCATATACCCTGCTGACTTCCAGCTCTGACGGAATCTGATCCAGTGAGGAAATTGAAACCATTCCCAGGTACTGCTTGCCAGAACGCCATTCAGGCTTCAGTTCCTGGTCTATCAGTTCCCTGTCAAATGCACCTGGCATCAGGTACTTTTCAAGTAAACCTTTACTATGTTCACCACCAAGTAACTCATTTTCTTCCAGACGTTTAAGTGAAATATTCCCTGTTCCCAACAAATGCTCCATTTGTCCAAGTGTGCCCTTAATGCGCTGCAGTAAATCAGCTGTCAAAATAGGCTCACCAATCCAGTGGCTTCTGAACAGGTTGGAAAAACTGCTGTTGCGCAAGGGTTTTTCCGGATTCGGAAAAGTGATGAAGATATAGCAATGATGGGTCAGTACCGGTTTACCCTCAAAATATGCGTCACTCTTTCTGGAAAGAAATGAGGAGTCCGATGTCCAGTCCACCTGAACCGTTTCTTTTTCAAACCAATCCTGCTTCCATATAATAGTACCTTCGGGCAGTACCTTCCAGGCTTTTACAAACAACCCATGGATCGCCTCTGCTTCTGATTTGGACAAGGTAAACAATGCCGGCAAATCCAGGGCATAGCAGGCCGTCAGGTCACCCTGCCTGGAAACCAGCAATTCCTGCGTGTACTTATATAAGGGAAACAGCTTATTCAGCTCAACTGATTTCATTGACGTTGATTATAAATGAACTTAAAACCTATCGCTGTTTAGCCCGAAGACTCTTCACAAAACCGCGGTTGCGGATCCTGATTGAATAAGGCAACCTGCTAAAGGATTGCTTTTTCATCAGGCCGTCCTTTCCCAATCTTTTATTTAACCCGGCAATCCAGACACTTAAATAAAAACCAGAACCTACGCATACTATCAGACTTAAAACCAAGGGGAAACCAACAGAATAGAGAATCAGAAAGAGCAACAGATCCCCTCCCAGCACAACTCCCATATAGACCAGGTACTGGGATTTCAATCCCTTAAACTCCATGTCCTGATCTACTCCTTTATAGACTCGATAGCCCATAATTAACCCTATGGTACAGCAAAGAAGCTCGATAGAACTGCCGCTACCACCACTAAAAAAACGCAGGAACCAAACCAGGCAGCTGCCACTTTTCCCGTATCAGGTTCACCGGAATTCCATTTATTGAACACCTTAATCGCCCCTATCAATCCTACCACTGCTCCTATGGCATACATCAGGTTCACACCGGATGCAAAAAAGCTATTGACTAAATCTGTGGCTTCAGTGATCCCTTCATTCCCCTGGGCATACAAATTTTGCCCCGTCTGAATTACCAGTATTCCCATACCCGATAAACCTGCTTTAATTTTGAATCGATTTAGTCTCATAACTGTAGTTGGTTTAGTTTACTTTCACTTGATATTTTTGCTTAAGATTTAATACTACTGGATATCAGTTCCTTAAAAGGAGACCTTTTCAAAAGTTCCTGCTCATGTAGATCCAAAACAGCCCGGTTGTCCAGCATCAGCTTGCGCTGGATAGAAAGTGAAAAGGCTAATTCATCCACACTTATTCCGGCTGGCGTACTGGTTTTAAATGAGGTTGCCCCTGAGAAAAATGATAGAACAGGGTTTCTAAAAAATCTATACCCTACCCATCCATAGTAAGCTATAACCACAGTGACTACTGCAATCCAAAAGGCGGTACTCCCAAAAAGCTGATGATTCATAAGATCCCGGTTTAGTAAAACATAGGATCCAAAACTCGGTAATGATCACATTTAAAATTCACAGGTTGAACCCCACTTGGGTAGTTTACATTAAAAAATGCCCCCAAAAAGGGGGCATACCTACATCCATTGATAAAACTTTAAAACCCGCTCTGCTTCACTTCTACCAACCACTCACCTTGCAGATTTAATAAGCCATATCGGGGAATGTAAGATTTACCTAAGGGGCTCCTTTCAATACACAGGAACTTACCCCCAATCAGGTTTTTAATAATTGCATGTTCATTTACGTATTCAAGATCCCCATCCAAAGAATAGATCCGGGAAGACTTGCCATGGATAAATATCCCCCTGTTCAAATCCATAAGATCTATAAGCGTACGATAGGGAAAATACCCATATTTATCCGGGTAGTCGTACCCGGATTTCAAGGGGGTATTCTCTAATCCTGGACTGTCTTTCTCCACCCCTTTTTTATCCAGCAAAAGCCAGGTATTAGCTTGATTATATTTCTTTACCAACGAGTAGCCCTTATAAAATAAAGAAGCCTCATTATATAGGGGTTGGATAACCAATGTCCCTTTTGTATCAATGAAACCTATTTTGTAATTCTTGTCTTTTACCTGGGCAAGACCATCTGAAAACCTGCTGGGCTTGAATCTGTATTGGAATGGAATAATCTGTTCACCGGAGGAATCTATAAATCCCCAGAAACCCTGAGTGTTCATAACAGCCGCCATCCCTTCAAAAAAAGGTTCTGCATGTTTATAAAGCTGCTCCGTTACGGGCAAGAGTAAAGAATCAAAGTAACCCCACCGTTGGCTTTCTGGATTACGAAGTGCAATTAACCCCTCAGTATACACAGATGGGATAACTCTAAGCCTACCTTGAAAATATTTAACTCCGCCATATTTTTCAATATCACCGATACCGAGTGCCTTCGCAATGGAATCCAACCGGTGCTGGATAATTATTTTACCCTGATCTGATATCCAACTCAGCACAAATCCTTCCTTTACCCCGGTTTCATGCCATGCCAGAATTACATTCCCGAACCAAGCATCGATGTAATCGAATTTCTGGTTCAGTACAGGGTCAGCTTCCCCCAGCTTCTTTAGCTGGAATTTCCCGTCACCCTCCTTACTGAAATACAGGCCCCTTTTATATTTCAGATCCTGGAGATAAGCAGTAGACAAAATCCTGGTTTCCTCATTAAATTCCTCATACACCATGGTCTGACCCAGGTTTCTGAAAATCAAATAATTCCCATCCCATAGCTGGGATGCCGGCATAAGCCCGTCAAACTCCCCCTCCAACACTTTCTGTGCACTCAGCGGACAGGACATACCCATCCACCAAACCAAAATGATCAGCTTTTTCATCCGTTTTTAGTTGATTATTTACGGTCATATGGAATCTCGCATGCATTAAAATCATCTGACTCTTGAGATATGCTCGATTTCATACTACTTAAAGATTAGATAAACCTTCTTATAAAATTGATAAACAGTACATTATACACCTTCAGATTCTTCCATATACGATTCCAGTTTATCCTTGCATAAATCCAGGAACACAGTCCTGCTCCTCTTTCTGATCCTGATCTCCTGAAAAGTCCGGTAGTAATCCTTCATATCCTTATCAAACAGGATCTCCATTATCGCTGCAATCTCCCTGATATCCGCAGTACCATGGTTAAATACCCCAGAAGCCTTTAGACTATAGATCAATTCAACCAAATACACCTTAGGTGCCGTCCAGGTAAGATTGAATTTTTTGGGTATGTCTTTAATTTTCAAGTCGCCGTTCAGATTTGTCAATTCCTCATAGAGGTAATCCGAAATAGCCAATGTGGCCTCGATCCTTGCAAAGGAGACCGTATAAACTGTACAAAATCGGGTATCCAGCGTATGCCAAAACAGATTGGGCTTTAAAATGGGAGATTGGGAATTCCGTAGAAAATAGGTTCTGTCAAAGTGGCTTTTCTTCAGCAACATGTAATTGTACAGGCCCTGCTGATCGGTCAAAAAGTCCCGTACCCCTCTCAGCTCTTTCTCATAGAACTGCTTCATGTACTTCCTGGAGCCTACCGGCCGGTTGGATTCTATCCCGAATAATTCTGAATAGAAGATTGAATCTTTCAGAAACTTGGACATATAGAACTTGAAAAATATAATTTCCTGCTCTTCATCCTCAAATTTATAGCTGACCAGATACCGTTTCAGTGCATCCATTGCCTTATCGACCAGGCTAAAAGCACTTTCCAACTTGATAAGGCGGTTATCGCCTTCTAATTTAACCACGGCTAAATCCAGCTGCAGTTTTTCATACAATTGATTCGAATAATTTAAAATTGACATAATACCCATCTTCACATTTCCATTTCACATCATGCATTTAATCAAAATACCTCTCTGTATCCCTTACCGACCATTCCAATGCACCTGAAATCTTAAATTTCACCTGCTTGATAATTGCCAGTACCAAATCATTATCCGGGTTATACTCCCGGGTCCATAGCGTAGCTTCTTCCATAAATTCCCCCAATATCCGCTCATGCTCGGCTATAAGGTAATCCCTCGCCTCTTGTTCTTTCATCCCCTTTGAAATCCCCAATAAAGAAATCCAATTGTGATAGTCACCGAATAATTTCTCCTTGGGAAAGGAAAACAGGTCATTGCTGATGACAATCAACTTTTCTGCAAGCTCTCTGATTTTAGCTGTTTTGGACCAAGCCTCTTCCAGCTCAGAATAATCAGCGCCCATACCCATAGGAGAAAGTACTATGGCCAGCCTCTCACCTGAAAACAAAGGACGCTGATCAGCATATTCGTCTATGGAAGGAATAATTCCAGCATCTTTATTATTTGCTTCCCACAAGTTGGATTCCAGGAAGCGTATAATTTCATTTTGAATAAGGCTGAAAAATTTCTGATCATTCTTATTCCTAGTTTCAAAATCTTCCCACAGGCTCTGAAATCCCCTTAGGTAATTGACTATTCTGGTACCTGCATTTGTCAGATTTGTATGGTTGATGATCTCATTAAAACCAGTGGACAAGTCCTGCCAAAATACCTTCTTAAGACCCTTAGGTATTTTATCGGTAGCATCATCCATCATGAAAAGCAGCAGGAAAAATTTGGACAACCAGCAAGCTGAAAGCCAATCTGCCTCTGGATATAACCTGGCGGAAAGCCAGGGTAGTTTCATTGCATCATAATTCTTCTCATCCTTGTTTGCATCCAAAAAACCGTGAAAATACGTGGCCCAGGCAAACACATGGATATTTAGCTCCTCCGTTCTGTCATAAAGCACACTTTTAAAGGAATAGGAAAGTTTTTTCCTGAGATACTCCTTATCCTTATTATTTCTCACCTCCTGATAAGCCTGTACCCTATGGCGATAAAGCGTTTTGACATTTACATTAAGCACATCCGAGATATGTTTCTGGCTCAGTTTGAGTTCTAATTCAGGATCTTTTGACTTCAGATATTCAAGTACTTCCCGCCAGGGAAGTTGGGATAACGCCAACCATTTATCATTGGACTCCCTGGCTATTGAAATCAGCTTTGTAGAAAGCTGGGAGAATTCCGGCACCTCCAAAAGAAGCTTTCTTTCCCCTTCCCTGCTCAACAGCGTAAAAGAGCTGTTCTCAAAAGACCTGAATTCATATTTACTTGGTGTCTGGTAAAAATAAGATTCAGCATCCATCATGATTTCATTCGGGAAAAAGATACGGATCAATTTCCTGTCCCTGAACATCCCTACTAAACCGCTCAGCAAAATCCTTGAATCATGTTCAATCCGCGCAGACGGCTTGATCAGTTTCTTTCCCTTCACTGATTTGTACTTGATATAAGCCCCAACTTTTTGATAGGCTTCCTTGGAAACTACATCCAAGGGATCAAGTAAATGTTTTAATTCAACAGCTTTCCAATGCATTAGAACTTAGACTAAACAATTTATTATACAACCAATTACTACTCCACACCCTCTTAAAAAAGGTACCATTGCCCTAAAAAAAACTAATCAAAAAAGGCAAAACACTAATACCGGAATACACTCCGATGACCAATAAACTTAACATTAAGGTAAAACTGAATTTTTAATAAAACCTAAATTTCCACCTAAAAAAATCCCAAAATGCTCAATTTTAGGACATTGTCCGATTTTTTCACCCCTTCTCCCACCTTGTGAATTCACAGTTTTAGGAGTTTCTAGCTTTCAACTATGAAAAAGGAAGCCACTCTTAAATGGGATTTTCAGTCGATTTCAGGCCTGATACTGATCATTATCTGGACCTATACCAGCATGGACAAGTTGGTCAGGTTTACCGATAGCAGGAATGCCTTTCACAATCAAACCTTTCCTGCAGAGTTGGCAGAAGTGTTGGCTTATGCAGTACCAATCATAGAGTTGTTGATTGCCGGGCTCCTGCTCTTTTCAGTAACCAGATGGTGGGGATTTCTCTCAAGTATTCTCCTGCTCTCCGTCTTCACCTCTTACGTGGGACTGATCTGGGTGGGGGCTTTTCCCAGGGTTCCGTGCAACTGTGCAGGGATTATTGACAGCATGGGCTGGGAAGCACACTTTATAATGAATCTTCTGTTGATCGCCCTGGGTATTTATGGATTACACCAAAACCGGATGAAAAAACCCAAGACAGATGCCCCAGGCTTTCAGGTTGTTAAGCTATAATTAGTATAGAAACATAACATTTCTATACTATAGCCCAAATTTAACCTATAAACCCGATTAAAGACTAACCGCTAAACCAAACATGAAGTAAAAAAACGGGCAGGGACATTGGTCAGATCCCCACCCAAAAAATAACAAAGCTTTGCAGGATAACTTATTTTCCAAAAGCTACAAAAATTGCACCGTCCCTTTCTAAGACAGGGAGTCGAAAGGCCTGTCAACACTCGGCGGTGCAGAAGGGAGATGCCGAAAACCCTGAACAGAGTAGGCACTTTAACCACGTATTGAATGGATCAAACCAGATTTCATCTAATACCCCAAACGTTTTCACCTGTTTTTGATCTGTTAAAAAACAGGACATATTATGAATAAAGTAAAGGGCGCATTGCCCATGATTGCCTTATATGGAGAGCTCTCCATATACGC
>NZ_LMXN01000019.1 GCF_001442615.1 Algoriphagus resistens | reverse complement strand
GACCATACCAACAGATTCTCTTTGCCAATATAGTATTGGCCGAATTGGAGAATTTCAGTGAAGAGGAAAAACAGGCCACAGATTGGAAGGAGCTAAAGGGGGCGGCATTGTTTTACCGTGCATATGCCTATTTTGGATTGGCCAGGGCTTTTTGTCTCCCCTACGACAGGGCTACAGCGGAAGGGGAGCTTGGACTGGTACTAAGAACAAGTCCCGATATCGATAGCCCGTTGCCACGGGCTAACCTGGAGGAAACTTTTGACAGGATACTGAATGACTTAACTGCAAGCAGGGAACTCCTGGCTGATTTACCGGCTGTAAATACACGCCCCTCAAAAGCGGCCGCTTATGCCATGCTGTCCAGAGTCTATTTGTATCAGGGCAACTTTGAAGGAAGCCTTGAAAATGCAGAATTGGCTTTGGGGATTTTTTCCACCCTGATAGATTACAATTCGGTAGATCCTTCGCCCTCCAGACCATTTGTAGGCAATTTTGGAGAGGTGATTTATTACAGTGAAGTGTTTTCGCAGTTATTTTACTTTTACTTTTCCGGATCAGCAATTTCCCCGGACCTAATTGATCAATATAGGGATGGGGACCTAAGGAAGGAGCTGTATTTTTATCCCCGTGATGGTTTTATGGCCTACCGTGGCCAGTATTCTTACCTGGTGAATCCATTTGGGGGATTGGCAGTGGATGAGCTGCTATTGAACAAGGCAGAGGCAGAAGCAAGGCTGGGTGAGGAATCGGAGGCATTGAATAGCCTTAACCTATTACTTGAAAAGCGGTTTACCCCTGAAAGTTTTGAGCCGTTGAGCGGCCTCAATGGAGAAGAGCTGATAAATACGATTCTAGTGGAACGAAGAAAGGAGCTGGTGTTGAGGGGGATCCGTTGGGGGGATATAAAACGGTTGAATGTACTGGGTGCGGATATTACCCTGAAAAGAACTATCAATGGTGAAGAAATCCTGTTGCCCGCAGGGGATCTCCGGTTTGCCTTACCCATTCCCCAGAAAGAAATAGGAAGAAGTGGTATTCAGCAAAACAGGTATGAATAAAGAATCAGGCAGACTTTACCAAAGACTGCCTGATTTAAAGTAGGTGAAACTATTAATTAATTGGGACATACTTCCCTGTTTCCAGCGAACCATCCACCATGTCCCCGTTTTCATCGAATCTGGCTACACACTGAGGATCTTCATCATCACAGTTATAAAGCTGTGTTTCCGGGATTTCTACCCATTCGTCATCTACAAAGGCATGTAGGGTCCCGGTTTGTTCCGGTGTTGCGAAATTCATGGCCATGGCCAGGGTTGCCCCGAACACTAATCCAAGTGCTGGGAGCATTTTTGATAATGATTTCATAATTGTGTTGGTTGTGGGAGTTGCCTCCCGGTTAAACTTATTGGTACTATGCTCCACTGATAGGAGTCCCTTCCGTGGACTTCATCCTTCGTAAGGAATCCGTCCAAGGACTCCATATCAGCGGGTGAACCGTCCGGGTTGCCCGGTTAAGGAGCCGGTTCGGATCCCTGCACCGCCCAGTGTAAGCTGGCCTTCCTACTGCCTGCCCTAGGAAGAGGCGGTGCGATACTTCTGTTTGATTTCCTGAGACTTTAGGTCTTTGGATTTGCTTTTTCTGCTATTTTTTGCAGCCCGTGCTTTAGAACCTTGGGCTGTGGGCGGCGGATCTACCTCCGCCGCCCTTTATTGTTTTGATTTACTTTGAATTAGTAGTGAATTGATAGGATTATAGTTTACTTTTGAAGTGTAGAAATGAAGATTTCTACATAGTACTGATTAAAGCTTAACACCCTGAAGAGCCTGAGGCAACTGCCTTGGGCTTTTTTATGAGGTGTTGGTAAAGGCCATAAATGCCTAGGGCTATGAACAACAGGTTCATTATAAAGTGCTCTTCCCATCCCAGACTGTTCAGGATTCCCGCGCAGTTGCAGGGTACCCTGGGGAATGCTCCTACCCAGATCAGTCCCACATACGTGGTGAAGACGGTGAGCAGGAGTATGCTTGAGAGATATCCCCACCATCTGCTGACTGAAAAGAGCAGGAGCCCGGCGATCAACAACTCTGTAATCGGTACCGCAAAGGCCAATACTTCGGCAAGTTCTGCTGGGAAGATCTGGTTGTGGAAAGCCTTCCGACTTGCTCCCCAGCGGAAGAGCTTGTCCAGACCTGTGTAGATCCAGAGCAGGATTAACAGGGCTGAAGGAATCTTGTAAAGCGCAGTCATTGGTTTCATTATAATTGTTCTTGGTAGTTGTTTCTTATTGCCTTAATCTTGATTACTGAGTATGTGATGCAACCGGAATAAATTTCATCAGGAATTGGATTCAAAAGCAAATAATTGGTACAGATAACGGGATATTGGTATAACTCGCAGGTTGGGGGATGTTTTTTGCCTTGTCGGATACGGGATTTTTATGTGCTGGCCGGCCGGCTGGGATATGCTTGGTGATTATTAGACAGCTGCTTTACTAAAGAGGCATCTCCTTAATTAGAAACTGTCCAAGATTTTTTTGAAGAGTAAATTGAAATGATTATCTTAGTTCAATTTCAGGTTCTAATTAACTTTTTAAGAGCGATCAATCAGATGGATAGGTAGAAAATCCATGCTCTGGTTTTAAGATTTAAAGATCATGCCTATGGCTTTTGTTGTTTGAATCAAGCTGTATAAAAACGGCAATAAAGCAGGCTTATCAGAATTTCTGATGGTTTTTAAAGATGTTCTTATCGTTTTCCTTAAAAAGTAAGTAAAGATTTTTGCTGGGCTGGTCCCGGGGTGTAAGGTCTTGTTAAGAAAAAAGGACCTGCGTTTTGGCAGGTCCTCAGGAACTGGAGATTTTTTCACAGGAGTAAGAATTCCTTTATGAAATGTCCAGTACAGTTGGCGGACTTCATTGAAGTCTTGGTTTCATCTCAGTATCTGGAGGGTCACCCTTTACTTTTTTAAATACGCGTAAAGGTGGTGAGGCACTCCCTGAAAAAGCTGCCGGTGACACGGCCGTCCCTGTTGTTGCTTTTTCCCTGATAACTGATTTTTCTGATTGATTGGAGTGCCTGTTGGCATTCCTCGAAGGTTTGTTTGTTTTTCATAACAGTTAAATTTTTTGTACCATGGAAATTAGTGATTCCAGATATCCATCTGACCGTTCGGGTATAACTAACAGGGATTTGGGTATAACTCGCATGCTCGGTAAACCCATTGAAAAACCGCTTTACTTTCTTTTCCTTATTTTTCTTGCCTATTGGCTGGTTGACCTAGTTGCAACATTCCTTATGACAGGTAAAATTGACAACTGGTTTTTTCCCATATACCATTTTGTAGCAGGGTATGTACTGATTGCCCTGTATTTTAAAATTATACTACCTGATTTCTTCGTCCGCAAGAGAAAAATATTGGCTGTTTTCTCTCTGCTGCTCCTGCTGCTGGCCCTGCTGACAATCAAGCTTTTTGTATTCAGACTTTATCTGGAGGATATCACACTTTCCAAATCCTTTTTGATAAATGAATTCCTGAGGATATTCCATTTTCTTGCACTTACCTCTGCGATCTGGATATTATATGATAATCTGGGCTTAAGGCAAAAGAAATACAAAGTGGAAATGGAACATGAGCGGCTGCTGATGATGCATAGATCCATGAAGCTCAGCCCACACTTTGTAGTGAACACCTTAAGTGTTTATATGGCCAGGATCATCAAACTTTCACCTTCTTTGACGACGGAGTTTTCCTATCTCACCTCTTTGCTCAGATATAGTTTTAGGGAATTTGGTCATCCGAATTTCCTGAAGGAAGAGGTGGAAGCGGTAAAAAATTATCTGCAAATACAGCAAATGCGGTTTTCCCGCTTTCATGTTGATGTGGATATACAAGTGGCTGATGTAGCGGAAAAGCTACCCATGCCCAAGTTATGCCTGCTGACCCTGGTAGAAAATGTGTTTTTCCACGGGGACTACACGGATGAAAAACATCCCTGTATGATTAAGTTCCTGCTTGCCCAGAAAGCATCAACCGGGGGTTGGGTATTCACGGTCAACATTGCCAACAAAGTCCAGAGCAGAGGGATAAAGCCCCGTTCAGGCTTTGGTGCCTCTTCTGT
This sequence comes from Algoriphagus resistens, assembly GCF_001442615.1. Taxonomy (GTDB): domain Bacteria; phylum Bacteroidota; class Bacteroidia; order Cytophagales; family Cyclobacteriaceae; genus Algoriphagus; species Algoriphagus resistens. Next base: position 72,547 of record NZ_LMXN01000019.1, on the reverse strand, counting down.
ATTCCGTGTTCTGGGTCATAATTTCAGGGACCAATTTGAATACACGGTTGAATCAGATGAGTCAACTTATTCCTTACTATTAACTATACGTTATGGGAAAACGATACAAAATAGGTCTGATTGACGATGAGAAGCATATCCTGGATATTCTAATCCAGGAAATCTCCATGCTTCCGGATTTTGAGGTTGGATTTTCTACTGTAGATCCGGTCTTGGGTCTGGAATACCTCCAGGATGGGAATGCGGATATCCTGATCACCGATATTTTGATGCCTGGACTGGGCGGGCTGGAAATATCCAGGAAACTGATTGATTCCGGTATTCCTGTGATCATTTGTTCCGGGCACTCCAAATATGCTACGCAGGGTTATAAGGTGGAAGCACTTGGTTTTTTGGAGAAACCACCTGAAACCATTGAGCTGGCTGAAGCACTGGAAAAGGCAAAGAAGAAAATGGATTCCCGGTACTGGGTAAGAAAGGAGTTTGAAGGGGACATTCGGGTGATAGGCGATAGATTTGGGAACAGTCATCAGGTGGTGAGGCCCTCACAGATCTTATATATGGAACAGCAAAGAAAAAATTCCATAATAAAGCTGCATGACGGCAGTGAATTCATACTGGTCTCCCCGTTTATGGTCAGTATGAAAAAGCTTAAATCCAGGTATATGGTGAGGATACATCATTCATTTGCAGTAAATCTACTAAAGGTCAAGTGTCTACATTCAGATAACTGTGAGCTGGTTTCGGGGGATAAAATTCCCATGAGCAGAACCTATAGGGAAGATGTCAGACGGATCTTTGAACAGAGACGAATTGATTAAGCGCTTCATTTAAGTGCCATGGATAAATTCAGGTTTGGGCGAGAAATCTGTGATTGTCCTTGGTATGGAGTAAATTTGTTTACCGGTTTCCCGGTAGAGCCTGTACCGGATCCTTCGTTCAAAGTTTTGTGTGTCCATAGGGAAAAAGCGGTTGACCATCATATGCAGGTGGTTGAACAGGACCTGGATAGCGGTGTTTCCCGCAGCATAGAAATACTCATGAGAGCGGATAGTGTTTAAGTAAGTCTCAAGGCTGAACAGTTCTTTTTTACTTTTTCCTAAATACATAAACTCTGATTTGTATGTTTTGACCAGTTCGGACGGCATGCTTTTTACACTGTCTTTGAGTTCCCTGAATAACTGGCAGTAGTTTGGCGACTGGGTAAGAATGATTAGCCAAAGTCTGGTAATAAGGTCTTCTTTATAAGTGGGAGAATAATTCAGGTGTAAAAGTTTATTGGTTTTTGAGGCAAGGAATTCCGATTCAAGATGGAACAGTCGGTGGGAAGTTTCCAGTCCTTTAATCCCGTATTTTGAGGTTTCGGGAAAATAGGGAGCTGTTTTCCAGTCCAGATCTTCCTGCGAGAACACCTCAGAAAATGTGGCCAATAATTCATTTTTCTGCTTTCGGGATACATCCAACAGACGCAGACGGATTTCTGTTGCCCCGTTTTTCCCATAGATGAGATAGAACCAGACCGGGATTTTGGAACTGATCTCCGGTTCATCCATGTGGCTGAACAGGCGCTCCAGCACCTCGGGTAATTCCGTGTCACACAGTGTGAAGGTGAAGCAGAGACAATTCTCTTGGGTGGTGGTGACCGGGTTGAATGACCATCCTGATGTTGGGACATGCTGTGGCCTGGAATAGTGGAATACAAACTGGGGATAGGCTGCTGTGCCGTTTGCTGAGCGGAAAATCCCTGAAGGAAACCAGGCCGGATCACTGAGGGAAAGGGTTTTGTTTCGGCGGAGTTCCTGCCGGAGTATCTGCAGATCTTCGGGGTTGTCCCGGTTTAGCAACAATTCCCTGTCTGTATGGCCTGCAAGGATTTGTTTTGGAATTCCCCTACTGTCCAGTTTTTTCGTCAATTCTTTTGGGTCTGAATTGATCTCTCTGTCAAGTTTCCATCTGCTACTCTGGAGACAGATTTTTCCCCAGTTGAGCTGCGGACAATAAGGGATTTGTGAGAGGGTGTTGCTCTGGTAGGGCAGGAACCTATACCTGTCCTGATGGGCTGCCTCCCAGAGTAACCGCAGAATGGGATGGGTGATCTGCTCTCCGTTCAGGGGGTGCATGACCACAGGGATCACTTGTTTGCCTGTGGGGTTATGGATCAATAGGATACGGTTATCGTGGATTCCTATAAACAGCTCATCGAATCCCAGTTGGTTTTGTTCACGGGGAGTGAAGGGAGTGATTTCGTAGTCAAAGATATTGGTGACGTTACAAATATGTTGTATTGCGGCTGATTCCTGGAGCTGGATATGGGCATAGATATGCTCCTGATTTTGGTAAATGTTGTTTCTGATTTTTCTGGAATGGTTTTCTATCCCCGATTCCCTGTTAAATCTTCCGGTATAGACAAAGGGGCGGTTGCAGACCATATTCTCTATGACCGGATTACCGATGGCATCAAGCCTGAACAGTATCTGGATATCGTGGATTCCAGCATCCAGTTCTTTTTTGGGAATAAACTTCTGTAAGTCTAATGACTTTTGGTCCTGATTTCCCAATACTGATGTGGCAAAGTCTTTTTGGGATGTCGACTTGCTTTGATGCTGGAACTGGCGGGAAAGAAATTCACTGTGGGTCAAGAGGTCGTTTAAATTGACATAGCGGTCATCAAACTGGTTTGCAAACCAGTTTTTGAAATCCCTTAGATAGGTGCTTTCTTCTTTTGAGAAGAGGTTTCCTGCGGCATCAATGAACTGCTGCAGTTGCTTTCTGGTACTTTCAGGGATTTCAAGGGGATTTTTCACTACCATGTCCTTTCCTGTTTCTTGAGGATACATTCCATAATCAGGGGTCAGGAAACCTGTATCAAGGATCTGCTCCCATAGCAGCTTTGCTTGTTCTGCCGGGATAGTGGATTGGCGTGTGTTGAGCAGTTGGTGGAATACGTTGAAGTTTATGGTTTGCCCGGATGCGGTCTGGATTAGGGTTTCAAACAGGTTGTTTACGGGAAGTCTGCATCCGTTCCAGCTCTTGCTTTTTGTGTCAAAGACCATGGCATGGTAATACCCGTGTTTTTTGTGGATGCCGGGAATCAGATGGTAATCGGATTCAAAGTGGTTGAAGATTGACTCAATGGGTTTAGGAGATCCATATGGTTTTTTTTTGCTTATTTCTGCTGTCTGTACCGGGAAACTGAGGTTCATTTCTTTTCCCCAACTTCCCAGACCGACCCCGGCAAACATCCCGAATGGAGTGGGACGGAAGCGGCCCCGGAGCAGGTATTTTCTGAGTTTGATTTTAAGGTTCCTATCCAGCTCCGCAAAAGGTTTTTCTTTCAGTTTCCTGTAAAAAACGGGGGAAGAGAGTTTAATGGCTTCGAGGATAGTTACCCGGTTTTGCTCAAGTACTTCCGGGTCTTCGATGTCAAAATGGAACAGTGGGATGCGGTAAAGGAAATTCATGGCGGATTGTTTTTTTCTTCAATCCTACCCAGATTAATAATTGGGGCGGCATTTCCGGTATAACTACCGGGATTTAGGTATAACTAGCAGCTGACAGGGTGCTTTTTTTGAAGTCTTCGGTATCAAATCAGTTAAAAGTCAAGTTGATTTCCTTTTCTATAGATTTTTGAGCCGTTGGGGCTGGTTTTGGGAATAGAAAATCCAATTTTAGTGGAAGTTTTAGAGCAGTTACTGGGTCGGTTGTTTGGAAGTAAAAAAATCCAAACAAGCAAGTTTCAGGTATAGATAGCAGGGATATGGGTATAACTCGCGTTTTCAAATAGGAAATAACTTTGAAATGAGGTAATTAAAGTAATTTTTAAGGGTGTTACCGATCCTTGAGCTTGGTTGTCACGAATAGCCACTCGATTGTATGATCAAAAAGGGAAAAGCTGGAGATTAGAGTTAACAAGATTAAAAAAATCTGCAGTTTGAACTGTAGTGGGAACAGAGCTGCTTCATAAATCTATTTGTCAGTTGATCACAAACAAAAGAGGACGGCTTAGATGACAAAACGAAGTGTTTTTTTGAATTTGAATGGTTTCGATTTATCAAAGCCATCTGAGATGTTACTACTGATCAGGAAGAACTAAAGTTAGAAAAACCTTGCTGTATAGCTTTGATAAACGGCTTCAAAAACTCATAGAGGAATGGATGTGCTGAGACTTAAAGTCCTATACTCACAACAACAACAACAATTATACTTTCTAGACTGAGAAGAAAAGGTTGCCTAAATATGCTGGACTATTACTCAAAATGAAAGGCTGAGATTCAATGAACCGCCATATACGTGGCTCGTACTGCCTGTTCGGGGAATCGGGATACGATGTTGTGAGACCTGTGCGACTTGGCGCAGACACACTTCCGCATAGGCTGGACAAGCTGTGTATGGCTCACGGCCGACTCGATTGCCAGTAGTTTTTATTCGATCAGTTTAGTTAAATCCACGCTTGTAATTTCTTCAAATATTTGAGCTGCTAAATCTGTGTCAATTTTCCCCATTCCAAAACTTACAATCTTCCCTATAAGCATCATTTTCAAATCCTTTTTGCTGATTTTTTTGCTTTTCGATTTTAGTTGCTCAATTTCATCAAATATTATTTCTTGTCCATAACCAAGTTTCTCAAGTTTTTGCAACACAGAGTTAATTCGGTCGTGAAGTTCGGTGAGTTCCTTTAATGAATAGTCAACATCATCATCTGTTAATTCACTTTCTGGAACCTGGTAATTTTCAAATATATTTTGTTGGCGTTGAATTTCAGAGGTTAGATTTCGAATGTTGCTCAATTCAGAACGATTAATTCTTTCCTTTTCCTTTAAGAAATTCATTTCTTGACTTTGTCTCTTTTTTGCTTCATTATCAACAGCTTTTGTCAAATAGTCTTGATTTCGAGATAATTCTTTTCGTTTATCAGCCAGTTTTTTTTCAAAATCAGCAACTTTAGCACTTACACGAATTAATTCTTTAGATTTAGTATCTATTTGTCTTTGATAATTTTGAACTGTAGAAACGTTTTTTGATGAAAAAGCTTTTTTAGATAAATCATTGATTTTAGAATTCAAATCGACTTCTTTTTTCATTTCAGCAACCTGTTTTTTCATTAAATCCGCAATTTGAGAATTTATTTGGCTGACTTTATTTCGGTAACTACTTACTGACATTATTGGCTGGTTTTCAAATTGCTGGCAACGGTTTGGCTATACATAGTTTCCCGAAGGGTATTGTATATAGGTGATGTTGTGAGTGGGAGTAGTTATTTAATATTTTCTAGTTTTTCTCTTTCCCAATTTATATATGCTTCTCTTCCCAAATTTTTGGTTGAATCTCCACATAAAGGCCATTTTATTTCCAAATCAGACCATGGCTCAAACGGCAATGATCCATCATAGACTAAAGATGGTTCAATCGAGCCAATTATTTCAAGATTGGTTTTATTTCTACGAGTATACACTCCTATGCAAATTTCTTCTTTTGAGAATTCCTCTTTCCCTTTTAAATTAAAAATTCTTTCAAAAACCAAAGGTTTCAAGTCTTTAATATTTAATTCTTTAAATTCCACTTTGTGCTGAAATAGCAAGGGTGTTATTGCAATATGACACATTGCATGACTTTCCGGAGTTTTTTCTTTTTCAGAAAGCACAACAGATATACCCCAAAATCCTTCTTGTGGATTTGTCCTTATGATATCACCTTTATTTAGGAGAATTATTTTTGACATGGTAATTTACTCGCTGTTTGATAGTTTTTTCTATTACCGCTAACCTGTATTTACCACGCTTCCACTATCCAATTGAGTCTATACTTCAATTTCCCATAGGTCTTTAGGGTTCTGTTGTGACCAAATTAAGAATTTCGTCGATCCCATCAAGCGGCTTTTGTAAAGTTTTATTGGAATTTGACACGATACAATTTATCGTTCATCGTATTATCTCAAAAAACGACCATTTGTTGAGACTTATTCTTGAACCAGCCATTCCGTCCAAGAAGCCTTATTTTTAGTGTCATAAATTCTTGGCTATAATCAAAGTCTCATTAAGTATTAAATGAGCCTTTTTTGAAAATCCCCATTTGTGCAGGTTTTATCGTGTGATAGTTTGGTTCTGGGTCAGGACATACCTTTGAGCCGAAAGGTGATCGCTAATTTTGGTACCTCACCGCCTGATCCATTCTTTGAATTTTCCTGTTCTGTTCTGGCTTACAGTCACCTCTTCTGAGAAGGTTGGGGATAGATGTAAGAGGAGCTTCCCATGCCCGTTCGAGCGGAAATACACACACGCCTGGTAATGGATAATCATCTTACGGTTTATCCTGAAAAAATCACGGGTCGGCAGCTTGCGCTCCAGTTCATCCAGGGTTTCATTAAGAAAGTAGGTGGTTTGATTGGATGTAACCAGGTAGTTCATCCGGTCTTGATGGTAAATGAACCTTATATTCTGCAATTCCATGGGAATTGTTTTGGTTCCCTGTTGTACCAACAGGATTTCCATCTCGGTTTTGGTGTGTGTATTGCCTTCCCGGTTTCTTAGGATTTGGTAATAGAACAGGTAATAGATATTGAACAGGAACACAGGCAGTATCATTGCCGGTATGGAGCTGTGGTAACCTGGGTTTTCCGGGGATGAGGTCAGTCCAACATACCATTGATAGACTGAAAGAAAGAAGAAGTCTATGATCCCGGGAAGTAACACGCCAAGGACAAATTGCAGCGTCAGGCGGATCATGGGTCTTTCCTTCCAGTCATATCCTTTGTCAAGCTGGACGGTTACCCTATGGACAAACTCAATGAAGAAACAGGCGATTAAAAAGGCGGCCAATAGCTTGATGTAAAATGAACCCTGAGAGAGTGAGTCCAGAAACCGTGCCCCAGTGCCGTACATGGCTACCAAGAAAGCGGCGATCACGCATAGCAGGATGCGGATCATCTGGTCATTGTATCGTACCGGTAGCTTTTTTTTAACCAAAACACAATCAGTTACAGTCCCAATCCCGGCTTTAGGCGGGGTTGGGGGATTTTCTGGTGCCCTCCGAAAACGGAGGTTATAGGTATATAAGTTAAGAAACTCTTCTGTAATTTATTGACAGCAAGGGTTCTGAGCGTTAGCTACCGGAAGTTTTTTGAGGTCTTTTAGGTAGTTTTTTCAGGTTTTAGTTATTGACTTTGCTGTTTTTTGGGATTTTTCCATCGCTTTTCACTGCCTTTCCATCCCGTTATTCACCTGATTGGGGATTTAGGGAAGATGATTTTTACTTTTTCTTTGATCCTGAGGCTATGTTTGTGCTGTGCCCTTTTTGGGTACTTTGTCCTATTTTATATTCAGCCCGCGGGCAGTTTTAACCGGGGATTTCCCCATTTAAAATTGTCAGATTATGAATTATAATGAACAGTTTAAAGAACTATTCCTTCAGATGAAAGGGGAGGTGGCAGCAATTGCGTCCACTTCTTCCAACCGCCTGGCTACAGTACAGGAGTCCTATCTTTTGGTAGGCAAGTATTGTGAACTTGTGAAACCAGCCGATGAGTTTGATTCAATTCAGGAAGAAGTGGAATTCTTCAAGAAGGTCAGACCCGGCTTTGAAGCCGAACTGATTTATTTTGGAGAGCTTTATTTTATCCTCTCCAGCCTTCCGGAAAGAAGAAGGGATGCCATCCGCTTCTTGCAAAAACAGTATTCACCCCTTCAGGTTTACTGCCAACGGTATCAATTGCTTTACGAATATTGGTGTTTGGGAAGGTCTGGTTTTGATATGGATCTGTTTGTGCGCTCCGACAGGAATAGGACGTTAATGCTTACGAGCCCATTGCCCATTGGAGATGCTTTTACCACACCTGCAGGTAAGGTGGTTGCCCGGTTCCGTGCCTATAAGGAACTTCATGGGTATTTGGGTAAGGAGATCAGCAACCTAAAAAACAGGAAAGAAAAGGAGAGCCATTCTTTTAAATGGACTGCTACCAAAGCTGCCTTGGTCGAACTGGCCTATGCCCTGAAAGCATCCGGAGCCATTAATAACGGCAACTTATCCATCCGGGAGATTGCCATGCATCTGGAACGGGCCTTCCAGCAGGATCTCTCCCAGTTTTATAGAACCTTTCAGGAGATCCGTATCCGCAAAAACAGCCGTACCACTTTCTTGGATCGGCTGAAGGAAAAGCTGGAGAGCTGGATGGACAATACAGACCTGAACAGCAGGGGGGAAGGCTGATTTTTTTTATCCCCCTTCGGGATTCAGTGTGATCATTTTTTCTGATTCCGTCGCAGGTTTGTAGCAACAAAATCAAACAGATATGCTGGAAAATGTTTCATGGGGAGTCTTCCTTAAACTGCTTGGATTTGGTCTGGCCTGCTATTATGGGGTTGTGGTTATCCGCTACTTCCGATCTGATGTTTCCGGTTTTCTGCTAAACCGAAAAAGAGCGGGACGGGCAGATATGCTTGGCAAGAACACGAATGAAAGGAACTCTTCCATGGATAATTTGTCGACATTGCTGGCTGAGATAGACCCTGAACTCATGGCCAATGCAGGGACAAAAGCCGAATTGATCCAACTCCTTCGGCAAAAAACAGGGCGTTATGGATTACCTGATTCCAATGCGGCACGCAAAATACTGTTGAACCATCTGCTGCTTGCCGCCAAGGCCGGACAGGTAGACCTTAAAAAAGAGGATCTGCTTGCCCTATTTAACACCTTGCCTAACTGATCATTCAAACTGACTAAACTAACATTCAATGAAAAGGACTACTAAATGGATTAGTGCTATGTACCTCTTGCTACTCGCAGGAGTGGTGAAAGCCCAGGACGGAAATGCGGGCATCAATGAGGCCACCCAGCAGGTACGGGGATACTTTCAGTCGGGTACTGGGTTGATGTATGCAATAGGTGCCATTGTTGGACTCATCGGCGCAGTCAAGGTTTTCAACAAATGGAACAACGGGGAACCGGATACCGGAAAAGTCGCTGCCGCATGGTTTGGTTCCTGTGTGTTCCTGGTCGTTGTAGCCACTGTCCTTCAGAGTTTCTTTGGCGTCTGAAAATATTCAGGATATGGACCTGCTCAAACAGCGAAAAATCGGGATACTTCCGCAGATTGATATTGCTGGCCATCGCTACACCATTGATATCCGGCTCAATGAGCTCAGGAATAGTGATTTCCCCCATAAAAAGTTGGGTCTGGATGAAATGGCACCCACACCGAATGGTCAGCATTACCTGTTTTTCTATGACCGTGAAAACAGATCTATTCTACATGTTTCTCCTGATCTGCTCAAGATTCCTGAACATACGGTCTTGGTGGCAATACCGGATGAACTGGGACTGGATCCGGTAGGGGTGGCCAGAAAGTACGGACTGGGGGACGAGTATTTTCTCAAAATGTACCCGTATGGGAAAGGACTCAAGGCAAAGGTTATCCCACTGGACAAATCAGGACTGCCGGAATATGTGGCAACCAATCAAAAACAACATCGGCAAGACCTGCAGGATCAGCAGAAAAAACAGCTGCGGAAACCCCGATAGCTGCCTAGAGCGCGCTGGTGTATAGCTTGGAGCCTACCGATTATCTATCCCTATTCTCAACCTTATTAATCTATAACATGATCAAGTACAGTATCAATAGAGGTATCAACAAGCCCATGGAATTTAAGGGGCTGAAAGCGCAGTATATCGGATATCTGGCGGCTGGGTTGGGGCTTACACTGATTGCATTCGCAATCGGCTATGTCATGGGGATGTCCATGTATAGCTGTCTTGGGGTGGCGGTGGTACTGGGCATCGCCGATTTTATTGTCGTGTTCCATCTGAGTGCTACCTATGGTGAGCATGGTCTGATGAAGAAAATGGCCCAAAAGCAGGTGCCTGGGTGTGTGATAATCAGAAGCAGAAAAATCTTCTATAACCTGATAAAAAGCTGATCATGGAACTTGAGCAACTATTTCCACTATACAAAGTGGAGCATGGGCTGATCCTTTCCCGGGTGGGGGATATGACCGCAGCCTTTGAAGTGGGATTGCCTGAACTGTTTTCACTTAGTTCTGCGGGATTTGAGGCTGTCCACCATGCATGGAACAAGGCGGCAGGGGTGTTAGGGGGAAATACCGTACTGCACAAACAGGATTGGTTTGTTGCCGGCTCTTATCAGGCGAGATTTGAAGGACAGGATCATTCCTTCCATTCACTTTCCAGTGAGCGTTTCTTTGCGGAACGGCCGCATCTTAACCACCGCTGTTTACTGTATATCACCAAAAGACCCAGGGGAAGCAAGCTGGGGAATTCGGCTGTTTCCAATTTGCTGAGAAAAACACTCGTTCCGATAGAAATCCTGGAAGGCACTGCAATGGAAGAGTTCCAGAATGTCCTCGGCCAGCTTGCCCAGATTCTTGGGGACGCCGGGATTGGATTGAAGCGGTTGAATGGGGAACAACTGGCGGGAACTTCGTTAAAGCCAGGTATTTTGGAGGAATACCTGAATCTTGGTGAGGTGGGTATGCTTCAGGATATCCAGTTTAAACCGGAGTGGAAAATAGGAAGCAGGTATGTACAGCTCTATAGTCTGGGGGAGGTGGAGAATCTGCCTTCCACGGTCAGTCCCCATAGAAGTTATGAACCTTACGGGACCGATCAGAGCGAATTTCCAATCGGTTTTGCCACGCCTGTCTGTACCCTGCTTCCCTGTAATCATATCTATAACCAGTTCCTGTTTGTTGAAGATCACCAAAAGAAGTTAAAAGAGCTGGAATCCAAGAGGCAGCGGCTGGAGTCTCTGGCCAACTATTCCAGGGAGAATGCCATTGCACGGGATGCTACAGCCGAATTTCTAAACGAGGCTATTTCCACAGGGAGAAAGGCGGTTAAGGCACATTTTAATGTGATGTGCTGGACAGATAGATCCGAAGAGGTAGGGATGCTGCGAAACCTGGCAGCAGGTGCGCTGGCCAAAATGAATGTGGTGCCCAAACAGGAAACCGTTGGTGCCCCGCAGATTTTCTGGGCAGGCCTTCCGGGAAATGAAGCTGCTTTTCCGGTGAATGAAACCTTCGATACGTTTATCGGGCAGGCGACCTGCTTTTTTAATCTGGAGACCCATTACAGGACTTCCCGCAGTCCGGTTGGGATACGTTTGGGAGACAGGATCACAGGGTATCCTGTCCATGTGGATATTTCCGATGAGCCGATGAAACAGGGCTTGATCACCAACCGGAACAAATTTGTTTTGGGACCGTCGGGCTCAGGGAAATCTTTTCTGACCAACCACCTGATGCGGTCATACTATGAACAGGGTACACATGTGGTATTGGTCGATGTGGGTCATTCCTACCATGGACTCTGTGAGCTGGTCGGGGGATATTATTTTACCTACGAACAGGACAATCCGATCCGCTTCAATCCCTTTCATGTGGAAGGAAGAAAACGGCCGGAAACCGAAAAGAAGGAAAGTCTGAAAACCCTGCTCATCGCGTTGTGGAAAAAAGAGGATGAGGTATTCAGGCGCTCAGAGTATGTGGCAATTTCCAATGCGCTGTCCGGGTATTATGGGATGTTGGAAAGGGAGCCGGAGATCTTCCCCTGCTTCGACACCTTTTATGATTTTCTGAACAATGAATTTAGGGATGTTTTAAAGCGGGATGGAGTAAGGGAGCATGACTTCGATGTGGACAATTTTATGTATGTGCTCCGTCCCTATTACCGGGGAGGGGAGTTTGACTACCTGCTGAATGCCCGGGAAAATCTTGATTTGTTGCAGCAGCGGTTCATCGTTTTTGAGCTGGATAACATCAAGGACCATCCCATTCTGTTTCCGGTGGTGACCCTGATGATCATGGAGATATTTATTTCCAAAATGCGGAAACTGAAGGGTATCCGAAAGATCATCCTGATTGAGGAGGCCTGGAAAGCCATAGCTAAAGAAGGGATGGCAGAGTACATCAAATACCTCTTTAAGACGGTACGGAAATTCTTCGGGGAGGCCATCGTGGTGACCCAGGAAGTGGAGGACATCATCTCGAGCCCGATCATCAAAAATGCGATCATCAACAACGCGGATGTCAAGATCCTGTTGGATCAGAGTAAGTACCAAAACAAGTTTAAAGACATACAGGAGTTGTTGGGACTGACCGATCAGGAGAAGGCAATTATTCTATCGATGAACAAAGCCAAAGAGCAGGGCAGGAATTACAAGGAGGTGTATATCAGTACCTACAAGAAGGTATACCGGGTAGAAGTGAGCCGGGAAGAGTACCTCACTTATACGACCGAGGAGCGGGAGAAAATGAAGGTGGAGGAATACACCCTAAAATATGGGAACCGGAAAAAGGCCATTCAGATCCTGGCTGAAGAACTCAACAACCAGAAGTCATGAACATCAGAAAAAGAATTATTGCTATGAGTATTCCGCTGGCTGTTGGATTTACGGTATTGCCCAGCCAAAATGCCACTGCAGTACCAATTAATGTAATTATTGAGGTAATCAAGGCAGCAGTGAAGAAAGTCATCCAGGCTATTGATCTAAAAATCCAGCGCTTGCAGAACCAGACCATCTGGCTTCAGAATGCACAGAAGGTGTTGGAGAATAAACTGAGCAAACTCAAGCTTCAGGAGATCTCGGATTGGACTGAAAAACAGCGGAAGCAATACGACGAGCTCTTTGAGGAACTCTGGAAGGTCAAGAGTCTTATCTCCCAGTTTCAAAGGGTGCGGGATATTGCCGCTATGCAAAAACAGCTGGTCAGGGAATACCAGAATACCTGGGGGCTGATCAACAGTTCTGCTGTATTGGCATGGGAGGAAAAGAAGGTGATCAGTGGGGTCTATCAACAAATCCTTGAGGAGTCGCTGCAGAATCTCAGCCATCTGACTGGGGTGATGACATCATTTACCACCCAGATGAATGATGCAGACCGATTGGCTTCCCTTCATCTGGCGGAGGACAGAATCCGCAAAAATCTGGGGGATTTAAGATCGGTTAATTCCCGGAATATGCGCCTGATCCATTCCCGTGAATTACTGCCGTTCAACAACCTAAAACAGAACTATGATTTGGATGGACAGTAACAATTCCCGGAGAGTAAGCAGGGTAATTCTCCTGCTGGCAATGATGTGTTTTGGGCTATGTGTAACCGCACAGACCCTGGCGGAGTGGACCAGGCAGAAAAAGCTGCAGACCAGCTACAAACTCAATCAGATAGTTGCACTCTCTGCCTATTTGGAGGTGGCAAAAAAAGGATATGAGGTAGCTAGGGTAGGATGGAGTCTGGTCGGAGACATTCAGGACGGTGAATTCTCACTTCACTCAAATTACTTCGGATCCCTGGCAGCTGTCCATCCCGTAGTCCGGGATTATCCGGTTGCGGTGGAAATACTGAACCTGTATAGACAGATTAACAGGGAGGTGGATTGGATGGATTATTATTTGGTTGATCAGGCGATGCTGGAAGAGCGGGAGATTTTGGCTGTCAACAGATTCAATTGGAAAATTGAAGAGGAGTCCGGTTTTGTCATGGATGAGCTCAGGGAAGTAATGACTTCGGATAGCTATGAAATGGATGATGGGGAGCGGCTGGCTGCCATAGATGGATTGTATGTCGGGATCCAGCAGCTTTTTCAAGCCTTGAAGGCCTACAATGGGCGAATCCGATCATTGGAAATGCACAGGAAAAGCAAAGAAATCCAACAGCAACAGGTTAACAGTTTCTATGATGTTAGGTAAAATCAAACAACTCATTTGGCAGGGGATGCTTTTGCTTGTCTTGTTGCAACCCACTCTTGGGAAAAGCCAGGCTCATGAAGCCACACAGCTTATTCTGAATTACGAGAAGCTCATCCAGATGAAAAAAATACTCGACAACATGTATAAAGGCTATACCATATTGGACAAGGGGTATAATACAGTCAAAGGAATAGCCGAAGGAAATTTCAAGCTCCACGAGGCATTTTTGAATGAACTCCTTACCGTGAGTCCTGAAGTCAGAAAATATTATCGGGTAGCAGAAATCATCCAATACCAGCAGCGGATTCTAAGCGAATATAAATCCACTTATACCAAGGTTACCGATGGGGATTCTTTTTCTGCTGCGGAGCTCGCATTTCTGGTGGAAATGTATGAAGGACTGTTTAAAGCTTCCCTGCGTAACCTTGATGAGCTGGTACTGATTCTCACGGCAGGGGAGTTGCGCATGTCGGATTTCGAACGATTGGAAGCCATTGATCGCCTGCATGGGGAAATGTCTGGTCTGTTGGTCTCTCTACGGGAAATAAACAGTGAGATTAACTCACTTGGTAATCAACGAAATAGAGTGAGGAATGAACGTAAGTCCATTCTGGAATTAAACGGAATAAATCCATGAAATCGAGCATGACCCAAAGTGACACACATTGGTGTGATTATTCATCGTGCGAGATTCCATATGACCTCTGAAAAACAATTATAAACAGATGAGAACACAAGCCATTTTGCTAGTGGGAATTGGATTCCTACTCACCCAATCTGCCCATGCACAGACTATTTCAGGGGAGGTGGAAGGGCTGCATGAGGTATTGGATCAGCTCTACGATGAAATGATTCCGCTGGCCAATGGGCTGATCACCGTGGCAAGAGCGTTGGCGGGATTTGCAGCCATCTGGTATATCAGCATGCGAGTGTGGGGTCATATCGCACGCTCGGAACCTATTGATATGTATCCATTGCTTCGCCCTTTTGCAATAGGTTTGGCAATTATGCTTTTTCCGCAGGTGCTTGCCGTGATCAACGGGACCATGTCCCCGATTATCCGTGCTACCTCTGAAATGGTGGAAGGCAGTAACCTGGCCATTGCAAGGCATATAGAAGAAATGGAAACTGAGGAACCGGAGCCTTACATGAATTACCTCAATGAAAGTGCAGCCCAACACCATCCGGAAAATATAAAGGAGGTGGGTTTGTGGGAGCGGATGACCAATGAGCTTTTTGTGTTTAGTCTGAAAGCTATTATCAGCAAGCTGATTTCAGAGTTTTTGCAGATGCTGTTTTTTGCCGCTGCCCTCTGTATTAACACCGTCCGCACCTTTCAGCTGATTGTGCTTTCCATTCTTGGTCCGCTCGTCTTTGGTCTGTCTGTCTTTGACGGTTTCCAGCATACAATGACGGCCTGGTTTGCGCGCTACATCCATGTCTCTATGTGGCTTCCGGTTGCCAATATCTTTGGTGCCATCATCGCAAAAATCCAACTCAATATGATGGTACTGGATGGGGATTTTACTTCTTCGGTAGGCTACCTGGTCTTCATGGTCATTGCTATTATCGGTTATATGACGGTGCCCAATGTGGCGGGATTTATTGTACAGCCCGGAGGTCGGGATGGGCTTCTCAATAATGCCACAGGGGCAGCCAAGTCCGGTGCGTTGGGTGGAACCCGGGTTATTCAACAAGTCATCAAATAAGATCCTATGTTTCAAAATCTCAAAAATCTGGATACTGCTTTCCGCCATGTCAAATACCTATCCTTTGCAGTTACCCTGGGTTCACTGTGCCTGTCAGGATACCTGGGAATGAAGGCAATACAGGCAACCCAGGCAGCACAGGAGCGGATCTATATCCTGGCTGAAGGGAAAGCGCTGGAAGCTTTTTCGGCTACTAAAAAAGAAAATATACCGGTAGAGGCAAGGGATCATGTGAGCATGTTCCATCATTATTTCTTCTCCCTGAGTCCGGACGAAAACTTCATCCGGGAGCAAGTGTCCAAGAGCCTGTATCTGGCGGATGGTTCTGCCAAGAAAGTCTATGACAACCTGCGGGAAAGGGGCTATTACACAGAAATCGTATCAGCCAATATGAATCAGACCGTGGAGACGGACAGTGTGAGCATCTCGATGGATTCTTATCCTTTTGATTTCAGGTTTTACGGAAAGCAAAAGATCATCCGGCCTACTTCGGTGGTGACCAGAAGTCTGATTACCAAAGGAAGGCTGCGGCACATTGACCGCACGGATCAGAATCCCCACGGATTTCTGATTGAAAACTGGGAAACCCTTTCCAACGAAACGATAACGGTGCAGAAACGATGAGAATACTGGGGATTACTGTTTCGGCTGCAATTCAGGAAAGTGCCTTTCCCAAAAAATATACTTCTCTGCTTTCCAATAAGGTCAACCGGCTCCCGGAGCAGGCAAAAAAGCAATTGATACTTGCTTTTATACTGCTTTCTATTGTGGTGCTAGGAGGTAGTTTGATGCTGGGAATATCCACAGAAACTACCGATTCCCTGCGTATCCCTGCTTGGGAACCTCCGCTGATTTATTACGACTCACTGCTCCACAAACCAATAACCAATCCATAACATGCAACAGCTAACTGAAAAACAGAAAAAAGAACGCAAATTTTTACTTGCTCTTCCCATCCTTACCCTCCCATTCCTTTGCCTTGCTTTCTGGGCCATGGGCGGAGGTACGGGTGAACCAGGTATAGGCGAACAGCAGAAAGGACTGAACATGACGCTACCCGAAGCCCAGGTTGAATCGCTCGCTCTGAACAAACTGGAATCCTATGAACAGGCGGAAAAAAGGGCTTCGCAGGTACGGGAGCAAAGGAGGATGGATCCATTTGCCGGTAGTTCAACAGAGAAAGAGGATACTTCACATCGTTCTACTGCACACACAGGACAGGAAAGTACACTTCAGGAAACGGAAAACGAGGTGCAGGAAAAATTGTTTACCCTGGAAAATCTACTCAACCAACCGGATATACAGCATGAACCTGTCGGGCAAGAAATTGTCACGCTTGAATCCGAAGCACCAGGGCAGGGGAGTGCTTCTGGCGATCCTGATCTGCAAAGGCTGGAAGCTATGATGGCATCTGTTATCGCCCCTGAAATGGAAGACCCTGAGATGGAGCGGATTGATTCCATGCTGGATAAATTACTTGATGTGCAGCATCCACAACGGGTTCATGAACGCATGTCACAGACAAATGAATGGGAAGGGGAAGCTGTTTTTTCTGTCAGTCTGGATCGGGATAATCCTCAAACGGAGTATTTTAAGGAATTTGCCTATCCGCAAAGGGAACGAAATGGGTTCTATTCACTGGATAGCGATAAGCAGCAATCCTTTGCTGCCATTCGGCCTGCTATTGCTGCACAGGTGACCAAAGATCAGGAAGTGGTAACGGGTGCTTCCATCGAAATGGAATTGACCCAGTCCATATTCATTGATGGGGTGGAATTTTTAGCAGGCACACCTGTAACCGGAGTCTGTACCCTTAACGGTGAACGACTGAATATTGAAGTCCGGCGTATCCGTTCGGGTAACCTGATCATTCCTGTTGATCTAAACGTGGTGGATCTGGATGCACTCCCCGGAATAAAGATTCCAAATGCCATCACCCGTGATGCAGTCAAGCAGGGAGCAGGTGATGGGATCCAGTCTATGAATATGATGGGGATGTCATCCTCCTGGGAGGCGCAGGCTTCCATGGCCGGGATGGAAACAGTAAAAGGTATCCTGTCCAAAAAAGCAAAATTGGTTAAAGTAACCGTCAAAGCAGGCCACCCGCTACTCTTGACGGATCTTTCTGGCAATTGATTATCCACTAAAAAACCATACATGATGAAAATTTCAATGCTATTGATAGCGTTTGCGCTATCCCGGATTTGCTGTGCCCAACTGGTTCATGAGGCACAGATGGAAACGTATCCGATTCAGATCGGATGGGACAAAACCACTGTGCTGGTTTTTCCTTATGAAGTGGTCAGTGCGGATTTTGGAAGTCCGGCGGTGCTGTCTGAAAAGGACAAAGCTGCTCCCAACGTGCTGAAGCTGAAAGCTGGAGTAAGACATTTTGATTCCACGAGTATGTATGTCATTACAACAGAAGGCAAACTTTATCCTTTTACGGTGGGCTTCACAGAATATCCGGATGCCAGACCTATTGATATGGGAAAGCAACAGGAAGTCGAATATGCCAAAGCCCTGTTGGAAGGATCGGGTATGAATGCGGCTGATATTTCTGCTGTGATCAATGAGCTGTCCCAGCGGACTCCCGATAAATTATTCTGGGGTAAAAAGAGGGGTATGATCAGGTTGGGACTGGGGGAACTAGTTGAGAAGGACGGGGTGCTCTTCCTTCAACTTGCAGTTGAAAATGAAAGCCGGGTGGACTATCTGCCAAAAAAATGGCTATTCACTGTCCAGGACAAAAAGAAGGCGAGGCGAACTGCAATCAGGGAATTGACCTTGGAGCCAATTTCTTTCAGTCCATTTCAAGGCGTTGGCGGTAAGTCCGCAGGGTTGGCTGTCTTTGCATTTCCCCGGTTTACCATCTCTGATGCAAAGGAACTTTCCATTCAGGTTTTTGAAAGCAATGGTGACCGCAATCCGGTCGTGACGCTTTCAGGGAAGAAACTGCTTCAGGTTCAACCCATTTTAATTTCTAACCAAAAATAACCCAATCATGACGATAAAGGAAAATATACAGGAACTGCAGGACCGGCTGAAATATTCAGGATTCGGGGAGACACTGAACAAAGAACTGGAAAAACAGATCAAGGCCAAGAAAAGCGATTTTGAACTGAACTTGACCAAGGATCTTGGGGTCAAAAAACTCGGGTACGGCTTACATTTTAGAAAGTCGGATGAGGGCAGGTATTATTATAATGGCTTTGATGCCAGATTAAGTACGCCTGAGGGAAAAGAAGTATTTCAGCGCTTTTATCAAAACCAGGGCATTACGGCCAAGGAGGCATTGAATCTGTTGGAAGGTAGGTCAGTCTTCAAGAGCCTTTTTACTAAGGAGGGAGAGCGGTATAATGCCTGGCTGCAACTGGATCTTGGGATTAGGGATGAAAAGGGGAACTACCCGGTAATCCAATATCACCAGAATTATGGGTATAAACTGGAGGATGCGGTGAAGGGATTTCCATTGAAAGACCTGAAATACCCTGAGAGGCTTGACCTGTTACTTTACAGCCTTAAGAAAGGAAACCGCCACGAAGTAGAAATTGAAGGGAATGATTCCAAGTTTCTGCTTGAGGCCAATCCAAGGTATAAAACATTGAATATTTATGATGGAGAGGGAAAACGCATGAAATACAATGTCATGAAAGCAGCCCAGGACCTGGTAGAAGCTGAAGCCAAAAAAAATCCCCAGGCGAAGAGCAGATCAAAGGGAGTGAAGGTGTAAGTTTAATCGTTTTATACTGTGTGATTTTTAATCCAGAGCCCGGCCAAACAGCCGGGTTTTTTGTGGGCTGGCTTTTTTTAAGACTTCAGGCATCACCTGCTGGAAAATGAAGTAAGGAGTGGTTCTTATTATTTCGGTACAAAGTTAGGCGTCCCGGTCGGGGCGGTCAGCAGACTTCGGCATAAAGCCGCTTGCTTCACTGCGCTATTTATTCCGATTCCTACTTCCTTGCTCCCGGCACACCTGTGTATGGCATCCTAAAAAAATTCAAACTTAAACGTAGTTATCATGGAAGCTGTAAATCAATCAATTAATCAACCACAAAAGCGTCAAACGAAGCACGAAATCCCGCTTGACGCAAACCTAGTTGTTAGCGGCTTGCATTTTTCTTGTCCGAATTTAAATATTTTTGTTTTGATGCTTTGTCCAATTTTTCTATTGCGTAACGAAGACATTTTCTATTCATTATGGATGCATATTTGTCAAGAAACTTTATTAAGTATGTCGTGTCTTTTTTACCTGCTTCCCTTATCCAACTGCCAACAGCCATTTGCACATATTCGTCTTCGTCTTGGACAAGTAGCTCTGCTATTTTAAATGTATCATGAGTTTCGTTCTGTCTGATGAAATAATAGGTGCTTACAATTGCAGTCCTACGTTCCATTGAAAACTTAGACTTTGCCAAAATGTAAAGTGGTTTTCTGTCTTTGTCATATAAATAGCCACCAACTACATAAGGTGCTGATCTGTCAACAAGTCCCCAATCATCAATCCATTTATGGTTTTCAATATAGGCATTGAATATTTCTGCTTTTTCTTGTTCTGTTATTTTTGTATTTCTTGCTTTCCAATCTAAAATAGAAACTGCACCCAACCTTTGATCGTAATCACTATTTCTCAATAGTTTAATTACTTCTTTTGTTGGCATATTTATATACTGCTTTGCTAAATCAAAAATTTGCTTTTTAGCAATAAGGGAGTTTCTGCTTTTTAAAACTTTTAGTTCGCCTATGAATTTTACACTGGTCATAATTACATTCATCTATCTTGCTTTCCATAGCAATATAAATAGTGTTGGCGAAAAAATTTTCGCCAACACTCTTGGGGATCAAGCATTTTCAAGTGCCTTTATGTCAAATTTTTTCATTCCCATATACACTTCCATTACTTTTTGTGATCTTGACGGGTCACTCAAAAGTTTTGGAAGAACTGTTGGAACAATTTGCCAAGAAACACCAAACTTGTCTTTCAACCAACCGCAATTACTTTCTTGTCCACCATCTTCGGTTAAACCGTTCCAAAGACGGTCAATTTCTTCTTGTGTTTCACAATCAACCACAAACGAAACGGCTTCGTTGAATTTGAAGTTTGGACCGCCATTCAGTCCCATAAACTTTTTACCATCCAATTCAAAGGTTACAACCATTTGATTGTCCGCTGTAATTTTTGAATTCTTAAAGATTGTGCAGTAGAACTTTGCGGCTGCTTGGGCTTGTCCGTCAAACCACAAGCAAGGATAAATTTTATTTGTCATTGCTTTGTTTTTTTATGTTAACCCTGAATTGAATTAACGATACAAAACTATTGTCGTTGGGTGCCCTAAAATAGAACGAAACCGACAAAATCAGTTTACTCATTTTTGCCCAATTTCAGATATTCCCTTGGTGTCATATTGGTAAACTCTTTAAATGCTCTAATGAAATGGCTTTGGTCTGCATAGTCATTTTTAAAGGCTATGTCTGAAAAAAGCTTGAACTGCTGCTGGTTGAGTTGTTGAAAGGCAGAATTAAATTGTGCAATGCGTCTGTATTGATTAGGTGAAATCCCAACTTTATCTTCAAACATTCTTTGGAATGTTCGTTCTGTTACAAAGAGTGCGTCTTGGGCTTTTTTCAGAATTTCTTTTGATGGATTTTCAGCAATTAGTTTGGTCGCATACTTTATCAGTTTGTTGTCTGTCTGAATTTTTGTTATCAAATTGAATATGAAGGTATCCAAAATACCAACCATTTCGTCAACAGTATTGGCGTTAAGAAGTTCTTCTTGTAGAAAGGTGGCGTTTTGTGAATGAATAAGATTTAGGTTTATTGGATTGTCGGTAAGCTCCTGTGCAGAAAAACCGAATAGCGATGTCAAAGCAAAGGGCTTAAAGAAAAATGCAATGAGAGTGAAGTTTTCTGCAAAGGTTATTTGCTCTGGAAGAATTGTCTGCCCGAAAACTGTCAGATAATTGGAATTACTTTTAATTGTTCCTTTGGTCGTTTGAAAAAGCAAGGTGGGTTTACCGTTTGCAAAAAGTGGAAGGGAAAATGACGTCTTTACATCGTTGTTCTTCACAACAAGAATACTGTCCACGAAGTCAGCAATCTTTTCTGTTGGTATGTAATGGTTTCCTGTCATTACGCTGTGTCTGTCTATGCTTGCCGCTAACACCTGTGGTTACAACACTCCGGCTACCCTATTGCATCTATTTCGCCATTGTCCATAGGTCTTCGGGGTTCTGCTGTGACTAAATTAAGAATTTCGTCGATCCCTCCAAGCGGGCTTTGAATATTTTTATTTAAAATAAAAAGACCACCTGCAGTGACAGAGAATAAAATGACAGGAAACCAGCGCTCAGGCTGGCTCTTTAGCTAAAAATGTCCACAGGACATTTTCTTAACAGTCGATCCTAGGGAATTGCAGAGCTTGAGGGAGATTGGTAGTCGGACTGCTGTGGATAGTTATTTGGGATTATGGTTTTTCTCAAACTCGGTTCTGGTCTATGATTCACTTCAGAGCAAAGAATGCTAGGGGAATTTTAGTGTTCAAGTGAATCAGAACATATAAGAAACCTAATCAACTTTGCTTTACACGTAGTACGCTAGCCTAATAGTTACTCTT
Source organism: Algoriphagus resistens (assembly GCF_001442615.1). Lineage (GTDB taxonomy): Bacteria > Bacteroidota > Bacteroidia > Cytophagales > Cyclobacteriaceae > Algoriphagus > Algoriphagus resistens. The sequence continues at coordinate 50,523 of NZ_LMXN01000019.1, read as the reverse complement.
CAAGCAGTTAGAGCCTTTAAATCAAGGATACCCACCAGATTACGTTTCTAGTGGGCATTCTTGATGTAGCTCCTTAATTCAACGGCCTAACTTATGCTGATATGCTAAAGATATTATAGTTGTTGTCAAGGAGGTTGTGTGAAGGGCATTATAGTTTTCACCTTCAAATATTACTTCAGTAATATTCCGTCGGACTATGTCCTTTTTCATTGAAATGCGGGCTTCAAAATTTATTGAAAGGCTTGATACTTCATTTAAGCTATACTGAATATCACACCTAGGATTAAGTTGAAGGAAAATATGGCTTTCAATAGTCTGTGCTCCGCTGAAAGTCAGGTCATATAGAGGGACTGAAATAATGTTACCATCCGGATCTTTTATATCCTTTCGTCTTATCTGGAATGTTTTATCATTATCATAAACCTTATCCTTTAAAGGAGTATAAGCTATATTAATGCCTAGGTTTGGAATTATAGCTATCCGTGTATTCGGTATACTCAGATTGTAGCCAACCGAAGGAGAAATATCGAAATAATAAATAGGTGCAATATCATATCTCATATTCCCAAATTGAAACCCATTCCCAAATCTACTCACTCCAGCTTCCACTCCATAGATCAGGTTATTTGCAGATTTCCACGAAATGCCGACACCCAAGTTCCACCCATTTCTGTAGATTGTACGGAGGCCATCAAAATCCCCTTCATAGTCCCAGTAAATCTTAGGCAGACCAAACTTGACACTTAAATAATCTTGTCCTTCTGAGCGTAACGTGGTAGCTAAGAGAGAGAGGCCAAGTAAAAGAAGCTTTAATTTCATTTTGTTCAGGATTTCGCTATTCGGTGTCATTTTACAACCACTGGTAACACTTGTATTTATCGAACTCCCACTACTCAAATGCATCTATATCGCCAATATCCACAGGTCTTCTGGGGTCTCCTGTGACCAAATTAAGGATTTCGTCGATCCCATCAAGCGGGCTTTGAATATTTTTATTCGAAATCAAAAGCCTCACTACAGGAAAAAAGCATATTTGACTATGCTCCCGAATCAAACAGAGTTAAAGACTATGAAATGCTAGTCGAGGAAATTATCCCCAAACTAAACTGAGCACAAAATAGCAAAGAAGCTAAACGACCCAAGCAATGGAAATAACCTGTGTATATTACAAAGTGGTGCACTCCTGTTGCCATTTTTGATGCAAAAAGAAGAAGTTTCCAGTAAACCATGAATGGACAGATTCAAAATCCGGGTTGATCGAGTTGGCTTATGCACTGCATTCCAGAGGAGCGATAAACCACGGCAAGAGTGATGTGAAGGCAATCATCACGCTGATGGAGACATTGTTCAACATACAGGTCGGGAATTTCTACCGCACCTTTCAGAGCATGCGTGGCAGAAAGAAAAACAGGACCATTTTTCTGGACCGTCTCAAGGAAAGCCTGGTGAAGCGGATGGATGATACGGATATGGGATATTGATGAGCTTGAAACTCTGATAGTATGACGTTAGAGGATTTAGCAGTTTCTGAAACTTCAGTCATAAGGGGTGGAAGTGAGCGTTTTTGTGAATACTTGTAGCCTATTTAATGTTATTTCTATATGTTTTTAAATATAATATTCGATTTATTATTACTTTTATATGTAAATACATATATTCAATTATTGAATTGAGCGTTTATATCTAAAAACATATAATGAAACGATTGTCCCTTTTTGTCAAAGAGAGAAGAAAACAATTGGGTATGACCCAGGAAGAGTTTGCCGAGCGGAGCGGGGTGGCATTGACCGTAGTCAGGAAGATAGAGCAGGGCAAGACAAATATGAATCTGGATAAGGTGAATACTGTTTTGGGGATGTTTGGCCATGAGTTGGCTCCTGTAAACAACAAAGAATTGAATGGACTATGAGAAAGGCGACCATCTTTTATAAAAATAGAGTTGCCGGTTTTCTGACAGAGACTGAGGAAGGAGTGTATCACTTCCAATACACGGAAGAATACCGGGAAAATCACCCGCATGATTTTATCACCTTTACCATGCCTGTAAGAGAAGCTCCCTTTACCGACAAACGGTTGTTCCCTTTTTTTGAGGGCCTGATTCCTGAAGGATGGCTGTTGGATATAGCAAGTAAAAGCTGGAAGCTAAATCCAAATGACCGGATGGGCTTGCTTTTGGCATGTTGTCAGAACTGCATCGGTGCAGTACATGTAGAACCGGTTGTTGGAACAAATGAAACATAGGTGTCTATATTGCTATGAGCCCTTGGATGAAGGGAGAGACTTTCATGAAAAGTGCAGTCTTAAATTCTTTGGTGTAAAAGTAGCCCCAATCATTCCTTACTCATTAGACCAGATGGGTGAACTTGCCATGCAGGTAATAGAGTGTAGTGTTTCTGTTCCTGGCGTTCAGCCAAAATTACCCATGTCATTTTTGAAAGGAGTTGGAGAAAGTGCAGAGAACAGACTTACAGTGGTGGGAGCATTGGGAGGGAATTACATCTTTAAACCTCCTTCTTCAACCTTTCCTGAGTTACCGGCAAATGAACATCTGACTATGCGGATAGCGGAATTTTTCGGAATTCGGGTAGTGCCTTCTTCTCTGATCAAACTTTCTTCAGGTGAGCTTTCTTACATCACCAAACGGATTGATAGGGAGGTAAATGGGGATAAAATCCATATACTTGATATGTTTCAGATCACTGAGGCATTTGACAAATATAGAAGTTCAATGGAGCGGGTAGGGAAGGCATTGGCCATGCACTCTGACCAATCCGGTATAGATTTGCTTTTTTTGTTTGAAATCGCGGTGTTTTCCTTTTTGACTGGGAATAACGATATGCATCTCAAAAACTTTTCAATGGTCCAGTCTTCCGCAGGATGGGTTCTGGCACCTTCCTATGATTTATTGAATGTGAAAATTGTCAATCCCGAAGATCAGGAAGAGCTTGCTTTGACCATGGGAGGAAGAAAGAGGAAATTCTCAAAAACTGATTTTTGGGAGTTTGGAGCCGGCATGGGGTTGACAGATAAGCAGATTGCCCGGGTGTTCACACGTTTTGAAAAACAAAGGGGCAAAGCGATGGAATGGATTAAGCGTTCATTTCTTTCAATGGATATGCAAAATGCCTATTTAGTTTTACTCAATGAACGGTATGATAGACTCAAATAAGATTTCTTACCCTTAATATTCCACAGCCCACTTCCTTGTTCCGGCGGAACGGGGCTTCGGCAGAAAGAAAATCTGCCTCATCCCAACCAATCGTTACCTTACGTCCAAAATTTTTTGGGATAAGGCAGATTTGATCACCGGAATGGTACTTAGCCTGTCAGTAGTTTTTTAGCTTTAAGCTAGGATGGACTGACGCTGCCACCCAAAAAGTCCGCTGTTTCATTTTCTTATAAATGCTGTTTCAGCTCAGCGGATGCCCTTTTTTTGGCATTTCGTTTCTTTCTGACAGTTGGGATTCCCTCCGGTTTCTCATATTCTTTTTGAAGGGTTGAATAGCAGGCACTTCCTTTAGTTGCGAGAGATACTGTCACTTTTTTTTTACAGATGACTTTTATGAGCTCTTCTGTAAAATCATCGCCCAGTCCAAAGGAGGATAAGGGATTTGCATCCGGGTCTATCCTTTCTTCTTACTTTGATTTTTCTCTTTCTTCAAGTTCCAACTGGTGAAATGTCTGTACTGAAGAACAGGAACTCTATATTGAGGCTATGAGGCTGGATGGGGTAACACATCATGCCGAAATCCTAAGCTCTGATTTCCAGAGATAAGCCAAAATAGTAGATAGAGCAGCGATAGGCACAAGGATATTCTTAAAAGTATCAGCTGTGTACTAGGGAGGCGAGCGCAAGCGAACTATCGATGCAGCGTCGAAAGCTCATTAGATGATGTCGAAACCAAGGTCTTGGATTTACCTTGGGACAAACCGAAGGGAAACCTGATTACTGCTTCGGTGGCATCCGGCGTATAGGTGGCGTGAACCTAGTACAGGCATTTAAGCGAAACGTTAGAACGTTTCGTCCCGATGTTAAGAGAAACCTTCAAGTGGTTAACCCACAAGAGCAAAAGTACCGATGCGGAGCACGCGGGCGGAATATCCCGTAGTAGTGATGAAATCTCTGTAATGGAGATGGAGCAAAAGGGATGTATTATCCAGTTTTATCACAAAGAACTATGGTCACGCCACAGGAGGTACTGAAATGATCAAAACAAAACCATTTAGTATTTCAAAGGACGTCATTCAGAAGGCTTATGTGCGGGTAAAACAAAACCGGGGCAGTGCTGGCTCTGATGAGGTGAGTCGCACCTCGCTAACTTAAAGGTTGGTCAGGCCGTCTACTCAATTAGCGGTAGCCATTATTCCATATATTTTTTGAAAATACTTGTCGCAATATGTCCACCAAAACCGAAAGTATTGCTCATTGCGTGGTTCACTTGTTTTTGTTTCGGCTGGTGTAAAGTCAAGTTAAATATATTTTTGAATTCGGGTTCAATATCCACTGAATTGATTGTTGGCGGAACAATATTACTCTGAATAGCTTTAATACATGCAATCGCTTCAACAGCTCCCGCTGCACCTAACAAATGTCCTGTCATTGATTTTGTTGCACTAATGTTTAATTTGCTTTGTCTGCCGAAAACCCGTTCTACTGCTATTAATTCGCTTGTGTCGCCTTGTGGTGTTGATGTGGCGTGTGTATTCAAATAATCAATTTCATTTGCAGAGATATTTGCATCTTCCAATGCAGCAAGCATTCCCAAGTATGCACCTTCGCCTTCGGGGTGCGTTCCCGTAAGATGATAGGCATCTGCCGCCATTCCACCGCCAATAATTTCCGCAATGATTGGTGCATTCCGTTTTATGGCGTGTTCGTGGCTTTCCAAAATGATTGCTCCTGCTCCTTCGCCCATTACAAAACCGTCCCTGTTTATATCGAACGGACGTGAGGCAATTTGCGGATTTTCGTTAAGTGTTGATAATGCTTTTGAAGCATTGAACCCGCCAACAGAACTTTCGTTGATAGGTGCTTCCGAACCACCTGTTATTATCATATCTGCTTTTCCCCAACGGATATAATTAAATGCGTCAATGATTGCCGTGTTTGAAGTAGCGCAAGCTGAAACGGTTGTGAAATTTATTCCCCGAAGTCCGTATTTTATGGAAATGATACCCGAAGCAATATCCACAATCATTTTCGGAATAAAGAAGGGATTGAAACGTGGTGTGCCGTTCCCTTGTGCAAATTCAGTTACCTGTTGTTGAAATGTACCGATACCACCATTTCCCGAACCCCAAATAACGCCAATCCTGTTCTTGTTCAATATCTCAAAATTGATGTTCGCATTTTTAATTGCTTCTTCGACTGAAATTACAGCGTATTGCGTAAACAAGTCATATTTTCTTGCCTCCGCTTTTTCGATATGGTCTAATGGGTCAAAGTCTTTGAGTTCACAAGCAAATTTTGTCTTGAATTTACTGGTATCAAATTTTGTAATGGGTGCTGCACCGCTTTTTCCATTAACTAATGATTTCCAAAAATCATTTACATTATTTCCGATTGGCGTTAGTGCTCCCAATCCCGTTATGACTACTCTTTTCATTTTTACTATTTTGTTAAATCGTCTATGACGTTCTCTTTAATTTTATGAAAATCGTGTTGATAAGTAACCCGGGATAATTGCTCTGCACCAAGTATATTGGTAATAATCATAAGTGCTTTGTTCCTGTCTGTCATTTTGTATTGAAAAATCCCATCTCTCTTACCTTCTTTCAAAGTATGTGTAAGCCAATTGAGCGTGTTGTCTGTTAATATCTTCAATTCTGTTTGCACTTCGGGTTCAAATGTGAAATAATCATTTGCCAATGAGCCTAAAACACTGATTTTTCCTTCGGATTTTGCAATGGTATAAACAGAGAGAAATTTTATAATTTTCTGAATTGCATTTTCGTCTGTAACATTTTGTTTGAATTTTTCCAAAAGCATAAGATGTTTCTGAATAACAGCTATTACCAAAGTGGTTTTGGTGGGGAAATGATAATGAATAGATGCATTCTTTATATTTAGTTCTTTGGATATGTCGCTGAAACTAAATGCATTATATCCCCTTTTTCTAATTAAGGTATCTCCAATCAAAATAATTTTGTCTCTCGTATTCATTATGCAAATATATATACCTACTAGTAGGTAGGCAAATTTTTCATTGAATAATTTTATTTGTTTGGTTTAAAGCTAAACAAGTTTTAATGAGGTGCTTGCTTGTAGTTTACAGCTTACACCTGTAGTTACATCACTCTCACGACCTTATTGCGTCTATATAGCCATTGTACACAGGAATTCGGGGTTATGCTGTGATCAAATTAAGGATTTCGTCGGTCCCATCAAGCGGGCTATGAATATTTTATGGAAAATCGAAAGCCTGGTTGTAGGAAAAAAGCATATTATGCACCTGAACCTAAAGGAGCTAAGGATTATGAAATGTTACTCGAGGAATATCACCAAACTAAACTAATCACAAAATGGCTTAGAAGCTAAACGACCCCAGCAAAGGCAATTAAAAACCTGGGAGCCAAACAAAGAGTTATGGGAATGGTGATAAACTCAGAACCTAAACAGCAGCAAAAATAAAAAGTACTAGTAAAGATTTTGACACCGAGGATGTGAAATCTATTCCTTCTGGATTCCAACTGAAATATCCGATAAGCTGAATTATGAGATTGGCAGGGTAACTAAGGCTTCTATGAGGGCTATGATTCTGACTGTAATAGCTAAGCATTATGGGATTTAGCCAAAAGATAACATTCAGCCATTATAACATTCAGACCATTAAAGTGTTTATGCAGTTGCACCATTTGAAAAACATTAGTCCCAATTAACTACAAAAGTAAAATAGTTGATTGTGGATAAATGATTACAAACACCTAGAAACAAGCAGGTTTAAAAAAGCCCGAACTGCGTCGGGCTTGCACAAATACGTCGTTGAATACTAATTGGCCTTATCGAATACGGTTGTCCAGGAACGCTCGTTTTCTTCAGAATTTGCTTTTGCTTTGGCCTGAACAATAATAGACTTGCCATCATTGCTCAACTTCCAAACTTCTGTTACGGAAACAAGCATTTGTTCCCGAGGATTTTCCTTATAAGGACTATGGATCATCAGGTGTACAAGTGAGTTAACAGTCATAGTTTGTCCATCAGCTGACCACTTTACGGTAAACTTCTTCCCTCTTTCCGGGCCATGATCAATTTGGCTTTCTTTACCGTCGAAGACCAATTTCTCTTTGCTTGTAGCCAGGGCTACGTCAGGAGATGGGTTTGGTACTTCTATAGTTAGAAAATCTGCCTGCTCTGCTATTTTCATCGTTTTGGAGCGCATACGATCATCCGAGTCATATATGCAAACAATATTTCCGTCCATACTTATCGATTCATTGGATTTCCATTCACCGGAAAAGTTGGCGCGATGAGTGTCATTTTTTTGTTGAGCCTGAACGGCAAAATAACTTACTCCTGTTAAAAGGATCATCAGGCAGGACAAAAGGTTTCTTTTATTTTTCATATTCTATTAGAATTAAGTTATCGGATTTACTTTGACGGTGTGAGGGTCTTTCCATCATAACTATAACGTGCAGATCTAATCCAAATACTTCCATCATCAGCCCCTAACATTCCAAAAGGCATACTACGCCCTTCATATTTTGTTTTTATTACTGTTACATCTGGCTTTTTATCAGACAATGACTGTTCATCATAACGATAAATGGGGCCACCTATGCTTGTCAGGACGTTTCCCTTTTTATCATTGATTATAACACCAGCACCCATCTGATCAATTTGGGTAAAGGCATTGCCGTCATAGCGCCAAAGAGCATCGGCACCGAACCAGATATTATCATTTTTGTCTTTGATCATAGCCCAAACGTTTCTGAAAGTTTTGCCGTCTTTATCGGTAAGAGTGGTAAATGTTTTTCCATCATAAATGGTCATATCACCTCGTGTTCCAAACCAAATTCTCCCCATTTTGTCCTGAACGATAGCATGAACATCATTATTGGTCAGTCCATCCGAGGTTGTAAAATTTTGAAACGATTTCCCATCATAACGGCTCACTCCACCTTCGGTTCCAAGCCAAATAATACCATCTTTATCTTCATAAATGGGCCTTACCGAATTATGTGCAAGCCCATCCTGGGTTGTAAAATTTTGAAAGGATTTTCCATCGTAATAATAAGCACCTGAGCCATAGGTGCCGAACCAAAAATTTCCTTTGCTATCTTCCAAAATAGAAAAAATGTAAACTGAGATCAGTTTACCTGTGATATTAATAAACGATTTCCCATTGTATCGATAAACGCCATCACTTGCTGCAAACCAAATGTTCCCATTTCTATCTTGCTTGATATCCCAAACGTATGATGTGATTGAGTCTTTGATTTCGGGCTTGATGACTATAGGGTTGATAATTTCTTTTACTATAGGGTTAGTAGTTTCTTTTGTTTCCTTCGTTTGGTTTTGTCTACAGGAGGTGAGCAAAACAAACATTAAGAATAAAGTATGGACGTATGTGTACTTCATAATTATATTTTTTGAATGTCTTTATTTTAAAGTCCGTGATGGTCTTTCCATCATAATGATTCACCACACCTTAAGCGCCAAACAAAATATTCTTCCTGTTGATAATTCTTAGCATCCAGCACTCCCCGCCAAAGCATACAATGCATTACCGGAAACATATATCCTAAATACATTTCTAGGTTCACTATTCAATGTTGCTACAAATTTAAACCCGGTTTTATCTGCCTTATCAACACTCGGATGAACACTATTCCAGGTTTTCCCCATGTCAGATGACCGGAATATGCCATCCGGGTGACCGACTATTAAATAGTTGTCCATTTGTTTGATCGATGAAATGAACATAGAAGGCCTAAGTCCTTCATCAATGGCTTGCCAGGTTTTTCCGCGATCCAATGAAATGCGTATCCTTCTTGATTTGGTTTTGGTGTTGTAGGATATAGCAGCAAATCCTCCTTTTATTCGTTCAACCGCTATTCCCACGCCACCCTCGCTGATTACCCATTGCCAGTGTTCACCATTATCTGTCGAACGCATGATACCTTTTTGACCTGTCGCAATGAGCACTCCTTCTGATTCCTCGATATTCATTACCCAGCCTTCATTTTGTACTTGTCTCCAGTTTTTTCCTTTGTCGGTAGATTTGTAAAGACCGTGGTCGTAACCGAGGAATATGTTTCCTTCAGATGTTTCAAAAATAGTTCGCATTGAATGTTTAGCGAAATTTGTATGTATCGGTAGCCAGGTTTCTGCAGCGGGCATCTTTTGATAAATCTGTCCTTCATAATTGAAGGCCATGACGCCGGAATGATTGAAAGCTATCGAAGCACTTTGCAGATCAGGAACATTCTCTTTTTCCCAAACAGGGATTTTAAGATTACTCTTACTGCGATACATTACATTTTTTGCGCGTAAATAGAGATCTGACTCTCCTGCAAAAAAGGTTACAGGCTGTTCAACTTCAGGCAGTCCTTCGCTAATGTCCTGCCAGGTTTGTCCGCCATCAGTTGATTTGAAAACGATGTTGGCAAGTGCCGATTTATTTCTATTTGGGTTAAATATTGAATCTTTTGCGGATGGATCGATCAACGACTTCTCACGAAGTGACTCTCCTGTAAATGATTTAACCCATGTGGTTGTTTCCGTTCCTGCTTTCTTTTCTTTTAGTACAAAAGAATTTAGTAGAAATAATACCAGGAGAATGGTCGGAATAATCAGACCTCCTAAGATGTTTTTTTTATTTTTCATCTCTATAGTTTTTATGTTTAATGGTGATGAAGATCATGATCTAATAGTCATGCCTGCGGGTTTCGGCAAACTCATGATGGTTTCATATCCTGTCAAAATTGATTTAGCGAATCTACTTTGATATATTTCAGGGCGGAGAATCCTGATTGTAAATAAAAATGTAACTTTTGTAAATAAATCGTAAATAGTATGTCCAACAGCAGAAATCTCTTCTCGGGGAAACGCAACTACCTGTTGGGATCGGTACTACTTATCTTTATCTCTTTGATCTTTCTGGGTTTCGGCATGTTGGGCAGTGATGACTTTGATCTTGCCAGGCAGGAGGTTTTACTTCGCAGAATCGGGCATGAACTGCTCTTACAGTCAGGCGACAGTACATCACGGGTGCTTCCGGTAAAAAAGATCGCCGAAAATGAATATCAGATCAGTTTTGAGAATGAGCTTAGTTTTGAACCCGACTCCCTGGTAAATACGATCCAACGTTTGTTAGCCAAAGGTCCGTTTGCACGTGATTATGTTGTAAACGTAGTGAGCCCTGATAATGCCAGTGTGATGTTTGGATATGCTATTTCAAAAAACAAGAAAGATGACATTATAGCCTGCAAAGGAAGAAGGCAACCTATGGGATGTTACACGGTCAACATCCAATTTAAGCCTGCGGGTATCATTACGGCAAAGAATCAATATTTTTTGGGTGGCCTGTTAGTTGCAGGATTTGTTGGCTTCATTTTTTTGAGCTATGTCCAGCCTGGGAAGGCCTCACCCGACAGTCAAAATAAGGATTTGTTTAGGTTTGGATCCATGTCATTCGATGCAGAGACCCGCAAGCTCATGATAAATGGAAAGACCATCGACCTGACCAGAACTGAAACACGTGTACTCCACATTTTTGCATTGTCTCCTAACCAGGCAATAGAGCGGAGCCAAATACAAAAAGAGATATGGGAAGACGATGGTGTTATAGTGGGCCGCAGCCTTGATATGTTTATATCCAAACTCAGGAAAAAACTGGAATTAGATCCGAACATAAATATTGTTGTTATACGAGGCAAAGGATATAAGCTTGAAATCAGTTCTTAAGAAGATCTTTCCAATCCGAACTGATATTGTTAGAATTCAATTTGGCATTTGTAAAATTCTTACCATGTATTTCAACACATGTAATTACAGCATTCTCGCTAACTTAAAGCATTTTAACGCTAAGGCCACAAGTCTTCGGGGCTCCGAAGTGTATAAATTAAGGATTTCGTCGATCCCATCAGGCAGTAGAGGTGGCTGCAGGGATGTACTCTTTTATGGCCAGCTGCAAAAAGAACAACATCAATGAATTTGAATGGCTGATAGCTGACAAATTTGTCCATAATAGTCCCTACGCATTTAGTAAAATTATAAAGTAACTTCTCATATTGAATTAGAAGGATTAGAAACACATCCTCTTCACCCGGACTATGGATTATATAATATTACCGAATCTTTTCGAAGAGTGGGTGTAGATACTGGCTGGGGTTTAGATGTGAATGTTGTGTAATTTTCCTCAAATGATTTAGGAAATTGCGATATTTCCACTGGGTGGGAACTTAAAATTGGGAAAAGTAATTTTTCAAAATTCTTTAAAGAAGAGAAAATGGAGATCAAACTACAGTGTCAGAAGGTTTTAAAGTTGTTTTTGAATTTAACCTGCCTTCTTTTGGATTTGGAGTTGAAGTTGAAGCAGGTCAAAATTAGGAAAAGTAATTTCGCAGTTCTTTTTGTTCTAATTTCAATATCATGCAGTCAAAATGACTCTAATGTCAGTTGTATTGGGGAAAAGCAAGATCTTAGTGTTTGTTTTCCAAATGATTGGAAGTTGACTGATAATGATGACTATTATAGATATGTAAAAATTGATAGTTTTGGGAATTATTTAATGATTAATAGGGTGTATGGAACTTCTTCAAATAATTTTTATAACTATATTGATAAAACAAATTCTCTGTTTAGTCATAAGAATGTCATCTTAAATGACTATTCTACTTATGATTTTAAACTGAATGATTGTACCTATCTATATAGTATTTATGATTATAAATCCCTAAATGTTAATAAGAAGTTTGTGTCTGTAATTGTGTCTATTGATAATGAGGTGATTGATATTTCTTTATCTGTTGATTCAGTTTTTTATGACGATTATAAAGCTATTTTTGACAAAACTATTTTACCAAGTGTTTCAATTTATGGTGAAAAATACTTTTCAACCAATATACTTCCACTTGAGATAAATGAGGTTAAATTTGATTACCTTGATAGTTTAATAAATCATTATGTATATCCGCAAGTGCAGTAGCCAAATAAGTTCTAACTGGCAGTTGATACCAATTTGTCTTTGAAGAGGTTATAACAAACGGTTTTGGCTCTGAATATTATCTGTTTCATTATTCGGTTTATAGGCGAGGCTGACCGCGGTGATTTTATTAAGAGTAGCCCTTTAGGTGAGGTTTGACCAAAGGCATAAGTGTGAATTGTATCTACACCTTTTTATAAAATAGAATTTGCAATTCGGATAGCTTAGGATATCATGATTTATTGAAAATCGCAGAAAGCGCTCTTGGAAACACATCCCCTGTCAGCAGTATCGTGGTGTATAACGACAAAGCTCGTTCTTATATGTTTCGGTCTTATGCAGTTAAGACGATGGAACCTAAACTTTGGTACTGGGAAGGCATAGAGGGCCGTCAGGATGCTTTTGTAAATCAATATTCAGGAGAGGTACTCAGGATAAAGAAAAGCGAATTTGAGTTTTTTCGGGTAGTCATGTGGCTTCATTGGAGCTTGCTGCTGAAGACCGAGATCGGTTAACCCATTGTAGGAATCGCCACTTTAATTTTTATACTATCCCTGGTCACCGGGCTGATACTTTGGTGGCCAAAAACAAGAGTGCTGCGAAACAGCGTTTTTGGTTCAGATGGAAATCAACTACCAAATGGAGGTGTAAAAACTACGATTTGCATAATATTCTTGGCTACTACCTGATGATTTTTGCACGACTGATTTCACTTACCGGATTGATATGGGCTTTTGACTGGTTGTACAATAGTGTCTCATGGATAGCAAATGGGGGCAAAACCATTGAATCTGTGCAGGAAATCAGCACTTCTGACCCGGTTAATCGCATTACGGACAGACCTGATGATCTGGTATATGAACAAGCACAGGAACATTTCCCAAATGCCGTCCGATATCTGCTAACCATACCGACGGATTCAATTTCGCCACTAACGGTATTTGTAAATTATAAATCCCGCTTTGACGATAGCTATGTACTTCGATCAATACACAGGAAAGCACTTAAAGCCGACCACCTGGAATGACAAAAACAATGGGGAAAAAATAAGTTCATAAACTATGATATTCATATAGGAAGTATTTTAGGTCTTCCTGGCAAAATTTTAGCTTTTTTTGCCAGTTTGGTTTTTGCCGGTTACGGGTTTTCTGATTTGGAGGGGCAGGAAAAAGAAAGTGAAGAAATGATTTTGACAATTGTATTCAGCAGACTTGCAGGTGCCGTCGGTTATTAGCGCTGTGTTCTTTGTTTGCAAATCGCGAACAGCGAATGGGGAGTAAGTTAGATTTATAATTGTTTGTGATTTAGATTAGTGATAGGATTTTTGAGGCTTAAAAGTGAGGCTTATGATGTATTAAATCACCAATCTTTTTGGATGGCCACGGCGGGAAGTCCTGTCCGTTCAGTTGCTTGGTTAAGGATGGTTATACTTCGTTCTTTTGATAAGTTAAGCCAATGGGTGTTCATTCTATGGTTTGCATTAGCATGTTATAAATCCAAGCCGGGGCACTAGACAGCATGTGGATTAGTCTAAAAAAGAACTATCGGAAGGTGATAAAGTTTCCATTGAAATAAATTCGAAACAAACGAAAATAGTTTCGATTGTTTCGTATATTTACACTGTAAAGTGAATCGACATGAACAACATTGATAACATAGAAAGACCTTCTAAAGAAGAGCAAAAAACAGCCATGGAATCTTATGATGCCTTAGCCGCAGCATTGGATCAAATTCATTCTGATTACCCTGAAATTGAAATCGAAGAGACTAACCAGAGAATCAAGATTCCTTTGAAAGCACTGCAACTTCTAGCTAAAATTCTGAAGGAAACCAGCCAGGGTAAACCGATATCTATAGTTCCAATTGCAACTGAAATTACTACCCAGGCAGCTGCGGAGCATATAGGGTGCTCAAGACCACATTTGATAAAATTACTTGAAACCGGAGAAATCAGCTATACAAAAATTGGTAAGCACAGAAGAATCAAATATCAAGACATAATTGATTATAAAAGAAAAATGAAAGCCAAACAACGCAAGTTGCTTATAGAGCTCATGAAGGCTGACGAAGAAACAGGGTTATATGATTCATAGTGTTAGATTCACTTGTGTTCTTGATACCAATGTTATTTATCCTATTGATATCAGGGATCTTCTATTTTGGTTTGCCTCATATGACCTTTTCACTCCAAAATGGAGTAAGCACATATTTTGTGAATGGGAGAACGTGATGAAACGAAAGGGCATTCCTGACGAGGAGATTAAAAAGAGATTGAGCAAAGCTCAACTTGCTTTCCCAGATGCATTGGTTGATAATTATGAGCCACTTGTCAACTCGTTAGAATTGCCTGATGATAAAGATAGACATGTATTAGCAGCAGCAATTAAAACCAATGCGAACATCATCGTTACAAATAATATGAAGGATTTTCCTAAAGAATATCTGGCAAGCTTCGGGTTAACAGCAAAGACAGCAGATGACTTTATTACGGACACCATTGACCTAAATACTGATCTTGCATTGGAAGCTTTTAGAGCATTGGTGTTGAATAGAACCAATCCCAATTTAGATGAATTTGAGATATTGGATCGATTTCGTAAAAATGGATTAATTGATTCGGCTAATTATTTGCACGCTCTGATTTGAAAAAGAAAAACGAAAGCATAATCGAATAGCAAGACCTGCTAGCAAGCACGACCCTTCTCAAATCTGCCTGTAAACAGTTCCCAATTGACCCTTTTGGGGCTGCATTTTTTTTTGATGGTTCCACATGAAGAGGAACTAATGTGAAGGGAGGCAAATGGAGATGATAAAAATGATTCCTTGCAGAACTTACTACAATCAACTTATAGCTTTTTAAATAGGATCATTTTTCCTGATTCAACTATACATGCCAAACTCACGGGGTGTGAGGGGTGTCCACTTCTTAAATGCTTTGGTGAAGTGGGATACATCCTGATAACCGAGCTGATAGGAGACTTCCTTTATAGGAAATTTAGAATAGCTCAGCATAGACTTGGCTTCTGTGATTAAATGATATTCAATTCATTTTTTTGCCGTCCAACCGGTTTCTTCCAAAAGAATTTCGCTCAGGTACTTTGTGGTGATGTTCATGGCTGATGAGTAAAAGGAAACTGTGTCTCGTCCTGAAAAAAGTTGACACAATTTAGTCACCATCTATCTGTTCCTGGCTAAATCCGTATTGTTAAAGCCATTGGTGCTGATATACCCCGGGCTGATCCCGTTAACCCGAATCCCTTTATCAGTACATTCAGCTGCGAAAGTTTTGATATAGGATTGCACAGCCGATTTTGCAGCGGTATAGACTGAGAAATTTGACACTGCCATATCAGTTACAACAGAGGTATTAAGAACGATAGCACTTCCTTTTTTCATCAAGGACAACGATTGTTGTACTGTAAAAAAATTGCCTTTAACCAGCATCTTGAAGAGTTTAGTAAATCTTCTATTATATTGATTAATCAACTTTTCATTCAAGGCTACATTAAGGGGTCATCGGAGCAAAGTTATTGGGGCCGTTTCAAAAAATGATTTCGGGGTTATTGTGGAAAAAAGATACTTAGCTCCATAGAATGTGGGGGATTTGCAGAAGTAAATGGGGGCAATATGAAAATGGAAATTAGGTTTATTTTCGAAAGTGGTACTTTTTAGGTGGTAATTGACTGATAAATTCCCCCTTAATAAGCAGAAAGGACTTCTGATGCTTTTATATTGCAGCTTGTATTCAGCATGAATTAACCCACAATAACTTACGGTATACTAAGGATGCGCTATCTTTTTATAGTTTTCTTTTTACTCCCTTTATTAGGCTTTTCTCAGAAATCTAACCAAGCATTATTTTTAGAACTAGACGAGGCTATAGCCGGTAAGGAAGAGTATGAGTCAATCAGAAGGCAGGAGATTCAGGATTTGAAAGATAAAATAGGTGCCATTCCAGAGGAGAATCACCTAGAGCTGTTTACCGAATTTGAGCACTTGCACGAAGCCGTTTTTACCTTGGATTTTGAAGAGGCTATGAACTCTTCTTTAGCAATGTTGGATCAGGCGAAGCTCTTGCAGGATCCCGAATTGATAGCTCAGGCTAGAATAAAAATCAGTTCAACGTTATTGGCTGCTGGGATTTTCAGTGAAACCAAGGATACCCTTCGGACTATTGACAGCAGGCAGTTGGACCAAAGAACCCAATCTGAATATTTTTTCATTTTTTCCAGGCTATATATAGACATGGCAGATTACTATCAGCGGGCCATTTACTATGATTCCTTTAGGGATTTGGGAATCAGTTATCTGGATTCTGCGGTAGCTGTAGTGGATAAAAACTCATCCAAATACTATTCTTATAAAGGCTTAAAGAACATACGACTGGGAGAGTTTGATGAGGCAGTCCAAAACTATGACCTACTGTTTGATAACCATACGCTAAAGGGAAGGCAATATGCCATTGATGCAAGTACATACTCCTATGCACTGGAGCAGGTGGGGCGCGCAGATGAGGCAATGGCCTGGCTCATCCGTGCGGCTATTATGGATATAAAATTGGCAAATAAGGAGAATTTTGCATTGATAAAGTTGGCTGATATTCTTTATCAACAAGGCGATATAAAGCTTTCCAGTAAATACCTAAATGTGACCTTGGATGATGCTACCAAATATGGGGCATTGCAACGCAAATTTCAGATTTCCCAGCTTCGCCCCATTATAGAAACTGAGAAACTCAATATAGCGGAAAAGCAAAAATCAATATTTCAGCAATATGCCATTGCGGTCACCGTACTTTCCCTAGTTGTACTGATGTCACTAGTTGTGCTTTTTACCCAGTATAAAAAATTAAAGGCCGCAAAAGATCAAATCAACGAGAGAAATATTAAACTGAGGGAGGTGAACCTGATCAAGGAGGAATACATCGGGTTTTTCTTTAATACGAATTCCGATTACATAGACCAAATGGAGCTTTTCCGCCAAAAAATAGACAATAAAATCACCCAAAATAAGGTGCATGAAATCCGCCCTATTCTGAATAGCTTCAATGTCAAAAATGACCGGGAGAAAATGTACCAGACCTTTGATCAGGCATTTTTGAAGATATTTCCTGATTTTATTTCCAAATACAATTTACTTTTTGAACCGGAGCATCAGGTGCAATTGGAAGACTCTAATACCCTGAATACAGAGTTGAGAATTTATGCACTGGTTAGGTTAGGGATCCATAGCACAGATAAGATTGCACATATTCTGAACTATTCTGTCAATACCATTAACACCTATAAGACGCGTGTGAAGAATAAGTCAAAAATCCCCAACGAAGACTTCGAAAAGGAGATCAAGAAAATTCAATTTACCTAAAGTGACTTTTAAAGCTCTCCTCTTGTCTTATACCTTCATTTCCTTTGAACTCCTCCATCCTGGATTTTTTTGACCAGAGATTAGCAAAAATTCCATTATATTTTTCTTTAACGGATTTTAAAAATCTATTTTATAAGACATTGTTTATAAGCTATTTATAAAAATTTGATTTAAATAGTTGCTATATACGGATTAGATTTTTTGTGATTTTCTGGGTGTAACTGAAAATTAGTCCTACCGAATGTCTCGAAAGGATTCGGTAAGAATAGTTAAATAATAACCCAAAACAACACCCAAAATGAAACCTGTACTTCCATCTCTAAGGCAGATTCCGCCTTACTCCATTTTTACACTTGCACTGATTAAGTTGTTTGTGGTAGACCATCGAAAGAGGTCTTCGGCCACTCTTCTTTACTCTTTAGTTTAAGCGGCTACCTGCTCTTTTCTTCTGTTTACCTGCAATCGATTCCGGGTATAGGCTTTTGCATGATTGGTCCCATCACCAGGATTGCTCTAAACCTGTGAAAAATCCGTAGCGGAGCTATTTCCCAAAATATTCTAAAAAACATGGTATGAACAAAAACTACATTTTAAAAACCAGATTGGCTGTTAGGTGTTTGTCAGTCTTTCTGATGATCGTCTTCAGCACCAATTTCTCTGAGGCTTTGGCACAGAGTAAAACAATATCCGGAACTGTTTCGGATAATTATGGAATGACCCTTCCGGGTGTGAGTGTCTTGATTAAGGGCAGTACGCAGGGTACTGTGACTGATTTGGACGGTAAATATGTCTTGACCTCCGATGGAGATATGGGCACTTTGGTCTTTTCTTACATTGGCTACACTACAAAGGAAGTGGTAGTGGGCAATCAAAACGTTCTTGACATCACTTTGGAAGAGGACTTACTCGGACTTGATGAAGTGGTGGTGGTAGGCTATGGCGTGCAGCAGAAAAAGGATGTAACCGGGGCCACTTCGAGTATCAGCAAAGAAGACATGAACCAAGGGGCCATCACCAATCCGCTTCAGCAAATCTCTGGACGTGCCGCTGGGGTGAACATCACCCAGATTGGCAGTGAGCCTGGTAGCCGTCCTACGGTCAGGATTCGTGGGATTACTTCACTCATAGGAGGTAGTGATCCATTGGTGGTGATAGATGGAGTACAGGGCAATCTCGATTTACTTAATCAGATTCCTCCTTCTGAAATAGAGTCTATCGATGTGTTGAAAGATGCTTCTGCAACGGCAATCTATGGCTCAAGAGGTGCCCCTGGGGTTATTATCGTCAGTACCAAAAGATCTAAATCGGGGCAGGCTACTATAGAATATACGGGTTCGGTCTCAGTGGATCAAATTGCCAATGAGCTCGATGTACTTGATGCTGAAGGCTGGAGGGAACAGGCTAGAATCTGGAATGTTCCTTTCTCTGAAGATCATGGATCAGATACAGATTGGTACGATGTCCTGACCCAAACAGGTATGACCCAAAACCACACGGTCGCGCTGGGAGGTGGATCGCAAAAATTTAACTATAGAGCATCTGTTTCAGCTATTCTTCAGGATGGTGTGGTGATTAACTCAAGTAATAAAAATTACATCGCCAGTATATCCGCTACCCAAAAAGCCGTTGACGATCGGTTGACAATGACTTTCACGATGAACAACAGTATCAGAAAGAATATCGGCAGTCCAGGTAGTGTAGGAAGAGCTCAATTTACTTCCAACCTGATTTCAAACGCGTATGTGTCCAAACCAACGGACCCGGTATTGTTTGAAAACGGGGAATACTTCTTTGATCCGAATGTATTTCAATACATCAATCCTTACGCAGTAGCAGAAACGGTCATCAATGAACGTGAATCCCGCAGTCAGTTTACCACATTCAGAACTGATTTTGAAATAATTGACGGATTGAAAGCCGGATGGTTTGGTAGCTGGAGAAAAGTGGATGTAAACTCTGGGTATTATGCGCCAGTAGCTTCTACGCTGGCTGGTGCTATTGATCAGCAGGGAATTGCAAATGTCAATACCAACCTCACTGACGAGAAATTGATGGATATTAGTTTGTCCTATGACAAGGAATTTGGGAAACATAAAATCAATGCGATTGGGGTGTACGAGTGGCAAAGGCAAACCTATCAAGGTCATTTTGCACAGACTAAAGGTTTTATCAATGATTTAACCGAGTATCATGCGCTGCAATTAGGCTCAGTGAGTAGGTATTTGCCAGGTGATATTTCATCCTATAAAAATGACCGTACGCTGGTTTCATTTTTGGGCCGGGTCAACTATTCTTTTGCTGATAAATACATTCTTACTGCCAGTATGAGAAGGGATGGTTCTTCTGTGTTTGGAGAGGAACATAAGTGGGGTCATTTTCCATCAGTTTCTGCAGCATGGAGACTTGGGGATGAAGGCTTTATGCAGGGACAAAATTTGGTCAGCACCCTAAAGCTTAGAGCAGGATACGGAATCACAGGCAACCAGCAGGGGCTTTCCCCCCAGCAATCCCTACAGCTAGTGGGAGCTTCTGGGAGTACCTATTTTAATGGTGGTTTGATCACAAACTTTCAGGTAACTCAAAATGCCAATAAGGATTTACAGTGGGAGACGAGACGTCAAACCAATGTGGGTATAGATTTCGGTTTTGCACAGGATAAGATAAATGGAACAATAGATCTCTACACTGCTACTACAGATAATCTCTTGTTTAATTATGCTGTTCCGCAACCCCCATATCCTTACGGATCTATAGCGGCAAACGTGGGTAGTTTAAGAAATGATGGTCTTGAACTGGCCTTGAATTACCATCTGCTAGACAACAGTAACTGGAGTATCACACTGGCTGGGAATGTGACATTTATGCGGAATGAGGTGGAAAAGTTAAGCGGTGATATCGGAGGGGTGGAAGTCAATACAAACTATGTGAGTTGGGGATTCAATTCATACCTGATAGAAGGTCAGCCAATTGGCACATTTTACATTTTGCAAAATGACGGCAAAGAATCTGGAACCAATGAGGAGCTGGTGCTGGACAGGAATGGTGATGGCGTGATAGACCAAGGCAATGAAAGTCCGGATCGGTACATCGCCGGTACAGCTCTGCCCACATTCACCTACGCATTTACACCCACTGTCAAATTCAAAAACTTTGATCTCTCGATGGTGTGGAGAGGTTCTGGTGGAAATATGATTTTCAATAAAATCAGAAGAGACTTTAGCCTGTATGAAAGTCTAGGCAAATCGAATATGCTGGTGAGCGCTGAGAATTTAGGACTTTTTACCTCCCAGTATGCCTCTGATCTGTGGTTGGAAAAAGGTGATTATGTCCGCTTCGAAAACTTGGCGATAGGATACACCTTCAACACAGCCAAGATTAGAAACATCAGCTCCATGAGACTCTCTGTAGTCGGGAACAACCTGGCATTGTTTACCAAATATTCAGGACTGGATCCTGAACTGAACTTATCTGGTGGAAATGGGTCCGGCTTCGATGCAGGGATTTATCCAAGAACCCGCAGTATAGCGGTAGGACTGCATGTATCATTTTAATCACCTCTAAAAGACTTAATGATGAAAAATATAGTAATACGATCGATTTTAGCACTTTTGACATTGGCTAGTTGTACCGATGTAGGGGAGAATGTGTATGATAAATATGCGGCAGAAGATTTTTACGGTTCTGCTGAAGGTTCTGATGCTGCATTGGCTTCTGTATATGCTCAGCTTCCGGGAAACTGGGGAGGTGTAGGCTATGCAGGTGCGGATAACGGTTGGTATGATCTCAACTCAATGTCTTCTGACGAGCAAGTAATTCCCCACCGGAATACCGGCGACTGGCAATTGGACTTTGCAAGATTGTATCAGCGGGAATGGTTGCCTAATGATGGCATCAATAGCAATGCCTGGAATTGGCTGTATAGGTCAGTATTTCTTGCCAATCTTGCGATTGAGCAGTTGGAGCTTGCAAATGCTGAGCAATCCAAAATTGCAGAAGCACGGGTACTTCGCGCGTTCTTCTATTACCTCTTGATGGATGATTATGGCAATATTCCTTTTTTTACTGAGAATAACCTTCCTGCAGATCAGATCCAACAGGTTTCAAGACCGGAGGTTTTCGCTTTTATAGAGTCTGAATTGAAAGCTAATCTGGAAGATTTGCCCACGACAAAGGGTGGTAACCTTTATGGAAGGTTTAATAAGTGGGCAGGCTATACCTTATTGGCAAAATTATACCTAAACGCGGAAGTTTATACCGGTACGCCGATGTGGCAGGAGTGTCTTGATGCAATCAGCGTGGTCGATCAAGGTGGATTTTCACTTCATACCAGTGCAAATGATTCGAGCTTGCCTTTAGGTTCCAAATACTATGAATTGTTTGGTGATGTGCTTCCTGATGATGAAACGATTCTGGCAATATTCACTACGGTGGATGTGGTGGGAAGAAATATTTTTATGATAAGAAGTCTGGGTGGTACTGATGGGACTCTATTGGCTGGTGCCGGTGCCTGGAATGGATCTGTGGTTCCTCAGGAGTATGTGGAGAAATTTGCTGACAATGATATCCGTAAAAGACAGTTTCGGTATGGACCAGACCCCTCAGGTCCACAGCCAGCAGGATTTATAGAATATGCCATAGAGCTGGACAACCTGGACAACCCAGGTGCAGACAGAAATGCAGGTGCCAGAAATACGAAGTTCTGGACTGCACTGCCGGCAAATGGCGGAGGGGCATCAAATGACTTTCCTATCTATCGCTATGCAGACGTATTGCTTATGAAAGCAGAGTGTCTGGTAAGACTTGGGGATGCTGAATCAGCAAAACCTTTCATTGATCAGGTGAGACAGAGAGCAGGTCTTTCAGGTCTTGCTTCTGCCCCAACCTTAGAGCAGATATATGACGAGCGAGGCTTTGAACTCACCTGGGAAGCACACCGAAGACAGGATATGATCCGTTTTGGAACCTTTACTCAGGAAAGATACCTGGTGCCCGCAGTGGGTGACCACTTCAACTTGTTCCCAATTCCTACTTCGGCATTAAACACCAATCCAAATTTGACCCAAAATCCAGGCTGGTAATCTCAAACGAAAAATTATGAACAGAATAATCAATTTATATACTGGTCTATTGCTGCTCCTCGCTCTGGCGGTTGGATGCAATGATGACCCCACACTGACAGTGCTGAGAAATGTGGCATTTACTGAGACTCCTATGGCCTCAAATGACCAGATATTGCTCAGCCCAGATAGTATGTCCGATTTAGCACTCACTTTGACCTGGGCTCCTGTGGACTATTATATCGAGGCTCCTGTGACCTATTCAGTTCAGTTTGCTGCGGTAGGCGATACGACTAATTGGGGTAATGCAGTTACTGTGCTGGCAGGAGATGATATCCTGACAAAGTCATTTACCCAGCAGGAATTGAATACCATTTCCCAGGAACTGGAATTTGAGGCAGAAGTTGCTAGCCCATTAGTGATTAGAGTTAAATCCTATGTAGATAGAGATGCATTTTCTACACCTGTTGTTGTTCAGCTGACACCCTACAAATTATTCACTGGTTTTCCATCCCTTTGGGTGCCTGGAGAATATCAAGGGTGGGACCCTTCAACAGCTCCGCGCATCGCCTCACCTTCAGACAACAATGTCTATGAAGGTTACATCAATATTGCTGAGGGAGGAGAGACCAATCAATTCAAATTTACCGCTCAGCCAGCTTGGGAGCCTATGGCTTACGGTGACGGGGGAGACGGTGTTTTGATTGAGGCAAATTTTGCCGGGGGCAACTTTGTCGCCCCTTCTGCAGGGTACTATTACTTAACGGCTGACTTGAATGAGATGACCTACACGGTGACCAAAACAACCTGGGGAATTCTTGGGGACGCTACTCCGGGAGGATGGGATACAGATACCCAGTTGACATTTGATCCTGCAGAAAATGTTTGGAAAGTAACAGCCGAATTAAGCAATGCTGGCTCATTCAAGTTTAGGGCAAATAATGCCTGGGCATTGGATTTTGGGGTGGATGCTGAAGGAAATATTCAGTATGCCAACCATCCGGTCTTTGGATACAATCCTGACCTGAGCAACTTGACAGTGTCTGAATCAGGAACTTACACCATTACACTGGACCTCAGTGAGCCTGGTGTTTACAACTATAGTCTGGTGAAAAACTAGCCCACCTAAAGGAGAGGTCAAGCCGAATTTTCTTGGCCTCTTTATTTATTTTCCTTTAAACCTAATGAATATTTCATGCTTACAATTCCAGAAGTAAACCTCTACAAACTAATGCATCGAATACTGAGAAGCGCAGTGATTGGATTGCTTTTTATCACCTCATTCTCACTGAATGCCTGCCAATCTGATGAAATAATATTCGATACAATTCAGCCCACCACAGAGAAAGATCCAGTTCAGTTTGGGGTTCCTTTCGACAATGTTCCCCTTACAAAGGATATTGCCATGTATGAGGTTAATATTTTTGGCTTTAGCGCTGGCCAAGACTTGCAGGGAGTAACCCAGAGGTTGGATGATATTCAGGCTTTAGGTGTGAATGTGGTCTGGTTGATGCCCATACATCCCATCGGCGTAGAAAGAGGAATAGGGTCACCTTACGCGATCAGTGATTTTGAGAAAGTAAACCCTTCATTTGGCACCCTTGAAGACCTTCGGGAATTGGTACAAGGTGCTCATGACCGGGGTATGGCAGTCATCCTGGATTGGGTAGGCAACCACACTTCCTGGGACAATGTCTGGATGAAAAATTCAGATTGGTACACCAAGGATGCGACAGGTACAATCGTCAGTCCTGAAACCTGGACTGACGTTGCAGATCTCAATTATGACAATCAGGATATGCGGGAAGCGATGCTTAAGGCCATGAAATATTGGGTTCTTGAAGCAAATGTGGATGGGTTCAGGTGTGATTATGCAGGTGGAGTGCCTACGGATTTCTGGAAAACAGCAATCACCGAGTTGAGAAGTATTCCAAATCGGGATATTATCATGTTTGCTGAATCAACAAAAAAGGAGCTTTATTCGGCAGGTTTTGATTTGACTTTTGGATGGGATTTTTATGGCGAATTGAAGAGGGTCTTCCGAGATGGTACAGATGTACGCGGTCTGTACCCTGTAAATCTTTCAGATAACAATTCCACCCCGGATCAGACAGATATTCTTCGGTTCACCACCAATCATGATGATACAGCTTGGGATGATACGCCTATCGCACTTTTTGATGGGCTTCGTGGATCAATGGCAGCCTTTGTAGTCACGGCTTATATGGGAGGAGTTCCCCTGATCTATAGTGGTCAGGAGGTAGGGGTGACAGAAAAGCTTCCCTTTTTCAGCTCCAATCAAACGATCATAGACTGGAGTAGAAATCCCCAATTGGCATCCGAATATGCATCCCTTGTCAATTTCAGACTTTTCAGTGATGCCATAAAAAGAGGAGGGATCGAGAGTTTTGGAAATGATCCCGATGTGCTGATGTTCAAGCGTAACTATGAAGATCAGGAGGTATTGGTAATTGTAAATACCCGAAACGGGCAAAAAGAAGTAAGTGTCCCTACTGAACTGGTAAACTCCGAATGGCAAAACGCAATGGAAAATGTATCCTATCCAATAGGCCAGACCATTGAGTTACCTGCTTACGGGTATTTGATCCTTTCAAACTAACCAGACCGGATTTTTAAATTTAGTATTCAAAATCAATTAAACTCAATGCCAGTGGCAGTTGTGGAGTTGGGACCTTGGGGTCTATAAAGAAGTGTTAAAATGAATAGATTTTATTTAAAATATACCTGGGTTGCTTTTGCCATTCTATTAATGGCCAGCTCCTGTACAGATTCACGGAGTCAGGAAATAGGTAAAGAGATCATGATTTTCTATCCGGAGAATTTTGTGCCCGAAAGAATGCTTCCTTCCATGATGCTTTTGGAAGAACCTAAAGAATTGGGAGCAGTGCCTGCCAATTGGAGTATTGTTCCTGAGTTTTCGGAAAAAGACGGGAAAAACATAGCCAAGATCGCTATTGAAGAGGGAACTGACCTTTATGGTACAGGTGAAGTGCTCGGAGGATTAAGTAACAACGGAAAAACCGTACAGCTTTGGAATACCGATAACTATGCTTACAAAAGAGAGGACGGACGTCAACTCTATCAGTCTCACCCTTGGATCATGGCTGTGCGAAAAGACGGATCTGCTTATGGGATATTGATAGATAATACCTGGAAGCAGAAGATTACACTCACCAATCCAATCGTTATAGAATCAGATGGACCGGCTTCGAGAATTATCGTCATTGAGCGTGAAAGTCCACAGGAGGTAGTAATGGCATTGGCCGAACTGACAGGAACAATGGAGATGCCTCCGCTTTGGGCATTAGGCTTTCAGCAAAGTAGGTATTCTTATACTCCAGATTCTAGAGTGAAGGAAATTGCCAGTGAATTTCGTAAGCGCAAATTGCCCATAGATGTGATCTGGATGGACATTAACTACATGCAGAATTACAAGGTATTCACCTTTGATTCTCTTGCATTTCCAGATCCTGCCCAATTAAATGACTTTTTACATGCACATGATTTCAAATCCGTTTGGATGATAGATCCCGGGATCAAAAAGGAGCCAGGGTATTTTGTATATGACCAAGGTACAGCTGGTGATCATTGGATAAAGACTAGCAGTGGAACTGAATATAATGGAGAGGTTTGGCCGGGAATATGCGCCTTTCCTGATTTCACCAGGCCAGCCACGAGAACCTGGTGGAGCGGGTTATACAAGGATTTTATGGCTACAGGCATTGATGGGGTGTGGAATGACATGAACGAGCCAGCCGTCTTCAATACTCCAGAAGCCACTATGCCAGAAGATAACCTCCATAGGGGAGGAGATGGCCTGCCGGCAGATATTCACCGCAGGTACCACAATGTGTATGGCATGCTCATGGTGAAAGCCAGTCGCCAGGGGATTCTTGCTGCCAACCCAGACAAGCGTCCATTTGTGCTTTCCAGAGCAAATTTCATGGGAGGACAACGCTATGCTGCTACCTGGACGGGAGATAATTCCTCTACCTGGGAGCATTTCAAAATGGCAACCCCAATGGTTTTGAATCTTGGCCTTTCTGGACAGCCTTTCAGTGGGCCGGATCTGGGTGGCTACAGTGGAAGTCCAGACGAAGAGTTATTGGCGCATTGGACTACAGTCGGGGTGTTTTATCCATTTAGCAGAAATCACACTGAAGCCAATACCAACGATCAAGAGCCATGGGCACTTGGCAAAAAAGTAGAAAATATCTCACGGGTTGCGTTGGAAAGAAGGTACCGTTTGATGCCTTACCTATATTCTCTTTTCTATGAGGCTGCACAATCGGGTCTTCCGATTATGCGGCCAGTGTATTTTGCGGACGTGAAGGATACCACCTTGAGAAAAGAGGATGAGGCATTTCTTTGGGGAGATGATTTGGTGATCGTACCCAAATGGTCCGAGAACCCTTCCTTACCGAAAGGTAGTTGGAGGTCAGTTTCCATCGTCGGGGAGGATAGTGAAAATGATCCTTACCAGCCGGATATCAAATTGCGGGCAGGAGCTATTGTGCCAATGGGGCAAGTAATTCAATCGACTGTGGAGTATACACTTGATTCACTGACACTGCTGGTAAGTCTGGATGAGGATATGCAGGCCAATGGGGAATTGTACAGTGATGAAGGAGATGGCTTTGGATACAAAGACGGCAAGTTTACGATGACTGAATTTGATGCGTCTGTCACAGGTCAAAGCACGCTTAAAATAAACGTTGCCAAGTCGGATGGTGATTTGCCAGTAGCAGATCGGTATTATAGAATCGCATTGGTGGGTGAAGAAGGGATGCGTTATTCCGGTTGGATATATGGAAAGAACTTGGAAATCCCCCTTGATAATCTGAAGAAAGAATAAAGTTATTCGTTTAAGGCAGTCTTAATTATTGAAAACCGTTTTGATTTTAGTAATGTATTTATTTTGAAATCCTGAAATGCGATGGATTTGCTCTAAGTTATTTGTTGATCAGGTGTGTTTTTGTTTGCTTTAAAGTTGTTTTAGGGGATTTATAAAGAGAATTAATTGTATTTAATTAATTAAGAAATAATGAAAAATCATTTTGTTAAGTATGTGTTAATACTGATTCTTTTAATTGTAGGAATCGACATTGAAATATTAACTGCTCAAACACCTTCTAATGTTAGTAAATGGCCAAGAGGTGTAACATATGAGATCTTTGTACAGTCCTTTGCTGATTCTGATGGAGATGGAATTGGAGACATAATAGGGATGACTTCAAAACTAGACTATCTGGAAGATCTTGGAGTGGAGGGCGTATGGTTGATGCCGATGAATCCCTCTCCTTCTTATCATAAATATGATGTATCGGATTATTATGACATCCATCCAGATTATGGAACCTTGGATGATTTCAAAACCTTTGTTAATGAGGCACATAAAAGGAATATTAAGGTGGTAATGGATATGGTGTTGAATCATTCAGGTAGCAGACATCCTTGGTTCGTAGATGCCATAGCAAATGAGAATAGTCCATATAGAGATTATTATGTATGGACACATAAGGATGATCCGCAAACCCAAGTTTCTGGAAAAATCATTTCCGGAGATTCTAACAACCGTACCCGTTGGAATAAAGTAGAAGGGAGTGATTACCTGTATTATTCCTATTTTAGTCGTAATATGCCTGATTTGAATTATGATAATCCAAAACTTAGAGAAGAGGTTTTTAAAATCGGAAAATTTTGGTTATCTGAGATTAAAGTAGATGGTTTTAGACTCGACGCAGCAAGGCATATATTCCCTGATGATAGACCGACCGATAATCATAATTGGTGGGTCTATTTTCAGAACGAAATGAAAAAGGCAAATAAGGAGGTTTATTTAATAGGAGAGGTTTGGGCATCATCGGAAATAGTAGCTCCGTATTTAAAAGGACTTCCCGCTTTATTTAACTTTGACATGGGCAATGCTATCACCACAGCTGTTAATGAAGAGAAAGAAGGGGGACTTACAACAGACCACAAAAAAATAATTGATTACTATAAAACTGTAAACCCAGATTATATTGATGCTACTTTCCTGACCAATCATGATCAAGTTCGGATTATGAGCGCAGTTAACAATAATATGGATAAAGCAAAGATGGCTGCTGCACTGTTACTCACTCTTCCCGGCTCGCCTTATCTTTATTATGGAGAAGAAATCGGAATGCAGGGGAAAAAGCCAGACCCCAATATACGAGAACCTTTTCTTTGGCAAGTTAAAGCTAATGATCAATACAGGGCTTCATGGATAGATCCTAAGTATAGCACAGATCAATCTGTTATTCCAGTCGAGGAACAAATGAAAGATGAAAATTCTATCTACAATCACTACAAGAATTTCATAAAATTAAGGAACGAAAGTAATGCCCTTACCTATGGAGATATTGAGCCTATATCTATGAATAATCCTGCTCTTTCCGTATTTAAAAGATCTACAGAAGAAGAGTCCGTGCTAGTTATTCATAATCTTTCTGACAAAGAAGTTAATTTAAATTTCCCTGACTCCCTAAAGGAATTTAATAACGAACTATTTAAGAACAAAGACTCTGATTTGAGAAATAATGAATTACACCTTCCTGCCTATAGTACCTATATTTTAGGTAAATAATTATGGGTTTATGGCAAAGCGTTGAAAAACAAAGAGAAAAACATAAACAGGATATATGATGCCACTACCTGTCCCTGGGATATTGCCTATCCAACCGATGTGGGATGGCTGAACAGATCCCGGGAGTTTACAGAAGTAATCATCGATAGACTGCCTGCGCCAAACTCACGGGGTGTGAGTTGTGTCCACTTCTTAAAATCATCCGTGTACATAAATTTCCAGACTCCTTCCTCACTAAGAAGCTTTCCGATCACAACCTTATCAATTTTCAGTTCAAATATTGCTTTGGCATTTGCAGGCAAGTGAATCTCAATTTTGTTGTGCGGAGACCATACAATGCTACTTACTTCCTGCGTTCAATCGCGTCCATTAAGCGCTTTTTAAACACCCGGCCAATCGGGATTACATGATCTTTGGACAGGTGTATCTTGTTTTTGGAGGTTTTTATCAAGTGGTTTAGGTTGATAATAAATGATTTATGCGCCTGGATAAAATCCCCGTCCAGCTTTGCGGACCATTCCCTCAAGGGATCCAGTGTCAGATACTTCTGTGAAGCGGTGATCACTTCGGTATAGTCGCTGTCGCTGGTAATGAAAATAATGTCTTTACAATCCACTTTCACAAGATCATGGCTGCTTCGAAAGTATACCTGACCGCTTGTGACTGAGGCCTTTTCCTCACTGAAATGCTGTAGGGTGCGTGTCAGATTCAGCACTTTTTCTATCGCCTGGGTAAAGCGTTCAAAGGAAAATGGTTTGAGCAGGTAATCCACTACATTGTACTGATAGCATTCCAGTGCAAATTCGGAGTAGGCAGTGGTAAGTATGGTAAGCGGCTGATTGGCAGAGGTACGCAAAAAATCCATGCCGGACAGTAAGGGCAGGTTGATATCCAGAAAGACCAGATCCACGGGGTGGGATTCCAGATATCCCCGGGCTTCTACCGCATCGGAGAATGTTTTCTCCAGTTTCAGGAATTCGGTGTCCCCAATAAATTTCTCCAGAATGAACTGGGCAGGTGCCTGGTCTTCTATAATGATGCTTTTGAGCATGGTTACATTTTTTTCAGAGGGATCATTAAGTTGACAGTATAGAGGTTTCCATCATTTTTAATCACTAGATGATACGTTTTTTGGAATAGTAAATCCAGCCGTTTGATGACATTCTGTAACCCTATTCCCCTTGCGGTATCAGTAGACTGGTAATGGGGAGAATAGTTGTTGCAGCAATTAAAGGTTAGCGTCCCATCTTCTGTTACATGGATGGCTATGTCAATTTCGATATTTCCGGCCTGACTTCCTGTACTGTGTTTGAATGCATTTTCTACAAACACAATCAGAATCAAGGGCGGAATGAAAAATCTATCATTGGGGATTTCTTCCCTGAAGTTAATCCGCCCCCGTTTGTTCAGTTGAAGCTCAAAGAGGGCAGTGTATTTTTTTAAGTGATCAACTTCTTTGGTCAATGCCACCTGATCTTCCCTGCAGTCATACAGCATATAACGTAGCACCGTGGAAAGATCCAGGATAATGGATGGGGTTTTGGGCGAATAATCAATGGCATAGGCATAAATGCTGTTCAGGTTATTGAACAAAAAATGGGGATTGATCTGGGATTTCAAAAACTGGATCTCACTTTCCTTCATTAGGCTTTTCAGTTCTTCCA
The DNA here is from genome assembly GCF_001442615.1 of Algoriphagus resistens. Lineage (GTDB taxonomy): Bacteria > Bacteroidota > Bacteroidia > Cytophagales > Cyclobacteriaceae > Algoriphagus > Algoriphagus resistens. The sequence continues at coordinate 19,661 of NZ_LMXN01000019.1, read as the reverse complement.
CTTCGCGTTGTTTTCTGTTGAAGTCCCATGCGATCTTGAAAGCTACCATAATGATAATGATGGGCAGTGTTTCCACAATCGTGAAGGAAAGTCCCGGAAAATAGGTGCCTCTTGTGTCCGGGAAATAGATTTTTTCCAACACATATTCATCCATCAGCACAACCATTGTGATCAAAAGAGAGACAGCAAGCAGAAACAAGAACATCCGCTTTTTGTAATACAAGACTGGCAGGAGTACATAATTGATGATCATGGCTGCCACCAGGTAATTGGCAAAAAATGCAAGCTTATAGGGGGCAAACAGGTCCTGGAAATGAAATACCTCCGTCTGGTCCATGTTGAACGAAAAAAATACCAGCAACACAGCCATGACAGCAAACTGGTAGGCAAATTCCAGGGCATACACTTTTAGCGGACTTTTTCGATCATCTTTTCTTACTGGTGAAATAGTTTCAGAAAAGTTGTCAGCTTTCTTGTCGTTTGGGGGGATAAGTGAGTCGTTCACAGAATGGGTTTTGTCAACTAGCACAATATTAACAAATTTGTCATTTAGAATTAGTCTTAATAATAATAGTTCATCTTGAAACTTCTCCTGCTAATTTGTATAGGTCAGCTCTACATCTATTCAGCCTATTCCCAAGTGTCCAAATCCACACTACTGGGAACAGTTGAAAATGATCGAAACCAGTCCCTGAAGGATGTTGTAATTCATCTCAACCCTTCCAATCAGGTGGTGTTTTCTGATGAGCGCGGGAATTTTAAGTTCTCTGATCTGGAGCCGGGAAGCTATGAGCTCAATGCGACAATGTTGGGTTACCTGCCGTCCACGCAGGTAGTGACCCTGACCTCCGGAGAAAATGGACACATCAGAATACAGCTACAGGAAAGAGACGGACAACTGGATGAGGTGGTCATTACCGGGGAAAGTGAATCGACGATTATAGAGAAAAGAGGGTTTAACGTTGCTGCCATAGAAACCCAGAAAATCAAAGCCCAAAGCCTTGAATTGAATAATGTCCTGGGAAGGACAGCAGGGGTGAGGGTAAGAAAATCGGGAGGTACAGGCTCGGATTTTAATTATTCCCTTGATGGGATGTCAGGGAATGCTATCCGTTTTTTCATCGATGGAATCCCGATGGATTATTTCGGTTCATCCTATTCGATCAACAATATGCCGATTGCCCTGATAGAGCGGGTGGATATTTATAAAGGGGTTGTTCCGGTTGAGTTGGGATCCGATGCCTTGGGTGGGGCTATCAATCTGGTGACCAATCAGGACATTTCGAATTATGCCGCAGCCTCTTATTCTTTTGGCTCATTCAATACGCATCAGACCGCTTTGCACGGACAATGGAGATTTGCCTCCGGACTTACCACCCGTCTCTCTGCATTCTACACCTATTCAGACAACAACTATAAAGTATGGGGTAAGGGTGTCCACTATGCGGATGCTTCCACAGGCTATAAAGCGGTGGAGTTTACCGAAGAAAACCCTGCAGAACGCTTCAATGACGACTTTCAGACTGCCAGTGTGAAAGTGGACGTTGGGGTTACCGATAAAAAATGGGCGGATCAATTGTTCTTTTCCATGCTGGCTTCCGATCAGAAAAGGGGGGTGCAGACCGGGCAGACTATGGCTTATGTGTATGGTGAAATGCGTAACAACGAGAAGGTTATGATGCCCAGCTTATCCTATCAGAAAAATGACCTGATTGTAAAGGGTTTGGATGTCACGGGATTTGCAGCCTATTCCAAGACCGAAGGCACCTTGGTAGATACCACTACTGCCCGCTATGACTGGAGAGGAATCCAGATAGGCACGAATAGCTCAGGCGGAGAAATGGGACGTAACGGGAAATCCCACTATACCCAAAACGATCAGTCGCAGATTTATAGGTTCAATGGCACCTACCAATTGCCATCCGATTTCCGATTGGGTCTTAATTACCTTTATACAAGCACCAGTCGCACGGGTGAAGATCCTTTCACCCTGGTTTACAGGATACCTTACCTGGAGCCCCAGTCGGTTGCTTCCCATTTTGCAGGTTTGTCAATTGAAACGGTGAAATTTGACGATAGGCTGCATGCCAATGCTTTTCTAAAACACTATTCCTACATCTCATCCATCAACGATGTGGTCTATTCCACGGATTATGAAGTGGTCAATTATCAGAACGAGGTAGCCAACTGGGGAGGTGGCTTTGCTGCTTCTTACAGGATTCTGTCCAAGCTTTTGCTCAAGGCCTCGGTTGAACAGGCTACCCGGATGCCCAGCCCGACTGAAGCACTGGGAGATGGGGTAACCATTGTCAACAATCCCCTGATCAAACCGGAGCAAAGTTTCAACACCAATATAGGAGCCGTGCTGGGAAGGTACGATCTTGGAGTCCGTCATGGAATCAAAGTTGCCCTGAACACTTTTTACCGGGATATCAAAGACCAATTGTTGTTCACCATCATCAACGGTCAGGGTGAAGGCATGTACCAAAACATCAACAAGGTTACAGGTACAGGTGCCGAATTGGATATAGTCTATGACTATGACCAAAAACTGAAGGTAAACCTAAACGGTACTTACCTGGATCTGAGAAACGACCTGAGAATAGATGAAAACGGAAGAGAGAATATCCTCTACGGTGACCGACTGAGAAATACCCCTTATTTCATGGCCAATGCGGGAATGGAATACAGTATGGGGGATGTGATCCAAAATGAATCCAGACTGTTTACCTATCTGAATGCAGGTTATGTACATCAGTTCTTTTTGGGCTGGCCCAGTCTAGGAAACCAGGACAACAAGAATTTTATCCCCTCTCAACTGGTATTCGATGCAGGGATAGGGTACACATTCCCTTCACAAAATCTTACACTTGCCCTTGATGTTTCCAACATGTTCAATGAGCAGGTTTATGACAATTACCTGCTTCAAAAGCCGGGAAGAGCATTTTTCTTTAAAATTAATTACCAACTAATACAAAAATAAATTCAAGACTATGAAAATGAAGTATTTACTCAATAGGGCCATGTCTCTTATGATTTTGGTATTTGGAGGAGTTTTGGTGTCCTGCGATAGCGATGATCCTACACCGGTAGAACCGGACCCGTTAAATTCCAAATACACGGTGGGTGCCAGTGTGGATGGAGAGGGATATTACCTAACTACAGATGATATTCAGGTGGGTGATATATCTGTTGTCGGAAATGGCTTTGAAGGATGGGCCAATCTGTCGGCAAGTGTGGATGGTTTTATCTATATCCTCAATAATACAGAGGGATTGACGGAGAAATTTGAACTGACTGACAATGGTCCGGTGAAGGTTGATGCGATTTCCAATTCAGCCTTGGCACCAGAAGGTTTTTTCCGCTATATCATCAATACGGGAAATGGTGATCTGTTTTTGACTGACTTTCCCAACGAGGAAGGAAAAGCACCTTATGCCATAATTGACCTTGAGGGGTTCACTGTCGAAAGTTTTGGCTTCATGGATGTCCCTGATGTAAATGGCAAGAACGCTTTGTGGACCAATGCTGTAATTGAAGGGGATAAAATCTATGTGGGGTCCTTGTACGGAGATAGAGAAAACTGGACACAGTTAGCAGATAGCCTCATTACGCTAAAGTATGATTATCCTTCTTTGACAAATCCTGAAGTCTTGGTTTCCACAGCATCTGCTGGCACTACAGCCGGGTATAGAACCAATGGAACGTTCAAAGTGGAAAACGGAGACATCTATCAGTATAACCTGAACAGTTTTCAGTGGAACGGAAACAATGAACTGGCCGGTAAGCCTACTGTTTTTGTACGGATCAAAGACGGGGAATACGATGATTCCTATGTACTGGATGTTTCTGCTGAGTACGATGAACCCATCGCAATTTGGAATGCATGGTATGCAGGTAATAACATCGTATATGCCAACGTAGTGAAAGAGGCGGATATCCCCGCCTGGGGTGACCTGTTACAGAACACAGGAACCTTGGTCGAGATCAACCTGGCCAGCAAATCTGTAACTGAATTGAATCTTCCTAATGCAAGCTACCGTGACATCTTCTCTTTGAACTGCGTGGAAGACGGCAAATTCTATGTGCCTGTAAGTGTCACAGGAGGAGACGCCCATATCTATGAGATCACTATAGGCGGCGGACCTGATGGATTCAGAAAAGGCTCCAAACTGGATGGCAGCAATGTGTTTGTCAACGCGTTGTTTAGAAACTTCTGACATTTTTCCTTTTACCGTTTGAATTCAATAGCATGATTACCCTAGCCATCTGCCTGTCATTTATATCCATTTTCTGCCTGTATGCGATAGCACAGAAGGTGGAGATTGAGCCAAATGGCCTCATGTTGTTTTTGAAAACCAGAAAAATGCTGGCCCGTTCGCTAAGCGGGTCGGCGCTTTTATTGAGCACCCTGATTTATATCGGGCAAATGGGGTTTGCGGTCGGAATAGTTACCGGGATGATCATCTGGATGCTTCTGGCCTCTTTAATGGTTCTTTTTATACCATTCGGGAAAGTAACTTGGGCGCATTTGTCTATAGGCTTGCTGATGATTTCCGGTATAGAAATAGGCGCTCATTATTTATAATCCTATAGATGCCTGCAAACAAAAAATATCTTTCACAGTCCCCCTGGATTAAATTCGGCAAGCTATCGGCAGCTATAGTTGGCGGATTGCTTGCTTCAGTCAGTTTCCATATGGCATTGGCCATTTGGACAGACAGGACGGTAATCTTACCTACCGCTGTATATACCGCATTTATTATTTGGGTAGGCTTGATGCTAGTCTCTTATTGGGTTCCCAGAGTCTGGCAGGCCTGGGGTCTGATGGCCTTGATTGCTTTGATCAGTGCATTGGCCATTTATTTAGGCCGCTAAAATTTCGTCCATGAGCAAGCGTAATTACAATGTGTTTTTTAACACCCACACCGTAAGCGGAATAGTGATAAGTATTGGCCTGTATGTGATTTTCTTTGCTGGGGCTTTTTCACTGTTTATGGAAAGCATTGACCGGTGGGAGTCCAATGGAAAAGCCGAAGGGGTATCGGTGATGGACTATGACCAAGCCATTGTCCAGGCTACAGCTGCCGGATTTGATATGCATGGGCGATCCTTGAGTATGTATTACCATGACAACCAGGTTAATATCTATTCAGCTGCTTTGACGGACACTACCCTTAAGAAAAGCGGTCTTGATTTACTTCAGGATTCAGAGGCAAGCGGGGTTTTATACCTGCAGCTGGATGAGGCAACCTATCTCAATACAGGCACAACAAGAAGTGAGGCATCACATCATACGCTGGGAAACTTCCTTTATGAGCTTCACTTTTTCGATCAGATTCCTACTGTTGGAATCTATCTGGCAGGTATAGTATCTGTTTTCTTCCTATTTGCCACCATCACAGGAGTGATCGTTCATTGGAGAAAAATCGGATCCAACTTTTTTACGTTCCGGATTAAAGGTTCCCTTAAAAACCTCTGGACGGATGCCCATGCTGCACTGGGTGTGATAGGACTTCCTTTTCAGATCATGTACGCCATTACAGGTGCCATCTTTTGCCTGCTAATCCTATTCGCAGGTCCCTTTTCGGAAATTGTCTATCAGGGTGATGAGGCGGCTTTGTCCAATGACATCTACCCGGCTTTTATGGATGGTAACATCCCTATTGAAGGCTATATGGCAGAAGAGGTTTCCATCAATGACCTGATGAGAAAGTCTTTGGAGGAATTTGAAGAAGGGGAGGTTAAAGATGTGTATGCTGAAGTGCACAATTACCATGACCGGAATGCCCATGTGGAAATTTCAATCGGTACACACAGGAAGGACGGTTTTTTCAACTATGCCAAATTCATCTATCGGCTTGCAGACGGGGAGCTGGTAGAATATAAGCCAACCGATACTTCCCCACCTTATGCGACAGCATCCTGGGATTTTATCCATATCATCCACTTTGGGAATTTCGGGGGAGTCCTCGTGAAGATTCTCTACTTTCTTCTGGCTCTTCTGACCTGCTTTGTCATTGTCTCGGGAGTGATGGTTTGGATTACTGCACGGAGCAGTAAGGCCTATGCCCATCGGGCCCGTTTTACCCAGAATGTAGGAGCTATCTATCTGGGTTCCTGTCTGGGACTATACCCGGCTGTTGCCTTGATGTTTCTGCTGACCAAAACCTTTCCTGCAGAAATGGAACACCGGTTTGAATGGATCAGCTGGCTGTTTCTTGTTTTCTGGGTAGCCTATACTGTCTATTCATTTCTGATCAAGGATAAGTTTAAAATCAACCGTGATTCCCTGTTGATTGCTGGTTCTTTTGGTATTTTGATTCCGGTTTTTAACGGGTTTCATTCCGGCCTATGGCTCTGGAAATCCCTTTCCCTAGGGTATTCCGATTCATTTTTTGTGGATGTTACCTGGTTGCTTTGTGGCGGTCTTACTATGTTGATCGGATTGAGAGGTAGAAAGAAAGGGGATATAAAGGGTGTGTGTACTTCTCAGGTAGTAAAGCCTGCCAAATTAGCTGCAAAGGTTGAAGCTGGTTCTTAATTAGCGTTTATTGATTTTCTTTTATGACACTTAGGTTATTGACTTTTATTACGCTGTTTGTTTTCTTTCATGAAAGAGCATGTCTGGCTCAAACTACAGCCAAAACCCATCGGGGAAGAGTACTTATCAAAGGTTCGGAGGCACCATTGGAATTCGCGACAATTAAGTTTCTTTCCGCAGCTACAGGTCTTATGGAAACTGGAACCACCTCAACTAGCGAGGGCTATTTTGAGTTACAGAGCGCTTTGGATTCTGTGGTTGTGGAAATCAGTTTTATAGGTTTTACAACAGTGAAAAAGCCAATGTCATTGGTAAACGGGGGATCAGATCTCGGTATTTTTTACCTGGAGGAAGAAAGCCAGGGTTTGGATGAGGTGGTCATCCGGGCGGAAAAGTCACAAACCCAATATGAGCTTGATAAACGTATTTTCAATGTGGGGAATGATCTGGTAAGTACAGGGGCAAGTGCCTTGGATGTATTGAACAATGTGCCCTCGGTGTATGTCAACATCAAAGGTGAAATCAGCCTGAGAGGGAGTTCAGGTGTCCGTGTACTGATCAACGGGAAGCCTTCAGTACTTGCCCAAGGGAATACACTGGGGACGTTGACAGCGGATATGATAGAGCGGATAGAGGTAATTACCAATCCTTCTGCCAAATATGAAGCTGAGGGAACTTCCGGAATCATCAACATCGTCATCAAAAAAGACCAGAGACAGGGAGTCAACGGATCGGTAACCCTTAACACAGGGGTGCCAAATAACCACAGTCTTGGTTTCAGTCTGAACCGCAGGACGGAAAGACTGAATCTCTTCACGCAGATTGGAATAGGTCACAGGACTTTCCCGGAAGAATATAAGTCTGAAAACAAAGATCTGGCACAAATGACCTCCGTACTCAGTTCCGGCAAAAGTGAAATGCATGAGCGGTATTATACCATCAATCTGGGAGGGGATTACAGGGTTTCGGAGAGTGGGACACTTTCAGTTTCCGGGCGATATGCTTTCGAAGCAGAAGAGGGTGATTCCAAAACCCGTTTTAAGTCCTTAAATCCGGATGGACAACCCCTGTCCGAATGGGAGAGAACTGAGCTCACTGAGGCTCCAAATCCCAAGTGGCAGTATGAAGCTGTTTACAAGAATCTGTTCAAAAGCAAAATCTTTTCGGATTCGGATTCCAAATCCAAAGAACACAGCCTGATCGTCAGTGCCACCAGTGATTACTTTGCAAAGGACCAGGTTTCAAACTATTCCAATGATTTCATTTCAGGCGAAACGGTAACCACACAACAGGAAACACTTTCTGACAATACACAGCAGGAATACACATTTAAAGCAGACTACACCAATCCACTTTCTTCCAAAACAACCCTGGAGTCCGGTGCCCAGTATGTTCTGACTTCGGTATCCAATGATTATGCTGTAAATGATCTTATAGGCGGGGAATGGATAACTGACCTTGATCTCAGTAATTTATTTGACTACAGACAAAACGTGCTGGGAGTATATACCACGGTGTCGTATGAAGTGGATAAGGTGGGAATCAAGGGAGGACTAAGAGTGGAAAATACGACTGTGGATACTGAACTGACCACTACAGGACAGAAAAACTCCCAGGCATATACTGATTTATTTCCAAGTATTCACGGGGCATATAAGTTTCACCCGGATCTATCCCTTCAGCTGGGCTATTCACGCAGAATATTACGCCCTTCTGTCTGGGATCTGAATCCTTTTTTCAGCATTCAGAACAACTTCAATATCTATTCCGGCAATCCCGATTTACAGCCTGAATATACCGATGCGCTGGAACTGACAAGTATTTATGATTTTGGGGCATTTTCTGTGAACGGATCACTCTATTATAGATATACTACCAACGCGGTAGAAAATATAACCACGTTCAGTGAGAATGTTGCAACCACTATGCCTGCAAATATCGGAACCAGCAAGTCCGGTGGGTTGGAGTTCAATGCCAAATACATGCCCAATGACTGGCTTTCGGTCAACGGGGATTTCAATTTTGGATGGGTCCGGAAGTTCGGGACTTTTGAAGAATCAGCCTTTGATTTCAATGCCGACCAATGGACATCACGGATTACCTCAAAGTTTAACCTGCCTGCTGACTTCAGTCTTGAGCTCATCGGCCATTTTAATTCCAGACAGCAGACGCTACAGGGGACGGTTTCCCAAAATGTGTTTGCAGACCTGGGAATACGGAAGAAACTGATGAAGGGCAGGGCCATTGTAAATTTAAGTGTGCGGGATGTGTTTGCTTCCAGGATTTATGAAGTGAATACCCTGCAGCCCGGGTTCACCAATTATGCTTGGGAGAAAGATGGGAGATTTGTTACGCTGGGAGTAAGCTTCGGATTTGGCAAAGGGGAGGCAATGGAGTTTTCCGGACAGAAAGCATTTTAAATTTAGCTACTTAAAAATTTGAGATCGTGCCTGCCTGAGGAAGAAAGGCATAACTGGAAGCGTCACACACAGGGATGATTATCTACCATGCAAGATTCCATGTGACCTATAAAAATCAAATTATAAACACATGAAAAGCAGGTATACAAGGGAAATGAAAATGATCGCTTCCCAACTGAGCCATCCATCCGGTAAAAGGGGAGTGGAGCTAGGGGAGGAAATGCATGAAAAGAATTTCTTCATGATCCGAAGCACAATTGATTTGATGCAAGCCGGGGATAGGGATAGTATTTTGGAACTTGGCCATGGGAGCGGTGCACACGTACCATACCTGATGGATCAGGCAGCAGATATTCATTATATAGGTCTGGAAATATCCGGGACAATGAAGGATATGGCTGAGCAAAACAACAGCCAGACGCTGGGAGCCGCAACCAAATTTGAAATCTATGATGGATTGAATATTCTTATGGATTCGGGAACGTTCGATAAAGTGCTCACCGTGAATACCGTCTATTTTTGGTCTCATCCGGCAAGGCTGGCTGGGGAAATTTTTCGGGTTTTAAGGCCAGGTGGGAGATTGGTGATCGCATTTGCAGACAGGGCGTTCATGAAAAAACTGCCCTTTACAGACTTTGGATTTAATCTTTACGATTGTTCTGAAGTGGTCCGCCTAATGGAAACCGCGGGTTTTTCACTTGAAAGAATTACTGATCAGGAAGAGCAGGTAACTTCAGCTTTAGGAGAATCGTTGACCAGACCTTTCAGCGTTATTTCTTTCTTGAAAACCTGGCAGAATATAGAAAAAGTGGATTGAAACCAAGACAGTGGTTTATTCCGGAATGTTAAAAATCAATCCTCTGGCCGATGAATTACTTATCCCTGATTCAGTCTATATCTGTAATATGGAAAATGAATCAGCTGTAAATGAGGCCATTTTATCATTTTTATAAGAAGAGAATGCTAACCGGATGAAGATAATTGAATAAAGATCAGACTTTTTCCTCCACATAAAAAAGCTGTCCTGCTTATGTGAGCGGACAGCTTTTTTTTATTAGCCTAATTCATTCCTAAAATTTATAGGCTATACTCAGGCGTGCATTTCTGGGAGGATCAGTCTGCCAATTGTATGCATTTAGCCATGAATAATAGGATCCACTGTAAAGGTATTCGTCAAGGAGGTTGAAGACGTTCAGGTTTACTTTGAAGTTGTCTTTAGCCCAGAACAGGCCTGCGTCTAACTTGGTATAGGTTGGAAGCACTTCATTGGGGTCCGGAGAAGGATCCCAATAGGTTTCCCTTCCACCCAGTATAGTAAGCCCTGCTGAAAACCCCAATCCCTCCAAAGCCCCGCTTTGGATACTGTATCCCAGCCAGGTATTGAATGTGTTTCTGGCGTAGCCTGGAACAATGTCACCTTCCTGGACTACAGTTACATTTTCAGTTACTTTGGTCACACGCGAATCCGTAAAGGCATAATTCAAGTTCATGTTCAGCCCAGGCAGTAAACTCCCTTTAAGGTCAAACTCTATCCCTTTGGCGGTTTTCTCGCCTAATTCCACACTAAGTCCTGAATTTGGCGGACTGTTGGGGTCAGCAGTGAGTTCATTTCTCTTCAGAATTTGATAGGCTGTAAGGGTAGTGCTCCATCTGCCATTTGCCCATTGACGCTTGAGCCCGATTTCCATGTTGTTTCCCGTAATAGGTTTCACTTCCCTGCCACTGGACAACCTCCCGGACTGAGGCATAAAGGCTTGATCATATAGGGCGTAAACGGAAGTAATTGGATTTACAGATACACTCAGGCCTACTCTTGGGGTAATCTTGTTATCTGTAATGGCGGTTCCTCCATAGGCAGCTTGGGAGATTTCTGTATATCTGGCTGCCAATGTCAATCTCAATCTGTCTTCCAAAAATGCCAGCTCATCCTGGAGATAAAATGCACTGAACCTTTGATCGATTGTACCTCCTGCCGCTTGGGCACGCTGTTCAATAGGGGTGCTGAAATCGAAACTCGGATAACCGTTTACAGGGATACCATAATAGGGATTATGTACATCAAATTCTGCTCCTACAGAATCCAGTTGATGGGACTGCCCCCAGTCAGCCCAGTAGGATTTATTGGACATGTCCAGTCCAGACAATATCTTATGTCGCAATTTTCCGGTATGGAATTCCCCGTTTACAAAAACCTGTGCCATGGTCATCTTACTCAATGCATCCCAACTGGAGACTGCGCGAAGCATCGTGCCGTCAGGATTTACGGCTGCAGGCCACAAGGAAGTGCCCTGTTGCTTGAAAATCATATGGGTAGCCTGTGCGGTCAACTTCCAGTCTGGCGAAAATTCATGCTGTATGCTGCCGATCAGGGAATGGTCGTTGATTTTTGTGGCAGGCATGCCAGGGGATAAAGCAGTGAACTCAAGGGGTAAGGTGGCGAATCCCTCCGGTGAAAATACGTAATAGGATCCCACATCACTCATGTCCGCCCGTTGGTAATCATATTCAACAGTCAGCAGGGTATTGGGACGTACCCGGTAACTGATCACAGGAGCAATAACATACCTGTTATTGTATTCAAAATCCCGGTGTGATTTTTTCTGCTGGCCTGATACATTGAGCCTGTATAGCAATCTGCCGTCTTTGCTGAGTTTTCCGTCCAGGTCTACTGTAGTCCTGTAGAGATCAAAACTCCCAACAGTGAATGAAACTTCTGTGTTAGCTCTTTAATGTCCTCCTTTGATTCATTTACTCTTTTTAACCATATATTTCACGTGCCCTATTCCGGTTTTACCTAATTGTATGCACAAAGGTCGGACAGCCTGTCAGTTTCAAAAAATTGAGGCATTAAGCAGAATTTTCTAAAATCAGGATTTCCTACGGACTACCTCCCGGTTTTTGAATTCTAATATTCCATCGACTTTAACCTCGAAATCGTGCAGTAGATACTAAGGTGAGAGGGGATTTAATAGGAAACCTAGAGATTGAGATTAATAAAATCAATCGCCTTCTCAAGTATTTCATCCTTGCCAGCCGCGATTCCTTCAATAGTTGGATTTGCTTCGATGTCAATTTTTACCCCTTTTCTTTGCGTTTCAGTTCCATCAGGATAAAAAATTCCAATACCGCTGATTCCCGTTCTGTATCCATCCACCATTTTAAAGTCACTAACATTTCCATCAGCTCCTGAAGTCTGACTTCCGATGGTAGTTACATTATCCCCAGCTTGAAGGCACATGATCGTAAATTCTGCATGACTGATTGCCTTTTCGTTGGTCAGTAAGACGACTTTACCTTTATACTGTAATTGCTTACTGGAAAAACTTTTGGTTCCTTCTTTCCAAATGAATTTTCCAGGATAATTCAAATCAGGATAAGTCGATTTATAGAAAGAATTGCCAGTCGAATTAATGTATTTTGATAAAGTTTGGTAAAACGATGCACTGGGATACGTTCTGATATCGAAGATGATCGCATCGGTGTTTTTGAATTCCTCCATTATAATTTCAACATCCTTTCTGTCTATCAAGCCCGTATTTACATAGCCGATATTCCCCCCAAGAGTTTTGAATTTTTCATCTTTTTTAGGGTCAATTTTAAAGTCTGCCAGTAAATACCGTCTTATGGTTTTTGTAGAAGTCTCGTTATTACGAACATACTCGATCTCCACAGCATCTGATGCTCCATTAAAAATGGTAGAACGCCAACTGGCCTTTTTCTTTGCCAAGTTGGAGCCTGTGATATATTTCTCCTGTTCATCGAAAATGGCTTTCACCGCACGTCCATCGATTTTTGAAATCGCATCACCAATTTGCAGATTATCTACCCTAGCTAAAGAGTCATTGTAAAAATTAGTAAAAACTGCTTTATCGTCGATAATCATAAACTCCGCCGGAATTATGTAGCTCCCGATAAAATTGATCGTTTTGACATTGTAAAAGGAAGCATGACCATCATTGAGACTCACCACCAGTTCCATTGAGGCCTTGTAGAAATCCCGCTCAGTTTTAGGATGGAGAAACTTCGGGATCATCTTGTGCAAAACCCCATCCCAATCCATTTCGGTTTGGTATTTATAAGGAGAAAAGTATTCCACATAATTCCAATACCGAAAAAGTGACAACAATCTTAAGTTCTCATTACTCCAGTCAAAGTCTTTATATTCATTTTCATTGGTGATAATAATGTTTTTTGCTCTTTTGCCAGCAGTCACATAATACTTTTTGCCTTGATGGCGATTTTGCTCGATGTATCGCAGCTTTAAGGATAGGTCCGCTGTGAAAACCTGATCATTATCTATCCAGCTCAGATCGAAATTTTTATCGAAATATTCAACGTTTTGATCTGAATTACACCTTTTGCAAGCTCCAATTTGCCCCAAGCTTTCCACCCAAGTCAAATAGACCTGGGATAATTCTTCTTTAGTCTTCGAAGCTTTGACACTTGGTAATAGGGTAAAAAGCTCCTCATCCCAATTGAATTTTCCTTTTGCCACATGAGGGTGGTAATATTTTAGAAATCCCCAAATTCTGGCGGTAGAAGCGAGTTTTTCAGTTTCAGACAACGTTGATTGGGCAAAAGCTACTTGGAAACTTAGAAGTAGTGTGCAAAAAATCAGAAGAGGTTTTTTCATAGTAATTTTCTATTTCTGAAATATAGATCGGTATATTCATTCTCCTAAATTCATAGATTGATCTTAATATTTTTTAATGTTAAAGAACTCTAATTCAGGATCAAGGATGAGCTGAGCGTGAGTATGCAACAGACCCGCTAGCAAGCACGACCCTTCTCAAATCGGCCTGTAAACAGTTCTCAATTGACCCTTTTGGGGCTGCATTCTTTTTTGATGCTCCCACATGAAGAGGAACTACTGTGAAATGATGTAAATGGAGAAGTAACTGATTAAAATGATCCCCTTGCAGAACTTCCTACAATCCACTTATAGCTTTTTAAATAGGATCACTTTTCCTGATTCAACTATGCATGCCAAACTCACGGGGTGTGAGCTGTGTCCACTTCTTAAATGCTTTGGTGAAGTGGGATACATCCTGATAACCGAGCTGATAGGAGACTTCCTTTATAGGAAGTTTAGAATAGCTCAGCATAGTCTTGGCTTCTGTGATTAAATGAAATTCAATCCATTTTTTTGCCGTCCAACCGGTTTCTTCCAAAAGAATTTCGCTCAGGTACTTTGGGGTGATGTTCATGGCTGATGAGTAAAAGGAGACAGTTTTGTGGTCCGTGAAATGCTCAGCGAGCAGCGCCCTGAATGTACTGACAAATTCCGCCTTGCTAGATCGGGAAGCAGGTCTGTTTTGGTGTAGAACATGATAATATTCCTGCACCAGCATTAAGACTGAATGCAACACCCCGGGTACTGCGGCATGGTTGTATCCAACTGTCTTGAGCGTGGTAAAGAGCATGGACAAACTGAAACGCTGATCCTCATCCATCCCCATTACCTTATTGGCATCAGGGCAGAAATAATCCAGCATAGTAATTAATGAAGTGTCAAAGCCTTTCTTAAACACATCGTTGTTGAAGATAAGGGCATCAAAGGCTAGGTCTTTTGTGTTGAGCCACTGATAAGGTAGCCCAGGCCCAACGATGGCGACGCTCCCGGCTTTAATACAATAACTCTCAGAGCCTACTTTAAACGTCCCCTTTCCGCGCTGCACATAGAAGATACTTCTAAAATAGCTCCGATAAATACTTTCTGGATTTCTTAAAAATGGATTTTGATCTGTAATCAATAAAGAAGGGAATTCCTTTGTTGACCGGTTATTTTGAAAATGTTTGATTGGATCTAGGATGAAAGTGGACATATAAGTGCGTTGCTAGTGGGATGGACCTGATCGGACCTTAAACTTATTTTTGTACTGCTACTGCATCAATTTCTATCAGCATGCCTTCTAATGCAAGTCTGGGAACAGGAATCAGTGTGTTAACGGGAAAATGTGCATCTGGCCACGCCTTTTTAAATTCATCTACAATTATTCCTAGCTTTTCATGGTCGTGATCCACTACCAATGTTGTCACTTTTACTACATCCTTAAGGGAAAGCCCCTGGGGCTCTAGGGCGAGTTTAATGTTCAGCAATACCTGTTGCACCTGTGCTCTAAAATCCTCGCCTAAGGTTCCCTCCTTATCCGTTTCCCCACCCTGTCCAGCGACAAAAACAAGGGACATTCCTTCCGGAACTGTTGCTACATGGGAAAAACCATACGGGGCGGGATCAAAAAGCGTAGTGGGATTGGATAAAGTTTGGGCTGCTGTTGATTGGATTGTCATGATTAGAAAGATTAAAATGATGTATTTCATTATGGCTTAGTTTTAAAATTGTCCTATTTTATACTTACCGGGCTCAGGGCGGAACACCTGGTTGATTCTGTTCCAGCTATTGATGTGAACGACCACCGCTGTGATGGCCATAATTTCTTCTTTGTCAAAATGGGCAGCAAGTCCATCATATATTTTATCGTCCAACCCATATTTTGAAGGCTCCGTAAGTGCTTCGGCAAATGCCAAGGCGGCTCTTTCGCCTTCGGTATAATATGGACAGTCTCTCCAGCCTGGCAACGTATGGAGCCTGAGTTCCTTCTCTCCGGCGTGAGCTGCCTCCTTGTAGTGCATATCCAGGCAGAACGGGCAGCAGTTTATTTGAGATATTCTGTATTTAATCAGTTCAATAAGCTTGGGCTCTAATAGCGATTTGGCGTAATCCCCGATTGTGGATAATCCCTCATAGAATTTTGGACTTATTTCCCGAAAAAGAATTCTTGTTTGCATAACGTTTTAGTTTTATTTGATACAACTCCTGCTATGACAGCTGAAAGGGAAAAAGCGTGACAAAAATCTATTTTTCTTTAGCTGAGAAGTTAAACCGGGGCATCAGGTTTAGTAAAATAATTGCTGTAATAATCAGCATCACCCCTGCCCACTGCAACTGATCCACATTTTCATCCAATACTATGGCAGCCATACTGACCGACACCGGGATTTCTGCTGAGGTAAGTACAGCTCCGACCCCCAGACCGGTTTTTGGCATCCCCGAACTATAAAGAACTGGAGGTAAGACTGAACCAAAGAGTCCCAATACAATTCCCCAGGACGTAAAAATTCCAAAATTGAAATCCGTAATTAGCGAAGAAAAAGCAACGATTGTAATTGCTGAAAGAGATCCAATGATGATATAGAAACTTCGCGTTGGAACAGGAAGTTCAAGTGCTGTCTGATTGAATACCAGCAGAGAAATTGTCAGCAGTAGGGCGGCAAATACTCCATAAAACAGTCCCAATGGCTGAAGAGAAGTAGCTGTTTCCAACGCTCCGGTGGCCAGAACAGTCCCGAGCAGGACCAGTATACAGGAAATAATCTTCTGGTGTTCCAGCCTTCTCCTATTCTTGATGCTTTCCAGTACCACCCCCATCCAAATGCTCTGCATAAGCAACACTACACAGATGGAAACAGGGAGGTACAGGACCGACAGGTAATAAAAGAACCCGGTCAGACCCAATGTGCTTCCACCAAGAATCAGTTTCCAAAAAGAGCCTGGGTTTTGAATATATTCCAAATTGGAAGGACGGCGGTTCACTGATTTTAACAAATAAACCGTGCCCAAAACCACAAAACCAAAGAAGTACTGCGCAAAGGTAACTTCCACAGTGGTAAATCCTTCATTATAAGCAATCCGTACAAAAGTTGCCAGCAACCCATAACTTATGGCACCCAGAAGTACCTGAACCACACCAATAATCAGTTTCTTATCCATGGGGCTCCAAATGGGTGAGTTTGTCGGGATCCACAACAGTACTGATCCCTTGAATACGGTGGTCTGATCCTATCTGGAACACCTGACAGGTGGTGATCTTGTTTTTATAACAATAAACCAGCGCAGGCTGGTGATTAATCAGGGTTGCACGTACGTTGGTCTTGGCCTGGAATCTGTGATAAACCAGAATCAGGAGCTCTGCCACCTCATTTCTTCCAGTGCAGTACTTTTTCACGACATTTACTTTTTCACCGCCATCAGCGGTAAAGGCGATATTTTCTGACAATAAAGAATGCAGCCTGTCCAGGTCTTTTGTTCTTACCGCTGCAACAAAACTCTCCAGTAGCTCTGAATGCTGTTTGTTTTTGGGTGGTGTTTTTCTAGGATGATTTAACTGTTGGTGTGCTCTGCTCAGTAATTTCCGGGAGGATTCCACTCCGATTCCCAGCACTTCAGCAATGTCAGCATGTCTGTAATCAAATGCTTCTTTGAGGATAAAAACAGCTCTTTCTTTGGGATTGAGCTGTTCCAATAAGATCAGCATGGAATAGGAGACGAGTTCATTCAGTTCCAGCCCCAGATCAGACCTTTCGGTCGCAACCGGTTCGGGAAGCCAATTATCAGGTAACTGTGTGCGTCCTTTTTTCTTCTTGAGATTGATTGCCTCATTTATTACACTTCGGATGAGGTAGCTTTTCTCATTTTCAGGGTTAAATTTACCCGCAACAAACTTATAAACCACCTCCTGGACGGTGTCCTTCGCATCTTCGGCGGAACCCAGGATATTGTAGGCATAGGGGAAAAGAAACTGCTGGTAATTTATCATAATAGTACTATAAGGTAGTTTCAGTATACAGACAAACCCGATTGAAAAAGCGTGACAACAATCCGCTGTCGAAATTAACAACTGTTCCGTTATGGGCTCAAACCAGATTCCAATTGGTGGAGAGAAAACAGCCAGTATTCCATTCGATCACTTGGTTGTCATTGCTTTTGGTAGTTCACCTCTTTTCAGGAGGTATATTTTTTAGTTCTTTTCGGATAAACAGCCCATAATTCTGATAGGTAGAAAACCCGGTACCGTATTCTTCCAGTACCACTGCAAGCCCAAATTGAATACTCCCTTTATCCAGCCCTAACCGAAGATGCTGACTGCTTTTTAGATGACTGTATTTATTCCAAATGGTCTGCAGCTGGATGCGTGAATATAGGGCAAGCGTTGAGGCGATTTTGGGACGGTACTCCATTATGGTCATCAGTTCCATAGAAGGGTTTTTCCACAGGTCCACCCTAGGGAAGATAACCAAAGAGAACTCCTTATAGGCCCTCACGAACTGCCCCATGGCTGTGGGTCTCATTCCTGCAGCTGTCACATAAATCATCCCTGCACCCACACTTAAATACTTCCATACCTGATGGGTAAGGTAGATCTGAGTCATCAACTCCGGTGGAAGGCTGTTAGAATACCGTGCTGATGCCGATGAGATATTCAGCACCCCAAACCCGGTATGGTTGTCCAGGGGAGTGCCCAAAATATGTTGGTAATAGAAGCCTGCATGACCTGCCATGGGTTCAAGTTGCAACCCTTGGGGATACATCTGATGTGCGAGCAATAGTAGCGTGACTAATCCCCAGGCGTACTTAGTTTTCATTGCGTACCTTAAAGAATTTATTGTCCAATGACATACCTCCCGATCCTGCAAGTACAAAGTAGGCTGAAATCACCAAGTAGCACGATGCCAGTTCCTTTACTTCAAAAGGATCTGCCTGATGGAAAATAAAAAATGCAATAGCAAAGGTTACCAGCACTGCAGTGGAAGCTAAGCGGGTAACTAATCCTAAAAGAATCAGTAGCCCACCAAAAAATTCTGATCCCACCACCAGGCTGAGGGATAAATCGCTGCCAATCCCTAACGGGTCAGGAAAATCAATCCTGTATTCGGAGAATTTTCTTAATTTATCCTGTCCGTGATTTAGTAAAACCATTCCGAAAAAGACTCTTAGCATAGTATGGGCCAGTCTGGAATACATAGGGTTATCAATGAAAACCATCTTTTTAAACATAGTATTTGAAGTATTTCCTGCAAAGCTAATGTGGCAGTTAGTAGCTCATGTGGTAAAAAAATCGCTGATTTTGGTACATTCTTCGGTTTCACGCTAATAAAGCAATGCCCACTTGTGCATTTTGGTAAACTTTATCATTCATTGCCACTTTGGTCTGCCCCCTGTGCTCCAACTAGGTATGCAAGGAAAACAGATAGGCTTACTGCCGCTGACCCCGCTAAAAACGTTAACAGAAGAAATTTCTATTTCTATGCGCTCGGTCCTCTGCCGGTAAACTACCTTACTGCTTGTTTGCCTCCGGGTAACCACTCCAGCACTTAAGGGGTTTTATTCACGAAATGTTTGAATCCATTCGAAAACAAGAGGAGATTAGTTGAATGACCTGACTTGCTGAACTAGCCAATCGTCATATACCATTCAGTCCAAAATCTTCTTTTCTTCTGCTATACACTCACACTAGCCCCTTACTGTTCTTTTTTGATTTAGGAACGGGATTTACCGCTCCGATCTTCTCAGATCTTCCTCTAGAAAGTCCGCCAGTTGATCAATTTTGGGGTTTCTTCGTAGTATATGGACTGGAAAGTGGATTTTTAGGCTTTTAAAATGGCTGATTTACAGTGTGGAATCACTTTATTGCTGAATTGATCCTATCGGTTCGATAGCTATCGTCTTCATAAACCAGTTTTCGGGAAATATCGAACTTATGAATTACCTGCTTCTCCGGAAAACAGAACTTTGGAAACCGTGGAAGATGCCAAGATGGTATTTGAAAGGACATAAGATATTTTTCCTGGCGTTTCGAATAAAGTCAAGCGATTAGATCTAGAGATAGGTCTAAATAATTAAAGTATTGATTGTTGTG
>NZ_LMXN01000018.1 GCF_001442615.1 Algoriphagus resistens | reverse complement strand
GTCCATACTGAAAATGGCAGAATCCAGCTTTTTATCAATGGCCACCAAACCGTAGATTATACGGAACAAGACAGCTCTATTCCCCAATCTGGTTTAATCGGCCTGCAAATTCACGGCGGTGGAAAAGCCAGAGTAGCATTTAAGGATATTTTTATTGAAGAACTGCCTCAAAAGGAATAGATTATGAGTTGATTTAACATTTAAGATTATCAATCAACCCAAGTACCATGATCAAAAACTGGACACTCGTGTTTTTTTGCGTGATTTTATGCGCAAATGCTTTTCCCTTCACCTCCAGCCCCACTATCACATACAGCCAGACTTCTAATATTGAGTTCAAGCTGCAAGCTACTATGCTTGGATATTTTGCTCCCGATGGGACCCGGAACCCTACACTGAAAGCTAAGAAAGGTGACCGGGTCACTATCACCATTACAAATGGTGAAATCATGACGCATGATATCGCTATGGAAAAGCTGGGAATCAAGAGTGAGACTATTTTGGAAGAAGGATCTACGACCAGCATCACCTTTGTAGCTGTAAGCGATGATACTTATTATTGCTCGATCCCAGGTCACAGGGCTGCAGGGATGGCCGGTAAATTTGAGCTGATCGAAGGAGATGAAAAAGAAACCGCAATAAAGGGATCGATCCCACAGAAAGATGGAAAAAACCTCAACCTAAATTTCGAGACAGGTACGCTTCGAGACTGGACTGCTACTGGTGATGCATTTGCAGCGCCCATCTTCAACTCGGATCCCTCACCTGTTCACAGTAAAGAGGATAAAATAAATTTTGAAGGCAAAAACTTCCTCAGCAGCGGAGGCACCCTGAATTACAAACAAACGGGAACCCTCACTTCAGTTCCCTTTGAGGTTACTCAGCCCTATGCCAGTTTCATGGTTTCAGGAGGCGCTTTGGCAGACACCCGGGTTGAAGTTGTTTTGGTAGAATCCGATGAAGTCATTTTTCAGTCCACAGGTCAGGGCAGAGCTACTCTTCAGCCAGTAGTGGTGGATTTAAATGAGTATCTGGGGCAGACAATTTTCATCAGAATCATCGATAAGGAAACCGGAATCTCTGAAATCCCCTACGTAGCGCATGACACTTGGGCACATATCAATTTTGATGATTTCGAGTTTTATCCAAATCGGCCTTCCTTCCCCAATGAATTAAAGCCAGGAGACATCATCATCTTGCCTCCTTTAGACCCGGTGTTGAATTCCGGGCTTTCTGGAACCGAAGCTGCCAACGCAATGACTCCGCCTGATGGATTTATGGTCACTCTTGCTGCTTCCGAACCTGAAATAATCAGACCGATTAGCTTTACACTGGATTATCGGGGCAGACTTTGGGTGGTAGAAGGGCACACCTATCCTACTCCGGCACCTGAAGGTGAGGGAAAAGACCGTATCTTGATCTTTGAGGACACAGATGGCGATGGGACTTTGGACTCACGAAAAGTTTTTGCTGAAGGCCTTAATCTGGTCAGCGGAATCGAAGTTGGTATGGGCGGTGTCTGGCTGGGGGCTGCTCCTTATCTTCTTTTCATTCCAGCAGATTTTGAAAATGACAAACCCAGCGGCCCGCCAGTCATACTTCTCGATGGCTGGGGCACAGACGATACCCACGAAGTACTGAATAATCTCCGCTGGGGACCGGATGGCTGGCTATATGGCACACATGGGGTTTTCACCCACTCCAATGTGGGCAAACCCGGATCTTCTGATGCCGAGCGGACCAAACTCAACGCGGGCGTATGGCGATATCACCCTACCCGGCATGAATTTGAAGTATTTGCCGAAGGCAGCAGTAATCCCTGGGGCATTGACTTCAACAGCTATGGTCATCCTTTTATTACAGTTTGTGTGATTCCGCACATGTATCATGTGATTCAAGGCGCCCGCTACCAAAGACAAGCTGGAAGTCATTTTAATCCGTACACCTATGACGATATCAAAACCATCGCAGACCATGTGCACTGGGTCGGTGACCGCGGACCACACGCCGGTAATTTTCGCTCAGCCTCAGCAGGAGGTGGCCATGCCCACGCAGGGGCGATGATATACCTCGGTGGGGATACATGGCCGGAAAAATATCGGGACAACATCTTTATGAACAATATCAATGGTTCGCGGTTGAATATTGATCAACTTACCCGAAATGGTTCGGGCTATGAGGCAACACACCAAAATGACTTCATGGCCATGAATGATTCTTGGTCCCAATGGCTCAATTTCAAGTATGGCCCAGACGGCTCCGTTTTCGCAATTGATTGGTACGATCAAAATCAGTGTCATAGCCCCAATCCAGATGTACATGATAAGTCTCTGGGAAGAATATTCAAAATCTCCCACGAAGACGATCTTTGGGTTAAAGTAGATCTTTCTAAATCGAGTAGTGTTGAACTTGCCAATTACCAAACTCATAAAAATGAATGGTATGCCCGTCAAGCAAGAACTATCTTACAAGAGCGTGGGGCTACTCCAGAGGCTAAAGCTGTACTTAAGAAAATCCTTTCCGATGATCCAGAAATAACAAATAGACTACGGGCACTTTGGACACTTCATGTGACACACGGGCTGTCGGAGAAAGATTTAGGCAAACTAATGTCTGATCCAGATGAATACCTCAGAAGCTGGGTGATCCAACTTGAAGTGGAAGATAAAACGGTGTCTGAGGAGACCTTGGCCAGATTCACAACAATGGCAAAAAACGACGAGTCTGCTTTGGTACGACTTTACCTGGCTTCTGCCCTATTACGCATAAACCCTAAAGATCGCTGGGAAGTGATGGATGCCCTGGTACAAAGATCTGAAGACCTGGAAGACCACAACCTTCCATTGATGCTTTGGTATGCAATGGAACCATTATCAAGTTTGGATGCTGATCGTGCTATCGCCCTGGCAGAAAAAGCTGCAAATCCACTCCTATTGGAGTACACTGTACAGAAACTTGGTGATCTCAAAACTCCTCAGGCAAGTGCAGCATTACTTAAACTTAAGAAATCACTTGCCGAATCCGATTCTCATTCAAACCATGAATTGAAAAAGCAACTATCCAAGATCGCCTTGGAACGTTAAAAAATCATCCCTATCCCAGGAACTATGAAATATAATATTCTCGAAATTATCGGAATTGCACTGTCCGCCACTCTTTCGCTTACGTCTATTTCGAATGGTGCTTTCTGTCAGGTTCACACCAGCCCTGATTTCAAAAAGACCGTAATCTCCCGGGATTTTCTTTCCGAAGGGGTAGCTGTGGCTGACTTGAATAAGGATGGTCAACTCGATATAGTTGCGGGGTATTATTGGTTTGAAGCTCCTGATTGGAAAAGACATGAGATTGCTCCGTCCCAAATTTTTGACCCGAGAAAAGAATACTCCAATTCCTTTCTGAACCTTGGAATGGACGTGAATCTGGACGGCTGGGATGATGTAGTTATCATTGACTATCCAGGAACTCCGGCTTATTGGTTTGAAAACCCAAAAATAGAAAGCAGTAATTGGCAAAAACATATTATTGCAGACTCTGTAGGAATTTCGATTGAATCTCCGGGATTCATTGATATAGATGGTGATGGACGACTGGACATCTTAAGTGGTGACTATGAAAATAGACAGATCGTATGGCTCCAGGCCCCTACCCAACCTGGAGAAACAGTATGGAAACGCTTTGCTCTTTCGGAAGAAAATGTCCCGGGTACAGACCGCTTTTCACATGGTTTGGGATTCGGGGATATCAATGGAGACAAGTTCAATGACGTGGTCATATCGGAAGGTTGGTTTGAAGGTAAAGGAGATAAAAAATCCGGTGATTGGATTTTCCATGCAGTAAAAGTAAGTGAACCTGCCGCTCATATGCAGGTTCTGGATGTAAACGGGGATCAGAAAAATGACGTACTCAGCTCTTCTGCCCATGCGCTGGGTATTTGGTGGCAGGAGCAGCTGGCGGATGGAAGTTTTGAAACCCACCTTATCAGCGAGATTACCGCCCAGACCCATGCCACCATCATGGCTGACCTGGATGGTGACGGCAAGGAAGAATGGATCACCGGAAAGCGATATCTGGCACATAATGGAAATGATGCCGGAGATGCTGATACACCGTATTTGCTTTACTATAAAATCGCACCTGGTAAAGGGCCATTTTTTGAAGAGCATATCATAGACAATGACTCTGGAGCTGGATTGAATATCGCAGTGGAAGACCTAAATAAGGATAGGAAGCCGGATATTATAATCGCCAATAAGAATGGGATTTTCCTCTTTGAAAATCAAATGAAATAAATCCGTTGTCTTTTTCATTTATAAACTTCATATGCATATACCATGAATTCAACTTCCGGCCCTAAACTTTTTCTTAAAACCTGGATCGCTTTTTATATTGTTGTGTATGCATTTCCTTCCCCTTTTCATTACATCCCCTTACTCAATGAATTACTCCTGAAGTACTTTGTAGCAATCAGGGATGAATTCACAATCCTAATTGCAAGATCAGTATTAGGACATCCTGACTTTGTAAAGCCACAGATGAATGGCAGCGGAGATACTACTTTTAATTATATGGAACTGATCAGCTTCCCTATAATTGCGCTAATTCTAGCTCTTTTATTCATAGTAATTTTTAGAAAAAGGTCCTGGATCACCAAACTCTTTTCCTGGTCACTGATCTATGCACGCTATTATGTCGGGTTGGTTTTGATTTCTTATGGAGTAGCTAAATTTATGATCGGACAGTTTCCCAGTCCTGGGATTTATACGCTTGAGCAGACTTTCGGAGATTCTTCGCCTATGGGATTGGCTTGGAGATTCTTTGGCTACTCTGACACCTATAAGATCTTCATGGGACTTTCAGAAATCACGGCAGGATCGTTATTGCTTTTTCGGAGAACGGCTGTATTGGGAGCACTGATTTCTATCGCTGTCACTACGAATATTGTGCTGGTGAATTTCAGCTTTGATGTTCCCGTAAAGCTGATGTCTTCACATTTGCTTTTCTTTTCCATTTTGATTCTTTTGCCCTCGGTTAAGGTATTGCTGGACTTTTTCATTCTCCAAAAACCAACACGGCTTTTTACTCCAGGGATAAGTTGGAAAACAAAATCCCAGCGTAATTTATGGCTTGCAGGAAAATTGTTCTTTGCCGGATTACTACCAATTCTCATGATAGTTGGGCATTTTATGTCACAACCTATAATGAGGAAAAGGACAACTAAATGGGAAGGCACTTATACTTTTTCTCAGAATAACCTGCCCGATAGTGCAGGAGTGTACTGGACAAAGGTCATGATAGACCAAAATCGGCTGGATGTGAAAACTTCTGGTAAAAACGCTCACTACTACACTATTGAGGACTTTACTGAGGATGGTAAGATTCATTTTGTACGCTCGGGCAAACAAGAGGACCCCTACCTACTGAAGATCCGTGAAAATCCAGAAGGTGAATACCAACTTCTTGTGACATTAGGCGAAAAACAGATGGACATCACAGTTACAAGAAAGAAGAAATCAGATTATTTATTGATGAATCGCGGATTCAATTGGATAAACGAAGCCCCATTTAACCGTTAAGCATCACAAATACGCCAGAATTCACTACAACTGAGTTTCTGTTGATATTTGAAGGGGATTTGTCAGACAACATGATATATTTGAAGGCGCAAATAGCCACCCTCAATATAATAATCCTATAATTTCACTTTTAGCATGTCTAAAATTTCATTTCCTATACTGGCAGTAACTGTTTCTCTTTTGACATTAGCCTGCTCAAAACCGGATAACAGAAAAGCCGACCTGGAAGAGCTTACAAAGTACTATCCACAATTCCCGCTGGACACTGCCAAGCATGGGGCTGACAGCACAGAATTGATCATGACCAATTTTGCAGGCCCGGATATCGTGCCTAGTCCAGCGGCTTTGTCTGTCGCTGCCAATGGAAATGTATTCGTTGGTGTAGACATGATGGGTTCTCTGGGTAAGGAGCCCGGAAAAGGTTCCATTGTACGCTTGGTAGATAGCAATAATGACGGTGAATTGGACTCTCACACGGAATTTGTGAAAGTGGATAATCCAAGGGGAATCATCGCGGTGAGAGATCAGGTATTTGTGCTTCACACCCAGTTTTCCGAGCAAACAGGTGAGGCTGAAGGAATGAATCTGGTGGTTTTTGAAGACAAGGACAACGATGGGGTAGCTGATGGACCTGCCAAAATGCTCATCGAAGGGATTTCTTCTCCAGAATCCCTGCGTTCCCGTGGTACCGATCACTCAACAAATGGTATCCGAATGGGTATTGATGGTTGGATTTATATAGCTGTTGGAGACTTCGGATTTCACAATGCCACCGATAGAGACGGGAAGAAAATGACAATGCTGGGCGGTGGGATTGTTCGCGTGCGCCCTGACGGTACCGAAATGGAAGAATACATCCACGGAACAAGAAACATTTATGATGTGGCCATTGATCCATTTATGAATATTTACACCCGGGGCAATACCAACGACGGAGGTGGCTGGAATATCCGCTTCATCCACTATACCCAGTCAGGGGAGTATGGCTATCCTAACTTTTTCAAAAACTTCACTGAAGAAACGATCCCAGCTTTGGTAGATCTCGGCGGTGGATCCGGTACTGGCAGTTACTTTATGGATGATGCCCGTTGGCCAGCCAAATACAACCATGTACCGATGATGGCAGATTGGGGAAGAAGCCAGTTGTATATTCACCGGGTGACCATGGACGGGCCGGGATTCACCCAACAGGATGAGGAATTTATCAAACTTGCCCAGGTTACAGACATTGATGTGGACGCATCAGGCAGAATGTTCCTCGCAGCCTGGGACGGCGCCGGTTATTTTGGAAGTGAAGAAAAAGGATACGTAGTTCGGGTGGTGCCAAAAGACTGGGCTTACGAAGCTATCCCTGATCTAAAAACTGCAACATTAGAAGAATTAGTTGAATTGCTAAAGGCATCTAATTCAGCTTCCCGATTCCATGCACAGCGCGAGATGCTTGCCCGCTTCCCTGAGGAAGCTGGAGCGGCGGCACTTTCAGTGGCTACTGATAAGACCTTGTCACTGGAAGCCAGAGTTGCTGGCATCTACACTTACGCGCAGGCAACCTGCGAAAGTGGAAACGGAGAATTAGTTAAATTAAGTGAGGAAGAGAAAGTGAGGGAATTCGCATTACGTGCATTGGCTGATCGCAAATCCTGCCTTCAAGGAGTCTCACTTGATCCATTTATAGCAGGGGTAACGGATCCAAATGACCGAGTGAAATCAGCTGCTATTGTAGCGTTGGGAAGAATCGGGAATCCAGAAGCAGCTGATGAATTGTTGAAAGTAAAGGTTCCTGACTCATTCAAGCAGCCAGAAAAAGGAACTGAAGGCCCCCATGCCACTCCAAATTCTGCTATCATTCTCCCACATGTAGCGGTGAAATCACTGGTAGCCCTGAACGCTGTAGACGCGGCAGTAGATGCTATTGGCACAGAAGATTCTAAGCTTGCACTTTGGGCTTTGCGCTACATGCATGATGCAAAAGCAGTGGATGGCCTGATCAAAGCCTATGGTGCTACAGATGATGTAGCGCTGAAAATGGAGATTTTAGGCACACTTTCCCGTTTGTATAAGAAAGAAGCGCCTTACGACGGCTCCTGGTGGTGGGGAACCCGACCGGACACGCATGGTCCGTATTACAAAGGAATCACATGGGAATCTTCAGAACAGATCAAAGATTTCCTGGTGGGCGAGCGCAACAATTTTGAAGCTACTAAAAGACAGTTTTTTGCTGAGCTCAATGAGCGAAACAGAATGGACATTGCCGAATTTGGAGAAGAAGAATCAAATCTGGTAATCCAGGAAACAGAAGTTGACCTAGAGAAAATCAAGAGTAAAAAAGGACAGGTTGGTGCATCTTCAATCGAAGATGTAATGATTGCTGTGCAGGAATTAAAAGGTGATCCTGTGAAGGGAAAAACACTTTTCACCAGCCAAGGCTGTGTGGCTTGTCACAGTATAGAAAAAGGCCAGCCACTCAAAGGCCCTTTTATGGGCCAAATAGGCTCGATCATGAACCGATCTCAGATTACTGAATCAATTCTGAAACCAAATGCTTCCATATCACAGGGTTTTGCATCTGTATTGATTGACACAAATGACGACAAGTCCTATATGGGCTTTGTCACCGCCGAGACGGCAGACGAAGTAGTGATTCAGGACATTACCGGTACAGCTACCAAGTTAGACAAGAGCACAATCAAAACCCGTAAGGTAATGGAGACTTCCATGATGCCTCCCGGCTTGGCAAATTCACTTTCCTTTGAGGAGTTGGCATCGTTGATTACTTACCTGGAGCAGCAGAAGTAAGTTTTTAAGAATAGAGACATGGGGTAAAACACCTTGGGATCGTTGAATCTCAAGGTGTTTTTTAATTTAACCGCGGTGGACATTTTACGAAGAGTCGCAAAATCAGTTTAATTTGGGGACAGTGCTATGACTAGAAGGTAATTGATCAGGGGTCAGGTACCGCACTATTGGCTAGACTCATTGGCACTGTACCTATAGCTATAGCTTTTGTTTTCCATGGTAAAAATCAATCTAAGTTAAAGAAAAATTTATTCTAACTAGAAGACCTAACTTTAAAAACGCCTTTCCAATTAGCTATAAATCAGACATTTAAGTAAATTCCTATTTTGGCTTGAAATATTCTATGATTCATAAACCAGAAGTAGTTAGACATCTCTACCCATAAGCAAGGTCAAAATCCCAGTCGAAATAAAACCCAATTGGATTAATCCCGTAATCTCAACGGGAACTGTAATGCTCCATACTGACAGAAACCTTTGTCCGAAATTATTAATAAAACCTAATTAATTAAAATGAAGTGTCCAAGCTGTAATGAAACTTTGCTAATGAGCGAAAAGCAAGGTATTGAAATTGACTATTGTCCCAATTGCCGGGGGATCTGGCTGGATAGAGGTGAATTGGATAAAATCATCGAACGCTCTACATCTCCGTCAGGTGGTGTAACCAATAGTGCTTATGAGGAAAACCCAGGATTTGAAAAGCGCTATCCTAAAGAATCACACTACTCCGATCAAGAACGTCATAGAAGACCTTATAAAAAGAAAGAATCATTTTTATCGGATCTATTCGATTTTTGACCTGTAAAACCATTAAAATTCAGGTAAAATATTAGCCAGCTACTTTAAGTAATTAATGTAGCTGGTTTTTTTCGGGCGTGTTTAAAATTATGTATCCAGAGTTCTGTCCAACATTTATGTTAACTTTTTCCTAATTAAATACAACTGTCCAAAAAATAAGGTTTTCTCACTGAGCCCGCTGCAGTTAAATAATCATACCATTAAGTTTACATGAATTATTTCAAGCGGGATAGTTCATTAGCTCACATTTTTTATTTTTGGGAGCTTTACTAAAATTACTTCCATGAAATCAAGCATGATTCAAGCCTCACACACCATTCTATTCACTCTTCTTGCTTTTTTCGTAGCCAGCTCTGCATCATTTGCGCAGAAGTCTTTTCACAAAAATAAAGTCATCGCCCACCGCGGGGCGTGGAAAGCCACTAATCTTCCCCAAAATTCCATTGCTTCCCTAAAACAAGCCGTAGCACTAGGTTGTGAAGGTTCTGAGTTTGATGTTTGGATGACTGCTGATGGGATTTTGGTAGTAAACCACGATGCAGATTTTAAGGGAATGGAAATTGAAACCTCCAGGTTCGAAGAACTTTTATCCCAAAAGCATGAGAATGGTGAGAAGCTCTCTACTGTAGAAGAATACCTAAAGGCAGGCAAAAAACAAAAAGGCACTAAGTTGATTTTTGAGATAAAGCCTTCTAAAATTTCTGTGGAACGAAGCAAAGAAGTGGCCGAAAAGTCTGTGCTGGCGGTGAAGAAAATGAAAGCAGAAAAATGGGTGGATTACATCACATTCAGCTATGAGGGTGGATTGAAGGCAATAGAAATGGATCCTAAAGCGAATGTCGCATACCTTAATGGGGACAAAACTCCGGCAGAATTGAAGGAAGCCGGATTTTTTGGGTTTGACTACAATATAAACGTTCTGAAAAAGAACCCTCAGTGGATCAAAGAAGCTCAGGAACTAGGTTTGACAGTCAATGCCTGGACGGTAAACAAACCTGAAGACTTGAATTGGTTTCTTGATCAAAACCCGGATTTCATCACTACCGACGAACCCGAGTTACTGCTGGAGCTAATTGAAGAACGGAAGTAAGGAACCCTAGTAACTCAAAATAAACAACTATACAGAAAATTGCCTTCTTATCATTTAACCTTGCTCCCTGACTTCAAAAGGCAATTGAAGTGAAGAGAATTCATTTTTTAATTATATTTTACCTCGTAAAATAGGCCCATTACTTTGCACCAGCAATTTTCGGTAAAATGAAAGAGGAAATCAAGCTTTATAACCAAAGTCAAACCGAACTGGAAGAGGTCTGCGACCTGCTTGCAATGACAATAGCTAAATTCCTGACTGAAGCAGAAAGCAAGATCTGGCATGGTCATCCCGTATGGTTTTTGGAAGGAAATCCTATAGTGGGCTATAGTAAGCAAAAACCTGGAATACGGCTCATGTTTTGGAGTGGGGCTGATTTTGAAGAAGAAGACCTGGATAAGAAAGGTGAAAAATTTAAAGACGCATCAATTTTTTATAAATCAATCCATGAAATCGACAAAATCAAATTGGAACGATGGCTGGAGAAATCAAAAAACATCCAATGGGACTATAAAAACATAGTCAAGCGAAAAGGCCAACTCGAGCGTTTGAAGTGAAAGTCTAATCTATAGACCTTCAGGAATCAGGACTCCACAAGCGGAGATGGAAGCTGAACTTATATTATGAATCTTACCTGAATGATGGTAAGGTTTGCGCCCTTTTACAGCGGCAATCTATGGGGGCAAAGAGGTATTTATAAAAAAGTCCATCCAAACTAATTCATTGAGTTCTCCGGATTTGTATCACGCTTTTAACTCGGAAATCCATTTCGATACTCATTACTCTACCCGGAAATCTTGGCAATCATAGCTAACCATGAATAACTCAGGCTTTGTTTTTGACTTTCTTTTCAGAAATGAACCCCGAGTTTTATGAATAGGATTTTTAGAAATGTAGTTACCCTAAGCGTATTGCTTTTTTTATTTACTTTATCCTGCTATGCCCAATCTTCCAATTATACTTTTCAGATCAATGATCAATTGGACGAGCGAATCTACGCCATAGACAGGCTAACATTTTACGAAGATGAAACCAATGAAATTGAACTGGAGGACATTCTATCTCCGCAGTTAGCAGACAGACTCAAGATCAATCCTGATTTTAACAAGAATAAATTCTCTACCGAGAATACGTATTGGGTGAAGGTAGCTATCCAGAAAACACCTACTAGCCAGAAGCAATGGCTACTGGAATTTTATGATCAGACAATAGACCAAATTACGGCCTATATCCCTTCAGAAGAAGGATTTCGTGAATTAAAACTAGGAGATCAAGCACCGTTTGGTGACAGGATTTTTTCTCATAAAAACTTCCAAATCCCAGTCTCAAACGAAACTTCAGGAATAGCTATCTACTATTTCAAGATCAGATCATCCCAAAAGGCGGATATTAGGATTGCTTTCAGATCATACAACCGCTTCATCTATTATGCTTTGAATGAGTACTTTCTGTACGGGATTTTCTATGGGATGATCTTGATTATCTCCCTTTACAACGGGCTGATTTACTTGGCAATCAAGGAGGTCAAATACCTGTATTACGTCTTTTACCTAATCTGTGTAGGGATATTCGCAGCCTGTGTGGATGGCATTGCTTTCCAGTATCTATGGCCTAACAAACCTGGATGGAATCAGCCCGCATTGGGGCTTTCAAGCTATCTGATCGTAATTTTTGCGTTGCTTTTCTCCACTCACTTCCTCAATCTGAAGAGAAGATTCCCCAGCATGCATCGCTGTTTTCAGCTCATTTTAGGAGCAAAAACATTTCTTTTTTTCTTGGGGTTAATTTATTATCCCCACCTTTTGGAAATCCAGGTTTACGACATCATTCCCTTTTTCCTGATCCTGTTTTCCAGTATATATGTCTTGGTCAAAGGCTACAGTGTGGCACGTTTGTTTGTAGTTGCTTACGGGATTTTATTTCTGGGAGTGGCTCTGAAAGCTATGGTACACACCGCCATTATCCCCCATAGTACTGTGTTGTACTACAGCTTACACATCGCTTTTTTGATGGAAATGCTGTTACTCACATTAGCGTTGGGAGACCGTGTGAAAATCCTCAAAGAAAACCGGGACCGGGCAATGCTTCGCTCCTTAAGGCAAGCCGAAGCAAATGCACAGCTAAAGGATAAAGTCAATCGGGAATTGGAACAAAGGGTAAGTGAAAGAACCCAAGAATTGGCAAAAAAGAACCAGTTGCTACTGGAGTATAATCAGCAAATCCTGGAAAAAGACGAAGAAATCAAACGGATTAATTCGATCCTGGACAAGGATATATGGAAACTAAAATCACAGATTAAAGAAAATCTCCAGGCAAGAATCACCAATAAACGAATGAGTTATGCTGATTTCAAAAATATTTTCCCGGATTCTAGCTCTTGCCTTCGCTACCTGGAGCAGGTAAAATGGGAAAACGGCTTCACCTGCAAAGCCTGCAACCATGGCAAATTCTCGAAAAGCTCTAAGATTTTTCACCGCCGATGCTCTCGCTGCGGACATATAGAATCCGCGACGGCCGGGACAATATTCCATGGCATCCGCCTACCAATAGAAAAGGCATTTTATCTTTCCTACACCGTCATTGCAGAGCATGATAAACTCACACTTGATGAGCTTTCCAAGTTGCTTGATTTGCGGATAAACGCCATCAGCAGCTTCCGGGTAAAAGTGAAATTGCAGCTGGAACTGAAAGGAATTCACCATCCGGAATGGGAAGACATTGTTTTGGAAAAATCCCATGAATTGAATTGATTTCTACAGGATTTCCGGTTAACTGGCATCCTGATAATAAAGCGTGAATTGATTATCAATAATCTTTTAAATTATCGAAATAGCCTATTTTTTAGTGAAATTAAAAAAGGAATAGAAGTTTAAATAGGGCTTATTTAAACATCCTTTTTCAATCAATTTCAAAGATTTTTTTGTACTGCTTGGTATAAGGCTAGTTAGTTTCAGTTGCTGCTTTGCGGGATACCGCATGCAATTAACTAAAACTAAACCCAATTAGCCCGATGGAAAAATTACTACCAGAGAGGAAAAATGTCTGGCATCACAGCAAGCGTTTTATTTTATCCTTTCTCCTATTCTCCTTATTTATCGTCCACCATTCGGTCGGACAGAACAATGTTTCAGTTCAGGGAACAGTGCTTGATGCTGCCGGCCAACCGCTGCCCGGTGTGAACGTGGTCATCAAGGGAACCACCAACGGGACAGTTACAGACCTGGACGGCAAGTACTCTTTACAAGTTACGGAAGATGCAGTGCTTGTCTTTACTTTTGTAGGGTTTACAACACAAGAAATTCCGATCAACGGTAGGTCAACCATAGATATTTCCCTTGAAGAAGATCTTGGGGATTTGGACGAGTTTGTAGTTGTCGGATATGGTATTCAGCGCAAAAGCGATCTCACCGGAGCAATATCCAGTGTGGATTCCAGGGACATTAACCGACTTCCTGTTTCAGATGTCACACAATCACTGCAAGGCCGTGTAAGTGGTGTTCAAATCACCCAAAACTCCGGTGCTCCGGGAGCAGGTTCCACTGTCCGGATCAGAGGTGTGGGCACATTGAACAATTCCTCTCCTCTCTATGTGGTAGATGGGATGCTCTTAGATGATATTGATTTCCTGAACCCAAACGATGTGGAGTCTATGGAGGTGCTGAAAGATGCTTCTGCAACAGCTATTTACGGTTCCCGGGGGGCTAACGGTGTAATCATAGTCAGTACAAAGCAAGGATCATTTGATACAGACACCAGAATCAGTGTAGATGCATATACAGGAGTGCAGCAAGTAGCCAGTAAAATCGATTTGGTGAATGCCAGGCAATT
The DNA here is from genome assembly GCF_001442615.1 of Algoriphagus resistens. Lineage (GTDB taxonomy): Bacteria > Bacteroidota > Bacteroidia > Cytophagales > Cyclobacteriaceae > Algoriphagus > Algoriphagus resistens. The sequence continues at coordinate 74,216 of NZ_LMXN01000018.1, read as the reverse complement.
CGCCCAGCTGGCCAATGAACTGGAGCAAAACGTAGGAAATGAACCTATTTACAATGTGGATGAGTATGCTGAAGGCACTGATTGGCAGGATTACATTTTCAGAAATGCACCAATCAATAATGTAAGCCTGGGTGCTAACGGAGGATCAGCAAAAACCAACTTCAACCTGAGCGTCAATTACTTTAACCAACAAGGAGTAGTGAAAGAATCTGAATTCGAGCGGTTGACCTTCCGGCTGAATAACCAATATAAGTTCAGCGATGCGGTTACTTTCGGTCACAACCTTTCATTCATCTACTACAATCAGCAAAATGAGCCTGGAGTCATCGGCAATGCCTACCGTGCTTATCCGATTTTTGACCCGACCCAGCCAGACGGCAGCTACACGAATACCAGCCCAGTTGGAAATCCGGCGGCTCAATTTGACTACAACTCAAACAACCGGACAAATAATTACCGTGGTGTGGGCAACTTTTTTATGGATGTCAAATTCCTGAAAAATTTCACCTTCCGAAGTAATGTAGGTCTGGATCTGGCTTTTCAGGATACAAAGACTTTTACCCCTGTTTTCTTTGTATCCCCAACGCAGCAGAATCCGGAGAATTCAGTCAATGCGGAAAATCTGAGAAACAGAAATATCCTTTGGGAAAATACCATAAACTACAGTAAAGAATGGGAAGACCATCGGTTGAATCTTTTAGGAGGTATCACTACTCAGGATTTCTATACTGAGACTCTTGGAGGCGGAAGAAGAAATCTGCCTGGCGAAGACCCCTCACTTTGGTACCTCAATGCAGGTGAGCTGACCACTCAGACAAATAACAATACCGCAGGGGACTGGGCAATGCTTTCTTACCTTTTCCGGGCTAATTATACCTACAAAAACAAATTCCTCTTTACCGGTACGTTCAGAAGAGATGGCTCAAGTCGATTTGGTAAGGAAAACCGATATGGTAATTTCCCATCAGTAGCGCTAGGATATAATATCATCGAGGAAGCATTTCTGCAAAGCCAATCCTTCCTATCCAACCTGAAAATCAGGGGTAGCTGGGGGAAAATCGGAAATGACAAAATCGCCTTTTACGAAGGCAGGCCCGTGGTAACAGGGAATGAGAATGCAGTTTTTGGTGAAAATGAAGAACTGATTTATGGCGCAACGTTGACCCGGTTGGCCAATCCATTTATTAAATGGGAAGAGACAGTTACTTCCAATATAGGACTTGAGTTCGGGTTCTTTGACGAGAAACTGACTGGTGAATTGGATTATTATACTCGCAAAACCAATGATATCTTAGTTTCAGTTCCAATTCCTGCCTATGTGGGCTCTGCAAATAACCCTGTTATTAATGCTGCAAGTGTCAAAAACTCCGGCATTGATCTGACTTTGAATTGGAGAGATCAAAAAGGCGACTTTGCCTATAACTTCGGAATAGTTGCTTCTACAGTAAACAATGAGGTGTTAAACTTAGGAGATGGCAATGAAGCTATCTTCGGCGGGGCGGTAGGGATCAGCGGCTACTTAGGTTCTAGAACGATAGTTGGTGAATCTATAGGTCACTATTATGGATACAGGACCGCAGGGGTTTTCCAAAATGAATCTGATCTGTCATCTATTCCCAAAAGAGGCTCTGAGGTCGAGGGAGATTTGATTTATGAAGACACAAATAATGACGGAGCCGTAGATAACAATGACCGTGTGATTTTGGGCAGCCCTATTCCTGATTTGATTTTTGGCTTTAATCTGGGATTCGACTACAAAGGTTTTGACTTCAGTGCGGATTTTAACGGGACCTATGGCAATGAAATCTACAATGCCAAAAAACAGACCCGCTTCAACACTTACAACTTCGAAACCAGCTATCTGGACAGATGGACAGGGGAAGGCACCAGCAATACAGAACCCAGAGTTACTAACGGGGGCCACAACTATGAAGTCTCAGACAGATTTGTGGAAGATGGCTCTTTCCTTCGGTTGAGGAATGTGCAGATAGGCTACAGCTTTCCTGAGGTGGCTTTGAATAAATTCAAGGTCCAAAACTTCAGGGTTTATCTCTCAGGAACAAACGTATTCACCTGGACGAAATATTCTGGATACACCCCTGAGATCGGCGGTGGATCTGTGATCGGTACAGGATATGACAGTGGTCTTTACCCCGTCGCAAGAACTTTTAACCTAGGAATTTCTGCCAGCTTCTAAACCCATTTAACTATGAATAAGATAAACTATAAAATAGCAGCTATTGGATTAAGCATTCTGGTGAGCGTAGGTCTGGTTTCCTGCGAGGATTATTTGGATAAGGCTCCTCTTGGAGAGCTAACTTCTGAAAACTTCTTTCAAGATGAACTGCAGGCCACGCAGGCTGTGAATGCCATATACGCGCACCTGAGAAGTTTTAACGTACATGTATTTTCCTACATAGGAGTTACAGATATCGCCTCTGATGACGCTGACAAGGGATCTGTCCCAGGTGATGCAGGCTTCCTTCAGGATATCAATGATTTTACTTTTGATGCAAATAATACTGCGGTCAATGGGATATGGTCAGGATATTTCCAGGGGGTGTTTCGTGCCAATCAGGTGATCGCAAATGTACCCGAAATCGATATGGATGAGGAGTTGAAAACCAGACTCATCGGAGAGGCAAGATTTCTGCGGGCGTACTTCTACTTTTTCCTTGTAAGGACATACGGAGACTTACCGCTGATAGACCGTCCGTTGAATCCGGATGAGTATGTTCAGACGAGAGTTTCAACCGATCAGATTTATGCATTCATTGAAGAGGATCTGAATTTTGCGGCAGAAAATCTTCCAGAGAAATCTGAATATGAAGCTTCCGAGCTTGGCAGGGCCACGGCAGGTGCTGCAAAGTCATTTTTGGCAAAAGTGCATCTTTTTCAAAATGACTTTCAGGAAGCATTTGATCTGGCTCAGGAGGTTATTTCCAGTGGTGAATATGAGCTTTATCCCGATTATGAAGGTATTTTCCGAAGAGAAGGGGAGCATTCTTCAGAGAGCATTTTCGAAGTATCGACAGTAGCTCTTGAAGCGGGAGGCGGAGGATCTCAGTTCAATGAAGTCCAGGGGATCCGCGGCAATCCGAATAACGGCTGGGGGTTTAATGGTCCTTCAGATGATCTGATGGCTGCCTACGAGGAAAATGATCCCAGGCTGGTAGCAACCATTATCACTAATGGGGATACGTTGCCTTCCGGAGAAGTAGTGGTGGCTGACCCGAATATGGGTGAAAATGCACGATTCAGCCGGAAAGCCTGGCTTCCTGAAAGACCACCATCCGGCTTCGGGAACAGCGGTGCTAATATACGTTTGTTCCGATATGCTGATTTGCTTTTGATTGCTGCCGAGGCTGCGAATGAGATTGGAAATCCAGCTCAGGCTTTGGAGTATGTGAATATGGTCCGCGAAAGGGCCCGTCAGGGTGATAACAGCATTTTACAAGATTTAACCATGACTGATCAATCAGGACTCAGAGAGGCAATCTATCATGAGCGAAGAATAGAGCTGGCCATGGAGCAGCACCGCTACTTTGATCTGGTAAGACAAGGACGTGCACAGGAGGTATTTGCCGAATTGGGAATCACCTGGACACCAGGTAAACATGAGGTATATCCAGTTCCACAATCCGAAATAGATATCAGCGGAGGTTCAATCACCCAAAACCCGGGTTACTAAACCCCTTGACTCCTGCCTACTTGCTGGGGCGGGAGTCTCCTTTATTCTTTCCTTTCCATATTTCCAAGCCATGAAATCGAGCATCACCCAAGCGTCACATAAAGAGATGATTACCCATCAGGCAAGATTCCATGTGTCAGCTGAAAAAATAAACATAAACTTATGAAAGCCCAATCCACACTCTCCTTGGCTGCTCTTGTCCTCCTTTCTTTTGGCTGTCAAAAAGCAGAAGAAAAAGCCAGCACAATTAGAGCTACTCCTTACGATATACACGTGGAGCTGGCATGGGACAAAACACCGGAAGCAGATTCATACGGAATATGGGTAAGTATGGATGACAAGACCTATACCCAACGGGCCTTGGTACAAGACACTATTTATCTGGATTTTGTAAATGATCTGGGAATGGAACTTGACCTGAACTATGAGGTCAGAGCCTACACTGGTGCGGATTCCTCCATTGTAGGAAGTGCATCCGCCAAAACTCGTAAAATGACAGATGAAGAGCTTTTGAATATGGTGGAGTTCTACACTTTCCGATATTTCTGGGATGGAGCTGAGCCCAATTCAGGAATGGGGCCAGAGCGAATTCATATGGATGGGGAATATCCTCAAAATGATGCACATGTGGTAACCACCGGTGGATCCGGAATGGGAATTTTCGGACTGATAGCAGGAATGGAAAGAGGTTGGATTACCAAAGAACAGGGTGTAGCGCGATTTGAAAAGATTGTGGGATTTCTGGAAAAAGCAGACCGATTCAAGGGGGTTTGGCCTCATTGGCTGAATGGTCAAACCGGAAAAGTCCAGCCTTTTGGTCAGAAAGATAATGGAGGTGATCTGGTGGAATCTGCATTTTTGATGCAGAGCCTGATCGCCGTGCGGGAATACTTCAAAGGTGGAGATGACCGCCAAAAAGCTGTAGCGTCCCGCATTGATCAATTGTGGAAAGAAATGGATTGGAGCTGGTACACCAGAGACGGCCAGGATGTACTTTATTGGCACTGGTCTCCGGAATATGCATGGGATATGAATTTCCCATTAGAAGGATACAACGAATGTCTGATCACCTATGTACTGGCAGCATCCTCTCCTACTCATACCATTGATCCAGCTGCATATCACAAGGGCTGGGCAAGAAGTGGAGCTATAAAAGCTAAGAATGAAGCCTTTGGATACGAACTTCAACTTAAGCATAACGGAGCAGAAAAGATGGGCGGGCCGCTTTTTTGGGCGCATTATTCCTATCTGGGATTGAATCCCATGGGACTTAAAGATCAGTATGCTGACTATCAAAAGGAAAACACCAATCAGACACTGATCAACAGAGCATATTGTGTTGGGAATCCAGGCAACTTTGCAGGTTATGGAGAAGATTTGTGGGGGCTGACTGCCTCCTACTCTATCAATGGCTACAATGCGCACTTTCCCGGAAATGATACAGGGGTAATCTCTCCTACTGCTGCAATTTCCTCTATTCCATATACTCCTGAAGAGTCTATGAAAGTCATTAAAAACCTCTATTATAATTATGGTAAAAAAGTACTTGGCAGATATGGATTCTACGATGCGATGAGCCCCGAGCATGACTTCTACCCTACCCGATACCTGGCCATTGACCAAGGGCCTATGGTGGCCATGATAGAAAACTACAGAACAGGATTGGGCTGGAAATTATTTATGGGAGCTCCTGAAGTGCAAGAAGGTTTGAAGAAATTGGGTTTTGAGAGTCCTAGCTTGAAAAAATAAACTCTTTTTCAGACTATCGAATTTGATCGGAGATTACGTTTAGTGACCCTTCGATCAAATTTGATTTTTAAAGTCCATATTATGAGAATTCCCTCCGATCCAAAAAAGCCCACGGCACTCCGATATTGTTTTTAACAATAACCCTTTAACTTCCTTCAGGTCTCATTCAAGTTGAATCAAAACGAAAATTCTTTTCGACCCTCCATAGAAATAATAGTTATCTCCTTTACGAGTAACTTAAACTTCTATTCTACCTACATGAGGCAATGCATACAGCCCCTTACACTTATACCTGTGCCCTCCGCGAAACCTTTGTGCTCTCAGTGGTTAAAAAAACTTTAAAAACCTTTTAATTTCCACATACCTAGCTATTTCCCTAGATGTGAAAGGAATTGAATCTATTTTTGACGTATGAATACCATGACTGTGGAAAGAACCATATCCATCCGAGGACTATTTCGGATCAGCAGACCTATCAATCTGCTGATGGTGGGGTTCGCACAGCTAATGACGGCCTATTTTTTGGTTGAAACCAACAAATCCGGCTTACCGGTATTGCAAGATTATAATCTATATCTATTAATTGTTTCCACCCTCTTGATCACGGCAGCCGGATATATGATCAATGATTATTACGATGTCAAAATCGATTATGTGAATCGTCCTGGAAATGTCGTAGTTGGAAAAGGCATCAAGCGCCGAGTGGTTATTCTCCTGCATACCATACTGAATATCACAGCAGTTGGACTAGGTTTTTTGGTGAGTCCCAGCATAGCTTTAATCAATTTCTTTGCGGCTTTTTTGCTTTGGTTCTACAGCAATCAGCTGAAGAGAGAACCCTTTATCGGAAATTTTTCTGTAGCACTTCTCACTGGCATATCCATCTATGTGATTGCATTCTATTTCGAAAAATCAGAGCTTCTAGTACTTACATACGCCATTTTTGCTTTCTTTCTCAACCTCATCCGTGAGATCATCAAAGACATAGAAGACAGGCAGGGAGATAGAAAACACGGATGCCGTACTTTGCCCATAGTGATTGGATTTCGGAAAACAAAAGCTGTGATTTTCCTGATTGCAGCCGTGTTTGTCTGCGCAATATTAGTGGTGACATTCGAATTAAACCGACCCATAATTTTCTTCTATTTTGGAGGATTGGGGATCTTTTTCATCTATTTCATGTATCGAATCTACTATGCAGACCGCAAGGACCATTTCACAAAATTAAGCGCAATTGCCAAGGCTTTAATGCTGGTGGGGACAATCAGTATGGCTTTTTTGTAGTTCCATTCCACTAATTAGAAAGATAACTACCTACGTTTATTTTGGAATATAAAAAGTGTATCTGCTTATTTACGGATGTCGGTTTACGATTTACAACATCAAGCATGTATTTAGCCCTCAACCTGAGAAGTCAATCTTCAACTCAGGGAATTGTCTCGTAAATCTTAAATCCAAGATCATAAGTCCCAAATCTTCCCTATTTTCAGGCAAATTTTTCTAAGAATGCTAGACAGCAAATTACTTGTAATCAAAATCGGGTCAAATGTACTGACTCAGGAAAACGGACTTCCTGATCTGGAACGCATGGAGAAGCTTGTATCACAAATCCAGGAATTGACCTCCCGTGGAAAGAAAATCGTGCTGGTCAGCTCTGGTGCAGTGGCGTTTGGGAGACAAGCCATTCCGCTTCCCAAGAAACTCAATCCAGTATTTAAGAAACAAATATGGGCCTCTACAGGCCAGATACGTCTGATCAATCAATACCAGAATTTCTTTGAAAAGCACGATCAGCCAGTTGCGCAGATCTTGGTAACAAAGGAGGATTTCCGTGATAGAAAGCATTTTCTTAATATGAAAAACTGCGTACAGGCATTGCTTTCACAGGATATTTTACCCATTATCAATGAAAATGACACCGTTACCATCACTGAGTTGATGTTCACCGACAACGATGAACTGGCTAGTCTTACGGCCGCTATGATCAATGCGGATACGATGGTATTGCTGACCAATGTGGATGGGATCTTCACAGGAAATCCTTCTGAGCCCAGCTCTGAACTTATAGAAAAAGTTGCTTCCAGCATGCCAGAGGTATCCAATTACATCTCCGCATCCAAATCGTCTTTCGGCCGAGGAGGTATGCTTACCAAATACGCCATGGCCAAGAAATCAGCCGATCTGGGCATTCAGGTGATTATTGCCAACGGCAACCGGGAAAATGTTCTACATGAACTTGCAGACAAAACTTTGCGCTGTACCTGGTTTGAGCCACAGAAAGCCAAACATGGAGCCAAAAAATGGCTCGCACATGGCGAACATTATTACGTAGGAGAAGTTACCATCAATGAAGGTGCAAGAACCTCCCTTACTTCCGAAGTAATCCGAAGTTTATTGCCGATTGGAATTATTAAACTGGAAGGGGAGTTTTCCAAAGGAGATATACTGCTTATCCGTGATGAGTCCGGACATAAAATAGGTCTAGGCCGAGCAGAGTATTCTTCCAAAATAGCCAACGAAAGAGTTGGTCAAAAGAACCAAAAAGCATTAATCCACTACGATTACCTCTATATTTTCGATCATGACTGAGTACCAACACATATTTGAAGTAGTAAAAAAAGGGGCAAGAAAACTGACTGGTCTCAGCAATGAAAAAGTCAATCAGGTCCTACACAATCTTGCAATTTCTGCGGTGGAAAACATGTACTTTCTACTCGAAGAAAACCAAAAGGACCTGGATCGTATGGAACCGGGTAATCCTATGTATGACAGGCTATTGCTCACCGAAGAGCGGATCCACAATATTGCAGGAGAAATCATCCAGGTAAGTGCCTTACCAAGCCCTTTGCACCATGTCTTGGAGAGCAAAACTTTGGAAAACGGACTTTCACTGGAGAAAATAACTGTTTCTCTCGGGGTGATTGGGATCATTTACGAGGCTAGGCCAAACGTTACTTTTGATGTGTTTACATTAGCGCTGAAGTCAGGAAATGGCTTGGTGCTGAAAGGTGGATCTGATGCAGATTATTCCAATCGCGCCATCATGAGCTTGATCCATCAGGTACTGGAGAAAAATGACTTGACTACCGAGGCATTCCAGCTTTTACCTGCAGACCGGGCTGCTACTAAAGCCCTTCTGGAAGCAGTGGGTTTTGTGGACGTGATTATACCACGGGGTTCACAGGGATTGATCAATTTCGTAAGGGAGAATGCAAAGGTGCCGGTCATAGAAACAGGTGCGGGAATAGTCCATACCTATGTGGATGAATCAGCTGATTTGGATAAAGCAACGGAGATTGCTTTCAATTCCAAAACGCGTAGACCCAGCGTCTGTAACTCCTTGGATTGCTTAGTGATTCACGAAGTTCATCTGCCTGTCCTGAATGACATCATTCATCCCATGCTGGAAAGTAAGGTTCAGATTTTCGCTGACGAAAAAGCCTTTGCGGCGTTGAACAGTAGTGAACTGATTTCCCCAGCTGAAGAATCCCATTTTGGGACGGAGTTTCTAGGATTGAAGTTAGCCATCAAGACTGTTGCAAATCTGGATGAGGCGCTAGATCATATTGCAGCATATTCTTCCAAGCATTCCGAGGCTATAGTAGCAGAAAATCAAGAAGTCATCGACAGGTTTCTTCTTGAAGTGGATGCTGCTGCTGTGTATGCAAATGCCTCCACTGCATTTACCGACGGTGCCCAATTCGGACTGGGGGCCGAGATCGGCATCAGTACCCAAAAACTCCACGCCCGTGGACCAATGGCCTTGAAGGAACTTTGTAGTTATAAGTGGATAGTGAGAGGAAATGGACAGGTAAGAGGATAGTTTTGCAGTGATCAGTCTTCGACATTCGTTATTTATCATTAAACGTTCGAATATTTTATTGTTGGAAAATTGAAAGATGGCGAACAAATTAAAAAAGTTGAAAATAGTTTTTTAGTACTGGATGAACTGGAGATTGGCTTTGGCAAGAAAATCCCGTTATGGCTTTTTGGTTTTCTTTATTGAGTTCTATCCATAAAACCCTCAAAAACTACCCATCTTTACGGGAGATTTCCCTTAATTTCGTACCAGATTAAACCAATCAAACATTTTGAAACGCCTCGCAATCTTAGCCTCCGGAAGCGGTAGCAATGCCGAAAAAATCATGGCTCATTTCCAGAATTCGGATAAAGCACAAATTGTGCTGGTTGCCTCCAACAAGCCCGAAGCTTTTGTACTGGAGCGGGCAAAGAAATTCGATGTTCCTACCTTCATTTTCTCAAGAAAGGAAATGGATGCAGGAGTCTTACTAGAAAAGCTCCGGGAAGAGAACATCGATTGGGTGATTTTAGCAGGTTTCCTCTTGAAAATTCCAGTAGATCTAACGCGGGATTTTCCTGATAGAATGGTGAATATACATCCGGCACTTCTTCCTAAATATGGAGGAAAAGGCATGTATGGAAGTTTTGTCCACGAAGCTGTAAAAGCTGCCGGCGATACTGAGACCGGCATCACCATACATCTGGTCAATGAGAATTATGACGAAGGAAGAATAGTTTTCCAGGCTTCTACCCCACTTACCCCGGAAGACACCCCGGAAACCATAGCCGAGAAAGTACATGCTTTAGAGCACAAGCATTTTCCTGAAGTAATTGAAGGCTTGTTATGAAACTTATTACAACTCTTTCTAAAAATACCAGTATCTAATTGCGCAGAATTGTTGCGAACTAAAACTTTTAACCGAAGATCAAAAAAGAGATATTGACCAGTATAATCCACGAAAATCAGCAGTCTTTTCTGCACACTTGTGCGAGAGCCCTCGATGAATTAAAAATGAATCACAAATCAATACGTTTGTAAACTTAACCTCAGATTGGTATTTATACAATTTGAATATTGACGCCTCTAAAAACTATCCAATGATTTATAAATCTCCCATTACCTCCTATTTTATTTTCTTCTTAGTCACTCTTGCTTCTTTCACTACCATTACTGCTTCCTTTGGTCAGGCAATCAAGCTTCCCAGTAACACTGAGATCAACTCTGGTCTAAAAGAAGCGTTGGAAAAAGCCACAGGAATCAGCGCAGAACGCCTGGGAGCAAAAGATGGGTATCTAGGAAATCTCGATGTCAAAATCCTTTTTCCCGAAGAAGCTAGAAACGTAGAAAAAACCCTACGCTCGATGGGATTGGGCAATATGGTAGATCAGGCGATCACCGGCCTCAACCGTGCTGCCGAAGATGCAGCTATAGAAGCCAAGCCTATCTTTACAGATGCGATCAAGCAAATGAGTATAGCTGATGTGAAAAACATCCTTTTGGGAGAAGACAATGCTGCTACTAGTTACTTCAATACCACCACGTCTCCTGCCCTTACGGAGAAATTCTCCCCCATCATAGATGGTAGTCTGAAGAAAACCGATGCCACAAAATACTGGGAGGATGTAATGACCCAATACAACAAGGTTCCTTTCGTGAAAAAAGTAGACACCGACCTTACTGCTTATGTGACCAGAAAGGCGATTGACGGACTATTTGTAGAAATAGCCAAAGAGGAACTGAAAATACGTGAAGATATCTCTTCCCGCTCATCCCCTTTACTCCAAAAGGTATTTGGCTATGCCAAGCAGGCGGATAAGTAAGCATCTTCAGGATTTTAGACTGCTCTTTCAGAGCTTGAAGTATGCTTCTGACTATTTTCACCCAGCCCACCGGGCTGGGCTTTGATAATTCAGGCCTTCAGCTGCCACTGCCGTGGTCTGTGTCACAGACCACTACCAAACCATTCTTTGAGCTATAAAAGCGGTAGTATCTTGCTTCTTGGCTCCCGGATCTTGATTCTAACTACTTTCATTCCCTCACTCGCTTTTCAAACTTTCCACCGGATTCATCAGTGCCGTACGGACAGACTGGAAACTTACGGTGAGCATTGCTATCAATAGGGCTACTAAGCCTGTGACGACAAAGTACCACCATTGCAGTTCGATTTTGTAGGCGAAATTCTCCAGCCAGGCTTTTGACAAGTATAAACTTATTGGAACAGAGATCAGAATTGCCAATAAAACGGTCTTGCCGAAATCCTTAGAAAGCAAAGCTACAATGCTCCAATCAGTCGCTCCCATCGTCTTACGAATGCCAATTTCCTTAGTTCGTTGCTCGGTCATAAAGGCCGTCAATCCATACAGACCTAGGCAGGCAATAAAGATCGCCAGTAAGGCAAATCCTATAATAACGTTAGCCACACGCTCTTCCTTCTCATAATTACGCTGAAAGTCCTGATCCAAAAACGAATAGACAAAAGGATCTGAAATATTGAGTTTATCCCAACTGGCCTCTGCACTTACCATAACTTCGTTTGTACCACTTCCTTCGAAATTTGCGATCAAATATCCTCCCCGGTTTTCCTTAATAAAAGCGTAAGGATTAATCTTCGTATGAAGGCTTTGGTAATTAAAATCCTTCACCACACCTACTATTTCCAACGTACTCAACTTCCCTCTCCATTCGAAGTGAACCTTCTTTCCTACAGCATCAGCTACTTCATAGCCCAGAGACCTAACTGCTGATTCGTTTAAAATCATCATTGGGTATTCTGAGGTGTACTTCTCGGTAAATGTCCTTCCCTCCAGCATCTGAAATCCAAGTGTTTCTACGAAATCATCCCCGACATATGCATTGGTGATGTTTACAACATCCTCCACTGTTTTGCCCTCTGCATAGTACATCATATCCTCTATACTTTCTATACCGGGATAAGTGGACGCCAGCGTAACTGATTTCACGTTTGGATTCTGCAGTAGACTAGCTTTTAGCACCTCGTACTTGGCTACAGCATCTTCACTTTTGAGGGGAAGAATCAATTGCTGATTTTTTTTGAATCCCAAATCCTGATTTTGGACAAAATCCAGTTGGTGCTTGATCACAAAAACCATCAAAATCAAGCAGGCTGAAATAGCAAACTGGAAAACTACCAGGACTTGGCGGAGCGAAAATCCGGATAATCTGCCTTTGAATTTTCCTTTCAGTACAGTGCTAGGAGTAAAGGCTGAGAGAAAAAATGCCGGATAGGTTCCAGCAAGCAAACCTGCCACGATTGCCAGCAAGAAAATCATCAGTAAAGGTAAAGTCCGTTGATACAGACCCAACTCTTTACCAGTCAATTGATTGAAATAAGGCATCAAAAGTGAAGCAACCAGGAAAGCCACTAGTAATCCCAGCAAGGAAATTATCATAGATTCTCCCAAAAACTGCCGTACCAATCCGCTTTTATTTGCTCCCAACAGTTTCCTAATCCCAACTTCCTTCGATCGCTTTTCGGATCTGGCTGTTGCCAAATTCATAAAATTGATACAGGCGATCAGGAGGATAAACACAGCCACCGATCCGAAGACAAACAGCGTCATTTTGTTTCCGGTGGTTCCCAACTCATAGTCTATATTGGATTCCAGATAAATATCCTCCAAGGGTTGAAGGAAAAGATTTTTGCTGAAACCTCCCATGGCTTTCAAATCTTCTGCCCCATGACGTTCAAAAAACGGAATAAGTTTCTTCTCAAAAGACTCAATATCTGCCGCCGGATGAAGCTTCACATAAGTATAGAAAATGTTATTAGTCGCCCAGTTGGTCATTCCTTTCACCGCATTTCCAATATCATCGTTTTGCATGGATAGGAAAAAATTCGCATCTATATGAGACTTTACCCCTGTATCCTCAAATACACCTGTAATGGTATAATCAAAGTCCCCAAAAGGCAAACCAATCGTAAGGGATTGATTCACTGGGTTAGCCTCACCAAAAAACTTTTTGGCAAGCGATGCGGAAAGAATCACAGAATTGGGCGATCCCAGCGCACTTAAAGAATGTCCGGATAGAAACTCGTAGTTAAAAACCTCAAAGAAAGTAGAGTCCACATAATATCCTTTTGTTTCATAAAACTGTGTTGCCTCGCCACTGCTTTCACTCTTCAATAGCATCTGGTCAAGTTCGGGAAACTTCATGATCCGGGTAGCGTTTTCCACTTCCGCAAAGTCATTTCTCAAACCTTCTGCAAGTGGCCCAGGACTGCCTGCCCACCTAGATTCTGCCGTTTCCAGAGCTACACGGTATATCCGTTCTCCATCTTTGATGTGCTTGTCATAAGACAATTCATCAAAAATAAAAAGCCCAATCAGCAAGCATGCTGCCAGACCAACTGCCATTCCAAGCACATTTATCACTGTCAGTGACTTGTGCTTGAGAAGATTCCTTAGAGATAGTTTGAGGTTATTCCGCCACATTTTGATAAAATTGTAAAGTTGAAAGATGCTATTCCCTGTTGTTAGGGGTAGGTATTTCGACATCAACATTCGATTTTGCCCTGCTTTGTCGGAATATCAAAAAGAGATTTCCGCACTCCTTCGTAGTTCGCAATGACAAAATCCCCAATCACTAATCGTAAACTAGTACTGAACGAAGTCGAAGTATCACCTAACCTGCATCCACTTCTTGCTCTCTCTGTCCACAAAGGTGATGGGCACAAATTTATCCGTCGGGGCTCCGATATAATACACTGTCCAGCTTGGATCGTGTTTGGTCAGCATCTCGGAGATACAATCTGCGCGATGCGCAGTAGGGTTCTCACAATCATCCCAGTAGAGAAGCTCCACTTTGTAATGAAGAGATTTCACCTCATTGTTGATGATCACCTGGATATCGATGTTTTGTTTTCCAGGAAGGTTTGGGATTGGAATGGCGATGTGACTCATGGGTTTGGATGTTTACGTGTGTATTTATTGATGCATTTATTGTGGTTCTGAAGTGTCACCCTGAGCGTCCCACATAGCTATTGGGATCGAAGGGGTTTAAATATTATTATCTTAAACCTTGGCTCTTTGCTCTTGATTCTTTGCTTTTGATTCTCTTCTACTTCCATGCCATTCGCACCCCCTCAAATTGGCTTGATTTGACATATAAGCCACTTACAAAAACAAATCCACCGAACAATTTTGTCCGCCAGTGGGCAAAGTCAACACCATAGCAACTAAGTAGCAAATCATAAAAAGATGGACAGACTATTTTTGACACTACTCTCCTACCTCATAGCCGAATATCCCACAGCATATTAGGTCGCCATTTTCAGCGATAAAACATCCTCAGCCTCCTATTTTGTCTAGCATTCGATAACGAATAGCTGAAACCATTAAATTTGGTTTTGGCAGACCCTCCACAGCGTAAAATGCGGTTTGCTTTCATGGCCGAATCCTTCTCTCTATTTATTTTATCCCATAACTTGCATCTGAAAAAGATTTCACCAATTTTTCTGATAATAAAAGAGTAACCACTGGCACCGTTCTAGACAATTTAAATTCCAATAAAAACCTATAATTCTTTTCAATGCAAATTTTAAAAAACTCACTTTTTTACCTTTTGCTACTTATCAGCCCTTCCCTATTGGCTCAAGAAGAAATAGATGATGCAACTAGTATCAATGGACTTCAGCTAGCTTCTACTCTTGAGAGCTTGAAAAGTGAACTTCAATTAATCACAGGCAAAGAATCAATCTATCAGAACAATCAATGGCTGGCAGAAAGTGTAAAAAGGAATTTAGATGCAGGAATTCAGGAGGGAATCTACCAAGGCTTTCCTTTAAGGATAGTAAACGGGCAAGAAGCTCACGATCTGAGATTAACCTATTTGTCCGGCAGCTTATACAAATGCAGATGGACTTTTAACAAGCGGGATATACCCAATATGGAAAGTGGGGTTAACGACTTTATCACCTATTTCACCAAAAAATTCGGTTCTCCAACAGAGTCCTATTCCAACGAGACTATTATATGGGAAGGGAATGTGAATAGACTTACTATCAATTATTACGACGGGACTATACAAATTGAATGGAGAAACGAAGGTTCTGAAAGTAAAGCTAAACAACTCATCCAAGGTTGAATCCATATCAGTTAGCTTGATCCAAAAACTCTACACATCTACTGTTTGAGCGGGTTGCAGTTGAAGAATTCCTGACTGTGCTCCATAAAGAATCCTTGAGTACATAGTTAACGTAAATTCTCAAGGTACTGAATACCACTTGCATCGATTCTAAAAGACATCACGGAACCTAAAAATTCTTCAACAACTTATAAAAAAATGCAGATTGACGATTTATTAAGACAAGTAGCTTTCATCAAAGAAATTGACAAGCTAAAATACATCCAGCGAAAGACCAGGCTATTCAACAGTGACCGACACGAAAACGACGCTGAACATAGCTGGCATTTAGCCATGATGGCCATTGTGTTGGCATCGCATTCAGACAAGCCAATTGATGTTCTCAAAGTGGTAAAAATGGTCCTAATCCACGACATCGTAGAAATTGATGCAGGAGATACATTTATCTACGATTCTACAAAAAACCACACCAATACAGAAGAAGAACTTCTCGCAGCGAAGCGTATTTTTGGACTTTTACCGGCGGCACAAGCCGAAGAGTTTGTTGCGATCTGGGAAGAATTTGAAGAAGGCGTGACAGACGATGCCAAGTTCGCAAAAGCAATGGATAGGTTTGAGCCTTTGTTACAAAACACCTCAAATAATGGTGGGACCTGGGCGGAATTCAATGTGCCCTATCAACAAGTGTATAACAAAAAAAAGGCAATAAAAGAGGGTTCTTCTGCTATTTGGGACTATGCTGAGAAGTTAATCAACGAAAGTGTGGACAAAGGCATTTTGATAAAACCTGAGGACTGACCCAAGCTCCACTGCAATCATAAAGGAAATCAAGCTCAACAGTGGGTACGGAGCATAGCTGGTTGATTCACATACCTAGCTTCATTCTCACTGGCGCAATGCCCTAATCGACAGTTTTACCTGATAGAGTTTACTCAAACCATTTTCACCTTCATTGACAGTTTGCTCAAAATCTGCAAGATCCCGAAATTCTTTAGAAACCAACATGTTCCTTCTACTGGTAAAATAGAGAATTCCATTTTCCTCATCGTAAAAAGGGCAATATTCCATGTACTTAGTGTTGATGGGCATTCCCAGATTCCTTGCCTTTTCCCATTCTCCATTCGGCTTCCTTTGGGACAGATATAAGTCCCCGCTCCCCATTCCCCCTTCTTCATTGTATTTAGTGAAAAGAATAAATTCTTCCCTTCGAGAGATAAAAGCATTGAATTCATAGCCATTGCTGTTGATGCTGTCGGATAATAACTCAGGAGCCAAATAACTTCCATTTTCCCATACACTCCGGTAGATATCGTCCTTGCCCAATCCCTCAGGCGAATCCAAGGTAAAATATAGGTTATTGTTTTCGGCTAGTGTTGGAAAAAATTCATCCAACTCAGAGTTGACAGGCTGGCCTAGGTTGATAGGAGTTGACCACCCAGCAGCTTTGTCCTGACGTTCCAGATACCAAATATCAAAATCTTTTCCCTCCGAATCAGAATCCAATAGCGGCCTGTCAGAAGCAAAAAAAAGCCTAAGTCCATCATGGGTCAAATAAGGCTCCATATACATGTACGGATCGCCAAACAACAGCAATTCAGGCTCTGACCACTCTCCGTTTTCCTTGACGATTTTCACTAGCTGAGAGATATCCTGGGCTGGACTCTGGATAGTAAAATAGGCTTCCTGACCGTCTGTTGAAACCGTAAAATCCCTGACGTTCAAAAAACGATTTAATTCCTTGTCAAATAGACTAACCTGTCCAGGTTCCTGGGCAAATAGAACCATTGGTACGAAAAGGAATAGGATAAGAAAGTAGAATTTTTCCATAAAATTTTCCCATAAAACTGTTTTGGATAAATGAATGGACTAAAGATATTGATTATAGGTTTATTTTTCTTGATCCTATCACCTTGATATTGGGTAAAAACAGGTTATTGCTGCTTCCACACTACTTATGGAATTGAAGTTTGGCTTATTTTAATGCGCATGTTGATAATTGAAATTCTGGCATTGGATACTTTATTTTTTGATTATCCGCCTTTCTGCCAGTAAATTACTTTAAGGATCATAAGATTCGGAAAACACTTTACTTGGGTTACTCTTCAGGCTCAGGGTTCATAAGCTCTCCCCGTATGCTTGAATATAAGGCCAATTGGAACGACAGGCCATTTGTTAAAATCGACCGGTGGTTCCCATCAAGCAAAAGCTGTTCAGCCTGTGGATGGATAAAACAGGACTTGACCCTTTCCATAAGGGAGTGGGTCTGTGGATCTTGTGGTGAAATCCATGACAGGGATGTCAATGCGGCAAAGGAGAACATCTTAACCCAAGGTATAAAGGCTGTTACTCCTACTATTTTTGGATCAGCACCTTTCTTATCTATGAACGTGGTGGTAACTCTGTATAGATTTGGATTGTTGGCATGAAAGCCATCAAAACTATGCTCATCATTCCAATAGACCACAGCAAGGATTAGACATAGGGTAGCTGCTGCAAGTCCGACAATATTTATCAGCGAATAAAGCCTATCCTTCCACAAATGTCGAAAAGCAATATTCAGGTAATTTTTGAGCATGGGTTTATTAGGTTGGAAGGTTGAAAAGTTGAAAGATTAAGGGTTAGAAAGTTGAAAGGTTGTAATGTGGTAAGGTTTTCTCTAGATTCTGGACTCTTATCTCTTGGTTCATAGTTCTCGGTTCTAGCTACTTGATACCAGATACTTTGTACTCTTATCACTCACTCTTCAGGCTCTTCACAGGATTCATCAGTGCTGCTTTGAACGCCTGCGAACTTACCGTCGCCAAGGCAATCAGGATTGCCACCAAACCTGAAACTGCAAAAACCCACCATTCAATAGCGATACGGTACGCAAAATCCTGAATCCACTGATTCACCACATACCTGGAGACCGGAACTGCAATTACAATAGCAACCAAAACCAGCTTGATAAAGTCCTTGGAAAGGATTGCGACCACAGTCGTCACGGAAGCACCCAAAACCTTACGAATTCCGATTTCTTTCACCCGCTGCTCCAAAGTGAATGACACCAGACCGAAAAGACCAAGACAGGAAATCAAAATTGAAAGCCCCGTCAACATGCCCACAATGCTATTTACAGTTCGGTCAGCTCTATACAATTCCGCAAAGTGATCATCGAGAAACTGATATTCAAATTCCCGTTCAGGGATCTGAGAATTCCAGATGGACTCGATTTGGGCAAGTGCTTCAGTTACATTCTCACCGCTTATTTTGACAGACAGCTCCTCAAATCCCCAATTACGTTGATTAAAAATTGTCAGCGTTTCTATTTTGTGGTGAAGGGAATTGAAGTTGAAATCCCTGACCACCCCCACTAATCTTCCTGCCGAATCCATTCCGTTAAACCCAAACTGAGAACCAATTAATGATTCTATGTCCTTCCCTTCTCCATCCTTTTGAATCAGCTCATTGGCAAGAGATTCATTGATCAAATAGGTGTTCCCGTTATCCGCTTCGCTGTCGTTAAAGTTCCTTCCAGCTATCAATTCTATCTCATATACATCCAAAAAATCAGGATCCACTACCACTTGGGAGGTAGCCAGATCTACTGCTGGTCCAGCTCCATGAAAAGTAATGCCTGTCTGATGTAGGTTATTTCCCAGTCGCTGCCCGGAGGCGGTTACTTCCTCCACCTGCGAACTTTCAAGCAATGCTTGCTTCAAAGTTTCATAACGATCGGTATAGCGTCCACCAAAAGGGATAGTGATAATTTGCTCATGGGTAAAGCCAAGGTCTTTTTCTTGCATAAATCTCACTTGACGTGAAGCAAACAGGGTTGAAATAATCAGAAAAATAGCACAGCTAAACTGTACTACTACCAGCACATTTCTAAAATCAGCTTTTCTTTTTCCAGTCACCGGAGAGCCTTTTAAGACTTTCACCGGATTAAAACTAGAAAGGTAAAGAGCAGGGTACAAACCAGAAAGTGTTCCAACTAACATAGCTCCCAACAGCATAGACACAAAGAAAAGAGGATTACTGAATAAAGGAAACTCAAGCTGCCGCTGACTGAATTCGTTCAGAAAAGGCAAGGCAAGTGATACAAAAACTGCTGCCAGCACCATCGCAATCAGACTGATTACAATTGATTCCCCGATAAACTGTAAGTACAATTGGGACTTGGAAGCACCAGAAGCTTTTCTCACGCCGATCTCCATGGCACGGCTTACTGATTTGGCTGAAGACAAATTCACAAAATTGATCCCGGCGATGAAAAGTACGATTAGTGCGATGTAGAAAAATATACTTGTGTATGCTCCGTCAAATTTTTGATAGTTGATATAATCATGGGTGATGTCTGTAGAACCGGCATGCACTTCACTTAAAGGCTGAAGGAAAAGCTCGTACCCTCCAGCCCTTTCTTCTCCCATATGGGAAATAAGAAAAGCAGGGAATTTTGATTCCATTACCTCAATATCTGCTCTTTCACCCAATTCCAGATAAGTAGTCAGCCAATTTCCACCCCAGTTTCCCATAGCCTCAGGTCCTACATAGCTACTGAAAGAAGTAAGTCCCTCAAATTTCAGATGAGAGTTTTCAGGGATATTTTCCATTACAGCAGTCACAGTATAGGAAATAGTATCTTGCTCAGAAAGTGTGAGGGTTTTACCTAAAGGAGATTCTTCCCCGAAAATTTTCTCTGCATTTATCTTTGTCAGCACAAGACTATACGGCTCGGACAAAGCAGTAGCCCGGTTTCCTTCTATAAGTTTAAAATCAAATAGCTGAAAAAAGGAAGAATCTGCCCAAAAGGTATCTGAGAGTATAGCATCTTTTTCTTCGTTCTTAAACTTAAGCTCTCCTCCCCGTCTTACCCTGGTGAAATTGGTGATTTCAGGAAATTCTTCCAGCAATGTCGGCCCCATAGGATACATGGATAACGCTACTTTTTGTGGAGCAACCATTCCTTCCCACTTTTGCACCTCATCCAGACGGTAGATATTTTTCGTGTGAACGCTATCAAAATCCCGCTCATAATTCACAAATAGCATAATCAGAATACAAACTGCCATTCCTATAGACAGTCCGGCAATATTGAGAAAGGAGAAAAGTTTGTTTTTCCGAATATTTCTGAAGGCGATTTTCAGGTAGTTTTTTAGCATGGTTTTATTAGGTTGGAAGGCCCCCCAAATCTTCATTAATCATCATCCGATATTCTACATTCAATATTTCTTGTCTAGCCTCTTATTTCTTGGCTCTAACATCTTGGCTCCTAAATCCTAGCTATTTGATACTGGTTACTCTCCTCTATCTTCACTCGCTCTTCAGACTCTTCGCAGGATTCATCAATGCCGCTTTGAACGCTTCAAATCCTACAGTCAGCATAGCAACAGCTATTCCCAAGAACCCCGCAAGGCCAAAGAACCACCACTGGATATCAATCTGATAGGCAAACTCCTCCAGCCAGACTTGGGCTCCGTAGTATGCAATCGGAAATGCTGCCAACATGGCGATCAGGACTAGTTTAACAAAGTCGGAAGAAAGCAAGGCTACTATGCTTGCAACAGAGGCTCCCAAAACTTTGCGAACACCCACTTCTTTGATTCTGGACTCCGCATTGAAAGCTGCCAAACCAAACAGTCCGATGCAAGACACGAAAATGGAGAGCATAGCTGCAATCGTTGTGATCTGCTTCCACTTTTGCTCCCGCTCATATTTCATCAGATTATTCTGATCCTCAAAGCTGTAGGAAAATGGCATATAGGGGACGAACTTTCTAAATACTGTTTCAATGGATTTGATTGTCTCAGCAGTGTTGTTTGGATTGAGTTTGATGAAAAATGATTGCAGGTCATAGTTAGGATCTTGCGTCATCACAAGAGGCGCTATTTTCTCCTTCAGGGATGCATAATGATAGTCTTCCACTACGCCGATGATGTACATCTTCTTTTTTTTCCACTCAAAGTTCACCTCCTTCCCCACCCCGGAAGTCCAGCCCAACTCGTGCAAAAATGCCTCATTCACTACAATCGCATCGGTGGGGTCAGTGCTGTACTCCACGGAGAAATTTCTTCCCTCAATCAATGTAATCTCCATGGTACCCAAGAAATTATCATCCACGCCGATATAGCCAAAATCTATCTGCTCATTTCCTACTTTGGCGCCGGTTCCATTATAGTTTCCGTTAAATGCACTCACAGATTCTACGCCTGGAAGTGACTGGATTTCCTGTTTGATTCCATTTATGCCCCCTTTTATACCGCGAAGACCGCTTAGTTTCATCAGATTATCATCGTTGTAACCCAGATCTACCTTAGTCAGGTAATTGAATTGACTGAAAATCACGATAGTCCCAACTACCAGGCAAATAGAAAGCGTGAACTGAAACACGACCAGGGCTTTGGTCAGGAAGTTCTGCTGCAACAGCTTCGCCCGATTATACAAACTCTTCGATGGACTAAAGCCTGAAAACACCAAAGCCGGATAAAATCCTGCCACCATACCAGTGATTACAAACAAAACAACGAAAAGGGAAATCAACTGAAAGTCCAATAAATAAGAAAGCGCTAGTTGCTTATCAGCTAGCTCATTGAATGCAGAAAGAGAAAGCTGTGTGATAACAAATGCCAGCACCAAAGCAATGAATGTCATTAAATAGGACTCGGTGAGAAACTGTAAAATCAACTGTCTCCTGTGGCTGCCGATTACTTTTCTGATCCCGATTTCCTTGGCCCGCTTGAGAGTCTTTGCCACAGCCAGATTCACAAAATTGATGCAGGCAATCACCAATAAAAACAATCCTATGCCAGATAATATGTAAGAATATACCGGGCTACTGGCCTTCTCCAGTCCATTTCTGCCGCTGCCGATTTCTGCATCCAGATGAATATCCATAAAAGGCTGCAGTCCAAAACTTATCTTGCTGTCAAAACCGGGAGAATCCTTCAGTTCCTGCGCCACATTGCGCTCAAAGACCTTATTCATTTTCCCCGTAACTTCTTTCAAATTTGCCCGCTCATCCAGCTGGACGAATGTATTCATATAAAACCCCAACCATTCGGTATCCGTCCAGCCATTTACCTCCTCGAAGGCAAAAGAGATTACAGAATCGAACTGAAGCGATGAATTTTGGGGAATGGTTTTAGCCACTCCCGATACAGTGAACGGTTTGAATTCCTCTTTGATCTTAAGCTCTATCACTTTCCCAACAGCATCAGTTGTGTTGAAATAAGTTTTCGCCATACCCTCTGTAATCACAATAGAACCAATATCAGAAAGTACGGCACTTGGATCCCCATACAGCAGGGGAAGGGTAAAGACCTCGAAAAATTCCGGATCCGCAAACAGGACATTGGTGCTAAGCAGTTCGTCACCTTTTCTCATAACGAAAGGCTGACTTTGGGTACGGATTACCTCAGTGATCTCGGGGATTTCCTCCTGGAATGTAGGACCATGAATAGCGTTCGTGCTTGCTATGGTATTTGAACCCTCAGCATTGGACATGGTGACCTTAATCCGATAGAGATTTTCACCATTTTCCTGGAATTTGTCAAAGCTCGCTTCGTCCTTCACGTAAAGAAGAATCAGCATACAGCAAGCCAAACCAAGCGATAGTCCACCGATATTGATAAATGAGAAAACCTTGTTTCTCTGTATGTTTCTCCAGGCAATTTTAAGGTGGTTTCGAAGCATGGCTTTGGATAGAGGTCAGGGAATCCCCTTCGCTAATTCCCACTATTATGCCATAAAAAAATGCCCATAATCGTTCAAATCCGGCCTTTTTAATTTTAGGGAAATCAAACTCCGAACAAATTTGTTCGCTCTCGGTCGATTTATTTTCACTTGGTTTAACGCTAGGTTTCAATCCAGTTTTCATTTTTCCTTAAAAAATCAATTCCTCCGATTTTCTTTCTAAAACCCTTATATTTAAAGAGTAACACCCTTAAAAAACCATGTTTTTTATCCACATTTTCTACCTGCTTCTAATCTTTCAACCACAGAAAGAACCTGTTTTTGAATCACAGATTCTTGATTCTGAACTATCCATTGGCTATGGAGTTGCTATTGGTGATGTCGACGGCGATGGCAAGAAGGATATCCTTTTGGCAGATAAAAAAACCTTTGTCTGGTACCAAAACGGGGACTGGAAAAAGCATGTAATCGCAGAAAATCTCACCGAGGCAGACAATGTCTGCATTGCAGCGCAGGACATCGATGGGGATGGAAAAGTAGAAGTAGCTGTAGGAGCACAATGGAATCCGGGTGAAACTTCGGATACCGAAAAGTCTGGAGCAGTGTTTTACCTTATCCGACCAGATGATCCCACGCAAAAATGGACGTCAATACAACTCCATCATGAACCTACAACACATAGAATGCGCTGGGTAAAAAATGGCAATACCGCTCATCTGATTGTAGTTCCGCTCCATGGCAGAGGAAATGCAAATGGCGAAGGAGCTGGGGTAAAAGTCATTGCCTATGAATTCCCCGAAAACCCTTCCCAAGATTGGAGCTATAAGGTAATTGACCAAAGTATGCATCTTACCCATAACTTGGATGTGATCGGCAAAGAAACAGATAATGCTATCCTTTTGGGAGGAAAAGAAGGTGTCAATCGCTTAACTCACTCAAATTCTTCTTGGGAAAAAGAAAAAATCAACCTCCCCACAGGTCCAAGTGTGGGAGAACTTCGGTTAGGGAATGAATCTGGAGAAAGTCATTTTCTGGCTACCATCGAACCGATGCACGGAACCACACTGGTAGCATATGAAGGTCTCGATCAAAATCTTCGCGCACAGGACATAAAAAGAAATATTCTTCATACCCAACTTAAAGACGGCCATGCGCTTGCCGTTGGAGATTTTCTGGGTTTGGGATCGGATCAAATCGCAGTGGGATGGCGGCTCCCAAATGAGGCAGGCGAATTCGGAATCAAACTATTTATTCCCAAAAACGGCTCGTTCTCAGAATATGATGAAATCTGGATTGACAAAAAAGGAATGGCCTGTGAAGATTTACAGGCTGCAGATTTGGATGGAGACGGTAGGCTGGACCTGATCGCGTCCGGCAGATCCACCAAAAACCTCAAGATCTATTGGAATAAAGTGAAGTGACCGATTGGGTTAAATGTCTTTTCTTAATCTGGTGAACTAAAAGTAACGGCTTATAGGAAAACGACAGTGAAGCTGACGTTGGTGAGGGGAAAAGTGTAAACTCCCAACGCCAGCACCTCTGGTATCCATCGGTAAATACCACAAAACAATCAGACTATTTTTCGTTAAAACATACTGATTATAAATGACTTAACTGGATTTTTCTTTAAATTTAAGTTGTATCAAACTCCAAATGATCATGACCTATCTAAGAAACACCACACTCTTGTTCCTATTTGTTCTATGTGTCTCATTTGGATATCTACATCATGGCTGGGCTAATTATGATCAGACTAAAGTTCTGGACTTTGAATCCACCATTGAAGAATCCACTTTCGAGAATCCCCATACGATAGCCAAGGCAAGCTATCAAAATGAACCATGGACAGTCATTCTGGCTCCGGCAAGCCGTATGACAGCACGCGGACTATCTGCGGAAATGATCAAAAAAGGAACTTCAGTAAGAATTATTGCCTACCCTCATAAAACCAAAAAGGGAGAAATGCGAGCTGAAACCATATACGTTAATAAGAAGAAGTACGAGCTTAGGTAATCGTGTCGGAATACCTTCACTGGCTTGAGGATTCAACTTGGGCGACTGCAATCCGGCAATCTTTATGGATGTATCCGGCATTGGAGATTATCCATATTCTGGGTATTGTCCTTCTAGTGGGCGCTGCGGTTTTATTTGATTTTCGTCTATTGGGTTTTTCCAAAAATCTGCCAGTGGTCGAAATGTCGCATTATCTGTTACCTTGGTCTCAGCGCGGATTAATCCTGGTAATCCCTTCAGGATTACTATTATTTATTACCAATGCGAAAACACTGGGTTTGGACCCGACCTTCTGGTTAAAGATGGCATTGCTGATGGTGGCGGCACTAAACGCTCTTTTATTTCACAAATTTGTTTTTAAAGGTCAATTCGACTTGGAAAATCCTTCCAGACCTTCCTTACACTTTAAAATACCCGCGTTAGTCTCCATGGCCGTTTGGATTGTTGTTATCATTTGCGGGCGTTTATTGGCATACTGAACCAAATTTTTGGATTTAGAATCTTTGCTAATCCTACTCACTTTTTAAACTCTTCACGGGATTCATAAGAGCGGCTTTAATGGACTGGAAACTAACGGTCAATAAAGCAATGCCTAGTGTGAGAATCCCCGCAAATGCAAAATACCACAAGCTCAGTTCTATTTTATAAGCGAAATTATCCAACCAGCCATTCAATATAATCCATGATAAAGGCATAGCTAACAGCCAACCTAGCAGGATCAGGCTAAGATAACTTTTTGAAAGCAACGTGGTAATCTCAAGAGCAGAAGCCCCTAGCACTTTTCTGATTCCGATTTCTTTTATTCTTCTTGACGCTGTATAGGCCACCAGTCCAAGAAGTCCGAGACTGGAGATCAAAATTGATATTATCCCAAAAATGAGGATGAGACGGCTGATCATTTGTTCAGAAAGGTATAGTTGTTCATATTCCGAATCCAAAAAATGATAGTCAAAGGGATATTGTGGATTGATCCGTGCTGTTATATCCTTCAAATCTGCTATGGTTTGTTGCAGTTGTCCTTTGGTAGATCTTACAAGAAGGTATGAAGCATTCTCTGGCTCAAGGACCAGGATCAACGGAGTGATAGGGGTATGTAAAGATTGAAGATGAAAGTCTTCCATCACACCGATTATGGGACCGGAACCATTCCAGAAGGAAATTTCCGCTCCTATTGGATCCTCTTCCATACCCATCATATCCAGAGCAGCCTGGTTAACCAAATAAGCGGTAGAATCACCCACATACAAGGGCGAAAATTCTCTGCCTGCTGCCAAGGATATCCCCATTGTTTTGGCATAATCAAATCCAACCCAAGTTGCGGACACATTTGTTTGCAAATCGGGATCCTTTCCAGGCCAAGCCAAATCACCCGAATTTGCCTGAATATTGATGGGTAAATGGGTGGCCACCGTTGCCGATACCACTGAAGGTGATTTCAGAACTTCTTGCCTTAGAACTTCTAAATTTTGATATAAATCGCCTTCCAATGGCAAATAGAGAACATTTTCTCTATCCAGACCTAAATTCTTTTGTCTTACATATTCCTGCTGGCTGTACAACACCAATATGCCTGCTATGAAAAGTGCAGTAATACAAAACTGAAAGACAATCAGCCCTTTCCTAAAATACACTCCGCTCAATCCCGGTTTCACCTGTTGCTTCAATGCATTAAACACAGGTAAACCTGCCATGAAAATTGATGGGTATAATGAGGACATTAAGGTGGCCAAAATCCATATTGCAGCCAGAAGTCCCCAAAATCTGTAGCTACCCCATTCTAAAGCCAGTTGAGTAGCCAAATAATTATTGAAAAGCGGTAAGGCTAGGATGACAGTAAGTAAGATTGTGATGAAAAGGGATAGGGTTGCAATTAGCATTGATTCACTCACAAACTGTGCAAATAAAGTCTGCTTGTCCGCGCCAATCACTTTTCTGATGCCTATTTCTTTTCCTCTGGCAGTGGCCCTGGCAGTGGTCAAGCTGACAAAATTGATGCAGGAAACCAGTAGGATCAGGAAGCCTACCAATGAAAGGTTGTTGACTAATGTTATTCTTCCACCTACTGCCTTCCCATTTTCATATTCTTCATATAGATGAACATCTGACAGGGGTTGAAAAATAGGATAATTGTCCTTGAAGTCGCTGTATTTGGGATAAATGTTCTTGGCAATGGATACCATATGCTCAACATTGGTATTGGGTTTGACTTTCACCCAGGTTTGATAGGAAGTATTGCCCCAGTGCATCCAAGGTTGCTCTATTTCTTTGAAGTTGATTACCCATCCCAACTGAATAGAACTGTTGGAGGGTAGATCCTCAATGACGGCCCCCACAGTATAAGCTTTCAGTTGACTATCACTATCTTCCATCATAAGGCTCTCGCCCAATGGGGAAAGTTTGTCAAATAATTTGTCGGCTGTACTTTCTGTTATGACTACTTGATTCTTGGATAAAAGGGCCTTTACCGGATCCCCAGCCACAACTTTCACGGCAAAAATGTTGAAAAAATCATCGGATGCGAAAAGCCCTCTTTCCCGAATGGAGGTATTGCTGTCTTTGATCAAAATCCGTGGGCCCCAATCTGCATATTTCACAGCGTACTCCACTTGTGGAACTTCATTTTTTAAAACTTCCGCCAAGGGTGCCGGAGTGAGGTTATTAGTTAGTAATTCCCCATTAAAAGAACCATTTACTCTTACTTTGTAAACAAGGTCTTCGTTGGGAAAAAAATCATTAAAACTCTTTTCATGAACAGCCCAGATCCCGATAATCAAACTACAGCTCATACCCAATACCAGGCCCAAAATATTGATCAGACTGTAAATTGGGCTACTTTTTATTGTTCTCCAGGCAATTTTAAAATAGTTATGCCACATAATCTGAGTAGGTTAATTAATTTCTAATGGTCTGTTTATAATCAGCCCTATTGCCAACATTCCATTATTTCTTATCGACATTCATACCACTATTAATATGCTCCCAATCGCCAAATCAAAGGATTTGACTTTACTATGCTGTGTTTTACGAACAAAAACGTTCGTTGGCGTGCGATTTATTCAAAATTTACTGGGGAATTCCCATTGCCGGATCCTCCATTTTTGCGGATGGGGTTAGTTTCAAGGTAAAGCAATCCATCTACCGTACCGGATAATTTATCTCTCCCTACTCACTTCTCAGACTCTTGACAGGATTTTCCAGTGCCGTTTTAACCGTTTGAAAACTAACGGTCACCAGAGCCATAAACCAGACCAGTACCACGGGTAGAATCAGCATCCACCAGCTGATTTCCATCTGATAGGCAAAGTTTTTAAGCCATTTTTGCATAAAGAAGTATATGACAGGCAGGATAATTATACTGACTACCCCCACTAGTTTGAGAAAATCCCTGGAAAGCATGCTCACCACAGAGAAGACAGTTGCTCCTAAAACCTTTCGTATCCCAATTTCTTTGGTACGTTGCAAGGTCATATAAGATGATAGGCCGAAAAGACCCAAGCATGCAATCACTATGGCCAAACTGGCAAACAGACTGAAAATTTTTGCGAACTGCCT
The DNA here is from genome assembly GCF_001442615.1 of Algoriphagus resistens. Lineage (GTDB taxonomy): Bacteria > Bacteroidota > Bacteroidia > Cytophagales > Cyclobacteriaceae > Algoriphagus > Algoriphagus resistens. The sequence continues at coordinate 45,633 of NZ_LMXN01000018.1, read as the reverse complement.
GTCAGACTGATATTGGCTATTGAAATAATCATCAAGAAAAAAGTAGTCAAATGGGCTCCCCGGAAACGCTTGGTTCCAGCTGCTCTGTATTTGTTTTAATGCCTTTGGATAATCACTAGATGCAATTTTGAGAGAATAATATTCCCCAGCCCATGGGGCATTCAGGTATTCTTTCAGCGCAAAGACCATAGGTCCCACTTCCTTGTGCAGGGATTCCTGATTGAAATCCCGAATTACCCCAAGAATTTCTTTCGGATGCTGATCATTGTCCGCTTCATCCCAGATTACCGTTTGCTGGACCGCTTCCTCAGGACTATTGAATCCCAGCTGCCTAATGGCTGTTTCATTAAAAATGACGGCTCCGCGATCAGAAGAAAACTCGTGCGAAAAATTGCGGCCTGCCAAGAATTCAGTACCATATAATCCAAAAAAATCCTCATCCACAGCGACGATATTAACGCTTTTTCTATTTTCTGTTTTTGCAGGTTGATAAAAGGCCCTACCCCAGCCCAATTGTTGTCCCGGAATATTGGATGATACACTTACTTGCTGCACTGCGGGCAACTTTTGCACCTCGCTTTTAAAAAAGTTCAATTGGTTTTGATAAGTAGAATCCTTGCTGCCCGGCCCTTTCACGATAAGGATCTGATCTATATCCATCCCTATATCCTGTTGTTGCATAAAAACCAACTGTTCTCGTACACCTAGGGTCCCTGCTATCAAAGCAATGGAAGTGGCAAACTGAAAAGCGACCAGTCCTTTTCTCAGCAAAGCTCCCTTTCCGAAGTTTGGAAGACTTCCCTTAATCATCTGAACAGGTTGATACGACAATGCCACTGCCGGGTAAATTCCGGAAAAAAAAGTCCCTAGCAAAAACAAGCCTATGATGCCTATTCCCAGCTCTGCATCAAATATCGGGGCAAAGTACCCCAACGTAAGTGTTTGAAAAGGAGTCATCAAAAGCTGTGAAACCACAATTGCCAGTACCGCTGCTACCAAATTGACCAAAAAAGATTCTGCCATAAATTGGAGGATCAATTGCGCTCTGTTTGACCCAACCACTTTTCTGATCCCAATCTCTTTGGCCCGTTCCATTGCCTTGGCAGTTGTCAGGTTCAGGTAGTTGATCCAGGCAATAATCAATATAAAAAATGCGATAAGTGTAAGAAAAGAGACGGTCCGACGGCTTCCGTTTACTTCCGCTTCTGCTTCCAGATTTGAATCAAGATGTATTTGTCGGATGGGCTGAAGGTCAAATTCCTGATTGTACCCCTCCTTTCGCAATTCGGCCAATGTTTCTCCCCTGTATTTTTCCAATATATCATAGAGCTTGCGCTTTACAACTCCAGGATCGCTTTCTGGTAAAATTTCGACATAATTATAAAAATTCCCCCAATCCCAGTTTTCTTCAAGATTCCAGGGGATGGAATTGAAGGAGATGATAAAATCAGTCTTAAGATGGGAATTGTGTGGAATATCCTCAAATATCCCACTGACTTCCAACTGCATCTGTCCCCGATCTCCCATAAAAAAAGTGATAGATTGCCCCAACAGCCTATCAAGATCGGGGAAATATTTCTTGGCCATTGATTCAGATAACACCACGTAGCCTGGCTTGGAAAGCGCCTTGTCAGAGTTGCCCTGCACCATCCGGTACGAAAACATCTCCAAAAAAGAGGAATCAGCATAGTAAATCTTTTCCTCATGGAAACTGCGGTCACCCACTTGGATAACGGGATCCGACATTAATGGTGCAGTATGGACTAATCTGGCTGCCTGAATTACCTCGGGAATATCTCTTTCCATAGCGGGAGCAAGTGCAGGAGCAGTTTGGGCCCGATTCTCAACCATCTCTCCGTTCAGGTATGCTGAGCTTGTTACGCGATAAAGTGTGGGTTTACGAAACTCATCATAACTCAGTTCAAAATTCACATACCTGAAAATGAGAAGACAGGCTGCCATTCCTATAGACAGCCCTAGAATATTGATCAACGAAAACATCTTATTTCGCCAAAGATTCCGGATTGCAATTTTGAGGTAGTGGTATAGCATTTTTAATATCTTAAATGTCTTTACAAATCTTGAATCTTGATTCCTACGCCATCTTTCGTGTCATATGAACAGCACCTGTGGACTGTTGACCGTGTACTTTCTATAACTATCTCCGGACTCTGTAATCTTTGGTTCTTGGTTCGTAATATTTGACTCTTGTTACTAGCTACTAACATCACTCACTCTTCAGACTCTCCACTGGATTCATCAGGGCAGCTTTGATGGACTGGAAACTGACGGTTAATAATGTAATCACCATGGCTCCTAATCCTGCGACTCCAAATACCCACCAATACAATGGAACTCTATATTCAAACTGGTCAAGCCAACCACGCAAATAGCTGTAGGATACAGGAATAGCAATCAGACATGAAATAACCACAAGTAAGACAAACTCATAGGAAAGCATTCTCCAAAGACTACTTATTGAAGCTCCCAATACTTTGCGGATCCCCAGTTCCTTGGTTCGCTTCTCGGCAATAAATGAGGCTAACCCGAAAAGTCCCAGGCAACTGATCAACAAAGCCAGGACAGCAAAGAAGCCTGTAAGTTTCCCGATTCTTTCCTCAAATAAATATTTAGCGGCAAACTCATCATCTGCTAGACTATATTCAAACGGTACTGATGGATCATGTTTTTTGAACACTTCTCCTATTTCTGCCAAAGCTTCGGTAACGCTGACATCTGGATTGATTTTTACATTGATAAGCCTTGTTCTATTGAAAGAATCGATGTAAAAAGCCGCTTGTTTTACAGGCTCATATAGCGACTGGGTCACCATATTTTCTACTACACCAATTACAGTATAACTCCGGTCAAAAGCCTTGATGGTTTCACCGATCGGGTCTTCAAAACCCATGTACTCGACTGCTGCCTGATTTAGAATAAAACCAGATGAATCAGATGCAAAGTCTCTAGAAAAGTCCCTCCCCTCTACAATTTGCCAATCCACAACTTTTCCAAACTCATGACTTATAGCAGCTGTTATCACCACATCCTGCATTCCTGGATCCTTTCCTCTCCAATCAAAACCGCTATTGGTAGTCCATGTGTTGGTAATTGAACTTTGCGACAATGCCGCTTCATTTACCATCCCGGTTGCTATCAGATCATTTCTGATGGCCTCAAATTGATCTTTGACCGCGGCAGTTTTAATAGGTATGCTGACCAGACCTTCTTTTCCATAGCCCACAGGTCTATTCTTGGCAAACTGAATTTGCTGGTAAACGATGATCGTCCCGATAATGAGCGTGATCGAGACTGTAAACTGGATTATCACCAGAGCCTTTCGCGGAAGTGCAGCAAATTTACCTACCTTGAAAGTCCCCTTCAGAACTGAGATCGGCTTGAATGAGGAAAAGTAAAAAGCGGGTAGGCTACCCGCAATAAGTCCGGTAAGTACAGTAAAGCCAACGATCACCACCCAAAACAACCAATTGTTCCATGGTAGCAAGATACTTTTGCCCGAGACTTCATTAAACCAAGGCAACGAAAGGTAGACCAAGAAGACTGAGCAGAATAATGCCAAAAAGGTCACGACTAATGACTCGCTGAAAAACTGGCTTATCAGCTGACTTCGAAAAGAACCTACCACCTTGCGAATACCTACTTCTTTAGCCCTTTTCTCAGATCGTGCGGTACTCAGATTCATAAAATTGATGCAGGCCAAAAACAATACAAATACGCCAATCGTACCAAACAACCATACAAATTCAATTCTTCCTCCGACACTTATTCCGTTTTCAAATTTGGAATAAAGGTGCCAATCAGACATCGGATGCAAGAAAAGTTCAGGCTTTATCCGATCCGCATCTTCCTGAACTATATTCTCACGTTTTATAGCTGCTATGGCTTTTGAAACACTGCCCATATCCGCATGATCTGCCAGCTGCACATAGGCCAAAAACCAGTTGTTTCCCCAGCCTACCCTATCTGCCAATTCTTCATCTTTCACCATGAAATTCCAAGGCGCAATAAAATCCAGATCTGCAAAAGAAGAGTTTTCCGGTATGTCTTTGTAGATACCCGTAACCTCCAGATCAGCTTTATTATTTATCCTCACAATTTCCCCTTCTGGACTTTTTTCACCAAACAGAATCTTTGCAGTCGATTCAGAAAGTAAGATCGAATTGATGTCTTTTAAACCATTCCGAGAACCTGAGAGCATATCCAGGGAAAGCAGCTCCGGTGCTTCATCACCCATAAACCTCCCTGTTTTGGTAGCGGGATTTGTTCCGGTTGATAATACAGAACCTCTTGTACCTGAGGACATGACCACATAGTTGAAATTGTTACCATATTTGCCGTTGAGTTCCGGACCTAATTGCAAAGCTTGGCCGGTACCAGTCGAAACTTCCCCGTCAAATGTTTGATTCAACATCACCTGGGCGATGGTCTTGTAATGTTTATGAGAGCGGTTAAAAGAGACCTCATCGTAGATCCACAGCCCAATTAATATAGCAGTTGCAAGCCCAACAGCCAATCCACCAATATTAATCAATGCATAGCTTTTTTTGTTTAGAAGCCCTCTCCAGGCAATTTTCAGGTAAGTTCTGAGCATTTTAATTGAAAGATTTTAAATACTTGTCCACCGAGGTGGATTAGAAAGTTGAAAGATTGTAATGTGGTAAGGTTTTCTCAAGATTCTGGACTCTTATCTATTAGTTCATAATTTTTGGTTCTAGCCGCTTGCTACCAAATACTTTATACTAGCTACTCTCCTCATTCACTTTTCAGGCTCTTCACCGGATTCATCAACGCTGCTTTGATGGACTGGAAACTAACCGTAAGCAAGGCAATCAACATAGTCAAAGCTCCTGCCCCGATAAAGAACCACCATTCCAGGTCAATTTTGTAGGCAAATCCGTCCAGCCAATTTTTGGTGAGGTAATAGCTCAAAGGCAGTGCTATGACAATGGCCACCAATACCATTTTGGCAAAATCACCAGACAGCAACTGTATGATTTTCCATTCACTGGAGCCCAAAACTTTACGGATACCGATTTCTTTGACCCTTCTTTCGGCTGTGAATGCGGCAAGGCCAAATAAACCCAAACAAGAAATCAGAATAGCTATTCCTGCAAAATACCGGGAAAGTACAGACACCCGTTGTTCGGCTATGTATTGAGCTTGGTATTCTGCATCCAGAAATTGGAAATCAAAGGGAAACCCAGGATAGAATGTCAGAAAAAGCGATTTAAGCCGGGCGATTGTTTCCTGCTCTTTACCGGCCTGCACTTTGACTGCAATGGTAGAGGTTCTCCGGGGAGCTAACCACAACACTACCGGTTTAACTTTTGAATGCAGTGATTCGAAATTAAAATTCTTTACAATACCAATAATCTCCCGCTCTTCTTCAAATAACTTCACCCCTTTACCTATCGGATCAGTGACTCCCATGTGCTCAATTGCCGCCTCGTTAAAGAGAACCTTTGCAGAATCGGTTTTGAATTCTCTTGAAAATGCCCGCCCAGCTGCCATCTCTATTCCCAGTAGTTCCAGCATTTCGTAATTAACGGGCATCATCTCAAACTCCGTTATATCATTGGGAGCTTTGGCAGGCCACTGAACACCCTGAGTAGAAGCTATGTGCCCGGTCATCTCATGGCCGATGCTGGATGCACTGACCACTCCTTGTAATTCTCTGATCTCTGAAAGAAATGTTTCCAAGTTCTCTGCCGATCCCATTCTGTTAAAATAGAGGATGTTCTCTTTGTCGTATCCCAGGTGTTTGTTCTGGACAAACTCTATTTGCTTATAAACCACACATACCGCTACGATAAGGATGATAGATAAGGCAAACTGCACTATGACCAAGCCTTTTCTGACCCACAGTTCCCCTACTGATTTGTCCACATATCCTTTCAGTACCCTGGCAGGATTGAAAGCGGATATATACAACGCCGGGTAGCTTCCCGCTATTAGTCCGGTGACCAAAGTAATCGAGAGAAAGGACAGGATAAGAAATGAATCCAGGGGCAGGTAAAGCTGTTTGCCGGTAATTTGATTGAATTGGGGCAGAAGCAATACCACTAATCCTATGGCTACGACCAGCGAAATCGTTGCCATCAGTGTAGATTCTCCAAGGTATTGAAGAACCAAGGTAGAACGCCCGGCACCTACCGCTTTTTTAATCCCCACCTCTTTCAACCTTCTGGAAGCCTTTGCCGTTGACAAATTCATGAAGTTGATCGCGGCAATCAAGAGTATAAAAACAGCAACCACGGAAAATAATCTCACATAATCGATTCTTCCTCCAGCCTGTTTACCATTTTCATAGTTGCCATAGAGGTAAGTCTGGGCGTAAGGAGCTGCAAATAAGATACGGTGGGTGACTTCACCGTTGGTTTTCCTTTCAATAAGATCAGCAATCTTCTCATTCAATTGATCCACATTGGTTCCGGGCTTTAATAACGCATAGGTAAGCGGCCAGGAGGTCCGCCAGCGGGAAGCCCATCCGGCATCTTCCATATATATTCTAAAAGGTAGCACAAAATCAAACTGCATCGAGGAATTTTGGGGTACGTCTTCAAAAACACCTGTCACCTGGTAGTGCTCCTCGTGCTGCCATTCTATCATTTTACCCACCACGTCAGTAGTATTAAACAGCTTCTTGGCCAGGGTTTCGGATATCACTATTGAACTTCTATCGTTAAGTACCTCCTCCTCATTTCCTTGGATAAGAGGGAAAGAAAAAACTTTAAAAAAAGCCTCCCCCACATATTGGCCTGCAGCCTGAATATCCTTGCTATCTACGGAAAGTGTATAATCCTTAAGATTAAAGCAAGCGACGGCATATTCCACTTCCGGCAGCTCCTCTTCAAGGGTTGGTGCAGTCAGCGCTGAAGTCCACGTAGATAGCCCGATTTCGCCTTCCAATATTCGATGTTCCATCAACTGGTACAGACGGCTATTATTTTCATGAAACTTATCGATAGCCAGCTCATCACTTACCCAAAGAAAAATCAGTAAAGCACAGGCAAGTCCTGTGGATAAACCGATCAAGTTAATAAAGAACGTACTTTTATACCTTTTCAGGCTTCGGAAAATCAACAGGAGGTTGTGTCGGAGCATGACTTTAGGAATTGATTTCTTTTGTATTTGCGAGTTTTGTGCCAGTGCAAAGCTGCATTTCCAGCTATTACAGGTGGCTTATCGGATTTATTGAGGAGCTTTTCGAACAAAACCGTTCGGGGGCGGGCGAAGAGATGGAAAACTAAAGACACCTTTTCTTTCATGATAATTGAAGAATCCAGTGCTCTTTCTACCAAATACCATATCCCCAGGGATTTCCTCTTCAGCTCACGGTTTTGCTTCTATTCCCGTCCGCAAAAAAATATGTATCAGACTGAGCAGCCAGTCTGCCAAAGTCATGAAAGACGGAGTCTTTTCCCATTCGTCAATCCTCTTCCTTAGCTCTCCAACTTCTCATCTAACATCTTGCTTTTCACATAAATATCTAGGTTCTTGCCTCTTGACTCTCGATACTCGCTACTAACATCACTCAATTTTCAAACTCTTCCCCAGATTCATCAACGCCGACTTCACCGGCTGGAAACTCACCGTCAGCAAGGCAATCAACATCGTCAACAGACCCACCCCGGTAAAATACCACCATTCAAGGTCGATCTTGAAGGCGAAATTATCCGGCCAGTTTTTGATCAGATAGTAACTTAATGGCAAGACAATCACTAGTCCTGAATTCAAAAAGCCTATTCCTCAATTGGAAATTTACCAATGGCATATAAAGGTAAATTGAGCATCCAATCCTCTTCTCTAAAATCGGACATCGAGGTTCTGATAGCCATGATCGGTTTATATTTCTGGCAAAACAGTTTTAAGCTTTTAGCTTTCAGGTTTTCTTCGGCCTTTACTTCTATGGGGATAATCTGACCGGAAAACTGCACCAAAAAGTCTATTTCAGCAGTTGCCTTTTCGGCAGACCAGTAATAGACAGACATTTCTTTCATTAGTATCAATTGTTGTAGCACAAATTGTTCTGTCAATGCCCCTTTAAACTCTTCAAACAAGTTATTTCCTTCCAGCAATGTCCTCACATCCATTTCCACCATGGCACACAAAAGACCTACATCTACCACAAATAATTTAAAGGCACTCAAATCCTCATAGGCTTTAAGAGGAATGGCCGGTTTGGCTACTCTTTTGATTTTATACACCAAACCACAATCAATCAGCCAGGACATTGCCAATTCATAGTCTTTTGCTCTGGCCCCCTGTTTGATTATTCCATAGATGAATTTTTTGTTTTCTTTGGCCAATTGTGAGGGAATGGAGTTCCAGAGCATTCTGATCCTGGGCACAATTTCATGAGGTGCATGTTTGGAAAAATCCTGCTCATAAGCTTCCAAAATCCGCCTTTGTATTTGTCTCACTTCATTGAAATCAGCATTTTCCGAAAACCTCCAAACTACTTCAGGCATGCCACCGATATAATAATATTGTTTTAGCAGCTGAATAAATTTGGTTCTGAAGGTTTTGATCAAAACCCAATCCCTGCTTTCCAAAAGATCGAGTAAATCATTCTCTCCCAGAGCCATCAAGAACTCTGAAAAACTTAAGGGATAGAGATCCAAAAAATCAACCTTCCCGACGGGGAATGAAGTTTGCTTACCCAAAGCTACTCCGAGCAATGACCCCGCGGAAATAACATGGTACTCGGGTGCATTTTCCTGAAAATATTTCAGGGATGTCAATGCTCCCTCAGCTTCCTGAATTTCGTCCAATATAATTAAAGTGTCGGAAGGCTCAATGTTGACACCTGTTTCTATCTTTAAAGCAGTTATTATACGCCTGACATCAAAATCCTCCGAAAAAACAGCTTGTAATGATTTGTTGCTTTCAAGATTCACATAGGCGACCTGTCTGTATTCCTCTTTGCCAAAGGTTTTGATCAACCATGTTTTCCCCACCTGCCTTGCTCCCCGGACAAGGAGAGGCTTACGGTTGATATTGTTTTTCCATTTGATCAATTCTGATGTTGCGGTTCTCTTCATAAGGATATATTTACATTGTCCAGAATGGAAATATACATTTTATCAAAGTATTTAATGCAAATATTAACACTTTTTCAAATGATTTAATGCAAATATTAACACTTTTTCAAAGGAAATAACATGAAACTTTGTTCTGTTAAGGCAGATCGGCGGTCAGTAAAATTGGGGATTTTTGGTTTCACGCAACTGCGCAGCAGAATATGAAGCAGCAGGGCGGGGAACTTTGTGCAACCCAAGCAATCATAAAAAACGGTGTATTGACTCGTGCTTTTCCATGCTTCAATCACATGTCCCAAGCCTGAAGGGCTTGAATAAGCTTAACCATGGGTGCAAACCCATGGACTTTAGTCCAGCGGTTTAGGCTGTTTCTCTCTTTACTTTTTCCAGCAAAACCACATCTTCCTGCCATTCACCCATTTGCTTATCACAAGCCGCTTGTGTTTTGATGATGCGTAGCTTATGGGGAGAGCCTTTTTTATGGTCTCGGTGTGGAGATCTATGACCACATTCATAATGGCCATTTCCAGTTCATTCCTTTCATGCTGATTTCTGCGAAAATCAAATACTTGTTCTATGGGCGAGCATAAAAAGGTTTCCAATATCTGCCATTGCCTGGCATTAGGGTGCACATCCGGTACCGGTCTCGTCTGGTCTTCTTCCAACTTTATGGTCAGGAATTCCATGATTGTTAATATCCCGCTCTTTCAGAGTTTGAAGCATGCTTCTTGCCTATAATCACCCAGCCCGGTGGTCTGGGCTTTGATAATTCGGGCTTTCAACCCTATAATTATTCCACTGAAGGCTGTAGACTGTTGACCGTGGGCTTTCTACAACTATCTTCGGACTCCGAAATCTTTGGTTTTTGGTTCGTAGCACTTGATTCTTGACCCTTGGCCCTTGATTCTAACTACTTGCTTACTTGATACTAGCTACTCGCTACTAACATCACTCACTCTTCAGGCTCTTCACCGGATTCATAAGCGCAGCCTTGATGGAGTGGAAACTAACCGTTAGTAAGGCAATCAGCATAGTCAATGCTCCTGCTCCAATAAAGAACCACCATTTCAGGCCTATTTTAAAAGCAAAACTTGACAGCCATTCCTGAGCTATAAAGAAGCTCAGTGGCAAGGCAATCAAAATTGCCACCATAACCATTTTGGTGAAATCCCCCGATAATATGCTGACTATTTTTAGTTCACTTGCCCCCAGTACTTTTCTGATCCCAATTTCTTTGGCCCGCCTTTCTACTGTGAATGTAGCCAGGCCAAACAGTCCCAAACAGGAGATCAATATGGCTATCGCTGCAAAATATTTTGACAAAGTAGCTACACGTTGCTCCGCTACATAAAGTGCCTGATAATCCTCATCCAAAAAGCGATAGCCCATCAAAAATCCGGGATTGAATTTGCTATGTAGCGCTTCGATATTTTTGATAGTTTCTATTTCATCACCTGCATTGATTTTCGCTGCCACCAAATTGGTTGCCCCGGGATTGTAGTAGAAAAACAGTGGTTTGACCACCTCATGAAACGAGTCAAAATGGAAATCTTCAGTCACGCCAATAATCTCCTTATCTTCCCCCCATAAATTGATAACCTTCCCTATCGGGTCTTCAATTCCCATAAATTCAATAGCAGCTTGATTGAAAATGATTTTTTCTGACTCTGTTCCAAACTCATCGGAAAAAATCCTTCCCTCTTTCATCTGAATCCCCATCATCTCAATCATACCGTAATTGACCGCCATACGCTCGAACTCCGTCTTGTCATTCGGGTCTTTGCCCGGCCACTGGATTCCGTAAGTACCTCCATTATGCCCTGTCATATCATGGCCGGAACTGGTAGCACCCACTACTCCCGGGACAGCCTTCAGCTCAGAAATAAAGGCTTCCATTTTATCGGTATCCCCTAGCTCCCCTATTTTATTAATCAGTAGAACATTATCTTTTTCATAACCCAGATTCTCAGTTTGTATATATTCTATCTGCAAGTACACCACCCAGACTGAGACGATTAGAATCACTGAAAGCGCAAACTGAAATACGACCAATCCCTTTCTGATCCACAGCTCTCCTGCAGCACTGCTGATTTTCCCCTTCAAAACCGTAGAAGGGCTAAAACCAGAAAGATGCAGTGCCGGGTAACTTCCCGCGATCAGACCAGTGACCAATACTATGGCAAGGATTGCCATTATCAGCATAGGGCTGAAATCAAGAGAAAGTTGCTTCTCGGTAATGATATTGAATTGGGGCAAAAGCAAAATAACCAATAACAATCCCAACAAAAGCGACAGAAACGCCATCATAGTGGACTCTCCTAGATACTGAGCTATCAATTCTCCCCGTCTTGCACCTACAGCCTTTTTTATTCCCACCTCTTTGATTCGTTTGGATGCTTTGGCAGTGGAAAGGTTCATGAAGTTGATGCATGCAATCACCAAAATGAAAATGGCAATAACGGAGAATAGCTTCACATAGGATATTCTGCCGCCTGTTTGTATTCCATTTTCGTAGGTACCATGTAAGTACCTGTCTGAGTATTTAGCCACAAATTGGGATCTATGCGTGACGTCTCCCTCAGTCTTGGTTTTTACATAATCCTTGATTTTGGCATTAAATTCATCCACATTAGTTCCTTCCCTTAACAGGACAAAAGTGGTTGGTGCAGTATTTCCCCAACTTTGCACCCATTCGTTTTCAGTCCAGAAATCCTCAAATGACATCACAAAATCAAACTTCATGGATGTTCTGGACGGTAGGTCTTCAAATACTCCAGCAACAGTCAGATCCTTTTCATGGTCCCACTCTACCACTTTGCCCACTGCATTCTCAGAAGAACCAAAAAGTTTGACAGCTAAACTCTCAGAAATAACAATCGTGTTGGGGGCTGACTTAATTTCTTCCTTATTGCCTTGAGTGATTTTGTAGGGGAAAAGTTTAAAAAAATCAGCACTGGCATATAGCTTTCGGGCGGCTATATCGTGATCCTCTACTGACAGGATACTACTGTTGATATTATTGGAAAATGTGGTCACTGCATATTCCACTTCAGGAAAGTCATCTTTCAATCCTTGTGCAGTAGGTCCAGCGGTGGTTTCCCTGGTGATCATTCCACCAGCCTGATCCACATTTTCCAACACTTGATAGAGTTGTGAATCTGTAGCATACCCTTTGTCAATCTGAAGTTCATCATTGACCCAAAGAAAGATCAGCAGGACACTTGCAAGGCCTGTGGAAAGCCCGATGAGATTGATCAGAAAAGTACTTTTGTCCTTTCGGAGATTTCTATAGATAAGAATAAGTTGATGTTTTAGCATAATTTCTGGGGAAAATGTGCAGTCTGAAATGAAAACGTTTTAGTGTCGCATTTCCACTTTTATGCCAGTATTATAAGGCTCAATTCCCTCAAAAACAGCTATTCATCCATTATTTGGAAACATCTGCGGACAGGTTTGTCCGTGTACGGTCGAACAAGTCCACGCGAAGGTATGTAGGAAGTCATAGGCTGGAAAGTGATGGTTTATCAGGCTATCGTGTATTCTAAGGTGATAGTCTCAATTCTCTTATCCCGGATTTAGCTTCTTGGTACTTCACCCCATACCCTCATTCACTCTTCAGACTATTCACCGGATTTGTCATAGCTGCACGCAATGTATTCAGACTTACAACTACCAGAGAAAGAAACAACACGGCAAATCCCACTAGTGCAAACACCCAGATGCTGATGGTAATATGATAAGTGTAGCTTTTCAGCCAGTTATCCATTTGCCAGTAAGCGAATGGTACCGCAATGATAAAGGCAATCAGCACAAGCTTCAGAAAGTCTTTAGAAACAAGTAGAAGAACCTGGGAAACTGTAGCCCCCAAAACCTTACGTACACCGATTTCTCTAGTCCTTTTTTCAATCGTAAATGAAGCAAGTCCTGCCAATCCAATGCAGCAGATAAATATTGCTATGCCTGAGAAAATTGTGATGATTTTGCTCACTAGGTCTTCAGACAAAAACTTTCGTTCAAATTCCTGATCCACAAATTGGTATTCGAATGGGACTGCAGGGTTATATTTTCGAAATATTTCTTCCACAGACTGCAATCCAGCCTGAACAGAAGTACCTTCCCTAAGCCTTATACTGATCGAATAAGTACTTGTAGGATCAAAGAAGACCATCATGGGATCTACTGGGTTAAAAGGCGAATCCATCACGATGTTGTCTGTCACGCCAACGACAGTGTAAGAAGAGTTACCATATCTCATTTGCATGCCCACAGGTTCCTCTAAGCCCATGGCTTCTACCGCCGCCAAATTAAGAATCAAAGCCGATGAGTCGCTAGGCATTCCCGCAAAATCTGTCCCTTGGAGCATTTTGACTCCCATAGTCTCTGAGAAATCAACATCTGAATACATACCCGCCATAAGCAGGTTCATGTCCGTAGGTTTTCCCTCCCAGTCAGGGGATGGAGACCTCCACCAGATACTCGTAATAGGTGAAAATGTGCGGGTGGCTGCCTGGACCATTCCTGTTTTGAGAAGCTCATCTTTGATTACCGAAAAGTTTTTCTGTATATCTTCAGAGGATGATATCATGATGAGGTTATCAGGGTTGTACCCGATATCCCTGTTTTTGATATGCTGAATCTGCTGGTAGACAATGAGTGTGCAGGAAATCAGCAAAATGGAAATAACAAACTGTCCGACTACCAGAATATTCCTTGGCAATACAGCCTTACCACCTGCCAGAAAAGTGCCTTTGAGGATCTTAATCGGATTAAAAGAAGAAAGGTAAATCGCGGGATAACTGCCGGCAATCACACCTGTACATGTCACAACAGCCAACGAGATAATCCAAAATACTGGAGAGCTAAGGTCTAAAGAAAGTGTCTTGCCTGAAAGCTGGTTGAACCAAGGCATCAACAGGTAAACAGTAAGCACTGACACAAGAAAAGCAAGTAAAGTCAGTATCATAGACTCAAAAAAGAACTGGAGCATGAGTTGCCTCTTGCCTGAGCCCAACGTTTTCCGTATACCAACTTCTTTTGCCCTTCGTTCAGAGCGGGCTGTGGATAGGTTCATAAAATTGACACAGGCAATCAAAAGGATAATTACTGCGACAATTGAAAAAAGCCGGGCATAAACAATCATACCACCAGTGTTTACCCCATCTTTAAACTCCCCATAAAGCCTCCATTTGCTCATCGGAAAAGCGAAATATTCACTGATTTCTTTATCTGGCGGATTGTTTTCGATTTTTATGTCCGTAATTCTTTGTGAAAGTTCCTGCGGATTGGTGCCTGGAGTTACTTGAAGAAAGACATTCCAGGATGAATTCCCCCAGTTGGTCATCGCCTGCAGCAAACTCTCATCCGAATAATTGAATAGATGGATGTAATCAAACTGAAAGCTGGAATTTCCCGGCAGATCCTTGAGGATGGCGGTGACAGTTACCTCCTTGTCATTATCGATCTTCAGCGTCTTATGTAGAGGATTCTCATCTCCAAAAAATGCCTTTGCCGCAGACTCTGTCAAAATAATGGAACTGGGATCCGGTAGGGCTGTTTGGGCATTACCCTGAAGAAATTGCCAGGAAAACATATCGAAGAAATTTTCACTTACTGTCATCCCGTCTTTCCGCTGTTTTGTATCCCCAAAACCTAAAACATGAGATTCTGCATAGGAAGTCATGACCGCCTTCTCTACTTCTGGCAGTTCTTGCTCTAAAGTTGCAGCAAGTGGAAAAACCATGTTTTTATCTGTGAAAATCTGGTTATTGTAATCACGATGTGCCATCACCTGATAGATATCTCTGTAGTTTTCATGAAACTTATCGTAGGTAAGTTCATCGTACACCCACAGGAGTATAAAAATGGTGCAGGTACAACCGAGCGACAACCCAACAAGATTTGTCATGGAGAAAATCTTGTTTCTCATCAAGTTGCGAAAGGCAATTTTAAAATAGTTTTTCAGCATGGTTTTGATAAAAAGATCAGAAGAAATTGTCCGATACACCGCAGGTGCTCAGGCGAAGGAAGATTGAGAGTTGAATAGTTGCCGGTGATCAAGATTTCAGTTTGTTGGGGTATCCCGGATAGAGGACCGATGATTCTATCTTCGTTTTCCCCTTCCTAACTCTTGCTTTAAATTTCACCTCTTGATACTTTCTTCGTTGTTCTTAGTACATGAAGCACTTACCTACTCTAGACACCATTAGTCCACTCTTCCACATTCATGCCATGCGAAATAGGCCAAATTCCGCGATCAAGGGGTAAGAATAGATGTCAGATCGAAAAAGTACGGACAATAATGTCCGCAGTCGGGCAAATCAATTGTATTGCCGATTTGAGCTGTCCATCAAAGAGTTATCTCTCCGCCGGAGTCAGAGTCCTCGATGGCAACATATAATTGGGATTCTTTGACAAAAAAATCAGTATTTACTTAACAAATATGAATCAAATACATTACTTTCACTTTTGTTAAGTAAATAAATGTAAAATGGCACAACATTCTTTGGGAGAATTTGAAGAACTGGTACTACTGATGGTGGCGGCACTTCACGATGAGGCCTATGGTGTATCGATTCTTGAAGGTCTTGAAAAAGAGCTGGACAAATCATTGAACATCAGCGCGGTACATGTAGTACTGAAACGGATGGAGGAAAAAGATTATGTAAAATCAAGATTCGGAGGCATTACCGAAGCACGTGGTGGCAGACGCAAAAAATATTATGTTATTACTGCACTTGGCAAAAGGGTTCTCGATGAGCAGTTTGCTTTAAGAAACACTATCTACAACAGGATTCCAAAAATCTCCTTTGGCTGATGCAACCTCCAAAAAAAGCACTTCAATTCCTCCGCTGGTTTTGCCGGCAGGATTATCTCGAAGAGATCGAGGGTGATCTCTTCGAGGTATTCAGAAAAGAAGTGGAGGACTCTGCCCGTAAGGCCAAGTGGAAATTTTCTTGGAGAGTGCTCAACTACTTCCGACCGGAATTCATCAAAACCTTTACAAATTGCATGTCCCCATTGAACCGTTGGTAATCAGGCTGGATGACGGATACTTATGGGGTGTAGCCCTCATCCGGATCGATCCTGAAAAGACCACAGAAATAATCGAATCGCTGGAAGTACTTCACAAAAGCTTAAATCCCGACTTTCCCTACACTTACCAGTTCGCAGATGATGAATACGCCTCTTTGTATAAAAGCGAACAAGTAGTCAAAAAGATCTCAGGCTATTTTGCCTTTCTTGCAATTTTCATCTCCTGTCTGGGATTATTGGGGTTAGTGATTTTTTCCTCTGAGCAACGTTCCAAAGAAGTCGGCATCAGGAAAGTTTTGGGAGCAAGTGTAACTCAGATAACTACTTTGCTGTCAAAGGATTTCATGAAGCTTGTATTTGTTTCGATCCTTTTCTCATTGCCTATTGCCTACTATGTTATGAATAATTGGCTTGAAGGCTTTGAATACCGGATTACTATCCACTGGTGGATATTTATTGCCGCTGCTGTCGGTGCGGTCATAATTGCTTTGTTGACTGTCAGTGGACAGGCAATAAAGACGGCTCTGGCAAACCCAATAACTAGCCTTCGGTCAGAATAAGTTTAACAGTTCTTCAAGACCCAATCTTATTAACAAATACGTTACTTTTCATCTTTAAAATTCGTACTTCAAACTTTATATTTCTGACTTCTTATTCACTCTTCAGGCTCTTCACGGGATTCATCAATGCAGCTTTGATCGACTGAAAACTAACTGTAAGTAGAGCAATCAACATAGTCAATGCCCCTGCCCCGATAAAAAACCACCATTCAAGCTCTATTTTAAATGCAAATCCATCCAACCAGCTTTTGGTCACATAGTAGCTTATAGGTATTGCGACAACAACCGATATTAAAACCATTTTCGCAAAGTCCCGGGTCAAAAGGGTCAAAATTTTCCACTCACTGGAGCCCAAAACCTTGCGAATACCTATCTCTTTGATCCTTCTTTCGGCGGTAAAAGTTGCCAGTCCAAACAATCCCATACAGGAAATTATGATAGCAATGCCTGCAAAGTATCTGGAAAGTGCCGCAACACGATGTTCTGAAGCGTATAGGGCTTGATAATCCTGATCAAGGTATTTATAATTAAAGTTATACTCAGGATTAAATTTTCTGTAAAGTCCTTCAATCTTTGACAGGCTTTCCTGTTCATTTCCGGCCTCAAGTTTCACCATAAATTGCATAGCTCCACGTTCCAATAAAAAAACATAGGGTTTAACTTCCTCATAAAAAGATTGGAAGTGGAAATTTTTGGCGATCCCTACTATTTCGGCATTGCCATAAAAATCTATAACCTGACCTATGGGATTGTTCAGTCCCATAAGTTCCAAAGCGGTTTCATTAATAATCAACTGATCATTTTCTGATTGAAAATCATAGGAAAATGAGCGGCCTTCTTTTATTTCAATCCCAAGCAGCTCTATCATTCCTTCCATGACACCGGCGCCGTGAAATACAAATTCCTCCTCCGGATTTTTGCCGGGCCAGCTAACTCCAGTCATGATAGCGCCCGGATCAACTATAATCTCAGATGTACCTGAAGCATGGGATACACCGGGAATATTACGCAACTCTGATATAAACGCTAAATCCTGCCCCCCTTTAAATCCTTCAGAATCAAAGTAAATTACATTGTCTTTATTATATCCTAAATTTTTTGTCTGGATTAAATCGATTTGCTTGTACACTACCACTACCGACACTATAAATAGTACAGACAAGGCAAATTGAAACACTACCAATCCCTTACGAACAGAAACCTCACTCTTTTCGGTTTTTAATTTCCCTTTAAGAACAAGTGCTGGATTAAATCCGGAAAGATAAAAAGCCGGATAACTTCCGGCCAACAGTCCTGTAAAAGCAACAACTACAGAAATAGCAATGAACATCTTTAAGTCAAAGACCAAGGAAAGGTTTTTTCCAGTCAATAGATTAAACTGAGGTAGAAGAAGTTGTACTACGGCTATGGACAAAACTAGCGCAAAGAGGGTGAGCACTAGTGATTCGGTCAAATACTGAAGAATCATTGTTTTCCTTCCTGCTCCCATCGATTTCTTGATGCCCACTTCTTTTGCACGGCTGAAGGCCTTGGCCGTTGAGAGATTCATGAAATTAATTGATGCTATAACCAAAATGAATACAGCAAGTATTGAAAACAATTTTACGTATTCAATACGTCCACCTGCCTGAACACCATTTTCATATTTTCCATGTAGATATCCGGAGGAATAAGGCCTAATGAATAGTTCGTCCGGAGAGTTTTTATACTTTGATTTAATAAACCCGGCAATTTTCTCATTTAGCAGCTCAGGATCTGACCCTTCCGACAACAAAACATAGGTTCGATATAATAACTCATCCCATTCATACCATTGTGGCTGCAGATACCCTTTATACGCATCCCAAGAAATTAAAAAATCAAAGTTTTGTGAAGAATTTGATGGTATATCTTTAAAAACACCGGAGACCACATATCCCTCTTCTTTAACCTTTAGTGTCACAACTTTTCCAATAGCATTTTCTGCAGATTTAAACAACTTGACTGCAAGTGTTTCAGACAGAGCAATGGAATTTTTATCGGCCAATATCTGTCCTGTATTTCCCTGGATCAACTCATAGGAGAACATATTGAAAAAATCTTTTCCTACGAACCTTCCCTTTTCTTTCAGTACCACATCTTCATAAGCAATAGAAAGCTTAATGTCTTCAAAGCCCTGTATGGAGGCAGTTGTAACAGCCATT
The DNA here is from genome assembly GCF_001442615.1 of Algoriphagus resistens. Lineage (GTDB taxonomy): Bacteria > Bacteroidota > Bacteroidia > Cytophagales > Cyclobacteriaceae > Algoriphagus > Algoriphagus resistens. The sequence continues at coordinate 26,796 of NZ_LMXN01000018.1, read as the reverse complement.
TCAACTTCTGGAATTTCTTCAGCCAAAGCTTCCGCTAAAAATGCCGGTGTAAAATTTTCTGTCTGAACCCCATTTCCGGATTGCCTGTTCACCATCACCTGGTAAAGCCGTTTATCTTTTTCATGAAATTGATCAAAACCCAATTCATCGCTGACCCACAAAAAAATCAAAAGGGCGCAGGCAAGCCCTGTAGAGAGGCCAATTAGATTAATAAAGAAAGTGCTCTTATCCCTCTTGAAACTTCGGAAGATCAGAAGGAGGTTATGTCGGAACATAGACAGATCAGTTTAGTCTTTTGGTTCGTGACTCTAGGGTCTGGAATCTTGATACTGACAAAGATGGTTAAGGATTAATTAGTTGTCTAATCTTCAATATCTGGTCATCTAAAAGCTTTGATCTTGACTCTAGCGTCTTGATACTAATAACTACTTGCTACTCATTCACTTTTCAGACTTTTCACCGGATTCATCATTGCAGCTTTAATAGAATGGAAACCTACAGTTAACAAAGCAATGCCCATGGCCAGTAGGCCTGCTCCAGCAAACATCCACCATTCCAGTTCGATCCGGTATGCAAAATTGTCCAGCCAGGTCTTGGTCATATAGAAACTTAAAGGCAAGGCAACCACAATGGCCGCTAATACCATTTTTGCAAAATCCCAGGACAGCAGCCTGACTATTATCCAGCCACTGGCTCCCATTACCTTACGTATACCGATTTCCTTTGTCTTCCTTTCGGCAGTAAAAGCCGCGAGACCAAACAGCCCCAAACAAGAAATGAGTATGGCCAATCCGGCGAAATAGCGTGATAAGGCAGCTACCTGCATTTCCGACACGTATAACTTTTGAAAATCCTCGCCAAGAAAGCTATACTCAAAAGGAATACCCATGTTGTGCTCCTTATAAAACCCCTCAAGCCGGGCCAAAGTCTCCTGCTCTGCTCCTGCCTTAATTTTGACCACTATGTTATTGGCTTTTGGCAATAGCCTGAAAAATAAAGGCTTCACTTTTTCATAGAGTGACTCAAAATTAAAATCTTTGACCACACCGACAATCTGTTTTTCCTCACCCCATAAACTGACCGTTTTACCGATAGGATCCGTAATCCCCATATCTTTAATGGCTGTTTCGTTAAAAATGAGTTTTGAATCTTCCGAACCGAATTCCCGCTCAAAAGATCGCCCTTCGGCCAGTTCTATTCCAAGAGTTTCTATCAGGTCATAACCAACCCCTAAAAGCTCGAAATCAACAACTTTGTCAGGTGCTTTACCCTCCCAGTCAACGGCAAGGGTGCCGCTGTGAAGGCCAACAAGATCTCCGTCCATATAGGATGCATCGATGATTCCATCCAGCTTTTTTATCTCTGACAGGAAAGTTTCCGGTGCTTCAGCTACCTTTCCCTCTGCTGTAAATGTGATAACATTATCACGGCTAAAGCCAAGATTTTTCGTCTGCACAAGCTCCAATTGATTGGAGATGATTACCATGGCTACTATCAATACCGTAGATAGTACAAACTGAAAGACCACCAAGCCTTTTCTTACCCTAACTTCACTTGTGGAAACCTGCAACTTCCCTTTTAATACCGCTACGGGATTAAAACCGGACAGATACAGTGCCGGATAACTGCCGGCTATTACTCCGGTTAAGACCAATAGAGCAAGGCTTATCAAAATTGACCATCCGTTCATTTCCATGTACAGATGCTTCCCTGTGATCTGGTTAAACTGTGGCAGCAATACCACCACTAGAGTAATCGCAACAAGAAAAGATAAAAAAACCATCGCCAGAGATTCTCCCAAATATTGGAACACAAGTGTTTTCCTGCCTGCACCTATCGCCTTTTTAACACCTATCTCTTTTATGCGTCCAGTCGCTTTAGCCGTGGACAGGTTCATGAAATTGATGCAGGCAATCAGGAGAATAAAAGCGGCAATGATAGAAAATAGCCTTACATATTCAATTCTGCCCCCTATCAATACGCCATTTTCATAGGTATTATACAGATACCTGTCTGAATAAGGGCGAGTAAACAGGGTAATTTGTGATTCAGGGTTCTTCGACTTGACGAAATTGAGGATTTTATCATTGAACCTGGAAACATCCAAGTCCTCCTTTGCAAGTACAAATGTACTTGGACCGCTGTTTCCCCATTCGGATAAACCCGGTGAGTTTTTTAAAAGTAGGTCATAGTTGAAGAGGATATCAAATTGGATGGAAGCGTTGGCGGGAAGAGATGCGAAAACTCCGGATACCATAAACTTCCCTTCAAGCCTTTCTCCTTTCCAAGACACGGACTTGCCAACCGCTTCCTCAGGCGTTTGAAACAGGCTTGCTGCCAAGGTCTCGGAAATGACTACCGAAGACGGATCGGAAAGGGCCATGCTCTTGCCACCCCATAGAAGTGGATAAGTGAATACTTCGAAAAAATCCCTGTCTGCATACTTCGATTCGGCTTTCACATAGATATCATCAAGGGATAGCACTCCATTAAAGGTGTGCTCAGCAGGGGGAAATACCGAAACAGCTAATTCCACTTCGGGCATCTCCTCTGCAAGTGCCCTTCCAAGCAAACCCGGGAGATGTTCTCCCGTACTGATTCCCTGAGGCTCATCAAGATTCTTCATTACCTGCAATAGCCGTGGATCATTCTCATGAAACTTGTCCACCTGCAGCTCATCGTTCACCCATAGAAAAATAAACAACACGCAGGCTAATCCTGTAGACAGCCCGATAAGATTGATCAAGAAGGTGCTTTTGAAACGCTTGAAGCTGCGGTAAATTAGGAGAAAATTATGTTTTAACATAGGTTAGCGCGTTTAAAGCGTTTAAATAGTACAAGGTTACCCAAATGATACTGGTTAATTAAGAGATTGTCACGGTTCTTTGTTGTTACCAATGACGATAAGGTCCTATCTCCGAAAACGTATCATTCACTCTTCAGACTCTTCACCGGATTCATCATTGCAGCTTTGATGGACTGAAAGCTGATGGTCAACAGTGCCACTACGATAGAAAGTGCTCCCGCGATCAGGAATATCCACCAATGGATAGACACCTGATAGGCAAAGCCTTCCAACCATTTATTCATGGCATACCAAGCCAGCGGAGTGGCTACGACAATAGCGATCAAGACAAGTTTGATGAAATCTTTGGATAGCAAGCCTACAATGCTTCCGATGTTTGCTCCTAGTACTTTCCTGATTCCGATCTCTTTGGTACGCTGTTCTGCCGTATAAGTAGCTAAGCCCAGCAGCCCCAAACAGGCGATCAAAATCGCTAATACCGAGAACGTGGTAAAGATCTGTCTGAATCTGAAATCTGCTTCATATTGCTTATTGAAATCCTCATCTAGAAAGCTATAGATAAATGGTCTATGTGGTGCCAGTTCTTTCCAAACGGATTCAATCTGAGCCAATGTTGCCGATAGGTTTTCTCCCTTTACTTTTAGACTCACATACCTACTTGCATAAGCTTCAAAAGGTAAAGTCAATGGTTCAACGGTATTGTGTAACGAGATATAATTAAAGTCCTTCACCACCCCGATCACTTCTCCAGCCCTTCCCCACTGGTCAAACTTTTTCCCTACTATATCTGCGGGATTGGAATAACCATACTGTCTGGCTGCCGCCTCATTAATGACCAAAGCCGAGGTAGAATCCGAAGGATAATCTCTCGAATACGATCTTCCTGCCACCAACTCCAGACCATAATGATCGATAAAATCCAATCCTACCTGAAATATGGCCTGTCCTCGCTCTACCATCTCCCCGTCAAGCCCCTCAATTGTTGTACCTGCATTGGGAAAATGACTTCCCGGAACGCTCCGTGAGAATGCAACAGAAAGAATATTGGGATTTTTCTCGAGCTCATTTTCCAAAGAAGAAGAGACATTGTTGACCTGCTCATCATAATTATAATCTACCACCACCATGTGTTCTTTATCAAAACCCATGTCTTTATCCAGCAAGTGACTCACTTGAGAATAGACGATGATCGTCCCTGCGATCAGTGCGATTGAAAGGCTGAATTGAAAAACTACCAATCCCTTGCGAAGATTTCCCCCTCTTGCATCAGATTTATTAATTCCCTTGAGAATCATTACCGGACGGAAACTGGACAAGACCAAAGCTGGATAGGATCCTGCCAAAAGCCCAACCAGTATGATAATACCCAAAAAGAAAGGAATGGTTTGCCAGTTAAGGATACGGTTAACCTCCAGCACTTTTCCTGTAAGGTCATTCATCATCGGCAATGAAATTGATACAAGAATAACAGCTATTACTGCAGCAAGCAGCACAATGATCAGAGATTCGCCCAGAAACTGGAAAATCAGACTGTTTTTATCCGCACCAATGGACTTTCGTATCCCTACTTCCTTCGCCCGCTCCATGGATCTTGCAGTAGAGAGGTTCATAAAGTTGATGATGGCAATTCCCAAAATAAAAAGGCCAATGATCGAAAACACATAAATATTAGCCAGGGACCCTGTATCACCAGGCTGTCTTTGAGCGGATGTTTTTAAGTATACATCACTAAGAGGTTCTATGGCAATTGTATAAGGATATTCTTTGTTCGGATTTCTCTGATCCAAAAACCCAGGAATTTTAGCTTCAAACGAAGCTCTATCAAATGTCTCATTTACAAGAAAATAAGTATAAGAATCCACATAGCCCCATTGGTCAAACACCCCAGGTCTGGACTGTTTGAATGTACTCCTGGAAAGTAGCGTGTTAAATTTAAGATGTGAATTAGATGGAAAATCTTTCAGGACACCTGTGACAGTATAATCTCCAGCAGCTGATCTTCCCGACACTTCGCTTCCTTTTAACGTTTTGCCTAAGGCTTTTTCATCACCAAAGTATTTTTTGGCAGTAGTTTCATTCAAAACTGCACTGTAGGGAGCAACCAAAGCAGTTTTAGGATCACCTTCGACTAACTCCCAGCTGAACACATCAAATACAGTGGAATCCATAAATACAATTCCATCTTCCTGCTGGGTCACATCCCCCACCGTAAACAGGATATCTGCCTTTCCTGAAAACTGAACTACCTTCTCAATTTCAGGGAAATCCAACTGCAGGGCAGGTCCAATAGGCGCATTCCCCCAAACCCAATAATCTTCAGTTGAAGATCCTTCTTCTACTCCATCTCCAGCTAATTCACCATGGAGGACACGATAAATCCGATCACCTTTTTCATGGTACTTGTCATAGGAAAGCTCATCCTGCACAAACATAAAAATGAGCACACAACAAGCCATGCCGATTCCTAATCCCACAATATTGATAAAGGAATAGACCTTCTTTTTGAGAAGATTCCTATAGGCAATTTTAAAGTAGTTTTTCAGCATAATGGCAGTGGATTGTGTGTTTATTAAATTGTTTTACTCTCCTTTTAAGTTATTTACCGGGTTGATCATGGCAGACTTAATCGCGTGATAACTTATCGTGAGTAAGGCAATGGTGACCGCCAAAACCCCGGACATAAGGAATGTATGCCAACCTATTTCAATTTTATATTCGTAGTCTTTTAGCCAATTCTCCATCAGGTAGTAAGCGATTGGAATGGCCAAAACCAATGAAATCAGGATCAAAAAAATGAAGTTTTGGGTTTGCATTCTAAAGATCCCTTGGATGGAAGCTCCCAGGACTTTCCGTATGCTCATTTCTTTGTTCCGCTGCTCTACCATGTAGGCAGACAAGGCAAACAGTCCTAAACAAGCGATCAGTATCGCCAAAAATGAAAAACTCATCATGATGATTTTAATCCGCTGTACATTGCTGTACATCTGAGCAAAGGAATCATCCATGAAGGCATAGCGAAAGGCCAAATTAGGAGCAAAACCAGTCCATTTTTCCTCAATGGATTTTAGTAATCCCGGCATATCTACTGTATTGGTTTTGACGGAAATGATGGTATTACTTTTTCCCAAGAACATCGCTAATGGCTTAACCCGCTCTTTCATATTGTCAAAGCGAAAGTCCTTTACTACTCCGATTATTTCATTTAGCTGCCCGTATCGGGATACTTTCTTACCAACTGGATCACTCAATCCCAGCTCCTTTACCATTTGTTCATTTACAATAGTGGCTTCCTGATCTGAAGCTATACTTGGATCAAAGTTTCTACCTGCTATCAATTCAATTCCAAGTGTCTCAACATAGTCTTCATCTATTTGCCAGACCTGGCCAGAGATACCTTCCTCTATATTTTCTTTTCCTTCATTGTTAAATTGATTCCCATTTCTCTTGGTATTTGCCAATGGTAAATAATCACTGATACTCACAGATTCTATCCCATTAATCCTAGCTAGTTCGTCCTTGAAAATCTCATCTTTGTCTCCAAGCATATTGGTGCCATATAGCTGAATCACCTGTTCCTTGTCAAAACCTATCTTTGAATTGAGAATGTGAGACATCTGCTCGTTAATGATCAGCGTGCCTATAATCAAGATGATCGAAACGGTGAATTGGAACACGACCATACTGCTCTGGAATCCTCCGGATTTACTTCCCAATCTCAATTTCCCTTTCAGGACATGGATAGGAGAAAATGCCGATAGATAAAGGGATGGATAAAATCCCGCAAGACCGCCAACCAATAGTGCAGCAAGAAAAAGTACTGGTATAAAAAAAGGATTTGCCCATGGCATAGCAAGCTCTATCCCGGTCATTTCTTGAAACAGCGGCATGACCGACTGTGCTAAAACGACCCCAAGCACAAAAGCAATGAGGGTCAAGAGCATGGATTCTGCAAGAAACTGAACAACTAAATTTGCTCGGCCTGATCCGACTACTTTACGTAGGCCAACTTCTTTAGCTCGATTGGCTGATCTGGCAGTGGAAAGGTTCACGAAATTAATCGACGCTAAAAGCAGGATAAACAAAGCAACAGTACCAAAAATCCAGATGATTTTAATATCGTTTCTAAACCCTGATTCCTTACCGATGTTTGCAGAATACAAGTGGATATCCGTCATCGGCTGAAGGTATATGTCAGCCTTCTCTTCGAGCCCCTCTGCCAAAGTCATTCCGGCTGCCTGCATAGCCGGTTTGAGATATTTGCCAATAATAGTGGATCCGAGTACCTTGCTAAAAGCTGTCACATCCGTATCAGGACGGACTGTGAGATAGGTGTAATAATTAGACTGAATCCAGCGATCCTGCTCACCTTGACCGAATTCTACTCCTGACAAGGTTAAAAAATAGTTGTAGTCCAAATGAGAATTGGTCGGAAAATTCTGCATGACACCGGTGATTCGGTGGGGATCTTCCCGATTTCCGTTTAAATAGATTACATGTCCGATCGGATTTTGATTTTTGAAGAATTTCTGGGATACGGACTCGGAAATTAGTATGGTTTTGGGCTCTGACAAGGCAGTCTTTGCATCGCCAAATACCATTGGCACACTGAAAATATCCAAGATTGCCTGATCTGCGTAAGCAAATTTTTCTTCATGATGCTGCATCTGCTCATCGTCGATCTGTATTTCGTTGGTTCCTGCTCCATAGAATAGATCGCTGTCCATGATCCTCCCAGCCTTTTCCACTTCATCAAAATCAGACTCCACTGTACGTGCCATATTTGCAGAAAAATGTACGCCGAGCTCAGTGGTGGAACCCAGATTTATCATGTTTACAACACGATAGATGTTAGCTGAATTAGGGACAGATTTATCGTAACTCGTCTCATGAAGGATGTAGATCGAAATAAGAATACATGCTGCGATAGCAATGCTCAAACCAGCAATATTTATAAATGAAAAACCCTTCGCTTTCAAAAGATTTCTCCAGGCAATTTTAAAGTAGTTTTTCAGCATGATTTTGAAATTTTCTAAAGTGATAAGGTTTGAACGATTGCTTCACTCTTTCGTCGCTCGCAATGAACCGAACTTTTATCTCTTGATTCTGGATGCTAACCTCATGAGTAAGGTCTACTTTTATGCCACTTAAAATGGTCTCAAAACACTCAAAAAGGCATATTTAGAATTTCAAAAATCTACAGCTCGAACAATTTTGTTCGCTCTCGGGCAAAGTATAGAATTTTCGAAAACTTCCCGCCTACTCTTTCATGATACTATCGATGGGATTCGCATTTGCAGCGTTGATAGTTTTATAGATGACCGTGACTATACTTACACTAAGAGTAAGAATTGCCGAGGTAATCAATAAGAAGCTGGTATTGTTAATTTTATAGGCAAATCCAGAAAGCCATGAATCCATAGCCAGGTATGCCAAAGGTGCCCCTATCACTATAGAAATTACTACCAAAACAACAAACTCTTTGGACAGCAACTGGGTCAATTCAGTGACGGAAGCGCCCAAAACCTTGCGAACTCCAATTTCTTTTGTCCGCTGATCCAAACTATAGGATACCAGTCCCCAAATCCCCAACAGACTGATCAAAATAGCAAGGCTGGTGAAGGTATAGGCTACCTTTTTTAGGCGTACTTCCTCTGCATATACTTTGGCCATCTCCTCATCTAAAAAGGAGTATTCAAATGGTACTCCTGGATTAATAGCCTGCCAGTTTTCTTCGATTGTGCTTAGCAATTCAGTAGGGCTTTCTGCATTGAAGCTTACCACAGCATTAGAAAGTTGGGTGTTATAAAAAGTGGCTACGGGAAGAATCTCACTTTTCAACGACAGGTAATTGTAATCCTGGATTACACCCACTATCTCCCAAGGCTCACTGACTTCTCCATCCGAGCTCCATTGGTCAAATAGTGTTCCCACTGCTTCTTCTTGGGCGATTCCAAAAGTTTTCAAAAACGTCTCATTCACTACCATCTGATTACTGTCATTTTCAGCAATTGATCTTCCCTCCAGAAGTTCTATTCCCATGGTCTCAAAGAAGTTCTCTCTTGCCATGTTCAATTGGACTACTTTGCCTTCACTTACAGAAGTTCCTTTTTTGAAGATCTTATTGTCGTACCAAATATTTTGGGAAGGATAAAATTCGCAGGCTGAGACTGAGTTCACCTGGGCTAATGCTTCGAATTCAGTTTTAAGCGTTTCATAATTAGCTGAGGCGGAAGCGGTCTTAAGTGGAATCACCAATTTCTGATTCTTAGAGAATCCGGCGTCTTTTTCATTTAGATGAGTTAGCTGTTGGGAAACTACCGAAACAGCATAAATGAGAAGAAAGACCATCGCAAACTGAAAAACTACCAGTCCATTCCTAAGAGAGAAAGAAGATCTAGAAGACTGGCTTTTGACCTTAAAGACTTTGTTCACATTGATCATACCAAGATAAAATGCCGGATATGCTCCCGAGATGATTCCAGTTGTAAACCCAACCAGAGATATCGAAACCAGCATTTTAAAAGATAATATATCTTGAATAATCAGTGAGCTGTCAAATAACTGATTCAAGTACGGGAGTGCTAAAATCAAAATCGGAATAGCAAACAGCACTGCAAGCAAAGAAAAGAAGATAGATTCTGTAACGAATTGAAACATCAGCGATTTGGTAGAAGCCCCATTTACTTTCCTCACTCCAATTTCTTTGGCTCGACGCATACCCTGCGCAGTAGTGAGATTAATGTAATTGATACAAGCCATTAGCTGGATAAAAAAGCCAATAGCAATCAAAATATATAAGTAATTGATATCAGAAATTTTGCCCAGAGGAGGGCTAAAATTGGTGGATTTCAGATTTACATCTTTAATCGGAAACAGACCCAACGTTTTGTCCATATTCCCGGCTTTGAGCTGTTCGGCGCCGTGTCTTTGCAAAAAATCAGGTAGCTTTTTAATTAAGTCATTGGGATTGGCCTCCGGATGGAGTTCCAGGTATGTATGAACAAAATTGTTTCCTGCCCAGCCATTGTTGGTCAATACAAAGTTCCCCAGGCCAGTACTCGACATACTTAGCATGAAGTTGGGGTTTAAGTGGGTACTACCTACCGTTTCATCAAAAATTGCCGTGACTTTGGCAGACAGATCATCATCACCACTGGTAAGCTGGATTTGTTTTCCAAAGGCAGAATTGCCTTTCCCAAAAAGCTTTTCAGCAAGCCCAGATGAAAGCACCAAGCTTCTAGGTTCCTTCAAAGCGGTTTTCAGATTCCCTTCGATCAGGGAAAAGCTGAACAAATCGAAAAATGTAGAATCCACCAAATAGCTATTGGATTCGAAAAAAGACCTGTCCGATCCTTCCGGTTTCATAAGGAACTCTCCACCCATAGTTACTACCCTCGCCTGGCGAATGACTTCTTCAAAATCCTCTACTAAACCTGGCCCTATGGATGGACTGGCTGAAATCAATTCAGAATCCGGAAACTCTCCTCTGTTGTTGATAAAAGTGGTGACTTTGTAGATATTTTCGAAATTGTCAAACTGCTCCTCAAATCCAAATTGTGACTGAACATAAAGAAGTATAGCCAAGCTACAGACAGTACCCGCAGTCAATCCAACCAGATTGATAATCCCAAAGGATTTTAGATTGATGAAATTTCTCCAAGCGATTTTGATATAGTTTTTGAGCATTTTCAGAAGGATTAGGTAAAAAGAAGTTGTTGTAAAGCAGGAAAGTGGTAAAGTTTTAAACTTATACTATTCCACCGGCCCACAGGTAATCATTGCTCTCTTAATTATCTCATGCCTATATTCTTTTTTGGCACTTGGTTCTTAACTCTAGGCTATCCTATCTAGCTACTTTCGTCTTGCTACTTGATATTACTATTACTCGCTCTTCAGCGTTCTTGCCGGATTGGTCAAAGCCGCTTTGATCGACTGAAACCCTACCGTAAATAAAGCAATGAGCATCGTAGCCGTACCTGTGGCGAAAAACACCCACCATTCTATCCCCACACTGTATTGATAATTTTCAAGCCATTGATCCATGACGTACCAAGCCACCGGAACGGACAGGAGAAACGCGATCCCGACAAGCTTTAAGAAATCCTTGGAAAGCAATAAAGAGATACTTCCCACACTTGCCCCCAATACTTTTCGCACGCCGATTTCCTTGATCCGATTTGCAGCCATATAAGTGGAAAGGCCAAATAACCCTAGACAGGAAATCACAATAGTAAGTATGGTGAAAAGTATTGAGAGGCTGGCGGTACGCCTAGTATCATTGAATTTCCTTGCGTATTGCTCATCTACAAAATGATATTCGAAGGGGAAATTTGGATTGAAGTCCTCAAAAACTCCCTGAATTGAAGCGATATTCTCAGCGACAGGCTGGTCTGCTTTGAGGCGTATATGTACCACACCAAACCAGGAAGAAGGCCCAAATACCATTAAAGGATTGACGGGATCATAGGGGGATTCAAAAATAAAATCCTTAATAACACCTACAACAGTGTAGTTGTCATCTCCGTCAGATACGATCTGTCCAAGTGGATTTTCCAATCGCATTTTTCTCACAGCAGTTTCATTTAACAAAATGGCAGTCGAATCACTTGGAAACTGATGGATATCGATATCCCTTCCCTCAACCAACTCAGTTCCCATCACTTTCATGAAATCTGCATCTGTACTGAATCTGATGAAATCAAGTTTCTCATCTTCCGGGGTGCTGCCCTCCCAAGAATAGCCCCAACCGTCGCTGTAACGCTGGGTGATCGGGCTCATAGACTTAGTCATTGCCTGGACAGCCCCACTGTTAAGCAGAGATTGTTTGATGGCGCCATAGTGTTTCTCAATGTCACCTTGCATCATTACATAGATAAGGTTGTCCCTATCATAACCCAGCTCCCTTTTTTGGGCATGGCTGATCTGACGCTGGATGATGATGGTGGAGACTATAAGCACGATGGCAAAGCTGAACTGCAACACTACCAATATTTTGCGTGGATTAACCGCAGATGCGGCAGATCTGAACGTGCCTTTCAAGACATTCACAGGGCTGAATGAGGAAAGAAAGAATGCAGGATAACTTCCTGCCAGAAGCCCTGTGAGCAATATAAAACCAATCAATTGCAACCAGAAAACGTAACTGCCATAGGAAATAAAAAGCTGCTTATCGACCAACGTATTGAAAGATGGCAGAGTCAGCTCAACAATTAGAATTGCTAAAATCCCTGCAATAAAGGCGATCAATGTACTTTCTCCTATAAACTGTGCTATTAGTGATGTTTTTCTTGCGCCTACCACTTTTCTCAAACCCACTTCTTTTGCCCTCTTTTCACTTCGGGCTGTACTGAGATTCATAAAGTTGATACATGCAATGACAAGAATAAACACGGCGATAAATGCAAACATCCGCACCGTCACCACCCGGCCTCCTACAAGCCTGCCATTCTCGCTTTTGCCGTAGAGGTGGATTTGCGAGAGTGGATAGGTAAAAACTTCTGTGGAAGATTCCCCATTTGTATGCTCCTTGGTAATGCTTTCTATTTTTTCATTAAATGACTCCAGAGAGGCATTCTCTGTAAGTAAGACAAAGGTCTCCACGGAATTGTTTCCCCACCATTCGTCATCCCAGCCCAGTTTCTTCATGTATTCCCAGGAGAGAAAAAAATCCGACTGAAAGCGGGTAGTATTGGGGATGTTCTCCAGCACTGCAGTTACTGTAAAAATATCAGTACTGTCGATTTTTACTGTTTGGCCCACAGCGTCTTGCTCACCAAAAAGCTTCCTGGCAAAATCTTCAGTCACCACCATGTTATAGGGATCACCCAAGGCAGTGGAACTATTCCCTTCAAGCACAGGAAAATCAAAAACATCCAAGAACTCAGGATCGACAAAGACCCCTGATTCGTTAGATTTCTTATCTCCTATTGTAAAGAGGAAATTGGCATTATTAATTCTCACCGCCTGCTCTACTTCCGGATAATCCTTTTTAAGGGTGGGACCCAAAATTTTTGGTGATGAGCCCCATACCCAACGTTCCCCACTGAAGGTGTCTCTATTGTACGTTTTGTAAATACGGTCGGACTTAGGATGATTCCTATCCATACTTACTTCATTCTGCACCCATAGAAGAATCAGAATTGCAGAAGCCATTCCTATACTTAATCCACCAATATTTATAAGAGCATATCCTTTGCTTCGGACTATATTCCTCCAGGCGATTTTAAAGTAGTTTTTGAGCATTTTGAGAGGATTGAAATAGTTGAAAATTGAAAGATTGGAAGATTAGGTGCAAAGAAGTGGTAAGATTGTAAAATTGGAAAGTGGTTAAGTTTTAAGGTTATATTGTTCCACGGGTTGGCGGGTAATCATTGCTCTCTTAAATTATCTTGTCTGATATCTATTTTCTCAAATCTTGGTTCAAACATCTTAAATTCTATGTCTTGATACTAGCTACTTAATACTCATCTCATTCACTTTTCAGACTATCCACCGGGTTCATCAATGCCGCTTTTACGCTTCTAAGACAGACTGTACCGAAAGCAATAAGCAGGGTAATGCCCGCCGCCAAGGCATAAATCCACCAGGCTATATCGATATGGTAAGCAAAATTCTCAAGCCACATATCCATAAAGAAATAGCCTGCGGGGAAGGCTATGATCAAGGAAATTCCGACCAGCTTGATAAAGTCCTTGGCGAGCATTGCAACTATTTGATGTACAGTAGAACCCAATACTTTTCGGATACCGATTTCTTTGATCCGCTGCTCAGCAGTAAAAGTCACCAACCCAAACAAACCTAAACATGCTACGAAAATTGTCATCAGGGAAAGCACCGTAAGGAAAGAGCCCATCTTCGCCTCCTGTAGGTAGGTCTCATTATACAATTCATCCAAAAAAGCATAGTGAAAAGCCTCTCCTGTATTAAAGCCATTCCAGGTTTGCTCCATGTCTGAGAGCAAAGGCTGAAGCTCCGATTTTTCTACTTTGAGGATCAGACTATAGTAGGGATTGTAAACCATCATCAGAGGCTTAATAGGTTCTCTAAGGGATCTGGCCACAAAATCCTTCACTACCCCCACAATTTTCACCTCTTCTCTACCACCTTGGTTATCGGTTCTTTTTTCAAAAACCTGTCCTATCGGATCATCCTCGATCCCCAGTTTCTTGGCTGCAGTCTGATTGATAATTATGTTATTCTCTTCCGAACCTAGCCCTAAGGAGAAATTTCTCCCAGCCACCATTTCCATCCCAAGTGTAGGGATATATTCTTCATCAATCCCATATTGGATCATCCGTAAAGTGCTTGACGTGGATTCATCCGTTACCAGATTTTGGCTGTTTGTATCAGTTGGGCCAGAGGGTATAAAGGCGGATTTAGTGACATTTTTAATCCGAGGATCTGATTTCAGTCTATCCCGGAATACATCCAGATGCTCTCCCAAAAGTCCCGCATCCCGCAGGACAATCAATTGCTCTTTATCATAACCCAGGTCTTTATTCTGGATGTAATTCATCTGTTGGGAAACCACCAGAGTACCGATGATCAGTACCACTGAAACCGAGAATTGAAATACTACAAGACTACTTCTCAAACCGCTTCTATTGCTTCTGGAAATTTTCTTCTTCAAGGATTCTATAGGCTGAAATGCGGAAAGAAAGAATGCAGGATACCCGCCTGCCATCAGTGTGACCAGAAGAATGAGGGCAATAAGGGAAAGGAGAACTATAGGTTGGAATAAGAACGCAAGTGAAAGGGATTTGTCAGCAAAATCATTGAAAAACGGAAGTGCTAGTTTGGCCAGCAAAATCCCTAAAACCATAGCAATGCAAACAGCAATAAGTGATTCTGACAAAAACTGAAAGATAAGATCCTGCTTGCCGGATCCCATGACTTTACGAACTCCTATTTCCTTAGCCCGTTGAGAGGCCCCGGCAGTAGAAAGATTCATGAAATTGATACAGGCAACCAGCAACATAAAAACTGCAATAGCACAATAAATCAATACCGTCTGCATATCTCCCCCAGCTTCAAAGTCGCCTTTTCCTGCAAACTGATTAGTCAGATGAATATCCGTAAGCGCCTGAAGTTTTAGATAGACGTGGTTTCCTTTTTCAAAGAACTCATCAAAACCAAGTCCCAAACCTTGCTTCATCTGATCCTCCATATATTTTTTGGTAAGCACAGGAAATTTAGCTTCCACTTGATCAGCATTCGCGCCTCTATCCAGCAGCAAGTAGGTGATGTAATTTCCTGAGAGCCAGCTTTGATTTTTGGAATCCGGATTACCCAGCATAGATGCAAGCATAGCAAAATCGAAATGGGAATTTTCAGGGATGTTTTCGATTATCCCGGTGACAGTATAATCCCCGGACAAATCTATATATTGGCCTGAATAGTGCCCAATCCCTTCCAGTTTGATTGCCTGATTAATGGGGTTTTGCTTTCCAAAAAGAGCGGTAGCTTGTACTTTTGTAAGTACTATCGAGTTAGGCTTAGCAAGTGCGGTGGCAGGGTCTCCGCTAGTAAATGGTAGGTCAAAAACTTCGAAGAAATTAGGATCCACAAAAGCCGTATTGCCTTTTCTGATAACCTTCTCCCCAATCCTGACTTTAGTATTGGAATGTAGATTCAAGACTCTGGTGCTTATTTCTACCTCAGGTATTTCCTCTTTAAAAGTTTCTGCGACAGGAGCCATTACGCTGGCTTCCTTAAGCGCTTGCTCTCCAATCCTAGCATCTAGGGTAACTCTGAAAATCCGCTCTGAATTTGTAAAAAAACGGTCATAGCTAAATTCCTCAATCACATACAGACTAATCACCAAGCATGTAGCTATACCCAATGCCAGTCCCAGAATATTGATGAACGACACCAACCTATTCTTCTTCAGGCTTCTCCAGGCTATTTTCAGGTAGGTTTTGAACATGATTGAAAATTAAAATATTGGTATTAAAAGTTGGAAAGTGGTGAAGTTTTTAATGTTGGAAAGTTAAAAGAGTGGCTTTCAACCTTCCTTATTCCTGACATCGAAGGCTTTCCCTTATACTGGGCTTTAGCAGTCTAGACACTAAACACTTAAGCCTTGTTACTTTATACTCAATACTAATTAAACTCCAGATTGATACTTCCACCGGAGCTCTGCATGGTTACCGGAACCCCTCCTCCATTGATTTTACCCAGAATTCTATCCTTTTTGACTTCTCCGCTGAAATTGGAAAGTTTAGAATTTACCCTTCCTCCACTAAGATCAAGGTCAAGGCCCAAACCATCCGGAACAACCGCGGTAATGCTTCCCCCACTGCTCTTCATGGTAAGTTCTTTCTCCACATTGGAAAGCTCGGCCCGGATAGATCCCCCGCTGGTATTTGCTGAAATGCTACCATTGATATCCGCTAAATTGACGCTGCCTCCAGAAGTATTCACTTTCAGATCACCGGTAAGCTGGTTTACCTTTATCGAACCTCCACTAGTCTGCACATCTACATTTCCTTCGAAGTTTTCAAGTCTAAAAGAGCCCCCGGAACTGTGTGTATTCACGTATCCGCTGCTGTTTACCACTTGGATGCTTCCTCCACTGGTTGCTATCTCCTGCTCTCCGTTTAACCCATCAACTGAAATCGATCCTCCGCTGGATTGAAATTGGGAAGACATTTCGGTAGGTACCTGGATCTTGAATGATAGATTCAATTTATTTCGACTGCTGTTATTTCTCTTTTTCACGATTACAGAAATAGTATTTCCACTCTGGCTGATATCCAGGTTATAGTTGTCCAGTTCCCGTTCTACTTCCGCGTCTTCAATTTCTATTTCCCGTCCATTCAGCTTCACATACATATCGACGATCACTTGATTTCCTCCTGCACCGGTGACAGCAACTGAGGAACCTGAGGTTTCTACTTTGAGATTACCTGAACCCTTGATTGTGAACTCTTTAGTGAGGTAGGGATCTACCTTGAAATCCGCTGAAAAAGCCGCGAACTGTACAGATAACAAAACTATAAGCAGGGATGCTGAGGCTATTTTTGAGAGTTTCATACGTGTGGGAGTAAGATTCACTGTTGATAATGAGTCTCTAATTCCCATTAGCATGCCATTAAAAAAAATGATGAAATCCGGCTGTAAATGGACATTCTTGATTCATTCACAATTTTTCTCGGACAGTTTTGTTCGCTCTCGGGCAAAAGGAAAAAAGTTGTAGGATAGAAGGTTGTAAGGTTACACTGCTTTATAATACTTTATCATTCGCTATTTGTAAGGATTGAAGCCCTAACCTTTAGGGGTTTAATCTCAAAGATTATCCAAGCCCCAGTATATCGTCATTTGCAAATCTTAAAAACTTGGAGATTCCTACTCTCGACAGACAGGATTGCTTGCCGATCTAGTATGCTATTCCAACACCTTCGGTTTCTGAAAACTATACAGTAAATAAAAAAGTGCTGGCAGAATAAACACACTCCCGATCATCAATGCCCAAGCCAGTGAAGAAATGGAGTTCTCGGGTGCAGCTGAATTAAACAGCGAAAGATTTTCTCCAGCTTTTACGATAATAATATCCGGATAGTAATGGTAACCAAAAGCCAGTAATATAGCCGAAACTATAAATCCTCCTAGAAATCGATCCAGCTTCCGATTTCCTTTTCCCAACTTAAACCATAGCAAAATCATGGCCCCAGTTGCAAGAAGCAATACCCCGATGGTAATCCATTCGGTCAGAATTAAATCTACTAAAGGCACATCCTCGATGATAGAAGAAATAAAAACCAATCCCCCTGCCACTACAGCCAAAATCATAAAAAGCTTTGCTTTTTTAATAATAAGGTTTCGAACCTCCACCTTTCTAGCCTCTCCTACCAAGAAAACTGCTGCCAAAAATCCACAAATTGCCACCGTGAACAGTCCAACTGCCAGGCTAAAAAGGTTAAACCAAGGATGGATATATGCCCCGTAAAAAGTCCTGGCCTCAGGATCGATTTCTCCACCCACCGCTGCTCCGAAAGTCAGCCCCAGAAATAATGGGGTAATAAAGCTGGAATAGGTAAAAATGAGATTGTAAACTTTCTGCATTTCATCCTGATAGGCATCATAATGCCTAAAAACAAAGGCAGTTCCCCTGCCGATAATCCCAATCAGCATCAGTGCCAGTGGAATATGCAAATGAACCGAAAGCATAGTGTAGATCCGTGGAAAACCTACAAAAAGGATTACAATGGTAATAATCAGCCACATATGATTGGCCTCCCAGATTGGCCCAATGGTCTTATAAGTAGTGTCCCGAAATCTATCCCGCATACTAGAAGGAGTGAATAGTTCCAGTATTCCGGCCCCGAAGTCAGCCCCGCCCAAGATCACGTACATGACCAGGGATAAACAAAGAAAAATGATGACAACGTACAGCATAAGATCAGGTTAAGAGTCGGCGGATGTACTGTGTTTCAAGGGTGGCTTTTGAGAAACTGCCTTAATCTGCCGCACGAGCAAGAAGCCAACAATTGCAGAAAGGGAAAGATAAATCGCTGTAAAGATGTAGAAGGAATATCGGATACCCGGCATAGGTGTCACCGCATCTTTGGTCAGCATGATCTCATAGATGATCCAAGGCTGCCTTCCCACCTCAGTCACCGTCCATCCAGCTTCCAGGGCTATAAATCCCAAGGGGGTAGCTAAAGCGAAAAGCCATAAAAACCAGGGCTGAGCCTGCCAGCTTTTCTTTTTCCAACTGGAAATGAAATACAGCAAACTCAAGCCAACCAGAATCATTCCCAAGCCTACCATAATCTGAAAGGCAAAGTGCGTGACCGTAACCGGAGGATGATGCTCCTCAGCAAACTGATCCAAGCCTTTCACCTCAGCATCAAAATCCCCATGCGCCAGAAAGCTCAGGGCTCCGGGAATACGAAGGGCATAATTCACCTCCTTGGCTTCCTCATCGGGAATTCCTCCGATGATCAAATCCGCGCTCTGTTCAGTATGGTAATGCGCTTCCATGGCCGCCAATTTCGCAGGCTGCCGAATTGCAATATCTTTTGCAGAAATATCCCCTGAAATAGGCTGAAGGACTGCAGCAATGGCTCCAAAAACTATGGCGATGGTAAATGCTTTCTTGTGAAAGGTCTTATTCTCTCCTTTCATTAATAAATAAGCGTGGATTCCCGCCACAGCAAATCCTGTCGCCGCAAAAGCAGCCAATGTCATGTGTAGCGATTGGGTAAACCATGCATCGTTAAACATGGCCGCGATAGGATCAATATTGAGGAATTCCCCATTCACATAATCAAAACCACTTGGACTGTTCATCCAACCATTTGCCGCCACTACCAAAATCCCTGAGGCCAAGCCGCTGATTCCCACAATTACACCTGTAAACCAGTGAAACCAAGGGTTAAATTTACCCCAGCCATACAGGAAAAATCCCAGCGCAATCGCTTCAATAAAAAATGCCGTTCCTTCCAGGGAAAAAGGCATTCCGAATATAGGGCCGGCATGAAGCATAAACTCTGGCCAAAGCAAACCCAATTCAAAGGAAAGCATGGTACCTGACACGGCACCCGTGGCAAAGAAAATTGCCACGCCCTTGCTCCAGGCTTTAGTGAGATCCTTATAAACAGGATCTTTTGTCTTAAGAAATTTGAAATGTGAGGTCGCCATGAAAAAAGGCATCACCATCCCTATGCAGGCAAAAATAATGTGAAATCCCAGCGAAAGGGCCATTTGGGATCTGGCGGCAAAAAGATCATCCATAGGACTACAAGCAATTGGTTTTTGAAGGAAAAACTTCCATGAAAAACTGTTAAGGTTCTCTAGTCAATGACGCAATTACGACCGGATTAGTTCGTCAAATTGGAAGTTAATTTCATGAAATTTACCTCAAGATTCAGCCTATTCCCTAGTGTCAACTGTCATCTCATTATTCAACTTTGAATACTCGGCATTCATCATTAAAAATAGTAGCCGAGCCCTTTGCGGAATATTTGTGGTTAAAGAAACATGCGTACGTCGGATTCCGCTCTTTCAGAGCTTATGGCGAGTTTTTGTCTTTTCTATTGCCCAGCTCTATCGAGCTGGGCTTTAATAGCTTGGGCTTTCGGCCCTTTAAATCCACTGCAAAAAAGTGAGAATTCAGATGAAAAAAAATACGGATATTTTCTATTTCATCGATGAATTCTGCTTTGAATTTGACAAAATAATCAGGCAGGTTCTTTGTCGACCCTATATCGGATCGCTTCGGCCACAAAGTTGTTCAGGGAGGTCTTGGCCTCCATGGCCAATATAGCAGCCCTTTGATGCAAGGTAGCCGGTATCCTTACATTGAAACTGCCTTTAAACGGCTTCTCAGGAGATTTCCCCGCTTCCTTACAATCAGCCAGATAAGCATCTACGGCCTCTCTAAAATCCTCTTCAAGATATTTTCCGGTCTCTCCTTCGTAGGATATAATCCCCCTGATTCCCAACACTTTCCCATAGAGCAGACTATCCTCAGGACTGTACTCAATGCTGCCCGTATACCCTTTGTATTCCAGATTTTTCATAACTCCAATAGTTCCTTGACCTGTTTCATTTGATATTGTTTCATGATTCCGCTTGGATGAGGTTTGTGAAGCATAACAGGAATCCCTTCATCGTTCTCGAATTTCACCCTCGAACCAGAGGTCTTGCCTTTCTTTACTTCCTTAAAACCAAAGTACCCAAGCAGTTTAACCATCTCGTCATAATGAAAGTCTGATTGCACGCCCAAAAACCTGACGATCAGTTTTTCCTTCTTAGACATAAACTCAAAGTAACTGAATTTAGTTGCATTTTCCAAATTTTTTAAACCTAACTAATCTGGTTTAAGTCTGACGCCTTAAACCTTCGATATGAAGTCTTTGGACTTCTACTAGCATTATAAATGGGCGGTTCTAAGACTGTATAGCCTCCTTGCACAAGTCATGTGGCTTGCGCCAAAGTTATAGATTGCTCATCCATCCCGATGGGATAGGCTTTGATAACTCTGGTTTTCAGGCATCCAATTCCATCATAAAAAGTAATACAGTAGAAGCACCCTTTGCGGAATCTATCTTCTCTATTGCCCAGCTCTGTCGAGCTGGGCTTTAATAGCTAGGGCTTTTAGCACTTTAATTTCACTGCTTAAACCATTAATACTTTCAGAAAAAATCCCTCGAACTTTCGCTTGAGGGATTGAAAAATAGGCTTTTAAGATTCACCGTTTTCTTAAACTACTTGAACCTGAAGTTCTAATATCCCCTATAGTGGGAGAACCAGAGTAAATCACGTCTCCAGATCCTGAAGCGCTTAGCGATACTTTGCCTAGATCACCTACATGCGTATCACCAGAACCTGACTTGCTTACTTCCAAAACACCGATTGCAAGGTTTTCCCCGTGAAAATCACCGGAGCCGGATTGTTTGATTTCAGCCTGATCTATCGCTCCTCCCTTGATCTTAAGGTCAGCAGAACCAGATATAGAAACAGAAAGCTCTTCCGCCTCAAGCATGTCCATCATGATATCGCCTGATCCGGAAAGAGCTGCATAAAACTCTTCTGAGCGCACAGGAGAATTCACCTCCATAGTTCCAGAGCCAGAACATTTTACTCCTTCCAGTTCTTGGTAGGTGACGTAGAACTTCAACTTCACGTTGTTATAATTTCCTTTCACCAATCCCAAACTCAATACATCCCCATCAATCTCGGTCCGGACTTTGTCCATACTCACCCCTCTGGCTTCTATTTTTATTTCATCTTTGTTTCCTTCAGTCAGGATTACCTCCCAGCTACCTCCGGAATGTACTTTGGTAAAATGCCCAGGAGTTCTGGTTTCTGTTTGTTGTGCCTGTACACAGGATGCCATCACCAAAGCAGAGACTGCAAACGCGATAAGTTTTGAATAGGTTTTCATTGTATTGTAATTGAAAGATTGTGAAATTTTAAAACCGGAAAATTTAGTGGTTATAAAGTTAAAAGGTGGTAAAGTGCTAGCTTTAAAAAAGCTATAAATTCTATCCTCCTATTATTAGATGCAGTTATTCATCACAAGGTTGCACTAACATCTAAATTTCGCCTTTTTTTAATACATGGCCCTTGACTCTACTATTTTGCTATTTGATACTGAAATATCACTCACTCTTAATGCTCTTGACTGGGTCTGCCCAGGCCGCTTTTAGTGACTGGGACATCACGGTGAGCGCGGCGATTGCTCCTGCTATCAAACCAGCCCACAGGAACACGGTCCAGCTAATTCCGATCTTATAGGCAAAATCCTCTAGCCAACTGGACATTCCAAACCAGGAAATAGGTATGGCGATCAGAAATCCAATTAAAACCAACTTTATGAAGTCCTTACCCAGCAAAATCAGGATATTCATGGTTTCTGCACCCATCACTTTTCTTATGCCGATTTCGCGTGTCCGCTGCTGGGTAGCGAAGGTAGTCAAACCTAATAAGCCCAATATGGATATAATTACCGCTAATCCAGAGAAAAAGGTGAAGATGACTTTGACGCGTTCTTCAGCTTCATATTGTCTGTTGAATCCTTCATCCACAAAGGTCGGTTCGAAGGGAAAGTCCGGTCTTAAAGCGGCCCATTCCTCTTTTAAGTATGCTAAGGTCTGTTCCTTGTTTTCAGAATCTATCTTCAGGCTAACCTGGTTATTCCTGTCTTGGGAAACCATAAATACGATAGGCACAATCGGTTGGTGTAAGGATTCAAAATGAAAATTCTTCATTACACCTGTCACAAAACCACGTCGCCCGCCATACAGGAATTTTTTACCGATGGCTTCTTCCGGATTTGCCCAACCTATCTCTCTGACCGCAACTTCATTCAAAATAAAGGCCTCTGTAGAATCACTTGCCAGATTATAGTCAAAGTCTCTTCCCGCCACAATCGGAATTCCATAGGTGTCCAGGAAATTATGACTGACTTCGATATCCGCTACCCGCACGTTGAGTTGGCTCATTTCACCATCGACTTCCGCAGTACCTCCTTGGGAATCCAACAGTCTTCCGGATGGTGCCCGGCTGGAAATACTGACAGATTTGATTCCTTGGTGCCTCTCCAACCTATCCTTGAGTATCAAATAATTTTCTTCAATGGAAGGGCTGGAGGGAAGCAGTACAATGTCCTCTTTTTCAAATCCAAGATCCTTGCTTTGCATAAAATCCAATTGCCTTACTACCACAAGTACCGCTACAATCAGCACAACGGATATCGCAAATTGCCCTACTACCAATACAGCTCTGAACTTCTCATGGCCTTTCCCCGCTTTGAAAGCCCCTTTTAGTACTTTGGCAGGAGAAAAACCAGAAAGAAACAAGGCAGGATAGCTTCCGGAGATCAACCCCACAATTGCCACCAGTCCAATTAAGGCTAAAATATACTCAGGGTTTTGCAGGAAGTTGAGACTAAGTTCTTTGCCCGTAAAATTGGAAAAAACAGGTAAAAATAAATACACCAAGACAAGCGCGAAAATCATGGAAATAATCGTCATCATTATCGACTCTCCCATAAACTGCCTGATCAGGCGGCTTTTGTCCGCTCCCATCACTTTGCGCAAGCCGACTTCCATAGACCTCATCGATGATCTGGCAGTGGATAAATTCATAAAGTTGATGCAGGCAATCAGCAGGATAAACAGAGCGACCGCCAGATAAATATACACGTAGTCTATATTACTGTTAGCCTCAATCTCCGAATCCAGGTTGGAATAAAGATGGATATCTTCAAGTGGCCAAAGGGTTAAAGCTGTTGTTTTGGACATCGGGATGCCTGCCTGTGCTTCTCCCATATTACGGTCAATCATTGCCGGCAACTGAGACTCCAAGGCTTTGAAATCATAACCTTCTTTCACTAAGACATAAGTAGAAAAATTATTGGAACCAAAATTCTTCATAAACGGCTCCAACCCACCATAAAACTGAACCACAGGATTCATAGATGCTATAAAATCCGGGTGCATGTGCGAGTTGTCAGGAATATTCTCAAAAACCCCACGAACCTGGAACGTCATAGTCATACCATCCACTTCTGCCAAGAACTCCTTTCCTATGACCTTTGTATCCCCAAAATATTTTCTGGCCATATCCTCAGAGATCAGAACTCCATCTGACTCCATAAGGCTAGTTTTCGGATCTCCTTCCAGCATTCTCCAGGAAAACACATCAAACACTTCTGGATCCGCAAAGAAAAACTCATCTTCCACAAACGAGTTCTCACCGGATTTAATCAGAAGCCCTGCATTAAAAAACCTGACAACCTCTTCTACCTGATCTTCAAAGTCCGCCTTGATCAATGGCCCGAAAGGTGGAGCCAAATGACCTAGATGCAAGCTCACCTCCCCATTGGCATTACTCCAACTTCTGGAAATTCTATATATTCTCTCCGATTTGACGTTGTAAGTGTCGTAGCTCAGTTCATGCTGTACAAAAAGGAATATAAGGATGCTCACGGCCATTCCCACGGCAAGTCCAAACACATTGATAAACATGTAGAGTGGATTTTTCCGTGTATTTCTGATCAATATTTTAAGGTAGTTTCTGAGCATATTGTTTGGATTGAAAGATTAATTAAGGATTGGAAGATGGTAAAACCTCAAGATTGTAAAGTTGATATGGAGCCTTTAGTAAGTTGTGTCAGCCTGAGCTTTTAGACTGCCAAAGGCATGTAAGTCGAAGTCTTTTTCCATTAGTTTGCATAGTTCAAACCTCACGTCCTATTTTTCACCTAAGTGTCTTGGCTCTTACTACTTCTTAATCACCTTGCTTGAGCCAGAGCTTGCTATTTTCTTATTGTCAGGATCGCCTTTGTAATACACATTTCCGGAGCCAGAAGAGCCCACAGTTAATTTTTCGCTTGCTCCAATGGAAGTGTCGCCAGATCCAGATTTGCCTATTTTAACCGAATTAGCCATTACTTCCAATCCGTTGAAATCTCCTGATCCAGACTGGCCGATATCGGCAGTGTCAGCATTCCCGCCTTCTATAAACAAATTTCCGGAGCCACTCATACCCACATGGAGTGAGCCTACATTTATGGTTTTTAATTTCAAATTTCCGCTTCCGGATTGGCCGATATTCAATCTGTCTGAGTTAATAGCTGATTCTACGATCATATCGCCAGATCCACCCGAACCTATATTTTCCAGTTCCCGCACCGTCACATAAGCATCAAAATTGACATTTCTGTAGTTTCCTTTCTCCAGTTTGATTTCCAGCTTACCGTTGTTCACGGCTGTGATCACTTTACTGAGGTCAAAACCATTGGACTCCAGTCTTACCTCATCTTTGGAGCCGATAGTGATGTAAACATTCCAGCTTCCACTGGATTCCACCCCGGTGAAGGCTCCTGGAGTATGGGTTTCGGATTGTGCCTGTGCTGTAGTGCCCAACAGGAAAAGTAGAAGGACAAAGGCGGAGATTTTAGAGAAGTTCATAGCAAATTGGATTCAGTCATATTCTTCCGGTACTTTTTCAGAGATTGTGCCAATGCCAAAAAAAGCCTGCGAGGCTTAATTAACAGTATTTCACATTTTTATCCTGTCCGAAGGAACAGTGTTTTGTTCGCAGGCGAACACCTATCATTTCTGTTGATGGTAGTTCTAGCCAAAAAGATGCGAGCAAATGCAGTATGAAGTGAGCAAGTTTCGGGTTTTATCTTCATGTCATCCGGTGAACCTTTGTATTCATATCAGCGCAAACAGAAATGCAAAAAATCAGACACAACGTAGATTTCATCACAGGCAGCATCAGTTGAACCGGGAATACAGTTGCCGGAAAGAAAATTAAAAATATAACTGCAATAGTATCCATGGACACCTCCTGCCTGCTCAGGACAGTAATAGTAGCTTATGGAGAATTATCAAATACGATACAATGAAAGAAAAAATAGCTTCCTTTAATTGGTTGGAAATAGCTGAGCAAATGCACGAAAAGGGGTTTACCATAGTGCCAAACCTTCTCACAAACGATCAGTGCGATGAACTGATAAGAGGGTACAACACCCATCAATTGTACAGAAAAACAGTAGTGATGGAACGTTACAGATTTGGATTAGGCGAATACAAATACTTCAATTATCCATTGCCCGACCCCATACAAAGTATCAGAGAAAGTGTCTACCCCAAACTTGCATCTATTGCAAACCTTTGGATGAAGGCATTAAAAATAGAAAAGATATTTCCGGATACCCACCAGCAACTTCTGGAGCAGTGCCATTCACATGGCCAAGAAAAAGCAACCGTTTTGATATTGAAATACGGTAAAGGCGGGTACAATACCTTACATCAAGATTTGTATGGGGATATATACTTTCCGATACAAGTTGTCCTGTTTTTAAATCAACCTGATAAGGATTTCAAAGGAGGTGAATTTGTATTGACCCAACAAACTCCCCGGGCACAATCAAAAGCTACCGTATTAAAACCAAAAAAAGGTGATATGCTGATTTTCACAACTAATTTTCGTCCTGTGAAAGGTTCGAAGGGCTATTATCGGGTAAATATGAAACATGGAATCAGTGAGGTTCTTGCAGGTGAAAGACATACGCTGGGAATAATTTTTCACGATGCCTTGAGTTAAATGATACTACATAGTGCTATAAGTGCCCGAGATTTACTAGGTGAATTACCCACCCACGGCCGGAGCCGATGGGTTGGGCTTCGGGGATCATAGACTCGCCCAATGGCAACGCCTCATCCCGTTTTTGTTTTGTGTCCGACTGTATCCCACAACCAGACAATACGTTTATACCTTGTGTTAAGATGTTCTCCTTTGCCGCATTGACATCCCTATCATGAATCTCACCACAAGATCCACAGACCCACGCTCTTATGGAAAGGGTTAAGTCTTGTTTTATCCATCCACAGGTTGAACAGCTTTTGCTTGATGGGAACCATCGGTCGATTTTAACGAATGCCCTATCGTTCCAATTGGACTTATATTCAAGCATACTGTAAAATGCACCCAACGAAACATCGCCCATTGCCTGTGCAAGGCAATGG
>NZ_LMXN01000017.1 GCF_001442615.1 Algoriphagus resistens | reverse complement strand
CCCCCGAAGCCCAACCCATCGGCTCTGTTCCGGGGGTGGGTAATTCACTGATAAAACCCAGTGCTACTTCAGTTTCCTCAGTAACTTAATAAGCTGCCTATGGGAACTGCTCTAAAGCTTTCAGAAAAAACTATAAAAAATCTCACTTTTGTCCAGATTCGGAAATATGATTGTCATAGAGGTATAACAATCAAAATTCTAACATCATGGAAAAGCGAATTAATTTATTTGAAAAAGCAATAGATGGCCTAAAACCAATCTATGCAATGGGAGCCTATCTGAAAAAATCAAGTATTGAAAAATCCTTGCAAGAACTGCTTGTCTTCAGAGTATCTCAAATTAACGGATGTGCCTTTTGCTTGGATATGCATTCTAAAGATGCCCGGGCAGCAGGGGAAACAGAGCAGCGACTGTATGGATTAAGTGCATGGAGAGAAACTCCTTACTATACCGATCGCGAAAGAGCCGCCTTGGCCTGGGCAGAAGCAATCACCGCTTCCAAAGTCAGCGATGAAGTCTATGCGAAGGTAAGTGGACATTTCACCGAAGAGGAATTGATCGATCTCACATTGATTGCTACTTCCATCAACACCTGGAACCGGTTGCAATCAGCTTTTCCCGTAAAAGCAGGCTCTTATACAGTAGGCCAATTCGGTTGATTCAGTAACTTTAAAAAAAATACTATGGAAGAGTTCTTATTGATATTCAGAAGAGATTTCAACTCCAAGGAAAGCCAGCCGTCTGCTGAAGGTTTGCAAAACCATTTGAAACAATGGCAGGATTGGTTTGCAGAATTATCCGCACAAGACAAACTTTCCCGTCCGATTCAGCGGTGGGACAGAGAAGGAAAAGTAGTGAAATCAAAGAATCAGATTCTTAATGGCCCGTACGTTGAGATCAAGGAAGCTATTGGAGGCATGATATTCATCAAAGCCTCCAGCTATGATGAAGCTGCAGAGATAGCCAATGGATGTCCTATCTTGGAACTCGGTGGAAATGTAGAGATCAGAAAAGCAGAAATGCCAGCAGATCATTGACAGAAGAGGGAAAAGTGATCGAGAAAAATCGCTTTTCCCTTCTAATTTTATAGAAAACTTTATTGTGTAGCCCCAAAGCATGTCGGAAAAAGAAGAATTACTCCCTCACCTATTCCGCAAAGAATACCAGAAGATCGTTTCAGTCTTAATCAATCTCTTTGGTATAGCCCATGTGGAAGTGGCGGAAGATATCGTCAGTGACACTTTTCTATCTGCTACAGAAAACTGGAGCCATCATGGTTTGCCGGACAATCCAACCGCTTGGCTTTATACCGTAGCCAAAAACAAGACAAAAAACCAGCTGAAGCGGAATCAATTATTTGAAGCAAAGCTCGTCCCACAAATCAAAATAGATTCTTCACTGAGCGAGGAACTTGAGTTGGATCTGTCCTATCAAAATATCTCCGATAGTCAGCTAGCAATGATTTTCGCAGTATGCAACCCCATCATTTCGTCTGAATCCCAGATCGCATTAGCCCTAAATTTACTTTGTGGCTTTGGCGCACAGGAAATCGCAGATGCTTTTGTTACCAATAAAGAGGTCATATATAAGCGGATAAAAAGAGCTAAAGAAACCCTGAAAGAAGCTGATCTCCCGATTTCCCAACCGAGTATATCAGAAATCGCTGAAAGATTGGAAACTGTCCTGACTACACTATATCTTTTGTTCTCGGAAGGTTATTATTCCACTTCACAGCAAACCAACCTCAGAAAGGACTTTTGTATGGAAGCAATGCGACTGAATTACATGCTTATCCAAAATGCAGCCACAAATTCTCCAAAGGTAAATGCATTGATGGCACTCATGTGTTTTCACTCTTCCCGCTTTGATGCCCGAACCGACAAGCTGGGAGAAAGTGTACTATACCATGAACAAGATGAAAATCTTTGGAACCAAGAGCTTATCGAACGGGGAAATTACTTTCTCAACAATGCTGCGACAGGGAACCATCTTTCAAAATATCATTTGGAAGCGGGAATAGCAGCCTGGCATACCCAAAAGGAAGATACCCCAGCTAAATGGGAACAAATCCTGCAAAGCTATGATCATTTGCTTCAGTTGGAATATTCCCCGATAGCCGCCCTCAATAGAGTCTACGCACTTTCCAAAGTATCCGGAGCAAATCATGCTATCGAAGAAGCTGAAAAACTAAATCTCAGGGATAATCAGTTCTATTTTTCACTTTTGGGCAAACTCTATGCTGCTGTAGATGCTAAAGTGGCTCTTGCGCACTATCAAACTGCCCTCGGGTTAGCTCGCACCGAAACAGATCAACTGCTGATCAGACGAAATATAGAAAGTCTCCATACTCAATTATGAAGTAAAGATATATTAGCTAATTGCCGCTAATTAGCCAAAACCCATTGGCAATTTGATTAAAACAGGTAGCAAAAGGACTTCGATTTTCCAGCTATCTACCATCCTATCCTTAGCGCAAAAATGGCGCAACAATCGTTCTCAACATAGGTACTACCTGCTCTTCAAACCAAGGGTTTCTCCTCCTCCACATAAGATTGCGGGGTGAGGGATGGACAAGCGGCATAAATTCCGGTAGGTATATTTCATAATTCCTTACCGTCTCTGTGAGGGTTTTCTTCCGGCTATTTTTCAGGTAATAGTTCTGGGAATATTGCCCTATAAGCAAAGTCAGTTGTACTTCCGGCATCGCCGCACGCATCCGCTCATGCCAAGTAGGTGCACATTCTGGCCGAGGTGGCATATCTCCACCCTTCCCTCTTCCCGGATAGCAAAATCCCATAGGCATAATTCCAAAAATCTTCGGGTTATAAAACTGCGCTCTATCCACACCAAGCCATCGCCTAAGTTCATTTCCACTGGCATCGTTCCAGGGAATTCCAGTGGCATGCACCTTAGTCCCCGGAGCCTGGCCAATGACCAGAACTTTACTTTCAGGGTGAATAGAAAAAACCGGAAGTGGACCGAGAGGCAAAGCTGCTTTGCAAATTGTACATACTTGTGCTTCAGCCACTAACCCATCAAATTTATCCATCAGCCTACATTTTGATCAATTTCATACTTATTTTCTATTAGATAAAAAAGTAATGTGATATCATTCTACTTATTATGTTCATTTTATAGTAAATTAAAGGGCTACTGATTTGAACTTCAAGGTATTAGTTCAAATATTTGTATGTTAATTTTAGTTAATCCGTCTGTTACCATTCATACGTATCTATAAAACACAATCAACCACTCAATCCGAAATACTATGAAAAGTAAATACATCCCATTATTTCTGGTTATTTTTAGTTGCGTTGGATGCTTTTCTTCCAAAGACTATATAACCGATTACGACTATAATTATCAAGCTTCATTCAAAAGATACAAAACCTTTGCTTTTGTAGTTCCCACGGAAAGAGACACCAGTATGATTTCACCTGTTTTAAGCGCTACTATTGGAGCAAGGCTGGGTTCGCAAGGCTTCAGAGAACAGGAAACCAAACCGGATTTATTGGTCAGTTATAAAATCTTCATGGACTCGATCAGATACCGCGGTTACGTCCAGCCAGAATTTGACTATTGGCTAAAGCGGGTGGGAACCGTGCCTGAGACAGATGAGGGTGAACTGGACAAAGAACAGGAAAAAGATGAAACTTATAATCAGGTAAGATATAGTGAAAACCAGGGAATGCTGGTGATCTATGTAATTGATAGCAAAAGAGGGAATACAATATGGCAGGGGTATACTGCTGCGAATTTCAATTATGACGACCCAAACTTCCAATCAGACATAACCAGGGCTGCCTATAGAGTGATGAATGAATTCAAAGTCCTCAATAGACAATTGGAATAAAGACCGATTGATGCGTATCTGAATAAACAACTTGTGTAGGTATTCCACAGTTTTTTGAAGCAGCCCCAAAATCTAATTGGGACTGCTTTTTTTCGTAAAACATAGTCCAGTTCTCTCCATTTACTCCTTTTGGATACTTTTAGCCGAAAGATCAATCTGTTTTCAGTTGTGGCAATCGCTTTGAAATAGGTGACACATATACAAAGAAATCAATTATGAAAAAATCACTTATTGTTACCGGACTGTTAAGCGCCACTGTGATGGTGTCATGTGTTTCAAAGAAAAAATACACAGAACTAGAAGGCAATCTTTTTAAAACCCAAACAGAACTGGCCACTACTGAGAAAGAAAAAGCGGAGTTGGAGGAGCAAATGCAAATCATCGAGAATAGAGTAGCGGAATACAATGCAAGAATTAATTCTCTCCGTGATACTAACGATGCATTGACTTTGCAAAATGATGGTATGCTAAGCCTTGAAGGTGCGACTGTAATGTCTAAAAATTCCAAAGAAAAAATGAAGCAGACTTTAGCCAGTGTAGATCCAGACAAATTGGCTCAAGCACAAACTTTGGAAGATTCTGTCAATTTAGCTGTGGAGTATAATTTGAAGAAAAACATTACTGAAACGACTGTTGACGGTGAAGAAGATGATGTAAATATCAGTATTGACCAGACAGTAGTAATGATTTCTGTGTCTGACAAACTTCTTTTCAATACAGGTAGCTATAGAATCAATTCTAAAGCAGATCCTCTTTTGGCAAAACTTGCAGAAGTGATCAATGCAGAACCAAGCTTACAGGTTATGATCGAGGGACATACAGATCCAAGAACAATCTCCACTGGTGTAGTACAGGACAACTGGGATCTTTCGGTGAAAAGAGCGACAAGTATTGTAAGAAAACTTCAGGAGGAATATAATGTAGCTCCTGAGAAAATGATCGCTGCCGGTAGAGCTAGCTATATGCCACTGGTGGACAATGACACTCCTGAAAATATGGCGATTAACAGAAGAACAAGAATCGTATTGATACCTGATCTGGACATGTTCTTCGCAATGCTTTAAAACATAAAAACCACCAATTACTTTAACCACCACAACCGGAAAGCAGGCTCTAGAGCCTGCTTTTTTAGTTTCTTACCAATTTAAAACTTTTCCCAGAGCGCAGAACTTTTTAGCATCCTGATTTTCAGAACTCTTTGAAAAACCCTAAAAACTATGTACCCATATGGTTATAGGATTAAAAACAACCCAAACACTACTCTAAAACCTCCAGCGTACCCAGGGCGTGCTGCATCAATACATCCTGAAAAAACAGTGTATAGATCGCCTGCGCCTGATCAGCTTGGGCGCTTACCAGTTGCTGATTAGCAGTAGCTAGGTCCACAAAATTGGAAATACCCAACCGAAAACGCTCAGAAATCGCATTTTTTGCTTCTTCCGCTGCCATTACCTGAACACCGGTATTTGATTGCTTTCTTACTGCCGCCATGTAGTTGAGGTAAGCCAGTTTTACATCCTGATAGATTTTCCTGTCAATTGATTCCTTCTGCAGAATCTGATTTTTGTAAGCAACACGGCTCATACTTACACTGAGTTTATTCTGAAAATTATTAAAAATGGGAATAGTGAGACTAAGTCCAAGTGAATTCTGTGGATATACTTTAAAGAGTTGATCCTGAACAGTCCTATCATCCAAAGATGTAAAGAAGGTATTGTAGTTATAAAAAGCGCCAAGCCTCGGGTAATACATCGCTTTGATAGCCTGCATGTCTTTCTTATAGGAATCAACCAAAAGATCCTGCTGCACACCATCAGCACGGTTTGCCTCCGCTATATCGTACAAATCCTGCATACTCATTCCCTCAAATCTCAATTCTTCAGTCCTCGGATCAACGGATTCCAACACAGGTACCACTCCCGGCTCAAGCTGCAAATATTCCGATAAATCCCACACATCATTCTGATATTGGAGCTCAGCATCTACCAACACAGATTCCAATCTTGCAACTTCCGATTGCTGATTGTACTTGTCTGAAAGTGTGCGGAGTCCAGCATCTACAAAACCTTCAATTTGTCTCAATGTCTCTTTTTGGTTTTCCAGATTCTCAGTGGATATCCTTATCAGCTCCTTATCCAAAAGCACTTGAAGATATCTTCTTGCCACATCAAACACAACCTGCTGTGATGCTCTGTCCAGTCCTTTTTCTCCAGCTTCATAAGCAAGTTTTGCAGATTGGGTATCCAAGATTCTTCTGCCGGAATTGAAAATCGGCATATTCAAGCTCAGTCCGGCATTAACAACTTCATTTGTCACACTAGTCACCACTATTTCTCCTTCAATTTGCTGCGTTTGCTGCCCTTTTTGTTGGGAAAACGAACTGTTGATATTCGCATTTGGAAAGTGAGACAGAAGTGCCGACTGCTTTTGAAGCTTTAGCACTTCCATGTTGTTCGAAAGCATTTGGTAATCTACGTTTGCAGCCAAAGCCAGATCCACCGCTTCCCGAAAGTTAATTTTCAATGTATCCTGAGCCCGAACAGTACCTGCAAACAGTACTGCTAAAAGGAGGATTAAACTCTTTCTATGCATGGACAATCGCTTCATCTTTTTCAATTTTACCATCCAGCATATCGATTAACCGCGTACCATAATCCGCATTTTCCCTTGCATGGGTTGCTTGGATAATGGTTGTCCCCTCTCGGTGCAATTCTTGAAAGACCTCCATGATTTCCTTTGCCTGACCGGAATGAAGATTACCTGTTGGTTCGTCTGCAAGAAGTACCCGCGGCTTTCCTGCCACCGCCCTTGCTATACCGACTAATTGTTGCTGTCCACCTGACAGCTGGGCAGGAAAAAGATCCTTTTTGGCTACCATATTGAATCTGTCCAGAAGGTTTGCGATGATACTCTTTCGTTCATTGGAAGATACATTTCTATACAAAAGCGGTGTCTCAATATTTTCATACACCGTCAGCTCATCTATCAGATGGTAAGCTTGAAAAATGTACCCAAATTCGCTCTTGTGCAAGGCTGCCCGTTCGCGTTCCTTCATTTTTTTAATATTCCTATCTCCGAAAAAATAAGCCCCATCATAATCTTCGTCCAATAAACCGAGGATGTTCAGTAGCGTGGATTTCCCTGCACCACTTGGCCCCATGAGTGTAATAAACTCCCCTTCGTCTATCGTGAGATCTATTCCTTTAAGAATAAATACGCGTTGAAATCGTGATTCAATGTACTTATCTACGTCTTTTAATTGTATCATTAATGTGTTGGAAGATTGTAAAATTGAAATATTGAAGTAGTAAAGATTTAAAGATTATACGACAGTTATACATTGAAGTCCAATTTAGAAACCCAAAACCTCCAATCTGTGTTCCTACTACTCTTTTCCACTTTTATGCCATAAAAAAATACCCCTGAATAAACTCCAGAGGCATTTTTATACTTTTAACACATCTACTATCTCGAACATTTTTGTCCGCCAGCGAACAAAAACAATAGCCAATTCTCATGAATCAATAATCAAATCCATATTCCTGTTTCATGAATCTAGACTCAGTATTCTTGAAGTCTTGAGACCAGTCACTATAATTAAAACTTACGATACTTCCCTTTCAAAAACTTATTTGCTTTCTTCTCAGCAAACTTCGCCTTTTTACTATTCCAGTGCAGTGTCTCGTTAGGGAATCTACCGGCAATCACACCCAGTAGAATGGTCTCCGTCAATCGTGATGCGTAGGAGAACGGCGCGGTTGTTTCCCCTTTCCCCAGACAGGCATCTACAAACTGGTGGTAATGCTTCTTGCTTTCCGAATCGTAATCTTTCACAGGTTTGCCCAGATTGAATGATTCTATATCCATTTCCACATACTTACCATCCACAATCTTTCTGGGCAACTGCTGGAAGTGCGGCAGTAACAGCCTCCCATTTTCTCCCATAAACATAGCACCTTGATCAGGAAGCTCATCTCCATTTGGCAATATCAAATCCTCGTGTGCTTCAGGTGCTCCGATTCCATCATACCACACCCATTTCAATGTTTCTGCGGTGTGCTTTGTGCCGGGGAATTCGTACGTAACTACATTGTTCGCAGGAAATCCAAATCCTGTAGGTTCCCGGCATTCATTGATAATGGTTCTTGGAACATCGAGTTCTAGTGCATTATATGGCGTGTCAAAAATATGCACCCCCATGTCACCAAGTGTACCGCAGCCATAATCCATTATTTTCCTCCAATTACCCGGATGATAAAAACCTTCCTTGTATGGACGCTCCGGGGCAGTTCCCTGCCAGAGATTCCAATCTAGATTGGCAGGAACAGGATCAGAACCCTCAGGTTCAGGCCCATCGTAACCCCAGTCTTTTGGTGACCAAGCCCGAACGGTATGCACCTTTCCGATGATGCCCGACTGTATCAATAAAGTAGCTAACTTGTAATCGTAAAAAGAGTGAACCTGAATCCCCATCTGCGTTACCAAATTCTTCTCGGTAGCCAACTTATTCATGGCCCTGGCTTCACTCACATGGTGAGTAAGGGGTTTTTGGCAATAAACTGGTTTATTTAATTCCATTGCCATCATTGAGGCCGGTGCATGGGTATGATCAGGAGTAGAGACGATCACCGCATCTATCTCATTGGACATTTCCTTCAGCAGTATGCGATAGTCAGTATAAGTCTTTGCATTGGGATGAAGTGTTTTTGCTTTGGCCATCATCTCCGTATCCACATCACAAAGTGCTACTACGTCCACTTGTCCATGAGAAGAAATGGCATCCAAATCAGCCATGCCCATCATTCCAAGACCAATATGTGCCGTCCTTAAACGTTCGCCTGCATTTAATCTAGCTAAAAGTGAAGGAGCCAAGGCAGCGCCCAATAATCCTAAACCACTCTTTTTGACAAAGTCTCTACGGTCAATACTTTCAATGTTCTTACTCATGTTTCAGTGAATTTATTACAAGGTTATTTTAATTCTTTAATTCTGATATTCTTAAATCGGACCACATCCCCATGTCCCAAAAAACCAATATGGCCTGAACTACGCGCTAACCCAGGGTGCTCTTTGTGATCTAATGTACCGTTTTTGCTTGCTTCTAAATAGTCTCCATCTAAGATGGTCTCTCCATTCAGAATGATTTTGATATGGGGATGATTCACGGTTACTTCTTGAGAATTCCACTCCCCTACAGGCTTCAAAAATCCTCGCTTCGCCGGTATCACGCCATATACAGAACCATGGTATTGATACACCTCAAGGTTGGCAAATTTATCTGCTGTGTTGTCCAATATCTGAAGTTCCTTACCAACGTAAGCCGCATCTCCTGTAAGCGGTGCATGAATGCCCAGACCATTGTTGGCGCCTGGTGTCAATTGAAATTCGAATTGAAAAACAAAATCTCCATACTCTTTTTCTGTGTATAAATTTCCTCCGCCAGAACCTTTTGGATCTATGATGATCATCCCATCTTCTGCTCGATAGGAAGTCTTATTGCCTACCCATCCATCAAGGTTCTTGCCGTTGAATAGTTCGACAAACCCGTCGCTCGAGTTGTTTTTTTGTGAACTACATGAGGCAGAAAGCAATGCCAAAGCAAAATACGTAAACAGTAAAACAGAATTACATTTGGTCATCAGAGATTATTTAAAGCGTTTATGGTATTCAACATTTAAAACAGGAATGCAATTTAAGGTTTCATCTCAATTTTGGGATAAAAAACTTAATTAAAAATTTTATTTACTTCTGAGGTAATTTATTGATTTTTTTGGGAAAGATATTACTTCAATCTGCGAAAAGTATTCGCTTTCAACGAAAAATCATGAACATACATCTATAGCTCGAAGGATTCTAAAATGAGCGCAGTCCGTTGGCAATTTTGGACTGAAATGCACTCAGACCCGAAACAGTTATGTGATGATCAATCCTTTGGCACTTATTTAAAGATTACTCACCAAGCAGCAATCACAAATTTTCTTTATAATCCAGACACCTTCCGTCAGTATCATTTTTCATTCTTTTTCGTTTCCTAAACTGCCGGTATATTGAAATCAAATGGAGAAGAACGAAGCAGAAAGCTATTTCAAAGGGCGTGGGTCCCAGATTAAGACGGACAACAAATTCCTCAGATACCGCTATGTCAACGAGCATATTGAGGGACTCGACGAACCTTTAATCCAGTCGCCACAGACCAAAGTCTATCAGGAACATTCGAAAACAATCGTCAACAAAATCGAAAGCCCGGACTTGGGTTTGATGTATTCCCTTAACCCGTATCAGGGTTGTGAACACGGATGCAGCTATTGTTATGCAAGAAATACGCATGAATATTATGGATTTGATGCAGGACTTGACTTCGAAAGTAAAATTATAGTTAAAGCAAATGCAGCTCAGCTTCTGGAAAAGTTGTTTCACAAAGCAAGCTGGAAACCTGTCCCGATCAGTGTTTCGGGAAATACAGATTGTTATCAGCCGCTAGAGCGAAAGATGGAACTGACCAGAAGTCTACTGAAAGTATTTGCCCGCTACCGTCATCCCGTAGGAATGATTACTAAAAACAGCCTGATTTTACGCGATTTAGACCTGCTTCAAGATCTGGCTGCGGATAAATTAGTCAACGTTTTTATTTCCATTACTTCACTCGACGAAAATATAAGACGTAGGATGGAACCCCGCACAGCCAGTGCTATCAAGCGGTTAAAGACCATAGAAGAGCTTTCAAAAGCAGGTGTACCTGTAGGAGTCATGTGCGCTCCGATTATCCCTGGTCTCACCGATCATGAAACTCCCGCAATACTCAAAGCTGCTTCGGATCACGGAGCGCTTTCGGCCGGAATGACTGTAGTACGCCTCAATGGAAGTATAGGACCTGTTTTTGAAGATTGGATTCATAAAAACTTTCCTGACAGAGCCCCTAAAGTACTAGATCAAATCTGCTCTATGCACGGCGGTCAACTCAATGATTCGCAGTTTGGAAGACGCATGCGGGGTGAGGGCAAAGTAGCCGAGATGATCAACCTGTTATTTTCAGCATCAAAGAAGAAGTATTTTGCCGGCAAGACTATGCCAGAATTCAACCCTAGTAAGTTTAGAAAAGGCGGGAATTTGAATTTGTTTTAACAATCCAAAATCAAAAATCTTTCCACTCACTCACTCTTCAGCACCTTAGCAGGGTTTGTCTGCGAAGCCACATAAGAGTGAATACCCACGATAAGCATACAAATTACCATCACTCCCAGCCCCGCTGCAACAAATATCAAATAAGGCATTTCTACTCTTGTATTGAAGCCATTTAACCAGTCATTTAGGAAATAATAGGCAGGGAATACAGCGATTAGAAATGAAACGCCAACCAACATCATATATTCTTTGGAGATCAGAAAGAGAATCTGTTGTAAAGTTGCTCCCAAGACTTTCCTTATACTTATCTCTTTGGTCCGCTGGGCAATCGTGAAACTGGAAAGACCAAACAAGCCGAGACAGGATATCAAAATCGCAAGCGCACAGGCAAATCCCAAGACATTTTTGATTTTCACATCTTCCTGATAGAATCGATCGATCTGCGTATCCAAAAAGCTAAAAGACTCTGATTCGTAGGGATAAATACTCAGGTAAATTTTCTCCAATTTCTCCTTTGCCGCAGCCAGGTTTTGATCTGAATTCAACTTAACATTCACCGTTTGAAAATATTGTGGATTATAGGTTAAAAGCAATGGGCGAATTCCCTCTCTAAGTGTCCTGGAATGGAAATCAGCAATCACTCCTATGATTTTCCGTTGCTCCCCGCTATATTCTATCTCTATTCCCACAGCATCTTCAGCACTTGCGAAACCAGCTTCTTTCACAAATTGCTCATTGACCAATAGTTCATCTTTTCGATCTATCCCATCCGAGCCTGCTATCAGCGGAATACCATTTACACGTACAAAGGCCGAATCCACATTCATCACCTGTATATATATCTCCTTTTCAGCTGAGTCCACAGGCACTTTGGCATCAGATGTCCAAAGACTCGTAGAGGATACCAAACTACCGCTCAAACTCGCACTTTCCACCATTGCCTCCTGGTTAAAGCGATCCTGAAGCTGAAGCATTTTAGCAGGATCCGACATGAACGGAAGAGAGGCGTACATTACTGCTTCCTTATCAAACCCCAACGGCTGACTGGTCACATACTTCAGCTGATAGTTCAGTACCAAAACCAGAATAATAAAAGCAATAGAAGATGACAGTTGAATCACTGTCAGGTTCTTTCTCAGAAAAACTCCTACAGAAAAACTACCACTCTTGATCAATTCTCCCTTCAAGGCCCGCTGAGGGTCATAGTTAGAAAGAATCACAGCAGGATAAATCCCGGCAATCATAGAGATCAAAACAGGGAACCCAACATAGAAAAGAATGTTGTAAAAAGTAAAGTATTCTATACTGAAATTCTTCGGAAGATAGGCTGCAAATAGCATTTTAATTCCTTCTACAAATACCATAGCCAAGATAGTGCTAAACAAGACGATCAATAATGTCTCTGCAAGAAATTGAGTAATCAACTGCAAGCGGGTTCCTCCTATTGTTTTTCTGATGCCCATTTCTTTGGATCTACTTATCGCCTGTGCAGTTTCAAGGTTTACAAAATTCAATACTGCAAGCACAAGAATGATCAAACCTATTAGAATCAACCCTTTCAGGAAAACTTTGGAAACGTTGTCATAGGAATAATTCTCTCCAAAATGCATTTCGGATAGTGGTTCTGTAAAAAAACTTGTGCCATATCCGCTATCCTCTTTAGCCTCCATGTTTTTTGCAATAAGCGGTTCAAAGGCCTTATCTACGGACTCCTGGGATACCCCTGAAGCTAGTTTCACGAAAAGCTGACTGCTTGAATTGACCGATGTCCAGTCATGCAAACCATACCATTCTATTTGCTCCTGTGTCCGAATTGTGCTAAAAGAGATGAAATCAGTGAAAATAAAGTCCGAGTTTTTGGTATAGTCAGCAACTACACCTGAAACTTTGGCATAAATAGAATCTGAATCTGCAAACATTAACTCCTGTCCCAGCACATCTGATGCTTGAGAACCAGGAAAATACTTATGCAAGCTCTCTTCTGTGATCACCAGTGATTCAGGTTGGAGCAAAGCAGTTTCAGGATTCCCTGCTAGCCACTCCCTTGGAAAAATTTTAAAGAATCCATTATCTGCAAAAGTAACCTTATCCGATCTGCCAAAAACTTTACCAGAGGAAGGCAAGGCAACTAAGGTCTGCTCCATAGTATAAAGTCTTCCTTTTTCCTGAATACCGATGACTTCCTCACCAATAATCTCTCCCAGAGGCCCTGGAGTCCCTGAATTTGGAAAAATTCCCTCATTGCCCCAGTCTGTCAGGGTGTTTATTCGGTATATTCTCTCCTTATCCGGATGGAATTTGTCAAAGCTGTATGAATGCATCACCACATTGAAGATCAGAAAGCAGATCGCTACGCCAATCGAAAGACCCAAAAAATGGATGCTCGTCCTTAGCTTATTTCGTTTTAGGTTTCTAAAGGCTATTTTAAAGTAGTTCTTTAGCATTTTGTTAGAATTAGAAAATTGGAAGTTTGCAAGATTCTAAAATTGTGATCCAAAATAAATTTGATTCTCAGTTTTTGATTCTCAGTTTTTGATTCTTAGCTCTAAAATCATGATTCTTGATACACTCTACCCGATACGCTACTCATCCTTCAGCGTCTTCACCGGATTCATGTGGGTAGCCTTATAAGACTGAGCCGAAACAACCACTAGCGTAAATGCTATTCCAGCAAATCCCAATAAGGTAAAGTTGACCCAAGAGGGCCACGCTTTCACCGAAAACTGCTCAATCCATCCCTGCATAAAATACAGGCTCAACGGTAAAGCCACCAGTACCCCTACGCATGTAATGAGTAGGAATTCCTTATTGAACATCCAGGAAATGCTCCAGCTGGAAGCTCCCAGCACCTTCCTGATTCCGATTTCCTTGGTTCGCCCAGCTATACTTAGTGCTGCCATGGCAAATAACCCCATTGCCGCAATCAGGATAGCAATACAAGCGGCCAATAACACCATTTTTCCAAGCCGCTCATCAGCTACATATTGCTTTTGTACGGTTTCATCCAAGAAACTAAAGCTAAAAGTCTCCAGAGGAAATACTCGCTCCCACTCATTCTCCAGCAATGTCCGGAAGGCTTCGAAGTCAGTTCCATTGCCTTTCACCATCACTTTAGGATTGGTAGCAGAATGGATCATCAACATATTGATACCACTGAATACGGTCTCCGGGCTTTTCGCCAGGATTATAGGCTCTATTTCCTTGTACAATGAATTATGATTAAAATCCTTTACCACACCCACGATTTCATGGTTGCCTATTTTATTGCTAGGTAATAATTCACCCAATGGGTCTAGCCAGTTCATCGCTTTGGCAAACGTCTCATTGATCAAAACCGCACTGCTGTCTGATCCAGGCTGTGGATTAAGATCACGTCCTTTCGCCATCTCCAACCCCAGGGTTTTCACATAATCCCCTCCTACAAAATTCAATCGGAAATTAAATTGCTTGCCATCTTCGGTCGGGAATCCTCCATCCCAAAATGCATCGTCTCCGTAGGTGGCAATGGTGATTCCTGCAGATTGCACTTCCGATCTGCCTTCTAAAGCTTGGCGGTACTTTTCTGCCTGCGCAAAGCCTGCATTTATTGACTTTACAAAACTAGTACTCGGCACATCTGGCACATCGACCAGTATGACCATATTTTGGTCAAAACCCAAGTCATAATCTCGAATTGCCTCCATCTGTTTGACCATGATCAGGGTTGAGGCAATCAACAAAAAGGAAATGAAAAACTGAAATGCCACCAACCCCTTTCGCAAAGCCTGCTTTCCAAAACGTATCGAAAGATTTCCCTTCAGCACTTTAATAGGCTTCAGGCTGGACATGAAAAAGGCCGGATAGGCACCTGCCATAGCCGTGATCAAAACCACCAAACTAACTAATATCAAGAGTTGGGTAGTACCATAAACCAGATCAAGTTGCTTATCAAACAGATTATTAAAAGTAGGAAGGAGGGCTTCTGCCAAAATCAATCCTAACACCAATGCTACGATAGTGGTCAGAAATGCTTCTGTCAAAAACTGGAAAACCAATTGCCCAAAATCTGCTCCCATAGTCTTACGAACACCCACTTCTTTGGCGCGTGTGGTAGATCTTCCTATCGCCATAGTAGTGAAATTGATGCAGGCAATCAACAGAATCAAAAATGCAATCCCTGCCAATATCCAAAGCAGCGATGGACGGGTCGATTCTATCATTCCAGGATCAGAGCTCTCTGTCAGGTGCATTTCCGCTATAGGCTGTAGGGTAAATAGGTATTCACCTTTTTTATACTCCTCACCAAGCACTTTTTGCATCATTGCTTCCACACCTGCTTCCACAGCTTCCTTGGACTGCGTCTCATTGAGTTTCACATAGGTGTCGCCATAGACATTAAACCACGAATCCTGACTGTCCTTTCCCACATTGAAATCCAGATTTTCATCGTTCATCAGCACTTCAAACTGGATACTGGAATTTACTGGGAGATCTTGCAAAAGGCCTGTCACCCGATATTCCTCATAATTGTCCCCCATCAACAACCGCATAGATTTCCCGATAGGATCTGCTTCGCCAAAATATTTCTTGGCAACCTCTTCAGTGATCACCACGCCGAACTTATCCTGCAAAGCCTGATTTTTATCCCCCTGGATCAGTCTAAAACTGAAAATTTCAAGGAAATCAGGACTTACCATCAGGTATGGTTGGTTTTGGGTGGTCTGCTCATCTAGATAAGTCTGAGCCGCCCCGCCAATCATACGTGTAGTATGAGTCACTTGCGAAAACTCATTGGCAAAGGTAGGTGCAGTGATTATTGGCGTAGAGTATGAAGAACTACGCTCTCCTTCCTCAACCTGGTGTCGCTCAATCCTGAAAATCTGATCACTTTCACTATGAAAATCATCAAAGCTGCTTTCAAACTGCACAAAAAAGAAAATCAATGTACTCACGCCCAGCCCGAGTGTGAGACCGATTAAATTGATTCCTGTGTGCAATTTGTTTTTGAACAGGTTACGGATTGCGATTTTTAAGTAGTTCTTCCACATTATAAATGTTCTTAATTTTATTTTTACCACTGGATCTGCATCCTTGTTACCCCACTAAAGGTGCTAAACACCTGCAGTAGGATTCTCTAGAAAAGAGAGTTCCCCTTTTACAGGTATCAAATTTCTATGCCATTAAAAAAAGCTCCAAATCCACTAATTTCGCCAATAAAACCTATCTCAAGCATTTCAATCGGACATTTTTGTTCGCTGGTGGGCAAAATCTATAAAGTAATATCTAGAAACCAGAAGTTTTTGATGCAAACGTGTACCGAGTTTATATTGGCTATGCAATTAATTATAGCTTATGCTTAATACCACTTAAAGAATTGTCCGGCACAGCATGCCATAATAAGTCCATAAGATTTTTAATTTTACCAATTAGGCACTTTCTCTCCCCTCTTACATATGACTAAATCCGAAATAAACAGCCCAAAGGATACACAAAACACGCTAAAGGATAGGCGCTCTTTTCTTAAAAAAAGTACTTTGGCAACACTATCAAGCTTACTTGGTGCTGATATCATCCATGCTGCCACTATGCCAAAGGACTATATCCCTGTTATGCTCCAGGCAGATTTTGATCCTATGAAAGGGAAAAGTGATGGGATGATCATCCGTAATGAAAAGCCCTGGAACGTAGAGCCTGCACCTCATTTATTGAATGATCCGATAACGCCTTTTGCCAGCATTTTCATCCGCAACAATGGGTTGATTCCTGAGGATGTGGATGCTGCCAACTGGACACTTACCATAGGCGGAGAATCTGTGGTAAAGGAGAAAACCTACACACTGGAAGAGCTCAAAAAGAAATTCAAATCCTACACGTATCAACTGACTTTAGAATGCGGTGGAAATGGACGTGCGGGTTTTTACCCCCCAGCATCAGGAAATCAATGGGAGGAAGGCGCTATTTACTGTTCGGAATGGACGGGGGTAAGACTGAAAGATGTGTTGGCTGATGTGGGCATCAAATCCGACGCGGTTTATATTGGCTACTATGGCAAGGATAAGCACCTGAATGGAGATCCTTCGAAGGTCGTAATCTCCCGGGGTGTTCCCCTTTCGAAAGCCATGCAGGATGAGAGCTTGCTTGCCTGGAAGCTCAATGGTGAGGATATTCCTCTAGCTCATGGCTATCCCCTTAGATTGGTTTGCGGAGGCTGGCCAGCTTCAGTTTCCGGTAAGTGGTTGCACAAGCTAGTCGTGAGAAATCAGGTCCATGATGGCGAGAAAATGATGGGGGATGCTTACCGGGTCCCAAAATACCCTGTAACCCCAGGTGAAAAAGTACCGGATGAGGATATGAAAATCATTGAATCCATGCCTGTGAAATCGATCATTACTTACCCTAAATCAGGAGCGATGTTTGGCACTTCCAAAAAATTGACCGTGCAGGGGCATGCCTGGGCCGGAGAGCATGAAGTGCGAGAGATGCAGGTGACAACAGATTTTGGCGCCACCTGGAGAAAATGCAGCTTGAAAAAACCCGTAAATAGACTGGCATGGCAGCAGTGGTCTATTGATTTGAATTTCCCTCAGCCAGGATATTATGAGATCTGGGCAAAAGCTACCGATGACCAAGGAATCTCCCAGCCCATGGTAATTCCTGGTTGGAATCCGAAAGGATATTTAAACAATGCCTGTCATAGAATTGCTGTAAAAGTAAGTTAACGGTCATGAAAAATAATCCTGAATCTAGACCTCAATCCTCGAACTCAAATAAAGACAGACTCTTCA
Source organism: Algoriphagus resistens (assembly GCF_001442615.1). Lineage (GTDB taxonomy): Bacteria > Bacteroidota > Bacteroidia > Cytophagales > Cyclobacteriaceae > Algoriphagus > Algoriphagus resistens. Next base: position 119,119 of record NZ_LMXN01000017.1, on the reverse strand, counting down.
GCGGTCTGATGAAGTCTGTTGTGGGAATAGTGGTGATCTTGTTCCTTGTACTGGGATTGATTGTTTTCTTACTTTTCAAACCTGATCTGTCCAGCTTTGAAAGCCCAGCAACCAAAATACCTAAAACAGAATTATCAGAAGACACGCTAGAATCCTCGAATGAAATAGTTGATGGAAAAGACATTGAGACTGGGTTGATAGCAGGGAAAGGGCTTGAGTTGGTCAAGGCAAACTGCACCAATTGCCATTCTAGTGCATTGATTCTTCAAAATCGTTTCACCCGTGAAGGATGGCACTCCAAGATCGTTTGGATGCAGCAAACACAGGGATTATGGGAATTAGGCGAAAGCGAATCTGTTATTTTGGATTATTTGGCAGAAAACTATGCACCGCAACCACCTCAGGGAAGAAGGATTCCGCTTAGTGGTATCGAATGGTATGAGTTGAAGGATTAGAGATTTAAGATTGATTTTTTGAATTTCTCCATTAAAGATTTCCTGTCAGGTACTGCACAATCATAATCACGACCATCAAAGGTTTTAATCATGCACCATACAACAATCTTTAAACTTTCTCCCACTTCCACAGGGACAGGGGTCATTTCTCCCTATTGTTCGCATTAGCTTAGTATCCCCTACCTTAGTATTGGCCAGATCAGTTTGGAATATTGAAGAAAGTACTGCGTATAATTCAGGGTGTTTTTGCTTGAATAATCGCGGCCGTTCAAAAAAATATTCACTCACAACAGCCAGAAACTCCTGCTTATTTGTAGCACCGTAAATAGAAATGTCACTTTTTCCTTCAAGCATTTTCTTCGTATTCTCACTGATCAAATGCAGCCATGGCAATATGGTCTGATTTTTCATAATCGTATGGGGAATCCCATCGATCTCTCCATCCTGCTTGTCAAATAAATGCACAAACTCATGAATACCCACATTCATTTTGTCGGTGGCATTATCAAAACCCCGATGCAAAGCAGGCTTAGAAAAGATCACCACATGATTCATCACTCCTCCACTTCCCACCATACCTGAGATATTCCGGCCCGGCTCGTTGAAATCGTACTTTTCGGTGAACAAATCAGGATAAAGCAGCACTTCATGCAAACTACTGTACTCCCACTCTGGAAAAGCAAAAACAGGGATAACTGCACTGCTGGCGACCAAAAGCCGATCTTCATCATCCACGTTGGTTTTAATTCCAGTAATTCTCACTCGCTTCAGAAATCGTAGAATATCAGCTTCAAAAACAGCTTGATCTTCTTTAGTAAGAGAAGCATAGAAATTCACTTCTCTTAGCAAAAAAAGTCTCCAATCCTCCGGAAATACTTCGGGCACATCAAACCCGCTTTTTATTCCTCTGGGGCGAAAAAGTAAATAAAGAACCAAAACAATGAATAATCCGACTATTATTTTGATGGTCACGAGTTAGTTGTTTCAAAGACAAGAAAAGGGAAGGAATGCGTAGTGTGCCCAGCTATTTCCCTGAAATAAAACTACTGAATACTATCAATTCCTTCCCTATTAAGATTATAATTTTTGGATATCCGAAACGCTATTTATCCCCATGTTTAGGTTCGTAAATCAATCTCAAAAACGAACTTAGCCCTTCATTTTGCCTGCTTACCGGAATACCTGCCACAATTCCTATCAGCAAGCTATCTGTGACTTCTACACGCATCTGAGGCCTCATTGTCATATCAAAACCAACACTGTCAAGCGTCTTATTAAATTCAATCCCAATGAAATTTCTTGTTCCTGAAATCATGTAGTGAGAACTCGTATTAATGTCATAAACTGTGTGAAATTTCTTAGTGCCATAGCTTTGCTCAATCCTTGGTCCTGTGTAAATCAATGAATGAAAATTACTTCCCCAACGCTTAGCAACTACCAAAAAGGGGTTGTAAACATTGCCTTTTATCAAAGGCTGGCCAAAATTTCTGAAATCGGATAGCTCAAACTCATTAATGTAGCCTATCGCCATAGAGGTCGCTATTTTTTCATTGACGAAAAAAGACCATTGGGTTGCAAGTTTGATACTGTTCAGGCTGTTTGAAGGAATGGAATCCTTTGGAGTTCCGTTGATTCCCGAATAAATTGTAAAAGGAAGCTCAACTTCAAAACCTAAGCGGTTAATCGGAGCCCATTCATATTCTATAAGTGCCTCATATGAGTCAAATCTCTGGTTGTCGGTCATACCAAGACCTAAGTTCCACTCCTTTTCGCCTTTTCTTGCCCCAAGGTCCCTTATCAGGTCAATATAGAGTGGTTCAGCATGCAAAACCTTGTCAGGTTGCTTGCGATTTTCTGTTTGATCGATATATAGACTGTCTTTTTCAGTCTTGGTGGTTTGCGCAATTGCACAGGTTGAAGATGCCAAGGCAACGCCTAGCACCACTTTTTTTTTGATGTTCATTTTTGATTTGTTCTTTATGCACTACAAAATTGTCCCAGTGCCAATCAAGGCATTGGGAATAATCAATTCATATAAACAAATCAAATCTTGGGTGGAGGAATATCGAGTTTTTGAAAGCCAGTTGTCAAATAAGCGCTATAGTCAGGAAAATACACTTTTCCAGCTTCAATGAATGAATGTTCAATAACGCTATCAGCAATGAGCTGAACGATTATGTCTATACCCGCCGTTGTCTTTTTGTTATTCCCCTCCGTATCAGGATCATCGTACTCTTGGAAGACATCTTCATAGCCTAATATCTGCTCAACAACAACCTCGATGATACTTTCCTGGTCATTGATTAATAAATTTTCCGGAATATGTGCGGGGTGCGGGTCTGCCATATCAGCACTTATATTAAGCAAATAAAGCCCCATCACTCCCCAAAGGATTTTGGTATATACGCTATTTCTTATTTGCTTAATCACAGCTTAAAACTAACGCTATTTTGCAAGCTGGCATTAAAGTCGTCTCCAATAAAATACCGATGTATAATGACAATTTAGCTATTCAGGCCCTTATTGATTGCAAAATAGCGGTTTAGATGAATCTTAAACCGCTATTTTTTAATTGTTTCAGCCCCCCCTATTCAAACGCCAAATTGTCTTAAATGATGGTCGGTGTGTTTGTGCACAAAAATGCCAATTTGTTCTTTGGTCATTTTACCTAAAAAATCATGGACAAATTCCGGGTTGTTATAATTTTCATATTTACCTAACAAAGAAACCCATTTAGACTTTTCCTCTTCCAAGTCACCATTTATCACTTTTACTTTGAACTGCTCAGAAGTAGGGATGTTTTTATCCAATAGTCTTTCACCTTTTAACATTCTTTTCAATGCTATTTTCCCAAAAATCTTCCCTAAAAACTCCTGTTTATACACAAAATCACCTTCACCTAAAATCCAGCGGTTCCAATACGTGTTGTGTTTGGTCATTTGGAAGACGTTCATTTCCCCCCAAAGTGGGGTATTGTCCTTTTTTAAGGAATGAATCCGATGCATCAATTCTTCCCTTGTCTCTCTTTCAAACACGGTCTTCATTGTCAAAATTGGCTATGGGTTGCAACGAAAAATAGTTTCCGGAATCATCCTTAAAGAGCGCTTCAGTTCCATAAAATTCCTTCTTCGGCGGCTTGATAAATTCCACTCCTTTGGATTTCAGCTCTTCATATGTGGCATAAATATCGGTACAGGTGAGAACACCACAGCCGAACACTCCTTTTTTGATTAGGTCAATTAAGGTTTCAGCGGTTTCTTTGGGAAACATTTTACTCACCTTCACTGGAAAAAGGACTAGCTGCAAATCGGGTTGTTCCGGTGGGGAAACTGTCAGCCATCTTGTGTCTGGCCCCATAGGGATATCATCCACTACCTTAAAGCCTAGTTTATTCACATAAAAATCATAGGCCCTGTCTTGGTCAATCACGTGGATGTTCGTGATGGTCATTTTTGTAATCATGATAGCATATATTTTAAACTATTAAACTCAAGGCAAATATCTAAAATGCTTTAGCTATCAGTTTCTTCAAAATTGCTATTCTCAAGCCAGCCATTCTGTAGGCGCAGCTTGGAACAAAGGCTAGCGGTTCTTTCTTGAATTTTCCTTTGGTTTTCTTATTCTCTGCATCATAGACCAACGGGAAAATGCTCCGCTGTCTCTGAAAAAAAGCCCCTGATGGAGGTTCTGGGGTCACGTCAATGAAAGAATTGTTAGTGCGGCTGTCATTGAATCAACGAAGTTTACCTGTCTGCCTTTGTTACTTTCATAAATGAAGTCACTTAAACTTTTGCTCTTGTATTTAGAAAAGTCACCTACTATGGCCAAGCGAACTCGATAGGTTGAGAATTTTTGAAGTATTTCACCTGCAATTCCGGTTTTCAGTTCAAAAAAATCGGAGGTGATATTCTTTTGATAAATTATAATCTTGTCAAAACCCTGATAGTAAATATTCCCCAATAAATCCAATCCATCTTCGGCTTTGTTGATGATGATATCCTCCGAAGTCACTTCTACAATTTTAGTGTCGTTTATCGTGTGTATTTTAATATTCATTAGTTGTTTTTTTTACAATTCTTTCTTTGATGGATCGTTTGTTTTCCATCTAAAAATAATAAAACCCTAAAATTTAAATTACTTCATTTTCATTTTGGAGAACAAAGCCCTAGCTGTTCGCCTGGTTGGCATTTAAAGTTTTTAAGCAGTTCTTCCCCGTTATTACTATTCCCTGAATGTTTTAAGCACACTAAGGAGACTACTTTATTTTTTAAGAAGAACAACTCTCTTACCCCTGTTGATCCGGTTGAAAAAAGCCTTTCCAATATCTTTAGAATTGAATTTATCGTCCAAGTCAACTTCTCATTTTTAAACTATATATACAGTTTATTATTCTATGAGGGGTATTTAGCACTAAATCACTAGGAAGTACCACTTTTACACTTCTCCTTTTCTAGGTAAATGCTTTTGATTGCAATGCTTGCAGTAATGTTTTCGTCCGAAGAGGATTTTTATTCGGGCAAATAGTCTCCTAATAGACTCCAATCCATGCCATTTCCCCAGCCCTGTCCATGATCGCTTGTATTTTTGATTTTATGTGCATTGCTGACATTGTACTTATCATAACTTAACAACGACAAAATTGCCCCGGGTCGTAAGTGTTCACTTGCCCAACTTAAAGGGGAGTTCCCATAGGCATCTTTGGCAGTTTTGTCAGCACCATTTTCTATTAGGTATGAAATTGTTTTTTCGTCAGCATAAGCAGCAGCTCTATGTAAGGGTGTTTCCCCCTTTGTCCTTACATCTCGCATAAATGCTCCCGTTTCTAATCCAGCAACTGTTTTGGCATTTACATTGGCTCCCTTGTCTATGAGAAGTTTTACCACGTAAAAATAGTAGGGTCGTCCGGCTTTAGCTAGTGCATTATGAAGTGGTGTCTCATTTGTATTGTCCACATAAGAATTCACCTCTGCTCCATTGTTGATTAGGAAGTCGCATATTTTCCAATGTCCAAAAAATGCCGCGTTTCCCAACTCGTCATTTAGATTTATACTGTCGAGATTTCCGCCTGCTTTTAAAACTGCCTTTAAACCAGTTAAATCATTATAGTACACAAGCCACTGTAATGGCTTTATTTGTCCCTTTAGCAATATTTCCTTCCAACTAGGATCATTCATCAAGTCAAGAATGTAGTCAGTTCTTCCGCGGCTAATGCGTTCAATATTTTTATTCGTTTCCATATCAGTTAAAGGTCTAATTTTATTTCCGCACAACGTTAAGTACCGGTGTTCGGACAGAGCTTAAAACCTGCTTCATATCCCCAAGGGCATCCTAAATTTAACTATGCAAAATTTCAAAACCATCTATAATCCGCTTGGCGTAAGCCTTTTGTAGCTGAAATATCTACTTTTTCCATGACATTTTTCTTCCCAAGTTTGCCACGCCTGTTCAATTGTATCTGCGTACTAATTCTTTATTCGAGAACATAATAACCCTAGCTTTCCACGAAGAAACAGGGAAGACCTTTTGAAGCACGGAGTAAAAACCAACATCTTTAGTTCCTCCTACTTGTATGCCTTTTCTTTAATTTTATGACACAAAATTTTTGTGAAGCTTCAAATCCCTTGATTATATCCAGACCATGAACAAGGTTCATTTTTCAATTTGACCAAATTTTCGAAAGTCGCCTTATAGGTATAACAAACCCACATTATCCGACAACAAACGAATACTATCGAATACAAACGACTAGCTACCGACTCTGTGCGGGCCGATCCTGCAACTTTGGATCATAAGTTTTTCCTCTGGCGAAAACGACAAACAAATTATCTAATCAAAACAACAAACATCATGAATGCGCTAAGAAACAAAGTACAGCTAATCGGTCACCTGGGAGCGAAAGTAGAATTGAAAACCCTGGAAAGTGGCAAGATCGTAGGTAGCGTTAATATCGCGACTAACGAATCCTACAAAAACCAAAAAGGTGAGCGTGTCACCGAAACAACCTGGCACAGACTCGTCATTTGGGGTAAGAATGCAGAGCTACTTGAAAAGTATACCGACAAAGGATCTGAAGTAGCCGTCGAAGGTAAAATCTCGAACCGTGACTACAGTGACAAGGACGGAGTCAAGCGATACATCACTGAGGTGGTGGTGAATAACTTCCTATTCCTGGGTGAAAAAACCGAAAAAGTAAGCGAAGCCGATCTTCCTTTTTAATACAACTGACTTCATTACTGAAAGGCTGGAATCTACAAAGTTCCAGCCTTTTTCTATGGATAGTCGACAAAAAAGAAGTTGTTGAATAAAACTTCCCGATGCTCAAATAAACCAGGCCAAGCTTCTGAGGAAGCAGGATACGTTAAATTGTGCATTCAGTAAAAACTTCTGTGAATGTCAGTGGCTAATAAAAAACGAAGCTCTTTCAAGCTTCGTTTTTTATTCTGTTTATCTTGGCCAAACATTATCTGCTGTATCCTTATCAGGAAAGCGACCATGTGGATCCAACGTGATTTTTTTAATTTCCCGATCTCCGAAGTCCAAAACTGCCTCAAATGTACGGCTTCCATCAAACCAAACCGTTACAGGCCAAGTCACTTCAGCAGTAGTCCCATCTATCATAGTTGCATTTGGTATTTTCTTGATCGCAGAACCCTTCTCTTCGAATTCCACTTTCAAAACGACTGGTGCTGGCATTTGCCCAGCTTGATGTACTGTAACTGTTGTTTTGTCATTTGAAGTAGTCACATTCTGAATAGAGCCCTCCACAGATTCTGTGGTAAATAACCAGTAATACCAGAACCACTCCAGATTTTGTCCTAATTCATTATTCATGAAAAACATGTAATCCCAAGGTGACGGGTGTTTGAACGCCCAAGCATCGGTATATTTTTTCATCGCATTGATCACAGCCTCATCCCCTACTATTCCACCGAGCATAGAAAGCATCAGTGGGGTTTTGGCATAAGTCTGAAATCCATACATCATGCCCGCATCGTTGGCACTCCACATCATCGGTGCTTCATCTTCCAAACCGCTGATTCGCCCGTAGCTTTGTCCCAGGCCATCCAAATTATAGTCAACTCCCTTGCTGTCTGCCGCAGATAGGATATTCATGTATTGGTTAAAACCCTCATCCATCCAGCCGTAGCGAGTTTCATTGGTTCCAACCATCATCGGCCACCACTGGTGCGCAGCCTCATGATCTGCCGCTCCTTGGTTGGAATTGATCACCATAGGATATTCCATACCAGCACTCGGCCCATCTTGAAGGGTGAGTTGAGGAAAAGGATAAGGTGCCCAAAGTTTAGAATAGAACTCCAACGCATGTCGGGTATTCTCCACTGCATTCTCGAAGTATTTAGCCCGTTCAGGAATAAAAACCATATAAATTGGTACGGGGCCTTTTCCCGGAATAGTAGCCCGGCTTGCTTTCCAGATAAATCTATCCGAGGTAGCCCAGGCAAAATCGTTTACTTTATCTGCCACGAAGTGCCAAGTCAGCTTGTCTCCAGCTTTAGTTGCTTTACCCGGACCTTTCTCATCTTCTCCTACAAGTGTCACTTCTGCATCAGAGTCAAGGACTGTAGAAAGTCTTTCTATTACTGTTGGAGTCAAAACTTCAGTTGGATTTTGTAACACCCCTGTGCCGCTTACTATCCAACCAGCCGGAACTGTAAGAGACACATCAAAGCGTCCGAAATTATTGAAGAATTCTGCAGGACCTAAGTAGAGGCTGGTTTCCCATCCCCTCAGATCATCATACTTAGCCAATCTAGGAAACCACTGGGTAGGCTGAAATAAAGTACTGTCAAAACGCTGTGTCATTCTATGGCCTCTGCCATTGTCACCGCCTGGCAATTTGGTATGCCAATCAATCTCAACCTCCGCAATAGTACCTGCTTTGATTGGATTGACAAGTGTAATCGTCGCGACGGTACTATGCAAACCTCTTACCCGTAAAGCGGGAGGAGCATTTCTTCCTGCGGGAGCAGCGCTCAAATCCACAGATTCTCCGGCTACTTTGATGGCAGTCACGATCATTCCTTTTGTGTTTTCCGCAGGTACGGAAGTGCCGCGTGGCACATCTCCTCTGAAAATATTATGATCAAGCCGAAGGACGATCTCATTCAAATCCTCTTTGCTATTGTTATGCACAAGGATTTTCTCAGATCCAGTAATAGTCTGTGTGCTTGGATCCAAACTAGCTTTGATGGTAAAGTCTGTTTCCAGCTGCCAATAATTTTCGCCTGGTTTGCCGGAGAAATTCCTCGATCCTTCTTCAAAAGCCTTTCGGATTGAATTCGTCATCGGTACGTCTTGCCGGATTACTCGGGTTTCTGTTTCTAGTGAAGCTCGTTGAGGCTTGGTGTTTTCTTGCTGCGCAAAAGCTACAGAAGAGCCAAAAAACATGAAAAAGAATAGTTTTCTCATAAACTTAGGTGAGTTTTAGTATAATAGTTGGGAAACTTAAATAAATATCCAACAACATGATGAACATGAACGGGATATGAAATTGAATTGGCAATTATTTTACACTTTTTACTTCTTACAAATAAATCTCTCATCCTTTCCAATCCTCCACCGATATGTATGGGAATTGATCACTGAAGACTGAATACTACTCCCGCTTCCCCGGTACATAACGTTCTTCTGCCCTAGCTTCAACATCCTGCCGATAGAAAGCTACATCTTTGAACTTGCCATCTACGTAATCCTGAGTCTGGTCATAGAAATGTGGGGAATTCGGATCCGAACTTTGCCCGCCGGCGAGAATTGATTTTGCTTTTACTTTCTCTCCAAATTCCACTACTGCTACAAAACTATTTCCTCTGTAGCCATACAATCTCTTTGTTCCAGGATAGGTTTTCGCTCCAAAAGCTGCCAAAGCCCCCCAAGTTCCGGAAGCCAAACCGACCGGTGTGTATTTCTTTGAATCATCGAATGACATATCAATTTCTCCGGTCAACCGCTGGAATCTGTTTATTTCTGACCATGGCGTATTCCAAGTACCAAAATCAGCGGTCATCTCATCAAGTGTCTGGCTGAATGTCGCCAGAAGCTCGGTCGGTGATGGACTAGGCATACTGCTATCCTTATCAAGATTGAAGGAAATGAAATTATTGATATTTCCGTGATTCCTTATGAAATTCATTCCAAAAAAATGCGCCAGGGACATAGCAACTGATCCCTTTGAGGTTCGGTAATCCCAGGACTCCAGGACTTTGATAGGCTCAGTAAACCGGGGATCGGCTACCCCCCTCTTCTCATAAGCTCTCAACAGCATAGGGATCAACTTCTCAAAGGCAGGCAAGTAGGGATCATGGGCCAATTTTATCAAACTATCCAATGTCAGTCCAGAAGCTTCATTCAAGACTTTTACTGCGTGAATTCCCCGGTAGTTTTCCTGATCGGGAGCCATGTAAAATGGATAATCTCCCCTTTTTGGGCTAAACTGCCCCGCAGCAGTGAAAGGTGTAGAATTGCAGTTCTGAATCCACCCTGTTCTGGGATTTAAGATCATTATAGTTTCGTCCACGGTATGCAGACCTTGCCAATCCGACTGAGGATCTGCGCCATCCACAGGTTTTGAAAAGTCAAAACCTTCATTCCTCTTTGGGATAAAATTGCCGTGGAAATAGGCAATATTTCCTTCTGCATCAGCAAAAACTGTATTGTTGGAAGAATTAGTCCGGATTTCCATCATTTTCTTAAACTCAGCATGATTGCTCAGCTTTGTCCGGGTGAAGCTTTGGCTAAGCGCATTGACAGGGTCCCAGTTGATTTTTGTAGCCACCCATTTATCTTCGATTTTATGCGTGATCGGACCATGATGGGTTCTGTAAAAAGTGAATGGCTTCTCTTTCAATTCTGAACCTGCCTGGTATTTTAAAGAAACTTGAAACTCTTCTACCTCTCGGCTTTCATCACCATACTGATACACATATTTCCCATCTTTCTCAGATACCTCTTCGAGGAACTCATCTATGAAATCAACCTGGGTGGACGTATGCATCCATCCCGTTTTTTCATTGAAACCCTGATAGACAAAAAACTGCCCCCAGGTCACCGCGCCGTAAGCATTCAGCCCTTCTTCACTCACCACATGAACTTCCGGTCTGAAATAGAACGAAGTATGCGGATTGATCAATAGCATAGCATTCCCTGAGGCAGTCATTTCACCATTCAAAGCGATTCCATTAGACCCTTTTGGCTCCTCCAAAAGAAACTTACTTGCAAATTCATCCCTGTTGAAAGCCATGACATCCGACTCATTTCCCGAATAAAACGCCTGGATTTCCCGAATTGAAATCTGCTCGATATCACCACCGATAGATCCTTCACTGAAAAACATCGGCATCCAAGGCTCATAACGTGTGATCACTTGTGGTTTAACCTCCGGATGTGTTGCCAAATAGTAATTCACTCCATCAGCAAAAGCCATACATAGCTTCTTCAGCCAATCCGGTGCTGCTTCATAAGCAGCTTTTGCCTCAGCTTCTGTCATGTATAGATTAGCCCGAAGATCACTATAAATAGCCTCCTCCCCTTCCAACTCAGCCAATCTTCCAGTAGCCCAGATATAATTTCGCTCCACTCTTCTGAAATCATCCTCGCACTGTGCATACAGCAAACCAAAAACAGCGTCCGCATCGCTTTTGCCATAAATATGAGGAATCCCAAAATCATCCCGGATAATCTCAACCCGGCTGGCGGTATCCTCCCAGCGCTCAGATTCATTGAGTTCTTTGGGCTCACAGGACCAGATTAAAACCGGTAAAACAAAAAGCAACAGTCTAAATTTCATATTTGGGTGTTTCTAATGGCAGTATAAAATAACCACTTCCAAAATAGACTATTTATGGAGCTTTGACAACGGGAATTTTATAATGTGTCCATAAAGCCCCTTCATCGCTTTAGCGTGGATGGGATGCAAGGCACAGAGATTCTGATCTTGTGAAAGGATATATTGATGGATGGTCTCCAGTGAGCTTTCACCTATTGCACAAACAAAGAACTCATCGCCCCATAATGGATGACAGTATCGATATAACCGTTGTAACCTCCCCGGATGTTCTAAGCCTAATTGACGGATCCTTGTTTAACCTCCGGACCATTTGTGGTACAGCTAGGTAGGGAATGTACCGGATAAGAAAATGGATAGGGTTTTCATCTGGTTCCATTACTTCAATTTCAAAATCTGGATTTCCGGCTATGGATTGGAATAAAATCGGACATAAAACAAAGACGGGATGAGGCCTTGCCATTGGGCGAGTCTATGACCTCCGAAGCCCAACCCATCGGCCCTGCCGTGGATAGGTAATTCACCTATGCTGTGCGTATCGGTTCAACGGTATTTTAGCTGAGATTTCCCTGATGAGTCCATCCGAAATCATTTCCTGCTGCTGATAAGCAAAAATCAATTTTTCTACTTGCTTCTCCTTACTTGCCCCAATCACAAGAGAACCGACTGCCGGCTGCATCAATCCAAAGCGAAGCAAAAAAGCCTCGGGAAGCAAACCAGAATCTGAGATCAGCTCACGGATTTCTTTTACTTTAGAAGCTGAATATTCCAAAAACTCTTCCGCGGACTTATTGATCAAAAGGCCTTTTGCGTAGGCTCCTCGCACTAAAACCCTGGTATCAGATTCAGCGATCATAGGAAAAGCCATCTCCTCCGGCCTTCGATCCAACGGACTGTACTGCATCATAATAGTAGCGGGAGAACTCAACTCCAAAACCTTTCGGATCACATTGGGTCGAATGGAAGAAATGCCAAAAGCCCGGATTTTCCCTTGAGTTTTCAGTATTTCAAATGCTTCGAGTGCTTCCTGCCAAGGATCATCCAATGTCCCTCCGTGCAATTGATAAATGTCTATGTAGTCGGTTTGTAATCTCTTCAAACTCGATTCTACTGCTTTCAGAATATAGGATTTGCTAGGGTTCCAGTCCCATCCGCTGCCATCTTTTCTCCATTGATTCCCGACTTTGGTAGCTAGGATCACATCTTTTCTTTTATCATGGATTGCAGCTCCCACAATCTCTTCATTCAGGCCTTTTTGGTACAAATCTGCCGTGTCCAAAAAATCGATCCCTCCTGCAACAGCTGCATCAATGATCTTTTGATCTTCTTTCAAATTGCCTTGTAGCGACATACAGCCCAGCGCAATTGGATTTATCTCAAAATCTACAACAGGTAATTTTCTTTTTTCCATAGATACAAATTCAGATTTTTAGTGCTGGAATTCAAGTTCTTTTCCGCTCCAGTATTTATTAAAAGTTTAATAATTTAAGAAACTGAAAGCATTCCTTCTTAAATCCTTATTTTTGGCCATTAAACCTATGAACATGAAAAAAATAGCAGTTTTTACTTCTGGAGGAGATAGTCCTGGCATGAACGCATGTGTAAGAGCAGTAGTTCGTACCGCCATTTTTAAAGGATTAGAAGTATATGGAATCTATCGTGGATATGAGGGGATGATCGATGGTGACATCAAGCGTTTGCAGTCCCATTCGGTCAGTAATATAGTACAGCGCGGTGGTACGATCTTGAAATCAGCCCGGTCTATGGAATTCAAAACTCCTGAAGGAAGAAAGCAAGCGTATGACAATCTTATCGCACATGGCATTGAAGGATTGGTAGCAATAGGTGGAGATGGTACATTTACCGGAGCTAAGCTATTTTTTGAAGAATATGGCATTCCTACCATTGGCTGCCCGGGAACTATCGACAATGATCTATATGGCACTGATTACACTATTGGTTTTGACACCGCTGTAAATACGGCATTAGAGGCCATTGACAAAATCCGCGACACGGCTGCAGCTCACGATAGGATTTTCTTTATAGAAGTGATGGGAAGGGACGCAGGATTTATCGCAGTGGAATCAGGAATTGGCGGAGGGGCTGAATTCGTAATGGTGCCTGAGACCAAAACTAATTTAGATGATGTGGTAAAGTCCTTGAAGAACCTTAGAAAAAGCAAATCTTCAAGCATCATCGTAGTAGCCGAAGGTGACGATGCAGGAAATGCGCAGACTGTTATGGAAAAAGTGAAAATTAAGTTGAATGATCCTTCGAAAGACTTTAAAGTTACCACCTTGGGTCATATTCAGCGTGGAGGAAACCCCACCGCCCGTGACCGGGTTTTAGCAAGTCGCTGTGGAATGTCTGCCGTAGAAGGACTTCTTGCTGGCTATCAGTTTCATATGGTAGGAATTGTCAATCAGGATGTGATTTTCACTCCATTTGCAGACTGTATCGGCAAAACAAAGCATTTGATCGAAGATCATCTTAAATTAATGAAAATTTGCAGTATATAAGATGGGCTTTATACCTCTGTTTATCATGTTGGGAGGCGGATGCCTCCTATTTTTTCTCACTGTGAAAAATGCTTTGCAGCGAAAACTCAATCATCAAAAAGAACTGCTGTTCAAGCTGAATTCATTAAATCCCGCTTTGGGGATTTTGGTGGAAAACTCATCTGATCCTGACTTGCTTATTGCTGCGCTAAAAGAAAAGCAAACTGAAAAAAACATCACTGAAAAAGCATTGAAAATCATACGGGATCTAAAAGTCAACCGTATCCAATACAATGCATTGCTAAAAAAACCTCCTTACAATTGGGTGGGGAAAATAGCCCGATTTCATGCGATCTGATCTTCTAGATAAGCTAGAATTTCATCCTGATTTTCCGGAGAAAACCACCTGATCGCCTCGTCTTTTTTGAACCAAGTAACCTGTCGTTTGGCATAGCGGCGTGAATTCCTTTTGAGCAAACGAATAGCTTCTTCTTTATCGTACTTTCCTTCCAAAAACCCGAAGATCTCCGAGTATCCCACCGTCTGAAGCGCATTCAGATGTCTTTTATCATACAGGGCATCTGCCTCATCAAATAATCCTGCTGCTATCATCTGTTCCATTCTTAGATCTATTCTGGCATAAAGCTCTTCCCTATTTCGTTCCAATCCGATTTTGATCACTTCAAAAGGCCTCTCTTTCTTTGATTTCACACGAAAGGAACTGAACCTCTTACCCGAGCCTCTCCATATTTCCAAAGCCCGCATCAAACGCTGAGGGTTCTTTTGATCTACTGTTTTAAAGTATTCGGGATCGTTTGTGGCTATTTCTTCTTGTAAAAAAGTCAGTCCCTTTTCCTGGTATTCCTTAATTATTTCAGCCCGGATTTCAGGTGCAACCTCTGGCATTTCATCCAATCCATTTACTATGGCATCGGCAAACAACCCTGATCCCCCGGTCATAATCACCGTTTTATATTTTGAAAACAACGCATCAAGCAAGATCAATGCAGCACGCTCAAACTTGCGCACGTCATAATCCTGTTCTATTGACAGGCTATTTATAAAATGGTGCGGAACCAGCTTCAATTCATTTGAAGTGGGTTTTGCTGTGCCCAGATTCATCTCCCGATAAAATTGCCTGCTATCACAGGACACAATTTCAGTCTTAAATTTTTTGGCTAGATTTAGACATAAATCGGTCTTGCCGACTGCGGTGGGTCCCACCACAAGGATCAAATAGGATTGATTAGACAAAATAAGGTATCGATAAAGCTGAAAGTTAAAATTCCAAAGTATTCTAATGAAAAGCAAAAAGGTATTGATTGTTGATCACAATGATTTGAACAGGCGATTAATGGAAAACCTGGTCGGACAGCTGTACCGCTTTGAAGCAGTCAAAAATGGTGTGGAAGCAGTGGAGAGAGCATCACTGGAAAAGTTTGATTTGATCCTGATGGATATTCAAATGCCTGCCATGGACGGCATTACTGCATCAAAAATCATCAGACGTCAATCAGTATATCAATGCCCAATCATTGCCATCACTTCTTATTCAGCAGAATCAGCCAAAAAATGCTTTCTGGAAATGGGATTTGATGATTTAATCACAAAACCCATCCGCCCAAAAGAATTTCTGGATGTGATCACTGCAAATTTAGCTTCCAGTAAGGATAAGGACTCAAAACCTACGGAAGAAGAAGAAGAAAAGGAGATATTAGACAAAAAAGTACTTCATCAATTGCTGAAATACAATCCAATAGCTACTATTAAGTCACTATATATGGATCTCCTGGAAGAATTTGATCAATCGATCATTTATATTGATGCCGCGTTTCGAGAGAGAGACCCGCAAGTTCTCATTGAATACTTGCATGCCCTGAAAGGTAATTCGGGCTCGTTGGGCGCGAATGCTATTTTCAGATTATCTAGCGAAGCTGATGCAAAAGCACGGGTTCAAGACTGGAAATCTTTGGAAACAATACTAATAAAACTAAAAAATGAGCGTATAATATTTGAGAAATATCTCCAAGAAGAAACTACTTTTAGCCCATGAACAAGCCAAAAAAAATTCTTGTAGGTGAAGACAGTTCCATTATCATCAACCTGACCAAAAGCATTCTTTCATTTGACAATTACCAATTGAAAGCTGCCAGAAATGGGAAACAGGTTTTAGAAATGTTAGAGAAAGAGGAGTTTGACCTTATCCTAATGGATCTCAACATGCCTGTATTGGATGGAGCAACCTGCACCAAAATGATTCGTGAACTGAATGATTCTTCCAAATCAAAACTTCCGATAATTGCGATTAGCGGCAATATGCACAACTATACAATGGATGAATTCAGAAGGTTAGGTTTCGATGATTTTATCCAGAAACCACTTGATTACGACAAATTACTCGCCACCGTTAAGAAATTCTTGAGTTGAGATGGTAATAATGCACACCAAGCATTTTTTGGATAAACTCGAAAATCTATTCGCTTCATCAGAATACATGTTGCGCTACGAAAAAGGAAATTTCAAATCCGGCTACTGTGTGTTGAATGATGCCAAAATTGTTATCGTCAATAAGTATTTCCCACTGGAAGGAAAAATCAATGCGCTCATCGATATCCTGCTAGAACTGAACCTGGATCCTGCCGATTTCAAGGATAAAGCAAATCATGACTTCCTCACTGAACTGAGGCAAACCCAATTGAAATTTTGAAAGTAACCTTTTTAGGAACCGGCACTTCTCAAGGCGTTCCCGTGATCGGTTGCGCCTGCCAGGCATGCAACTCATTGGATTTTAGGGACAAGCGATTCAGAGCTTCGATTCATATCCAAATTGACGAACTGTCTCTGGTAATTGACACGGGACCCGATTTCAGAAGTCAGGTTCTCAGAGCAGGAATCACCAAACTCGATGCTGTCATCTATACCCACGAGCACAAGGATCACACAGCAGGTCTGGATGATATCAGGCCATTTAACTTTATGCAGCAAAAGGACATCCCAATCTTTGGCAGACCTCAGGTGTTGGAGCAGATTAAACGGGAATTCGCGTATATTTTCGCAGACAAAAGATATCCGGGTATTCCGATGGTAGAGACAATAGCAATCGATGAAATGCCCTTTAGTATTGCAGGAATCACCATTACTCCCATTCCGGTTATACACTACAAACTTCCTGTCATGGGTTTTCGTATTGGGGATTTCACCTACATCACGGATGCAAGTTTCATTCCTGAAGAATCATTCAAACTGATTGAGGGTACTGAAACATTGGTTCTAAATGCTTTGCAAAAAGAATCCCATATTTCGCACTTCACCTTGGGAGAAGCTGTAGAGATTGCAAGGCAAATCGGAGCAAAACAGACCTACTTCACGCACATTTCCCATAAACTTGGGGTACATAACGCCGTGGATCAGGAATTACCTGAAGGAATAGCTTTGGCCTATGACGGTCTTCAGCTAACTTTGGATTAATGCACCTGAATTATCATTTCCTGAAGTACCTCTGTCCTGAACTCGAAAAAGCTTTCGCAGGAAAGAAAATTATCTCCTGCTTTTCGCAGAACAAAGATGAATTGATTATCGAAACTGGAGATGGTGAAGAATCAAGATTTATCCGTGCTCATTTCCTACCCCCTCAGATTTACCTTTCTTTCCCTGAGAATTTTCAGAGAGCCAAAAGAAACAGTATAGACCTTTTTAAAGAATTAACCGGAGAGGAAATCACCGGGTGTGAGGTATTTAGTTTTGAGCGGGCTTTCTATTTTAGTCTTGTATCTGGGAAAACCCTCCTATTCAAATTACATGCAAACAGGAGCAACGTACTGCTGTATGGGCAAGACAGTAATTCTCCGCTGAGGCTATTCCGAAATAGTCTTACCGAAGACAGAGAGCTAGACTTAAATTCATTAAATAAAGACTATGATTTGAGTAGAAAATGCTTCGAAAAACTAGAAGGAAATGCTTCGAAATTTCTCCCTACGTTAGGAACTATTCCCAGAATCTGGTTAAAAGAAAAAGGTTATCCTGAAGCTGACCTGCAAACAAAGTGGGAATTGATGCAGGAACTGTTGGACATCCTGGAGACACCCCTCTTTTCGTTGGTCGAAAGAAGTGGGGAAATCCACTTAAGTCTTTTGCCAGAGGACAATCCTGTAAAACAATTCTCAAATCCCATACAAGCTGTGAACGAGCTTTTTTACCTAGCTCTTGTTCGGGGGAATTTTGAAAAAGATAAAAATACGCTGCTCAAAAAATACCAAGAGCAGCTCAAGCGTACCACTTCTTATATTCAAAAGTCGGCTCAAAAGCTGGAAGAACTCCGAAATTCTCCCCCACCCTCACAAGTAGCAGATGTGATTATGGCCAATCTCCACGAATTCCAAGGAGGAAAATTGCAGGCAGAGCTATTGAATTTTTATACCGGAGATATCGTAGAGGTCAAACTTAAGCCGAATCAAAAGCCCCAGGATCACGCCGCTTCTCTCTATAGAAAAAGCAAGAACAGAAAACTGGAATGGGAGCAGCTGGAAAAGACACTTGCAGCAAAAAAAAACCAAGCGTCCTCGCTTGTATCCAAAATAGAAGAATTGAATTCCATTGATGATTTCAGAGCTTTAAAAAACTACAAGAAATCCCATGGTGAGGACAAAGCTCTCCAAAAAGACGCGGTAATACTACCTTTCAAAACGTTTGAATTCGAGGGATTTCCAATTTGGGTAGGCAAGTCTGCCCAGGCAAATGATGAGATGCTTAGAGGCTACACCAAGAAAGATGATATCTGGCTGCACGCACGGAGGGTTCCTGGCTCTCATGTACTCATCAAGACCTCCGGCCTTAAAAGCATCCCAATGACTGTCTTAGAAACGGCCGCGTCACTTGCCGCTTTTTATTCCAAGAACAAAAATGAATCGCTAGCTCCAGTGATCCATACAGAAGCCAAATATGTAAGAAAAGTGAAAGGATCACCTGCAGGCTCCGTAATGGTGGAAAAAGAAAAAGTGCTGATGGTAGTTCCGCATGGACCGGAGGAGATTTTCGGCAAGGCAGATTAAGATAGTCAGTGGTAAGCGATCAGTCGCAGCCAACCAACTAAGACCTGCGAGCTACTGATCAACAGCACATCCACCGAATTCTATACTTCCCTTCATATTCTGCGAAATGATGAAACACCATAAAAAGAGTCTCGAATAAATCGAAGGCACTGAAAAACATCCCTAAAAAAATGGCTTATGAAGATAAAAATCCATAAGCCATTCTGCTTTGATTAGTGAGAAATCTTATTTAACCAGTTTGTTTATAAACGATTCTCAGAGAGTTAAATTTATATTTTCACACCAATTTGTTGGTGAAATTTATGCAAAGGACTTTTTCAGTGGCCTAAATAAACCCTGGACTCTCTTTTGGAGATTCAACCTAAGATTTACTCAACAATATGAACCTTCAACATGTTGGTTCTACCGTTTGATTTCAGCGGCATGCTCCCGGTGTTTATAATAATATCCCCTCCATTTACGTATCCATCTCCCTTGAGCGTATTTTCGATATCGGTAAAGGTAGCGTCAGTGGAAACTTGATTCTCATAGAAATAGGCTCTTACCCCCCACACCAGACTCATTTGAGTGATCAATGGCTTATTTCTCGTGAAGACAAAAATATTTGCAGAAGGTCTGTGTGAAGCAATTCTAAATCCAGTGAAACCGGAAGAAGTAATTCCTACGATGGCTTTGGCTTTCACATTTCTGGAAAGTCTGGATGCCATCAAAATTAAATTGTTGCTCAAGAAGGTATCATCATCCTCAGGGATTTTGTAGAGATTATGATAGATCTCAGCATTTTTTTCCAGATAGCTAATGATGCTGCTCATAGCTTTCACTGCATTCACAGGATATTTTCCCGAAGCGGTTTCTGCAGAAAGCATCACAGCGTCTGCTCCATCAAGTACTGCATTAGCCACATCGTTTGTCTCTGCACGGGTCGGCCGAGGATTCACGATCATACTTTCCATCATCTGGGTAGCGATGATCACCGGCTTACAGGCAAGCTTGCATTTCTCTACTATTCTTTTCTGCCAAAGCGGGACAATTTCCATAGGAACTTCCACTCCCAAGTCACCACGGGCAACCATAATTGCATCTGTCGCTTCGATAATTGCATCTATATTTTCCAGCGCTTCAGGCTTTTCGATTTTCGCTACGATCTTACAAACTTTGCCTTTTGCTTCAATCCTTTCTCTTAGGTCAATGATATCTTCTGCTGATCTAACAAATGAAAGTGCGATCCAGTCGACTTCCTGCTCCAGACCGAATGCCAAGTCTTCTATGTCTTTCTCTGTTAAAGAAGGGGCACTCACTTTGGTATTTGGTAGATTGATCCCTTTTCTGGACTTTAAAATTCCGCCATGGATTACTGTACAGTTAACATTTTTTCCATCCGTGTCGTTTACTCTCACTTCCAGATTTCCATCATCAATCAAAATCCTATCTCCGGAAACTACATCATTTGGAAGATTCTGATATACTGTGCTTACCAGGCTACTTGTGCCGATCACAGGATCATTGGTGATAGTAATCAAATCTCCAGGATTGATTTCTACTCCGTTGTTTTCCACTTCTCCAACACGGATTTTTGGCCCTTGAAGGTCTTGAAGAATTCCCAGATTAAGCCCTTCATCCTTATTAATCTGTCTGATAATTTTTGCTACATCAGCATGGATATCGTGTGTACCATGCGAAAAATTCAAACGAAACACATTTGCGCCGGCTGCCGCCAGGCTTTTGATAGTTTCATAGTTATTTGAAGCGGGGCCTATAGTTGCGAGAATCTTTGTTTTATTGAAATGGCTCATTAGGGGATTAATAAGTTAATAGGTTTTCTTTTGATTTAAGTTTGCTTACATCCAGCTTCATCACATTTTGTATGTACCGATTTTTTGCCAGCTGGTTGGCAAATGTATTAATACTTATCTGAAAGGTATCGTCTTGTACCAAAAGGAAATAATCCATTGATTTCAATTCAGGGATCAAATACGACACTTGATTTGTAGAATTTAAGGCCTTGTTTCTTAAAAGCTGAACAAATCCGTGCGGTAAAGAAAGGAAATATTGGGAGATTTTCAGGCTTGGAAGGGTCATAAATTCCAATAACAGATCCTCGGATTTAATGAGATCTAGGTCTAAATCCCTGTTGATCAGCCAGGCCATTTTATAGTCCTTTACGGGCGATACAAGCCCCAAAAGCTCGAAATCATATGTATGTTCTATCAGTAACTTGGCCTTCTTCATGCAGGGAAAAAATGAATCAAAACAAAGTTAGAAAATATAATTCAACTTCTATGGACAACAATTTGCATAAAAATTTACTTGGATCTTTTCTTTGTCAATTAGGCATTAAATATATTTCTTTGCGAAGTGTTATTAACTAAACTGATCACAAAATGTCTGAAATTGCACAAAAAGTAAAAGCCATCATCGTTGACAAACTTGGTGTAGAAGAGTCTGAAGTAACTTTGGAGGCGAGCTTTACCAATGACCTTGGTGCTGATTCTCTTGATACGGTAGAATTGATTATGGAATTCGAAAAGGAATTCAATATTTCTATTCCAGATGATCAGGCTGAGCAAATCGGTACTGTAGGACAAGCAGTTACCTACTTGGAAGCTAACGTAAAATAATAATTCCTAAATTCATTCTATGAATTTAAAAAGAGTTGTTGTAACAGGTATAGGTGCCCTCACACCAATAGGCAATACCGCAGAGGAATTCTGTCACGGTCTGGCTAATGGTGTGAGCGGTGCTGCGCCGATTACCAAATTCGATGCTTCCCTTTTCAAAACGCAATTTGCCTGCGAGGTCAAAAACCTGGATGTAGAGCAGTTTATTGATAGAAAAGAAGCTCGAAAAATGGATCCTTTCACTCAATATGCCATGATTTCAGTAGATGAAGCTATGGCGGATTCTGGGTTGGATCTTGAAAAAATCGATAAATCTAGAGCCGGAGTAATCTGGGGATCAGGAATTGGGGGGTTAAGAACTTTCCAGGATGAGGTGACAGCATTCTCTACAGGAGATGGTACGCCACGCTTCAATCCCTTCTTTATCCCAAAAATGATTGCTGACATAAGTTCCGGTTTCATATCAATTAAATATGGTTTTCGCGGTCCAAACTTTGTGACAGTTTCTGCTTGTGCCTCAGGAACCAATGCCCTAATCGATGCATTTACATACATCCGGATGGGGAAAGCTGATATTTTCATCAGCGGTGGTTCTGAAGCGGCGGTCACTGAAGCAGGAATTGGTGGATTTAATGCCATGAAAGCCCTTTCCCAGCGGAATGAATCCCCAGAAACTGCCTCTCGGCCTTTTGATAAAGACAGGGATGGATTTGTACTGGGTGAAGGCGCAGGAGCATTAATCCTGGAAGAGTATGAGCATGCAAAAGCGCGTGGAGCCAAGATCTACGCCGAACTCGTAGGCGGCGGTATGTCTGCTGATGCGCACCATATCACAGCTCCTCACCCAGAAGGGTTAGGTGCGAGCAGTGTAATGAAAATTGCATTGGATGATGCAAACTTGAAGCCTGAAGACATAGATTACATCAATGTGCACGGCACCTCTACCCCGCTGGGGGATGTAGGAGAGATCAAGGCCATTCAAAACGTTTTTGGCGAACATGCATACAAAATGAACATTAGCAGCACAAAGTCAATGACGGGCCATTTGCTAGGTGCTGCGGGAGCTGTCGAAGCTATTGCCTGCATTTATGCATTAAATAAGGGCATCATCCCTCCTACGATCAATCACTTTGAAGATGATGATGCGTTTGATCCAAGGCTAAATTTGACTTTCAACAAAGCGCAAGAGAAAGAAATAAATTATGCGTTGAGCAATACGTTTGGATTTGGTGGACATAACTGTTCGGTAATTTTCAAAAAATATAATTAATCTGAATTTTGAAATTATTTCAAAGACTCGGATTTAACAATCTCTTCATTAGTGAAAAAGACAAAAGGCTTGCTGCCTCCATCAGATTGATGACGGGGAGCAGGCCTTTTAATTTATCCCTATACAAACTCGCGCTCACCCCATCAGGTCTTGGAGAGGAAACTTCTCAAGGTTTCCGGCTTTCCAACGAACGCTTGGAATTCCTCGGGGATGCAATTTTGGGAGCCGTCATTGCCGAGTTCCTTTTCCAAAAATATCCCTTCCGGGATGAAGGCTTTCTCACCGAGACCCGATCCAAACTAGTCAATAGAGAAACACTCAACGACACAGGTATAAAAATCGGTTTGCGAAAAGCATTGGATATGGAAATTGGGGAGAGACATTTCACTGGGAATAAATCGCTCTACGGCGATATGCTGGAAGCTTTCCTTGGAGCCATTTACTTAGATAAGGGCTACCATTTTACTAAAAAATTCATCATTAAGCGGATTCTCCTTCACTTTGATGTAGAAAGCATGATAGCCACAACAACGAATTACAAAAGCAAGATCATCGAGTGGTCTCAAAGGGAAAATAAACCGGTGGAATTTGTAGTACTAGGCGTCACGGGAAATCAGCGGTTCAAGGAATTTAGAGTTGCTTTACAGATAGAAGGCAAAGAGGTAGCTCAAGGAAAAGGCAGTACCAAAAAGAAAGCAGAGCAAGAAGCTTCTAAAAATGCCTGTGAAATACTGACTATTGTCACCTAGCTGACTAATTTTAGGATCAACAAACACATCCATGTCTCCAATAAAAATAGCAGGAGCTACCGTCAATCAAACACCTTTAGACTGGTCAGGCAATCTGAACAGAATAATTCTGTCTATTGAAGAAGCGAAAAGGCAAGAGGCAGAAATCCTGTGCCTGCCTGAATTGGCTATCACAGGGTATGGCTCTGAAGATTTATTTTTAAGTTATTGGTATCCTAAAAAAGCGCTATCCCAACTCGAACTTTTGCTACCCTTCTGTGAAGGAATCACAGTGGCAGTAGGCTTACCTGTGAGAATTCAGGATAAGGTTTACAATTGCGTAGCAGTTATAGAGAATGGCAAAGCCAAAGGATTTGTGGCTAAACAATTTATGGCTATCGATGGGGTCCATTACGAATTTCGGTGGTTTACACCGTGGCTCGCAAATGAAGTTATTGAACTAGAATTTCAAAATCAGAAAGTACCACTTGGTGATATGACTTTTCATCACAAAGGTATCCACTATGGCTTTGAAATCTGCGAAGATGCCTGGCGAGAAAAACTCAGACCTGGCCACAGATTATGCGCGCGTAAAGTTGATTTGATTTTCAATCCCAGCGCCAGTCATTTTGCGATGGGCAAAACCAGACTTCGAAAAGAGCTGATAGAAGAAAGTTCAGCGACTTTTGACTGCTATTACTGCTATGCAAACTTGCTTGGCAATGAAGCAGGAAGGATGATTTTCGATGGAGAAATCATGCTTGCCAAATCAGGAGTATTACTCTCCAGAAATAAACTACTTTCTTTTAAAGACTATCAAGTAAATAGCTTTTATCTGACTCAAAAAGCCCAAGACGTAGCGCCACTCAATTCCAAAAATGAGGAATTTGTCCAAGCCTCAGCTTTAGGCCTTTTCGACTATATGAGAAAAAGCGGGAGTAATGGCTTTGTACTATCCCTCTCTGGGGGTGCCGATTCGTCATCTATCGCAATTTTAGTAGCCGAAATGGTAAAAAGGGGCATCGATGAGCTAGGGTTGGAACTATTTTGCAAAAAAGCAGGAATTGGAAGCATTCCTATCTCAGAAGATCCGGAGAAAAAACTGGTAGAAAAACTCTTGACCACAGCTTACCAAGGAACCAAAAATTCCTCCGAGGACACCTTTTCTTCCGCTGAATCTCTTGCAGAAAGTATAGGAGCCACATTTTATCACTGGGAAATCGACGAGGAAGTAAAATCTTATACTTCCAAGATAGAAAAAGCCATAGGCAGGAAATTGACTTGGGAGCAGGACGATATTACACTTCAGAATATCCAAGCCAGAACCCGGTCCCCGATAATCTGGATGCTCGCCAATATCAAAAATGCGCTGCTCCTTTCTACGTCCAACCGAAGCGAGGGAGATGTGGGCTATGCTACTATGGACGGAGACACATCCGGAAGTATTTCCCCAATAGCTGCCGTGGACAAATATTTCATTCTAAACTGGTTAAGCTGGGCTGAAAAAAATCTAGACCGTCCCGGTCTGGCAAAAGTAAACTCTTTACAACCAAGTGCTGAGCTGCGGCCTTTGGAAAAAACCCAGACCGACGAGAAAGATCTGATGCCTTATGCTGTAATCCTGGAAATAGAAAAACTTGCCATCCGAGACAGACGTTCACCTATGGATATTTATCTTATCCTTTCAGAGGAACTTGAATTGAAACCCGATATTTTGAAAGGCTATATCAAAAAATTCTTCCGACTTTGGTCACGAAATCAATGGAAAAGGGAAAGACTTGCCCCGTCATTCCATTTGGATGAATTCAATGTGGATCCTAAAACCTGGTACCGATTCCCTATTTTGTCCGGAGGATTTGCTGAAGAACTTGCACAATTAGAACAATTATAACACATCAACTATGCTTGAATTAATCATGAACTATATAGTGTGGGACCCAAACCCTTCTGTAATTCCAGGATGGGAAAGACCACCTTGGTATAGTATACTTTTTGCAGCAGGCTTTGTGATTTCCCAGCAGTTCATGGTATACTTTTTCAAAAGAGAAGGCCAAAACCCTGAATTAGTTGACAAGCTGACCATCTACATGGTTGTAGCAACTATTGTAGGCGCCAGACTTGGGCACGTACTGTTCTATGAGCCAGCCAAGTATTTAAGCAATCCGATCGAGATCTTAAAAGTATGGGAAGGTGGACTTGCGAGTCATGGAGCGGCTATAGCCATTCTATTTGCGTTATGGCTGTATGCCAAAAAAACTCCCGGCCAAAGCTACCTATGGGTAGTGGACAGAATTGTGATCGTGACAGCATTGACTGGCGCATTAATACGCTTTGGAAATTTGATGAACTCAGAAATAGGTGGGAAAGATACCGGCTCTGATTACGGGATCGTATATGCATGGGATTCGGAAGAATTACTCTCTACACTCAAAGTTCCTATAGAGTCAATTGATCCTTACAAGCCTGATGACCGCCAAAATAAATTGGTGGGGAATGGTATCGTTCCGCTAAATATTGACTTGGAAATAAGCAAGGGTTCCTATTCTTTGGAAGAATTAGAAAATACCTTGAGACGGGATATCAAGTATGCTTTAACCCAGTTCAAATCTAGTCAAGAGTATCTTGCGGAGCCAAAGGAAAGTCCGCTTGATATGTCAATTGCTGATAAAGGTGATCATTACTTAGTAACAGTCAGAACCTTTGGAAGAACAAAGCACCCAACACAAATCTATGAGTCACTTTCTTATTTTGTGATTTTCCTAGTACTGTTCGGGCTGTGGAACAAATACAAGGAAAGATTGCCCGAAGGAATACTCCTAGGAATATTCCTGATCTCCGTGTTTGGCATGCGCTTTATTTGGGAGTTCTTCAAAGTAAGTCAAGTGGATTTTGAAGATAGTATGGCCTTCAATATGGGACAATTGCTGAGTATTCCACTTGTAATAGCTGGGGCAGTATTGGTGATTCGGGCACTGAAAAATGGCCTCAAACCAGTCAGAAACTAAGGTACTGGATCATGCCCGTGGCCTCCCCAGGGATGGCAGCGGGCAATTCGTTTTAGCCCCAGCAATCCTCCTTTTAAAGCTCCATGCTTTAATATAGCCTCCTTCATATACTGGCTACACGTAGGTGTAAATCGACAACTGGAAGGAAATAAAGGAGAAATAGTGTATTGGTACACCAAAACTGGAAATATAGCTATCTTTCGAAGAATGGATTTTGCCATGAATAAGCCCTATAATTGTAGCGAATGTGCTAGCAACAGCGTAAGTAACCAAAAATAAACTTTCAGAATTCCCTCTTGATCCTCAAGAAAGCAAATATCTTTTACTTCCCTCTTCTATTCTTAGCTCTTTTCTTTGAGTCAGAGAATACTATTTCCTTCGCTCAAGGTGATACTTCTTTTGCCCCTGCACGTACAGTTACTCCAGACAGTGTGAAAGTGAACAACATTTTTATTGTTGGAAATGTAAAAACAAAAAAGAGTATCATTCTAAGAGAACTGGATTTCACAACCGATTTCTACTACGACTGGAACACCTTTTTGGAAATACTTATCACTGATCAAAAGAAAATTTACAACCTAAGGCTTTTTACAACAGTGGAAATAACACCGCTCATTACCGGTGATAGTGATGTGGAAATTTTAATAACTGTGAAAGAACGCTGGTATATCCTGCCCCAGATAATTTTTGAACTAGCTGACAGGAATTTTTCGGAGTGGTGGACCAACCAAAACCGTGATTTCTCACGGGTAAATTATGGACTCAGATTAAGTCACAATAATGTGGGGGGACGAAATGACAAACTCAAATTTGCAGGTCAACTCGGGTTTACCAGAGCTTTAGATCTTCAATATAGTAAGCCTTATATCGACAAAAACCAGAAACACGGACTGGCTGCTCAGATTTCTTTTAAGGAAAATAAGACTATTCCGATCAAATCGGAATATAATAAACAGGTTTTTTATTCAAATGAAAATGAAGACATCATACGTAAAAACTTTGCGACTGCCTTAAGGTACACCTATCGCAGGAGTTACTATAACTATCACTTCCTGACTTTAGGTTATAGTCATACCTGGGTGGCGGATGATGTGTTAAAAGAAAACCCCGAATATTTCCAACATGGAGGTAACAAACTTAGGTATGCTTATGCTACTTATACATTCAGACACGACCATAGAGACAATGTTTCTTATGCCACTGACGGAGAATTACTTCAAGCCTCGATTACAAAATATGGCATAATATATACTGATGAATTGGATGAAGTAGAAGTGAACCTCACTGCAAACAAGTATTTCAAGATCTCTGATAAATTCCACTTCAACACAGGGCTCACTGCTAATTGGTTTTTGAGCACAAGCCAGCCTTACACGCTAGTAAGAGGAATTGGATACAGTCCCAATTTTGTACGGGGGTATGAATTGAATGTAGTGGAAGGTCAGCAGCTCTACGTCCACAAAAACAGTTTCAGATGGAAATTTGTGGATTGGAAGATTGACATTTCCAATTTGATTAAGTTAGAGCAATTCAATACGATCCCTATCCGTCTCTACCTAAGTGCGAATTTCGATCATGGCTATGTAAAAGACCGAAACAACATTCCTGAAAATGCACGTCTTGCTAACAAATACCTTATTGGGTATGGTACTGGTATAGATTTGGTCGGTTTCTATGATGCCGTTTTACGATTTGAATATTCATTGAACAATAGCAAGGAAGGCAACTTTTTCTTTAATTTTTCTGCTCCTTTCTAAGGGCGTTGAATGGCTAGCAAGGGTAAGCTATCAGCCTAGCAGAAACTTGACAACATTCATTCAGATACGAGAAGAACAAAAAGACCGAAACCTGTCTGATGCAGGTTAGCCTTCTCTCCTCTATACCCATGATTACAATACAAGGCTTTATGCCTTTGAAAACAATGGGCTTTGGCCCTTTTCCTTAGCAGCATTTTCTGCGCAAGGAATGCGACAGCACCTTCTTGCCCAGTATCAAGTCCATTCGCAAATCACAACCTATATACACTCTTCGAGAACATCCTATACCGACAGAGCAAGCTCCGGTTCAGGACTGCAGAAAATCGATGGACCCAGTTAGACTGAAACCATCTTTTGTTGCGATACATGATTCATGGCTAAATTTCCATTAATGGTAGAAGCAAGAGCCTACTTTTTTGATAATTTGTAATCAAACTACCAACCCCTATGAAAAAACAACTACTATTAATTTTAATCTTCCTGCTTTCTCTGAATTGCGGGTATACCCAAACCCTAGATTTGAATAAAATGAGTAAAAGAGATGGATTTATCCCTTTTTACCTAGATGAAGAAAAGGGAAGAATTTATCTTGAAATTGAAAAACTGGAATGGGAATTCCTTTATGTAAACTCCCTCACCGCTGGAGTTGGATCCAATGATATCGGGTTAGACCGTGGACAATTGGGGGACACGAGGATCGTGGAATTCAGAAAGTCTGGGAACAAATTATTCTTGGTTCACAAGAACTACGATTTCCGAGCCTATTCTGATAATCCCGCCGAAGTCCAATCCATCAAAGATGCATTTGCTGAATCTATTCTTTGGGGATTTGAAATCGCACAAAAGGATGGTGATAAATTAATCGTAGATGCTACCAACTTCTACCTCCAAGACACTCATGGAGTTTCCAAAACATTGACTAGAAGCGGTCAAGGCTCATTCCGAACAGATGCAAGCCGTTCGGGTCTTTATCTTCCAATGACTAAAAACTTCCCTCAAAATACTGAAGTGGAAGCAACCATCACATTGACAGGTCAGGCAACAGGCGGAAATCTGAGATCTGTCACTCCTTCTCCCGATGCGCTCACTGTACGTCAGCGACATTCATTCATCGAACTCCCAGACGATAAGTATACGCCACGTGAGTTTGATACCAGGGCAGGCTTTGGTAGTATTTCTTACATGGATTTCACCACGCCGATCTCTGAGCCGATCGTGAAAAAATTCATTGCTCGCCACCGATTGGAAAAAAAAGATCCTAGAGCAGCGATGTCTGAGGCAGTGGAGCCAATCATTTATTATCTTGACAGAGGGACCCCAGAACCCGTAGCCTCAGCATTGATCGAAGGTGGCAACTGGTGGAACCAAGCATTTGAAGCAGCAGGGTTTATCAATGCATTTCGCGTGGAACTCGCGCCGGAAGGAATGGATCTGATGGACGTGCGCTACAATGTAATCCAATGGGTCCACCGCTCTACCCGTGGCTGGTCCTATGGGGCCAGTGTGCGGGATCCGAGAACTGGAGAAATTTTAAAAGGTCACGTGTCACTAGGCTCACTTCGTGTGAGACAAGATTACCTGATCGCACAAGGTCTGCTGCAGCCATTCGAAGAAGGAGTTCCTGCCAATCCCAAAATGTTAGAAATGGCAGTGGAGCGACTAAAACAACTATCAGCTCACGAGATCGGCCATACCATCGGCCTGGCGCATAGTTATGCTACCTCAGCCAACAATCGCTCCTCAGTGATGGATTATCCATATCCGCTCATTTCAGAGACTGCTAGCGGTGAACTAGAAATGAGCGATGCTTATTATGATAAAATCGGGGAGTGGGATAAGTGGGCCATTAAATACGGCTATTCTATCATTCCTGAAGGGGAAGATCAACGTGAATTTCTCAAAAAAACATTGGAAGAAACTTACGAATCTGGTTATCAATTCATCACTGATTCGGACTCCAGAAGCCGAAGTGGAGCTCATCCGACTTCTCATTTGTGGGATAATGGTGCTTCGGCTTCAGCGGAACTAATGCGAATGCTTGAACTGCGGGGCAACCGTATGAAAACTTTTGGGTTAAATGCGATCCCCGATAATCAGCCTCAAGCATTACTCGAAGAGGTATTTGTACCACTTTACCTGATGCATAGATATCAGATCGAAGCTACAAGCAAGCTTCTTGGGGGCGTGGATTATAGATACAAAGTAAAGGGAGACAATCAGCCAACACATGGTTGGGTGCATTCGGACCAACAGGAAGCTGCATTACAGGCCCTATTACACTCCATCTCTCCACAGCAACTGAGAGTTCCTGATCATATTCTTGCCCTCATCCCTCCTAGGCCATTTGGCTATGGGCGAAACAGAGAAACGTTCGTTTCTAGGGTTAGTCCTATTTTTGACCCAATCGCCCCCGCTGAGACTATCGTTGATCTTACATTTGGTTTTTTGCTGGATGGGGCTAGGGTAAGCAGAATTTACCTACAGCATTTGCAGCAAAACCAACTCTTTGGACTAAATGATTTACTGACAGCGCTGGAGAAGCAATTATTTATCTCTTACAACAAAGAAGATATCAATTTGGAAATAATACTGATGACCCAATCTAAATATGTGGATCATTTGATTGCTTTAGCTAAGAATGCAGATGTTTCAAATACAATCAGAGCGATTGCCAGAGGAAGGTTGAGAAGCCTTGCGGCCACCAAAGCCCAAGGAGATTTAGGCTGGGAAGCCCTAGCCCAACACCACAATTACCTAGGTGAAAAAATCAATTCATTTTTAAACCTGCCCGAAGAGCTAGTCGTACAGGAGACTCTGAAAGCACCAGATGGTTCCCCTATTGGCATGGACATCATGAGTTGTGATTTCGATTTTTAGGTTTTAAACATCTTAGTTGTTAAAAGCTGGCGTACTTGCCAGCTTTTATTATTACAATAGATTGAACACCAGAAAGATAAAGATTATATTGGATTTTTAAATCTGATATTTTTATGGGAGATACTAAAAAGAGATGTTTTGTGGTGATGGGATTTGGCACCAAAACAGATTATGTAAGTGGAAGAAAGCTTGATTTGAATAAATCCTATAAATATCTGATCAAACCTGTGGTAGAAGCTAAGGGTATAGAGTGTGTACGGGCAGATGAAATTCTTCATGCAGGATCCATAGATGTTCAAATGTATAAAGAACTTTTATTGGCTGACTTGGTGATTGCCGATCTTTCCACATCCAATAGCAATGCTATATATGAATTGGGGGTACGACATGCATTAAGGCCTTTTACTACTATAGTGATTTCAGAGGACAAGCTTGTCTATCCCTTTGACCTGAACCACATCGTAATCAATAAATACAACCATCTTGGAGATGCAATTGATATTGAAGAAGCTGAACGGTTCAAGGATGGTCTGGGGAAACAAATCGAATCAGTTATCCACAAAGAAGAATCAGATAGTCCTGTCTATACTTATCTAAACTCTTTGATCCCCCCCAGGATCCAAAAGGAACTGGATGCTGCGGCAGAGAAAATTTCCAACGCTGAAACTGCGCCCCGGGAAACTGGACGGGCACTTTCCAAAATCATTCAAGACGCTGAAGATCTGATAGAGCTCAAGGAATTTGAAAAAGCCAAATTACTCTTCCAGGCAGCCATTGTGCTCGCAAACATGAATTCTTCACAGCCTGATACCTATTTAACCCATCGCTTGGCATTTGTCACCTACAAGGCAGCCAAACCTGACCTGGTTAGCGCACTTAATGAATCCATGAGGCTACTTCAATCCATTAATTTGGCGCACACCAATGATCCTGAAACAGTTTCTTTGGCCGGGGCAGTTGAGAAAAAACTTTATGAGTGTGGCGAAGGGGACAAGCATTTAGATGAGGCTCTTCTGTTTTTTTTAAGAAGTTACTATACGTTAAATAATCGCTACAATGGAATCAACCTTGCTTTAACATATGTGTATCGAGCAAATTCAACGCTTAATACTAGCGATGTTGAGAGAAGTGCTGATCTAGTAATGGCAAAAAGGACCTGGAATCGTGTTTTATTTTTATGTGAGAGAGATTGGCCGGCTGTATTGGAAAAAGAAAAGAACGATAAATCCCGATTAGATGGAAATTCAAGAGAAGGTCAAGAATTGCAGGAATATTATAATATCCAAAAATTCTGGATTTCAGTAAACAAAGCTGAGGCAAATTTTGGACTTGCCCGATTTGATGAATACTATAAATATTCGGAGTTAGCAAAAAAAACTCCACATCCTGCCTGGATGTGGGAAAGCTTTACGGAGCAAATCGATAAATTAGCCGTTGCATTGACAAAAGCAGGCCATCTGATGGAACCTTCTTGGAAAGCACCCGCTTCTTAATTATCCAAACGATTTTATAGTTATGAATAACCCACTATTGGCGGATTTCGCCACTCCTTTTACTACTGCACCTTTCGATCAAATCACTCCAATTCATTTTCTCCCTGCAATAAAATCCTCAATATCAGAAGCGAAGCAGGATATTTCAAAGATTAAATCTGAAGCATTTCCTACTTTTGAGAACACAATAGAAGCACTGGATGGAGCTGGTAAGAGACTTAGTATTGTTGCAGGGATATTTTTCAATTTAAATTCCGCGGAGACTAATGAGGAGATCCAATCTTTGGCAAGAGAAATTTCTCCTCTCCTTACCGAGCATGGCAATGACATTCTACTTGACCAAGATCTTTTCAAAAAAGTTTCTCAGGTCTTTGAACAAAAAGATCACTTAGAATTAACTCCCGAGCAATCCACTTTACTAGAGAAAACTTATAAATCTTTCATCAGAAACGGAGCCAAACTCTCTGGTGAGAAAGCAGATCAACTTAGGAAAATAGATCAGCAATTAGCACAAGAATCCTTAAAATTTGGTGAGAACGTACTGGCTGAGACTAATAAATTTGTGCATTTCGTAGATCAGGAGACCGATCTCGAAGGGCTGCCGGAGGGAATAAAAGAAGCAGCAGCACAAATTGCAGAAGAAAAAGGAGAGCCTAAGAAATGGGCCTTTACGCTGGACTATCCCAGCTATATCCCTGCCATGACTTATGCTGCAAACCGAATGCTACGCAAGACGCTCTTTATGGCCAATGGCACCAAATGTTCCAAAGGAGATGAACTTGACAATCAGGAAACCATTAAAGAAATCTTAAACCTCCGCCATGATCGCGCCGTGCTGTTGGGTTATAAAAGCCATGCTGATTTTGTACTTGAAGAGCGTATGGCTAAAAATCCCGAGCAGGTCATCTCCTTTTTGAATTCTTTGCTTGAAAAAGCAAAACCTAAAGGGATAGCCGAGCTCAATGAGCTAGAAGCGTTTGCAAAAGAACTAGATGGCCTTGAAAAGTTAGAAAAGTGGGATTTCGCCTATTACTCAGAACTTTTGAAAAAAGAAAAATACGCGCTTGATGACGAGCTCCTCAGGCCATATTTTCAATTGGAAAAGGTTATAGACGGTGTATTCCAAACAGCCGAGAAACTCTATGGAATTACCTTTACTCCGGTAGCCGAAATCCCTTTATACCATAAGGATGTGACTGCTTATGAAGTGAAAGATAAGGACGGAAATCATCTCTCTGTCTTCTATGCAGATTTTTTCCCTCGAGTAGGTAAAAGAAACGGAGCTTGGATGACAAGCTATAGAAGCCAGAGCATCCAAGGAGGGCAGGATATCCGACCTCACGTGTCTATCGTCTGCAATTTCACCAAACCCACCAAGTCAAAACCAAGTCTTCTGACCTTCAATGAAGTCACCACTCTTTTTCATGAATTTGGCCACGCACTACATGGTATGATGGCAAAAGGACACTACGAATCACTTTCTGGAACGAGTGTATTTTGGGATTTCGTGGAATTACCATCTCAGATTTTTGAAAACTGGTGCTACGAAAAGGAATGTTTGGATCTATTTGCAAAGCATTATAAAACAGGCGAAAAAATTCCTGAGGATCTAATCGAAAAGATCAAAAAGGCTTCTAATTTCCAGCAAGGCTATCAAACGTTGAGACAAATCAGTTTTGGTTTATTGGACATGGCATACCATAGCAAGAACCCAAGTGCTATATCAGACATTGCAGCATTTGAAGAAGAGGTCATGAATCCTACTGATTTGTTTCCAAAAGTACCGGGAACCTTGATGAGCACTTCGTTTTCCCATATTTTTCAAGGGGGGTACTCAGCTGGATATTATAGCTACAAATGGGCGGAAGTTTTGGATGCTGATGCATTCGAATTGTTCCAGGAAAAAGGCGTTTTTGATAAAGCTACTGCAGATTCATTTGTTAAAAACATTCTTTCGGCTGGCGGAAGTGAGCATCCTTCGATCCTTTACAAGCGCTTTCGGGGTAGAGATCCCAAGCATGATGCTTTATTAAAGCGCGCAGGATTGATTTCAGAATAATTCTCTTTCTTTGCTCAAGAGCATCTACAAAATAGAGTTCTTTGACTAAGTAACCCAACTCTCAATGGAAAA
Source organism: Algoriphagus resistens (assembly GCF_001442615.1). Taxonomy (GTDB): domain Bacteria; phylum Bacteroidota; class Bacteroidia; order Cytophagales; family Cyclobacteriaceae; genus Algoriphagus; species Algoriphagus resistens. The sequence goes on along the minus strand of NZ_LMXN01000017.1, from coordinate 84,438 downwards.
TCAAGGCTTTAAACTTCCTCCCTATTTGCGGGCTCTCACCGTAATGATCTTTATTATTGTGCTGGTGTTTTTTCTGATCATTGGAAAAAGCCTTCTTGTCCCCTTATTTATGGGAGGCTTTTTCGCAATTTTGTTTACCCCTCTTTCGATTTGGCTAGAATCAAAGAAAATCCCAAGAATACTTTCCTGCGTCATTTCTCTGTTATTGATGACTGCATTAGTGGGCGGACTGTTAACTTTCATCATTGGAAATGTGGCGAATTTCACAAAAGACTTCGATGACGTATCTGGAAGACTTATAAACTATGCAGAAGATATTGATCAATGGGTAATGAATACATTTTCCATTGATGCAGCTATAGCTGAAAAAGCCAATACTGACTACCTGAAAAACCTGCTAACTGAGAACAGTTCTAGTATAGGTGATTTCGCATTGAAAACCGTTGGTTCACTTACTGGACTGGTTTTGATTCCTGTCTTTATGTTTTTCTTTCTTCTCTATAGGAACCATCTGACCAATGTGATTATCCATATCTACAAAGACAAGGATCCAGAGCTGGTAAAAATGCGAATTGTCAATCTCCGAAAGGTGATCCTAAATTATATTATAGGCGTAGTCAAAGTCATGGGCATCCTGGCTATCCTTAACATTACTGCCTTTTCATTATTGGGAATTAAGCATGCGGTATTTTTCGGAACGCTTGGAGCAATGTTGAATATTATTCCGTACGTGGGCCCTTTTTTCGGAGCAATGCTGCCAATGACTTACTCCTTCCTTACTAAGGATAGTTTATTTTATCCGGCGGGAGTTCTGGTCAGTTATCAGGTCATACAAATGATAGAAGGAAACTTCCTTACTCCGAAAATTGTAGGAGGGAATGTAAACCTCAATGCCTTCATCACTTTTTTGGGATTGATAATAGGTGGCACAATTTGGGGAGTGGCAGGGATGATTCTGGTCATTCCTACCATGGCAATTCTACGTGAAATATTTGATTTGAGCGATTCCACAAGACCATTTGCTTTATTACTCGGAGAGGAAAAAGAAGAAGAGAAAAAGGAAGCACAGCTAAAGGAATCTGAAGAGATAGAAAATGAAAAAAATGATTAGAACACTTTTAGTCCTGATTGCTATCGGGGTGGGATTTTCCTGTGATTCTGACGAGAATAAGAAAGGGCGCTTTCTTTTGAAAGGGAATGAAAAGATGGAGGAAAACGACCCAAAAAGTGCAATGGGATTTTACGGTGAAGCACTTGAAATGGATTCCACTTACGCCGACGCATATTATAATAAAGCACTTGCCCACCTTCAACTAAATCAACTTACTGAAAGCATCCAGGATTTAAGTCTTGCAATTCAATATAACCCGGATTATTACGATGCTATTTTCCAAAGGGGGTTGAATTACCTCGACAATGGTGAATTTTACAAGGCACGGGAAGACGCACTCAAGCTGACTCTTCTTGAGGATCAGAACTGGAAAAGCTACTTTCTAACTGGTTTAGTAGCCGAAAGGCTTAAGCAATTTCCCGAAGCTCTAACAGCATTTGAAACTGCATTTAAACTCGATCCGGAGAATTCTGACTTATTGGTTAACCAAGCGACGATACTTTATTATCAGAAAGATTTTGAAAATGCGACAAAACTTTTAAATCAAGCAATGGACATCAATCCCTTGGAACCGAACCTTCATAATCTGAGATCCATGATTTATTTTGATGAGCAAAATTATGAAGAGGCTTTAAACTCGGTAGAAAAAGCGATTTCCCTGGATAAGAGCCATGCTTATTTCTACAATAACAAAGGCTTATATCTGCTCTTTCTGGGCCATCAGCAAAAAGGGCTTGACCTGATCAATCAGAGCATAAAGATGGATTCAAAGAATCCTTTTGCCCTAAGAAACAAAGGCATATACTATGTAATGCAAGGTGATAAGGCTTCTGCTTTACAATATCTGGTAGAATTGAACCAGAATTATCCTGACATGGACCTGGTGAAGGAATACTTAGCTAAAGCTCAGGCGCTCTGATTTTTTTCGAAAATCACTTCTCGGATTATTTTTTGTAATTCAGAAGCATCAATCGGTTTAGCTATAAAACCGTCAAAATCACATTCCTCTATCCGGTCTTTGATTTCGGTTTTTGCTGCTGCAGAAAGGGCAATAATCGGAACTTCAGATATTTTTTTGATTTCCAGGGTAGCCTCAAAGCCGTTCATTTCTGGCATTTGTATATCCATCAAAATGCAATCGAAATTTGTTTGTTTCACTGCGTTCACAGCCTCTACTCCATTTAAAACGCGCTCAAACGTAAAGCCCCATTTATTTAATATTTTTCCCAAGACTAAGGCATTTACATTATTATCCTCAGCCATAAGAAAGTGAAGCGGGGAAGATTGATTTGAGTATTCCGTAGGGCGGGCATGATTATTTAGCTTCATTTCTGCTATATCAAATTCCAGCTCGAAGAAAAACCTACTTCCTTCATTTAGCTCAGATTGAAGTCCTATTTCACCTCCCATTAGGTTTAATAGCTTTCTTGTAATAGATAACCCTAGTCCTGTTCCTCCATATTTCGGACTGAAAGTCGGCCTTACCTGATCGAAATTGTTAAAAATCCGTTCCTGATGCTCTTTTGCTATACCAATCCCGTTGTCTTTTACTTCAAAATATACCTTGGCTTTACCATCAGAACTTCGACGTAATTCAATTTTAACGTTGACCTCTCCTTCAATAGTAAATTTAAGTGCATTGGTGATCAGGTTATTCAGAACTTGTGAAAGACGGGTTTTATCTCCGTAAACTGTTATATCCAATCCCTTAGACAAGGTGACATCTAACCTGTTTTTACTTTCTCTGGCATGGGATGATAAGCCTTTGATTATTTGATTACACAATGAACTTAGGTGAAAAGGGGTGCTTTCAATAGCCAGTTTTCCAGCCTCAATTTTCTGAAAGTCCAATAAATCATTGATCATAATGATCAGGTTATCCACCGCGTAATTAATCGTATCCAATTCTGGCCTTTGATGTGCTAAAGGCCCATCCTGAAGTAAGGAATATACAGAACCCGAGATTGCATTGAGAGGAGTACGAAGCTCATGGCTAATCATGGAAAGGAAATCAGATTTAATTTGATTTGCCTTTTCTGCCGCTTTTCTGGATTCATCCAATTTAGCCTCAAACTCTTTCTGCCTGCTAATATCTGTCAAGTATCCGTACCACACCATATTTCCATTTGAAAGGACCTGCGGTCTGGCTGCTCCTAGTATCCATCGATATTCGTCAAAATTAAGATCCGACTTAACTCTGAATTGACATTGCCACGGCTCCACTTTCCTTGCTGAAGCGATAGAGCTCATTATCACCTGGGGCAAATCCATTGGATGTACCCGGGATAAAAGCATAGAGATGTCTGTAAAATCCGCTAGCTCCTCAGGCTTCAACCCCACTACTTGTGCAATACCCTTTGAGAGAAAGGAAAAGCTCATTTTCCCTTCATTATCCAATAGAAGTTGGTACAAACCACCAGGTACTTGCTCTGTAAGGTTCATCAAAAAACTACTACTATCCTTCAACTCTCTTTCCAGGTTGATTTTCTCAGAGATATTTTTGAATGATAGGATTACGTACTGAATATCATCAACGATAAGTTGCTTTGTAACAATTTCAAGTGCAAGCTGCTCTCCAAATTCGCTGATCAGCGTGGATGTGAATCTATGAGTGAGCGGTTCCCCTATAGCTGCATCAATCCAATTTCCCCATTGATGAGGATCATCAAATAATTTCTCCAATTCGCTGAGATGGTTTAATTCCCCGTTCTCAGTATATCCAAAAAGTTTTAGAGCTTCCTTATTGCAAAGAAAAATCTCACCATCGGGCTTCAGTATCAATTGAGCGTCCGGAGACTCCATTAAAAACTGTTGAAATTCCTTTTTGGTAGGAAGGCTTTGGCTTCTGATTTTTTTGCCTTTATGGAATAAAAAGTAGTTGGTTGAACTGTCTTGAGGAAGATCAAGACTGAAGTCATAGTCATTTCCTCTATAACTTAAGTTAATTTCTTCTTTGAAAATAAAACTGCTGCTATCGAGTCCTAATCCAACAAGGCTTCTATCGGGTAGACTTGCTCCGATCTGTTCTTCAAAGGAACGGTTGGAATAAAAAATAGGGTATGGAAAGGTATCATCAGCAAGAAACACCATCTCTGAAGACTCGTAAATAAGTTTCTTAAAAGTGCTATTAATTCCCTTTTCCTGCATAAAAATAGTGCTTGCTTTGATTACGTTATGGTCTTTAATAAGATAATAACTCGGACAATCATCCATCAACCGCACAAACATACATCAATTTGTATTTCATATCAAGTTTTATGGTTTATAAATATATTTTTATGAAAAAAAATCTAGCCAATCTTGAAGTTCCACAAGAAGTAAACCTTTCATCGGAACTTTGATTTATCCATTAAAGCGGTTCTCCGGAAAAAAATTAGGCAAAAAAAAACCGTAACATTGACGTTACGGTTTTTAACTAAATTCCAATTATTAAGCCTTTGCTTTGATCAAATTAAGAGCGGACCCTGCTTTAAACCATTCTATTTGACCTTCATTGTAGGTATGGTTCACCTGGATAGTATCAGAGGATCCATCTGCGTGGTTCAACACCACTTGCAGCTGCTTTCCTGGTGCAAATGAAGTAAGACCAACAATATCAATTGAATCATCTTCCTGGACCAAATCATAGTCAGCAGGATTGGCAAATGTCAATCCCAGCATACCTTGCTTCTTCAGGTTTGTTTCGTGGATTCTGGCAAATGATTTCACAAGTATAGCACGTACGCCTAGAAAACGAGGCTCCATTGCTGCATGTTCTCTAGAAGATCCTTCACCGTAGTTTTCATCGCCTACCACTATCGATCCTATACCATTTGCCTTATAATCGCGTTGAGTTGCCGGCACTTCACCATATACCCCTGTCAATTGGTTCTTCACAGAGTTTGTAGCATCCGTGTAGGCATTCACAGCTCCGATGAGCATATTATTAGAAATATTATCCAAATGCCCCCTGAATCTCAGCCAAGGGCCAGCCATCGAAATGTGATCCGTTGTACACTTGCCTTTTGCTTTGATCAGAAGTTTTAGTCCTTTTAGATCTATCCCTTCCCAGGGCTTAAAGGAATCCAACAACTGTAGACGATCAGAAGTTGGGCTTACAGCCACGGATACATTAGAACCATCTTCTGCAGGCTGCTGATATCCAGCATCCTCAACCGCAAAACCAATTGTTGGAAGCTCTAGCCCACTAGGCTCATCCAATTTCACTGCAACACCCTCTTCGTTGATTAAGCTATCAGTCATTGGATTGAAAGTCAAATCACCGGCGATGGCTAATGCTGTCACGATTTCGGGAGAGGCTACGAACGAGTGGGTATTTGGATTACCATCAGCACGCTTTGCAAAGTTTCTGTTGAAAGAAGTGATAATGGAGTTTTTTTCTTGCTTTTCAGCTCCATGGCGGGCCCATTGCCCGATGCAAGGCCCACAGGCGTTGGCAAGAACCACGCCCCCCATCTGGCCAAAAGTATCCAAGAAACCATCACGGTCAACAGTAAATCTAACCTGCTCTGATCCTGGAGTTATGGTATACTCAGACTTAGCAACTAGTTTTTTATCTACTGCCTGCTGCGCAAGGGAAGCAGCTCTGGAAATATCCTCATAAGATGAATTGGTACAAGATCCAATCAAACCGACTTCCAATTTTGCCGGCCAGCCATTTTCTTTGACAGCAGCGGCAAATTTAGAAATAGGCCAAGCCAAATCAGGAGTGAAGGGGCCATTCACGTGCGGTTCCAATTCTGAAAGGTTGATTTCGATTACTTCATCGAAGTACGTTACCGGATTGGCATAAACTTCCTCATCGCCTGTAAGGTGCTCTGCAACTCCGTTTGCCAATTCAGCCACATCAGCCCGTTCAGTAGCCCTAAGATAAGCAGCAGATTTCTCGTCGTAACCGAAAATCGAAGTGGTAGCTCCTATTTCAGCTCCCATGTTACATATTGTACCTTTTCCTGTAGCAGAAAGAGACCTGGCCCCGTCTCCAAAATATTCAACTATAGCACCTGTCCCGCCTTTTACGGTAAGAATACCAGCCACTTTCAAGATCACGTCTTTGGCGGAAGTCCACCCAGAGAGCTTTCCTGTAAGTTTTACACCGATTAATTTAGGGAATTTCAGTTCCCAAGGAAGTCCGGCCATTACATCGCATGCATCAGCTCCACCTACCCCGATCGCTACCATACCCAAACCACCGGCATTTGGCGTATGAGAATCAGTTCCGATCATCATTCCTCCCGGAAAAGCGTAGTTTTCTAATACCACTTGATGGATAATACCTGCGCCTGGCTTCCAGAAGCCCAATCCATATTTATTAGAAACAGAAGCCAAGAAATCATAGACTTCTTTATTCTTATCTTTTGCTTTGCTCAAATCCTGGACAGCTCCCACTTCGGCCTGAATCAAATGATCACAGTGAACTGTGGAAGGTACTGCCACCTGACTCTTACCCGCCTGCATAAATTGAAGTAAAGCCATCTGTGCGGTAGCATCTTGCATTGCAACCCTATCGGGTTGAAAATCAACATAAGAAACACCTCTAGTGTAAGACTGCGTTGCGGCCCCCTCAGTTAAGTGTGCATAAAGAATCTTTTCAGTCAAAGTAAGTGGACGCCCCACAGCCTTACGAGCCGCTTCGATACGTTCTGGGTATCTGGCATACACTTTTTTGATCATTTCAATATCAAAAGCCATTGTATAGGGATTTTTGTTAGGTAAAAGTTTCGATTTTTGTCGACCGCAAATATAGGAAGTTAGCCCAATAATAGGTAACCATTCCCCAAGTGTAAAAGAGCCTTTTTGCTAATTTAAAACCATTTTAGCTTATTCTGAATAACAGCAATACCCGGCGACACGTTACAACTAATTCCCTTTTCCAATTCCAGAACAAAAATCAACTTCATTTCCGGGACTCCGGATCACCGCTGGTTGTGCTTTACTCGCTGGTGTTATAACCTATCGTACAACTATTGGCATGAGCATAACTATATTTGTTTTTTAGACTTGCTCCTCAACCAAACTTAAAAGTCTGAAATGACTTAAATTGCGTGTTCTTAAACAGTTAATAGCCCAGTCTTAATGGAGTATATTCTCAATCCATTTTCTATCACACTTTTGCTTTCTGGATTACTAGTCGGGGGACTTTCACTTTATATTGCATTTAAAGTAGAGGGCTCCACACGCTGGGTGGCTCTTACTATGCTTTGCGCAGCAATTTGGGGCTTTTTCTATGGTTTGGAACTCAGTGTGGACACTGAGGAAGCAATGCTGTTCTTCATAAAACTGGAGTACTTAGGGATAGCTTTCCTAGCAGCCTTTTGGCTATTTTTCAGTTTGAAATACACCAGTTACAAATCCAAACAAAAAGGCTTACTCATTTCATTGATCCTTTTTATCCCTGTTTTGACTTATATCTTGGTGATCACAAATGAATTTCATCATTTCTACTACAGCTCATTCACAGTCATAAATTCTGGCCCTTTTCCCACTGCCAAAATAGAAATCGGTCCCTGGTATTATGTCAACCTGCTATACATTTATTTTGCCTTTACACTCGGCAGCTACATCATCTGGAAGAGGTTTCGGTTCTCGGACCCGTTATTTAAGACTCAAACCAGGTTAATGCTGCTTGCAGGTATATTCCCCTTAGTTTTCAACTTTTTGTACCAAACTCACTTATTCAGACCATTCGAAGTCATTGATTTGACTCCTTTTGCCTTTCTGCTCACCTATTTGATATTGGGATTTGCAATTTTAAAATACCAGCTATTCAGCCTCAAACCTATTGCCCGAACTAAGGTAATGGAGGTTATAACTAAAGGAGTTCTAGTCTTAGATTCTGATACTAAAATAGTGGATTTCAACCCGGCATTTTTATCCTATTTCACCTTTCCTGAAAAAATAAAAGTTTCAACCAAAGCCAAAGAGATTTTCAAGAACAATACGGCTATCCTTGAATTAATTACCAATGGAAAAGCCAATAGTATTGAAAGCAAAATTAAATCCGGAGAAAACGAACAGGTTTTTCTAATTGAAACGATCCCACTTTTAGATAAAAAATCTGTAAGTAATGGATTAGTCTTGCTGTTTGAAGATGTCACCGAACAAAAATCAATCAACGAGACACTTAAAAAACAAGCCATTGAACTCCAGCAGCTAAACAATCTAAAAGACAAATATTTTAGCATTATTTCTCATGATCTGAAGGGGCCTATCTTCGGTATTAAAGAGCTGATACACTTGACAAATTCAGGGGAAATCTCGGTAGAAGAATTTATGGATATGCTACCTGAGGTATCCAAGAATATGGAGCAGGTGGCGCTCTTACTTGAGAATCTTCTGGCCTGGTCCAGTTCTCAGTTCAAAGGTGGTGAAACCGTAAGGTCTCAAGAATTTGATGTTCATAAAATACTGATCCAACAAAAGGGTATCCTGGAAAGAATAGCCAAGGAAAAGCAAATTGAAATATCAATAGAGGCTCAAGCTAAATCTTCGTCATGGGCTGATAAAAACATGATCGAACTTGTAATACGAAATCTGATTGCCAACGCGATTAAATTTTCTGACCGTGGCAGCAAAATCAAAATCTCTACGCACGATAAGGGGCGCTTCGTAAGAATCTGCGTTGAAGATGATGGCAAAGGAATTTCTATCGAAAACCTGTCTAAAATCCGCAATGGAATTTCATTTACTACTCCCGGCCAAAACAGCGAATCCGGAACTGGACTCGGCCTGGTATTGGTAAATGACTACATTCAGAAAAATAGCGGGCAACTGGAAGTTACTTCTGAAGAAGGTAAAGGTACTAAATTCTGTATCAGCTTACCCTCGTCTGACGCTTTAAATCAAGCCTAGGCCAACCCCAAAAGGAATGCCATTGTATCCACATTGTCAGCGTACTCCCATGGCTCAGGATTCTGGGCGGATCCAAAAGGTATTCTATCGGCCCCATTCCCTACCACGCATTGAATTTTAGATTCTAACTGTCTTAGCTTTCCTTTTAACTGCGCTTCATTTTCATATACCTCGCAATACAACACGGAAATCGGGGAAACCAAATCCTCACTTTCTTTCACCAGCAAAAAACCATTATCCAAATGCTCTTCTAGATTGACCAGGTAGATGGATTTATTGTAATCATAGTTGTTATGGTATTTATGGTGTGAACCAATTGCAGAATAAACTTCCAGAGCACCTAGTAATTCTTGGAGTTGATCCTTCGATTTGAGGTATACTTTGGAAACATTTCTACATCCCAATCCAAAATATTGGAAAATATCCCTACCCAGATTTATATAGTCTTCCTGCGTCTCACTCCCAGAAAGCACAGCGACTGATGTCCTGTTCTGGCGGATTATATGAGGATACTTCCCAAAATAATAATTGAAATATCTTGAAGAATTATCACTGCCTGTAGCAATATAAGCATCCATTCCTTTCAGCATTTCTTGCATGAGAACCTGTTTTTCCAATCTGGAATCAAACTCCAACAGTTTCTTAATAATCCATTTCATCAAAACTTCATCTGAAGAACTCAATTTGATCACTGCCTGATGTCCTGCTAAAATGACACACATCAAATCATGAAACCCTACCGCCGGTATATTTCCCGCTAACATCAAACCTATTGATTTGGGATTTCGCACTTCTTCCAATTCATAAACCGCAAGCCAAGCATCCAATTTTTCAGGAGAAAGCATATGTAAAATTCCTTCAAGGGCCGACTCTACCGATTCTTTAGTAAACCAGTTGTTGTTGTTTTCGGCTCTCCAAAGCAGCTCTTCCTTCTCTTCGAAGCTAAGATCCCTGATAGCTTTTCCCAGATTGACAAATGCGGATATACGTTCTTCAGGCTTCATAGTATTGGATTGATGTAGCAAATTTAGGCTTTTTGAAAACAAGCGTGCTTAGAATCGAATTAAATTAGTTAGTGTGACAACTTTTTTATTGCCTTACAGTTCTAAGCTTGTTACTTTTGATCATTAAATAATTGAAGTTATGGCTATAATGATCACCGACGAATGCATCAACTGTGGTGCATGCGAACCAGAATGCCCAAACACTGCCATCTATGAGGGTGGCGTAGAGTGGACTTGGGGCGGCGGTACTAGTTTGAATGAAGTTACGTTAGAAGACGGTACTGTCATAGACGGAAATGAGAAGCAGGATCCAGTATCAGATGAATTCTACTACATAGTGACAGATAAATGTACGGAATGCAACGGCTTTCATGAGGAGCCGCAATGTGCAGCGGTATGCCCTGTCGACTGTTGCGTGGATGACCCTGACCATCGCGAAACCGAAGAAGAACTTCTGGCAAAAAAAGCAATGATGCATGGCGAATAAGCCTTCCCAAACATGAAGTTTTAACCGGATTTTCAGCAAATTAGATTAAAAACGAGCTGGATGATTAAAATAATAATGGTATGGTTTGAATTCTCGGGTCTAAATGTTTTATCTTAGGTCGAATTTTATACAACCTTATACTTATAACATAAAGAATTGTGGACGATCAAAGAGGCTATGATAGAGAGGAAATTTTCTCTAAAAAAGTAAAAGCAGGCAAGAGAACGTATTTTTTTGATGTCAAATCAACTCGCTCAAACGATTACTATCTGACTATTACCGAAAGTAAGAGAAAGGTAAACGGCGAAAATTTCACTTACGAAAAACATAAAATTTTCCTTTACAAGGAAGATTTTTTCAAATTTTCTGAAGCTCTCAATGAGGCTGTAGACCATGTGAAAAACGAACTTCTTCCTGATGTGGACTTTGAACAATATGAGAAAGAAGAATCCGAAACAGAATATAACGATGATTTGAAGTGGGAATAATACACTTTGATTAGCAATGGCTCTAGTTTCAACTTAGGGAAATAGTATATTAGAGGAGACAGAAATGTCTCCTCTTCTTATTCCTGAACATGCAGCGTTTTTTCATTTATCTCATTTTATTTATTGCAGTTTTTCTGCTTTTTGGCTGGTATTTCTCCAATATCACGCTGTACCTGATTATTTCTTTAATTCTGGCGGCACTTCTACGGCCACTGACTAACCAACTGAATGATTTCCACTTATTAGGACAGCACATTCCCAGATGGCTGGCAATACTCCTGTCCTACTCTGCAATAATTGTTCTGATGGTATTGCTCGGTTTTCTTTTCTTTCCACTAATCAATAATCAGATCATTATTTTAAGTGAATTGGATTTAAATGGGATTTATGAGCAGATCCAAGTACCAATCACCAGAGTGGAAGGATTTCTTTTTCGACATGAATTATTAGAGACTCAACCTGGGTATTTATTTGGTCGTTTGAAAGCCAGTATGATCGAAACGATCAAAGAATTTGATTTCACTTCCTTTATAGGTGGTGTGATCAATACCACGAGCAGCCTGTTTATCGGGACCATGGCCATCGCATTTATTAGTTTCTTCTTACTTTTGGAAAATGGTCTCTTGCGGAGAAACTTGCTCAATCTCATTCCAAATCCTTTTTTTGAGCTCTCAGTAGCAACTTTTACCAAAGTAGAAAAGTTACTATCCAATTACCTTTCGGGACTTTTGCTCCAGATGCTTGCGATCTTCTCTTTAGCTAGTTTTGGATTGACCATCATGGGGATAGAATACGCTTTAACGATAGCCTTATTTGCTGCTGTGGCAAATTTAATTCCCTATGCAGGGCCTTTGCTTGGGGCTACATTTGGTATCATAGTCGGAATTTCCTCAGGAACATTCGAAACCGACACAGAATTAACTTACTTAATTATCAAGATTCTTTCTGTATTCGGGCTTGTCCAGATCATGGATAATATATTTCTACAGCCCATGATTTTTTCAAAAACTGTCAAAGCGCATCCCCTTGAAATATTTGTTGTTATCTTTGCCGGGGCAAAAATCGCCGGCGTGGTCGGGATGATATTTGCCATCCCGGTTTATACCATCTTTAGAGTATTCATTTTGGAGTTTCACAAGGGGTATAAATCTTATAGAATATTTAAAATAAAATAACGAATTAATGGCATTACAATGTGGCATTGTAGGACTTCCAAACGTTGGAAAATCCACTCTGTTTAACGCCCTCTCCAGTGCAAAAGCTGAAGCAGCTAATTTTCCTTTTTGCACAATCGAGCCAAACGTGGGTGTAGTTACTGTTCCGGACAAGAGACTTCAGATCCTGGAAGAACTTGTCAATCCGCAGCGGGTTCTTCCGACAGTCATAGAATTTGTAGACATCGCTGGACTTGTTAAAGGAGCCAGCAAAGGCGAGGGACTCGGTAATAAATTTCTAGCTAACATACGTGAAGTAGATGCTGTAATCCATGTGATCCGATGCTTTGACGATGAAAACATCGTCCATGTAGCCGGTGGGGTAGATCCGATTTTCGACAAAGAGGTGATTGATACCGAGCTTCAATTGAAGGATTTAGAATCAGTTGATAAAAAAATCCAGAAATCAGAAAAAATCGCAAAATCCGGGGATGCCAAAGCAAAAAAAGAACTTGAAACGCTCTTGCAATTCAAGGAAGCGCTAACCAGTGGTAAAAATGCCCGTTCTGTCGATGTGGACAAGGAAGATCTGGAAGCTGTTCGTGATTTGCACCTGTTGACTATCAAACCCGTGATCTATGTGGCGAACGTGGATGAAGAAAGTCTTCAAAACGGTAACGAATATGTAGAGAAATTAAAGGAAGAAGTAAAAGATGAAAATGCTGAAGTAATCATCCTTTGCGCAGCTATAGAAGCTCAAATAGCTGAATTTGATGATCCTGAAGAAAAGGAATTGTTTCTGGGAGAATATGGTTTGGAAGAAAGTGGGTTGAACAAATTGATCAGTGGTGCGTACTCACTATTAAATCTTATTACCTATTTCACCGCTGGTGTTCAAGAGGTTAGAGCCTGGACTATAAAAAAAGGATGGAAAGCTCCAGCGGCTGCCGGAGTAATCCATACAGATTTCGAAAGAGGTTTTATCAAAGCTGAAGTTATCAAACTGGCTGAATATCAGAAATTTAAAACTGAAGCAGCCTGTCGGGAAAATGGTAAAATCGCTATTGAAGGAAAAGAATATGTAGTCCAAGATGGCGACATTATGCATTTTAGATTCAATGTGTAACGATTTCTAAAAAAAAGTGATAATTTTGTAATTGCTTATTCACCCCAAACGTTACAATTTTATCTTATTTATTGTCTCATTTTATTTTTAATTTACCGTGAGAGTTAGACTAATATTTTCCCTAAAAAACAAGGGTTCCTATTTACCTTTCCACCATCAGTACATACTGGCGCAATTCCTTAAGGGGTTAATTGTAAAAGGTGGTAGAGAAGAGTTTTACAACTATAACTACTTCAATTTCTCTGGTCTGAAAGGCCAGACTAAAGTGAGTAGAAGTGGATTGCATTACTATTCAAGTTTGGTTACCCTGGTACTGTCTTCCCAGAGCGAAGACTTCATGGACTATCTGCTGGAGCAGGTTTTTGCCACCCCAAAAATCGAGCTTGGCAACCTAATCATGGTTCCTGAATACACTGAGATCGAAGTAGAACCAGTATTGGAGACCTCAAACAAGTTCGTTTGTATATCTCCATTAGTATTGATCACTCCTGCTTTCAATGAGGAAGCGGGGAAGCGATTCATTAGCCCTGACAGTGACGAGTTTTCTGACTTGCTCTATGAATCTACGCTTACCCGAATGGAGAGATCTGGCTGGTACACTCCCGAACAGATGGAGACTTTCTACAAATTTCAGGTGGTGCCAGACATGGTGTATGTGAACAAACTGAAGGAAGCCCAGAAGAAATTCGCCAGAATCTATGCCGTTTATGACATGGATGTGAAATACGAAGTAAGAGGTTATACACTTCCAATTACATTATATGCAGCACCTGAAGTTCAGGACTTCGTATTCAAATGTGGCTTGGGTGCATTTACGCATAAAGGATTTGGTATGCTTGATTTGGCCAACCACCCTCCTGGCCCTAGAACAACCACTTACAAATTCAAAAGAGAGGGATTTGTTCCTTACAAACCAAGTGAACGTATCCGTGAGAATGTAGCCCCACAGGCAGAAGGAGATAATGAATCTTCTAATACAGAAGAGGAGTCATAAGAAAATCCCTTCCATTCAATTGGAAGGGATTCTTTCTTTAAAGCCTCCTGCGGTTAGGATGTAGATAGATATATCCCACCAACTGGTCGTAGCGCGAGCCTAGATTCCGGAAATAAACCAGCACTTCATACTCATTCTCCGTTTCGAAGTAGCTCCCTTCAAATGATTTTGGCTCGAATTCACCGTTTTGTAAAAATGCATATTGGTAATCATACCAGCCCTGCTTTGCCAAAATCGAAGTAGTGTAAACTCCCATGTCCGTATCCCACTCCATTTTAGCCTCTGGCGACTTTCCCCAATTAGTCAAGGAACCTAATAAATAAACAGGATCGGAACCTTGCTCTATTGCCAGCCTAAAAGTCATTAGCATGTATTCACTTTCTATTTCAGGATTACCCCCAGGGCGATCTTTGGTTTCTACCAAATATTGACCATTCAGGTCCAAATATTGAGAATACGCAGTCTCTGGCCTTGGCTTATCTATCGTCCCATCGGCAAAAATCACATCTGGTTCCACACGTAAATCGGCCACATTTACTCCGTTTGCCCTAATAAACCTCAAGTCAACGAAACGAAACTCATTGCCTGCATCGAATGTATTTCCACCATCAAAGGATTCATATCTCAGGATCTTCGAACTCTCGTTCATGAACGTCGGTTTTGCCAAAAACTTCGCGTTGTCCCAACGTTGGTTTTGCCGGATGTAAACCTTGATCTGTCCGTCAGGATTTGTCACCTCCCCTGCTGAATAATTTACAACCACGTTTATCTGTTGGGAATTGCTTCGATCCGCTGTCTGGGAAGGGGGCACTATCGCTGCACCTACTTTAAAAAGTTCCTCATAGACCATAAACCGCCTGGTCAAAATCACATCTGATTCATCCCGCTGACGATAGACTTTAATGATGTAATTTCCAGACTTTGTGACGGCAGGAAGCTCAAACCTGTAATGGATGTAGGGTATCCGGGTATTGACAGAATACTCATAGTTCTGAATATTGAATTCGTTGAATGTAGGAATAAAATCATTATCCTTCAATTGAGACTTTTGCCAATCTGAATCACAGTGAATCAGTTTGGCCGTGTACAATTCCGGATCGAAAGCCAGATCATCAAAAAGTAGAACAAGTGGTTTTCCAGTTCTCAAAGGAACTACCGGGGCATCTATAGTTGCATCAAATGTTGCTCCCGCTGGAAACAATCGAACAGACTGAATGTGCTCTTTGTAAACTTTATCTTCCAATTGCTGTGCAAACAGCTGGAAAACAGCTGAGATAATCAGCAAAAAACAAATACTAAGGGATTTGGTCTTCATCCTGAAAAATAGGCAAAATGAAGACCAAATCTAAAATTTTAGGAAAGGACTTCCTGCAAACTGGAGATCTTGTCCACCAAAAACTCCCATTGCTCGTTTGAGGTATGAAGTTTAGCCTGAAGCCTTTGGTAAGAAGACTGTATTTCTTGGATTTCTTCTTCATGGGAATACAGCTCCGGATCAGCCATTTTGCGTTCCAAATCTATTTTTTTCTCTTCCAGCTTTTCCACTTCCTTCTCCACCCGCTCTAATTCTTCTTCCAATTTTCGAAGGTCTTTCCTAGCCTGCTGAACTTCCGGATTATTTACAGGAGCCTTAGGTTTTGGTTGCTCCTTTTTCAGCGCTTTGGGAGCTGCTTGTACCGGTGCTTGGTCTACTTGCTTTTCCCTCCAAGCCTCATACTCTGCGTAAGTTCCCGGATACTCCTTTATCTCATGGTTCTCTATGTACCAGATCTTATTTGCTACACCTCTGATGAAATGTCTATCGTGGGAAACCGTCACAAATGTCCCTTCATACTGCTGAAGTGCCTGAATCAGAATATTCACCGATTGGAAATCCAAGTGGTTAGTAGGTTCATCAAGCAGCAAAAAATTAGCTTCAGAAATCAGAGTCTTCGCCAGTGCTACCCTGGATTTCTCTCCCCCGGAAAGCACCTTAATTTTTTTAAACACCTCCTCATTGGTAAACAAAAAACACCCTAACACACCCCGGAGCTCCATTTCAGTCTTACCACTCCCTGCTTGTGCCATTTCTTGAAGTATCTCATTGTCCAGTGTCAAAGCTTCCAGCTGATGCTGGGCAAAGAAAGATTTGATCACATTGTAGCCTTCAGTTCTTTCACCTTTCAGATTTTTTTCGGATCCATCAATAATTCTGAGCAGTGTGGATTTACCTTTTCCGTTTGCTCCGATCAACGCAATTTTATCCCCTCGCTCAATTCTGGCTGTAGTGTTTTTTAAGATGACATTATCACCATAAGCCTTAGATATATTATCCAAGATTACTACGTCCCGGCCAGATTGTTTGGAGAATTTAAATTTGAAATTCACCGATACTTCATCATTGACTACCTCATGTACACGGTCCATTCTATCCAGCGCTTTGATTCTTGATTGCACCTGATTGGATTTGGTAGCTTTTGCCCGGAATCTTTCGATGAATTTCTCAGTCTGCTTGATCATCTGCTGCTGATTCTCATAGGCATTCTGCTGGATTTCCATCCGCTCTTTTTTCTCTTCTTTGTAAAATGAGTAGTTGCCGGAATAAAGTGTCAGGGTGTTGCTGGCCACTTCCACAGTACTGCTGATACAATTATCCAAAAAAGTCTGATCATGGGAAACGACAATAACCGCCCCCTCATAATTTTTCATATAGTTTTCCACCCACTCGATGGAAGGAAGATCGAGGTGGTTGGTAGGTTCATCAAGCATTAGAAGTGAAGGTTTTTCCAACAAAAGCTTGGCTAGCATTACGCGCATTCTCCATCCTCCGGAAAAAGTCCGAAGTGGCTTTCCCAAATCGGCAGATTTGAAACCAATTCCTTCCAAAACTTCCTCGGCTTTTGCTTTGATTGTGTAGCCTTCATTTGCTTCGAATCTTTCCTGAAGAAATGCCAGTCTATTGATCATCTCATCAGAATAATCGGTCTCCATCTTTTTCAGGATCTCGTCGATCTCGTCCTGAAGTGCCAAAGTCTCCTTGAAAGCCGCCAAAGCAACATTTAGGATGCTGTCATCCGACTGATAGGAAAGCAGATCCTGATTTAAAAACCCAATCGTACAATCCTTGGCTTTCTGGACCTCCCCAGAACTAGGCTGATAGTCTCCATTTATAATTTTCAACAGAGTGGATTTGCCTGTACCGTTTTGGCCTACTAGGCCAATTTTGTCCTTAGGTTTGATATGTAAATTGGCGTTTTCATACAATGGACGCCCGCCAATGAAGTAAGAGAGATTGCTAATCGATAACATGGTGCAAAATTAACCATTCGCCCGCTCATAACCTTTTCATTCCCAAACATTCTGAATGTTTCTTAACTTACTCTATCAATGAAACACCCAATTATGAACTATCTATCTAAATTTTCAACTGTCCTGGGAATAGGAATCACCCTATTTTTGGCTGGCTGTGAGAAAAACCAAAAAGCTGAAGCTCAAAATTTTACCACGCCAAACAGCGCAAATAAACGAAATATCAGTAACGCTTTGGCAGAGGTCAAACTTGATAAAATCAAGTTACCTGAAAATTTCAAGATTGAAGTCTGGGCAGCAGATATTCCAAATGCCCGGCAGATGGCAATTTCAGAAGATGGGATTGTTTTCGTGGGCAACCGTCAAGAAGATAAAGTCTATGCGATTATTGATGAGGATGATGACGGCAAAGCTGATACTAAATTTATTCTTGCTGAAGATCTGAACATGCCAAATGGTGTCGCATATAAAAACGGCGATCTCTATGTGGCAGAAGTGAGCCGGATTATCAGGTTCAAAGACATCAAAAACAACCTGAATGCTCCTAAATATGAAGTCGTTTACGATGGCTACCCTACTGAAGCGCACCACGGTTGGAAGTTTATAGCCTTTGGCCCTGATGGCCTGCTTTATGTGCCTGTCGGGGCACCCTGTAATATTTGCAAATCCGAAGATGAAATCTTTGCCTCCATCACCAGATTGGATGTGACCTCACCAAACCCCACCCCAGAAATCGTAGCACATGGTGTAAGAAACTCAGTGGGGTTTGATTGGGATCCGAAGACCGGCGACATGTGGTTTACCGACAACGGCCGTGATATGATGGGTGACGACGTACCAAACTGCGAACTGAACCACATCACCGAAACAGGCCAGCATTTCGGTTATCCATACTGGCATGAGGGAACTGTAAAAGATCCTGAATTTGGCGACAAAGGTGGTCCTGCAAGTGATTATGTAGCTCCAGCAGCTAAAATGGGTGCTCACGTAGCTCCTTTAGGCATGAGATTCTATGGAGGAAGTATGTTTCCTGCGGAATATCAAAACAAGGTAATTGTTGCAAAGCATGGCTCTTGGAACAGGAGCAAAAAGTCAGGCTATGTTCTGACCTCCATCGAGGTAGATGGTTCCGCTGCCTCCGGCGAAAAAGATTTCGCCACGGGATGGTTGGATGAAGATGCCCAAGAAGCCTGGGGACGTCCGGTGGATGTGCAGGAAATGAAAGACGGAAGTCTTTTGGTTTCAGACGATATGGCAGGGGTAATCTACCGGATTACTTACTCTACTAATTAATTCAACAATAAAGTGGGAAGCGGTGCACTTCCCACTTTATTGTTATCCTAACCAATCCGGCTTTGTAGTCACCACTTCAGCTTGAAGCTGGTTCAGTAGATTATACAACCCAAAGTAGGTCCTGTTTACATACAATCCATGTTTAGAGCCTCGTGCCTGATTAGATTTTTTGAATAGCTTGTCATTCGAAACACGATCTCCGAGTTCAAAGATCTTCTCAAAGAAACCATCATCTGAGAAGTCAAACATATCTACATGGAAAGGCTTCCCTAATAGAGAAATCATCTCCTTAAAGATAGCTTTAAAATACTCCTGCTCCTCAGGGGTATCCTTGTCAGAAATAAATTCTAAGTCAAAAAACACCTGGTCCAGTTCACTGCTATTGATCAGCAGATCTTTTTTGATCAGTGCAAAATAACCCTGGTAGAAATCCTCAGGGATCACTTTCACACAGCCGAAGTCAATAATTCCCAGTTGATCTTCCTTTTGAATTATAAAATTACCTGGGTGTGGATCGGCATGAACCTGCTTGAGATTATGAACCTGATGATGGTAAAAATCCCATAGAGCCTGTCCGATCTGATTTCTCGATTCTTGGCTTGGATTAGTTTGCAGCCACTCCTTCATATGCTTCCCATCGATCCAATCCATCGTAATGATCCGCTCAGCACTGAATTCGTCGTAATAGGAGGGGAATTTCAGATTTGGAATATGGCTGCATTCACCGGAAATCTCCCTGGATCTGCGTACTTCCAACACATAATCTGTTTCTTCCAGCAGCTTCTCCTCCACTTCGGCCATATAATGATCCAGCTCCTTTTCATTCATATTTAACAACCTCAGAGCAAAAGGCCTTACAAGCTTCAAATCAGAACTCACCGAATCGGCAATTCCTGGATATTGGATTTTTACAGCCAGTTTTTTATCCCCCATAGTAGCTTGGTGAACCTGTCCAATGGAGGCTGCATTCACCGCCGATCTCGTAAAGGTGTCAAAAATCTGGTCTGGTGTTTTACTGAAATACTTCTGAAAAGTCTTCACGACCAAAGGATAAGATAAGGGCGGAGCCGAATACTGTGCCATTGTGAACTTATCCTGATAGGCTCGAGGCATCAAATTCTTGTCCATAGACATCATCTGAGCTACTTTTAAGGCTGATCCTTTCAGCTGGCTAAGGGAGTTATAAATATCCGAAGCATTGTTTTGATGGAGCTCTTCCCGATCCATTGAAGGATTCACCATTTTTTTTGCATAATGCTTCACATAATTCCCCCCTACTTTTGCCCCTGTAGAGATGAATTTTGCCGCACGCTGTACCTTTGAGACAGGAATGGCCTGTTGCTCATTTAAGTTATCTGTCATGGATTATTTAGACTGATACATAAATTTTGCGAAGTCAAGAAATGAATCAAGGGCACTTTTGCCCATCAGATCAAAGCCTAGATTCACAGATTTCTCTATAGCGGCATCGGTTTTCTCAAATCTCGGGGATCTATCATCCAGCCAATATCTAAAAATAAATCCTACCTGTATCCAAAGCGCTTCATCGTATCGATCTGAAATCACCGGTCGGGATGCAATTTCTTGTGTCTCCTTTCCTTCCAGAATTATCTCATTTGCAAAGGCTTTAAATTTTTCTTTGAACTCCATAGCATCTTTTTGCAAATTGATGAATGATTTAGCCTTATGCTCGTAAAGGCAAAGCAGATAGGATCTATTCCCTTTTAACACTTCTATCCAGGTAAACAGAAAACTTAGGAATTTTTCCCGTGCTGAATATCCTTCAAAAACTCCCTGCTTGGCAATTTCAGCTAGTGTCTCTTCAAAAATATCTACTAGAATGGTGGATTTGATCGACTCGAAAGAAGTGAAGTATGTATAGAAGTCCCCTTCATTCATTTTCAAATCTTTGGCAAACTTAAATACTGATTTAGGCAAATCACCATGTTCGAGCACATGATTTTTAAACCCTTCCAGAATCAGCTTTTTATAATCTTTCTTAGTTGTCTTCTTAACAGTGGTAGCTTCCATAGTATTTCTTTTATACAAGAGTAAACCGTCAAGTGGCACAACAGGTTTAGAAAATCACAAAAAAAACCGAAGTTATGCCCCTCGGTTTAGTTTTTTTTTTATTTCTATTGAAATCAACCAGTTACTCTCTCTATTACTAAGTTGTGATTGGTATAGATGCAGATATCAGCTGCAATATTCAGGCTTTCTCTTACCATTTCTTCCGCGCTCATCTGGGGAGCAAATTGCTTCATCGCTCTAGCAGCAGATTGGGCATACATGCTTCCAGATCCTATGGTAGCTATTTCCATGTCTGGTTCGATCACGTCCCCTGTACCAGAAATAATCAAAATATCTTCTTTGTCCGCAACGATCATCATTGCCTCCAGTTTGGAAAGCATACGATCTGTTCTCCATTCCTTAGCCAGCTCCACTGCAGATCGCTTCATATTATTTCCGAAAGCTCCGAGCTTCTCTTCGAATTTTTCCAAAAGTGTAAAAGCATCTGCTGTAGAACCTGCAAAACCTGTGACGATCTTACCGCCTTGCAAAACTCTTAACTTCTTCACGCTGCTTTTAGCAACGGTATTACCCATTGTTGCCTGTCCGTCCGCTCCTATTACTACTTCTCCATTATGTCTAATCGCTACTACCGTTGTTGATTTAATCTTTGTCATGTGTTTGGTTATTGTGTGATGGATACTTACCAATAAACGTACAAAAAACAAAAAGTCCTGAAATCAGGACTTTTTGGCAGTTTATTAAAATTCTTAAACCAGGATTCTAACCGGATCTTCAAGCAAACTTTTCAAGGTGATTAAGAAGGCAGATCCTACAGATCCATCCACCACTCTATGGTCACAAGACAAGGTCACTTTCATCAGGTTTCCAATTTTCATCTCCCCATCTTTCACGATTACAGTCTCCTTAATGCCTCCTACTGCTAGGATACATGCATCCGGGGGGTTGATGATTGCTGTGAATTCATCAATTCCAAACATTCCCAAATTGGAGATTGTGAAGGTATTTCCTTCCCAGTCCTTAGGCTGCAACTCCTTATTTTTAGCTTTTCCACCGAGACTTTTTGCCTGGGTAGAAATCTGGGAAAGAGAAAGGCTGTCGGCAAACCTGATTACCGGTACCAACAATCCCTCATCTACTGCTACTGCCATACCGATATGGATATGGTCGTTGTATCTGATCTTATCACCTAGCCAGCTTGAATTCACTTTAGGGTGCTGGCGTAAAGCTGCAGCTGCAGCTTTAATTACCATGTCATTAAAGGAAATCTTCACTGGAGCAACTTCATTCATGCTCTTTCTAGCTTCGATGGCCTTGTCCATGTTGATTTCCATGGTCAGGTAGAAGTGGGGCGCTCCAAACTTGCTTTCGGCAAGTCTTTTGGCTATCACCTTTCTCATCTGGGAAACTTTCTCTTCCTTAAAACTTTCCACTCCGACAGCCGGAGCGGCAGTTCCTACAGCAGCGCCTCCTTGTGGAGCAGCGGCTGGTACAAAGTTCTCTACATCTCTCTTGACCACTCTACCACCTTCGCCTGAACCGCTAACAGTACGAATATCTATTCCTTTATCTTCAGCCATTTTCTTGGCAAGAGGAGAAGCTTTTAATCTATCGCCATCAGCAGACGACGCCGGCGCACTACTTGCCGCTGGCGCTGCAGAAGCTTTCGGAGCTTCCTCTTTCTTTTCCTCCTTAGCAGGTTCAGCTTCGGCTTCCGCTGGAGCTTCAGAGGATTCAGACTTTTGAGCTTTCAAGAGCGTCTCATAATCAGCTCCTTTTTCACCTATCACTGCGATCACTCCATCTACAGGCACACTGTCCCCAGCTTCCACTCCTATATATAGTAAGGTTCCGTCGTCATAAGACTCAAGTTCCATAGTAGCCTTATCAGTTTCTACCTCAGCTATGATTTCGCCAGATTTCACATCCTCCCCTACTTTCTTCAACCATGAAGCAATTGTTCCCTCCTGCATGGTATCAGACATCTTAGGCATAGTGATCACAGTTGCGTTGATGTTCGAGACATCAATTTTCTCTGCTGGAGCTTCTGATTTGGCTGGTTCAGCCTTTTTTTCTTCGGCTTTCGGCGCTTCCTCTTTTTTATCTTCTGCTGCAGAGGCTTCACCACCGTCTAATAGGTGCTGATAATCCTCTCCTTTCTCACCAATCACAGCAATCACACCATTTACCGGTACTGCATCCTTTTCTTTAACTCCAATATATAAAAGCACACCCTCGTCGTAGGATTCCAGCTCCATAGTTGCTTTGTCGGTCTCTACTTCTGCCAGGATATCCCCCGGCTTCACTGAATCTCCAACTTTTTTCAACCATGCAGCGATCACACCTTCTTCCATGGTGTCGCTCATTTTAGGCATTCTTATTATTTCGGCCATAGGTTATTCCGCGCTAATTCGTTTTTAAAGTGTCCAAAAATAGTTTTTATAATGGCTTTATTCAAATTTAAAACTAGTAATTTCCCCAAGCATTTCAGCCTTCTAACCATATCCTCCTGATATGCCCTTATTAGAGAACATCACCTACATCAGGCCCAAGTGGCTGTTTAACGGGCACTTAGAAACAATCTACCCCTCCCTTTTCAGGAAAGTTATTGCTCCAAATCCCGTCATTGAGAGAATACCAACAACTGATGGTGACTTCTTGGATATTGACTGGTATCGTCAAGGAAAGTCAAAATTGATCATTGTAAGTCACGGTTTGGAAGGCAACAGCACTCGGTCTTACATGATCGGAATGGTTAATAGCTTCCTGAAAAAGGATTACGATGTTCTTACGTGGAATTTTCGCAGCTGCAGCAATGAGATGAATAAACAGCTGATTTTCTATCATTCTGGTGCTACATACGATCTGGATCTGGTAGTGAAACATGCCTATAATGCCTATGAAGAGATAAATCTTGTAGGATTCAGCCTGGGTGGGAATCTCACCTTGAAATACCTTGGAGAAAAAGGAAATAGCCTAGCTAAAATTCATAGAGGTGTAGCGATATCGGTTCCATTACATCTGGGAAGTTCTTCCAGAAAAATCTCTGAAATAGGAAATACACTTTATTCCAGGAGATTTTTGCGAAGTCTAAAAAAGAAAGTTATGGATAAATCGGCCGCACATCCAGGAAAGATACCACTGGAGGCACTAAGGAATATTAAAACTTTGGAAGATTTTGATGATTATTTTACTGGCCCACTACATGGATTTGCGGATGCTGAGGAATATTATGAAGTCAATTCTTCCATCTACTTTCTGGATAAGATAAAAGTGCCCACACTTGTCCTAAACGCACAAAATGACCCCTTCCTTAGTGATTTATGCTTCCCTTTGGCGCTCGCTAAAACGTTGGATCAGGTCTATTTCGAATTCCCAAAATATGGGGGACATGTAGGGTTCAATCCAGCCAATTCCGAAAAACCATACTATTCAGAGCAAAGAGCAGTTGAATTTATAACAGCTGTTATCTAACTTCCTGCCAATTACAGCGATATAAAATTATGTGCGGACGATATTCCCTAAGCAAAAGCAAAAAAGAGCTCGAAGAAAGATTTCAGGCAGAAATGTTAACCGATTTTAAGCCGCGATATAATATCGCTCCCACGCAGCTGGTACCTGTGGTCACTTCACAAAGCCCAAAAGGTTTTTCATACTTCTACTGGGGAATAACTCCTGAGTTCGGAAAAAACAGGCCTGTGGCACAAAAGCTTATTAATGCAAAAGCAGAAAACATCCATGAGAAAATTTCATCTAGGACTGCTTTTAGACAGAGACGCTGCATCATTCCAGCTGACGGATTCTATGAGTGGAAACGCCTTGGTAAAAAAACTTCCGTTCCCAACAGGTTCACTTTACGGGAAGGCGAGCTTTTTTCATTTGCCGGAATATGGGAAGAATATGAATCCGTAAACGGAGAAACCCAGCATACTTTCCTGATAATCACCACAACACCTAATGAAACAATTTCTGGTGTCCATGATAGAATGCCAGCGCTACTGGATCAAAATTCAGAGAAAAAATGGCTGGATAAATATACAGAGGAGGAGGAGCTTCTAACCTTGCTCAAACCCTACCCGTCTGATTCTATGCTGGGCTTTCCCGTCTCACCGCTAGTGAATTCTATTCAGAATGACAGCCCTGCAATCATGCAAAAGACCTCTCCCATGGATCAACACGGCAACTATACTCTTTTCGGCTAACTATCCGCCGACTCTGCCCTCTTTGCTAGATTGAATTGATCTGTCGATATTGTCAGTCAATTTTATGCTAACCCAAATTGACATGAAAAAATCCAGAATTCTAGGAGTGGGTCACTATGTACCAGAAAGGACCGTCACCAATGATGAGCTTTCCCAACTGATGAACACCAGTAATGAATGGATCATAGAACGTACGGGAATAGAATCAAGAAACTGGTTTACTCCAGGCGTCGATACGGTGACTAATATGTCCAAAAAAGCTTCGGAAATGGCTTTGGAGCGTGCTGGAGTAAAAGCAGAAGAAATAGATTTTATAGTTTTCGCAACTATTTCTCCAGATTATTTCATGCCGGGAAATGGAGTATTGCTTCAGCATGAATTGGGAATGGGCACTATTGGGGCACTCGATGTACGTAATGCCTGTTCTGGATTTCTATATGCACTATCGGTCGCAGATCAATTTATCAAAACAGGTATGTACAAAAAGATTCTTGTGGTAGGTGCAGAAATCCAATCTTCCGCTTTGGACAAAAGTGATGAGGGAAGGTCGAGTTCTGTGATTTTTGCTGATGGAGCAGGGGCCGCGATACTGGGTGCTGTGGAAACGGATCAGCCGGGAATACTTTCCACACATCTACATGCCCAAGGTAAGTATGTAGAAGAACTGTATTGCAAAGATCCAGGAAGTAGCCGAGAAGTTCGGATTTCTCAAGAATTAGTAGAATCCGGTAGTTTTTTTCTGAAAATGAATGGAAATATGGTCTTCAAACATGCAGTGGTCAGGTTTATGGAAGTAATTCAGGAAGCTTTAGATACCAATCGATATGATAAATCAGAGATAGATTTACTGGTAACCCATCAAGCCAACTTAAGAATTAGTCAATATATCCAAAAGCAACTTAACCTTCCTGATAAAAAGGTGTTTAACAATATCATGAACAAGGGTAATACGACTGCTGCTACTATACCGATTGCACTTAGCGAAGCTTGGGAGCAAGGAAAAATCAAGGACGGTGATCTGATCTGTCTTGCAGCATTTGGGGCCGGATTTACGTGGGCATCAGCTTTACTCCGATGGTAAATGGCAGGGAACTCCAATAAAATAGATCTGGGGCTTTGGCTTGACCAGAATATAATCCAGCGTCAAAATACGCTTAAATCCAAATTCTGGGAAATTCTTAATGAGACGGGTAATTCCGTGGATTCTGAAATACTCAAGGAAATCCACCCGGCAGGACGTGGTGTGAAACTTTCTAAAGGTAATGATCTGGCAGGATATCCCTATCAAGTTTTGGATTTGATTAGAGACTTTGACCTCACAAGCGGACTGAACATACGTTTATTAAACTGGTTTGGCCATGGCCTTTTCTTCTTTGTTTTATTAGGTAAAAACCATCCTAAAGCACCTATGCAACAGCTCAAAGGAACCAACTGGAAATTCGATCAATCCCATACACCTTGGGAGTACACAGAGATACTCCTTAAGGGTGCATCAACCGACTCCCCTACAGCCGATGTGCTCAAAAATTCAGGCTTTTATCAATGGCATAAAGCAGTCTTGATTTCTGGGGACATAGTTGCTATTAAGAAAGAGATTTTGGATGAACTAAAAAAATTGATATTCTTACTTTCTCAAAAAGTGGGATAAAGCCGGAAATAATTTATTTTTAAACAGGAATCAGCTTCATTCGTACACTATTCAGATTATCCTTTTAAAAAGGTCCAGCCCCTCTGAATCCACTCGAAAACAAACTATATGAAATATATCTTAATCGCATTAATTCTATTCAGCACGCCGTTATTTGCGCAAGAAAGCTCCATGGTACGCCAGTACAATTCAGACTCTACACTGATGGCCACCGGTGTGCTTACCAATGCATTGCGCGAAGGTCTATGGAAATATTATGACCCAAAAACAAATACCCTGCTAACCGAAGGGACGTTTAAAAATGGGCTGAGGGAAGGAACTTGGAGTAGTTTTTATCCCGACGGCAAAAGAAAAGTCGTGGCTGAATATAGAGATGGAAAACTTTTTGGACCGTCGAAATTATACGATGCTAACGGCGCACTGAAGAAGGAAATGATTTTTCAGGATTCTGTCATTGTAGGCAAATACATAGAATATTTCGGCAGAACTGGTGTACCAGAGTATATTGATGCCAAACAGGTAGCTGTTGAGGGTCAATATGAAAACAGTAAAAAAACCGGCCAATGGGTACAATATTATGATTTTGGGGAGGTAGCTGTCCGTGAATTTTATGTTAACGGACTACGAGAAGGGCCATTTCTGGAATATGATACCGAGGGGACATTAATTACAGAGGGGCTGTATAAAGCAGGCGAATTGGATGGAGCATTCAAAAGACTTACCTATCCGAACCTTGTGGTAGAGGAAGGGAATTATAAAAACGGAAAAAAAGTAGGAGAATGGACCAGATACTTTACCGGCACAAAAACTAAAGAATCAGAAGAATTTTACGACGAAAACGGAAATCGGATAGGTACATGGAAGTATTACTACGAAAATCAAAGGCTTGCAAGAATAGAAAAATATGAGAATGGAATTGCGGTAGGAACCTGGGAGGAATATTTCCCAAACAAGTCAATTGCCAAGCGTAAAATGTATGAGCTGGGAGTTCCTATCGGCAACTATGCAGAATACCATAGTTCAGGTCAAATCTCAGTTTCCGGACAATATACCAATGGGATGAAAACAGGTGTTTGGAAGAGTTATTTCCCGGATGGTGAATTATATTCCATAGGAGAATATAGAAACGACCTAAAAACCGGACTTTGGAAGTATTTCAATAAGATCGGAATCCTGATAGCCGAGGGAGAATACACTGTAGGGTTAGAAGACGGCCAGTGGGTTTACTACTACGATGGTGGACAACTGAAATCAGTCGGTAGCTATAATATCGGATTCGAACATGGAATTTGGGGGCTTTTTTATGACAACAAGCAGCTTACACAGGAAGAATATTGGGACAATGGCCGACTGATGAATGTCAGCGATTACAAAACCTACGACGGAAGTCAAAATCTGGATAAAGGGACTCTTCAAAATGGTAACGGCACAAGAATCACCTATTATGTAAACGGCAGGAAGGAATCTGAGGGAAATTATATTTCGGGAAAAGCAGATGGTACCTGGCTTTTTTATCATGAAAATGGTAGAAAAGCATCTGAAGGCCAAATGAAAGACGGTAGAAAAGAAGGCCCTTGGAGGTATTATAATCCTGCTGGACGCCTGGAGGATTTGATTAATTATAAAAATGATGAAATCCAGGAAGAATCACTCACTAACCTGCTTAACTCGACCAATCCATAGCCACTCTGCTGCCTCTTGGTTTTGTTACAGCATATATTGCTTAGCCATGTTGTAGAATACACGAAAGCAAAGCTGATAAGAACGCATTTCGAGATAATTGGCAGTAAGATGAAAAGTAAAGGAGCCGATCAACCAGAGGACTTGGGTTAAATACAAAAAACAGAATAGCTGTGAAAAGTACTCATTTCAATCAAAATCACTTTTCACGTATATCCTTTTGTACTTCAAATAATTACCAGTAAATTCAATCACTGTTCAAGCTAGTCTTGTAGGATTTTTTATAAACTATTGAGTTTATTTAAGGGTGATTGAGCTACAGACGACAAATTTTAAACTTTTCAGCTCGGGTATAACCCGAGCTTTTTTAGTTTCTAGAATAGTCGTCTTCCAACCGCACGATATCTTCTTCATCTGATGGATTTTCCGGATCTATGTGCATCCAAATTTCGGCCACTATACCCCAGGTATCCAAGCCGACCAATCTGTGTCGTTCGCCCTGTTTCAGAGATACCATTTTCCCAAGTACCATTTTCTCCAATGCTCCAAGTTCATCTGTTTCGCTTCGAACTATCCCTGATTCCCCATTGATAAGTTTCCAAAGTTCCGCTCTGCGAAAGTGATATTGCCATGAAAGACGCGCTCCTGGTGCTACTAATAAAAACTTAGGACTTAACTTTTGCTCCAATTGCACTTCTGAAAGATTAACCTCAGCAAAGAAAATGGCTCTAAATTCACGAATCTGGCTTTCATCCAACACAAAAAAACCTCCCCATGGTCTGGTCTGGTCTACTTTTGAAATTCTAAACCCCTTCTCTATCAAAAAGTCTCCAACTTTCTGGAACACCTCTTTTTTGCTCTGGTCAGCATTAATATCTATCAAACTCATAACTATTAAAATATATTTTCCAAAAATAGGTATTTCATTCGAAAAATGAATTCTACTGGAGCAATCTCACATTTGGAATCTTTTACGAAAAACCATGATTAACATATCAAGAATTGAGTGATATCACAACAAATTCACTTGTGTTAGTTTATTTTTTTAATGAAGTGCTTTTTTGAAAATCAAAAATTGCCGTTATTCAGGAATAACTTATACCTATGCACCTAATTAACCCTCAGGAAGTAATCGACAAAATGGATGGGGTAGTAGAAATCAAAAGCTACCTCAATAAAATTAAGATTATTAAGAACCTTTACACTAAAGGGGCAAACACAGCAAGTGAGATCTGCACAGAAGTAGGCATCTCTTTACCAACAGTAAATTCTCTACTCAGTGACTTGATCTCTAGTGGAGAAGTGATCAAACAGGGACGCGCAGAGTCACAGGGAGGGCGAAAACCCGACCTGTATAGATTAGCTCCTGATGCATTCTATGTCCTTTCAGTCGATCTTTCCAAGTTCAATATGAATCTTGCCCTTTATTCCTGCAACCATACGATTGTTACAGAGAAGGAAAGTCACAGGATCAGCTTAGATAATGAAAAAGAAACGTTTGACCACATTTGCCAGCTGATAGAGTCATATCTGATCAAGACGGGGATACCTGCTCACAAAGTAATAGCAATTGGCTTTTCCATGCCTGGTCTGACGGACTCCGTGGGAGGAGTGAATTATACTTACTTGAGATTTGGGGAGAAAACCCTTCTTGAAAACTTGGAGACTAGGTTTTCAAAAAAGATATTCCTCGAAAATGATGCCCGGGCAATGACCTTAGCAGAATTCAAATTCGCTACTGATCACAGCCATAAGAATGTTCTTGGACTTTTTATTGGTTGGGGAATTGGACTAGGAATCATCATTGACGGTAAATTATACCAAGGAGCATCAGGTTTCGCCGGAGAATTCAGCCACTCTCCTATTTTCGAATCCCGTGATGTCACCTGCATTTGTGGCAAAAAAGGATGTCTGGAGGCTGTAGCTTCTGGTACCGCAATCGTCAAAATGGCGGAGACAGCCATAAAACTCGATAAAGACAGCATACTGGCAAGGATGGCCCGGAATCAGGAAGGCGGTATAATGCCAAATCTAGTAGTGGAAGCAGCCTTGTCTGGTGATCAAAGAGCAATCACCATCCTTTCAGAGGCTGGCTTGGATCTAGGAAGAGGGATTTCAATGCTTATCCAGGTATTAAATCCTGAGTTGATAATAATCGGGGGATCTGTTGCTGAAGCAAATCAATATTTAATCACGCCAATCCAACAAGCTTTGAATATTTACAGCATGGCAAAATCACGGGAAAAATCCCAACTTGCCCTTTATCAATTAGGTGAGGATGTTGGACTTTTAGGCGGAGTCGCGGTTGTAAACGAAAAGCTCTTCGAAGATGTAACTACCCGGCTAAGTTAACTGTCAGATCTACTTATTCATATGAGGATCCTTAATAAATCCAAAGCAGTACTGTTTATTTTAGGATATCTTCTGATCCTCCAACTGGAAAACACTCTTTTAGCCCAATCTTCCAATATGGTTTTTGAAAGTATATCAGGGAAAAAATCCGGAGTTACTTTCAAAAACCAACTTAAAGAGGATACCAATAATAACATTCTGCGCTATGAATATTTTTATAATGGAGCAGGGGTAGCGGTGGGAGATTTAAACAACGACGGGCTGGAGGATATTTTCTTCACCGGCAATATGGTGCCCAACAAGATGTATAAAAACCTTGGAAACTTCAAATTCGAAGACAAAACCAAATTTTCTGGTATTTCAGGAAAAAACTCTTGGACTACAGGTGTGACCATGGCAGATGTAAATGGAGATGGGCTCCTTGACATCTATGTGAGTTATTCGGGAAAAGGAGATGCTGACAGCCGCCGAAATGAACTCTGGATTAACAGGGGCGGATTCAAATTTCAAAATGAAGCGGAAGCATACGGACTTAATGATTCAGGAAACAGCACCCAAGCATTATTTTTTGATTTTGATAAAGATGGAGATCTCGATATGTATCTACTTAATCACCACATTGAGTCGATCCATGAAATGGAATTTAGTGAGGTAAAATCAATCCGGCATCCGACTGCTGGAGATAAACTTTTCAGAAATGACGGAGAAAAATTCATTGATATCTCGCAACAAGCCGGAATTAAGGGTTCGGCACTAGGATTTGGTCTTTCTGTGGTTTCCTCAGACATAAACAAGGATGGCTGGCCGGATTTGCTGGTCACCAATGACTACATTGAGCCTGATTACCTGTATATCAACAATGGGGATGGTACATTCACAGATCAACTGACAGAACATTTTCAGCATATATCCCACTTTTCTATGGGAGCGGATATCGCTGACATCAACAATGATGGCAAACCGGATATCTACACACTCGACATGCTGCCTGAAGACAATGCACGGCAAAAGTTGCTCTATGGTCCGGAAAACTATGAGCAATATGCACTAATGATTCAAGAGGGATTTTACCATCAAAACATGAGAAACATGCTTCAGGTGAGCCTGGGAGACGGTTTCTTTTCTGAGGTGGGACAGATGGCCGGTATTTCGAACACAGACTGGAGCTGGTCTGCCTTATTTTTTGATGCAAATAATGATGGACAAAAAGATTTGTTTGTCACCAATGGCTATTTCCGGGATTACACCAATCGGGACTTTTTGAAGTACAAAGGGGATTACTATTTCAAACAGGCTATAGCGGCGGAAAAGGCTGATACATTGCATCTGGTCACCAGCATGGCCTCAACCCCAATCCATAATTATATTTTTGAAAACAACGGAAATCTGAAATTCTCAGATCGCTCCGGGGAATGGGGATTTTCTGAAAAGAATTTTTCAAGTGGAGCCGCTTATGCAGATTTGGACAATGACGGTGATCTGGATTTGATCATAAACAACCTGAACGCGCTAGCAGGGATCTATGAAAACAAGCTAAATGCTGTCAATTATCTGCAAATCCAACTCTATCAAGAGGATCAGAACAAATTTGCCATAGGAGCTAAGGTTGAGATTTATGACGGACAAACAAGGCAATTTGCGGAAATTCAACCCGTGCGGGGATTTCAATCTTCAGTGAGTACAAGATTACATTTCGGGTTAAGTGATCATAACAAGGCTACGTCAGTTGAAATCACCTGGCCCGATGGAAGTTTTCAGGTTTTGGAGGATGTGAAAGCAAACCAGCTCCTGAAGATCACAAAAGAAAACACAGGTCAACCTACAGAAGCATCAAAGCCCTCCCCTATCTTCAAGCGATCTGCAAACTCGCCAACCTTCGTATCCCAGTCAGCAGGGTTCAATGATCTTAAACGTCAGCCCCTGATGATTAACATGCCTAGCTATATCAGTCCAATTCTGGCTCAGGGGGATCTCAATGGAGATGGAATTGCTGAGGTTTTTATCGGTGGTACCAAGGGACAAGCAGCAAAGATTTTTACGCTCAGCAACAAGGAATGGATTCCCTACCACGGCTTTATCTCGTCTGAAGAATTTACTGATGCAGTGGCTATTTTTAAAGATTTCGATCAGGATGGTACACAGGATTTATTTGTAGGTAGCGGTGGCTATCATGACTACTTAGCTTCAGATGAGGGCCTACAGGATCGATTGTACCTAAACGACGGTTCCGGACAGCTTACCAGGGCGGCCAATTTCCCTAGCTATACCTTAAGTACAGGTGATGCCGTGGCCATTGATGCCAATGGAGACGGAGCATTGGACCTCTTCATAGGCGCCCGACTGATCCCTGGCAAGTACCCGCTAATCCCTCAAAGCAAGATCCTTATTAATGACGGTGCGGGAAATTTTTCAGACCAGTCCGCTACCTATCTTCCCAAATCAGGAGAGCCAGGTCTTGTTACCGGGGTAGAGAAAATAGATCTAAATGGAGATGGATTAGATGATCTTGTTATTGTGGGCGAATTCATGCCTATAACCTTCTGGGTAAATCAAGGCGGGAAATCATTTGAGGATCAAACTTCAGTCTTTCTCGATAAAACACACGCAGGATGGTGGGGAAGTATCCATTCAGCCGATATGGATGGAGATGGAGATCTCGATTTGATTGTAGGAAACTATGGGCTAAACACCCAGTTCAAAGCAAATGAAAATAGACCCATCAAGCTCTACGCTGCTGACTTTGACAAAAACGGATCAATTGACCCCATCTACGAATGCTATCTGGGAGATAGTGCTTTCCCTTATGCCAGCAGAGATGAACTATTGGATCAGATGGCAGGCATGCGAAGCAAATTCACAGATTACGCGTCCTATTCAAATGCAAAAATAGAAGACCTATTCACGGTACAACAACTGGAAGAAGCGCAGGTTTTGGTGGCAAATTCTCTGGAAAGCATCTACCTGGAGAACACGGGATCAGGCTTCAAAGCACGCCCTCTTCCAAGTGAGGCCCAAGCTTTTCCCATCTACGCTATTCAATCCTTGGATGTGAATGCAGATGGAAATATGGATCTAATCCTCGGTGGAAATCAAACTTTTACAAGAATCAGAATCGGGGTAATTGATGCAGGATTTGGATTGGTAATGCTCGGTGATGGCAAGGGAACCTTTCGCCCACTTTCTCCTTCAGAGTCGGGAATAGGTATTAAAGGAGATATTAAGTCAATTTTGTACCTGCAATCTTCAGGTGAATCAAGCGTACTTTTCGGTATTCATAATCAGCAAATTCAGCAATACGATATCAAATGATCCGATTTCTTCTAAGTCTACTATTTTCTACTATTCTGGTTAGCGCACAGTCACGAGCTGCAGGCAAAGAAGTCAATTGGCCAAAAATATATGCTGAGGAGTTATTTCATATCACAGAAGTGATGGTAACCGATGTAGCTTCCCCTCCGGTGGCTGCACGGATTTATGCATATTCTTCATTAGCCTCTTACCTGGTGGCAAAGGAAAGTGGTACAGCGTTTACACATAAGAACCTCTTGCTTCCTACCTATCTCACTGATCAAGTCTGGGAGAGTCCAAAGATTCTCTCTTCTCCGGAGTTTTCCGCAATCTATGCTATGCTAAAGGTAGGAGAAGCGATCATGCCCTCCGGATATTTATTGAAAGAAAGACAACAAGCATGGACTGAGAAAGCATTGAAAAGCAAGATCATTTCCAAAAAGGAACTCGAAGCGCATGTAGCCTATGCAAGCGTAATTGCTTCCCAGGTGATAGGTATTGCCCAAAAAGACGGGTATTTACAGCTTTCTACCCTCATAAGATATACCCCCAAAAAAGGCGAGGGGTTTTGGTATCCCACCCCTCCGGCATACATGGCAGCAGTAGAACCTGAATGGAAAACCATCAAACCATTCTTCATCCAAGATCTGGAAGAGTACAAACCTGCCCCTATGGCTCCATTTGATATGAGCGAAGGCAGTTCATTCCACAGACAATTGATAGAGGTGTATACTACTACGAAAGAATTGAATGAAGAAAGAAAGCTGATTGCCAATTTCTGGGATTGCAACCCCTTCAAAGTCGAATTCTCCGGGCATATGGCACTGGGAGTAAAAAAAATATCTCCCGGAGGCCACTGGATGGGGATCACTGGAATTGCGGCTCAAAAAGCAAAACTTTCACTTGCTGAAACCGCATATGTCCACGCTCTTGTGGGCATGACACTTCATGATGCTTTTATCTCTTGCTGGAAAACAAAATATGAAACCGACAGAATCAGACCAGAAACGCTCATCAATCAAAAGATAGACCAGCGTTGGAAACCTCTTCTGCAAACACCTCCATTTCCGGAATACACCTCTGGGCATTCGGTGATCAGCAGAGCTTCAGCCGTTGTTTTGACAGGGTATTTTGGAAACAATTTTGATTTTATCGATAGCTCCGAAACCTACTTTGGCCTTCCAGAACGTCCTTTCCACTCTTTTCTGCTTGCCTCCGAAGAGGCGGCTATTTCCCGCCTTTATGGAGGAATTCATTTTAGGGATGCAATAGAAGAGGGGATCAAACAAGGAGAAAAAATCGGCACTATGGTCTGGTCAAAAGTTAGTAGTATCAATAGTAAACAGAAAATCTCTATACGATGAAATCCACACATTCAATTCCTCTTTCTTCATTACTCATTTCTCTAATATGTTTTACTTCTTGCGAAACAAAAACCAAAGAAAATGAATTAGTTGGAATTCCATCGAAACCCAATATTGTCTTAATTTTCGCAGATGACATGGGCTATGGTGACTTAGGGGTGTACGGAGCAACTGAATGGAAAACACCAAACCTCGATCAACTGGCAAAAGATGGCGTGCGGTTCACCCAATTCTATGTGCCCCATGCAGTTTGTTCTGCATCAAGGGCAGCACTTCTAACCGGAACTTATGCCAATAGGTTAGAAATTTTTGGAGCTTTGGATCATACTGCCAAACATGGATTAAATCCTGAGGAGACGACCATCGCAGAGATGCTCAGGGCAAATGGCTACTCAACCGGAATGGTTGGAAAATGGCATTTAGGACATCACGATCCATTCCTTCCTACCGCGCAAGGTTTTGATTCCTATTATGGGCTTCCTTATTCCAATGATATGTGGCCTCATCATCCTGAAGCTAAGAACTATTACCCTCCACTACCTTTGTATAGAAACACTGCTGTGATCGATACTTTGGACGATCAAAGTATGCTTACGACCAATTACACCGAAGAGGCGATCAAGTTTATAGAAGAAAGTAAGGATAAACCTTTCTTCCTGTACTTGGCACATAGTATGACCCATGTCCCGCTTTACGTCTCTGATAAGTTTAAAGGCAAATCTGAACAGGGTCTTTATGGGGATGTGATGATGGAAGTGGACTGGTCGGTCGGTCAGGTAAGAGAGAAAATAGAGGAACTAGGATTAGCTGAAAACACACTTATAATTTTCACTTCGGACAATGGCCCCTGGCTTTCTTACGGCGGACATTCTGGCTTAACTGGAGGCCTAAGAGAAGGAAAAGGGACTTCCTGGGATGGCGGTATCCGTGAACCGGGCATCTTTGTTTGGCCCAATCATTTTCCTGCCGGAAAAGTAGAAGAACAAGCTGCTATGACAATAGACATACTCCCAACGTTAGCTGAGATCACAGGTTCTAACCTCCCTGATTTACCAATCGATGGCAGAAGTATCTTACCTATGCTGGAAGGCAAAGAAATGGAGTCAAAACCGTATTTCGCCTACTATAACAGGAATGAACTGCAAGCAGTAATCTATGGTAAGTGGAAGCTTGTATTGCCACATGCCTACAGAAGCATCCCGGAGGGCACAACTATGAGAAACGATGGGATACCGGTAAAATACCACATGCTGAATCTAGAAAAAGCAGCGCTCTTTGACCTAGGCAAAGACCCCAATGAAACAACTGACGTTGCAGGAAGCAATCCTGAAATTTTAACAAGATTGAAACAATTTGCAGATGAAGCACGAGCGGATATGGGGGATGCTTTGACAAAATCTGAAGGAGCTGGATTAAGGAAAGCCGGAAGAGTGGAGTAGCTAAACAAAGGACAAACATGCTCCAATCAATGCCGCACGCTCTCCCAGGACGGATTTATTAATGGGAACAGGATAGCCCATAGTTTCCAAGTAGGCTCTTGTAGTAGGCAGGTAATAATCTCCCGCCAGACTTATTTTTCCCCCGAGCACTACTCCTTCAGAATGCAACCGAATCAAATATGGAAATAAAAATTCCCCGAAAGCTCTGCCGAAAGTCTCGAAGATCTCTTTACAAACAGCGAAGTCAATTTCTGAAGCAAGTAGATCTTTCACTCCTGAAATTTCTAATCCATAGTGCTCAAAAGCATATTTTTTGAACCAGGCTGTACCTAAATAATCCTCTGCGATTCCATCTCGGAATGGCGCAGTCCAAAGCTTCGCGTCTTTCACTACTTCATGCACTTTAATAGCTGACCCTAAACCTGTACCTAATGTGATCCCAACCGAATTCTGAAAGTCCTTTCCCGCACCAGCATAGCTTTCTCCAGCTAAAAAAGCTTCAGCATCGTTGGTAAATGCGAGACAAGATGATGGAATACCCAGACTTTCAGCCAACAAATCCTTTACAGAAAGCTGGTAAAGAGAGGCCATTTTTCCCTGATCTTTTATCAGGGAAATTCCATTGTCGTAATCGTAAGGACCAGGCATGGCAATTCCTACTTTATAGTGTGAAGATTCACCCGCCGCGTTTCTTATCACCTCCGACCAAGCTGTAATAATTGCTTCTTTGGTACAAAACGTATCTACATCAGCTTCATGAAATTCATCAAAGGATGCGGTCCGGTCTCCAAACTTTACTTTTGCCGCGGAGATATGTGAACCTCCGATATCTACTCCTATAACTTCCATACTTAATCTTTTAAGCTTAATGAAAACGGCTTGGCACCTTCAGAAATCCCTCTAGACTTGTTTGGCACAGCGCTCATTTCGAATCCAAGTTTTACCCCCTTTACAAGCTCTGAGTAGTTAAGGAAGTTTTTATCATAAGTCTTCCCATTCCAGGTCATTGACTTGATATATCTCCTATCAGGAGAATTTTGAGGTGAAGCTATTTCAATTTCTTTCCCGTTCATCAGATGGATTCTGGCTTGCTTAAATAACGGAGCGCCCAAAACATACTCATCGGCACCAGGAGTGACAGGATAGAATCCGAGCGCCGAGAAAACATACCAAGCCGAAGTCTGTCCGTTGTCCTCATCTCCACAATATCCATCAGGAGTAGGCTGGTACATTCTATTCATAGTTTCCCGTACCCAGTACTGGGTTTTCCATGGCTGAAGCGCATGGTTATACAAATAGATCATGTGCTGGATGGGCTGATTTCCATGTGCATATTGCCCCATCTGCGCCACTTGCATTTCCCTAATTTCATGGATAACAAAACCATAGTAGCTTTCTTCGAAAATAGGTGCATGTGTAAAAATCCTATCCAATTTATCAGTAAAAGCCTTTTCTCCGCCCATTAGATCAACCAGACCCTGCACATCATGAAACACCGACCAGGTATAATGCATAGAATTCCCCTCAGTGAAAGCATCTCCCCATTTGAGTGGATTAAAAGGAGACTGGAAAGAACCATCTTCATTTTTTCCGCGCATCCAACCCGACTCTACGTCGAAAAGCTTCTTATAATTCATCGCTCTTGCTTTGTATAAAGCAATTTCAGCTTGTGGTTTGTTCAGTTTCTTTGCCAACTGATAAATTGTGAAATCATCGTATGAATACTCCAGCGACCTGGCCGCATTCTCGTTGATATCCACATCGTAAGGAACATAACCCAGTTTGTTGTAATATTCTGCGCCAGCCCTTCCTACGGCCGTCAGCGGCCCTGCATTATTTGCCCCGTGAATCAGCGCTTCATAAAGCGTCTCAATATCGTACTCGTAATCCTCCCCTATTTTTAGGTAAGCATCTGCTACCACTGAAGCAGAATTGTTGCCCACCATTACGTTTCTTAGTCCCGGACTTCCCCACTCAGGAAGCCAGCCGCCCTCTTTATAGGCATTCGCCAAGCCTGCCTGAATCTCTGCATTTACTTCAGGATAAACTAAATTCAACAGAGGAAATAAAGCTCTAAATGTGTCCCAAAAACCTGTATCTGTGTACATATATCCGGCTTCTACCTCTCCGTTGTACGGGCTATAGTGAACCACCTGGCCAGCGGCATTGATTTCGTAGAATTTCCTTGGAAAAAGTAAAGAACGATATAAACTCGTGTAGAACATTTCAAGCTGGGCAACAGTACCGCCCCCTACTTCAATTTTACCTAACTGCTCATTCCAGGCATCTCTACCTTTCCCACGCAACCTTTCAAAATCAGCATCTCCCAATTCTTTTAAATTCAGATTAGCCTGCTCATAACTTATAAATGAGGAAGCTACTTTCACCGTTACTTCGAAAGCTTCATCCTGCTTTCCAAAGCTGATTAATGCACCAACATGATTTGCATTTATAGTTAGCTTTTCATTAACAAGGGTATCAGAGATAGTTTGGGCCAAAGAAAAATCTTGGTTAAACTCTAAGACAAAGTAATTTTTGAAATTATCAGGAACACCACCTGAATTTTTGGTAGAATACCCAGAAATCCTGTTGTTTTCAGGATCAATTCTCACTTCAGATCCACTATCGAATGCATCTAAAATAAACGATGCTTCTTCATTAGCTGGATAAGTAATTCTAAAAAGTGCTGCTCTTTCTGTTGGTGTGAGTTCCACATTGATATCATGATCAGCAAGATATACCTGATAGTAATTTGGTTCAGCGGTTTCTGCCTTATGCGAAAACCAAGAGGCTCTTTCGTCCTGATCAAAAATCGGTACGCCAGTCATCGGCATGATAGAAAACTGACCGTAATCATTCATCCATGGTGAAGGCTGATGTGTTTGCTTGAAGCCCCTGATTTTTTCAGCTCCATAGCTATACATCCAGCCATTTCCCATCTTTCCGGTTTGTGGTGACCAGAAATTCATCCCCCAAGGTAAAGCAATGGCAGGGTAAGTATTTCCGTTGGAAAACTCAGGTCTAGAATCTGTCCCTACCAGTGGCAGTGCATAGTCCACCAATTCCCGGGATTCTGTAGCGGTGATTTTTTGGGCAAGAAGCCCGAATTGAAGGCACAGTAAAAGTGCAATAGTCGCAATAATAGGTTTCATTAAAGAGGGTATTAATTCAGCGATAAACTTACAAATCAATTCTCAGAGTAGGCAAAAGAATTCAATTGGCGGTACTTGGTATTCACAAGTGACAGCCTTGAGTCTCCGAATAGCTCTCAAAACATGCCCTTTCTTATTCTATATCTATTTTTAAATCGACTATATCGGCAATAGGTTCTTCTTCAAAATGCTCAAAATCAAATCAGCACTAAATTCTTGAAAGCACCTGGGCTGTCGGCTACGATAGAAACTTAGGCAGTAAAAAAGATAGAGGCCTTGAACTCAATCAAAGCCTCTATCGAACTAATTATAGGTAAAAGCAGGTATTAATTTCCTGCGTCCCACCATACGTTGTTAATCCAAGTATCACCCCCCATATTGGCAATTGCATCAGCCAATCCTTGCGGATTGGTAGCGCTTTCCGAAGTGGGGTAAAGTTGTCTTCTAGGAATTTGACCAGATGAGAAATTACCTGTATAGTTTATGGCATTCAATTCAGGGTAACCTGATCTTTTCCAATTATTCCAGGACTCTACAAAGTTAGCGAAGACGCCAGTGGTAGCCCAGATCTGCGTATTGATCATTTCCAGTGCTGCTGATGAGTTGCTAGTATCCAATGGATTTGCTGAAGCGTAAGCAGCAGCAGCCGCAGGCGAAATAGTAGCTCCGCCAAATTTGCCTATTGAAACTAGCGCTCCTTCTAATCCAGCTGCATAGTAAGCAGAGGCAGAACCCGGCACAGAATATCCTCGTGTAGCCGCATCAGCTAGCAAAAACTGAATTTCTGCGTAGGTCAAAATGAAAACCGGGGCATCTCGATCCCGATAGATTGCTGTTGGTCTTGAATACTTACCGATTGGAGCCACATCATCGCCCGTGCCTGTTGCTCCAGGATAATTAGGCGCTTTGGTGATATCGGTCGCACCACCTTTTAGATCATAACCATTTGGCATTCCAATCTGGACACTTGGATCACTGTTTCCCGCGGCGGTCCCTTTGTTAGCCGCAAGCCCTGCTAGAGGAATTTCAGCAATTACCGACAGACGGGGATCGTTGTCTGCTTTAAGAAAATCAATCAACTTGTTTGACCAACGTACTTCATACACATCATCGGTTACATTTAGGGCGTTAGCACTTGAATTGGAATAACCATTCGTTTGGTCAGATGCCAACACTGCTTCGTCCGCTGTAGATGTAAAAACACCACCGGCAATAGCTTTTTGTACATAAGTCTGTGCCGTGGCTGGATCCACTTCAACTAATCTCATTGCCATACGCAACATGATAGAATAGCCGAGTTTTTTCCATTTAGTCAAATCGCCTCCATAAAGAACATCGTTTTTGATTTGATCTCCTGACTCATTAATAGAAGAAAGTGCTCCCTCAAGACCGGACAACATTGCCATATACGCTTCAGCTTGGGAATCATACTTTGGCTGCGTGATTCCTTCCTCCGCCCGTAATGCTTCTGAATAGGGAAGATCCCCGTAGACATCAGAAACAAAAGAAAGCGTAAGGACTTTCCATATTTCGCCCACTGCAATTAAATTGGCATATCCTTTCTCTTCAGCAAGAGCTTGCATTTGAAATACTCTGGATGCAGCCGAATAGCCATCATTCCAGACGCTCTGGATATAACTATTGGTACTGCCAGAAGCTACATATTTATCTGCATTGGAATAATAATTGGCCCCTCCAGTAGATGTCGAAGCCATTACCTGTACCCACATACTTTGGAAAAGTATGGCACCGGTATAACCTGTCATCATATTGCCATAATTATACGACACTGTCGGCAAAATCAGGTTAGGATCAAAAACATCCCCATTCGCTCTGTTAGGGTCAGTATTGATATCATCAAAATCCCCATCACAACTGGACACAGCCAGCAAAACGCCAGTAAGAAATATGCTTATATATTTTTTCATTTTAGTTCAATTTGAAATTAAGATTAAACCCAAAGGATCTAGTGCTCGGTAGATTGCCGCCTTCAATACCTGTATAATTGATATTAGAACCAAAGCTTGCTTCCGGATCGATATTCTTAGCCTTACGCATCAAGAATGCCAGATTCCTGCCTACTAAAGAAACATCAAGTCCTTTTAAGACCGGCATATTTCCAAACCATTTTGCAGGGAATGAATACCCTAAAGTCAATTGCCTCAACTTGATAAAATCACCCTCAACGACACTGGTTTTGGTGATATTTTGAGCTAAAGCCTGATAGTATTCCTGGGCTGGTGCAGTTACACTTCCATTAGTCACGCCTTCTTCTCTACCTTCAAGAGTAACCTGATTAAGTCCTCTGAATGTAGAGTAGAACTCAGTTGCGGAAAGCACTTTATTGCCATAGTTGTAATCAATCAGGAATGAGAATGTGATTCCTTTATAATTGAACTCATTATTCCATCCACCATATAATGTAGGCAATACAGTTCCCATATTGATCAATTCACCTCTGACTGGCAATCCAGCTTCATCCACTTGAATGGAACCGTCAGCATTATATGCATAATCATACGCTCGTATTTGAGGCCCCGACTCTCCTACTACATAGGCGGTTACAGCATTTCCCAAGGTAGCCCTATTTTGGCCCAGGTTTACCGGGTTATTGTTGTTATCAGTGCTCAGCACTTCATTTTTTACCTTTGACAAGTTAAATGACGATTTCCAAGTAAAGTTGGTCGTTTGAACCGGCGTGCCAGTCACCAAAACTTCTAATCCCTTATTGCTGGTAGAGCCCGTCGCAACAACTGCACTATTAAATCCGGATGCTATGCTATAGCTAGCATTCATGATTTCGTTATGCGTTTCTTTTTCGTAGTATGCAATATCAAATCCCAATCTGTTATTGAAGAAACTTAGGTCTACTCCTAGTTCTATTTCACTGGTAGTAAATGGCTTCAGGTTCAAATTTGGAAGAGATGTAGGTGATGAACCTGCAGGAACTCCATTGTAAGAGTTTGCGGAACTGTAATAGAAGTCAGTTATGTAAGCGTCAAAGGGCTCTCCACTGGTGACGGCATAAGATGCTCTAAACTTACCGAAATCTAAAGCGGAGCTATTGAGCAATTCACTGAAAACAAATGCTGCTGCTACTGAAGGAGAGAAAATATTATTATCGGCCAGAGGCAATGTGCTGTATACATCATATCTGCCTGTAGTTGTCAATGTCAGTATATTATCATATCCTATACCAACAGAATAAAATGCAGAATGAACCTCACGTTCGTTGTATTCATACGTTCTGGAGAATGTCTCTAGATTGAATGGAGAGTATAAGTAAGGAAGAACGAAGCGACTGCCACCTACTCCTACAGACTCATATTGATTGTTTCTCATATTCGCACCTGCCAGTACGTCAAGATTTAACTTCTCTGTCAAGTTAAATTTACCGCCCAAAATACCATCAATGTTTGTTTCGGATCTTTGGGATTGACCACGGCCGCTTAGGTTACCTTTCAAGTCTGCTGTATAAGCCAAACCATAGGGTTCTACGCTAAAGAAATCATCATTTGATGCATCGTTTCCAACTCTAATCAGTGCATAAATATCTTTTGTAAAGGCATACTTGGTAGCTATTGCAGAAATGATACGCTTTCTACCCAAATCATTAATTCCTTGATTTACCACAAAATAAGGATTGGTCACATAAATATCATCGCTAAATACAGTTTCAGCTCCGGTCTCTATATTATAACCCGGCGCAAAAATACTCTGGCTGATATTTGGCGCAAGTAGCAGGAAATTATTTGGATTCTGAGGTCCATCACTTAGACGGGGAATGTTGTTGGATTTTTGATCTATGTAATTGACCATCGCAGTCACGCTCAGCTTATCTGTAATATTCTGCTCTACATTTAGGTTGATGGTCAGACGATCCAGCCCACTGCTGGGCACGATCGATTTAGCATCTAGATTGGAAATAGACATTCTGAATGAACCGTCTTCACCCAATCCTTTTGCTACAGAAACTGTATTGGTAAAATTGGATCCTGTTCTGTAAAAATCAATATACCTGTCGTTTGAAGGAGAGTAAGGATATTGGTTGCCGTCAAATCCAATAACCGGTGTACCGTCCATTCGGCCGCCCCAAGCTAATCTACCGGTTGTTTGTGCATCGGTTGCAGTCGTTGGCCTAACTCCACCGACTCCTTGACCATAGACATTTTGAAAATCGGTGAAATC
The DNA here is from genome assembly GCF_001442615.1 of Algoriphagus resistens. Classification (GTDB taxonomy): domain Bacteria; phylum Bacteroidota; class Bacteroidia; order Cytophagales; family Cyclobacteriaceae; genus Algoriphagus; species Algoriphagus resistens. The sequence goes on along the minus strand of NZ_LMXN01000017.1, from coordinate 40,298 downwards.
TACAGCATTTTCTGCCATATAGTTCATGGTATAGTTTAAGGACCAATCCCCACCTTTCGCTCCCTTTTTGGTGGTGATCAAAATCACTCCATTGGAAGCTCTAGTGCCATAAAGCGCAGAAGCAGCCTGACCTTTCAATACAGTCATTGTCTCTATATCATCCGGGCTAAGGTTACCGATACCATCACCGCTATCAGCACCTCCCCATTGTCCTGCAGAGCCTCTTTGGGTATTATCCATTGGGATACCGTTGATCACATACAAAGGAGACCCTGTACCACTGATACTTGGCAGACCCCTCAATGTAATCTTCGATGTTCCTCCCGGACCACTGTTGGTCCCTTTTACAACTAGACCGGCAACACGTCCTGCAAGCGAGTTGGCAACGTTTGTCTCACGAGCTGTGGTAAGGGCTTCGCTCCCTACCTCAGTCAAAGAATAACCCAAAGTCGCCTTGTCTTTACTGATACCTAACGCGGTCACAACCACCTCTGATAATTCACTGGCGTCTTCATCCAATACCACGTTCAGTTCAGACTGATTCCCTACAGGAATTTCCTGTGAGGCATAGCCGATAAAGGAAAAAACCAATATAGAATTGGTACCTACAGAGATCGAGTACTCACCATCTATATTAGTGGTTGTACCTGTCTTTGTGCTCTTATCAAGGATAGTGACACCTGGCATTGGCGATCCATCCGGCGCTGCCGTCACTACTCCTTTCAAGACTCTACTCTGACCTTGTGCTAGATGCGTTGCGCATAGCATAAAACCTAGAGCAAAAGCAATTGATAATACTTTTCTCATAGCGTGTAATTCTAGATTAGAAATAATTTATAGGGTATTTGGGAGTCCTTTTTATGCCTTAATTCTCTTGCTTGGCATTAAAAGCTTGGGTACAGGGAAATCATACTGATAATTTATCCTATGCAACCTGATAGGATCAGGTAACTCTTGCAAACTATCCGTTTTACAGTTTTTTATCTGGTAAATCTAAATATTTAAAAATTTATTCAAAAGCAATTCAACGATATTTTATTTTAAAACTTCTCCTATTTTTTTAATTTTTTTAAAAAAGACAATTTAAACTAACGATTATTTTAAAAAAATGAAAAATCATCTCTCTTTTATACGAGAACCTATATTTATATGCATCCATCTGCCCCCAATTGAGTAGGAGAAATGGGGTTAGCTCCCGTTTCGACCTCCACACCACCCTACGTACCGTTCGGTATAGGGCGGTTCCTTGCTTTTACACATCGAAAGGCGTGTTTGGCGTTGTTTTCAGTTATCCTTCTATGGAATCACTCTTATCTATCCTTCGGATTCTGTCCTATTCTTTTGATAAGGAGCCTCGTTGCCGAGCATCTGATCCTCTTTTTCCGGTAACATTCATTTACTGCCTAATTGCAAGGTTCGGGCCTTCCCAAACCAACCCGTGATCCGGTACTTTGCCCTCTGCTGACTTCTCATGGCTAGCTTTACACCGTATGTCAGAAAAGAAATCCGACACACGTCCATGAGACCTCCCCAGGTAAGAACGATAACTTTCTTCTCATATACCCGCTACATTTACCATGTTGTCTCCGAGCAGTATAGGACTTTGGTTTGTTAGGCAACCTCATCCAGACAACTTTGGCCTAATATGTAGTTTCAGTCCGTCAGGCCGAGAATTTGCCGCTGGCTTCCTTCAGATTCCACCTCACGATGGACACCCTTGCCTTAAGCTAACACTTCCAACTGCCGAGGCGTGTTCGGAACTTGCACCCTATAGCTATCGCCCATGCTGGGCGCACCCAAAAGAAAAGACTGTCTCAAAAGTAGATAGTTTAAAAGGCTAGCCGATTACTCGGCTAGCCTTTCCTGTTATACTCAAAATTTGTATTTTAAGGTGTGCAAAAACAAGACTTAAATGTAGCCTTTAAGGACTACAATCACAACCAATTAATGCTTCTTCCTCCTTCGTTGGAAGAACTTATTGCTTCCAATCATCCAGGACGAACAGTCAATTAGATCGTAGAACGAATCGACCTCACCCCGGTTTACCTCAGTTTCCCTGACAACGGATCCAGTAGTTACCATTCCAAAATGTTGTTGAAGATTCTGGTTTATGGGTATCTGAAAAACTATTTTTCGTCCCGTAAGCTGGAGAAATCAACCCGTGAGAACATTGTATACATGTGGAGGTCGACCACGTCGCACAAACTGTGCTCTATCCTTCCATGTCCAAGCCCATGGTATCCAGGGTGACAATGCAGCCCTTCAGGCCCAGCAGTTCCGGTATAGCGGTGATTTCATTGCTCTTCGAACCATCATTTACCTGTCCAAGGCATAGCCCGTTGGCCGTTGCAAAGGCTAATACCACATGTAACGCGAGCTTTCCATTGGCCGTGTCCACAGAACCGCGGAGTGTTTTCCCGTCTATAGATACCACTTCGCCTGAAGTGGTATCTATAGACTTAATCCAAGAAACAAAAATCTACTGAATACCTGTTAATCAAGGACTTTGAACACTTTACCAAGAACATCATGGGAAGGTATTCCGTTTTCAAAAGGATAAAAGCTGCTAAGCCAGTCCAGCTTGGCGCGCCCAAAAAGACTGATGGCCATCCAGGTATCAGCCCCGCTGACCACAGCGGCAATGGATTTTTAAAAGCGATTTCCCTGTACCCCTCCACCTTCTTTGGAATTTCTACCAACTTTACTGGGAAGGAAAGTAGCTCCCTAAGCTCATCCTGTTCCATAACCTGTACAGGTCGTTCCGGCGATCTTTCTCGAAATCTTCCAAGCTAACATCATCAGAGCCAGCACTGCCCCGGGTTTGTTTTACCCGGTCATAAGCCTTCTGAACGACGTCCTTTGAAATACTAAATGTTTTTTGATCATCTCAGTACCTCCTTTGGTGTGACCATAGTTTTCTTTGTGATAAAACTGACTAATACATCCCCTTTGCCCCATCTCCATTACAGAGATTTCATCACTACTACGGGATGTTCCGCCCGCGTGCTCCGCATCGGTACTTTTGCTCTTGTGGGTTCACCACTTGAAGGTTTCTCTTAACATCGGGACGAAACGTTCTAACGTTCCGCTTAAATGACTGTACTAGGTTCACGCCACCTATACGCCGGATGCCACCGAAGCAGTAATCAGGTTTCCCTTCGGTTTGTCCCAAGGCAACACCAAGACCTTGGTTTCGACATCGTCTAATCAGCTTTCGACGCTTCATCGATAGTTCGCTTTCGCTCGTCTCTCTAGTACACACCTGATACCTTTAAGGGTACCTTTTCCTTTATCGCTCCTTACCGGACCATTTAAATCCAGCAACATAAAGGTGGTTTGGGGCCTGCGCCTGAACACCGACTCCGAGGGGCCTATCCCCATCATTTAAACAGCACCACAGCATTTTTTCCCTAATGCTTTGTTCGTGACACACTGACCACGGCTGACTCCTCATGGCAAGTTTTACTCCATGTTTCATACTCCGTTTCCACACGTCCCTGAGGTCTCCCGTGGTAAGGCAACCCACTTTCACTCCATGTCCCCGCCTCATTTACACACCAATGTCTGTGTAATCTTTGGACTTTGACTTGTTACGTACCCCCCCACAGTGGACTTTCACTACCTAGTTGATTGCCATGCACGGAATACAAAAAATTAGCATCGAGTCGAAACCCGATGCTATCTCAAATTTATCCTTAAAGACTGTATCGTCTATTCAGGACTAGTCATAGTTTACTTATTACTTGCTGGCAATGAAGCTAACCAAGTCGATTACTTTATTGGAGTAACCCCACTCGTTGTCATACCAAGAAACTACTTTCAAGAATTTGTCAGAAAGCTGAATACCCGCACCTGCATCGAAGATGGAAGTTCTGGCATCTCCAAGGAAGTCATTAGAAACCACATCATCTTCAGTGTATCCAAGAACGCCTTTCATGGTAGTCTCAGAAACTTCTTTCATTTTAGCACAAACCTCAGCATAAGTAGCAGGATTTTTCAATCTAACTGTCAAATCCACAACTGATACATCCGGAGTAGGAACTCTGAATGCCATACCAGTCAATTTACCATTAAGTTCAGGAATAACTTTTCCTACCGCTTTAGCAGCTCCGGTAGATGAAGGGATGATATTTTGACCTGCGCCACGTCCACCTCTCCAGTCTTTTGCAGAAGGACCGTCAACAGTTTTCTGAGTTGCAGTAGTCGCGTGAACTGTAGTCATCAAGCCTTCCTCGATTCCCCAGTTGTCATTCAAGACTTTGGCGATAGGTGCCAAACAGTTTGTAGTACAAGAAGCGTTAGAAACGAAAACCATGTCAGAAGTATAAGCATCTTCATTCACACCCATTACAAACATTGGCGTGTCATCCTTAGATGGAGCAGACATTACAACTTTTTTGGCGCCAGCATCGATATGGCCCTGTGCAGTTTCTTTAGTCAAGAAAATACCGGTTGATTCGATAACATAATCAGCTCCTACTTCACCCCATTTAAGGTTTGCCGGGCTTTTCTCGGAAGTAACACGGATGCTATTTCCATTTACTACCAAAGCGCCGTCTTTCACCTCTACAGTCCCTTTGAAAGTACCGTGAGTGGAGTCATACTTAAGCATGTATGCCATGTAGTCCACGTCGATCAAGTCATTGATCGCTACTACCTGGATATCTTCTCTTTCTTGTGCAACTCTGAACGCCAAACGTCCGATTCTACCGAATCCGTTGATTCCAACTTTAATTTTGCTCATTGTTATTTTGATTTTACGTATAGGTTTGATTCCTAAAACTCCCTTGGAGGTATGCCTCTTTTGGCCAAAAATCCCTGCGGGATGGCTAAGTTATCACATTTATTTGGCTAGCCCAAACTATCTTACGAACCAATAAAAGCCAGCTTAAATACAATCGATTTCGAAAGATAATTTTTTTCTTAAAAATTCTGAAAAATCCAATTTCCCGATGCTTTTACCTATTTTGAAATCTGAAACACCTAATTTTTGATGTTTGAAAAAGCAATTCTGGAAACCGCGGGTTATACTCGCGCAATTCATTCTATCTCAAGAAATTTTGGAAGCACTCAAATAGAGAGAGGTTCAGCCACCTTGTTTTTTGTAAATCAAGAAGGCTATGCCCTAACGTGCAAGCATGTCGCACAGTGGCTGAGACAAGCAGATCAGATCAATCAGAAATACTCCACATTCCTTCAGCAGGGTAAAGAGATGAGTGGTGGGCAACGTGCTTCCTTAATCAAAAAACTGGGATTGAAAGCTGACACCACCTCTGAGATGCGTGTCACATTTGTGGATTGCGTGGATCAGATCAAGAACATAAAGTTCTTCATCCATCCGGAATACGACCTTGCCTTGATCAAATTCGAAGGTTTTGAAAAACCACTTTTTACAAATGTTCCCAAGTTCAAGAAGAACCACTCTGAAATAAACCCCGGAGCAATGCTATGCAGACTGGGATTTCCTTTTCCCGAGTTTTCAAACTTCCACCTAAATCAACAAAATCAATCCTTGGAATGGACAAGTACGGGAACCATGCGTTCTCCCAGATTTCCTATCGAAGGGATGCTGACACGATTTCTGGGAGACAAGAAAGGAAAAGTCTATGGGATGGAGATGAGCACGCCAGGTCTGAGAGGACAAAGCGGAGGGCCGCTTTTTGATTCTTCCGGCATCATCTGCGGAATGCAAAGCCGAACCAAACATTTACACCTGGGATTTGATATAGAAGACAAAGCAATTATTGCCCATGGCAAGGCCAAAAAAGTGAATGACTATGCCTTTATCCATTTAGGCGAATGCATTCACGTATCGGTGATCAAGGAATTTATGCGGGCAAATAAGGTGTGTTTTGAGGAGGAGTGATTGGATTTCGGATTTATTCCAATTCAAACCAATTTAACAGGTGAAAATTAGCAGATTTGCTTAGTTCTGATTTTTGAAACAAAATCTCGCTCCGGCGTTCTCTACGAGAACCTCCGTGGTTAAAAGAATCCAACAAAAAAGCCACCCGATTTCCCGAATGGCTTTCCATATTTTTCAGTTCTTCTTAAACTAAGGTTGTTAAAACTTCATTTAAGGTAGCACTTGGCCTCATCGCTTGAGAAGCCAGTGCAGCATCAGGCCTGAAGTATCCGCCTATATTCACCGGAGCACCTTGAGAACCGTTCAATTCTTCTACAATTACATTTTCTTTTTCCCCCAAGGCTTTCGCAATCGGCGTAAATTTGGCTTTCAACTCCGCATCTTTAGTTTGACCGGCAAGTGCTTCTGCCCAGTAAAGCGCAATGTAGAAATGGCTTCCTCTGTTATCCAGTTTGCCTACTACTCGTGCAGGAGATTTATCGTTTTCCAACCATTTGCCGGTCGCCTGATCAAGCGTTTCAGCAAGAAGCAAGGCTTTTTCATTATGGAAAGTCTGTCCCAAATGCTCAAGTGAAACCGCCAACGCAAGGAATTCACCTAAGGAATCCCAACGTAAGTGCCCTTCAGAAACAAACTGCTCCACGTGCTTAGGTGCAGATCCACCTGCTCCGGTTTCAAACAACCCACCACCATTCATCAATGGAACGATGGAAAGCATTTTCGCCGAAGTACCCAATTCCAAAATCGGGAACAAATCAGTCAGGTAATCTCTCAATACATTTCCTGTGACAGAGATCGTGTCCATACCTTCCCTGATGCGCGCCAAAGAAAGGTTTGTCGCCTCAACAGGTGAAAGAATAGAAATCTCCAGTCCAGTCTGATCGTGATCCAGTAGGTATTTATTGACTTTTTTAATCAATTCAGCATCATGTGCTCTATTCGGATCCAACCAGAAAATGGCCGGTGTATCTGAAAGCCTTGCTCTAGTAACAGCAAGTTTCACCCAATCCTGTATTGGTGCATCCTTCGTCTGGCACATTCTCCAGATATCTCCGGCTTCTACCTCATGCGAAAATATCTCATGTCCGTTTTGGTCAATAACTTTTACAGTACCTGCATAAGGAATTTCGAAAGTTTTATCATGGGAACCGTATTCTTCGGCTTTCTGGGCCATCAGACCCACATTAGGAACAGAACCCATAGTCGATGGATCAAAGGCCCCATGAGTCCGGCAAAAATCAATCGTAGCCTGATAAACACCGGCATAGGATCTATCAGGAATGATCGCTTTGGTATCCTGAAGTTTGCCTTCCTTGTTCCACATCTGGCCGGAAGTCCTGATCATCGCAGGCATAGAGGCATCGATAATCACATCACTTGGCACATGTAAATTGGTGATTCCTTTGTCAGAGTTCACCATGGCTAAGTCTGGGCTATCCGCAAGACAAGCTGCAATATCTGCCTCAACTTCAGTTCTCTTTGGGATAGAAAGTTTATCAAGATTGGAGATCAAGTCCCCGAATCCATTATTCACATCAATTCCCACCTCATTGAAAGAGGCGATATGCTTAGCAAAAACCGGCTCAAAAAAAACTTTCACTGCATGGCCGAAGATAATGGGGTCAGAAACCTTCATCATCGTAGCTTTCATGTGAAGGGAAAAAAGAACTCCTTGTTCCTTTGCCTCTGCTTTTGCATTTCTTAGAAATGCCGTCAAAGCAGAAATACTCATTGTGGAAGCATCTATCACTTCACCAGCTAGAATCTTCAAACCGGATTTAAGAATCTCTTTTCTGCCATCTACACCCTGCAATTCAATTGAAATAACAGCCTCCTCTGTCATTGTATGAGATTTTTCACTTCCATAAAAATCGCCTTCAGTCATACTATCCACATGAGACTTGGAGTCCGCAGACCATTTTCCCATGGAGTGAGGGTGTTTTCTTGCGTAAGCTTTCACCGCTTGTGGAGCTCTTCGGTCTGAGTTTCCCTCACGGAGAACTGGGTTCACTGCCGAGCCTTTGATTTTATCATATTTACTCTTAATGTTCTTTTCTCCTTCGGTTTTTGGTTCTTCCGGATAATCAGGAAGCGCATATCCCTGCGACTGAAGTTCCTTAATCGCAGCCTTCAACTGCGGAATTGATGCGGAAATATTCGGAAGCTTTACGATATTGGCTTCAGGAGTTTTGGCGATATTACCCAACTCAGCCAATGTATCCGGCAACTGCTGCTCAGAAGTTAGGAATTCTGAGAAGTTGGCGATAATTCTGGCAGAAAGTGAAATATCACGGGTCTCTACTGATACACCGGCAGATTTAGTGAATGCTTCTACAATTGGTAATAGGGAATACGTTGCCAAGGCCGGAGCTTCATCGGTCAGCGTGTAGAGAATTTTTGGAGTTTGGTTACTCATGGTTTTAAGAATTCAAAAAGGCTAGTTAAACCCTGAATCATCAATCGATCGTTCTTCGGTCTTAATCCATTTTTTCTTTTAATATGGAATGGAAATAGAGAAACAGGGTCTTAAAATATCGCGGCTAAAATACGGAAAATATCCTTGTTTCAAATTCCACCCGCATAAAGTACTGAGTGTCTGAAAAAAGGATTACTTGATCAAAAAATCATCAGAATCCATCCAAGCCGGAAACTTCTCCCTATAAGAATCCAACTCCCCCGCATCCAATCGCACTATAATGATTTGCTCATCTTCTCCCATAAATTCAAGCTGATTCCCTTTATAATCATAAACTGCAGAATGCCCATTGTACTTTATTCCATTTCCGTCCTCTGCCACACGGTTCACCCCCAAGGAATACGACAGATTTTCAATGGCACGTGCCGGCAAAAGTGCATCCCAGGCTGAAATTCTCGCAGCAGGCCAAGAAGCCACATAAAAAATCAGGTCATAGGCCATTTGCCCATCAATCACCCTATTTCTGGACCAGATAGGAAATCTAAGATCATAACAAACTTGCGGACATATCTTCCAGCCCTTCAATTCAAAAACCGGCAGCCTCTCTCCTGAGGAAAATGTCCTGTCTTCGTCCGCCATTCTGAAGAGATGTCGCTTGTCATAATGCTGGATCATCCCATCAGGACCTACCCAAAGCAACCGGTTAAAAAATTTACCATCCACCTGGATAATTGCACTTCCTGCAATGGTAGCATTTTTTTGTGCAGCCAGCTGCCGCATCCATCTGCAGACAGTGAAATTCATAGGTTCTGCCAATTCCGCTGCCTCCATACTAAATCCTGTCGGAAACATCTCAGGCAGGATGATCAAGTCCACTCCTTCTTCTATCCCCCAAAGCTTCTCTTCCAACATCGCCAGATTGGCGACCTTATCTTTCCAATGAAGATCAGTTTGTACCAGCGCTATAGAGAGTTGGGTGGATTTAATCATTTAAGCGGGTAAATCATTCGGTAATCAGTGGATATTTTGCCTTTACTTACGTCTATCAGCTTGGATTTTACAAGTCGCTTTTTGAGGCCTTTGAGGTAGTCTATGAATAAAATACCTTCCAAGTGATCATATTCATGCTGGATCACACGGGCAGTCATTCCAGAGAATTCTTCCTCCTTCAGATTCCAGTTTTCATCGTAATACTCTATAGTCAATGTTTCCGGACGAGTGATCTCTGCACGGACTTCAGGAATACTCAGACAACCTTCCTCGAAGCTGTAATCATCTCCATATTCATCCAAAATAATCGGGTTGATGAATGCCCGTCGGATACCCACCTCTTCATCCTCTTCATTTAGCATCAAACTACTGTCAATGACAAAAAGGCTAATTCCCTTATTGATTTGGGGTGCAGCCAGACCTACGCCGCTGGCGTTGTCCATGGTTGCAAACATATTTTTTATCAGCTCGTCAAGCTCTGTTCCTTCGGTAATTTCCTCAGCTTCTTTTTTCAGAATCGGGCTACCGTAAGCAACTATTGGGTAAATCATTGTCTCTCTAAATAGGATTGTAGAATAATTGCCGCACTCACCTTGTCCAGGTTTCCTGCTTTTTCTTTTCTGTCTTTCTTTTTACTTCCCATGGAAATCATGCTTTGCATGGCCATCTTAGAAGTGAACCGCTCGTCAATGAGTTCAATTTTTTTATCAGGAAATGCCTTCGAAAGCCTGTCCTTCATCGTAACTACTTTGGGAGTCATCTCGTTATCCTGCCCATTCAAGCGGGTCGGATATCCAAGAACCAGTGTATCCACTTCTTCTCTGCTGCAGTAGCTTTTAAGATAATCAAGCAGTGCGGATGTCTCAATGGTTTCCAGCGGATTAGCCAGCATTTTCAATGGATCGGTAACAGCCAGGCCGGTCCGTTTGGTTCCCAGATCAATAGCGAGTATTCTGGGCATCAGTTTTTTCTGGTTTTTTTACGGATTTGGCGTAAAGCCTCCCTTTCCAGTTCTACTGCTTTTGGGAAAAGTAGTTCATCTTCTATTTTGGCATGAATTCTAAGTTCCTGCTCGAAGTTTTGTAATTCATGATATAGCACTTTCATCGTCAATGGAGCGTTAAGCTCCAAAGAATAATCCGCTGTCAACTTTCTGATTCCTTCCATTTCATCATCGTGAATCTCATGCTGGTCAGCTAATAAATGAACTGGATCTCTTTCCAAAATCGTAATGGCATCATTCAGCGAAAATCTATTTTCTTCAATATCCTGAAGCAATTCAATTCTCTTGAAAAGCCTGCTTTCCTCTTCATGAATATGATGAATAAAATCTTCTACAAAGAGTGGAAACATAATCCGTAGGTCTGCCATCAAGGAAGCAAATTGAGGCTCTGGGACTATACCTGAGATAATATTAGACAGAAAAGGTAATTCCTGACGTACAAAATAGTAATGCTTCTTCTTTAGGTAAGCCACCAAAATCTCAATGGGATTTAGGTAAAGCTCTTCGGTAGAAGGCTCCTTCCGCTGGGCCCATGATTCCAACTCTGTAATCAGCTGACTGGAATGCACTTTATGTTTCCTGCAAACTACCTCAAGCGATTCGGTAGGATATTGGTAAAAGCTGATTCCGAAATAATGCAGCACAGAAGCAAAGACGTAGTTTTCAGAAACTAAATCTCCTAATAGTGCCTTTTCAAAATCATCTATTGATCGCATCTTGCAAAAATAATTTTTTTTAACAGAAAAAAGGGGAATAAATTGAGCCATTATACCCTCCCCTCGTATAAACATTTATTAGCTTTATCAAATGCCCCTTTAATAACAGGGTGAAATAGGCTAATTTACCGTAACAATAAAGAAATATAACCAACTGAAAGAGAAAGCCGTGAGCGAGACGAAAAACACTAAATCCCAAATCAGACTCCCTATAATATTGGCACTTGCCATTTCCGCAGGAATTTGGATTGGGGCCACTTTTGCTGAGCCAAAAGGAAATCAAAATGATCTGAGAGCTGCACTTTACAAGTTGCAAGAAATAATGACCTATGTCAATAGAGATTATGTGGACAGCGTCAATACCAATGAACTGATAGAATTTGGTATCAATAAAATGCTTGAACACTTAGATCCTCACTCAAGCTATATCCCTGCAAAGGATGCTTCATTGGCACAGTCCCAACTGGATGGGGAATTTGATGGAATTGGGGTAGAATTTGGGATCATAAGGGACACAATCTATGTGGTAGCTCCTCTTACTGGCGGACCGTCGGAAGCACTGGGAATCCAATCCGGTGATCAAATCATCCGGGTAGATGGAGAAAACATGGCAGGAGTCGGTGTGACCAACCGCGATGTCTTCGAAAAACTACGGGGTCCAAAAGGTTCTGTGGTCGTAGTGGACATGAAGCGTAAAAACCAGGATGAGCTGATCGAGTACAAAATCACCCGAGACAAAATCCCCCAATACAGCATCAACGCTTCCTATATGGTCAATAATGAAATCGGCTACATCAAAGTAACCAGATTTGCAGCGACTACTTACGATGAGTTCAAAGAATCAATCGCTGACCTGAAAAGTAAAGGAATGAAGAAATTGGTGATTGACCTTCAGGGAAATCCAGGCGGATACATGGGTGCGGCTATCAATATGGCAGATGAGCTATTGGGAGAAAAAGCGCTCATCGTTTCCCAAGAGGGAAAAGTTGAGCAATACAACCAGAAAGCATTTGCTTTCAAACCTGGAATGTTTGAGGAAGGGCCTGTGATTGTGCTTGTAAATGAAGGATCTGCCTCTGCATCTGAGATTTTGGCAGGAGCTATCCAGGATAACGACAGAGGATTGATCGTAGGTAGAAGATCTTTCGGAAAGGGCTTAGTCCAGATGCCAATAGATCTTTCGGATGGAGCAGAGTTACGATTAACTATCGCAAGATACTATACCCCTTCTGGCCGATCTATCCAGAAACCGTACGATGCAGACTATGAAGCCTATGAAAGAGACTGGATAGACCGATACGAGCACGGGGAATTTTTCTCAGCTGATAGCATTACCTTCAATGATAGCCTGAAATACGAAACGGTAAAAGGACGCACTGTCTACGGTGGTGGAGGGATCATGCCTGATTACTTTGTTCCTTTGGATACTACGATGTCCTCAGCATATGTGAATAGGCTTTTCAATTCAGATTCGAACCGGGAATTTGTACTCGATTATGTGAATGAGAACAAATCCAAATTCGAAAATATGAGTTTGGAACAGTACTACAATGACTTCACTGTTAGTGATGCGATGCTCAGCGAATTGGTAGAGTACGGTAAGAAAAACAAGGTGGAGTTTAATGAAAAGGATTTCAATAAATCAAAATCGTATCTCAAAATCCTAGTAAAAGCCCATTTGGGAAGGCAACTTTATGATGACAGCGCTTTCTATAAGGTAGTGAATGACATCAATGAAGTCTATCTTCAAGCCATCAAGCTTTTTGATGAAGCGGAGAAACTGGCTCTGGCTTCGGACCTTCACAACGAAGAGGAGAAATAAAAAACTACCTTTGAGCTCTTTAAGTTACAGATGAAAGCACTCGCCTAGGTGAGTGCTTTCATGTTTATTATCTGATTTTATTTTCAATCTATCCCCAAATACGCTAACATTAGCTTTCCAATTAATCTATGATCCAAAAATCAATGAAAGCACTATTCACCTTTATATTACTAGGAATTACCATGAGTACTTTTGCCCAGATTAAAGTAAACCACATCGCTGTCCATGTAAGCAATCTGGATTCCAGCAAGGAATTTTATCAGAAAATAGTAGGTCTGGAAGAGATCGAAGAGCCTTTCAAAGACGGACTTCATGCTTGGTATGACCTAGGTGGCGGTGCGGCTCTACACATCATCGAAGCGCCAAATGTCCCAACCCAAATCTCAAAAGTAAATCATCTATGCTTCAGCATGAAGGATATGGATGCATTTATAAAAACATTAGAAAGCACCAATTACCCCTTTGAAAGCTGGCCTGGAGAAAAGGGAAAAATCACTACCCGTGTAGATGGAATCCGCCAAATCTACATCCAGGATCCTGATGGCATGTGGCTGGAAATCAACGATGATTATTGATTGATATACGAACCAAATTACACAAAAGTGGACTTCCCGGCTATTTGAGGAAGTCCACTTTTTTTGTCAATTCTGAACCGGGGTCTTCCCTAAGGTTCCCCCACAGCGGATGAGTCTGTAACTGCTTCGCTACTTTTTTCTATTCGGTTATAATGGCACTTTAATAATCTAAATGGAGATTAGGGTTTACACCTGGAGATGAAAGTGCTTACCCTTATTGACACATGCAGAAATGTGCAGGAGTAATTTGATCCTTTTACTAAAAAAGCCCGGACATATATCCAGGCTTTTGCAATTTACTTTTCATAGATGTTTTGTGGCCAACTATCATTTCCAAGATTCACATCCGGGAGAAGCTTGTTGGGATCGATTACCACTGATTTCACCGTTTTATCTGTTTTCAGTAAATAGTTCCAAGTATCGCCCCGCTGCCAGATCTCTACAGGAAGCATCTTAAGCTCGCTTGTACCATCCTCGAAAGTCACCTCCAACTGTACAGGCATCGGCATATCTCCCTTATTGGCCAATACAATCACAAAGTTTCCTGCATAAGGAATAACTGCTTCTACCCCCAAGTCGATATTACCGGTTCCATAAAACCATCCTTGCCAGAACCAGGAAAGATTCTCTCCAGCTACGTTTTCCATATGATTGAAGAAATCCGTAGGCTGGGGATGCTTGTATGCCCAGGTTTTGATGTAGGATTTGAAAGCATTGTCAAATCGCTCATGCCCCAAGATGTATTCTCTCAACATCAGTAAACCGAAGGCCGGCTTATTGTATGCCAGCATTCCAAGGTTATTGATATTCACCACATCAGGGTAAGTATCTATTCCCTCTCTGGTTTCACTGGTAAAGAAGTTCAGGTACCTGCGGGTTTCATTTAAGTTAGAAGGGTATTCGCCCTCATTGAAAGCCAGCGTGCTATAATGATTGATAAACGTATTGAATCCCTCATCCATCCAGGCGTAGCGGCGCTCATTCGTCCCTACGATCATAGGGAACCAGTTATGACCAAACTCATGGTCTGTCACTCCCCAAAGTCCTTCACCCTTGGAATTGTAGCTACAGAAATTCAATCCTGGATATTCCATTCCTCCGATATCCGCCGCTACGTTTGTCGCAGTGGCATAAGGGAACTCAAACCACTTTTCAGAATAATGTTCGATTGAAGCTTTGCTATATTCGGTTGATCTCGACCAAGCCTCTTGCCCATTTGATTCCTTGGGATAAACAGACTGTGCCAAAATTTTCTTTCCACTAGGTAAGTCAATTTTAGCAGCATCCCAGATAAATGCCTTAGAAGTAGCAAAAGCAATGTCACGGCTGTTTTCGATGGCAAAGTGCCAAGTGACTGTTCCATCCTGCTTAGGTCTGGTCAATTCTGTATTGCCAAGTTCTTCAGCAGAGATCAGCATGATCGTAGTATCACTTTCCATTGCTTTGTTGTAGCGATTCTGAAGTTCTTTGCTCAAGACCTCCTTTGGATTCAACAGCTTACCGGAACCGACCACAATATGATCATAAGGCACGGTAACTTTATAATCGAAATCACCATACTCTAAATAGAACTCTCCAGCGCCCAAGTAAGGTTCCACATTCCATCCTTCCACGTCGTCAAATACCGCCACTTTAGGATACCACTGAGCAAATGCATAAATCCAACCATCTTCGACTTCAAGTCTCCCCATTCTGTCCATCCCTTTAACCGGAACTTTAAAGGAGAAATCCATGGAGACAGTTGCTGTCCCACCTTTAGCCGGGATCGGCTCGTTAAACCAAACCTGCATTCTTGTATCTGAATCAATATGCTTAGTAGAGACTGATCCTTTAGAACCAACTTTTGCCTGCAGATTAGTCACCTCAAATCCACCGTCAGTATCGCCGTTGTAGCGATTGCCTTGAATAGGCGTAGTAAGCGTGCCTCGGGAATCTTCGGTAAACCTGTTTTGCTCCATTTGCATCCAGATGAAATCCAGCGCCTCCGGGCTATTATTTGTATAGGTCAATGTAATAGTACCAGTAAGTTTGTGCGCCTCTTCATCCAAGCTCACTGCAATTTGATAATCGGCTTTATTTTGCCAATAACCCACATTAGGCTTGCCCGATGCAGATCGGGTGTAGGTTCCTTTTCGGTTGATAAATTCCCCAAATTCACTTTGGTTGTTTTCCTTCACTTCTTGAGCAAAAGAATTGCTGATTCCTACGAGCAATGCCCCGGCAAAAAGCAGCTTAACTATAATTTTCCTGCGCATACTATTTGTTGATTTAGCCCAAAAATAAGAATTGCGCTTTTAAGCTTCATTATAATTTACATGAGAGTATTTCCTTTAACGAATTTTTAGAAAACTTTCATTATTGGAAAAAGCATATTTTGGGACCACTTTTGAGCCACCATTTACAATCTTACCCATGAAAAAATCAGTACTCCTAGTGGCTTCCCTGGCATTATACTTTACCGGGAATGCCCAAACTGACACCACAACACAGAACTTAGGTGAAGTTTTGATTCAGGAAAACAGAATCCAACTTCCTTTTTCAAAGCAAAGTAGAAACGTCTCTTTAGTAAACAAACTCCAGATAGAGACTTCTCCGGCCAGAAGTTTAGCCGAGGTATTATCATTTGTGCCGGGTGTGGATATCCGCCAAAGAGGGGTGACCGGTGTACAATCAGATGTAAGTATCCGCGGAGGCTCTTTCGAACAAACACTTATGCTGTTGAATGGCATTAAATTAAGCGATCCGCAAACGGGACATCACATGATGAATATCCCGGTTCCTTTGGTCAATATCGATAGAATAGAAGTAGTAAAAGGTCCTGCATCCCGTATTTTTGGCCAAAATGCCTATGCTGGTGCCATCAATGTGATCACAGATCTCAGCGATAAGAAATACGCCAGAGTCCAAGGCTATGCAGGTGACTTTGGGATGAAAGGGGTAAATTTTGCCGGCTCCCTCCCTGTCGGAAATTACAGACAAAACCTGGCTATCTCCTACGATGACTCCAATGGGCATTGGTACAACTCAGATTATCAAGTCAGCAACATCTTCTATGAAGGCGGTTTTGATATCAATGCGAAAAACACGCTAAAGGGAATGATTGCTTATACCGATAGAGATTTTGGGGCAAATGGTTTCTATTCCAGCACCTTTCCCGACCAATGGGAAAGTGTGCAAACCACATTGACTTCATTAAGTCATAAGTTGACACTAAATAAGTTTTATTTGAACACGCGCGCCTATTTCCGCAGAAATCAGGATGAATATGTATTAAAAAGAAATGAGCCTGAATTCTATAAAAATAATCATACGACAGATGTGATCGCCTTAGAAGCTAACGGAAATTTTCAAAGCAGTCTTGGCACTACCGGATTCGGGATCGAAACCAGACGAGAGTCCATAGAAAGCACCAATCTTGGAGATAGAGAACGTACAATTGCAGGGATATTTCTAGAACAGATGATCAATTTTGGGACAAAAATAGACCTACGGGCAGGAGTATATTCCAATTATTATTCAGAATACAACTGGAAGCATTTTCCCGGCGCCGAACTGGGATTTCAAGCTACTAAAGAATTACGGTTCTATTCTGGCTATGGAATAAGCTTCAGAATCCCCACGTATAACGATCTCTACTACCAAGGCCCTACTAATATCGGAAATGATCAGCTTGAACCTGAGCAGGCTCAAAACTTTGAAGTTGGTGCCAAGTGGTCCAAGTCAGGCTTTTTCGCTGAACTGGTTTATTTTAACAGAAATACCGACAACCTGATTCAATGGACAAGACCTAATGCGGACACCCCTTGGCAGCCTCAGAATTTCAGCGAAGTAAAATTCAATGGAATAGAAGCTTCTGTGAATTATCGGGTAAGTCCAACTGGCAGAACAGTACAGGTCAAGGAATTTATGTTTTCCTACAACTACATACATGCGGATCTGATCAAGCAACCGGGCATCGAAACTAGTTATGCATTTACCGCTCTGAAAAATCAAACTATAGCCGGAGTACTTATAGGCATTGGCCGAAAAGTGGAATGGAACACCAAAATGAGGTATTTGGAGAGAATGAGCCAAGATCCTTATTTCTTGCTGGACATGCGGGTGGATTACAACCGTACAGGTACACTTGGATTTTTTGCCGAAGCTTCAAATATCACCGACACAGACTATAGGGAGGCTGGGACAGTTCAGATGCCAGGACGTTGGTTCAGAGCTGGATTTATGTTGAATTTGGAGTAGAAAAGTTACTATTCAATCCAATTAAAAGACTGTTTCGTGATTGAGACAGTCTTTTTTTGGCAAAAAAAATCCCGAAGGATTCGGGATTGGATGTGGGAGTTGAGGGATTCGAACCCCCGACCCTCTGCTTGTAAGGCAGATGCTCTGAACCAACTGAGCTAAACTCCCAAGAAATAATTTGTACTTACTCTTGAGCAACAATAATAAGATGTGGGAGTTGAGGGATTCGAACCCCCGACCCTCTGCTTGTAAGGCAGATGCTCTGAACCAACTGAGCTAAACTCCCATTGTGTCCCAAATGGAATGCAAAGGTAATTTCTATTTTCTTTTAACCAAATACATTTTACCCCACCACACTTAATACATTGAAAATGAGACCAAATATTTCAAAAATATTTACATCCTGATTTTGATGGTCAATTAAATAGTAAACTTAATTCCCTGCGCTAGCGGTAAAGTGGATGAATAATTGATTGTATTTGTCTGTCGGCGCATATACGCTTTCCAGGCGTCCGAACCTGATTCCCGACCTCCGCCTGTTTCCTTTTCACCTCCAAAAGCTCCTCCTATCTCTGCACCCGAAGTTCCGATATTTACGTTGGCAATTCCACAGTCAGAACCTGATACTGCCAGGAAAGCCTCAGCCTCCCGCATATTGGTAGTCATAATTGCCGAAGATAAACCCTGGGGAACACCATTTTGTAACGCAATTGCTTCTTCCAGCGATTTGTATTGGATCAGGTAAAGAATCGGCGCAAAAGTCTCATGCTGGACAATTTCGAAGTGATTCTCAGCTTCATAGATTGCAGGTTTCACATAGCAACCGGATTCATATCCTACCCCTTCCAAAACTGCTCCTTCTACTACAGCCTTTCCCCCTTCTGCCTCCACTTTTTGTATGGCTGCCAAATACATCCCAACAGCTTCCTTATCAATCAGCGGGCCTACGTGATTCATTTCATCCAAAGGATTCCCAATTACTAATTTCCCGTATGCAGAAGCAAGTCTTGACTTTACCTCCTCAAATACATTTTCATGGATGATAAGACGCCTTGTACTTGTGCATCTTTGCCCCGCAGTACCTACAGCTCCAAACAAAGCACCACGGATGGCCATATCCAGGTCTGCATTTTCTGTGATAATAATTGCGTTATTTCCCCCAAGTTCCAAAAGTGATCTGCCCAATCTCGCCCCTACTGTTTGTGCCACAATTTTACCCATACGCGTGGATCCTGTCGCTGAGATCAATGGAATCCGTGTATCTCTGCTCATCATCTCCCCCACTTTATAATCTCCATTGACCAAGCTACAGATCCCTTCGGGCATACCATGCCTGGCAAAGACTTCGCTGGCTATCAACTGGCAGGCAATTGCCGAAAGAGGAGCCTTTTCCGAAGGCTTCCATACGCACACATCTCCACAAACCCACGCCAATGCCGCATTCCAAGACCAAACAGCTACAGGGAAATTAAAAGCTGAAATAATCCCAACAAGCCCCAATGCATGCCACTGCTCATACATTCGATGGCCGGGACGCTCAGAATGCATTGTAAGTCCGTATAACTGTCGGGAAAGGCCCACTGCGAAATCACAGATGTCGATCATCTCCTGCACCTCTCCCAAGCCTTCCTGATAGGATTTACCCATTTCATAGGAAACCAACTTGCCAAGATCGGTCTTCTTTTCACGGAGGGCATTGCCAATTTCCCGCACGATTTCGCCTCGCTGTGGGGCAGGCACTTTTCTCCATTGTTCGAAAGCAAGTTGAGCAAGGGTGATTACCCGCTCATAACTGTCGGAATCTGTAGTCTGAACCTCCCCGATCAATGAGCCATCCGCAGGTGAATAAGATGAAAAATAATCCCCATCTGAATCTATCGATTTGATACCTGTAGATGTACCTGGATTTTTACTTTTCAGCCCTAGCCGGGCTAGTGATTCCTGTATTGCAAACTGGTTTGACATAAGAAATTTTTGTTTTGATAGCTTTCAAAGCTAGTTTTTTTTGAAATGTTGACCAATCATTGCTTATTCAACATTTTGGAGAGTATGCTCAGTGGGTTCACTTTATTAAATCTTTTTTTGAATTTTCGGCCCGGTGTAATTTTATAGATCAGATTAAAGCGGTAATTCCCCGTATTCACAGCCTGATCAAAGGGCCCTGCTTTAATCAGATTCAGATTTTTGTACACATAGTTAAAATTAAAAGAGAATTTTTCATTGTTATAGCCTGCAAACCCCCTGAGATAATACGTAGGTACCACTCCCCATTGCTTAGTCTGGGTTTCATTTTCCCATTTAGAATACCCCCCACTCAAATTAACCGCAGCCACTCCCGTAAGAAAAAAACCTTTTCCAAAAACCAATGTCCCGGCCATACCGGCGTTGGGGCCTGCCTGAAAGTAGCCAGCCTCCTGAAAATTCATCGATTCAGATATAGCCATCTTAGGCAGCAAAAGTGAATCTCCTTTTATTTTTCCACCATAAACTTCAAATCCCACAAAAGGAGAAAATGCCGACTTCTTCTGAATATCTGCTTGTGTAAATGCCGCAGCAAGGGAAAGTCTTTCTCCGAAAAATAAGTAATTAAAATTCACACCAACTAAAGCCAATCGCATATCTTCTCTCAGATAATCTTCGTCAAACCCGTTAAGATCTTCAGCTTTGATCCTATATCCGCCATAGAATTGGCCAAAAAAATCAACGATAACTTTTGGTGCATAGATGTGAGACTGCAGATCAAGACTGAACGGCCAATCTTTCTGTCTATCAGGATTCAGAAACCCCACTGGAACAGCAATGTTTATAGACAAATTCTGATAGGTAAAACCCAAGCCCATATTTAATCCTGAATTAGGTATAAACCTGTACGGCGAATCCAAATCAGGCACCTGTACACTTAGGTCAGTGTATTTTTTTGAGAGATAGAACCTAATCCCAAATTTATCCGGCTCAGTTTTGACGTATGATGAATCGTATCCATTTAACTGGCAAAAGGCACTTTGACTGACAACGCATAAAAAAAACAATAAGAAAATCTGGATTCGGGTCATAAATGGAGGTGATATTCTTCTGGTGAAAGATCACCAAAAAATCAGCAAAAAAAAATCCGGACCGTAATCCGGATTTTTCTCAAACAGGTTGAGCTGAAAAAGTGGATCGATAAAATCCAATGTCTAAAAAAATGAAATACTTATGAAAAGTTGTTTAATCACCATTATAAAGCTATAAATTGATCGATAGAAAACAAACTTTTCTATCGATTATTTAGCTGAGATCCAAACAAATACATTATTTACAGCCAGTTTTTAGAAGAATTCAAATCATCCTTGAATTGCAATTACTTCACTACTTCAAAATTAAGGCTTTAATTCTACCATGTACACTGATCTCCTCGGATATAATCAGGCATGTTACTTAGGGAAACAGTAAAATCTCCATCAGATCAACCTACCCAAAGCCCGAAGTGATCATTTTAAATAGGATGGCACATCTACTCCAGGTTCAATTCCCGATTTTAGGTTGGATACACGATATCAAATTTCAATAATAGTTGGACATAGAAAGGCTGACCAATACAAATGCTAAAAAATGATAACGTAATAATTAAAAACGGAGGTAAGTTCCCTCTTTATTTTGCTCCCTTTGAAAACCAGATTTCCCGCTCTTTCATCCATTCAATTAAGGCTCGGAACATTCCTTCTTTTTGTCTAGAAGTCTGTCTCCCCTGTAAAAACTTTAATGACACATTATGTCCTCTATTCCTTTTGATAAATTTGAATAATTCATCCCTGGGCATCCCTTGAATCTTTACCCCAGAGAGGAAAGATGCCAACGGCAAACTTAACTGATCACGATGTGAGTTTTTGGAAAGAATTTCTGCCCACTTTTCCTCTATGGCTTCAACTTCCTTTGATTTATCCCTTACGATAACCATGCTTTCAAAAAGTCCCAGATTATCAGGGTATCCAAGATCTTTTGCATAGGCTAATGTCTTTGTCACTTTGTAGTTTAGATCTTTCTTCTTCCGAATGATTTCAGTGGCCTCCTCTTTTAAAGACTTTCGTTTTGGATGTATGCAAGTCAAAAAACCACCCCGAAAATATTTATCCAAGAACAATTGTGGGTCTTGGATGATTTCCATATTACCATCAATGTATATCGTCAGCCCGTAGGAAGCAGTGAATTTAAAACTGTTTATTTTGATCAAACGCTGCTGTTTTATAGGGTCTTCGGACCTAGGGATCGTCTTTATTTCCCAGCCATCAACTTCTAGATCGTCCTGATCGGTAAATAACCAAAAGTCAAAATCCGGATAATTCGCAACTGGTTTAACATCATCGTATCGATTGGTTACTACAGAATAAATCAGCTTTTTGGTCATGAAATCAGAATATCATTTATAATTAATTAAATATCGCTAAGAATACATGAAGTGAAAAATGCAACTGCAATAGAAATTATGGTTATCATTGGGTTATCAATTAGCAATCGATTCTAATCATTTACAAGTTTCATGCTTAAGCATCAAATCAAATCCGCCTTTAAAACGTTTTGGAAAGATTTCAGATTCAATCTAAGCGCCACGGACAATCTTGCTTTCAT
This sequence comes from Algoriphagus resistens, assembly GCF_001442615.1. Classification (GTDB taxonomy): domain Bacteria; phylum Bacteroidota; class Bacteroidia; order Cytophagales; family Cyclobacteriaceae; genus Algoriphagus; species Algoriphagus resistens. The sequence goes on along the minus strand of NZ_LMXN01000017.1, from coordinate 18,066 downwards.
TTCATTTTACAAATATCTTTACCATCCCCAAAAAGGGAGTTTATCTGAATTCCTTTCATCCTATTCACTTTCAAAGAAAGGGGATTTCTATGTAATCCAAATCGGAGCAAACGATGGCATTACCCATGACCCAATCCATAAATTCATCAAAAGGGATCGATGGAAAGGAGTATTATTGGAACCTCAGCCGGAAGTTTTTAGAAATGAACTGAGCAAAATTTATAAAAAAAACAAAGGCCTTTATCCAATTTGTGCAGCAATCGGAAAAAAAGACGGATTTCAAACACTTTATAAAATAGGGTTTTCTGAAATGAGATGGGCCACCGGTTTAGCCTCCTTTTCCTTAGAGAAAATTGAAGACCATTTTCGGAATGGTCTTGTACAAAAGAATTGCAAAAAATATGGCCTGGAAATCCCGTCAGATCCTAAACAACAAATTGTAGCCGTGGATGTGGAAGTAATTTCACCTCAATCTTTGATTAATAAATATAACATTTCAAAAATCGACCTATTGCAAATTGATGCTGAAGGTTATGACCTCCAAGTAATTCTTATTTTTGACATCGCTAACACTAATCCAGAAGCCATAATTTTTGAAAATGAGAACCTTGACCCGGATAGTCTCGAATCATGCTACGACCTGCTAAGGAAAAATAATTATATATTGAAGGAATTTGGACGGGACACACTCGCATTAAAGTCCTCAAATACTGAGATGAAAATATTCTTGGATTAGAATAATCAGATTTTATCCCATCCCTTCCAAAATTTCAAGAAATAGTATTTCAGTGGATTACTATATTTGAGTTGCTTCCAGGGCCTGCTAGCATGAGGTCTGTGCCAAACCGGCGAGTTCATCAGCACATGGTTTTTAAATCCTAATTCGATAGACTTCTTAGAAATAAACGTATCATACCAATCTTTGGCTTCATCTAGCCCCATAAAATCATAGGCTTTTAAAAACTCGGCAGAAAATAAGGTGCAACAAAAACTCAAACTGCGATGCGTATCAATAACGGATTCTTTTATCCCTTTGAACTTCAGATAAGGAAAATTCACTATACCGTTTTCATCGACTGTCACTGATCCTACCAGCCCCGATTTTTCATTTACGCTTTGAAAATTCAGCAAATCAGCAATTGTTTCTGGTTTAACCACCACATCAGATTCAATTACCAACAATGGCAAACCTTCTTCAATTGCTATTTTCTGAGCCATCTGAAGTACAAGCTTGTAATTAGGGGAAGGGTGATCCGTGTGGTCTTCCAGATGGATCAATTCATAGCCGATCCCAACTTCATTCGCTTCCAAACCAGCTTTGGTTTCCTCCGTACTGAAGTCGTTAAAAATAATGTGTTTTACTTGTACTGAAGAACTAGCTATAGCTCTTGCAGTATCCAAGGTTGTTTGAAGAGAGTTTTTAACGGGAGTTATTACGATTACTTCTGCCATGGGGTAGTTTTCCCCAAAAATAGACCTTTCTTTTGAGGCAAAAAATAACCCCGGCTTTTGCCGGGGTTTTAGGTAATGATTATTAGGCTAGTTCGCCAAGTGCCTTTTTCATTCTGCCTAGCGCATCAACCAGCTCCTCGTCAGAGGCAGCATAAGAAAGTCTGATACAATCCGGCGCACCAAAGGCCGCTCCAGTCACTAGAGATACATGTGCCTCAGCCAAAAGATACAGGCACAGATCATCTGCATCTTTTACATCATGCCCTTTAGCAGATTTGCCAAAGAACGCAGTCACATCCGGGAAGAAATAGAATGCGCCCTCAGGCACGTGAGTTTTGATACCTGGAATATCGCGAAGCAAGTCCAACACCAAACCTCTTCTTCTCAGATAAGCATTTGCCATTTCAGTTGTTGGAGTTTGGTCTCCGGAAATTCCTGCCAAAGCAGCTCTTTGGGCAATCCCTGTTCCTCCTGAAGTGAACTGCCCCTGAATTTTTTCCACGGCCTTTGCCATCCAAACCGGCGCGCAGATATAGCCAACTCTCCAGCCTGTCATTGCATATCCTTTAGAAAAACCGTTCACAGTGATTGTCCGGTCAAACATTCCTGGGAAAGAAGCTATACTGTAGTTTCTACCCGCGAAATTTATTTTCTCATAGATTTCATCAGCGATCACCATAATATTCTCATGCTTCTTCACCACCTCGGCGATAGCTTCCAGTTCTTCTTTGCTGAATACAGATCCTGTAGGATTACATGGGGATGAATAAATCACCCCTTTCGTATTTGGAGTGATGGCAGCTTCCAGTTGAGCAGCAGTTGCTTTGAAGTTATTCTCCAAAGTTCCTTCGATCAGCACAGGCACACCACCTGCCAATTTGATGATCTCAGCATAGCTCACCCAGTAAGGAGAGAAGATTACGACTTCATCACCTTCATTGATCATACACATGAATACGTTGGCAATGGAATGCTTGGCACCGGTAGAAACTACGATGTTTTCAGCTTTCGCCTCAGCGATTTCATTTTCTTCCCGAAGTTTCTTTGCGATGGCTTCTCTCAGATCCTGATAACCAGCTACCGGAGGATATGAAAAGTACTTGCCTTCGTCTATTGCAACTTTTGCAGCTTCTTGAATATGCTTTGGTGTCTTGAAGTCAGGTTCGCCCAAACTAAGGCTGATGATGTCAATTCCTTGGGATTTCAGCTCTCTTGCTTTTTTTGCCATGGCAAGAGTGGCTGATTCCTCCATATTGATTATCCGGTCTGATAAAATAGAATTCATTGTTTGAGAGATTTTTTTACAAATTCCACAAAAATAGAGAGAAGATTATAAAATCTAAACAATCGGCGGCTTTTGATCTCGAAATGTTATTTTTGGATAAAATACACCGAAGTAAATTGCGTTTTTATATACAATGGGTCGATTTTATATCAGTTTTATTTGTCTGCTGTTTTTAAGCCAGATTTCCTTTGCCCAAAAAGAAGATGCAGAGGGCAAATCCGATCCTGATAGCAGCGGGGTGGTCAACTCAGCTTTGCTCCCGACTACCATGCCTTTGCTGCTTTTCGACGACTCAAAGGAAAAAGAGGAAAAGAAGGAGAAAAAGAAGAAAGCACGCAAAAACGAATGGTTTGGAATCAAAACTCAAAAAGGCTATACACGCAAGGAATTCCGGGATCAGCGGATCTTTGAATACTTCAATTATACAGATATAGAAAGACGTCCAGACCCTTATATTCGAGATGTATATTGGTTTGATCCGCAGACGAGATCCGTAAAATCGGATGGATATACACTGGGCCAAGGGTATTTGCTTCATGGGCCATATGAGCGCATAATCAATGAAGAAGTTGTCGAAAGCGGCATGTTTTACTACGGAACCAAGCATAAAACCTGGATGCTATTTGATTCCAACAATATATTGCAGGACAAAAACCACTTCGATAGCGGCTGGCCCCTTGAGTCCAGAATTAAATACTACAATCAAACCTCCAAGACCATTAAGGAAATCATTCCTGTACAATACAGCCTAGAGGAAGGTAATTACTTTCATTTTTATGAAGATAAACAAGTTGCTGTCACTGGAGAATATCAATTTGGTGAAAAAGTAGGACTCTGGACAGAATATTGGGATACCAATAATACCAAAGCGATCCGAAAGCGGGAAATCCAATATCAGGAACAGGCTTATACAAAAAATTTCCGCCCCTATATCCGCGCAGAATGGGATAAGGACGGAAACTTAGTTTACCGAAAGGACAATTGACTTATTTCTCCCGGAATTTGAATTGCTGGCCCCCTACCGATGCTTCATACATCAACCCGCCTTTAGTACGGGTGAATACAGCCACTCCATCAATATATTTTGCATTTGCTGATGCTCCAGATGCGGCAGCTACTGCGGACACCTGCGCAGACATCTCTACATTATTTGATTTGAATCGATCAAACGCTTCTTCATTTTCAAAGAAAACCACTTCAGAGTAAGCCTGTCCGCCCGCTTGAAAACCAATAGTAACCTGGGTCATTTTGGCATATCCCACCTGGGTTCCTCCCTGAAAAGCCACGCCACTACCAGCAGCCCCTCCTATACCAAACCCGCCTTTCCCTACATTGGGCAGAATGATATATCCGTAAGATGAATCAAAAAGTGCTTGCATGCCAGGATCCTCCTTCAGGAAAGCTGCTTTTGCATTTTGGCTATCTTCTTCGATCTGCTTGTCTTTCTTCTCGTTTTGCGCAAATGCGATGATTCCCATAAATGCAAAAAAGAAAGTTAATGTTACTTTTTTCATGATTTTGTAAATTAAAATTGTGGTGATAGTTAGTTAAAAAGCATCTTCAAAATGCCGAAAATTGGTTTTGTCGGTGCGCCCCCTATAAACGCCTATTCTATACAAGCGGATGCCATTATGCCAATCTTTTTCATAACTGTAATGACCGGTGGCTTTGATGAGGTTTTTTCGTTGAGTAAAATCCACAAACTCCTCTGCAAAACCAAGGCCAGTACCTGATCTAAACTTAACTTCAACAAAAATTAACAGTCCAGAGTATCTCAGTTTTAAATCAATCCCAGCATCTCCATAACCATAGATTGTTTCGACATATTCTTGCCCTTTTGTCACTAAAAAAACAGCCCCCAGTTGCTATGCGGGCTTTCCGGATTCGTTGCATCCAGCCATCTTATATATTTGTTTAATTTTGAAAAATCAATGAACGAACCCGTGAGGGGTTCAGTTGAAAAGTAAATCCTCAGGGACTAGCCGATGAATGAAATTATTAATAAAAGAGTAGAATTCCGAGACTTGGGCCAGCTAGATTATCAGCAAGCATGGGATTATCAGGAACGGCTGTTTGCAGATACGGTAGCTTTAAAGATCAAAAACAGGACTTTGGACGCACTTGATCAATTTCCTACAGAAAATTTCATCCTATTTGTCGAGCATCCACATGTTTATACCCTAGGTAAAAGTGGTAAGGAAGAAAATTTATTGTTGGACGAAAATGGTCTGAAAATCCATCAAGCCCTCTATTACAAAATTAATCGTGGCGGTGATATTACTTATCATGGCCCGGGACAGCTTGTTGGCTATCCCATATTGGATCTTGATAATTTCTTTACCGATATTCACAAATACCTGAGATTTCTTGAAGAAGCGATTATTCGGACTTTAGCTGACTATGGTCTGGAAGCCGGGAGAATTAATGGTCTCACAGGTGTGTGGATTGATCACATTGAGCAAACAAATCCCAGAAAAATCTGCGCAATGGGCGTAAAGTCCAGCCGTTGGGTTACCATGCACGGATTTGCTTTCAACGTCAATACTGATGTAAGCTATTTTAGCCATATCATTCCCTGTGGCATTGATGACAAAGCTGTGACCTCCCTACATCTTGAGCTAGGCAGAGCGGTGGATATGCAAGAAGTCAAAGCTAAGGTAAAACAACACTTAACCGAATTATTTGAAATAGAGAATATAGAAACAGCATGAAATCGAGCATGACTCCAAAGTCACTCACTGGGATGATGATATAGGCGAGATTCCATGTGACCTATAAAAATCATAATATAAACACATGAAATCGAGCATGACTCAAGAATCACACACTGGGATGATTATCTACCATGCGAGATTCCATATGGCCTTTAAAAGACAAATCACAATCCTATGAAAAAAGATATTGATTTCAGTCCTGTGACTGGAGTAAAACTTGCGATAGCAAAAGAAGATACTGCCTCCGGAACTGAGTGGGCAGTATATCTTATCAATTTAAATCTGATTGAGCTTAAGAACGTCATGATAACTTCCAAAGGCTACGGAGAAATAAACGGGGAAATAAAGAAGACTTCTACCCTTCGCCATATCATTGAGGAGCTAGGCGAGCAATCCGTTGCGAAAGTCGAAGCAATTGATCCTTCGGTTTTTGTTTTGAACAATGAGTTTTGGGTGAGTTACTATATTATGGATCAGATTTTTGATAAAAAGTTTATCTTTACTTCAGGTAGTTTTGATTCTGGCTTCATCAAGATTATTCCAGAAATCGGCCTAGAAGGAGTTCTCCACGCATAATATTTAGCATATGGCAGATTTTTTTGATCAATTGAACGACATCCTGTTTCTGGATATAGAAACGGCCTCGTTGACCGAGAAGTTTGAAGAACTGCCAGAGAGAATCCAAGAAGAATGGCTCAAAAAAGAACGGTTGATCCAGACTGAAAAGAACAGTCAAGAACCCGGATCACTGTATTTTGAGCGGGCAGGAATTCATTCGGAGTTTGGTCAGGTAATCTGTGTAGGTGTAGGGTATTTCCAGTGGAAAAAGAAAGATAAAAAACTGGTATTCAGGTCAAAATGCTATACTGATGAAAATGAACGGGAACTTCTTTTGGAGTTTAAGACTTTACTAGAAAAGAAAAATTGGATTCTTTGCGCTCATAATGGAAAGGAATTTGATTTTCCATACCTCTGTCGCAGAATGCTCATCAATGGAGTAGCTTTGCCGGAGCCTTTACAGATCTCAGGGAAAAAACCTTGGGAAGTTCACCATCTCGACACGATGGAGCTTTGGAAGTTTGGAGATTTTAAACATTACACCCGCTTGGAGCTTTTGGCTTCAGTTTTTGGAATTCCATCCTCAAAAGATGATCTTGACGGAAGTCAGGTCAATACTACTTTTCATCTGGAAAAAGACATAGAGAAAATCAAAAAATATTGTCGTAAGGATGTGGAAGTCACAGCTCGAGTATATATGGCTATGCATCCGCAGTCGGATGACTTAGAAATTGAAATCATCCATTTAGAAGATTCAAAAAAAGATCACAAAGATTAATGGGCGCAGGGACATAAATCTTTTTACCACAACATTAATCAATACCCAAATCATGGGAAGAAAATCAGACAGAAAAAACAGAAGTAAAAATAAAGGAGGAAAACAAACAGACGCTGCCAGCCTGGCCCGTCGGATCCTTCAATTTTTAGACGCGCATTACGGAGAAGAATTCAACTCCAAGCAGATTATCAAGAAATTGGAAATCCGCGATGCCCTTACCAAAGGAGGAGTAGAACCGGTACTGAGCAAATTAGTAGAAGCAGGTTCAGTTTCCCGAAATCCAAGAAATTATTACTCATCCACACAAGATCCGGAGTTCATCGATGGTATAGTGGATTTTGTAAATCCACGCTTCGCATTTATTGTCCCTCTAGATCCAGAAAAGGTAGATGGGGATATATTGGTAAAAGAAGCAGATCTCAAGCAGGCGCTTGATGGAGATAAAGTCCGTGTGATGGTCTATCCTCTTAAAGGAAAAACCGGACGTGTGGAAGGCAAAGTACTGGAAGTGGTAGAAAGAAACCGTGATGAATTCGTAGGACGTGTAGAAATATCTCCGCGCTTTGCATTCGTCGTTCCAGACTTCAAAAAAATGCACAAAGATATCTTCGTCCACCGAGGCGGGCTGAATGGTGCCGAACATGGAGAAAAGGTGGTTGTCAAGCTCACTGAATGGAGGGATGGAGACAAAAACCCTACGGGTGAAGTGACACGTGTTCTTGGAAAAGCCGGAGAGCACGAAGTAGAGATTCATTCCATCATGGCGGAATTCGGATTGCCATTCGAATATCCAGAGGAACCGGAAAAGGAAGCGGAAGCGATCTCAGAGAAAATCACCGCTAAAGAAGTCAAGAAGCGAAAAGACTTCAGAGATATTTTAACATTCACCATAGATCCAGCAGACGCGAAAGATTTTGACGATGCCATCTCCTATAGAAAGCTAGAAAATGGCAACCATGAAATAGGAGTTCACATTGCTGATGTGACCCACTATGTACAACCAAAAACCGCTTTGGAAAAAGAGGCTTATAACCGAGCAACTTCGGTCTATTTGGTAGATAGAACGATTCCTATGCTGCCGGAGCGATTGAGCAATGGACTTTGCTCCCTTCGCCCAAATGAGGACAAGCTAACCTTTGCTTGTGTATTCGAAATCGATGACCAAGCAAATGTCAAAAAACACTGGATAGGGAGAACGGTAATCCATTCTGACAGAAGATATGCCTACGAAGAGGCGCAGGAAAACATCGACACGCAATCCGGCGATTTCTTTCAAGAACTGACTTTGCTCAATGAGATGGCAAAAAAAATCCGACAACGAAGATTCAAGCATGGAGCTGTTAACTTTGAAACTGTAGAAGTAAAATTCAAATTGGACGAGAAAGGAACTCCACTGGGCTTGATGATCAAGGAGCGAAAAGATATACATAAGCTCATTGAAGAATTTATGCTTTTGGCAAACAAATATGTGGCAGAGTTTATTTTCAATAAGAACAAAGGAAAAGATACCTTCGTATATCGTACGCACGATTCTCCTGATATGGATCGTTTAGATACTTTTTCAGGATTCGCCAAGCGATTTGGTCATCCTTTTGACATAGAAAATGAAAAAAATATTTCCACTGCCCTGAATAAATTGATGGAAGACATACAGGGTAAACCTGAGCAGAATGTGCTTGAGCAGCTCGCTATCCGTAGTATGGCCAAAGCCAAATACACCACTGAGCCAAAAGGGCACTTTGGACTTGCGTTTGCGCATTATTCCCACTTCACCTCCCCTATCCGTCGATACCCCGACATGATGGTTCACAGATTGCTGGAGCTTTATCTTGAAGGAGGAAAATCTCCTGACGCAGAAGCATGGGAGCAAAAATGTGTGCATTCCTCAGAGCGTGAAAAACGCGCTGCAGATGCAGAAAGAGCTTCTATCAAATACAAGCAGGTGGAATTCATGTCTCTTGCAGAAGACAAAGACTATGAGGGAATAGTAGCCGGTGTGACTGAATGGGGAGTTTTTGTAGAGATCACTGAAACGAAGTGCGAAGGCATGATACGGGTCCAGGACATGGATGACGATTACTACGACTTCGACCAGAAAAACATGCGATTGGTGGGTTCGAAGACGAAAAAAATGATCACTTTGGGCGACAAAGTGAAGGTCAGAGTAGTTAATACCGATATTGACCGTAGAACAATAGATTTGGAATTTGCTGATAATGACAAGAAAAAAACACGCGCACGAGTTATTAGGTAAGCTGGAGACATTTATCCAGAACCTCCCGAGTGCATTAGAATTAGGAAAATCACCCCAAGAACTTTATAATCCGATTACCTATATTTTGGGCTTGGACGGAAAGAGAATCCGCCCTTTGTTGAGTTTATTGGCCTATGGGATTTATAAGCCAAACCCAGAAGAAATACTGAGTCAGGCTGCAGCAGTAGAAGTCTTTCACAACTTCACTTTAATGCATGATGATATCATGGACGACGCTCCTCTGAGAAGAGGAAAAAAAACTGTTCATGTGAAATGGAACAAAAATGTAGCCATACTTTCTGGTGATGTGATGCTTGTAAAAGCCTATGATTTACTGTTGCCAACCCATGCCGAAAAACTTGGAGACGTTCTTCGCTTGTTCAACAAAACAGCCTCTGAGGTCTGTGAAGGCCAGCAATTTGACATGAATTTTGAGGCTCTGGAGGCTGTTCACGAAGACGAATATCTTACCATGATTCGCTTAAAGACTGCGGTACTTTTGGGATTTGCCTTACAATTAGGCGCTTTGCTTGCCGGCGCAGAAAAGGATGATGGACAGAAACTTTATGATTTCGGAGTGAATATCGGTGTAGGTTTCCAGCTCAAAGATGATTTACTCGATGTATTTGCGGATCAGACAAAATTCGGCAAGCAAGTAGGAGGTGATATCATTTCCAATAAAAAAACCTTCCTTCTAATAAAGGCACTTGAGCTAGCCAAAGGCAAAGATGCCGAAGCACTTAACTATTGGCTTTCTCAGAGTGAATTTGACAAAGAAGAAAAGGTACAGGCTGTGAGAAAGATATATGAAAAACTAGGTATAAAAGCGATCACTGAAGCCAAAATGAATTCCTACTTCGATGCAGGATTTGCGCAATACGAAGCGATCCATTTTAAGGACGAAGACTACTTCCTAGAACTCAAGAAAATAACCCAGGACCTAATTCACAGAGAAAAATAATAAATGCCCTTATCAATTACAGTTGTCCTGATTATAATCACTGCGATCAGCAGTTTCTACGGAATCAATACTACATCTTTTATGGAGCGATGCATGTTCATTCCATATAAAATAAAGCGAAATAACCAGTGGGAGCGGTTCATCACTTCAGGATTCATCCACAAAGATTACATCCATCTTTTATTCAATATGTTCACCTTCTACTTCTTTGGAGGAGTGGTGGAACGGGTTCTTGCATATAAGTTCGGCGTAACTATAGGAGGTGCAGTCTATGTGGTATTCTATCTTTTGGGAATTATTATTTCTGACATCCCAACCTATCTAAAAAACCAGGACAATAGCTACTATAGAGCATTAGGAGCTTCAGGAGGAACCGCCGCAACTGTATTTGCCAGTATCATTATCCTACCACTTTCGGACATCTGTTTATTTGGTATTCTTTGTTTACCGGGATTTGCCCTTGGGATCATGTTTTTGATTTATTCTGCTGTCCAAGCTAGAAAGGATTCTGATGGAATAAATCATGATGCACATTTTTTCGGAGCTGTCTTCGGCATTGTTGTGATCTTGATTATTTTTCCACAAAGTGGGGTAAATTTTATTCAGGAGATCATAAGCTACCGTCCATTTTAGGCAGTAGGTATTGTTATATCACTTCAGTTTTTGAAGCTGCCTGATATTTTTATCCGTGACAGATTTCAGCATTCCTATCCAATTGTCTCCATCTTCATCAGCATAAATATCCGGCCCTGGGATTCCAACTCGCATCCCCAAATTAGTGACTATAGCAGCTCCATGACCTTCTTTATTGATATACACAGCCACTTCATTGATATCGTCCGCAAATCTTGTAAGCTTGTCTATGCAGGATCTAAGCTCCAGTTGCACCGGCTCGCTAACCTCCATATGAGGTGATTGCACATCTAATTTAATTCCTCTATAATTTTCTGTGTAGTTCATGTCTTAGATGATTTATAGGTAATAAAGCCACGTGGCTTCTTGTTTGTGGGAAAATAGTGTACCATTTTATCTGATAAAATGGGATAAGTTCAACCTAAGACTATAGCCATGGAAATTTTTGATCGCAAAAAGTTTGTGGATCTTTCACAAAAATCCTCCTTACCCTATATTTCAATGTTTATTCCAACCTCCAGACAAAGTACTGATGGATATAAACAAGATAAAATCCATTTGAAAAATAAACTCGCTGAGGTAGAGAAGGAGCTCGAGGAAAAGTACCAGCTCACCGTAAACCAGATAGATAAGCTACTCATGCCGGCTTCCGCCCTTCTAAAGGATGCGGAATTCTGGAAATATAATTCCGATATGATAGCGATCTTTCTGGCAGATGGACAAATAGAGCTCATTCAAGCCCCCATCCTTTTAGGAGATAGCTCATATTTCATTGGAACTAAACCTTTTTTACTCCCTCTAATCCCGGCAACCACAGACAATGGGCACTATTATCTGCTAGTGCTTAATCTGGAAAGAATCCGTCTGTACGAAGCTACAAGGAATGTAATCCAAGAAGTTATCCTTGATCCAGAGGAAGTAGCTGTCTCATTTACCGCTGAGGAAGAATACTTTGAAAATCAGCAATATCTTCAAGGCCAAGGAGGAGTAGGTTCTGCCGGGGCAATGTTTCATGGCCATGGCGAAGGATCTGATGAAGAAAAAAAGAAAACCATCCTTAATTACTTCCACAGAATGACCAATATGCTCGAGCCAATTTTAACTAAGAATCCCCTCCCCCTATACATGGCTGGCGTGGACTATTTGATCCCGTTATTTAGAGAAGCCAGTAAATATAAAGATTTGATGGATGGATATATTCCTGGATCATTCACCACAAAAGACCTAGACTTGTTGCATCAAAAATCATGGGAATTGGCAGCATCTCATTTTTCCAATGAAAGAAACAACCTTTTGAAATCCTATGAGGTTCAAAAAACTGAAGGGCTAGCCTTCGATAATGAAACTAAAAGGCTGCTGAAGGCGGCTTTTATAGATGCCGTTGATACATTATTTGTTGCCAAAGACCACAAGCATCTATGGGGTAAATACAACGCAGATAAGCATAGTATAGAAATACATGAAACACAATCAGAAGATGACCATTGCCTGATAGATGAAGCAGCCGCTTGTGTAATCCGATCAAAAGGCAGCGTTTATATCCTAGATCCTGATGATATGCCAGGCGAAGCACCTATTGCTGGAATATTACGCTATCCACTTCCAGATCAAACTTCCTAACACAGAAAATTTTCTCTTCATTTTAAAATACACGGAATTGAACTCCAGAGACTAGCACCACATATCTTCCAGTACTGGGATGCTGTCATCAGCACCTTTCTCGAGTGGTACAACTACTTTACACAAGCAATGAGGGAGAAATAGAAAAGTCTATAATATAAGATCAGGTTCATATCAAAACCATCCATGAAACAAGACTTGACCGTCGGAGATGGGTGATCGAAAAGTGTGCATCATTCTGGTGAAGCCTGAAAGTAAACAGTCACTGTTTGAACTTTTGGGATTTAAAGAGTGACTTTTATAAAAAAAAGGGAGCTGTCATTCAAGACAGCTCCCTTTTTAACTTGTTAGCGTATTGATTACGCTTCTGCCGGCAACACACTTACGTATGATTTACCATCAAATCTCTTTTTGAAGGTTACCACACCGTTAGATGTTGCAAACAAGGTATGATCTTTGCCAAGTCCTACATTCTCACCCGGGTGATGCTTGGTACCTCTTTGTCTTACAATGATATTTCCGGCGATTACTACTTCACCACCAAATTTCTTCACACCCAATCTCTTGGATTGTGAATCTCTACCATTTTTGGAACTACCGACGCCTTTCTTATGTGCCATGGTTTTATTCTTTTATCGTTTTCCGAAGGAGAAAACTTAGATTGAAATACTTTCTATCAATACTTTGGTGAAGTCTTGTCTATGACCGTTCTTCTTCTTGTAGCCCTTACGGCGCTTCTTTTTGAAGACGATGACTTTATCACCTTTTACATGATCCAGGACCTTCCCAGACACCTTCGCTCCTGCCAAAAGGGGAGCGCCTACAGACACAGATCCATCAGCTTCTGCTAATAGTACCTGGTCGAATTCCACGGAAGCGCCAGTTTCTAAGTCTAGCTTTGGAGCATAGACGAACTGATCTTGTGTTACTTTGAACTGCTTACCTGCGATGTTTACAATTGCGTACATAATTCTTGATTCTTTTGAAATCGGAGTGCAAATATAAGGAAGTTATACAAAACAAAAAAACAGGCTTCTGAAATATTATTTGCGCATAATAGTGAACCTTTGCAAACCGCTCTTTTGGAAGGAAAATCACCTTAATAATTCCCTCATAAAAGACAATTTTATTCTGAAATGATTTGAAGATTTTAAATTGATTTCCATCCAACCCGTTGATCGTCAAAATATTGAAAAGCAAAATTATTTATGTCAAATACTTGACTTATAGTCAATTTTAATCTTGAATTTTGGTTGAAAATCTTTTTTGGAATTATTTCAAATTATTTCAAACCCCTAAAAACAGCTCATTCAATTAATCTAAAGATATACTTATATGACACTAATCAACTGATAACATGAATACTATACAATTTTTGAATTTTAGTCAAAAAACATATTAAACTGACACTTCACTGGTTTTATTTCCCAATTTTGATTCACATATTTGTTCAAAGGCTGTTCTAAAAAGGCAGCCTTTCTTATCCCCTGACCATAGAAAATAATTTGCGACGGGAAAATAAATTTCGATTAAAACATACAAGTAGCAATGCAGAACGAACCGATATTAGAAGAGAACAAGAAGCGATTTGTTTTATTCCCAATCCAGCACAATGACATTTGGCAGTATTACAAAAAAGCAGAAGCTAGCTTTTGGACAGCCGAAGAGATTGACTTAGGCCAGGATATGGTGGATTGGAAAGCATTGAATGATGGCGAGCGGCATTTTATCTCTCATGTTTTGGCATTTTTTGCGGCCAGCGATGGAATAGTAAATGAAAACCTGGCCGAGCATTTTGTTTCTGAAGTTCAATATACTGAAGCTAAGTTTTTCTATGGCTTCCAGATTGCCATGGAAAATATCCACTCGGAAACTTATAGCCTTCTTATTGATACCTACATTAAAGACGCCGGGGAGCGTGACAAACTCCTGAATGCTATCGAGCATATAGATTGTGTCAAGAAAAAGGCCGATTGGGCATTGAGATGGATTGACAACGGAAACTTCCAAGAGAGACTAATCGCCTTTGCAGCAGTGGAAGGGATTTTCTTCTCCGGCTCATTTTGCTCCATTTTCTGGCTTAAGAAAAGAGGTTTGATGCCTGGACTTACTTTCTCCAATGAATTAATCTCCCGTGATGAAGGTTTACACTGTGACTTTGCTTGTCATCTATACACAAAGCACCTGAACAACCAACTCCCGAAAGAAACAGTAAGAGAGATTATCAGAGATGCGGTAGAAATCGAAAAAGAATTTGTAACCGATGCACTTCCTGTAAGACTTATCGGTATGAATGCTGATTTGATGTGCCAATATATTGAATTCGTGGCAGATAGACTGCTTGACGAATTAGAATGTGAAAAAATATGGAACAGCACAAATCCTTTTGATTTCATGGATATGATTTCGCTTCAGGGAAAAACCAATTTCTTCGAAAAAAGAGTTGGTGACTACCAAAAAGCGGGCGTAATGAAAACTAATGAGGGGTCTGACGATTCACCAAGGTTCTCCATCGGTGAAGACTTCTAATTAACCCAAACTATTCCATCAATCTAAAAATCCCAAAGAAATGCTAGTATTAAAAAGAGACGGAAGGCGAGAATCAGTACGATTCGACAAAATCACAACCAGAATTGAGAACCTTTGCTATGAGTTGGATCCAAAATTCATTCAGCCAATTGATGTTGCCAAGAAGGTAATTGATGGCCTGTATGATGGAGTATCCACTACAGAGCTGGATAATTTGGCAGCAGAAGTCTGTGCCTCTCTGACCGTAAAGCATCCGGATTATGCTATTTTGGCAGCGAGAATAGCCATATCCAATCTTCATAAGACAACTAGCCAGTCTTTTTCAAATACTATGAAAAGGCTATATACCCACGTCAATCCAAAGACTGACGAAAATGCAGCTTTACTGGATCCTGAGGTATATGGTATCATCAAAAAAAATGCAGCCAGACTAGACGCTGCAATCGATTACAAAAGAGATTTTGGGTATGATTATTTTGGATTCAAGACTTTGGAGAGAAGTTACCTGATCCGATTGAATGGAAAAGTAGTAGAACGTCCTCAGCATATGCTGATGCGGGTAGCTGTCGGGATCCACAAAGAAGACATGGAGTCAGTGATTGAAACCTACAACTTACTTTCCGAGAAGTGGTTTACTCATGCTACGCCTACCCTTTTCAATGCGGGGACACCTAAACCTCAGCTTTCATCCTGCTTCCTGCTTACCATGAAAGACGATAGTATCGACGGGATCTACGATACATTGAAACAATGTGCCAAGATTTCTCAATCTGCAGGAGGCATTGGCCTTTCTATTCACCACGTGAGAGCGAAAGGATCCTACATCAAAGGCACAAACGGGGTTTCTAACGGGATCGTACCAATGCTTCGAAACTTCGACATGACGGCCCGTTATGTAGATCAAGGCGGAGGAAAAAGAAAAGGTAGTTTTGCGATTTACCTTGAGCCTTGGCACGCAGATATCAAAGATTTCCTGGAGCTGAAAAGAAATCATGGGAAAGAAGAAATGAGAGCTAGGGATCTGTTTTACGCACTCTGGATTCCAGATTTATTCATGAAGCGTGTGGAGCAAAACTTAGAATGGTCACTATTCTGCCCGCACGAAGCTCCTGGGCTTTCGGAATGCCACGGCGAAGAGTTCGAAAGGCTATATGAAAAATACGAGAGGGAAGGAAAAGCACGTGAGACAATCAAGGCACAAGAGCTGTGGTTTGAAGTACTGGAATCGCAGATTGAAACTGGTACTCCATACATGCTTTATAAGGATGCTGCAAATGGTAAGTCAAACCAGAAAAATTTGGGTACAATTAAGTCTTCCAACCTTTGTACTGAGATCATCGAATACACAGCTCCAGACGAAGTGGCTGTATGTAACCTGGCTTCTATAGCCCTCCCGAAATTTGTAACAAAAGGTCCTGATGGCAAGCTATTCTTTGACCATCAGAAACTATATGAAATCACCAAGGTAGCTACTAAAAACCTGAACAAGGTAATTGATGTAAATTACTATCCGGTCGAAGAAGCTAGAAGATCAAACTTCCGACACCGCCCAATCGGCCTGGGAATTCAGGGACTCGCAGATGCATTCATTATGCTGCGTATGCCTTTTGATTCCCCGGAAGCTAAAGGTCTGAATGAGGATATTTTCGAAACCATGTACTTTGCTGCTGTGGAAACTTCCATGGAATTAGCCAAAGTACAAGGGACTTATGAGACATACGAAGGTTCTCCTGCTTCAAAAGGAGAACTACAGTTTGACCTATGGGGAGTAACACCAAAATCAGGAAGATGGAACTGGGCTGAAGTAAAAGAGAAGATCAAGAAATACGGGATGAGAAATTCCCTTTTGATGGCCCCTATGCCTACTGCCTCTACTTCTCAGATCTTGGGCAACAATGAGTGTTTTGAACCATATACCTCAAACATCTACACCAGAAGAACGTTATCAGGTGAGTTCATCATTGTGAATAAGCATTTGATGAAAGATCTGATTGCTCTTGGTTTGTGGGATGATACGATGAGAAATAGATTGATTTCAACCAATGGTTCAGTACAAAATGTACCTGGTATCCCTCAGCATATCAAAGACATTTACAAGACTGTTTGGGAGATTTCTCAGAAGATAATCATTGATATGTCTGCCGACCGCGGGGCCTATATCTGTCAGTCCCAAAGCATGAACGTGTTTATGCAGGATCCAAACTTCGGGAAATTAACCTCTATGCATTTCTATGCTTGGAAAAAAGGGTTGAAAACCGGAATGTACTACTTGAGATCTCAAGCAGCTACAGCGGCTATTAAATTCACGCTGGACAAAACTGGCTTTGAACCGAAAGTACAAAAGGCACAACAGGAACTCGTAGAAGTAAAATCACAAAAACAAGATGCTATTGCCTGCTCATTAGATGATCCAGAAGGTTGCGAAATGTGCGGAAGCTAAAATCTAAAGTTTACCAATCACCGAAAAAGCGTTTGAGAGATCAGACGCTTTTTTTTTGCGTGCACCATTATCAGGAGTTGTTCTTAGCTTTGTTTAAAGCTTAATATTAGAATCGTCAGTTTCTTTGGAATTTATATCCCATGCTTAATTCCTTTAGGGAATTCTAAGGATGGATATGAGCGTATTGCCTTGTGGATTTTTTCTTTTTCCCAAGCTCAAACCCATCGGTTTTCTACTGTTAAGGTAGCTTAACAGGGACCGTAAACACGCTAGCTGGTGTTGAAGCTATGATTCCAAATTGGGACGCAGTATCAGCTTAAATCCTTCCTCCTTGCTCCAATCACTTTAGGGTCCCATTCTGAGTCTATGATATGGCCATTACAACATCTTCGAAAAGATTCCATAACTACACTACCCACCCTAGCTTTACTTTTCAAGATGGGAAAAAATCATCTCAAGCACTTTAAGTAGCATTTCAAACAGTTTGAGATTTGGGTTTAAACCAACATCATCTCCACCTCAGAAGATAATCTTCAATCATTTCCCTATTCCTTATGGAAGGATTCCTCATTACACAAGCCCAATAGAGTGGATCTTGACATTAAAACATTCAGGAAGACCTTTCAAAGGAAATGAAGGTTGGACTTCTGTGCTATCCTATCCGCAGAGATTTGTTTCCTTTTCAGCGGTCACCTGCCTAAACGATGTCAGTCGGGTCTGCATGACATAACAGGACCATCGACGCTACAGCCCGCGGCTAGGTTTCCTAAATCTTAGAAGCTTGTAGAGTATTTTTTGCTTGTATCTTCCTCAAAAAAAGCTGAAACGCAAAAAAGCCCTAA
>NZ_LMXN01000016.1 GCF_001442615.1 Algoriphagus resistens | reverse complement strand
CAGCAAATCCCATGGACGTCTCCCTGTCTGTTCTCAGGTTACTATTTTTTTTCGTCTTACATCACTTCAAAGAACTTAGTGCCACCCGTTTGTGACCCTTGACAGCTGCTTCAACCTTCCGATTTCTGCCCCGTTTTTTCCCTTCCTTGCTGAAGGGAGTGCAAAGGTAAGCGTTATTTTTTATCCCGCAACAACCTTTGTGAAATTAATTTGTAAAGTTTTTCAGAAGCTTAACCCCTCTGCCTTTACCCCATCCTCAGACAGGTCCGCAAAGGTAGGCAGCATTGCTGACTTCCACAAACCTAAGCAAAATTAATTCCTTTCAATACTTCTTTGGAGGTTTCCCTCCCGTTCCCGCAACACCGTCTGCGTCGTTTGGGAGTGCAAATATCAGGACTTTTAATGAAACAGCAAGGAGTGGCTTGAAAATAATTAGTCATTTCCCATAACTACCTGAGTACAATAGAGAAAAATATGTAAAGAAGATTATTCTAATTCTTAGGTGCTAACTATGCTCCTACCAACAACACATTTCAATAAAATCACCTTTAGCAAAATATTATTCTGATAAAGATGGCATTTCTCTAATATCTAAATGTAGGAAGTGGTGGATAATACTTTTTGCGGGGGTCATGAGAAGAAAAAACATACCTAACGGAAACTTCGTGAGCCCCGCCCGACGCCCACAACCCCAACCTAGAAATGGTATAATCATAGCTGTACCCAAAGTCCAAACCTGAATCCAACTCGACCCCGATTAACCCAATTAAAGATTCATTATTGGGCAAATTATACTTGGTGGGAAGACCTCGATACCATAAACCCAGGATCAGAGGTTCGAAAAAAAACTCTGCACCTAGATCAAGTTGATCAAAAGCTCCCTGCGATTTATAATTAAAGGCAAAAGCAAGCGACCTTTCCTGGTCGGTATTATTGAAGTAATCATTGATATTTCCCGGTGCTAGCTTAAATCTCACTCCTCCCTGAAAAGAATATTTGACCGGCAGTCTGTTTGAATTAATTTCCAAATAGCTAATCTGAGGCTCCAACAAATGAAAAACCGAAACCCCAAACCAAAACATGTCTTCATAATATAAGAGCCCTGTATTCAGATCAGCTGCCCTCACTTGACTGTCACCGGTGAAGCCCACCCCCGGCTCCCCAACTATTACTCCTTTATCTATATCTAATTGTGTCCCCAAAATCACCCGGTCAAAAAGTACATCTCTCGATAAAAAACTTCCCTGTGCTCCCATATGAAGGAAACGCTTTTCCCCAACTCGTAATCTATAGCTATATACCAACCCTATTTCAGAAGCAGTACTTTGGGTAAAGGATTCTTTGGCTCCTGAAATTACTATTCCAAATCCGGAATTATATTTTGTTGAAAAATGATCAGCATAAGCAGTATAAGCAATAAAGCTTTGATCCAATGCAGGCCACTGATTTCGAAAGTTAACTCCTACCCTCGTAAGCCCGGTACTCCCCGCCAAAGCAGGATTTAGATAAAAAGGATTAGCATAAAATTGGGAATACTGAATATCTTGGCTGAAAGCCTCTAAAATTGAGAGAAGGACAACAATAAAAATCAGGCAAATCCGCATCATCTGATCAGTTTAAATTTACCAGTCTTGGTCACATTCTCTCCATCAGTAGCTAAACCGTTATATCTGTAAACATAAATACCGGCATTTAGCAGCTTTCCTTCCAATTTACCATCCCAGCCCTGAGTCATTAAATCATCGGTTTGGAAAATGAGATCTCCCCACGTATTAAAAATCAATAACTCTCCTGAAACCAAACCCTTTGATTTTGGGACGAAAAATCGGTTCTCACTAGCTAAAGGTGTAAAGCCAGTTGGGAACATCAATCTATAGCTCCGTAAAATCGAAACGGTTTTAATCACAGTGGTTTTGCATCCAAATTCGTTAGTAACTATAAGTGTCACATCAAAGTCTCCTTTTTTACCATAAACATGGCTCGGGTTTTTCTCATTGGAGACCGAACCATCGCCTAGATCCCAATTCCAACTTACAGCATCGCGTGAGGACCTATCCGTAAACTGAAAAATATCATCTGGAAAAAAGCCTCCGTCTTCCTCCCCTTTCACCCCGGTTCCCTGAATTTCAAATTCAAAATCAGCAACAAGCCCTTCTTCAGGAATACTAATTTGCAATGGCTCGGGTGAGGAGTAGCAATCCAGGTCTGCATGTTTAACCTGCAAGGAATACTCACCGGAAAGAAAAACTTCTTTCATTTCATCGTCTAAATATGTTTGCCCCTTGCCAAAAAGCTTATAATCATACGTAACAGGGTCATAGTTGACAATACCAAGAGTCACATCTACTGACTCCCCAGGCGTACAACTTATTATTGGAGATACGAATTCAAATTCTGGAAACTCAGGAAAACTCACCAAAATCGAATTGGAAATAGCCGGACAATTCCTATTATAGGCTTTTACCGAGTATTCACCAGCATCATGCACCGTGTATTTCATTGATTCCGCTCCATCAATGAGCACATCATCCTTATACCACTCATAACGCCCGTAACTATCATTTCCAACGGAAATAAGGTCCACAGTTTCGCCTCCACACAATTTCACTTCATCTACAAGATCCGGAAGACCTTCTACATAAATATTAACTGGCTCTGGAGATTCGTGGATTTTCAAGGTCATGGCATTTCCCGTAGAACTTTTGCCGTAAGTATCTGTAATGGTATAATAGACTGTAACACTTTGCCCAGCAAATCCTTCGTTAGGAAAAAAAGTATAATCCCCACCACTTTCCCCCGCTCTCAAAGTCCCCTCTGGTAAAATCAGCTCTCTGGTATCTTCCTTACACTTACCCTGTGCACACAAATCTCCAGTTTCCTCCTCAACCTCTTCTAAGGAACGGTAAAATTGCAAACAACGAATTTCGCTGTTTTCATTAGGCAGAACTACTTCCTCGTCTGTGATAAAGTATTGATTTTCCTGTCCTTCGCACGAAACGATATCAGAAAAATCAACTCCTTGGGGATTTAGCAACCCTTCTTGGTTGGAAACTTCCAATAACAGATTCTTAATCTCATGAATATTTGTCTCACCGCCAGTGGAAGCTGCAAAACCAATTTTTAGATTTTTTGGAGCTTCAAAAGTAAAAGCTGTACCCGCGAGAATGGTGATTGTTCGAGGTTCATTCTGGACCGTGGTGACGACCATTTCAAGCTTTACTAAATAGCCCACGCCATTTGGATGTGGCTCAAGCTCTAGAAAAACTTTTCTATATCCCGGCTGATTCAGATCTTCCACCCGAGTGGTACCAAATCCACCAGAACTCAATGGAAATTGAAATTCCACATCCAAGGCAATATTGGCATTCCCCGGGGGAGGATCAAATGTTATTTTTCCATTCACAAAATCATAGCCGTTGAATCCGATACCACCTCGTCGTAGTATGATGCTATTTGGAAAACGTGCAGTACTCCCACCTAGAAATCCGCCATTTCTATTTTCATTGGAATTGCTGAAATTCCCAAAAGAGTCAAAACCTAATCCTAAATATGCACCTGTCAGACCTGGCACGTCATCTTTTTGGGCGTAGCCCAATGAGCCTCCAAATCCCCCGGGCTGAAAATTCCGGGTTTCTGAATCAAACAAAAATACGGTGAGCCCATCTGCCCCGCTTCCCCCGTACATGAAATATTCAAATGATGCCTTCACGCCATAGGCAGATGAAAAAGGCACATCTATATATACATATCCATTCTGATTTGTCTCAGCTTCTGTCAGCCGCAGTGCACCATCAACTAGTTTGGCAGTGCCTCCAAACACAGTGGTGGCCTGAGTATTTCCATCTGAAAAAGACTCACAATAAGGGAACCCCACTTGCCCTTTTACAAAAAATGGGAAAGCAAGAAAAAAAAATGAAAGAGCTAGGCGCAATTCTCTATTCAAGGCGGCTTAATTTGGATGTCCAAAATACACTTTAATCATGTAGAATCGAGGAAGATAGGGAAAAATCCCTATCTGTCCTCACTGTCCCCGCAGTATGAACATTGTCAGTTCATCCTTGTTTGCAATAAGATAATCCTTGATGGATTCGACTTCCATCTTGTCAAACACCTCCCGCCCCCTTGTCCGCCTAACCTGTAGGTAGGTGGCATTCAGGTTCCCATATGATAGAATAAACTCCATCAGTCCACATCCCAATCGGTCATTCTCTGTGAGGTTCTTTTCAGCTATCCACATGAAAGTCCGCCCACCCAGATAGTCTTCGGATTCCCTCCTATTCTTCTGTGGGAACGTCTTTTCCTCGAAGATTTTCTGCAATCTATTTTTCATCCGGTAATATCCATTCACTTCTCGCACCTAAAGGTTCAGCCTTCCCCGGCTCTGTCGTATCCGGGTACTATGGCGTCTGTTAAACCCTTATGAAGGTTTACTCCGTGTTTCATACTACTTTTCCACACGTCCATGAGATCTCCCGCGGTAAGACAATCTACTTTCACTCCATATCCCCCCTCATTTACACTCTAATATCCACGTAATCATTGGACTTTGACTTGAGCTGCAGTCTCATCCCATCAGATATGCCTGATAAGGTTCCTGTTCCTCGGCGCAGAGTTCTACCGCCGGCTTCCTTCATATTCCACCTCGCGCTGAACACCCTTGCTCTTGGCTAGTGATTGGCGATTCCCCCACAGTGGACTTCCACCACCTAGTTGGTAGACATGCACGAGACACAATAAAAAAGCCCTCAATTTAAAATCAAGGGCTTCCTCTATCGTAAGTTTTCGATTAGCGCAGAATTGTCTGGATACGATCCGGGCCTACAGAAACCAATTTGATCGGAACATTTAATTCAGTTTCTAAATATTCTATATAGTCCTTCAATTCAGCTGGAAAATCCTCATAAGAATGAATATTCTCAAGAGAGCAATTCCATCCTTTCATCGTTTTATATACTGGATTAACTTCCTGTTCAGTAATCTCAAAGCTCAATCTGTCAATTTTCTCTCCGTCCGGCAATTCATAATGTGTACATACTTTAATTTCCTTAAAAATATTCAACACATCGCCTTTCATCATAAATAGCTGAGTGACGCCATTGATCATAATGGAATAACGTAATGCAGGTAAATCCAGCCAGCCGCACCTTCTTGGACGCCCGGTAGTACTTCCAAATTCATTGCCTTCTTTTCTCATATCCTGGCCATCCTGATCGAATAACTCTGTAGGAAAAGGGCCGCTACCAACTCGGGTACAGTACGCTTTGAAAATCCCAAAAACTTCTCCGATCTTGGAAGGAGCGACTCCCAGTCCTGTACAGGCACCGGCAGTCATTGTAGTACTACTTGTCACAAATGGGTAGCTTCCAAAATCAATGTCAAGTAAAGAACCCTGAGCACCTTCAGCAAGTATTCTCTTATTGGAATCCAACGCTTCATTTACCACATATTCACTGTCGATTAGATTCAAAGTCTTGAAAAACTCAACCGCAGAGAAAAATTGCTCTTCCATACCTGCCAATTCTTCTAATGGATGGCTATAGAATGAAAGTGTGGTTTTATGCTTGGCTACAAGTGTTTCGTATTTTTCTTTGAAATCCGGGCTCAGTATATCTCCGACCCTGAGCGCAGATCTACCGATTTTATCTTGATAGGTGGGTCCGATTCCTTTCAAGGTGGAACCGATTTTCTTGTCACCTTTGGATTGCTCCAAAGCAGCGTCAAGTAATTTGTGTGTAGGAATAATAATGGTGGCTTTCTTAGAAATCACCAGATTTTTCATGTAATCGATGGAAAATTTACCCAATCCATCAATCTCCTTTTTAAGGACAATTGGGTCCAGCACGACTCCATTCCCTATTATATTAAGTATCTGTGAGCGAAAAATCCCAGATGGGATCTGATGCAAAACGTGCTTTATTCCGTCAAATTCTAAGGTGTGTCCCGCATTCGGACCTCCTTGAAAACGGGCTACAATTTCATATTCAGGCGCTAATACGTCTACTATTTTTCCTTTTCCTTCATCTCCCCACTGGAGACCTAGAAGTACATCCATCTTCATTTGATGTGCGGTCTTATCTGTTACACTTGACTTTTTGAAGCGTGAAATTTGCGATAAGCCCATAGAAAACCAAGGGAAAGAGTGTAATTATTTCGAATCAGTAAGATTGACGTTGTAATAATACATCACATCTTCATCTGGCTGGGCTTAGGCCCAGAACATCAAATCATAGTTGGTATTCAAATACTTGGATTCCAGATCGGGATTAATTTCTGTCAAATTAAACTCATCTAATTTCTTAAAATTCAAATCAAAAACTTCTAGGTAATACGGTGTCTCTATCTATTCTATCTGTTCTTCACCTTTTACGAATCTCACATATTTTCCGGGATTGCCCAAATAAGTAATTGGTTCAACTCTTTCCTTTCATCCAATGCACCAAATTCACTTGAATTAGAAGATTCTATTGAAATTGCAGGATATTCCAAATCTCCAAAGACTCAATACTCATTTGACCCAAGCAGAGTCAACGGATAAAAAGACACTGTCAAGAGAGTGGACTATCTCGTTAAAAATGACCAAGGAAACCGCACTAAACCTCTCAGGAACCAATCCACTTTCTCCAATATGGAATTTCTTACGCTCTGAAACAGTCAAAAAAACACCTTGCTCTGCTGTTTCCTTCTCAGAACAGGACAATAAACAAATTACCAGAAAGAATAGTGAGCTACATCTTCTTTTTAAAATCATCTATTGAGTCAAAAACCGTAAAAATATTGTTCAGCTTAGTGATTATCAACAGTTTTTTTACATGCTCAGATGGTGCAGTCAGGTAAACTTCCCCATCTCTATTTCGCATCTTGGTAAGCATGGTGATCAATAGCCCGATTCCACTGGAACTGATATATCGCACTTCGCTGAGATCAACCACAAAGTTTTTGGCACCCTCTTCCACAGCATCGGAAACAACCTCCACCAGTTTGGGGCCCATTTCATCTCCAATCAAATCACCCTGAATAAAGAGGTAATGAGCTTGCTCATCCTTTGTAGTAGTATATGTCAATTTCATGTGTTAATAATTTGTTTTTTAGCGGTCAGATGGAATCTCGCATGGTTGATAATCATCCCAGTGTGTGACTCTTGAGTCATGCCTGTCTGCCATTAACAGGCTCAATTTCATGAATTTTCTTCTTTTCTATTATCACAGTTTTCTTTGGTACAATTACCATATAATAGTAAGGAGTGATGAAGTACCTTAAAGTTCAGAATCTCACCTACTGTATTTTGAATATTCTGGATTCGGGGATCACAAAATTCAACGACTTTGTTGCAATCAGTACAGATCAGGTGATCATGCTGTTTATAACCATATGACTTCTCGAACTGCGCCAGATTTTTACCAAATTGATGCTTGGTCACCAAGTCACATTCCTCCAAAAGATCAAGCGTATTATAAACAGTCGCCCGGCTTACCCGGTAGTTTTTGTTTTTCATACTGATGTAAAGTGACTCTACATCAAAATGGCCTGTTCGGCTATAAATTTCTTCAAGGATAGCATAGCGCTCCGGAGTCTTGCGAAGCTTCTTGGCTTCAAGATAAGCTGTAAATATTTTTTTTACCTCTTCGAAGTGAGTTGTATTCAAAGGCATTTGCTGGGTATTTTTTCAAATATAACTTTTGTAAGTAAGAAAAGATTCATTACATCAATCAAACCTTGAAACCTTTAATATTCCATCGACATCAGCCAGATTGTCTATCAACTTATCCAAGTGCTCCGTGCTATGTACATATAGCTTAATAGTTCCTTCAAAAATCCCTGCATCCGAATCCACTGTGATAGAACGCATATTTACTTTTAGCTCATTTGAAATCACTTTGGTCACGTCGTTGATCAAGCCTACGCGGTCAGTACCGATAATTCTCAATCCCGCCAAAAAGGCAATTTCCTTTTGACTTGTCCATCTCGCCTTGATTACCCGGTTGCCGTGATTAGAAAGGAGTTCCAGGGCATTCGGACAGGAGGTACGGTGGATTTTGATTCCTTCATTTACGGTAACAAAACCAAAGACATCATCTCCGGGAATTGGATTACAGCATTTTGCCAAAATATAATCTACCACATCCATATCCTCTCCGATCAACAATTGATCATGATCAGGGCCTTTGAGGCTTTTTATCTCTTTGGTAAAAGTAGATTCATCCCTTACTTTCTCCTGGCTTGATTTGTTCTGAAGCTTTTGTGTTGCTTTAAAGTCTTTGAATGATTTGATAGAAGTAGGGTCAATTGCCCCTATTCCTACGCGGTAGTAAAATTCGTTGGCTGTCTTGAGCTCGAAAAATGCCCTTAGCTTTTCAACAGATTCAGAATTGAATTCCATCTTCATCTGCTTCATCTTACGTTGTACAATCTCTCTTCCATCAAGAATTGCTGACTTTTTATCCTCGCGCAGGGCGTCCTTGATCTTTGCTTTTGCCCTAGAAGTAACCACATTATTCAACCAGTCCTCTGTAGGCTTTTGCTTGTTGGAAGTCAGAATCTCTACCTGGTCACCATTTTTCAACTTATGGGAAATAGGAACCAGGCGCTGATTGACTTTGGCCCCGATACATTTTGCCCCCACTTCTGTGTGGATTTCAAATGCAAAATCCAATGCCGTAGAACCAAACGGCAACACTTTCAAATCCCCCTTGGGGGTAAAAACAAATACCTCATCATGGAATAGATTCCCCCTGAAATCATCCATGAACTCAATAGCATTCCCGTCGTTGGATTCCAGTAAGCCGCGTACTTGAGTAATCCAGTCATCCAGCCCAGAATTTCCTTTTGAGTTATCCTTATATTTCCAGTGGGCAGCATATCCGCGTTCCGCAATCTCATCCATACGTTCGGTACGAATCTGCACTTCCACCCATTGTCCAGTCCCACTCATTACTGTGGTATGCAAGGATTCATAGCCATTCGAACGAGGGGTGCTTATCCAATCCCGAAGCCTATCCGGATTTGGCCTATAAAAATCAGTGACTATGGAGTACACTTGCCAGCAGTCAGCCTTTTCACTTTCAAGGTCACTTTCGAGAATAATCCGGATCGCAAACAGATCATAAACTTCCTCGAAAGGTATCCCCTGCTTCTTCATCTTATTATATATGGAGAAAACTGACTTGGGTCTTCCTTTTATAGTGAATTTCAGTCCAGTCCTCTTCAGTTCCTCCTCTATTGGCAGAATGAAGCTGCGGATAAATTTATTTCTATAGGATTTCGACTCATTTATTTTGAAAACAATATCCTTATAGGTAGCTGTGTCTGTATATTTCAGATACAGATCCTCCAGCTCAGACTTTATCGCATAAAGTCCAAGTCTATGTGCCAAAGGAGCATACAGGTACATGGTCTCAGATGCGATTTTAAGTTGCTTGTGCCTCGGCATACTGGCAAGCGTCCTCATATTATTGAGTCTATCGGCAAGTTTGATCAAAATCACCCGCACATCGTCGGAAAGTGTGAGCAACATCTTACGGAAGTTTTCGGCTTGCTGAGAGCTTCCATATTCGAAAACTCCGGCTATTTTGGTAAGACCGTCTATAATAGTCATAACCTTATAGCCAAACTCCCGCTCAATATCCTCAAGTTCCCATTCGGTATCTTCCACCACATCATGGAGTAAGGCAGATACAATAGAGGTAGTCCCTAACCCTATCTCTTCGACACATACTAGAGCCACTTCCAGCGGGTGATAGATATAAGGCTCACCAGACTTACGGCGCATATCTTTATGTGCGTCCAGTGAGACATTAAATGCCCTTTTTATGAGCTTGGCGTCTCCATCTTTTAAGATAGGCTTCGCTTGCCTCAATAATCTGCGGTACCGCTTGAGTATTTCTTTTCTTTCTTCTTCTATGTCCACTTCAATCATACAGGAGGAATTTAATACAAAAATGGGTAGAGACTCATTTTGTATCAAATGTTAAATATTTTTTTTAGTATACTATTGCATTTTATTTAATAGTACCTACATTTGCATCCACAATTGGATTTGGAATCTTATTTCCACTCTGAATTGTACGTATTGCGGATGTGGCGAAATTGGTAGACGCACTAGACTTAGGATCTAGCGCCGCGAGGCATGGGGGTTCGAGTCCCTCTATCCGCACAATATACCGAACCCTCAATCACTCAACTGTCTTCAACTGCAGGAAAGGGATTGGGGGTTTTTAGTTAATCTTCATTATTAAATTTTGAGCTTTGGAAATCACACAAGACAAGCATTCAGCAAATCAAGCTTCAATTAAAATTAAATTAAACGAAGCAGATTACCAACCTAAGGTTGACGCAAAACTTAAGGACTTTGCCAAAAAATCTAACATCAAGGGATTCAGACCTGGTAAGGCCCCTCTTTCAATGGTGAAGAGTATGTATGGCACCTCTGTTCTTGTTGAAGAGATCAACACTATCCTTAGTGAATCACTGAATACTTATCTAAAAGAACAAACTTTCAAAATTTTGGGAGACCCACTTCCGCAAGAACCAAACGGTGCAATCGACTGGAAAAAACAGAAGGATTTCGAATTTGATTATAAAATCGGGTTTGTGGAATCTGTGGATCTTCCACTTGATCCTAAGATCAAAGCAACAAAATATTCAATCAAAGTAGATGATAAGTTGATCAATGATACACTTGACAACTTAAAATCTCAATATGGTAACAGCACAAACCCTGAAGTGAGCGAAGAAGGCGACCATATTTATGGTGACTTGAAAGCAGCTGAAGGTGATTTTGAGAAAACAGTTTCATTAGATTTATCTAAAATCACAAAAAAACTAGCTGGTAAATTCATCGGTGTAAGCAAAGAAGCTGAGGTAGAATTCGAGGCTAAAGATGTGAAAAAAGGTCAGTGGGAAGAGGCCTTTGGATTAAGCGGGGAAGAAGCTAAAGACATTGATGGGGCCTTGAGGTTGACTGTAAAAAACATCAACAGAAAAGAAACTGCCGAAATGAACCAAGAGTTCTTCGATAAGATATTCGGCCCTGATGCAGTAAAATCTGAAGAAGAATTTATTACAAAGGTACGCGAGACACTTCAGGCCAATTACGACAAAGAATCAAAAGTATTTACTGAAGAAGAACTGAAGAAGGTACTCACAGAAGCTGCAAAAGTCGACCTTCCTGAAACTTTCTTGAAAGAGTGGCTGATGATTGCCAATGACGGAAAAGTAACCGAAGCGGATATTGAAAAAGAATTCCCTATTTACGCAAGACAGTTAACATGGTCTTTGATCTCTAACGAGATCGCTACCAAGAATGAAATCAAAGCTGAACACGAAGAAGTAATCGAGAAAACCAAGCAGATGGTCCGTGAGCAATTCGCCGCATCAGGTCTTGGATCGCAGATGGAAGACAGCATGGATATGTTTGTGGACAACTACCTGAAAGGTGAAGAAGGTCAGAACTATATGAACATGCTTACTTCAATCCAGAACGAAAAAGTACTTGCTTTTGCGCTTGACAAAATCAGTGTTAAAGAAAAGGAGATAAGCATTGATGAGTTTAAGGAACTTTTAGAGAAGTAAATCGCTTTAATCATCATAAAAAAGTCCTTATTCAAGGGCTTTTTTTATTTTTGCTTACCACAACAAACTCGAAAGATGATCAACAAAGAAGAATTCCGGAAATACGCCATCCATAATCAAGGCGTAAGTGGTACTGCTTTTGACCAGTACACTCAACATATTGAAAACATGACCCGTTCTGTAATCGAAGAGCGACCTCAGAATTTCAGAGAGATTGACGTATTCTCCAGATTGATCATGGACCGTATCATTTTCCTGGGCACAGGGGTAGATGATCACATTGCCAACATTATCGTAGCACAATTGCTATTTCTGGAATCAGTAGATTCCAAGAAAGATGTACTGCTTTACGTCAATAGCCCAGGAGGATCGGTGACTGCCGGCCTGGGTATTTATGACACAATGCAATTTATCAGCCCTGATGTAGCGACTATCTGTACAGGAATTGCAGCTTCTATGGGAGCTGTATTGCTAGCTGGGGGAGCAGCGGGAAAAAGATCTGCACTAAAGCATTCCAGGGTGATGATTCACCAGCCTTCGGGCGGTATGCAGGGAAAATCCACTGATATGGAGATTTCTTTGAAACTTATTCTATCAATGCGTGAAGAGTTGTATACAATTCTAGCACAGCATACCGGCAAAACACCGGAAGAGATAGAGAAAGATTCTGAAAGAGATTATTGGCTAAGGGCACAGGAAGCGAAATCTTATGGCCTAATTGATGAAGTATTAGTTAAAAAACCAAAATAATGGCTCAAGTTACCTGCTCGTTTTGCGGTAGAAACAAGAAAGATGTGGATTTAATGGTGTCAGGCATCTCTGCGCACATCTGTAATTTCTGCATTGATCAAGCTCACATGATTCTCGGCGAAGAAGATAAAGCCAAGAAACCTGGAAGCACAAAACCAAAAATCAAACTTAAGAAACCAAAGGAACTTACTGAGTATCTGAATCAATATGTAATTGGTCAGGAAGATGCTAAGAAGGTGTTAACGGTTGCTGTGTACAATCATTACAAGCGTCTTTTTCAGAAAGATGAAAATGATGAAGTGAAGATTGAAAAATCCAACATAATCATGGTGGGAGACACCGGAACAGGGAAGACCTATCTGGCCAAAACTTTAGCCAAGACCTTGGAAGTCCCCTTTTGTATAGCTGACGCTACTGTCTTGACTGAAGCTGGCTATGTAGGGGAAGACGTGGAAAGTATCCTAACCCGATTGCTTCAGGCGGCGGACTACAATGTGGAAGCTGCTGAGCGGGGAATAGTTTACATTGATGAGCTGGACAAAATCGCCAGAAAGTCAGACAACCCTTCCATCACGCGGGATGTAAGCGGTGAAGGGGTGCAGCAAGCCATGCTAAAGTTATTGGAAGGTACTGTCGTCAATGTGCCACCTCAAGGTGGTAGAAAACACCCAGATCAAAAGATGATCGCTGTAAATACTGAAAACATCCTCTTTATCTGCGGTGGGGCATTTGATGGTATTGCAAGACATATAGGTAAGAGATTGAACACCCAGCCTATGGGATTCAGCAAAGCAGCAGCTGATGCAGTAGCAGACAGAGAAAACTTGCTTCAATATGTGACAGCTCAGGATTTGAAAGCTTTCGGCTTGATCCCTGAATTGATCGGAAGACTTCCGGTGTTGACACATTTGGATCCTCTCCATGCAGATGCTTTAAAAAGGATTCTTACAGAACCTAAGAATGCCTTGGTAAAGCAATATGCAAAGTTGCTTAACTACGAAGGTGTGGAAGTCACGTTCGAAGAAAGCGGGATCGATTTCATCGTAGAAAAAGCTGTAGAGTTCAATCTTGGAGCAAGAGGGCTTCGATCAATTTGCGAAGCGATCATCACTGATGCGATGTATGATATCCCCTCAGATGATTCGATTAAGGAATTGATTATCGATGCGAAATATGCCCGTGAAAAATTCGATAAGTCAAAATTCAAACGACTTCAAGTAGCTTAAAAGTAAACCCCTGTTTCAACTGAGGCAGGGGTTATTTTTTACTTAGACTATCCAGAATCAATCCTGCTGTAGTCTCAGATGCACTTTTCTCCCCTATCCGCTCTTTGATCAAATCATATCCCTGAAGCATCTGTCCCTTATACACTTGATTACCCAGGATTTGTTGCAACTCAGCTTTCAGATTAGGAATGGAAAAATCACTTTGAATAAGTTCTTTCACGACTTCTTTATCGGCAATTAAATTGACTAAAGAAATGTAGGGTACGCGAATCAAGTTTTTGGCAATCGCATATGAGATGGAACTTGTGCGGTACACTACCACCTGGGGGACTCTAAATAGGGCTGTCTCTAACGTAGCCGTCCCTGAGGTTACCACAGCAGCAATTGCATGAGATAATAGATCGTAGGTCTGATCATAGATGACCCGAATGCCTGCATTTATTCCGCGCTGGTAGATTCCATTACCAAGATCCCCAACTCCGGCAATTACAAACTGGGCACTGGGAAATTCTCTTACTAAAGCAGTCATACGATCCAGCATAGCATTGATCTCCTGGGCGCGACTGCCCGGCAATAACGCAATAATAGGCTGGTAACTCAACTCGTTTTTCTGATAGAAAAACGCATGAGGTTGGAATTTCGAGATTTCATCAAGGAGAGGGTTTCCTACGTAGTGGACCTTCATGTCATATTTCTCAAAAAATTCAGGTTCAAAAGGTAAGATGGAATAAATCTGATCTGTGAAAGCTTTTAACTTCAACGCCCGCTTTTGGTTCCAGGCCCACACTTTTGGGGGAATATAATAATGAACCGGGATGTTCTTTTCTTTGGCGAAAGCCGCGATTTTCATATTAAACCCGCCATAATCCACAAGGATAATGGCATCAGGTGTGAATGCTAAAATATCATTCTTCACTAGTCTCAGGAATTTCAGTACTTTCCGAAATCCCATCACCACTTCCAAAAAACCCATCACCGCTACCTCTGCGTAATTAACAGCTAATTCCACTCCCGCATCTCTGGAGTAGCTTCCTCCCATCCCACGAATATTCAAATCTGGGTTTTGCGCCAGGAGAGAATACACCAGATTAGAGGCATGCAAATCCCCGGATCGTTCGCCAGAGATGATGTAGAGCTTTTTTTGTTGAGTCAAAAGGTTGAGATATTAACAAATACAAAAAGACTACTCCCCATAGTATTCCACA
This sequence comes from Algoriphagus resistens, assembly GCF_001442615.1. Taxonomy (GTDB): domain Bacteria; phylum Bacteroidota; class Bacteroidia; order Cytophagales; family Cyclobacteriaceae; genus Algoriphagus; species Algoriphagus resistens. The sequence continues at coordinate 138,309 of NZ_LMXN01000016.1, read as the reverse complement.
AAATTCCTCGGGGTCTCATACAGGGTAAGCTTGTGCAAACCACCGTTGGAGGTGATTTCATTCACGGCAGGTTCAAGAATTTTCCAAAATTCCATGATGAGATTTTCACAGCTGGCTAATTTACCTTGCATAAAATCAACATCTACATTCAAGTTTTTATGATCAACTTTCTCAATCACCAAATTTCGGATGATGGTGCTCAGCTTTTTCAGATCCACTACAAATCCAGTATCAGGATCAGGTAATCCTTTCACCATCACGATCAACTCAAAGTTGTGACCATGCCAGTTCACATTGGCGCAAGGCCCAAATACTTCAACATTCTTCTCTTCTGACCACTTTGGGTTCCAAAGCTTGTGGGCTGCATTGAAGTGTTCTTTTCTACAAACGTAAATCATCTCTAATAGGAATTGGCGACAAAGTTAACCAGAAGATGCGGAATATGGAATTCGTACACACTGTTATAAATCAATTGATCATCGTATGGAAAGTTCCCCCGACCAGTACCTGTACAGGCATAGTTTGTACAAATCCTCACCAATTTGCCCCAACTATTTCCCAAACGGAAGCTGCTTGTTAGAAAGGCGTAGGAAGTGGGGTTTTCGCATTAACATAAATTTGGAAAAATAACTTTGACATAAAAACAATCTCTGCACTTTAGGTAAACTCAAGTACACTGAAACCCTTATAGGGGGCCAAAAACTATATTTCAGCCTCAAATAACCCATTTATATTTATAATGGAGACACATTACTTCCTGTTTGAAGCTTAAATGATAGCCGCACCCCCATGCGATGTCAGCATAAATTTAAATTAAAGATTTTCAATCCGGGAAAAGATTGCGATACAGATCCTTCAAATGCCAATAGGACGGTATTAGGTGGCATTATATTAGGACAAGAGCTTCCCAAATTTCCAGCTTAGGTCAATTATTCAGTTTTTTTTGACCAATCGGAAAGGAATCCGGACTATCTCCTCAGTACTTAGTCCCTTATATAAGACAAAATAATAGACCCAAAATCCTACGAACCAAGAGAAAATCTGATGGGAAACTTTATGAATTTCATCTACAAGGAGCACCCTTTACAGTTTATAAAATTGTTTTAATCTATGACAATTACCTCTATGAAAATAATTTCTGACAGACTCCCTAGCTACGGGATAGCACGCTTGCTCTCATTTCCTATGTTGATTCTATCCATGAGCTTTTGTAAGGAAAAAGAGGTGGAAGACCAAGGATTGACTCTCCCCTATATTACACTTAAGGAAGAAGCCGCTGCTGTTCCCTATCAATACCTCGGCTCTATAGAGGGAACAGAAGATGTGGAGATCAGGCCTCAGGTGGATGGAATATTGGAGAAATTCCATGTGGATGAAGGACAGTATGTCAGAAAGGGACAACCATTGATGGACATCAATCAACAACCCTACTTGGAGGATCTTAGAAACGCAAGCGCAAATGTGCAACTTGAAGAGGCTAAACTCCGAAAGGCAAAAACGGAACTGGACCGGTTGCAACCCCTCATAGAAAATGCAGTGATCTCTGAAGTTCAGCAAAAAACCGCGCAGGCTGACTATGAAGTTGCACAGTCCTCTCTGGAGAAAGCCAAGGCTGCAGAGGCTAATATGAAGATCAAGTTGGAATTTACAACCATTAAGGCTCCTGTGAGTGGTTTTGTAGGCAGATTTCCCAAGTCAGTAGGAAACGTAGTCAAGCAAACAGATTCCGAACCTCTCACGGTGTTATCCAATGTAAATGATATCTATGTCTACTTTTCTATGAGTGAGTCCGACTACCTACTCTATCAGCGGATGAAAATGGATACCGCTTCTCAATCGATGAAGATGAATCCTAATGTAAAGTTAGTTCTGGCTGATGGCTCCATTTATGAGCATCCTGGTATTGTAGATGCCACCTCCGGTCAGATTGACCGAGCTACTGGCTCCATATCGCTGCGTGCAAAATTCCGAAACCCGGACACACTACTCAGGCTGGGAAATACCGGAAAAATATTGATGGAGCAGATATATCCCAAAGCGGTGATGATCCCTCAGGGGGCTACAGTTTCTATCCAGGACAAAAAATTTGTTTTCGTATTGAAAGAAGACAATACCGCAGAAAGAAGAGAAATCGAAATCGAAGGGATATCAGGAAACAATTATATCGTAAAAGATAAAACACTTTCAGCAAACGACAGAATCATCACCTCCGGGCTGGATAAGTTGGCCAACGGCATGAAAGTCAACCCGATTACTAGAAATAGAATTCCTAACTAGGCTTTTTTTGATATTTCTTCAATAAAACTCAGCACAAGTATCTTTCAAAAATGATAAAGAAAATTATAGATCAGCCAGTTGTGGCGATGGTAATTTCCATTCTCTTGGTGTTGGCCGGGATAATGGGTATCAGAAGCCTGCCAGTCGAGCGATTTCCAGAAATAGCCCCTCCAAGTGTAAATGTAAGTGTAAAATATCCAGGAGGAAATGCTGAGACTATTGCAGGATCTGTTCTTCTCCCATTGGAGGAAGCGATCAATGGTGTAGAAGGTATGACATATATCAGTTCCTCTGCCACCAATGCTGGTACAGGTACTATCAACGTGTATTTCAAACCAGGGACAGATCCCGATATCGCTGCTGTAAATATCCAAAACAGGGTTTCTGAAGTCACTGAATTTCTTCCTCCAGAGGTGGTAGAAGCCGGAATATCGGTTATGAAGAGGCTTAAAGGAAGCATCATGACCATTAATTTTTACAGCGAAAACCCTTCCTACGATGAGACTTTTCTTCAAGCCTATATCAGAAGGGACATTCGGCGGGAACTCAAACGCGTAGAAGGCATCGCAGAAGCGACTATTTTAAGGCAGCGGGATTATGCTATGCGTGTATGGCTAATGCCTGAAAAAATGGCTTTGTATGGACTCACCCCTGATGATGTAATTAAACAGATCCGTGACCAAAGTTTTGAAGCCGCACCAGGTAAATTCGGTGAAGACTCTGAAGGTGTGTTCGAAACGGTCATTCGTCATGAAGGCAGGTTTAATGTTCCGGAGCGCTATGAAAACCTGGTAATCAAGGCAACAAATGACGGCTCTATACTTCGCTTAAAAGATGTGGCCAGATTAGAATTCGGGGCTTCGAATTACGCAAGTGACAACAAAGTAGATGGGATGCCAGGCGTGACTATGGACATTGTCCAGATGAGTGGATCCAATGCCAAAGAAATTGATGAACGGGTAAGAGCAGTATTAGAGGAGCGGGCCAGATTCTTTCCTGAAGGCATGAAGTACGATATTTCTTACAGTGTCAGAAAACAGATCGATGAATCAATGAGCCAAGTGGTAAAAACACTGATTGAAGCTTTCGTACTGGTTTTTCTTGTGGTATTTATCTTTCTGCAAAATTTCAAAGTCACTTTTATCACCGCCATTACCATTCCGATTTCTCTACTGGGAACCTTCTTTTTTCTCCAGCTGATCGGGAGTACTATGAATGTACTCAGCATGTTTTCTATGGTTTTGTCCATCGGAATTGTGGTAGATAACAGTATCGTGGTAATAGAGGCCATCTATGAGAAGATGCAGAAGCATGGGATGGGAGCCCGACAGGCAGTGAATGATGCTATGAATGAAATTACAGGAGCGATTGTATCCATTACTATTGTTATTTCAGCTGTATTTCTTCCGGTGGGTTTCTTGAGCGGCCCAGTAGGGGTATTTTATCAGGAATTTGCCTATACCATTATCATCGCAGTGGTGATTTCAGCAGTCGTATCACTTACCCTTGGCCCAGTGCTTATGATCTTGTTTTTCAAAGAGCGGACCCGGCCAAAGAAAAAAATCAGAATCGTAGAACGTATCAGTGGTTCCCGCTCTATGCTGAAGGTGAAAGTACTTAGGGATACGGGACTACGGAAGTTTGACACCCTTTTTGACAGATTTGTCACCAAGTATGTACTTATGGCAAAATGGGCCATTATGCATAAATGGCTATCCCTGGGAGGACTTGTAGTGATTACAGCAGGAACTGTATTTCTCTCAGGTTTAGCCCCAAAAGCATTTATCCCCACAGAAGATGATAGTTTCCTAACCTTGTCACTTGCCATGCCTCCTGCATCATCCTTACATAGAACATCTGAAGCACTACTTCAGGCAGATTCAATTTTAAAGGAGCATCCAGCCGTAGCAGGAATCAATACTGTTGCGGGAAACAACATTGTTGATAATGCCGCCAGTACCTCCTATGGCATGGCCTATATCAAACTCAAAGACATCCCTGAGCGTGGGAAAATCAGAGAATTGGAAGAAGTGATTGCAGATATCACCGCTAAGCTTTCCTCTCATATCGTTGATGCGAGAATCCGAGTGTATCCTAAACCAACAGTACAGGGATTTGGTGATTTTAGCGGACTGGAATTTGTAATGCAAGATCGGGAAGGTGGGGATCTCAGTGATTTTAACCTCGCCGCGAACGAATTCATCAATGAGGTATTAAGCCGTAAAGAAATCGAGAATGCCTTTTCTTCCTTCGATGTAAACTACCCCCAATACAAAATCAAGATAGATTACGAAAAAGCAAAAAAACTTGGTGTAAGCGTCAGTGAGATGATGAAAACCATGCAAGGGTATTTTGGAAGAAGACGTGTAGGAGATTTCAACCGATTCGGAAGACAATATCAGGTGTTTGCCCAGTCTGATGTACAGTATCGGGAAAACACCAAGGCAATCAACTCGATTTTCGTGAAGAACAATGAAGGCGAGATGGTCCCCTTAAACACGTTGGTTTCTCTGGAACAGGCTTTTGGCCCGGAACTAGTGAGAAGATATAACTTGTATACGGCGGTGAAAATAAGCGCTATCCCAGCCGAAGGATACAGTACAAACGATGCTATGGCCGCAGTGGAAGAGATTGCTGCAAAACTCCCTGCAAATTACAGCTACGAGTGGACAGGGATGAGCCTTGAGGAGAAAAACTCGGGCTCAGATGCGACCATGGTATTTATCATCAGTATTGTATTGGTTTATTTTATTCTAGCCGCACAATACAACAGCTTCTGGCTACCACTTGCGGTGATGCTATCACTACCCACCGGAATATTCGGGGTATATGTAGCCATTAATTTGACAGGTATCAATAATAACATCTATGTACAGGTAGGAATACTGATGCTCATCGGTCTATTGGCAAAGAATGCCATTTTGATTGTAGAATTTGCCTCGCAGAAAAGACGGGCTGGAGCCAGTGTTTTGGATGCGGTACTTGATGCCAGTGCCTTACGTGTGCGTGCGATAATTATGACCTCACTTGCATTCACTGTGGGGCTGATACCGCTGATGTTTTCTGTTGGATCTGCCGCACAGGGAAACAAATCAGTCAGCGTTGGCACGGCAGGAGGAATGTTGTCTGGAATTATTCTTGGAATATTCATCATCCCTGTGTTGGCATACTTATTCCAATCATTACATGACAGATTCAATTTGGAAACCGCAGAACAACCACATCCCCATGAATAAATTACAGTCACTAAAAATAGTAGTATTTCTTCTGCTCGCCGCTACAGGTTGTAAAGTGGGAGAGCCATACTCAAGACCTAATTTTGACATTTCAGATGAATTCTATGGAGGCCCAACCTACCAGGATACTATTTCAACCGGATCCCGGACTTTGACTGAAATTAAATGGGCAGAGTTTTTTGATGACCCCCAACTGATTGGTTTAATAGATACTGCACTGGCAAATAATCTAGATATGCAACGGGCGGTCCAGAATATAGAGATCAGCATGTTGGACTTCAAACAATCCAAGGCCAATATGTATCCTACATTGGGGATTACACCACTGGGATTGAACCGTGAATATGCTTCAGAAAATTATGCGAATTTCGGGTCAAACCGCTCACGGAATATCCATGATGGAAATCCCCCGTCCACACTTTACACGGAGCGACTTTCTTATTATAACCAGATTTCTTCCAGTTGGGAAATAGACTTATGGGGAAAATACCGTTGGCAGAAAGACGCTGCTCTGGCCTGCTATATGCAAAGTGAAGAATTCAAAAAAGCAGTTCAAACCGCGCTGGTAGCTGAAGTGGCAGCCACCTATTATACACTGCTGAAACTTAAAGCCGAACTGGAAGTGGCCGAGAGGAACCTAAGCCTAAATGAAAACACCTTGCGTATAGTGGAGTTGCAATTTGAAGCTGGTGAGGCTACTTCTCTAGCAATCCAGCAGACTAAGTCCCAGAAATTGAAATTCCAATCCCTCATTCCCCAGATCAAAAGAAACTACAGCATCCAGGAAAATCGACTCAATTACCTTCTAGGCAGATCACCGCAGGAGGTAGAGATAGCTGGTGAATTAGAAAATGCTACTTTTCAAAACACCTATAGTACAGGTGTACCGTTGGAGCTCATTACCAACAGGCCTGATATTGCATCCTCCGAATATGCTCTCATAGCAAGTAATGCTCAGGTAGGAATAGCGAAGGCAATGAAATACCCCTCTTTAAGCATCAATGCTGGAATAGGAATGGATGCTTATCAGCTAAGTAAGCTCGCTAACCCGGTAGAATCTGCCTTTGCTCTACTTAATGGAGCTATTTTTCAGCCTGTATTTATGAATGGAAAGCTGAAGAACAACCATAAAAAGGCTTTGGCCAGAAGAGAAATTGCTCAGCTCGATTTCAAGGATAATTTGATCGTAGCAGTGAAAGAAGTCTCTGATGCACTGGTCACAATCGAAAATCTAGAAGAGGAGTATGTACTTGCCGAAGAGAGAATCCAAACTACCAAGAAAGGAATAATGGATGCTGCCTTATTATTCCGTACAGGCTTTGCAAATTACCTTGAAGTCAACACCGCCCAGGGTGATGCTTTGGAAAGCGAATTAAACCTGATCGATCTTAAAATGCGCATCTTACTAGCCAACATTGACTTATACAGAAGTCTGGGAGGAGGCTGGTAATAAAGCCGAGCTTACCTGAAGCACAGAAGGATAATGCTCTTGTAAAGATACAGCTTAAATATAGGGACTCTTATACCTGATCACGGATAATCCCTGCTGTCTTGCGCTTTGGACAGGAACAAAGACTCGCAACACGCAGACCCCTAGAGCGAACGGTGTGACATGACACGAAGAAATTCATCCTTCTTTTTTGGAGAGATAATCACCGGGAACCCATCACTCATCACCGCATAGCCTCCGTCGGTTTTAAGCATTCGTTGGATTTTGTTCAGATTGATGATATGGGAGTTGTGTATGCGCATAAAAAAATGCCTACAGAGAAGTATCTCATATTCTTTCAGGTTTTTGCTGACCATAATCTTCCTCCCATCCACTAGATGGAAAGTAGAATAAGCACCTGCTGCTTCTATCCGAATGATGTCATGCAAGGGTACAAATTCAAGTTCATTTGACAGAGATAAAGTCAGCGTAGGTTGTCCTTGCGACTTAAGTTCATTCAGATTTTGGAGAAGGGATGTCAAAAGTTGGCATCGGCATATTCAGGTACTTTGGACGCCATGATGGGGCTGCTCACCATGTTTTGAAGGGTTGTCCAGCCAGTCCTACTTGTACGAATACCAGAGGTATGGGTGAGCAACTGCCGAAAAGTAATCTGGCTTATATCAGGATGGATATCCCAGCTTACCGGTAACCATGGACCAATAACATCACCCAGATCGACTTTAGCTTTAGGTAAAATACGCAATGCCGCAGTTGCTGTCAGTGTTTTGGTGACGCTAGCTATGTTTACATACCCATCAATGCTTGATGGTATAGCACCTGTTCTAGAAATACCTCCTATTCCTACCGCTTCGGTCTCAGCAATATTACCGTTTCTGGTGATGACAAATTGATAGCCTCTTGCTCCAGTCAACTGGGCATTTAGATTTTCTTTAAACAATTCAGCATCGAATACCACATCATTGGAAGCGATAGGTAATGTATCAATTAGTTGACAGGAAACCAGGCTTGCAGCCATAAGAAAAGCTATCCCGGCATTAAGGAAAAATTTTGTTGATGTTTTCATTTTTTTCTTGATTTTAGTTTTGAACTACACGAATGTATGTCGCACAAAACTTCCCTCTAGCCCCACTTAACCAAACAGTTTCACCACTTTACGGATACCCGGTTTGGCTTAACAAGCAGGTTGAGTTTTAAAAATTTAGCTATTGTTCCTCTGAATAAAACAGGATAGCTGACCTAGAATTAAAGACTGAAAACTGGGGGGGGTACTTTCAAAAAAATGACCTTAACGATAGGGATCAAAAAATCGAAACAGGTTCTCGGACTCGTTGTCACCTAGAGCTATGCATTACAGGGGGTAACAAGAGATGGGTCTTTGTGACACACAGTTAGATGGGATTATTTCTTCTCCATACATTTGGCCAGAACGCCCTCTCTAAGATGCACATGGGCCAGTTAAGATTCCCCAAAGTTAAATCACTCGTACCCATCAAAAAAAAGTCTTCATAAACAGACGTTTATGAAGACTTATCAATTCAAACAAGAGGGCACAGCCCTTTCTTGTTCATGGCAATTATAATGACTGCCTATTGTAGTTTAAAAGCTACTCCTAGATTAAGATAGGACACACCGTATCCAATTTCAGCAAATGCCCCTACATTTTCAGTGAAATAATACCTACCCCCTACATACAGACTAAGTCCTAAATTATTGTTGAAATTACCCGTAGCTACACCAGAGTTATCACTGTAATTTACCAGGTAATAACCTAACATGACCCCTCCGTAAATATCAAGGTTATCGACGTCCAACCCATTGTAATGGTAAGCACTTCTAACACCGATAAGCGTATAGTTCCATTTTGATTCAAATCCTGCCCCATACTGGTTCCGATACCCTTTGTAGCCAATGTAGCCACCGAGGCTGATTACCCCCGGACCTCCAACTTCCCATACGCCTTGCTCATATTGAGCGCTGATAGCAGGAATCTGATTATTGTAACTGAATCCACTACCTACAGCACTCCCAAGTCCAATACCTAAGGATACCACTTTGCTACCTTGCTGAAACTCCTGTCCAAAACTTACAAACGGCGCCGAAAGCACCAGTAAAAAAACTACTAGATATTTTTTCATGATTTATAAAATTTATTTCGGGCAAAAATAGAAAGAAACTTACTATTTCAGTATATTCTCGTAGCTATAAAACTAATAAAAATTGTGTCAGCGCAGGAGGCAAACTCCAATGCCACTTTTAAATAGTATCGTTGGCAACTCCCTCAACAATCCGAATACCCCAAAACTTTTGTCCGTTGTTCAGTATGAGTGAAATCCACTAGGGTTGGGGTTGCCAGATATAGGCGGAAAACCAAATTTGGACTCTCCATCCTGCAGGGAAGGTAATAACGAATCTGGCGGAGTACCTTTAAGGTCAGATTCCTACAAAACAAATAGCACCGAGTCAAAACCCGATGCTATCTAATTTTATCCTTTAAAACTGTAACGCTTATTAAGGACTGGTTAACCTGATGAGTACACCTAATCTTGTTTAACCAAGAGCTGAGTCATAGTCCTAACACCAACAGTATATTTAACATATATAGTCTTTGTTTCAGGATCCCAATAGTTCTCAGGATAGTTTGTAGCGTTACCTAGACCAGAAACTGAAATTACACTTGCATAATTATTCACTGGGTCAACTTCAATGATGGTCTGGTTAGAATATATACCAATCAAGTTAGATGTTGTGGTGAATTCGCCAACAGTTGACATATGAACAGTATTAGTACCAGCTCCAAGAGAGCCCGTATAGGTATTGGTCCAATCACCAGCCCACTGATTGTTAGGAATCACGGCATAAATCATGTGGCCAAAGTTACCGCTCACCACACCACTTGATGCGGAAGAAATCTTCAATGGAAGTGCATAGTTTGCGTCAAAACCAAACTGGTCAGGCTTTACCGTCATCATGATACTGGCCCTTTTCTCTCCTTTTGGAATAGTAACGGTTACTGAGTTACCACCTCCTGGGAAGGCATATTTACTCGCATCTAGTAAAACGTACTCATCACCACCGGACAATCCTTGATCTTCGTTGTATGCTTCAATATCAGAAGGAGACACTTCTACAGTGACATCAATATCTTCAGGTGCATCATGTGCGCCAGAATATTGAACAATCACTTCGATTTGATCTTCAGGAACCGCTTCAAATGTGAGCCTGTTCAAAGGATAAATGCTACCAACTCCTACCAGCGGAGCTTGTTCCACAATCTCGATGACTCCATTTGTTTTATCCGGATCGAAAAGCGGATCCTCGTCCAGGCAAGAAGTCAGTGTCAGCGCTGCGACACTAAACATCCCTATTTTACTTAGTATATTTTTCATTTGAATTAATATTTAAGGAGATTATTGCTCTTGCCAGAAAATCAAACTAGTAAATTGATTAATTCCGGTAGGAACGTTAGTGCCGTTAAGTTGAACCTCAGTGTTAGCATACAGGTATCTTACTGGAAGTTTATCCGCTCTGGTTGAGTTAGAAAGCAACGAGGCAAACGTTCTCTCAGGATTACTTGAACCTGGTGCAATCGTAGGATAACCTGTTCTTCTAAATTCAGACCATGTCTCCTGTGCATTGATGAAATTATAAGCAACATACTTTTGCGTAATAATTGCTTCTAGCTTTTCTTCTGGAGAAGTAGCCAATGAGTAGTTTACCAAATAATTATTTGGATTTTCTTCCTTGTAAATTTCAAAATCAGCAACTGGATCTAAATCTTCTGCGATTGCTCCAGAAATATCTTCATATAGATATTCAAATGAAGCAATTACACCGCTTTCAAAAGCAGCTAGATCATCTCCGTCTAAATACCCCTTCATGAACGCCTCAGCCTGAAGTAAATAAGCCTCAGAAGCTAGCATTAATGGCACACTGGCAGTTCTACCTTTTAATAAACCAATTGAATTGGTTGCATTTGAGCCAGTACCCGAACCTACATACCATGCAGGCTGGCTGGTGATGGCAAAAGGATTATCTACCAAATCTCCTAACTGGCCAATTGGTGTATCAGCAGGATAGCCCCTATACGTTGCTGCACCCCGTCCATTATCCAAGATTTTATTCCCATTATAAAACCCAAAGGTATAGATTGATGGGATGGTGGATCTACCCTGTCCTGCCAATGTTCCAGCAGCATTCGAATGATAGGTATTCCAATATGGATTTTGCTTACCATCAGTTGCAATATATCCTGGGTTCACCATAGCATCATCCGTAATAAAACCTAGATCAGTATTAAAGGCCGCGAATTCAGATGCAGCAAAGCTGGCCGTTTCATCAGCTTCTGCCATGCGGATAAGTAATCTGAGTTTCAAAGTATTTGCGAATCTTATCCACTGATCCATATCGCCGCCGAACATTACATCTCCCGAACCTATTGCATTGGCACCCTCTGCCGTTTCTATTATCGAAATGGCCTCATTTAATTTAGTCACCAAATCTTGGTAAACGGCATCCTGAGCTTCATAGACAGGAGTAACGTTTTCAGCCCCCTTAAGTGCCTCGCTGTAAGGGATATCCCCATATACATCTACTAGCATATGAAAGTCATACGCTTTCATAATCTTGGCAATTGCATTGCTATATGCCTGAGTAGAATTTCCTTCGGATTGGCTTTCTATGTATTCATAATTTACTAGATCATTGTAAGCATCAGTCCAAAGCGTAGCGTAAGATGTGGTTGTATAATTATAAGTAACTACCGACCCAAATCCTCCAAAACCGCCTGCATTAACGGTGTTCCCGTTGACCCACATAGCATTGGTATTAAAACTCCTGAGCAGGGATGCGGTGCTGGTTAGCGCGTTTGGAAGCACCAACTCGGGCGTTGCAGAGGTAGCTTGGTTCGTGTTTTCATTATCCCCAATGAAACTCTCACATGAGGACAAAGAAACGGCGCAAGCTAAAACTATAGATTTAAATATATTTTTCATTTCAAGTCAATTAAAATGTTATTGAAATAGAACCGCCGTAGAATCTGGTCGGAGGAGTGTTAGCCAAGGTAACTATCCCCACAGCATTCCCCTCTGTAGAGAAATTATAGTCAGGATCTGTATAGATGTTAGACTTAGGCGTAAAGAGCAATAAGTTTCTTCCTTGAGCTGTAATAGTAGCACTTTGAATGAAGCCAAATCTGCTCATAAAACTTGCTGGTAAATCATAAGAAAGCGCAACTTCCCTCAATTTCCAGTAATCACCTGCCACTACGTAATTTTCCGCTACGTTTCTTCTAAATGAGCCGTCAGTCCAGAAACCAGCTCCACCATCAGTGACGGTAATGTTTGTGTTTTCAATATATGTCCCTGGATTCTCAGGATCTTCATAGGAAGAGTTAGGAATCACAAAACGTTCTCTGTTGAAGTAAGCTGTGGTAGCCCCCGAGCCAGAGAAATCAAATGAGCCTCCACCAAAGTAGTAGATGTTGTACCCACCTCTATATTCCGCTAAGGCATATAATCTGAATCCTTTATATAGTACTTCAAGGTTTACTCCTAGTCTATGCTTTGGAATTGTGTTTCCTAAAAGCTGTTGATTATCTGCCACACTTGGATATCCAGACTGTGCATCTACTATAATTCTTCCCTGATCATCTTTATTATAGACCGTTCCTTGAAGCATAGGAAAAGCCTCTCCTTCAACAGCATAGACCTGCGCAGATCCACCGGTATTAAGTCGCAACTGAGGAAGATCATCAGAAATAGAAACTACCCAGTTGTCATTGAATGTATAATTCGCCCCTACATTCACCTGCCAGTTGTTTCTTGCAAGCAAGGTCACATTTAACATTGTTTCTATACCTCTATTGGCAACTTCCCCAGTATTCTGAAGATAACTGGTAAAACCAGTTGAAGGCGCTACTCCTGTAGGCACGGTTTGATCAACAGTCCGTGAGTTATAGTAAGTAAAAGCACCATTTACTTTATTCTGCCATAACGCAAAATCAACTCCAAATTCATATGCTGTAGTAATCTCAGGTTTCAAGTTAGCAGATACCAATCTATCATCAAGTGCATACCCTGTAAGTCCTCCATAAGGAAATCCATTAGAGGGACTAAAGGTTGGATCTAACAAATACGCACCATAATCTCTACTATTTCCTAAGTTTACCTGACCTACCTGAGAGATACCACCTCTTAATTTTAAAAGGTCTATTGTACTGGATTCTCTTACTCCGTTGATCGCCTCAGACGCAACAAACGATAAGTTTGCAGCAGGATAAAAGAATGAACGATTCTCTTTTGCAAGAACTGATACCCAGTCGTTTCTTCCTGTCAATTCCAAAAACAAGAAATCTTTATACGCTGTTTTTAATTGGGCAAACACACCTACTTGAGAAGATTTATAATTATTTTCTTCTACGCTCGCTTCCCCTACTCTATTTGAAATATTAAACAGACCAGGAATAACCAATCCGTTCGCTTCTGTTTCTACGCGCTTGTACCTGTTTTGTCTAAGGCTATTTCCTAGTATTAAATCAAAGAACAAATCATCTCCAACTGCTTTCTTGAAATTGATGAGGAGATCGGAATTTATTTGATTGTTAAAACCGCTATAATCGGTTACTCCACCGGCTACATCTGTTTTAGAAGAAGAAACCTCTTTAGTATAGTCTGTAAAAGTAAACTTATCGAAATAATCCTTGCCGTAGAAGTTTCTATTTGATATGCCTACTCGATATACGACATTCATCCATTGAACCGGCTTATACTTTAATTCTATATTTCCGATTATGTAATCATTTCCTGATTCACGACGATTGTTATCAATCGCGAAGTAAGGATTGTCGTAATATTCATTGTAATAGCCATTTGGATTAGCAAAAGGATCATTTCTCCAGTCGCTATAATCTGTCAATGGAATATGGCCCGGAGTCTGGAGAATGTTATCAAACATTCCATCAGTCTCTGTAGTGATGTCATATCTATTTTGAACGTAATTAGAATTAAAGTTCAATGTCAATTTGTTTCCAAAATCCCTCGTACTGTTAAATCGAATTGAACCGCGTGTATATTGATCTCCAGGGGTAGTTCCGTCATTAGTCAACCATTGAGCCGAGAAGAAATTTGAAGAATTTTCGCCTCCACCAGTGATTGCCACATCAGTTTGATTGGTAATACCAGTTTCCCAAAAATTTTCTTTTGCTCCAGTATAAGAATATGGAACGGTCTGGATAGAGCCATCTTCCAAAGGCTTACCTATCTCTACCATAGATCCATCGAAGCGAGGGCCATATTGCTGGTTTTCATAAGGAACATACTGATGCGGATATCCACTTGCATAGCCTGACCCAAATTCTTTTTGTATTTCTGGGTAAAAACTAACTTGCTCCACATTTACTGTATGACCGATAGACACTCTAGTCTGACCAGACTTGCCTCTCTTTGTAGTAATGATTAATGCTCCATTTGATGCAGCAGATCCATATAATGCAGCGGCATTAGAGCCATTCAATACAGTCATTTCCTGAATATCCTGAGGATTCAGGTTTCCAAGGATCTCGTTTGGAACAATCACGTTATCCACTACAATCAAGGCTTCATTGTTACCTGTCAATGAACGGCTACCTCTCAAGGTCACCCTCACATTTGGATTAACCCCAGAACCAGTAGTATTGATCTGCATACCTGCTACCTTACCAGTCAAACCAGCAGCAACATTCAGAGCTCTTCCTTGTGCCACGTCCCGGGTCTCAATACTCGTAGCATTATAGCCCATCTCTACTCTTCTGGACTCAATACCCGCCGCACCTGTAATTACAACTTCATTTAAGCTCTGTACATCTGGTTGCATAACAACGTCAATGACAGATTGCTGGCCAATGTTGATCTCTTGTGTAGTAGTCCCGATGAAACTAAACACTAAAACGTTCCCATCAGCTGGAACGTTCAATTCGTACTTACCATCGATGTCTGTGGCAGTACCTACGCTAGTACCTTTGACTAAAACAGTTGCACCTGGGATTGGCTCACCATCTTCGGCAGAAGATACTATTCCGGTTACTTTACGCCCCTGTGCAAATGCCACAGCACCTACCAGAAACAGCGAAAGCCCTAGAAGTAAAATTTTCTTCATAAGTAATTTGGTTTATATTATGCCCAATGATATTCTTATTGATGCAATATCGCAAAGCAGCAGATTATAAATTTATCTGGACACATTAGAAGGGTATTTTATAAAAATTCAGCCTTTTACTAAAAAACAAAATTATAATTGGTAAATACTTAGCTAGATGCCGATTGTAATATTTTTGTTTTGTTATTCCAATGTTAACAAAAGTTAATTTTTCGCTAAATTTAATGAAACGAGGTTCTGTATTAAATATTGCGCTTAGGAAGATTTAAAATTTCTTAATTTACCTTCAATACAGAATTTTAATGTATCCAAAATTAAAACTAAACCCCATTTTTATTCCAATATTCCTTTTGGTAAAATTATATCCTGAAACCAGTAAATCGGAACAATAGGGAAACTATATTAATAAAAATTAAACTTTCTTAATAGTCATGTTTAGTATGTGCTAGTCATTAAGAAATACTATGCCCTATTAACTACAGAATTTTGATAGTTATTCTTCGGTTAAGCGCTTGGTTTTGAGGAGTGGTATTGGGGACCATCGGCTGTTTATCTCCCATTCCCTCTACCAGCACACGCCCTTCATGAAATCCCTCTGCCATCAAAAAGTCCTGGACACTTTTGGCTCTCTGCAAACTAAGGTCCAGATTGTAACTTGCGCTACCTACATTATCTGTATGTCCCGTAATTAAAATATTTACATTAGGATTTTCTGCCATAAACTTAACAAGCCTTTTCAGAGATGAAACAGACTCTGGTTTCAAGCTGTACTCATCAAACTCAAAAAAAACATTTTCAAAGACGAACTCTTCCCCTGAAGCTACAGGTACTAATTCCACTTTTAAATCTTTTACATTCTGAATCTTATCGCGCTCCACATTATAAATTTTTGGCAAAAACCCTTTTTTTTCCACATAAAGCCCGGAAATAGCCTTATCCGGATAGAGCATCATAAACTCCCCTGTTTTACCATCTGAATTAAACTGGTACAGGGTGCTGTCGTTGGTCAATGACACCAGGGACAATGCAGCATCTATCGGTTCGCCTGTTTTTGAATTAAATACTTTCCCTTCTGTTACAGTCAGGTTTTCCCCCAATGATATTTCATCCGGGAACTTGAACCTATACAATATAGAGCGGTCATTTTCTGTTTTGGAGGTAGTTAGCTCTGTAAAATAAGCGTAGTCTTTTTGAGCAGTAATAAACAAGGCAACTTGGTCCAATTGGTCATTGATAGGCATGCCCAAATTTTCAGGTTGCGTAAATTCTCCATCTTTAACTCTAGATAGCTGAATATCCATCCCACCAAAACCAGGATGTCCGTTGGAAGAAAAGAATAAAATTTCATTGTTGAAAAACATAAATGGAGAGATCTCATCTTTGGAGGTGTTCACAATATCCCCCAAATTCTTGGCAGCAGCCCAATCCCCATCTTTCTGCATGACGCTGTACCAGATGTCATTCCCGCCAAATCCACCCTTCCTATTTGAGGAAAAGAACAATATTCTCCCATCTGCTGAAAGTGAAGGCTGAGAATCCCAAGCTCTTGAGTTTACGTTTTTTCCCATATTCTTCGGTCGCTGCCATCTGCCATTCAGCTTATAGGCTATATATAAATCACAGCTCCCTTCAGAATCCGGTGCATCACAGGAAGTATAAATTAGAATATTTCCATCTGCGGTAATCGTACAAGTTCCTTCATTATAAGGTGAATTTATTGCATCAGCGATACTTTGAGGCTTGGTCCAACCTCCATCGGGAGCCATAAAGGCCATAAAAATATCCTCTTTATCATGATTGCCTACCCCATCTCGTTTGGTAAAAAGAATTTGTTCACCATTGGCGGTGAGAACTGGGAAATATTGGAGCTGAAAACTATTTAATGGATCTGCAAGTCTTTCTCTCTCTATCACGCTGACCTTATCTAACTGGCTCTGAAGAAACTCCATCTGAGCTTTCATATCCCGATAATATGCGGTATTGCGGAAATCCTCTTCAAACAGCGGTTCGATCTCCCTAAATTCATCATGGGCCATCTTAAACTTTCCCTGCTGAAGATACAAATTGATAAAAACCCAACCAATATCCACTTTGTGTTTGGCTGTTGCTTTCGGATTCCTCAGTTTGGATCTTCCAGCTATTGCGGTCTTCTCAGCAATCTCCAATTTGCCCTGGGTAATCTGAATTTGGGCTAGCTTCACATAAGCTTCTATAAATGAAGCCTCCCGTTTAATTGCATCTTGAAATTTTTCAATTGCAGCATCATATTGCCTAGAAATAGTCAGCTCCTCTCCCTCCTGGTACATTTTTATTGCTTTTCCATCAATGATCGAGTAGCTCTGGGAATGAGCCATCGAGACGGAGAAAAACAGCAAATAAAGAAGTAAAACAGGGCGCATGGACTTAGGGAATGTCCATAAATTTATGAGTTTGAAGTGAAATTTTCCATTTTGGTTGATTTTTTACATAATCAATGATCATTGGAGAGAATTTCCCAGCTTTGCTCCACTCAGGCTGCAATCGTAATTCGCAATTGGAATTGACTAGATTTGCATGCTCTTCTGCAAAAGCAAAATCACTCTTGTGAAATACCACCACTTTCAATTCATCCGCTTCAGCATAAATAGATGGATGGGGCTTTTTGAATTTTTTTGGGGAAAAACACACCCAATCAAAATTTCCCGAGAAAGGATGAGCTCCTGAAGTTTCTATATTTGTAGTGAATCCTTTATCCTTCAGTAAGGCAGTCAAAGGCCCCAAATCATACATTAAGGGCTCTCCGCCTGTGATCACTACAAGCCTTCCTGGAAACGCTAAGGCATCAGCTACAATCTTATCTATGGATAAAACCGGCCACTTGCCAGAATCCCACGATTCCTTAACATCACACCAGATACAGCCCACATCACAGCCTCCAAGCCGGATAAAATATGCAGGATGCCCAGTAAATCTTCCTTCTCCTTGTATTGTATAAAAAGCTTCCATTACCGGAAGCTTTTTCCCTTGCGCTACTTCTTCTTCAATATTCATCTGAATTTTTGGTAAAGCGGGCAATTGAACCGCTGGGTGAATGATGCCGCAAAGGTAAGGTTTTTTATATTGGAAAGTGAAAAAGTGATCATATTGGAAAGCTTGACTACCAACGTTTTCTCCTCTGATGTTATAACTTTTTCATCATCACAATTCGATAATCCTCCACGGAATCCTTACGGATTACTTCCATAATCTTAAAACCTCGTTTGAGCCCAAAGCTGATCATAGCAGGAAAGCGATTTCGGGTTTTGAAGAATATTTTCTTGAAACCATTCTCCCGCGCCCAATCCTCCTGGAATTTAGCCAAAGCCGAAGCCACTCCAGCTTTACGAAATCCGGGAATCACACCTCCCATCCAAGAGTAAAAAGTCTTATGATTGTCACCTTGATACCCTACCTTAAAACCTACAACCTTCCCTTCCAACTCTGCCACCAACGCCAGATGAAGTGTGTTTTTTAAACGCTCCCCATAATACAACATGCTTATCTTAGAAGGGAATTCCGGGATCTGCTGATGGATTAAATACAACTCATCAAAAGATGCTTCTCTTATTACCAATCGAAAAGGAAGGTCTGTTTTCATTGAATGAAATAACTAGCACCAACTCTAAATTACATACCTGCAGTTAAGCAGATTAACGTTATCCACAGCTGAGAAAAATTTCAGCTTATTTTTTCAACGTCGGATACTTCACACCTAATTGTTCCAAGTAGCTGTCAAACTTTGTTTCATCGTAATAAAACTTTTCCAATTCTGGCCGAAACTGATCCATAATGCGCTTGTTTAGATAAATTGGCGCTTCATCTTCAGCTTTGATCATAGGCTTATATTCTTCCTCTTTTGTCTGGACATTTTTAAAATAATCCCAAGCTTCATCTACCAGTTCCGGTTTCAGCAAGAAATCCAGAATTGTCATCGCCTCAGCTTTGGCACCAGCTGTCACACCTTTATGCGCGATTGGCGTAGCCATCGCAATTGCATTAGCCCAATGGTGACCGGGAAGTCCCGGAATATTGGATGGAAACCTTAAAGTCACTGTAGGTACCACCCAAGAAACGTCTCCAATATCATCCGAACCTCCGGATTTAAGC
Source organism: Algoriphagus resistens (assembly GCF_001442615.1). Taxonomy (GTDB): domain Bacteria; phylum Bacteroidota; class Bacteroidia; order Cytophagales; family Cyclobacteriaceae; genus Algoriphagus; species Algoriphagus resistens. The sequence goes on along the minus strand of NZ_LMXN01000016.1, from coordinate 119,088 downwards.
TCAGCCACAGGTAATCCAAGCGTATCCAACTTAGTGGATAAGCCTTCCACTTTAGAAGCACCCACTTCTGTTTGTACCGCCTTTGCCAATTCCTGATCAGCCTCAGACCAATCGGGTAAGCCTACTTGCAAAATATTTTCATACATTTTTTCCGCGATCACCTTATTGAAATGCCTAGGCCAAGCTGTACCCAGAATCCTGGACTCTACTTCAGTATCTGTCATCAAAGCTGCACCCTCAGCCATTTTATTGGCAACCTCATACATTTCCATAATCCCATCATACTTCACATCTCTTAAATAGTACCAAATTGAAGCTTTTGAAGGGACCACATTGGGCTGATCTCCACCATCGGTAAAAATGGAATGTGACCGCTTTAATGGATCCAGATGCTCTCGTCTATAATTCCAACCAACATTCATCAATTCAGCGGCATCCAGTGCACTTCTTCCCCTCCAGGGAGCTCCGGCAGAATGCGCCGCTTCACCACTAAAGGTATATTCCACTGAAATCAAACCAGTGCCTGAAGCAGCCCCATAGCTTACTCCAAGGTTATTTGCAACATGTGTAAAAATACATAAGTCAACATCCTCAAAAAGTCCATCTCTAACGAACCATGCTTTTGAAGCAACCAATTCTTCAGCTATCCCAGGCCAAAGAATCAGTGTACCTCCAATATTCTCACGCTCCATGATTTTTTTCACAGCCAAAGCTGCTGTGATGTTTAGGGGGATTCCGGCATTATGACCTTCACCATGGCCTGGTGCTCCCTCGACAATAGGCTTATGATAAGCCACACCGGGATATTGTGAAGCTTTAGGGATATCATCCACATCAGACCCCAAAGCAATCCTCGGGCCTTCCCCATTGCTCCAGATGGCAAACCATGCCGTAGGAATTCCAGAAGCCCCTCTTTCTATGGTAAACCCATTGTCTGCAAGAATCCCGGTGAGGTATTTTGAAGATTCTATTTCTTGAAATCCCAACTCTGCAAAACTGAAAATCTTATCCACCATCACTTGGCTCATTTTAGCTTCTGACTCAATTAATCGGGCAGCTTCCTCTTTAAGAGAAGCCAGTCTTTTATCTGCTTGTTTATTTTGGGCAAAAGAACCTGTAGTAACAAAAATGTTTAGAATAAAAAAGCAACAAGAGAGTCTCAGCAAGGATGGTTTCATAGCATTGGTGGTTAGGTCGAGAATGAAAATACTAAAATGGGAGCATCTATTTTTCAAAAAATTGATTAAAGGAAAAAACTGGATGTTGGAGGAATTATGAATTTGGATTCCAAAGCCCGTCAATTTTTCTAATTTTGCAGGCGTTCAGCTTAATAATAACGAATAATTCAATCATGGCGGAGTATAACTTCAGAGAAATCGAGAAAAAGTGGCAAGCATACTGGGAAAACAACCAAACATTTCAAGCCAAAGAAAATCCTGACAAACCGAAGTTTTATTCATTGGACATGTTTCCCTACCCTTCAGGCGCGGGACTCCATGTCGGACATCCCCTTGGATACATTGCATCAGATATTGTCAGCCGTTTTAAGAAACTGAAAGGCTACAATGTACTTCACCCAATGGGATATGATAGTTTTGGTTTGCCAGCCGAGCAGTATGCTATCCAAACGGGGCAACATCCAGCCATCACCACTGAGCAAAATATCGCTCGTTATACAGAGCAATTAAAAAATATCGGATTTGCTTTCGACTGGAGCAAGGAAGTTCGAACATCTAATCCTGATTACTATAAGTGGACACAATGGATCTTCATGCAGCTTTTCAATAGCTACTACGATCAGGACGCGGATAAAGCACTATCGATAGATTCATTGATCAAACATTTTGAAAAGGAAGGCAATACCACTATAAAAGCCGTGTGCGATGATGAAACGCCACTATTCACCGCTGACCAATGGCTTGCTTTTTCAGAAAGAGAAAAGCAGGAAATGCTCTTAAAATACCGCTTGACTTTTTTGGCCGAAACTACTGTAAACTGGTGTGCAGCATTGGGAACTGTTCTATCAAATGATGAGGTAAAGGACGGTTTCTCCGAACGTGGGGGGTATCCAGTGGAGCGCAAAAAAATGATGCAATGGTCGATGCGAATCACCGCTTATGCTGATCGCCTTTTGCAAGACCTAGAAAAAATCGATTGGTCTGAACCGATTAAAGAAATGCAGAGGAACTGGATTGGAAAATCCATCGGGGCCGATGTTGTTTTTCAGGTGAAGGATTCGGATCAAACCATCAAAGTCTTTACGACCCGAGTGGATACAATATACGGTGTAACTTATTTAGCTTTGGCTCCAGAGTCTGATTTGGCGGCCTTGCTGATTACTGAAGATCAGCGAGAAAAAGCTGAAGCATACATTGAAGTGGCGAAGAATCGCTCGGAACGTGAACGGATGAGTGATGTCAAAACTATATCAGGTGCATTTACAGGTTCCTATGCAATCAATCCGTTTAACGGTGAAGAGATCCAAATCTGGGTTGCTGACTATGTATTGGCCGGATATGGTACGGGGGCAGTGATGGCCGTTCCTGCGCATGATGAGCGGGATTATAACTTTGCTAAGCATTTTGGGTTAGAGATCCGACAAGTAATCGAAGGCTCTATGGAAGATGGTTCTTTCCCAGGAAAAGGCGGTTTAATCATCAATTCAGGCTTCATTTCCAATCTTTACATGAAAGAGGCTATGTCCAAAGCCATTGAATTCCTGGAAGAGAAAGGGATAGGCAAAGGAAAAATCCAATATAGAATGCGGGATGCGATCTTCACCCGCCAGCGCTATTGGGGAGAGCCACTGCCAGTCTATTTTAAAGATGGATTGCCCTATTTAATTGAAGAAAAAGATCTGCCTTTGGTATTGCCTGAGGTAGATAAATATTTACCCACTGAAGACGGCGAACCGCCCCTTGCCCGGGCGACCGATTGGACTTACAAAACATCTGAAGGAGAATTTCCTTTGGAAAAAAGCACAATGCCAGGCTGGGCAGGCTCAAGCTGGTACTTCTTTAGGTATACTGATCCAACGAATGAGAATGTGTTTGCGGATAAAGCAAAAACAGACTATTGGGGTGCAGTAGACTTATACATTGGAGGTTCTGAGCATGCGACAGGACACCTTTTATATTCTAGGTTCTGGACCAAATTCCTTTATGATCTTGGTTTGGTAGGTGTTGAGGAACCGTTCCAGAAGATGATCAACCAAGGAATGATCCAGGGAAGGTCAAACTTTGTCTACAGAATCAAAGGCACTAACCAATTTGCCAGCTATGGCTTAAAAGATCAATACGATACTTCTGCCATGCATGTGGACGTGAATATTGTCCATAATGATCAGTTGAACCTGGATAAATTTAAAGCATGGCGACCAGATCTGATCAATGCAGAATTTATCTTAGAAGACTCCAAATACATCTGCGGGGCGGAAGTTGAGAAAATGTCCAAGTCTAAATACAACGTGGTGAATCCAGACGATATAATCGAACGTTATGGAGCGGACACCTTGAGATTGTACGAAATGTTCTTAGGACCTTTGGAGCAATTCAAACCATGGAATACAAACGGAATCGATGGCGTTTTCAAGTTTCTTCGTAAGCTTTGGAATCTATATCATACAAACTCCGGTGAATTTAAGGTATCGGATAGCGAGCCTAGCAAGGAAGAATATAAAGCGCTTCACAAAGCACTGAAAAAAATGGAAGAAGACATGGCCAACCTATCTTTCAACACTTCTGTATCAAGCTTTATGATTTGTGTGAATGAATTGACAGCCTTGAAGTGCAATAAGCGGAAAATATTGGAGCCAATAGCCCTGCTGGTGTCTCCGTATGCACCGCATATTGCGGAGGAACTTTGGAGCCTTTTGGGCCATGAAACTTCTATTACCGAAGCTACTTTTCCTGTCTTTGACGAAGCCTACCTGAAAGAAAGTACTTTTGAGTATCCCGTGATGATAAACGGGAAGATGCGAGCTAAACTTAATCTTGATCTTTCACTTTCCAAAGATGAGATCCAAGAAGCTGCCTTGGCAGAGGAAACCGTACAAAAATGGCTGGAAGGCAAAGCTCCAAAGAAGATTATTATTGTGCCAGGTAAAATTGTGAATCTGGTGGTTTAAAAACTGTTCAAACAAATAGCTTATTCTCCCAAAGGCTAAATGGGTCAACCAAAAATACTCTACATCACACCATCCATGCAGTCATTTGTAAAAAGTGACATCAGGATACTGTCAGCGTATTTTCAAGTTCAAGTCATCAATCAGCCTTGGAGCAATAAAAAACTTGCACCGCTCAATTTCATTACTCAGTTCTTCGATATGCTTTTCAGTATTTCGGGGTCAAAGTTTATACTTGTCAATTTTGGAGGATACTGGGCTTTTTGGGCAACCATCTTTGGAAAGGTATTTTCCAAAAAAGTATATATCGTCACTCACGGCACAGATTGCGCATCCATTCCTGAGATTAACTACGGAAGCCTTCGAATCAGTTTGCTCAAACGAATTTGTAATTTCAGTTACAGAAGGGCCACTGCAATCTTTCCTGTGAGTGAATCTCTGATCGAAACCGAGTTGCTTTTCGATCCTGGGGTCACCTCCAAAAAACAAGGACTTTTTCATCATTTCCCTGGACTCAAAACCCCAATCGAAGTCATTTACAATGGACTTGATGAAAATCAATGGACCTTTCCAACTGACAAAAACCGAATAGAAAACAGTTTCTTAGCTGTCATGTCTGCGAGTCAGTTCACCTTAAAAGGCGGGGATCTAATTCTTGAAATTGCTAAGGAATATCCTAGTTGCAGTTTCTATTTTGCAGGCGTACAGAGTTCAGAAATCATCTTTGAAAGAGCACCTAACGTACATTTTCTAGGGTTTCTTTCTGCCGAACAATTAAAAAGCTGGTATCAAAAAAGCGAATTTTACTTCCAACTTTCCAGCTTCGAAGGTTTTGGCTGTGCACTCTGTGAATCAATGCTGTGCGGAGCAATCCCTATAGGATCTGGCACAAATCACATCCCCATGATTGTTGGGGATTCAGGATTTATTATCGCCAATAAATCACTCGAAGTCGCAATTCCTATCATTGATAAAGCGCTCAATGCTCCCAATAAAGATTTACTTTCCATAAATTCACGACTTCATATTCAAGCTAACTATTCGCTGCGGGGAAGAGAACAGAAATTAATTGAGTCTCTAGAGCGATTTACAGGCGAGTCATACACCAATTAATGGAACACTTCTTAAGCAAAATCTCAAGGAATTTATACGTGATTCCTGGTGGCTTTTTTGTCACCAAATTGTTTCGGAAATTCTTCTCTTCCTCAAGTAGTGGGGAAAATTGGAGGAATTTCGAATTTAGGGGTGTATCGATGAAGGTGGATATTTCCAAGCAGATGGGCAATGCCATCTACTGGCGAGGTGCGCACGACTGGGCCCCAATTTTCGTTTTGGAGAAGTTCTTAAAGGCCGGAGACACCTTTATCGATGTAGGTGCGAATCAGGGAGAATATTCCCTTTGGGCAGCAAGGAAAGTTGGTGATCACGGAAAAGTAGTCGCTTTTGAACCCATGCCCCAGCTTTTTGGCCAATTGAAAGAAAACATCCGACTCAATAAATCATTTCAAAAATCTGTTACTCCTGTTCAGCTCGGGCTTTCGGATAAAAAAGGAGAAGTGATACTTTACGCGAGTGAGGATTCTAACGAGGGCACCAACACTATTTATACTACCGATAAGTTCAGCATTGAATTGGGTAAAATAGAGCTTGATACGCTGGACAAACAATTAAATGAGCTAAGTATAGAAGAAGTAAACTTCCTTAAAGTAGATGTTGAAGGGGCAGAACTTCAGGTGCTCAAAGGATCTCTTAATACACTTAAAAAATACCGTCCAATTCTTCTTCTGGAAATCAACAAGGATGCTTGTATAGCTGGCGGCTATCTTCCCGAAGATATTTTAGAATTGCTAAAACCCTTTAACTACTCTTTTTCGAAAATAGGCATCAGAGGTTCCTTGAGTAAAATTGATCAACTTCCAGATTTCTGTAATATTCTGGCCACCCCTCAGTAGCTCTTATTTTATCAAGACAAAGCTTCCTGTTTGAGTTTTAGGCTTCGCTCCTTCTGATTCATACAGATAATTCACTTTGTAAATGTAGGTACCAATTGGCGCTTCTTTTCCTTTGAAATTACCATCCCACCCTTGAGACTCCTGGTTTTGGGAATAGAATATCATTTCCCCCCAACGGTTAAAAATAGAGAATTCAATGAATTGCAGTTGATTGAATACAGGGAAGTAATAATCGTTTCGACCATCTCCATTTGGAGTAAATGCGTCGGGCATTCGAACATACTGTGCCCCGGTAATTTTCAATGATTTACTAATTTCTTTCACACAGCCTAACAAATCGCTCACTTCTAGGCGAACTATGTAGTCCCCTGGGGCAGAGTATTGATGGATTGGATCAGAATCCGAACTTGTATTTCCATCTCCAAAATCCCAAAAATACATCAGGATTGAACTGCCTTGAGAGTGATTATCAAAGCTAACCGGATAGTTAAAATTCAACAATCCTTCATTTACAAGAGATTCACTATTGTATACATAATCGGCTTTTAAATAAACGAAGTCTTCTTCTCCAATGTACAAAGACTCCACTTGACTACAGCCTTCCAGATTTTCAATCTCCACAGTATAGGTACCCGGCAAAAGATCATTATACTCATAATTCCCTTCTGGCAACTCCAAATCTATCAATCTAAATTTCTCGCCTGACAACAATACCCCTTCGATAGTAACCATGTGTTCACTTGTTGATTCAGAGGTAATGACCAACCGGACTGTCAATCCGGGTTCCTCTGGGCAATCCCCTGGTAAAGAGCTTTTGGTAAGCTCGACCGAGAATAGTTTTGCCTTAGGTATCAGCACATCCTTTTTAGCAATACAACCGGTCTGATCTACTACAGATATGCGATGTAGCCCAGGCAATAAAGCTCTATCAGTTTCTGCAGTAGGCACACCTCCCTCTTCCCAAATAACAGAATATGGTGCAACACCATTACTTATTGACAAGCTCACTTTCCGCTCTGGAGTAGATGGCTGACAAGAGCCATCCTCAATAGCCACCTCTATTTCTACTTCACTAACTGCAAAGCCAAAGCCTATTGGACAAGTTCCATCAGGTATCACCGCATAATAAATGGCTTGGTAATCAGGTAGGAAATTTATCCCATTTCCGTATTCAATAGTCGTGCTGGTAAGAGGAAATTCATTGTAATATCTGGTTCCGGCAGGAAATACATCCGTTAAATAAATAGATGGCGAGATCTCCGTATCTCCTTGACTTGTGCAGATTATGACCTTTGGTTCACCGGATTCATATCCACATTTATTTTTCAGGAATTCACCCGCATCTACCTGTATTTCGATCGGTTCGAAAATCGGTGAATTAAAACATTTCGAATCCTCACTGAATCCCACCAGCAAGGGAGTAGTGGGAATTGGTTTTCCAGAATCCTTATTAATTCCCTGAATTTGTCCGTCGAGAACAAAATTAGCGCTGCACGTGTCAATCAATAATTCACACCTATCAGTCACTCGAAGGCTATAGGTAAGTGTTGCCATTAGATCATCCGCATTTTTTGGCAATGGAATTTGTCCTAATTCCCATCTTACTTGGTGTAAAACCTGCGCAGGTTGCTTTCCTGAGTTACCTGCAAAAAAATACTCCCCTCTAGAAGATACATATTCCAATCCTTCAGGAAGGTTTATTTCCAATAGCAAATCTTCAAGTTTAACTCCACCGGTATTTTTGATTTCAACAACTATTTCCAGCTCGTCACCTGGAACCATACTTTTTGATGCATCGAAAGCCTGGTTATTTATAGTTTTCACATAGTGATACCCTTGCACCTCAGGCTCATTAGCATCTACAGCCATAACGATATTATAGATAACATAGGCATCTCCATCGGTGCCGTATCGGAATCGTGTGCTCGTCTGCCCATTTGAAATGATGCTGTTTCCTGCATTCGGAACATCAAAAACCGAGATATCCATCCCTGTATTATTCTTTAAATTCGGGTTTCTTGGATTTCCCCCGGTGAGAATGCTTGAGTTGAAAAAATTGTCAGGAGAATTTCCAGCATGAGAAAGTCTGACGAAATCATTGGTATTAACACCGCGCTCTATTTCAAAATAATCTCCCAAAGCAGCAACGTCTCCCTCACCGGCAGCAATTCCCAATTTCATATTTACTGGCCCATTATCCACAGCTGAAAATCCTGAAATAGGAATGGTAAAATCAGCTACCACACTACCTCTCACGAAAGCATATCCATCAAAAACCGTTATGCTCCTGTTTTCCATCACTGGATTTTCATAGACAACCACCAGAGACCAACCCCCATAATGGTAGTTCGTTCCTTCAAGCGCCCCAAGGTCGGCTACTGTATATTCACCCTCGCCATGCTGCCTGATGTAATCTGTGACTTCCACAAAACCCACATACAAGCCCAAATCATTATCTAAATCAAGCCCATATGTATATCGGATGTCGTTATCTCCAGCGCTGAATTTACCTCCTACCGGATCATCTGGGCCAAACAGTTTCACCTCCCTTCTATCCATCTTTTTTGGAAATCCGTTCTGATCGTTCAAATAATATACATCTTCCGTAGGTCCGCGACCAGACCAATACAACCCTGCAAATAAAACATTGGAGCAGCTTGCATCAGCTCCATTTTCTTTCGGGAAATTAAGCACTGCAGAAGAAGAGTTGATCGTACTGTTATTTCCATCTACATCTTCGAATAGCAGCAAATTATCATTCATCAGATCATCTGAATAATTGGCAAGGCTCAAATTAGTATTGCCGATTAATACGAAATCACCTTTAACATGAAATGTTTTTCTGCTAGGATTGGAAGCTGATGCTCTCTCTGCAAATGGTACTCTAACCTGGCTAAAAACAGAATATTGAATGCATAAAAAAAATATAATGGTAAGAGAAATTAATGAGCTGATATGGGCTTTTATCATAGGGACTCCATAAGAAATCAAATAATGGGATAAATTACTTTAACCAGCCAAATCAACGTGTAAACTTTTGCAGCGTTTATCGCCTCAACTTACTTTGATCCCCCAATTGTAAAGAATTTTAATTTAATTTTAAAACATTAGTAGAGATTATATCATTAAGCAAAATACAGCCTTATCCAAAACTCTTACATTAAAACACTAACTATCGAGTCAGGCCGATGAATGCGGTTCTTGGCCTATGCTCTACCTGAATTATGCGATCTTGAAAGGAAAACCGGAGACTTAATTTCTCTGCCTCTACAAGGATACGGATCCTAACATATCTCGGTCGAAGTAGGTAGCTTTGAAAGAAGCCTAAACATTTAAGGTAATAGAATCGAATCTGCACCAAAATATCAGAATAAAAATGGACTTTCTGGACAATTCAAAGTACGGGAAGTTTTTACTCAGATACCAATACATCTCAGAGACGATTAGGATGTGCTCAATATCAAAATTCCTCCTGAAACAGAAGTTGTTGGAATCTTGCCATTCTATTGTATATGGGATCTGAGGTTTGATGAAAAGCCAGTCTATACAAATGCAGAATACCTCTCAAAAAATCAGCTCCGTATTTTAATTCTTCAAAAAAGGATATTCAGAATTTTTGAAAAGTCTTTTCCAATTACACCAAATTTCCATCCTAATAGATTCAACTTCGATTTATTAACTCTTTTTAACCAGTTTTCCGGATCTTTACAAAATTTTGATCTAAATCAAAGATTTTTATAACCACCTTTTTAAATATTAACAAAATGTTAAAAAACATAAGCATAAAAAAAGGGAGCTTTTTGGAAAAAGCCCCCGAGAGTGGGTCTATTGTCAATCATCTAAAACCAAATATACTTTTGTAATCCTTGCTGTGTATTTGTTTTTTTGATCTTTATATTTTGTTAAACATAATGAAAATGTTTTAAAGCGCCCAAAAACAAACAATTATTTTTTTTCAGAAACACCTAAGTTCCTTCTTCCTCTTTAGGCAATATTGCTTTAGCAATGTCAGAATATCCCAACCTATTTGTATCCAAGGTGTTTTTCTAAGCTCAAATCCTATTTTTCATTATCTTCAGAAGTGTAATCACTTGCTATGAAAAATTTAATTATTGTTCTGGGGGCAATCTTGCTGCTTTACTTTGCCGCTACTTTTATAGTCCCACCTTATATCGAATCTCAAAGAAATCCGGTAAAAACGCCTGCACCGTATTCCACTTCAGCAGTAGCCCAATCGATTTATGATGAATTGGATTTTATCGCAGATTTGCACTGTGATGCATTGCTTTGGGGTAGAGATTTGACCGAAAGGGGAAGTCGGGGACAAGTCGATTTTCCCAGGATGCGGGAAGCAAATGTTGCATTGGAGATGTTTACCATAGTCTCTAAGTCTCCTTCAGGTCAAAACATGCAAAGTAATAGCTCCGATACGTTTGATAACATCACTCCCCTCACCATCGCAAAAGGCGAATCTCCAGCCAATTGGTTTAGCCTTATCAACCGTACGCTTTCACAATCTGAAAATCTAGCAGACTATATTTCAGATGAAGGGAGTAAGGCTATTTTCATTAAAAGCAAATCAGATCTTGCCAGATTGATTGAAGCAAGAAAAGCCGACAAAACTATCATTGGCGGAATGCTGGGTATAGAAGGTGCCCATGCATTGGAAGGAAAATTGGGAAATCTGGATCGCGTCCATGAAGCAGGTGTGAGAATGATAGGACTCACCCATTTTTTTGACAACGAACTTGGAGGATCAGCGCATGGTCAGAGCCAGGCAGGATTAACGGATTTTGGCAAAGAAGTAGTTACAAAGATGAATGAATTGGGGATTTTGGTGGATTTGGCTCATTGTTCGCCAGCAATTGTAGATGATGTTTTGGAAATGACTAATAAACCCGTCATTATTTCCCACACCGGAGTAAGGGCTGTATTGGACTCTCAAAGAAATCTCAGCGATCTACAGATCAAGAAAATTGCAAAAAACAAAGGGATTATCGGTATTGCTTTTTTTGATGGAGCTGTCGGAGTTCCAGAATTGCCAAACATCATTGCATCTATCAAACATGTGCGTGATCTGGTGGGAGTAGAACATGTCGCGCTGGGGTCAGATTATGATGGTTCAGTAGCCGTTCCTTTCGATATTACAGGCTTTCCATTGCTGGTGGATGAAATGCTGAAAGCGGGATTTACAAAATCAGAAATAAAAGCAGTAATGGGTGAAAATATAAAGCACTTCTTTCTGCAAAACCTTCGCTAATGAAAGAATCTACTATACACAAGGACAATATCGGTTTTGGCAAGTTACAAGAATACCTGTCAGAGTTCGTTTATGGAGGAATTGATGGAGCAGTGACCACTTTTGCTGTCGTCGCCGGTGGATTTGGGGCTAATTTAGATTCGGGGATTATTTTGATTCTAGGCTTTGCCAACTTGCTTGCGGATGGATTTTCGATGTCCGTGGGCGCATACTTATCAGCCAAAAGTGAGCGTGAAAATTTCAAAAAACATGAGAATATTGAGTACTGGGAGATAGAAAACCTTCCTGATGAAGAGCGCAGAGAGATCAGTGAAATCTATCAGAAAAAGGGGTTCAAAGGAGAACTTCTAGAGCAAATAGTGACTCAGATCACTTCTGATAAAAAACTCTGGGTAAGCGAAATGATGAAAGACGAACTTAATATGATTAAAGAGACGAAGAACCCATTTAAAATTGGAGTCGCCACCTTTATCTCATTTAATTCAGTCGGATTTATTCCTTTATTGATCTATTTATGGGAGTTTTTTTACCCTTCTGACATCAATATCTTCCTGTGGACAAGCATATTAACTGGCATAGCATTTTGGGTTATTGGTTGGCTTAAAAGCATCGTCAACCAGACTCCTGTTTTTCGAAGTATTTTCGAAACGGTAGCTTTAGGGCTTTTGGCTGCTCTTGTCGCCTATTTTGTAGGAGATATTCTGGAAAACTTTTTCCTAAAACAATGAGGTAAAATGGAGCATGCCTGAAGCATGACATGCATGATCACACACTGGAATGATTACTAACCGTGCTAAATTTCCTGCCTAAAGAACGGTAGTCAGATCCCGAACGTGTTCGGGACAGGCTACGCTTCCTACGTCACGGGACAGGTTATGACCTTTGAAACAAAATTATAACACATGAAATCGAGCACGTCGAAAACGACACAAATCGGGATGATTATTCAGTGTGTGAGATTCCATCTGTTCTTTAAAAATCAAATCATAATCAGATGAAATCGAGCATGACGAAAATGTCACACACTGGGATGATTATAATGCATGCGAGATTCCATATGGCCCTTAAAAGACAAATTATAATCATATGAAAACGATAGATGAGGTACTGGTCCGAATGGATCAAATTGTAGCTGAGTGTAAAAGCAATCAGTCTCGCATAGGTTATTTTTCCATCCTTTATAGGCAAGTGACACGCAGAATTCGTGATGGCATCCTGGTCCGGGAATTTGAAGACAATCCAAGAATGGAAAAGTTGGATGTGCTTTTTGCAAGTAGATTTATTAACGCTTACGATTCTTGGAAAAATGGCCAGAAGCCTACTGAAAGCTGGTTTTTAGCATTTGAAGCAAGCAAGACCAGTAAATACCTGGTACTGCAGCACTTGTTCCTTGGTATCAACGCACACATCAATTTGGACCTTGGGATATCAGCTGCGGATACAATGGGAACGCAGCCTATCGCAGGCATTCAGAACGACTTCAATAAAATCAATGCGGTTCTTTCAGAATTGGTAGAAGGTGTCAAAACCAACATCGGCAACGTGTCTCCAATATTTGGCTGGTTAATTCCCTTGGCAAAAGGCCGCGATGAAATGCTCCTCAATTTCTCCATACAGCTTGCACGGGATGGTGCCTGGAAATACGCCGGTGAATATCACGGGTGCGAAGATCGAATCGCCTCTATTAGTGAGCGGGACATAAACATTGCCAGACTCGCCAACAAGTTGATCAATCCAGGGAAATTCTTATTATTTATGGTGAAAATAGTCGGTTTTGCAGAATGGAAATCTGTAAGCCGTACAATGGATCAACTGGATGTGGTAGTGAAAAAAACTCAGACGAACTAAAAAGTAGTCAAAAGATATATTCCTTCAAAAAATCCTCACATCCCAGCACAGGTATTTTGGAATAGTAAAACCCACCCAAATCTTCTGTTACGATGACTTCACAATCACTTCCCAAAGCAGAGTAATACTTCAAGCCATCTTCAAAATCCTGCACTTGCCGGTCAGATAACATATGATCACAAACCATTTGATCCACCACAGTCATTGAAATCTTTTTGGACAGCATTTCGATCTTCAGCTTCGCAATATCGGAATCAGATTTCTTTTCAGAAAAGTAAAATGCTATTGCGAGACAAATTGGAGAAGTGTAAAGACTGATCCCAGAGCGGTCAGCCAAACTAAATACCCGCGAAGAAATCGGAAATAAAGGGTATTCCTTGTTCAAGACAGAGACCAAGATATTCGCATCAAGGAAAATCCTCATTTCTTGGACGAGAAAAACCCATCTTTCAACTCTTTTCTAGTTTGAGATTTTCGGTATTCGACTCTGCCCTCAGCGACAAAATCAACCCAATCAGAAACGGGTAACTCCTCAAGAGACTTGTAGTTTTTAGAGGTAATCTTGGAATAGAGATATTCTGTCAACCTAGAAAGACTGATGCTGTTTTCTTCGGCAAAAGACTTCGCCCGATCTATTACATCTTTGTTAAATGATAGTGTGACTTTCGCATCCATAACCGTTGGCTTTATTACGTATATATTTTTTTTTATACGTAAAACTTATCTAATAAGCCACTTTTTTTGCAATACACTAAAAATCAGACACTAGTAATCATACCCTATATAAACCAACACACCCAAAAACTGCTAAACCTTAAATTCCGAATCAATCTTGGCTATTTCAGCATCAGCTTGAGCCTTATTTTTTCGATTGGTTTTCTCCTTCTGAAGATCCGTTGCATAAAAGTGGGTGTCTTGAAAATAACCTACTCTAGCTTCAGATTCTCCCTTGGCAAAAGTCCATTTTTCACCTTTGAAAAGCCTAACTTTATCTTCATGAAGTTCCAAATACTCATCATAAGGCCCACGTGGTGAGATCAATTTCACAAAGATGGGTGCAGTTTCGATAGCTACAAAAAGCAACATGATGAAAATATTGGCCATTGCCATTGCTGAGCTTTCTTCAGTTAAGGAATCCAAAGCATCCATCCTAGCCGCCAATCCGTCAAACCCCTCGATCCCTGGTTGCTGTTTTTCAAATTCCCGTTGACGCAAAGCTACAAATTCACGGATCTGAGCTTCCAGGGTATCAATTCTAATCTGATTCCTCTCTACTAAATCATCCAACGTCGCTTGAGCAGCATCGAGTTGTTGCTCTTTCTTTTTGGCGTTACTTCCCAGACCAACAATTCCACTTGTACTTGTGGTTTTCTCCCCAAATCGTTCTGCATCATATTCGTCTTGAAGCTGATCACGATAGGCTACAAAATCAGTCACTTCTGCCTTCAGCGTGTCTATTTTAGCTTCCAATTCCCGAATTTCTGGAAAACCCTTAGCCAGATTAACTTTGGACTCTGTAATAAATTCAGTCCTTTTTTCATCTATCTTCCGATCAATTTCCCTTTCGAACATTTTGATTTCCAATGGCTTGGAAATCACTAGAGCTAACAAAACCGCCAATACTAGTCTAGGTATAGCCAATTTCCATTCGGACCAGGAATTTTCCTTTTTCCGCATACTGGATACAATAAATCGGTCCAGATTAAAAATCATCAGTCCCCATAGCAAGCCAAAGAATATCGCCGGCCATACCGACTGGAAAACCGTAAACAAAGCATACCCCGCTGCCAAAGCAGCCAGAACTCCAGTGAAAAATACTGTAGCACCGATGCCTATATATTTATTGGATTCAGTTGGTGACCTCTTGAGCAGAGAGAAATTAGCTCCACTACAAAACCAGAAAAAACGAGTAATGTGCTCCATGTGGGGAAATTAGGTTGATCTGAGTAAATAGATAACGCTAAAACTCCTCCAAAAAAGATGAGGACCTCAACCCAGTCAGCGGTTTGTGACTAAATTTCAAAAAACCGGCCTCCACACTCCTAATTACGCGAAAAAATGTTACGAAAAGAGTTTATTCCCAATCCGCGGACAATCCTTCTGGAATGACCGAACTGTCCGTAACCGGACTTTAACTGATCATTTCTGTCCAGGATATCGAGGAAAAAGAATATGAGGAAAAAGAATTTCACATTTCATAGGTCACATTCTTATATTTAAGTTATGAAAACATACAAATCCATACTCCTTTCTTTCCTGTTTCTTTCAGCCATACAATTCAGCTTTTCTCAGGACGTTCCCTTCCAGGAGGAAGTAAATAAACGTGCGAAAGAGATAGATGATGCCGGCTGGGAAAAGGGAAGTGCAGTTTTCACCGGAAGTTCCAGTGTGAGAATGTGGAAAAATCTTCAGGAACAATTTCCAAATGTAGCTATTATCAACTCAGCTTTTGGTGGATCTCGCGCAGATCAACTTTTGATTCACATAGATAAAACTGTGCTTCGATTCGAACCATCCAAAGTCTTCATCTACGAAGGTGACAACGATATCAATGCAGGTCAGGAAGTATCCACAATCATGGCAAATTTTGATGATTTGGTCACTCAAATCCACCAAATGTATCCAAATACAATTGTGAATCTGATTGCGGCTAAACCAAGTCCTTCCCGCTGGGACAAAAAAGCGTCCTATGAGGCATTGAACGACCTGATTAGACAATATGCCACTACACATGATAATGTAAATATTGTGAATGTCTGGGATATCATGCTCGATGATTCAGGCAATCCTAGATCAGATATTTTTATAGAAGACAACCTCCATATGAATGAAAAAGGATACGCTCTTTGGAAAGAGATTTTCACGCCCTTTTTGAAGTAAAAGTTACAACTCTACAAGAAATTTAAACCAGCGGATTGAATTCATCTGAATACAATCCGCTGGCTTTTTTTGTGAACTTAGTATTTAGGATAAACAGAGTGATTGCAAAGACAATTTCTCCCCAAAAGCCAGGAATACGTGAAATGAAATAGCGTGCACCTTAAGCTTCATTTTATTCAAAACCTGTCTTGATAGAACCTAATGTAAATGCGTGAGAGTCTTGAAAATGAACTTTGAGGAATTATTTTAATTTAGATTAGCTTTTAATCTAAAACCCTAGGCTTATTGTTGAACCATCACTTGATAGGTACATCCAATGATAACTATTGAATAATGGCTCTCACTAGACCCGGTCATCAGTTTATTCTAATTTTCTCAAATAATACATGCTGGAGGTCAAACCAAGAACACCTAGTGCTCGTATTTTAGCTTACTCCCTAAAAGTAGAATTGCTAAATTGACCTATTAAGAGGCCAAAATTCTCAAAATTAAAAAAGGAACCAAAGTCATGCTTCAATCAAATAAACTTATTTTATCAGCAATAGGATTACTGCTTGGAATAACCTTCGCCTGCGGTAATACCCCAACAGGTAATAGCGAAATCAATTCGGCAGATGTGGACAAACTCGCTAATTATCAAGGGAAAACTGAATTAGCGACTTTTGCCGGCGGATGTTTCTGGTGTGTAGAGGCACCTTTTGAAGGAATCGACGGAATTATTACTGTGATTTCTGGATATGCCGGCGGTAAGGAAAAGAACCCTACCTATAGCGAAGTATCCAATGGCAGAACATCTCATAGAGAATCCGTCCAAATCACATTTGACCCTGAAGTAATTAGTTACTCTGAATTGGTGGATATATTCTGGCAAACGTATGATCCAACGGACGTGGGAGGCTCATTTTATGACCGGGGTTCTCAATACGAATCTGCAATTTTCTATCATGACGCTACTCAGAAAACAGTTGCTGAAGAATCTAAGAAATTGTTGGACAAGTCCGGAAAATTCGACAAGCCTATTGCTACTCCGCTGATCAAGTACACCAACTTCTACCCCGCTGAAGAGTATCATCAGGATTACTACAAGAAAAGTCCCACGGATTATTATGCGTATAGAAATGGATCCGGTAGAGACAAATTCATCAAAGCCCACTGGCCAGAACTATCTGACAAGAAATATCCTGCACCTTCCAAATCTGAGTTGAAAAAGAGGTTAACGGATTTACAGTACGAAGTAACACAGGAGGATGCCACAGAATTGTCCTTTCAGAATGAATACAATGGCAATCATGAAGAAGGAATCTATGTTGACATTGTCTCAGGAGCTCCTCTTTTCAGTTCCAAAGACAAATATGAATCAGGATCTGGGTGGCCGAGTTTCACTAAGCCAATTGATGCCAGAGCACTTGAAAAGCCGACTGACGACGATCTAGGTATGCTCAGAGTGGAAGTCCGAAGTAAGTTTGGCAAAAGCCACGTCGGGCATGTATTCTACGATGGTCCTGAACCAACAAACCTTCGTTATTGTATGAACTCAGCAGCAATGAAATTCATACCCAAAGAAGAAATGGAATCTGCAGGATATGGTGATTACCTATGGTTAGTCAATTAAGCAACAGGGAATATTTTTTATGAGTGTCCGTAAGCATGCATGTACTAGAATTATGCCTGGTTCTAGTCTGCCCACCCCCATTTAAGAAAAAGGGAATTGCCAAATTTGAATTCTAGCATCACCTCCACGTACAAATGTTCAGCTAAACGGATACAAATAATATTTTTTGATAACTTTTAAAATAAAAATCAAGCCGATTTCTATCTTTACCTAAACTCTCTCTCGTTATGAAAAAATTCGCGTGGATTGCCGGTATTATTTTAATCGGAGTTTTAGCTGGGATATTTTGGTACAAATTCTACTTTGTGTTTGGAGAAGGTGTGAAAGCAGGAAGCTTGAATTACTTCGTGAAAAAAGGAGTTGTATTCAAAACTTATGAAGGCAGGGTAGTTCAGGAAGGCTTTCAGAGTCCGACTGCAGGTGGATTGCAGAGCAATGAGTTTCGGTTCAGTGTAGTAGACAGCGAGATAGCAGAGCAACTGGAAAGAGCTTCTGGTAAATTTGTGGAACTTCGCTACAAAGAATATAACGGAATGCTACCGTGGAGAGGTACTAGTAACTTCGTGGTGACAGAAGTCCTTACTGTAAATAATTCGGGCAAAACTGATGGATCAGCTTTGCCCTTTGATCAATAGCTAAGGTCTTGTCCAATAATCTACCACAGTCACCTTATCCAAATGAGGCCCAAGGATCTCACCAAACGCGGCATGAGCAGGGTGGGGCAAATAGGCATCTCTCGCTTCTTCTGAATGGAAAGTGAGAACAAATGCATGAGTCAACCCCTGATTTAATCCTTCGGGACTGGAATTTGTACCCCATTCAAAATTTTCGATTCCTTCTATTTCATTCTGAAGGTTCCTGAAAGCATCCACTACTGATTGGATATCTTCTGGTGAGGACGTTTCTTTGAAGCTAAAAAAAACATTGTGTCGTAGTACTGAATCAGGTTTTGCAGTCATAGGTTCTTCTCGTATTTCTTCTGTGATTTCGTTTTCGGTATTTTTTTCTTCCTTTTGAGCACAAGAGAATGCCAAAAGTAAGGGAAGGAAGTAAATAAGTTTTTTCATAGTTGTTTGATTTTTTGCCAATCTAGGGAGATTCATCAAAAAATTCTAAATCTCTTGGCAATTGCTAATCACATCGCTAAATAATTTATAGAAAATAGGCTTTTTGTAATATTCAATCTATATTAAACGAAAATTTAGTAGATCTACGAAATATACGAAAATGAAAAACCCCGATTGTTCTACCCTTATAGTTTACATATTAATCCTATTATTTACTGCTGGCTGCACCACTAAAAATGATGGTGCTAATGACACCTCAGCTCTTGATAAAATAAGCTATGAAATCGTCAAAGTAGATTCCTTTCAAGTCAATAATTTTACCAGAATAAATATTCTTGACTATAGTCCGGAAGAAAAAATCTACTTAGGCTATTCCCTTACAGAAGATGATATCCTTGAGATTTCAGAAGACGGGGAAATTCTAGCACGTGAACATAAGAAAGGGGATGGACCTGGATTGTATGGAAACTGGAATCCAATAGGTTTAGGTTTTGGTCCCGACGGACAAAGAATCGTGGAATTGCCTTTTCAGGTAATCAGCTATGACAAAAACTACGGAATTTTACATCAGCATAGAATCATGTCCCCTCTTCCTATCCGCGCTAATACGCCACTGGGCAGACCACCATATTTTCAAAATAATGACACTACTAAGTTATTGGTGGGGCCAAGCAACTACCTCACGGCAACTTATCTTATCCATGACCAAGAAGGGAAAGATACGCTTCAGAATTTTTATCAGCTAAACCTACAAAGCGGTGCGGTGAAAAGTGTCGTTCCTTACGAATCCAGTTCTATTTATAATTCAACAGAAAACATCTACACCGAATTAATGGGGAAATCATTTTTTATCGACCATGAGCGCAATGAATTGGTGCTTGTCCATGATTTAGAAAGAAAAATACTAATCTATAATTTACCGGATTTCTCATTGAACAGATCTATTCCAATTTCTCATTCGGAATTCAAGACCTATTCCCCCGTTCCTGTAGGTACTTCTTTTTCGGATGAAAGTGCAAGCGCGTTAAACAGATTATCGGCAAGAAATCAGAAGCTTTTTAACTTGGGTAATACCATATACATCTTACAATATTTTACGGGAATAACCCAGGCAGAATTTGACAGCAGACATACTGAAGAGAAACCCTATGTGGGGAAATTTGATACGAAGGAACAAAGGATATTGGTTTTTCGAAATGGCAAACAGGTACCACAGGAGCTGGCAGGGATAGTGGGGAGTTTAGTTCTTTCACTCCCTGACAACAAAATTCTAGTTCAAGAGCGTGAAAATTCTGAAATTGAGGAAGAGTTTACTCGCTTTTCCATCTATCAACTTCGTTCAAAATCGCCATGAGAGTTGCCTTTTTCAGTACCAAATCCTACGACAGACAGAGCTTCGATCATCTGCTGCCTGATTACAAGCACAAAGTAACCTATTTCGAGGCCAAACTCGATAGAAACACGGTAGCTCTTGCAAAAGGCCATGATGCAATCTGCACATTTGTAAATGATTGCCTGGACGAAACCATACTGGATCAGCTCCATGAGATGGGCATCAAAGCCATTGTCCTAAGATGTGCTGGTTATAATCAGGTTGACCTGAAAATGGCTGCAAAATTGGATATCAAATTATGCCGTGTGCCTGCCTATAGTCCAGAAGCAGTTGCTGAGCACGCTCTAGCTCTTTTAATGACACTAAGCCGAAAAACCCACAAGGCTTATAATCGTGTGAGAGACAATAACTATTCCATAGAAGGACTCACAGGATTCAATATTAATGGAAAGACTACTGGAGTAATCGGTACAGGCGCGATAGGCAAGGCATTCTGCAAAATCATGTTGGGTATGGGATGCAAGGTCCTTGCCTACGACATCTATGAAAATGAAGAACTCAAAAGAATGGGTGTAAGGTACATGCCGCTTGAAGAGCTATTAGCTGAAAGTGATATTATATCTCTTCACTGCCCATTGAATGCTGACACCTTTCATCTGATCAACGAAAACACACTGTCACACATGAAAGATGGCGTAGTATTGATCAATACTAGCAGAGGTGCCTTGATAGATTCGAAAGCAGTTATTAACGCCTTGAAAAGCAGAAAAGTAGGAAATCTGGGAATTGATGTTTATGAGCAAGAAGAAGACCTCTTTTTTCAAAACCGATCGGAAGAGATCCTTCAGGATGAGCAAATAGCACGATTGATGACATTCCCAAATGTCCTAATTACGGGACACCAGGCATTCCTTACCAATGAGGCGCTGGTACATATTTCTGAAACTACACTACAGAACTTGGACGAATTAGCATCTGGGGGTAAGCTTTCCAATGAAGTGAAGTATCAACCTAAAGGCCACAAAAATTAGTACAAAAAATGCCTGCAAATCATAGATCTGCAGGCATCAGCATTGTATTCTATAGCCGGGATATCCCGATATGGATTACTTAACTACTTTTACGTTCACAGCGTTAACGCCTTTTTTACCTTGAACAACGTCAAAGGTAACCTGATCGTTTTCGCGGATTTCGTGTACTAGACCTGAGTGATGTACAAATACATCTTCACTGTTGTCTGCTGGTGTAATAAAACCAAAACCTTTGGTTGTGTTAAAGAATTTTACTGTTCCTTCATTCATGATTACTAACTTTTTAAATTGGTGTTTCTATTAAATTTTTGATGTTGTGTATTCTGTGCTCTAGCCGGATTCTGAGGCCTAGGAGCATTTTCCTTTTTCGGTGGCTCTGGTTCTGGAGGAGTGTCCGAGATGTTACCAAACTCATCCACATACGCAATCATATCGTCCAGATCTCCGCTCTTCGGCTGATCCTTACGAGCAGCCATCTTTTCTTGCTTTTCTCTCTTTTTTCTCTTTTTAAGTTCTGCTTTTTGCTTTTTAATGAATGTGTTTTGGTTTTTTGACATTGCGACGATTTTAATTGACAAATGTTATGGCCCTGCCGGTTTTTCCGGCTCTACCCGTCCGGCCTATTCTGTGGATATAACTATCCATAGACATGGGAAGCTGATAATTGATCACATGGGTCACATCAGCTACGTCTATACCTCTGGCAGCTACATCAGTCGCTACCAGGACTCGAGTCATTCCGGTCTTGAACTCATCTATAGTTCTATTCCGGAAATTTTGGGACTTATTTCCATGAATCAACCCAGACTTAATACCGGACTGATTTAATTTCTTACTCAACTTATCCGCAAGTCGTTTAGTTTCAGTGAAGATAATCACCTTCTCCAAATCACTTCCTTTGAATAAATCAGCAAGTATATCAAACTTATCCTTACCTTCTGGCACACGGATAATTTCCTGATCTACATTCTCGCTCGTAGTTCCACCAGTATTTACTTTGATCTCTACAGGATTATTTAGCAATCCATCAATCAATGCCTTTTGGCCAGGCTCCAATGTCGCAGAGAACAGCATAGTCTGGCTCCTTTTTGTCATTGAATTTACGAGTTTTTTTACATCATGGACAAAACCCATATCTAACATGCGATCAAATTCATCCAGCACAAGCGTATTTACTCGATTGAGATGTAGTAATTTACGGTTTGCCAGATCCAATAATCTACCTGGAGTACCAACGATCACATGCAATTTTCTGCTCAAAGCCTTAAAGTCAGCGTTGATATTCGTACCACCTATGAAGGTATTGGAATACAAATTCATACCCTTACTAAGGCTTTTGAATTCCTCCTCGATCTGCAAAGCCAACTCCCGAGTTGGGGTTACGATCAAAGCAGTGAAATTCTGTGGATCTAATTTGGCATGCTCAATAATTGGGATCAAGAATGCACCGGTTTTGCCCGAACCTGTATTTGATATTCCAAGCAAATCTCTTCGTTCCATCAAGGCTGGAATAGCCTGCTCCTGGATATTAGTCATGGTTTCATACCCCTTTGCTTCGATATTTCTCAGCAAGGAAGCATTCAACTTAACACTTGAGAAAGGTGTCCCTGAACGAAAGCCTTCCTGTCCACTGGGTTGAGCCATTTTTACCAATAAATTCGGGTCTAGCTTCGACTCCTTCTTTTTATTTTGACCAGGTCTTGCTGCAGGACGAGAATTTCGTCTTTGGTTGGCTCCCGTGGCTGGTCTTATACTACTATTTCTATTACTGTTCATGATATATATTTAGGCTTTTACCGGCTCCATTTCGGGAGAGTTTCCCAATACATAGAGCATTTTAAAATGGTCCAATACAGCCATCAAAAAATGAGGTTTTGAGTAATAAGGCACATTGAATTCCTCCGCAGTTGCCTTTACAATTGGTGCTATATCCCTATAATGCACATGGCAAATATCTGGGAATAAATGATGTTCTACTTGGAAATTCAATCCTCCAACAAACCAAAATAACACATTTGATTTGGGTGCAAAATTGCAGGTCGTAGCCAACTGGTGTAATATTCTCTCTCCTTCTACGACACCATGGGTATCAGCTTTAGGAAAGTTCACTACTTCGACTATATGCGCGATCTGAAACACCATTGTAATGATAAATCCTGTCACAAAATGCATCATCACAAAGGCAAGAATTATCATTCCCACAGAAAAAGGAGAGAAAATAGTAGGCAACCCCAGTACAACAGAGAAGTAAGTGAGCTTAAGGAAGATCAATTTAACAATTCCCTTGTTGTATGCTTTCGATCCTCCTTTGACCAGGCCTTTATTATAATACCTGGTAAATCTGATGAAGTCTTTTGCTGTCACCCATGAAAGGGTAGAAAGGGAATAGAAGAACCAAGCGTATAGATGCTGGAATTTATGTAATCCATTTTTCTCAGCATTCGGAGAGAATCTCAAAAAGAATGGCGCATTGATGTCGTCATCATGCTCATCGATATTCGTATAGCTATGATGAAGCACGTTGTGTTGCAGGTGCCATACCATAGAGCTTGCACCAACCATGTCGAGAGTATAGCCGATCCAGGTATTTACTTTTTTATTTTTGGAATAAGAACCGTGGATTGCATCATGCATAACCCCCATACCCACTCCAGCCATTCCGAAAGCAGAAAACAAATAGCAGGCGAATAATTGGAATGTAGTGGTTGCCACGCCTGTGACCACCAATAAAAGCGGGACGACGTACAGGGATATCAAAATGATCGATTTAACAATCATCTGCGTATTTCCATACTTCGATTTGTTTAAGGACGTAAAATGTCCGTAAACTCGCTTTCTTAATGTTTGGGAGAATTCAGATAATTCTGATTCTGAGAACCTTACTGTCTTAATGGCACTGTGATTAAATTATAAATACTAATGTTTCCCGTGGGATTTTCTCTGCAGGTTTTAATTCTATGACCGGACTTGCCCGGAACTCATGAATTAAAAAAGTAGAAAGATGAAGAATTAAAACCTTTTGCGAGGGGAAACTCTTGAATTTGCTACTTAAGCAGGTTGATAATCAACGCATACTTTATTTCAAGTAAAAAGGTTTATCACATGGACAGCGCCTTTATGTGTACAAAGGTGAGCAGAAGATTCCGCATATCCTAATCCAACATCAAAGCTGCTTTACTTCTGAACGTTAGATTGATAGAAAATTGAAGCCTAATCCCTGAAAATTCGCTGATTGACTCGTTTTGAAGCAGTTATCAATTCACCCATGAACTTGAATTAAATAAGAAAATCTTTAGAATTCTTTAATTCCACCTCCAATTTATAATTCCATTTACATGAATCAAACCAATTTTATTATATTCTTGTCCTGGCTTTAAGCTCTGATTCCCAAGTGCTTTCTTGTTCATCATCAACAATTGAAAATCCAGTTTAGGGATTGATTTCGGTGTGTACTTCATTCCCAGATTGACTTGGCGATAGGAAGGCATATTGTATTTGTTCTCAGCTGGAGCATTCAGTGGGGGCAGCCAATGAAAGCCCAGATGCACAAATGCCTTCAAATTAGTATTGGGTATAAAATATTCCGCAAAGGCCGTAAGCGCATCCAAAGAGCTAAATCCTTCATTTCTCTCTCGGGGAATAAACGTGTACCAGGCATCTTTCCCCCATTCCCTTGGACTAAGCCAAAGTCCATCCCCTCCTACTTTCGTATAATTCAAGTCAAAATGCCAAGCAGACTTTTTGAAGCCAAATCGAGTGGAAATAACCCAATTTTTATCCTCTGGATTTTTGTACTGGAAAATCGGGTTTTCGCTTCCACCCTCGCCTACGCCAGACTGAAAACCTGCCTGCACGCCCCATAACAAAGTAATTCCTGTCTTGTTGTACTTCCAGCTTTTCTCCACATTTGTCCAAAATGTATTGGAAATATTTTGAACAAATGTATTGGACAAAGCAATACCTAAGTCCTCCCAATCCTTATCAATTTCAAGAATCCCTATCCATTCACTTTCGGTATTCCCGGCATACTGTGATGGCTCGCCATTTACATCTCGCCCAGCTGGAAATATCCCAATACTTTCCCCTACAGAAAGCCATTCACTCATCCCCCGCACACTCATTTTCCCAATTCCCCAAACAGAGAAGTTCCAACGATCATTTGTTGAAAACCAAAAATTCGCCCCTTCGATTCCTGTAGGGGAAAGTCTGCCGTCTTGCGCATTGACCCAAGCTGTATTGATCCCTATCCGACCGACAGCGGCGCCCCAATTGGAAGCGGAGTAACTCAGCGATAGACTCTCCAATTTCCCAAAAAAACGGTCCTTTGGATTTAGCAAATCAAATAACCCTACTTCGTACCGATTCTCCCCACCGCTTACAGGATCAGGGGAGGCAAGGTCACTACTCCATAGATTTGCAAAGACTCTATAGCCGACATGAAATTCCCAGTGCTCAGTATAGCTAAGCTTCGTCCCCAAACTCAAGCTAGTCCCCAATGCATAGTCATCTTTGAAGTCACTTCGATAACTTGTGTTCATCCAGAACATTCTTAGGTGGACATCAGGAGACACTTCAAGTTTTTTCTCTGGTTGTTGAGAAAATGCAAGAAATGGGAAGCAGACTAAAATCCCCAAAATGTATCTCATCATTTGCTCGCTGAAGCTTTCATCGACTTAAATGGCCCAAACTTATGCTGTTCTTCAGAAAAATCATCCGAGTAGGGGCCGAAAGGGTGATCCATCGGTTTCTTGGAAATATCTGGCCAGTCATTGGGGAAATCCCGCTTCGGCCTGTCCAAACTATTGACATAAGCAGCCACATCCCAAGCCTGCTCATCAGTGAGAATGGGATTTTCATAGGTTGCCCCGAAAGGCATATTTGCACGCACATACCCTGCAAACCTGGACATACGGAACAATCCTGCTCCTTCATTATAGCTGTGCTCCCCCCATAGAGGCGGATAAATATACCCGCTCCCATCAGCCTTCATTACTCCCTGGCCATCGGTCATGTGGCAAGTCACACATTGCCTTTCATAAATAGTTTTCCCTTTGACTGGATCAGCTGCACGATCAAGCAAGGGAACTTCATACAGCCCGGCACCTTTTGGCTTTTCCCCATCCGGCACATCTTTTCCCAGCCAATTCATGTAGGCTACTATGGCTTTCATTTCCTTGCTATCGTTGGCCAAAACCTCCCCGTTCAAGCTCCTCTGGAAGCATCCATTGATCCTCAGTTGAATATCTTCCGAATTCCCGGACCTTCCCCGCACTTTAGGATAGGTACTTTTGGCAGCTGAATAATTATTTCCAAGAGGAGCTGTCCCCGCCTGCAAATGACAATTCTGGCAATTCAATCCATTCGAAATCTTCCGCACCTTCCCATTTGGGCCAAGGTATTCGGACGTATTTGTAATGAGTGCCCGTCCGTATTTAATTTCATCAGCATTTGCCTGTTGATCCACCAAAGACCAATCCGGGGCTTGCCACATTCCTGCCGGATCCATCAAAGCAGTTAATTTCTGCACTTGAGGAGCTTCTGGAATTATGGCCATCGCTTCATGTCTGGGCTCAATCCCTATAGAATCAAAATATACTATTCCCCCGATCAAACCCACTAATAAACCAACCGCAAGCAGAAGCCCGGCGATGAGGGGGATGAGTTTTACCAATTGCTGTGAACCCTGAAACATAAGCACCTGATCAAGCTACAAAAATGATGGATTGCTAGCATAGAAAATGTGACCAAAATCACCTTACTTCTATAAATTATAACCTTTTACAGGTGTATTTTCATTTTGCCTCCGCCAGAAAAACCGGCTTACCTTCTACCGTTCCCTGCACAACAAAATGTCCATCGTGGTCATATAAATGAATATCCAACTCATCTCCCATGACACATTCTGCGAGGTAATTGATCAAAAAGGGAAGTGTATGACAGTCATTCTCACGAAGGATATTCTCTACCCAGCGCACGTAGCTGGTATTGTTGACATGATTGTTTAGATCCAGATCGGAATACCTGACTTTAACTTTTTCACTTTTAAGCAAAATTCCATGCAATCTGACCTTCTCTGGCTTCCACTTTGGTTTTTCATTGGGATCAAAAAGCTCAGGAGGAAGCGCATTTTCCGGCCTAAAAATGCGCTTGGTGGCAACATTCATCAGAACCCATGAACTCATCGCCCTAGCCAGGACACCTCCTTCAGGATCAGTGATCAAAAATTCACGAAATGCAAACAATTTATCCACTCCTCTACCAGCGGTAAAGATCTTGATCGAATCACCCCAAGAAGGCAAATCCTCACAAGTGATCGTGATACGGGCAAGAATCCAAGATAAATGTTGCTCCTGCAAAGTCCTTCCGAAATCAGCAGAATCAGCATGTCTCCATGCAATTTCCTGAAACAAATTAGCTAATGCTGTTAAGCTCAACTTCCCATCTGGGTCGACCTGATAAGACCGGACTTCAAAATCTTTTTGAAACTGAAAGGAAGAACTATGGCTCATTTAGCTCGATTAGGTGAGGGTTTTACCGGAATAAGAAAAACTGCTTTCCTGAAACTTGAAAGCACAGTTATTCCCAACCCGGCCACGGCAATAAGTGCAAAAGAGACTTTCAAATTAAATAATTCCGCAATAAATCCAATCAATGGGGGACCGAGCAAGAATCCAAAGAAAGAAATGGTAGAAACCAAAGCCAAAGCTACACTCGGCGAATACAGTTTCGAACGGCCAGCAATACTATAAGAAAGTGGGATAATAGAAGCTACGCCTAGACCAACCAGCAAAAACCCGGCAGTTGCCATGATCACAGTTGGGAATACTACTGCTAAGCTTAGTCCTACAAAGATCAAAACCCCACTCACCTGGATCACTTCTACTTTGGTATATCTGGCAGCTACTTTATCGGTAATAAATCTCCCTGAGGCCATTGCCCCCATAAACGCCACATACCCCAAGGCAATTAAAGAAGGGACTGACTGTACCACCTTCTTGAAATAAACCCCAGACCAGTCAAACATACATCCTTCTGCCATCATTCCAAGAAAAGCAATCAGACTGATTCTCAGTAAAAGCGCATCAGGTTTTTTCATCACCAATCCACTTCCACCTTCGGTGGTTTTCCGATCTTTGATAACATATCCCTTCGCACTCAAAATAATTACTATAGAAAGAACCATCACAGCTATATAATGCAGTGCAGGGGAAGCATTGAGAAAGATCATCCCTGCTCCGATACCAGCTCCAGTAAACCCCGCCAAACTCCACAATCCATGGAAAGAGGCCAAAATACTTTTCCCCATTTCATCCTCCAACGCCAAGCCTTGGGTATTCAGTGAAATGTTCATTACGTTACCCAGCATTCCATAAAGAACTAGAACCGGAACCAGCATGTATAATGAGGGACTCAATCCGATCAATGGTAAAGTCATAGCATAAGCAAAACTGCCAATCATGATCACCTTGCGGCTACCATACTGATGTACTGCCCAGCCTGCAATCGGTAAACCGATCACGGAACCCAAAGGAAGAAAAAGCAATAATGTCCCTAGCTGCCCTTCGGACAGATCAAACTTGGCCTGGATATCAGGGATCCTCGCTGCCCATGAGGCAAAGCAAAGCCCTACAAAAAAGAAAAAAGCCCCTAGGGCAACTCGTCTTTTGGAAAGTATGTTCATGTGAATAACTAGGTTTAAGAGGCTCACAAAAGTACGGAACATTCATTCAAAATCACCCGGGATCCTGAACATTGCTTCTGAAAACTAGTTACCTTAGCCCAACTCATCTTACCCCAATAACATGGAACTGGTCATAGCAGGAGCCGTAATCGTTACCGCCATTTTTATTGTGCGCTTTATTATCAAAAAAGTTTTTGACTGAAAAAGCCACTTCCTTTCCAGAAAGCGGCTTTCACCAACCAGTTTTCAAATTCTTTCCTTCAATTTGGCAGCTTATCCGAGAATCTCCCATACACCCAGGTTCCGGCGATAGCTGAGAGCAAGGTTACAATAACCACAGTAAACCCAGATCCGATCTGAGCAAAAAGCGGCCCCGGACATGCTCCGGTAATCGCCCAGCCTAGTCCAAAAATAAACCCTCCGATAATCTGCCCCTTCCGAAATTCCTTTTTCGGTATTTTGATTTCCTCACCTGCAATGGATTTAATTTTGAATCGCTTGATCAGTTGGATGGAAATGATCCCAGTTGCGATCGCAGAACCGATAACCCCATACATGTGAAAAGAGTCCAACCGGAACATTTCCTGGATTCTAAACCAAGAGATAATCTCAGCTTTCACAAACACGATTCCGAACAAAACCCCTAGAATCAAATACTTCATCAAAGCCAAACCTCGCTCTCCAGTCTCCTGAGAATTGGGGGAATCACAAACCACCTCTTGTATATTTTTTTCTGCTTCTTTCATTTTGCGAAGGGTTAAACTCCTATCAACTTCATTATCGGGGCCAAAAGTACCTGCGTCATCAGAAACCCACCAACCATAAAGAAAATGGTAGCGACTAAAGATGGCCACTGCAGGGAACTGATACCCATAATCGCATGTCCGGAAGTGCAACCTCCTGCGTAACGAGTTCCAAACCCAACCAAGAATCCTCCCAAAACAAAGAATACTATTCCTTTGGCCGTAAACAGATTTTTCCAGGAGAATATATCTGAAGGCATCAAACCGGAGAAATCGGTAATTCCCAAAGCAGCTAAATCAGCTTGGGTCTGTGTGGCAATTATTATTTCTTCAGGATTTGACATAAATGCGGTAGCCACAAAACCTCCGATTAAAACGCCAACTACAAATACCAGATTCCAGGTCTCTTTTCTCCAGTTATATTGAAAAAAAGGGATTTTTGCAGGAATACACATGGCGCAGACATGCCGAAGAGAGGATGAGATTCCAAAACTTTTGTTTCCCAAAATCAGCAAAGCGGGAACGGTAAGGCCGATCAGCGGTCCTGCCACATACCATGGCCAAGGCTGGGAAATCCAGTCAATAAATTGATTCATAAGTATTGTATTTGGGTGATTTAAACAGAGGACAGAAACCTGGTTTTCCTTGCTTGATTAGCTCGAAGACAGGTGACCAAAGCACCTCAATTCACGAGTTGTGCTTACTCAGTGATGCTTTTGCACTTTTTAAAAGCGGAAATCCACTGCTTGATGCTCAAAGCAAGTGGCATGTGAGGGCACATACCACTGCTCTAAAATCCTAGCTCTATCCTCTGGTTTCCTAACTCTTAGGCCTTGCATCTAACATCTAAAGCCTACTCTATTTATTCCAGTTACTTGATACTCAAAGCAACGTAGTTGGACAAACAAATTCTGAAATCTCAAACTCGCCGGATTCCTTCAGATCTTTGAATCCTCCATTAATATCAATAAGGTTGTCATAGCCTCTCGCTCTTAGGATAGAATTGAAAATCATCGAGCGGTAACCTCCGGCACAATGAACATAGTAAGTCTTGCTTTTATCAACCTTCAGCATGCTTTCATTGATGTAATCAAGTGGTGCATTTTCTGCATTCAATACATGTTCAGACTGAAATTCGGAGAATTTCCTCACATCTAATATATTCACCTCTCCCTTTTCCTTATTTATTTCCGCAAGTTCTGAAGCAGAAATCGAAGTAATCTGGTCTACCTCTTCACCTGATTTTTTCCAAGCTTCAAATCCACCTTTCAGGTAACCAATAGCGTAATCATATCCTACTCGTGCCAACCTAGTGACTACTTCCTCTTCTCTTCCTTCATCCGTAATCAGGAGAATCTGCTGCTTCAGGTCCGGAATCATAGCCCCTACCCATACGGCAAAACTTCCGTCGATTCCTATGTTAATTGAATTCGGCACAAATCCTTTGGCAAAAACCTGAGGAGCTCTGGTATCCAAAATCAAGGCGCCTGTGTCATTGGCAGCAGCTTCAAATTCCGCAGGTGTCAATGGCTTGACCCCTCTTTCTAAAACAGAATCAATACTGTCATATCCTTCGATATTCATCATCACATTCTGAGGAAAATAAGCTGGAGGCGGAGTTAAACCGGTAACCAACTGCTTCGTAAACTCTTCCTTGGTCATCTCCTGAAGCGCATAATTTGTCTTCTTTTGGTTGCCTAACGTATCCGAAGTCTCCTTGCTCATGTTTTTCCCACAGGCAGATCCTGCGCCATGGGCCGGATAGACAATCAAATCATCTGGCAAAGGCATGATTTTGTTCCTTAATGAGTCATATAAATAGCCTGCCAATTTATC
Source organism: Algoriphagus resistens (assembly GCF_001442615.1). Lineage (GTDB taxonomy): Bacteria > Bacteroidota > Bacteroidia > Cytophagales > Cyclobacteriaceae > Algoriphagus > Algoriphagus resistens. The sequence continues at coordinate 87,722 of NZ_LMXN01000016.1, read as the reverse complement.
CTGGGTCAAATCGGCCACTACTTTTTGCGCCAAATCAGGTCTTCCTACATCGCCGATAAACAAAGTATCTCCTGTAAATATTGCTTCCGAAACCCCTTCTTCATTGAACAGCAAGTAGCAAGAACTCTCCATGGTATGCCCTGGAGTATGAATTAACTTGATTTTCGCTTTACCAACCTGAAATTCCTCGCCGTCTTTGGCAATGTGCGCAGCAAATCCCAGCTTCATCTCAGTTGGCCCATAAACTATTTCCGCACCGGTTTTCTCAGCCAAATCAATGTGTCCTGAGACAAAGTCAGCATGGAAGTGTGTTTCGAACACGTACTTGATTTTTGCATTTCTTCGCTCGGCCTTCTCTATGTAGGGTTGCACCTCTCTTAGCGGATCGATTACCGCGGCTTCTCCCTCTGATTCTATGTAATAGGCTCCCTGAGCTAGGCAGCCTGTATAAATTTGTTCGACTTTCATATGATTATATTTTATTTTTCAATTGTTCTAAGGAATCTCGCATGGTTGAAAATCATCCAGTGTGTGACATTTTTCTTCACGCTCAATTTCATAGCTGTATATGTTCAATTCCTTCTCAAAAGTATAGCTTTGGGCTTTAGCGTAGAATGACTTTTGTCACACAAGACTTAGGGATTTTCTGCAATACTCGCTTTCAGCGTATTGACCAACTGATGGGCCGGAACCACCCCGGATTCTCTCCATAGGATTTTGCCTTTTTGGAAAAGGATTAAAGTCGGAACACCCCGGACCTGAAATTTACTGGCTGCCAATTGGTTTTTATCCACGTCAACTTTCAGAATTTTCACCTTATCACCCAGTTGTTTAGCAGCATCTTCCAAGATTGGCTGCATCATTTTACATGGACCACACCAAGTAGCAAAGAAGTCCACCAAGACAGCTTGGTCCCCATTTATCAGCTCCTGGAATGTTTTAGCTTTTGCACTCATGATTTCTGGTTTTTTGTCACAACAAAAGTAGACGCAAATTCAGTTCAACGGTGTAATTTTTATCACACAGCCAGCGTCGGCAAATACAGGGATGTTTTAAAATACCTAAAATCGCCCTAATTGGCATTTATTTTTTTTATTTTCGCCAGTCAAATTCCTTTTATTAAATGCTCAATTACAAGCAAATCAATAATCTGACCGGTTGGGTCGTTTTTGCGGTAGCTACGCTGGTTTACGTCCTTACTGTCGAACAAACTGCTAGTTTCTGGGATCCAGGAGAATTTATCGCAGTAGCTTACAAACTACAAGTACCTCACCCTCCAGGAGCTCCATTCTTTCTTCTGGTCTATCGCATGTTTAGTTTCTTTGCCTTTGGTGACCCTTTGCAGGTAGCTTATTGGATGAATATAGGAAGTGCACTATTCTCAAGCTTCTCGATACTATTCCTTTTTTGGTCCATTACATTGTTTGGGAAAAGGCTTTTCAAAGTAGTAGAAGGTCAGGAAAGCAAAGGGGAAACGATCACTTTGATGGGCGCTGGAATTGTAGGGGCGTTGGTTTACACTTTCTCAGACAGTTTCTGGTTTTCGGCTGTGGAGTCGGAAGTATATGCTATGTCTTCGTTTTTCACGGCCATTGTGATTTGGGCATTTTTAAAGTGGGATGTAATTAAAGATCCTCGTGAAGAGAACAAATGGATGATTTTCATTGCTTATTTGGTTGGGCTATCTATCGGAGTCCACTTACTCAACTTGGTGACCTTGCCTGCTTTGGCCCTTATCTATTATTTCAAAAAGTACGAAAACCCAACTTTCAAAGGTGGTTTTTTTGCCATGTTCCTCGGGGGGGTGGCATTGATTATCATTAACAATTTTATCATTCCGGGACTCCCAAGCTTAGCTGGATCCATGGAGATTTTCTTTGTCAACAGCATAGGCCTGCCATTTGGATCAGGAATCGTCGTATTCATGATCTTGTTTTTCGTAGCAGTATTTTATGCTTACAGGTATTCCCGAAAAAAAGGAAATGCTATTCTAAATACGTGCCTGCTGTCATTCATTTTCATCCTTATAGGATATTCCAGCTATGCGCTGATTGTAGTACGCGCCAACCAAAATCCGGTTATCAATGAAAATGCCCCAAAAGATATCATCAGCTATGTCTCTTACCTGAAGCGTGAGCAATATGGCTATAGACCTCTGCTTCATGGACAATATTTCACTGCACAGCTAGTATCTCAGGAAGAGGGAGCCCCTGTCTACATGAAAGGCAAGGACAAGTATGAGATCGTAGATTATTCTTTAGTAAACACCTACGATCCTACTAAGACGACTATTCTTCCCAGAGTCTATTCTACACAGGAAAGCCACAAGAGACTTTACCGTCAAAAGCTTGGTCTGCGAGAAGGCCAAGATCCTTCTTTTGGAGACAACCTGTACTTTATGTTCTCCCATCAGTTGGGTCACATGTACTGGCGCTACTTTATGTGGAATTTCTCCGGCAGAGAGTCCGATTTTAGCGATGCCCCGTGGATAGGAATCACGGATGCATTCAAGGATTATCCAGATTACATCACAGAGAATAAAGGCCACAACAATTACCTGATGCTTCCGCTTTTGTTGGGAATCATCGGTTTATTCTTTCAGGCTAAAGTTGATCCGAAGTCCTTCTACGTAAACTTGATGCTGTTCCTGATGATGGGTGTAGTGCTGGTACTTTACCTGAATTCCCCTCCGGTGGAGCCAAGAGAGCGTGATTATATCTATGTAGGTAGCTTCTACGCATTTGCGATCTGGATAGGCATCGGTGTAATGGCTATCGCCCATATGATCGGGAGAGCTAGCAAGAATCTGGCTACTGCCGGAATCATTGCGACGCTTCTTACCCTTCCGGTAGCGGGTCTGATGGCAGGCCAAAACTGGAATGACCACAACAGAAAAGGAAGATATTTCTCAGTGGATTCTGCCAGAAACTTCTTGGCATCCTGTGCCCCAAATGCTATTCTATTCACAGGCGGTGATAACGACACTTTCCCGCTGTGGTATGTGCAGGAAGTGGAAAACTTCCGGACTGACGTCAGAGTGATCGTATTGAGTTATTTTGATACGGACTGGTATGTAGAGCAAATGACCAGACCAGTAAATGAATCCGAAGCATTACCGTTCAGTCTAGATGCCAACCGTTACCAAAAAGGCACAAACGATGTGTTATACGTGATGGAAAGAGAAGGCATGAATGCAATTTCTGCAAAAGAATATCTGAAACTTTTGAACTCGGGATCTGATCTTCTGAAAATGGAAACCGGTGGGAAATCTGTTGCCAACATGGTGCCTTCCAGAAACTTGATTTTGGAAGTTGACAGCTCAGCAATTGCCAATAAAGATATTATCCCTGAAGAGTTTGCTCCTTTGTTTTCTCCTCAAATGAATATGCAGATTACCGGCAACTATGTCACTAAGGGCACATTAATGTTAATTGACTTAATTACCTCCAATAATTGGGATAGACCAATCTACTTCAATAACACATCTCTTGCTACAATTGGGATCAACATCCAGGATCACGTGGTGATGGAAGGCTTGACTTACCGGTTGCTTCCAGTAAGGAAGCCTGATTATGTACGCGACGAGCTGGTTAATGCTGATTTGGCCTATGAAAACTACATGACCAAGTTCTCTTTCCGTGGCATGGACAATCCTGATGCATATTTGGATGAGGAATATAGAAGATTTGCTTCCAACCACCGAAGTGCGCTGAACAGCATCGTAATTGCACTGCTTGATGAAGGAGATATGGAAAAAGCTGCTACTTTGTTAAACTATGGCCTTGAAGTCATGCCAAACGAAGCTATTCCTTATGATCTGTCCAGCGGCCAATCTGCTCCACTGTTCTTTGAGGTAGGGGAAGATGAAAAAGCGCTTGACATCATCGACAAAGTATCGAAGAAATCATTGGATATGATCGAGTTCTATACCAGAGAAAAACGGGATTATGACCGTGAAATGATGATTTCGATTGAGATGATTAAGTATTTCATCCCACTTTTGGAAGAAAGAGGTTATCAGGAAAAAGCCCAAGAGCTTAAGCTTAGAATGGAGCAATTCCTCGGTCCGCAGCAAAGTGGCGGAGGGGTGCTGGATAGAAGGTAAAATCAGTTTATTCTTAGTAGAAGGGATCCGGATTAATCCGGATCCTTTTTTTGTTTTATAGAAAAAGCAGTTTATTACACATATTGTTTTATGTATAAAACAATATGGAAGCACTACTCCTTAAGTCAAATCTACTGGACTAATTAAGCACCTCCACGTCCTATGCGAAAAACTTAGCGCTCACTGCGCTAAAAAAATCAAATAAACCGCTTCACAATCCAAAAAATCAGCGCCAATAAAAAAACCACGATGGAAATCTTGTTGATTCCATGCATCATGCGCAGGTTATAATTGGACTTTTGGTTGGGATCTGGTTTTTGAAAAACCCGCACAAGGTAGTTTCCAAAATCACCCATATTGAAGAAGCTTTTTGCTTTATTAGTATCAGACATAGTTTGAGTTTTTTTGGTTAACAAAAAGGATTGGATATTTAATTATTGTAACCTCGGAGGAGACTCTCAGCGAAGCCGAAGGGTCTCCTCCAAGGTTTATATCTTAAATCAAAACCCTAGAGGTTATTAGAAACCCCGAAAGTTAGATAGTTTCTGGCTCGTTCCACATTCCGTCTTCCTTGATGATTTCTATCAATTTATCTACGGCTTTTTCCGAAGGAACAGATCGTTTCATCACTTCTTTGCCTTTATATAATGTAATTTTCCCTTTACCGGAACCTACATAGCCATAATCTGCATCGGCCATCTCTCCCGGGCCATTTACGATACATCCCATAATCCCGATCTTCACACCTTTCAAATGATCAGTTCGCTTACGGATCATCGCGGTAGTTTCTTGTAGATCAAAGAGTGTTCTGCCACATGAAGGGCAGGAAATATATTCTGTCTTGGACATCCTGGTCCGCGCAGCTTGAAGCACACCAAAACCCACAGAATTATGAAGTTTGATTTGTGCCAGCATTTCATCCCGGGAATGCTCTCTTTCTTTCTCCGAGGAAATAAATATCCCATCACCAAGGCCGTCAATCAATAATCCGCCTACATCCGTGGCCGCATAAAGCATTGTTTCATCCTGCGATTGATCAGGGTAACTGACTTTGACCACTACCGGAGTTTCAGACTTTGCGGCAAGCAGGCTCACAAATGCTCTCCTCAACGCGGGCATCGCATGTTTGTTCTCTGTTTTCAAAATTAAAACTGTATCCTTCCTCCCAGAAGTCAGTGCTATTCCCTCTGCTATTTGGCTATCAAAAATTTCCAGGAAGTTTAATTCCGGATGAAACTTTTTACCAATTGAAAAGGTCGCTACATCAAACAGCGGAAACTTATTTTTCAAGTCAAGTCCGTCCGACCAGATAGCCGCATCTTGGATTTCCTTCATACCATTTGGTAGCATAAATGGAATAGGATTGGCTCCGGAATAGACAAAATCACACCCCTGATCGTTCATTTTCCACTTGTCAAGTTCCGGAAGATAGAAATGACCAACAGCTTTCATTTCCTTCTCTGTGATTTTCTCAAGCTTTGATATATCAGTAATCACACGCGGAACATTATGCCCACCAAAATTGTAAATCTCTGTGCTATGCCGCTTGAAATGCTCATAAGGATTTACGGGGTATTCTTCAATCGGCTTAATCTCTGCATGCCCTACCCTATTGGCATATCGATCAATTAATGCTTTTGCAACAGGCGCCTCAAACTCAGGATCTTCGGTCAGCGACACACGAACCGTATCACCCAACCCATCTTCCAACAAGGTGCCGATCCCCACTGCCGACTTGATTCGACCATCTTCTGCTTCTCCTGCTTCAGTCACTCCGAGGTGAAGCGGGTAAGGCTTGAAACCACCTTGATCTAATTTCTCAACAAGCAACCGATAAGCTTGCACCATCACCTGCGTATTGGATGATTTCATCGAAATCACAATATCGAAGTAATTTTCGTCCTCACAGATCCTCAAAAATTCCAGCGCAGATTCTACCATCCCCAACGGAGTGTCACCATATCTACTCATTATCCGATCAGAAAGTGACCCGTGATTGGTCCCAATACGCATCGCGGTGCCGTTTTCCTTACAGATATTTACCAACGGCAAAAATCGTTCACGAATCCGGTCCAACTCTTCCTGATAGGTGGCATCGGTATATTCTATGACTTCAAATTTCTTCTTATCAGCATAGTTACCTGGATTCACCCGCACTTTTTCGACTATCCTGGCCGCTACTTCCGCGGCATTTGGAGTAAAGTGAATATCCGCAACTAACGGAGTATTGTAGCCTCTTTTGCGTAGCCCATCCTTTATGTGCTGAAGGTTTTCAGCCTCTTTGATACTTGGCGCAGTGATTCTTACCAGTTCACAACCCGCTTCGATCATTCGGATACTTTGCTCGATGGAGCCCTCGGTATCCATTGTATCGATAGTGGTCATAGATTGAACCACAATTGGATTATCACCTCCTACGATGACATCACCGATTTTCACAGGAATAGTTTTTCTCCTTGAATAATTCGTCAAGCTATCGCAATATAGCTGCTCTAATGATTTGATAATTGGATCCATGGGGTTTATATATCTCCTAATTGGGGTCGGATAACTAGTTCTTCAACAACTGATTGGGGGGAAAGGTTATTAGCTGCCCACACTGATTCTGCGACATCCTCCGCTTTCATAAATCTCTCTATCGGCAAATCCACTCCTTCCCAACTTGACGTATAAGTCGCACCTGCCAGTATGGAAGTTACTTTTATACCATACGGTTTTAATTCTTCCCTAAGGCACTTGGTCATACCCAGCATTGCCCATTTGGAAACGGCATAGCTTCCGCCGTTGGGATAGGCAGTAAGTCCTGCAACGGAACCCATGGAGAAAATATGTCCTGACTTTCTTTCGATCATTTCATTCACAAATCCTCGTGTCAAATAATATGCAGAAAATAAATTGGTCTTCATCATCAGATCAAAATTCTCATCAGGCTCATTATGTATAGCTCCCGGTAAAAATACCCCTGTATTATTCACCAGTACCTCAGGAATCGTCACCGCCTTGACCTCGTTCACAAATCTTGTGATATCCGTCTTTTTAGAAAGATCAGCCTGAATCGAATGCACTGCTATAGAAGGGTATTTCCCTTTCAGAGACATCTTTAAACTAGCCAACTCAGCCGCATTTCTAGCACAGGTGAAGACATCAAATCCCTCTGCCGCAAAACGCTCAATTATCGCCCTTCCTATTCCTTTGGTACCTCCGGTTACGAGGATGCTTTTACTCATTTGATTCGTAGTTTAATAGTTAGTATGACAACTATCTAGCTTACGCAAAGTTACATTAATTTATCAAAACAGCGCCGAAACTTGCATTCTCCCTACATGCACAATCTGTTCTAATCCTTGCGAATTTCTTCCTTCATATATCAAATTGAGCTGTAATCCCTCTCCTATTTTTTGAAGCCAGTTGACATTCCAGGTCACATTGGTACCTGGAGTCAACGCCTGTAACATTTCATATCCCACGGGGGAATTTGTTACTCCATTGTAATCGATTTGAATCAGTTTTAGATTTCCTGTCAGTGTCGTTTTTACAGCTCGTGCAAAGCGAATATCGAGCCCCACTTGATTCAATTGAGCTTTTTCCCTGAATTCCATATTGGCCGTATTGCTTTTTCCTGTAAAATTATACATCACCGTAGTTCTGAAATAAGGCGTTGGCTGCCAAGAAAACTCTGGACCAATCTGATGTTGGGAAATCGTGTAATTTCTGTTGTCCAAAAAATCAGAAGAAGAAAGTCTTTCCCCTGTCCCCGCCAGAATTCTAAGTGTCGTCTGGCCACTGAAATTATAACGTGTATTCAATTTCCAATCCTTTTGAATCAAGTCTTCAAATCCTCCGGAAAGCAATTGCTTAAACTGAGAATCGAAATAGGTCAAGTCAAATCCATAGGTAGCGGAAGCTCTATTAAAAAAGACACTTGACCGAATCACTTGCCGAAGTGACAGAATATCCTCACGATCCACGCCTCCCGGCAAGGGATTTATTCGATCTCCAAAATCATCTGACGTGACTTTTTTCTCTACACTGAGACTTGTAGTGTTGGAGAATTTATGTAAGAATGCCCGTAATCCTCCGGTATCCTTCCAAGACTCAGGGAATTTTGCCTGTATGCGATAATTTAAAATACTCGTATATGCCTGAACATAGGTATCAGTAGGAACAAAAATCTTGATGTATTGCTTTTCTTCAGGATTGATTGCAAGGTAAAACTCATTCAATTGCTGGATCCCATCGTCGTTATCATCTCTCCAAGTATGCGTTCCCTCGCCGTTTGGAGCTGGTAAAAACACGAATTCACGCTGCAATTCACGCCCATTTCCAATGGCATATGAAATTTCATTCCGAATGAGGTTTTTACCCAAACTTCCCTGATAATCTAATTTTCCCATTGTAGTAAGTTCAGAAATCAGATCTTGCTGCAAATATTCTAGTTCCCGATAGGTGAAAGTACTACTTAGACTATGTTGTGTCCATTGCTTTCGAAAGGTAAAATTAGAAGTAAACGCACGGGAATCGTTCAACAGTTGTCCTGCAAACGGGGCCTTATCTTCCCGCCATGCCGCATCTACCAAGAATGAATAACTCAACGAATCATTGCTTCGCAGGTAAACCAAATGCTGTTTGAAATTCATTGCAGTACTCACCACCGAATCCGACTCAGCACTTTTCAGCGCATTTTGGTCCAGAGAAAATTGATAGCCAGGAACCACGATTTTTGACTGAAAACTCAAATCGCCGAGGTACCGTGTCCAATCTGATCGGAGCGAATCCTGATCTGAATTTAGCCTAAAGAACTCCTGCCTCACCCGGATTCTTTTTCCAACTTCCAAATTCCAATTGGCGGAATGCTGCGTTCCATATAAGTTGTTCTCCCGGTTCCTCATGTAAAAAAGGTAATCAAAACGATTGAGTGCATCTTTTTCAAAACCAATGCCCGCACGGAAAAACTGCTCTGCAGCAGCATTTTGCAAAGCTTCCTGCCCTAATCCCCAGTCCCTGTCAAATTCGATATACCTGAACCGGTCTATGAAATTGAAATTGGTGGAATTGTACTCGTACTCCGTCTGACCTTTCATGATGTAGCCTTTGAATAGTGAGGATTCCCGACCTTCACTTTGCACTCCAACCTTCACTCCAATCCCCTGATTATCCTCATCTTCAAGGTCTGAAAAGAGATTTTGATCTGCGGAAGAAAGTGCAAATTCCGTGTAGATCTTCTCGTGCTCATTTAATTTGATCCGTGTACCTGCCGTCACCATCCGCTTACTGTCCGGAAGCGGAAGCTGGGATAAAATGGAATAATCACCCTGTGACTGCCCGTTTGAACGTGGAACATATTCATAGACAGTCCCATTGGACAATTGGCTGGATCGGCGATAGTCGCCCAGCCCCTGTCCCACTTGGGAAAAACCCAATTCATAGTGCGCTTTCTCTGGATCTGAAGAATATGCATAATAGGTCAGTTGATTCCCTAAATCATCGAATTGGGTGATTTTTTCATACAAGATTCTATTTTGGTCAAAGGCCACACTATCTATCCGTGGAATTCTCGCCAACTCCGCGCTATCGCCCACCGAAGCTAAAAGTCCAAGTTCTTCCTGCGAAAAGTCAGTAAACAACGGCCTGTTCCTATTATCCTTCTCCTGATAATAATTTAAGTACACATCCACTCTCCCATTGCTTTGACTATGGTTGGCACCGATAATTGACCTGGAATAGTTACGCTCGGCAAATTCAAAATCAACCCTAACTCGGGAATATTGAGTGATCAAAACTTTCGGAGTAAAAGTGATTTCCGCCTGATTGTAATCAATCACGTAATCTTCATTGAAACCACGTTTGAGTTGCTTTCCATCCAAAAACACGCGTTCGGAATTTGCCATGATAATTACAAAACGCTCATTATTTGGCCCACTGACCCGATAGGGACCTAGAACTCCTTCCAAAATCGGTAGTTGAATCGAAGCGAATTTTCCTTTTGCGATGGAAGCAAATGCCTGTGAACTCGCTGTCCAGTTTTCATTCATCTTGTAATTGGAAGTAAACTGCAATCCTTGTACATTTTTGTAATAGCGCAGAAATTCAGACTGCCGCTGCTGAAGCACAACATCTCCAGCTGCAAGGGCGAAATCATCGTTGTAAAGCTCTATCAAGACATTGTCAAAGTCCTGAATTTGCTGAGTATTTCCCTCAGGCTGAAATGGAACATTTTGGTCAGTGATGCTGGCCCGGATTTTAAGGTTTTCAGCAATATCACCCTCCATTTGTAAATTCAGCGCGGAATTTACAAATACATTCTGCGTATTTCCGAAGGAAATCCCTCTGGTAAGACTACCTGATTTGTAAAGGTTTGAAGTAGGAAAAAGCTCTTCACGAAAATCAAACCCAGGTAATTCCTCAATCTGACTATCCTTAAATTGGGCAGTGGAATCGTAATCCACCAACAACATTCTACGGGCAATAGGCTGATCAAAGCGAACTGAAAAAGTGCTATAACAGAGCAGAAGTGAATCTGGCTTTATATCATTTTCAAAAACCACTTCAAGTTTGTTTCTGCTTAGCTCATAATTAAAAGGGTAGGACTTTCCGTTTTTATCCGTTATTCTTATAGTCTCCTCAAGCAAGGAAAGTGAATCCGGAATCACTGGACTGGAGAACACTTCGGTTTCTACCCATCGGCATTTTTCCTGAGCCTTTACCGAGGTAATAAAGCCCAGGACTAAAATCCAGAAAAATAGCCAAACACGCTTGCTCACTCCAAAATGCCTTTTGAATTGAAGGTACTAAAAAGATGAATTAACCTATCAATGGAAAAGTGAGATAGAAAGTTGTACCCTTCCCAAGTTCAGTTTCAAACCAGATTTTTCCTCCTGCAGTCTCCACACCGCTTTTCGCGATAGCTAATCCTAAGCCAGATCCCGTGGACTTGGTAGAGAAATTCGGAATAAAAATCTTGTCTTTCAACTCCTCTGAAATCCCTTTTCCATTATCTGTGATTTCCAGAAAAACGGCTAGGTCTGTCATCCATAGCCAAATTTTGATTACCGGTTTTACTCCGGATTCTACCGACTGGATCCCGTTGATTACTAAATTTGAAATTACACGCCCAAACAATTTATCATCGCCCATGATTGGGATATTCTCCGTAAACGAATCATCCTGGAATATCAATTCTATCTGCTGATCTCCGCTAAAGAGCTCCAGTACTTTATTTAGCACCATCTTGAAATTCATCAACTCGTTTTTCGGAAGAGGCATTTTTGCAAATGTGGAAAAGGAAGATGCGATTCCACTTAGGGCATCCACTTGATGGATCAAGGTTTCCAAAGATCTTTTCAACTTTTCCGCATCGTCCAGTCTGCCCGCATCCTGCAGCCGGATCAAATGCTGAAGAGTAAGTTTCATGGGAGTCAGCGGGTTTTTTATTTCATGCGCCACTTGTTTGGCCATTTCCCTCCATGCGGATTCTTTCTCTGTGGATGCAAGTACTTTTTTACTGTTTTCCAGCTTGAAAAGCATGTTGTTGTATTCATTCACCAGCAAGCCAATTTCATCCTTCGATCCCCAATACATCGGTTCGTTATTTTCCAGATTGGTAGCTTTTAGCTTTTGGGTCAGCAGTTTAAATGGAAAGGTAAGATTGGTGGACACAAAATAAGATACAAAAAGGAACAGGATGAAAATCACTACAAAAGCATTAAAAATATTGCTAAGCACATCGGCTATTAACGAGTTCAATTCTGCCTCCGACTCAAAGAATGGGACGGACAAAATCCCAAGGTTTTCCTGGTTTGCTGTGGCAGGAATGGATAAATAAACAGCTTTGTACCGCAGCTTTCCTATTTGCTCATCAGCCAGGTATTGGCTTTGACCCATCTCTTGAATCTCGGCTATAGCTTTGGGGTTGATCAGCGGAGCTAGGATTTTTTTATCAAAAATATTCGGACGGTTAGTGGATTCAAGCTTGCCCTCGGCACTATACACGTGGATATCACTTGCTGTTGTATTAGCCAGCTCATTTACCTCTTCATTCAGCTGATCACTATCTACATTCTCCGGCTTTTGATTATTAAGGAAGCTTCCAAGGTTACCTCTGATCAGTGCCGCTTTTTGGATGTACTGTCTATCCAGATCATTGCGGTAGCTATTTGCCAGTAAACCAATCGTGATGATACTGATGATGATAATGGGAAAGAAGAATGCAAAGTTCAGGTAAAGCTGAAGTTTGGTGGAATAGTTGAACTCAAAATTCTTGACCCCGGTGATCAGGGTATTGATCAAAATGGTCAAGAATGTCATGATCACAAAAAGCACAAAGAATAGGGATATATTTCCAAAAAAATGTGCCAACGACACATTTCTGGATGATACAATTATCAGCTCATCCCCATTCTTTATCCCGAAATGATGATATCCGTTTTGATGCACGCCCTCTGTCTGCAGAGCTTTGCGGGATAATATCCGCTCAAAATCTTTACTCAGGTAATTAAATGTTCCAGAGTTTCTGATAAATTCTGTCCCCTTGAAAATAGCATAATCGTAAAGTACCGGATCTAGCTTGTCGTTATATTGCTTATCCAATAACAACTTAGGATAGACACTCGTTGGCTGGACGCGCAATTGTCGAAGTTCGAGAAAAACTGTCCCAAGAAAGGAGCCTTCCTTACTCATTGGCACAAAAGCTATAAATCGATTACCATTTGTTGAATCATTTCCACGTATGAAATACAAATCCTTCACGCTGGTAGCGTAATCACTTTTGATATATTCCAATTGGATATCTTTGAGATTCTCTGCACCCGGAGACCCCAATATCTGCTGCCCTGAGGACGAGAAAATCCGAACCTGGACTTCAAATTGGTCAAAATAATTGTCCAGATAAATCCTCCTGATTTTAGTTTCAATAGGATCTTTAGAGAAAAGCGGATCTGCTATTCTGTTTTGGATGAACAAATCGTTTTTGATACGGGTGAAAATTTCTCCCAAAAAAAACTCAGTCATCACATCATTTTCGATAAGGTTTTGATTTGCAAAGCGGGTTTTGGATTGAATCAATTCACTTTTTTCTGTTTGAAAAGTGCTGATTCCTCCAATTATAGCTGTGATTAAGCAGGCAAAGAAAAAGGTCAAAAAGGTATCCAAGCCTAGTTTAAAGGCATTTTTAAAAAGTTCGAGGCGGATAATAGTAATAAGGAATGCCAGATGAATAAACCAAACCACTCCGCTCCAAACTGAAAAAAAGAGTAGCAAGGTTCCAATTGGCAATCCGAGAATAGCGATCCATTTAAAGTAAACTTTCTTGTTTGGATTAACTTCCAAAAGCAAGCTAAACATCGTAAGCGATATAAGTACATATATAGCACCCCACAGAAATAACATGAAAAAACTTATTCCTTTGAACCAATCAAATGATGGAACCGAACTAATATCCAAGGCCCACTGTGAGTTGGTCATCAATCCTCTCGGAAGGGACCACACCATGTACATACCAATGGAACTGATGAAAAGCGAGAAAAACAAGAAAACCAAAAACTCATTTCGGGATTTCAAAACTTTTATTTTCTCATGCGTTGCCCTCGAGGCGAGCTGGTAAATTATCATTGCTAAGATAAGGACACAGCAGAGGGTATTTAAGAGTAGGTCACCGAGGCTGGGATTGAACCATGACGAAGCGTAATTTACAGAATCGAATAGTGCCAGATTGAGATAATTGCCAGGAAAATCCAGCAAAAGCATCATGATTCTGAATGCTCCAAGGACAAAAATTGCATAACCAATTGATTGCCATCTTCTCCCGGATTTCCACTTACTAAGTATAAAGTCCGAACTCAATAGGAAGTATAGCAAAAAGACTGAAGTAAAAAAAATAAGGAAAGCGGGGTTAACCACCCTGCCGGCCGGACTGTAGCCAAAAAGAAAATTTATCCCAAAAAGGGGAATCCCTGCAGGATTTTTAACTATGGATACCGCTTCATCGGTATTTGCAAAAAGTTCGAATCTCCCATTTCCAAAAATACTTGGGTTTGCTCCTGTGATGAGGTAATTGTTTTCGATACTTCCTGGCCAAACAAGGCGAAGGACATGAAGCATCACATAATCTACCCCATTCCTTTTTACCTTTCGTGTCTTAAGCAGGAGTGTGCCATAAGGATCTTCTAAGAGTTGGTATTCTTTCTCAAGATTTACCTGCGAAAAATCAAGTGTAAGTGTGAAATCTGACCAATACAAAAGTTCTTTTTCTGGACTTAATATAAAAAATGGATGACTATGGGCCGGTGTACTCATGAGACCAAAACTTAATGAATCAGTAGGTCTCACATTCATAAGAACCTGAATAAAATCCTCATCAAATTCCTTGTCCACTTGCTGCACCCTATTCTCCAATGCCTGCAAATAAGTATCCTGATCACTTTTCTGAAAGAAAAAGAAATTCAAGATTAACACGGCAAGAAGAGAGAAAATACTGACCAAGATGATCAGGCGACGGGAATCATGCTTCATTTGGATGTAAAATAAAAAAAGCAAAGTCCTTGATCAAACTTTGCTCTTCTATTCGTTTCGCACTAAGCAATTTTAGCCTTCCTTTTTTTAGCATTTCTATACCAGAAATAACCCAGTACCATCGCTATGAGATAAGGCATGACAAAAAGATACATGATCCCAAGATTCAAACCAGCTGCAACACTGGTGTCACCATTACTCACATTGTTTTCTACAGAAGCCCGGCACATAGCACACTGGGAATAACTTGCTGTATTAATCAATAATGCAACGATTGAAAGAAATCCTATTTTAAGAGCATTTTTCATCTTTTTATAGTTGATTTTTATTGTCACATGGAACCTCGTATGGTGAATAATCATCCCAGTGTGTGTCGTTTTCGACATGCTCGATTTCATACCCTCTCCTACGGGATATATATCAGGCAGGTTTTAATGAACATAATAAGGACTGATCATCAGGTAAACTATCACTCCAGTGATAGTCACATAAAGCCAGATTGGATAAGCAAATTTAACAACTTTTCTGTGCTTCCCCCGCTGATCTGTATATCCATAATAATACGCAAATAGAATTGGGAAAAGTGCGACAGCAGCCAGCACTATGTGAGTCAGCAGTAGAAAGTAATAAATACCACGAATTACACCTTCCCCACCGAATGACGTGCTTTGGGCAGCGGCATGATATACAACATAGGAGATCAAGAATATAGCCCCTAAGCCAAAAGCCACGGTCATAGAGGCTCGGTGCAAAGGGATGTTCCCTTTCCTAATAAAGACTAAACCAGCAATCAAAGCAAAAGTGGCCGCGGTGTTCATCACCGCATTCAGATGGGGAAGAAAATAAACCCATTCTACACCCAAATCAATCTTAGAAGGCATAAATATCAGTACAGCTACTGCTACAGGGATTATTACAGAAATAGTTATAATCCATCCTTTGACTTTACCCTCATTTTCCAACAAACTAGTTCTTTTCGCTTGCATGTAATAACACTTTAGCTTCCAACATCAATAAATCCACATCTTCACGCGAGGTCCCACTGTAATAACCTCTTATCCTTCCAAGTTCATCGATCAGCATAAACTTATCGCTGTGAACAAAATCATCTGGAATTCCCAATCCATCTTCTGTGGGGATGATAAATCCACATTTGGCCAGGCTATAAGTCTCCTGCACACCGCCTGTCAAGAAGTCCCATTTACCCGCCTCCGCATTGTGTTTATCAGCATATTCTTTAAGAATTTCCGGTGTGTCATAAGATGGATCGATACTAATAGACATAATCCGGATCTGCTCTTCATCTCTAAACATATCATTCACCCGCTCCATTTCCGCAGACATTTTGGGGCAGATACTTGGGCAGGAAGTAAAGAAGAAATCCACTATCGTAATCTTTCCTTCCATTTCAGACCTGCCTACTTTGTCACCTTCTTGATTCGTAAATGTAAACTCAGGGATATAATGCTGGGTAGTGTCGCCAATCGGGCATTCCATGAAGGGATTATCCACCCCTTTTTCATAAAAGATTGGAATATCGTACGTATTGCTACCAAATCCCTTAAGAAACAGGAAAATTAAAATCGGCACTAGCAGAATGCAGACCAATACCATCCCCTGCAATAATCTCAAACTTCTCATAATAGCGGTTCACAAAAAAGAAGGTCGAAGTGTTTCACTTCAACCTTTCCTTAATTTAAATATTTAGGCATTTTGATCAAAACCAACGAAGCGAAAATATATCGGATCCTTCTTTAATAAGGACGATTATCAGCCAGAACAAGAAAGCTATAGGTACCAGGATGGAATAGATCAACGGCTTAACCTCATCCCCCAGGTGCATGAATTCCATCATGATATATTTAGCTTTCCATATAGTCAATGCCATGAACAAAACATAAAGAATTATTCCTCTGGGCATTGTGAAAGCCATTACAAATTCAGCAGCTGTGATTGCAAGCAAGATCAGAGCTGTCTTCCAGATTTTCTTGATCTTGTCATTGTTCCTAGGAACAACATTAAGAGTTGATTTATTTTCTTGAATATCCATAATTCTAATAGTTATAGCTTAGATCAGGTAGAACAAAGTAAACACAAAGACCCAAACCAGGTCAACAAAGTGCCAGTACAAGCCGATTTTTTCAACCATCTCGTAATGACCTCTTCTGTCGTAGACTCCTACTGCAGCTTGGTAAAATACCATAAATAGAAGTATCACACCTATGGTAACGTGAAATCCGTGGAATCCGGTGATAAAGAAGAAAAGGTTTGCAAATGAGGCTGGACCGTATTCATTTACCAGAAGATTGGCTCCAAAAACGGTCTCTGTTACATTTTGACTAAGTTCATTGATATAGGTCAGCACTGCACCACCTTCAGATCCATGAATAAAGTGATTCCATTCCCAAGCCTGACAACTCAAGAAAGTAATACCTCCAAGTAGAGTCCAAAGCATCCATTTCACCACATCATCTCGATCATTTCTATGACCGGCTTCAACAGCCAGTACCATAGTTACAGAACTTGCGATCAAAATAAAGGTCATCAGACCTACAAATACAAGCGGTGCATGAACTCCATGCACAAATGGAATGGCATCAAAAACCAATTCAGGAATTGGCCAGTATTCATTGGAACCTACAAACTCAGTAGCAGGACCGGCATACGCAGGATAGCTGACACGAATCGAAAGGTAAGTGATCAAAAAAGCAGCAAAAGTAAAGATATCCGAAAGAAGGAAGAACCACATCATGAGTTTTCCGTAGCTGGCTTTGAGAGGTTCGTTACCACCTCCCCAGACGCCTCTTTTCGAGCTTACTCCTATAGCAGTAGAATGCGCAGACATAAGATATTGATTTGTACTTGGTTTATTTTAATGATTCAAAAGCAAAAACATAAATAGATATAACCACAAAGCGGCCAGAAAATGCCAGAATGTAGTAGCCATTTCAAGTGTATCCAAAGACTTGGAATGTACTTTATATCTATAGGTCGAAATTAATACAATAATCAGAAATATCACACCGCTGATTAAGTGAACGGCATGTAATCCCGTGAAGACATAGAGAAATGAACCGGAAGGATTACCTACGAAAAACACATTTTCATCAACTAAGGCAACCCAGCTGTACCATTGCCCCACTAGAAAAGCAATACCAAACAAGACGGCTAAACTAAGACCGGTTCTGACACCTATCAAATTGTCCTTTTTGGCAGACGAATAAGCATATTGCAGGCAAACGCTGCTGAGGACCACAATTCCAGAAGTGTACCAGAAAATAGTTGGCAACTCATATTCCAGCCAGTTACCTTCTGATTGTCTCACAATATAAGCACTGGTAAGTGCAGCGAAAATCATCACAATTGTCACTAAGAAAAGCCACAAGGCAAACTTCTTAGGATGCATTGAGATCGGCTGATCTACTATATCGACATATTTAAGTTCCTTTTCCATTCTTATGGCAGTTTATCCAATAAGTAAGCAATCTGTACAATCGGCAAGTATAAAAAGGATCCAAACATAATCCGAAGGGCTGATTTTCTGGAGCAATCCTTCATCAGAGAGAAGGTCTGGGCCAAAAAAAGCACGCCACACACTGTCGCTACAATCCCTGATGTCATTCCTGTAAGTCCAAAATAGCTTGGCAATAATCCAAGTGGTAACAGAAACAACGTATAGATCATAATCTGAATAGCGGTGTTCAGGTCTTTACCCCCACCGCTTGGTAGTAATTTGAAACCTGCTGCTTTGTAATCTTCATCGCCCACCCAAGCAATAGCCCAAAAGTGAGGAAATTGCCAAATGAACTGAATACCGAAAATAATCAAAGCCTCGTGGGTGATGGAACCCGTCGCTGCCGTCCAGCCAAGAAGCGGAGGAAGTGCACCAGGAATAGCCCCTACAAATACGGCGATTGGCCCTACTCTCTTCAATGGAGTATACACAAATACGTACAACACCATACTCAAAATCCCAAGCCAAGTGGTCAAAGGATTAGTAAAGTACCAGAGTAAGATAACCCCAAGAATAGCTACAATAGAAGTAACCCAAAGGGCTTCTTGAAGAGAAATAAGTTTTTGTGGAAGCGGTCGATTTTGGGTACGCTTCATCAGCTTATCCAAATCACGCTCCAAAATTTCGTTTGCAGCGCATGAGGCACCACTGATCAAGAAGCCTCCAAGTGCAAGTCCTATAAAACCAGACCAACCAAAGCTCACTCCCCGGTCACCAAGTATGTAGCCAAATACTGCAGAGAAGGTAACTAAAGCAGAAAGCCTCAATTTTATCAACTCAGCGTAAGCTTTGATCTTACTTGCTGCTAAACTACTACTATGGTCAGTTACTTCAACTGTCCTCATGATCAATTTGTATTTAATCGAAACTGAATGTTTTCTCTGATTTCCAGCAGCAAAATAACTTGCACACCGATTATCAAAGAACCTAATAAGAGATGGATAGGCTGAAGAAATGCAGGAATACCAAAGTATGCCATTCCCATTCCTGTAGCTATTTCCAGTATAATCAGAACCATCAAGACCTGAGACCAAAGATTTACTTGAGATCTTCTAAGGGTATATTTAAATGCCCAAAAGAAGTAGAGTATGTGGATTCCCAACAGAATTAAGGAAAAAGAACGGTGAATCAAGAAATCAAATCCTATCCGGCCTACCCACTCGTCCCTTAACATACCTCCCAAAGAGGAAGAGATGATGTCAATTTGCTCACGAACTTGCGTACCTAATACAATTTGAACTAACATCAGGATAGTCCCGATCAATAAAACCCATACTATTCTTTTCGGCAATTCAATTTTCACTCCCTTGCCTTGAACTAACTTACCCGATCTATGATATACGTAGATCAGCAAAGAGACCAACAGCAAAGCCAGCAACATGTGGAAGGTGATCATCCAGTGTAGCAGATTTGTGGATACTACAATAGAGCCTATCCAACCAATGAAGATTACCAAAAGCAGATTGAATACAGATAAGACTGGGATCCATCGATCGTTCTTACCAAGAGGAAAAGACTTCCAAACGGTAAGAATGATTAATAGACCAATCACTACGCCCGCCAACCGATTAAGATATTCAATCCATGTTTTTACAGCATTGAATTCCTCTTCAATCAATATGGACTTGTCGTTAGCAATTTCCTTGGCCTTTTCAGGGAATCCAAACTTTTCAAGTGTTGCCACGAACCGTTCATTCTTGGCTAATCTTTTATTGAGATAAATCTCCTGATAGTTTGCCGGCAATTGTTCCACAGATGTAGGTGGAATCACATTGCCAAAACACTTCGGCCAATCAGGACATCCCATTCCAGAACCGGAACTTCTGACTATCCCACCGATTAATATCAGTAAGTAAACAGCCATCACCGTGATTACACTCACACGGCGAAAGCTATTTATTGATTTATTAGTGGCCTGTTTCATTTGAAACCAAAACATCCTCCTCTTCCTTCATGATCTCCAGCTCTACTTTCACCAACTCCTGTTCATGAGGAAGATTGGATTCTGGCGTAGCAGAGAGAGGGACTGTTTGTGGAATGAAATCCTCTTCAGCACCAGGCTTAGAGTAATCATATGGCCATCTGTACACAGAAGGAATTTCGCCTGGCCAGTTTCCATGACCTGGTTCGATTGGAGTAGTCCATTCCAATGTATTAGATCTCCATGGGTTCAGAGTGGCCTTTCTGCCTTTATACATAGAATAGAAGAAATTGAACAAGAAGATGAATTGTGCCGCAAAAGTGACTATTGCAGCTGCAGAGACAAACATGTTCAAATCAGTATACATATTGGCAAACTCAAAGTTTGTCCAGCTATAATATCTTCTAGGGAAACCTGCAATACCGATGTAGTGCATAGGGAAGAACACCATATAGACACCAACGAATGTAATCCAGAAGTGAATGTAGCCCAATTTAGCATCCATCATTCTTCCAAACATCTTAGGGAACCAATGGTAAACCCCTGCAATCATTCCGAAGAAAGAAGCAGATCCCATCACCAGATGGAAGTGTGCTACTACAAAATAGGTATCGTGAAGTTGGATATCAATGGCAGAGTTGCCCAGGAAAATACCTGTCAACCCACCTGAGATAAAGAAGGAAACCAGACCAATCGAGAACAACATCGCCGGTGTGAAAATCAAGTTTCCTCTCCAAAGCGTAGTCAGGTAATTAAATACTTTTACTGCAGATGGTACAGCGATGATCAACGTCAGGAACATAAAGATAGAACCAAGGAATGGGTTCATACCTGATACGAACATATGGTGGGCCCAAACCACAAAAGAAAGAACGGTAATTCCCAATAGGGAAATAATCATCGCTTTGTACCCGAAGATCGGCTTTCTCGAGTTAGTGGCGATTACTTCAGAAGTGATACCCAAAGCAGGAAGCAGTACAATGTAGACTTCCGGGTGGCCCAGGAACCAGAATAAATGCTGGTATAGTACAGGGCTACCACCCGTGTTAGGAAGAGCTTCCCCACCAATATAGATATCAGAAAGATAGAATGAAGTACCAAAACTTCTATCGAATACAAGTAGCAATGCCGCAGCAAACAATACCGGAAATGACAATAGACCAATCACTGCAGTCAGGAAGAAAGCCCAGATAGTCAAAGGAAGCTTTGAGAAAGACATCCCTTTAGTTCTCAGGT
The DNA here is from genome assembly GCF_001442615.1 of Algoriphagus resistens. Classification (GTDB taxonomy): domain Bacteria; phylum Bacteroidota; class Bacteroidia; order Cytophagales; family Cyclobacteriaceae; genus Algoriphagus; species Algoriphagus resistens. The sequence continues at coordinate 66,440 of NZ_LMXN01000016.1, read as the reverse complement.
TAATTACTGTGGTAATGTAGTTGATACCACCCATTAGAGAGGATGCGATAAAGAAAGTCATCGCAACCAACCATAAAGTCATACCCAGCCCAGATCCTGGAATAGCTTGTTCTAAGGCTGAAAGAGGGGGATAAACCACCCAACCACCTGAAGCAGGTCCTGTTTTTAGAAACAATGAGATAAACATGATCACACCGGAAAGGAAAAACAACCAGTAAGAAACCATGTTCATAAAGCCCGAAGCCATATCTCTCGCCCCGATCTGCAAAGGAATAAGGAAGTTGGAGAATGTACCGCTCAAACCTGCTGTCAATACAAAGAACACCATGATGGTACCATGCATCGTTACCAAAGCAAGGTAGAAGGTAGGATCCAAATGTCCAGTCTCATCTATCCATCCACCAAGAATCGGGCGAAGGAAAGACATGTTCATTTCCGGAAACCCTAGTTGCAATCTAAATAGGATAGAAAGGAAGCCCCCAAGAAGGGCCCAAAACATACCTGTAACCAGGTATTGCTTTGCGATCATTTTATGATCTTGGGAGAAAATATATTTCGTTACAAAATTATCATGGTGCTCATGCTCGTGATGATCGTGTGCTGCGTCATGATTTGCGACAGATGCTGTAGACATAATCTATAATTTTGTTTATTACTTTTCGCTTAATTGTATTTCTGCAAGCTCTTTCGTCTCCGCAGAAAGCCCATCTGCCAGAGCTGGGTTCAGCTGGATGAAAGACTTTTGCTCAGCATACCATTTCTGGTATTCCTCAGGCTCTACTACCTCAATAACTTTCCGCATGGAAAAATGTCCATTTCCACAGATTTCTGTACAGGCAATCTCGTAGTTAAATTCAGGATTTCCTGTTTCTTCTCTCATCTCAGCAGTAGTCTTGGTAGGGACAAACCAAAAACGAGTCGGCATTCCCGGAACTGCATCCATTTTCAATCTCATATGAGGAGCGAAAACGGAATGAAGTACATCTCTGGCCCTGATTTTAAATAGAACAGGTTCACCTTTTGGTATTACTACTACAGGAGAGGAAAAATCATCAATGGCATTCTTGTCATTGAAATCAATGCCGTGCGAATTAGTCGCTGTAATCAGACGATAATCATAATCCCCTAGCACATTGTCTTTGCCTGGATACCTCACTTCCCATGCAAACTGATACCCCATGATTTCCACCGTGTGGGCATTCTCAGGAGCAGGAGCTGTAATATCTGACCATGCTACCCATCCTGAAATAACCAAACCTGCAAGTACAAAAGCTGGAACAATAGTCCAGATAATCTCAAGTTTATTATTGTCAGGATAGAAGGAAGCCTTTCGTTTCTCACTGTACCGATACTTATAAGGGAAGATAAAAAGCAACACATGGGTAATCAAAAATACGATTCCTGTGATAGCCATTGTCCACCAGAACAGCGAATCTGTCACCACGCCGTGCTCAGATGCAACCGGTAATTGATAATTATCAAATTCTTTGATAGAGTACCAGAACATCAAAATGCCTGTGCCTACCAAAAAAACTATGAATAAAATTGCGTTAACCTTATTACTCCCTGAAGCGATCTTCTTATCAGATCCTTTTACCACAGAGACCAATGTTTGGATTCTATATACCATCCATACTATGGAAAATATCAAAAGAACCCCTACTCCAATCAGAAATCCGTACATACCTTAATTATTTCGGCTGTTATTAAATGTGATGATGATAGCTTTCTTCAAGCATTGGATGGTTTTTAGGAACCAAATTCCCTTTTGCCAGTCCTGAAAGAACTACGAATGTGAATGCAGCTCCATATACCAGGAACATTCCTACCTCCATAAATCCAACGCCACCGTTATGTCCCAATGTACCAGGCTGTACCATTAAGAAGAAATCAACCCAATGACCTGCAATGATCAAAGCACAAACTAGCTTCAAGAAAACTCCGTGTCTTTTTGAATCTCTGGTCATCAGTAATAGAAAAGGAAGGACAAAGTTCATGGCTAGATTCACAAAAATGAACGGACCATAAATATCGCTTGACAATCTTTCAATAAAGTATACTGTCTCCTCAGGAATGTTGGCATAATAAATCAACAAGAACTGGGAGAACCATAGGTAAGTCCAGAAGATGGTAAAACCAAAGATGAATTTACCCAAGTCATGGACATGATTTTCATTCACCATCTCAAGAAGACCTTGGCTCTTTAGGAAGATAGTGATCAAGGTAATGGTTGAAAGACCAGCGACAAACCAAGATGCAAATACATACCAGCCAAACAACGTAGAGAACCAGTGTGTATCAATAGACATTACCCAGTCCCATGCAGAGATGGATGAAGACACTGCAAAGAAAATCAAGAAAAATGCTGACCAGCTTCTGATTTTGTACCAAGTGGCTGTACCCCCGATTACATCTTCATTATAGGTAAATTGTTGGAATTTCTTGAAAAAGAACACCCAGAATCCAAAGAATAAAACCATTCTAAGAATATAGAACACCGGGAATGTCCCTTTTGCCATAGGCCAGTAAAAGAAAGCTCCTTTTCCATCAATGATCTTATCGTATTCAGGAGCATTCTTATCAAACAAATAAGCATGTGTCCAGTGGAATAAATCATGATTTGCTACAAAAAACGTAACAATCATTAATACGCCAGCGATTGGAAGCCAGTTTCCAAGGGAAAGCATCACACGAATGATCGCTGTGGACCATCCTGCCTGAGCTGCATACTGTATAGCAAAGAAGAATACTCCGATGATTGCAATACCTGTAAAATAGACGTTATTGATCCAAAGGTTAGCATAAAGACGCTCATACCAATGAAAAGCGTGCCCTTCAGCTTCAGCTGCCTGGTGATGACCTCCGCCAAACATTGCCATTATAATACCTAATACCAATAATGCTGCACCAATCCCCAAAACCGTAAATACGAGCTTTTTGGTCGCTGCCGAGAAATCAAATTTTTGATCCAGATTATAGTGTTGTACGTCGTGAGCCATAATTAATTAGCTGGAGTTTCTACTTGTGTAACATCTTGGTCAGCGTCTGCCACTGCTACTGCATTATCGGCATTCTGACCGCCTTGGAGTTCTTGCTTCACATAGTGAACAATTTTCCATCTGTTCTCCGGTGTGATCTGAGAACCGTGCGCTCCCATTCGTCCTTTACCTTTAGTGATCACATGGTATATATGCCCTTCAGAAAGACCAACATATGCTCCCCCTTTGAGGTTGGCAACACCACCGATGATTTCACCTACTTTACCGTCGCCTTCACCACTTGTTCCATGGCATGGTGTACAATAAAGCCCGAAAAGTCTTTTACCTTCAGCCAAAACCTCATCATTCAACTTAATTGGGTTTTTCATTGCAGCACCAGCTTCTTCTACTTCAAAAGCTTTATATCTGTATGGCAAATAGCCTTGCTTATTTCTTGGAACAGTATTGGCAACAGGCTCTCTCATATTCATGTGATGAGGATTATTGATGTTACTGTTGAAATATTCTCCTTTCCCATCTTCTCGAGTGGAAATAAGGTTACCTTTTGTCTCTGAATCTACGATCTGAGTCAAAGGCTCATATGCTACTGAGTGATACATCTGAGGGGCATATTCCAAGCCTTGATTTTCTCCTCCGGCTCTACAGCCAGCCAGGGCAATCCCAGCTACCGCAATCCCTAAAATACTTAGTGTTTTAGCAATCTTCATTTTTCCAGATTTACTATTCAAAACTTTTTTTATTAACCTCTGAGGCTCCAGAAGATTTCAATATCTCTTCAATCTTAGCCAACTCCATCGACGAATTATTTGCTATATCAATTGCCAGGACGTGTTTATCATCAGTGATTCTCAGGTCGAAGATCCTAGGCTGTGCCCAGGGTTTCAGATTTGTGCTCACCATAAATACCCCTACCATACCGAACGATGCCAATAAGACAGTCAATTCAAAAGTTACGGGAATGAAATCAGGGAAAGCGCCATAATCCTTACCTCCAATGATCATTGGCCAATCAAACTTCATCATGTAAAACTGCATGGTCAAAGCCAAAGTAGTTCCCAGCAATCCGAATAAGAAAGCAGCTATTGGCAACCTGCTCCTTTTATAGCCAAGGTAATCATCTATCCCGTGAACAGGATAGGGTGAATAAACCTCATGAATTTTAATACCTGAAGACCTTACCTGGGTGATCGCTTTAAGCAATACATCCTCGTCTTCATAAACTCCAGTAACAAAATGTGTATCTCTTTCCATGATTATTTATTCACTTTATCAGATGAAGACTTCAATACAGATTTCACTTCAGCCATGTTGATTACCGGGAAGAATTTGGCAAACAAAAAGAATAGCGTGAAGAACAAACCAAAGGTAAACAGGTAAACCCCTACATCCGCCCAAGTAGGATAGAACATCGCCCAAGAAGAAGGGAGGTAATCTCTGTGCAGAGAGGTTACGATAATTACAAATCTCTCAAACCACATCCCGATGTTTACCACTATGGATAATACAAAAGTAGCCACGATGGAAGTACGGATTTTCTTGATCCAGAAAAGCTGAGGAGAAATTACATTACAGGTCATCATAGACCAGTATGCCCACCAGTAAGGTCCGGTAGCCCGGTTAATGAAGGCATATTGCTCTGCTTCCACTCCTGAGTACCATGCGATAAAGAATTCGGTGATGTATGCGATACCTACAATAGACCCTGTGATGATAATTACAATATTCATTAACTCAATGTGTCCCATTGTAATGTAATCTTCGAGTTTGTAAACCTTACGGGTAACAATCATCAATGTCAACACCATGGCAAAACCCGAGAAAATCGCACCTGCCACAAAATAAGGCGGGAAAATCGTGGTATGCCATCCCGGTATTACTGAAGTTGCAAAGTCAAAGGATACAATCGTGTGTACAGAAAGTACCAGAGGAGTAGCCAAACCTGCTAGGATCAAGGAAACTGATTCGTATCTGCTCCAGGATTTTGCAGCGCCATCCCAACCAAATGAGAGGGCTCCATAAATAATCTTTCTTAATCCTGTGGCCCTATCTCTAATAGTAGCGAAATCCGGTATCAGACCTATGTACCAGAATACAAGTGATACAGAAAAGTAAGTTGAAATCGCAAACACATCCCAAAGGAGTGGGGAGTTAAAGTTTACCCAAAGTGATCCAAAGACGTTTGGAAGTGGAAGTGCCCAATAAGCACCTAGCCAGGGACGTCCCATGTGAAGTACTGGAAACATCGCTGCACAAATAACTGCGAAAATTGTCATGGCTTCAGCAGCTCGGTTAATGGACGTTCTCCACTTCTGCCTGAATAGTAATAATACTGCTGAAATAAGTGTACCAGCGTGACCAATACCTACCCACCAAACGAAATTAGTGATATCCCAAGCCCAGCCTACGGTTTTGTTAAGTCCCCACATGCCGATGCCTTCCCAGACAGTAGCAATAACAGCGATAGATCCTAAAGCCAAAACACCGGCAGAAGTAAGGAAAGCAAGAAACCATCTGATATTTGGTTTTGCTTCTACATGACGCGACACATCATGTGTCACGTCATGGTAGGATTTACCCCCGGTAACTAACGGCTCGCGTACGGATGAAGTAACCTGCATAGTTTAATAAATTTTGATTACGCTTCGTTTTTGTCTTTATTTCTGATTTTTGTGAAGTACCAAATATTTGGACTCACATTGATCTCCTCCAGTACGTGGTACGCTCTTTCCTCATTCACTTCTTTAGTAGCTGAAGTAGTGTTTTCCTTAATCTTCAACATCTTGGAAACTCTGCTGTTCGCATCGTTCAGATCTCCAAAAACCAATGCATCAGTAGAACATGCAACTGCACAAGCCACGTTGATATCCCCATCCTTCACTTTACGCTTTTCGCGCTTAGCTTCCAGCTTACCAGCTTGGATTCTCTGTACACACATAGAGCATTTTTCCATTACTCCACGTGCACGCACGGTTACATCTGGATTCAGTACCATCTTACCCAAATCATCATTCTGAGCGACATTGACCCCAGCAAAGTCTTTATTGTCGTGGTATTTAAACCAATTGAATCGACGTACTTTATATGGACAGTTATTGGCACAATATCTTGTACCTATACATCTGTTATATGTCATTTGATTTAGCCCCTCAGTAGAGTGGGTGGTCGCAGCGACTGGACAAACAGTCTCACAAGGAGCATTGTTACACTGCTGGCACATCATAGGCTGGAAGGTCACCTCAGGATTCTGGGCAGCTACCTCCATTCCGCTTAGGTCATCTGCTGGCGCATCAGAAGAATAATAGCGATCAATTCTGATCCAAGCCATTTCCCTTCTGTTCAATACTTCCTGCTTACCGACAACGGCAACATTATTCTCAACTTGACAAGCAACTGTACAAGCACCACAACCGATACAGGAATTCATATCAATGGCAAGCCCCCAGTGATGATTGGAATACTGGTGCCCCGACCAAAGAGATATCTTGGACGGCTTCACAAATTCTCCGTCTTTATATATCTCTGGATGGTAACGACCAGCAGACGCATCTGCTTGGTATTCTGCAAGAGTTGCTTCCTGGATTACGTTTTCACGTCCCATGAAAGTCTGATGGGTTTGGGTACGGGCAATTCTATATGAATCTCCTGTAGCAGCAACCTCTACTCCGGTAATATCAGTATTTACAAATCCTTTGGTGATGTCTAGAAAGCTGTAGGCATTTACTCCTATTCCATTTCCGACACGACCTGCTTTGGTTCTACCATATCCCACTGCCAAACCGAAGGTTCCTTCAGCCTGACCTGGTTGGATTAGTATAGGTACAAGCAAAGACTTTCCGTTTACAGTAATTGATGCCTTGGAAGTTTCTCCCTCATTCATCGTTACCCCATTTTCAGAAGCCCATTTTTGGGAAACTGTCAGGTAATTATCCCATGTAGCCTTGGAGATAGGGTCAGACATTTCCTGAAGCCAAGGGTTATTGGCATATGTACCATCTCCCAATCCAATCTTTTGGTAAATAACCAGTTCAGCACCTTCTCCTGCTGCAGAGGCCGTTTTGGTCACAGCAGCAGCGGCTGAACTAATGTCCCCACTACCCGTGACTGTTGTCCCTTCCGTGGTAGCCGAGGTGGAATAGAAACCATTGTAAAGTGCTTTGTCCCAGAATTCTTGGAAGTTTCCTGATTCAGATTGTCCGGCAAAAAGTGGTTGCCAGTTAGTCTGAAGGAAATCATAATAGTTTGATGTAGAACCAGACCATTTCAAGAAAGAATCCTGAGCCTGTCTTGTCTCAAAAAGTGGGGAAATAGCAGGTTGAGATAAGCTATACTCTCCTACTTGAGGATTGAAATCATTCCATGACTCAAGGTAGTGGTGATCCGGGGCTACATATTGTACCAATGAAGCCGTTTCGTCCAATGTCAAATTGGTCGAAACAGATACTTTCGCTTTGGCAATATTCTGTCCCAAAGCTTCACCTTGAGCGTGATCATATACAGGGTTACAGTTGTAGAATATTACCCCTCCTACTTTGCCACCTGCAAGATCAGCGATGAACTGGTTCATCGCACGGTCATCACCTTTTTTATAGTTGCTGGCTTTTACCAGATCAATTGTAGAACCGTTGCTGCCAAGCAGTTCATTGATGGCATTGATGATGATCTGTACATTAGGATCATTTGATCCTGATACTACAAGTGATTTACCTCTTTTAGCCCAAAGATCCTCTGCAGCTTTCGCAAGATTTGCTACCTCTACTGCAGGTGCGGATACCGCAGTGGCACCGGCTTTCTTGGCCAATAAATTATATAATCCCAAAACAGCCAATCCGCTTTGAGAAGGTTTAATTGGAGTGCGGTAATCTGCATTGGCTCCTGTCAATGACAAATTGGATTCGAACTGATAATGACGGGACATTTCAGCCTTTTCCTTAGAGACCCTTCTTCCAGATGCATATTGCTTGGAGAATTCAATAGGTGCGATCCAGGTACCCAAGAAATCAGCACCAAAGCTGACAATCGTCTGCGCCACATCGAACTTATAGGTTGGTAAAACTGCGCTACCGTAATAAACCTCGTTCGCTCTGGTAATACCGTAAGCGGAAGAAGTATCGTAAGTCACTACCTCTATTCCTCCCAATGAGTCAGAAAGTGCCTGGATAGCCTTTTCTGTAGAAGGAGAAAGGATAGTGTTGGTCACAAGTTTGATAGCCCCAGCTGATTTCAACTTTGAAGCAACTTCGGCATCCAAAGTAGCCCAGTCAGATTTTTGGCCAGCCACATAAGGGCCTGTCAATCTTGCCTTATCATATAAGGAAAGGACTGAAGCCTCAACAATGGCGCTGGTACCACCTTTTGTAACCGGGGAGAGCGTATTTCCATCCACCTTGATAGGACGGCCCTCGCGGGTCTTCACCACTACTGAAGCATATTCTCCTCCAGAAAAATAACTTGATGCGTAATAATTAGGAATAGACGGGTTGATATCAACCGGTTTATTCACATAAGGGATCATCTTTCTTACAGGAGCTTCGCATGCTGCCAATGAGGCCGCTGCTAAACTGAATCCCATTACTTTCAGAAAATCTCTTCTGGAAGCACTACCCTCTTCGTTGAGTGTAGAAGGAAGCTCAGGGAATTCCCTGTCAGCGTTCTTTACAAACTCTGGATCGTTATTGAGCTGCTCAAGCCCTTTCCAGTACGTTTTTTTATTTTCCTTCATTTTATTATATAAGAATGAATTTGCGAAAAGAATAATGAATTAATAGTGGCACTTAGCACATTCCAACCCGCCGATGTCTTTCACTTTCAAAGCATCTTTAGAGTCAGAGTGGATCTGAACCAACTTATCATAATAGGCATTGCCTTCAGTAGTGATTTCGGTCTGTCTGTGACAGTCGATACACCACCCCATAGTAAGTGCACTATGCTGACCTACTACTTCCATCTCCTGGATAGGTCCATGACAGGTCTGGCATTCAATATCACCTACGACAACATGCTGAGAGTGATTGAAATAGGCCAGATCAGGAAGGTTGTGAACTCTAACCCACTCAATTGGCTGATTGTTATCTACTGCATTGTAGATTTTCTGAATTTCTGGAGAGACACCTTCTTTGCCTTGTACATTCTGCACGTGCGTATGACAGTTCATACAAATGTTAGCTGAAGGAATATTTGCTGATCTTCCGATCTCTACACCTGTATGGCAATACTGGCATTCGATCTCTAAAGTACCGGCGTGAAGCGCGTGAGAATAGGCGATTGGCTGAGTTGGTGCATATCCCTGCTGCACACCAACCGAATAAAGTCCATCCAAAGCCGTCTTGGCGACCAAGGCAATAACTAATGCAGTCACAATAACTACAAACATGTCACTTTTGAATACCTTACCCAAATTGGTCTTTTGATTGACAAATTCTTTGTCGTCTTCATCAAGATCTTGCTTAGTAAGATACTTGGTCAATACAGAGATGATCAATCCCAGTACCACTAAAATCAGTAAAAGAACTACTACTAAAACCCCTAGAATAACAGTAAGGTATTCGTTCGGAATCCCTCCTCCTGCTGAAGCTTCACCACCCTCTGCTCCCGAAGCAGCTGCGGCAGCGGCCGGATCCACCTTGTCGCCATTCTCTATATAAGCAAGTAGATTGTTCAAATCTTCATCGGTCAAGAACTCATGAGAGACCATCACCGTGTTATTGTACTCCTTAAAGAGGCTGGAGTAATACGAATTTCCGGATGCAATAACTGCCTGAGAGTTTTTAATAAAACTCTTAACAATATCAGCAGGTTGTCTATCGGTAGCTCCTCTCAAAGCTGGACCAATCATCTTCTGATCTAACTTGTGGCATGTTTTACAATTTGCATTGAATACAGCCTTACCTGCTGCAACTGCTTCGTCGCTATTAGCAACCTCCTGAGCGACAGCGAAGGCCTGCGTCCCGATCAGGATGAAAAACAGCACTGCCAGTGTGTGGAAATTCAATCGAACCCCTACTAACGAGCGTTTGGATAACATATTATAGCTAATTAAATAGTTTATGCGGTTTATTATAACCCCTGCAAAGGTACTACCCGAAGCCAATTTTTCAAACAGGAGTTGATGGGTGGCATAATGCAAGCAAGCACTGAATTGGAAATCATAGTATATTGTATATCAGCTTATTAATGGAGATAATAAGGATTGATTTCAATTTAGAATCTTTATAAATAGAAGGTATTTTGCAACCTTTTTTTAAGACTATTGAAATCCTGTCGATTATACCTCCTGATTATTGAAAACAAATTGCTTTGCGAGAAAGAATGCTGTCAAAATTTTAAAATAATCAAGTCCTTTTTTGCTTGGTTTGAGATATTAACTACATTTGCATTCCAATTCTGAATTGGTCGAGTGGCCGAGTGGCTAGGCAGAGGTCTGCAAAACCTTCTACAGCGGTTCGAATCCGCTCTCGACCTCAATTGAAAGCATTCGCCGAGGCGAATGCTTTTTTGTTTTATTCACTTTTTTAAAATGAGAATAGGGGGCATACTCAGCCTGATTTCCATCATGGGAATTGCTTTTCAGGCAGACATTCCCTAGTTTAAAACCTAAACAATTGACTGCCATGCCCCAAGAAATCAAATTGAATATAAATGGACACTTAAAGACTATTTCCGCAGATCCTGAAGAACCGTTACTCTATATTTTAAGGGATGAGTTTGATCTGAAAGGAGCCAAATTCGGCTGTGGTGTTCAACAATGTGGTGCATGCATGGTCCTTGTGGATTCACTGGCAGAGCCAACTTGCCTTAGGCCATGCGGCAGTTTTGAAAATACCCAAATCACAACACTTGAGGGATTGGCGAAAAACGGAAAACTTCATCCAGTGCAGCAAGCATTCATTGATACCCAAGCCGCTCAGTGCGGCTATTGCCTAAACGGCATGCTCATTTCGGCGGTAGCATTATTGAAAACAAACCCCAGACCTACCGACGATGATATCCGTGAGGGGCTAAATCAAGTAATCTGCCGGTGTGGAACTCACTCCAGATTTATAAAAGCCGTGAAGTTGGCCTCTGAAAAATTAAATGCCTAACCATGAAAGATCTGCAATTAGACCAAACTAGCCGTCGGTCTTTTCTGAAAACCACGGGGCATTTGATGATAGGGTTTAATATTTTACCACTCAGCTTTTGCCAAACGAAAGCTGGGCAAACTAACATTTCTCCCTACCCAGGAATACCAGTTCGCCCAACCATAGACAATAAACTGGTTGATTCCTGGATCCGTCTCGATGCAGATGGCTACTTAACTGTACTTTCAGGAAAGCAGGAACTAGGTCAAGGAATTAAAATCGCCCTGATCCAGATCGCAGCAGAAGAGTTGGACATTGAACCCGGACGCTGTCACATTGTAAATTCCGACACGGGACAAACGCCCAATGAAGGATTTACTGCAGGAAGTAATTCTGTAGAAGGAAGTGGAAGTGCTATCCGACTGGCAGCTGCGGAAGCAAGGCTTCATTTGCTCAAAATGGCCGGCCAAAAATGGAATGTCGCCACCGACAACCTGATGATCAAAAATGGAGTCATCAAATCTCCCTCGGGAGAGGAAATAAGCTATTGGAAGCTTTTAGAAGGGAAATTCATCGAAGCGCAGATCAGTGGGGAAGCCCCATTAAAATCTCCTAAGGGATACAAATATGTAGGCCAGCCTTTAGAGCGGGAGGATATACGGAAAATGGTGATTGGCGAATCCCACTTTGTCCACGATCTGAAAATGCCAGGAATGGTACATGCACGAATCCTTCATCCACCTTCTTATAATGACAAACTGAAATCAATTGATCTCAGTGAGCTCGAAGCTATGCCAGGGGTATTGAAAGTAATCAAAAATGGGAGCTTTCTGGCTGTGGTGGCAGAGCGGGAATATCAAGCTGTGAAAGCCCGTAACTTGTTAAAATCATTGGCGGTTTGGGATAAGATCCCTCATGACATTCTTCAAGAGACACTTTTTGAATCAATCACAAACACACCCGGAGCCCCTGAGAAAGTGAAGATTTCTGAAGGTATCGAAGAAACCATTTCAAATGCATCTATAAATCACCGTGCAGAATACTTCAAACCCTATCACATGCATGCTTCAATGGGACCGTCATGTGCAGTAGCACTTTGGGAGGAAAATCTCCTGACTGTGTGGACAGCCACACAAGGTGTTTATCCGGTAAGGGACACATTGGCAGATCTTTTTTCTCTGGATAAGGAAAAAATCCGCTGCATCGGCTCACCAGGGGCAGGTTGCTATGGGCACAACGGAGCTGATGATGTGTCAGGTGAAGCTGCTCTTATTGCCAAAGAAATGAAGGGCAAGCACGTTCGGCTACAATGGATGAGGGAAGATGAAAACAAATGGGAACCATACGGAACAGCCATGGCATTTCGGCTTTCTGCGGGTTTAGACCCGGAAGGAAAACCGCTTGCTTGGGATAGCATCGTCTGGTCAGATTCACATAGCACCCGCCCAAATGGAAAAGCGGGGAGTTTTATCTCCGCAAGGCATTTGGATCCACCAGTTGAATTTAGAAAAGGAGGGTTTTCAGGCGGATCGCATCGAAATGGGATTCCGGAATATAGTTTCGCCGCCAAACAACTTCATCTTTTCAATTATGATGGCCCACTCCGGACTTCTTCTCTCAGAGGCTTGGGTGCCTATGCCAATACGTTTGCTATGGAATCTTTTTTGGATGAGCTAATCCATATATCAGGTAATGACCCTCTTGATTTTAGGCTCAAAAACTTAGAAGACCCAAGGGCCAAAGCTGTTTTGGAAAAACTGGCTACGAAAACCAACTGGAAATCCAGGTCAAATTCAGGTAATAACGGATTCGGAATTGCCTATGCGAGATACAAGAATGCCACCTCTTATTTTGCTGTGTTGGCAGAAGTAGAAATAGATATTGGGGCAAAAAACTACAAACTCAAAAAGCTCACTGGGGTGATCGATTCAGGATTGACAATAAATCCAGATGGACTCAAAAATCAGACTGAAGGAGGAATGATCCAATCGGCTAGCTGGACGATGATGGAGGAAGTCAATTATGACCAAAACGGAATTACGAGTGTGGACTGGTCCACCTACCCTATTTTCCGGATGATTGATGTGCCTGAAGTAGAAGTTCACATCATCAATAGGCCAGAAACCAAACCAATGGGAGCTGGTGAAGCTGCGATGGGACCAGTTGCAGCAGCTATTGCCAATGCAGTTTTCGATGCAACAGGAAGCCGGATCAGGAATCTCCCTCTCAAACCAGAAAAGATTGATTGGGAAGCAATCAGCTAATCCAATAGCATTTAATCAATCTTCTTGAAAAAATAAGCACATCCTTCGCGGCAGCGAGAAGAAGCAATTGGACGAATGATAAGATTTTGGTTTTCATCTGACATGGAATAAATCTGTTCAGGCCCTTCCACCATCGAACAAAACTGTGAGCTTAAGATTCCCTACTTGAAATAAGCCATCATTACCTCTGAAAAGACCATGAGATCTTAACTCTCCATCAGGAAAAAGATGATAATCCTGCCTGAAGGCTTATAGTCCGTCTGGAAGTTACTGCCCGTCCCTCACCTCATATTGATAAATTCCCCTTTCACCACCAAGCTTTCAGACGTTAGATCAAAAGATAAATTATCCTCTTGAGCACATGAAGCGAAAGAAAACATTACGATAATTCTAATCCAAGGGTATCTCGTATTTACTAGCTCTTAATTTGGCAAAACGAAGAAAATGATTCCCTATTCACTACAAAATTTAATTTCTCAATAATGAAGAAACATTAATGCTCATTACCCTGGTGACTCCTTCAACATCTAATGAGTTAAAGAACAATTTCTCACCACTCCAGCTCAAACCCACTATTGCTTTATTGATCCACTCATTTTCCTGAAAATCGGTCACCTGTATCAATTGCTGAGTACTTACATTCTTGATCCAAACTTGGGCTAGGCCGGAGCGATCAGAAATAAAAGCCAAGAGATTTGGATCGGTAAGAGAAAAAGAGGGATTGCTGTCATTCCAGTCAGAAACAACCAAGTTTTGCAAAGCAGAAGGGCTGGCCAAAGCGAAGCCTACGACGTCATAAGAAAAGCCAATTGCTGTCTCCTTCGGAAAAGTCACACTATAAGCTACATTATTTTCCTCAGAAGAATAATCCATTCCCAAGAGTGGTAATTGCCCGTCCTCGATAGCATTAATATCCCTGAGGGAAGCCTTGGGATTTGTTGCCTCTTTTGACAGGCTGAAGGAATTGATGCTTTGATCACCTTCTTCCAAACTGTCTAGAAAATAGATTAGTGTAGTGTCGGCATTAGCATAGACTGGAAAATAATTCTGGAAGGAATCGCTGACGACTTCTTCTAACGAACCTGAAGCAATCTCAATTTCCTTGATTGCAGATGCATTTTGACTGTTACTCACGACCACCAGCTTCTCACTACTCGCTGACCAAGAAGGATATTCGCCATTCTCGTGAATCAATTTCTCAGCCTTACTTCGAAGATCATAGAGGAATAAATTGTGTGTAATAATATTTGATCCAGCTTGCGCAATAGAATATGCTATTTGCTCACCACTAGGAGAAATCTTCGGATACAAGATGTAATCAAATCCCTCTTTTTCAAAAATTGTTTCCGAAGCTGGAAGTTCATTAGGCACGACCATCACTCGGTTGGTTTTATTGCTGAAATTCGCCCGTTTAGCAATTACAAAAAACTCCTGCTTAACGCCAGGCTCCAATCCCTCCACAAGAAAAGACGTCTCCCCAGCAGGGGTTTCTCCCAATTTATAATTGGTGGAAGAAGTAAGGGACCTTGTCCAAATCTCATAGTACGTAGCAGGCACGAAAGAAGGACATTCACCAGCACAAGTACTATCCGAACCCCAGATGAGCGATACTTTGTCCGAACCGACCAGATTCGCAATAAGCGTAGGAGTTTCTAGCAAGCTCCCATCCGGTATAGGATCATCGAATTTCTCACAAGATGAAAAAATAAGAATTGAAATAAAGAGTAATGTAAAATTCTTCATAAGCCAATTTAGATAAGACCTGTACGTTTTTTAATAAATAAAAGATACGTTCAGGATATTTTAGAATTGGTATCCTACACCGAGCTGAATGCCCAACTCCTGCAGGACCTGTTTGTGGTTCCCTGCTTTTTCAAACGGAACAACACTATGCCTTTTGTAATTAGGAAAAATGGAGAATGCGAGTTTTTCAGTATTCCACTTTGCTCCAAGACCAGCCAAATAGCCAATTCCGCTTTGATCGGTGAAATTATTCCCTTCGGAAAGCTGAAAATTAATTACAGGCCCCGCCACTGCATAAAAAAACTGCCCGAAGCCATATTCAGCATAAACCGGAATAGATAGCATCTGAAAATCGGGATTATGTGAATAGCCATAGAAGCAATTGATGCAGGGAGAAAAATTAGGATTGTAATTCACCTCTGCAAAGGAGTAATTTACCGAGCCAGCTATTGAAAATTTCTTTCCCAATCCTTTCGAAAGCGAGACTCCAACCTCTTTAAAGTTTTTCATTTCCACAGAGCTAGCACCATCGAGATCCTCGTTCCAATTGGCCATAGCTCCAGAAACCCCAACGTATCCGCGTACTTCCAAAAATGATTGGCCCATGACTGAAAAACCTGCTAGCAGGGTAAAGCAAAATAAAAGTGCATTTTTCATACGCCAGAAAATATTGACAAAAGTAGTTTAGCCAAGACGGAAGCTGAAATAGAAATGCTACAAAATCCATTAGTATGGCAGGTACCCATTTTTCTTGACTCCCCCTTTGGCTCAAGTCTTCAGACTTCGATTAACAGCATAGATGAGCAGTCTGAAGACTGCATTGACATAAGCAGCATCTGGAGAAGCAGGGCAACAATTAGCGGCTGCACCCTTTACGTGACCTTTGCGATCTATACGGCTAAAATCACTCAAAAAAAACGCCGGCTTCTCAGCCGGCGTTTCCTAATATTTAGTAAGTCTTGATTCTAAGTTCTAGAATCTAGCTTCTTACTTCTTTCCTTCCATTTGCTCTTTCAATTGAGTCAAAGCGTCCAAGTCACCAAGAGTTGACTTCTCAGCTGGAGCAGAAGTAGTGGAAGTAGAACCCGATTCAGATTTCTTCTTCACTTCTTTCTTAGCTGGCTTCGCTTCTTCTCTGAACATTGCTGTGTGAGAAAGAACGATTCTCTTATCATCTTTAGAGAATTCAGTCACTTTGAAATCCAAAGCTTCACCAACCTCTACTTGAGATCCGTCTTCTTTCTCCAGATTTTTCACTGTAGCAAATCCTTCTAGACCGTAAGGCAATTCAAGAACTGCTCCTTTGTCATTTTTAGAAACAACAGTACACTTATGAACTGATCCGATTGGGAATACAGATTCGAAAGTATCCCAAGGATTTTCTTCCAGTTGCTTATGACCAAGTGCAAGTCTTCTATTGTCCACGTCAAGTTCAAGAACTGCTACTTCTAGCTCATCTCCAACTTTCACGAATTCAGATGGGTGCTTGATTTTCTTAGTCCAAGAAAGGTCAGATACGTGAACTAGACCATCGATACCTTCTTCCAACTCAAGGAATAGGCCGAAGTTAGTCAAGTTTCTTACCACACCTTTGTGCTTAGAACCTACAGCGTACTTAGTACCCATGTCGTTCTTAGTCCAAGGATCCTCAGTCAGTTGCTTGATGCCAAGAGACATTTTTCTGTCGTCTTTGTCAAGAGTCAACACTACAGCTTCGATTTCGTCACCTACTTTTACGAAGTCAGCAGGGTTTCTCAAATGCTGAGACCAACTCATTTCAGATACGTGAATCAAACCTTCAACACCTGGAGCAAGTTCAAGGAACGCACCGTAGTCAGCTACGTTTACGATCTTACCTTTAACTCTAGATCCGATTTCAAGGCTAGACGCCAAAGAATCCCAAGGATGGGCAGTAAGCTGCTTCATACCCAAAGAAATTCTCTTCTTATCATCATCAAAGTCAAGAACCACAATCTGAACTTTCTGATCAAGTTGCAATACTTCTTCCGGATGATTGATACGTCCCCAAGAGATATCTGTAATGTGAAGAAGACCATCTACACCACCTAGATCGATGAATACACCGAAGTTGGTCATGTTTTTGATCACACCTTCCAATACTTGGCCTTTCTCAAGGTTATTTAGAATCTCAGCTTTTTGCTTTTCAAGATCTTTCTCGATCAACACTTTGTGAGATACCACAACGTTATCATTTGCGTGGTTGATTTTCACCACTTTCACTTCCATTTTCTTACCTACATAGATATCAAAATCTCTGATAGGCTTCACATCGATCTGAGAACCCGGCAAGAATGCTTCTACACCGTAGATATCTACGATCAAACCACCCTTAGTTCTTCTTTTCACCAAACCTTCGATCACGTTGTCATTTTCAAGGGCATCTTCGATGTCCTGCCATGCACGTACGATCTTAGCTTTTTTACGGGAAAGAATCAGCTGTCCAAGTGCGTTTTCCTGCTCTTCGATGAATACCTCTACAGTATCACCTGGCTTGATAGACTCAAGATCTCTGAATTCAGAAAGAGGGACCAATCCATCAGATTTGAAGCCGATGTTGATGATTACGTCCTTGTCATTCACACCTACCACAGTGCCTTTGATTACTTCTTTCTCAGTGATCTCGCCTAATGTACCTTCGTACATAGCAGCCATTTGCTCACGCTGTTCTTTGGAATATCCTTCTCCAAAACCTTTGGTCTCGAAATTATCCCAGTTAAAATCTTCTTTGTTAGACATAATAGTAAAAACCCTGATTAGCAATAGCCCTCGGGTCAGGAAGCCATTGTTTTTAGTTGTAAATCAGCGCATTAAGCAAGCAAAACACACCCCATTCACCCGAACGGACTGCAAAGGTAAGGAAATATTGATAAAGGAGGAATTTCTTGGGAAAATTTGGATTGGGCTTATCACTAAAGAGAGAACAAATCCTTCACAGGTCCATTTCATATGTTTATAAGTTAGATTTCTTAGTTCATTTAGGACGGTAGTCGAGCGAGTTTCTAAGGGTAAATAATCATCCCCCTGTGTGTCGTCCTCCCGTCATGGGTATTTCATATGATTATAATTTGTCTTTTAAGAGCCATATGGAATCTCGCATGCATTATAATCATCCCAGTGTGTGACGTTTTCGTCATGCTCGATTTCATCCAGCAAAAAAACTTTCCCATAAGGCTTCCCGATGCCCTCCTTCCGTTAAAGTTGGAACTATACCTTTACCTCTTGCTATATACTGAATGTTGCTTCCGTAGAAGCAACATAACATAGAAGTGACTACAACAGATCAAATCCTTTTCGCATCGCAAAACTCTCCCTGATCCAGCTTGCAAGTCTTGCACTTTGCGCAAAATCAAGTGTCTGCTGTCCGTCGGAATAAGCTTTCTCTGGAACTTCATGGGATTCGTAAATAATCCCATCTGCTCCGGACATCACGCCTGCCAAAGCCATCTGTGGTACATAAGCCCTGATGCCGATACCATGCGAAGGATCCACGATTACCGGCAAGTGGGATTTTGCTTTCAAAATCGGGATTGCATTCAAGTCCAGCGTATTTCGGGAAGCTCTTTCGTAAGTACGGATCCCCCTTTCACAGAGTATGAGTTTCTCATTCCCTCCTGAGAACACATATTCTGCAGATTGCAAAAGCTCTTCAATAGTCCCCGAAATTCCCCGCTTGATCATCACCGCTTTATCTACTTTGCCAAGCTCATCCAAGAGATTGAAATTCTGGGAATTTCTGGCTCCCACCTGGTAAATATCCACGTAAGGATACATTTCTTCGATCTGCGAAGTCTGCATTACTTCTGTAACGATCTTAATCCCTGCTTCGCTGGCGATTTCGTGCCAAAGTTTCAATCCCTCTAATCCCAAACCTCTAAAGGCATACGGACTGCTTCTAGGTTTGAATACACCTCCTCGCATCATCTTGATGTCATTTTCTACGCAATGCGCCACTACGGCACGGATTTGCTCTTCGGATTCTATTGAGCATGGCCCAGTGATCACTGCCATTTCACCGTCTTTAATAAATACGTTATCTCCCAAATCCACGGAAGTAGGCTTGGCCTTCCACTTTTTGGACACCAGTTTATACTCATCTGAGACAATATGGATATCTATGATACCGTCCATTTGGCCGATTTTTCGGATGTCAAAGTCCTTTTTACCGATTCCGATCAGATAGTCTCCCAGTTGGGTTTTTACTTCGGTGGTTTTATAGCCTACTCCGTTAACCTCCTGGATCAATTTGTCTTTTTGGCTATCGGAAATATCGGGTTGGAGTTGGATAATCATTTTGAGTTACAAATTAGGATTTTGGATTGAAGGATTAAAGGTGTCACTACTGACAGCACATAGTTCACGGCCGCGGAAAGAAAATCTCAATGTTTTCAGGACAGTAAATAGTGTGTGGACAGCTGACCGTTAACTTAATTATCTATGACTTTTGCAAGGTACTCATGAATATCTCCACTCAGATTCCTTGAATCTTTTACCGTCTTGATAAAAGCTGATCCTATAATAGCCCCATTGCTATAATCAGACGCTTTGGAGAACGTCTCTGCATCAGAAATCCCAAAACCAATCAATCTGGGATTCTTCAGATTCATGGCTTTTACCCGCTCGAAGTATGCGATCTGTTCATCAGAAATCCCGTCCTTCGCCCCCGTTATACTATGGGATGATACCATATAAATAAACCCATTGGTGTTTTCATCGATTTCCCGGATACGGCTTTCTGAAGTCTGGGGAGAAATAAGGAAAGTATTCACCAAACCATATTGCTCAAAAAGCTCTTTATAATCGTCAATAAATTGTTGCATCGGCAGGTCCGGAAGGATCAACCCATCCACGCCCACTTCCTTGCACTTTTTGCAAAACGCTTCCATCCCGTACTGCATGATAGGATTGAGATACCCCATCATCACTACAGGGATATGGATTTTGGCGCGAAAGCCTTTGATTTGCTCAAAGATTTTCTTCAATGAAATCCCATTTTCCAGTGCGACCATATTGCTATCCTGAATCGTCGGACCATCAGCCACAGGATCGGAATAAGGCACGCCGATTTCTATGATATCTGCTCCTCCAGTCTGAATCGCTTCCATGATTTCCATCGTGCTTTCCAGCTCAGGGAAACCTGCTGTAAAGTAGATGGAGAGAACGCGCTCTTTTTTAGTATTAAATAAGGTATGTATTCGGTTCATTTTTTCGGTATTGAAAAATCACAAAATTGAAAGATTGGAAAATTAAGTTTAAAGGTTTAAGAAAGTGGTAAGATTGGAAAGCTTTGATAATTCGAACATTAACATTCCAAACTTGACATTTTTCATTAGTGATTAATTCATAAGCATCGGGCTCTATAAATTAGGACTGAGGTTCAAAAAGACACCGCCAATCGTAAACCCTAAATCAATATTTTCCCCACTTAATATAGGTCTCCAGATCCTTGTCTCCTCTTCCAGAAAGATTCACTACAATCACATCGTCTTTAGAATATTCTATCATATTCAAGGCATATAACGCATGCGCCGATTCGATTGCTGGAATGATTCCTTCCAGCTTACTCAATTCTACGCCAGCTGCCATCGCATCCTTATCCTCCACTGCCACAAACTCTCCTCTTCCCACATCAAATAAATGCGCATGAACCGGACCTATTCCTGGATAATCCAATCCTGCAGAAATGGAATGTGGTTCCACTACCTGCCCGTCCTCAGTCTGCATCAGGATTGTTTTCGAGCCATGCAAAATACCGGGAGTTCCTTTTGCAGTCGTGGCGGCAGTTTTTCCGGAATTTATACCCAACCCTCCTGCTTCAGCAGCCACCAGGCGGACTTCGGGCGTATTGTAATAATGGTAAAAAGCTCCTGCGGCATTTGAGCCACCGCCCACACAGGCAATGACGATATCTGGATTTTCTCTCCCTTCCTTTTCATTCAGTTGCCATTTGATTTCCTCTGAGATCACAGACTGAAATCTGGCCACCATCTCCGGGTAAGGATGTGGTCCCACCACCGAACCGATGATATAATGTGTATCAACAGGATTATTGATCCAGGCGCGCATGGCTTCGTTGGTAGCATCTTTCAAAGTCTTTGAGCCTGATGTAGCCGGAACAACAGTTGCACCTAAAATTTTCATCCGCTCTACATTGGGATGCTGTCGCGCAATGTCAATTTCTCCCATGTAGACCGTACATTCCATGCCCATCAAAGCACAAACAGTTGCGGTCGCAACACCATGCTGGCCTGCACCGGTCTCAGCAATAATGCGCTTTTTCCCGAGTTTCTTCGCCAAAATGATCTGACCGATGGTGTTATTAACTTTATGAGCTCCGGTATGGCACAGGTCTTCCCGCTTCAGGTAAATTTTGGCCCCGTACTTTTCAGATAGTCTGGAAGCAAAATAAAGAGGAGTTGGACGCCCAACATAATCCTTCAGCAAACCTCTGAACTCATCCTGAAATTCCTGTGAAGTCGTAATAGACTCGTAGTTTTCTCTTAGTTCTTCGACATTCGGATGCAGCATCTCAGGGATGTAAGCTCCACCAAATTTGCCATAAAACCCTTTTTCATCTACTTTGATCATATGTTTATAGTTGATAGTTGACAAACCATAGAACATGGTAGTTCAACGCTATTTCTACCTCAGCAATTTATTTTTGAATCTTTTCAGTTTCTCAATATTTTTCAATCCTGGAACGTCTTCGAATTTGGAATTCAAATCTATTCCTTTCAGTTTCGGAACATCTTCAGCAAAGCGAAGCAGCTCTTCCACAGAATCCTCATCAATCCCTCCACTCAGAATAAATGGAGCCTCAAAAGGGTAGTTTTTGAGAACTTGCCAGTTGAACTTCTCCCCCGAACCACCGTGATTTTCGGTAGCGGTGTCAAATAAAAAACATTCGACTAAGCCAACATATTCTCTCAGACTTTCCCAATCAATGGCATCTCCCACAGAGATCACTTTCCAGAGTTTCTTATCAGTTTTTAATTTGAGTTCCCGGACATACGCAGGGCTTTCACTTCCGTGAAGCTGGATGGCAGAAAGCTTAAACTCAACAACTTTTGAAAGCACCTGCTCCACCGTTTCATTTACAAATACTCCCACCTTTGGAAGTGAAGTTTCTGCTATTTCTCCTGCTTTTGTATCGGGTACAAAGCGTGGAGATTTAGCATAAAAGATCAATCCCATCCAATCAGGCTGGATAATTCCTTCTAATGCCCGGATATTTTCCGGCTCCCGCATCCCACAGACTTTGATTTGCATCTGCTGATTTTTAGTTTTCAATGGTCCGATCGAATCTCGCGTGATTTATAATCATCTCCCTGCTTGTCTTTACTTACATACCCGATTTCCATCAGGCGTTGTTCAGTGCGCTTTCCTGAGTCAGTAATTTCTTATATTCCTTTATGAAATTGTAAGCTGCCTGCTCAGGACGGCTGGATTTCATGAAATTTTCCCCGATCAAGAATCCGTCAAAACCGGCTTTTTTAAGTTCTACCAATGTTTTTGGCTCAGATATCCCACTTTCTGAGATTTTCACAAACGTCGACGGAATACGATCTACCAGATCTAAGGAAATTTGCAGAGAAACATCGAAAGTCTTCAAGTTGCGGTTGTTCACCCCCACCAAGTCCAAATCCTCACAAAGGCTTCTTTCCAACTCCTCCCCATCATGCACCTCCATCAGAACTTCCAGTCCCAGTCTTTTTGCGAAAGCTGCCAATTCCTTTAATCTAGCAGGTTCCAAAGCTGCCGCAATCAACAAAATACAATCGGCTCCGATAGATTTTGCCTCCAGAATCTGATATTCATCCACAACAAAATCCTTCCTGAGGATAGGACAATAATTGAATTTTCTTGCTGTCTTCAGATCCTCATTGGCTCCGCCAAAGAAATCAGTATCCGTCAAAATAGACAACGCGGAGGCTCCAGCCTGCATGTAACCAATGCTCACACTTTCTACGGATGCAGATCCGTTGATCAACCCCTTAGAAGGAGACTTCCGTTTGAATTCCGAAATAATCCCCGACTTCTCGGGATTTGTCACGTACTTTTTCATCGACACTACTTTGCCATTAAAGTAGATACTTTGTTCAAGCAATTTCACCGGCACCAAACTCCTTTTCTCTGCCACTTCCACATACTTTTGTGCGATGATCTTATCTAGAATATTCATAGGCTATGCTAAAGAAACTGTTGTTTTAGGATTAACTAAGCCATTGAAAACCCGAAGAGCTTTATGGCTTAAAAGTGCCTCTTCCGCTATGCCAACTGCATCAAGGAATGAAAGACCTTCGCGGGCAGTGACAAGAGCCGCCGCCGAATTAGCAATGACCACTGAATTCTGACTTTGGGTACCCTTCCCTTTTAGAATATTTTCAAATATTTTCGCTGATTCCTGAATGGTTTCTCCACCCTTGATGGAGGCTGCTTTCAATTTTGGTAAGCCTATATTTTCTGGGCTATATACTTTTTCTCCTTCATTGGAAATCATCTTAAAATCCCCTGTCAAAGAAATCTCATCATAGCCATCCAACGCATGTAAAATCGAAAATCTGCCTTGCATATCCTGGTAGAGATACCCATAAAGCCGAGCCAATTCCAGGCTAAAAACACCGACAAGCTGCTTATTTGGAAAACTAGGATTGACCATCGGACCCAGCATATTGAAAAAAGTCTTCACACCAAGGTCTTTTCTGATCGGTCCCACATGCTTCATCGCTGGATGAAATAGCGGCGCATGAAGAAAGCAGATCCTCACTTCATCGAGACTTCTCTTTATTTGATCCATATCACTCGTAAATTCATAGCCAAAATAGGCAAGCAAATTGGATGATCCACAGATAGAAGAAACTCCATTATTTCCATGCTTGGCGACATGTTGTCCTGCTGCCGCAACTACAAAGGAAGACAGCGTGGAAATATTAAATGTATCCTTACCATCTCCGCCGGTACCACAAAGATCCATGGCATCGTACTCGGATATTTCCACAGGAATGCATCGTTCCAGCATCGCCTCTCGGAAACCAGACAATTCCTCCACGGTAATGCTTCGCATCAGGTACACCGTCATAAAAGCAGCAATCTGACTTGTATTGTAATTTCCAGCTGTAATATTTTTTAGAACTTCTTTCGCGTCTGCCCTTGTGAGGGTTCGATGCTCTATAAGGTGATTCAATATTTCTTTCATTGTTAGGAGTGTTGTAGGGTAAGTACTTTACTTGTTTTTAACTTTCCATCCAGTTTTTGATGATTTGTACGCCGTTTTCGGTGAGGATACTTTCCGGATGAAATTGCACTCCCCTGACATCATATTCTTTATGTCTTATTGCCATGATTTGATTGTCCGGGGTACGTGCCACCACCTCAAGATCCGAAGAAAGGGTGGCTTCATTCACTACCCAAGAGTGATATCGGCCAATACTAAACGTCTCAGGCACACCTTTGAAAAGCAAATCATCCCCAACTTTCACAATAGAGGCCACACCGTGCAGTACTTCTGACAAATTTATCAAATCTCCCCCAAAAGCTTCGCCGATTGCCTGATGTCCCAAACAAACTCCCAGAATTGATTTACAGGAGGCATATTTCTTCAAAAGCTTAGGCATAATTCCTGCATCTTCAGGTACACCAGGTCCTGGAGATAGCAGTATTTTATCGTATAGAGAGACATCCTCCAAACTGATTTTATCATTCCGAAAGACATCCATCTGTGATCCATATCCCAATTGCCTGATGATATACACCAGGTTGTAGGTAAAGGAGTCGTAATTATCGAGGACTAGAATCCGCATATTGCTATATATTTTTTCTGTATGAGAGTTTAAAAGTGGCAAAGTGACCTAACTTACCTATCTGATTACACTCTATTATTTTTAAATAAGTTATTTGAGCCTTTATTGCTTTTTGCCAAATAATTAGCTCTTCAAAACTGTTTACTTTTATTTTTTATAATTGTCTTCTCTAGACATAGATGACTTTGCTCACTCTATCGCTTTTTAAAACTCAAATCCCTTCCGCAGCCCTCAGCGCTACTCTCAGTGCTTCCAACTTGTTCGCCACCTCTTGCAGTTCGGAAGGAATGGTGGATTTGGCCACTACTCCTGCGCCAGCCTGGAATCTAAGTTGATTGTTTTCTGAGACGAATGAGCGAATCAAAATAGCATGATTGAAATCCCCATTGAAACCCAAATAACCTATCGCTCCTCCATAGAATTCTCTAGATACATTCTCAAGCTCGTCGATCAATTCCATCGCTCGATACTTCGGTGCGCCGGAAAGTGTGCCGGCCGGAAATGTATCAGCCACCAATTGAAGAGGATTTGTATCTGCAGGCAATTCCCCCGTTACCTTGGAAACTAAATGAATCACATGTGAATAGTATTGGATTTCTTTGAACACGTCCACAGATACTTTCTCTGAAGACCTGCTTAAATCATTCCGTGCCAGATCCACCAGCATCACATGCTCGGAATTCTCCTTTGGATCATCATATAACTTGCGCGCCAATGCAGCATCTTCTTGATCATTTCCTGTGCGTCGAAAAGTACCTGCAATAGGATATATGGTTGCTTTTTTATCCTTCACCACTATTTGAGCTTCAGGAGAACTCCCAAAAACCTTGAAGGAGCCATAATCGAAGTAAAATAAATATGGAGAAGGGTTCACAGACCGAAGCGCACGATATACATTGAATTCATCCCCTTTAAAAGCGGTACTGAACCGACGTGAAAGAACAATCTGAAATACGTCACCTTTGAAGCAGTGTTCCCGCCCCTCATTCAATATCTTCAGAAACTCTTCATCGGTATAGTTTGATTCTTCTTCACCCACCCGCTGAAAAGTGTAGCTCGGAATATTTTTATTGGTAAGGAGGCGTTCTATTTCCTCCATTTTTTCAGAATTTTCAGCTCCCGCTACTCTATGCTCTAGCAGATGCATTTCATTTTTATAGTGATCTACCACTATCACATTCTGATATACAGAATACTGCATCATTGGCACCTCCGAGGGCTTGGTATTTCCAAGGTTAATGTCCTCAAAATATGCCACAGTATCGTATTGAATATATCCGAAAAGACCATTGGAGCTAAATTTGAAATTGTCCGGTGCGACATCAAACTTACTTCCAAAGGCACGCAGGCACTGCATTAGTTTCTGATCAGAATTCACTTCATAGCTTTCCTTTTTACCCGAAGGCAGGCTTTCCACGACTTTTCCTGCATTGAAGGAAAAAGTAGCCAGGGGATTAAAACAGATATATGAATAGCTGTTTTCCTGCCCGTGATAGTCTGAACTTTCCAGCAGGATCGGATTTGCAAACCGATCCCTAATCTGCAAATAGATGCTTACCGGCGTGATTGTATCCGCTAACCTTTTTTGGTAAGTAGTCAGTATAGGAAATTTTACCTGAGTCATTCGTAGTTAATTTTTCATGAAAAAAGGCTTACCGGAAATCCAGTAAGCCTTTTATACTATGTTTGTACGCAAAATTATACGCAGGGGCTTTCTAAACTTCCTTTTGGAAAGAGTAAGAATGCCACCACCAGTATTTGTTCGCGATTGTTTTCATAAGAATGAGAGCAAATTTAGAAAGGGATTTTTAAGGACAAAGCATGATTCTGTTTTTTTTCAAAAAAAATATAAATAAACCCAGCCAAAAAATATCCAAACGACTAGTACGAGTCCACTACTAAATGGAAACTAACATTGCTTTAACCCGTTGATAAGAAGTATACAATACTGGGGCAACATGAAAAACAACCTACTATTTCTTACATTATTCCTTCTAGGCACCGGCATTTCAACTGCGCAATCGTTAGCAGAATGGAAGACTCCGGTACATCAAGTCAGCCTTGAAACCGAAACTGGCGAGGAGGCTAAAATGGAAATTGATAAAGGGTATCGGTACGCAGATCTTGACTACCTCGACCGGAAATTCCACCTGTTCTTCCATCGTGACATTAAGAAAATAAAAAAGGCGAGAATTGTAGAACCAAAAACCAACCTACAAATCGCCAGAGGGAAAGGAAGCTATTTTTGGGGCAATGCCAGGTTTGAGTTTGTGGACGGGGAAGTGTATAAAGTAAAAAAGAAAAATAAGGCCAATGGCTATCAAATCATTGGTCCCTATGGAATCTTATTCAAAGTAGAAGATCACGCGATAAGTCCGGTAGAAACTCTTACCGAAAAAGATTTTCTAGCTCAGGCTTTTTATGTGTTTGAGCGGGTCAAAGTGACTCAAAGTGCTCCTGCGGATGTGGTGATTTTCTATTCTGATTACCCGCATATCGGTCCCAATGAGTAGTTTTACAAAAAAATAGATTTAACTATGGCAGCAACATTCCCACAGTATTTCAAGCGGGTTTTTGATGATTACCAAGTTTTAGTACAAGTAAATCCTGATACATTTACCGGGATTGAGTTGATCGTACATCCGGACGGAAAGATCGAAAAAACTGAAATGGAATTTGATGAGGAAATTTTTGATGACCTGGCAGAAGATAAATTTATCCATTGTAATGTGTTGGAATTCCAGCTGCATCTGGCTAAGACTAAGTAATTATATGTCTTTGTTTTTTGTTTTTCAGTGGTCTAAAGGAATCTTTGACGATTAAGACAATCGTTGTCTTGTAATCTAGTGATGCTTTTAATCGTGACGATTTCAAATTTGAAAATTAATACATCTCACAGTCAGCGGTAAAAGCCATAAAAACAGTATTGAAGCTGAAAATTATTGTATACACTGATTTTCTGCTTACCTTTGCGCCGGCGGCACGACCAGCTCCTGCTGAATCCCCCAGGTCCGGAAGGAAGCAAGGGTAGGTGGTTGAGCGGTGCGATGCCGCTTCTTTTTTGCCCTATTTTTTCACGGGCATCTCCAATCAGGCTCCAAATCTTGATTTATCTTCTAACTTTGTTTCTCACAATCAAATCCATTTGGAATCATCCTTTTAAAGGGCTTTTGTCCTGTTTTCAAATTTAAGACAAGAATAGCAAAGCCTGAAAAAAGCTGTTTCCATACCTATTAAACAATTCAAACATGAAATTCTTTATTGACACGGCCAATTTAGGCGACATTCGCGAAGCTTATGACCTTGGAGTCTTAGACGGTGTAACGACCAACCCTTCCTTAATGGCCAAAGAAGGCATCAGCGGAGACGAAAGAGTAAGAGCTCACTACAAAGCTATCTGTGAAATCGTAGATGATAAAGTAAGTGCAGAAGTAATCGCAACAGATTACGAAGGTATGGTGAAGGAGGGGAAAGAGCTTGCAAAAATCGATGACAAAATCGTGGTAAAAATCCCAATGATCAAAGATGGTCTAAAAGCACTTAAATACTTCCAAAGTGAAGGGATCCGCACCAACTGTACCCTGATTTTCTCAGCTGGACAAGCTCTTCTAGCCGCAAAAGCCGGAGCATCTTATGTATCTCCATTTATCGGAAGACTGGATGATATTGCGTTTGACGGAATGGATCTAATCGCGCAGATCGTTCATATATATGGCAACTACGGCTTCGAAACCGAAGTTTTGGCCGCATCAGTAAGACATACCATGCATCTATTGAAATGTGCTGAGGTTGGTGCTGACGTAGTGACTTGTCCATTGAAAGTAATCACTGGCTTGTTGAACCATCCGCTTACGGATTCCGGTTTGGCAACGTTTTTGGCAGATCATGCCAAAGCAGCCGGAAAATAAATCATGAAAGGCCGGCATATGTCGGTCTTTTTTTTAATTTCCTCTATGTATATTATCAAAGTAAAAGGTAAAGCAAAAATCCCTGACTACATTCAGATCAGAGATGAAAACTTTGTACTAGTGGCCTATTTCAGAGCTGATAGGCCTTTAAAGAAAATTGAGAAATTTGGTTTGGAGGGAAAGGAAAAAGAACTTGAAGCATTAATCCTGGATCTTCCTTTTGGGAAATTGCAAAAATTAGAATTATAAGAATGGATTTCAGTACTCATCCTGTACTTCAGGTAACCCAAGCAACTATATTTCAGGGAATCGACCCTATCCTTACCGATGTGAACTTCTCGGTGGAGCAGCATGAATTTGTATTTCTAATCGGCAGGACGGGAAGTGGAAAAAGCTCTCTATTGAAAACCCTCTACGCCGATTTGGAACTGAGAAGCGGAAGCGCCGAAGTAGCAGGATTTTCCCTGAAAAACATTAAAACGAAGGATATCCCCTACCTGAGAAGAAAAATCGGAATCATTTTCCAGGATTTTCAACTCTTCAATGATCGATCAGTGGCTGAGAACTTAGCATTTGTAATGAGAGCTACCGGCTGGACAGATAAATCAAAAATAAACGCCAGGATGGCTGAAGTCTTGCTTCTGGTAGGACTGAACAATGCTTCAAGTAAAATGCCTCATCAGCTCTCGGGTGGAGAGCAGCAGCGTGTGGTGATCGCCCGGGCATTACTCAATGAGCCCTCAATTTTACTTGCCGATGAGCCTACCGGGAATTTAGATCCGGATGTGGCAGACGGAATTTTCAAACTTTTCCAAGAAATTAATAAAAAGGGAACTGCTGTATTGATGGCAACCCATAATTATGATTTACTTCGTAAGTACCCGTATAGAGTGCTGAAATGTGAGAATGGTGAATTAAAGGACAGTCAAACACACGACGTATCCTATGGTTCTGCTTATTAATATAGTCCCTTAATCAACTGGAATTGCAAGTATTGCGTTTGTTATTATCCAAACTTCCCAAATATGAAATCTACCCTACTCTCAAGAGCTTTCTTACTGGTAGTCCTGAGCGGATTGCTATGGAGCTGCAACCAGGACGATGATAAGGATCCAAAAGTAGATCCTGTACTCACATTAGAAGAAGAAATAAACAATTGGATTTACGATGTGATGGATGAAGTTTACTATTGGAGGCTGAACCTGGGAACGCCAATAGCAGCAACTTCTGATCCCAGTGATTATTTCGAATCCTTGCTTTACACCCCTACGGACCGGTTTTCGGTAATCTATCCAGACTATCAGGAATTGATCAATTCACTAAGTGGTATATCTCTGGATCCAGGTTACGAGTTCCAGTTATACAGAATCACTGATTCAGACAATGTATATGCAGAGGTACTTTACGTAAAGCAAAATAGCCCTGCAGCGGCAACAGACCTGAAGCGTGGGGACGCTATTGTAGCCATCAACGGTACTCAGATAAATATAAATAACTATAGGGATCTTCTAGGTCAGACGGAGACGACCCACACCATTTCCCCCAGACGATACGATGAGGAGGCAGAAGAATATGTAACTATGCAGGATATTTCCCTTACTCCTGTGCAACTCTCAGAAGATCCCAATTTCTTGGATACGGTATACACGATCAATAATCAAAAGATCGGATATGTGGTGTATAACTTTTTTGCACCGGGCACGGCAGCAGACGAAACTAAATACGATAGAGAAATGGATGCCGCATTTGAAAAAATGAAAGCTGAGAATATTAATCACTTGGTATTAGACCTTAGATATAACGGCGGAGGCTATGTCAGTTCTGCTTTGAATTTAGCGAGCCTAATAGGTCCAGGGGTGACTGATTCTGATATTTTCTCGAAGACCAAATACAATACCCTCCTAATGGCCGAAGTACCCTCACTAAGTAATGTACAAACTGCATTTTTGAATAAAGCACAAAACCTTGGCAGCACACTAACCGGCAATCGACTTTATGTACTGACCTCCAGCGGAACAGCTTCAGCATCTGAGCTAATTATCAACGGACTGAGACCCTACATGGATGTCTTCTTGATAGGTGATGTCACTTATGGTAAAAATGTAGGCTCTGTCGCGATAGAAGATGAAGAGAACCCAGAAAACAACTATGGCTTACTTCCTATTGTTACCCAAAGTTTTAACAGCTTAGATCAATCCGATTACAGCACCGGATTTACTCCAAATATTGCTGTCAAGGAAAACACAGAATTCCTAAGACAATTAGGAGATGTAAATGAGATCATGCTGAGAACAGCTATTGAGGAGATTACAGGTATTCCCTCTTCGGGCAGAGTTATCAAGCTAGACCGGGAAGGAATTGCCAATACATTAGAAGGAAAGATTCGAACTGGAAAAATGATTGAAAGTCCAATAAAAAAATAACCAATATGCCCCAGGATTCCCGGGGCATATTTTCTGAAAACCTCTTTTTCCCATCAAGACAATGGCAGTTCTTCAAGCTCACCAAACTCGGCTATTACGGGCTCCGCGGTTTAGTGATGTCTGGCTATTAATTTTTATACTCCCACCTGTTTTATGCTCTCTCCCTCCTTCTTCTATATTCGGCCTGCTTTTGCTCATGATATCCTGGTATTTCATGCTGATTCATGAGTGTTTTTGACTTGGTTATAAGCTTTGAAAAATTGGGATATTGACATATTCTCCTGATAT
This sequence comes from Algoriphagus resistens, assembly GCF_001442615.1. Lineage (GTDB taxonomy): Bacteria > Bacteroidota > Bacteroidia > Cytophagales > Cyclobacteriaceae > Algoriphagus > Algoriphagus resistens. Next base: position 34,940 of record NZ_LMXN01000016.1, on the reverse strand, counting down.
TATATCAGTTGACTGCGCTCAATCTGTGACCTATAAGTCAGTTTAATTCAAACTTTAACCACTTATCTTTATGATCAACCAAAAACACCTTTGGAAAAAACCTGTTCTATTCGCAGGAATCCTCATCGGGTCACTCGCATTTTCATGTCAGCAGGAACCGGAATCACCACTTACAGGAGATTCGCTTGAGCTTGTACAATATAAGTCCGGAGACATCATTCCCGGGCAATACATCGTGACATTTCAGCCTTCTGATGTAAATTTTCGCAAGGACCTATCATACAAGCTCGCCCAGGCTAACATGCGTAAAACCAGTTCAGAGCTATTGGCAAAGTATAGGATTTCTGAAGATAATTTGAGCTACGTTTATGGAAATTCTATTTATGGTTTTGCTGTCTCCTTAACCGATGAACAGCTCGAATCAATAGCAAAAGATCCATCAGTAAAAGAAATAGAACCCGATCGGGTAATTGCGCTTGCCCCACCTCCTGGCAAAGGACCAGGAGGTGGGGGAGGATCCGTCTCACAGCAGGTCCCTTATGGAATCACCAGAGTTGGCGGTGGTGATCCTTATACAGGATCTAAAAAAGCCTATGTGATCGATTCGGGTATAGATTCTACACATCCTGACCTAAATGTGAATGTAAGCAATGGGTTTAATGCGTTCACCAAAGGGAAAGATTCAAACTTAGAATCTGACGGAAATGGGCATGGCACTCACGTGTCCGGAACCATCGGTGCAATTGACAACTCCATAGGAGTTGTTGGCGTAGCGGCAGGCGTGACAGTGGTACCAATAAAAGTGTTGGATTCTAGAGGTTCCGGGAGCTATTCCGGGGTTATTGCGGGAGTTGATTTTGTCACCGCGAATGCCAATCCGGGAGATGTCGCCAATATGAGTCTTGGTGGACCTGTGTCCACCGCCCTGGACAATGCAGTAACTGCGTTGGGAAATGCGGGTATAAAAGTTGCTTTGGCTGCTGGAAATGAAAGCGAAGATGCCAACTATTCATCACCGGCCAGAGTAAACGGAAACAATATTTATACAATTTCGGCAATTGACAGCTTGGATAAGTTCGCTAACTTCTCCAATTATGGCAACCCTCCTATCGATTTCGCTGCACCGGGAGTTGGCATAATCTCTACAGTGCCTGGAGGATATGCAACTTACAGCGGAACTTCAATGGCTTCGCCACACGTGTGTGGTATTTTAATCTGGGGGACACCGCAAAATGGAGGTGCGTCCATAGAAGATCCTGATGGAGATGCTGATAAAATCGCAATCAAATAGGCAGATGTAACTTAAAAGGCGATTTTAGACAATCGCCTTTTTCCTCATTACCAAATTGTTAAGTTTGCTGTTTGAAATGACTTCCTCTAAAATTGCTGCTAAATTTGAAGCTCAACTTTGAATGTCATGGAAATCGCCGCAAGTTTTATTCTTATTTTATCTATTTATTTTTTAGGCTGTCTCGCTCTAGTACAGGAGATTGTTAGACCTAATAGGCAATTGATTATAGAAAACAATAAAAAAGCCCAATGGGTAACAAATTATCCAAAAATCATTTCACTGAGCCTTGGTATCTCCTTGCTTACCACATTCATTGCGTACTATCTATTTTTGAGCTAAGAAAATCCATACACAATACCAATAGAAATGGCAGCCAAATCAACCAGCTGCCATTTCTATTTCATAACAATCTACTATTCGAACAAATCGAATTTTAACCCGAAGTTCAATCTCGCATTGTAAAATTCGGATTGCATGGTTCTGGACTTAATTCCCTGATAGTATCTCAAAGGCTGGTTGGTCAGGTTATTCCCTTCAAAAAACACACGCCATTTGGGTGTAACTGCATATGAAGCATTTACATCTAAAAATGTCTGCTTGTCATAATAGCGATCTTCAAAGCTTTCTCCACCCAGTTCATCCAGGTAATCTGATGCATAATTCAAAGAAACTCGGGCTACAAGCCGCTTGTTTTCATAAGATAGGGAGGCATTGAACATGTTGTCAGCTGTTCCCGGCAGTACTATATCATCATTATCCCTGCCCTCAATACCCGTGGTGTTCGATTGGGTGTAGGTATAATTCAGATAAATGCCAATCCCTTTCCAAATCTGCCTCTGGATTGAAGCTTCCAGACCATAAACTTTTGCAGTACCTCCATTTTCAGGACGGGAATATTGTAGGCCAGAGCCAAACTGAGGATCACTATATCCCTGAGAGGTAATCGTATAAACGAAATCGTCAATATCCTTATAAAACCCACCAAGTGAAATGAGTCCTATATTATCAAAATATTGTTCACCCATTAAATCAAAATTCATAGCTGTAGCCGGTTTTAGATTGGGATTGCCCCGAGTCAATTCCTCATCTTCAGGACTGAATTCGGCATAAGGTACCAAGTCAAAATAATTCGGTCTGGCTAGTGTATTAGTCCATGCAAATCTCAAAATACTCGTTGAATTCATATTGTATTTCAGATGTATACCAGGCATGAAATTGGTATACCGCTGTTCTCCTTCAGCCAAAGAAATTTCTTCGTTATCCACGTCAAAGATATTTCCGGTGTAATCTATGGAAGTATGCTCCACTCTCACACCGAAAATTGCAGAGAACTTATCCGAAAACTGATGATCAGCCATTACATAACCTCCGGTAATTGTTTCTTTTGCAGTATAATTTCCTGGGGCATATTCCTCCGGGACATCACTCTCTTCAAATAATCCGGCATTTCCAAAATCCAACCCTCCCAAATAGTTAGGATCCATAAAGGTACCGACCTGATACTGAGATCCTGCCAGAAAATCCGGGTCTGAGTAATTGACATTTGGCACACTTTCAAGAGTTTCTCCAAAAGCCTCCGCATCCAAAGGCTCATATTCGTAGAAGTTATTGCCGCGATCTTTATCTTTTCCACGATACCTAGCCCCAAACTGCAATACCCCTTTAGGACTATACGGTAATTTGAAGTCCAGCTTTCCATTCAAGTCACGATCAGAGGTGTACCCGTACTGCTCAGATAGTCCGTTTAACCCAATAGCAAGATTGTCAGCCGGGTTAGTCAGATTAGCATAAGGTTTGTCGGGATTAGAGATATCAACAGTGATGTCCTGTCCGGAGGATCTGAAGGAGGCGTAACGTTCAAATTCCCTTTCCTCTGATGCCTTAGCATAGGTTACAGACCAGTCCATCTTAAGTTTATTGAACAAATGGCTACCGCCTAATGTCGTATTATAAACCCGTTGATCCTCAAGTCTAGCAGCTTTGTTCCTATCACTATCCAGACCACCTTTTGTCTCATATTCCACACGCCCTTTGGTAAGATACTTGCCAGGGCTGATTTCCGTGAAGTCTCCATCTTCAAAAGAATCGTCCAGCTGGCTTACCCGCATTCTAAATCTGTTTTCCCAATCATCCCGGTGGTTGTACATCCCGGAAAGGAATAGTGTATGATTATCGTTAATATCGTAATCAAATGCCATAGAAGCTGATCGACGAACCCGTTGTACGTTATATTTTCGAATATCAAACTCCTCTAGTGCAGCTCCATTTTCATAGTTTTTCCAAACTGCCTCAATATTGTCTGAACCAAAACGGTGATTATTGTAAGACCCCGAAAAAATGACACCAAATTTATCATTAAAAAAGCGGTTGCCAATGATCATTCCACCTGTCCAGATGGGTTTGTTGGACAGCAAATTGACACCAGAGGCCGCCGTTCCGGAAATCCTAAGTGCATTTGGAGCTTGACGGGTCACAAGATTTACAGATCCACCAATAGCATCTGCATCCATACTTGGAAGTACGGCCTTATTCACTTCTATGGTCTGAATCATATCCGAAGGAATCAAATCCATCTGCACATTTCTGTTGTCTCCTTCGGCAGAGGGTATCCTCTCTCCATTCAGCGTCACCGAGTTTAAATGAGGGGCAAGGCCACGGATAATAATATTCCGCGCTTCTCCCTGATCATTTTGCATAGTAATCCCAGGGACTCTTTTTAGCGCATCGCCAATATTGGCATCAGGAAACCTGCCTATTTGATCAGACGATACCACGTTAGTAATATTTGCATTGTTCTTCTGCTGATTAAGAGCCTTTGCTTGCCCTTTTAAACGATCTCCCATCACCACAAACTCCAGACTTTCGATAGTAGTTTGATCCAATTTAAAATTCAACGTGGTAGTTTCACCAGTTTCTATCGTGGTTTCATGAACCATAGAGCCATAGCCCAAATATGAAACCTGAACTTCGTAGGAACCTTCAGGAAGATCAACAATAGAATAATCGCCGGATTGGTTTGTAATCGTACCTAATGTTGTGTTTTTCAGCACCACATTAGCTCCCGGCATAGATAAGTTTTGCTCATCTATCACCCTGCCTTTTAATACCCCTTGGGCCAGCACCTGATGACTCAGGCAAAAAACAGCGATCAAGAAAAATACGCTCAGTAATTGCTTTTTCATAAGTAGATGGATAAATGCCTAATTTTTGGATTTTAAGATGTCTCCTGCTATATCTTCCCAGCGGTAGATCTGGAAGGTCCGGTCATCTGACATAGCGACGAAAAGCCCCTTTGGAAAATCTTGCCCCAAAGGCACACTGATGGATTCCGATCCATCACTTGAAATTGTACTTGTAGCGATTTTGGTGATCAATATATGCTCGTGCGGATTTGAAGCACTTCCTTCTCTGGGAAATACATGGAAAAGATCAGCTCCCTGATCCGAAACCAAGATATACCCCGTGCTATCATCAAGTTTGTAAATAGAAATTCCTTCATGGTCATCGGAAAATCCTTCCTGAGCAAAAAAGGCCAGCTCTTCGTTTCCCTTTTCCGGATCGGCATAATATTTCCGTACACCAGCGCCCTCGTCCGAATAATAGATATATCCAAGCTCATTATCCACAGCAATTGCTTCGATTTCTTTCTTGCCCGAATAGGCTCCGAACTTTCGTACAAGATTAAGTTTGATCTCTCCATTTTGACCCAATACTTCATATTGCCAGAGATAAGTACCATTGGTTGGACCATTTTTTCTTCCTGCTATGACAAAGGTTTTTCCTGCAGTATTCTCTTGAAAGAGTGCTACTCCCATCAAATCTCTGAAGTCAGGCCCTGTTTCGTCCTCAAACACCTCGATCCCGCCCACATTGATTTCTTTCATATCCGGAAGACTGAAAAATCTCAATTTGGAAGTCATCCGCTCGCCAGTGACTGCAAAATCAACAGTTCGATCACCTAGATTCAATCCATACCCCACATCCACATTGTTGGGGCGCTTTATATCCCGTACTATAAGTGAATCGATTGCCTTTCCTTTGAGATCAAATACATACAAGGCTCCTTCTGCATCTTTGTCCGTGCCGATAATTAGGCTTTTGGATGGATCTGCAGGATTTACCCAAACCGCTGGATCATCGGTGTCATGAATAACCGAATCAGTTATATAGATCGGTTTGATCAGACTCTGCTCGAGGGATGCCTCATTTTGTTGGACTGGCTTGCTGCAGGCACTTGCTAAAACTCCCAGTGCGGACAGGCCATAAATAAGTATACTTTTTGACATAAGCTTTAATTGGTTTTGATGCTACAATGTTAGGCCGATCAGCAGCTTCTGGCTAAGAAAGAGTGTTATCAATTGAGCAACAATCAAAAAAATGACCGTTAACAAAACCTAAACAGAATTATAAAAAATGAATACAAGAAATTGATTATCAGTAAATTGAAAGATGTTAAAAAGAGATTAATAAATTGTAAATCATATACATAGTATAAATTGCTGTAAGCTATCGCCCTTTTCCAGATTCAATTTCTTACGGAGTCTATACCTTGAAATACGTAGGCTATCCATGGAAATTCCCAAAGAAGAAGCAATCTCTTTTGAGTTGAGGTTGAGACGCATCAGGCTTGCAAGCTTCATCTCTGCAGGGGTCAAACCTCCGGTACGTTGTTGAATCGTTTTGAAGAAATCCTGGTGCACCTTTTCAAAACTATGCTTGAAATCCTCCCAATCTGTATCGTGCGAAAAATTGAACTCAATCTGCTTGACGAGGTTACGTATTTTCTTCTTTTGCTCCTTTGGGTCCTCCTCGAGAATATTTTTCAGGCGCCGCTGAATATCTTCCAGCATTTGATTTTTATCGATTACATGTAAAGTCTGGGCAGTCAGCGCTTTGGAGTGAGCTTTCTCTTCTGCATCCATTTTCATCTCCAGAAGCTGCAAATTCTGTTGCTCTGTTGCGATGAGTTGTTCCTTGACTTGAAGAATTTCCCCGTGCCGCTGTACCAACTCCTTGTTCTTTTGGATCTTGAGCTTTTGACGGGTAAAGGTAACCCAGCCCAAAACACACATTAATAGCACCAAGCATATGAGCAACCATCTGACTACACCATCAAATTCACGCATTTGCTTCAGCTGAATGATCTGTTGGTTTTTAGCATACAATTTATTCTCGGCTTCCTGAATCCCCAATTGCCTGGCTGATTCTTCAGAATAAACCATTTCGCTTAATCTCCTGCTTTGCTCCAAAAATTTATAAGCATTTTCGTAGTCCCTCAACGCTGCATATGCCTTAGAAATATCTACAACAGCGCTTTTCTGCTGATACATATATCCAAGCCTTGCACTCATTTCCGCTGCTTTTCTTGAAAAAAGCAATCCTTCTTCAGGTTCTCTGGTTTTACGGAGCACATCACCCAAATTGTTCAAATTACCTATGATCCGAAGCGAATCACCAATTGACATATTCAATAAATAGGCTTTATAAAAATTGGCATAAGCCGAATCATACTGCTCCAAATCTTCATAAATACTTCCGATGTTTTCCCTTACAAACCCCAGATGCCCCGCTAATCTAAGCTGTTCGAATATCCTGAGAGCTTCCTGCTGATGAGCCAGGGCTTTCGGGTACGAACCCATTTTTTCATACATCCCTCCAATGAAACCTTTTGTCTCAGCCATACCTTCTGCGTCCTTAAGCTGATGATAAATATCCAAGGCAGCTTCATGACGATGGAGTGCCTCATCTGGGTTTTTGATTTTATAGAATACCTCTCCCAACGCATTATTCACTTCTGCCAAACGAGTTGGTCTTCCTAGATCTTCAAAAATGTGCTCAGCCTCATATAACGCTTCCATTGAAGGCTGAAACAAGCCGAATTGAAACAAAATCCTTCCTCTGATCAATTGTGCTTTGCCCACTAGAGAATCTATTGAAGCAAATTTACTATGTTCCAAAACCTTAGTGGCTAATATAAATGCCTCATCAGGCTTACTCCTGGCCAGAATATGGGAGGAGTCTAGCTTCGAGTCTAATGAAAATGCATTTTGAGCCACAGAAAAATAGGGAATGGTGGCTAAGAAAATCATCGTTGCCCAAGAGAATAAAACCAACTGTTTCATAACCAGCGAAGTTCCGCTTAACACAGCTAAAAAATGTTAAGTAAAAATTGCCATTTGATTAAGGTTCTTTTTCCTTCTATCCAGGGTGACGGAAGAAAAAGTATAGCTGTCTTAACTAACAAGAGGCAATTTCAAGTAAGGTTGATCATAGCATAAACTTGGGTTTTTACTTGAAGTATACATTTGATCAGAATTCAGATCAATGAAAAAGAAAAAGTATACAGCTCCGGTTTTTGCTTACCTATATTATCAGTTATTGATTGTTCTTCTGGCTCTACTTATCCAGCAGGAAAAAGGCAAGATTGAATTGTGGATAAACAACTATCACAGCATTTTTGCGGACATCATCTTTAAGAACATTACCTACCTTGGAGATGGGATAATCATCGCAGTTCCTATTCTTATTCTGCTATTTGTCCGCTACAGTTATAGCATTCTACTTGCTTGGGCCACTGTGATTCATATGTTGGTAGTCGTATCATGTAAACAAGTTTTTTTTAAAGGTATACCAAGGCCCGCAGAATATTTAATGGAGAGTTCCTTTTATGCAGTCCCCGGCGTAACCCTTCACCATTGGAACAGCTTTCCTTCTGGACACACAGCCTCTGTTTTTATGCTCGCGTGTGTGTTGGCTATGATCAATTCAAAAAAAATATTACCTCAGATCATACTATTCATCATCGCAGTACTCGTAGGTTTTAGTCGGGTGTATCTTATGCAGCATTTTGTAATGGATGTTCTGGCAGGATCATTAGTTGGCGTTTGGTCAGCATTTGCTTCGAGATGGATTACGCTTCACTACTTTTCATCCAAAAAGTTCAAGAAAAGCCTCTATCCCAAGCGAAGGGTTATTCTTCAGGATCTTGGGAAGACTGTAGTGCTTCAAAACTAGGATCAGGCTTTAATACTAGCAAAACGGTAGTTGGAGTTTCGAATAAATCTCTTCCTTCAAAGATTGTTTCGTAATAGAAACCCAACTTTTCAAACTCATCCAAATTACTCTTTCTAAGGATGACTATGCCTTCGGTACTAGTGGTTGGCAAATTTTCCAGATCCTTGATTTCCTTTTTTAGCGCGAAGGCAAACGAGGGGTTGAATTGTCTGAAATAGTAGAATTCAGAATCCTTAAATCCTTTCACGTTCGAAGCGATCACTGGTGTCCTCCTGTCCAATTCAGGAAACGCTAAGTACAAAAATGAAAGACTAACTAAAATAAACCCTATACACAGTATGCACCAATGTAGCATCCACCTCCTTCTAAACCAGTAAAACCCGCTCACTAGTGCAACCACACTGCCCGGGGCAAAGTAATAGGAAATATAAGAATACACCGCATAGTCTTTCTCGGAAGTAAGTCCAAAATAGACTCCAATAGGCAATAGAAACAATAGTATTAGCGCAAGTAATCCAGGCCATTTGATTCTGCTCCATTCTGTGCTTTGCCTTAATAGCCATCCAATAATAATCGCAAGAAATGGATATACTGGAGCCGTATAATTAGGAAGTTTAGTCCCTGATAACATGAAAAAAACTATTGTCAGGCAAGAAAAAAGCAGGGAAATTTTAACCAAAGTTGGTATGTGGCTATATGCAATGAGGGACTTAAAGGAGGTTATGATTAGTAGCGAACCAGGCACCATTCCAACCACCACAAACATAAAAGTGAGATAGAAACCACCTCCATGCCCTTCCATTGGAGCAGCGAATCGATTCAAATTGTGCTTAAAAAGAAATTCCTGAATCCATACTCCATCCGTTTTCCATGCTATCAGAAAATACCAAGGGAGAGCTACCAGAAGAAAAATAAGAATGGCAGAAGGGTTCATCACCAACTTCAAATTGTTCCAGAATCCTCCTTTTTGACATAGTAAAAAAAGTAACACTGTACCACCGGCTAACGCGATTGCTATAGGTCCCTTGCTAAGAACAGCAAGCCCCAGCGTAAGCCCCATCCATCTTAGGTAAACTTTCTTTCGGTGATTTCCATCCCAAAACCTTACAAAAAACAACAGTGAGGCAGTAAGAAAAAAAATCAAGAATGGATCAGGAACAGCCAAATGAAATTGAATTACCCAATGTACTGAAGCAAGCATTGCCAATCCTGAAGCCAAAGCAGCTAGCCTGCCAAAATTTCTTTCGGTGGTGAAATAGATCAAACAAACGGTCAACCACCCCATCAAGGCGGGGAAAAACCTGGCGGCAAAAGGAGTAACTCCAAAGAATTGATACGCTAATCCAAAAAAGAAATAGTGCAGAGGGGGCTTATCATACCGTGGCTGCCCATTGAATGTAGGTAAAATCCAGCCCGAAGACTTCCACATTTCATATCCTGCAGTTGCGTTTTTGGCCTCATCTAGGATATAGATACTAAAAGCCCCTAGTTGGGCGAAATGGATAAACATTGCCAAAAGCATAAAAACAAGTGCTATCCATCGGTGCTCAATCCACTTCATTAGAAGTAAATAAACACCGAAAAAAAGATCTTAAGATCAATTCGCTATTAAGGATTTATTAGCTTTTGGACAATAAAAAAACCGGCTATGCCGGTTTCTTTATGAATCAATGATTTGCTCAGTTTGTTTTCGCAAGGTTTTCTTTAGCAAGATCGAATTCCGGATCCAAAGAAATAGCTTCTTCAAAAGCAGCTTTTGCCTCAGTTTTAGAACCTTGATCCAAGTAGATCATTCCCTTCAGATTCAAAGCCGCAGCCTTCATACTGACTTCCTGAGTTTCTGTTTGCGATTTTGGAAAGCCTACTTTGTCCTCGGGTTTAGCGTTTTTCACCAATATATTCATAGAATTCAATGCCTCTGGATACTTTTTCAAGCTATACTGAATAAACCCGGTTTTGTAAAGACTGAAATTGTTCCCACTGAGTAGATACAAACTTTCGAAATAGGGAAGAGCTCTCTCTAGAGCCCCCACTTGCTCCAAAGAATAAGCGGCAATTTCCAGAGAAGTAACGCTTTTATCATTGACTTTCAATACGTCCATAGACACAAGAGCTGCAGACATGGCTTGTCCAGCTTCATAATAAAGCGTTCCCAACATCTCCACATAACGAATATCATCGGGATTTCTGACGATCAGGTGGTAAAGTGAAGTCTTTGCTGATGCAACATCGTTGTATCGCAAGGCTAATTGGTAAGCAGCCTGGTCAGTGGCATTAAGAGTTTTCTTTAATTTCGGATCCAGCCTGGATACGGAATCCGTAGTCTGGGCAATTGTAGTGCTGGCGCAAAGGGCCATAAGCAGCATGAATAGTACGCGCTTCATTTGAATAGATTTTTTAATTAATTATGAATTTGGGCGATCCAACACTGGAAACAATCCTTTGGTCTTGGCAATCTCCAGCATCAATTCACGAGCCTGTTCAGGATTATTGTGAATTTTGCCCTCCAATATAGCTTCTTTAATTTCTTCTTTGATATCTCCAACGATTTTTGAAGGTGACAATCCAAAAATTTCCATAATTTCCTCCCCAGAGATAGGCGGCTGAAAATTCCTTACCTGATCCTTTTCTTCTACTTCGATCAGTTTTTGGGCTACTTTATCAAAGTTCTCTAGGTATCGTTTTACTTTTTTATTGTTTTTGGATGTCACATCAGCCCGACAGAGCTTCATCAGATCATCGATATCATCCCCAGCTTCGAAAAGAAGCCTTCGTAATGCGGAATCCGTCACCTCGTCTTTCACCAAAGCGATAGGACGAAGGTGTAATTTCACCAATTTCTGCACATACTTCATTCGCTCATCCATGGGCAGTTTCATCCTTCGGAAAATTCCCGGTGTCATCCGGGCCCCCTTATCTTCGTGACCATGGAAAGTCCATCCAACTTTCTTATTAAAACGTTTGGTGGCTGGCTTTGCGATGTCGTGAAGTATTGCTGCCCACCGAAGCCACAGGTTATCACTCAGCTGGCAGACATTGTCAAGTACTTGAAGGGTATGGTAGAAATTATCCTTGTGCGACTTATCATCAACTGAATCCACCCCTTGCAGATCAACCATTTCCGGAAAAAACTCATGAAGTAATTTACCTGCAAACAGTAATTTAAAACCATAGGAAGGCCTATTGACCTCAATAATTTTATTCAATTCCATTATAATCCGCTCTGCGGAAATGATTTTTAGCCGAGGTGCATTTTCTCCCATTGCGTAGAAAGTGTCTCCATCTATATCAAAGTCAAGCTGAGCGGCAAAACGCACCGCACGAAGCATTCGGAGAGGATCATCCGAAAATGTGACATTTGGATCCAGAGGAGTCCTGATCAACTTCTTCTTAATGTCAGCAAGCCCATCAAATGGATCTAATAAATTACCATAGTCTGCCGCATTTAACGAGATTGCCATGGCATTGATGCTGAAATCCCTGCGCTCAAGATCTTCCTCAAGGGTCCCTATTTCCACAATAGGATTACGGGATTCTGAGCGATAAGACTCTTTGCGGGCACCTACAAACTCTAACTCCCAGTCATCCAGCTTCAGCATTGCTGTGCCGAAATTCTTAAAGATAGAGAGTGGCACATGGCTATCGTATTGTTTAGCAACTTCCTTGGCCAATTCAATTCCGCTTCCTACACAGGTAAAATCTATATCCTTTTGTCCGTTTTTCTCCCTTTTCAGAATCAAATCTCTCACATAACCTCCCACCACGTAAGTTTCTACGCCTAGATTTGCAGCAGCTTTTGCAACTTTTCCAAAGACTTCAAATTCGTCAAGGTTTGATTTGAAATTCATCCTTTAATAATTTTGACATCTCCATCTGGCCCCAAAAACATCTCTTTGGTACTGGGGCTCAAAAGCGGAAATAAGATTGATGTCTGATAGCAAGTTGCTTCACCTGTATCTAATTTCACTAGAACGGGCTGACTGATCTGAAATAATAGCTTATTCCAGTTTGGTTCCAAGATCAGACTGAACTGAAGAATTCCATCCACAATAGGGCCATTTTTAATGATACGATTCGCAGGACTATGATAAATAGTCGGTTTTCCTGCATATTCTACTATATCCAGAGAAACTTCTGAGAATGGTTCACAGATCGTGCGGATTTGGAATAAATCAAAAAGTAAAAACGTCCAATGTTCTCCCATCTCAGGCTTCCAAAGCTCCGGTTTCATGAAAGTGACTACTTTCCCATTTCCTTCTTGTAGATGCAAAACCCCTTTTTCCCTAAAAGCCGATAATAATTGTGCGTGATCCAAAACGGTTTATTTTTTTCACAAAAATAATCAGATTTTCGAGAGCAAAGTCCTTTGCCTTAAAACCAAAAAAGCCTTCCTCGTAAAAGAAAGACTTTTGGTGCTTATTAAAAACTGGACTATTACTCCTCTTTATCAAGTTTTCTATTCAAGAATACGCTCGCAAACAAGCCAATCCCTCCAAAAATAAAAATGCATGAGCTAAAGGCAACATCTTCTTCCATTCCGCCATTTCCGAGCATTGCTCCTACCAATACACCTACGCCAACTCCAATAGCCAGCAGTGCAAGATTCAGAATAAACTGCCCAAAACTGTACTTTTTGCCTGAGTTGAAGAGTTTCGCATCAGCACCATTTTCAATAAGTGCGAGCCTTTCCTTATTTCGGGTCGTCAAGAAGGTGAAGATGACTCCGAAAATACTGGAGAAAATAATCAGTGTTACTAAAATGGTTTCTGCCATGGTCTATTTGTTTTTTCTTCTTTGATGCAGTTGCTAGGCAAAAAGGTTACACGTCTGTGAAAAAATCTGTAACTTTTTTTAAGATACTTGCATCCAATGTGAAAATGCGATTCCAGGAAGACCACCATTATATAAAGAAAACGCTGCAAGGTAATATGAATGCTTATGGGCAGCTTATCCAAAAGCATGAGAAATATGTTTTCACACTTGCCTTACGTATGCTAAAAAACAGAGAGGAAGCTGAAGAAGCAGCACAAGATGCATTTATGAAAGCCTTCCACTCCCTAAGAACCTTTGAAGGAAATTCTAAGTTTACTACATGGTTATATAAAATCGTATATAATGAGGCACTTGGAAGGTTGAGAAAATCAAAAAACATTAGTATTCAACTCGATGAAGTAGCAGAGTTGGCATGTAATTCAGTTGATTACCTGGATGGCTTAAGAGCTCTTCAGCTGACCGAGAGAAAAGAACTAATTAAAAGTGGGCTGGAAGCTATAAAACCAGTGGAATCAGCCGTACTTACTTTATTTTACCTGGAAGAACAAAGTATAAAAGAAATCGAAGAAATCATGGGGCTGAAAAGTTCACATGTCAAGATCCTTCTGCACAGAGGAAGAAAGAGTCTTTTGGAATCACTGCAAAAAATCACAAATAGTGATTTAATTCATCTGCTATGAAATCGAGTATGGCGCGAGCAACACCCGCTGGAATGATCCATAAGGCGAGATTCCCTGAATCAGGTTCGGGACAGGCTAGGTGCGCTTAGAAAACAAATTATAAACACATGAACAAACAAGGAAAAGAGGACGAATTTATCCGACAATTTATTGGGGAACTAGGAACAGAGAACCCTTCTATTGGTTTTCACAAATCTATTGTAGCAAAACTTAATCATGTGCCTTTTGCGTCAGTCTACAAACCGGTAATCTCTGCTTTAGCCTGGAAAATAATTGGGTGCGCAATAGCCTCCATAGTAATATCGGTACTACTTTTCTTGCCCGGCGGTCAAAATTCCATATCTCTGGTGGATCAAGTTTCCAAGATCCCTTTCCCTCAAGTTACCATCTCGCTGCCAAAGGTCTCCCTTCCAGTGCTAGAGCTATCTTCACTTGTTATCCAATCTTTAGTGGTATTTATTGTATTAGGAATTATTACTGTAATCACCACGCTCACCAAATGGAAAATATCTTAGCCTATCCTACTAAACAAAAAAGGCAGCCTATTGCTGCCTTTTTTGTTTAGTCTGTTAAAGATTAACCTCTCAACCAGTTGATGAAAGTCTGATAACCTACACCAATTTCTCTTGCAAATGCAGCTTTAGTTTTCTTACCTGCTGCTTCTACTTTCTTCCACTCTTCTACTATTTTACTTTTTTCAGCATCGCTGAATGTTCTTCTTTTAGAAGTTTTAGCTGCAACACCGCTTCCGGTAACAAGTGAAATCAATTCATTTAATTCATTAAGGAATCTAGTATCATTTAATAAAAGACCAGCGGCCTCTAATTTCTTGATAACTTGATCCTTCGGATTAACAGGTGTTACTGCGATACCATTTTTAGCAGCATCATGTAAATCTACCTGCTTGCCATCTGCTGTTACATAAATAAAACCATCTCCCTTTTTAAGATCAGCGATAGCTTCTTTGATTAAATCTCTCATATTTTGACTAGTTAACATTAATTATATCAATATTTCTACGCAAGTTACTACAAATATCTTAAATTATATATAATGACTTTATCAATCTTATCAGGATAATACTTTTTAACATTTTAAACCTAATTAGCTAAATTTTTAATTTCCATTAAGTTTTCCATCAAACGCTATTTTTCTGCTAAAATTGTGCCTTTACAATAAGAAAGTGAAGTAATCCCCTTTATACCCCTTTACTAATTGTTTTATATGTACATCCGCTTTTCTGTGAGTAAAGTACTAGAAGCATCTGAAGATTGGAAAAACGCCCCCGCTAAGATCGCTCCAGTCTTCGACCACTTGTGTTGAACTAAATCGAAATATTGGTCTTCCCCACCTACCGACGAGGCAGGCAGCCTTATAGCCAAAGAAGATATGACTACTGACATCTTTGTGGATAATCATTATGTTTTAGTAAGATCAATGGGACTAATTGCATATTGGGACCCCACGAATTAACGTCAGAATTTGAGCACGAAGCAAGCGACTCACAAAGAATAGGTATCCATTGGGTGATATTCCATGCAGCCTATAAAAATCATAATATAAACACATGCAACCGAGCATGACGAAAACGTCACAACCGGGATGATTTTTCACCATGCGAGATTCCATATGACCTTAAAAAGACAAATTATAAACAGATGGAACTAGTGAGTAAGGATATAGTTACAACTCAGAAATTTATTCGGATAGTTACGCAAAAGCGCATCATCAAACCATTAACTAGGAACCTTCAAACTTATTGTCCCCCAACGCTACCGAGTAAGAACGATTGGTTCGAATTCATAAAGTAAACAACTCCTTCCAAACTCCAGTAAAGGAGATTCTCACAAGGAAGGGATTCAACTACGGATAAAACAAACTCAATTTTACCTATTAAAATCCCATAAGCATATCTTTTATACTAATGACTCGAAGTTTAGTATAGTCCAATTCCCAGTGATTATTGTAAGATTTTTTAAATCCGAAAGAATCAAAAATTGTACATCGCTGTAAAATTTAGTATTGCTCACAGGCAAATCAGAAACTTATGCTTAGCAACTAATACCTCAGACTTGTTCCGACACTTTCTGTTATTTACATTTGAGATGCATTCACTTTTAGTCTAACCAACTGCACATGTATTTTCAATTCAATCTAATATAAAACTCTCTTTTTCATTTAGTTCCACCCGAACCCACCTATTGGTTAACCATAAAACTCCAGCAATTTAATGGCTTAACATTTCTAGTATATCTGAAAGCATAAATGAAATTGAACCTGCCTGAGAACACGGACAGACATGATCCCTTACCTCCGGTATCATACAAAGGGATGATTATCTTTCATGTGAGACTCTCTGCCTAAAGGACGGTAGGCAGGGGTAAGAAAAGGGTGCCCGCTTACTTCGGCAGAACAGGTTATGCCCTTTGAAAAGCAATTATTAAATACATGAAGGGGCGGGGAATTTTCTTTCCTCCTGAAACATTTGAAATTAATTACATCTTTTGTAGTAATTCACCTATCAAAGAAAAAGTTCTTTCTCCCCCGCAATTAAAACCTAGTCTATTTCAATTTTACTCGCAAAAAATAACATGTATTATCTCCATAGTTCTTCTGCTGATAACAGAAGAAATTCGAGAAAAATAATGTATTTCATATTCAAAAAGCCATTAATCGGGAATTTTTCCATAATTTTGAGCCCCATAAGAATCCAATCAAATTTCCAACCTCCCCCATTCTTATGGCTTCAAGCACCAAATACATCTTTATTACAGGAGGAGTTACTTCCTCTCTAGGCAAAGGCATTATCGCCGCCTCATTAGGCAAGTTGCTCCAAGCCAGAGGCTTCAAAGTAACCATCCAAAAATTTGATCCGTATCTCAATATCGATCCTGGCACTCTAAATCCTTATGAGCATGGTGAATGCTATGTAACTGACGATGGCGCCGAGACAGATTTGGATTTAGGACATTATGAGCGTTTTCTGAACATCCCTACTTCCCAGGACAATAATATTACCACCGGAAGAATCTATAATAATGTGATCACACGGGAGCGCAAAGGCGAATTTCTAGGAAAAACTGTTCAGGTCATTCCTCACATTACAGACGAAATCAAAGCCAATTTTTACAAACTGGGTGAAGACGGAAAATTTGATGTAGTGATAACTGAAATCGGGGGATGCGTGGGGGATATTGAATCACTCCCCTTCATTGAGGCTGTACGTCAAGCGAAATGGGACCTCGGAGCAAACAATTTTTTAGTGATCCACCTTACATTGATTCCATACCTTCGTGCGGCCAAAGAACTAAAAACCAAGCCTACCCAACACTCTGTAAAACAATTGTTAGAAGCTGGTATACAACCAGATATCTTAGTATGCCGCACAGAATACCATTTACCCTCTGACGTGAAGAAGAAGCTTGCACTTTTCTGCAACGTTCAGCTAAATAATGTCATCGAGGCAATGGATGCCGATTCCATCTATGATGTGCCCTTATTGATGAAAAAGGAGAAATTGGATGAGCGTGTAATGACTAAACTTAAGCTTACTTCCAAAGAAAATACAGATCTGGAAAACTGGAAAGACTTCCTGGGCAAGCTAAAAAACCCCACTCAGGAGGTAAATATCGGTTTGGTTGGAAAATACGTTTCTCTACCTGACTCTTATAAATCCATCATAGAATCCTTTACCCATGCAGGTGCTTCAATAGAATGTGATGTAAATCTCCGTTTGATTTCATCCGAAGAAATAAACCCTGACAACATCACTCAAAAACTGGCTGATTTAGACGGGATTGTAGTTGCTCCGGGTTTTGGAGAGCGGGGTTTTGAAGGAAAAATAGACACAGTCAAATATGCCCGTGAGAACAAGATTCCTTTTCTGGGGATATGTCTGGGCATGCAGGTAGCAGTGATAGAGTTTGCCAGAAACGTGCTCAATCTGAAGGATGCAAACAGCACAGAAATGGACCCCAATACCATCAATCCAGTCATTGCCTTGATGGAAGAACAAAAAAACATTGATCAAATGGGTGGAACCATGAGATTAGGTTCGTATGCTTGTGACCTCAAAAAGGGAAGTAAGTCATATCAAGCTTATGGGAAATCCAAAATCCAAGAGAGGCACCGCCACAGGTATGAGTTTAACAATGAGTTTCTAAAAATAATGGAAGATAATGGCATGATAGCCACTGGAAAAAACCCGGAGACCGGATTGGTAGAGATCATCGAAATCAAAAGCCATCCTTGGTTTGTAGGAGTCCAGTTCCACCCAGAATACAAAAGTACCGTACTTACTCCCCAACCCCTCTTCGTGAAATTCATCCAGGCGGCTGTGGACAAAAAAATTAAATAAAACTCTTCGGGACAAAGTCCCGGATTTACGATTAATATTTATGGACAGAAATCAAGCAACAGGTTTGATTCTTTTTGCAGCGGTCATCCTGGTTTACTCTTTTTTCTTTGCGAGTAGCCCTGAGATACCTGAAGCGGAAACAGCAACTCCCACTCAAACAGAATCAATCAAGTCTAGTGCAGAAGGCCAGCCGGCAGCTACGCAAACCGCTGTAAACGACAGTACATTAGATGCTACAAGAATTGCAAAATATGGTGCTTTGGCGAGCATGACTGTAGGAGAGGAAGAAACACTTACTCTTGAAAATGATTTGGTACAGCTTAAAATATCATCCAAGGGTGCCCAGGTCAAAAAGGTGGTTTTAAAAGAGTATAAGAGCTGGAATATGGAGCCATTGGAGCTTTTCAATGAAGAAAGCTCTAAAATGGACTTCATCATAGAAAGCAAAAATGGACCATTGGACCTTAACGATCTTTATTTCACTTCATCATTGGAAGAAAGCCAAAATGAAGAAGGCATAAATATTCAAACCCTTACTCTCAGGTCGGGGACAGAAAACGGACAGATTATCCAGTCTTTCACTTTAGCCGACGGTAGCTATCAAATAACCAAATCATTTGAAATAGACCGTTTCGAAGGTACATTTACCGGAAACGTGCTAGCACTCACGTGGGAAGACCATCTGATCGCCCAAGAAAAGAACCTGGCAGAGTCCAGACGGCAAACTAAGTTGAATTATTATACGTCTTCGGGATCCTTTGATAATCTGGGAGCCGGAAATGACTTAGAGCAAGAGATAATTTCAGAGCCCGTGAAGTGGGTTAGTTTTAGCCAGCGATTCTTCAGTGCAGCGATGATTGCGGATACTGATTTCCAAAATGTAACAATCTCCCAAAGCACACCAGAAGCAGACAGTGCTATTGTTCGCACCATGGTAACAAGCTTATCAATTCCTCTTCAGGATGGCAAAGCTGGATTTACCTATTATTTCGGCCCTGATCAGTACAATACCCTAAAGAAGGTAACAGAGGGATTTGAAGACAATGTGGACATGGGTTATTTCTTTGTCAGCTGGGTCAATAAATACATCATCGTAAATCTCTTCGCCTTCCTGGAGAAGTTTTTCACCAATTACGGTGTCATCATAATTATCATCGTATTTCTGATCAAACTCGCACTCTTTCCACTGACCTATAAGTCATATATCGGAATGGCAAAAATGCGGGTCATTAAGCCAGAAATCGATGAACTGAAGGAGAAATATGGCGACGATGCCACTAAGATGCAACAGGAGCAAATGAAGCTTTTCTCCAAATTGGGCGTAAGTCCTATCTCCGGTTGTTTGCCAATGGTACTGCAGATGCCATTCTTGTTTGCGATGTTCTTTTTCTTCCCCAATGCAATCGAACTCCGCCAGGAATCCTTCCTATGGGCAACTGACCTTTCCACATACGATACGTTTTTCAATCTACCATTTACGATACCATTTTATGGATCGCATGTGAGTTTATTTACCTTGCTGATGACAGTATCCCAGATCATCTATACTCACTTTAATAATCAGTTGACTACTGCAACCGGCCCGATGAAAAACCTGGGCTACATCATGCCTGTTATGTTTATGTTTATTCTAAATTCTTATCCAGCTGGTCTGAGTTTTTACTATTTCGTATCAAACATGGTTACTTTCGGTCAGCAGGCTTTGATCAAACTATTTGTAGACGATGACAAAATCCGGGCAAAAGTGGAAGAGAGCAAAGCGAAGAATGTAAACAAAAAGAAATCGAAATTTCAGCAAAAATTGGAAGATGCGATGAAAGCCGCTGACAACACACGGAAAAAATAAGCAGGATAGAGCCCATTACGGGCTCTTTTTTTTGTCCTAGTTCAATAGAAGTCCTAAAGAGTTATTCACAGCTGTAACTGGTATAATCATCCCGGAAAAGCGACCAGATCTTCCCCTCTTCATCCCGATAAGTAATCGCCCCAGTCCGTTTGCTGATTTCAATATTCCCTTCGCTCACCACAGGAGTGCCATCTGTAAGAAGTATAGTGCACGGGCCATCCATTTCCTGAATATCCACTAGTTTGGTATCCTCAAAAAGGCTACAGCCGGAAAACAACAGGAACAAAAGGGGAAGATGTTTTTTCATTTTAAGGCAAGGGAAATTGGATGATTTGCCTAAAATGAGGAAAAAATATTTCTTAAAGAAAACAGAGCCAAAAGAAAACCATAGCTAAAAGCAAAAAGCTCCACAGGAATCTATGAAGCTTTTTTTAGTGACCTCGTCAGGATTCAAACCTGAAACCTCCTGAGCCGTAATCAGGTGCTCTATTCAGTTGAGCTACGAAGCCGAATTGGAATGCAAAGGTATCTAAAATTAGATTTTATCCAAGTAGTAACCGACAAGAAATTTATAATTTTCTTTACAGCATCACGTTTATCCTTAAGAATAATTAAGATCAATAAAGGCGTAAATCCTTCAGGATTTCCTATTTTTGCCCGCATTGAATGCATTCTAAGTAAACCAATTTGATGAAAAAACTATACACCTTCCTACTAGCCTTTGCTTTGATTCAAGGAGCTTTCGCTCAGGACAGTCTGCAAATCGTAAAAAAGTCAAAGACTCCTATCGGAGGAAGACCCAATATACCAAGTGATTTGAAGTTTGAATTTGGCTTTAATCAACTCAACAACAGGTCAGAGGATATGAGCATTAATTTCTTTGCCTCCCGTACATTCAACGTTTACTATCAATATCCTGTTTCCATTTTTGGAGATGCATCAGGGTTTACCATGGATATAGGTATAGGTGTTGGAACGGATAAGTATGCATTCAAGGATGACCAGACATTGTATAACAATCCGGCAATAGGCCCAGAATCCAGCATGTTGAAAGACATTACGGAGGTTTTGGGTGATGATATAAATATCAAAAAGAACGTGGTGGCTGCCAATTATTTTGATATTCCGCTGGATTTCACCTACCACTTCAACAAAACGAACTATTCTCAGGGATTCAAAATAAGTGTCGGTGGTAAAGTCGGGTACTTATATGAATCACATACCAAAATAAAGTATGAGGATACAGATGGTCTCAAAAGAAAAATCAAAGACTCCCAGAATTACGGCTTCGAGAAATTTAGATATGGCTTATCTATCAAAGCCGGCTCTCCTGGATTCTATGCATGGAGCTATTTTGGTTTGAATCAGGTCTTCCAAAAAGGAATGGGACCAAACAGTTCTGAGGCCACTCAGATCAATTTTGGTATTGCTGTAAACGTTTTTTAAAGAAACTTCTTTGAAGAAATTTGAACCGGGTAGCCGCCCGGTTTTTTTATGCCCAAATCCAGCTGAATCCTACAAAGCAGAGGACAAATCCAAACAGCAATCCTACATAAATCTCAAGAGGTTTGTGAGCTTCTAAATACAACCTCACACTGGCGACAAGCCCTGCCAACATCACTGATATCAGCAGAGGATAAAGTGGTTGAAACGTAGTGAATTTAAGACCAAGCACTACCACTGCAGCAATCAATCCACCCATACCTGTCATATGTGCTGACATTTTCCAAAAAAAAGTAATGATCGTCAGCACTACGATCGATAAAGTAATTATGCCCAGTACTTGCCATAATATTGGGTCTAACTGTGACTGCTGATATAATAGATATACAGTAAGAATATAATAAATGCTGGTTACTGTAAAGGGAACTCCTCTATCTTTCAATTCGGCCATATGGATGCTTTTCAGCGTCCCACTTAACTTCAGTCCGAAAATGGTGATCATCGGGATCACCAAGGTGGATAAAGCTATAAGATAAAATAGTCTGCTTTTCAAGGATTCCGGAATGCTGGTTGCCTCGGGCACTATGAATAAAGCCAAGCCAAAGACTAAACTCGGAACAACCAAGGGTTGCAGAACAACTGAAACGACTAAAGAAAACCCTCTTCGCACTATAATTCTTTTCTTAGTCTGGCAACTGGAATTTGCAGTTGTTCACGGTATTTCGCCACAGTTCTTCTAGCGATGTTGTACCCTTTGCTGTTTAGCATTTTGACAAGCTTATCGTCTGAGAGTGGTTTCTTTTTATCCTCAGCATCCACCATACCTTGTAGAATATATTTCACTTCCCGATTACTCACATCCTCTCCACTATCGGTAGCAATACCTTCAGAGAAAAAATATTTCAATGGGTACACGCCAAACTCTGTCTGAATCGCCTTACTGTTGGCTACTCTGGATACGGTGGAAATATCCATATCGATCCTTTCTGCAATATCTTTCAATATCATCGGGCGAAGATTAGTCTCGTCCCCATCTATGAAGAACTCCTTCTGATACTGGAGGATAGCTTCCATAGTTCTCAAAAGTGTGTTCTGCCGCTGCTTTATCGCATCAATAAACCACTTAGCGGCATCCAACTTTTGCTTTACAAAAGTGACTGTTTCCTTAAGCTTCTTATCTTTTTTGTCACTCTTGTCGTATGCATCAAACATCTCAGAGTAAGATCTGGAGATTCTTAGTTCAGGCGCATTCTTGGAATTTAGACTGATTTCAAATTTCCCGGCAATATTTGTAAGTGTGAAATCCGGGATGATGTATTGCGTCCTAACCAGACCATCTGCCACTCCTCCCGGTTTCGGGTTGAGCTTGGTTATCAGATTGACAGCCTCTTTGGTCTCTTCATCTGTAAGATCACAGCGCTTCTGAATCTTCGAGTAATGCTTTTTGGTAAACTCATCAAAACAATCCTGCATGATTTTGAGTGCATTCTGGACAGTAGGGTCATCGGGATGCTCTTTACGCTCAAGCTGGATAATAAGACACTCCTGGAGATTTCTTGAAGCTATTCCTGCCGGATCAAAACTCTGTATCTTTCTCAGGATCTCTTCGAGTTCATCTATATCGGTTTCAATATTTTGGCTGAAGGCCAAATCATTAATGATAGCTTCAAGGTCCCTGCGGATGTAACCATCATTCTCAATGCTTCCAATAAGCTGTTCCCCTATTATCTTTTTTCTCTCATCAAGCCTGAGAAAACTCAACTGGGAAACTAACTGCTCATGTAAGGAAGATTGGCTTGAAATAGGGATTTCACGGTCCTCTTCATCAGCATTATAGTTGCCATCGCCTTGCATTTTGTAACCTCCATATTCATCATCCAGGTAATCATCGATGTTTACATCACGATCATCCTGCGTTGACTCTTCTTCGTAATTATCTTCAAAGTCGTCATCTGCACTTTCTTTTTCTTCCGTTTTGCCTTCTTCCAGCGCGGGATTTATCTCGAGTTCCTCTTCGATTCGAGTGTCTAATTCCGCTGTCGGAACCTGCAGCAATTTGATAAATTGAATTTGCTGAGGGGAAAGTTTCTGCGATAGTGATTGGCTAAGATTTAGCTTTTGCATTCGGTATTGGGTAAAACCTGCTGTTTGGGTTCAAAAAAGGCCTTTTCACCAGAAAAAGCCCTTATGCCAAAGTTATGAAAAACGAGCAATTTTTTGATAAAAAGCTTATTTAATCGTTTTTTTGCATTCCTTTAAATTATTAGCGGCCAAAGGTACCGCATTAACAAATCACCAAATGGCATTTAACAAACGGGTCAAAATCAAGACCATCCTGGATACAAATCCTATTGGAACAGAAGTGACGCTCATGGGTTGGGTTCGAACAAAAAGAGGAAACAAGAATGTTTCTTTCATTGCGCTCAATGACGGATCCATTATTACCAACTACCAAGTGGTGGCAGATCCCAATCTGATTTCGGATGAAACCCTGAAAAAGTGCACCACAGGCGCATGCCTGAAAATAACAGGAAATGTAGTTGAATCCCAAGGTGCGGGACAGAGCTCAGAGTTAAATGCCACGGCCATAGAAGTTCTAGGGGAAGCTGATCCAGAAAAATATCCACTTCAGCCGAAAAAACATTCCATGGAATTCCTGCGGGAAAATGCCCACCTGAGAATGCGTACCAATACGTTCGGGGCTGTCTTTAGAGTTAGGCATGCCTTGGCTTTTGCAGTTCATAAATACTTCAACGACAAAGGTTTTTTCTATATCCAGACCCCTATTATCACCGCTTCAGACGCAGAGGGAGCTGGAGAAACTTTCAAAGTAACCACCCTAGATCTGAAAAATCCTCCTAAAACGGATGAAGGTAGCATTGACTACAAGCAAGATTTCTTTGAAAGAGAAACAAACCTAACGGTTTCGGGTCAATTGGAGGGTGAATTGGCAGCAATGGCACTGGCTGACATCTATACGTTTGGACCAACTTTCCGTGCGGAGAATTCCAATACCACCCGCCACCTTGCAGAATTCTGGATGATCGAGCCTGAGATGGCTTTCTACGATGCGGAAGACAATGCTGACTTGGCGGAGGATTTCCTGAAATATGTGATCGGATATGCGCTTGACAATTGTGCTGAAGATTTGGCTTTTCTAGATTCGAGACTTCAGGATGAAGAAAAATCCAAACCTACTGACCAGAGAAGTGAACTATCCTTGATGGATAAGCTGAGGTTTGTCGTAGATAATGATTTCGTGCGAATCACTTATACAGAGGCAATTGAAATTCTTAGAAACTCCAATCCTAACAAGAAAAAGAAATTTTCTTATCTGATTGATGCATGGGGAGCTGATCTGCAATCAGAGCACGAGCGGTTTTTGGTGGAGAAACACTTCAAAAAACCGGTGATCCTTACAGACTATCCGAAAGACATCAAGTCATTCTATATGCGCCAAAATGATGATGGAAAGACTGTTGCTGCGATGGATATCCTTTTCCCAGGAATCGGTGAAATAGTAGGTGGATCACAGCGTGAAGAGCGTATGGATGTACTTACCAAGCGAATGGTGGAAATGAATATACCGCAAGACGAAATGTGGTGGTACCTGGACACAAGAAGATTTGGAGCTACGCCTCACGCAGGCTTCGGGCTTGGTTTTGAGCGGATGGTGCTCTTCGTTACCGGAATGGGAAACATCAGGGATGTAATAGCCTTCCCACGAACTCCTGGAAACGCAGAATTTTAACTCCTTAAAGCCTGATAGAAATGTCGGGCTTTTTTTTCAACTCACAACCCTTATTCTTTTGGCTAGCGGAATGCAAATGATGCTGCACGCGATAGCAATATATCCTACCACATTGTAATTTGTCAATTCTCCAGCAGCATTTTCACCGATAATTATTCCAGCAAGTAAAGATGCAGCTCCTGTGGCCAGCTGCTGCACAGCTGAGTTAAAACTTAAGAAACTACCTCTGTTTTCCGGCTTTGCCGTACCGGTGACAATTGCTGCGGCTGGAACATATCTCCCGTTAGATGTGACAAAAAACAGAGTAGAAACCATTAACACAAAAGGAATTGGAGTCACTCCTAGGTGGGTAATTATAGCTATTGGAATTAAGTTGAGAAGCATGAAAATGATAAAGATTTTATGTTTCCCGTACTTGTCAGCAAGCTTTCCGACCCACGGTGAGGTAAAAATAGTAAAGGCTCCCCCTGCCATGTAGATGTAGGTGAGCTGAAGTTCTGAAAAACCCACATTTGCCACGGTGTAAGGACTCAGAAAGGGGATTATCATAAACTGGCCAAACATCATCATTACCGAAAGTGTAATGGCCCGCATCTGGTTGGGGTTACTGGTGACCCTACGGATTACCAACAGAGGATTCGGTCTTTCGACGTCATTTTTGAGATGCTCAGTGATATTCGGTATAAACTTGATGATCATCCCCAAGCTTAAGACAGATAAACCTGTAAGTATAAAAAACGGGGTGTGCCAATCCGACAGACTTGCCAGAAATAAGCCCAGAGGAACACCCAAAACTGACGCAACAGAAAAGGCCGCCATCACCAATCCCATAGCTCTTCCTCTTCTGGAATCCGGGATTACATCTCCGATAATGGCCAAAATCAAAGCCGAGGTCAATCCGCCAAAAACACCTGAAATCACTCTAGCGGATAACAGAACTGGATAGTTTGGGGATAACGCACATCCGAGAGTGGCAATCCCAAACCCTACATATACCCAGACCAGAATTTTCTTCCGGTCAAACCGATCCAGTACAAATGCACCAAAAAAGCTGGAAATACCCGCACTGAAGGTGTAGCAAGACACCAAAAAACCAAATTCGCGGGGTGAAATATCAAAAATCCTCATAAGCTGAGGACCTAAGGGCATCAAAATCATGAAGTCAACAATGTGTATGAAATTAATGGCCGCAAGGGTCCAAAGCAGTAATTTCTCTTTGTTCATAATAAAAATGGATATGCGAAGAACCTTAAGAGCTTTTAAAAAGTTTACCTATCAGCAAATATTCAGGAAATATTTAATTGAATATATGTTTCGGGTATGGCATCGATTATATCCCCGGCTATCATAGCTCTCCTTTTTGATTTTGAGGCAATCTCTCCTGCCAATCCATGATGGTATACTCCACATAAGGCTGCATTTTCAGGAGAGTATCCCATCCCCAAATAGGCAGTGATCATACCTGTAAGGACATCTCCAGATCCTCCAGTCGCCATGTACTTAGTTCCCGATGAATTAAAAATCTGTCTTCCGTCTGGCAGGTTAATGACCGTATTTGCTCCCTTTAGGACCAAAATAATTTCATTTTCAATCGCAAATTTCCTAGCCATCTTCAATCTTTCTAGGTGGTCCTCAGCAGAGCCCACCAGTCTTGTGAATTCTCCTATGTGGGGGGTAAGCACGGAGTTCTTTGGCAGCAAAGACAATAGCTCAGGGTTACTGGCCAATAGGTTTAACCCATCAGCATCAACCACTATTGGCTTCTTAAAATCCTGTAAAAACTGCCTAAATAAACGGAGTCGATTTTCTGTCCCCCAACCTGGTCCTATACCCACAGCATCATAAAACTCAGGATTAGGAATCAGTCCCCAAGATGCCATTGCTTCCGGGACAGCCGTTTGGATTATAAACCGCTCGGAGTCCTCCATATGGCAAGTCACTAGTCCAGAACCTGTTCTTAAGGCGCTTTTAGCACAGAGAATAAGTGCTCCCATTTTCCCGGGACTCCCTCCTATGAGAAGCACTTTTCCCATATCCCCTTTATAACTAAAACGAGTGAATATGCGGTGCATTCCACGAATATTAGCTTCCTCTAAGAAAAAGTAAAAAGTATCCAATTGATGATACGCCTTAGGTGAAACACCTATTTTTGTATTAACCAACTCACCCACTATCCGGGAATTATCAGGAAGTAGCAATGCCAACTTTGGAAACTCAAAAGTTACTGTCCAGTTGGCCATGAAACAATTATCCTTATCCCCAACCCCTTCGGAAGCAAGACCAGAAGGTATATCCATACTGATTTTTTCTCCATGAAACTGATTGAGAACTTGGATATTTTGAATCGCTTCTTCTCTCAGCTCACCTTTAATCCCTACTCCCAAATAAGCATCGATTAGAATCGATGCCTGTTCAAACACATCGACATCAAGCTTTAAAACTTGAACTGATTTAGGTAGGAGATTAAAATTTAACAACGCATCTGGACTAAACTTTTCTACCAATCCATAACAGTCGAGAATAGCAACCTGGAATTGCCTCTCCACAAGCATTCTTGCGACAGCCAGTCCATCTCCACCATTGTTCCCAGCTCCAACCGCAATCAGGATTTTCTTATCCTTTCTAAATCCTTGGCCCAAAAACCAGGTAACAAAGCTCTCAGCAGCTGACTCCATTAGCTTTAAACTACTTTCGCCAGTGATCTTTACATGATTGGCATCAAGATCCTTTACTTGCGAGCCTGTTAATATCTTTTGCATAACTGGATTTTTTGAGTAAGGTATTCTTTGTGAATACATACCAAAAATAAGAAACCTAAGCCCACCAAGAAAAATACGAAATGCTAAATCCCCTTTTTTTTATGCTCAGACTGTTAATTGAGAGAAGACAAGAACTATCTTATTGAGAATGCATACCAAATTTCAGGATGCCTTGATAATACTATTGGTAGAAAAACCCCTGGAATGAAAGTTGGGTTGTTCAAAATTATAGTCATTGACCTATTACGGGCGTTTTTCAGTATATCTCAGTCCATAGGTAAGTGAAGACAGTACCCAGGGAGGTTTATCATCTACTTTCCAGATGGGAGTATTCAAAAAACCAAGTCATTTTTACTGCTCAGATAGTTGACAACAGGACTTCTTACAAGCAATCCATTTAAATCAAGAAACTCCAAATAGGAAGAAAAAATCTGTTTTTCCATATCCAGTAAGATCTGTCTTTTTTTGATCATGTTTTCTTTGACCTTAAGCAATACCAAAGGGGAGATTCCTTCTATGGATTGGTATTTTTTTAATGATTCTTCTTCATTGCTCTCCTCCAGGATCGCTGACAGTAGCCGGTGCTTGGCAAAAAGCACCTCAAGAACGGTTAATGTTTCAGAAATATCCTCCTCCAATTCATATTTTATATCATCCAGATTATTCTTTTCTTTGGCGATTTTGATTACACGTTCGTTGAGACTCCCTTTCACCGCTGATCCAATTGGTATTTTGAGCCCTACGCCAAGACTGAAATCTTTTCGGAACCCCTCATTAAAATCATCCCGATAGGAAGCTTCAAGAAATTTAAGGGGTGTTTTCGCCGATGCCTTTTTTTGTTCATACTCTAATTCGGCAAGTTCGACGTCCAAGGTTTGTTGCGCATAATAAAGATTGTCTTCAGAAATCTCTTCCTCAAAGGAATTTACAAATAGAGCAATTCCCTCCACTGATATGATATCCTCCCTGTCTAGCTGTACCTTTTCTTTTACCCCAAGTAATGCGGACACCTCCCTGGAAGATTGCTTCATGTTGTTTTCTAAATCTACAAGGTCAATTTGCAGTTTGTGATAGTCATTCTCTGCGACTAGGAGATCCTGATAATCAAAGTCAAGGTTATTGGCCATCTTTTTTAATATAGTTATGCGATCTTCCAGTAATTCTTTCAACTTCAGCTTTCCCTGTAGAACTTCCTCATTTTTGATCATTGAAATAATTAGCTCGTAGCGGTATTCAAGGGCGTTGTTGAGCTTTTCCCTTCCTTGAAGCCTACCTTCATCCAAACTTCTAGCTTTATACTTGTTGTTCAGCTTCCGCTCTTTAGGAAAGTTAGTATAAGCCCTAAGCCTATATGATTGTTCATTCAAGTCAAAATTGCGGGTTCTTGTCCTAAGTTCTAAGTGATCAATATAGGAAAGACTATAGGTATTTTCATCGATATAGTCAATCTGGTCAGCATGGTAGTTGTAATTTGAATCCTCGATCGCCGTAGCTAAAACAGCAGTAGTGGTAGTTTTGGCTGTATCCTGAGCAGATAAACCAATAAATGGCATCATTATATAAAACAATAACATATTAAAAGATTTTTTTGAGTATAACTTTCTCTCCTAAAAGCAATTGGTTTTGACGGGGAACTCGCACCTGAACTTCTCTTCCCCAGAGTCTCACTTCGATATTTTTCCTTAACCGCTCCGGGTATTCAGTGATGCTGGATCCTACTCCTACTACTTCCCCTTCAAGATTCTTTGATCTATCCGCCAATGATTGGACCTGTACACGATCCTTGATTTGAATCTTCTGATAACTGTCCTCATGTATAAACCCGGTAATATATGCGGGAGTCTGCGAGTTCAATACCAAAATTGGGGTATAGGGAGAAACAATCTCCCCCGTTTTAAAAGCTATCGTACCAATCACCCCATCGGCTTGTGCGTAGACAATGAGTTTCTTCTTTTCCGTCTCCAGCTTTTCAATTTCCTTCTCCAAGTTGCTTATTTGGGTGGAAAAAGGGCTCTTTTGAGAGCCTGATTGAGTCTTAAGTTGTTCGATCCGAAGCTGTAAAGGGCTGATCAAGAGTTCCAGATCTTTTTTTAATGCATCAATATGCATCTTGGTAGGATTGATAGCTGAGTTGCTATCCGCTTCAAATTGGATACTTTTCAACTCATTAGTCAATGACTTGTTGATCGAATACTGCATCTCAATTTGATTTATTTGGGACTCTATCTCTGATCGCTTTGCCTTAATTTCTGCCTCTAGTTGGGAAATCAATGCTTTGGTATCAAATCCTGCAGCTGTTTTTTGACTTCTCAACGTGATCAACTGGTCCGTGATCTCCCTTATTCGCTCATCCAGTTCCGGTCTGACCACTTCAATAAGTGTATCCCCTTGTTGTACGTTCTGCCCGGGCACCACATGGATTTTACTAATCTCAACTAATCCTCCGTAACTGACCACAAAATCACTGTTCTCCGCTATCCCATAAAAGGATTTATTAAAACTTTGGAGGTTGAAATTAAAATAAATTAAAGCCCCAACTATAATCAACCAAAAAAACGCAATGTATTTAGCCTTCTTCATAATCAATTAAAAGTTTCACTTACAGTATCGTATTCCATGCGAATAGAAAATTGTGGATTAACCTCTTTAAGTGCCGCAAAGAGTAAAGTCTCTTCTTCTTGCTTCCTCATTCTTATCTGATAATTGTATTGGTAATTCCGGCCAGCTTCCTTTGCATGATTGGTTCTTACCATTAGCAGATTGTATGTTTTGCACCACTTACGAAGCTCTTCCTCTATAGACACCTTCAAATCCTCCTTACCTTCATAATTAACCCGCAATACACCAATTGGGGGATACTTTTCTCCCAAGAAAGTGGTGTTTAGAATAAAAGCTGTCAGGCAAAAAAACAAAGTTCCCACAACCGCTATTTCAAATCCATATACGCCACAGGAAATCCCAATTGCCAATGATGCGAACAGGAAAATTATATTTCTCGGATTTCTAAAATTTGTCCTAAACCTTATTATTGCCAAGGCTCCTAACATACCCAATCCTATCGCCACACTATCTCCTATCGCCTGGATCACCATAATAGCTACAATTGGGCTAAGAATGAGAGATTGGATGAAAGGGGTGCTATAACCAGCTATTTCAGTAGTTCGATAGTAAGTGAAGGCTACCAATACTGCAAGGCTAAATGCAAACATCACAGAATAAAGCACCGAAAAAAATGGGGGAAATTCTGCTGAGGTCTGTAAGCTAAAATAATCCATGTATTTAAGGAAATGTTAACAGGTTTTTATATAGAAAATAATGACTATAACTTGATAAACTTTTTGACTTCCGTACCATTGGCACTCACTACCCTGACGATATAGACTCCAGCGGGAAGATCCGCTGTGAAAACTTGAACTTGATAGGTGAGTGGTTTATCAAAAGTCTTTAGAATTGTCCCATTTGTATTAATTATATCAATTTGCCAAATTTCACTCTGCGCCCCATCCCTGAACTGCAATACTAAATTGTTATCAGTGGGATTGGGAAACACTTTTTCTAAGTATTGAACTTTATTCTCCTCATCAATATCGAACATTCCACCTGCTAAGGGGTGACCATCAATACTGATGTTGTTAAATCTGGCATTCCCAGAATCTTCGTAGACCGTTGGGCCGTCAAACTTAAACCGTACTTTAAAATCCTGGTTGTCATCGGCATTCCTAACCTGACTGAAGTCTATGGAAACCAAGGAAAATGTTTCCTCAAGCAGTATTTCATTCAATTCAAGACCTTCATCGCTCCACTCTTCCCCGTCTACTGAGTATTGTACTAACACTTTACCTGGCCCATTTCCAGTTCTCGACAGCGCTAGGGACATGCTTATTTTTTCATATCCTACTGTCGGTACATCAAAAACCAAATATGCTTCTTTATCACCGGTGGACAGCGGATTTCGTGTTCTAATACCACGCATTTGATCAGCTGAATAGGCTCTTTTCTCATTTCCTTTATCACGATAATTGATCGGAGTGGGATCATTTACTCTGTCCATAATTCCCGCCGTTCCGGCAGCTGGCGGATAAGGGGAGATAGCTGCCTGAAAATATAAATGAGCATTGGTCCTGTTACTGCTATAGGTCGCATTTAGCTGTATCAGTGGAACATCATTTTCAACATTGTCATCTCCAAAATACCAAAAGTGTATCAATTGCTGAGCAGGTGCTTTCAAGGATGTGAATACAGCCTCTACTCTAGTATTCTCCTCCATAGTCAGAGACATGATGGAATCTTCACTATATTTTTTCCCTCCCACCATCCAATGATCAAATATATGCCCCTCTTTTGCCTTAGCCTCAAGCGTTATCGGTACATTCTTGAAGTAGGTGCCTTTCCAGGGATAAGCGATCTCATTCACCCCGGGAGTATCCGGCGTGATATCCAGTGTATTGCACTTTATGTAGCCCTGATTGTCATTATAAACTATCAAAGTCAACTCAACATCTCTCTCAATGTTAAAATGCTTTCGAATATGTTCCCTCTGGAAGTATGGACGCTTCCTAAAAAAGTCCGTCATTTCATCTTTGCGCTGTAAAGTAGTACCCTGATGATTCCATCTTCTATAATGCTCATCGAGATGTGGCTCCAAAAGATTGTATCTTTCCTTTAAGATATTTTCCACCCGGTTAGGTTTGAAGGTACTATTGATATGATCTGCAAACCGGTTGATAAAAAGATTTTTGAAATTCTCATTGGTGAGCAGGCTCCTTAACAAGGCTGTCTTGCGGGGATCCCCGGCTATATAAGATTCTCCACCTCCTTCAGGATGAATAAAATTATTCAGAAAATCAAAGGAAACCGGGACAGAACTTGTCCGGGCACCGACATCAAAATCCCAAATCATAAATCGCCACTTACCATCCTGATAGGGAGCATCCCCCGTTTCCCTGGCCCGCCAATACCTAAAATGCTTGCTTCCATACCAATCTACATTGTTTAGGTATATCAACATGGCCTGATAATCGATGTAGCTCAACATATCGATTTTTCCCTCAAGATATTGGAAGTTTTGTTCGTCTTGGAGATCATTGTTTACTGCAAACTGGTACAGCTCTCTGTAATACCTAATATCTTCTGGCCTTCCTTCATCGATTTGCTCTTCACTTCCCTCCCCCCACGGAGCATTCAGAATGATCACATTGTCCTTGTCCAGCTTATACTGCCGCGCGATGTGATGGTCATCATACTTATCTCTGATGTTTATCAATCCCCAAAATTCCCCATTGATTAATAGTACTGCCGGGAGACTATGCTGCAGTTCCACCTGCGCGGGCTCCATGATTTGATGGTTGACTGCATCGGAATAAATATCCATGTAATCCCCACCTGCTCTTAAAAGTACCCGTTTATACGAATCTTTTATCTTTCCAAAGGCGTCCATTGCATTCGGGAAAATAGGGTAGTTGATTTCATCTTTGGTATCATAGATATCTCTGCCGTACAATCGAAGTCCCTTAGCAGCTCTTTCTACAGATCCTCCCCCGTGAATTCTTGTTCCGAAATTTTGAGAAATCACTTTTTCTCCATTCTCCAGATAAAATTCAGCATGAACTGGCCGCTCCCAATTTTCACTACTATGGTAGAAATTACCATAATAAACGTAGTTCTGCGGAGTTCCTCCATTATCAAAATAAGGTTTCCCCTGCACATAGATCCCCTTTTCATATCCAAATAGATCTTCAGCAGAACCCGCCAAAGACACCACAGGCAAGCTATACCGTTCGTTAAGCCTCCTATCAATCAAAAAGCTGCCGGTGGTGACCGGGCTCATTTTCCCATTGTTGTAGGTTGCAGCGCGTACCACATTCCCCTTAAAAACTCTTTCTTTTGGTCTCTTCCATCCCAACCCAAAGGATGTTTGATAAGTGGTGATTATCTCTGATAGGTCATTCTCTTCCTCGGTTTTGTCCGAAAGTGGTATCTGTTCACTATAAATATACGTTTTGTTTTTTCTGGTAATATTCTCACTTGTCTCCCATTCTCCAAAGTGAAAATAATTGACCAGGAACTCAGCGGCTTTCTCTTCAACATTTTCAATGTTAGGAACTGAGCCATCGAGTGTATATAGGATCATTACCGATTCACCTGGTGCGCTTAGCTCTAGGGATATTGGCTCTCTGTACCACCCAGGTTTATGGGAAAAAGTAGGAGCTCCCAAAAGGTCAACTTGTCCAGCTTCTTTGTTTTCTTCTCCGGGAGTGGTGGATTCCATAAAATACCATGTTCCGGTACCATTGGGAAACCTACCATAGGAATTGTTGGTTGGTATAGCCGGAATCTCCAGCCTATCTAGCTCCTTTTGTTCGGAAGAGTATATCAAAAGGGTTTCGCCACCTGTCGCTTTGATACTGAAATTGGTGTGAAGAGGACTGGAGGCTATCTTTCTATCCTTACCCGATGCCCATACCAACAAGGAGCTTTTTCCCGGTAAAGTAATAGCTGGGAATTTCCATTTTCCCGGATCGGACTCGTCATCTGTTAACATAAAGCCCTTCAGATCTACGGGAGATTCTCCAATATTTAACAATTCAATCCAGTCGCCGTCATCCCCATCTTCATCAAAGACTGCCGCATCATTTGAAGACATTATTTCATTCAATCGTATGTCTTGAGCCCTTACCCAAA
This sequence comes from Algoriphagus resistens, assembly GCF_001442615.1. Lineage (GTDB taxonomy): Bacteria > Bacteroidota > Bacteroidia > Cytophagales > Cyclobacteriaceae > Algoriphagus > Algoriphagus resistens. The sequence continues at coordinate 345 of NZ_LMXN01000016.1, read as the reverse complement.
AACTGCATAAGAACAAAAAAATAGTACCAAATAATAAAGTTTTCCGCATTAAAATTTAATAAATAGTCCTTAAAACCAAGATATTAAAAACATATTTTAAGATCAACCCGCATCTCCGGCAATCCGTTAAAACAAACACTTAGGCTAGCTCCCTGTTATAATAATTCTTGAAAAAACATATCTTCACTAACTTCGAAATCCGCTGTATTTTAGTGTAACCCCCAATTTTTATTGGTTTTTCTCCGATTGTCAACTTTCATTATACAATAAAACCGAATGCCTAGGAGGGATAATTACACTTGCTATTTTTGCCTATAAACATAACTATAAAGTTAAATAATTTTT
>NZ_LMXN01000015.1 GCF_001442615.1 Algoriphagus resistens | reverse complement strand
GGCCATACCAACAGGTTCTCTTTGCCAATATAGTATTGGCCGAATTGGAGAATTTCAGTGAAGAGGAAAAACAGGCCACAGATTGGAAGGAGCTAAAGGGGGCGGCATTGTTTTACCGTGCATATGCCTATTTTGGATTGGCCAGGGCTTTTTGTCTGCCTTACGACAGGACTACAGCGGAAGGGGAACTTGGACTGGTACTAAGAACAAGTCCCGATATCGATAGCCCGTTGCCACGGGCTAACCTGGAGGAAACTTTTGATAGGATACTGAATGACTTAACTGCAAGCAGGGAACTCCTGGCTGATTTACCGGCTGTAAACACCCGTCCCTCAAAAGCGGCCGCTTATGCCATGCTGTCCAGAGTCTATTTGTATCAAGGGGATTTTGCAGGAAGCCTTGAAAATGCAGAATTGGCTTTGGGGATTTTTTCCACCCTGATAGATTACAATTCGGTTGATCCTTCACCCTCCAGACCATTTGTAGGCAATTTTGGAGAGGTGATTTATTACAGTGAAGTGTTTTCGCAGTTATTTTACTTTTACTTTTCCGGATCGGCAATCTCCCCGGACCTAATTGATCAATATGGGGATGGGGACCTAAGGAAGGAGCTGTATTATTATCCCCGTGATGGTTTTATGGCCTACCGTGGCCAGTACTCTTACCTGGTGAATCCATTTGGGGGATTGGCAGTGGATGAGCTGCTATTGAACAAGGCGGAGGCAGAGGCGAGGCTGGGTGAGGAATCGGAGGCATTGAATAGCCTTAACCAATTACTTGAAAAGCGGTTTATCCCTGAAAGTTTTGAGCCGTTGAGCGGCCTCAATGGAGAAGAGCTGATAAATACGATTCTAGTGGAACGAAGAAAGGAGCTGGTGTTGAGGGGGATCCGTTGGGGGGATATAAAACGGTTGAATGTACTGGGTGCGGATATTACCCTGAAAAGAACTATCAACGGTGAAGAAATCCTGTTGCCCGCAGGGGATCTCCGGTTTGCCTTACCCATTCCCCAAAAAGAAATAGGAAGAAGCGGTATACAGCAAAACAGGTATGAATAAAGAATCAGGCAGACTTTACCAAAGACTGCCTGATTTAAAGTAGGTGAAACTATTAATTAATTGGGACATACTTCCCTGTTTCCAGTGAACCATCCACCATATCCCCGTTTTCATCGAATCTGGCTACACACTGAGGATCTTCATCATCACAGTTATAAAGCTGTGTTTCCGGGATTTCTACCCATTCGTCGTCTACAAAGGCATGTAGGGTCCCGGTTTGTTCCGGTGTTGCGAAATTCATAGCCATAGCTAGAGTTGCTCCGAACACTAATCCTAGTGCAGGGAGCAGGTTTTTAAGTGATTTCATAATCTTGTCGTTTTTGGGAGTTGCCTCCCGGTTTAACATAGATTTTACTCAGTTCCGCTGATGCGGAGCCCCTTCCGAGGACTTCATCCTTCGTGAGGAATCCGCCCAAGGACTCCATATCAGCGGGTGAACCGTCCGGGTTGCCCCGGTTTGGGAATCGGTTCGGATCCCAGCACCGCCGAGTGTTGACAGGCATCTCAACTCCCTGTCATTTGAGATGGACGGTGCGGTACTTCTGTTTGATTTCCTGAGACTACTGTCTCGGATATCGTCTTTCTGGTATTTTTTGCAGCCCCTGCTTTAGATATTTGGGCTGTGGGCGGTGGATCTACCTCCGCCGCCCTTTATTTCTTTTTTTCTTTATTTCGTTGGTTCATTTTGTTCTGTGGTACCAGTGGCACTGCATAAGCCAGTACTTCGGCCAATTCTTCTGGGAAGGTCTGATTTCGGAAAGCGTTCCGGCTGTCTTCCCATCGGATCAGTTTGTCCAGACCTGTGTAGATCCAAAGCAGGATTAATAGGTCTGCCGGTATTTTTGAAAGTTCTTTCATTTGTGTCGTGGTATTTCATGGTTATCGTGATTAGATCTCTGTTCCTGTTTTGGTCAGACTAAGTTTAATAGGTTCAACTAACTGTTTTTCATTCGATTGTGGATTTTGTTGTGCTTGGATAAATGTCAATAGAAATGGCAATCAGAAGCAAGGAAATGGTGAAACTAGTAGGGATATCGGTGAAATTCGCCGCCTCAGAGGTGAAATTGGTAATTTTAGCTAGTGGGTTTTGGGATATAAGCCATCCCTTCTTTACTTTTTTCATTCTTGTTTTTTAATTAAAGATGCTAAGCCTATTGGTCATCCGCCATTTGTCGCATCCTTTTCTAAATGCTATGCCTAACCTTCAAGGGCTTGATTCTTTATTAGTGGTTATGTGAATCGCGTCCTGTGATTTTTGAATCCCTCAACAGCTATTAGAATGGGCTTTCAGACCAATCAGAATCCGTTCTAGGCTTGGAATAAATATCAGCAAGAATTCTCAAGGGTATCCAGAAATGGTACAATTAGCAGGGTTTTGGGTATAACTTACAGTTCAGCAAGGGTTTTTGGTCAGTTTTTCAATAAAAAAGTCATGGAATTTCCTGCCAGAAGAAGGAAAGAATCTGAAGTAAGAGGTAACACTGCGGTTAAGCTGCCATTTTGGGAGGTATAGTGATGCTATTGGTAGAATTCAACTTGAAAATCGGTTAAACACCTAAAAAACAGCTCGCATTTAATGAAAAGAAGGGCACTTTTGCAATCCTTATTCACAATCGGGAAGCTCATACGTAAAATTTCAATACGATTTGAAAAATTGGTGAAAACAACAGGGATATTGGTGAAACTTTCAGTTCAGCAAGGGTTTTTGATGAGTTTTTGAATAAAAATGATATGGAATTTCCTGCCAGAAGAAGGAAAAAGTCTGAAGCAAGAGGAATCGCTGTAGTTAAGCTGCCATTTTGGAAGCTATAGTGATACTATTGGTAGAATTCAGGCTGAAAATCGGTAAAACACTAAAAAACAGCTAGATTTTAATGCGGAGAAGGATACTTTTGCACCTATTATTCACTGTCGGGAAGCCCATACGAAAAATTTCAATACGATTTGAAGAATTGGTGAAAACAACAGGGATATTGGTGAAATTAACCGTCTGATGTGGGTTTTTGCAGGCTTTCTTGACTTATTTATGGGTAATGACTTTTTTGTCATCCTGTTTACGAGGATATGCAGCGCATATTATTAGAGCAATAACCATAAAGAGGATTTTGTACGGTCGAAAAGGGCATACTGGGATAGATTACAGATTTTTGAAAGGCGAGGGCTTTTCTTCTGTTACTTTTTAAAATCAACGGCAGAAAAGCGCAGCGAATATAGGGGTGGTATAGGTTGACTTTTACAAAAGGGGGACAAAAGGGATGGCATCAAAGCCGCTGGCTCCGCTGCGCTTTTTATTCCGGCTCCTTTAGTCCCATGGACCGCCCCTGTCTTTCGTGCTTTCTTTTTTGCTGTTTTTTCTTTTAAAAAATGTTTAGCAGCATCCCGCAGATTTAAGGGCAAAGAGGAATTGAATCAAAGTTCAACCCTAAAACACAAACGTCATGGGACACAAAACCTATCCAGATTCGCTCGGGTTTGTGCAGGTTATAATCAGCAGCTTTCAACGCTGCATTTTTAAAGCTTGATTTGGAGATAAATCATGACCTGTTTTAAAAATGAGGTACAGGATCGTTTTCAAAGGATACTAGTGCCTGATACACAAAACAGTTATCGATCTACTCAAAGTAAAGTTTTTAGTTCTTATTATTTCGGTACAAAGATAGGCGTTCCGGTCGGGGCGTTCAGCATAAAGCCGCTGCGCTATTTATTCCATTTCCTTCCGGGCTTTGTCGCCTTAGCGCTGATGGTGCTTCATAATTCACTGTTCCACAAAAGCGGGTGAGATTCTGGATATCCCGGTACTGGATCATTTGATTATGACAGGCGAAGGATATTATTCCTTTGCAGATGAAGGGGGGCTTTAGGGCTCTTTTTTTGTCTTTTCTAGGGCCAACTCTCTTTTCCTTTCCGGTAAATCCCTAGATGATAATTGAGGACACTCCTTTTTTACTGAAATCGGTAAGAGCCGGTGAATCCGATAAGTGGAATTATCTACAATTCTGTTTACTGTTTTTAGCAGTTTTAAAGTTTCAAATAACTTACTTAATTGAGAATCATTAATATGATAGCATACTACCCTCTGCCTATTAATTTCTTCGTAACATACTCATCAAAGAAATAACCTCGGTAAATTTCTCCAATCGGTATTTCACTTTGTTGGATGTAGATAGAATTGTTATCAAAAGAGGATATGTGCTGCACGTTCACGATATAGGATTTGCTTGTTCTAACAAACAGTTTATGCGGCAATTGCGCATGGATCGTTTTAATATTCATGGCCGTTATGATCTTCCTTTCTTCAGTGTGCAGCACGACATAGTCTTTAAGTCCTTCTATATACAGTATGTCTTTGAAGAATATTTTAAAGGTTTTTCGGTCTGCCTTCACAAAGAAATAATCACCTGCAATTGTTTCGATATTGTTATTCGAATGATCGGCCTCAAGCAGCTTGAAATAGGATTGTGCTTTTTCTACAGCCTTCTGGAACCGTTCCTGCCGAACAGGTTTAATCAGGTAATCTATCGCATCCACTTCGTAGCTGTCTAGGGCGAATTCGCTGTAGGCTGTGGTGAAAATAACAAGTGTTTTTTGAGGTATAGTTCTGGCAAATTCAATTCCGGTGATTCCCGGCATTTGAATGTCCAAAAATATAAGATCTACTATATGGTCGGCTAAAAATGCTGAAGCGCTATTGGCGCTGCTAAAACTGTCCAGCAGTAGCAGATCTTTGGTTTTTCCCACCAATAATTGAATGGCTTCTCTTGCCAGTGGTTCATCATCTACTATAATACAGGTCATAAGTTGATGGTTAATGATACGCTATATGTGTCAGTATTATCTTCTATCTGTAAGGCATGCCTCGCAGGGTAAATCAGTTCCAGCCTGCGTTTTACATTGGCCAACCCCAATCCTCCGGCTTCGGTTTTTTTGGAGATAATGCGTGGTTTTGAATTGATGCATTTAAAGAGCAATTGGTTATGGCCTACTTCAAAATACAGATGGACATAAGACTTCTTTTCTGAATCAACATTGTGCTTTATGGCATTCTCCACAAAGGTGATCAAGAGCAATGGTGCGATCTGAACCCAGCTTATTTCCCCTTGCTTTGATACAAGGTATTCAAAATTATCCCTTCGAATTTGCTCCAAATTCAAAAAATCTTCCAAAAAATGGATTTCAGAAGTGAGTAGCACACTGCTCCTTGCACTATCGTACAATTGATACCGAAGCAAATCACTGAGCTTCATCAATACTTGGGATGCCTTCACAGGATTTTTTTGTGTGAGTACGTTAGCATTGTTGAGCATATTGAACAGAAAGTGCGGATTGATCTGGTTTTTAAGTTGCTCCATTTCAGATCTCAGTGTCGTTTTTTCGAGTTCGTTTATCCTGAGGCTATCAAGGATAGAGCGCTGAAACAATTTAATTGCAGTGGAAGCCATTGTCAATACCAGGACCACAAAGGATACAGAAAGTATTCCTGCGGCTTCTCTATAAGCATCTTCCCTCCTATAGGAAGCCAAAATTTCCCAACTGAAAAAGTATATGGAAGAAATAACGGCAATGGTGGAAATAACAGATAAAGCATATGAGAAGTACTGATTTTTGAAGAAAAACCGGGGAACATACCAGTACATATTCAGGTAAAACAATGACACGAAAACCAAAACAAGTCCACTATTGATAATGGACTGAACGGGTTCAATAAATTGCGGCTGGCTATTGAATAGCACCAATGTGGTCAACAAAATCATTAAAATATGGCGTGCCAACCGGTAGTCGGAAGAAACAAAAAAATTATATACCCAATCTTTTTCCATTATTAATATATGTGTTAATGAGCGCCGGAGTGTATGCCAATTGCTTTCAAATGTAGATCAGAAATAAAAGTCCTCACCTGATTTTATACAAAAGCCACTACATATTATACAAAACCAAATGGAATCAAGAGAATCCCGGTGAATTCCTTATTCCTTGATCCTAAAAACTGATCTTTATGATTTCATCAAGCAAGCTTGATCGATTTTTTGAAGGGTAAGAATCTAGTCCTCAGTTTAGGTTAGTTCATGCACTGGTCTGTATTTCTCGGATTTTAAGTAGTATTTACTCCTAAAATTCCCATTTGCTATAAAAGCCAGCCTGTTTGGTATAATTCCAAAAAACCGCTTTGTGATCCCATCTACTTTAGCACTCTCGGAAAAATCAACCCGAGGAAACTAATGCAAAACACCATGATAAATCACAAACCTATGCACTTTCAAAAGCTAAGTAGCAGACTGAATTTAACTACTGAACCTGAGGTACAGTCAAAAGCAACTTTTTCAGACAGGAAATTTTGGCTACAACAAAGGCAATTTTGGCTAACTCCGATGAATAAAGCAATTGCAACTTTGTTTTATAAATCATCTGAAATGAAATACTTCTCTTTGGAAAAAGGCTTAATACTGACACTGATATTTAGTATGATGAGCGTCCTGTCTGTAGCCCAAACCATGGGGAATATCAAAGGAAAAATCATTGAACAGTCAACCAAGCAACCGATGATAGGGGTAACTGTACAGTTGGATAATACACAAAAGGGAGCGATTACGGATTCCGATGGAACATTTCTCATTGAAAACGTGCCCGTAGGCTCCTATGCGCTGACGATTTCATTCATTGGTTTTCAAACCAAAAAAGTCACGGATGTGATTGTTTCTGGCAATAAAACCTATTACTCCGAATTTGAGCTGCTCGATGAGGTGGGAGAACTTGGGGAAGTGACAGTACAGGCCTTTAAGGGTGAAAACAATCCGGTTACCCCGGTATCTTCTTTTTCCTATTCCAGGGAAGAAATATTCCGGAATGCCGGATCGCAGGGAGATATCATGAGGGCACTTGCAGTTTTGCCCGGAGTAGTCAGTGCAGGAGCCCAGTTCTCAGCCATTGCCGCAAGAGGGCAAGGCACACAGGACAATGTGTATATGGTCGATGATATGCCGATGTTCAATCTGTCACATTTGGAAGCAGAGGGTATCGCCTCGGGCTTCAATGATCCCAACGGCGGAAGGTTTAGCATTTTTGCTCCCCGTGTGGTGGATAATGTACAGTTTCAGAATGGCGGGTTTGATGCCACGTTTGGTCGTAAATCTTCCTCTTACCTTGGACTTGGTATCAAAGAAGGCAATAAGGAAAGTAGTTCTTTCAGTGCTCAGGCTGAGCTATTGGGTGTTACCTTGATTTACGATGGTCCACTCTCCAATAAGACAAGTCTTTTTACTTCAGCGCGCTATCAGAATTTTGCCGGAGTTGCCAACCTTACGGGCATTTCCAATATGGGCACCATAACCCTAAGTGATTTCCTGGTTAAAACCACTACGGAAATCAATGGGAAAAACAAGCTTTCATTTATTGCCATGTACAATCCTGAAAGTCCTAGCAGAAGCATCGACGATATCGATCCGGGTACAAATGTAAACGATGACAACAGCGCGGGGCTAACGCTATGGGATCATAGAGGCAGTAATGCTTTGATAGGATTAAATCTGCGTACACTCACCAGTACGTCCAGTTTTTGGAAAAATGTACTTTATTTCAGGGTATCTACTGTAGATAACACATTTGGTTATTATACGCCCTCTTTAGCCCCAGACGGAGAAATACTCGATCCGGAATTCGGGTATCATGAAGATGAATTACGAACCATTCAAAATAACCAGCAGGAATTTGGTTACAGGTCCATCTATACTAAGAACTATGAAAATCTGACACTTACCGCAGGTTTGGATGCCATCGCAATCAATCTGGACTACGAGAGAAATCTTGCACGGGTGGATACTCTTTATACATTCCGGTCTACAGATGTTCGGCCTGATCCATCCCAATATTACCAGATTCTGGATCCGGCTCGTTACAATGCCAGCTTTGAAAATACGGCATTCAATGGTTCGGCATATGTCAGCCTTTCTTGGAACGTTACGAATAGATTGACCCTGAATCCCGGCTTGCGTTACGATTACACAGGCTTTGCGGAGCAGCACACTATTTCTCCAAGATTGAGCGGCAGTCTGACATTGGGAGACAGACAGAGTATCAATTTTGCCACTGGCATCTATTATCAGGATGTGGCCTATTCCAATATCGCTGCGCAAAGTTTTGGCGATGTAATCAAAAACGAACGGACTATCCAGAATATCCTTGGTTACAAAATGCAGTTCTCGGGTGACTTGAAATTTGTGGCAGAGGCTTGGCACAAGCAGTTTGATGACTTGATTGTCCAGCCAAACCGGATTGAGGGCTATCTGACAAATGACGGTACAGGGCATGCGTACGGGGCTGATTTCAGTTTGATCAAAAGGCTCTCGAAAAAATATTACGGCCAGGTAAGTTATTCCTACATGCAAAGTGTAAGGGATGATAACGACGGATTGGGAGAATACGACTTTACCTTCAACATACCTCATGTATTCAGTGTATTGGGAAGCTATAAACCAAATGACAAATGGGTACTATCTGCCAAGTTCAGGTACTCAACAGGCCGACCGATTGATGATTATATAGTCCATGAAAATGTTTTTAATGACCTGAGCATGTTGCGGTACTCGCAGGAATTAACCTCCAGAAACGGAAGGCTGCTGGACGATTTTGTGAGCTTTGATATCCGGGCTGACTACAATATCCGGATGAAGCGAAGCGATCTGACCGTGTTTCTGGACATCACCGATATCCAAAATACTTTCAATGTAAACTTTGAACAGTTCATTCCCCTTTCAGGACAGGTTTCACGCTCAGGCCTAGGCATGTTTCCAACCTTTGGGGTGAAAATCGAACTATAAGGATGAGGTTGTAAACTTGAAATTGAGACATAGTGCAGTTCTTTGCCGAGAGGCCAAAGCGGAACAGGATAGAAGTTCTAATCAATTAGCTATAACTTAATCATCATGGAGGAAGGTGTCATCATGAATGAAAAACCAATTCTAAGTACCATAGCAATACATGCTTATTTAATTTAACTGAATTTTATGAAAATCTTTAGCATAGTACTCTTATTGATATCCGCCTTCCTAAGTTTCAAACACGGATGGGATGCTTTTCAACCTGCAAATGCCCAACAGGCACAGATGATGTCAGAGTTGGGTATTACCAAAAGCGTGATGCCATTTTTTGGGGTCTTCTCCATTCTTATCGGCCTGATGCTGTTCTTTCCACAAACGTTCGTTTTGAGCAACATTCTTAATACCATCGTCATCGTGCTGATCATGGCTCTTGCTCTCAATGCCGGAAACTATAAAATGGCTTTGTTTGAAATTCCCTTTCTGGCCATGCCATTGGTGATGATATGGTTAAAATATCCTTTCAAATCCTGAAAATCCTTACTTATGAAAAATGCTGAACCTTTTAGAATAAAAACCATTGCCGAAGGCCATCGGTTGACAGGCTTGGAAATGCCAAAGCATCCTTTGATCAGCTTGGTGGATGTTTCCCAATTTAAAAATCATACCGATGTGCATGCTGTGATCTTTGACTTCTACGCCATATCCATCAAAAGAGGCTGTAACAACTTGCTTTACGGACAGCAGAAATATGATTTTGATGAGGGTTTGATGGCATTTATGTCGCCGGGCCAGATACTACGTGGTGAGGAAGGGGGAGCACCGGCAGGTCTTGAGGGTTGGATGCTTTTCGTTCATCCGGATTTATTGTGGAATACTCCTTTAGCTAAGAAAATCAAACAATATGACTTCTTTAGTTATGCGTCCCATGAGGCACTTTTTCTTTCTGAAAAAGAAGAACTCATCATCAATGATATCATTGCCAATATCAAGCAGGAATATGATGCAAATATTGACGGATTCAGTCAGGGGATAATCGTCGCACATCTTGAAACGCTGTTGAGCTATGCCGAGCGTTTTTATAACCGACAGTTTATCACCCGAAAAAAATCCAGCCATCAGTTACTTGAAGAAATGGAGGAGTTGCTGATCAATTATTTCGATGGGGATGATCTGGTGTCAAGGGGACTTCCTTCAGTACAATTCCTCGCGGATAAGCTGAATGTATCGTCCAGTTATTTAAGCAGTTTGCTGAAATCCCTGACCGGACAGACAGCCCAGCAGCATATCCATGAGAAGCTGATCGAAAAGGCAAAAGAGAAATTGTCTACTTCTGCTTTGACAGTCAGTGAAATAGCATATGACCTAGGTTTTGAGCACCCCCAGTCGTTCAGCAAATTGTTCAAGGCAAAGACCAACGTCTCACCATTGGAATTCAGACAGTCTTTCAATTAACCCAAATATGACCTCTAACTCAAAAACAACTTCGCCGATCTGCCCTTTCCCTGACAAATAGTTTCCAGTCCATGTCTAAAATCACTAATAACCCCGCTTTAGCCCATCCTTCCATTTCCCAAGGAAACAAAGTCAGTTCAACTATTCTCCGTTGGTAGGGCATTGCGTTGGTTGCCACTGTGTGGATCAGCATTTTCAAAAAAAATCCTCTTAACCGCTTAATGGATACATATTGCTGACAATCGGATACTTTTCAGACTACCTGCTTTCTCAACTTTACATCATAATTTAAAATGATAGAAAATGAAAGTAATCTTAATAACCGGTGCATCGGGTGGAATAGGGGAAGCTATTGCACAAAAATTTGCGGAAAGAAAACACAACCTATTACTTGTGGCCCGTAATGCTGAAAAGTTAGGCACTCTCTGCAAGCAGATGACTGAGAAGTATGGCATCAAGGCCCAATTTATTACTGCAGATTTGGCAAAATCAGGAACTGCTGAACAGGTTTTTACGGAAACGAAGCATCGCGGGCTGGACGTGGAAATGCTCATCAACAATGCGGGAATCGGTTCCGGGGGAGAATTCTCTGAACTGGCCCTGAAGTCGGAACTGGAGATGTTGCAACTTAATATTTCATCTTTGGTAGCGCTGACCCATTTATTCCTGCAGGAAATGAAAGCACGCAACAGGGGGACAATCATCAACGTGGCATCTATGGCATCCTTTGTGCCTATTCCGTATATGGCTACCTATTCGGCCAGCAAGGTTTTTGTCCGCCACTTTACCCAGGCGTTAACTCAGGAATGTAAACCATACAAGGTACACGTGATGTTGCTTTGTCCCGGATTGACCAAAACCAATTTTAATAGCGCTGCCGGAATGGATGGTGAAGTAGGATGGAGGCTGAATGCGGAATATAACGGTTCTACACCTTTGCAAACCCCTGAGCAAGTTGCAGAAGAGCTATTGATCGCATTGGATAAAAGTAAGCATTATATTGTATCAGGAAGAATGAACCGTATGGCAAGCCGCTTAACTGCATTGTTACCAAATGCTTTTATAGCCAAAAGTTTTGCCAAGTCATACATGAAAAAATAGCAAAACTTATAACTATAGAAAAGTGGATTTAACTACTTCAACCATTCATCTCAAAAGCATTCCTGATATGCATAACGTTATCGGTGTTTCCAAACCGAAGCATCCACTGTTCAGCATTCTTCGTTTTGAGAATTTTCCGCAACCGGAACTTACCCATCGCACCAAATTGATCAGTGATTTTTACCAAATCGCCCTAAAGAAAGAATGTCCATGTAAAATGCAATATGGGCAAACCCCATTTGATTTTGATGAAGGCATTATTTCTTGTTTTGCACCAAAGCAAGTGAGCATTGTGGATACCGATTTTGCGTTTGCAAAAGTAGGTTGGGTCCTAAGCATACATCCTGACTTTTTGAGAACTTATCCGTTAAGCCGGAAAATGAAAAGCTTTGGCTTTTTTGATTACGATGTCAATGAAGCTTTGATCCTTTCGGAAGATGAGCTACAATCCATAGAAATTATTATTGGGCAAATTGAAAAGGAATATTTGTTGCCCATAGACCGATTTAGTCAGGAGGTAATTATTTCTGCACTGGATTTGTTGTTTACCCATTTCAACCGCTATTACAACAGGCAGTTTGTTACCCGACAATACCAAAGCAGTGAGTTATTAAACCGGGTAGAAAATTTATTGAACGCCTGCTTCAGCGATACCGGGGAACAAGAATTGCCAACTCCTGCATATTTGGCATCTCAATTAAATATGTCGTGCAAGTACCTGAGCGATTGCCTGAAACAGTTGACAGGGCAAACAGCACAACAGCTAATACACGATAAATTAATAGAAAAGGCCAAAGATATTTTGACAACAACCCAACTTTCGGTCAGTGAAGTTGCTTATCTGTTAGGCTTTGAATATCCGCAGTCCTTTAATAAACTGTTTAAAAACAAGACCGCACTTTCGCCTTTGGAGTTCAGGCAGTCGTTTAATTGAAACAGTACGATGCGTCACTTTTTACCAAAAGGCAAATGCCTATACAGCAACGGTTTCTAACTTTAAAAAATGGAAAAATTTATAGCTTACGTTTTAAAGTTTGGGAATCTGAACAAGCATCAAATTGACCTTATAGCCAGCAAAGCTGCCCTTTTAGAGCTTACCAAGGATGAATATTAATGGGAAGCAGGTAAAACAGTTAAGCATGTTGGATTTCTCATAGATGGTGTCATTCGTGTTTATTATTACAACAATAAAGGCGAAGAAATTACCCGCTATTTTATTGACGAAAACCACTTGATTTTATCAGGCAATACGATTGATGAAGTCTATATCCCTTCCGAATATCTGTCAGCCATTTCTGACTGTAAACTTGTTGTTTTTTCCAGACGGGATTGGAAAGATATCTGCGACACTAGTATAGGATGGGATAAAATTATTCAACGCATAATCGCCAAACATCACAGCGAAAAAATTGAAAGAAGAAGCGAATTGGTTTCGCAGGATGCTACCACACGTTATAAGGAGTTTATTGAAAAATTCCCCAACTTAACCAACCGGATTCCCCTGTCTTACATCGCTTCCTATTTGGGGATTACGCAGAGTACCTTAAGCAGAATCAGAAAAAATATCCCCTAGTGTGCTTTTTGCCTTAAGGCAAAAGATTCCATTTTTTGATGGGCAAACTTTGTTTCATTCATCACTTAAACAATTAAAATGGAATCACGAAAATTAGGAACCAGAGGATTAGAAGTGTCTGCATTGGGTTATGGGTGTATGGGATTGAGTTTTCCTGGAGCACCTGAAAAAAGAGAGTCGGTTAAATTAATCCGATCAGCATACGAAAAAGGAATTACCTTTTTTGATACGGCACAACGATACGGAGACAATGAACTGTTGGTTGGGGAAGCGCTTGCTCCGTTTGGCGATAAAGTAAAAATTGCCACAAAATTTGGGTTTAAAGCAGGTGCCCTTGAATTCAAAATTGACAGTAGTCCTGAAATTATAAGAGCCTCGGCAGAAGCATCTCTAAAACGGTTGAAAACAGATTGTATCGATTTGTTTTATCAACACAGAATGGACCCGGATGTGCCTATTGAAGACGTGGCAGGCAAGGTGAAAGATTTGATACAGGAAGGGAAAGTTATACATTTCGGCCTTTCTGAACCAGATTCAATAGCTATTCGCAAAGCTCATGGGGTATTGCCTATCACAGCTGTGCAGAGCGAATATTCCATGTTTTACAGAGAACCCGAAAAAGAAATCATTGCCACATTGGAAGAGCTAGACATCGGCTTTGTGGCTTTTAGCCCATTGGGCAAGGGCTTTTTAACGGGAGAAATAACGGCTGACACCAAAATTCGAAGAGAAGGATGCCAGAACTATGTCTCCCCGGTTTGACAAAGAAAACATAAAAACCAATCAGGGGTTAGTTGACCTGGTAGTGTCTGTTGCCAAAGACAAAAACGTAACTCCGGCCCAAATTGCATTGGCTTGGCTCTTGGCCCAAAAACCGTTCATTGTTCCTATTCCGGGAACTTCTAAACTACAACGTTTGCAGGAAAATATTGACGGTGCAGAAGTTTCTCTGTCAACTGATGAGCTGGTTACGATAAATACGGCATTGGAGAAAATAAAAATTGTGGGAGACCGCTATCCAAAAGAGGTTCAAAATAGAATCGGGAAATAGCAGTAGTGAACCTTTGCTTGCATAATTTTAAATTTTTAAAATTATGCAAGCAAAGGAATCATCAAGTACCAAGAGAGTGGCACTGGTGATAGGATTCGATCAGGGAATAGGTGACGAAGTTGCAATTGGCCTAGCTGAACCTGACTTTTCAAGTATCTGGTTTCACGTAATCTGATAAATGAAGATCCACTTCTATCAATTTGGATTAATTATACTAATCTTACTGTGTTTGAAATATCTTATGGGGTTAAAGAAGTACAACAGCGATTTAAAATTTGTAAAAGCAGACTGGACCGGAAATGAGTTAACCGCCAGTGGTTTATATACAAATATATATGGGGATGATATCAAAAGTTTTGGAGAAGCCCTGCGTTGGATGCGGGGCGACAAGCCACTCAGCGCGCTAAAAAAAGACCAACGATCACCGCTGGGTTTTCAGTTTATAGAAAATATTGCGGATAAAAGCAGTAATGCCATTATTCCACTTGGCCATGCCTCATTTATAGTGGATATCAACGGTGAACGACTGTTAATTGATCCGGTGGTTAGCTCAAACAAGCTATTAAAACGTTATACCAAAGTCCCTTTCAATCTACCGGAATTGAATAATGTAGATTATTTGTTGCTTTCGCATAACCACCGGGACCACCTGGATAAAAGCAGCGTTAAGCAACTTGCGAGACTTAATCCTGACGCAGTGATACTCACAGGTTTAGAAATTGGGAAAATCCTGAAGAGATGGGGAGTGAATAACCAAATTCAGGAAGCAGGTTGGTATCAACAATTCAATACCTCCAGTTCCCTATCTATTGACTTTATACCTACCCAACACTGGTCAAGGAGATGGCTTTCAGATACCAATATTCACCTTTGGGGCTCTTTTATGATTCAGGATAATGTTTCCAACAAAACAATTTATTATGGCAGTGATAGCGGGTATGGAAAGCATTTCACGGACATTGGCAACGACTATGATATAGACATTGCCATGATAGGGATTGGAGCCTATGAACCACAATGGTTTATGAAACCTGCACATACGGGCCCTTCAGATGCGATTAAAGCGGTTAAAGATTTAAAGGCAAGACAATGGATTCCCATGCACTATGGCACGTTTGACCTCAGTGATGAACCTATCTTCTATCCTGAACAGATTTTAAGGGAAGAGCACCGGGAAGAGTTGTCTCAAATTCTTTGGATGAACATTGGTAAAAGGATTGGCTTTTGACTATGATCTATTGATAATGATAAAATAGAAACCGTTTTTTTAGCATTCCCCCATTCAGTGAGCGGAATTGTTATTGACTTAGAACCTCGCAGGATTAAGTGCCAAATAAAACCAAACAGGGAGAATTTATCCTAATCCTGGCCACTTTTCTAAAGTTTATCGCAGCTCTCATAATCAAAACATTTTTTGACTACAACGAAAGGCGTTTTGGCTACATCTGTTTTTTATATGCAAAGCAACTTTGCATATAAAAAAACAGAAAAAATGCAAAACGAAATCAAAAAGTGGACAGCAAATCATATTCCCCAAAGAAACTGGGGGTTGGCTGTAATTACAGGTAGTACAGAAGGTATTGGGTATGAAGATGTACTGGCGTTATCAGCAGCAGGCTGGAATGTGATCATGATGGGGCGTAACCCTCAGAAAGGGGCCGAGTCAATTGTCAGGATACATCAGATTAACCCCAAGGCTAAAGTGAGTTTTGAAAAAATAGACCTGGCAGACCTGTCTTCCATCAAAGCCTTTGCGACAAATATGATTGCAAAAGGCCAAGCCATTGACCTACTGATCAATAACGCTGGCGTGATGACCCCGCCAAAACGACTCGAAACCGCTGATGGTTTTGAGTTGCAGTTTGGTACAAACCATATCGGCCATTTTGCTTTGACCGCCCAGCTACTTCCTTTATTGCGTAAATCACCTGATGCCCGTGTTGTGACAGTATCAAGTATTGCAAATCGCGCAGGGCAAATTAATTTTGATGACTTACAGTCCGAGGCCTCCTATGTCCCAAGTAAGGCTTATGGTCAGGCAAAACTCGCCAATTTGATGTTTGCTTTGGAGCTTCAGCGACAGAGTGAAAAATACGGTTGGGGCATTACCAGTATAGCTGCCCATCCGGGTGTCTCCCGTACCAATCTGCTGATCACCGGTGCAGGACGGTGGAGCGGGCCAGGCATCATGAGAACCTTTTTTCCTTTTTTGTTCCAACCCTCTTCCCAGGGAGCGTTGCCGACGTTATACGCTGCTACCTCTCCAGAGGCAAAAGGGGGCTTGTATTATGGTCCCGACAAAATTCAGGAAACCAGGGGATTTCCTGCTATCGCCAAAATCCCGACCCAGGCAAGCGACTTAAAAGTATCTTTAAAACTATGGGAAGTATCTAAAAAGTTGGCAAAAGTTGACTTTTAGAGTTGGATGTTTCCATCGCTCATCAAATTCCCAATTACATGCTCATTCAAGGAGTTTATTAAACCATCCCAAGTAAATGAACAGGCAAATCACCCCAAAAGACAAATTGTCCATTGGTCTTACCATACTTTCCAATGCATTACCTCCAGTAGGGTTTTATCTGAGTTATAGATATAGAACCGAATTTCCAAAGAAATCCCGGGCCGCATTGATCAATGCTATTATCGGAATCCCTATCGGTCTGATTGGCGGGTATTTATTACAGACGTACGTTTTCAATTGACATGATAAAACAGTTTGTTTTATTTCCACTAAAGCAATTTGTACTTCCAGGAAAGTAACCCAGATTTGGCTACAACTCCTGTGTTTTGGAGTATTTCTGATTTTTCAAATCAAAACGCTTTTGAAATATAGAAACATCAAATCATAAGCAGATGCAAATTGTTTTAACAGGTTCTTTGGGCCAGATAGGTAAACCGCTTGCCAGTTTCTTGGTGGCAAAAGCCGTACCGACACAGAGATTAGCAAATCCGTAGCTCGTGTTTTTCTGGACCTCTCAATAAAGTGAAATAGGACTTTTCAATAAACTGACCCTGCTGGAATATCCTGAAATTTGTATCTGGAATGAAATTAAAAATCCCAGATAACGGAAAACAAAGACACCCGTCAGTTTACTGAGCTGCTTGGAGCCAATTTGCATCACCAGCATGGGATCAGTTTAAATCGACAGCCGGGGGCCAACTTCATCGTTTTTTGCAATTGATGGCAAATTGCTATAAATGGGCATTGCATTATCCTTTAGCCCTTGGAACATTAGTTTTAGGTGTTGCAAATGGAATTTATACAATTCGATCATTCAGTCTTTTAGTTAGAAATTTCTGGTAGTCCAATAATAGGACTATTTTTTTTCCATTCCTTCCTCCGCCAAATTAGCCTGATCCCGTCACAGGGGGCAAGAGCTTACGGCTTAAAGCCCACGCGCTTGCCTTTGCTGGTTTATTCCGTTTCCTGCATCCTCGCTCCCGTAGCACCTGATTACGGCATCCTAAATAATTTCAAACTTAAACGTAGTTATCATGGAAGCTTTAAATCAAGGAACCAATCTCAATCAAGTAGCAGAAATTACACTGGGTTATGCCCCAAAAGTAAAATCATCCCAACGCCCAAAAGTAGGATGTTCCAGACAGGTATATGAAGTATTGTATAGTTTTTGGGATAAGGATTCACTGGAACTGTCAGAACACTTTCAGGTGATTTTACTGAATAGGGCAAACCGGGTGCTGGGAATATGTACGATTTCAAAGGGTGGAACTGCCGGTACAGTGGTTGATGCCAAACTGGTTTTTGGAGCAGCGCTAAAGGGAGCCGCACAGTCGATAATAATTTCACATAACCATCTGAGTGGGAATCTACTTCCATCAGAACAGGATAAACGATTGACAGCTAATCTGGTGAAAATTGGTAAGGCTTTGGATCTACCTGTTCTAGATCATGTTATTATTACAACTGAAGGTTATTATTCCTTTGCAGATGAAGGGGAGCTTTAAAAGTGGAAATCCCCTTTTTTATTCGACCTAAAGTGGTTCAGACTTCGGATATCAGTGTGATTATTTTTTTAAGTGCCGGCTTAAATTTAACAGAAGAGTTATTCTCTTAAATACAACCACTTCTCAGATATAAATTAAATCTATCTTATCCATAGAATTGAAATTTGAAGACTTGCCTGACGCTATTTCTCAATTGATTGAGCAGAATAAACTGGTTTTAAAATCGATCCAAGAAGCTAGTTTTTCAAAAGGGACCTATGAAGAAGTATTGACATTAAGTAGGATTTGCGAATTGCTGGAGCTGAAAAGACAAACATTTATAGCTATGTGTCCAAAAAACAGATCCCATTCCATAAAAAGGCTGGCAAACTTTACTTTTTCAAAAAGGAAATTGTCGATTGGATAGAGACTGGAAATAAAGGCAGATTAGTAGAAGGAATTAGGTTCAATCCCAAAAGAAAATTTCAAGACCGAAAATTCAAGAAGCCTTAATTGTTTCTTTTAAGTTAATCTATTGATTTTTAGATATATGATATGTGAAAAGTTGGTCTTTCAATCCGTGTTTTTAACATTTTGCAAATAAAAAAACCACTTACAATTTTCAATCGTAAGTGGTTGATTTTCAGCTCCTTCTCTTGGGCTCGAACCAAGGACCCTCTGATTAACAGTCAGATGCTCTAACCAGCTGAGCTAAGAAGGAATTTTGTATTGTATTCGGCGCTTGTTCCGAATTGGTGATGCAAATGTAGGAGGCTATTCCATTTATTCCAAACTACAAACATGAAAAACTCCATGTTTTTGTGCTACTACTAGTTTTGGTCTTCTAAATCAGTGACTTAATTTTTTTGATTTATTATTCATATTAGACGTTTGAATCGGAACAGGGGATGATCCTACTTTATATTTATCCACTTTTATGACGCTATAGTGGTGACACTAAAATAGGGTTTGGCAAACTCTAGAAAGACCATTTCCTACGCTGCCTAATGGACAAGCAGGGGTTATGATCTTTTAACCATCACTGTCAATTCACTTTTGATCTTTTACGCTGAAGTTTCGTGTCATTTTTTTGATACGATTGGTCTTTCGAAAGCGAAGTGCAGACCAATCTTCATTGATTGCAATCTGACGTACAGCCTCATAGTCAAATTGCCCCAGATAGCTCCAGCCTGAATCCCGGTTGATTTGTGCTTTGTATCGTCTGGAAGTTCCTTTGGGATAAGCAAGCCAGATTTGTTGATCTTCGGGAGCTAAGTTTTGCATTTCTGAAAAGTATTTTTTTATCTCATCTTGAGTCTGAACAAATGCCAGCATAAAATCAGGCTTGGATTCAGAATGGATAAGCCCGTCCTTCTCCCAAGAAGTAACCAATTCATTTAATTCAGAAGGAGCATTCCAGATTTGGATGTTCATTCCTTCTTTCCATGTCATTTTCTTCAGTATAGGATCCATTTTTTCACTTGTTTGAGGTCTCCAATATAAAAAGAAGCTGTAAAGAGCTATTCGTATAGTAAGGCAGCTTGCCATTTTATTTACTTTTAGAAAGTATTAACAGCCATCATACGAAATCGAGCATGTCGAAAACGACACACAGAGGGATGATTATAAGGCATGCGAGATTCCATATGGCCCTTAAAAGACAAATTATAAACATATGAAATCGACACGATTAAAATCATCATTAAAACACACAGGGCAATGATTATTTTGATCGTCAAAGATTCCATCTGACCATTTAAAACAATTATAAACAGATGAAATCGAGCATGTTGCAGGCAACACACAGAGGAATGATTATAATGCATGCGAGATTCCATATGGCCCTTAACAGACAAAATATAATCATATGAAAACAACTGTAGGAATTATTGCTTTATTTTTTTCGTTTTCTTGCGTCAATGCGCAGCAAGATTTGGTCCCAGGTTTCGGAGAGGGAGTTGCAGTTGCTGTCCTAAAGGATAGATCCTTAGATGAGATTTCAGGCTTGGCTTGTAGTAGGATGCATCCTGGCATGATCTACATACATAATGACAGTGGTGGAGAAGCTGTCGTTTATTTGATAGACTCGCTTGGAAATAGACTAGGTGAAATTAAATTGCTAGAGACTGAGAATAGAGATTGGGAGGATATAGCTGTAGGCCCAGGAGCTAATGGCGGATCGTACCTCTACGTGGGAGAGATCGGAGATAACAATGCGGTATATGAAGAAGTTATTATTTATCGATTTCCTGAGCCAAGTGCTGGTATTTCTAAAAACGAGGTAATTCCCGAAAAGATAAAACTCACTTATCCTGGAGGAGCTAGGGATGCAGAATCCCTCATGATTGATCCTATCACAGGAGATATTTTCATACTTTCTAAGCGAGATAGCCTCAATATGGTTTATAGATTGCCTGCTGATAAATTTGGTACTGGTGAAGCTGAGCTCGAAGAAATGATCAAGCTCCCGTTTACCAACGCAACTGCAGCGGATATTTCTGCGGACGGGAGTCAAATTGTGGTTAAAAATTATCTTACCGTCTACTATTGGAAAAGGAACATAGGAGAAACTGTAGCACGAGCTATGGGTAGAGCTCCAGTAGAACTCCCTTATTCTCCAGAACCTCAGGGAGAGGCAATTGGCTTTAGGCCTGACGGCAAAGTATACTACACCCTCAGTGAAAAACGATTCGACTTGGATCCCGTTCTTTATAAGTACACTGCTACGCGAAATTAATGCAGACTTCCTCTACTATTCTGATGGTTCGACCGGCTAATTTTGGATTCAATCCGGAAACTGCTGAGAATAACTTTTATCAACAAGCGGATACAAGGTCATCTGATGAAATCAATAGACTGGCGCAAAAGGAATTTGATGGGTTTGTATTCATGCTTAGAGATCAGGGTGTCAATGTCATCATAGAAGAAGATACTGCTGTGCCAGTGAAACTTGATGCGATTTTTCCCAATAACTGGTTTAGCACACATTCGGACGGAAAGTTGATTTTGTATCCTATGTATTCCCACAATCGAAGATTAGAGCGGAGAAAGGACTTGATTGAGAACTTGATAAAGCGCAAGTTTAAAGTGGATGAAATTATTGATTTGAGTTTTTTTGAAGAAGATGGGCAGTTTTTGGAAGGAACAGGAAGCATGGTCATGGATCATCAGTCCAAAACAATTTTTGCCTGCTATTCTGAACGTACACATCCTATCCCGCTTGATTATTTAGGAAAGCTTCTTGGCTATAAAATCATTGCATTTCATGCAACTCAAGAGGTTCAGGGGGTGATCAGTCCCATTTATCATACCAATGTGATGATGCATGTGGGGTCCGATATAGCGGTGGTTTGTTTGGATAGTATTCCTAAAGCTTTAGAAAAACAGGCAGTACAAAAAAGATTGACTGAAGCCGGTAAAAAAGTGGTGCCTATCACAGCAAAACAAAAATTTCACTTCGCTGGAAACATGCTCGAAGTAGGAAATGCGGGGGGAGAGAAATTCACGGTAATGTCTGAATCCGCGCTGGATTCTCTAACTATCGGGCAGATCCAGTTGATAGAAAAATACACTACTATCATCAGTCCAGCTATTGCTACTATAGAAAAATTGGGAGGAGGAAGCGCCCGATGCATGATGGCAGAAATATTTCTACCCCATAGTTAACTTCTTAATTGAGAAAAAAATGCCGTTCGTGACTTACGAACGGCGGCAATAGTGTGACTTGTATGGTGACAACTGCTACTGCTCACTACTTTGTCAAATCCCGGTATAGTTGAAAGGGGAAATCACACTCAGCTCAGCTTTCAGTTCATTAGAAACAGGAAGGTTAGCGATGAATTCCGATATGGATTTTTCGGTGATTTTAGCATTGGTTCTGGTTAGATCTTTAAGCGCTTCATATGGTTTTGGGAATCCTTCTCTTCTCAATATAGTTTGGATAGCCTCAGCGACCACCGCCCAGTTTTCTTCCAAATCAGCATGGATTGCAGCCTCATTGAGCTCAAGTTTATCCAAGCCTTTCAGCAAAGATTCAAAGGAAATCAACATGTGCCCTAGCGGTACGCCTATGGTTCTCAGTACAGTGCTGTCTGTCAAATCCCGCTGCAGTCTGGAAATAGGTAGCTTTGCAGCCAAATGCTCCAATAATGCATTTGCAATGCCCAGATTACCCTCAGCATTTTCAAAATCAATAGGGTTGACTTTATGCGGCATTGCAGAAGAACCGATTTCACCGGCTTTGATTTTTTGCTTGAAGTAATTCATTGCCACATATTGCCAGACGTCTTTGGACAGATCCAAAAGAATCGTATTGATTCGTTTCAGCCCATCAAAAACTGCCGCAAGATTATCATAATGCTCAATCTGTGTGGTGGGATAGCTTCTCTCCAAGCCCAGGTATTCGCCCACAAACTGAAATGCAAATTCATTCCATTTAAAGGAAGGGTAGGCGACATGATGTGCATTCATATTGCCGGTAGCACCGCCAAATTTCGCAGAGAAAGGAATATGATGAAGTAATTCAAGTTGCTTTTTAAGACGGACTACAAATACTTCGATTTCCTTACCCAGACGGGTAGGGGAAGCGGGCTGTCCGTGGGTTTTTGCAAGCATTGGGATGTTTTCCCAATTAGTTGCCAATACAGAGAGTCTGTCGAGTACTGCTTGCAGCTGCGGTAGAATCACTTCATTCAACCCTTCCTTCAGCATTAAAGGAGTCGCAGTATTATTGATGTCCTGAGAGGTCAGGCCAAAATGTATAAATTCCTTGTGCGCTTCCAACCCCAGCGCATCGAATTTCTCTTTTAGGAAATATTCCACAGCTTTTACATCGTGGTTTGTGATTTTTTCGGTTGCCTTGATAGTATCCGCGTCAGCGAACGAAAAATCAGAAACAATCGACCGGAGATTCTCAAAAAGATCCTTGTCAAAGTCCTTCAATTGTGGTAATGGAAGTTCACAAAGTGCAATGAAATACTCCACTTCTACATGAACACGGTACTTGATCAGGGCAAATTCAGAAAAATATGCTCTTAAAGGAGCTGTTTTGCCGGCATACCGTCCATCTACAGAAGTCACTGCGGTCAAAGCGTTTAATTCCATCTTTTTTAAGTCAAATTGGTTTTAGGAAGGTGCAAAGTTAATTTTTTGAAGCCAAAAGTTCGGTTTTAAGTCGCCTAATTCAGGAAATATCCTTTAAAAAATTCGAACCACAGCGTCTTTATCTGGGTTAAGATTTACAAATAATCAACCATAAGGCCGAATACTTTGGCTTTGTGGATTAATTTTGCACCGTTTAAACAGATAAAAGCTCAGATCAGGAATGTTCAATTTATTTAAGAAAAAGAAGGAGGTAAAGGCATCACAGTTTTTGCCACTGAAAGTGAGGGAGGTAGTAAAAGAAACAGAAGATACAGTCACCTTGTATTTTGAACAGCCAGAGCCGTTTCTTGATTATAAGCCAGGTCAGTTTCTTACGCTTGTCATGGATTTTGAAGGCAAAGAGCAACGTAGGTCATATAGCCTATGCACGTCTCCTTATGTAGATCCCTTTCCGGGAATCTCTGTAAAGCGTGTCCCTAAAGGTAAATTTTCCAATTTCCTAAACGAGCGGGTTTTTCCCGGTAAGACGATCAACGTACTCAAACCCTTAGGTAATTTTACCACTGATTTTCACTCCAAAAATAAAAAGCATTTTTTCTTGGTGGCTGCAGGAAGTGGAATAACGCCCATTATGGGGATTTTGAAATCTGTGTTGATAAATGAGCCGAATTCTAAAATTTCCCTACTTTATTGTAGCAGAAATGAGGAACAAATCATATTCAAAAGGGAATTAGAATCTTTGGTCGAGAAGGATGGGGATAGGCTGGAAGTGATTCACAATTTGAGTCAACCAAGCGCGGCATGGACAGGTTTAAAAGGAAGATTGTCCAAAGAAAGAATTCTGGATTTCGCTAAAAAAGCTGAGTCAGAACCTGAGTTCGATAAGGAGTATTTCGCCTGCGGACCAGAAGGGATCATGGACAATGTGGTGGCGGTATTGGATGAATTGGGAGTTCCT
The DNA here is from genome assembly GCF_001442615.1 of Algoriphagus resistens. GTDB lineage: Bacteria > Bacteroidota > Bacteroidia > Cytophagales > Cyclobacteriaceae > Algoriphagus > Algoriphagus resistens. The sequence continues at coordinate 136,833 of NZ_LMXN01000015.1, read as the reverse complement.
AGCGAGAAAGTGCACAGAGAGAGTTTCTACTCAGCCGCTGCTGATAAGGCACATGAGGATGCCGCTCACGGGATTACTGGAGGATTGCTTACTCGAGATGTCACCGTGATTTTAGAAGGTGAGGAAAGTGTGGTGACTGTATCGCCGGATAAAACTATCCTGGAAGCTGGATTGTCGCAGGACTTGAATATGCCCTACAGCTGCCAAAGCGGCCTTTGTACCGCTTGTAGAGGGAGGTTGCTTAGTGGTAAGGTGAAAATGGATGAAGATGCCGGTTTGAGTCCTAATGAAATTGAGGCAGGCTATGTACTTTGCTGCGTAGGGCATCCGCTCAGCGATGATGTGAAGATCACCATTGAGTAATTCTTATAATCTCACTAAAGCTCTTATTTTGGAAATAGAGGAATTCAGGAAGGTTTACATAAAACTCGATCGGCTTATTTTAATTTTATTGGTATTGGTTCTTCCTATTTTCGGGATGATCTATTTGTATCAATCAACCGGGAAAGCAACATGGAACCTTCCTGAATTACCACTGTTAGTTGATCAATTTTTGTCTGGTGCAGGAATAGGCCTTTTATTGGCTCAGTACCTGCTTTTTAGAAAAAAAGTACAGGCAGTTTTTCAGACAGAGGATTTGTTGGTCAAGCTAAAAATCTACGCAAATGCCACACGCGAACGATATATAATGCTTTTCGTGGCTGCCTTGATTTGCTCGGCAGGATTGCTCTTTTTTGGATCGGCTATTTACAATGTGGTTTTCGCTGGGGTACTGTTCTTTTTTTCTGTAGCTAAACCAACTCCTGAGCGAATCAAAACTTTGCTTAAACTGAACAAGGAAGATGCTGAAGTCATAAGATTAGCTTCTAGGCCGGAGTAAGATTGAAGATTTTCGAATCAAGAAATTGGGGCCAAGAATTCAATAGTTATTTGAGCCTTGAACACGGACAATAAAAATTAGCTAATTGAACGGTGGTACTATAAATTTTAAACACTTTTCTTTTTTAAAGGGGGGATTCAGCCCCCATTTTATAAGTTGTTGTTATGATTTAAAGAGCGCTCTCTGCGAAAACATCCGTGTACACTACGAAAATTTTTTTCACAAAAAAACCAACCCATATGGATTGGCCTTTTTTGGATAATTATAGCTAATTAATTTTCTATCGTGATATTTCCTGAGGAAATAGATCCTTTTACCCAGGCAGATGCATCATTATCAATTTCCAGGTTTTTCCCGGTATTGATACCTCCCACTTTTAGGTTGCCAGAAGATGCTTTCAGGGAAAAGTTGAAATCCTTTAAATTGGAGGGAGTCTGGATTCTGAAGTTTCCAGAGGTGCCATTGAAATTGGTGTTTCCGCTCAATCCGGCGTTGGTAGCACGAATATTTCCGGAAGTGAATTTCATTTCTCCCAAAGTGCCTATGTTGCTGAGCTTCGCATTTCCGGAGGTTAAAGCCACGCTTAATTGTCCTTTTATTCGGTCAGCTGTCAACGACCCACTTGTTGACTGATAATCTACACTGCCCCCTATATTACTTATGTCGGCATTTCCAGAAGTCACACCCGCTTCTATGTCTCCCGACACTTTGTCTATATATAGCGCTCCTGAACTGGCTTTGATTGCCAAATCTCCTGAGATATTTGTGGCTGTGATCTTGCCGGATGAAACTCTTAAATTCGTTTTATTCCCAACTATTTTGTCCACAGTGAGAGTGCCGGAGGAATTTTTCATGTCCAGATCCATATTCATAGGACCCGTGATTTTGATATATCCTTTGTTTCGGTTGTTTCCCCAAGAAGAATTTCTGGAACTTTGTTCGTAGGATATTTTCAACACATCGCCTACAGTCACGAAAATGATGTCCTGACTTTCATCGTTTGATTCCAGATAGGCTTCCACGTTTACATCCGAATCTGGGCCACCCATATAGGAGACGTCCAGCCACCCTCCACTTACTTCCACTGCTTTGATATTAGTATAGTTTTTATTGGCATCTACCAATACTTTTTGCGCAAAGCTGACAACGGAGATCAGCATCATGGCCATAGCCAAGCTTGATAATTTGAAGAATTTTTTCATAGTTATGGTGTTTATCTGATGGTAACTCCGAAGCTCATTGCCTGAACTTCCGGACCTAAGTTTTCTTGGAAAAGGTTATTTAAATCATAGTTAAAGAAAAGCGTGACATCGCTCACTCCGATTTCTGCACGTGCCCCATAGCGGAAGTTCTCTACGTACATGTTTGATTTTTCAAATTGCTTTTGTTTTTTGCCATTTTCATCATCATACACAAATTTTCCCCGTCCACCGATTCTTACGCCGGCATAGCCACCAAGTCCAAGTCGGAGTTTTTGGTTGTTGGACAGTAGCGTAGGGACTAAGGTGAAGTTGAGGTAGGAGGCGGATATTTTGGATTTTGTTCCAGTGCCAGACCCTGAGAATTCTTCCCAGACTATTCCGTCTGGATATTTTACAGCAATCAAACTTCTGTCTTCCAGTTTGAAATTGTACCAGTTTACCCCGATGCTGGAATACAGATGGAAGTTTTTGGCAATTTTAGTTGTGCCTAGAATATTGATGGCATAGTACCAGGATCCCCAAGGTTTCACAGTTGGCATCTGATCAGTAGGTGTGACCTGGTTGATTCCCAACTCAGTATCAAGCCCAGCGGTAAATCGTTGTCTCTGATGAATGTCTTTGATCTTTACTTCATCGTCTTCCTCAATATCCAAAATCCATTTTCCGTCCTCTTTCTGCTGATAGGACCAGGTATTCCCAAAGACTTTGATCACTTTGGTTTTGGTGTAGATCACTGTGTCGGGTTCGCCCTGTGCAAAAGCCTGGCTTAAGGAGAGAACCAAAAATAACAGGGGTAGTAGTGTAGTTTTCATTTTTAAAAGGTTTGGGTCAAAACTCGTTTTTCATGTGTCAGGCTGAGTAAGAAACCTTTGTGGTGGTTAAGCCCATTTTGACTTCCTGCTCACCAGCAGGGTGCTTAATGAGACATTTGGATAAATGATCCAATCCCTCAAAATACTATCCCAAAAGTGATCGGGTTAAGAGCCGGTCCTTTGTCTTCCTGGAACAGTTCGTTCAGGTCATAGGTAGTGAAGAATTTGACTCTGCCTATGCCAAGCTCACCGCGCACTCCGTACCTGAAATTCTGAAGGTAAAGTCCAGTGTCTTGCTTGTCTTTGTGACGACCTGATCCGCCCAGTTCACGATAGACGTATTTGGATTGACCACCGAGTCTGTATCCTGCATAAGGTCCGGCGGCAATGCGTACGCCTCTTCGTCCATTGTCATTCATTTTGCCAAAATCCAGCTCCAGCATGGTCATCGCTGTAATGTAGGAAGCAGAGATTTTACTCTTGAATCCATCAACGTCCGTTCTTTGGATAAAATCTATGGCTTCATCACCTCTTATGGCCTGGTAGTCTCTGTTTTCAAACTTGAAGTTATAGAACTGAAATCCTAGGCCGAAGTCCCAGTAGAACCCTTTGGAGATTCGCTGAGCAGCCATCCAGTTAACACCTACATTCCAGCTTCCCCAGCCTTTTACTGCATAAGGTTTGTCGGAGGTAGGGAATTTACCATCCTCCAGGTAGTTGTTTACCCCCAGATCAAAGTTGAAGTAAGTTCTGAATGGCGGATCGCTTTTCCTTTTCAAGCCCGGTTCAAAACGAACTTTAGTATTTTCGCCTGTTTCATCTACCAAAATCCGCATACCTCCTATATATACTTCCGTTTCTGCTCCATCTTCTGTCACCTTTACCACCTGCTTGGAGGAACCATCTTTTTTCTTGATTTCCACTATGGTGGTTTCTCCACTGTCCTCATCTTCTTCCAGGTCAAGCTCACGGATGATCTGATTGATGTTCATCAGTTTTAGTTTTTCAAAATCTTCTTTGCTATCCACCATGATGACTATTCTTCCGGATTTCCCGAATTCAATCACCACGCTGTCACTGGGAACGCTGTGGGCTATCGATGGCATTGTTGCGGCAAATCCTAGTTGCACGATTGCCATCATAGAGAATAATAGAAGGTATTTTTTCATTTTTTGTTTCGATTAATGCTAGTTGGTGAGTTGTTATTTCTCAGCTCTCGGCTTACGGGTGGTAATGCTGGCGAATAGATTGTTTTTTGCATCCTGCAGGTCTGCAAATCCCTGATCTACTTTGCCCAGTAATCCCTCCACTTCATTGACTGTTTTGCCGATTTCGGCAATGAGGTTTTTATCTTTTGGTTCTTCTTTTAATCCGCTAGAGTAGATTTTTACAGTGTAGGCTGGTTGTGTTTCAACTGGTTCTGTTACTTCGGCCACAGCTTTTTCCAATTCCACAGGAGGAAATTCAGGTTCTGGGATCACTGATGTTTCCAAAGTAATAGTTGGTGTTTCCTCCCTTACCGTTTTGTCTTGCCCGGTGCCCTCTTTTACCTCTGTCATAGCCACTGGATTTTGAGAAGTTGTTGGCTGGGATTTCTGGGTTTTAGAAGAAGAATCAGCTGGCCTGGCTTTAGGTTTTATACTAGTGGGCTTAGTTATCGGTTCTTCAGTTGTCTGTTGATTTTCCGTTTCTTTTTGTCCTTCCTGTGATGCTTCTGGTGTTATGACTTCGGTCTGAATAGGTGATTCAGTACTTTCTTCTGTGTTATTGCCAGCAAGTATTGGGTTTTCTAAAGTGGTATCTCCTTCCCGCAACACTAAATACCCAATAGTGAAGAAAATAGTCATTGATGCAGCTGCGGCCCACCAGATCCCTTTGTAGGACTTGGACTTCTGCGGCAACTGGGATTCTAATCTTTCCCAGGCAAGTACACTTGGTTTTTCTGTATGGTTTTCCAGTTTTTCTTTGAAAAGCTGATCCAGATTATTCTTTTCCTTAGCCATTGATTCTCCTTTCTTTTGGTGTTTGACTGGCAATTTTTTCTTTTAAAGTATTCCTTGCCCTATTGAGCTGGGACTTCGAAGTGCTTTCGCTTATTCCCAAGAGCTCTCCGATCTCCTGATGTGAGAAACCTTCGATTGCGTAGAGGTTGAACACTGTCCTGTATCCTACCGGAAGGCTTTCTACCAGTTTCATCAGGTCTTCAGTTTCCATGTGATTGAGCTCATAATTATGGTCCTGGTATTCGGTCTCATTTTCCATATTGATCTCCATCATTAGGTGACGGTGACTTCTTAGCGTCATGAGAGCCTGAGTGACGATGATCCGCTTCATCCAGCCTTCAAAACTTCCCTTGGATTGAAATTGGGGCAGCTTTTCAAAGATTTTCATAAAGCCCTCGATCATCACATCTTCGGCATGCTCCCGGTCTTTGAGGTACCGGATGCAGATTGCCAAGAATTTCCCCGAGTATTGATCATACAAGTGGCGCTGCGCCATTCGGTCGCCTTTGAGGCATCCTTGTAATAATCCTGATTCGGTTGAAAAATTGACTCTGCTGAACATTCGATTAAGCTTTCAATTAGGTAGATGCCTTTAGTGAAAAAATGGTTGCTTAGGCAAGTGAAAAAAAGTTAATAATTTTTATCAATAATGCTATTCAAAGTTTTTTTGGGTCTTGTAAATGGCTTATTATAAGTGTCATGTGCTTTTTTCTAAGCTACGTACTTTCCTGTTTTATATTGTGCTGAAATTAAGAATTAAAAATAAAAGGTCTCCTTTTGATCAATTCAATGTCAAAAGGAGACCTTTATAAATGAACCGTATTTTGTTTTCTCTGGATTAGAATGCAGCCTTATAATTTACGACGATATCCAACAATGTCCATTCGTTTTCTTTTACAGTAACCGGCTGGATATTACCATCACCATCGAATATGCTGGCAAATAATCCGCCTTCTTCGACTGTAAGAATAGAATATCTACCGGGACTCAGGTTGATTGAATATTCACCGTTTTCGTCAGTTTCTATTTCAGTGATAGGTTTGGCTGCCACAGATTGGAACAAACCATTTTCTAAGGTTACATCAGAGATTTTAATCAATGGATAAACCCGCACAGTTCTTTTAACAGGATCTCCAATAGTTGTTCGTTTGTTTTTCTTTTCCTGACTGCCTTCTTCCACTATCGTGGGCATCTGATTGCCTTCCTGCCAGGTGACAAGTCCTACTACACCTTGGCCTTCCGGTTGGTAGGGGGCACATTGAAAAAGCAGCAGGATAAATGCTGAAATGAAAAGAAGTTTTACTGGTCTGTTCATGGATTGATGGTTTAAGGTATTTTTATACAGAAGTTGCGCTAGCGTATCAGATTCCCTTAAACAGCATAAATGATTCCAAATAATTTGGAATGACAGTATTCCATCCAAGTTCCTCTTTTAGTTTTGAGGCAAGCACCGTTGTGCTCTTCTCTTCTCCGTGTATTATAAATGTTAGTTGGGGTTTCTCATTGAAGCCTTCTGCCCACTCCATTAATTCGTTTTGATCGGCATGGGCTGACAGTCCTTCCACAGTGTAGATCTTTGCTTTCACAGGGACTTCCTGGCCAAAAATCCTTACCTCAGTCTCACCATTCACAAGCCGTCTGCCCCGGGTGCCTTCTGCCTGGTAACCTACGAAAATGACTCCGTTCTTTTCATTTGGCAAGTGATGGAAAAGGTGATGCAATACACGTCCACCGGTTGCCATGCCACTGGCAGAGATAATGATAGCTTTCCCCTTGAGCTCATTTAGCATACGTGATTGCTCTTGCTTTTGGAAGTAATGCAGCTGGGAATGCTGGAAGGGATGCTGATCGGTATTGTCCAATACGGCTATCAACTGGTGATCCTGATGGAATTCCTTATACAGCCTGGAAACATTTATCGCCATAGGAGAATCTAAATAAATAGGCACATTCGGGATTTTTCCTTTTTTCACCAACTGGTACAAATAATACATCACCAACTGTGTCCTTCCTACTGCAAATGCTGGAATAATCACCAAACCATCTTTGTCAAACACCTCATTGATGGCGCGGGCAAGTTCTTCTTCGGGTTTCACAGGTGTGGAAATCCGGTCCCCATAGGTTGATTCTATCCAGACCACATCCGCTTCCGGGATTAGGGTAGGAGGAAAAAGCAACGGGTCATGATATCTTCCCAAATCGCCTGAGAACACAAGTTTTTTGGTTTGATGATCGCCTTTGATCGTAATCTTCACACTTGCCGCTCCCAAAATATGGCCTGCGTGATAATAGGTGACTTCTACTGCCGGATGGATAGGGAAAGGTTTCTTGAATTCCTTTGGCACCAACAATGGAAATACTGCTTCCGCATCTTCCACAGTATAAAGGGGCTCAGGAATCTTATGTCTGGAATAGCCTTTTTTCCTTGCATATTCAGCTTCCTCTTCCTGAAGCTTTCCAGAGTCTAGGAGTAAGATTTTCGCAAGTTCCGCTGTCACTTCCGTACAATAGATAGGCCCTGAAAAACCATCTTTGACCAGCTTAGGCAGGCATCCGATATGATCCATATGCGCATGGGTGAGCACGATTGCTTCCATTTCTGTAGGTGGCATCGGAAATTTATCCCAGTTTCTCTGACGAAGTTCTCTTCTTCCCTGAAAAAGTCCACAATCTACCAGGAATTCAAAATTTCCCAGATCCAGTAAATATCGGGAGCCAGTCACCGTGCCTGCTGCGCCTAAAAACTTTACAGTTACATCCATTTTGCTTTTGGGTTTAGGGCAAAAAGATACAAAAAAAACAGGCACCCAACTGGGTGCCTGTTTGATTTAGTTAAGCCCGGCGGCGTTGTTTGCAGGATTCTTGGGCTGGTTAAATTTCGCTCTACTGATGCTGTCGAGCTGCTCCCGGTTATATTCTCCAGTATCAGGCTCTTCAACTTCAAAATTAACTCCCTCTGAGTTTTCACTTTCATTCTGTGGCACCTCCTCTTTACAAGTCAGGCAGACCAAACCTTGCTGATTGAATGCCCAGATTGTATTTTGGGAGACATCATTGGATCTAAAGCCGTTTCTATAAATAGTGTTTCTGAGGATTTCCAAAAGTGAACGTTCCATGATAAAAGGCTTTTCATATGGTATTTCAAGGAACAGATTCAGCTTTTGGTCGCGGAAAGTATTAATATTTGAAATATCATAACCCTCGTCAAAAGTGATGATCGAATCCATAACGGTGTAGTTATACCCTATCAATTTAGCATTGTTCATGGCTTCTGCTTTTGTTTTTCCTCTGGAGAAGAAATCCTCCCGAAGTGTCACCAGACTATCTGAGGTTCCTTCCAACTTAAGGTTTACATTGTTGAAAGTGGACTCTTCTCCTATAGGATTCATTCTCAGGATCATAATCCCCTCTGTCACAGGTATAGTCTCCTCTATTTTATGCCAGTTTTCTTCCTTGAACTGGGCAACTATCAGAGGAATCTGGAATGCGCATATTCCTACACACAATAACCATAGTCCAAGTGCTACAAAACCAAATCTGGATCCAATCAGGTTCTTTTGCATCAATACACTTAGACCGAGCAGAATGATGATGATGCCAGGAATGATCAGTAGGAATGATGCACCAACCACCAGCCAAATAGGAACCAGATTGGAGAATAGCTCCACAGGGAAATTGTCCATCAGAACCCGGTAATCATCGTTGGTGAATACGCCCATATAAACAGCCAAACTAAAAATGGGAGCGATGGTCAGTCCTAAGCCAATGAAGAATACAAATAAGCCGAAAATCACCCGGATCACATTCAGGAAGAATCTTCCCAATGGTCCCAGCGCACTTCCAATACCTTCGATCACCTGCCCTATTATCCTAAAAGGGGTCAACAGTATCTGTCTGGTCCTTGACTCTGGGGCCTTTGGGATAGGGTTGATGTTTTCTTTGAGTGTGGAATCAATATTGTCTAAGGTGATCTCTCCCCCTTTCATACGGATTCGCTCTGTAATTGAACTGGCTACAGGAGTGATGATCCACAGAATCAGGTAAATAAGAAATCCTGACCCACCGGCTAAGATCAATAAAACCAAAGCTAATCGCGTATAGATTACTTCCACCCCGAAATATGCCGCCAATCCACTGGCCACACCCCCGATTACCTTGTCATCTGGGTTTCTATAGAGTTTTTTGATATTTTTATCCTCTTCAATCTCATAGGAGACAGGCAAGATAATCCATAGCACGATATAAGCCACAGCGGCAAAAAGTCCAAAACTCAGATTGAGTCTAAAATCATCAAACGGCCAGATATCCAAGAATCCAAAGTTGAAACGCAGATTGCCAGAGAATAACAATAGAATAGCTATTAGCCTGGTCCACAGTGGATCTATCGAGAAGTAATGAGCCATTCCTGCGCACACACCTCCCAGGATTTTTCTGTTTTCCAGGCGAACTAGTTTCTTATAGCCTTTTTTGTCTGCATCCGGGGGAGTTACATATTTATAGAAATCCTGATCATTCGCTGCATTTTCTTCTTCTTCCTCCAAATCGGCTTTCTCTTCTTCTACAGAAGCAAAATCAGCTATGGTTCCCATTTTCTCAATGAGCTTATCGACATTCTCCGCAGTGATTACCTGCTTGTTGTTTTTCAGATTGCTAAGGAAAATCTCAGCGATACGGTTTTCAATATCAGATATGATCTCATGATTATCTTTGTAAGAAGAAAAATGGCGGTTGATGGCATCCAGGTATTTGCGGAGCGTATCGTAGCCGTCTTCTTCGATGTGGAAAAGGATCCCACTGATGTTTATACTTATAGTCTTTTTCATGATCAATTCTTTGAGGTGATTAGGAGGGTGGAATTGACTAGTGATTCCCAGGTAGTGGAAAGTGTGCCAAGAAAGGCTTTTCCTTCTTCTGTGATGGAGTAGTATTTCCTCGGAGGACCGGATTCAGATTCTACCCAGCGATATTCGACCAATGAGGCTGACTTCAGTCGGTTCAGTAGTGGGTACAGTGTGCCTTCCACTACAATCATCTGAGCTTGGGTGAGCTCTTCGATCAGATCTGAAGTATAAACCTCGCCTCGGGAAATGATATGCAATACGCAAAACTCCAAGAGTCCTTTGCGCATTTGAATCTGTGTGTTGGCGACATTCATTTGTTAGGTGATTAGGTGTCTTGTTCCGGAAAATCCTTATTCCCGTCCCTTCTTATTAGAGAAAAATTATACCAATCTTTTCCAAGCTACCTTGTATAACCTATTTCCTTGTCATAAACAGGTAGTAGGTATAAAAAAATAAGATCAAAAAGTGTCTTTACGTACTCTAAGAGACGATTATTGTTTTGATAAGGAAGTCGGGAAAAAATATTTAGAAAAAATACGACCAATTGGGCTTTAATAAAATGTTAAAAATTTGAACATATTTATGTACGAGAGCGGACAGGTGCCTTGTCGATTTTGAGGAATTCTAGTTTGGATTAAAATGGGATTGATAAAAAGGTTTATTTTATAAGGTGAAACATAAAATCAGAAGTCATTTTTTTTTCTGGGCAATAGTACTGGCTTTTTGGGCAGGTCATACTAAACTGTTCGCTCAGGATTTGGCTCCAAAATATTCCAACGAATTTCTAAGTATTGGAGTAGGAGCCAGGGCGCTTGGCATGGGGGGATCCCAGGTATCTGCCGTTCGGGATGTGACAGCAGCCTATTGGAATCCTGCTGCGCTGATGGGCGTGCGGCATAAGTATGAATTCAGTTTGATGCACTCTGAGTATTTTGCCGGCGTGGCCCAGTACGATTATATGGCTTTTACCACACCGATCAAAGATCAAAGCCAAGTGGCAGTTTCGCTCATTCGATTCGGAGTGGATGATATTCCCGATACCAGATTTCTGTACGATGCCAATGGCGCTTTGAATTATAATAATATTCAGTTTTTCAATGCCGCTGATTACGCTTTGCTTCTGAGCTATGCCCGAGATCTTTCGGATAAATTCAAAGTAGGTATGAATGTCAAAGTAATCCACAGGAATGTCGGCAAATTCGCCCAGGCTTGGGGATTTGGACTGGATGTAGGAGGAATTTATATCAAAGATCGACTGACACTGGGCTTGATGGTACGCGATATTACGACCACCTTCAATGCTTGGTCACATGATGCAGAGTTGGTTCGCGAGATATATGCACAGACAGATAATGAGATTCCGGTTAATTCGATAGAATTGACTTTACCTCGTGCGATATCCAGTGTGGCCTACAACTGGAAGATTGGAAACCAATTCAGTTTACTGACCACGCTGGATTTGGATATGACTTTTGACGGGCAGAGAAATACAGTGGTAAGCACATCTTTGTTAAGTATTGATCCCCGGTTTGGATTGGAAGCAGGTTTTCAGAATATAGCATTTCTCCGTGCGGGAATCGGAAACTTCCAGTACATCAAAGATTTTCAGGGCAAAGAAAGTATAAATGTCCAGCCGAGTATGGGAATAGGGGTTTTTGTTAGTGATAAATTTCAAATTGATTATGCTCTTTCTGATATCGGAAATGTATCTGAAACACCTTATTCCCATGTGTTTAGTGTCAAAGTGAGTTTGGAGAAACTGGATCCTGATTTCAGAAAATTTAAAAGCTGGACAGACAAATGATAAAAAGACTACTATTCGTTTTTCTGACATTCTTGATGCTTTATGAGTTTGCTCAAGCCCAGCAGCCAGTCTGGTATAGTTATGATCAGACTTACTACAAGATTTCTACTGCTTCCGATGGTATACATCGCATCTCAGCAGCATCACTGAGTAACTCAGGTATCGATCTGATTGGCTTGGATCCTAGAACTATCAGGCTTTATCATCGCGGAAAAGAAGTAGCGATCCATGTAGAAGGAGAAAATGACGGGAAGTTTGATACAGGAGATTTCATTGACTTTTATGGAAGGAGAAATGATGGGACACTGGATAGATTGCTTTACTCCGATTTTGAAAAGATCCCGAATCCATACTTGAACACTACTTCTGATACCACCGCTTTTTTCCTGACTATCACCAGTGGCCAAAGTGGAAAAAGGATGATTCTCAGGTCTGTGCCAGAGACAACTTTGCCTTTGACAAATAGATATGCCTCGGAAAAACTACTGACTTTTTCCGAACAGTATTCATTGGGTGTTGGATATGCGCTGGGATTTAGATTGTCCAAATTTGACTTGGGACAAGGTTGGATGTCTTCGGTGATCACTAAAGGCAACACCCGCCGGATTGTCTTGGACCAATTGGGAGCGATGGCGAATTCGGGATTGGCAAAGTTGGAATTTGGGCTGGTAGGCAGATCGGAGAATGCACACGCTACAAGAATCTACGCTGGGCCCAATGCCGCATCTCAACGCTTACTGACCACAGTGAATTTTGCCGGATTTGATTATCCCCAGCAATCAATTAACCTGACAATGTCTGATTTCAACCCAGATGGAAGCCTAGTTGTATCCTTCGAATCAGTAGGAACAGAATCTGTGGATAATATATCTGTAGCTTTCGCTAAGGTTACCTTGCAAAACAATGTGGGTACGGGGGATTTTTCTTCAGAGCTTTTTATTTCCCCTCCCGGAAATCAGCGGATTCAGCTCTCTCAGCTTTCCGGATCTTATTCCGCTTTGGAGATCACTGATCCGGCAAATCCTGAGAAAGTTCAGCTATCTGTCAATGCCCAAACCTTGGCCTTCAGAGCCTCTGTTCCTAATGATTCGAGCCGTATTTGGCTGCAGAATGAAGAGAATATCACAGAAATAACCTCACTGGAACAGGTGAAATTCAGAAATTACCTAGCACAGCCAGCAAATTATATTTTGGTAGGACATCATGTGCTGGAGCAGCCTACCACCCAGTTTGACAACCCGCTGAAAGCCTATGCCGAACACCGGGCTTCTCCAGCAGGAGGAGGCTTTGATACGCTGACTGTAAAGGTCGAGGATCTGTATAATCAATTCGGCTATGGAGAATATTCCCCGGTAGCTATTTATGAATTTTTGAAGGCATATTACCCTGTTCACAAGCCAACACATATGCTGTTTGCAGGTAGATCATTGGCGATGTATTCTACCGCGCGAGCAGGGGGAGTAACTTATTTCTACAGAAATAATCCCTCAGCATTTAGCTTCCGGGACCTCATTCCGGCAGGAGGGTTTCCCTTTTCAGATAATGTATACACGGTTGGACTTGATCGGTCCAAACCAAACGTCCCTGCCTTAGCTGTGGGTAGAATTCCTGCAAGAAATGCGCAGCAATTGGCAGATTATCTGGGAAAAGCGATAGAGAAAGATGGGGTAGGGATTTCTGATTCCTGGCAAAAGGAATTGATTCACCTTAGCGGAGGTGTATCTGAGTTTGAGTTGGAGCGCTATTTTAATTTCATGAATGGCTTTAAAACTATTGCCGAAGGACCTTTTCTGGGAGGAAATGTTACTACCTATAGAAAGCGCTCAAACTCTACCGTTGAAGTCATTGATATCACTGGGGATCTGAATGAAGGGCGATCCATGCTGACATTTTTTGGACATGGAGCTCCTACGGTGATCGATATAGAAATCGGTTTTGCTTCAGATCCCACCTTGAACTATCAGAATAAAGGCAAATATCCCGTCATGCTGTTTAACGGCTGTGACTACGGAAGTGCTTATGGAAATAGTTACACCCAAGGGGAAGATTGGGTGATTACTCCGGACAAAGGTGCAATTTCAGTAATGGCAAATTCGGCTATCGGTGTGGATGTGTATCTGCGGCGATATTCTGATATGTTCTACAGGAAGGCATTTTCGGATAGTACTTTGATTTATAGGACACTTGGTGAAGTAAAACAAGAAGCCGAAGCCGCTTATTTGGATGCTTACGGTTCCAGTCCGCTTTCGTATTCCCACATGGAGCAGATGATCAATTATGGTGATCCGGGTTTAAGAATTTTTCCTGCGGACAAAGCTGACTATGCGGTCAAAGTTGAGGAAGTATCAGTGGATAGTTTTGATGAGGTGCCGCTTTCGGTGCTTTCAGACAGTCTTAAATTAAGTTTTGTTTTGCGGAATATCGGGAGGGTAGATACAGACTCTCTGGAATATAAAGTAACCAGAAAATTAGCTGATGGTTCTACTGAGTCCTTTTCTCCGGTAAAAGTCCCCTACATCTCCCGTATAGATTCACTCTCTTTCACCATTCCTAATACAGGCCGTAATTCCGCCGGTGAGAATACTTTCACTATTGAGGTGAATTCTAAAATGGAAGTTGGGGAAATGACCTTTGCCAATAATTCTGTCACGTATTCCAAGTTCATTCCGCTTAGTGGCACATTGAATTTATACCCGGTGGATTATGGAATTGTGAATGGGACCGACACAAACCTGATCGTTCAAGTACCTGGGAAAACTACAGAAGATCGTACCGTTATTATTCAATTAGATACAGCGGCTGCTTTCAATTCCGCTTTCCGCAAAGAGGCTCGTGTCACCACGAGGGGATTGGCGGAAATGCCTTTAGAGCTCTCTTTATTCACTGATAGTACAACGTTCTATTGGAGATCAAAATTTCAGGAAGCCATACCCGGTGAGACAGATGTCTGGACGAACTCCAGCTTCTCTTATATCCCTTCGGGTCCGGAGGGATGGACACAGCGGACGAGCTACCAACTGGAAGAGGATCAGTTGACGAATCTGGAAATCGGTGAATCAGATAGAAAATGGAAATACTTGGATATTCAGGCAAACGTCGAGGTCTTTACTGTAGGAGCAGGAGTGGACACACTTTCGTTCCGAAATACCCAGTTCTATCTGGATCAGATTCCTCAGATCATCGATAATGTGAACAATGCCAATAGTCGCTTGTGTCCAAATGGCTCGTTGGGTTTAGTTGCTTTTGAGCAAAAGAGTCTGATGCCCTATTTGGCTATCCCTGTTCCAGGCTTTGATATCCTGGATTCCCGGGCCTGCGGTCGGGTGCCCCAAATGATCCAGAGCATCCAAAATTCCTGGATTACTACACCGGGCCAAACTATGCTGGTGGACTATGTGAATAATGTGAAAGTGGGTGATTATGTGGTGATTTTTTCCGTAGGTAATGTCACCTTTGAAGCTTGGCCGGATATTGCCATTGAGAAGTTGAAAGAATTCGGAGCCAGTGAAGCTACGCTGAGAGCCTTGAAAACAGGGGATCCTTATATTCTTTATGGTAGAAAAGGCATGCGTCCGGGGGAGGCGATAGAGATAATAGGGGATAAAACCATGGAGGTGCCTTCATCCCAGCAAACGCTTTCATTCGACACCGAACTTTCAGGTTACCTGACTTCTGGAATGATTTTGACACCTAGGGTGGGACCGGCGTCATCCTGGGAGCGATTCTTCCAACATGTGAATTCGAGAAACTGGATTAATGAAGAGGAGAAAACTTACTTTGATATCATCGGAGTGAAAGATAATGGCCAGGAAGAACTACTGGTCGGGAATACTTTTGATCAGGAAATGGATCTGTCATTTATCAACACGGAGGTTTATCCATACTTGAAGTTGCGCTACAGCATGAATGATGCTGAGTCCACGGCTCCGGCGCAATTGGAGAAGTGGCAGGTGAATTATACCGGAGTGCCGGAAGGTGTTTTGATTCTGAAATCAGCCAAGGATCAGATCAATCTTCGTGAGGGCGAGACTGGACTTTTGGAACTGCAATTCAAGAATATTTCCAAGTATAACTTCTCAGACTCCATTCAGGTGGACTGGAAAATGACCAACCTGACGAGTAAAAAGGTGGAAGAGTTTTCTAAGAAATTCCCGGCGTTGAAAGCTGGGGAAGCGTTTGACCTTACGATAGAATTTAATTCTGTAGGAAAATCAGGTGAAAACCGACTGGAGATTTTTGCGAATCCCAGAATCCAGCGTGAGCAGACTTTCCGCAATAATCAGGTAGATATGGGGTCTTATTTTATAGTAGAAGGCGATAATTCCACAGCACTTTTGGATGTGAACTTCGATGGAATTTACATCATGGATGGAGATATCGTGTCGCCAAATGTGATGATTACAGCATTGCTGAAAAATGACCAGACACTGCTTTACAAAAAAGATACGGTGGGACTGGATTTATACCTCAAGCAAAACTGTGAAACCTGCGATTTCAAACGCGTTAGTTTTTCTAACCCAAATCTGAGCTGGACACCAGCCTCAGAAGACGAGGACTTCAAGGTCTCGCTGATTCCTGGACCACTGGAAGACGGTATTTATACACTTCGGATTGCAAATGAAGATTCTCCGGAGCCATATGAGATTACATTCGAAGTGATCAATGAATCCCAGATTACCAATTTCTATCCGTATCCAAATCCCTTCAGCACGGCTGTGCGGTTTATCTTTACGGTGACGGGCATGGAAGTGCCTGATGAAATCAAGATTCAGATTATGACTGTGACCGGAAAAGTCGTCCGGGAGATTTTGCAGAATGAGCTTGGGCCGATCCGTATCGGAAATAACCTGACTGAATATGCTTGGGACGGCAAGGATGAATTTGGTGATCAGCTTGCCAATGGCGTATATATCTATCGGGTGCTAGTCCGCAAAAACGGGCAGTTTATGGAACATAGACCTACGGCAGGGGACAAGGCTTTCAGGAAGGGCTATGGGAAGATGTATTTGCTGAGGTAGCCCGCCGTCTCCAAGGCTGTCTGCCCGGCAAGTTGAATCACGTTCAGTGCAACCCGTACATTTAAGAAATGATGGAAAGTAGCGTATAATGCGATTACTTTATTAAAAAAACTTTATGAGCTACTTAGAAGCAACACACGACTTATATAAAGAAGCAGCCTTAACACCAAATATTGGGCTTTGTTGTACTGCCAATCCAATTTGGGAATTACCAGGCTTAAAGATTCCGAAAATAATGCAACAAATGAACTATGGATGCGGTAGTACTATAAATGCTCGTGATTTAACTCAAAATCCCAAAATTCTATATGTTGGTGTGGGTGGTGGAATGGAATTATTACAATTTTCTTATTTCTCTCGTCAGAAAGGAGGAGTGATTGGTATTGATGTGGTAGATGAAATGCTGGAAGCATCCCGTAAAAACCTTGTGGAAGCCGAAGAAATGAACCCTTGGTTTAAAAGTGAATTCATTGAACTCAAGAAGGGAGATGCATTAAACTTACCTGTAGTTGATAATACTATAGATGTTGCTGCGCAGAACTGCCTGTTTAATATCTTCAAAGAAGCGGATCTCAAACAGGCATTAAATGAGATGTATCGTGTGTTAAAGCCACATGGGAGGTTGGTAATGAGTGACCCAATTTGTGAGCAACCTATGAACGAAACACTAAGAAATGATGAACGCCTACGTGCTCAGTGCTTAAGTGGAAGTCTTTCAATAAATGAATATATAAAAGCCTTGACCGATGCTGGATTTGGTACCATTGAAATTAGAGCACGCAAACCATATAGAATACTCGACACTAAAAATTATCCCACAGAGGAATTAATATTTATTGAAAGCATTGAAATTGCAGCCATTAAAGATCCGGTTCTGCCGGACGGTGCTTGTGTTTTTACTGGAAGAGCGGCAATTTATTACGGAGATGAAGAATATTTCGATGATAAAAAAGGACATGTTTTAGTGAAAAATCAGCCCCTAGCTATTTGTGATAAAACAGCTAGACAGTTTAAAGAGTTGGGTAGAGATGATATTTATATTTCTGGATCTACCTTTCATTACAATGGTGGTGGCTGTTGTTGATTTTTTAAATGGTAATACCCTTAACTTAGTGGGGATATAAGTTTTAATCCTCCATAAAAAAAACAGGATCGCATTCCTAGCAATAAACATAATTATAAGCTTTCACAATAATGCAAAACTATGGTTCTACCACGAATTGAATAGAAGACCTCCGTACAAAATCCAATGTACAAGTTATCAGTGTGGTAAGTGGTCGCTTTGCCGTTGTACCTTTCTTTCTAGTAAAATTCATAATTTGACTTTAATCCAACCAAACCATCAAGCAAAAAAAATGAATCAAAATAAATTAGCTGCTTTCACTGACCAAGAACTGCTGGCAGTAGCAAAAAAAAGTAAACCCACAAAGATTTACGATGCAATAATCATAGGAATGTTGGTTGGGATTGCAATTTACAGCACCCTTAATAATGGGTTTGGCTTGTTGACTTTTCTTCCCCTGATCTACTTACCTATAGCTGCCAAGAACAAGCTCAAAAAATTAGAGTTGGAAAAAGTTTTGAAGGAGAGGAACTTAAAATAGGGAATGGTGATACTTTTATTAGTAATCAAACCTAGCTCATCTTATTAATCCAAATGGAAAATCAGAATTCTTTTGACTATTGCAAAAAGTGCGAGCTATATATCAGTGGGAATTATTGTGTAAGCTGTGGCAGTGCCAAAGAATTGCGACGGATAGATGGAAAATATATAGTCAAAGAAGTCAGTAGTGTTTTAAACTTTGATAAGGGAATATTATACACTGTCAAAGAGTTGCTCATCAGGCCGGGGGTGACCGTCAGGAGGTTTATTGCTGAAGATAGAAACCGGCTGGTGAAACCAGTGATTTTCATCATCATCAGCTCGCTGGTATATTCGGTTTTAAGAGGATTCTTCCAGTTTGAAGATGGATATATCAACTATGATGATTCCAATTTTACGACGGCAACTGTCATTTTTAAGTGGATACAAAATAATTACGGCTATGGGAATTTGATCATGGGGGTTTTTATAGCCTTATGGACTAAGTTACTTTTTAAAAAATATGGCTATAACTTCTATGAGATTCTGATTCTTCTTTGCTTTGTAATGGGAATGGGGATGATTATTCTTGCTGGGTTTGGAATCATTCAAGGGGTGACCAATCTTAAGGTTTTAGATTATGGCGGGATGCTTTTTATGGTTTATAGCTGCTGGGCAATCGGGCAATTTTTTGATAAAAAGCAGGTCTCCAATTACTTCAAAGCGCTTTTTTCTTACATATTAGGTGTTTTCACTTTTGCCATTTCGGTGTTAATGATAGGGTATTTCATTGATTTGATGATAAAATAGACAAAGTCCTGACAATAGGAGGTTGTAGGCTGGTTTTCAGCTCAGCTGATTATTTTCTTGATTTTTTCACATAGCTATAGATTCCTGCCAAACCAATAAGCAGCAGTGCCAGTCCAATTCCCCATTGTAGGGGAGTATTCATGGATTGTTTTGCTGCCAAATAAGAATTGGCTGCCACTCCCGCAGCAAATGCGAGTACGGTCCGTGAAAGCATTCCGGGAATTCCATACACCAGCACTTTCCAGAGCTTGATATTGAGATTGGCAAAAAGGAAGTTGGAAACGGCGAAGGGAACTACCGGTGAGATCCTTACAAAGAATACCAAGGAGCCTTCTTTTTCTTTACGGGACTCAAGCGCAGCATGAAACTTTGGATTTTTTTTAAAAAGTAATTCTGTGAAGCCCATATTGGTCAGTGTGCCCAATACATATCCCAAAACAGAGGCTAGCGAATAGCCTAAAATCAAAAATGGCAGAGAAGTCCAGCCGAAATAAAAACCCGAAGCCAAGGCAACCAATGTGGTGGGAAGAAGCGCCAACCCCATCAGCAATGCACCGATCACAGTGTAGGCAAGATAATCCAATGCACCGTGCAGCTGATATGCATCAAGAAAACTATAATTTGCTGCAAAAATAACACTACCTACAAAAGGCATAGCCGTGACCCATAGCCATGCAAAAATTCCGGCAGGGTGGCTGCTGAAGTACCGACGGATAGTTTTGAATATCCTGCCCTTTTTTGTCATATTTGATTAATCATCATTTGATTCACTAAGAATGTCTGCAAGTTTAATAAGCAGATCCTTAAATCACCGTGAAAATCTCAAAAGGTTTTCTTTAGTAAGAACCAAAACAAGCTAATCCGATTACAAATGAAATTTGGAACAAAAGCCATACATGCAGGAATAGAGCCTGACCCATCTACAGGAGCAATTATGACTCCGATCTACCAGACTTCCACCTATGTGCAAACCTCACCTGGAGACCATAAAGGTTACGAGTATTCGCGCACACACAATCCCACCCGTACCGCTTTGCAAAATAACCTGGCAGCATTGGAAAATGGCAAACATGGCATCTGCTTTTCGTCAGGACTTGGAGCCATCGATGCGGTGATCAAACTCTTCAGTCCCGGTGATGAAATCATCAGCACAAATGACCTCTATGGCGGAACCTATCGCCTGTTTACTAAAGTCTATGAACGATATGGGATCAAATTCAAGTTTGTACCCATGTCGGATGCGGCAAGTATCGCCGACCATATCACCGAAAATACGAGGATGATCTGGGTTGAAACCCCTACCAATCCTATGATGAATATCATAGATATTGCTGCGGCTGCAAAGTTAGGAAAGGGCAAAAATATCCTTGTGGCTGTGGATAATACCTTTGCTTCTCCTTACCTGCAAAATCCACTGGATCTCGGAGCTGATATCGTGATGCATTCGGTAACCAAATATCTTGGAGGACATTCAGACGTAGTGATGGGAGCTTTGGTGGTCAACAACGATGAGCTGGCCGAGAAACTAGTGTTCATCCAGAATGCCTCCGGTGCCACTCCAGGGCCACAGGATTGTTTCTTGGTGTTGAGAGGGATTAAGACCCTTCACCTGAGAATGGAGCGTCATTCTCAAAATGGTAAAACCATAGCAGCCTACCTGAAGAACCATCCCAAAGTAGAAAAAGTCTATTGGCCTGGCTTCGAAGATCATCCAAATCATGATATTGCCAAAAAGCAGATGCGTGACTATGGTGGGATGATTTCCTTTACACTAGTCGGAAACAAGGAATCAGATGCAAGAAAAGTGATGGAAAACTTCCGCTTATTTTCTCTTGCAGAATCCCTTGGTGGAGTAGAGTCACTATGTGGCCACCCGGCATCTATGACTCATGCAAGTATCCCAAAAGAAGAACGGGAGAAAGTGGGGTTGGTCGATTCACTGATCAGGTTGAGTGTAGGAGTGGAAGATGCCGAAGATCTAAAAAGCGATCTGGCAAATGCGCTGAAGAAGATTTAAGGTTTTTGTTTCTGCATAATTAAGCCTTTCATGCTTTATGGACGGCTTTTAAAAGTGTCTATTTAATTATGGGGAGCGGGGGGGCGCAGGGCAACTCTGGAGTGGTTGTAATATAGGAAGCTGATTGTCATAAAGTTTTTTTTATGGCCGTCTGGGCACTTCATTACGATTGGTCCAAGTCATGACACTTTTAAGCAAACGTTTTTTATGAAGCTACCTTGCATCTCCAGAAGCGGGAGCTAAAGGTGAAGAGGGAGTAAAATAGCTTTGTATATTGGAAAAACTGCGCAAGATTTGGGTTTTGACATAGTATGAATCGTTCTACTTTTGAGTAACCTAAGTATTCAAAATATGAACGCGAGCCAATCAATTAATTATAAGCGGATTGCCGAAGCAATTGGTTATATCCAATCCAATTTTAAAAGCCAGCCATCTCTTGAGCAGATTGCAGAGCAGGTGCATCTGAGTCCTTTTCATTTCCAGCGGATGTTTAGTGATTGGGCAGGAGTAAGCCCCAAAAAATTCATGCAGTATCTGAGCGTGGAATATGCCAAGCAGCTTTTGCAGGGGAAAGAAGCGACCCTCTTTGATACTGCGCAGGAAACGGGGCTATCCGGAACCGGAAGGCTTCATGATTTATTTGTGAAAATAGAAGGAATGACTCCCGGGGAATTCAAGAATGGTGGAGAAAACCTCCATATCAATTACAGCTTTGCAGAAAGCCCATTTGGAGAAATCATTGTGGCTTCTACGGGAAAGGGGATTTGTCATTTAGCTTTTTTTGCCGACCAAACAGAAGGGGAAGCGTTGATGAAAGCCCGTTTTCCAAATGCAAAGTACAATCAATTAGTGGATGAAATTCAGCAGGAAGCCTTGTTTATTTTTCATCATGATTGGAGTAAACTCAACCAGATCAAATTGCATTTGCATGGCACTCCCTTCCAATTGAAAGTCTGGGAGGCACTGCTAAAGATACCGCAGGGGAATCTCACAACGTATGGTAGTATCGCCACGGAAATAGATAAACCAAAAGCTTCCCGCGCTATTGGAACTGCCATCGGCAGTAATCCTGTTGCTTTCCTGATTCCCTGCCATCGCGTGATTCAGTCTACCGGTAAACTAGGTGGCTACATGTGGGGCAATACCAGAAAATCAGCAATTATCGGTTGGGAAGCTGCCCAGCTGAACGGAGAAGAATAACAGAAAAACATGGATTTATTCAATAAGGATTTAATCGAGAATATAAATCTGTTGCCCAAGGATGGCACAGTGAATTACTATGGCAAGATTATGCCCACTATTCAGGCGATGAGCTACCTTGATTATTTATTGAATCAGATTCAATGGAAGAATGATGTGGCTGTTATTTTTGGAAAGCGCATTGAAACCAAGCGGAAAGTTGCATGGTATGCAGAAATTCCGTTTGAATACACCTATTCTAACCATACGAAAACTGCCTTACCCTGGACCAGGGAATTGTTGGAACTGAAGGGACTGGTGGAAACCAAAACGGGGGAGACGTTCAATTCCTGCCTGCTGAATCTATACCACAATGGGAGTGAGGGAATGGCCTGGCATAGTGATGGAGAAACAGATTTGAAAAAGAATGGAGCCATTGCTTCAGTGAGTTTTGGAGCTGAACGCAAGTTTGCTTTCAAGCATAAAGTCTCAAAAGAGACTGTTTCGCAAATCTTGGAAAACGGGAGTCTGCTGGTGATGAAGGGAACTACCCAGACGCATTGGATGCATAGACTTCCTCCAACCAAGGTAGTTTCTAAGCCAAGGGTCAACTTGACCTTTCGGACGATTGATAGGTGATGGAAAAAAAATGCGTTGTACCAATAAAAGGCACAACGCATTTGCTTTTACCAGCATTGGTTAATCAGGATGCTGAAACCTGCTGTTGGATTACAAGCCAGGTGGGGTGTACCATGCTCCCTCACCGTCAGAGGTATTTACCCCATCCGCTGCAGACTGACCTCCAAATGTGTATTCAGGAAGACCGAGTACAAGCATCTCCGTGATAGGCACAGGAAAGTGAAGTAATACTCCTCTTTGTAGAATACCTCTTCGCCTTGCATCCATGAAAGGAATTGCCCAATCCGTTCTACAAACTTCGATATCCCGTTCGTCCCAGATTGTTTGCAGTACTTCCTGGTCAGATAGTGTGCTTGGAAGAGGTTCTAATCCGCCGACAGTAACTCTATTTCCTTCATTTAGGATATCAATCGCTGCTTGCGTATTTCCTGTCATCACTTCTGCCTCGGCTATGATTAGTTGATTGATATAATCGAAGAAATAAGGGATAGGGCCAATTCCTCCCGCTCTATAAAATTCATCCCATCTGCCTATTCTGTAATTGCTTCTCAATTGTGCACCTCGTGTAAGGTTGAATCGGGACATATCTTCTTCATAAAAGAAATATAATTCCAGCCTTTTGTCATCAGTAGTAGCAGGAGGTAACAAAGCTGTTGCTTCCAATGGATATCTTTTTGGAAAAGAAGGATCAAAAATCCGGATGATTCTATGGTCAATTCTAAAATACCAATCCAGCCCAGAAATTTCAACAAATGAATTGCTCCAGTTGGAGCCATCCTGCACGATAATATAATCGTCAGTAATACCACCTTGGGCTAGTTCTTTGATTTTTTCCCAGTCATTTGCATCATTTTGTGCTTTTGTCCGGCTTCTAGTCATCATAAAATGGGCTGAGTAAGTACTTGCCAGCCCGGCAAGCTCGGTGCTTCCCATTGGAGACGGCGTATTGATGAATGTCGGGTCTAATTGGAAAGTATTGGAAGAGGCTAGCTGGATCACTTTATCCAGGTCAGCCAATGCCATGTCCATTACAGCATCGTAAGGGGATAGCTCAATTGAGGTGAGTTCTGTGTCTTTGTCTACCACGTACCCTTGATCATAAGTAGAGGCGAGATAGCCTTCTGCCATACCCTTTGCAAAATAGGCAGATGCCAGTACCATTTCGGTCTCTGATCCATCAGGGCCGATTTCTATTCCATCATTTTCAATTAGTCTGATTACATCTATGGCTGAGGAAATAGCTGAATTGGTTAGTCTAAAAGGGTTGTCTATGATCCCAGCTCTGTTTGAATTGGCTAAACTGTTGGCAAATTGGGGCCTAGGCTCTACTTTGAATTCAGACCACCAGTTGCTGACGTTGTTTGTCATAGTTGTATGGTCAGCAGTATGTTCTAGGTTTACCTGGCCTCTATATGCACTAAAAAGACCATAGAGATCTGAAAATGCACCTCCCACAACACCTTTTAAGTCATCAGGTGTGGCTAGTACTTTGTCAGTATTGGGATTGTTTAGGTTTTCTACATCCAGATCGGCACAGGCAGTTATAAGCATGGTGCCAGTCAGTATTGTACCCAAATATATTCTTAGTGATTTTTTCATAATTGATGGAATTTAGAATTAGAACCTTAATTCAATGGCGGCAGTAAATGTTCTGAACATTGGATATACATAGGAATCAGATCTGAAAGTCGTAGGATCATCGGCACTGAGCGAAGCAACTTCTGGGTCAAAGCCTGTATAGTCTGTAAACGTCAGGAGGTTTCTGCCTATAAGAGAAAATTTTGCATCATGGAAGACTTTTCCTATTCCTATTGTATTCATCATGGACTCATCAATTCTATAGGTCAAGGCTATCTCGCGGAGCTTCATATAAGTAGCCTTTTCCACAAAATGTTTTGAAGGTGCAGCACCGTTATACAAACTGGTAGCACCTGAGTAATAAGGCACTGATTTGCGCTGACCTTCAGGCTTACCGAATTGGTCCAGATCCCCATGACGTTCCTGGAAGTAGAGATTTTGCTTGGAAGAATTGTAAATATCCCCACCTATTTGTGCATCTAAGAGTACGAATAGTGATAGATTCTTATAGCGAAGTGTATTGGTTAATCCTACTATCAAATCGGGTGCGCTATTTCCTATTTTTGCATCAAGCTTTTGGCCCGTTGTAGGATCATATAAAATCGTAGCGGATTCAGCTGAGGTATTTTCTGTACCTGCTGCAACCATATACCCATCTGAGTTTTGCTCAAAATCTGCAGGAGTCTTATTGGATTCAGAATTTGGCAGATAGCCTGATATATTGGTTATAAAACCATCGTTGTCTAAAATAAAATCACTTGCGGATTCTGCAAACACGTTCCCATACATAACACCAAATTGTTCTCCTTCGGCTATTCTGAACATGCCGCTGGTTATTCCATCACCGCGAAGTATAGTTGGTACTCCAAGGTACTCCACTGTGGACTTGGAATTGCTCGCAACGATATTGAAGTTCCAGGAGAAATCTGTTCTTTCAATCAAAAATGAACCTAGGCTAAACTCATAGGCATGAGTTCGTACAGTACCGGCATTTTGCCACTGAGAACTGAAACCTGCAACACTGGAAAGAGGTACTTCCAATATCTGATCATCCGCTTTGATGTTGGCATAATTAAACTCAAAAGTCCATTTATTGAAGAAAGTAGCATTAATACCAACTTCAAATTCTCCGATTTTTGAAGGTTTTAGCGCTCTGTTGCCCAATACGTCTTTTGAGGCAACACCTCGGTCTAAGTCAAATGTTTCATATTGTGCTTCAAACCGAGGTCTAGCCCCAGATGTTCCATAGGAGGCTCTTAATTTAAGTTCCTGAAATCCTGGTATTTGTATGTCTTCAGACAACCTGTATGCTGCGGTTCCACGATAGAATAATTGATACCGCTCATCCTCTCCAAATAGTGAAGAACCATCTCTTCTTATTAATCCTTCAAATATGTACTTATCCTTATAGTCCAGCCCCAAATTCAGAAATAAATTTTCAGCTCGAATGTCTGTTATTGAATTGGTTACATCTAAGGTGCTTGGGTCTACATTTGTAAATCTGGGAATGTCAATGACAGCGAAATTGGAACCTTCAATATCAGTTCTTTCATCAGTATATTTCTCAAATTGATACCTGAGCGTCAGCAGTGAATTCCAATCTCCAAATTTCTTTTGGGCATACGCTGATGCGGTAACAACTTCGGCACTTTTGTTTCTCCAAGTCTGTGAAAGTGAGCCAAGCCCCCCTTCTGGCCTATTCTGTGTGACATATCCCTTAGGAGTATAGTTTTCGTTGGTATTCCACTCCCTGTCCATAGAGTATTGTCCTTCTAAACTAAGCCAGTTGAGGATTTTATAATTTGCTTGAATATTTTGAAGCAACCTCCTTCTGTCTCTTCTGAAAAACCTGTTGCGCACCTCATATAAAGGATTCTGTAGATTGCTCTGAGACCTCGGTAATACACCTCCATCCCTGTTGGCGAACAAATCCTGATCAGGTTCATGGGCTAGAACAGGGTAAAACAAGCCGCTTTGTCCATTTTCGCCATTGTTTGGGCTATCCGAATTGACATAGAGTGTACTGCTTGTCAGTTTGATTTTGTCCGTAAGTTGGTGATCTACATTCAGACGTAAACTCTGCCTTTTGTATGCGGGCATATCCACTACAATCCCTCCCTGGTTCAGATTTTCAAAACCCAGAAAGAAGTTTGTCTTTGAACCTGTGTTTGCAACAGACACATTGGTAGTGTAGAATGGTTGGGCCTTAAACAGTAATTCCTGATTATTAAATATTTGAGGATACTCATTGTCCATGATCCCATCCGCCTCCTCAACCCGGGTGTTGGGGTTGTTGGGATTGGTCAATACATAGCTTCCGTCAGGGTTCAGCTGATATCTGTGATGATAGGACAGGGGGACTTGATTTGCCAGGTAGCTATTTCCTATTTCCTGACGTAAAGTTATCCTGGTCACACCTTCCCGTTCAGCCCCTCTTTTGGTGATAATCTGTATTACTCCGTTTCCGGCCATAGAACCATAAAGTGATGAGGCAGCGGCTCCTTTCAGGACTTCAACGCTTTCGACATCATTCATATTGATGTCTGCCAAGCTCCCTTGTGTGATTACACCATCTACTATAATTAGCGGTTGCTGGCTTCCTGAAATAGCAGTCACTCCCCTAAGCCGAATAGAGGGGGCAGTTCCCGGTCTTCCGGTCCCTTGTACAATCTGAACTCCTGAAACTTTTCCACGGATAGCATTTCCGGGATCAGTTGCCGGGGCTTCTTGTAGCAGCTCTTTGTCTACTTTGCCAATGGCAAAACCCAATTTTTTCGTGGGAGTACCTACGGCAACACCCGTGACGATTACTTCTCCTAAGTCGCTAACAGAGGGGTTCAGGGATACATCAATTGTTGATCTGGTTCCCACAGTTTCCTCTACGGTAGCGTGACCGACAAATGAATATATCAGTACTGAAGATGCTCCCGGGACTGAGATGGAATAGTTTCCATCTAAATCAGTTATAGCCCCATTGGTAGTTCCTTTGATTTGGATGCTTGCTCCGGGTATTGGAAGCCCGTCCTCTGAGGATTCTACCTTCCCGGTGATTGTCATTGACTGACCGAAAAGGCTTCCCCCCGACAAAAGTGTCAATAGAAGAATTAGTCTAAGTTTTTTCATATGGTTGTGATTTGGTTATTAATAGGCTAATTCTATTGAAAAAATAGAATTGAAATCTTGGTTATTTTACAGATTTGAGAACTAAATACCTGCCTCAATAATAAATTTTGAAAATGGGCTGCTTCCCTTTTTTTTGAGAAAAAATAAATTAGTGGAAGAAATTTAATTTGGCTGGAGCTCTAAAAATCCACAATGGATTTACATGAGTGGTTTTACCAAATTTAAAATATAGGGTAAAAAATTAGTATAAATCTGAAAATATTTCAGTGTTATTTAAAATAATGGTTTAAAAACTAGCCAATAATTATTGATATTATGTAAAAATATTAAAAATTGGTTTTATTTGAAATTCTTTCGTTTCTTGATATGGTCGGCTATCTTAGGATAAAATGGAAAGCTTAAGGCTGGCTCTTTAGTTTGAGGATGTGTTGGAGCGATGTTTACACCGGTCAGGACAAACTCCCAAAACAGGATTTCAACTAGGCCTGGTGTCTTAATAAGAGTAAGGGTTCAGTACAGTTTATGCGGCTGGTTTATTTTTGTAAAATTCGTAACCTATGGGTTCAAAAAATGGACTTTTGAAATTTTCAACAGGGATATTCCGGTTCATACCCTGCAAATTTACCGAGTCTGTATTTTTATTTTGCTTAATCCAGAGATAGAAGTACTTTGAGAAAAACTAGTAAACCCAATAACATCAGTAGAAATATAAACCATAAACTTTAACCAAGAGATCAATTGAAATCTAAGATGAAAAGAAGAGATTTTATCCACCTTTCCGGAATGGGGCTCGGTGCCCTGGCCACTTCGGGACTTGTCATGATGGGGAATCCTGTCTCTGCAGAGCGATTGCTCGAACCGGGAATCGATGCTGCTGCCAAAAAAGTTCTGGCTGATATTGCCTTAAATTCAGCTAAGGCGAAGGGAGCGGCCTACACCGATGTAAGAATCGGAAGATACCTAAGACAAAATTTGTTCACCCGTGACAAAAATGTCCAGAATATCTCCAACGGAGAGACCTTTGGTGTTGGGATTAGGGTAATTGCCAATGGTACGTGGGGCTTTTCGTCCACTTCTGATGTCTCACCTGATGGAATTAAGAAATGCGCCGAAAATGCAGTGGCTATAGCCAAAGCAAATTCCAAGCTTCAGAAAGAGCCAGTGGAACTTGCTCCTGAACCGGGTCACGGAGAAGTGACTTGGAATACCCCAATCAGAAAGAATGCATTGGAGATTCCCGTGAAAGAAAAGATTGATCTTTTGTTGAAGGCAAATAATGCCGCAATAGACAATGGAGCGGCTTTTGTCAATTCCGCACTGTTTATGATCAATGAGCAGAAGTATTTCGCTTCCACTGATGGCTCGTACATCGATCAGGATATCCATAGAATCTGGCCTACCTTCACTGTGACGGCGGTAAATAAAGAATCCGGAGGTTTCCGGACCAGACAGGCGCTTAGTGCTCCCATGGGAATGGGGTATGAGTACATGGATGGTCTGGCAGAAGACAAAATCATGAATCCGGCAGGCTTCAACAGTTACAAAAATACCTATGACATCGTAGAAGATGCCAGCGAGGCTGCCAAACACGCCCAGGAGAAAATTGCTGCAAAGTCTGTGATACCGGGTAAATATGATTTGGTATTGGATCCTGATCACTTGGGGTTGACAATCCACGAATCGGTAGGACATCCTCTTGAGTTGGATCGGGTACTTGGTTATGAAGCGAATTATGCAGGAACTAGCTTCGCTACATTGGACAAGTGGAAATCAGGTGATTTTAAATACGGTTCTGACCAAGTAAATATAGTTGCGGACAAGACCCAGCCTTTTTCCCTTGGAAATACAGGTTATGATGATGAAGGTGTCAAAACCAAGGAATGGGATCTGATTAAAAACGGTGTGCTGGTGAATTATCAGGCCATTCGTGACCAGGTGGGGATTTTGGGAGAAAAGGAATCCCATGGCTGCTGCTTTGCGGATAATTGGAGCTCCGTCCAGTTCCAGCGTATGCCGAATGTTTCTTTACGTCCAGGTACGGAGAAACTAAGTCCTGCTGAAATGATCAAGAATGTGGAAAAAGGCATTTATATCCTCGGACGTGGATCTTATTCTATCGATCAGCAGCGGTATAACTTCCAGTTTGGAGGTCAGTTATTCTATGAAATCAAAAATGGTGAAATTGCAGGTATGCTGGAAGATGTGGCTTATCAGTCCAATACTCAGGAATTCTGGAATTCCTGTTCCCAGATTTGCGACAAAGATGACTATAGATTTTTTGGTTCTTTCTTTGACGGGAAAGGTCAGCCATCGCAGTCATCCGCAGTTTCACACGGTAGTTCTACCACCCGCTTCGACGGTGTGAATGTGATCAATACGGGAAGAAATATTTAACCTCAACACGAGAATTATGGCCATTTTGACTAAAGAAGAAGCAAAGCAAATAATAGATAAAGTACTTTCCTACGCAAAAGCGGATGAGACCGAGGTGACGATTTACGGTGGCAGAACCGGGAATATTCGTTATGCACGAAATTCTGTGAGCACCAGCGGAGAGACAAATGAAATAGGATTGAATGTTACCTCGGTCTTCGGTAAAAAATCCGGCTCATCCACAATCAATGAATTGGATGATGAATCACTTAAAAAGGCAGTTGCCAGAGCCGAGGAAATCGCCCAACTGGCACCCGAAAATCCCGAATACATGCCGATGCTGGGACCACAAGAATATGTGGAGAGCAAGACTTTCGTGAGCGCCACAGATCAGATCAATCCTGATAAGCGGGCTCAGATCGCAGCGGATAGTATCGGTCCAAGTAGTGAGAAGAACCTTACTGCCGCCGGATATCTGGAGGATTTTTCGGGATTTGTGGCTCAGGGAAACAGCAAAGGCCTTTTTGGCTATAACAAGAGCACATCCGTGGATTTTTCCATAACGGTGCGTACAGTCGACGGTACAGGATCAGGATACGCTATCCGTGATTTCAACGACGTTAGTCTGCTGAATTCCAAAGATGTCACAAACATCGCCATGCAAAAAGCCCAGGCTTCACAGAATGCCCAGGCCATAGAGCCTGGTAAATACACAGTCATTCTTGAGCCTACGGCAGCCGGCGACCTGATGGGCTTACTGACCAGAAGCCTGGAGGCCAGAAGTGCTGATGAGGGCAGAAGTTTTCTAAGTAAAAAGGGAGGCGGAACCCGTCTGGGGGAAAAGCTATTTGACGAGCGTGTAACCATCTATTCGGATCCACTTAGCCCGCAGATTCCGGGTGCGCCATGGGATAATGAAGGCTATCCTCAAAAACCTATGAAATGGGTAGAGAATGGCGTAGTGAAAAATATGTTCTATTCCCGCTATTGGGCAGAGAAGCAAGGAGTGGAACCTACTGGAAGGCCCAGCGGCATGATTATAGCAGGTGGCGACCAATCCATAGCTGATATGGTGAAAAGTACCGAAAGAGGTATTTTGGTAACCAGATTCTGGTATATCAGAGCGGTAGATCCCCAGACTTTACTATATACAGGCCTGACGCGTGACGGAACTTTCTACATTGAAAATGGCCAGATTAAATTCCCTGTGAAAAACTTCCGCTTCAACGAAAGTCCTATCATCATGCTGAACAATATTGAAGCATTGGGTCAGCAGCAGCGAGTAGGAGGTGATTTGATTCCGGCTATGAAAATCCGGGACTTTACCTTTACCAGTTTGTCTGACGCTGTTTAATTCAGTTGACGGTGTACAATATTCAGTTTGCAGCCGAAAGGTTGGCTGCAAACTGGAAACTGAGACGGATCACTGCAAACTGATCACTGAGACTGAACACTATTCCCTACAATGCAAGCCTTCTTCTTTACCAGAATAAAATACAACTCCGGCAATTGGGACACAGATCAGCGCATGCCTGTCAACTTGCTCAATTCTCTGGTGGAATACACAACCATTCCGGTAGACGAGAAGGAAAGAGTAATAGAGCTGGGCAGCAGGGAGATTTTCAAGAGTCCCTTTTGCTATATCAGTGGACATAAACTGGTGGAATTCTCCTCTGAAGAACGGCGGAATTTCAAGACTTACGTAGAGAATGGGGGCTTTGTCTTTGCAGACGATTGCAATCATGACATAGACGGGCTTTTTGCCAAGTCATTCGAGGCCGAAATGGCCAAGATCTTTGGAGAAAATGCACTCCAAAAAATACCCAATAACCACCCAATTTATTCGTCCTTCTTCGAGTTTGAAGATGGTCCACCTGCAACTTCCTTTGAGCTCAATGGATGGGGAGATGATCTGATCCATGATTACTTGAAAGCTATTGTCGTAAATGGCAGAATAGGAGTGCTCTATAGTAATAAAGATTATGGTTGTGAGTGGGATTATGACTTCAGAAACAAACGCTTCCTAAAGGTTGACAATACCAGGTTTGGTGTCAATATAGTGGTTTATGCATTAACACAATGATATTGGAAAACACGGAATTATTAACAGCATTTAAAGAGTTGGTGGCAAAGATTCCCCAGCTCAAAAAAGAGATTGCAAAAGTCATAGTCGGTCAAGAGTCTGTGATTGAAGAAATTATTGTCACACTGCTGGCAGGGGGGCACTGCCTGCTGGAAGGGGTGCCCGGATTGGCAAAAACTCTCATGGTAAATTCTCTTTCTCAGGGAATGGAGATGAGGTTCAAGCGAATTCAATTCACCCCGGATTTGATGCCTGGCGATATTCTGGGGACGGAAATTCTAGAAGAAGACCATGAGACAGGCAAGAAGTTTTTCCAGTTCAACAGAGGCCCGATTTTCGCCAATATGGTTTTGGCAGATGAGATCAACCGAACTCCGCCCAAGACGCAGGCAGCACTGCTTGAGGCGATGCAGGAGAAAATAGTTACATACGGCGGACAGCAGCATCCGCTTCCTGCTCCTTTTTTGATTATCGCCACACAAAACCCTATCGAGCAATCAGGAACCTATCCGCTGCCGGAAGCCCAACTTGACCGCTTTCTCCTATATATCAAATTAGGCTATCCATCTGAGCAGGAGGAACTGGAGGTCTTGGAAAAAACCACAGGGACTTACAAAGGCAAACCTGATGCTGTTTTCTCAGCAAAAGATATATTAAACTTACAGAAACTCACAAGAGAAGTTCACATCGATTCTCAATTGCTTGTTTATATCAATAAGTTGATTCGAGCTACCCGTCCTGAAAATTCAGAAATTCAAGCTGTTATAGACTACGTAGAATGGGGGGCAGGGACCCGTGCAGGCCAGGCTTTGATTCTTTGTGCCAAAGCTCGGGCGTTGGTGAAAGGACGCTATGCTGTCACACCTGAAGACATCAAGACGCTGGCTTTCCCCGTATTGAGACATCGGCTCTCACTGCACTTCCGGGCGGAAGCCGAGGATGTCCGACCTGAAGCAATCATCTCCAAAATCCTAGAATCATTGCCAATCCATGCAAGCAAGTAATCTGGATATCATCAAACTCAATAATTTGAAGTTGGCTGCCAAAATCGTAAGCGAACAACTCACGAACGGTGTGCACCTTGGCAAACGTGTGGGAGTTGGGTCTGAGTTTGAGCAGTACAGGTACTATGAGCCCGGAGATGATCCCAAACGGATCGACTGGAAGTATTTCTCCCGATCCGGTAAGTACATGATCAAAGAATCACAGGCAGAAAGCCATTTGCACATCCGTATGGTGCTTGATTTATCCGGATCGATGAATTATGGGGAAAATGGAATCAAACGCCTTGATTACGCTAAAAACCTACTGGCATCACTTTCTTACCTGGCACATCAGCAAGGTGACTCATTGAGTTATTTTGCCTGTCAGGACGGGAAAGTGGTTCAGAAGGTCTCTGCCTCACCCAAGGCTTTTCAACGTATTCTGTACTATTTGGAAGAAGAAATGGCGGCAGGATCCTGGCCGATAGGGAAGCAGGATTTTCCGGTGTTGAAAAGCAAGCAGAAAGAACTGATCATTCTGGTTTCCGATTTTCTGCA
The DNA here is from genome assembly GCF_001442615.1 of Algoriphagus resistens. GTDB lineage: Bacteria > Bacteroidota > Bacteroidia > Cytophagales > Cyclobacteriaceae > Algoriphagus > Algoriphagus resistens. The sequence continues at coordinate 103,348 of NZ_LMXN01000015.1, read as the reverse complement.
AAAGGAGAATGAGTGGCTCGATATAGTAGAGCAAATGCGACATCCCAAAAAGGAGATTGTGCTGTTCCAGATTTTAGGCAAGCAGGAGGAAGAGTTTGATCTAAAAGGCAATTTTAGGTTCAAGGATTTGGAGTCCGACCATACTGTAATTCTGAATCATAAGTCGATAGAAAAAAACTATAATGAATCTATAAAAAACTATTTATCAGAGTTTAAAAGATCTTTGCTTCTACCAAAAGTTTACTTGTTTCAGATGCAATTGACAGATCCTATTTTCGAAGTAATCAGCAGATTTCTTTCCAAGCAAACACTCTTCTGATGCAGTTTCTTCAGCCCATATTGCTTTGGGGGTTGCTGGGAATCAGCATTCCAGTTTTGATTCACCTGTGGCAGGGAAGAAATGGTCACGTAATTGATTGGGCAGCGATGCACTGGCTTTCCAAGGATCAGAGCACTGTTGCCAAAGGGTTCCGTCTGGAGAATATCCTGCTGCTTTTGTTGAGGATACTTATGCTTTTGCTACTGGTGGCGCTGCTAAGTCAGCTATTTATCCCTATGATGGGTAAAACCCCCGAAGAGCGGGTTATCCATTTGGTACAGCCAAATGACCAACTGGCTGAAGAGTTTAAGTTTGAGCTTCTGCAGGCTTTAGAAAAGGAAGAGGAAGTATATTGGGCAGATGATAATCTAACTCTAATCGAAGACTTAGATGATTTAAAATCAGAGAAAAAAGAAGGAAATATTCAAGTTTCACTTGATCTAGTTCCTAGCAATACATCTACTCTTCATCTGTACTTGGTAAATTCCAGAATTGGGTTGAAATCAGCTTTTTACCTGAGTCCTCTCAAACCAATTCTGCATTTGGGGAGTGTTGATTTGACAGCCTCGCAAATACAGTTTATCTCAGTAGAGGGCGGGGGAATGCTTGAAGTTGATCCAAGTGGCGTGGTGGTTCCTAGTTCAGAAGTTGGTGAAACAGGAACTTTGATTGGTTTGGAAAAGGAAGATTTCGGGTATTATCTGGGGGATGTTTCAGCTACCGAGCGTGAATTTATCAATGCATCTCTGGAAGCAATCAAGGATGTATATGGATTTGGTTTCTCGGAAAAAGGAAAAATTGATAGTGCAAGACTTGTTTTTGACCGCATTATCTCTTCAGCAGCAGATAGGGATAAACTCTACTTTATCTCAGACAGCTTCTCTTTTTCGGAGCAATCCAACCTAGTAACTTTTTCGGATAAACTGGATTTCGAACATTCTGAACTGGTACAGACAGGGAAATTGCCTGAGGTGATTCTTGAGGCTTTTCTGGAATTTTCGGGACTGGAAAAGAAAGATTCCCCCTTAAGCTATGCCCAGATTAAGGGCAGGTTTTTGATAAAGCCACGCAAAAATGAAAACAAGAAGGCAAATCTAAATTTGATTTTATTGGGCCTTTTTGCGCTATGTTTTGGAGCCGAGCGATACTTGGCCAATAAGAGAGGGTTATGAGCAGTATAGCACAATATATCGCCAAAAGTGAGCAGCAACTGCATGTGCAGGTCGGATTGAAATCCTTGCTTTCCGGATTGTCAGTTGCTGTATTTGCGATGATTTTTGTTTCTTCTGTTTGGCTGATCTGTTTGATTGTGGTACTTGGTTTTCTCATTTCGGGATACTTTTTAGGGATGTTTCAAAGTATGAGGATAAAAGCTATTCAGCTGCTGCATCAGCAGTTTCCTAACCTAGAATTCAGTCTGCAACTTCTCGACAAGACCGACAAAAATATAGCGGAGCAGCTTCAGTGGGAGCGGGTAAATGCTAATTTCCATGGCAGTGAAATTAGGGTCTGGAATAAGAATACCTGGCCTTTCCTGATTGCTTTATTTCTAGCATCGGGTGTATATGGACTATCGCTCTTAAGTCTTCCTGAAGAAATAGCACCCGCAATTCAGACCAAATCAAACAGTAAAGTCGAAGGGACTTCCGTACCTGATTTACCTGTAGAGCTGACTTCGGCATCTGTTTCTATCACTCCTCCTGCATATACAAGGTTGCCAAAAGTAAATCAATTATCACTTGAAGTAAAAACTATTATAGGATCTGATATAGAATGGGTTATTTCATTTTCAGAATCCCAAGATCTCAACTTAGAATTAGTCAATTCCAATGGTGATGGGCTGCTGTTTATGAAAAATGAAGATCAGTTTGTTCTCCGTGACCGGGTGAGAAATTCCGGGATCTATTCGCTTCGCGCAAGTAAGAATAATGAGCTTGTCTTTGAATCTGATTACTTTCCTTTGGAAGCTGTCTTGGATACACCTCCTGTGATCCAACCTGCGGATAAGGAATTGTACACCTATCATTTCATTAATGATCCTAAGATCATGCAGGTGTCTGCAAAAGTCTCGGATGACTTTCAGGTTCGGGAAGTTTTCCTGGTGGCAACTTTGGCCCGTGGGTCAGGTGAAAATGTGAAGTTTCGTGAAAGTAGAATTCCGATTCCTTCCCGGAATTTCAAGTCTGAAAATTTGTCTGTAAAGCTGGACCTGGATGCCTTGGATTTCAGGCAAGGTGATGAGCTTTATTATTATTGGGCGGCAATCGATAATAAGATGCCTGAACCTAACTTTTCGAGAAGCGACACCTACTTTATCAACTATGTGGATTCGGCGGGAATGACTGAGGAGGAACTTGTGGGAATGGCCATACATGTCATGCCGGACTATTTCAGAAGTCAGCGACAGATCATCATCGATACCCAAAAGCTTTTGGCTGATAAAAAGAATCTCACTGAGCGGGAATTCAATGTCATTTCCAATGAAATTGGCTATGACCAGAAGATGCTTAGATTACGCTATGGCCAGTATCTGGGAGAAGAATTTGAAGAAACTGCCGGCGGTGGAAAGTTGGAGGATAATGAGAATCTCCTGGAAGGCTATGAGCACAGGCATGATGAGGAGCATGAGGCGGGAATTACGGCAAATGTACTGCTGCCAGAACACGACCATGACCAGGAATCCCACAATGAATCTGAATCATCCCATGTTTCGGATGATGACGGAGGTCTGGGAGACTTATTGGACTCTTATATGCACAATCACGAGGATGCTGAAGCCAATACTTATTTTGAGGAATCCACAAAAAGCACACTGAAAATGGCCTTGGATCAAATGTGGAAATCTGAATTGCAACTGAGGCTTTTTGAGCCGGAAGAAGCCTTGCCTTTTCAGGAAAAGGCACTGGAATATCTAAAAACTGTTCAGCAAAAATCGAGGGTTTATGTGAAGCGCACTGGTTTTGATCCACCTCCGATAAAGGAAGAGGAGAAGCGGTTGACCGGTGATCTGGACGAACTAAAGACCCAAATTGAAGTAGCTCAACTAGCCATGAACACCCGACTGGCGCCCCTTGCTGCGGAAGTATTGGGAATGCTTCCCAAGCAACAACTTTCGGCCCGCGACAAAACCGCTGTAAAGAAATTTGGTGAGCTCTGGACTTACAGGATGAATTATTCAGGGATGCAGGACTGGCCTGTTTTGGTGCGGCTTCAGGAGATGAATGCTGGAAAAATAGATGAAGAGGGGAAAAGGGAGTTATTTCAGAAACTATATCCTCTTTTAGCCCAAAGTGAAGGTGTAAATGCATCTTCTCTCAAACAAAAAGAACTAGAAAAAGCTTTTTGGAGGAAGTTTAAATGATTCAATTCGAACCTTTGATATCTTATCCATGGGCATGGCTTTTTGCCGGGTCAACTATTGCCGTATTCGGCTTTCAGCTTTCATGGATACTAAAGTCCACCCATAAAGGTTGGAGAAAAGCGGTGAAGATTTCATTAAACGCATTTTTTGTTCTAGTGCTGATCGCGTACCTATTTCAGCCGGCCTGGATCTCCAATCGGCCTGAGCAAGCAGTATTGGTTCATTCAGCATCTGTTACAAAAGATAAGCTGCGCTTTTGGAAAGATAGTCTGGGAATCAAAAAATCAATGGGAATCACCGATTACAACCGACAGGGAAATCCTGTTTATCTTTTAGGTGATGATTTCACTCAGGCAGATTTATTGAAATTCACTACGAAAGATGTCAGATGGATTGTAGATTCTGAACAAGGTTCAATTTCCTTTTTGGAATGGAAGGGAATTCTGCGTGAGGGGGAAATGCAAGTAGTAAATGGCAAAATTGAAGCAGGGGATTCGGTAACAATTACATTGGCTCAACAAGGAGAAACGCGGGCTGAAACGATTACAGACCCGAATTCAGGTACTTTTAGCTTAAGAATTCCTGCTAAAGTTGTTGGAAGAAATGAGCTGAGTCTCATGGTGGATGATAGTCTGGCTGGCCCTGTTCATTTCTTTGTGCAAGCTGCTAAACCCATTCAATACAGTTTACAATTTGCTTTTCCTGATGCTGAAATCAGGACGTTGAGGCAGCATTTGATCAACTCAGGTGAGCAGGTAGATGAACGGATTGATATCTCAAAAAACTCCGTCATAAGTTCAGGAACTAACGAATCGGATTCCCTTCAGTTCTTGATTATTGATCCGTCACAACTTGTCAAACAATCAGCCCTCGAGGCTGTTGATAATGGAACCTCCGTTTTGGTAATTAATTTGGATGAGGCAGAGAAGGATGTTTCTGCAATTAATAAGACATTTGGAACCTACTTTAAAATTAAACGGATCACAGCTGAAGTAAGTAGGGAAGCTGGGCAAGAGCTGGTAGCATCACCTTATGTTTTGGAAAATACTACTGCACAGAAATCGTCCTTTGAGCAAGCCTTTGCCATGCAGCAAACCGGCAATGCCAAAGTGGGCGTGAGTTTGCTGGGTGAGACTTTCCCGCTCAAATTGGCCGGCGATAGCCTGAGGTATGAGGAGATTTGGCAAGAAATACTGGGAGCGATGCTCCCTCAGGAATCAGGTTCCGTTGGGATTAAGCAACCTGCATTTGCAGGAATGCAAGCTGAGATCTGGGTAAATCGCGAAAATTATGAAGAGGATTTTGTAAATATTGACTCTGATTCAATTTTTCTCCAGCCATCTCTGGTGAATCCTTTCTCCAAAACAGGAAAGTTTGTAAACCTGGACTCTGGATGGGTTTCAATGGAAGATAGTTTAGCGTTTTACAGTTACGCTGCAGATGCATGGCCAAGTTTGAGGGCTAAGAAATTACGGGCTGATTTATTGAAATCCCACGAAAAGCTAGAAGCCTTGTCCGATAATGTTCCTTCACAAAAGAGAGTTTCCGATTGGTTTTGGCTTGGGTTATTTTTATTGAGTCTGACGATGATTTGGCTGGAACCTAAGGTTCTGGATTGAGATTTGAGTCACTATTTGTGGAGTTGAGATGAAAGTTTAAATTTTTTTTCTCCAATTTGTATATCAAGCGACAAAAAATTCCAGCCTAAGGAGAGTTCTTTAAGTACAAGTAAAAGTTGCTGATTGGATAACACTCCAACCCAAACCTAGTTTATTATGAACATTAGCTTAAAAAAAGTGAGCCTAAGTTTTGTGCTGATGCTAGCGGTGTGTATAGCATATGCCCAAAAACCGGAGGTATTTTCTGAAAACAACAAAGCGATAAAGGGATATGATCCTGTCGCTTATTTTACAGAATCAGCGCCAACGATGGGAAAAGAAGAATTCAGGCTTACCCACAACGGAGCGAATTGGTATTTTTCTTCCCAGAAAAATCTTGACCTGTTCAAATCCAATCCTTCGAAATATATGCCTCAATACGGTGGTTACTGTGCTTTTGGTTTGGCATCAGGCTATAAGGCTCCCATTTCCCCGGATGCCTGGAAGATTGTAGATGATAAATTGTATTTGAATTACAATAGCAAAGTGCAAACGGATTGGATGGCTGATCAAGCTGAAATGATCAAAAAAGCAGATAAAAACTGGCCGACGGTCAAAAAGGACGAATAAGGCATGCAGGTAGTAGCCAATGAAAGCCAGGGATCATCGCAGATTTCAACCACAAGCTGGGAAAAGCTGACAGATCCTACCCGGATGTACAATTCATTCGAGTTTAGGACAGCTTGGTGGTTTCATATCCCCATGTTCATAATTGGGATTTACTGGGCTATCCGGCTCCGAAAAGTAAACTTCTTTGCTGCCGCTAATCCAACTTTAGAGAATGGCGGCTTATATAATTATTCCAAGTTTGCAGCTCAAAATCACTTTCCTAAAGTCAATTTACCAGCTTCTTGCTTGATTCATTCAAATGAAGATATCAGGTTGATTTTAGAAAAAGCCAGAACTCAACAGATCTTGTTTCCCTTTATTATAAAGCCTGATAAAGGCGAGAGAGGAAAAGGGGTAAAGCTGATCAGTAATCGTAATGAGCTGGAGAAATATCTACTGGATCAACCCAAAGAAGATTATTTGATTCAGGAGTTCATTGAGAAGTCGCAAGAATACGGTGTTTTTTTCGTTAAGAATCCTGTAACCGGAGAATTTTCGATTCCCTCCCTTACCAAAAAGATTTCGCTTCAAGTGATTGGAGATGGAGTTTCCACTATTTCTGAATTGATTCAAAATCATCCGAGAGCAAGTAGATATCAATCTCTGATTCATCTGCACGACCCCGATTTTATCCCTTCAAGAAATGAAATCTTCAAACTGAGCCCTATGGGAAACCACTGTAAAGGCGCGGTGTTTTTGGACTATAGTACCCACCTCAGTGCAGAAATGACCACAGCTTTTGTAAGAATTTTTGAACCAGTGGAAGGGATCAATTATGGTAGGCTGGATGTGAAGGTGGATGATATGAAAGAGCTATCAGATCCGGAGAAAGTAATAATTTTGGAGGTAAACGGAGCCAACGCAGAGCCTATTCAGATGTATTCCCCGGAGAAAAACTATCGTGAGGGACTGAAAACTTTAAACACCTATTTTCAATATATGGCAAATATGGCGGAACTTAATCTTACCTGGCAAAACCGAAAATATAGCAAGAGAGATACACTGAGAAGCTTATGGCAGTATTTGAAAAAGTAAGGAACTCAACAAAGTGAAATTATTCGAGATAAGGGGAGATGAAGGAGCTATTTTCTCTCTTACCATCACATGTTTCTTGGCTTGTTTGATTCTTTGTGGTATTTTAAAAAACCAGTTTTTAACCCATATAAAAAGTACCTATGCTAGCAAAGTTGAATTTAGAAGTTCTTGGAGAATTGTCAGATTTTTTAATCCAAATAAGGCCCAAAGATTTTGAAGATTTTTCTCCTGTTTTGAAGACTTCAAGTATTGGACAGCATGTTCGCCATATTCTGGAATTGTACGAGTGTCTACTGGCTCAGTATGAGTCAGGAATTGTTTGTTACGATGATAGAAAACGGGATAAAAGACTGGAGATAGATTTGGATTTTGCGCTAGCAAGGATCAAAGAGATCCAAGTAAATCTTCAATTACAGGACAAAGAAATTCTTCTAAACATATCCTCAGGATCAGAGCGTGAAACTATACGAAGTAGCTACTACCGGGAGCTTTGCTATAATTTAGAACATTGTATCCATCATCAGGCGCTTATCAAAGTAGCGTGTATTAATTTCGATTACTTAATGATTCCAGCAAGTTTTGGGGTGGCCAAATCGACCATTGACTATGTCAAAAGCTTAGAATCCAGGGCTAATTGACATAGTCATTGTCGGTTTTGAATTACATTCGAAGATTTTCCATCTGCATGATTTGCGGCTGGAACGGCTGCTCGTATAGTCGCTTGCCGGTTGCTCTATAGAGTGAGTTGCCCAGAGCCGCGAAGACAGGAGGGAAGAGTGGTTCACCCAAGCCGGTAGGATCTTCCTTATTATCCACGAAATGCACTTCGATTTTCTTCGGTGCTTCACTGTGTCGGATCATGCGGTATTTATCAAAATTTGTCTTGGTCGGTGCTCCATTTTCGAAAGCCATTTCTCCAAAGAAAGCATTGCCTATTCCATCCACAATCGCACCTTCTCCCATATTTGCGGCAGCATCGGGATTGACTACAATTCCACAATCCACTGCAGCAAACACACTTTCTACCACGGGCTGATTGTCTTTGATGCTGACATCTACCACTTCAGCGACGTAGGAATTATGGCAGAAGTAAGCAGAAACCCCACGCGAAACCCCATTTGGTACGGAAGACCAGTTTGATTTTTCCCTGACCAGTTCCAGTACGCCTGCATAGCGTTTTGGATCGTAATCATTGTTTTCACCTACAGGATTGGTTTCGGCTCTTTTCAGCAATTCCAGGCGGAAATCGATCGGATCTTTGCCCATTTCCTCTGCCAGTTCATCCAAAAAGCTCTGTTCCGCACCGGCGATAAAGTTGGATCTCGGTGCCCGGAATGCCCCGATGGTAATGTTGGATTCGATCTGCCAGCCTTCTGCCAGGTAATTATCAATAGCTCCCGCAGGGAACCTATTGGCATGAATAGGGGACTCAGGAATACCCCCGGCTTTCACATGAAGTGCAAGTAGGTTATTGTTTCCGTCCAAAGCGGCTCGATAGGTGGCAGCGTAAGTAGGGCGGTAAACACCTGCACTCATATCATCTTCACGGGTATAAACCATCTTCACCGGAGCCTGGATTTTTTGGGAAATCAAAGCCGCTTCTGTCAGATGATGACTATATGCTCTACGCCCAAATCCTCCTCCCATTCGGGCAAGGTTGATCTGTACGTTTTCCAGTGGGATCCCCAGGCTGCTGGAAATTGTCTGCCTGATCAATTCTGGGGCTTGGGTAGGTGCATAGATGATAGCTTTGTCACCTTTTACATCTGCAAATGCATTCATCGGCTCCATGGTATTATGTGCCAAAAATGGCGCCGAGTAGGTTCTTTCGAGAACTCTGGCCGCAGATTTGAAAGCGCCTTCCGGATCCCCGTCCTTTCTAAGTACATTTCCAGGTTTGGTTATGTACTCAGCCATCTTTTCTTTATGTGAACTGGAATTTTCAAGTCCTTCCGGTACTTTGATGTCCATAGCCTGGCCACCTCTTCCGGCCATAGGGAAAGTGCTTTCCGGGGCTTTCTCCCATTCTGCTTTGAGACTTTTCTTAGCCTGCAGCACTTCCCAGGTGGAGTTTCCAACGATGGCGATAATCTCAGGAAAAGTGGTAGTATCAAAGAAATTCCTACTGTAATCATCCTTGAAGACCTTCACTTCAAAGGCATCCTGAATTCCCGGTAAGGAAGTAACAGAGCTTTTGTCAAATGATTTTAGCTTCATCCCAAAAGCAGGAGGATGGACAATGGCTGCATATTTCATCCCTTCCACTTTATGGTCCAGGGCAAACATCGGTTTGCCGGTTACGATTTTTATGCCATCCACATTCTTTTTGGAGTTGCCTATTATTTTAAAATCTGCTATTTCCTTCAGTTTAACAGATTCAGGATCCGGCACTTCCAATGTTCCTGCCAAAGAAGCCATTTCACCATATCCAGCTTTTTTTCCTGATGATTTATGTTCGATTGTTCCGGCATTGGTGGTGATTTCATCGGCAGGTACATTCCAGGCTTGGGATGCAGCAGCAACTATTAGATGTCTGGCAGTGGCTCCAGCGGTACGCAGTGGCTTCCAACCGGAACGAATTCCCTGACTTCCGCCGGTGAATTGGCGGTCGAAGCGCTCAGGATAGAAGTCGGCCTGTTCAACAAAGACATATTTCCAGTCAACATCCAACTCTTCCGCCAGAAGCATAGGAAGAGAGGTTTTTACATTTGAACCGAATTCAGGATTCGGATTAAATAACGTAACAGCTCCATTTTCTCCGATTTTGATATAGCTGTTGATCTCAAACCACTCATCAGGCATGGTTAACACTTCTTCTGCGGTAGGTTTACATCCGGCCAGCCAACTGAAACTCAATATCATTCCGCCTCCGGCCAGTGTAGAGACTTTCAGGAAGGATCTTCTATTTAATTTTTTATCAATTAATGTCATGGTTTGGCGGATTAAAGTGATTGAGAGGCAGTTTTAACAGCTGCTTTGATTCTGGTATAGGTACCACAGCGGCAGATGTTTCCATTCATGGCATTAGCTATATCCTCATCATTTGGTGTTGGGTTTTTCTTCAGCAATGCTGCTGCCGACATGATTTGCCCGGATTGGCAATAGCCACATTGTGGGACATCATGTTCCAGCCAGGCTTTTTGTACCGGGTGATCGCCGGTTTCAGACAAGCCTTCAATCGTTACGACCTTTTTGTCTTCAATTACACTGACAGGGTAGGAGCATGACCTGACTGCTTCACCATCTACATGAACCGTACATGCACCGCATTGTGCGATTCCACAACCGAATTTGGTTCCGACCAAATCTAAATGATCTCTCAGCACCCATAACAAAGGAGTATTGGGATCTACATCTACATTCATGGAGTTTCCGTTGATGTTCAAATTAAACTGTGCCATAAGTGTTGTATTTGTCTCTAAATTAATTATTTACAAGGAGTGTTGCTTACGAAATTCAAACGAAGTTTATTTTCTGCTGCCGAAGTGGGCTATTTAAAAGGAATCTAAATTCTACTAACTTTTCAACTGATTGATAAAAGGCTGACCATAAAACCTCTTCCCGGTAGCTTTATTTAGTGCATTTGCCAAAGCCGCGAAAACAGGAGGGTAGGCAGCCGGTATCATAGTTTTCATTTTAGACTTTTTCCTAAAAATGCCATCACTTTCGTTCTGATTTCCTCCATGTCAAACATAGGCCCGAAGTGTGGAGCACCTTTGACAATAATCAGTTCGTTGGGTACGCCTTTCACTGTGAGCCAAGAACTTAACAAATGAGATTGTCTGGGGGAGACCATATCGTCTTTCTCTCCATGGATTATTAAGAAAGGAGGATCATTTTCGTCTACAAAACTCACCGGGCTGGCATTTTTGGCCAAGTCTGGTCTATCTAGTGGAGCTGCTCCGATCAAGATTCCCTCAGGAGATTTGGCATCATTTGCTCCTGGAAATAGGGTTAAGTCTGCCGGTCCATAGAAATCTACCACGCCTTTGAAGTTGAAATCCTTAGTACTGCCCGGAATGGAGAAAGCATCCACCGCATTGTTTTTGGCCAATCCAACCATTGAAGCTAGATGTCCTCCTGCGGAAAAGCCCATCACCACGATTCTCTCGGTGTCAAAGCCATATTTATCTGCATTGTCCACCAAAAAGGAAATGGCCGCATTGCAGTCCAGCATTTGCGCTGGGAAAACTGCCTGAGTGCTAAATCGATAATCGATAGACGCCAAGGCATAGCCGCTTTCAATGATTTCTGAAACGGTCTCCTTCATGTAGCCCATATCAGCATATTTATCATTACTCAGCCAGCCTCCTCCATGAATAAATACCACCAGAGGGACTTTGCCACTAACATTTGCAGGTAAATAAATGTCCAACAAATGTTTTTCTAAGGTGTCATTTTGGTAGGGGATATTGCTGTGAAGCACAGTTCCTTCAGGGAAAAGATTTATTACCCGATTGCTTTGGGAATAGCATTGGGTAGAGCCAAAGCAAATAAAAAGGAAACCTAAAAGTGTATTTTTCATTCAGTCTTTATTTTGGGTTGATGGTGTGATAGTTAAAAGTTACTCTAAGTGAATTTTATATCAAAGGATTCCGATCTAGGTGCCTTAGAATTCGCTTGAACCTGAATACTAAAAAACCAAGTCCATCTGGATTTGAACTTTCTTTTAACCCTACCTAGCTATATATTTTCAATTTTCTGTCAGCGATTGGCGAAATTGGGATGGATTCATATTCATGGCTTTTTTGAAGAAGTTATTGAAATGAGTTACTTCTGTGAATCCCAATGCATAAGCTATCTCAGATACATTCCAATTACTCTGTTCCAACAGGCGCTTGGATTCGGCAAGAATTCTATCCCGTATGAATACTGAAGTTGGTTTGTGATTTATTGCTTTTACAGTTCTATTTAGATGGTTCACATGAACGCTTAGTTTTTCTGCAAAATCTGAGGCTGATCTTAGCTTTAACGTATTGCGCAGATCTGTTATAGGAAATTGACTTTCCAGCAGTTCCAGAAAATCCGCATTGATCCTGGTTGCTGCAGAATTTGACGGCACTTCAGCTTTGATTTTTGGTTGTATCTTGGTTGCTGTCTGAATCATTGACTTTTCTAATCTCTTTTTACATTTTTAGGCAGTATATGTTTGGCTGGCGCAACTCAAAGAGCCGAAGAGGAATATGAATAAGAGAAAATACTTCATAGTTTGTTTCAGTTGGTTCGGGTGGTGGAGTCCACTGACGGGCGTGGTGCTATTTTACTCACTTTACCATTCATCTATTTTTATCAGACTTATTAAAGAGTAGTATCCAACATATATGAGCGTCCTCACCGATTTATCCATAACTAATAGACGTAAACAAATGCTACGGTTTAGATGAAATCAACAGACAGCAGAATTCTCTCACCCAGACAACAAATTTGATCTACGAATGAAAAAGCTGTCTTTAATAGATCGCTGAAAAGCTTAGCGTCCGCCTCTTGCTGGATAAAAAAGGCCTTCTGTAGATCACAAGTGTCAGTTGGATGATCTCTGGGATCTGGTGTTATTTAAAATCCTAAATTTCCACGATGAAAAATAATCTCGTATCGCGTCCGGTTTTTTATGCGCTGCATGTACTTTTCTGGCTTTGCTATGGGGCAATATTGTTTGCTTCACTTAGCAACTGGACTAGATCTCCCAACGATGTGTGGAAGGCCGTCATTTCTGATGTGTTGACTTCTTCGTCTATAGCATATATCAATTACTATTTACTTCTCCCGCGGCTTTATAAAAAGGAAAGGTATTCTGCCTACATTTTAGCGTCTATTGCTTTGGTGGTGATCATTGTACTTTTGAGGGTTTATTTTCTCGGGATGACCCATATGTCTGTTACCTATACTTATTTTATCAGATCTGTTCCGGCTATTGGCTTTTATCTCATTACTACGGTGATCTGGTTTTTTGCCAATCTGATCAAAGCGCAGAGAAATGCTATAGAGCTACGAAATAGCCAGTTGGCTTCGGAACTGAAGTTTCTGAAGCTCCAGCTCAGTCCGCACTTTCTCTTCAATACATTGAATAACATTTATTCCATGGCTTATTTCAGCGACAGCAACACCGCTCCGGCGATAATGAAGCTGTCCGAAATGATGCGCCACATGCTCTATGAAGATCAGGGAAGGTTTGTTTCACTTTCCAAAGAAATCTCCTTTATGGAGAATTTCATCGAACTGTGGAGGTTGAAGCTGGATGAAAAGCCAAAGATATTTTTTAACCATCGGGGAGTGAAGGACCGGCACCAAATCGCACACTTGATATTTTTGGTTTTTCTGGAAAATGCCTTTAAACACGGCAACACCATCGATGGAACCATAGAGATTAACCTGAATATCAACGCCAGTGATCAGCTGTTTTTCTATATTAGAAATGATGTAATCGATGCCCGAAAGACGGCCGAGGAGGAGAGTGGTGTAGGGTTAACAAATGTCAAAAAAAGGCTGAATCTTATCTACCCAGGAAAACATGAATTGGTTTTGGAGCAAGAAGCAACCTCCTTTGAAGTGAAACTAACCATAGACCTGAAATGAAATCGGGCTTGCTTGAAGGAGGAAGACAGGCATGATCAATAATAAGTCACGCAGGGGATGATTATTCACCATGAGAGATTCCATAGCTTGCCCCGACTATTCTAGGTGACCATTAAAAAATCAATTATAAACAGATGAATTACCAAATTCTTGTAGTCGATGATGAGCCACCAGCAAGGAAATTGCTTTCGGACTATGTATCTAAAGTTGCAAACCTGGAATTGGCAGGTGTGTGCAGTAATGGAGAAGAGGCGATGGGTTTTCTGAAGGAAAATTCTGTGGATATTCTGCTGTTGGATATCCGTATGCCTCTAATGACGGGAATGGATTTGCTCAAAGAGCTTCCGGGGAGACCACTAACGATTCTTGTTACCGCCTATGAGGAATATGCAGTAAAAGGGTATGAGTTGGATGTGATTGATTACCTGATGAAGCCGGTTTCCTTTGAACGATTCAGTAAGGCCATTGATAAGGCTGTGGAATACCTTTCTGTACAGGTGGTAGCTGAGGAAACTGCGGAGAAACCTGATTACTTTTTTATCAAAACCGATACAAGGATTGTGAAATTCCTCTTTGCTGAAGTGCAGGCTATTGAGGCTCAAAGGGAATACATCAAGATCATCACATCTACTAGGAAAGTGATGTCGCTGGTTTCCCTGACCAGTATTGCCAATGCTTTGCCGGGAGAGTTTGTCAGGATCCACCGCTCATTTATTATCAATATGCGACATATCGATGAGGTCCATTCCAATGAGATTTTGATCGGAAAAGATCTTTACCCGATCAGTCGGAATTATAGAGATGAGTTTTTTAAAAAATTGGGAGACAGGAAGTTGCTTTGATTTTCAATTCAATTCAAAACAAAAAGCCAAAGAGCCAAAGCGGAGTTTTACTTTCACCACAGGTTTTTAACCCGTCTACTGCAACAAAGGAATTTGGAATTCCCTGAATTTATTGGCTGCTTTTTCTGTCTGAAATTTCTGCCAGTCTTTTCCATATTGTTTTCTGTAAAAAACAAATTCAAGAATTGTTGTTATAGAAAACAATTTCAATTTATGTTTTTCCCAAAAAACACAATATCAATGTTCTGCGGAGAAATGACGGAAATAGTTATTCTTTAGCAGGTATTTAATCCTTCAAGCCTTAAATTCGTCGCTGAAACTGTATCAATTCTTTTATGTCAATTATAACCCACAAAGCACTAGCAACCTTATTTCTTGTCGCAGGGCTAAGCATTGCTAGCCGGATTTCTTTTGCACAGTCAAATGATACTATTCCGGAAACCACCCAGCTCGGAGAAGTCATGGTCACGGCACAAAAGGAATCTGAAAATCTTCAAAAGGTACCTTTCAGTGTATCTGCAATTGATGATCGGAAGGTGGAAGAAATGAATCTTTGGCAGACAAAAGATCTCCGCGGTTACATCCCAAACTTTTACTCATCCAATCCGGGTGACAACCGGAACGTGATTTCGATCCGCGGCATCACCACCACTTCCTATGAACCAGCGGTAGCGACTTATGTAGATGGAGTGAATCAATTCGGCTTGGATACTTATTTCTTCCTGCTCAATGACGTAGAGAGAATCGAAGTATTGCGGGGCCCTCAGGGGACGCTTTATGGCAGGAATGCCATGGGCGGTGTGATGAACATCATTACCAAACCGAAGTCTGATGAACTTTCTGGATTTGTCCGCACCGATATAGGAAATTATGGTTTTACAAGATTGGCGGCAGGCGTGAAGACAATGCTGCTTCCGCAAAAGTTGTATGTAGGCATGTCAGTTTTAGCCGACAAATTGAACGGATATTATACCAATCTATACAATGACAGTGATTTTGATAAGCAAAAGAATTTGCTGGTGGCAGGGAACCTTAATTATCTTTTTGCAAAAAACTGGGAAGCCATTTTAAACTTCAAAAGTAACACTGGCAGAAATAACGGCCCATTTTCTTTGGCCCCTGACCCGGATTCTGCTATTGAGAACCCTTATGAAGTGAATCAAAATGCTACCACAGAGATGGTAGACAACAGTCAGAATATTTCTTTGGTACTAAAAAATACTGGATCTCGGTTTAATTTTTCTTCCCAGACTTCTTACCAAAACAATTACCGCTATTACAAAGCGCCAATAGACGGGGATTTTTCGCCTATCGATGGGGTTTCTATTGTGAATGATTATGGGAAGGATTGGAATACCGTGTCGGTCTGGACTCAGGAGCTCAGATTGGCTTCTGCGAATACAGGACAGAAATTGAACTGGCAGGTTGGATTCTTTGGCTTCACTTCAGATGCACCGACCAGGCAGGGAGTATATTTTGGAGCTGATGCTGCTTTGGTGGGCTCCCCCGTTTCTAATTTCACGACGATCAATACCAATGTGGCGACAGGTTATGGTTTTGCATTTTTTGGTCAGGCAACTTATAGTCTTACGGACAAACTGAAACTGACGGCCGGGCTACGCTCTGATTATGAAAAGAAGAAACTAACAGTTTCCCAAGAGATGGATTTTGGAGGAGATCTCATGGTGACCCAGCCTGATACTACAGGGAAAGTAGATTACAATGCAATTTCCCCTAAAGTTGCTCTGGCTTATCAGCTGGCACCTACCAATGAAGTGTATGGAAGTTACAGCCGTGGCTTTAGGCCAGGAGGTCTGACTCAGATCGGTTCTGATCCGAGTAATCCTCCCCTGTTTGCCTATGATCCTGAGTTCTCAAATAACTTTGAAATCGGAAGTAAAAACTACTTTTTCAACAGACGGATGCGAGTAAATGTATCAGCTTTCATCACTGCAATTTCTGATGTGCAAGTTCCAGGCCTAATCTTGCCGGATGCTATTGTGGTGACTCAAAATGCGGGTGATATGACAAGTGCGGGAATAGAGTGGGAGATCAACGCCATTCCTACCAGAAACTTGGGCATTGACTGGAGCTTTGGATTTACGCATGCTACCTTTGATAAGTTAATGCTTCCCGGAGAATCGGGAGAAGTGGATTACGCTGGAAACAGACAGATTTTTACTCCTGATGTGACTTCAATGCTTGCCGCTCAGTGGACTCCTCAGTTCTTCCACTCCGATGAACTGGATTGGATGCTTAGAGGAGAGTGGTTGTACTTTGGAGAGCAATTTTTCAATCTAGAGAATACCATCAGCCAGGATGCTTATCAGATAGCCAATGCAAAATTCGGGGTGGTTTCAGATGAATTGGAACTCACTGTATGGGCTAAAAATATCTTTGATACTACCTATATTGATTACGCCTACAACTTTGGTCCATCCCACCTAGGCAATCCAGCCACTTTCGGTGTAACAGGGATGTATAAGTTTTAAATAGTCCGGGATTGCAAATCTTAATCAGTAAAACAGCGCAAGACTGCAAATCTCAAATTGCTGAAAAGCCTTTGCGTTCATCCGTTCTCAGAGGTTTTTCACAAAGGTCAGAGTAGAGTCTGTAGAGCATATATAGCCATTATGCTAACACGAGGCCGCCGTCCGTGTCGTCACGAATGGAAAAATAATTCCTTTATAAAAAGTGAGTGAGACACTCACATTGGCATCGGCTACCTGAAATTCATCGTAAAAATAGTCCGTTCATTTGGGATGGAAGTCACTTGAAGACTGCCGTTGTGGAGATTCATGATCTGCCTTGAGATTGCAAGGCCTATACCACTTCCGGTCTTTTTAGTAGAGTAAAAAGGAACAAAAATCCGCTCCAACGCTTCAGGAATGATCCCAGGCCCGGAATCTTCCACTTGTATCATCAATCCTAGATCCCCTTGGCCAATGGCCGATAGCCAAATGGTACGATCAGCTTGATTCTGTAAGGATTCAGAGGCATTTTTTACCAGATTGATCAAGATCATGGTAATCTGATCGGGATCGCAGCGGATTTCCAAATCACCGGGATGAATCTTAGTATCTATTTTTACCTCAGCCATTTTTAAATCCTCCTTCATCAGATTGAGCACATTCTCAAATAGTTGCCTTACAGGCATAATTACTTTTTTCGGGGCAGGAATATTGGTGTAATCCCGGTAGGCATTTACGAAATTCACTAAGCCTCTGCTGCGATTGGCAATGGTATCTAAGCCTTCCTGCATGTCCATAAAGCCCTCTTTTTTAATCAAAAATCCTTCCTGCTGTACATAGCTATCCTCATCCAAAATGGTGCGGAGTGATTCCACCAAACTGGAAATCGGAGTAATGGAATTCATGATCTCATGCCGCAGTACTTTTGTCAGGTTCTGCCAGGCTTCAAGTTCATTGGATTGAAGTTCAGCATTGATGTTTTGAAGAGAAAGTAGGGTCCAGCTTTGGCCTCCCATCTTGAGGGAAGTGGACTGTATGATCAGATGTAGGGAAGGATTGACTTTTTTTGAGATCCGCTGTCCTGGTTTCATATCCATTACATCCTCAAGGAGTTTGGGAGATAGCTTGCCCAAGTCTGTAATGTCCCGAAATTGTGGAATCTGAAGCAGATGTTTTGCTGCATTATTGATTACCCCGATTTTCCCTACGTCATTGAAAGAAATAATTCCGGTATTGATGTGCTGGATAATCACCTGAAGAAAAAGCATCTGCTCTTCCTTCTCGGCACGGGTCTGTTTGAAAACCTCCATCACTTCATTGAAAGAAGCATTTACTTCGCGGAAGGACTTTCCCATTTTACTGTCTGAAGTGAAGGAGCTTGAGAAGTCAGCGTAGCGAATGGAGTCTAGAAATCGTGCGAGTTTGTGGTTGATGGAATTGACATAGTAGATCATCTCGCCAATCTGGATAAGAGAGATCAGCCCCAAAATAGCAGGGGCCAGCCAAAGATTCTGACTATAATACAGCCAAAGTCCTAGGTACAGGCTAGCGATAATTCCGAAAATCCGTAAACCAACTCCAAGTGAAAACCTCTTATAAACCATATTTCTCCAGTCTGCGGTAGAGTGAAGATCGTGTCAGACCGAGTTCTTCAGCTGCACGCGTGATATGACCATTGTGTTTTTGCAGCGCTTTTCTGATTAAAATGCGTTCCACATCTTCGATATTCAGATGTTCCAAGCTTACGGATTCATCCTGTCGCTCAGGTTGTGCCATTTTCTGCAAAAACAGATCTTCTGGTTGCAGGACATTGTGATTGGACATGATTACCGCCCGTTCTATACTATGCTGAAGCTCACGGATATTACCAGGCCAGTGATACTTTGTCATTCGTTTCACCAGTGGCTCAGAGGCTTTACGGATGTCTTTGTTGTATTTTTTGGAGTAAAAAGTAATAAAATGATCCGCCAAAAGAGGGATATCCTCCAAACGCTCACGAAGCGGAGGAAGCTGAATTTCAATGGTATTGATACGATAAAGTAAATCCTGACGGAAGCCATTTTCATAGACCATGTTATGAATAGGCATATTGGTAGCGGAAATCAGCCGGATATTTACATCCACAGGTCTGTTTGCTCCCACGCGTGTCACTTGGCGGTTTTGAAGTACTGCCAGGAGTTTTGATTGAAGGGCAAGGGGTAGATTTCCTATTTCATCCAAGAAAAGCGTACCCTTATGTGCTTGCTCGAATCTGCCTGCACGATCTTCCTTGGCATCTGTAAATGATCCTTTTTTATGGCCAAAAAGCTCCGATTCGAAAAGAGTTTGAGTAATAGAACCCAAATCAACTCCTACAAATGCCTCTCTGTTTCTACGGGAATGCCTGTGAATGGCCCGGGCAATCAATTCTTTCCCGGTGCCGTTTTCCCCTAGAATCAGCACGTTGGCATCTGTGACAGCCACTCGTTCGATCGTCTCAAAAACCTTCTGCATGGTCTCACTTTGACCAATAATGTCTTTGAATTTATTATCCATATCCTGCTGCAAGGTTTCTTTTTGATCCCTTAGCAGGTCTACTTCAATTTTCTTTTTGCGAAGCTGCAAAGCAGAATTTAGTGTAGCCAGCAGGCGCTCATTTTCCCACGGCTTTAAGACAAAATCAGTCGCACCTTCTTTGATGGCTTTGACAGCTAGGTTCACATCACCATAGGCAGTGATCAGAACCACCACAGCGGAAGGGTCAAGTTCCAGGATCCTGTCCAGCCAATAGAATCCTTCCTGTCCTGAACTCACATCCTTGGTGAAGTTCATATCCAGCAGAATCACATCATAGGATTCATTATGCGTGAGGATGGGGAGCAGATCAGGATTAGTCTCTGTGTCTACCTGAGAGAAATGCCGCTTTAGAAAAATTTTTGCTGCTTTAAGGAGGTCTTCATTGTCATCCACAATAAGAATTTTGCCTGTTCGTTGCTCGCTCATAGTAAAAAGGAATTAAAAAAGCATGGAAACCTATCCTGCTTGCGCTGTGCTCCTGTTCCAAAAGCATACCGAAAAACAAGACCATATAAATTTGCTACAAAACGTTTGATTTCGGACAATATGAGGCTGTTTTTATAGGATGATTTAAGGATATAAGGAAAAAGAAATGTATTCGACTTTGCATTCTTTTGTTCGCTTGCGGACGAAAATGTTCGCGAGTCTCGATTCCGATTTTTCCCAAATCAACGAAACGGGCCTGTAAAGGCGATTTTTTGCATGGCATACCATTTGGCATATTGGGGACAGCCCGAAAATGGCATTTATACACAATGGATAGAAAATTAGCTAAGAAAACCTGGACCCCTAAAAGAATTGCCTGGATAGTAGGCGGAGTTGTTTTAGTCGCCGGGATCATTTACCAAATCGGATATGCCGATCATAGATCTACGATGAATGTGGAGAAAGATCGCTTAAGTATTGCCACAGTTTCGAAAGGTGAGTTTACAGATTATATATTGGTTTCCGGACAGATCGAGCCAGCACAGACTTTTTTCCTCGATGCAGTGGAAGGTGGTATGGTATCGGAGATCGTACGGGAGTCAGGAGCAATAGTTGAAGTGGGAGACACGATTTTGATTATGGCCAATTCCAATTTGCAGCTGGATGTGATGCAGCGGGAAACTATGCTCTATGAGCAAATCAATAATTTGCGTCAGACACGTCTTTTCCTGGATCAAAATGACCTGAGCCAGCAAGGCCAGCTTGCAGAGATAGATTATCAGATCAGTCTGCTGGAGCCTCAGTATAAGAGGTTCAAAGAGCTCCATGAAAAGAAACTGGTTTCTGACCGGGAATTCGAAGAAGTTGCAGAGCAATATGAGTACAACCTGAAAAGGAAGGAGTTAACTTATAAATCATACAGGAGTGATTCCATTGCCAGGTCTTATCAGCTTGCGCAACTACGGCAGTCTGAGGGGAGAATGAATGCTTCACTTGAGGGGGTAGGTCAGATACTGAATGGACTGGTGATAAAAGCTCCCATCGCAGGACAGTTGGCTATGGAGCAGATCGAAGTTGGTCAGGCGATCAATTCAGGTTCCAGATATGGACAGATCGATGTACTGGACGAATTTAAAGTACGTGTGCCTATAGATGAGCTGTACCTGCCTAGGATCGGTCAGGGTTTGCAGGGCAAGTTCACATTAAGTGGTAAAGATCATGAGCTTGAAATCACCAAGATTTATCCGACGATTACCAATGGAAGATTTGAAGTGGATATGACATTTACAGGTGAGAGTCCAAAGGGAATCAGAAGAGGGCAGAGTGTAAGAATCAGACTGCAACTTAGCGATAGTGAGCAGAGTTTGCTTTTGCCGACAGGAGGATTCTTTAAGGACACTGGAGGAAACTGGGTGTTTGTGGTTAACTCTTCAGGAAATGCAGAAAAGAGAAATATCAGACTTGGGAATAAAAATCCAGAATATTACGAAGTGCTGGAAGGCCTGGTAGAAGGTGAGAAAGTTATCATCAGCGGCTACGAGAATTTCGGGAAGAATGAAGTGCTGGAGTTGAGATGATGTTGGGTGTCGGGTAAACAGAAGAGAGACGATTGGTTGATGGACGCAAAATAGTGGAGTTCGTCATGGTGTGGCCAAGCAATCTCTTAAATTCAATACTGGATTGCTTCGGGTCAAAATGCTAGAATTAACTATTGGAATTAACTATTCCCCGCAATGGCGAAAAGGCACTTAAAAAATAAGCTAATCATTGATATTAAAAGAATATAAAAATAAAACAAGAATGGAGGATCAAATGACTTCGGTCTTCGGTCTCCGGTCTCAAACTTAACTCACATGAACGTAATCAAAACCGTCGATCTCCGAAAGCTTTACGCCACTGAAGAAGTGGAAACTACAGCATTGGACAGTATTCAAATCGAAATCAAAAAGGGCGAATTCGTCGCTATCATGGGGCCTTCAGGATGTGGTAAATCCACGCTCTTGAATATCCTCGGTCTGCTGGATAATCCAGATTCAGGCGAATATCATTTCCTCGAACATGAGGTAGCAAAGTTCTCTGAAAGGCAGCGCTCTTCACTTAGAAAAGGCAATATCGGCTTTGTATTTCAGAGCTTTAACCTGATAGATGAACTGACTGTATTTGAAAACGTGGAACTTCCCTTGCTTTATCTTAAAATACCTTCCGATGAGCGCAAGACACGGGTAGAAGAAGTATTGACCCGCATGAACATCATGCACCGAAGAAATCACTTTCCCCAGCAGCTTTCAGGTGGTCAGCAGCAGCGTGTAGCGATTGCCAGAGCCATCGTAGCCAAGCCTTCTGTGATCCTTGCCGATGAACCTACGGGTAACCTGGATTCTACCAACGGTGAAGAGGTGATGCGTCTTCTGGAAGAACTCAATAATGAAGGAACCACGATTGTGATGGTAACCCACTCTCCGCATGATGCAAACTATGCGCACCGAATCATCAACTTATTTGATGGTAAAGTGGTGACAGAGAATATCAGGGAGCAGTTTCATGTTTAACTATTGAAAAATTGGAAAATCGGTCAACCTGGCCTTCGCTTCGCGGATCATACCCGGAATGATTTCTTCCCCTCTTTCGGTGTCTTCGTTGACTGAAATACAAGTGGTCTGTGAAGGTGCATCCCACTGCAAAGGATCCTGAAATCTTTTAGGTTTCCAATTTTCTAATCTTAAAATCGAAAAAACATGCTCCACCATCAACTAACCCTTGCATTCCGCAACTTTATGAAGTTCAAGAAGATCTTTGCGATCAATCTGTTTGGATTGGCCATAGGTCTTACCACGGTGGTTTTGATCCTACTTTGGGTAAAGGATGAGTTGAGTATTAGCCGATATCATGAGAAGATAGATCGGATTTACGCAGTGATGACCAATCATGATAACAGTGGTGGAATCGTGACTATAGGAATTACTCCGGGTGATATGGCCGAAGCAATGAAAGCAGAGTTATCTCAGGTAGAATTGTCCGCTGGGACCTCTCCATTCATTGAAGGAGTTACTTTCGAAAATAAAAATGTTAAAATGACCGGAGCAGGGTTGTTTGTGGACCAAAGTTATTTTGATATTTTTTCGGTTGATTTTGTGGAAGGAAATCCAAATCAGGTCATGACCGGAATCAATTCCTTGGCGATTTCGGAAACTATGGCTACCAAACTCTTCGGTTCACCGAAAGAAGCATTGGGAAAATCTGTGAAATGGCAGGTTTTTGATTTTCAGAATGAAGTAGAAGTGACGGGAGTTTTCAAAGATCTGGGGTCTATGGATGTGGATAAGCATGATTATTTCTTGTCTTTTTCCTATTTCAAACAGATGCTCGGTGATGGAGTACACTGGGGCAATTTCAATGCTTCCACCTATGTACTCCTTCGTCCAAATACAGATATAGAAGACTTCAATGAGCAAATTGAAGGATTCATAAAAGCCAAAGACGAGGGAAGTAATGTCTCGGCTTTTGTTCAAGCCTATGGAGATACGTATCTGTACGGAACGTATGAAGATGGCAAAGTTGTAGGAGGCAGGATCAGCTATGCCAAACTCTTTTCAGCCATTGCGCTTTTTATTTTGATCATTGCCTGCATCAATTTCATGAACTTGACCACCGCCAGATCGATGAGCCGCTTGAAGGAAATTGGTGTCAAAAAGTCAATGGGAGCAAGTCGTGGAGGTCTCTTCACCCAGTTCATTGTCGAATCAATGCTGCTCACTTTTTTGGCTTTAGTGATGGCTGTTGTGGCAACTTATATTTTGCAGCCTTTTTTCAACCAGGTCACTTCCAAGTCGTTAAACTTGTCGTTTCAACCTGATTTGATCTTGGCTTTATTAGCCATAGGTCTGGTAACAGGGTTTTTCGCAGGGGTTTATCCGGCAATCTACCTATCCAAGTTTAGGCCCATGGAGGTTATGAAATCAACGATCAAAGGAAGTTTTGGAGAGTTATTGGCCAGAAAAGGTCTGGTGGTTTTCCAGTTTACGATTTCACTTCTGTTGATCATCGGGATATCTGTTATCGGTAAGCAGATGTCCTTTATCCAAAACCAAAACCTCGGCTATGACCAGAGTCATCTCCTTCAGATAAATGCCTCAGGGGTTCATCCCAATCAGCTGGACTCATTTTTGGCAGAGCTGAAAAATAGTCCAGGCGTAGAAGATGCTTCCAGTTTGAGTCACCCCTTAGTTGGGTTACGTAGTTCTACCATTGGTCTTACCTGGGAAGGGAAAAATCCCGATGAACAGGTGAAATTTGAGAATATTTCGGTCAATATGGGTTTGATCGAAACCATGGGGTTTGAGTTAGTGAGTGGGCGGGCATTTTCTCCTGACTTTGGAGAAGAGAGTTCAAAGATAATTTTGAATGAGACAGCAGTACGTACAATCGGATTTGATGAGCCGGTCGGTAAAATTGTGAACCTTTGGGGAGAGGACAAAGAAGTCATAGGTGTAATCAGGGATTTTAATTTTGAATCACTAAAAGAAAATGTCAAACCTGCGTTTCTGAAGTATGATAAGAGTTTTGCCGAAAAGATCATGGTGAGAATCGGGACACAGAATCAAAAGGAAACCATTGCAGGAATCGAGGAGCTTTTCGTCAGGCGAACAGCCCAACCGATGGATTATTCTTTTATGGACGAGGACTATCAGTCGCTGTATGCTTCCGAACAGCGTGTCTCCAAGCTTGCAAAATATTTTGGAGTGATGGCTATTTTCTTGAGTTGCTTGGGATTATTCGGACTTGCAGCATTCACGGCAGAAAAGCGAAAGAAAGAGATCGGAGTCCGCAAAGTAATGGGAGCTTCTACCTTCGGGATATTGAGGTTGGTGTCCAAGGATTTCGTGCAGCTCATTCTGGTATCTATCATCATTGCAGTGCCTTTGGCTTGGTATTTTGCTGACAATTGGCTGAAAACCTATGCGTATCAGACAAGTCTGAGTTGGTGGATTTTTGCTGGATCAGGGATGGTATTAATTATAATATCACTCATTACGGTGGGCTATCAGGCATTCAAAGCTGCTTCGGCAAATCCAGTGAATTCACTGAAAAGTGAGTGAGAGGATTTGATGTTTGAAAATTGAAAAATTTGAAGCTTGGGGGATGTGCTCTTTGGTAGCTACAATGAAAAGTGAGGTGCGAGGTATAGTGTAATGTGGAGATACAAACCTCGACGAAGTAATGCAACCAAACACCCTTTTCGCGCATCTAATTGGAAGAGGAGGATTATTCTGCTATTTCTTTACTACGGTATGTGACGTGAATAAGCTATGGTGAAGAGTAGGTCATTGCGAGCGATGCAGAAGCGCTCGTTCCTCACTACAGATGACGGATAAATCGAATCTTTCAATTTTGAAATCTTCTGATCTTCTAATCTTCTAATTTTTAAATCAATAAATCATGCTCAAGAATTACTTCAAAATCGCCCTGAGAAACTTAAAGAAGCATAAGTTCTACACTTTTATCAACATCCTTGGACTATCGGTAGGGGTGGCAGTCTGCATGATTATCTCTCTTTTTGTGATCAATGAGCTTTCCTATGACAAGCACTTTAAAGATGCCGAGCGGATTTATAGGATTCATTCGGATATAATTTTTGGAGGGAATCATTGGGATATGATACTGGCTCCACCTGCGATGGTTGAGGCACTTCCTGAAGAATTCCCCGAAGTTGAATATGCTGTTAATTTTAGGGGACGCGGGTCTTACCTAGTCAAAAAGGTAGATGAGAATATTAAGGAAAATGGTGTTATCTGGGCTAGTAGAGACTTTTTCAATGTTTTCGGGACCACACTATTAGAAGGGAATCAGGATAGGGTTTTGGTGGAACCCAATACCATGGCTATCAGCAAAAGCACTGCTGAGAAGTATTTTCCGGAGGAAAGTGCCTTGGGGAAAACCTTGATTCTGGATAATAAAATGAATTTTAGGATCACTGGCATATATGAAGATATACCTCAGAATAGCCATTTCCACTTTAATTTTTTACTGTCCATGGAAGGCTTAGATGAAGCAAAAAACACATCCTGGTTGAGTAATAATTTCCAGACCTATCTGAAAATCCGAGCCGATGCTGATCCGGAAAATTTAAATCAAAAACTTAGATCTTTGGTCAAAAAGAATGCAGAGCCAGAATTAGGTAAATTATTCGGTGAAGGAGCCACGTTGGATGCCATGTTAGCCGATGGTGGCAAGATGGAGTATGAAGTTCAGCCTTTGCTGGATATTCACCTGAAAAGTGACCTGATGGGGGAGTTTGAGCCTAATTTCAACATCACTTACATCTACCTATTTATAGCAGTGGCACTTTTTATTCTGGTCATTGCCTGTATTAATTTCATGAATTTGTCCACGGCGAGATCCGCCAACCGTGCCAAGGAAGTAGGCATCAGAAAAGTGATGGGTTCATTTCGTGCACATTTGATCCGTCAGTTTCTTATGGAGTCCATTTTGCTGAGCTTTATCTCATTTCTGATCGCTGTGCCGATGGTTTCCCTCTTGCTGCCATTTTTCAATGATTTGGCAGGAAGAGAACTTGTCGTTCCATTTTCCTATTTTAACTTTTATGGGATACTACTGCTAGGAGCGATTGCCACAGGTCTTTTGGCAGGAATTTACCCGGCATTTTTCCTTTCGGGCTTCAAGCCGATCAGTATTCTGAAAGGGAATGTCTCCATGGGAATGAGAAGCGGAATGATCCGAAGCTCCCTTGTGGTATTTCAATTTGCCATCTCTATCATTTTGGTTATTGCCACGATTGCTGTTTTCAATCAGCTGAATTACATACAGAATAAGAAGATCGGCTTTAACAAGGAGCAAATTATAACAGTAGAAGATGTCTATGCGCTAGGGGATCAGGCAGAAACGTTCAAGCGGGAAATTCTGGCAAATAGTATGATGGAGTCCGGGACGATTACTGGGTATTTGCCGGTGGCGGGAACCTGGAGAAGCGACACGGCTTGGTGGGCAGAAGGGAAAGATCCCAAGCAAGCTGAGCATATGGTGAGCCTGCAAAACTGGCAGGTGGACTACGACTACGTGAAGACTATGGGGATGGAAATCGCTGAAGGACGGGATTTTTCCATGGATTTCCCTTCTGATTCCAGTGCGGTGATCCTGAATGAAACTGCTGCAAAGCAATTCAATTTTGTGGGCGACCCCGTAGGTCAAAAAATCTATACCCTGGCTGGTGATAACCAGACAGCGAACTTGGATGAATTGGAAAGTAAGACTGTGGTAGGCGTAGTGAAAAACTTCAATTTCGAATCGCTCAAAGAAAATATAGGCTCTGTGATGATCTTTCTAAGCGACAAGCCAAATGGTATAGCTTCCTTCAGATTCAACTCTTCCAATACAGACGAAGTGGTAGGTTTCATTCAGTCAAAATGGCAAGAAATGGCTCCGGGGCAACCTTTTACCTATTCTTTTTTGGATGATCGATTCGGTCAAATGTATGCTTCTGAAACCCGACTAGGCAAAGTCTTTGGCATTTTCGCAGGATTTGCAATTGTAATCGCCTGTTTGGGCTTGTTTGCGTTAACGGCCTTTACAGCAGAACAAAGAACCAAGGAAATAGGAATCCGGAAAGTACTGGGGTCCAGCATAGGAAGCATTGTGGTATTACTCTCCAAGGAATTTGCAAAGCTTGTGATGATCGCCTTCCTGATTGCTTCACCTATCGCTTGGTGGGCCATGCAAAAGTGGCTGGAAGATTACCAGTTTAAGCAGGAGCTAGGCTGGCAGGTATTTTTGGGAGCAGGACTCTTTGCTATTGTGATTGCCTTGCTGACGACCAGCTATCAATCGATTAAGGCGGCGACAGCGAATCCGGTGAATTCCCTAAAAAGTGAATAATTGGATTTCGGATTTCGAAAGGCTTGCTTTTGTCTCGGTATGTACTCACAGACCAACTATTGGTAAGGTAAGTTTAGGGTTTTACGTAAGGGTTAGGGTTGGTCACCGTGGCCTGTGGAGCACACAGACCACAAAGGGAAAATTCCTTTTTAAAGAGTTGGTGTAGCTATCGACCGTCCCTCTGGGACTTATAAGCTTAATTTTCTTTATTTAGGACAAATATTTTTCATGAATTTCCTGACCTGTGTCCTCGGGGTTGGGATCACTACAGTGCTGGTTCTCGTTCTACTAAATACCGTAGGGATGGCCGATATCAAAAATTTACCATTGGATAAAGTCGTCATTATTCCAAGACTGCTCAACGGACAAGCTTTAAACCCCGAAATATGCGTTAGCAATTCTATTACAACCATTAATTGCTTCAAAATCAGTCATTGCATTGCTGTTTTTAACTTCACCGAAGTGGTGCTATGCCTAAGTTTCCAAACATCCTGATTTTCTTGCTATTAATGCCTTCATAACGAAACCTAATGCATAATTCCGGGTTAAATGAAGAATCATCTGTTTTCCACACTTTTGATGGGATTCTGTTAGCAAAATTTCCATTTACCTTTTTGTTTGGCAATGTCAATTAATCGTTGACCGTAGGAAGTCATCTTACCCTCTTTTATCATTCTTTCGGCCCGCTCAATATTTATTTTACTCCAGTTACTTTTTTTTTCATTCCGCTTAGAAAAAGTCAGATAATAGCTTTCTCCATCTCGTTTTTTACATAGACTGTCTATCCAGCCAAAACATAAAGCTACTTCAGTTGCTTCGATAAGATTAACACTCTCAACTTTGCTTTTTTTATGGTACAAAATCAGCCAAACGGATTGCTCGGTTTGACTATAATCCTGCAACCAATTACGCCATTCCTGTCTCGTTTTGGCATAGACAGCTTGTTTTCCATCTTTTGTTTCCATCATGATTTAGGAATTCTTTTGTTTTAAAATATCGAGATAATGAACATTCGTCATGATGCCAAGGATATTGCCAAAAGGGTCAACAACCGATGCTGTTACAAATGTCCCTTTCCCTTGGCTATGATCAGTGATAGGCTGATATTCGGTAGCTCCCATAGTATTTAGTCTATCGAGTGTTGCTTTTAAATCGTCAACATGCCAATGAGCAATAGCTCCTGATGGTTTCTCAGAATAACCTTTTGGAGCATAACTACTATCAATAATCCCTAATTCTTGTTGGTAGTCACCAACTCGAAATTCGGTATAGCCCGGCACATTGAAGTAAGGCTCAAGGCCTAAAAATTCACTATACCATTTTTTCGCACCATCATGGTCTTTTGCATAGAAGTTGACGGTGGCCAGTCCTCTGAGTTTGAAATGTGGTTTCATATTTTCTAGATTAAAGGTTTATGATACCACAAAGTTGTAAGCTCTCAATGACAGCCCTATGTCAAGGGTCTGAAAATCATTTTGCCTGTTTAAAGAATTCTTCTAAAGTCAGCTTATGTGGCTGAAACTTCTCGTCTAGGACATCAATCCGTCTCATCCTGTCTATCCTGAAAAACCGGAAGTCCTTTCTCAATCTACACCAGGCTAACAACAGCCAATTGTTCTGTGTATTAAGGACAGCAAAGGGCTCTACCGTTCTTAGTGTAGAAGAATTTTCGTTTTCTTTTTGATAGTCGATATTAGTGAGCGAAAAATTGATAATAGCTGATTGTAAAGCGGGTAAGAATTTGGTAGTAAAGTCTTTCGGATAGGTAGTGCTTATGGCCATGCGCTCTGCAAGCAATTCTGAATTAGCTATTGTTTTGTGACGCAATACGGCCTTGACTTTATCCATAGCCTTGGTCAGTTCTTCTATAAAAGAGTTGTCACTATTACCTGCCACTAGCTTCTGTGCAGTAATTAAGGCGTTGGCTTCACTTTCTGTAAAAGCCACAGGTGCAATCCTATACCCATCCATCAGATAATAACCTTTTCCATCTTCTGTCAACACAGGTACTCCGGCCTGTTCCAAAGCTTTGACATCGCGGTAGATGGTACGGGTACTTACCTTGTATTTTTCTGCCAACATTGTTGCCGTGACCATGCGTTTGGATTGTAATTGCAACAAAATGGAGGTAAGTCTTGAAAGCCGTTTGGTATCGTTACCGTTCATTCTTTTTTAGTTGGTATAGTGATATTCTTTCGTAAGCACCATTTTGAAATTTATCCTTCGAAAAGAAATGGATTTTCCTAGCCCCTAAAAGCTACTTAAAATAAATCAGTAATTAAGAAGTGCAGGTTTAGTTACTAGGGCCAATAAAGCTAAAATGGAAAGTCAGAAGTCTAAAGCCAGAAAGCTGTAATGGGGAGGAGAGGCCTTAGGTTGACAATTCTCGATCTGCAGCAATGCTCTTTGCACTACAAAGTTCCCAGATATACAGAATCCAATAACTCCCTTTTTTTATCCAGGGCTTTTCTTAGCTGAAGGCGATCCAGATATGCCATTGAGTGGAAGTTGTATGTAACACAAAAATTGTAAAACATTAATCTTTTGTTTGACAAATACTGTCAAATTCCCGTGATTGACTATAGCTTGAGTGGTATCTGAAACCTTTATTCCGTAAAGTTGCTGAAACGAATCAACCGCTCTGTCATGGCTGAAACTTCATTCAAAAAACTCCTTCTAAAGATAAAAGCAGATGAATTCAGGGAATTTATTCTCCACCAGGCAATCCAAGATCCTGACTTTGAAACAGAGGTACGTGTCTATTTTGCCTCAAAAGATGCAGGCATTGATCAAGTGAAGATGTACAGATCCTTGGTTGAATCCATTATTGAAAAAAACTCAGATCGCGGATATATAAACTATAGAAGTGCCTATGCAGTGTCTTCTCAAATCGATTCGTTGACAGGAAATGGTTATTTATTTGCGCATAAGGGTGATTTCAGAGGAGCTTTTAAGGTAGCCAAAGCCTTACTACTGCCTACAACAGAGATCATTCAGGAATGTGACGATTCTAGCGGTAGTATTGGTGGAAGTATTTCCTATATCATTAGCCTCATTGAAAGTGTAGCAGAGGAAGATTTGGTTTCCGGTGGTGTCCATGAAGAACTATTCCAATTCCTGAAGAACGAACTCCGAAACAGTCTGTATTTTGACTATGGTGATTTTGGAGATGACCTGTTCTCCATTTTTCATTCCTTGGCCATACGGCTGGGCAAGAATGAGGAGTATCCTCAGTTTGTGGGAGAATTAATTTCAATACAGAGAGGGGGCTTTAGCAAGGAAAGGGGTGCACATTTTAAGACTATGCTGATTGATTTTTTTCAGAAAGTTGGACAGCACGATAAAGCGGACAGGCTAATTTCGGAAAACATGGATATCGTGGCGGTACGGAAAGCTGAGCTGATGAAGCAGCTGGCCCAAAAGGAATACAAATCAGCCAAGAATCTAATTGAAGAGGGAATCAGTATAGCAAAGGCCAAAGGAAATCTAGGAACAGTCATAGACTGGCAAAAAGACTTGTTGCATATTGCTACACTGGAAAGGGATACGACTTCTGTAAGGCAGGTCAGCAAAAACCTGGCTTTTGATCGGGGTCTGGACAGGACGTATTATTTGCAGTGGAAATCTACTTATACCGATGAAGAGTGGAAACCGCTAATTGAGGAATTTATTTCAGAGCGGACAGCACAAGTGCTAGCTGAGCAAAACAGGTTGTCCAGAAATTTATGGAGCACAAATGATGCACTTCTCATGGAGCTTGGGCCTATTTATATCGAGGAGAACATGTGGGATAGACTGCTTACGCTGGTGCAAAATGCAAGGAGTCTAAGGTCAGTGTTGGAGTATCATCCTCACCTGTATGGACATTTCCCGGATGCGATGATGGATATGTACATACCCTTGTTCTTAAAAAAGGGGGAGCTGGCCAATGATCGATCTGCTTATGCCGAACTGGCGAGATTAATGAAGAAAGTCATGAAGGATATCCCTTCCGGGTCAGCCAGGATCAAAGCTATTGCGCAACAACTCAGAGAAAAATTCCCCCGACGACCGGCCATGCTGGATGAGCTCAGTAAACTTTAACCAAGATTTTGCAGAGCCTGTTTAAAGTAGAATTTTATAATTGACAAAATTCAAAATTACCAGAATCCCTCATACGATAGCTTATGCCTGAATTTGATTTTACCACCTTTGTAAAAAATCTACCCCAAGAAAAACTAGTAGAATTAGTTCTAAAGTTTGCCCCGAACAGTTTTAGGGAAGAAGTGAGCAATCAACACCTTGATGTTGATAAGGCAAGGACAGCCTTTGATCGCATAGCCAAAGATATAAAGGGCCTGTTTGATGACAGAAATTTATTATACGAGCCTTATGAATTTGAAGCCAGTCTGGAAGGTTTATCCGAAAGGCTCTCAGGTTTATGGGATCGGTTTCCTGTAGAAACGGGAAAATTATTTCTTTTTTGCATCCAGAAAATCGAGGAAGTCCAGGATGACGGCATGCTTTATCGCGATTATCCTGAGGAATATTTTGAAGGTGATACTTTTTTAGCAGTGATTCAGAGATATATCCTTATCCTGCCGTTTGGGCAAAAAATAGAATTTGTAGAAAAAGTTGAAAAGGAATTGGAATCCTCTGGTTATTCAACATTTTCCAATTTTGGGAACGAGCTTCATCTGATCTATAAGGATTCGGAAAAGCCATTGATGAAGGAGGTGTTTCTCAAGTCCCTTAGCAGGGAAGATAAACCTAATCATGCACACTATTACAGGTTCCTGAGGGATATACTGAACCTTGAGGAAAGGGCATATATCCTGGAGAAAATCTATCATTCGGATAAAAGTCTCTGCCTAGAATTGGTGGACACCTTGGTACAACTCCAAAAACCTGAAACAGCCATCCAATATCTTGAAGCTTTGAGGGATGCAAATTCCAATCCTTGGGTATTTACTGAAGACCTTTTTCTAAAGTTGGTTTATTTAAAAAACGCTGGAGGCAAGCCTATTTTTGAGGATTTGATTTCAGGTTTGAAGACTTATAAAACCAATACCCTACTGGGTAGGGTAATCGAATTTTACCCGGACAAAAGAATAGAGTTTGAGGAAATTGGCAAATCGGCGAGTCACCATTTTTACCTGAAATATTTGATAGAAAAGGATAGGATTGACGAGGCACATCAACTTGTTCTGGCTAGTAATACATTGGATGATCAATCTATTTTACATTTTTTCAAAAAGTATTGCGAAAAATATCCTGGTGATGCCACCGCGTATTTCATCAAACTGATCGATAAGGAACTGCCCTACACAGGGGATCACCACTATGAATCAATTGTCAATTTACTACAGTCTATTTTTAAAGTAAACCCAATAAAAGCTGTTGAAATAGCCAACAGTATAAAAAAGGATTACAAAAGGAGAAGGAATTTGATGGCGATGCTTGATGGAGTATTTTAATAGTTAACGTACCAATACTAGCTAAAGTGAAGAATTGATTGACTACGCCGGGCGGGGTTCCGGAGCTTAAAAGCGGAAGCCAGAATTTTAAAATAAGAAAGTAAAAATAATAAACACAGGAGGTGGATTTAAGATTTCTCACATCTGATTTTGTTTTTTCGTCCGAAAGCGACCAAAAACCAATAAAGTCGGACAAAGGGATTCAGGTAAATCCACATATACGTTCACTAAAGGCCTTTTTTATCCTTTTGGCATTGGCTATGCAACTAGTTGCTGTCCAGATGCATCTATTTAATTAGATCTAGCATTAGAATTAGAACAAAAAATTGAGAACACCAACCAAGGATCAAATAGATATGAAAGGTTGTCTCTAATTTTTCAATTTTCCATATTTCAATCTTCCAATCCGAAGCCATGATCAAGAACTACTTTAAAATTGCATTAAGAGGTTTTGCAAAGCATAAACTCACCTTTTTCATTAATCTGTTCGGGTTGTCACTCGGGCTTTGGGCAGCAATTCTGATCGGACTTTGGGTGAGTTCGGAGATGAACGTCAATAAGGACTTGCCTCAGGTAGAGCGGGTCTATCAGATGATGGAGCATCAATCCTATGGGGCGGATATTTTCACGACCAATTCTACGCCAGGTGTCCTGGCTGAAAGCATGAAGGAAACCTTGGCGGATGTGGAATATGCCGCCACCTATACCTGGATGCAGAATTTGCTGTTTATTCAGGAGGATAAGCGTATCAAGCTGGAAGGCTTGTATGCTATGCCTGATTTGCTGAAAATCTACGACTATGGAGTGGTGGAGGGAGATCTCAATTCCATGCTCACTGAAAGTAACCATGTGGTTTTGACAGAAAGCGGGGCGATTTCGCTTTTTGGAAGAACCGATGTAGTGGGTGAGGATGTAGAAATCAAAGGTGGGACAGATTCCAAAGACTTCATCGTTCAGGGTGTGGTGAAGGACTTTCCGACTAGTTCTTCGATGCAATTCGACTTTGTGCTTCCCTATTCTGTCTTTTTTGAGGAAAATGACTGGCTGGAGGAATGGGGGAACAATGGTCCAAGAACTGTCATACGACTACGGGATGGGGTAGACGGAGAGAAGTTTTCTGCAAGCATGGAGGATTATATCAAGGATAGAAACGAAGATTCAAACGTTCGTCTGTTCGCTTACCCATATGCAGATTATTACCTACATGGCAGTTGGAAAGATGGTCAAAAAGTAGAAGGTAGAATCAAAAATGTGAAGCTTTTTGCCATGATCGGCCTATTTGTGCTGATTATTGCCTGTATCAACTTTATGAATCTCAGCACTGCCAAATCCCAGAAAAGAGCCAAGGAAGTGGGCGTAAGGAAAGTGGCAGGGGCTGATAAGAGTTCGCTGGTCATGCAGTTTATGTCTGAGTCTTTATTGATCACGTTTTTCTCAGCGATTTTCGCGGTGCTCCTAGTGGAGGCTACTTTACCCATATTCAATAACCTGACAGGTAAAGAAATGTATGTGCCTTATGGGACTGGGGCTTTTTGGCTGCAACTCATTTCAATTATTCTTTTTACAGGGATTGTAGCGGGAAGCTATCCTGCATTTTATCTGTCAGCTACCAAGGTTGTTTCGGTATTTCGGTCCTTTACCAAAGCAAGTAAAGGGGTGGTGATTGCCAGAAAAGGATTGGTGTTATTCCAGTTTATTCTAGCAACTATTCTGATTGTTTCCACTTTGGTCGTGTATCAGCAGATTAGTTTTGCGATGAACCAGGATTTGGGCTATTCCAAGGATCAACTGATTCAGATTCCTTTGGAAGGAAAGCTTTTAGAAAGTTTTGATGTCTTTAAAGCTGAACTGGAAAAGAATGAAAATATAGAATCCGTCAGCAGATCCTCCTTTGGTTTTTTGGGGAGAAACTCCAATTCGGGAGGAGTTTCCTGGGAAGGAAAAGACCCTGAAAATGCAGCCCTTTTTGAAATCATCCGTGTCGATTATGATTTTCTGAAAACGTCTGGCTTGGAGTTGATGAAAGGGAGGGATTTTGATCGAATAAATGGGGCTGATTCTACCTCGGGAGCCATATTAAATCAGGCTGCCTATGAGCTGATGCAAAAAGACCACGAAGGATCTGAGTTTTTCAGGTTGTGGGAAGAAGAAAGAGCTATTACCGGAGTAGTAAAAGATTTCCATTTCGAAAGCTTCAGACAAAATGTGGCTCCGGCTATTTTGCTGTTAGATCCAGCCAATACCTGGCAAGGGTATGTAAAAGTGAATACTGACCAAATCCAAGAGACGATTGCTTACTTGGAAAATGTTGCTACCAACCTCAATCCTGAATTCCCTTTTGAATACAGCTTTATGGATGAAAATTATGCGCGTCTATATCAGGAAGATGTGCGCCTCAGAGACTTGGCGCAATACTTCAGCATTTTGACCATCATCATTTCCTGTTTGGGTCTGTTAGGCTTATCAGCCCATATCGCAGAGCAAAAGACAAAGGAAATCGGGATCCGAAAAGTGTTGGGAGCTTCCACCTTATCTATTCTTCAGGTAATCAATAGGGAATTTATCCTCATTGTATTCCTGTCGATTGTCATCGGCTCGGGGCTGGCATTCTGGGTGATGCAGGACTGGCTGAATGGCTACCAATACAAGATCAGTTTTGAGTGGTGGTTTATACCCTTAGCCGCTGCCACGATCATGGGAGTTGCTCTTCTGACGGTGACCATTCAATCGTTGAAAGCTGCCAATTCCAATCCTGTGAAGGCAATTAAAAGTGAATGAGGTGATTTCGGATTTGGGATTTCGTTTACCGTCATTGCGGGACAAGGAACGAGGCGTGGCAATCTGGTTGTAGAAGGGTTTTTCGTATGGGCAAAAAATCTTTTGCCCAAGATAGGATTGGTCACCTCGGTCTGTCTCACAAACCGAAATAATAGTGGTCTTTGAAGACACAGACCAAGGCAGAATAATCGGGATTGCTTCGTTCCTCGCAATGATGTATTTTTAAAAAACCTGAAACTTACTTTCCCAATAAAGATGAAATCCACTTTACTTTTGACGCTAAGCATGCTTCTTTGCTTTTGCACTACAAAACTTGCTGCAAACCAAACTGAAGAACCTGTACAAGAAATTAAAACAGGGGCAGAGCAAACTGATTTGTACCTGCATTTAATTGAAGGAAAAAGGGTCGCTATTCTGGCCAATCAAACCTCTATCATTGGCAAAACGCATCTGGTGGATAGCCTGCAAAAATTGGGAATCAACATAGTAAAAGTCTTTGGGCCGGAACATGGTTTTAGGGGAAATGCCAGTGCAGGTGCCAAGATAAGTGATGCAATAGATGAGCAGACAGGCATCCCAATCATATCGCTTTATGGCAAGAAGAATAAGCCGAGTGCAGCCGATCTGGCGGATGTGGATATTTTGATCTATGATCTTCAGGATGTTGGCGTGAGGTTTTATACCAATATCAATGCCTTGGCTCGTTTGATGGAGGCTTGCGAAGCAAACAGCAAACCCTTGTTGATCCTGGACAGACCAAACCCCAATGGCTATTTAATCGACGGTCCGGTGCTGGATATGAAGTACAAATCGGGTATTGGTATGTTCCCGATTCCGATGTCTCACGGGCTTACAGTAGGAGAGTTTGCGATGATGGCAAATGGAGAGGGCTGGCTGACAAATCAGGTAAAGGCAGACATCCAAGTAATTCCAGTAGCGAATTATGCACACGATATGCCCTATGTTTTGCCTGTTGCCCCATCGCCAAATCTGAATACCCCACAGTCGGTGCTGCTTTACCCAAGTTTGTGCATGTTTGAGGGTGTCTACATAAACCATGGCAGGGGAACCTATTTTCCATTTACGGTATTAGGCAGCCCAGCTTATAAGGGTATTTATGATTTCAGCTTTAAGCCAACAGGTATAAAAGGAATGGCCGAAACACCTATTTTCATGGACGAAGTATGCTATGGAATTGATTTGCGTGAATACGACACCGAGCTATTGAGAAAGAGCGGGCAGATTAATTTTGAGTGGATACGCGAACTCTACAAAGCCAGCCCGGAAAAGGAGAAGTTTTTTGAGTCTAAGTTTAGCAACCAGATGAACAATATAGAAATCCAAATTGGGCGAGGAGATTTCAGACAGCAAATCATCGATGATGTCCCTATGGAAGTTATTAGAGCTGGCTGGGAACCTGAGCTTTCTGCGTATAAGGAAATGCGTTTGAAGTATTTGCTTTATCCTTAAGAGGCCTTCAATGGTCGTTTGCAATGTATTATAATACCTTGTGCGTAAAGATCAAAGGTATTACTTAATTGGAATTCGAATTAAACCAATTATCAAATCTGCCAAAGCGGGCAATTAATTGAACTATTTCAATTTTTAAATCAGTGAAAAATGTGGAAGAACTATTTAAAAATTGCAATAAGAAACCTCAAGAAAAATAAGGTTTACTCCAGTATCAATGTGTTGGGGTTGACGTTAGGATTTCTGAGCTGCATATTGATTATGCTCCATGTAAAAGATGAACTGTCTTATGATAAGTTTATCCCGGATCATGAAAATATCTACCGCGTGGCACTGCAGCGGGTCTATCCTGATCATGTGAGTTTCTATGCAATCATTCCACATAGCTATTCAGAAACTTTCCAAAAGGAAGTAAAAGGCGTGGAAGCTGCTACCCGTCTGTTTTATTATGGTACTGGCAATATAGTGTCTTACGAGGAGGAATTGTTTGAGGAGGATTTTTTAGCTGCTGCTGATTCTAATTTCTTTGAAGTATTCGATTTTGAACTGGTTAAGGGAAATCAGAAAACAGCGTTGACAGAACCGAATACAGTGGTGATTTCTGAATCTGTGGCCGATAGGATTTTCAAAGGAGGTACAGCAATTGGAAAAACGATCAAGCAGGGGCAGGGTGAATATGAGGTCACTGCAGTGATGAGAGATCTTCAGGAGAATACGCATATGATGGTAGATTATCTATTTTCTACTGCTTCCCATCCCTTCGTAAATCAGGCTAATTATACTTCTTTCTCAGCATATACTTACCTGAAATTAGATCCAAATGTGAGTCCTGACGCAGTGGAGGCAGAGATCCCAGAATTAGTAGACAAATATGCTTCAGGAGAAATAGAGCGGAATTTGGGAGTAAGCTATGCTGATTATACCGCTACCGGAAATGGCTATCATTATTTCCTTCAGCCTCTGGCTGATATTCATCTTCATTCCAATCTGGAAGCTGAAATGCGGGCAAATGGGAATTATCTATATGTCTATATTTTTATTTCCATTGCAATTTTTATCCTAGTCTTGGCTTGTATTAATTTCATCAATCTGGCGACAGCTAGATCGGCAGACAGGGCAAAAGAAGTGGGCGTTAGAAAAGCGATGGGCTCCGGCAGGGGCCAAATCATTACCCAGTTTCTAATGGAGGCTATATTGCTGACTTTCACTAGTCTGCTGTTGGGGATTATTTTGGTGAGTTTAGCAGTTCCTTATTTCAATAATCT
The DNA here is from genome assembly GCF_001442615.1 of Algoriphagus resistens. Classification (GTDB taxonomy): domain Bacteria; phylum Bacteroidota; class Bacteroidia; order Cytophagales; family Cyclobacteriaceae; genus Algoriphagus; species Algoriphagus resistens. The sequence continues at coordinate 64,639 of NZ_LMXN01000015.1, read as the reverse complement.
GGCACAAAAGGACTTGGTATTTGACTTTCAGGCGATGATCACTTCTATCCCACTGTTGCTGGTTTTTGGACTGCTGGTAGGGCTTTTGGCGGGAAATTATCCAGCTTTCCGTGTTTCAAGATTCAATACCATAAGCATTCTCAAAGGGAAATTGCAAACCGGTAAGGGCAATTGGCTGCGCAATGGACTGGTAGTATTTCAATTTGGAATTGCGATAGTATTGATTTCAGGGACTTTGATTATCAATGACCAACTCCACTTTCTTCAATCCACCAGTCTTGGTTTTGACAAAGAGAATGTGCTTGTCCTTCGGAGGTTTGGGAGACAGGCAAATCATGATGCGCTGAAGCAAGAGATAGAAAATTTACCAGGGGTAATTTCCACTGGAAAGACGAGTACTGTGCCCGGTCAAGGAACATTCGGCGTGCAGTTTACCAAGCCAGGAGGAGGGGATGTGTTGACTACCAAGGGGTTTGCCGCCGACGCAGGTTTATTCCCAACAATCGGGCTGAATCCAAAGATGGGGCGGGTTTTTGATGAAGCCTTTAATGATTCACTTTCTTTAATTTTAAATGAGGCAGCGGTGAAAGTGTTTTTTGGAAATGAAAATCCGCTGGGCCAGTATCTCACCACTACCAATGCCATTGGCGGGGAAAATGTAACTACGAAGCTTACTGTGATAGGAGTAGTTGAGGATTTTAATTTCGAATCATTGCACAGCAAGGTGACACCTTTAGCTATTTTCAACACCAAAAACCCAGCTGGTTTCACCAATTTTTTGGCGATCAGATATGCATCGGACCGACAGGGTGAAGTGGTGCAATCATTGGCAGAAAAATGGGCAGCACAGGCTGATGGAGTTCCTTTATCGTATTACTTTTTGGATAATAGTATGGCGGAGTTATACAAAAATGAGCAAACTTCAAGCAAGATTTTGGGGGTGTTTTCCATGCTTGCGATCTTGATTGCATGTATTGGGTTGTTTGGGCTGGCTTCCTATACTGCTTTTTTGAGAACCAAGGAAATCGGTGTCCGTAAAGTTCTGGGAGCATCAGTAGGAAGTATCGTCCTGCTTTTGTCCATCAATTTTGCCAAGCTGGTTGGAACCGCATTTCTCTTGGCTACACCAATTGCCTGGTTTGCGATGGACGGTTGGCTGGATTCCTTTGCATTCAAAATTGAGCTTGGTGTGTCAGTGTTTTTAATTGCGGGAGTCTTTACTCTTGTCATCGCATTGATTACGGTGAGCTATCAGGCGATAGTTGCTGCTATTGTGAATCCTGTGAAGAGTCTGAAAAGTGAATAGACACCTGAGCCTTTTGGAAGAGTTTGGGGAAATCTAACATGATTTGCTGGGGTAGTATAGCTGTAGAAACTAACTGAAACTTTTCCAAAGAAGGAAGATGCTACAACCCTTGTTGAAAAACCCAACCCTTTGTGGTTTCGAAAACCTTAAGTATTGACCGCAGTCGGACAAAAATGTTCGGAAGTTATTCCGTGATTAAACTTTTTACAGCTTTGGGAATTGTTTTGCGCCTTTCTTTATGGCATAAAAGTGGAATTAAAGGGTCCGGAAGACAAGAGCCGGCTAACAACGACAACCTGATAACACGAAACTGACAACAAGCGAAATTGAATGTTGAATGATGAACACTGAATGATGAAGTGCTAGAATTAAGAACAACCTAGAATTATCTACCATGTGGAAAAACTACCTTAAAATCGCCTGGAGAAATATCACCAGAAGTAAGGGATATGCATTTATCAATATAGCCGGACTGGGAATCGGTATGGCTGCCTCGATATTGATTCTTATTTGGGTACAATTCGAGATGTCTGTTGACCGCTTTCACGAGAATTCGGATCGAGTCTATGCGAACTGGAGAAACGCTGAAATGCAAGGTGAGGTGTTCACCTGGGATTATACCCCTGCACCCTACGCACCTGCTATGAAAGAGCAGTTTCCGGAGGTGGAAGAGGTAGCGAGAATCACAGAATGGGGTGAGCAACTCTTAACGGTAGGAGAAAATAATTTTTACGAAGAAACCACTTTTACCGATCCGGGCTTTTTTAAGATGTTTAGTTTCGAAGCATTGGAAGGTGATCCTGTAGCTTCATTGACAGAGCCGGGAAATATTGTGTTGACAGAGTCTGTGGCAAAAAAGCTATTTGGGGTTGCTCCGGCTATGGGTAAAACCGTCACAGTGGAAAAGCAAATGGACTTTGAAGTCAAGGCCATTATTAAAGATTTGCCTAAAAACACAGACTTCCCTTTTACGGCATTTTTACCTTTTGAGAAGCTGAAAGTATTGGGCTGGGTGGGTGACTCCTGGGGGAATAATTCTCACCGCACTTTTACTATGTTAACTAAAGGGACAGACCTTGCTTCATTTAATGAAAAGTTTATAGACTTCACGGCGAAAAATTCAGAAATGGATGAAGTTTCTGATTTCCTTTTTCCAATTAGGAACCTGCATCTGTATTCGAAGTTTGAAAATGGGAAGTCTGTTGGTGGCAAAATTGAAATGATCTGGATGTTTGGGATAGTTTCCATTATAGTCTTGCTCATCGCTGCCATCAATTTCGTGAATCTGAGTACTGCTCAAAGTGATAGGCGATCTAAAGAAGTGGGAATTAGAAAGATCTCAGGAGCCGGCAAAGGAATGCTGGTAGGACAGTTCTTGGCTGAATCTGTGCTAATCGCTCTTGCGGCTTATTTATTAGCCCTTTTCGTTGTTTCGGTATCTTTTTCAGGATTTAAAGATCTGGTAGGACAGGAATTGGAGAGTCCATTTACCCAGCCTTTTTTCTGGGGAATTTCTATGGTTTATGTCTTTGTGACAGGAATATTGGCTGGAAGCTATCCTGCATTTTTATTAAGTTCCTATAAACCGACTGTGGTTTTCAAGTCCAAAATGAATTCAAAAAGAAGTTTTGGATTGAAGCCCCGGGAAGTCTTGGTTGTGTTTCAATTTGCGGTGGTAGTCATTTTGATTTCAAGTGTATGGATTGTGCAAGACCAGATGACATTTGTCCAAAATAGAGACTTGGGGATTACTAAAGAGAATCTGATTTTTCATACGGTAACTCAAAATATGAGAGAGAATAAAGCTGCACTCCGAAATGAATTGCTTGCACTTCCTGAAGTGGCCGAAGTGAGTTATACTTTTTCTCCCTTGACGAATATCCATTCTGATACAGATGGGATGGAATGGCAGGGTAAAGACCCTGAGTTCAGGCCAATAATTAGTCGAATGGGAACTGATGCCAACTTGGTGAAAACGGCAGGAATGGAGCTGATTGCAGGTAGGGATATCGATGTTTATACCTATCCAGGTGATAGTCTTTCGGCAGTAGTCAATGAAAAAGCTGCGAAAATTATGGGTTTTGAAGATCCTATAGGTCAGGTAATTAAGGACGATTCATATGAGTTTACCATAGTGGGGGTAGTCAAGGATTTTATTATGGAATCACCTTTTGATGAGGTAATTCCTATTATGGTGATGGGACCAAAACGGAACCTGAACTTCATTCATATTCGATTTTCGGAGGGTGGAGACTATAGAAATTCTTTGGCCAATGTAGAGACGGTTTTTGATAAGTTTAATCCCGATTCACCTTTTGAGTATAAGTTTGTGGATCAGGAGCATGCCCGTAAATTCAGTTCTCAAGAGCGAACAGCTAAGCTGACCTCGCTCTTCACAGGTTTGGCTGTAATAATATCCTGTATGGGACTTTTCGGTTTGGCTACTTTCATCGCTGAACGAAGAAAAAAGGAAATCTCTGTACGCAAAGTCATGGGGGCTTCTGTGACCAGCGTGGTAGGCTTGATCTCTTCAGAATTTACCAAATTGGTATTCATTTCTGTGATCATCGCCATCCCTGCAACTTGGTATTTCATGAATGACTGGCTTGAGACATTTGCCTATAGGACCAGCATAAACTGGACTGTGTTCTTATGGACTGGTGGAATTACACTTTTGATTGCACTGTTGACTGTGAGCTCTCAGGCGATCAAAGCAGCGTTGGTAAATCCTGCCGAGACACTGAAAAGCGAGTAAGGGTATTTATGATTTCGGATATACGATTGGTGATTTAGGTTATTGCGAACGACAGAGGGATAAGAAACCTGTTTGTTATTTCGAAAAATAGTACTAGCTCTCTACCAATGACGGATAAAACGAATCTTTCAATCTTTCAAATCTTTCAATAGCAAACCATGTGGAAAAACTACCTTAAAATCGGATGGAGAGTTCTGAAGAAGAACAGACTTTACACAGTTCTCAATGTATTAGGGTTGACGATGGGGATTTCGGGTTTTTTGATGGTTTTGCTCTTCATTCAGGATGAGGTAAATTACGACCGCTTTTATCCAGATGCTGAATCGGTTTTTCGGATTACATCGCACTGGGGAGATTATAGTACAGCTAGCTATGCCACCGCGCCGCCATCCCTTGGGCCGAGGATTCAAGCAGATATTCCTGAGGTAGAAGCAGTCACTAGACTGTTGAAATGGAATGATTTCACCATACAGCCAGGCTCAGGCCAAAACAAGGATCAGGTTTTTAGGGAGGAAAAAGTCTATTATGCGGAACCTAGCTTTTTTGATGTCTTTGACCTCAAGGTGATGGCAGGAAATAAAGAGAAAGCCTTGGCAGATTCCAAGAATGTTGTGATCACCGAGAGCTTGGGACACAAATACTTTGGTGATGAGTCGCCTGATGAGATGGTGGGAAAGAGCCTGATGATAGGAAGTAATAACCCAGACCTAAAGCAGATTTCAGCGGTTGTGGAAGATATTCCTGCTCAATCGCATTTTCATTTTGATATGCTGGTATATGAGCCTGGAATGAATGCTGAGATTTTTGAGATGGAAAGCTGGTCATGGGCAATACTTTATACCTATGCAAAGTTCCCATCGGATAAGCTGGATGTGGTCGCCGGGAAACTGGATCAAATCGTAACCAACTACGCCATTCCTATGCTGGAGGGTGGAGACGAAAATTCGGGTTACAACCTGAAAGTCATGCCCGTGAAGGACATTCATCTTCATTCACATTTGCTCCGCGAGCACGAGGCAAATGGCTACCAGAGTTACATTTACATTTTCTCCTTAGTGGCGGCATTTGTGCTGCTTTTGGCCTGTATTAATTTTATGAATTTGGCTACTGCCAAAGCTGGACTTCGCTCTATGGAAGTGGGGGTACGTAAAGTAATGGGATCACGGAAGTCCCAACTCATCTATCAGTTTCTCACCGAAGCTTGCCTATTGGTGCTGATCAGTGTATCCATTTCATTGGTAGTCGTATCTCTCAGTAATGGGGCCTTCAATCAACTAACCGGTAAAAACTTACAGTTCAATCTCTACACAAATGAAATGATCCTGTGGATATGTCCGGCTTTGGTGGTAATCCTGACGCTGTTGTCAGGTTTTTACCCTGCATTCTATCTTTCTTCTTTTAAGCCGCTTCAGATCATCAGAAGGCAATTATCTGTTGGGAAAAACAGTCACAGTTTCCGCAATGGACTGGTGGTATTTCAGTTTGCTACTTCACTTACGCTGATTATCTGTACACTGCTGGTTCAACGTCAGATGAGTTTTATCCAAAATTCTGATCCAGGCTATGATCGGGATCAATTGGTGATCATTCATAATGACGGGGAAATCCAAAATTCACAAAGAGAGGATTTCAAAGGGCATTTTGTGTCCAGCTCGAATGTACAGGCACTGAGCTTTTCTACGGGAATTCCCATGTCAGGCCAGTTCCAGATGCGTTCTTTCAACGTCCCTACAAACGATCTGGAACAGGGAATGAATTGGTATGAAGCGGATGCTTCCTATCTGGAGACCTATCAGTTCAAGCTTCTGAAGGGACGCAACTTTGGAGAAACATCAGGTGCGGACAAAAACAAAATTGTAATCAACGAAATGGCTGCAAAGCAACTTGGTATTTTGGATGATCCCATCGGTCAGTTGGTAATGAAAAACGAAGGGGAGAATGACGAAGCCACGCTTGAAGTCGTGGGGATGGTAGAAGATTTTAATTTTGAATCTTTTCGGAATGAGATTAAACCGCTCGTGATAGAATACATGCACGATTACTTCCTTAGAGACTACATTTCTGTAAAGATTCAGGGTGGAAACATCGAGGCAGGAGTGGATGAGTTGGAGTTGGCCTGGAAGCAATTTGAACCACGTGTGCCGATGAATTACAGTTTCTTGGATGAGGATTTCGGAAGAGTCTATCAGTCTGAAATGAAAATGGCGAACCTGCTTCAGGTGTTGACGGGAATTTCGATTATCATTGCTTGTTTGGGCTTATTTGGATTGACGGCTTATACCACTGAGTTGAGAAACAAGGAGATTGGTATAAGAAAGGTGTTTGGAGCGACTTTGCCTGAGATTTTCCTGATGCTTTCTGCTTCCTATTTCAAATTGATCTTGATTTCCATGCTGATCGCAGTGCCACTGGCGCTGCTATTTATGAAGCGATGGCTTGAGGAATTTGCCTACAGAACAGGAATTGAGATTTGGGTGGTTTTGCTTGCAACACTGGCCTGCTTCGGATTGGCTTTGGCTACGATTTTCTTCCAAACCTATAAGAGCGTCCGTGCAAATCCCGTGAAAACATTGAAGAGCGAGTAAAAAGTGATCAATTATAAGTTTACAGTTACAGTAAGATAGAAAAAGAAGCAGGAGTCAAGATTCATGAGACAGAATCATAGAGCTCTTTATGTATTCTTTGGTTATTTTATAACGTGATTTGATCCTATTTTAAGATGAGATTGAGAAAGTTAGGACACCAATTCATCTTATCCAGCCCGGGATGAAATCCTGATATTCCCATTCCCCATTTTTCTTTAAGAAAATTGCTCCATTACCTTCTCCGTAACCTCCTAAACCATTGGCATAGAAATCGTATTGCAGATAAACAGCAGAGGAGTCAGCATTGAATATGGGAAGAAAAAAAGAGTACCATGAATTCGGATCCCTATTTTTAACCCCTAGTTTGACTATGTCCAAAGTGCTTAGTTTATATTTTTTAGCGATCTTCTTAGAATTCAATAGTTGATGCTTAATATGAGCTATAGAAGCAGAATCATGAAAAAATGTATTCAATTCAACTGAATTGATAAAATCAAATTCATTTTTCGAGCTAGTATAGTAGGGTGGAGGAACAGCGTATCCATCTTCGATATTTTCTTGCTCATAATATTCGTAGGCCAATAAATTGTTATTAATTGTTCCGGATTGGTTAAGCGAATCACGTACTATAAATTTTCCTATTAGTTCTGAAATCAATTTTGAATCTTCTTCATTTGAAAGATACTTGCCGTGACTGCAAGAATAAATAAAGAAACAGGAAAGGAAGCAAAATCTGTACATGGGGCAAAATTAAATTGAAACTCTCAAATCCAGTGGCCGAGCGCCCACCTCCGAAGGGCAGCAAGCCGAAACCAATTAACCTACTGGCAAAGAAGCGTATTTCATATTATAATTCCTTATACATTAAAAAATGTCTGAATCAACTCCGGACTTTGGTATTTTCTTTGGGAAAAACAATTTTAGAATATGCCTTTGAATTGTTCTAGTTTCTGATCCACTTGGGTATTCACTTAGAAGGCACGCATCACATTAGCCCACATAAATGTAACTGAGGCTACTTTGTTGTCCTCGACAGAAATGAAGTAAGCCAAGTAAATCAAAGAGAATGATTTCTGGCATCATTGAGGATAATCCTATATTTATAGGGTGTTCTACCCTAGTAATCCTGCTGTGTTTAACTTTGAAAATCCACTTCCACCATTTGATGAAAGAAATCTTAAGAGACCATATAGAAGAAATCATCCAGCTCACTGATGATGAGTTTACCTATATACTGTCACATTTCAGGCTAAAAACCTTTAAAAAACATCAAATAGTGGTGCATCAGGATGATTCGGTAAAGTATAATTTTTTTATCCTAAAAGGACTGATGAAATCAGCACGGATCACTTCTGAGGGAAAAGAGCACATCGTGCAATTCGCTATGGAAAATTGGTGGATTACCGATTTGGAAGCATTTCATCACGGTACCAATTCCAAGTTTACTATCGATTGCCTAGAGGAAACCACTACCTATGCGCTAACCTTGGAAAGCAAAATCAAACTATGCAGAGAACTCCCTAAAATGGAACACTTTTTCCACGTTAAAACCACCGCAGGGTACATTGCCCTGCAAAAGAGAGTTCTTTGCCTGATCAGCAGTAAAGCCCAAGACCGATACCATAATCTATTGGATCAATATCCGGGACTTATCCAGCGCCTTCCCAAAACGATGATTGCCTCATTTTTAGGCGTGAGCAGGGAAACCCTGAGCCGATTGGGCCTGAATTAGTGTGACAAACCGCACACCAAAACTGTGAGGAACATCCTGTCTTCCTCGGGTGGACTGATAGATCTTTGTATCATTAAGTATATCCAAAATGAAAAAAAGGAATCATGAAATTTAAAAATTTGGGAAACTCAGGGTTAAAAGTTCCTGTACTCAGCTTTGGCACCGCTACTTTTGGGGGTACCAATGAATTCTTTGGGAAATGGGGAAAAACGGATGTTAAAGGAGCTTCACGGCTTATAGATATTTCTTTAGAGCGTGGGGTCAATTTCTTTGATACGGCCAACGTTTATTCACAGGGCGATTCAGAGTCTGTCTTGGGAGAAGCACTGAAGGGCAGAAGACAAGATGCCATCATTTCCACCAAAGCCACATTTCAAGTGGGGGATGGTGTGAACGACAAAGGGTCATCCCGTTTCCACTTAACCAAGGCTTTGGAAGACAGTTTGACAAGGTTACAGACCGATTACGTCGATTTGTTTCTGATGCATGGGTTTGATAATACCACCCCTGTTGAGGAAACCTTGAGAACCCTTGACCGGATGGTTTCGAGCGGTAAAGTACGATACATAGGCTGTTCTAATTTGGCGGCCTGGCAACTGATGAAATCCCTTTCCATTTCTGAGAAATCAAATCTTGAAAAATACATCGTGTATCAGGGATATTACTCATTGATCGGGCGGGATTATGAACAGGAATTGATGCCCCTGTTGCAAGATCAAAACATGGGCCTAATGGTATGGAGTCCACTAGGTTGGGGGCGCTTAACCGGGAAAATCAGACGTAATAAACCCATGGAAGAAGGCAGGATAAAATCCGGCGGCGACTTGGGATCCCCTCCGGTTAATGATGGGCTTATTTTTGATGTAGTTGATGTACTTGAACGGATTGCGGTAAAAAACGACAGAAGTATTCCCCAGGTAGCTATTGCCTGGTTACTCCACAATCCCACCGTTTCCAACGTGATAGTAGGCGCGCGCAACGAAAAGCAATTGATAGACAATTTAGAAGCCGCAGACTTGACGTTGTCTGAAAAAGATTTGGAAGAACTCGATAGGGTATCAAAGCAACCAATGATCTACCCGCACTGGGTTGGAGAAAGGTAGCCTTGGGTTAAAATTGAGTAAACCTAATTTTGGTTTTATGCTCTAAATGGGCCGTTATTTATGCTATGGGCCACAGCAACGTTGAGTTCCATGTGGCCTATAGTTTATGTTAACATTGAATTTTATGGATTCTGGGAAAAAGTCTGCATTGTATCAATCTATTATAAACCATGTCTTGAAAAGGATCCATCTGACCAAGGAAGAGCAGGATTATTTCAGTTCTTTGCTCACCATCCGCTCTCTATTGCCTCGACAATACTTGGTCCAGCAAGGAGAGGTTTGCCAATACGAAAGTTTTGTATGCAAGGGCTTTTTGCGCTCCTTCTATATGGATGACAAAGGAAATGATCATACGCTCCATTTTGCCTTTGAAGACTGGTGGATCACCGATTCTATAAGTTTTCTTTTGCGGGAACCTGCCTCCAGGAATATAGTAGCCCTTGAGCCCTCAATTTTGCTTCAACTTGATAAAACAAGTCTCGATCAGTTATACCTGGATATTCCGGCTTTTGAAAGGTTCTGGCGGATTATGCATCAAAATGCCTGTATGGCGCAGGATCAACGCATACTGAATGCTATTTCTATGAACGGGGCAGATCGGTACAACGCCTTGATCCAAAAATATCCCACACTGGAACAGCACATGCCCCAAAAACACATCGCGTCCTATCTTGGCATTACTCCTGTTTTCCTAAGCAAGATAAGGAAAGGTAAATAGCCAGATTTTAAACTAGTTTAAGTAATTAAGTTAAATTTGATATAAATGGCTTGGAGGAGTTATCCGGAAATTTAAATTCAAAGAAATTCTATGCCATTTCAAAAGATAGCTTACTCAACCCCTGATTAACTTAACCTCCCATATTGGATTTTCAGTGTGATCAGGGATGAGCAGATTGTCGGTACAAGTGCTCAGGTATTTGTGCAAGCGCTGACGGATGAACCTGATTTCCTAGACCATAAAATTGCTGAAAACTCATTATTAATGGCCTCCATTTATCAGGGTCGACATGGTTGGGATCATCACCCATAAGGATGTTTTCCTCCAACCGTATTTTCAAAATTTTAAGTTCAATAGAAACTAGCCGGTTTTTTAAAGACACCTCATCTTCACCAATAGGATTAATTGCACTGACAATGGCTTCAAGTTGGACAGGGCATTCCTTTACACTGGGAATTGAAACAATGTCAGATTTCATTGGGGTGGCTCCAGCTATTTCAAACTTTTTTGGTTCGTAGCGATACCCTTTTTCTTGTTTTCTTTCTGGCACAGGGTCGCAACCTGTAAGCATTGCCAACCGGTTTACAATACCTGCTTCATTTACGGATGGCAAATTGATGACGCATTCTTTTTTTCTGTTCAGATTTTGAGCCGTTTTGGTATTGGCGCCAATTCCGATTATACACCGCCAGCCTAACCAAAAGGCTGAAGAAATTGGTGCAAGATTATACGTGCCGTTTTCATTTTCACTACTGAGCAGCACAACAGGAGTTCCAAAATATAGGATAGAAGGTTCGCTCGATTTATGCATCTGTTTATAAGGTTTTTGGTCAAGCAAAGATCAAGCTACTGCCTAGCTGTAAAAACCCGTTTCTTGCTGTATTTATAGCCAGTGCCTGAAGAAAATCCCCAAATTAATGTCATGGATTCCATAATGTGGGTTGATGTATGGGAATACAGGGTGGGGAAAATTCTATGATAAACACTCACTAGGTTTGACTCCTTCTTTTAAAGAGGGTAATTCAAGTGTTGGTAACGCCGAAAGTGTATAGTGTTAGTAATGTGAGCTTCACTATTTGCTGAGATTGTCTGACTCATAGATCGGGGGTGGGCTAATCTGGGAATGAAGGTAGTTGTGATTGAAGAAATTACTTAGCTCCGGAGATAAAGACAAACGCTATCAGGCAGGCGACCTGTGAATTTGTTTTTTCTATTCCTGGTGGATACTTAATAACTTTTCCTTAACTCTGTCAGAATGCTCCATTCCCCACTTGTCTATCTGACTTACAATCGGAAGTAAGCTTTTACCGAAAGGGGTAAGTTCATATTCGGATTTTTTGGGATACACATCTTCGGAACATTTATCTATTACCCCAAAGAAAAGTAATTCCGCAAGCTGAATTTCTATAACTCTTAAAGAGGAATTTGAGATACTTTTGTGAATTTCTACCGGACGGGTGATACCCCTGTTTATTGCTTCGATGATGCAGAGTTTCCACTTGCCTCCAAAAATTTTTAAAGCAACCCGGATACCGCAATCCAAATCCTCTTCAATTTTCCTTACGTACATAATTTCCTTTTCATAAGCTTAAAAATAATCAAAAAATGCAAGGGTTTGATGTGGATTTCAATACCGAATCTTTTTTCGGTTATTGATCACCCCTGGAGCTTAAGGGATATTTGTAGCAGAAATCAACAATTAATACGTATGACTACTACAGAAAAGACAAACAGAATATCCGTTATTGGATTAGGCCAAATGGGAAAAAAATTAGCACAGCTTTACCATGAAGCAGGTTATGAGGTAACCGTTTGGAATCGTTCTAAAAGCAGGATGACAGATTTAGAACATGTTAACAATGCAACAACTGCTTATGAGGCAATTAGTGCCGGGGAGCTTAGTGTTATTTGTGTCATTGATAATAATGCTGTCCTCGAGATAATCGAGGGACTGGATGATAAAAATATAATTGCCGGTAAAACCATTCTAAATCTAACTACTGGAAATCCCACTGAAGCGAGTGAGCTAGAGGCAATTATTTCAAGAAATGGAGGCAGTTATATCAATGGTGCATTACAAGTAGCCCCAGACCAGATGGGACGGGAAGATACAACTGTTTTATTATCCGGAAACCGGACAGCCTATGGGCAGAATAAATTTTTCTTGGATGTTCTTGGGGGTAATCTAAAATACCTGGGTGAAAAAGCCGCTGCGGCATCTGCAATGGATCTGGCTACATTGACATGGCTTTACGGTTCCTATATAGGGTTGATTTATGGGGTGAAGTTATCACAGCAGTATGGTTTGCAGTTGGAAGACTTCAGTACTATCGTGGGAGAGATAACACCGGGATTTACTGAGTTTTTCAAACATGAAATTGATGTTATCAATCGGGGCGATTTTACTATTTCTCAAAGCCCATTGCCAATTAGTGTAGCTGCTACCAGAAGAATAGCTGAAAGCTTCGAGGGGTTAGATGTCATACATGAATTCCCTAAAGCATTAGCGGGAATTTTGGAAGAAGCCGAGCAAAAAGGGCTTCACAAGCAAGAATTGGCTGCAATTATTAAAGTAATAGGCAGACAAATGGCATAATTGTAAAAAGGCGAATTTCTACAGCGAATGTCCAAAAAAACACATCCTATCTTGGCATTGCGTATGTTTTCCTAAGCGGAATTGGGAATGAAAATCAGTCAGATATTAAACTAGTTTAAGCAGTTAAGTTAAATTAGTTATACGTGGCTTGGGAGAGTTATTTGGAAATTTGAACTTCAAATAAATTCAATGCCATGTCAACAAACAGCTTATTTAATCAAATCCAATTACAAGAGCATAAGCTCTGCAACCGCTTGGCGGTTGCTCCTATGACCAGAAGAAGTGCCACCTCTGAGGGGGTTCCTACCCGAGCGATGATAGACTACTACCAAGCCTTTGCCAGTGGGGGCTTCAGCTTAATAATCACTGAAGGCATTTATACCGACAATCTCTTTAGCCAAACTGACCTCAATCAACCGGGCCTGGTAAATCAGGAACAACTAGAGGGGTGGAAAAAAGTGGTCGCCGGAGTCCATAAATCAAATGCACTGATCATCGGCCAATTGATGCACGGAGGGTCGCTATCGCAATGCCGCGCAAAAACCATTGCTCCTTCTGCAATTCAGCCCAAAGGGCTGAGAGCTACCGAAAAAGGTGGGTTGACAGGGCCATTCCCGATCCCCAAAGAAATGTCTGAGGAAGATTTGGCAGAAGTCAAGAAGGGCTATGTCCAAGCAGCTCTGTTAGCTACCAAAGCTGGATTTGATGGAGTGGAGCTGCATTCCGCCAATGGGTATTTATTTGATCAGTTTCTCACCCCGCACACCAATTTACGGACTGACATGTATGGAGGTAATACCTATAACCGCCTGAGATTTCTGATGGAAGTTTACACTGCTGTGAAAGAAGCGGTGCCCCAAAAGTTTATAGTAGGCATCAGACTATCGGAAAGCAAAGTAAACGATCTCACGTATCGATGGCCGGGTGGGTCTACTACTGCAGTAGAAATATTTACCGTTCTAAAAGAACTGCATGCGGATTACCTCCATATCGCAGCTGAGGGAGGGAATTGGGCGAGGGAATGCCTGTATGGGGACGGAAGCTCTTCCAGTGGCCTTGCAAAAAAAATAGCGGGTGTACCCGTTATCGCCAATGGGGGGCTGCATGACATACAAATTGCAGAATCACTGATTGAAAGCCAACAGGCAGACCTGATTTCCATAGGTAGGGCAGCATTGGCCAACCCGGATTGGCCTCATCGGATAGCAGCAGGGAAACCACTGATCCCATTCTTTAAGGAACTGATTAAACCAAGCCTCACTTTACAGCATACTCAAAGAGTACTTGAAGAACAAAAAAGGGAATTTTCTCAATAGCGATGTGTTTCTGTGATGCCTATTCAAGTCAAGGCCGATTAAGGATGTGAAATTCTTAATTTAGCCTACTAAGACTTCCTAATCCTGCTCTACTCGAGTCAATACAGTAGAGCAGGAATTAATTCCCAAGCGTTATTGGATGCAATACGAACATCTCACTCAACAAAAGAGATTCTTTTTATTTAATTCCTTATATCTTCGCAGTACGACTTTAATAGTTTTAGAAATCCCCTTGCTTAGCAGGGGGTCATGTGCTAGCGGTGATGATGTCCATCGCTGCGTTGAAGAATACCCCACTGGGAAAGTTCTCTAAGAATTTTTTCAGTAGACCGGCCTTTATCGGTCAGTTCATATTCCACCTTCGGAGGGACTTCGGCAAATACTGTGCGGTTCACCAGACCATCAGTTTCAAGCTCACGCAATTGGGCGACCAGCATACGTTCAGAAATACCCTCTATCGATTTTAGCAGTTCATTGTATCGTTGTTTTGCATCCAGCAGACTGAACAAAATTGTCGGTTTCCACCGGCCTCCGATAAGGGACAACGCATATACTACTCCACAATTTTTGATTTGGTTGGCTTCATTTATGGAGTTGGTTGAATTTTCCTTTTTCCGCATACTTACTTTTTTGTTAGTAGTTAACAATTTGCGTGTTGTCTGCAAAACTACGCTGCATGAATTAGGTTTGCAAACACGAAATCGAGCATGACTCCAGCGTCACACATTGGGATGATTATAATCCATGCGAGATTCCATATGGCCTTTAAAAGACAAATTATAATCATATGAAATCGAGCATGACGAAAACGTCACACACTGGGATGATTATAATGCATGCGAGATTCCATATGGCCCTTAAAAGACAAATTATAATCATATGAAATCGATACGATTAAAATCATCATTAAAACATACAGGGCAATGATTATTTTGATCGTCAAAGATTCCATCTGACCATTTAAAACAATTATAAACAGATGAAATCGAGCATGTCGAAAACGACACACACTGGGATGATTATAATCCATGCGAGATTCCATATGACCCTAAAAGACAAATTATAATCATATGAAACCAAGCCTGGCGGGGGCAGGCAGGTCTGACAGTTAAAAATCAAATTATACTATGAAAACATTAGAAAATAAAGTAGCATTGATTACAGGGGGAAGCCGGGGAATTGGTGCGGCCATCGCAAGAAAACTCGCAGCCGAAGGAGCGAAAGTATCGATCACCTATCAGAACAATGCTGAGATGGCAAGGCAATTAGTTGATGAGATCAATTCAGCGGGCGGCTACGCGGTAGCTTTCCAGGCAGATTCAGGTTTAGCTGAACAAGCCATTGCTGCAGTTCGATTTACTGTCGAGCATTTTGGGGGCTTGGACATTTTAGTGAACAATGCCGGAATAGCTGTATACAATCACATTTCCAAACTTAGTTTAGAGCAATATGACCGTGTGATGGCAGTTAATGTCAAGGGCGTTTTTGCGACGGTGCAGGCTGCAGTCACCCATCTAAAGTATGGTGGAAGAATAATAACCATTGGAAGCTGCCAGGCAGATCGTATGCCAGACACAGGGGGAAGCTTGTATGCTATGAGTAAGTCAGCGCTTATAGGGTTGACAAAAGGACTTGCCAGAGATCTTGGGCCATTTGGCATAACTGCAAATCTCATTCAGCCAGGCCCTGTGGACACAGATATGAATCCAGCCGATAGCGAGCATGCGGGAGGGCAGCTGGAGCTAATGGCGCAAAATAGCTTCGGAAGACCAGAAGATATTGCCTCTATGGTGGCGTTTGTTGCCGGATCTGAGGCCCACTTTGTAACAGGTGCATCCCTTACAATTGATGGAGGTACCAATTGTTAACTTTAAACCTATATCAAATGCTTGCCGGGATCCCACAGGTATTTGATGTAGGATTTTACTAACATTTCCATATTGTTGCCAACTTTGTAGGCAGAGTTGCATGACCTGCCAATTCCTCAGTAACAAAATTAGTATGTTGGCGTATTAAAGGTGCAACCGAAACGGCGTCCATTTTAATTGAAACATTAATCAATACTTTCTCTTGGTAAAGGTCTTTCGTTTATCCGAAACTGATTTAGTTGAACCTAGACGGATCATGAAATATGTCTTGATCTGGTGCGCAGAGGGTGATCTTATTGTTCAGATTGATGGGAATGATTTCAAGCTTACAAAACATGAGGTGGTAACGATCACTTCAGGGCAAATTCATTTTATCAAAGAAAATAGGGATATGGGAGGATATGTCCTTGAATTCATCTATGATTTCTTTTGTAAGAATGATAAGGATGTAGAGCTGATTTTTGAAAATGGCCTTTTCTGTCACTTCGATGAGAATCAAGTAATAGCCTTAAGCAATTTTAAAGCGGTGGCAGAGCAATTCAAACTCATCAATCAGGAACTGAAAGAGGAGCCTTATCAATATCTCACATCTGTGCATTCAAGAATTGAGTTGATTTTGGTGGAGATCAACCGGTCAAAGATCTGCCGCGGAGACGAAATATGGAAACCGGATGCGTTACTACTTAAATTTCTAGAGCTGGTAAGAAGCAGTTTTAATTCTACCTATACGTTAGCGCAGTATGCGGAAAAGCTGAAAACCACCGAACAAAAATTAAATGACCAGGCCAAAATGCATACAGGAAAAACTGCTCAGATGGTCGTTTATGGCTTGATCGCCTCGGAAGCTAAAAGACTTCTGATTTATGAAAACTTAAGTGTGAAAGAGATTGCTTTTCAGCTCGGATTTAAAGATCCTTTCTACTTTTCAAACTTCTTCAAGAAACACATCGGAGTATCCCCAAAAGTCTATAGAGAACAAGTAGGCTAAATCTTACATGCTTTTTCCGGAATCCTCTATTTCGAAAGGATGAAATACTGTGGAGTTTTGCATAGGATGTTTCATCACATGGCTGGGAGCTTATATAGCAAGGCAGTGTGGGGATTCAATTAAAACTGATTTATAAACTTAAAATTTAATGACATGAGCACGGATATTCATGATTACATCGTTCAGACATCTTCCACCAAATGGTCACCTCTGGTAGAGGAAGGAGTAGATTGTACAGATATTAGTTGGATGCCCCTAAGATTTGATGAAGAAGGCAAAAGACCGTTAACTTTTCTTTTGAAGTTCGAACCCGGTTCGAAGTATCCTTATCACAATCATCCCGGAGGTGAAGAAATACTGGTACTTGAAGGAGGATGCGAAATTGAAGGAACGACATTCCGGCAGGGTGACTATTTATACACCCCGGCAAATTTTAAACATGCGGTTAGATCTAAGCAGGGCTGTACACTTTTTTTAATGGTTCCGCAAGAAGTCCAGATCCTTTGAAAGAGAATGGAACTGTAATTGAATAGTGCACATGCCTCAAAGAGATTGCCGGAAATTGATTTCCAAAACCGACACTATTATTTTAACAGAGGTATGTGTCTTAGCTTAATGTTGGCTTTGACTTGTCCCTTTTATAGGAAAATAGGTCACCAAAATGCATCAATATGCTGGTTTCTAGCTGAACAAGTTATCGAAGATTAATAAGCTCTATTTGTGAATTTTACTTAAACTTGGATATAGATGATTCAGACATAGACAAACTCGCAATGCACCTTGGAACTACTAAAAAATAAGAGAAAATGAAAAAACAGATAATTATTTCAATGCTGGTCCTGGTATCAATTTTATGCGGTTGCTCTACCGACAAGCCAAAGGAAAATATCGATGCACTAAGTGCAGACAAAACGCTGACTGCAGGTGATACACTGACAAAACACCTAAAACCTTTCGATGCAAAATTACCGACTATAGGTCTGTTAATGTATAACGGGGTGCTCCAAAGTGAAGTGATAGCTACCTCGGATGTTTTTTCCAAACTGACTGAAGAAGGGAAGCAGCTTTTTAATGTGATTACAATAGCTGAAGGGGAGGATCCGATTACTACGGAAGAGGGGATGAAGTTTGTCCCGGATTATACATTCAAGAACTGTCCGAAATTAGAAGCTCTGTTTGTTCCGAGTGCATATGATATGTACGCTCAGGTGCACAATCCGGCAATTATTGATTTTATAAGGAAAAAAAACAAAGAAACCATGTATACGGTGAGTAATTGCGCCGGAGCTCAATTGATAGGAGAATCCGGAATTGCAGATGGTAAGAAAATAGTGACTTGGATAGGTGGAGGCAAACAGCTTCAGCTCGATTATCCAAACCTTAACGTGCAGGATGACAGCTTGGTGACTTTTGTGGAAGATGGTAAGTTTTTTTCTTCCAATGGAAATTTGGCAAGTTACATTTCAGCTTTGGAGCTTTTGGAGAGAATGACCAGTCCGGAACATAGAAAGTTTGTCGAAAGTTATTTGTATCTGGACAGGCTGCAAAATTGGAACAAATAGATAATCAATTAGGTCCTAGATTGAAATGCTATACCCGAGCAATTAAGATATTTTCTTTTTTTACGCGTTATGCATGCTTAGAAAGGTATGTATCCTCAAAAATCTTACGGAGCTAATTGCAATATGCTCACTACAATTTAAAAGGAAAGCGAATAACTAAAACTAAAAAAGCCCGGATCAACCCCGGGCTTTGGTACTTTTTTGACTATAATAATTTTAGAATATGCCTTTGAATTGCTCCAATTTTTGATCTACCTGGGTATCTACCATGAAGGTAAGCATCACATCTGCCCACATAAAAGTAATTGAAGCTACTTTGTTGTCCTCGGCAGAAATGAAGTACGCCAGTCTCTCAAATGTCTCAGGAGAAGCAATAGGGGCTGTCTTGATCGCTATCGCATCATCTTTGGCCAAAGCTTCTTCATCCACCTTGCCGTCTTTCATGTAGTCATAAATTGCGTTTGCTTTGCTGTTCAGATGAATAGTCCAATCACCTGATTCCTGTGGGGTGATGAATAGGGAATATTTGCCTGCTGCCAGGTTTTTACCAGCTATACTGACAGGTGTACTGAACGCAATAATTGTTGGATTATTTGCGCCGGCCCTCCAGGTAGTTCCATATTTTTCCAATTCTCCAAATACTTTTCTCCCTTTTACCGCAGGAGAGGAGTAATCAATGCTGATTTTAGTGAAACCTACATTTTGAGAAACATATGCTGAGGGACTTGGTGCCGGAGCCTGCAGCTGAGCAAAAGAAATTGTGGAAACCGAGAAAAAGAAAATAAGGGCAAATGCCGATAAAAAGAGTTTGTTGTTTTGCATATGTATGTAAATTGTTTTTGGAATTTATAATAAAGCTAAGCTAAATCAAATTTTGTAAAGGATTGATAGGAAGAATTCTAAATGTATACTTCTCTGCACTCCTTTTTGATGATATGCCTGGTTGATGAAATTGTATTAAAGTCAATATTCACGAAACTATGTTTATATCAGTGATCTTTTAGCCTCATTGATTTTATTTTTAAAGCTTTTCATAAAGTCTTTCGGATAGCTTCTGTTGCCAATAAATAAATCGGTCATCCGGGAGACAATTTGTTCACCGTACTTTTTCAAAATCAGATTACGGATGATTCTATGGCTATAAAACCACTTTGAAGCTATTTGTGCAGTTTTAAGCTCCGGCAGCAAATCTTTTTCAAGGTTTTGCTCATAAAGTGCCCCGGCTTTATCCGGATCCAAACCAGACTCAATAATCGCTTCAGCAGCCATTTCGCCACTTAATAAGGCATTGGAAATCCCCTCTGCTGTCACTGGATCTGCAAAGCCTGCCGCATCTCCGATCAGGAAAACATTCTTTCTATAAAAGCCATCGGTACGGGGAGAGATGGGAATCTGGAACCCGTGGGCTTTTTCACTTAGGATTTCTTTGATACCAAGCTTTTCTACATACTTTTTGTAATATTCTTTGAGATCAATCCTCTCCCTACGGGTAGAAGCTATACCCAGAGATAGGTGGTTTTTTTTTGGAAAACTCCACGCGTAACCATGTGGAACACTATCCATATCAAACCGGACTTCTTTGGATAGGCGTTCGAAATCCTCTGGATTAACTTCCACTTCATATTCCAAAGCGGGTATAAGATTCCGGGTCTCATTCCATCCGGTTATTTTAGCTGTTGGGCTTAGAGCGCCGTCTGCTGCGATGATCATTTTGGCATGTATATCCCCCTGGCTTGTATGGAGGACAGGGATTTTTCCAAAGGTGATGTCTGTGAGTTTATGCCCTTCTTTTAGCTGAGCTCCAAGTTCTTTCGCTTTTTGGATAATAAAACTGTCGAATCCGTCCCTCATTACCATACTTATCACAGGAACATCACGCTCGGTACTAAGAACTTTTTGCTCACCTTCCAGGTGGATTTTGATTAAAAAGAACTCGCGCTCTACAATTGCAGAGATATCAAACGGTAACTTTCGTCGAGCACGGAAAACCAAACCTCCCCCGCAGGTTTTGTACCTAGGTAAAGTTTCCTTTTCAATAATAACCGTGGACACACCTTTTTTTGCCAAATAATATGCAGCCATGGCACCTGCTGGACCACTACCTATTACCGCTACATCATAATAACCCATACACTGAAAAGAGATTCTTTGTTAAACGTGATTGTAAAGAAAATACAAAATAGGGGGAATGCTCCCGATTTTAGTAATTGCTACACTTTTAGTTATTCAACTGGTTGAAGATGAGGTTGATGTAGAATGGTTAGAATTGTGCTTACTTGTTTTTCTCCAATTCCCTGTTGATAAAAGCTACACTCAAGGGGATCTGTGTCACAGATCTCGAACTTTCATCTTCAATGGTCAAGTAGTCAGTTCCTTGTTTTTGCGCCTCCTTGATTATACCGGCAATAGCTATGTCTCCTGTACCCAACACTACATTTGTTTCTACGTCACCGTGACCATCCTTTGATCCTGGAGTTCCTTTTCTACGGTCCTTCAGATGTAGAATGGGGAATTTTCCAGGGTATTTTTTCATAATAGCCAAAGGATCCCCACCGCCCATTTTTATCCAGAAAACATCGAGATTGAAACCAAAATTTTTGGCATTTTCAAGCATGTAATCTAGTACAACTCCTTTTCCTTCCTTTTCAAATTCATAGCCATGCGGGTGATAAAGAAAAGTGATCCCTTCCTTTTTCATTTCTTCACCAACAGCATTGAAAAGCGCAGTAGCAATTTTGATCTCCTCGATGGAAATAGGCCCATCAGTATGGGGGATCCAATAGCAAGTGGCATATTTTGCCCCATAGTTCTTTGCCTGATCAATTATGGGTGTCAAATCTTTGGTAAGTTGATTATAATCAGCTCCTACGCCAATGACACGTAGCTTATTGTCTGCGAGAAGTTTGGCGTACTCATCATTGGTCATTCCGTATTCCCCGCCACCTTCCAGTGCTGAGATTCCCCATTCCGAAATGAGCTGGTGATACTTTATAGGGTCTACTTTCATTTCATTGCGGAGAGAATAAAGCTGCAGTGCTATTTCTTGTGCTTGGAGTTTCAGAAGTGGGAATGCCAAAAACAGTAAGAGTAAGTGTAGCTTGACGAGAGTTTTCATGCTTGGTTGATTTTAGGTTTGATCTAAAATATGGATAATTCTTCAGTTTTCGATTGTAATCCTTAAATTGAAGTCTTGACTGTATCTATGAATTCGAACCGAAGAAAGTTTATCCAAAATACCTCCTTATTAGGACTTGCTATGTCTATTTCACCCGCTATTTCTTTTGCCCAAAACCGTGACAAGCTAATTGGGCACGGGAATTTCCAATATAAAATAGACTTGAAATGGGGTATGCTGGATCCTGCCAAAGTGCCGGTGAATAATTGCCATGAGATGGTAATGGACCGGAAAGGAAGGATGATTATGGTGACTGACGAGCCTAAGAACAATGTTATAGTCTACGATCAATCGGGTAAATTTCTTAATTCCTGGACGCTGGGAATGGATCGTGCGCATGGGTTGACTCTGGTAGATGAAGGTGATGCTGAATATCTCTGGATATCCGATAATGCGGGTAGGGTGGTAAAGACCACGCTTGACGGAGCTCAAGTGGCGGAAATAGCAGCGCCGGTAAAAGAAGGGATTTACAGTGAAAAAATGCCCTTTGTACCCACTGAAACTACTGTAGCCCCTAATGGAGATCTATATGTGGCGGATGGTTATGGTTCTCAGTTTTTTCTTCATTATGATAAAAACGGGAATTTTGTCCGGAAATTCGGTGGAAGTGGATCTGGCGATGCAGAGTTCAGTACGGCACATGGCATCACTGTAGATCAGCGTGGAGGGAAGGCTCCAACATTGCTTTGTACCTCTCGTGGCCATAATTCTTTTAAGCGGTTTACCCTTGATGGAGAATATCTAGAGACTATATTTTTACCTGGAGCATTTGTTTGCCGTCCGGTGATTCATGGAGAAAATTTATATGCTGGAGTATGTTGGTCTAGACTGAGATATTTGGAGCAGACACCTGATTCCGGATTTGTGACTATTTTGGATAAAGACAACAAGGTAGTTTCGAATCCTGGGGGTACAGCCCCTGAATATAGAAATGGTGAATTACAATTGATGGTGCAGTCCGAAGCAATCTTTAAGCATTGTCATGATGTGTGCATCGATCAGGATGAGAACATTTATGTCTGCCAATGGAATGCAGGAAAAACTTATCCCATAAAACTCACAAGAGTTTGATCTTTTACTACTGATTTTCTGAATGTATCGTTAAATTTGAGATTGTAATTATTAAAAATGCAATTTGTCATGAGCGATATGTCGATAAGCTGGTTTGAAATTCCTGTTACAAACATGGACCGGGCTATAGACTTTTATCAGCAAGTTTTCGACTGTGAACTTCAGAAAATTGATTTGGGGGATTTTCAGTTGACCCGGTTTCCTGGAGTTGGTGGAAGCTTGGTATTGCATAAGGACTTCTATCAGCCAAGTAATACTGCGGGTCCCTTACTCTATTTTTCTTCCGATGATGTTTCCATCGAGCTGGCAAAAGTAGAAGCGGCCGGCGGTATAGTTCAACTTCCTAAAAGGAAGATCTCATCAGAATTCGGTTATATGGGGGTGTTCTTGGATTCTGAAGGGAACCGCATTGCCCTTCATTCCAAGGAATAGTATTCCAGGATGTAGAAGTTGGATTTTTGCCCTTACTATGCGTACTCGGGAGAATTGGGGGGCTGCATTGATAGTTTGATTTTCATTTAGTTGTTTTTTATGTTGCTGACCAAAGGCTTAAGGGTTTCTGAAGATAATGTTACTAATCTGGAATATATCCAGAGGCGAATAGCAATGATATTTGCGCTTTTAGCTTTCGCTTTATTATTGCTGTTGGGAATTTCAGATGTGTTTTTGGGAATGTCCCCTGTGATTGTTTGGGTGAAAATAGGACTTTCCTTCCCTTTTTTGGGGGCTTATTTTTTAGTTTCTAGATATGGGAAGATCCAGGTTACGTTAAATATTCTGCTGCTGCTTGCTCATATAGTAATCTGCTTCAATTTCCTTTATAATGACGGAAATGACGGGCCTACAATTTATGCTTTTTTTCTGATGTTGGTCGTTTCTTCTTTGTTGATTCGCGGTTGGCAGAAGGTTGCTTGGTTTATTGGCTCGTTAGCAATGTTCTTTTTCCTGTTTTATGCAGAGGTTCAGGGATATATAGAGGTTGTTAATTATTATAATGGGGCACAAAATCAATTTTATGACCATACAGTCACCATACTTTGGATAAGCATTTTTGTATTTACAGTGCTTCATTTTTTCCTAAAAAGCTATCAAAATCAAAACCAGGTACTGAATGCAATCAAGCTGCGACAGGAGCAAACACTGGAGGAAGTGAAAATGCTGAATGACCAAAAAAACCGATTGATTGCTATTCTTTCCCACGATCTAAAAAATCCTATCGGAATGCTAAATATGACACTTGATATGATTGATAAGGATTTTTTCGAACCTGGAGAAATGGAACAGATACTCAGGAATTTGAAAGGACAAAGTTTTCATTTAAATAAAGTGCTGAACAATACCTTGAGCTGGGTAATGACTGAGCTGGAGGATAGGCCTGTTCAACTCCATCAGATTAGCTTGACAGAACTGACACTGGAGATGAAGGAGATGATGTTGGTCCAGGCTACTGAGAAAAATCAGGAGATTGAGGTTAGTATAGAGGGAGAGGACCAGAATATTTCTTTAGAGATCAATGAGATTAAGATAATCCTGAAAAATCTGCTGGATAATGCAATTAAGTTTTCAGATCAGGATTCTATCATTGAACTAGGCTTAAGAATCGATAAAGATCAGCTGAGGTGGTCCGTTTCCAATAAGGGAGTGACCATTTCGCAGGCGGATCAGAAGGATTTGTTTGTTTTCAGGGCCAGGACTTCCTATGGTACAAAGAAAGAGAAAGGAACAGGGGTTGGCTTGCCCCTTTGCAAAAAAATAGCAGACAAAATAAAGTTTGATCTTAAATATAACAGTCGAAATGAGGGAAAGAACTGTTTTACCCTAACAAAGAAATTGAACTAAAGAATTACTACTCTCAGGCTTATGGCACCGTGGGCCCCCACCACCAAAGACTGCTCAATATCGGCAGTTTTGGAAGGACCGGCGATAAACACCCCAAAGCCTGATTTCGCCAATCCGATTCTCCGGTAGGCTTCGTGCATATTACCCACAATATTTTCCTTTTTGATCACGATCACCAAATGCGCGGTAATAAAAGGTAGGGCTCTCAAATCCAAATTGCTTTCATCCAGCCAAATTGCGGCATTCTCTGCCGAAGCAAACTGCCCTTCAAGGATTGCTAAATCCAGGTCAGCAAAATCAGTCGGATGCTGGGGGACTTGACAATTGGTGTGTCTTTCAAATGTGGGAGAGGAGCTGTATGTTTTTGAAAAGGCTGTTTCTGAAATCATCTGCTCCAGTTTTTCCTTACTTACTACCGCTCCTTTATTGGCTTCCAGAGAAATAGTGAAAGCTTCTACAAGATCAGGAGCAACGTCAAAGTCAGGGATTTCAGGAAGTGGCTTCTCTTCCAGGTTCAAGCCTTTGATCGCTGACAATATGGATGCTTTACTGCTCATTTTCGGTTCTTTTTGTACCAGGTTTTGAATGATTCTGCAGGTAAGTCGGGAAGATTCCTGCCTTTTCCCCAAGCATTAAGTGGGTTGTAAATGATGCTGTCTGGAAGTGTCTTCAATGAAGCCCGCATCAGTTGCCCGGAGATTTTGTAGGCCAGAGGGCTTTTAAAGATTCCATTTGCCATTTTCATGGACATTCCTTTTATAGAGGAACCTTGAGCTTTAGTGATTTCCTGTCTCCACTCGTAGAGTTGCTCGTGAATGTTGATTTTCACTGGGCAGACGTCTGAGCAGCTACCGCAAAGTGTGGAGGCAAATGGCAACGTGCTATATTTTTTTAGGTCTATTCCAGGGGAAAGTATAGAGCCAATCGGTCCGGGAACAGTACTTTCATAACTGAATCCCCCACTTCGGCGATAGATCGGGCAGGTGTTCATGCATGCTCCGCATCGAATACATTTTAGTGAATTCCTGAATTTTTCACGGGCAAGCTGCCTGGTCCGCCCATTGTTTACCAAGATCAGATGAAGTTCTTTTCCAGGTGATGGACTGCGAAAATGTGAATTGTAATTCGTGATGGATTGCCCGGTAGCTGATCTGGCTAAAAGCCTGAGGAAGACTCCGAGGTCTTTTCTGCGTGGGATCAATTTCTCGATTCCCATGCAGGCGATGTGTGTATCTGCCAGATGCACGCCCATATCGGCATTGCCTTCATTGGTGCAGACTACGAATTCTCCCGTTTCTGCGACTGCAAAATTAACTCCTGTAATAGCCACTTTCGCCTGAAGGAATTTTTCACGAAGGTGTAAGCGGGCTGCATGTGTAAGGTAGACAGGGTCTGTATTTCCTTTTTCGGTTTGGAGTTTTTGGTGGAAAATCTCAGAGATATCGGATTTTTTCAAGTGGATAGCCGGCATCACGATATGACTAGGTGGCTGCTTCAGGAACTGAATAATTCGCTCTCCCAAATCAGTATCTACGACTTCGATACCTTTTTCCTCCAGAAAGGGATTCAGATGACATTCTTCGGTCAGTATTGATTTACTTTTGACGATTGCCTTGCACTTCTTTTCATCAAGGATTCTCCCAATAATCTGATTGTGCTCTTCCGCATTATCCGCCCAATGGACTTTGATGCCATTTGCGGTAGCATTTTTTTCTAATTCTTCTAGGTAATAGCCAAGCTTAGAAAGTGTATGATCCTTGATTTGGGAGGCAAGTTCCCGCAGTTTTTCCCACTCAGGGATTTGATGGATAGTTGCATCACGCTTTTGGCGGACGATCCATAGCGTATCATCATGCCATTTTGCACGTTCTTTATTTTGCAGAAATAGGGTTGCATTCTCAGAATGACTCATGAGATTATCTGGTTTAGGATCTCTGCAAAATGCATCAGTCGGATTTTTTCGTTGTCGCGGCTGGCGATGCCCTGCATGTGCATAATACATGACATATCACCCCCTACAATGATTTCTACACCTTTATCTACATGATCTGCAATTCGGTCTTTTCCCATTTGGACTGAGATCGCTTCTTCGCTTACTGCGAAAGTACCTCCGAAACCACAGCATTCATCTTTTCTTGTCAGTTCTACCACTTCCAACCCCTCCAGATCTTTCATCAGTTGCAGCGTTTTATTGAATACGGGCTCATTTCTCTCAGAATCACTGGCAAGCCGTAGACCCCGCAGCCCATGACAGGATGCGTGAAAGCCGATCTTATGCGGAAAGCTGCCCTGAATCGA
Organism: Algoriphagus resistens; assembly: GCF_001442615.1. Taxonomy (GTDB): domain Bacteria; phylum Bacteroidota; class Bacteroidia; order Cytophagales; family Cyclobacteriaceae; genus Algoriphagus; species Algoriphagus resistens. Next base: position 37,727 of record NZ_LMXN01000015.1, on the reverse strand, counting down.
GTCAATTTTCAGCACGTCAGTGATAAATTCACTGAGTTCGTAAATGTGTGATTGCACGTATTCTTGGTTCTTTTGAAGCTTTTCTAATTTCGGAGAATGATCTTTCACATGCAGTACACAGCTGCCTGAAGGAGCCACGATATAGTCGAATTCTGCAAAATCACGGATGAATTTAGAAGTAGTTCCTACCGTGTCAGACTCGAAACCTGAGTTAGCCATTGGCTGCCCACAGCATGTTTGTCCGAGCGGATAGGTGACTTTACAGCCAAGTTTTTCCAGCAACTCTAAAGTTGCGATTGCTACATTTGGATAAAACTGATCAATATAGCAGGGGATAAACAGGCCAATATGCGGGGTGTGGGTTTTCATCCGGTTATAATGGATTTTCATTGGCCATCCCTATTGGTCGGGGAAGGTTATGGAATCTAGAATTCGTTATAATCATCTCATTATGTGGATCTTGAATCATTTACGGTTTCTTTGATGATGTAAATTAAACCATCTATTCCATTGATACCAGCATGGCTGCACCTAATGCTGAGCCATTTGGAAAATCACTTGGGATGATCGTTAATTCCGGAAGTTTTTTGCGCAGCATCTCTACAAAGATATCATTGGCATTAAAACCTCCATCTATGAATAACCTGCTGACATTAGCATTGTCAATGACCAGTTTGATGGCTGCAGTTTGCAGATCAGTAAGTTCATGGATAAATGTGTAATATGCTTCATTAAACTCTGAAAAACGTGACCAATCGTTTTCACTGGCTTGCTCTAACCCATAATCTTCAGGCTTGAGGTAATGAAAATGAATACGTTTATTTTTATGATCCCTTACTTTTTCAAAAAGAGTCGCATTGAATTTCAGTTTTTTGTACGTGCCAAGTGGCATTTGAAAATAGTCATAGAGCTTTTCTACCTGGTATTTGTGCTCTTCTCCAATGAATAGTCTGGAGATTTTGATAGGTTCGCCTCTGATGCTGAGAAACTGTAGACAGTCTCTTTTTAACTCTCTTTTTGTAAGCTTAGTTTTGTTAAAAGGGTTGATACAAATCGCCCAAGTACCGGTAGAAAGTAAGGCAAAGGGTTTCGTTTCTTGCTTGATGTATGGAAGCAAAGCTGCAGATGAATCATGTACCCCGATTCCACAGGGGATATTTCCAAGCTCTGGCTTGGTCTTCAATAGCGTATTACCCGGTACGATTGGTGGAAGTAACCTGCGTATACCTTCTCTATCTACCCAATCATGATAATCATTAGCGTCGTAATCCCAGAGACCCGTATGACATCCAATACTGGTGTAATCAGAGACCATTTCACCTGTGAACAGATAACTCAGGTACTGGGGGAAATGGAATGAGTGGGTGATTTTCTTGAAGAAATCCGGCTTGGAGTATTTGATGAAGTATAGCTGCAGACCGGAATTGAGCATTGCCAATGGGGGGGAGGAAGTAGCTCTGCAAAAGGTCATCTTTCCCCCATTTTCCTCATAAAACCTGCTTAATAAACCTTCAGGAAAAGGCTTCAGGTAATCATAAAGTGGGGTGACAGGAATGCCATTCCCATCAGTGTGCACGAAGGAAGCTCCATGGCAGGAGAAATTCAATCGCTTGATCTGAAAATCCGCGGATTTCATCGCTTCCTTGAAGGTTTCCAGCATCCATTCTTCGAGTGGAGCTAAAGGCTCACTTGGAAAATCATCCTCGTCCGGAATTGCATCCAGGCGAATGTAAGAACTGTGCACTTCGGTTAAATTTTCGTCAAAAAGGAAGAATTTTTTGTTGGTCTTCCCAATATCGAAAACAGCCGTTACTGGTATTTTACTCATACATTACGCTTTCAAAGCGATTTTCGGATGATCATTTTGAAAGGATTCTTGAGTGGAATTTTATCCTCTTCTCCCAAGATCTGATTTGCGATGGTAGTGCCCATTTCTATGAAATCAGTAGAAATAGTGGTAATCCCTTCTGCCAAAATCTCCTTAAGAGGGGTCTCATTGTAGGAAATGATTCCTATATCGGTACCTAATTGAAAACCCTGTTCTCGGGATTTTTTTACGATATTGGCAAGGTCTGTTTCTGCCATGACTATGAAAGAATCTCCTTCATAGAGCGGTTCATCATCGATCCCATCAAGAATGAGATTGTTGAAATTATGAAAAAAGCAAAAACGCTTAAATCCATCAATGATCTCAACAGGATACATATCTCCTTTAGGGAATACCAAAATCAACCTTGAGTATTTTCTAAGGTGGGTAATGCCTGATTCCAATGCTTCAAGGATATCCCGGGCAAAATCCTGATAAACTCCCGGGAATTCGTTTTCATGATTTTTCACGTCACGATCCATTATCAGGAGTTTATCTTTAGGGATTTGTTGGATCAGATCATAGCACGTTTCCGGATGATTGTTCTCATCAAAGAAATGTGGAGCTAACACATAATAATTATAGTGCCCCAAGTTTCGCTCCAACAGGTTTTGGAAAATCGTACGGTTATAATGGTGGATCTGAAGATCCACTGTCGCTTGATTTCCCAGAGTTTCTACGATAGAATAGTAGATGATTTTCTTATAAGAACTCAGCTTATTGAATATCAGTAAAACCTTCACTTTGTTAGCCATATTTGTAGAACTTACATAAAAACCTTTGCCTCTCACTGAAGAGATAATACCTCGGTCACGAAGCTCGTTGTAGGCTTTTTCTACAGTGTCACGAGAAAGGAGAAAATCGAAGCTCGTCTCATTGATAGAAGGGATTCTATCACCGATTTTGAGCTTTCCACTTTCCAAGTCATCAAGGATTAGATTGACTACTTGCATGTATTTTGGAGTTCTAGAATCTGTATGGATTCGTTCAGATTTGTCAACTAACATAGCATTTAGGGTTATTGTTGGGTAACTAAGGGTACTAGAGGTTTACTGATTCATGGTCTATCTTGGGAATGCAGCGGCTAATCCGCCATCAACATTGAGCATATTTCCGGTAGTTTTGCCGAGCTGGCCACTTACGAATACGAAAGCTGCGTTTGCGATATCACTGGTTTTTACACTTTCCTTTAATAAGGTACGGTTAGCATAAAACTGAGGCAAATCCTTCACTTCAATACCATAGGCTTTAGCCCGGTTTTCGGCCCATCCGCCTTCCCAGATGTTTGAGTTTTCGATCACTGCATCTGGATTTACGACATTGACTTTAATTTTGTCCTCGGCCAGTTCAGCAGCCATTAATCTGGACATGTGGAGTTGTGCTGCTTTGGCAGTCCCATAAGCCACATTTTTGGGGCCGGCTACCAAACCATTCTTACTTGCAATATTTACTATATCTCCACCATGACCTTGAAGTTTCATGATCTTAACCCCGGCTTTGGAGATATGGTATTGACCCATGACCAAGATATCATTCAATCTATCCCAGTCTTGATCGGAGTGATCTTCAAATGATTTACTGATAGAAATCCCAGCATTATTTACCATAATATCCACACCGCCAAATTGCAGACAAGTAGCTTCAATTGCAGCCGTTAAGCTTTTACCATCAGTCACATCCAGTTTCACTGCAAGGAAAGCGTCTTTTCCATATTTTTTCAAAAGTACCTCGCTAGTTTGCTGCAATCTGTCTCCATCGATATCAGTGACAACCACACAGGCCCCTTCTTGGATGTATTTCTCTACGATAGCCAATCCTATTCCTCCTGCGCTTCCTGTCACCAACGCTACTTTTCTGGAAAGTGGTTGCTCTTTTGGCATTCTTTGAAGCTTAGCTTCTTCCAGCAACCAATATTCTATATTGAATGCTTCCTGAAGCGGCAAGGAAACGTATTCAGAGACTGCTTCGGCACCCCGCATTACATTGATTGCATTGATGTAGAATTCACTTGCCACTCGGCTGGTCTGCTTGTTTTTTGCATAGCTGAACATTCCCACTCCTGGCCAGATGATGACCACCGGGTTTGGATCACGCATTGCAGGGCTATTGGCATGCTTATGCTTCTGGTAATAATCCGCATACATTTCCCGATAGCTTTGAAAAGCCACTTCCAGTTTTTCCTTTAAAGCAGAAAGATCAGCTAAGTCTGCATCTGCGGCAATATCCAAAACCAACGGAGAGATTTTTGTCCTCAAAAAGTGATCAGGACAACTGGTACCCATAGGAGCAAGTTTACCCAAATCATGACTGTTGATGAACTGAAGCACTTCCGGGGCATCAGTGAAGGTGCCTACCATCAGATTCTCAGAAGAGGCAAGGCCTCTTAAGAGAGGGGCAAGCTTGGCAGCCTGACTTTTTCTTTGATCCGGTGCGAGGGATTGTATTTTTTCACCTCCAAAAACGGGACGTTTTTTTCCGTAATTCTGAGCTAGATATTCTGAAGCAGTTTCTATTACTTCAAGGCTATTTATGTAGCATTCGTATGCAGTATCTCCCCAGGTGAACAGACCGTGACCACCGAGCATGATACCTCGGATTCCCGGATTATTGTCAAGTGCCTGTTTGAGCTGAAGTCCAAGATCGAATCCAGGTTTCTGCCATGGCACCCAAGCAATCTGACCTTTCCAAAGATCCTGGGTAATTTGCTCACCATCTTTTGCCGCTGCAATAGCAATCGCTGCATCAGGATGTAGGTGGTCTATGTGCTTAAAAGGTAAAAATGCGTGCAGAGGTGTATCGATTGAAGGTGCTTTAGATTTTAAATCGTAGATGCAGTGATTGAATAACTCTACCATTTCATCTTCAAAATCCAGACCTCTATAGATCCCTTTCAAAGCACGAAGTTTGTCTACATATAGACCGGCAAGCCCAGCCTTAGTCAGCGTTCCGATATCTCCGCCAGAACCCTTTACCCACATTACTTCTACCTGCTCATTGGTGAGAGGATCGGATTCATATGTTTTGCAGCTGGTATTTCCTCCACCATAATTGGTTATTCTAAGATCGGCTCCAAGTATATTAGAACGGTAAATAAGAAGATCAACTTCTTTGCCCTCAAGTTTGGATGCCACAGCATCATCCCAGAGGTAACTTACATGCTTAAAGTTTTGTGTTGTTATGCTCATTGCGTTTAGCAGATTGTTCTGATAGTGAATATGGGTGAAAAGATTGCCTCAGGTATCCTGTGCTGTCTTGAGTACCTATAGATTTTTAGTGATTTATCGGATTGTTAAAGGATGTAATGTTTTGTTTACATGGGTTTTATGGGTTTATATTCTTTGTTTATGGCTGTTGTTCGAAATTTAATTTGGATGTGATGTAAAAAATAAGGCTTTAGGAAAGATTACTTCTAGAAGCTTAGTGATTATTTTTTTTTGAGAGGTATTACATACTTATTTTAAGACCGTAATCTAAATAGTAATAATCAGAATCCATAAAAATCACCTGGGGAAGTATCCATGCAAAGTAGCTTCTTGCATCCTGATACATCATCTCCAAGTTAAGATATATGATTATCCGCAATGATTCTGTCGGGGTCAGAAAATTGAAATGGATGTCATTTTTTGGTTACTTGTTTGATTGACCAATTTCGGGGAACTTACCTCTATTAGGCATTCATTTTCAGCTGATATATTTCCTAGAGTTTTGTAGTAGCGTTATTTGGCTTAAATTGGCCTTGTCGATAGACTACAGATTCAGCTCGGAAGACGCTGATTTGTAATATCTTCCACTTATTTGTAGGTAGCTAGGTGGTCAGTGAGATGCAACTGGGTAAGTTTTATAAACCCACTTTACAGATTCGATGAGAGCTCGGGATAGAGAATCATTTGTTTTGATGTATGCTCTCCGGGTGGCCACTGCTGTCTTGAAAGCCTTTTAGGATGTCCCCTTTTTGAACAAAAAGCGTAATAAAGCAACAGTAATACAATAACAATGAGAATTACAGAAGACCAAATAGCATCATTTTCTTCCAACGACTTTCATGTCCGGTCTTTAGATCTTTTGCGTGAGCGGTTCTCAATTCAGAATGTAGATTTTGATCTGATCATACGTAAGATACAGGAGTTTCAGATTGCAATTCCAAGCGCAGCTTTGGGTAATGGAAGGGCAAGTAACAAAAGATCCAGAACAGGAGGAGAACCCAGGAATCTAAATGAAAAATTGGAAGATATTGGACTTTTGCAGCAGCTGACTTGCAAGACAAATTCAGTTTCTGTTTATATTCCTTGGGATATGCCTGAAAATTATCAAGAGGTAAAAGATTTGGCAAATGAACTGAATCTAAAGTTCGATACAATGAACAGTACGAGTTCTCAGGATCAAAATCAGAAGAAATATGCCAAATTGGGCTCGCTGGGTAATCCTAACAAAGCTATACGGGAAGAAGCCATTGCCCATAACATGGAAGTGATCACCATTGGCAAAAAACTTGGAAGCACAGGCTTGACGGTTTGGATGGCTGATGGAAGTAACTTTCCCGGTCAATCCAAATTTAGGAGCACACTTGGATGGACTGAGGAGTCACTTCGTGAAATCTACGAATTTATGCCCTCGGACTGGGACATGTTGTTGGAGTACAAGCCTTATGAGCCGAACTGTTATCATACTGTTGTGCCGGATTGGGGGACTTCTTCAATGCTTGCCAAAAGGCTGGGATCACGGGCCAAAGTACTGGTGGATTTGGGTTATCATTTACCCAAAACAAATATTGAACAGATAGTGGCTACGCTGATGCATCAAAATCTTCTCGCGGGCTTTCACTTTAATGACAGTAAATACGGTGCTGATGATATGAATCCGGGTAGCATTAAGCCATATCAGTTGTTTTTGATTTTTTGCGAGCTGATAAGCGGGGATCAGGATGGCGCTCAAAGTTGGGACAGTATTTCTTGGATGATTGATGCCAGTTATAATACCCAGGACCCATTGGTCGATTTAATCCAGGCTCTGGAAGCAATTACAATTGCTTATGCAAAAGCACTGCTGGTGGATAGAAAGAAGCTTCACGAATGTCAGCAGAATGGTGAAGGTTCCCAGGCACAGGAAATTCTTCAAATGGCCTATTTGACAGATGTGAGACCGTTGGTGAGTGAAGCGAGGGTTCGTTCCGGAGGTGCTGCTGAGCCATTGGAGGCCTATAGGATTTTGATGATCCGAAATAAATTGGTACATGAACGGGGGGTGAGAGCGTATAATTCTATTTATAGCTAGACTTTTTAGCCAGAAGTAAATCTTGTTATCTTAGGGCATGTTAAGACGTTATACAATACCTCTCGTTTTACTTTTTCTTTCCTCTGGGTTTGTGTTTACAAATTGTCGAAGCAAGGAAGAAAAGAAGGTAGAAGCAGAAAAAAAGACTAATATCATTTTTATCCTTGCAGACGATCTTGGGTATGGGGATCTGGGATTTTTAGGACAAGAATATATAGAAACACCAAACATCGATCGACTGGCAAAAGAAGGGATGTTTTTTACCAGTCACTATTCGGGAGCGACTGTCTGTGCGCCATCCAGATCATCTTTTCTGACGGGATTACATACCGGGCATACGCCGATAAGAGGCAATCTCGGAGTGAACCCGGAAGGTCAGTATCCTATGCCTGATTCAATTGCTTCAGTAGCCAAAGTGCTGTCAGGAGCGGGTTATAAAACAGGCGCCTTTGGGAAATGGGGACTTGGGTTTATCGGTACTACCGGCGATCCAAATCAACAGGGTTTTGAGCAATTTTATGGCTATAACTGCCAGAGTCTTGCGCATAGGTATTATCCAGCTTACTTGTGGCAAAATGAGAACAAAGTGGTATTGGAAGGAAATGGATGGACAGAAAAAACTACCTATGCCCCAGACCTCATCCAGAAAGAAACAATAGCATTCCTGGAAAATAATAAGGAGAATCCCTTCTTCTTATTTATGCCTATTGTTATGCCACATGCAGAACTGGCTGCGCCCGACGATGAAATTTTTCAGAAATATAGGGCCAAGTTCAAAGATGAGAAGCCCCGTCTGCCTGGAAAAGGTACGGAGTATGGGACAGACATCAATACTTCTGCCTACCAATCACAACCGCACCCCCATGCTACTTTCGCAGCTATGGTGGAGAGAATTGACCTTTACGTGGGAGAAGTTTTGCAGAAGGTGGATGAATTGGGGCTGTCTGAAAATACACTGATTATCTTTGCTTCTGATAATGGTGCGCATAAAGAAGGTGGGGCTGATCCTGATTTTTTCAATAGCAATGGACCCTATAGAGGACATAAGCGGGATTTATATGAAGGAGGGGTGCGCACTCCTATGATTGCCTGGTGGCCGGGCAAGATTCAGGCTGGTTCACAAAGTGATCATATTTCAGCTTTCTGGGATTTATTGCCGACTTTCGCTGATGTTGCCGGGGCAGATATTCCTGAAAATATCGATGGCATTTCGTTTTTGCCGACGATGCTGCAGCAAAAAGATCAGAAGGAGCATGGATTTTTATATTGGGAATTTCATGAGCAGGGAGGCAAGCAAGCAGTGAGACAGGGGAAATGGAAAGCGGTGAAGCTTCAGGTTTTTGGTAGCGAGAAGCCAACGGTTGAGCTTTATGATCTGAGCACAGATATAGCAGAAGAGAACAATATCGCCGCAGAAAATCCGGAAAAAGCAAAGGAACTTGAAGGGCTGATGAACTCATCGCATACAACCAATCCAATTTTCGGGCTACTGCCTTCAGAAAGGAAATGAGAAAAGGCGGAGAAAAATCCCCGCCTTTTCGTACCCAATCTATTTACTGTAAAACCTTTGAATGATTCAATATATAGATAACAAAGGAGTTGAGTGTCCTTGTCTGTCCTGATTTAGTCTTAGAAATTCATGGTAATACAGCTTGAATTCAATTTGGGACAGGGTGATAAAATTTATAACCATGAGAAAGCTAAGTATATATGTTTTAATTCTCCTCGCCTCTTCTTTTGCCTGTTCAAAGCCAAAAGTGTCTACTGAGTCGGGGATGCCAGAATCTACTTACAAGACAGTAGGCTCTGTAGAAAGGCTGAGTTCAGAAATAGGCTCACTCATTTCCCAAGGAGCTGAAATAGAAGTTTTGGCTTCTGGATTTGAATGGTCCGAGGGGCCGCTTTGGATTGAAGACCAGAATGCTTTACTGTTTTCGGATGTACCTTCTAACAGGATCTGGAAATGGACAGAAAATGATAGCCTGAGCTTATTCTTGGAACCTTCAGGCTACTTGGGAACAGAGGAGAATAAAAAGGAACCTGGATCTAATGGGTTGGCATTGGATGGGCAAGGGAATCTTGTCCTTTGCCAGCATGGCGAAAGGAGAATTGCAAAGATGAACTCTCCACTTTCTATTCCAAAAGCTGATTTCACCGCGCTGGTGTCTGAGTTTGATGGAAAGAGGTTCAACAGTCCGAATGACCTGGTCTTCAATAAGGAGGGGCAGGTATTTTTCACAGATCCGCCTTACGGCCTAGATGATTGGAACCCGAAGGAGTTGGATTTTCAGGGTGTTTACAGGTTGGATGTAGATGGAAGTTTGAGTCTGCTGCTGGATAGTCTTAGCCGACCAAATGGCATAGGGCTCAGTCAGGATCAGAAAACCCTGTATATAGCTCAATCTGATGCTCTGAAGGCGAGGTACTATGCCTTTGAGCTGGATGAGGATGGAGATGTTTTAAGCGGGAAAGTATTATTGGACGCTACTGCAAGTGTGGGAGAAGAGTTGCCTGGCTTGCCAGATGGTCTGACGGTTCACAGCTCAGGAACCCTCTTTGCTTCCGGTCCAGGCGGAATTTGGGTGATCAGTTCTGAGGGAAAGCATTTGGGGATTATCCGCACTGGGCAGGGGACTTCAAATTGTGCGTTTGATTCCGACGAGTCATATTTATATATGACTGCAGATGCCTATCTGATGCGGATTAGAATGGACTAGCAAGGGATGATGTGGCGGGATTGAAGATATACTTCAATAAATATCCAAAAAGTTGATAACCATTTATTTAAGGTGGATAAGTGTGTTTGTTTAGAATAAAATTTGGTGGATAGATGGTGGGAAAATAGGTGTCCAAAATGTTGCGATCCGCTGGAATTAGGAAGATATTTAGTAAACCAAGTGAGAGATAAAAGACCGGGAATACGATCTCGGATAAAGGTTGAAAACTCGAAACTGAAAATACGAATGGTCAAAGTTCTTCGGAAATTTGTCTGAAATGGGAAACCACAGAAGTGTTGATTGAATTCTTCATAACCGAAAGGTAAAGAAGGCGGAGCAAGTAAACTATTATTATGATTCCGGGCAACTGGATGAAAAGTCTTTAACAGTAGCTTGGCTCTTGTTGATGACCAAGGTTATCAGTAAGAGAAAGGGAAGCGTTCGAAAGAGGGTTTCCCTTTTGTTTTTTATCCCTTCTTTCTCCAGTCCCAGATTACGATATTCCACTGTTCCACGCCGTCGTGAAAGGTATCAATTACTTCAAAGCCGATCCGCTGGTGTGCGCGCATAGATCGATGATTGGAAGTGGAAATCTCAGTTATGGCAAGATCATATCTGTCTTCAAATGTCTGTTTGTATTTTGCATAGCACCTATCAAATAGCCCCTCACCCCGATAGGTTTTTCCAATACAGACCTGGCCTACTGCTATGTAATTGTAATCACTTACTTTTTTTCCTTCATAGTGAATCTGATCAAACTGGCGGAACATGGGTACCAATTGCTGAATGTCAGCTCTTGATGCCTTAGTCATCGCCAGAATATAGGCTGCGACATAGGAGCCATCCAGCGCAATGACATGGGATTCTATATCATTCAGTTTATTGAGATCCTCTAATGAATGCTGGACGTACACAAAACCTTGGGATTCTTTCTCATGAATAGAAATCCCTGTGCTTATATTGGCTTTTTGAAGATCAATGATCCCCTGTAAATCGTCCGTTGATTTGCTTTGAGAAAGTGTGATCATATAGAAAGGGGGAGGGCGATGTGGAATCTAAATTTAACAGAAGTATTTTAGTGTCTGTTATCCTTTCAAATTAAAAAAACCGGTTGTTTTGCCGTAGTTTTGATCAAACCCTGAAACAGTATGAAGTTCAACAAAATCTTTTTCGGCCTGTGGATTTTCATCTTTGCTCTTTTTGCGTATTGGCAATTCAATGATCCAGATCCTGAAGTCTGGGTAAGCATTTATGGAGCAGCCATTATATTTTGCATTCTGGGTACTCGCGGGATTTTTCCGAAAATCCCGCTTACAGTAGTGGTAGTGGCCTGTTTATTAGGGGCTATTTACTTCTATCCGGGAGGAATAGGTGATTGGATTGAGCAGGAAGTGGAGCAGCATGATCTAACTATGAAAACCCCTCAGATGGAAGAAGCAAGAGAAACTTTTGGGCTTTTGATCGTAGCATTGGTACTTAGTCCTGCGCTTTGGAAAGCCTGGAGAAAGAAAGGTTCGCTATAGCTAAAATCAGTAGGATTTGTATTTTTCTACCTTTTATATATTCTAAACTCGTCAAACCCAATAACCATGAAAAAGTTAACACTAAGTATGCTGGCACTGTTTTTCTCCTTAGTTGGTTTTTCACAGCAATTAAGTGGAAGTAATTCCACCTATTTTGAAATAAGAAAGTATTATGCCAATGAAGGGAAGCTTCCCGATTTGATCAAGCGTTTTGAGGATCATACGATGGCTCTTTTTGAGAAAAGCGGCATGGAAAATATTGCCTACTTCGTGCCTGCCGACAACACGGATAATTCTTTGACATATATTTTGGGATACCCAAATGAAAAATCGAGAGACCGTATGTGGGAGAAATTTGGAAATGACCCCGAATGGCAGAAAGCCAAGAAAGAATCTGAAGTAAATGGTGGGCTTGTGAAGAGTGTAGATCAGACTTTTATGAAACTGGCCCCGGGATTGAATGATACTCCCCAGCCACGGGCAAGTGGGATTTTTCAGTTGAGAACTTATACGTGTTTTGATGGTCGATTGGATAATCTGATTGTCCGGTTTAAGGATCATACCCAGGATTTATTCGAAAAGCAGGGCTTGAGAAATTATCCTTATTGGGTTACTGTGGAGAAAGATGGGAGTCAGCCAAAGCTGGTTTATCTTTTGGCAGATAAGGATCAGGTATCTTTCGAAAAGAATTTCCAGAATTTCATCAAAGATCCCGCTTGGGTAAAAGCCCGGGATGCATCTGAGGCAGATGGGAAAATCGTGGAGAAAGTAGATGCTGTGTTCTTGAGAACACTTCCTTTTTCGCCTCTTAAGTAAGCTTCGTGAATTACCCACCCGCGGCAGAGCCGATGGGTTGGGCTTCGGGGGTCATAGACTCGCCCAATGGCAACGCCTCATCCCGTTTTTGTTTTGTGTCCGACTGTGTCCCACAACCAGACAATACCTTTATACCTTGTGTTAAGATGTCCTTTGCCGCATTGACATCCCTATCATGGATCTCACCGCAAGATCCACAAACCCATACTCTTAGGGAAAGGATTAAGTCTTGTTTTATCCATCCACAGGTTGAACAGCTTTTGCTTGAGGGGTACCATCGGTCGATTTTAACGAATGGCCTATCGTTCCAATTAGCCTTATATTCAAGCATACTGTAAAATGCACCCAACGAAACATCACCCATTGCCTGTGCCAGGCAATGGTTCTTCATTATATTTTTAACAGCAAGGTCTTCAACTGATAGTATGTCGTGGTTTTTGACAATTTCAGTTGATACCTTATGCAGGTAATCCTTTCTGATATTCGTTAGTTGTTCGTGGACAGCTGCAAGTTTTTGTTTTTGCCTGCCCCTTGATCTGCTTCCTTTTGTTTTCTTCGAAAGCTGTCTTTGCTCAAACCTGAGCTTCTTTAAGTTGGTCTTAAGTGATCTGATATTTTCATAACTGCTTCCATCTGAAAGAATGGCAAGTTCCTTTATACCCGTATCAATGCCTACTGATTTACCTGTTTTTTGAAATGGTTTATGTGCTGTTTCACACGTAACAGAAGCATACTACTTGCCGGTTGTTGATTTTGAAACAGTGGCAAACAAAGGTTCACCTTCCAACGCTCTATGAAGGTTTAACCTGATCCCCTCTTTGAATTTGGGAATTATAAGTCTGCTGTCTCCAACAGTTACATTTTGTGGTATTTTGAAACTCTGCTTACCGTACTTTGATTTAAATCTTGGGAACTTGTTCTGCTTGTTAAAAAAGTTCTTGTAGGCGGTATCCAAATTTTTAATTGATGCCTGTAAGGATTGGCTGTTCACCTCTTTTAACCAAGCAAACCCTTCCTCTTTTTTCAGTTCAGTTAAAGTCCTTGCGTTGTCATACTAGTTAAGAGAAGTCTTTTCGTTTAAATATTTCTCTTTACGTTCGTTCAAAAACCTATTGAACACAAACCTACAATGCCCGAAGTGTTTGCCCAGCAAAGATGCCTGTTCCTTTGTCGGGTAGATCCTAAACCTGTATGACTTGTGTATCAACTTCATTCTACTGGCCAAATAGCCTTGTTTTTTACTGACAACCAAGCTATTGTCACCAACTGTCAGTATATAAGCTACCCGCAGGATTCCCTATATCCCTATTGGGAAAATTCCATCTGATCCCTGTTACCACGTAGCCTAGAAATAGCTTGGCAGGCCAGTTAAATGAGGAGTTAAACCCTATTTTTCACCATAGCCCCTAAAGCAGATTTTGAAACTGAAGTAAGAGGGCTAGAGGTAACCCCTATCCATTTTCTTATCCGGTACATTCCCCGCCTAGCTGTACTGTAAATGGCCCATAGGTTAAAACAAGGATCACCCGTCAGTTAGGATTTCTGCACCCATCTACACTTGGTAAACACTAGGGGGATCAGCATCTACTTTGGTCGGATGGAAATTTCGTTTGTTCAATAGGTGAAGCATCATCGGAAACGATCCGTCAGTACATTCTTTCACCAGGTTAGTGTTTGTCGCTTACATCCCACCCGCGCTAAGGCGATGGGTGGGTTTTACACTCCTATTTATAAAATCAGCTAACTGTTTTGAGAAAATCTGGATATCGGTCAGCTTTGTTGTAGCGGATAAATACTAGTTGACGTATCGTTATTGGCCATATTTCTCATTTTCTAATCAATTTTGTTTTATGAAAAAGTTATTTTACCCTCTTTTATTCTGTTTGTTGTTCAGCTTTGCATGTGACGAAAAGGAAGATCCGGCCACTGCCTGTGGGGTTAGCGATCCTATAGAAAATATACCTTGGCTAAAGCAATGGGCTGAAGAATCAGCAAAAGAAAGTATGGCAGAATTTTCATATATCGCTCAAGCTAAATACAAGGGAAAAAGAGTATTCTATTGGGGAAGTTGTTGTCCGAATTGCAGTTGGGCTTTAGTACTACGTGATTGCGAAGGAGATAGAATAAACGATGAAATCAGCTTTGACGATCTTGAGGATACCCAAATAATCTGGGATCCGGAGGACTCGCAGTGTCAATTTGATTAGAAATAGTTTACAATTCAGCTTTTATTTTCCTTATAACTAGTGGAAAAATCCAGCTGTAGATTAGAATGAAGAAAGCCATCCCAGGTTGCCGGGATGGCTTTCTGTTTTACTATGCTTTTTGGCTTTTACTTGGCGTTAAAGGTCAATCCAGCAAGGATAAACGTCCCTGCCTCACCGCCTTTGATTGTTTTGGTAGTGATATACAATTTATGAATCTTGCCATCTGCCTGGGTAGTCACAGGAATGGTCACTGCCTCGAATGCAGGTGCTCCAGCAGGCGTATTCATAGGGCTCTGGATATATTCCTTACTTCCTACGACTTGCCCTTCAGGACTGTCCAATCTTAGCTCAAACACAAAACCATCTGTCAGCTTGGCCATAGCCGCAGTGTTTAAGGTAACTGAAGCTATACCAGTTAAATCTACTTTTGTGATAGCAAATGAAGCTGGATCAGCAGGCACCGTAAGCAGATTTTGGCCATTGTAGTTCATTTTGCTGAATCCGCCGGAAAGCTCGCTAGCTGTACCAAGATCAACGGTATTGCTTGAAAGTATATAGGAGGAAGAACCTGTCAGAGGTTTGATGCTTTCTCCACCCTTGTCGGTATAAGAAGCACTGATCACCAGAACACCTGTTGGTGTAGCAGTTTTACCCATAGTTGCATTTACCGAACCGGCGGCAGGCAAGGTTTCTTGGGTCACTTGATCAAGAGACAGGATGTAACTGATCAATGCATTCAATTCAGATTCCGGCAGGTCAGGATTTGCAGGCATGACTGTTTCTCCCCAAACTCCACCACCACCATTTCTGATTTTGTTTTTTAGATAAGTGATATCACTTTCACTATACTTCTTGGCTACACTGATGTAATCTGGCCCAATAGAAGCTTCAGCCTCCTTATGGCACGTTTTACAGGTCAAAGAAGCAACCAGCGATTTACCTACCATGGCATCTGTCATTATTTTATGCCCTTGATTAGCTTCAGCCTGGTCGAAACCTTCCAGGTAATCAGCACTTACATACAGGTTTTCCACATCATTTGCAGCATCTGGATGATCTTTATCGGTTACAGTGACTTCATAAGCTACTTGCATGCCAGGAAAATAGAAAGCTTTATTTCCTTCTATAGCAATGCTAACCTCCGGAGCAATATTACCGGAATAAACCGACACGGGAATTCCTTCCCCTTTCAGTCCTGCTGGATCAGCAGCTGTGACGTTTACAGCATATTCACCTATTGCATTAAATGTATGTGTTAAGGCTGGCTCTTCTGTGGTTTTGGTTTCCCCATTTCCAAGATCCCAGGTATAAGTCATAGGATCTCCCTCCGGGTCTGAAGCTTTTGCTGTGAAAGTGGCTGTCAAAGGATTTGCACCAGATGTCTTATCCACTGAAATATTTGCTATCACAGGAGCTCTATTTCCTCCATTGTAATCTATTCGGAAAAGTCCGGAATCTGCATTTTTAGCGAACCAACCATTTCCATATTCCAATCCATAAATATGTCCATCAGGGCCCATTTCCATGTCTATTAGCGCGTTGAACTTAGTGTTCGGCATAAATGGATCCATTTTGTCGTAATCACCGGATTCGGTCATGGTAACGATTTTGATCCAACCTCTCACCCAATCGTAGATGATTAATTTCCCATCGAAGTACTCAGGAAGTTTGCTGTCTCCTGAATACATGTCTGAATAATAAACAGGGCCGACCATTGCATTTCTTCCTCCAGTACCCAAAGAAGGAAACTCGGCAGATTCTCCATAGGGGTACCAGATGAATGCGGGCTGAGTAGGAGGCAATTGTTCTATCCCGGTATTATTTGGAGAAGTGTTTTTCGGGCCATTGATATCAAATAGCTCCCCCGAAGATCCGTTAGCGTAATCATATTCCCTATAAGGTAAGTTATTTGCAATCACATAAGGCCAGCCAAAGTGACCTGCTTTTCTTGCCTGGTTGATCTCATCGTAACCTCGGGGCCCGCGTGTTTCCGTGCTATCGCCGTTGGCATCTGGGCCTACTTCACCCCAATACAAGAATCCTGTCTTTTGATCAACGGAGATTCTGTATGGGTTTCTAAGACCTTGTACGTAGATTTCCGGCTTCGTGCCTTCTGTTCCCGGGGCATAGAGATTTCCTTCAGGGATTTCATACCTGCCGTCTTCGTTTACTTTGATTCTTATGATTTTCCCCCGTAGGTCATTTGCGTTTCCTGAGCTTCTTCTAGCGTCAAATTGTTTGTTTCCGTCTCTAGCGTCAAGCGGTGCATAGCCACTGTTTATAAAAGGAGTATTAGGCTGGTTAAAAGGAGTGGAGTTGTCACCCGTAGATAAAAATAGATATCCGTCTGCACCGAATGCAATTGATCCCCCAGTGTGACAGCATATGTCTCTTTGGGAATAGAGTTCAAGGATGATTTGCTCCGAATTCATATCCCAGACTCCCTCCTTGAATTTGAATCTAGAGAGACGGTTTACTTCTTTTTCAGTAGGGGAGTAATACACATAGACCCAATTATTCTGTTCATAATTTGGATCTTTTTGCAAACCCAGAACACCTTCTTCTGCATTTACTCCTTTTACAGGTGTTTTCCAATATACATCCAGTTTAGCTACCTCAGAGATCTCTTTTGTCTCGCTGTTGTAGTATAGAATCTCACCTCTTCTTTGCGAGATCAGCACATCGAGATTTGGAAGTACCGTCAATTCAGTAGGTTCTGTGAAATCACCCGAAGCCAACATTGTCTTTGCAAACCTATTTTCCTCAGGCACTTTTTTACTTTTTACCTTAGTATAGTCCAGTTCTTTATTCCCTCCAATTGCATAGTCAATTCCGGCCAATAAGTGCTTTAAATAAAGTTCTTCCGAAAACGACTCGTTGGTATGGCCACCGCCTGTATAGAAGGCACGGCCTCCATCATAATCATGGTACCAGGCGATTGGATGCTCGCCCATGTCAAAACCGCCTTTATACGAATCCTCATCCAAAGTCAGTAAAATGTTTACCTCCGGGTTCATCTTTTGATAAGAATACCATTCGTCTGTTCTCTCCCATGGAGATGGAAGAAAGGATGTAGCGCTATTGTTAGTGTCTACCACAGTTACTTTTCCTGCCTGTACATTAGGATGGGGATCGTTGATACCTGGGTGATCAACGAAATACCCACCTACCAATCTATTGTACCAGCCCCATTGATATTCAGTATCTGCCGCTGCATGAATCCCTACAAACCCGCCTCCGGCTTGAATGTAACGCTCAAATTCGGCTTCTTGTACATGATCGAGAACGTCTCCTGTAGTACTTAGGAAAATGACTGCAGCATATTGAGACAGGTTCTTCTCATTGAAACTTGTACTTTGCGTGGTAGTATCCACTTCAAAGTCGTTTTCTGCTCCTAGTTTTTTTATTGCTTCTATTCCTTGCGGAATGGATTCGTGATAAAATCCTGCCGTTTTGCTGAATACAAGCACCTTAGGTTTTCCAGAGCGGGACTTACAGCTCCAGAAACCCATACTTGCAATCAGTCCAAGCAGCAGTAGGCTTCTCAGGTTTTTTGGGAAATTCATAGGTTTTCAAATTTTTGGGAAAATAGGTAATTAAACTCAATTCAGAGTTTCAGCCACAAATTGGGGAATTTTTTGATAAAAATTACATTAATTGTCATTTTGAAACAATAGACTATAAAATTGGATGGTCATTCTAAAATTCTGGCTCCTTCAGAAAGAGCAACAGGAATAAAATCAGCTGTTATTTGAAATTTTTGCAAATAGGCAGTGTACATCGCTGTTTCAAAATTCTCCAATTGGGCCTTGGACACTAAATTGATTGTGCAGCCGCCAAAGCCACCTCCCATCATTCGGGAGCCAATGACTCCAGGCAAAGTCCAGGATTTCTCCGCTAGAAAATCAAGCTCAGGACAACTCACTTCAAAGTCTTTACTCAGGCTACGATGAGATTCTTTCAGTAAATTCCCGAAAACAGTTAGGTCGCCTGCATGAAGTGCATTTGAAGCCAAATTTACCCTGTCTATTTCGGTGATGACGTGCTTGGCTTTGGCAAAAAGGTTTTCAGGTAAGATTTGCCCGACTTTTTCGATGTCTTTTATGGGGATATCCCTGAGTGTAGTGGCTTCAGGATAAGTAGCTTGAAGAATTTTCACACTGGCTTCGCATGCCTCTCTTCTCTTATTATAAGCCGAATCGGCAAGGTTGTGTTTTACTTTGGAATTAATAAGAACCAGCGAGTGATCACCAAAATCGACTTCAACCTCAAAATGCGTATTGGTTCGGCAATCCAGCAATAAAGCACGGTCTTTTACTCCAAAAGCAGATGCATAGGGGTCCATAATCCCGCATTTCACACCGGCAAACAGATGCTCCGCCTTTTGTGCATACAGAACGATTGATTTTTTTGTGATGGTAAACCTGAACAATTCTGTCAATGCTGTCCCTATGGCCACCGAAAGTGCGGCAGAAGAGGATAACCCAGAAGCAGGTATATTTCCACCAAAAACAAGGTCAAAACCTTCGAGGTTATAGCCGGCTTGTTGAAACTGTGAAACCACTCCCATTATATAGTTTGCCCAGTGTCCTTTTTTTGGAGAAAATGAGCTGATGTCAAAAACGAACTCTTCTTGAAAATCCTCTGAATAGAGCCTACAGGAAGGACCGTTGTTTTTTTGAATCGCAACGCAGATGCCCTGTTCTACCGCGGCAGGAAAAACCAGTCCTTCCTGATAGTCCGTGTGCTCACCAATAAGGTTAATTCTACCGGGCGCGAACGCGATAATAGGTTCACTGTTAAAAAGTCTTTTGAAGGTTTGTGAGATTTTATCTTTCATCTACTTTATTGAGGGCTTTTGTTGATTGGCGGGGAAGTAAGGTGGTTTCTAGAACTATCGAGATAGGATCGTCGGAAGCCTGCCCTTCCAGTTGGTCGAGCAAATGGGTTACCGCTAGTTTGCCCATTTCGTATCCAGGCTGAGCTACCGTCGTAAGTGGAGGTTCTACCACTGCGGAAGTGGGATTGTTGGTAAAGCCGGCAAGGGCCATCTCCGCTGGGATTTTGATTCCCATAGGTTTCCAAACTGCTAATAAGTCCAATGCTACCGGGTCAATCATACAGAAAACACCGTCAGGACGATCTTTCATTGCAGCTATTTCCCGGGCAATTTTGATGTTTCCAGCTTCGGTAAGATCACTTATTTTTACCAAGTCGGGGTCTGGTGTTATGCCATACTCGTTAAGGGCATGGAGATAACCTTCTTTACGTTTTTTACTAATGTAGAGGTCTTCGGGACCAGAGACATACATGACACGTGTACAGCCGGTTTCCAATAAATGTTTGGTGACCTGATAGGCTCCGCCTTCGTCATTAAAGGTAACCCGCGACACTGGTATATCTTCATTTACTCTGTCAAAAAGCAAGAAAGGAATTTCTCTGTTGTAGAGATCAAATAAGTGGTCGTACTGGTTTGTCTCACGACTCAAAGAGATAAGCAGTCCGTCCACTTGGGAGGCAACGAGGGTTCTTATGTTGGCTTTCTCGAGCTCTAGTGTTTCATTCGATTGACAAATCATCACATTATAGCCTCGTTTGTTTGCATGATCCTGAATTCCTGAAATACAGGAAGCAAAAAAGTGGGAAGTAATCTCGGGAACGATTACTCCAAGTGTATTTGTACGGCTTATTCTAAGACTTTGGGCCAAGAGATTGGGCTGATAATTCATCTCCTTTGCCATATCCACTATTCGCTTTTTAGTGTCAGGATGAAGCTCTGGGGAATCTTTAAGTGCCCTGGATATAGTCGATACAGATACGCCTAACTTCTTGGCGATTTCTTTCATCGTGACCTGATGACCTTTTTTCATGGGGTAAAATCATTTAACTATCATTTCAAATCCTCCAAATTGGACGATTCTAAGGCTGAAAGATAAGCTTTTTACTCTTGGTACACAGTAAATAAGACAGTTTCTCCTACAGCTTGTAAGGTTCTACGGTCTATGATTTCCATATTGTCACTGTGCTTGTGATGATATTGGGCAAAGCCAAAATCCGGGGAAAACTCAATGATGTCAATCATGGGGATCTTTCCAAATTCATTGACAAATACATGGTCATCGGTAATTTGGGGAGAATCTTTGTAGATGAAAAAGTCCCCCTGGCCAATTTGAGCAGCATTGTCCCAGACTTTTTTGAGAATCCCTGAGGCATAATGCCTGGAATACCCTTCTCTATAGAATCTAGCCCCTTTGGCACCGACCATATCCACCAAAATCCCGTAATAGGCCGAATAATTAGGCTTATGTTTGTTTTTGGACCAATGCTGTGAGCCCAGGCACCACCAGAAATCCTGCTCATTGTTCCTGGTTTTAGTACCCTCGGGCTCTCCATCATCCTCTCCGTCAAACAGTATGATATCTATGCCCACATCCGGCTTCAGTTCCTGAGAGCCAATTACCCGTGCGATTTCCAATAAAACACCTACTCCGCTACCACCGTCATTGGCCCCGTCGATAGGTTCATCGATCCTTTCAGTGTCTTTATCGGCGATTCTCCGGGTATCCCAGTGAGCTGCCAGCAGTATTCTTTTGGTCGCTTGCGGATTATAAGAAGCAATGATATTGCTTAGGTTCCAAGTGAGCCCATCATATGTTTTCGCTTCGAAATCCTGTGTTTCTACCCCGAAGCCATAGCCTTCAAATTTTGATAGTAGCCAGTTTTTTGTGGCTTCATGCGCCTTAGTTTCCGGTACCCGGGGTCCAAAATCCACTTGCTTTTGCACAAAAGCATAAGCTGAATCCGGGTTGAAGGCCGGGTAAGGTTTTGCAGGTTTTTGTTCTAGCCGTGATTCGGTCGATTTTTCCGAACCCCCACATGCCCAAACTAACATCAGCAGGGCAATAAGCCACATTCTATTCTTCATATGCCCAGTCAATTTTATCTTTCATGTCTTTTACCACAAACCCCATCGCTTTGAGTCCTGCTCTGATTTCATCCACTTTGGTGTAGTCCCGCGCAGTTTTTGCGTCGGAATACAACTCCAACAGTAAGTTTAACATTTCATTTTGAGTATCTGACTTTTCCTCGATCAATCCCAGAATATCAGAGACAAAGGTGCTGTATGTCTCGATCAATCTATTGAAAATAGCCTCACCAAAAACGGAAGATTTTAATTGACCGGAGTACATGGAGTTGATTTTCTTCAGCAAGTTGAATAAATGACCAATAGCCTGTGCAGTGTTGAAGTCATCATCCATGGCACGGTAAGTATTAGAAATGATTTGTTCTACTTGCTTGATCTGTTCTTCATCCTGCGGAATGTCGTCTGCCTCGAACTTCAGCAATTTGGAAATTCTCAGCCCATTGATCAGTTTTTTATAGCCTTTCTGGGCTGCCAGTAGTGCTTCGTTGGAGAAATCCAGTGTAGATCGGTAATGTGCAGTGAGGATAAAATACCGGATGGTCATTGGGCTGTAGGCCCTGGCCAATAGCTTATGGTCTCCGGTGAAAAGCTCCTGCAGGTTTATAAAATTGCCCAGAGACTTACCCATCTTCTGTCCATTGATGGTGATCATGTTGTTGTGCATCCAGTACTTGGCGGGATCCTGATGGTTGCACGCGTTTCCCTGGGCAATTTCACATTCGTGATGAGGGAAAAGCAGATCCATTCCCCCTCCATGTATGTCAAATTGCTTGCCCAGGTATTTGGAACTCATGGCAGTACACTCAAGGTGCCATCCCGGAAAACCTACTCCCCAAGGGGAATCCCACTTCATCAGATGTTCCGCTGAAGCATTCTTCCACAACGCAAAATCAACCGGATTTCTTTTTTCATCCTGCCCATCCAAAGTACGGCTTCCACTCATTAGGTTTTCCAAATCACGACCCGAGAGTTTGCCATATTGGCTTGTTTCGTTGTATTTCATTACATCGAAATAGACAGAACCGTTGATTTCATACGCTAGCCCTTCCTTCAAAATGGCTTCTACCAAGGCAATCTGCTCTGGAATATGGCCTGTTGCACGGGGTTCTATGCTAGGTTTCCAAGTGTTTAAAAGTGCCATATCCCTATGATAGCTGTCAGTATATTGCTGTGCAACTTCCATTGGCTCCAGCTGTTCTAACTTGGCTTTTTTTGCGATTTTATCCTCTCCTTCATCTGCGTCCCCCTGCAAGTGTCCTACATCGGTGATATTCCGTACATAGCGAACCTTAAAGCCCAGATGGGTTAGGTAGCGATTGACAGTATCAAATGTAATAGCTGGTCGTGCATGGCCAAGATGAGCATCTCCATAGACAGTAGGTCCACAGACATACATGCCTACGAAAGGTGGATTTATGGGTTGAAACTCCTCTTTCTGGCGGGAAAGGGTATTGTATAATTTGAGATTATGCGATTTCATAGAATGTATGAAGTACTAAGTACAAAGTACCAAGTACGGAATAGATCCGATTTTGATTCAGGCTGCAAAATAGGGGATTCGTGTGGGGAAATGAAAGAGAATTAAATTTAGGTGATATACAGGTCAATTCTGCTGGCTGTAGCTATATGTTGTTTTAAAGTAAGGCGAAAAACCATATTCTGGATAAAGCGCTAATTCTTCTATCATTCTATCTTGATCATCATAAGAATAGACAAACATGGGCTTTAAATTATCAATACTGAATACAGGAATTGATTTGGAAATGAGTTTACCACTAGCGTCGTAGATATAGTGCCAATCTCTAATCGGGGATTCTTGTTGATCTGAGACGCCCCAGATTTGACGCGTTATTCGGCCATTTTCATCGTAGAAAAAGTAATAGACCTCCGCATCATTTACATTTGGCCCTAAAACGATCTCGCTGACGAGACCTTCATCATTGTAATTATATAGCATGTGGTTTATTCCTTCTCTTGTAATCTGATGCAAGCTTCTATCTGGATTATAGAGGTATTTTAAAGTAGTGGTCAATTTGTACCCTGTTACGCCTTTGGTATAGGCATTTTTTTCAAGGAGCAAATTATCTGAATAGACATAGAGAGCTATACCGGTAGTATCCAGGGATTCATTGAAGTAAACATTGAATAATTCATTTCCCTGAGAATCGTAATAGATGTCCTTATGATTTATAAAGCTATCCAATTGATAGACAGTGACCCGATTTGGTTTATTCTCTGAAGGCACTGCCTTCAGTAAAAGCTGATTAAAAGTATAGAGTGGTTCAACCTGGAATTCTGAAAAATCTTCCTCATCAGGCACAATCTCACAACTCATCATTGATAAAATATTCCCTAAAGCGAAAAAGGATTTAAGTGTGTTTTTCATAGGTTAAGAGATTTGAAATCAGGTTAATAAAATTAGGGAATTAACAAATATTCAACATGTAATAGTCGGCGAATATTCAAAAATCCCTGATTTTTATTAAACAGGAATTTAAGCACATTTTAAGTGAGACTACAGATAAACAGGTCAAACCAGGAAAGTAAAAGGATATAATGGCTAAGTAGACTTTATCAAAGTTCAAACTTTGGAAATATTGATGGTAAGCAAAAAGTGAAATTCACAGCCTGAATAGCTGATTATCATAAAAAAGACCTTCGAAAACTTAAATTCCGAAGGTCCTGAATCTTGATACTTATGTCTAGCTACTTGCTACTTTTTTAATGCTTAAAGTGTCTCACACCCGTCATCACCATAGCGATGCCGTTTTCGTCGCAATAATCCACACTCAACTGATCTTTGATAGATCCTCCCGGCTGTACTACTGCTGTGATTCCTGCCTTGTGGGCGATCTCTACACAGTCTGGGAAGGGGAAGAATGCATCTGATGCCATTACAGCTCCCTTCAAGTCAAAGCCAAATGCTTTTGCTTTCTCGATTGCCTGAATCAAGGCATCCACACGGGAAGTCTGACCTACACCGCTGGAAAACAGCTGGTTCTCGTTAGAAAGGATGATGGTATTGGACTTGGTGTGTTTACAGATTTTTGCAGCGAATACCAATGCGTCTTTTTCGGCTTCCGTAGGAGATTTTTTAGTGGCTACGGTGAAATCAGCTTTTGTCTCGGTAGCCAAATCTTTGTCCTGCTCGATCACACCGTTGAGCAAAGTCTTTATCATTTTGGTGCCAGGAAGATCCATTTTTTGCTTAAGAAGAATCCTGTTTTTCTTTCCCTTTAAGACTTCCAATGCTTCTTCGGTAAAGTCAGGAGCGATCAATACTTCGAAGAATAAAGAATGCATTTGCTCAGCTGCATCTTTGTCCACTGTTTGGTTGGTTACCAATACACCACCGAAAGCAGAAGTAGTATCAGCATCGAAAGCTTTCTGATACGCTTCTTTTACTGTAGGCGCCAAGGCGACTCCACAGGCATTGGTATGTTTTAAGATTGCAAAAGCGGTTTCCCCTTTAAATTCAGCAATCAGATTCACTGCGGCATCCACATCTACCAGGTTGTTGTACGAAAGTTCTTTTCCGTTCAACTGATCGAAAAGAGCTTCCATGTCTCCGTAGAAATGGGCATTTTGATGAGGGTTTTCTCCGTAGCGAAGCGCTTTGGCTTTAGTTTCTGAGACTTTCAACGCCGGAATGTTTTCTTCTCTGTTGAAGTAGTTAAAAATATGGGTGTCGTAATTGGAAGACACCTGGAAAGCCTGGGCTGCAAAATAACGACGGTCCGCAAGGGTAGTAGCTCCTTCTTGAGCAGTAAGCCTTCCTTCCAATTCAGTATACTGATCTTTGGAAGCAATGATGGTCACGTCCTTGAAGTTCTTGGCAGCAGCTCTGATAAGAGAAATTCCGCCGATGTCGATTTTCTCAATGATATCAGCTTCAGGAGCTCCGGAAGCCACAGTTTCTTCAAATGGGTACAAATCCACTATAACCAAATCAATCGCTGGGATATCGTATTCTCCTGCTTGGGTCAAATCACTGTCGTTGTCCCTTCTGTATAGTATTCCCCCAAAGATCTTTGGGTGGAGCGTTTTTACCCTACCTCCAAAGATAGAAGGATAGCTGGTCAACTCTTCCACAGGAATCACCTCAGCTCCTTGCTCCTCAATAAACTTCTGGGTTCCCCCGGTAGAATAGATCTTAACGCCGTGCTTTTTCAGAAGGGCGATGATAGGTTCGAGATTGTCTTTATAGTAGACAGAGATAAGGGCAGATTGAATTTTTTTTGTAGCCATCGGGCAATGGATTTGTTTGATTTCTAAAGGAAAGCTTAGTCCGCGCTAGCGGAATGCAAAGGTAGGAAAAAAGGCCGAAAAGGGGGTGGCAACCGATAAGGAGAATTTAATCGGGTTTCTTGGGACCAAAACAGCAAAAGATGAAGAAAGGATTTTGTAGGCAGAAAACCATGCAGAAATCCCCATGCTGATGGTATTGTCTTGGATAGTTGGGCGATTAAGTTTTGTTTTTACTATGCATGCGTCCTTAGTTGATTATTTTCCTCCATAGTTGGAAATAGTTGGATTGCTTATATTTGAAGTCAGCTAGCACCTTTTTTATGAGAAAATATAGTATTCTATTGTTTTGTCTGATTGTGTTTTTTCCTGCGAAAGCCCAACTCCTCATCAAGTTAGGCAATGACAGTACCTATGTAAAGCGTGTAGAAAAGCAATTTTCTACAGCTTCCTCAGATAGTCTCAAAGCTTATACAGCCCTGAAGCTATCCTATATCTACAAAAGGGAAAGGGATACGGAAAAAATGAAATTTTACTTGGATCAAGGACTTGCGCTCTCAAAGGATAACGGGTTTTTGGAAGCCGCCGGACACTTTTACTCCGCTTTCTCCATGGTTGGTGGCTCTGATATGGCTAGTATTGAAGCCCAATTGCGGAGAGGGGATTCGTTGCTCCGACAATTTGACCTTCCGGAAGCTTACAAAATCAGGGGCAACAGCTGGTTGGTATTGGGTACCTTGGAACAAATGAAAGGGGATGAGAAAATGGGACTGGACGCCTATCTGAACCATGCACTTCCTTTGGCGCAAAAATCAGGAGATCAATTCCTTATTGGCAATGCCAATAAATTTGTCGGGATCATATTCTTAAATGCAAATGAAAGAATTAAAGCCGCCGAATACCTTGATCGTGCATTAATGTTTTTTGAGGAGTCTTCTCAGGAAGAATACCCTAATAAACCGGAAGCGATTGTAGAAACTACCATTATAATTGCTGAGAATAATGTTCACCTCAGAAAGCTCGACTTGGCAAAACTCCATCTTGACAAAGCACAAAAAATGCTTGAACCCTATCCTGGATCCAATCTTTATTTGTTTTACTACCACGCCGAAGGGGCATATTACGACCGCCTTGGCCAATACGGGAAGGCATTGGACAGTTTTGATAAAGGGATTGCAATGGGAGGGGGCAATTCGGAAAATTATTATGTAAACAGGATGAAATACGGCAAGTTCGAAGCCTTGCTCAAATTACAGGAATATCCCCGTGCTATTGAACTTATGCAGGCTTTGCTTCAAAGCCCCATTCTTTTGCCTCTGGATAAAAGAATTTATATGAAAAAAATGGCAGACGCTTATGCCCAAATTGAGAATTTCAAAGAAGCTTATAACTGGTCTGAAAAATATACCGTTTTCAAGGACAGCCTCTATGAAGCAAAATATGAGGCAGACCTTATCGAATTGGAAAAGAAATATGAAATCTCGCAAAAAGAGAACGAAATACTCCTACTTGAGTCAGAAAAACAGGCTGGAGAATACGAAGTTAAAACAGCAAGGCTCAATAGCTTATTATGGGCTATTGGCTGTATCTCGCTGTTGATAGCGGTGGCGTTTTTATTTTATTTTTTACAGAACAGCAAAAAAATGGCTGAACAAAAGGAACTCAATCATCAGCAGCAGCTTAGGGATATTGAACATCAGCAAAAGCTAAAGTTGGCCCGGGCAATGCTATCAGGCGAGGAAAAGGAAAGGCAACGTATAGCCCGGGATTTGCACGATGGGCTTAGTGGGGCACTTTCGGGAATCAAGATCAAGCTCTCAAGTCGGCCCGAAGTGCAAAGTATTCCTGTGGTAGATGAGGCTATTTTACAGTTGGGAAATTCTATCGATGAACTTCGGCGCATATCCAGCAATATGATGCCCGAAACGCTAGTTAGGCTGGGACTGGAAGTGGCTATCAAAGATCTGTGTATTTCTCTAGCCTTGCAGGGAATGGAGATCGAATTTCAGGCCAACGGCATTGGAAACAACATGCCTGTCGAAATGCAGGTTAACATCTACCGTATTGTCCAGGAGCTTCTTTCCAATGCGGTCAAGCATAGTCAGGCAACTAAAATTCTTGTGCAGTGTCTGCAAAATGGAGATATCTTTTTGATTACCGTGGAGGACAACGGGAAGGGCTTCGACCTGGTAGGGACAAAATCTGCAGGCCTCGGTCTGCCCAATATTCGCAAACGGGTGGATTATATGCAGGGCCAAATGGAAATTGATACTTCCTTCGAACAAGGGACTACCGTAAACCTCAAATTGTGTGTCTGAAAAGAAACTTACGCTAGCCATAGTGGATGATCACCCCATTGTCATAGAGGGTTTAAGGTCGTTGTTTACAAGTGAACCGAATATTGAAGAAGTTCATTCATTTGCTACCGGAGCAGCACTCCTTGCTTTCTTGGCAGGACATAATCCGGATATAGTTCTACTTGATATAGAATTACCGGATGGTAGTGGGGTGGATTTTTGTAAGAAAGTCAAGATGATAAAACCGGGCACGGTTGTCATAGGATTGAGTAATAAGGCCGAACGTAGTACAGTTGTTCATTTGCTACAGAATGGTGCATCTGGTTTTTTGCTGAAAAGCGCTCCCGCGGAAGATATCCTGAACAGTATTGAGGTGGCTTTGAGAGGTGAAGTTGTTATGGGTATGGAAGTGAGAAAGATTGTTTTTTCTTCCACAGATCGGCAGTTTCCATCACTGACCAAAAGGGAAAGGCAACTAATGAAGCTTTTGGCGGAGGGTAAGACTACGGCAATTATTGCCGAAGAATTGTTTTTGAGCCGCTTTACGGTGGATACCTACCGAAAGAACCTCTTGCAAAAATTTGGGGTAAAAAATACAACCGAGCTCGTCACACTGCTATTAAAGGAGAAACTGCTTTAACACCTACACTCAATAATACCCTAAAAGTAGGATATCCAAAACCCCTAATAATCGGTATTGTCCTCCTTTTGTGAGGCCGGTAACTTTACCCCGTTAAATAAAGCCTTTAAGAATATGCAAAGATGTATGTTGAAACGAACAGTTTTTATTTTTATGCTGGTGCTGGGAGTGGCACTAGCCGGATGTAGCCGTGATGATGATAGCCCATCTGCAAACCGTAATACCTATAAGGTGACGATGACTATTTCCGATGTTGAAGAGACGGATTTCATTTCACTTACCCTTACGGGTGTCAATCTTGACGGTTCTGCGGGGAATACACTTTGGAAGATAAACGGGCAGGAGATGACAGGGGAAACGGTGGTAAGTCTCGCCCGTGCAGATTTTGTTGAGAGTACTCTTACCTATACGATAGAATCTATCAAGCCTCTTGACCAATTGCTTGTTGGAGTTCAGCTGTTAAATTTCAACAATGACCTTTCTTTCATACTCAAAATAGAGAAAAATGGACAGATAGAGATTGATGAAGAGAAAACACTTGCCGATGGAAACGATTTTACCAAGCAATATACTTTTTAGTAGAATATTGATGAGAAAATAGCCTCTCCTTTAACCTGTTTGAACTTTTCCTTCTTTTGGAAAAAAGCAGGCGAAAAGCCAATCTTTTGAATTAAGAATAAATGCGGAGAGGTGACAGATAGAGGATATTTAATCAAAATTAGATTTGAAAATGAAAAGACTATTCTTCTTTTTGCCAACCATTCTACTGGTAGTATTAGTTATAGGATGCTCAAAAGATGACGATAATGACCCCTCTGCTGAGGCATTCTTAGCATGTAAATTAAACGGTGAATTGCATCAATTCAATTCTGGAACAAATGCCAACCAGCCACCTCAAGAGGAAATAGTGCATTTCGTTACAGTAGCCGGACATGAAACTGATGATCTTTTATCTCCTTCATTTGGAATATCGCTTGTTTCCGAAGAAAATGTAACTGCAGGAACGTATCACGTGGGAGAGGGATTGCATCCCGAACTCGACGGACAATATTGCATCCAACTTTTTGATGGGAATACCCATGTGGGTACTGAATGTTATATCGGAGGTAGGGGAAGCGAGACTTATTTTACTTTAAACATCATAAGCATCGACAGATGGGGTGTCAAAGGAACTTTCAGTGGTAGGTTGAAACGTTCCGGGGGAGATGGATTCATAGAAGTTACTGAAGGACAATTCTCGGCTCCTTATAACTACTGAATAACTACTGATAATAATAGCACATTGAAGCAAGCATTAAGAGTGTTTTATTGCTGGGATTTGGCTTTTTCTCAGCCACACTATTCACACATAACTGCGTGTCTTCCCCAAACACGCGACCCTGTTGAAGCCAAAGAACTTTGGGGACCCTGAATCGCCTGCATCCGTGGGGTTGATACAAACAAAACTGACCAATCACCACGAACGAGAATGGAGTAATGGAAGGTTTGGTATCCGGTATTTCGAACATAAAGGCATTAACACTAATGCTTTAAAGCCAAATCCAGCTGAAGCAAGCTGTAAATTTACCGCTACCCAATTTTCAATTTTGAAATTGTAGCACAGATAGAAATCCTGTCTGCAATAGGGATAGCAAAAGTTTGAGTCAATATGAAATCTACACCTAATAATACAATATGAAATCAACACAACTAATTAATTAACACTATGAAAAAGACAATTTTTGTAATTCTTGCTGTTTTTGCAGCGACACTTGCCCATGCACAGCAGCCTTTTCAAGAAGGGACTACCATAGCCAATCTGGGTATAGGAGTAGGGACTAATCTGGGCGGTCTTGGCAATGCCCGACCTGCCGTCAGTATTGCAGTAGATCATGGTTTTTGGGATGTAGGTGGCCCCGGGGTGATCAGTTTGGGTGGCTATGTCGGAAATACCGGGTACAAGTATAATGGTTCTGGCAATACTTCTAAGTGGAACTATGTAGTAATAGGGGTGAGAGGAGCTTATCATTATAATGGGTTCTCATCAATTCCGGAATTGGATGTTTATGGAGGTTTGATGCTCGCCTATAATATTGCTAGTTATTCTTACGAAGGAGGCGGAACGCCTGTTTCAAATAACTATGGAAGCGGTCTTGGCTTGACAGCCTTTGTTGGTGGGCGCTACTTCTTCAGCGAGAATTTTGGTGTGTTTGCCGAGCTGGGTTATGGTGTTTCTGCGTTGAATGTTGGGGTGACATACAAGTTTTAACCAAGGCAAGTAGTTGAGAACTAAAGCCCGTAATGATGTTTTTTACAGGCTTTAGTCTCACTAAATAGGGTGATTGAACCTTAGTTTTTTAATGTGCGCAACTTTTTGCATTGGAAATCATTTGTGAAATTAGTGGTTAAGTTTTTGATTCTGAATGCTCGGTTTTTGTAAGGGAATAGCTAGACAGTTCCCTTAAAAATACCTAGAAAAAGACATTTTTGTCAAGAAACAGTATTTTTTCGATTTAATACAGTTTGTTTTTACAATGCTAAAGGATGAATTTTATAGTGTTGCTGTTTTAATATAAATTCTATTACCAAAAGTTTGCACAATAAGGTGGGATTACCCGCGGATATATGTGTGGATTCTTTCGGGATGATTGTCATCTGTATAGAAATATTGAAATGGCAAATCTGTATTACACTTGTTGTATTGTGTGCTATAGAATTAAATTAACAAAACCCGATGAGCCAATGAATTACAAAGACCTCTTACATCTCGTCCGAGATAAGTCACCTTGCTGAAATATCATACAAGCAGGAATGTATCAGATAGGATTGTGCAAATAATCTTCTGACATACAATGTGATGTAAAATTTTACAGCTTTTGAATAGCCTGGGATCTATTAGTCTAAAATAGGTGCCCTGAAATGCTATTGTCTATATGGTACCTATATAATTTATGTAGGGTGGAATACTATTGTGTGTATATAATATAAATTTTCAATCAAACCCATAATAAAACATGAAATGTAATTCTTTACAAAAGAATGCCTTTATAGTCTGCATGGTGTTTTCCTTGAACTTTTCTTTTGTATCTAACTCTTTAGCATATACTGATAAATATGTGTCCAGGAGTATAGAAAAGAGGGAAGTAGAGGTGACCGGCATTGTGTTGGATTCTCAAGGTTTACCCCTCCCCGGGGTTACTGTGATGGTCAAAGGTTCGGCAACCGGAGTTGCGACGGATTTGGATGGAAGGTACTCGCTGTCAGTACCGGGTCCAGAAAGTGTTTTGGTATTTTCCTTCATAGGATTCAATAGCCAGGAAATTGAAGTAGGCAACCAGACTAATATCAACATTACCCTAACTGAAAATCTTTCCAATCTGGATGAGGTGCTTGTAGTGGGCTATGGTGTGCAGAAAAGGGGAACTATTACCGGGGCTGTAGGTGAGATAAAGTCGGATGATCTGATCAGAACCCCTGCAGTAACTACTTCAGGAGCCCTGGTTGGCAAAATGCAAGGGGTAACTGCCAGACAAACTGATGCGCGTCCAGGAGGAACAACAACTCTGCAGATTAGAAATATGGGTACTCCTTTATTTGTAATTGATGGGATACCCTCTGATGCAGGTCAGTTCAACAATCTGGGACAATCTGATATAGAGAGCATCAGTATCCTTAAAGATGGATCAGCTGCTATCTATGGAATGAGAGCTTCAAATGGGGTTGTTTTGGTGACTACAAAAAAAGGCAAAACCAACCAAAAGCCTGAAATCAGCTTATCCGGCTATTATGGATTACAGAATTTTACCCGCTATCCTCAGCCTGCTAACGCTTTTCAGCATGTACGTGCCAATGCAGAATCGGAGGTTAACCTAGGAGGCGCACCAACTATTAGCCGGGAGGACCTAGATCGATGGGAGCAGGGTACCGAAAAAGGTTTTCAGAGCTTTGACTATTATGACTTTATCATGAAGCCAAATGTACCTCAGGCTTCCATCAATGCCAGTGCAGTAGGAGGTTCTCAGAATACCAATTACTTCTTCTCTCTGTCTCACTTAAATCAGGATGCCTTGATTGATGATTATCTTTTCCAGCGGACCAACTTCCAGTCGAATATTGAAATGAAATTGGCAGATGGCTTTACGGTAGGGACTCAACTCAGTGGCCGATTGGAAAACAGAGAGCAAGTAGGAGTGCCTGGTTTGGATGATTACTTCAATCCCTTTCTTAGTATTTTCACTATGTGGCCAACCGAGCGGCCCTATGCCAATGATAATCCGAATTATGTAAACGGGGATGTACATAATATCAATGTAAACCCTGCAACCTATACAAAAGAGATTACCGGGTATGTGAATGAAGTTCATAGAGCTATCAAGGCTAACTTCTTTGCTCAGTATGAATTTGACTTCGGGCTTTCAATGAAAGGAACCTATTCCTACAACTTCACCAACTTTGATTTTGATGGATTTGAATATACTTATGATGGGTATATCTACAATGAGGATACTGGGGAATATGAAACCCGTCCTGAATGGGGAAACCAAAACCCATGGAGAGAAAGAAGAAAGCGTAATACTATCGATGAGGTGACTCAGTTCCAGATTAACTATGGAAAAAACTGGGGAGACCACTTTTTCTCTGCCATAGGTGCCTTTGAGCGATGGAGTAATAATTCTCACTACACCATAGTACATACGGTACCGCCTAATAATTACATTCCGATTATGTCTTTTGCAGATCAGGATGTGTTGGTTGATGAAATTTATCAGGAAGCAAGGGAAGGTTATTTGGCGAAGATTAATTACAACTATAAAGAGAAATATCTATTGGAGGTATTTGGTAGATACGACGGATCATTCCTGTTTGATAAGGAGAATAGGTACGGATTTTTTCCGGGAGTTTCTGCCGGGTGGCAGGTCTCTGAGGAGAGTTTTATGGAAGGCGTAAAAGGAAAAATCCTTAGTGGACTGAAGCTGAGAGGTTCTTGGGGACAAACCGGAAGTGATAGATTTATTGGAAACAACAACTTTCTTGTTGATCCATTCAGCTATTACTCAGGATATAATTTCATTCCTACAGCAGGCGGTAGTGCCATATTGAATGGGAACTTTGTGCCAGGTGTAGATCCAAGAGGGATTCCGGTTACTAATCTTTCCTGGATTGTCAACA
The DNA here is from genome assembly GCF_001442615.1 of Algoriphagus resistens. Classification (GTDB taxonomy): domain Bacteria; phylum Bacteroidota; class Bacteroidia; order Cytophagales; family Cyclobacteriaceae; genus Algoriphagus; species Algoriphagus resistens. The sequence goes on along the minus strand of NZ_LMXN01000015.1, from coordinate 4,071 downwards.
CGAACATCAACTTTGGTGTGGATTCATACTTCTTTAACAATAAGTTGTTTTTACAAGCTGATATTTTTGAAAGAAGAAGGACAGGACTTCCTGCCGGCAGATATGATGTGTTGCTACCCGAGGAGGTAGGCTATGATTTACCTGCAGAAAATCTGGAATCAGATGCTCATAGAGGGATTGAAGGTATAATTACCTATGCGGGAATGGCTGGGGATGTGAACTTTACGCTAAGTGCTAATGGAACCATTTCCAGACTGAAAATCATCGAAAGGTATAAACCTAGATTTGGTAATTCCTGGAATGAATACAGAAATGACCAGGAAGACAGGTGGGCCAATATCAACTGGGGTTATCAGGTAGACGGAAGATTTGAAAGTCAGGAGCAAATCGATAACTACCCGGTTAATATAGATGGGCAGGGCAACAGAAACCTGCTTCCAGGTGATTTCATCTATAAGGATGTGAATGGAGATGGCCTAATCAATGCTATGGACGAAAGGCCAATAGGATATGCAGAAGGAGCTACTCCATACATGAGCTTCGGCTTTAATGGCTCTGCAAATTATAAGGGATTTGATCTTTACTTCAGCTTTGCCGGAGCATCCATGCAGACCTTCACCAGAAACTGGGAGCTGAGATACCCATTCCAGAACAACGGTACATCCCCTGATTTTATGTTTGAAGACAGATGGCACAGGGAAGATCTTTACAATACAGACAGCGATTGGATTCCGGGAACCTATCCTGCTATCAGGAGGGCTGGAGCTGATCACCTTTATCGCCACAATACCTTCTGGCTGACGAACGTAAAATACATAAGATTGCGAAATCTGGAACTTGGATACAGATTGCAGCCTACCGTATTGGATAAAATCGGGATATCCTCATTGAGGGTTTATGCATCAGGTACCAACCTGTTTTCATTCGATAATGTCAAAGAATTCGGGATAGATCCTGAAATCGGTTCTGCCAATGGGTTGGTATATCCACAGCAGCGCCTGTTTACTTTTGGTTTCAATATCACCCTATAAATGATACTAGTATGAAATTATTCAAAAAATATATTTTAGGGTTGACACTGTTATCGGTGCTTTCAACCTCCTGTAACTCCGACTACCTTGAATTGGAACCACCAAATATCCTGCTTGATGATCAGGTATGGAATGATACCAAGTTAATCACCGGAGTACTTTCCAATTATTACGACCGGCTTCCGGCCCATACCAGTCTGACTGGCGGATGGGCCGATTTTGCAGCCTACGATGAAGCGATGTGGTCAGGATATTCAGGAAATGATGGGCTTAATAATATTGTCACTTATAATTTTGATAGATGGCAATTGTGGGATTATGGGTTGATACGTGATATCAATCTTTCCATAGATAAGTTAAATACCCTGTCAGAACTTCCTGAAAATCAAAAGACACAGTTCTTAAGCGAACTTAGATTCATTCGTGCCTATGTTTATTTCGAGCATGTGAAGCGGATGGGAGGAGTGCCGATTATTACCGAAGAATTGATCTATGATTTTTCTGGAGATCCGTCTTACCTGCAGTATCCTAGAAATACGGAAGCCGAGGTGTATGATTTTGTAATCTCTGAGATGGAGGAAATCGTGACTACTTTAGGAAATGAAGGCAGCAACACCCGTGCTAATCGCTTTACGGCTTTGGCAGTGGTAAGTAGAGCGGCTCTCTATGCAGGGTCTTTGGCCAAATACAATGCTGCCATGGGCGCACCGATCCAATTGCCAGGAGGCGAGGTGGGAATCGATCCGTCCAGAGCAAATGAGTATTATACCAAGTCCCTGCAAGCCTCTAGAACTATACTACAGGAAGGAGGGTACGGCCTGTATAAGTCTAATCCTGATCTGGGGGAGAATTTCTACGAAGCAATTATTACCAAAAATGGAAATTCGGAAGTGATTTGGGCGCAGGATTTCCTCCTTGCGGCTGATAAGCGCCATGGCTTTACCTATGACAATATAGCAAGGCCTGTGCGTGAGGACAATTTGAGTTCTTCAGCGATTACCCCAGGTCTTAATCTTGTTGAGGATTTCCAATACTTAGATGGAAGCTCAGGAGAACTTAAGACCCGCACTCCTGATGGTTCAGACTACATTTATTACGATGAGGTAGATGATATTTTTGAGAATAAAGATGCCCGAATGTACGGTACAGTGATCTATCCAGGAGCATCGTTTAGAGGACAGGAGATATTTATGCAAGCTGGAGTTATGGTCTGGAACGGGAGCAGTTATGATCAGATTGAATCAGACGGTCTTGCCACTGAATACACAGACGGGGGAATACTGGTAGCACCGGGCGGACCACACCGCTCTATCCAGGAAGTATCTAATACTGGATTCTATCTTCGAAAATATGTGGACAATGCTGTTGGCTCTAGCACCAGGGGTATCAGGAGTGAAGTATGGTGGGTGAGATTCAGATTGGGAGAAATCTATCTGAATGCCGCTGAAGCTGCTTTTGAATTGGGAGAAGCTGATGCTGTAGATTATATCAATGCCCTTAGGGAAAGAGCGGGCTTTGGAGCAAATAGTCTCAGTAGCTTGACCATGGAAGATATCATGCGCGAGCGGAGAGTAGAGCTGGCTTTTGAGGATCATGTAGTCTGGGATTACAAAAGATGGAGAATTGCCCATGAGAAATGGTCCGGTAACCCAAACAATCCGGAAAGCATGATTTACAGCCTTTACCCATACCGGGTAGTAAGACCTGGAGATCCTCGGGATGGGAAGTTTGTATTTGTGCGTTCTGTAGCTCCTAGGTTCCGCGCACCGAGATTCTTCCAGATGGGGAATTATTATTCTTTGATCCATCAGGATGTCCTTGATGCCAATCCGAAAATTGTAAGAAACCCATTCCACTAAAGGGGAAGCTATGAAATCGAGCATGATACAAGCAACACACAGTCAAATGATTAGTAACCATGCGAGATTCCATATGTCCTATAAAAGATAAATTATAAACACATGAAAATGAAACCCATAAATATTTATCTAATCCTGCTGATTGGCCTATTGGCCTCCAGTTGCGCACTTGATAATTTCGAAGAACCAAAATCCACACTTTCAGGTAGGGTGGTGTATAATGGCGAAGCTCTGGGCCTGAGAAGCCAGGGAGTGGAGCTGGAGCTATGGCAACATGGTTATGACCTTTTCCAAAAGATTCCCGTGTATGTGGCCCAGGACGGGACATTCTCGGCAGTGCTTTTCGACGGGGACTATAAAATGACTCTGATCAGGGGTAATGGCCCTTGGATGGACAGGACTGATTCAATAGATGTACAGGTGAGAGGATCTCAGATGATAGACGTGGAAGTGCAGCCTTATTATGTAGTGAGTAATTCCAGTGTGAGTGTGAACGGAAATAATTTATCTGTGACTTTCACTATAGATGGGATCAATACAAACCGTAATCTGGAATTTGCAGCGGTCTATATGGGGAGAACCAGCCTTACCGATGCAGTGCGAAATGAAGGCGTGTTCGATATTCCTGCGGATCAAATCGAACTGGGATCTCCTGTCACGGTAGAGGTGCCTATCCCAAACGGACTTTCCGGACGAAGTGAAATCTTCGTACGTATTGGCGCAAAAACTGTAGGCGTCCCTGAGTTAGTCTATACGCAGGCAGAAGGTAAAACATTGTGATTCTTTAGCATAGGGTGCAATGTAGGTCGGTTGCTGAAAAGTGACCGGCCTTTTTTTGTTAATTGTTTTCCGCACATCCTCCCTGAGAAGGTTGCAGGTTTCCGCAGATTTCCGCATTTTTATATGATGAGCAATGAAGCCTGAATGGTAGTCAAGGGACGGTATTGCTAAGTAGTTGATACACATTTTGCCACATGGTCAGTTTTTTGTCCGTGTCATCCAAGCCCTATAGGCTGTCTTCATACAATGACCACAGGGTCGAAACCCCTTTTTAAGGGCTTCGTTCTCTGATTCAAAGAAAGCCCTGTTCTTTCTGAGCATACGCTTACCTGACTTGCACTTTAAGGTTCCATATATTTTTAAGTTCTTATTTCCCGCAAAACTAATTTCCCCTCGCTTGA
>NZ_LMXN01000014.1 GCF_001442615.1 Algoriphagus resistens | reverse complement strand
CCTAACCCCGCTGCCTTTACCCCATCCTCAGACAGGTCCGCAAAGGTAGGCATCATTGCTGACTTCCAAAAACCTAAGCAAAATTAATTCCTTTCAATACTTCTTTGGAGGTTTCCCTCCCGTTCCCACAACACCGTCTGCGTCGTTTGGGAGTGCAAATATCTACCTTTTTTATTTAGAGGCAATAGATTTCTTTAAGATTTAACACCTTTTGTCATAAAGGTCTGATAGTGACAGAAAAAGATTTTCACAAAATAAAAAATGCCCTGACGAATCAATCATCAAGGCATTTTCTCATGTGTTTTTGGCTTTTTAAAGCTTTTTCAAAATAATATTTCGCCAGTAAACCTTAATACCTCCACCATCATGGATCTGCAGGTTAATACCGCCTTTTCCTTCACCAATTTTGGCATCAGAAAAGTTTACCATTTCGTGACCATTTAAATAAGAGGTAACATTATCACCTTTCACTACAATCTTCATTTTATTCCACTCACCAAACTTCAAATACTTATCCTTCTCAGGATCTGGCTTTACTAACCAACCTCTACCATAAGATTCATAGATACCCCCCGTGTCGCTTCCCGGAGGTGCCACCTCTACCTGCCAACCAGAAACCTTGGTCCCGTCCACAGTAGACCTAATAAAAACACCACTGTTTCCATTAGCCTCTTGTTTGAACTCCAAGGTTACTTCAAAATCATCATACTCCTCATCAGTGCCTAAATAACCATACCCTTTATCCGGGCCACTTTCAGAAATCAACAGTCCATCTTCTACATACCACTTTTCTGTCCCATAGACGGTCCAACCGGCTAGGTCTTTACCATTGAAGAGTTTCACTTTTTTCTGCGCAAAGGCAAAATTCACAGATGCTACCAACAGCATCACCATTACTAACTTTTTCATAGTTTTCTAATTTTAATATTTTTGAACCAGGTCTCTGCGCCATGATCCTGAAGTGAGATCAAGCCGGTTTTTGAAATGGCATAATCAGGAAAGTCATTCCATTTGCCCGAATTACGTGCTGCAGTCCATTCTTCAGAGTAAGGAACGAACTCTACTGTCTTTTTTCCATTTAAGTAATAGCTTGAGCCTTCTTCTGAGAAAATTATTTTCGAAGTATTCCATTCACCTGCCGGTTTTACCGCTCCTTCGTAATCGGGCTCTGTCATTGCATAATCTGCGCCAATGGACTGCCACTTCTCCAAAGGATCTGGAAAACCTAATTGATCAATCATCTGATATTCAGGTCCGGTCTCATAGGGAGCCTTATACTTTGGATCTTCTACAACATGATAGAGTACGCCACTATTTCCTCCCGGAGCTATTTTCCAGGTCCATTCCATCTCAAACTGCTCGAATTCGACCGGTGCAAACACGATATCCCCTCCGATATCCCCACCTTTCCCAAGGGCTTTCAATGCCCCATCTTCAACAGTCCAGCCATCTGATGGAAAACTATCACCGTTAAAGGCTCTCCAGCCATCTGTGTTGGTTCCGTCAAAAAGAAGCATCCATCCTTCAGCCTTTTCTTCCTCTGTAAGCGTATTTTCTGCTACAGGTACTTCCTCTACCACCGTTTCAGTCACAGATTCTTCCGCTGGCTTCGGCCCACACGACCAAGCCAAAACAATCAGCGCTGCCCAAGCTATTCTGGTATTTTTCATAGTATTATAATTTTCGATGTATTTAGACTCAAAAGTTAATTGATTTTTTTAATAAAGTCCCTTCGATAAATAAATTTTTTCATGAGCGGTAAGGCAGGAGCTTCACTTATGCCACATACTTCAGAATGTGTTAAAATATGATTTAGCCTTTAGTAGTCTGCTTCCATACCAAGAATACATCTCTCCATCCACTAACCTGACTTCAGTATCAGCTAATAGGGATTGAAAATAATGAACATGCTTTTCTTTAAAGGGAAATGGCTCTGAGCTTAATAAAAGGTAGTTAGGGCTCAAGTCAATCAATTCCTCCTTCGAAAGCTGTGGGTATCGTGAAGAAACAGTCAAATTCTCAAACCCTGCAAAATCAAGCATCTTATTAATAAAGGTATTAGGCCCAACAGCCATAATAGGGTCATTCCAAATCAGATACACTGCTGTCCCTTTCTTTTGAAGCGGCGAAGCAAAATCCAATCGCAACTGCCTAATGATTTCTACGGCTTTGTCTTTTACACGTAATAGTTCTCCCAAACGCAAAATCATTTCAAAGCTGTCCTCCAGATTGTAAATATCGCTCATCCAGACCGGATACTTTTCCATAAGATTCTCAATACCAGACTTCTCATTTTCCTCCTTATTACCTATTATCAAGTCCGGTCTCAACGACTCTATTACATCATATCTATAATTCTTGGTACCGCCAACTATCACTTTTCGCTCTTTCAAACCTTTGGGATGAACACAAAACTTGGTCACACCCACAATATTTTTCTCCAAACCTAAATCAACCAGTAGTTCTGTCTGGGATGGGACAAGAGAAATGATCCGCTGGGGAGGGTTCACTATAGAAATTCTTCGCCTTAGTTGATCTACATATTCCATATCAAAAATGACACGCCCAGCCAGATAACCTTATCATCTATTTAATATATCTAAAGTCAAAAGTTGGGTCAAATTCCAGCAAGAACTCATACATCAAATTGACCACCTGGTCAATATCTTCCTTGCTTGCAGTCTCTACTGTCGTGTGCATGTATTTCAAGGGAAGAGAAATCAAAGCAGATGGCACGCCTTCATTGGAGTAAGCAAAAGCATCCGTGTCTGTTCCCGTCGATCTGGAAGCTGTAGACCGCTGAAATGGAATATCATTCTTATTAGCAGTATCTATAATAAGATCCAATAGCTTTTTATGCACAGAAGCACCTACTGGAAGAACGGGGCCTTTGCCTGCAGAGATGTCCCCACTTACCACTTTATTATATAATGGTGCTGTAGTGTCGTGACACACATCGGTGATGATTGCCGCATTGGGTTTGATTTTGGCGGCAATCATTTCAGCTCCGCGAAGACCTATTTCTTCCTGAACCGCATTTACCACATACAGGCCAAATGGAAGTTTTTTTCCTGACTCTTTGATTTTCCTTGCTACCTGAGCAATCATATATCCGCCGATCCTATTGTCCAGCGCTCTACCGGAGTAGAATTTCCCATTCAACTCGGTCAATTCATCCTTGAAAGTAATCACACATCCCACGTGAATTCCCATTTCCTCCACTTCATCTTTGGTTCTTGCCCCTACATCGATGAATATATTATCCAAAGTGGGAGCTTCTTCTTTGCCGTCTTTTCGTACATGAATGGCCGGCCAGCCAAAAACCCCCGGAAGCATTCCCTTGTCAGTATGGATATTTACCCGCATGGAAGGCGCAATCATATGGTCCGAGCCACCATTACGTCGTACATAGATATAACCATCGTCTTTGATGTAATTCACAAACCAACTGATTTCATCGGCATGCGCTTCAATCACCACCTTGTATTCAGCGGTTGGATTGATTACCGCTACTGCAGTTCCATAATTGTCAGTGAAATACTCATCGGTGAACGGTTTGATATAATCCAACCAGATCTGCTGGCCTGATGCTTCGAATCCCGTAGGGGAGGCATTGTTAAGATAGTTGGTGAGAAAAGCTTTCTGCTCGTTAGTAATAGTATTGCTCATAGGATATAGTCCACGGCCTACGGACGAGAATCCGCAGCAGGTGGTAGTTTAATTGATTGAATCTCTTAATGCTTGAAGTTTTGTAATCAGTGAATCACTTATAGCGTTTCTGAAAATCACTTTCATTTATTATTTCTCTTTTCCTTCCAATGTAAAGACAACTCATAACATCCATCCCAGATCGAATAAAATAGCCCAAAAACTTCTTGAATTCGGGATTTGGTTGCTCAGTTGAGGATTCTGCATTACTCAAGGCTACAGAATCAGCTGTGCGTTGCATTTGCTGACCGGAACATAGTTCTCTTCTAAAGTAAATTTCTTTATTAAATTATTGACTTCTAAGGTAAGATCGATCGCAAGTCCCCTCTTAAGTTTTTAAATTTAAATACCATCTTGATAATTTTAAGTCCTAATTAAGACAATAAAGTTACCTAAAAACACTAGATGGCTGTTATCAGTCGACCGTTACCAGTGGACATTATAGGGGAATATTCCCGTGCTTCTTCCTGGGGATCTTATCCACTTTATTCTCCAGCATTTTGAAGGCTTTGATTAATTTAACCCTTGTTTCTGAGGGCATAATGACTTCGTCAATAAAGCCCCGATGTGCTGCGCGGTAGGGATTGGCAAACTTGGCTGTGTATTCGTCCACTTTTTCCTGAAGTTTTGCTTCTGGATCTTTGGCTTCAGCTATTTCTTTCCTGAAAATAATCTCCGAGGCTCCCTTCGCCCCCATTACTGCGATCTCGGCTGTTGGCCACGCAAAGTTAAGATCAGCCCCAATATGTTTGGAATTCATCACATCATAAGCTCCTCCATAAGCTTTTCTTGTGATTACCGTAATTCTTGGAACTGTTGCCTCGGAAAATGCATACAACAATTTTGCCCCATTTGAGATGATACCATTCCATTCTTGATCTGTCCCAGGCAAAAACCCTGGTACGTCCACTAATACCAAAAGTGGGACATTAAAGCAATCGCAAGTCCTGACAAACCTTGCCGCCTTGACCGAAGCATCATTATCCAAAACACCCGCCATGGACTGAGGCTGGTTTCCAACCACGCCTATACTTCTACCGGCAATTCTGGCAAAACCAACCACAATATTATCTGCAAAATTCTCATGCACTTCTAAGAATGAATCCTCATCTACAATTCCCCTTACCGCATCCCGGATATCATAGGGCTGGTTTGGATTCTCAGGAATCAAGTCGTCCATCTCCTTTCTGCTTTCATTCTCCAGCATTTCGTAGGGATAAACCGGAGCGATTTCCTCACAGTTTTGAGGCATGTAGCTCAAGACCTTTTTGATATGCAGAATACATTCCAACTCATTGGCACAGGCGAAATGAGTAACTCCACTTTTAGTACTGTGGGCAGACGCACCGCCTAATTCCTCCGCGGTGACATTTTCCTGAGTCACCGTTTTCACCACATTCGGACCTGTGACAAACATATAAGAAGTGTTTTCTACCATTAGTATAAAGTCAGTGATTGCAGGGGAATAAACAGCCCCGCCTGCACATGGCCCCATGATCGCGGAGATCTGTGGCACCACTCCAGACGCGAGTGTATTCCTATAGAATATATCGGCATAGCCACCCAGGGAATTCACTCCCTCTTGGATCCTGGCTCCACCAGAGTCATTTAACCCTATTACTGGCGCTCCGTTTTTCATGGCTATATCCATGATTTTACAGATTTTCTCAGCATGGGTTTCAGACAGCGAGCCTCCAAAAACGGTAAAGTCCTGCGAAAACACATACACTAATCTCCCATTGACCTCTCCATATCCTGTGATCACACCATCCCCAAGGTAATGTTCTTTATCCAGTCCAAAATCCTTAGCTCTATGCATCACGAATTTATCGATCTCCTGAAAGGTACCTTCATCCATCAACAGCTCCACTCGCTCGCGCGCGGTGAGCTTTCCTTTCTTATGTTGAGATGCAATCCGGGCTTCTCCCCCACCTAAAAGTGCTTCTGCATTTTTCTTTTTCAGCAATTCAATTTTACCCGCTTTCCCCGGCAATATATAATTGGGTTTATTCTGATTGTCCATAGGATAGTTTTTAGACTAGCCCAAATATAACAGGCTTTGGCAGGTATGGAAAAAATCCTTCGGGAATGAAGTTTCCCTTTGGGTCAAATTCATAGAAATGACAAAAACCTGAATTTAGACTAAATCCCCCAACTACACCCCGTTAAAATACGCAACTGTACTTTTCCAAAAAAAACAGACTAATAAAACAAAAGTAGAAAGATCTCATTTCAAATAACTTTCTATATTCGCCCATCTTAAAAATTGGCAGCGTATGAGTAACCGAAAGGCGGCGGTGATTGACATGGGGACCAATACATTCCATTTGTTATTGGTAGAACTGGATGGTGTAAATTTCAAGACGATTTACAAGGAGAAAATCCCTGTCAAATTGGGGAAAGGTGGAATCAATCAAAACACCCTGGCACAAGATGCCATAAAAAGAGCGCTCCATACTATAACCCATTTCAAAAACCTGATCGATGGCGAGCACATAGATCAGGTTTTTGCTTTTGCTACCAGCGCTGTACGCAACGCAGAAAACGGACCTAAATTCGTCGAAACTGTCAAAAAAACTATTGGTATTGACATTCAAGTACTTTCAGGTGCAGAAGAAGCGCAGATGATCTATCAAGGGATTAAGCTTTCAGGTTCGCTCAATGGCCAGACCGAACTGATGATGGACATCGGTGGCGGTTCTGTGGAATTCATAATTGGCAATAGCCAAGGAGCACTATGGAAACAAAGCTTTGAAATCGGCGGACAGCGGCTTTTGGAGCTTTTTCATTATCATGATCCTATTTTGCCGGAAGAAGTTGAAAAACTTGAAGGCTATCTGGAAGAAAAGCTCCAACCTCTGATATCAGCAATTCAAACCTACAAACCATCCGGTCTGGTGGGGGCATCCGGTACTTTCGATACGCTGACAGATATCTATTTTGAATCCATGCTTCAGTGTAAACTCACCGGTCGACATGTATTTGAGTTACCCGTAGAAGAGTACGAGGCAATTCACCGCATGCTATTGAGCAAAAACAAGGAAGAACGCTTGCTGATTCCCGGAATGATTCCCATGCGTGTGGATATGATCGTAGTTGCATCAAGCCTGATCGAATTTATCCTGCGATATATAGACGTTGATTTTATTACCTGTTCTCATTATGCTTTGAAGGAAGGAGCTATTGCTTCCTTGCTTATTCCAGAGCAAACAGCCCTCTAAAATTCACCAAAAAGTTTCCTTTCTTATCTTTGGCTGATAATTATTTGCCAGTTTAATCCTCCTGTTATTATGATCTATTCCTACGAACAACTTCATTCTTTTACGCTGGGTATGCTTTCCAAAATCGGCTGTCCGGATGAGCAAGCCAAGACAGCTGCGGATGTTTTGCTTTCAGCAGATCTTCGTGGGGTAGACAGTCATGGGGTCGCCCGGCTTTCGGGTTACGTACGTTTATGGGAAAAAGGAAGAATCAATGCCACTCCGAAGGTGCGGGTTGTTCATGAAACCCCCTCCACTGCAGTAGTAGACGGTGATGGAGGTTTAGGATTGGTGGTAGCTCCATACGCAATGAAAATTGCTATTGAGAAAGCCAAGATTGCTGGGACAGGCTGGGTTTCGGTGAAAAACTCAAATCATTACGGCATCGCCGGTTACCATGCTATGCAGGCGTTGGCACATGATATGATCGGAATTTCTTTGACAAATGCCAGTCCTCTGGTCGCTCCTACCTTTTCTCAGGAAAGGCTTTTAGGGACCAATCCAATCGCTGTGGCTATCCCTGCCAAAGATCAGCCCCCTTTTGTAGCTGATTTGGCTACCACTACAGCTGCCAATGGGAAATTAGAAATTCTACAACGAAAAGGGATGGATACACCAACCGGATGGGTGCAGGATAAAGACGGCAATCCTACCACTTCTGCCAATGGCGTAAAAGATGGAGGGGCATTGCTTCCGCTCGGCGGTGATCGGGAACATGGTTCGCATAAGGGTTATGCCCTAGGTTCCATCGTGGATATTTTTTCAGCAGTGCTTTCCGGCGCCAATTACGGACCTTGGGTTCCTCCATTCGTGGCATTCTTAGAACCAGATCCAAACCCTGTCGGAGAAGGGATCGGACACTTTTTTGGGGCGATGCGTGTGGATGCCTTCCGTCCGGCAGATGAATTTAAAGCCCATATGGACAATTGGATCACCCGATTCCGTGCAGCAAAACCAACACCCGGAAATGAAAAAGTATTAATCCCCGGAGATCCTGAGCGGGAATTGGAAGCTATCCGCATGAAAGATGGAATTCCATTGCTTGATCCGGTGGTAAAGGATTTGACGGAATTGGGAGAACGATTTGGAGTGAGTTTTTAGGAATGTAAGATTCGGAATGTCGGGGGCCGGTGTAGCCTCGCTTCTTTGGTCTATACTAACCTTGACATCAATAGAATCTTACCAAACTCTATTCAAAGGAATCTTTTTTTAACTTTATCCCATGCCCCTGTCAACACTTTCTCCCCGCCCCTCCATCGCAGAAAATCCAAAGCTTGCAAAAGCTACTCATAACCTGAGCACACTTTTGGTCGCTATCGAAGAAAAAGGCTGTCCAGAATCCGTAGAATCTCAGATCAATGAAATCATTACCGGAGTAAATAATTTCCATGGGCCGGATCCGCAATTGATTAAACAGATGGGATTAGCGCAAACAGCCATCCTCAAACTAGTGAAAAATGAGCTGGGATTAGTAGGGAAAAACCACTACCAACTCCAATGGCTTGCTTTGGGTATGGCGACATTTGGGATTCCATTAGGTATTGTATTTGGAGCTGCATTGGGGAATATGGCCTTTTTAGGAATTGGATTGCCAATAGGAATAGGTGTAGGACTAGCTATCGGCAGCGGCAAGGATAAACAAGCCGAAGAGCAAGGAAAGCAATTGGATTGGACAGCTATGTAAGCCTCTAATTAAGAATTCTTCCTTCTCTAAAATTTTTTCTCGGTAATGTTGTTCATCAGCGCTTATCTCCTCGATTACTAAAATTGCTTGTCAAAATCCTTCCTTTTTGTAATTTGAGAATCTTATACCCTCAACCCATAACCTATGAACCCCCTCAATCGAAGAGAATTTTTAAAAGGAAGTACAGCATTGATGTCTCTAACAAGTTTTGGCTTGCTTGGAATGGATTTTAAAGACAGAGAAGGGCCAATTCAAGTGGCACTTATCGGTACTGGCTGGTACGGTAAATCTGATCTTTTTCGCTTGATCCAAGTAGCAGATGTGGAAGTGGTCGCACTTTGTGACGTAGATTCCAAGCAATTGGCAGAAGCAGGAAAGCTGGTTTCTACCCGACAGAAATCAGGAAAAGTGCCGGCACTTTATGAAAATTACAAAGAGCTTTTGGCCAATGAAAAACCTGAATATGTACTAATTGGCTCACCCGATCACTGGCATGCGCTGATGGCAATAGATGCGGTGAAAAATGGAGCACATGTTTATCTGCAAAAGCCAATATCCGTGGATGTAATTGAAGGAGAGGCGATTTTGGCAGCAGCCAGAAAATATGACCGAAAAGTGCAAATAGGCACCCAGCGTAGAAGCACTCCACATTTGGTTCAGGCAAAAAAAGAAATTATAGACTCGGGAAAGCTAGGCAAAATCTCCCACGCGGAGGTTTGCTGTTATTATCATATGAGAAATAGAAGTCATCCGAACATCATCCCTGTTCCGGATAATTTGAATTATGATCTTTGGGCAGGCCCTGCTCCTATGCTGCCATACAGAGGCATTTTACATCGTGGCTGGAGGGCTTTTATGGAATATGGAAATGGTATTGTGGGCGATATGTGCGTGCACATGCTGGATGCGGTACGTTGGATGCTTGATCTGGGTTGGCCGATACAGGTGACTTCCACCGGAGGAATCTATGTAGACAAAGAATCCATTTCAAATATTTCGGATACCCAAACTGCACTGTTTGAGTTTGATGAATTAAATATAGTGTGGCAACACCGATCTTGGGGCAATCCAGTGGACAAAGATTACCCCTGGGCTTTTAAGATTTATGGAGAAAGCGGCATGCTGGCAGGCAGTCCGATGCGGGCTGATTTCTATCCGGAAGGTAGGAACAATGGGGAGCCTATTCATTATCCGGTGCTATTGGAAAAAGAACAATATCCTGAGGACGTTACGGAAAAAGACATAGAAATCCATGCCGCTCCAGCCACGCGCGGGCAGCTTAAAGATTGGCTTCAAGCCATAGAAAAAGACACCTTGCCCGTAGCAGACGTAATGGAAGGACATATTTCTACTGCATCCTGCATTCTGGCAAATATGTCCATGGATTTAGGAGGGCGCCCTTTAAAATATGACCCAAAAACAATGACCATTATCGGAGATGAAGAGGCTACTGCACTTTTGAGAAGACCTTATCGTGATGGTTATGTTCATCCAGAGCCTGACAAAATTTGAGAATCGAAATCCCAAATTTCTGAACAATCCATTTCCACTCATCCAATTCTTGTTGCTAAGGGTTTGTGTTTTTGTAACTTATGTGCTACAATAAACCTCAACCCTTTACATAATGAATTCATTAAACCGTAGAGATTTTCTCAAAGGCTCATCTGCCTTGGCCACGCTTGCCAGTTTTGGATTGTTAGGAATGGACTTCAAAGATCGGGAAGGGCCACTTCAAGTAGCTTTGATCGGCACTGGCTGGTATGGCAAATCTGACCTTTTTCGTTTGATACAAGTAGCAGATGTGGAAGTAGTCGGACTCTGTGATCCGGACAAAAACATGCTGAAAGCTGCCGGAGACATGGTAGCAGCCCGCCAGAAGTCAGGAAAAGTGCCCGCACTTTACGAAGATTACAAAGAACTTTTGGCTAAAGAAAAGCCTGAATTTGTACTAATCGGCTCCCCGGACCATTGGCACGCCCTCCAATGTATAGATTCACTTAAAGCTGGTGCCCATGTCTATGTACAAAAGCCGATTTCCGTGGATGTAATAGAAGGGGAGGCAATGGTGGCAGCAGCAAGAAAATATAATAAAGTGGTACAAGTGGGAACCCAACGCAAAAGCACCCCGCATTTGATCGATGCCAAGGAACAAATCATTGATAGTGGTAAGCTTGGTAAGATTTCCCATGTGGAAGTGTGCTGCTATTTCCATATGCGGGCAAATGGTAATCCGCCTGTGGAGCCCGTCCCTGACTTTTTCAATTATGATTTATGGACAGGACCTGCACCATTGAGACCCTATGATGGAATTCCGCACAAGCGCTGGTGGAGAACATTTATAGAATATGGAAATGGTATCACCGGTGACATGTGTGTACATATGCTGGACACTGTTCGGTGGATGTTAAAGCTAGGTTGGCCAACGCAGATCACATCCACTGGCGGGATCTATGTTCAAAAAGAAGGCAAATCAACTATTTCAGACACGCAGTCAGCGATATTTGAATACCCTGAATTGAATGTCGTTTGGCAGCATAGAACCTGGGGAACCCCAGACGATCCCGACTACCCTTGGGCCTTTAAGATTTTTGGAGAAAAGGGAATGTTGGCCGGCAGTACGATGCAAGCTGATTATATTCCTCTGGATAAAGAAGAAAAACCAATCCATTTTGACTGTCTTTTCGAACGGGAAAAATATCCTGAAGATGTGAATGAGCCGGATATAGAGCTCAATGCGGCTCCTGCCACCAGGCTTCATATGCAAAATTGGTTGAAGGCGATTGAGACTAATTCTCTTCCTATAGCGGATATTGAAGAAGGACATATTTCCACCGCTGCTTGCATTTTGGCAAATATTTCTATGGATTTGGGCGGTCGGGCATTAAGATATGATCCAAAAACAATGACAGTACTAGGGGATAAGGAAGCTACTGAGCGATTACGAAGACCCTACAGAAAGGGGTATACTCATCCTGAACCGGATAAGGTATAATTTTCCAATATGCGTTTATAAAAGCCGGCCTTTTTTCGAAAGGTCGGCTTTGCTATTTTTATATTTTAACTGAGCAATTCTATTAATGGTTAACATCGTTCCAATATCCGAACAAGATCTAATTCATATCCAATCCATCGCCCAAAGAACTTGGCCAGACACGTTTGGAGAAATATTAAGCGCTGAACAAATACAATACATGCTCAATTGGATGTATAGCCCGAAGACCTTGAAACAACAGGTCAACGATGGATATCTATTCTTTATGGCGGAAGAAAATGGCGAAAAACTGGGTTTCACTGGAATCGAAGTGAATCTAGAACCCAGAAAAACCAAAATCCATAAAATCTATATTCTACCAACGGCTCAGGGAAAAGGGATAGGCAAATTATTAATCAAAAAAGTAAAAGAGATTGCTCTGGCAAACAATCAGATAAGTCTGCTCTTAAATGTCAATAAATACAACCAAAGCGCCATTTCTTTTTATGAGTACTTAGGCTTTGTAAAAATCAAAGAAGAAGTCATAGACATCGGAAAAGGGTACAAGATGGATGATTATGTGTTTGAACTGAAGCTTTGAATTCTTATTCCAAAGAAGGTGGGACTGAGAAATCTTCTCGAAGGTTGTCATCTGTCTGAGTGAAGTGGAAGGCATTTCATACTTCTATGAATCAAATTACCTAGTCTAAAGACCGCATTTTATAGGTACATCTCTGAAGACTTGCATCACGTTAAAACCTTAAAGTTTATCTAATACCGTCTCCCAAAGCACTAACCCATTTGCGGGAGCAGGGGGTAATTTTTCAAATTCATCAGGAAACCCGAATCGCTGGGTAATCTCAGACATCTCCATTTCCCCCTTTCCTATTTTCCAGACGGCTGACATCATGACCCTTACCTGATGATGAAGGAAGCCTGTACCAGTGATTTGGAAACAATAAATTTTCGTAGGGAAAAACTGGCCGAGAAATTCTTTTGTAGCAAGAATTCCAGCTGAAAGCACTTCACGCACATAATCCGTTTTGTTTTCCGAGGGTCTGCAAAAGCCTTTGAAATCGTGCTCACCAACAAATAATTGACATGCTTCCTTCATCAAATCCAAATCTAAGTCTCCGCTCACATTTACCGTAAAGGCAGACGCAAAGGGGTGAAATTCAGAAGAATTAGCGAAATAATATCTATAGGTTTTCTGCTGGACAGCGTGGATCAGATTGAAATTTGCCGAAACTTCCTCCACAGAATTCAGCCGAATATCCTGAGGAAGGTGCTCATTGAATAAAAGTAGAAATGAGCTTATTTCTACTTCTTTGCGCAGGAAAAGCTGTACGTAGCCACTTAAACAAGAAACACCAGAATCTGTACGACTAGCCCCGATCAGGGAAAAATCCTCGTGACCGAGCACGTGCCGAATCACTCGCTCCAACCGTCGTTGTACCGTAGGCTGGTTAGGTTGAGGAGCCCAGCCCTTGTACCGGGCACCGAAATAAGTAATAGTAAAAAGATACGAGAATGGACGGGATTGCAATGAATTAAAGATTTGTGGTTTGAAGTATGAAATTAGGGGCAATTTTTATCAAATCTTTCACCTACCCAATAATTGCAATCAATTCGCTTTCACAGGTTGTGTCCAAGCCATTTCTGTATCACCTATTTGATACGGATTCTCCTTTGGCTTGGAGGAAATGATTTTTGCACGGACGTACATATCATCTTCTTCGAGCGAATATGCAGCTTTCTTTCCATTGATTTCTTTCAGAATAATTCCGCTCTTTAAAGGATTTGACTTTTTTGTGCCAAAGAATTGAATTGTATAAGTAATGTTTTTTTCAGGTTTCACAGCAACTGATAAAGTTTCGCCATCAAACTCAATCCCATTTAAAGCCACCCCTGTAGTTGAATAAAAATCACCATTCTCCATTGCCTTGATTAAAGAAGCAGGAGCTAGACTTTCTGATAAAACCATCACCCAACCACGACCGGGATTGCTGCTATTTTGATCAAAAACATGATAATTATGTGCGTCATCGACTGCCAAACCGTACAGAAGCGGCTTATTAGCCTGCAGATATGCCGCCTGGACTTTATCCCAAAGCACTTCCATGCTCGGACGAAGTGAATCTCCGTAATTATTTACTTGTGGATGACCATTATATACTTCGAAAAAACGTTCTCCATTCAATTCTATCATATCTTCTGGAGTAATCGCCCAGATGAAGTTCGGATGATTGATATGCAAAAACATAGGAACGCCGGTTGAATCCCGCTGTGCTTTTACCCGATCTAGACCATTTTGTAGTATTTCTACAACCGAATTCCCTCCTTCTGCAGGAATCAATTTCTGAATATTGGTCACGTTCATATGAAGCGGTTTCTTCTCAAAACTCTCCGACAATTCCTGCGACTGAATTATCAAAAACTCATCTTCTTCTTCAAACATTGGTGCATATTCTGCGAGGGTTTTCAATTTTACTTCAATTCTTCCTGCTGAATCCTCCCGATAGACTACTCCTTCCCCGTATTTATCCAAATACTTCTGAAATCCAATTTCATGGGAAGGAGATTTTGGAATCAACTTCCATTTCTCCCCTTCAGCCAGCGTGTTATGATCAGACAAAACAACAAAATCATAATCATGTGACTTATACCAATCCATGATCATCTCAGGATAATCATCCCCATCAGACCAGTAGGAATGAGTATGTAGATTTCCCTTATACCATTGTTTGGAAGATTCCTCAACTTTCTCAGCAGGCTTACAGGAAGCAAAACTTAAAATAATAATCACAAAAATTAGAGAAAGAAATTTCATATCAAAAGGTGTTTTGTTGATTACCAAATATAATAAGGTCTTGTAAATGAAAGGTTAGTACAAGGTTATCATAACTATTGAATCCAAAAAAACCAGCCATTCCGAGGTGGTCATTTAATGAAGTTCGAGATTACAAATCCTGGATAGCTATTTTTTTTGAAACATCTCTATTTCAAGCCAATATCTTCGCATTATAACAGATGTTTTGAAATAATAGCCGCAATTTCCATATGAAAAGAGTTGATAAAATAGATCGGTCAGGCGCTTATCAAGATTGTTGTATCCATGATATTTACTTATCCTTCAGGAATTGTTGTTAACCCCCTTGAAAAATGAGAAAAATCATCTATTACGTAGCCGTTTCACTAGACGGTTCTATCTCCGGGCCGGATGGTGATATAAGTGGGTTTAATGGAGAAGGAAACGGGGTCGATAAATATTTTACGGATCTGGCCGATTATGACACGGTCATTATGGGAAGAAAGACCTATGAATTCGGCTATAAGTTTGGACTGAAAGCCGGACAACTTGCTTATCCGCATATGGAGCATTACATATTTTCCGGCAATTTGACATTTGAAAATCCAGAACCGAAACTTCATGTCAAGCCAATACACATTGGGGAAATTGAAAAAATCAGAAGGCAAGACGGCACGGATATTTACCTGTGCGGCGGAGGACAATTTGCAGGCTGGCTTCTGGATCATGGCCAAATTGACCTGTTGAAAATCAAACTTAACCCACTGGTACTAGGGCAGGGCGTTCGACTCTTTGGAAACTCAAAAAAGGACTTCAAACTGGAACTCCTCAAAGCTGAGGAATATGATTATGGACTCCAGATCATGAGTTATAGAATCAGGTGATTGTAAACTCCTCTCTGTACCTCAGTGCGGAATAGAAAAACCACCTCTCTCAAGGTGGTTTTTCTGGTGAAGTTCGAGATTACAAATCCCGAACAGTCAAAATCATATTAAGCCAATATCTTTGCGGCCAACCAGTCTCCAACTTCTGAGGTTTTATAGGACTTGCCACCATCAGCAATATCTTCGGTCACATATCCTTGCTCAAGAGATAGATTTACTACGTCAGAAATCGCCTGGGCTTCATCTTTCAAATCAAAAGCATACTCAAACATCATTGCTGCAGAAAGAACTGTCGCCAAAGGATTGGCAATGTCTTTTCCTGCTGCCTGAGGATAAGAGCCATGAATTGGTTCAAATAATTTGATCGATGTGCCAAGAGAAGCAGATGGCATCAAGCCCATAGATCCAGAGATCACAGAAGCTTCATCAGTCAGAATATCTCCGAACAAGTTCTCGGTAATCAAGACATCATACGCTTTTGGCCATTGAATTAACCGCATTGCTACTGCATCTACAAATTCATATTCTACTTTTACGTCTGGATATTCTGAAGCTAGCTCTTGTACTGTCTCTCTCCAAAGTCTGGAAGTAGCCATGACATTCGCTTTGTCAACACAAGTCAATACTTTTCTTCTTTTTTGCGCAGCCTCAAAGCCCATTCTCGCAAGACGAACAATCTCATGCTTGCTATAAACATTGGTATCAAAAGCTTTAGTCCCCTGCTCATTTCTACCTCTTGGCTCTCCAAAGTAGATTCCGCCCGTCAATTCTCTGAAGAAGACAAAGTCAACTCCTTCTACTCTTTCAAGTTTCAAAGGAGACTTATGCACCAAAGATGGAAAAGTGAACGTCGGGCGTACATTGGCAAACAAGCCCAATTTCTGACGCATCAAAAGCAGTCCTTGCTCCGGACGAACTTTCGCTTTAGGATCGTTATCATATTTCGGATCCCCGATCGCTCCGAAAAGCACAGCATCAGAAGCTGCAGCAATTTCATGCGTTGAATCCGGATAAGGTTCGCCGGTTGCATCAATAGCGGCAGCTCCTACCAAAGCTTCTTTAAAAGTGATGTTGTGTCCGAATTTCTGGCCTATAGCTTTCACTACTTTCACAGCCTGGTCGATTACTTCAGGTCCAATGCCGTCACCCGGCAACAGCGCGATATTCATTTCCATAAAACTTGGATTCTTCTTTCGTTGGTGTTTGATTAAAAGATTCGACGATGTTTAGCATTTTCTCTGTGGCCATCATCGCAGCCACTGTTTGATCGGGATCCAGCCCTTTCGTTTTAAATATTTTACCATAATCCCAAGTCACGACAGTTTCCACAAAAGCATCTGTCTTTCCTCCTGGAGGAATAGAAACATGGTAGTCGATCAATTTAGGGAGCTGTCTTTTTCTGGATTTGTAAATTTCTTTTACCGCTCGCATGAACGCATCGTATTGCCCATCTCCAGAAGCATGAGCATCGTAAGATTTACCGTAAATATTTAAGCGAAGTTGCACAGAGGGCTTCAAACCATGAGAATGAGTCATGTGATAGCCTTCAATAAAGATATTCTTAGAGATGGAATTGTTCTGCAAGACGTCAGAAATGATGTAAGGCAAATCCTCCGTGGTAACCCGTTCCTTTTTGTCTCCCAGCTCGATGATACGCTGGGTCACTTTGGTGAGTTCATCCTTTTCCAAAGAAATTCCCAGTTCCTCTAGGTTTTTGAGGATATTGGCTTTGCCGGATGTTTTGCCTAAGGCATACTTCCGTTGACGGCCAAATCGCTCAGGCAGGAGATCGTTGAAGTAAAGATTCTTCTTATTGTCTCCATCAGCATGAATCCCGGCAGTCTGGGTAAAGACATTTTCTCCAACTACCGGTTTATTTGCTGGGATATGCTGACCCGAAAATTGTTCTACCAGCTTACTTACCCGGTAGATTTTCTGCTCCTGCACATTAATCTGCAGGTCTGTAAAATCTTTAATTACAGCGATCACCGACTCCAGAGGAGCATTTCCGGCTCTTTCACCTAGCCCATTTACCGTGGTGTGTATTCCTGATGCTCCGTACATAATCGCTTCCATGACGTTGGCCACAGAAAGATCGTAATCATTATGTGCATGAAAATCGAAGTGTGCATCAGGAAACCTCTCAGAAATCTGGATGAAAAACGCTTTAGTTTCCTCAGGAGAAAGTAATCCCAGCGTGTCAGGAAGCATAATCCTTTTCACAGGTAGGGTAGTTAAGAACTCAATCAATGCCAGCGTATATTCCGGAGAATTGCGCATGCCATTTGACCAGTCTTCCAGATAGACATTGACTGCTATGCCCTTTTGCTGAGCATAGGCTACACTCTTTTGAATATCTGCAAAATGTTCGTCCTGAGTTTTTTTCAGTTGATGGATCAGGTGATTATAAGAACCTTTGGTCAATAAATTCATCACTTTGGCTCCGGAATTAAGAATCCAATCTACAGAAGTAGGTGTATCCACAAAACCCAAAACCTCTACTTTATCCAGATACCCCTTCTCTTCTGCCCAGTGAGTGATTTTCTTCACTCCTTCCAGTTCACCATCTGAAACTCTCGCTGAAGCCACCTCTATACGATCCACCTTCAATTCATCCAGCAAAAGTTTGGCGATTTGCAGCTTTTCAGAAGGCAAAAAGGAGACGCTTGAGGTCTGCTCACCATCCCTCAGCGTAGTATCCATTATTTCAATGCGCTTCCCTGCAGTCATTTTCACTTATTTATTCGCTGCAAAAGCATCGATTTCATCCGACATATTCAACAGATAGTCGATATCATCGAAACCATTTTGCATGTTGTCTTTCTTGTATTCATTGATATCAAAAGATTCAGATTCTCCTGTGGAGTCCAACGTGATCTTCTGATTTGGAATGTCTACCGTAATCGTGGTTTCAGGATTTGCAGTGATCGTCTCAAGTAATTTATCTGCAAATTCTGGAGAAACTGTCACTGGCAAAACACCAATATTAAGACAGTTATTCTTGAAGATATCTGCGAAAAAGCTAGAAACCACACATCTAAATCCATAGTCATAAATAGCCCAAACAGCATGCTCGCGGCTGGAACCAGAACCGAAATTACGGCCGGAAACAAGGATTTTGCCGCTGTAAGTAGGGTCGTTCAGGACAAAATCCTTTTTGGGATTTCCCTCCACATCGTATCTCCAATCACGGAAAAGGTTGTCTCCGAATCCCTCACGCTCAGTAGCTTTCAGGAATCGGGCAGGAATGATCTGATCTGTATCCACGTTATCAGTCGGTAAAGGAACCGCCGTACTAGTGAGTACAGTAAATTTATCGTAAGCCATTTTTTAAACTGGTTCAAAGGTTGGAATGTAAGAAGGTTGGAAGGTTGTGGATTCTTGGGTTTAAAAAACGACAAGACCCTACCTCAAACTTCTGACATCATAATTCTAATTTAGAAACACTTCTCTTGGGTCGCAGATTTCGCCTTTGACAGCGACGGCTGCTACAGTCAAAGGCGATGCGAGCATAGTACGTGCTCCAGGTCCCTGACGGCCTTCAAAGTTTCTGTTAGAAGTGGATACTGCGTATTTTCCAGAAGGAATTTTATCATCATTCATTGCCAGACATGCTGAACAACCGGGCTGACGAAGTTCAAATCCAGCTTCTTCAAGGATTTTAACCAAGCCTTCCTCATGTGCCATCTTCTCCACTTCACGGGAACCCGGAACGATCCAAGCAGTGATATTTTCAGCTTTCTTATGGCCTTTCACAAAAGCAGCCACAGAACGGATATCTTCAATTCTTCCGTTGGTACAAGAACCTACGAAAACAAAGTCAACCTTTTTACCTTTTATAGCTTCACCAGGCTCAAAGCCCATATAAGCCAAAGATTTTAGGTAAGAAGTTTTATTGCTTCCTTCCATTCCGTCTGTAGTCGGTATATTTCCAAGCACTTTTATTCCCATACCTGGGTTGGTACCGTAAGTGATCATCGGCTCGATATCCGCTGCATCGAAGTGATATTCTTTGTCAAAAACCGCACCCTCATCTGTCTTTAACGTTTTCCAGTAAGCTACAGCTTTGTCCCACTCTTCACCCTTTGGAGAATATTGTTTTCCTTTAAGATATTCGAAAGTAGTTTCATCCGGGGCGATCAAGCCTCCACGCGCACCCATCTCTATGGACATGTTACACACAGTCATTCTCGCTTCCATGGAAAGACTTTGGATCGCAGAACCTGCATACTCAACAAAGTACCCAGTAGCACCAGCGGCAGAGATCTGAGCAATCACATAAAGAATCAAGTCTTTGGAAGTCACACCTGGTCCAGCTACTCCATCGATGGTAATTCTCATTTTCTTAGCCTTGGACTGCATGATACACTGTGTTGCCAAAACCATTTCTACCTCAGAAGTACCGATTCCAAAGGCAATTGCCCCGAAAGCACCGTGGGTTGAAGTATGGCTATCACCACAAACGATCGTCATCCCTGGCTGAGTTATGCCTAGCTCTGGGCCGATTACATGGACGATGCCATGATGCGCAGAACCCAAATCGTGAAGCTCAATACCGTATTTTGCACAGTTCTCACGAAGCCTTTCCACCTGCATGCGGGAAAGTTTGTCCTTGATAGTTTTATCCTGATCTACCGTGGGTACATTGTGATCAGGCGTAGCTACTGTTCTGCTTGGATTTTTTACTCCTATCCCCCGCTTTTCCAAGTTTAGGAAAGCTACCGGAGAAGTTACTTCATGGATAAAATGCTTATCGATGAAGAATACATCTGGGCCAGCCGGAACGGATTTCACTACGTGAGCATCCCAGATTTTATCAAATAATGTTGTCTTTTCCATAATTATGCGGTCGCGTATTCTTTGACCGGTATTTTATTGAGTGCATCTACAAAGGCCTGAGCTGAAGCCAATACGATGTCTGTATGTGAGGCAAAGCCATAATAAGGCTTGTCTCCTTTGATTAATCTCATGTGAACTTTCGCCACATCATCGCTTCCATGGGTAATGGCTTGGATTAGGAATTCCTCCAGTTCTACAGCTGGCTTGGCAATCTTGTCGATCGCTTTCAAAACTGCATCTACTGGGCCATTTCCATGCGCTGTAGAAGTATGGGATTCGTCTCCGATTTTCATTTCAACCTGAGCTTGAATAGTTCCATTGGATGAATAAGTGACTTTACCCAATTCAATAAAATTTGAATCCGTCACAAATTTACCTACCAAGCCCATAAGATCTTTACGACCGATATCACGCTTGCTATCTGCTAAAATCAAGAATTCTTCGTAAACATCCCGAAGGGCTTCCCCTTCCAATTCTACACCTAATGCATCTAAATGATGTTTCAAGGCAGCTCTTCCAGATCTTGCTGTCAACACGATGGTTGACTCACCAACTCCCACGTCCTTAGGGTCAATGATCTCGTAATTTTCTCTATGCTTCAACACACCGTCCTGATGAATTCCTGATGAGTGTGCAAATGCATTTCTGCCTACAATAGCCTTATTTGGCTGTACTGGCATATTCATCAA
Source organism: Algoriphagus resistens (assembly GCF_001442615.1). Taxonomy (GTDB): domain Bacteria; phylum Bacteroidota; class Bacteroidia; order Cytophagales; family Cyclobacteriaceae; genus Algoriphagus; species Algoriphagus resistens. Next base: position 154,531 of record NZ_LMXN01000014.1, on the reverse strand, counting down.
TTTGGAAACCAAACGACTAGTGTTGTAAATTCTAGGTGTAACAATATCGGTATGAACGTCGATTGTTTTATGGCATTTAATGGCCATCACCACTTCTTCTAGAGAGGTATTCCCAGCTCTTTCCCCAATACCATTGATAGTAACTTCCACTTGGCGGGCACCATGCTGAACGCCAGATACTGTATTGGCCGTAGCCATACCTAGGTCATTATGGCAATGTGTAGCAATGATTGCTTTGTCAATATTTGGCACATTATTCTTCAAACTTGCGATAATAGCCCCGTATTGCTCTGGAAGGGTATATCCCGTAGTATCGGGAATATTCACCACTGTAGCTCCCGCCTTGATCACTTCCTCAATGATTTTATTCAGAAAGTCTGCTTCTGCACGACCTGCATCTTCAGCGTAAAACTCCACGTCGTCTACAAACCGCCTTGCAAACTTCACTGCAGCTACACCCCGAGCAATAATATCCTCGGGTGTGGAGCGCAGTTTGTATTGAATATGGTAAGGTGAAACACCGATTCCAGTATGAATACGACCCTTTTTCGCGAATTTGAGGGATTGAGCCGCTACTTCGATATCTTTTTCTACAGCTCTGGAGAGGGCACAGATAATCGGGTTGGATACAGCCTTTGAAATTTCGACCACAGAATTGAAATCTCCTGGACTAGAAATTGGAAAGCCTGCCTCAATTATATCTACACCTAGTTCTTCTAGTGCCTTCGCTACCACAATTTTCTCCTGGGTATTCAGCTGACACCCGGGTACTTGCTCCCCATCTCTCAGGGTAGTGTCAAATATCCATAGCTTCTCACTCATAATTCTCGGGGGTTTTGTGTTAATTATTTTCTGGTCTCAACTGACGGACGACAGCACCTGCCTGCCACATTTCAGAATCTCTCAATTCTTTCAATTCAGCTTCCAATTTCACTCGGTAATCTGCTTTAGAGTTAGAATCAATTGACTTCTGAGCCTCTTGTCCAGTCTTTACACTGTTATATAATTCTTCGAATACTGGCTTGGTAGCATCTCTGAATGGCTTCCACCAATCCAAAGCTCCTCTTTGTGCTGTAGTAGAGCAGTTAGCATACATCCAATCCATTCCGTTTTCAGCTACCAATGGCATCAATGACTGGGTCAATTCTTCCACTGTCTCATTGAAAGCCTCAGACGGGGTGTGGCCGTTGGATCTCAACACTTCATACTGAGCTGCAAAGATACCCTGGATTGCTCCCATTAAGGTACCTCTTTCTCCGGTCAAATCAGAAGTTACTTCACGATAGAAATCTGTCTCGAACAAATATCCTGATCCTACACCGATACCAAGAGCTACAACACGATCTTTCGCTTTGCCAGTTCCATCCTGATAGATTGCGTAAGAAGAATTTAAGCCCCTACCCTCTACAAACATTCTTCTCAGTGAAGTACCAGAACCTTTAGGTGCTACCAAGATCACATCTACGTCAGCTGGAGGAACGATACCTGTTTTATCCTTGTATGTCACACCGAAACCATGGGAGAAATACAAAGCTTTACCTGGAGTAAGGTGTTTTTTTACTGTTGGCCAAAGAGCAATCTGACCTGCATCAGAAAGAAGGAACTGAAGAATTGTGCCTTTTTCGCAAGCTTCTTCCAGTTCGAAAAGTGTCTCGCCAGGAACCCAGCCATCAGCTACAGCCTTGTCCCAGGTTTTGGAACCTTTACGCTGACCTACAATCACGTTGAAACCGTTGTCTTTCAGGTTAAGTGCCTGACCTGGACCCTGAACGCCATAACCTAATACTGCGATCACTTCGTCCTTAAGCACTTCTCTTGCTTTTTCCAATGGAAATTCTTCCCTAGTTACTACGTTTTCTTCTGTTGAGCCGAATTTTAATTTCATGAGCTTTTGTTATTTATTACTAGTGTTTAATAGGTTCCTGCGGAATCCCTTTTTTGGTTTATTTTATTTGACAAAACTGTCGATTGTCAGCATTCTTTTGGCGACAGCCACCCTACCTGATCTGGCAAATTCCAGAAGTCCGTAGCCTTTCAGGATTTCAAGCAATTCCTGGGTCTGCTCCTTGTGACCAGTCAGCTCCAGAACTACAAAATCTGGCTCAGCAGCGATAATCTTTGCATTATGCTGGCGAATGATTTTCTCCAATCCACCATCTAGCCGTGACACAGGAATTTTGTACAAAGCGATCTCCTGATACACAACGCTTTCATCTTCATGGTAAAATGCCTTGATCACATCGATGATTTTCTCTATCTGATTGACTAGCTGAATCACCGTATCTTCTGAAGCGGTGACCTCGATTGTTATTCTATGGATTCCTTCCAATCGACTTTCAGAAGCAGTGAGTGCATCGATATTGATACCTCTTCGGGTAAAAATAATAGTGATGCGATTAAGAATACCGATGAAGTTTTCGGTAATAACGAATATAGTATATCGTTTCATAGAGTTGGTTTAGCTAAGTCTAACCTCTTCCACTGAGCAGCCAGTGGCAATCATTGGGAATACATTATCTTCTTTTTCCACTACCACTTCGAGGAAATATGGACCATCGTGAATGAGCATATCCTCAATTGCTTCCTGAAGATCACCACGTTCGGTGACTTTTTGAGCTTGAATATTATATGCCTCAGCTATTTTGATGAAATCAGGATTGTCAAGTTCAGTAAACGAGTAGCGCTTGTCAAAAAACATTTGCTGCCATTGCCTCACCATACCCAAGAAATTATTGTTGAGCAACACAATCTTTACAGGAGCTTTGGTCTGCATGATGGTCCCCAATTCCTGGATAGTCATCTGTATGCCTCCATCGCCGACAACACATACCACCTGCCTGGAGAAGTCGTACATCTGAGCCCCTAAAGCTGCAGGCAGCGCAAATCCCATAGTTCCCAAGCCGCCAGAAGTGACTTGCGTCCTTGGTTTCTTGTAATTGAAATATCTCCAAGAAATCATCTGGTGCTGTCCAACGTCAGTTACGAGCACCGCATCATCAGCTTTATATTTATTGATCTGGTGAATCACCTCACCCATAGTCAAACCAGGCTTTGTCGGAGTCAAGTCTGGATCGATAACAGTCGCTCTTTCCTGATCAGCCAGTTCTTTAAACTTAGCCATCCACTCCGGATAAGAATTCTCCTTTACCGCGCTTGTCAACAACGCCAGACTATCCTTACAGCTCCCTAACACAGCTACTTCACACTTTACATTTTTATTGATCTCTGCAGGGTCCAATTCCAAATGAATCACTTTTGCCTGCTTTGCATAACGCTTCAAGTCGCCGGTCACTCGATCATCAAATCTCATGCCCACAGCGATCAATATATCGCACTGATTAGTCAGCAAATTTGGGGCATAATTTCCATGCATCCCAAGTTTTCCTACATAATTTGGATGATCCTCTGACAACGCTCCCGAGCCTAACAAGGTGCACGCGGCCGGAATACCTGACTTTTCCAAAAATGCTTTTAGTTCAGCCTCTGCCTGCCCCAATACAACTCCTTGACCAAAAAGCACATAAGGTCTCTTAGCCATATTGATCAAGAAAGAAGCCTCTTGAATAGCAGTTTTTTCTATCGGAATATGTGTTCTATAAGATCTAAAGCCCAAGCAAGGCTGATAATTGAATTGGCCAAAATCCTGCTGTGCGTCCTTGGTAATATCAATTAGCACAGGCCCTGGTCTTCCTGATCTAGCGATATAAAATCCTTTGGCGATGGCGGGGGCTATATCCTCCACACGTCTTACCTGGATATTCCACTTAGTGCCCGGCATTGATATTCCCACTACATCAGTTTCCTGAAATGCATCAGTACCCAGCAAATGTGAAGCTACTTGCCCGGTAATACATACTAATGGCGTACTATCAATTTGTGCATCAGCCATCCCTGTGATCAAGTTGGTCGCCCCTGGCCCCGAAGTAGCCAGACAAACGCCGACTTTCCCTGAGACTCTCGCATAACCTTGAGCTGCGTGAATCGCTCCCTGCTCATGGCGTGTGAGCACGTGCCTTAGCTCGTCATGATAATCATGTAATGCGTCGTAAACGGGCATGATCGCTCCTCCGGGATATCCGAAGATTATTTCCGCATTCTCGGCAATGAGAGACCTAACAACTATGTCAGCTCCTCTTATCATTGAATCCTTCATGGGCTTAGAATTTGTCTGTTACGCAACCTTCGGATGCGGTAGATACTAATTTGTTGTATTTCTTTAATGTCCCCTGCAAGTCAGAAACGTCCTTTTGCTTCCAGGATTTCTTTCTTTCGGCCAATTCCTCATCAGAGACCGCCACGGAGAGCTTCAATCTATCCGCATCTATGGTGATAATATCTCCATTCCGCACCAGGCCGATTGGACCACCACTCCATGCCTCGGGAGTAACGTGTCCCACCACAAATCCATGGGTACCACCAGAAAATCTGCCATCTGTAATCAAAGCTACATCTGACCCCAATCCAGCTCCTATAATCATAGAAGTAGGTTTCAACATTTCTGGCATCCCCGGACCTCCCTTTGGCCCTATATTTCGGATGACGAGAACTTCACCTTTTTGCACTTTATGATCACGGATCGCATCATTCGCTTCCTGTTCAGAATCAAATACGTGAGCGGGACCCGTAAATGAACTACCTTCTTTACCTGTGATTTTGGCGACAGCTCCTTCTGGAGCTAAATTTCCATCGAGGATACACAAGTGCCCCGTAGCTTTAATTGGTGTTTCTAAGGGATGAATTACATTCACCATAGAGACCGTGACCGGCTCTACATCCTTCAGATTTTCTTCCAACGTTTTTCCTGTTACAGTCATACAGTCCCCATGTAAGAAACCGTTAAGAAGCATGTACTTCATAAACGCCGGAACACCACCCTGCTCATGAAGATCTTCCATCATGAATTTCCCAGATGGCTTGAAATCACCGATCATAGGGGTTTTTGCGTTGATGGCTTTGAAATCTTCAATAGTAAAATCAACACCCGCTGTTCTTGCTATTGCGATGATGTGCATTACTGCATTTGTACTCCCACCCAAAGCAATTGCAACGGTAACCGCATTCTCAATACTTTTTCTGGTAATGATATCACTTGGTTTAATATCCTTTTCCAAGAGTATTCTCATGTATTTATTCACCTCTCGACACTCTCTGAGTTTCTCCGGAGAATTTGCAGGATAGGAGGCAGAATAAGGAAGAGACATTCCCATTGCTTCTATAGCTGAAGACATGGTATTCGCGGTGTACATTCCACCACAAGCGCCTTTCCCGGGACAGGCATTGCGGATGACGCCATCATAGTCCTCATCTGAGATATTTCCATTTACCCGCTTACCAAAAGCCTCAAAAGCAGACACTATATTCAGTTTTTCACCCTTGTAATTACCCGAAGCTATCGTCCCTCCATACACCAAAATGCCAGGTCTGTCCGTGCGGATCATCCCCATCAATGCTCCCGGCATATTCTTGTCACATCCCGCAACTGCCACACAGCCATCGAAAGAATGTCCTATGACAAACGACTCTATGGAATCGGCGATGACTTCTCTGGAGACCAAAGAATAGCGCATTCCCAATGTACCCATAGTAGTCCCATCAGAAATACCGATGGTATTAAAAACTAAACCGGTCAGATCATACTCCTGTGAGGAGGTTTTGATCAGACCGGCGAAGTCGTTCAGGTGCATATTGCAGGGATTGCTCTCATAACCGCAACTCGCTATCCCTACGAATGGCTGTTTCATTTTCTTGTCACTCATTCCCGTGGCATACAACATTGCCATGCCTGCCGGATGTTCAGGATTGTCACTTATTTCCCAACTGTGTTTTTTCAGGGTCATATTCATGGGGGTATAAAAAAAGTGCCTCAGGTTAGTGAGGCACTTCAGATTTTTTTTTATTTCATTATAAAGAATAGTCTAGTGCCTCACATTTAAAATCCAATGAGAATAATTACGCTTAGCAAAATGACTACTTTATACATACTGTTTTTCGAGCTTGGCTTCGACGCTATGCCGAAGTACAGGACAAACTTAAAACCGAATTTTCAGACTTACAATATTTAATTTTACATTTTTCAAGTATTCCAGATAAAAAATGTATGAAAATTTTATTTTTTCAAAATATAAGTCTACACCACCCTCAGTTTTCCCCTGTTTCCCAGCAAATGATTTGTTCAAAATTTCAATTCTCAAAATTTTGTACTGATTTTCGATTTCTTCAACTTTTAACAAAAGTTATTCTCTTTTTTTTAATAAGAAAAATGATATACCACATTTACTTCAACAAATGCTAGATTTTTTACCGAATTATCAATGGTAGAAAATCATTATTCCCCTAAAATTTATTCTAATTTTGATCAAACCTCAAATTCAATGATTTCATTTCCAAACGCAAAGATTAACCTAGGTCTTCATATCACTGCTAAAAGAAAAGACGGGTATCACGAGATAGAAAGTTGCATGATCCCCATCCCGCTGATGGATGCTTTGGAAATGATCATCAATACAAAAAAAACAAGCTTTGAGACTACAGGACTTAAAATTTACGGGGAGTCTCAAGATAATCTCATCCTCAAAGCCTTCCAGCTACTAAGAAAAGACTTTCCAAACTTGCCTCACGTAAGCATCCACTTGCACAAAAATATCCCAATAGGAGCTGGTCTTGGCGGCGGATCTGCAGATGCAGCATTCGCATTAAAGTTAATGAATAATCTCTTTGATCTGATCCTTGATGATTTCTTCTTGGAAGAATATGCTTCACAGCTTGGAAGCGATTGTTCTTTTTTTATAGGAAACATGCCAAAAATTGTTAGAGGTAGAGGAGAGATGCTGATACCCGTAGATTTAGATCTTTCCGGGACTCATTTGGTTTTGATCAATCCGGGAATTCACATTAGCACCAAAGAAGCTTATGCGGGAGTCACACCTACAATTCCAAAATCAAAGCTTGAAGATGTTTTAAAAGATAAAAACAGATGGAAAAACGAGCTGGTAAATGACTTTGAAACCAGCATTTTCCCCAATCATCCCGAAATTGCCAGAATAAAAGAGAGGTTATATGAAAATGGCGCTTACTATGCCGCCATGTCGGGTTCCGGTTCTTCGGTTTTTGGGCTTTTTGAGGAAAAAGCACCTTCAATAGAATGGGAAGATCGGTATTTTAAATTTGAAAAACTACTGTAACACACTGAAAATAAAGCTAGTAAATTTATAATAGCCACTTACACTAGTACACTTCCCGACGAGCTTCTTCAAATGCTCGCTGATTAGGCGAAAAACTATCTCTACCCAAGAATAAACTGGTAGAAAACGCACTCAACCTCTATCTCGGCCATCTAAAGAGAGCTGAATATGTTAAATCATATAAGCAGGCAGCTCAAGACGATGATATTCTCATGGTGGCAGAAGAGGGAATGGGCAATTACTTAAAGCAGATTGAAGATGAGGCAAAGTGAGATCTGGATGTCGGATCTCAATCCTGTGACAGGGTCTAAGCAGGTGGGTAGAAGATTAATTGTCATTCTTAACGGGAATCTGTTGAATAAATCCCTGCAGATGGTGATTACCGCTCCTTTGACTTCCAAAGTCAAAAACTATCAGGGAAACCCTATCCTAGAACCATCTCAAGAGAATGGTTTGAAACTGGGGTCCGAATTGATGGTTTTTCACATCCGATCTATTTCTAAAGACAGACTGATCGAAAAAATAGGAAAAATCAAATGAGGAATTAACTAAGGCTCTGGACACCTTAAAGGATATTACGACGCTCTAGATTTTTATCATCCCAGTGGCCGTACAGGTTTTCTCCGTTTATTCAAGTAATTCAAAACGGGATAGCTCAGTACCGATATCAAAATGATCCCTGTCCCCAAGTAAAACTGAGGGGTCATTTTTTCACTTTCTCCAAAAATAAGCACTGCCAGTACTATTCCATAAACAGGTTCCAGATTCACCGTCAGATTAATGGAAAACACGGGCAATCTCTTCATCAATTCCACCGAAACCGAAAAAGCATAAACGGTGCAAATCCCACCAAGCACAAAGAGCCAGAACCAATCATAGCCAACCCAGGTAAAATTCAATCCCCCCTCGGCCAGAAAACTGGAATAAACAGGCATAAAGAGTATCGTAAACAGACAAGCTCCAGCCATTTCATAGAAAGTAATCTGATAGGGGTTATGTCTATGCGTAAGCTTACCGTTCAACACTGAAAAGACTGCGCCAAAAAAGGCTGAGGCCAATGCCATACTCAATCCCAACCAATAGCCCGATTCAAAACTGAAAATCACCAACAAGCCGGAAATCACCACTAATCCAAGCCCTACTTCATACCATTTGATTCGGGTTCTGTTGAATAACGGCTCCACAAATGCTGTCCAGAGCGAGATAGTAGCCATTCCTACCAAACAGACAGAAGCTGTGGAAACACGTATAGACCAAAAGAACAAAATCCAATGCATCGCAATCACAAAACCAACCCCGGTCACTTTGATCATCTCAGGAAGGGATATGAGTAGATTTTCCCTTTTGAGCAGGAAAAGCCCGGCAACTCCTACTGCGGCGATCAATGTTCTATAAAACACAAGTTCAATAGCCGGCAAACTGATCAGCAATCCCAAAATAGCTGTAAACCCCCAGATGAGTACAATCAAATGAAGCATTAAGTAATCCTTGATTGTGGCATTCATTTTAGCGGGGCACAGTTTTATAAAGCAAAAGTCCTGTTACAGCAAAAATGATATTAGGTAGCCAGACCGCGAAAATCGGATATGCGGCACCGTTTTCAGCGAAAGTCCTGGAAAGAATAAACAAAATGATATAAACAAAAGCGAGTAAAAATCCCATGGCAATCTGAAAACCGGAACCTCCACGTGTTTTCCTGGCCGACATGATCACTCCTATGAAGGTCAGAATGATTGCTGCAAAAGGTGACATGAACCGCACATAACGCTCTATTTTGTAGAAGCCCACATTATCCGCTCCCCGCTCTTCCAATTTTTTAATCTGCCTACTTAATTCGGGAAGTTTTAACGTCTCATGGTGCTTTTCGGGCAAGTCGAAGTCTTCCGGACGAATTGAAAGGGTAGTATCGAGGTCTTTCCCTACTGTATAAATTTCTTTACGCTCTTTTAATTCGCGCAGTCTCCAATTGTGAAGCGTCCAGACACGTTTGGCCGTATCCCATTCTATCCGGTCCGCAGAAAGTTTAGCCAGTAATTCCCCGTCTTTGATTGTCTCCAAAGTAAAATTATGCCCTGTATTGCCAGTGGTAAAGAATCGGCTTAAATAGGCAAAGGAAGACGTACCGACTTGGAGATGAAGGTTTGATTCCGAAGATGTTTTGACTTTGTCCAGATAAGTCATTCGGAATTTTGTCACACCAGCAGTCGCACCTGGCAAAACCCAGCCGTTCAATAAAAAGCTCGCTCCCCCGATCATGCTGGCAGCAAAGAGAAAAGGTCTTAGCATTCTCATGAAACTCACCCCACTGCTTAGAATCGCTATGATCTCTGTTCTTCCTGCCATCTTGGAGGTGATAAAAATGACTGAAATAAAGACTGTAATCGGAGTTAGTAGATTATTCAAATACAAGCCGTAGTTAGCCATGTACTTAAGGATCTCTCCTGAAGGCACATCATTTCTGATGTAGGTGTCATTTTTTTCAGTAAAATCCAAAACCAACACTACCAGAATCAACATGACCACCACGAAAAAGTAGGTCTTGAGAAAATCCTTGATTATCAGTTTGTCGAGTAACTTCATAGTTAGAGTCGGGTGCTCACCTTTTTCACCATTTGATCTTTCCAAACGGCAAAATCACCTGCAAGGATATGTTCCCTAGCCTGGCCCACCAGCCAAAGGTAAAAAGTCAGATTATGAATACTGGCAATTTGCGCAGCCAAAATCTCTTTACTTATTGTTAAATGTCTCAAATATGCTTTAGAATAGAATGTACTCACGTAACCTCCGATTGCAGGATCGATACCTGTAAAATCATCCTTCCACTTTTCGTTTCTGATATTGATGAACCCCTCAGAAGTGAAAAGCATACCATTACGGGCATTTCTAGTTGGCATCACACAGTCAAACATATCCACGCCCAATGCAATACATTCCAGAATATTGGCTGGTGTCCCCACCCCCATCAAGTATCGGGGTTTGTCCTGGGGTAGAATATCAGTCACCAACTCCGTCATTTCATACATCATCTCAGCCGGTTCGCCTACCGATAGTCCACCGATGGCATTTCCCTGCTGATTTGTAGACGCGATAAACTCTGCGCTTTGCTTGCGCAAATCCTTATATACAGATCCCTGCACGATAGGAAAAAGTGTCTGACTATAACCGTATTTGCCGCCTGTAGAATCCAAACGATCAATGCATCGGGTCAACCAACGATGTGTCATCTCCATAGAATTCCTTGCGTACCCATATTCACATGGATAAGGGGTGCATTCATCAAAAGCCATGATAATATCGGCTCCAATTGTTCGCTGGATATCCATGACGTTCTCTGGAGTGAAATGATGCTTTGAACCATCTATATGTGATTTGAACATCACTCCATCTTCTTTTATTTTCCGTGTGCCAGACAAGGAAAAAACCTGATATCCTCCACTGTCTGTGAGGATAGGCCTATCCCAGCCATTGAATTTGTGAAGCCCCCCAGCCTTTTCAAGCACATCGAGTCCAGGCCTCAGATATAAATGATAGGTGTTTCCTAAAATGATCTGCGCCTTAATATCATCTATCAATTCACGGGTATGCACAGCTTTCACACTAGCGGCTGTACCCACAGGCATAAAAATAGGGGTTTGAATATCACCGTGATCAGTTTTTACTACGCCTGCTCTGGCTTTGCTTTTGGAATCTTGATGGGCTAAAGAAAACTTCATATCGCTAATTGGTTGCTGAAGAGACATTCAACTGATTGTCCCGTTCAGCCTACAAAAATATACGCTTATTCTTAAATGGTTTGCTGAATTTGATTTTATATTTGCTCAGCAAACGCGACCTATGGGCCTATTTTTACTTTGGTTTTTCTTCGGAATTGGAATACTTATCCAAGCAGTTTACCTCTTGGTTATTTTTGGAAAGACGGCTTTTTATACTGCTAATAAATCCCAATCTATTTCGCAAAATGAAGAAGGTGTGACGGTGGTGATCTGTGCCCACAATGAATTTTCAAATCTCAAAACGCTCATTCCAAAGCTCTTCGAACAAGATTATCCAGCCTTTGATATCATGATCGTGAACGACCGATCTTCAGATAGAACCAAGAGATTACTGGAGAAAATGATGGAAACTTTTCCCAAGCTTCGTTCTGTCACTATCAAGTATACACCGCCTCACGTAACAGCAAAGAAGTATGCACTTACGCTTGGTATTAAAGTCGCCAAAAACAATATTATCCTTTTAACAGATGCAGATTGTCTGCCGCAAACTGATCAGTGGATCCGGAAAATGACTGCCCCGGTGAGAAATCAGGGGAAAATCTTTGCTTTGGGATTTTCGGGATACGAACACAGACCGGGATTTTTAAATAATTGGATACAATTTGAAACCCTACTTACAGGCTTGTATTATGTGTCCTTTGGACTTTGGAAAACCCCCTTCATGGGGATAGGAAGGAATTTATGTTATCGAAAGGATTTTTTCATGAATGTAAAAGCTTTCAAGGAACTTTGGCATATTGAAGGCGGAGACGATGATCTTTTTGTCAATCTATATGCAAGCGGGAAAAATACTGCTGTAGTTTTAGATCCTGAAGCAAATACGATTTCAAAACCAAAAGAAACACGTAATGAATACCTGGTTCAGAAAAAAAGACATCTGCACGTAGGCAAATACTATCGTGGCGCAGATAAAAGAAAGATTGGACTATATTCCTTTTCGCATGCATTATTCTGGCTTGGAGGGATAGGATTACTTATTTATGTAGGTTTAGCCAAAAGCTGGGAACATTTTTTCCTAGTTTTCGGTATTATCCTACTGAGGTCTTTTCTTGTAACGCTAATTTTTAAAGCTGCTGAGAAAAAGATCCAAGGAACTAAACCACCGAAAAACATCTGGATGCTGGATTTCTTGTATTTAGGTTATTTTTGGATTTTAGGGACTATATCCCATCAGGCAAAAGACATCCAATGGAAATAAACGAACGCGGTTTTTCTAAAAAAGCACTCGAGGACTTTGAGTTAATCGATCAGGCAGTACAGCAAAAAGATCAGCAAGCCTATGCCTCTTTGATGAAGCGCTATAAAAAGGCCGTTTATTACATGATCTTGAAAATGATCCGGGATGCAGACGATGCTGAAGATCTAACGATGGAGGCTTTTGCCAAAGCTTTTAAAAATCTCCATCGATTTAAAAAGGATTATACCTTTTCTACCTGGCTTTTCCGCATTGCCACAAACAATACCATTGACTTCATCCGGAAGAAAAAGCTAAAAACGATGAGCTTGAATACCACAATGTCTGATGATGGAGGGAACTCTGTAACAATCGACGTGGAAGATGATGACAATAATCCGCAGGATGAATTTATCCGTACACAACGGATCGAGATGGTAAGGATATTCGTCGACAAGCTGCCTGCGAAATATCGAAAACTTGTACAGCTTCGCTATTTCGATGAATTAAGCTACGAGGAAATCGCCCAAGAACTCGAAAAACCATTAGGAACTGTAAAGGCACAACTTCACAGATCCCGGGAACTACTTTACGAAATTGCCGCCGGCAAACAAAAACACATTTGATGAACTCTGGTACCCAACTCATCCAGTCCTATTTCCCTGACCTTACAGAGACTCAGCTTGAACAGTTCGACAGGCTTCAGGAGCTTTATGAAGATTGGAACTCCAAAATCAATGTAATCAGCCGCAAGGACATGGAGCAATTTTATACCCACCATGTACTTCATTCACTAGGAATAGTGAAGGTCATGCCATTTGAGCCAGGGTCGAAAATATTGGATATCGGCACGGGTGGCGGATTTCCTGGGATTCCCCTGGCGATCATGTTTCCGGAAACCAATTTTCATCTGGTAGATTCAATAGGAAAAAAGATCACGGTAGTAAAGGACGTGGTCAAGCAGTTGAAGCTTACCAACGTAGAAGCCCAGCAGGCAAGAGCTGAGGAATTGGTTCGCAAATATGACTTTGTTATCAGCCGTGCAGTCACTCGCATGGCAAATTTTTATCCTTGGGTGAAAAACAAAATCCGTAAAGAAGATATCAACGAATATCCCAATGGTATCCTTTATCTCAAAGGCGGTGAAGTCGATGAAGAAATGGAGGAATTAGGCAAGTCCTACGTCGTGTACCATCTGGAAGACTACTTTAAGGAAGAATTTTTTGAGACCAAAAAGGTGATTTATATGCCTTGGGAGGATAAAAGATGATTTTTTTGATTTTCAGTAACCTAAAAAATCAAATCATACATGAATTTCTCAGTACTTGGTCCAATCGGTAATGGCTAATTTTAATGCGGTCAGGATTTATTGCTCCGATTGGTCCTTTTAAGGAGGAAATAGTTATCGGTTTTTCATTTGCCCCTTAAGACGGAAATATTTTTTTTCAAAAAGCCACTTCCCCAAAGAAGTATTTGTCATTTATGAACCTGGTATTATTTCCACTTACCTCCGCCCCATCTTCCCAAATAACATTCTTTAACAAAATATTCTGTCATTTTTAATCCGCTCATTACTATACTAATAGTATTAAAATATACATTAGCATAATGATTAGGTGTTTTCCGAATTTTTCGTTGGAAAGCATTGCTAATGGTAAAGAATTTTTGATTTGTTTAAGAACATCACTAAGCGAATAATAGAGAAGTGAAGGATATATGATTCTAGATATTGGGGCTCAAATTTTAAAAAGGTTGCTAAGGGGATTGCAAAAAGCATAGTGCATTCATTTTCAACTTATTTAGCTGGATTCATAAACAGTGCATACAATTCTGAGCCTGTCATCTGACACTGCCAATTCATCATTACAAGTTGAACTGGTCGTGATTATGGGTCAGGGTGGGGCTTAGTTTTAGTCAAAGAAAATATAGTTAAAAATATAAAACTGAAAAAAAATGAAATTACTCATTTCATACCTTCTTCTGGCTGCCATCACTTTTGCTTCCCATGCCCAATCCAAATTTAATATTCGGGGAGTGGTGAAAGACACCACGAATACCCCCCTCGACTATACCTCTGTGCTACTTCTTAGTCCTAAAGACTCCGCCTTGGTTGCGTACACTTTGACTAATAAGGACGGAGAGTACCAATTCAAAAACGTAGATCGGCAACCACTACTTATCAAGGCCACCTATATGGGCTACCTACCCATTCAAAAGGAACTGGTTCTGCCCGACACAGGTGATTTGGAAATGGAGGTGATTCAGCTGATGCCCATCCTACAGGAACTCTACGAGGTGGTGGTGAAAGCCGCCAAAGCGCCGTTGATGATGCGTGGAGACACCCTTGAGTACGACGCCAGCAAATTCAAAGTACCGCCTGGAGCGACACTGGAAGAACTGCTCCGCAAGCTGCCTGGAATACAGGTCGACAAGGATGGAAATATTGTTGCACAAGGGGAACAAGTGCAGAAGGTAACAGTAGATGGAAGGCGCTTTTTTGGAGGAAACACCAAAATGGCCACACAAAACCTGAATGCAGAATCAATAAGTAAGCTTCAGCTATTCGATGACAAGTCCGAACAGGCCAAGCTCACGGGTGTGGAAGATGGGGTGAAGGAAAAAACCTTGAACGTTGAGCTGAAGGAAGAAGCCAAAAAAGGAGGTTTTGGCAAGCTTTCCGCCGCAGCGGGTACAGACGGAAGATGGTCTGCAAATGCCTCTTTCAACAAGTTTGACAAAGTACACCAATTTTCTGTCATCGGCTATGGCAATAATGTCAACCAATCCGGTCTGAGCTGGGATGACCTGCAGGAGTTTAAGGGGAGCAGCGCATTCCAATGGGGAGATACCGGGGATTTTGGGTTTAATGGCAGTGGAGGATCAAATTATATTGTTTTTTCAGGTGGGGACAGTGAAGAATCCTTTGAAATCCCCTTCAACAACCTCAACTCAGGCTACTCCAACAACCAAGCGCTAGGCATCAACTATAACTACCTAAAGGACAAGAAGGATTTCAGCAGCAACTACTTCTATAGCCGCAGTGACCAGACGCTGGAGAGCTTCAATAGCAGAACAAACTTCCTGCAGGACAATACCTCCTTCACTTCTACCGACCAAAGTTTACAAAACAACATGGCAGGTCACCATCGGGTAAACCTTCGATTTCAAAATGAGTTGGACAGCACCAATACCATCACCATTAATGCAAAGGGAAGGCTAAGTACTCTTACTACATCGTTGGCCAGCCATCAGGAGCTGATACGCAGTAGCACAGAGCAAAGCCAAATGGATCGGGATAACCAATCAGATAAATGGTCAGGGGCCTTTCAGGGCACTGCAATCTATAGGCATAAATTCAAAAAAAACGGACGAAATTTTGCCGCCAGCATCAGTGATACCTGGAGTAAGGCAGACCAAAATGGAATCCAAAAATCCGTGGTGGACCTCATGAACTCAACTGACCCAAATACCTATTTCCGAAACCTGGATCAATTGAACCAAGCATTAAATGGTTCTAACCTGATCAAGTCCAGTCTGCTCTATGTCGAACCTATCAAAAAAATATTCTTCCTGGAGACTTTCTACAATTTCAGCCAATCAAAAAGCGAAACAAACCGACAAGTATACGATGTGGAATCCAGTGATACCCGAGAGCTAAATCCTGACCTCAGTCGTTTTTTTGACAATACAATTACCTATAACAGGTTCGGGTCCAGTATCCGATATGCCAACAAAGGCTCTAACTTAAGTGTGGGCCTTGCCGCCTCCAACTACCGATTGAACGGGCAGTTTTCCGTGGAAGAAGAAAGCGAGATCTTAGGCCGAGTGGACAAGAACTACCTCAATCTCACCCCTAATGTGTCTTACTGGAAAACAATGAAGGGCAACAAACGTATCAACGCAGGCTATGCCATGGGCGTCACTCCGCCAAATATCGCTGACCTGCAGCCATACAAGGACATATCTAATCCACTGTATATCCGGGAAGGAAATCCTGATCTTGAGCCCGAAGTATCCCATTCTTTCAATACCGGATACAACATGTATGATCCTGCCACATTTATAAATTTCCGGTTTTCATTCAATTCAACATTCTATCAAAGCCAAGTCGTTCAAAACCAAACCATAGACCCCGAAACCTTTGTCACTACCTACAAGGCAGGAAATGTTTCCGGTGGACAGCGTTATTATCCCTATCTAGGTTTTGGTTTTCCTATTGTGAAAACCAAAGCTAGCGCTTACCTATCGGCAAATCCTTCCTATACAAAAAGTCTCTCACTTATCAACTCTATTGAGACAGAAACACATACGATGAGCCATAATTTTGGGGTAAATCTAGATTTGACCCCGCTAGAATGGCTCAGCCTATACACTGGTTCATCGTTCCGCCTGAGCAAGACCAAATACGAACAGAACCCATCCCAAAACCAGGACATAGTAAACTGGAGTGCTTATACCAATATGAACATAAAATTCCCAAAAGATTTCTACCTAGATGTGAAATTCAACTACAACCGATATGAAAACGAAAGTTTTGGATTTGATCAGAAAGTACCTATTCTCAATGCATTCGTCTATAAACTACTCGGCAAGGCTAAAAAATGGGAGGTGAGGCTCTCGGCTTATGACATCTTCAAGCAAAATCAAACCATCAGCCAGTATGCAGGCCAAAACTATGTTTCCACTGGCCGAATTGAAACTTTATCAAGGTATTTCCTACTAGGAGTAACCTACAATATGCGGGGAGTAGAAGTGAAAAATTATAGATAACATAATAAGGTGGAAAAGTTCTAAAGCGGGAAAGTTGCAGAGTAGTTCGCCTATTAATTAGAAATTTGTTTCGTCGCTCAGTTACCGTTGTGCTTGTAGCCCACTAGCGATCGTGTCGGAATAAACACCTGTCTCAAAAAATACAAACTTTTAGTTTCTCAGTATAAAAGCCGTTGATTCTCCATATTTATCATGATGCTTGTAATTAAAAACTTAGATTTCAATAGTTAAACATTCTAACCTTCCGCATATTCTGATCCAGTCCATTCTTAACTAATTAAAACAATGAGATTAACCTATCTAAAGACCCTTATCCTGATACTAATTTCCACAGGACTAAGAGCCCAAAATATTGTGGGCGAGGTAGAATACCGATACCGTATTTTCTATGATAAAATCTATTCGAGCCTGCCTCACATTACCGAACAGGAAAAAGACAGAATTCTACTCACTTGGAGTAATCCTGAAGGCTACAGCACACGGATGAAACTCCAGTTTTGGCCAGAAAAAAGTCTCTACACTTTTGGTGAACCCTATGTAGTGCAAAGCTACTCTTGGCAAGTGGAAGACTATTTCATTGAAAACAATCTAAAAGATCAGACCTATCTAAAATATATGGATCAAATGGGTAAAACTTACATTGTACGTGACAGCCTAAATGCGCCGAAATGGAGGGTAATGAACGAAATACGGGATATTCTTGGACACATGTGTATGAAGGCTGTTTCTGAAGATACCATTAAAGGCCAAAAAATCACTGCTTGGTTCGCCTCGGATATCCCCGTTCCAACCGGTCCTGAAGAGCAATTCGGGCTTCCGGGTTTGATCTTGGCTTATGACATCAACGACGGCATGCTTATCGTGGAAGCCGAGAAAATCACTTTTGGAGAACCGGAAGAAATCATCACCCTGCCCAAAAAACTGAAAGGGAGAGAAGTATCGGGCACTAAATATCAGGAAATAGTCCAAGAGTTTATCCAGACTTCCATCGAAAGCAAGCGAGCTTGGATGTGGGAAATAAGATATTGAGAAGGTTGGAAAATTGCCAGGATATATACCATCCCCATCAAATTGTAAAATTAAGAGACTGAAAAACTAGAAGATTGCCCTAGGTCTTCACGTATCCAAAAGGAGAAATCCCTTTATAAATAGTACTGTAAAACCGAGCCATCGCCTTAGGGTGTGTGGGATGTAAGCGACAAACACTAACCTGGTGAAAGAATGTACTGACGGATCGTTTCCGATGATGCTTCACCTATTGAACAAGGGTATAAATGTATTGTCTGGTTGCGGGATGCAGTCGGACACAAAACAAAAACGGGATGAGGCGTTGTCATTGGGTGAGTCTATGACCCCCGAAGCCCAACCCATCGGTGGGTGGGTAATTCACAAATAGGAGACAAGAATACGGATAAAAATCAAAATCAAGTAAGACACCATGAAAGCCACCTGGTCTTTTCAGATGATTTAGAATTCGCCGGAGTAGGCAAATCCCGCTATACCAACTCGGATTTCTATAAAGAAAAAACTATTTTCTTTTAATCATCGAGTAATGGAAAATAAGTTGCAGAACTTAGTAGTTCTCTCTTCTTCGGGGCAAACTTAGGGCTAGTTTTTTCAATTTTCCCCGACAATTACCCCCACTCCGCTTGTCTCCTTTGATAGATTAGCCCTAATTTGAAGTCTCAATTCCCCAAGCTGTATGTATTTAATTTTTGACACCGAAACCACCGGTCTTCCCCGCGATTATAATGCCCCCATGTCCGATGTGGACAACTGGCCAAGGCTAGTCCAGCTCGCATGGCAACTGCATGACGGAAAGGGAAATCTGATTTCCAATCATAATTACATTATTAAGCCGGAAGGCTTTACCATCCCCTACAATGCCGAGAAAGTACACGGGATTTCTACTAAGCGTGCTTTAGCCGAAGGTCATGAACTAAAGCAGATCCTTGGAATCTTTGAAGGTGATGTGAAGCAAGCCAAATACTTGGTGGGGCACAATGTCGAGTTTGATGTCAATGTGGTTGGCTCGGAATATTACCGGGCAGAAGCTACTATGCCGCTGACCGCAAAGCAGCTGGACACAAAGGATATTTCCACAGAATTTTGCGCGCTCCCGGGAGGCCGGGGCGGCAAATTCAAGTGGCCTACACTTACCGAGTTACACCAAAAACTTTTTGGCAAAGGCTTTGGTGACGCCCACGATGCAGCTTATGATGTGGATGCTACAGCCAGGTGTTTCTTTGGATTGATCACTCAAGGTGTACAGGCTCCCGAAGCAGGAATTACAATTCAGGAAGTAATATACCAAGCACCTAAGCTGGAGGAAGCCAACTTTGCGCAAGCAAAAGATGCTCAAAAAGCAGCTGCAAAAGATGTCCTAAAGCAGGCTGGCAAAGCTGACATTTCAGACCTGACTGACATACCATTTACGCACTTGCATGTGCACAGCCAATATTCTGTACTTCAGGCTACCTGTGAGATCCCTGCGATGGTAGCCCGGGCAAAAGAGCTCGGAATGCCGGCAATTGCGATGACTGATCATGGTAATATGATGGGGGCTTTCCACTTTGTAAAAGAAGCAATCGGGAAGGATATCAAGCCTATTTTAGGATGTGAATTCAACCTATGTAGAGATCGAAAAAACAAATCCAACAAGGACGACGGATTCCAAACTGTCCTAATTGCCAAAAACAAAGCGGGCTATCATAATCTTGCAAAACTGGCTTCCTATGCGAATATCGAGGGTTTTTATTATGTACCCCGGATTGACAAGGAAGTCTTGGTACAATACAAAGGCGATCTAATTGCCACAACAGGCGGGCTTTGGGGAGAAATTCCATTTTTGATTTTGAATGTGGGAGAGACTCAGGCTGAGGAAGCATTTGTCTGGTGGAAGGAACAGTTCGGTGAAGATTTCTATGTAGAGCTAAACCGACACGGAGTCCCAGAAGAGGAAAAAGTGAATGAAGTATTGTTGGAATTTGCGAGGAAATATGATGTGAAATATTTCGCTGCAAACAATGCCTATTATGCTGATAAGTCAGATGCAAAAGCACATGATGTACTGTTATGTGTGAAAGACGGGGAACTCTATGACAAACCCAAAAAGTACATCGGCAAGCGAGGCCGTGAGTTCCGCTACGGCTTCCCAAATGATGAGTTCTATATTAAGACTCCCGATGAGATGAAGAAGCTCTTCGCGGATCTGCCGGAAGCGATCGAGTGTACCCATGAGATCACTGAAAAAATCGAAACATATAAGCTTGCCCGCGAAGTCCTTCTTCCTGCCTTTGAAATACCCGAAGAATTCAAACATGCAGAAGATGAGGTAGATGGAGGAAAACGTGGAGAAAATGCCTTCTTAAGACACTTGACTTACGAAGGGGCAAAAAAGCGCTACAAGGAAATCACTCCTGAAATCGAAGAACGTTTAGACTTTGAGCTCGCTACTATCGAAAATACGGGGTATCCAGGTTACTTTCTGATTGTTCAGGATTTTATTGTAGAGGCAAGAAAAATGGGAGTTTCAGTCGGCCCAGGACGTGGATCTGCAGCAGGATCCGCAGTTGCCTATTGTACAGGCATCACCAATATTGACCCAATCGAATATAATCTCCTTTTTGAGAGATTCCTTAATCCCGATAGAGTATCACTACCCGATATTGATATTGACTTTGACGATGAAGGCCGTCAAAGTGTGATTGACTATGTAATCAAGAAGTACGGCTCTAATCAGGTAGCCCAGATCATTACTTACGGTACGATGGCAGCAAAATCAGCCATTCGGGATACGGCAAGGGTATTGAATCTTCCACTTGCAGAAGCAGGGCGATTGGCCAATTTGGTGCCTGATATCAAATTGAAAGCACTTTTTGGATTGGCAGGAAATAGAGCTGCTCTTTCGGACAAGCTGAAAGGTCAGGGTGAAATGATAGCAAAGGCTGATGAATTGATCCGGATCTCGAAAGGCCAGGATGAATCAGCCAAAACCATCAATCAGGCTACGATGCTGGAAGGGTCTGTGAGAAACCTTGGTATCCATGCCTGTGGCGTAATTATCACACCATCTGACATTACCAATTTTGTCCCGGTAGCCTTGGCCAAGGATTCAGACATGGTTTGCACGCAGTTTGACAACTCTGTGGTAGAGTCAGCAGGTCTGCTTAAAATGGACTTTTTGGGTCTAAAAACGCTGACTCTCATAAAAACCGCCATCAGAATCGTAAAGGAAAGGCATGGTATTGAGCTAAATGCAGATCATTTCCCAATTGATGATGTAAAGACTTACGAGCTTTTCCAACGTGGCGAGACAGTAGGAATTTTCCAATATGAATCTGCCGGCATGCAGAAATACATGCGCGAACTCAAGCCTACGGTTTTTGCGGATTTGATTGCCATGAACGCCTTGTACAGACCGGGACCGTTGGCCTATATTCCTTCCTTTATTAAGCGTAAACATGGGACTGAACCCATCGAGTACGATCTGGAGGATATGAAGGAATACCTGGAGGAAACCTACGGAATCACGGTTTACCAAGAACAAGTAATGCTTTTGTCTCAGAAACTCGCCGGTTTCACCAAAGGCGAGGCGGATGTATTGCGTAAGGCGATGGGTAAGAAGCAGAAGGATGTACTGGATAAGATGAAACCAAAGTTCGTGGAGCAGGCTTCTGCCAAAGGCCATGATGCGAAGAAATTGGCAAAGATCTGGACTGACTGGGAGGCTTTTGCATCCTACGCTTTTAACAAATCACACTCGACTTGTTATGCGTGGATTGCCTATCAGACGGCTTATTTGAAGGCCCATTACCCTGCAGAGTACCTTGCGTCGGTGCTGAGTAACAACATGAATGACATCACGCAGGTGACTTTTTTCATGGAAGAATGCAAACGGGCTGGAATCCCGGTACTGGGACCAGATGTGAATGAATCCAAAAATGGTTTTACTGTAAATGCCGCCGGAGAAATCCGATTTGGAATGGCAGCAATCAAGGGTGCTGGATCTGCCGCCGTGGACGCAATCATAGTAGAGCGTGAGAAAAATGGTCCTTACAAGAACATCTTTGACTTTGCAAAGCGCGTAAGCTCTAAAGCCCTAAATAAGAAAACCATGGAAGCGCTAGCTATGGCGGGCGGGTTTGATTGCTTCCCTCAGCATCACAGAAGGCAATACCTGGAATCTGCTGAGGGGGATTTAAATCTGATCGAGAAAGCCACCAAGTATGCTCAGAAAGTGCAGCAAGAGGAAGAAAGCAATCAGGTGAGCCTTTTTGGAGGAGGTGCAGGGAGTATGGAAGTCCCGCTTCCTACTATTGCTCCGATGGAGCCTTTCACCCAACTTCAACAGTTAAATATTGAGAAGGAAGTAGTCGGGCTTTACATATCGGGGCATCCGCTTGACCAGTTTAGGTTGGAAATCGAATCGTTTACCAATGCTTCTTTACCTGACCTGAATGACTTGGAAAACTTAAAAAGCAGAAGTGACATTAAACTGGCAGGTTCAGTTTCCACTTTTGCCCACAGAACAACCAAAAACGGAAAGCCATTCGGGACACTTACGCTGGAAGATTATCAAGGAGCCTTTACTTTCTTTCTATTTGGGGATGATTACGTGAAGTTCAAAGAGTACTTTATGCCAGGTTGGTTTTTGTTTATCAGCGGGACAGTGGCTGGTAAACGCTGGGCAGAAAATGAGCTGGAATTTAAAATCGGAAGCATTACCCTGCTAGACGAAATTCGGGGTAAAATGGTAAAAGGTCTTCGGGTCAATATTGACTTGGATGATTTGACACTTGATTTGATGGAGAAACTACAGGCAATCACAGAAAAATATAAGGGAGATGCCAAGTTGTATTTTGATGTGGTGGACCGTAAGGAGAATATCGCCTTGGAGCTTTTCTCTAAAAGATTTTCCATTGATCCAAGCGCAGAGATGATCAAGGAATTGAAAGAAATCCCTGAAGTTGCTTACCGGGTTGTTTAGAAGTTTGGGTGTCAAATATGAAATTTCGGATTGGCGGGAATAAGTAACTTTTGTTCTCTGCCATTGATTCAGTTAATATTTAGGCTATCTTAAACCACCTGACAATTAACCACGAATGAAGTCACATTACGTTGTATTCTTAATTCTGATTACCCTAACAGTGTCCTGTTCTGATCCTGAAGTACCTGATTTTGAAATCGAGCTAGATCTTAGTTTATAAAACGGAGCGTAAAACCCATTGGTCGTTACACCAATGGGATGTAAGCGACACGCTACCCTTGTGAAAGAATATACTGCCGTATGGTTTCTGGACTTGCTTCACCTATTGAACAAACGAAGAAACCATCTGACCAGAACTGTTCAAAAAGAGAATCTGGGAGGAGAAATAGCTGGGTTTGAATATTTCTACACCAATGATGCGATGTTGAGCGAAGAAAAGCAATATGACCTGCACTTAGGTCAACAGTTAGTCAGAACCACAGTTTGCGAATACTATTAGTTTACTTCACTGATTACTAACTAGATTTTAAAAACAGTTTATTTTAACTTTAAGGATAGCTTTCATCGATCACCCATAGACAAAAAAATTAAATCCCTCGGAACTTATTAATCGGGTATTGGCTTTTGCACATATATTTGAAAACTCAGAAATTAAAAACCAAACATATAATGGCAAAAGCAATAGAAATTACCGACGCAAACTTTGAAGAAATCATTAAATCCGAACAACCCATCCTAGTAGATTTCTGGGCAGAATGGTGTGGCCCTTGTAAAATGATCGGTCCGGTTGTGGAAGAATTAGCTGGCGAATATGACGGAAAAGCCGTGGTCGGTAAAGTAGATGTAGACGCAAATCCAGGTGTAGCCCAGGCTTTCGGCATCAGATCTATCCCTACACTACTTTTCTTCAAAGGAGGGGAAATCGTAGACAAACAAGTTGGAGCAGTTCCAAAATCTATTTTATCACAAAAACTAGATGCTCAACTTTAATTAGTTGACAATAATACATTCAGAGCCGCAAGGAAATCCTTGCGGCTTTTTTTATCTTCAGACTTTATGGTGGAGCAATTAATTTCTTTAGATAATTTTTGGGGCCTGCGGGATCAACATCCTTTGATAGATGCGAGGAGCGAAGGGGAATTTGCCCAAAGCCACATTCCCGGAGCGATCAATATTCCAATCCTGAATAATTTGGAAAGGGTTGTTGTCGGTACTCTTTACAAAGAAAAAGGATCGCAGGAAGCTACTATCAAGGGATTTGAATTGGTGGGACCACGATTTCATCTGATTCTTAAAGACGCTTTGGAGCAATTGCCGAAGAAAAAAATAATTGTCTATTGCTGGCGTGGAGGGATGCGGAGCCAGATCCTTTCTTGGCTCCTATCTATGGTCGGATTTGAAGTGTTTCGTCTGAAAGGAGGGTATAAGACTTATAGATCCTTTAGTTTTGACTTGGTCAGAAAGGACTGGAACCTAATTGTTTTAGGGGGAAAAACCGGAACGGGAAAAACAAGATTACTCCAAAAACTACAGGAAGCAGGAGAACAGGTTATCGATTTGGAAGGGCTCGCAAATCACAAAGGATCATCCTTTGGTTCAATCGGACAACCCGTACAGCCAACTGTGGAGCAGTTTGAAAACAACCTTTCAGAAGCTTTGCGTAAGCATAATCCAACCCAATCCATCTGGGTAGAAAATGAAAGCAGAAAAATAGGAAGATTAATTCTTCCAGATCGGTTCTATCGTCAAATGCTTGATTCCCCCTTAATCGACATCCAGAAATCAGAGCAGGAACGGATCGACTTGATCGTAGAAGAATATGCCTCTCTGCCAGCAGATGAATTAATTCTTGCTGTTTTACGCTTAAAGAAGCGACTGGGTGGCCTGAGGACTTCGCAGGCAATTGAAGCAATTGTAGACGGAAATCATACTGACTGGATCACAAACATGCTCATCTATTACGATAAAGCCTATGCATTTGACTTGGACAAGCATTCCGGAGACAAAATAATCCAACTTAATCTTGCTGGCACAGATCCTGAAACCTCCATCAAAAAATTACTTGAAGCAAAATCCCGATTATATGGAAAATACCCCCAAACGACTTACTGAATGGAGTGAAGGTTCGGGATGTGGCTGCAAAATCGCTCCAGCAATTTTGGATCAAATTCTAAATTCAAGCAGCTCCTTTATCCAATCCGATCCTAATTTATTGGTTGGAAATTCGGGTAAAGATGATGCAGCCGTCTACCAGGTTTCGGAGGATATCGCGGTGATCAATACTGTCGATTTTTTCACTCCAATTGTTGATGATCCTTTTGATTTTGGAAGAATAGCTGCAGCAAATGCCCTTTCAGATGTATATGCTATGGGAGGCAAACCGATTTTTGCAAACGCAATTCTCAGCTGGCCTGTTGAAAAACTTGCCCCAGAACTTGCGGCTAAGGTCATGGAAGGCGCAAAGTCTATCTGCAAAGCTGCGGGAATTGAGCTGGCAGGTGGACATTCCATCGCAGCCAAGGATCCTATATTTGGACTTTCTGTCAATGGGATTGTACATCCGCATAAGATCAAAACAAATAATGGCGCAAAAAACGGTGATCTCATTTATCTCACCAAGCAACTAGGTGTAGGCGTTTTGGCAACAGCTCTAAAACGACAGAAGATCTCAGACGTCGATTATTCAAGTTTGATTGATACAGCTTGCAGATTGAATTCAATAGGTGAGATTCTGGGAAATCATGAGGAAGTTCATGCAATGACAGATGTGACTGGATTTGGCTTGCTGGGGCATTTGATAGAAATGTGTGAAGGAGCAGGACTTTCTGCCCAGATTGATCTCTTTAAGCTGCCTATGATAGCGGGAGTCCAGGAGTACATCAACCAATTTATTTTCCCCGATAATACCTACCGGAACTGGAATGCTTACAGCACCAAAACCAAAGGTGTGGTAGGTATGGATTTAGTAAAACTTTGTGATCCCCAGACCAGTGGGGGACTGATGCTTGCTATAGATCCTGAAAATAAAACCTGGTTTGAAGAAGCTATGAAGCTTCAAAATCAGGTCATTTGGGAAATTGGTCGATTTACAGAAAAAAATGAGTCCGTGGTAGAAGTGATGCAATAAGTTTATTCACAGTTGCTTATCTTAAGAGAATTAAGCAACAAAACCTCATCATGCCTAACATAAAAGTTTTTTTTACAATCATCTTTCTGCTTCTTTCAATTACCGTAACTGCACAGCAGGCACCAGAAGGAACGACCAGTGAGTTGGTTATCCTAAACATAAAGTCCGGAGAGCAAAAAACAATCTTAAAAGAAGTCAGGCATTTCGAAGCTCCCAACTGGTCCAGAGACGGGGAATTCTTGCTTATTAATTCCGGAGGATTTCTGGAGAAAGTGGATCTGGAAGGGAATAAGCTGGGACAAATTCAACCCAATAAGATCTCAAAAGCAAACAATGACCATGGGATAAGTTTTGATGGAAAACTTCTGGTCATCAGCAAGAGTGACGAGGGCACTGGTTCCCGTATTTATACTATGCCTCTTACAGGTGGTGAGCCGAAGCTAATCACCCAAAACCATCCAAGCTATTGGCATGGAATCAGTCCAGATGGAAAAACATTGGTGTATTGTGCCCAGCGAGATGGAGCTTGGGATATTTATTCTATTCCTACCTATGGCGGAGCTGAAAAGAGAATTACCACAACCGAAGGACTCGATGATGGACCAGAGTATTCCTATGATGGAAAGTGGATCTATTTCAACTCCAACCGGACCGGAAGAATGCAAGCCTATCGCATGAAGCCTGATGGTAGCGGCACTGAGCAACTCACCGATGACACGCTTGACAATTGGTTTCCACATCCATCTCCAGATAATAAATCAGCAGTGATCATATCCTACATGGAGGATCAAAAAGGAGCTCACCCCTTTGGAAAGGATGTCAAACTTCGACTGCTCAATGTGCAGACGAAGGAGATCAGAGATTTAACCCAAGTATTCTACGGAGGTCAAGGCACAATCAACGTGCATAGCTGGTCACCGGATGGCAAGTGGGTCGCTTTTGTGAGGTATCAAAAGCCCTGATTAATTCAGCGGAGAAACTCCTCCAGATACCATAAACTTCATCACATCAGAGCTTTTCACTCCGATTAACGGGGTGACTTTGTCCCGAGGTACTAAGAATACATTTCCCGATACATTATAGCTGTGTGGAAAATAGACTGCCACCATATCCGGCTCACCTACCGCAGACATGTCATCCTGGGTGATAAAACCTAAGCGGACAAGCGTATCACTGAGGCGTACTTTGACAGGGGAGGAAAATTTCTTTTTATCACCTACAAAAGCCCCCATCAGATCTTTGATACTGGAGTAGATTAGATTTACGAGCGGAATTCTGATCAGCCCCCTTTCAAACCAATCAAAAATAGGTTTGGCAAAGAATAGACTCGCGAGATAGCCTACAAAAGTGATCAAAGCCAGTACCATCAAAATGCCGATCCCCGGTAATGGGACAGGGATCAGATTATCCAGGAAGAGGATGGTTTGAAAAATAATATAGAGTGTCACTGCTACCGGAGTGATGAATAGCAGTCCACGAAGGAAATAGGAAATTATGCGCTTGTAGGTAAATGCCATGATGTTTAAATAAAAATCCTGATTATTACTCAATAATAATCAGGATTTTGTTGCCTCTCTAGCGTTTAAGACAAATTATCAATCAGGAAGAATTTTTACTTTCACACTTTTGTAATAAATCACTGACTTAGGATCATGAGCCTGAAGTGCAATTGTCCCGTGATCTACTTTCTTAGTCCCTAGATCCCCTTTACGGTTCTCATCTTTAGACTGATCATATACGTTGACTGTTTCACCATTGATTTTTACTGTGACCACATCACCTTCGACAATAATATGCTCAGTGTACCATTCACCATCCTCCACGTAGACTTCTTTTACATCTTGGAATGAATATACGCTGCCGGTTTTTCTCCAATCACTGTGGCTTTGGTTCACCTGAATCTCATAGCCTACATTTGGCCAGCCGTCTTCTTGGTACTGGGTATGAATGAAAATACCTGAATTAGCACCAGGCATTGTTTTTACTTCAGCTATCACTTCAAAGTTATTGAAGTCATGATTGGCAACATCACCGTTGTAAAAGGCATGGCCACGTGGTCCGGCCACTTTGATCACACCATCTTCCACTTGGAAGGATTGGGATTTTTCGGAGATTTTCCAGCCGTCGAGATTTTTACCGTTGAAAAGCTCGATCCATTCACCACTTTGGGCAGAAACTGAAAATGTGAGTGCAATAAAGCAGAAGCATGTTAATAGGGTTTTCATAAGAGTCAGGGTTTTTGATTAACTGGTTTCAAGGCCAAAAGTTACTAGGTAATGGATAAAAACCAATTACCGCTAAAAACAAAAGCTCTGAGATATTATCACAGAGCTTTCTACTATTCTTAAACTGAGCTTAATTACAAATCAATTCCCATGAAGGACATAAATGCCATGCCCATCAAACCGGTCAAAAGCATGGTAATTCCCAAACCTTTCAAGCCATTTGGGACATGAGAATATTTCAATTTCTCACGGATAGCTGCCAAGGCTACAATTGCAAGACAAAATCCTGTACCAGATCCAAATCCATAAACTGCAGATTCTGCCAAGGTATAATCTCTTTGAGCCATGAAAAGCGATCCACCGAGGATTGCACAGTTTACAGCTATCAAAGGGAGAAATATACCCAATGCGCCATAAAGTGCTGGAGCAAATTTCTCTACCACCATTTCCACAAGTTGAACCATCGCAGCTATAATAGCAATAAACATGATGAATCTCAAGAAGGAAAGATCAATCGTGGCCAAACTACCATTGACCCAAGACAAAGCCCCTTCCTTCAGTACAAATTCATTTAATAACCAGTTCACCGGAACTGTCACCGTCAACACGAAGATTACTGCTGCGCCTAGACCAATTGCTGTACTTACCTTTTTGGATACGGCCAAGAAGGAACACATTCCAAGGAAGTAAGCGAAAATCATATTGTCGATAAAAATCGACCGAATACCTAAATTAAATAATTCCATTTCTTCAGTTGGTTTTAGTGTTCGACATAACCTGTTTTGGTACGCTGTACCCAAATGATCAATCCAAGGATGATGAATGCTCCTACAGGGGATACCATTAGGCCATTCGTAGCCAAATTGAAATCCGGACCGAATATGCTGGAAATAGATTCGTAAATAGGGAGTCCAAAGACTGCACCGGAACCAAGCAATTCTCTAAAGAATGCTACAGTAAGAATAATCCACGAATACCCTAAAGCAGATCCGAAACCGTCAAGTACTGAATCATAAGGTTTGTTTCCTAAGGCAAATGCCTCAAGTCTACCCATTACGATACAATTGGTAATAATCAATCCAACAAATACAGAAAGTTCTTTGTACATATCGTATGCAAATGCCTTGAGAACTTCACTTACCAAAGTTACCAAGGTGGCAACAACAGCAAGCTGAACAATAATTCTGACACGACTAGGAATGGTATTTCTCATCAGGGAGATCACCAAGTTAGACATCACTACCACGAAAATTACTGAGATGGCCATAACTAAAGTTGGCTTCATCTGGGTAGTAACCGCTAATGCAGAACAAATACCAAGTACCTGAATGGTAATTGGATTTTCATCCACTAAGGGGTCAGAGACTAATTTTTTTCGACGTTTCGAGAGGAAAGCCTCAGCAGGCTTCTTCTCAATCGTTTTTTCTACAGTTTCAGCACTCATGTTTATAGAATTCTTGAGTTGATAATTTGATTAAAGTACAGCTACAGCCGTAGATGACTTTTTATTTTCAATGTATGCCTTATAATAACCCAGATAGTTCTTCAGCATATTATTCACTCCCTTCGCGGTAATAGTAGCACCGGACATCCCATCCACTTGGTGTGGATCATCAGAATAATCTTTCCCTTCACCTTTTTGCATTTCCACAGCAACCAGCTCACCGGATTCGTTAAAGATTGTTTTCCCCTCGTATCTTGCCTGAACACCCGGTTCGGTAATCCTTGCTCCCAGGCCGGGTGTTTCACCGGCGTGAGCCAACGTAATACCGCCCACAGTATTCATATCTGTATCCAAGGCAATGTATCCCCAGATTGCATCCCAAAGACCTGCTCCGTAAAGTGGCAACACGTAATTGGCAACCTCATCCGGATTTCCTTCACCATGGAAAATATAAACTGGGTATAAACGATCTTCAGCCGATTTTTTGTAATTCTTAGCGATATCAACTGTTTCTGCAGTCACTGCTACACCATCCTGCTCAGTTACTTCTTTGCCATTAATATCTACAACCACAGATGCAATCCTATTGTTATAGTACTCATTAACTTCCTGAGGTGTCATTGCAGCAATCTCTTCACCTGAAATAACAGCACCTAATATCTGCTTTTTGTTATCCAAAGCAATCGCCTCTTTCTGCCTAGGCCCCAGCAACTGTGAAGTACCTGAAAGAAGTAATCCCAAAACCACCGTCAAGATGACGGAGAACGTAATGATATAAGTATTAGACTGTTGCACGTTGTAACCTCCTTGTTTTGTTTGCCTTAACTACATAATAATCGATCAATGGAGCGAACACATTCATAAATAACACCGCTAGCATGATCCCCTCCGGGTAAGCAGGGTTAGTCACCCGTATGATCACTGTTAGGAATCCGATCAAAAGACCATATATCCATTTACCTGTTTCTGTTTGCGAGGCAGACACCGGATCTGTTGCCATAAAGACAATACCGAATGCCAAACCGCCCATTACCCAATGATACTCAGGAGGCAGTGCCATGTATTCATTCACCGCAAAAAGGTTCATTACGAATCCCATGATATATGCGCCGGCAAAACCTGAAAAGATAATTTTCCAGCTTGCTACACCTGTACCAATCAATATCAATGCTCCTACCAATGCCATCAAGGTAGATGTTTCTCCAATTGAGCCTGGAATCCATCCCATAAACAGGTTTGTAAATTCATACAATCCTGAACCAAGCACGGTATTATGACTTGCCAAAGCTTCTACAGCTGTTTGCGTGCCTTCTACGCCTGCGTTATAAACTACAGAAAGTGCGGTAGCTCCAGAGAAGCCATCTACAGGCATTTTATCCCCTAAGTATGTCCAAACCTGATCTCCTGAAATCTGTGCAGGATAAGCAAAATATAAGAATGCTCTGGCTGTCATAGCGACGTTAAGCACGTTCATGCCTGTACCACCAAACACTTCTTTTGCAATCACTACTGCGAATACCGTAGCCAAAGCCACTTGCCACAATGGCGTAGTGGCCGGCACCACCAATGGAATTAGCATTCCCGTTACCAAGAAACCTTCATTGATTGGGTGCTTTCTGACAACTGCAAAAATAGCTTCTACAATTCCCCCGGCAGCATATGCTACGATGATGATAGGTAAAACCAACTTTACGCCTATCCAGGTTTTATCACCGAAGTCTTCCCAAAGACCCGCTGTACCACCTGTGGCCAATAAATGCTGGTGACCGGTGTTGTAAATTCCAAAAAGCAAACA
The DNA here is from genome assembly GCF_001442615.1 of Algoriphagus resistens. GTDB lineage: Bacteria > Bacteroidota > Bacteroidia > Cytophagales > Cyclobacteriaceae > Algoriphagus > Algoriphagus resistens. The sequence continues at coordinate 123,053 of NZ_LMXN01000014.1, read as the reverse complement.
AGGGATCATAGCAATTACCACTGTGATCATCATCCGTTTTAGATCGATAGCATCTTTTACCTGAGCTCCTTTGATACCTGTAGTATGCTTAGGGCTAAACATAAACGTCTCCCCTGCCTCAAATGCGTAATATAGACTTTCAAGCTTTCCTCCTTTTTCGAAAAGCGGCTTCTGCTTGTCCAATAAATCTCTTAGAAACTTCATATGGATTAACTGTATTGGATTAATTCAATTCCTTTTCTCACCAACTCCTGTACGGGATGCTTTGATACATCCACAAACTCACAAAGAGCCAAATCTTCCTCCACGATCTCATAGATCCCCAATTCTTCTATTTCATCGAAATCTTCAGCCATGATAGCTTTCAAAAGATAAACTGGAAGAATATCCATTGGAGTTACTGATTCAAAAACACCCGTCTGCACAAAAGCTCTCTCCTCACCCCTCGCATTAGAATCCATCACAAATTCTTTTTTGGGAGTCAGAAAAGAAAGTAAACCAAGTGCTCTATGGTAGCTCAACCTAGTGGTAGGCTTTGCCCAGCCCATAAACTCGTAGTAATCTCCTTCTGGGATGACGGTAATCTGATTGTGATAAAACCCTAAGAAACCTTCCAAGGCGATTTTCTCACCAGTTAGCACATTTCCTGAGATTACTCTCACATGTCCTGAGTTAAGATTTCCTTTCACGAAGGTAGAAACACTGGCTCCCATGTAAGTTTTCACATAGGCAGCTTTAGTCAGCTCGGAACCGGTCACTGCAATCACTTTGGAAGCATCATAAATACCTTCCAAAATAAATTTACCAATCTGGGCGACTCCATAAGGAGTGACAGTCCAGGCAATCTCCCCCTTGTTGATAGGGTCAAGATGGTGAATCTGCACACCTACATTGCCTGCGGGGTGCGGACCTGAGAACTTATTGACCTGCGCACCTTTCAGATTTGAAAAAACTGTCGGAACAGCCTTGGAACCATCTACATTCAAGTGAACCTTGCCACTTGTCAATTTGGCCAACGCCTCAATACCAGCCTGGAGATATTTCTCCTGACCTTGCAATGCAAAAGCATAATCCGGAGCTAGAGGATGTGTATCAAAAGCAGAAATGAAAATACTCTTAGGAGTATCGGCAGGATTTGCAACTATACCGAAAGGTCTTTGGATGATGTTTGGCCAAGTGCCACTTGCTGCTAGTTTTGCTGCCAAAGCATCTCTGTCCAGAGAAACAATGTCAACTTGCCCCAACTGCTCATGGGTGATGGTTGCATCAGACAAAATTTTGATTTCAAGCAATTTACGACGATCCCCTCTTTTGATTTCGACGATCTTGCCGGAAACAGGAGCTGCATAAATTACCTGATCCAATGCTTTGTCGATCAGGATTGGAGTACCTGCCTTTACGGTATCTCCTTCATTGACAAGAACTTTAGGGCGCTGGAGCCCGATAAAGTCTGTCGGCTTAATTGCGAAGGTTTGCGCCGGGGCGAAATCAGCAAGCTCTTGCTTAGCCTTTCCCACCATATTGATGTCAAAACCTTTCTTAAGCTTCACTATTTTAGACATATCTGTTTTTGAACTATGAGCTTTTGAAAAACGCCCCAAATCTAATAAATAACCTTTTTAATTTGAGGGTATATAGACTTTAATGTTTGAACTTTTAGAGGAATGGTTCCGAGTATTTTTTTAAGGTCTCCGAGTATTAGGCCGAGAGCACTCCTTCTTCGAGGGACTCTACATAGGTCTTCACTTGTTCCATTAGCCACATTGGCGTGGACGTCGCTCCGCAGATGCCTACTTTTTCATCTTTCTGAAACCATTCCGGGTTTATTTCTGTCTCATTTTCTATGAAGTAGCTTCTTTCATTTTGTGCTAGACAAACTTGGTAAAGAGCCTTCCCATTTGAGCTTTTCTTCCCTGACACGAATAGGATGACATCATTTTCCTGGGCAAAACGATGCAATTGCGGTTCTCGGTTTGAGACCTGACGACAAATGGAATCATTGGCGTTGAAAGTCTCGCGATTCAGTTCCTGTTTGGCTGCCTGAATCCGCTCTTCTATTTTTTGGGAAATCTCATAAAATCCCTTTGTACTTTTCGTAGTCTGACTGAAAAGTGTCACTGGTCTGGAATAATCTATCTTGTCCAAGTCAGAATCTTCCATCACGACAATAGCTTTCTCAAGTGTCTGGCCTGTTAAGCCAATAACTTCGGCGTGTCCTTTTTTGCCATAGATCACAATTTGTCCTTCCTCACGCTCCATTTTATCAAAAGCACTTTTCACCCGATGCTGAAGCTTCAGCACTACCGGACAAGAAGCATCTATCAGCTCAATATTATTTTCTATGGCAGTTCTATAGGTCTCCGGGGGTTCACCATGTGCGCGGATCAGCACTTTACAATCGTGCAGATCTGCTAACTGCTCCCGGTCTATTACTACCAAGCCTTTTGCACTGAGGCGGGAAACCTCCATATCATTATGCACAATATCACCCAGACAATACAGCTGATCATTTTGCTCCATTTCATCCTCCGCCATCTTAATGGCAAATTCTACCCCGAAGCAATACCCAGAGTTTTTATCAATGGTTACCTGCATAGCTCGCTTGTTTATCAATGATTTGTCTTGCCGCGTGAACAATCTTCCCTACTTGCTCCGCAAAGGTACTATTACTTGTATCCACCTCCACAGCATCCTCCATTTTCTTTAGAGGGCTTTCTGCACGGGAGGAATCTACCCTGTCCCGCTCAGCCAAATTGGCTTTAATGTCTTCAAGTGCGACCAGTTCGCCCTTTTCCAATAACTCCACTTGCCGTCTGATTGCTCTAGTTTCCAAGTCGGCAGTCATAAACACCTTCAGATCAGCATGAGGAAAAACCACGGATCCTATATCCCGACCGTCCATGACCACTCCTTTTTTTCTTCCCAACCGCTGCTGCTGCGCGACCAGTTCCTTTCTGATGGAAGCAATAGTTGCTATCTCACTCACTTTATTAGAAATACGCATGGTCCGGATCTCATTTTCCACATTCAACCCATTCAGATATGTTTCCTGTATGAGTGTATCAGGATTGAGGTGAAAAGAAATTTCCATTGATTTAAGCCCTTTTTCAACATCATGTGGGTTGGATGGAGAAAGAAAGTTATTCAAAAAGTGTAAAGTCGCCGCTCTATACATGGCTCCGGAATCGATGTAAGTATATCCCAAATCCTTTGCAACTGCTTTGGCCGTGGAGCTCTTCCCACATCCCGAATACCCATCGATGGCGATGACGATTTTATTCATTCAAAAACCCGCTTGATTCGTTTTTTTATTACTGTGCAAATATAGTAGTTTTAATCTAAACCTATTCCCAAATCGTGGCAGTGAATCTCTTATCCAGATTCTATCCAATTAATTTCACTTACATTTTTATGCAGCTTCAAGGTCAATTAGTCGATATTCCAAACCGCAAGATCTATTCGGTTTCCCTCACTCTCCTCGATGGCAAAATATCCGGACTTGAAAAAATCGAAACTGATTCTTCCCTGCCTTTTTTGATGCCTGGTTTTATCGATTCCCATGTGCATGTGGAAAGCTCGATGCTTGTTCCTTCAGAGTTTGCACGCCTAGCGGTGGTTCATGGCACGGTAGCTACAGTTTCAGATCCGCATGAGATTGCGAACGTCTGCGGTATGCAGGGCGTGGAATACATGATTGAAAACGGAAAACAAGTTCCGTTCAAATTCTACTTCGGTGCTCCTTCCTGTGTGCCTGCAACACCTTTTGAAACTGCGGGTGGAGAAATAAATGCGGCCGCTATTGAAGAATTGATGGCACGCCCCGAGATTCATTATTTGGCGGAAATGATGAACTGGCCAGGAACAGTGAATCGGGATAAACTGGTGATGGAGAAAATCCGGATCTCAAAAAAGTACGGTAAACCCATCGATGGACATGCGCCAGGACTTAGAGGGGAACTCGCTGAAAAATATGTAAGCGCAGGCCCAAGTACCGATCATGAATGCTTCACAGCGGAAGAAGCTTTGGGCAAATTGAAGCTGGGGATGAAAATCGCAATCCGGGAAGGCTCCGCTGCCAAAAACTTCGAGGCGCTGATCGATCTGATTGATGAATACCCTGAGATGATCATGCTATGCTCTGATGATAAACACCCCGACAGTCTGGCTGTTTCCCACATCAATGAACTGGCGGCTAGAGCGGTCGCAAAAGGCAAAGATTTATTCAGTGTACTTCAAGCTGCTTGTCTTAATCCCATTGCACACTATTCCATGAATGTAGGACAACTTCGAATAGGTGATCCCGCTGATTTTATTTTAGTGAATGACTTAAAAGATTTCAAAGTCATCAGCACTTTTATAGATGGTAAGAAAGTAGCAGAAAATGGCAGGACTCTTATCCAGCCCATCAAAAATGAGCTCATCAACAATTTCCACACTTCTATTAAAAAACCTGAAGACTTTCAGCTCAAAGCAAAAGGATCCAAAGTCAAAGTGATTGAGGCTTTGGACGGGCAATTGATCACTCCCCAGATAAGTGGAGAGATACTGATCAAAGATGGCTTTGCCGAATCCAATCCTGCCCAAGACATCCTCAAAATCACTGTAGTCAACCGCTATGAAGATGCTCCTCCGGCGATGGCATTCATCAAGAATTTTGGTCTGCAATCCGGCGCCATCGCTTCCTCAGTAGGCCATGACTCACATAATATAATAGCAGTAGGCATAGACGACGAATCCATCTGCAAAGTGGTGAATCTGATCATAGCGGCAAAAGGCGGTGTATCTGCAGTATCTGGAGATCAGGAAGAAATACTTGCACTTCCAGTCGGAGGAATTATGTCTGCTTCAGATGGCTACGAAGTGGCTGCTGCATACACAAAGATTGATAAACTGGCTAAAGAAATGGGGGCTGCCCTCAATTCCCCATTTATGACACTGAGCTTTATGGCATTACTGGTGATTCCTGACCTGAAGCTAAGCGACAAAGGACTATTCAATGGACATAAATTTGAGTTTGAGAAGGTGTTTTTTGCTGATTACTAAAATTTAAAAATATTTTTAAATTTTAGTTGCTTTTTTACCCCCCCACCTATATTGCTAGTGATCTATTGGCCAGATGATTAGGAAATAGAATCCGCCTACTCAAAGGGATTTTTTAACGTAAAATTTATTTAACATGAAAAAGTTAAAGATTTTAGTTATGGGAATAGGTTTGACTGGAACAGCTGTAATCGGAACATCATTTTTTGCATCCTCAGAAGTTGAAGCCCAACGTGAACCTACCACAAATTGTGAATGGAATGGAAAACATTGCAAAAACCCTCAAGTCACGAATATGTGTTGGTGCGAGTAGGAAGGACAGGTTTATAATTTAAATCTTAGGATAAAAGCTGTTGGCTACCTTATCATTCTCCGAAAAGGGAACTATAAGGCAAGACCAACAGCTTTATACTCAAGCAATCTATTCATAAAACCCACTGTCTTCTATTTAATTTCACAAATTTTGATGAATAAAATATTAGCCCCCCTAGCACTTATTGTCCTTTTCGCATGTAACAAAAAAGAAAATATTGAAATCCTGTCTTTAGTGCCTCAAGAAACACTGAAGATTCCCATTCCTGAATCATTCAACCCTGATTTAACCAGAACCCAATACTATGAAAGTGACAGTGGTGAATATTTGGCTATTCTGAATAAAACGGATTTTTCCATCGGTCTATTTGAAATAGAAAAAAAACAATTGATTCTAAAAATACCACTAGCTAAGGAAGGGCCAAATGGTGTAGGTTTGGACAATGGATTTCAAATAGTATCACAAGATTGTCTTTTCTTAGCTACAATCCCTCCTCAAATAAAAATTCTTGATTTTAATGGAAAAATCAAATACAAGATCCCCATTAATGACAATGAAAATAATGTAAATTTTTTATCCTCAAATAATGAGATTCCCTTTATTTTTGGACATAAAAAGCTTTTCGGTATTCAACCCTTTTTAAACAATTTTCATAAAATTTCTGAGAATGAGGCTTTATCAATAAACCCAATATATCAAGTGGATTTTTCAAAACCCAAAACTGATGTAAGTTGGCTGCAAGTAAAAAGACCTTCGGGAATTTGGGATGGTGGAAAAAAGGATGTAAATCTTTCTTGGACTGACAGGTATGATTCAATAATTGTCGCTCCATACACAGACCATAGGCTTTGGGTTATTTCTAAGAAAGAAGGGAAACTAATTGGCTATAAGGAAGCTAAAACTACCTCAGTTACAAAATTTCAAATTATAAAAGAATCATACATTGGTGATGAGGGTATCATAGAAAATCTAGAGAGTGATCGCTATGAGATAATACTTTATGATCACTATAGGGATGTTTTTTATCACTTTTTTTATATGGGTATTGATTTGGAACAATTCAGTAGTATAAGCCCTCGAACCCTATTCAGCAATAATCCAAAAGTAGGAGTTTTAGTATTGGATAATAATCTCGATATCCTGGGTGAACATATATTCGATGATCATTATATAGAAACCTGGAACTACTTTGTAGGTAAAAAAGGCCTCTACGTTTCCACGAACAATCCCAATAGGGATGACTTTGATGAGAATTTTTTGAGATATGATATCATTCGATTTGAAGGATTGGAATATGAAGATTAAAAGGATCTCATTCTTACTTATCCTCTTCCTGGTTTTTGGATGCATTAAAAAGAATAAAAACAAAATTACTGAGATCTTAGAAATTGCTGAGCCAAGAGATTGGGTCTTGGTCATTCATCCCGAAGGATGCAAAACCTGTCTCGATCAGCTCTATCAAGAATTGGGTGCACTAGAAATTACAAATGGTTCTATAGTCATAGTGGCAAAGAATACAAAGAGCATGCGATTGAATCCTTTATTTGAGCATTCCCCAGTTCCTGTATATTTAGATGAGGAAAAGAAATTGATTCAGGAAGGGATTGTTGATTTTCAGGATCAAATCCTACTTTTTAGCAATGAAGGTCTGGAGGAATTTGAAATTCTTAATTATGAAGCACTTTTCTCCAGTCTGGCCAAATTCTAAAAGAAATTCCAGTTTTTGATTCGCTTATATAGCAATGTTGCTATGATTTGGAATGATGAAATAATGAGCATTACTTGGAAAAAATGGAAAAATTCGGAATCAGATTCCGAATTTTTCCATAAATCACTTAATACTCTGAAGTAAAGTGAAATTCTATCTCAGGATAGTTATCCTGCACCATCTGAAGCCAGGCTTTCGACTCTGCCATAAAGACTAGCTTGCCATCTTTGTCATGGGCAATGTGACGGTTTTTGGAGCGGACAAATTCTTCCAGCTGCTTCTTGTCTTTGCTTGTGATCCAACAGGCTTTGTACAGGTTCATCGGATGAAACTCCACCGTGGCGTTGTATTCGTTTTTCAATCGGAACTGAATTACTTCAAACTGAAGTTGCCCCACAGTCCCAACAACTTTTCTGGAACCCATATCAAAAGTAAAAAGCTGTGCCACCCCTTCTTCCATGAGTTGTTTCAGGCCTTTCTCCAATTGCTTGGTTTTCATGGCATCCTTATTCACCACTTCACGAAAGATCTCGGGAGAGAAACTTGGAATCCCTACAAACTGCATGTCTTCCCCATCCGTAAGCGTATCGCCTATTTTCAGATTTCCAGTATCGTACAAACCGACAATATCTCCAGGAAAAGCCTCATCGATCATTTCCTTATCCTGCGCCATAAACTGTGTCACATTGGAAAAGCGCAGTGGTTTTGGGCCGCGCACATGATTGTAAGGCTTATTCCGCTCAAAAGTCCCTGAGCAAATTCTCAAGAAAGCAATTCTATTCCGGTGATTTGGATCCATATTGGCGTGGATCTTAAACACAAAACCTGAGAATTTCTTCTCATCAGGCTTCACTTCACGCTCTTCTGTTCTACGGCTTTTTGGTGCCGGGGCTATTTTGATAAAGGTGTCGAGCATCTCATTGATCCCGAAGTTATTCACTGCTGAGCCAAAGAAGACTGGCGCTACTTTTCCCTCCAAATACTCGGTAGGATCAAAATCAGGATAAACTCCTTCGATCAATTCCACATCTTCCCGGAGTTGGTTGGCATAGCTCTTCCCGATTAGCTCTTCCAGCTCCGGATCATTAACATCTTCAAAGGATTTCCTAACGTCACTTAGCTTTCGCTGCGAAGGAGTAAAAAGATTGAGTTTATGGTCAAATAAATTATAAACTCCTTTGAAGGTTTTGCCCATGCCTATAGGCCAAGAAAGAGGTCGGCACTGAATGTTCAGCTTTTGCTCCACTTCTTCTATCAATTCGTATGGATCACGGCCCTCTCTATCGAGCTTATTGATAAAGCAGATCACGGGTGTATTTCTCATCCGGCAAACTTCCATCAGTTTCTCCGTCTGAATCTCCACTCCTTTCACGCAGTCAATCACCATAATTACCGAATCGACAGCCGTCAGTGTACGATACGTATCTTCTGCAAAGTCCTGGTGCCCCGGTGTATCGAGCAGGTTGATCTTGATATCCTTGTATTCAAATCCCATGACAGAAGTCGCCACAGAAATCCCCCTTTGTTTCTCTATCGCCATCCAATCTGACTTGGTAGCAGTATCGATTTTATTCGATTTCACGGCACCGGCAGTCTGGATAGCACCACCAAAAAGCAACAACTTCTCAGTCAAAGTGGTCTTTCCTGCATCAGGGTGAGCAATAATGGCAAAGGTTCTACGCTTCTGGATTTCTTCTTTCAAACTCATGGGAGACATCAAATTAAGGCTGCAAAGGTAGGGAAAAACCGCTAAAAATGAGGCCGGAGTTTTAAAGAGGCATTTCGGATTTACCAAGTACGATTTATGAGATCCCCCATTTGTTTTAACTGTTTGCTACAACCCTAAGTTCTGTTCACTAATAAAATTATGCGCAAAGCCCGAAGATCCAAGCCAATCAATTTCATTGATATAGCTAAAAGCTGTACACTTTGGTGAAAATTATGGGAGAATATCAAGTACCTCAAAAATCGTAACTCATCAATACTCCAATATTCCTTCGGTAATAAACTGCGAGGCACCTTCATGGCTTCCATGGAGCAAAATCCGGAAAGTTGTTCCTTTGCCAACTTCGGAATGCTTGACAAAAATTCTACCTCCATGATAACCTTCCACGATTCTTTTGGCCAGCGTCAGGCCCAGTCCCCAGCCCCGTTGCCTGGTAGAAAATCCAGGATTAAATACCCGTCGATACATTCGTCGCTCCATCCCTTTTCCTGTATCAGTGATGTCCACGATTACAAACTTGTCACTGTCCTGAAGGATCTCTATATCTATCTTGCCCTTTCCACGCATGGCATCCACCGCGTTTTTACAGATATTTTCTATCACCCATTCGAACAGAGGCTTATTCATCATGGCATCCAGATCCTTCGAATCGGCATAGATATTCAGATCCACCTTGGTGGAAATCCTAGGTCGCAGGTACGTTATTGTCTCTTCTATCACTTCATAGATATTTTCAGACTGGATTACCGGCTTACTTCCTATACTGCTAAATCGCTCGGTCACCATCCGTAACTTGACCACATCCTTATCCATTTCGGTAATGATTTCCTTATTCTCTTCCCAAACAGGCGAATTCCTCAAGTAATCTATCCAGGCCATAAGCGAGGCAATAGGCGTTCCCAATTGATGGGCGGTTTCTTTGGTCAGTCCAGCCCAGACCCGGTTCTGCTCGGCGATTTTACTTTGGTTGAAAAGTGCATAAGCCAAGACCCCAAAAATCAGAATAATCCCCAGCTGAACATAAGGGTAGTATTTCAAATTAATCAGCAGTTCGGAATTTCTGTAAAATACCTGAATATCTGCCTCAGGAAGTAAGATTGGTTCGTATTCTGCACGCATCTCGGCGAGTTCCCTTTTCAGCGTTTCTACAGAATCCTCCGCACTCGCATTATTGGCAAAAGGTATATTTCTAAACTCTATCGGGTTAACCGAATCATCCACCATAATAATAGGAATGGAATAATTCTGCTGGATAATCTCCTGATTGATAAATGTGAGATTCTCCATTGTCGTAGCAGCATACTCTAAAGCACTGGACAGCAGCTCTATCTGCCTTCTCTCCCGCTCACGCAACTCCTCAACCAAGCTATTTGTGTACCAGATTGAGCCGGCTCCTATCACCAATGAAGCAGCCACAACAATCCATTTAACTTGCTTCTTATTCGTATAAAAATCTAAGGAGGTAAGGTCTTGGAATCTTTTTTTCATTTTATACACATGAATTACTACCGTTACTAACTTCCTAATCATATAGATAGTATGATTTGGGGATAGATTTAATCAGTTGGGAAGGTAGCGGGCTATAGCGTAAATTTATACTTTAAATCAAGCAGAGAAAATTAAACAGTTGAAATATGAAAACGAACGACATCGGATTAGAAATCAAAGAAAGTAAGGTTTTGGTGGAAAAGCTTAATGACTTGCTTGCGAATTACCAAGTATACTATCAAAATCTGAGAAATTTTCATTGGAATGTGACCGGACCAAATTTCTTTGAGCTTCATGCAAAATTCGAAGAATTATACAATGCCGCAAATCTAGCGGTGGATGAAACTGCGGAGCGTATCTTGACCCTGGGAGCTAGGCCCCTTTCTTCTTATCAAGAATACATTGACACTGCAACGATCAAAGAGGCAAAAGAAATTAAAGATCCTCTAAAAATGGTGGAAACAGTGAAATCCAATATAAACACGCTTTTGCAGTTGGAAAGAGAAACACTGGAAGCTGCAGAAGCTTCAAATGACGAAGGGACGGCATCTCTAATGAGTGATTATATCACAGCCAAAGAAAAGGTTGTCTGGATGCTTACTGCCTACCTAAAGTAAAAGAGAATAGGAGTTCCGCAATAAAATCCCGATCCATACCTGGTCGGGATTTTTAATACCGGATTCCTGGCTTTAGGTTCTTGGTTCTTAATTATTAGCTTTGATCCATTTCCAAAGTGTCTTATAACTTGGCTTTGTACCATGCATGAGGATTCCTATTCTGTAGATTTTTCCTGCCACCCATGTTGTGAATAAAAACCCTAGAATTAATAGCCCCATAGATAAGGCAAGTTCCCAGAAAGGAACACCATAGCTCACTCTTCCCATCATCGCGATAGGAGAAGTCAGCGGGATTATCGAAAGCCAAAATGAGGTAGTACTGTTTGGATCATTCAGCACAAAAACAAACAACCCCATATAGGCGACTATCAAAGGGATAGTCACTGGCAACATAAACTGCTGTGCATCTGAAGGAGCATCTACAGCAGATCCAATACCCGCAAACAACGCTCCATACAATAAGTACCCTCCCAGGAAATAGAATACAAAGCTGAAAACAATCTGGACATAGTTAATGCCCGCAATCACCTGAAGAATCTCTCCCATCTCTGTGTTTTGGCCTAGGCTCTGTGCCAATTCTGGATTGGCCAATTCCATAGCTTGCTGCTGCGGCATCTGCATTCCCAGAAAACCAGTTACAATCGTGGTCAGCGTACCGATAAGGACAATCCAGATCAAAAGCTGGGTGAGTCCCACTCCAGCGATACCAATGATTTTGCCCAACATCAATTGGAAAGGCTTAAGTGAGGAAACCAGTATTTCAACAATTCGACTTGATTTTTCCTCAATTACACCCTGCATGATCTGATTTCCGTAGATGAAAATAAACATGTAAATCAGAATACCCGCAACAAAACCGATTGCATAGTTTACCGTTGCATCGCTGACTGTTTCTGTACCTTCCTCATCCAATGTTATTGATTTAATCGAAACTTTTGTCCGGACATCATTGATAATTTTAGGATCAATGCCACTTTCAAAAAGCCGTTGCTCTTCAATTTTCTTTCGCAGATTATTTTCCAGATAGCTAATCAAACTCATACTTGGATTTTCTTCGCCATAGAATGATATCCCTGTAGGATTTTTTATGTCGAATTTTGGGATATGCAGAAAACCGTAGCGACTGCCTTCATGCACTAGCTTCTTTGCCTGGCCAGGGCTTGCGTCTGAAAATGAAAAAGCGTATTGCTCCGAGCTTTCCAAGAAAAACAGCTTATTATCATCCACAACCTCGATGATACGTAGTGCTTGATTATCCTCTTCTTCCAGTGCTATCCACACAAAGAGCCCCATGATAGCAGGGAAAATCAATGGAGTCAATAAGGTAACGAGCAAAAATGATTTCTTTTTGACACGCGACACATACTCTCGATGAATCACTAACCAAATCTTACTCATTCCCGGTTGACTTTACCTGATGTATAAAAATTTCTTCCATGCTGGGGATTAGTTCCTGAAACCGATTCACTTGCCCGTATTGCATTAATTCACTCAAAAGTTCATTTGGATGCTTACCACTCAGCGGTAGCGTAAAGCTGTAGCTCCCTTCATCCTCTTTTGATATCCATTCAGCTGGCAGATCTTTGGTAAGATGATCCAGCGTAATAGAATAGACCTCGGGTCTATAAATGGATTTCACCTGCTTAATAGTCCCATCCAGAATTTTTTTCGAGCGATTTATCATCGCCACTTGATCGCAAAGCAGTTCTACGGATTCCATTCTATGTGTACTAAGAATGACTGTCGTGCCTTTAGCCTTGAGTTCCAAAATCTCATTCTTGATAATCTCCGCATTCATAGGGTCAAAACCTGAAAACGGTTCATCAAGAATCAAAAGTCTGGGATTGTGGATCACCGTGGAAATAAACTGGACTTTCTGCGCCATTCCTTTGGAAAGGTCTTCGATTTTCTTGTCTTTCCAAGTTTCCATTTCAAGCTTTTCCAGCCAGTAGTTAATCTTTGCCTTGGCCTCATGAGACGAAAGCCCTTTGAGCCTGGCGAAGTAAAGCATCTGATCCCATACCTTCATCTTCTTGTATAGACCTCGCTCTTCAGGTAAGTAACCGATCATTTCGATATGCTTAGGAGCCAAGAGCTCGCCTCCTACATATACCTCACCACTATCCCCATCAATTATCTGATTGATAATACGTATTAAGGTGGTCTTCCCAGCGCCATTTGGGCCAAGAAGTCCAAATACAATACCTTCAGACACGTCCAGGTTTACATCGGTAAGCGCCTTATTGGTACCATAGGATTTATAAAGCTTTTCTATTTTTAGCATATTCCAAAAAATAAGGATTAATCTACAGTTAAAGACCCCACTCCGACGTCGATGATCAATTCCATTAGTCTCGGATCGGCAGCATTATAGCCTTTGGTTACATAGATTCCTTTTTCTAATGTTTTTAAATATTTTGGTAAAGAAGTTTTACACATTGCCGTGGTTCTCATTTTTATCCTGATAGGAAAAGTATCCGAGGGTAAATGCAGATGGAGAGATCCTGCACCCACTGCGGCGATCACGTGACTGGCATTGGGCATTCCTTCAGAGAAGGACAAATCAATTTTCCCGTAGTTCACCTCAAAAATCATCTTTTTTGCGTTGGTAAAGTTGGCCTTATCAACAAGTACGGTCCCCATATTCAGGGTCACCAAAAGTGTATCCATCTGAACCTGGTTTGGCGAATCACTACTATAATGTATCATCACGTCAGCACTTGCACTTTTCACCTTGAGCTGGTTAATGGTCAGGCTCGCCAGATCAAAATCAGCCCTTCCCATTCCTAAATTAAAATCAAGGTGGTAAAGGTAATTGGTACTTAGCCCTACATTCCAACTATGATCAAAATCTTCTGATGATCCGGAAAAAAGTTTTGAAGTGATACTTTTCCCTAAGTTTTCAGACTCAATATTTTTATGAATCAGTGAAGTCTGGAGGACCCGATTGGATATTTTTTGCGAAAAAACAGGAAGAATATTTGTTTTATCAAGGTGCCCATGAATATAGACTGGGTCTGAAAATCTGGTTCTTCTCAGTTGAGTGGCGCTCTTATAACTAGTAAATTCAAGAGCAACCATATCAAAACCTTCTTTTTCTGTCGTTCTAAATTCCTTGACTAGTTGCGCCTTACCCACAGCTACCCATCCAATCATCATCAGAAAAAGCAGACACAATTTTCTAAGCATACGGTAAGGTTACGAGGCGACTTTAAAAAGGTTTTTTAAAAATATAAAAAAAGCCAGAATTGCTTCCGGCTAAATTTATATTGTGTTCCATAAAACCCCTTCATCGCTTTAGCGTGGATGAGATGTAAGGAATAAAGATAACTGGCCTAGTGAAAAGATATATTGACGATAGTTTCCGGTGATACTTCACCTAGTGGACAAACAAAGAACCCATCGCCCCGGGATAATAATGATACCCATACTATAGATGTAACGTACTCGGATGAAATAACCCTAATTGACGAATCCTTGTTTTACCTTGGTTTTCAACATAGGGGATGCATCCGGACACAAAAACGGGGTGAGGCCTTGCCATTGGGTGAGCCTATGCCCCCCGAAAGCCGACCAGTCGGCTCTGTATTAGGTGATAGTTCACATTAAAAGAACTCTTTCATTTTATCGAAGAATGATTTCTCACTGTTTCCCGGATCAGGTTTGAAATTCTCAGAGTCCCGAAGAGCTTCCAGTGCATCTTTTTCCTCGCGCGACAAATGCGTAGGAGTCCATACATTTACCATGATTAGCTGGTCTCCCTTGGAATACCCATTGATATCCTTGATACCTTTTCCTTTCAGGCGCAGCATTTTACCACTTTGAGTCCCCTGATCAATTTTAATTTTAACCTTCCCTTCGATAGTCGGCACCTCAATAGATGCACCGAGCGCTGCATCAACAAAAGAAACATACAAGTCATAAATCACATTATTACCGTCTCTTTGAAGCACGCTGTCTTCAATCTCCTCTATTACAATGAGTAAATCACCTGCAATTCCGCCGGGAATCTCGTTCCCTTTTCCAGACATGCTAAGCTGCATTCCTTCCGCCACTCCACCAGGGATATTGATAGAAATGACTTCCTCTTTCACCACTAAGCCTCTTGAATCGGCCTCTGCTGGTTTTTTATCTACTATCTGACCGCTACCGCCACAGACACCGCAAGTACTGGCAGATACCATCTGGCCAAGCATGGTGTTAACTACCTTTTTCACCTGCCCCGATCCATGGCATGCGGAACAAGATTTGAATGTCACTCCATCGGCAATCAGATGACGCTTCACTTTAATTTTCTTTTCTACCCCATTAGCGATCTCAGCGAGGGTCAGCTTCATCTTCACGCGAAGGTTAGTCCCTTTCTTGGTACGTCGTCCTCCGCCTCCGCCTCCGAAGAAAGATCCAAAACCTCCCCCTCCACCGAATATATCGCCGAATTGGGAGAAAATGTCTTCCATGTTCATTCCACCTCCGCCAAATCCTCCGGCACCACCTACACCTTGATGTCCGAATTGATCGTATCGCTGTTTTTTCTCTGGATTGCTCAGAACTTCATATGCCTCAGCGGCCTCTTTGAATTTATCCTCAGCTTCAGGGTTGTCAGGATTCTTATCCGGGTGATATTGAATTGCCAGTTTCCTGTACGCTTTCTTTATCTCATCCGCAGATGCGGACTTCGTTACTCCAAGTACTTCGTAATAATCTCTCTTCGCCATAATATTATGCTCCTGTCACCACTTTTGCGTAGCGGACTACTTTATCTCCTAAGATGTAACCTTTCTCAACTACATCTACCACTTTCCCCTTTAGCTCTTCACTTGGGGCAGGAATCTGCGTGATCGCCTCCTGGGTTTCAGCGTCAAATGGCTTACCAATCAAATCCTCCATTGGCTTCAGCCCTTTTGATCCTAGTATTTTCACCAATTTTTGAAAAATAAGAAGATTACCCTCTCTCACTTTTGCTCCTTCCTCCTCATTCTCGCTAGCTCTAAAGGCACGCTCGAAATCATCCACCACAGGAATTAAATCCTTAATCACCTCTTCAGAAGCCGTGGATATCAGATCCAACCGCTCCTTAGCGGTTCTTTTTCTATAGTTTTCGAAGTCAGAGTACAAACGAAGGTATTTATCCTTCAGATCAGCCACTTCATATTCCAGTTTATTCTCTTCTGATTCCACCTTGGATTCTGCATCATCAAAATCCGTTTCCGAAGAAGCAGAATTATCAGTCATTTCTTCGTTTAAATTCTCATCCTGAAGATTCATATCTTGATCGACTTGTTCTTTATTATTCATAATTGAAATAGACAATAATTGGCACAATGGCTTTATCAATATTGTTGCCATTAAGCATTCTCTGACAATCTGACACCTTAGCCTTCTTGGATAGCCTGCCAGATTAGATCCTTGAGCCTGTCAAGATTGTACTGCGACACTGAAGAAATAAACACATGAGGAATTCCCGGCGGAACTTCCTTTTCCATTTCTTTCATAAGTTCTTCATCGAGCATGTCAGCTTTGGTAATGGCAAGAAGTCTTCGTTTATCCAGAAGCTCAGGATTATATTTCTCCAATTCTCCCAGCAAAATCCTGTATTGCTCAGCTATGTCTGAAGCATCAGCTGGCACCATAAACAATAATATAGAGTTTCGCTCGATATGTCTGAGGAATCGGATACCTAAGCCTTTCCCTTCAGCAGCACCTTCAATGATACCGGGAATATCTGCCATTACGAAGGATTGATCTCCACGATAAGCTACTACGCCCAGATTCGGAACGAGTGTGGTAAAAGGATAATCCCCTATTTCAGGCCTGGCTGCCGAAATAGAGGAAAGCAACGTGGATTTCCCCGCATTTGGGAATCCAACCAACCCTACGTCTGCGAGAAGCTTTAGCTCTAAGATAATCCATTCTTCGATTCCTTCCTCCCCAGGCTGGGAGTAATGGGGAGCTTGATTGGTGGAAGTCTTGAAATGGTCGTTTCCCAGCCCCCCTCTGCCTCCCCTAGTAAGAATTATTTCCTGTCCATCTTCAGTGATCTCAAAACGCTTCTCACCAGTCTCTGCATCTTTTGCGATAGTTCCCAATGGAACTTCCAATAGTACGTCCTTGCCATCTGCCCCGGTTCTTCTCCCACCTTCACCACTTTTACCAGCTTCAGCGATCACATGCTTCTTATATTTCAGATGGAGTAAAGTCCACACCTGGGTGGTTCCTCTTACTATAATGTGTCCACCTCTACCTCCGTCACCGCCATCTGGACCTCCTTTTGGAACATGCTTTTCTCTTCGAAAATGTGTTGATCCAGGTCCTCCTGCACCTGATCTGGAGCAGAACTTTACATAATCTATGAAATTTGAATCAGCCATTTTTTGATAAAGAAAAAGGCCAAGCTTAAAAGCCTAGCCAACTATATGAATTGCAAATTTAGGAAAATAAAGGGAATCAGTAGCTATCGATGACCGAAGTGATGTCTAAGAAGATTTGTTCAATTTCTCCTACACCGTTGATTTTCTTAAATTTACCTTGGGAAGCGTAGTAATCTGCCACAGGTAGGGTTTCATCCAAGTACACTTTAATACGTGTATTGATTTTTTCATCATCCTGATCATCCGCTCTATTGGATGTTTTGCCCCGTTCCTTAATCCTAACTCTCAGTACATCCTCAGGTACATCAAGAGCAATCATCCCATTGATTTCAAGATTATGGTGTGATAACATTTCATCCAACGCTTTTGCCTGAGCTGTCGTACGCGGAAATCCGTCAAAAATAAACCCTCGTGCATCTTTGGTATCGTTGATTTTGTCCTCCACCATACCGATTACAACTTCATCGGGCACCAATCTTCCCTCATTCATGTACTTCTTTGCTAACTGACCGAGCTCCGTGCCTTCGCCAAGGTGCTTTCTGAAAAGGTCTCCCGTAGATAGGTGTGTAAGACCATATTTTTCTATAAGTTTTTCACTTTGAGTGCCTTTGCCTGCACCCGGAGGGCCAAATAATACTATATTATACATTCGTAAGTCTATTGATTTAAAGGAGTACTGAGTTGATAAATATCGGGCAAATTTCTGCCCAACCCATCGTAATCAAGGCCGTAACCGACCACAAATTTATTGGGAATTTCAAAACCCACATAATCCAATTTGTAATTAAACTGAAAAGCTTCCGGCTTGTGCAGCAAAGTAACAATGGAAATCCTGGCTGGATTTAATTCAGAAAGTGCCTTTATTAAATAATCCATGCTGATTCCAGTGTCAACTATATCTTCTACAACAAGTACATTTTTACCTTCAATTTTTTCTTCCATACCGAGTATGGAACGAACTGCGCCTGTAGATTCTGTGCCTGAATAACTGCTTACTTTAATAAACGTGGCAGAAAGAGGCAAATCAATGCTCCTGCATAGATCCGCCATAAAAACAAATGAGCCATTCAATATCCCAATTACCAGTAATTCTTCTCCTGCAAAATCCTGCGCGATTGCTTGCCCAAGCTGAGAATTCCGTTGACTAATTTCCTCAGCAGTCAGATAAACTTCGAATTCCTTATCCTTTACTTTTATTTTCATTCTAAAATTTTACAGTCTTTCCATTAAATAGGGATATATATCCAGCATCGCTTCTAGGTCCACCAAGGAGACTTTTTCATCAGGCGTATGGACATTTTCTTCGGCAGCACCGATAAAACACCAATCAATGGCATAAGGTGACATCTGAACCTCTCGCCCATCGCTCCCTCCATATTCTTCCACTTCCAGTTGAAAAGGTATTCCACTCCCCTCCAAAAGAGAGAGAATCCTATCAATAAACTTTTTGCGGGGAACAAATTTATCACGAATAGAGATTACAACCCCATTATGAAACTGTACACCTTCTGTAATCCAAGTAATATCTGCGATCAAAGCCTGCTTTATCGGGGCGGTTTGCTGAATAAATTTTAGCAGAAAAGGCATACTTCCACCACCATGCTCCTCATAAGTGGAAAAAACAACCCACCCATCGGTAATATTTTCACACAAATTCATCGCCACGTACATGCCCAATCTATTATCTAAATAAGCCGCTTGAATAAATTCTTCATCAATTCTTACATTTTGGGCGAATGAAAGTCGGGTTCCGGGATCAATTCCTCTCGGGAAATCATGGGAAATTTCATTTTCATCCCCTTTTAAATTACAGAAAATTTCCCCGAGCGAGTCCTTTCCCACCAATTTAGTACCTTCGATTATTTCCGGACCACCTACGCTAATCAGCTGATTATTATACCTTGACATGAAACCGATGGTATCCATGTGAGCAAAAACAGCAGTTCTAGGCTGTCCAAACTTCAAGAGAATACAATCATGAAAATTTTCACCAAAATAGATTTCAGGTAAAACATTCCAATAATTCTTTCGTTGGTCTATATATTGTAAAAGAAAATCTGACATCGCAGATTCATCACCCGAAACACTAAATCGTTTGAGGATTTCAAATAAAAATTTCATTTTGGCATAAATTATGTTAATATTCCACTGATAAATTTGAAGAAAGTCAGGAATTATTTTTTTCACCCTTGAATGGGGTTTTAAATAATTCAGCTAGATTTGTAGTAAATTAAAAGTTTATAAATTTGTATTCACATCAATCAACACTTAAAATTTGAACAAAAAATTTTTTGTTATGAAAAAACTAATACTATCAACAATTATGGCTGGCGCTCTAGCAATTGGAGCAAATGCCCAGGAATTCGACAAATTCTCTCTTGAGGTAGGAGGAGGTTTTAACAAACCGATGGCTCCTATTACCCCTGGATTTCTTTCTCCTTCTTTGAACCTAGGCCATATGGAAGTAGGGGCTAGATACATGTTCAATGAGAAATTCGGTGTTAAAGTGGATTATGGCTTTGGATCTATGAAAGAAGCCGGAGCTGATGATGCTGTTACTGGTAATTTTGACACCAAGTATTATCGTCTTAATCTTCAGATGATTTCTAACCTTGGCAGAATCATGAACTTCGAATCATTCACCAGATCATTCGGCCTATTGGGTCATTTTGGTGCAGGTATCGGGAACGTGAAGCCGGAAGAAAATCTTTACAGTGGTGAAACTGATGATGTCTACAACTTCATTGTGGGACTTACTCCTCAGTTGAAATTAGGCAAGAGTGTTGCTTTAGTCGGTGACATCAGTACTATCATCAATGGACGTCAATCTATCACATGGGACGGAGCTTCTGCTATAGGCCCAGCTGATCCAGGCTTTTTTGGAGCAAATAGCACCTGGTGGACAGGTTCGATTGGACTTCAGTTCTACTTAGGTAAAAATGAGGAGCATGCTGACTGGTACATCGCTGCTGATAAATATGCTACAAAAGAAGAACTTGCTACTCAGATCAATGGCATCAAAGACATGTTGAAAGATTCTGACGGAGATGGTGTTCCGGATTACTTGGACAAAGAGCCAAATACTCCAGCTGGAGCAAGAGTTAATTCTTCAGGTATGACTTTGGATTCTGACGGTGATGGTACTCCTGATCATATGGACAAATGCCCATTCCTTCCTGGTCCTGCTTCTACCGACGGATGTCCTGTTGAAGAAGTAGAAGAGCAGGTAGACTTCTTCAAGAAAGCTATCAATGATGGTTATGTAAACGTTTATTATGCTTTCGATAGCTCCAAGCCACTTGGATATTCTACTAGCGCAGCTAATTATGTATCTAACTTCTTGAAGAAAAATCCAGGCGTAAGTGTTGAAATCAAAGGATATGCTGATGAATTAGGCCCTGAAGATTATAACATGAAACTGTCAGAAAAAAGAGCTAAAGCTGTTTACGACATTCTAGTTGCTTCTGGAGTAGATGGATCAAGATTATCTTACAAAGGATATGGTGAAGACACCAGCGTTGACAAATCTTCTGCTGACGCAAGACAAATGGCTAGAAGAGCTAGCTTCGAAGTAAAATAATCTTACTTCTCATACTAAATTTAAAGCCCGGAGATTCCGGGCTTTTTTTTTGCTCTGGATTTTATTTTTTTTTTATGACTTGGCCATCCAAATGCTATTGGAAATAATTATTGATACAGTTTGATTTTCAAACTATTTTCAATCTACTTTTGATGGATTTCTGTACTCAGCTAGTTTTCAAATTGAAATCTACCACCTTATGATTCTTCAAAGTATTCTAGTGATTGTTGGACTTTTATTACTAGTAAAAGGAGCCGACTGGCTTGTAGATGGTGCCTCAGTTTTGGCAAAAAAACACAACGTATCCGATCTAGCTATAGGCTTGACAATCGTGGCTTTTGGCACTTCTGCCCCTGAGTTGGTTGTCAACTCTGTCGCTTCTATGGGGAATTATCCAGACATTGTTTTTGGCAATGTTATCGGATCCAATAATTTTAATTTGTTTATGATCTTGGGCATAGCAGGACTGATCACCCCGCTTTCCATACAGTCAAGTTCAGTTTGGAAGGAAATCCCCTTTTCATTTCTCTCCGTGATTATTTTGCTCTTTCTGGCAAATAATTACTTCAGCACTGATCAGTCCTCCTTATCAGCAATAGACGGTATTATCCTTTTAGCCTTTTTTGCTAGTTTCCTGTATTACGTCTTCACACAGCTCAAATCAGAACCGGATGTGGCGGAATTTTTTCAGAAGGACTATTCCAATCTAAAGATTTGGGTATTGATTTTGGCAGGTTTGGCAGGACTTGTCTTAGGAGGTAAACTCGTGGTGGACAATGCCGTAGCAATGGCACAATCCTTAGGTATAAGTGAAAAAATCATCGGGCTGACCATCATAGCCGCCGGCACTTCATTACCTGAACTTGCTACTTCGGTAGTCGCATCTATGAAAAAAAACAATGACATCGCAATCGGCAACATTATTGGCTCAAACATCTTCAATATTTTCCTGATCCTAGGCGTTAGTTCCCTGATAAGACCATTGGATTATTCTGCAGCTTTTAACACTGACTTATATATTCTTGGCGCTGGAACAATCTTTTTATTTCTGGCCATGTTTACCGGAAAAAGAAGAAGATTAGACCGCTGGGAAGCGGCCCTTTTGCTCATGGTATATCTAGGATATACGGTTTATTTGGTAAACGGAGAAATGTAAGACTATCGCTATATAAAATACGGAATTATGCATTTGGATCAACTTTCCGCACTTGAATTGCCCATAGAGAATCCGGTGCTCAAATTTCTATTGATCTTATTGATCATACTTCTTGCCCCTATAACACTCAATAGGCTGAAAATCCCTCCTCTGCTCGGATTGATCATTGCAGGAGCCATTATGGGCCCCACCGGTTTAAACTTGGTAGAGCGTGACGGCGGAATTATCCTCTCAGGAACTGCCGGAATGCTATATATCATGTTTTTGGCAGGATTGGAAATTGACCTGGCTGACTTTCGCAAACACAGCAAAAAGAGTTTAGTCTTTGGATTATATACCTTCCTTATTCCCATGACCCTGGGAATGATAGCCGGCCTCTATGTTCTCAATTTTGGGATGATGACCTCGATCCTTTTGGCTAGTATGTTTGCTTCTCATACGTTGATAGCCTACCCCATGATTTCTAAATTGGGAATTGCAAAAAACAAAGCGGTCAACATAACTGTAGGAGGCACGCTCATCACTGATACATTGGCATTGCTGGTACTGGCTGTTGTCGTTGGAGCTACAAAAGGTGAAGTAAATGCTTTCTTCTGGATAAAATTAGTGATCTCATTAACTGTTTTCACCTGCATTGTAGTCTTTCTGCTGCCAAAGATCGCCCGTTGGTTTTTGAAGAAATACGAAGACAATGTATCCCAATATGTCTTCTGCCTTACATTGGTATTTTTAGGTGCAGCACTGGCCGAAATTGCCGGAGTCGAACCCATCATTGGTGCGTTTCTCGTAGGTTTGGCAGTTAATCCCCTGATTTCCCACACCTCTCCCTTGATGAATAGGATTGAATTTGTGGGCAACGCCATCTTCATTCCTTTTTTCTTGATAGGGGTAGGTATGCTGGTTGATTTCAAAGCCTTCATCACAGGATGGGAAACGATTACCGTCGCGATAGTCATGACTGTTGTGGCCACACTGGCAAAATATCTCGCTGCCTTGGCTACACAAAAAACCTATGGATTCTCAAAGGATGAGCGCAGTGTGATTTTCGGACTGAGCAATGCGCAGGCGGCGGCAACTTTGGCAGCGGTAACGGTTGGCTATAGAATCATTTTGGGTACAGATGAAAATGGAGACCCCGTCCGTTTACTCTCAGAATACGTGCTAAACGGGACCATCATCATGATCCTGGTTACTTGCACGATTGCTTCTCTGGTAGCCCAGAAAAGTGGTAAACGAATCGCTTTGGCTGATTCTCCTCTGCATGAAGATAGCAGTGAAGAGGTACCGGAACGCATCCTGATTCCAGTAAGGAACCAAGAGACCTCTGACGAGCTCATTCACCTCAGCATTATGCTGAAATCGGCCCAAAAACAGTCCAGTCTCTATGCACTCAGCATTATTAACCCAAATCTGGAAGATGCAAATGCAGAAATGAAAGCACAGAAGACATTGAACCAAGCCAGTAAAACCGCAGGCGCCACAGATCATTTTCTTTACGAGTTGCTACGCTATGATACCCATGTGGAGCACGGAATTTCGAGCGTCATCCATGAAAACAAAATCACTGATCTGGTACTCGGATTACACGAAAAAACCAAAATAGATGACAGTTTTTTGGGAAGTCTGACCGAAGGGCTTCTTAGCAAATGTAATACGACCACTTTCATTTACAAGCCCCATCAGCCTGTTGATACGCATAGACGTCATTTGGTTTTCATTCCTCCCCATGCAGAAAAGGAGCTTGGCTTTCCTTTCTGGCTGGTGAAAGTCTGGAACATCGCACGGAACTCAGGAGCCCGAATGATTTTTTACTTAGCTCCCGAAACAAAACATTACTTAAAGGAAATCCTTATAAAACATCCTATACGCGTAGAATTCAGACCTTTTCCGGAATGGAATGAACTCGGAAACCTAAATATCATCCTAAAGCCTGACGACAATCTCATCATGGTGCTCAGCCGAAAAGGTGAAGCTTCCTATCATCCCAGCTTAGAACGTGTACCTCTGCTCATCAATGCCTGGCTGAAAAACCACAGCTTTATTCTCATCTATCCTAATCAGCCAAAAGCCGGGGGGATGCCAGTGATGGACATGATGCATGGCTCGCTGATTGGACCAATAGAGCGTTTGGACTGGATAGGCAGGATCTTGACCAGTCTTTTGAAAAGAAAATAAGCTCTGCCAATAGTGCAAGTCCCGTTTCTATCCGTCCGCAGGATTTCACCTTTGATCATTTTTTAACTGATATTCCGCAAAAATCAGAATATCTTTTCAGGGTTTTAAACAACTGCCTGATTTACTTTGGTAAAAAAATCGCTCAACCCAAAACCTAAACCGACCTGTGATGCCTGCTGTTTCCCCGAACCTATATAGCAAAATTTCTATTTCGCTTCTGTTAAGTGTATTTCTCTGCCTCTCCCTAGCTGCTCAGCAAACACCCAAGGACAAAATCACCGGAATTGTTACCGAAGAAGGCACGGACACTCCGCTGCCCTTTGCTTCCATCGGTATTTACTCTTCTTCTGACAGCCTGATCTCTGGCGGTCTTTCGGATGATAATGGCAAGTTTCAGATCGATATTCCAAATGGAGAGTACTATGCCTTGATAGAGTTCATGGGGTATGAACCTTTCCAAACCAACATTTTCACTATATCCAAAGCGTCCCCTTCTTATGATTTGGGGCAAATCCAGCTGAAAACCAGTGCTGAAAATCTGAACGAGGTAGTTGTCCGGGGCGAGAAAACTATCATGGAGCTTTCACTGGATAAGCGGATTTTCAATGTAGGAAAAGACCTTGCAAATGCTGGAGGCAATGCCAGTGACATCCTGATGAATCTCCCCTCAATTGCTGTAGATCCAGAAGGAAATGTTCGTTTACGGGGTTCGGCCAATGTCCGGATTCTGATCGATGGAAAACCCTCTGGATTGGTGAGTTTCAAAGGTAGTGCAGGGCTCCGTCAATTGCCTGCAAATATGATCGAGCGGGTGGAAGTCATTACCAATCCATCAGCTCGTTATGAAGCTGAAGGCATGGCCGGAGTAATCAATATCATTTTGAAAAAAGACAATAACCAGGGTTTTAACGGATCCTTCGAATTGGTTGGTGGAGTTCCGACAAATTTAGGTTTCACAGCTAATCTTAACTACAGACATAAGCGAATAAATTGGTTTATCAACTACAGCCTTACGCACCGTAGATCCCCCAATGTCGGAGAACTTTACCAGGAAACGTATGGAGAAGACACCACTTTTATTTTAAACCAAAGCAACGAAGGGGTGGTAAAAAGTCTGAATAATAACATTCGTGGTGGACTGGACTATTATTTCAGTGAAAACAGTATTCTTACGCTTTCATACCTCTGGAGAAGAAGTGATGCACATCGAATTACTGATATCCGCTATGAAGACTCTTGGAATAGTATTGATAATCTGCAAAGCTATACCTTGAGAAAACAAGATGAAACAGAGGAGGAGCCAAACTCTGAAATCTCGATGAATTACAAAAAGAGTTTCGAGCGCAAAGGCCACGAATTAACCGGAACACTGACTTATTTGAATTACTGGGAAAATTCCGATCAGCTTTTTACGCAATATTCTTTCACCCCCGAGGACAGTCCAATCGAAGGTTCATCTGTTGTACAAACCTCCCTGAATGATGAATATGAAAATCAGTATTTGGCCATGCTGGATTATGTGAAGCCTTTTGCAAAAGAGGGGAAATTTGAAACTGGTTTTCGTACAAGCTTTCGTCGGATGAAAAATGACTACATCGTTGAGCAAGAAAATGCGAATGGTGACTTTGAACCTATTCCCGGGCTGGACAACATTTTTCTTTATGATGAGAATATACTGGCTGCCTACGGAATTCTGGGTAACACTTCCAACAAATGGAGCTATCAAGGTGGGTTGAGGGTAGAATATACAGATGTGAAAACCACCTTGGAAGAAACCAATGAAGTGAACCCAAGAAAATACACGAATCTCTTTCCTAGCGCACACCTCACCTATAATATCACCCAGGAAAATGCCTTACAAATCAGCTACAGCCGTCGTGTCCGTCGCCCCGTTTATAACGATTTAAGCCCATATGTTACACTTTCCGATTCCAGAAATTTCTTCAGTGGAAATCCTGATCTGAACCCAGAATACACAAATTCATTCGAGCTGGGCCACATTAAATATTTTGACAAGGGAACACTTTTTACTACGGTCTACTATCGCAGTACAGATGACAAAATCGAACGGTTACGTTCTGTAGATGACCAAGGAAATTCTACAACCTTACCTTACAATCTGACTGGCGAAAATTCATTTGGCGTGGAACTGAGTAGTGATTATCAACTATACGACTGGTGGAAACTGGATTTCAATGCCAATTTTTTCCATTCTGATATCGATGGGACAAATATTCAAAACGGTTACCAAACCAAGACGTATTCCTGGCTTTTCCGACAGACTTCCAGGTTTACTGTGGCAGAGGGATTAGATATCCAATTAAGAGCCAATTATGATGCAAGGCAGAAAACCGTCCAGGGAGTCAGAAAAGGCATTTTCTTCATGGATCTTTCGGCTAGCAAAAACATATTCCAAGACAGAGGAACTTTAGTTTTCAACGCTACGGACATTTTCAATTCCAGAAGAAATAGATACATCAGTGAAGGCATGAATTTCTATACCGAAGGGAATTCCCAATACCAGAGACGGCAGTTAATTCTAACATTAAGCTACAGGTTAAAGCAATAAATGTTTATGGATTTTTTTCATTAACTTCTTGAAAGATTAAATAAAAATTAAGCTAATTTGAACTGGATAAACCCTCAATCTGCCTTTCAAGTAGTGTAACCCATGCGTAAACTCATCCTTATTTTGCTGTTGGGTATGGCAAATGCAACACTACTTTCTGCGCAAAAAATCAACAATTCCTATCGACTCCACATTCAGAAAGCCAGTTCAGAAATCCTGATCGACGGAGCTCTTGACGAGCAAGCTTGGCTTGATGCGGAAATCGCAACTGATTTTTTCATGATTACTCCTATGGACACGAGCTTCGCCCAGGTGAGAACGGATGTACGGATGACCTACGATGATGAAAATCTATACCTGCTCGTGGAGAATTTCCATGCAGTAGAAGGACCATATATGGTGGAATCGCTTCGCCGGGATTTCAGCTTTGGCAAGAACGATAACTTCCTTCTGTTCATGGATCCATTCGATGATCAGACCAATGGATTTTCTTTTGGTGCCAACGCAGCCGGTGCACAATGGGATGGAATCATGTACAATGGAGGAAGTGTGGATCTCAGCTGGGACAATAAATGGTCTTCAAAAGTCATCAATTATGATGACAAGTGGGTTTTTGAAGCAAAAATCCCATTCAAATCCATCCGCTACAAAAAGGGAATTACAGAATGGGGGATTAACTTTTCCCGTCTTGATCTAAAGACCACAGAAAAATCAGGGTGGGCACCAGTCCCGCGCCAATTTCCATCAGCTTCATTGGCTTACACTGGCATTCTTGTTTGGGATCAGCCCCCTCCGCAGACTGGAGCAAATATTTCTGTGATTCCTTACGCTTTGGGCGGATTTAGTAAGGAAGTATCTTCTGGAGGCGATACAGAATACCGAAAAGAAGTGGGAATGGATGCTAAAATCGGTTTGACCTCCTCACTTAATCTAGATCTGACGGTAAATCCGGATTTTTCGCAAGTGGAAGTAGACCGACAAGTAACCAACTTGGATAGATTTGAACTCTTCTTCCCTGAAAGAAGGCAATTCTTTCTAGAAAACGGAGACTTGTTTGCAAGTTTTGGTTACAACACGATCCGCCCCTTTTTCTCCAGAAGGATAGGATTAAACGCCCCAATCCAATTTGGTGCTAGACTTAGTGGGAAAATCAACAAAAACTGGCGAATAGGTGCTATGACTATGCAGACCGGTGAAGTTGAAGAAGATGCTTTGCCTGCACAGAACTTTACTGTTTTGGCACTACAAAGACAAGTAGGTGCCCGCTCCAATATCACGGGGATGTTTATCAATAAGCAGTCACTGAATTACAACCCTGATCCAGAATCAGAAAACCCTATTTACTCCCAGTTCAACAGGAATGTAGGTCTGGAGTACAATCTTGCCTCGTCCAATAATCTCTGGACAGGAAAGGCAATGATGCTTCAAAGCTTTGGGCCTGACAATGAAGGAAATGGATTTGTTCATGCCGCCAATTTGAAATACGCTTCCGGAAATCTTACCTGGAACTGGCAGCACGAGTATGTTTCTGAAAACTACACCGCCGAAGTAGGATACGTGCCGAGAAGAGGTTATGTGAAAATTGACCCCGAGATCGGTTATCGCTGGTTTCCAAAAAGTGACAAAATCCTAAGTCACGGCCCGGATGTAGGCTCCACTTTCTACTTCAACACAGATAGGGAAAAGACTGACAACACTACGTATTTAGCATATAATCTAAAATGGAGAAGCCAGAGCACATTCATGCTTTGGACGAGTACGGACTACGTCAAATTACAGCAACCTTTTGACCCTACAAATTATAGTGGAGACACCCTTACCACGGGTACGGAGCATCAATGGTATGCGATGGGTGCAGAATATACTTCCAAACCACAACGCGTTTTCACCTATGCCTTCAGCACCCGATTGGGTGGATATTATGCAGATGGAGAAAGATACAATTTTACGGCAGAGCTTGGGTATCGATTCCAGCCCTATGTAAGCATCACTATGAATGCCGGATACAATGAAATCCATTTGCCTGAACCTTGGAACACCACTAGCTTTTGGCTGGTTGGCCCCAGAGTAGATGTGACGATGACAAACACACTTTTTTTTACGGCTTTTATCCAGTACAATGAACAGATCGAAAACATCAACCTAAACACCCGCTTTCAGTGGAGATTCAAACCTGCTTCCGATCTATTTTTGGTTTATACTGACAATTACCTTCCAGCTCCTTTTTATACCAAAAACCGCTCGTTGGTCCTGAAATTTACTTACTGGTGGAACCTGTAAAAAATAAGCTAATAACATTCATAAACTTGATTTAGACCAAGATTTATAGTTAATTCATTTCATTGATTTTTACTTTTCAGATCCATGGATACTTCAGCATCGAATTTCCCTCGCATTTTCTTTTTTATAGGAATTTTCTGCTGCCTTAGTCTCAGCCAAGAATCTATTGCCCAAAAAATGGATAAACCGACAGCAACACCTATTGTGAGAGGTCAAATTATTAACAAGGATGCTTCTCCAATAATCGGCGCCACCGTAATTGTGGAGGGCACAACTACGGGTACTGTTTCCGACGCAAATGGCTTTTTCGAATTAGATCTAAGCCTTTTCACCAAAAAAGGTGTTACTTTAATGTTGCACTATATTGGAAAGGAAACCAAATCAGTGGACCTGAAAATTATAGATCTGCCAAAGTCCCTTGGCCAGATCAAATTGAAAGATGCCCTTTTAAAGTAGCTATCCAAAAACAGGAAATTCACCTAATCAGGAAAAGCATAAAACAGGTCAAATTGACTTGTTTTTCTTTTGCATTGACCTCTAATGAAAAGTCTTGGGATATTCCCTTATTTTTGAAGACTTCAGTTTAAACCCAATTGTTCATGCATTTTCCAAGACAATTCTATTGCATAGTTTTTCTATTCGTGCTAGTTGCAGGTTCCGCTTTTGCTCAACAAGAAGATCTTCTCTCTTTAGAACAGATCTACGCTTCAAGTGAGTTTGCTCAGGAAAGACTACAGCCCATCCAATGGATTGAAAACGGTGAGGCTTATGTCACCGTAGAAAACGGGAATGAATTGACAAGATGGGATAGTCAAAGTTTAGAGAAAAGCATTTTTGTCCCTGGTTCGGCTTTGCAAAGTAATGGAAAGCCTTTCAGGATCGAATCATTCAGCCTTTCCGATGACGGCAGCAAAGTATTGATTTTCACTAATTCCAGCCGTGTCTGGAGGTCCAATACCAAAGGTGATTATTGGGTTTATGATCTGGCAAGCAAAGAATTAAAGCAATTGGGAAAAGAATTTGAGCCCTCCTCGCTGATGTTTGCAAAATTTTCGGATGACAACAAATACGTAGCTTATGTCCAAAAATTCAACCTGTACAAAGAAAATTTCTCTACAGGGGAAATCACACAGCTTACCAAGGACGGCACCGACAAGGTCATCAACGGAACCTTCGATTGGGCTTATGAGGAAGAATTTGGAAAGCGGGATGGTTTTGCCTGGAGTCCGAATGCCATGCACATTGCTTTCTGGCAGATTGATGCTTCGAAAATTGGTACATTTTACATGATCAACAATACGGATTCTGTTTATTCCAAACCTATTCCATTGCAATATCCCAAAGTCGGGGAAGAACCCGCCGGAGCTAAAATCGGCCTTATTGATATGGCTTCGCAAAAAACCAAGTGGATTCTGATTCCAGGAGGAGAAAAGGAAAATTACTTGCCTGGGATGCAATGGATCAATCCTGATCTGCTATTGATTCAGCAGATGAATCGTAAGCAAAACCAATTGACTATCTGGACTTACAAGCCTTCGAATGCAGAATTAAAAA
Source organism: Algoriphagus resistens (assembly GCF_001442615.1). Lineage (GTDB taxonomy): Bacteria > Bacteroidota > Bacteroidia > Cytophagales > Cyclobacteriaceae > Algoriphagus > Algoriphagus resistens. The sequence goes on along the minus strand of NZ_LMXN01000014.1, from coordinate 92,479 downwards.
AAATTTACGTGGAAACTGAGAAGACTTGGGTGGATTTGGCATATCCTGATCTTTCCCGATATGGCTGGAGCGACAATAGTCTCACACTAGTGGATGATGGAAAAGCCTTTCTCAGAATGACGGAAAATGATGGCTGGAGACATATTTACAAAGTTGAAATAGCTACGGGTATGAAGACTTTAATCACACCTGGAGAATTTGATGTTGCTTCATTTGGAGGTCTTTCAAACAAAGAAGTGTTCTTTATCGCTTCTCCTAATAATGCCACTCAACGCTACCTTTATGCCATTGACCTGGAAGGCAAAGGAAAACTTAGACGTGTTACTCCGGAAGCTTTTGATGGAGTTAATACATACGATATTGCTCCAAATGGTCAAGTAGCTATTCATAATCATCAAAGCACAAGTGAGCCTTTAACCACAAGACTTGTTTCCTTGCCCGCCCATGAAACAGTAAAGAACTTAGTAGAAAATGAAGCTTACAAAGCCAAACTGGCTTCACTTAAAACTCCCGATATCAAATTTACCACGGTAACCACTTCGGAAGGTGTGACACTGGACGCAAGAGTGATTTACCCGGTTGATTTCGATGAGTCAAAGAAATATCCTGTCCTTTTCCATGTCTATGGCGAGCCTTGGAGCACCGTTGCTACAGATACTCAGGTCGGTCTTTACAATATTATGCTCGCCCAAAAAGGCTATTTCATTATCGATATGGATAATCGAGGCACGCCAACACTCAAAGGTAGTGAATGGAGGAAAAGTATCTATAGAAAAATCGGAGTGATCAATACCTTAGATCAGGGTCAGGCAGCCAAAGAACTGCTGAAACTTCCTTACCTGGATGAAAGCCGGGTTGCCGTTTGGGGATGGAGCGGTGGAGGGTCCATGACGCTAAATCTGATGTTTAAATTCCCAGAGGTTTACCAAACAGGAATGTCTGTAGCTGCTGTTTCGAATCAACTGATCTATGACAATATTTACCAAGAAAGATACATGGGCTTACCACAGGAAAATATGGAAGATTTTGTAAACGGATCTCCTATCACGTATGCCAAAAATCTGGAAGGAAATCTGTTGATTGTACATGGCACAGGTGATGACAACGTGCATTACCAAGGGGCGGAAATGCTGATAAACGAGCTGATAAAACACAATAAGCAATTCCAGATGATGCCTTATCCCAACCGCTCCCATGGTATCTACGAAGGAGTTGGAACGAGCCTTCACTTGTACACATTATTGACAAATTATTTAATAGAGCACACGCCAGTTAATTAATTATCAAAAGATTAGGATTTATAAACTATTTTATATTTCTTACTATTAAAAATTAGTAAATCTATGAAAAAAACGTTGATTGAATCCCAAAAAATAAAACTAAGAAGGTTAACTATGGGTATTTTGTCCATTTTCATCCTTTTCTTAGGAGGTGTAATCTTTTCAGCTACGCAACTTACCGCTGCTACAGAAAAGGAACTGAAATCTGACAAAACAGTAAAAGGGTTGATTTTATCTCCGGATAAAAAGCCTATACCAGGCGCTGTCATTATTGTCAAGGATACGGATACCGGAACAGTGGCAGATATAGATGGAGTTTTTAGCATGGATTTGCAATACTTCGAAGAAGAAAGTGTAACCTTAACAATCTCCATGACCGAATACGAATCTACGGAAGTGGTAGTGAAGACAAACAAATTACCAAAGGACTTAGGTAAAATCACTTTACAAAAGGAAACTGAATAAGCTATCGCTCAATTGATTTTGCTTCGAAAGAAACAATTTCATTTTCCTCAACTGCAACCCCGACTTCGATCGGGTTGCAGCAAATTCCGAAGTCTTCGATGTACTGTTGCGTGGGTATGGAGAAATCTATTAACATAGAAGTCTCTGCTAAGCAGCAGGGACATTGAAAGTAATGTTCTAGCTTCAGGATAATGAAATACATCATCATCTTCAACTGACGGTATTAATGTAAATACCGTCAGTTTTCTTTTTTCCTCAAGGAGTTACTTTGTATGTATTTCAAAAAAAAATAGTGCAAAACATTCCCAGAGCATTACAAGCCGATTTTAATCGGAAACCCATGCCAAATAAGGTACTGATGATCCATGGTCCGCGCAGATCTGGGAAAACCGCGCTCGTGCGCAAATTTACCGAGAATGTAGATCCCCAGAAAAGCTTGATACTAAATGGAGAGGATGTGCTCGATACCGGGCTTTTACAAGAAAGATCAGTGGCGAACTACAGTCGCTTACTGGCTGGCAAAAACTTGCTAGTCGTCGACGAGGAGCAGCATATTCCTGACATTGGTATGATACTGAAGTTGATGGTGGATAGTATCGACGGGATTCGTGTGATTGCAACGGCTTCTTCTTCTTTTGACGTGCACCAGTAAGTAGGCGAGCCCTTAGTTGGAAGGAAAAACACCTTATTCCTTTATCCTTTGGCACAAATGGAATTTGCCCAAATGTCATGTCCACTGCAACAATTATTTCTGGAGCACATACGACCAGCAGGAAATCGACTGTGTGGAAGAAGAAGGTGATCTGCTTCGGGCTTACGAATTCAATTATCAAAAAAGTAAGCCCTCCAAATCTCCAGCAACCTGGGGAAAGCCTATCCAGATGCCAGTTATGAAACCATACAAACGGGGAATTATTTGGACTGGATTAGGGCTTAAGAATCTGGAAAAAAAAAACCCATGAAGCTTTATCGGCTTCAAGGGTTTTAATGGTTAAACATACTAATGTTTACAACTCTGCAGTTTCCACATTTTTGAAATACACCTGCTTATCTGCATCCAGATCCACCAAGACGGCAGAATCATTTTTTATATAGCCTGCCAGAATCTGTTTGGACAATTCATTCAATACCAACCGTTGCATGGTCCTTTTAAGCGGCCTTGCACCGAAATTGGCATCAAAACCTACCTCACCCAGGTAATCCAACACTTCCTTAGTAGCTTCGATCTCAATACCAGATTCAGCCAAACGATGCTGGATTTCCTTCCACTGAATGTCCACGATCTTTCGGATAATCTGCTTGTTCAAAGGCTCAAACATGATCGTTTCATCTATCCTGTTCAAGAACTCAGGACGTACTGCCTTTTTCAAAAGCTCATAAACTTCAGTTTTGGTCTTTTCCAAAACATCCTCTTTATTCCACTCTTCCATTTCAGCAAACCTCTCCTGGATCAGGTGTGAACCAATATTAGTGGTCAAGATAATTATCGTGTTTTTGAAATTTGCTACCCGCCCTTTATTATCAGTCAATCGACCATCATCTAAGACCTGCAAGAGAATATTGAACACATCCGGATGGGCTTTCTCGATCTCATCCAGCAGGATCACTGAGTAAGGCTTTCTTCGAACTGCCTCAGTCAACTGACCACCTTCATCGTATCCAACATAGCCTGGAGGCGCGCCTACCAAACGGCTGACTGCATGTCTTTCCTGATATTCAGACATATCAATCCGCACCATGGCATTTTCGTCATTGAAGAGATATTCTGCCAAAGCCTTCGCAAGCTCGGTTTTACCCACACCGGTTGTCCCCATAAAGATAAAGCTTCCAATAGGACGCTTCGGATCCTGTAGTCCAGCCCGGCTTCTTCGCACAGCATCAGAAAGAGCCGTGATCGCCTCTTTCTGACCAGCAACCCGTCTCCCAAGCTCTTCCTCTAAATGGAGCAATTTCTCCCGCTCGGATTGGATCATTTTGTTCATCGGGATTCCCGTCCACTTGGACACCACAGCAGCGATATCCTCCTGATCAACTTCCTCTTTCAGCAATGGCGAGCCCGCCTGCATTTCAGCCAATTGAGATTTGAAAGATTCCAGTTTTTGCTCAGCCTCTCCAATCTTTCCATATCGGATCTCGGCTACCTTACCGAAATCTCCAGCTCGTTCAGCCTGCTCAGCCTCCAGTTTATAATTATCAATCCGCTCTTTTTCACGTTGAATGCCCGTAATAACGGCTTTTTCGCTTTCCCATTTCGCTTTGACGCTATCACGTTTTTCTGCCAATTCCGCTAATTCCTTACTCAGAACAGTTTCTTTGTCTTTGTTCTTTTCTCTACGGATAGCCTCTCGCTCGATCTCCAGCTGCATGATTCGACGATTCAGTTCATCGAGCTCCTGAGGCAAAGAATCAATTTCCATCCTCAGCTTAGCCGCGGCCTCATCCATCAAATCAATGGCTTTATCAGGCAAGAAACGATCAGAAATATATCGTTGCGAAAGCTCCACTGCTGCAATCACCGCATCATCCTTGATCCGCACTCCATGGTGAAGCTCATACTTATCCTTGATTCCCCGAAGAATGGAAATCGCATCTGCAGCGTCAGGTTCATCTACTATCACAGATTGGAATCTCCTCTCAAGTGCTTTGTCTTTCTCAATGTATTTCTGATACTCTTTAAGCGTGGTGGCTCCGATCGCATGGAGCTCTCCTCTAGCCAAAGCAGGTTTCAACAAGTTAGCTGCGTCCATGGCTCCTTCACCTCCTCCACCTGCGCCGATCAGTGTATGTATCTCATCGATGAAAAGAATAATTTCGCCCTCTGCGTCGGTGACCTCTTTGATCACAGCTTTTAATCGTTCCTCAAATTCACCTTTGTACTTGGCTCCAGCGACGAGCAGCCCCATGTCCAAAGAGATCAAAGTCTTTGATTTCAAATTCTCAGGCACGTCACCAGACACTATTCTTTGAGCCAATCCTTCTACGATTGCAGTTTTACCTACGCCAGGTTCTCCTAAAAGGATGGGATTGTTTTTGGTTCTTCTAGCAAGAATTTGAAGTACCCTACGAATCTCCTCATCTCGGCCAATCACAGGATCAATCTTCCCTTTTTTAGCCATTTCATTCAGGTTTTTGGAGTATTTCTCCAGCGCCTGATACTTGCTTTCTGCGTTTGGATCGGTCACTTTATTACCTTTTCTAAGTTCCTTGATAGCTTCGATCAAAGGCTTCTCGGAAATCCCCTGATCTTTTAAAATATTCCCTGCTGCATCCCCGCTCGCCAAAATAGCAAGCAACAGATGCTCTATTGCCACATACTCGTCCCCAAAGGTTTTAAGATAGTCCTTTGCTTTGGTTAGCACCTGATTGGAATAGTTGGAAAGATACGGCTGTTGACCGCCGGTTACTTTAGGCAGTTTAGCTAGTTGATCCTCCAGCTTTTGGCTGATCAATTGTTTGCTCGTTCCCAATCGCTTAAATAAGAAATCCGTTACATTTTCATCCTCGGAAAGAATCCCCTTCAGAAGATGCGTCGGTTCAATCGCCGGTTGCCCTGCAGCAGAGGCGATCTCCAATGCCTTTTGGATCGCCTCCTGAGATTTTATAGTGAATTGTTTAAAGTCCATTGTTATAGTTGGTTATCAGTGGTATCTAAATTTACAGATTGAGACAGTGAGATTCAATCTATCCCATAGCTTCAAACCCTCTATTATCAAAACAACCTCCAATTACTTTTTTCGGTCAAAATGACTGAAAATCAACAAGAAACTTCCTTAACTATGCAAAATTGACAGAATTATCTTCTGATTTTAATTATTTCACGACATAATGCGCGTTTACCTTAACTTTTTTATATGTCCGTTTAGATTTATAGTTTTTTAAAGCATTATTTCTCCTTTATATTTTTACACCGATGAACACACTCCTTGCAGCGTAAGATATTTTACTACTCATTCATAAAATCCTAAATCAAAAAGTCCTGTTAGACGCTGATTTTGCAGAAATGTATGGGATATTTACCAAACGACAATATGAGCAAACAAAAAGAAATCTTCATTGGTCCCCTGCAGAGTTTCTGTTGATTGAGCAGGAGTGGAAAAACCTGAAGTCGCAATTGCGACCTCAGGATAGGGAGGCAGACGAACCCCTCATTATGCTTTTACTCAGCAAGAAGTAGCGGTTATCTCTCGTATTGAATCAAGCGTTTCAAGCCAATATCTCTATTATGAGAATCCTTGTAAAAATGAAGGAGCCGGCTATGGATTTTCCCGAACTACAGTACAAAATTCAGGCATTACAAGATTCCGAATCCAATCAAAAACGACTTATAAACTATGTTTAACAAATGATAGAGGAACTTTTTAAAGCTTGCCTCAGGTGAAAGGAAGCCTATTTGGCTCCAAAATAAAGCCCTGCTTCAATCAAGAAGGCAGGGCTCAAACTTTTAACTAATTAACAAAAATTACTTTTGGCTCGCAGCATAATCCTCCACAGCCTTCCAAACTCTAAATACATTTTTATAGCATATTTTCTCGATCTCTTCTCTTGTGTAGCCTCTCTTCAGAAGCTCCGCGATCAAATTAGGATACATCGACACATCTTTCAGGCCAGTAGGCAAGGAATCACCTACTCCATCAAAGTCTGACCCTAAACCGATATAATCAATTCCAACCAGGTTTTTCACATAGTCGATATGGTCCGCTACTCTTTGCACTGTTGGAAAAGGATTATTGGCCTGCGTATATTCCGAGGCATATGCTTTAAAAGAAGAATCACTCCGACTCAGATTATTTTCTGCCATATAATTGATCAGATGTTCACGCACTTTATCAGCTCCCGCCGCATAGGCAGAATCAATAAAAGTCCCACCAAAATTGATCATCATCACGCCTCCATTTTTAGCCAAACCCTGAATCAGCCCATCATTCATATTCCGCTCAAAACCAGGAGTAATGGCTCTCACAGAGGAATGCGATGCAATCGCAGGAACTTTCGTAACGGCCAAAGCATCTTTGAATGTATCATCTGAAACGTGTGAAAGATCAACCATAATCCCGACCCGGTTCATCTCAGCAACTACTTGTTCGCCATATTCACTCAAACCATTGTACAGTCTGACAGTATCATAACTGCTATCCCCAATCAAATTGGCTTTGCCATGGGTCAAAGTAATGTAGCGTATTCCTCTTTCCTGAAAATAAGCCACATTGGCAATATCATCTTCAAGCGCAGAACCATTTTCCATTCCCATCGGCAAGGAGATTTTACCTTCGGAAAAATTAGCTTCCACATCAGCAGGACTATAAGCCATAGCAAACTTATCCGGAAAAGTTTCAGCCAATCGTTCTGTCATACGTATTAAAGAATCCGCTAGTGCCTTAGAAGAGCCCGGGGTCTGCTGGAGACCCGCTGGTATATAAATTGACATAAAAGGAGCGTCAAGCCCTCCTTCTTTGGCTCTAGGAAAGTCAAAATTACCATCAGGAGTTCGCACCGAGACATCCAAAACTTCCCGCTGAAGAGTAAATCCTCCTACTTTCATTCGATAAGGCAAATCTACATGCCCGTCTACAATAATCGTTTCTTGTGCTATTTCTTTAGCGATTTCCAATCGCTCCTCATCGGAAAGTGTAGTATAATCAATTAGGGTTTCTTCTTGTTCTTTAGGAGAGCAGGCAAAAGCCAAGGCGACAAGAAATGTTAGATTTAGATATGTCCTCATAAGTTGGTGGTTTATATTTATCCGTAAGATAATCGGATTTATCAACGCTTCCCGAAATAATCCATCAAAGGCATTTCTGAAGGAATTTTAGACGGATAATTAAAGATTACAACCCTAGATTTTAACTTTTACAGATTTTTTTTGAATTTCATCTGCTAATTCTACCTACGAAAGCTATTCACTCCCAAATAAAATCATTTTCAGTATTTAAGTTAAAATTTAGACCTTTATAAAACAATGAATGAATCGGCAGTATTTTATCCTCTCTAAGGAATGAAAATCATTGAAATAAGACTTACTCAATCAACTTTTGACAATTTAAACAAACAGAACCATGAACAACCAATCAAAATTATTTCTGCTAGGTATCTCAGCCACCTTGCTTTTTTCTCAATGTAACCCACAGAAAGCTGAAGAAACCACTGAAGTGGTAGCAGTAGAAGAAGCAAAAACCCCAACACTGACTAAAATATGGGAAACTGACACTACACTAATGACCAATGAATCTGTGCTATATGACGGCACTTCAGGAAAAATATATGTATCTAATATTGAAGGGGATCCCAGAGGGAAAGACGGCAAAGGATCAATTTCTATAATCGACAAGGAGGGAAATATCGTCACCCAAGAATGGGTAACCGGCCTGAATGCTCCTAAAGGGATGGGGATCGCCAATGGCAACCTGTATGTCACGGATATTGACCAGCTCATTGAAATAAATTTGGAATCAGGTAAAATCAGCAAAAAATATCCTGTGGAAGGAGCTGGGTTTTTGAATGATCTAGCCACCAAAGACAGCAAGGTTTATTTCACAGATATGAATACAGGTAAAATACATTTGCTCGAAGAAGGAAAAATATCTACTGTGACAGAAGGCCACGAATCAATCAACGGGGTCGCCATCGCAGACAACGGAACCCTTTACGGACTGGACAAGTCAGGTTTGAAGATGCTTAATACTGATGGAACTTCTGATATTCTGAATAAAACTGTCACAGGCGGCGACGGACTGATCATCTTGGGCGATGGAAACTATGTGGCCTCTAGATGGGCTGGAGAAATCTACTTTGTAACAGAGGAGGGTGAAAGCTTGCTTTTAGACACCAAAGACGTAGAATCAAATACCGCGGATATCGGATTCATTCCCGGCGAAAACATACTTTTGGTTCCTACTTTTTTCAAGAATAAAGTAGTCGCCTACAAGCTTGACTATTGATCTTGGTTTGCGATCGTAAAATATTGAGAGCCTCCAATTGGGGGCTTTTTTAAAATATATTGAACCTAGTGCCCATATTAGGCCTTATACTAGTAAAGCAACTTACTTAGGAATCTATATAGTCATCCATTCCGTTGAAATAGTACATTGCTCTTTCAGGAAAAAGAGCTAGTTTCTTAATCGAAACTTAGACTAATTTAGAATCCTTGATGATTGATAGTCTAATTCTATCACTTATTCTCTCATTTGTAAGTAAATTTGCCCTAAATCAAAATCAACCCGAGACCGATTAAAGTCGGAAATAAATTTATCAAAGATGAAATCAGCTGAAATAGATTACGAACTAGAAAAGAATATTGAGGTCATTTCTCAATTGGATAATCTTGTTGGAGAGGCTGTAGATAATATCTTAGTGGATCCAGATAAGTGTTGGCAACCTTCAGATTTCCTGCCCGATTTTGGAAATCCCGATATTCATGATGAAATTAAATTCCTTCAAAAAAGATCGGAAGGAATTCCAGATACTGTTTTGACATCTCTGGTAGGAAATATGATTACCGAAGAAGCCCTTCCTAGTTATCAAACCTATTTCAATTTACTTCCTGGCATCAATCCTGAGAGAAGCCTACTATCTGAGTCAGGCTGGGTAAGATGGTCAAAATCCTGGACTGCCGAAGAAAATCGCCACGGGGATCTTTTGAATAAATACCTCTACATGACAGGAAGAGTGGATATGAAAGCTGTAGAACAAACAATCCACAGACTGCTGATGAATGGATTCGATCCCAATTCCGGCAATGACCCGTATCAGGCAATCGTCTATACTTCTTTTCAGGAAAGAGCCACTAAAGTCTCTCACGTAAATACCGGGAAACTTGCAGATATCGCAGGAGATCCAGTGTTAGGAAGAATATGTAAACAAATCGCCGGAGACGAAGCAAGACATGAGAAAGCTTATAAAAGCTTTATGTCAGCCATATTTGACATTGACCCAAATGGAGCTATCCTTGCTTTTGAGAAACTTATGAGAAAGCAAATTGTAATGCCTGCAGTATTGATGGGGAAAGGTGGGTCTAACCCTTCCTTATTCACCCAATTTTCTGAAGTCACCCAGAAAGTAGGTATTTATACGGGTTGGGATTACGCAAGAATCATTGAACACTTGGTAAGCCTTTGGAAGATTGAAAGCTTGACAGGACTGAATGACGTTGCCTCCAAGGCACAAGATTATCTGGTGAAACTATCCGATAGATATATGAGATTAGCCGATAGGATGAAAGCTCCTGAGGAAGTAAAATTAGCATGGCTTAAATAAGCCTAACTATCATCTCAAATCCTTTCCAAAATGGAAAGGATTTTTTGATTGTACTCAGCATGTTTATCTAAATAACTGCTCCTTAATTGGCAATGTTCAAAATCTAAGAGACCGTAGAACTGCTTTGATCAAAAAAAACACCCCACATAGTAATTGTCATACAGACACGCTTAATTCACTGCAACGATTTAATGGATCTGATAATCGGAGCAGCAAGTAAAGAGCCGGTGGCTTTCTCCCAATGTTGTTCAGCTGTCAATAATATCCTGGGAAATCAACCGGTAGATTTCAGCAATTCCTTCATTATAACTTAAAAATCGATGATGGTCTTCCAGGGTCTCATAGTCCTCGCGTATGGCCGGGCCTGTCTGGGCTGCTTTTGCGCCCAACTGCAGACTTTTGGAAATGGTCTCTATTATCAGTGGTTTGAGCATATCAAAATCCAATCCCTGCCTCCGCATCACTTCTTCAGCGATTCTAATCATGTGATTGGAGAAATTGCTCGCAAATACTGCTGCAATATGCATAGCCTTACGGTCTTTTGATCTTACAGTATAGATCAGCGGGGACAAACTTTTAGCCAGCTTTTTTAGTTTTTGCAAGGTCTCTTCATCGTCAGATTCCAACAAAAAAGGAACTTCATCAAATTCAATTTTCCTCCCTTTAGTGAAAGATTGTAATGGATAAAAAATACCAGTGTAGGTTGCAGAGCTATAATTCAACATATCCAATCCAACGGTTCCTGAAGTATGCACCAAAATGCTTTCCTCCGGCAGAATAATTTCATCGGCAAGGTCTAAAATTGCAGAATCTTTGACTGCCATTATAAAAATCTCTGCTTCACTGGCTGAGAAATCCAAGTCATCTTTAGGCTCACCCGCATATACCCTATCCGTGATTTGCTCGGCACTTTTGATAGTTCGGGCGTAAACTTCCGTAATCACATGTCCGGCATCTTCTAAAGCTGGAGCCAGATGCCACGCGACATTTCCAGCACCCAGAATGGCAATTTTAAACTTCATAATGGAAGTAAACTATTTTTCCCGAAAAAGAAAAAACCATTCGAATCTCTCCGAATGGTCTCTAGTACAATCATATTATTACTTAAATATGTAGTGCTCTATTATCTGTGGCTGCAAGGCACGCCTCTTTGAAGGCCTCCGTATAAGTCGGATGTGCATGGGACATTCTGGAAATATCCTCGGCTGACGCTCTATATTCCATTGCTACCACTGCTTCGGCTATCATATCGGCAGTTCTTGGGCCAATCATATGCACGCCTAGGATCTCATCCGTCCCCGCATCAGCTAATACTTTCACCAATCCATCAGTATCCATGGATGCTCTCGCACGGCCAGATGCCATGAAAGGGAATTTTCCTGTTTTATACTTAATCCCTTTCTCCTTCAATTGCTCTTCAGTAAAACCAACAGCTGCCACCTCTGGCCAGGTATAAACTACCCCGGGAATCAGGTTGTAATTGATATGAGGCTTTTGGCCCAAAATAGTTTCAGCCACAAATATCCCTTCTTCCTCCGCTTTGTGGGCTAGCATCGCGCCTTTTATCACGTCTCCTATTGCATAGATATTCGGCACATTAGTCTGCAAATGATCATTGACTTCGACCTGACCTCTTTCGGTGATCTTTACACCGGCAGCCTCAGCATTCAAGCCCACTGTATAAGGTTTTCTACCGATAGAAACCAATACATAGTCCCCTTTTACTTCGATAGTTTCTCCTTTAGGATCCTCAGCTTTGACAGTTACTTCTTTGCCTTTGCTCTCTACAGCAGTCACTTTATGCTTTAGGTAAAATTCGAAGCCAATTTTCTTCAAAGACTTCTGAAGTTCTTTGCCCATGGTACGATCCATCGTAGGTATCAATGAATCCATAAATTCAATCACAGAAACCTTCGCTCCCATTCTTGCATAGACAGAGCCCAATTCCAAACCTATTACACCACCGCCGATTACGACCAGATGCTTAGGGATTTCTTTTAGGTTCAACGCTTCCGTAGAGGTAATCACCCGGTCTTTGTCCAGTTTGATAAATGGCAAAGAAGAAGGCTTGGACCCAGTAGCAATAATGATGTTTTTAGCCTGAATATCTGAAGATGACCCATCGTCTTTGGTCACTTTCACAGTGGTTTTATCCACAAAAGAACCAATTCCTTGATGAACGTCAATTTTATTCTTCTTCATCAGGTATTGAATACCATCTGTATTTTGTTTTACCACGTCATCCTTTCTGGTGATCATCTGCTTCAGATCTACTTTCAGGTTGCTCAGGTTTATTCCATGGGTTTTGAATGTATGAGCTGCATTGTGGTAATGCTCAGATGAATCCAAAAGTGCTTTGGATGGAATACAACCCACATTAAGACAAGTCCCTCCTAGCGTAGGATATTTTTCAACAATGGCGGTTTTCAACCCAAGCTGTGCGCAGCGAATCGCCGCCACATATCCACCTGGACCGGAACCAATTACTATAACGTCATACATGTTTTTAGATTTTAGTAGTGAGAAGCAAGCATCAAGACTTACCCTTACTTAGAATTGAAATACTATACTATCAAGAAAGGGAGCATCTGCAATGAGCATTTGAAAATGCCCCTTTCTTGATACTTTGTACTAATGACTAGATACTTTTCAAACTCCAAAAAGAAGTCTAGTAGGATCTTCAAGCAATTCTTTTACCCTTACCAAGAAGCTAACTGACTCACGACCGTCGATGATTCGGTGATCGTAAGAAAGTGCCACATACATCATCGGAAGAATGACCACTTCGCCATTCACAGCCATAGGGCGCTGCACAATGTTGTGCATTCCCAGAATGGCAGATTGAGGAGCATTGATGATCGGTGTTGACATCATTGAACCGAAGATCCCGCCATTTGTCAAAGTGAATGTTCCACCGGTCATTTCCTCAATAGAAAGTTTGTTATCCCTGGCCTTGCCGGCAAGTCTTACGACCTCTTTTTCTATCTGGTCAAAGCTCATGGCTTCAGCATTTCTGATTACAGGAACGACTAGTCCTTTTGGTGCAGAAACAGCGATTGAAATATCACAGAAATCGTTGAAAACAATCTCGTTTCCGTCAATCTTAGCATTTACAGATGGCCATTCCTGAAGTGCCACACACACAGCTTTGGTAAAGAAGGACATAAATCCAAGTCCTACACCATGCTTTTCTTTGAATTGCTCTTTGAATTTGGATCTCAAATCCATTATTGGTTTCATGTTCACTTCATTGAATGTAGTGAGCATTGCTGTTTCATTTTTCACCGACACCAATCTTCTGGCTACAGTTTTTCTCAGGGAAGACATTTTCTCTCTGCGCTCGTTTCTGGAACCTGACACAGGAGCAGGGGCAGCAGTCTCAGCGGATTTGTTTTCTGCTTTTGCAGGAGCAGCTGGCTTTTGAGCTGACTGCGCATCTTCCTTGGTAATTCTACCGTCTTTGCCTGTTCCTTTTACAGACTCGGCAGACATGCCTTTTTCAGCCAAAATCTTAGATGCGGCAGGAGAAGCATGTCCCGTCGCGTAATTTGTATTTCCAGACCCAACAGCTGACCCTGGGGAAGAAGATTCTTCCGAAGAACCTGATGCAGCCGGCTCACCCTCTGTCACTTCGATCTTACATATCATTCCGCCAATCTCAAGCACGTCACCTTCTTGCGCTACATGACGAAGAATCCCTGACGCCTCAGCAGGCAATTCAAATGTCGCCTTATCTGAATCGACTTCAGCAATAATCTCATCCAACTTCACATAATCTCCATCTGCTTTAAGCCAGTTCGCCAAAGTAACTTCGGTAATGGATTCCCCTACAGTAGGTACAATCATTTCCTTCACTTCTCCCGTGGATTGGGAAGCTGAAGGTTTTGACTCATCTTTCGACTTGGCAGACGCTTCAACAGATTGTGAAGGTTCTGATTTACCGGGAGTCCCTGCCTCGTCTATTTCGCAGATCACAGCACCAATTTCCAACACGTCACCTTCTTGGGCTTTAATTCTAAGTATGCCTGCAGCTTCTGCCGGCAACTCAAATGTGGCTTTATCGGATTCCAATTCACATAGAACTTCGTCCATCTGAACCTCATCTCCGTCTTTTTTAAACCATTGGCCGATTGTCACCTCTGTGATGGATTCTCCTACAGCCGGAACTTTAATTTCTTTGCTCATACGTTTTTCTTTTTTTCTCTTTTGTAGTCAAAAAGAGAGGAACAAAATGATAAGATTATTTTGGATGTCTTTCTAAAAAGAGCTGTAATTATTTCAATTTAAGCGCTTGAGCAACAATATTCTTTTGCTCTTCCACGTGGACTTTGTTATAACCTGTTGCAGGAGATGCACTGGCTTTTCTAGCAATTACTTCCATAGGTAATTCCTTGTAAAGCAGTCTTAGAATGTAATTCCAATAACCCATGTTTGAAGGCTCTTCCTGAACCCAAACTACTTCTGCTTCCGGATAACCGGCCAGCACTTCCATCATTTTCTTTTTAGGAAGTGGATGCAACTGTTCTATTCTCACGATGGCTACGTCCTTCACTTTCTCTTTTTCTCTTGCTTCATCCAGATCATAGAAGATTTTGCCCGAGCAAAGTACCACTCGCTTTACCTCTTTTGCATTCACAGTGGTATCAGGAAGCACTTCCCTGAAGGAACCTGCGGTAAACTCTGAAAGTGGAGAAACTACTTTTGGATGTCTCAAAAGAGACTTAGGTGACATCACGATACATGGCTTTCTGAATTCCCAAGCCAACTGTCGTCTAAGCAAATGAAAGAAATTAGAAGGTTCAGTCACGTTTGCAACTACGGTATTATACTCTGCCGCCAGTTGAAGAAACCTCTCCGGACGAGCGTTGGAGTGCTCTGGACCTTGACCTTCGTAGCCATGAGGAAGGAGCATCACCAATCCGTTCATTTTCTGCCACTTAGATTCTCCAGAAGTAATAAATTGGTCAATCATCGTCTGCGCACCGTTGGCGAAATCACCAAATTGCGCTTCCCAGATAGTTAAAGCATTTGGATTTGCCATGGCATATCCATATTCAAAACCCAACACGGCATACTCTGAAAGAAGCGAGTTGTAAATGTAAAACTCACCTTTTCTATCCTTCATTTCCTTCAGCGAATTGTAAGCTTTATTGGTATTGGCATCATGAAGTACCGCATGACGATGAGAAAAAGTTCCTCTTTGTACATCCTGACCTGTCAAGCGAACTGTTTTTCCCTCCAGCGTCAAAGAACCATAAGCAAGCAATTCCGCAGCAGCCCAGTTTAATGTCTTGGATTGAAAGAACATTTCTTTACGCTGCTTCAACTGTGCCTCAATCTGTTTAAGCGGTTTGAACCCCTGCGGGACCACGGTCAGTGCTTCAGCAACTTTTTCAATCAACTCGGGGCTAATTCCAGTTTCCGGAGACTGGTCGAAATCCTCAGGTTTTGATCTTCTCAGGCTGCTCCAAACCTCTTCAAAACGGGTAGCCTGGTACGGAAGCGGCTTTTCTTTCACCAAGTTCAGACGATCCTGGAGCAATTGTCTAAATTCCTCATCCATTTGTGAAGCCAATTTGGCCTCCACATCCCCACGCTCCGTCAATCGCTTCACATAGATTTCTCTTGGATTCGGATGCTTGGAGATAATATTGTAAAGTTCTGGCTGGGTGAATTTAGGCTCATCAGACTCATTATGGCCATGGCGTCTGTAGCAGACCATATCCACAAAAATATCACGGCTGAACTTTTGTCTAAATTCGGCAGCTAACTTGGCCGCGAATACAACAGCCTCGGCGTTATCACCATTTACATGGATTACCGGCGCATCTATGATTTTAGCTACGTCAGTACAGTAAATGGAAGAGCGGGCATCATCAAAATCAGTTGTAAAACCAACCTGATTATTAATGACAAAGTGGATTGTTCCTCCTGTATTATAGCCTTTCAATCCTTCCATCTGAGTCACCTCGTATACAATACCCTGCCCAGCAACGGCAGCATCGCCATGAATCAAAATTGGAAGAGCTTTTTTGAAATCACCTTTGTATTCAGAATCGATTTTAGCACGAAGAAAGCCCTCTACTACAGGATCCACCGCTTCCAAATGAGAAGGGTTTGGAGCCAGTTTTAAATGAACTTTGTTTTCGCTGTGTGTCACGATATCGCTGGAATAGCCCATGTGGTATTTCACATCTCCATCCCCCATAGTCAAATCAGGCTTTGCAGTACCTTCAAATTCAGAGAAAATCTGCTCATATGTTTTCCCCATGATATTTGCAAGCACGTTCAGACGGCCTCTGTGGGCCATTCCTATCATTACCTCCCTTACCCCAAGCTGGGAGGATGTGTTGATCACAGCATCCAAAAAGGGGATAGTACTTTCTCCCCCCTCAAGGGAAAAACGCTTTTGCCCAAGGTATTTGGTGTGCAAAAAGTTTTCAAATACCACTGCCTGGTTTAGTTTAGACAGTATTCTCTTTTTCTCTTCGTGGGTGGGATTAAAAGCCAAAGCTTCTTTTTCAACTTTGGTTTTAAACCAGTCCAACATCTCCGGATCCCGGATATATAAATATTCGAATCCCACTGATCCTTCGTAAATGGACTTCAGCGAATCTAAAATCTTTGACAGCTTTGCATAGCCGATTCCAATCTCATTTCCAGCTTGGAATTCTATATTCATGTCTTCTTGCCCCAAACCAAAATCCTGAGGATCTATCAATGCTTTTCGATCACGACGTTCTCTTACCGGATTGGTCTTGGATCTAAGGTGGGCTCTGGAGCGATATGCATGAATCAAGGCCCTTACCTTGATTTCTTTTGGCAACTGCTCCATATCCATAATGGTACCGGGAGTAGCTAATGCCCCGTTTTTCGCAGGAGCGGCACCCTTCCCATTTGAAGAAGAAGTATTTTTTTCGTCACCATAATTGGTTAGTGCAAAGTCAAAGCCATCAAAAAACTCCTTCCAGCTTGGGTCAATTGATTCTGGGTCACTCTTGTAAGAAGAGTAAAGCTCATCTATGTAGGACACGTGAGCATTAGCGATATAAGAAAACTTATCCATAATTGATTCTTAATAATGAACCAAAGCTAAGGTCTTAAATCTATAATAAAAAACTGCTTATTTGCCTTTCCAAATATACAAATATTATCAGACCATAAACTACTTTAAAAATAAATTGGAAATGCAATAAATTAACCAAAACAGAGTTACGGGAACTGATACAGAGCTGTAAACCTATGTAAGGATTTTCTTGCGGAAAGTATCAACTTTTTTCTGGGCGATACAACATGAACTCCGTGAAGATTTGCCCGGTATAGGGGTACGGAAACTCCTTAAAATGCTCTATTACAAATTAGAGGAGCATAAAATCAAAGTGGGAAGGGACAAGTTGTTCAATGCTTATTTGCCTTTCCAAATATACAAATATTATCAGACCATAAACTACTTTAAAAATAAATTGGAAATGCAATAAATTAACCAAAACAGAGTTACGGGAACTGATACAGAGCTGTAAACCTATGTAAGGATTTTCTTGCGGAAAGTATCAACTTTTTTCTGGGCGATACAACATGAACTCCGTGAAGATTTGCCCGGTATAGGGGTACGGAAACTCCTTAAAATGCTCTATTACAAATTAGAGGAGCATAAAATCAAAATGGGAAGGGACAAGTTGTTCAGCCTGTTGGGTTTTCATGGATTGCTGGTGAAAAGAAGAATAAGATCAGTTAGGACTACCCAATCAGCGCATTGGTTAAAAAAATACCCTAACCTGATCAAGCAGCTGGTAGTAGAATGTCCCAACCGGTTATGGGTAAGCGATATCACCTATATACGTACAGCAGAAGGGTTCAGCTATTTAAGCCTGCTCACAGATGCGTATTCCAGAAAGCTGGTAGGGCATTGCCTGCACGATAGCCTGGAGGCGGCAGGCTGTATGGAGACCCTGGAAATGGCCCTGGATTCCCTGCCGGACAAGAGGAGGCCCGCTGACCTGATCCATCACTCAGATAGGGGCGTGCAGTATTGTTCGGAAAAATATGTTGGGTTATTAGCGGAAGCAGGCATTGCCATAAGCATGACCCAATCAGGAAACCCTTATGATAATGCGCTGGCAGAAAGGGTAAACGGGACAATTAAGAATGAGTTTTTTCCTAACAAACTCTACCTCAATCACCGGGAAGCCAAGAAAGCTATCGACAAAATTGTAATGGCTTATAATCAGAAACGGCCGCATCTTAGCATCGACTACCTGACCCCAGACCAGGCTCACCTCATGGAAGGGAAACTGAGTAAAAGGTGGAAAGTTTATAAGAAGTACGCCAAGCCATCTGTTCTGGAACCTGTTTCAGGTTGGGAGGATCAGTGAAAACCAAAGTGCAATGTTGGGGTGTAAAATAATTTCAGGACGAACAATAAAACCTGTCAAGAACATTCAGGACTATTGACTAAATTGTGTCAACTTTTTTCAGGACGAGACATATTCTTATTTACCGAAAGTGGTGCATTGTTATTTACCGATCACACCTTTTCGCATCGCAAGTGAAAAAATGAGGTTAAATTGTATTTTTTATACCAAAAATTGCATTTAGTGAACAATTGACATTCCCCGGTCTTTAGCAGCTGAAGTAAAGCTGAGACTGCAATGATAATTCAGTCAAAATTGACTGCTAGGATCCCATTCGACATCCCAAAATGCCGCTTTAAACATAAACTTGGTGTTCCTCAATGGATGTCAGTACCTCTATTATCGAAAACGAAAGATCAAGGATTGGAGACCGATGCATTCTTTGGGACAGTAAAAAGTAAATTCAATTGTAGCTTTACCTCAATGCTGCTACAAAAAATGTAAGTATTTAACAAGACGGCCGGGACCCGTTGCCGACTCCCAGTCCACCTCCCAATTCATTCCTATAATGCATACCTTAGCGTAAAGGCAGCTTCATCTTCCCAAAACTTCGTAAAATCGGTAAAATTGTAAGCGGGTTTCCAGTAAAGCCCCACATAAAAACTGCTTCGGTTGATGTTGTATTCTAACCCAACAATCGCGTCAATCCCATATGCACTGTAATCTTGATTTATTTTGTCAACCCATGGAGGCTCTCCCTTCCCGTCCTTCCACATTCCATAGTGAGCTCCGCCACCAAAATACCATTCTAACCCCCTGAATCCCCTGATATCCAGGTGATGCTCATACAAAGCTGCCGCAACCCAGCCCTTCCATCTTCTATAGACCAGAAGATCAACAGCTCCAGGTTCTGAAATAAATTGTTTTACGGTTCCTCCTATGTTTGTTCCGGCTGTCACCCCAACCATCGTATTATAGTCTCTCATTTGGGCGTTTGATTCTATGGCAGATAAAAACACAAAGGAAAGAGCAGTAAAAGCCACTAAAAGAGAAAATCGCATGAAAGGATCAATTTAATTACTGATCAAAAAGTAATCATATTTTCTGGTGTAATGCAATAGTCGAGTGAGATATCATGTGATTCCGATGGAATACTTAGTTCTGGAGGAAAGAAACTCAATCCTATTTTCAATACCTCAGGATCCAAGGTATTCAAAAAAACATCATAATATCCTTTTCCAAAACCTATTCTATGTCCGCTCTTGTCGAAAGCCAACAAGGGCACAAATACGACTTGAATAGGTTCATTTGAAGCCAACTCAAAATCTTTTGGAACAGGAATCCCCCATTTGTCCAATTGAAAACCAGTTTTTGGCTTTAAAAACAATGTTTTCATTTGAAGCGTGTCTGGCTCCACCAGAGATGTGTAGATAAAATCCCCTTTAGCTTCTAAAAAATCTTTGATTGGATAAGTATTGATTTCCCGTTGTTTGGGAATAGGGAAAAATAGGTGAAAATGAACAAGCTCATTTCTCTGGCTTAAAAAAGATTTCACCCGGTTAGCTATCTGAAGGGACTTTTCCTCAAGCTCTTCATCCGAAAGGGCTGCTCGCAACTCCTTATAAAAAATTCTTAATTGATGTTTGTCAAAATTCATTTTCCAATACCATCATTCTGAAATCAAGAGGATCAAAACAATCCAGAAGCTCTGAGATCAAACCAGGATTCTCCAAATAAAACTGCATCATATTTACAACCCGTTCCTGAGGACTCCCCCCAGGCTTCACCTGATCTTCGATACAACACGCTCGCGCTATCTGGGTGTGCAATCGGCGTTCTTCAGCTTTGCGAAGCTTCCGGGCCATCTGGTCAATAATCTTCAATGATCGAACTTTCCCCGCTTCAAAAGCATTTTCTAAGCTTTTCTCCAAATGTGCCGCTTCCTTTCCCTTCGCATCAAAAAGTGTGGAAATTATTTCTTTTTGCTTAGTCAATTCAATATCAATGGATGCCTCAGTCTTCACAAAAGTCTTTTTCCAGTGATCAATATCAACAAAAAGATCTTCCACGCTCCAATTCAACTGCTGCATTTTCCGCTGAACTTGCGGACTGATAAGCAAGGCAAAATTACGTGGCAACAGCACCGGGAAGGGAATTTCAAAATGGTCAAAGACACCTTTCAACTGTAGCCAATATACAACCTCGGCCGGACCTCCTAAGTATGCGAGATTTGGCAAAATCACTTCCTGATACAGCGGGCGCAACACTACATTTGGGCTGAACTTCTCCGGATGGGCCTCCACCATTTTTTCCATTTCCTCATCGGTGAACCTCAAGTCAGTATTTACAATACCAAAGCCTGAATCCATTTTCTCTATTCGTTCCCGGACACCTTGATCCAAATAAAAAAAATTGATCTCCCGGGGAAATATTTGGCTACTGTATCCCAATTTCCCCAGCGCCTCTGTGGTCTCAGCTGCTTTTTCATAAGGCGTATGGGTGAACAGGTCTGAAAGAATGACATCTTTAAATTCCCTTTTTAACGTAGGGTCATCGCCATCTACTACCACCAACCCCTCCTCTTCAAATAGAGAATTGACATACTTGCGAACAGCCTCAGACAAGGTTTTTGACGAAGAATATGCCTCTGTAAAAACATCAGGGGCAAAGGAAACAGATTTTAGAAATTCCTTAAAACTGCCGTCCAGCCTAAAATTCCCTACCGCACCTGTCTGTTCTGAATTCCATTGATATTTTTTCCCGTCAAGTCTGAAGTAATTGATCTCATCGAAATCATGATCTTCTGTAGCCATCCAGTATACAGGCACAATTTTGAACTCCGGATATGTTTTAGCGAGCTTCTTGGCAAGGTTGATCGTTGAGACAATTTTATAAATAAAGTAAAGCGGACCGGTAAATAAGTTGAGTTGATGTCCGGTGGTTACTGTAAATGTACGCTCAGAAGCCAGTGCATCAATATTGGCCGACACAGCGCGGCTTACCTCCAGATTGGCATATTGATGCTGAAGTGCCTTTACCAGAACATGGCGATGATCCTCTGAGAAAACTTTATTTTCAATGGCTTGTTTGAAGTTTTCCAACTTAGGGGAATAAGAATAAAATGCCCTCAGCTCCTCTTTCCCTCCTATGTAATCTAAAAAAAATTGTGAAAACTGTCCGGTTTGGTGGAGTTCAACGCAATGTTTTTTCATGGGGGAATTTAGCTGAAGGTTATATTGGAGCACTAACTTTGACTAGCCTGCTAAAGTTCGCTTTTTTTTCCAAAAATTCAGGAATGCTTACATCAAAGGGCCGACTTGTGGTTAAACTGATGAGTAAGTAGGAAGGTTTACTTAAAATTCTTTCTTCAGATTAGCCAAAACTGCCAATTATCTTAGCTTTGCAAGCTACAATTATGCTACCCTACCGAAGATTTTTCCTAGATAACGGACTTGAAGTAATCGTCCATGAGGATCAAGGCAGC
Organism: Algoriphagus resistens; assembly: GCF_001442615.1. Lineage (GTDB taxonomy): Bacteria > Bacteroidota > Bacteroidia > Cytophagales > Cyclobacteriaceae > Algoriphagus > Algoriphagus resistens. The sequence continues at coordinate 70,649 of NZ_LMXN01000014.1, read as the reverse complement.
AAAATCGCTGTTTTCAACCTGCTTTATAAAGTCGGATCCCGAAATGAAAAACCCGGCAAGACCGGACTTGCCCATTTTTTCGAACATCTGATGTTTGGAAGTTCGGCCAATGTACCTGTCTTTGACCGCGAACTGGAGCGTGTCGGTGGTGCCTGCAATGCTTTTACCAGCCCTGACATTACCAATTATTACATTACCATTCCAGCAGCAAATCTGGAAACTGCATTTTGGCTGGAATCCGACCGAATGCTGCAATTGACGCTTAGTGAAAAAACCATCGAGACTCAACGAAAAGTGGTAATGGAGGAATATAAGCAGCGGTACCTGAACCAACCTTATGGTGACGTATTCCATCATTTACGGGACCTCGCCTTCGACACACATCCTTATCGATGGCCAACTATTGGCCAGAATCTGAATGACATTGTCAACTATACCCAAGAGGATGTGTGGGACTTTTATCAGGCTAATTACCGACCAGACAATGCTGTGCTAGTGGTTGCCGGTGCGGTGACACAGGCAGAAATAGAAAGATTGGCGAAGAAATGGTTTGAACCGATCCCAAATCTCTCCAAACCAACTCACCGGATTCCAGCCGAGCCTGCCCAGCACATCAAAAAAATTAAGACTGTAGAAGCTCCCGTACCTACGGATGCATTGTATAAAGCTTACAAAATGCCCGCAAAACTCGCTAAGGGTTATTTGGAGGCAGATCTGATTACCGATATCATTGGATTTGGCAAGTCTTCTCTGCTAGAGCAAACTTTGGTAAAAAACGGGAAGCTATTTGCTTCAGTGGGAGCATATATTTTAGGTTCAGTGGATCCGGGGCTTTTGATTTTCTCTGGAAAAATGGAAGCTGGTGTAGCTGCTCAGGAAGCTGAAAAAGCATTGGATGAAGTCGTTTCAAAGTTCCTGTCGTCCGAAATTTCTGACTATACTCTTCAGAAAGTGAAAAATCAGGGAGAGGCAATGAAAACTTATGAATCTATACAAGTGCTCAATCGGGCTATGAATCTGGCAAATTATGCACACCTTGGAAACCCCGATCTTTATTACGAGGAATTCAAAAATAAATCAAAAATAAAAGGAGATGAAATCATGACCTGGGCAAATCGCCTGATCCGGGAAGAAAACTCTTCAGTATTGTACTATAAATCTGTACCTGCATGAACAAATTCAGAATAGGTTTCGGCTACGATGTCCACCAACTTAAAGAAGGATACGACTTCTGGCTAGGCGGGATCAAATTAGAACATGAAAAAGGTGCTGTCGGCCATTCCGATGCAGATGTTTTGATCCATGTCATTTGCGATGCACTACTCGGTGCTGCCAATCTGCGCGATATAGGATATCATTTTTCTGACCAAGACCCAAAATTCAAGGGGATAGACAGTAAAATTCTACTTGCGGAGGTAATGGTTCTCCTGCGCGAAGCAGGATATGAAGTAGGCAATTTGGACACAACCATTTGTCTGCAATTACCAAAAGTCAATCCACATATCCCCACAATGAAAAAATGCCTGGCGGAGGTGATGAATGTGTCAGAAAATGACATTTCTATCAAAGCTACAACCACCGAGAAGCTGGGGTTTGTAGGAAGAGAGGAAGGCGTATCGGCCTATTGCTCGGCTTTAATATATTCGATATGAGTGGAAATCTGAAAATCATCACCACTGAGGACGGTTCCCATTCTTTATACAATGAAGAGTTGAAAGAAACCTACCACAGTTTTCATGGGGCTTTCAAAGAATCAATCCATGTATTTATGCTCTACGGGCTGGACTCCTGGATTATAAATAACCCCAACAAAAAGCCCCTTAGGATTTTTGAAGTTGGATTCGGAACAGGCCTCAATGCATGGCTTACTTTAGTTTGGGCAGAGCAAAATCAAATTCCTGTACTTTATCATAGCATTGAGCCGTTTCCGCTGACAGAAGATATTTATTCCCAGTTGAACTACGGAGATATGGATGATGCTATTTTCCATTACAAACCATATTTGCAACGCTTGCACAAAGCTGATTGGGGCAAAGGCATCATTATGTCGGAATATTTCAATATGAAGAAGGAAAAAACCAGCCTCCAGGATGTGGTTCTTTATCCTACCGATGTCGTCTTCTATGATGCTTTTGCGCCGAGCAAACAGCCTGAAATGTGGAAAAAGGAAGTACTTAATAAAGTTTGCTCATCATTGAATCCTGGTGGAATTTTCACAACCTACTGTGCCACAGGCCAACTCAAAAGAGATCTGAAGGAATTAGGTTTAGAAGTAGAAACTTTGCCCGGGCCTCCAGGCAAGAAAGAAATGACAAGGGGCTGGAAAAAATAAGCAGTCAGCCCTAAAATCAATTTCACAAGCCTGTTCATAAATTTTAAGGTGGAAATTCCTTACAGCCTTGGCATTTTTGTTGTAAGTGTATCAATCATCGTATTCCTTTATTGGAAGCAATTAATTCGTAAACTCTCCAGAATGACAGAGGTGTTCAGTAATTTATCCAGACCACAAAAATGACTTTAGGAATAATTCTATTGCTTTTAAAGCTTGTGACACCACAATTCACAGAAGCGGGGCAAGCAAAACTGGAAAAAATGGTTCAGGATCGCGATGTGCTCACCCAGCAGTGGAAAGAATCAGAGAGCAAAAAATCAGGAATCTTTGGCAATCGCACCAAAAAGGACATGATCGAAACGAACGAATGGCTGGAACGGATCATCCAAAAGGACAATCTCATCATGGATGAGCTGAGAATGATCGGCGATATAGAAACCACTTCTGCCACTCAGACTGGAGAAGATTACAAAACAATCGTCTTTAAGCAAGAAAAAGATATACAAGCGCTTAAAAGAGCTGTAGCAGACCGTGATAAACAGCTCAAAGAAAAATTATCCGAAAGACGGACATTCGAATGGCTTAGTCTGACCCTGTTTTTTGTGAGTTTAGGACTTGGAATAATCGTTTATAAAAAGGTATTCAAGGCCTAGTTCTTACTACGTAAAACAGGCTGAGCCGTTCTGGTTCTGCCTGCCCAACGAAAAGTAAAAATTCTAATCAGCGCGGGTATACTCTTTTACTTCAAAAGGATCTTCACAGGGCAAGATGTCTTCAGGACAAATTTCTTGAAAAATCATTTTGGTATTATTCGCCTCAAAAACAAGGGAAGCGGTAGGCATCCGGACATAATCTATTATCCCAGCATTCAATTCTTCCTTGGGAACATAAAAATTCTCCTCACGATGGTCTATCCAGCTGGCCAGGTCCGGGGAATAGCTGAAAGTCTCTCCATCCCATGTATAACTATCATCGTAATAAAAGCGATAGCCTAAATCCGGACCAGCTTCAACTTCTCTGACGGTGGTTCTAAATTGGTATTCGTTATCAGATTTAAATTCCAGTGTATTCACCACCCAATAACCCACTGAATCTACGTAAAAGCGCTCTTCCCATATACCTGACAACTGTTTTGGAAGTTCATCTTCATCCTTGTCACAGGCGATAAAACTGATGGAAACCAAGAGGAGAGAAATTAAAGAAAGTAGTTTCATGGTTAATAAGTGATTTGGTCTACAAATCCTAAGACGGCGATAGACTTCAATTTGCTACATTTTAATCCATAATAAATCCTATGCCTTCAGTTTCAGTCTCGCAATAGGAGTTCTTCCCCCTTTGGTCTTTTCCTCAAGTCCCACAAGTACTTCCGCATCTAAAGGAAGAAATACATCTACCCGGGAACCGAATTTGATAAATCCGAATTCTCCTCCTTGTTCCAATTTAGACCCCGGTTTCACATACCATTTTATTCTTCTGGCCAATGCTCCGGCTATTTGCCTTACGAGCAGTTTGGTGCCATTCTTATGTGTTACTACCATGGTAGTACGTTCATTCTCCGTGCTTGACTTAGGATGCCAGGCAACCAGGTATTTACCCGGGTGATACTGAAAAAACTCCACTAGGCCTTTGATGGGAGATCTGGTAATATGCACATTGATAGGAGACATGAAAATCGACACTTGTCTTCGGTTTTCCTTCAGATATTCTCCTTCGAAAGTCTCCTCGATCACCACTACTTTCCCATCTACGGGCGCGTATACCAATCTTTCATCCGACGGAAGTTTGATTATCGGACTTCTGAAAAACTGAAGAATTATCAGATACAACACTGTACTTCCTAAAACTGCAACATTGGAAAGCACCCTGGCATCCGGTAGGAAATAGATAATCAAGTAATTCCCGGCTACCAAAATAATCAGCAGCCAAAATAACAAAACCCGTCCTTCTCTGTGTATGGTCATAAGCTTCAAAACTAAAAAGCGTGGATTTTACTCCACGCCTCAAAGATAAAATATTCTTTCGATAGAATAGGGTTAGAACCCACCTCTGTACGTATATGTCTTCGCTACTTTATCGATTGCCACGATATAAGCTGCAATTCTCATCGGAACATCGTATTTCTGAGATGCCTGATAAACCATTTCAAACGAGTCTTTCATGATTCGATCAGATCGGCGGTTGACGCGGTCAGCTGTCCACTTGTATCCCAATCTGTTTTGAACCCACTCAAAATAAGAAACGGTTACGCCACCGGCATTCGCCAGAATATCCGGCACTGCCATGATCCCTTTTTCGTTGATAATGGCATCAGCTTTTGCCGAAGTCGGGCCGTTAGCCCCTTCCACGATAAGCTTAGCCTTGATGTCATTCACATTATGGATAGTAATCACATCCTCTACCGCGGCAGGCACCAGAACATCTACCTCTAATGTCAGCAGATCAGCGGCATTTTCCATTCTGTCACCACCGCTGAAACCACCCAGATGTCCACCATTGCCATCTCTGAATTCAATCGCTTTCACAATATCAATTCCTTTCTCACTATAGAAAGCACCAGTATGATCGGAGATTGCTACGATCTTCAATCCTCTTTCTTCCAAAAGTTTTGCTGCCCAAGAGCCTACATTTCCAAATCCCTGTACTGCACAGGTTGCCTGAAAAGGATTGATTTTGAGCTTTTGCATAGCTGCCAAAGCAGAGACCATTACACCTCGACCGGTAGCTTCTGTTCTTCCCAAAGATCCGCCAAGTACCAATGGTTTCCCCGTTACAACCGAGCTTACAGTCATTCCTTTTGCTTTGGAGTACTCATCCATCAGCCAGGCCATCTCTCTTGGCCCCGTTCCCATGTCGGGAGCAGGAATATCCTTGTCTGGACCAAAGACATCGATCATTGCCATAGTATAAGCTCTGACCAAACGCTCGATTTCACCCTTGGACATTTCTCTAGGATTACATCTCACGCCTCCCTTACCACCGCCATAAGGAATATCCACTACAGCGCATTTCCAGGTCATCCAAGCGGCCAGCGCCCGTACCTCATCGATGTGTACATCGGGAGCAAATCTAATCCCGCCTTTCGCGGGGCCAAGAATATTGGAGTGGATTACCCGTATGCCTTCGAAGACCTGGATTTTACCATTATCCATTGTGATAGGAAGGGATACGATTACTTGCTTGGCAGGATTTTTCAGAACATTGTACACCTCGTCTGAGAGGCCGAGCTTTTCAGCTGCAATGTTGAATCTTTCCATCATTGACTCCAAAGGATTCTCTTTATCCTTGATCGGAGCCGGTTCAATGTAAGCCATATTCGGGTTTGATTTAGTTATTCAAATGCGATGCAATATTAAGCAGATTTTCAATCAGCATAGCCTCAAATTAGAATATTTTCAAAAAGGCCGTAATAAATGGGGCCGAAAGTAACAATCCGTCAAAACGATCCATAAATCCCCCATGGCCGGGAAGACCTTTTCCTGAATCCTTGATCTCAATGGATCGCTTGAAAAGCGACTCAATCAGATCTCCATAGGTTCCCGCAATAATGATAATCCCGGCAATCACCAACCATTTCCAATCTTCAATCACATGAAAATATCTTGTCAAAATGAACGCTACTCCAATTGCTGAAAAAGCCCCGCCCAAAAAGCCTTCCCAAGACTTCTTTGGGGAAACCCGTTCGAATAACTTAGTCTTACCAAATTTTGTTCCAGCAAAATAAGCCCCAGTATCACTGGCCCATAGAATCAAAAGGCAACCAATGATGATCTCGTAATTATAAGTGGCATCTACTGAAAATACCGCAAGATTTAGTAATGAAAAGGGCACTGCCACATAAAATAGACCCAAAAAAGTATAGGCAACGCCAGTGAAAGGTTTTTTATCAGTTTTCTTGTAAAGCTTGATAAAGAAAGTGAGAGAGACGATAGGAAAGATGAAATAGAAATATTTATCGGACAGATGCTCCTTCTCCACCAGAAAGGTGAGGCAGAATATCATCAGTCCGAGAAATGTCCCAAAACTCCTCAGCGGGAGCATCCCATCAAGACCACTCAATTTGTAAAACTCCATTTGGGAAAAGCCGAGGATTCCTGCAAAAACCAAAAAATAGGTGTAGTCAGAATAAATACACCCCCCCACTATTATCAATGCCCCGAATAATGCGGTGATGGCCCTTTGCCCCAGATTACTGTAATTGTTTATACTAAAACGAGATCTCATTCTGGATTATGTTAGTTGCCATCATCATATCCCCGCGCTGTACATGTACCTCGTAGTTTCCAAAAATCTGATATATGGTTTCTTTTTTATTTAACACTACTGCTTGTATCTGATGCTCTTCCAACACCCCTTTGACGATCTCAGCTCTAACTTGCATTGGACTATCAAACACCTTGTTCCAGTTCTCCATTGGGTTTATTTATTTTCTTAAAGTAAAAGATTCCCGCCATAAGAACCAATAAACCGAGGATAGCAGCGGGATATGAAACTGCATCGGTGGATTCTATATCAAAATCTATCATTCCCTGATTTGAAGCATAAACCATCAATACAGTAAATGCATTATTGACAATATGGGCCAATATGGGATAAGTCATGCTACCTGAATACAGGTATAAATAACCAAACATCCCCCCCAAAAACAATCGTGGGAGAAAGCCATAAAATTGAACATGGATGGCAGAGAAAATAAAAGCCGTAATCCAAACCCCAGCATGGCCATTGCCGGTGTATAAATGCATCTTGGGCTGAATAAGTCCTCTGAAAAACATCTCTTCGCCTATTCCTGCAAGTACTCCAATCACCAGAAGCCCCATCAAAAGCTCTGGAATCGTCTGGAAATCAGTAAGAAACTTAGTAAGTTCAAGCAACTGTTGCTCCATTTCCTTCATCCAAGACTCAACGCCCGACATAGACTCCGGCAGCACCAGCTGGGAATTTAAATAGACCAGCAAACCATTGAAGAGCATTCCCCCTAAAGTAATTAACAAAACCAAGCCAGCACCTTGGGCATTAAATCGAGGTATTTGTATTTCCCAATGTAAGTCGGCTTTATCAATGAAATGCATGATTACATAAGCCGCCACCCAAAAACCAATCCCTGACCCTATTCCCTGAACAAAAAGCATGGCCATCCGCCCATTATCAGGGGAATAATCTCCTGTCATCAATGCCATTATCTCTTCTATTGAGATATTAAACAGAAAAGGCGCGACGGCAAGAGCAATTACTTGAAGGACAATCAAAACTCCCAGCCCGACTAAAACAATGACTATCAGTGATAAAAGCCAACTCTTCCTATTACCAATTTCTGAATCCGTTTCGTATATCTCCATAATTGGGGTAAATTTACGCGCAAATTTAAAATAAGAAGTGGTTAAGATAGGAAACTTGGAGTTAGGGGACTTCCCATTGTTGCTTGCACCGATGGAAGATGTGAGTGATCCACCGTTCAGAGCAGTCTGCAAACAGAACGGTGCAGACCTTATGTACACAGAATTTATCAGCTCAGAAGGTTTGATTCGCGACGCTGCAAAGAGCGTGGCCAAACTTGATATCTTCGATTACGAAAAGCCGATAGGGATTCAGATTTTCGGAAACGAAATAGACTCGATGCGTGAAGCTGCAGCCATTGTAGAAGAAGCCAGGCCTGATATTCTGGACATCAATTATGGCTGTCCTGTAAACAAGGTCGCATGTAAAGGTGCAGGAGCGGGGATTCTCTTGGACATCGACAAAATGGTCTCTATGACTGCAGAAATCGTAAAAGCGGTAAATATTCCTGTGACAGTTAAGACCCGCCTGGGATGGGACAATGACTCCATCCGCATCGTGGAAGTGGCAGAGCGGCTTCAGGATGTAGGAATCCAAGCCATCAGCATACACGCACGCACCAGAAAACAAATGTATAAAGGTGAGGCGGACTGGAGTTACCTAAACAAAGTGAAAGAAAATCCACGCCTATATATCCCTGTATTTGGAAACGGAGACATCGATTCACCCGAGAAGGCGCAGGAATATAAGATTAAATATAACGTGGACGGCATGATGATCGGCAGAGCATCTATTGGGTACCCATGGATTTTCAATGAGATCAAGCATTTTCTAGCCACGGGAGAAAAGCTTGCCGCTCCCGGATTGGAAGAAAGAATCGCTGTCGCAAAAAAGCATCTGGATTTCTCTGTGCAGTGGAAAGGACCCAAACTTGGGATACTTGAAATGAGGAGACACTACACGAATTATTTCCGAGGTATGCCAAATTTCAAGCAATACAGAGCCGAAATGGTGACCGCGGAGACTTACGAGCATGTTTGTGATATATTAGAGCAAGTCTCTGATGTATATGCAGATCACGTCTTTTGAATTGTTGAAAAGTGGTAAAAGTTGGAAGAACCAGAAATCATTCTATCCTGATAATCCATCATAGAGTATGCCCGCATTACTTAAATAGAATTTTTCCTTGGCCTTCAAAATCTCCTTCCCTTTGATATTATATTGAAATCAATGGCATTAGATAATGATAAACTGGATTTAAAAAATGGTTCCGAGTGTTGGCAGATGACACCATACAATTTGACACGGTAAAATCGGGATTAGCGGATTTCCAATAAAATTAAATGGGCAAAGACTTGCTACACAACTACTATAACCCATTCACTTTTCCAATTTGTAGAAATCTGTCAGTTGATGTCTAACTTACAATTTTCCCCCTACTTGGTAAGAAGTTTTTCTTTGGTTTTACTTCCTTTGTGATGCGGGCAATTTTCCGCCATAGCCAATGTCCACTACCACCAATGACAGTAATCTCAAAAACTGGGGGTTACTTATTCTATTGTCCCTGATTTGGGGCAGTTCCTTTATTCTTATCAAAAGAGGGCTGGAAGTATTTTCCCCCGGGGAAGTGGGAGCATATAGAATTGTGGCCGCCGCAGCTTTCCTGCTCCCCTTATCTATCCCGAGAATTAAGAATCTCGATAAATCCCAGATCAAAAACCTGATTATTGTTGGATTGGTTGGGAGTTTTATCCCTGCGTTTCTATTTGCCAAAGCCCAGACTCAGCTCAGCAGCTCACTTACTGGGGTGCTTAATGCCCTGACCCCACTATCAGTAGTGGTGATTGGTGCCTTATTTTTCAGCTCGAAAATCACCCGAAGAAATGGGATTGGACTTGCCATTGCATTTATAGGGGTATTTATTTTAGTGACTGTCAAAGAAGGTAGTGGATTCGGAGCTTTTGCGGATATCAACTCGTATGCTTTTTATGTGATCCTAGCCTGTATATGCTATGGTTTCAATCTGAATATTATCAAATATCGCTTCCAAAAGCTTAAACCTATAGAAATCACTGCGATTTCCCTGGTCATGGTTTTGCCGGCAGCACTGATCTATTTGATGGCCGGTACACAGTTTTCCTACAAAGTTGTAAATATAGACGGCGCTTTGCCTGCTTTGGGATATCTCACACTGCTTGGCGTGATGGGGACAGCTATCGCACTGATTATTTTCAATGTTATGGTGAAGACTGCAACACCTGTTTTTGCCGCCTCTGTGACCTACATTATACCTATTGTGGCCATCTTTTGGGGAGTACTTGATGGGGAAGTTTTGCTTTTGGGCCACTATATTGGAATCATAGCGGTGATCTTAGGCGTTTGGTTTGGGAATAGGAAAAAGTGATTTTCAATCTGGCTCATTTGCTTTGTAAGCCTTCAATTCCTTTTTGCTCATTTCAGCTGTGACAATCTCCTCGGGATAAATCACCGCTACTTTCTGCATTTCAGGAAAGTCTGACTCTCCTTCCTCTGAAATAAATGTCATTGGTTCATGCAAGTATTTCAGCTTGTTTGTGCCATCCTTCACTGGTTTCATATTAACTAGCCTTACATGCAAACCTGAATTATATTCCTCACCGGCCGAATCAGCAAGTATGTCTCCAGGGAACACCACTTGACCGACTTTCACTTTTTGGCTCCCTGCTCTCAAAACCATGATCTTGGTGAGAGATCCATCCTCATGAAATAACTCGATGTAATTCTCTGAGCTGTCAAAATCCAGATTTTGCTGCTCGTCATACTGTTCCATACTGACCGCCGTGACCACACCTTTCCGTGGGGCAAGTATCTGCGTAGGCAAATCAAACCTGAATGAAATTCCCACATAGTCTGTATTCTCCTCCTCAGGCTGAAGGCGATTTTGAATATGTGTCATGCGTATTCCAGTAGCTATTGTACCCTCCGGAAGCGGAATGAGGTATATAGGTTTACCTTTGGATTTCGCAAAATAATCTCCTCCAATGTATGAATAGGTATAGCGTAAATTAGTACTCTGTCCCTCTGTTCTACGCTTCAAAGTTGACACCTTAGATCTACCCGGACGGGCTACCACTAGCCCTGAAGACCCGATAGGAAGGAGGTTCGTATGTTCTGTAACATCAATTAAAATGGTATAAGGCACCTTTTCGGGATTAGTTGCATAGAGCTCTATGCTCCCATCATCCTTATGCTCCATGTTTATAGTAATCTGGGCTATACTAGTTTGACAGAAAAAAAGGATAGCTAGAAAGAAAAGAATAATTCGCATTGAGAAACAATTAAATCATCTGGAGAAAATCACAATGAACCAGCCCCCAGTTCAAAAACTAAAATACTATTTTTTTAAAAACCCTACATACAAAAAAATCAGGTTTCCATAGTGTCTGCCCTATTCCTTAAAAATCTTTCATCCTTTCCCTCCACGCAAAAGCCAACTTCGGCAATTCCTGGTAGCTGTTGACTCCGGCTTTCACCCCTTGTGTTTTCAGAAATACATCGTTGGTTTTACGACTCAGTTCCAATGAATATGGCTTGATTGCCTCGCTGGCTTTTCGGATAGAGATCATGTCGTTTCTAATACCTTTATCCAGTGTTTTCACCCAATCTCTATATTCCTCGGGAGCCATTCTATAATAATCGGTCAGCTGATAGTTCAGCAGCCTCAATTGTCCGGAATAACGCAATAGGGGGTCATCCGAATTGGTACAGATCACCCAAGCTATAAAATTGGCCTCGCCCTCATCTGTCACTCCATAACTGTGGGCCATTTCGTGGGCAACTGTAAATGGCTTCTCCAATGCATGCAAGGTGGGGTCAATGTAGCTTTCTCCGGTAAAAGGGAAATAAATCCCCAAGATTCCCATTTTCCGCATAAAACCCGGCGGGGGAAAGAGTTTGGTTCTGGGTCTTCCTGTAAAATTTAACCCAAGCATATCAAGATTTTCGGCAATGTTTGAACGCACGAGCTTTTCCAGTTCAGGATAGGGCAATATTTTATCTATTGCTGCGGTGTCGCGCGTGACAGCATTTCTATGCTGCTGTGCCAGACGATACGTGATCTGCACCTCCCTTTTTACCTGTTCTAGATTCATGGCTTTGGGCTGAAGTCCAAGCTGCTGCACTATAGGCGTACGCTGATAATTGAAGCCCCATAGCACCAGGAAAAAGAATATCAATGCACCTAGTCCATTGGCCAATGCCTGCAGAGAATAAAGCCATTTGCTTTTCCAACCTGCCTTTTTGCTAAGCCTCCAAGAATAAATGCCAATGACCAGCAGTACAGTGACTATAAATAAATAAACGCTGGGAAAAGGCAACATTCCCAGCGTAATATCTATGACGTTCCGAATACCTGGAAAGAAAATTCTCGAATAAATTTCATCAGTAGCTTCAGGGTTTTGAGCCGCCAAATAACGTATTCCTAAAGCAATAACTCCAAGAATCGCCCAGGACCAATCTCTTTTACCCATATAAATCCAGCTTAAACTCCTTCCGCCACCACTTCCTTCACCTCAGGAAGCATTCTGGTAAGAAGGTTTTGGATACCGGCTTTCAAAGTCACTGTACTCGAAGGACAGCCGGAGCATGAGCCCTGGAGCTGAACTTTTACCACACCATCGTGAAATGAATGGAAAACTATGGCTCCACCGTCTTGTTCTACAGCAGGTCGGATATATTCGTCAAGTATTCCCTTGATTTTCTTCACTACTTCAGAATCATTCTCATCAAAAAGAGGATCCTTATCAAAGCCAACCGGAACAGGTGCTTTGCCTGCTTCCAGATACTGCTTGATGTGATCTCTTACGATACCTTGGATCTCTGCCCACTCCACTTCTTCTGATTTGGTGACAGTCACAAAATTGGAAGCTATAAATACGCGCTCTACAGCAGAGAAATTGAAGAGTTCTTGCGCCAACGGACTTATTTTAGCACCTTCAGCATCCGGAAAATCAAAACTTACACCCTCATCCACCAGCATGAAATTGGCGACAAACTTCAGGGAATTCGGGTTTGGATTGGCCTCCATATAGAGGTGTACAGGTCTTGCTTGTGCTTGTAGCATGGTGTTCTTGATTTTTGTTTAGCAATCCCATTTATCGGGATTAAGTTCCGGCAAATCGGATTTTCATTCCTATCACTTCCCTCACAGCAGCTGAGCAATCGGATTTGACTGTTAGCAAATGTAGCTTTTACCCACTATTAGAGATAATAGGTTTTCATTACTACTTGTAAGGCTCGCCTGTAGCAGCATACCAGATTCCTCCATAAAGGTGCTTCAAGAAATCAGGATCTTCCCAAGCTGCCTCCACATGGCCAAGTGCCGTATAGAATACTCTACCCCCATCAAAATCGTGATACCAAGCCATTGGATGGTTCTCACCATTTCCCTTAGCCACTTTGTAGGTGCTTTCATCAGCTTTGATTAAAACCTTGATATCGGGGTTAATTTCTTTGAATTCATACAATTCATCCGTCCATAGCCAGTTTTTTGGTAAATGCCATGTAGATGGATGCGTCTGATCCACTACATCGAGTCTAAGCGTCTGCTGAGCAGGATGAGAAAGGAAATAAGCTCCCATCATTTTATTATACCATGGCCATTCGTATTCGGTATCAGTGGCAGAGTGAATCCCTACTACACCTTTACCGCTTTGAACGTATCGCTGAAATGCAGCCTTCTGCTCGTCATTAAAGATCGTACCGGTGGTTGATGTCAAAATCACCACATCATACTTCGCTAATTTTTCATCAGTAAATTCTCCCGCATCTTCAGTTGTGTATACACTGAAAACCTGGGTTTTCCCCATTTTTTTCAACGCCGCTACAGCCTCAGGAATTGATTGATGGCGGAAACCGGCAGTTTTGCTAAAAACCAATGCTTTGAATTGCTGTGCTGATGCCAAAGAAGCTACGCTGAAAATCAGCATGAGCGAGAAAAGTGTTCGTTTTAAGTTCATAGGATTTGAGTTCTTGGGTGTTATTAATTATTGAAAATTGAATACTGTCATCTAGGGCACAGATAATTGGATTCCTCACTTGATAATTTCAAATTTTTCCCCGGCTTCTTTTCTGGAGAAGGCATTGAAATGCCACCACTCTGAACCGATTCCCGTGAAACCGTTTGCCATCATTACTTTCCGTAAAATTTCCCGGTTCGCAACTTGAACTTTGGTAATCTTACCTTCGTCAAGCATTTGTTTTTCCCGATCAGGGTAGGCCGGATAGCCAAAGTAATCATAATGTGTCCCCATATCCAACGTAGAATCCACTTTGAGATCAAAAATGGTCAGATCCACGGCCACACCAAAATTATGTAAGCTACCTTTTTTCGGATCTGCCACATATAAAGGTTTAAGACTATCAGGTTTGTCCAAATTATCCCACAGAATCTGTTGTACACTCAAAGGACGAACTCCATCATAAACCAGCAAAGTATAATCCGGAAACTGACTTTTAAGCATTTGTTGGGCATTTTTCAACCGCTCCGCTACTTGGGGTTGAAGATAAGCTTTAGTCAGGTCTCCATATACATCCTGTCCGAAGAAATTGTCTGTGGTAGAATACCTCAGCTCCACCTTAATCCCGGAAATAGCTTCCTCCACATTCACCAATCCTTGTGCGACCAACTTCTCTTCTAATTCAGTTTTCCCTGATTCCAGCTCAATATCTTTCACAGGACCCAACTCTTCCCGCTGCTGTTCTGAAAACACCTCTTGATCGCTCTTCCGGGCGGTCCCGCAGGCGGCTAAAAGTAAGAATAAAGGAATATAAAATCTGCTCACAATCAGGAATCTCGTTTAACTATAGTGGCAGAAGCCTGCGCGGTCGGTAATACCACCACATCGGCAATTGTCACATGCGCAGGTCTAGTTACGGCAAACTCCACGATATCTGCAATGTCCTGAGCGACCAATGGCTCTATTCCCTGATAGACAGCATCTGCCCGGCTATCATCTCCTTTAAAACGAACTAGTGAAAACTCGGTTTCAACTAATCCCGGATGAATAGCTACCACACGAATACCGAAGGGATTTAGATCGATTCTCATGCCTTTGGTAATCGCATCTACAGCATGCTTGCTACCACAGTAAACACTGCCGTTTGGGTAGACTTCTTTTCCTGCTATGGAGCCAATATTGATAATCATCCCTGATTTCCGATCGGTCATTCCGGGAATAATCGCCCGGGACACGTAGAGCAGCCCTTTGACATTGATATCTATCATCGCATCCCAATCATCCAGATTGGCTGCTTGGACTGGATCAATCCCATGCGCATTTCCTGCATTATTTATCAGTACGTCTACTGCCTTCCATTTCTGGGGAAGATTATCCAGGATTTCCTTTACTTTTTCCCGATCACGCACATCGAATATCAAAGGTAAAAAATCAACTCCTTTGGGCAGCTCTGATTTGAGTTCTTCCAGTCGGTTCCCACGTCGGCCTGTTGCAATGATGTTGTAGCCAATCTTGGCAAGCGTAATTGCAGCGGCTCTGCCTATTCCTGAAGTTGCTCCGGTGACTAAAGCAATTTTATTTTTCATGCTGAAAGATAAACAGAAATAGATTTAGGCTAAAACAGAAATATTAGTTGCTAAAACTTAGCTACAACCTTCTAGTGAACTACCCACCCACAGCAAAGCTGATGGGATGGGCTTCTCTTTTCAACGGCTTGCGCCTCTTTGCAGAAGTCTGATTTGAGCCTCGAAGAGTGTTATCGGAGAGTCCCGCCCCGATTATTTTCTCCTTCTTTCAAGATATTTATTGCAGCGTTATCATCCCTATCATGGATTACTCCACATTTGCAAGTCCATTCTCTTTCTGAAAGGTTTAAGTTTTGATTTATCCAACCACAAGAATTACAGGTTTTAGAAGAGGGAAAGAAGCGGTTTATTTTTACTATTTGCTTATCATTCCATTCCGCTTTGTATTCCAACAATCTTACAAAGTTTCCCCAGCTTGCATCTGCGATATGTTTTGCAAGTTTATGATTTTTAATCATTCCTTTTATGTGTAAATCTTCTAAACAAATCACATCATTATCAGAAATGATTTGAGAACTTACTTTGTGTAAATTATCTAATCTTGAATTGGCTGTTTTCTCATGTAACATGGCAACTTTCAGTCTTTGATTTTCATACCGATTACTGCCTTTTGTTTTACGAGAAAGGTGTTTTTGCGCTTTTGCTAAAGCACGTTCATGGTGTTTTGTGTAACGATTATTTTTAAATTTAATTCCATCCGAAGTAATTACAAAATCTTTCAAGCCTAAATCTATTCCAACTTCTTTACCTGTTTTTTGTTTCGGTTCATATTGGGTTTCACAAAGTATTGAAACAAAATAGTTACCTGTTGGTGTTTTGCTAATGGTGCAATGTTTTACTTCACCTTTTATTTCTCTGTGAAGATTGACCTTAATTCCATCTTTGAATTTTGGAATATACAATAAGTCTTTTTCAACTGTTACAAATTGTGGAACAGTGAATGTATTTTTATCTCTCCTGCTTTTAAAGCGTGGAAACTTAGCATTGCCACGGAAAAAGTTTAGGTATGCAGTATCTAAGCATCTTAAAGCAAATTGCAGAGTTTGACTGTTTACTTCTTTCAGCCATATAGTTTCTTCTTTCTTTTTAATTTCAGTCAATGTCTTTGCCTGTGCATAATAATTGTCTGATTTCTTACTCAACTCATACTGTTCCTTTCTCTCATTTAGAAAGTGATTATAAGCCCATCTAACACATCCAAAATGTTTGCTTAATAGGATTTGTTGTTCCTGATTTGGCATTATTGCAAAGCGATATGTCTTATGTATTGTTTTCACTTATGGAAAAATAGTAATTATTTTTATACCACCGTTACGTTTTTTGTAAATATCTCCATTTTGATTGAGAAACATTCACAAAAAACTTCGCTACTATGTCTAAAAAATCTAATTACATCAGCACAAACCGGTCTAAACATTACCTCAAATGTCATCTAATCTTTGTTTGTAAATATCGCAAAAAGTTACTTGTCGGTCAGTTAAATACTGATATTAAACGCATCTTTCAATCTATTACTGATGGCTCTGATTTTGAAATTGAAGTATTTGAGAGCGATATTGACCACATTCATTTTCTCATCCGTTACATTCCTGGTTTGTCTATTGCTCAAATTGTCCGTAGGTTAAAACAAGAATCTAATCGTCAAATTTGGTTATTACATCCTTCTACTCTTCGTAAGAAATATTGGTATCAGCATCTACTTTGGTCAGATGGTTATTTTGTTTGCTCAATCGGTGAGGCTTCTCCTGATACTATTCGAGAGTATATTCTCAATCAGGGTTAGTCGCTTACATCCCATCCACGTAAAAACGATGGATGGGTTTTACGCTTCGTTTTATAAAAAAATCATGAAGATGGTACTTCCTTAAAAAGACAAACAAGAAATTTACACTATCAACGTAAACGTCCTAATTTTCAAATTCTACAATTTTTCAGCAGCTAACTTCTACTGAAAATTCAAATAAACAGTAATACTCTTTCTTTTGATGGACGAGATTGCATCCTGAAGTTCAGGAAGTGTATTTTCTGCCTGATAAGCATTTATAAGGCCATGCGAAAAACGGATTTCCGGAGCAAACTTGAAGTATTTGAAATAAATTTCGAAACCCATTCCTGCTTCAATAGAAACATCCTGACCTGTCAATACAATATCATCCACATTGGCTTCATCCTGGCTTTTGGTACGGAACTGGTAGCTCCCACCTCCGATGAAATACATGCGGGTATTGTTGAATCTTACAGATCTGTATTTAAAAAGCAAAGGTAATTCTACCATGGTAGCTTCAGAGCTGTACTCCAAAACCTTCCCGAGATCTTCTGAGCTTACAATTACATCCCCTCCTATTATTTCCTCATCAACTTGATTATCAAAATAGGTCACCATTGTCTTATACTCATAAAAACCCACTTTTGGAGTAAAAAGCAACTGCACCTGATCATGAAGCCTCAGAATCCCAATAAATCCAAGTGAAAACCCGGGGGAAAATTTAGTCTGAACACTTCGCACATCTGTGAATGCATTTGTTGAGGTAGAATTAAGAAAAGCATCCGTATACTTCAGCTGCAACGTACTGTTATGAGCAGCAAGGAAAAAGCCATAGGAAAGGGTACGATTATCAGAACCAGCCGTAGATGTCAAGCCAAACATCCCCTGCCCAAACGATGGAATTGACGCCAAGAAAAATAATAAACCCAGTAAGATTACTTTGTTCCTACGTAGATCGAGCTTATTCCAAATGTAAGTGGTTTGCATAGGTTGCTGGTGAATCCGACGTTGTTCATAATTCTCAGGAAATCCATTCCATCCGGAAAGGCCTGTACTGACTCAGGAAGATAAGTATAAGCAGAATTGTCCTTGGATACAATCTTTCCTATCTGCGGCAAAATGGCTTTGGAATAGAAAGCATATGCCTGCTTCATCGGAGCTTTTCGAGGTTTACTGAATTCCAATATCACTGCCTTTCCACCTGGCTTCAGTACCCGGTACATATCAGCTAACCCTTTCTCCAGGTTTTCGAAGTTCCTGACCCCAAAAGAAACGATGACCGCATCAAACTTATTATCTTCAAAAAGCAGTCCTTCGGAATCACCAAGCTGAAGCTCAATTTTATCTTCCAGCCCTTTTTTCTTCATTTTCTTTCGTCCCTCCTCGAGCATCCCTTCAGAGATATCCACTCCAATGATCTTATCCGGATTCAGAGAAAGCGCCTCAATTGCAAAATCACCCGTGCCTGTAGCGATATCCAGAATCAATTTGGGTTGATCGTCTTTAAGATATTTAATCGCTTTTTTTCTCCAGGTGATGTCAATTCCCATGCTGAGCACATGATTGAGCAAATCATATTTGCCCGAAATGTTATTGAACATCTCAGCAACTTGATCTTTTTTGGAATCTTGCTTGTCTTTATAAGGTACTACGGCCATCAGAATTCTGTCTTTGAAAGAACAATAATAGACAAGAAACACGAGGAAAGGAAAAATGTTCCACTTTGCTTTCATCCTTCCCTTTTCGGATAATGTGCTACTTTTGCATACAAACACCAGCAGATGATCCAGAAAGCCACCTTTGTAATCAGTAATTCCAACCCCGGAAATTGTCCGAAGCCAGACCGCGCGGAGATTGCTTTTATCGGCAGATCAAATGTGGGCAAAAGCTCTCTGATCAACATGCTAGTTAACCAAAAAGGACTTGCAAAGACCTCACAGAAACCAGGTAAAACCCAGTTAATCAACCACTTTCTAATCAATGACAAATGGTACCTGGTCGATCTTCCCGGCTATGGCTTTGCCAAAGTAAATCTGAAAGTCAAGCAGGGCTGGGAAAGCATGATTACTACTTACCTTACCAAACGGGAGAATCTTTGTGGTGTATTTGTATTGATAGATAGCCGCTTAGAGCCTCAGCAGATTGATTTGGAATTTTTGCTTTGGTGTGGTTCTCAGGGTGTGCCTACAGCTTTGGTATTTACTAAAGCTGACAAGCAGTCAAAATCAAAAACCCATCAGAATATCCAGAAATTTTTAAACAAAACCCGGGAGATCTTCGAAGAAGAACCGGATTACTTTATCAGCAGTGCCGAAGACGGTACAGGTAAAGTGGAACTGACGAAGTTTATGGAAGAACTAGTAACTGAATATGAAGCCAGGTAAATCATTTAATTGATAGTCCTATATTTGTAGCCTCGAAAAAATAAACCAAATGAATTTTAAAGATCTTGCCACCGTAGCCGGGAAACCCGGTTTGTTCAAAGTTTTGAAACCTTCACGCACAGGAGTGATCCTCGAAAGCATGGATGCAAAAAAAACGAAACTCGTTGCCGGCATGTCCCAGCGTGTATCTATTCTAAGTGATATTTCCATCTATACCCTGACAGAAGAGGGTGCTGAGCCGCTGGAATCCGTGATGCAGAAGATAGAAGCGGAATTCCAAGGTGATTTGGGTCTGGATGCCAATCCTGATGATTCTGAGCTTAGAGCATTTATGAAGCATGTGCTTCCGGAAGTAGACGAAGCGAGAGTTTATACCTCAGATATTAAGAAGTTGATCACCTGGTACAACTTACTTCGAATACAGGCTCCTGAAGTGTTGCAAAAACCGGAAGAGGAAAAACCTGAAGAAGCTAAGTCTGAAGAAAAATCAGATAATTAATAAACCAGCCCCTATTCCAAGGGGCTTTTTTGGCAGCAGATATGAGTGAAACCCTATCTAAAGAAACTTTTTTATTACTGAGAAAGGATTTTGATCTCCCAGAGAAAGCTGATGAATTTGATGAAGAAAAAGCCATTGCTATGCTCTCCAAAGTCATCGCTTATATGCTGGATAGGGAGTTTGAGCGCTTGCTTCAGATATGTTACCGAATAGATCTAGGTGAGGAAAAGCTCAAAAAAATCCTTCATGTATCCGACCCAGACCAAGTCGCGCCTGATTTGGCCTGTGCGCTTTGGAATAGACAGAAGCAAAAAGTGGAAATACGCAAACGGTATTCTGGAAAGGAATAATTGTCTAGAGTCAAATTAAACCAGGATTTTAGCATTATTTCTGTAATTTAGATTTTCCAGAACTAACCATTTTTCCCTATGAAAATTTTTCAGAAACTCTCCTTCCTCATCGTCCTCGCCAGCCTCATCACTTTAAGCTCATGTAGCGATGATGATAAGGACCCACCGAAGACGGATGCCGAACTTATTGGGTCAGGTGTAGCCTGGAAATTCAGCAGTGCATCAGTGGGTGGCGTCCCAATCACTTCGGAAATCCCCGAATGCTTTCTGGATAATACGATCACCTTTAACTATAACGAGTCTGGCAACACAGGTGTAGTAAATGCTGGTGCAATTAAATGCGATGAATCAGAGCCTCAATCAAGCGATTTTGTCTGGACATATAACGAGTCAACCAAGGTGCTTTCTGTAGATACTGATCTTATTGATATTCCAGGTGCCACTGGAGATTTAAAAATGGTAAGCGTGGATGCAGACAATATGGTGCTTACACAAAATGTGGATTTATCAAGCTTCGGTACGCAGGAAGTAACCCTGACTTTGGTACATTGATATACAAAGAGTAAACTTATTATTCCTTCAAAGGAAATAAACATAGTCCTTGTCATCGGCTGGTTTATTTCCTTTTTTTGATAGAACCCAAACAAGCTGAATATGGTAAACCCAATCTGGATTATGACATCCGCTTTTGACCAGCTAACCCTGGATCAAACGGTAGAAAAAGCACTGGAAATAGACGTACAAGGCTTAGACTTATGCGTTTTCAGAAGGGATGGTACACGGGATGATTTTGTCGCCACTCATCTGGACTATGAAAATTTCGGTTCAGGAGAAGCAAAAAAACTGATCGAAAAATTCAATAGAGCTAAACTTCGGCTATCCATAGGAGCTTTTGACAATCTTATCGGAGGAGATCCAGCTGAGCGGATCAAAAATCAAAACCATCTTTTGCGATTAGTCCGAATGGCATATCTGCTTGGCGGAGATGAGAACGACGTGAAAGTCGGGACTTTCGTAGGCTACAATCACGAACTGGGAAATCAGGACGGTGGTTTCGAGAAAAACCTGCTGGAATATCAGAAGATCTTTGGGCCAATTATCCGTTATGCCAATAGCTTGGGAGTAACCATTCTCTATGAAAACTGTCCCATGGAAGGCTGGAGAAGTTCAGGCCACTTTGGTACTTTCAACAATCTTACAGGGGTTCTGGCAGCGAGAAAACTCATGTATGAACTCGTCCCCGAATCCAATCATGGCGAAATCTACGATCCTTCACATGACATCTGGCAGCATACCGATCCAGTGGAAGTGATCAAAAATACCGACATGAACCGCCTCAAGAGAATCCATGTGAAGTCCACCCGAAATAATCCTGATCCATTCTGGGGAAATATGTATCCGATGCAGCAGGTTCCTGCCGAATGGGCAGAAAAAGCCGGGATTTCATCCAGCACCAATCCTTGGGACAGGCATCACTATGAAGCTACACTACCGGGATTTGGGTTGGGTGATTCCATGGACTGGAGAGCTTTTGTGAATGTTTTGAAAGAGAAAAATTTTTCAGGCCCTTTTGAAATCGAAAACGAAGCTGTACTCTCCAAGCAAACCGGAAAAATGGGAGCAATTATCCAAGGTTGCAAAGCCGCAGTCCAGAATCTAGCTCCTTTGCTTTATGAATTGGGAGAGCAAGGCTGGCAATATCCAGACTCGGAATACAGACCACTTTTGGATGTAGATCGTGCTGATACTCCCTTCGTGTCGATGGACAAATTATAAAGTATCAAATCCGAAGTCTCAAGAAATAAGCCCAAGCACCCAGAGGTTTACGATGCTAATGTAAACTAGTGTTCTTTATAAAAGTAAACTCCATATTTTATCAAAAGCTCCTCACAAACTCGCTTCATACCCCTGATCGGGCTTTAGGTCAAAGCCTTCTGCTGCTTGTACTGCCAGCACATCGCAGCGCTCATTTTCGATATTGCCGGCATGCCCTCTTACCCAGATGAATTTGGGCTTGTACTTCAGGTGAAGCGGAATATACCGTAGCCAGAGGTCGGGGTTTTTCTTGTCCTTGAAGCCCTTTTTCTGCCATCCCCAAATCCAGCCTTTCTCCACAGAATCCACTACATATTTGCTATCGGAATAAATCTGTACAGGAAATTCATTCGTGTTCAAAGCCTGCAGGGCACGGATCACTGCCAAAAGCTCCATGCGGTTATTTGTGGTGAGGCGAAAGCCTTCAGAAAGTTCCTTTCGGTGTTTTCCGAATTTTAGCACAGCTCCGTAGCCTCCCGGGCCGGGATTTCCTTTGGCAGCGCCATCAGTATAAATGGTAATCATGGGGTAAAGTAAATGAAAATACGTAAAAGATAGGGCTTAAATCCCCGACTCCATGCTTAGCGGAAAAGCGTTTGTCTTGAAAATTTTCACAGCGATGGAAAGCAAAATAATTCCAAAAATCCTCCTCAGCACGTCTAAACCTGTTTTTCCAATCTTTCGCTCCAGCCAGCCTGTACTTTTCAGTACAATATAGACCAAGATCAGATTCAGTAATATTCCTATGGCGATATTAATCTGAGCAAATTCAGCCTTTAATGTTAAAATAGTAGTAAGCGTACCCGCTCCAGCTATCAAAGGAAAAGCTATAGGTACTATGGAAGCACTGTCTTTGGCATCAGGATCCGATTTGAAAAGTTCAACCCCCAGAATCATCTCCGCACCAATGGCGAAAATTATCAAAGCACCTGCGATAGCAAAGTCCTCCACTCCTATTCCAAACAGACTCAAAATGGATTTGCCCGCAAAAAGAAAGAGAATCATAAGCACCCCTGCTACCAAAGTGGCTTTTTCGGACTGGATATGCCCTACCTTCTGTCTTAGGTTGACTATAATCGGGATAGAACCAAGGATATCAATCACAGAAAAAAGAATCAGGGAAACCGACAATATTTCTTTCAAATCAAACATTCCGCGAAAGTAGGGAGATTATTACAGAAGAACGAAGGTTTTGAAATTATGAAATGGTGAACAATAAAGTCACTGAAATATTTGCAAAGCTGAGGATAAGCAATAGAAAAGGCCCGAATCTGAAGACTCGAACCGATTCAGTATTTAAACTCCGTGTCCTTGAGTTAAAGCTCCACCTCCTGTGGTTAATATCTTCCCAAAAACCCGATCAACTTATCCATCTCTGCATTGGTGATCGCAGGGAAATTAGCAATCCGGAAGCTGGTTGGCTTATGTGGCCCATATCCCGACCCCAGCTGCATACCCTCTTTTTCGGCATCTTTTTTTACCGAAGCAATCAATTCCTCCGTTCCAGTGACAGCCAGAACCGTAGTGCTTCTTGTCTCTGCATTGTCCACCAGCATCCTTAGTGATTTTGACTGAGCTACGGCATTTTCGAGCTTTTGCATCCGATCCCTAAGGTTCGCATCTATATGCTGGATTTCTTCCAGATCCTTGAGTACACGGTTTAAAAGATAGATTCCAAAGACATTAGGAGTATAGTGAGTCTGATATCCAGCCGCATTTTCCAGAATAAAACTTAGGCTATTGTATCGCCCTTTTTCACCCTTGGATTCACATTTTTCTATGGCTTTAGGAGACAGAATCAAAATCCCCAAACCTGCAGGAAGTCCAAAACATTTCTGCACGGAAGCATACCAGATATCAGCCAAGCTAAAGTCCAGCTCGATTCCGGCCATAGAAGAAGTGGTATCCACTGCAATCATTTTTTCCGGGTATTTCCCCTTAATGGCTTCAATCACAGACATTGGCACCTGAGTCGCATTTGCGGTTTCATTTTGCGTCAGCGCAATCACGTCGAAATCCTCACTGATCTCCAAACTTGCCACATCGATTGCCTGGTTTGCTTCGATTTTCAAGCCGTCCGTCGCGGGATTGATATGCTTTGCAAAGCTTATCCACTTTTTGCCAAATGACCCTGAGTAAATATGAAAACCCGCTTGCTGCACCACAGATTGGGTTATGATCTCCCAATTTTCTGTGGCTGAGGAAGTGAAAAGCAATTTGTAATCTTCCGGCATATGCAGCTTTTCACGCATCAGTTGTTCAGTCTCCTGATATAGATGCATAAAAGCATTGCTGCGGTGATTGGCACTCAGGATGCCTTCGGTGTAAGCATCTTGCAAATAACTAGGAAGGGCATCATATACTTTAGATGGCCCAGGCGCAAATGTGAGCATAGGTAGAAATAGGTTATTGAAAATAGAGTATTCCCAGGGCGTAGCCTTTCAGGCCAAGCCCAGATATCATTCCGACACAGGATTTGGAAATAATACTTTTATGGCGGAATTCTTCCCGCTTGTAAATGTTCGAAATATGTACCTCCAGCGTAGGGGTGGTCACCGCGGCGATGGCATCAGAGATAGCCACTGAAGTATGGGTATAGCCACCCGCATTGAGTAAAATGGCATCAAAAGAAAAGCCTACTTCGTGGATTTTATTGATCAGCTCGCCCTCCACATTACTCTGGTAATAATGCAGATCAACGTCATGGAAGGCCTTTTTCAATCCCTCAAAATATTCTTCAAAAGAAGAGCTGCCATAGACTTCAGGCTCTCTTTTACCGAGAAGATTGAGGTTTGGCCCGTTAATGATCATTATTTTCAAAACAAAATTCGGTTTGTTGGTTGCTGAGTCAAAGTTAAAAGGATTTTCAGTTTATAAAGTGGTAGGGTTCGGTCAATCTAAACTTTTAACTTTGCCACATTACAACTTTACAACCTGAATGCACAAAATCTGGGAAAACCACATCAAGCAATTCCGCCATTATCTCAAACTGGAGCGATCGTTAAGCGGAAATTCTATTGAAGCTTACTCCCGTGATGTGGAAAAACTCGCGAAATACAGCGAGACAGCTTTCCCTGATCAGAGCCCGCTGGCACTGGAACTGGAGCATCTAAGAAAATTTGTAACAGAGCTGTCCAAGCTGGAAATTTCGGAATATACCCACGCTCGGATCATCTCGGGAATCAAAGCTTTTTACCGTTTCCTGATGTATGAGGATAAAATCACCGAAGATCCCGCACAGCTGCTAGAAGCTCCTAAACTAGGCCGGAAACTACCTGACACGCTGAGCTATCAGGAAATCGTACAGCTTCTGGAGGCGATTCCTCTCGGCGAACCGGAAGGTCATCGCAACCGCGCCATGTTGGAAATGCTCTATAGTTCTGGTCTTCGCGTTTCCGAACTGATAGAACTGAAAAAAGGGCAGGTTTTTGAAGATGTAGGTTTTTTGAAAGTAGTTGGTAAAGGCAATAAAGAACGGCTCGTTCCCATTGGAAAAGACGCTTTGAAGTACCTGAATATTTATAAAAATGAAGTTCGCATTCATCAAACTATCACAAAAGGACACGAAGAATATGTGTTTCTAAACCGTAGAGGAAAAAAACTCTCACGTGTAATGATTTTTCTGATTATCAAGAAAACTGCGCAACAGGCAGGAATAGAAAAGAACATCTCACCCCATACATTCCGGCATTCCTTTGCCACTCATCTAATCGAAGGAGGAGCAGATCTTCGGGCAGTTCAGGAAATGCTCGGTCATGAAAGCATCACAACCACAGAAGTCTATACCCACTTGGACCGGGATTATTTAAGGCAGGTGCTGACTGATTTTCATCCAAGGAAGTGAGCGGTTGGAAGTGGGATATAAAAAAAGATTAGTTTTGCCGAAATTAATCCTATAGCCTCAATGAAAAATCTTTTCGCATTCTTTGCCTTTCTATGTTCAATGCCTTTAGCGAATGCTCAAGAGGCTGTTGTGTCTACCAATAAACCCGAGCTTCATGTTGGTTTTTTAGGAGTTTGGCTGAATAACGAATATAGGCTTTCGGATCAATTCGCTTTGAGAGCAGAAGTTGGCCTTGATATGCAGGCTTGGGGAGATTTAAACTATTCAAGTAGCTATGTGTTTTTAACTGTTTTTACAGCAGAACCCAGGTGGTACTATAATTTAGAAAAACGTAGTAATAAAGGAAAACCCACCAAAGGGAACTTTGGGAATTTCTTTTCATTAAAAACCAGTTTTCATCCTGATCTCTTTGTGATTTCCCAATACGATGATGTTGTCATACCTGATTTATCAATTGTGCCTACTTGGGGAGTCCGCCGACCTATATCCACGAATTTTGTATTTGAGACGGGAATAGGATTCGGTTACCTACATTATTTCTACAAATCACAAGGCTACTCTTATGATGAGGGGAATTTAACAGTGAATTTACATCTCCGTTTTGGATACAGATTTTGATTCTACTTCAAACTAACTATCTTGTTACCGATCTGCTTTCTTATAAAATGAAAAAAATAACCTTAGTACTGTTTGCTCTTCTAGGTTCATACACCTTTTCTATGAGCCAAAGCAACACCTTATCAAATCCAGAAGTACTTGAAAGTACAGTTGAAAACGCAAGAAAAGTTACGCTAGGATTACCTATAGGATCGAAATTTCCTGAGTTTGACTATGTAGATTTAGCTGGAAACAGAATTGAATATTCAGAGCTGAGAGACAAATTGATAGTGCTTAACACTTGGTTTGTGGGATGTACAGGCTGCAAGCAGGAAGAAGAGAATCTTAAAAAGCTTACCGAAGAATTAAAGGATAGAGAAGACATTGTTTTCCTCAGTTTTGCGATGTCCTCTCCTCAAAAAATCGAAAGGTATTTCTCAAAAAGGGGAGATTTTGGATATAAGACAGCTAGTGTAGACAGAAAATGGGTAAATGAAAACTTCAACATAGAATTGTCTCCAACACATTATATCATCAAAGAAGGAATTCTGGTTGAGCTAATTTCCATACCTATTTATTCACCTCAACTTTTAGACTGGTACAAAAACAGGATTCTGGAATTCTCCTCTGAATCATAGTATTCCCCACTCCTTTTCTCATCTGAACCAATGACTGCCCTTTTATATACACTTTTCCAAAATTGAACAGCCGCGCTAAACGGCTTTCTGTTGAACCGAGGGCTCTAAATTCTCTTCAGTGCTTCCATCAAGCCTTCTTTTCTTCGCTGTGCGACTTCCAGCTCAGCTCCATCATTGAGCACTACAAATCCCCCTTTGCCACGCTGGTAAGCTTTCACCTCTTGGAGGTTGATTAAATGGGAATTATGAATCCTGAAAAACTGAAAACCTGACAAAAGCATCTCAAATTCCTTCAGGGTCTTGGACACCAAAATCTTCCTGCCATCCCGCAGAAAAAAGTGAGTATAATTCACATCCGCCTGACAGCGTATAATATCTGCAATCATTACAAATTCAATTCCTGACAGCGTAGGCAGTCCCAACTTTTTCTGTGTTGGACTTTCTGAATAATGCCGGAAGAAATTCTCCATTTTTTTAGAAAAATCATTATCTCTTCCAAGCGTAATAAAAGTATTCACTGCTTCAGAAAGCTCACTTGGATCAATGGGCTTCAGCAGGTAATCCAGTGCAGAAAACTTAATCGCCTGGAGCGCAAAACGCTCGTGCGCTGTAGTAAAAATGATTTTGAAATCTATTTGATCGAGCTGACGGAGAATTTCAAAAGCATTGCTTCCACCACCTAATTCCACATCCAAAAACACCAGGTCTGCATCTTTTGACCTCAAAATCCCTATCGCTTCATCAGAAGTTTTGGCATGCGCTATCACCTTCAATTTATCCGAATGGTCCCGTTCTAATAATAAGTTTAGCCTCTCATAGGATTGCTGTTCATCTTCAACTAGGACTGCTCTGATCATACCATTGAAAAATCTGGAATAACTATTTCAACCTGAAAACCTCTATTCAAAGACTTCCAAGATATTGAATTTATGTGGCTCCCCGCCTGACTCGTACCAAGTAATTCTATTCGTTCCTGCATTATTTTCAGCGCCATAGACTGGCGGCTAGGATTTTCACCCTTTTCATGGTCCGCAGTAGCTCCCCCTTGACCATTATCTATCACAGATAAATACAGGGAGCCTGTATCTGTTCGGACTTTGATCACGATCTCACCTTCTTGCTCCATTCCGGAAAACCCATGCCAGATGCTGTTTTCCACCAAGGGCTGGAGCAACATAGGGGGAATATAAATCTCCTCAGCATCTATTTCTTTGGGAAGTTCCCAGCGCAGGTGAATTCCCTTTCCCAATCTCATACTTTCAAGGCTAACATATGCTTGCAAAAGTTCCATTTCGTTAGAGAGGCTGACCAATTGCAGTTCCGACGATTCCAGGATCATCCGTATGAGTTTGGCAAACTTACCCAGATAATACTCAGCGTCTTCTGTACGGTTTTTGAGAAGAAAATTACTGATGGAACTTAACGCATTGAAAATAAAATGTGGATCCATCTGTGCCCTTAGGGATTTCAACTGTAGTTCGGCAATTTTACTTCGGTAAACTGCCCGACGAACCTGATTCCTTTTTCGCAGCAAATACATCCCTACACCCAAGCAAAGTAACAGGAAGACCAGAACCATCAAATAGAGCTTAGCACGAAAACTTTCTGCTGCTTTTTCTGCTTTCAACTGCTCCTTTTCCAGTTCGCTAGTTGCTAAAATCGACGCATTCTTGGCTTTGACGTCGTATTCTATCCGCAGGCGTAACAGTTTCTTTTCATTTTCATCATTGAAAATACTGTCCCGCAAGGACACACTTTCACGATAAGCTTCCAAGGATTTGGTCGGGTCGCCTAGCTTTTGATAAGTTTTCGAAATTGCTTCCAAAGCCAATTGTTTTCTTAGAATTGACTGCGACTCATCCGCCAGATCCATAGACTCACGCTGTAGGTCCAGCACTTTATTCCAATCGGGTTTGCCTGGATTTTTGTCAATTTCCAAGCCTGAAAGCTCCAGCTTCACCAAGGACAGATTGACCCGGTCATTTAATTCTTCATAGAGTTTTTGTGCCTGAAGCAGTGAATGTTCCGCTTTCGTCAGTTCACCAAATGCGCTGTACAAAATGCCAAGGTTGGAATAATCCGATGCAATTCTTCTGGTATTCCCTATTTGCAAATTGATGGACAAAGCAAGGTTCAGCAAACTGTCGGCTTCCTGCAATTCACCCAATTGCTGATAAATATTCCCCAGATTAGCCAAGGTATTGGCTTCCTCCTGCTTTTGCTGATTCTCTTGAAATATTTCCAGTGCTTTGGAGTGATATTCCAGTGCATTGTCCAGTTGGTTCATATTTTTGGACACTAAGCCC
Source organism: Algoriphagus resistens (assembly GCF_001442615.1). Classification (GTDB taxonomy): domain Bacteria; phylum Bacteroidota; class Bacteroidia; order Cytophagales; family Cyclobacteriaceae; genus Algoriphagus; species Algoriphagus resistens. Next base: position 41,263 of record NZ_LMXN01000014.1, on the reverse strand, counting down.
AGATTTGTCAACAGATTTCCTCTAATTCCCACCTCCTCATCTTTTGCCTGGAAAGAGGCTTCCAAAAAGTACTCGAGCGCTTTTGGATAATCTGCCAAAGCCAAAAACACCACGCCGATGTTGGAAAGACTGCTGATCAGGTTCTTTTTCAAATCCAGTTCCCGGAAAATCGCTTCTGCCTTTTGATGATAATCCAATGCACTCGCGTAATCTTCCCTGTTGTAGGAAAGCAATGCCAGGTTATTGAAAGCAACGGCTTCCCTTTTTCGATTTTTTAGCTTCTGAAAAATCCCCAAAGCCTTTTGATAAGATAAAAGAGCGAGACTATCCGCCCCCTGATACCAATAATTAACGCCCTGATTATTGTAGGAAGCTGCCTCCAGTGAAATCAATCCTTGGGCTTTGGAAAGGAACAAAGCAGAATCGGCATACTTTAACCCCTGCTCTGGATCGCGTGATGCAAAATAAAATGCCAGTTCATTATAAACTGAAATCTTTGTAGAATCATGCAAATCCCCTACCTCCAGAAGTGTACGGAGTGAATCAAGTCCATTTTGCGCACAACCCGAATAGGCTTGTAGTAAAAGAAACATTATGAAAAAATGTGACTTCATTTCCATGAAAATTTAAAGCCTTAAAAATTAGCTCATTAATTCGAGAATATGTCAATCCACAAACAAGCAATTATTAGCAGAATGGATTAATGTTCAAAAAAGTATCAATTAAAGGAAAATGTAATGTATTGTATTAGATGTGATTAGCCTGTCAGTATTGGAAAGTTGAACCTTGATCCTAGAAATGGTAAAAAAGTCAATTTTCTACTGTTAGTCCCACTTCTTTTCTCCTCAACGCGAGTTTGTACACAGCTCAAGTGCCCCAATATGCATCGATAAAACTGATGATATTTTACATTTCACCATTCAGTCAAATGGTTTTCAATACACTATAGGGATCAAGAAGACAATTGGTATTTGGAATCAATTAGTCAAACTATCCTTACCAATAAATCCTCTTATCTTCAATCCTATGAAACAGGTACTCATTTTGCTTTTTTTGCTGATGGCTAACTTAATTCCAACTAAATCCGGTCAAAAGCATAGGTCTTTTCGGGAAGATTTTTCCAGAGCTAAATCAAGATATTTTCACTATGGCTCAACTGGAACAACCGCAGATTTTAAATACAAAATGGGGGCTAACTCTCTTTCTGAGCCTGACACAGAAATACTTAGCTTCAACCTAAACCCTGAAGAACAGGCTGGCCCAGGAAAGGGGCCTGAGATTATATCCAAGCATTTCACCCATTTTGGGACTTACTCCACGCGGCTTAAAATCCCTGATGCGACAAAAAAGCAGCCTAATATTGGTGCTGTAGCAGGCTATTTTACCTACCATGAGGATCCCCTAGAAGGTCTGAGTGAAATTGACTTCGAATGGCTGCTAGCTGATCCAAGAATCATTTATGTAGGCACTTGGACCGGCGAGCCTGGCAAGTTGCAGCGCATTGGAAGGATCATCAATCTGGCAGAAGGAAAAATCCTGGAGACAATCACAAAAATTGGTTTCGATGGAAACCCAACCCCTTTAACAGGCTTACAAAATATCCCAGAAAGCATCCCGGTTATTGAAGGTTACAATGCCTCGGATCAGTTTCACACCTATGGGTTTGATTGGGAAAGTGACCGGATCAGGTGGTGGATGATTCACCCAGAATCTCCCGACACACTTGTACTATGGGATTATCAAGGTTCCCAAGTCGGAATTCCCCAACATGCATCTAAGTACCGGATGAACTTTTGGCATACAGAGGATTGGGCTGTGGAAGGGAAACCAAGTGCTGTTGAAAAACCGGAATTTCCCTTTGAGCTGGAAGTAGACTGGATGGAATACAAGGAGAAATAAGACAACAAAGCCCTAAATTATATCGCCTGATAAAAAACCAGTAAGCAGAACTGCTTTTGGGCATACCATAGGTGCAAACGAACTAAACTCTCCATAGGAATGGGTATTGAAGATCATATGTAAGAAATCATACCGAAAATCCAACCTCTTATACACATCGGGACTTAGTCCTGTCCCCTACATTTTTTGAATGGTGTCCAGACATAGTTGCCTCTCACACCTATGATTCAGGAGCTGAAAAAAACTAGAAAATAGGTTTTGACGTTTTTATAGACCACCAACCAACTACTCACATGAAAAATAATATTTTAGTATCAGGATCCCACAGATCCGGTTCTACTTGGACTGGAAAGGTTATTGCCAAGGCAAAAGGTGTACGTTATGTTCATGAACCTTTCAATATCAGGATTTATAGGCCTTATTCGCCGCTAAAATACACCTTCGAGTATTTAAATGGTACTCCTAAATCCCATCAGGAAGAAGTAAAGAACTACATAGATTCTTTCTCCACTCTGTTTAGTCCCTACAACTTAAAAAAACTCTTGAACTTTAATCCATTACGGGATAGAAAGCATGCTTTAGATGACTTCAATGCAGTATTCGCAGACAGGGCGATCATCAAGGATCCCATTGCTCTGATGTCTGCTGAGTGGATTGATAAAAACTTCGACTGGGATATAGTTATATTAATCAGGCATCCGGCCGCATTTGTCGCCAGCCTAAAAGTCAAAAACTGGCAGTTTAATTTCAGGCAATATAGAGATCAGAATTTGCTAATGAAGGATTATATGACGGACTACTCAGATATGATTGATGAGTACATTGAGCACAAAAAAGATCTTGTGGACCAGGGAATATTGCTCTGGAACATTATCCATGACATTATTGCCTATTATCGCCAGAAACACAGCAATTGGTATTTCGTTAAGCATGAAGATCTGTCCATGGACCCTATGGCTGAGTTCGAAAAGATGTTTTCATTTTTGAATTTGGATTTTGATAACGGAGTAAAGAAGTATATACAGGAATCGACGAGCTCAGAAGCAAGAACAGATCTGACCCGGAATTCTATAAAAAATATAAAAGCCTGGAAAAGAAGATTATCAACTAAGGAGATTGAACGGATTAAATTAGGAGCAAATCGGGTTTGGCCGAAATTCTATTCTGAAAACGATTGGTGATTTAAAGGGATTTCTCAAGTTTCAGTGTATGCACAAATACTTATGCTCAACTGCGAGAGAATCTCTGCCCCATGATTACGAAGTCTTCAAAAAGAATAACAATAACTAAGAGAGTCAATGCTGCCTAAAATGGGGGATAACACATGTTCTTGCAATCCCCCAGAGTCAAAATTTGCTCAAGAACTAGAATAAATGGCGGTAGACAGAGAAAATGGATATGGATCCGGAAGTTCCCAAAGACTACATAACCGACTCTTAAACAGCTATAAAGACTATTGCACTCTTATAATCTCCTTTTCCCCCACTTGCGAAAATCATCTGAGTATCTGTAAGCTCCACTAGTTGCAACGAGAAAAAGGTGTTCTTAATGGCGCCATTGACAGAAACCGCTTTGCCAATCGATATAAAAATCAGACCATCGTTTTCATAAAATTCATAAGAAGCGGTAGTGATCTCGTCTTCAGGATCACCTAAATTACAACTTTCTTGCCCTAAAATGACCATTATTTCATTGGAGCCTTTCTGAAAAACAAAAGTATCATCAGTATAACAGTCACTTTTGTCATTAAAGATCTTCTGATTGTAGTTATCATAAAAAGCCTGAATCCCCCAATGCTTGGAATCCCCACCGAATAGTTTTATTAGATCCTCTGATGAATATTTGGTCTGGAAAGGGATATCATCATCAGAGTTACATCCAAAGAGACTAAAAAGAAAAACACTTACAAGAAGTGTAGATTTAAGACTTTTCATAATACAGTAGTAGACTTCTGTTTTTCATGTAAGACAGGATTTTGGATCCAATAATGGATTCTAGCAGTTATTACAGCCCAAATATGCTACAATTAGCAACGATATTATTAATGCGCTTTAATAATTCACAGGTTTATCCATTAAATATCGCCCGTGCAAAGAATGAGATTAGTGTTAGAACTCTACCCTATAGCTCAAAATCGGGATCAATGGAGCTTGATATGAAATTTTGATTTCTCCGTCCATCGGTTCAAAATAACTGCCGTAGACATTTTGTCGGTTGCTGGCATTTTGGATATCCAGAGCCCAGGTTCTAGTGGATTTAGGTTTATTCTTCTTTAGGCTTAAGCGAAGATCCGCACGAAAATAAGCTGGATTCTGAGTTGAGTAGGCCAGTTTTTCATTATAAACCCCCTCTCCTTTTTCGATGGATTGCTGCAGGTCGATCGGTGTGGTGCGAAGGCCACCGGAGTAGATCGCACGAAGGTTCAGCCAAGTACGCGCTCTTTTTTCAGCTGATATTCTTTTCCTGCTGTAAGCGTCACATTGAAATTTCCATTGTACGCTGTATTTCTCCAGACATTCTCGTTGGTTTTATACTTGGAGTTATATAGAGAAGTGGAAAGCAGAAAGTAAAGATCATTGTGGGTAAACTGCTCCAGGGTAAGCTCAACACCATAGTTCTTTCCAAAACCCTCATTTACCAGCGGATCAGTGGCAAAAGTCCATTGCTGATTGATGATAGAATAGGTCTCATCCACGCCTCTTTTGATTGGAACATCAAATAAATGCTGGTAATAAGTTTCCACCTTCAAACGCAGGAAAGAAGTAAGCGCCCGATCATAACCAAACACAAAATGATGTGATTTACTTAGCCCAAGGTCTTCGTTTGGAAGAATTATTTTGCTGGCAATAACTTGCTCCGCGAAATACGTCCCCAACGGCTGCACCTGGCTATGCAAGCCATATCCGAAGCTTAGTCGCTGCTTTTCATCCAGTACATAGGAAGCACTGAGGCGTGGCTCGATCGAGTTAGAATTGTTCAGTAAAAGCTGCAGGTAGTGCAGTCCGAAATTAAGTGTGAGCTTCTCGTTGGCACGGTAATTCAATTGGGAAAAAGCCTGGATACTCTGGGTACTTCCTTTAGAGCTGATGTTCGTTTGCAAGCCTTGCGTATCTTCCTCAAAGTCGTCCTCGCGCAGATTATAATAAAGTTGGTTCAAATAGAATCCGCTTCTTAAGCTTGTCTTCGAAGAAAATTTGGTATTCAGAACTGAACTTAAGGTGATTTTTGAATTGCTATAATTTTCATAAAAACGATCCTGAAACTGTAAGTTGTCGTCCAATCGCGACTCTGTTGTACCAAGTGAATTCCCTGAGGCAAGAAGAGTTGTTTGGAGAAAATTCCCTTCATTCACTATATAAGAATGCTTGATTCCCACGGCACCTGTATTGGAAAAGAATGTGCTTCCGTAGCGATCTTCTTCAGATTCCCACTCCAGAGAATCCTGCTGCGCATCTCCTTTCTGGTCACTCAGCCCGCCAAAGCCAAAAAGGGTGATGTTGCTTTTCGTCCCAGTAGGCATGTATAGGTTAAAGGACAAATCCTGAAAATTGGTCACAAAGTCACCCAGCGGAAGACCAATTTTTGAAAGCATAGAAAGCGTGGAATATCGGTAATTGATCAGATAGGAACCTTTGTAACCTTTGGCAATCGGCCCCTCGGCTGCCAGGTCCAAGCCTAGAAATCCTGCCTGAAGTGTGAATTCCCGGTTTTCATTATTCCCTTTTCTAAGATTCAGATCAAAAACCCCAGACAATGCATTGCCATATTCCGCCGGAAAAGCTCCTGTAAGAAAATCGGAATTGGCCAGTAACTGAGAACTCAAGATAGACACGCCACCGCCAGAGGTTCCGGGATTGACAAAGTGATTGGGATTTGGAATGTCTACCCCCTCCATTCTCCAAAGCAAACCATTCGGGCTGTTACCGCGGATGGAGATATTATTGTTCCCGTCATCTGTGCTAGTAACCCCAGAGAAAGAGGCTGCCATCCGTCCTGGATCATTTACTGCAGCTGCAAATTTTCTGGCCTCTTCCACCGAGAACGTTCTTCCACTGACCTGGACCATATCGTTGATAGTCCTGTCTTTTTCAGTGGCCGTAACTACAAACTCCTCTACTTGGGTGATATCCTCTTCCAAAGAAATTGTCAAAACTACTTCCTTACCTGAGTTCAGCTGAACATTGGGAATAATAATTTCCTTAAATCCCATAAAATCTACTTTAAGCGAGTAACTGCCTAAGGGCAATCCAGCGAGTTTGAAATATCCATCCACATCTGTGGTAGTCCCAATTACTGGGTCTGAACCTAAAATCATTACCGTTGCGCCAGGCATAGGAGCTTTGGTAATCTGGTCGATTACCGTGCCACGTACCGTCTGCGTGAGTTGCTGTGCTTGCAGAGGATTGGTAGCCATGAAAAATAGTATCCCAAGAACTTTAGTAAACGAATTCATCCTAATTGGTTTAGTTTGGTTCTATGACAAGGGAATTTGGATATACCCTTAGTTATTTGTGGAATTTCTTGCTGCGCAACGAAGCAACCTACCCATCTCATTTTGAGGTCTCCCGCGAAGGGGCAGCAGCTCAATCATTTTTGATTGCAAATTGTCAACTATGGGTAGCCCCATCTGAATTTTCCGGAACCAATGGAATAGAAATATCTACAACATTAGTTCTGAAATGGGGGAATATCAATCGGAAAATCAAGCACCCCAAAAACCCGGGTAAAACAAATCGAACAATTTTTTCTTAAATTAAAACGTATCCAAATTCCATCTTGCTGTTCCATGCCATTTTCCATTTTTTAAATCTCTACTTTTGCGGCCTTGTAAGTAACTACCATGGACGAGGAACCAAAATCTGTAACACCGGTGAAAATCACTACCGAACAAATTGCACAATGTATTGCGGTGCTTGAGGGGTTGAATGCAGATACAGATCAGATTTTTGACATTCCAACCGAAAGCAGGCTTGCTCTGCTAATAGCTGCCGGGCAATTTTCGCGACCTGGTAAGGAAGAACTTGCAGAGCGGAAAAAGGGCGCTAAAAAAATCCACCGAAAGAAAGTAATTGCCAAGGATGCTCAAGCGCGGAAATCCACCGGTATTCGTTCTGCGCGGGAAGCTTCAATTTTTATAGCTCCTAGCATGATCGCTTTGACTGGTAAGGAAACTGATGAAGCTGTCCTACTTGAATCCCCCCGGGAATGCTATGTCTGCAAGGAATCCTTTGACCGACTGCATCATTTCTACGACACCATGTGTACGGGTTGTGGGAATTTCAATTATGCCAAACGTTTCCAGACTGCTGACCTTCAGGGTCAAGTGGCTCTGGTGACTGGCTCAAGATTGAAGATAGGATATCATATCACACTAATGATGCTTCGTGCAGGTGCGACCGTAATTGCTACGACTAGATTCCCTGTGGATTCTGCATTGCGCTACGCCAAGGAGCCTGATTTCTGTGAATGGGAGGATCGTCTCCACATTCATGGATTGGACCTGAGACATATCCCGAGTGTAGAGATTTTTTGCAATTACATCGAGCAGCAATATGAGCATTTGGATGTGCTGATCAATAATGCCGCCCAGACAGTTCGTCGACCAAGTGGTTTTTACCAGCATTTGATGGAAAATGAGTCATTATCATGGGCTGATCTTTCTTCAGCTTCACAAAAATTGCTTTCCCGTCATCATAATTGCTTGCAAGAGATACGCACCTGGAGTAAGGAATTTTCCGAAGGAGAAAGCAAAAATCTGCCTGTTTCCTGGCATGGAAAGCAACTTGGAATAGGATTGACTTCTTCCGCCCAGCTTACTCAGATCCCGTATAGTATCGATGACTCTTTGAGCTCGGAAGAAATTTTCCCTATCGGCAAACTCGATGCTGATCTCCAACAAGTAGATCTGCGAAAAACCAACAGCTGGCGGCTAAAGCTAGGGGAAATCCACACCAATGAAATGCTGGAAGTCCAGTTGGTCAATTCTGTAGCACCTTTTGTCCTTTGTAACCGGCTGGTGAACATCATGAAGAAATCCAATACAGGAAAAAAACACATCATCAATGTGTCAGCCATGGAAGGTAAATTTCATCAATTTCACAAAGAAGCCCGACATCCCCATACCAATATGGCAAAGGCAGCACTGAACATGCTTACACTCACTTCTGCCGCTGAATTACCCAAATTCGGTATTTATACCAATGCAGTAGATACAGGATGGGTGACGGATGAAGATCCCGCCGAACTTGCGAAGCGAAAGCAGGAAGTGCACGACTTCCAGCCCCCACTGGATATAGTCGATGGAGCTGCCCGGGTGCTGGATCCGTTATTTGATGGGATCAATTCGGGAAAACACTGGAACGGTAAGTTTCTGAAAGATTATAAGCCGACGAGCTGGTAGGCGTCTCCCGTACCGAACGGAGTAAGAAACCCTTGTGGTATAATTCTGAATGTCGCAAGGTCTCAGGATCACCTAGAAGATTTTGGCAAATGTTTCTTCACTCCAATGCATAGTCTTAGCTGTATCAAAATTTAGGATTTCCTCATTATTAAAAGCGAGGTACAAGCATAGAAACAACCCTAGATATGAAGTTCACCCTTTGATGCTATAGAAAAACATTAGTGTTTGTGCAGAAAGGAATGGATCTAATCTAGGATCTCTTCGTGACTACATGGTTTAAAAATCCAATTAGACCTACTACTGCAGAAGCAGGGCAGCTGAGAAGTTCTCTTTTCAACCAATGTGCCTCAGCAATTCCTTGATGAGCTCAGCCATCACAGGTTCAGCTTTCGCAGCGGCAGCAAGTACTGCAGCTATGGTAACTGGTTCAATTTTACCTTCTACCCCCAAATCAGTAATTGCAGAAACACCAAAAACGGCTATTCCCATTTGTCTGGCCACGATCACTTCGGGCACTGTACTCATCCCTACAGCATCTGCTCCTAATCCCCGCAGATACTTGTATTCTGCAGGAGTTTCCAGATTTGGCCCTTGAACTCCCACATAAATCCCAGTATGAACCCTAAAATTATTTTCTTTAGCGTAACCTAATGCTATTGCGTTCAAATCTGTAGAATAAGCATCGCTCATATCCGGAAATCTTGGACCAAATTCCTCGTAATGCTTTCCTCGCAGTGGGCTTTCTGGAAATAAGTCTATCTGGTCACGAATTACCATCACATCACCTACCTCCTGATCTGGATTGAGACCTCCTGAAGCGTTGGAGATAAGCAACGTTTTCACTCCGAGTTTTTTCATCACACGGATCGGAAAAGTAACTTCCTGCATAGAATAACCTTCGTAATAATGAAAGCGACCTTTCATCGCCATGACTTTTTTCCCCGAAAGCTCGCCAAAAATCAATTTACCGGAATGGCTCTCTACAGTAGAAAGTGGGAAATTTGGGATATCAGCGTAATCAATTTCCCTTTCAATGGTGATTTGATCCCCCAAATGTCCGAGTCCTGTTCCGAGAATGATCGCTGTTGACACTTCACTGGTATATTGTGAGCGAATAAAAGATGCTGCTTCTGAGATTTGATTTAGGTAGTTCATAAGTAGTATTTTGCCAGCCCTAAATATATAAATTACCTGCTAGCTTCGAACTTTTGCCTAGGCAAGAATGTATTCCTTTCAGAAAAACCAGAAAAATGATCAAGATAATCGTAGGAACCAACCGCAAGAATTCTGTTTCAAAAACCATCGCTGAGCTATATCAAACTATTCTCAAAGATAGAGGTGAGGAATCCGAAATCCTTGAATTGGAAAACTTACCCAGTGACTTTATTGAGAATGCTTTGTATGAAAATAATGGAAAGCATGACTTATATAATGAGTTTCACGATCAACTGGTGGATGGGAAAAAATTTGTTTTCATCGTGCCAGAATATAACGGCTCTTTCCCGGGAATTCTAAAAACCTTTATAGACGGGATGACTTATCCTAATACCTTTAGGAACAAAAAATGTGCTTTAGTGGGCATTTCATCTGGAATAGGCGGCGGTGGCATCGCAATGAGCCACCTTACCGACATCTTCCACTATCTGGGAATGCATGTCCTAGCTCTCAAGCCAAAACTGGCTAAAATAGAGCAAAATATGTCAGATAACCTGCTCACCAACAGGCTGTACATGGACTTGCTGCAGACCCAGGCAGACATGCTGCTTGATTTCTAGGATTTAGTCCACATTATCGTGCAGGAATCTATTATTTCCTAGTATCTCATTGTCATCGCTCAAATTGTACTTGCTGATACTTGGCTCTGAGCTATGCTGAGGTTCATTTAGAACTACATTCTTACGCTGATAAGCCGGCACTTCCATTTTCTCCTTCAATTCTTCCGGAGTCGGGTTGAAAGCGCGGTTTCCTTTGAGCTTTTCAAAACGCTCGTGCGCTCTTTGAATCGCCTTTTGCTTCATTTGCTCATAATAATCATTTGCAAAAGCTGGTGATGCCGGCTCCTCTTTCTGAGGTTCTTCTACCTTTTTCTTTTCTTCTTCCTCTTCGAAAAGATCATGCACAATTTTTTCCTGAGCAGGCTTTGGGGCTTCAGCTTTCACTTCTTCCTTAGGCTTCATGAAAGTAAATAGGCTTTCTTTCTTTGCAGCTGGTTTAGCCTCTTCGATTGGCTCTTCTTCTCTTGGAGTTTCAGCAACTGGCTTTACTTCTGGGGCAGGCGCAGGTGCTGGAGTTTTTGGCATAGAAAACACGAAAGTAGATCCGTTAGCAACAGACTCTTCCTTTACTTTTTCGGATTTTCCCGAGTCCAAATTGATCACTGTCTTTTCCTCTTCTTGCACGGGAGTGCTTTCCGCTGGTGCGGGAGTCGGGGTTACTACTGCTTTAGGGGCTTCTACTTTCTTGGTAGTCCCTTGCAATCTGTCCATTTGAAAACCTGTGGCAATCACCGTCACACGGATAGCTCTGCCCAATTCTGCATCAATACCTTGACCGAAGATCACTTCTGCATTGTCACCCGCTTTCTCCTGGATGTACTCAGTGATTTCACTCAATTCGTCCATTGATAATTCCTCGTCTTCACCAGACATGATAGAAAGCAAGATTTTCTCTGCTCCTTTGATATCTACATTATTGAGTAATGGAGAGGAGATCGCAGCACCTGCGGCTCGGATCGCACGTCCTTCACCTTCCTCAGTAGAAGAACCCATCACAGCAGCGCCCGCGTCTTTCATTACTGTCTTTACATCTTCAAAATCCACGTTGACATCCTGGTGAACAGTGATGATTTCAGCAATAGATCTTGCCGCAGTAGATAAAATATCATCTGCTTTACTGAAAGCAGTTCTGATAGCAAGATTGCCATAGATCTCTCTCAACTTGTCATTCAAAATAACCAACACCGTATCGCAATTCTCACGTAGTGCTTCGATACCGGACTGGGCAACATTCATTTTTTTCTTCCCTTCAAACATGAACGGAGCGGTCACAATACCAACGGTCAGGATATTAAGCTCTTTTGCTATCCTAGCTACTACAGGAGCTGCACCCGTACCGGTTCCTCCGCCCATTCCAGCTGTGATAAACACCATCTTGGTATTATCAGCCAGTAGCTCGCGGATCTCATCCTCTGATTCTATGGCGGCATTCTTTCCTTGTTCAGGATTTGCACCAGCACCTAAACCTTCGGTCAAATTAGCGCCAAGTTGCAACCTAAGAGGTACCGGACTAGACTTAAGTGCCTGCGCATCGGTATTGACTACCACAAACTCTACGTCCTTAATCCCTAGTCCAAACATGTGGTTTACGGCATTAGAGCCGCCTCCACCTACGCCGATTACTTTTATAATCGACTTGGGGTTTTTGTGTAAATCAAATCTGTAATCTTTCATGTTATCTGACATATTTATTGTTATTGGTGAAATTTTCTATGGTTGTTATTAGTGGATTTATAAATAGGGAAATTGACGGCAGTGCCAGCAATCTCCCCCAATCATAAGCCCTAGTAGTTAATATCATCACCGATGTCATCGCTCAGAATACCTTTCAGTCTTCCGGCGATTTTATCGAAAATATCTCTTGGATTGATCTCTATATTTTTTGGTCTTTTTATATGTTTTCCATTGGCAGTACGATTTGCATATCCCTGATCTCTATCATCAAGCGCTTTGAAACCCGCAAGTACCAGCCCTACAGAAGTTGCGTACATTGGACTCTTCACCTCCTCAATCACAGACTTGCCCAAATGCTCATTGGGGTAACCTATTCTTGTATCCAGCCCAGTCATATATTCAAATAGCTGACTTATAAATTGCAATTGTGAGCCACCGCCTGTCAGGACTATTCCACCTGCAAGTTTTTTGTAATGCCCGCTTTGCATAATCTCATTCTGTACGATCTCAATGATTTCTTCCATCCTCGCCTGAATGATGGAAGCCAGATTTCGTATGGAAATTTCCTTTGGGGCTCTATTTCTTAAACCAGGAATTGACACGATTTCATTTGGATTAGCTTCTTCTGTGATCGCTTTGCCAAATTTTGTCTTCAGGAGTTCTGCCTGATTTTGCATCACCATACATCCTTCTTTGATGTCTTTGGTAATAATGTTACCACCCAAAGGAATTACTGCGGTATGACGGATAATATTCTCGTAGAAAATGGCAATGTCTGTGGTACCGCCTCCAATATCAATCAGGCAAACACCTGCTTCTTTTTCATCATCGCTCAGTACGGACAGTGAACTCGCCAATGGTTCCAGAATCAGTTGCTTGGAAACTAAATCTGCACGCCGAACACACCTGTTGATATTATTAATAGCAGTGGTCTGAGCTGTTATGATATGGAAATCAGCTTCCAGACGTGTACCCGACATCCCTACAGGATCTTTGATACCACCTTCGTAATCCACAGTATAATCTTGCGGCATTACGTGAATAATTGTATTTCCCGGAGGAATCAGGATGTTCTCCATTTCACTGGAAAGTCTTCTTACATCTTCGATGGTAATCTCATCATCCGTTGGCTGGCGCATGATGCTACCACTTTGAATCTTACTTTGGATATGCTGACCTGCAATCCCTACAATAACATCGACGATATCCACGTTAGCCATTTCTGAGGCTTCTTCTACAGCTTTTTCTATCGCATGGACAGTTTTGTCGATATTGGTAACTACCCCGCGATCAACTCCGTCAGAAACAGCTTTGCCCATGCCCAGCACCTCGAGCTTGCCATACTCATTTTTGCGTCCCACAATGACACAGATCTTGGTTGTCCCAATGTCCAGTCCTACAATTAATTCTTTGTTTTCCATATCCAAGCTATTATTCACAGACGATTTGATCCTTAAACTTTACACTTACCCGGTGGTAAGCATTCCAGCCCTTACGGGGCAATATTTCTTTATAAAAGACCGCAATACGGTCAAACTTATTTGCTATATCATGAGCATCTCCAAACTCAATGACTTGCCTCCCTACTTGCTGAAAGAGACGGATATTATCCCTTGAATTCACTTCCAATTCAGTAATCTGAGCATTCCAGAATTCATCTTCAGTGATGAAAGTGATCAGGTCCATCAACTCCGGCATATCAGTGCTGATGTTTCCCTTATCCATTAGAATTTCTGCATAGTCTCCTTCCAAAATCAGCACACGGCTAGTGTATGAAGTAGAAGTGGGAATTACTTTGCCTTCCGTTGTGATGTAGCCATCTGCAGCCATAGGCTGGGCAATCCTCGCAATCGGTTGATGCTGGCTGATACTGAGATTCAGAATACCTTTTTGTCCCAGCATCGCTTCCACTGTCCTTACAAAAGGATGGCCTAGCAGCCTGGTTTCAATCTCTTTCATCGGCACTTCATCTAGCATCAGCCCTGGCTTCAACTCAGGGAATGCCTCATTCAGGATTTTAGTGATTTCATCATCCTCTACGAAATAGACTCCACTCACTCCTTCAATATTTATTTCAGTTCCCTGGAAGGTCTTATATAGCGTTTGCTTTTCCACAAAACCTATAAAGCCGACCAGCACCAGACTGAGCACTACAAAAGCGAGCATTCTCTTTATGTTTGCCTTTTTCATATTGCGTATCTGTTAAGTCCTTCTTTCATCCAGGCAGCGATTGCAGGAACCAAGCGATCTATATCTCCGGCGCCTAGTGTCACCAAAACTTCAGGCGAAGCCTGATCCAAATGCCGCATCAGATTCTCTTTCTCCACCAATACCTTGTGACTGGTATTGATTCCATCCAAAAGCATGGCAGCAGTCACTCCTTCAATAGGGAGCTCTCTTGCAGGATAGATATCAAGCAAAATCACTGAATCTGCCAACGAGAGACTTTCAGAGAATCCTTCCGCAAAATCCCTTGTGCGCGTGAACAAATGCGGCTGGAAAATCACTGTCAATTTCTTCGTCGGAAACATTGCCCTCACCGAACTCAAACAAGCCCTGATCTCTTCAGGATGGTGCGCATAGTCATCGATGAAGACATGATTTCCTTCATTTACATGAATCTCAAATCTTCTCTTTACTCCCCTAAAGGAGCTGATCCCTTCTCTGATCTGCTCTTCTGAAATCTGGTGATCCAAGGCTATGGCAATTGCAGCCAATGCATTTTCCACATTATGAAAGCCTGGAATAAATAACTCCAACCCTTTAATCTCCTGCTTTCCATCAATATAATCGAACACAAAAGACCCTGACTTAGCCTGAATGTTCTCTGCACGAATCCCTGAAGAGCGAAGTCCGTATTCCCGGGTGGATACTCTGGGAAGCTTTTCGTCACCCAGCCGCTGCGCTGCAGTATGTTGTATATATACTCTTCCTTTGTTATCTACCAGTTTGACAAACTCCAGAAATCCAGCAAGTATCTGCTGTTCATCTCCATAGACATCCAAATGATCCGGATCTACGCTGGTAAGCACGATTTCATTCGGATGAAGTCTTAGGAATGAGCGGTCAAACTCATCGGCTTCTACTACTACCAAGGCTGGTTCTTTGGACTTTTTATCTCCCAAAATCAGATTACTCTGGTAGTTCTGGGTGATTCCACCTAGAAATGCCACTACGGGCTTTCCAGCAGATTTCAGCATATGGGCCACCAGGGAAGAAGTAGTAGTCTTGCCATGCGTTCCTGCTACGGCAATGGTGTAATAGGCACTTGTCAACATCCCCAGCACTTCAGATCTCTTCCTGAGTTGGAAATCATTCCCTCGGAAGAAGTTCAGTTGCACACTCTCCTTTGGAAGAGCAGGAGTCCAGATGATCAACGCGTTTTCAGGACTATCTACGATTGCCTTCGGAATAGTACCTAACTCATCCACGAAGGAAATCTGCATCCCTTCTGCGATCAATTCATCCGTAAGTGGTGAAGGTGTGCGGTCATAACCAGACACAGCAAATCCTTCATGGCCGAACCATCGGGCCAAGGCACTCATGCCTATACCTCCGATACCGAGCAAATGGACGCTATTTATACCTTCGAAACTCATGCAATCAATTGTTCTATTTCTTTCACTATGGCATCGGCCGCATCCGGCTTAGCCATATTCCTTATATTTCTCCCCAATTCCCCGGAGAGCTTAGCATCTTTCATTAGCTTAGTTACTTGTTGTTCCAATGCACCTACTGCTTCTGAGTCTTTTACTAACAATGCCGCTTCATGACTTACATAGGCCATGGCATTTTTGGTCTGATGATCTTCAGCCACATTGGGAGAGGGAATAAAAATCACCGGCTTGCCCACAAGCGAAAGCTCTGAAACCGACAAGGCGCCGGCCCTTGAGACGATCACATCTGCCGCTGCATAGGCCAAATCCATCTCACGGATAAATTCATGTAGATGAATTTTCTTCAGCCCTGAATCAGCCAACCGGGATTTCATTTCTTGGAAATAAAACTTACCGCACTGCCAAAGCACCTGATAGCCTTCATTATCCAGTTTTTGCATATCGGCTAACACTGCTTGATTAAGTGTTCTGGCGCCCAGAGACCCACCCAAAACCAGAAGGGTTTTCTTAGCAGGGTCCAACCCAAAATGAGCAAGAGCCTTTTCTCTTTTTCCAGACAAATCCAGAATGTCCTTCCGAACAGGATTCCCTGTATAGGCAATTCTATCCGTTGGAAAGAAGCGATCCATCTCCGGATAAGCCACACAGATTTTTTTTGCTCTTTTAGCCAGAATTTTATTAGTCAAACCTGCGTAGGAATTTTGCTCCTGCACCAGGGTAGGAATACCTTTCACTTGAGCAGCGTAAAGCACCGGTCCACTTGCATATCCTCCGACTCCTACCACTGCATCCGGGTTGAAGTCCTTGATGATTTGTGAAGCTTGGGTCAGGCTTTTCAACAGTTTGAAAGGAAACTTGAGGTTTTCAATAGTCAAGCTCCTTTGCAGACCAGCTACAGGAAGCCCTTTTATTTTGTACCCAGCCTCAGGGACTTTTTGCATCTCCATTTTCCCCAACGCGCCAACAAATAAGATCTCACTGAAAGGATGCTTTTCTTTCCAGGCATTTGCGATAGCGATAGCCGGGTAGATATGCCCCCCGGTACCTCCACCACTGATTAAAATGCGATATGTGCGTTGCTCGTTAATAATTAGGCTGTTTTAAGTCTTGTTCTATTTCCAAATGCCGAGCTAGTCTGCGACTCATCCTGATGATCACCTCGGCTCACCGAGAGAATAATCCCCAGGGATATCCCTGTAAATATCAGGGAGGTTCCTCCCATACTTAAGAGCGGAAGAGGCAACCCTGTAATCGGGCCCAATCCTACGGCCACCGCCATATTTACCAAGGCCTGAATAACCAAAGCAAAACTCAATCCCGCAGATAATAATCCTCCAAATGCTTTATTTGAATTGGCCACGATTCGCATTCCCCTGTAAAGAAGTGCTAGGTAAAGGAAGAGTACAGAAAAGCCCCCGATTAGCCCGTATTCTTCGATGATGATCGCGTAGATAAAATCTGAATATGGATGCGGTAGCGAGTTCCTCTGCTCACTGTTCCCGGGACCTTTCCCGCCGATCCCACCTGTGGCAATGGCGATGTAGGACTGCTCAGCCTGAAAAGGAATTTCATCCTTGTTCATGAAATCCTCCACACGTGATACAAGGGTAGCACCTCTTTGTCCTATAAACCCTGCCGTAATCAAGCCCAAAATGCCAACCATCAACACCATTGCCAAATACTTGACAGGGACTCTACCGATGAACATAATCAAAAGACAGGTCATCAAAAGCAATATGGCTGTAGAGAAGTTTGCCATGGCAATCAAACCACTGATCAAGCCTATTGCGATAATGATGGGCACAAAAGTGCTTTTAAAGTCTTTAATGTTGTTTTGTCGCCTGGCCAGCATTCCAGCTATTGAGGCGATCAAGGCTAGTTTTGCCAAATCTGAAGGTTGGAAAGCCTGATTGATTACCGGAATTGTGATCCAGCGGTTGGCTTCGTTGATATTGGAACCGAAAAGGTAAGTAACCAACAAAAGCGGGATAGAGATAATCACTCCTAGCCTGGCATATATGGCATACTTTCTATAAGGAATTTTATGCGCAAACCACATCACTATCAGCGATACAAAAATCAACATAGAATGTCTAATGAGGTAGATTTCCGTATTTCCTCCCGCATACTTATATGCTAACGAGCCAGTAGCAGAATACACAACCAGGATGCTAAAAAGAGACAATAGAATTACAATCCCCCAGATGATGGGGTCGCCTTTGAAATTCCTGTCGATCCATGCTTTAAACTGATTCATTTGGAGACTTTGGATTTAGATTTTCAACTGCCTGACGGAACTGCTCCCCTCGGTCTTCATAATTTTTAAACAGGTCAAAGCTTGCACATGCCGGAGAAAGCAAGACCACGTCACCTGATTGCCCCAGTTCTTGTCCCCACTTTACTGCCTGGGCCATGTCCTGAGTCTCCCGGATATTCGGCACAGCGGTCACAAAAGCCGTTTTTAATTTCTCGTTGTCTTTTCCAAGACAGATCAGCGATTTCACCTTCTCGTTTACACATGGTAACAGAATAGAGTAATCATTCCCTTTGTCCACACCTCCAGCGATCCAGATTAATGGGTTTTCGTAACTTCCCAAAGCATAAACTGTAGCTTCTACATTCGTACCTTTGCTATCATTTACATACTGCACACCATCAACTTCCCTGATGAACTCCATGCGGTGAGGTGCATTTTTGAACGTTTGGAATCCCGCAATCATCGCTTGCCCGTCAACTCCGGCTGCTAAGGCAGCAGAACCGGCAAAAAACGCATTTAACATATTATGCTTTCCTTTGATAGGAAGGGCTGCAAGTGGAATACTCGCAGATTTATCGGCTATATTGATTCTTAGAGAAGCCCCATGAAAATGCCCTCCCTTAGGCTGGGCCGTCTCTAATGAAATCCAATTTTGAATAGGAAGGATAGTTCTGTTCTTTAGCGCTTCCAGCGTCAATACGTCTTCTGCGTACAGAATTGCCTGATCAGTGGCTCTCATATTTTTGAAAACCGCCACTTTAGAATCTATGTATTTATCAATCTGATAGTCGTAACGATCTAAGTGATCTGGGGTGATATTCGTTAGAACAGCGATATGTGGCCTGAAGCTTTCAAATCCATCAATCTGGAAACTACTGCATTCAATTACCCACCATTCATGATCCCCTTCCAACAATTGGCCGGCCCAGCTTTTTCCCACATTTCCAGCCAATCCTACATCCAACCCTGCTTCCTTCATCAGATGATAAGTAAGGAGAGTTGTGGTAGTCTTTCCATTGGTACCGGTGATAGCGATCACTTTACCATTGCTGTATCCGAAGGCAAACTCCAACTCATCGATAATCGATATGCCTGCCAACATTGCCTTTGCTACAAGTTCAGATTTAGGCGAAATACCAGGGCTTTTGATGATTAGATCAGCATTTAGAATATGCTGTTCTGAATGCTTTCCTTCTTCAAATGGAATCTCCAATCGCTCCAGTTCAATTTTTCTCGCTGGTGAAATCTGCCCGACATCAGATACAAAAACAGCATAGCCCTTCTGCTTAGCAAGCATCGCTGCTCCCAATCCACTTTCTCCTGCACCCAGAATGGCCAATTGTTTCATATCTTTTATCTCAATTTTAATGTGGCTAAAGTGACTACTGCAAGAAGAATCCCCACGATCCAGAATCTGGTTACGATCTTGGCCTCGGGAATATTTTTCTTTTGGTAATGATGATGAAGCGGAGACATCAGGAATATTCTCCTGCCTTCACCATATTTTTTTCTCGTGTATTTGAAGTAGCCCACCTGGAGCATTACGCTGACATTCTCGATTACAAACACCCCGCACATCACCGGAATTAGCAATTCTTTGCGAAGTGTCAGTGCCAAAACAGCTATTACTCCCCCCAGCATCAAGCTGCCTGTATCCCCCATGAATACCTGAGCCGGATAAGCATTGTACCAAAGGAATCCCACACAAGCACCAATAAATGCCGAAGCGAATATTACCAGCTCTCCTGAATTGGGGATATACATGATGTTGAGGTAGGAAGAGAAAATGGCGTTGCCGGATATATATGCGAAAATTGCTATAGTCAATCCAATAATAGCCGACGTCCCAGCTGCCAGCCCGTCTATTCCATCTGTGATGTTTGCTCCATTAGAGACAGCTGTAATAATAAATGTCACCACGAAAATGTACAGGATCGGAGTCATCGCTTCCCCCATAAAGCCGAGCATTTTCTCGTAATTCAATTCATTATTTTTGGTGAACGGGATGGTGGTCTTAGCCACCTTCACATCTCTGAAAGCCGGTGTTTCTATTACTCCTTCTTCTATGGACACAGGATTGGTAAATTCGCGGATAACTACACTCTCATTAAAATAAAGCGTAGAACCAACGATAATGCCAATACCGACTTGTCCTATAATTTTAAACCTACCGGCCAGTCCTTCTTTGTTTTTCTTAAAAACCTTGATGTAATCATCTATAAAGCCTATAGTTCCCAACCAAACGGTAGTAATAAGCAGAAGTATAATATAGATGTTGTTCAGGTCAGCGAAAAGTAAAGTCGGAATCAGAATAGCAGC
Organism: Algoriphagus resistens; assembly: GCF_001442615.1. Classification (GTDB taxonomy): domain Bacteria; phylum Bacteroidota; class Bacteroidia; order Cytophagales; family Cyclobacteriaceae; genus Algoriphagus; species Algoriphagus resistens. The sequence continues at coordinate 21,322 of NZ_LMXN01000014.1, read as the reverse complement.
CATGATCATCAGGCCTCCCATCGTAGGTGTTCCTTTCTTTTGATTTTGCCCTTCCAATCCAAGATCTCTCACAGTCTCTCCTATCTGCTGATTTCTGATCCAAGCGATGATTTTATGGCCAAAAGAGATGGTAATGACCAATGAAAAAAGTGATGCCATACCCGCACGGAACGAGATGTATTTAAACACCCCTGCTCCAGGGATATCCAGCACTTTGTCCAAATAATCAAAAATCGGATATAACATCTCAGTTTTGTGTCAATTGTTGTAAAAATTCGGTTACTACTTCAGTATCGTCGAAGTGGTGTTTCACTCCTTTTATTTCCTGATAATCCTCATGTCCTTTACCGGCAATCAGGATGATATCGCCTTTTTGCGAAAGCATACATGCTGTCTTAATAGCTTCTCTGCGATCCACAATGGTTAATGTTTTCCTGATTTCAGACGGACCTACACCAGCCTGCATATCTTTTAATATTTCTGAGGGGTCCTCAAATCGGGGATTGTCAGAAGTAAGTATTGCTTTGTCACTTTCCTGAACAGCAATTTTTGCCATGACGGGACGCTTTGTTTTATCCCGATTTCCTCCACATCCTACTACTGTAATCAATTGCTCTCCACCTGTTCTTGCGCCATTTATGGTCTTGAGTACATTGTCCAAGGCATCAGGAGTATGTGCATAATCCACAATTGCCGTAATGCCCGCTATAGAAATCCTGTCAAAACGCCCTTTGGCTCCGCGTATCCCGGAAAGCTCACGAAGAACTTCATCCTCCTCTTCACCCAACAGGACCGTGACCCCCAGAACCCCCAAGAGATTATAGGCATTGAATGCGCCAATCATCCTGAACCAAATCAACTTGCCATTGATATCCAATTCAAGTCCTTCTAAGGTGTTAGAAATGATCTTTGCCTTAAAGTCAGCCGGTGACTTTAAGGCAAATGTCTGATGAGACGCCTTGCAGTTCTGAAGCATTACTAAACCCCTTTTATCATCGCCATTCACCAACGCAAAGGCATCCTTTGGAAGCTCATCAAACAACTTTTTCTTAGCTTTGATATACTCATCAAAGGTGCCATGATAATCCAAATGGTCGTGGCTGATGTTTGTAAAAACAGCTCCTGCGAGCTTCAATCCCGCTATTCTTTCCTGCACAATCGCATGAGAACTGGCTTCCATAAAGCAATGGGTACAACCATCCATGACCATTTTGCGAAGCAAAGCCTGTACACTCACCGCATCCGGCGTAGTATGGGTCGCATGGATTACTGTTTCGTTGATTTTATTTTCCACCGTAGAAAGCAGGCCAGTACTGTAGCCCATCCGCATAAATAACTGATGCAACAGTGTAGCTGTCGTAGTCTTTCCATTGGTTCCTGTGATAGCTACTACTTTGATAGTCTCGGATGGATTGTCAAAGTAATTACTTGCCATGATACCCAGCGCACGCGCAGAGTTCACTACTTCGACATAAGTCACGCCGTCGAGAAGTTTTTCCGGTAAATGCTCACAAACTATACTCTGAGCACCTAGTCCAATTGCTTTGTCAATAAATTCGTGTCCATCTGCCTGAGTACCTTTGACTGCAACAAAAACACTTCCGGCTGTCACCTTCCGGCTGTCAAAGACAATATCTTTCACTCCCAACTCCATGTCTCCTGTGGTAGAGGTAAGTGATACTTTATATAATATGTCTTTGAGTACTTTCATTTATCCTAATACCAGATTGATAGTTGCATTTTGGACCAAAGCTGATCCAGGCGAGATAGACTGCCCTTTCACTCTGCCTTTTCCTGAATAATTGACTTTTAAGCCCTTATTCTCCAGAATGAAAAGCGCATCTCTAAGAGGAAGCCCCGACACATCAGGAACAAATGATTGATCCGTGTCATTGACATTCATTTCTACGCTGGCTTCATGAGACACTGTCTTCACCCACTCTTCCGGGTTAGCTGCAGATGCTTTTAGCCCCAATTTTTGAAAGATTTCCTGCAGCTCTTCCGCTTTTCCTGCTTTCACATAAGGCAGCTGGGTTCCTGCTGCTTCTGCCCTTACTATTTCCTGTTGATTATCCGGATTCAATTCTATGTCAAGTGCGTAGATCTTGTCTGCGATTTCCTTGAATACCGGTGCTGACACATCGCCCCCGTAAGCTGCAAAACCTTTTGGGCTGTCGATCACCACAACCATGGAATACTTGGGGTGATCGGCAGGAAAATATCCTGCAAAACTGGTGTAGTAATTCCGCGTATATCTTCCGTTGACCAGCTTCTGAGCGGTTCCTGTTTTGCCGGCAATCTTATAGTCTGCATTCGCTATATTTTTAGCTGTACCCCGCTCCACTACGCCTTCTAATAGCCCCTGTAGCAGTTTGATGTTTTTTTCTGAAGCAATTTGTTTCCGCACTACTTCAGGCTCGTACTGCTGCTCTGGAATGTTCCCTTTGGAAATAGATTTCACGATATAGGGCTTCATCATTTTCCCGCCATTTGCCACCGCATTATACAGCGCTAGCGTATGAAGAGGATTTAGCTTCGACTCGTAGCCTATGGAGATCCATGGGAGTGAAGTCCCGTACCAGTCCTTCGCTCCCGGCTTTTTAAAAAAGGGCTTACCCTCCCCGACCAGCTGAAAACCAAATGGTTCCCTCAGCCCAACTTTATCGATATAAGCCATAAATTTGGAAGGACTAGAACCGAAATGCTCATCGACCAATTTGGAGATACCTACATTGGAAGATTTCTCAAACGCCTCACGGATCGTCAATGTGCCAAACCCCCCATTCTTAGCATCACGCATCACCTGATTATAAAATTTGTGGGCACCATTTCCAGTTTCTACCGTTTCTTCTAGTGTGATTTTATTTTCTTCCAAAAGCGCAAGCATAGAGAGAAGCTTGAATGTTGATCCAGGCTCTGTATTTCCCTGATCTCCGATGGCAAAATTGTAATTCTCCCCATAGCCATTGCCACTTTTATTGCGCTGCAAATTGGTGATCGCCTTGATCTGCCCAGTCTTTACCTCCATCACGATCACTGCACCAAATTCGGCTTCCCTGTCTGTCAATTGACGTCTTAAGGCAGTTTCAGCAACATCCTGAATATTAACATCCAACGTAGTGGTAATATCATAGCCATTCTCAGGCTTTACATCTTCTGCATCAAAAACCGGTTTCCAGCTCCCTCCAGCTAATCGTTGGAAAAGTGCCTTCCCATCCTGACCCTGTAGGTAGTTATTGAAACTGTACTCTATCCCCGCTCCATACTCATCTTCATTCAAAAAGCCAACTGTACGGCTGGCAAGGGAATTAAACGGTCTATATCTTTTTTCTACCTTCTCGAAGATCACTCCACCCCCCAATCTACCATTTCTGAAAATCGGCCAAGTGGACATTTCCTGCATCCCCTGATAGCCGATCTGCTTTCTGTTCAACACCAGGTAGCGCTTATTCTCCAGCCTGGCATCATTGATCATTCTTTTATAGGAAGCTGCCGACTTATCTTTATAATAAGAGGACAGCATTTTTGCCAACGAGTCAATTCCGGCTTTGTAGCTATCAGCCTTAGCTATGGTAGGATCCAGCGCCACTCTATAAAAAGGTAAGCTGGTTGCCAATAAACTTCCATCACTTGCATAAATATTACCTCTGGTGGCTGGCACCTCTCTGTATTGGAAATTAATAGTCTCAGCTTTTTCACGCCATACATCTCCATCCGCCATCTGAAGCTTGGCGATCTTAAACGGTATAGCCGCTGAGCACAGTGCTATCAGGATGAACACCACCCGTACTCGGATCAATATGGATCTCTTGAAATTCACTTTTCTACCTCGATTTTTATCGGTGGTTGATTGAGCTCAACTATTCCTTGTTCGGCAACACGCTTCGCCACCTCAGACTGCATGCTGCTCAGCATGTATTCTGCCTCCAGCGTAGTGACATCCGCACGGAGATCTTCTACTTCCTGCTGTGCTTTTTCAATCTTTCGCACCATATTTTCCGCGCGGTGATTGCTCCAGATATAGATCAAAGCCAAAAAAGCAACAAATCCAACCGGAGGAACCAACTGAACAGGCACTCCTTCACCCAACACCCCGGTGATATCCAGCTTCTCTTCGATCCAGCTAAAGATGGACTTGCGAGAGCCAACTTTTGGCTTATTGCCTGACTTTAGTTTTTTTCTGAAAGTATTATTGCTCATACCTCTATCTTCTTCGCTATTCTGAGTTTTGCACTTCTTGCACGTGGATTAGATGCGATTTCATCTGCATCCGCCACCACCGCTCCCCTGCTGATTGGCTCTAGAGGCCTGATTAGATTTCCATAGAAATCCTTCTCCACCTCACCTTGGTATTTTCCTTTGATCATCAGATTTTTAACCAATCGGTCTTCCAAACTGTGATAGCTCATCACTACCAACCGCCCTTCAGGCTTAAGCAGATCGACTGCATCCACCAGCATTTCTTCTAAAGCCCCCATCTCATCGTTTACTTCTATCCTCAATGCCTGAAAGACCTGAGCGTAATATTTAAAGTCTTTGCCCCGCGGAGCATATTTTTTCAAAAAGGCAGTAAGCCCTTCTGTGGTTTCGAATGGCAGTGAAGCCCTTTCGGAAACGATAGCCTGTGCCAAAGTCTTGGCATTTTTCACCTCACCATACATTCCGAAAATCTTATGTAACCTCCCCTCGTCGTAGGTATTTAAGACCTCTTTTGCAGAAATATCAGCAGATTGATTCATCCGCATATCCAAGCTGCCACTGAACCTGGTAGAAAAGCCCCGGCTTGGCTCATCAATCTGATGAGATGAGATCCCCAAGTCGGCCAAAATCCCATCAACTTTCTTCACCCCATGAAGCCTCAGGTATTTTTTCAAATCCCTGAAATTGGCTGCGACAAAAGTGAAGTTCCCGCTTGCAATACTATTAGCCTCCGCATCCAGGTCTTGATCAAAAGCATACAAATGCCCCTTATCCAGATGTTTGAGAATCTCGCGGGAATGCCCACCTCCTCCAAAAGTCACATCTACGTAAATCCCATTGGGATCAATAGACAAGCCTTCAATGCATTCGGCTAGCATCACTGGGATATGGTAAACTGACTCTGTCATGAGTTTATGAGAGATATTTCTCCATTAGACCAGATAAGTCCGCGGGATCAACTATGATATTCTTGCTATAATTTTCTTGATTCCAGAATTCGATCCTCCCTCCATTTCCTATCACTATCACATCTTTTTCAAGACCTGCATAGGCCTGGTAGGCCTTTGGGATCAACAAGCGACCTGCACTATCCAACTCTATATCGACGACTGAATTGAAAAAGGAGCGCTGCAACATCCTTTGCTCTGGGTTGTGGATGGAAAGAGACTTGATCTGATTCTCAAGTTTCTTGTATTCCACCATGGGATAAAGAGCCAAACATCTATCTTCAGCCATCCGAAGCATAAGCGTAGCTCCATTAGCCTCCGGAATTGCCGCCTTGATCTTGGCCGGCAACACCAGACGCCCTTTGGGATCTAGCTTGCAATCGTATTGACTGTTGAACATAATTTCCTGAACTCTTTAGAATGATGTAAAAACAAAAGTAGCAAAATGCTCTCCACTTTCTACCACTTTCCTCCACAATTTACCACTTTGACTTAAAAGTAGTCAAATCTTTATTCCATCCCAATATTTCACCGTAAAAAATCATGGATAATTGTGAGGGTATAATCTTGATTAGGAAGCGGTTAGATATTCCCCAAAATGGGGCTATACAGGCCATAATACTTGAATTTGGAGGTCTTCAAAGAAGATCTATGGCACAGTGCACTGAACCTCAAAAGAAAAGTGGGGTATTTCCCCATAAATTTGGTATAAACTTAGATCAGCGTGCTATAAATGGAGCCGATTAAAATTTGGCCCATAAAAAAGGACGGACAATTGCCTTTAAAAAAATCCTGCTTTACATCAATGGCGGCTTGACCAACTCTGCCCATTGCACTAAACCCGAAAACCCAAACAAAAAAGACCCGCCCAAGGGACAGGTCTTTTTCAAAGCATCAACACACAATTATCTTAAAGAATGCATTGAAAGAAGAAGAACAGCAGGTCTAGTTGTTATCGTCTTTTTTCTCTGATTCTTGTTTAAGCTTATTCTGATATTCCTCAATTTTGGCTGCATTCTCTTTTTGCCAAACTTCCATTTTGCGGTGGAATTCCTCCATTTTTGGCTGCATCTCTTTTTCCCAAGCTTTCATTTTCACCTCGTACTCTTTCATTTTAGGTTCGTTCGAATCTTGCCAAGCCTTCATTTTCGCCTCAAATTCCTTCATCTTAGGCTCGTTTGCTTTCTGCCATTCCTCCATTTTTGCCTCAAATTCCTTCATTTTTGGCTCGTAAGCTCTCTGCCATTCTTCCATTTTTTCCTCAAAAGCCTCCATTTTCGGTTGGTATGCTTTCTGCCATTCCTCCATTTTTTTCTCATAAGCTTCCAATTTCGGCTTCATTGAATCTTCCCAATTCTCCATCTTTTTAGCATACTCCACTGCACGTTCCTCCATTTCTTGTTTCCATTTATCCTTCTCCGCCTTGGTCATATTTACCGTGTCTTGCGGAGAATAAATAGCTGGGCCAAAATCGAAAACCGGTGGAGAAACCATGAAATCCATGATTGGCATATCACCCGTATCAAAGCCCATCATTGGGACCATCTCGAAGTCCATTGGAGGTATAGGAGCCATAACAAAATCCATAACAGGAGCCATGGCTTCAGCCGGAAACGGCGGCATAGGGGTAAGGTCAAGGTCAGGCATACTATCTAAAACCATAGTCTTACCATTGTGCTGGTACACGAATGATCCTTTATTGCTATTCTTGATTATAAGAGTATCACTACTCGAGATAATCGTATCAATAGTAACATTGACTTCAGTGTTGATATTCTGGTTAAGATTAGTAACAACATTCTGGTCAACTTCGACAGACTGATTCACATTGGCATTTACATCCACCGAAATCGGTTTTGCTTTTTCCACAGAGACAGAAACGTCTTGCTGTGCTGTGGCCATTAGGCCAGCACTCAATAATAGTGTAAGTAACATAGGAATAGAGATAATTGGATTTTGTGGATAAGTCTGGGCTGGGTGGCCCAGTATTCTTTTGATTCTTTGAAGGGTTGGATTCCTTCTCTTAGCAGCTGCCAAGGCTAGCTCAGGCGGGTTTTGCTTTGCAAAGTTCAATACTTCTGCCAAGCTGTAGGCTAGTTCCCGGGGTGAAACTCCTGCTTTCACTGCTACATCATCGGCAGCATTCTCTCTCAGTTCTTTGACAGTTTGATTCATCCACCAATAGCAAGGATGATAGAAAAAAAGAATTTCCAAAGCAGATTGAAGTAGATTCGCGAAATAATCATTTCGCTTCACATGAGCCAGTTCATGAGCGATAATAGCCTCCAACTGAACCGGGGTAAGCTGGAAAATAAGTGCCGCAGGAATAAGTATTATCGGCTTGAAATAGCCGAATGTGACAGGAGAAACACCGTAAGAAGTGAGCTTAATCTCCACATTTTTGGAGACATTCATTTTCCCCATAAGACGATAAAGCATTTTTTCCAATTGGAAATCTTCTGGCTCAGAGGATGATTTTCTAAGTGTCCTGATTTCAGCAAGACTGTTGAAAAGACGGAACAAAAACAACAAAGCACCCAGAAACCAAAAATTCACTAAGAGAGGTAATTGAAGTTCTATCCAATTTATCAGCATTTTGATCAACCCCTCCACTCCTAGACTTGACGAGGCTTGTACTTCGTTTAGTACCATTCCTTCGAATGCTATTCGCTCCCATAACGGTGTCGGGTTAAAGCTGGATAATTCGTATAGAAAAGTGGCTACTGCAAAAAGCAAGCTTAGCCCCAATCCACCCAATGCGAGATTATACTTAAAGCCAGGACTGCTTTTGTGAAAAACTTTCAGCACTAACCACAGCGCAGCTCCAATCAAAATCAATTGCCAAAGTGAGTGCACTAGTGTCCAGCCCATGGCATAAAGCAAACTTTCGGAAATCCATTCGTTTAACAGATTCATTATTTCTTATTTTCTAGTTGGTCCAAAAATGCGCGAATTTCATCTAATTCCTCCTTGGAAGGGTTTTCTTCACCCAAAGCTTGGAGCACCAATTTCTGAGCAGAACCACCAAATGCAGTTGTCACCAAATTTTTGAGTAGGGATTTTTGGGTATCCTTCTGGTTGGTAGCTGGACTATAAATATGGGTCCGCTGTGTTTCATTACGGCTGACCATCTGTTTAGCATGCATATTCTGCATGGTCTTCAGGGTGGTCGTATATCCTGTATCCTTAGTTTCTGCCAAGCGTTCATGGACCTGACGGACACTTGCTTCTTTCAATTCCCACAATAGGGAAAGTATTTCTAATTCTGATTCTGTTGGCTTGCTCATGGATAGTATACGATGACTTTCGTAGCAAAGATATACGAAGAGAATCGTAAGTTCAAAACATCTACGAAATTAATCGTATTAAAAAGTGTTAAATTACTGATTTAAAGATATTTGAAGTTAAAAATATCTTTTCATCCTATTCAGAAAACACCAGCTTTATGCTGGTAAACCTACCACCCTTAAAGATCAAAATGGTCGAAACATCTTTATTTGGAAAGGTTTTGAAGGCCTAAATGAATGGCATCATTTGGATCGCCAAAAGATAAATTCTATAGTATAAACGAACCTATGCTTCTTAACATTAGTTGTATAGACATTGAATTTTTGTCTTCTAACCGAACTACGACTATGAATTACGAACAACCACTAGTACAGCCTATCACCTTAGCGGGCGGCCTCGAACTAAAAAATAGAATTTGGATGGCTCCTATGACCCGAAGCCGAGCCGACAATCCTGCCAACAAACCCTTTGAAATCCATGAGAAATATTATGCCCAACGGGCATCTGCTGGTCTCATTATAACGGAAGGATCGCAAGTCTCCACCGAGGGAGTGGGCTATATCAATACTCCGGGAATATACTCAGATGCACAAGTGGAAGGCTGGAAAGGAGTAACAAAGGCTGTTCACGATAAAGGAGGTAAAATTTTTATCCAACTTTGGCATGTTGGTAGGATCTCGCATCCAGACTTTCATGATGGAAACTTGCCATTAGCTCCTTCTGCCATCAACCCAAATGAAAAGTCCTTTACCCCAGAAGGCTTCAAAGAAACTGTCACACCCAAAGAAATGACACGGGCAGAAATCAAGCAAACAATTGAAGACTTTAAAAATGCTGGAAAAAATGCCATGGAAGCGGGTTTTGATGGAATTGAAATCCACAGTTCGAATGGCTACTTACTGCACCAATTCTTCAATGCTACCAGTAATGTTAGAAGGGATGAATATGGCGGATCAATAGAGAATAGAGCAAAAATTCTTTTTGAAATCATAGAGGCGCTGAAAGAGGTCATGCCAGAGCAAAAAATTGGATTGAGGCTAAACCCCTCGCTTAATGGTGCATTTGGAATGACAGCTGACCAGGAGACTATCCCGACTTTTGAGTATATCGTAAGAAAACTTAATGATTACGATTTGGCTTATTTGCATCTCTCAGAGCCATTTTCTGATGTTTCAGCTATTACCTATTTGGTAAGTCATATTGCAAAGCACTTTCGACCGTTATATAAAGGTACGCTAGTAATCAATGGGGGTTTTGATCAGGAAAAAGGAAACAAAGTAATTGAGCAGGGTGATGCAGATGCAGTTGCTTACGCCAAATTATACATTTCCAATCCAGATTTAGTTGAGCGTTTTGAGCAAAATGCTGAGCTCGCAAGTCCTGATAAGGACACTTTCTATACCCCGGGAGAAAAAGGATATACCGATTACCCAGCACTCAAGGAATCACAAGTTCGTTAATTCACCTAAGGCCGGAAATTCCGGCCTTTTCCTTATTTTTAGCCTATGTGTCTTGTAGCATTTTCCTGGCAAAGCCATCCCGAATTCCCAATCATCATAAGTGCAAATCGTGATGAGTTTTTCAATCGTCCCACTGAGAAGATCCATCAGTGGGAAAGTGGCTTTTATGGGGGAAAAGACCTTCGGAGCGGAGGAACTTGGCTGGGCTTCCACCCCAATGGAAGATGGTCACTACTAACCAACTACAGGGATTTCATCCATCAGCGAGAACCAACAATCAGTCGGGGAAAACTTGTACAAAATTTCCTCGAAAGCCAAATCGACCCTTATGACTACCTTAAAGAAATTGAGCAGAATAAAACTCTTTATGATGGCTTTAATCTGCTGGTATCCGATGGAAACCGGCTTTTTTATTACAGCAATTTCGGAGAAAGCATCAAAAAAATTCAGCCTGGAATCTATGGATTGAGCAATGGGCTGATCGATGCCCCATGGCCAAAATCGATCCTTGCAAAAATGCAGTTAGAACAGTTGATAACCAGGGAATTCGACGCAAACAGTTTGCTTGGAATCCTTAAATCAACTGAAACTGCCGAGCCGGAAACGCTTCCTTATACCGGAGTGGCGCGGGACCTGGAGCTAGCACTTTCTTCCCAGCTGATTAGAATTGACGAAAATTACGGCACTGTTTCTTCTACTGCTTTGTTACAGCACAAATCCGGACTTACCAAACTTAAGGAGCGGACTTTTGACTGGGATTACCATAGATTTGCAGATCGGGAATTTCAGTTTCAACTGCAAAAACCTATTGGACAGAAATGACGAAGATATACGATATGCTGATCATCGGCGGCGGACCAATCGGTCTTGCCTGTGGTGTAGAAGCAAAAAAAGCTGGATTGGACTATGTGATTGTTGAAAAAGGGGCTCTCACCAATTCGATCTATAATTACCCGATCAACATGACTTTTTTCTCTACCTCGGACAGACTGGAGATGGCCGGGATTCCTTTTATGTCGATAGGGAACAAACCCAACCGTACCGAAGCGCTGGAATATTACCGCAGGATTTTTTCGCACTTCGATCTGAATGTCAAACTTTATGAAGCAGTTCAGAGGTTAAAGAAAAAAAAGGAATTGTTCCATGTCAAAACTTCCAAAGGGGAATACCTCTCTAAGAACATCGTATTGGCGACGGGATTTTATGATCTGCCAAATCTGATGAACATTCCGGGTGAGGACTTGCAGAAGGTATTTCACTACTACAAAGAGCCTTGGCCATTTATCAACCAGAAAATTGTGGTTGTAGGTGGAGCAAATTCTGCCGTAGATGCAGCTCTGGAGACCTGGAGAAAAGGAGCTGAAGTCAGCATGGTTTTACTCGACGAGGAAGTCGATCAAGCTGTGAAATACTGGGTACGCCCTGATATAGTCAACCGGATAAAAGAAGGGGCTATCAAAGCTTTTACCAAATCAAAACTTAAGGAAATCCGCGAGCATGAAGTGGTCATCGACACACCGGATGGAGAGGTGACTATAGAAAATGACTTTGTATTAGCCATGACGGGATATAAACCAAACTTCGGATTATTGAATCAACTGGGCGTAAAACTCAGTGAAGACGAAAAATGCCAACCTCAGTACAATGAGCTAACCCACGAATCCAATGTACCTGGAGTTTATCTGGCAGGTGTAGTTTGCGGAGGATTGAATACGCGTGAGTTCTTCATCGAAAACAGCGTCGTCCATGCCGGGATGATTGTGAAGGATATTGCGGGAAAGGTGAAATAGGTATGGACCGGTAAGTAGAAGGTGGGAAGATTTACGCTTAGATTTTACTTGACACCTTTTACCTCTTACCCCCTACTAGGTCCCTACCGCCTATTGCTGAATCTCTATCACCTTAAATTCAGTTCTTCGGTTAGTCTGATGTTCTTCTTCGGTAGTTGCATTTTCGACGATCAACTGACTTTCCCCATACCCTTTGGCAACTAGTCTATCCACAGAAATCCCTTGTGAAATGATGTAGTCCACTGCAGACTGTGCTCTTCGCTGCGATAGATCCTGGTTATACGCATCGGATGATCTATCATCTGTATGTGAGCTTAGTTCTATTCTGATAGCTGGATTATCCTTTAAGATTTGCACCAGCTTATCCAGTTCAATGGCTGCATCCGGTCTGATTTCCGCCTTATCCAAATCGTAGTAAATATTCTCCAGAACGATAGAGCGATCAAGCACTAGCTGGTCCAAAACGATCGTAGTATCCAACGTAATATTGGTTACATCCTGCACCAGCGTGGAAATATCCGGAGTCTTGCCAGTGGTAGTATACGGAATAGACTTAGAGAAATACCCGCTCTTCGATGCGATAATAGTAAAGTCTGAGTCAGGCGTGAGCGTAAACCGGACTCTACCATTGGTATTGGAGAAATCGCCTCCGGCCTGTTTATTCAGGCTATCATACAGCACCACTCTTGCTTGCTCCAGCACTGCATCTTCTTCTCCCGCCACTCGCTGTTTGGTAAACACGTTAAGTAAAACATTGATGATTTTTGGCTTTGGCGTCTTGTCCTCAAAGAAATAGATATCATCATCTCCTACTCCTCCCTCACGGTTGGAAGAAATGAATCCAGCCTTAGGATATTCTGTGAAGAACAGAGAAAAATCATCCTTTGTACTGTTGAAGTTTTCTCCCAGGTTTTTGATCACTTGAGCTCCTGAGCCATCTTTTTCTGCCACAAATAGATCTAACTTCCCATAACCTGGATGTCCGTCAGATGAAAAGAAAAACTTTCCATCAGCCATTGGTCTTGGAAAAAGCTCATTTCCGGGAGTATTTACATTCGGTCCTAGATTTGTAGGATTTCCAAAATCCCCATTTGCCAGTTTGGTTGCTTTATAAAGATCTATTCCACCAAAACCTCCCGGCCTATTGGAAGCAAAATAAAGTTCATTTCCATCAGCACTGAATGCGGGAGTGGAGTTCCACCAAGTTTCATCCTCATTCACAGGCATCCAGATAGGCTGGGTGAATCCACCTCCTCTGAAGTAAGAAACAAAAAGTGCCGTTTCGGGTAGGTCTTTATCAGATGTAGAATTCCCTCTTGCGTAGATGATTGTGTTGCCATCTGGACTGATTGCAATCGCCGCCTGATTCAAGCCTTCTTCATTTTTGAATTCGGGAAGCGCCTGGGCTCCACTCACATCAACCCGCAGTCCTTCTGCTCTTGCGCGGAATAATTTGGTGTAAGGAGAACCATCCGCAGGATAAAGCCCACTTGCCTGACGTCCAGAAGTGAAATACAAAAAGTCTTCACTGATCACCGGTGCATAATCAGGACCGGCAGTATTGAGGTCTTTGTAATTAGCCAACACATGATTTGGCCAGTAATCTTCTATTCCCTCCGACAGTTTAATTGCCTCCAATTGACGTTGTGTCTCCGCCAGGTAAGTCTCATCCTGGGTAAATCCCTTCGCTTTTTCGAAAGCTTCTTTTGCCTGCTCGTCCTTATCCTGTGCCTTTAAGCTCAATCCTAACCTATAATAACTTTCAAATGTAGGGTCTTCATCAACCAGCTTCTGATAATATGGAGCAGCATCTTCTATCCTATTGGAAAGCCTGTAGCTCTCGGCTATGATCTGATTTGCCTCTTTATTATCCGGGTCATCGGCTAAGATCTGAGAGAAAGAATTGATGGCATATTGGTACTGACCGGAAAGAAACTGGTCATTCCCTTTTTCCTGAAGGCTTTTGCATGAGCTTACTCCGATGAGGAATAAGAGACAAATCCACAAAAAATGGTTTTTCATCTGAAAGGTGATTGATGATCTATCCTGAATATTACTAAATTAATTTGGAAAGTATCTATTCAGCCAGCTATTCCCTGCTGAAATCCACACACTTTTCAAGTCTTTTTTGCTTTGCACCAGTGGGTTGATCACAAGGGTCTGGGAATCTATCTCTCCAGCAGTGACTTTTGACTTAATTCCTAGAGCTGAAGCTACGCTGATTTCACCGGAATCGGATTTAAAAGTCACTTTACCTTGATCTGTCATGTTATTTTCAATTTCATTTTCGAGCTCACGCAAAGCCCTGACAGAACTATCAATAGAACAGCCGCTTGCTCCCACACCGGATTCATCGACTGCCAGCACCAAGATCTGGCCATCCAGGATCTGGAAAGATGTCGGCATTCTGTTGCCGTGCGTGTTCCAGCCATCGCAGAAAGCGGCTAACTTAGAGACGATCAATTCTTTTTCCTGCTCAGAAAATTGACGGGCGGCCTGGTAAACCCAAACACGCGAATCTTCCGGCATATCATTAAATTCTACGTACATAGTTGCTAGTTACTAATTGACAAAGAAAAACCCTTTCTACCTAACGGCAAAAAGGGTCAAATTGATTCAAAGAAAAAAACTTAAATCCCCATGTCCCTGGCGATCATTTCTGCCAGGTCATAGACTTTCACTTCAGTTTCTTTCTCCTTATTCTTCACCCCGTCCGTCATCATGGTAAGACAGAAAGGACATCCTACCGCAATTGTACTAGCACCAGTCGCCAAAGCTTCTTCAGTCCGCTCCACATTGATGTCTTTTTTCCCTGGTTCAGGTTCTTTGAACATCTGCGCGCCACCGGCTCCACAGCAAAGCCCTTTGGTCTTGCAGCGCTTCATCTCCACCAGTTCTACATCCAAGGCTTTAATAACATCTCTCGGCGCTTCATATACATTGTTTGCTCTACCTAAAAAGCAAGAATCGTGAAAAGTGATCTTCTTTCCCTTGAACCCCCCTCCGCCTTTCAGCGCTATTTTACCATCATTGATAAGTTGCTGGAGAAATTGAGAGTGGTGTATGACTTGGTAATTACCACCCAAAGCAGGATATTCATTTTTAATCGTATTGAAGCAGTGTGGACATGCAGTGACTACTTTTTTGATGTCGTAACCGTTCATGACCTGAATATTTGCCACTGCTTGCATTTGGAAAAGAAATTCGTTTCCCGCACGTCTTGCAGGGTCGCCTGTGCAGGCCTCTTCTGGCCCCAGGACTGCAAAGCTCACGCCGACTTTATTCAATATCTTCACAAAAGCCTGAGTCACGGCTTTGTATCGGTCATCAAATGATCCGGCGCATCCCACCCAGAACAGAACTTCCGGATTTTCTCCCTTTCCGGCCATTTCGGCCATGGTTGGTACTTTATATGTTGACATGGTTTAGATTTACGATTTTGGGAAGTACGATTTACGAGGCCAAATTCAAAGCTGAGGTTATTCTCGTGAATTCATATTTCTCTTAATTATTTTTCAATTTTCAAATCTTCCAATTTTTCAATCTGCAATTTCTTCTTCTTTCACCTTTTCTGCCCAATTAAACCGATCTGCAGGACTGAATTTCCAAGGGGCAAAACTCGTTTCCATATTTTGGAACATCGCATTCCACTGTGCCGGCGTACCCGACTCTTCCATGGCTACATAACGTCTCATTTCCAGAATGATCGCCAGTGGATCTATATTTACCGGACAGGCTTCCACACAGGCATTGCAACTGGTACATGCGTTTAATTCCTCCTTGGTGATATAATCTCCCAGCAGTGATTTTCCATCTTCAAGCCCTTTTCCTCCAGCATCCAAACTTTTACCAACTTCCTCCGTTCGATCCCGCACATCCATCATGATTTTACGTGGAGAGAGCTTTTTACCAGTCAAGTTGGCTGGGCATTCAGCCGTACACCTACCACATTCGGTACAGGAATAGGCATTCAATACATTGATCCAGCTCAGGTCATTGATGTCTTTGGCTCCAAATCTCCCGATCTCAGCTACAGGATCAGTAGGCGCATCTACGGGAATTCCAAGCATCATATTCACCTCATTAGTGACTGCTGGCATGTTCTCCATTTCACCTTTAGGCTTTAATCTAGTGTACCAGGTATTTGGGAAAGCTAGAAAAATATGCAAATGCTTGGAATAAGTCACATAGATGGCAAATGCAAGTATTCCCACAATATGGAACCACCACGCTGCTCTCTCCACGAAAACCAGAAACCCAGAACTAAAACTGTCGAAAAGTGGATGAAGCAGATTGCTGAAGAAAAGGTGCCCCACCACCACATAATGTCCTACTCCCCTCTCTGCTAGAATTTGATCAGCAGCATTCATCTTTAGGATGGCGATCATTAGCACAATTTCTATAACCAAAATAATATTGGCATCCATCGACGGCCAACCTTTCATCTCAGACTTGACGAAGCGGGGTACTTTGACCACATTCCGTCTGATCAAAAATATCACACAGGAGATGAGAACCGTCACCGCAAGAAATTCGAAGAAATTCATCGCAGCCAGATAAGCACCCCCAAGGTAAGGAGCAAACAGCCGATGTGTACCGAAGATCCCATCCAGGACAAATTCCAGGACTTCAAGGTTGATCACCAAAAACCCCACATATACGAAGAAGTGCAAAAACGCAGGGATAAACCGCTTAAACATCTTTTGCTGCCCGAAAGCCACCAAAAGCATTGTCCTCCAGCGCGTGCCAGGCTGATCATTCCTCTCTTCGGGTCTGCCCAACAAAATGTTCCTACGAAGGAATTTGACCCGTTTGATCAAAAAGAAGCTAGCAGCGCCTAAAATGATCAAAAATATAAGTTGCGGTAAAAAGCTCATAGTGACGTTATTAGCGTAATTCTTGGGTGTTAGTCTATATTTTTTTCTAAAATGACTTGCTTCAAATATTCAAATACCTACCTTTGCATCACTTTACGAACAAGGTGATATAGCTCAGTTGGTAGAGCATCGGACTGAAAATCCGTGAGTCGGTGGTTCGAGTCCACTTATCACCACAAGCCATGAAGCAATTCATGGCTTTTTTTATGTGCTTATTTAACAACAAAGAACACAAAGATTTCGCAGAGGACACAATTCTATATGCTGAACTAAAAACCAGAACAATCACCCCTGCTTTTATCCCGTTTGTATACCCTACATTCATTAGTGTTGCAATTTCTTTATCGTAAGATACTGAATCCTTTTTTGGATGCTGATAGGCAAATTAACAAATAGTCGGCATGCATACTATATGCCTTTCTAATTTAGAAGCAATTTAGTCTAGCAAATCCCCCCGGCCAAAAGCTTAAATTGTTGAGAATCTTTAGCTCTCTTCCTTTTATAGTATGTTTAAAAACTTTTACTTTTTTTTCTTCACAAGTGTAACATTTCCCATTTCCATGCATTACCGTAGTAAATGAAGTCATTTTTTGAAGCACATATCTGGCCGCAAAGAGGCAGGCTCTACAGGCTGGGTTATCTCTGGGTAAGGGATCGTTCCCTCGCGGAAGATTTGCTTCAGAATGTCTTTGAGAAATCCTTTGGCAGAGAGCATGAACTACGGGATCATCCAAACCTCGCAGGCTGGTTGGTCAAAAGTCTGAAAAATGAAGTTTTGATGCACTTGCGACAGACCCAGAAACTTGCGTCCCTAGAAGGCTTGGAGGACTTGAAAACGGAGGATTCAACCACTGAGGACATAAAGGACTCGGTTCGACAGGTAATGAATCTGGTGAAGGGGTTGCCTTTAAGGCAGCAGGAGATCTTCCACCTCAGAGAAGTAGAAGGAATGAGTTACGAGGAAATTTGCGAGCACCTGGATATAAGTCTGGAACAAGTGAAGGTAAACCTTCACAGGGCCAGAAAAAGCATCCGGGAACGGATGCTCAACCAAAAATCAACCAAATGAAATCGAGCATGACGAAACCGTCACACATTGGGATGATCATAGACCATGCGAAGGTTCCATGTGACAATTAAAAAACAATTATAAACACATGAATCGGCGAATAGACGAATTACTCGGAAAGTACTGGGAAGCTGAGAGCAGCCTGGCAGAAGAGCAAGAGCTGAAACGCTTACTTCAATCTACTGAAGACTATGAGGACGAGAAAGCCTTATTTTCAGGCTTAAAAGATCTCTCTACTCAGGAGCCAAGTCTCAAGATGCCTACTAAAACCGTCCCGATCAAATCCGGAAATTGGCTGAATTGGGCCGCGTCAGTGGCAATTCTTCTTGGGTCTGTATGGGGATGGACAGTATACGAGCAAAAGCAAGCTGAGCAACAAGCTTATATGGAAGTGATGCAGGCCTTTGCACTGATCCAAACCAACCTTTCTAAAGGACAAGAAGAAATGAAGGTATTGAATGACATGAAATACCTGAATACAACAAACCAATTATTTGGCAATCCTACAATTAAATAAGCCATGAAAAAAATCCTACTAGTTCCGCTTTTGCTATGTGCCTTTATCATAAAGGCACAAGCTCAGGACGATGCCATTCAACGCTTTTTTTCCAAATACATGGATGATGACCGCTTTTCCAGGGTGTATATCAGCCCGAAGATGATGCAAATGGCAGGAGGCTTTCTCAAAAGCAATGCCGGAACAGATCAGGAATCTGAGGATCTCGGCGTATTGATCCAAAAAGTAAAGGGCATTCGTATTCTTTCCTCAGACGAGGTGGACGGAATGACTTTTTATAAGGAGGCTATGGGCACGCTTTCCAGAAATAAATACGAGGAGCTGATGATAGTGGAGGATAAAAGTAGCAGCCTCAAATTTATGGTCCGTGAAGAAGGGGGGTTAGTCAAAGAACTGATGATGATCTCGGGAGAAAAAGGTGATTTCACACTCTTATCCATGCTGGGAAATTTCACCTACGAAGACTTGAACCTACTCGCCGAGAAGACGGATATCCCTGGAATGGAGCACTATAGAAAGCAAAATAACTAGGGATAAACTATGAACCTTTTCCCCTTATACATCGCGGCAGCATCTTTTCTTTATACTCACACCCCCTTAATTATAAAGGATGAGCTGGCAATTATATTATTTACAAATTTATCCGGGAGTGACCCAGTGCTATGATTGAGAACAAATCCACATATTATTTATAACAAAGATTTTAGAACTAATCCTCACTACTATGAAAAAGCTAATTCTAACCCTGGCATTAATCGGAGCGGTTATATCCGTCCAGGCACAAAGCAAAAGCGTCAAAGCGCTCTACGAAAAATATAAAAGCGATGATGACTTCTTCCACATGGAGCTGGGAGGCAACTTCATGAACTTTGCCGAAGGCTTTAAAATCGACATTGACAAAAACGACATGGCAACAGTGGCGAAGTCTATCGAAAAACTAAACTTCTTTACCCTACCTGACCATGCAGATGAAGCTCGGGTAGAATACAAAGCACTACAGAAGGGCTTGGAACGAGAAAGGTATGAGCTGCTGATGGAAGCCTCTGAAGGCAAAAAAGGTGGGGTGATGGTTTATTCCAGAGGAGGTAATACCATTTCGGATTTGGTGGTACTTGTAGGAGGTGATGAAGGAGACTTAATGGTAGTGGAATTAAAGGGTACATTTGACCAGGAATTGGTAGCAAAAGCGACAAATTATAAGGGGAAAAACTAACCCGGTCGTAAAAATCAAAAAAAACACAGAACTTCAATTTTCGCAAGATTTCCATTTACAGGTTTAGAAATTAATTTCTAAACCTGTTTTTTTTGTCAATTTTAGAATTACAAGGTTAATAAAAGCTGGTTTATTTACGGAAAAACATATGAATTTAAAGAAATCAGTTTGATTCACCCCCTTAAATAAAAGTGATTTAAAAAAAATTTATGTTTTTTTTCAACGGAATTTCCATTGGAAATCTAGGCAAATAAACGGATTCATAAGTTATTATATTCTGTAATCAATCAAATAACCGTTAATTATTCTTTGAAATGCCCAAAATTCAAAACACAGGAAGTTCCGCTATCGATTGCGGGAACATTTTATTAAATCAGCAATATTTACAATGATTTGTTACTAAATCATTAACAATAATCTTTTTTCATTGAAATATTTGCAATTCAAGTTTTCTATAGTACCTTTGAATCATAATAACAAACCAATCGGTTACCCCGATGGAAACTGTAGCCCAAATTACCCCACCTAGAGACGGATCAGCCGTCCGGCGGTTACAACAAAAACTAGAACCTATTCAAACCAATTATTAAAATGAAAAAATTATTCACTTTGCTTTTTGTAGCGGGGATCGCTGCAGGAGCGTTTGCGAAATCTGAAAGCACTGCTGTTCAAATCAGACAAACTGAAACCACGAAAGTAGCAGTATCATTCAATGAAGCACCACAAGGAACTGTGATCGTGAAAATCACAGATTCTGAAGATCGTTTGATCTTAAGAGACAGAATCAACAAAGACGAAGCGTTTGCAAAAAAATATGATCTTAAAGCTCTTCCTCATGGAAACTACTCAGTAGAAGTAACAGATGAGTCAGGTGTATTGAGAACTGCTTCTTTCAACAACTTTGTAGTAGAAACTCCAGCTGTTTTCTCTAGAGTATCTCCTATGGGCGATAACAAATACAGATTGCTTGTAAGCAACTTGGATGCGAAAGATATCGAAGTATTGATTTACGATGGAGACAAATTGATACACACGGAAAAAATCGACAATCCTCAGGGACTTCACAAAATCTACTCTTTTGATAAAGTGAGTGGAGCAGGCATCAACTTCAAAGTAAAAACA
This sequence comes from Algoriphagus resistens, assembly GCF_001442615.1. GTDB lineage: Bacteria > Bacteroidota > Bacteroidia > Cytophagales > Cyclobacteriaceae > Algoriphagus > Algoriphagus resistens. The sequence goes on along the minus strand of NZ_LMXN01000014.1, from coordinate 839 downwards.
GCCTCAGGCTTCGAAAGCTACGTAACTAGCCTATAAGCTAAACCAGCTATTTAAACTAAATAACCCCGCTTGAGCAATCGAGCGGGGTTTTGTTTTTTATAAATAGTACCGTAAAACCCACCCATCGCCTTAGCGTGTGTGGGATGTAAGCGACAAACACTAACCTGGTGAAAGAATGTACTGACGGATCGTTTTCGGTGATGCTTCACCTATTGAACAAACGAAATTTCCATCCAACCAAAGTAGATACTGATCCCCATAGTGTTTACCAAGTGTAGATGGATGCAGAACCCTATAATAAAACAGGTAAATCGGTAGGTATTGATTCGGGCATAAAAAAGCTTGCCGTTCGTTCAGATGGAAGCAGCTATAAAAACATCGGATCACTTAAGGCCAACTTAAAGAAGCTCCGGTTTGGGCAAAGACAGCTTTCGAAGAAAACAAAAGGAAGCAGATCAAGGGGCAGGCAAAAACAAAAACTTGCAGCTGTCCACGAACAACTAACGGATATCAGAAAGGATTACCTGCACAAGGTATCAACTGAAATTGTCAAAAACCACGACATACTATCAGTTGAAGACCTTGCTGTAAAGAATATAATGAAGAACCATTGCCTGGCACAAGCAATGGGCGATGTTTCGTTGGGTGCATTTTACAGTATGCTTGAATATAAGGCCAATTGGAACGATAGGGCATTCGTTAAAATCGACCGATGGTTCCCCTCAAGCAAAAGCTGTTCAACCTGTGGATGGATAAAACAAGACTTAACCCTTTCCATAAGAGCGTGGGTCTGTGGATCTTGTGGTGAGATTCATGATAGGGATGTCAATGCGGCAAAG
>NZ_LMXN01000013.1 GCF_001442615.1 Algoriphagus resistens | reverse complement strand
CTCACCGCAAGATCCACAGACCCAAACTCTTATGGAAAGGATTAAATCCTGTTTTATCCATCCACAAGTTGAACAGCTTTTGCTTGATGGGAACCATCGGTCGATTTTAACGAATGGCCTATCATTCCAATTGGCCTTATATTCAAGCATACTGTAAAATGCACCCAACGAAACATCGCCCATTGCTTGTGCCAGGCAATGGTTCTTCATTATATTCTTTACAGCAAGGTCTTCGACGCTGATCACATCGTGGTTTTTGATGATTTCAGTTGATACCTTGTGCAGGTAATCCTTTCTGATATTGCTTATTTGTTCGTGGGCAGCTGCAAGTTTTTGTTTTTGCCTGCCCCTTGATCTGCTTCCTTTTGTTTTCTTCGAAAGCTGTCTTTGTTCAAACCTGAGCTTCTTTAAGTTGGCCTTAAGTGATCTGATATTTTCATAGATGCCATTTTGTAAAAAGAGATCCCTGTCCAGCTGAATCCAAGCAGGAAATTTATCAGGTTGCGCAAGGAGAAAAGCTGGAATGGAGCTTCTGAACCATCCAGATCCCCATCAAAATCAGCTTCAATACCGTCTGAACCTCCGATCCTACAAATGTAAGGATTGTCTGCAGCACAAAAATCAATGAAATGGATATCGCGATATACCAGAAGAGTTTGAGCTGAGGATCTAATCACTCTAAAAATTCCATATCAAATAAGTTATAGCCAAATTAGCTAGGTCTAAAATATTGAAAAAATCCTAGGTACCGCTAAAGCATGACTTTTGAAGAGTTTATTTTACCGATGTCATTTTAGATAAAGCTTAAAATCCGTGTGTTAGTTGTTCCCATAAATTTTAAACGGAGCTGTTTCTCTATTTTGATAGCCGTTATAACCTATGGCTACAAACAGCACAACGGCTCCAATGAGTGCGGTCCATTGGACAGTAGGGATGTTTCCCCAATGTCTTACCGCAATTGCTAGTAAGCCCCAAACCCCCACTAATGCAAACTCCCGAAGGTTTCGCATAGCGATCATAAAAAGATTGAGAAGTACAGCGATTACGAGCATTGTTACGGTCCATGTGACTTCTGATATACCACCGTTCCAACCAATTTTGGCCAGGTATGCAGAGATATTTGCGATAGTAGCCACTGCTATCCAGCCACTGTAAAGCGCAATGGGCCACCATAGCCAAAAGATAATGGGGCGGGGGGCATCCCATCGTTCCATATTTGTATTCAAAATGGTTATAACCAGACAAACTAAAATCCCAAGCATAATAACAACTGTGAAATCGGTGAATTCCATCAGCCACATGTAAATCCAGAGAGCATTGCCAGTATTTGCTATGATTAGGTAGGGGCCAATCTGTGAAAGAAAATCAGAATCTTTGATGGGACTGAAAGCTCTGGAGATAAAGAAAATGGCCTGGGCAAAAAGAGATAAAAAAATTATTCCCCAAATGGAAAAGGCATAACCTGCCGGAGTAAAGAGATTTTCATATTCCTCACTGAGTGAGCTTACCGTATTTCCATTCAACCCGTTGGTATTTACCCAGTAGTTCCAGAATATCACTACGATCAATACGATCATATTCAGTAAGGCATAGACTCTATGTGAATTTTTCATATGATTATAATTTGTCTTTTAAGGGTCATATGGAATCTCGCATGCATTATAATCATTCCTCTGTGTGTTGCCTGCAACATGCTCGATTTCATATGATTATAAGTTAAATTTCTTAGTTCATTTAGAACGGTAGTCGAGAGGCTTTCGACAAGTAATAATCATCCCCCTGTGTGTCGTCCGCCCGTCATGGGTATTTCATCTGTTTATAATTTGTCTTTTAAAGGCCATATGGAATCTCGCGCGTTGTATAATCATCCCAGTGTGTGACGCTGGAGTCATGCTCGATGTCATACGATATAAGTTATCTATTAAAGACCATGCTTTTCTACAGATAGGTTGGGTCTCTTGTGGTTGATAACCATCCGGTTGTATATCAATTATTGCATTTTCGATTTCATAAATTTAATTCTTGATTGGCTTGAGCTGCTGAAGAAGAGTGGGGATGAGTTCGGTGACTGTAGGATGCGTCTGCACGGAGTTCATCAGTTTTTTATAGCTGATTTTCCCATACATAGCAGTAAGAAAAGTACCGATTATCTCATCACCTCCGGTCCCCAAAACTGCCGCTCCCAGTATTTGCTCTGAATCGGCGTCCACGATAACCTCCATTTTGCCTTGGGTTTCTCCTTTTTCCCTGGCTCTGGAAATCTCACTCATTGGTATTCTGGCAAAGAGAAGGTTTTTGCCACTTTCTTTAGCTTGGCTAAGGGTCATGCCTGCCCGCCCAAGAGGAGGATCGATATAGAGGGCATAATTGATGACCCTGTCATCTAGCGTTCTGTTCTTTTCTCCGAAAAGCTGATCTTCCATAATCTCAAAATCATTGTATGAGGTATGGGTAAAGGCCCCTTTTCCATTACAGTCTCCCAATGCAAAGATCCCCTCGATATTCGTTTCCAGTTTTGAATTCACTTCTATATATCCCTTTTCATCAAGTTTAAGACCTGCTTTTTCAGGTTTGAGTAGATCTGAATTCGGCATTCTCCCTGTTGCGATCAGTAAATGGGATCCGCTTAGCTGCGTGTCTTTATCGTTTTTGTAAAAAGTGACGGTCACACCGCCGGACTTCTTGTTTTTGCCTTTAAGGCATTTCGCTCCACAGATTATTTTTATACCCTCCTTCTCCAAAATTTCTCTCACAGCTTCCGAAGTGTGTCTATCTTCTCTGGAGATGAGCGCTTCCCCCATTTCTAAAACAGTGACTTTCGATCCTAGCCGTTTAAAAATCTGGGCGAATTCCAGGCCAATGTAACTTCCGCCTACAATGACCAGATGATCAGGAATTTTATCGAGCTGAAGTATGGAGGTATTGGTGAGGTAATCGGCATCTTCAAAGCCTTTGGGAATCCTTGCCCTAGCACCTACATTCAGGAAGATTTGGGTAGACTTCAGAGTCCGGGATCCTACTTTTATTTTTGTTTTATCTATAAAAGTAGCAACACCACGTATCATGGAAATCCGGGGAGAATCTGCCATCGATTTTTGGATGCCCAGTCTGGATTGATTGACTAGCTTGTCTTTCCTTTTTTTAATCGCTTTCAAGTTGACTTTGGGCGATTTGGGAATATCAATTCCCAAATTTGAGGCGTTGGAAATCGCCCAGGCTGCTCTTGCGCTTGCCACATATGCTTTTGTAGGAGTACAACCTGTATTCACACAGGTTCCTCCCAAAGCACCTTTTTCGACTAGGGCGACTTTCCATTTTTCCTTGGCCAGTGCCGAAGCAAGAGGATTTCCTGCTTGCCCGGATCCAATTATAATGGCATCAAAAATTTCTACGGTGTCCTCGATCATGCAAAAAAAAGTTGGAAGTGGATTTCGTTTTTCTAAAAGTTACAAACAGAAAGCCAAAGACAAAAGTAGAAGACTGCTATACAGCCTCTTTTTGTAAGCGTTTGCCAGAATATCTTCCTAATTCCTTGAACTTATCCATCTCTTTACATTTCCGTGAAACTCATTAATGGCTTTGGTATGAAAATAAGGGTAGATGATTTTGTCTCTAAACCAAGATCCGCTGCGGTAAAATGTCTTGTGTGAAACCTCAGTTTTTCCGTTTGGCAGTGATTTGAATCTGATAAATTGAGACCCCTCTGATTTGGAGTTTTCTAGATAGCAGATTCTTATCAACTTTTTCTTCTTGTCTATTTCCATCACTTCGTGTCCCACTTGAAGCCTTATTGTGCCATTGAATACGTGTAAGTTTAGAATTAGTACTTGCCCTTCACCCATCCCTCCGGTGTATAGTTGGCCAGGAAAAACCTCTTCTCCGGTCTGTCTTGTATAGAGTTGATGGAAATGAATCATTCGACCACTCCATGCTTTTTCAGGAGAAATATTGATATACCCATCCCAGACGCTGTCGAAGTCCTCTTCATAAAGGTAGGTTTCCAGATGTTCGTGATAATCGGTATCTGCCTCTTGGTAGCAAATGGAGCTTAGCTTTGCGAAATCGATTGGTGGATTATTACGATTCTCTTTGGTGGATTCTTGCATGGATTAAAATGATTCGACTGTGCGAATTGCGCTTTAAAGAAAGCAAAAGCATGGCTATTCCCCAACCTTAGCGTAATGCGAAGAATGAATTGGGCTGAGTGCCAAAGGTTTTAAGCTTTTTGAATTTTGCTTTAAAACAGAAAAAAGGAGCCTTTTACAGCTCCTGTCCCATTAAAATGCTCTTTTCTCAAGATGCTCATCCAAGTCGATTTTGTCAACCCCCTTTGACATCCAATCAGGTGCTTGTGCATCTTTTAGATGATGATCAAAGAATTCCATCATTCTCACAGAATAATCCTTACGGTTTTCGAGTTTGCCGAGTCCATGGTTTTCTCCTTTATACTGAACCAAAATCACCGGTTTTTTGAGTCTTCTCAAGGCTGAGTAATACTCAATGCCCTGCGTGAAATCTACCGCTCCGTCTTTATCATTGTGAAGCATCAGAAGCGGGGTTGTTACATTTTTCACATGATACACAGGGCTGTTCCGCTCGTATGCTTCCCAGTTTTCCCAAGGACCCCCTGTAAATCTGCCTTGGGAAGCTTCGAAGATAGACATGTTTCCTCCCCCGGAATTCCAGTAGATCAGATCGTACATTGAAATCATGTTGGTCAGCGGAGCTCCGGCTGCAGCCGCTTTGAACATATCCGTTTGAGTGATTAGGAATGCAGTCTGATAACCACCCCATGAGTGACCGTGAATACCGATGTTTTCTTCATCGATTACACCAGTTTCAATTGCAGCTTTTACCCCAGGAATTACACACCAAACAGCCGACATTCCCGGATCATCCATAGTATAGACGATGTCTGGAATGAAAACCGCATATCCATTACTGGTGTACACATTGGGATTCCAGCCTGTGCCGCTGTAGCCGGGATTTGCCCAGCTGTGGCGGGTTTGTGAGAGCTTTTCGTAGTAATAGACAACCGTAGGATACTTCTTGCCTTCTATATAATCAGCTGGAAGGAAAAGCGCTCCTTGAAGCGTATCCCCCTTGTCGGATACATAATCTACCAATCTTGTACCTGATGACCAAGCATATTTTTTCGCATCTGGTGCATTCTCAGTCACTTTTGTTGCTGAAGTAAGTGATGCATTGGTTACATATACCTGATCTGGCTCATTAAATTTTTCCTTTGAGAAGAAATATACCTCAGCATTCTCTGCTTTATTCAAAGAACCGATACTAGCATCTTCCCAGATCAATGGAGTCGTTCCAGGCTTGAGGCCGTTTTTTGCAGGTTTTATTTCAGCAATGCCGCTTTTTTTCGTCCACTCTCCGTAGATCCTAAAGTATTGGGACTTAGTTAGGTCAATACCTTTTTCTTCCCTGTCTAAAACAAACCTGTATTGATATCTGATCTGATCGGATCTTCCGTTTTGGGTTAGGTTTACGGCTTTGGATTTGCCCCCAACCGGAATTTGCCAGATATCCCATCCATCACTGATCAAGACGTATTTACTGTCGCTGCTCCATCCAAGTACAGTTTCCAGTGGTTTTTTTACATTATGATCATCCTCTACATCCACAAAAGTAACGGGAAGGCTCCCCGTCAAATTCATCTCCTCTCCGTCGGCGATATCATATGCGTAATAGTTCCCGTCGTACCCGTAGATTAATGTACTGCCATCCGGGGAACTTCTGGGATAAGCTGAATATCGGGGGATATAGAAGTTGGTGAATAAGGGCGTCCGCTCCCCTGTTTTCAGATCCACAATGTAGAAATCCCGATATGCCTGGCCGTCCAGATTCCCCTGTAGCTCATAAGCCTGCATATCCGAACCGATGGCATATTTTTCTTTCGGCTGGATACTCAGGTCCCGCATTGTGCTGTCCTGTAGCTGAATATGCTTGCTGGCAGCGACATCATACATGGCATAAAAGCTGTAATTTTTATCCTGATTTTCCAGTACTTGCTGTCGGGACTGAAGACGGCTGTCATTCCAATGCCAGATGGTCATGTCCGGCTTGTCAGCCTCTTTTCCTTTTGGATTTACTTTTCCAGAGTCCAGTTTAGCAAGTGCTTTTTTAAGGTCTGCGATGGAATTTAAGGAGGTGTCGGCCATGATTTTTTTCATTGCTTCTGACTCGACAAGCGCTACAGAATCCTTGTCAACATCCTTCTTTTCTTCTTCTTTTTTGGCTAAAACCAAGGGATGAATACCATAGAAAAGCCTGGTCAGATCTTCAGACCACATTGGACGGCGATTTGGGCTGATTGTATACTTCTGATCAAATCCCGTGGAATCTTTTGCGGGATCATATACCGTCACCACCGGCCCAGTCAGGTTTTTAACGCCCACTAACTTGCCTTGGTCTTGCTTGTACTTTTTGTCTTTGACCATTTTCAGTGCTGCGAAAGCATCCCCTTTTTCTGTCCAGCTGATGGATTTGTAGTTGGCTTTGTCAGAATCCAAAACAGTGGTGCTATTGCTAGAGACATCCATTAAATAGATACCATTTCCAGATTGATTGGCTGCGTCTACTGTATATGCTAGGTAATTACCACTTTTATTAAAAGAGAACTCTGCCACATTTCCGAGGTTTTGAGCTTTGTCGGTGTTGAGATGGTAAAGCAAAAGATCCGAACCCTTTGCATCTCCGCCGCCATCTTTGGTAAGGTTAATGGCCAAAACAGACGAAGCTTCTCCGTTAAAGGAAAAATTGCTTACGTTCTCAAAAGTTTTTTTGTCCTTCTTACCATCTGCCCCGAGTTTGATCAGCGTGACCTTGTCGTGAAGAGGTTTGCCTTTAGACTTTTTGTTGGCTTCCTTTTCTTTGAAAGTCGGATATTCTTTAAACGCAATCCATTTGCTGTCCTCGCTGAATTCAATTGAAGGGAAAGTCGAAAATCCAATTTTAAAAGTCTGGGTTGAATCCGTGGCGTTTACATAGCGGAGAATCACTTCTCCATCGGCTTCCAATGCAATTATTCCGTAGGCTATCCATTTGCCGTCAGGTGAAATTTTGAAGGTGCCGCTGTTCATGTATTTCCAAGCAGGAATATCCTTCCAGGTGATTGGCTTTGGGGTTTCTTCCTGGGCAATAGCCCAGTTGCAGATCAGGCAAAAAAGCCAGAAAAAGGTAAAGAGTTTTTGCATAGTGAATTCGGTTTAGGAGTGTAAAATAAGGTTTTTTGAAAGAACTAAGTATTCTATGTGATGTAAGCGTTACCTATGTGGATGAAAAGTTGAAATCATCAGAAATAAAAAGTCTCAAATCTTACGATCTGAGACTTTTTCAAAAATTATATCTTAAGCTAACTAAGGATTTTGCATCCTGAAATAACTGACCACTGATTATTTTTTCTTATAAACCACTTTTCCTCCCACCACAGTCATAGTTACTTTTGTGTCTAGGATTTCATCCTCAGGGATTTCCATAATATTCCTATCGAAAACAGTGAAATCGGCTGCTTTTCCTACTTCTATCGATCCTTTGAAATCCTCTTCAAACTCCGCATAGGCGCCATCTAATGTATAGGATTTCAACGCTTGCTCCCGGGTCATTTTCTGATCTCCTTCATAGCCACCTTCAGGTAAGCCTTGCAGGGTTTTGCGGGTCACGGAAGCATAAAAAGAAGGAATAGGATCAACTGGCTCCACCGGCGCATCCGTTCCGTTGGACACTACAGCCCCGGACTGAATCAATTTCTGCCATACATAAGCTCCATCGATAATCCGCTTTTCACCTAATCTATCAATCGCCCAAGGACGATCTGAACTCAAATGAATAGCCTGCATAGCAGCGATCACTCCCAATTCTCCGAATCTAGGTATATCGTCAGGATGAATATGCTGGGCATGCTCAATGCGGAATCTCAGGTTTTTGGAATTGGGATGGGCAGTGAATGCGGCTTCATAGCGGTCAAGAATTTCCTGATTTGCCCGGTCACCGATAGCATGTGAGCAGACTTGGAAGCCTGCTGGGATGGCTTTTTGGGAAACTTCAGAGACTACAGACATGGGCAGAGTCTCATGCCCACGATGACCTGGGCGATCAGAATAATCTTCCAAGAGCCAAGCCCCCCGTGATCCCAAAGCCCCATCACAATTTAATTTGATCGAACGAACTGTTAGCATGTGATCAGCGGAATCGATCATAGGGCCTTTCTCATACCATTGATCTAAAAGTGCTGGTTGAGTACCGGTAAGCATTACATATTGACGGACGGTGAGCTTTCCTTCGTTTTTGAATTTTTGGATGAGGTCGATCACATGCTGTCCACTCCCTGCATCATGGAAGCTTGTAATTCCTTTTTCATTGAGTTCCTGCAAAGCCAAAGTCAATGCCTGTTCAGCTCTTTCTGGAGTCTCTGCAGGAATCAATCTAGCGACAAGCCCGGCAGCTTTTTCAGAGAGTATCCCTGTAGGATTTCCCAGTTCATCCAGAATAATTTCCCCTCCTTCTACCTGGCCGGGTCTCTCGCCTTTTAGATTGCTGATGCCAGCCATTTCCAACGCTTTTTCGTTTGCAAAAGCCGCATGTCCACTGGCATGGGAGAGATAAACAGGATTGTCAGGGGAAACGCTGTTTAGTAGATCGTTGGTTTGGAATCCTTTGACCATTTTCGCCGGTTTCTCAACCCACTTATCCTGATGCCAACCTCGTCCTGTAATCCAGTCTCCGGGTTTTGCCTTCGCTACAGCATCTGCTACTTTCTCGACCAGTTCGTCGTAAGTTTTTACATACATCAGATCCAGTTCTAGTTTATTATAGCCGATTCCCATTAAATGCGCGTGGGATTCGATGATACCTGGAGTCATGGTATTGCCTTGGAGATCGATTACTTCGGTGTTTTCAGACTTGTGTTTTTCGATTTCCTCGATTGATCCCACTGCTAGGATCATCCCATTCTTCAGGGCTACAGCTTCTGCTGAGGGTTGGGATACATTGACTGTGTAAATGATGCCGTTTGTAAAGATCAGATCAGCCGGTTCAGCCTTTTGCGAGGAGCAAGAAAATAGGAAAATCCCTAAGATCCCAAATAAATATAATGCTTTCATGGATTTATATAGCTAAGCAGAAAGCTACGTTTTTTTGGATAAATGCGGAAAACCAATCCTGTAATTAGCGCATCCAGATTTTACCCGACTTAGTCACTTTTCCGTCAATTTCCAGTACTAATAGGTAAAGGCCCGGAGTTAAATAACCTGCTTGAATCTCCACCGTTTGGTTAGCAGGTAACATAATGTCACTGAGCAAAACCTGTCCCAGAGAGTTGATAAGTTGTGCTTTTGAAGGAGCATTTACGAGCACTTTGATAGGGCCGTCTGTAGGGTTGGGATAAATTTTGAATTGATACTTTCCATCTGGAATATCGGTAGAATCAGTAGCGCTGAGGTAAATCAACCCCCCTGCGCGGGTGCCAAGGACCAAATCTGGAAATCCTCCAAAAGGGGAATCTACTAGGGTGATCCATGTATTTCTCCCAAGTCTAGTAGGGAAAGTCTCTTCTCCGATTTGGACTCGCACTTCGGTACGTGCAGCTGAATTCATGAAGTCGGCAATTTTTAGAATAACGCCATTTTGATCTACTGCATAGAGATTTGGGTTGGATGAATCTTCAACGGCAACTGATAGGTTTCTATTTGCCGGGTTGTCCACAAAACCCAAAAAACCGGATTCCTCCAGCCTTGCGGTGAAAGACCCAAAATCAATAGTGTATAAGTCAAGACTGCCATTTTGTGCAGCAACCAGCATATAATCCTCTTGCTTGTAATTGAAAAATTGAAGATAATCTCCACGTTGAGGCTGATATCCAGTGAGCGTCAATTCTTGATAGCCGGAATTTTCATCAAGACGGAAGATTCGCTGGGTGGGAGTTCCGTTATTGATGGATATACCACTTATGATGTTGAAATGTACCTCGTTTTTATCGTTGTACAGGAGGAATTGGCCATCTATCAGCTTTAGATTTTCCAGATTTTCATTATATACATCAACATAACTAAATTCCCCATCTTCAAGAAAAAGCATGGATTCAGTAGCTAGTACTTCTCCATTTTTCAGTCTATTGGAAATGATAGTAAGAGCCCCTTCTTCAGTATTTCCGATATGAATGGGTCTGGCATTTTCGCCAAAATCAAGCATTTGATTTTGTAGGAAGGAAAAGTCAGTAGCCCCATTCGGTCTAATTTTCACAATTGAATTAGCAAAATCAATTTTGTAGTTGACGGAAGGTTCACTGGTGTTTAAGCTAACGATTAGATCATTCCCGATCAACTGACCACTATGGAAAATCGGAAATCCCGGAAGGTTCCCGTGGTCTGGAAGACTATTGGTGAAGGAAGTGAAAATAGGTTCGGTGGAAGTCCCGGAATTAGGCAGAAAATATAAAATATTACACTCATCACGCCCCAAGACCAGATCTTCTATGCCATCTCGGTCAAAATCCTGATATAAAATAGAATGGCCTCCTGCATGAAGGATTTTGTCGTTTTGGTAGGTAAGCTTCCGCGCATTTAAATCTATTCCGGAGCAGGTTTTGCCAAATGAGATCTCCCCACAACCACAGAATTCAAAATTCCCCCAGTGATTCACCCCAAACGCAAAACCATCAATGTCCGCAATTGCTTTTCGCTCAACGCTGGTGTTTTTGTAAAATTCCATGTAATCACCTCCGGCAAAGTTGAAAATCACCAGATCCAGATCACCATCCCCGTCCAAATCCTGAATCAAAGGAGTATCCAAATTATTGGTTTGTATATTGCCGGAGCCGTCCAGCTTGAGAAAGTTTTGAGCTACTTCCCACGAGACCTGGGTTCCGGTAGAAGTGTTTTTATAAGCCTTGATCCCAAGAGATGTTGAAGTGAAAAGATCCTTTTTTCCATCACCATTAAAATCCGCCAGCACCAGAAATCCACTGATGTCTTCTGGAAATAAGTAGCTTAATTCCGGTAGGTGGGTGAATGTTTCCCCTTCCTTTTTGAAGATCAAAAGTTGTCTCGAATTGATATCCCAAGTCACCCATTCTTCTGTACCGTCCCCCGTAAGATCTATGAGTTGAAACTGGGCGGAATTAATCCCCCCGGTGAAAGGAGAGGAGAGAAAAGTACCATTGATTTCAACATTTGGCGATTGATCAATTCGAAAAATTTCCTGCGCGTTCAGTTGAAAGCAGCAGCTAAGGAAAATGAAAATCCAGAATTTGCGCATGGAATGGTAACAGCTAAGACAAATTAATACGGTAGTCTCAGTTCAAAGATGTGAATGATTCCTTTATTTTGGGAATTAATTCCTTCCAACACGATGAATATTTCCATTTTATATACACTTTTCAAAAATAGTACGGGAGTCAGTACTGATACCCGAAAGATCGAAAAAGGCAATCTGTTTTTTGCGCTGAAGGGGCCTAATTTTGACGCAAATGCTTTTGCCCCAAAGGCGTTGGAAATGGGCGCATCTGCAGTGGTGATTGATGAGGCAAACTATTTTGTGGAGGACGATGAGCGATATTTTTGGGCTGAGGATTCGCTGAAAATGCTTCAGGATTTGGCTAATTATCATCGTAAGCAACTGGAGATTCCGATTATTGGCCTGACCGGCTCGAATGGCAAAACGACCACCAAGGAGCTGATGAAGGCCGTTCTAAGCAAGAAATTTAAAACTGCTGCAACTGTTGGGAATCTAAATAACCATATCGGAGTACCCTTGACTTTGCTTTCTGTTAATGAAGAAGATGAAATTGCAATCGTTGAAATGGGCGCCAATAAGCCCGGAGATATCGCTGAGCTCTGCCACATAGCTGAACCCACTCACGGAGTAATTACCAATATAGGCAGGGCACATTTGGAAGGTATGGGCGGGCCTGAGGGTGTATTGAAAACCAAGACGGAGCTTTTCCAGTTCTTAAAAGAAAACAAGGGTAAGGTTTTTATCAATTCACAAGATCCCATATTATCAAACCTTAGCAAGAGGTTTGAAGATCCAGTTCTATATCCGGCAAAAGGTGATTATTGCGAAGTGCAATTTCAGGAGGCTAATCCCTTTGTGAAATTCAGCGTGGAGAGAAAAGATACAGTATTTCTAAGTCATTTAATCGGAGCCTATAATTTTGGAAATATCGCCACTGCCCTGACGATTGGGAAGTTCTTTGGCGTGGGAATAGGAAAGGCTGCCGAAGCAATTGTGGAATACCAGCCTTCCAATATGCGCTCCCAATTAATGGAGAAGCGTAGCAATCTGATTATTCTGGATGCTTACAATGCTAACCCATCCAGCATGGAAGTAGCTATCCGCACGTTTGGGGAAATGACAGGGAAGAAAAATAAAATGCTGATTCTGGGAGATATGTTTGAGTTGGGAGAGCATGCCGAAGCCGAACATGAGCGGCTAGGCGAGATCATCAGCGAATACGATATAGATAAGGTTTGTTTTACCGGTCAGTTAATCGCGGCGGCTTTGGCAAAATGTCCCAAAGCACTTTATTTCCCGGATCCTTTTTCTTTCAGAAACTGGCTTCAGGATAGCAAACTGGAAGATTATCTGATACTGATCAAAGGAAGCCGGGGAATGAAATTGGAAGGCTTAGTAGATTTTATTTAAAAAGTGCGGGGAGTTCTTATTCGCTTTTAGAATAGATCGAATTTCTGATAGAAATGGGCAGTAGTTTTTAAGTGTTGTTTTTAACATTTTTTCGGTGCTGCACCAGGTAGTTTTGAAATAAGTTTTTCAATCAATTTAGATGAAGTTTGACCGCGCTCTTCGGTATATTTTTTTACGAGCTCTGCAATTACTTCATTGATGTTTACTAGTTCTTTTGTTTTCAGGGTTTTTGTCTGTCATAATTGCAGCAGCAAAAGAGAAAATGTGATTTAATTTTATGGGAAATATTACCATCGCTCCCCTCACTTGTACAGGGTGAAGTTGTAGTGTCAGTATCCCTACTCGTTATGCAAAGAAAATTTAGTGATTGGTTATATAATTTACGAAGATTTCCTTCATTGTTGAAATCAATTTTGCTTCGATAAAGTTTACTTTCAAGTCGGATTACTGATGGATCACAAAATTAATTACTTACCAAAAAACATATAAAATGCGTCCTTACTTGCCTTTTCTTACCGCCCTCGCCGAACATAATTCCAAAGAATGGATGGATGCCAATAAGAAATGGTATCAGGAAACAAGGGCTGAATTTTTGGAAGATGTGGCTGTACTTCTCAAAGGAATAGGAGAATGGGAGCCGGAGCTATTGGTATTCAAACCCAAGGACTGTGTCTTCAGACAAAATCGGGATATTCGCTTTTCTGCCAATAAAATGCCCTACAAAAATAACTTTGGGGCTTATTTTTCTCCTAAAGGAAAGAAGTCGGAGGGCCCTGGATATTACCTTCAGATTCAGCCAAACAATTCTTTTATTGCAGGTGGGATATGGATGCCTATGGCCGAAACGTTAAAGAAAATCCGAAAAGAAATTGATTACTCAGGGGCAGAACTTGCAAAAATTGAGAGGAATCCGGAGTTCAAATCACTTTTCGGACAAATAGATGGAGAAAAACTCAAGACCAGCCCCAGGGATTATGAGACTGATCATGAGTTTATTGATTATCTGAGATTGAAGAGTTTTACGGTGTCTTCAAAAATCCCGGATCGGGATATTGAATCAGGAGATTTTATTACTGTCGCCTTGGAAGGTTTTCAGAAAATGAGGCCGTTGCAGGAATTTCTGGACCGGGCAATTGAAGATGTGGAAGATGGATCAGGGCTACTATAGATTTGAGTAGCTAGAAGCTGGATTAATGAACCAAGTGCTAAGAGTTAACCTCAAATCTCGTATCCCGGATTTTTTCCAGTGTTGCTGCTACTCCGTCTTCTTTGTTGTGATGGGTGATTTCGTTTGCCACCGCCTTGACCTCCATTCGGGCATTGTCCACAGCTACTCCCCAGCCAACGGACTGCAGCAGATCGATGTCGTTGTAATTATCTCCGAAAGCGACTACTGAATCCATTCCAAAATCATACGAATGCTCAAGGATTTTTTTCAGGCCAGTGGCTTTGGAAATGGCTCTTGGGGCAATTTCCAGATAGGTGTCGCTGGATCGGTAAAGGTGGAGGTCCAATGAATGTTCAAAATGTAATTCTCCGAAAAGCCAGGCTATTTCTTCATTTGTTCCCATGCACATCACTTTGTGCGCACCAGAATTAGCTTTTGACCAAAGGTCTACCACATCCTGGGCTGCAAGCCAAGTACAAGCTACTTTCGTGTTTCTAACTTCCCGTTGGGACCAATAGTCATCTTTTTCCTCATACCAATTTTCTCCCTGATACAAACTCACATGGATATCGGTTTTATCAGTGAGTTGAAGGATTTTGGCAACTAGACCCACCGGGATACTCACATTTTCCAGAACTTCTCCCTCGGCACTCAGTACATAGCCACCGTTGTAACTGATCAAGGGTTGGGGAAACCGATTCATATCGTGAAGCAAATGACGCATAGCGTCGGGCATACGGGAGCTTGCCAGGATCACCGGGAAATCCGTCGGTAAATCAGCAATAACGGCTTTCAGACGGGGAGATAAATCGCGCAATGAATTGAGCAGAGTTCCGTCAATATCAGAGCAAAAGGCTTTTATTTTCATAAAGTAATTTTCTTTCAATGGCCATCCAAAGAACTATACAGAGGAATCACGCAGGCGTGATAATAATCCCCCATGTATACTTTCTCATTAAGCCCATATGCCTGCGGCAGGTTCGATTTTATCAGTCAAAATCTGACCAGTTTATTTCATCAGCAAAATTAGTGAATACCCCAAAACCGATAATAGCAATAAAAATCATGGCTGCAGCGAAAATAATGAGTTTGACTATTAATTCGGCTTTGGCCCATTTAGCCTTTTCCGGATCCGTGTTTTTATCCGTAGCCCATACAATGAGCATGATCAGCCCTATTAAAGGAAGGCGTTTGACCAGCACTGCGATTATCCATTCTCCTAGTGAAGTGGGCGGACTTTTGTATTCGTTGGGAAGTTCCATAATAAAATTGGGTTATGTTAAAAGTCAGCAGTTTCAAACATGTATTCCTGCATGGCTATATTCTCTGGATTAGTGGGGTCGGTCTGAATAAATTGCACCGTAATTTGTTGATAATCTTCTGCTTTTTCAAAATCGCGGAGATAAAGTTCCGCGCATTTACGGGCTAAGGTTTCTGGCTGATTCCCTAAAATGAGCGGATCGCCATTTTCCAGTTTAAGATAAATAGTGGATGTAGTTGAGTCATTTGAAGTAGATTTGCTGAGGTTTATATTCATTCCCTGGAATTTACCCAGCATCCTAATTTCCTCTGAAGGCATAAACCCTTCTCCCATCATTGCCTCCATACCCTTGAAAGCAAATTTAACTAGGTTTTCAGGATCGCAGGAGCAGGAACTGATTGTTGCAAGTAAAAACAGGAAGATAAAAACTCGATTTCGCATAGGGAACGCCGTTTAGGAAATAGGATTATGCGAAGTTAAAGAATCTCAAGTAGAACTTTTTCTGATTGCTATTTTCGCTGCTTTTTTTCTTAGGACTCAAACCTTGCCTGCATCTTGGGCCAAAGATTTCCGGTCTTCTTACCCCTCGGCAGGCTGATTCATTCAGTTACTTCTGGCTTTGTTAAGCAGAGATTATTTTGTCCGCGCGCTGAGAAACAGGCAACGGAACCTTGTAGTGTAATAAAAATACATCTTATTGTATGTCAACAACTTATTTGGTATATTGAACCTAACCAAACACCCCTAGTCCATGCCTCTTTTTATGGATTTCCACAAATTTGACCGCGTTTCTATTGAAGACGTGAAAAAGGCACACATAGCCGACCTAGCCACTCAGGGGAAGTACGGTGTGAAGTATTATCAGTTCTGGGTCAATGAAGAACAAGGTACCGTCTTTTGTCTGATGGAAGGGCCGGATGTGGAAACTTGTGCTTTGGTGCATCGGTTGGCACATGGCAATGTAGCCTGCGCCATGAGCGAAGTCGAACCGGGTTTTTTTAAATTGGCCATGGGTGGTGACAACTGGCTGGATGAGGGACTGACGATCAAAGAGGAAGGAAAAGCCGACCTGGGTTACCGCAGCATTCTGCTTATCGCCATCACGGGATATACCCTAGCTACAGGATTCGATGATCTCGAAGCTTTTCAGATACCCCATTGGGCAAGAGATATTGTGTTTGAGCAGACCGGGAAATTTGGTGGGCGCAATATTCCCTGGCCGCATGACGATAGTTTGGTTACTATATTTGACGAAGCCTCTGATGCCCTAAACTGCGCCAAAACCATTCAGGATAAGTTGCTGTACACTACCGGGAAGCCGGATGTGTTATTTCGAATAGGCCTGGGTACCAGTCAGCCAGTCACAGCGGAAGGGGATTTTTTTCAGGAAGCCATCCGATTTTCGCACCGTCTTGCTCATGCGGCAAAAAAAAACCAGCTGTTGATCGATTCCCTTACGGGAAAACTTTGCATCAAGGAGATTGGCGAACTGATCCGGGCAAGGCTGATGAATCAGAATGAGGAGACCTTTCTCTCGGAAATTTTTGATGTGGTAGAAGGCAATCTGGGCAGTGAGCAATTTGGGGTAAAGAGTCTTTGTAAATCCGTTGGGGTCAGTAGCCCTCAACTTTACCGAAAGATCACCGGGATTACCGGACGCTCTCCCAACGAATTTCTCCGGGACATCCGCATGGAGCGTGCCCGTACCTTGCTCCGCCAAAAGGCCGGAAACATCACTCAAATTGCCATGGAAGTAGGCTACACGAATCCATCCTATTTTGCCAAATGCTTTAAAGAAAAATTTGGGTTTAGTCCTTCAGTGGTCAAATAGCGGTGTAGGATTTTTTTCTATTTGCACTATGAACGATTTGTGATAGGTTTTGAACGATGTAAGGTAGTTGCGGAGTTTTAGTGGATGTAATTTTGTTTGAATCGATTTTTCTAAAAGAGAATATCGTCTTTAATAAGAGGTTTTTATACTCAAAACTGTTTCATATCATGCAAGCAACACGCAGTATAGAAGAGCAAATTATCCAAACCTTCAAGGGGGGATTTCGCGGAAAACTAATCACACCAGAGCACAGGGACTATGACGAATATAGAAGCTTGTACAATGGGATGATAGACAAACGTCCGGCCCTGATCGCCCGCTGTACCGGCGTCGCCGATGTCATGGCAGCAGTGAACTTCGGGCGGAACAACCACTTACATACCGCTATTCGAGGCGGAGGACATAACGGCCCTGGCTTGGGGAGTTGCGATGGCGGACTGGTTATAGATCTCTCCCAGATGAAAGGGGTTCGGGTGGATCCGGAAACCAAAACCGTCCGGGTGGAAGCGGGCTGTACTACAGGGGATCTTGATCATGCCACGCACGCCTTTGGGCTGGCGGTTCCCACCGGAATTATCTCCTCCACGGGCATCTCCGGGCTCACGCTGGGCGGCGGACACGGCTATCTGAGTCGCAAATTCGGCCTGACGATAGATAACTTGCTGGAAGCCGATATAGTACTGGCAGACGGAAGTTTTGTCACTGTCAACTCACGTCAACATAGCGACCTCTTTTGGGCCATCCGGGGAGGTGGAGGTAATTTTGGGGTAGTCACCGGTTTTGTCTTTGAATTGCATCCGGTCAGCATGGTTTATGCGGGGCCCGTAGCATGGAAACTGGAAGATGCCCGGCATATTATGAAGGTTTACCGGGAATTTTTACCCGATGCTCCAACTGAACTCTCTGCATTTCTGGGGTTGAAGACTGTGCTTAGCACACCTCCTTTTCCGGAAGAATTTTGGGGTGAAAAGATCTGTCTGATCATGTTTTGCTACAATGGTACAGAAAAAGAGGACCAAAATGCGATAAAGCCCCTTTTAGAAAAATTACCAAAGCCTATATTCAATTGGCTGCAAATCCTTCCTTATCCCGCTCTTCAGGCCATGTTTGATCCCCTTTACCCAAAGGGATATCAGTGGTACTGGAAAGGGGATTTTGTCACAGAGTTAAGCGATGAGGTCATCGAAAAACACCTGGAAAATGCAGCTAAACTGCCCAGCGAACTCTCGCTGATGCATTTGTATCCCATTGATGGGGCTGTACACCGGGTGGATCCCACGGAGACTGCCTGGATCCGTCGCGACGCCACCTGGTCCATGGTGATCGCAGGTATTGACCCAGATCCTAATAAGGCGGATGACCTCAAACAATGGAGCCAAAATTACTGGGAAGCCCTCAGCCCATTTAATGATAATGGAGCCTATATCAACTTCATGATGGAAGAAGGAGAAGAACGAATAAAAGCCTTCTACGGTACCAATTACAGCAGGTTAGTGGAGATCAAAAGAAAATACGATTCGGAAAACTTCTTTCGGATCAACCAGAATATCAAGCCATAAAACCTCCTACTTACGTATTAACCAAACCCAATTCAACAATGAAAACGAACAGCAATTCAAGAAGGGACTTTCTCGAAACCATGGTAATCAGTACTGCGGTGGGTGGGTTTTCCGCGTTGGCAGGCACTGTGTCGGCTCAGCCGCTTAATTCAGCTCCCGCCACCACATTCAGTGACGCGGACGAATGGTTTAAGAAAATCAAGGGCAAGCACCGGGTAGCCTATGACGCAACGCAGCCCCATGGTGTGTTCCCCTTTGCTTGGCCCAGAGTATTTCTGCTTTCTAACGAAGCTACCGGCACTCCTGAGAATGATTGCGGTGTTGTGGTGGTCTTGAGGCACGATGCCATTCCTTATGCAATGGAACACCGTCTTTGGACCAAGTACAACTTCACGGAGATGTTTCATGCTCCCGATCCCATGTCAGGAAAACCCATTGCCCAAAACCCGTTTTGGAAGCCAGCACCCGGCTCCTACCAGTTTCCGGGAATCGGTGAAGTCGAAATAGGAATCGACCAGCTGCAGGATAGCGGCGTCATGTTTTGCGTTTGTAATGCCGCATTGACTGTATATTCTGCCGCTGCGGCTCAGGCCATGAATATGGATGCCGGGGATGTGTACCAAGAATGGGTGGACGGATTGCTGCCCGATATACAGATAGTACCCTCAGGTGTATGGGCTATCGGGCGGGCACAGGAGCACGGCTGTGCCTATATCTTCGCCGGCTAGACTGGAATCAGGTAACTTGTCAAGACCCAATAACTATGAAAAAGCTCTGGTTTTTAATTCCCTTGCTGGCCGTTACACTGACGGCAATGGGGCAAAGTGAGCGGGTCAAGATCCTCTTCGATCTGACCAGCAAAGATCCGGCAGTACACCAAGCTACTATTCGGCACGTGACGGCGATGTCTGAAGCCTATCCCGACGCAGAATTTGAGGTGGTAATGTATGGGGGCGGTGTATTTATGGTGGTTCCTGAGCAATCTTCCGTCACAAAGGAAGTCCGGGAGCTGGTAGCTCGAGACAATGTTAAATTTGTTGTCTGCGAAATGGGGCTGAAGAGACATCAGCTTCAGCTGTCCAATCTGATCCCCGGTGTAGGATCCGTGCCGGATGGCATACTGGAACTCGTCCAGAAGCAGGCGCAAGGATGGGGATATATTAAAGAGGGAGGGCTGTAAAAAGGCCCTTTCTTATCCTTTGATCTTTAGTCGTCGCCTCAGCAGCTACCTGACCAAATTAAAACATAGTATGTGGCTCCATGAAATCACCACTGGAAGAACATTTCATTCAGGCAGTAAAACGGCTCATGTTGCTTGTCCAGATACTATTAGTGTGCGTAGTGGGAGCGACAGCTATTTATCTGACGGTTGAGTTCGGTCTGGTTTCCCTGAGGACTTCCATAGATGTAACTGCCGAACAGGGTATCGGCGTGCCTCCACCCTATGAGGGGGCAATCCTATGGGAGGCTCCCGACACATCATCCATTCCACATACAAAAGCAGGTGAACTGATCAGATATGGGAGGGATCTGATAGTCCATACATCCAGGTATCTGGGGCCTCAGGGGTCTGTCAATCCACTTAGCAATGGAATGAATTGTCAGAACTGCCATCTGAAAGCAGGGACGGTGCCGTTTGGGAATAATTATGGAAAAGTAGCAGCTACCTATCCCAAATATCGTAACCGTTCAGGTACAGTGGAAGGTTTTGAAAAACGGGTCAACGATTGCATAGAGCGAAGCCTGAATGGAGAAAAGCTTGATGTCGGTAGCAGGGAAATGCAGGCCATGGTCGCTTACTTGAAATGGGTAGGAAAGGATGTAGAAAAGGAAGACTCATTTGCTGGCTTCGGTCTTAAAGAACTTGAGGGCCTTAACCGTCCGGCGGACCCCGTTAGGGGAAAGCTGGCGTATAGCATGTATTGTTTGCGCTGTCACGGGGAAAACGGGGAAGGTCAGTTGTCAATGGACAAGCGTGAATGGGTGTACCCACCGCTGTACGGGGGACAAAGTTATAACATCGGTGCCGGTTTGCACCGGATTTCCCGTTTTGCGGCTTTCATAAAAGTCAATATGCCCCTGGGAGTAAGCTATGAGAACCCCTTTTTATCTGACGAAGAAGCTTGGGATATAGCGGCTTTTGTCAATTCCATGCCCCGCCCTTCCATAGACCTGTCGATGGACTGGCCGGATATCTCCAAGAAACCCGTCGATCATCCCTTCGGCCCCTATGCAGATGAATATACTGAAGAGGAACATAAGTATGGCCCTTTCGACCCCATTAGAAAAAATATCCCTTGACCCAAACTACCGGATTCTCCAAATGCTAAAAGGGAAAACATAAAATCGGGCCTAAAGGGGGCAGTGATGAACTTCCCGGCATGTGTCGGGACGTGGTAGCCATCTGAGCTAATCCATAATGTTTCCAGAAATTAGCCGTTCAATATTTTTCCAGCCCTTCTTCTTTTTGATTTCTAACGTTTTTTTGAGTGCCAATGTCCGGTCAGATAGATTCTCTGAATATTTCAGTACCCAAAATGGCGTTCCAGATTTTGAAAGAGTACCATCTAAGCTGTGATTTTTTGGATATGACCAAGATGTCTGTCGACCCTGTATAATACTTCTCAGCTTTGGGAGAATGAAGAAGGATGCAATTTAAGTACATGTCTTAAAAACAAAAAAAGCCTCACATTTCTGTGAAGCTTTGAATTGTGGAGGATAACGGAGTCGAACCGATGACCTCTACACTGCCAGTGTAGCGCTCTAGCCAGCTGAGCTAATCCCCCTTTTTGGGTTTGCAAATATAGACCAAGGTTTTTGCTGTGCAAAGAAAATTTTACTCAGTAGCGTAATTTATTCGAGTCATGATACTGCGTCCAAGTGTAACTTCGTCTGTGAATTCCAGTTCCCCACCTACAGGGATTCCCCGTGCTATGGAGCTTACCAGGATGCCTTTTTCCTTCAGTTTTTTGGCAAGATAGAAAGAAGTAGTATCTCCTTCCATCGTAGCGCTTAGCGCCAAAATAACTTCTTTGATAGGCTCGCTTAGCGCAGCTGATTCTACCCTGGCCAGCAAAGACTCGATTTTCAGTTCCTCTGGACCTATCCCCTGAATAGGGGAGATCACTCCTCCGAGCACATGGTATTTTCCCTGAAATTGATTGGTGTTTTCAATTGCCAGCACATCCCGAATATCCTCTACCACACATATAACCGATCCATCACGGCGATGACTTGTACAAATGCTGCATTCCTGTGCATCGGAAATATTATGGCAAGTTTTACAATATTGGATCTCCGTACGCATGCGGGTGAGGGCCAAAGCCAGCGCTTCGGTATTGGCCTCATGCTGCTTGAGAAGATGAAGTGCCAGTCGAAGAGCGGTTTTCTTTCCTATGCCCGGAAGGCGGGAAATTTCAGTGACTGCATCTTCAATGAGTTTGGAAGGGAAATTCAATTCTGGATGGATTTAAACTATTGCGGCTTGGATTCCGGCATCTAATATAGCTTCACACATAGGTTTTAGCTCTTTCATGCTGCCTTTTTTTACCGCACATTTGCCCTTATAGTGGATGGTGATGGTGCATTGCTCTGCCTGCTCCATGGTGTGCTTGCAGACTTTCATGAGAATCTTGGTCACATGATCGAATGTGTTGTATTCGTCATTGTACACAATCAAGTCATTGGATTCAATATCTATCAAATCCTCCACCAGAACTTCGGATTCCTCAATAAACGGAAGTGGTTCGTTTGAATGATTCATTTTGCAAAATTAAGAATATTGGACAACTTAGCGAACCCACTTGAAAACGATTTATGAATTCCCAACTAGTCCTCCTGGTAATCTGTTGTTATTTTTTATTGTTATTTCTGATTTCCTGGTTTACCTCCCGCAAAATCTCTGCCGATACGTTCTTTACAGGCGACCGTCAATCTCCTTGGTTTTTGGTAGCTTTTGGAATGATAGGGGCCTCTCTCTCGGGAGTTACCTTTATCTCTGTTCCAGGCGAAGTCGGTAATTCTAACTTCTTTTACTTTCAGGTTGTTCTGGGATATACACTAGGGTATTTCACCATAGCCAAAGTTCTGCTTCCGTTGTATTATAGGTTAAACCTGGTCTCAATCTATTCTTACCTGGATGACAGATTCGGCTTTTGGTCTTACAAGACAGGCGCTTTTTTCTTTATCCTCTCCAGAACTTTGGGGTCTTCAATTCGGGTATTCTTAGTAGCAAGCGTACTTCAACTCATTCTTTTTGACTCCCTGGGCATTCCATTTTGGGTGTCTGTGCTGATTACGGTTGGTTTGATCTGGCTATACACCCATCGTGGTGGGATCAAGACGGTGGTTTGGACAGATACGCTACAGACATTCTTTATGCTTGCGGCTGTGGTGGTATGTGTGATAATGGTCGGAAATGAGTTGAATTTTGGTAGTGTAGGAGATTATTTCAAAGCGGTTTCTGATGATCCCCGTTCCCAGATTTTCAATTGGGATTGGAAAGCAGGAACTAATTTTTTCAAGCAATTTATCTCCGGAGCATTCATCACCATAGTGATGACAGGGTTGGATCAGGATATGATGCAGAAGAATCTGACCTGTAAAAATATTGGCGATGCACAGAAAAATATGTTCTGGTTTACAATCATCCTTGTCTTTGTAAATCTCCTGTTTCTTTCACTAGGTGTATTATTGTTCTTGTATGCCGAGACTCAGGGAGTGCAGATTCCTACGAAAACGGATGAATTGTTTCCTCTTTTGGCTACAGAATACTTCTCTCCATTTGCTGGGATAATCTTTGTTCTTGGGATCACAGCTGCGGCGTATTCCAGTGCAGATTCTACCTTGACAGCGTTGACTACCTCATTTTGCATTGATTTTCTTGAAGTTGAGAAAAGATATCCAGCCGAGAAGCGGGTTGCAGTCCGAAAGAAAGTACACATAGTATTCACATTTGTGATGTTCATGGTGATTCTTGCTTTTCACTGGATTAATAAAGAAAGTGTGATTAATTCCGTCTTTGTGATCGCAGGATATACGTATGGGCCATTGCTTGGGCTTTATAGTTTTGGTCTATTTACGAAGTGGAAAGTGAAAGACAAATTTGTTCCATACCTCGCTGTATTTGCGCCGGCAATAACCTTTGCGATTGCCTACAATTCTGAAAAATTATTCTGGGGTTACAAATTTGGGTTTGAAGCCTTGATCCTGAATGGGCTGATTATGTTTATCGGATTGTACGTGTTGAGAAGGAAGTGAAATCCGCCCAATATTCTAAGGCACGAATTTACAAGTGAATTTTTTCTGACTATCGGACTTTACTCAGGGATGGATTAGCTTCGAGAGGATTAATGGTCGATTGATTTATACTCTCGATGCGTTCTTTATTTTGGATTCTTCTGCTATAACGCCAATTCCACATCTGGATTCCAGAAGACTTTTTCGAAATTCTGGACTTTGTCTTTTACGACCAGTACTCCTTCTTTTTCCAATAGTTCCTGCATCCGTGTAGGGGTAGAGAAATGTGCTTTTCCTGTCAATAGGCCTTGACTGTTTACCACGCGATGCGCAGGGACATCATCCATGGTATGGGCGGCATTCATGGCATATCCCACCATTCTTGCTCCACTTTTTATTCCCAGGTAGTGGGCTATTGCGCCATAATTGGTCACTCTTCCACTAGGGATCAAACGAACTACCTGATAGACTTGATCAAAATAATTAGGCTTTCCGGGTTTCATTAGACCAGTTTATTAAAGTTTGATTGATAGTTTTATTGACGTTTTTCTCAATGGCTTTTTCTCCAGATTTGATTGGGAATTGGTAGCGGATTATTATGCTTTCGGGCTTTCTTTCAATAACATTAAGTTGTGCTCCGCCCACATACACATAGTCTGAAAATGCAATCAAGGATTCATTCAACCTCTTTTCCAGATCGTTTAATTGGATTGCAGAATAAAAAGGGATTTCCGAATCAAGGATTACCTGATGGGAATTGTTCTTGGAGTAGTTCACTACTTCAGAAGTCAGTGCAAGGGTATTCGGCACAATGATAATCTCACCTGTTTCACTTTTTAGTACCATATTTATCAACGTAATATCCCTGATAAAGCCTACGTTTTTGCCAATCAGAATTTTATCGCCTATCTCCAACTGGTCTGAAAACATGATGATCAGGCCATTCACAATATTGGTGATGTAATCCTTGGTGAGTAGCGCAATTGCCGCTGCCACTATCGTGATGCTTGTTAAAAATTTTAATGGTTCTATCCCAAAAACCAAAATTGAAGCCACCAAAACCACGATCATATTCATCAGTGTAGCGAGACGATCAATTCCGATTACAAAATTAGGTTGAACTCTGGATTCCTCAGTTCTTTTGAGATAAAATTGGAGCGTAATGATGCGTGCAAGGGAGATGATGAGGTTTCCACTGATCAGAAAAATCAATGCGCGGACAACATCGGCTAAAATTACATACTTCGCAAAAAAAGGTGTTAGCCAAGTGTTTGATTTAAAACCTACAGTTAAAATCAAGAGTAAGATCAGCTTTAAGAAGAAATTTCTCCGGCGTTTATTTTCCTGATTCTTTATGATGCTTTTGAGTTGATTCATGTCGTTTTCGAAAAATTAAGCCTAATTTTAACAAATATCAGAAAGAATTTTGGAGTAATATGAGCAGAAATATCATTATCACAGGAGCAGGAGGAAATCTAGGTTCGGCAGTAGTTGGGAAGTTCAAGCGTGAAGGGTATCATATTATTGCGCTCTTGCAACCTGGAAAAAATCATGAGGTAGAAGAGGCTGATGACTTCTATGAAGTGGATGTGACCAATGAAAGAGCAGTAGCTGATTTTATCAAAGAATATCATTTGCAGTATGGTGATGTGGATGCCCTGGCGTTTTTGGTTGGAGGTTTCGCTATGGGAGGAATTGAGGAAACCAACCAGGCGATGTTTGAGAAAATGTTCACATTGAATTTCTTCTCTGCCTTTCACTTGGTGAAAGGTTTTTTGCCGATTATGAAAAAGCAGGGAAAAGGGACATTTTTATTTGTCGGAGCGAAGCCAGCTCTTAATCCAACTGATGCTATAGGTGCCCTGGCCTATTCTTTGAGCAAGAAGCTGGTGATTTCTTTGGCCGAGATCGTGGGTGAGGAGACGAAAGGCACGCCGGTCAGATCACATGTTTTTGTGCCAAGTATTATTGACACACCGACAAACCGGGCAGCCATGCCCAATGCCGATTTTAGCAAGTGGGTAAGTGCTGATGAGATTGCCGGGGCTATGCATTATGCGGTGAATACCCACGCGCTCCGGAATATAACATTCAAACTTTATGGTGAAGTTTAATATATACTGTATGAAAATGAAATCTGTATTATCCATGTTTTTTGCCTTCTTACTGGCAATCCCTGCATTTTCCCAGTCTGAAGAGGCGGAAGTCAAGGCAGTAATAGCATCTCTTTTTGAGGGGATGCGTGCGAAAAATTCAGATCAAATTGGGGCGGTTTTTTCCGAAAATGCAATAATGCAGACCATAGAAAGCACCGGGGAGACAGGTGTGGTCAAGGCTGGATCTGTGGCAGAGTTTGTGAAGGGAATTGGCAGTCTGCCTACAGAGACGAAATTGGACGAAAGAATTACGGACTACCAAATCAATATTGACGGACCGATGGCAACTGCCTGGACACCTTATGAGTTTTATTTCAACGACAAATTCAGCCATTGCGGCGTGAATTCCTTTCAATTAGTAAAAATGGCCGAAGGCTGGAAAATTGTTTACATCATTGATACTCGCCGAAAAGACGGCTGCTCTTGATAATTTATGAATACGTTTAAAGAAAAAGTTTATCAGACTGCGATCGCGCAGGTAAAAGAAAAAATCAATCTGTTGAAGGCCGAACGCAGGGCGATCAACGAGGGGATCCTGGAGGATACGAAAAGTAGCGCCGGAGACAAGTTTGAAACGGGTAGGGAAATGATGTCCCGTGACCTTATGACTGTGGAAAATCAGCTAAAGCAGGCAAATTTCGAATTTGATGAATTGTGTAGGCTTCAGGCGATCAAAGAACCGGCATCGTCTGTTCAGGAAGGGAGCTTGGTGCAGGTTGGAGCAGATAAATATTTAATTTCTGTCAGTTTAGGTCAACTGACAGTAGATGGTCAAAAGCTTTTTATGTTAAGCAAGAACTCGCCTCTTGGTGAAATTTTGGTTGGGGCTAAGAAGGATGATCAGGTAGAATTTCGTGGAAGATCCATCCGGATTACTGAATTGATGTAACCTTTACTCAATCATTCTTTGGGACAAAACTCATCAACTCGGTGGATCCATCGAGTAAGGTGAGTTTGTCATTTCCTATTTTCAAATCCTCTGCTTTAGCCAAAGCCGAAATAAATTCCTGCTCTCCAGAGCCAGGACACATTTTTTTTGTCATTGCCCCTGGATCAAGCTTGATCCCCGATCCTTCCAGCGAAAAGTTTCCAGAAAAATTATTACAGCCAGAGAAGCCTGCCAGTTTACCATTATCTAAAAAACTTAAGGAGGGAATACCTCCTTCAAACTTATTCATATCAAGTCCCTTGCCCTTCAGTGAGGAAAGTGTCCAGGAGTTTCCGGTGAGAAGACTCAATGGGTTCAAGGACTTGGTGCCTTCACAACTGGCGAATAGCAAGAAAATAAGTCCGAAGGATAATGCTTTGCAAGCTCTCATTTTTAGATGGGTTTAGCGCTTAACGAATTTAAGGAATTTGATTCCAAATACAATTTTGTGTTTTATGGATCGTAGCAACGATTATATTAAATTCTAAGTTTTCTAGGGAATTGTTGATTAATTTCTAATTGGGTTTCGGTTTTTTTCAAAAAACTCTAATGGTTTGTTTGGCTAATAGAAATTTTGGCAGTAAGATTGCCTTGTCAATTGTCCAGTTATGGTATTTGCAGCAAAAAACTCTTCAGACCTAAATCTACTTCCAGCCATGGAAGCGAGAGCCTGCGCCACTTTTTCTATGACGACATGGATTGGTACTACAATTACGGGGTGATCCCGTTGCAGTTTTTAAAGTACCCGCCCCCAAGGCCTTTATCGGCCAGTATTAATTTCCCAAGTAATTAATTTCAGAAGTAATAGTTTATGAAAATCATCAAATTTGGTGGCTCATCGGTAGCTAATCCAGAGAATATCCAACGAGTTTTTTCTATTATCCAGGAGAAACTCAGACATGAAGAGGTTGCTATCGTTTTTTCGGCTTTTGGTGGAGTGACGGAGACTCTGCTTAAAATAGCCCAACTTGCCAGGGAAGGTGACGAGGCTTATAGAGAACTTTTGCAGAGCCTGGAAGAAAAGCATCTGACCATTGTACGTCAGTTGATTGCTGTGCAAAGTCAATCTACAGTGATGACCTTTGTAAAAGTGCGCTTCAAGGAACTGGAAGACCTGTTTCACGGAATTTACCTGATCAAAGAGAATTCAGCACGTACATTGGATTATGTAGCCAGTTTTGGTGAACGTTTGGCAGCATTTATTCTGGCAGAATCCATGAGTGGTCATGGAATGAAAAGCCAATTTCTGGATGCCAGAGATGTCATCCGTACAAATGATAGGTTTGGACAGGCTAAGGTAGATTTTGTAGTTACTAATGCGGCGATCAAGGATTACTTTGAAAATCATGACGGCATCAAAGTGATCACAGGATTCATCGCTTCGACTGCCAAAGGAGAGACCACAACTTTAGGAAGATCCGGCTCAGACTACACTGCAGCGATTTTTGCGGCAGCTTTAGATGCGGCGTACCTGGAAATCTGGACTGACGTATCGGGAGTTCTGACTTCTGACCCTAAATTGGTTTACACCGCATTTACCATTCCCCAGCTGAGTTATAACGAAGCAATGGAGCTTTCACATTTCGGAGCTAAAGTGATTTTTCCTGCCACCATGCAGCCGGCAATGCGGAAAAATATCCCGATTTATATCAAAAACACATTTGAACCGGAGAATGAAGGGACGCTGATCAATGGGGAGGTAAGTACTGGTGCGTTGATCAAAGGAATCAGTTCTATTTCGAATATTTCCATTGTGACTGTTCAGGGTGCCGGAATGCTGGATTCCACAGTGGGGACTAGCCGTGTTTTCAAAGCTTTGTCAGAAGCCAGAATAAATATTCTTCTGATTTCTCAAGCTTCTTCAGAACATAGTATTTGCCTGGCTATTAAGACTCAGGAGGCTTATATGGCAAAGGAAGTAATCGAGAAAGAATTTTATTATGAAATTAAATCAGGGGAGATGGAAGAGGTTTTTCTTCTCCATGATTTGGCTACCGTGGCTGTCGTTGGTGAGAATATGAAACATAATCCAGGTGCTTCTGGCCGTATGTTTAGGGCATTGGGAAGAAATAACATCAATGTGGCCGCCATCGCCCAGGGAAGTTCTGAACTGAATATCTCAGCGGTTATTCCTCAGCCAGATTTACAAAAAGCACTCAATGCACTTCATGAGGCATTTTTTCTCTCTGAAAATAAAGTGCTCCACGTCTTTTTGGTGGGAGTGGGGCTGATAGGCCAGGCATTGATTAAAATGATTGCCAATCAGCAACAGAAATTAAGAGGGGAAAATGAACTAGATATCCAGATTCACGGCATGGCAAACAGCAGATTCATGGCGTTTCATGAAGATGGGTTTGATCTGAAAAATCCTTATGTGTTAAGCGACTCTGATGAGAAAACAGATTTGAGCAAATTTATCAGAACGATGGAGGAAATGAATTTCTCCAATTCTGTATTTGTGGATTGTACTGCCAGTCAGGATGTCGCGGAGCTTTACTCTAAAATTCTGGAAGCGAAAGTGGCTATTGTCACGCCAAATAAAAAAGCGAATTCCGGCTCCATGGAACAATACAGGGCGTTGAAAAAGCTGGCTAAAAAACGTGGGGTAAAATTTCTCTACGAAACTAATGTGGCGGCTGGTCTTCCAGTGATTAATACCTTGCAGGATCTAATGCTAAGTGGGGATAGAGTCATTCGGATAGAAGCGGTTCTTTCAGGTTCAATGAATTATATCTTTTCAGAATTGGAGAGTGGGGCACCATTTTCAGAAGTAGTGAAAAAGGCGAAGGAGTTAGGATTTACAGAGCCTGATCCACGTGATGACTTAAGTGGAATGGATGTGGCCAGGAAGATTTTGATTTTAGGCCGCGAGGCAGAGCAAGAGTTGGAGTTTGACTCTATTGAAATTCAAAGCATGGTTCCGCAGGATTGCCGGGGGTTGGGCTCCGTTCCTGATTTTTTTGAGAAACTTAAAACCCATGATGAGGCTTTTGCTAAAATGTTGCAAGAAGCCGAAGCTAAAGGAGAAAAGCTGCGGTTCATGGCTACCCTTGAAAATGGGAAGGCAAAAGTTGGGCTTAATTCTGTTCCGGTTTCACATCCGTTCAGTAGCTTGAGTGGCAGTGATAATATGATTTTGTTGACCACTGATCGCTACCATGACCGCCCGATGATTATCCGTGGGCCTGGTGCAGGAGCAGATGTGACTGCCGCAGGGGTCTTTGCAGATGTGATTAGAATAGGTAATTATACCCGCGAATGATCAGGTCAGCAAAAGCCTTTGCTCCAGCCACTGTAGCCAATGTGTCCTGCGGATTTGATATCCTGGGATTTGCCATTGACGCTATGGGAGATACAGTAGAGGTAATCCGAAAAGATGAGCCGGGACTCAGAGTTGTGTCTATAGAAGGGGATGGGGGCAAATTGCCTTTCGAAGCAAAAAAAAACACCTGCGCAGTGGCTATCCAGGCTATGTTGGATGAGATGGGGCTGCAGGTAGGAATGGATATTTATCTCGCAAAGGGATTGCCTCTAGGGTCAGGGATGGGGTCTAGCGCTGCAAGTGCTGTGGCGGCTTTGGCTGCTGCCAATAGACTATTGGGCGACCCTTTTGAGAAGAAAGATCTTTTGCCTTTTGCGATAGCTGCGGAAAAAGTAGCATGCGGCGCAGGACATGCAGATAATGTTGGTCCAAGTTTATTGGGAGGCTTCGTATTGATACGGGATTATCACCCACTGGATGTGGTCAAGCTCCCTGTTCCGGATGATTTGTACTGTACCTTACTACATCCGCATTATGAGTTGAATACGGCTGACTCTAGATCAGTACTTAGGGATAAGATCCCTATGAAACATGCCACTATCCAATCTGGAAACGTAGCAGGATTGATAGCAGGGCTATATGAAGGGAATTTCGAGCTGATCTCCAGATCTCTAAAGGACGTAATTGCAGAGCCTTATAGAGCAGTTTTATTACCTGGATTTTACGAGGTGAGAGAGTCTCTTAAATCTGCGGGTGTACTTGGAATGGGGATTTCAGGTTCAGGGCCGACACTTTTTGCACTCTCCAAGGGAAAGGAAAAGGCTGATGCAATCTCAAAGGCCGCAAAAGAAGTTTATTCCAGTATAGGCCTTGGGGTAGACGTTTATTTCTCTGAAATAAACACAAAAGGAGCCTACGTGATCGAATAAAAATAACCGCTATGAAGTTTTTCAGTACAAATAATCCTGGGCACCAAGTAGATCTAGTAGAGGCTGTTATTAAAGGATTAGCGCCTGATCAGGGACTTTATATGCCGATGAAAGTCCCGGTTTTATCAAACGAGCTTTTGAATAAACTTCCTCAAATGACTTTTCATGAAATTGGCTATGAAGTCATTGGAGCATTGTTTTCGACAGCTTTGAGTCAAGGGCAGATCAAAGAACTGGTAGATCATACCCTTACTTTCGATGCCCCATTGGTGAAGGTGGAGGAAGATGTCTATGCTTTGGAGCTCTTCCATGGGCCTACTTTGGCATTCAAGGACTTTGGTGCAAGATTCTGTTCCAAACTGATGAGTATGCTGATGGCAAAATCTGACCAGAAAGTCAGGGTGTTGGTAGCTACCTCAGGGGATACTGGCAGTGCAGTAGCCAATGGATTCCTGGAAGTGGACGGAGTGGAAGTGATTATACTTTTTCCTAAAGGTAAAGTGAGTGAACTTCAAGAAAAACAGTTTACTACTTTGGGACGAAATATCACTGCGCTGGAAGTAGATGGCGTTTTTGATGATTGTCAGCGAATGGTAAAGGAAGCGTTTTTGGACGCTGAACTGAACGAAAAACTGCTACTGACTTCGGCCAATTCCATCAATGTGGCTAGATGGATTCCGCAATGTCTCTACTATTTCTATGCTTTTTCCAGGCTGCCGA
Source organism: Algoriphagus resistens (assembly GCF_001442615.1). Lineage (GTDB taxonomy): Bacteria > Bacteroidota > Bacteroidia > Cytophagales > Cyclobacteriaceae > Algoriphagus > Algoriphagus resistens. The sequence goes on along the minus strand of NZ_LMXN01000013.1, from coordinate 176,122 downwards.
AGAATGATAAAAAAGTGGCTTTTGCTGTTCCTTCGGGGAATTTCGGGAATATAGCTGCCGGTATTTTAGCGCAACGAATGGGCTTACCGATAGCTCAATTTGTCGCTGCAACGAATGTGAATAAGGTTGTTCCAGACTATCTGAATGGGGCTGATTTCCAGACAATGGCTTCTATAGCAACCATTAGCAACAGCATGGATGTTGGCAATCCTAGTAATTTTCCAAGGCTCCTTGCTTTGTATGGTGGCGATGAACAAGCACTTAGGGATAATGTAAAAGGATATTTTTACACGGATGAGGAAACCGTAGAAGTGATGCAGGAAGTCTATCGGGCCGGTTATACGCTCGATCCGCATGGAGCAGTTGGTTATAAAGGGCTAATGGATTTTATGGCTGAAAATGATAATTTCCAAGGAGTATTTTTGGAAACTGCCCATCCGGGGAAATTCCGGGAAACGGTGGAAAATGCATTGGATTTAACCTTGACCCTGCCTGGGAGATTGGCTGCATTTATGGATGGAGAGAAAAAAGTGCATGCGATGGGGAATGACTTTAAGGAGTTTAAGGGGTATTTAATGAGGCTTGATCGTATCATCTGATACGATCAATGGGATGATTGAAGGAAAGAGGAAGTAGAGAAGGCAAGGAAAAAATTTACTGACTACTTCTTCCTTTCAATCGTATAACTCACAAGTCCCTCCAGTGAAGTTTTATAATCGGATTCAGGAAAACCTTTTAGGATGTCAAGCGCTTCCCTATAGAATCTATCCATGATGGTTTTGGCATATTCCAGGCCACCGCTTTTCTTAACAAAACTGATCACTTGATTCACTGCCTTTTTATCCTCACTCCGATTTCGGATCAGATGAATGATTTTCTTCTTCTCAAGCCAGTCAGCGTGCTGCAAAGCAAAAATAAGAGGAAGGGTCATCTTCTTTTCTTTGATATCAATGCCGACAGGTTTGCCTATTTCATCTTCGCCATAGTCAAAAAGGTCATCTTTGATCTGAAATGCCATTCCAACCTTCTCGCCGAATTCCCGCATTTTGGCAATAGTCTCATCGTTGCTTTCGGTACTGGATGCCCCTACAGCACAGCAGGAAGCCAATAGGCTGGCTGTTTTTTGGCGAATAATATCGTAGTAGACTTCCTCTGTTATATCGAGTTTTCTGGCTTTAGCAATTTGTAGTAATTCCCCCTCAGACATCTCTTTTACCGCATTGGAGACTATTTTCAACAGTTTAAAGTCGCCGTTGTCCACACTTAAGAGTAAGCCCCGAGAGAGAAGGTAATCTCCGACAAGCACAGCAATTTTGTTTTTCCAAAGCGCATTAACAGAGAAAAATCCACGTCGGTAATTTGCATCATCCACTACATCATCGTGTACGAGTGTAGCGGTATGTAGCAATTCAATAAGGGCGGCCCCACGATGTGTTGAGTCATTTATTCCGCCACATACCCCAGCGGTCAAAAAGACAAACATTGGACGCATCTGTTTGCCTTTTCGCTTTACTATGTAATTGGTGATATGATCGAGGAGCTTGACCTTACTTTTCATGGAGTTTCGAAATTTCAGCTCAAACTGAGCCATTTCGTTCTCTATTGGGATTTGTATTTGCTTAAGGTCTGGTTTCATCCGGTCTTTGATGCTGTAAAAATAATACCCTTTCTCTCATGGACAAGGGAATGAAGGCCTACGTGTAGCAATCATTCGAAAATGATGTTGATTTTAGAAATTTATGTATTTTGTACCTAGCATTTTGCATCCCTAATCCTAAGAAGCTATGAAAAATATAAAGATTGAAATCAAATGGGCATTGATCTTTGTGGTCATGATGCTGGCTTGGATGGCTTTGGAGAAATCCTTGGGTTGGCATGATGAGAAAATAGCAGATCATGCCACATTGACCAATTTGGTGGCAATTCCTTCCATTGCAATTTATATTTTCGCTTTGCTGGATAAAAAGAAGAATTTCTACCACGGGGTGATGAATTATTACCAGGGCTTTATGACCGGTTTGGTGATTACCCTTATTGTGGCGATTTTGTGCCCACTTTCCCAATACATCACCCTTGAATTTATTACCCCGGATTATTTCTCAAAGGTTATTAACTATGCAGTGAGTGCAGGTGAAATGACCCAGGAAGAAGCAGCATCATACTTCAATTTACAAAGCTATATGATCATGTCTGTGGTAGGCGCTTTAATTATGGGGGTTGCTACTTCAGCAGTCGTTGCTATTATTGTAAAGTCTAAATCATCTGCTCTTTCCTCTCGTTGATCATTCGGAGGGGAAAGGGCTTTTTCACTATCTTTGACAAGATTTTTAACAAAAACCACCCACTTGGAGGAGAAATACATCAAACATAAGTACGAGCCGATTCACCCCAGCAAAGACGAATGGCCGGTGGTGAAATTGGCGCGGGAGCGTAAGGAATTTGTGAAGAAAGTGGCTGACCTGTCCGAAGATAGGATTCTCAATCTCACAGGAAATAATCCTGATATTCTGAAGGAGGAATTAGAGACTACTTTATATCGCGAAAAACTGAGAATCAAGCAGAATCCCTGGGTAGTGGATCCGGATGATGATGGTTCTTTTTGGAGTGGGGTGAAATCATCTTTGGTTCAGATCAGTACCGAGACGGCAAGAAGTAAAGTCAAGAGATTTCAGGAGTATAAGTCGGTGTTGAACAGTATTACCTCTCGTTATGCTGAGGAAATCGCAAGTAATTTCAAGGCCACACATTATAAATTCACACGATCGGTAGTTACTTATGGCTTTTCAAGATTGCTGAATGCAGCCCGGGTAAAAGGCTTTAAATCTATATTCAGCAATCAGTACACCCTTCAGGATAAAATCCAGATAACAGGCGAAACGGACCAACTAAGGGATTTAGCCACCAAAGGAACTGTGGTGATGGTTCCTACCCATTTCAGTAATTTGGACAGTATTTTAATAGGCTGGGTGATTTCAGTATTGGGGTTGCCTCCTTTTATCTATGGGGCGGGACTGAATCTCTTTAATATTTCCATTTTTGCGTATTTCATGAATTCTCTGGGCGCCTACAAAGTGGATAGGAGAAAGAAAAACCTGATGTACCTGGAGACGCTGAAGACTTACTCTAAGGAAGCCATTCAGTTTGGGTGTCACAGTTTGTTCTTTCCCGGAGGCACCAGATCCCGTAGTGGGATGATCGAATCGAAACTTAAACTTGGACTTTTGAGTACGGCTATTGAAGCACAGCGGGCAAATTTTCAAAACGGAATAAATGATATTTCAGGTAAGGTTTTCATCGTGCCTGTGACAATCAATTATCACTTTGTGCTGGAAGCACCAAGTTTGATACGGGACCATTTGAGTATTACCGGACAAGAGAGATATTATAGGGAGAATGATGAATTTTCGAATTCATATAAAATCTCTAAGTTTCTCATCAAGTTTTTCACCAAAGGTTCTGATATCTCTGTGTCAGTAGGCAGAGCTATGGACGTACTTGGGAACTACGTGGATGTGGACGGAAGAAGTTTGGATAAGAACGGAAGGGTAATCAATACACGGGATTATTTTATTTCCGGTGGCGAGGTTTCAGTGGATAACCAACGGGAGGAAGAGTACACGAATATGCTGGGTAAGCGAATCGTGGAGGAATTTCACAAGATCAACCGTGTGTTCAATTCACATTTGGTTGCTTTTGTAGCGTTTGAACTTATCAAAAGACAAAATAGAAAACTGGATTTATTTGACTTGCTTAGACTTCCTGAGGAAGAAATTTCTATTTCATATGAGGAATTCAAAGGGAATTGTCAAATTGTTTTAGATAAAATCAACCAACTGAAAACTCAAGGGCTAATCAATACGGCACCGCATCTTTCCCTTGATATGGAAGAAGTCATCAACAGGGGAATAGAAAACGTGGGGATGTATCATGCCAAGAGGCCAATTATTCAAGATAAAAATGGCGATATAGGTACTGAAGATATGAGCCTGCTTTATTTTTATCATAACAGATTAACAGGATATGAACTCGAAAAACTCTTCTAAACCAAAGTACATCGGTGTGATCGGTGTGGGAAGCTTTGGCGCAGCAATAGCGAATATTCTGGCGGCCAAAAACCCAGTGATGGTCTATGCGCGAAAGCAGGAAGTGGTAGAGGAAATCAATACAAACCATACTGCACAGGGAAAAGTGCTGAGCGAAAATGTAATTGCTTCAAATGATCCGGAGCAACTTGCAAAAAGTTGTGATGTATTGTTTTTTATGGTTTCCTCATCCGGATTTCAGGATGTGGTGAGAACTTTTTCCCCTTTTCTTTTTCCTTATCATTTGATTATTCATGGCACTAAAGGGCTTTGTTTGAATCTCAAAACAGGAGAAACATTAGATACTGTCAAGAGGATCAAACGAAGTCAAATCCTGACTATGAGCGAAGTGATTCTTCAAGAGACAGTTGCCGTGCGGGTAGGATGCTTGGCAGGGCCTAATCTCTCCAAAGAGCTAGCTCAAGGGCAACCTGCTGCTACTGTGATAGCAAGCAAGTACAATGAGGTGATTTTGGAAGGGCAGAGTCTGTTGAGGTCTGAGAAATTCCAGGTCTACGGAAATTCGGATATTATTGGAGTAGAGATCAGTGGTGTATTGAAAAACATTATTGCCATAGCCTCTGGAGCTTTGGCAGGTTTAGGATTGGGTGAAAATGCAAAAGGCCTACTGATCAGTCGGGGAATGGTGGAGATGATTCACTTAGGCAATGCACTTGGCGGGAGTATTAAATCTGTCATGGGCTTGGCTGGAATAGGGGATTTGGTTGCCACATGCAATTCATCTCATTCCAGGAATTTTTCGGTAGGCTATAGACTTGCCAAAGGTGAAAGGCTTGAGACCATCGTCAGTGACATGGATGAGGTGGCCGAGGGAATCAATACCGTAAGAATTGTAAAGGCGTTTTTGGAAACAGCGGATCTGCGGGCTCCGATCACCGAAAACCTTTATCGGGTGCTTTTTGAAGATCTGGAGATCGAGGAGGCATTACAATTTCTTATGAAATACCCCTTTAATGTGGATGTGGATTTTGTGTAGCCTTTTAATCAGGATCAGCATAAAAAAAATCCTCTTTTGAATCGGTCAAAAGAGGATTTTCTATGAGTTGATTACTTGCTTATTTAATAATAGGAACCAGTTTTACCATCAGCCCGCTGCCTTGGGTAATTGCATAGATATAGCCGTCAGGGCTTTGGGAAACTTGGCGTACCCGTCCGATATCCTGAAACATCACTTCTTGTGATAACGCATTTGATCCATCCATATCCACACGATTGATGTGCATTTTGGCCAGTGCCCCAATAAGTATATCGCCTTTCCAAGCAGGATATTTGTCTGAAGTTACCAAGGTTATGCCGGAGGTGGCGATCGAGGGAACATAGTAGGTTAAAGGCTGCTCCATTCCTTCTTTTTCTTGAATATCAGCTATTGGAGTTCCATCATAGTCTATTCCCCAGGTAATCACTGGCCAACCATAATTTTTGCCTTTTTCGATCAGGTTCAACTCATCGCCCCCTTGTGGACCATGTTCGGCAGCATACAGTTTGTTGTTCTCCTTATCGAAATACATTCCTTGGGGGTTTCTGTTTCCATAAGTCCATATTGAGGGCATAGCCCCTTCAGTTTCCACAAATGGATTATCTGTAGGAATTCTTCCGTCGTCATGAATACGATGGATTTTCCCATGGGAATTGGTCAAATCCTGTGCATTGGTAGGCGTATCCCCACGTTCTCCACTGGAATAATAGAGGTGTCCATCATTGTCAAATACAATCCGGCTTCCCAGGTGTCTTCCGCCTTTCCAGGCAGGCAGGGACTGGATAAGTTCTTCTTGGTTGACAGCATTGTTGCCTTCCAGCTTAAATCTCATGATAGTAGTAGAAGAAGTGCTGTCAGGCATAGGTTTGCCGTAAGAAATATAGATCCAGCCATTTTTGTCAAAATCAGGATGAGCTGCTATATCCAAAAGTCCAGATTGGTTTACGGTCCAGACCTCAGGAAGTCCCTGGATTTTCTCTCCGGTGAACTTGTCGTCTTTAAAAATCAACACTTCCCCTTTTTTCTCAGTGACCAGCATTCTGCCGTCAGTAAGCCAGGTCATTCCCCAGGGGTTATCGAATTCTGTGTAAAGCGTGTCTATATTGACAAGCATTTTTTCAGTTTGAATGGCATAAGTCTCGTCAATAGGCTCGACTTTAACTTCTTCTTTTGAGGAACAGGAGGTCCAAATAGATATCCCGGCAGCCATTAGGGCGATAGGTAAATAGCGATTGATAGTTTTCATAGCGTATAAATGAGAGCGCAAGATAAAAGACATCTTTCGATTCCTGTACTTTTTTACACGGGCAGTTTAATGAAGAGATTTTTCTATCACAGAACCAATAAAGGATTCTGCCTCTTTGACCATTTCAGATGAGCCAATCAAAAGCGGAGTCCTTTGGTGAAGTGAGGTCGGGACGATCTCCAGAATTCTCTGATTTCCGTTTGTGGCCATCGCACCGGCTTGCTCTGCGATCAATGCCAAAGCATTGGCTTCGTAAAGCAGACGAAGCTTTCCGGAAGGGTTCTTTTTGGTGGCTGGGTATAGGTAGATGCCGCCTTTTAGCAGGTTTCTATGAAAATCAGCAACAAGGGAGCCGATGTATCTTGCTGAATATTTTCTTTCCTTGCATTGGTCGATATATTTCTTAATACCTGATTCCCATTCTTTCTGGGTCCCTTCATTTACGGAGTAGATTCCCCCATTTTTCGGAGCCCGGATATCCGGATGGGAAAGGAAAAACTCACCTAGTGATTGCTCATAGGTGAAGCCATTCACCCCGCAGCATGTAGTGTAGACCAGCATAGTGGAAGAACCGTAGAGCACATAGCCTGCTGCGACCTGTTCTGTACCTGCTTGCATGATATCTTCTGTTTGAACAGGACTGCCGACAGGGGTTTTTCTTCGGTAAATAGAGAAAATCGTCCCTATGCTGATATTCACATCGATATTTGAGCTTCCGTCCAGCGGGTCTATGGCTACTACGTATTTGCCTGAGCTATTCTGCAAATCAATCACAGAATCCTCTTCTTCTGAAACTATGGCACAGACTTCGCCACCCTTACTCAGGGCACGCATAAATCGGATGTTTGCTATTACATCCAGTTTTTGTTGCTCTTCACCCTGTATGTTCACTTGACCAAAAGCTCCTCCGATATTGGATAGTCCTGCACGTGTAGTTTCACGATTTACTATCTTCGCGGCAAGTGCTATATCACGTAGCAGTTGTGAAAGCTCTCCTGAGGCAAACGGGAAATCGCTTTGTTTGAGTTTGATGAACCTGTCTAGCGTGGTACCGACGGAGTAGGCCAAGCCACTTTGATCTGGTTGATAAGGTAGCGTTTTCATGTATTGGAATAGTTCAATTGGTGGTTTAATTATTTTGAAAAATAAGCAAATATTTTAATGACAAAAACTCAAATCCACAAATTTGGAGGAGCATCAGTGAAAGATGCGCCTGCAATCCAAAACTTGGCTGTTATTCTCCGTAATCGATTGCGAAATAATTTTGTGATTGTGGTTTCAGCCATGGGGAAAACTACCAATCATCTGGAAAGCATTCTTTCACTCAGATTAGAGAAGAAGGATTATTCTCAAAATAGTACAATTTTAAAAAGCTTTCACTTAGATATTTGCCGTGCGTTGTTCTCGGAAGGCCATATTATTTTTCCAAAAATCGAGAATTATTTTATCCAACTCCACCATGAGCTTGACAAGCCGGTTTCCAAGGATAATTACGATGAATACTATGATCGGATAATTGGTTTTGGTGAACTTCTTTCCTCAAGAATTGTGATGGAGTATTTGTGCTCCCAAAACGCCCTTGTTCTTTGGCAGGATGCCCGGGAGCTGATTATCACCGACAGCGATTTCCGCTTTGCAAAAGTAAATTGGGGAAAGACCCGTAAGAATTGTCAGTCCCAACTGAAGCCAAAGCTGGATCAATTTCCTGTTTTGACGCAAGGTTTTATTGGGGCTGACAGTGTAGGTAGGCCTACTACCTTGGGAAGGGAAGGGTCAGATTTTACTGCTGCGATATTGGCAGCAAGCCTTGATGCAGGATCTGTGACTATCTGGAAAGATGTGCCTGGGGTCTTGAATGCAGATCCAAAGATTTTCGGCAATACCAGGCTTTTTTCCGAACTTGATTATCAGCAAGCTGCGGAAATGACTTTCTACGGTGCGTCCGTTATTCATCCCAAGACAATCAAACCTTTGGCCAATTCAGGCATCCCACTTTTTGTCAGGTCTTTTCTCAATCCGGACGAACCTGGAACCAAGATCTACTCCCGGGCCAAGGCGGAACAGGTACCCACTATAGTACTGAAGAAAGACCAGATCTTGGTTAGCTTCAAGGTAATAGATTTTGCCTTTATTGAAGAGAAGCACATTCATCAGGTATATGAGCAATTACAGGGGCTTAAACTCCGCGTGAATATGCTCCAGACTTCAGCGATTACCATTTCTATAGTGATCGATTCCCAGCTTTTTAAACTGGAACAATTGCTGGGCCAGCTTAATTCGCATTTTGAAATTAGGTACAATGAGGGGCTGGAGTTGCTTACTGTACTTCATCCCGATGATGATTCAATACCAAAGCTACTCGAGGGCTATGAGGTGCTGCTGGAGCAAAGCACTAGAAATACAGTTCAGATTGTCCGAAGGATTAAATAAGTTTTGGGGAAGTCATTTGTAAGTAGACGAGGGTATTTGGACAAAAATCAATATTTTCAGGATATCCTAACTCAATAACCTAAACCATGAAAACCAGAAGATTATTTTTGCAAAAGGCCAGCCTGTCTGCTATGGCATTTGCTGTCCCTGCTTTAAACCCTCTTTCAGCTATGACAAATACTATAAACACCTCTGCGAAAAATCCCCAAACTCTTCGAGTTGCCATTATGGGCTTGGGAAGCTATGGAACAAGGGTCGCAGAAGCAATTCAGGATTGTGAGCGCGTTAAACTTGTGGGAGTGATCAGCGGCACTCCTTCCAAAGTGGTGGCTTGGCGGGAAAAATATGGAATCCCGGAGAAGAACTGTTATAACTATGAAAATTTCGATGCCGTAAAGGATAATCCGGACATTGATGCAGTATATGTGATTACGCCTAACGGTCTGCACAAAGATCAGGTAATCCGAGTGGCAAAAGCCGGGAAGCATGCGATCTGTGAAAAGCCAATGGCAGTCAACGCTGAAGATGGACAAGCTATGGTAGACGCTTGTAAGGCGGCTGGAGTTCAGTTGCTGATCGGCTACCGTATGCACTTTGAGCCAAATACATTGGAGGTGATTCGCATGCGTAAAGCAGGTGAATTGGGAGAAATCCATTTTTTTCAGGGGTTAAGTGGCTTTGTTATAGGTGATCCTACCCAGTGGAGGCTAAAGCCTGAGCTTTCTGGCGGGGGTGCTATGATGGATATTGGTATTTACTCAATTAACGGTGCCAGGTATATGATCGGAGAAGAACCGATCTGGGTTACAGCCCAAGAGGTCAAAACCAACCATGAGAAGTTTAAAGAAGGGATAGATGAGACAATTACCTTCCAGATGGGGTTTCCCAGCGGAGCGATAGCTTCATGTCTTTCTACGTACAATATGAATAACCTGGATCGGTTTTATCTCAATGGTAGCAAAGGCTGGGTAGAAATGCAGCCTTCTACGGGCTATGGCCCTATCAAGGGAGAGACACATAAAGGACCGCTATCAGAGCCGATTGTTACTCATCAGACTGTCCAGATGGATGAAATGGCTGCGATTATTTTTGATGGAAAAGAGCCTGAAGTGTCTGTAAATGGAGAAGAGGGAGTAAGAGATATGAAAATTATCGATGCAATTTTCAAAGCTGTAGAGACAGGAGGGAAAGTCCCGTTGAATCTTGGCTAGGCTGTCTTTGGAATCTGCCTATCTTACAAATCGATTTATGATTCTCTCAATTCCTGGAAGGTAGGCCGTACCAAAAAGATTCAGGTGAACAAGTAATGGGTATAGATTGTAAATACCCATTCTAGTTTCAAAGCCGGGTTCCAACGGAAGAACTGATTCATAGGAAATATAAAATTCCGCATCAAAGCCTCCGAAAAGACGGCTGAAGGCTAAGTCCATTTCCCTATGACCAAAGTAAACAGCAGGGTCGATTAAGCCAGGTTGGCCATCTGCTGTGCTGATTACATTGCCAGACCATAAATCCCCATGGACTAAAGAAGGTTTTTCTTCTGGGAAAATATCTTCCAGTTTAGGGTAGATTTCCTGGAATTTCTTCAGGAATTCCAGTGAGATTAGCTTTTCAAAATACGCTTTTCCAATAAGCGGTTCCAGCCGATGTTCAACGTAGAAATCAAACCAATTAACCATTTGAAGGTTGTTTTGAGGAATAGAAGCGATGTAGTTGTTGTGTTCGAGTCCGAATTTGGAATTACTTGTAAGATGAAGATGGGCAAGCCCCAACCCAAGGTTCTCCCAATAATCAGGTTGATTTTTTCCGGAGGTGATGAATTCTGTCAGAAGGTAATTGTAATCGCCGATTCTTCCGCATCCGTATAGCTGGGGGACTTTCAGAAATGTCGCTTTACGAAGCAATTCCAGTCCTTCAGATTCTTTGTGAAGAATGTCTCTCTCGTGATCGAAATTCAACTTTAGGAAGAAAAAACCATATGCGCTTTCAAGTCTTAGGCCTTTATTATGATTTCCGGAGGCTACCAGAGAGACTGATTTTAATTGAGCTTTAGAGCCTAAGCTTTCAAAAAGTATCTGTTCATAAATTCCATGCTGGTCAAGCATAGAGCTGATGAGCTGTTTTTACCTGTACGAGGAAATTATCAAGTGCTTCATCTAAAATTTGATATATTTCCTCAAATCCTTCTTCTCCGCCATAATAGGGATCAGGGACGGACATCCCCTGTGACTCAGCTACAAAATTCCGCATCAGGTGGATTTCTTTGTCCGCAAAACCGTATCGTACTTTTAGGTTGTTTAGATTCCGTAGGTTATTATCATCCATTGCCAGGATATACTCGAAATCCCTAAAATCTGTGCGGTTTACCTGCCTGCTTCGATGATTTAATGGAAGGTTGTATTTGGAAGCACATTTAATTGTCCGTTCATCAGGCAGTTCGCCAATGTGAAAATCAGAAGTCCCTGCACTGTCACATTTGAATTGTGACTCCATGCCGGCTAGCTTCACCTTGCTATTGAAGATAGCTTCGGCCAAGGGAGACCTGCAAATATTGCCAAGACAAACAAATAAAACTCTAATCATATTACGTTAACTCTGAACTGACCAAGCTCCTTAAAAAAACGAGGGTTTTGAATTTAGCAAATTTTAGTTGGAAATGCACAGCTCAGTTTGTGTTTTTTCTGACAATGCGCAAAGCCGACTAGTAATAATCCTCCTAAGTGGAATTAGGTGAGAACAAAACTATTTCCAGTCAAATGGCTACTTTTGATGAATGAAATGGATTTATAGAATTGGGATATTTTTTGCCAAGATACTTTTGCGCCTAAGTGGACTGACTAACCGCAAAATTAGACATTTCTTCGCTGGCAGAAAAAATCTATTTCAAAGACTTGTGGATTTCAGATACAAAAATCCTGGAAGTCTGGCATGGTTCCACGCAGCTTCCCTAGGCGAATATGAGCAGGCAAGGCCTGTGATTGCTGAGTTGAAGCGGACCAATCCTGCTCAATTAGTGGTGGTTAGCTTTTTTAGCCCCTCGGGATATGATAACGTAATTGAAAAGGCACAACCCCATGTTGATTTTATTACTTATATGCCACTGGATGGTAAAGGGCCAGCGAACAAATTCGTGGATATGCTGAGTCCCGACATTGTTTTTTTCGTAAAGTATGATCTTTGGTACCACCACATCATGGCTGTCAAAGCTAGACAGATACCACTTTTTCTTTTCTCCGCAGCTTTTCGGTCAGATCAGATTTACTTCCGAAGAGATGGATTTTTTAGAAATATCCTATTTCAGTTTGATTATATTTTTACCCAAAATCAGAATGCACAGGAATTGTTAAGGTCAATTGAATATCAGAACGTGAGTGTTGCAGGAGACACCCGCTTTGACCGCGTGGTGCAGACGGCAAAGAATCATAAGAAGTTTCCTGAATTGGCCAATTGGCTAGGTAAAAAGCAGACTATCGTCGCTGGCTCAGTTTGGCAAGAGGACATGGATTTGCTGATTCCTTTGATGAATGCACATCCTGAATACCGATGGATAATCGCACCTCATGATTTAAATCCAGAACCGATGAACCGATGGGCAGATCAGTTATCTTTATCAGCGCTCAGGTATTCTCAATGGGATTCGAAACTCGCTCCAGACGTGCTTTTTATTGATAATATTGGAATGCTTAGCTCCTTGTATCAATTCGCCAGAGTCGCATATGTAGGCGGAGCTTTCGGGAAAGGACTTCACAATATTTTGGAGCCATTAGGGTTTGGGATTCCTGTGATTTTCGGCAAATTAAAAAAATCTTTGAAATTTCCGGAATCAGCAGAAAGTCAGGAGAAAGGATGTGGATTTGAGGTGAGTGATACAGAAAGTTTAAAGGAGGTTTTCGAGAGACTTGAAGAGCCGGGTTTTTATCAAAAAAGTGCTGATTCGGCACAAAATTGGGTGAAAATGAATGTTGGGGCAGCAGCAAGAATTATAGATAAGGTAGAAAAACTGGTCTTAAAAGTATGAAATCGAGCATGACTCAAGAGTCACACACTGGGATGATTATAATGCATGCGAGATTCCATATGGCCCTTAAAAGACAAATTATAATCAGATGAAATCGAGCATGACGAAAACGTCACACACCGGGATGATTATAATGCATGCGAGATTCCATATGACCTTAGAAAGACAAATTATAATCATATGAAAGGAAGAGTGATAAAATCCACAGGGAGCTGGTATTTGGTGCTGACTGACGAAGGTGTTGTCTCTTCCAGACTGAAGGGGAAGTTTAAGCAAGATGAACTTAAGCTGACTAATCCGATTGCCGTTGGGGATTGGGTGGAGTTGGAAAAGGAGGAGAATCAGGAGACAGCAGTGATTTCTGATATTTTGCCACGAGAAAATTACGTCATCCGAAAGTCAACCCGAAAGCAGCATTTTTCGCATATCATTGCCAGCAATCTCGACCAGGCGATCCTTGTCATCACCATGAAAAGTCCAAGGACATCTTTGGGTTTTATTGATAGGTTTTTGGTCAGCACAGAGAGTTTTCGTATACCGGCAATTTTGGTGGTGAACAAAATGGATCAAATGTCTGGCGAGAAATCGCAAGACTGGCTTTTGGATATACATGAGATTTACGAGCCGCTAGGATATCAAGTAATGGAAGTGTCTGCGCTGAAAGAAGAGAAACTGAAAGAAAAATTCAACGCAGTTCTGGCAGGTAAATCAACCTTGATTTCCGGACATTCAGGAGTAGGGAAGTCAACCTTGCTCAACGCGCTGGTCCCTGAAGCTGCACAGCATACCAAGGAGGTTTCGGGATTTACATCTAAAGGTGTGCATACAACTACTTTTGCCGAACTTTTTGCCTTGGACAATGGGGGAGACCTGATTGATACACCTGGAATCAAGGAGTTTGGGATTCTGGATATTGAAGATTATGAGCTTTCTCATTATTTTCCGGAGATGAGAAAGTATCTCGGACAATGCAAATACAATAATTGCCAGCATGTGAACGAACCCGGATGTGTAGTACTAGAGAAAGTAGAAGCTGGATATATCCATCCTTATCGCTACGAAAGCTATTTGAATATTCTCAATGAAGAAGATGACTATAGATAAGCTGTCTTATTGATTTTGAATCTAAGTAGAATTGGCCTAATTTTCATTTTTGAAATATACCATGAGCGAAGTACTCAATCACCAGCAGATAAAGAAGAAAATCACCCGGATGGCCTACGAGATTTATGAGAGAAATCTTAACTCAAAGGCCGTTGTGTTTGCGGGGATTTCTGGAATGGGAGGGACCCTGGCCCATCTTTTAGCGACAGAACTTAAAGCGATCTCTCCACTTATCATCGAGCAAACTGAAATTCTTTTGGACAAAGCACACGTGGCCTCTGAGGAAGTACAGCTTTCGACTGCAATCGATTTACAGGGGAAGACCTTGATTTTGGTGGATGATGTGCTCAACACCGGGAAAACACTGGTGTATGCGATGAAGCCTTTTTTGGACGAAGAACTCTATAAAATGGAAATAGCCGTACTGGTAAATCGAAGTCATGGTCTGTTCCCGATTAGACCCGATTATACAGGATTCGAGCTTTCTACCACACTAAATGAACATATCAAAGTAGACTTCTCAGGAGATAATTACTTCGTTTATCTTCACTAATATTATGTCAGTACATCCTTCTGCAAACGTAAAAAGAATCACTACGCACATCCTTCAGGAAATGAAAGAACGTGGTGAAAAGATCTCAATGCTCACTGCCTATGATTATTCCATGGCCAAAATCGTGGATGCTTCAGGGGTCGATATCATTCTTGTAGGTGATTCGGCGTCCAATGTCATGGCTGGTCATGAAACTACCCTGCCGATTACGTTAGACCAGATGATTTATCATGCATCTTCTGTGGTAAGGGCGGTGAACAGGGCTTTCGTAGTGGTTGACATTCCATTTGGAAGCTATCAGGGCAATAGCTCTGAGGCACTGCGCTCTACGATTCGGATCATGAAAGAATCGGGGGCCCATGCTGTAAAAGTGGAAGGTGGTTCCGAGATCAAAGAATCTGTAGTCAGGATCTTAAGCGCCGGTGTTCCAGTGATGGGACACTTGGGACTGACCCCCCAGTCCATATACAAATTTGGCACTTATACTGTGAGAGCTAAAGAAGGTGCGGAAGCGGCCAAGCTTTTGGAAGATGCTAAGCTTTTGGAAGAGTTGGGGTGCTTCGCTATAGTGGTGGAAAAAATTCCCGCTGATCTAGCCAAGAAAGTAGCAGAATCTGTTTCTATCCCAATTATTGGCATAGGTGCTGGAGGTGGTGTGGACGGTCAAGTATTGGTTGTGCACGATATGCTGGGAATCACCCAGGAGTTTAAACCAAGGTTTTTAAGGCAATACGCTGATTTAGAAGGTATAATGATGGGGGCCTTTGGTCAATATATCAAAGACGTGAAAAGTAAAGATTTTCCTAATGAGAAGGAAAGTTATTAAAGCTTGAATTCAATTAAAAAGTGGGATTTATTTATAAAATAAGCCCACTTTTTTAAAATCCTGAAATCAGTTCCCAAAGAGGAAAACAGCTACTATGTCTGTCAATTTACTCTTGTGATTTTTCCCCTTAGGAAGCCTTCTTTTTAGGCTTCCGTAAGAGTTTTTGTCTTTTCCTTAAGCCTGATCATAAAATCGCTTAGCACATTCATGAAATTAATAAAGGCATCATAAGGAGAATCATAAGGACTAAAATAGGAGTGGATGTCACCGTCAGAGAAGAATTTGGTACACATATAATAGAAATGATCCGAAGTCTGCAAGTACCTCCAGTCACGCTGAATCTCCTCATCGTCAATGGTGTTGACTAATTTCTCCAGATCATATAGCCGATCAAATGCTTCATCTTGCAAGTCATTCCCGAGCCAAGCGGTCAAATCCCTTTCTTCATCAGCCCATGAAATAGGAATAGGCACGTGGATTTTTCCGACAGGAGAAATTTTTGAAGCTACTTCCGATGGCGTAGAAAAACCGAAATTGGTCTTCGTAAATACTGCCTCTGGAAGGTGTCTCATAAAATCAAATATGCCTGTTTCAGCCCATTGATGCTCACCGAATGTCTCGTAATCCATAAACAGATTTAGCGTCTCTTCTTCATTCGGAATAGCGTTGATCCAGTCTATAAACTTATCAGTTGTTAGCGGATAATCATTCCATGCCTTATTCCCAAATCTAAATGCAATGTCATCGCTCAGTTGAAAATTTTTCAAGAGGATTTTTAATTTCGGTTCAATGCTATTTAGATAGACATAGTTTGGGCTTTTCCATCCCAAAATATGCTTAGCTCCTTCTGTCAGCATGGCATCATATCCCATTTCGGCAACTAAAGCTCCTATCTGGTCGGAATAAATTAATTCTGTATTTCTAAAGACTTTTGGAGTATATCCATTGAAAAGCTCTTTGATTTTTGCCTGATGTTTATAAACGAGATCTTTAAACTCATCCTTGCTTTTGAGAGATGCCAAGGAATGGGAAAAGGTTTCATTCAATAATTCCACATGCCCTGTTGCTACTAACTTCTGAAAACTCTCCAAGACATCTGGTGCATAAGCCTGCATTTGATCCATAAAAGTACCCGAGATAGAGAAGCTGACTTTAAATGCTCCATTGTACTTATTGATAAGCTCGAGAAGCAGGGCATTCATGGGTAAATAGCACTTTTGCGCTACTTTCCTCATAATACTGCGATTGGAAAAGTCGTCCCAATAATGGTGATCCTCTCCAATGTCAAAAAAACGATAAGGTTTCAGACGGTAAGGCTGATGAACCTGAAAATAAAAGCATATGGTTCTCATGGTATCTGTTGTAATGTTTTCTGGTACACTGTGACTAGTTTTTCGGCCACATGCTCCCATTTTAATTTTTTCAGTTCTTCTGTTCCCAGCTCTTTAAACATCCTGGAGATGCCATCATAGTGTAGCAGGGCAAAAATCGCATCTGCCATGGAGTCAATATCCCAAAAATCAATTTTAATGGCGTTATTGAGGACTTCTGCAACGCCGGATTGTTTGGAAATTATAACGGGGGTATTATGCCTCACTGCCTCCAAAGGTGAAATCCCAAAAGGTTCGGATACGGACGGCATCACATACACATCCGAAATAGCATACATATGATCTACGTCGTCGCCTTTTAGAAAGCCAGTAAAGTGAAACTTGGTACCCATCCGTAATTCAGCTACACGATTAATCATCCGATTCAATAAATCCCCATTTCCTGCCATCACAAAACGTACGTTGGGATCTCGCTCAATGACTTTTTTGGCTGCTTCTACGAAGTACTCAGGACCTTTTTGAAAAGTGATTCTTCCTAAGAAGGTCACGATTTTTTCAGGGACTTTTTTCTTGTAGCTGGACTTGATTATACTCGCATCCAGCACAGCATTGTGGAGCACAGTAATTTTATTTGCGGATACTCCGTATTTGTTGATGATGATGTTTTTGGTCAATTGGCTTACCGCGACAATATGGTCTGCAGCATGCATTCCGGATCTTTCTATATCGTAGACTACCTGATTGACAGATTCGCCAGAGCGGTCAAACTCTGTGGCATGAACATGTGCTATCAGAGGCTTGCCACTGATTTCCTTTGCAGCGATGCCCGCCGGAAAGGAAAGCCAATCGTGGGCGTGGATGATATCATGCTCCTTTGCCTTGGATATGTGTGCTGCCACCAGGGCATAGCGTGAAACCTCCATCATTAGGTCCTTGCCGTATTTTCCGCTGAATTCAAATTTGTTAGAAAATACACTTTCATCTACGTCAGTCCTGTCGTGGATCGTGTAGTCTGTATACTTTTTGAATTCATCCGGGCCTAGATAAGGAACCAAAAAACTGCTCACTTCTAAATAGGTGAGGTTTTTCCAGAATTTTTTGAACCGTTTTTCGCGGTAATCTATGGTGATATCACTCGCATTGACAAAATCCGCAAGTGGCTCTTCGTCCCCCCAGAGTTTAGGCACTACAAATATGATGTCTTGACTATGATGGGCCATCCCCTTGACCAATCCATAGCACGCTGTTCCAAGACCTCCAGAAATATGTGGTGGGAATTCCCACCCAAACATTAGCACCTTCATAAAAAGTCTTTTATATCTTCTTGACCAAATCCATCATTCTTAGCAATTCTGATACACTCCAAGCCTGCGAAATCGCTCCCTTCGGGCGATGTGGAGGATCTCCATCGTATATTTCTGCTACTGCCCCAACTCCGTATTGTGTCATTACACCGTCAAAACCTTTTACGATTTTTTCGATAAAATTCGCTCCGGATTTTCCATGGAGTTTAATATATCCTTCTACAAAATGTCCTAATGGCCAGACCCACACAGTACCATTATGATAAGCTTCGTCTCTACTGGTTTGGTCTCCAAAGTAATAACCTTTGTAGGCTGGATCATCTGGTGATAGTGATCGCATTCCTCTTGTGGTAAGAAGCTTTGATTTAGCCGTCTCCAACACTTGATCACATTTCTCTTCGCTCAGCATAATATAGGGCAATGAGGTAGCAAAGATCATATTTGGTCTGATTGACCAATCTTTTTCTTCTCCATCGACACAGTCTGCCAGGTGTCCATGTTCATCAGACCAGAATTCTTTTTCGAAATTATCTTTGATTTTTGCGGCATAGTTTGCTGCTTCTTCATCACCCGTCAATTCATGGTAAAAGCATAAGGCATTGTACCAGAGCGCTTGAATTTCCACCGGGCACCCGTTTCGTTGCGTGACTGGTCCGTCAGGTGTGACTGCATCCATCCAGGTGAGGGCTTTTCCTTCTTCCCCTCCGTATACCAGACCATTTTCCTGTACATGGATATTGAACTCAGTCCCCTCCAGATAGCCATCTATAATCCCCTTCATTTTTCCGAGATAACGGTCTTTAATGGTTTTGGTATCTCCAGTGTATATGATGTATTGCTGTAATGTCCAGAAGTACCAAAGCGGGGCATCTATGGAATTCATATTGGTGGTCACTCCGCTTCCAACATTCGGGAAAAGAGGGCCTTTCAGGTCTCTGGACATGGTGTCCATGATGTCGAGAAAAGTCTTGGTGTCTCCTGTGGTGAGTGTAAGTCCGGGAGTGGCTATAAAGGTGTCCCTTCCCCACCAGCCAAACCACGGATACCCTGCAATAACTCTTGTGTCTCCATCGCGCTGCCTTATAAATTGACCTGCTGAGTTTTTGAGACAGTTTATAAAGTTACTTCTCGGAATTCTTCTCGCAATTTCCTTTTCAAAGGCATTTTGGCGGGTTTTTGGATCTGCTTCTGTCAGTCCAGCGGAAAATATGACAGATTCGCCTTTTTCGATGTCAAATTCGAAATACCCCGGAACATACAAGTCCTCTTGGTAATCATATCCTCGCTCTCGCTCAAGGATGTATTCAATATTGTAATACCAATCCGGTGCAGGTACAAAATCTGCTTTTTTGGATACTTGCAGATAAAGCGGGTCGTACGCATCGTAAAGATGAAAGACTGCCCCATTAGGAGCTTTCTTGTATTTCTTGTTTATATAGGTGTTCGCCTTGGAAAGATCATGATATCCTCTAAATGCCAAAAAAGGCTGAACTCTGATTTTAGTTGGAGAGTGTGCGTCCAGTAGCGTATACCGGATCATCAAACGATCTCTGTTTGTATCCAAAATCAATTCTTTTTGCAATAGGACGCCACCCACCCGATAGGTTAATTTCGGGATTGGCTCAGAATCAAAATCTTCAAGATATTTATGTCCTCTTGGCGAATAATTTCCAGGGAATTTGCTGATGCCCAAATTAAAACTTGCTCCACGCTGGATGACCGTTTCATGGACGGTAGATAGCATAACGTGGCTTTGGGAATCGATTTGAGGCTGAGGTACTACGAGCAGTCCGTGATACTTACGGGTATTACAACATATAATGGAAGTACTTGTATAAGCACCTGAACGGTTAGATCTGATGATCTCTCTTTCGAGGGAATAATTCAGATTTATCAGTTGTGTTTTATCGAAATGGATATAACTCATGCGGGAAAAATTCTATGTTGTTAAAAATAGAGTTTTGCACCGATAAGAAAAATATAAAGGGAAAAAATAAAGGTTATGTTTCCATAACCTTTGGTTTTTGAAGAGATAATCAAGAACGAATCGCTTCTTTTTGGATTTCCTCGAAATTTCTAAGCGATTCTTCAAATTTCATCAAGTAGCTTTTTGCCATTCTTATGTTGATAGGTTTTACTTGGGGAAATTTCGGCGAAGTTTTGAACAAAGTAAACATCTGAAGTTGGTTTAGTTCTGGCAGGTTTTATCAAATGCTATGCCAATAGAGGCTCTGTTAATAACAAAGCCCCTCATATTGAGGGGCTTTTGGGGTGAAAGACCGGGTTCGAACCGGCGACCTCTGGATCCACAAACCAGCGCTCTAACCAGCTGAGCTACAATCACCATTTAATCATCTGGACTGGTTTCTTCCAAACGGTCTGCAAAAGTAATAATTAAGCTGGATCAGCGCAAGATGATTATTAAAATTTTATTGAAAAATTAAGACGCTCACCTTTCTGTTCTTCGTTGAATGTTCCGTTTTCGTACGCTAAATGTCCAGAAACGACTGTATGGGTGACTTTTGACTGAAATGTATGTCCTTCAAATGGAGACCAGCCACATTTGGATAAAATATTTTCCTTGGCAACTTTCCATGGGCTGTTTAAATCTACTAGCACCAAATCAGCATAATATCCTTCTCTGATAAATCCTCTTTCTTTGATATGAAATAAGGTAGCGACGTTATGGCTCATTTTCAGCGCGATTTTCTCCAGACTGATTTTTCCTTGATGATAGAAGTCAAGCATTGCAACTAAGCTGTGCTGATTAAGGGGCCCGCCTGATGGAGCTTTGGTGTAAATCTGCGCTTTCTCCTCCAAGGTATGAGGCGCATGGTCTGTGGCGACTACGTCGATGGTACCGTCTAGCATTGCATTAAAAATCGCTTCCCTGTCTTTCGCTGTTTTTACAGCAGGGTTCCATTTTATCAAGTTGCCTTTTGTGTCATAATCTGCTTCAGAAAACCACATATGGTGGATGCATGCCTCGGCAGTCACTTTTTTCTCTTCCACAGGGATAGCATTGGTAAAAAGCTCCAATTCTTTTGCAGTACTGATATGGAGAATATGAAGGCGGGTGCCGTATTTTTTGGCCATAGCTACAGCCCGGCTTGATGCATCATAGCAAGCCTCCTCGGATCTTATTTTCGGATGGAATCTCACGGGGATATCATCGCCATAAATGGATTTGAATTCATCCAGGTTTGCTTTGATGATGTTGTCATTCTCACTGTGAATGGCGATGATTGCTTTACACTCTTTAAAAATTCCTTCTAATGACTCAATATTATCCACGACCATATTGCCGGTGGAAGAGCCCTGGAAAATCTTTACACCACAAACCTGTTCAAAATCAACTTTCATGATCTCATCCAAGTTGCTATTTGTAGCTCCCATGAAAAAAGAATAATTCGCCAATGAAACTTCAGCAGCTCTGGAATATTTCTGCTCCAGCAATTCTACAGTAGTTGCCTGAGGAATTGTGTTCGGCATTTCCATATAGGAAGTAGTTCCGCCCGCTACACCGGCTTTTGCTTCAGTATAGATCTCCGCTTTATGGGTAAGGCCAGGCTCTCTAAAATGTACTTGATCATCTATTAGTCCAGGAAATAGGTGTTTTCCAGTGGCGTCAATATGAATATCAGCCTTCTCTCCGCTGAGGTCTTCTCCCAGTTTTGAGATTCTTCCGTTCTCTACCAACACGTCACCCGGACTTATCCGGCCTTCATTGACTATATTTGCACCGGTGATCAAAATACTTTTCATCTTAACTCCTTTTTGGATTTTACTAGTTCAACCAAAATTAACGAATCATGAGCAATGAGGCCTCAACTTTTGAAGCATTTAAGCTAAATAGGCAATTATTGAATGCGGTGGCCGATGCCGGCTATGTTCATCCTACGCCTATCCA
The DNA here is from genome assembly GCF_001442615.1 of Algoriphagus resistens. GTDB lineage: Bacteria > Bacteroidota > Bacteroidia > Cytophagales > Cyclobacteriaceae > Algoriphagus > Algoriphagus resistens. Next base: position 154,321 of record NZ_LMXN01000013.1, on the reverse strand, counting down.
GGAAAAAGCAATCCCTCTTGCACTTGCAGGTCATGATGTGTTGGGAATAGCCCAGACAGGCACAGGAAAGACTGCAGCTTACGTTTTGCCCCTGCTTATGAAAGTGAAATATGCACAGGGGGATCATGCCAGAGCAGTGATATTGGCGCCTACTCGGGAACTGGTAATGCAGATCGAAGAAGTGGTGCTGCAAATGGCCGTAAATACGGATCTCAGAATGGTTTCCCTTTATGGTGGCTTGGGGCCGAAGACCCAGATAGAAACGCTGGAGAAGGGGGTGGATATTATCGTTTCCACACCGGGAAGATTTCTGGATATCTATAGAAAAGGGAAAATCCTGACCAAGGAAATCAAAACCATGGTTCTGGATGAAGCCGACAAAATGATGGATATGGGATTTATGCCTCAAATCAGGTCAATTTTGGAAATCATCCCGAGAAAGAGGCAGAACCTGCTTTTCTCCGCAACCTTTGGTGAACGCATCGATCGATTTGCTGCTGAGTTTTTAGAATTTCCCGAAAGAGTAGAGGTAACTCCTCAGGCAACCACAGCTGAGACCATAGGTCAGGTGAAATATTTGGTACCTAATATTAAAACAAAGTTAAGTCTTCTCGCGCATTTGTTCAGGAATGAGGAAATCAATCGGGCAATCATTTTTACCCGCTCCAGAAGAAATGCGGAAGAGGTGTTTGCATTCCTAAGTCACCGTAGCTATGGTGAAGTGCGCGTGATTCATGCCAATAAAGGACAAAATACACGGATTAATTCCATTGAGGATTTCAAAGGGGGGGAGGTAAGGATCCTTGTTGCTACAGACGTGGCTTCCAGAGGCCTTGATGTGACAATGGTTTCTCATGTAGTCAACTTTGACGTGCCACTGATCTATGAGGATTATGTGCATAGAATTGGCAGAACAGGGCGGGCAACTAACGAAGGCAAGGCGATCAGTTTTGTGAATCCTGCTGAGGAATATCACTTTGAAAAAATTGAGGAGATCATCCGCATGAAGGTGGAAGAGGCTCCGATTCCCGATGAAGTTGATGTGTCTGCAACACCTTTCGAAGAAAAGCAGGCCTATGCCCGTGAACTGGATCGCCTGTTACAACGGGATAATCCTGATTATAAAGGCGCTTTTCATGAGAAGAAAGAGCAGAAAAAAACAAACCCGCATCTGGAGACACAGGAAAAAGAGAAGAAGCGCGGAAATAAAAACTCCAAGGCCAAAACCAATAGAAATCAGCTGAAGACCAAGCATCAGAAAAATAAGGGGAAATAATTAGTCGAAACAGCTTCAGTTAATTTATATAAAATGAAGCTTGCTCTATAGGATCTGTTGTTTGCAGTGAGCAAATTTAAGTTGTGAGACTAATTTTACTTTTCTTAGTTATCAGTGCTTCACTTCAGGCACAGCCTTTCTTAGTACCCTACGATCATCAACTTCCGAATTCAAGGAAAATCGAAATTCAGGTTGAATTTATAAATGGGTTTGATTCGGGAAAGGAAACGGTGTTCCTCTTAGAGGATTCATTTGATGAGCTGTATTTGCCTTTTATTGGATTGCTGGATTTGACGGAGTCCAGCAATTTTGTTTTGATCAAAGGAAGAAAGGATAACGAACAGTTAAAGAAGGGGGTGATGCTTTCTGGAAGTCCGGATTATCGGTTAGCATACAAACTTTACAACCAAGATCAAGTAGCCCGCGATATTGAAGTAATCAGGAAGGAGTTACTCGGGAATGAGCAGATGATTTTGTTGGGACATTCTTCGGCTGCCATGGTTTTGCAGCATTACCTATCCTTATTTCCTGAGCATGTGAAAAGAATGATCAGCGTCAATCCGTTGGTTTTTGACATTCAAAACAATCTGAATTTTCCTTCCGCAGAATTATCGTTCCCGGATGTGAAACTTAGTGCTGAGCAGAAAGTTGATTTTAGCTACTATGCAAATTTCGATAGTGAGAATCAGAAGTTCTCCTCTAAAGAGAACCTGATGGGATTTTTGACTTTTCAGGACTTATTGTCAGGGATTGCTGCCACTCAACTCATAGCAGGTAACTTGCCTTTAGTGGTAAGATTGTTTGAACATGGGATAGCTCTCTCAGGATTGCAAGATTCCCTGCAAAAGGCCAACCCAAGATTAGAGGTGTTGAAAAAATGGAGTGGTCCACTCTGGGGCGAATATGAAAGCAGCAAATTTGCTTTCTTCGGAACCAACTACGATCGGTTACTGGAATTCGAAGGGAAAATGATCTTGATTGGAGCTGCTTTAGATCGTATGATTTACTCCAAATCATACGATGTGCTGGCAGAATATTATTCTAAATGCACGTTGCTGCTGCTCAACGATGGCCATGGACTGCAGCAAGCGCTAGGATTTCCTGCTTTCAATGAATTAGTAACTGCATTTATTACCAATGACACTGCTGGGAAGGTTGCCGCGTATGAAAAATTGTACGAAGGAAACTTCATTCTCGAAAAATACGATGAGGGGGCGTTTAAAGTTCCCCCTCTTTTCTAATTGAATTTCTTGATACTTAAGGCTAGCTAGCCTCTACTTATTCTGTCCCAAATAATCCACTACAAAGTAGCTCAAGGTTCTTATTCCCAGTACAAACCCTCCCTCGTCTATGGTGAAGCCCGGCGTGTGATGGGATGGTGTGGTAAGCGGATCGCCTCCTTTTTTCATGCCTCCCAGAAATACAAATACTCCCGGCTTTTCTCGCTGAAAAAAGCTGAAATCCTCAGCTCCGGTAACCGGATTCAAATAAATTAAATTTTCTGCACCCGCTGCAGCTTCCAGTGAGGGGAGCATTTCCTTCGTTAGGTCAGGATGATTCACTGTGGAGGGATATAGCTTATTTATCTTCAGATCCACAGTAGCCCCGGCACTTTCGGCAATATTGGTCACAATCTCTGTGATGCGCTTGTGAACCAACTCCTGTTGCTCATCTCCGAAAGTCCTGACTGTCCCGATCAGTTCCACTTCTTCGGGGATGATGTTGTGGCGGATCCCACCATGTATAGCTCCGATGGTGACTACTGCTGGATTTTGGGTGACATTCACATTTCTCGAAAGGATGGTCTGTAACCCCATGATTATCTGAGAACTGGTGACAATTGGGTCCACACTGGACCAAGGGTATGCTCCATGGGCCTGGACACCTTTTACCGTGATCTCCAGATTATCCACTGCTGCCATGATCGGCCCGGATCTGTACCCGATTTTCCCTATTTCAGTCTGGGAATTAATATGTAGCCCAAAAACCGCATCTACATCGTTCATCACGCCTTCTTTCACCATGAGTTCAGCTCCGGCAATCTCTGCATCAAACACTCCTTCCTCAGCTGGCTGGAAAATAAACTTTACCGTGCCTTGCAAATCAGCTTTCATACTAGCGAGTACTTCTGCCACTCCCATTAGAATTGCTACATGCGAATCATGGCCACAAGCATGCATTACACCTGTTTCCTGACCGTTATAGGTCGCGGTATTAACAGATTTGAATGGCAAATCATTTCGTTCCGTCACTGGAAGTGCATCCATATCAGCTCTAAGTGCTACGGTTGGCCCGGGTTTTCCTCCCTTCAACACGCCGACAACACCTGTCACCGCCACATTTTCGGTGACTTCTATTCCAAGTGAGCGCAGATGATCCGCGGCTTTCTTTGCTGTCCGGAATTCCTGGTTTCCCAGCTCAGGATGCATGTGAATATCCCGCCGCCATTCAATCACTTTTGCTTCAATGGAATTTGCTTTGGTATCAATAGCTGGGTGCAGGTCTGATTGGGCAGAAAGATTGCCCGTTCCCATGATCATCGGGACTAGCAGTAGGGGGAGTAGAAGTCTCTTCATCGTCTGTGGTTTATATGATATAATACAAATTTATATTCTGTGTTATAAAACCCCTTCATCGCTTTAGCGTGGAAGGGGTTTAAGGCACAAGGATAACTGACCTTGTGAAAGGATATATTGACCGATAGTCTCCGGTGATGCTTCACCAAGTGGGCAAACAAAGACCCCATGGCCCCAGGGTAGATGGTGACACTGATACTATCGGTGTAATGTACCCGAATGTACTAATCCTAATTGATGAATCCTTGTTTTAACCTACGGACCATTTGTAGTACAGCCAGGCAGGGAATGTACCGGATAATAAAATGGATAGGGTTTATATCTGGTTCCATTACTTTAATTTGAAAACATGCATTACCGACTATGGATTATCCAAATGCGCTTCAGTTCATGAAAACTCTATTTTTTCCTTACTTTTGACTGACTAAAAAAGCCCCATGTCACTCGAAGTATCCCAGCTTACCAAATTATACGGCACACAGAAAGCACTTGATGAGGTGTCTTTTGCCGCCAAGCCAGGAAGGATTCTAGGCTTTTTGGGGCCAAATGGTGCGGGGAAATCCACTACGATGAAAATCATCACCGGCTTTTTGTCGGCTGATGCCGGTCAGGTGAAAGTGTTAGGAAGGGATGCGCTGATCAATCCCCAGGAAGTAAGTAAATTGATAGGCTATTTGCCTGAACACAATCCGCTTTATCTAGACATGTATGTGCGGGAATTTCTTGAATTTTCCGGAGGACTGTATGCCTTATCTGGAAATAAGTTAAGATCCAGGATTAAGGAAATGCTTGTTAGAACTGGTCTTGAGCCAGAGCAACACAAAAAAATTGGTCAGCTCTCAAAAGGCTATCGCCAGCGTGTGGGACTGGCCAGGGCTTTGATCCATGATCCGCAAATAGTCATTTTAGATGAGCCGACTACGGGACTTGATCCTAATCAGTTGGTGGAAATAAGAAATCTGATCCAGGAAGTGGCCAAGGACAAAACGCTAATCCTTTCCACGCATATCATGCAGGAAGTGGAGGCTATTTGCCAGGATGTAGTCATTATTAACAAGGGTAAAATTCTTGTTGCGGACTCGCTTACTAATTTGAAATCCAATTCTAACGAAACGATTTTAATTCTGGAAACGGAGGAAGACTTGGAGCTTCAATGGTTCGAAAATGTGGGCAAAGTTGATTTCGGATCAAAGGGAAGCAATGTGTTGCTCATCTCCACTACAGATCCTACCGTCGCTAGAAAAGCCATTATGACGATTCTCCATGAACGTTCGTTGAATCTTGTCAGCCTTAATCAAAGTAAGAAGAACCTGGAATTAATTTTCCGGGAAATTACCAACGTGTAACTATGAAAAGCCTTTTTCTTAAAGAAATCAACGCCTTTTTCGGAAGCCTTCTCGGTTACCTGGTTCTCGCGTTATTTCTGGTAGCGATGGGTTTGATTGTTTGGGTTTTTCCAGAAAGCAGCGTACTGGAATACGGATTTGCAGACCTGGAAGTATTGTTTACCTATACACCCTATGTATTTACATTTTTGGTTCCCGCTCTTTCTATGCGGGCTATTGCAGATGAGCGGAAAGCAGGTACCTGGGAGCTTTTAAGGACTTCGCCTCTTTCTTTGGTGCAGATAGTTTTGGTAAAATACGTTGCACTACTATGCCTGGTTCTGGTGGCACTTTTGCCAACATTACTTTACTTCTATAGCATTATACAACTTGGCGATCCTCCAGGAAATTTAGATCAAGCGGGCTTTTTCGGTTCTTGGATTGGTTTAATTATGATCGGGGCGGTGTTCGCTGCTGTAGGATTGTTTGCCAGCTCTTTGACATCGCAGCAAGTAGTAGCTTTTGTACTTGGTGTATTTTTATGCTTTGTGCTTTATTTCGGTTTCTCCGCTGTGGCAGATATGCAGCTTGGAAACCTTTCGTATTGGGCAGATGATCTTGGTCTTAGTTTTCATTACATCAATCTGAGCAGGGGAGTGGTTGACTCTTCTGACTTATTCTTTTTATCCGGTATGATTTGGCTGTTTTTGGGTGGGGCAGTTTTGGTTTTGAGAAATAAATGAAAAATACCGCCTTACATATCGCCAAGCCATGGCTATTCTTTTTGGGCGGAATTCTAGTGTTTGTTTTGTTGGCTCAATTCCTGAATTTCCGGATTGACCTAACTGAGGAAAAACGCTATTCTCTTCATCCTGCCACTGAGGAAGTCCTTGCCGATATTACCGAACCTATTCATGTTGAGATTCTATTGGTTGGAGAAAACCTCCCGGGAGAATTCCGTCGCCTACAAATGTCAATAGAGGAAACGGTTCGGACTTTCAATGCTTTTAGCCCCGAAAAGATCACCTATTCTTATTTTGATCCGTTGAGTTTACCTGAAGAAGAGCGAGGGGATTTTATTTTATCCCTGTCGGATCATGGTATCATTCCGACAAATCTTTCCGTGCGGTTAAATTCTGGACAACAGGAGCAACTGATTTGGCCAGGAATTTTGGTTAGCAATGAGGAATATGAAACGGGTGCACTTGTCTTGAAAGGTGAGCGGGGAATGGGACAGGATCAAATCCTCAACCAGTCCATTGAAAATCTGGAATTTGAGCTCAGCAATGCCATCCGCAAACTGATTTCTCCTGAGACAGCTTCTATAGCGATGATCATGGGTCACGCAGAGATGAGTTCTGATCAAGGCTATGGATTGGTGGAGGCATTGGATGGAGAATTCGAGCTCTTCAAGGTCCCGCTTGAGCAAGCAGAGAAATCGGCAGATTTAGCTGGCTTTAAGATAATCTTTATCCAAGGGCCAAAAGAGAGCTATACTGAGCGGGAGATTTATTTATTGGATCAATATGTCATGGGAGGAGGTAATCTAGTGGTATTACTAGATGGAGTAGCGGTTGAGATTGAAAATGCCGGAGGCCAAGGGACTTTGGCTATGCCTGTAGAGCTGGGGCTGGATAAATTGCTTTTCCGGTATGGGATTCGCGTGAATAAAGATTTGATTCAGGACCTGAACTTTGGTTATATCCCCGTGATGGGCGGGAATTTTGGAGATCAACAGCAGATGGTGCCTTTACCCTGGCCTTTTTATATTTTGGCAGCAAGAATGCAGGAGCATGCGATTACCAAAGGTCTTGATGTGGTTCAATACCGCTTTGCCAGCAGCCTTGATACGGTAAAGGCTGACGGGGTCAGGAAAACACCGTTGATGTTTAGCTCTGATTTGACGAAGATTCTTCCGGCACCTGCACGGGTGGCTTTTTCGGATATGGAACGTGAGCCTAAGGTGGAAGAGTTTGGTATGAGAAATTTACCATTAGCCTATTTGTTGGAAGGAGAATTTACTTCCCTGTACAAGAACCGATTTCTTCCGGAAGGTTTTTCGAAGGCAGATTTCAAGGAAAGCGGAATTGGGAAAGTAGTGGTGATTGGAGATGGAGATGTTTTTCAAGCTCAAACCAATCTTGAAGATGGTACTCCATTAGCTCTGGGGGAAGATCCGTTTAGCCAAACCACTTTCGCGAATAAACAGTTTCTGAAAAACCTAGTTCAATATCTTGCCGAGCCTGAAGGTATCATTGCTTCCCGAACCCGTACTTTTCAGATTCGTCCCTTAAATAAGGTGAAGATTGCGCAGGAAAAGGCCTTTTGGCAAGTACTCAATGTGTTGATGCCAGTGATCATTTTGGTGATTCTTGGCGGGTTAATCTGGTGGATTCGGAGAAATAAATACAGCAGGCAACTAAACTAGATGATTAATGCCCTTGTATTCCATTAATTTTCCAGAGAATCGGTTATACCACGGTTCGAATTAGAATTTATTTATAAATTTACCCCCATTCAAAAGTAAAAATAAATTAAGCCCTACGATATGAAATTTATTGTTTCCTCTTCTGCCCTTTTAAAGCAGCTTTCGGCAATCAACGGTGTGGTGACCACCAATCCTGTAGTGCCAATTTTGGAGAATTTTCTTTTTGAGATCAAAGAGAGTGAATTGACTATTACTGCATCTGATTTGCAGACTTCGATGATCACCGAAATCAGCGTGGAGGCCAAAGAGGATGGAAATATCGCAGTGCCTGCCAAGATTTTGATTGAAACTTTGAAGAACCTGCCCGAACAGCCAGTGACTTTCAGCATTGATCATGATACGTATGCAGTAGAGATCAGCTCTGATAACGGGCGATACAGATTGGCTGGTGAGAACGCTACCGATTTCCCGAAAATCCCAACAGTAAGCAATGCTACTTCTGTAGACATGTCCACTGATGTTCTTTCCTCTGCAGTTTCCAATACGATCTTCGCTACCAGTTCTGATGAACTTCGGCCTGCTATGACAGGTGTTTATATCAACCTAAGTCCAACCAATACTACTTTTGTGGCTACTGACGGGCATAGATTGGTCAGATATAGAAGAGTAGATATCGCTTCCCAAGAGGCAGCTACGTTGATTATCCCGCGTAAAGCCCTGAACTTATTGAAGTCAACTTTGCCTTCCGAGAATCTGCCGGTAACCGTGGAGTTCAACCAATCAAATGCTTATTTTAATTTCAATAACATTAAGATGATCTGTCGTCTGATCGACGAACGTTTCCCGGATTACGAAAATGTAATCCCCGCGGAAAATCCTAATGTGATGACCATTGATCGTCAGGAATTATTGAGTTCCCTACGTCGTATTGCGATCTATGCAAATAAAACTACGCATCAGGTGAGATTGAAATTGACAGGCAGTGAATTGTTGATCTCTGCAGAAGACCTTGATTTTTCTAATGAAGCGAACGAGAGACTTTCTTGTGACCACGATGGAGAGGATATTGAAATCGGATTCAATGCAAAATTCCTGGTGGAGATGCTGAACAATCTTTCTTGCAAGGAAGTCAGCCTAAAGTTCTCTGCTCCCAATCGTGCAGGCTTGATCCTTCCTGCTGAGCAAGACGAAAACGAAGACATCCTGATGCTGGTAATGCCGGTGATGTTAAATAACTATGTATAATAACCACAATTCATAAAACGAAAAGCCCGGAGATTTCTTCGGGCTTTTTTTGTCAGGTTTTTTAACCACTAAGTCCACAAAGATTTAGGCTGAGCGAGATGTCTATCTAGTTCTTCAGAACAGCCTGGGACGGCAGGCTTGGACTCAAAGTATTGTAGCTTCAGGCTGCAAGTTTGTGCTTAAGAAGAATAGAAGTCTAAAGAGTTCACTATCCTAGATCCAAGTCATGGGGCTCATATAATTGAACCTGAAAAGTTGTAAAGATTGGATAAACCTTCTTGTCTTCTTTGTGGCCAGGTAATCAATTCATTTTTTTTTAGCATCGCGCAAAGATTTTAAATACAGTCCTTCTACCCGCTCTCTGGCCCAAGGAGTTTTTCGAAGAAATTTCAAGCTGGAATTGACCGAGGGATCGTGGGTGAAGCAGCGTATGGTGATGCGCTGCCCTAGTTCCTCCCAGCCATAGAATTCGACTAGATGCTCGACTATATCTGCAAGCTTGACTCCGTGAAGGGGATTGTTGGGCTGTGTATCCAATTGAAAATCTAAAATGAGTGAATTTAAAATTACAAATTACTAGTGAAAGGGAAGTTCCTGCAAACCGATGGAGGAATACTGATCATTGTTTTGGTTCTATCAAATCCCAGAGATTTCCATACAAATCCTTGAAGACTGAGACTGTTCCAAAGGCCTCTTCCGATGGTTCCCGGATAAATTCCACTCCCTGTGCAGTATAATTATGATAGTCTCTATAGAAATTGTCGGTGTAGAGAAATAAGAAAACCCTTCCGCCAGCCTGAAAACCAATTTGATTTCGTTGTAATTCGTCGGCAGCTTTGGCAAGAAGCAATTGACAGTCCGAGCCAGGAGGGCAAACCCGGACCCAGCGCTTTACATCACTGAGATGCGTGTCCTCGATCAGCTCAAATCCCAGAATTTGGGTGTAATAGTCAATAGCCTCATCGTAATCCCTTACTAAAATTGCAATTTGTCCGAGTTGTTGTTTCATAAACGAAAATAGAACTTCCTGTTCTTATCGACCCGATAAGTCAGGAAGTTTTTTCGGAAGAGGAATTAATATCTTCTACAATAAAAATCGCATTGTTGTTCAGGTCATAAAGGCCAAATTCATGCGTTCCCCAATCTGTATTTCTGAGAAGTTTATCACATTTCACAATTCCTTTTATCACCAGCGATTCAAAATATGGCTCAATATTTCTAACAAAGATCCTTACAACAGATCCTCCCAAAAGCGGGTCTTCGGGAGTATCTGCGTGCCATTGTAAATGCAATACAATTTCTTCCAAGCGCATGCCTGCGTACAGGTTATCACCAAAGGTCTTGACAAATCCAAAGTTTCGGGAATACCAATCCAAATCCCGGGCAATATTTTGAGATGGCAGTACGGGGACCGTGCCTAGAAAATCAGTTTTCATAAAAGTAAATAGATGTGCTCCTGAATACTTCGATTAAGTCTAAGTGGTGGATTATCCCTCTTTTTGGAGCTGGTCTCTCACCTTCTCCAGCTCTATTCGTATCTCTTCTATGCTTTCCCACTCCCGGCCTTCTTCCCCATGTTCTATGCCTACGTATTTATGAAAATCATGTGTCAGCACAAGTTTCATCATTTTGGAATAGTCTAGTGGTGATTCATTGCCCATATCATCCCAAACCTTTGGCTTTAAGCTTACTCCTTTCGCCCTTGGCATCAATTCATCTACACCACGATAAGAGTCGTAAGAAATGGCTTTTCCATCTAGGTTTGCGATTCTGAAATTTCCGAAATCAGGAAGTGTTCCCGCACGGAAATGATCAGCTTTATTGATCATTTCAGCAAGCCATTTTCCGTTACTTGAAAAGCCACCATGGTTTTCTATTAACACATTGATGTCAAAGTCGTCGGCAAATTCACACAGCTCATGCAATCCTGCACTGGCGAGATCACTTGACTTTTTGTAGTCTTCTTCTGAGGTGCTCCAGGGTATTGCAGAGTAGGCGTTCACACGAATGGAATGGCAACCTAGAAATTTAGCCGCCTCTACCCATTTTTTGTGATTTTCCACTGTTTGACTTCTTTCTTGCCCAGTTTCTGCCCCGAGCATTCCTTCACCGTCGCACATGATCAATACTGAGCGAACTCCTTCTCCCTCAGCTCTGGTTTTCATTTCTCTGAGATAAGCCGTATCCCTGGCCTTGTCCATAAAAAACTGATTGACATATTCTACTGCTTCTATCCCAGCTTTTCGAGTGAGAATGGGGAAGTCTAAGTGATCCATTTTCCCGGAGAAAAGTTGTTTGTTCAAGGACCATTCTGCGAGTGATATCTTAAAAAGCGGTGCGGCTTTAGCTGATGAAAAAGCTAGTTTAGGCAAACCTAGGCTAAGCGCTATAGTAGCAGTTCCGGCTGATTTGAGGAAATTTCTTCTAGTGTTCATGTTGATTTGTGTGAATGGTTAGCTTGGGTATAATTAGGTCACGGATACTTACTCTTATTGCTAAAAACTGAATAGTTCTTTATATCTCCCAGTCTTTTCTGTATTCTCGTGAAAGCAATTTATTTGCTTGCTCATCATTGGTGATTTTCAGGGTTTCAGCATCAAAATCAACTTTTTTCCCTGCCCGCAAAGCGACAGCTCCGAGATTGATGGTGTCGGTGATAGTCTTGGCCCTTATAAAGCTACCCGGGGTTTGCTCTCCTGTTTGGATGGCCTCCACCCACGCCGAGGTGTTTCTCTCCACATTTGCAGAGTCGATACGCTCAGATTCCGGGCGGGCTGTCATTTTGCTTTCCGGAAGTAATACTGGATTTTCTCCCCTGAATCCTCCTACTATTTTTCCTTTGGTCCCTACAATCATCAATCCTTCCTCAGGTGTGTCTTTGTCGTCTATTTCCAGTTCCTGCGGGGCAAAAGGTTTCATGCCTCCATCATACCATATTAGATCAAAAGAAGGCAAGGAAGCCTGCTCTGGGAATTTCCATTTGATCATACAGCTGGCCGGAAAAGCCACATCATTTTTTACCCATTGGTAGACACCGTTTATTTCTTCTCGGGTGGTAGTCCCATAGGCTTTGGCACTTACTGGAGAATTGGTTATTCCAAGTGTCTCAAAAAGGGGGAATAGGCTATAATGCCCCATATCAGCAACCGATCCTCCGCCGAAGTCATACCAGCCCCGGAAGACATTGTGCGTATAGTTTTTATGATAATCCATTTCGGGTACTGGACCTAGCCAAAGATCCCAGTTGAAGCCTTTAGGGATTGCTTCATTTCCAGTAGGGCGCTTTGTCCATTGCTGCCAGACAGGTCGATAGGACCAATTATGGATTTCCTTTAACTCTCCGATCAGACCTTCGTTCATCCAGGATTTGATCTGTCGGTATTCCGGGCGGTCAGACCAGGCGAGCAGATGCGTGATCACTCCGCTGGATTTTGCTTTTTCTATCACTTTTCTTCCTTCCAGAAGTCTGTTGGAGATTGGTTTGTGGGTGACTACATGGATTCCTTGATTCATTGCTGCTAGCGCAATGGATGCATGAGTGTGATCCGGAGTCATCACTTTGACTGCGTCAATTCCTTTTTCCTTGGCAAAAAGCTCCCGAAAATCCTCGTAAGATGCACAGCCTTTGTAGGTTCCTGAGGGACTGTTTTTCGCATAGTACTTTTCAATGTATGTCTGAGCTACATCTCTTCCACCGGCAATTCCTTTTACGTTGCTCCACCAAGAATCATCCCCAAGCGTCTTGCGGATATCATCACGGATCCCATAAGGAGACCAGTCAATGTAGTTTTCCGAATATTTATTCACATCGCAAACTGCAACTATCCGAACTTTTGGATTCTGTAAAAGTTCTCCCATTTCCCTCAAACCCTGCGTGCCACAACCAATATTCGCAACGGTGATTTGATCGGAAGGAGGGATCTTGCCAAGCCCGGCAATAACATTGGATGGGACAATAGAAATAGATGCAGCTACAGTGGCTGCAGAACCAAGAAATTCTCTCCGGTTCAACGTCTTAATTGGAGCCATAAGTTGGATTCATGCGGATGGACTTTTAAGTTACCAAAGCTGTACTTTATTCCAAAGAATTTTACCATCCAAAGGGAAAATGTAAAATGTTATATGGCTATTAGTTGAGATGATACATAGATGGTTTTAATTTCTTGGGTAAATAGAATATCTTGAAATGTTCAAAATCATATTCATATGAAGTATTTATTTCCTTTTTTTCTTCTTTCGTTTTTATTTTTTTCCTGCCGGCAAGAGCCAGCCTCTGATGCAAAAATAGCTTATCCTGAGCGGCCTAATATACTTTGGATTGTGAATGAGGATATGTCGCCTGAGCATTTGGGAGCGTATGGCGGGACCGGTGGACAAACGCCTGTTTTAGACTCGCTGGCTAAGGCAGGTGTTGTTTTTACAAACGCCTTTTCTACTGCAGGAGTCTGTGCGCCAAGTCGTGCAGCGCTTATTACAGGAGCGTATCAGACCTCTATCGGAGCGATGCATATGCGTACACTTTCTTTCTCAGCTGCAGGCGGGGATAATTACCCTGCCGGGCATAGGTCCTATTCGGCCGTGATTCCCGAAGGAATGCGTGGATTTCCGGAGTACCTGCGCATGGCAGGTTATTATACCACCAACAATGTGAAGGAAGATTACCAGTTTATCGCCCCAGAGACGATGTGGGATGAGAGTAGTAATCAAGCACATTGGAGAAACCGTAAAGATCCTGAGCAGCCCTTTTTCTCCATTTTCAATTTCACTACCACCCATGAATCTCAGGTGTGGGTAAGGGAAAATGAGGATTTGCTAATAGATCCTTTGGATGTGACGGTACCACCAGTATATCCTGACGACTCCATTACGCGTAGGACTTTGGCTAGATTTATTACGAATGTGATTCGCTTTGATACGCAAGTAGGTGAGCTTTTACAGCAGTTGAAAGATGATGGGCTGTATGAAAACACGATTATTTTTTATTATTCAGATCACGGGGATGGCATGCCTTATTATAAACGGGAATTGTACGATAGGGGATTAAGGGTTCCGTTTTTTGTAAAAGCTCCTTTTATCAAATCCGGGACTGTAGATGATCGGTTGGTAAGCTTTGTTGATTTTGGGCCGACCGTACTTTCGCTTGCCGGAGTGAAAATTCCTGATAATATGCAGGGGAAAGCCTTTATGGGGAATCAAAAATCAACGCCGAGAAAGTACATCTATGCCGCGCGGGATCGAATGGATTCTGAAGTGGATCGTGTAAGGGCAGTCAGTGATGGACGATATAAATACATTAAAAACTACATGCCTGATAAGCCCAATTACCAGAATATACGCTACCGACTGAGTAATCCGCTGATGGTCCATTTGCTTGAACTGCACGAAGATGGGAAATTGGATGAAAATCAGGAGCGATGGTTTGATGATGCTAAACCTGAGGAAGAACTTTATGATACACAGGCAGACCCTTATGAGTTTAACAATTTGGCAGAAAACCCTGACTATGCGGATATTCTTACAGAGCTACGTGCCGCTCACCTGTCATGGGTGGAGGAATTTGGAGATCTTGGAGCTGTACCGGAAATGGAAATGGTGCGCACCTGGTGGAATGGAGCAGATCAAGCGCCAAGTACCGAGCCGGTAGAAATTCTTTTTGAGGATGGAATTGTTTCACTTTCTTCTTCGACAAAGGGGGCTTCAATTGGCTTTAAAAAAACTGCTGCGGAAGCTTGGTCTGTATACCGGTTTCCATTTGAAATAAATGAAGGGGATTCATTATATATTTTGGCACATCGAATTGGTTACGAACCTTCCACTGAAAAGATAGTGGTGAAGTAAAAAGTCCATTCCCCTGCGAGGCTCCCAGATTTTTTCGCTTTAAGATGTGGGATGGATGACTAACGCTGTTCTTCCGAGATGACAAATCCCAAAGAACCAAAAAACACCATTTACTAGCGCGTTTTAATTACCGCAAACAAGGGATACCTTCTTTTGCATAGTTTCCAAATGGCGGTTTAATTCGATATTTTTCAATTTCCTGCCCGAAGTCAAAATTCTTCATTTGATAATCGGGGGTATAACGGACCTGATCCCAATATAAAGAACGGGGATCGCTAGCTCTTAGATCTCCGGTTTCGACCATCCAGGTTTGTAGCTTTTTTCTCATTTGCTCTTTGACGGTTTCATAGGTCTTGTTTTCAGCCAAATTAGTCAGCTGGTACGGATCAGCAATCACATCATAGAGTTCCTCTTCGGGCCTTTTGTCAAATGCTAATTTGAAATAATCGGGTGTTCCTGCACTGGATTTTCCTTCCATTGCCATAATTAGATACTTGGTGATGGAGTTGTCCACATCACCATACTGGCCCACGGATTGATGCACAGCGGGATCACCAGCGGGATTACGCTCGGGCATCATATTCCTGATGTACAGATATTGATGATCTCTGACTGCACGCATAGGGTAGGAGAGATTGCCTTTCCTCACATTTGCGTGTCGTTCTCTTTCTAAATAGACTTGGCCACGATCTTGTTTTTCCCCTGCCAGAAGTGGCCAAAGCGATTGCCCGCTCATTGTTTCAGCACTTAAGCCCGCTGCTTCAATGAAGCTCGGAGCAAAGTCTACAAAATTCACAAAATCATCGATGATGGTTCCGGCCTTTACTTTCTCCGGCCATCGAATCACAAGCGGCATCCGCGTACCGTAATCGTAGAGATTTGCCTTTGCCCGGGGAAAAGGCATGCCATTGTCACTGGTCATCACAATAATGGTATTATCCAATTCGCCCGTTTCTTCCAGCATCCTGATCAATCGCCCGCACTCCCGATCAAATCGCTCCACTTCGAAATAGTAATCAAGCATATCATTCTTTACGCAGTCCATATCCGGGAAAAATCCAGGAACTTGAACATCTTCCAAAGCCATCCCGGTCTGGATTCCAGTGTTTGTTACATATTCCCTGTGGGGATCAGTACTGCCAAACCAAAATGTAAAGGGATAGTCTTTTGGTTTTTGATCTAAAAATGATTTGAAGTCTTCATAAGATTTTCCGGCAGGATTATTCTCCATGCCACTTGCTTTGAAATCTCCCGGACCCCAGCCTTTTCTGTTCGAGCCTGTGAAATATCCACTTTCCTCCAACAGACTAACATAAGTGGGGTATTGTGCAGGAAACTCAGACCATAAGTTCCCACCCGCTTCATTTTGGTGAGGGTATCTTCCCAGAAGAATGGCGGCTCTTGAGGGAGAACAGGAAGGTGAGGCTGTATAGGCATTGGTGAACAGTGCTCCTTCGGAAGCCAAGCGGTCAAAGGTGGGGGTACGAACTACCCGATCTCCATATACCCCTGCATGTGGGAAAGACCAGTCATCTGCTATCAGGAACAGGATATTAGGTTGATTGGCATTAGACGTCTCTAGTTTCTGATGGCTAGAAAAAAGGGATAGCAATAAAATCAGGATAGAAAAAACAGGCATAGCTTAGGGTTTGGCTAGATAAGTTAAGCCACTTCACGAAATGATGCAAACTGATATGGTCTCTAAACACTTAGTATTACGCAGGATTTCGGGGCAAGCTTCTTCTCCTTTCATGCCTAGCTATAAATAAAGGATGTGACTTTGTCTAGTAAAACTTAGTTATTTAATAGGAGGCAGTTTGTTTTTAGTACATGGTAGTGTTGCTTACTCTACAGCAAGTGAATTGCCGGAAGGCACATGGAAAACAGGGACATCCGATAGATTTTCTCTAATCCATTCTGCCATAAACGCTGATCCACCTTCTTCGCTGGCAGCATGGCCAATGACAATCAAGCCAAGCTTTTCCCCCATTTCATTTGCATTTCGGACGTATTCAGGTGTTTCCCATTCCGGACTTTCTCCGCAGATCAATACGTCGGGCTTCTCCTGCATCAGTAGGTCAATTTGCCTTCTTCCGCCAATTGCTCCTGGTAGAAGGAGTATCTTGCTTACTTTTTGGGACAGCTCACCGACGTAGCGAAGAGCAGGGACATTCATTTTAGTTTTGATATGGGAAATCAAATCGCCGAGGGTAGTGTCGGGGAGGGTTAAAACGGAACTTTGTTTATAGTATTTTTCCCAATCCAATTCTTTGACCACGCCAGCCTGGACCCCATCAATAGCAAGGCTGTGTATGTAATCATGATTTCTCCAAACAGCTATTTCGTGCTCATCTAGCAACTTTCTTTTGAATTGGTAAACTGGATCCTTTTCTAGCCATTCCGTTTCATCTGCATGATTGTAAAAAGTGGGTTCGTGGACGATGATGAAATTTGCCTTTAACTCAATGGCCTTTCGGATTACTGTAATCGTGGCAAACATGGTAGTGACAATGCCTGTGACGACTTGGTTCTTGCTTCCCGATTTTAAGGTGTCTACTGTCCCTGGGAATGGGGCGTCAGGAATATGTGTGATAAATAAATCCATAATTTCGCCCACCGTAGGATTTTTCATGGATGTAGAAAAAGACGAAAATGGATAGGCTATCAATCCTGCACTGGCAAGTAAGCTGGATTGCCTGATGAAAGTTCTTCTATTTTGTTTCATTCGAAAAGATAAGTTTGGGTTAGGTGTTGCCTATAGAATCGGGTAAAACGATAAAAAAAAGCCGTTTGTATGAATCAAACGGCTAATTAGTAGATGGTGGATTGGTTAATTCACGGAAATATTCGAGAACCAAATGATTTTTTGCCCATCCTGATTTGAATGGGTAGTTGCAAGTTTTATAGGGCCAAACTGTTCAACATTTTCCCAGGTGATGGGCCTGCCTTCAGTACCATTTCCCCTACGGAAAACCCATTCTAAAATCATGTTGTTTTCATCCAAATATAAGTCATATGCATCACCTGGTGTATATCCATCAGCTCCGGAATAAACAATCGTGAGCTTGGTCGAGTTAGTTCCTGCAATTGGAGTAGGTACATTTTCCTCTGTTTCATAGTCATAACCTGAATCCCAGGCCAACTGAAACGGATACATCATCCAATATTTGTCATTGATAAATCCCTTATCTGCCTCAGGCATAGAATCAGCTGGCATGTCCAAGCTGTATGTGAAGCTGGTGTCTGCAGTAGCATAATGAACAGTTCGATCTTTTACATTCCACTTCCAATCCCTACTCATTACATTTACTGAGTCACGCTGCACATTCCAGGTGTATGCAATGGAATTAACCTGGTCAAATTTATCAAAACCATAGGCCATCGCTACTTTCATAGGTAAAGTGTCTGGCATTGTTTCTTTGGGCTGGCATGCCTGCAAAATACAGACAACCATCAGAATGCATGTGAGGTGTTTCATGGCGATGTTTTTTTATAAAGTTAGCAGACTTTGGATTCAGATTGCTTTTTCAATAGCTTTTTATATGTCTGACATTCAATTCTTTTGATAGAATCTAGGCATAAGGGGAAGGGCTGACACTGGTCCAGCCCCCATCGATTATCAGCGTTTGTCCGGTAATGTGACCAGCCTCTTCAGAGACCAAAAAAGCAGCAGCGTTGGCGATGTCCTGCACAGTGGCCGGGCGGCCCAGTGGGGTGATTCTCGACCAGGTGCTTTCATAGTCGGGATCCAGCTGGGTCCGGTTTGTTACTGTGGCACCAGGTGCAATGGTATTTACTCTGATGGAATAGGGGGCGAGTTCCAATACCAGATTTTTCGCGAGCATTTCCAGGGCCGCTTTGCTCATGGCATAGGCAGCGAGATTTTCATGACTTTGATGCGCCGTGACCGAGGAGGTGAAAAGCAATGCTCCTCCATTGGCCTGATCCTTCATCACTTTGGCGGCAGCCTGAGCCAAAAAGAAAGTCCCTGCCTGGTTTACCCTAGTTACTTCCATGAAGTCTTTTCTGGAATAATCTAAAAAGGCTCCGAAGAGTGTAATGCCAGAATTGGCTACGACAATATCAACAGTCCCAAAGCGTGATACAGCGGTTTGAATCATCGCTTCAATCACTTCTTCAGAACTAGAATCACCGGCTATAGGAATTGCAGGCACGCCATGAACATGGCTTATCCTCTCACAGGCCTCATTGATCAAGCCTTCTTCCACGTCATTTAGAATTAAATTCACGCTTTGGGCAGCGAGTTTTTCGCAGATTGCCAGTCCGATTCCCTGCCCTGCCCCGGTGATAATAGCGACTTTTTGAGGTTTCATGTGTTTATAATTGATTTTTATTGCTCACATAGTAGCTAATCATCCCAGTGTGTGTCGCCTGCATCATGCTCGATTTCATTTTGTTAATGTGAATCCCGTTTTACTTCTGAGCCTGAACCTCCCTGAAGGAAATCAAAATCCACTCCTTCATGGGCCTGATTTACTTTGTCCAAGAAAAGATTGACATATCCCCGTTCGTAGGGAAGATTCAGCGGCTTAAATACCGCTCTTCGTTTCTCGAATTCTTCATCAGAGATCATCAGATTCAATGTTCTGGCCGGTACATTGAGTTCGATCACATCGCCATTTTGCACGAATGCCAATGGCCCACCAATGGCCGATTCAGGTGATACGTGTAGAATTACAGTACCGTATCCTGTTCCACTCATTCTTCCATCTGATATACGTACCATGTCTTTTATGCCTTTTTGGAGTAGCTTCTGAGGTAAACCCATATTGCCTACTTCGGGCATTCCCGGGTAGCCTTTTGGCCCCACGTTCTTCATCACCATCACACAGGTTTCATCTATGTCCAGATCCGGGGAATCAATTCTGGCTTTGTAGTCATCAATATTTTCGAAGACAACCGCACGTCCCGTATGGGTCAAGAGGCCAGGCGATGCTGCCGATGGCTTGATCACCGCTCCATTTGGACAGAGATTACCTTTTAGGACTGCGATCCCTGAATCCGGCTTGATAGGCTTTTCAAAAGTGCCAATTAAATTTCTGTCGTAGCATTCAGCTCTTTCTATGTTTTCGCCGATTGTCTTACCATTTGCCGTGATAGAGTCACGGTGAAGATGTTGTTCTATTTCTTTCATGACGGCCGGAAGACCACCTGCATAGAATAAATCTTCTACCCAATGCTCTCCCGAAGGTTGTACATTTGCAATCAGCGGGATAAGGGAAGAGAATTTATCGAAATCTGTTAGGTCAATAGCAACTCCGATTCGTTTGGCAATGGCCGTAAGATGGAGGATGAAGTTTGTAGATCCGCCTAAGGCTGCATTCACCATGATTGAGTTCTCGAATGCCTTGCGAGTCAGGATTTTGCTCATTTTAAGGTCTTCATTAACCATTTCTACAATTCGCATTCCTGTCATATGGGCGAGAACTTTTCTTCTGGAATCTGCCGCCGGGATCGTGGCATTATCAGGAAGGGAAAGGCCAAGAGACTCGACCATACCCGCCATAGTGGATGCTGTGCCCATAGGCGCACAGTGCCCCACAGAACGTGACATTGCCGCTTCTGCTTCGATCATTTCCTCCTGCGAAATTTTGCCTAGTTTGAAGTCTTCAGCAAATCGCCAGATGTCTGATGTCCCGATTTTTTTTCCTTTATATCTTCCTACCAACATTGGTCCACCCGAAAGAACGATAGCAGGTAAATCTACCGAAGCTGCTCCCATGACAAGTGATGGAGTGGTTTTGTCACACCCACACATTAGGACTACACCGTCCATTGGGTTGGCCCGAATACTTTCTTCCACGTCCATACTGGCCAGGTTTCGGAAAAGCATTGCAGTGGGTTTTATAGAGCATTCCCCCAAAGACATCACCGGGAATTCCAACGGAAAGCCGCCGGCCTCCCAAATCCCACGTTTTAGCGCTTCTGCGAGATCCCTGAAATGGGCGTTACAGGGGGTGAGCTCTGACCAGGTATTACAGATTCCGATTACAGGCTTGTCCCCTTCAAATAAGTGATGGGGGAAACCCTGGTTTTTCATCCAGGAGCGATATATAAATCCGTCTTTTCCAGTTCGTCCGTACCAGTCTTGGCTTCGGAGTTTTTTCTTTGACATATAAGTTCTTTTGGTTTATCGAGCCAGAATTTACCAAAAATTATGGGAAGGAATGAAAGGAAAGAATATTGATGAAGTAAATATTTACTTTATTCGCAAAGCTAGCATAAAAAAAAAGTCGCTATCTGTTTGATTATGTGTGGGCTAGGTGTTTATGCTGTCCGGCTTAGGTATTGCTGGCTTGTAGCTAGGCTTTTTTGATCAGCGGAAAGTAAAGTTTTTAGCTACTATGTTAAAAAAAGAGGGTTTTGCCATCAAAACCCTCTGTACGTCCGTTGTTGATTTAGTTCTATGAAACTCGCTCAATGTCCGCACCCAAAGCTCTCAGGCGATCATCAATATTTTGATAGCCACGATCAATCTGCTCTATGTTATCGATGATAGATGTGCCATTGGCTGAAAGTGCCGCGATAAGCAAAGCCACCCCGGCCCGAATATCAGGGGATGTCATCCGGATCCCACGGAGTTCAGTTTTTCTGTCCAAACCGATTACCGTAGCTCTATGGGGGTCACAAAGAATAATTTGGGCGCCCATGTCAATCAATTTATCCACGAAGAACAAGCGGGATTCGAACATCTTCTGGTGAACCAGCACAGTTCCTTTTGCCTGTGTGGCGGTGACCAAAACTATACTGAGCAGATCAGGGGTGAAACCTGGCCAGATTGCATCAGCTACAGTCAGGATAGATCCGTCTATGAACGTTTCAATTTCGTAATGCTTCTGGGCAGGCACGAAGATGTCATCACCTCTGAATTCCAATTTGATTCCCATTCTCCGGAAAGTATCCGGGATGATCCCCAACCGGGAGATTTGACAATCTTTTATGGTGATTTCAGATTGGGTCATTGCTGCCAGGCCTATGAATGACCCGATTTCGATCATGTCCGGAAGCATTTTGTGGGTAGTACCCCCCAATTTATCCACTCCTTCAATAGTGAGTAGGTTCGAGCCGACCCCGGAGATTTTTGCACCCATGCGATTAAGCATGTCGCAAAGCTGCTGAAGGTATGGCTCACATGCAGCGTTGTAGATCGTAGTGGTGCCTTCTGCCATACTAGCGGCCATCACAATATTCGCAGTGCCGGTGACCGAGGCTTCATCGAGTAGCATATAGTTTCCTTTCAGATTTTTCCCATCGATATGGAAAATCTCATTTTTGGAGTCGTAGTTGAATTTGGCACCAAGTTTCTGAAAACCTGTAAAGTGGGTGTCCATCCTTCTTCTCCCTATTTTATCTCCTCCAGGTTTGGATAGTTTGCCTGTACCGAACCTTGCCAGTAATGGGCCCAATAGCATCACTGAACCTCTTAGTGCTGACGCTTTTTTCAGAAAATCCTGAGTTTCCATAAAATCAAGATTGACTTCATCAGCTTGAAATGTATAGGTTTCTGAACCTTCTTTGGTGACTTTCACCCCCATGTCTCCCAATAGCTCGATGAGCTTGTTGACATCTACGATATTGGGGATTTTGGAAATGGTAACTTTCTCCGAAGTAAGGAGAACTGCGCAAAGAATCTGAAGTGCTTCGTTTTTTGCTCCCTGGGGAATTATTTCGCCTTTCAGCTTAATTCCTCCATTGACCCGAAATGAACCCATTAATTTCTTCGTTTTTTATTGTGACCGTTATTTGGGCGACGCTTAGCGCTGTGATTTGATCGCTTATTTTTGGTGTTGGTGCGCTCTTCTTGGCGAGGTGGTTTGAAGTCACGGTGTGTATTGGATTCAAATAGGCCATTTTCTTTCACCTTTTCTAAGTCGATATGCAATTTGCCTTTGGATAACGTTTTAATATCGTCTAAGATTATGGCATCATCAAAATTTTCTCTATTCCATGTAGAATGGAAGCTTCGCATCAACTGGCCGATGAAAATAATTGCCGCTTCCTGCTCTTCGTCATCTTCAAGTTTTATGGCTACTTCGATCAATTTCTCGATGTTTCTGCCGTAGTGTTTGAATTTGATCTCGCTGGTCGGGTAGCCAATTGGAAGTGGCTTTTTGCCAAGCAATTCCTTTTCGGGCATAGGAAATGGGGCATCCACTTCCAGTTTGAAATCCGACATGATATACAAGTCGTCCCAAAGCTTTTGGTCGTTCTCCTGCTTCATGGTCGGATTCAGCTGCTTGATGATTTCAATTACTGTATATGCGCTTTGGGTGCGCCTATCACGATCTTCAATCGCCGTGATATGATCAACGAGGCGTTGAATGTTTTTGCCGTATTCTTTCAAAATGAGTTTTTGTTTGTCTGGTTCAAAGTGCTCCATTATGCTCCCCTATTTTGCGCTAATTAAGGTAATGAAAAAAATTACCAAAAGGCAGGGGTGCAGGTGATTAGTCTATAATTCTGAGCTTTGCAAAGCTAAGTAATAATGTTTTCTCGCCAAAATGCTCGAATTGAATCGTTGCTTTCCGGTTAATTCCTTCTGTTTCAATCTTTTGTACCTTTCCGAAGCCGAATTTAGGATGCTCTACCAGTTGCTCCGCCTGCAGATTGTTTGTATTTGAAGGTTTAAAATCAGGACTCGGGGTGTGCAGTTTCATCGCTGTGGGCATCCGCGTTTCCGGTTTTTTCTTAATGCCGATATAGCCGGAAGATCCGGTTGTACCTGGAAGCCCTTCGCTTCTGAAAGCCCCTGACATTTCTTTCGAGGCTACTCGTTTATTCACCTTGATGCAGTCAGCAGATACTTCTTCCAAGAATCTGCTTGGCTCACAATTCAGCAATCGCCCAAACCGGTACCTAGTCAGGGCATAAGTAAAATAAAGCTTTTCCATCGCCCTGGTAGTGGCCACGTAGAACAACCGTCTTTCTTCTTCCAGATCTTCACGGCTCTGGATCATCATCTGGGATGGAAATAAATCCTCTTCCATACCCACGACAAAAACCTGCTTGAATTCCAGGCCTTTCGAAGAGTGAATTGTCATCAACGTGATGGCATCTGTGGTGTCCTTGTCCCGGTCATTGTCAGTGAGCAAAGCAATTTCCTGAAGGAAGGAGCCTAGGCTTTTGTCTTCGTTCTCTTCGTTGTCTACATATTCTTTGATTGCATTGAGCAATTCCTGGACGTTTTCATAACGGTTTAGCCCCTCGATTGTTTTGTCTTCATAAAGCTCCCGGAGTAGCCCGCTTTGCTTTGCGATGCTGCTTGCTGCTTCGAAAGCATCCTTTCGCTCAACTTCAATCTTAAAAGCTTTGATCATCGTAGCAAAGTCATCCAATTGGCTTGCTGCCCTGCCTGCGATAAAGCTGTGCGCATTTTGCACGACTTCCCATAGCTGCATATCATGATCAAATGCTGCGACAAGAATCTTGTCCACAGAAGTGTCGCCAATCCCACGTTTCGGATAGTTGACAATTCGTTTGAAGGCCTCTTCATCCACGGGGTTTACCGTGAATCGCATATA
This sequence comes from Algoriphagus resistens, assembly GCF_001442615.1. GTDB lineage: Bacteria > Bacteroidota > Bacteroidia > Cytophagales > Cyclobacteriaceae > Algoriphagus > Algoriphagus resistens. The sequence goes on along the minus strand of NZ_LMXN01000013.1, from coordinate 130,091 downwards.
GGCCATCAGATCCTTGATTTCCTTTCTTTGGTAAAATGAAAGTCCTCCGACAATTTTATAAGTCAGGTTTAATTTACGCAGTGCTTCTTCTATCGCTCTGGATTGGGAGTTAGTTCTATAGAGGATGGCAAAATCGCTGTTACTAAGTTTTTTGGTATTTCTCTCTTCAAAAATAGTGGAGGCTACGATTCTGCCTTCCTCGCTATCGGTGCTGGCTTTGATCAATTCGATAAGGTCACCATCGCAATTGGAAGTCCATACATTTTTCTTAAGCTGTGCTTTGTTCTTATCTATGATGGAGTTGGCAGCATCTACTATAGTCTTTGTGGAGCGGTAGTTTTGTTCCAGTTTCACCACAAACAAATCCGGATAATCCTTCTCGAAATTCAGGATGTTCTGGATGTCTGCTCCGCGAAAAGCATAGATACTTTGGGCGTCATCGCCCACGACGCAAATATTCTGGTGAACTGCTGCCAGCTTTTTGGTAATCAGATACTGCGAAAGGTTTGTATCCTGAAACTCATCCACCATCACATAGCGGAAGCGTTGCTGGTATTTATTAAGCACATCGAGGTGATCGCGGAATAGGACATTTGTATTGAATAGTAAATCATCAAAGTCCATTGCCCCGGCTTTGAATAGCCTGTCTTGATAGCGTTGGTAGATTTCTCCCATTTTAGGTTTCATGGCGGCTTCATCATCGGCTTTCACAAAAGGATCATCTTGATACACTTTCCATGAAATCAGACGGTTTTTTGCTCCGGAGATTCGAGAAAGAACCGCATTGGGCTTATATACTTTGTCATCCAGGCGCATCTCTTTCACTATTGTACGGATAAGTGATTTGGAATCGTCCGAATCATAAATGGTAAAATTGGAAGGATATCCGATTTTTGGCGCTTCTACCCGAAGGATTTTTGCGAAAACTGAGTGAAATGTCCCCATCCAGGTATTTCTGGCTTCCAGTCCTGCCAACGATTCAATTCGGTGCCGCATTTCTGCTGCTGCTTTGTTGGTAAAGGTCAGCGACAAAATATTAAAGGCATCCACACCTTTGCCATAAATCAGATGGGCGATACGGTAGGTCAATACACGTGTTTTGCCTGATCCGGCCCCTGCAATAATCATCACCGGTCCATCCGTATGCTCTACAGCCAGTCGTTGCGCTGGGTTTAAACTATCTAGGTAATCCATTCTATTTTCCACTTCTTCAATTCAACTTTCATTTACAAACCCGGATTTTCGCCTGGGGATTCCCTACAAACCCGGATTATATTTTCCACCTTTTATGGCTCCAAAGGTAAAGGTCTGGCTGCCTGCGGATATTTTCCTCCAGCCTTCGGCAAAATTCATCGGTAATACTATGGGGAGCATGATCAACATAAGGGGGGGAAGCCAAAGGTGAGAATTCAAACCTATAATGCCCTCGCTTTAGTTTTGTAATTGTCCCAAAGAAAACAGGAAGCTCCATTTTTTTTGCCAACACTTCTCCGCCTTCAAAAAAAAGCGCGGGCCTATTCATGAATTCCCGGGAATAGCGACTGTCAGATACACGCGGTCGTTGATCGGCTGCCAGATGTACGATTCTAGGAGTGCCTCTCATCGTGATCATGCTTCGTCTAAATGCGCTTTTCTCGGTCATTATTCCCCCGAAATGAGTCCTGATCTGAAGCATAAGCTTGTTGAAGAAAACATTGTTCAGTTTGAGATAAACGGTTTCTGCGGATACTTCAGTATTCAATGCGACACCAAGAATTGCCATTTCCCAGTTGAAGATATGACCTGCCATCATCAACGAACTTTTTCCGTTTTTGACCGGGTCATCCACTACATATTGATTAACCACGTGAAACCTTTGCCTAAGTTCCTTCTCAGAAATTGTCAGCATCTTGATAGTCTCTGCGAAGAATGCATCAGTGAAGTTCCTGTAGAACTTGTTTCTTATTGTCTTTCTTTCTTCCGGAGTCTTTTCAGGGAAGGCGTACTTAAGATTCTCATCTATTACTTTTTTGCGATAGCTGATCACATATCTGGCTATAAGATAAAGAGCATCTGAGAATAGGTATAGTACAGACAATGGAAGTCTGGAAAGCAATCTAAAGAAAAACATAACGCTGTATCGCTGGGAAATCTATGGCTGAAGAGAGCCAAACCTTGGAACAAAATAAACGAAATCACCTGAATTCTTCCCAATTCCTAGTTATAATTTCGCCCAATCATTACTTTTGGGACTTATGTCGGAAGTTCAGCGCAGAAAATATTCTCAGGAAGAGAAAAATGCCATCTTCGATGGGGAGTTTATGCCACACATAGACTCAATGTACAATTTTGGCTACAGGCTCACCTTCGATGAAGATGATGCCAAAGATCTTGTGCAGGATACTTACCTGAAAGCCTATCGTTTTATCAATTCATTTGAGCAGGGTACGAATGCTAAAGCTTGGCTTTTCAGAATTCTGAAAAACAGCTTTATCAATGAGTATAGAAAGAAATCAAAGCAACCTACGAAGGTAGATTATCAGGAAGTTGAAACTTATTACAACTCGGATGACGTTCACTACCAAAGCACTAGTGATCTCAGAGCAGAATCTGTCAAGGATATGCTCGGTGATGAGATCTCAAATGCGCTAAATAGTTTGGCAGTGGATTTCCGCACAGTGATCATCTTATGCGATTTGGAAGGGTTTACTTACGAAGAAATGGCCAAGATTCTGGATATCCCTATCGGAACGGTGAGATCCAGATTGCACCGCGCAAGGAATCTTTTGAAAGAGAAACTTCAAGGATATGCCCATAATATGGGATATAATACGGACGAAGAGGAGGAATAATTAAAGAAATTACCCATGGAAATGAATGACTACCCATCTGGAGAGCGGAAGAAGCAGTGCAGCGATGAGAGCAAATGCTTCGAGCTGCTAGAAAGTATTTTGGACGGAGACTTGAAAGATTCAGGTAAGGAAATCTTAAAGGAAAAGCTCGCTAAATGCCAACCGTGCTTTGAGCATTACCACCTGGAGCAGGCTATCCGTGATGTGTTGAAAACAAAATGCACCAAACACGCTGTGCCTACTGAATTGGCAGACTGTATCCGTCAGAAGATTCAGGATATTAAATAGTCATGACACAAGGCAAGGCCATTATTTTTTCCGCTCCCTCTGGATCAGGAAAGACTTCCCTGGTGAAGCACCTGATCCAAACCATCCCAAATCTGGGATTTTCTATTTCTGCCTGTACACGAGATAAGCGTGGGAGACATGAGGTTCATGGAAAGGATTACTACTTTCTCTCTCAGGAAGAATTTATAAAAAAAATAGACGAGGGCGCATTTATCGAATGGGAAGAAGTCTATGCCGGCAACTTTTATGGTACACTCAAAGAGGAAATTCAGCGGATATGGGATTCTGGCAAAGCTGTTATTTTCGATGTAGATGTGAAAGGAGGCCTGGCTCTAAAAAAATATTTTGGAGAGCAGGCATTGGCGATTTTTGTGAAAGTCCCTAGTCTGGATGTATTGGCTGAGCGGCTAAATGACCGTGGTACTGAAACAGAAGAATCTCTGTCCCGTCGTTTGTTCAAAGCCGAATTCGAGTCGAAGTTCGAGCCACAATTCGACGTGACCGTAATCAATGATGAGTTTGCAAAGTCCAGTGCAGAAGCCGAATATTTGGTAAATGAGTTTCTAGCCAGATAGTATTTTGAAAATCGGTCTCTATTTCGGTTCCTTCAATCCCATCCATATTGGTCATCTGATTATTGCTGATACGCTTCATGACCGCACTGACCTGGATCAGGTTTGGTTTGTGGTGAGTCCCCAGAATCCGCTTAAAAAACGCCAATCACTTATCCATGAATTTGATCGGTTGCGTATGGTGGAGCTTGCAATTGAAGACAATTACCAGTTTCGTGCATCCGATGTGGAGTTTTCCATGCCCAAGCCAAGCTATACGATAGATACCCTGGCTTACCTAACTGACCAATATCCTCAGCATCAGTTTTGCTTATTTTTAGGATCAGATAACCTTTCCCAGCTGAAGCGCTGGAAGAATTACCAGACTATTTTGGACCACTATGAGATCTTCGTCTATCCACGTCCGGGCGAGGCAAAGACCTTTGAGCATCCGAATATCAAGCTGATCGATGCGCCGCTATTGGATATCTCCGCTACGTTTATCCGAAAATCAATTATCGAGGGGAAATCCGTCAGGTATCTACTTCCTGAAGGAGTGGCGGATTATATCCGGGATAAGAAGTTGTATTTGTAGAATTACAAGCGTTTGACTAAAAGCAAACTTCATTTCAGCCCTGGATTTTACTAACTAAGATTTGCGATTATAAAACAATTGTCCTATTATTATAAGGAAGCAATTTGTTTTTCCTTTTTTGAGGTGTTACCAAATCAGCCATGCTAATTAGAACACTATATGTCTTTGGTGCTAGTTTACTTTTTTGCGCCTGTCAGCCAAAAATTTCAGATGGAAGTGTCTACTTCACTGAAGAGGACTTGCCTTCTCCTGTTGAATTAATAGGAGCGAAATATAACATCCCTGAAATTCTCAATCCTAGAGGATTAATGATAAAGGATGGGCTTGCAGTGATCCTTGAGCGTAAAAATAAATATGACGACAAGTTTCATGTGATTGATTTGGAGTCAGGTAATTACCTTAGATCTAAAGGGGTGCATGGCTTGGGGCCAGGAGAAATTACTGTCATCAGCCAAATAGAGGATACGGGGGAAAAGAATAAAGTCTGGGCTTATGATCCAGAAGTCCGGAAATTCTCAAAGTATAGTTTGTCCGACACTAGCAAGCTTGCTGAAGAGGAGTTTAGGTCTCCTGCGACAGAATTCTTTATTACCCGGGCAACTTGGTCAAAAAACCAAACCTTGCTAACTACCTTAGTCGATGGCTGGACTAAATATCTTCATTTGACGACTTCGGGGGATACACTGGCCACTTTTGGGAATTGGCGGGATATGATCAAGGGTAGGGAATTGCCTAATAACTATAAGGAGGAAGACCTGGATGCCAATCTGGTGAGCACTGTTTTTCAGGGAACCATCAAAGGTGACCCGAGCAAAAAGTACTTTGTCAATGCTGGCAGAATAGCCGATTATATAGAAATTATTGATTTGGAGAATAGGTCGAGTAAATTGATCTATGGGCCAACACACGAATTACCTGAGTTCAAGATCAGTTATAGCATAGGGTATCAGATGGCGGATTTTGGAAGGAATCATACTACAAGGTATATGGATGTTTATCCCGGTAATAAGTCGTTTTTTGTTCTTTTCAATGGTAAATCTTATCTGGAACTTAGTGATCCGGATAAGTTGAACAGAATATTTGAGTTTGATTACAAAGGGAATATTCTGAATCACTACCAGCTAGACTTTCCATTAGGGGGCTTTGCAGTGGATGAAAAAAACAGAGCTATTTATGGAGTCACGGTAGATCGTGAGCCGAATCTGGTGCGGTTTGATTATTAACTTCTTTTCAAAATTTCATTAGGGGACAGGATTTTTGCATTCTGCTCCCTTTTTTGCTTTCTTGCTTTAGACCCACTAGCCTGACTTTTCAATTTCAAACCTGACTTTAATGAAAGCAAGTATGACCCAAGCGTCACACACGGGGATGATTATCTCTCATGGGTGATTCCATATGGCCTTTAAAAGACAAATTATAAATACATGAAAAAACATACCTACGGAAGTGGGGTGATCGGTAATTGTGCCTATATCGCCCATGTGGAACTCGATACCAATATCAGCTGGATGTGTCTGCCTAGATTTGATTCTGATTTTATTTTTGGGGGAATGCTGGACCGGGAAAAAGGCGGAGAGTTTACCGTATATCCTGAATCTGGGGATTTTAAGTCATCCCAAGTCTATCTCGAAAACACCAATATTTTAAAGACTACTGTCAAATCCGGCGGAGACTGTTATTCGGTCACTGACTTTGCCCCACGATTTAAAAACTTTGACCGCTACTACAAACCACTGATGTTGATCCGTAAGATCGAAGCAGTATCCGGGTCTCCTACAATTAAAATCACCTGTAAACCCCGGGCGGATCGAGGGTCGAGGGCGTTGAGGGCTAGTATGGGATCCAATCATATTAGTTTTGCAGGAATAGATCAGGAACTACGACTCTCAACCAATGCCCCCCTGAGCTATGTGATTGATGAAAAAGCATTTCTATTGACCAAGCCTGTGTACTTGGTGTTGACCTTTGGAAGGCCTCTGGAAGCTCCTATTGAAACTACTTCTGAGCGTTTTCTTCATGCGACCACCGCTTACTGGCACGAATGGATAAAGTCCACAAGTATTTATAATTTTCACCAAAAACTGGTGCTCCGCTCGGCATTGATCCTTAAGATACACCAGTACGAAGACACCGGAGCAATCATTGCCGCATCAACCACGAGTCTTCCCGAATCCCCTGGGTCCACAAGAAATTGGGATTATCGCTACTGCTGGATACGGGATACTTATTATACCCTCACGTGTTTCAACAGTTTGGGACACTTTGAAGAGCTGGAAAAGTATTTTGAGTTTATACATAATCTGAAAACCGGCTCAGATGGACGCTACCAGCCACTTTACTCCATCACAGGTAATTCACTTTTGACAGAAGAAATCTCTGACCTTGCCGGGTATTTGGATAATAAACCAGTCCGCTTTGGGAATCAGGCTTACACGCACATTCAGAACGACCTATACGGTCAGGTGCTGGTGTCTTTATTGCCCCTTTATTCGGATCAGCGTTTTACCGAAGAGGAGAGAAGCAGTTCCAAGCCGATGATCATAAATCTGTTGAATAAGATTGAAGCTACTATGAATGAGAAAGATGCAGGGCTTTGGGAGTTTAGAAACCTAGCTCAGGAGCATTGCTATACGTTCTTGTTTCATTGGGCCGGAGCATGTGCTGCCGCAAAAATCGGTGTCCGGTTAAAGGATGATAGCTTATATCAAAAGGCAGTGGTGCTGAGGGATATGGCAGCGGCAAAGATTGAGGAGTGTTTTCTCCCGGACCGAAAGGCTTACGCACAGGCAATAGGATCCAGCTACATGGATGCTTCCACGCTCCAACTGATCACAATGGGGTATTTTGGAGATAATCTGGAGCGGGCAAATGATCATCTCAAAGCTTTGGAGGAAGAGCTGTTGGCCAAAGACTTCCTGTTCTACAGGTACAAGCACATGGATGATTTCGGGGTGCCTGAGACGACTTTCTTGATCTGTGCATTCTGGTATATAGAGGCTTTGGCCTGTGTCGGGAGATTGAATGAGGCGATAGACGGTTTTGAAACTTTGGTGAAATATTGTAATCACCTTCAGCTTTTCTCAGAAGATGTAGATCAGAAAACCGGTAGCCAGTGGGGGAATTTTCCGCAGGCATACTCCCATGTCGGCCTAATGAATGCAGCTTTCCGTATCGGGAAGAAGCTTGATAGGCCTAATTTCTTGTAAGTCAATCCCGCAGATGAAGTTTAAATTTCCCACAGAATAACGCGGATGAAAAGCGCTGATTGCCGCAAATGATTTACTGAGAATAGCAAACTAAAGTATTGTCCTGCTTTTGGGTTGTCCTGCTTCTGCTGAAGCAGGACTTGTTTTTTTGGGATCTTGTTCAATTACCTGATTTTCTACAGCTGGTTTTCAGGTTTAGTACAATACTTGTAGCTTCAGCTTCTGATTAACTATTTCTTCCCATGAGTTCCAATAGAATCTCTGTTGCTATTTTATTGATTTTTACTTTGTTAGCTTTTGCTTGCTCGCAGAATATTTACAGAGAAAATAATAAAGCACATAAAAAAACAGTAAAAGAAGCCGCCGCAATTATTCAGGAAATCCCTAAAACCAAAGCTGAACTTGACTATGACACACTGAGCATTACCGATGAGTGGGTGGGCACCACTAATTTTAGCATCAGGAAGCCAAACTATGTCATCATCCATCATACTGCCCAGGATTCGCTTGCGCAGACAATTAGCACCTTTACCTTGCCCAGGACCCAGGTGAGCTCGCATTATGTAGTAGGTAGAGATGGCGAAATCGTGCAGATGCTCAATGATTACCTGCGTTCATGGCATGCAGGAAAAGGTAGGTGGGGAAATGACACGGATTTGAATTCTGCTTCCATTGGTGTTGAATTGGATAATAACGGCAGTGAGCCATTTACAACAGCTCAAATAGAAAGTCTTTTGGTGTTGCTGAAGCGGTTGAAATGGAAATACGGAATTCCTACCGCAAATTTCATTGGTCATTCTGATATTGCTCCCTCCCGGAAAGTCGACCCTAGTATTTATTTCCCCTGGAAAAAACTGGCGGAAGAAGGCTATGGATTGTGGTATGAGGAAGAGGTGGTTTTTCCAGTGCTTACATTTCAGGATAGTTCGTCGATAGCTATTGAAAATACTGATACAATACCCGAAGAAAGGATAGATCCAATGCTTGCGTTGAGGATTATTGGATATGATGTTAGTGATCCTAAAGCAGCGATGCGCTCGTTTAAACTTCATTTTGTGCAGCGTGATATAGAATCGGGCTGGACGGAAACTGATCAACGAATTCTGGAAAATCTGTATAAGAAGTATTTGTAGGTGATAACTGCAGTGGGTACAATGATGTAAGGGCGAAAAATCTTTCGCCCTTACATTAAATTTTTAACCCAATTAAGAAGTCAATTTCTGAAGCAGTTGCCTTACCTGCCTGAATGATTTGATGTTGTAATTTGCTTGTGTGTACGCGTAACCAACGCGGATGGAATAAGCATTTTTCGGCATTGCCTTGAAGGTGTCTTCATCTGTCCAGTCGTCACCGATGGCAAGTACAAAATCATATTCTATTCCCTTCATCATCGCTGTGGCCGCACGGCCCTTGTTGATATCCGGACGTTTGATTTCCAATACCATATTTCCTTCCAATACCTGTAGGTTATAACCTCTTGCCATGTATTTCAAATGACTGAAAAGCTCGCGCATTCTAAGATCTCCCAGCCCGCTTTCCACTTTTCTGTAATGCCAAACCAGGGAATGATGCTTCTCTTCGATAAATGCCCCGGGAGTTCGCAGGACGTAATATTCCATCACTTTTCGGATGTCATCCTTCCATGAGTCTTCTACTTCTGCATAGAGTTCCCAATCAGTCTTCTTGTCCTCTTTCCTTTTCACCCACACCCCATGCTCGGCGATCATGTCTATATCCTGTCCTTCAAACCATTTGCCCAGGGTATCCTTGTCTCTTCCTGAGATGATCACAACCTGAGCTTTGGGGCTTAGATCTGAGATGATCTCCTTCAATTCCGTATCAGGCAATGCTTTTTGCGGGTCTGAATGAAAACCAGTCAATGTTCCGTCATAGTCTAGGAACAAAATAGCATTCTTGGCTTTTTTAAAACTGGTCTGAATCTCATTCATCACCTTGGCATCCACGTCTTTGGATGTAAGTTCTTCTTGCTTTTGCTTTACATGATCCAGGCGATCCATGAACACTTTAACCCACTGGAAAACATCGTACTTTTTAAGACTCTCCTGCATGCTACTCATCCTGGCAATTTGCTCTGTCTGGGGCATTGAGAGCGCATTGTAGATCGCATCGACCACGCCCTGTCTATCATTTGGATTGACAAGGATGGCATCCTGGAGCTCTTTGGAAGCCCCCGCCATTTCCGAAAGGATCAATACGCCGGTCTGGTCGGTTTTGCTTGCCACAAATTCCTTGCAGACCAGGTTCATCCCGTCGCGCAGTGGAGTCACCAGTGCGATATCTGACATGTTATAGAATGCGCTGAGTTCCTCGAAAGGGAAGCTGCGATAGAAATAATGTACGGGTACCCAGTTCAGGGTGGAATATTCACTGTTGATCCGTCCCACCAAGAGGTCGATTTCTTCTTTGAGTTCCTTGTAAGATTGTACTTTGTCGCGACTCGGGACCACGATCATGATCATGGACACTTTGCCGTGAAGCTCTGGATGCTGCTCCAGCAATTGGTTGAAGGCCTGGATGCGCTGGGGGATTCCTTTCGAATAATCCAGCCTATCGATGGTAAGCAGTAGTTTTTGATCTTCCACCTGCTTGCCGAATTCTTCTACAAAGCGGAGCGTTCTTTTACTTTTGGCCTGTTTGGCAAACTTGTGGTAATCAATTCCCATAGGGAAAGAATCGACATTGATGATTCTATTTTCAGCTTGGATGTACCCACTTTCGTTAGATAGTCCAGTGATTCTCCCCACAGCACTTAGAAAGTGACGCATGTCGTCATAGGTGTGAAAACCGATTAAATCTGCCCCGCATACACCTGAAAGGAGTTCTTTTCTCCAAGGGATCATCCGCAGGATCTCGTAGGAAGGAAATGGGATATGTTGAAAAAATGCGATGGTGGCATTGGGAAGTACTTCCCGTAGCATTTGGGGAAGCAGCAACAACTGATAATCGTGAATCCAGATCGTGTCCTCAGGTCCAGCTTTTTTTAATATAGCATCGCAAAACTTTTGATTTACCCGCACATACGCTTCCCAGTGTTCAGGGTTGTAAACCATGTACTGGGTAAAATAATGGAATGCTGGCCAGAGTGTCTCGTTACTGAATCCTTCGTAGAACTGTTCTACGTCCTCTTTGGAAAGGAAGACCGGAGCCATTTTAAGTTCATGAAGTTCGAGAATGATTTCTGCCCGCTGTTCCGGATCATCCACGGTATTTCCCGGCCAGCCTATCCAGATGTTTTCTCCTTCTTTGTAGATAGATCCTAGGCCTGTGGCCAATCCTCCGGCACTTGGTTTGAATTCAAATCGGCCATTTCTGTGTCTTAGACTGATAGGAAGACGATTGGAAACGATAATGGTTTTTGACATAAAGGAATAGTTTAAAAACAAGAAAAGGAAAAATCCCATTCAAAAAGGTGATAAGAGAAGGTACAGAATATCTCTTGGAATAAAAACAACAGAAGGGGTGATGAGTTCAATCTTGATCAGGATTTCATAAGTTGGAACCAAAAAGCACCCGCGATGGCGGATCCTTTTTGGTTAGTTGCTTGCTACACTTTTTGACTTGGTATCCACTTTTGTCCAGATGAACTTTGCCAGATCCCGCCCTTCGGTTATGCCGTATTCTATAGCTGGGCGATAGTGAATCCCTCCATAAAATCTGCTTAATGCAGCCTCTTCAGCAGCTTGGGAGAAAGACTCGTATTCCCGTACAGGAAGACCATAAGCCACTTCAGAACTATCAACGATATGGAATTCATCGCCGAAAAGTTGGGCCAATGTATAAGCCGAAGCAGCCGAGGCCACGCTATGTCCGCTGGTATGCTCAGGAAATGGAGGGGTTTGCAACAGTGGAACCCACTGCTCGTCGATATGTTGATTGATGTAGGTTTCCGGTCTGATTAGGTTGCTGCGGTATTTTTCATCCCAACAGGAAATAAAGGCCTCATTAAGGGAAATTCCGGTCATAGCAAACACTTCTGCTGTGCCTTTCCAATCCCTTCCGGCTGCTTTGGAAGCTATTGCAGCGATACTCATCCAATGACCGCCAGGGGTGATTTTCTTCTCAGCAAACATCACATGGCCTTTTACATTCATTTTGTATGGATTACAATCCCAAAATAGCGCAATGTCTTTCTGGGCCTGTGTGGCATTGATATCGGCATTATAGACCTCCAGGGCAACATTGTAAAACTCACTTCCTTTTTCTGTAGAGAACGGCGGAGGGGGTAAAGGTTTGAACTGGGAGGCTGAGTCCAACACAAAGGTTCTGATTTTACTCCAATGGGGCTCTATGGCTTCCATGTAGGCGGGTGGGGTAGGCTGCCAGGTTCCCTCTTCGCCAGTTACGGTGAATTTAGGGAAAGAGCGGCTCTGGTGATAATTGTCCTTTGAGGAATAGGCTTTGATCACATCACCTACTTCTTTGCCGAAAGCGATGGAGGCTTCGAAGACTTCCTCGGGAATTCCTTTTTCCCTCAAAGCTGCAAACGTAGCGTCTCTATGCTCATTCATCATGTCCTCTGAGAATATCAATCCTGTTCCCACGTAATAATAGGCTGCCAGTGAAGCTAAAGGAGGATAAACCTTTTCCGAAGGAGTAAAAATCACCTTTTCTGATCCGTTTAATTGTCCCAAAAGTGAGGCGTATTCAGGGTCGACAGAGGCAGCAACTTCATAGGCAGCAAGAGAGGCGTAAGTGTAGATTCTCGTCGCCACAGGCGGAGAGAAAATATCGTGGATAATCACTTCTGTGATTCTATCTTGAGCTTCGCTAATGTAGTGGCCATCCGTGATGGCCTGGGAATAATCGACTTGTTTTGTGCAAGAGACAGCAATCAGGAGAATTCCTGAAAAGAGCATGAATTTTACGGTACGCATATTTTGGGATTTGTTTTTTGTGATTTTAGAAGCCAAAATCACGTTGAAGCTTGATAAATCGGAACTCAATTCATTCTGTTTGGATTCCAAAGCTATTGGAAATTAGGGAAGTAACAAAGGGGTTTAATCAAGTTTGATCCAATATAAAGGTCCTGAATTGCTTCCTGCTACCCCGAAAGCCCTGTGGTTAACCGTGATTTTTTTGATGTTTCTAATTTCTGATTTTGGTGAAATCGTACTTTGTAATTCCTGGTTTTCCCAACTACCCTCTCTCCACCGTAAAGATGAAAAAGCTGAAGCCAAATTTTTTCCCAGGTCTACCCTAAAATCAGAAAAATTACCCCCAAGTAAAACTGTCCCCGATTCCTCATCCCAGCATACAGAAAGAATAGGGGACAGTTGAGCAGAATCCGGGAATGGTTCAAAGACAAAGCTGCCGTCAGCCTGTTGAAAGTATACGCCAGAACGAAATTCGTAAACAGGGTATTTAGCTACTTGCTCCAGCACTTCATCTCCAAATAAATCTGTAGGTTCAGCAATTGTAGAAAATTCCTGATAGGTGGTATGTTTTCTTTTTATTCCCGGGATTTGCTTGATCAGGTCATCGCGAGTAGCAAATGGAACCAGGCGCTCTTCCATGTAGTGGAATAGGATGGGATCTGCTTGGCCATTTTGATCAAAATCCCCGTGGTAAAGCCAAACAGGTTTATCTTGGCTCGCTTTTAGTTTAGTATTGAGCCCGAGGTTTCCAGTCAAAATATCCAGTCTGCCATCCCCGTTGACATCTGCAATTTCCAAACTTTGAATCCATCCTGAAGAGTGTTCCAGCCCAACTGCTGTTTTTTCAGTATACTCCTTTCCTCTTTTATTTTCAAAAATCCTGATACCCTGCCAATCGCCTGTCAACACCAATTCACTTTTTCCGTCCTTGTCCAAGTCTGACCAAACAGCCGAATTTACCATTCCGAAGTCTGTGTTGGGACCAAACCACTCTTCGGTTTTATCGAGAAATTTACCATCGCCCTCATTGATAAACAACATGCTTTTTGGACTTGCTCCATAATCTCCGCTTACCACCGAACTCCCCACAAAAACATCCACATCGCCATCTGCATCTATATCCACTAATGCCAGTGCAGATGTATTTTCGCCTAGCATAGGAAGGGACATGGGGCTAAATTGAAAATCTCCTTTGCCATTCCCAAAAAACACCCTGTCCGAATTAAATAGTGAACCCGTTGAATGTTCATTTCCTCCGCTCCCAACATACAGATCCAGGTTTCGGTCTCCATTGAAGTCCGCAAACGCAGCTACTACATCTTCAGCTTTGGCTAACCGATCAAAGATTTCATTTTCTTTTTCTTCAAAATTCCCGTCAGGAAGTTGAAGGAATAGTGCGCCTGATTGCTCCTGGGCACCTCCAACAAAAATATCATCGAGCCCGTCGCCATTTACATCTCCCACTGCCAAGGCAGGCCCCATGCTGGCAAAACTTCTGGGAATCAGGTATTCCCGCTTGGTTTCGTCCAGCATGTTTTTTTCCCGATGTTCCCATGGGATTTGAGGAAATGAAGATGGTGTTTCAAGCTTCTCAGATTTTTTTATCGGCTTGCCTTCTCCTTGGGTAAGGTGGATTGTTTGGTTGATTTTGAAGGAAGGAAAAATTTCTTCTAGCCCATCTGGCCACGTTACTGAAACAGAATCTATAGTCTGCGCTTTTCCCAATCCAAAGACCAAGGTAGATGAGGTAGCTGACATAAAACCCTTACTTCCCGAATAGTGCTGAAACAAACTCTTTTCACTACTATGAATCCCAACTTTGGTGCCCAACGCACCTGGGTTGTATCCGTTAGCTGAAAGGTTGACGCGAAGAAAAGAATTACCGGATTTCTCAGAATGATTTTGGTAGATAAATGCGGGCTGGTTAAGGTTGTTGATAATCAGATCCAGATCTCCGTCGTTGTCCAAATCCGCGTAAGTAGAGCCATTGGAATAGCTAGGTTGATCCAGCCCCCAGGAAGCTGCCTGATTTTCAAATTTTAAGTTTCCCATATTTTGAAAACTAAGATTTGGCAATTTTACAGTTGGCAGCATTTCGATCTGCGTTTGAAGATACTGTTCTGGGTTTAGGTTGGGATCCGCTTGTTGGCTATACTGGATAAAATCAAGATCATTCGGTCTCTTTTCAATCCCGTTGGTTATGTGAATGTCCGTTAATCCATCATTGTCCATGTCAAAAATCAGTGGCGACCAACTCCAGTCTGAAGCATGCACACCGGCAAATAAAGCGATGTCGCTGAACCCTTTCTTTCCCTGGTTTAACTGGAGATGGTTCCTAACATATTGGTCGGCATAGCCAAACTGTTTTTTGATCTGGTAGACTTCCGCCTTGTCCTCACCAACGGATTTCATCCATATCTCAGGCGCAAGAGGAAGCATGTCTGTCGTGATTATTTCCGGTAATCCATCGCCGGTGATGTCCGCTAGGTCATTTCCCATGCTGTATCGACTTGTACTGGCGATTGATTTTTCCAGCGATTCACTGAAAGTCCCGTCCTGTTGGTTGAGGTAGAGGTAATCGTTCTCGGTGAAGTCATTGGAAATGTAAATGTCCGGCCAGCCATCTGCATTGATGTCTGCTACTGCTATTCCAAGTCCGAAACCCAAAATACTTGAGTAAATACCTGATTCCTCGGTCACATCCTCAAAGCCAATATTTCCTTCCGAAAGCAGATTTTTAAACAATTTATCGCCCAAAGCATCCGGATTTTGTCGTTGGTCGGCAGAGGTAAATACTTCGGGCGATTTTACGGAATGATTCAATAGATATAGGTCCAAGTCGCCATCCCTATCGTAATCGAGAAAAGCTGCTTGGGTGCTAAATCCTACGAAATCAACGCCATATTCTTCTGCCTGATCAATAAATTCATTGTTTCCCTGATTGATGAAAAGCCGGTTCTTCCCTGATAAACCCTTATAGTTCCCGATCTGAGAGATATAAATATCGAGCATTCCATCTCCGTTTATGTCAGCCATCGTCACACCGGTAGACCAGCTTCCGTCTGTAGCTACGCCTGCGGATTCTGTGATGTCTTCAAACTGGAAGTTGCCCTTGTTGAGGTAAAGGCGGTTGGTCGTTTGGTTAGCTGCGAAATATAGATCAACCAGCCCATCGTTATTTATATCTCCCGCTGCTACTCCTCCACCATTATAAAAGTATAGGTATTCAAGGATATTGAGGGAATCTGAAGAGCTAAGGCTGTTTTCGAAATCAATACCAGTGGATTCTGAAGGCATCAATTCAAAGAGTTTATTCTCTTCTTTGGTATCGCAGGATAAAAGAAGCGCAAGCCCAAGTGAAATTGCAGCAGAGAATTTTTTCATTTCAATAGTTCCAGATTTCTGCTGATGCACTGTTTTTAACTACCAAAAGCTTACCCTCACCAAGCTCTGCAAATGCCCTGATGTCTCCTTCTAGCTGAAGTCCGTTTTCAGCATTTGGCCAATAGCGGAAAGTACCGTCTCCTTTTCCAAGTAGTACATCGCCATAACTGGCGTCATATTTACCTACCTCAGGTTTGGCATTGAATAGATTCCCCCCTAAGATAAGGTCCATTTTACCGTCTTTATCGAGGTCAGTAACCTGGATTGCAAAAACATAAGAACGTTGAGCCATCCGCGGAAATGGCTTCCATGAAAATTTGCCATTGCCTTCATTCATCAGCACACCTGATTCTAGGCTGTTGAGTTCACTTATTATTGACTTTTCAAGTATCTCCTGAGAAAAAATGTCGGCCAGTTTCTCGTTATTATAGTTGCTGTAGCGCATGTACTTTTTCTTCACGGAAGGAATTTGTCTTTCCAATTCGTGTTTTAAAGTATAGGGAATCTGAGCTTCTCCTTCTTGTCGGGTGAAAATATGTTCAATGGACCCGTTCTGGTCAAAGTCGTTTAAGTACATTTTCACGGGCGTAGTTTTCGAGGCCTTAAATCGTGAGTTCAAACCATTGTTCCCTAAAATCAAATCGGGAAATCCATTGCCATCTAAATCTGCCACTTCAAGTACCCTGTACCAACCTTTTAAATTGTCTAATTCCGGCATTTCGATTTTTTGAAGTTTGCTTCCTGTATTTCTAAAGAAAACCGGGGCAGTCCATTCACCTGCCAGCACAAGGTCCTGCATTCCATCGCCGTCCCAGTCGACTACTTTGGCATCTGTAATCATCCCTATTTCTTTCATCTCGGGGGCGAAAGTAGAAGTTTGGTCTGTGAAGTTGCCTTTGCCATCATTGATCCAAATGCTGCTGCTCGCCGGAGCGCCATACACAAAAGGGACCAGTCTTCCTCCGATGAACAAATCCGGTGCTCCGTCCTCGTTGAGGTCAAGAACTTGGGCAACCGAGCTGCTGCCCCGTTTTGCATTGAACCCTGCTTGGGAACTTTTGGTGAAATTGCCCTTGGCGTCGTTGAGATATAGTCTGTCTGCCAGCTCCGGCGTGTTAAGTCCCGATTCATTTCCCCCGGACAATACAAGTAAATCAATAAAGCCATCCAGATTGCCATCAAGGAAAACGGCATCAACATCCTCAGAAATAGCATCCACAGAAAATGCGGTTTGATCAGATAAAGTGAATTTCCCAGTGCTTGACCCGAGGTACAACTTTCCCGAAAATCCTTTGGCTCCCCCAAAATACAAATCATCAAATCCGTCGCCGTTTACATCAGCTTTTGCAAAAGCAGGACCTTCTGTGGAATACATGTGAAAAGTCAGCCTGTCGCGGTCGAAGTCTACTGCGGGATTTTCTTCATGCGAAAAATCGATGGAAGTGTTTATTTCCTTCCTGAAAAATTTAGTAGGGCTTTTCCCGAAAAAGTCTTCGCTCTCGGCCAACCGGTTAGAGTCCTCCCATTTCAGGGTAAGTAAATTGTCCGCCTGAATATTTTTGGCAACGGAAATACGGCCGTCCGGCCAGAGAACTTCAACTTTATCTACCGTCTTGGCTTCCCCAAGGCCAATTGTCAGTTTAGGGTCTACAGAGGATTCAAATCCTCTATTCGGCATTTGTTCAGTGTAGATGAGATGGTCTCCGATTAGTAGTTTCACTTGTGCTCCAATAGCCTGGGTGTTTTTGCCCTTTCCCACGAGTTTAATCTGCAGCGAATGATAGTCAGGGTTGGACTTTCGTCCGGTGTTCTTAAATACAGAAGCCTGTTTGTTCACATTGTTGACGACCAAATCCAGCGTGCCATCATTGTCCAAATCACCGTAAGCAGCCCCGTTGGAATGTATTGGCTCACCAAATCCCCAAGCGGAAGAAGCGTTTTCAAAAGTTAAATCCCCCAAATTCCTAAACGCGTAGTTCGGGACAGGATTGATAGGTATAGGGTCAATCAATGCCTTATAATCCACACCATCCTCAGAGATTATTTTGATTTTTGTCTCTTCATTATCTATGAAATTCAGGTAGTCCAAATCGGTGATATCCTGATAGATTCCATTGGCGACGAACAGGTCACGCCTGCCGTCATTGTCCATATCAAAAATCAAGGCGCCCCAGCTCCAATCTGTAGCCTCTACATTTGCCATCCTGCCCATTTCACTGAATGTTCCATCTCCATTATTGATATGGAGCATGTTTCTGGAGAATTGATAATGGTAGCCGTGATTTTTGTTGAATTTGAATTTATCCCAATTTTCAAATGTCGTTACCTGCTTGAGCCTTGCCTGTGGCTCAGGAAGCATATCGGTCACAAAAATATCAAGCAAACCGTCCCCATTGATATCTGCTATATCTGCCCCCATGGATGCAGCCGAAATAGAGCGCATTGATTTTTCCAATGATTCAGTGAAAGTGCCGTCTTGATTATTGATGTATAGATAGTCTTTTTCGAAAAAATCATTGGAGATAAAGATGTCCGGCCATGTATCCTGATTGACATCTCCGATGGTGATTCCTAGTCCAAAGCCTATAATTGACCCATAAATGCCTGCTTCTTCACTGACATCGACGAATTTCCCATCGTCATTTCTAAACAATTTGTCGCCACCCACTGGGTCACGATTAGGACGCTCATTTTGCATCTTATTAAAGCTGCCAATAGCTTGGTAACTGTTATTTAGAAGATAGACATCAAGATCTCCATCCTTATCGTAATCGAAGAAAACTGCATGGGTGGAAAACCCTTTATCTGCAAGCCCATATTCTTCAGCTTGCTCGGTAAAAGTGCCGTCACCCTGATTGATATAAAGTTCATTTTGCTTATTGTCACCGGCAATATCCCCGGAATTACAGACGTAGATATCCAGAAATCCATCGCCATTGATGTCTGCCATAGCGACTCCTGTGCTCCACGCCTGGGTACCTGCCAGGCCAGCGGATTCTGTAATGTCTTCAAACTTAAATTCTCCTTTATTCAGGTATAATTTGTTGTCCCCCAGATTTGCAGTAAGAAAGATGTCCAGTAATCCGTCGTTATTTATGTCACCTAAAGCTACCCCCCCTCCATTATAATAGTTTCTGTAGGTGAAGATGTTGAATTCCTCATCGTAAGTAAGATCGTTACTGAAATCCACTCCGGTATAGTCAGCGCGTAGTGATTCAAATAGGGTTGGTACCTCTTTTTTCTTTTTCTCTGTACAAGCCAAAAGAAGAGAAAATAGGATTAGGCAAATTATACTTTTCAATAGTGATCTCATTCCATCTTTTTTTGAACCGGCAGATCTACAATTTCAGCTCTGACCCGCGACAAGTGTTTTTTAAATACCCGTATTCTCCTATTTCCATCCATTTTCACAAAAGCAACCTGGGTCCGATCTTCATTGGACACTTCAATGAATCCTTCTCCGTACCATTCTTCTAGCAGTACTATTGTATCTTCTAAAAGTTTATCTGCGGATAATTCTTCATTCCAAGGCGCCCATCCTTCATAAGAAAATTCCATAGGCATAAGGTATATGTTATCTTCAAAGAAGTCAGGATAAAATTGCATTTTGGCAGCATTACCCGAAGGCATGTCAAGGCTGTAGACTACTGAAAGTTCCGATGCACCATTGACCAAAACGCCCTGTTTATTTAGTTCCCAACATGTTTCAAAGAATTTTTTTTTGCTCATTTTGAGTTCCAGACCCAAAAACAATCCATTCTCTACTTTTCCTGAGGCAAGCTCAGTTTCTTCTAGTTTTTGGTACTCGGTTTTACAGGATAAGAGGAGAAAAAGAACCGTCAAATTAAGGGCTTGTTTAATTATCGTTCTACCTGTGCCTTTTTTACGGAATCTTAAAAATCTTTGGTATAGCATTGTTCTTAAATTCAATTAGATTGTTATTGTAGTTTAGTTGTAATTCTATACTCCAGAATTTAATATCAGACTTTTCACCTATAGGATCTATGAATTTCTGCTTGGTGAACGCCTTTGTGATACCTGGCAAGCTCAGGGGTGTCGAAAATCCCTTCATTCAGCTATACAGTATTCTATTTATCCATTGCCTGGAGTTGTCAATTTGTATTTGTCCGACTAAGGAATTGCTAAAATCATAGGAGCCTCATTGTTTCTGAAAACCAGTAAATGTGGTTTGTCCTTAATTGCTATTTGCAGCATGCTGCGAATTTCCCCATTTACTTTCAAACCACTTTCCTGCGGCTTTGCTATTTCCCAGCTGCCATTTTTATTTTGTTGCATCACCCATCCGTAGCTTCCCAATTGGCTTCCCAATTCTGGTTTTATCTTACTTTGGTTTCCCCCTACAATAAGGAGGTTCCTGCTATCTTTCGTAGTGCTTTTTACAATTGAGTAGATTGATGAAGATTGGACTTCCTGTGGAAGCAATGCTTCTTTGAACGTACCATCGCCTTGATTTACCCAAAGAGTTGAGGCGAGCTTGTCCACGGTTAAAGTTATGGATTTCGAGAGAATGGTAGTTGGAAGAAGTTCTTCCAGGCTTTTGTTTTTGTAGGAGTCATACGTTGAAAGTTGCTTTCTCAAACCCGGTAGCTGCTTAAGAAGGGAATTTCTCATAACCCAGGGAATGGATCTCCCATCTTGCTTTGAGACTAAAATATGCTCAATTGCCCCATTTTGATCAAAATCATTGATGACTAATTGAAGCTGGTTTGATGGAGAGCTGTGAAGTCTTGTGTTAAGACCGGTATTTCCGGCAAAGATATCCGGCAATCCATCACCAGTGAGGTCATCTACCAACAGCGTGTTCCATAACCCTCTCGTATTTTCTAAACCAGCTTGGGAAGTTATTTCAATGAAATCTCCGTTTATAAAACTAAAAATCCGCACAGGCATCCATTCACCGGACAGTACCAGTTCCATGGTGCCATCTTGATCCAAATCCACCCACTTTCCATCTGTCAGCATCCCTAGTGAATTCAGTGATTCCGAATAGGAGGAAGTGGTATTAGTGAAGTTTCCATTGCCGTCATTATGCCAGATTTCCAGACCAGTAGGTATCCCATAGGCGAAAGGCACAGAACGATAGCCTACGATCAAATCTTCATCCTTGTCTCCATCCAAGTCAGTGGACACAATAAATGAAGTGGGCTTTGGAGAGAATACTACATTGGATTTGGAGTAATTTCCCTTTCCATCATTGAGGTAAAGCCGGTCCCGGAAATAAGGGGAGTGGTCAGAAAACTCAATTCCACCTGCCCCTACTATAAGGTCAGGGTGCCCATCTCCGTTGGCATCAAAGAAATGACCTAGAATGTCTTCGGCAAGGGAATCATTTTCAAAAAGCATTGTATTTACCGGGACAAATTGGCCTGAAGTCGATTGGGTAAACAAACCGGAGGCCTGTCCTTTGGCTCCGGGGATAAAGATATCTTCCAATTCATCATTATTGATATCTGCTTTGGCTGCCTTCGGGCCTTCATTGGATATCATCCAGAAACGAAGCCTGTCTCTATCAAAATCAATAAAATTACTTTCAATGTGCTTAAATGGGATCTCGCTTTTGGTTTCGGTGAAAAGCGTCTTACTTAAAAGATCCTCTTCATTAGGTTTCCCGCTGTCGTCAGCTGTTGGGACCAGGAGCTGGTTTACGGTAATGTCTTTCAGTAGACTTCGCTGCCTCCCTGGCCAGAGAATCTGAATTGAATCTATTCGGCTTGCCTGGCCCAATCCAAAATGAAGTCTAGGATCCACGGAAGACATATATCCTTTAACAGGCTGATATTCCTGGTAATAAGAATTTTTCCCCACGAAACATGTCACTTGGGCACCGAAATTTTGGCCTAAATCTACTTGAAGATAATTGCCTAAACCAAGTTCATTGGTATTGTTCCTATAAATAAATGCCTCATCATTTAGATTATTAATGACAAGATCTAAGTCTCCGTCATTGTCCAGATCAGCATATGCCGATCCTGTACTGAATGTCAGCGATGAAAGACCAGCTGAATCTGCGATGCTTGAAAACTGCCAGTTTCCATGGTTTTTAAACAAATAATTTCTTTGAGGACTGGAAGGGAATTGATCTATCATATTGATCAATAATGTGGAGTCACGTTTATTGGAGGCTATTTTATCCTGGTTGTGCGAATAATAATCCACAAAGTCAAAATCCGTCAAATCTTTCACAATTCCATTTGCCACGAAAATATCTTTGAATCCATCATTGTCCGCATCGAAGATCAAAGCTCCCCAACTCCAATCAGTAGCTTCTACCCCAACTTGTCTTGCAACTTCTATAAACGCCGGCAGTCCAGTAACAGGATCTTTTCCAAGATTTCTTTGAAGCGTATTTCTAGTGAATTGACTGTGATAGCCCGCGTTTATATTTGCCTGGTATTTATCCCAGTCTTCAAGTGGTGTATTGGTTTTTATTCTTTCCAAAGTAGCAGGAAGCATTTCTGTCACAAAGATGTCGGGAAGAAGGTCGTTATCCAGATCTGCGATATCAGCCCCCATGGAACCTAAACTCGTCTCAGGGATAAGCGCTGGAAGCATCTCAGTAAAAGTACCATCTTGATTATTGAGATACAGATAATCCCGTTCGAAGAAATCGTTAGACACATATAAATCAGGCCATGAATCCTGATTGAGATCTGCGACCGTTACTCCAAGTCCGTAGCCTATGCTGCTTCCGTAGATATTTGCCCCTTCACTGATATCGGTAAATCTTCCGCCGTCATTCCTGAAAAGCTTATTGCCTCCATCAGGATCGCGGGTTTCCCGCTGCCCGATCCTGAGATCATAGATGCCTACTGACCTAGGGGAATTGCTGAGCAGGTACATATCTAAGTCCCCATCTTTATCAAAATCAAAAAATACGGCGTGTTGTGACAAGCCTATTTCATCAAGTCCGTAAGATTTGGCTTGTTCGGAAAAAGTCAGATCACCGTTGTTTATGAATAATTCATTGTGTCTTTTTTCTGCTCCCAGCGGGCCCGATTTACAAACATAAATATCAGGGAGAGTATCCCCGTTCACATCGGCGATACTTACGCCTGTGGACCAGATACCTAAGCTTTCCAGGCCGGCTGAGCTGGTAATGTCCTTGAATTTCAGGCCTCCAAGATTGAGGTATAGTTTGTTGGAAGTCTGGTTACCTGCAAAGAAAATGTCGATCAAACCATCCTGATTTATATCTGCGAGTGCAACTCCGGCTCCATTAAAGAAATTTCTAAAAGTATAAGGGTTAACATGTTCGGTATAGGCTAGGTCATTTCGAAATTCTATTCCTGTATGATCACTTTCCAAAAGCTCAAAAAGCATTTTATCCTTGATTTTTTCTTGCGTGCAAGACGCCAATGCAAGGAGTATCAATGAAAGGATTAGTCTGGAAGCCATGTGATATTATGAAAAAAGGAAAGGTACTGTTAACAGCACCCTTCCTTTCCAAAATAATTCAAAATTTAATTAATAGCCAGGGTTTTGAACCAGGTTAGGGTTAGTGCTAATTTGTATCTGAGGGATAGGGAAAATATTTCTATAAGGCTCAGAGGCCGCTTTTTCCCACCATGGCTGATTGAATTTTCCGAAGCGGATCTGATCTGTTCTTCTAGTAGCTTCAGCAAACATTTCCCGGCCTCTTTCATCGTAGATATCTTCCAGCGTCATATTGGTAAATGGTTCTACTTCTGCTCTCGCACGGATTTGATTCACGATGTCTGTTGCCTCGGCCACTTTGCCTTGTCTGAATTTTGCCTCTGCACTTACCAGCATGATATCCGCATATCGGAAAAGCGGGTAATCGTTGCTAAGGTTACTGTTTGATCCGGGAGCAAATTCGAATTTGCCGATTCTGGCCCCATCTTGTCTCAAAGCTTTTGGGGTTAGTTCCCGGATGGTTGGTGAGAATGTAAGTGGGGCCCCATCAGGATCCTCTGGCTCAAATGAAGCATCATTCAACCTGGCTCCAGAGGAGGAAAACTGAGGGCCAACTATGAAGTTGTCTTTTCTCACATCCTCATCTTCGTACGTATTGTAAAACTCTTCCAGTGAAGCATAGCCATTCCATGGCTGCTCTTGCAAATCATAAGTTTGCTGGTTCAATGCATGTAGGGTCATCATAGAAAGATTGAATCCTGTAGCATTATTCGCATCATAAGGAAGGGTCAGAATGTTTTCTGAAGATCCTCCATTTATGGTTGCAAAATTGGCAAAGTAGTTAGGGGAAAGTGAATACACGCCGCTCGCAATGATCTCGTCCGCTACTTCTTCTGCATCTGCCCATCTCGGGGTGCCGGTGTAAACTTCGGCATTTAAGTAAAGCTTAGCCAATATCGCTTTAGCGGAATAGTAATTCAAGACGGTTTTTTTATCCTCTTTGGTTAACAGGTCAATGTTGTCTAAAATTGAATTTTCAATAAAATCGAAGACTTCTTGTCTTGAACTGTTAGTTGGATTTGACCCGAGATCATCTTCGGTTGAAATAGGGACATTTCCATAGACATCTATAAGCCATGAATACACCAATGCTCTTAGGATTGATAATTCTGCTTTCAATTCAGGAAAATTAGGATACTGTACTATAAGATTATTGATCTCTCCAATAGCTGTATAGCAATAATCCCAGGTCCCGCTAATCGAAGGCTCGGATGGCTCCCAGGTATGGCGGTGAAGTCTCACCCAGGCATTACCATCCTGCCAGTCAGGGCCCCTAGTAGGCACTACCACTTCATCGGAAGAAACTTCATGCAATGACCAGATTCCGCCACTTGCACCCCAGCTACCTATGATTCTTGAATAAGCAGAGGCTTTTAATACTGGGATCAAATTTGGGTCCGTACTGTTATTGATCTGCTCTTGGGTGACTCCGTCAAGCACTTCTTGATCCAGTTCCCAACAGGCGCCCATAAGCACAATTAAGCTCAAAAGGCAGATGTTTTTTATATAGTTTGACATAGCTATGTATTTTTAACTATTTGAAATTAAGTGATAGCCCTAAAGTGAATGACCTGATCTGAAAATAGGTATTCATCCGTTCGATTCCAGGTGATAGTGCTGTGGTGAAACCATTCGTGTTATTGGCATCAGTCAGTCTGGCCTCAGGATCCACACCGGTATATCCTGTGATCGTAAATAGGTTCTGAGCGGCAAAGTAGAGTCGTAATGAACTGATGTTTTTAGAATTAGTCTTGAAATTGTGACCCAGTTCTAAATTGTCCAATCTCACGAATGACGCGTCTTCTACATAGGAGCTGTTATAAGTAGGTGCAGCTGTTACTAATGGATTGGTAGGGGTTTTATCAGTAATTACTGAGTTATAGGCGTTTGATCCGCCGTCAGCATTTTCATAGAATCCTCTATAGGAGTTGTATAATGTGTGCCCCCAAACACCTCTAAGGAAGAAACTGAAATCCCACTGATTGTAGGAGAATCTGTTGGCAAAACCAAATTCTCCTTTTGGAAGCCCGTTTCCAACTTTTTCAAATTCATCCGGGTTTGTTGTTGAGAGTATGTAATCGCCGTCTTCGGTGTATCCTTCTAATATTGGCCCATAAGTATCTCCCAGAGTTTGACCTACCCTATTGTAGATAATTGGATTGCTATTCTGTCCCGGAGAACCTGGGGTGGCGTAGCGAAGCTCATCGAAGCCCAGGTCTCCAGAAGAGAAGCTCTCAATGGTCGTTTTGTCATAAATTGTGAAATTTACATTTGGAGTCCAATTCACGCGTCCAAGATTAATGGAGTTTACACCTACAGCAAATTCAAATCCGGCAGCCCGAAGATCTGCCAAATTCACCCAGGTGGAAGCGACAGTATTGAATCTGCCCGGGTCAAACTGGTTTGGAGTACCAGGTGATACAGGAACATTGAAAAGCAAATCAGATATATTGCGGATGTAATAATCTACACTACCCGCCACTTTGTCATTCCAAATGCCGAAATCAATACCGAAGTTTAACTCCTGTTTACTTTCCCACTTCAGATCACGATTTGGATTAGAACTCTGAACAAGGCTTACATAGAGATCATTGGTTGTTTGAGGGTCTCCGTCAAGATCAACTCTGTTTCCATTCGTGAACGCACCAATTGCAAGGGTGGGAGATGGGGGTAAGTTTCCTGTTACCCCAAAGGATACCCTTGGTTTAAACTGACTGATTACTCCCATATCAAATAATTGATTGAAGTCCGAACCTAAACTAAAAGCTGGGAAAACCCCCGTTTGGTTATTTGCCCCAAAACCTGAATAGGTTTCTGCTCTCACTGAAGCTGAGAAGAAGAAGGTGTTTCTGTAATTGAAGTTAGCTCTACCGAACAAAGAGTTTAACTGATCTTCGTTAGCGTAAGAAGACATTTCTGTGTTGTTTCCTACACGGATAGAGCCCCCTCCCAGGTTGTCCCACCCCGTATCAAAGAGATATTGTCTGGACCTGGCATTGAAGCCCTGGTTTTTGGTGGATTGCATTCCCACCCCTCCGAGGAGTGTCATATTCAGGTTGTTATTAAAATCGTGCTCGTAGCGTAGCGTTGATTCAAATATTTGGCGGAGCCTGTCATTTGTAATTCGCTGTGCAGATCCTCCTGCGCCAAATCCTACCGCAAAATCCTGTTTTGCCCAAAAGTTACCATTAAGTTCATTCCGGGTATCCTGAGAATATTGCGCAGAAAGCGTAAGCCTATCCAGGATATCATATTCTACTAAAGCTGAGAAAAGTGAGGACTTAATCTCACTGACGAACTTTTGCTGATTGACTAGGGCAATAGGATTAAAATAATCAGTGATTGAGCGCTGGAAATAGCCTCCATACTTGGCAGCATCTTCAGAATCCTCAAATATAGGAGCAGTAGGGTTGTAAATGGTGGCATATCTGAATGCGTCATTATTGACCCTTTCTTGGTCCTCGTTTGTGACAGAAAGGTTGATGTTGAAGCGTAATCTATTGTCCAAGGCTCCCTGACGTAAGTTAAGTCTTGCGTTAAGTCGTTTATTTTCAACTCCATTGATTACCCCCTTGTTGTCTCGGTAATTGACCGAAGCAAGGTAGTTGGTGTTATTGAATCCACCTGAAATACTGGCGCTGTTGGAAGAAGAGAAAGAGTTGCTGAGCATTTCTCCTCTCCAGTCCGTACGGCTTCCAAAATCCGTTCCCCCTCTTTCGATAAATTCTTCCACAGAAAGTGTGGGGATAAGATTGGTAGCTTGATTTATAGTTCCATAGGAATTGATGTTAACATTAGTAGTTCCTTCCCGGTTATTCGGCCTGTTTGTGGTGACCAATATAACCCCAGAAGAGCCCCTTGCTCCATAGATAGCCGCTGCGGAACCGTCTTTCAGCACGTCGATAGATTGAATATCATTGGGATCCACATTTTCTAATGATGCTCCGATCACTCCATCCAGTACCACCAGCGGGGAGGAGTTTGCTCCAAAAGTCGATAAGCCTCTAAGTCTGACTTCAAAACCACCATTTGGATTTCCCCCTGGTTTGGTGATGGACAGACCGGCTACTTTTCCTTGTAGAAGCTGTGCAGGATTGGCAATATTACCCCGGTTGAATTCCTCTGGCTTCACCCCAACCACTGCAGAGGTAATTTCTTTCTTATCCTGTGATCCATAGCCAATCACCACGGCTTCTTCCAGGCTCTGAATATCCTCTTCAAGATTTATAGTCAGGTTAGTCTGATTGCCTACTTCCACTTCCTTAGGAATATAGCCCACAAAGGAAACCACGAGTATATTATCCCCTGGTTGCAGTTCGATAGTAAAGGTGCCGTCAATGTCGGTAGGTACTCCCCGGGTGGTGCCCTTTATCAGGACGGTAGCTCCTGGGATGGGTTCTCCGAAAGCTGGATCCATCACCGTCCCGGTAACAGTCCTATTTTGGGCGTTAGCTACAAGAGCAGCGCAGAAGATTAGCGCCAGGGTCAGGAGAAACGCTTTTGGCTTTTGTAAATAGTTTATCATAAGGTTTATTGGTTGATAAGATTGAAATAGGTCTGGATAGCATATTATTTCGGGATCTAAAGTCTGCTAATAATTTAAATTTTGCAATTATTAACATTTTTTCGAAGTAAAGGATGAAGAAAATAGTTTAACAGAATAATGTAAATTTTAGGAATTGTATAATAAAAGCGATAGTTGTCTGTCATAATGTTAATGGAAATCGATTTCTGTTTTCGAAATATCATGGAACAGAGTTTTTTTTAAAAATTGGAAAAAATAATCCTCCCGTTCAAAATGGATTTTTACCAGTTAAAAACATTTTTAAAAATTTCAATAAAGAGCGGTCTGAAAATGAAAAACTCATGATAAGTTTTTGTCCCCTATTAGGCTACTTCTCCAGCAGCTGCCATGACTAAAGAACAAGCCTCCCAACTTGTGCTGTGTATAATGCGATCCTCTGACAAGGCCCCACCATGGCCAAGTCACAAGGGTGACATATCTGCGGGTAGGCAAAGCATAAACGAGCAGGCGCCAGACACCCGGCATCCAACATCGGATTCTGTTGCTAAATCATCTTAAAACCACGGACAGATAAAGTCCGTTTTTGAAAAGCTGTTTATCTTGAGATACAAACCAACTTTTATGAAAAAACAAGTACACTTAATTCTTTTCTTAAGCATTTCTTTTACATCATTATTGTTTGTCAATCATACAAGCGCCCAAGGTATAAGGGGAAAAGTGAAATCTGCTTCAGGAGAGCCATTGGCTTTTGCCTCAGTCTATATCCGAAATCTGGGTGATGGCGTGCCTACCAATGAGGAAGGCAATTATGAGTACAAACTTCCGAAGGGTGTTTATGATGTGTTGGTTCAATACCTAGGCTACAAATCCCAGCTTGAGACGATTATAGTAGCAGATGAATGGATCGTTAAAGACTTCGTGCTGGAACAGCAGGACTATACCTTGGCTGAGGTGGAAGTGAGGGCTGGGGCAGAAGATCCTGCGCTGACCATCATGCGTAAAGCCATAGCAAAAGCAAAATATCACAGGCTTCAGATCCAGAAGTACAGTATGACTGTATACCTGAAAGGAACAGGAAAACTAACGGATGCGCCCTTTTTTCTAAGGAAAACCATAGAAAAAGAAGGTCTAAAGCTAAATGAGGCTTATACCTCTGAGTCGGTGTCGAGAATCACCTTCACCCAACCGAATAAAGTGGAAGAAAAAGTGATCTCAATCCGGACAAATGGAGATAATCAATCCACTTCTCCGGCACCTTATATTCAGACCACTTTTTATCAGGAGAAAATCAATGGGATCATCTCGCCTCTCTCCAGGTCTGCTTTCCAGTATTATAAATTCCGGTATGAAGGAAGTTTTCTCGATCAGAATGTGGTAGTTAATAAAATCAGAGTGACACCAAGATCCCGAGGTGAGCAGGTGTTCGAGGGGTTTATCTATATTATAGAGGATCTGTGGGCTATTCATAGTCTGAACCTGCAGACTTCATTGCTTGGATTTCAGATTCAGGCCAAGCAGCAGTACGCGCCTGTCGCTGAAAATGTCTGGATGCCACTGACGCATACCTATGATTTTGGAGGAAAGATGTTGGGATTTGAAGGGAATTTTAAGTACCTGGCCTCTACGCGTGAGTATGAAATAGAACTGAATCCTGACCTTGAAATTGTACCTGAAATTATTGACGAGAAGGTTCAGGAGATACCTGAGAATGCAGTGGAATTTAATAAGTCGGTCTCTGCCTTGGAACAGCTCGCTACGGAAGAACCCAAGACACGCAAGGAATACCGCAAGCTGCTGAATGAATATGAGAAGGAGTCCATAAAGGAGCTGGAAGAACCGGATGTGGTGCAGGAAAGCTATTATGAGGTGGATTCGATGGCTAAAAAATACGATCAGGCTTACTGGGATAGTATTCGTCCCGTGCCGTTGACTGAGAGTGAGATTCAGGGGTATCAGCGTGACGATAGCTTGGCCACAGTGGAAGCTGCGAAGCTGAGTGATGTAGACTCCATAGCCAAAAAAGCAAGGAGGAAATATAAACCGCTTGACTTCATGAACGGTGCTTCCTACAGCTTGGGCAATGGAGCTTCCCTGGGTTTTAAACAAAATTGGACCAAGATATCCTTTAATACGGTGGAGGGTTTCAAGCTTGGAATGGGACTCTTTTATAGAAAACAATCAGAGACGAAACTTGCAGATAGTGTGAGCGTGCATCGTAAAAGCTTTAATGTTGAACCTGAGTTGCGCTATGGATTTTCGAGTGACAGATTCTATGGGAAAGTCGACTTCCGCTGGTCAAGCACTTTGCCAATCTCAGGTACCACCTTTGGGATAAAAGGAGGTCGATATATTGACCAATTCAATGGCGGAGAGCCTATTAATGAGCAGGTAAATGCCCTGTATTCCCTGTTTTTCCGGCAAAATTACATGAAGCTTTATGAGCAGGATTTTGCCCAGGCCTATTGGGCACATCGGGTAAACGGTGGGGTTACCTATCGCGTAAATCTGACTTACGCCCAGCGTGCAGAATTATTCAATACTAATAATTACAGCTTCTATAATAAGCCAGAACGGGAATATTCCCCGAACCAGCCTGAGAATGTGGAGACAAATCCGGCATCATTTAGCGACCATAATATTCTAAAATTGAATGCTGGACTGGAATGGCGCCCAGGAATAAAATATGGGATTAGGAATGGAAGGAAGTATCCGATTTCTGATCGTTCTCCGCTGCTAAAGTTGAGTTATAACAAGGCTTTTGGGGGGATTTCCGCAGACGGTACAGCTGCTGATTTTGACCAGTTGGAGATGGGAATTCAGCACACCTACACCTTTGGAGTCAGCGGAAAGTTGGATTTCAATCTTACCGCAGGGGCATTTTTGTCAAATGATCAAGTGTATTTTCCGGATTTCCAGCATTTCGGAGGGAATAGAACTATTTTCTCAAACTTTGGACCAGCGTCCAATTATCGCTTTATGGATTATTATATGTACAGTACAAACACCAAGTACTTTTCAGGGATAGTACATTACCAGTTTAGGAAGTTTATTTTCACACAATTGCCTATGCTCAGATTCTCCGGGGTAAGAGAGAATATTTTCTTGAATTATTTGAAGACAGACAATTCTCCGCACTATTGGGAAGTCGGGTATTCCTTAGACAATCTGTTTAGAATTTTCAGGGTAGAAATGGGGGCTGGTTTTGAAAATTCTGATTACTTGCGCGGGGGGGTACGTTTTGGGGTTGCCACCTTTATCAATTTGAATTTTGATAACTAATCAAAAAATAAAATTAAAAACCCGGTTTCAGGCCGGGTTTTTATAGTATCAGACTTTCATGATGTCTATTTCTTTTTTTGCGAGCAGCTCATCTATTTTAGCTGAAAACTGGTCAGTGAGTTTTTGTACCACATCTTCGGCTCTTTTTATTTCATCTTCTGCAGCACCTTCTTTTTGAAGCTTTTTGAGCTCGTCATTGATGTCCTTGCGTACCGTTCTTAGCGAGATTTTTCCTCCCTCACACTCATGTTTTGCTTGCTTTACCAGAGAAATACGTCTCTCTTCAGTAAGAGCTGGAATAGTAAGAATGATTACTTCTCCATTGTTTTGAGGGGCTAGACCAAGGTCTGAATTGATGATCGCCTTTTCTATCTCAGAGATCATCGAGCGTTCAAAAGGCTTGATGGAGAGCGTGCGCGCATCGGGGGTATTTACGGAAGAGACTTGGTTCAGTGGGGTATTGGCACCGTAATACTGAACCATGATACCATCCAGTAGATTTGGCATAGCCTTGCCTGCGCGGATTTTCAAAAGTTCGGCAGAAGTATGATCCACTGCTTTCTGCATCAATTCCTTTGCTTCGTCTAAGTATAGTTCGATTTCTTCCATGATTTTTTAGCTTAAAGAGAAGTGATCAAAGTACCGATTTCTTCGCCTTGTACCAATTTGCTAAGATTCCCCGCCACATTCATGTCAAATACAATGATGGGAAGGTTGTTTTCCTGACAAAGGGTAAAAGCCGTCATATCCATGACGTTGAGGTTCTTTTCATACACTTCGTGAAACGAAATAGTTTTATATTTTGTGGCTGTTGAATCTTTTTCCGGATCAGCTGTATAGACGCCATCCACTCTTGTTCCCTTCAATACGATGTCTGCTTCCACCTCTATAGCTCTTAAGCTTGCGGTAGAGTCGGTGGTGAAATAAGGATTGCCAATGCCTGCCCCGAAAATCACAATACGTCCCTTTTCCAGGTGACGGATTGCTCTTCTGCGGATAAAAGGTTCGCACACACTTTCGATCTTGATACCAGACATTAAGCGTGTATACATTCCACCTTGCTCAAGTGCACTTTGCAGGGCCATCGCATTGATCAGTGTAGCCAGCATCCCCATGTAGTCCCCCTGTACTCTGTCTATTCCTGATTGCTCTGCCTGGACCCCTCTGAAAATATTGCCGCCACCGATCACAATTGCAATTTCCACACCCATGTCCTGTACTTTTTTGATCTCCTGGGTATATTGCTGAAGTCTTACCGGATCAATGCCATAACTCTTGTCACCCATTAACGCTTCTCCACTGAGTTTGAGCAGTATTCTCTTGTATTTCATATGGTTATAATTTGTCTTTTAAAGGACACATGGAATCTTTCAAGTCAGCTAGTAATTCTGCTGTGTGACGCTTTCGTCATGCTCGATTTCATATGTTTGGTCTAGTTTTTCAGAGGTTGATTATCGCTTGAACACGATTATTAGAGGCATTGCTTTTTCTATTGAAAGTTTAACTAGCACGATCAAAACTGACTGAAAAAGAACCGAGGAAAGCCCGGTTAGCACAAAATAATCCGACAAATATAATTTCTTCAACTCATTATGCTAGGGTTAAAAGCTAAAATTGAATCAAGACTTGGTTTTTTTCCACACTTTCATTGAGAGATACTTTCACGGCTTTCACTACACCATCTCCAGGTGATTTAAGGATGTTTTCCATTTTCATGGCCTCCAAAATCAGTAGCACTTCCCCTTTTTTGACTTCGTCCCCGGCTTTTACTTTTAAGTCTAGTATCAGTCCGGGCATAGGGGCTTTTATCTCTTTTAAAGCCAGAGAAGCCGTATTATTCATCCCCATTTGTTCCAAAAGCAGATCAAACCTATCCTTGAGCTGGAGGCTGGATGTTTTATTTCCGAGCTTGATTTGAATAGTTTTGGTGAGTTCGTCGAGTGAAATCAATTCTGCTTCTATAGACTTATTTTCATAAATAAGATGAATTTTTCGATCAGAGATCCATTGCAGATCCCAGTTGATCGTTTGGTTATTTACGTGGATAGCTTCTTCTGTTTTTTCTACTGAATAGCTCTTGTTCTGGATAGTTACTGTAAACATTCCTGTTAATTTGAAGTCGAATATACAATTTCCAATAAAATCAACTCTTTTTCATTCGTTTTAAATATGAATCAATTGACTGTAAGAAAGCCATACTTCCGGCTATATTCTATAGTATATCAGCTTATTTTTTTTATGATTTTAGCAGTAGCATGCAAGTCAGCACGTCCGATAGTCCAGGAAGAATCTGGCGGCCCGATTGAAGAGATTCAGGTATCCGAGGTGCCCTTACAGTCGGTGGATAGCATGATTGTGAACATTCCCGTTCCTCAGAAGAAACCATCATTTGAGGCTTATAAACCTTCGGCAAAAAAAGATTTTGACATCTTGCATACAGACCTGGACTTGTCTTTTGACTATCAGCGGCAAGCGGTATTTGGCGAGGCCGAATTAACTATCAAGCCTTTTTTTTATCCAACTGGAGAGCTTGTTCTTGATGCTCAGGATTTTGAACTGGACGAAATTTTTTTTATTCAAGAAGGAAAACGTGAATCCATAACCTATGACTACGATAAGAGGAAAATCTATATTCACCTGCCAAGAGCGCTGACAAAATCAGATACTTTCCAGATAGCCTTGGATTATACCGCTTTTCCTGAGCGAAATCCCGGAGCTGGAAGCGAGGCTATTACCGATACCAAAGGGCTTTATTTCATTGATCCGCTGGACACGATACCTGATAAACCCAGGATGATCTGGACTCAGGGGGAGACTGCCCATAATTCCAAGTGGTTCCCAACGATTGATTCACCAAATAACAAATTCACCCAGCTGATTAAACTGACTGTTTCTGATACGTTGGTGTCTGTAGGAAATGGAGAATTGATCAGACAGGAGGATCTGGGGAATGGAATGAGGAAAGATTACTGGGAAATGAAATTTCCTCATTCAGCGTATTTGGCTGCTTTCGCCATTGGGGATTTTGGGAAAGTGGAAGCTTTTTGGGAGAATGTTCCTTTAGGTTACTTTGTTGAAAAAGGTTACGAAAAAGGAGCTGAAAAAGTGTTTAAGAATACGCCGGAGATGATTGGTTTCTTCTCGGATTTGTTGGGAGTAAAATATCCTTGGCCTAAGTATGACCAGGTAGTTGTCAGGGATTTTGTGTCGGGGGCAATGGAAAACACAACGATTTCCATTTTCATGGAGGAATTACGCCTTACTGAACGGGAAGCAATTGATTCAGAGTGGGATTACATCATTGCCCATGAGCTTTTCCATCAGTGGTTTGGAGACTACGTGACCATAGAGTCTTGGGCGAATCTTACCTTGAATGAAGGGTTTGCAAATTACAGCGAGTTTCTGTGGAATGAGCACAAGAATGGAGCGGACGAAGCTAAGCTGAAACTCATTTCAGAAATGGAAAACTATTTTTTGGAAGCAGAGACGAAGCAGGTTGAGCTGATCCGCTTTACCTATGAAGATCCGGAAGATATGTTTGATTCTCATAGCTACTCCAAAGGGGGGGCAATAGTACACATGCTTCGTGAATACCTGGGACAGGAAGCATTTTATGCTGGTCTAAAGGTTTACCTAGAGGAGCATGCATTTGAAAATGTTGAAGTGAATGATCTCCGGATGGCATTTGAAAAGGTCAGTGGAGAGGATTTAAATTGGTTCTTTAATCAATGGTTTTTGGATAAGGGCCATCCGGAACTTCATTTCGAGGTAGATTATTCAAATCCAAAAAATGTACAAATATCCGTTACCCAGCTACAGGATTTGAATACTTCGCCACTTTATAAGCTTCCACTTGATGTAAGCTGGTACGAAGGGAACGTGCATAAAAGTAAGAGATTTATGATCACCAACGCTTTTCAGAAGATTGGCTTGGAGAATGAAGTGCCTGTTGAGCAGCTATTCTTGGACGAGCAGAAAAATCTGCTTGCCAAGAAGTCCATTGAGTTAAGCCCAGCTTATATGCGTCAACAATTCAGGAACTCTAAATTTGGGATAGCAAGATATGAGGCATTGGATAGCCTGGCAGTCTGGGAGGCCCTGGCTGAACTGGAATCAATCCTTCCTGAGGCGCTGGAGGATGATTTTTGGTCGGTAAGAGAATCAGCGTTGTCAATTCTCCAAGGTAACCCGGAATGGCTAGACGACACTCCGGAATTAGCCCGGAAAGTTGTATACCTGGCTGAGAATGATCCACGAAATTCTGTTAGGGCAGGGGCAATTGACGTGTTGGCAGCCTTTTCCCCTGATGATTATTATTCTACTTTTCTGGAATTAGCCAAGGATTCGTCTTATCTGGTCGCAGGATCTGCCTTGATGGGTTTGGTAAGCATGGAATCACAGGAGCCCGATTCCTTATTGATGGAGAGCTATGCGAGTGAAAATAACTTCCGTATAGTGGTTCCGGTTGCAGATTATTATATCACAAACGCCGTTGCCGGCAAAGGTGATTGGTTTCTGAACCAGGCCAATACTATTTCAGGGGAGGGGCTGTATTATTATCTGGGGTACCTTAGCGAATATTTCACCCGCTTGCCTGAAGAGGGCAAAGAGGAGGCAATCGATTATTTATTGGGGAAAATGAAAAATGATACGAGGAGTTATGTGCGATTGGGTGCTTTTCAGGGGTTACTGGGATTTTCTGATGATCAGGAGATTTTGAAGAAAATAAATGAGGTAGCAGCCCAAGAGACGGATAGTGAACTGACAATGTACTATCAATATTTTATGGAAGCACTAAAAGATGAAAATTAAGGCATTGATTTATAATTGTTTGGAAATAAAAACAACAAAATCCCATCAAATTTGAAATGCATGTTTTGAATCTTTAATAAAAGCCTATAATTTTGCCATCCGTTACGATAGAAAAGCCTGAGACGAAGGCTGGAAATGTAGCACAAATCGGGGGAATACCAAAGCGGCCAACTGGGACGGACTGTAAATCCGTTGACTTAAGTCTTCACAGGTTCGAATCCTGTTTCCCCCACACCATTGCCAGAATGCAAAATTTTTTTCTAATTTTGCTGGGCGAAAAATAATCTGGATAAGACCAGGTTACTATGGAAGTAGCTCTCCAAGGTATTACCGCAAGGCGGTATACGTAGAGGTAGAGCGGCAGAGATGGTTTCATCTCGAAAGATTACAAGCGGGAGTAGCTCAGTTGGTAGAGCGGCAGCCTTCCAAGCTGCAGGTCGCGGGTTCGAGCCTCGTCTCCCGCTCTTTGTTTTCCCTAAGGATTTCCTTAGGGAAGCATAAGAGTCTAAGCCGACGTAGCTCAGGGGTAGAGTACTTCCTTGGTAAGGAAGGGGTCAGGGGTTCAAATCCCCTCGTTGGCTCATTTCGGCTTACATTAGAAAAAATTAAATATATCTTTAAACTTAAACTGAGGATTTTCACGCATGGCAAAAGCACAATTCGACCGTTCCAAGCCGCACGTTAATATCGGTACGATTGGTCACGTAGATCATGGAAAGACCACTTTGACTGCTGCCATCACTACCGTACTGGCTAGTAAGGGTCTATCTGAATTAAGAGACTTTTCTTCTATCGATAACGCACCGGAAGAAAAAGAAAGAGGTATCACCATTAACACCTCTCACGTAGAATATCAAACTGAAAAAAGACACTATGCTCACGTAGATTGTCCAGGTCACGCTGACTACGTAAAAAACATGGTAACGGGTGCTGCCCAAATGGACGGCGCTATTCTAGTAGTAGCAGCTACTGATGGACCTATGCCTCAGACTAGAGAGCATATCCTTTTGGCTCGCCAGGTAGGTGTACCTCAGCTAGTAGTATTTATGAATAAAGTAGATATGGTGGATGATCCTGAGCTTCTTGAGCTTGTGGAAATGGAAATCAGAGAACTACTTTCTTTCTACGAATTCGACGGTGACAATATTCCGGTAATCGCTGGTTCTGCACTTGGTGCATTAAACGGTGAAGAAAAATGGGTTAACACTGTAATGGAATTGATGGACGCTGTTGATTCTTATATCCCTCTTCCTGAAAGAGCAATTGATAAAGATTTCTTGATGCCTGTTGAAGATGTATTCTCGATCACTGGTCGTGGTACTGTGGCTACTGGTAGAATCGAAAGAGGTGTTGTAAACTCAGGTGAAGCGGTTGACATTATCGGTATGGGTGCTGAAGGCCTTAAGTCTACAGTAACTGGTGTTGAGATGTTCCGTAAGATCCTTGACAGAGGTGAAGCAGGTGATAACGTAGGTCTATTGCTAAGAGGTATTGAAAAATCACAAATCAAACGTGGTATGATTATCTGTAAGCCAGGATCTGTGAAACCTCACTCTCACTTCAACGCAGAAGTTTACGTTCTTTCAAAAGAAGAAGGTGGACGTCACACACCATTCTTCAACAAATACCGTCCTCAGTTCTACCTTAGAACTACAGACGTAACCGGCGAGATCAAACTTCCGGAAAACGTTGAGATGGTAATGCCAGGTGATAACGTGACTATCGAAGTAACTTTGCTTAACGCAGTTGCTCTTGAGAAAGGTCTTCGTTTTGCGATCCGTGAGGGTGGTAGAACAGTAGGAGCTGGTCAGGTTACTGAAATTCTTGACTAATCATCAATCATAGATTGACTAATTATACAATGCGATCTCAAATTATTTTGGGATCGCATTTGTTTCTTTAGTAATCAATACCTAATTTTGCGTTCCCATTAGCGGGACGTTCATTTACACGGGCATAGTTCAACGGCAGAATAGCGGTCTCCAAAACCGTTGATGGGAGTTCGAATCTCTCTGCCCGTGCCAGTAAGTTAAGTACACTATGAATCTAAAAAACTTTGTCCTGGAGTCATATGATGAAATGAAGAATAAGGTCACATGGCCGAAGTATTCATTTCTTCAAAATAGTGCAGTATTGGTGTTGGTCGCCTCTCTGATCTTTGCCTTATTTATAGGTGTTGTAGATCTTGGATTCGAGAACATCATGACATGGTTTTATGATTTATTCTAATTGAATTGACATTACAGAATGGCTGAACATAAATGGTACGTACTCAGAGTAGTAGCGGGACAGGAGAAAAAAACTAAAACCTATCTGGATAATGAGATTACCAGACAGGATATTGGCGATTTTATTCCTGAAGTCTTAATACCCTCCGAGAAAGTATATGAGATGCGCAACGGTAAAAAACGTGTTAGAGAGAGAAACTTCTTTCCTGGTTACGTTTTAGTCAACGCGGATCTCTCCAATGGTGAAGCCAATCACGTAATTACAAGTATTCCGGGAGTAATCGGTTTCTTAGGATCTAACTCAGGCGGGGCTTCCAAAACCCCTGAGCCACTTCGTCAGTCAGAAATCAACCGTATCTTAGGTAAGGTTGAAGAGATTGATGAGTTCGCAGAGAAACTTGATACACCATTTATAGTCGGAGAGACTGTCAAAGTAATGGACGGTCCTTTCAGTGGATTTACCGGAACAATAGAGGAGATATTTGAGGAGAAGAAAAAGCTTAATGTTATGGTTAAGATCTTCGGCCGAAATACTCCTGTCGAATTAAACTTTATACAAGTAGAAAAACAAGACTAAGCAATGGCTAAGGAAATCACTGGTTATTTAAAACTACAAGTGAAAGGTGGCCAGGCAAACCCGTCGCCTCCAGTAGGTCCAGCTCTTGGTTCCAAGGGTCTGAACATAATGGAGTTTTGTAAGCAGTACAATGCACGAACCCAGGATAAAATGGGTCAGGTGCTTCCTGTATTGATTACGATCTACTCAGACAAGTCTTTTGACTTCGTAGTAAAAACTCCTCCAGCGGCAAATATGTTGCTAGAGGCTGCGAAAGTGAAAAGCGGATCTGCTGAGCCAAACCGTAAGAAGGTAGGATCAGTGACCTGGGATCAGGTTAAGGAGATAGCGGAGGTTAAAATGCCTGACCTTAATGCTTTCAAAGTTGAGTCTGCTATGAAAATGGTGGCCGGTACAGCGCGAAGCATGGGAATCACAGTATCTGGTAAAGCCCCTTGGGAAGTATAAATAAAAAACAATGGCTAAGTTAACAAAAAAGCAAAAAGAAGCTCTTTCTAAGTACGACCCAAGCCAAGTGTACTCCCTGGAGGCAGCTTCTACTATCGTGAAGGATATTACTATGACGAAGTTTGACGCTTCTGTAGATCTTGACATCCGTCTGGGTGTAGATCCACGTAAAGCTGATCAAATGGTAAGAGGCGTTGTTGCGCTTCCTCATGGTACAGGCAAAGACATCAAAGTATTGGTCCTTTGTACTCCTGACAAAGTAGCAGAAGCAACCGAAGCAGGTGCAGATTACGCAGGCTTGGACGACTATATAGCTAAAATCGAAGGCGGATGGACTGACATTGATGTCATCATCACTATGCCTAACGTAATGGCGAAAGTAGGTAGATTGGGTAGAGTATTAGGACCAAGAGGTCTTATGCCAAATCCTAAATCAGGAACTGTTACTCTGGATGTAGCTAAGGCAGTAAGAGAAGTAAAAGCGGGTAAAATCGATTTCAAAGTTGATAAATTTGGAATTATTCACGCAGGTATCGGTAAGGCATCCTTCACTGCAGCGCAGATCGAAGAGAATGTGAAAGAACTTATCCTTACTATTTCTAAACTGAAGCCTTCTTCATCTAAGGGGACATATTTCAAGAGTATTCATTTATCCAGTACAATGTCTCCTGGGATTGCAGTGGACAAGGGTAGCATTCAAGGAATTTAATCATGACTAGAGACGAAAAGAAAGTAATAATCGACGGTCTTACTGAGAAATTTAAAGAAAACCCTTTCTTCTATATCACCGATGCTTCAGGTTTTTCTGTAGCCCAGGTGAACGCATTCAGAAGAGCTTGTTTTGAAAAAGGAGTAGAGTACCAAGTGTACAAAAACACCTTGATCAGCAAAGCACTGGAAAATTTAGATGCCGACTACACTGAGTTGTCAGATAAAGCATTGAAAGGATTCTCGGGAATTATTTTCTCAAAAGAGACAAGTAATCTTCCAGCAAATGTATTGCTGGATTTTAGGAAAAAATTAGGTAAAAAAGCAACAAAGCCAGCATTCAAAGGGGCTTCTATCGATGCAGATATTTTCATTGGTGAAGAAAATCTAGAAATGCTTTCTAAGTTGAAATCAAAGCAGGAGTTGCTAGGCGATCTAATCAGCTTGCTACAATCTCCAGCAATGAACCTTCTATCAGCATTGCAAAGTGGCCAGAACAATATTACTGGTGTGCTTAAAACACTTGCTGAAAGAGAAGAAAAATAAGTTAAAAAAAATTATTCAAACAAATATTAAATTTCAAATACAATGGCAGATCTTACGCAACTTGCAGATCAGTTGGTAAACTTGACTGTAAAAGAAGTTAAAGAATTGACAGATATCCTTAAGGATCAGTATGGCATCGAGCCAGCTGCTGCAGGTGCAGTGGTTGTAGCAGGTGGTGCTGGTGCTGGAGAAGCTGCAGCCGAAGAAGAGAAGTCTACTTTTGACGTTATCTTGAAAGCCGCTGGTGGATCAAAACTGGCAGTTGTGAAACTTGTAAAAGAATTGACTGGTCTTGGTCTTAAAGAAGCAAAAGAACTAGTTGACGGAGCTCCTAAAGCATTGAAAGAGGGCGTAGCTAAAGACGAAGCTGAAGGCTTGAAGAAGTCTTTGGAAGAAGCTGGTGCTGAAGTAGAGATCAAATAATTTGCTGAACCGCAACTGCTAGGTTGGGGTTCACACCTAAGACCTGACTATTATAGTCAGGTCTTTTCCTGTTTATGCACAGGTTTAAAATTGCATTATTCTAATCGGAAATAGAACTATTCCGAGACTAATATTTCACCATAAACATACACTACCTTGGCTATCAAGAATCAAACCGAAAGGAAAAGTTTCTCCTCCATTAAGGTGGTCAAAAGCTATCCGGATTTTCTCGATATTCAGTTGCAGTCTTTCAAAGACTTTTTCCAACTGGATACGCCAGCAGAAAAGCGCCGGGCAGACGGTTTATTTAAAGTATTCGCAGAAAACTTCCCAATCAGTGATTCAAGAGAGAATTTCACTCTTGAGTTTATTGATTATGCAGTAGACCCACCGAAATATTCTGTGAGCGAGTGCATTGACCGCGGCTTGACCTACTCTGTACCGTTGAAAGCAAAGTTGAGATTACTTTGCCACGATGAGGATAATGAAGATTTCGAAACGATTGAGCAAGAAGTATTCTTAGGTAATCTTCCGTATATGACCGAGAAAGGGTCATTTGTAATTAATGGTGCAGAAAGGGTTATCGTTTCACAGCTTCACCGCTCTCCGGGAGTGTTCTTTGCCCAAAGCAAGCACACAAACGGTACGAAACTTTACTCTGCCAGAATTATACCTTTCAAAGGATCATGGATTGAATTTGCTACTGATATCAACAATGTCATGTATGCATACATCGATCGTAAGAAGAAATTTCCGGTCACTACCTTGCTAAGGTCTATAGGCTATGGCTCCGATAAAGATATTCTCGATTTGTTCGGTCTATCAGAGGAAGTCAATGCTACGAAGTCAGCAATGAAGAAAGTGGCTGGGCGTAAGCTTGCTGCAAGGGTTCTAAGAACTTGGGTAGAAGATTTCGTAGATGAAGATACAGGTGAAGTAGTTTCCATCGATAGAAATGAAGTATTGCTAGAGCGTGATACTGTACTTACAGACGAAGATATCGAAATGATCTTGGATTCAGGCTCAAAGAGCATCATTCTCCATAGAGAAGATGTGAATGTGGCTGATTACTCTATCATCTATAATACATTACAAAAAGATAGCTCTAACTCTGAAAAAGAGGCTGTGGAGGTTATCTACCGCCAGTTGAGAAATACTGAAGCTCCTGATGAGTCTACAGCTCGTGAGGTAATTCATAGCTTATTCTTCTCTGACAAACGTTATGACCTAGGTGAAGTTGGTCGTTATAGAATCAACAAAAAACTGGGTCTTGACATCGATTCTGAGAAAATCGTCCTTACCAAGGAAGATATTATCAACATCGTAAAATACCTGATCGGACTGATCAACTCTAAAGCTGTTGTCGATGATATTGATCACTTGAGCAATAGACGGGTAAGAACCGTAGGCGAGCAGCTATACAGCCAATTCGGTGTAGGTTTGGCCAGAATGGCCAGAACGATCCGCGAAAGAATGAACGTTCGTGACAATGAAGACTTCAAACCGGTCGATTTGATCAACGCACGTACACTCTCTTCGGTGATCAACTCCTTCTTTGGAACAAACCAACTTTCTCAGTTCATGGATCAAACCAATCCATTGGCAGAGTTGACCCATAAGAGAAGACTTTCAGCATTGGGTCCAGGTGGTCTTTCCAGAGAAAGAGCAGGTTTTGAGGTTCGTGATGTTCACTACACGCACTATGGTCGTCTGTGTACTATCGAAACTCCTGAAGGACCCAATATTGGTTTGATTTCTTCTCTTTGTGTCCATGCTAAGGTGAACTCAATGGGCTTCCTTGAAACTCCGTACCGTAAGGTAAAAGAGGGCAAGGTAAGCATGAAAGCGGAGGATATTTTATTCCTTACCGCTGAAGAAGAAGACAATCATAACATTGCACAGGCAAATGCTCCTTTGGATGAGGCTGGCAAGTTTGTCAATGAAAAAGTAAAAGCAAGATTCGAAGGTGACTTCCCCGTGTTGGAGCCTTCTGAAATCAGTTACATGGACGTTGCCCCAAACCAGATTGTATCTGTTGCTGCATCTTTGATTCCATTCTTGGAGCATGATGATGCCAACCGTGCATTGATGGGATCAAACATGCAACGTCAGGCAGTTCCTTTGTTGAAAGCAGAAGCTCCTATTGTGGGTACTGGCCTTGAAGCAAAAGCTGCTGTAGATTCTAGATCACTCATCATTGCCGAAGCAAACGGTGTAGTAGATTATGTGGATGCGAAGAAAATCACCATCAAGTACGATCTGACTGATGATGAGCTTTTGGTTAATTTCACAGATGAATACAAGACTTACGATCTGATCAAGTTCAGAAGAACTAACCAAGATACCACGATCAACCTTACTCCTTTGGTTCTGAAAGGACAGAAAGTGAAAAAAGGCCAGGTGTTGGTTGAAGGCTATTCTACTAATAACGGTGAGCTAGCTTTGGGTAAAAACCTTAAAGTGGCGTACATGCCTTGGCAAGGATACAACTTCGAGGATGCGATCGTGATCTCCGAGCGCGTGGTGAGAGAGGATATCTTTACTTCCATCCACGTAGAAGAATTCCAGTTGGAAGTTCGTGATACGAAAAGAGGTGAAGAAGAATTGACCTCTGAAATCCCGAATGTCTCTGAAGAGGCTGTTAAGAATCTTGATGAGCATGGCATCATCGCGATTGGAGCTGAGGTAAAAGAAGGGGATATCATCATCGGTAAGATCACTCCTAAAGGTGAAACTGATCCGACTCCCGAAGAGAAATTGCTTCGGGCAATCTTCGGTGATAAAGCAGGGGATGTGAAAGATGCTTCCCTGAAAGCTTCTCCTTCATTGAATGGTGTTGTAATCGAGACGAAGCTGTTTGCAAGACCTAAGAAGGACAAGGACGTAAGAGCCAAGTCCAAAGCTGAGGTTGAAAAACTTAAGGGAAGATATTCTAAGGATCTTTTGGGCATCAGAGCACGAATGATCAACAAGATGGTGACTATCCTTGATGGCAAAACCTCTCAAGGCGTGAAGCATAAGTTTGGTGATGAGATTATCACTAAAGGTCAGAAATTCAATGCTAAGAACATTGAAAACAATCTTTTCCCTGCTAAGAACCCTTACAGAGATGAGAGTAATTACAATG
This sequence comes from Algoriphagus resistens, assembly GCF_001442615.1. GTDB lineage: Bacteria > Bacteroidota > Bacteroidia > Cytophagales > Cyclobacteriaceae > Algoriphagus > Algoriphagus resistens. The sequence continues at coordinate 86,214 of NZ_LMXN01000013.1, read as the reverse complement.
TTCCTGAAGAGGCAAACCTTATTTCTGATATTGTTCTTGACGATTGGACAAATGATCCTCATACCAATGAGTTAATTGTTCATTTAGTGAAAAACTATACAAACTCACGAAATGAGATCTCTGGTACTTTCAAGAGAGAAAGATTTACTCTTGAGGTAGGGGATGAGCTTCCTGCAGGTATCGTTCAACTAGCCAAAGTGTACATCGCGAAGAAGCGAAAGCTTAAAGTAGGTGATAAGATGGCTGGTCGCCACGGTAACAAAGGTATCGTAGCAAGGATCGTAAGAGACGAAGATATGCCATTCCTGGAGGATGGAACCCCAATGGATATTGTATTGAATCCACTGGGTGTGCCTTCTCGTATGAACATCGGACAGATCTTCGAAACTGTATTGGCTTGGGCCGGTCAGAAGCTGGATAAGAAATATGCTACCCCAATCTTTGACGGTGCTTCGATGGAAGAAGTGTCTCACGAATTGGAGTTGGCAGGCTTACCGGCCTATGGACGTACTTACTTGTATGATGGTCTTTCGGGTGTGAAATTCGATCAGCCAATTACAGTAGGTATCGCATACATGCTGAAACTTGGTCACTTGGTAGATGATAAAATGCACGCCCGTTCCATCGGACCATACTCATTGATCACGCAACAACCATTGGGTGGTAAAGCCCAGTTTGGTGGTCAGCGTTTTGGAGAGATGGAAGTTTGGGCACTGGAAGCATTCGGTGCATCACACGTACTTCAGGAGATCCTGACAGTGAAGTCTGATGACGTAATCGGTAGAGCAAAAGCTTATGAAGCGATTGTGAAGGGTGAAAACCTTCCTAAGCCTAATATTCCTGAATCATTCAATGTATTGGTTCATGAATTGAGAGGCCTGGCTCTTGAAATTACCCTGGATTAATAAAGCGAATGGGCTCGCAAGAGCCCTTTACATATCTTTCAAAAAACTATGGCGTTCAGAAAAAATAAAAAACTTAACAATGATTTTTCCAGAGTCACCATCAGTTTGGCTTCCCCAGAATCTATTCTGGATAGCTCAAACGGTGAGGTGACCCAGCCAGAGACCATCAACTATAGAACTTACAAGCCTGAAATGGGCGGTTTGTTCTGTGAGCGAATCTTTGGTCCGGTCAAAGATTGGGAATGTCATTGTGGCAAGTATAAGCGCATCAGGTATAAAGGTATTATCTGTGACCGCTGCGGTGTAGAGGTTACAGAGAAGAAAGTAAGAAGAGAGCGAATGGGGCACATCGAACTGGTAGTACCGGTTGCGCACATTTGGTATTTCAAATCTCTTCCCAACAAAATCGGTTACCTTCTTGGTCTTCCTACTAAGAAGCTTGACCAGATTGTATATTACGAGCGTTACGCGGTAGTTCAGCCAGGTATCAAAGCAGAAGAGGGAGTTCAGTATCTGGATTTCTTGACTGAAGATGAATACTTGGACATCATGGACAAGCTTCCTAAGGAAAATCACATGCTTGACGATGAGGATCCCAATAAATTCATCGCCAAAATGGGTGCTGAAGCGTTGGAGATGTTATTGGCAAGAATTGATCTGGATGACCTTTCTTACTCCCTTCGCCACCAGGCAGCTACTGATACTTCTCAGCAGAGAAAAGCAGAAGCGCTGAAAAGACTGAAAGTAGTAGAAGCGTTCCGTGATGCAAGAACCAGAATCGAAAACCGCCCAGAGTGGATGGTCGTTCGTATGGTTCCTGTTATTCCACCTGAATTGCGTCCTTTAGTTCCTTTGGATGGCGGTCGTTTTGCGACTTCTGATCTGAATGACCTTTATAGAAGAGTAATTATCAGAAATAACCGTCTGAAGCGATTGATTGATATCAAAGCTCCTGAAGTTATTCTGAGAAACGAAAAGAGAATGCTGCAGGAAGCTGTAGATTCCCTGTTCGATAACTCCAGAAAAGTAAATGCGGTAAGATCCGATGGAAACCGTGCGTTGAAATCCCTTTCTGATATGTTGAAAGGTAAACAAGGCCGGTTCCGTCAAAACTTGCTCGGTAAGCGTGTGGATTACTCCGGTCGTTCTGTGATCGTGGTTGGTCCAGAGTTGAAGCTTCACGAGTGTGGTCTTCCTAAAAATATGGCGGCTGAGCTTTTCAAACCTTTTGTCATCAGAAAACTGATCGAAAGAGGAATTGTGAAGACGGTGAAATCTGCTAAGAAAATTGTGGACCGTAAAGATCCTGTGGTTTGGGATATCTTGGAGAACGTATTGAAAGGGCACCCTGTGCTCCTTAACCGTGCTCCTACACTTCACAGACTAGGTATCCAGGCATTCCAGCCAAAATTGATTGAAGGAAAAGCCATCCAGCTTCACCCCTTGGTATGTACTGCATTCAATGCCGATTTTGACGGTGATCAGATGGCAGTTCACGTACCTCTTGGACATGAGGCGATTTTGGAGGCTTCTACCTTAATGCTTTCCTCGCACAATATTCTTAACCCGGCTAACGGAGCTCCGATTACTGTACCTTCCCAGGATATGGTGTTGGGTCTGTACTACGTGACCAAGGGCAAGAAATCTACTGCCGAAGAGCATGTTGCCGGTGAAGGAATGACATTCTACAGCACTGAAGAAGTGATTATTGCATTGAATGAAGAGAAAATCTCCAAGCATGCAAATATCAAATGCAAGGTGCAGGTAAGAACCGAAGATGGAGGATACAAGGATGAGATCATTGAGACCGTAGCCGGCCGCTTGATTTTCAACCAATTTGTACCAAAAGAAGTAGGTTATGTAAATGAGCTTTTGACCAAGAAAAAACTGCAGCAGATTATCGCTAAGGTGGTTAAGGTATGTGGAATGGCACGTACAGCTCAATTCTTGGATGACATCAAGCATCTAGGGTTCCAGATGGCCTACAAAGGCGGCCTTTCCATGGGATTGAATGATGTAATCATCCCAGAAGAAAAAGAACCGATGATCAATAAGGCCAAGGAAGAGGTGGACCAGGTATGGAACAACTACTTGATGGGGCTGATCACCGACAACGAACGATACAATCAGGTAATTGATATCTGGACCCGTACCAACTCCCATTTGACTAATAATCTGATGAAGCAGATGGAAGAGGATAAACAAGGATTTAATGCGATCTATATGATGATGCACTCAGGAGCCCGAGGTTCCAGAGAACAGATTCGTCAGTTGGGTGGTATGAGAGGTTTGATGGCCAAGCCACAGAAAAACCTTCAGGGTTCTGTAGGGGAGATCATCGAAAACCCAATCCTTTCTAACTTCAAAGAAGGTCTGGATGTATTGGAGTACTTTATCTCCACGCACGGTGCACGTAAAGGTCTTGCCGATACTGCATTGAAAACAGCTGATGCCGGTTACTTGACAAGACGTCTTGTAGATGTGGCTCAGGATATGATTGTCACTGAAGATGACTGTGGTAGTTTGAGAGGACTTCTTGTGCAGCCATTGAGAGATAATGACGAGATAGTTGAACCTCTTTCTGAAAGAGTTTTGGGGCGTGTTTCTGTCCACGATATTTTCCATCCTCTTACGGATGAATTGATCGTAGAATCAGGTTCTCAGATTAATGACGAAGTGGCAAGACTTATTGATGAATCTGGAATCGATGAAGTTGAGATCAGATCTGTACTGACCTGTGAAACCCGTAGAGGAGTTTGTGGCAAATGTTATGGAAGAAACCTTACCACCGGTCATATGGTACAGGAAGGTGAATCTGTAGGTGTTATTGCGGCACAGTCTATCGGTGAGCCAGGTACCCAGCTTACGCTAAGAACATTCCACGTAGGTGGTACTGCATCAAACATGGCTGTTGAAGCCAGTGTGATCGCTAAGTTTGACGGTGTGGTGGAATTCGATGATGAATTAAGATTGATCGAGACTACCAATAAAGATGGCGAGCATATCACCGTTGTAATGGGCAGATCTGGAGAGATTAAAGTCAATGACCCTAAAACGGGCAAGACTTTAGTGTCTAACCACGCTCCTTATGGTGCTATTGTGAATGTGAAAGACGGTGAGAAAATTACCAAGGGCCAGACCCTATGTAAGTGGGATCCATACAACGCAGTTATCCTTTCTGAGTTCGACGGTAAGATTGAATTTGAAGCAATTGTGGAAGGTGTTACCTATAAGGAAGTGTCCGATGATCAGACAGGTTTCCGTGAGAAAGTAATCATCGATACAAAAGATAGAACCAAGAACCCTGCTATCATTGTAAACTATGGGGAAGAGACTAAGTCGTACAACATTCCGGTAGGAGCCCACTTGGCGATTGACGCAGGTGATAAAGTGAGGTCCGGTCAAATCTTGGTGAAAATCCCAAGATCTGTCGGTAAGACAAGGGATATTACCGGTGGTCTTCCTAGAGTTACCGAACTATTTGAGGCAAGAAACCCATCCAATCCGGCGGTAGTTTCTGAGATCGATGGTGTCGTGACTTATGGTGGTATCAAGAGAGGTAACAGAGAAATTATCATCGAATCCAAAGATGGTGTGATCAAGAAATACATGGTATCTCTTTCTAAGCATATTCTGGTTCAGGAGAATGACTTTATCAGAGCCGGCGAGCCGCTTTCTGATGGCGCGATTACTCCAAATGATATCCTTTCTATCAAAGGCCCAACTGCAGTTCAAGAGTATTTGGTGAATGAGATCCAGGAAGTTTACCGACTTCAGGGTGTGAAAATCAATGACAAGCACATCGAGGTGATTGTAAGCCAGATGATGCAGAAAGTTGAAATCCTTGATGCTGGTGATACCGGATTCCTACAAAACCAAGTAGTGGACAAATGGGCTTTCAGAGAAGAGAATGATAATATTCTTGACCGCAAAGTGGTCATGGATGCAGGTGATTCTTCTACATTGAAGCCCGGAATGATTATCTCTGCGAGAAGATTGAGAGATGAGAATTCCAGCCTGAAACGTAAGGACCTTAAGTTGGTACAGGTACGTGATGCAGAGACTGCGGTTTCTAAACCTACGCTACAGGGTATCACTGCCGCATCTTTGGGTACCGAATCATTTATCTCTGCCGCTTCCTTCCAGGAGACTACCAAAGTTCTTTCTGAAGCAGCTATCAGAGGTAAGCGTGATGAGCTGAAAGGTCTGAAAGAGAACGTAATCGTAGGTCACTTGATTCCTGCCGGTACCGGTCAGCGAAGGTTACAGCCGATCATCGTGGGTTCTCAGGAAGAGTATGATAAGCTTTCGGAAAACATGGAGCGCACATCTAGCAAAAGATCTAGTGAAGCAATCCTGTAATATTCTAATAAATTAATTTAAAAGGCCTGTTTCACGACAGGCCTTTTTTTAATCTAGGTAACCATGCAAGACGACAACAAAAAAGTAGATCAACAGATCAATGTAGAGCTTTCTGAAGAAGTGGCAGAGGGTGTTTATTCTAATTTGGCGATGATCGCACATTCCAATTCGGAATTTGTGATCGACTTTATCCGCTTAATGCCGGGCGTGCCCAAAGCTAAAGTGAAGTCTAGGATTATTGTCACTCCGGATCATGCCAAGCGGTTGCTTGCTGCACTGAAAGACAATATAGAGAAATACGAGGCTGCTTTTGGTAAGATCAATCAATCGGGTGGAGCACCTCAGTTTCCGATTAGTTTCGGAACGCCTGGAGAGGCGTAATAAAAATATAACTGCTTAGCTTTGTTACTCTTATTAGTTTGTTTACCTTTGCAGTCCAAAATTTAACAGTTTACGGGAAAACTAAATTTTATCAGTTAATGCCTACTATTCAACAGTTAGTACGAAAAGGTAGAACTACACTGGAGACCAAATCAAAATCAAGAGCTTTGGATGCATGTCCACAGCGAAGAGGAGTTTGTACCAGAGTATACACTACAACCCCTAAGAAGCCAAACTCTGCAATGAGAAAAGTGGCCAGGGTGAGATTGACAAACGGAAAAGAAGTGAATGCTTACATTCCTGGAGAAGGTCACAATCTACAAGAGCACTCGATCGTCTTGATCAGAGGTGGTCGTGTGAAAGATCTACCGGGTGTGAGATATCACATCATCCGTGGTGCACTAGATACCGCAGGAGTAAAAGACCGTAAGCAAGGTCGCTCTAAGTATGGTGCTAAAAGACCGAAGGCTGGAAAAGGCGCTCCGGCGAAGAAATAATACTTTATAACAGTTAGAAAAAATGAGAAAAGCGAAACCAAAGAAGAGATATATTCTTCCTGATCCAAAGTTCAATGATACCCTAGTGACTAGGTTTGTGAACAATCTAATGGTAGATGGGAAGAAGAGTATTGCTTACAGAATTTTCTACGACGCAGTAGAAAAGGTAGAATCCAAGGTAGGTGAGAATGGTCTTGAAGTTTGGAAAAAAGCGCTAAACAATATTTCTCCATCCGTAGAGGTGAAGAGTCGTAGAGTTGGTGGTGCTACATTCCAGGTTCCAATGGAAGTCCGACCTGACAGAAAGATTGCCCTGGGAATGAAATGGATGATCAGCTATGCCAGAAAAAGAGGAGAGAAAACAATGATGGACAGACTAGCTGGCGAAATTATCGCTGCTTCCAAAGGCGAAGGCGCCGGTGTGAAGAAGAAAGATGATACGCACAGAATGGCAGAGGCCAACAAAGCATTCTCTCACTTTAGATTTTAATCAATATGGCTAAAAGAGATTTAACACTTACCAGAAATATTGGTATTGCCGCGCACATTGATGCAGGTAAAACAACTACGACAGAACGGATACTTTTTTATTCTGGCGTATCTCACAAAATAGGTGAGGTTCACGACGGAGCAGCCACCATGGACTGGATGGCTCAGGAGCAGGAAAGAGGTATTACCATTACTTCAGCTGCAACTACCGTTTTTTGGAATTACAGAGACAAAAAATACCAGATCAACATCATCGATACTCCCGGTCACGTTGATTTTACTGTAGAGGTAAACAGATCACTTCGTGTTCTCGATGGCTTGGTATTTTTGTTCAGTGCTGTAGATGGCGTGGAGCCACAATCTGAGACAAACTGGAGACTTGCGGATAACTATAAAGTTGCCCGTATAGGTTTCGTAAATAAAATGGACCGTGCCGGCGCAAACTTCCTTGAAGTGTGCAAGCAGGTGAAGGAAATGCTAGGGAGCTATGCTGTTCCTTTGCAGCTTCCTATCGGTGCTGAAGATAAGTTCCGTGGAGTTGTTGACCTGATCAACAACAGAGCTATCGTATGGAATGAGGATGACTTTGGAATGACTTTCGAAGAAGTTCCGATCCCTGAGGATATGTTGGATGAAGTAGCAGAATACAGAGAGCACTTGCTTGAAGCTGTTGCGGACTACGATGAATCTTTAATGGAGAAATTCTTCGAAGATTCAAACTCTATCACGGAGCAGGAAATCCTTACCGCTTTGAGAAAAGCTGTAATTGATATGAAGATTGTACCTATGGTATGCGGATCTTCATTCAAAAACAAGGGTGTCCAGACTATGCTTGATCTGGTAATGGAATTGCTTCCTTCTCCAATGGACAAGGACGATATCATTGCTCACGACATAGACGATGAGGAAGTAGATGTAAGAATCTCTCCCGACGAAACGGAGCCGTTTGCAGGTCTTGCTTTCAAAATCGCAACTGACCCGTTCGTAGGCCGTCTTTGTTTCGTAAGAGCCTATTCTGGGGTATTGAATTCCGGTTCGTACGTATTCAATAGCCGCTCTGGTAACAAAGAACGTATCTCAAGAGTATTCCAAATGCATGCCAACAAGCAAAACCAGATTGAAAGCTTAAGAGCGGGTGATATTGGTGCAGTGGTGGGCTTTAAGGATATCAAGACAGGAGATACACTTTGCGACGAAAAGCGTAAAGTCATATTGGAGTCAATGGTGTTCCCTGAGCCGGTAATCGGTTATGCTATTGAGCCTAAGACTCAAGCTGACGTAGACAAGCTGGGTATGGCTATCGCCAAACTAGTGGAAGAAGATCCTACACTTCAGGTAAATACTGATCATGAGACCGGTCAGACTATCCTAAGAGGTATGGGTGAGCTTCACCTGGATATCATCATTGATCGTCTGAAGAGGGAATTCAAGGTTGAAATCAACCAAGGCGCTCCTCAGGTGGCTTATAAGGAAGCTTTATTTGGATCTGTTGAACATAAAGAAGTTTACAAGAAACAAACAGGTGGTAAGGGTAAATTTGCGGATATCTCCTTTGAGCTTAGCCCTAGGGACCCAGATCCTGAAACTGGAGAAATCAAACCAGGCCTTGACTTTGTAAACGCGATTGTAGGTGGTGTAATTCCTAAGGAATTCATTCCTTCTATACAGAAAGGTTTTGCGGAGTCTATGAAAAATGGTCCATTGGCTGGATATCCTATTGAGTCAATGAAAGTAAGATTGTTCCACGGTTCATTCCACGACGTCGATTCAGATGCCCTTTCTTTCGAATTGGCAGCTAGACTTGGTTTCAAAGATGCTGCTAAAAAATGTAAGCCTCAATTGCTGGAGCCTATCATGGCAGTGGACGTAGTTTCACCTGACGAGTATACAGGTCCTATCACCGGTGATCTGAACAGAAGAAGAGGTTTGATGAAAGGGATGGATACCAAAGGTACTTCTTCTGTAATCAAAGCTTCAGTGCCATTGTCTGAGTTGTTTGGTTACATTACTGACCTTAGAACGATCACCTCTGGTAGAGCTACAGCTTCATTGACATTCTCTCACTATGAAACAGTGCCTAACAACATTGCCGAAGGTGTGATTGCTACAGTAAAAGGTCAGAAGGACTAAATAATATTTGCGATGAATCAGAAAATCAGAATAAAACTAAAATCATACGATCACAGCCTGGTGGATAAGTCATCAGAGAAGATCGTGAAGGCAGTGAAAGCCACTGGCGCAGTAGTAGTAGGACCGATTCCCTTGCCTACCAAGAAGGAGAAATTCACAGTATTGAAGTCTCCACACGTAAGTAAGAAAGCCAGAGATCAGTACCAGCTTTGTACATATAAAAGATTGGTTGATATCTATTCTAACTCCTCTAAAACTGTGGATGCTTTGATGAAAATCGAGCTTCCAAGTGGAGTAGATGTAGAGATCAAAGTTTGATCTTCTTGGATTAATATAAAAAAAACCTGCTTTTCGAAGCAGGTTTTTTTTGCTCAACTATACGCTGTGGGTGATTTGGTGGCTATAAATGCCTGAGTCACAATAGAAATATTTGGTAATACATTTAAAATTTAGGATTCCGGATTTGTTGCAGAATTTAATTTCAGTAACTTTGCAGTCCTTTAAAAGGAGCCCCGGCAGATAAATGCTTGTGGGTTATTATATTATCTTAATAAAGATGTCTGGTATAATAGGTAGAAAAGTAGGAATGACTAGCATTTTCAGTGCCGATGGACGTAATGTCGCATGCACGCTAATAGAAGCTGGTCCTTGCGTAGTGACGCAAGTAAAAAACGTCGAGACAGACGGGTACAACGCAGTGCAGTTGGCTTATGGTGAGCGTAAAGAGAAAAATACGCCAAAACCATTGATCGGTCATTTTAAAAAGGCCGGTACAACACCAAAGCACAAAGTTGTTGAGTTCAGAGATTTCCGGGTCGAGTTTGAAGGCCAGGTAGATCTAGGGGCTACTGTGAAGGCTGGTGAAGTGTTTATCGAGGGTGACTTCGTAGATGCAATCGGAACTTCAAAAGGTAAAGGATTCCAGGGTGTGGTAAAACGTCATGGTTTTGCTGGCGTGGGTGGACAAACTCACGGTCAGCACAACAGAGGTAGACACCCAGGTTCAATTGGTGCATGTTCTTGGCCATCCAGAGTATTCAAAGGAATGAGAATGGCTGGTAGAACTGGCGGAGACAGAGTGAAGGTGATCAACCTTAAAGTGTTGAAGATCTATGCTGACAAAAACCTGTTATTGGTTTCTGGCTCTGTACCTGGTCCTAAAAATTCTTTCGTTATTCTAGAGAAGTAAGCCATGGAATTAGCAGTAATTAATCAAAAAGGAGAAGACACAGGTAGAAAAATCAGCTTGTCTGATGAGATCTTCGCAATCGAACCTAACGATCATGCGATCTACCTTGATGTAAAGCAGTACTTGGCTAATCAAAGACAGGGTACGCACAAGTCTAAAGAAAGAAATGAGATAGCTGGTTCTACTCGTAAGATCAAAAAGCAAAAGGGCACTGGTAGTGCGCGTGCGGGATCTATCAAGTCGCCACTATTCCGAGGAGGAGGAAGAGTGTTTGGCCCACAGCCAAGAGACTATTCTTTCAAATTGAATAAAAAGGTAAAACAACTAGCCAGGAAATCTGCACTTACATACAAAGTAAAAGATAACAGCTTGTCAGTATTGGAAAGCATTTCATTTGACTCTCCAAAGACAAAAAGCTACATGGCCTTGCTTGACGGATTGTCTCTAGGAGATAAGAAAACGTTATTGGTACTTCCTGAGGAAAACGCCAACGTATTCCTTTCCAGCAGAAACCTGCCAAAGGCAAAAGTTGTGACTGTAAATGATGTAAATACTTACCAGGTACTGAACGCTGATCACCTAGTGATCTGTGAAGGTTCTATCAGTAAGTTGGAAACCATTTTATCGAAATAAGACAATGGATATTCTAAAGCAGCCTTTAATTACAGAAAAGATTTCTGCCATGAACGAAAGAGGCGTTTATGGGTTCATCGTGGAGAAAACCGCGAAGAAACCGGAAATCAAAAACGCTGTAGAAAAAAAGTTTGGTGTAAAGGTGGTTTCTATCAGAACCATCAGATATGCGGCAAAGCATAAATCAAGATATACCAAAGCTAAAGTGGTTTCAGGCTTTACCAACGCTTTCAAGAAAGCAATCGTGCAGGTAGCCGATGGTGAAGTGATTGATTTTTACGGAGAAATTTAATTGAATCTATATCATGGCAATTAAAAAGTTGAAGCCTGTAACTCCAGGGACAAGATTCAGAGTAGCTCCGGCATTTGACGAGATCACAACGTCAAAACCGGAAAAATCTCTTCTTGCTCCTATCAAGAAGTCAGGTGGACGAAATAATGAAGGCAAAATGACTGTCCGCAATATCGGTGGAGGTCATAAGAGAAGACTACGTATCGTAGACTTCAAAAGAAATAAATTTGGTGTACCAGCGGTAGTGAAAGCTATCGAATACGATCCAAACAGAACGGCACGTCTCGCCCTACTATATTATGCAGATGGTGCTAAGGCCTACATTATCGCCCCGGAAGGTTTGTCAGTAGGACAGACAGTGATTTCCGGTGAGCAAGTTGCTCCAGAAGTGGGCAACGCGATGCCAGTGGTGAACATCCCTATGGGTACAATTGTACACTGTGTGGAATTGAAGCCAGGAAAAGGTGCCGCAATGGTAAGAAGTGCTGGAGGTTATGCACAGATCGTAGCCCGTGACGGGAAATACGTGACTATAAAACTTCCATCTGGTGAGATGAGACTTGTACTGAACACATGTATGGCTACTGTAGGAACTGTTTCCAACGGTGATCACATGAACGTAGTACTGGGTAAGGCCGGTCGTAAGAGATGGCTCGGATCAAGACCACGTGTAAGAGGTGTTGCTATGAACCCGGTAGATCACCCGATGGGTGGTGGTGAAGGTCGTTCTTCCGGAGGACATCCAAGATCTAGAAAAGGTCTATTGTCCAAAGGGAAGAAAACAAGATCTCCTAAGAAGTATTCAAACAAGTTCATCGTAAGCAAAAGATCTAAATAATTATGGCACGTTCATTAAAAAAAGGTCCTTATATCGAGCACCATCTTGTGAAGAAAGTGGATGCTCAGAACGAATCAGGGAAGAAATCGGTAATCAAGACTTGGTCAAGAAAATCAATGATTTCTCCGGATTTCGTAGGACATACCTTCGCTGTGCATAATGGAAATAAATTCATTCCGGTATTTGTAACAGACAACATGGTAGGTCATAAGCTAGGTGAATTTGCTCCTACCAGAAATTTCAGAGGCCACATTGCCAAAAAAGATAAAGGAAAGAGATAATCATGGAAGCATTAGCAAAATTAAATAATGTACCTACATCTCCGCGTAAGATGCGCCTTGTGGCTGACCTTGTCAGAGGCAAGAGAGTAGGATTGGCACTTAGCATATTGAAATTCACTCCTAACCATGGAGCGATTCGACTTGAGAAGTTGCTGCTTTCCGCTGTAGCCAACTGGCAGGCGAAAAATCCTGATGCCAAGCTGGAAGAAGCCGACCTATTCATCAAAACCATCATGGTAGATGAAGGAAGATCTCTTAAGAGATTGAGACCGGCTCCTCAAGGCAGAGGCCACAGAATCCGCAAGAGATCAAATCATGTAACCCTGGTAGTTGATTCATTCAACGACGAGGAAGTTACCGCTGATGTAGTAGAAACAAACGAAAAGGCAAATTAAGAACAGACTATGGGACAAAAGATCAACCCAATAGGATTTAGACTTGGTGTAGTCAAAGGCTGGGATTCCAACTGGTATGGTGGGAAAGACTTCGCTGAAAAACTACATGAAGATCAGAAAATCCGTAAGTACGTCCTTGCCAGAATTCCTAAGGGGGGTATTTCTAAAGTGATTATTGAGCGTACGCTTAAGAGAATCACTCTTACGATCCATACTGCCCGTCCAGGTGTTGTAATTGGTAAAGGTGGAGCCGAAGTAGATAAACTGAAAGAAGAATTAAAGAATATCACTAACAAGGATATTCAGATTAATATCTTCGAGATCAAGCGTCCTGAGTTAGATGCGAAATTGGTAGGTGAATCGATCGCTCAGCAGCTTCAAGCAAGAATTTCTTTTAGAAGAGCTATGAAGCAAGCTATCGCAGCATCCATGAGAGTGGGAGCGGAAGGAATTAAAGTTAAACTTTCTGGACGTCTGGGCGGAGCCGAAATGGCACGTTCTGAAATGTACAAAGAAGGAAGAATTCCTCTTCACACATTGAGAGCAGATATTGATTACGCACTTTCAGAAGCCCTTACGGTTTATGGATTGATCGGGATCAAAGTTTGGATTTTCAAAGGTGAAGTGTACGGTAAAAGAGATCTTTCTCCTAATCAGGGTGCTGCTAATGAGCCTAAAGGTGCTCGCAATGCCGGCCCTAAGAGAAATGATGGTCCAAGACGAAGAAAAAGAAATAACTAATTTTCACCCATAAGTGAGAACTCATGTTACAGCCAAAAAGAACTAAATATAGGAAAATGCAAAAGGGCCGTGTCAAAGGCATTGCACAAAGAGGGCATACGCTTTCTTTTGGCAACTTTGGCATCAAGTCCCTTGAGCCAGGATGGATTACATCCCGTCAGATCGAGGCAGCTCGTATCGCAATGACCAGAGCAATGAAAAGAGAAGGACAGGTTTGGATCAGAATTTTTCCTGATAAGCCTATCACGAAAAAGCCAGCTGAGGTTCGTATGGGTAAAGGTAAAGGTGCTCCTGAGTATTGGGTGGCCGTTATTAAGCCAGGAACAATCCTTTTCGAAGCTACAGGCGTGAGCCTGGAGACAGCACAGGAGGCGTTGAGACTTGCACAGCAGAAGCTACCTGTAAGTACCAGATTTGTTGTTCGTAGAGATTACGCTGAATAAGAAGCACTATGAAAAATACAGAAATCAATTCACTTTCATCCAGTGAAATCGCCGAGCGACTTGTCGCTGAGCAGGAGAATCTAACCAAACTCAGGTTTGCGCACTCGATTTCTCCTATAGAGAATCCTAACAGAATCCGCGAGACCAAGCGCTTTATCGCAAGATTAAAGACTGCATTGGCTGCCAAATAACTAGCTAACTAAAAGAATATGGCTACGATAGAGAGAAATCTTCGAAAAGAAAGAGTTGGTAAAGTGGTAAGTAACAAAATGGACAAGTCCATCACTGTAGCTGTAGAACGTCGCGTAAAGCACGCTATCTACGGTAAGTTTGTTGCCAAAACTACCAAATTTATGGCTCATGACGAGAACAACGAGTGTAACCCAGGTGACCTCGTGAAAATAAGCGAAACTCGTCCGCTGAGTAAGAACAAGCGTTGGAGAGTAGTTGAAATTATTGAAAGGGCTAAGTAATTATGATCCAGCAAGAATCTAGACTAAGCGTAGCGGACAACTCAGGTGCCAAAGAGGTATTAGTGATCCGCGTATTGGGAGGGACAAAAAAGCGATACGCTTCCATCGGCGATAAAGTCGTTGTGACAGTGAAATCGGCCCTGTCTTCCAGTAACATGAAAAAAGGTACCGTATCAAGAGCGGTAATCGTGCGTACCCGTAAGGAAATAAGAAGAAAAGACGGTTCTTATATACGGTTCGAGGACAACGCAGCTGTGTTATTGAACAACAACGATGAGCCAAGAGGCACTCGTATCTTCGGTCCAGTGGCCAGAGAGTTGAGAGAGAAGCAGTTTATGAAAATCGTTTCATTGGCTCCTGAAGTATTGTAATCATGGAAAGAAAAATGAACAAGCAAACAAAGCTTCATATCAAAACCGGTGATACTGTAAAGGTGATCGCAGGTGATGACAAAGGCAAAACAGGAAAAGTACTTTCCGTAGATAAGCTAAAAAGCAGAGCAATTGTTGAGGGTCTTAATATGATCACTAAGCACGTGAAGCCTACAGCAGCTAAGCCTCAGGGAGGCATCGAAAAGAAAGAAGCTTCTATCCATATCAGTAATCTGAAACTTGTAGATCCTAAGACCGGTGAAGCCACCAGGACAGGTCGCAAAGAAGGTGAAAATGGTAAATTAGTAAGATACTCTAAGAAAACCGGGGAGGTGATCAATGGCTAATCCAAGAATCAAGCAAAAGTATGTGGACGAAATCGTCCCTGCTTTGAAAGAGAAATTTCAGTATTCTTCAGTAATGCAGGTGCCTAAGTTGGAGAAAATCGTTCTTAACAAAGGTATAGGTGCTGCTGTAGCAGATAAAAAATTGGTAGACCAAGGTGTAGAAGAACTGTCTTTGATCACCGGTCAGAGAGCTGTTTCGACTATTGCAAAGACTTCTGTATCCAACTTTAAGTTGAGAGAGGGGATGCCTATCGGGGCTAAAGTTACGTTGAGAGGTCGTACTATGTATGAATTCCTTGATCGTTTGATCACCATCGCACTTCCACGTGTGAGAGATTTCAAAGGTATTTCTGATAAGGGATTTGACGGAAGAGGCAATTATACACTAGGTGTACAAGAGCAAATCATCTTCCCTGAGATCAGTATAGAGAAAGTCAACAGAATCTCCGGAATGGATATCACTTTCGTGACTTCTGCCAAAACAGATGAAGAAAGTTTAGAATTGTTTAAGGCTTTCGGAATGCCTTTCGTTAAAAAAACTAAAGAAGAATAGTTATGGCAAAAGAGTCAATCAAAGCTCGTGAGAGAAAAAGAGAGCGTCTGGTAGCCAAGTATGCTGATAGAAGAGCCGCGCTGAAAGCAGCCGGTGATTATGAAGCTCTTGATAAATTGCCTAAGAACGCATCTCCGGTAAGACTTCACAACAGGTGTAAACTTACCGGTCGCCCTAAAGGCTACATGAGAAAGTTCGGTATCAACAGGGTAACCTTCAGAGAAATGGCCTCAGCAGGCAAGATCCCTGGAGTGACTAAGTCCAGCTGGTAAAATAACGACAGTAGTTTTTATTCTAAAAATCAATTCGTAACTTTGCACGCCCAAAATGGGTGTAGCTAGACTATAAAATACAATGACTGATCCAATAGCTGATTATCTGACTAGGTTGAGAAATGCCATCAAGGCTTCTCACCGAATCGTAGAAATCCCTGCTTCTAACATCAAGAAAGAGATTACAAAAGTATTGCACGATAAAGGATACATTCAGAATTACAAGTTTGAAGAAAACGGTCCTCAGGGATCCATCAAAATTGCGCTGAAATTCAATCCTGTCACAAAGCAAAACGCTATTGTAAGCTTGAAGAGAGTTAGTACACCGGGTTTAAGAAAATATGTGAAACATACGGAGCTTCCAAGAGTAATCAATGGCCTTGGTATAGCAATCGTGTCCACCTCCAAAGGTGTGATGACAGACAAAGAGGCCCGCACTGAGGGTGTTGGTGGTGAAGTTCTTTGCTACGTATACTAATTTACTATCATGTCTAGAATAGGTAAAAAACCAATAAATCTACCCAGCGGTGTTACTGTAGACGTCACAGCTCATGGAACTGTGACTGTTAAAGGTCCAAAGGGTACACTGGTACAGGATGTAAATCCTGATATCACAGTGAAAGTAGAAGACAGCGAGATCGTGGTTACCAGACCTACGGATTCCAAAAGACACAAGTCGATTCACGGTCTTTACAGGTCACTTATCAACAACATGGTGATAGGTGTTTCAGAGGGTTACAAGAAGGATTTGGAGCTTGTGGGTGTAGGTTACAAGGCGTCTAACCAAGGTCAGATTCTTGAATTGAATCTTGGTTACTCCCACAACATCTTTATGATGCTTCCTGAAGAGGTGGCGATTAAGACTGAGACTGCAAAAGGTAAGAATCCAATCATTACCTTGGAATCGATAGATAAAGAATTGATTGGACAAGTTGCTGCAAAAATCAGATCACTTCGTAAGGTTGAACCTTACAAAGGAAAAGGTGTGCGCTTCGTGGGTGAACAAGTTAGACGTAAGGCTGGTAAAACTGCCGCTAAAAAATAATAGGTTATGGCATTTAATAAGAATTCCAGAAGACTTAGAATCAAGCAGGGTATCAGGAGAAAGATTTCCGGTACTGATTCCAGACCTCGTTTGTCAGTTTTCAAAAGCAATACTGGCATATACGCTCAGCTTATCGATGACCTTAAGGGTCAGACTTTGGCTCAGGCTTCTTCCAAAGAATTGGGAGCAAAGGCTAACACTAATGTATCAGTATCCAAGGAAGTAGGTAAAAAACTTGCTGAAAGAGCTGTTGCAAACGGAGTAGATTCCGTAGTATTTGACAGAAATGGCTACTTGTATCATGGGAATGTGAAAGCTTTGGCAGAGGGTGCCAGAGAAGGAGGCCTTAAATTTTAATAAGCTATGTCTCAACTAAGAAGAAAGCCTATCAGGGCTACAGATACAGATCTAAAGGAAAAAGTAGTAGCTATCAACCGAGTAGCCAAAGTGGTAAAAGGTGGTAGAAGATTCTCTTTTTCAGCAATTGTTGTAGTAGGAGATGGCCAAGGTGTGGTTGGTTACGGATTGGGTAAAGCCAACGAGGTGACTGACGCTATCACTAAAGGTATCGAAGACGCAAAAAAGAATTTGGTGAAAGTACCGATTTTGAAGGGAACTATTCCTCACGAGCAAATCGGTAAATACGGAGGAGGATTCGTATTGATCAAACCGGCAGCAGCAGGTACAGGCGTTATCGCAGGTGGTGCTATGCGTGCAGTTTTGGAGAGTGCAGGCGTTACAGACGTATTGGCAAAATCCAAAGGATCATCTAATCCTCATAACGTGGTTAAAGCTACTATCGAAGCTTTGGTTCAGCTAAGAGATGCTATCGCTGTGTCACAGCAGAGGGGCGTTAAAATGTCTAAAGTATTCAACGGATAATCAACATGGCTAAGATCAAAATCACGCAAACGAAAAGTACCATCGATAGACCGAAAGATCAAAAAGCAACTATTACTGCGCTAGGTCTAGGTCGTATCAGCAAGTCGGTGACCGTAGAGAATACGCCACAGATTGCAGGTATGGTAAATAAAGTTAATCACCTTGTAAAAGTGGAGGAAGCTTAATTATGAAACTGCATACATTAACACCAGCTGAAGGATCTACCAAAAATCGTAAGAGAATCGGTAGAGGTACTGGTTCAGGTAGAGGTGGAACTTCTACTAGAGGTCACAAAGGGGCTAAATCAAGATCAGGTTATAAGTCTAAGTTAGGTTTTGAAGGTGGTCAGATGCCACTTCAGAGAAGAGTTCCTAAATTTGGATTCAAAAGCTTGAACAGAGTTGAGTTCAAACCAGTAAATTTGGATACATTGCAAAGCCTTGCTGAGCAATACAGTCTTGAAGCAATAAACATGGAAGCTATAGTTTCTCATGGCATTGCTTCTAAGAATGACAAAATCAAAATCCTCGGTGGAGGTGAATTGAAAGCCAAATTAGACGTAACTGCCCACAAATTTTCGGCAACTGCAGTAGCAGCTATCGAAAAAGCGGGCGGAACGGTAAACACAATTTAATTTAATGAAAAAGTTTATTTCGACAGTTAAGAACATTTTCTCGATCGAAGACCTTAGAGTAAGGATCCTGAATACGATTGGTTTTCTGATCATTTTCAGATTAGGTTCTTTTGTAGTTCTTCCGGGAGTGGATCCATCAAAATTGGGTGGTGCTCCTGAAGGAATCTTCGGCTTGATAGATACCTTCCTGGGTGGGGCATTTAGTAATGCGTCTATCTTCGGTCTAGGCATTATGCCTTATATATCTGCTTCTATTGTGTTGCAGTTATTGACTGTCGGAGTACCATATTTTCAGAAAATGCAAAAAGAGGGTGAATCTGGAAGAAAACGAATCAACCAGATCACTCGGGTTTTGACTATACTGATCACAATAGCGCAGGGTATCGGCTACGTGTCCGCTACTATTATGCCTACTGGAGCAGTGATGGTCAGCTCTACTTTATTTATGTTTAGTTCTTTGGTTCTACTTTCTGCAGGTACAATGTTCTGTATGTGGTTGGGAGAGAAAATCACCGAAAAGGGCATTGGTAATGGTATCTCTATGCTGATTATGATTGGTATCATATCTAGATTTCCAGGTGCGATTATTGCCGAAGGTCTGGAGAAGGGTACCTCAGGTATGTTGCTTCTTATCATTGAGGCTGCTGTGTTGTTCTTTGTTGTAGTTGGGGTGATTGCTTTGACTGAAGCGACAAGGAGAATTCCGGTTCAGTATGCTAAACAAGTAGTAGGGGGCAAAGTTTATGGTGGACAAAGGCAGTATATACCTATTAAGGTGAATGCTTCAGGTGTAATGCCGATTATCTTTGCTCAGTCATTAATGTTTGTTCCTGCGCTAATTGCTCAGATCTGGGCTCAGGATAATGAGATCGCTAATTATATAGGAACAACATTCAGTAATCCTATTTCATGGCAGTACAATGTGTTATTTGCTGTGTTGATTATCTTGTTTACGTTCTTCTATACCGCTATTACAGTGAATCCGGAGCAAATCGCAGAAGATATGAAGAGGAATGGCGGTTTTGTTCCTGGTATTAAGCCAGGGGCTCCAACCTCAGAGTTCATTGATGGGATTATCTCTAAGATTACACTTCCAGGTTCCATTCTTCTCTCAGTGGTTGCTATTCTTCCAGCTATAGCGGTTATCTCCGGAGTTGGGCAAGAGTTCTCTTATTTCTATGGCGGAACCTCACTCCTTATTATGGTAGGTGTGATCATGGACACGTTAAGACAAATTGAAAGTTACTTGTTGATGAGACACTACGAGGGGATGATGAAGAGTGGTAATGTGAAGAATAACCCTTCCAATTACCAAGTTGCCTAAGATGATCAATTACAAGACTTCGCAGGAAGTTAAGTTAATAAAAGAAAGTGCCGATATACTAGCTAAAGCCCATGGGGAAGTAGCCAAGTATGTCAAGGAAGGGGTAAAGACCTCTTTTCTAGATAAAATTGCTGAGGAGTTTATCAGGGATCATAATGGAGTTCCTTCATTTAAGGGCTACAATGGTTTTCCTGCTGCACTATGTATTTCTGTAAATGAAGTAGTTGTACATGGTTTTCCCAGTGAATATGAATTGAAAGATGGCGATATAATCTCAGTAGATTGTGGAGTCTTTCACCAAGGTTTTCATAGCGATTCCGCTTATACGTACCCTATTGGTGAGGTTTCTCCAGCTGTAAAAGCATTATTAAAAGCCACCAAAGATTCACTTTACATTGGAATAGAGAAGGCAATTTTTGGGAATAGAATTGGTGATGTGGGTAATGCCATCCAGAAGTTTGTCGAAGCCAAAGGCTACACGGTAGTCAGAGAGCTTGTCGGACATGGATTGGGAAGAAATCTACATGAGGCACCGGAAGTTCCCAATTATGGAAAGAAAGGAAGCGGTCCCTTACTGAAAGACGGAATGGTGATCGCTATTGAGCCTATGATTAACCTTGGAACACGGAATATTGTCCAGGAGCGGGATGGATGGACTATTCGCACAGCGGATAGAAAACCTTCAGCACATTATGAGCACACAGTAGCGATATTTGAAGATAGAACAGAGGTGTTAA
This sequence comes from Algoriphagus resistens, assembly GCF_001442615.1. Lineage (GTDB taxonomy): Bacteria > Bacteroidota > Bacteroidia > Cytophagales > Cyclobacteriaceae > Algoriphagus > Algoriphagus resistens. Next base: position 66,000 of record NZ_LMXN01000013.1, on the reverse strand, counting down.
CCTCTCATAAATACATAGAAGAGAATTTTAAATTCTAATATGGCCAAGCAAACATCAATAGAGCAAGACGGTACCATCAAGGAAGCATTGTCTAATGCGATGTTCAAAGTGGAACTAGAGAATGGGCATCAGCTGATCGCCCATATATCTGGTAAGATGAGGATGAATTACATAAAGATCCTTCCTGGTGATCGAGTAAAACTGGAACTGTCTCCCTATGATTTAAGTAAAGGCAGAATTGTATATCGATATAAATAAGACTGAGATGAAAGTAAAAACATCTATCAAAAAAAGAAGCGCTGACTGCAAGCTAATCCGTAGAAAAGGGGTTTTGTATGTCATCAATAAGAAGAATCCTAAGTTTAAACAAAGACAAGGTTAAATTATGGCTAGAATTGCAGGTGTAGACATACCAGACAATAAGCGTGGCGTGATCGGACTTACCTATATCTTCGGAATAGGAAACTCTGCTGCCAAAGCTATCCTGACCAAGGCCGGTATCTCTTTCGATAAAAAAGCAGGTGAGTGGGACGACGATGAGTCCACTGCTATCCGTAATATTATCGCTGAAGAGTTCAGAACCGAAGGTGTATTAAAGTCAGAGATCCAATTGAACATCAAGCGACTACAAGATATCGGTTGCTACAGAGGTTTGAGACACAGAAAAGGACTTCCAGTTCGTGGTCAGCATACCAAGAACAACGCCAGAACAAGGAAGGGTAAGAGAAAAACAGTTGCTAACAAAAAGAAGGCAACTAAATAAAACCTGATTTAGATTATGGCTCAGAAAAGAAACGATAAAGCAAAGGGTAAAAAAAGAGTAGTTAAGGTAGAAGCTGTAGGTCAAGCTCACATCAGAGCATCCTTCAACAACATCATTATCTCTCTTACCAACAATGCAGGTCAAGTTATATCTTGGGCTTCTGCCGGTAAAATGGGTTTCAGAGGTTCAAAGAAAAATACTCCTTACGCAGCACAGATGGCCGCACAGAACTGCGGGCAGGTAGCATACGACTTAGGTTTGAGAAAAATCGAAGTATTTGTAAAAGGTCCAGGCTCTGGTCGTGAATCAGCGATCAGAACATTGCAAAATGTAGGATTGGATGTGACTACGATCATCGATGTGACTCCAATGCCGCACAACGGTTGTCGTCCTCCTAAGCGTAGAAGAGTTTAATCATAAAATTGTAATACAATGGCTAGATATACAGGTCCTAAATCAAAGATTGCCAGAAAATTTGGCGAAGCTATTGAAGGACATAGCAAAGCACTTGCAAAGAAAAACTACCCTCCTGGCATGCACGGCAGAGGTAGAAGAAAGAAGCAATCTGAATACGCAATCCAGCTTGCTGAGAAGCAAAAAGCAAAATACATCTACGGAGTATTGGAAAGACAATTCGCTAAGATGTTTGATATTGCTTCCAGAAAATCCGGAATCACCGGTGAAAACCTTCTTCAGCTTCTAGAAGCAAGATTGGATAATACGGTATATAGATTGGGAATTTCCCCTACCAGAAGAGGAGCCAGACAACTGGTCTCTCACAAGCATGTGCTTGTAAACGGTGAGGTGGTTAACATTCCTTCGTTTACACTTAAGCCAGGTGATGTCGTTTCTGTAAGAGAAAGATCTAAGTCTTTAGAAGCAATCACTAGTAGCTTAGCAGGTAGAGGTGCTAATAAATATTCCTGGTTAGAGTGGGATGGCACTTCATTGACCGGCAAATTCGTCAGTGTTCCAGGCAGAGATGATATTCCTGAGAATATTAAGGAGCAACTCATTGTCGAACTTTACTCTAAGTAATATTTTACTATTTTCAGCTTTTAAAAAAGAACGAGATATATGTCCATACTAGCATTTCAAATGCCCGAAAAAGTGGTGATGGAAAAAGCCGATGACTTTCATGGCTTATTCACATTCAAACCGCTCGAAAAAGGCTATGGAGTTACAATCGGTAACGCCCTGAGAAGAATTTTGCTTTCTTCCTTGGAAGGTTATGCCATCACTGCCATCAAAATACCTGGTGTGGTGCATGAGTTTTCGACCATCGAAGGTGTAGTTGAAGACGTTACAGATATTATTTTGAACCTAAAGCAAGTGAGATTCAAGAAAGTGCATGAGGCATTTGACGGAAAGATCACTGTTGAAATCAAGAACCAGTCTGTATTCACTGCAGGAGACATTGCCAAGTTCACTTCTTCTTTCGAAATCCTGAACCCGGAGTTGGTGATCTGTCATATCGACGAGACCAAAAACTTTGAGATCGAATTGACGATGGAAAAGGGAAGAGGGTACCTACCAGCTGAAGAATCCAAACCAAAAGAACAGATATTCGGAACTATCGCAATCGATGCAGTTTTCACTCCTATTAAGAATGTGAAATACAGCGTTGAAAATACGCGTGTGGAACAGAAAACTGACTTCGAAAAATTGATCATGGAAGTTTCTACTGATGGCTCTATCCACCCGGAGAAAGCACTTCAGGAATCTGCCAAAATCCTTATCCAGCACTTTATGTTGTTCTCTGACCAGACTATGGTTTTGGATTCAACTGGAGTAGCAGAGCCGGAGCCAATTGACGAAGAATTCTTGCATATGAGGAAATTGTTGAAGACTAATTTGGGAGATCTCGATCTTTCTGTTAGGGCATTCAACTGCCTTAAAGCTGCGGATGTGAAGACTTTGGGTGACCTTGCCAAACTTGAAATTTCTGACATGATGAAATTCAGAAACTTCGGTAAGAAATCCCTAGCTGAGCTAGAGCAACTTATCCAGGAAAAAAACCTGACCTTCGGGATGGATATTTCTAAGTATAAACTTGATGAAGAATAACTAATAATGAGACACGGTAAGAAATTTAACCACCTTGGAAGGAAGGCCGCTCATAGAAAAGCAATGCTTTCTAATATGGCAACTTCGCTGATTCTTCACAAGCGTATCTCAACAACGCTTGCCAAGGCAAAAGAATTGAAGAAGTACTTGGAGCCACTAGTGACTAGAGCTAAAGAAGATACTACGCACAATAGAAGGATGGCTTTCGCTTATTTGAAAAATAAGGAAGCTATCATCGAACTATTTGGTGAAGTAATTTCCAAAGTAGCTACCCGTCCAGGTGGATATACCAGAATTATCAAAACTGGATTCAGATTAGGTGATAATGCTGAAATGTGTATCATCGAGTTGGTAGACTTTAACGAATTGATGTTGAAGGACGCTCAGCCTGCTAAGAAAACTACGAGAAGATCTCGCAGAGGTGGTGCTGGTAAAGCCACTAGTGCTGAAGATACTGCTGGAGCAGCTCCGGTTAAAAAAGAATCTGCAACTAAAGAAGAAGCTCCTGCAAAGGATGTGGAAGAGCCTAAGGCTCCTGAAGCTTCAGCTGATTCTACGGAAGAAGAAACTGATAACAAATAAGTTGATCAGTGGCTTCACAATATTGAAAGGATTGGACATTTGTTCAGTCCTTTTTTTATACCCTTTTCATTTATCTTCCTTCCCAATAAATATTTACCTTTGGGCAATTATTAAGCAAAATGATCAAACAAAAAGCAACTTTACTCTTGGCAGATGGAACTGTATTTCACGGTTCACTAATTGGTAACCCTGGTACAAACGGTGGCGAAATTTGCTTCAACACCGGAATGACCGGATATCAGGAAATCTACACGGACCCTTCCTATACCGGTCAAATTATAGTGACTACTACTTCTCATATCGGTAATTATGGCGTGATAGATGCAGAGGTGGAATCTGATCATCCGACTATCGGTGGTATAGTAGTTAATACTTTTTCAGAAGTATTCTCTCGTCTGGATGCCTCCGGTTCTCTGCAGGATTATCTTGTGAAAAATAAAATTACCGGGATTGCTGATATTGATACCAGAAAACTTGTAAGACATCTTCGCTCCAAAGGAGCTATGAATGCGATTATTAGTTCTGAATTTGAAAATGATCTGGATGGCTTACAAGCTGAATTGGAAAAAGTACCGGATATGGATGGCCTTGAGCTTTCCTCGACTGTATGTACCCAAGAGCCCTATTTTGTCGGAGATGAGAACTCTTCCATCAAAGTAGCCTGTATGGATTTTGGGATTAAAAAGAATATTCTTCGGAACCTCGCGGATAGAGGTGTATACTGTAAAGTTTTCCCTGCTAAAGCAACATTGGAAGAAATGGAACAATGGGCTCCAAACGCATATTTCCTTTCCAATGGACCGGGTGATCCTGCGGTAATGGAATATGCTGTGAAAACGACCAAGGATATCCTTGGTACGGGTAAGCCTCTATTTGGGATTTGTCTTGGGCATCAGCTTTTAGCCGAAGCATGCGGTATTTCTACCTATAAGATGCATCATGGACACAGAGGTTTGAATCATCCAATCAAAAATCTATTGACTGGAAAAAGTGAAATAACCTCTCAAAATCATGGATTTAATATTACCCGTGAGGACACTGAACAAAATTCTGAGGTTGAAATCACTCATGTCCACCTGAACGATAATACCGTTGCGGGGATCCGTCTTAAGAATAAACCTGCTTTTTCGGTTCAATATCATCCTGAATCATCTCCAGGCCCCCATGATTCCCGCTACCTATTTGACGATTTTATTTCTTTAATCAATAAAAATTAATACCCCTTAAACCTTTTGAAACTATGACGTTGATTCAATCAATTCATGCAAGACAAATCCTCGATTCCAGAGGAAATCCTACAATTGAAGTAGATGTTTACACAGAGAATGGAGCTTTTGGCCGTGCCGCTGTACCAAGTGGTGCATCTACAGGTATAAATGAAGCAGTAGAGCTTCGTGACGGAGACAAGGGTGCGTACATGGGCAAAGGCGTAATGAAAGCAGTAGCCAATGTGAATGATGTCATTGCTTCTGAATTGGTAGGTTTCGATGTGTTTGAGCAAAATATGATTGATCAGATCATGATTGATCTTGACGGAACTCCTAACAAAGGAAATCTAGGCGCAAACGCTATACTTGGTGTTTCTTTGGCAGTAGCGAAAGCGGCAGCAATGGAATCAAACCAACCACTTTACCGATACATCGGTGGAGTAAATGCCAATACACTTCCTGTTCCTATGATGAACATCATCAACGGAGGTTCTCATTCTGATGCCCCTATCGCATTCCAGGAATTTATGATCCGTCCCGTAGGTGCCCCTTCTTTCTCAGAAGCAATGAGGATGGGGACTGAGATATTCCATAACCTTAAGAAAATCCTTCATGACAAAGGTCTTAGTACTGCAGTAGGTGACGAGGGTGGATTTGCGCCAAATTTCTCCGGCGGAACTGAAGAAGCTCTTGGAAGTATCTTGGATGCTATTGAAAAGGCCGGATACAAAGCCGGTGATGATGTGACTATCGCATTAGATTGTGCTGCGTCTGAGTTCTTCAAAGATGGCGTTTATAATTACAAAAAGTTCGAAGGGGATACTGGTGTTGCAAGAAGTAGAGAGGAGCAAGTAGCTTACCTTGCTGAACTTACTGAGAAATACCCAATTGATTCTATAGAAGACGGTTGTGCCGAAGAAGATTGGGAAGGCTGGGCAATGCTGACTGCAAAAATCGGTGATAAAGTACAACTGGTAGGTGATGATCTTTTCGTTACGAACGTTAAATTTCTTAAGAGAGGTATCGAAGAGAAATCTGCTAATTCTATCCTGATCAAAGTAAACCAAATTGGCACATTGACAGAAACGATTAATGCAGTTAATCTTGCTCACAAGGCGGGATTCACAGCAGTGATGTCACACAGATCCGGGGAAACTGAAGATTCTACTATCGCTGATCTCGCTGTGGCCTTGAATTGTGGACAGATCAAAACCGGATCCGCATCTAGATCTGACCGTATGGCTAAATACAATCAGTTGCTTAGAATCGAAGAACAATTGGGAGAATCTGCTGTATTTAACGGCAAATTCTAACAAAAGCTACCAATAAGTTAAAACAATTAACAGCTCGCCTCGGCGGGCTGTCTTTTTTTTGCATCATTTTTGTACCTTGATGGCCGATTACATCAGGACATATGAGCTATTTAAAGTACACTAAGAATTTCTACTTCCTCGGGCTTATCTTTTTCCTTGCCTGGATGATTTTTATTGATTCAAATAATGTGGTTAACCAAGTTAAGTTGAGCAATAAGCTTGGACAGCTTGAAGATCAAAAGGAATTTTATTTGGAGCGCAGAGAGAAAATTAAGGCCGAACGCGAGGAATTGATGAGCAACCCTGAACTCTTAGAGAAGTTTGCCCGTGAAAAGTACTTAATGAAGAAAAACACCGAAGACCTCTATGTCATTGTTAAAAAGTAAATACCTGCTCTTATTTTTTCTTGGAATTGTATTGTTTCAGACTTCGTCCTTTGCCCAGCGGGAGATTTATCCTGAAGATTCTATTCCATTCAAGGACCGTTTGTACTATGGTGGGAATTTTGGGATGCAGTTTGGTACGGTGACACTCATTGATTTTTCACCATTAGTAGGGGTAATGATCACACCTAAATTTTCTTCGGGCGTAGGAATTACGTACCAATATTTTAATGATAAGAGGTATATCGGGGGGGAGACGTCTTCTTACGGGGGGCGTCTATTTAGTAGGTACAATATATTTCCCAATATTTTTGCCCACGCAGAATATGAGACTATCAACTTTGATAATTACAACCTGCTAACAGATAGGTTTGAACGGATCTGGTCAAATGCTTTATTTCTAGGAGGTGGGTATTTTGCTCCGTTCGGTTCTAGAGGTGGAGCCAACTTCACATTTCTATATAATGTATTGCATGACAATCTTCGTTCACCGTACGGTGAACCATACGTGATCCGTGTGGGTTTTGTGCTATAAATACATCTAACACACTTTTCATGGAGTCTTTCGTCTCGAAATTATACAAAGCACATCAGGATTGCTCAGAATGTCCTTCACCTAAAGTTATTCAGCAGTTTTTTGAAGACTTGCTTGGATTACTTTTTCCTGAATATACAGTTGAAAAAATAAATGATAAATCACAGATCGAAACTTCTTTGGTTCATCTGAAAGAAAATCTATCTTCTATTTTGGAACGCAATCCCCATCTGCATAGCGGGATAGGATCAAAGTTGGCAGACGCATTTTTTCTTAATCTTGAACAGGTCTTTGACTGGATTCATCAGGATGTAGATGCGATGTTTGCCGGGGATCCTGCTGCAAAATCCAGGACAGAAATCTTGAGAAGCTATCCTGGTTTTTACGCTATCTCAGCCTATAGAATAGCGAATTCTTTGCATAGACTTGGTGTCAAGTTGATCCCTAGAATGATTACGGAATTTGCTCATAGCCGTACTGGAATAGATATACATCCAGGAGCTACTATTGGCCAGTATTTTTGCATTGATCACGGGACCGGGGTGGTGATCGGAGAGACAACTATCATAGGGAAGCATGTGAAAATCTATCAGGGAGTAACTCTTGGAGCCTTGAGCGTGGACAAAGCTGATGCTGATATCAAGAGGCACCCGACGATCGAAGATGACGTGGTAATCTACTCAGGAGCCACAATTTTGGGCGGGAATACAGTTATTGGAAAAGGAAGTGTAATTGGAGGGAATGTGTGGCTTACCAAAAGTGTGACGGCAAGAAGTAAAGTCTATTACCAGACTCAAATGTATCATTCAGATTCTGCCGTGACAGATATGTACATTTTCAAAAATGATCAAGATGAAGCTATTTGAACTGATAGGAAATACTCCCTTAATACAGCTGGATCATATTCCCATAAATCCGAAGGTTAAGATTTTCTGTAAACTGGAAGGTCAGAACCCAGGCGGAAGTGTGAAAGACAGAGCCGCTTATAATATGCTTAAAAGTGCCATGGATCGCGGCGAAATCCAATCTGGGGATAAGCTGGTAGAAGCGACGAGCGGTAATACCGGAATTGCCTTGGCTATGGTTGCCAAGGTTCTTGGTTTGGAGATGACTTTGATCATGCCGGATAATTCCACCAAAGAACGGGTAATCTCAATGGAAGCATACGGAGCAGAAGTGATTTTAACTCCTGCGAACAAAACAATTGAATATTCCCGAACGCTAGCAGAGCAGATGAGCAAAGAAGGTTACTTCATGTTAGATCAGTTTGGGAATCCGGATAATTACCTGGCCCACTATAAAACTACTGGTCCGGAAATATGGGAAGATACTGATGGAAAGATCACCCATTTTGTATCCGCGATGGGAACCACCGGGACAATTATGGGGGTTTCTAACTATTTGAAAGAAAGAAACCCTGACATTCAAATCGTAGGAACCCAACCTACTGATGGATCCAGTATCCCGGGAATCAGAAGATGGTCGCCTGAGTTTCTGCCCAAAATATTTGATCCAAGTAGAGTCGATCAGGTTATTGATGTCAGCGAAGTACAAGCCACTGAAATGACTCGCAGAATGGCCAGGGAAGAAGGCATACTCGCAGGTATGAGTAGTGGCGGAGCATTGCATGCTGCCATTGAACTTTCTAAAACCCTTAAAGAAGGCCTAATTGTCTGTATTACCTGTGATAGGGGTGATAGATATCTGAGTTCTGATCTATTTGGTTGATAAAAAAGGAACGATAAATTTTTCGTCCAAATCAGACTTCCCCTGGAATCTATTTCCCCAGTTCAGGCATACTTGCTGTACTTTTTGAGAGTTAACGTAAGCTTCGACTAGCGTATAAAAACCCGCGATAGTTCTACTAACGCTGTTTAATGGCTGTTTTTCCACTTGATTGTTTTTCGGCAACCTGTTTGCATAATTTCAGATGAACCCGGTTGAGGGTTAAATTTTGAAATTTAAAGCCAACTATATTATGGACTCAATTAATGAAAACCAAGAAGAACATAACAGGGAGAACCTGATAGGGTCAGCAGCTGTAGAGAAAATAAGAGAGCTGATAGATAAATCAGGATCATGTTTTTTTGTCACTTCTACCAGCTTTAATAATTCCCATAAATCCCGTCCTATGTCTGTTCAAAAAACGGATGATGCAGGCAATATCTGGTTTTTAAGTGCAAAGGATAGCATGAAAAACATGGAGATTGCTGCAGATACGGATGTCACGTTATATTTTCAGGGATCCTCTTACTCAGACTTTCTGGAGCTAAATGGTCATGCAGTGATCTCTGAGGACCGGGCAAAAATTGAAGAACTTTGGGATCCAATGGTAAAGGCTTGGTTTACCGAGGGTATAAATGACCCTAGAATCTCCGTGATTCAATTTATCCCCGACAGCGGGTACTATTGGGATAACAAACATGGAAATGCAGTAGCCGGGATCAAGGTTTTGATCAGCGCCATTTCAGGAAAAACAATGGATGATTCCATTGAAGGAACTTTAAATGTGTAGTTGGGGCGCTTTAAAGTTCTGAGGTGATCCTTAATTGGATCACCTTTTTTTATATTTTTCAGGAATCAAATCCTGAAAAATATCTTCTTTTTATATAGGAAATAACACAGGTACCACATTGCTCCCCAGGTCAATAGCGAAGTAATTATCGGTATAAAATGTTCATCGAAACCCAGGGGAGTGAGTACACCCGAACTGAAAATTCCCACAAAATCAAAGAGCCAGCGATGAGCCAAAATTTCAGCGAAAAGATAAACAAAGATGGAGTTCATGCCGACTACAATAATGGGAAAAACCCAAGCCTGGCTTTTCTTCACATCCACCAGCCAGTAGAAAAATGCCAAAGTTAAGATCGCCCAACCTCCCGAAGCAAAGCTGAAAGCGGTAGTCGCTATGCGCTTAATAATGGGAGTGACTCCTGAAAAGTCCAGACCATAACCGATAGCCAAACCTATAATGCCGGCAATAAGTAGGATCTTGATTTTTACAGCAGCTGTTTTTGAAGAAAGCAGCAAATTGCCACACATTGCTCCCCAGATGGTATGTGCTGCTGTTGGGATGCAATTGATTGCTACCCAGCCGCCATCGTTGATTTTTCCCATTAAGAGCATATCGGTATAGTTTCCGAAGTTGCTGCCATGCTCGTAGGGCACTTCGGGATTATATAGGCGATACATTACTTCTGTCAGAATCAATAAACCCGCTGAAACTCCCAATTGCACTTTCCAAGACTGTCTGATTAATAGAAAAGTGACAAGAATGGTAAAGGAAAGTTGGGTCAATACATTCCAAAGCTCGAAAACCAGCTTCCCAGCATAGACACAATGCAGACCTGTGCCGAAAAGGAAAAGTAGTAAACATCTCTTCAGAATATGCTGCCTCACCTGCTTCCGGTCCCCTGAGTTTGCCATTCTTTTATTCAGGGAAAATGGCATCGCCACTCCCACAATAAACATGAAAAAAGGCTGGATCAAATCCCAAAATCTCAATCCATTCCAAGGGTGGTGAGTGAATTGCATGAAAAACGCATGCACTAAACTTCCTTCGGGACTAGCTTCCAAAAGTGATTCATAGATCAATGCCGCCTCAGCAATCAAGAGGCACATTGTAAGTCCCCTGTAAACGTCAAGGGACACCAGGCGATTTTGGATTGGGCTTATGGTTCTCATTTTATTCCACCAAAAGCCCCGAAGCACATATTTTTGTGGAGGATTTCCACCTTGCTGAAACCGACCTTTTTCATCAGGTCCAGTTGATAATTCATCGACCTTGGAGAATCTTCCTTTTCTACATATGCCAGTACTTTTTGGCGGTATTCCTTGCCTCCAATGTGCTCAAGATAATCCCCATACCGCTCCCAAGTATACTCATTCAGCAGAGCCGTATCTTGGGTGATCAGATCAGAAATCATCAGACATCCCCCTGGTTTGAGTAGCTTAAAAAGTTTAGCGAATGTACTTTCCCAGTCTATATCGTCCCGTAAATGGTGTAAGACTGCGCCAGCTAAAATAATGTCAAAGGAAGCTTCTGGAAGTAAAACATCACGGATGTCACTTTGGAAAATAGAAACATTTCCGCTTGTTGCTACAGACACCCGTTCCATTGCTTTTTCCAACATTTTACCGCTTAGATCTAACAGCACGCAATCCAAATCAGGGACTTTGCTAAGCATCATCAAGGAATAATTTCCAGCCCCACAGCCTACATCCAAAATCGATTTGGCTTCAGGGACTATCCTCTTGGCAGCTTCGGTGATAAGCTCTAGCGTGATTTTGGCATCGATGGTAGCTACTTGCCCAGTGTCAAGATTAGAGAATCTTTCCACGTCATTATCAAATCTTTCGCGGATTTCAGCTGTGCTGGATTTGTTCATTGGAAATAGGGTTAGAATATGTTTTTCTTTTTAAATCATCTATGCTGGTCAAATAAGATCATATTTTCATCGGGATCCTTGAGCATAAAGCTGGCAGGACCTGAGCCACTTTCGTCAGTTGGATTGATGATTTCTATATTTCGGGATTTCAGCTTTTGTTGAATTTTTCGGATATCATCGAACCCCGGAACTTCCTGTGCATTTTCATCCCAACCGGGGTTGAAGGTTAAAATATTTCCCTCAAACATCCCTTGAAATAACCCAATCAATGAGTTGTTATTTTTCATGATGAGGTAGTTGTTTTCCATGGCTCCACCAAAAACTTCAAAGCCTAGCGCTTCATAGAATGCCTTTGACGCTGCTAGGTCTTTCACGCTTAGACTGAGCGAAAATGCTCCCAGCTTCATGCTATCATTTGTTGTAAATTCTGGCTTTTGAATCTCTGAATGGGCAAAAAAAGAATGTACAAATAAGCCAAGACTAAATGAAATTGAAATGGTTAGGGCGAGAGAGGAAATCCTGTTCATAGTGAAAGAATTATTTGATAAATTTCAGCAAGCTTATCATCGTACCCAAATGCATTGCCTCATGGTAATTGTTAAATGTTATCGCATCAGCTGCATTGGCAAGATTGAATCCTTTGGAGGTAGTGTATGGCGTGTAATCATTAAGTTTACCTGAATTATAATCAGATTTGGTTTGTTCAATTGGCTTAATCAAAAGTTCCTTGAAAAGCGCTACAGTCCCCTCGGGTTCCGGGATTCCAGGTTTTGTACCAGGCTTGTATTTTTGAAAAAGGTCGTCAGAAATAGTTAATGGGACGTTTGCAAGTCCGTAGACAAGGCGCTGCTGTACTACGATGACGTGGCCGATATTCCAGAGGAGATTGTTGTTGAATCCCTCCGGTACTTTATTCAACTGCTCCAGAGAATTGTGAATGAGGAATTTAAGGTAAATGTTTCGGTTGTTTTCCCAGATATGGAACTCGTTATTCATGGTTTATGGTTTCGTGAAACTTGGGTTGTTATTGATTTTCCAGTTCGTATTGCCTCAGTCGGCTTTTGGTTTCTGCCAGTTCATTCTGAAGAGAATCAACTTTGCGAAGGAGATTAAAAATCACATCTATCCCTTCCGGATTGACTTCAAGATCCTGATGAATACGGATCATTTTTTCAAGATCGGCTACTTTCTCTTCAGGAATACACCTGTTTTCCTCATAGGTATGGATTTCGATGAGACCTAAATTGGACAAGGCATCCACAAAGGATACTTCGATCTCAAAATGGGTGCAAATGGTCTCGATTACTATCAATTCTTGCTGTGCCATCTTATCGTAGTTTTTGTAGTTCTTCAAACAACTTCTTTTCTTCTGTGCTCAGGTTAGTCGGGTTTTTAACGAAGTAGGTAAGGATGAGATCTCCAAATTCCCCTTCTTTTTTATAGATAGGGAATCCCTTGCCCTTCAGACGGACTTTCGTTCCATTCTGTGTTTCAGGAGCCACTTTGAGCTTTACTTTACTGTCAAAAGTATCCGCCACAAGCTCACCTCCCAGCATTGCTGTGTAAAGATCCACCTCCACATTTGCATAGAGATTGTCTCCTTCGCGCTGGAATTTAGTGTTGTTTTGAATAGTGAATTTGATGTAAAGGTCGCCATTTGGTCCGCCATTGATTCCTGGAGCACCTTTCCCTTTGATCTTGATTGTCTGCCCATCGGCAATCCCCGCAGAAATGGTCAGGCGGATATTTTCACCATTGACTGTAAGTATTTGCTTGTGGGTTTTATAAGCGTCGTAAATACTCAGGGCTAGCTCTGCATTATAATCTTGGCCTTTGAATTTGACTGTACGTCCCCCTTGGCGAAAGCCTCCTGCGCCAGTGCCAAACATGGATTCAAAGAAGTCCGAGTAGTCTTGACCTTCAAATCCTGCTTTCCCCCCAAATCCTGCTCCTCCATATCCTTGACTTCTGCGCTGCCCGGCACCTTGGGCCCCTGCCTGTTCAAACTGATCGGCATGCTTCCAGTCCTGGCCGTATTTATCGTATTTTTTGCGCTTTTCAGGATCACTCAGTACTTCATTCGCTTCGTTTACTTCTTTGAATTTCCGCTCAGCTTCCTTGTCGTCTGGATTTACATCAGGATGATATTTACGTGCCAGCTTACGGTATGCTTTTTTGATGTCAGCTTCACTGGCGCTTTTGTCTATGCCCAAGATGCTGTAGTAGTCTATAAATGCCATAGTTTTACTTGGAATTTATTTTGGATTGGAAAAATAGAATCAGGAATTCTTATGGGAACTTCCAATGATCAAGATAATGAGAATGAAGTTAGGAAGGAAAATCACCTGATTATTCTTCCTGAATTTCTCTGACTAACAAGAAACAGTCTAGGTTTTGAAGTTCTGGTTTATCCTCTGGGTTTGCTATCGTTATTGAGCTTATTTGTATTTTGATTTCAATGTTTTTCTCTTTTCTGGAAATGATTAATTCCTCTGAAGGAACATATTGAAATCCACTAGTATAGGTGTTTAGTAGGTCTTTTAGGTATGTTGAAATATCAATATTCATCGAGCCATCAGTCCATTTAAGGATCAGATTTGCTTTATTATCCTTGTCCAGTTCCAAATGATATTTTAGATCTGAAAAAGGCGCATTCTGTATATTATATGAGTTTAACGTAACACTTCGAATGTAGTCGAATCCGGATATTGTCATTTGGAAATCACCATCTCCCAACAACGTCAGCTCTTGGTGCTCGCCAGAAACACTTAACCTGTCATAATAGGGAACATACTTCAAGCCCATCGATTCCACAAGAAGTTTGCTGGGATTGGTATAATTAATTGCCAGGCTGTCCCTCGATTGTTTGAGGAGACTTTCTAAATCCTGCTCAAACCAAGGGTAAATATTTTTCAAACCATGATATTCTTCCAGGTATTCAACAATTGAATTTACTTCATAGAGTTCCTCGTTGGAGATTGGTTTTGTCCGCAACTCTCCGATAGGTTTGAGACTGCCCATATCTCCGATGACCCATTTGGCTTCATTTTGGATTTTGTTATCAACAAGGATGTTGTTCTCATCTAAAATTTCAGCCAGGCGATTTCTCTGCACCATCTCACTCCAACTAAACATTCCCCATGGACCAAAAGAAGAGAGGATCATAAAAATTGCCAGAGAAATGGGGATGGTCTTTATGTTCTTTTTACCCATGGAATAGTAGATAGAAATAAACGCAAGCCAAATTCCCATCAAAGTGATAATGTAGCGGTTCACCGTCAACCCGTAGTCTTGCAGCCGGATCCCAATTGCAAAGAAAAGAAGGACGATAAGGGGGATGAGAAAAATATAATATCCTTTATAAAATTTCTTGATCCAACCACTTTCTTTCCATTGCTGATAAGGATATAGAAGCAGATTGGTAAATATTCCCAAGACTGCAATGGCTATAATCATATAGCTTACAATACCTTTTGGCCAGTCTCCTGAGATGATGATTTTGGCTCCGTAGCAGTATAGAATGCAGAGGTAGATCAAGAGCAGTGGTATCAGGATGAATTGAGTGAACACTTTTAGCCCTTTTGGGTATTGTTCAAGTGAAAGTGTATTTTCAAATGTCTCTGGAATACCTGCCAGAAAGAACCAGGTATTGAAAACCCCGAAAGTAACGGCAAAGATCTGGGCGTAGGTCTCACCTTGAATGTTGACTTCGAAAAGTGCATTTATAGCCAATAATGCAAGACTTATTCCAGTGAAAATCACCACAGAATAGTAAATACCATGAACTAGCCTAATGAACAGATTCTTATTATAATTCCAGAAGCTATCCTGGTTTTCACTTCCAATGTAGGGGAGAAAGGCAACCATCAAGTGAATCGCCAGATTGAAAATGGAGTAGCGAATGTAAGGAACTCTGGTATTGGTAAATGTTTCCTCAGAAGGAAAACTAAAATAGATTAAGCCTAGAAAAAGTAATCCAACTATCCGGGCAAGTTGTCTTTGCCAAACCTTAAATCCTTTTCTTTCTGCGAAGACATCGATGCAAAAGTAAAGTGGAATGCCCAGCGCAAAAGTCAAAAGGAGGTTTACCGCCCTCAAGTCTTCTACAGGTTCCATTTCGATAATCCAGCAACCCAATCCAGCGGCTAAAAAGCCAAACAGTAAGCTTAAAGGGAAGCGCATTGCGGCGCCTGTCCCATCTTTGCGAAGCTGATCTATAGAAGGAAGTCTCATGATTTCTGTTAGTTAAAAATGACAATTGCCTAAGATAACTTACAAATCTGGTACTTGGAGTTAACTAGAATGGATAGCCAATCGCAAAATTGAAGATCAGATTTTCCCTTCTCCAGGTTTTGCTTCCTATATCAAATGTGTTGCCCCATCGCTCACCTTCTTCGAGATAAGGGACCCGTACAGGTGTAGCCAGATCAAAGCGGATGACAAAAAACTGAATATCCACCCGCAAACCTATTCCGGTTCCGACGGCAAGTTCGTTCCACCAGGTTTTGGTAAATTTTCCTCCAGGCAGAGCTTCATTGTCGTTCATCAACCAGATATTTCCGGCATCCATAAATAGCGCCCCTTTCAGCAGCGATACAATCGGAAAGCGATATTCGATATTTGCTTCCAGCCGGATGTCTCCTGACTGATCAAAGTAAGAGTTCACATCAAAATTTTCAGGTCTATAAGTGCCGGGGCCTATTGATCGGATCCTAAATGCCCGTACGCTGTTTGGTCCTCCGGAAAAGTACTGTTTTACATATGGCAGCGAAGAGGAATTGCCAAAAGGAACCCCCATTCCACCGAAGAGACGAGTAGCAATTGTCTGGTTCTTATCAATATTCCAATGATATCTAAGATCCAGATCGACTTTGCCATATTGCGCATATTCGAGTCCCAGAAACTTGCCGTCATCTTTGCCAAAGGCTCTATCAACCAGGCTTAGGGTGTTTCCTGCAAAGTCCAAACCCACACCCAGGAAATAGCCATGTGTTCTGAATCTGTCATTCAGTTTATTATAGTTGAAGGTATAGTTGATTCCCGCAATGAAATTTTGCTCGAAACTTCGCTTCAAAAATGGATTATCATCTAGAATCTGATCAAATTCCGGAGAAGTTTTGCTAAGATTCACCACGCTGAGGCTAATGGGGTTAATCTCATGGTAGGCGAATCTATTGGCATTCCAGAAGTAGCCATAGTTGGCTGATACGGAGTTTAGATTATATAGACCACCTCTACTCAGGTATTCCACTCCTAGGCCCATTTTGGTTTTGGGTACCGAGTAGCTGAACTTCTCCTTGATGGGAACGAAGAAAATCACCCTTGGAAAAATCAGATCAGCCTTTAACCCAAGTTCCAGAGACCGCAAGCCTTTCCTGTCCTCACCTCCTGCGATCTGAAACTCATACCCCATACTGCCGGTCAGGTTTAATGTTTCACCGCCTTTGAAAAGATTTCGGTTTCTATAGATGAGGTTAAGCGCCGGGCCGGCAAAGTTATTCGATTTGGAGACGGCCAAGAGTTCAGCGCGGACAGAGCGTTTAGTCATCGGTGATAAGTAGAAACTTGCTTTCAGATGCCCCAGAGAATCATTGGAGGATAATTCCTCATACCGCAGGTTTACGAATTTGTAATTTCCAATGGTGCTCAGTCTGTTACTCGACAATCTGGAAAGGGTAGGGTTGTAGCGTTGCTCGTCCTCAATGAGAATGTATTCATTGAGCAGTTTAGGTTTGAAGACCAAGTTTCCTTGAATGAAGTTCTTATTGTCATAAAAGGAGGTATCCAACTTTTCTGCATCCTCATCAATGGAGTAATTTGGAAATACATTGATCGTATCGATTTTGTAAGGAATGATACTATTTGTAGGTACATTTTTCTTCAATCTTAAATAGAGTTTGAATAAGCGAAGGCTGTCAGAAATATTAGTATCCGCTTCGAATATCAGGAAGTCAGAATTGAAATTATAGTATCCCTTTTCCTTCAGCGTGGAATCGATTCGGGTTCTTTCGGCATTCAAGGTGTTCAGGTCAAATCTGCTTCCTGAATCCAGTGCTGTTTCCTGCATCATCGCGATGATTTCCTTGTCAATTTCCATACTGTCGCGCTCCACTTCCACTTCTGTTAAGGTGTAAGGAGTAGAGATCAAGGCAGTGTAGTCTACTTCGGCAAACTTCCCTTTTCGGAGCACTTCTGAATCTGTAGTGCTGTAGAAAAATCCACGGTTTTCCAGTCTGTTCAGAATAAGATCTTCTGTCCTTGAGGGATCCACCTGACTGAAGTAAACAGGTTCTTCACCTATTTTTTTATTTAAAAATCGGTTGATGAACCCGGGATTTTCCTGAGTGCCCTTATAATGAGCCCAAAGTCCCACGTACATGCCTAGGAACTTGCTGTTGGGTTCGGGTCTAAGTAAGCTTTCCAGTTCCTCTTCAACTTTATCTAACCCCCTGATTTCACTTTCAGTGTTTACATTCAGCTCAGCTCCTTTATATAGGAATTCTCCTTCTGGGATATGCTTTTTTACATTGCAACTGTAGACTGTTGCAAGAATAAGTAGGATTAAGGCCGATATGAAATGTCTAATCTTCATTTTCTTTCGCTTCTTTTGCCTCTTTTTTTTCTTTCCTTCTTTCAGCTCTTTTCACCTTGTTGCCTTTCTCTTCCAAATCGTCAATTGGATTGGTCTTATCTTTATCTTCAGGGGCTGGAGCCCTCCAAAGTTCTGGGAATTCATTGAACTCACGGTTGAAAATCAAACCGCCGCCAGTCACGATGAGCTGTCCATCGATGATACTTTCAAACTGGTTTTTGCGGAATGCGCGGATTCTCCATCTGCCGTCTTCTGTTAGCATGTATTCGAAACTGATATTTGCCAATACAGAATTTGCCTGATCTGAATTCTGAGAACTTCCTTCCAGATCCACCTGGCTGCCGACCTGCACGATCAGTCGGTCATCAAAAAGTGTCTGCTGGGCACTGATATTCAAATCGGTTCTATTTTGCGCACTTCCCGATTGGTAATCCTGATAGCTGTCTACATCAAATCCTACCTGAAAACCACTATCCCCGAAGAGTTTGCTGGAGAGCGCATTCATTTGGTCAGAAAGTACCTGACTTACGCTGTTTCTTGCAATCGCCTCCGCACCACCATTTGATCCGTCACTACCCGAAGAGGGAAAGAATCTGTTCAGTACCAATAGTGAGAAGACCTGCTTGTTTAGCTCATCCTCCTGCTCATTGATCTGGAGAACTCTGGAATATACATTTCCGCCAAAGGCTCCACGTTGATTTTCCGGCATGTCGAGCGTAAAGGAGATTTCTGGTCTGAGGAGTTCGCCTTTGACATTCAGATAAACTAAGAAGGGAAGCTGCTGCTGATATTGGGTCTGAGTCTGATTGGCACTACCGGTGAGTTGTGCAGACATCAGCTCTGAAGCTCCTGTTTCCACTTTATAGATAGCCTGGATGTCCATGGAAGCGTCCATTGGATCGCCGTTCCAGGTAATCCGGCTACCTGGATTGATGTCAAATTTTCTGCTCACCAGATTATAAAGTGACATTTCATAATGTCCACCTGTGATTTCATAGTTACCACTTAAGGTGATCCTTCCATTTGGATTGATGTCCATTTGGAGATCGGAATCTCCGGATATCTGTAGATTATCTCCTGTAGCCGGATCTATGACGATAGTAAAAAGTGCATCGGGATCGGTCTTCAACAGAGCGCGGATATCGAAGCCAGAGAATGCATTGGTAGTTTCCTCAGTCTGTCTGGTAAGGAGATCGTCAGGATTTTCTTTGTTGACAAACAAAACCACTCCCTCACGCTCCACTAGATCAAGTTGTGATTCTGGAATAATCACTGTTAAATCTGTATTGTTTTTCACCCCGAGCTCCGCTCTGACAATAGGAAGAACTAAATCGCCCCGGATAGTTACATCAGCATCCAGACTAGCTTTTCCATACACCAGATCGTTCTCTTTATCAGTAGAATTCACTGCCATGAAATTGTCAGCGTTAAGTTTCAGATCAAAAGAGGGATTTGTATAACTTTCAGTAAATATCGTCCCGTCGATCGCAAACGTATTGCTTTCGGTATCCCTGATGGTAAACTGATCAAAGTAAACGCCATCGTTATCCACTCGGATAGTTTCATCGGAGAGAATGTATTTTGTGCTGAGTTGGGCAGGGACAAATCCCGCCTCATGGAATTGAAACTCTCCCTTGTATTGTGGTTCGGTGGTAGTGCCATTGGCAGTGATAGTACCGGATAAATAACCATCGCCATCGAGAATCTGATCCTGCGAAAGCCCGGCAATTTTCTGCATTTCTATCCTGTTAAGATCCATTTTCAGGTCAAAGTTTCCTCCGGCTTCATCTGCGGTGAATTCTCCGTTCAGATCGAAATCCACTCCATCGTCTTTCAGGCTCAGTGCCAAAATATAATTTCCAAGACTCTTTGCAGTTGCATCCAGATTCATATTTCCCAGCGGGACATCCAGCACATTCAGGCTGTCAATCTGAAGCTCACCCATCAGCCCGGTAGCACCAAAAGGATTCTCTACCACAAGTCTTCCTTCCATTTTTCCTCCGGCGATGATTTCATCAGGGTTTAGCAAGCTGGTAATC
This sequence comes from Algoriphagus resistens, assembly GCF_001442615.1. Taxonomy (GTDB): domain Bacteria; phylum Bacteroidota; class Bacteroidia; order Cytophagales; family Cyclobacteriaceae; genus Algoriphagus; species Algoriphagus resistens. The sequence continues at coordinate 46,130 of NZ_LMXN01000013.1, read as the reverse complement.
GTTGAGAGTCTGAAACCCTGGAAGATTAATGCAATATTTTCGTCGGCAAAGCCTTCGACATTATTTACCAAGGAGAGTTCCTGATTAGCCTTGGTGAATTTGAAGTCCTTAAACCCTAGGCTTTCCCCTGAATATTTCACGAGGTTTTGCTCTGGGACAGTCCATTGCTCACCTTTTAGAATCAAATCAATGGAGGAAACGTGATAGCTCAGCGTATCACCATCAAGCCCGATATCTGATGATATGTGGTAAGTGCGCTCCTCTTCTTCGTAGGAGTGAAAATCAAAGTACAATCTGGAATCTGCCAGTTGACCTGTGATGAAGGTCTTGTCCATGCTCAGTGGCCCCGAAGTCAAATCCTGAAAACCAACATAGAGACGAAGTACGTTTTCATTTGAGCGTATTCTAAGTCCCAGACTATCCACTTCTGTCCCGGCATAATTGACATAAGGGAATTCTAAGGTAGCAGTAAGGGAATCGATATTCTGGAAATAATCAGCTTTGATACTTGCCGAGTCAAACTCTTGCAAGCCTTGCAAAAGCACGTCGGTTAGTAATGGATCATCTGAGATCTTCAGATCTATATTCATTACAATGTTCCCTTCTCCAATTTGTTCTGTGGAATCCAACTCGTCGAGGTAGTGTTGGAAATGCGCGGTTAAAGCAGCGGTAAGGTCAGTTGGATTGGTATTGGTGTGCATATACCCATTGACCAACTTACTCGCGATTTCCACACTCGTAGAATCCTTCCTTACGCTGGCATCAGCGGATACTGTGCCCAAAGGATAATTCCGTTCATCGTAGAGAATCGTACCTTCATGAAGTAGTGCCTTCAGATCAAATTCCTCTGGATTGCCTTCAAAATCTGCATCTAATTTCAGCTGGGCTCTGGAGCTGTTTGCCGCAAGGCCAAGGGCGTAGAAATCCGCCCCTTTCAGGTCAAGGTTTAGATTGATAATTGAATTGGTCGAATCCAGGTCCAGTTTGGTCAGCAACAAGAAATCCAGAAACTCTGAGTTCAGTTCGGCTTCAAGATCTCCAGCGCCGTTAACTAATTTTCCTTCCAGTTTCAATCCGGAATAATCTGAACTATACAATCGAAGCCGCTCAAAAGACGAAGTTAATTCTGCATTCAGGTTGTTCAGGCTTGAGCCAGAACCTTTCGCCTGAATTGTAAATGTCAAGGTATCAAATTCTGGTTGCTTGAGAAGTTTTCCTACCTGAAGCTGATCTACTTTCAGGTCTGCATCAAATGCTATTTGACCATCATTTTGATAGGCCCCATCCAGCAGGATATTCCCCATATCCGTCTTTAGCTCGAGGTCAGCGAGAAGATCATCCATCATACCACTGGCGCTGGCCTGCAGGTCTATTTGCTCCGGAAATTTTACCCCATAATCTTCTTCCTTCACGAATTTCAAAAGCGTTTTCCTATTGGTCAGGAGGGTGATTTCGGGAAAATCAAAGGAAAGGTGGTCTACATCCATTGGGTTTTGGACAGATCCATTTGCGCTGAAATCACTCTCACCCCAGTGAAGGTTCAGGTCGGGAATGTTCATAGCTTTCAAATCTCCATGGACAATCAAATCCAACAAAATAGGATCTTTGGCCAGTTCTCTGATCAGCGTATCCTGGGTTAATGTAGGGTCAAAGAAGAAGCTGTCCCGGACATCCAGGGTAGATTCATTTACCTCCAGATCAAACCTCAGACTTTCGTAATCCTCTATGAGCGCCTGAATGGAAGCGTATTCCAGTTTGATTGTAGCGTCCAGGTTACTTCTGTTGGTGGCAAGTAAAAGGTTGTTCAACGCGGCTGATTCATTATCTGCTTCCAAGTCAAACTGAAATTCTTTCAAGACAAAGCCACTGCCTTCCTGGAAATGAAATTCTTGCAAGTTGGCCCCAACTGTTTCGTCTTTCAGAAATAAATCTTCAGCATCAAATGTCAGGTTGGAAATAGTAATTACTTCAGGATTAAACCTGCCTTTTTGCACCGTCACATCTGCCGATTTATATTCTATGTCCGAGGAGTCTATGGTGATTTTTTCAGCTTCCACAATCCAGTCTGGCCATGAAAATGGAGCTGATTCGGCGGTTTCCGCAGGATCATATTGTGTAGGCATGGAGAAATCATGGAAAAGAATTGAGGATTTTTCCAAAGCGATAGTAGTAAGCTCTATGCTCTGGGATCGCAAATCTGCCTTTGGTAGCGCTACTGATAAATTCCCTATCTGAACCTGGGCTTTCTGGCTGTCCGGTTCACTTAGGTAATCTGCACTGACATTGGTGAGTGTCAATTCATCCACGTTCACGATCGGCAAAGGAGTTTCTTCAGCAGATTCTTCCGAAGGGGGAAATGGCTTTGACTGGTGATACTTGATACGCGTGTTTTGCAGCGCAACATTTCTGATGTCAAATTCATATTCCTCCAAATTCAAGCCGGGGATGGTGAGATCCAATTCTCCCAGCAAAATAGCGGCATCAATGCCCATAACTTCGTCGAAGTATTCGATATCAAAATTCCGGAGAGAAATAGGAGAAAGTTTGATTTTTAAAGGATCCGATGCAGTAGTGTCTGCAGCGACTTGGGCAGTATCCGCAGGTTGGGTAACGAAAGCCTCAATCAAAAAATCGAAATTGAACTTCTCAGTCTCCGCACTTCTACTTACCCGGGCTACCAGACCTTCCCAGTCCAGTTTGGTTACATTGATATTTCCGTTGGTGATTAACGGTGCAAAGGCTACTCCTGCTTCAAGGTTTTTGGAGTAAACCAGCGTGTCTCCTTTGGTATCCTCCAGATACAGATCTTCTAGGTAAATGTTACCCGAAAATGTAACAAAAAGGCGCTTGATTGATACCTCAGTGTCCGTTTTCTTAGAGAGGTAGTTGGTTGCTTTGTCCACAACAATCCCCTGACCCCACGGGCTTCGGATAAATAGAATCAGGACACCTACGATTACCAGAATTATGGTAAGCGTGATACCCAGAATCTTTAAAAATTTTTTAAAAAAGCGTTTAATGGACTTGAGCGTTTAACTAATTGGAGTAATTATAGTTGGTTCTAAACTAAATTATCGACAATAAATAAGCCAGCTTAACTGAATTATTCCATTACTTTTTATAGCTCTACTGAATTGGAATTATAGATTTCGCTACAATCAATTTTGCTTTTTGTAAGTCTTCATGTATTCCGCCATTTCTTCCGGTGTCATTTTCTTCTCAGATCCTGGAGTAAGTTCTATGGCTTCTTGTATTGCCTTGTTTGCTTTATCAATGAATTCTTTCTGTTTGCCTTCAGATTTGATCAGGTCAAAGGCATCGTATAAATCTCCGGTAGCAGTGTAGGCCCCGTAGCTGAGTCTGTCACCTTCAATGGAAATCAACTGATATAATTGCGTATTGGATGCCGCCCGGTCCATCCATTTATCAAAGGTCAGGTTGTACATTTTGGGGCCACTCACGGAGACTACATACACGGGACCTTGCGCAGCAGGATCCTGATTTGCTACTCCCGAAGGAAGGTTTCTTCCTCTTCCATAGGAATGATCGTGTCCTTGAAGCACGAGATCAACTTTGTATTTGTCAAAAATAGGCTTGAAAGCCTCTCTGAACTCTTTGTTATCACGGCCTGTTCCAGAGGAATAAATCGGGTGGTGAAACGTAATGACAGTCCACTTTTGTGTGTTTTCGGCCAGTACTTTTTCCAACCAAACTCTTTGGATTTCCATGGATTTTTCATCCAAAACAATTTCCTGGGAATTCAGTGAAATCATCCTCAAATCTGAATAATCCAGGTAATAAACAGTTTCTTCAAATTCCTCAGGCCCGTTTTTTGGAAGTGTGAATTGCTTTTTCCAGTGGTAATCCAATACTAAAGTGCCATCTTCTTTTCTATCGTATTCATGGTTGCCCGGAGTACTCACGCTCGGAATCATGGAATTGATGAAGCCACCTGAGTGATTCCATTCGCCCCATTCGGAGTCCGATTGTGTGCTATTGATCAAGTCTCCGGCATGAAGCATAAATGCCGCCTTGGGCAGGTTGGAATAGGCCTGGCGAATAATTCTGGACCACTGGGATTTGAGGTTATTTTGAGCATCGCCAAAGTAAATGAACGAAAATGGAGCCCCTTTTTCCGGAGCTGTGATGAATTGAAACCATTCACTCCAAGTCCCTTCATTTCCTACCCGATAAGCGTATGTGGTGGCAGGTTTTAATCCCCGAAAAGTCACCGAATGATAGTTTGCCTGTACACTGTCCACTTCCAGAAATTGGGTAGTTGCGTCAAAAGTCTCCACACTATCCAGGTAAATCGGCGTATTCGGAGCTAGGATGAACTGGGCTTTTGAGCCCTTTACTTCTGAGGAAGTTCTCCAGGTGACTGACTGGGTGGTCATAGGATCATCAGACCAGGTCAAAATAATCCGATCAGGGAATTCTGATGGATGAAAATCCTGTGCTGATAGATTCATGGTCAGGCTAAAAATAAAAAAAACGGCGATTGATATTTTATTTATATAAATCATGGGATGGGAATTGTATTTGAAATAGCAAAGAAGAAGCTAAAAGATGGGTAAAGTAAGTTTATGGTGTTAAGGAATTCTTAAATCACCCATCTATAGAATCAGAATTTACTCTTCACCTTCTTTCAGTGTATAATTGATCATCCAGCCATTGCCATATTTGTCAATAAAACTGCCGAAATACGCTCCCCAAAATGCTTTCTCATAAGGCATCTCTACTGTACCTCCTTCTGATAATCCCTGAAAATATTCCCTGCCTTTTTCTATGCTATCAGGCATCAGGGAAATGTAATTGTGATTTCCGACGATCAGCTTATGTCCCATACTGGGCATGATGTCGCTTGCCATGATTTTCACTTGATCAGAAAGCATCAAAGTCACATGCATGACGCGCTTCTTTTCGTCTTCACTCAGCTGATCCATGCCCGGGATTTCACTGAAATAATTAAAACCTCCCTCAAATTCTCCTCCCAGAGTTTTTTGGTAGAAGTGCATGGCTTCCTCAGCCTGTCCGTTAAAGTTTAAATAAGAATGGATGTTCATAACAAAATGGGTTTGTGATTTGACTAAATTTTTTATTGCAATTTTAAATCTATAATTGATAGTTGGCCTGCTTTAAAACTGAAATACGACAACATATGTCCGGGCGAAACTATTCAGCATGGGATTGGCAGTTTTAGGTAAGAAATCTGGATGGCGGTAAACGGAAGCCCAAGACCAGCCAACCAAACCAAATGTACATTTCGGGATCGTACGGTTCTGGGTTTGATGTCAAATCTACTTTTCCCTTCATCTATCAGCAGCCTGAAAAAATCTCTGTATTGCCAGAGAATGATCAAATCGAGAACTAGGAGAAAGTCTAAAACAAAGGGCATCCTGCTCCAATGAAGTGAAAGGATTAACATCAGAATATTGCCAATCAGGGGAAGCATCATGGTGCTGCCAAGGAGCTTGTAACGTACAGTGACCAGCAGGTATACAAGTGTGATTTGTGCGATGAACTTTACATAAAATCCCATACCATAAGGTTCTAGTTCTGGAACTAACCAAACTGGATCTATCCATCCAAAAAATTGATGCGCATAAAAAGGCTTTGCCATTCGGTCTGCCCAAAAGGTGAATCCCAAAAAAAGCGGGATGGCTTGAATGGAAAAGTTGAAAAGCTTATTCATGGGCATGGAAAACACCTAGCTAAAATATTCAATTCTTCTTTAAATCTGCACAGGGAGTACTCCAAATTAAAGGAATTTACTTTTTATAAATATTTGGAAACTAGGTGTTTGGTGGAGTGGTGTGAAATTCACGACCTGTTTTATTAGATTAATTCTAAATAATCCTTGTTTAGAATTGGTCTAAGTAATAGGTTTGCAGAATAGTTGAAAATCAAACCAAGATGAATCATAGAATTCTACTCCTTACCAGCCTGTTTTTCCTTTGTGTTTTTAGCACATTTGCCCAGTCTGCCAGCATCAAAGGGTATGTGACTACTTCGGATGATCAGCCGATGGAATTTGTAAATGTCGGTATCAAAGGCCTTGCAAAAGGCAATGCCACTGACAGAAACGGTTTTTTTGAAATCAAGAATATAGCGCCGGGTAGCTACACTTTATATGCTTCTTTTGTGGGGATTGAAAAACAAGAGAAAAATATACAGCTGGGTGCCGGAGAATCTCTTTCGGTAAACTTTGTGTTGGCTGAGAGCTCTACTGATCTGTCAGAAGTAATTGTTACAGACCAGTCTTCCAACAGATTTTACGCCGATAGCAATTTCACAATTGCCAAGCTTCCGCTTACAGACCTTCAAAATCCTCAGGTTTACAACTCGGTTTCTTCCAAATTATTAAAAGAGCAGGTGGTGACCAATATGAATGATGCATTGAAAAATGCAACCGGTGTCACCCGGTTGTGGGAATCTACAGGCCGTGGAGGAGATGGTGCAGAATACTACGCCATGCGTGGTTTTGCTGTGCAGCCTACTATGGTTAACGGAATGCCAAGTTTGAATAACGGTGGTCTGGATCCTGCAAACGTGGAAACTGTCGATGTGATCAAGGGGCCATCAGGGACACTTTACGGAAGTTCTGTGATTTCTTATGGTGGTTTGATCAATATCACTACCAAACGCCCAACTGACACTTTCAAAGGTGAAGTTGGATTCATCACTGGAAGCTATGGGCTGAATAGAATCACTGGTGATGTAAATGTACCTCTGAATGAAAATGCATCCATGCGGGTGAATACAGCTTATCAGTCCAATAATACTTTTCAGGATGCTGGTGGAAGAAACTCATTTTTTATCGCACCATCATTCAAATTCGAAGCTAGCGAAAGACTTACATTCCTGATCAATACTGAGTTTTTGAACTCAAATTCTGTGAATGCTCCGATGATTTTCTTAAACAGAAATAATCCGCTGACGTTTTCTTCTATCGATCTTTTCGAGAAGAATTATGAAAAATCTTTTACTGGAAACGAGTTAAGCATCAATAACGCTTCTTTTGCCCTGCAGGCTCAGGCTTTTTACAAGCTTTCTAATAGCTGGACTTCTCAGACGGTAGTTTCCAGAAGTTCTACCAAAACCGACGGGTATTACCATTATCTATTTGACGGCAGTGACGGAGATTCATTCAACAGGTATATCTCTGATCGAAACGGGCAGACGTTGACTACAGATATACAGCAGAACTTCATCGGTGATTTCACCATAGGTTCCATGAGAAATAAGATGATCGTCGGATTGGATTATTACGACGCGGATATTTTGAATAGCAGCACAGGATGGGTTGGGAATGGCGTTGTGACGCTTTCTGATGGAGCAGATACAGGAGTGTTGACGCAAGCTGGCGTAGATGATTTGCTGAAGGATTCTTTCGAGGGAAATACTACCGGAAACACCCGCATCATGAGTGCTTATGTATCTGATGTGATTGAATTGCTACCACAGCTTTCTGCGATGGCGAGTGTGAGAATAGACAATTTCAAAAACGAAGCATGGGGAACGGATTCTGAAGAAAACACACAAACTGCTGTTTCTCCCAAATTCGGGATCGTGTATCAGCCGGTGAAAGACAAGGTTTCTATTTTTGGGAACTATATGAATGGCTTTGTAAACATCGCACCGGCCACCGTGAGCGATGCTGACGGTACAAATACCAGACTGAAAACTTTTGATCCTGAAAAAGCCAATCAATTGGAATTCGGTGTGAAAACAAACCTTTACAAGGATAAAATCTCGGCCACAGCCAGCTACTACAACATCACTGTTTCTAATAGAGTGATGACTGATCCAAGTAATATTAACAACTCCATCCAAGGTGGTGAAGTAGTAAGTAAAGGATTTGAATTCAGTGTGATCGCCACGCCGGTTGTGGGATTGAATTTGGTGGCAGGATTTAGTAAAAATGACGCTGAAGTAACTGAAGATTATCCAGAGAGCGGCTACCTTGGACTTCGTCCCGAAGAAGCAGGTCCTGAGAACCTGTTCAATTTCTGGGCGAGCTATAATTTCTCAGCTGGTGCACTGAAAGGATTTGGTGTTGGTTTTGGCGGAAATACTGCCAGTGAATATTTGACCATGAACAGAGCAAATATCGGTAGCTTTGCGCTACCTGCATATCAGGTTTTCAATGCTTCACTTTCCTACACTGGCTCCAAATATTACCTGGCCTTGAAAGTAAACAATCTGACAGATCAGAAATATTACTCAGGATGGTCTACGGTGACTCCACAAAATCTGCGAAACGCCTCCATCAGCCTTAATTATAGATTTTGATGAATCTAAAAAAGATAATAAATAAACTTCACCTCTGGCTCGGACTTTCGTCCGGGCTCGTGGTGTTTATTGTGGCTGTGACAGGTTGTATCTATGCCTTTCAGTCAGAAATCAAGGATTTGACTTATCCGTTCCTATTTGTGGAACCACAGGAATCTGCGGTTTTGCCGCCAAGTGAAATCAGTGAAATCGCACAGGAAGCCTACCCTGCAGGACACCTTCATGCTGTGCTTTACCCTACGAAAGAAAAATCTGCGCAGGCTATTTTTTTTAGCTACGGAGAAGGTAACGACCATTATCAAATAGCCTATATTAACCCTTATTCAGGCGAAGTTCTGGAGTTGAGAGATGAATATGCGGATTTTTTCCGATTCATTCTTGATGGGCATTTTTACCTCTGGCTTCCTCCTGAAATAGGCCAGCCAGTGGTCGCAAGTTTTACATTGGTTTTCCTTTTCATGGTGATCTCCGGTTTGATTCTCTGGTGGCCCAAGAAAAAGAAGAATCTCAAGCAGAGTCTGAAGATTAAATGGTCCGCAAGATGGAGGAGGAAGAACTATGACTTGCACCAGGTATTGGGTTTTTACGTGATGATATTTGCATTGGTATTTGCAGTTACAGGCCTGGTCTGGGGCTTTTTGTGGTTTAGAGATGGAGTGTATTTTGTAGCCTCGGGAGGTGAAAAATTTGTAGAATATTATAATCCTGTGTCCGATTCCACCAAGACTTATCAGGGAGAAATACCGGCTTTGGATGCTGTATGGGTGAAAATGAATGCAGCATATCCAGATGCTGAATATATAGAAGTTCATCCTCCAGAATTTGAAGGAGCTGCAATTGCTGCAAATGCAAACCCTGACGCATCGACCTATTGGAAAACTGACTATAGATATTTTGACCAGAACACGCTGGAGGAGCTGCCTGTGGAACATTTTTATAACCGGTTTGAAGAGGCTACCCTGGCTCAGAAAATCATGCGGATGAACTACGACCTGCATGTGGGTGCCATAGCAGGCTTGCCAGGTAAAATTCTTGCTTTTTTCCTGAGTGCGATTATCGCCTCACTTCCCATAACTGGTTTTTTGATTTGGTGGGGAAGAAGAAATAAAGCGAAGAAAGAGCCTGCGGTTCAGGTGAAAGAGAAAATGGTATTGACTGAAGTGTAAGCTTCTTTGAGTCTAAAAGATTGAATGTGGAAAGGTTGCCAGATTTTACAGCCTTTCTACATTTATTTGAAGCGTTGCCTACTAGGTGAAACTCAAGGTTGAGATTGCTTGTGTCTCCGGTCTTCGTTCCTTTAGATCAATGTGAATAGTGCTGTTCGCATCATTGCCCCTAATTGTTTTACTTTTTCTTCAAAAAAACCTCAAAAAAACTGTTCAATTCTTTGTCAGACTGGGTGCCATGCCTTAGATTTGTTTTAATTTAAAATCAATCTAAATAAAGATAAATAAGGTTTACAATACTTTAAAAAGATGAAGCCACACGGCGGCAACCGTATGGCTTCGGGTACTAAACTTTCTAATTCTCCAATTAAAAAGCGATGCAATATAACAAAATATTGTCCATTGTATTTTTGTGCAGTTTTTTCGCCTTCCGGGCATTTGCGCAGCAAAATACCAACCTCAATGGCCTTGTAGCCGATCAAAGCGGTAAGTCAGTTCCGGGGGTTTTGATTAAAATCTCTCCAGTTTCTAAAGGATTAGTCACGGATGCTGATGGGAAATTCTCCATTAACCTTCCTTCGAATAGAAACTACACGCTAGATTTTTCATTTATGGGTTTTGAGGATCTTTCCAAGAATATATCTCTTGGGACAGAGACTCATACCATGAGCATTACCTTGGCAGATGATACCAATGACCTGGAAGAATTTACTGTTTTGGGAAAATCGGAATTGAAGGAAATCAGGGAACGGGCTTTTAATGTTGAAGTTGTAGATGCGCGCAAACTCCATCATACCAATCTTGATTTGGGTCATGCGCTGGATCGGGTGTCTGGTGTTCGGGTGCGGGAAAGTGGTGGAGTTGGATCGAGGATGAACTTTTCCCTTAATGGATTTTCAGGTAAACAGGTGAAATTCTTCATCGATGGGATTCCGATGGATGATTTTGGCACCTCCTTTCAGCTGAACAATATCCCCATCAATCTAGCTGAGCGAATCGAAGTGTATAAAGGTGTAGTACCTATAGGGCTTGGTGCAGATGCACTTGGGGGTGCGGTAAATATTGTCACCAAAAATGTCCAGAAAAACTATGTGGATGTATCCTATTCCTACGGATCATTTAACACGCATCGTACTGTAATCAACACAGCATATGTGGGAAAAAGTGGCTTTACTGTACAGCTAAATGCCTTCCAGAACTATTCGGATAATAACTATTGGATTGATGTGGACGTGGCTGATATCGAAACTGGCAAGTATTATCCTGATCAGCGTGTGCGCAGGTTCCATGATACTTATCATAATGAAACCGTCATTGCCCAGCTTGGCGTACAAGGCAAACCCTATGCTGACAAGCTTTTGATTGGCCTCACAGCGGGGAAAAATTATTCTGAAGTACAAACTGGAGCAAGATTGGTGACTGTCTTTGGGGATTGGCACCGCAAGGGGACCATCCTCATGCCGACTTTTAAATATCAAAAAAGAAACCTCTTTGTATCTGGACTGGATGTGAATGTAAATGCGAATTACAATTTCGGGTCCGAGCAGAATATTGATACTGTAAATCGTCGGTATAACTGGTTTCAACAATATAAAGAATACGATGTCCCTGGTGGCGAAAGATCTTATACCCTATATAAATTCAATAATAACAATGCTGTATTTACAGCCAATGCGCATTACAACTTTGGAAGGGTCCATACCATCGCTGTCAGCAATGTGTTCAATAGTTTCAACAGGATAGGGAGCGACGCATTAAATCCTGATAATGATCGATATGAAGAGCCTCGCAGAAGCCAGAAAAACATTACTGGTCTGAGTTATCAATTGAATTGGGAAGAGGAAGCCAGTATTTCTGCCTTCACCAAGATTTATAACCAAACCAACTATTTTACCATGTCTTATAATCCTTCAGGAGAGTATGGTGATGTGGCTTACCGCAACGAGCGGGAGAATTTCACCTACCCGGGTTTCGGTATTACAGGATCTTATTTTGTCACAGGAAACATACAGGTGAAAGCCTCATTTGAAAGAAGCTATCGTCTACCGGAGCCGGAAGAACTTTTCGGGGATATGGTGAACCTTCAAGGAAATCTGGATCTCCAACCGGAAACAAGTTACAACTATAATGCTGGAGTGAGTATTTACAAACAGCTCAACAGCGACCATAGACTCGATGTGTCTGCCAATGGCTTCTATAGAGATGCGAAGGACTTTATCCGTCCCCGGCTGAATAACAACCAGACCATGCAAGTGATGGACAATCTCTACAGCGTCACCAACATAGGAGTGGAAGGGGAAGTTCGATGGACCTATAGAGATCTTCTTTCAGCAGGCGCAAATATCACCTACCAAAATCTACGCAATAACACTGAATTTGAAGAGGGGCAAACAATCCCAAGCATTGTGTACAGAGATCGGGTTCCAAATATGCCATATCTATTTGGGAATGGGGATTTCAGCGTAATGCTGAAAGATCTGTTAGGCAAAGGCAATGACCTCAACTTTGGATACAATCTCCTTTATGTTCATGCTTTTTACCTCTACTGGCCAAGTCTGGGAAGTGAGAAGTTTGACGTGCCGGAGCAACTATCCCATGATGTGAATGTGACCTATACCACAGGGGATAAGGGAAGACTACAGCTTATCGCTGAGTGCCGAAATATCCTTGACAGTAAACTCTACGACAATTTCAGTCTTCAGAAGCCCGGACGGAGCTTCTCTGGAAAAATCAGATACTTTATTTATTAATTCTTATTCAATACTTATGCAAACCAACTTTAAATTTCTCTACGCTTTTGTAGCAGTCCTAGCCATTGGGTTTTCCAGCTGTGACTCTGATGATCCACAACCTGGGCCAGTGACCCCGGCAGGAGAAAGCAGATTTATCATCGCCTCTACGCCACTCGCCTCTGATGGAGTGGCTGATTACCTATTAACTGCAGAAAGCCTGACCGAAGGGACTGTGAGTACCCTTGGAAATGGAGTGGAGCAGGATGGGACTTATCGCTACTATGTAACCCATAAAAACAAGTTTTTCAGCATGCTTTACGGTCAGGGAAATCCCGGTGCGGTGACTACCTATGAATTGAATACTGAGGGTGCTTTAGAAAAGTTATCCGACTTCCAATCGGAAACTGTACAGGCTTTCGGTGCAATGAATGACGATATCGTGATGGCGAAAATTTCAAGAAATTCTGCTGACCCGGTATCCTCTTGGTATAGATTGGATGCAGATCAACTACAGATTGTTGCCGATGGCAAGTGGGACCAGAAGGAAATAGCCGGCAATGGAGAGCAGGCGTTTTTCACCTGGGTCACCCAGGTGGGAGATAAGCTTTTTGCTCCATATTTCAGCATGAAGGCCTGTTGCAATGACAGCTTTGGAACCAGCTACCCGGACAGCGCTTGGATCGCGGTCTTTGATTACCCAAGCATGGAACTGAATAAGGTGATCAAAGATGATAGAACCAGCTTCATTGGAAGATATTTCCTTTCAGGGCTTGAAGTAGATGAGCAAGGTGATACTTATGCTTTTTCTTCTTCGGTTGCTACTTCAAACGGAGCAATGACTTCTACACTTCCTTCCGCTTTTACCCGAATCAAAAAGGGTGAATTAGAATTTGACCAGTCTTACTATTTCAATGTGGAGGAGCTTGCTGACGACTATTATATCACTGCAAAGACCTACGCAGGCAATGGTAAATTCATCCTGACTATGAATAAGGAGAAAGGTGCTTATACTACAGGAAACCGCTTTGGTGTGGCTGATGTGTATAACAAGACATTCACTTGGGTGACTGGCGCTCCCTCAGAATCCGAAATCGTGAGTGTGACGATCAATAATTATTCAGAAAGAAATGGACTTGCCTACATCGGTATCACTACCGAAACTGGAAGCTGGGTGTATGAATTCAATGCCAATACAGCTACTGCCAAAGAAGGTTTGAAAGTCGATGGAGGTAGAATAACTGCAATCAGTAAGCTGGAAGTAGCCGAGTAGTTGTCTTAAAAAACTAAGTCCTGGGAATTTAGCTGCATTTGAAAACTAAACCGACAAACGCTCTTATCCCAGGCACCAATTTCTTTTCCTCTAAAACCATCCGTTTATGTCAGCATGTAGAACAGAAATTATCTATCAAAGTGAAGATTTTATTTTCACTAAATGCAGTGACTGTGATCGCTTAGGATTGATGTACAGACAGGTAATGATCAGCTTTGATGAGCCGAATTTCGATGCATTTCGAAGATATCTGGAGCGGATGGAATTTGAATTTGAAAAGTATCCCTTCTTTGATGGGGTGGATCGTGTGGTGATCGAGACCTATCATCCTGATGTTCAGTTTACCTTGCTGGAGGAAGAATTTTATCGGCTAAAAGCCCACGTGGTCGAAGCAAATACGCAGTTACAGTTACTGGAATTAATCAGGAAGATGTAAGGCATTGCAACCAAAGACATCTGCCTGTAGAAAGGGGAGACGTAAGGATTGATGATCCCAGCTTCTGGAGAAGTAGGGAAACAATTAACTAGTAGTGAAAACTTTGTGAAACTTAATGCCTTTGTGGCTAAAAAAACAGAAACATGAACACGCAAAACTTAAAATTCCTTTATCTGACGATTATGTTCTTCATGATTGTCGCCGGAGTGCAGGCACATGCCCTCTGGATCCATACATCTTCTAAAGCCAAAAAAGGGGAGGAGCATCCTTACCGAATCTATTATGCTGATTATCATGAAAATGCCATCGAGCCTGTTGCGAACTGGTATTCGGATGTTAAGGAGTTTGAACTGTGGCTGATTAGCCCTTCCGGCAAGAAAACTAAATTGGAACCAACCGCCACGGATGAATACTTCCGGGGAGCATTTGTGCCTGAAGAAGATGGAGAATATAGACTGGAAATAAGCCATACTGCAGATCCTGGTGAAAGTAAAACTGCTTATCAGTTTAATGCTTATGCACAGATTTGGGTGGGAAAAGGTAAATCAAAGGCCAATGTAGAGAATGATTTGGCCTTGATCAAAGGCCAAAAATCATCAGAATACGAAGTACTATTTAAAGGAAATCCCTTGCCGGACGGTGAATTACTAGTGCTCGGGCCTGATGCGAAGACACAGGAATTAAAGACAGGGAAAAATGGTAAAACCGGAATTGATCTATCAGAAACGGGGATATACTTTGCTGAGGCAACCCATACGGAGAAACTTCCCGAAAATGATCCTTCGGGACTGAAAGCGATTTGGAGATGTGCCACTCAAGCTATTGAAGTTAACTGATTAAAGGGATATGATTGGGTCATTTTTAAATCTGTTTTTTGAACTGTGAGCTTTTCTTTTTTAACTCCTATTGTTTCTGCATCAGGAGAATCTTCCTTGCTAGATTCCCCTGGTGCCTTTCGTTTCCCTTCCTGTTTCCTGATTTGTAAGTTAAATGTTGCTCAGCAACACAAATCTATTAACCAGATAAATGTATGATTACACTTAGTATAATAAGCTGTTTTTTGGGTTTTGAGTTTTTCTATCAAACCTCCAAAAAAGCAATCCTAAGCAGACCGGATAAGATGGCAGCTTGGTTTAATTCGAACGAAAAAACAGCTCAAAGTTTAGGCGTTATTCTTCTGCTCAGTTCTATGGCTCTGACCATTTTTCATCTGGGAATTGGAGCAGGAGTTTTTGCTTTTGCATGTATCTTAATGATGGTGGGGAGTCTTGTCGTCCTGATTTCACCTATTTGGAAGCTAAATGGCTTCTGGTTGGTGGCAGGATTTGGATTGATGTTTTTAATTGAAATGCTTTAATCATGCCTGCTAACAAAAAGTATTTAACCCCCACCTTCCTACACAGATTCATCCGAATTACTGCAGGGCTGATCGGTGGCTACGCTGTCACCGTTTCATTTTTTTTGGCACTCTCCTTTTGGCTGGATAAAGTATCCGTATTGTTTACGCTGGTTTTCGGTGGCTTTTTGGTTTGGGTAGGATTGATGATCGTCGCATTTATAGCCAAAAGCGGCTGGAAAATATGGGCTATTTATGTTTTTCTTACCCTATGTTTTTCAACAATTATATATCTCAATCAGCATTCAGCAGGAATTTAATCGGTAACTATGAGTAACAGGATCTACAATATTTTATTTCACACGCATACAATTTCCGGAATTGTCATCAGCGTGGCGTTGTATGTAATTTTCTTTGCGGGATCATTCTCTTTTTTTAGAGATGAGATAGTGAGCTGGGAACGAAATGAACCGCTTTCTGAAGGCTGGATGCTGCAAGAAATGGATTTTGATCGGGTGCTCGATACGCTGGATGAAAGAAAAGGGATATCCAAGAGGGATATTTCCTTCAACCAACATTATGATGAGCAGCGTACAGGAGTGAGTATTTCTGCTCCTAAAGATGCCAAAATCAAAGAAGGCGAAGGAGGAAGAGGTCGTGGAGGAAGGGGAGATTTTTTTTACATGAATACAAATGATCTCAATACATATGATTACCAAAAATCATATTCCTTCGGGGAGTTTCTATACCGTCTTCATTTCTTTGCCCAGCTGAATTTCTTTGGGAGGTCAGGTTATCTACTTGCTGGGATTATTGCATTTTTCTTTCTTTTCGCAGTGGTCACGGGAGTGGTTGTCCACTGGAAAAAAATCATCAGCAATTTTTACGTCTTTCGACCGAATAATAGTATCAAAAATCTGTGGACAGATGCCCATACAGCATTGGGGATTATTGGTTTACCATATCAATTTATGTTCGCCCTCACAGGTGTATATATTATTGTGGGGCTTTCTATTATGTCTCCGTCGATCATTTCGTACATATATGAGGGAAATCAGGAAAAGGCGTACGATGATTTTGGGTTTAATTCCCCGAAATTTGAATTTGCGGGGAAGCCGCTGGAAAGAGACTTTTCGGTAAATGAGCTCCTTGATCAGACAAAGCAAAAGTGGCCTGAATTCCATGTCCATAATGCAAGCATTTTTAATTATGGAGATGAGAACATGCATGTACAATTTACAGGTAAATCAGATTTCAATAAGAAATTTGCCAGCGCAGGCACCCTCATCTATCGCGTGTCAGATGGCGCTATTGTGACTGAGGAAAGCCCTTTTCATAAGGTGTCTTATCTCGATGGTGCACGAGCGGTGATTTTGCGCTTACACTTTGGGGATTTTGGAGGTAAAGGACTGAAATTGGTTTATTTCGCACTTGGCTTGTTGACTTGTTTTGTGATTATCTCGGGAGTTATGATCTGGCTTGTAGCTAGGGACAAGAAGCATGTTTCACCTGCAAAAAGAAAGTTCAATGCCTGGCTTGTATGGTTCTACCTAGCAGGATGTTTGAGTATGTTCCCCGTGACAGCATTTACATTTGTAATGATTAAAGTTGGTTTGCAAGATCCTGATGCAGATCGAATGGGCTTTATTTTCCAGACTTTTTTCTGGTCGTGGCTTGCGCTCACTCTCCTTTTTACTTTTATCAGAAGCAATACCATTACAACTAAATTTACGCTTATTATTGGCGGAATTATCGGGCTTGGAGTGCCTTTGGCAAACGGGTTTATCTCAGGTAATTGGCTGTGGGATACGATGAGAACCGGCCAAACCGATATATTCTTGATCGATGCGCTTTGGTTAGTGGTGTCGGTATCTGCGATAGTAATAGGTTTAAAAATGAAAATATCTGGCACCACTTCCGAACCTGCAAAACAGGCAGAGTTAAGAAGGAAAGCTACCGTAGCAGTGGGTTGATTTTTTGCGTTGGCGGGGTGATGATTCTGACTCCGCCAACTATTTTAGAGGTAGAGCAATTGCTTTATCTGATCCTCTTCTTTGTCATTTTCTGTCATGATCATCAGTTCGTCTCCATCTTCCAAGGTAGTCTGCCCATTTGGAGTGATGAATTTGCCGTTTCGTTTCACCAGCACAATAAGCGAAGTATGAGGAAAGCCAAGTTCAAGGATTTTCTTTCCCTGCACAGGACTGTTTTCCGGGAGTTGAATTTCCAGTATAGCATTTTTGAAATCATCTGAAAGTTCAATGTCCAGCATTGATCGTTTTTTCAAAGAAGCAGGAAGTGAGAGATGTAGAAGCTTAGCTGCCAACGGTAAGGTGGTAGCTTGGATTGCAACGGATGCCAGCACAATAAAAAACACGATATGGAATATCACCGAGGACATTTCAATATTTTTTATCAATGGCAGCGTGGCAAACACTATGGGAACTGCACCTCGTAGACCAACCCAGGAGATAAACGTTTTTTCGCGAAGCTTGAATTTGAAAAATGAGAGAGAAATAAACACTCCAAGCGGTCTGGCAATAAATATTAAAAAGAGAGCAGCCAGGATTGCTACTCCAGAAACCGGCAACAGTTGCTTTGGGAACACAAGCAACCCCAGGGTGATGAACATGACTACCTGCATAAGCCAGGCAATGCCATCAAAAAATTTCGTGAGACTTTTTTTATGGGCCATTCTTCCATTCCCCACTGTGATTGCACTGATATAAACTGCCAGAAAACCGTTTCCTTTCAGCAGATCCACCACTGTGTAAGTAATGAGAACCAATGCCAAAAGCATCACAGGATAAAGGCCTTCAAAATCCAGTTTGACTTTGTTGATCAGCAGTACGGTGAGCCTTCCAAATAGCCATCCCAGAAGACCACCTACCGCCATTTGGATTAAAAATAATGGGATGATTTCCCAGATTGATCCTGTTTCCAGAGTAATCAGCCCTAAGATTGAAACGGTAAGGAAATAGGCCATAGGGTCATTGCTTCCGCTTTCCAACTCTAGGAGAGGACGAAGATTCCCTTTCAGTCCTATGCTTTTTGCCCGTAGAACAGAAAAAACCGCTGCGGCATCTGTGGAGGATACGATCGATCCTAGGAGTAAACTTTCCAGAAAAGTGAGCTCTGTGATCAAATAAACAAAACCACCGAGCGAAAAACTCGTAATCAATACGCCCAGTGTGGAAAGCGATATGCCCGGCTTGAGAACGGGTTTGATGCTTGGCCACTTGGTGTCGAGACCACCGGAGTAGAGAATGTAGGTCAGGGCGATGATGCCCAGGAATTGGGCAATGGCAGGATTGTCAAACCGAATTCCACCGAGTCCATCTGATCCCGCCAGCATTCCGACACCCAGGAATATCAAAAGCATTGGGATGCCTGTTTTGCCGGCAGTCTTGCTGGCGAGAACTCCTGCCAATAATAAAAGTGAACTGATTAAAAGTATATTTTCGGCGGTGACAGTCATAGATATATGATGGGAATAGACCAAAATTAACAAAAGATTCATTTACTTTTGCGTCAGATTCAACCTCAGGAGTGCCAACTTCCATAAAGTAGAATGAAAAAACTTAATTCCCTTATATACCTTTTTTACCATCTCCTGCTGTGGGTTATTTTACCTACTACAGGATTGGGTGCCCAGGTATTGGCAAGTGAAGTAGGTGATGGCAGCCATTACAGGATATCGAAGGGGAATGCCAATTTTTCTGAATTCCAACAATGCGTCATTCCAGACTGGAATAGGGGCAATTCCCATGAATCCCGGCAAAATCTGCTTTCGGAAACAGGACATTGGCCTGTTCTTTTTTCATCTGTGTATAAGCCGACAGTTAGATTTACTAGCTTAGAAACGTTAAACCCATTTTTTTCAAATACTCCTGTTTTGGGAGCTTTGACCGTTACTAAAATCATCTTTCCTTTTCATTATTTCTGGTAAAACGGACCGCAATTCAACTTGACATTGCTATATCCTTCTGACTTATTTAAGTCGGACAGGACTGATATTCCATTTTATCAATCAATAACTAATGAGTGAACTAACCTTAATTATCTTATCGGTCACTTTGACCGGAATGGTGTGCCTACCGTTAATTTTCAATCATTTCAAACAAAAGACTAAAGGCAATCTGCTGAAGGAAAGACTCAAAGCTGAGGCACAAGTAGAGCACCTGAAAGCTGGTGATTTTGAAACTTGGCGTGAAGTATACTGCTTGGGTCTGGATCAACAAAACAATCAACTGCTTTTTCTGAGTTTACTGGAAAATGAAAACCTAGTTCAGAAAATAGACCTTGAGACAGTCCGACTCTGCAGACCTACCAGACAATTTCGGGAAACGAAAGAAGGTAAGGAGAAGCGACAGATCATCAGTAAGATTACCTTGATGCTGGATCATTTTGACGAGCAAAAATCACCAGTTCAACTTGAGTTCTATGATGAGAACAAAAGTGATTATATGATCAACGAGTGGGAGCTGGCGCAAGCTTGGTCTGAGAGGATAAATAAACTGAGAAATTAATAGGAAAGGGAAGCTGATCGGCTTCCCTTTTTCTTTTCAATACAGTTTTCAATGCTGTTAATTCTCTTTTCATAAAATTTCCTATTTTGGCTGCCTAAACCCTTTTTTATATGGCACAAGCAAGCGAACTGGCTCCTGGGAGTAAATTGATCCATCCAAAATTCGGGGTCGGAATGATCCTTTCTGTAGATGAAACGTATTACAAAATCTATTTTTACACCACCGAAGAGGTCAAAACACTCGCAAGAGATTACGAGGGCTTCACAGTGGAGGAGGCAAAAATGCCTGACTTTCCTATACTTACCTTAAAAGATGTAGAAAAGGCCATCAAGGAGGCATTATTTCAAACCACTGAAAGAGCTCCTATCGTGCCTTTGGGAGGAAAATGGATGGGGGGCACTGTAGTGTTTGAGCCAAATGATGTCTCGCTTCAATCTAAAGAAATCCCGATGGCTACATTCTTTCATAAGATCGTGATGGTAAGGGAGAAGCTTCGCGTATTAGAGCAAAATATCAATAACCATCCGAAATTGGATGACGAAGATCGCATCAATATGCAACAATACATTACCCGATGTTATGGTTCTCTGACTACTTTCAATGTGCTTTTTGCATACAAGGAAGATCAATTTAAGGGAAGTGGCAATTGATTTCGGATGTCAGATTTATGATTTTGGATTATTGACGGGGGTCAGATTCTCGCTCTGATACGACTAAGGGTCTCTATAGTCATATCTAGAAATGAAGCAATTTGACCTACAGAGGCCTTGTGGATTACCTTTGGCCGATAGTGCATCAGTTCGAGGTATCTTTCCCTAGCGGTTTTGAATTTATTGAAAATCTGATGCTCTTCAAGCACGATGTAATATTGCTCTAATATCATCCTGTAAGCCCTTTCCAGTTCGGGATAGGCTATGAAACACGATTGAAGCGCATCATAGGAGATTTTAAATACTTTACTTTTCTCCATCGTCTCGATATTTTCATAGGATGGTTTTCTGGTGATAAAGGAGTGCATAGCGGTCACAAATTCCTCATCCAATGTAAAAGAAACCGTGATGTCTCTGTTTTCCCGAATGTAGTAGCTCCTTGCGGAGCCCACTGCTACAAAATATAAATAGTTGCTTACTTGGCCTTCTCTTTCTAGTAAGAAGCCCTTTTCGACTTCAAATTCTTCCAGGTGATTGGCAAAAGCCCACTTGGCTTCATCACTTGTGGTAGGAAATTTGCTGAGTAGGCTTAAGAAATTTTCCATTTATTCGTTACTAAAAAGTTACAGTGGTTAGATAAAATTCATGGGCATGCTTTAATTTGTGCAGTTAATTTAAAAAGATGCACAGTAACTTCAGCTCTTAATACTCTGAAATATCTCCGCTTTAGCCTTAAAAACCTTTTAATTCTACAAATTTATTTTCCTAAACAAATTAATATCTATGAAAAAACTTTTGGTAATAGTATTCGCGCTAGGCTTCTTCGGTACAGCTCAGGCTCAATTTGGGGCTCGTGCAGGGTTTAGCAGTGCTAATTTCTCGGACTTTGACACTGATCCTCTTGCCGGATTCCATATTGGAGCCTATTATAAGAAAGACTTGGGATTTATATCTGTTGAGCCTGGAATTCAATATTCTCAAAAGGGGTTTAAGAATCTTATGAATGGATCTCCGTCCACAGAAAAAGAACTTTTGGGTTATGTGGACGTACCTGTCTTAGTCCGTGTTAATTTCCTTCCATTCCTTAATGTTTTTGCGGGTCCCCAAGGTTCTGTACTGGTGTCTAGGAAGCGTGAGTTTTCAGATGGTAGCACCGAATCTACCACAGAGCCTATCAAAGGATATGATATAGCAGGCGTTGTCGGGGTCGGTGCTAATTTACCACTTGGGTTGAACGCACAGGTAAGTTACGATATAGGATTCCAAAGTGCGAACTATTATAATCAGGATGTCAAGAACAATGTCCTGAAAATCTCATTGGGATATGATTTCTAAGTGATTTCTGCTCTCTAAAATTCATTAAAACCCGGTTTGCGCCGGGTTTTTATTTTTTCAGTCGATCAGGATTCTCCTCTATAAAGGATTTCCAGCCAGCATTTCTACCTTTTGTCTGAATTCTTCCTTCGTGAAAATGATGGCAAAGGGCCACAGCCAAAGCATCTGTGGCGTCCAGCATTTTTGGAAGTTCTGTAATGGAGAATAGCGTCTGAAGCATCGCGGCGACCTGTTCTTTAGAGGCGTTTCCATTGCCTGTCACAGATTGCTTTACTTTTTTAGGAGAATACTCTGTAATGGGGATCTCTCTAGCTAGTGCTGCTGCCATCGCTACCCCTTGCGCACGTCCCAGCTTGAGCATGGATTGGACATTTACTCCAAAAAATGGTGCTTCCAAAGCTACACTATCGGGCATAAATTCCTCTAAAATCCCGGTAATCCGTTCAAAAATTTTTTTAAGTTTCAGTTCATGTGTTTCATATTTTTTGAGATGAATCACGCCGTATTGTAAGAGTTTGTATTTTTTGCCTTCCGTCAAAATCACTCCGTAACCCATTACATTGGTCCCGGGATCTATCCCTAATATGATTTTTTCCTTTGTCGCTTTTTCTTGTTCTTTGCTCACTCCTGCAAGTTAGCCCAAAACATGCTAAGTTTTTACCTGATCTGGTCTCTGAGTTACTTCACATTGCTGTGGTGGATGAGTAGATTTTGGTCTGGCAGAAATGATTTTCCGCTAACTCACTCATTTTCTCCGCTAGTGACGCTCGTTATTCCTCTGCGGAACGAAGAAGAAAATATCCCTGATTTGATACTCAGTCTGAAGAAGCTTCAGTATCCTAATCTTGAGATTCTTTTGGTAGATGATTATTCTGATGACGGCTCGTTTCAGTCTCTGATGAAGGGTGTTGAAGGAATGGCCAATGTCAAGCTCCTTTATAGTCTGAATCCAGGGAAGAAAAGTGCCTTGGAATATGCAGTGAAACTGGCCACGGGAGAAATCATTTTATGCTCCGATGCAGATTGTAGGTTTCCGGAATTTTGGGTGGAAAAGATGATTTTGCCTTTTCAGAATGACAGCACTCAGCTAGTGGCCGGGCCAGTTCTGGTGGAGGGGAAAGGTAAGTTTATGGAGCTGTTCCAAGTTTTGGACTGGGCAAGTATTTTGCTTATGACCAGTTATTCGTTTGCCAACAAGTTTCCTTTGATGTGCAGCGGGGCTAACCTTGCCTATAGAAAGGAGGCTTTCCAGAGCGTAAAAGGATACCAGGGAAATCGGGAGTTTGCTTCGGGGGACGATGAGTTTCTTTTAAAAAAAATCCACAAGATATATGGGGAAGATGCCTGTTGTTATTTCTGCTCGCCGGATACGTTGGTCTATACAAAACCCGCTGCTAGCTGGAAGTCAATGATCAACCAGCGTATTCGCTGGGCGAGTAAGTGGAAGGCCCATTTTTCTGTTTCGCATGCGATATCCGCTGTCGGAGCATTTTTTGTTCAGTTAGGATGGATTGGAAGTTTTTCATTGCTCTTTCTTGGGCAAAAAGGAGTTCTGACTTTTGGGGTAGTTTGGTTGATAAAGATAGTTGCCGAAAGAATTTCATTGGGTAAAGTTTTAAAGACGTTTGGAATCGAACTAAGTAATCTATCCAGAATTCAAACCTCCTTTGTACATTCATTCTATGTCTTGTGCGTGGGAATCGGTGGTTTGCGCGGAAAATTTATTTGGAAAGGCAGGGGTAACTGGAGAAGTGTTAATTTAGAATCTGAAATTTGAATCATGAGCGACGCAGAATTTGAGTTGCTGGACGAGCTCTACTTCGTCCAGGCTTACAGCTATCTAGTAGAAGCATTGGGTTGGGAAGAGAAATTGTTGTTAGCTACTTTGCAATCCCTTTTCTCTCAAGGGTATATTAAATGTTTGGATAATCCGGATACCGAAAGATTTGGGGCGGTTGACATCATGAAAGAAGGTAGGGACTTATATTTTTTGGCAACAAAAAATGGCCTTATGGCACATAACACACTTTAGAATTGACCACAGAAATACATAAATTCCAACGAAAGGAACTGCAGCTGAAATCTCTGCTGGAAATCACTCAGGCGATTAATGAAAATCAGTCTGAAGCGGTTTTGTTGAATATTTTCAAATTTACCTGCCTTGTACATCTTAATATCAAAGCGCTGATACTCTATGTGGCGAAAGAAGGGGCTTTTGAGAATAAAATCTCACATGGTGTAAAGGGGAATGTGCCGATGTTGATTTCCTCCGATCAGGTAGTGGATGAAAAGAGCACTGGGGAATTGAGATTAGAATTGGAACAAGAATATTCTTTTGAAGAGCTCGAAACCTACCTTCCTGTCTATCACAAGGATAAGATGCTTGCAATTCTTTTTTTAAGACGGAAAGATCAGAGTTTGGAATTAGACCTGAATTTTACCCAGGCCCTGACCAATATTCTGGTGGTAGCATTGGAAAATAAGCGGTTTGCAAGAAAACAACTCCAGCAGGAAATTCTGAATAGGGAAGTTGCGATTGCGTCCCAGGTGCAACAAATGCTTTTTCCTGCGGAACTTCCCATAGAAAAGGAACTCAAGGCAAAAGTAACTTACCTGCCACATAGCATGGTAGGCGGTGATTATTATGATCTCATCCGCAAATCCAAAGAAGAGGTGTACTTCTGTATTGCAGACGTGTCGGGTAAAGGAATAGCTGCAGCTTTACTGATGTCAAACTTCCAGGCAGCTTTGCGTACACTTTTACGAAGCGATGCGAATTTGGAAATGGTAGTGAAGCAACTGAACTACACCTTATATGAAAATACACATGGTGAGCGGTTTATTACATTCTTCCTGGGCCACTTCAACTTCAAAACAAGAACACTTAGTTATGTGAATGCCGGTCATAATCCACCGCTGCTCTGTCGTGAAGAAACGGGTCTATGTGACAACCTGAATGCGGGGACAACCATTTTGGGTGCATTTGATGAGCTTCCATTTCTGGAAATAGGTAAGCGGGAAAATCTCAGAAATTTTTCACTGCATCTCTATACTGATGGGCTGACAGAAGCGATGAATCCATTCGAAGAGGAATATGGAGAGGAGCGTTTGGAAAAATTTGTGAATAAAAACCACAAGCTGGATCCGGAAGATTTTCATCGGAAATTTTTGAAGAAGATTAAGGGGTTTTCGATGGATGTTCCACTTCGGGATGATCTGACTCTATTGAGTTTAAAGTTCCAATAAAATGATTCTGCACACAGTTCCTGTTCTCTTTCAGTGGCTTTTCAAGACAAGACTTTGGAAAAAAAGTGCAGGAGAAGATACTCTTTATCTGACATTCGACGATGGCCCAGTACCGGGAGTCACTGATTATGTCTTACAGGAATTGGCAAAAAGAAATCAGAAAGCCACTTTTTTTGTAGTAGGGGACAATGTACAGAAATACCCGACACTTGCCCAAGAAGTAATCAGTGAAGGTCACAAAATAGGCAACCACACGTTTAACCATTTGAACGGATGGAAAACTAAAAATCCTGCCTATCTGAGTAATATTGAGTTGTGTGACCGTGTTCTTTGGGATGTTTTAGGAATCAAGACTGAATTATTTAGACCCCCATACGGATTGATCAAATCAAGTCAGGCTGAGCAGGTTTCAAAGTTTCATACAATAGTAATGTGGAGTATGTTGTCCGGCGATTATGATCAAAGTTTGAAATCAGAAGTGGTCTTGAGAAATTCAATCCGCTATACCAAAGCTGGTTCAATAGCGGTCTTTCACGATCAGTTAAAGACGACTAAAGTCCTGCAAAAGATTTTACCTCCATACCTTGATTATATTCAGGAAAACGGATGGAAAACGGATGTGTTATGATGTTTGGGATTTACGTCGGAGTAGTGGGACTGGTTATATTCCAATTTGTGTTTATTCTGCTTCAGCTAAAGTTTTTCTGGAAAGATCATCGCAAGCGGCTATTCTCAGAACTTCCCTCTGTTTCTGTACTTGTGGCAGCCAGAAATGAAGAGGTAGATCTTCCTGATTTATTAAGATCATTTGAGCGAGTGGATTATCCTGAAGATCGAATCCAGTTCCTTTTTGCTGATGATCAGAGTACCGACCAAACGGCTGAGATTCTTAAGGTTTGGTGCGCTAAGAGTCCGAATCGCATTTTTTTGACTATTGATTCTTCGCAATTCAGGCAGTATAATAAAAATGGGAAGGCCAACGCATTGGCGATTTTAGGTGAGAAAGCCACAGGTGACTATTACTTTTTTACAGATGCGGACTGCGAAGTATCCCCGAATTGGATACGTGAAGGGATCGGTGCATTTGTAGGGAGCATAGGGTTGGTAATAGGGATCACACAGGTCAAAGCAACGAACCTGCTGGAGAAATTTCAAGAGATTGATTGGTGGTTGACTTTAGGATTTGTCAAAGTGGCTACGGATCTCGGGCTTCATACTACTGGACTAGGGAATAATATGGTGATTAGTAAGGTTGCATATGTGCAATCGGAAGGCTTTAAGCAGTTGCCGGACTGTCTGACTGAAGATCTTGAAATCTCTCGAGCCATTCAGCGGGAAGGATTTTCCATAGCTCATCAGGCGAGCCCGGACATGCTTGCCCGGACAAAACCGGAAACAAGTTTCTCAGCTCTTTTAAACCAGCGCAAGCGATGGATGAGTGGAGTGATGACCCTGCCTTTTTATTGGAAGTTGATACTAGGGTTTCAGGTTGCATATTTTTTGGGACTTATTGGGCTTTTGATTGTATCTCCGGCTTTCGGGTTGGTTTTGGGAATAATCAAAATACTTTTACAGGCAATATTTCTTATGGGATTTGCCAACAAAGTAAGGGTGAAGATCAGCTGGTTATCTCTGCTGGTTTTTGATTTTTATAATTTCAATACTACCGTGCTTACTATTCTTTACTATTTTTGGCCTTCCAATACGAAATGGAAATCCAGAATATACCCATGAATTACATAGAGACGCACGCACATATTTATTCTTCCAAGTTTGATTCCGATCGGGATCAAGTCATTCAAGATATCCGGGATGCTGGCATAGAGCGGGTTTACATGCCCAATGTGGACGTGGAGACAATAGATGCGATGCTTGCTTGTGAAGAGATGTACCGGGATTTATGCATCCCGATGATGGGCTTGCATCCCTGCGATGTGAAAGATGACTTTCGAGATCAGTTAGCGGTTATTGAAAATTGGTTGAATAAACGCCAATTTGCAGCAGTAGGAGAAATCGGACTGGATTTATATTGGGATAAGACTTTTTTTGAACAACAAAAAGAAGCCTTAAAAACTCAGATCAACTGGGCAAAACAGAGAGATTTGCCGAT
This sequence comes from Algoriphagus resistens, assembly GCF_001442615.1. Taxonomy (GTDB): domain Bacteria; phylum Bacteroidota; class Bacteroidia; order Cytophagales; family Cyclobacteriaceae; genus Algoriphagus; species Algoriphagus resistens. Next base: position 19,025 of record NZ_LMXN01000013.1, on the reverse strand, counting down.
TGTACTGCATTGCCGTGATTCTATGGATGAAACCATCGCAATAGTTAAGGAAGAGCACAATGGTAAATTGAAAGGAGTTTTTCACTGCTTTACAGGGAACGTAGATCAGGCAAAACGAATTATTGACATGGGCTTTCTGCTTGGGATCGGAGGAGTGGCGACATTCAAAAATGGGGGCTTGGATGAAGTTATCCCTGCTATCAGCATTGAGCATTTGGTGTTGGAGACGGATGCTCCATACCTCGCTCCGGTACCTTTTAGGGGAAAAAGGAACTCTCCGGCATATTTGCCGATTATTGCTGAGAAAATCGGGGACTACCTCCGGATTTCGAAGGAGGAAGTAGCTCTGAGAACAAAACAAAATGCCCTTAACCTATTCGTTGAGATTGGAACATGAACTATAAAATAGTACGATTAAATACAGCACTTCGCACCAGCAAGACTTCATCGGTGCTTATTATATATACTGGAGGCACCTTAGGGATGGCCTACGACGATAGCGGTGCGCTTGTGCCGTTTAACTTCGGACAGATTCTCGAAAAGATCCCTATTCTCTATACCATGGATATAGCTATTACGGTAATATCATTTCCTGAGCCCATTGACTCCTCCAATGTGTCCATGAGCCACTGGAAGGATATGGCCTATATTATCTATGAGAATTATGATAGCTACGATGGGTTTGTCGTGCTTCATGGTACTGATACTATGGCGTATTCAGCTTCTATGCTTAGCTATATGCTTCAGGGATTGAACAAACCTGTGATCTTCACAGGTGCCCAGCTTCCTATTTCTGCAATGAGGTCAGATGCTAGGGAAAACCTGATGACATCTTTGGAGATTGCTACCGCAAAGATCAATGGAGAGCCGATTGTGCCTGAAGTCTGTATTTTCTTCAATCACCTTCTGCTAAGAGGAAACCGTTCTAAGAAAGTGCAAAGTGTCCATTTTGATGCATTTGAATCGGAGAATTATCCTCCTCTGGCGGAGTCTGGAATTGTGATTGATTATAATACACAAGCAATCCGGCCATTAGAATCACATAAGAAACTGGTGAATAGAAACTCACTTGACAACAATGTGCTTATTCTCAAGCTTTTCCCTGGAATCACACAGAATGTCATAGATTCTATTCTGGGCATTAAAGGACTAAAGGCAATCGTATTGGAAACCTATGGTTCGGGCAATAGTCCGAGTGAAGAGTGGTTTATGAATTCATTGCAAAAAGCCATCAAGAAAGGAATAATCATCTTAAATGTGTCACAATGTAATGGTGGACGCGTAATTCAGGGACGCTATGAGACCAGCAAGGAATTGCTGAATGTGGGAGTGATCAGTGGAACAGATATGACTACCGAAGCAGCAGTGACTAAACTAATGTTTTTACTGGGGCAGGAAGACAGACATTCAGACATTATAGAGAAGCTGAAAGTGCCATTGGCGGGCGAGATGAGTGCTTAATTGCAATTTCATCGGCTATTTTCCGGGATAATTTGGAAACGGCACTAATAATAATTTTCTTTGCACTCCGATTCGCTATAAGGATCGGTAAATCAACCTAGAGAGGTGTCCGAGTGGTTGAAGGAGCACGCCTGGAAAGCGTGTATACCCGTGAGGGTATCGAGGGTTCGAATCCCTTCCTCTCTGCAAGTTGAAAACCTAACTGTCAGAAATAATGATGGTTAGGTTTTTTTTTTTGAATAGGATGTTAATAAATCCTAGTGTAACAGATTTTTTATCTTTTGCTTCAATCCAAAAATCTATCCGCCAGACAATTAATGTCAGGTTAAATCTGTTATATTGATAGTCATTCGCTATTTAAGTAAATTTGAAAAATCAAAAATAATTCCTTGATCCAATTATGGAGACTTTAGATTTTAAACCATTTGAGAATTCAATTAATGTCAAAAAGGAGATAATTGCTTAAGAAGCTCTCTGGAAGAAAAACGGCGCCTCAATTAAAAAAATAGCATCCCAATTTGCGGCAATCTGGATCATCATCCTGAATTTACAATTTATCAATTGATATATATCTTAAACAAACCTTTGGGGAGTGACGTAGAGGTACCCTAAGCCTGTGGTTCATAGTTGCCTACCCAATTGGCAACGGACATTCTTAGCCACTTTTACCTTTAATTATACCTCTGGTGGATTTTTTTATGAAACAAAGAATCTCATCCCGCTCTTTTGTCTGCTTAAAATTGTTTTTAACATGTTCCAAAGCAAGCGTTGTATTCTTCTTTTCCTGAAATATAACCCGATAGATCGCTTTCAGCTCATCAATCTTTTCAGAGTCAAAGCCTCTTCTTTTTAAGCCTACAGTATTAATACCTTCATAACTAAGGGGTTCTCTTGCTGCTATCACATAGGGTGGAATATCTTTAACAATCTTACTGAAGCCACCAATCATACAATGGTCTCCAATTACTGAGAATTGATGTATACCGGTTAGCCCACTTATATTTGCCCAATTACCGACAATTACTTCTCCGGCCATTCCAACACCAACCCCAATAATACAGTGATTCCCAATTGAACAGTCATGCCCGATATGAGCATTTGCCATCAGTAGATTATTGTTGCCAATCGTGGTCTTTAGTTTTGATTTCGTGCCTTTATTTATGGTTACAAATTCTCTAATAATATTACGATCACCAATTTCTAATGTGGTATATTCTCCTTTATATTTTAAATCTTGTGGAACCCCTGATAGTACAGAATTGGGATATATCTGACAATTTCTTCCGATTCTGGCACCATCAAGGATGTTTACATTATTTCCTATCCAAGTGTTGTCCCCAATGACCACATCATCTTCAATGGTCGTAAAATTGCCAATGTGTACATTTTTTCCTATTTGAGCCTTACTCCCAATTATTGCATAGTTTGAAATCATCTTTCCACTGTTTGATTAATTAAGGTTGCAAATATCAGGTAAGTAAGAAGGAGTTTTTTTGATGTAGGATCAATTAATTGAGGCCCTGATACGACTTAAGGTTTCCTGAGTAACGTCCATTAAAGAAGCAATATGCTTTAATTTTGCTTTTAGAATGATTTCAGGAAAATAGGTGAGTAAATAGGTATACTTTTCTGGAGCACTCATCAATTTATAGATATGATGAAACTCGTTGAGCTTTGCAAGGTATAGCCGGAGTTGTTTGATATGGAACTTTGAAAATAATGGATATTCTAACAGCTTTTGCTCATCCGAATAGGACAAAGAATAGATTTTTGTTTCTTCACATGCCTGTAAATACTCGAATGACGGTTTTTGTTCAAAAAAGCTGCTCAAAGATGTTATCCACTGATTACTATGGTAGATCCACTCCGTGATGTCCTGTCCATCTTTTAGGTAAAATCGACGGACTAATCCAGATTGGATAAAACAAACTTTTTTACAAATCTGCCCCTCTTCAATGATGAATTCATTTTTCTTAAGTGTTTCTTTTACAAAGTATTTTTTGATAATCTGCTCTGTCTCAGTATCTAGTTCTTGAAAGCTATTTATAAATCTTATTAGTTCTGTCATTTTTTATGCTTGTTGCATTTGAAAATATAAAGCTACACTGACCAGTTGCCTCAATACGGCAATCCCCTTAATCAAACGCTCATATATTTATTCTATTTATCAACCTTTTATGAAACGGCTACTATGAAGATTGGCTATCCAAGCGGAATTTACTCCCTTTCCCACTGAATTATAAGTCGAATTACTACTGCTCATCATCTACCTCATTCACCTCTGAAGGCAGGAATCCGAATTGTTCCTTAAACAGCTTTCTGAAATATTTGGTACTTGTAAAACCGACTTCATAAGCGGCTTGGGCAACGCCCAGATTCTCTTCTTTTATAAGCGATGCGGCTTTTAGCACTTTGACGGTTCGTATGTATTGGTTGATGTTTTGGCCGGTAAGTGCTTTTAATTTTCTAAAAAGAGAAGTCCTGCTCATTCCCATGGCTTGGGATATTGTATCCACATCGGTTGTCTGCTGGGAGATGCCAGCCAAGATATGTCCTTCCAATTCTTTTAAAAATGATTTTTCCTTGTTGATGGCATTCTTTTCGGAAGGGGTCAGCTCAGCTGTTTGAGTATTTTTACCGAGGTAATAAGTACGCATTCGGATCCTTGCTTCCAGTAGATTTCTTATACGGGATTTTAAAATCGGACTTTTAAATGGCTTTGTAATGTAATCATCAGCTCCTTTTCCAAAACCTGAAGTGATACTATCGGTACCGTCTTTGGCGGAAAGCAAAATCACGGGAATATGTGTGGTGCCGTGATTCTCTTTCAGAACCCCGCACAAATCAATTCCGTTTTTCTTGGGCATCATGACATCTGAAATAATCAGATCAGGTATAAACTGTACAGCTTTCTCAAATCCTTCCTGACCATTCTTGGCAAAGATCAGATCATATTCACCGCAGAGAGAGTTGTTTAGGTATTCAAGAATCTGGGGATTGTCATCTATAATGAGTAGAACTTCCTTGTTTTCATTAAGGTCGAAATTGACAGCAGTTTCCGACTTAATAGGACTCAGCTCGGGCATCCATTCTTTACTGTTGGATTTGCCAGACAAAAATGTCTTTTTAGTATTGGCTTTTTTGGGAATTAAAATTGAAAAAGTACTGCCGTTTCCAGGAGTGCTGAGCACATGTATAGTGCCATGGTGATCTTCTATCAATCGTTTGGTCAATGCCAGACCGATTCCCGCCCCCTGCTCTTTGGCAGTTGCTTCACTCTGATAGTACCAGTTGAAAATACGGCTCTGATCTTCAAAGGGAATTCCTGGGCCATTGTCACTTACGACTAGCTCAAAATCGTCCTCTTTTTCTTCTAACGAAACGCTGATCTGATCTTTCTGCTGGCAATACTTTAGCGCGTTTGACAAAAGGTTATTGAAAATAATATGGAACTTCTGGAGATCCACTTCAGCGGAGAAGTCTGTCTTTGGTAACTGGCTTTTAAGCCTGATTCCTTTATGTTTTGCCAGAGGCTGATATTGCTCTACCCATTGCTTGATAGGTTTGGGGATTGACTGGGACTTTAAATCAAGCTGATTGACATTCAGCTCGGCATTTCTAAACTCCAGAAGTCTGGAAATCATCTCGTGTAGGTATTTTGCGTTCTTTTGGGCCAACTTTATGCCTTTTAGATGCTTGGAGTTCTTGATATCCATAAGTAGGTCATCCAGCGGAGCCATAATTAAGGTCAAAGGAGTTTTTAGCTCATGAGAAAACCCAGTGAAAAACTGAACTCGCTCTTCATTGAGTTCATGTTCCAATACGCGTTGTTTTTTCTCAAAAAGAAGGGAGTTTTTCAATTTCAACCTTTCTGAATAATACCTCATTCCGGTAATAGTCACTACCATGATCAGGATAACATACAGTAGATAAGCGGGCCAGGTTTTCCAGAAAGGGGGTGCAATGAAGATGGCTAGTTCGTTTTCTGAAATTGACATAGGTCCTGAGCTGGCCTTAACTTTCATCGTGTAATTTCCGGGAGGGATATTGCTAAGATTTGCTGTTCCGGTGTGGTTAGTTTCTATCCATTGGCTATGAAACGGCTCAAGTTTGTAAGCATAGTTTACATCTTTCCCCAAAGGGAATTTCAGTGCTACAAAGTCCAGAGAGATCAAGCTCTGCTTATGGGTAAGCTTGAGCTGCTTGAGATAGGGGAGGCTGTGCTCAAGTTGAAAACCTTCGGCACTGGAGTTTACCGATACTTTTTTATTCATTAACCTTAAATCGGTAAAAATAAGTGGGTAGCTGGCTGATTGGTTTTCTAAGGTTTCCGGGTGGAACACGTTGATTCCTTTGTTCCCGCCCAGATATACATCCCCAGAAGCGGTGACCAAAGAAGCTCCAATATTGAATTCACTGAGTTGGATATTATTGATCGAATTCAGATTGCCGACGGTATTTGTTTTGGGGTCGAAATAGCTGATGCCATGGTAGGTTCCCATCCATATTTTACCGTCTTTTCCTTTAGCCAGGCTATTGATGGAATTATTACTCAGCCCATTTTCATCAGTGAATAATGTGAATTTTTTATTCTGGGGATTTAACCTGACTAAACCTTCGTATCTACTTCCCGCCAATACATCTCCATTGTCTAGAATTTCTATAGCGAAAACTACTTCAACCGGAAATCCGGGGGTGGTTTTTTCATTGAAAAGTTCCTGCTCCCCTGTCAGGTAGTTGTACCTGATTATGCCATCGCCAAAGGTTGCCAGCCACAGATTACCCAAGTCGTCCTCCGCGATATCACGGATGTCTATTTTGCCGAGCAGTTTGACATAGTCAAAATCATCTATCGGAGGATGGTAGCGGTACAGTCCACCCCGGTTGGTGCCCACCCAGATCTGCCCATTTTTACCTTCAAAAATGACCCGCACATCGTTCCCGTTTTCTTGGCTTTCCTGAAGATAATGCTTGTAGTGTCCGGTGGAAGCGTTCAATAAATTCAGCCCTCCCTGATATGTCCCTACCCAGAGATTGTTCTGGCTATCCTCTAAAAGGGAAATGATATAATTATTGGAAAGGCTTTGTGGATTGGCGGGATTATGTTCGAAATGTAGGATTGTTTCTGTTTGGGGAAAATAGTGATCAAGTCCACCGCCATCGGTACCTATCCAAATGCTTCCGTTTTTGCCTTCAGCCAATGAGCCTATTCGGTCGTGCGAAATAGTTTGTTTCTTGGATAGGTTTCTGTTGATAAGTTTTACAGGATCCCCAGAGGGATTCACGAAATTCAACCCGGTACTGGTTCCGATCCACATATAGTCGTCATCTGCGAGTTTCAGAGAAGATACGGTTCTGTTGAATACACTCGATCCGTCTTGTTGTGGCAGAAACCACTTGAGTTGTAGGACTTGGTCTTTTAAAAATAGCGTTGAATTCAGAATATTCAATCCGCCGTTTCGGGTACCAATCCAAAGATTTCCCGCAGGGCCTTTTTCAAAGCAAAGTATATTTCCATCGCTTAATCCCCCTTGAGGATATTCAGCCGCTTTGATTCGTAAAGTGTCAGAGCTAGTGGTAATGACACGGATTCCATCATTAGAGCCTACCCAAAGGTTTCCTTGCTCATCTGTGTAGAGAGAATTGACGGTTTCAGGGAATGATGGATTTATGTGGGCCATGTTAAGCACTGCTTTGCTCCTCAAATCGATTTTATCCAGCCCCTTGTCAAAATGTCCCACCCATAGCACTGAATCACCCTGAAGAGCCAAAGACGAAATCCGGGTGGACGAAAGGGTGTTTGTGCGGCCGGGGGAATGAGAGAAAGAGGAAGTAATGCTGTCAGAAGCTATTATATGCACACCACCTTCATAATTGGCAATGATTTTCTGTCCTTTTGGCCCATTGAGAACATAACTGATAGCATTTTGGATAGGGCCATTGATAGTTTCAAAATGGCTGAAAAAGTCAGATTTCGGTTCATATCCACTTAATCCTTTGTTTGTGGCCAACAAAAGTTGCTGGTCTTGTCCGATTTCTAAATGCTCAATGTAGTTAGCAGCGGGCCCAGAGTGAGGGTTAAGATTGCTTTTTCTATAAATATGGAAGGTGTGACCGTCGTAGCGGTTAAGTCCATCGATAGTGGCTATCCAGATGAATCCCAAAGAATCTTGCTCAATATGGTTGATGTAATTATTGGATAGTCCGTTTTCTACGTCCAGTAGGTAGAATGTAAGGTGATTCTGATCCGAAAGTATAGATCTTGGATCAAGTTGTTGGGCATTTCCTATCAAAGAAATGCAGAGCAGCAGAAATGTTATAGCAACGTGTCTCATCAGCCCACAATCACGAAAAATGTACTGAATAAAACCAATAATATCCTAAATGGTGGCCATACGCCCATTTTATGCCCCATAAATTGCTGATTTGTGTCCCATACTTGATTCGGATTTTTTTGAACATTGTTGCGGTGACTAAGCGATTTTTTCACTTAGCCCCTAGACTTATCAATAGTTAACAACAAACCTAAAAAAACATGCTAACACAATTACCAGCCAAGGCATGGCTGTATTGTATATCATTTATGCTAGTAATGATATGCAGTGTGCCCAATGCATTTGGTCAACAAAAAATCTCAGGTCAGGTGCTTGACGAAACTGGGATGGGGCTCCCGGGAGCTTCGGTTTTATTGAAGGGCACTACTACAGGTGCCGTGACAGATTTGGATGGCAATTTCACTTTGTCATTTACTCCTACAGAAAATGCTACTTTGAGTATCTCCTTTATAGGATATGCGACACTGGAACGTGTGATACAAAGTGGGGAAAGTAACATTACGGTACAACTTGCCCCGGATGAACAATCTCTAAATGAGGTAGTAGTAGTGGGTTATGGGGAGCAGAAGAAAGCAACACTCACGGGGTCTGTCTCTCAGGTAGAGGGAAGAGATCTTCAGAATAGTCCTCAGCCGAACATTTCAAATTCGCTTTCCGGAAGATTTTCAGGGCTTATCGCAAATAACAGAGGCGGTGAGCCAGGCTACGATGGATCAAGCATCAGTATCCGGGGCCTTGCTACCACAGGAAACAATGATGTGCTGGTCGTAGTGGACGGTGTGCCAGGTCAAATTGGCGGTTTGGAGCGACTCAATCCAAATGATATTGAAAGCATCTCGGTTTTGAAGGATGCTTCAGCTGCTATCTACGGTTCCAGGGCTGCAAATGGGGTGATTTTGGTGACCACAAAGCGAGGTAAATCCGGGAAGCCTGTGATTTCTTACAGCTTCAATCAAGGATTCTCTTCACCGACAAGATTACCGGAAATGGCTAATGCATCCACTTATGCACAGATCAGAAATGAAATAGCTTATTATAACAACCCTCAGGGAGGGATGAACCAGGTGTATAGCGATGATGAGTTAAGCTTGTTCGGGAATGGATCAGACCCGGTTAATTATCCCAATACAGATTGGGCAGCGGCAGCACTGAACAATACCGCACTGCAAAGCCAGCATGATCTGAGTATTAGAGGTGGATCAGAGAATGTAACTTATTTCTTGTCTTTAGGTAAAACAGGTCAAGACGGATTGTACAGAGATGGTGCGACCCGCTATGATCAATATAGCTTCAGATCCAATGTGGATGCTGACATTACTGAACGATTGACCGTTGGGTTGTCTCTGGCAGGGAGAAAAGAAGACAGGCAATATCCAACGTCTGGTGCAGGAGATATTTTTCGTTCAATCTACCGAGCTTACCCAACCGTACCGGCTGTCTATCCAAATGGTCTTCCTTCATCAGGAATAGAGAATTCCAATCCTGTGATCATGGCTACAGATCAAGGTGGACTGAATCATAATCCACGCTATGTGTTTAATGGCATCCTTAGAGGTAAATACGAGTTTGGATTTTTGGAAGGGCTTTCAGCAGAAGGGTTTTTCTCAGTGGATGAAAGTTCGGATCGATCCAGAAACTTCAGCAAACCTTACACCTTATATAATTATGATCGCACGGGGGACTCATACAATCCAGTCGTAGTAGGTGGAGGTCCGGATCAACAGCCTACACTTTCTGAGTCACACTATTCTCAATCTATGATGGTTTCTAACATCCGACTGAACTTTAAGCATTATTTCGGAGACCACTTTATTGATGCATTTGCCGGATACGAACAGAGTGAAAACAGGTCCCATACGTTGGGGGCCTCAAGGCTTCATTTTCCTACAGCGGAAACCCCCGAATTATCTCAGGGTGGAGCAGCTGCGGCTGATTATGACAACTGGGGAAGTAGCTATAACTACACCAGAAAAAGTTATTTAAGCCGAATCGCCTACAACTATAATGAGAAATATTTGGCGGAGTTGCAGATGAGGGTAGATGGGTCATCTAACTTTCCTGATGGTAGCAGGTATGGATTTTTTCCATCCCTATCTCTGGGCTATAGAATCTCCGAAGAAAGCTGGTTTAGAGATAAGGTAAGCTTCTTTGATGATTTGAAATTCAGAGCATCCTACGGTAAGCTGGGGAATGACAATGTAGGCCAGTTCCAGTATTTTGACAATTACTCCTTCAACAACCGCTACGTGTTAGGTGATGAGGTGAATACAGGTATTGATCTTACCCGGCTTGCCAACCCGAATATTACCTGGGAAGTGGCTACGAAAACCGACATCGGCTTCAATGCAGTTTGGTTGAAGAAATTCACTACTGAATTTATTTATTTCCAACAGGACAGAAGTAAAATATTAACGATAAGAAATGCTTCTATTCCGGGTTCTTCAGGAATCGTAAATCCGTATGATGGAGAATCATTAGTTCCTGCGGAAAATATTGGGGAAGTGAAAAGCCATGGTTTTGAGTCCACAGTAGGGTATCAGTATGAAGGGGATTTCAGCTTTGGCGTATCAGGAAACTTCACTTATGCCAAAAATGAAATTGTTTATATAGATGAGGCACCAGGTGTGTTGGATTATCAGCGCCAGACAGGAAATGCCATGAACACGTATTTGCTTTACAATGCTATTGGGATTTTCAGAAGCCAGGAAGAGCTGGATAATACCCCACATGTTCCCGGTGCACTAGTTGGGGATTTGATTTATGAAGATTTCAACGGTGACGGTGAGATTAATGCGGATGATATGACCAGAACAAAATATGGTAACATTCCGCAGATCACCTTTGGCGTAACCCTGAATGCAGCCTGGAAAAACTGGGATTTTGCGGCCGTGATTTCGGGGCAGTCCCAGGTTAATCAATATGTGTTGCCTGAATCAGGCACTGTCGGCAACTTTTACAGCAGTTGGGCAGACAACAGGTATTCCCCTTCAAACCCAGAAGGTACCTTTCCTCGCGTAAGTGAACGCGCTTCTTCGGCGGTCAGTGGAGGCTTGTTCCGCAATAATTTCTGGTTGAATGATGCCAGTTTTGCCCGGTTGAAAAATGTACAGATTGGTTACAATGTACCTCAGCCGATTTTGGATAAGCTTTCGATAAGCAGCTTGAAGGTTTATGCAAATGCCTTCAACCTATTCACGCTTACCAAGGTGAAAGACTATGATCCTGAAGGATCCAGTGAAAGCGGTCAATTCTATCCGCAGCAGAAAATCATCAATCTTGGTGTAAACATTCAATTCTAAACCCGACCAAAATGACTAATAAAAATATTTTCAAACCCTTTATGGGGCTTGCGCTGATCGGATTTTTGCTGGTTGGTTGTCAAGAAGATTTTCTGGACGTAGTCCCTACAGACCGGGTGTCTGATGCGTCCATACTTTCAGATTCTACCCTCTTTGAGGCATATGTGATCAATAGATACTTAGGAGTCAGATTAACCAATAAAGAGGGAGATGCCTACCAACCAGGTTTTGGACGTGGTTTTGAATACGCCATGTGGAGCTCGCTTACAGATGAGTCTATTTATAATAACGATGATAATACCTGGTTTATCCAGCAAGGCCAGCTTTCTCCACAGAATACAGGGATAGCAGGTGCATTCTGGGGAAGGTCCTATAGAAGTATCAGGGAGTGTAATTATGCCTTAGCAAATATCGGTGAGCTGGAAATGAGCCAGTCTGGCAAGGATTTGCTGATCGCTGAATTGAAGTTTATCCGCGCTTTCCGATACTTTGACCTGATCAAAAACTACGGAGATGTGGTCTTCATGGGAGATAATGTAGCTCAACTGGGAGACGACTTCAGTGATCCTTCTTTCTATGAGCGAATCCCAAAGGAAGAGGCTATAGCTTATGCGAGCCAGCAACTGGATGAAGCAGCGGCAGTTTTGCCGCAGACGAACAGCGGTGCGTGGTTAGAAGGCAGAGCTACGAGAGGTGCTGCTTTGGCATTGAAGTCACGACTGTTGCTCTACGCAGCCAGTCCGTTATACAATGACGGAGGCAGTGACACCCAGAAGTGGCAAGAAGCTGCACAGGCGGCACAGGCAGTGATGGATTTAGGTCAATACAGTCTCTACCAAAGCGGTTATGGTGAGTTGTTTTTGACCCCTCAGAGCAACTCAGAAATCATTTTCGCCAGATATTACAATATCAATGCAAGACATACGGCACTGGAGATAGCAAACGGCCCAAATGGCTACGATGGCTGGGGAGGTAACGTACCGCTTCAAAATCTGATTGATGATTATGAAATGATGGATGGCACGCCGTTCAGCTGGGATAATGAGGAGCAGGCCAGTGCACCTTATGAAAACAGGGATCCTAGATTTTATGAAAGTATTCTTTTCAACGGGGCGCCGTACAGAGATAGAGAAGTAGAGACTTTCCTTCCCAATGGAAGAGATAGCCAGGGTGGCCCTTCTAACTGGAATACAAGCAAGACGGGATATTATTTAAGGAAATTCATCGATGAAGACCTGCCCATACAAAATCCATGGGAAGTAGCTGGTACACAAAATTGGATTTACTTCCGCTATGCAGAAATCCTGTTGAACTATGCGGAGGCCCAAAATGAGGCAGCGGGCCCAGATGCAAGTGTATATGATGCGATCAATGCGATCAGAAGTAGGAGCGGAGTAGAAATGCCTCCATTGCCTACAGGTCTCAGTCAGGATGAGATGAGAGAAAGAATTCATCACGAGCGTAGAATTGAGCTTGCTTTTGAAGAGCATCGATACTATGATGTGAGAAGATGGATGACTGCTGATGAAGTAGAAAACACGCCTGCATATGGCATAGAAATAGTGAAAGCGGAAAATGGTAGCTTGACTTATTCAAGGAAGGTATCTTTGAGTGGAAAGAAGTTTGAAACACAAAATTACTGGTTGCCAATTCCTAGATCTGAAATTTTGGCTTCAAATAATCAGCTGGAACAAAACCCTGGCTATTGATAAGTTAAAAGGGAAGCATTTAAGTTTCCCTTTTTTTAAAACTTTTAGGTGATGATAATTAGAAGAATGGTGAAAATGAAAACCTTTTTCAAGGGGTCTCTTTTTCTATCGTGCGCAGTAGTGTATGCATGCCAAAGTTCCGGTCAGGAGAAGCAGATGGATAAACCCTTTGAGGAGACTATCGGGATAAATCTGGTCCGGGATGAGGCCCATCAGGTGATCGAGCATTTTGGTGCTTCGGACGCTTGGTCAGGCCAGTTTGTGGGACTTTGGCCAGATCAAAAGAGAAATGCTATAGCCGAACTGCTTTTCAGCAATGAGTCAGATGAAAAGGGAAATCCTAAAGGAATAGGATTATCTCTTTGGAGATTTAATGTGGGCGCAGGCAGTGCTGAGCAAGGTGAGAAGAGCAGAATCCGCGATGAGTGGAGGAGAGCGGAATCTTTTTTGTCTTCGGACGGGACCTATGACTGGGGTAAGCAGGCGGGACAGGTTTGGTTTGCAAAAGCGGCACAAGAATTTGGTGTAAAAAAATTGTTGATTTTCTCCAATAGCCCTCCTGTGTCTATGACCAAATCCGGAAAGGCCTTCGCCGATAATGGTCAGTCAAATCTCTCTGAAGAAAACTATGAGGCTTTCGGAGAATACCTTGCGCAGGTCACCAAAGGGCTTGTTGAAAAAGGACTTCAGGTAGACTATATAAGTCCAGTCAACGAACCTCAATGGGACTGGTCTGATGGAGGCCAGGAGGGAACTCCCTTCCGGAACAGTGAAATAACAGGGATTGCCAAGGCAGTCGATCATGCTTTGAGTAGGAATAAGCTGGATACAAAAATAGATGTAGCGGAAGCCGGCAAAATCAATTACCTCTATGAGCAAGCCGATAAAGAAGGTCGAGGGGAACAGGTCATGGGTTTTTTCAACCCAGAATCTGCCGATTTCATCGGAGACTTGGAGCATTTGAGCAACACAATCTCCGCGCACAGTTATTTTACCACCTCGCCGTATGAGTCGGCTGTACAGCAGCGAATAAATCTTAATGCTGCACTTAGGAAAGTAGAAGGATTACGTTATTGGATGAGTGAATACTGTATTCTGGGTGATAATGGCGGAGAAATCAATGGAAGTGGTAGAGATATGGGAATTAACCCTGCACTATATTTGGCTAGAGTAATCCATAATGATCTTACGGTGTCTGGTGCGAGTGCGTGGCATTGGTGGCTCGCTATTTCACCTTATGATTATAAGGATGGCCTGATTTACATAGATAAGGAAAAAGAAGACGGTGATTTTTATGAGAGCAAAATGCTCTGGGCTTTGGGGAATTACAGTAGATTTATCAGGCCTGGTTATCAGCGGATTGGAGTGGAATTAAGTAGCAAAAAGCAACATTCTCCGGAGTTTTTAGTTTCGGCTTATCAATCTGCAGATCAAAAAGAAGTTATTTTGGTACTGGTGAATTCAGGAGTCAAGGATGTGAAAGTGACTATTTCCGATGATGGGGTTTCCACTTCGGTTAAAAGCCTATATATTACCTCTAAGGACAAGAGTCTGGAGTCTGTAAAGACGGATACTATGGGGGGGGATGTCAGTATACCAGCTAGATCTATTGTGACGCTAGTGACTGAGAATTAGAGGGTAGCTTTTCGGGATTATAAAGCCAAGGATTAAAACCTCCTTGGCTTTTGCTTTTATATGCATAATAAGGGGTTAAGTTGTCAACTTACTTATTTTCTGGTAAATAATTACAAAGATCAACTTTAGAATTAAGGATTCTACTTCTGTTGTGGCAAACAAATTTTCATACAGAAAAAACTCTCAAAACATAAAATTAATACTCGCTAAATTTTAATTTTTGTTAATTCTCACGGCGACACAAGTTCAAATTTCAATTAAGTTTTGAGACTTGATTGCATGAATAATGGGTAAAGTGCGGATTTCGGTAATATTCTGCCACTTTCTAATAACCAATAAATCAACACATTCTGATCAATTAATAAAAAGCTGTCCTTTAAGAGACATTTTTATTTTTCTTTCTGCAAAAAAATAAGAACCTTACCGTCGAGTTTTGGAGAAAAGCCTCTTTTTTATAGTAAAAGGAAATACTTCCGTTCGTGTAAAAGCTTGCTTATTCTTAAGATATAAGCCTGATTTTTCGAAAAAATCTAAAAGAGGCCATTGTTTTTTGAAATTAAAAAATGATAACTTTAAAACTCGATTCTAGATTAGAAACCATTTAACCTTTATCAAAAGTCTATTTAAAATCCACATTATGAGAAAGTTAATCGCTTTGTTCATGCTTGCAGGCATCCTATTCGCACCTGTTTTTGCTAACGCACAAGAGGCAGAAGATACTGTAGCACAAGAAGAAACAGCCCCAGTAGCAGTTGAGCCTGCTGCATCTCCCACAATTGTAGATGATGAAATCGTCGAAGAGGAGCTAAGCTTCCACCAAGTAGTAAAGGAGAAATTCATCGAAGGTGATCCCCTTTACATGACTCCTGTATTGATCTGTTTGATCTTGGGTCTAGCGGTTGCTTTAGAAAGAATCATCACCCTGAACCTTTCTACGACAAACACTAAGAAATTGTTGATTAAAGTAGAAGATGCGCTAGAATCAGGTGGAGTAGAAGCAGCTAAGGATGTTACTAAAAACACCAAAGGCCCAGTAGCGTCTATCTTTACACAAGGTTTGATGAGATACTCAGAAGGAATTGAAATGGTAGAGAAGTCTATTATTTCCTATGGTTCGGTAGAAATGGGTAGATTGGAGAAAGGCCTGATTTGGATATCTCTATTTATATCTCTGGCTCCAATGTTGGGTTTCATGGGTACTGTAATCGGTATGATCGGTGCATTTGACTCCATTGAAGCGGCTGGTGATATCTCTCCTTCTCTGGTAGCAGGTGGTATCAAAATCGCCCTTTTGACTACCGTTGCCGGTTTGATCGTTGCGATTATCCTTCAGTTGTTCTACAACTATTGTGTGGCAAAAATTGATTCTTTGGTTAATGACATGGAAGATGCTTCCATTACATTGGTTGATATTTTGGTTAAGCACAAATTGACTGGCAAGTAAGTCGTCGGTTTGTAGGGCCATTATATAAACATTAACCTCAAAGAAAACTACATTATGGATACTTATGACATCTTATTATACGGAAGTTACATCCTAATCGCAATTGGTGCTGTAGTGGCGGTTTTAATGCCATTAATCAAGTCTTTGGATAATCCAAAAAGCTTGCTTAAAACTGCAATAGGAATTGTTGGTATAGTTGTATTGTTCTTTATTGCTTACTCTATTTCGAGCAATGAAGTGCTTCCTAAATTTGAAGCTTCTCCTTTCAATTTAACTCCTGAGGGATCTCAGTTGGTTGGGGGAATGCTTATTACCACTTATATTCTTTCAATCGTTGCTCTCGGAAGTATTGTATTGACAGAAATTACTAAAGCGATAAAGTAATATGGCTAGAAAGAAAAATAGAATGGGTACGGAGGTCAATGCAGGCTCTATGGCAGATATTGCTTTCCTGCTACTGATCTTCTTTCTCGTCACCACCACGATCGCATCGGATAAAGGTATTTTAAATGTCCTTCCTCCGAAGCTGGATCCGAACAACCCACCTCCAGAGATTGATTTGAATGCAAGGAATATCTTTACTATTCTTATCAATGCCAATGATCAGCTATTTGTAGAGGACGAATATGGTGAGATTGATAACTTGGATGAAGACATCAAGGCTTTCATACTCAACTTTGGATCACCTAGTGAAGAAGGTACGGCTTTGTACAATTCTCTTCCCGCCTCATTAAAAGCGTTGTCAGCAAGAGACCCGGAGTCATCTGATGATCCAGGCGATGCTGTTGTGTCTATTAAGACTGACCGGGGTACGAGCTATGAGAAATACCTTGAGGTATTTGATTTGGCTAAGAAAGCATATTTTGATATATATGCTGCCCGCGTTAATCTTAGTACAGACGAGTATAGAGCCTTGACAGGTAAAACGGATGCTGAGCAAAGTCTTATTGACCGAGGAAAAGAGGGATTGCCTATGGCGATATCTATAGCAGAACCTAATAAGATAGGAGGAAACTAATATGGCAAAGTTTGGAAAGAAGACAAAAGCGGAGGTTAGTATACCTACATCCGCTTTACCAGATATTATATTTATGTTGCTCTTTTTCTTCATGGTTACTACTGTGTTGAGAGAGCAGGAGATATTGGTGGAGCAGAAGATTCCCCAAGCCACACAGCTTCAGAAACTTCAGAAGAAATCACTTATTTCTTATCTTTTCATAGGAAAACCTAAGAATAGTGGTTTATATGGTACTGAACCACGAGTTCAGGCAAATGATGCACTTGTGCAAGTTCCGGATATTGTGCAGTGGGTAAACCAAGAAAGAGATTTACTACCCGAGGCTGACCGTCCTGGAATCACGATTTCTATGAAGATTGATAGGGATGTGAAAATGGGACCGATCTCCGATGTTCAGAATGAATTGAGGGAAGCGGATGCAAGAAGAATCCTGTATGCCTCTATCGGAAAAGTTGATCAAGATTAATTCTATCTAATCGATACAGTAAAACTATCCCGAAAAACTCGGGATAGTTTTTTTTTATACTATGCTATCCTCTCTTAAAAATGCCGGGAAAGTTCAGAACGCCTGGGCAATGTACGACTGGGCAAATTCGGTTTACAGCCTGGTCATTACCTCAACTATTTTTCCTGTTTATTTCAACAGCGTCACCAAGGGGCTTAACGCAGATGACAAAGTTGACTTTTTTGGATTTCAGATCGTCAACACAGTTTTATACTCGTACTCCATTTCTTTCTCGTTTCTGATAATAGCGTTGATATCGCCGATACTTTCGGGTATTGCTGATGCTAGTGGAAAAAAACTTCAGTTTATGAAGTTCTTTGCATACCTGGGTTCTTTATCCTGCGTTGCTCTGTTTTTCTTCGAGGGTAATAATCTTGAATGGGGCATTTGCTTTAGTGTATTGGCAAGTGTGGGATATGCTGGAAGTATCGTCTTCTACAACGCCTATCTTCCTGAGATCACTACACCGGATAAGTATGATATTCTAAGTGCAAAGGGGTATGCACTCGGTTACATAGGTAGCGTAATACTTTTGGTGATCAATTTGCTGATGATTCAATTTCCTTCTTGGTTTATGTTGTCTGATGGAGGAATGGCAGCTCGGGTTTCATTTTTGATTACAGGATTATGGTGGGCTGGTTTTTCCCAGATTTCCTTCCGTGTTCTTCCCAAGAACCCTTTTGGTAAGGATATAAAGAAGGAATTTCTAATCAAAGGCTATCTTGAGATCCGGAAAGTGTGGAATGAAGTGAAGCAGATTAAGGTAATGAACCGTTTCTTGGCATCTTTCTTCTTTTATTCAATGGGTGTTCAGACAGTGATGTATTTAGCAGCTACCTTTGGAGACAAAGAGCTTGGCTTACCTGGAGATCAGTTGATCATGACTATTTTGATTATCCAGCTAGTAGCAATAGCGGGGAGTTATTTCTTTGCCTTTATATCGAAGAAGTACGGTAATAAGCAAAGTTTGGTAATTATGGTTTTGGTGTGGGTAGGGATCTGTGGTGGAGCTTATTATGTCTACACGGTTTATGAGTTTTTCGCCTTGGCTTTTGTAGTTGGATTGGTTATGGGGGGGATACAATCCCTATCCAGATCCACATTTTCCAAATTGATTCCGGTACGTACCACTGATCACGCTTCTTATTTCAGTTTTTATGATGTGACAGAGAAACTTGCGATTGTATTAGGAACCTTTTCCTATGGATTCATAGAACAAATCACGGGGAGTATGAGAAACTCTGCGCTTTCTCTTGGCATATTTTTTCTTGTTGGATTAGGTTTCCTACTTTTAGTGACTATCCCGAAAAAGGACTTCCCGGAATCTTAATTTATCAAACTTTGTGAGTGTGATCGCTTATGGTAATCTATGTTTCTAGGTAGTTTGAAGGTCTATTGATTGAGCCACCAATCCAAGTAGGGGAGCTGATTTCTTGCCACTCAGAATTTCTTTTATTATCACTTTGTTTATAGTTCATTTGGCCCAAAGCATTTAGCTATGGGGAAGAAAGTGAATCTGTAATGAATCTGCTCATGGGGAGTGTTTTTTGCTTCCATTGTAGCGTTTTCAGGTTTGGGACGTTACGTCCATAGGATAGGATTTATATCTAAAAAATTAG
>NZ_LMXN01000012.1 GCF_001442615.1 Algoriphagus resistens | reverse complement strand
AAAGTCGGAAGACCGGAGCAGAACTTAAATTATTAAGTGGTTATACCACAAAGATTTAGGCGGCCTGGCGCAGGGGTCCCACCTCTTCCCATCCCGAACAGAGAAGTTAAGCCCTGCAGCGCCGATGGTACTGGGGTTACACCCGGGAGAGTAGGCCGCCGCCTCATTTATTCAAAGCCCTTTGGTTTATTCCTTAGGGCTTTTTTTTGGGTTTATGGAAATCTTATTTTGAAATACTATTTTTCATTTTTGGAATATTATTGCAGCTTTGCATCAAAGTAAATTTTAATGTCTATTTTATTTAAAGGCCTCCGTACTATTGATCCTGCTGGTTTAGAAGAATCAAAGGATTATGTTTTTGAAAAAGGAGCGTTTTCACCAGCTTCTGAAAGCAATACATCAAACTTCGACCAAGAAATCAACGCTTCCAAATGGATAGTATCAACAGGTTGGATTGATCTTAGATGCGGAATGGGAGAGCCTGGACTTGAATATAAGGAGTCTATTGAAAGTCTTGCAGAATCCTTAGTAGCAAGTGGTTTTTCAGCAGCTGTTATCCTGCCCAATACAGAACCTGTAATACAATCTAAAGGTGATGTTGATTTTGTACTGAACCGAGCCAAAAGATATACTCCTGAATTCTTGATTCAAGGAGCGGTTACCAAGAATACGGATGGGGAAAATTTTACAGAAATTCTTGATATGCACCATCAGTCAGGGGTTACTGTTTTTGGAGAAGGATTGAAGTCTTTAGCCAATGGAGACAGATACCTGAAAACCCTCCAGTATCTTCAGAAGTTTAGTGGTGTTCTTTTTGACCATGCCTATGACCCCTTATTGGCTATTTTTGGACATATGCATGAAGGCGAAAACTCAACTATGTTAGGCGTAAAGGGAATTCCAAATCTTGCTGAAGATGTAGCTATTCAGAGAAATCTTGAGATCATTCGCTATACAGGGGGACGGGTCCATTTTCAAACTATCAATACTGAAAAGGGGGTAGGCCTTATAAGAGAAGCAAAGGCTGAAGGATTGAATGTTACTGCGGATGTATCTATTTATCAATTGTTATTCTCGGATGCTGATTTGATGGATTTTGATCCAAACCTTAAAGTTATGCCGCCTTTCCGAGGAGACAAGGACAGAGATGCACTTATTGAAGGCTTAAAAGACGGAACAATTGACGCACTTGTAAGTAACCATCAGCCGGAAGATCGAGATTCTAAATTCATGGAATTTGATCTGGCTAATTTTGGAATGGTAGGGTTACAAACATTCCTTCCTGCAATGGTCTTGCTCGAGAAAGAGCTTGGCTGGGCTCTTTTACTAGAAAAAGTTACAACTGGACCTCAAAGTATACTACCTCATGAGCTAGCTCAGTCTTGGACAATTTTTGATCCAGAAGCCCAATGGACTTACAATGAAAAGTCCAATAAATCCCTTTCTTCTAATTCTCCTTGGTATGGAAAGGATCTAAAAGGCCAGGTGAAATATGTGATTCAAAAAGGGCAATTACTAGAAGTAAATGTATAGATACTTTAGTTCGGCCTACAAATTTGGAAGCATTGCGGGTGCTTTAAGTATTGTAGCTTTTATCGTACTTTCATTCTTATATACAGATCCAACTAATTTAAATCTGATATTCGGGTATGTTATAACCCCGATTGCTATTTTTTTAGCCATCAAATTTTTCAAAGAGTATAGCAATAATGGCTATTTATCTTTTGCAGAGGGTATGTCGGTAGGATTTGTCACCTATTTGTTAGAAGCGGTAATTTCCCTTGTTGGTATTTGGTTATTTTTAATTATACACCCTGATCTATTTGATCAAATTAAACTATCTAAACTTGATGTATTAGGAAAAAGTAGGGATTCAATAGTAGCCCAGGTAGGTGAAAGTTCATTTGATTTGACCTTAGAAAGCATCAAGAATATGGTCACATTGGACATAGCATTGAATGATGCATTATGGAAAATCATCCCTGGCCTGTTTTTTACTATTATTATATCTATTATTTTAAGGAAAAATCCTAACTAACGAACTCATGGAAGAGAAACAATCTCCTTTTCAGGCAGCTATAAAGCCTGGCTTAACAATCGGCTTAGTGTCTTTGGCGCTTACGTTTATAGCGTATTTTATTAATTCTACGCTGCTTGGTTCAGCGTGGTTTGGTCTGGTAGCCATCGTCTTATTCTTTGTTTTGATGATATATTTTGGTAAACAGTATAGAGATGAATTGGGTGGTTTTATGAGTTTTGGAACAGCGTTCAATTTTAGCTTTATCGCCATAGTAATATCAGGTCTGGTGGGATTGGCTGGCCAGATTATTTTGTTTCAGGTGATTGACCCTTCATTAGCCGGAGTATTGGCAGACCAAGCATTTGAAACGCAAATGTCAATGATGGAAAAATTCGGTCAAGACCCAGATGCTATGGATCCTGCGGTTCTTGAGGAAATGAGAGCAGGTAATGCCAATAGCTTTACTTTAACAGGACAGTTGAAGAACTTTGGTTTTGGCCTTATAGTTTATGCAATTATTGCTTTAATTTTGGGAGCAATCCTAAAGAAAAGAGATAAGTCTCTCGATTATTAAATTATGCCTCAGATTTCAGTTGTAGTTCCCGTATTTAACGAGGAGGAGTCGCTGCCTGAATTAACTCAATGGATTAGCCGGGTCATGCTTGATCACGGCTTTTCTTATGAGTTGATTTTTATTAATGACGGTAGTTCGGACAATTCCTGGGGAATTATCAACACCTTGGCGCTGGCGGGAGATGAAATAAAAGGGATTAATTTTACCAGAAACTATGGGAAATCGGCTGCATTGGACGCTGGGTTTAAGAAGGCTTCTGGAGATGTGGTAATCACCATGGACGCAGATCTTCAGGACAGTCCTGATGAGATCCCTGGCCTATTTGTAATGATTACTGAAGGAAAGTTTGACGTGGTCTCTGGCTGGAAGAAAGAGCGACATGATCCCCTAGGGAAAACAATCCCTTCTAGATTTTTTAATGGAGTGACCCGATGGATTTCTGGGATCAAGCTTCATGATTTCAATTGTGGATTGAAGGCTTACCGTCTTAAAGTGGTGAAGAATATACAGATCTATGGGGAGATGCATCGGTATATACCTTTACTTGCCAAGTGGAATGGATTTGGAAGAATAGGAGAAAAAGTAGTGCAGCACCAAGCTAGAAAATATGGCTATTCCAAATTTGGGATCGAACGTTTCTTGAATGGATTTCTGGATCTGATCTCCGTGTCTTTTGTGCATCGTTATAAAAAGAAGCCTATGCATTTTTTTGGGTTCTTGGGAAGTTTTTCTTTTTTGGCCGGTTTTGTGATCACCTGTTGGTTGATCTTTGAAAAAATCTACGGGTTAAGTAAAGGATATAAAGTTAGGGAAATAACAGACCAGCCCTTGTTCTTTTTAGCGTTGGTAGCCTTAATTATTGGAGTTCAGTTATTCGTGACTGGATTTATCGCTGAGCTGATGACTTCCAATCAATCAAAAGATACCGAGTATAAAATTGACGAAGAGATTAACTTCGATTTTTGATGAAGTTCTCGGTAATCATACCGGTTTATAATAGGCCAGAAGAGTTACGCGAATTATTGGAAAGCATCACAAGTCAAAGGGTTGCTGACTTAGAGGTAGTGGTCATTGAGGATGGCTCCAAACGTGATTCCAGTGATATTGTGGAAGGATTTAGTGACAGGCTACCAATTCAGTATGTGGTTCAGGAAAACTCAGGCCAGGGATTTGCACGAAATAATGGGATGAAAGCCGCTGTTGGTGATTTTTTTGTTATCCTGGATTCTGATGTGCTATTACCCCCGGGTTATTTTCAAAAGCTATCACACGCGATTGTAAACCGGGGTCTTGATGCATTTGGAGGTCCTGATGCTGCAGCAGATGATTTTTCAGCTTTACAAAAGGCCATGGACTTTGCCATGACATCTTTCTGGACAACAGGTGGCATCCGGGGTAAAATGAAAGATCCATCAAACTATCAGGCCCGAGGATTTAATATGGGTGTAGCCAGAAAGGTCTTTGAAGCAACGGGAGGATTTGCCGATCCGAACCAAGGGGAAGATATAGAATGGAGTATCCGTATTAAAAAAGCAGGGTTTAAGCTGGAATTAATAGAGGGGGCTTTTGTGTACCACAAGCGAAAAAATACACTGGTATCATTTGCAAAACAGGCATTTTCATTTGGCAGAAACAGGGTGAATGTATCCAGATTCCATCCCGGAGCTATCAAGGTGGTTCATTGGTTGCCAACGGCTTTTTTACTGTTTAGTCTCGCTATCCCTTTTTTCTATTTTGTGAACAAACTGCTTTTTCAACTCAGTGCAGCTATATTTTTAAGCTGGAGTATAGGTGTGGTTTTTTCCTCGGCAATTCAAAACAGCTCGTTTAAAGTCGGAGTGTTGAGCTGGTTTACTTCTGTTTCACAGCTTTGGTCTTATGGACTTGGATTGCCTCTGGAACTGTTGAGGAAAGCAATAAGAGGTTAATCACCTTTCCTGCACACAAAAACAACTTCCTCTGGCGGAAGGCCATGTTGCTTGAGTTTATCAAGGGAGAGCTCTTTTACAAATAAATTTTCTTCGATTAGTAACCCGGATTTCCTGAGACGTTCAGCATAGTCTTTTCCAAACTTACGCACGTGATCCCTCTGCCCAAAAAGACGTTCCCGTTCCGCAGGGTCTTTGATATTCTTGTCCTCTAAGGTTTTTTCGATAGGATAGACGGGCGACTGAAGTATTCCCCATCCATCGGGCTTCAAAACCCGGTTGAACTCCGCACAGGCTCTCAAGTCATCTTCTACATGCTCCAATACATGGTTACAGAAGACTACATCAAAGCTGTTTTCCGGGAATGGGATATCGTGAACATCCATTTTCACCTTCGCCAAAGGGGACTCTAGATCTGCAGTGATGTAGTCGAGGTTTTTGAGTCCCTCAAAACGCCCAATGAAACAATGCTCTGGTGCTACATGCAACACTCGGAGTGGAGCTGAGAAAAAGTCTGTCTTCTGCTTAAGGAAGAGCCACATCAACCGATGACGTTCCAATGAGAGGCAATTTGGGCAAAGTGCATTTGCTCTGGCGATTCTTCCATAGGGCAGGAATTTCTTGTAACTATGGCCGCAAACCGGGCAGGTGACATCATTGCCAGAGTTCATCTGGCCAAAGACTTTCATTACTAATGGACTGACGCGCTGTAACAGTGGTCTGGGAACGTAGCGAATTACAAAACTGATAATTGTTTTCATGCCTGGTTTTAATCTGTCCGCAAGTTAAGCAAAGGGGTAAAAGGAGCGTAATGAATGTGAATCTTTTACTTTTTTAGATTTTTTAGGAATTGAAGTGCAATAAGTTTCTTGTTTGTGCGGAATCAATCAGTATTTTAGTTGATAAGAATAAAGTATCTTTTTCAATTCAAAAAATTGTCCATATGAACTTCAGAAGAATACTTTTTAGTAAAGTCCTTTTTATACTACTTATTTCAGGTGCGACTGTAGGATATGTGGATGCTCAAGAAACGCTGACTTTCACTTTGGAAGAATTGGTACAACAGGCCAAGGATAATTCACCAGCCGCCCTTAGGGCAAAAACCAAGAGGGATAATCTGTACTGGCAATACAGACTGTTCAAATCAAATTATAATCCCCAGCTGAGAATTTCAGGTACAATTCCCCAATATTCCCAGGCGTATAATAATATCACTCAGCCAGACGGTTCGATTGCTTTTCTTCCTGTGAAGCAAAATTTGATGGATTTAAATCTGGGTTTGGAGCAGGTGATAGGACTGACCGGGGGAACAGTTTCGGTCAATACATCAACAAACAGATTTGATGATTTTCTTTCTGGCCCAGGTGAGCAGCAGACTAGATATTCGGGAGTGCCGATTAATGTGGCCTTGCAGCAGCCAATTTTCGCATACAACCAATATAAATGGGCTAAAATGATTGAACCGCTGTTGTATGAAGAGAGTAAGCGTGAATATGTGCAGGAGATGGAGGAGGTTTCCAGATACGTAACCCAGTTGTATTTTGAATATTTAACCGCGCAGGTTGATTTTGAGATTGCAACCACAAATCTGAAGAATACCGAAGATATTTTTCAGATTGAAAAGCAAAGAAATGAGCGGGGAATCACACCCGAAGATGATCTTTTGCAGGTTGAATTAACGGTACTAAATGCGCAGCAGGCTATGGCAGAGGCCCAGCTTTCCTTAGAAAGTGCGGCATTTGCTATGAATTCTTTCATAGGCTTAAATCAGACTTCTAAACTCAATCTTGTTTCCCCAATTAACATCCCAGAGTTTGAAGTGAACGTAGAGCAGGCCATTGACCTGGCATTTCAGAATAGAGCAGAAGCGATTATGTATGATAGACAAAAACTAGAAGCAGAATCACAGGTTGCCGAAGCAAGAGGACAGCGATTCCAGGTTCAACTGAACGCCAGGTATGGGTACAATAATGCTGCATTTAATTTTACCGATTTGTATCAGAATCCCAATACTCAGGCATTGGTAAGCCTGGGATTCTCGGTCCCTATCTTGGACTGGGGGAGAAATAAAGCCAGAATGTCAATGGCGAGGGCAAATCAGGAATTGGTTAATTATACCGTAGCGCAGGAGCTGATCAATTTTGAGCAAGAAATTTTTACGATGGCAAAAAACTTCCAGATGATCAAGCAACGGTTAAATGTCACAAAAGTTGCTGACGATGTAGCCCAGCGACGATACGATATTGCGCTTAAGAGATACCAGACGGGCAATGTGACCATCACCAATCTCAATATAGCCCAAAATGAAAAAGATGCCAATAAGCGAGCTTTTTACACTTCACTGCGGGATTTTTGGATGGCCTATTATGAACTGAGATCGCTCACGCTATATGACTTTGAGAAGGAAGTATTGCTCTATGTTCCCGAGTCAAATTAAAATTTAAAATATCAAAAAGAATTCTCGCTGATGTATTCATTCAGCTTGCCCATCTTTTTCTCCAGCTTCTCCAGTGACTTAGTCTGTTTGTCAATTTTCTTGGTCATTTTTTCGATGTCATTTGGAGATAGTTTTCCGGCGGCTTTTTTCTTATCGAAATCTTCTTGTAAATCCTGACGTTTCTCTAAAACTTTTTCTTGGTCTTCCTGGTATTTTTCCAACTGAGCCTTGGCTTTTTCGACTTTTTCCTGAACCTTGGCGTCTACCACAGTAGTGCTTACTTCTTGTGCTAAGGCTTCAGCAGAAGAGAGGTAAGTCAGTCCGCCCAGAAGAAAAATTGTTACTAGTAATTTTCTCATATTTTTTGGTGATTTATTCTGTTACTGTTTAAAGAGTAAACGCTCTTTCGTTTAGAAAGTTTATTCTGTGTCTGTCTTAGACTTATCTTCTCTCGGAAGTCGATTTGATTTCTTTAGCGCTTCTCTGATGATCCACTCAAGTTGCCCATTGGTACTACGAAATTCATCTGCAGCCCATTTCTCGATGGCTTTCATCATGTTTTCATCCAATCTCAGTGCAAATGCTTTCTTTTTTGACATAACTTATTCCTCCATCCAACTTTCCATGAAAGCTTGTAATTCTTTGGCTTTCATGGTTCCAATTCTGATTTTTTTCTTTTCTCCTACATCCAAAAGAAGCCCTTCGCTTCCCAGAACGGTATAGGCTCTGGTGGTCTTATTACCTTTGATTCCCCATCCACCATAATCCATCACAGGCTGGTAATTTGATACTTCCCAGAATTTAACCTGGGGTTTAGCGTATTTCTTCCATTTTCGGATAAATGGCAGGTAGCGGATTGAAATTTCTTTATCATCAATTCGTGTCTCCAATCTGATAGTGAAGAGCAAAATCAAAAGTAGAGCCATTGTGCTGGATACTACCCCAAGCGCGATAGCCATCTCCAGCTTGTCCTCACTGGTGAAATAAAGTACAATAAGCAAAATTAGGGTAGGGGCTTCCACCAGGATTAAAAAATACATTACCCAGGTGCCAGCGTATGATTGACTTTCTTTGAAAACCCGGTTTGCCATAGCTATTGATTCAATGTCCCGACATTTAGGACTGGGCTGGCGCTCTTGTCTGAGCAAAGGACTACCATTAAATTGGAAACCATTACCGCTTTTTTCTCATCGTCAAATTCTATGATTTCTTTAAGCTTAAGATCTGCTAAAGCCATTTCTACCATTCCGACTGCGCCTTCTACGATCTTTTGCCGGGCTGCCACAATTGCAGTGGCCTGTTGTCTTTGGAGCATAGCAGATGCGATTTCTGAAGAGTATGCCAAATGGGATATTCTCGCTTCGATTACTTTTATTCCCGCATGATGGAGACGCTCACTGATTTCTTGCTCTAGGGAATGGTTTACATCCTCTACCCCGGATCTTAAGGTGATTTCTGCTTCCTCTGCCTCAAAGTTATCGTAGGGATAAAGGCCGGCCATCTTTCGAATAGCCGCATCAGATTGTAAATGGACAAAGTTCTCATAATCATCTACGTCAAAAGTCGCCTTGAATGTGTCTTGGACCTGCCATACCACAATAGTTCCGATCATTACCGGGTTACCGATTTTGTCGTTGACTTTTACAGGCTTGTTTTCAAAGTTTCTCACCCGGAGTGATATTTTCTTTTTTGTCATGAAAGGATTAACCCAATAAAATCCATTGGTTTTTACACTTCCTTTGTAATCACCAAAGAGCAATAAAACCATAGATTTATTCGGTTCTACGATAAAGAATCCTCCAAGACAGATTAGTGCTGCCACTACTGATAAAATACCGACTACTATCATGATTTGCTTGATAAAAAGTACTATCGCAAAAATGATAAGCCCAAGAGCGACCAGGATCATGAAATATCCCGACATTGGTTTTGTTACCTTTTCCATGTTATTATGATGTTAAAATGATATCATAATGAATTACGGAAAAATTTGGAATAAGTTCAAGTTTTGGTAAAAAAAATACCCCGAGGGTGTCGGGGTATTTGTTAATGAATTTTCAATTTACTTTTTCTTGAAGAGTGAATCAACAAATTCCTTACGGTTAAATATCTGTAGGTCAGTCATTTTTTCTCCAACACCAATGTATTTTACTGGGATTTTAAATTGGTCTGATATACCTATTACTACCCCACCTTTGGCAGTTCCATCAAGTTTGGTGATGGCAAGGGAGGTTATTTCAGTTACTTTGGTAAATTCTTTTGCCTGGATAAAGGCATTTTGTCCTGTGGAGCCATCCAACACCAGCAGGATCTCGTGGGGGGCATCAGGAATAAATTTCTGCATAACGCGTTTAATTTTTCCCAGCTCATTCATCAGGTTTACCTTGGTGTGAAGCCGTCCTGCAGTATCGATGATTACCACATCAGCATTAGAATCCACTCCCTGCTTTACCGCATCAAATGCTACGGAAGCTGGATCGGTATTCATGCCATGGGAAACCACCGGCACGCCCACGCGCTCACCCCAAAGGATCAACTGGTCTACCGCAGCAGCTCTAAAAGTATCGGCTGCGCCTAAAATTACAGACTTTCCTGCCGTATGGAAGAGATTGGCAAGTTTTCCGATGGTGGTAGTTTTTCCCACCCCGTTTACGCCTACTACCATAATTACATATGGTTTTTTGCCTTCAGGTAAATCAAAGTCCAGTAGGTCTTGCGAATTGTTCTCTTTGAGCAGGTTTTCAATCTCTTCTTTCAGAATAACATCCAGCTCGGCAGTATTGACATATTTGTCTCTGGCTACCCGTTCTTCGATTCTACGGATTACTTTGATCGTGGTGTCTACTCCCACATCTGAGGTGATTAGAATTTCTTCCAATTCATCCAAAACCTCATCGTCCACTTTAGACTTTCCGACTACGGCTTTACTGAGTTTAGTGAAAATGTTTTCGCTTGATTTCTGAAGGCCTTGATCGAGGCTTTCTTTCTTATCTTTTGAAAAGAAACCAAAGATTCCCATGCTTGTGCGTTTTAAAAGTGGAATATAACGAAAAAGTCCCTGCTGACCGATGGACAGAGGGACTAGAATGCCTTATGTTGTGAGGTACAACTTATTTTTTCAAGGTTTCCTGTACCAAAGGGGAAGGAACCATCTCTTCTCTGAAGGTATAAGCGCCTGTCTTCTCAGATCTTACCGCTTTGATAACTTTGGCGTAAGACACGCCACCTTCTTTTTTAAGGGTTGCTACTACTTTCTTAGCCATGGTCTTGTCGTTTTAACGGAATTGCTTCCGAGCTAGATTACTTAATTTCTTTATGAACAGTTACTTTCTTCATGATTGGGTTGAATTTTTTCAATTCCAATCTTTCGGTCGTATTTTTTCTATTCTTAGTAGTGATATATCTTGAAGTACCTGGCAGGCCAGAAGCTTTATGCTCTGTGCATTCCATAATCACTTGTACTCTGTTGCCTTTCTTAGCCATCTTTGTATTGATTTTAGGGTCGTGACCTTGATTATCTGATTACAATCATCCCGTTATCCTGTGCTTCTTTCAAAACCGCAGTGATACCTTTCTTATTGATAGTCTTCAATGCCTTAGTACAAACTTTCAAAGTGATCCATGCATCTTCTTCTGGAACGTAGAACGTCTTCTTATGAAGATTTGGGTAGAACCTACGCTTAGTTTTGTTGTTTGCATGGGAGACGTTGTTACCTACTCGAGGTCTTTTTCCGGTAATGTCACAAACTTTTGCCATGGTAATGTATAGTAAATTGTATCCGTTTCTGTAATGAGTCTGCAAATATCGGAACTTTTCGGGGATTTGCAACAAAGCATTTCAAAAATATTCCCTTTTATCTCAGGCTTTTGGATAGGGGCAGTGTTTGCATCCGCTCCCGCAGCAATACCCACGTTTTAAGTGGTATTTTTCGGTGAAGACCATCAATCCTTGCTCATTGAAATAAAAGT
Source organism: Algoriphagus resistens (assembly GCF_001442615.1). Lineage (GTDB taxonomy): Bacteria > Bacteroidota > Bacteroidia > Cytophagales > Cyclobacteriaceae > Algoriphagus > Algoriphagus resistens. The sequence goes on along the minus strand of NZ_LMXN01000012.1, from coordinate 207,027 downwards.
CTTCCTCGATCAATGTTGGAATAGGAAGAGGCTTCTTGGGATCTTTCATGGTTAGGGCAAAGGCAATTGCTATATTTGGTCTTGGACGACTCCTTATTATATAGTATACAAAATTACAAAAAACATGCAGACTATCACTTCCAGTAAGCAAGCAATAGAATTAGAAGATAACTATGGTGCGCATAATTATCACCCACTACCAGTAGTTCTGGCAAGGGGAGAGGGAGTCTTTCTTTGGGATGTAGAAGGAAAGCGTTATTATGATTTTTTGTCTGCTTACTCGGCAGTTAATCAGGGGCACTGTCATCCCCGTATTAAGGAGGCTTTAATTGAGCAGGCCGGCACCTTGACCTTGACTTCCAGAGCCTTTCACAATGATGTGCTTGGGCCCTTTGAAAAGTATATTTCAGATTATTTCGGTTTTGACAAAGTCCTTCCCATGAACACCGGGGCTGAAGGTGTGGAGACAGCTATTAAAATCGCGAGAAAATGGGGATATGAAAAAAAGGGAGTGGAGGAGAACCGTGCCAAGATAGTCGTGGCAGAGAATAACTTTCATGGAAGGACAACGACAATCATCTCGTTCTCCAACGATGAGAATGCGCGTAAAAACTTCGGTCCTTATACAGCAGGATTTGTCAAGATCCCATTTGATGATAGTTATGCCTTAAAGACAATTCTGGAAGATCCTGATGTAGTGGCGTTTTTAGTAGAGCCTATTCAGGGTGAAGCTGGTGTGTATGTGCCTACGCCAGGTTATTTGAAAGAAGCAAAAGCTGCCTGTGAGGCAAAGAATGTTTTATTTATCGCAGATGAAATACAGACAGGGATAGCCCGCACGGGAAAAATGCTGGCAGTAGACCACGAAAATGTCAGACCTGATATTCTGATTCTGGGAAAAGCAGTTTCCGGTGGATTTTATCCGGTGTCCTTGGTTTTGGCAGATGATGCGGTGATGAATGTGATCAAGCCGGGCCAGCATGGGTCTACTTTCGGGGGCAATCCCCTGGGGGCTCGTGTTGCAATGACAGCGCTGGAAGTAGTGAAGGATGAGAAGCTTGCGGAAAATGCGGAGAAACTTGGAAATCTATTTAGAATGAGGATGCAAAAACTGGTGGAGAAATCAGATCTCCTGGAGTTGGTCAGGGGCAAAGGCCTACTCAATGCTGTAGTGATCGATGATACTGAAGAAAGCAGCACGGCATGGGATATTTGCGTTGCTTTGAAAGGCAATGGATTGCTGGCAAAACCTACTCATGGCAACATCATCCGATTTGCGCCGCCTTTGGTAATGACTGAAGAGCAGCTCCACGAGTGTTGCGATATAATAGAATCAACCCTAATGGATTTTGAACAGTGAGGCGTAGGGAGGATTCTAAGGGTCTAAGGATTAAGTAAGGATATTATCTTCTATTGGCCTCCCGTGTTTCTGGAACCAGGGAGGCTTTTTTGTTGTCTTATGCTTAGTTTTGCATCATTAATAAAACTAAACCAAGACATGTTAAAAGCGGTCATTTTTGATATGGACGGTGTGATTTGTCATACCAATCCATTTCATTCCATTGCATTTCAGCACTTTTTCGCAAAGCGAAACCTTAATCCCACTGAAGCTGAGTATGCAGAACATATGTATGGGAAGAACAATGGTTATATCCTGAGCCATTTCCTTGGAAGGAAAATAGAAGGGGAGGAACTGGCATTGCTTGAAGATGAGAAAGAAGGGTTGTTTAGGGAAATATATAAAGCTGAAGTTGATCCGATTTCCGGCTTTATGGAGTTTTTTGAAAAGCTAAAATCAGCAGACTTGCTTACGGCCGTGGCAACTTCTGCCCCTAAGGCAAATCTTGATTTGATTATCGGTACTTTGGGAATTGGATATCAAATGCAGTCGCAACTTGCTTCTGAAGATGTCGCTAAGCATAAACCTGATCCGGAAGTTTACCTGAAAAGCGCTGCAAAACTAGGGGTGAAGCCTGAAAATTGCCTGGTGTTTGAAGATTCCTTTTCTGGTGCTACTGCAGGTTTAAACGCAGGGATGCGAGTGGTAGGTGTGCTTTCGAGTCACACTAAAGAGGAGTTGCCAAGCTGTGACTTATATATAGAGGATTATAAAAACCTTGATCTTGTCCATATTCAACAACTTTTCAATTAAATCATGCTAAGAAGACCTAGAAGAAATCGAAAATCCGAAGCGGTGAGAAATCTAGTGGAGGAGACTAGTCTTTCTGTCAAAGATCTCATCTTCCCCATGTTTCTGGTGGATGGTGTAAAGAAGAAAGTAGCAATTGATTCCATGCCTAATATATATAGGTACTCCATTGATACCATGCTCAGCGAAATAGAAAGCTGTTTAAAATTGGGGATTCAGGCTTTCGATGTGTTTCCGGCCTATCCTGACAGCTTGAAAGATACAATTGCCTCAGAAAGTTATAACCCCGAGACTTTTTACCTAAAGGCACTTCGTGAAATCAAGAAGCAATTTCCTGAGGTTTGCCTCATGTCTGATGTGGCAATGGATCCATACAGTAGTGATGGCCATGATGGACTTGTGAAGGACGGGAAGATCTTAAACGATGAGACGTTGGAAATTTTGGCCCGGATGTCACTTGCCCAAGCAGATGCAGGAGTCGATATCATCGGCCCCTCGGATATGATGGATGGGCGAGTTGGGTATATCCGTGAAATATTGGATGAAAATGGATATACGGATACGTCTATTATGTCATACACTGCCAAATACGCAAGCGCATTTTATGGGCCTTTTCGGGATGCATTGGATTCCGCTCCTAAGTTTGGTGATAAAAAGACCTATCAGATGAATCCGGCAAACTCTCAGGAGGCACTAGTCGAAGGCGATTTGGATACAGAAGAGGGGGCGGATTTTCTTATGGTAAAGCCGGCGCTCTCTTATTTGGATATTATCAGGCTTCTAAAGGAGAATTTCCCGTTGCCAATTGCTGCTTATAATGTGTCGGGTGAGTATAGTATGGTGAAGGCTTCAGCAGAAAGAGGATGGATTGACAACGATAGAGCCATACTTGAAATATTGCTGAGTATAAAGCGTGCAGGGGCGAAGGTTATTCTTACGTATTTTGCCAAAGAATATGCAAATTTGAGTAAATAGTGAATACAGATCTTTTTTAATGTAAGACCAGACTCGTCTGGTCTTTTTTTTGCGTCGAAGGGTTTTATTTTTACCCGTTGGCATCAAAATTTTATATTTTTTTGGTTCATTGGCGTAAAAAAGTGCCAATTTTTAAAAATTTATATTTTTCGTAAAAAGAAAGGGTTTACTTATAAATCTGTTTTTTCTGAATTTATAGAATATTATTTCAAATAGGCCGTCTGATTTCCAGGAAAGTTTTGAATTGTCCTTATGAGTATCATGTGGAACAAATATTATACCTATTGACCAAATAATATTTTTCAATACAACTAGTTTATAAATCTACTTGATTTGTTCATTTTTTTGCAAAAAATGTAAAATTTGGATTAATTTTTATATTAAAAATTGGTTTTCAATACAATAATTGTAAAAACTGATTTGTTTTTTTAGGAATAATATAATTACATTCGATTCAAGCAAAGTCTCTGAAACCTATCGTAAATTCTGAAAATTGTTCTTTAACTATATCTAACCTATGAAGTATTTCGCAACGCTGCTGGCCCAAGATGTGGCCGCCACAATGGATTTGTCTGCTGAGATCTCGCAAAATATCCTCACGACAAACAATGTTTGGATGATGCTCTCCACCGCCCTGGTCTTTATTATGCACCTGGGGTTTGCTGGTGTAGAAGCAGGGTTTGGCCAAGCCAAAAACACGGTAAACATCCTGTTTAAAAATACGATCACTCCAATCATAGGCATTTTATCCTATGCGTTTGTAGGGTTTTACCTTATGTATCCTGGGTTTGAGGTTCCTGGCTGGTTTGGTTTTGATGCCTCGGGATGGAATATGTTCTGGTTCTCCCCTGGGGATGCAGATGTGACTTCTGGTTACGCTGATGGAGGATACACCTATTGGACTGATTTCTTATTTCAGGCAATGTTTGCAGCTACAGCCGCTACAATTGTTTCCGGAGCTATCGCCGAGCGTGTAAAATTGTGGGCTTATCTCGTGTTTACCCTGATTTATGTAGGCATTGTGTATCCACTGATCGGAAGTTGGAAATGGGGTGGAGGTGCATTGGATGCGATGGGCTTCTATGATTTTGCCGGAAGTACCTTAGTTCACTCAGTAGGTGGATGGGGAGCGCTTGCAGGAGTAATTTTAGTTGGGCCTAGAATCGGTAAATATGTGAACGGAAAGACTGTCGATAAGCCAGGGGCAAGTGTTCCACTGGCGGTAATTGGTGTGTTTTTGCTCTGGTTAGGATGGTTTGGGTTTAACGGTGGCTCGGTCCTGTCTGCAGACCCTGCATTAGTATCGTTTGTCTTGGTTACTACCTGTCTTGCCGCATGTGCAGGGGGGATCGGAGGTTTTCTTGCAGGGAACTTGGTCTTCAAGCGTTTGGATCTTGGTATGGTTCTGAACGGTGTGCTTGCCGGTCTTGTAGGCATTACAGCAGGTGCTGACGTGATCAATCCGCTGGCTGCTGTGTTTGTGGGCTTTGTGGCGGGAATACTGGTAGTGTATTCTGCTGTCTTGCTTGATTGGCTGAAGCTTGATGATGTAGTCGGTGCGGTGTCGGTTCACCTTTCTTGTGGAATATGGGGGACATTGGCAGTAGGTATTTTTTCTACCAATCCTGACCACACGTTCTTAACGCAGCTTACAGGGGTGGCAATATGTGGGGTTACGGCATTCGCTGCGGCATTCCTGATTTTCTTTATCCTTAAAAAGACAATGGGCATTCGGGTCTCTGAGGAGCATGAGCGTAGTGGATTGGATTCACATGAGCATGGAATCCGAGGCTATACCATTGTGTACGACGAATAGTCTATAAAAACATTTCCCTGTCCGGGGAAGGCTCTTTCCCTGGCAGGTTTTATTTGATCAATCCTATTATAAACCATTATTTATTCTAACATGAAAAAAATTAAACTATCCATACTTGCGCTACTGTTATCAGTATCTTTCATGAGTCTTGCGCAGGAAGTCATCATTGTCGAAGAAGAAAGTGAACCTTCTAAATTAACCTTCTCAGGTTCTGTAGATGCCTATTTCAGAACAAACTTCAATGGCCCGAATAAGGGAGAAGATTTTCAGGCCCCTGCCAGTTCCTTTGGCAACCTTCCGGGCTTTTCATTGGGTATGGCAAATATTATTGCCACTTACCAAGGTGAGAAAGTGGGAGCGGTAGCTGACTTGGTATTTGGCCCTAGAGGGGAAGATGCTGTTTTTGGATCCCCAATGTACGCTGGAGGAATGGCGGGCAGTTCGCAGATTGTGAATCAACTTTATGTGTACTGGAATGTGAATGATGTGGTGACTTTGACCATGGGTAACTTCAATACATTTCTGGGTTATGAGGTGATTTCCCCAACAGGTAATTTTAATTATTCCACTTCCTATATGTTCTCCTATGGGCCATTCTCCCATACAGGGTTAAAAGCAGATTTTGCACTTTCGGACAACTGGTCATTGATGGCCGCTGTGATGAATCCTACCGATATGACGGAATTCAATATAGCGGGAACGTATACTCTAGGTGCCCAATTAGGCTACTCTGCTGACGCAGGTAGTGCATATCTGAACTTCGTATATGGCGATCAGGACGGTAAACTAGAAGACGATGGATCTCTGGATGTAGATCAGGCGTCCATGGGAAATACATTCCAAGTTGATTTGACGGCTGGTGTTGATTTATCAGAGACAATCTATTTAGGTCTAAACACGACATATAATACGACTTCAGCGGGTGAGTTCTACACAGGTTCGGCTGTTCAGGATGCCGATGGTGATGGAGCTGGGTTTTTTGGGGTTGCAGGATATTTGCAGGCTACTACTTCTGAAATGTTTTCCATCGGTCTTCGGGGAGAATACTTCAGTGTATTCAATGGAGGGCTGGATGAAGTTGTAGGGTTAAATGGAGCTGGTGATGGCAATGTCTTTGCTACGACACTTTCTGGTAACCTGAGAATAAATAAAAATCTGACGATTATTCCTGAGTTGAGATTGGACTCTATGAGTGAGGACTTCTTTAAGGATAATGATTTGAACGATTCAAAGAGCCTAGCGTCATTTATGCTGGCAGCAGTATTTGCTTTCTAAAAATATAAACAGGGTCTATTGTTAATCTAAAGCCGGGATGATTTTCATCCCGGTTTTTTATTTTGCCTATATTATTGTTATAAAGTAGGGTCTACAGGGACCGTAACTTATGTGAAACTCTGTTTAGAGCTGAATTTTAGGTTCTAAAATAAACAGTAAAAAATAAGTTTATTTATAATTTGGAAAATATAATTTTATCATTTGTCAAAAAATATACATTAAGTACTGATTTAGTGTAACATTTTTCTGTTTCGCAAGTATAGAATAGTAAGTGTAAAATATACTTGTTATGAAAAAGACAGTCTTAGTATTTGCGATTATGTTGTCCGCATCGGTAGCGTTCTCTCAGTCTACCTTGAAAGGTCCCAAAGCTAAAAATGCCACGCCGGCAGAAAGGGTCGCCCATGCCTCTGCTTTGCAGTTTTATTCCGAGCCAGCTGAGGCGAAAGGTCCGGCTGCCAAAAATAAGAAGGTGTGGCAAGGAGAAGATGTAACAACCAAAACTGTGTTTGTGAGAAAAGAGCAGCCGCTGAAAGGTCCTAAAGCCAAAAACAAAAAAGTATGGAAGGATTGATTTTTCTTTCCTGCGGATAATTAATAAGCTTAAATGAGAAAAGCCCGGAAGCAATTCCGGGCTTTTCTCATTTAAAGATCCTGTTCTCTTTCGAGCATTAGTATAGCTCCTTGGGACACGATGAAGTACTTATCGCCTTCGTAAATCACCTCATGAGCTCCGGAAAGCAGGAATATTGCGAGATCTCCTTCTTTGGCCTGAAGCGGAACGTATTTCACCTTCTCTTCAGTATCCATCCAAGGTTCGTGATCTTCGGAAGCTACCGGGATTGGGTATCCGGGTCCAGCTTTGATTATATAGCCCTGTTGTACCTTTTCTTTTTCCTGGACACCAGGAGGCAGGTATAATCCTGATCCGGTTTTTTCATTGGGCTTTTTCAGGCGTATTAAAACCCGGTCACCAACTATGATGAGTTTCTTTAATTTATTGTCAGAAGTCAATTGTATGGACATGATGTTTTGAGATTGGGATGTAAGAGCGAAGAACAACAATTCCAAAATCTTTGTACCCGGCTCTGAAACTAAAATGGCATCTGCTTTTACACAGATGCCATTTTGAATTGGTTCAGCTTTTAGCTATTATTTTTTTTCTTCTTCACTTACTTCTTCGTAGTCGACATCAGAGACTCCGTCACCAGCTTCAGAAGAAGCTGCGCCAGCATTTGGATCAGCACCTTGGGCGCCTGCTCCTTCTGCTCCGGCAGCATTGTACATTTCTGTAGAAGCAGCTTCCCAAGCTTTATTCAATCCTTCCATTGCTGAATCTATCCCTTCAAGGTTTTGGGACTGATGAGCAGTTTTCAAGGTTTCTAAAGCCGAGCTGATTGCAGTTTTGTTTCCTTCGGAAAGTTTATCTCCGTATTCTTTCAATTGCTTTTCAGTCTGGAACACCAAGCTATCTGCTTGATTCATCTTATCGATTTTCTCTTTTTCAGCTTTATCAGAAGCTGCATTTGCTTCCGCTTCAGACTTCATTCTGTCGATTTCTTCCTGAGAAAGTCCTGAAGAGGCCTCTATTTTGATCTTCTGCTCTTTGCCGGTTCCTTTGTCTTTTGCAGATACGTTTAGGATACCGTTGGCATCGATGTCGAAAGTTACTTCGATTTGAGGCACGCCTCTTTGTGCAGGCGGGATATCAGAAAGCTGGAATCTACCGATGCTTCTGTTGTCCTTAGCCATTGGTCTTTCACCTTGAAGAACATGAATATCCACAGCTGGCTGGTTGTCCGCAGCAGTAGAGAATGTTTCAGATTTCTTGGTAGGGATAGTAGTATTTGCCTCGATCAATTTGGTCAATACCCCACCCATTGTTTCGATACCTAGAGAAAGCGGAGTAACGTCCAATAGAAGAACATCTTTCACTTCACCGGTCAATACACCACCTTGAATGGCGGCTCCAATAGCTACTACTTCGTCAGGGTTTACGCCTTTAGAAGGTTTCTTGCCGAAGAATTTCTCAACTTCTTCCTGGATTTTAGGGATTCTTGTAGAACCACCTACCAAAATCACTTCATCTATATCTGAAGGACTCAAGCCAGCGTCTGCCAAAGCTTTCTTACAAGGCTCCATGGATCTTCTTACCAGATCTTCAGAAAGTTGCTCAAATTTTGCTCTGCTCAATGTTCTTACCAAGTGCTTTGGTCCGGTTTGGGTAGCAGTAATATAAGGCAGGTTGATCTCAGTAGAAGCAGAGCTGGAAAGCTCGATTTTTGCTTTTTCAGAAGCTTCTTTCAACCGCTGAAGTGCCATTGGATCTTGTCTAAGATCAATTTGCTCCTCAGATTTGAACTCTTCAGCCAACCAGTTCATGATCACTTGGTCAAAGTCATCACCACCTAGGTGTACATCACCGTTAGTGGATTTTACTTCGAAAACCCCGTCGCCAAGCTCCAGTACTGAAATATCAAATGTACCACCACCAAGGTCATACACAGCGATTTTCATGTCCTGATGCTTTTTATCCATCCCATATGCCAAAGCTGCTGCAGTCGGCTCGTTGATGATACGCTTCACTTCAAGACCAGCAATTTGGCCGGCTTCTTTGGTCGCCTGGCGCTCTGAATCGTTGAAGTAAGCAGGCACAGTGATCACTGCTTCAGTGACTGTCTGCCCCAAGAAATCCTCCGCAGTAGTCTTCATTTTCTGAAGGATCATTGCAGAAAGTTCTTGCGGAGTATATGATCTGTCACCAATCTTCACTGCGATCGTGTCATTGGATCCTTTTTCTACTTTGTATGAGGCGTGTTTTTTCTCTTCCGAAACTTCAGAGAATTTTTTACCCATAAATCTTTTGACTGAAGAAACGGTGTTGGCGGGGTTGGTAATCGCCTGACGTTTGGCAGGATCACCTACTTTGCGCTCGCCATTTCCGTTGTCAAGGAAAGCCACAATAGAAGGTGTGGTTCTTCTTCCCTCACTGTTTTGAATGACTACAGGTTCGTTACCTTCCATCACTGCCACGCAGGAGTTGGTTGTTCCTAAGTCAATGCCTATGATTTTTCCCATGATTATATGTTTTTAAGTTATTTCAAATTGATGCTCTTTCTCCCTTTCTTCAATGGATGTGCCATCCGGGATTTTAGAGAGATTTGTGTCACATTGGCAGAAAAGTTGACATGAAAAGCATAAGAAAAATACTGAAGTGTCATTTTTCCGTTCGGATGAAATCTCCAAACTGACAGTTTATAGAAAAACATGTACTTCGTTGCAACCATTTGTCCGGCTACTGCATCTATCTAGTAGAATGAAACTTTTTTTAAAGGAAAATATGAAAGAAAGATGCCGATGGAGTCTGGCGATTTTGCTGGGAATGGGGATTCTTACTGCCAACAGGGAATTGGAATTAGTGCATTCTGTGTGGGGATTTCTGAAAGAGCTGATTCCTGAGGTCGGAAATTTTTTTCTGTGAAATAAGAATTTCCGGGACAGAGACTTATTTTTGGTACATGCTAGATTCTCTGATTGTTCAAGACTTGTACATTTATCCGATCAAGTCGCTTGCAGGAATACGTGTTGCTGAAGCTGAAGTGGAGGAAAGGGGTTTTGAGCTTGACCGTAGATGGATGCTCATTGATGAGTCAGGTAGATTTATCTCACAGCGCACCTTTCCGCTTATGGCGATGCTGCATGTGGAGATAGGCACAGACTCACTTTCTGTTTATCATCTATCGGAGCCTGACGATTTGATCCATATTCCTTTTAATGCAGAAGGTAATGAAATACCTTCGGTGACAGTCTGGGATGATGAGATGCCGGCTCAATTGGTCAGTCCCCAAATTGATCGATGGTTTAGCAAAAAGCTTGGAGTGACTGTTCGTTTGGTAAAAATGCCTGATTCTATGGAGAGGAAAGTAGATCCAAGGTATGCTGTGAATGGAGAATCAGTGAGCTTTGCAGATGGAATGCCCTATTTGCTCATCGGTCAAAGTTCCCTGACAGATCTTAACTCCCGATTAGAAGTTCCTGTACCTATGGACCGTTTTCGGCCAAATATTGTCTTTTCGGGTGGAGAATCTTTTGTAGAGGATTCTTGGAGGAAAATACAAATCGGCGGGGTGGACTTTCAGATAATAAAACCCTGTGCCCGCTGTATAATGACTACTGTTGACCAAGGTACTGGCATTAAGACTGCTGAGCCTCTGAAAACTTTGGCTACCTACAGGAAAATGGGGAACAAAATACTTTTTGGACAAAATATGGTCGCAGTATCAGACGGGGTTATAAAAGTCGGAGATGAAATTAAGCCAGTATTTAAATAATTTAAGGAGCACAGCAGCTCCTTAAATTATTTAAACGCTTTCACTGTCTCGATAAAGACTTTGACCATTTCAGGGTTAATATCCGGATATACTCCATGACCAAGATTGGCAATGTGTCTGGTACCCCGGAATTGTTCCATCATCTCGATAGTCGCTTCCCGCACCTGATCGGCAGTACCGTACAGGGCAGCAGGATCAAGATTTCCCTGTAATGTTTTATCCAAACCAATCAATGTTCTTGATTCTGCAATTCCCATATTCCAATCCAGACCGATCGTCTCGCAGTTCAATTTCCCCATTTCCTCTCTTGCAAAGAATGCCCCTTTGGCAAATACGGTTTTTGGAACTGTGGTTATGGCATCACAGATCTGTGATATATAGGGTAAAGAAAATTCCAAGTATTGCTTAGGCCCCAAAATTCCCGCCCAACTGTCAAATAGTTGAACCAATTGTGCTCCTGCTTCGATCTGAGCCTTTAGGTAATTGATGGTGCTATCAGTGATCAGCTGGAGCAACTTATGGGAAAATGCCGGTTGCGTATAAAGCATTTCTCTGGCAGTAGAGAATGTCTTGCTGCCATGTCCTTCCACCATGTAGGAAAAAATAGTCCAGGGCGCACCCGCAAATCCAATCAGTGGTACCCGGCCATTCAAAGCTATTTTGGTGATACTAATAGCATCGGTCACATACCGGAGTTCTGTCCCGTCAGAGAGATGCAATTTCTTTAGATCGGCTTCTGATCGTACGGTATTGGGGAAAAACGGGCCTCTTTTTTCTACCATTTCATAAGGTAATCCCATCGCTTCGGGGATTACCAAAATGTCTGAAAAAATAATAGCGGCATCTACTCCCAATAGATCGACCGGCTGTATAGTCACCTCAGCAGCAAGTTCGGGAGTCTGCGCAAGCTCAATGAATCCGCTGACACTTTCTCTTACTTTTCTGTATTCAGGTAAAATTCTCCCGGCTTGGCGCATCAGCCAAACTGGAGTTCTTTCTATTGGTTCGCCTTTGGCGGCACGAAGTAGGAGGTCGTTTTTCAACATGATGCAAAGATAAGCTCCAAATTATTTTTGGCAGGTAAAATAAGCACATAAAAAAACTGGATCAATGAAGAATCAATGATCCAGCCTGTGGTAATCAGTTGGTTTAGGGGAATTTATTTCTTTGGCTCCAGTTTTACGAAGTCTTCCTCTGAAATATTCAGAAGATCCATAGTTCCTTCATAATCCGTGAAATCCACTCGGGCATTGGCTAGATCTGATGGAAGCACAACCACTCTAAATGTGACGCCAGTGGTATAATAGGGATCTAAGGTGGAGAAATCTATCGGCGAATTGTCCATGAAGATGCTAAAGTCATCTAATGTATAATCAAAATTGTACACTAAAATCTCATTGCCAATATAGAAAGTCTGGGGCAAAAGCCTCCAGCCATAAGTTTCTAGTTCTATGGGATTCTCCTCTAGCATATAGACCAATACTACATCTCCATCGACTAAAGGTTCAGTAAAATCAAAGAACGCGCCGTAATCATCTTCGGCAGTAAAGTCAACTTCCACTTCGTAAGTCGTGCCTACTATGTTGGTTCCTGGTTCCCCGGGTACGCCTTGTGGCCCTTGAGGTCCTTCACATGCCTGGAATACGAACATCCCAAATAGAGCCAAAATTAATAAGTTGATATTTTTCATAGCGTAGTTTTTAAGATCAGTATGAGGTTTTCACGAATTGTGCCATTAAATGGTTGGATAAAAATCCTTAACAACTTTTCACTTGATAGGTGCAATGACCTGAACTTCGTTATCGTTGATAATTTTATCGATATAAACGCCCGTTAGTACAAGTTTATTCTCCTTGGCATAATCCTTCAGTTTTTCCTTCACTGTTTCCGGATTTGGCATTACCCATTTATTGCTTTTTATTTTAGCAAGTAAATAGTTCTCGTTCTCAAAGGTGCGAAACTCCAAGTCTGAAATTGGAAGATTTTGATTGATGCCAACAAAAACGACTAGCGTATCATGTTTTCCGGCAGGCTCCACTTCATAGATGGTATGGAGATGGCTTCCGGGGTGTAGGCCTTTGTGAGTTTCCATTTTTTGGAAAACCTCCGCCAGTTCCTTATTTCCAGGAGTTCCTCTATAGGTTATCCCTACAAGATTTTCAGGCTTGTTTTCGATAAGCTGTATTTCAAGAGGAGTATTTCCGCCTAATTTCCCAAAACCCCAATATCCTACAATAGTGAGGACGGATAACACGGCGATAGCTACTAGCAGTATCTTTTTCATTCTTAGAAAAGGTAACGGACGCCAATTCCGCCCTGCCCTTTGATGTGGCCAATTCGGTCAATCAATTCGAGAAAAAATCCAGCTTCTCCAAAAACAGAAATCGGCACATCGTCAAAATAATACTCGGCACCGATAAAAGCCTCAGGCCCAAAATCGACATTGGTACGGCTATCATTCCTCACCTGCGATGAGTTTTGTCCATCGGCATAAGCATAAGTGACTTTCGTTGTCCTCAGTTGGACTCCTGCTCCGCCGTATGCCAACAGGTACCCTTCAGTGATGCTAAATATATCGGTGATATCCTCATGATATGCAGAACGCACATTGAAGGAAATTCCTTTTTTGGCGCTGTGGGATATATAAAATGCATTTGGTTCAGGCAGATTGCTCTCAAAATCTTTTTGGTAGTAACTAGCCCCGTTTATACCTGCACTTCCGATCATCCCTTCAATGGAAATGTATTCTGTAAGAAAGTCTTTATAGGTAATCGAAAGGGGTTCGCCAAGCCGGATACCAGCTCCTCTTTCTTGTGCAAAACTGATGAATGGTAACAATACCAATAGGGTGATTAATCTGTATTTCACTTGATATATGGGTTTTTTAATAGAAGTCAGCTAGCTGGCTAGATCGCCATAGTTTTGAGTTGCATTTGATGCAGTTGAGTGTAATAGCCTCCTAGGTCCAATAACGAATCATGTGTGCCTGTTTCTACAATTTCTCCTTTATGAAGAACAATGATTTTATCTGCTTTTTGGATAGTAGAGAGTCTATGGGCAATTACAATGGATGTTCTTCCCATCATCATGGTTTCAATAGATTCCTGGATCAGCTCTTCTGTCTCAGTATCTACAGATGAAGTAGCTTCGTCAAGAATTATGATTTCAGGATTGTAAACCATAGCTCTTACAAAAGAGATCAATTGTCGCTGCCCTACAGAGAGTGTCGCTCCTCGCTCCATCACATTGTAATCCAATCCTCCAGGAAGCCTTTCTATAAATCTTTTTGCACCGGCTAGTTCTGCCGCGTACATCACTTGCTCGCGCGTGATACTTGGATTTCCTAACGTGATATTGTAAAATATCGTATTGGAAAAAAGGAAAACATCCTGAAGAACTACCCCGATGTGCTTCCGCAACGAGTCCAGTTCAAATTCCCGGATGTCATGCCCATCGATAGAAATATTTCCCTTGTTGATTTCATAGAATCTTGAAATCAGATTGATTATTGAAGATTTTCCTGCTCCTGTAGCACCTACTAATGCCACTGTCTGGCCGGACTCTACTTCGAAGCTGATGTCTTTTAGTACATAATCTTCATCCACATAAGCAAACCAGACATTCTCCAGTTTAATATTTCCATTGACTTTGGCGGGGCTGTAATTCCCCTCATTGGCAATATGCTCGTCGCTTTCCAGCAGTTTGAAGATGCGGGAAGAGCTGACCACGCCCATCTGGAGTGTATTGAATCGATCCGCTATCATACGAATCGGTCTGAAGAAAAGCTGTAGATACATAATGAAGGAGATCAAAACACCAATCTCGATATCCATTCCCAAAACTCCGACGGCACCATACCAAACGACCAAACCAATGCCTATCGCCTGTATAATCTCAGCAACAGGGAAATAAATTGAATAGTAAAGCACCGAGCGTATATGTGCTCTTCTATGCTCTTTGTTTATTTCTTTGAATTTTTCGAACTCCCGATCTTCCCGATTGAATATCTTTACAATGTTCATTCCCGTAATATGCTCCTGCAAAAAGGAGTTAAGGTTGGAAACAGCATTCCTTACGTCGTTGAAAGTCACCTTGATCTTTTCCTTAAATACATAAGTGGAAATAATCATCAGCGGTAAGGTGGACAAACTCACCAGCGTGAGCTTCCAGTCGATGTAAAACATCACACCAAGGATAGTGACCAGCTGAAGTAAATCTCCAACGATTGCCGCTAATCCTTCCGAGAATACGTCAGCTAAGGTTTCTATATCAGAGACATTCCTTGTGACCAATCTACCAATAGGGGTGTTGTCAAAGAATTTCAGGCGAAGCTTTAGTAAATGCTTGTAGAGTTTTACCCTGATGTCCCGGATAATCACCTGGCCGATCCAGCCTGAATAAAAAGTGTGGGCCCACTGAACGAAAGCCTGCAAAATCATCAGGCCGATTAAGAGATAGATGATTTTTACAAGTCCCGCAGCGTCACCCACAGCTACATAATCATCGATAGCCACCTGTATATAATAGGGGCGAGTGGGAGCCAAAACAGCCAGGGCGACGGTAAGAAAGATCAGAAAATAGAACTGTGCTTTGTAAGGTTTTACAAAGCCGTATAGCTGCCTGAGTACTTTGGAGTCGACGATTTCGCCGGAGGAGGATTTTTCTTGTTCTAGGCTCAAGGTAAACTAGTCTATATAAATGTCTTCTGAATATTCAATATGGCTTAAAAATAGCCCACATGCAGGGGCTGATTTTCCCGCCTTCATTCGATTTCGTGATTCTATGATTTGATGCATCTCTTCAGGTTCTATTTTACCTAAACCAATAGAGACGAGCGTTCCCACGATTGCTCTTACCATTCCACGCAAAAATCGGTTTGCAGTTATATGAAATTGCAATTCACCGTCTTTTTGTTCCCAATGGGCCGATTTTATTTCACATCTGAAATGTTTCACCTCCGTATGCACTTTACTGAAGCACTCAAAATCCTGGTGTTCCAACAGGATTTTGGCGGCCTCATTCATTCGGTCTATATCAGGATTGAAGTAATGTCTCCAGACATAGTCCTCCAGAAAAGGGCTTTTTTGCAAAATTATCCGATAGATGTAGGATCTGCTTATAGCGCTAAAGCGTGCATGTGCATCCGCTTTTACTTCCCGGATAGAATTAATCGAAATGTCCTTTGGCAAAATCCCATTGATGGCCCGGATGAATTTTATTCTTTCTATTTCTTGGTTTGACTCAAAATGGCATACCTGCATACTCGCGTGGACTCCTGTATCAGTACGCCCACTTCCCATCACGGAAACCGGATGTCTGAAGTAAGTAGAAAGTCCGGCTTCCAAGGCCTCTTGGACAGTAAATGCATTTTCCTGGATTTGCCAGCCATGAAATCGGGTGCCTTTGTAACTAATGTCCAAGAAATATCTTTTACGCTCACTCATACGGCTGCAAAGATACTATTCCCAATCAAATCATGGAGAGAAACCTGCTTTCCTTGTTAATGAAGTCATAAGGCCTTTTCTTTGCCAAAAAATCAGATAGAAATGATCCAGCGCGTACAATCAATTTTTCTTTTCCTGGTGGCCGTGGCCATGGGATTGACTTTGGGCTTAGACCTTTGGGTACAAGAAGTAGCAGATTCCGGAGCAACCTGGAAACTCAATGCTTTGTTTTTAGAGCAAAGTAGCTCTTCGGGTGAAATCCTTCAATCTTCTTCTAACTGGTATGTTGCCGCATTGGCAGCATTTGTAGGTCTTTTGGCTATTATATCCATCTTTCAATACAGAAGCCGTGGTAGGCAAATGATGATCAACATGGTCAATAGCCTGCTTATGGTTGGACTTGTGGCCATTGTTTTTTTGACAACGAACAGTGTAAATAAAGAATTGGCTGCAGCAGATAATGGACAGTATCAAATTGGCTTTTGGGCAATTTTGGCAGCCATGGTCTGTAATATGCTCGCCAATCGCTTTATCAGAAAAGACGAAGCACTGATCAAATCAGTGGATAGGATTAGATAAGATTAAAGTTACCAGGGCTTCAGGGAGTATGTTGTGACTGCTACATGCTTCGCTGATTCTATTTGTGGATTAAATTCTTTTTATTCATAAATAACAATATCCCGTTTTCGAATGTCGGAATAGCGGTCCCCATATGCTCTAGATTGCTATACACTTCTGTCTGAATATTGGCTGTTTTGTCAGTCAATTTTTGGGATAAATCTTTGAAGTTATTAGATTGATTTTCTGATACTTCAAGTTCACCAATTGTCATATACAATTGTATGTTCTCACTATTGTTTTTAGAGAATGGGAAATTCCCTAGTTCTTTGGTCAAATAGTTGTTATGGTAATATAGTGAAGGACTTGCTGCAACGAAGTTCTTAAAAACCGGTGGGCCAGTCACCTGGCGGGTTAAAGCATATAATACAAAGTAACCACCTAATGAATGTCCCATAATGGTCCGGTTCGTTCTGTCGGTTCTATACACTGAATCAATTTGCTTTATAACCCCTGTTCGAATAAAACGATAGAATTTATCACCTCCCCCGCTGACCTTAAAACTGTCTGCGGGAATAGCATCGGGGTAGGTGTAGTCACGGTTACGCAATGAGTCCATGATATAAGCGTTTTCATACCCAATTCCGACAATTATTGGAGTGTTGGAAATCTTTTTCTTTTTAGTGAAGTTATCCACAGAATTGGCAATCTGATCAAAGTAAACATTGCCATCAAGAAGATAGACCACTGGATAAGTTTGATTAGTATTCCTTGAATAATTCTTGGGAAGTCTTACAAACAAACTGATAGGTTCCTCTGAAAACTCCGGTTTTAAGGTAAAAGTGGGAGTTGTTTCTTCATCATCAGGTTCATCAGGAGCATTCTTATCTGTTAGTGCAGTCACATAAAGACAGTAATGATGAGGCGGACGCATCCATTGGCCCAAGCTTGTTTTTCTAAAAAAACTCTTTGATGAACCGCCAAGCTTTACTTCATAAACTATCTGGTTGACCTCTTTTTCTGTTTCAGGTATAAATTCTAAGGATACAAGCACATCCCCTTTGATAAGAATGTTATGATCTGATAAGTCGAAGGTTAACCACCCTTCTTTTACAGGATGTCTTTGTAAGATACTTTTTTCAATTATTCGCTCTTTGGGGACATTTTCATCAACATCAAACCTGTAGAAGTTAATCCTGAAATCCGCACTGTCAGATCTAAATGAGTTAATATGGAGATTAAGAGAATTTATTTTTGCAACCGTATTTCCAAGATTGATTACCTGTCCAATCTCAAAGATGTCGTCCTTTTTAAACATTCCATCTGTAAAATGAATAGCCCCCCTTCTCTTAATACCGTACTTTTTTTCAACCATCTTTCTCCCCGTAATTATAACTTCATCAAGTTGGGTGGTTTTTTCCGCCAATTTTATAATTGCATTTTTTTCCGTCACTAAATCCTTGACTGAAAGGTAGGCTTCTCGATATCCCGCAATAGAAAAGGTTAAGGTATCATCTTGATTAACAATTGGAATATCAATAATAAAGGAGCCGTCTTCTTTTGAAATAGTACCGACGTTTTTTTCTTTTATTCCAATATTGACATAGGGCAAAGGCGTATTGTTTTTTGTACTTATTGTTTTTCCTATAATTTGGGTCTGCGAGAAGCCATAGTTGCTAATAGTCAGGCTTAGTATAGCAATTATCCACAGGGAAACAGATTTTAAAATAGTCATGGATTCGATTTCTATAATGGTGAATTACTGGATCCGGGAGTTTAGCCCAACTCTCTGAGCTGCCGTGGCACACCACATTTCAAATATGGTGTAGTAATGGTATTTAATTACCAGAATCTAATACCCACGGTAGGATAGAAGGTTCTGAAGTTCTCCGTGCTGATCACTCCTACCTGGATCGAGATATTCTTGTTTATTCCGCGCTTATAGAACGCTTGCATCGTCGTTCCTGTGAAAAGTTGACTTTTACTCTCATTTACTAAAAATCCCACACCGATCATGTTCGCACTATTGGATTTCGGATCACTTCGGTCCCAGCGATATTCCAGGTTTGCAAACCAATTGCTGTTTACTTTGATATTTCCTCCGGTTCTTTCAGGAAAGAAAACTTTACTTGTGAATGATGCCCCGATATCAAATTTACGGAAATTGAACATCATTCTTCCGCCGACTACTGGTGTGAATTCACCTCCGGTATAATCCATTCCAATCACTGCGCCCAGTTCCAGTTGATCCACGTAAGGAAGGTAGTCTCTTTCCAGATCTAGAATGACGGCATCTATTTTCGTCTGTGGATATTCCTCACTCAGACGATATACTAAGCTTTTAAATTCCGGGAACTTGGTGGTTTTTTTCAATACCGTGCCAAATTTTTCTTTCAAATTGCTGAGTTCATACTCTGTGTTGTTAAAAAGCAGGAGCAGCTTTCCTTCATTCGGGAAGTCAAAAACCAGGGTGTCCGTTACAGGAAAATCCTCGTTCAGTTTTTCCAAATAGCTGCCAAAGGGCTTGTTTTCGATTTCCTGAGCTATTGCCAGTTGACAAAAGAGCATAGCAAAGCCAGTGAGAAGTGTAAGTCTTTTCATTGTAGTGAAGTTTTGTATAAAGATTAGTTATTGATTTCTAAAGTGGCTTGGCCGACTTGATCGATTGAAGCCTTTTGTCCCAATTCTGATTCCTGACGCCCAAATGGAGTTTTTAGTTGGAGTCCTGGTTTGATTTTGCTCCAGGAAATACTGACTTGATGCAAGGTTTTTGGAGTTTCATGCTCAGTTGTTGGCGGAATAATCAGTTTCGATGCATATGTGTTTTCAATACTCAAATCTGCCAGATCTCTCCTCGGAAGCTTGATAAGGGGAATTGTTTCCCTGCTTTCGGGTTTCTTTATGGATGCATTTGTATCAGGGTTTTCAGTCTGTGTTTCCTCAGTTGCATTTAAAGCCGATCCTGTTTTAGTAAAGGGCTTTTCCTCTGGCATAATATGCTCTGCTGGAGGCGTGTTCTCCCCGGTGATCATTTGAGGTTTTACATCCGTTTCTCCAAATTCTAGGTAAGCAATTCCAACACACATCAGAATCAAACCAATGGATGCTGCCACCATTCCATATTTCCAAAGGGGAATAACTGGCTTTTTTTGATCCAGCTCTCTTTCGATAGCGGTCCAAAGATCAGCTTTTGGCATTTTTTTCGGCAGATTTGGAAGATGCTCTCTTACTTGCACATCGAAATTCTTCCGTTGCTGAATTTTACTCCATAAATCCGGTTTTGGGTTATATTCCTTCATGCTTGCAGTAGTTTAGTGATCCGCTTTTTCAGGAGCGTTTTCGCATAATTCAGCTGGGACTTCGAAGTATTCTCTGAGATCCCCAGCATTTTGGATGCTTCCCGGTGAGAATAGCCTTCCACGGACAATAAAAGAAAGACTGCTCTTGCTCCGGTAGGCAAGCTTTCGATAGCCTGATCAAGCATCTCTGCATCGAACCATGCGTCTGATTCTTCACTAGACTCCATTTTTACATCCTCTATTGGTTCAAAATGGATTTTTTTCCTGGTTTGCAAAATTGCCTTACGAATCGTGATCGTTTTCATCCAAGACAACAGGGCTTCCGGATGTTTCAACGAATGGATTTTCTGGAAAATCTCCACATAAGAATCCTGTAGCACGTCGTTAGCCTCATCCTCGTCATGGACTATTCTATAGCAGGCAGAATAAAGCATTCCTTTGGTCAACTCAAAAAGCTGGAATTGCGCGGACCTGTCACCTCTGAGGACGTTGGATATCAAGGTTGTGTCTAGCTTTAGGAAATCCATTTTAGATAAGCTCGGTATTCCATTTCTTTGTTTTTATTAATTGACATTAATTTTTCCTTCAATCCAACCTGGCAAATAGAAATCCATTCCGGTTTTCATCTCTATATCAACTAATTTATTGCGAAGCTCAATCGATCTTAATCCAATTAGTCTCCTTAATTGGTCTGTCTCTACGAGTGTTGATTGATGAACTGATGTTAGAAAACCATAACCTGCCACTGTCCCACCAGAGGACACTGCTTTCTGCCAATCATCAATCAACGCGTATTCATAGGGGGACATCCGGCCTAGATCTATAGCATGGATTAATTTTGGTTTGATAAAATTGAAAGCAGTGTCATAAGAGTTATAATCTTTGGATATAGAATTGTGGTGACTGAGTATTGTCGACATCCAAAAGTTATTGCCAATGAGCATTTCTCCTGGATAACCATATTCTTCAAGGATTTCAATTAGTTTGGAAATCTGAATTTCACTATGGGGAGCAAATTTGTTTACCGCATATTTTTCCTGTGCTTTATTGCCTACTTTAACTAGAGCACCGAGTGCTTTCTTTTGATCTTCTTTAAACATCCGTTGGACTTTTTCTCTAAGAGTGTATTCAAGACCTGCTAGATAAGTGCTATGAAGACCAGGGTAAGACTGCTTAATTATTTTCCAATCAGTTTTCTTCAAGTGATTTTTCAAATAATCATTCTTCTTTATGTTTTTTAATTCCCAGCCTGCATTTATTCCTCTTTTAATAAGATCCAGGCACTTGTCCTTTTTAGTAAGGTAAAGGGATAACTGGGCAGCGATTTTGAAATCCCTTAAGAAAATAAAATCATAATTTTGAAAGAGCTGATCATACGTGGCCAAAGCTTGGAGAAATTTCTCTTCACTTATTAATTTCTCTGCTTCAATGGTTTGCTTATTGTATTTTCTGTAATCCTGCCCTTTTCCTTCCTGCATCGCAGACAGAGTCATAACGGTAGCATAAAGTAGGATAGGGAAAAGATTGGATTTCATAATTTGTGAAGTTGCTAGGTGTTATATACTAATGAGAGCGATTCCGATAAAAAGGTTGGAACGGTCTGTAAATTTTTTGAGACTGGAGAGCATTTTACAAATTCTTTTCCTGCACAAGGAAATATTGGTAATTTCAGGCGATACCTTTTACAAGTATTAACAATCAGCATATGAAACTCGAAACATTCGCTATTCATGGTGGAAATATTGTCACGGATTCTGAAAAGCCAGTTGTACAGCCAATCACACTGAGCACAACCTTTATTCACCAACCCGAGTCGATGATCTATGCGAGGGCAAATAACCCAAACCGTCATTCATTGGAGAAACTTTTGGCCGGTCTGGAGAAAGGGGCAGATGCTGCGGCCTTTTCCTCCGGTAATGCTGCAGGGGTAGCTGTTTTCCAAGCTCTGGAGCCAGAATCTCATTTGATTGCTCCAGATGATATGTACCATGGTCTGAAAAACGCAATTCTGTCCATTTTCAAAGGTGTATTGGAAGTTACTTTCGTAGATATGACCGATTTGGAAAAGGTAGAAAGTGCCTTCAGATCAAACACAAAATTAGTTTGGGTGGAGACTCCTTCGAATCCTCTTTTAAAGATCACTGATATTTCGGCAGTAGCTAAGCTGGCTAAGGAAAAGGGAGCACTCCTTGCCTGCGATAATACGTTTGCTACGCCGGTCTTTCAAAATCCAATTGATTTTGGGGCGGATATCGTGATGCATTCCAGTACAAAATATTTTGGAGGGCATTCGGATATTTTAGGTGGTGCATTGATTACCAAAGAAGCAGATGAGTTCTGGGGGAAAGTGAAAAATGTTCAGATCAGTGGAGGCGCTGTGCCCTCACCGATGGATTGTTATTATCTGTGCAGAAGTATCAAAACATTGCCGTACCGAATGAAAGGTCATGCCGAGCATGCGATGGCCTTGGCTAATTTTCTTTCAACTCACAAGGCTGTTGAACAGGTATATTATCCTGGGCTGAAAACCCATCCAGGACATGTAATTGCCGTCAATCAGATGACAGGGTTTGGTGGTGTTGTCTCTTTTCAGGTAAAGGGTGATGCAAGTGATGCAGATCGGGTGATTTCCAAACTCAGGTATTTCACCAATGCAACAAGCCTGGGAGGAGTGGAAAGTCTGATTGAGCGCAGGGCTGCAAGTGAAGGGCCGGATACATTGACTCCTCAGAATTTAATCCGGGTATCTGTAGGATTAGAGCATTTGTATGATTTGCTGGAAGACATGGAAAATGGTCTGCAATAGATAAAAGGTTGACACTAACCTGGTGAAAGAATGTACTGACGGATCGTTTCCGGTGATGCTTCACCAATTGAGCAAACGAAATTTCCATCCGACCAAAGTAGATCCTTATTTTAACCTACGGGCCATTTACAGTACAGCTATGCGGGAAATGTACCGGATAAGAAAATGGATAGGGGTTACCTCTGGTCCCCAATGCGGCAAAGAACATCTTAACACAGGGTATAAAGGTCTTGCCTGGTTTTGGGATGCAGTCGGACACAAAAAAAAACGGGATGAGGCGTTGCCATTGGGCGAGTCTATGACCCCCGAAGCCCAACCCACCGGCTCTGCAGTGGGAGGGTAATTCACTCCGCCTTTCATTGCGGCCTTATTGATACCAGTTTCTAAGTCGGACTTCCACTTCCGGAGCAGCGTCATTAACCAAAGATTTGAATTTCTCGAAATCAGAAAATCCATTACTGCCTCGGTAGTGGTAGGGATAAACGATCTTAGGTTTGAATTCCGAAACGGCACTTGCGGCTTGATCTACATCCATCGTGTAGGGTAGATTCATGCAGACAAAAGCCACATCAATATTTTTCAGTGTTCGCATCTCAGGAATGTCTTCTGTGTCCCCTGAGATGTAAAATTGCTTTCCTCCCAAGTGCACAATATATCCGTTTCCGCGGCCCTTTGTATGAGGTGCTTCTGCGCTTTCAGGGAGATTGTACATGGGGATGGCTTCTATTTTCACACCATTGATAGTTTTAGCCTGATTGTTCGCAATGATCTCAATGGATTCCCCTGTTCCTTCCGGCAATTTATCCGCGACCGCCTGTGGGACTATCAACGTAGCTTCAGATAGATCCAGCCCATCCAAAGTTTCCTGATTCAGATGATCCCCATGAATATCAGTGATCAATACCAGTGTTGGTTTTTTATGTCCTTCAAAGAGTGCGGCTCCGCCGTATGGGTCTACATAGATCACCTGATCATTCCTTTCCAAAACCAATGTCCCGTGGGTGATGGGAGAGATGGTAATATCTCCTTTTTTAGCAGAAATGACATCTTGGGAAAATACCTCAAAGGAGATGAGAAAGAAGAGTAGAGCAAAATATTTCATATGTTTATAATAGTTTTTCAAAGGCCACATGGAATCTCACATGGTAGATAATCATCTCTGTGTGTGTCGCCCGCGACATGCTCGATTTCATGTGTTCACATTTACATTTTCAAAAAACAAATTTCATGTTTTGATGAGTTGATTGAATTTACTGAATAACTGAATGAAAAGAAAATGGATTGGCTAGCCAAAGTAACCAATCCCCTTAGCCATCAACCCTGCCAAAAGCGGAATAATGAACAGGAGCAGAAGTTCAATCCTTAGTAGCATAAAGATTATTTTTGGGATAGATACGACATCATCAGGATTGCCTTTTCTGTTTTTGCTGAAAAAAACGGTCGGATAAATGGATAGGATTCCAATAGTGACAAAAAGTGTGATTTTGATGTGGAAGATAAAATTGTGTGTATAAAACTCTGAAGGCTTTCCATATCCGCCGAGCCACAGGGTAAGCCCAGCAGCTAAGAGGGTCATTGCCGCTATTCCATAAATTCCGTCAATTGTTGCTATTTTCTTGATTTCTTTGCGGCTCATTGATTTCTTCAGCAATAAATGCTCAGATACCAAGGATCCAACGATCGCAAATATGCTGATAAAATGAAGGTACCGGAGGAGGATTTCGATGGTCATATAATTATAGATTTTTAGCGTCCTGCCTAAAGGCATGGCTGATTAGCATTCGGTTGTGATTCGCCTATTGTGGGAGAATGATTTAGGATAGATTAAAGTAAAGGTTGTAAAGATGGAATTGGGCTTGAAATGGCTCGGTCAAATAGCGTTGTTTTTTGATTTTGAATAGCCCCATTTTGGAAGGAACTATAAATCAAGTTTAAAATGATTTTGCTGTGCCTTGAGGTACAGCGCTAGTCTTATTTTAAATTTCTGGTTTTAAATTTCGCTTCATCCCGCCCAGCTATCTCGATCCAAACTCCGGTACTGTATCGCCTCCGCCAGGTGCTCTATTTTGATCTTTTCACTTCCGGAAATGTCTGCGATGGTTCTTGCCACCTTCAGGATTCGATCATAAGCTCTTGCAGATAATCCCAATCGTTTCATGGCTGTTTTCAAAAGAACTTTGCCGGCTTCATTGATGTGACAGATTTGCTTTACCATGTGCGAGGGCATCAGGGCATTGTAGAATACCTCAGGGTTATCCTTGAATCGCTCTTTTTGGCGCTCTCGTCCTTGGATCACCCGTTCACGGATTTCCTTACTGGATTCGGTTTTCCTCGTGGAGGTCATTTCCTCAAACTTCACAGGAGTGACTTCTACATGCAGATCGATTCGATCCAATAGCGGTACTGAAACTTCGTTCAAGTACTGCTGTACAATTCCTGGCCCGCAGACACATTCCTTCTCCGGATGGGTGTAGTAGCCACATGGGCAAGGGTTCATACTTGCAATCAGCATAAAGTTAGCAGGGAAATGCGCCGGAGCTTTTGCTCTGGAAATCGTCAAGCTAGGTTCTTTCAGTACTTGGCACATAACTTCCAGTCCAGTTCCCTTAAATTCTGGCAGTTCGTCGAGAAACAACACCCCATTATGAGCCAGAGAAATCTCTCCTGGCCGAGGATTTCCAGCACCCCCGACTAATGCCGTATCAGAAATCGTATGATGAGGCGAGCGAAAAGGACGATTGGCTAAAAGAGAACCATTCCTTCCCAGTTTTCCCGCCACTGAATGGATCTTTGTTGTCTCCAATGCCTCTACCAAAGTCAGTGGAGGAAGAATGTACGGAAAACACTTTGCGAGGATTGTTTTGCCAGCTTCTGGTGGACCAATCATGATCACATTGTGTCCACCGGTGGCAGCAATTTCCATCGCCCGTTTGATATTTTCCTGACCTTGCACATCTGCAAAGTCAAATTCTATATCATCCAGTGAATGGTAAAAAACCGACCGTGTATCCGTTGCCAGTGGTTCTATTTGCAGTTTGCCCAACAAGAAATCAGTAGCTTGCTGCAATGTTTCCACACCGATTATATCCAGACTATTGACGATTGAAGCTTCCTTGGCATTTTCTACAGGAAGGATAAAACCTTTGAATCCATTCTTTCTCGCTTCTATTGCTATCGGCAAAACACCTTTAATTGGCCTGAGATTTCCGTCTAGAGAAAGCTCTCCCATAATTACATAGTCTCCTAATTCGGGAAACTTCACTTGCCCTGAAGCCTGCAAGATTCCCATAGCAATCGGCAAATCATAAGCAGACCCTTCCTTCCTGATATCAGTGGGAGGGAGGTGGATGGCTACTTGCTGCCGGGGTATTCTATACCCAAAGTATTCCAGGGCACTTTCCACCCGCTGTTGGGATTCTTTGCCGGCAGAGTCAGGAAGCCCCGTCATAAGGAAGCTGGTACCCTGTCCTACATTCACCTCTATGGTGATGATATTCGCGTCAATGCCGGAGACGGCACCTCCAAAAGTTTTAGCTGCCATAGTGTACGAAAATAGGAAGTCTAAATGGTTCGCTCAATATATGGTTTTAAGCAAATTAAAGTCTTAATATCTTCTGAAA
The DNA here is from genome assembly GCF_001442615.1 of Algoriphagus resistens. Lineage (GTDB taxonomy): Bacteria > Bacteroidota > Bacteroidia > Cytophagales > Cyclobacteriaceae > Algoriphagus > Algoriphagus resistens. Next base: position 180,754 of record NZ_LMXN01000012.1, on the reverse strand, counting down.
ATCTGTCCTTATTCCCAATTCTCAAGAAAATATAAAGTTAAGGTTTTGGGATCACTTTGTTCGCTTTTGCCCAGTTTTGCCAAAGACTATCCAGTTCTTCGACGACTGCAGGATTCTCGTGCGCTACATTTTCAGTCTCTGTATGGTCTTTGCTGATCGCGAAAAGCTGCCAAGGCTCTCTGGCATCCAAGGTCACAAGCTTCCAATCCTGAGTCCGTACAGATCTTCCACCCTCATGCTCATTAAAGAGTACCGGGTGACCTTTCCGCTCTTTGCCTTGAAACACCGGAAGTAGACTTTTGCCAGCAATCGGTTTGATTTTATTTCCAGCAAAATCACTCGGATACTCAGCTTCGGCGGCATCGATAAAAGTTGCCATGAAATCCATCACATGTCCAACCTGATTGGAAATACTTCCTTTTTCTGCGCTGATTCCAGCAGGCCAAAAAGCGATCATCGGGGTATGAACTCCACCTTCGAAGGATTCCATTTTCCAATAGCGAAACGGCGTGTTCGATACATTTGCCCAGCGCTGTCCGATGGAGGTGAATGTTGTCTGCGGTCCAGGCATCACTTCTTTTTTGACGGGATAAGCAATTGGTTCGCCTTTTCTGGTTAGACTAGGCCGATCAAAGCCTGGGCCATAGCGCATGCTACTTTCTGAGCTTGCGCCATTGTCACTCAGGAAGACTATCAAGGTGTTTTCCAGTTCTCCGGTTTCCTCCAGGGTTTCTATAATCCTTCCTATTCCCTGGTCCATCCTGTCGATCATGGCTGCGTGAACCGCCATAGCCCTTGCATCAAACTCCTTGTCGGGATTGTCTTCCCAGCTCAGTTCATTTTCCCATCTTTGGGAAAGTGGGTAAGTCGACTCATCGATAATTCCCAATTCAATCAACTTTTTATACCGGTTTTCCCTGATCACATCCCAACCCACTTTATACCTGTCTTTGTATTTATCAATGTCCTCAGGGAGTGCATGAAGTGGCCAATGCGGAGCTGTATGAGCTACATAGAGGAAAAAAGGCTTATCCTGCTGTGCAAATTCCCGAATGTAAACCGAAGCGGTATCATTGATAGCATCAGTATGGTAATAGTTTTCAGGCACCTGTGTGACAGGTTCTGTGCCGTTGACCAAACTGAAAGGATCGAAGAAATCTACCACACCCCAAATATTCCCAAAGTATTTTTCAAACCCCCGATTTGTGGGGTATTGCTCAATTGGTGAAAAAAGCGGGTGCTGTTCCTGATGATTCAGCCAGGCCAGTTGCTTCTCAGGACTATCCTGGACTACGGTATTGGAAACGTGCCATTTTCCCACCATGCCGGTGCGATATCCTGAACTTTTCAGTACTTCAGCGATAGTTACTGCTGAGTTGGAAATATGTCCTCGGTAAGCTTCCTGACCCGTATCTGTGGTCATTTGCCCGATTCCTGCCTGATGATTATATAGTCCTGTGAGCAAAGAAGCTCTAGTGGGGCAGCAGCGGGATGTATTATAAAACTGGGTAAAACGTATACCTTGACTTGCCAGCCAGTCTAGATTGGGAGTCTCTATTTCTCCGCCAAAGGAGCCCAAATCAGAAAATCCCAGATCATCTGCCAAAATCAGAATGATATTTGGATTCTTATTTTCTTTTTTGGCAGGTTTTGTATTGCAGGAAAACCCAAAAATCCCAGCGATGATTAATATGAGAAAACGTAAAAGATTCATTTTAAAAGATGGAAAACCGTTCATGCTTTTGAGGTTCTTGGGTAGTTGTGATCTGGGGTAAAGTTGATACAATCACTTTTAAAAGGATGCGATTTTTCAGTCAAATTCTAAAAATGAATCTTCAAACCCACTTTTTTCTCATAAAAAAAGGAAACAAGTTCTGTTTCCTTTACTGTGGTTTACCCTGATGAAATCGGGCATGACGAATACGTCACACACTGGGATGATTATAATGCATGCGAGAGTCCATATGACCATTGAAAAACTAGTATAAACATATCAAATCAGTCTCACGTAATGTTTTGTCTCGGAGGCAGATTGCTTGGGTCCGAATCTGTGGGCTTTGTAGGAATGGATGGCTTCGGAGTGGCTGGGGTTCTAGGATGCTCAAAATCATAGATTTTCGCTTTAAGACCATTCATGTCGTTTTCCATTTTCTTAATAGTACTTGACAAACTATTGTATGCAGCGTAGCTACTACCCCAAGCGGCAAGAAATAAAATTAAGCCAATCAGGATTATGGTAACCATGGAGTCTGAGGTGATTTCTTCTATTCCAAAGAGTCCACCAATGGTGTCGAAGGCTATGAAGAAAATTAGAAAAGCACCAAAATAGACCAGAAGGACTATTTGAAGGATCTGGTGAAGTTTTTTCATGGGTTTTAAAATTAGTTTTAACGAATATACTAAACGGACTGAATACTAGAAAGCTTCTGATACAAGCCTTCCGTCTGCATAAGTTCGGTGTGCGTTCCACGCTGAACAATTTTTCCTTGTTCAATCACCAGGATCTCATCTGCATATTGGATCGTACTCAGTCTGTGGGCAATCACCAAAGTGGTTCTATTGCTCATCAATTTGGTAAGTGCTTCTTGTACCAGGTATTCAGATTCCGAATCCAAGGCAGACGTGGCTTCATCCAGGATCAAAATTGGCGGGTTTTTCAGCACGGCCCGTGCTATACTCAACCGTTGACGCTGCCCACCGGATAATTTAGAACCTCTTTCTCCTATAGATGTTTGGTAGCCGTGTTCCATTTTTTCGATGAATTCATGGGCATTTGCGACTTTTGCAGCTTCGACCACCTGATCTTCTGTGGCATTGTCTAGACCGAAAGCTATGTTGTTGTACACGGTATCATTAAATAAAATGGATTCCTGCGTCACGATTCCCATTAGACTTCGCAAATCTTTCAGATCAAAGGATTTCAGGTTTTTGCCGTCCAATAAAATTTCTCCTGCGGTAGGATCATAGAAACGTGGTACTAAGTCTGCCAAGGTGGATTTTCCTCCACCAGACGGCCCAACAAGTGCGATAGTTTTGCCACGTTTCAACGTGAAACTGATATCCTGCAAAACCAAGGTGTCCTGATAAGCAAAATCCACATGCTTAAGTTCTACCGAATCTTTAAATTCGGATAAAACTGCCGGATTCTTTGGGGAAGAGATATCCGTCGGGGTGTCAACTACGGTGAATATTCGCTCGGCTGAAGCGATACCCCGCTGAATGCTGCTCACTGCGCGGGAAATTTCCTTTGCAGGGTTCAATACTTGGGTGAAAATAATAATATAAGTAATGAAATCAGACGCACCCAAATCTGAGTTGCCACTTAGCACCAGACCACCTCCATATACTAGAATTCCAGCGACAACAAATACACCCAAAAATTGGGAAATAGGAGAAGCCAATTCATTTTTACGGGCCATGTTGACATTTACTCCGGCATAGTAATCGGTTTCCTTATCGAACGTTGATTTCATGAATCCCTCCGCATTGAAGGCTTTGATTACGCGCATTCCCCCTAGTGTCTCATCGAGTATATTGACAATTCTTCCAAGGGATTGCTGACTCTGTACCGCTTTTTTCTTTAATCTTCTGGTAATGCCTCCGATGATTGCCCCGGAGATGGGAATGATTAAAATGGTGAAAAGTGTCAATTTCGCAGACATGAAAAACAGTACCGAAAAATAAAGGATGATGGTAGCCGGTTCGCGGAATACGACTCGAAGCGACTGAACTATTGTGTTTTCAACTTCTTGCACGTCATTGGTCATTTTTGACATGAGGTCGCCTTTTCTTTCATTTGAAAAATAACCGATGTGCAGGCTGCTTACCTGTTCAAAAATGTCCATTCTCATCCGTTTGATCACTGTCGCCCGGACTTTTGCCAATACCACTCCCGCCAAATAAGTAAAGAGATTTGATAAAAATACCGAAATCACAATGATTATGCACACATAGTATAAGGTGCCCATTTTGCCGTATTCTTCGGCTATCTCGAGAAATTTGTAGTTGAATAAATGGGTGAAGTATTCTACAGAAAAGCTGAATTCAGGCCTGCTGGCATACACCGCAATGGACTCAGGGTCTACTTGCTCAAAAATCACATCAAAAAGGGGCTTCAGCAAGGTGAAATTCAGCAAGCCAAAAACAATGGAAAAGAACGCGTAGAAAATATAAACAGGCACGAACTTCCCATACGGCTTGGCATAGGAGAGAATCCGTAAATAGGTTTTCATAAACTAATAGTCATGGAATAATTCCGCAAGTTACGCAAAAATGCCAGTGCGGGTTTCCGATTAGTAATTGTAATCCGGGCGAATGAAGTTCCAGCGGAATGCCACCTGCAGGTAATTCGTGGTCTCTGGTTTGTCCAGATCTTGGGCCGTTCTTTTCCGGAAGGTATGTGAAGCATCAATGAAGAAGTTATGCTTCAGCATATAGCTGGCATTCAGATTCGTTTGGACTACCCGGTTTTCTATGCCCTGTCCGATTTCATTCCCAAACAATCCCGTAGGGCTTCCTTCAAGTCGATTCTTCAACACATCGCCTCCCCAGTTGGTTTCTGCATCTGGGTCCGCTCCGTAAAACTGGTACATTCCCAATAAAGTCAAATTTAGTTTTGGGATAGGTTGATAACGGATGATGCCCAGCATTTCCCGGAAATTTGCTCCCCTGGGATGAGTGAGTGGGGTACGCCAATTACTGTACGATTGATAGTTGATCTTTTCCTGAAAAGTATAAGGCCTGGCGGAGTTGAATTCCAGCTGAAGATCCAGATTGGAAATTTTAAAAAGATCCATGTACTTGTAACCGGCTTGAATTCCGAACTTGTTTCGTTTTGAACCCTCTCCGTCTTGACCGAAGAACTCAGAGAACACGAATTCATCCAGTGCAAATTGGCCATACACCTGCATGCCCGGATAGAAATTCCACTTCCCGTCTATTCCAAGCATGACCTTATCTGGCGTGCCAAGGGATTGCTCCACCCAGCGATAGAAAACGATCGGGTTGAAATAATTAAAATCTGCCTTGTCGGTCATCACAGACTCGAAGAATCCAAGATTCAGGTTTTTGCCGATGTTGAATCCCAGACGGTGAAAGGAAAACCATTTTTGAGGATATCTTCCATCTGTAGGCCTTCCCCGGTCGTACTTTACATCTGCTGTCATCTGTGTCCAGATATTCGTCAGCTGGAATTTCCAGATTCTTGTGTTGAACTTGACAAACATGTAGGGATTGGAGAAATCGGAAAGTAAAAAGGAGCGATACCCTTCGCCTATGAAATTACGATCATGACCTACTTCCACCTCAATGTGTTTGGTAATATTGTAGCTTACATGACCAAGCGCTGAAAAATAGCTATAGCCTGTCCCATTGTATTCTTTCCAGAACCCTTCTCCAGGCACCGCACCGTTATATTCTGCATAGCCTTTTACCCAACTGGGAAAAAAAGCCTCTGAAGAAGTGAAGTATGTGTAAAAGCCTACTTTTTTATCAATAGAACCCCTTAAAACCACTCCACGGGAAAGACGATTTGGGTTTTGTTCATTGTCAGGTTCTATCCCCCCATTGAGGTAGACGACTGGGCTTACGTGAATGTCAAATTCGTCGCTATAATAATGGGCAAAATCTCCGGGTCTCCTGTAAAGGCCTTTTAGGAAAGGTTTTTTTGATTCCGGAGTTTCACGACTGACAAATTCCCAGTTGTCCTGACTGAGATAAGCCAGATTGAATTTATCAGATCTGGACCGGATCACTGGATCATCGGCCAGGCTATCCAGAAATGCCGCCACATCATCTCTGCGGTAAGGCTTGGTCGCTGATCTATAAACAGGATTGTTTTGTCCTCGGAGTATATCATAGCGGTCCAGAATGTGGTAATAGTCTCTATTGTAAGGAATGTAACTCCCCTGGGCTTGGGATAAAAAAGGAACCAGAAAAACAATTACGGGAAGAAGCAGTTTTGCTGAAGCTGGAAGGATGTAGAGTTTTTGCATCGGCTAAATCTAAAAAACATTCATGAGATTGAAATACTGTTTTAGATGTTTGAGGCTAGGGCTATTTGTCCATTGGAAGATGAGAGTCTTTCTATATACATTAGAAATGGACTTGAGTAGTCTTTTATTTTAAGATCAAAAACTCTTCATTTGTGATTCTAAAACCACTTTTTATATCCTTTTGATCAATTGACTCAGAAATACTTGACAAAGATTTGGTGGATTTTCTGAAAAAGGGTAACTTTGTGCCTCATTTGAAAGAGGTACTCTATAACTAGCAATAATATGAAAGCTGATATCCATCCAAACTACAGAGACGTCGTTTTCTACGACACTTCTAGCGAGTTTAAATTTCTTACTAAATCAACTATCGAAACAAGCGAAACTATCACTTGGGAAGATGGTAACGAATATCCTTTATTCAAGGTGGAAGTGAGCTCTCAATCTCACCCGTTCTACACTGGTAAGAAAATGATGCTTGATACTGCGGGTCGTGTTGAGAAATTCAACAGAAGATACGCTCAGAAGAAGTAATTCTCTCTTATCTCAGGCTAAAGAGTCTCCCGGAGCATGGATTCCGGGAGACTTTTTTATTTTTGCCTCATGGACTCAATTTTGTTATTTGATGATCCCGCCATCCGCGGATCATTACTTCCTTTTACTTTTACCAGACCAGTGGCGGACATCCGTGTGGGGATTCTGAAAATCTCTGAAAAATGGGAAAAGATCTCAGGGGGCTCTGTGTCATTTCTTACACAAGATTACCTTCAGAAAAAATTTCCCCGCAAAGCCGGTAACGCACTGGCAATAAATGGAGCCTGGCTTCCGGATAGCAATAGCTTAAGCTTGTTGAAGTCTCTTTCCGCTGACCAAGCATTGTATTTTGGAAAGATTTTAATAGCCTCTTATATCGGTGAGACGGAAAAAAATCTAGCTTCGGTGAAAGACAAAGAAATTATCCAAATGGATTCTGAACCGCTACTTCTCTTGAAGACGTGGAATATCTTCCAATTCAATGGGATTGAAATCAGAAAGGATTTTGATTTAATTACCCAAGGTAGAAAATCAGTCAGAATTAAAGATGCCCATACTGCGCTTTACTCTCCCGATAAAATTTTTATCGAAGAAGGTGCTATAATCAGAGCATCAGTTTTGAATGCGGATAATGGCCCGATTTACATAGGTAAAAATACGGAAATCCAAGAAGGAGCGTTGATACGTGGTCCATTTGCGCTATGTGAAAGTGCTACGGTAAACATGGGTGCAAAAATAAAAGGGGACACTACCATCGGCCCGCATTCCAAAGTTGGTGGTGAAGTGTCCAACTCAGTGATATTTGGCTATAGCAACAAAGGGCATGATGGTTTTTTGGGTAATTCTGTGATCGGCGAATGGTGTAACATGGGGGCTGATACAAATACCAGTAATCTGAAAAACAATTATTCTTCAGTTAAACTTTGGGACTACACTGCAGGCAATTATACCAATACAGGTTTACAGTTCTGTGGGTTAATGATGGGGGACCACTCCAAATGTGCAATAAACACGATGTTCAACACAGGAACAGTGGCAGGAGTAGGGGCAAATGTCTTTGGATCCGGATTTCCACGCAAATTTATTCCTTCCTTTTCCTGGGGTGGAGGGGAAGGATTATCTACCTTTTTGTTTCCAAAATTTCTAGAGACAGCTAAGGCTGTATTGGGAAGAAGAGGGATTGAATTGAGTTCCGAAGATCTAGAAATCTATCATATGGTTTTCGAAATTTCCAAAAACTATAGAATTTGGGAAACCACATCCTGATTTATTGAGCCATGCAATTCGCAGATATTCCGGGGCTTCCCGAGACCAAAGAAAACCTGATCAATGCCGTCAAAAACAATCATTTGGCGCACGCACTATTATTTCATGGACCAGAAGGTTCGGCTAATCTGACCATGGCTTTGGCGCTGTGCACTTATCTGTACTGCGAAAATCCTGGTGCTACGGATTCCTGTGGTACCTGTGCCTCGTGTCAGCGTATGAGCAGATTGGTTTTGCCGGATCTGAATTTTGCCTTTCCTACCATCGCCACCACCAAGGAGGACGATAAGGATGATGATGAAAAAGTTGATCTGCTGACCAACTGGCGCAAGTTTGCTACCCAGCAACCTTACGGGAATGTGCACGATTTTATTTACTTCAATAATTTTGAGAAGAAACAACTCAATATATCCAAAGGGGCAGCCCGCAAAATAATTCAGGCGCTTTCTCTGATGTCTTTCGAAGGGGGCTACAAGATAATGATGATCTGGGCGCCGGAATTTTTGCACTCCTCGGCGGCAAATGCGCTGCTGAAGATCCTCGAAGAACCACAGCCCAAGACGCTTTTTATATTGGTCACAGGACATGCTGATCAGTTGCTGACTACGATACTTTCAAGGACGCAGAAAGTAACCATTCGTGGTTTTACGGATGAAGAAGTGAAAAACCATCTTGTCGCAAAAGGGCTCTGTGAGGAGGTGTCAGCCGATCAGATAGCCATGCTGGCAGACGGGAATCTCCGCGAAGCTTATAGACTCGTGGATCAGGTGGAAGATCTGCAGGTGAAGAAAATAAGGGAGTGGTTTTTGTCCTGTTACAAAGCAGACTTTAAAAGTATTTTTGGACTGGCAGATGATTTTCACAAAGCTGATAAAGAAGCCCAAAAATCACTTGTATTGACAGGTTTGAATGTGCTGCGGGAGATATTGTTAAAGAATGCGGACTTGGATCAGCTGCTGCGTACGCACAACGAAGATCGCACCTTCGTAAATAATATAAGCGGAAAAATCCTGAAGGAAGAGCATGTGGGCAAACTTTACGGAGATTTCAATAGGGCGCATTATCATCTGGAAAGAAACGGGAATGCGAAGTTCATCTTCACCGATCTGTCTATGAATGTGACCAGGTTGATGGCGAAAATCAGCTGATATGGAACAAAAAATAATCGGGAGGAAAGAGAAAATATCACTCCCCGAATTAGGATTGAATTTAGTGTGGGCCAAAGTGGACACTGGAGCCTATACAAGTAGCATTCATGCCGAGAACCTGGAAGTAATAGAAGAGGAAGGAAAGCGTGTTTTAAAATTCCAGCCCCTACTTTCCGGACATAAATCATTCACAGGTGAAGTGGTTACCTTTAGGCAATTCAGAGAGAAAAAAGTGAAAAATTCATTCGGTCATACTGAGGTTCGCTACTTGATCGAGACTACCTTTGAGCTTGCCGGTGAAAGCTATTTAGCAGAGTTTACGCTCTCGGATAGGTCGAGCATGAGAAATGCTATTCTCCTCGGTCGGAAAATCCTTAGAAATCGTTTTCTTGTAGACGTATGCAAAGTCAATTTAGCCAGGCAATACAGAAAGAAATAAGCTAACTACTGATTATTCACCTTGGAGTCATATAATTGGCTCAAACCCTCTAAAAATTTTCTTATGAAAATTGCAATCCTTTCGAGGAACCCAAATTTGTATTCTACCAAAAGGCTTTTTGAAGCGATTCTAAAGGCGGGACATGAAGCGCTAATTGTGAATCACAGTATCTGCGACCTTATCATTGAGCAGGATGGGCCTTCTATTATTTACAAGGGTGAAAAGCTTACAGATGTAGATGCGATTATACCCAGAATCGGTGCCTCGGTAACCTTTTATGGCACCGCAGTAGTGCGTCAGTTTGAGCTGATGGGTGCTTTTTCGGCGGTACATTCTCAGGCGATTGTGAGGAGTAGAGACAAGCTTAGAAGTTTACAAATCCTTTCCAGCGCCGGACTGGGAATGCCAAAAACCGCATTTACCAATTTTTCCAAAGGCGGGGAAAAGCAAATCATTGAGCATGTAGGCGGTGCACCGCTGATCATCAAATTGCTCGAAGGGACCCAAGGTCTGGGGGTGGTTTTGGCTGAAACTAAGAAAGCCAGCCAATCGGTGATTGAGGCTTTTCACGGTCTGAAAGCAAGAATTATTGTTCAGGAATTCATCAAAGAGGCGAAAGGGGCAGATATCCGTGCGTTCATCGTGAATGGGAAAGTAGTTGGAGCGATGAAACGTCAAGGAGCGGAGGGAGAATTCCGCTCTAATCTTCATCGTGGAGGGAAAGCAACTATCATCAAGCTAAGCAGGGCAGAAAAACAGGCTGCCCTTGGTGCTGCAAAAGCACTTGGATTGGATGTCGCTGGTGTGGATATGCTTCAATCCGCAAGAGGACCATTGATTTTGGAAGTAAACAGCTCGCCAGGCCTGGAGGGTATAGAGAAAGCCACAGGAATAGATATTGCAGCCGCAATTGTGAAATTTATAGAAGAAGGAGTGAATAAACGCCCTATGAAAATATCGAGTCAATGAGTCAAGCAGTAAAAATAGGTACAAGGGGAAGTAAATTAGCGCTTTGGCAGGCGCTTCATGTGGAGGATCTTTTGAAAAAAGCAGGCCTTGAAACGGAGGTCATTACCATTGATACCAAAGGCGATCAAATCCTGGATGTCTCCATAGCCAAAATTGGTAGCAAAGGGGTTTTTACCCAAGAATTGGAAGATCAATTGTTGGATGGAAGGATAGATATCGCTGTTCACAGTGCTAAAGACATGCAGTCCAATTTGCCGGAAGGCTTTGAAATCATTGCATTTACCGAGCGTGAAAAAGAAAATGATGTGATTGTCTCGCATGATAAATCCATTTCACTGAAAAATAACATCGTTCTAGGCACCTCCTCTACCCGTAGGGTTTCGACGTTAAAGCATTTTTACCCACATGTGAAAACAGTAGAAGTTCGTGGAAATCTGCAAACCCGGATCCGCAAGATGGAAGAAGGGCTTTGCGACGGATTATTGCTTGCCTACGCGGGAACACACCGGATGGAATATGACCATATGATTGTTTCAGAACTGGATTTGGATGAATTCACTCCCGCAGTGGGGCAGGGATCAGTGGCAATAGAAGTATCGAAAAATCTAGACCCGGATCTGAAATCTAAAATCACGGCAGCCTGTAATCATCATGAAACTTCGTTGAGGCTACGTGCCGAGCGCGCATACCTTAGGGTACTTGAGGGAGGATGTAGTATTCCGGTTTTTGCGTTGGCCTATTTCACGGGGAATCAGCTTAGCCTGAAAGGTGGAATAGTGAGTTTGGATGGAAAGGAACGCATCTCAATTGTGGTGGAAGGAAATACAGATCAGCCCGAAAAACTGGGACTAGCGCTTGCTGATAAGGTTTTTGCTGCAGGCGGAAAAGTAATATTGGATCAAATCAAAACAACCTTGAATAAATGAGAAGTCTTAGAAGTCTACTTTTTATTTTTCTTTGCGCAAGCTCATTTGCCTGTGCAGCAGAGAAAGATTACCTGATTACCATAGAGACAAGTCATGGAAATATCGTGGCAGTGTTATTTGACGATACTCCGGCCCACAAATCAAATTTCATTAAATTGGCAGAAGAGGGAAGATTTGATTCCACCGAATTTCAGCGGGTGATCAAAGATTTTATGGTCCAGGGAGGGGATGTGTTCACTAAGGAGAAGTTACCTGCCCAGGAATGGCCTACCTTGCCTGCTGAAATCAGACCTACTCATTACCATAAAAAGGGAATGATTGCCGCGGCCAGACAGGGAGATAGCATCAACCCGGAGAGAAGATCGAATGGTTCCCAGTTTTATATTGTCCTGGGCAAAGTGTACAATGAATTAGAGTTGACTACGGATATGGAGCAGCTTCAAAAGGCTTTTATGAAGTATATCGAGTTGGGAAGTCAGGAAGAGTTGAAAAATCAGTACATCAGACTATATAATGAGCAGAAATACGATAGTCTTACTACTATGCTTCTTTCCAAAAGAGAGGAATTGGAAAAATCATTGAATATAAATCTGACTAAGGATTTTACCGCTGAGCAGTTAGAAGCTTATACCACAGTAGGAGGAACACCGCACTTGGATAAGGAATACACGGTTTTCGGAGAGGTAATCCAAGGCTTGGAAGTTGCCGAGGTGATCTCAAACCTACCTACTCAACGGGATAGACCTATTGAGCCGGTTTATATGAAAGTGACTGTGGAAAAAATGCCCAGGAAGAAAATTGAAAAGGAATATAACTATAGCTACCCAAATGTCGAATAGAAAGAAGATTTTTATCACAGGAGCAAATGGATTGCTCGGGCAAAAGCTGGTTTCTCAGTTATTGGAGAAGGATGAGTTTTTGGTCATTGCCAGCGGGAGAGGAGCATGCAGGCTTCCCGGAAAAGGCTTTGAATATGTTTCTTTGGATATTTCCAATGAGAAGGAAGTGGAAAATGTGTTAGCAGAAATCCAGCCTGATATCATTATCCACGGTGCTGCAATGACCCATGTAGATCAATGCGAGTTGAATCAGGAAGCTTGCTATGATGCAAATGTAAACGCGACATCCTATTTGGTGAAGGCGGCAGAAGCTTGTGGCGCACATTTTATATTCGTGTCCACAGACTTTATTTTCTCTGGGGAGGAAGGTCCTCTGGATGAAAATGCCGTGCCTTCACCTGTCAATTATTATGGAGAGACGAAGCTCGAGGGCGAGCGGATGGTAATGAGTAGTAAGACAAAATGGTCAATTGCCAGAACAGTGTTGGTATTTGGTATTGCTCATGACATGAGCCGTACGAATATTGTGTTATGGGTGAAATCCTCATTGGAAGCTGGTAAAGAAATCCAAGTAGTAGATGATCAATTCCGTACTCCCACACTCGCGGAAGACCTCGCTGCAGGTTGTGTTTTGATAGCAGAGAAAGGGGCTGAAGGCGTATTTAATATTTCTGGGTCAGACTTTTTGTCTGCCTATGAAATGGCGATTATCACAGCGGATTATTTTGGACTTAACAAAGAATTAATCAAACGGGCGGATTCCAGTACCTTTTCCCAGCCTGCCAAAAGGCCGTTGAAAACAGGTTTTATTATCGATAAAGCGCGGGAACAGCTTGGTTTTGAGCCGAAAACTTTCCAGGCGGCAATTGGTATTTTGGCAAAACAAATTATCTTAGCCAGCTCTTAAAAAGCAGTTTATACACCCTTATTTAACTTTAGAATAATTTATGGCAGTTAGCAACGATACCGAACAAAGAGGTCAATGGGGATCCAGTGTTGGTTTTATCATGGCCGCGGCGGGCTCCGCTGTGGGCTTGGGTAATATCTGGAGGTTCCCATATCTGGTCGGTGAATACGGAGGAGGAGCCTTCGTATTTGTATATATATTATGTGTGTTGTTGATTGCCTTACCATTGTTATTTAATGAAATAGCCTTAGGTAGAAAATCAGGAAAGAACCCTATAGGAGCTATTCGTGATACGGGGGGAAATCGCTTCTGGCAGAGCGCGGGAGTACTTTGCGTGATGGTTTGTTTTTTTGTGTTTAGTTACTATTCAGTAATAGCAGGTTGGACAGTTGGATATATTTTTACCGAGATTATCAACATTCCGATTGATTTTGCAGTGTTCGTTAAGACACCTATGTATGTCATTCCATTGACTTTTGTATTTATACTAATGACTATCCTTATTGTATTGGGAGGTGTGTCAGGAGGAATAGAAAAGGCATCAAAGTTTTTGATGCCTGTTTTGTTTATCATTATCATATTTATAGCAGGTAGGTCTGTCACATTGGAAGGTGCATCTGCAGGTATAGAATATTATCTGAAACCTGATTTTTCTAAAATAAACGGTGCTGTAGTTCTTCAGGCGCTAGGTCAGGCTTTCTTCTCTATGTCTGTTGGGTGGGGCTTGATGATCACCTTTGGTTCTTATCTACCTAAAAAATCAAATATTGTCCAATCAGCGGGTTGGATAGCAGGAATGGATACTTCAGTAGCACTTTTGGGTGGTTTGATGATTTTCCCCGCCCTGTTTGCCTTACTTCCAGGCAAGGATCCTGCTGCTGGCCCGGCGTTGGTTTTCGATGTGCTCCCAAAAGTATTTGATGCCATGCCCGGTGGCAATATCGTCGGAGGGCTTTTCTTTATCCTGCTGATGGTAGCGGCTTTGACTTCTACTATCTCCATGCTGGAGGTACCCGTGGCTTACTTGATCGATGATAGAAAATGGAATAGGAGGAAAGCAACTTGGTCTGTAGGGATTGCGGCGATGGCACTTTCCGTACCTTCTGCGCTTTCACAGATTCCGGGTACTTTCTTTGCGGATCTTCATATCAATTTCTTTGGCAACAGATTAGAAGGGTTTTTCGGGATAATGGATTTTGTCTTTGGTACCTTTGCTGTGATTGTTATCTGTTTGATGCTGGCTTTGTACACGGGTTGGGCATCGAAAATTTCGGATTTTGCAGACGAATTAGCTTCAGGCGCACCTGGTTTTAAAGGACCTTTTCGAGCTGGCTGGATGTTCTTCATTAAATACATCTGTCCTATTGTTATCATTCTTTTGATTTTGAATATGTTGGGGGTAATGGGTTTTGAACAGGCTGCATAAGCTGGATTAAATCCTTCAGAATCATACTATAGGAAAAGGAAGTCTTCGGGCTTCCTTTTCTTATTTCTGATCTAAATTATGTATTGGCAAGGGAATTGCTAATTTTTCTTAAATTCTGTCGTTAGTAAGCTTACTAAACCAATAACTATAAAACCATGAAAAAACTAATCCTCTCCCTAGCTCTGCTGGCAATGGCGCTGACGGGCTATTCTCAGGGCTTTTCTTTCGGTCCGAAAATAGGATTGAGCCAGACGAAACTCGATCTGAAAAGTGACGATTTTAAAAGCGGTGATTCCAAATTTGGCTACCACGTGGGGGTCTTTGCAAGAATAGGGCTTGGAGGTTTGTACTTACAGCCTGAAGTGCTTTATACGCAGACCCAAGGGCAATTTTCATTTGATGAAGGGGTCGGAGCTAACAAGGAATATGAAGCGGATTTTAACCGGGTAGATATTCCTGTGATGCTGGGTTTTAAGATGTTTAACCTGCTGAGAGTACAGGCTGGTCCTATAGCGAGCATAAATGTGAACTCGGAGCTGAAAGAAGCCGGAGAAACAGTGCGGGACGTAGATTATAAAGACGCTACCATAGGATACCAAGCGGGTCTAGGTGTGGATATAGGGAACCTGATAATAGATGCCAAATATGAAAGTTCTCTTGATAAAGTCACTGGAAATGTGGGGAATTTCAGTACAGACCAACGGGTGAATCAGTGGATTCTATCGGTTGGGTTCAAACTTTTCTAATTTCCTTTACAATCAAAAAGAAATACCCGGTTGATGAATTTCAACCGGGTATTTCTTTTGGCGTTAGTTCTCAACTAATCTGGTTTTGTAGATGACAGAGTAGTCGTTTTCAGCCTCTGAGAAATTTAAAGAAAACCAGATTTCATCCTTGGAAACAAATTTGTTCAGTTGCCCAAGAATCTCTGGTTTGGTGATGGGCTGACTGAGGGATTTGCCGTCAAAAATAACCAATCCACCCTGATTCACTTTTCCCAGTTCCTCCCATTGCTTGTTCATATCACCTCCGGCTCTCGCAACAGCTTCATCGTATTCCTCGCTGGTCAAGCCTGAAAGAAAGTCTATTATGAACTGCTGATTTTCTAGTGCAATTATTTTATTTATCGTGCCGGCATACAGCTCACTGATATTGATGTTATTTTCTACCTGATCACTTTTAGGCTCATTTTCCACAAATACCTCAAAAGGAATAGTTCTTGTCGATCCCAAAGTGGACAGATCGGTTAGCGGATACGCAAAGATCTTTGCCTCGTGTCTGTAGGAAATGTATAAGCTGTCGCTATCGATAGCATACGTTGGATAGGTAGAATAAAACTTATATGCTTTTTCGCTGCTGCTAAATTTTGAGCTTTCAGGAAAGGTGACCGCAGGTGAATAGGTCTCCGTTTGCAGATCGAGAATTTCTATGTGGGTAGAATTCTGCTGGTATTCGATTCCCTGGCTTCCAAATTCCTCGGCGCTTCTTCCAGGAAGATTGAGATAGAGTTGCCCTCCGTGAATCATCAGGTTCTCTGCACCGCCTATTATGATTTGAGCCATTGGAGTAAAATCCGGTTCATAATGTTTCTGTAATGAGCCTTGAATGTCATATCGATATACACCGCCGGTGGTGGGGATCAAAAATTCTTCATTGTTCAAAAACTTACTTTTTCCATAGAGGTTTTTCCGATATTGGTTCGGGCCTTCACCGCTCAGTTTGTACTGAAAAAGTAACTCCCCGGTAGCACTTACAACTAGTATAGAATCTGTGTTTTGATCTCTCAGGAGAAAAGTCTGGCTATCCGGACTGATATCCATCATCTCTAAATTCCCGAGATGATCCACCACCAGAGAATCGTAGATCTCGAATTCTAATGATTGTTCTGAAAGAGGGGTGGAGGTTTTGCTTTCCTCTTTTTCTGCAGTGCAGGCTAGTATGGTAAAAACAAATGAGAGAAGATATAAGTAGTGTGGTTTTTTCATTTCTTTACAAGTTGCAGTTTATAAAAAGTCAGATAGTCCTGCTCTTCGCCTAAGTATTCGTCATTTCGGAGAGCGTAGAAGGGTTTGGAGAGGGATTCGATATTTAAGATCCTTCCTATTCTATAGGAGAGATTTATTTCATTAGAAAGTGTGGAGTCAGGATTGATTATTTTAATTACCTGCCGTTGGTATTTCTTATGCAGGGGAAAGTTTTCAGGTTTTTTTAATTCATTTTGCTGATAGATGTCCTCGGGGATTCCTTCTGTGTAAAGCACAAAAATCCCTTGTTCGGTTGGATAGAATTGCAGGATACCTGCATCCCTCATTTTATTAAAAGAAATGTATTCGTAGGGTTTTGAATGCTCTCCATTTTCTAAAAATTTTGAAGGTTTGAAATTAAAAGTATGCTGATACTCATTGTTTTTGGCCAAGTCGTATACATGTATCAGCGGCTCATTTTCCAGGGTTAAGTAAAGGTGGTTTTTCAAAACAACGAATTGTAGAAAAGGGCGCTCAAAATACTTATCTGTGGAATACCTCGAAGTTTTTGGAATTCTTATGATAGGTTCAGATTCTCCAGTTGTTGGATTGATTTTCTCAAGGAGAAAATGATCACGGAAGAAAAAAGGATCATAGGGATTAGCTCCGTCCCTTCCCGGGTAATATGAAATGATTTTCCCATTCCAAATGTCTAGGTTTTTCAATAACCCTCCTCCGTCTTTGGCTTCAGTAGGGAATTCAAGTTTAATTTCTCTTTTAAAAGACAGGTCAGGGTTTAGCTCATAAAGCCAACCCATGAAGCTTGCGGCCAAGACCTCACCTTCGTCTAAAATTTTGATTTGGGATGGATATTGAATTTTTCCAGGGCCTTCAGTAGGATAAGATTGCTCATGTAGGATTTTGCCTGTGCTATCAAATTTGAGCAGCTTGTTTTCCTTAAAGTTAAATATAACTCCAATTCCATTTTTGTAATCTGCTCCACCCACCGTTCCGAGATAATCCACCTGAATAGAATCCACTACCTGCAGTTCCCATTCATTTGAAGCATGTGGCGAGTTCTGGTTAGATTCGGTTTTGTGTGAAGAAGAGCAGGCGAAAAAGCAGGTGGTGGCTACCACGGCTAAGAGGTAAATGTTTTTCATCTTTCAGTCAATTTCATTTTATAAACACGTAAAAAATCTTCTTCTATATCCGGATCTGGGATCTTTTGAAACCACGCATACCCCCCTCCGCTGGCGTAGGTACCTCCTCCGGTTTTGTCAGGAGGGCCTATATTTCCAAGAAAACTAAGGTCAGATAGCCCATAGATTAAGGTGCCTTTAGCAGTTTCTTCTTCAATTTTTTGGAACATCTCCCGGGCTTCCTCTTCCTTTCCTGCTTGCCACAGCGCACTTGCCTCTTGCGACTTTAGTGGATCCGTGCCGGAATAATAGTTCAGCAACAGCAGGCTGTCCAAGATATGTATGTTTCTGACCGAAGCAGAACCTCCGCGGATTTCTACGTGACCTTCTTGGAATTCCGCACGATCTTTACCTTCTGGTAAAAGAAATTCCGGTATGTCAAGTTGAATAGTAGTGTCTAGGATTGCTCCCTCAGGACTAAGGCTATATACATAGAGCTGAGGATCTCCCCCGTGTACAAAATAAAGCCTTCCGTCTTTTGCCTCGTACGCAGGGGAATAGTCGCTTTGGATGTAGCCTTTGCCATTCTTGAAGTGGCTTCCTTCTTCGAAGGGAATCATTTCCGTCATAGATTTTGCTTTCACATCCACCAGCTCCAGTGCGCGGTAAGTGTCATAAAACTCCTGTTGCCCTGGGAATGAACTCCGAGGACGAACTGAGGTGGGAATCAGATAGTCCTGACCATTGAGCATTACAGTTTCAATCGACTTTCCTATGAAATTCATGGTGCCTGCACCACTTAGTGACTCTGGGTGAGGTATTTTTTTTTGCATAGTTCCGTCGAAATCAAAAATAAATAAGCCATTCATTCCATAAACGGCGACTTGATTTTCGCCGTAAAACCCCGGGGATTCCAGCATAAAACCATAGGCATCAGGCGTATCTTCAAGTTTGGAAAAAGTGTGGATTATCTTTCCTTTAGCATCAGCAGTAATTATTTTTTTACTTGGGCTATCAAAGAAAACCAGTTTGTTCCCCTCTGAACTGACAGCCGTAAGCATGGGATTGCCAAGGAATTCCAGGTCTAGGGAATCTACGGTCTCCCATTCGTAAACTTTTTCTTGGAGGGCTTCTTCCGTATTATTTTCCGTGCATGAAATGATCAGGAGAATTGAGCACAGAATTAAAAGAGTTTGTTTCATAGCAAGCATGTTAAAAGTCTTTTGCTTAATAAGATAGTAGTTTAAAAAACAGGCACAAAAAAACTCGGCATGTTTGACCGAGTTATGTCTTAGATTCCTAATCAATCTCACGCTCTATGTACGGCCAGATTGTCTCAAATACAATCTGATGTCCTTCTTCAGTTGGATGAATCCCATCTGGTAGATTTAGCTCAGGAATTCCTCCTACATTTTCCAAAAGAAAAGGAATAAGTGTCACGTTTTTTTCTTCCGCCACAGCAGGATACATGGCCGTAAATTCACTGGCATATTCCTGACCCATATTCGGAGGAATCTGCATGCCTGCCAATATAATTTTTGTCTCTGGGAATTTTGATCTGACTTTGTCGATGATTTTCAGCAGATTGCTTTTGGTTTCGGTAAGTTTGATTCCACGGAGCCCATCATTCCCCCCAAGTTCAAGAATGAATACTTCCGGTTTTTCTTCCAGAAACCAATCCAATCTACTCAGTCCTCCGGCGGTAGTTTCACCCGAAAGACCACCATTGATCACTTTGTAGTCTAACCCTAGGCTGTCAATTCGCTGCTGTGTTAAACCGGCAAAGCCATCTTCTGGATCGATGCCGTAGGCTGCAGTTAAACTATTGCCAAAAAACAAGATGATTTTTTGATCTGACTTCGTCTCTGCGGTACTTTCAGATATAACTTCAGTCTGTGTGGTTTCAGCTTTTTTCTCAGAACAAGAAACCACTGTGGCCCCTAGAAAAAGTACGGCAGATAAGAAGAATGAGCGGTGAAGATTAAATCGCATAGAAATCTGGATTGTGAAATGTAAAACTATATACCCAAAAGGATTTTAAGGTAAAAGGTTCAAGAAAAAGTAGCGTTTTACTTCGGCCAGAATAATAGTGCCAAAGCGATTGCAGAAAATAAGATACAGATCCCTTGGAAATTAGGACTTCGGAATTTGATTGAGCTAGCCAAAAGGGTTGTTGCCAGCCCACAGATGGAAAGGGTGAAAATCGAAGCTGATGGTGATGCATCAAGGGTAAGCCACCTATCTAATTCATAAAGCATAAATAGCCCAAAGAATGAAAGTAAACAGAGATTCAAGGGTAATAGATAATGTTCTGTCAGCGGTTTATCCTTTTTCATGAATTGGTTCTTTTGATAAGTTTCCCTTCTTCCAATAGCGAAAAAGCTTATAGGAAATAAAGCAGAACAAGAAAATATAAACTGCCGGAGTCATCAATATGGTTGCGTACGCGTATCCTATAAATACGGAGATCAAACCCAAAATGACAATAAGAGCTATTGTGGAGATGGAATAAATAAAGATGGTCTTTTTGACACGATCTTTTTCCGCTGCAGTCTTTCTTTTGCGGATCAAGTAAATGAAAAAGCCGGTGATGGAAAGGACTCCAGAAGTGATGGCAAGCAGGGCATAGGCGATTTTCAGGAAAATCCCTCCGAATCTACCGAAGTGCAAGCCTTCCTGCACATAATAGAATTTGTCTGTGAATGCCTGCTCTCTGATATCATAAACATCCAGGATTTTCAGTGAAGTCTTATCCAGTACCACTTTGGAGATATGCGGCTCAAAGGGCAGATGACCAGCATCTCCTTTTACCTCAATTGTGTTTGAGCCATTTTTTGAGGGAATGAACTGCGTCGGGGTGAATTCCGGAATTTGGGCTTTTGCAACTTCTACAGCCTTCCAAAAATCATATTCTTGGTCAATGTCAATCTCTGGACTTGAGATTTTCTCTGTTCTTACAAAAGTATTAGGAGCTTTGATGTTAAAGGCTTTGATTAAAATCGGCTGTAGTCCCAGCCATGCACCGGTTCCGGCAATCATCAGATTGAAAAGCAATGCAGCCATTCCTACCATCTTATGCCAATCTGCCATCAAAATCCGGAGATTCTTTTTTCTGATTGCACCGAAGAGTTGATTCTTCATGAATTGCCCATAGATAAGCAGCCCGGTAATGCAGAGTATAAATAACCCTATTCCGGCCAGGCCGACGATTTGTCTTCCCCACCAGGCATCCATAAGCCGCACATGGATTTGCCTCAAATAATTGGAGAGGCTGTTAGTATGGGATTTTTGACCTAAGATCTCCCCTGTGTATGGATTGATGAAAACCTGGATTCTTTGGGAGTCCTTTGCTCCAGCCTCATAGAAGATGTCCATTATAAGCGGATCACTGGATTTTGCAGGCGGCATTGCTCCTAAGACCCTAAATCCTGGATTTTCCAGTTGGACCTGTGATATGATCCCATTCATCGGTACATATGAATCCCCGGTTTCTTTAAGTTCATACCCGCGCTCCAACAATGAATCTATCTCAGGGATGAAAACGGCAACAGCGCCAGTTAAACTGAGCGCTGCAATGACGATTCCCACATAGAGACCTATCCACTGATGGACCTTCCAAAGGAGGTTTTTAGATTTTTTAGCCGCCACTTTTCGGGTTTAGAATGAAAAGGTGATCGTTCCCAATACATTTCTTGGTGCACCTGGGAAAAGCCTCAGGTAATCATAACCGCCTACCCAGTGGGTTTTATCCGAGAGGTTGTTGACATTTAGCTGAAGGCGTACATTTCCGGTAGTATAAAACAGCGCTGCGTTCAAGAGCGAATAGCCCGGGATGGTTTGGGTAGCACTGAGTGAAAGATTTCTTTCTGTCACGAAATTCGCACCGAATCCTACGCCCAATCCTGTCAAAGATCCTTGGTCAAACTCATATTTAGTCCATAGATTCCCCTGATGTTTTGGCGCATTTGGTTTTTGCCTGTCTAGATCTTGTTCATTCGGGCTTTCTGTGATTTCTGCCACATTGTATGCGTAAGAAGCCATCACGCTCCAGTTCATTAAAATTCTTCCAGTCACGTCCAGTTCAACTCCTTTAGCTGATTCCTTACCGATTTGTTGGAGCAGATCAATTTCTCCAGGCACGGGATATAAAGTGTTCCGTTGATCGATTTGGTAGACTCCTGTAGTCAGCTCAAGTCTTTTATTGAACCAATCTGATTTCATGCCAAATTCAACCATAGCACTGATCAAAGGATCAAATGGCCCTCCGGCATTTGGATTGGAAATAGTGGATGCCGTTTGAGGGTTATAGCCTTCCACATAAGTACCGTAGAAATTCATGTGCTCGTTGGCTTTGAATACCAAACCAAACCGCGGAAGCAAGACGTTCTGATTTACTTTTTCTTCATCCACTTTTTTATAGTTTTCGAAGTCTGTATATACTTCATATCTCAGGCCAATCATCGCTTCCAATTTCCCGAAGCTGATTTGATCCTGGACATAAAAACCATTCAATTGGTATCGTGTGGGGTCGTAGCTTCTTTGCGCATAGAAATATTTTGACATATCCTGCATGGTCTGGGAAGCAATAGGATTCTCCAAGTCAAAATGAGAGACGTTTGGAACAGGATTTCCATTGCTGTCCAATAAATAGGAATCTTTATTTGCCGGATTGTAACTTGAAATGAAACCTGTGTTGGCGGCGTTTCTATAGCCGTTTGCAGTCAATTGAGAGCCGCCGGGAGGCAGAGTCTCCTGAGCATAATCGTAACCGACGACAAGTTTGTGGGATAGCTTTCCGGTGTTTTTCTGTATGTTGAAATAAGCGGAAAGATTATCTACAAATCTGTTTCTTTTTCTGATAAAAACCTGTCTCCCCACCATGGTTCCGATCGTATTTCCATCACCGTCCAAGGCATAGCTGTTTGAAGATCTGTGCTCTGTAAGGTCCTCGTTATATCCGGTTTTCATGTAAGACGCATTGAAACTGATGTCTTTGCTGATTTGATGGTTCAATGAGGTAGTAATCGTATAAGTCTGCTCCTTCAAAAAATCGTTTGCTGTATTGAGAGATCTTGAAATAGGAGTAGAGTATAGATTGTCTTCAAAAGTTGATTGCCCTCTGTCCAAACGGCTGTTGGAGTTATTGAATACCAAATCCAGATTCACCCTTGTTTTTTCAGAGGCGATGAAAGAAAATGAAGGTGCCACCACGATGTTCTTGTCAAACTGCAGATCTCTGAAGTTCTGCGAATCTTCATAACCCAGGTTTAGCCTATAAAGCAACGTCTTTGACTTATTGACTGGGCCCGTGAAATCAGCTAATCCTCTGAAATTATTGAAGCTGCCCACAGAGAAACTCAGACTATTTCTATTGATGTCCAATGGTTTTTTAGTCACACGGTTTACTACGCCGCCTGGACTAGCATTCCCGAAAAGTGCCGAAGAAGGGCCTTTCAAAACTTCCACTCTTTCCAGATAATTGATCAATGGCTGCTTCCAGAAACCCGAAGTTGAGCGCATTCCGTTTACCAGTTGGGTATTGCTTCCACCGTTGATACGGAAGCCTCGGATAGTGATGTCATCGTAGAAAGTGAACTGACTTACTCCGGAGAAGTTTTTGACAGTTTCTCCCACTCTCATCAGACCCTGATCCAAAATCAATTCTTTGGTCACGTAAGAAACCGACTGTGGAAGATCTTTAATAGTTGTCTGGGTTTTGCTTCCAAGAAAAGTTGCGGTGTTTTTATAGCCTTCTTCTTTCCTGCCTACAATCTCTACTTCCTGCAAGCTGGAAGTCTCCTCTTCTAACTGGAAATTTCTTGTAAAACTCGACTTGCTAATGGTGATTTTTTCATTGATCGAAATGTATCCAATAAATGAAAGCTTCAATTGGTATTCTCCTGCCTTGTCAAAAACAAGGGAATAATTCCCCTCAAGATCTGTCACTGTGCCAAAGGAAGTGCCTGCAACCTGAATGCTTGCGCCAATTAAGGGCTCACCGCCAATGGCTTTTATAGATCCCTTCAGCTCGTAGTTTGATTGGCTATAGGCACATGTAAGGCTGACGAAGTATAGGGTAAAAAGGAAAAAAAATACTTTCATATGTTTAGGGTTTGTTTTTAGGAGGCTATATAGAATCTCGCACTGCAAATAATCATTCTGGTGTGATGTACTGCGCATGCTCGACTCCACGTTTTTATTTAGATTGATTATCGATAGCGCAAAAGTATATCAGGAATTTGAAAATGGATCGCTTTATCTAGATTTATTTTAAATAAATTTAACAACGACGTATTTAGATCAACGGCTATTGAAGAAATGCATGTCTAATTGCTTCGAATTCAGTTGTATTTAGATTCGATGTACTGTGATTTGCTGGTTTGTGGAGGGAATGCTATCTTCAAATCAACCATAGCGTCTGTTTTTCGTTAAGCCCTTTCATACCCTTTTATCGACCCCCATCACAACACATGAATATTTTATCAGTAGCAAACCTGAGTAAGGTTTACATAAGCGGCAGCAGAAAACTGACTGTCTTAGATGAGGTAACCTTTACTATCAAATCCGGAGAAATCATTTCAATTGTAGGCCCTTCAGGTAGTGGGAAGACCACTTTGCTTGGTCTTTGCGCAGGCCTGGATTCAGGCTCCACAGGAAGTGTAGTCTTGGATGGCAAGTCATTGGAGAAGCTTTCGGAAGATCAGCGTGCAGCAGTGAGAAACCAAAGTGTAGGCTTTATTTTCCAGAATTTCCAATTATTGCCTACGCTGACAGCTCTAGAAAATGTGATGGTGCCGCTTGAGCTGAAAAAGAGAAAAGACGCACGTCAAAAAGCTCAGGAACTTCTCAATAAAGTTGGTCTGGGTGACAGGGGAACACATTACCCGACGCAGCTTTCCGGCGGGGAGCAACAGCGCGTTTCTATAGCACGTGCTTTTGCCAATGAGCCTAAAATTCTTTTCGCAGATGAGCCAACTGGAAATCTGGATACTGAAACAGGGGAGATGATCGAGAAATTGATATTTGACCTGAATAAGGAAGAAGGGACTACGTTGGTTTTGGTTACACACGATTTGGAATTGGCGGCTAAAACCCAGCGTATCATTCATATTAAGGGAGGGAAAATACAGGAGGATGCAGATGCCTGATTTCGGATGGATTATGAAGATGGCTTTTCGGGATTTCCGGAAAAATATCTCTAGACTTTTGCTCTTCGTTTCCTCCATTGTGGTGGGTATAGCTGCGTTGGTAGCGATCAGTTCTTTTGGAGAAAATCTCACAGCTGACATAGACAATCAGGCCAAAGAGCTACTGGGCGCAGATTTGGTTTTGGAAAATAATAAACCGGTTGGAGATCAACCGATTGATAGTGCTGCTACCCAGATGGCCTCCGAGGTCAATTTTGCGAGTATGGTGGCTTTTCCAGAGACTGGCGCAAGTCGCCTCACTCAGGTTCGTGCGCTTGAAGGCGCTTTTCCGTTTTACGGTTTTTTGGAGACAATCCCAGCTTCAGGAGATGCGGATTTTCGTTCCGGAGGGAAAAAGGCGTTGGTGGAAAAGACTTTAATGGCTCAGTTCAATGCGGAAGTTGGAGACCAGATCAAAGTGGGTGAGGTACTTTTCGAAGTAGTCGGAGAATTGCAAAAAGTACCAGGTCAAACAGGAATCACGGCATCTGTGGCTCCTGCGGTCTATATTCCGAAAGCGTATTTAGAAGAAACGGGCTTAGTGCAGTATGGTAGCCGGGTGGAGTATAGCAACTATTACCAGTTTACATCAGGGACAGACGTGGAAGCGTTGATCAAGCCCTACGAAGACCAGTGGGAAGAGGAACGGGTGGATGCAGATACAGTAGAAGACAGAAAGCGTTCCACGGGCCGTTCATTCGCCAACCTTTCCAATTTTCTAAGCTTGGTAGCTTTCATCGCTTTATTGCTTGGCTGTGTGGGTGTGGCCAGTGCAGTGAATGTCTTTGTGAAAGAAAAGTTGTCTTCCGTGGCCGTATTACGTTGCTTGGGGGTTTCTTCGAGAGATGTGTTGTTGATTTATCTGACTGAGATCATGATTATGGGGTTAGTCGGAGCGATACTCGGGGCTTTTCTCGGGACGTTACTTCAGTTTATTTTGCCTGCTGTTTTTGCAGATTTTCTTCCAGTGGAAGTTTCTTTTGGGATTTCCTGGCTTTCAATAGGTTTTGGGGTTATTACGGGCTTATTTGTTTCTGTGCTTTTTGCGTTATTGCCTTTGCTTAAAGTGCGGAATGTGTCACCAATGGCTACGCTGAGACCAGAAACCGGCGATTCTACTTTGCTGAAAGACCCATTGCGCTGGTTGGTGATTGTGGGAATTCTTGCATTTATCTGGGGCTTTAGTTTTTACTTGTTAGACCGTGTTGATTTTGCTTTTGGATTTACCGGATTTGTGGTATTTGCATTCGGGCTTCTATGGGGAGTAGCCCAATTGATTATTTGGGCAGTCAGGAGATATTTGCCTATTTCTTTCGAATATACATTGCGCCAATCCCTGGCAAATTTGTATAGACCAAACAACCAGACCGTTTCGCTGATTGCAACAATCGGTTTGGGAACAGCGATGATTTCTACACTCTTTTTTCTGCAAAATCAGTTGCTGGAAGAAGCTAGGTTTGCGGACAAAGAAGATCAGCCGAATATGTTGCTTTTTGATATTCAAACTGCCCAACTACAAGATGTAAAAGCCAAAATAGAATCCCGGGATCTCCCGATTATGCAGGAAGTCCCGATAGTAACTATGCAGCTCAATGAGATCAACGGGGTAGATAAAAAGGAAAATGAGGAGCTGCCGGATGAAGAAAACTATTCCCGATGGTTGTACAATAGGGAGTTTCGGGTGACCTACCGGGACACGCTGATTTCTTCAGAAACGTTAGCTTCTGGGGGCTTGATCCCTTTGGGGGCCAGAGGAGATAGTATTTTTATCTCTTTTGAAAAAGGTTTTGCAGAAGGCAATGGGATGAAAATAGGAGATGAAGTAGAATTCAATGTGCAGGGCCGTCCGATCAAAACCTACATTGGAAGCCTCAGAGATGTAAAATTCACCCAAGTCTCCACCAATTTCCTGGTGCTGTTCCCAGATGGTGTGTTGGATCAGGCACCGAAATTCCATGTGCTGATCACCAAAACCAAAAATGACCGGGAAGCAGCAGATGTGCAAGCAGAGATCGTGAGGGAATTTCCGAATATCTCGATTATCAATCTGGGTACTATAGTGGAGACGCTGGAAGAGATTCTGGGGAAAATCAGCTTTGTGATACAGTTTATGGCGTTTTTCAGTATTGCTACAGGTATATTGGTACTGATCAGCTCTTTGATCATCAGTAAGTATCAACGGATGCGGGAAAGTATTCTTCTTCGAACGCTAGGGGCAAGCTCATCAATCGTGAGCAAGATCAACACACTGGAATACTTCTTCTTGGGGAGTCTTGCTTCACTTTCTGGGATTATTTTATCTTTTGGAGCGACGTGGTTGTTGAGTGAGTTTGTGTTCAATATCCCTTTCCGTGGCGCCTGGATGGGAGCTTTGGTACTTTATCTGGCAATCACCGGTTTGACGATCGTATTGGGTTGGCTCAATGGTAGAAAAATCATCAACCAGCCGCCGATGGAAATATTAAGGGGGAATTGAAGGATGAAGTTAGATATATGAAATCGACAGGATTAAAATCATCTTTAAAACACACAGGGCAATGATTATTTTAATCTGAAAAGGCTCGCAGGAACGTGAGTTTTTTTCATTAATAATGAGCACTGCACTGAGCGGTTTCCAGTCCTCCGCTTTTGACCCTGCACACCAGTCAATGTGCTCTGCCAATTCTTCGGGACTGCTAACCTGATAATTCGCTTGTTAGTAGCTCAGGATTTTTTGGGCTATTCATACCTAAGCAATTTGGCGGGATTAATCATGGAGGCTTTAATAATCTGGAAGCCTATGGTGAAGCAGGTAATGGCTAAAATCATGGCAATGGGAAGCAGGTAAATCCACCAGGTAATTTCAATACGATAGGGATAGTTTGCCAGCCACTTTTCCATCGTAAACTTAATGATCGGAACGGAAAGCACCCCTGCCACTAGAACTAATACCATGAATTGCTTTGAAAGTAAAGAGACTATCTGAGGAACGGAGGCACCCATGATTTTTCTTAACCCCACTTCTTTAATCCGCTGAGATACAGTAAGGAGGGTAATTCCGTAAAGACCCAAGCCAGCCACTGTAAGTGCCAGAAAAGTAAAGGCACTAAGCAGCTGCCCAAATTTCTGATCGGCTTGATATTGACTGTTGAAAAAATCATCCAGAAAGAAAAACTCGAATGGCTGATCAGGAAATACCGAATTCCAGGTATTCTGGATCATCGCTACATGCTCTGCTGCGTTTGCTCCATTGATCTCATCAAATTTGACAGAGACGTATTTGTAAGGAAAGAAAGTAGAGGTGTAAGCCACTGGATAGTTAGATTCTTTATAGGAAACAGCCCTGAAATCTACGACTCCTACAATTTCAGCTTTCGACAGGTTTTCATTTCCCCAATTGACTCCATGGCCTATGGCTTCTTCAGGATTTTCAAAGCCTAAAACCTGAACAGCTTCCTTGTTTAATATTATCGAGGACCGATTGTCTACACCCTCAATAAAATTCCTTCCGGCAATTAAATCGACATCAAATGTTGGGATAAAATCATAGTCCATACGGGTGAAGTAAAGAGTTACAAGTTCATCCGTATTTTTAAAATGTCTAAAATTTGGCATCATGCTCAAGTGTTCTTTTCCTGGAATATCGTATGAAGCCGTTATTCCTTTCACCTGCTCATTTGCATTCAGTTTATCTCTAAAAGTGGCCAGTCTTCTGGTAAAGACAGAATCTGATCCTGGAGGGCCAAAAGTCTTTTGGGTATTGACGACTATCGTGCTTTCGATGTCGATGCCCAAGCTGCTGTTTTTCATTAAGCTGAGTTGTCGATAGGCAACAGTGGAAGCGGCAATCAACCCAATGGAAATCACAAACTGAAATACAATCAGACTATGTTTCAGACTGAAAAGTGATCCCTTGTGATGATTTGTGTAGCCACCTTTCAGCGCAAGTACAGGCTTAAAGGAAGAGGTGATAAATGCAGGGTACATTCCAGCCAACGCACTGCCTATGATTATAAGTAGTATGACTCCGATTAGAAAATCAGCACTGGAAAAAAGTGAAAGAGCTGATCCTCCGCCGATGAAAGATGAAATGTATGGGTCAAGCAAATACAAGAAAAGGCATGAAAGGAAAATTGCCAGCAGGTTCATTACAAGCGATTCAGTTAGGAACTGCTTTATAAGCTGCAATCTGCTGGATCCAATGACTTTTCGGACCCCGACTTCCTTCGATCTTTCCAGTGATCTGGAGATTGACAGGTTGATAAAGTTGATCCAGGCAATTATCATCACAAAAACAGCTATAGCCAATAGGGCGTAAACGATTGTTGATTCATTATTGGCTTCAGCCTCAGCAAGCAAGTTGGAATTTAGATGAATAGATGTCAGCGGCTGAAGGGAGAAGGCTGAAATGAGATGATTATTTGTGTTGCCGGATATGTGCTTTTCAACAAATGATGGAAATTTCGCCTCCAATACTGGAATATCAGCATCAGGAGTTAATAAAAGATATGTGTAAAACCCGTCCCATCTCCAGTTTTCATTGTCACCTCCATCTCCTTGACTTGATACTTCCTGCCAAGCAAAGAGGAAGTCAAATTTCATATGGGCATTCTCGGGAACATCCTCAAAAACCCCTACCACCTTATAATTTTCAGCGTAGTTGTGACTGATGATCTTTCCGATAGCCGATTCGTTTCCAAAATATTTAGATGCAGTAGATCGGGAAATCAAGGCCGTCTTTGGCTCCAAATGTTTGATTTCTGAATTTCCTTCTATGATAGGAAAGGAAAACACCTCAAAGAAATTGCCTTTTACATGATATACTTCCTTTTCGGGGAACCTTAGCATTTCACCATCATCTGCCAAATGGGTCATGACTATATCTGATTCCGCACTGATTCTGAACATGGTGGTGTAATCTTCCACCTCAGGATATTCATTCATCATTGCTTCACCTGTGGGTATAAATGCCTGGGCTTTTTGGTATTGGAGTTCCCCATCGATATATCTGTCATGTTGGACGCGATAAATTCGATCTGACTTTTTGTGAAAACGATCGTAGCTGAATTCAAACCGAACGTACTGGAGAATGATAAGACAGGCAGTCATTCCCAAAGCAAGACCTAATAAGTTAATGGCGCTAAAGATCTTATGCTTTAAGATATTTCGATAAGCTATGCGTAGGTGGTTTTTCCACATTTTATTTGGAGCTTGGTTGAAAGTGCCAATGTAATCGCTGTTATCATGCCAGAAAAAAGAAGGGTGGAAGGGTTGGTAAACAAATATTTTTCTTTAATCGAATGGCTTTTCGAACAAAAATGCTCGTTTACGGACGAAAGACAAATAGAATTAAGACTAGATTTTGATCATATGCATGCTTACGTCACTGACCTCCTACAGGATCTTTATTCAGCACATCAGTCTGATAATTATGTTGAAAAATCAAAGATTTAATCTGAAGAAGATTTGGAACCTCATTTCAAAGAAATTGATCATTATATCCAAGGAGGGAACGAGTTTGCGTTTTCCAATCATTGTGGGTTGAAGTCTATAGATTTTCCTCCTGCGGAAAAGCTCAACGCTACTCAGCTAGTTATTCTTATAAAAGCATTTCATAACATAATGAAATCCTGGAATTTAGAGGCGGTATTTCTAGGTGATCTGCCGATAAGTAGAAGGTACGCGCGTTTGGTAGGCTAGATAGATGAGCCTGCATTTTTCTTTCAACATGGTGTCTATTTCCAGGATTTTTGTACAGAAGTCCAGACGGTTGTCATCTAGGAGAATATTGCCCTTGTTTGAAGCATAGTTGAGTTTAGTTGTAATTGATAGCCCAAGTATGCAAGAGCAAATTTTAAGAAAAAATCGAATAATGTTTTACTTATCACATTCTCTAATTGGAGATAGTATTATTCCGTCTGAGCTATCAATCCTAAAAACTCGGTCAGCCCCACAGCCTCAATACCTCCTCTCATCGGAAATCTGTCAGCGCCAGAATAAACCACATATTTTTTAGTCGCGCCGATATCTTCACAAGCTCTGTGAAATCCTGAGTTGATTGTCGGTGCACTGGATTTTTTGATTTCTATTCCCCAGATTTCGGTAGATCCAAACTCAAGCACTAAATCAATCTCTGCCTGGATACTGGAGCGATAGTAGCTTGCTTTCCAGTCAGCAGGTAATTGGTTCAGGATGTTTTCCATTACAAATCCTTCCCAGCTTGCTCCAACTGCAGGATGTCCCAATAACTGATCGAAAGAGGAGATGTTTAACAAGCTATGCAATAAGCCTGTATCCCGGACATATACTTTTGGCGTTTTGATAAGTCTTTTTTTGGTGTTGCCGGACCAAGGTTGTACTTGCCTTACCATGAAGAAATCCTGAAGAATATCAAGGTAATTTCGGGCAGTAGTATGGCTTACTTCCAGACTTTTTGCTATCTCCGTCAGCACAGTCTGCTGCCCGTGATAATGAGCCAACATGGACCAGAAACGCTTCATTCTTGTAGCTGGAACTTTGGGGCCAAAGAGCGGGATATCCTTTTCCACATAAGTAGAGATAAAGTCCCGACGCCAGTTTTGGCTCTGGGCTTCTGATTCTGCTAGATAGCTGTCCGGAAAACCGCCTCGAAACCATAGTTTATCCAAGTTAAAGCCTAGAGGATCATTAAGGGTAAGTTCATTGACGGAAAATGGGTTCAGCTCCAAGTACCGGATTCTTCCTGCTAGAGATTCAGAAGATTGCTGCAAAAGATCTCTGGAGGCAGAGCCTAACAGCAAAAAATGCCCGGCACGCTCCCCATTACGTTTTCGTAAATCCACCAAAGCCCTAATCACAGGGAAAAGCTCTGGCTTTCTTTGCACCTCGTCGATTACCAAAAGCTGATTTTCAAAGCGTCTTAAATAGCTTTCGGCATCATCGAGTTTTGCCAAATCAGAATTTAGCTCCAAATCCAAATAATGGATAGGTTTGTCCAACGCCGTCTTTGCCAGATCTAACGCCAGAGTAGTTTTGCCTACTTGTCTAGAGCCAAGAATAACCACGACCGGCATATTTCTTAGGCTTTCGATGAGTTTACCTTCAAGTGTTCTTGGAATCATGTCCTTCTATATTTAACTTTCAAATTACATAAATACTTAATAAAAATCATGCAATTTGAAAATTTAAATTTCAAATTGCATGATTTCACTTGTTTTAAATGCATATGGGAAGAACTAGATAAGAAAGGATACGGCAGAAATTATACTATCTACAACTTATATATACTTAATATGGAATGACTAATTTGAACTGTGGAAAAAGAAAACCAATTAACTAGTCAGGAAAGTTTGTTAAAATCAGCTTCTTGGTTTTTGTTAGGTTTAATTCTGGTGATTTTTCTTACCCCAATATTTTTACCAAACCAATATTGTTTTGCATCAATCGATTATGCTATTTATGTTGGTGGTCTCGCAGGACCGTTGGCAGCTCTGGTTGGGTTTATTTACGTTTATCTGACTTTTTTAGGTCAACAGAGGCAATTGGATGAGCAGAGAAAGAGGCTTGACCGTGATGATGCACTGAAAGAATTCACAGACTATTTTAATACTTGGAATGAGTTTAGATCGAATGTCAAATATTCATGGAATGGTAAAACTGGGTCTCAGGCTTTCGATTCCTATTGGCTAAATGTAAGAAAAGCTGTTAGAGGTGATGCAAATGGAAAAAAATCACTTTTAGAATTTGAATTAAGAAGACAACTTTGTTGATTCACTAATTCACCATTTGCAAACGAGTAAATTTAATTCTGATGGTCAGTATGATGACTTCTTAAGGATGATCTATCCACTGATAAAAATTTCAGGGAAGCATGGCCTTGAGAATAAGCTTAAATATTTAGAAGGAACATTAAGCAAAGGAGGAAAAGCTGTATTGATTTATTCTGCAATTTTAATTGACAAAAACGAATCTGCAATTAATTTATATAAGCAAGGATTTTGCAAAAATATTCCTGATGGCAACTTGATTTCACCTGATCACAGAAACCTAATTTTTTGAAATGTTTGCCAATAGTTTGCTGAAAAAATGCAAAAACCTCTTCAAATTTACATCTGAAGAGGTTTTTTGTACCCAGAGCCGGAGTCGAACCGGCACGCCTTGCGGCATTGGTGTTTGAGACCAACGCGTCTACCGATTCCGCCATCTGGGCTTTCGGTAAGTCTGGCCTTACACCTGACTTGGCTCCGTCACTTGCATAACGGGATGCAAAGATGGGGAAAGAAATTTTTTCTACAAACTCATTTTTCTACTTCTTCCAGTTTTTTTGAGCTGAAGGCCTGTGGCTTCTCTGAGAAAAGGGCTTTAGTAAAACTCCAAATGGATTTAAAAAGCTTAGAATCACGGTATTGATTTAGTACCTCCTCACTTTTCCAATGACTATGGGTCATGAAAATATTTTTATCATTTTCATCCTGCCATAGTTCCAAGTGATGGCATCCCGGAAAATTTCTGATGGATTTCTTGTTTGCATGGAAATTTTCAAGAAAGCCTTCGACTCCCTCCGGCCTGAAAGTCATCCGTACCACCCTGATCAGCATCAGGCTTCAAAGTTTATATACACCACACTATCGTATTTCAAACCAAGTAGATTTGCTCCATGACCATGGTTGATTCCGATTTCCAATAAGTCCAGGCTATTGAAGAATGCGAAACAATCCCCAGGCTCCACCTGATCGTAGCCCTTGTGTAGTCTGGATACAGATTCTCTTCCGAACTCAATCGAAAATTTGCCTGGGTTCAACTTGTCGAAAATGGCTTTGTTGACATTTGTGATCAGATTACCATAACGATCCACGCGAAGTACGTGGCCGATAATATTTTCCCGGGTGGCCTTTGGATGGCGGGACATGAGCTTTCGAAAATTTTTCAGCGGCCCTCCGAAATCATGGATAGCAGCCCCACTGGCTACTTTCGCAGCTATAGGCGCTAGAATGTCTTTGGTAGGAAAGGTTGAATCCTTCAGGTGAATATCTGCAAACTGGACCATAATGCCGGGTTCATGATCGGCCAGCAAGCTTAGGATTCCATTGTTTGGGCCGATAAAAATATGTTCTTCCAGTTTCACACCGATGTATCCATGCGTAATGCTCCCTGTTGTGTTTAAAGAAACTAAATGTACTGTTCCTTTCGGGAAATCCCTAAAAGTAGAGCGTAGCACAAATGCAGCGTGGGCAATATCAAATGCATCGATATTATGAGAAATATCAATGATGTTCAATTGTGGATTTACGGCAAGCATTTTAGCTTTTACCGCCGGTACGTAGTAATCTTTGTCCCCAAAATCTGAGAGGAATGTCACCAATGCCATAGAAGCAAGTCAATTAAAATTTATGTACTTTTGTTTAGGAGGGATGGGAACAAAAATAAAGATTTTATTCTTCTACCTTCAATGAAAATCTAATCAATAGAAATAGTTTGGTCGAAAAAGTAATCACATTAGAAAATGTCCCCTTGACAGAATTTTTAGGGGAAGCCAATGAGAATATCCGGCAAATTGCCGCTGCCTTTCCTCAAAGTAAGATTATTTCCAGAGGTAATGAGATCAGAATCCAAGGTGGAGCACCTGAAATCCTGAGGATTAACGATGTTCTCAATCTTTTACTTGAACATATAGATCGATTTGGTCACATCACTCCGGAGAATGTAAAAGATTACCTGGATGTAGAGGGAGTTCCTTTCGAGGAA
Organism: Algoriphagus resistens; assembly: GCF_001442615.1. Taxonomy (GTDB): domain Bacteria; phylum Bacteroidota; class Bacteroidia; order Cytophagales; family Cyclobacteriaceae; genus Algoriphagus; species Algoriphagus resistens. The sequence continues at coordinate 146,312 of NZ_LMXN01000012.1, read as the reverse complement.
GCCCATCGTGATCAGGTAATTGTCTTTGGTAATAAGGGATTAGTCATCAAGCCTAAGTCAGCCAATCAAAGGAAGCTTGTGGAATCTTCGATGAAAAATGATCTGGTGTTTGCCTTGGGGCCTGCGGGAACCGGCAAAACTTACATAGCAGTTGCTTTGGCAGTCAGAGCTTTGAAAAACAGAGAAGTCAAACGCATTATTATCACCAGACCTGCGGTAGAAGCCGGAGAAAATCTTGGCTTTTTGCCGGGTGATCTCCAGGAAAAACTGGATCCCTATTTACGCCCAATTTATGATGCACTTCAGGATATGGTGCCGCCTGAAAAACTTAAGTATTATCAGGAAACCCGTGTCATAGAAATTGCTCCATTGGCATACATGCGTGGTCGAACACTCCATGATGCGTTTGTTTTGCTGGATGAAGCACAGAATACTACCAGTGAGCAGATTAAAATGTTCCTGACCCGGATGGGGCCAAATTCAAAGGTGATGATCACTGGCGATCAGACGCAGGTCGATTTGCCTGTGAGACAAAAAAGCGGTTTATCCGAGGCACTAAAAATCCTAAAAGACGTAAAAGGAATCGGTATTGTAAATCTCAGTGGAAAAGATGTGATCAGACACAGACTGGTAAAATCCATAATTGAAGCTTATGAGAAAGACCATTATCAAAGAGAACAAGAAAAAAATGAGTCTGCAAGTAGAAAAAATAACCCGTGACAATCAGCTAAAGTCTGCTTTTTGGATCAGAGAACAGGTGTTCGTACTAGAGCAAGAAGTAGATCCAAAAGAGGAGTACGATGAGTTTGAAAGCATTTCCAAGCACTTTCTCGCTTGCCTTGATGATAAGCCGGTCGGCACAGCAAGATGGAGAGTTACTTCAAATGGAATAAAGCTGGAGCGATTTGCCGTATTGAAAGAGGCTCGTGGAAAAGGGGTGGGGCAAGCACTGGTAGCGGCTGTGTTGGAGGATATAGGAGGAAATCCAGATACTAAGGGGAAGATAAAATACCTGCATGCGCAGCTTACAGCTGTCCCGCTCTATTCAAAATTTGGTTTTGAAAAAATAGGAGAGTCATTTGAAGAGTGTAATATCTGGCATTATAAAATGCAATTGGCTTAAGAATTGCGAGATATTCCTCAACTAATTATACAAATATGAAAAAAACAATTTTTACTCTTGCAATGCTTTGCGGATTGATCTCTGCTAGCATGGCTCAAGAAGTGGTCTCATCTAGTAGTCAAAGAACAGGTGACTTCACTAATGAAGTGAAGCTGAATTTTCTAAACTTGATCTGGTTAGGTTCTGTAGAAATAGGATATGAACGATACCTGAGCCAGGATCACTCCTTGGATTTCCAGTTAATGATCAATGACAGGTTTGGGTTCAACAACCAGAAAAATGGTAAAAAATATAAAACCAATTCTATCCAGACAGCAATGAACTTTTACTTTGGTAACGGTGAAAACGGAAGAATCTATATTTACCCTTTTGCTAAAATAAGGTTTGGAGACTTTGAAGAACCATCTGACAACCTTACATCTACAGGCATTGATACTACAGATATGACAGCCTTTATATTTGGTGCCGGTGTAGGGTATAAGTGGGAAATCTCTGATAATTTCGCCTTTGGCCCCTATCTTAGTATTGCTAGAAACTTTAGTTCAGAAGTTTCGGATAGATTTAGTGATGTAGAATTAAACGGTGGTTTTAGCCTAGGCTATCGATTCTAAGCGAATCATCACCTATGAAATCGAGCATGTCGAAAACGACACACACCGGGATGATTATACAATTATCAACCATGCGAGATTCCATGTGACCTATAAAAGACAAAATATAGTCTTATGAAATCGACACGATTAAAATCATCACTAAAACACACAGGGCAATGATTATTTTAATCGTCAAAGATTCCATCTGACCATTTAAAACAATAATAAACAGATGAAAGTTATTAAAGAGCCTGATTGGGCTCTTTTTTTATCTGATTTGAAGGGTTTATCGGTCCCGATCTTAAGTTTTTTCGAAAGACAAAATTCTAAAATTGCTAGTTTCTCCCAAATCAATACAATTTTGGTTTGGAGGAAACTGGTTTGATGTGCCTATTTCTGGTTCTTTGGCTGTTGATTCATTAGCTGATGGAATAGTTTTCTGACTTTGATTTTGCAAAGCCTGCTATTGAAACTAACTTGATCCCTAACCCAACCCGCTAAGAAAATGAGCGCAGTACTCACAGAGATTAATGAAAGAATAGGATTCATCACACTGAATAGGCCAGAAAAGCGCAATGCGCTTAGTCCGGAGGTGATAGCGGGACTTCATCAGGCTTTTGAGAGGATGAATGCTCATGAAGGAGTAAAAGTCATCGTGCTTCGATCAACAGGAAAAGCGTTCTGTGCAGGTGCGGATTTGGCTTATTTACAGCAGCTTCAGGACTTTTCTTATGAGGAGAATCTTGAGGATAGCCACAGGTTAATGGCGCTGTTCAATTTGATTTATTGTCTTCCAAAGGTAGTGATTGCTCAGATTCAGGGACATGCTTTGGCGGGAGGGTGTGGATTGGCAACAGTCTGTGATTTCGCTTTTTCGGTGCCAGATGCACTTTTTGGCTATACAGAAGTGAGAATAGGATTTGTTCCAGCTTTGGTTTCTGTTTTTTTGCAAGAGCAGATCGGAGCAGCAAAGACCCAGGAATTGTTACTTTCCGGGGAGTTTATTTCTGCTACCAAAGCCGCCGAATTAGGATTGATCACTGGAGTGGAACCTGAAGAGTTTTTGCAAAAATCCGTGCATGAATTTGCCGCCAAACTTACCACTCAAAATTCCACATTTTCTATGGGGAAAACTAAGATGCTTTTGCGAGAGCTAAATCAGGAAAATAGAAATAAATCGCTTGAGCTTGCAGCGCAGATGAATGCTGCTGCGAGGTCTCATGAGGATTGCAAAAAGGGAATTGCTGCTTTTCTAAATAAAACTACGCCAGATTGGTAAATGCTAAGCCGAGCTACTGAAATCCTTCATCAAGTATTTGGACATGCAGATTTTCGGCCTGTCCAGAGAGAAATCATCGAGTCAGTATTGGCTGGGAAGGATACACTTGCGCTTTTGCCAACAGGCGGGGGAAAGTCACTTTGCTATCAGATACCAGCCCTGACCCATGAAGGGATTTGCCTGGTGGTGAGCCCGCTAATTGCGTTGATGAAAGATCAGGTTGATGCGCTAAAGGCAAAGGGGATAAAAGCCGCTGCGATTTACTCTGGCATGAGCTATCGTGAGATTGACCGGACGCTGGATAATTGTATTTATGGGAGCTACAAATTTTTGTACGTCTCTCCTGAACGCCTGAGGGCGGAGCTTTTTGTAGAGCGGTTTCGCCAGATGAAAATCAATCTGATCGCTGTGGATGAAGCTCATTGTATTTCCCAATGGGGATATGATTTCCGTCCGCCGTATCTGGAAATAGCTCTGATTCGTCCATATCATCCAAAAGTTCCAGTATTGGCATTGACAGCTTCAGCCACTCCGCAGGTATGCGCGGATATCGTGGATAAGCTTGAGATGAAAAAGCCCTCCGAATTCCATCAGAGCTTTGCCAGAAAAAACCTCAGCTACAGTGTGAGGATTATAGAAAATAAACTTGAGAAAGGATTGGAAATACTCAGTCGGATCGATGGCACAGCGATCTGGTATGTGAGAAATCGACAGAGTACCCATCAGATTGCTAAGGCTTTAGGGCAGTTGGGGATTTCTGCTTCAGCGTACCACGCAGGGTTGTCCATGCAAGAAAGGGCCAAACGCCAAGATGCCTGGATGAGGAATGAAGTACGCGTGATGGTGAGTACAAATGCCTTTGGAATGGGGATAGATAAGCCGGACGTGCGGGTAGTGATTCACAGTGATTTGCCTGAAAATGTAGAAAACTACTATCAGGAAGCAGGAAGGGCAGGGCGTGATGGAGAGAAAGCTTATGGAGTTCTGCTTGCAAATCAGCAGGATTTTGAAACAGTTTTAAAGCGTGCAGAATTAGTTTATCCACCTATAGTCTTTGTAAAGCGTGTTTATCAATGCCTGGCCAATTATTATCGAATCGCAGTTGGCAGCAATATGCTGAGCAGTTTTGACTTTGAGTGGAATGAATTTGCAAACACCTATGAATTGGAGGTTTTAGAGACTTTTTATGCGTTGAAATTATTGGAAGAAGAAGGTTTTATCGCGTTGAGCGAGAGCTATTATTCCCCTTCCAAGATTCATTTTACAGTGGATCCATCAAAGTTGTATGAGATTCAGATCGCTTATGCAAAGTTGGATCCTGTGGTAAAAATTATTATGAGAACCTACGGAGGAAATGTTTTCTCAGAATACATAAAAATTCAAGAAGTAAAGCTTGCCAAATCACTGAATATCAATGAAAATGAGCTGGTCAAATCACTCAAACTACTTGAGCAACTCGAAGTGATGGTATATGATCAGCGTAAGGATAAGCCCCAGATTACCTTTTTGACGCCGCGGTATGATGCCGGGAAATTGCCTCTTAATTTTAGAAGAATAGAGCTTCGACGGGCCTTGACTTTGGAAAAGGCTAAGAGCATGGTCGCGTATGGGCAGCAAAATGATCTTTGTCGCACACAGTTTATCCAAGAATATTTCGGTGAAAATACAGAGCAGGAATGTGGGGTGTGTGATGTTTGCATTGTAAATAGAAAGTCAACAAATACTGAAAAGGCAGAAAATGAGCTTAGGGACAAGATTCTTGACGCATTAAAAAGTAACGGTGAGTTGACAGAGAAGCAGCTATTCGAAAGGATTCGTCTGCCTTTAGCTGAAAAAAACCTCAGGGTATTACGCATTTTGCAAGATCAGGGATATATTACACTTCTCACTTCCGGCAGCTATGCAATTGTAACTCATGAGTAATTTTCTTGACGATTTATTTAACAAGGTTTTCAAGTCATCGGAGAAAAGTCCGATGATTCATAAAGAGAATATTGAGTTGAAGAATCAGGAAATTGCCAAGGCAAAACAATGGATGAATTCAGCAGAAGGCAAAGAGCTGATTTCTAAGGTTTCCAAGTCATACTATTTCAAAAGTATACAGATTGAGGAACGTCCTCAGATTCATATATTGGATTCGAAGTATGCCAGAGGTTTTGCGATCACTTATGACGATCCTTTAGATGATGAAACATTTTCTCTTCTTTTCTTGGCTTTTGCGCAGCGAGTTTTAGCTTTGGGGTATAGACAGGTGAGTTTGGATAGAAAAATGGAAGAAGTAAACGAGCAGGTGAAGGTCACTGATAAGTTTTACTTCAAGCCTCCGCTAAAGAAACTTGCAAATGATGAATTGATTTCTCAGTTATATGGCAATATTTCTATTGAGAAAATCAGCGTAAATAACCAGCCCAACTACCTCAAGGTATTAGCTTCATTTTATTCAGATAGGCTGTACCGGGATCCAGAACCTTTCGATCAATTTCTTGATTATTTATTTGAAGCAACCCATAATGGACAGAATTAACTTAAGAGGTCAGTTAGGAAGATATCGGACACCATACGAAGAGGAGGCTGGCTTTATTCAGGACTTTTTGGATTTGACCGAGGATCCTCTGGCCTATGGCAGAGAGCGGCTGGAAGGGCATTTTACAGCTTCTGCTTGGGTTGTAAACCGTAAGCGTACGCACACCTTGCTTACACTTCATCGCAAACTAGGCAGATGGTTACAGCTAGGCGGTCATGCCGATGGGAATGAGGATCTACTGGAGGTAGCTATGATGGAAGCGAATGAAGAGAGTGGGTTGAAGAGTTTGGCATTTGTGGATAAAACTATTTTTGACCTGGATAAACACATTATTCCGGAGCGGCCGCATGTGCCAGAGCATTTTCATTACGATGTGCGCTACATTTTGGAAGCAGATCTTTACGAGCCCTTGACCAAAAGCGATGAAAGTATTTCATTGGCTTGGGTGGCTTTTGATTCTGTGCAGGATGTTATTGGCTACAATCCCTCTATTCTGCGTATGCTTGAGAAGACCAGTAAATCAGAAATTCTCCTTTGATGATCATCCCTGACCCCTCGCAATTGGTGCGAGAGATTGATTTTTCCTTAGCTATCCAGATTCGATTTTCAGATATTGACGCCTACCTGCATGTCAATAATGGCGTGTATTTTAATTATTTTGAACATGCACGGGCGGTATTCATTCAGCAAGTATGCAATTGGAATGTGATGGAAATAGGAGTAGTGGTCGGTAGGTTAGAAATGGATTATTTCAGGCCAATCCATATTGACGATATTGTCAATGCTTTGGTGGAATGTACTAGAATAGGGACTACTTCCTTTGACCTTGAACAATATTTGGTGGGGGAAACAAAAGAAGGAAAGCCTTACACTTTTGCAAAAAGCAAATGCATACTTGTAGCTGTCGATATAAAAACAATGAAGCCTGTGGCACTTCCGGAAAACTACAGGGTAAAACTTCATCCTAAATCCTAAAAACAAGGACGTATTCCTTATCTTTGCGCAAAATTTAAGCTGTGAAAAGACTTTGGATAATTACCCTGCTGATGGCAGGAATGATGGGTTGTAGCCCTAGCGAAGAGGAATTGGTTCAGGCGGGAATTCAGAAAATGGATGCTCAGAACTGGAAGGAGGCAATAGTGCTTTTTGATCGGGTACTTGAGATCAACCCGGAAAATGGGCAAGCACTGAATGCTAAAGGTGCTGCGCTTTTTCAGGAGGAGAAGTTTGAAGAGGCTGTTCCTGTCTTTACTGCTGCTATTGACGCTGACTCTTCCAGCTACAAAGCTTGGTTCAACCGTGGAAATGCCAATCTGAAACTGGAAAATTTCAAAAATGCGGTCTCTGATTACAACATGGCCACAACGCTGGATCCATCTCAAACTGATATTTATTACAATCGTGGCTTGGCATTGCTAGGTATGGAAGAATACGAAGATGCATTGTTGGATTTTGACAAGGCACTGCAAGTAGAACCAAACCAGGCACTCGTTCATTTCAACCGCGGAAAAGCACTTTTGGGAAATAATGATCCGGGGAATGCAATGAAAGCGTTGAACGATGCAATTAATTTAGATGGGAATAACGGGGCTGCGTATTACTTGCTAGGGGTGACAAGAATGTCTGCGTTGGGAGAAGCTGAGAAAGAAGAAGGATGCGCTGATCTGAAGATGGCGCTACAGCTTGGTTATACCGAAGCCAAAACTTGGATAGACGACTTTTGCAAGTAAATGGCAGCAATAGGAAAGGACATATGGCGGGCAAAAAAAGTCCTTGATGCAGGGAAGTTAGTTGCTATTCCTACCGAAACAGTATATGGTTTGGCGGGGAATGCCCTGAATCCTGTGGCAGTAGCGTCAATCTTTGAGACAAAAAACCGCCCTAGTTTTGATCCGCTGATCATTCACGTTGCCTCTTTTTTGGAAGTCGAAAACTATGTTGTTGATATTCCCACAGCACTCAGCAGACTTGCCGAACAGTTTTGGCCTGGTCCACTTACCTTACTGCTTCCGAGAAAAAATAACATTCCGGATATCGTGACTTCTGGCTTGGATCGTGTGGCAGTACGTGTTCCTGATCATCCCTTGACATTGGAATTGCTCGCTCAAGTAGACTTCCCTTTGGCAGCGCCCAGTGCAAACCCATTTGGCTACATCAGTCCGACATCTCCTCAGCACGTTGATGCACAGCTTGGGGAGAAGATCTCTTACATTCTGGATGGCGGAAAATGCAAAGTGGGCTTAGAAAGTACAATTGTGGGAATGGAAGGTGATGAAATTGTAGTTTATCGGCTTGGAGGTTTGGAAATTTCCGAAGTCGAGCGTATTGTAGGACAAGTAAAACTACAAAGCCATAGCTCATCCAATCCTCAAGCTCCGGGTCTGCTGGAAAGCCATTATGCTCCATCCAAAACTTTTTTGTTAGGTGATCTGGAAACATTGATAGCCGAACATCAGAGACAGGGAATTGACTTTGCTGTACTTTCTTTGGCACAAACGTTTCCGGAAATCCCAATGAATAATCAACTTTTACTAAGCCCCCGTGCCGATTTGAAGGAAGCGGCGACGCATCTTTTTTCCGCTATGAGAAGTTTGGATGAGTCCAATGCCACAGTGATTTTGGCGGAGCTTATGCCTGATAAAGGGCTGGGTAAAGCTATAAATGACCGCTTGAGGCGGGCTGCAACCAAGAGGTAAAACAAATTTCAATTACATTTTTAGCAAATTGATCCAGCCTGAAAGTCGATTTTTGCCGTAATCTTTGATAAATTCACCCAGATTTTTACCAATCAATTTTATCAATAGCTATTAACCTTTCTTATGAATCCTAGAATCAAAAATGTAGATAACCTCAGTTTTGAGGGAAAAAAGGCACTGGTCCGAGTTGATTTCAATGTTCCATTGGATGATCAATTGAATGTCACTGACGATACGAGAATACAGGCTGCATTGCCGACCATCAATAAGATATTGAATGACGGCGGATCTGTAATTTTGATGTCTCACTTGGGTAGACCTAAATCTGGTCCGGAGGATAAGTTTTCTCTAAAAAACATCGTAGTAGCACTGGAAAAAGCACTGGAGAGACCAGTGAAATTTGCGCCAGACTGCATCGGACGTGAACCGGAAATGATCGCAGAAGGTTTGAAGCCAGGAGAAGTATTATTGCTTGAAAACCTTCGCTTCCATAAAGAAGAAGAAAAAGGAGATAAGGATTTTGCTGAAAAGCTTTCCAGGCTTGGTGATGTCTATGTCAATGATGCTTTCGGTACAGCACACAGGGCTCATGCCTCTACAGCTGTGATAGCACAGTTTTTCAATGATAAAGTCTGCGGTTATTTGATGCTTTCAGAACTAAAAAATGCTGATAAAGTTCTGGGCAATGCAGAACGTCCTTATACAGCTATCATGGGAGGCGCTAAAATTGCAGATAAGATTTTGATAATCGAGCAATTGCTAAACAAAGTAGATACACTGATCATCGGTGGCGGTATGTCTTATACTTTTGCCAAAGCGCAGGGAGGAACTATAGGAGATTCATTGCTAGAAGAAGATAAAATGGATTTTGTACTTGAGCTGATGGAAACGGCCAAAGCAAAAGGCGTTAACCTAATTCTTCCTGTGGATACAGTCATCTCCAAAGCTTTTGCAAACGATGCAGAGCAGGGCATGGCTAATAAGGGTGAAATTCCTGACGGCTGGATGGGCTTGGATATCGGGCCAAAAACCTGTGAGCTTTTCGCAGCAGAAATTATGAAATCAAAGACAATTCTATGGAATGGCCCAATGGGTGTTTTTGAAATGTCCTCTTTCGACAAAGGGACAAAAGCGATTGCCGAGGCCGTAGTTGCTGCGACAAAAGCTGGAGCATTCTCTCTTATCGGTGGTGGTGACTCTGCTGCAGCTGTCAATAAGTTTGGCTTTGCCGATGATGTGTCCTTCGTGTCCACAGGCGGAGGAGCATTGCTTGAGCATATGGAAGGCAAAGTACTTCCGGGTGTGGCTGCGTTGGAACCTTAATGATTAGGAAATAGTGCTGGAAAAAAGGGTGGCGGATATTGTATTTGCCACCCTTTTTTGATTGAAGGTTATTCGGTAACCTTACAGGTTTTTATTCACAACCAGTTCGTAGAAAAACTCCTTATAGCTGGCGCCGATTAGAATAAACTCTTCCTTGGTCTTCATCTTAACCCGGTTTCTACTGATGTTTTCGATTTTGTCAATAGAGATAATGTGACGCTTATGTACTCTTACAAAGCCTTTTGAGAAGAGGGAAGTTTCGTAATGCTTAATACTGCTTAAGGTTAAAATCGGCTTCGGCTCGTTCAGTAAGTGGATTTTGACGTAATCTTTGTAGCTTTCCAAGACTACAATATCTTTTAGGTTGATTTTGATTGAGGAATATTCAGATTTCACAAAAATGTAGTCCTGAGAATCATTTAATGTGAAATTTGACGAAGAAGCCAGGGGCATAGGCATATTTACTCCTGCTGCCATAAGCTTATTTACAGCCATGAAAAACCTTTCAAAACTGAACGGCTTCACTAAGTAGTCAACAGCGTTGATTTCAAATCCCTTCACAGCAAAATCACTATAGGCAGTGGTGAAAATCACCTTCGGTTTGACAGGTAAATTTTCATAAAATGAGATTCCATTGATATCTGGCATGTTGATGTCCAAGAATATCAAATCCACCGCCTGCGTCAAAATTGTATTCATCGCTTTTAATGGAGAGTCGAATGTACCTACCAACTCCAAATTAGGGAATTTGGTAATGTAATCTTCTACTACATCGATGGCGAGTGTTTCATCATCGATCACTATACATTTATAATTCATTTTTTGATGGTGAGAAAGCTTTTGAACAGATTGTTTTCTCGTTTTTGCCTGAAGGAGTATTTACCCGGATAGATTAGTTCCATCTGGTTTTCCAGATTTTTGATTCCCAGTCCAACATGTTCTTTTTTCTCTTGGTTTTCAAATTTCTTCGACGTGCTATTGATTACTGAGAATTTTAATTCAAGCTCATTTTCCTCCAGTGAAATAAGGATGAAAGAAGGAGTTAGGTAACTAACTCCATGCTTGAATGCATTCTCAACCAAAGTCATCAGGATAAGCGGCTCGATAAGCAAGTCCCCGTTACGCACGCTGACATTAAAGTTTATATTCGGGGCATTTTCTTCATTGAATTTTAACTTCTCCATTTTAATGTAATTGCGGATGAAGTCTACTTCCTGTTTGATAGAGATTTTGTTTTTTCCCGCTTCATAGAGTACATGCCTCAGAATATCCGAAAGGAGTAAAATAGCATTGGTGGTGTCTTCAGATTTTTTTCGTGCCAGCGCATAAATGTTGTTCAAAGCATTCAGGAGAAAATGTGGGTTTAGCTGCGTTTTTAGGAAATTGAGCTCACCAATAGCCTTTTCCTTCTCCATTTCGTCATTTCTTGTGCGCTCCTTGTCGAAAAGCAGAAGTACTTCGAATGCTGTGCCCAATCCCATTAGCAGAAAGTACCGGAACGTGAATGATATGGTCCGGAAGAAAAAAGGGTTGAGCGGAAATTGGAAGCCCTGCGGCTTTGGGAAGCCCCCTTTTTCATCGAACCTATGCTTTATTGGGATCATCTGATCAGGATCCCAAAGGTAATAATCGATCAAGTGGTGAATACTAAGCGAGGCTAGCAATAGAATTAGAACACTTACAAAGTACTTGCTATAGGAACGTTTTTCAACAAATCTGGGTATTAATATAGCAATGTTAAGAATGTAAAAAAGTACCAGGTTGATGTTGGTCAGACTGATATTTATTACATTTCCTCCGGGATTTGGTCTGGTGAAAGAAGGGATTGATTGGGATAATAGCACCCCGATGATCAGCAGGTGCACGATCCCTATCAATAGTTTCCTTTGCTTCATTCGTCTTGGAGTTGAATTAAGTTACAAATGAAACTGAGTCAGTTATTTCCATAACAACATGACGAATTGTTTTAAGATATATTAAAGGCCGGGCTCAATCCTCCTCGTCTGATGCTTCAAACGGTAGGAATTCCCAGATGTCATCAAATCGTAAAGAGGAACTACTTCCAAGCAAGACGAAAGCTCTGTTGCCGTCAGAAAGGACAGAAGCCCCGGTTCTGGCTGTTCCTTCAAAGGCCGTTTTGTCTACCCAGTCATCCATTATAGGATCGTATTCCCAAGTTTCCGAAAGCAAAGACCCTTGGGTTCCGGTTGCTACGTAGCCTAGTGACCCTATGCTGAATCCAACCCCTTCGCTTCTGCTTATGGTGTAATCATCATCTTCATCTAAGTCTTGCTTTTGTGTCCATGTTTCAGACGATCCATCCAAGGCCCAGAAATCATATTCATACAGCCCATTATTGACACCACCGCCGATGTAGGCTACATCATTTATCACAAAGACAAATGCTCCAGATCGTTTTGCTCCGCCCATACTGATAAATGAACTCCAGGTATCTGTCTCCGGTACGTACTGCCAAAAATCCTTCTGTTCGCTTCCGTCAAATCCAGTACCTATGTAACCTTTTCCTGCCAATTCAAATCCCACTGCACCGTATCTAGGTGTACCGGGGAAAGAACTCACCTGAGTCCAGGTGTCTGTACTCGGATCGTATGACCAGAAGTCTTCAAGTCGATTTCTTCCATCATAGCCAGTCCCAAAGTATCCCTTGGATCCTATGGCGAATGCTACCGCATTTGATCGGGGAACACCTGGAAAATCCGCTCTCCTAGACCATGCGTCCAGTGTGGCATCATACTCCCAGAGGTCACGTGTATATTCATCGCCGGAATAGCCGCCAACTATAAAATACCGGCCTTCAACAGTAAATGATGAGGAATTAGATCGACTACTGCCTTCGAAATAGGATCTTCGCTCCCAGTTTCCTTCTGTGGTAGTATCTTCTGAATCCTGACAGGAAAAGAGTGGTACTAGCATAATCAATGTCGCCAGAGTTGATAAAAGCCGGTTTACTTGTTTCATAATCTTAGTTTAAAGGGATAATTGTAATTTCTATTTTTGATTTGTATTGGGTATTGTTTTCACCTACCACTAAATAGCCCATATTGAATGAAGCGGAGGAAGGAACATTGAGCCAGAGTCCGTCAGTCTGCCGACTGCCTGAGATTTGACTGTCCACAAAGTCTTTGATGGGGATTTTGAAGTAGGTGGCTTCCTGGAAAATTTCATCAATGGATGTCAAGGTAGCTTGAGTAAGGTAGGATTGGATGGTATTGTTTTTATCCATCACATAAACTTCTAATTCCTGCAAAGGCTGATTGAGTTTACCATCATAGGTGCCTTTCTTAACTGGCAGGTAGAGATAAGCTTCTGAGATGTAATAGTCATAAGGTACATCTCCTATATAGGTAAGATCACCCAAGTCAATCCGTATTCCGCCAGATCCTAGCTCATCTGCAAGGACAAGATCTTGACTATCTTCCGAAGGAAGTAGGGTATAATTTTGCGCTAGAGAAAAGGGGGTTTTTGATCGATCTACCTGCAAATGGCTATAACCTAGAGCATATACGCCAACGGGTATTTTGTACTCTTCATTGTCTTCACGAAGTTGTAAAGGAACTTTGTGGTAGAGTGAAATGTAAGATTCCTTAGATACTAGCATAAGAGGACTTTGGCCTGTGACTTCCAGCATGAATCCCGGGAAATAATCGAGAAAATCCTCGTTGTTATTAAAGATTTTATCAGAGCCTTTTGCTTTTTCGAATAGCTCCAATCCAAATTCCATGGGCAATGTAATTCTGATTGAATCGCGAGAAGGAAGATATTGGACTTTGGTCGAGACCAGTGGGGTGCTAATTGTGGCGAAGGTCTCAAAATCATAAAATACATCATCCTCGTTTTGATATTCCAATCGTTGCGAGAGCTGGTAGATGTTAAGGTCAAACTCAGGTATGGTGTCGAAGTGTGAGGCATCTATTTTTAAAACAAATACAATAGAATCCAACATCGCGTCATCATCAAATCCGGGGGCTGTGCTGCTCAATTCAAACTCGAAGTATGGACTTGCTTTTACCGTACCTCTGAAAGGATCAGTATTGTTTCCCAACAAAAAAGTCTCCTGTGCACTGGTGACCATACTATCTTGAAAATAACTGGAATAGGATATGTCAGCAAATTCAATTTTGCGGATGGAGAAATCTTCTTCGATATCTACTTCCGGTATTTCCTCCAGAAAGCTATTTTCATAACAGGAGCTTAGGATTAAAACCAATAAGCTGAGGGCAATTCTGGACTTCATTTTACTTTTTGTTCCAAAGCTATCGCCCCTGCTGTTCACATATTGAGAAAGTAGAACAACGGGCATAATGTCTAGAGGAAAGACTATATCCTGTCTATCAAATGAAAGGGGGGCTGGCTTTGGTACAGTAAGCTTGTTCGTCAGGAGAATTTTCTTCTTGACCTACAAAAATTGGCTGTTCCTCTAGATTCATATCTGACCCCATTTGTTGTACATAGCTTGCATACAAAAAAGCAGAGATGATTAAATACCTTCCGGGCTTGGTGTTTTGTTTTTGGCTTATGTCCTCGATCTCAGGTATGGCCCAGCGAGGCCATGGTTCATTGTATTCAACTATTGGATTAGGATTGCCGACATACGACAGTTATAGTTTGGCCAAGAGGTTGGGCGGTGTCGGGGCAGGAGTGAGGTCTCCTTATTTCTTAAATACCATCAATCCTGCCTCGCAAACGAGTATTGGACTATCTCATACCTTTATCCTAGACGTTGATGTGTCCTACAACCAGCAAAGAATCACTACAGGAAATGAGACTATCACAAACAACTTTTCTAACCTAAATTATTTCAGTATGTGGTTTCGGTTTTCTCCGAAGATCACAGTTTCATTGGGGTTAAGTCCGGTTACTATACAAGACTACAGCTATTCTGATACCTATTATTTTGAAGGAATGGCCGACAGATACATACGAATATTTAAGGGCTGGGGAAATATCAATAAAGCCTATCTCAACTTTGCAACTAGTCTCAGCTCGCGGATTTCGGTGGGTATTAGGCCTTCGTTTCTTTTTGGAAACTTCCAAAAAGAAACCACTTATCTAGATCAATATGAAGCTGGGTTTTTATATGCTAGGAATAAATCATATACCGGGTTAGGGACGGAAGCAGGCATTCAGATCAATTTACTACAGAATGAAAAGCACATGCTCACCTTCGGGACTTCCGGTCAGTGGTATTATAAGCTTAAAGGAAGCGGAACTTCCCGCGTGGAAAGTTACCTAGGTCAGGAAGTACTTTATGATGCTGAAGAGGTTGAATTGGATTACCAGCTTGGCAGTACTGTTCGCGCTGGACTTTCTTTCCAGAATAAGTCGTGGACGATTGGAGCAGACGTCCTCTATGGATTTCCTACAGCTGACCAGGCTTATAGCATAACTAACCAGATCTATAGTGTGGGAGCTGAATTTATCCCCAATTATTTCGGCTCAGAATTCATCAAACGGATGAGTCTCTCTCTTGGAGCCAATTACGACACGGGCTCCATTCGGATTGAAGGAGCTAAAGTTTCTGCCTACGAAGTGAGTTCTGCTGTAGGCATTCCCCTCAATGGATCCAGCAGATTGGCCATAGGCTATAAATACAGAACCATGGGGGATATCAATATTATTTCCAAAGAATCCCTCAATACAATTACGCTCAATTTCTCCTTGGGTGATACCTGGTTTTTCCGCAGAAAATTTGAATGATAATTATGAAAATAAACTTAGTAATACTGTTTCTGCTAGCAGCGAGTCTCTCTTATGCCCAAAAACCTAAGGTAAACGAGCGGAAAGAGTCCAGCTTCTTTGACTTGCCTGTGGAAAATGTATTGGGAATTATAGCTTTCGATCTCGAAGTGCTCGCAAAACGGATTCATCTCAAAAGCCAGTCTTCGGAATACAGGAAGCTAAACCGGATGATCTCATGGTATAAAGAAAAAACGGATAGCGTATTTGAGATCAACCGAGAAGAATTAGAGCATATAGAATATGCGTATCATAAAAATGTAGCCACAATTAAGGATATAAACGACTTTGATGAAGTGATGGGGGTAGTAAAAAACTATACAGAGGAAGTGAAGCTGTATAGCCTGCCTATTCAGTCTATAGAAGAGCAGCTAGGCGATTGGCTTGCAGGATTTTTGAATGAAAGGCAGTTTTCAAGATGGGAATCCTATCTCGCAAAACAACATAGGAAAAATAAGCCCAAAATGCCTATGCTTATGAGCGGACCACCTCGCGGGTTCTTATAAAACCAACAAAGGCATGAAACCTGCTTTTTTTTAGACTTTGTTGGTTTTGCATGATTAAGGAATTGCAATCCTGAATCACCATCACAGCGTTTTCATTTCCAAAAGAATCCTATTTGTATTTAGTGAAACCTTAGGGGAAAATGAAGAATGAGGGACTGCAAATATTGAATCCCGAAGTGGAAGAGAAGTTAAAAAGAAACTTCTACCAACACAGGAAAATGATCGGAAGGATATTTTTTACCGTAGTTGTCCGTGAGAATCCCATGTCGGATCACTTTTAGGTCTCCTTTTACAAAGACATGATCTATGATGCCGTCAGGCATTTTTTCCCAGTCAAAACCTGTGAAAGATCCCCGCGGTCCGTAGGAAGGGACTGTTGAGATCAATCGTGCATCCTGCCAGTCAGGATTAGAAGTAATCGTACTGTAAGCCACATTGTCAGGAGTGACATTAAAGTCCCCCATAAGAAGAGCAGGTGCATTTTCTTTGTTGATTTTTGACACTTGAGCCATTACCAACTTACTGCTTTCTTCACGTGCTTGTTGGCCTTTATGGTCGTAATGGATGTTGAATACATAGAATATTATTCCTTTTCCATCCTTGAATTTTCCCCAGGTGCAGATCCTGTTCAGTGCAGCATCCCAGCCTTTACTGGGTTTTTCCGGTGTAGGAGAAAGCCAGAAAGTCCCTTCGTCAAGGATGTCAAATTTCTTCGGGTCGTAAAGAATCGCAGCATATTCCCCTTTTTCGGTTCCTTCGTCACGTCCCACGCCTATGTATTTATATCCAAGTTCGGTACTTAAGTCAATGAGTTGATTGTGTAAGGCTTCCTGTACTCCTACTAATTCAATTTGGTGAAACTGAATGAGGCTAGCCACATGTGGTAGGCGGTCTTCCCATAGGTTTCCGATATCATTTTGATTTGCATATCGAATATTAAATGTGGAGAAATTGTGCGTTTGCGCCAGAGAAAGGATGTTTATCCCTAAGTTGATGGCAACAAGGAGGACACTTGCTTTAAAGATACTTCTAACTATTCCAGTCATGATTTCAGAACTTATTCTTGAAAAATGGTTTAAGTTTTTAAAATTGAATCATAATTTCATCAAATGAAAACCTTTTATCCCAAAGACCTCTCAACACTGGAATTTTATGGATTACTGCAAGGGGCAGTAGCTCCCAGACCAATAGCTTTTGTAAGTTCTGTTGATTCAGATGGTAATGTTAACCTAAGTCCCTTTAGTTTTTTCAATTTATTCAGTTCCCAGCCCCCGGTTTTGATTTTTTCACCATTGCGGCGCATGCGTGACAATACTACAAAGCATACACTGGAGAATGTGTTGGAAGTCCCTGAAGTAGTTATTCATATTGTTCATTTCGGGATGGTGGAGCAGATGTCTCTGGCGAGTACAGAGTATGAAAAGGGGGTGAATGAATTTGACAAGGCGGGGTTTACCCAAATAAAGTCAGAGCAGGTGAGACCACCAAGAATCAAGGAAGCCCAGGTGGCTTTCGAGTGCCGGGTAAATGAGGTGAAACCTCTGGGAGAAAATGGTGGAGCAGGGAATCTGGTGATCTGTGAGGTGCTGGTGGCTCATGTGAATGAGGAAGTCTTTGACGAAAGCGGGAAGATTGATCCAAGAAAACTGGATGCAGTCGCTAGGCTGGGAGGGGATTGGTACTGTAGGGCAAGTGGAGCTTCTTTGTTTCAGATCCCAAAACCTTTACGTAACCTGGGGATTGGAATAGATCAGCTGCCAGAGGATGTCAGAAACAGTATTATTTTAAACGGAAATAACCTAGGCCGATTGGGAAATGTAGCTGCATTTCCAACTGATGCACAGATTGCTGAATTCGGGCGAAGTGCAGAGATTCAGGAAATGAGAATACGCTTTCAGAATGATCCGGATTCACTGATTGACCATTTGCATTTGCTGGCCAAAGAAGCTTTGGATGAGGATGATGTAGATAGGGCTTGGCTGATATTACTACAAAGAACATGAAAAAAGCGGCCTTGGCCGCTTTCCCTACTTTATGATGATATCCTGAGGCATTCTCACTTGTATGCCTTCGTAAGATTTTAGTTTTTCCACCTGCTGATAGAGCGAATAGTTTGATCCTAATTTACTTTGGAGGATTTTTATCTGGACGTTCTCGCTTAAATCTTCCATGATAGTTTCAAACCAAGGTTTTTTAGCAGGATAATAAACTACACGATAATCATCGCCCGCGCCAATCCTGGCAGCGGCGAGTTCAATTGTGGTGTTCAATCCTCCCAAAACATCTACCAATCCTCTTTCTTTTGCTTGATTTCCTGTCCAGACTCTTCCCGATGCTACTTCCTTCACAGCTTCCGGCGACATTCCTCTGCCTTCCGAGACCCTTGATACAAATGTTTCATAACCCTCTTCAATAATGTTTTGAATGATGGACCGCTCCACATCAGTCATTGGTCTGGTAGGGTTCATGAAGTCAGATAATTCACCGGTTTTCACCACATCGGTGGTGATTCCAAGCTTGTCATTCAACAGTTCCTGAGCATTGAACATCATGCCGAATATACCGATGGATCCAGTGATGGTGTTTGGCTGCGCTACGATAGTATCCGCTGGAGCAGAAATGTAGTATCCACCTGAAGCGGCAACTTCACCCATGGACACGTACACAGGTTTAGCCTTTTTAGCTTCCGACATTTCCCTCCAGATCACCTCAGAAGCTACAACAGATCCTCCTGGGGAGTTTACCCGTAGTACAATTGCTTTAATGTTGTCGTCTTTACGGGCTTTTCGGATTTCTTTAGCGAATTTTTCTGAACTGATCACACCGTCAGCCTTTCCTCCGACAATCTCGCCTTCTGCGATGATCACAGCGATTCTATTCTTGGATGTGATGTTTTTGGATTTGACTGCTTTATTTAGATCCGTCACATTGATGGTCTTGATGTCATCATCCTCATCTATTCCGAGTTTGTCTTTTAGTTTGGAAAGCACTTGGTCCAGATATAGAAGATCTGTAGCCAATCCATAGGTGACAGCATCCTGAGGCTTGCGAACCAGCATCAGGTCATTGGTTTTCTTCAGGGTATCGTAAGCTATTCCTCTTGATTCTGATACACTATGGAGCGCAAATTGATTCATGTCGTCCAAAAATGACTGCGTCTGCAATCTTGCCTCAGGGCTGCTTTTTTCTAAAATGAAAGGCTCAACTGCCGATTTGAACTCTCCGACACGGAAGATTTCTGGTTTCACTCCGATTTTTTCGAAAAGTCCTTTAAAGAAAATCCCTTCAGATGAGAAGCCATTAAAATCAATCCCACCCAATGGGTTTAGATAAATTTCATCTGCCACCGAAGCAATGAAATATCCTCCTTCGGTATAGGCTTCGTCGTACGCTATGATGAATTTCCCGGAAGTTTTGAAGTCAATTAAAGCTTCCCGTAGTTCAAGCAAGCTTGCTTGTCCGGCAAATACTAAACCGGTATTAAGGTAAATTCCTTTGATGTTATCGTTGGTTTTTGCTTCTGCGATGGCTTTTTTAAGATTAATAAGCCCCGCATTGAATTCCTGGCCAAATGGGTTTCCAAACATGGAAAGATCCAGATCTTCCTCAGAAGTGCGCTCGACGAGGGTTCTGCCGTTGAGGTCCAGATGCAGAACTGTGTTTTCGCTTACAGTTACTTCCTTGTCCCCACTTGCAGCTACTATGCCGATCAAGCCAAACATAAGAAGCACACTCAATATGCTGAAAACAAAAAGACCGACGATCACAGCCAGTACATTTCCTAAGAATTTCATAAGTTACATTATTTGAAGTTCCAAAATAACTTAATTTGAGGCACGTTTACAAAAGCAATTATAAGCCGAAAATGTTTGAAAAAGCAGTTTTGATTTTAGGAGGTAATAAAGGGCTTAGGGAAGTACTGCTCCGGTCAGCAGTGGAAGCAGTTTCAAAATTAGGGGAACTGACACTTGCATCGAAAATATATGAGACTGAGGCATGGGGAGGGGTGGCGAAAGGGGCTTTTTTGAATCAGGTGGTCCAGATCAAAACAGCTTATTCTGCTGCCGAACTTTTAGCGTTTACTCAGGGAATTGAAATGGATTTGGGTAGGACCAGAGAAGAGCACTGGGGCGACCGCACGATGGATATTGATATTATTTATTTTGGAGATAGAATAATTGATACGCCGACGCTCAGGATCCCGCACCCTTTTTTGGCAGAGCGGAAATTTGTACTCGCTCCTTTAGCTGAGATTCTTCCGGAGTTCATTCATCCAGTTTTAGGAAAAAGCAGTTTGGAAATGCTTAAGGACTGTGAGGATAGGAGCGAGGTAAAAAAGTTGGGCAGCTGAAGGTTTAGAAATTATAGCGTGGAGTAGGTGAAAATCATAAAACACGAAACCCGCTCAAAAGGCGGGTTTTGTGTTTTATAGACCTGAAACCTCAGCTTCAGGATGGATTTTTTTGACTAGGCCTTGTAGGACTTTTCCCGGGCCACATTCTACGAATGCGGAAGCTCCGTCAGCAACCATATTCTGAACGGATTGTGTCCACTTCACAGGAGCAGTCAGCTGGGCAATGAGGTTTGCCTTGATTTCTGACACTTCTGTTACAGCAGTGGTACTTACATTCTGGTAGATCGGGCAGCTGGGAGCATGGAATTCAGTTGCTTCTATGGCTTTCTGCAATTTCTCACGGGCAGGTTCCATCAGCGGAGAATGAAATGCTCCTCCCACTGGAAGGGGTAATGCACGCTTGGCTCCGGCTTCTTTCATTTTTATGCAGGCGATTTCGATGCCTTTGTTAGACCCGGAGATCACCAGCTGACCAGGGCAGTTATAATTTGCGGGTACCACCACTTCATCGGTGATGCTGGCACAGATTTCCTCGACTTTTTCATCTGCCAATCCTAAGATTGCAGCCATGGTGGATGGATTGATTTCGCATGCTTCTTGCATGGCAAGCGCCCGCTGATAAACTAGCTTAAGACCATCTTCGAATGCCAGAGTACCGTTAGCAACCAACGCTGAGAGCTCACCCAGTGAGTGACCTGCTACCATGTCCGGAGCGAAATCAGGAGTTGTTTTAGCCAAAATTACGGAATGAAGAAATACCGCCGGTTGGGTCACATTGGTTTGCTGTAGTTCTTCTGCAGTTCCCTCAAACATGATGTCCGTAATACGGAAACCTAAGATCTCATTTGCCTGCTCAAATAATTCTTTTGCTTTGGGATTACCTTCATAAAGGGCTTTTCCCATTCCTGGGAATTGGGCGCCTTGACCCGGAAAAACAAATGCCTTCATTAACTAGTGTTTTTTTGTTCGGCGCAAATATACCTCTTTTCCTAAAGCCAGACTGCACCGGAGAATTCAAGCGTGTGGCTGGATTCCAGTTTGAGAGACGTTGTCCTCTGAAAGAAACTTAGCTTTCTCCTCAGGGGAGGGAAGTCTGCAAGAGCTTTTCTTTCCAAACCATCTGTATCGGTTGGTTCCAATCCAATTGTAAATAGAGTCTCTAAGGTATTTTGGCAAAAGAATAAGCGGATACAAAGCTGGCCAAAGTCCAGCTAAGTTCTTGGCTATTTTCAGTGCAGCAGTGCTTTTGTAGTAGATCTTTCCTTCTTCCAAAAGGACAAGGGAGTCTAGGTAATCTTCCCTTACATCAAATCGGGAGAGGATTTTTCTACTGAAGCCTTCCTGTAATGCTCCCACCAAAAAGCGATCTTTTTTATCTCTTTGGATCACAAAATCAATGGAAGCATTGCAAAGGTTACAAACCCCATCAAAGAAAATGATGGATTTGGGTTGGGTCATCTAAGCAGTTGAATTGTGCCTTTCAAACTTTGTTCTTTAAGCGCAGGATCAAGTACATCAAATACAGCGGTTCCGGAGTAATAGTAAGTTCCTGCAGGGAGTTCATTGCCGTTTTTATCTGTTCCATTCCATCTGATAAAGATGTCATTTTCAGAAGATTCGAGGCTATTGTAAGAGAAGACTTCTACGCCCCAGCGATTGACAATAAAGATCTCGACTCCCAGTACAAATCGCGGACACTGCGCAAATGGATTGTCAAAAGCCATGAAGGTTTCATTCACCCCATCACCATTTGGAGTAAATGCATTGGGCAAATTGTAGCTAGGGCAGTTCTCTACACATACTATATTACTTGGTTCGGATTCGTTGCCCGATCTGTCCACAGCAGTAATGTAATAGCAGCCGCGATAGGTGGTGAGATCGTTTATAGTAGTAGAGATTTCAAGAGAAGATAGTTCTGCAATCATTTCAAACTGGCTTTCTTCACCATCAGCGGTATAGTATAATCTATATCCTGCAAGCTCATCGTCGCATTCTCCGGATACATCAGGAACCCAACTTAACTCATGCTCATAAACAGTATTGTTACACGGGACTTCAGCAAGATAAGCAGCACATTCCGGGCCTTCGAAAGTCAACACCGGTGGGCATGGTAATCGATTATCATCAGGCTTGGCACATATAATTTGGGACTTGTTTTCCAGTGGATACACCAATCCTGCTACATTGTAGGAGCCTTTGGTGATCACATAGTAGCAGTACTCTATCTCTTTCTTCAGTGGCACTCCATTGAAGCTTCCATCGTCGAGGTACTTAAAGCCCTCAGTAGTCACATCGACTTCCGCTATTTTCACAAAACTGTCTTCGTCAGCAGCTTCGGCATCAGTTCTGTTTCTGTAGACTTCATGCTTGTATTGGCTGACAGAATTATTCCATGGAACGGTAAATTGCCAATTCAACTCAATGGCTTCATTGATAATAGTAGGATCTGTCCAGACTGAGGAAGCTTTGGAGGAAGTGTCAATTTTAGTGTTCCTGTCCAGCAAGACTACTTCATAGTTGTATACGACGTTTTGGGTGTTCAGACCAGTATCGGTGAAAAGCGTATCTGAAGTGATTCCAAGAGAAACACGCTCTGAATTACCCGTAAAGCCGGTGCTTCTAAGTAATTCATAGCTGTAGGGGCCAGGGTACTGCACTTTGTCAATATCATAAGGAGGAGTCCATTTTACGAAAATCTCCCCGGCTGTTGGGTCAGTTTCTTCTACGCTTACGTTGGTGATAATTGGCACATCCACATCTATAGTGACACAGATTTCATCGGAAACTATACTTTCACCAAGTCGCGGTTCAGGGTATGCAGCGACCAACCTGTAGCAATAGGTGTTTCCAGGAGCTAAGCCATCTCCCCCATTTGTATCGAGGAAATCCAGTGTTTGCATGTTGGTAGTTCCTATCAATTCATAGCCAGCCCGGATTCCAGTCTCACAGCTGTCCGGTTCGTATGGATCAGAATTGATTCTTCTCCAGATTTGCATTTCACTTGCGGAATTGGCGCACACATAAGGATCCCAGTTCAGTTCTACAGATCTTCCGGACATCTGTTCTATTTCATCAAAGACAGGCGAAGGGCCTACGATTTTAATTCTCCAGGTCTTAATGTCCACCAGAGCTGGTCCTGAGCTAGGATCATCAGTGATTCTTACCCGAACTTCATATTCCCTGGCCCGCACATGATTACATACGGTTTGCCAGTCGAAATTTACTATTCCGGGGCTTGATTGAAAATCATTCTCCGGGGAATAAGTAGCTGGAGAAGTCGTGATCTCGATCGGTTCGCCGAAGACTTCGATTTTGATTGGGTCACCATCGGGGTCTTCTCCCTGGATGATTTCTTCTATTTTGGTCCCCGCTTCTACGCAGAGATCAGGTGGCAATATCAACTCCGGTCTTCTGTTATTGGAGTTTTCGATAATAATCTGCATATCCCGGACCACACTGCCGATAAGTTCCCACTTCCCATTCAGTTTTCGATATTCATTGATGCGAAATGCCACATTAAATTGCCCCGCTGTGCCTGGGGCATCCCATACCAGATCTCCTGTGAGTGGGTCTAAAGTCAGAAAGGCAGGAGTGGTGCCATCCTCTTGGCTGAAACTGAATTCAGCAGAAGCAGGACTTCTGTAGTTATTAACAGGGCGCTGAAACTGCTGCTTAGGCACGTCCATTTCATATGCCAAACTATCGCCATCTGGATCATATGCACCAGGATTATGGATGTATCTTACGTTTATAGCGCCATTATCAACGGGGGGGATGGTCAGGACCGGTGAGTTGTTTACTCCAATAAAAGGATCAATGGTAATGGTAGTCTCCACATAGAAAGGAGTATCCACTGAGTTATCCATATTCAATGTTCTGTCATTTCTATTGAATTCCTGGAAGCGGATCGTGTATGTGCCGGGCCCCTGAAAAGTGTGTTCAATTACGAAAGTGTTTTTTTCTATTTGGTTTCCCAGATCTTCAACCAGACTAAATAGCTTCTCTGTATTCAAATCAGCTACTTCCCGGCCATCTCCAAAGTTGATGGTTCCCGGCCCAAAAATCACACTGGAGCGTGTGTCAGTGTAGCCCACTACCGTGATTCTATACGTTAAGTTTTGAACAGAAACCCGCTCAGCAACAATTTCACCGGCTCTGATGTGTGTAGCCCAAGCTTCAGAAAACCCGGCAAGCAGAAATATTAGAAAAAGTCCAAGGGTAATTTTCAGCTTCATATTGGTCAAGTTCATTTGAGAAGAAGTAGAATGTACGAATTTATCTTATTTTAAGGTTTTAGCCTACAATCTCTTTCTATACGAAATAAATAGAAGTAAGTAGAAAATCTCCGCAAAATCAAACATTAAATCTACCGGTCTTGATAAATAGACAGTAGAAGTATCCGGTGCGGGGTTTTATTTAGAACCGATTAAAATAAGACAAGTGTTTTTGAATGGATTGTTTGCTAGTTGTTCCGCATGTAAATTTGGCACTAATAATCAAAGATTTCGTTTTAATCTAATCGCAAAAATTGTATGAGCTGGGTTACAAAAACCTTGAGTAGCACAATAGGCAGGAAACTGATCATGTCACTGACCGGGCTTTTCCTGATCCTCTTCCTAATAGGCCATGTGTCAGGGAACATGTTATTGTTCAAAGATGATGGAGGTGAGGCATTTAATATTTATGCGCATTTTATGACTACCAATCCTGCAGTGAAGATTCTTTCCTATTTGACCTATATTTCAATCATCGGCCATGTGATTTGGTCTATATGGCTTACAAAAACCAACAAGGCAGCCCGTCCGATTGGATATGGGCAGTCTACTCCTCCATCTACCTCAGTGGCTTCCCGCAATATGGGGATACTAGGTACTATAGTTCTTATTTTCTTGGTGGTGCATATGAAGACCTTTTGGTACGAGATGCACTGGGGAGGAATTCCATTTGTAAATTACGCAGGAGGAGAATTCAAAGATCTGTACACGGTAGTGCTGTTCGCATTTCAGAATGAATTTATGGTAATAGGGTATGTAATCGCGATGGCATTCCTCGCATTCCATCTTTCCCACGGTTTTTCCAGCGCATTTCAAACCTTAGGTTTGAACCATAGAAAATATTCTCCGGCAATCCATACAATTGGTATACTCTTCAGCATACTAGTCCCGGTTCTTTTTGCCAGCATGCCAGTTTATATCTATTTCACACAGAGCTAATCAGTCCCTCATGATACTAGATTCAAAATCCCCAATAGGCCCATTAGCCGAAAAGTGGACTAAACATAAGTTTAACAGTAAGCTGGTAAACCCGGCAAATAAGAGAAAATACGAGGTTATTGTAGTCGGTACCGGGCTTGCCGGAGCTTCTGCTGCCGCTTCATTGGCAGAATTGGGTTATAAAGTGAAGGCATTTTGCTTTCAGGATAGCCCACGGCGGGCACACTCTATTGCTGCCCAGGGCGGAATCAATGCTGCCAAAAATTACCAGAATGACGGCGATTCGGTTTTCAGGCTTTTCTATGATACCATCAAAGGTGGGGATTATCGTTCCCGTGAATCCAATGTGTACCGCCTCGCAGAAGTTTCTGTAAATATCATTGACCAGTGTGTGGCGCAAGGTGTTCCCTTTGCCAGAGAATATGGTGGATTGCTTGCGAACCGTTCTTTCGGTGGCGCACAGGTTTCCAGGACTTTCTACGCCAGGGGACAAACCGGACAACAATTGCTTTTAGGGGCTTATTCGGCTTTGAGCCGTCAGGTTGCCAACGGTAAGGTGAAGCTTTATCCCCGTACGGAAATGATGGATGTCGTGACTATCGATGGCCATGCAAGAGGTATTGTGACCAGAAATTTGATTACCGGGGCCATTGAAACTCACGCTGCCCACGCAGTTTTGCTTTGTACCGGTGGTTACGGAAACGTGTTTTTCCTATCTACAAATGCCATGGGGTCGAATGTGACCGCAGCCTGGAGAGCACATAAGAAAGGTGCATACTTCGCCAATCCTTGCTACACACAAATCCACCCTACTTGCATCCCGGTTTCTGGAGATCATCAGTCTAAGCTGACATTGATGTCTGAATCCCTGAGAAATGACGGTAGAGTTTGGGTGCCAAAGACGGTTGAGTTGGCGCAAAAGCTTCGTAAAGGAGAAATCAAGCCTAGAGATATCAAGGATGAGGACAGAGATTACTATTTGGAAAGAAAATATCCTTCCTTCGGTAACCTTGTGCCCCGTGATGTGGCTTCCAGAAATGCCAAAGACGTCTGTGACGAAGGTCGCGGGGTAAATGAAACCGGGCAGGCAGTATTCCTGGATTTCCGCGATGCCATCAATCGTGACAGCGAAGAGGCGATCCGCGCGAGATACGGCAACTTGTTTGACATGTACCAGCAGATTACCGGGGAGAATCCTTACCAGACTCCGATGAAAATCTATCCTGCAGTTCACTATACGATGGGTGGCCTTTGGGTGGATTACAACTTGTCGACCACAGTTCCTGGGCTGTATTCACTTGGGGAAGCAAACTTCTCAGATCACGGAGCAAACCGTTTGGGAGCTTCTGCTTTGATGCAAGGTCTGGCAGATGGATACTTTGTGATTCCTTACACTATCGGTGATTATTTGGCGCAAATCGGACCAAGCCCGGTAGATGCCAATCATCCGGAATTTGCGAAAGCTGAAAAAGGAGTGAAGGATGCCATCCAGCAATTATTGAGTATCAAGGGCAGCAAAACAGTGGATTACTTCCATAAGAAGCTAGGACATATCATGTGGGAATACTGTGGTATGGCCAGAAATGCAGAGGGCTTGACCAAAGCAAAAGGCATGATTCAGGAGCTGAGAGCGGAATTCTGGAAAGATGTGAAAGTGCTGGGAGCGAATGAAGAATTGAACCAGACCTTGGAAAAAGCCAGCCGAGTGGCTGATTTCTTAGAGCTTGGTGAGCTGATGGTGGACGATGCGCTGAACAGAAGTGAGTCCTGTGGGGGACACTTTAGGTTGGAATCCCAAACTCCAGAAGGTGAAGCATTGAGAGATGACGAGAACTTTGCGTATGTGGCAGCTTGGGAGTTTATGGCTGAAAATGCTCCGGAAACTTTGCACAAAGAGCCGCTGGTCTTCGAAAACGTGAAGCTGACCCAGAGATCTTACAAATAAATTCAAGACATTAATTCATAACTAGTATGAAACTGACATTAAAAATATGGAGACAAAAGAACGCCAGCGATAAAGGCGGATTTGTAACCTATCCGATAGATGGAATTTCCACTGACATGTCATTCCTTGAGATGATGGATGTCTTGAATGAGGAACTTTCAGCAAAGGATGAAGATCCTGTGCATTTTGACCACGATTGCCGCGAAGGTATCTGTGGCATGTGCTCTCTTTATATCAATGGCCATCCGCATGGTCCTAAGCAGACTACCACCTGCCAACTTCACATGCGTTCATTTTCTGATGGAGACACCATTACGATTGAACCTTGGAGAGCTGCGGCATTCCCAGTGGTGAAGGATTTGGTGGTTGACCGTGCTTCCTTCGATAGAATTATCCAGGCTGGTGGCTACGTTTCGGTGAATACAGGTGGCGTGCCGGATGCGAATGAGATCCCTATTCCAAAGAGAATCGCTGATGAAGCCTTTGATTCGGCTACATGCATAGGCTGTGGAGCTTGTGTGGCAGCTTGTAAAAATGCCTCTGCCATGTTATTTACTTCTGCGAAAATCTCCCAGCTGGCCATGCTCCCACAGGGGCAAGTCGAAAGAATGACCAGAGCAGAGAAGATGGTTGCTCAGATGGATGCAGAAGGTTTCGGCGCTTGCACCAATACTGGTGCCTGCGAAGCTGAGTGTCCAAAAGGCATCAGCCTGACCAATATTGCCCGTATGAACAGAGAATATTTCTCAGCTTCAGTGAAGAGCGAGAATGTTTAATTGAAACCTAGATTTTATAGGAAAAGCCGGCGAGAGTCGGCTTTTTTTGGTTTTGGGGTCTACTTTTTCAAAGAGTATATTGACTTATTTAGTGATAAAGGCTAACAAAAACTACATATAATTAGCTTAATAAAAATCACTTCATTCATAAGTCAGCTTGTTTTTTTATCCAGATAATTTACCCTTATCTGTCCTTCCTTCTTAATAGCTAGACTTTGTCCCTTGCTAACGTATTTCTCTGCTATGTCGGTTGTCCTCGGACTTCCTGTCTATTCTATTTTTAGAATTATTCCAATGCTAAATTGCACTGAATGACCAAAATCAGCCATAATACCAATTAAAATTTTGAATGCGAGGCTTATTGATTAACTTTGAAAAATTATATTTCAAGAAGATTTTGTTACAAATAGAGAATAGATATGAGTTATATAGATCTGGGGATCTTTGTGGCCTACATGCTGGCGATGCTGGGTGTGGGATTTTTTTACATGAACAAGAACTCAGGTCAGGAGGATTACTATGTAGGAGGTCGGAATATAGGCCATTGGCATATTGGTCTTTCGGTAGTAGCCACTGACGTAGGAGGAGGATTTTCAATAGGCTTGGGTGGCCTGGGTTTTGTGATGGGATTATCCGGCTCATGGATGCTTTTTACAGGGCTTTTGGGTGCTTGGCTCGCTGCGGTAGTATTGATTCCCCGTGTGAAATCTGATCCTGCTTTTGCCAAGTTTTTTACCTTTCCTCAGATCATCGGCCATCTTTATAATTCTACCACTGCCAAAGTTGCTGCCGTAATCTGTTTCCTCGGATATCTGGGTTTTACTTCGTCGCAACTTTTGGCTGGGGCCAAACTCGCCTCTGGGACTTTCGCAGAACTTGACCTTTCGTATGCCCTGTTAATAATGGGAGCTGTGGCAGTGATATATACCGTGATGGGCGGTTTGAAAGCTGTAATCTATACCGACACCATACAATGGATTATCTTAATGGCAGGCTTAATGTTTATCGGCATACCAATTTCCTATACTTATGTTGGAGGTTGGGAAGGTATTCAAAGTGTATTGCCCCGAGAATTCTTTTCTTTTTCCAATCTTACCTGGCAGGATCTTGCCAACTGGGGGATTACAATCATTCCGATCTGGTTTGTTGGCATGACGCTCTATCAGCGAATTTTTGCGGCCAGAGATGTGAAGTCGGCAAAGAAGGCATGGTTTATTGCCGGGCTATTTGAATGGCCGATTATGGCACTTTTAGGGGTTTCTTTGGGTTTACTTTCCAGAGTGGCCGTGGAGCAGGGTGCGCTTGAGGGATTTACCACCGCAATGGATCCGGAGATGGGACTTCCGGTTTTGCTAAGTCAGATCTTGCCTGCTGGTATCTTAGGGCTGATGATGTCCGCCTATTTCTCGGCGGTGCTCTCTACTGCAGACTCTTGCCTGATGGCAGCTTCAGGAAATCTGACTACCGATATTCTTGGAAAATTCTTCACTAAAAAATCTCTTAAAGAAGAGATGAGGATATCGCAGCTATTGACCCTGGGAATAGGGATAGTGGCAATTATAATTGCCTGGCAAATGACAGAAGTTTTAAGTTTGATGCTATATTCCTATGCATTTATGGTTTCTGGGCTGTTGGTCCCTGTGGTGGCGGGGTTGTTCTTTGGGCAGAACAATGCCAAAGCAGCTACTTCATCCATGATTAGCGGGGGAAGTCTGACCGCAGGGTTGATTATTTCTGAAGTCTCACTACCATTTGGTTTGGATGCCAACTTATTCGGGCTCACGCTCTCTTTGCTGACATTTTTGTCAGTGATCTATTATGAAAAAAATCACAGTTCAAAGTTAAAATCTATATGATCAAACTAGAAACTCTAACCACTATTGATTCTGCAACTTATTTACAGAAAAATGAGATCGCAGATTTCCTTTTTGTTCATCTGGGACAATACGGTGATCCAAAGGAAGACATTATGAAATGCCTGGATTATGCCTTGGATCAAAGTTTACATGCCGGAGGCTTTGTCGTGATGGCGCGGGAAAACGGCAAGCTTCTCGGCGTACTTGTTATGAACAAAACAGGAATGTCTGGCTATATACCAGAAAATATCCTGGTATATATAGCTGTAGATGCCGAGCAAAGAGGCAAAGGTATCGGCGGAAAACTCATGGATATGGCTATTAAGATGGCCAATGGTTCTATTGCTCTGCATGTGGAGCCGGACAATCCTGCCAAGAAGCTTTATGAACGAATCGGCTTTACAAACAAATACCTCGAAATGAGGTTGACCAAGTAAAATGGCTTTCCTGACATTAAATAAAGCTAAGCTTAAGGAGAATTTCGAGTTTCTCAAGAAGACTTTTAAAGCAAATGAAGTTTCTTGGGGAGTAGTGTCAAAATTACTCTGTGGCAATAAACTCTTTCTTCAAGAGCTCATCAATCTGGGAGTGGATGAAATACATGATAGCAGAATAAGCAATCTTGCTATGGTGAAGTCTCTTCAATCAGATATTCAGACTGTTTACATCAAGCCGGTTTCGAAAAGGAACGTAGGGAAAATGGTGCAGTTTGCTGATGTCAGTTTGAATAGTGAACTGGAAACGATCCGATGGATAAGCCAGGAGGCGGTGGAGCAAGGCAAAAAGCATAAGATTATTATTATGGTTGAGACCGGAGATCTTCGGGAAGGAGTGATGGGAGAGCAATTGGTGGAATTTTATTCCCAAATCTTCCAGCTTCCAAACATTGAGGTAATTGGTCTAGGTACCAATCTCAATTGTCTCAATGGTGTAATGCCCTCTACGGACAAACTCATTCAGCTCTCTCTTTACAAGCAAATCATCGAACTGAAATTCAACAAGAAAATTCCGTGGGTATCTGCAGGGACTTCGGTAACCATTCCATTGATGCTGACCCATCAGCTTCCTAAAGGGATCAACCATTTCCGAGTGGGGGAAACCCTATATTTTGGGCTTGACTTATTTGAGGAAAAAGTGATACAGGGTATGAATGGAGATGTATTTGAGCTCCATGCGGAGATCATAGAAATGCAGGAAAAACCTCTTTTGCCTGTTGGGAATCTGGCTGCTAATCCACAGGGAGAAACTGCCGAAATAGACGAATCACTTTATGGGCAAAGTTCCTTCAGAGCCATTATTGACATAGGGTTGCTGGATGTGGATCCGAAGTACCTGATTCCAAGCGATGATAAATATGAAATCCTTGGAGCCAGTTCTGATATGTTGATTATTAATCTGGGCGAAAATCCCAACAACTATAAGGTGGGTGATACATTGAATTTTGATATGAAATACATGGGGGCTTTGAGTCTACTGAATTCGGGCTACATCGATAAAAAAGTAATTGAGAGTTTAGATTGATTAGTTTTTGGCATGGTCGTGGGAGTATAGTTGCAAAACCAACTAGTAGTAGACTATGAAAAAAGTAGTGTTAATTCTTGCTCTCGGACTCGGAGCAGTCCTGTTGTCTCAAGCGCAATCGTCTGATAAACCGGGAGGATTTGGTGTCCGGGGCGGAGCCAGTCTTTTCAACTTTGGCGGCGATGATGTCTCAGAAAATAATTATACAAACCGGGTAGGTTTCCATGTAGGTGGGTACACCATGTTGTTTATGACCGATAGACTAGCCTTGGAGCCTGGGGTTTATTATGCTGTCAAAGGAACTCAAAATGATGATTTTGCTAATAGTAGAGCGATTTTGGGGTATGTAGATGTTCCGGTGCTTTTGAGAATGTACCCGACAGATGGGATTAATGTCTTCGCAGGACCACAGATTTCATTCCTTGCCAGTTCCAAATTCGAAGGGGATTTCTTCGGCAACACAATTTCGTATGATTCAGATGCTATTAAAGAAACAGACTTTGGACTAGTGCTTGGCGTGGGATACAATCTTCCGAAAGGTTTCAACGTGCAGGCCTCTTATGATTATGGATTCACCCCGATATTCAAAGACAGTGACGCGGATGTATTCAACAGAGGGTTTAAACTGTCTGCCGGCTATACATTCTAAGTGAAGAGAAACTAAGCTAAAACGCCTCCGTTGAAATTCGGAGGCGTTTTTTTTAACCATCGAGAGTTAAACGAATGCGCATGTTTTCTTTGCCGCTAAGATTTCGTAAGGGATTCAGCTTTGGCGCATGTCAGGAGAATCCACTAAGCCAATCAAGATTTCACAAAGAACTCAGTTATTTTAATTCAATTAAAATACTGGATAAAAAGCGATAATCCTGGGCTACCAAAATCCAACCCATCGGCTCTGCGGTGGGTGGGTAGTTTACTTCTCCATACTATTAATCCAATCCTTAATCAACTGCACACCTTCTTTGTGAACTGTGGTTCTTCCGAGTTCCGGCATGGCAATTCCAATTTCTGTGGAATTCATTCGATGTGTGAGGATAGATTCATCAGCTTTCCCCGGAACGATATCAAAATCGAAATTTCCGGCTCCATTTCCCGCTGCCACAGGGATTTTATTCACTCCGAGCTTCCTTGGGTCCACTTGATCATACGTTAAAAAAAGCCCAGAAGTACTTGCAGGGCCCTCTTCGCTGTGGCAATGCGAGCAATTGATGTCTAGGTAGGCCATAGCCCTTTCATCCAATGGAAGTTTTATGTCTTCATAATTAATCATCGCAGGATGGGCCTTTTCGCCTTCAAATCCTTCCAGTTTTCCCAATTCTGTCCAGTGAGCCAGTTGATTGGCCTTTCCGGATTTGAATTCCTGCTCGTTATTGAGATGCTGCACTTTCACCCCTATAGGTACTAGAGTTTCATTCTGGTTATGACAGGTTTTGCACTGGTTTTTATTAGGAACTAGGTAGTTGATCACTTGCTCTTTCCCGTCATAGTCGGTAAATGACACTTCTATTTCTCCGCCTACTACTTTTAAGATTGCTTCAGTCTGACCGTCATTCCAGATGTACGGAAAAGCTTCCCATCCTTTTTCGTTCTTGATTAAGAGCCTTGTTTCGATGATTCTCTTAGCGCTTTCTGGCCGTCTTAAATCAGCGGGATAGTAGAAATTCTTGATCAATACCGTCCCAGTGGGAAAGCTTAGTTCATTGGAAGCCAATACTGCTTTTTCTCCTTCCGGAAAGAAAATAAATCTGCTTTTCCGTGCGTAATCAGTGAAAAGAGATGACGCTGGCGTGTATGGAATTACTGCTTCTACCGGGATTAACTCATTTAATTTCCCTGAAAAGAACCCATACGTAGAAAGTCTTTTGTAGGGGAAATCCCCATCGGCAAGCTCTTCTGTTAACTCATCTTCTGCGATCACACTATTTTCAGGACTATTTTTGCAGGCAAAGATGAAAATCACCAGTAGAAGCAATAGATTGAAACCAAGGAAAATTCTACCCGTTCCCATTACATTTCGGCAATTGCGCTGACGTTTGTATTTACGCTTATGGTGCAGTTTTGGAATGGGGTGGCATCAGCAAAAGCTTTGATATTGTCCTCGCCTTCCGTAAAATCGAACCGCGTGAAAAATAGATCTTCCAAACCTTTTTCTGACAAACAAATACGCATTGGATTTGTGGTAATGTCCTTGCTGATCGCTTCATCCCAGATTCCATCATAAATGATATCCTGTGTTTTGGCTTTGCCATGAGCATTGTAAATGCTGATCAATTGTCCCAGCTCCCTGCTCAGGTCCGGGAAACCTTTCGTGCGGTCATACTCATTATCATGCACATAAATAGCTGTAGTGAATGGAGACCAGTTCGGTGCTTCACTCGGGAATCCTGTAATCTGATAACTGGCGATGGCTACTCCTGTGGTTTTATTACGCAGGATACGGTTATTGTAGATTTCCACTTCTTTTGCGGCAAGTAAAATCACGCCT
This sequence comes from Algoriphagus resistens, assembly GCF_001442615.1. Classification (GTDB taxonomy): domain Bacteria; phylum Bacteroidota; class Bacteroidia; order Cytophagales; family Cyclobacteriaceae; genus Algoriphagus; species Algoriphagus resistens. The sequence continues at coordinate 112,361 of NZ_LMXN01000012.1, read as the reverse complement.
GAACCTGGAGGGATCATGGTTACCGTATTGCCATTCGGCCCTTCCCCGATTGCTGTGGCAAAGTTCTCGTGATTGTTTTCAATAATATCGTTGTCATAGATTTTAGTGCCTTTTCCATCTGCTTTTGGCAAGCCAGGTAGATTGAAAACTAAAATCCCACCTGCATTGTCACGGGCTACATTTCCGAAAACTTCTGCATTGTCACAATTTTCGATTTCGATTCCTGCCACATTTCCAAAGGCCAGGGAATTTTTGACAATGATATTTTCAGATTGACCAACATAGATTCCAGCGTCACGGGAATGGGAAGCGATCACCTCGTCTATCATTACATTTTTGCATTGAACAGGATAAATCGCATAAGTTCCATTTTTAGACTTGTCGCCATTTGTCCAGGTTACATTGATCCTACGAAAAGTAATTCCGTCTGTATGTTGGGCCTTCACTCCATCTCCGGGTGCATCTTCTACCGTAAGATCCTCTATAGTGATGTTATTTCCTACTAGTTTGATTCCTTCTCCCCCTGACTTGAGGTTCTTGAAGGAGAGCACTGTTTCCCTAAGTCCCGAGCCTTTGATGGTAATATTTGACTTATTGTCCAGGATAAGCTGGGTATTCAGTTCATAGAATCCAGCAGGGATTTCGATGATCGATCCATCTTCGGCCATAATGAAGTCTTCGACAATTTTCTCGGTTTGTTCCTGACTCATCCTAGGTAACTGGGAGCTGTCAAAGGTTCTCTCATTGGAAGAGGTACTGCATCCAAATATGCCAATAGAAAATACAGTGAATAGGAAGAAGTGTAAATTTTTCATAAGGCAGGAGAATATTTTGGGTTTCTCAAATCTACCTAATATAAGAAAAAGATGTCCTTGACTTTTGTCAATAAATCACTTGCGGTCCTGTTGAGCTGTATTGCATGATAGCTTTAACCGCCCGGGTTTGAATACACAACGATGTCAAAAATCCCAAAGGAATTTCTGCGAAGCCTAAGAGGGAAAACACTTGAAATTCTAAAGAGCGTAATTGCTACATGTATCCAGACGATGTCGATCGGTTTCACTTTAGTGGCTCACTTCCAGAGCAAGACGGATTTTTTTAAAATCCCTCATCTATCAATTCCTTATTGCATACGGCCCCTGCCATTGTCCCTAAAGCCACTGCCTGTGACACTGACCGAAACATGGTAGTAGAATCCCCGCATGCGTAAACACCTGGAAGGGTACTTTTTTGGAATTGATCTACTTGAATTAGCCCTTGCTCAGTCAGCTCCAAGCCAAGCTGAGACGGGATTTGCGAACTTTGCACAAAGGTCACCTTCGCATACATGGCTTTTAGTGGGAAAATATCGCCGCCCTTGAGGTTCAAATATTCAAGCTCGCCCGCTTTGTGCTCAATACTTTCAATCTCAGTTTCAAGGATGTTGACGCCTTTAGATGTCAGTTTTTCCGACTGTTCGACTGTCAGTGTTGATTTGCCATTGGTGAAAAGTGTCAGGTCTTTAGTCCAGTTGGTTATCATCTTTGAAAATTCATATCCAAAATCACCGTTGGCTAAAATCCCTGTTTTTTCATTACGAACCTCATATCCGTGGCAATAAGGACAATGGATCACCGAAATTCCCCAGCATTCGGAAAAGCCAGGAATCTCTGGCATGATATCTTTGACTCCTGTGGCGAGAATCAACTTCTTCCCTTCAAAGGTTTCGTCATCTTCGGATTTGATTTCGAAGCCTGAATTGGTCTTTTTTGCCCCCATAGCAAACCCGGAAAGGAAAGTGACGGTGTCGTACTGTTCCACTTGTTTTCTGGCTATCGAAGAGATTTCCGCAGGGGTTTTTCCGTCTTGTGTCAAAAAATTATGAGAGTGGGGAGTTTGTCGGTTGCAGGGTTTTCCTGCATCTATCACCAGAACTTTCCTCAAAGATCTTCCCAGTGCCATAGCCGCTGATAGTCCTGCGTAGCTTCCGCCTAGTATGATCACGTCAAATTTGCTTGCTTTCATAATTAAAGTAGGTTTGAATGCAAAGGTAAAAAAAGCAATCATTAATGCAATACTGTTGCATTAATGATTGCTTTGAAATTGACCGAAATTCTTACGGATTCGTTGACCAGAACTCCACATTTTTCACCAAAGCTCTTTTCGGGAGTTTTAGGTGAGAGACCAGCAACTCTGCAAAATCTTCAGGCTGTAACACTTTGTCAGGGTTGCCATCTGTCAGGTTGTTTCCTATAGCCAAGTCAGTAGCAATAGTGCTCGGAGTCATACTGAAGACACGGATATCCGATTTCCGGACTTCCTGCATCAGAGATTCGGTCAGGCCATTCAGTCCAAACTTAGAAGCACTGTAGGCACTGGTCACTGCATTTCCTTTTTGGCCGGCAGTGGAGGATACATTTATTATATCTCCGGACTTGCGGGCGAGCATACCTGGAAGTACCTCGTGGATTACATAGTACACGCCTAGTAAGTTGACTTTGATGATGTTCTCCCATTCACTTACTTCCAGATCCAGAAATTTGCCAAATTTGCCGATTCCTGCGTTGTTGACCAAAATATCAGGGACTCCAACCTCAGTGGTCAATGAAGCGATAGCGGTTTTGATGCTCGGGAAATCAGACTGATCTGCCACTGCTATCGCGACTTTTAGCGTAGAGTCGATTCCTGCGATGGTATCTTTGACGGCAAGCAGGTCGGACTCTGTCCTCGATAGAAGTGCCAGATGAACTCCTTCTTTGGCCAATGTCACGGCTATTGCCTTGCCCAATCCTTTTCCTGCACCGGTGATCAGCGCGGTTTTTCCTTGTAGTGATTGCATAAATTGATCTTTTAAAAGCTATAGATCTAATTCAAAATAAGAGTTCAGAGTTCATTTCTGATATAGGCAACTTTTAGTAGATCTGTAGTTTTTTCTTTTTAAGACAGACAGATTGCATCCGGGTAAGAAATTCTATTAATAATATCTTAATCTCTTCGATTCCACTTTGACGCTGATCCCGGTTAATTTTGAGACATACCCCAACTCTGGATTATGTCCACTTTTCAAAATTCAGCACATTTCGAACAGGTTTTCAAGGATAACTGGGAATTGATGTACCAAAGTGCCTACAGCAAAATTGGTGATCAGTCCATCGTGGAGGATATTTTACAGGAGATTTTTATAGATATCTGGCAGAGGAGAGATTCGCTGGAGATTAAATCAGGAATAAAAGCTTACCTGCTTACAGCTGTGAAATATCAGGTGATGAAGCACTTTGATGAGCTGGCCAAAGTAAGGGCAAACAGCAGTAATACCTTGCCTGAATCCTTTTACGAAGAGAATATTTTTGGATTCGAAGAGCTCTACAATGAGATAGAAATCGCAGTGGAGATGCTTCCACCCCGAGCTCAGCTGGTCTTCCGGATGAGTAGACTGGAAGGTTATTCTGCAGATGAAATCGCAGATAAACTCAAGGTTTCTCCTCAGACTGTTCACAATCAGCTGAGCAAATCTCTCAAAATCATGCGCGGTGAACTGAAGCATCTGGCTCCTGCAATCGCCGTTTATATCCTTGCCTAAACTTCCCTTTGTTACGCAGAGATTAATTTTTCTCCTATCATATTTCATGATTACATAATCAAATCGGACGGTAGTCAGATGGTTGATTTGACACTTAATAAGTGAAAGATAACTACTCATGAGATTACCATCTGTCCTTTCGGGCATCGTTTCCAGAATCCTACGGGGAAAAGCTTCTAAGGAAGAATTACAACAATTCAATTCCTGGTATGACAAAGGGATTGGCTCTGAGTGGCACATTCAGGATTATAAGAAGCGGGACAAGGCGCAGGTGGAATCTGAAATTCTACTCAATATTCATAAGGCAACCCGAACCCAAATACCTAAATCAAAAACGAAGTATAGTTTTATTAGCTGGAAGGTAGCTGCAAGTATTCTCTTAGTAGTCGGAATTGGAGTTTTGGCAGTGAAGACTCAGTATTCTACTCCCTCGGAACCTATAGTTGCAAAGTTTCTGACTTTTGAAAATTTGAAAGGCATGATCAAAAAAGTCCGCCTGCCAGACGGTTCCACAGTGAGTTTATTTCATAATACCCGCATCCAAGTGGCTGAAAACTTCTCGGAAAATAGATTTGTGAGGCTCTCCGGGGAAGCATTTTTCGAAGTAAAAAGAGATACACTTCATGCGTTCAGGGTGGAGTCCGCCCACCTGACCACCGAAGTGCTCGGAACTTCATTCTTAATCAGAAATCAACCGGATCAGGAAGAAGTAGTGGCAGTGAAAACTGGTCTTGTGAAAGTCTTTGACCAAATCGATTCTGTTTTTATGCTGACTCCAAATCTGCGGCTTGACTATGCTGAACAAACTGGATCTGTGTCTACTATCGCCGAAAATGACCCCGTTTTCTCCTGGACTGAAGATGTACTGGTATTCGATAATACGTCTATGGCGGACATGATCAAGACGCTGGAAGATTGGTATGGTGTGAAAATCACATCAGATATCAACGCAACGAATTCTTGTCAGATTTCTGGTACCTATAAGAATCAAAGTTTGGAAAACCTGCTCCAACTGATCCAATATTCCATACCGCTGACCTACAAAATAGATGCTAAAAATGTATCCCTAACCTTCAAAGATTGCCCTTAAAAGAGGAATGGATCAGGCCAACGGATCCATTCTATTCCAGTAAATAAGTGCTTGAGACAATTAATCACATGAACACGTTAAAAATATGAAATCGTCAAAGATTCCATATGGCCTTTCAAAGACAAATTATAAACACATGAAAAAAAAATTACCACCTGCCTTAAAAACCTTGGTTATGAGATTATTTACGGCTTGCTTACTGAGTTGCTGGATGCACACGATGGTGTTTGCCGGCGGCCTTCATGCACAGAAATTAGAGGAGACTTTTGTCTCGTTCAGTTCCAGCGAATTGGCTCTGTCTGAATCATTTTCCCAGATAGAAAGACAGACAGGATTTAAATTTTCTTATGAAACTGGATTGGTACTAAAGACCAAAGTGACGTATTCAAAAACCAGAACAGACCTGCAGACTATCCTAGAGGAAATATCTGGCCAATCCAATCTGAAATTCAAACAGATCAACAATACCATAGCGGTAAGCAACAAAAAGAAATCAACCCTGCCGCCAGTTACGGTAGAGAAAGTCAGACTTTCAGGAATTGTAGTGGATGAAGAGACAAGTGAAACACTGCCTGGTGTCAATATCATCATCAAAGGAACTACAAAAGGAACCACCACAGATCTTGATGGTAGGTTTACAATCACTGTTGATGAAGGAGAAGTTTTGGTTTTCTCCTATGTGGGCTATGACAAACAGGAAGTTCAGGCGCACAATCAGACAGATCTCACTATACGTCTGAGATTGGACAGCGATGTACTTGGAGAAGTTGTGGTGACAGCGTTGGGGATCAAAAGGGAAGAAAAAGCACTGGGGTATGCTACGCAAAAAGTAGATTCTGAACAGCTTTTGGATGCCAGATCAAACAATTGGTCTGATGCACTGCGAGGAAAAGTAGCAGGGTTGAATGTGCTTTCCGCGGGCTCTGGGCCAATGAATTCATCTCAGATCAGTCTTAGAGGTGACAATTCCCTTAATCCAAATGGGAACTTTGCGCTGATTGTAGTAGATGGGGTTCCGATGAATTCGGGGCTGACTTCTTCCGGGGTAAGCAATGCCTATGGAGCGGGGTCCGGAAATGATGTTCCAGTAGATTTTGGTAACGGGATTGCAGATTTGAATCCGGATGATATTGAGACGATCAACGTACTGAAAGGGGCAAGCGCTACTGCACTTTATGGTAGCCGTGCTGCAAATGGTGCATTGATAGTGACCACTAAAAGTGGTTCTAAAAAGAGTAAAGGACTTGGTGTTACAATCAATTCCAATTTCAGCTTTCAAAATGTTCTGAAGTGGCCAGATAGACAATACGAATACGGTCAGGGAACTGGCAAGTCTTTCAATGAAGATGGAGAACCTTACTATTCTTATGGTGCATCTGAAGATGGTTCCAGTACGGGCGGCACAAGTAGTGCCTTTGGGCCGAAGTTTAACGGACAATATTATTTCCAGTATGATCCTACATTGGAGGGACAATCCGCTGAGCGCCAGCTTTGGAGACCCTATGAGGATAACGTATCGGGATTCTGGAAAACTGGCTTCAATATGGTCAACAGTATATCACTGGAGGGAGCAAACGAAGGCGGTGCTTTGAGAGCATCTATCACGCAGACTAAGAATGAGTGGATCATGCCGAATACGGGATTTGATCGTTTGGTAGCGGCACTATCCGCTTCTCAGCAGATCAGTAAGCGGTTGAAGCTGAACGCAAAAGTGAATTACACGAATAAGAGTTCGGACAATCTTCCCGCCACTGGCTATAATAACCAATCTATCGCATACTTCATGATCTTCCAGAATCCAAGCATTGATCTGGAATGGTACAGACCAATATGGAAAGAAGGTCAGGAAAATGTGGAGCAGGTTCACCCTTTTAGCTCTTTCATAGACAATCCTTATTTGATCGCGTACGAGATGACTAACTCGGTGAATAACAATTCAGTATTTGGAAATCTTTCTGCCAATTACACTTTCAATGATCATTTTGAATTGATGATGCGCACAAGTTTGGCCATGAGCCAGGAGGAACGAGCCCAGCAGAGACCTTATAGTACGGCCAATTTCCAAAGAGGCTACTTTAAAGAGCAAAACATCACCAACTATGAGCAGAACTCCGATTTCCTATTTACTTACAAGGGGAATCTGGCTGAGAAAATCTCCTTGAGAGCAAGCGTGGGAGCAAATCACATGGCTAGAAAATACCGAATGATGTCTGCTTATGTGGACGGATTAGTGATTCCGGGTGTTTACAAACTTGCCAATGGCATCAATAATCCGGTGCTTTCTACTAACAATAACAACCGCGTGATCAATTCACTTTATGGATTGATGAGCGTTGATTTTGATGAAAAAATCTTTGTGGACATCACCGGAAGAAATGATTGGTCCAGTACGCTCCCTGCCCAAAATAATAGCTTCTTCTATCCCTCAGTGAGTACAAGTTTTGTGTTATCGGATATTTTTGCGTTACCAAGTCAGATTTCTTTTGCAAAACTCAGGGTATCCGGTGCTCAGGTGGGAAATGACACAGATCCTTATCGTACGTCAAAATACTACGGTCAAAGTGAATTCCCCGGTTCTGCCTCTGTGCCTTCTACACTTTATAATACAGATTTCAAACCAGAGATCACAACCAGTTTCGAGACAGGATTGGAAATGATTTTCTTCAACAGAAGACTGGGTTTTGATATTAATTATTACATCTCTGAGACTAAGAACCAGATTCTTCAGGTTCCTGTCGATATCACCACAGGATATTCTAGTGCCATTCTTAATGCCGGAAAAGTACAGAACCGTGGGATTGAACTGGTACTAAATGGCAGTCCTATCAAAACGAATAATTTCCAATGGAACTCATTTATAACCTGGGCGAAAAATGAAAATGAAGTGCTCTCTCTTCCAGATGAAGTGGATGGGAGTCAGGTAATTGGATATGGCGGGAATGCGACAATCATAGCCAAAGTTGGAGGTACTACAGGTGATATTTACGGGTTTGGTTTTGTGAGATCTCCTGAAGGGGAAATAGTATATGGAAGCAACGGACTTCCCGCCAGGCCTGCCGAGATCGAATACCAAGGAAATGCATATGCAGATTGGAAGGGTGGGTTCAGAAATGAGTTTGTCTATAAAAATCTACGGATGAGCGTTTTGTTTGATGGTCAATATGGAGGGATTGTTTATTCTCAGACCCACCACAAAATGACTGAGCAGGGCAAACTTGCCCACACCTTGGAAGGCAGAGAGACAGGGATGATCGTGGGTGATGGAGTGGTGGATAACGGAGATGGGACTTTCTCCCCGAATACTACAGAAGTCAATATCGCGGATTATTACAAAGAAGCTTATCGCCGTGCCAATGTTGAATCCAATTCCTTTGATGCTTCATTTATCAAACTTCGGGAAATGAGATTGGAATATGGAGTTCCTGTCAAATTCCTGCAGAAGACGAGCATTCGTCAGGCTTCCATTGCACTCTATGGACGGGATCTGGCAATGTGGACCAAGTTCCCGATGTTTGACCCGGAAACTGCCGCCCTGAATGGTGGAACATTGCTTCCGGGTGTGGAAATGGGGCAGTTGCCAAGTACAAGGAATATGGGAGTTAACCTTACCCTTAAGTTTTAATTAATGACTAGTATGAAAAAATATATTGCAACACTATTAGTAGGATCATTGGTCTGGGCGTCGACTTCCTGTACGGGTGATTTTGAAGAAATCAACTCAGATCCTAACAGGATCGATCAGATCAGTCCAGGTACCTTGCTCAATCCTATTATTTATGGATTATCCAGCTTTGGTACGGATAGGGCGGATGCCTTCACCTTTCAGGTGATGCAGGTGGCATTACCGTTTCCCAGTGCGAATGGAGGTATTCATCGCTATGACATCTCAGAAGGCGCAGGAAATTCCACCTGGAATACCTATTACAAATGGCTCATAAATATCAAGGAAATGGAGACCTCCGCGATAACTAATTCTGATGTGAATTATGAAGCCATAGCACTTACGCTGAGAGCATACACCCTTAGTCAATTGACTGATAGCTTTGGTGATATCCCGATGGTGGAAGCGAGCCGGGCAGAAGATGGGATTTTCCAACCACAATTCGACACCCAAGAGGCTGTTTACGCACAGATTTTTCAGGATTTAGAACGTGCAAATTCCCTTTATGATGACTCGAAAGCCATGATCTACGGAGATGATATTCTTTTTCACAATGATGTCACGAAGTGGAGAAAGTTCACCAATTCCCTGCATTTGAGATTATTGCTAAGAGTTTCGGGTAGGGCTGAGATGAATTCATTTGCAAAGCTTGCGGCAATGGTCACCAATGCCGAACAATATCCGGTGTTTGAGAATACCGCCGAATCTGCAATTCTTCAGGTTACAGGGGTGACACCAAATCTTTCACCTTGGGGTAGAGCGATTGATTTTACCACTTTCCGTTCAATTTCTGAGTTTTTTGCCGATCAGTTGAATGCCCTGGAAGATCCCCGCCGAACCAAATTTATGACCCAAGCGCGGGATGTAGATGGTACCACTTACATCGGTTATAAAGGAATACCAAGTGGATACGATGGGAATGACAATCAATTCCAGTTTCTTCCGAGTAACCACAACAGAGCCTTGGTGGAAGCACCGATGATCTCTTTGCTTCTTACGTATGCCGAAGTGGAATTCATCAAGGCAGAATTGGCTCAACGAGGTGTGATAGATACAGAGGCGGCAGCTCATTATGAAAACGGGGTAAAAGCAGCTATGGAGCAGTGGGGAATTGAGATCACTGAAGGGTATTTTGAAAATCCTGAAGCGGCTTATGATGGCTCACTGGAAAGAATAATGCTCCAGAAATATTTAGGTTTGTATTTCAATGATTACCAGCAGTGGTTTGAATACCGCAGGACGGGTTTTCCTTCACTTCCAAAAAACGAAGGAATGCTTAACAATCAGCAGGCTCCTGTTCGGTTCCGTTATCCTGTGAGTGTACAGATTAATAATCCAGACAATTATAGTGCGGCCGTAGCCAGAATGGGGGCCGATGATATCAATACAAAAGTATGGTGGGAAAAATGAAAAAATTAATGCAAACAGGCTTAATCCTAGCCTTGGGATTAACAAGCCTAACAGCTTATTCGCAAGAACTGGCAAAAGGGTATGTCTATCACGATGTTAACGGAAACGGTAAAAAGCAACGTAAGGAAGCAGGGCTTTTTGGAGTTAGTATTTCGAACGGTCAGGAAGTAGTCCAGACAGACCAAAAAGGCTATTACGAGATTGGTTTGAAAGATGGGCAATTGCTTTTTGTAATCAAACCCACAGGTTATACAGTCGCCCTGGATTCATTGAACAAGCCACAGTTTTACTATATCCATAAACCTACTGGTTCTCCAGAGTTAAAGTATGCAGGTTCATCTCCTACAGGAATGCTTCCAAAGGAAATCAACTTTGCAATGACTGCGGTGGAAGAACCAGATGATTTTACTGCATTGATTTTCGGAGATCCACAGCCCTATTCATTGGAAGAAGTTGACTTCTTCGACCGGGGAATTGTGAGTGAGGTGGAAGGAATTCAGAACGTAGCTTTCGGCCTTTCTCTTGGCGATCTGGTAGGGGATGACCTGGATTTATTTACCCCTTATGCCAAAGCTGTGGCAAAAGTCGGCCTTCCATGGTATAACGTCATGGGTAACCACGATCAGAATTATGATGTGGAAAATGATGAGTATGCAGACGAAGCCTTCGAAGCTCATTTTGGACCGAGTGCCTATGCGTACAATGTGGGCAAGGTTCACTTTATTGTCCTTGATGATATTTTATGGCCAGACCCTAGGGATAAGAAAGGCTACTGGGGTGGTTTGCGTCCGGATCAATTGGACTTCTTGAGAAATGACCTGAAGTTCGTCCCGAAAGATCATCTGGTAGTGCTTTCTATGCACATACCACTGTCTGAGCAGGGAGATTCTTTCCGCGACGAAGACCGGCAGGAGATATTCGATTTATTAGCTGATTTTCCTTTTACACTTTCTCTATCTGCCCACACCCATTTGCAGAAGCAGGATTTGTTTTACAAAAAAGATGGTTGGAGACAGGATAAACCGCACCATCACTACAATGTGGGAACGACCTCCGGTGACTGGTATAAAGGTACCTTGGATGAAAAAGGAATTCCTGTGTCCACCATGCGGGATGGCACACCAAAAGGCTATGCACTGATTCATTTCGAAGGAAATCAGTATAAAATCCGGTATCAGGTAGCCGGTAAGTCAAGTGACTATCAGATGGAGATTTTTGCCCCGAAAGTTCTAGAAAAAGATAAGCGGACTACTGCTGGGATTTTTGTGAACTTCTTTATGGGAAGCGAAGGCGATGAGGTACTGATCAAAGTTGATGAGGGTGAGTGGAAAAAAGCAAGCAAGGTGGAGGATTACGATCCTGCATATTTGGTTGATTTGTATCAGTGGGATGTAACAGAGGAATTAATTGACGGCCGTAGGCCATCCAATCCTGCAGCAAGTAAGCATCTCTGGCGTGGAGGTATCCCTGCGGGTTTAGCAGCTGGTGAACATGTGATACACATCCAGGCAACAGATAGATTTGGGCAAATACATTCAGGTAAAACTACCTTAAGAATAGTTGAAAAAGTAAATTAATTATGGTTTGAAATTGGAAAGCCCTTGCGGATATCTGCAAGGGCTTTTTTTATGAGGCTTGCTCTAAATATTCCTGAATGGTTGCTACTTATCCAGAAGCCGGAATTTTTAATTCATTTACCCTTCTTGTCAAACAGCTCTACAGTATAATCCAGCAGTTCTGTCCCTCCAATATTACCATGACCAGGGATCACGATTTGCGCTTCGGAGAATGCTGATTTTACTTTTAAGACTGAAGTAGACCATTCAGCTACATTGGCATCTTCGAGGTTTCCATTACCAGCGCCCAGCGCCTTGATCATACATCCACCAAAGATGACTTTGTCGGAAGGGACATAGGCCACAAAATTGTCATCAGTATGCCCTTCACCGAAGAATTGGTTGGTGACTTTAAGATCACCAGCTTTAAGGGTCAATTTCTTTTTAAATCCATTTTCAGGAACTGGAAAACCAGCGGCTTTTGCCAACTCATTGGTTTTGGAGGATGCATACGATGGTATTCCCTTGGCATGAAATTCATTTAATCCGCCCAGACAATCCAGGTGAAAGTGTGTGGCAACGACTCCTTTGACCTTGGCTTTTTGAACATTTTCTAGCCAATTGATTAATTCTAGGCTTGCTTCATCATTTGTAGGTGTGTCAAAGACCAATGCTTCTCCTTCATTGATAACGATCATTCCATTGCATGCCACTTTCCCGAAGTCATTGGTATTAATGTAGCTGATATGAAGAAGTGTATTGGGACTTATTTGCTTGATTTGAAGAGTTTCGGACTGATAAATAAATTCCTTTTGCTGACCTAAAACGATATTGACCTGAAATAAAGCAAGTAGGAATGCGAAGTATGCGATGGCTTTCATAGAAAATTATTGTGGGGTTTGTGGTGATGAATCAGGATTTTTCTTACACAAAATCCCCGCCTATTTTCATAAAACGGGGATTTATAAACTAACTTAGGAAGCTTTTGTGATTTACTTCCTTAGTGTTTCCAAATAACTCACCAGATCCACCAACTCCGTTTCCGAGAGTGGGAATCTAGGCATAAGTGATTCTTCCAATTGTGTGACACTTTCTACGTCCACCAACTTATATATTTTCTGTTCACTGCTGCCCACCTGCTTCACTACCAGGTCATTTTCAGTTTTAGAGTTTACAATGCAGGTGAATTCGGAGCCATCTTTTAATTTGACCAACTGGGTTTCATATCCAAAACCCATTCCTTCGGATGGATTAATGATGGAATTGAACAGCCCTTCTTTGGAGAGTTTGTCTCCGATTTCAGTAAGCGCAGGGCCAAAATCAATGCCTTTGTCTTCTATTCTATGGCAGGCCAGACAATAGTTATCGGCTATAAGAATCCCTTTTTCCACATCGCCCTTCTGAGCGAGAAGTTTTGGAAGGTCTATTTCCGAATTAGAAGCATCGCTGCCGAATTTTTCATTTGCCTGTGCACGGATATTTCCATTCCAGGAAGAAAGAAGAATTTTCTGCACAATTGGCAGTACATCAGCAGGAATTTTATCTGCTTTGGCTAGTTCCCAAAGATAAGGCTCTGAATTGTATCCCTTTGCTGCTTCCGCTGCCGCAGTTCTTAGCTCCGAGGGCTTCGTTTCATCCAAATAAATTTCTGAAAGTGCTTTAGCCATTTCTTCATTGTCAATGGTGCCAAATTTCTCAATAGAGTTGATTGCACTACCCTGATCAGAGTCAGCAAAAGAATTTTTTATGTCTGACATGCCATAAAGGGACGCATAAATATTGGCCGCCATCTGCGAATGCTGTCCGCTTTCTGATTGGTAAACCAATTTTTCCAATCTGGCTTTTTGATCTGTCAATTTATATTTGCTGACGATGTCCATAAAGTCTCTATCATCTGCAATGCTTCCTGCAGTCTCTTTTGCAAGCGCAAGAATCTCACGGTCTGGGGATGCCTGCTCAAAGTTTATCTGTCTCAAAATAATGAGTTGGTCTTCTTCAGGAGCGTTGGCCAAAAGCGATTTTAATGTTGCATTTTTGGCTTCGGGAGATTGGAAGTCCAATGCCCGGTAATAGGCCTGGTTATCTCTGCCTGGTTGTGTGAGGATGATTTTGCCAAGCAATTCCGCAGAATTGGAGGCGCGGGATCTCCAGACTATATCTTTGGCTTCCTGGTTTTCCAGCCATCCTGACCCACTAGCCTCTAGGTATTTTGGTAAATAATCATCCCAGAACCCTTCCGCAGCAATGCCCAATGCCTCTAAATACCAACGGTCACCACTCTGATATCCTTCTACCAGTTTCAGCCACACCTCTGGATTAGAAGTATATCTGATCGCCAGTGCCACTTCCCTTCTTACCTGAACCGATTCATCCCCTGCCATTTCCAACAGGAATGATACATCGCTCATTTTGTTGCTTCTATAAGCACGGATTGCAGCCACACGGATGTTTTCATCCGAATCTGTCGCTGCAGTTTTTATGTAGTCATTTCCGTTTGGCAATTTGGAGAGCACCCAAAAAGCCCGTGCCCGCATTCTGCTTTCTCCTTCAGTAAAGAGTTTTTCCAAAGCATCTTTAGCCTCCCCGCCTTTTTCTACCAAAGCCATGAAAGCCTTAAAGTGCGTTGCCCTGTTTGGGTTTTGAAGCAGAGTGATCAATGAAGAAATGGAACTGTAATCTGGTTTTGTGACATTATAATCGACTCCGGTTGGTGCAACACGATAAATTCTTCCTTTTTCCAGATCTCCCATCGCATGCCCGCCAACCCCTGGATCGTACCAATCAGATACGAACAGTGATCCATCAGGAGCTACTGTTACATCGGATGGCCTAAACCAATTGTCCCGTGGATTTCCGTCCAGAATATTGATGATTTTAGCTTCAAAACCAGCCCCCTTTGGCGTTGTTGGATATGCTCTGACGATATTGGGCCCAGCATCGGCGTGAATCAGCTGATTATGATATTCCTCAGGAAGTAATTTGCCTTCATAAACCAAAATCCCGGTAGGAGAGCCAGCATAAGTTTGAAGGAGATTCGGTACTACTCCCGGATCATTCAAATGCCAGTGTTGATGATAAACAGAATCTTCCATATTGATTCTTCTTGCCCGCCAGTCTGCGCCTGTGAATTCGTCCTTGAAGCCATAGTTACCGTAATCCATCACGTAGTTGATTCTGGTGCTTCGATTGCCGTCGTCGTCATTGTCAGATTGCCACATTCTACCATAGCTGTCAGTCGCTAATTCATAATTGTTTCTAAAGTTCCAGCCAAGAACTTCCACATCCGATCCGTCAGGATTCATTCGGAATACCATTCCTTCCCGATAAGGAGGAGTTTGGTTGTTAACAGGTCTGCCTAGGGGGTCTAAAATCGGAGAACCATCAGCATGATGAATTCCTTTTCCTTCATTTCCATAGTTGAAATAAAGCTTCCCGTCGGGGCCAAAAGTAAAGGCGTGCATCCCATGGTCATGCTGCTCGCCGCCTACTCCTTCAAATAGGATCTCCTTTTTTTCAGGAATATCATCCCCATCCGCATCGGTGAAAACATACACGTAAGGGCTGACAGACACATACACTTTGTCTCCAAAAACCGCAATACCCAATGCTGCATTAATGTCAGTTCCCTGATAAAAGACCTTGGATTCATCGGCTACACCATCTCCATCAGTATCTTCCAAAATCAGGATTCTGTCACCTTCTGCCCTGGTCGAATTGCGTGGGTTTAGCGCGGTTCTATAATTATATGCCTCAGCGATCCACACACGGCCCCGATCATCGATGTCCATATTTGTTGGGTTTGACATCATGGGTTCCGAGGCAAACAGCGTAAGTTCTAATCGGTCATCGGCCACAATGATGCCGTTCACAGCATGCTCAGGGCTTCTTTTCTGCTCATCGCTGAGTTTGGAATATTCTTCGTCTGAAAGTTGAACAGGTTTTTTTTCACAGGAAAAAAATAAAAATCCCAGAAGGCTGAGAATTGTAAATTTCTTAATCATAGGAGGAAAGGTTAATAGGGTTTGAAAATTTGGAATTCAAATTAAGGAAAAGTAACGAATTGTGAGAGGAATTAAGGTCTGATTATATTTTGAGGGATTAGTTGTGGGGCCTAAAATTAGAATATAAGGTTTCTAAGAGTCCTGGCATATATTTTTTCTAAGACCATACGTATTCTTTCTTCCTAGAATCTTATTTTTATCGGATGACTAATTCACAAAAAAGCATAGTTACCTTATTTTTCTTCCTTTATGCCGGTTTTTCATGGGGGCAGGAAATCAGATGGTATAAAGAAAGTCCGGAAATGATGCAAGCTCTGGAAGGAAGGGGATGGGATGATATAGGATTTAATCGTCTACCTCCAGCTGCTGAAGCTGTAGTAAGAACACCAGTCTGGAATTTATCACGACGAACAGCGGGATTGATGCTAAGATTTGCTTCAGACAGTCCGGAAGTTCACGTATCGTATTCTCCTACTGGAAACCTGGAGATGCCTCATATGCCAGCTACAGGGGTTTCTGGTGTTGATTTGTATACCAGGGACAGTGTAGGAAATTGGCTTTGGATTAGAGGGAGTTATAAGTTTGGGGAGAAAGTGAGCTATAAATTTCAGTTGGATAATACCTCTGCTGAGCAAAAAGAGTTCTATCTGTTTTTACCACTTTATAATGGGGTAGACAGTCTTGAAATTGGAGTGCCTGAAAACAAGAGCTTTGCATTTACAGCAAAAAGGCCTGAAAAACCGATCTTGGTTTATGGAACTTCGATCGCACAAGGTGCCTGTGCATCGCGTGCGGGTATGGCATGGACGAATATTCTGGCAAGAGAAATGAACATGCCAATGATTAATCTGGGTTTTTCCGGAAATGGGAGAAT
Organism: Algoriphagus resistens; assembly: GCF_001442615.1. GTDB lineage: Bacteria > Bacteroidota > Bacteroidia > Cytophagales > Cyclobacteriaceae > Algoriphagus > Algoriphagus resistens. The sequence continues at coordinate 96,210 of NZ_LMXN01000012.1, read as the reverse complement.
GGAGCCGGAAATGATTGACTTGATTTCTCAGATTGATCCGGCGGTTTTTGTGTTGGATTGCCTTCCAAATCTAGGGCCTGGGGCTGGATTTAGCGCTGATCAGATAAAGGATAAGCTTATTTTTGCCGTGAAAACTATTCGTAACAAGTATCCTGATACTCCGATTTTGTTGACCGAGCATGCAGGGTATTCCGACGGATTGGTATATGAACCCAGAGCAGAAATTTATCAGGATTTGAATGCTTGGCTCCAAGAGAGTTTTGCTAAGCTAAAAGAGGATGGCGTTAATGGGGTTTATACATTGACCAAGGATGAAATCGGGTTGGGTACAGATGATTTTGTAGACGGTACCCATCCTAGTGATTTGGGTATGGAAAAATATGCTGACGCCTATGCGAACAAGCTGAAGGAAGTTTTAGAAAACCCAAGACGATAAAACGATTGATTTTCTAGTTTACCATGAGATTTTGTTCCATGACATTGGAGAACATGAAGGATGAGGAGTTTGATGCACTTTATCCCATGAAAATCAGGATGCTGTCCGGCACTCATTGGACCCCCGTGGATATTGCAAAGAAAGCGATAGCGTTTTTAGACCGGGAAGGGGGAAGTGCAGTATTAGATCTAGGGTCTGGAGCAGGAAAATTCTGTCTGGTGGCCGCGGTAAATTCTAAAGCCATAATCACAGGTGTGGAGCAACGGGAGAACCTAGTCCAAGTCTCCAGAAAGTTGGCAGTTAAATACCAACTTCATCAAGTGGACTTTATTCATGGGGATCTGAAAAACCTTGATTTCACTGCCTTTGATGCCTTTTATTTTTTTAATGCTTTTGAGGAGAATATTGACCTCAGGGATAAGTTGGACAAAGATAATAGCATCGATTTCGAACAATATCATACCTATATCAAGCTTCTTCGGGAGAAATTGACGGGGGTCAAGTCTGGCACCAGAATAGTGACTTATTGCGGTGATGCTGCGGAGATTCCAGAAAATTACCTGTTGGTAAAATCCAGCAATAAGGGAAAGCTGAAGTTTTGGGAGAAAAAGGATTAAAGCAAAAAAAAGCAGCCCGAAGGCTGCTTTTAAATTTTAGTGAGCTGCGACTGCCGCAGGAGCTTTACCTCTTTGCCAGAAGAAAAGGACAAGAAATGCAACAATCAGAATAATAGGGAAAGTCATCATTGTGGATAGTGTGGCTTGGCCAGCGGCCAAATCTAACTCCGCACCGGTAAGACCGAGGGCTTTTTGTTCTGCAATATCGCTATCGATCCAGCTCCCAATAAAAGGTTGGAAAATTGACGTTGAAAACATTCCTACACCACCAATAATTGACATGCCTAATGCGCCACTTTTTGGTATTTTAGCTGCCACAAAACCAAGCATAGTTGGCCAGAAATAAGCCACTCCCATGGCAAAGAAGATGGCCGCAACATAAACCATTGCCCCGGTCTGGGTACTGAATAAATATATGCCTATGGCTGAAATTATAGCACCTGCAAGCAGAACCCCTGTTTGACCGAGTGCTTTGGTGACTGGGCCACCAAAAAACCTCAAGAAAGCCATTAATCCCGTAGTGAGCGCAAGGATTAACATAGGTTTAGCCCCTGAGCTTTCCAAGACCAATCCGGTCCATTTCTGAGGGCCAAATTCTGTGATGGCGGTAAGGGCCATACAACAAAAAATAAAGAAGAATAATAAAGAAAACATTGCTTTAAAGTTAGCAGATAGGGAGCTTGCTTGTTCTACACTAGCTTTAGGGAAAGTTTTTCCTTTAAACAAATAAACATAAACTAGGGCAGGAATTGGAATCAGCCAAAATTGGCTCTGCCAAGAAAAACCAAGACTTGACATTAATTCTGAAAGAAGGGCTCCGACAAAAATCCCACCGGGAAACCACATGTGGAATCTGTTGAGCATCTTATTCATTTTCTCTCCAGTATACATGTCAGCGATCATTGGGTTGCAAGCCGCCTCAGTACATCCGCATCCAATGCCCATAAGTAGATTGGAGGCAAGAAGAATAATATAACTTGAATCAGATACAAAGTAAATTGCAAATAAGGTCATTGCGGCACCTAGAAAGTGAGCCAAGAATGCTATTTGCATGATTTTCTTAGGTCCAATCGAATGATAGATTAGTCCCCCAATTATCATGGCGATCGGGAAGCCAAAGAACCATAGGGAATTTAGATATCCTAGTTTTTCAGCGGTGTAGCCTAGGTCATCGCCGAGTTGTTTTAAGGTTCCGGCACTTATACTAAAGGAAAATGCAGTGGTAATGAGGGCAAAACAACTTGCGTTGAAGAGTGCCGATTTGTTGATGGTTTGAGTCATATGGATAGGTTTTTGAATTTTGGGTTGTGAATGAATGATTGTAAAGGTGGAAAAATAGGAAAAATATCGCATTCCACTTTCCCGCTAGTAAAAAATGTTCTTCCCAAATATCCGTTTATTCCAATACCAAGAAGGATCCTGTGACCTTTTCTTCTAGGCCGTAGGCAGGATTCTTTAAAATCAGAACTATGGCATAGGTTCCCTGTGGGACTCGTTTTCCATCAACGGTCCCGTCCCAGTTAAGTATCGGGGTATGGAAGCTTATTTCAGTTTCCACATCTTGGTGAATTAATTCTCCATTGGAGTTGATTATATACAATTCGGCTTCTGAGATGCCTTCACTGACTGTTATCCTAAAATCCCGCTCTGGGTCACCTAATATCATAGCATTAGGGAATACATAATCTATATCGCAAACGTCATAGACTCGGAACTCTTCTTCATATATACAGCCTTCTACGGTGAGAACTGTTAATTCATAGTTGCCAGTCTGGGTGGGGCGAAAGGTGGAGTCGGTACCTACCACTACATCTCCGGTAAGATAACGCCAGGTATACGTCTCGTATTCGCCTGGATCAATGGATGGTAGTCCGTCCCCCTTTGAACAAAACGGATAGGAATCGTCAAGATCTGGCCTGGGGGTAAGTGTACGCTCTTCAATTTGACGATTGACCCGTGCGATTTCACAGCGGTCACCAGACTGTTTGTCGCGATAGAGTATAGCTTCGTAAATCCCTATCCGTTCATCCGAAATTTCATATAGATCTGCTCCTTCCCCCAGTTCTACTGCACTACCATCTTCCATAAAGAGGATCCACTCGACCCAGGTTACTTGATCCGCATTTTGCGAAACCTCTAGATTTATGATAAATAACTCACACTCCTCTTCGTAACTGAGCTCAGCAGGAACGCTTAGAACCGGTAGATTATAAGGGATTTCTAAGGGCGCGATGAGGCAGGATGCTGTTGCTTTAGGCTGCACAGTGAGCTGATAAACTTCCCCAAACGCCGTTGGGCGAAATTCCTGGGACCGTCCAACGATTTCCCCAGAACCGTTATACCATCGGAATATCGCATCTTCAACAGCAAGGTTTTGCATTACCGCTCCCCATATTTGATCTCCTAAGCAGTTCTCTGCTATGATTTCATAGTCAAACGCGACTTCATAATCTAGCTTGTCCACGGTGAATTCCCGAATTACGGGACAGTAGTCCCCATCAGGATCTACAGGTGCAATATATAAGCTATATTGGCCTTCTTCTTCCAATAAAAATGATTCTCCTGTGCTGGCCGTGACCTTTGTCCCGTCGGGCTGTGTCAATTCAAAATTCAGACTTAGACCAGTTTGCAAGGAAAGTTCATAAGTGTCACATATTTCGATTACTTCAGGTAAAGAGAAAGGAACATCCCTTCTCCTGTCTATCCTAAACGTCTCTATAAGAGGATGGCACTCATCGTTTTCGTACTCAAAGTCAAAAAAGTAAATTCCCCCAGGAAGATCTTCTGTTATGAAATTCCCATTTGTCAAGGTGCCATACGTAGAAATTCCGCTGTTGCCAGACAGAATACGGTAGTCTCCGGTCACATTGCCGTTGGGAAAAGTGATTTCTACTCTTCCCAAATTGATACCGTTCAGAACGCATTCTTCTTTGAACGCCTCAATTTCGGTTTCGTCAGGAGCGGCCGATAGATTGAGCGCATGGAAAAAATTCCCGCCGCATTCAATGTTTGCCGCCTCAATTGTATATACTCCTGCCTCAAGGTCAGGGATGGTTATTTGTGCACCTGCGGATTGAGGGCCTAGGTCCAGATTTAATTCTGCAACTCTTAACGATATCAGGTCTTTTACTACAGTAATTTTAAAGGAACCATCATTTGCTCCACAGACTGAAGGCTGCACAAGATCAACTGTTTCTAGTTTAGGCCCTTCTTTTTGTCTTACAGTGGTGATTCTTTCTGAAGGGCAGGAAGAATTTTGATCATTGGCTATAAAACCTATTTCAAACATCCCTGGCTCTGTAAACTGGCTGCTGCCTAAAGTAATCGCATAGCTGCTGCCCAGGCTGATTTTGTCGGAATCTCCCTGCTTTCTATACCACCATTCTCCGTTGATGGGCGTATCCAGTCCTATTTTCACCGATTCCCCTTCACAGACTTCATCCTTGTCCTGCACAAATTGAAAATCTACCGGAGGACCAACATAGGTGGCAGAGGTGGACACACAGGCTGAACTTGAGACCGTTGGGCTGAGTTTGACAAAATAATATCCTTCTTCAGTCGGGGTAAGCTCATTTCCTGCCGCACCCACACCTTGATGCACAATGGTTAAAAATTCCTCGTCTCTGGCCCAGGTAATTTCATACTTGCCAAGATCTGGATCCGAAGGGTCCATAACCTGAAGAGTTGGAATATCTTCCCCACATAGAAGGTAATCGGGCCTGAGCACTATAGCCGGGCCTGGATTTACCTCTATGGTAATGCTGGTAGTATTGGGACTGGCACTCGGAGTGGAACGCTCCTCTAAAATCAGTTGATAAGTGCCGGTGACCGTATATCTGATCTGAACAGTACCCACGCTGCTGGCTCCGCCTTTGGCAATAGTGGAAGTATTCCCATCAGGATCTTCTAAACGCCATGTATATTCACCGGAAGAAGCATCTGCGATGCTGTAATCTCCTGTGGCTACCCCTAACACGAGGCATAGCTCAGTAGGGCCAGTTATACCCAGGGCTACATTTGTCAAATAGGGGATTTCGGGCTTATTTGGCTTTTTTACTTCTTTTCCCAGCAAAATTAGCGGAGGCAAAATTAGTAAAAGCCAAACCAAAATCATCCCAATCTTCCGTATAGAAAATTGGTCTTTGGGCTTCAATGGAATCAGATTAGGGTGTATGCAAAGATAGAAATACTTGTCAGCAATATGTTAGGATTACCCCCATGAATCAAAAAATGTTCCAATCCGTTATAGTTTTTTCACAACACTTGTCATTCTATAATTACAATGGAGCCAAATTCAGATTTGGAGATGTTCTTTTCATAGTTTTTATAATTGATCCGCACAGCATAAGTTCCGTTCGGAATAACTTTCCCATTAAAAGTGCCATCCCATGTACAGGTATGTTCTTCTGAGATAAGATTAGTTTGTGCGCATTGGAAGATCACTTGTCCCCATTTGTTTACTATAACCAAGTCCAGCTCATCAATAAGATAATTTGTGTACAGCAGAAATTCTTTATCTGGATTTCCAGGTTGCACTGCATTAGGGTATATGACTTTTAGTTCACATTCTTCTTCTGTAGTGAAACCTGTTTGATAGGCGCAACCTTCTTGGCTATAGACAATGAGGTTATACTCACCTACAAAAAGAGGTTTGTAAATAGCACTTGTGGAAACTAATTCTCCTGCAAAGTACCACTCATAGTTGGCGAAGCTTCCCGGGTTGATTGTTGGGGCTATTTCATACTTTGGGCAAATCTGGTAACTTTCTTCCACTTCAGGCCGGACGGTATCCGTACTCCTTAGGATTAAGGCTTTGTCAAATCCTAATAGACAAGGTACTTGATTGAAAACCCTGACTTCATATATCCCTTCATTGATTGCTAAGATTTCTTCTTTGTTGCGTTCTCCGGTCAGCTCAGCTTGCTCACCTCCCGGAGATGTGTACCACCACTCTATTGAGGTGACTGAGCTAAAGTCAGCTTCCGCCCGTATGGAAGCTGACGGCGACTCGGGACATAAGGGATCTGCCTTTAGAATCACATCGATAGCTAGTACCGGTGGTAAAACTTCAAAGGATATGGGGAGAATATGGCAGGGGATAACACCCGAAGGCTGTACCTCTAAGGTATAAACCCCGGGGCTGTTTATTGTTAAGAATTCACCGTTCCCTACTTCATTACCGTCTTTATCCCTCCAAATTATGTTCACCTGCTCAATTGTGTAATTGATAAGGACTGCCTGGTAAACTTTAGTTCCATCACAAAATTCCTCAAACAAAACTGGTTGAAAATCGACTGCATCGGCTAAGTTGACTCTGATTTCCTTCTGCTCTGGACAAAAGGGAGTAGGATTATTGCTGTCAAAGGCCAAGAATGTATAAACGCCTTCCTCGTCTAATGTGAAAGGTTGACCAGAAGGTTTTTCAATGACTTCGCCAGACGGAGTTGTAAGGAAGAATTCCAGAGCTTGGCTAGTCTCAGGGATAAGTTCATGGAAATCACAGATGGTCAGTTCTTCTGGGATTTCAAATGCTACTTTGTCAGGTGTCAAGTCCAGCTGAAAAGTGATCCTTCCAAGTTCACAATTTTTATCTATTGCCGGGATAATGCTGTAGGCGGAAGCTTCGTATGTCCCACCGATTCGAGTCCTGATCGTAAGTTGATTGTTGAATTCTGCAAGTTCCTCAATTGTCCCTTCTTCATCGAATCTTCTCCATCTGATGTCTGTCACCGCTTCAGGGGAAGTGGTGGTTAGCTCTACAATAGCTTCAGGGCCAAACTCACACAGTTTAGTGGAAGTTATGGAAGCATCTACAAATAATACAGGCTTCTCAACTGTAAATTCCTTTGGGGAAATAGGGCAGCTTTCACTGTCTTTTGGCTGTACTTCCAAAGAAAAAGTACCTATTGAAGTAGGAGAGAGGAAAAGACTTTGTCCAGTTCCTATTGTATCTCCAGCTGCATTCCTCCAATAAAAATCCGCTAAGTTAGGATCAAACCCATAGATCTCAGCCTTAAATACCCGATTGCCAATCACGCAGTCTTCACTCGTAAGAATTGGATCAAATGGAATTGGATCCGTGGTGTGTACGATCAGCTTAAGTTCTGACGGACAAACTTCACTTTGATTGGGTATTATACCGAGTAAACTATATTCCCCTTCTTGGGTTATGGTGAAAGGTTCCCCGGAATTTTTGGTGATGTTATTGCCTGAAGGATCTGTTAAAGTGAGCAGGAGGTTTTCAGTTGTCTCAGGAATCAGGTCGTAAGACTCACAAATAGTTAGTTCTTTTGGTATGCTAAAGAGTGTTTGGGGTTTGGCGGGGATTTCAATAAATTCCCTAGTTGGAAGTTTACAGCTGTCCGGGTCTAATATTTCGAAAAAATATTTCCCCCCACCCAGTTCTATCTTAAAAGGATTCACTGTAGGTAAAGCTTCTTTTACTACCACATCCCCTTTTTCAGTCAACACCCTAAAAGAGCCATCTGTTGGACCATTTTGTAAATTGACATCGAACGAGCCATTGATTTTGCCGTTGCTGGTACAGGTTTCTGAGGTAATATTTTCGATCGCAAAATCCAGAATCGTCGGAGCGATATCTAGTGGCACTACGGCGCCAAACCTATTTTGGCAGCCATCCAGATATGAAAACAAGGTGTATCCTCCTGATTCTAGATTAGTGATTGATATGGTTTCCCCAGCTAGAAAAGGACCATAAGAAGTGTCTACTCCACTTACGATTAGCTGATCTAGATTGGTTTCGGCTTTTAGTTCCAACCCTCCATCTGTATTAAAGCATCCACTTGCAGCCAAGGTTGATACAAGTGAAATAAGAGGTTCTTGGTTGTATGTGAAGCTAGTGGTGGCTTTGGGACTGCATAACGGGTTTTCAATATTTTCGATTATAACCTCAAGCTTATATTCTCCAAAGGCTACTAATTCCTCAATAGGAGTTAAGGTCAGTTCATTTGAAATGCTTACCAATTTGGCCTCCGTCTCGCCGGGAGAGGTAAGATACCATTGGCCCATAGTATTAGGATCAGTTTGAAAAGTAATGGTCCCATCTCTGCAAACTGAGTTGGCGCTCTGTAGTATCTCTATGGAGTCAAGAACTTCCACAGTCGTATTTAATTTATTTTGGCAGATAGGATTTGAATTTTCATCTGGGGTATAAAAAGTCACTGCGTAATCACCGGGAATAGTTACGCTTAACGTGTTTGAGGTTCCCACTATTTCCCCCATTTCATTAGTCCATTCAAATAGGTAGCTTGAGAAATTAGCACTTGATGGTGAGATAGCTTGTAGGTCTATCGGTTGGCCCGCGCAGATTTTATAATTAGCCGCGAGTGATAAAAGTGGCCCTTTTATGACCTCTACCATCTTTTCGAGGTTGGCAATCAGCTTTCCGCCACGGCTTACCTCGAGTTTCACTTTGTGAGAGCCCAATAATTCGAATGTATATTCAATGGTTTGAAAAGCCCCCGGGGGTCTGGTAAATAACACTTCTCCGTCAGGTGCTACTATTGTCCATCTATATACATCGGTAGCAGCATCCCCTCCTCCGGAAAAATTACCAATGACACTTCCGAAAATATTACATAACCTATCTGGACCTATCAACTCGGCGTCATCCAACGATGACTGCAGGCTAACTGTTTTAAAGTTGTCTTGGTGAATATGCTCCAACGATGCATCAGCAACAAAAATCACCATTAATGAGCATATGGCTACTGCTACAGCTTTTAGAGATACCTGGGCCAAACTAGGGGGGATAAACTTTTATTTATTGACCCTAAGTTACAATTTTATATAGGTGAAAAAAGAGTTGTTTGCTCTAAGTGTCAGTTAACTAACGATATATGTTATTATCTTGTAAAAACCCAGTTAGTTTGGCTACTCATTTGCTCAGAAAACTCATATCCGCCTTCATTGAAAATCTTTAATTGTTCAGCGTCAGTGATCCTGTTTTTGATGGCAAAGTTGCTCATCATTCCTCTGGCTTGCTTCGCAAAAAATCCGATGATTTTATAGTCACCATCTTTGAATTCCTTGAATTCAATAGTTATTAGAGGACTTTTTAACGTTTTCCGGTGAACGGCTTTGAAGTATTCCTGAGAAGCAAGGTTTACAACAGTTTGCCCATTTGCAACTTCGTTTATGGCCTTAGCTATTTTCTTGCCCCAGAATTCATAGAGGTTTTTTCCTTTTCTGTTTTCCAGTTTTATCCCCATTTCTAAGCGATAAGGCTGAATCAAATCCAAAGGTTTCAGTAAACCATATAATCCGGAAAGAATTCTGAGATGTTTTTGGGCAAAATCAAAATCAGCTTTTGAATATTCATCTACATCGATTTTTGTGTACACGTCTCCTTTAAAAGCTAAGATGGCTTGCTTAGAATTTTCCGCTGTAAATTCCTTTTGAAATCTCTTAAATCGCTCATCATTTAATTCCCCCAAATTATCAGATATATGCATGAGCTCGCTTATTTCTTTGGCGGACTTCTTTTTCATGATTCGTACCAGCGAGTGGGTATCAGTTTGGAAATCAGGTTGTGTTGAATCTTTGAAAACGGAGGTGCTGTAGTCCAGTGTTTTGGCTGGGGAAATAAGGATAAGCATACTATTGAATTACTGTAATGGCTTTGGTTAATTTTTCTGTTTTATTTTGATTTTCACTGGTAAACTTCACGACTACGGCAAATGTTCCATTTGGCACCAATTCTCCTCGTACCTGCCCATCCCAAGGGCAGAAAGGTTGGTTTGGCTCAATATTTTCATGCGTACAATAGAAGATCAATTCACCCCAACGGTTATAGATATAGACTTCCACATCGTCTATGTATTCGTTTGCATAGAGTATGAAATTCCTATTCGGATCATTCAAAACCACTCCGTTAGGGAAGACTATTTTTAACGAGCAATCCTCTACTACATCAATGCTGGTAATGTATTTACAGCCTAAATTATCCGAAACGGTAAGTTCATAAACTCCTCCTTCAGTTGGGGTGAACACCGAGTCCTGGGAAACTTCCACACCGTTTAATTTCCAAGAGTAATTGTCATAGGAGCCAGGAGCAATTGATTGCGTGATCCCTTCTATTGCACAGATCGTAAATCCTGCAGGCACTATAGGAGGCACGATAGTGGATTTGGCTACCACACCATTGGCACGACCAAGCTCACAGCCAACACTACTTCTCAATAACACTTCGTAAGTCCCCTCTTGCGTCAATTCGATAATAGGTAATCCATCAAATGCTGCAATTCTAGTTCGGGTGCCGTTTGACACCGAATACCATTCTATATCCGCTACATTGGTTAAGTCAGCATCCACGGTAATGGTTGTGCTGGTCTGCTCTATGCAATAAGGAACTATGTCTAAGTTTACTTCTACTCTTTGGAAAATACCTTCAGCTGTGAATGATCTCTTGTCCGTCGGACATAATCCGCCGGTCAAAGGCTGAACTTCCAACGTATAATCTCCGGCTCTGCTAGGGACGAAGGTCTGCCTTCTGCCTACGATTATTCCCTGATCATTTTTCCAGAGGAAAAGTACATCGGCAGGGTCAACATTAGTTAAAATAGCTTCATATTGAACGCCTACCTGGCAATCTACTATAGGAGCTGAAACCTCGAAATCAATACCTGTAGTGATGTCTGCCACAATTGTCTCTTCCCGGGGGCAGGCTACGCCAGCTGGATCTTCTCCTCTTACCGTGTAGGTGTCAGCTTGTGTGATAGTAAATTCCCCGGCTGTATCAGGGAATATGACCGTCCCGGCAGAATTGGTTAACGTGTAATCCAGCTCATCCGGGGAAGTGGGGGTGAAGGTGAAGCTTCCACAGGAAGTCAATTCAGAAGGAACTGAGAAGACTACTTCCATTTTCTGGGCTATGGTATAAATGGTTGGATCAGGAACAGCACAGCCACTTGGATCCTGGATTTCAATAGCGTAATCTCCATGTGGTACCACAATGTCAAACTGGGATGTACTTGGGAAAGAATCTTGGAAAACTTGTCCGTCTCCCTGTCTGGTTGCAGTATAGATACCTGATTGGGGAGAATCAGTGAAGCTGATCGTCAGCATCCCGTTTTCAACCCCCGAGAGACCACAGGTTTCATCTGTAGGGGTGACTGTATATCCAAATCCTGCAGGAGGGTTGCTGTTTTCTATTGTCACCGTACTGATGTATGTGCATCCTGTACTGTTAATTGCCTCTATGTTGTAAACACCGGGAAGTACCCCTTGAACAATCAGAAGGTCTCCAGCACTTACATTAGTGAAAATATTGTCAATTTCAGGTATGGTTATCGTTTCTGCATCAGCCTGCACAGTGATTTCAAATGCTCCATCTGCTGTAGCGCAGTCTGTAGCCGGAGTTGTCTGCACGGCTGTGAACAGCGGTAATTCATTGACTGACAAATCCAGTTTTTTCTCAACTACACAGCCTTCCAAAATCGGATCTTGCGTGACAAAAATTATCTCATAATCTCCCGGCCCCGGAAGTGTGTTGACCCAGAGTTCCAATTCGAAAAATTCACCCAGAGCAACACGGTTGCCGTCTTCATTGAGTTCGTAAAACCATTCTCCGGCAACTGGGGTGTTCGGTGCAAAGTTCACAGCTACCTCTTCATAGCATACTTCCTGGGCATCCTGGTCCATCTCAAATTCAAAGGCCGGGCCCACAAAGATTTCTGCCGTGGCTGGGCAGGTTTCATAAAGTAATGCTTCATCGTCTGAAAGTCCTTCAGGTAATCTGTAGCTTACATTTACAGTGTAAATGCTTTCTTCATCCACAGTGATTTCATTGGAGTTCTCATCTCCAAAAACCTGCCCGGCAGCATTTGTCCATTCGAAGTCATAAAGGCCTTCAGCAGGATCGTACCCGTCAATGGCTGTTAGGGTGACTGGATTGCCGGCACAAAGCGTGGCATCATCTGCTAAAGTCAACTCGGGCGGTGCCTCTACCAATAGCTCAGTACTTGCCCGGAAATACTCAGGATCACCACATCGATCTACCCGAAGATCTATTGTGTAGGTGCCGGGATTGGTGAAAATCTGATCCAGGTTCTGGAACTGATCCCCTGGGCCTCCATAATTGTCTCTTAAGATTGTACCATCATCTTGGTTGGTAATAGTCCAGAAATAACTATCAATATCAGGCTCCCCTCCGCCTTCCAAAAGCGCTCCAGCACCTTCTTCAGGATCCAGACAAAGTCTCGCAGGTGCCGCCAAACTGGGCTCCGGTATAGAACTTCCTGAGTTCTGCACAAAAGAAGGAAGGCCTAAATTGGCCGGGCCAGGCATGGCTTCCACGCCATCTTGGGTGAAAGTACTTTGGGAATTGCAGCCAGATCCTACATTGATTTGACCTATTCTATTATCTCCCACTACTGCCACATAGATCTGACCGTTGGGTCCTATTTGGAGAGCTCCCAGGTTTTTTCCGGCAGTTTCACTGATTTGGTTTTTGGTACTCAAGATACATGCCTCTATTTCTGACCTGGTACTCGCTCCCTCAAAACAGGCAGGGCAGACAGCTGCATCAGGATCATCATTTTCAGCGGCTTTGATGGTGAATTCTTCTATTCCCGGGCCCCCATTTCTATAAGATACCAGCACCCGCTCCCCGTCTTCTGAAAATTCCAAACCGTACACCTCTCCATCGCAGCCAAGGTCAAGACGGGCGTATTCACTCATTTCACCAGTGTCACTGTCAAAGTCAAAAATCTCTACTTTATTACATCCCCCTTCCGTGATAGTTACTGCCACTTTATCGCCATCTGAATTGAATTTCATAGCCCCAACCCCGGAATTAAACCCATGATTGCTTCCTACTGAACTGAGTACCGGCTGCCCAATTCCCTGAGCTGAAACCGGATATGCCCGGAAAGTATTATTTCCAAGTTCGTGGTACATGACCCAGGTCGTATCCCCAGCATCAAGTGCAGCGGTATGCTCAGTAGATGGACTGAAAAGGAAATTGTCCTTGGTGACTACATTTCCTACCCCCGTTGGATTTTCAGATTTAATGTCCACCAGAGAGTATTTTGCTTCATTGTTTCCATTAGCGGATAGCTGGGAAGTAAACAGGTAAAAGAGTGTCTCTTCTCCCGGCACCGGTACGGCAATCACACTTTGGCTGCTCGAATTGTCTCCCCCGATATTATCACCGTTTTCCATTAAATCCCCATTGAGATCCCATACAGATTGGCCATCTGTATAGAAAAGCACCTGCCCTGCCTGATCGGAAATAGTAGTGGTCCCAGCCGGAATATTCTGCGGATGCGGGGAAGCTATAGGCCTTGGGGTAGGAGCATCGGGGTCGTCAGGGTCTGGATTAAAATCCAGTCCCGCTCCTTCTCCAAAGTACCAGATGTTATTGGTCTGATCCTCTACGTCCCACATTTTCACGCGGATCTCAGCGTATGCATAGCAAGATGAGCCTGGTTCACGGACCAAAGCCCAGTATAGCCCCGGGCTGCAGACCTGGTTTGTACCTTTAGGGCCCCAGCCTTCATCCCGCTTATTTGACCAGAAATATTCGTAATTATCTTCTCCTCCCTGTCCGCCTCCGGCTCCACCACCTCCTCCTCCCGGAGCTCCGCCTTCACCGTCGCCACCTTGATTTTGGGCAGTGAGTAAGGGGGCTATGTCCAAACAAGTTTCACATAAAGTGGTGTCTCCGGGAGAAAAATTTGCTTCCAGGTTGTTTTCAGTGAGCGGAATGGTGTGATTGACTACCTGGGTTGTGCTGTCCGCAAAAGTAACTGTCAGCGTAACGTTTACGCTGGTTCCCTGTGCCGCGTCAGCAGGAATTAAAAAGTGCTCCTGGGAGTAATCGGCGGGAAGCTCATTTCCTGCAGAATCAAGAAGCGGAGGGTCAAATTCCCAGGCAAAGCTAATAGGTCTATAATTTTCCGGTGTCAGCTCAGAAGTAAGTTGGACCGGGTTATTTGCGCATGGCATCTCGGGGGACCAAGTAAAATCTACTGTGGGTGTTATGTCTGCATTTGGGGCGAACGTCGGGAATACCGTTCCACAGAAGTCAGTGCCTGAAAAGGGGTCTCCGGCTACTTCAACCAACGTCAAATCAACCTCATTTGGGTTGGAGACTTTTCCCATCATCTGTGGTCCGCCATCTACTTCTTCATAGAGGTAATAGATACTTCCATCTGGTCCTGCTTTGATATCATGGACAGCATACAGATCAACTGGCGGAGTGCTAGAACCGGCTAGAGGCATTGCCTCCGGAGTGGCAGACAGATCGGTTGAAGGAATCCGGTATAGCTGATTTTCCCGTGAATAATAGATGAAATTCCCATCTGGCGAGAATTCTGCTCCTCCGTAGTTTCCTGCACCGGAAGATTGGGCAATAGAAGCTGGCGATCCGAATGTACCTGTGCTTGTATCAAAGTCCAAGACCAAAATCGGGGCACTGCCCGACTCAGGAAGTATGATTAATTGGCTGGTTTCTTCATTGAAGATAATCTTTTTTGGCGTAGAGGAAATTGCCTGATTGTCGGTGGTGGTAAAATTGCCTTCACCTGCGTCCAGACTTCTTGAGATTAAATCACCTGAATCGAAACTAATCAAGTAGGAGGGGGATGCTGGGCTTTTTACCACTAGGAGTGCGCCAGTTCCACTTCCAATGGAATTGTCTTTGGAGGTTATTTCACCTAGCGGTCTCTCATTACCGGAAGCTTGCCCCGGGGCATTCATGTCCACCACTGCATATTGCAAGTCCCCGCCCAAGGACAGATAAAAGATATAGAAGAGCTTATTGCCATCAGGATCATATTCTAAAAATCCAGTAGCAACTTCCTGAATTCCGTCTATATTTCCATTCAATCCTGAACCTACACCCTGGATAGGATTCTGACTGAAATCATAGACCAGCTCTCCATTAGTAAGAAAAAGAGGTTGCCCGGTAATCGGGTCAATTGCAAGGGCTGAATTGTGCTTTGTAAAAACAATAGATCCTGGGATCGACTGGACCGTGGCAGTATTTCCCTTTCCAAATGATAAATATTTGTTTTCAGTCCCAGCCCCGCAATAGCCGAAAATCCATTCGTTATCATTAAATCCCTGCGAATAGACGGAAGTATTAAATACAAAAGTTGTATATAGGAGAGTAATTGTAAAAATGTAGATTAACCTTATGGAATTAGGGCTGCTTTTCATAATTTTCGAAATGCTTCTAAAACAACATACGATCTGTATCGTTGAAGAAGCCAACTGAATATTCAAATTAACGAACAAATACTTGTTACGGTCTCTGGTTTACGTTGTTTTTCTCTGTGTGGTTGGGCTATTTATTGGATCCAATGCCTATGCACAGGATCCGCAATATAGCCAATATTATGCGGCTCCTCTTTATCTAAATCCTGCTTTTGCAGGATCTGAGTTGACAGGAAGAGTGGGGGTCAATTACAGAAATCAATGGCCCAGTATAGACGCGCAGTTCACGACTTTTTCTGCCTATTATGACACCTACCTGAATGATTACAACTCGGGAATCGGGATTATGGTGATGCAGGACACTGAAGGAGCTTCCAAACTTCGCTCTACGACCATTTCAGCATTATATTCCTACGAGTTAAAATTAGGGGCTAATGCCTATTTCCGTCCCGGATTTCAGGCGAGTTACATCCGCAGGGAAATTGGCTTTTATGAAAATCTGATTTTTGCCAACCAAATCAATCCCAACGACCCATTTGGTCCGATTTTCCCAGGGACAGATATACCGGGTTTAGGCGATCCTGTCAGCATGCTTTCACTTTCATTTGGCGGGCTGTTTTTCACAAATAACTTTTGGGTTGGTGGATCAGCGCATCATGTAAATCAGCCGAACCAATCGTTCATAGATGGAGACAGTCCCTTACCTGTTAAGTTTTCTGCCCATGCAGGATACAGAATTCCTTTGGGTGAAGGCTCCATGAGAGGGGATTTTACGCATATGAGAAGGCAGCGGTATTTGACTCCTACAGTTAATTACAAAAGGCAAGGGCCATTTGAACAGTTAGATGTTGGTGCGTATTTTTATGTGGAACCGATTGTTTTCGGAGTTTGGTACCGTGGACTTCCCTATAAGCCTGTGGAAGAGCAAAGCAACAGAGATGCGATTGTGATGATGGTAGGACTTAATCTGCTATCTGGTTTAAATGTAGGTTACAGCTTTGATTATACTGTTTCACAATTAGGTATTCAGTCTGGTGGGGCCCATGAGCTGAGTTTGTCATGGACTTTGCCCAACAATAGCCAGGGAGAACCAAGAAGGCGGGATACAATTCTGCCTTGCCCTAAATTCTAATTCGCGAATTTGAAGTTAACCGACGAGGTGAAAAATCATATGTGATCTGTTCCAAACCTGCTCTATAAAATGAGTGGAAAAGGTAGGGTTTAAGTGGAGCAGCTTTAGGAGAAATAAAGATTACATGCCTTAGACGGAATCCCTGAATCGCTACGGTCATAAAAAAGCTGAAACGATTTCTCATTTCAGCTTTTGTTTTAACTGCTTCTTTGTGTTTACAGGGTGTAAAACTCCTCCCATCCTTTTCTGGGCACTTCACCACCGAGAAGCTGATTTGCCAGTGGGTTATTCGTGATTCGCTGGGTCTCTCTATCAAATTTCAAGGTAGTATTTAATTGTTGGGCCAATACTCCTAAGCAGAAGACCTGACTTAGCGGACCGGCAACCTCAAAGCGGGAACGAGTCTCTTCTTCACCTTTACAGGCCTTAAGGAAATTAGCAAAGTGATTTGAAGGGCTTTCAGGAACTTCAGGAAGTTTATCGGCCATCGCTTTGGCTTTTTCCTCACCTACAATCGAAAGCGTGCTTCCATGAGATCCTCCTTTGAACGTAAGGTCTTTGCCATAAATGATTTTACCGGGGTTTAGTTTGGCAGGCTGGATCTTCCCTGTACTGGCTGCCGGGATATCCGCATTCAGTTCTGATACACCGTAATCCTGCGGTACAGGGGGGATGTTGTCCACACCATCATACCAAGTCATCGTCAAAGCCGGCATATCTCCGCGCTCTGGGAACTTGAACGCCAGGGTAGATGACATGGGGAAGAAAAACGGGTTGTGGCCTTTAAGCATCACTGGGTCAACTTCATATGGTAACCCAAGGTCAAGAAACTCATGTACAGTATCCATCGTATGAGCTCCCCAATCCCCTAATGCCCCCATTCCAAAGTCATACCAGCATCTCCATTGGCCGTTGATAAAGTCCTTATTGTAATCATGAGAGGATCTGGCCATCAGCCAGGTATTCCAGTCAAGGGTGGAAGGAACAGCTTCAGCTTTTGGGAAGCTTTGCATATTCACATCCCATCCATGCCACCTTCTTGGGCTATTCATATGGGCTGTCACTGCAGTCACATCCTTGATGATGCCTGCTTCTTTCCATGCCTTAAACTGGAAATAGTTACCTTCAGAGTGACCCTGATTACCCATTTGTGTGACTACATTATGCCTTTTGGCGCAGTCCATCATTAGGGTGATTTCATTGAAAGTCCTGGCCATAGGTTTTTCAGTGTAGACGTGCTTCCCTTCCGACATCGCCAGCATGGTGATGGGAAAATGGGAAAAGTCGGGGGTACCTACGGTAATCGCGTCGAAACCATTTCCAAACTCATCAAACATTTTTCTAAAGTCCTGGAATCTCTTCGCATTGGGAAACTTATTTAATATCTCGGTGGTATGCGGAGCTCCCAGATCCACATCACATAGTGCTACTATATTGCATAGGCCTGTCTTGTAAAGATCATTGATGATCTGTGCCCCCCTGTTTCCTATTCCACAGCAGGCGAGATTTACTTTGTCACTTGGGGCTATATGCCCTGTTTGCTTACCTAGTACGGAGGAGGGAATCAATGTAATTCCACTTAATCCGAATGCGGCCAGAGAGCCGGTTTTTAGAAAGTTTCTTCTGTCCTTTTTCATATTGTAAGGGTCTTTTGGGAATGCGAATTGTATTTATGATGAGAAAGTAGGGATTTTTTATTGCTAGTATCTTCATTTTTCTGTTGAAAGGCTAAAGAATTAACGGAATCGATACCGAAAGAGAAATTTGAATACAGGACGAAAACCCTTAAAACTTTTACTATTTTCCGAAATTCATTCTCTAAATAACCATGATTAATCAATCTTTTAATAAGCCTGCAATTTTACTGATCTTGGTTGCAGCGATCTCAATTTCCTGTGCTTCAGCCCAAAATGGCAAAACCTTCTTGCAGTTTGAAGGGAAAGATGGACCAGGCAAAGGCAGGAATGTCGTGCTCATCTCCGGAGATGATGAGTACCGCTCGGAGGAGTCCATGCCGATGATGGCAAAAATCCTTTCCACACATTATGGATTCAATACAACGGTGTTGTTCCCGATCGAACCTGAAACCGGCGACATTGTACCCAGCTATCAGAACAATATCCCGGGACTGGAGCATTTGGAAAATGCCGATTTGGTCATCATGCTGATCCGTTTTAGGGATTTGCCTCTGGATCAGATGAAGCATCTGGAGGATTATTTCAAGTCCGGCAAGCCGTTTATTGCGCTTCGCACGTCCACCCATCCTTTTGCCATCAAAGACCAGGACTCCCCTTATGCCAAATGGAACTGGAATAGCAAAGTTGCCGGTTGGGAAGGTGGTTTTGGTCAGCAGGTAATTGGTGAGACTTGGATCAATCACCACGGAATCCATAAATCCGAAGGGACAAGAGTTTTGGTAGACGGAGTGGATCGGGATGCAGACCATCCCATTCTGAGGGGGGTAGATGATATCTGGGCACCGACGGACGTTTATTCGGTTAAGAATTTGCCGTCCTCGGCCAATGTGCTTTTATACGGTCAATCCACCGCCGGGATGACACCTGAAGCGCCACTGATGTGGGATAAATCAATTATGCCGGTTGCCTGGACAAAAGGATATTCGCTGGAAGGCGGGAAAACCGGAAAGGTAATGGGCAGTACGTTGGGCTCTTCGCTTGACTTCAAAGTAGAGGATATGCGCCGCCTGATTCTGAATTCTGCTTTTTGGCTCCTAGAGATGCCTGAAGTGATTACGCCGGAGCTTTCTGTGGATATTGTCGGTGATTATGAGCCGACAATGTTTGGCTTTGATAGCTTCAGAAAAGGGATGAGAGTAGTAGATTTTAAATGAAATTTTCGGTCTACAGGCAACGGTCAACAGTCCAGTGATACGCGGCTGTGAACCCTGGTCTGTGGTCTGTTGACAACTATTAACTATGAACAAAATAGGATTTAATGTGCTGGCCTGGTCAGCGGAGATGTCTGAGAATTTATTGCCGGTTCTGGATCGACTGAAAGAAATCGGATACGACGGTGCCGAGTTTTTTATCGGCGGTTCACCAGAAGAATCATTTAAACTGGTAGGACGGCATTGCGCTGATATAGGACTGGAAGTTACCGCAGTGACGGTGATGGGGGCTGACCACAACCCGATTTCCGCTGATGCCAAAATCAGGACTGCTGCCTCAGAACAACTCAAATGGGTAATTGACCGGGCAAATGACCTCAATGCCACGGTGCTTTGCGGACCATTTCATTCGGGATTTACCGTGTTTGCATCGCGCGAACCGCTAGAACAGGAATACAATTGGTCGGCGGAATACCTGCATGCGATGGGGGATTACGCTCAGAAATCCGGCGTGTTATTGACTCCTGAGGCGCTGAACCGTTTTGAATGCTACCTCTGCAACACCATGGAGCAGCTCTCTTATTTACTCAAGAAAGTGGATCACCCGAATGTACTGGCGATGTTTGATACGCACCATGCCAATATCGAGGAGAAGAGCTTGAGCGGTGCGATTAAGTTCATCGCCCCGCAACTCGGGCATTTCCATATCTCCGAGAATGATCGCGGCACCCCGGGTTCTGGACATGTGAACTTTGATGAGACATTTGAAGCACTAGCGGACATCCAATATAAGGGATGGTTAACGATCGAGGGGTTTACCCGGAACGATCCCGCTTTCGCCAATTCGATCGGGGTGTGGAGGAATTTCTCCGAACCTTGGGAAATGGCCGAAAAAGGATATGAGTTGATCAAAGGGATGGGAGAGAAGTATGGGCTGTGAACTAGAACAAGGAATAAAGGTTCAGGAAACAAGGAGAGCATAGAAAGAACCATCAGACTCACTATAAAAATGGTCTTTATCACAGGAAGACCATTTTCAATTATCTTCATCCTATGATCACACTCACTCGCACGGACTCTTCCAATCCGGATTTTGTAGCGTTGGTAAAGCTACTGGACGCATATCTTGCAGAAAAGGATGGCAGGGAGCACGATTTTTACAATCAATTCAATACTATAGCCATGCTGAAGAATGTAGTCGTTGGCTTTGAGGATGGGATTCCGGTGGCTTGTGGGGCTATCAAAGAATTTGATTCAGAAGCTATGGAAGTGAAACGTATGTTTACTTTACCTCAGGTCAGGAATAAGGGCTTGGCTTCCAGGGTTTTGGCAGAATTGGAGGATTGGACTGCCCAACTGGGGTATAAAAGTTGCGTCCTCGAAACGGGAAAGAGACAAGTGGAAGCGGTAGCATTCTATAAAAAGAGAGGCTACTCCCTCATCCCGAATTATGCACAATACAAAGGAATTGAGAATAGTATATGTTTTAAGAAAGAGCTGAAATAGGACTTTAAATCTTACTGATTACAGTGGTTCTTTTCCTGCGGATAAACACAGAAAAAGCCCGGAGATTTCCAGAGATTTTGATTTTTCCTATCAAATTAGATTCATGGATTTCTTGAAATGATCTGCACAAATCTGTGGGGAATATGAATTTCTGAATCAATCTGGACTCTACTTCAATATCTTTATGCCGATCGCTTCTATTCCGGGCAATTGTTCCTGACGCATATACTGCAAAATTGTAACGCTTTTAGTATGCTGATCAAAGAAGAAGGGGAGTGTGTCATAACGCGTGTAAGAATTACCAAACCCTTCTCCCAAAGGCTCACCGGATTTCTGATCAAACAGCATGATGTTAACCAGTTTATTGTCCAAAATAACGTCTGATGAATCCTTACTGATTATCCTCAGGTAGCAGTTCGAAAAGGCATATTCTTCGTTAAATTTCACCGCTAGTAAATTAGGCGAATTAATCAGTTTCGTATCTCCCAACTCGAAAACAAGGCTATCTTTGATGCCCCAGTTTTGATTAGGGAGACTTTGGAAATCCTCGTAGATCCGCCCGTCTGTGCAAGCACCGGCCACGGGAAACAGTAATAGAAACAGGTAGCGCTTTACCTTATTCATTCTCTGGTTTAGTTGGATTTGGACCCTGGTTTTTTCTAGGTGGAAATTTCTTTTTTCCTTGTGGTTTAGGCTTAGCACCTCCTGAATTTATATTTGCTGCATTTCCATCATTACCTTTTGGCTTTTGCACATTTTGTCTTTTTGGGGAGGCATTCTGTGCTTTAGGCTGCTGAGATTGGGGAGAAGCTGTCTGTCCCGAATTCGCTTCGGGATTTTTAGGCTTGTTTCTGTTTTTGTTATTTCTGCGTTTTTTTGGTTGATCTCCCACTGGTCTTGGCCCCTGGTTAGCGCTCTGGGGAGTATTCTGTTGCCTTTCAGGTTTGTTTGGTTTCGAATCGGGTTTGTTAGAAGCTTGTTGGTTTCTGTTTCCTCCAGAATTTCTGTTTTGGGGACGTGGTTTTTTCTTGCGTTTAGGACTTGAGCTGGCAAATTTCTTATCTAAAAGCTCGAGTTCACGAGTTGATTTGGCAGCTAAATCTTCTATTTCAGAAGCTTCATTGTACTGAAGTGTAAAGACCTTTTTGCCTTTTTCGTTAATTGCCTGGATTTCTTTCACCCGCTCGCATGTGATGCTATGCCAGTCGTTGTCGTTATTGTAACTAAACCACATGAGCTTACGGAAGATATCCGTTTTCTGAAGTTTGGCAGGGCCGGATTCTGTTTGCAACGGACGGTCAATAGAGGGGATATCCTTGATTGCGTCCATATAGGTGTCCAGCTCATAATTGAGGCAGCATTTCAGCCTGCCGCATTGTCCGCTCAGTTTCCCGGGATTCAGGGAGAGATTCTGATACCTGGCTGCAGAGGTGCTTACATTTTTGAAATCAACCAACCAGGTAGAACAACAAAGCTCTCTGCCACACACTCCGATTCCACCAAGTCTTCCTGCTTCCTGACGAAGGCTGATCTGACGCATTTCCACACGGATTCTGAATTCCCCTGCGAGAACTTTAATCAATTCTCGGAAATCGACACGGTCATCTGCAGAGTAGTAGAAGGTAGCCTTAGAATTATCGGCCTGATATTCAATGTCAGACATTTTCATCTTCAACCCCAATTCTTCTACGATTTGCCGGCATCTATACAGCGTAGGAATTTCCCTGTTTTGAGCTTCTCCCCATTTCTCCATGTCCTTTTGATTGGCAACACGGTATATTCTCAGGATTTCATCATCATTCCTGATTTTTCTTTTTTGCATTTGAAGACGGACAAGCTCCCCTTGAAGCGATACGTAGCCAATATGATGTCCACTTGGGACATCCACGACGACTGGATCACCAGTAGTTAAGGATAGAAAATCTACATTACGATAGTATTCCTTTCTTCCCCCCTTGAATTTCACTTCTACGATATCAAAGTTGTCCACCTCGGGTATCCCCATGTGAGATAGCCAATCGAATACATTCATTTTATTACAGTCGCTCGTACCGCAAGTGCCGTTACTTTGGCAGCCTCCGGTTCCTCCTGAGGAAGTTGAGCATGTGCTACATCCAGACATAATATATAGACAGGGCAAAGCCCTGGTTAGTTTTGGGTTTAATTACATTAAGTTCAGAATATCCATTCCGATATCCTTGCGGTAGTAGGCCTGATCCCAACTGATCCCCTTGACCGTTGTAAATGCATTGCTCAGCGCTTCCTGCAATGACTCACCTTTGCCGGTTACCGCAATTACCCGACCACCCTGATTGGTCAATTCCCCGTGTTCATTTCTGCCTGTTCCAGCATGGAAAATCTCCGCGCCTTCCACGGAATCAGGGAGAGAGATGATTTTTCCTTTTTCGTAGGAACCGGGATATCCGCCACTGACCATGACCACTGTAGTAGCATAATCAGGAGAGATTTTCAGTTCATAAGAACCCAGTGTTCCCGTGCCAATGCCATGAAGCAATGCCAGGAAATCACTCTCAATTCTTGGTAGAACCGCCTCAGTTTCAGGATCACCCATGCGTACATTGTATTCAATCACATGTGGTTCCCCATCCTTGTTCATGAGACCTATAAATAAGAATCCCTTGTAGGGAATGTTTTCCTTTGCGAGTCCTTCAACTGTGGGCTTGACAACAAGCTCTTCCACTTTGTTCATAAAAGCTTCGTCTGCGAAAATAACCGGACTCACAGCTCCCATACCTCCGGTATTGAGCCCTGTATCTCCTTCGCCTATGCGTTTATAATCTTTCGCCTCCGGTAAAATTTTATAGTTTTTTCCATCCGTGGCTACAAAAACGGAAAGTTCTATTCCGGTCAGGAACTCTTCAATGACCACTTTTGAGGAGGCTTCGCCAAATTTCTGATCCAAAAGCATCTCCTTCAAAGAAGCTTTTGCCTCTTCAAGTGTCAGGCAAATAAGCACTCCTTTGCCAGCTGCAAGTCCATCTGCTTTTAGTACAATAGGTAGCTTTTGGGTGTCCAAATAAGCCAGACCGGCTTCCAATTGATCTGCGGTGAAGGTCTCATAAGCTGCAGTAGGAACGTTGTTCCGCTGCATGAAACGTTTGGAAAAGTCCTTACTCCCTTCCAGCGTAGCGCCAAGTTGAGATGGCCCCACGACTGGGATAGCTGCAGTTTCAGATTGGTTTTGAAGGTAATCTACGATTCCCTTTACCAAGGGCTCTTCAGGTCCGATGACTACAAGGTCGATACTTTTTGAGGTGATAAAATCCCTGATTGCATCAAAATCAGTAATGCTGATTTCGACATTGGTAGCTATACTTTCTGTGCCGGCGTTACCGGGAGCTACATATAATTGGGTACAGCCGGAGCTTTGTACGATCTTCCAGGCGAAAGCATGTTCTCTGCCTCCGCTCCCTAATAAGAGTATATTCATTGACTCAATTCAAGTTAATTCGCATGCTCAGAGATGAATTTGATCCGATAGACCCGCAATTCATCTTCTGCAAAGTCTTCCTCCTCAAGCTCATCTAAAGCTGCTTTGATCTGATCACTAGAAGCATTCATGAAGTAATCGTGGAGCATATCCTCCCGATCTTCGTCCATAATGGCTTCTATATAGTAATCTATATTTAGTTTAGTTCCGCTATAAATGATCTGCTCTATTTCATGAAGCAGGTCACTCATACTCATGTTGAGGTTTTCTGCTACCTCATCCAAGCCTACCTTGCGGTCGATTTGCTGGATTATTGAAATTTTTACTTTGGATCTAGTTCCAGATGATTTGACTACTACATCTGAAGCGGTCTCAATCTCATTCTCTTCTACGTAGTTAGCAATTAATTTCAAGAATGAAGACCCGAATTTAACGACTTTTCCCATACCAACGCCAATGATTTGAGCGAGCTCTTCGCGTGTGGTAGGATATACGGTTGCCATTTCTTCCAATGAAGGGTCCTGAAAGATGACATACGGGGGGAGTCCTTTAGAGCGGGCGACTTTTTTCCGCTCTGCTTTCAGGAGCTCAAATAGCTTCTCGTCATAGGAAATCCCGGTACTGATGTCTATTTCCGCTTGTCCGGTTTCCACTTCTGCGGCGAAGTCGTGATCATAATGCAGCTCAAGTGCAAAAGGGGCTTCAAGAAAGTCCCTGCCTTTAGGTGTTAATTTGAGTACGCCATAATTATCTATATCCTTTTCAAGCATATTCAGGATCATCACCTGACGTATCACTCCGATCCAGGTTTTCTGAGAAGTTTCTTTTCCTTTTCCAAAAACCGGAAGTTTGTCATGGGAATAGCTAAGGACATAATCAGTAGATTCACCCACGATTACCTTTACCAAGTGATCCAGACCAAAACGTTCATTGGTTTGCTGCGCTGCTTCCAGCACGGTAATTACCATATCCATCCCCTCGAAAGTCGGGCGGTTTCGCTTACAGTTGTCGCAAAAGCCACAATCATCATCCATTGTCTCCCCGAAGTAATTGAGGATAAATTTCCTTCTGCATACGCCGGTCTCCGAATAAGCAGCCATTTCCTGCAGGAGGATTTTAGCGTTTTCCCGTTCTGTGACAGGTTTGTCCTTGTTGAATTTGTCGAGTTTTATGATGTCTTCGTATCTGTAAAACATGAGGCAATGCCCCTCCAGACCATCACGGCCAGCTCTGCCTGTTTCCTGATAATATCCTTCGAGAGATTTTGGGACATCGTAGTGGATCACATAGCGCACATCAGGCTTATCTATCCCCATTCCGAATGCAATAGTGGCTACTATCACATCCAGCTCTTCATTGAGGAAATCATCCTGGGTTTTAATTCTCACCGAAGAATCCAATCCTGCATGATAAGGAGCGGCATTAACCTGATTTACTTTGAGTAGTTGGGCGATTTCCTCAACTTTTTTGCGGCTGAGACAGTAGATGATTCCGGATTTTCCCTTGTGCCCTTTGATAAATTTGATCAGATCTTTCTTCGAATCGTTCTTAACTTTGGGACGGACCTCATAGAAAAGGTTTGTTCGGTTAAAAGAAGACTTGAATAAATCGGCTTCCTCCATCTGAAGATTGCGCTGAATATCCTGCTGCACTTTTGGTGTAGCAGTGGCAGTAAGCGCGATAATCGGCAAGTTAGGCGCAATCTGGGCAATTATTGATTTGATCCTTCGGTATTCAGGCCGGAAATCATGTCCCCACTCGGAGATGCAGTGCGCTTCATCAATTGCCACAAAGCTAAGCTCAGCGGATTTAAGAAATGCGACATTTTCTTCTTTGGTCAAAGATTCCGGTGCAACGTATAGAAGTTTTGTTTTCTTCTTGAGCACTTCACCTTTTACCCGGGTAGCTTCTGATTTATTCAAGGTCGAGTTCAGAAAGTGGGCATTGATCCCCAAAGCCTGTAATTGATCCACCTGATTTTTCATCAAAGCTATCAAAGGGGAGATGACTATCGCAGTACCCTCTTTTATAACAGCCGGCAATTGATAGCACAGGGATTTGCCAGCGCCCGTAGGCATTATGACGAATGTATTTCGCTTATTTAGCAAATTGTCAACGATCAATTCCTGGTTTCCGCGAAATTGGCTGAATCCAAAGATTTTTTTAAGATCTGCTTTTACTTTTTCTTCCACTTGTTAAGGGGCTTAAAGGGTGACTAAAGCCTGTAAACAGGAATGATTTATTACATTTATACCCAGGTTCAAAATTAGTTATAAACACAGGTAAAATTGAATTTAGCTAAAAATATTAGAAAAACAGCCACTAGAGTATTGCAAAACGAGGCTCAGGCTGTGTTAAATCTTGTTGATTTTTTGGATGGTGATTTTGAAGCCTGTGTAGCGCACATTTTGGGTTCAAAAGGCAGGGTGGTTGTCACTGGAGTAGGAAAGAGTGCAATCATCGCTACTAAGATAGTTGCAACGTTGAATTCCACGGGAACCCCAGCGCTTTTTATGCATGCCGCAGATGCCATCCACGGCGATCTGGGGATGATTTTGGAGGATGACCTTGTCATATGTATTTCCAAAAGTGGCAATACTCCGGAGATTAAAGTGCTGGTGCCCTTGCTCAAAAGGCTTGGCTCCAAGCTTGTTGCCTTAGTTAGCAACACCAAGAGCTTTCTGGCCGAGCATTCGGATTATGTTTTAAACGCAACTATCGGAGAGGAAGCATGTCCCAACAATCTGGCACCAACTACAAGTACCACGGCGCATTTGGCTTTGGGCGACGCATTGGCGGTTTGTTTGCTTGAAGCAAGAGGCTTTACTTCTGAGGATTTTGCCAAATATCACCCAGGAGGATCGTTAGGCAAGCAGTTATACCTTAGAGTAGGGGATGTTTTGGGCGGAAATGAAATTCCGATTGTTTCGGAAGATGCTGGATTGGCTGAGGTTATTCTTGAAATATCAGGGAAAAGATTAGGTGCTACATCCGTAGTGGATAGCAAAGGAAATTTAAAAGGAATAATAACAGATGGGGATTTGCGAAGAATGCTTCAAAAATCGCTTGATATTCAGAAGCTTAAGGCTTCAGATATCATGACAGTCAACCCCAAATCCATT
This sequence comes from Algoriphagus resistens, assembly GCF_001442615.1. Taxonomy (GTDB): domain Bacteria; phylum Bacteroidota; class Bacteroidia; order Cytophagales; family Cyclobacteriaceae; genus Algoriphagus; species Algoriphagus resistens. Next base: position 68,917 of record NZ_LMXN01000012.1, on the reverse strand, counting down.
TCAACACAAGAATATGCCATTCGTGCGCTGAATATGATGAAAAATCATAATATCACTCAACTTGTGGCTATGAATGGAGAAAAAATCGCTGGTTTTGTGCATATTCATGAATTGATGAAGGAAGGAATTGTTTAACTATTAGCATGCACAGTAAACCCTATATTTTAATAATGGCTGGCGGAATTGGTTCCAGATTTTGGCCATATAGTCGTAGAAAGCGCCCGAAGCAATTTTTGGATATTCTGGGCACTGGGCGCTCACTCTTGCAGATGACTTTTGACCGGTTTACTGAAATTGCCGATCCTGATCAGTTTGTTGTCATCACCTATAGAAAATACCTGGCACTAGTCAAAGAGCAATTGCCGGAGTTGAAGGATCATCAGATCCTTTCTGAGCCGATGCGCAAAAACACCGCGCCATGTATAGCTTATGCTACATATAGGATTCATTCCATAAACCCAGATGCAACTATCATCGTCACTCCCGCAGACCATCTGATCCTGCAGGAGAAAAAGTTCACGCGCACACTTAAGAAGGCTGTGGAAGCTGCGGGTGAGGGTAAATTGGTTACGCTGGGCATTAAACCAAATCGGCCAGAAACAGGATATGGCTATATACAATACATCGAAAAACCTGAAACTCACGCTTTTCGTGTTAAGACTTTTATCGAAAAGCCGAATTCAAAACTTGCAAAGACATTTTTGGAAAGCGGGGATTTTGTCTGGAATTCGGGCATGTTTGTCTGGAAATCGGAAAGTCTTATTGAAGCTTTTGAAGAACACATGCCAGATATGGCAGAAGTGTTTGAGGAAGGGAAAAACATCTATGGGACGGATGGAGAAGCAGCATTTGTTTCCAGCGCTTATACTCAGGTGAAAAATATATCGATTGATTATGGAGTCATGGAAAAATCGAACCAGGTGTACGTGATCCTAGGTGATTTCGGTTGGTCAGATCTCGGGTCTTGGCATAGTCTATATGATCTAAGAGACAAAGAGGAAAATAACAATGTGGTGGAGGCAAACGCGATTTTATACGACACTAAAAACAGTTATATAAAAGTAGATGGGGATAAACTGGTGGTCGTACAGGGACTCGAAAACTATCTTGTCAATGAGACTGACAATGTGCTTTTAATCTGCAAGTTAGACGCCGAGAAGAAATTCCGTGAGTTTGTTTCAAATGCAAAAAAGAAGGGCGAAGGCTTTATTTAAACGTGCTTTTAGGCTTCCTTGTCCATTGCAGTAATAGGCCGCTCCAATATAGGAACCATTTCGGCTCTTACTTCAGCAAACATTTTTCGTATCCTACATGTTTGTTCGTCTTCACATTCCGCGCAGGCTTCATAGAATTTCTCTGAAATACATGGTATTAAGGCAATTGGACCATCTACGATCCGCATGATTTGAGCAATAGAAATTTCACTCGGGTCTTTGGCCAGAACATAACCTCCCTCTGACCCTCTGATGCTTTTTATGAGTCGGTGGGTTCTTAGCTCTCGTAGAATGTTTTCCAAAAATTTGTACGGAATATTTTCATTTTCCGAAATCACCTTTGCAGAGATTGGTTTTCCTTCCGGTCGGTCCTTCAAAAAAAGAATTGTTTTAATGGCGTATTTGGCTCTTTTGGATAGCATGCTAGACTTTTAATCTTTGGCGCAAATTACTAAAATATTCTGCCCCAGAGAGGATATCTATTCTTGATGAAAGCAGGGGAAGACGATTTAGCGAAAAATAAATTTGATAGAACTATCTTTTATGGGTTGAAAATCAAAAAATAAAAATACCTTTGTTGATATATCATATCAAACAGGTATGAATAATATGTTTAATGATTTCTAACAATGAGACAGGCTTTTATCTTTCTTCTTCTAATGGTTTGGGGTGCTCAGACGGCTTTCGCACAGATTAAAATCCAGGGCACAGTAAATGATCGTATGAACCAGCCTCTCCCCGGAGCCAGTATAGTGTTGTCCAAATCAGGGCTTTTTGCGATCGCCGATGCCACAGGAAACTTTACGCTGGAGGTTCCTTCTGATTTCCCGGTTGAACTGACGGTTAGTTATGTCACCTTTAAGTCGTTATTGATCACATTGACGACTCCTCCAGATCAGCCTTTAACTATCACGCTGGAAGAAGATGGACAACTCGCCGAGGTTTTGATCACAGCTCGCCGGAGGTCTGAGGAAATTCAGAAAGTTCCAATTCCTTTTACGGTGATTGGTGGGATAAAAGCAGAGCAGGCCGGCGCATTCAATGTGGAGCGTATCAAAGAACTCATTCCAAGTGTCCAGCTTTATTCTTCCAATCCACGAAATACCACATTGAATATTCGAGGGTTTGGATCCACTTTTGGCTTAACAAATGATGGCATCGACCCTGGAGTAGGCTTTTACGTGGATGGGGTATACTATGCCAGGCCTGCAGCGACTACTTTGAATTTCATTGATCTGGAGCGAATAGAGGTGCTTAGAGGTCCTCAAGGAACTCTTTTTGGAAAGAACACCACCTCTGGAGCTTTTAATATTACCACAGGATTGCCGGAATTTACGCCTTCCGGTAAAGTGGAAGTCGGATTCGGGAATCTGGGCTATATACAGGCAAAAACAACGTTGACAGGTCCTTTAAGTGATAAAATAGCAGGAAGAGTTTCATTGATAGGTACACAGAGAAATGGGACGCTGGAGAACGTTAGTACCGGAAAATTTATTAATGATATGAACAATTTGGGCTTCCGGGGGAAATTGTTGTTTGTTCCGACGAGTAAGTGGGAGATAGTTTTGTCAGCAGATGCCAGTTTCCAGAGGCCAGACGGATATGCACAGGTGATAGCAGGTGTAGCGGATACTCAATATCCTGACTTTAGAAAGTTCTCTTCCATCATCGCCGATTTGAACTACCGCCTTCCCTCTGAAGATGCATTTGAGCGGAAAATCGATCATGATACCCCTTGGAGATCCAAAAATGATCTGGGAGGGGTTTCTCTAGACATTGATTACCAATTGGCTTCTGGTACCTTAACGGCTACTTCTGCCTGGCGATATTGGAAATGGGGGCCCTCCAATGATAGGGATTTTACAGGCCTTTCCGTGTTGAGCCTCTCTCAGGCCCCTTCAATACATAGACAATGGTCACAGGAATTCCGTTATGCGGGAGAGCTCTCCAAGAAATTATCGGGAGTTATCGGGCTATATTTTCTGGGGCAGACTTTGGATACTGATCCATATCATACCGAGGAGTCGGGGGATGCGCAATGGAGATTTTCTCAGCGAACACAGAGTGGGCTCTGGGCAACGCCGGGGCTTTTTGATGGCTATGGAATCAGGACTACATCTTCTTTGGAATCTCAGAGCACGGCAGTGTTTGGTCAGCTGGATTGGGAAATCACTAAAAAATGGCACTTGCTTACCGGGCTGAGGTATAACTATGACAATAAGGATGTAAGCTTCGATCGTCAGACTTACGGAGGATTGGAAACTGAGGATACTGAGCTTTTGGCATTAAAAGCCTCCGTATACACTGCCCAGAAATTTGATGTGAACGTAGGTAATCAGAATTTATCGGGGCAGGCTACCCTTTCATTTTTTCCACTGGAAAACTTAATGGGCTTTTTGACTTTTTCCAACAGTTATAAACCTGTGGGAATAAATCTGGGAGGCTTACCTACAGAGAATGGAGTGCCGATTTTATCTCTTGCAGAGATCAAACCCGAGTATGTCAGACACCTCGAAACTGGTATCAAATCGCAACCGATAAAAGGGGCTACATTGAATTTGACACTTTATCTAACAGAAATTAAAGATTACCAAACGTTGGTGCAAAACACTCAGCTGGGTACTAATCGAGGATATTTGGCAAACGCAGAGAAGGTCAGAGTTCAGGGAGTGGAGCTGGAAGGAAGTATTCCATTTACTCCGTTCTGGAGTCTGAATTCATCTGTTTCTTATACAGATGGGATTTATGTTTCATTTCCGAATGCTCCGGTTCCCATTGAAGAGACCGGGGGAGAGCGTACCTTCAAGGATATTTCCGGGCAGACTTTGCCTGGAGTATCTAAGTGGTCTGGAAGCCTGGGCTCTGAGCTGACCCGGCCAGGAAGCTTTGTAGGCAAGGAGTCTGATTTTTTTATTGCAGGTGATCTATTCTTCAGATCTTCCTTTTCTTCCAGTCCCACTCCATCAAAATACCTTGTGGTTGACGGCTATGCTTTGGTAAATGCAAGAATAGGAGTGAGGGCAAAAGAGGGATTTTCTGTGATGTTATGGGCAAGAAATATCCTAAATCAGGATTATTTCGAGCAGCTATTACTAGCTTCAGGAAGTGCGGGACAATATGCTGGGGTTTTGGGAGATCCGGTAACCTATGGATTGACCATGCAGCTCGGATTTTGACCTTTCCGAAAAATAGATAAAAAAACAGCCCTTGAGCTGTTTTTTTTATCTTTAAGCTTAGTTATTTCCGTTGCCTGATAGCTTCGTAAATAGCTACTCCTGCCGATACGGAGACATTCAAACTTTCTATTCTTCCTGCCATTGGGATTTTCACTTTTTCATCCACGATCCCCATCAGTTCAGTGGAGATGCCGTCTTCTTCGGAGCCCATCACCAAGGCTACAGGGACGGAGAAATCCGTTTCGTACATAGTTTTGTCTGTTTTCTCAGTGATAGCCACCAATACCAAACCCGATTTCTGAAGATCCCTGCAGGTATAAAAAAGGTTTCTGGATCGCACCACTGGAAGAAAATTCAATGCGCCTACTGAGGTCTTGATCGCGTCAGAGTTAATCTGCGCGCTGCCTTTTTCAGGAATCACAATGGCATCCACCCCTGCGCATTCTGCGGTTCTGGCGATGGCTCCAAAATTCCTTACGTCAGTAATTCTATCTAGAATCACTATCAAAGGAGCTTTGCCTACATTAAAGCAACTTTCGATCACATGATCCAAAGACGCATATTCTATAGACGACATCTGGGCGACTACACCCTGATGATTTTTACGCGTGATTCTGTTGAGCTTCGCATCAGGGACACGGACGACCGGGATTTTTTCAGCTTTGCAAAGCTTTAGCAATTCCTTGATTAGGTCATTGTTGATTTCCTTTTGTACCAACACCTTGTCAATGTCCTTGCCGGCATGGATAGATTCCATGACTGCTCTGGTGCCAAAAATAAAATCTTTTTCATGTTCGCCTTTTTCAATCAAAAAGCCATCTTTCCGCTTCTCCATATGGATATATTTTTGAACCAAACCGGCTGATAAGCACGAGAGCGATTCAAGGTATAATAGTGTGGGCTAAGTATGTTTTTAACCCGCGCAAAGGTAAAGCGAATTCTTGAACTCTCATTAGTTCCCCCATAACTCCACACTTCCCTGTCCAAATAAAAGTTGACTTCCTGTGGTGGACCCATTACGATATAGACCATTCCTTTATCCGTTTTCCAGCCTTCTTTGAAGTCTGTGAATAATATATTGGCAAATTCTATCTGGCGAAAATATTCTCGGATAAGCTCTTTCGCTGTATCAGGATTTCTGGTCAATCCTATCCAATAAGCGTCCAAAGCTTTCTTTTTGTCTTCTGCAGCCAGTAGGGCTTCATGCTCCTTGCGCGTGGAAATATAAGTGACCATATCGACCATTTCATCCCAATCTTTCACCTTTGGGAATGCTTCATGCGTTGTTTTCAATACAAGTCCGGCACTGGCAGAGGTATCACTTTGGATGAAATAGTAGCCGATTTGATCGAAGGCCTTGGGAACATTTTCCAAGAAATCCCCTTCATCGATCACTTGTAGCTCTCTGGGAACCGCTGCAGGCTTCGTCTCCATAGGTGGATAAGGTACTTCCAAGCTGATAGGGTAGTAAAAACCGTGCAGGGTAGGGTCGTTGTTGGATTTGAAAAGCAATGATTCCCCGGCATTCAGGTAGTTTTGGTCGAACCCAACATTATTGGCGTAATAGGCACCGAAATCAGGAATATCAAATACAAAACTGCTTTTGATGTCAGTGGAATAGTAATACTCGTCGGCTTGCCGCGTATCTAAAGCTGTAAATAGTGCGATGGCAGTCTCAGTTCCAGCTGGGATTTCTATGGATTTTTCAAATACCCAATGCCGATCTGTATCATACTTCAAATCGTCTGAAGTCAATAGGTTAGTATTGTCTGATAAAATCTCTTCATCGTAGCTATTCAAAATAGAATAGGTAAAACTAAATGCATTGAATTGCGGATTATCTTCTATTTTTTCTACTAAAAGCTGAAGTTTATAACTCGTCTCAGATTCCTTGATCGGGATGATCTTTAGGGAAAGCCTGGAGTATCTGGAATAACGAAGTGTCTGATTTAAACTGCTTAAGGTTTTCTGTGCTAAGGTTGGTAAACTAGTACCTGCCAAGAGGATCAAAAAAATCAGGAGTCGGCTTGTTTTACAGTTCATCGGGTGTTGGTCTCGGGTTTGGGAAATTAACCTTACTTTTGCCAAAATAGTAAATTTTTGTATGGCTACCTATACAACGGAAATCGCTTCTGACAAGTTGGTCAGTGACAATCCTATTCATCAACGCTTATTGAAAGCATACATTGCTGCTCAACCATGGATTTCTGGCAAATTGCTGGAACTAGGCTGTGGGGAAGGACGTGGAGTGGAGACGCTCTTGCCTTTGGCAGAAAGTTATTTGGGGTTGGACAAAATTCAGGAAGTAATAGATGGTCTGAAAATCAGGTTTCCAAAAGTTGGGTTTCAGCAAGCTGTATTTCCGCCATTTAAGGGGATAGCGGATAATTCATTTGATACGGTGGTAAGTTTTCAGGTGATTGAGCATATTCCCAATGACCGCTTGTTTTTGGAGGAAATCTATCGTGTATTGAAGCCAGGTGGAAGAGCTGTGATTTCCACACCGAATATCAATCATACGCTTTCGCGCAATCCCTGGCATGAGCGTGAATATACCCCTGAGCAATTGATTGGTTTGTGTGCTTCTATTTTTGATTCGGTGGAAGCAAAAGGCGTGGGAGGAAATGAAAAGGTCTGGGCTTACCATGATGCCAATCGCAAGTCCGTACAGAAAATTATGCGTTTCGATATTTTTGATTTGCAGTACAAGCTGCCGGCGGCTATCCTAAGGATGCCCTATGAAATTCTCAATCGAATGAACAGAAATAAGCTTCATCAACAGCAGGGAGAAAGCGTGGTGGATATTACGCATGAGGACTACCTGATTGTGGAAGATCCGGCTGTTGGCTTGGATTTGTTTTATGTGTTGGGTAAAAAGTAGTGGCAAGGAGGGCATTTGGCTTACCCTACTCAAAAAAAGCAGTTTTAATCCCTGAGATAATCATATTGGTGCCGATGATGGCAATGATCAGTCCCATAATCTTTCCGATTACGACGATAAGATTTTTACCTAACCGCTTTACAATCTGATCGCCTAATTCAAATGCAATGTGTGTCATTAAGCATAGCACGGCAAATACGGCGATTACTATGAGGATATTAATATAACTGCCCTGTGAGGCAAAGTTCATTGCGGTAACAATTGTACCCGGGCCTGCAAGAATAGGAATTGCCAAGGGGGAGATCGCAATGTTTTCGTCAGTCTCAGGTTCCTTGATGTGTTTGACACTGGATTTTTTGGATTGAAGCATTTCAAAACCCACAAAGAAAATCAGAATGCCGCCGGTGATTTTGAAGGCTGGAATAGTAATACCGAAAATTTCAAAAATGAATTTCCCCAATACAACAAAGACCACTACAATTACAAAGGCAGTCAACGTAGCGCGTTTACTGATGTTTCGCTTTGTCGCCTTATCCAGATCATCCGTAAGCGAGGCAAAAATAGGTACGTTTGCTATCGGGTTCATGATCGCAAAAAAACCTGTGAAGACGGATAAGGTGAAAGCAAGGATGTTGTCCATGGAATTTGGCTGCGTCTTATGGGTTCTGCGAAGGTATCAAAATCTTCTTCCTGAATGAAAGGGAGGGGCCAACAATGCCCTGTAAATGCTATGCTGTTTGCCGTATGGAGAGCCGAATCCTGTTTATTGTCTCTTTCTTCTAAATATTCGCTTGAAAGGTTCTGTAGTCTGTCCTATAAAATCCTCAGGGAATTTTTCTTCATCAGGCAATCCAACAGGTAGATTTTCATCATCCGAAGGCCAGTAATGTGTCTGAAACAGGAAATCCCATAGGCTCAGCGAAATTCCGTAATTGAAACCATGCGGATGGCTTTCTGGTAGCTCTCTGGCATGATGCCAAAGGTGCATTTGTGGTCCGTTGACGATGTATTTGAAAGGGCCAAGAGGGATTTTAAGATTGGCATGGCCTAGCTGACCTAGCACAAGGGTGAAGATATGAACGATAAAGAAGTCTGTGATTCCGAAACCAATCATTGCCAAAGGAATATATTCCAGGGTTCTATAGAGAATATTTTCCATCCAGTGGTAACGAAGCAATGCAGCAAATCCCATTTCTCGGGTGCTGTGATGGACTTTATGGAATTCCCACATCCAGTCCACATGATGATACATGCGATGGATCGCCCACTGCATAAAGTCCCTGACTATGAAAATAATTACCAGCTGAACCCACCCTGGGAGCTGATCTACTTTAATTGCAACTGTGTTTGTGATGCCGAATAAGCCAAGAAAGTCGTTGAAAGCTTCCACTGCCACCATGGAAAGGGCGTTATAGGCGACTAAAGCAAAAAGGAAATAATTCCAAAAAAGATAGAAGATGTCCAGCCAGAAATGTTCACGAAGAATTGGTTGGTTTTTTCTCCATGGAAAAAGAATTTCCAGTCCATAAACCACCAAAGATGCACCCACTAGCCAATAGAAGTAATTATGCCAGCTAGGGTGTAGGATTTCTCCAATAAAGTAATTCCAATAGCCGTAATAGCCGTCTGAAATCGCTTTGAAGTATTTTTCCATGAAGCAAAGATGGCGAAATTTTGTGTTTTCGCAGAGCGGACAAGGGAATAGGATTAATTGTCTTTTACTCTTTTTTGGAACCCAGGATTATAGCATCTACCTCAGCTAGTTCCAGGGATTCAACCATTGCTGCTGTTTCATTTTTATAGGTTAAGAAGTGGGGTGTTTCCAAATGGGATAAGTAAGCCGCTTGACTTGCGTAGACTTCTAAAATCGTTATTTTCGTTGGATCTGATCTATCAGATACAGCATTTAACGCAATAACTCCAGGTTCCAGACGGATGGACGTTTCAATTTCTTCTTTCAAAAAGGTCTTATAGCTTTCCAATTGAGTGGGATCGATTTTTAATTTGGCCATTCTTATTACCTGACTTTGTGCTTGGGCGAAAGTCTTTTCCTGTGAGATTATCATTATACTGAGTGAAAAAACCAGTATAAAAGCACCTTTGAAAATGAGCTTTGTGTAATCCTGTTTTAGTTGTTTCATTTCTAGTAGTTTGGCTTGTCAGGGATTGGATCGCGGAAGAGAATAACGCCGAAAGCTATTCCGAATGTGGTGTAAATGGCCACTATCACCCAAATAGCTTTGGGCAACTCAGGATTGGAAGTAAGCCCTTTTAGCAAAGCAAGCCCTGCGATAAGGAAATGGCTAAGATTTGCGATACAGACCGGGCGGTTGTAAATACCACCTATCGCTCTGCCTTTGCTCATCCAATTAAGCATACCAAACCCAAAATATAATGCGCCTAAGATTTGTATTAGGAATTGGGTTATGGGATTAAAATCAAGATTAAAATAGCCCAGAACCATGTCTGGTGCAAACGTGAGTACAATTCCGGATAAGTACATGAGTAGTGCACTTACAGTCATTATTAACTTGGTATTCATTAATGTAGAATTGGTGAATTATCTCTGAAATTAAAAAAGATTTGAATCCTGCACTAAGATCATCTGGGTTAATTCAGAAAACAGCGAATCCTCGAAAAAATAAGAATGCGGCAGGAGCCGCACCCTTTTAAATTATTAAGCATTTTTAGTGTGATCGACACGGAAGGAAACCTTACACACGCAACCGAAGGAAGTGACTTTTCCTTCTTTCACGTGGGCTTTAATATCTTTAACATAGACAGAATCGATGTTGTGGACGGTTTTGGAAATTTCATCCACTGCATTTTGGATTGCGTCTTCTATGCTTTTTTCTGATGAGGCAATTACCTCCAATACTTTTACTATTCCCATGGTTGTTTTGGTTTTGTGAAAATTAGATGTACGGCTGATCCGGTACAATCACCGTGCTAACAGGAAGATAATCAAGTGTATTGAAGTAATGCCCATCTTGGGGTCAGGGCATTTGTTGATTTCTGTAGCTCTTTAACGTAAGTCCAACGGTTCGCTTTATCTTTTGATCAAACGTGTTGATAAAATCAGGACGTCTTCCAATGGTCTGTCATGTTCATTAGTCTTGGAGGCGGCAATTTTATCTACGATTTCCATACCCGAAACAACCTCTCCAAATACAGTATAGTTTTGATCTAAGTGTGCCGCTCCCCCTATAGTTTTATAGGTTTCCCGATGTGCCTGTGGGTAACTGAATGGAGCCATGTTTTGCTGCTCAATAGCAGCTAAGGAATCCAATTCACTTTTGAGCTTCCCGATAACATCTTTGTCTTTTGGGGTGCTGGTTTTCAGAAGTTTCTGATAGCGGACAAATGTGGGTGTATTGGCAGGATCATTAATGACATGGTTGTAAGCAAGCATTTTATTGATTAGCTTTTCTGCAATATTGAGCGTACTATCGGTGTAAGTTCTTCCCTGCACGATGTAAAATTGAATGAAACTGCCTTTTCGTTCGGGATTCACATCATCCCCCTCCCGCGCTGCGCCAATCGCACCTCTTTTATGAAAATGTGTGCCGGAAATCTCAGGTGCAACCATCTCTGATTGATTCAGCGAATTCTTCTTTTTTATAAATGCTTCTTCATCAAATGCTTCGCCGGCCTGAATCATAAATTTATCTATCACCCGATGAAAAAGGATGCTGTCATACATTCCTTCTTTGCTCAATGTGAGGAAATTATTGCGACTTAAGGGGGTGTCATCATAGAGTCTTATTACTATAGAACCTTCGCTTGTGACAAACTCTATGTCTTTCTTCAGGTCCCTTTTGGCCAGTTTGGATTTATTAAGCGAGCCGCAGCTGCCCAGCAAGAGAAGCAGGGAAATCAGTGATATAGTTGTCTTCATGTGGAGGTGGAGTTTGGTGGAAATTACTGAATTATGGATTCGGGTAAAAGGTCACTTCATTTTTTCTAGGTAAATTCCAGCTTGGATTTTAGATCGTCCACTTTATGTTTTCCTAATGACCCTAGAATATTACCGCGATTACTGCCTAGCCATGCCGGGTGTTACTGAAGATACCCCATTTGGGGAAGATACCTTGGTCTTTCGGGTAGGAGGAAAGATTTTTTCCCTTACTTCTATTGAGATGTTTCAATCCGTTAACCTCAAATGTGACCCCGAGCGAGCAGCGGAATTACGCGAGGAGCACCCCGGGATAGTCCCGGGTTTTCACATGAATAAGAAGCACTGGAATACTGTGAGCACGACGGGGAATGTGCCTGATCGCTTGATCTTGGAATTGGCAGATCATTCTTACGAACTTATCTTTGGCAGCTTGACCAAAAAACTGCAAGCCGAAATCCGCCCATGAGTTATTTCTCTATTACCAATGTATCCAAATCTTATGATGAGCAACCTGCCCTGTATCCTTTTTCCCTGGAGCTGGAGAAGGGCGCCTTTCTGGCCATTGTAGGTGAAAGCGGATCGGGGAAGAGCACATTGCTCAAAATAATGGCTGGATTGGAGGCTCAGGATACCGGAGAAGTTTTCTTGGAAGGGGAGCCTATTTTAAATCCGAATCAGAAAATTGTTTCAGGCTATGATGAAATCAGGCTGATTCATCAAAACTTCCATCTGTATCCCAATTCCAATGTGGAAGAGAATATCTCCAGACAATTGCTCCACTACGAGAAAACCTACTCCAAAAACAGAGTAGAATATTTGCTCCAGCTTCTTGGCTTGAGTGCTTTCCGAGAGCGGTATCCACGTCAGCTTTCCGGAGGGCAAAAGCAAAAAGTGGCAATAGGCAAAGCAATGGCTGTGGAGCCTGATATCCTTTTACTCGATGAGCCCTTTTCTTCACTGGATACCATTCAGACCCACCATTTGATTTCTGAATTGAAAGAGACATTTCGTGCCACGGGGACGACAGTGGTTTTTGTGACGCATGATTTAGACGATGCACTGAGATTGACTGATAACCTGATCATTTTACAAAAAGGGAGGGTCGTACAAAAAGGTAGCTCCAGGCAGCTTTGTGAGAAGCCAAAAACCAAATATGTAGCAAGGCTTTTTAGTCCAATAAATAAACTTCCAAATGCTAGGAACGGCTACATTCGGCCCGCTGATGTAAAACTGAGAACCAAAGGCGGATTACTGGCACACGTCACCGATTCGCGTTTTTTGGTACACTTCAATTCTCTTCAAGTACAGCTCAAGGAGAGCGGAATAATCTGGGAAATAGACGATCCCCAGCGAAAATACGACGTGGGAGACCGGGTTTATGTGAGTTGGGATGATTCCAAAGTGATGGACTTTTGAGTGTGGAAAAAAGAAATATACCACTAACAATTCTCTACGAGCTCAAACTGGCTGTTAACAAGTTGACGTTATGGCTCTGGATCAAATTGGGCTTGGTAAAATCTCTTTTAATAGTTCCATTTGAAGGATTTGGTAATGAGAAGGAAATTCTACTGGTAGGAAGAGTGATCCGGGACAATAGGATTGGCGAATCAACTCCTGAAGATAGCATCTGGAGAAATATAGGCAGAATGCGTAGGAGATTTATGAGTGTGGTGATTCCAGGCGTTCAGGTGAAGGCACAATTCCTGGACAAGGAATATGTCGTGAAAACTGACGAGGAAGGTTATTTTGAATTTAAAATTCACCCGAAGAAGGACATCCAAATTCTGGCACGCTGGCAACAGATCAAGTTGGCATTAATCGATCAGGTGATCAGAAACCAAGGGGAAGTCACCGCTATTGGATATGTTTTTCTTCCCGTAGGGAATTTAGATTATGGTATCATCTCAGATATAGATGACACAATAATCCCTACAGGAGCAATGCGTATGACCGAGATGCTGAAAACCACTTTTGCCAAAAATGCACATACAAGAGTGCCATTTCCTGGTGTTGCAGCTTTCTATAAGGCATTGCAAAAAGGCACGGATGGCGTAGAAAGCAACCCTTTTTTTTACGTTTCCAGCAGTCCCTGGAATTTGTACGATTTTCTCAATGAACTCCTTCAGATCCACCATATTCCCAAAGGACCATTGATGCTCCGGGATATTGGTCTGTCGCGGACAGAGTTGATCTCAGGGAGTCATTCTGAGCATAAGCTGGCGCAAATCCGCCAGATTCTTTCCACTTATTCCCTTCTTCCCTTTATACTGATAGGAGATAGCGGACAGGAAGATCCCGCAATTTATCTACAGGTTGTGAAGGAGTTTCCCGGAAGGATATTGATTGTTTTTATACGTGATGTACATGCTTCGCGACATGCGTCAGTGAAGCAGATAAGTGAGGAATTAAATGAACTGGGGGTAAAAATGCTTTTGGTGGAGACTACGCTGGAAGCTTCTCGCTATGCAATTGGCAAAGGATGGATAATGGAAGAGGATTTGGCGGATATTGCACATGAAAAAGTGGAAGATGAACAGGCCTAAGGCTGAATTTCCAAAGAAAGTATATAACTCACCATTGCCTTGGCATCTTCATCGGTAATCCGGGGATGCGGTGGCATGATCGGGCTTCCCCAAGATCCCCTGCTTCCGGATTTTACCTTTTGAGCAAGTAGATCTATGTATACTTGCTTGATGGGATACCTTTTTGCGATGTCTTGAAATGCCGGTCCTTTTGCTTTTTTATCAGATTTGTGGCATTCTGCACAGTCTGAGTAAGAGATCAAAACCTCACCTCTTTTGATGGTTTCACTATCCAGGTGTTCATCCTCCCCTTCAATAGCCCGTATGTAGGCTTGTTCCTTTTCCAGAGAAGAGTCAACACGCTGCTCCGAAGTTTTATGTGTGCAAGCTACAAAAGTGCTTAAAATGAAGATAAGCGTCCTTCTCAATTCTGAAGTATTAAAAGGGGAGATTTCGGTTATAGCCGGTAAGAGGTAAGAAGTACGGCTTCTTACCTCTTACTGCTAGTTACAGCTTGTTATTCCTCGTCATGCGCTCCGTGTGCGCCATGAACATGCCCATGTGCCAACTCATCGGCAGAAGCTTCCCGTACTTCTTGGATATTTCCATCAAAATGGAGGTCAAAGCCTACCAGTGGATGGTTAAAATCCAGCAGGATTTCTTCCCCTAGATCCTTTAGTATTTTTGCCTGCATAGGATAACCATCTTCGTCCATAAGCGGGAGAAAATTCCCCTCTTGCAGCATTTCTGGATTGAAGCCATTTTCATCGGAAAACTGTGATTTTGGAAGATTCACAATTAAATCTTCATCGATTTCTCCATATGCTTGCGCCACTGGAATCACAAAGGAGAACTCCTCTCCTTGCTCTTTGCCGAGTAGTAATTCTTCGAATTTCTCCGGGAGGTCACTTGCTCCGAAAAGGAAATAAAACGGATCTTCTGAGTCACGGATTTCCACACTGAATGGAGCTGATTCTATTTCATCTGCCTCTTTGCTTACCTTTAGTTCGTATGTGAGTCCGACGACTGTGTTTTCTGCAATTTTCATATGTTTATAATTTGTCTTTCAGAAGCCATAACGAATCTCATGCCTGTCTGCTTTCTTTAGGCAGTTTGATTCCATGTGCTTATGAGATGATTCCGTGTCTTAATCGGATGCTAATTCGCTCCTTCAAAACCTCCCATTTGCTTCTTTGTGTGGATTTGAACAGGGGTTTGGAAGCTCTGAACACGAAGTATTGATAATCTTTTTCTTCGAAGAAGACCGGGTAGGTTTCCATTTTTTCCAGATAAAAACCATTAGAGGTAATGCTTTTAATGAGATCTCCTGAGTCTAACGGCTGGTCGATTACCTGTAGTTTCTGTGGCTCATTTTCTATCATCCACTGCAAATATCTGGGAGCTGGGATGTGGATGAAAATCACTGAATCCTGATGTGAATGCTTGTAGATATTCCGGAAAAGAAGATGATGCTGATCCACCGGAATGTGCTCCAATACATCAGGAAACACAAAGAAGTCAAAGGTTTTTCCGGGCTTTTCAAAGTCAGACATATCCGAAACTTCGAATTTAAGATTGGTCTGATCCTTCCAAAGTACTTTTGCTTTTTCTATACTCTCAGTAGAAATGTCAACAGCAAGAACATCTCCTTGTTTCACTTGATTGGCGAGCAAATGGCTAACTGTCCCAATCCCGCAACCTATTTCCAAAATGCTGTTATTTGCATTCAAACCCGCACCCTTCACCTTGTCCAGGATATTTAAGTGCAGGGAGTTTATTCCGGTCCTTTCCTGCTTCTCGGCAAACTGGTCGTAAAAACTGACGACTTTGTCCTTATCCTCTTTCATTCTTGTCCTTGATCGTAAAAACTATTCCGCCGATCAAAGACAATACAATTAGGTATTGGAATATGATCATCGGTGTTTTGGTGGCAGTGTAACTTTTTGGTTCAAACTTGAAAACAATCTCGTGAGTTCCTGCGGGAACAATCAAGCCGCGAAGTAGGTAATTCGTTCTTAATATTTCAGTTTCCTTACCGTCGATTGTTGCTGTCCATCCCTGAGGATAATAGATTTCCGAAAAAACAACAAGTCCTTCCTGGTTCATCTGAGCTTGATATTTCAATTCATTTGGGGCGTATGAAGTATGGGTGATCTGGCCGCTTCCGGCGCTTATCTCACCGAATTCAGCTGTGTTTAAAGTCGCTTGGTTTTTGGTGTCAATTCTTCCCAGCTCATCCATTTCTTCTTGATTTGTTCCTACAGGCACTAGCTGCGAAGGAACCCAAGCAGGTCCGTTTGCCTCCGGATTTTCAAACACCGCGTTTGCAGCAGTTCCGGCGATGATGTATTTGGTATTCATCATGTTAATCGTCGGTATACCTGCAAAGTCAAAATTTCCTTCCTTCGCTTTGGTGACAAAGTCATTCAGTTCAAAACTTAACCGATTGTCCAACAAATCCTGATATCTGCGCATTTTGGCGCCATGATAACCACCTAAGCTGTGGAATCTGTAGGGCGACTTTCCGGTAGATGTAAGACCTTCTGTAAGATCCAACACCCTAAAATAACCACTGTCTTTGGCGATTTCCTGATATGCAGGAGTTTCAGCGAAATAGGTTCTGCTCGGGTTCCCTTGGAAGGAGCTGTCATTGAGGTAGTGCTTATTTACAGTCCATAGATCTATTGTGACCAAAGCAAAAATGCCAAGTCCCAAGACCATGTCCGAGATTTTGTTTTTCAGTGCAAAGTATATTAATGCAAAAGCTGCCGCTACAAGAGCCAGGCTTCTCCATGCACTTGCCGAGAGCATGGATTCACGGTCTTGACGAAGGGCATTTACCAACCAATCAGGCAAACCCGAATCAGCTGCTCCTTCAAATCTGAATATTCCAGCCCCTATAGCTAATAAAAGCAAAATACCCCCAACTGAAGCAGCGGAGATGTAGAGTGGTTTGAAATCTTTACTCCTGTAAAGCCTCTCTAAAGAAATACCTGCCAAAGCAGGAACCGCAAAGAGAGTCATTCCCAAAGCCATGGAAACTGCCCGGAATTTATTATACCCTGGAAGAATATCGAAAAGAAGGTAGTTAAACCAGCTCAGGTTTTTTCCCCACGACAGCATTAACGAAAGAATTATGATCACCCCAAACGTATAAAGACTTTCCTTTGGAGCAGCCCAGATTCCGATGAATGCAAGGAAAACCAAAATTACTCCTCCATAAATCGGGCCTCCGGTGAAGGGCTGATCTCCCCAATAGGTAGGAGCTCCCTGGAGGAATCCATTGATCTGAGCAGGGTCCAGGCCATTGCTTCGGAGTGCTTTTTCTGATTCGGTGTTTTCACCGAGTGGAGTGCTACTTCCGCCGCCGTAGAAGTTGGGAACCAAAAATGTCAGGGTTTCCAGTTTGCCATTGGACCAGGAAAATGCATAATCCCTGTCCAATCCTGCAGATGCAGATTCCAATGTTGCTTTGCCACGGGTAGAATAAGGGGCGTATTCCATGGCTGTTGCTATTCTTCCTATATTTCCCCCCACAGCTAGGGTGGCCCCTAAGGCTAGGAAAGCAATCGTTTTTGCCAGTTCGGAGAATCCTTCTTTTTTCCAGTCAAAAACAAGCCGAACTATGACATAGATCACCGAAATAATCAGGGTATAATAGGTGATCTGAACGTGGTTAAACTTCAATTGTAGGAGAAGACCAAGCGCAAGTATTCCCGCACCGAGTAATTTTTTCTTTTGGAATGCCAAGTGGATTCCGAGAAAAATCATCGGTATCAGACTAACGGCCCAAATTTTGGCATTGTGTCCAGCTGCCAGACTTAAAAGATTATACGAGCTCATCGAAAATGCAATGCTGGAAATGATCGCAAATACCGGCCTGACTCCAAAGGTCAGCATCAAGGCATACATAGCGACCATTCCGAGAAAAAGACTGTTCACAGGATGTGGAAGGCCTAATGTGATGAGAGACAATAAAAATGTGGTAATGTCACCGGCAAACTCCAAACTGACAAAGTAGGCAGGCATTCCTCCAAAAACACTGTTGGTCCATAAAGCTTCCTCGCCCGTAGCTGCGCGATAATCTATTGCTTCTTTGGCGGAGCCTTCCCATTTTAGAATATCGCCTTGCATGATCACCTGATCCTGTAGTACCACAGGTGCGAAGTACACCACTACAATAGCATAGAAAATTGCGATTCCCACCAGATGGGGAAGTACGTCTTTTTGGAAATTCAGCTGCATGAAAATAAGTTTTCTTTGGAAAATTTATGCTGGTGCAAATTAGGGATTTATGGGGAAACCCCATCTACAAAAATAGGACGAGAGTCGCTGTACTAGATCAAATCAAGCATGACGAAGAACGGCGCACAGTGGAATGATTTACCTTGCAAGATTTCATGTGACCACTGAAAAACAATTATAAACACTTGACAGACTACTTTCTATCACTGATGAAAATCATTACTTTTGCAGCAAATAGCCATACAAGGAATGTTTGATAATTTAAGTTTAAAATTAGACCGGGCTTTCAAAACGCTGAAAGGAACCGGAACAATCACCGAAATAAACGTCGCAACGACCGTCAAAGAGATCAGAAGAGCGTTGATCGATGCGGATGTAAACTATAAAGTAGCCAAAGAAGTCACCGATACGATCAAAACTGAGGCCTTAGGCCGGGATGTACTGATTGCTGTTTCGCCTGGTCAGCTATTGATCAAAATCACCCAAGAAGAGCTGACCAAGCTTATGGGGGGTAAAAAGGAGGATATCAAAATTTCAGGCGATCCTTCGATAGTCTTGATCTCCGGCCTTCAGGGGTCCGGTAAAACCACTTTCACAGGAAAGCTGGGGGCGCATCTGAAAAAGCAGGGACGCCAAGTATTGCTGGTGGCCTGTGATATTTATCGACCTGCGGCGATTGATCAGCTGAAAGTATTGGGTGAGCAGATCGGTGTAGAAGTATATGCTGAGCCTGAGAATAAAAATGCCTTAGAGATCGCCGGCAATGCGATTGCTTATGCGAAAAAAACGGGCAAGAAAACAGTAATAGTCGATACAGCTGGCCGTCTGGCTGTTGATGATGTGATGATGAATGAGATCGAGGCGTTGAAAAAAGCCTTAAATCCTTCAGAGACGCTTTTTGTAGTCGATTCCATGACTGGTCAGGATGCAGTGAATACGGCCAAGACCTTTGATGAGCGATTGAATTTTGACGGAGTGGTGCTGACCAAACTCGACGGGGACACGCGGGGTGGTGCTGCGATTTCCATTCGACACGTGGTAAATAAACCGATTAAGTTTATTTCTACCGGAGAGAAAATGGAGGATCTGGATGTGTTCCACCCGGATCGTATGGCACAGCGGATCCTTGGAATGGGTGATGTGATTTCCTTGGTGGAGAGAGCTCAGCAGTCCTTTGATGAGGATGAAGCCAAGCGTATAAATTCTAAAATCCGCTCCAATAATTTCAATTTTGATGATTTCCTCTCTCAGCTGGAGCAGGTGAAGAAGATGGGCAATATCAAAGATTTGCTGGGAATGATCCCCGGGATGGGCAAGGCAATGAAAGGCTTGGATATAGATGATGATTCCTTCAAGCCGATCGAGGCTATCATCCGTTCTATGACTCCGGCAGAGCGGGAGCATCCAGACCTGATCGATGGAAGTAGAAGAAAGAGACTTGCTGCCGGATCTGGTAGAACGATCGTGGAGGTAAATAATCTGATGAAGCAGTTTGCTGATATGCGTAAGATGATGAAGCAAATGAACAAAATGGGCGGAGCTAAAGCAGCCATGAGTAAGATGCTTCCACAGGGAAAAGGAAGAAGATAAAAAGAAAAACCCGGTCGAGTGATCGGGTTTTTCTTTGTACCACAGTGGCCACGGAAGTTAATACAGAGGAAATAAAAGCTATGCCGGTTTTGTGGTTAGGTTAAGCAGAGTCGATTCCATGTTTTTTTAGAGAAATAACCTCGCTTGTAGCGTTTTATAGCAGCAAGACGTAAGGGTTAAGAATCTGTTTTTATAAAACTAATCATACGGTAAGTTCACTTTCAGTCCCTTAACTATGAAAAAAAAACTATTCCCATTTATCGTATTAGCTATTACGATTTTTAGTTGCAAAGACGTGGCAGATCCCTCTCCGAATCTGAGGATAGAAGGAACTTATGAGCGTACCTCTGAAGGAAATATGGGGTGGGGCGAGGCCATGTTTAATTTTGTGGATCTATTGGAGTTCAAATCTGACGGTACTGTGCGTGGTGAAAGTTATACCACCGAAATTGGATCGGAAGAGATTTTAGGTTTTAGGGAATATTTTTCCGGTACTTATTCTGTTGCAGATGGGAAAGTCACTATCTCCTATAATGAGTCGTTTCATATGGGAATTGCTGACATTAACTATATGCCAAAAGAAGAGTTGACTCTTAGCCAGGGAACTGGTTTAAGTAATGAATATGCCATTGCAGAAGATTATTCCGAGCTTATTTACATTTGTCCATTTAATGCGGCATGCATGGTTAGCTTACCTTATGTGAGGGTTGATTGATCAGATCGTAATTAGGGGAAAAGGTTGTTTTCGAATCCGGGAAACAGCCTTTTGCTTTTGTGATGTTCAGATTAATACATCCATCTACTCATAAATTCCAAGAATAGATTCCTTATTGTGGTCACTGACGCTGACCTGGTTTTGCTGACCTGGATCATGTGGGGTCAATAATAAGTAGAAGACGTTGTAAAAAGACTGGAAACCTGGCTTAAGGTGTTTACGTACAAAACAATTATATTTGCACGTATAAATAAAATGGTATGGACACTAAACTCACCTTAAAGCTTGATCAGGAGGTAATTGAAAAAGCTAAACGCTATGCATCTATGAAGAAGATGAGCTTGTCTCGACTGATTGAGAATTACCTTAATTCATTGACTTCAACCCAACCAGCTGAGGAACTCGAAATATCTCCCTTTGTAAAAAGTCTTTCTTCAGGGGTAAAAATTCCTGCTGATTACGACTATAAAAAGGATCGTGCTGACTATTTGGATCAGAAATACAGATGAGTAGAATTTTTTTGGATACCAATGTCATTTTGGATTTGCTGGGGGAAAGAGTCCCTTTTTATGATGCAGTTGCTAAGGTTGTGACGTTAGCAGATCAGAAGAGAATTAAAATAATTGTTTCCCCGCTTTCATTTACCACAATAGATTACGTTTTAAGCAAGTATGAAACCTCAGATTCAGTTTTAAAGAAACTTAGAATGTTTAAAATTCTATGTGAGGTATGTGCTGTGGATGAAGAGATAATTGAAAAAGGATTGAATTCTGGATTTAAGAATTTTGAAGATGCTGTTCAATATTATACAGCCTTGCAAGCGAATTGCTCCATCATTATTACTCGAAATGGAAAAGATTATAAGAAATCGATTTTGTCAGTGATGACAGCTGAAGAATATTTAAGCAGCGTTTATTGATCACTTAGTTCATCCATCTGCTCATAAACTCCAAGAATACATCCTTGTAGTTATCGCTTACTGTAATATGGTTTTTGCCTAGTTGGATCACATTTTTGGATACCGAGTCGATGTGGTCCAAAGCCACAATATATGAGCGATGAACCCGCATAAACTTGTCGGATGGGAGCAGTTCCTCCATGCTTTTCAAACTTGTGAGAGAAAGCAATGGGTTGGGTTTCGATAACAAATGAACTTTTACATAGTCCTTGTAAGCTTCTACATAAGCAACGTCCTTCAGCATTACTTTGACGAGCTGGTATTCCACTTTGAGAAAAATGTACTCGGGTGTGGAGGAATCAACAGTTGAAGATTCATATTTAGCTTGGGGTTGTTTCTCGAAATAGGAAAATGCTTTCGTAGCGGCATTCAAGAATTCCTCGTAGCTGTACGGTTTAAGGAGATAGTCTAGTGCTTCCACCTTATATCCTTCAATGGCAAATTGATGGTAGGCAGTCGCAAAAATAATCCTTGTTTTGTCAGAGTTTTTCTTCCCATCCAGTACCCGGGCCAGCTCCATCCCTGACAAATCAGGCATCTGAATATCCATAAAAGCAAGTTGTACTTCGTTTTGATTGATGAATCCCAAAGCTTCAATTGCATTGGAAAACTTGCCGATCAGATTCAAAAAAGAAGTTTGCTCGATGAATTTACTGAGTAATTCCAGTGCAAGAGGTTCATCGTCTATGGCTACGCAGTTGAGTTTCATTCGAGATTTATCGTAAGGTTCACCCAATACTCTTCTTTGGATTCGTCTTTGCCAAGTTTCAGGCGGTGTTTGTTTGGATAGAGAAGGCTCAGTCTTCTCTGGGTATTTACTAGTCCAATGCCATTTTCCTTTGCTTCTGGACTTTCAGAATGTACCGGAAAAATATGGTTACGAGTTTCGAAAAAGAGTGTTGTGCCCATGATTTCCAATTTAATCATAATTTCGCTTTGCTGCTGGCTGCTTACTCCATGTTTGAACGTATTCTCCATAAATGGGAGCAAAAGCATGGGGGCAATCACCAGATCATCTTTTGGTTCGTCGATGGAGATATTTAGCGTGACTTTTTCGGTCAGCCTCATTTTCATCAGTTCTATGTAATCGTTGATAAAACTAACTTCCCGGCTGAGTAAAGTTTCATTTTTCTGATTTTCATACAATACATAGCGCATCATTCGGGAGAGTTTCAAAAGAGCTTCCTGGGCTTTTTTCACATCTAGATTAGTCAGGGCATAGATATTATTTAGCGTATTAAAAAAGAAGTGGGGATTGATTTGGGCCTTTAGGTAAGAAAGCTCAGTATTAATCCGTTGCTGATCCAGTTCTCTTCTGAGCGATTCATCTTTTTGCCATTTTTGCACTGACGCCACAGATGTACTGATCCCTATGGTCAATAGGTACAGCATAATATTGAATATATCACCTGAAGACCTTCGGGGCTTAGGAACATAGGGTTCGTCTGGATTAAAAGCCCTATGCATCAGTTCCGGCAAATTCAGGAAACTTTCTGCATAAATAAGAACGCCCACAAAAAGCACTCCCCCAAGAATTATGGTCAAAAGGTATATAGCATGCTTTCCTTCCAGCAAAACCTTAGGCACAAACCATAGCATGTTGATATAGAATATGCAGAGCAGAAGTATGGCCATGAATACTTGACGCACCCAGAATTCTACAGGAATGTCAACCCGCCAGGAAAGAGGTGAAAGTAGTAAAAGCACTGTGCTGAGCATAGTCCAGCCCAGAATATGTACAAGAATAGAAACTCTCCTTTTGGGACTTAGATTGATCATAAATCTGATTTTCAGTATCCAAACTAACGCAAAGCACTCCTTTATATAAAATTAAATCTGCGAATCCGTTGATTGTGACTACCAAAAGTACAAACTGGCTGATAAAATGACTCAGAGTTTAAATGGAGGTTTTGATCCGATAAAATAGGGTGTTTGTCGATGAAACTGCCCCAACCGTCTATTTACGGAAAAACTGCGAAACAAACCCTGTTGCTTTGGGGTATCAAATAGCACAAGTCCTGCATGACAGGCTTCCCGGGTGTACTGGCAATGACTTAAATAACTAAAAGGCACTACCGAATCACCGACCCAAAAAAGTAACTATCTACAACAAATGAAAAAATTATTCAACATCCTAGCAGTTATTCTCCTACTTACTACCAATGGCGTGGTAGCCCAGCAGTCTTCTGGAAAGGAGTCCACTCCAGCTAAAATTGTCGGTATAGCAAAGGATCTTAAAACCGGGGAGCCTGTCGCCTACGCTACCGCAGCTTTGTATGTATCCGGAAGCGAGACAAATGTGGCAGGGGCAGTTGCTGATGGAGATGGTATGTTTTTTATCACGGGTATGGACCCTGGAACCTATGATTTGAAGCTAAGTTTTTTGGGTTTTGAAACCAAAACAATCACTGGTATCCAAGTAGCATCCAAGACCGGGGATGTGAATATTGGAGAAATAGAGATGACTGACGAAGGTCTGGCGCTGGAAGAAGTAACGGTTCAGGGACAGCGTGATTTGATCGAGGAACGGGTAGACCGTACGATCTACAAAGCGGAAAATGATAAGACCACGGCTGGCGGTGACGGTACGGATGTGCTTAGAAGAGTACCGATGCTATCTGTGGACCTAGACGGAAACGTCTCTATGAGAGGAAGCAGCAATATCACGGTGTTGATTGATAACAGACCTTCCGCTATTGCTGCCAGCAGCATTACCGATGCGTTGAAGCAGATTCCTGCAGATGAAATTAAATCTGTGGAAGTAATTACTTCTCCCTCTGCAAAATACGATGCTGAAGGTACTTCAGGCGTGATCAATATCGTGACCAAAAAGAATAACCTGCAAGGTATGTCTGCGAATATCCGTACAGGTGCAGGCCTTAGAGGATCGGATTTTGGATTGAACGCGAGTGCCAGAAAGGGCAAGTTTGGGTTTACCTTGGGAGGATTTGGTAGAGCTGGTTATAATATCAACGGGAGCTTCGAAAATAAGCAGGTGACTACCAATCTGGATGGGACTACTTCTACTGTTCTTCAGATGGCAGATACCAAAAGCACACATCTTTTTGGGAGATATAATTTTGGAGTAGACTATGAAATAGATGAGTACAATTTCTTGAATGCAGCTGTGAATTTCGGGATCAGAAATAGGAATAACTTCCAAGAGAATTTCTTAACCGAAAATTACCTCGATGGAGATTTGACCCGTGTGGCTCTACGAGAAACGGATACTAAGGACAATTCTAATTCTGTAGATATCAGCCTGAACTATACCAAAACGTTTGAGAAGAAAGGCAAAGAAATTTCTCTGCTGACGTTGTATAGCCGTAACAATGGGGAGAACTCCTTTGTGAATACACTTTTCGAAGAGGATCTGTCTACCATTGATTCCAGGCTGAAAAATGACAATCCAAGTAGAAATGAAGAGTTTACCATTCAGTTGGACCTGGTGGAGCCACTAGGAAAAGAGGGGAAATCTATACTAGAATATGGTGCTAAAAATATTTTGAGAAAGGCGTATTCTGATTTTGCCTATTTCCAAGCAGAGGGGGCTGATGGAGAATATGTAGAAGACCCAAATCCGGATTTGAGCAATGATTTTAACTACGATCAGAATGTAACAGCTGGGTATGTGTCTTATACCACAACTTTGTTCAAAAATTACACGATCAAGCCAGGTATCCGATACGAATACACCACGATCAATGCTGATTTTAGAACTGAATCTTCTGCTGTAGATATCCCCTCTTATGGTACTATTGTCCCAAGTTTGAATCTGAGTAGAAAGCTTGCCAACGGCAATATGATCAAAGGTTCATATAACAGAAGAATCTCACGTCCTTCACTTCGATTCCTGAATCCAAACATTGATGCTTCTAACCCGCTTCAGATTTCTCAGGGTAATCCAGAACTGGATCCTGAACTCACTGACAACTATGAGTTGGGTTACAGCACCTTCTTCAAAAGTACTATGGTTAGTTTCAGCGGTTTCTTTAGAAACACCACAGGATCTATCCAGGCGGTAAGAACGGTAGAAGATGATGGCGTGATCTACACTGGATACGACAATATAGGTCATGAAAGAGCTTTTGGTACAAACATCTTTACCAATATAAGTATCAACAATAAATTCTCTTTGAATGCTAGTGTGGATGCCTATTATGCTTTGCTTGATAATGGGCTTTCCGACCCGGCTTTCGCAGCATCTAATGAAGGTTTTGTGGTCAGCGGACGACTTTTCGGTAACTACACACTCCCTAGAGATTGGCAGATACAGGCATTTACATTTGCCAGGGGACGTCAGGTTCAGTTACAGGGTACTTCTGGAGGGTTCTACATGTATGGGATGGGAATCAATAAACAGTTTGATGAGAAAAGAGGAACCATTGGTTTTGGAGCGGATAACTTCCTGACCAAGGAATTTAAGATGAAAAATGAGATCGTCACTCCTACAATTGTTCAGAATAGCACGAACATCATGAGAAACATGAACTTCAAAATCAACTTCAGCTACAGAATAGGCAAGCTAAGCATGGATCAGAAGCCTAGAAGGAAGAAATCAATAAATAACGATGACCTGAAAGAAGGCGGAAGTGAAGGTGGTGGAGTCGAAATGCAGCAGAACAAGTAATTAAGAAAGTAAATAGTAGATTGGGTTACAAGAGAAAAAACCCGCTTTCAGATGAAGGCGGGCTTTTTTTGTTTTTACCGCAGGGGACGCTAACGTTTTCGGTAGGAGAACGCAGGTATTTCTTTTGATTCATTGATAACGCCTGTGCATAGGGAGTCGGTCTGAATTTAGAAAATATATCAATTTTGACTCAAGCCTAGTGACTTGTGAACCTGAAATTTGGCTCTTGATCCTAATGTCATGAATCTCGCTCTTTTTCAGGTCTTGAAGTCAATACTATCCTGTGTCTAAATACTTACTACAAAAAAAAGCCCGGCTTCCATTTTCTGATGAAGTCGGGCTTTTTTAGGATTTCAGTACGTCTACTCTTTGTAGCACACTTTTTTGATCGCTTCTACGGTTCGCTTCACATTAGGCAAAGTAGCCTCAATGTAAGTTGGAGAGTAGCTCAAAGGAATATCCATGGAATTCACCCGTATCACAGGAGAGTCCAGGTAGTCAAAAGCATATCTCTGGAAGTGATAAGTCAATTCTGATGATATACCTGCGATTGGGTTGGCTTCCTCAACGATCACTACACGATTGGTCTTCTTTATCGAATCCAGACAGGTAGCGTAATCGATCGGTCGCACTGTCCGAAGATCAATTACTTCAGCTTCTATGCCTTCCTTTGCCATTTCTTCAGCAGCTTCCAATGCAACTTTCATCACTTTTCCAAAGGAAATGACAGTAACATCTTTTCCTTTTCTCTTGACTTCAGCTACACCTATAGGAAGAAGATATTCTCCCTCAGGTACTTCGCCCTTGTCAGAATACATTACTTCAGATTCCATAAAGATCACCGGATCGGGATCCCGGATGGCGGCTTTTAATAGACCTTTTGCATCGTAAGGATTCGAAGGGACGATCACTTTCAAGCCTGGGGTATTTGCAAACCAGTTTTCGAAATTCGATGAGTGGGTAGCACCCAATTGGCCTGCATTGCCTGTAGGTCCTCTGAATACTGCCGGCACGCTGTAGGCCCCGCCGGACATGGCTAGCATTTTTGCAGCGGAGTTGATAATCTGATCTATTGCTACCAGTGAGAAGTTGAAAGTCATGAACTCGATAATCGGCTTTAAGCCGTTCATCGCCGCACCTACAGCTAATCCTGAAAATCCAAGCTCGGAAATCGGTGTGTCATAAATCCGCTCTGGACCGAATTCATCCAGCATTCCTTGGGATACTTTGTATGCTCCGTTATATTCAGCAACTTCCTCGCCCATCAGAAAAACGTCTTTATCACGTCTCATTTCTTCAGACATTGCCTCTCTTAGGGCTTCTCGAAACTGTATTTCTCTCATTAGTTTATGACAAAATTTTGGCTCGTAAAAATAGAAAGGAATTGACCAAAACCAAAAATTAAGAATGCTTAATGCCTAATTGATTAACCCAAATACACTGTTTTTGAATTAACAAACTCTAAAATCCCGTATCTGCCCAATTCTCTCCCGTAACCGGATTTTTTTATCCCTCCAAAAGGCAGGTGCGGATCGGACGCTACCATTGCATTGATAAATACCGCGCCGCTTTCGATTTTACCTGCAAGTCCGGATGCTTTTTCTATGTCCTCACACCAAATGGAGGCGCCTAGTCCAAATTCCGAATCATTGGCGAGTGCAATGGCATCTTCTTCATTTTTTACCTTGAAGATAGTAGCTACAGGACCAAATAGCTCTTCGTAATAGGCTGGAGCGGTAGTCGGAACGTCTGCAAGAATAGTAGGAGAAAAGAGAGCAGAATCCTTTTCGGGCTTCTCTCCCCCGCAGATAAGCGTCGCTCCCGATTTTAGAGATTTGCTCACCTGATTGTAGAGATCCTCTGCCAAGTCAGGTCTTGCCATGCAGGCAAAATCAGAGCCTTCCTCCATAGGATCTCCTTGCTTTAGGCTTTTGAAATTCTCTGCAAAAAGTGTTAAGAACTTCTCGTAAATCTCTTCTACGACAATAAATCGCTTGGCAGCAATGCAGCTTTGACCAAAATTTATCATTCTGGCTTTCACGGCTGTTTCCGCGGCTTTCTTAATATCTGCATCCTTCAACACGATGAATGGATCACTTCCGCCCAGTTCCAGCAGTGATTTTTTGATATGTTTTCCTGCTGCCGAAGCTACAGATGAGCCGGCTTTTTCACTTCCGGTAAGAGTGACAGCTTTGATACGTTGATCTTCTATCAGTTTGGTTGTGGTTTCCGAATCAATCAGGAGACTTTGAAAAATGCCTTCGGGAAATCCCGCTTCAATAAATACCTCTTCAATGGCCAATGAACATTGCGGCACATTGGATGCGTGTTTTAAAACGCCTACATTTCCGGCCATCAACGTCGGAGCGGCAAAACGAAATACCTGCCAAAAGGGAAAATTCCAGGGCATAACAGCCAAAATGATTCCAAGTGGCTGATGGATAACTTTGGCTTTTTTACCATTCGGCAAGTCGACGGGCTCATCTTTGAGGAGTTTTTCAGATTTTTCCGCATAATACCGGCACACCAAAGCGCACTTGTCCACCTCCGCTAGGGATTCTCTGCGTATTTTTCCCATTTCAAGGGAAATGATCCTGGCGTATTTTTCCCTGTTTTCTTTCAATACTGTCGCAGCATTGTTCATCAGTTCTGCCCTTTTGGCAAAATCAATTTCTTTCCAACTGGAAAATGCGACTGTGCCAACGCTTAGTTTTTTCTCAATATCTTCTTCAGAAAGTGAGTTGAATTCTTTAAGTAATTCTCCCGAATAAGGATTGATTGATTTGATTACTGCCATTTTTCTATGGGTTTTCCAGCTTCTTTCCAAGCGTCAATTCCGCCATCTAAGGAATAAATGTACATGAATCCGGCAGCTTTCATTTTTGCGGCTGCATTTGCGGCCCTAATTCCGGTTTTGCAATAAAGAAGATAGGTCCTGTTTTTATCTAGTTTAGAGATTTCCTTTTCGAAATTATCGTTTTTGAAGTCTATGTTTTTGGCATTAGGCACATACCCCTCTGACATTTCCTCTGGAGTTCGGACATCCAGTATCCTAACGGCACCTTTGTTTTTTGCTAATTCTTCAAATTCTGTCACACTAATTGTTTTTGCTTCAGAAGTTTGGGCCTGGATAAAGTCAATCTTAACCAGAAAGAGAGCAATGATCAGAAATATAATTTTTTGAAGTTTCATGGTTTTGAAGTTTGATCTGAACGGTACATGGTTCATATTGAAATGAAAATTTAGCAAGATTAAGTTTAAATGCCTACCAAGATCGCCCTCATTTCGGATTCCCATAGTTATATAGATCACAAAACACTCGCCTATTTGGAAGAAGTTGATGAGATTTGGCATGCAGGTGATATCGGGAGTTTTGCGGTAATGGAAGATTTGCCTATTGGCAAACCCATCCGGGCAGTTTATGGGAATATTGATGATATGCAGATGCAGCAGGCTTATCCGGAGTGGCAGGAGTTTACGCTCGAAGGAGTGAAGGTACTGATGACACACATCGGGGGCAAACCTCCCCGCTATGCCAAAGGGATCAAATCCAAAATCAAGGAGTCAGCCCCTGACCTTTTTATCTGTGGTCATTCCCATATTTGCAAAGTGGAATTTGATAAGACTGCGAATTGTCTCTACATGAATCCTGGAGCTATAGGACAAAGTGGGTTTCATGTGATACGGACTATGCTGCTTTTCGAATTGGAAGCCGGACAACTAAGAAATCTCAGCGTGGTGGAGTTGGGGAAAAGAGGCAAGGTTTTGTGAAAATTGTGAGTGGGGAAAGGTGAGAAGTAGTCTCAGTTAGCGGCCTCAGTAGTAAGTTTAATAGATGCAGCCTTAACTGCAGTCTTCGTATCGGACTCCTCTGCCGTGTTTTTTTTTTTTTTTTTTTTGTCTATTTCATTGAAAATCAAAGTATAGGGAAAGTCTTAAGCTGTATTACCCTATCGAACTCTGTGCATAGGAGACTTGAAACGAAAAAAGGCGATCAATATGACCGCCTTCAATGTTTTTGCAGAAATAAAAATTATTTCGCGAAAGACTTCTTCAGCTCTTCAACGTCCACGTTTCTGATTACAGGCTGAGCAGACAATTGCTTGATCTTAATCACACGTGTGGTCTGAGATTGTCTTTTTCTTTTAAGTTTTCTCTTCAGTGTAGTAACTGCCATGGTCGTATATTTTTAATAGTATTGTTTCGAAACGAGTCGCAAAAGTAAATAAACATTTCTTTTAAGCCTAAATTATTTTGGGATTTAATTGCTGGACTTTCCCGATATCAGGGAGCATTTCCTTTTTTTTGAATAAATTTGGCAGCTAATCACCAAAAAACAAGCTATGCAAAAGCCAAGTCTGCCAAAAGGAACCCGGGATTTTGGGACTATCCAGATGGCCAGAAGAAATTATATCCTAAATACAATAAAAGGAACTTTTCAACTTTTTGGCTATAATCAGATCGAGACTCCGGCTATGGAGAACCTCAGCACTTTAACCGGGAAATACGGTGATGAAGGAGATCAGCTGCTGTTTAAGATTTTAAATAGTGGAGACTATTTAAAAAATGTCACTGAAAATGATTTACAGCATGGCTACAAACAAACACTGACGAAGGTTTCCGAGAAAGGCTTACGTTATGATCTGACAGTTCCTTTTGCTCGTTTTGTAGTGATGAATAGAAATGAGCTGACTTTTCCATTCAAACGCTTTCAGATACAGCCTGTGTGGCGTGCAGATAGGCCACAGAAAGGAAGGTATAGGGAATTTTATCAGTGTGACGCAGACGTGGTAGGGACAGATAGTTTGCTTTGCGAGGCAGAGATAATCCTGATGATTAGATCTGTTTTCAAGCAGTTGAAACTAAACGATTACTGCATCAAACTGAACAACCGGAAAGTGCTGACAGGGATTTCTGAGGCAATAGGTGAAGCTGGCAAAGAAGGTCCGCTTTGCGTGGCGATAGATAAGCTGGATAAGATTGGTTGGGAAAAGGTCAAGGAAGAATTAGTTGAGCGCGGTTTCGCTGCTGGTTCTATAGAGAAATTGGCTCCGCTAGTGAAATTGGAAGCTGATCAAGTCGGCAAGTTGGCATTCCTTAAAGATTTTTTGGCTCACAGTGAAATTGGGCTTCAGGGAGTAAACGAATTGGAAGAGGTGTTTCGGATCTTGGCTGATATGGGGGAAAATCTGGATTTTGTAGAGTTGGATATCATGTTGGCGCGTGGACTTTCTTATTATACAGGAGCGATATTCGAAGTAAAAGTAAACCATGTCTCAATCGGATCCGTCAGTGGAGGTGGTCGATACGATAATCTTACCGGAGTATTCGGGCTTTCGGGAATGTCTGGAGTTGGGTTCTCGTTTGGAGTAGACCGATTGTATGATGTGTTGGAAGAACTCAATTTGTTTCCTCAAGATAGTGTGCAGAGCACGAAAGTTCTCTTAGCGCACTTTGATCAAAAGGCTTTTGTGTATGCACTGGGCTTATTAAAGGAATTCAGGGCAGCCGGAATCAAGGCAGAGCTTTATCCAGAGCTGTCCAAAATGAAAAAGCAACTTGATTTTGCTTCGAAGAAAGTAATTCCATTTGTAGGAATATGCGGGGATGCTGAAATCGTAGCAAATAAAATTGCCTTGAAAAATCTGGAAACAGGAGAGCAAGAATCATTAAGTTTGGAAGAAGTAATAGCGCGATTAAAGTAAATTTGAACTTACAATCATAGGACAATAGCTTAAGACGAATATATGTTTGATATCATGGGTATGATGGGCAAAGTGAAAGAAGCCCAGGCAAAAATCAAAGAAACGCAGGCTAAGCTTGTGCATCTAACGGCAACCGGGGAATCCGGAGCTGGAATGGTGAAAGTAACTGTGAATGGAGATAGGAAGGTAGTAAGCATAGAATTCGATGATTCTCTGCTTTCTCCCAAGGACAAGGAAATGCTGAGTGACCTGATCGTCGCTGCCACTAATATTGCAATGACAGCCATCGAAGTCAAAATCAAGGCAGAAATGAAAGCAGCTACTGAAGGTATGATTCCAAATATCCCCGGAATGGATCTGGGCGGGATGTTTGGATGAAATCGGTCATGTTGCAAGCAACACACAGAAGGATGATTATCCGGATTGAGAGGTTCTCCCGAAACCAGTTCAGGACAGGCTGCCTAATCGTTGCAAAAACAAGAACAACCAGTTGAAATCCTGCGCCATCGTCATACTGAATTACAACGGGGAAGAAATGCTGAAAACATTTCTTCCTTCCGTTTGTATGCATAGTACTTTTGACGTTTGGGTGGTAGATAATTCAAGTACAGATGCTTCACTTGATTTTTTGACAGAGCATTATCCACAGATTCAGCAAATCAAACTTTCTGAAAATTTCGGCTATACTGGTGGATACAACCAGGGACTTACCCGCATAAGAGGCCAATACGATTATTATATCCTGTTGAATTCCGATGTGGAGGTTACTGCAGCCTGGGACGTAAATCTTATCTGTTGGATGGAAGTCCATCCTGAATACGCTGCACTTCAGCCTAAGATCCTTTCTTGGAAAGAGCGGGATACATTTGATTATGCAGGAGCTGGGGGTGGTTTTTTGGATGCTTACGGGTATCCGTATTGCAGGGGGAGAATTTGGGATACTATCGAAAAGGACAGAGGGATTTACAATGATACCATTGATGTAGATTGGTCTTCAGGTGCATGCATGGTGGTGGATGCATCAGTTTTCCATGAAATGTCCGGCTTTGACTCAGATTTTTTTGCCCATATGGAAGAAATTGATCTTTGCTGGAGGATGCGCCAGTCAGGCTGGAAGATAGGATATAATGGAACTGTGACTGTATATCATCTTGGAGGAGCCACATTGGATAGGGCTAGTCCAAGGAAAATGTACCTGAATATCCGGAATAGTCTGAGCATGGTTTATAAAAATGAGCGTGCTTGGAAATTTTTCTGGGTTTTTCTGGTCAAATCTTTGTTAGAGCATCTCGCAGCTATCAGTTTTGTGATTCAGGGAAAAAAGGAGTTTTCGAAAGCTATAGTAGATGCTTACAGGGATTTTAAACGTAAAAAGAATTCCATTGAGAAATTTTGCCCCAGATTAGACGAAAGAAAAGAGATAAAAAGAAGGGGGAATGTTAACCTGATCTTTTGGAACTGGAAGATATTAGGTAGAAAGAGCTTTGATCAGCTTTAATCAAAAAGTAAAGGATTGTTCTTTTTTCTGAAGAACTTTCTGATTTTCATGGTCATGGCCATACTCACGTAAAGGATCACGGGTGAGCCCATGGTAACAAAGGAGGCATAAATAAAGAATAAACGAATGCTGTCAATAGGGAAGTTGAGCTTTTCACCCAAGCGGGAGCAAACTCCAAATGCTCTTTCTTCGAAGAAAATTTTCAGTTTTTCCATAATAATAAAGGATTTCGTTACGGTAAATTTAGGCAAAAGTCCTGTGAATTAATAAATAAGAATGATAGACCGATTGTTTAAGAAGATTTATGTTTTGTTGTTGATCGTATTAATGCCTTTTGTGGCCAGTTCAATAATAATGCCCGAAACCGATTTTTTGAAAGATTCCAAGGTAACTCCAGGTAAGCTGGAGTTTGAGAGGGATTCAGTCCGATTTGAAGTGTCAGGCAGCATTCCTATAGAATCTGCTCTCAGTCCAAGAAACCCTACGGTCAAGTTGTTATTGAAATCTTCAGAGAACTCTATGCTTTTCGAAGAATTTGAATTAACCAAAAATGTGGCTGCATACTCGTATAAGAAATCCTTTGTCCTTGCTTATGAGCCTTGGATGGAAGGAGCTTTCTTAGAGATACAGTTTTTCCAGGGCAGAAAAAACCAGACACAAGCTCAACAGAAAAAAATACTGGCCCGAGGGGTGATTACTACGCCGTTATTGGCAAAAATAGGGAAAGTGAACCCCGATGAACCAATTCCTCAGGTAGGGCTTTTCATTTCCACTGGCGTGATGGATACCGATCTTTCCCGATCAAAGGAATTTCTTATCAAGTTTGAGGCTGGTTCTTCTTCTTTAAAGATGAATACAGCCAATAAGCAGGCGATAACCGACCTGAAGGAGTTTTTGACCGAAAATTCATCAGTAGTATCCTTTAGGATTACAGGAACCCAATCACCCGAAAGTTCAGAGGGGAAGAGCAGCAAGTTAGGGATGGACAGAGCGGAAGCAGTAAAGCGGATGTTGGAAGCGTCTAATATAGCCCTTAGGGACAGTATCGTAGAAATAAAGTCGCGATGGAATGACTGGTTTGATTTTAGATTGCTTCTTCGGGAATATGAGGATCTTTCTACCCGCAGGAAGGATCAGTATTATGCTGTTTTGCTGAATGGGGCCGATTATCAGAGCCAATCACAGGCGTTAAAAAAGATTCCAGGGTTCAACCAGGTTGCCAGTGACTTATTTCCCAGACTGAGAGCGGTCAAAGTTGAAGTTGTGGCGAAGCCACTCCCTGGGCTTAATCAATCGCAAAATGCCTTACTTCAAAAAGCGCTGGAAGAAACTTCTGTCAATTCGGAGCTTGATCTGGCAGATTGGACTATTGCCGGAGAGACTGCGCCAAGGCTGGATGATAAGGCCAAAATTTACAGTAAGATGACCGAGTTGTTCAGTTCGGTAATTCCATATAATAATCTGGCTGTAGTAAAGATGCGCTTAGCCCAGCGAACATTGGACCAGGTGACAAAAATCAGGTTGTGGAAGGAAGCAAATGAGCTGCTTTACCAGGCAGCCAAAATTGAAAGAAACCCTTACGTATTGCATAACCAGGGTCAAATATTAGTGTTGCAGGGAAAAACATGGGAGGCATATAAAATACTCTCTGATGCATCAGTGTTGACCCGAAATCAGGATTTCCTCAAATTCAACGAGAGCTTGAGAGGGGCGCTGGACATTATGAGAGGGGATTATAAGTTGGCTACATTGCGCTTTGAGTACCCGTATTCTGAACCGAAGGATTTTTTCAATAAGGGTTTAGCCTATTTTCTTGCTGGGGATTATGCCAATGCCAGCTTGTCCTTTGAGGAATCAGTGATGGCAGGAAGGAATTATGGATATGGTTTTTATGGATTGGCTATGGTAGCTGCAAAAAGCGGGCAAAAAGAGGTAGCACTCTTGCAATTGGATAAGGCAATTCACGCAAGTGAATTAATTTATCAGAAAGCATTGGTAGATCCGATTTTTGAAGAAATCAGGTCATCAGATGAATTTTTTCAAATTTTCAGGCCTTCTGTTAGTAATAATGAAAAATAAGTAACAATTACTTAATACATCACCTAGTGGCATAAGTGGGAAATTCCAAATTGTATTATTTTGATTTTTGGTAAGCTCATTAAATACGTTAAATTTATGTAGTATTTAATGTTAAAAAAGTAGATTAGTGCGGTAGACCTAATAAAAATCCAAATTTTATTTTTGCCTTTGGATTTGAAATTTGTTTAGGAATTTTTAACATTGATGCTTTAGTACAATTTACGTAACCCAAAATATTTGCCTATGACCTATTATTCTACTTAGAAGTAGTTTGCTCACCCCTATAGCATCAGCTACAGATGCTCTCAAGCCTAAAGGTTTCTTATAAGCTGGTTTAAAATAAAAACCACGGTATAGTCGCAAAAGCTTCCCGTAGATCGGGAGATTATCTTTTGCTATTATTTTGAGCGAGGCCGCAATCGATTGCGGCAACCAATAAAAATGACAAGTTTTTGAAATTAATCTTGTTACCCAATCTATCTATCTTTATGAAAAATATTTACAAAAATCTAAGTGCGCTTTTTGTGCTCTTAGTTCTCACTGGTGCGGCTGCCTTTGCGCAAAAAACCGTGACAGGAACTGTGCTGGATGAGTATGATGTTGGACTTCCTGGGGTTTCAGTCCTGGTGAAGGGGACTACTACTGGTACGGCAACTGATATTGACGGGAAATTCTCCCTCAATGTACCAAATGATGATGCCATTCTGGTTTTCTCATTTATCGGCTACAGCAAAGTGGAGCAAGCTGTAGGAAACAGAAGCATCGTGGATGTTAAACTTGCTCCCGATGAGCAGACTTTGACTGAAATGGTAGTAACCGGATACACCATTGACAGCAGGAGAGAAACGACTGGGGCTATAGCCACTGTCGATCCAAAAGATCTTTCTGTGATACCTACAGGTAACATTGAGCAGACACTTCAGGGTCGTGTCTCAGGGGTGACTGTAGTTACCAATGGACAGCCTGGTACTTCATCTATCGTTCGTATACGTGGTTTCGGTGCCTTTGGTGGTAATCAACCCCTTTACATTGTGGATGGTGTTCCTGTGGACAATACTGATTTCCTTAATCCGGATGATATCGAATCAACCACGGTGTTGAAAGATGCGGCGGCAGCTTCAATTTATGGAGCAAGAGCAGCAAACGGAGTTATCATCTATACTACAAAGCGTGGCAAAAGAGGGAACAAGAAATTAAGAGTAGATTATAATGGAATGTTTGGAGCTACTGACCCAGGCAAAGGTTTAGATATGATGAATCCTCAGGATTTCGCAACTTATACC
Organism: Algoriphagus resistens; assembly: GCF_001442615.1. Classification (GTDB taxonomy): domain Bacteria; phylum Bacteroidota; class Bacteroidia; order Cytophagales; family Cyclobacteriaceae; genus Algoriphagus; species Algoriphagus resistens. Next base: position 32,523 of record NZ_LMXN01000012.1, on the reverse strand, counting down.
TGGTTAGCAGAGACAAATCAAGCCGCGGTGGATGGTGAAACCCCAGACTATTCTCACCCACAATTTGGAACAGGATCGTCACCTGTATTGCCATATTATCTGAGCAAAATTTCCCAGGCAAGTGATGGTGCTTTATCAAATAGCACTGGACAGCCAGGCCCACTTTCTGCAGCTGAATTAGAACAGCAGCGTGAGTGGTACAATGTTGACCGTACCAAAGGGGCTGTTCTTCAGTTGACTAGAGCCGCTACAGGAGAAGGTACTGACTGGTATGATGCAATTACACGGGTAGCGCCTATTCAGAGACATTCATTAGGCTTTAACGGTGGATCGGAGACTAGCAGATTCTTTGTAGGGTTTAGCTATCAGGATCAGGACGGTATATTGCTTAACAATAGCTTTAAGCGTTACACCTTCCGTGCAAATTCCGAATTCGACGTTACTCCAAAGATCCGGGTAGGTGAAAACTTCCAGGGGACCTATCGCCAGGTATTAGGTCAAGGAGGAGGAAGCGGCGGACAGGGTGTCTCCCAGGATGAGAATGCGATCTTATCGGCTTTCCGTATGCCTTCTATTATTCCTATTTATGATGAATTTGGTGGGTATGCCGGAACAGCTTCCGGAGGATTTAATAACCCACGTAACCCGGTAGCTGAGCGCGAAGGGCTAGCAGATAATAGAGGTTTTGGTACCAGTGCTTTTGGTAACATATACATTGAGTATGAGCCCATCGAAAATTTGACCTTTAGATCGTCTATTGGTATAAATTATAGCAACTATTACAACTGGAGCTATACAAGATTGCAATATGAAAATTCTGAAAACAATTCTGCCTTTGGTTATAGCGAAGGTTCCGGATTTAACTTCGGCTATACTTTCACTAATACAGTGAACTGGAAAAAGACTTTTGATAAGCATTCATTTGATGTATTATTAGGTCAGGAGGCATTAAATACTGGTCAGGGAAGAAACATTAGTGCAAGTGGTCAGAATCCATTCACTACGGATATCAACTACGTGAATATTTCTAACCTTCCCGTTGCAACTAGGGTGGTGAATTCTAACCTATACAAAGGGGTGAACTTCTTGTCTCTTTTCGCGAGAGTGAACTATGCTTACAATGATAAGTATTTATTGAGTGCTGTAGTACGACGTGATGGATCTTCAAGATTTGGAGCAAATAGTCGATACGGTACTTTCCCTGCGTTTTCTGCGGCTTGGAGAATTTCTTCAGAAGGTTTTATGTCCAGTGCTACCTGGATTGATGATTTGAAAATCCGTGGTGGTTGGGGACAGATGGGTAATTCCAATAACGTTGATCCAAATAATCAATATTTCTTATATGCAGGTGGTGTAGGAGAGTCTTCCTATGATATTACGGGATCAAACAGCGGAGCAATTGTTGGTTTCAGAAGATCACGCCTCGGAAATGCAGATGCACAGTGGGAAACTGCTGTGACCCAAAACATTGGTTTTGACGGTACCTTCTTCAATGGGCGTCTGGATGTGATATTGGATATTTGGAAAAAGGATACCAAAGACTTATTGTTCCAATTACCGGTTACAGAGACTGCAGGTTATAATGGACAGGCACCATCTGTGAATATTGGTAAGATGCTTAATCAAGGTATTGATTTTCAAGTAGTAACCAGGGGTAATCTGTCTAGCGCTTTTACGTATGAAGTAAATGTGACCGGTGGATTCTTGAAGAATGAAATTACGTATTTGGCAGATGGTGTAGAGTACATTACTTCAGGAGATGCTACTCCAAGCTACAGAGGGATCCAGCCGATAAGAAACCAACTGAACAGATCTCTTTCTTCTTTCTTCGGTTATCAAGTGGAAGGATTATTTAGCTCTGCAGAAGATGTGTCCACTCATGCAACGCAAGAAGGAGCCGCCCCGGGCCGTTTCAAATATAGGGATATAGATGGAGATGGAGCGATCACCCCGGCAGATAGGACCTATTTAGGGTCTCCCGTTCCGGACTTCACAGGTGGTGTGAACTTCACCTTAGGGTATAAGGATTTTGACTTCTCTATGTACTGGTACACCTCTCTTGGAAATGAGGTATGGAATCAGTCCAGATGGTTTACAGATTTCTATTCAACCTTTGAAGGCGCTGCTATCTCAGAACGTTTGAAGGATGCGTGGACTCCTCAGAACTTAAATGCAACTATCCCAATTGTGGAAAAAGCTGCCAACTTTTCTACTTCAAATGTAGGTAGTTCATTTTATGTAGAGAACGGTTCCTATTTGAGATTACAAAATGTGACGTTAGGCTATACACTGCCAGCATCTCTGTTAGAAAGATGGAAACTTGAGAGGTTGAGAGTATTTGCTTCTGCGAATAACTTATTAACCGTTACAGGCTATTCAGGATTGGATCCGGCAGTAGGGGGTAATGCTGATTTGACTTTCGGTGTAGACGTGGGTAACTACCCTACTACAAGAGGATATACTTTCGGTTTGAACCTAAGCTTCTAATCAAAGAATCCTGAAAAAGGTATTCTAATTATAGAACTATAATAGAGATAACATTATGAAAAGCATAAAATTAAAAATAGGTGTGATAGCGGCTTCATGCATTATGATGTTTGCGGTCAGTTGTGACGATTACTTAGATGTGCCGCCCACAGGGCAGTTAGCTAAACCTAACCTCGTTTCTTTGGCGGGAATAGATGCATCCTTAATCGCGGTATATTCCCAGGTCAATGGGCGAAACCTAAGAATGGCTTCGCCTTCAAACTGGGTTTGGGGCAGCATAAGAGGTGGTGATGCTAATAAAGGGACTGATCCGGGGGATTTTAACACATTAAATCCTATCCAACGTTTTGAAACTGATGCCACCAATGTCAATCCTGCGGAAAATTGGAGAGGTTTGTACGAGGGGATTGCACGGGCAAACAACGTGATGGCCCTTTTAGCTGAAAAAGGACCAGATGTGACAGATGCAGATGTGGCCAGAATAGCTGCACAAGCCAGATTCTTGAGAGGCCACTTTTACTTCCAGCTAAAACGTAACTTCGGAGATACTCCCTATGTGGATGAAACCGTGGATTATGATGCAGGTATAGAGTTGGTGAAGAATGATCGTGATCTCTGGCCCCTAATAGAGGCTGACCTGGAGTTTGCTATATCAAATCTTCCTGATACACAGACTGAAGTTGGTAGGATAAATGTTTGGGCAGCGAAGTCTTACCTGGCAAAAGTTTACTTATATCAAGAAAAGTGGACAGAAGCTAAGACGTTGTTTGATGACGTAATTGCCAATGGCAAAACAAGCAATGGCAAAAAGTATGACTTGGTGCCTTATTACGACGATGCGTTTAGAGGAGCTAATGACAACCATGAAGAGTCTATCTGGGCATATCAATCTGCCGCAGGAACCGGGTCTGTAAACAATGCTAACCCTGAATTTGATCTGAACTTTCCTTATGCCTCTGATGGGGTACCGGGTGGATGTTGCGGGTTCTTTGCACCGAGCTTTACCTTTGTGAATTCTTTCAGAACAGATGCAAATGGACTCCCGTTGTTGGATGGTAGTTATAATGATGCTGCAAATCGGGTAAAGAATGATATGAATCTTGAATCAGCTGCTGCTTTTACTCCGGATACTGGGAATTTAGACCCACGTTTGGATCATACTGTGGGACGGAGAGGTATTCCGTATCTTGACTGGAGTGATCACAAAGGAAAAGCATGGATTAGAAAACAAGACTGGGCAGGACCCTATTCTCCTAAGAAGTATGTTTACACTCAAGAAGAAAAATCAGGATTCTTAGATAACAGTTCTTGGACGCCAGGCTATACAGGTATCAATATCATGATCATCCGTTTTGCCGATGTATTATTGATGGCTGCTGAGGCAGAAATTGAACTAGGCAACTTAGAGCAGGCACGAACCTACGTTAATAGAGTGAGACAAAGAGCAATCGATTCTAAGTTGATGAGAGGAAATGGCTCTGCAGCTGCTAAATATACAATTGGTCTTTATACTTCGCCTTGGGCTAGTGCTGATATGGCTAGAAAAGCAGTCCGGTTCGAGCGCAAGCTTGAGTTAGGTATGGAAGGACATAGATTTTATGACCTTGTACGCTGGAATACAGTTCAAGCCGAAATGGACGCGTATTTTGCTCTTGAGGGTACCTTGCTTCAATCACAAATGGGTGGAGCAAGCTTCACTGACAAGCATAAATTGCTTCCAATCCCTCAAGGACAAATTGACTTGATAGGACCAGATATTCTGGTTCAAAATCCAGGGTTTTAATAAGTTGATTTAAACAATTATATGAGGGAGGCAATTGCCTCCCTCTTTTTTGTACCATTGCATCGTCCTAAAAAACGTGGAGGATATTTCGCTTATAATTCAAAAATGCTAAATTCAGCTCAACCCAAGTACCCAACCTATTTACTATGAAGTTTTCTTACTCTGCCCTTTTGGTTTTATTCCTTTTAACCTTTTCTTCTTGCAAGAAAGATCCAACGTTATTTGAACTTATTCCCGCCAGCAAGACCGGTATAGATTTTAACAATACAATTGTAGAGTCCGACTCTTTCAATATTCTTACGGATGAATACATATTCAATGGAGGTGGGATTGCAGTAGCTGATTTTGATAATAACGGCTTACCCGATCTGTATTTTACCGGAAATCAGGTTTCTAACAAGCTGTATCTGAATTTCGGTGATTTCAACTTTGAAGATGCGACAGAATCGGCAGGGGTAGCTGCTTCTGATCAATGGTGCACAGGTGTGGCAGTAGTTGATATCAATGGAGACGGCTGGATGGATATGTATGTGGCTTCTGCTATGAAACTTGGCCCCGGTGAGCGGAACAATTTGCTTTTTGTGAATCAGGGGAAAGATGCCGATGGAAACATATCCTTCAAGGAAATGGCTTCTGAATATGGTATAGCTGATTCCGGTAATGCTATGTGGTCTGCGTTCATTGATTATGATCTGGATGGCGATCTGGACTTGTACGTTCTGAATAATGAGCAAAGCCGAAGTGTACCAAGTAACTACCGTCTGAAAATAACTGACGGATCGGCAATCAACAATGATGCTTTTTATAGAAATAATGGGGATGGGACATTTACAGACGTGACCCTTGAAGCAGGGATAACTATCGAGGGATATGGTCTGGGAGTGTTGGTTTCTGATCTGAACAACGACGGCTGGCCAGATATACATGTCAGTAATGACTATGTGACCAATGATATTCTATATATCAACAATCAGGATGGTACTTTTTCCAATCAATCAAAAGATATTTTGAGACATCAGAGCCAGTTTTCAATGGGGGCTGATATTTCAGATTTTAACAATGATGCCAAACCTGATATTATCACCCTTGACATGCTGGGCGAAGACAATTATCGTAAGAAAACCACGATTGGAAATAACTCTTATCAGGTATACATAAGCAACGAACAATGGGACTATGAATACCAGTATGTCCGGAATATGCTGCATATGAATAATGGAGCAGATGTGCCCTTTAGTGAAGTAGGGATGATGGCGGGTATATACCAGACGGATTGGAGCTGGGCACCATTGTTTGGAGATGTGGACAATGATGGCTATCGTGATCTGCTGGTTACAAATGGTTTCCCCAGAGATATTACAGACAAGGATTTTGCGAATTACCGCGCTGATGTGGGGAACATAGCTTCCAAACGTCAGCTGCTTGATTCGATTCCTATCGTAAAAATCCCCAATTATGCATTCAGAAATAATGGCAATTTGACGTTTACAGATCAGGGTAGTGCCTGGGGGCTAAACAAACCTTCTTTTTCCAATGGAGCCGCATTTGTTGATTTAGATGGTGACGGGGATTTGGATTATGTTGTAAATAACATCAATGATCCTGCATTTGTCTTTGAGAACACCCTTACAAATTCTGAAAAGAAAAATAATTTCATCAGACTGAACTTGCTGGGAACGAAGTTGAACCCCCAAGGTCTGGGAGCTAAAGTTGTGATTTCCCTTCCAGATGGGAGTCACCTTTATCAGGAGCAGCAAGTAGTAAGAGGCTACATGTCTTCAATCGATGAAGTGCTTCATTTCGGTTTGGGAGATGCTTCTGAAATCACATCGATTCAAGTGATCTGGCCTGATGGTAAAGAAAACTCTCTGGACAATGTAAAGCCTAACCAACTTATTGAAGTTGACTATTCAGAGGCAAAGCAAGGGAAAAATCAACTGGCTATTATTGATTCAGAATCACCCGATGCCCTTTTTTCAGAAGTTTCTCTGACAAAAGGGCTGGACTATACACATGAAGAAGAGGATAAAATTGATTTCAATATCCAGCGTGTGATCCCGCATAAACTGAGTCAATATGGCCCGAGCTTAGCCGTAGGTGATGTGAATAGTGACAGAATCGAGGATTTGGTGGTGGGCTCGGCTTCCGGCTTTGCCCCACGGCTATTTATTCAGGAAGTGGATGGGAAGTTTACTGAAAAAGAATTGATTCCCGAAGAAGGAAACTTCTTTGAAGAAATGGGGATTTTACTTTTCGATATTGATAATGATTCCGATTTGGATATGTATCTGGTGGGGGGGAGCAATGAGTTTTCAAGCAATGCGACAGAATATTCTGATCGGTTGTTTTTGAATGATGGTGGCGGGAATTTTACACTTGACAAGGATTTTTCCTCTGTGAAAGCAAGCGGATCCACCGTGCGGGGTGCGGATTTCGATGGAGATGGGTTTATGGATTTATTTGTGGGAGGCAGAACACCAGTGGCTCAATACCCTTTTCCAGATAAAAGCTATCTTCTTCAAAATATCAATGGCCAACTTCAGGATGTAACAGATGAAATCGCTCCAGACCTTCGCAATGTGGGGATGGTTACCGATGCTGTGTGGTCGGATGTGGATGCTGATAAATTGGTAGACCTGGTTGTAGTAGGGGAGTTGATGGAAATTACTGTTTTCAAAAATTTGGGAGACCGGCTTATAAAACTTGAAAATACCGGCTTGGAAAATTACTTGGGCTGGTGGAATTCTATTACTTCCGGTGACTTTGACCAAGATGGGGACACGGATTTTATAGTGGGGAACCTGGGGGAAAATAACTCACATCATCCCACAGTGGAAAGACCGGTTAAGATTTACGCAAAGGACTTTGATAACAACGGGAGTGTGGATCCCATCACATTTGCCTACTATAAAGACCGTGAGGGGAATTATAATTCTTTCCCAAGTCATTTCTGGGGGGATCTATATGGGCAAAGCCCCATGTTCAGGAGAAAATTTGAACGCTATAAATTATATGCGCTAAGTACCGAACAGTCCCTTTTTACTGAGCAGGAAAAACAGAATGCGCTTATCCTCACGGGAAATTATGATAAATCTGTCTATATCGAGAACCTTGGAGGAGGAAAGTTTGAAGTACATAGACTGCCTACTTTAGCGCAGATCGCACCTGTGAACGGACTTGCGACTGAGGATGTGAATGGCGATGGATTCCCAGATGTAGTAATGATTGGTAATGATTATGGAAATGAGATTTTTGTTGGAAGATTAGATGCGCATTTAGGATTGGTATTATTAGGAGACGGGAAAGGGGGATTTACGCCAATGAGTCCTCAGGAAAGCGGGTTTGTGGTGCCTGGAGATGGAAAGGCCCTGGTTAAAATCTCCTCTGCTCAGGGTGATCCGCTTTTCATAGCTTCCCAAAATCGGGGAAAGCTGCTGATGTTCCAACGCCAAAGTGCGCAGTCCGGCCGTTCAGTCACGCCAGGTCAGGAAGTAATGGCGGTGATTTTGGAATTGGAAAACGGTCAGAAGCAGCGGATTGAAACCGGTCTTGGATCCGGGTTCTTGTCACAATCAGGAAGAGAAATATTCCTTCCACAAGGAGTGAAAGGAATACAATTGCAGGATTATAAAGGGAACATCAAGGATGTTGATATGGGGTCTTTGGACTGATTACGTAGAATTGTTCAGGGGAACAATTTATCTTTCAACTTCAAATTTGGCAATTCGCCCTTTCCAACAGGCAATAAGGGAGCTGGCTAAAATCATCTAATTTTAGTGCTTGCATTCATACGGATATCAGATTTCATCTTCAGCTTTATTCCCATTCTACCTGTAGAGTTCCCCCGCCTTTACCTCGCAGATATCCACCATCAGTTGGGCTACTTTATCAGTCACATCTTCAAAATATTTCCTCCCTTTTTCAGGGGAGGATTTTTTTGGATTGCCTATTCCGGTGTCCGCAGTTACTTCAGACCATTTTCGCTCTGCCCAGGCCCATTTTTCTTGCACTCCTTTGATCGTAGATTTTCTTTCAGTTCCCTCACCGGCATGTTCCAGAGGCAAAACCAATTCAGGATGTAGGTGCATGATGATGGAAGTTTCCATTTCGTCTGCATGATCGCCTGCTTCCTCAAAATACTTGGTTTTATCCAATGCCTGAAACCAGTTACAGGTGAAGAGCATCATTTCGGGAAACTTAAGGCCTAGCTCACGGAGCATTGTCTTGAAGTCATTTCCACCATGGCTATTAACTATCAGCAACTTCTTTGTGCCCTGGCGATCCAGTACAGTGATGATATCCTGAAGAATCATCAGCTGCGTACTTGGATTCAGATTGATGTCTAGATAAATATCTGACTGCCCTGTATTTACCCCAAAAGGGATCGTTGGCAGAATTGTGACATTTGCTCCATGTCCCCAAGCTTTTCTTCCTGCCTCACCTGCCACGGCATCTGCCTCATATACATCTGTACCATAGGGCATATGGTAATTATGGGCTTCAGTGGCCCCCCATGGCAACACAGCAAGGTCAAAACGGTGGTTCTCAAGAGTTTTCCAGTTGGATTCTGCAAGTAAGTAGGGTTTCATGTGTTTATGTTTTGATTTTTATAGGTCAGATGAAATCTCGCATGCATTATAATCATCCAGGTGTGTGTGGCCTGCGTGATGCTCGATTTCATGTAGTTGTTTTTGTTTTCTTAAAGGTACTCTGGAATTGACAAGTCTGATTTTTAACCCCTGCTGGTGTTTTTCAATTCCGCCATTTCAGTATGGATCAAAAAGGAAATGAGGGAAGGTTAGCCTAATTAGCTCCAATTTTAATAATTTGAGCGCTGATTCTAAAATAAGTCTAATGTCGCAAAGAAGAAAGTTTATCAAGCAATCCCTCATGGGCTCTGCATTGTTTATACCAGGAATAACCGCCATTGCTGAGGCAAAAACACCTGGTCTTTTCAAAGGGGAGAAACCACTTATATTGTCAACCTGGAACCATGGGTTGCCCGCGAATGCTGCAGCAGTGAAAAAACTGAAAGCGGGAGGAAATATAGTGGATGCCGTTGAGACAGGTGTGCGGGATACAGAATTGGATATGAACAACTTGTCCGTAGGCCTGCAGGGATTGCCGGACCGTGAAGGGATTACTACGCTGGATGCCTCTATTATGTCCGGTGATGGTTCTTGTGGGTCAGTGGCTTTTGTTAGGCAGGTGAAGCACCCCATCACACTTGCCCGAATGGTAATGGAAAATACTCCCCACGTGATGCTTGCCGGGGAGGGAGCCCGTCAATTTGCGATAGCTCAGGGAATGCCGATGGAAAAAGAGGAACTAAGCCCAAAAGCTAAGGAAGCGTATGAGAAATGGAAGGTGACGAGTAAATACAAGCCTATCATTAATATAGAAAACCACGATACAATTGGAATGATCGGAATGGATGCCAATGGCAATCTTGCCGGAAGCTGTACCACAAGTGGTTTGGCGTATAAAATGCATGGAAGGGTAGGGGATAGCCCGATTATCGGGGCCGGACTATTTGTGGACAATGAGGTAGGTGCGGCAACAGCTACCGGTCTTGGGGAATCGATTATCCGGATTTGCGGAAGTTTCTTGATTGTGGAATTAATGCGTCAGGGCCGTACCCCACAGGAAGCATGTGAAGAGGCAGTAAAGCGCCTGATTTCAAAAAATAAGAATATCAGCGATATCCAAGCTGGGTTCCTTGCCATAAATAAAGAGGGAGAAGTCGGGGCTTATGCAGTGCATCCAGGATTTAACTATGCTAAAGCTACACTCACGAGTAATGATTTGATAGACTCCAGATCACATTTCAACCCATGAAAAAAATATGCTTAGAGTCCCCTGTTTTCAATGTAGAAGCAGCTATGGACGCAGCGGAATTTGGCGTTGACAGGTTGGAGCTCTGCGCTAATTTTCCTGAAGGAGGAGAGACTCCAAGTGCAGGAATGCTCAAGTTTCTGAAAACAGAAATTGATATCCCTGTCTTTGTCATGATTCGTCCCAGGGGCGGTGATTTTGCCTATTCTCAAAAGGAACTTATGGTGATGAAGCGCGATATAGAATTGCTGGGAGAGCAAGGTGCAGATGGTTTTGTATTTGGTGTTTTAGACAAGCAGGGTTTTGTGGATACGGATTCCTGTAAATCACTGCTACGGGCTGCATCTGGAAAACCCTGTACATTTCACCGGGCTTTTGATGTTTCTGCGGATTATTTCGATTCTTTGGAGAAAATCATTTCTTGCGGTTTTGATCGTATTTTGACTTCTGGTGGCAAAAATTCAGTTTCCGAAGGTCTGGAAACCTTAAAAGAATTATTGCAAAAAGCCGGAGATCGAATTAGTGTTATGCCTGGTGGAGGGACTAAGCCAAGGCATGTTTTGGAACTGGGAACAACAGGTTTCTTAAAGGAAATCCACGCTTCCTGTAAGATGTGGAAGCCCTCTTCAAATCACTATTTGAATCCAGATGTATCGTTTTCGGATGACCCAAAGTCCTTTACACATCACCTCAGAATAGATCAAAACATAGTTAGCCAGTTTTTAGAGGTAACAGGCGGATGAGGCCGGGGAGACTAATTGCAATACTTCTGGCTGTACTCTATTATTCTTGCAGCCCCATTTCGGAGCGGAAGCAACCGCCGCCGTCTTTAGAGCAATTGGCTTCTATGGATTTGAAACTGAACGGTGAGCAGCTCGCAAATGCCTATTGCGCGAGCTGCCATCTGAAGCCCGACCCTGAGATTTTGGATAAGAAAACGTGGAGGGAAAACGTGTTGCCGGATATGCGGAAGCGTATGGGGCTTATTTTGCCGGAGGATTTGGGACAGACCCTACCCGAAGATCTGGGTGTTCCCCTAGGGGTTTATTCCAGAGTCCAACTGGTCAAAAGGGAAGATTGGGAGAAAATCCTTGCCTATTATATGGAGAATGCTCCGGATTCTCTTGTGCCCCAAGGCAAAAAAGCAGTGCCTACCAAAGGAATCCCTGGTTTTCAGGTTGTACAGCCTGAATTCAAAAGAACAAAGGGGAACCTGTCCACCATGCTAAGGATTCATCCGAAAAGCGGGGACTTGTGGCTTGGTGATCGCTTAAAAATGATGTATGTATTAGATTCTGAAAGTGGTTTTCAGATCAAGGATTCTATTCCCACAGATGTTGCTCCTGTGGATATCAGTTGGAATGATGATGATACATTTGAATTGGTTACGATGGGGCGGATGGATCCGTCAAATGACACCTTAGGAAAGGTTTCACGATTTTGGAGTGAAGCTGGAGCTTGGAAAAGTAAAGAACTATTGACTGAATTGATCCGGCCAGTAAATTTGGCAGTTGAGGATTGGAACGGTGATGGCAAACCTGATCGGGTTGTTTCACAATTCGGGAATCACGTTGGCAAGATGAGTATTTACCTTTCAGGGCAAGAGACGCCCGAAGAAGTCATATTAAGCTCTGAACCTGGGGCAAGAAGGGTACTTGCTGTGGATTTTGACAAAGACGGAGACTTAGACGTGCTTGGACTGATGGCACAGGCAAAAGAAGGAGTGTACGTTTGGTTGAATGAAGGAGGAAGTCAGTACAAAGAGCAGGCTTTACTCCGTTTTCAGCCTGCCTTTGGGGCCAGTGACTTTCGTTTTGAGGATGTGAATAACGATGGGCGCCAGGATATCATTATAGTGAATGGGGACAATGCAGATTTGTCACCAGTACTCAAAAACTATCACGGGATCCGTGTCTTTACTAATAATGGAAAAAATGAATTTGAAGAATCCTGGTTCTATCCTATGTACGGGGCAAGTGGGATTGAAATTGCGGATTTTGATGGTGATGGTGATCAGGATTTCTTTGTGCTTTCCTTCTTTCCTGATGAATACCAGTCACCAAAACAGAATTTGGTTTATTTCAGACAAAATGAAAAAGGGGAATTTGAGCCTTTTGTGATGCAGGAGCAATTGGAGGGAAATTGGCTCACAATGACCTCGGGAGATGTTGATATGGATGGGGATATTGATGTAATAGTAGGTGCATTCGAATTCAATGATTTATACAGGGGAGCAAGTAAACCCTGGAAGCCTTTTATTTATTTGGAGAACAGGTTGAACTGAAATTCTGAATAGAAGTGATATTTAAAAATATAGTATTGATTAGTCGCTGTATTTAAATTATAATTTTTAATTGTGGTGTAATATCGGTAATTTATTCTTTCATCCTTAATTTTTAACCTATGGTAAAAAGTTTTCAAGGGGTTAGAATGGCAGAACCCAAAAAAGCCCCGATTCCGCAAATTCTTGTCAAAGAGTACATGAGCACCAGTTTAATCTCCTTCAAGCCAGATGATACCATTGATCAAGTGATGGAGGTGCTGACGAAGCGGAAGATTTCCGGTGCTCCTGTGATTGACGCTTCCGGAGCATTAGTTGGTATTATTTCCGAGGTAGATTGCCTCAAAGAGATTATCAAAGGAAAATATACCAATACCCCTAAATTCCCCGCTAAAGTAAGTGAGCATATGTCCACAGATGTACTTACACTATCTCCTGATTTATCAATATTCGATGCTGCGTCAGAATTTTTAATACATAAGATCCGAAGATTCCCTGTGATGAAAGATGGAAGATTGGTAGGTCAGATCAGTTTAAGTGATATAATCCGGGCTTTTCCTACCTTAAGACAGACCACTTGGTGAACTATAAACAACAGAAAAAGTAAATGCCTCCAGAAAGGAAAACCTTTGATGGAGGCATTTTTTATTTTGATAAGTCAATCGCTCTTTCCACATCTTGGAGAATATCTTCATAATGTTCCAGTCCCACAGACAACCTTACTAATCCATCTGAGATGCCTACCTGGGCCCTTTCCTCCACAGATAATTTACTATGTGTAGTGGATGCAGGATGGGTAACTATACTGCGGCTATCTCCGAGATTGGCTGTGATGGAAATCATCTGAAGCTGATCGATGAACCGCTGTGCACGTTGAACTCCACCTTTTAGGTCCAAAGTAATTACCCCCCCGCCCTGACTCATTTGTTTTTTGGCGATTTCGTATTGCGGGTGAGATTTCAGGAAGGGGTATTTTACTGCCAGCAATTCGGGATTTCCTTCGAAATACTCCGCTATCTTAAGCGCATTGCTACAGTGGCGATCCATTCTTACGCCAAGTGTTTCCATGCTTTTCGCCAGAATCCATGCGTTAAAGGGTGATATGGCAGGGCCAGTATGTCTCACGAAAAATTGCACTTCTTGCATCAGGTCAGCTTTACCTAAAATCAAACCTCCTAGAACTCTTCCCTGTCCATCAATGTATTTGGTCGCACTGTGCGTCACAATATGGGCGCCCCATTTGGCAGGCTGCTGAAGATAAGGGGAAGCAAAGCAGTTGTCTACAACCAAAATCAAATTATGGGCTGCTGCAAATTTACCTGCCCATTCCAGATCGATGATTTCCAGGCCAGGATTGGATGGAGTTTCGATAAAAAGCATTTTGGTGTTCGGCTGTACAAGTTTTTCCCAATTCAAATAATCGGAAATATCACCATAGGTAGAGGTTATTCCCCATTTGGGAAATACTCGGGTCAACAACTGATGAGTTGACCCGAAAAGTGATCGGGCTGCAAGAACATGATCTCCTTGCTGAAGCAAAGCGGCAATGCTGCCAAACATGGCGGCCATCCCGGATGCTGTCGCAAATCCATCTTCGGTTCCCTCCGCAGCGCAGACCTTTTCGATCAGGTCACTGGAATTGGGATTGGCATATCGGGAGTAGATATTTCCTTCTATCTCATCAGCAAAAGTAGCTCTTGCTTCTTCTGCTGAATCAAAAGTAAAACTGGATGTAAGGTAGATAGGAGCAGAGTGCTCTCTTTGGCTGGACTTTGAAGGTGAAATCCGTACAGAATCCGTTTCGAAGTGCTTACTCATGTATTGATCAGTTTAAATTTTGACACGACTAATCAAGCAGATTTGAGAAAATCAAACCAAGAGGCGGTAAACGAACTAAAAGGGATTATTTGTGAAGTAAGCCAATCTATAGTTCCCGCATCGGGTAGGATTTGGCACCGTTCTCCGTTTCGGGATGGTTGCCAGAGGGTCTTAGAGCCTAATCTCTCGCCTCTTCTTTATAAATCAGTTGCCTGAAGTGATACAAAGAAAGAGCGGGTTTCGGGAATTTCCAAATCTTATTTCAGGGGATTGTGTTTTTTTTAAAGGGACACAAGGAATCCCGCATGGATTATATCCATAAAAATGTCTGACGCTTGAGTTAAGCTCGAATTGATCAATCGTTAAATTGATTCATGGTGCGGTCTATTCCAATAGTGCAAAAATTGAGACTCATTTCTATTGCTTTGTCCATTATTGTAGGTAATTCAGCAAATTCTGACTGTGTGAATTTCCCTAAAACATAGTCAATTTGTCTTCCTTTTGGAAAATCATCCCCTATTCCCATTCTTAGTCTTGGGTAGTTTTGGCCTCCCGTGAGTTCCTCGATATTTCTCAGTCCGTTATGTCCGGCAGCGCTTCCCTTCGGCTTCATGCGAAGTTTGCCAAAAGGGATAGCCACATCATCCACGATCACTAAGGTATTTTCTTTGGATACTTGAAGCTCTTTCATCCAGTAGTTCATCGCCTTACCGCTTAGGTTCATATAGGTAGTAGGCTTGATCAGATGGATAGTCCTGCCTTTGTGTTTAAACTCAGTTTTGAAGGCAAGCCGATCACTTTTCCAGACACAGCCCATGGCGTCAGCAAGTCTGTCCACTGTCAAAAATCCGATATTGTGTCTTGTGAGTTCGTATTCGGGACCAATATTCCCAAGGCCTATGATCAGGTATTTCATCTGTTTATAATTGTTTTAAATGGTCAGATGGAATCTTTGACGATCAAAATAATCATTGCCCTGTGTGTTTTAATGATGATTTTAATCGTGTCGATTTCATGTGTTTATAATTTGTCTTTTAAAGGTCACATGGAATCTGGCGAGGCGTATAATCATCCCTCTCGGTTTCGTTCTTCGTCATGTTTGATTTCATGTCAGGGGCTATAAAGGGCATAAAAATAAAAAATCCTGCCCGGTTTTGGGCAGGATTTGAATGAATATGAGACTGAACCTATTCGTCGTCTCCGCCTTTTTTGCCTCTAAGTGCTCTTGGGATACCAATAGTCACGATAGATACATTAGGGCTTGTCAGGATTTCGAAGCCTTCGACTTTTACGTCTTCTACTTTGAATGATTTACCTAAATCAAGATCAGAAATATCCACAGTAATGAAATCAGGGAAGTCTTTTGCAAGGCCTTTAACTTTCAATACCCTTGTCTTTAGTTCCAGTTTACCGCCTTTTGCTATGCCTGGAGAGTTTCCTACTACTTTCACCGGGATCTCAAATTTGATAGGCTTGTCATCTGCATAAGCCACAAAGTCAGCATGCAGAAGCAATTCGCTTACCGGGTGGAATTGTGCGTCCTTCAAAACGGCTTTGATGATAGTTCCTTCGATGTTCAAGTCTACCAGATGAACTTCAGGAGTATAAATCAAGTCTCTGAAAAGGATGATTGGAGAGTAGAAATGAATCTGCTCTTTAATACCAGGTCCGTAAACCACGCAGGGAACATTACCTGATTCTCTCAATTCAGAAAGACTGGCACTGTCGAGATTTGCTCTTTTAAACCCTATAACCTCTAGTGTTTTCATATTTGTATTTGTATTAAAATTGGTTCTTTAAATAAACAAAGAACTGATAGAGGTGTTTCCTGTCACGGCATGGATAGCCTTGGCGAACAGGTCAGCGACTGTCAATACTTTGATTTTTGGGGATTGCTGTTTTGGGAAAATGGTATCAGTAATTACCAGTTCTTCCAAAGCTGAGTTTTCTATGTTTTCGTAGGCTTTTCCTGAAAGTACACCATGTGTAGCAATAGCCCTTACAGAATTGGCTCCTTTTTCCATGACCATTTCGGCGGCTTTGCAGAGCGTACCTGCAGTATCCACCAAATCATCGACCAAAATCACATCTTTTCCTTCCACATCCCCGATTACTTGCATGGAAGCAATCTCATTGGCTCTTTTTCTATGCTTATCACAGACGACCATCTCTACTTCGAAATGCTTGGCATAAGCCCTGGCTCTTGCTACTCCTCCCACATCCGGAGATGCGAAAATCATATCAGGAAGTCTCAGCGAATTCAAATAGGGCACAAAAATAGCTGATCCATTCAAATGATCCAAAGGTATATCAAAAAAACCTTGAATTTGTCCGGCATGTAGGTCACAGGTCATGATACGGTCCGCACCTGCTGAGGTGATCATATTGGCGATGGCCTTCGCTGCTATGGATACTCTAGGCCGATCTTTCCTGTCTTGTCTGGCATATCCGAAGTAGGGAATAACGGCGCATACTTTATAAGCACTGGCTCTCTTGGCGGCATCTATCATCAGACAAAGTTCCAGAAGATTGTCACTGGGCGGAGTAGTACTTTGTACTAAAAAGACAGTACAACCTCTTATAGATTCATTGAAACTTGGGGATAATTCACCGTCACTGAACTTTGATAGGGTGAGGTCGCCAAGTTTTTTACCGTAGTTTTTCGCTATTTTTTCTGCTAGAGACTGGCTGTTGGTGCCTGAAAAGATTTTAACCTCGGACATGGTTAGTTGTTTTTTTCGGGAAAGATTGGGAATGGATTTATGGGCAAAAGTAATGATTTTTGAATGGATGGCTAGAGTGTTCATGGTTCATTCAGTAGATAATTTCGAAATATGTTATGGGAAGTATGCGCCAGTCTGGTTAAAATCTAAACTGTTTTATGCTGGATTAAATAGCAAACATAAAGTGACGGTCAGGAATAAGGACCTGTTTGGCTATAATTTGCTGTGCTTCGCATTGACTGGGTTCGTTATTCCACTCCCTTATTGCTTTAATCTTCCAGTCCTGTAAAAATTCTATAAAAGAAGCTTAATAAAAGCTGTAGACTTTTTTTTCATACTAATTTAGAAAGTAAATAGACCAACCCACATGCTTATGAGATTAAGATCTACACTTATTATTCTGTTAATATCCTGCTCTTTACGGGTTTTTGCCCAAGATGTCCCAAGTCCCAGCGAGCATTTTGGGTTTGATATAGGCGAGGATTACAAACTTGCCAATTTCTCAGAAACTGAAGCTTATTTCAAGAAAGTTGCTGATGCGAGT
Organism: Algoriphagus resistens; assembly: GCF_001442615.1. Lineage (GTDB taxonomy): Bacteria > Bacteroidota > Bacteroidia > Cytophagales > Cyclobacteriaceae > Algoriphagus > Algoriphagus resistens. Next base: position 15,052 of record NZ_LMXN01000012.1, on the reverse strand, counting down.
GACCGGGTGAGAATGGTGGAAATTGGTAAAACCGAGTACGGTAGGGCACAGCCTATGATGATCGTGACTGCACCTGCCAATTTTGAAAAGCTAGATGAGTACAAGGAGATTTCGCAGAAACTTGCTCATGCTGAAATCACCCGCGAAGAGGCTGAGAAACTCTCTGTGGAAGGAAAACCTGTGGTTTGGATAGACGGAGGGCTGCATGCCAATGAAGTCGTTGGCCCACATCAGTTGATAGAAACCTTATATCAATTAGCTTCAAGGAAGGATGCGGAAACGCTTAAAATTCTGGATAAAGTCATTATTTTACTTGTGCATGCGAATCCTGACGGGATGGAAATCATGTCTGATTGGTACATGAGGAAGGAAACCCCTGAAGACAGAGACCAGAATATCCCTATCCTCTATCAGAAATATGTAGGTCATGATAACAACCGTGACTTCTACATGAATAACATGAGCGAGGCGACAAATATGTCTCTCCAGCAATACGTAGAGTGGATCCCTCAGATTATTTACAATCATCATCAGTCCGGACCTGCGGGGACAGTGGTGGCCGGGCCACCTTATCGGGATCCGTTTAACCATGTGTTTGATCCCTTGATTATTACAAGCTTGGATGCTGTAGGAGCTGCAATGATCAATAGAATGCATCAGGAAGATAAGCCTGGCTACACGAGATTGGATGGCTCTGTGTTTTCTACTTGGTGGAATGGTGGGTTGAGAACTACCCCCTACTATCATAATATCATTGGGATATTGACAGAGATAATCGGTAACCCTACGCCGGCCAAAGTCCCCTTGGTGCCCGAGCGGCTGATTCCAAATAATGGAACCCCTTATCCTGTAACTCCTCAGGAGTGGCACTTCAGACAATCTATTGACTATTCGGTTTCATTGAATTATGCAATCTTTAACCATGCGGTTCGGCATGGGGATGAGTTGCTGTTGAATATTTACCTGATGGGCAGAAAGTCCATAGACAAGGGCAGCCGGGACAACTGGACGATGTACCCAAAATATGCACAGGCTGTGCAGGATGGGTATGTGAGATCGCAAAAGAGTAAGGAAAGTGAAATTTCTTCGAGATCGGGAATCCCTAAGCAGTTCTATGACTCTGTCTATACAGCCCCTGTGAACAGAGATCCCCGCGGTTATATCCTGTCGGCGGACCAGCCTGATTTCCCTACGGCAGTGAAGTTCATGAATGCGCTGATCAAGTCGGGGGTTTTGGTGGAAAAAGCGACTGATGACTTTATGGTAAACGGTAAGACTTACCCTGCAAACTCATTTATTGTGAAGACAGCACAGGCATTTCGTCCACACGTGATCGATATGTTTGAGCCGCAGGATCACCCGAATGATTTCCTCTATCCAGGAGGGCCTCCGATCAGACCATATGATGCAGCAGGCTGGACCTTGGCCCTGCAAATGGGAGTGGAAGTTGATCGCTTATACGAAGGCTTTGAAGGGCCATTTGAGCGGATTCCATACGGAGAAATACAAAGCCCACCAGCTAAATCACTGGCAAATGGTTCAGGCTATTTACTTGATGTAAGAAACAATAACAGTTTCATGGCGGTAAATGATCTGCTTAAATCCAAAGTGAAAGTTTACAGAACCAGCGCTCCTGTGGATGGATTACCAGCCGGCTCTTTCTATGTGAGCGGAGGCAAAAAAGAATTGGAACTGGCGTCGAAAGAATATGGTGTATATCCACTGCCGGCAGCTATGCCTAAAGGTGCCACGCAAATAGAGCCCGCCCGTATTGGGCTATATGATTACTATGGAGGATCTATGCCTTCCGGCTGGGTTCGCTGGATACTCGAGCAATTCCATTTTGAATACCAATTGGTATTTCCGAAAGAAATTGATGAAGGAAATCTGAATGAGAAATTCGATGTGATGCTGTTTATTAGTTCTGGAATCCCAGGAGTTGATTCGCGGGGCTATGCTAGATCCCAACCGAAGCCTGAAGAAATCGATGAAAAGTACCATCATATGTTGGGAAGTTTCTCGGTAGATGAATCAGCTGCTCAGCTAAAGAAGTTCGTAGAAAATGGAGGGAAAATCATCTCAGTAGGTTCCGCCACCGAGCTGGCATATCATTTTGGGCTGCCTGTGGAAGATGCCCTGGTAGAGGTTGGGGCGGATGGAAAAGCCAAGGCCCTTAGTGGCGAAAAATACTATGTGCCGGGGTCGGTGCTGGAAATGCACGTGGATAATTCAGTGCCTATTAACTTTGGGATGGGTGAAAGTGCCAATATCATGTTTAATAGAAGTCCGGTTTTCAAGCTTAATCCGGGTGCAGGGAACATGGGGGTAAGGCCTATCGCATGGTTTGGGGAAGAGGAGCCCCTGAGAAGCGGATGGGCATGGGGGCAGGCATACCTGAAAAATGGAGTCACTGCCTTCGAAGCTCGGATTGGTGAAGGAAAATTCTACGCTTTTGGTCCGGAGATTACCTTCAGAGCCCAGGCACATGGCACATTCAAAATGCTTTTTAATGGGCTTTACAACTAGAACTTCTGCTCTGACAAGCTTAGGAAAACCGTCTCGAAAGGGACGGTTTTTTCGTTGTTGTCGTTGGTATAAATTATAAAGTGAAAGAGAAGTTAATCATTCAGCATTTATTTTCGTAAGCATTAACCAGTATAATTTCAATTGGCAGTCACCGACCTAAACTTGTAATAATGGACACCTATTTACACTATGCCCATGCAGAGCTTGCACTTTGGCAGCATAGAATGAAAAAAAAGCCAGGTCTTGGTGGGCGGTTGACCCATGGAGTCCAGAATAAAATCAATAGCTGGATTCCTGATAAGGTACATAAGGCAATTACCATGGCTATAGAGAATATGGTGAAGGTCGTGATTACCGGATCGAGTTGGATTGTCCCAAGACCACATGAAAGCCTTTCATTTAAGCAACGTGAGTTCAAAGTGAGAAGTAGGATTAAGTGGTATCGGAATACAGCTTCCGTGGAGGGGGCGGTAACCGGGGCAGGAGGAATTCTTATGGGGTTTGCAGATTTTCCCGCCTTTCTTACCATCAAGATGAAAATGCTTTTTGATATCGCAGCACTCTATGGTTTTGATACCAAGGATTTCCATGAGCGTCTTTTTCTATTGTACGTGTTCCAGCTTAGTTTTTCTTCACAGCAGAGAAGGAACGATTTAATCGGGCTGATAGAAAACTGGGAAGAATATCGTGGGACGTTGCCCAAAGATCTCAAAGAGTTTGATTGGAAGACTTTCCAACTAGACTACAGAGACTATATTGACTTGGCAAAACTGGCGCAGCTGATTCCAATTGTAGGGGCAGGAGTGGGGGCAATTGCCAATTATCGCCTGACAGAACATCTGGGTAAGTATGCAATGAACGCCTATAGACTACGGGTGCTAGAATAAAATGCTGTTCAGCCTTGTATAACACATTAGTAAATAGAACAAAATCAAAGTAGATGGATAATCAGAAACACCTCTTCAGTCTTGATCCGGATATTCATTACCTCAATTGCGGATATAAGGGGCCACTATTGAAATCGGCTGAGCAGGCTGCTATCAGGGCACTGGTGCGGGAAAGAAATCCTGCGAGTATAGTTCCTGAGGATTTTTTTTCCGGGGCAAGGGAAGTGAAAGTACGTTTTGCTGAGCTCGTAAATTGTGACCCCATGCAAGTGGCTTTGATTCCCTCAAGTTCTTATGGCTTTGCCACTGCTTTAGGTAACATTTCCTGTGATCCGGGGCAGCATGCCATCGTGTTGGAAGATGAATTTCCCAGCGGGTATTTTTCGTTGAAAACCTGGTGTGATAAAAATCACGCCGCATTAAAAATCGTAGGCCCTGATAAAGGAGGGGCAACTCAAGGTGAAAGTTGGAATAAGAACATATTGGATAGCATTACTTCAGAAACAGCGGTGGTGCTGATGTCTTCTGTGCATTGGATGAATGGATTGAAATTCGATCTGGAGAGTATAGGGCAAAAATGTAAAACCGTTGGAGCTATTTTCATCGTGGATGGAACACAATCTACCGGCGCTGCGGAGATGGATGTCAAGCGATTTAAGATTGATGCCTTGGTCTGTGCCGGTTACAAATGGCTTTTTGGCCCGTATGGATTGGGGATTTCCTATTTCGGACATGCGTTTGATGGTGGGGAGCCTCTGGAGGAATCTTGGTTGAACCGCACCAATTCGCAGGACTTTGGGAACTTGACCAAATACGATCATGAATACACCGAAGACTCTGGACGGTATAATGTTGGGGAGATGAGTAATTTCATCCTGCTGCCTATGTTGAACGAAGCGCTGAAGCAGATTAATGAATGGACGGTGCATGGCATAGAGAACTACTGTCAGCAGCTGACTGCTCCGCTATATGAGTATCTTAGAAAGCGGGAGGTGGAAGTAGAAGAGGAAAAGTATTTGTCCCATCATCTTTTTGCCTTAAAACTTCCTGGGGACATTGATGCAGATCATTTGAAAAAGAACTTGGAAGCCAATAGGATTTCTGTTTCCAACCGGGGTGAGCAGTTGAGGGTATCGGTGAATGTGTTTAATACAGAGAAGGATATTGAAAAGCTGATTCAGGTATTGGAATCCAGTAGGTTGAAATGATAGTAAAAACAACATCGGAAGGCTCGAGTGAATGAATCCTACGGGGGGCTGTCTATCAGATTAATAGGCTGATTAGAAAGTGAAAAACGGTCTAAAGTTGAGAAAAACAACTTTGGACCGTTTTGTTTACCCCGCGCACATTTTCTCGTCTTTCATTAAAAGCTTAATCAAAGCCAATGTTGATGCTGAGACTGTATCTTTTTGTAGCATTTAAGTTGGGTTCTGTTTAGACCTAAATTTTCTTCCACCAAATCAATAGCGTATTCAGGAAGATAATTGATCTCGTTTTTCAAAGTAGCCTTAATTAAGTTTTTCCCATAATATCTCGTCATTTCAAACCATTCCATTTTTGTCCCCCGCTCAATTACCCTTTCAATGACAGTACGATAGCTTCTATCCCAATCCAGTTTAGCGAAATCAAAATCCCAGAATAATCTTTGAGGCAGATTTAGGTGTGTTTTATTTGTTTTTATAGATTTCTTATTTATTCTGACTTAAGCACTCGATACGTAATTAACGAATATTATTATAGAAAGAATAGCGAACATTAGTTGAATAGAGGATCAAACTTCAAAAAAATGTTCAGAATTTGAAACATTGGGAACAGATCACAAACTGATAGGAGATTTTCATGAAAGAGATATAAAAATTAATCTGAAAAGGTGGTATTGATTGATTTTGAAACGTAAGAACCCGGTTAGGGCACCTCAGTGTCAATTCCTGCAAATAAAAATTTTATATTTTCATTAAGATTATAAAATGCAGATGTAGTTTGTTGTATTTGCAGTAATAGGTATATTTGCAAATATAAAATAGCATAGTTGCGCATTCCATATGGAAATAAGAGATGTCAATAACTTCCAGTCCGGAACCTGGATCAAGCGAATGGAATATAGAAGCTTCAGTCCTGAACTGATCAATCGTCAGTGGATAACAACAGACCCTAAATTATCCACTTTATTAAGCCAAGCTGACCGTAGCCTTGGCAAGCTGGATGCTTTTTCAGATTTGATACCAGATATTGACTTCTTCATCATGATGCATATCACTAAGGAAGCGACAGTATCCAGTAAAATAGAAGGAACACAGACCTCTTTTCAGGAAGCACTTATCAAAGAGAAAGATTTGGATCCAGAAAAAAGGGATGATTGGAAAGAAGTACACTGCTATATTGAGGCTATGAATCAAGCCATTCGGGAGATGGAAAGATTACCGATTTCTACCCGATTAATCAAACAAACCCACGCTACCCTTCTTCAAGGTGTTCGTGGAAAAGAAAAGTTACCTGGAGAATTCAGAACAAGCCAAAACTGGATAGGTCCAAGTCTCAAACATGCCATCTTTGTTCCACCAACTCATCAGGAAATACCAGAACTAATGAGTGACCTGGAACAGTTTATTCATGCCGACAACGCAGACATACCAATATTTGTCCCACACCTTATCAAAATTGCTCTGATCCACTACCAGTTTGAAACTATCCATCCTTTTCTGGACGGGAACGGCCGAATAGGAAGGTTATTGATCACATTGTACCTTCTGGATAAGGGCCTATTAAGAAAACCGACTCTCTATCTGTCCGATTTCTTTGAGAGGAACCGAAGGGACTATTACGACAACCTGATGCGGGTTAGGGAAAAAAATGACCTGAAAATCTGGATCGAATACTTCCTTGTAGGTGTTATCGAAACGACGGAATCCAGTATTGAAACTTTCCAAAATATCGTTAAGTTACGTGACCGGGTCGAACTCGCACAGCTGATCCGGTTAGGCAAGCGGCAGCAGGATGCGAAAATACTAATGAGAGAGCTTTACAAAAATCCGATCATTGATGGAGCCAAAGTCGCAGAAATATTGCATGTTCACGCCTCTACCGCAAACCGCTTAATAAAGGACCTGATGGCTATGGGGATTTTGGAAGAACTTACAGGATACAAGCGTAACCGTATCTATGCTTTTGGAGAATATATTAGGCTTTTTAACTCTTAGGCTTCACTATTTAAGTGGAGCTTTCCTTTTTCCTTCCTCTCACAAATATAAAACCCTATATTTGCAAAAATAGCTATAACTGCAAATATACCGATCAAATATTTCTTCCCGGCCCTTCCCCCAAAAAACGTTGGCCCTAAAACAATTCTCAAAGCTCGGTAAGTTAGCTGTATAAAAGCGGAGATTACCATTCAAAACAGCGGCTAATTGGTTCAATATCCCCTGAAAAACTGTGTATTTTAAAACTACTTCTCGAACTGGATATTCCGCTCTATAGTACTCCATGATTCCTCTATAATATCTTTTTTGTGAATTATGCTAGGCTCTTCTTTAGCTTTTTAACCAATTGACAAAAGATTTATGGTTATTGGGACCTGGGATACCTGATCATCAGTTTATAATTTACCACTAGGAGTGTAATTGAAGTAAAACTAGTTTTTGCTGCTGCAGTCTAGTCGAGCTGCCATCGAAATACCTTTAGTACAACACACCTTCTGGAAATCTGATACTTTCTAAGCAAGATTAGCTGCTGCCTAAAAGTCGGATCACGGAAGCCGATAAGGATCGGAGTTGCACTAAGTTTTCGAATTGGTTAAATCAATCCATGTTGCCTGGCAAAAGCCAGAAGTTCAGTAATAGAGTTACAATTTGCTTTTTTCATCATTGTCCTGCGATGAGATACAACCGTATGCTTGCTGAGGTGAACAAGTTCTGCGGTTTTCATGATAGAATTGCCTTGGTCGAAATATTGCAATAACTGAAGCTCTCTTGAGGTAAAGTGTATTTGTGTTGCTCTGTCTACGGTACTTAAGATTTTTTTTATTTCAGGGCAGATGAACTGTCTACCATCAGCATTCTTATTCAAGCATTCAACCACCATGTCAAACCCAGAGAATTTACTAATAAACCCCTGTGGACGATAGTTTAGTATTGATTTTACAAGTGCCGGCGAGGTGACACCTGAAACAATAATGATTTTCAGGTTTCTATTCAGTCTACGTGTCTCATTTATCAGATGCAATGAATTCCGTTCAACGAGTAAGAAATCCAAAAACAGAACAGTTGGATTTGGGCTTTCTAACATCAGGAAGCGGATTAAAAGTTTTTCATCGAAAAACGAATGAACGGAGGTAAATATTTCTGCTTTTTCTAGTATTGATGAAAATGAATCGCTAAATAATCTGTGATCATCAAATATGATCGCTTTTTGTTGTTTCATTGTTTAACGTTATACCTAATACCTAATATTAAGGATGTTTAAGTGATTTGCGGTATGTTTAAATGTTTGAAATGTGTATATATAGCATGAAATTGTAATAGTGTTATGGGTTTTTAGCAAAAAATTGCCATAGGCTTTCTATGTAAAAAAGTTGATGATCGAATAGTGCACTTGGATCCTTGGGTTTTTTTAGATTAACTTGATGATTTAAAATTTAATCGGTGACGCCATTGATACTTTTGGATTAGTTATGGATCTGTTTCAGAATTGAAATTAAGTTCCTCAATTTGGGCACTCCTAAAAAACTTCTAATATGGTTCAGGAGGAATATACCTGTCCATCATAATTATTTTTAAATCTCACAACCTTACTTTAATTGATAGGTTTCTTTGCTCTTCCGAAACTCGTGGGAGAAAAATTTTCATGGGCCTAATTAAGGGTAGTGTAGAAAAGGGGTAGGATGAGTCCGATCGGGTTTTAGCAGAACTTAGCGACTGTAGCGGAGAAGACTGGTATGGGAAAGCAGAGTCATTTTTTTTCTTTTTGTTTCAGAGAATTCCTTATGAATAGACTGGTTCACATTTCAGATTGAAAAAGTATTATGCATAGTTGAATCAGAGGTGGCCCAAAATCGGAAAAAAAACCTGTATCCCTTAATTATTTTTCAAATCAGTTTTTTCGATTGGACATGATTTGATTTTCCTAGTCTAATGGGGGCTTATTAGGTGGGGCTTTAGCAATTTCGTCTGTCCAGGTAAAGCATAATCAATGCTTTCCTGCCCTATTTTACGAGATCATATTTGAACAAATAAGCTTAAATAGTATTTATTTGGCATGATCAAGTTTTGATTGGTATAGTAGTTTATTAGTTATATAATTCGAAATATTTTATATGAAATACATATTAGTAATATTGAATTGTGTTTTGGTGTTTCTGACTTGCATTGATTCAGTAATATGTGAAGACGATGTTTTTAAATGCATTAAATATTGTTCGAAGTGGTTTTTTTGTTATTAATATTTATGTGTTTTAACCTTAACTATTTGGTTATTAGTTGCCTGTATTTTTGAGTTTGTGTTTGCTGATCAAGTAAATATAATGGCCTAATTTGTAGTTGTTTTTTGCGTATCAGATTCAATACAATAGCATCTTTTTGTTATTTAATTAATATTTGTAGCATCAATTTGTTAAATGTTATAATTCTCAATTTCATTATATAATAATTTATTTTTTTCATTTTATCTTAGCAAGCATATAGAGGAATGCTACTGAATAAAGCAGTAAAAGATGATTTGTTTTCATTCTCTATTTTGATTGTTGTAGTTAATATTTGATTTTTAACTAAGTGGGAATTAAGCGTATAGTCGAATTTTAAAGTGATGATGCTAATGATTGTTTTTGGCTGTTTTAATTTTGATATGCCATGTGTTTAAATAGAGAATAAGTGTGTTGCTTGGAAAGATAAATTCCATCAATTGAGTTATTGGAAATTTGGATTACAATATAATTGTTAAATCAATAGAATTTAGGTATTCATTGATAGTTACAAATAACTAGGGATAATATAGCCTGATTATGAATGTAAGTAATAAGCTAGTGGTATTGATTTTTATGGCTGTTCTCTTGGTGACAGGGAACGTCTCTGGTCAACAGCTTCCGCAATTTAGTCAATACATGTTCAATGGATTGCATATCAATCCCGGGTATGCAGGATACAAGCAAGAAGGGTATATACAATCTACTTATAGATCCCAATGGACCGGATTTCCAGGTGCCCCCAAGACACTCTCGGTAACGGCAGACTTCAGTGCCAATGAAGGCACTATGGGGTTTGGACTGGCCTTTATGAATGATGAATTGGGACCTGCCAGGACAACCGGTGGCTTGTTGACCTATTCATACAGGATACAGACTGGGAGAGAATCGTTTTTGGGGCTTGGAATCAGTGCAGGAGCCTCAGAATACGCAATTGACCGCTCAAAACTCAATCCAAATGAATGGGAAGATGAGGTACTCATGGGAGGCATTGTGAACTTGTATACCCCTAATATGAATGCGGGAGTCTTTTTCAACACCCCAAACTTTTATGCAGGATTCAGCACATTCAACATGATAGGAAAGCGGAAGCTTAAACAGGAAGATGTAGCTCTTGCCTACCATGATTTCCACTACTATTTGACAGCCGGGGTCTTATTGCCCTTGTTTGATAATGTTCAGGTCAAGCCCTCTATTTTAGTTAAGGAAGTCAAAGGGGCTCCTACCAATTATGACCTGAATGCCATGTTTCTATTGTATGATAGGTTATGGTTTGGAGGATCTTTTAGATCTAATGTGAAGTGGGGTAAGGATAACCTAGAACCGCAGTTGACCAACAGAAATGCGGTGGCTATGATCGTGGAGATTTTTGCAACGGACAATTTGAGGCTAGGGTATGCATACGATCATAATCTGAACGTTTTGGCGGATTTGAGAAATAATTCACATGAGTTCTCATTGGGGTATTATTTATCTCCCAGAAATGCAAAAATGAAAAACCAAAGATGGTTCTGATATGAAAAATTATTTACCCCTTATACTTGCTCTTTTTTTAATATCAGGTTATCCCAACTTAGGGAAGGCCCAGAATTCAATTCTTAGGTATGCGGACCAACAGCTGGAGTTGGGTAACATTCTCCATGCGGCTGAGGTCTATGGTAAAGCCTTCGGAAAAAAGGAAACTTACCGTGCTGCGAAAGGAGCTGCGCAGTGCTATGATAAGCTCAATGATTATTCCCAAGCAATGAAGTGGTGGGAAAAGGCTGCTGAATTTGAGGAACTTACAGTAAACGATGCTGAAGATTACCTTAAGACTTCTTATGCTGTAGGCAGACCAAATGAATCACGGGCTGTGCTTGAGAAACTTGGGTTTAAAATAGAAGATTTAGCCAACTCTGATATGAAAACGGTTTTGGCTTCACATTCCATGACCACCTCTCAGGAAATGGAGTTCGTCAATGATATTAATTCAGCGTCTGCCACAGATTTTATGGGGATGAAAGATGCAGAAGAAAATCTCTATTTTGTTTCTGATAGAGGATCGAACATTGAAGGAGGCCCCATTCCGGGAATTCGATTTGATGTAAAGAACAAACTGTTTGACAAAAAGCATTACAATTGGACTGGGAGGGAATATCTCAAGATTTACAGAAAGAATAAAACGGGAACTATAGAGGAAATTGAATTTGATAGGAAGGATTTTTTACATATCAGTGACCCTTCTATAATCAAAATAGGAGAAAAGGATGTTATATTCTTTTCGGCTACCAGGGATATAGATAAGGTCAAAGGGAAAAAGAGTTTCACTGTTCATCCTGAAATATTCTACGGTACATTAAACGATGGGACAGTAACCGAAATAAATTCTTTCCCTTATAATGATGTTTTTTCGCATAGTGTAATCACGCCTTTTGCAGACCTACCATCAGGTCGGTTATACTTTGCTTCCGACATGAAAGATGGATTTGGCGGATATGACATCTACTATTCATCATTCACGCAAGAACTTGATTTTTCATCTCCTGTAAATGTAGGAGATGAAGTCAATAGCCTCGGAAATGAAAGAGATCCTTTTCTCCATGATGATAAATTGTACTTTGCTTCAGATGGAATTGAGGGATATGGAGGGTTCGATATTTTTAGTGCAGAAACCGAGAATGACGGGAGATTTGGAAATCTTCTTCATCTAGATTCCCCCGTTAACTCGGCCAAAGATGACTTTGCATACAGACAATTTTCTGTCAATGAAATTTATGTGAGTTCCAATAGATTGGGGGATTCAGGGCTGGATAATATCTATAGACTGGAACAGGAATTCAGACAATTATTAGTTAGGGTAATTGATTGTAGGGGCGATTTGGTGACAGGTTCAGACTTGAATCTGGTTAATGCTGTGGGGGATGATGTGGAAATGATACAAACCGAACCGGGCGTATTTCTGGGAGACTTGACAGCGGATACAGATTACAACTTATCCTTGACCAAAGATGGATTTTTTATGGTAGAGGATAAGGGGATTACCACCAAAGAAACACCCTCGGGCGTGCAGGAGCGTCAATATAAGCTGGTGAAAATACCCATGGATCTAACCGTTTTTACCTACACTATTTACTACGATCTGGATAAAAGTGGAATCAGGACCGATGCTGACGAGATACTTTCCACTGTGTTAGGATTGTTGGAAAAATATGAATTTTTGGGGCTGAAGGTCTCGGCACATACTGATTCTAGGGCTTCAGACAAATACAATAAGGCCCTAAGCCACCGTCGGGCTGAGGAAGTGCTTTCTGATTTACAAAGCAGAGGTGTCTCAGGAGAAAGAATAGCATTGGAATGGTATGGGGAAGAGCGTCTGGCTACAGATTGTCCGGATGGAGTGTATTGTCCTGAGGAAATGCATCAGCTGAATAGGAGGAGTGAGTTATTGCTCTCTGTAGAGTTGAAGGAAGGGACAGTGATTCCTGAGGAATTCTTAGACGAAAATTGGTGCAGTGAAACAGAGGTAATCAGTAAGATACTGGAGGAAGTATATGAATCCACAGTCTATTTGGGTAAGCGTAACCCTCTGATGGATTGGGCAGGAATAGCTGCTACTCAAGATAAAGGAATAACTCAAATTAAGGAGAAATGATGAGACATAAAAAGCTGCTGGTAGGGATTGGGACTTTCTGTTGGGTGGGGTTTTTTGCAATAGTTCAGAATTCCTGCCTCTTTGCCCAGACCGTTAATATGGGGCAAATGAGTATTAAGCCGGGGACGGTGATGTCCACGCATTTCGATCTTGACAACAAAGCGTCCGGACGATTGCTCAATGATGGGGATCTGTACCTATATGCCCATTACAACAATGACGGTGAAGTGACTTTTACTGAAGGGGAAGAGGGAAATACACGTTTTGTAGGGAAATATGGTGTGCAGCACATTATGGGCAGTCAATTGAGCAGGCTCAACCATGTGTTGTTTAACAATACGCAGGATCAGAATGCTTTTCATCTGTTTGGAGACCTCAGTGTCTCAGGCACTTCCAGATTTGTGGAAGGGATTATCTTGGCCGATGGAAACGGTGGATTAATGATTTTTGAGGATGAGGGGAACCATGAGAGCACTTCAGACCAAAGCCATGTCGATGGGTATGTTTCAAAAGCTGGAAACCGGGCTTTCAGCTATCCCATCGGTGATGGGGGGTACTTCCGCTTTGCAGGTATTTCTTCTCCGGCAAGCTCAGATGCTGATTTTAAGGCCAAGTATTTTTTAGAAGATCCGGACGGCCAGTATCCCAGAGACCAGAAGGAGGGCGGGATAAATCTGATCGATGACGCAGAATATTGGGAGTTGACCAAAGCAGGTGGGGAAGGGGATGTACACTTGACGCTTTCGTGGAGAGATGTGACTACTCCTGCATTTATCCTTGGGGAGGCACACAGGATTGTAATCACCGGATGGGATGAGCAGGAGTCTCAATGGGCAAACCTTGGAGGGGATTTGGATCCTGATGCGCAGACTGTTACCACACCTCTTGTGCTGGAAGACTATGGTGTTTTTACTCTTGCCGTATTGACCAGCAATGCCACTAATATGGCTATTGAGAAGACTTCCTTTGATGTGTCTGTTTATGAGGGGGATGTTTTTGAATATGAAATAAGGGTTCAAAACAACAGCCAGACGGACGCCACAGATGTGGTTGTAGTGGATAACCTACCGGCAGGGCTGGTTTACGAAAGCATGGAAGTGGAATCTGCCTTTGGTCTGATGGAGTGGGATGCTGAGATTATGGGGCAGGTGCTGACATGGAGGATCCCTCTCTTCATAGCCGGTGACGAAATGATCATCAAGCTTAAAGTGAAAGCAGGTTCTCCGGGCAAGATCATCAATTATGCTGAAGTAGCTGCTTTCGAGGAAGAAGAAGATCCTGCGGACAACTCTGCCACAGACGAAAATGAGGTAAAGTCATTCTTTATTCCAAATGTGATTACACCCAATAGTGATGGTGATAATGATGTGTTTGAAATACGGGGATTAAACAGGTTCTCCAAAAACAGTATTGTGATTTTCAACAGGTGGGGTGATCATGTTTTTGAGAAGGAGGATTACCAAAATGATTGGGATGCTGAAGGGCTGATTGCAGGTACTTACTTCTACATTCTAAAAGTTACAGATCATAATGGACAGGAAAAAGAATTCAAAGGATGGATACAGGTGATGAAAGATTAAATACAGGAGCTATCGAAGCTCCTGACTCTCAATTAAAGCCTCCTGACAACCCTAGGAAAGGCTTGGATTCAGAAGTATGCCTTTGTGGTGAAAATTCTGACGCATTATATCAACTAGGTTTTTATATAAAAATCAATACAATGAAGAAATTATTACTTTTAATTTTATTTGTCGTAAGTGCCGGTGGGGCAATGGCGCAAGTAGGGATAGGAACACAGGATCCTTCACCCTCATCTCAATTGGAGATAGTTTCCAGTGACAGAGGTATTTTAATTCCTCGAGTCGCATTGGAAAGTGTAATCGACCAGACAACTATTACCTCAGGTAATGAGGAAAGTCTCTTGGTGTTTAACACTACGGATAACGATCTGATCACACCAGGGTACTTTTATTGGTTTAGAGACCGCTGGAGAAGATTGGCTTGGGGAGGGGGAGGCTCCGCATCTAACCATACCGTGGTTTATGACCCATCCACCAACCAGTTCTTTTACACAAATGAAGATGGGGATCTGATTCTTGTTGATTTAGGGGATATCTTGAATGAGACTATTTCAACCCTGGTAGACAATGGAGACGGAACATATACTTATACAGACGAGGAAGGTAATGTGAGGGTGATTGATGTGCCAAAGAGTGTTTCCGACAATATTGCTGATGGAGGAGTGTTGTACCAGCAGATCAGTGACTTGATTGAGGCTCTAGGGGTAGATGGTTTATCTGCCTATCAGCTCTGGCTTGCAGAAGGGAATACGGGAACTATGCAGGACTTTTTGGATAGCTTGGTTGGTCCTGTGGGTCCAGCAGGTACTGATGGCTTATCCGCTTACGAGATATGGTTAGCTGAAGGTAATGTAGGTAGCGAAAAAGACTTTTTGGACGGCTTGGCGGGAGCAGACGGGGCTGATGGAGCGAACGGTCTTTCTGCATACGAAGTATGGCTTAACGAAGGTAACACCGGAACAGAACAGGAGTTTTT
>NZ_LMXN01000011.1 GCF_001442615.1 Algoriphagus resistens | reverse complement strand
ATGAAAAAGTATGTGAAATTTTAGCTGTTTTTCTTGGTTTTCAACATAGGAGAACATCTTAACACAGGGCATAAAAGTATTGTCTGGTTGTGGGATGCAGTCGGACACAAAACAAAAACGGGATGAGGCGTTGCCATTGGACGAGTCTATGACCCCCGAAGCCCAACCCATCGACCCCTGCCCTGGGAGGGTAATTCACCCAACTTCCCTAGAGAAGAAGAATATAGCATCTCACCATGGATCGCACTTTTGTTCCCAAACTATAGAACTGTACCTAAAGAAACGGCTAATGTGCATGCATTTACTTTTATACCCATAGTTCACCCCTGAAGGGCAAACAGCTATACCATTACTGGAAATGTAGCCCAAATCAAAAAATCGTGGACATCGCCATACCCGCCGAGCCCCCTGTGATTAACCTAGTTTTTCAGAAAAAAACAACCCGCACTACCAAAATAGAAGCGATTGATACCACTACCCAGAGTTGTATGAAAACCTCGGTTTCCACAGTTAAAAAAATGCGGAACATCCTCTGCTCCGCATTTTTCTACACTTTTAGTGAGCGAATCAGTTCCCAACGAACAACCGCGGTTGAGACTGATCACTGTCACGCTACTTTCCCTTTTTCCAGCTCGCTCTTCCGCCTTTGGCAGAATCAACAGTAATGGAATAATTGGATCCTGAAGACACAATCCACTTTACTTTTACCCCGGTCATCCCTGGGATGTTATCCACAGCGATTTTCTCAGGTGAGTTTTTCTGCTCCTTTACTCTGTTAAAATCTTCATCTTCCACCACAAAACCTGCAAGCACTTTGGCTCCCGAAAGCGTAACATAATCAGGTCTTTCTATTTTATACTTTAGATCCTGACTTGCGTGTGTAGGCATCAGTCGTTCATTGAAGATAGTCGCCGTAATAGATTTCAATCCTCCACCCAACTCTTCTTCCTTCACATCCAATACGGACAATTTTGGAGTATGATAGGCATGATAGATCGTGAAAGCAATATTCCGATGAGCATCTTGCTCAAGCAAAAAGCCTGGATGTGCGCGTCCAAAATTCTTTTTAAACCCTCCTATTTCCACAGTTCCGAATTGCGGATGCTCAAATTCATGCCAGTTCACAAAGGCATCACCCATAGTCAGAAACTCATCTACTTCAAACTGCTCATTTTGCCCTCCAGACTCTTTATTAAAATATAGATACGGCACCATCAATTCATTGGAAAAGGTAAATACTCCCCGCACCCCATAAAACCAATCAAGCTCACCGCCGAAAACAGAGTAGAGATCTTTGTAAACGGTCAGGTAGCGATAGCCTGGAATCATTTGTTCTCCTTTGTGTCCCAGTGCGTCATAGATTCGGATATCGTCACGATTATAAGTACTCACATCTTCTTCCGCTCCCGGACCCCGAAGTATCATGCCACCGGAATTATGAAAACTTTGAGCTCCGGCGATATTCGGGTGTTTCATTACAAATTCCATCACTGAGCGGTTTTCCGGTAGAGTAAAGGGATACTTCAATGCACCGCGCTGTATGTAGTCAGGCTGCCAGTTCCATCCCCAATCTCTATTTGGATCATAATAACCCACTCCGTCATCATTTACACGGCCATCTCCATCACCATCTGTTCCTTCCTGACCGAGCATTTCATACACGCCTATTTTATCAGATCCCACCATAATCAGCTTACGGGGATCTTGGGGATCTTTTATATATCGCCCGGTGGGAGACTTTCTGATCATCATAGTGATGTGACCATCCCCATCCAGATCATCCATTCCATCCTCACCGGCAACTCCATCACCGTCGTTGTCCAGGATCATCATCCCAGACCGGGGAGAATGCGCAGTATTTGGACTGAGGAAATAATCATTCCTTGCATCTGGATTGATTGTGGGGGTAATGTAAAAAGCTTTATCTTTCAAAAGCTGCCGAATAAATTCATTGTCAGCGTACATTTCTGTAAGATACCAAGCACCGTAAAGGGAGAATTCTCCACCCTGAACTTCGTTGGAATGTATATTCCCATCGATCCACATTCCCGGCTTGTCAGCATCTTTTCCGGTAGAAAAGTCCGTAATAGTCAGCGTCATAATATCACGTCCCTCATATGATTTGCCGATAGACTCTAACTTGGCCAGATTAGGATGTGCTGCTGCTATTTTCTTCATATTATCCACCAGCCCCTCATAGGTATAGTACCTGTTGAAAGCAATTTCTACTTTAGGATTATGCGGGGTACCTATGGCACGGAAAAACTTCTCTTGCGCGTCTGCATCGTTACTGCTCAGGCTAAGTCCACTTACAGCCAGAGCAAAGAAAATTTTTATTGTTTTTATCTTTTTCATGGCTTAGAGTTTTATAGTTTGGGAAGTGAATCCGGCATGTGAAGCACCCGCTTTTACCGTTACATTTCCTCCTCCCTTTATGATCCAGCTCAGACTGGCTTTCTCATATGCTCCAATAGAATTCATGAGCTCGATTTTATTCCCCGAGACAATATTTTCAGGATCAGCATCTATATCTATTCTGATTTTGCGTAGCCATCTGGATTTCTCCCCCATTTCCGAATGTGTAGGAAGGCTAGAATTATTGAAAAGATCTAGCGTCACTCTACTAAGCCCATTTCCCAGTGGTTCAGTTTTTACATTATGGATTTCCAATTTTGGGTGCATCTCTGCCAGTTTTAGGATGAACTCCGTATGCTGATCCGCGATTTCCGCTACCTCTTCAAAAGGAGGGTTTGTCATTACAAAAGGTTTGATACCTCCGACTTCCACTTTTTTGCCTGGAAAATCAGGGTGCTGAACCTGTGCCCATGGGACAAATACATCGTTTCTACCAAGAGAATCCGCCCGGGCAAGGAAATTGGCCTCAGCATTTGATTTTCCCTTGTCCGTAGAATCCTGGAATTCCGGGGTCCAATAACCTGGAGTTCCAAAGCTTAACCTTCCAAAGTGAAAGTAAGCCCATTGAAAAAAGTCGCCGTCTGTCCCTTGGTTGTCTTGCCGATATGCTTTTTGATCCACAGTCTCCTTATAAACTTCTGAAACCATCGCATTGATTGCCTGGTCTTTCTCCAAAATGGATGTCACAACCCGTTTGCCGGCATTACCTGCATTGTACTTAAGCGGTGAGGATAAGTTATTGGCAGGGGAAAATGTGACAAATGCAAAAATATTCCACTGCTCAAACAAATAGTCCAACAAAGCTCTTGATTCCTTTTGTGTCACCGGCATATCTCCAGCCAAAGGCTCAAAGACAGGGAATTTATAAGTCAGGGACTTATTGAATGCAATTCCTTCTTTCAGATCTTCTGCAAATTCCCCGTCTTTGTCATCGTCTTTGGACTCTTTATACAGCAAGTACTTTCCAGCTTCACCCTTCGATTTGTCAGCTTTCACAAGAACTCTTTCATCTTCCTTTGAAACGATATAATCACCCATAGGATCCTCTATACGCATCATAGTGATCATGCCGTCATTATTAAGATCGGTATAGCCGTTGCCGCCTGGGGTTCCATCTCTATCATGATCTACAGATACAGCATTTCCCCTTCTTTCATATTTCAGCGAAGCATGATACTGCTCGTATGCATCGGGGGACATATTCGGAAAAATGTAAAAAGTAGTGGTCTCTAGCGCATCTGCATGATCTGATACCAGCTTTTCGGCAAATTGAACAGCAAGTTCTACGCTCAAAACGGTATAACCTTCTACTCCACCGACCACTGCTATAGCAGGCTTTTCGTCCAGTTGTCCGGCACCTACTTTCAATACCCAAATATCTTTCCCTCCGTCCGTTTTGGTGAGTGAAGTGAGTTCAGCAGAGGCATTGGAGGCCACACGCTGCAGTCGCTGATTGAGCTGGGCAAGTGTTGGATAGTCAGACTGAGCAAGAGCTGCTCCCGATATACCCATTCCGCCGATCAGCAACCAACTGAGTAATGTTTTTTTCATAAGCTTTCTATTTGTCTTTTAAAGTCCATATGGAATCTCGCATGGTAGCTAATCATTCCTATGTGTGCTTCATGTAACACGCTCGATTTCATAAATCGTTTGGGATTTAGTTTTCTGACCGGTCGATTTTTCAAAAAGACCAGTACTTAAATTTTACAAAAAATCAGAGATAAAATCATTGTTCCTTTTTGTGTCTGGGGAAATGTCACTTGAATGGGAATTGCTTGTGATAAATGGAGTTATGATACAAGTGTTGGACAGGTGGGAAAAATTCGCTTATTTAAGGGCATCACCTTTTCAAAATGTATCAAAAAGTAGCCCTTGCCATAGCTTTTTCCCCCAGGATGGAAGCTTTAATTTCTGAAACCAAGCGACTCGTGTTACTTTTCGGCTCGGACCTGATCCTAATCCATATTGGTAAAAAGACTGATGAACTGGAGGCCAAACTCGAGGAGATCATCTTCAAAACCGGTTTGGACAAACTTAAAACCGAGCTAATCTGGAAAGAGGGAAAGCCTGTGAAAATGATCCTTGAGGCATGTAAAGAGCAAAAAGCCGATTTGCTGATAGCAGGAGCGCTTAAGCGTGAGGGTTTGTTGACCTATTACATGGGCTCGGTTGGAAGGAAAATCATTAGAAAAGCTCCTTGCTCTGTTTTGACCCTGATCGAGCCAAAGGTGGAATCAACCAGTTTCGAGAAAATAGTAATTAACGGAAGCCAGCTCGACATTACCCCGCATGTGATCAAAGTAGGGATCGATTTTTCTAAACAGGTGAAAGCTGATCAAGTCCATATCCTAAATGAAATAAAAATGTATGGACTGCAGATGGGGACTGCCTGCGAAGACTCCGAGGACGAAGCTTCCCAGACCCGGCGCCAGCTTGTACAGGACGAAGTGACGTATGTGGAGGGTATTCTACAGAAAATTGATCAGGGCAATCTGAAGACAAATATTAAGGTTACTGGAGGAAGATGGGCTGTTGAGCTGGCACGATTCTGCGAAAAAATAGATGCTGACTTGCTGGTGGTTGGTGATGATTATAAGTTGAATTTTTTCGATAGGATTTTTCCCCATGATTTGGAAGACCTATTGAGCACTTTGCCTTGTAATTTGTTAATCGTAAAAAATTAAACCTCCATGGAAACATTAGACCATAAGGAGGTAATTAATTTACTCCTCCAGCTAGCATCCATTCTAATTCTGGCCAGAATCTTTGCCGAACTTGCACGTAAATTTAAACAACCTGCTGTAGTAGGTGAAATATTTGCGGGGATTATACTAGGACCTACCATACTTGGAAATTTCTTTCCCGGAGCCCACGAGTATTTATTCGGTGCTCATGAGATGACTAATATTGCCTTTGATGGCTTTGTGCAGATTTCGGTTGTGCTATTGCTCTTCATTGCAGGTCTGGAAGTAGAACTGCACATTGTGTGGAGTCAGGGTAAAAAGCCCCTCTATATTGCGGTAGCCTCCATGGTTTTACCGATTATGGCAGGTTTCGTGGTCGCCTATGCATTTCCTGAGTTTCTGGGAGTGAATATTAATGACAGAATAATTGCCTCCACCTTTTTTGGACTTGCCATTTCCATCACGGGATTGGCTATTGTAGCCAGGATTCTCATGGATCTGAACCTATTCAAAACTTCATCAGGCCTTCTAATCATTGCAGGAGCTATGATCGTGGACGTCTTGGGATGGCTTATTTTTTCCGTGATTTTATCCCTATCTGAATCCAGCAATGATGGCTTGGGGGTTTGGCCTACAATCGGGCTGACGTTCCTGTTTACGTTGGTGATGCTGACTATTGGCAAGGGACTGATTAACAAAGTCTTGCCATGGATCAATAAAAAGCTGGCTTGGCCAGGTGGTCTGCTTTCCCTTTCTCTGGCCCTATGTTTTCTGGCGGCATCTTTTACAGAATTTATTGGAATCCATGCTATGTATGGTGCTTTTATAATAGGTGTAGCACTGGGTGATTCGGAGTATTTGACAGAAAAAGCCAAGGAGATTTTACACCAGTTTATCAATAATATTTTCGCCCCTATCTTCTTTGTATCCATTGGATTAAAGTTGGACTTTATCTCGGGATTTGATCCGGGGATAGTAGGAGTTGTGATAATCGTGGGACTGCTGACCAAATATTATGGAGCTTATTTTGGGGGACGATTGGCGGGAGTTCCGCGTAAAGAATCTATCATCGCAGGCTTTGGTATGAGTACAAGAGGGAGCATGGATATAGTGCTGGGACTGATAGGGCTCGAGAACGGCCTGGTGACTGAGCCACTTTTCATAGGTCTTGTAATATTGGCTATTATAGCCAGTATGAGTGCCGGGCCATTGATTGGTTGGGCGAGAAATCTGAAGGTTTAGAAAATGAGTATCAGCAAAAATTCATATCTCAGCTCATCTTCCAGCTGACTTCCTTCGTCAGGTGAGTACTAACTAATCGGGGAAGTCTTCGCCAATTTATAGTTACTTGGGGCATTCTTTACCCTTAATCATCTATTCATGCACTTCAGGAAATTAAAAACCAGAGTTGATAAAAAGCTGCATTAAAGCCATTCAGGCACTATCAAAAGTTAATCCAAGTTAAAAGACACTGAAACGGAAATTAATAGATCGGGGTGGATTTGAGTTTGTGGCTTAGGTTTTACTAACCAAAACGACAACCACATGAAATACCTGAAAAAATTAAAAATCTCCTCGTTAGCCCTGATGACTTTATGCCTGATGGCAACCGTATCGATGGCTCAGCAAGTAACTCCACCTGAAACTCCAACCGAATCCACCGAAAATTTCTCTGAAAAAGAGATTGAGACCTTCGTGAAAATCAATAAAGAGATCATGCCTCTGCAGGAAAACATACAGACCGATATGGTCAACACAATTGAGAAAGAAGGAATGGAAGTGCCAAGATTCCAAGAGCTCGCCCAGGCACAGCAGGGAGGCAAGTTGCAGGAAGTTTCTAAAGACCCAAAAGAATTGGAGAAGTTCAATGCCGCAGGTCAAAAGATAATGAAATTGCAGGAAAACCTTCAAGGAGAAATCGAAAAGGTGATCGATAACAACAAAATGTCTACGGAAAAATTTGAGGCAATTTATATGGCCTATAATAGCAATCCGGAAATCAAGCAAAAAGTAGATAAGTTATTCTCTGGAGACACCTGAGATGTATAAATGAGGAATTCTGAAGAAGCCCGGCTGATGTCGGGTTTTTTTTATGGTTGAAACTTTCAATGAGGATTTGGCCAATTCAATGGAAAAAAACAGAACCAAAGCGCTACTTTTGGGTTCTCAATCGGAAATCCTCACAACAAACGCATTCATGACTAAAACCGGAAAAACCGGAATTTTGCTAGTGAACCTGGGAACTCCAGACAGTACCGCTACCGGCGATGTAAGAAAATACCTTCGCGAATTTCTAATGGACGGTCGTGTGATCGACATCCCATATATCAACAGATGGTTGCTGATCAACCTGATCATAGCACCTTTTCGTGCGCCCAAATCAGCACACGAATACCGTAAACTCTGGACAGATCGTGGCTCTCCCCTACTTTTCCACACCGAAGATCTCAGAGACAGATTATTGGAAAAACTCGATCCCAAGCAATATAAAGTAGCTATTGCAATGCGCTACCAAAGTCCGTCAATAGAAGCTGGTCTGGAAGAATTGCGAAAAGCCCATGTGACCAAAATCATTGTGCTGCCACTTTTCCCCCAATATGCCTCTGCTTCAACTGGCTCTGTTCAGGAGAAAGTAATGGGAATAGCAAGTACGTGGCAAATCATCCCGGATATTTCATTTATAAGTAATTTCATCGAGCATCCATTATTTGTGGAAGCCTGGGCCGAGCGCGGCAGAGCTATGCTGGAAGGCAAAGCATACGATAAGATTCTATTCTCTTACCATGGACTTCCTGAGCGGCAGATCCTCAAAGGCTCAGTGGATGGCTATTGTCAACTAGGCTCTTGTTGCAACAAATATGGTGCAAAAAACCACTACTGCTATCGCGCACAATGCTTTCAGACGACACGGCTGATTGCCGGCAAATTAGGAATTCCAGAAGAGAAAACAGTAAATTGTTTCCAGTCTAGATTAGGAAAAGATCCTTGGGTGAAGCCATACACGGATGAAGTGATTTCTGAATTGGCTGCACAGGGAGTGAAAAAAGTACTTGCATTTTCTCCCGCTTTTGTCGCTGATTGTTTAGAAACCACTGTTGAAGTAGCAGGTGAATACCGGGACAAATTTCTTGAGCTGGGCGGCGAAGAATGGGATTTAGTGCCAAGCCTGAACTCGGAAGACACCTGGGTGGAATGTGTGAAGGCAATGGTGTTGGAGCATTCCTGAGCGGCTTTTTAACCTCAGGAGGCGCAGCGTTTTTCTCGGAGAACACGGTTGCCCAGCTTCTCCAGAAGCTGGGCTTTTATATCAAAAAGCATAAAGCAGTCTGAAGACTGCGATAATTTAAGTCCAAGCTATGAGACTTAAACTAATCTCAATTTGAACCGAATTCTCTGATGATATTCAGTTGCACTCCTGCGGAAACAGAATCTTTGCGGTTAATTCATTCTCCTCGGCTGACAATTCAACTTTACCCCTCTTATACATCCAATTTGCAGAGAACCTATTAACTTTGCCCCATGAACGAGCGATATATGCAGCGCGGAGTTTCCGCCTCCAAAGAAGATGTGCATCAGGCCATTTCCAATCTTGATAAGGGACTTTATCCCAAGGCATTCTGTAAGATCGTGGAAGACACACTTGGCAACGATCCTGAATACTGCAATATCATGCATGCGGACGGTGCCGGCACCAAATCTTCCCTGGCTTATTCCTACTGGAAAGAGACTGGTGATGTGAGTGTATGGAAAGGTATCGCCCAAGATGCCATTATCATGAATACCGATGACCTGCTTTGCGTAGGCGCCATCAACAATATCCTTGTTTCTTCTACCATAGGCAGAAATAAAAACCTTATCCCTGGCGAAGTGATCTCTGCCATCATTGAAGGCACAGAAGAGGTACTTCAGATGTTGCGGGACAACGGAGTAAATGCTGTGCTGACCGGTGGAGAAACTGCCGATGTCGGGGATTTGGTACGGACAATAATAGTGGACAGTACCGTAACGTGTAGAATGCGTCGCGATGAAGTGATCTCCAATGACCAGATTCAAGGTGGGGATGTGATCGTAGGATTGGCTTCTTTTGGTCAGGCAAAATATGAATCATCCTACAACGGCGGAATGGGAAGCAATGGACTGACTTCTGCCCGTCATGATGTGTTCAGCAAAGTATTAAAAACAAAATACCCGGAGAGCTTTGATTCTTCAGTACCGGAAGACCTCGTTTACTCAGGCAAATATAACCTTACTGATCCAGCTCCCGGAGCACCTGTGAATATTGGAAAGCTTGTTCTCTCCCCTACCAGAACTTATGCTCCTATTATGGTGGACGTGCTGAATTACATGAGACCTAGAATTCATGGGCTGGTTCATTGCAGTGGTGGGGCTCAGACCAAAGTGCTTCACTTTGTGGATGACCTGCATGTGATCAAAGACAATCTTTTTGAGACGCCTCCACTTTTCCAAATTATCCAGGAGGAAAGCGGTACCGACTGGAAGGAAATGTATAAAGTTTTCAACATGGGCCATCGAATGGAAGTTTATCTTGATGAGCGTTATGCTGAAGAGATTATTGACATCGCCGAATCCTATGGCGTAGAAGCTCAGATCATCGGTCGGGTAGAACCTTATCAAGGCAAAAAGGTGACTATCCATAGCCCTCACGGTACGTTTGAATATTAAGACAGCATGAGCGTTAAAAGTATCTTATTAAAAACAACAAAAGTCCTATGCTGGACTTTTGTTGTTTTGGTGGCAATTGCCCTGATCGTGTTGACTAAAGTAGATCGCTCTTCGATTCAGGATCAGGACTTTTACAAGGAAACTTTTACACGATTAAACAACACTACATTTTCTAAATCAAAAGGGGAAGCCTGGCTTGCCGGCTGGTCTAGCGTCAATATGACTCCAAACGAGCCGGCAGACTTGGTCGGCTATGCACCCAGAGGAAAATATGAATTCGTACAGGACAGCAGTTATGTCAAGGCATTGGCTCTTTCCAATGGTAAAACGAGAGTAGCTTGGTTGAATTATGAATTGCTGATTGTTCATCCTGACTTGGCCAAACAAGTTCAAGATGCTGTCCACCAAGCAAACCTTCCGATTGACCAACTGATTTTCACCGCCACACATACGCACTCAGGAATGGGAGGCTATATGCCCGGCCCCATGGGGGAAATGGCTTTTGGAGGTTACGACCAGAGCATTGTGGAGCTGATGGTTTCGCGCAGTATTTCTGCGTTGCAAAATGCAATTGCTATCCAAGACACGGTTTCTATTACCTATCGCAAGTCAGATGCAGGTGATCTGGTAGCCAATAGATTTGTCAAGGACGGCTCCACAGATCCATTTGTACGTCAACTTATTCTTAGCAAAAAGTCTGGAAAAAAAGCCACTTTCCTTACCTATTCCGCACATGCAACCACCTTAAGCACCAAATTCATGGGCTTATCCGGTGACTATCCTTATTACCTCACCAAGGATCTGGAAGCCGGTGGGTTTGACTTTGCTATGTATGCAGCTGGAGCAGTTGGGAGCCATAGGCCACTGCGGCCAGGAAATACTCCGGAAATGGTAGAGCTATATGCGCATCAACTGGATTCTGCACTGAATCTAAACATGACCTATTTTGATGCTGTCAAAACCCCGAAAGTAATTACAGGCACTCTTCCCATCTCACTTCGGGCGCCACATCTTCGGGTTACGGATAATCTTCGGCTCCGCCCATGGTTATTCAATTACCTGCTAGGTGATACCAATGCGCATTTGGACATCACCCAGATCGGCAACACGCTAATGATTGCTTCCAGCGGAGAGCTCTCGGGGGTTTTCTATGAAAAATGGGAAAAGCTGGCACAAAGCAAAGGACTGAACCTGATTATTACTACGTTCAATGGTGGCTACATCGGCTACATTACTCCCGACGAGTTATATGACGAAAAATTCCATGAAGTGCGTGAAATGAACTGGTATGGCCCGGGAAACGGAAAATACTTTGATGATATGATTATGACAATCATTAAGAAGTCTGCCCCTTAAAGGTTCGAAAAGTCCCCACATAGGTAGTTTTTATCCAGTTGAAAAAGCGCCTTCCACGTTAATTTTGTGAAAACTTAAATGCTATGAGATCCTCCACACTGAAAAGTATCTATCAATGCAAGTGCCCGCGCTGCCATAAAGGAGATATGTTTTTGCGTGGCAAACTATTCAATCCAGCTAAGTTTTCTATCATGAATAAATCCTGTGCGCATTGTGGACAGTCTTTTGAACCAGAGCCTGGGTATTACTTCGGAGCCATGTTCGTCAGCTATGGGATCAACACTGCGTTGTTCATTACTGCATGGGTAGCGCTATCTGTACTAAAACCTGACTACTCCCTTAGCCTCCTTCTTTCCTTGCTCGGAATCACGGTACTGATTTTTTTACCCTTTATTTATAGGGTTAGCAGAGCTATATGGATAGCGATTTTTATTTCGTACAAAGGTGAAGATATACCCAGTTCATCCTGACTCTTTCCTTTAGATGAAGTGCGTATATTTGGGGTATCCAGCGTTTTGAAGATATCCTGATTATGCCGAGTAGTCCCCTTCCTATATTTCATATTCCAGACTTTTCCCCGGACACACTGGACTCCTCCCATTTTTATTTTGCCCAGCTGAAAAATCACCTGGCTACGCACAAGTTTATTCAAAAACCGCACAAGCATGATTTTTACATTATTGTGGTTTTCACCCAAGGTAAAGGAAGTCATACCATAGATTTCAAAACTTTCCCCGTTGAGCCGGGGGATGTGTTTTTCTTAAGTCCGGGACAGGTTCATTCCTGGAAACTTTCGGCAGATTCGGATGGATATATCCTTTTCTTCAGTGCTGACTTCTATACTGCTGCTTTTTCCCGGAAAAGGCTGAACGAATATTCCCTTTTCAACTCCATTTTAGCCTATCCCAGACTGGAAACTGACTCCGCTCAGGCAAAAGAGATCACTTCTTTTTTTGAGAAAATTGATCAGGAAAACAGTCAACCTACCCTGTTCACAAAAGATCTATTGAGAAATTACATTGATATCCTCCTCGTCCTTTTGTATAGGTTCAAGGTGAGCAAAGGTTCTTTTTCCAAACAAGAGAAATTGATCCACAATCAATTTCAGGAATTAGAGCTACTAATTGATACGCATTTTAAAAAGCATAGAGAGGCTAGTTTTTATGCGGATCAGATGAGCATGAGTATGAAACAACTCAATACACTCTGTAAAAACACAGTCTCTAAAACTAGCTCTCAACTGATTCTGGGCAGAGTTATCTTGGAAGCTCAGAGACTTTTGACGCACTCGGATTTGAACGTATCGGAAATTGCCTATGAACTGGCATTCGATGACTCTTCCTATTTCAGCAGATTGTTCAAGAAGAAAACAGGACATACCCCTGAGCAATTCAGAAATAAAATGGCAACCAATTCACTTTGACCTCCAAACCTGGGCTTTGACCCAGCCTTCCATGAAAAGTCTCTCATCTGTTTTCACAAAACCCCTTTTAAAGAAAAGTTTTTCATATTCAGGAAGATCATTGCGATGATGACCAACGACTACCCGAAAGAAAGTGATCATTACCTGGTTTAAGAATTGTTGCCTATGGCTTTTTGGATGAAAAAAATCTGAAAATACAATCCTCCCGTTTGTATCCAGTACTAACTTGATTTCTTCTAAAAGTAGCTCTATTGCTTCGTCAGGCATGGTATCCAGCAAGAAATGGAGCCAGACTTCATCAAACTTCTCCCCAGCCTTGAAATTTCCGAGGTAAAAATCCAATTGGCTCAATTTGAGATTTTCCTTTGCTTTCTTCAGCATGCTGCTGGACAATTCCCAATATTCCCCGGAAATATCAGGTGCAATTTCCCTATAGTCCAGCCCGTCTCCTCCCCCAATAATCAACACACGCTTTGACTCCGTATCTTCTAGCAAACATAATTTTGACTCCTTCAGCTTTTCACCAAAAATGAGCTTCACCAGCGAAGAATACCACGCTGTAAGCAAACTATACTTATCTTTCACTAGTTTAAGGAAATAAATTAACTGCCAAAATAGCCTTTTATGAAGAATCTATTTAAAACCATCGGCGGATTACGCCAACTTTTATCCAGTGTCGATCTCGATCAAATCTCCAAACTCTCCCAGAAAGTAGATCTTTCTAAAATGGTCGGGCTAGTGTCCCAAATGAGCGAAGAAGATCTTTCAAAAATGATGGGGATGCTCAAAGGTGGCAGCAAACCTAAAGCAATTCCACCGATCAATGGGGATTTTTATGAGCTGGGAAAGACTCTTCCCCATCATGAGCGGGAGATACAGCTTCGGGTGCGGGAATTTATGGAGCGGGAGATTAAGCCTATTGCCAATGATTACTGGAACAGAGGAGAGTTTCCCATGCAGATCATTCCAAAAATGGCAGAACTCGATATTGCCGGACTGACCTATCAGGGGTATGGCTGCCCAGGACATTCTGCTCTGTTGGAAGGGTTTATTGCAATGGAAATGGCAAGAATAGACACGTCCATTTCTACTTTCTTTGGCGTTCAAAGTGGCTTGGCCATGGGATCTATTTATTTGTGCGGATCCGAAGAGCAGAAACAGGAATGGCTTCCTCCCATGCAAAAGCTGGAAAAAATAGGCGCATTTGGCTTGACAGAGCCGGAGGTGGGATCGGGTGTAGCAGGAGGATTAACCACTACCTGCAAACGAGAAGGTGATGCCTGGGTACTCAATGGACAGAAGAAGTGGATAGGTAATGCCACCTTCTCAGATATGACGATCATCTGGGCCAGAGACTTGGAAGATCAGCAGGTGAAAGGCTTTATTGTAAGAAAAGACAATCCCGGATTCAAAGCAGAAAAGCTAGAGGATAAAATGGCATTGCGGACGGTGCAGAATGCGCTGATCACAATGACCAATTGTGAAGTACCTGAATCAGATCGCTTGCAGGAAGCCAATTCATTCCGTGACACGTCGAAAGTCCTGCGCATGACCAGAGCTGGCGTGGCGTGGCAAGCGGTAGGATGTGCACGGGGAGCTTATGAACTGGCACTGGCTTATACCAATGAGCGTAAGCAATTTGGAAGACCCATTGCATCTTTCCAGCTTGTACAGGATCTTTTGGTGACTATGCTCGGCGATCTCACAGCTATGCAGACCATGGTATTCAGACTCTCGGAAATGCAGGACAGTGACTTATTGAAAGATGAGCATGCTTCATTGGCTAAAGTATTCTGTACGCTTAGGATGCGCTCCATTGTGGATCATTCCCGGGAGTTATTTGGAGGAAATGGTATTTTGCTCAGACACGATATCGCCCGGTTTGTCGCAGATGCAGAGGCAGTATATAGCTATGAAGGAACCAAGGAAATCAATTCATTGATTGTAGGCAGAGCTATTACCGGGCATAGTGCGTTTGTCTAAAGCAAAAGCAAAAGCGCAGGAACCAGAAAGGCAGCTTCCATCCGCATACGGATTTGTTCTGCTTTTAAGTTTGATCTGAAAAAACTCAGGTAATGTAAAAGGAGCATGACTACTAGTAAGCTCGGAAAGATCCTATAGAAAGAATTCACAAGTATTACCCCTAAAAAGGAGCACAAAATCAAACCAGTCACGAGTTGTCGGATTCTATTGATAAGTTTCTCTTGGGGTATTTTGGTAGCTATTGATGCAAAGCCAGCCTCTTTGTCATATTCGGCATCCAAGCTGGAAAGCATGATCAGGTTCAAATAAGCCAGTCCCATGTATAGAATAATCAATCCAAAAGCCGTCCAGGTATAATCTATTTCAGGCGTTTCATACCATGGAAGCCAGGAAATTCCGATCACATAAAAGATTGCGGAGCTCAATTCTTTCAATCGGGTCTGCTTGTCTGCCAGCTTCCTTATTGCAAGCATGATCAATAAAATCATGATTGCCAACCCAGCACCAAAAAACAGCTCATTCGAAAAACCGAAGAACCCTATTGCCCCAATCAGCCCAATGACACCAACTATTCCCAGTATCATCAGCAATGGTTTTTGATAGATCAGATGAAAATGATGCCTGTCCTCTCTATGAACTGAGGTGAGTTTTCTGGCATCCAGCAGGTGATCAGCGGTATAAATACACCAAACAGCCATTCCTAGCAGCGCATATTCTTGCCAGACCAACTCCACTCTCAGGACGCTTGCAAAAAACAGCATCCCGGCCATAGCCCCTAGGACTACATCAATGGAAAGCCACGTAATGCGCTGATAAAGTTTAAAGAGAAACTGCACGGATTAAAGATAAGGTGAATAGGCAAAAGTCCATAGTTGATCGCAATGATGTTAGCTATAATTGGTATTTTAACGGCCAGTTCTCAAATAGATAAACCTAAAATTAAATCCTTAATTATGAAAAAACTGAACTTGCTTTTAGTCGCTCTTCTCGCTTTCGCCGGTATTTCTTTGGCGCAATCTCCCATCAAAATAGCCTGCGTAGGCAACAGTATCACCCAAGGCCCGGGCAGGGACAACCCTGATAGTTACCCCCTTCAGATGCAGGGCATTTTGGGTGAAGCATATGAAGTAGTCAATTTTGGGGTAAGTGGTAGAACTTTATTACGTAAGGGAGATTATCCGTATTGGAACGAGCCACAGTTCCAGCAAGTGAAGGATTTCAAAGCTGACATACTAATCATCATGTTGGGAACAAATGATTCTAAACCCCAAAACTGGCAGTATGCTTCAGAATTCAGACAGGATTACCTGGATATGATCGCAGAGTTTAAGAAAACCATGCCCGCAGATGGTAAAGTATATGTGATCATGCCGGTGCCGGTAACCCGTGAAAACTTTGGAATCACTCCTGAGGTAATGAACAATGAGCAGCGCATGATGATCATGGATATCGCCAGAGATTCAGGTTCCGAACTGATTGATCTCTACACTCCTTTAATGAATAAAACTGAATTGCTTCCTGATGGGGTTCATCCAAATACTGAAGGATTGGGGATTATGGCCAGTGTGATTGCAAGGGCGATACGATTGTAGAATCTTGGATGTCCGGTATGAAATGACCGATAGATGTTTCTTACCCTCCAGGTTTTTTAAGCTTGGAGGCTTTTGTTCTCTTCGGTAGTTAGTGTGAAACAGATGAAGATATTACATCCTCCCACTAAGAGGAGTTTGCAACTCCGCTTTTCTATTTTTAAGGATTTGCAATCCCTCTGAACAGTTCACACCCTCCTGAAATCGCTTCACTCACCCTCTCTTTTAGCATTACAGTTTAACTCAAGATTTCCTGCATCAAGTTTCACTAAATTGACTGGAAGTTTCAATTTACCTTTAGCAAATTACCAAACCTCCACTACCGAAAATCCAACCGGGGATATTCTAACATTTTTTGTTCAATCAGAAAGAACTAGCAATCTTATTTTCTTCTATTTGCCTGTCACTACTGAATTCATATATTTAGTCAGTCAAAAACCCAAAAAATGATTATTCTAACAGAACAGGGTATTCTGGATTGTGATGAGCGATTCCAATCATACCTGAATTTAAGAAACATTTAAGTGAGCTTAAATGGCCAGATGATTTTCCTTCTAACGCATGGGTACTGTGGGCTTTATGCACAAGGTAACCAAGCTATTGAAATTCAACGCATCGCGGCCCACTTACCTAAAATCTTGTTGAATAAATCCATTTGCCTAGGCCGAAGGCTATTTTTCTTTACCTAATCCATGCCTTTAATTATAACTATATATAGTCTTATTTCCTTAATTTTTGGCTTTACGCCTCCTCAATCATCTTTACCCGGAGGATTAAAATTCCATGGAAGTGAGCAAGCGATAAATCAGCGGACATCCTACACTATCTTTGGAGACAATACCAAAGAATTTTCAGACCATTTTGCCATTGAGTGCAGCTTATCTTTGTACCCGACAACGGAAATTGGATACATCCTCCGTATCAAAAACAGGGAAAGCAACAGAATATTTAATCTTTTCTACGATGGTCAAGGCAACAATCTGGTTTTTAAATTCAACGAAGAAGGCAAAGACAACCTGATAGTTGCGCAGATGAACAAGGATGAATTGCTCAATAGGCAGTGGTTTAAAATGAAAATTTTATTTGACCTAAAGAGCGATTCTATAAGTCTGGCAATAAACGACCAGCTCTTTTCGGTGGGAGATCAAAAGCTCGGAAGCACTTATTATCCCATCATTTTATTTGGTAAAAGCGATCATGTCATCGACGTTCCATCTTTCGCTATTAAAAATCTTACTGTAGAAAGTACAGAAACCTACAGTTTCCCCTTACTGGAAAACGAAGGCAACCTCGTCCATGACATCCACGGAAACCCCGTAGGCAAGGTGTCAAATCCTGACTGGCTTAAGAACTATGCATACCACTGGAAACATCAGGTTTCCTTTAAATCACAAGCTATAGCAGGTTCAGGTTTTAATCCCAAAAAAAAAGAAATATACTATTATAATAGAGACTCCATACACCTATATAACGTTAGATCCGGTGAAACCAAAATTGAAGTCTTTAGGCAAAAATGTCCTGTAGAGCTGATATTGGGCACAAATTTCATAGATACAGCACGAAACAAACTATACACTTATGAGGTATATTACGACACTCCCTACGATGGCCCCACAGTAGCAAGTCTTGATCTGGACACGTTCGAATGGACTGTTGAAAGCTATGAGCAACTTCCTACCCAGCTTCACCATCACGGTTCATATATAAACAAGACTACTTCAGAATACACCCTATTCGGGGGCTTTGGGAATATGAAGTACAGTAAGAGTTTCTTTTCTTTCGATCTAACTAAAAGAGAATGGGCTAAACCGGAAGACTTTACAGGTGATTTTTTATCCCCCCGATACTTTTCTTCCTTAGGCTATCAACAGGAGAATAATTCACTTTACATTTTTGGTGGTATGGGCAATGAATCCGGTGAACAGGCAGTGGGTAGAAAATATTATTACGATTTATATCAGGTTGCTCTGGGCACGAACCAGGTCACAAAACTTTGGGAAATTCCTTGGGAAAATGACAATGTGGTCCCGGTGAGAGGGATGGTACTTTCCAATGATTCCACTTTATTCACGTTGCTATACCCTGAACATTTCTCCCAATCAAAACTTAAGCTCTATAGGTTTTCCCTCAAGGACGGCACCTATAAAATACTTGGCGATTCCATCCCGATTATCTCGGATAAGATCACCACAAATGCCAATCTGTATTTTGACGCTGGGCTTAATAATTTATATGCTGTCGTTCAGGAGTTTGAAGATGATATTTCCTCCGAATTAAAGGTTTATTCTCTCGCATTTCCTGCCATTACATCAGCTGAACTGTCAGATTTTCCGATGGATAAAAGCGACACGAAATTGTGGCAAATTCTCCTTTTATGTGCATCAGCGATTGGTATTGGATATCTATTGCTCAAAAAGAAAAAGCCAGTTGAGAATTATACTGCTGAGCAAATCAGCATAGAAGCTACCCCGAGGACAGAAAAGACATCACGTGAGAATTCTATCTATCTTTTTGGCAACTTCACGGTGAGAGACAGGAAAAACAGGGACATCACCTATATGTTCAGCGCCCAACTGAAACAGGTTTTTTGCCTAATATTACAATACAGCAGCACTGAAGACGGAATTACCTCCCAGCACCTCAGCAATTTGATATGGCCGGACAGACCAGCGGATAAGGTAAAAAACTCAAGGGGTGTCACTATTAATAACCTGCGCAAAACTTTAAGTGAGCTTGATGGAATAGAATTAATCCATGAGAAGGGCCATTACAAAATAATCTTTCACCAAGAAGCCTATTGCGATTACATGAGATGTCTGGAAATAGCTTCCTCACATGAAATGGATGTAGTCAGAGATGAATTTGCGGAAATAGTAAGCCGCGGTAAATTTTTGTATCTGGCAGATGATTATTTGTTTGATGAATTTAAAGAAGAAGCGGAAGCTAAACTTGAACCCGTACTTTTAGTCGAGCTTGAAAACAGTTTTGTTACAGGGGCCTTTCAGACAACCATTGACCTGGCAAAAGCCATATTCAATATTGACCCCCTAAATGAGGTGGCTTTGGCCTACGAAATTAAGGCAATGCTGAAGCTGAAAGCGCATGAAGAAGCTAAGATTAAATACCGGGCATTTGCCATTGAATACAAGAAAGTAACAGGAAACGAATATTCCCGCACGTTCACGAGTTTAAGCAATTGAGTAACAGTACAATCCTAAAGACGAATCGCCAGACTGGAATTCTCAACAATCGACCTTGAAAATCACCAACCCAGCTTTACATGGACTCCATCAGGATTGTTTTCAAAACCCAGAAAACAGGTTTTGCTAGCTTCATCCCATGAACTCGTTGATTCCACTGGGTTACCGTCTTTATCCTGCACGGCTATTACCTGGGCTTCTCCGGGTAGAAGTACCCGCATTACATTGGTTGTGTTTAACGGGCTTTTGGCTACAAAAGCATAGGATTCCTTTGTTATTTCTTCTTCATAGATTCTCGCTGCCGTTGCCAAAACCTGCGGTATCTCCGGGTTTTTTACGTTTGCAATATTGTAAAGAAATGCCTGCTCTCCCGGGTTCACCTGTTTTACATCCAGAACTGGAATGGTAGGGTCAAACAGATCTATCAACTTTCCCTCAATAGTATAAGGGGTCTGATCGACGTTTTCATTAACTACAGAAATAATTTCATAGGGCCCCCTGGTAAGAGAGAAGTGATTCTTGAATTTTAGTTTTTCAGCATTCGATCTTGATTCAACTAATTTTTTTACGGTATTGACAAATTCCGTATCACTATTTGCTTCCAGGACAAACTCTTTCGGATCTTTTCGCAAAATCACCACCTTCCCCTTTCCATAGGAATATTCACCTTCACCAAACGGTGCTTTCATCCCAAGTTCCTGAAACAAATCTTCCGAAGGAGCCTTGAAATTATTTCCATTGGTATTCCACCATTCCTGTACAGTTTGAAAGGGATCATTGTCCCTACCGCAATACACCAGAATGCCCCCGTTCTTTACCCACTTTGCAAGGTAATCATGCGCTGTCTGCTCCATAGGTTTCATATTGGAATAAGACATGATCAGTATTTTTATATCCTCCAAAGTCTGCGTGAATGAAACATTTTCTATATGGACTGTTTTCACAGGGACACCGCGCTTTAATAACGGCAAAGCTTGTCCATAGAAGTTTGACAACTGCGGGTCATCGTATCCCTGATGGGTAGGAAATCGCTGAAACATAAGTGAATTGGACATGAGAATCCCTATTCCCTGGGATCCGCTCACTTTATTTTCAGATAAAGGCATATCGTTTAGCGTATTGATCATAACCTGCATCTGGGTGGAATAAAAACGGGGAATCCGCTCCTTCTCCTCACTGTCTGCGCTCGTACGATAGGTGCCTTCATATATCCTGTCCGGCCACGGCATCACTTCATAGTCAGCGATCCTGGGATAGAGCAGTTGTGCTGCAAAAGTAGCCTGGTAGTTTTTCTTATAATCTGCCCAATCCCGTGGCCAATCTTCTATTGGATCAGTCAGGAAATACATCTTTCTCCCGGTAGGCGCGGTCATAGACTCCATAGATCCATATTCCAGGAAAGCGGTTTCAAATACGCGCTCTTTTTCCTGCCCGTTATAATAATTGGGCTCGCGGGAAGTCCCCGTCCAAACTTGGGCAATATAGCCATCAACACTCGGTAAAGACGCCAGACTTGCCTCGGGGCTTACGATCATCCACTGAGAATAATTCACAAGCGAATGCGTAGGGACATAACACCTTACATCCAGACCTATGCTTTTACCGTATTCCTTTGCATAAGAAAAGCACTCTTCTACAGCCCGATAGTAAAGATGGTATTTCAGTTTGTTTGACAGGTAGGTATTTTCCGGAGATTCGTGCTGCGCCCTCCAGTCAAACCCATAGTATGCCTTCCACTCCCTTTTGAAAGCTTCGCTATAACCAGCCCGCGCCCAAAACTCAGGCTCCTCAAGGTAAATGGCATCAATTCCGGCGTCAATTGCCCGTTTGATCACTTTTTCTTTCATGTACTTTATGAAGTTGTTGGAAGGGACGATGTAAGGAACCATGCGACCGTGCCAGATTGTATCACCCTTTTGGGTAACCTGTCCTTCATCGAGATGCCACTCCCCATCCCATTCTCCGGTGAAATAATCCTGGTATTCCCCCCATGCGATCCCACTCATAAAATGCGTGGTATAGCCTCTGTCACGCCAGGTCTGAACGCGCTCCTCAAAAGTCAAACTTCCTTGCCTATGATGGTCTTTCACACTGTAAACTAACGCCACGTCCGCCCGCACATCGGTCACGGGCTTCCAGGGATTTGATGTCTGAAAGGCGGTCTTTTCACCTTTCCTTTCTGTTGGCTTTCTGCCATTCTTCTGGGATATAGAACATCCTTGAAAGAATAGGGCTAACAGTAGAAATAATAGAGTTGTTTGTCGCATGGGCATAAAAGTTCATTGAAAACTGGTAAATCAGAAATAAACGGGCTAGGGAACATTTTCGGCTGACAATTTTAATAGGGTAATCTTTTGAAAGGGTAAAAGTTTAAAGCCACTTCCTATGAAATGGCTTTAAACGTTGTAAACTATCAGTAGACCAATACTTGTCGGGGCTCATTGTAGTTCCATCGTCTTGTACCACTACCTCTAGGCGTATCGTAATTGATCCGTGCAGCTGCGCGCACAAAAACCATCCTTCCTTCAGGAATGGTACCATTGGACTCAATAGTAACTGTCTCACCCAGCATGGAATTGAATGAAGAACCGGAAAATTCCATCTGACTGGACCATCGCTCGTCACGTGCCCGATAGCCTACTGTGGAAGAATAGCTCACAAACAGCTGAATGTCTGTAACATTGGTAAAACTGTTGCTATACCCACCCATAGGTTCAATCTTGGAGCGAAAATCCTCTTCGGTTATGCCACGGGTGACACGCACCTGCGCTCTCACTTTGCCGTTGATCACTTCCGGTTCTTTTACCCACTCCACATTCAAGAAGGGCTGGACTTCGAAACTGACGCTGGCCTGCCCATTGATAGCTATTGTCTGCGTATCGTCCGCTATCGGAACCCCACGGTCATCCTCCCGAACCAAGGGAATAAAGGGGCCGTCAATTCTGACATTATAGGTTCCGGCAAACAGCTTGGTATTCTGGAACGTACCATCAGGCATACAAAAGAAATCCGGGTTGGGAACAACATTGTCCCCCCAGCTCACTTCAGTCAGCCTCACACGTATGCCTTCACTTCCCTGATCGGTAAGTATCGGCTGGCCAGTTTCGACATCCACCACTTCTCCTATAAGCGTTTCGTCTGGTAGGTCATAATTGTCCAGCTCAAACATGCTGCAGGAATTAAGGGAAAACAATGCGAATAGTGCTAAGTAGATTAATATATTCTTCATCTTCTAGAAATCTTGGTTATTGATAATTTCTTACCTGTTGGGTTGCTGATCTATTACAGGACTCTTGGATACCTCCCCACTTGGGATGGCAAAGTAATAGTCGATTATATTGTACTCAAAGGTCTTCAAGCTCACCCACTGAAAGCGGGCATCGAAGAAGTATTTTCCGCTTTCGGCAGACAAAAACGGATACAGGCCACGGAATCGATAGCGTGAATTCATACTGAAATCTTCCTTATCCCGCTGTTCACCCCAGAAACCATCCCTTTCTTCGTAGTGCTGTACTCTCCATCTGCGCAGATCCCATTTGGTCTTGTGTTCCAGCGCAAGTTCCTTTCGGCGTTCTTTCCGTACTGTATTTCGCCCTTCAATATCCGGGGAAATCCCACCGGATAGCAAAGTTGCCCCTGCCCTTTCACGGATTTCGTTTATACCAGCAGTGGCAACCTGCAGCATATCAGATCCATCCGGAGAAGCTTCTCCAGCCAACGCAAGCTCCACTGCCGCCTCCGCTGCATTAAGTAATACGTCAGCATAACGCATCAGAATAAAATGCTGCGCCGATCTACCTTCCCCTGCTTCGAAGGAAGGATCAGGGTTCAGCCACTTACGGCCATACAGTCCGGTGAGGGAACTTTCCCCATTGTTATAAAACGGGCCATTGGCTCCCGCAGCAGTAATCTCTCCACCTTGGAAAGGCACAAGCTCCTGGCTACCTCCTTCCCTTGCACTAAGAAAAAGGGTCTTGGGTGACTGCGTGTAGGCAGGTAATTGCTGATACCTTGTTTCCGCTGTGGCATAGGAATAATCATTGAATAGCGGCTTAATTGGCTCAGCTCCAGTATATACACCAGCTCTGATTTCAATTTCTGTATTTTTGAACTGATCACCAGGAAATATCACATATGCCCGAAGACGTGGCTCAGCATCTTTGAAAAAATCCATGGGAGTATCATACATCAGGTAATTCCCTTCTCTATTTGTAGAACCTGTGGTGACCTTGATAGTACCATCAGGATACCGATCAAAGCCTTCGAACAGTTCTATAAAATCCAACGTAGGACAAGTACCCGAAGCCAATGGAGCTTTGAAAATAAACGGGGCACTATAGGCATCATACCCGTGGGTCGCCACCGGAAAATCGTACTGCTTAACATAGATATTCTCAGGACTTGTGGGATCACTGAACATATCCACCATATTCTGGTATTGGGCTTCAGGATCATTTGCGGCCCATTTTTTCCTATATAGCGCGTATTGGCCACTTGCAATCACTTCATTTGCGGCCAGATACGCTTCTTTGAAATACCTTACAGAGGCCGACTGAGCACTTTCTTCAGAAAATCCTATGACACGCACACCTGTTTTCAAGCCCATTCCAGTAAGCCTTCCTGGAACTGTTTCGTTGTATTTGGCGACACTACCTGCATAGAGCATGGCCTCGGATTTGAAGGATAAGGCTACATACTTGTTTGAATATCCAGTTTTGGGGCTGGTCGGCTGAAGCAGCTCAGCTGCCCTGTCATAATCTGCAAGCACCTGGTCCCATGTCTCTTCCTCAGAGGAACGTGGAATTTCCAAACTTCCTTCCTCTGCAGGATAACGGAGCACGCTTGTCACAAGGGGTACTCCTCCAAATCGTCGTGCCATTGCTGAAAATACGGTAGCACGTACAAAATAGGCTTCTCCCAAATAATGATTGTAGGTAACCTCGGGAAAAACACTTTTATATTCAGGCAGTTTTTCCAACAGGTAATTGGCTTCCCGCAACAAAGAAAGGGCACGTCCCCAATAGGGAGTTCTTTCTCCTGTAAAAGCCGCGCTTATTCCATCCCGGTTCAGCGCCTCACCAGTACCCTCTATTCCCAATGCTCCAAGCCATGAGTTGTACTCCACGCCCCATTGCGCCATGTATTTGAAGTCCTCAAAAGGCATCTTACTATACATGCCTGCGATATAGACGTCCATACCGGATTCACTTGTCATGAGCGTCTCATCGCCAATGACATTTGGAGGCGGGACATCCAAATCGGTGCATCCTGAAAAA
This sequence comes from Algoriphagus resistens, assembly GCF_001442615.1. Classification (GTDB taxonomy): domain Bacteria; phylum Bacteroidota; class Bacteroidia; order Cytophagales; family Cyclobacteriaceae; genus Algoriphagus; species Algoriphagus resistens. The sequence continues at coordinate 200,830 of NZ_LMXN01000011.1, read as the reverse complement.
TACATTAAGCCGATCAGCACTAATATGTTTCTTATTTTCATAGTATAATTCATTTTAATGTTCCTAATTATCAACCAGCGCTAGTTAAAATCTTGCGGATATGCCCACCGTATAGGTTTTGGTAAGCGGATACATCCGTCCAAGCTCATCACCGGGATGCTCCGGATCGACAAATTTCACTCCGGTGAAAGTCAACAGATTATAAGCGTTGGCAAAGAACCGGATGCTCGTTGTGGGGTTATTCAGTGGTTTTAAGGTATACCCAACTTCTATGCTCTTGAGACGGAGATAATCAGTACTTACTCTGTTAAAATCAGAATTTCCAAAGGGATAATTACCGGTATATCCATAGTAGCCACTTACCCATTCGGTAGCCGGATCGTAAGGATCTGCCAATGGATCTACTGGGTGCCAGCGGTCAAGATACTGTTCCAAGGCACCTCCCCCATTGCTTCCCCATATCGAATACAAAGGTTCTTGATACTGCATGGAACCAAGAGCTGATCCTTGCAACAACATGCTCAGGTCAAAATTCTTGTAGTTGGCATCGAACGCCAAACTGAAGTTTAACCAAGGCGTTTGATCATAGGCAAACGGGTGCTCATCTAAGCCATTGATTTCGCCATCTCCGTTCCAATCCTCGTATTTATAATTCCCAGGGAGGATGCCCCTGTCTTTGTAAATAGGAAATGACCAAATATCTTCCCAGTCTTCATAGCGCCCTGCCGATTCATATCCGAATTGCACTCCTTGATATCTGTTGCTCAGATTATCATTACGCCAGCGATCATAGGAATTTCCATAAGGGCCCTTTTCTGCTGCTATCAAATGCTGCCTACGGGTAATTGTGGCTATGCCTTTTAACCCGTAAGAAAACAGCCCTACTGTGTTGCGGTGAGAAAGTTCAAGATCGATCCCAAACTGCCGGTCGCTATTGGTGTTTTCTCTCGGAGCACCTGTACCTACTACAGTTGGCACCTCCCCAGAGCGGGTAGAAAAAAGCCCCTCCCTGCGACGGTCAAAATAATCCGCAGAAAAACCAAACAGGCCGTTCCAAGCTTCAAAATCCACTCCTACGTTAAATGTCTTTGCTGTCCACCAGGTGATATTCTCGTTGGGAACAACCAAAGATGCCCCATAGACGAACTCATCCCCTAACATATACCCCGGGGCATATTGATTGTAATATCCTCCCTGTGCATTTCCGCTAGTTGCAGGGTAGATATATCCTGGGTACCAGTCGTATTGGAGTGAACCGTCATCCGCAGTCATACCATAGCTGGCTCTGAATTTAAGCTGGCTAACAAACGAAAGAGCAGAAATTGATTTGAAGAAAGACTCCTCTGATAAACGCCACCCTACTGATGCAGAGGGAAACCAACCCCAGCGGTTGTCTTGGACGAATTTTGAAGAACCATCATATCTAAACTGCACTTCTGCAATGTAGCGGTCGGAAAAGGCATAATTTAACCTGCCGAACATAGCTGAATTGGTAATCTCATAGAGATCTCCTGAGCCACCCTGCATTCCACCCTGTTGGTTTTCATTCATCCCTCCTATAAGATATTCCATGGCGAATGCAAGATCTCGCTGTGCATAAAAATTATCACCCTTCCGGCTTTGTGTCTCAAATCCAAGCAATCCCGATACATCATGCTTGGTACCAAATTCCCGTTTATAATTAAGAAGGAATTGTCCTAGTACCTGCTGCTTGCTGAAGATTTCACGCCTGATTTGATTTGGGGAGCTATTGTTGTACAGTTTCGACGTATAGGAATCCGTCAAGGGTTCGTACATGTATTGGTAATACTCCCGGCGATAAATATCATTATCATCGCCACGGTAATCGTAACTGATCAACGCTTTGGCGGTTAATCCTTCCAATAAGCGGGATACGGTTCCGAAATCGTAATCAAGCGAGGCCGAAGACTGGAAATATTTTTGACGGAATTTTCTATAGCCTGACACATCTGATTGCATCATAGCTACTGTATTCTGCTCCAGATCCAGTCCTTCATAGTTCAGCATGGTATTTTCCGGATCGGCATAAGCAGGGAATAAGACCCCTTGTCTCCAATAATTTCTAATAATATCCACTGCACTTGAGTAAGGGGTATTACGCTGATCGGCGACACCACTTAGGTTTAGATTAAACTTCAATCCCCTGACTATCTCTGTGGTAATATTAGATCTCAGGTTGACCTTATTATAGTTCATATCCCCGGATTTAAAGAAACCTTCCTGATAGAGATACCCCCCGGCTATGTAGTACTGGGTTTTTTCTGTCCCGCCGGTAATACTTATGTCATGTTGGCTTTGAGGGGAATACGCATTGATCAACAAGGAATTCCAGTCCGTAGTACGGCGTTCTCCTGTCCGAAATGCCTCAAAATCACTTTCCTGATAAATTAGATTCCCCCCATTTATATTATTCATGGCCATCTCATTATAGAGTGTCATGGTCTGGTAAGGGTCGGCTAGCTCAGGAAAACCAGCCGGAGATTGTAGGGTGTAGGATCCATTGTAAACTACTGTTGCCCTTCCATTGGTTGTTCCTTTTTTAGTCGTCACCAGCACTACCCCATTTGCTGCCCGCGCTCCATATATCGCTGCCGAAGCATCCTTTAATACAGACAGATCTTCAATATCGCTGGGATTTAAGCGCTGAAAATCCCCCATCGTACGTTGGATACCATCGATAACTACCAACGGAGAACCTAAGCCCCGGATATCAAAGCTCGCATTGAATGTGCCCGGCTCGGCACTTTTTTGCCATACCCGAACACCCGCAACCCTGCCTGTAAGCATGTTTTGAGGGTTTTCATTCTTCGTCCGGAGCATTTCATCACCCTTAATACTGGCCACAGAGCCGGTCAATGTTACTTTCTCCTGCATTCCATAACCCACCACTACGACTTCTCCAAGCTGCTGGGTATCTGGCACCATCGCGATATCAATCACCGACTGGGCTCCTACTTCTACCTCCTGGGGCACATACCCAATAAATGAAAAGGTTAAAATAGAATTCCCGTCTGGGACTGTTAGTCTATAGTTTCCATCAATATCTGTAGTGGTACCGATAGTAGTCCCCTTAATTACCACGTTCACTCCAGGCATCGGGGTACCATCCTCTGAAAACGTGACATTCCCTGTCACTGTAATCTCACGCTGCGCCTCCGTACTAAAGGAATGATATGCAGGTGAATTGATCTCTTTCTTTACTCCTGAAGCAAGAACGGAGGCAAAAATAAAGCACTGTAATACTATCCCGAATACGGAATACTTTATCGGTTTTCCAGAAAACTTCTTGTATATATTATGCATAAGTTCAACAATAATTTATTTAACCATTACCCCATTGAGGTATTTATCCTATCTAAAGCAATGGTGTCCGATAGATACCGGACACCAAAACCTAAAATCATTTTTCCAGCTCATACCGTGACAACACAGCATATTCTGCAGCAAAAGTGAAGTTGAACATTCCTTCTGTTCTGTTATTATTCGTGTCAAGGCTCCATCCTACCAGCAAATTGGTAGGAAGGAAACCTTCATAAAGGAAATTATCATATCCGTAGTCAAGGTTCTTTTGGAAAGAATCGATGTAGTCGGAAGTAGCGGCATAGGTAGGATATACATCTACATAGCCGCGCATCAATACGCCGTTAAACCAGTTTCTGAATCCGCTTATATCGTATGTATAATATCCAGGCTTGTTTTGTCCAAGTTTTGCGAAGTAGGCAAAACTTGCATCAGACAATTGCATTGCATCTTCGAGGAACTCACTGTCGCCTGTGATTCTGTATAGATCAGCTGCTCCAGAAAGCATGGTACCGCTGTTATAAGAAATTGCCGGACCTACACGATCCTGACACGTAATCCCTCTGCGGTATACGGTTCCATCAATGGTTTCTGTCTGGGGACTACCTGGGGAGCAACCTCCTCTCATATCATCATACACCCCATCTGTGCGGAGCAATTGACTCTTTTGCCATGCGTATACCTTCTTGGCAAAATCTGCGTAATAGTCACTCTTCTTAACCTCCATAGTCTTACGTGTTTCTCTATCCGCTTCGTCAATGTACCTGTAGGTTATTTCATCATTTTTGTCTTTGTACAATTCATGCAACCATACCAGCGGACTCACCATCGGCCCATTGCTGCATGCGTGTTTGGTTACATAGCCGGGACCCCATGGTATTCCGCCACGCTCTGTGCCATCTGGATTGCGGGTGCTGTCCCATCCGTCCAAAACATAGGCGGTTAAATATTCCGCTTTATCCAAATAGGCCTGGGTGCCAGTCACTTTATAAGATTCGAGCAGTTCACGTACGAGCCACATCTGATCATCATAGACATTTTCGATTCCCTCTACCTTGGCAGTTCCTTTGGCATTTCCTCTGTTCACACCGTAAACTGACCATTCCTTGGTTTGGGTGTAAGAAACCAATTCGAAGGTTCCCTGATAATAATCCACATTATCATACAGCTTCCCCAGTAATTCTGAGTACCTATTGAAATGTTCGTCGTAAAGGGCAGGATTTCCCTTTTCTTTTTGGGTGTGAAGCGCGTGAAGAACAGCATTTACTGCCTCTATAGCTGCAGAGTACATCCATACGCTGCCAATTTCATCCGAACGGACATCAGTGTAAGGATTATAATATCTGGCCATAGCCATCCCTGCTCCGGTGAAATGGGCAGAGACTGCTTCGTCCGTGAGCTCCATTGCCCGAAGAAGGTTTTGCTCAGAGAGAGAAATCTCTTCCAAAGGAGGATCCGTTGGGTTCGTGTCAGATACATTTTCAGCACATGCTGTCATGAACAGCAGCAGTAGACTATATATAGTGATCATAGAGCGGTATATTGTCATAATAAGGTTTATTGTTTTAGTTCAAATCAATCTGATGGATGACCAGTTTGTTTTCTCCCGATTCGGCTTCCCCGTTATACACGCCCAAGGCAAGCGTTACATTTTGGCCATTAAACTGTGCCAAGTCATACACAAATGAGGCATAGCCCTCAGGATTTCCGGCACCGCCGTCGCCATGCTTAAACTTCCAGCAACCATCTTCTGCGGCACTGGCTTCATCAGCAGTAGTTGACTTAGGATCTAAATGCGTGATCGTACCATCGTCGGCAATAGCGGTAAGCTTGAAGTAGGTGAAATTGTCGCCGAAATTTCGCGTACTCAGAGTCAGCTGATTGCTACCTGCATTTATGGAGAACTTGGAATACAGATAGGCCTCCGGTACCTTGGTATCAACTTCAGGTGTATTACGGGTTTTTATCAGATAGCCTTCGGAAGGGAAGACTTCAGGATCTTTCTTAAGGGGAACAAAAAACCACTCTGCGGCCACATGATCAACCTCACGCCAAGCACGGTAAGCATCTACATAATTATCCCGGTTGCCATTTATTGGGCTTATTCCCGTGAAAGAATTTTTGGTATGCGGCATAGTAGAGCGTACCGTCTCCTGGGTCAGCTTCCATCCTTCGATAACTTCTGTACCGGGCAGCCAATCCCAGTTTTCCACCTTGGTATCGGCAAAGCGAATAGCACGGAGCACCAGCTGCTTCCAATAATCCCCGGTAGATTGGCGGTAAATACCAATGGCAATAACCACCTCTTTACCTACATATTCACCCAGGTCAAACTCAAAGTCTGCATAACTTCCCGATCCGTAAGTTCTATTCTCACCAACTTTAACAGCAGTAGGTTGAGCTGCAGTAAGGTCAACTACCTGAACACCAAAATATGCGGGATTTGCCTCGTCCGCATTGTGTGTGCTTAGTCTCAGTGATAAAATCTTGTTTTCTTCCGTAATCAGCTTGCTGCCGTAAACATAGGAATCAAAAACGTTAAGATCCGCCGGGTTGCTGCGATCCTCTTCGTTGTTGCGAATCTGCAAAGTAGTACCTTCGTTTTGCTCTTGCCATGCTCCCTGGAAGTCAAGTGCCGACATATAGTTGCAAGCCCAATCCCAACGAGGATAAACGTCAGCATTTCTCCCACCCCGGTACTCGTTGTAATACCATTTATCGGCATCTAACAGATCCGCAGTAGTAAGGCCCCGGAGAATTTCATTGCTCCCCATTCCTATTTCTAAAGTAGCTACACCATTGACAAAATCAGACTTACCTACCGTCCGTGTTACTGTCTTATAGTTTGCTTTGGTAAAGGTAACCGTGTATGTGTCAACGATCAGATTCTCTAAAACGAATGCACCGTCGCTTCCACTGGTTACTGTGCCTGCTACCCCTACACTAACATTCACACCTTCGAGCCCGGCATTATTGCTTTGTGCATCCGTAATCACTCCGATGATTTTCGCGGAGGCAAAGATCATGGTCATGTCTGCGGTCGCAACCCGATTAGCATCAAATTTTTCAGGATTTACAGTTACACTGACAGCAAGCCAGCCCGCTTTGGAAAATTTAACTGCTCTTGTTTTCAAGGTTACATTCTCGAAGGAATAGGTCCCGTCTCCTCCGGTAGTCACAGACACTTCTTCTTCACCTATACCTGCAAGCGTTACTTCTACATCTGAAATAGGTTGGCCTTCCCCGTCTGTAACAGTGCCTGTAATAGTTCCTCGATGCTCCTCGATGGGTTCGTCTTCATTGACGCATGAGGTTGCCGAAGCGATAAAAGTACTTAGCAACGCAACGTAAATAATCGCACGTAATTTCTTACTCATTCTGTTGGCTATTATGGGTTTGATAGAATAATTAATCGCCAATTGGGCAAATTGCCCTATAATCTCACAAATTGGCGTGGAGGAAAAATAGAAGAGGTAAGGTTAAAATATTGGTTAAATCAGGGTTAATGCCCAAGAAAAATCTATTAATCTGGCAATTGTGCTTGCCTTCAAACGTTAACAAATGCTGAACAACCGGAACAAAAAGTACATGATCGAGCCTGGCTCAATCCTCTTACACAGGGATAATTATAATGCATACGAGATTCCATATGGACTTTAAAAGACAAATTGAAATCATATGAAATCGATACGATTAAAATCATCATTAAAACACACAGGGCAATGATTATTTTAATCGTCAAAGATTCCATCTGACCATCTTAAAACAATTATAAACAGATGAAACTACATGCTCGCTGACAGTAGGTAACAATATCGCGTACCTAGATCACACCCTCAGCCAGTAAATAGAAAAATAATGATTGGCTATCACTCAAAAAATATTGAAATATCCACAATGCTATAGGTAGGGCAGAAAAACAGGACAACAATAAATGGTGACCTTTCCGCTTTCTTTGTGTGTGGTTGCAAAAAAAAACCACAACCCTTGCGAGCTGTGGTTTTGGAAAGTAGGGCTATCGTTATTACTTACCGCCAAGTGCATTTGCACCGGAGACTATTTCTAGTATTTCATTGGTAATTGCTGCCTGCCTTGTTCTGTTGTACATTAATCGTAGCTCTTTCAGCAATTCACCGGCATTTTCAGTTGCCTTATCCATCGCAGTCATCCTGGCGCCATGCTCAGAAGCATTGCTTTCCAGTACAGCTTTGTAGAATTGGATTTTCAAGGAAGTGGGGACCAACTCTTCAATAATGTATGCTCTCGACGGCTCCAAAATGTAATCTGTGTCGGGAGTTTTCTCCTCAGCAGAATCTTCATTTGCCATAGGCAGGAACTGCTCTACACGAACCTCCTGAGTTGCTACGTTTTTGAATTCATTGAACACCAAAACCACCTGATCATAGTCCCCAGCTACAAATGAATTCATTGCGAATTCTGCCGCATTTCTGACATTGTCGAAGGTAAGATCCTGAAATACCTGATAGAAATCAGACACCATTCTAAAATCTTGCTTTTTAAATGCCTCAAACGCCTTTTTCCCAACAGGAAGAATGGTGATATCCTTACCGGCAAACTGTCTTGATACAGCAAGATTCACCGCCTTGATGATATTCGAGTTAAAAGCACCGCAAAGTCCCTTGTCAGAAGTAACCGGGATGATCAATACACTTCTCACCTCTCTTTTTTCGGCAAATACAATATCCGCAGCTCCATCTGAAGCAGCTGATACATTATTCAGGATTTGGGTCAACTTCTGAGAGTAAGGACGCATCTGAATGATTTTGTCCTGAGCTCTTCTAAGTTTGGCAGCGGAAACCATTTTCATGGCCTTGGTAATCTGCTGGGTAGAGACTACTGAGGTGATCCGTTCCTTTACTTCCTTAAGATTAGCCATCTTGCTTGCGTTGTGCTAGGGTATTAACTACCCGGAAGACTTTCGCCTTCCGGAATTCAAATCAATTATTTAGAATACTTAGGTGCTAATTCAGCAGCTGCCTTAGAAAGAACTTTACCAGCTCCATCCACGTCACCTTTGAGAATCAACTCTAGTGCTTCAGGATAAGAAGTATCCAAAAGTGTGTAGAACTCCTTCTCAAAAGCCCTGGCTTTTTCCACAGGAACTGCATCCATCAAGCCTTTGGTAGAAGCATAGATGATCGCTACCTGATGAGCTACAGATACCGGTGAGTATTGGGCTTGCTTCAAGATCTCCTGGTTTCTTCTACCTCTTTCGATCGTACGCTTAGTAGTCGCATCCAGGTCAGAACCAAACTTAGAGAATGCTTCCAATTCCCGAAAAGCTGCCTGATCCAATTTCAAGGTACCGGCAATTTTCTTCATTGATTTGATCTGTGCGTTACCACCTACGCGTGATACTGAGATACCTACGTTAATCGCGGGACGGATACCAGAGTTGAAAAGGTTGGTTTCCAAGAAGATCTGACCGTCAGTAATTGAAATTACATTGGTAGGGATATATGCAGAAACGTCACCGGCTTGGGTTTCGATAATCGGAAGTGCAGTCAAAGACCCGCCTCCTTTTACCAGATGCTTGATAGAATCTGGCAAATCGTTCATCTCCTGGGCGATTTTATCAGATTTATTGATTTTCGCAGCTCTTTCAAGCAATCTTGAGTGAAGGTAGAATACATCACCTGGATATGCTTCACGTCCCGGAGGTCTTCTCAATAGAAGAGAGACTTCACGGTAAGCTACAGCTTGCTTAGAAAGATCATCATATACTACCAGGGCAGGACGGCCTGTATCACGGAAGAATTCGCCAATGGATGCACCGGTAAATGGCGCAAAGAACTGCATTGGTGCAGGTTCAGATGCTGGAGCTGCAACTATTACTGTATAAGGAAGTGCGCCACCTTTTTCCAAAGCTGCCACTACACCCGCTACGGTAGATGCTTTCTGTCCGATTGCAACATAAATACAGAAAACCGGCTCACCTTTATCGTAAAATTCCTTTTGGTTCAAGATAGCATCGATCACTACCGCTGTTTTACCAGTTTGACGGTCACCGATTACCAATTCTCTCTGACCTCTACCGATTGGAATCATCGCATCGATAGACTTAATACCTGTCTGAAGTGGCTCAGTTACTGGCTGACGATAGATTACACCTGGCGCTTTGCGCTCCAAAGGCATCTCATACAAGTCACCGGCAATCGGGCCTTTACCGTCGATAGGATTACCCAAGGTATCCACCACACGGCCAAGCATTCCTTCACCTACCTGGATAGAAGCAATTCTCTTCGTTCTCTTTACAGTATCTCCCTCTTTTACAGACTTGGAATCACCGAAAAGTACCGCTCCTACATTGTCTTCCTCAAGGTTAAGTACCATTGCTTTCAGACCATTGTCAAATTCCAGCAATTCCCCGGACTGAGCCTTAGAAAGTCCATAGATACGAGCTACACCATCCCCCACTTGAAGGACTGTACCCACTTCTTCGAGTTCCGCCTCGGTTCTTGCACCAGAGAGTTGTTCTCTTAAAATTGCCGAAACTTCATCAGGTCTTACTTCTGCCATGATATATAGATTAATGCTTTTTGTTAGATTTTACTTTCGTAATGATTTTGGGTAAACTGAGTTTTCAATTGTCTCAGTTTGCTACTCAATGAATCGTCAAGCTGACGATCATTTACTGTCAAAATATATCCACCTATCAAGTCTGGATTAATTTTCTCTACCAACTGTACCTTCTCCTTTCCGGAAATCTCTTTCACTACATCAGCAAACTGCTTGCGAAGTTTGTCATCGATAGGGAAAGTAGTAGTCACTTCAGCTACCTGAATAGACTCGTGTAGATTGTATTGGTTTTCAAACTCTTTTGCTACATCAAGAAGAATCCCCTCCCTATTCTTACGGGAGACGATCTCAAAGAAAGTCATCGTAAGTGGATCAGATTCTTTAGCAAAAAGTGCCTTAAGTATATTCAGCTTTTTATCGGAATTGATGACTGGATTCCTAAGAACCACTTCCAATTCGTGTTCACTAGCTGCCAAAGCAGCCAGTCTTAGAAAATCTGTGTGCACCTCCTCGAGTCTTCCTTTTTCCAAAGAAAGTTCCATGATTGACTTGGCATAGCGGGATGCTACTCTCTGGTTTGACATGGAGGTGTATTAGTTAAGCTTTAAATCGTTGACAAATCCTTCCACCAAATCTTTCTGGGACTTGGTATCTGATAGATTTGCTCTCAATAATTTCTCTGTAATCTCCAAAGAAAGTGTCGCAACCTGGTTTTTCACATCTGCCAAAGCAGCTTTCTTCTCAGTTTCGATCACTGCTTTTGCATTCTCTATCATTTGAGCACCTACTTTTGCAGCATCTGCTTTTGCATCATCGACCATTTTTACAGAAGCATCTTGCGCTTTCTTTAAGATAGTATCTCTTTCAAGTCTGGCATCAGCAAGAAGTTTCTCATTCTCGGCTTTCAGATTTGCCATTTCATTTCTGGCAGTTTCTGCAGCTTTCAACGCATTTTCGATGCTGCTTTCCCTTTCATCCAAAGCAGCTAGCATAGGCTTCCATGCAAACTTGATCAGAATGAAAAGCAAGCCTAGAAAGCCGAATAATTGCCAGAAAATAAGACCGGTACCTGGTGTGATTAAATCCATGGGATATGTTTTATTTCAAATTGTTCAATATAATAAAGAAAAGGGAAAGGCCTAACGCCAATCCCCTTTCAAAATTTGATTAGCTGATGCCCGCGATGTTTAGCGCGATCAACAAACAGATTACCGCTGCGAACAGGGAAACCACCTCAATCAAAGCTGCAATAATCAACATTGCACCTTGGATTTTACCAGCAGCTTCAGGCTGACGAGCAATAGCTTCCATCGCCTGACCACCAATACGACCGATACCTAGGCCTGCGCCAATCGCAACAATACCTGCACCGATACCAGCTCCCATTAGAGCATAACCAGCAGTCAACAAGATAATAGTTAACATAAGTTTGAATTTATAAATTGAACAAAGAAATTACTAAAATTAATGATCTGCATGCGTATGCTCAGCTACCGCAGAACCTATATACATCGCTGAGAACAACGTGAATACATAAGCCTGGATCGTGGCGACCAACAACTCAATTAGATTTATAAAGGTAACCATCAGTGTACTTGCCACACCGATAGTATACGATTCGAAGATGAAGGCTAAAGCTATAAAGCCAAGGATTACGATGTGTCCTGCTGTGATCGCCACAAAAAGTCGAACCATCAAAGCAAAAGGCTTGGTAAACAAACCGATAATCTCTACAGGAACGATGATCAACAACATCAAAGGAGGAACTCCCGGTGTCATAAAGACGTGCTTCCAGTAATCCTTATTTCCATTCACGTTGGTAATAATAAAGGTCAACACTGCCAACACCAAGGTTACTGCAATATTCCCAGTCATGTTCGCAGCCCCGGGGATAAGTCCAAGCAGGTTGCCAAACCATACAAAAAGGAAAAGTGTAATCAAATACGGCACAAATCGCTTGTACTGAGGACCGATAGCCTCTTTTGCAATATCGTCTCTTACAAAGATCACAATAGGCTCAATGATAGCAGCAGCTCCCTTGGGGGCAACAGCACCGTTTTTCTTATAGAATGAAGCCGCAGAAAGAGCCATCCAGGCAACGACGATCAACACGATAAACAGCATCACCACGTTTTTGGTAATCGAAAACTCGATAAAGCTACCGTGATCTACTCTTCCCAAATGATCATGCTCATCTATATAATACCCTTCATGAGCGTACTGCTCACCAAATTGATGCGTTTCGTGGTCTTGAAAATCCGTTGATGTAAAAAACTCCAAACCCCTGTCCCCAGAATAAACTATTACCGGCAAAGGGAGCGTTACATGAGTATGTCCCAGCGTAACCAAATGCCACTCATGTGAATCCTTCACGTGGTGCATGATGAAGCTAGTCTTATCTTCTTCTTGCTCTGCGGCAAAAGTGCTGCTATTAAAAACAAGCAAAAATGCTGAAATTAAAAGACTTAGGGCCAGTATTTTACGCTTCATTAACTCTATTTTTTGAGGGCTACTTTGAAATCGGGCGCAAGTTAGACAGAAAGGCGTAGATATCAAAAACTAAGTAGAACAAAAAAATCACGAAGAAATCCGCTATAAACAGAATAATATTCTCCATTCCTGGCCAGACTGCTATTCCAATAAATACAATTGTGGCTATAAATCTGAGAATCATGGCTAAAACCATGATATTGAAGAAATTTTCTGCAAATGATTTGAGGAGAAACCTGTTCAATAAGCTGATCAAAAAAGACAGAATCATCATGAAAAAATAAATGCTCCAGATCTTTTCGTGTACAATATCCGGTAATAAAACACAAAATAAACTGATCAACCCCGCAACAGCAGCTGAGAAAAGCAGGAATTGAAGGTGCATATTTTTAGGCAAGCGCATAGTTTTTGACTTTTGCCTGCAAAATTACCTCATTATTTTAACTCATTTACTATCCTGCTTCATGGACATCCATAGTTGATAGAAAGCAAGGATAATCGAAAGAAAGCAAAACAGCAGTAACCATACAGGGAACTTCATGTCGCTCTTCTGCTGAAGCCACCAACCAAACCAAGTTCCCGCACCTATGATCCCAAAAAGCTGAAAGGAAAGGCCAATGTACTTCACATAGACTGGGGTACTCTTAGGTTTGGTATCTTTACGTTCTGGGATCATAATTACAAGTGTAAAGCCTTAATTTATTAAAATTTTTCTTAGAGAACCTATGCTGAGTTCACCTGATACAAATAATAGACCATCGAATTCGTTCACTAAGTAAACCAAAAAACCTATTTTGCTACTTGAAATTGGGCAATGTAACACATGAGGAGAATTTCCAGACTAGCGTTAGTCGTTTTACTTTTTAGCGGAGCGTGTTCTTCTGAGCGCAACACCTTTACTAACAGGACATTCCATAATGTCACTGCGCATTTCAATGCTTACTATCTTGCTGATGTGAGATTGAAGGAGGTAGAAACTGAGGTTTTTCAGAATTACAAAGAAGATTACACACAGATTCTTCCGGTTTTTATCCCATTTGATTCTGCAACTATTCAGGCTAATGCTGAAAAGCTCCAATCCTCCAGAGAATTGGCTTCCAAAGCAATCGAATGGCACAAGATCAGCAATTGGGTAGATGACAGCTACTACATCCTAGGTAAACTCGACTATTACCAGTCGCACTTTGACGATGCACAGAATACCTTCAAATATGTCAACGTGAATTCAAAAAGTGCAGACCTGAGACATCAAACCCTGATCACTTTGCTTCGCCTTTATGTAGATCTAGCGGAATTCGAAAACGCGAATTTCACCATAGACTATCTTTCTAAAGAGACGGGGATTTCAAAGGAAAATCGGTACGATTTATATAGGACCCTTGCGTATTATTACGAAAAAAGAGGAGACAGAAGCGGGGTAATCGGAGCTTTGGACAAAGCGATAGAATATTCCCAGGACAAAAAAGAAGCTTCCCGGATCAATTTCATTCTCGCACAGCGGTACCAGCGTGAAGGTTTTGATGCACTCGCCTTTGAATATTATGAAAAATCCTTAGAAGGAAATCCCCCTTACGAGCGGAGCTTTTACGCACAACTATATGCACAGCAAGTTGCAGAACTTAATGCCTCAAAAGATCTGAAGAAAGTAAGAAAGTATTATGACGATCTCTATGAGGATCCTAAAAACAGAGACTTAAAAGATGTAGTCATCTATGAACGTGCGCTTTTCGAGGAAAAACAGGGAGATACAGTGCTTACGCTCGATTTATTACATCAGGCAGCAAAAGAGCCCGGCAGTAATCCAAGGGTGAAAGGTTACATTTATCAGAAACTGGCAGAAATAAATCTTGGGGAATTTAAAGATTACCGGGCCACAAAGTACTACCTGGATTCTGCACTGACATTCATAAATGAAAGAGATCCTGCCGCCCTGGATATCACTAGCCAAAAAGAATCTCTCGACCAGTATGTGTTCCATTTTGAGCGAATCAAAAGCAATGACAGCTTACTGACATTGGCAGGATTAACTCCTGATGAACAAAAATCAGTCGCTGAAAATTACATCAAATCGGAAGAAGAAAGACTGATGCGGGAAGCAGCGGCGCTTCAAAAACCCGAAAGCACCAGTATATTCGACAATCTGTTAGCCTTCAGCGACAGAGGCTCCGGTTCCTCGTTTTACTTTGACAATAGTGTGGCGATGCAACAAGGTGCTATTGATTTCAGGCGGACTTGGGGAAACCGCCCATTGCAAGACAACTGGAGAAGAAGTGATGTGAGTTTCCAAAGCACCGAACCGACCATTTCTGAGTCTTCAGAAAATGATTCCACCGCTTCAGAAACAGAAAGCGTAGTTAGCCAATTGCCAACACTGGAGGGGTTATTGGCAGAAATCCCAAGTTCCCCGGAGCAAGTACAAACATTAAACCTTGAACTGGAAGAATCTTACTTTGAGCTTGGCAAGCTGCTGTATTTTGATCTAAAAGAAACGGAGCAGAGTGTAGATAATCTAGAAACATTAGTCCGTGAGTATCCTACTTCAGCCAGAAAGCCAGAAGCGTACTATTTATTGTATTTGGCTCAAAAAGACTTAGGAGGAAATTCACAGCAGTATGTCAGTCGCCTTAACCGGGAGTTTCCTGAGTCCCAATACACATTTTCTGTAAACAATCCTGACGCCGCTTCTGGCAATTTGGCTTATGTGGAATCTTCAAAAAAATACGAACAGGCCTATAATGCATATTATGAAGGACAATATCAATTAAGTAAAACTATCATAAAATCTGCATTGGAAGAATATCCGCTTACACGCAATACTGAGCGGCTACTACTGCTGGATATCATGATTACCGGGAAAACTGAAAGCCGTGCCAGATACCGGGAACGCCTTGAGAATTATATCCTGAATTCTCAAGACAAGAATTTGGTAGAATTGGCAAGGAATATGCTGAAACCTATGCTATCCCAGGCCGAACTTGCAGAACTCAATCCGAAAGAGGTAAACCAAACCGATTCCACCCTGGTTGACAGCAGTGAATCAGCGGAAAATGGAGGAAATGAGACCTTGGCAGATTCTCCTTATAAATACAGTGAAAGCGCAACACATATCTTTGTAATCGCAATGGATCCTAAGCAGTCTGAAACTGCGAAAAATCTTCTGGCAGACTTGGATAATTTTCACACTGCAAATTTCTCCAAACAAAGGCTAAGAATAGGGGATATGACTTTGAATAGGGAAAATGTGATTTACATCATTAGCCCTTTTCAAAATGCCGAAAAGGCAAAAGAGTACTATAGTAAGTTTCAGAAAGAATTCAATTCCGATGGACTCCCTGATGAAATAAAGTCCGATTCATTTGTGATCTCTCTTGAGAACTTTCAGATGCTGAACAAAAGCAAAAATTTAGAAGAATACAGGACTTACTTTAAGTCCGCATATAAGTAAACTATGAGTAACAAAGCAGCCCCCCAAACAGCCAGTTGGGTATCCAAGACTATTAAGTTCCTTTGGATTGCATTTATCGCCTGTTTTTTAGGTTTCATTCTATTCGTTTGGATGATTAGTATCAATTTTCTGGGGCTTTTCGGGTCACTTCCGGATTTTAAAGCCTTAGAAAACCCGGACTCTCAAATAGCATCTGAGCTCTATTCCTCTGATGGGCTTCTATTGGGAAGATATATTCGGGAAAACAGAAGTCCAGTCTCCTTTGAAGAACTCTCCCCTACGCTGGTAGAAGCACTCATAGCTACCGAAGATGTCCGCTTCGCAGATCATTCAGGAATTGACATGAAGGCAATGATTCGGGTTTTTGTCAAATCCATTCTGCTCGGCCAAGATGCCGGAGGAGGATCGACACTTAGCCAGCAAACAGCCAAAAATTTGTTTAAGACAAGAACCGATGCCAGTAATGGCCTTCTCAGTTCTGTGCCAGGCCTCAGGATGCTTATCATTAAAACCAAAGAATGGATTGTGGCTACACAATTGGAAAAGGCTTACACAAAAAATGAAATCCTTACCCTGTATTTAAATACATCAGATTTCGGTTCCAATGCCTTTGGGATTAAAACAGCCTCAGAAACTTTCTTCAATAAAAAACCTTCTGAGTTGGCCACTCAGGAAGCGGCTGTATTGGTGGGTCTTTTCAAAGCTCCTACTTACTATAGCCCGGTGTATAATCCTGATAATTCTTTAAGAAGAAGAAACACGGTGCTTGCCCAAATGATGAGAAATGATTACCTGACAAGAGAAGAATTTGACTCCCTGTCCAGTTTGCCTATTGAATTGAACTATAGCGTAGCAAACCAGAATAAGGGTCTGGCGACCTATTTCCGGGAAATTGTTAAAGCAGATTTGATAAAATGGACTAAAGAAAATCTAAAATCAGATGGAAGCTCCTATGATTTGTACGGTGATGGGTTGAGGATTTATGCCACCATTGACAGCAGAATGCAGCGCTATGCAGAAGAAGCGGTGGCTGATCACATGAAAGGTCTACAATCTCTTTTTTATAAAGAGATGGGAACTAGAGATCCCTGGGTGGATGGAAACAATCAGGTCATTCCTAATTTCATCGAAGATGCGGTACGAAGGACCGAAGCGTACCGATTGCTTAAAGTGCGGTATGGAGATGATACAGACTCCATCGATATTAAGTTGAATGAGAAGAAGAAAATGAAGGTTTTTTCCTGGGAACAAGGAGAAGTTGATACACTTATGAGTTCGATGGATTCCCTTAGGTATTATAAGAAGCTCCTTCAGGCAGGTTTTATGAGTATGGATCCCCATACCGGTCAGATCAAAGCTTGGGTAGGGGGACTGGATCATAAGTACTTTAAATTTGATCACGTGATGAGAGGAAAAAGACAGCCAGGCTCAACGTTCAAACCTTTTGTCTATGCCGCCGCTATTGAAAATGGGTATAGCCCCTGCTATAGTGTCATTGATCAGCCGGTGGAAGTCTATATCCCAGGCCAGCCGGCCTGGAGTCCTTCCAATGCTGACGGCAAATTCACCTATGAAAAAATGACTATTCGTCAGGCTATGGCTCAGTCAGTTAACTCCGTCACTGCCTATATGATGAAGAAATTGAGTCCCAAAATAGTAGTGGAAACTGCACGAAGATTGGGCATAACCAGTGACCTTGAGGAAGTGCCATCTTTGGCTTTGGGGGTAAATGATGTATCGATTTTCGAGATGGTAGGAGCCTTTGGGACTTTTGTGAATAAAGGTGAGCATACCACCCCTTTCTATATAGATAGAATAGAGGATAAAAATGGCAATGTTATCCAGCAATTCACTGCAAAGAAAAGGCCGGCCATGAGTGAAGAACATGCCTACCTGATGACCTACATGCTGCGAGGTGGCTTTGAAGAAGGAGGAGGAACCAGCCAGGGAGTGCCCTATTCCTTACGTGAAGGGAATGAGTTGGGAGGAAAGACCGGTACTACGCAAAACGCTTCCGATGGATGGTATATCGGTATCAGCAAAGACCTTGTAAGCGGCACTTGGGTTGGAGGCGATGATAGAGCCATCCACTTTAGAAGTTGGGTCGCAGGACAGGGCGGACGCACTGCCAGACCTATTTGGGTAGATTATATGGCCAAAGTATATGCCGATGAAAGCTTAGGCTACACCAAAGGCCCGTTCCCAAGACCTGACCGTCCGCTGAGCATAGAAATTGATTGCGATGTCTATGAAAAAGAGAGTCAGCGATTTGCTGATTTTGATTTCGATGCAAAGAAAAACGATTTCTAGAAAAACATAATTCAGCTTAAAAAACAGCCCAAATCCAAGGCTGTTTTTTTAATTTTAGCCCATGCAGTCATCCTCCTTTTTACCTACTGACCATCTTACGCTCCCTGATCATCCAGGAGTGTATAAGTATTTCAATGAGGAAAATGAATTGATCTATGTAGGCAAGGCTAAAAGCCTCAAAAAAAGAGTCAGCAGCTATTTTAATAAAAGTTCCGGTATCAACCGGAAGACCAGAAAAATGGTCACTGAGATCCGGAGAATAGAGATCACTTTAGTGGACAGCGAATTTGATGCGCTTTTGCTTGAGAATAATCTTATAAAAAAGTCTCATCCCAAGTATAATATTCTTCTCCGTGATGACAAGACCTATCCTTACCTTTTGTTAACAAAAGAGAATTTTCCCCGAATTTTTCCTACAAGAAAAATGATCCCCAGAAAAGGCACCTACTATGGTCCTTTTGCAAGTGTAAGAGCGATGAATACCGTACTCGATCTGATTCGTGAACTATTTACCATCCGGACTTGCAAGCTTGATCTATCACCGTACCAAATAGCTGAGGGAAAATACAAAGTATGCTTAGAATACCATATAGGGAACTGCCAGGGACCTTGTGTCGGCCATCAACATGAAGCTGACTACCTGAAGGATTTAGAGCAGGCAAAACACATTTTAAAAGGAAACCTAGGTGTAGCTAAGGCGCATTTCAAGCAAGAGATGCAAAATCATGCAGAGAATCTGGAGTTTGAAAAGGCACAGCGGATGAAAGAAAAACTTGCTTCCCTGGAGAATTATCAGGCCAAATCGCTCGTAGCAAGTCCTTCGATTAATAACCTTGATGTGTGTACCATCGTCTCTGATGAGAAAAATTCCTATGTTAATTACATGCGAGTAAAAAACGGTTCGCTGATCACATCCAAGAATGTGGAGCTAAAAAAGAAATTGGATGAATCTGACGAGCAATTACTTTTAACTGCACTGATCCGGCTTCAGGATCAATTCCAAAGCGACGCTGAAGAGGTTCTGTTAAATATTGAATTGACAGAACCTATAGAAGGTTTGAATGTATTCATGCCAAAAATCGGAGACAAGAAAAAACTAATCGAGCTCTCCCTCAAAAATGCGTACTATTATAAAAAGGAGAAGGCACTGCTTCAAGGTGTCAATCAGGATAAAAAAGATCGGGTAATCCGTCAGTTACAGCATGATTTAAACTTACCTGATATTCCAGATCATATCGAATGCTTCGATAATTCAAATATTCAAGGCACAAATCCTGTGGCCAGCATGGTATGCTTCCTCAACGGCAAACCAGCAGTGAAAGAATATCGTCACTATCATATCAAAAGTGTGGTAGGACCAGATGACTACGCCAGTATGAAAGAGGTAGTGGGCAGGAGATACAGGCGCTTGCTTGATGAGGGCAAACCAATGCCTAAGTTGATTGTAATTGATGGAGGTAAGGGACAGCTATCCTCAGCCGTGGAAGCTCTAAAAGAGCTGGGCGTCTATGGACAGATGCCGATTATTGGTATTGCAAAACGACTGGAGGAAATCTACTTTCCTGGAGACTCCTATCCCGTCCACATTGACAAGAAATCTGAGAGCCTCCGGCTATTACAGAGAATCCGGGATGAAGCGCACCGCTTTGCTATCACATTCCATAGAAACGTAAGGAGTAAAAATGCTTTTGGAACCCAGCTGACAGCAATTCCTGGAATAGGAAAAAACACAGCTGACAGTTTACTGAGCCACTTTAAATCAGTGAAAAAAATAAGCGAGGCCAGTGAGCAGGAAATAGCTGAGGTAATAGGCGCAAGCCGAGCCAAGAAATTGATAGCATGGAAGCAAAAAAATAAAGGGGCTTAAAAGCCCCTTTTAGTATTACCACTCCCAAAGGGAGTTTTCGTATTCTAATAGTTTGTATTCAAATTCCAGTGCATCCACGTAGGCTTGCATCTCGGGATTCGGATGATCAAGTGCCACAAGATCTGCGATCAATGCCTCCTCCGAATTTGTGAATTTCCTGACAACTGACCTAAATAATCTCGTCTCAAATGCCTCATCGTAAGTTAAGCTTTTGGAAAGGTTTTGGAAATTAATCCATCTAGCTTCGGGATGATCTTTAAAGTACTCATAGAAATCCTTGTACCTGATGAAGGCGATTGTTTTCTGACCAGCATTTGAATTCGTCTCTGAAGGCATAACCAATTCAAGGTACTTGATATCAAATACCATATCAGAATGATGCTTGTCAAAAACAAAATCCTCTCTAAAATCAAGGTAATAAAGCTGCTTCGCAAAGATACTGTCACCAGTGGCATTTAGCCAGAAATTATCCTGAAATTCCGCAATAGAAAGCGGTTGGGTAAATTCTTCATCAGCGAAAACCTCCAATGCATTCTCTTCTACAATAGCTTTGTAGATATGATTTACAATGCCATTTTCTTTGGTGTCCCCTGCCCCATATAGCGGTTTATTGTACTTTTCACGAAGGTCAATTCTTCTCCATACTCCGATTTGATACATTTTATCGTCCTCTCTGATCCTTTTGGCAGAGAAAACAGTATCCATATCAAACTGGCGATCACCATACCCCGAAGGGCTTACACTTGTAGGGGCTATTTGCGCCTCACTTGTAAAAGGTGCAATGCCTGCTGCAATAAGCAGGGACAAGATTAATTTTGGAAGAAACTTTTTCATAATCATTCGTTTATCTTAATCCCTAATTACTTGTTACTTAACGCGAATAGGGACAACTTGTCGTAATTCTGAAGGAATCTTATTTCCTCTGAAATTTGTCCTGGTTACTTGCCGGATTTCAAATACCACAACATCTCCAGCTCTCGCGCTTTCTAATAACGAACGCATTGCCAGACTATTACCATTTGAGATCTGAACTGTTTGTCTTGGCACCTCATTTCTCAGCAATCTCATTTCACCACCGGTCACCTCGAAATTGGCATCCTTGGCCATAGTTCTTGCAAAAGTAGGCTCTGCCTTTGCAAGCATTTTCAGCCCCATCAGAGAACTGATTGCGTGAGCCTGGCTCAAATCCAGCTCTGAACCGTTTGAAGTTGCCGCAACTAAAGAAGGTGCCGGCACTGGCTTGATGTCATAATCAACAGTACCGATTTTATTCCCGCCACTACTAACTCCAATATTTACTTTTCCTGAAGCACCTGGAATCACAGTCAACTGGCCCGGCTTACTTCCTTTAATAGACTGTCCATTGCTCACTGCAAACTCCGGAGAATAGGTATTTCCCAAAGCAGGAACTTCAATCAACAGTTCATTGGCACAATCTGCATAAAGCTGCTGAACTACTTCAGAAGAAACCTTAATGACTGGCTGGGCTACGAAATATTCATATTCCACAGGAAGTACTTTATCCTCCCCACCCACATTGGTTATAATCTCCCCATTGATCACTCTTCTGGCCAATCCTCGATCATCGTACTCGGAAGCTGGAGTCACATTAAATTCGATTTTACCAAAGCCACTGGCATCTACAGGCACTGAACGACCATCTATGGTCATTGTAGGTACTGAAGATGTAGAACTGGATGCAATAAACATATCCGCTTCAAACTTCGTACCGGCAGCTACTACATTTGATAACGCAGCTATCCTGGCTTCAGTCACGTCCGCCTTGAAAAAGAAGGAACCGATGGTGTTCTGCACAGCAGTTAACGATTCACTTTCAATATTCAACACCTCATTCTGGTATTGGGAAATCAAAGCCATCACCGCTCCAACCGGAGACTTGACAAAGTTCAACGCAACGAAATCTTTATTTCTAGCTTCTCTGTCATTAGCAAAAAGCTCGATGTCCGCAGCGTCCTTCGCTATATCGCCAAAAGTCATATCAGAAAGACCAACCGAAGTCAAGATTTCGGAAATTTTAGCAGGATATGCATTTAGCCTTGTCTTCATCTCCTCACCTCTACCATTGTTGGCAAATAGGTTTCCTGTTATTTCTGTATTCTTAAGTTGGGCGTTCACAAAGTTACCTTCGTCATTTTTTGCGTTGGATTGGGTAATCAAATCCTGCTTAAGCTGCTCTAGGTAATCGTAAGTTTCTTTAGTTGCCTCTCTGATTTGATTAGCTGCCTCCACTTTAGGAACATCCACTTCTTTATTCCCTTGTTGCTCTACGGTATAGGCGATAGATTCAACGGTTTTTTGGTTCTTATTGATGAAGTTTCTGGAGGTTCGCTCCATCCCATCGTTAATCAATACAAATTTTTGGAGGATTTGATTACTTACCTGGAGGGCCAGTAGGGCCGTTAAAACCAGGTACATCATACCAATCATCCGCTGCCTAGGTGTCTCTTTAGTTCCTGCCATTTTTAAGTTTTAATGGAATTTTTAAATGAATTGAAGAGAAATTAACCTTTCATAGCGGATAGCATTCCACCATAGATTTTATTCAATGAACTAACGTTCTGATTCAATTTTGATAATTCTGTTTTAAATGCCTGGGTTTCTTTGCCCGCTTCAGATAGTCCTTCCATCGCAGCAGTCATATTAGCATAAAACTTATTCAATGTCTTCACGTGGCTGTTGGCGTCCTGAAGTTCCATCTCATAAACTGAATTCAAAGCAGAAAGATTTTTTGTAACAGTAACTACCTGATTGTGATAAGCTTTGGCATCCTGCGATGCAGAAGACATTTCGGTAAGAGCAGCGGCAGTTTTACTGTAGGAAGCGTTCATATCTACCAGCGTCTTAGCGGCAGATTTTACATTGGTAGCATATTCATTTGTAGCAACAGCTGCATCAGAAAGGTTTCCCATTTTCTCAGCGGAGGTTGCCAGGTTTTGCATTCCTTTTCCAAGGCTTTCAATTAATTCCGGTCCTACTTTGGCGTTGGCAAGCATCTCATCAAGTTTCTGGGAAACCTGATCCCCTCCAGCCACTACTCTTTGGGCTCTTGGAGCTGCTGGTGCATCACCTGCAAGTTCTGGATATACTTTTGACCAATCCACCTCCTCATTGCGAGGCTCGAATGCAGAAAGGAAAAATATAAATGCCTCTGTACTAAGCCCAATACCAATCATCCAATTGGCACCCGTCCAATCCAGAATCTTGAACATCGCACCCAGAATAACGACGGCCGCACCAATACCATAAATTTTTGGCATTATGCTAGAATAAAATTTAGCTGAGAAAGAGTTGCTGTTACTAGCCATGTGTAAAATTGAAATTAAAGTTTTAAGGTGATTTTCTTTAGTGTTGGTATGAGATTACTTATCTTCTTCTTCTTGTTGAACTATTAACATCCATAGAACCAGAGCGTCCAATGAAAGTCAGTTTTGTTCTGAATCCGATGTGGGCCTGAGCTACATCTTCGTATTCGTAGGTTCTTGTACTCGTCTCAAGGTAATGCGCGATATCCTTCCAGCTACCACCCCTTACTACTTTTCTTGGCTCATTTGGGTCGTCATACACCGGATTTAAATCCCACATAATCGTGCTAGAAGTAGCCGCGTAGGCATCAAGCACCCATTCAGCTACATTTCCGGACATATTATATAATCCATAGCCATTTGGTGCAAACACATCTACGGGTGCTGTGTACGCAAATCCATCATCAATATAATTACCTCTTCCAGGCTTAAAGTTTGCCATTAGACAACCTCTCTTATTTTTCAGGTATGGACCACCCCAAGGGTACTTGGCAACATCTTTTCCTCCTTTGGCTGCATATTCCCACTCAGCTTCTGAAGGAAGCTCAAATGCCGGCCCATCAAATTCGCTATCATCATTTGCCCTCATGTGGTAGGTTCTCCACTCACAATATTTTTTTGCCTGATCCCAAGAAACCCCAACGACAGGATAATTATCAAATGCAGGATGGTCAAAATAAAATTCCATCAATGGATCCCCATAATGATAGGCAAAACTCGTCGACCAAACTGTGGTATCTGGCTTGAGTTCATCATAATTCAATTGCGGAGGATCTTTCAATGTGGTAGGTGTGCCGGTTTCATAGGTCCCACTTTTCACAGCTTCTAAAAATTGACGGTACTTGTTATTAGACACTTCATATTTGTCCATAAAAAATTCTGATATCGTAATCTGCTTATTCAAAGCTGATTGGGTATGAGCTATATCTTCATCAGCCTGCCCCATCCAAAAAGTCCCTGCTTTAACCGGCACCATATCATAGGGAAGATTTTGCTGCCAATTTGAACGCTTCGGAACCCCCGTCACTTCTCCTCTTCTATTCATCTTTTCGCTAGCCGCACCCTTTTTATTAAAAAGACCGCAACTCGGCAAAAGTGTCACTAATGCCAAACCTAAGGCAAGGGGCATAAAGCGGACATTAATTTTTCTATACATAAATGACGTTTTTTCGTTCATCAAATAATTACGCTGTGTAAAGTATTTTCAAAGATTCGAAATTTAGCTGAATTTGGCTCAATAATGCAAATAACCTGCCAAATTAAAGGGCAATGTTAACATCTAGTTAAAACTCCGTATATGCAAAACTCCACTATTTCAGCGAATTTCAAAATCTAAATCTTGGTGTTCTTTGAATTACGCGCTGCACCTCTCTGCTCACATTTGACAGCGTATAGCGGAGCATCAGTTCATGACTGGTAGGAGATTTGGCCTCAACGCCACTAAACACCAGATCAAATGCATATCCTAAGTTTAGAGAATTGTCTTTTAAAAGGCTGTATCCAAGAATAAGCGACACTGATTCTTCACCTCTAAAACCTATCCCTCCACTTATCTTATTCTGATGCGTAGCAATAACGCTGGCTTCATAAGAAAAATTATTAAAAGAAACTGATTTTAAAAGCAAACTAGGTTCGATCGCCAGTTGACCTACCGGTCTAAACCTATATCCAACCAGCAAATAGGAGTGGTTTTTCAGCTGATTTGAATAAGATCCATCTCCAAAATCAAAGTTTGGCTCGTTAATATGACGACTACTGAGCCCTATATAGTAACTACCTGCATCCAGCAATAGGCCTGCTCCTACGTTGAAATTAATCTGGCCCTCCTTACCTGAATTCGGGAGATTAGGTTCAGGATTCACCACAATTAGTTCTCCATAATCCAAAGAGCTGGAAAACATCCCCACATACCCACCAAAGCTTAATGTGGATCTGTTGATCTTTTTGTGGTATGCGCCTTGAAGATTGATTTCCAAATTTCCTGTAGCACCTATCTGGTCATTGACAATCGTAAGACCGTAGCCTATATTTTTTCCTTCAAGTCTTCCTTGGGCGGTTAACAACTGAGTAACCGGTGCCCCACCCTGCCCTGAATTAGTAGTATAATTTAACCATTGGGAGCGGTGCAAAGCAGAAAACCTGAATCCGTCATCCTTGCCGGCAAACGCAGGATTATAATACATGCCATTATACATATATTGGGTAAATTGAGGATCCTGCTGGGCCATCAGCGAAGAAACCTCAAAAAAGAAAAGCATGAGAATAGAACATCTCAAAAAGTATTTCGAATGACCTCTTTGAATCATCATACAATGGTTTCGTCTAACATAAAAACTATTCTAAGAATTTTAAACTGAAAAACCACAGATTTAGATTCTCTGTTTTACAAATTATTCGCTTTTTTAATATAAAGTTCCAATGCACCAGTCATACTTGGGGCATTTGGCATCGGTGCCTCAATGTCCAAAATCAAATTCAAATCCCTTACCGCCTGTGCTGTAGTAGGTCCAAATGCGGCAATCCTTGTATTTCCTTGTTCAAAATTCGGAAAATTAATTTTAAGAGATTTGATTCCTGATGGGCTGAAAAATGCCAATATATCATATTTCACATCAGCCAAATCAGAAAGGTCTGCCTCCAAGGTATGGTAAATTATCGCTTCAGTAAAGGCTATTCCATTCTTTTCCATATATTCAGGAATATCGTCTTTACGGATATCCGAGCACGGAAATAAATACTTTTCTGATTTATGTTTTTTGAAATAGTCAAATAAATCCTGTGCAGTCTTTTGACCTACGAATAATTTACGCTTTCGGATTACAATATACTTCTGAAGATAATGGGCAGTTTGATCTGAAATACAAAAATACTTCATATCAGCGGGCATCTCTATTTTGAAATCTTTGCAGATAGCAAAGAAGTGATCAATAGCATTTCGGCTTGTAAAAATCACAGCAGTATGCTTCAAAATATCGATCTTTTGTTTGCGAAATTCCTTTGGCACAACTGGTTCTACCTTTATAAACTGACGAAAATCTATCTTCAGGTTATATTTCTCTGCCAGTTGGATGTAGGGAGAATTGGCACCCGCGGGGGCCGGCTGGGATACTAGAATACTTTTTACTGGTCTAAACCTGTCTTTGGTAGCTGTGCTCATGCTTCTATTATTCCTTTTGGTGATTACCGAGATTAATACCCCACATCAAGCACCAATTTGGCCAAGATTAAAAAGGGCACTAATTCCGCGATGCAAAGGTAAGTAAATAAATGGTATTTCTTAAAACCCAGTTTATTCACCATAATCAAAAACAGCCCAAGAACCCCTAGGATATACACCCAGAAAAAAGCTGTAAATGAGAATTCTAACGCCGTTTTAATAGCGTAGAAATCATTTAGCAAAAAAAACGCGGATACCAATATCAATCCAATAGTTGCAATTGCAACCAGGCGTAGCAAATAAAAGAAATGAGGGAATTCTAATTTCCCCAAATCAAATAAGAAGGACAAAATTTTAATAGCCGTAAATTTGAGAATAGTGAGCAATAAAAGAAAAAAAGCACCCCCTAACCATAATGCCATTAACGCAGTAAAGCTAAGCTCTATCCTTGATACCAGCCATTCTTGGCGGAAGACTACCATACCAGTTACCAGCGATAGCGACAAAAGCATATTTACTATAAACACATAAAACAAAATATCTACGGAAAAAAACTTCTGCAAGCTCCCTATTTCAGAAAAATCTTCTGCAGTCAGCAGCGAAATAGGCTTTATCATCATAGAGAAAATGAAAGGATAAGCCAGTTTGTAGAGTCCTATTAGCAATAGGGAAATCAGCAATCCAACCCCAAAGAAATCACGGATAGTTTGCCTGTCAAACTTCCGCTTTTCCATAGGGAATCCCACCTCACCTGTACTGTTGTCTGAGGACTCAGCCTGCAAAATTTTCCTCACCCCTGCCTGATCTGCAGAAATCCCATTTTTAAAAACTGTAAGATTCGTCTTATCACCTGAAAATTCTTTTTTGAAATCCTCCACCCGCTCTACAAATGCGGTATCCTGGTCAGTGAAAAACCAGAGCTTTTCCCCCACAAACACGACCGAATGATCTGGGAACTTAAATGAAAAATAAGCCAATGGAAACGTTTCAAGATCTAAGTCAAGCATCAGTCGGTCATTGGAGCTGAACCATGTCTCCCGCTCTCCCTCTTGCCAATTTGGATTATAATCTTCCAAAACCTGAGAAAAGGCAGGCTGACAGAGGCCAACTAGTAGAAATAGGGTAATTATTGACTTGCTGATCAATTTTTTCATATTCAAAATCTGGCTAGGTAGCCAAAATGTATCCTAGAATAGGAGAATTGTAAAGGTTGCAAATTAGATTTTCCGACTCCGTAGATAAACCGAAACACTCCCGAGCCTGTATCCAGATTGATTCCCGCGCCAAAAGAGACGGGCTTATCAATAGCTGCTGCAAAGTACGGGTTTTCCAGAATCCCAAAGTCAAGAAACCCCATGAGAAATGAGTTTTCTCCAAAAAAAAGCCGCTGCTCCATATTTATGTAGCCATAAGACTGCGCATAAAAGAAATTTTCATTGAAGCCACGGATACTCTTCAATCCTCCTAATCGAAACAAATCATTCAACAAGAGATTTTGATTTTGGATGAAAGCCGCGCTTCCCCTAATCCACATCCCAAAGCCTGGCCGGACGAAAATATGTGTTTGAATCTCCCCCTTTCCCAAGTACTGGGGATTGTCCTTATCCAAATTCAAATAAACCTCAGTAGGAAACCCCGTGTTTTCCAGAATTCTCTTATTCCCCAAACCAAATTCACCACTTACCAAAAATCCCCTTCTCGGGAAATCAGGGGAGTCCAGTTTATCCCAGGCCCAACCTAAGCCATACTGATTCCACCGATAATCTGCTACATCCGGAAGCTCCGTCACATCACCAAAAGCTTCCGTACTCAAAATATCACTCGCTTGTCTAACTGTAAAAAAGCGCAGGTAACTTTTTGTGCTCAGATGATAGCCAAAATCCAAACTTAAGTAC
This sequence comes from Algoriphagus resistens, assembly GCF_001442615.1. GTDB lineage: Bacteria > Bacteroidota > Bacteroidia > Cytophagales > Cyclobacteriaceae > Algoriphagus > Algoriphagus resistens. Next base: position 172,482 of record NZ_LMXN01000011.1, on the reverse strand, counting down.
CTATTCAAAAAAGTGGAATCCTGCTTGAGTAAATTAAATCCTACCCGGATATCCAATGGGGAGTTAAACAAAAATGATTCTTTGGCAGAGATGTCCAAAGACTGTGTTTCTACGTTCAGGCGCTGCCAGTGCACCGCCACATCTCTTCCTACTCCACCCAGATGGTATAGCTCCAAATCCAGCTGCCCTGTTATAAGCATTTTGCCGGGCTCATTTGCATTAGGCAACAGCCCAATTATCCCATCCAGTACATTGGTATTTCTATCACGTAACGTAAATGTCGGCTGAGCCTTTTTGATCTGAAAATCGACTATGGGGGAGCGTGTCTGCTCAAAATAAGGAGAGCGGCTGAGCGCCTGATTTGCCTCATCGAGCTGCTTTTGTGAAAAAGGCTGTCCAGGCCGGATTCCCGTTATATTCTGTACATACCTTGCCTGCGTTTTAGTAGCCCCGGCTACTTTCACACTATCCCAATGTATGAGCGGACCAGCATCATAGGCAAAAACGGCAGAAAGCGCGTTGCCATTTCGCCGGATGCTGTCAAGTTTTATTTGAGCAAATGGAAAGCCGCTATTCTCGGCTCCATTGATCACATTGCGCATCCAATCTGATGCTGAGGAATATGCACGGGTAATAGGGCGCAGATTCTGATACAGTGCTTTTGGCACATTCCCTTCGGATATTGACTCCCAATAGTATTTCTTCCCGCACATGATCTGCACCTGCAAAGAATCACGGGATATTGATTCCCTTTTCACAGAAAGACCGAGGTACCCTTCTTTTTGAAAAGAATTCTGAACAGAATCGAGGTACTTATCACGGGCTATTTTAGAGGTAAAGGCTACCCAGTCGACATAGTGCTGGGGATCATCAGTTGACCACTTTATCCAATAGTTATTCTGGGCTTCGCAAATCAATCCTCCGGCAAAGAAAAAAAAGAAGTATGCCAAAAAAGAGGTTTTCAAAGGACTGAGTCGGATTGGTTATATTTGCAAAATAATACAATTCACTTTGGCTGGCATATATATACACGTTCCATTTTGTAGGCAGGCTTGCAATTATTGCGATTTTCATTTTAGCACCAATCTGGCAACCATGGATCGGATGGCCGCAATGATCTGTCGTGAATTGGAATTACGATCCGAATACCTTCAAAATAAAAAGGTAGAAACTATCTATTTTGGTGGGGGAACCCCCTCCCTTTTACCTCCAAAACTGATTGAAAAAATCCTAAACCAGATTTCAAAAACGTACAATTCGGATTGGCAGGAAGTGACATTGGAGGCAAACCCGGACAATTTGAATGGAGGGAATTTAAGTTCGTGGAAAAGTCTGGGCATAGATCGACTAAGTCTGGGAATTCAGAGTTTCGATGAGAAAGTCCTGACTTTCTACAATCGTGCGCATTCTGCGGCAGAATCCAGATCAGCGATAACGAAAGCAAGAAAAGCAGGATTTGGGAAATTCAGTCTGGATTTGATTTACGGTTACCCACAGGCAAACCACGAATTGTGGACCCGGGATTTATCCGAAGCTCTCTCCCAGGATCCGGGACATCTTTCCAGCTATGCCCTCACGGTAGAACCCAAAACTGCGCTGGGCAACTGGACTGAAAAAGGGAAATTCCTGCCGGCTGATGAGGATTTTGTAGCGGAGCAATTTGAAATTCTTCAGGAACAAACCGATAGAGCCGGCTATATTCAATATGAAGTGTCTAACTTCGGCAAGCCCGGGCAATTCGCTTTGCACAATACAAACTACTGGAAAGGCATCCCCTATTTGGGAGTGGGGCCAAGCGCCCATTCTTTTGATGGGAAAAACAGGGGCGTAAATCCTTCTAACAACCCGCGCTATCTGAAATGCTTGGAGAGTGGAGCTATTCCATTTACAGTGGACAATCTATCCGAGGAGGAACGGTTAAACGAATATATACTTACGGGATTGAGGACGTTGTGGGGAATAGACTTTCGGGTTATCCAAAAAGAATTTGGGGAAAACCTCCTTTTCTCCAAAAAAGCCATTTTAGCTCAGATGGATTCTGAGGGGTGGCTCATTTGGAAGGATAAAAACCTATCTTTGAGCAAAAGCGGAAAACTCCTTGCAGATAGTATTGCAGCGGCACTTTTCGTTTGAGATCAGCAAACAATATGAGTACAGACGGATATTTCAGCAGAAAAAAGGAAGTAGCACCACTTGAGTCAGCATTCAATGATCTACTCAAAGCATACAGATTAGAAGGTAAATTCAGAGAAAAATCATTGGTTCATGATTGGTCGCTTTTAGTGGGTAAAACCATTGCAGACCGAACAACCTCCGTATTTATCCGAGACAAAAAACTTTTTGTCAAACTAAGCTCAGGACCAATTAAGAAGGAATTACTAATGAATAAAAGTAAAGTACTTGCGCTAATCGATAAGGAGTATGGCACCGGAGTCATTGTGGATTTGGTATGTATGTAAAAGCTCTTGGGGATACACTTCCAGCCTTGTCGATTTAGGCTTTTTAACATCCCCCCGTAGTTTGTACTAATACACCATCATAATTTTCCAATCCGAATGAGTATTATTGTGGAAGCACATCCATGATCAAACTACCACCAATCCATATCGGAAAACTAAGCTTGTTGCTCGCCATCCTGGTATGGCTTGCCCTGCTATTTGTGAATCTGGTAAGGCTTGTCGGAATTCTCAATCAGATGGATCCCGGTATTGCTATCGAATTCACCTGGATTCTGCAGACCTTATTTTTCATAACCATTTATGGTTTTTATAAGCATTCGATCACAAAAAGTACCCAAAGTGATTTTCTCAATTTAATATGGAGAGGAGCATCTACCGGGATTTTTGCAGTGGCGATTTATATAATCATTGAATTGTTTTATGGTTCTCTGGGTGAAAGTAAGCTTGCCAAGGACCCATTTCTTGAAACCTTCTTCTATCACGTACATTTCGGCCTGGTGACGATATTTCTAGTATCTACATCACTTTTGTGGCAACACCTTATACTTTACCAAAAAACTAAACGCGTAGTAAAACAATGGCAAGCTTACGAGATAGCTATGTTATTAGCCATGTTTTTAGTATTTTTTGACAGAGGTGCCAATGAGTATCCTTTCTTTTTTGGCTTGGTTCTGTTGGGGATACTAGCGATAATCCTGTCGACTAACTTAAAATGGATTCCTTACCTGACTTTCAAAGAAAAGTGGAAATCCCTGCTTTTCCTTTCTGTCATTATCGCTTCAGTAGGCTATCTCATCTGGCGCACATTTGTACGTGAAGATCAATGGGTTTATCCTATAAATCTTACCGGGAGTTTATTTCTGATTTCTCTGTTCTGGTTTGTGTTAATCTATGCGGTTCTCAGTTTTCTGGTAACTCTTTTCAATCTTCCCACTTCTTCAGTTTTTGAGCAAAAACTCACCGAAGCGATCAATTTTCAACGCTTGAGCCAATCCATACAGCCTGAAGAAAATGAAGAGCAAGTCCTGGATATTCTAATGGATTCCTGTATGAGTGCAGCATATGCTGACGCTGCCTGGTTGGCAATGACCAGCGAGGAATTCCCAGACGGTATTTTCCAGGAGCGCTTTATAGACCGAAAGACCAGAGAAGAGATCTCGGATCTGATCCAGCAGCGTAAGCCTGCCCAAGAATGGGCTGCTGAAAAGCGCCTGGACAATCTGAGTCCTTTGACCCTCAGGCTAGATCATCCTAAATTTGAATCCGTCCTCTTGGTACCTTTGGTAATCAATAAATCCATAATAGGAAAAATCGTGCTTTGTAAAGAAGTCAAGGATGGATTCAACAAAGAAATGCTTAACATCATCAGCACTTTTGGCAGACAGGCGTGTATTGCGGTAGAAAATCATCGGTTGCTCAACCAGGCAATTTTAAACGAACGCTATCAAGAGGAATTGAAAATAGCCCAACGTGTACAGAAATCGCTGCTCCCAACCAGATTGGATCACAATCAATTCTTTGATATCTGTGCCTACTCCAATGCGGCAGATGAGGTGGGAGGGGATTATTACGATACGTATAAACTGGATGAGGATCGCTATGTGCTCATTATTGGAGATGTGTCAGGGAAGGGAACTTCTGCGGCATTTCATATGTCTCAGATGAAAGGTATTTTCCAAAGTCTTATCCAGCTGAATCTCAGCCCAGCGGATTTTATGATCAAGGCTAATGCTGCATTGGGTAAATGCCTGGAAAAAAACCATTTCATCACTGCGTCGATTTTCATCATCAATACTGCGAAACAAACCATCTGTCATTCACGTGCCGGTCATGTCCCAACGCTTTTTCATCAGGTAAAAGAAAACAAAGCTGACTATTTAGAGATAGATGGCCTGGGTTTGGGTATTTTAAGAAACATGCACTATGAAAAACACGTTGTGGAAAAGACATTCACCTATCAGTCAGGTGACGTACTAGTTCTATTCACAGATGGTATAGTAGAAGCTAAAAATGAAAAATCCCATCAATTCGGTTATGAGCGCATCAAAACCTTATTAGAAGTTTATCACAAACAAAACCCACCAGAAATCCAGTCTAAAATCATTGATTCCTTACATGCCTTCGTCGGCGGTAACGGATTGATAGATGATGATTATTCGATTATGGTGGTGAAATTTGCCGAACAAAATAAAGAAAGCTAGAAAATGCTAAAGATAGAAAACCAAGAAGAAAATGGACACAATATATTGCTGCTTAAAGGTGAAGTGGATGCCAGCAACTCGGTAATACTCGATGAGGCAATCACCCAACTGGTTACCAATGGAAGCAAGTCTATTTTGGTGGATGGCGCAGGTCTGGAATACATTTCCTCAGCGGGCTTGGGTGTATTCATGTCTTATCTGGAGGATTTTCAGGAAAAAGAAATTGACATGAAAATCTATTCACTCTCTGACCGCGTTTTTGAAGTATTTAAGATTTTGGGATTAGATCAGCTTATCCGTATTTATCCTGATAAGAAAACAGCATTGCTTGCCTGAGATGGAACATCAGATGAAGATATCCTGTCAAACTACAGCACTTTCTGAGCTGCGGGTCTTTCTAAAAAAGACGCTGGGGCAACTGCATATGTCTGACATTGACCAACACCAGATCACACTGGCAGTGGAAGAGGTATGTGCCAATCTGATCATCCACTCCCACAAGTGCAATGCGCTTGACTATATCCAGCTCAAAATCAAACAAAATACCGGCAAATTGATTTTTGAAATTACCGATGAAGGTAAAGCCTTTAATATGCTCGATTATGAAGTTCCTGACCTTGATAAAGTAAAAGGAGAAAAGAGAAAAGGTGGTTTAGGCATAATTTTGGTCAAGAAGATAATGGATGAAATCGAGTTCGAGTCCAGCAAAGGCACAAATACCTGTCGGCTGATCAAATGGTTTCAATCCTAATTCTTGTTAAATGCTTAGTATTCGGGGCATTTGACTTGAATTCCTAATAAATTTGTAAAATTGCATTCATATTCTGCCATTTAACGCATGACAAACCGAACCATTTCGGCCCTTATATTTACCTTCCTCCTAACATTTGAGCCTTTCACGTCAGCGATTGCCTTTGTACAGGCCTCTGAACAGGATGACCCCTTATTGACTATAGGGGATAAGACGGTAGATAAGGATGAGTTGATCTATTTACTATCGAGAGGCAATAAATCTGAATCCGGTACACCGGGAATGTCCAGAGAAGAATTTGATGAGAACCTTGATCTTTTCATCAATTACAAACTAAAGGTCCGCGAGGCGGAAGCCAAAGGGTTAGATCATACAGAAGAATTCATCAGAGAATTTGAATCCTTCCGCGAAAACATCAAGGCTCCCTTCCTAATCCGAAATTCATTGGAAGAAGGCGAACTGAGAAAGGCCTACTCCAGGATGCAGGAAATTATCCGGGCCAGTCATATCCTTCTTCAATTTCCCCCAAATGCCACTAAGGAAGATAGCTTGATCGTACTTCGCATGGCCTTGAAAATTGAAGATGAAATTAAAAAAGGCGGCAATATCACTGAGCTTGCGGTAGAATATTCGGATGATCCTTCTGCTCAGGTGAACAAAGGGGATCTTGGCTACTTTACAGCGCTCCAGATGGTTCAGCCTTTCGAGGATGCTGCTTTCTCACTTCAGCCCGGGCAAGTTTCGTCTCCGGTCCTGACCAACTTTGGTTACCATATTATTAATGTAAAAGATCGCCAGCCCAATCCCGGCCAAGTGCGCGTGTCACATATTTTGGTAAGAATAGATGAGACCAATGCTAATGGTGAAGATCTAGCCAAGCGCAAAGTCGCCGATATCTACAATGAAATCCAGAAGGAAAATACTGTCTGGGAGGATATTGTAAAAAACTATTCAGAAGACCCTGCGAGCAGTCAGAAAGGTGGAATACTGCCTTGGTTTCGTGTTGGGTCGATGATTCCGGAATTTGAAATGGCAGCATTTTCATTGACTGAATTAGGCGAAGTATCTCCTCCTGTCCGAACAAAATACGGCTACCATATTTTAAGATTAGAGGATAAAAAACCTGTGGAAAGCTTTGAATCCATGGAAGAGAGCATCCGCTCGAGAATCTTAAGAGATTCCCGCTCCACGATGATCCAGTCACAGGTAATGGCTATTCAGAAATCCCGCTACAATTTCGATGAACACGAAGTCAACATAGCCAAATTAAGGGGGGAATTAAACAATATTGCCGAGGATGAATTTGCTCAGACTCTTTCAGAAAAAAATCTGGTCAGTGATCAATTATTTACGCTGATGGGCAAAAGTTTCACTGCCCAGAACCTTGCAGATTTTATGGCTGAAGAAGAGATCACACTAAAGAATAAGACAGGAACATTTGATGCCTGGTACGAGCGCTTTGCGGCATTCGAATTAAATAAGGCAGAAGAAGCTGATTTGGAGGCAAACAATAAGGAATATCAAATGCTTTTGAAAGAGTATAGAGATGGAATCCTGCTTTTCTCCCTTATGAATGAGGAAGTATGGCAAAAAGGCCTCTTGGATACGGTGTCGCAAAAAGCATTTTATGAAAAGAACATCCAAAATTACCAGTGGAAAGGCCGAGTAAATGCCTACATCGTTAAAATCCTTGACATGACCCAATTGGACGCCGCCCGTAAACTCCTTCAAGGTAATCCTCTTTCAGCTGAACTTATCTCTTCTTTTGAGAGCAGTTATGAAAGCTCCAATTCTTTGGCCTACCAAACAGAAACAGGCAACATCGAATACAGCGAACATCCTGTATTGTCTAAAGCTGACATGAATATGGACTATCAAGAGCTTGAGGCAAACGGGCATTTGCATATCGTAATCTTGGGAGAAAAGACCAACCCGGGACCAAAAAAATTCGAAGAAACACGTGGGTTGATTATACGGGATTACCAGGAGCATCTGGATAAAACCCTCGTGGAATCACTGCGTAAAAAATATCCGGTCAATATCAACCCTAAAGCGAAGGAGGAAACTTTCATAGCTTTGAATCAATAATAATCCACCCTAGAAAACCGCCATCAAAGTATCAAAAGACGGAAAAAAAATCCATGAAATTGCTAAACCAACTTACGTTCACCCTAATTGCCAGTCTGCTGTTCACCGCATCATTTGCACAAGAAGCTGCCCAGACAGGACAGGTTCTTGACAAAATTGTGGCTAAAGTGGACAACTATATCTTACTCGAATCAGATGTACAGAAAGCGTACTTAGAGGCATTATCACAAAATCAGCAGGGGCAAGTGGCTCCTACCCGCTGTCAGGTATTTGAATCCTTAATGATCAATAAATTGATGGTAGCCAAAGCGGAAGTTGATTCGGTGATCGTCACAGATGCAGAAGTGATGCTTCAGACAGACCAACGATTCAATATGGTCATGCAACAATTTGGAGGCGATGAGGAGACGCTTGTACAAGCGTATGGAAAGACTTCTGACCAACTTAAGGCTGAGATAGAGGATGTAATCAAAGAACAACTGATTGTACAACGAATGAGAACGCAGATCACTGAAGGACTGACTGTTTCCCCAAACGATGTGAAACAGTTTTTCAACAGCATCCCTACAGACTCTTTACCCTTGTTCACTTCTGAGGCAACAGTAGGCCAAATCGTGATAAAACCTGAAGTAAATTCTCAAACAAAACAGGATGTCTACGATCAGCTTGTCCAATTCAAAAAAGACATTGGGGAAGGGAAAGCTGACTTTGCAGATTTAGCCAGAAAATATTCTGAAGATCCCGGATCAGCGGCCAATGGAGGGGACCTGGGTTTTTCAACCAAGGGACAAATGGTCCCTGAATATGAAGGCGCGGCTTTGGGCCTTAAGCCAGGAGAAATTTCTGATCCTATAGAAACAGATTATGGGTTTCATATCATACAATTGTTGGAAATCAAAAACAACACCTATAATACCCGACATATATTAATGTCCCCTAAAGCCACCTCTGAAGATGTTGAAAAAGCTGAAAGATACCTTGATAGCCTAAAAACAGAAATTCAGGCGGGCAGATTAGATTTCGCCAAAGCCGCCAAAGACTTCTCTGATGACAGAAGCACTTCCGACAATGGTGGTTTTTTTACCGACCCATCCACCAATTCGAGCCGTCTTTCCCTGCGTACACTTGAGGATCCTCTTCTTTTCTTTACTATAGATACTATGCAGGTCGGCGATATCACCAAGCCCATGCAGTTTGATGATCCCAGAGAAGGAAAGAAAGTCCGAATTCTCTACTACAAGGCTAAGTATCCTGCTCACCGGGCGAATATGGAGGATGATTATGAAAAACTCAAAGCGGCCACTCTTCGCAAAAAAGAAGAGGATTTACTTAGTAAATGGTTTATAACAGCGAAGGAGGATATATTCATTGATCTGGATCCCTCTTATGACCGATGTAATGCACTCGCAGAAAAATAACGAAAATGCCCGGGAAAATTTTCCCGGGCATTTTCTCTTTTATCAGAAATTCGCTATCCAACTCGTTATTTCTTGCGAAAAAGTGTCTTAAATGCCAGTGCAATCTGTTTCAATCCTTCTTTAAACAAGCCCTTTGATTCTTCCAGTTTCGGCTTGAGATCATCCTTACGCTCGTTATACTCACGTTCAAGAATCTCTTTGCCTTTTCTAAACTCCGCTTCCAGGGTAGTCTTGTTCTCCTTTAGGTCTTTGATCTTCTTTTCGATTTCGTCCTTAGCATCCAATCCTGCTTCAGCGCCCTTTTTGACAAGCTCTTCTATTTTATCACCAATTTCTTTAAGGACTTTTTCAATGTCTTGGGTGGTGGATTTCTTTTCTTCCATGGCTGCAGCTATTTAGATAAACTGATACCCACCAAGTTAACTACTTTTCCTGAAAGCTACTTTACTTGATCAGGAATATGAACTGTAAAATCTAATTTTCAATAGATTCGCCGGCTTGGGTCTGCTTCTCATAAAGCTCAGCATAAACTCCTTTTTGCTTCATGAGCGAGGCATGATTTCCACGTTCTATTACTTTACCGTCGTCCAGCACGATGATCTGGTCTGCAAGTTTGGCAGAAGATACCCGATGGGAAATAATAATGGAAGTACGGTTTTGCATGATATTCTTAAGCGCCGTCAAGATCACATTTTCGGTTTTAGTATCTACTGCAGAAAGGCAATCATCCAGAATGAGAATCTTAGGTTCCTTCGCTATCGCCCGTGCAATTGATACGCGCTGCTTCTGGCCTCCGGAAAGCGTAATTCCCCGCTCTCCCAGCATAGTTTCAAATCCTTTGGGGAATTCCACGATATTCTGATACACATCAGCATCTTTCGCCGCCTGCTCAATAATTTTAGGATCCGGTTTTTCTATACCGAAAGCAATGTTATTCCCGATACTGTCTGAAAACAAGAAAACATCCTGAGGGACATAACCGATCTGTCTGCGCAGGTTAGAGATATCAAATGCATCTATGGGCTTTCCATCAATCTTGATCACACCGGATGTAGGGTCGTACATGCGCATCAATAGATTGGCTATTGTGGATTTCCCAGAACCAGTGGTACCTATGATTCCCAATGTCTGCCCTTCTTTGATTTGGAAGCTTATATCCTTAAGGGCATAAATCCCAGAATCCGGATATTCAAATGACACATGCTCAACTTCCACAGTTCCCTGGATATCTATTTTGATATTTGCTGTACTCAGTATATCATTCTTTTCGTCCAGAAACTCATTGATCCTAGTCTGGGAGGCTGCCGCCCGTTGCACAATACTTGTCACCCATCCCAAAGATGTTACAGGCCAGGTCAGTATATTTACATACAGAATAAATTCCGCAATTACCCCATAACCTATTTCTCCGCTGATCACCTGAAGGCCTCCTGCATAGACAGTAACGATGGTAGAGATTCCTACCAAAGCCATTATTATGGGAAAGAATAAAGCATTCACCCGGGTCAGGCTAATAGACTTAACCTTATAGTCTTCACTTGCCGTCGCAAAGTCGTTTGCACTGTCACTTTCCCTGACGAAAGCTTTAAGCACACGTATTCCCGAAAAAGCTTCCTGTACAAATGTGCTCAAGCCGCTTAAGCTTCGTTGGATTTTCTCAGACCGCTCATTGATCATATTATTCACATAATAGATGCTCAGAGAAAGTACCGGTAGCGGCAAAAGCACATATAAGGTCAGCATTGGATTGACCGTGATCATGTAAGAGATCACCAGCGGAAAAAGAATCAACAGATTCAAACCATACATAATAGCAGGTCCAAGGTACATGCGGACACGACTTACATCCTCTGTGATCCTGGCCATCAAATCCCCCGTACTATTTTTTCTATAGAAACTCAGCGGCAGTTTTTGATAGTGTTCATAGATCTCATTTTTCATATCATATTCCACTTTTCTGGACATGATAATGAGTGTCTGCCGGATAAAAAACAAGAAAATCCCCCTCAGCAAAGCCATCGCCAGGATCAAGACGCCAAATACCACAACAAATTTCAGGAAAATATCCTGTGCTTGTTCTCCCATTCCACCCTGTGCCAAAGGCTGATAAACAGAAAAACTTTCAACCACATAATCTATTGCAAGCCGAACCAGTTGCGCGGGAATAATTACGAAAATATTTGATATCACCGTAAATAGTATCCCTAAAAGGATCAAACCCTTGTATTTGTACAGATACTTATTGAGTCTCCAAAGTGGTTTCACCAAATAAAAATTTTAAAATGAAGGAAATAGATTAGGAAAACTGGGTATATTAATCCTTTGAAGGCCAATAAAAGCATTTAATTTTGTATCGGCTATTTTCACAAAGGAGTACCCAAATATAACACATTCTAAAAAGCTAAGTTCATATGTTAGAGATTAAAGCTACCGAAACCGTACGTGAAGGTTCAATCTTTGGCCAAATCACCACGATGGATCACGAACAATTGGTGATCTGCCACGATGAAGCCACCGGCCTCAAGGCATTGATCGGGATTCACAACACCACTTTGGGCCCCGCATTAGGTGGCACCCGTATGTGGCCTTATACTTCTGAAGAAGAAGCGATTACAGATGTTCTTCGTCTTTCTAGGGGAATGACCTTCAAAAATGCCCTTGCCGGATTGAATCTTGGCGGGGGAAAAGCAGTGATTTTGGGTGATCCAAAATTGAAAAATGAAGCCTTCCTTAGGCGGTTCGGCAGGTTTGTCCAAAGCCTTGGCGGCAGGTACGTGACTGCTGAGGACGTAAATATGAACACTTCTGACATGGAATTCATAGGGATGGAAACCCGCCATGTCACAGGTCTTCCAGAAATCAAGGGGGGTGGTGGAGATCCTTCACCAGTCACGGCGTATGGTGTATATATGGGGATAAAAGCCGCCGCAAAGAAAGCATTTGGCTCAGAATCCCTCGAAGGGAAACGAATCGGTGTACAGGGAGTAGGGCAGGTAGGCAAATACCTGATTGAGCACCTGATCAAAGAAGGGGCCAATGTATTGGTAACAGACATCTTTGAGGACAAGCTATTGGCAGTGGCAAAAGCCACTGGGGCCCAGGTAGTGGATCCGAATGTAATTTATGACCTGGAGATGGACATTTACTCACCCTGTGCACTGGGTGCCACAATCAACGATCAGACCATCGACCGATTGAAATGTGCCGTAATAGCGGGTGGTGCCAACAACCAACTCAAGGATGAAGCAAGGCATGGTAGAATCCTGGTAGAAAAAGGGATTGTGTACGCTCCAGACTTCCTGATCAACGCAGGGGGCGTAATTAATGTAGGTGCTGAGTACTTTGGCGGCTATGACCGGGAAACCGTTTACAAGCAGACTGAGAAAATCTATGATACGTGTTTGGGTATTTTGAATAAATCTGAAAAAGAAAATATCCCGGCGCAACAAGCTGCCATTGAGACTGCAAAAGCAAGGATTGAAGCAATCGGAAAAGTGAAGCTCTCTTTTTAAGCAATAGAAAATCTATTTTAAAACCACCGGGAATAGCTTTCGGTGGTTTTTTTGTCCCATCCAACTAGGTGATAGCCACATCAAATTACCTATATTTGCAACTCATTTCGAAGACATGCTAAACAGAAGAATACTCAGAGTAAAGGCTTTTCAAAATCTATATGCATATGAGCAGTGCAAAGGTTCCAATCTCAACCTTGCGAAAGATTTTATCCGAGCCTCATTTATGCCGGATCTGAACAGTATGGAAGTGCAAGATAAAACTGCCCTTACTAAAGAGGCAGAAGAAGCAATCAAGCTTTTTGATCAAAATCTAACTTCGAGGGACTTACTCAAATCAAGCGAAGCAAGCCGTAAAATCAAACAAGTGGTTTTGGATGCTTTAAAAAAATATCATGAGTCGAATGAAAAAGATCACCAGTTTCTCCTGAAGAATATGGTGGTATCTGCAGAACGTATCCCTCAGTTATACTTATTGGCCATTGAGCTTTTGCAGGCATTTGCGGGACATGTAGAAAAAGAGATTGAAAAGAAAAAGAAATTCGCAGGCAACAATCCTGTTGGTTTTGGGAATGAACTCAACTTTCCCAGCAACAAGGTGCTGGCATCTTTGCGGGAATCTGATTCCTACAGAGCTGCGGTGGCTAGAAACAATGCCAATTTAGACGATGTGGAGCTTGAAATCAGAGAATGGTTTAGGGACTATGTGAAGCCCTCCGAGCAGTACCAGGCTTATCTTCAGTTGGAAAGTCCTACAATGGAACAAGATTTTGAGGTGGTAGATGATTTGCTGAAAAAAGTCCTTTTCAAAAATGAAGTGATTTTGAATTTCTTCTCAGAAAAAGACCTTAACTGGACTGAAGACAAATCTGTGGTAAGGAGCTTGGCATCCAAAGTATTGAAAAATGCTGCCAACCTCAATGAAGAAAATGAAAGTGAAATGCCTGAGATTGCCATGAACTGGGATGAGGATAAGGAGTTTTTTCAAAATATCTTTAACTTCACCATTGAGAATGACGCCAGTAGTAAGGCACTGATCACTCAAAAAACCAAAAACTGGGATATTGACAGGCTCGCTTTCACAGATAAAGTGATTATTTCGATGGCGATAGCAGAGATGAAAAATTTCCCTAGCATCCCGGTCAAAGTAAGTATTAACGAGTATATAGACATTTCAAAAACGTATAGCACGCCCAAAAGCAAGCAATTTGTCAACGGTTTGTTGGATGTGATGGCGAAAGAGTTAACCGATAGCGGAGAAATACGTAAGAGCGGTAGAGGCCTTTTGGACAATAAATAATATAACTATGAGCAAGAGCAGTAATTCACTCATCGCATTCCTAATCGGTGCAGGCGTAGGCGCAGCAGTTGGAGTACTTTTTGCGCCTGATACGGGAACAAATACCCGTGATCGGCTTTCTTTCAAACTTTCCAAATACAAGAAGGAGTTGGAAGAGTTGATAGATGATTTAGTAGATGGTAAAGAAATGCACCTCAACGAGGCAAAAACTGAGGGTAAGCGTGTAATCTCCGAAGCAAAGAACAAAGCAGAGAACCTGCTTAGTGACGTTAATAAATTAATAGATCAAATCAACCAAGGAAATAATTAGCCAATATGAAAATCAACGTAATGAATATGGCGGTATTTACCGTCATGCTTGCATTGGGAACTTCATGTAACCAGAAAAGTGACCAGGATGCAAAGATAAAAGCTCTTGAAGATAAAATAGCCCAACTGGAAACAAGTAGCACAGCAGTTACTCCGGTGAATGCGCAGTCTACTCAAGCGGCTGATCCTGCCACATTAGGTTCATTTCAGTTTCCGGAAATGGAATATGATTTTGGTACGATAAATGAAGGCCAAGTGGTAGAGCATATCTTCAAATTCACCAATAATGGACAAGCGCCATTGGTAATCTCCAACATTACTGCATCTTGTGGATGTACTTCTCCCGATTGGTCCAAGGCTCCGGTGAAGCCAGGTGACGAGGGTTTTGTAAAAGTAGTATTCAACTCAGCTTCGAAGTCAGGAACACAAGCCCCTACCGTTAGTATTCAAGCAAACACCAACCCTACTGTTACCCGATTGAGATTGAAAGGTTCAGTTACTCCAAAAATTGCAGGAGCCTCCACACCCGTAGGCCCGGTTAAACGATAATTATGATTTCTACAGTATTAGCTCAGGCAGCAGCAGGTGGCAGTGGGATTTTAGGACAGGTTTTCCTATTCGGTTCTATTATTCTGATCATGTATTTCTTTATGATCAGACCACAGCAAAAGAAACAAAAGGAAAGCAAGAAATTTATTGAAGAAATAAAAAAAGGCGATGAAGTGGTAACCATTGGTGGGCTTCATGGTAAAGTAAGTTCTGTGGAAGGCGATGTAGTCCTGATGGAACTAGACCGGGGCCTTAAAGTGAAAGTGGAAAAGTCTGCGATATCCCTTGATTTCTCAAAAAAGACAGAAACAAAAAAATAAATTGAATTTTGCCGGAAACTAAAAAATCCCCAAAAAGGATTTCTCCAAAAAAACTCTCTAATCTGAAAGTGGTAGTTCTCTGCATCGCAGCAGCTACCACTTTTTGGATTTTAAACGCCCTCAACAAGGACGACTACACTACTGTGGTCGATTTTCCCGTTGAGCTTATTTATGATCAAACCGAATATATCGCTGTAGCCGGCCTTCCAAAAACGTTGGAGATAGAAATCTCAGGAGACGGCTGGGATCTACTCAGAAAGTACTTCAATTTCAACAGCGACGCTTATCCGATAGAACTCAATAATCCCACTGCAAACGACTACATTCTCACTGCTGACCTAAAAAGGTCACTTGGGGAATTCCTTTCTCCTACCCAACTAGTCTCTGTACTTGAGGATTCACTCAAGTTTAACATTGACAAAGTTAAATCCATCCAAGTGAAACCAGTTCTTGATTCTACAAGCTTTACGATGGCCAGGAATTATCGGATTATCGATCAGATTACATTTAACCCAGAAACCATTACGCTCAAAGGCCCTAGCTCTATTCTGGATAGCATGAGCGCGATTTTTAGTATAGATCTGGACGAAAGTCGCATCAACAAATCCATTGAGAAGAAAATCACTCTTGAGGCTCCAGATTCGTTGAATGATCTAGTGCAGATAGAAGAGAGGGAAGTCAGCGTAAAATTCGAGGTTATTGAATTTCTTGAAGGAAATAAAAGGCTTAAAATCAGCAAAACACACTTCCCGAGCTCAGTCACACTCGCAGATGAAGATGTGGTAATTATGATATCCTACCTTGTGGACGGACGGAAAGTCTCCGAATTAAAAGACATTGAATTCGAAGCTGTATTGGACTATTACAAAAGGAATAAGAAAGACAGCACTATTACCGTTCAAGTGAGGCCTATGCCCGATTACCTGGATCAGGTCGTGGTAACTCCAGCTATCCTAAAACTCAGCTATGAGTAAGAAGTCTCCCCTTTTAGTCGGAATCACCGGTGGGATCGGATCAGGGAAATCCACAGTAGCAAAGATTTTTTCTATCCTTGGCATTCCCATCTATTCCGCTGATGATAGAGCTAAATGGCTTATGGGAAATGATGAGCGCTTAAAAAGCCAGATTAAAGATGCATTCGGTGATAAATCCTACTTACCTGACGGAAGCTTAGACCGAAATTTCCTGGCCAAAACAGTCTTCTCAGATCCAGAGAAAGTAAAGACTATCAACGCCCTGGTTCATCCTGCAGTAGGAAAGGATTTTTCCGATTGGGCCTCAATAAAGACCTCAGCGTATGTATTGAAAGAAGCAGCGTTGATTTTCGAAACAGGAAGCAATCTTTCATTGGATTATGTGATCAATGTAAGCTCGCCTCTAAAAGTACGTATTGCCAGAACGCTGATGAGAGACCCTTTTCGCTCTGAGGAGCAGGTAAATCAAATCATCAACCAACAGCTTCCAGACGAGCAGAAAAACGAACTGGCTGACTTTGTAATCAGGAATTCGGACAATAAACTCCTGATTCCCCAGGTATTGAAAATTCACCAACAATTGATTCGTACCAAATAGACTGTTACTTTTTGTGAAAAAAGGCAGTTAATTCCTACTTTTCTCCTTTTAGTATATATCCCCCACTAGGATGACATTATGAAATCGAGCATGTCGCAGATGGCACACAGAGATGATTACCTACCATGCGAGATTCCAAATGGCCTTTAAAAGACAAATTATAATCATATGAAAGGGTACAATCCTAAAGACTGGTTTAAAATTTTATTTTTAGTCCAAAAGTCCGACACACTGGTCAAGCTGGGACCATTCATGGTCGTAATTTTTATATACTCCCTAGGAATAGCCTGGCTGGAGATGGATTACCTCAAGATCGGAAAAAACAGCTGGGTTCAGAATATCCCGATCATGCACAGCTTGTTGAGTTTTGTCATTTCTCTACTATTGGTTTTCCGCACAAATACAGCCTACGACAGGTGGTGGGAAGGAAGGAAGCTATGGGGGCAACTGGTCAACAACAGTAGAAACCTGGCGCTCAAACTAGCTGGTATCCTGGACAATAAAGACGAAGACTACAGGCGCTTTTTCCGAAGGACTATCCCTATTTATGCTTTTGCGCTGAAAGAGCATCTACAGAATAAGGTGACTATGTATATGCTGGATGATGAGAAGGATGAAGAGATAAAGCCTGAGATCGACCCGGAAAAACATGTCCCCAACCAAGTAGCTAAGCTGATGTTTGCCAAGGTAAATGATCTCTACAAAGACAAAAAAATAACCGGTGATCAACTGATCATTCTGAACCAGGAGTTGGTCTCCTTCACAGATATCTGTGGAGCTTGTGAACGGATTAAGAACACTCCCATTCCTTATTCCTACAGCTCATTTATCAAGAAATTTATTTTGGCTTACGTTCTTACTTTGCCGCTAGGCTATGTGTTTTCCCTAGGATATTATGCTGCTCCCATCGTAACATTTATATTCTATGTTTTGGCCAGCTTGGAATTAGTTGCTGAAGAAATCGAAGAACCGTTTGGCAATGATGCGAATGACTTGCCTATGAAAAAATTATCAGAAAATATTCAAAAGCACGTAGAAGAATTAATTTGAATTCGCCTACACATACGCTATAATTTTGATACCTGAGATTTTGTCCTGTATTTCAATGAAGAATAGCATCATTCAGATACTTTTTCTTTGGAAGGCAAAAAGTCTCAATTAGAAATCCAATGATTGAAAAACTAACACTTCGCACCGTAAGCGTGATCCGATATATTTTGCCTCTACGGGAAGGGGGCTCCTTGCCAGCCCTTGCCGATGCGGATGATGGGTTCAAATATGTGCTAAAATTCCGCGGAGCTGGCCAGCGGGAGAAAGCTCTTATCGCAGAATTGCTGGGTGGAGAAATTGCAAGGGCATTGGGACTGAAAGTACCAGAATTAGTCTTTGCCAATTTGGATCCTGCTTTTGGCAGATCTGAAGGAGATGAAGAAATCCAGGATCTTCTCAAAGGAAGCCAGGGACTTAATCTAGCTTTACATTTCCTTTCAGGGGCGATCAATTACGATCCTGTTGCCATGCGTGTTGATCCCTATCTTGCTTCCCAGATCGTGTGGCTGGATATGTTCATTACCAATGTGGACCGGACATTCAGAAACACAAATATGCTTATGTGGAACCGGGAGCTATGGCTGATAGATCATGGTGCTTCTTTTCTATTTCAGCATGCCTGGATCAACTGGAAAAAAAATGCTGAGGGGCCATTTCCTATTATCAAAAACCACGTACTTCTTCCTGAAGCCTCAGAGCTTGAGGAAGTAAATGAAGCCGTTAAAAAGGTTTTGACACCCGACAAAATCAAAACAATTGTAAATGCCATTCCAGAGGAGTGGTTACTTGCCGGGGGTGACTCTGAGAATTCTACCGTGATCAGAAAGGTTTATCAGGACTTTCTCGATCTCCGCCTTTCCTATTCTGATCAATTCATAAAAGAAGCGCAAGATGCAAGAACAGCACTTATATGAATATGCCATCATCCGCGTAGTACCGCGTGTGGAGCGGGAAGAGTTCATCAACGTCGGCGTAGTACTCTGTCATTGGAAGAGAGATTTCCTAGGATGTAAAATCCAGTTAGACACAAAGAAGTTACTTATACTTGACCCACTGGCAGATGTGGAAATGATCCAATTGAATCTGGCTTCTTTTGAAAAAATTTGCACTGGATCGGTCAACGGAGGAAATATAGGCACTATGGATTTAGCGTCAAGATTCCGTTGGCTTACCGCAGTGAGAAGCTCTATCATCCAAACTTCAAGGCCGCATTCTGGTTATGCGGAGGATTTGGAGAAAACGTTGGAAAGACTTTTTGAAGAGAATGTAGGGTAGCGTATCTAATGTGAGAAGTAAAAAGTGCTAAGTTGTCTCCGTTTGTATTCTTATAACCGCTATTCAATAGCCCATTTTCCGGCAGTGAGACACTCTTTGAGACTTTAAAATCAGAGCTTAGAGATAAGAATCAAGAGATAAGAAAAAAAGCGTGAAGGTCTCTTCACGCTTTTTCTAAGTATGGATTTTTTAAGAGATCTTATCAAATCCCAAGTATGGATGAAGCACTTTTGGCATATTGATCCCATCTGGAGTTTGGTTATTCTCCAGAATAGAAGCTACGATTCTTGGCAATGCCAATGCGCTTCCATTCAGTGAATGGGCCAGATGGGTTTTCTTATCTGCTCCTTTGAAACGCAACTTCAACCGATTAGATTGATATGTCTCAAAGTTGGAAACAGAACTCACTTCCAGCCATCTCTCCTGGGCAGCAGAAAATACCTCCATATCGTAGGTCAAAGCAGAAGTGAAGCCCATGTCTCCTCCACAAAGTCTGAGCACACGATAAGGCAATTCCAGCTTTTGCAATAGTCCCTGCACATAGCTACTCATGTTTTCCAAGGTTTCATAGGATTTATCAGGATGCGTGATCTGCACGATTTCTACTTTATCAAACTGATGAAGTCTGTTCAGACCTCTCACATGCGCCCCCCAACTCCCCGCTTCTCTTCGGAAACAAGGAGAGTGCCCTACATTTTTTATCGGAAGATCGCTTTCAGAAAGTATCACATCACGGTAAATATTAGTGATCGGGACTTCTCCTGTTGGGATCAAATACAGGTTATCAGCATCTGCATAATACATTTGACCTTCCTTATCCGGCAGCTGACCTGTGCCATAGCCAGAGTCTTCATTCACCAAAATCGGTGGCTGTATCTCATAGTAGCCCTGCGCCAGTGCTTCATCCAGAAAGAAATTGATCAATGCCCGTTGTAGCCTTGCTCCCTTACCTTTATAAACCGGAAATCCCGCTCCGGTGATTTTAGCCCCAAGATCGAAGTCGATGATGTCATACTTTTTGATAAGCTCCCAATGTGGCAGCTTGTCCTCATTCAATTCAGGAATAGCCCCGTTTTCCAGTACCACCTCATTGTCTTCGGCTGATTTTCCAGCTGGCACAGAACTATGGGGAACATTAGGAATGGTATAAAGCAAGGCTTTCAGCTCATCTTCAGCTTTGGAGTTTTGATCCTCCAGATCCTTAACCTGAAGTTTTAGCTCAGCTGTTTTTTCCCGGATTAGCACTGCTTCTTCTGCCTTTCCCTCACGCATCAATGCTCCAATCTGCTTCGAAATTGCCTTGGACTCACTTTGTATCTGATCACGCTCTGCCTGAGTGGATTTTCTTAACTCGTCCAGTTCCACCGCCCTGTTTAGGACAGATTCGGCATCTTGAAAATTTCTCTTTTGAAGTCCGGCAAGTACCCCGGCGTAGTTTTCCCGAATTTGATTAACTAAAAGCATCTTAAAATCTTTGAAATTGAAGCCCCAAAGATAAGCATGTTAACCGACAATGATGTCTCTACTCACACTTGAAAATGGCCCCTCGAGTTCTTTTCCGTCCGACCGAAGTAATCTAATTTTAACCTGATAGCTCCCGGGCTGAAGATTCTCTATCCTGACCGGAGCCATATGATCAATTTCATAGCTTAAGTCATTCACCTCAATTGCCACTTTTAGCCCATCCAGCTTCATATCCCCTCCTACCACCAAAAAATCAATGATCACTTCGCTCCCGGTTTCATAAACCTGTTCTGAACGGGGGAGATTCAAGGCTAAGTAAGGCTCTCCTGAATACGGGAAAGGCCTGGATTCTCCCACCTGAAAATCCCTATCCACATAATTTCCAAAGTTTTTTAATGCCAATCCTTCCTCATCTACCAAATAGGCAACCACACGATAACTGCCTATTGTAAGGTCTCTTTGAAAAATCGGAGCGTAAAACCCTATCGGATCCCCTCCATTTAAGATATTGAAAAGTTTAAATT
This sequence comes from Algoriphagus resistens, assembly GCF_001442615.1. Classification (GTDB taxonomy): domain Bacteria; phylum Bacteroidota; class Bacteroidia; order Cytophagales; family Cyclobacteriaceae; genus Algoriphagus; species Algoriphagus resistens. The sequence continues at coordinate 151,690 of NZ_LMXN01000011.1, read as the reverse complement.
CTTTAGTGGCGTTTAGATCAAATGGAAAATTCTTGATATTAAACTCAAAAGGCACCTTCCCTGGTTTGAAGGTTTGATTTCCCAAGGGGGAATATAATTCAAGTATTGCATCGGGATATGCTGCCTGATCTTCATATTGAAACAATTTCACCTGCGGTGTGGAAGATACCTGAGCATCTTGGCTAGGTGGCATAGCTACTATTTCCTCATTGATCCTTTCCTTCTCAGAAGAACAAGCTGAGAAAAGAAAAATCAACGAGAGTAAAGTCAGGATTTTATTCATACTGCGTGTAAATTGAGATTAAAGATATTTAATTTTAAAGATAAATTAGACCTTGAACTATAATACATCCCTACATGGAAATCCTATTTGATGAGATCCCGAGTTTAGATTTAGCTGATTTTACTTCTGGTACTCCAGCGCAAAAAACGGCATTTGTACAGAAGCTTGGTGAAGCTTACCAAAACATTGGTTTTGTGGCAATCAAGAATCACGGCTTATCACAAGATCTCCAAGATAGACTTTATGGATCTATCAAAGCTTTTTTCAACCTGCCTGATGCGATCAAATCCAAGTATGAGAAACCGGAGATAGGATTTCAGCGTGGATATACGGGCAAGGGAAAAGAGCATGCCAAAGGCAGAAATACAGGGGACTTGAAGGAATTTTATCATGTAGGGCAAGAACTAAGCCGAATCCCGGATACTGATCCGATCAAGTCAGAATATCCACCAAATATCTGGCCTGAGGAGCTGCCCGAATTTCAAAACGATGCAAATGAAGCTTTTCGCACGCTTGAAAATGCGGGAAAGGCCATGCTTCAAGCCATCGCACTTTCTTTGGATCTGGATGAGAATTACTTTGGGGACAAAGTCGCGCATGGTAATTCCATCTTGAGGCAAATCCATTATTTCCCAATAGAAAACCCAGATGAGGTCCCCGCAGATGCCGTTAGGGCGGCGGAGCATGGCGATATCAATTTGATTACCCTATTAATGGGCGCAAGTGCAGACGGACTGCAAGTGTTGCGAAGAGATGGGAAATGGATTCCCATCACTGCACTTCCTGATCAGCTGGTAGTAAATGTGGGAGATATGCTGGAGAGATTGACTAATAAAAAACTTAAATCCACCATCCACCGGGTGGTCAATCCACCTAGGGAAAAGATGAATACCAGCAGATATTCTATACCATTCTTTATGCATCCCCGCTCAGAGATGGATCTTACCTGTCTTGATAGCTGTGTAGATGACGAGCATCCAAAACAATTTGAAGATGCTACTGCAGGAGAATTTTTGGAGGAGAGGCTTCGTGAACTTGGCTTGAGAAAATAAGGGATGTCGGTAAAGCAGGTCCGATATTACTTATTTCTGAAAGACATTCTTACGCTTTCTCTTACGGCATTCGGTGGGCCGCAGGCATTTCTTGCGATGCTGCTAGAGCGTATGATCAAGAGAAAAGCCTACATTCAAGAAGAGGAGCTATGGGAGCTAAATGCACTATGCAACATGCTCCCGGGCCCATCTTCCACCCAACTGATCTGTGCCATTGCCTATCGGGTAGGCGGTCCCAACCTGGCTTATCTTGCGCTCATAGTCTGGATTTTGCCGGCGACTTTGCTCATGATCTTTGCGGCAATGCTCATTTACTTTCTTCAGGAAAATACTCCCGGCGCGTTGGATTTTGCCCGATTTATTCAGCCTATGGCTATAGGTTTTATCATTTTTGCTGCGCAAAAGATAATTGGGAAAACCATAAAGACTACTGAAGCCATGGTTCTCGTATTGATCTCGGCTTTTGTCTCATTCTTCTACAACTCACCATATATTTTCCCAGTACTTTTAATTATAGGTGGACTAAGCACCTCTATCAAATACAAGCAACAACCCGAACTGCAAAAAGATACCCCACTAAAAATCGAGTGGGCCAACTTCTACCTTTGGGGGGGAGTCTTGGTAGTGGCAGCGGCTTTAGGTGCTGTCACTAAATATCAACCCATTATCCTTTTCGAGAACTTCTATCGAAACGGAAGTTTGATCTTCGGTGGGGGTCAGGTACTTGTCCCCTACTTATATACTGAATTTGTAGACTTTAAACACTTCCTTAGTTCAGAGGAATTTCTTACAGGATATGCAATTTCCCAGGGTATTCCTGGCCCTACTTTTAGCATTTCTTCGTATGTAGGGGCTCTTTCGATGAGAGAATTCGGTACAGTTGGTTTTTTTGCGGGAGGATTAATAGCTGCCGCCGGAATTTTCCTACCGGGCATATTCCTTATTTTCTTTGTAATCAGATTTTGGGATCAGCTGAAAAAATACCGTCCGGTAAGAGCGGCTTTGGAAGGAATCAATGCCGTATCCTGTGGAATGCTAATCGCAGCTGCCTATTTGCTCTTCGAGCCCCTTGAAGCAAATACGCTGAATATTCTGTTTATTCTAGCCACCTACGTTTTGCTTCAATTCACTAAAATCTCCTCTCCGCTAATCATCGCCGGAGGTGTCGTACTCGGGATTATTTACAACTATTTGTTTTTATAATCTGGGCGAATCCCCGTTTTTTCCCAGAAAAGGAACAAGAATAGGCATTATCACGTTTTAAATTCTAAATTCATTCCCTATCTTTCTTCTATGCACGCCTACGAATACATCAATAACCTGATTCCTCCTCTGAAACTTTCTGATAAAACAGGAATGGCTTTGGCGTGGATGGAAGAAATCAGAACTGACGTGCTTCCGGTTATTGACAAGGGGCTTTTTTTAGGGCTGATAAAAGAAGATAGAATCTTTGAAATAAATAATCCTGAGACGCTGATTGCTGATATAGAACCCGCAAATCCTGACTGTTGGGTATTTTCAGATAAGCACATTTATGATGTACTACGGGTCAGTTCGGAGCAAAACTCCAATATAGTAGCTGTACTGGACAGAGAATCCAATTATTTGGGCATTGTGACCATGGAAGACTCCATTTCTGCATTTGCAGATAGTCTTTCTATCAAATCCCAAGGCAGCGTACTTATACTTTCTTTGGGCATGACCGATTATAGCCTGGCGGAGATCTCCAGAATCATCGAAACAGAAAACACAAAGGTACTGAGTTCATTTATCACCACTGATCCCTTGGATGATAGCAAGATCAAGCTCACACTGAAGCTTGATCAACCAGAACTTCGGCACATCAAAGCGACGCTTGAGCGATTCGGATATAAAATTATAGATCACTATCAGGAAGAGAGCGGCGTGAGCAGTGAAGAGGATAGAATCGGTAACTTGCTGAGATTTTTAGATATTTAGCCCATGAAAGTTGCCCTTCATGGCTTAGTGCTGAAAGCAGAATTGTTTTCAGAGGTCCAGTCACTTTTCAACGAACTTATAAAGCATCAATTTGAGATATTTGCCACCGAGCAATTTGATCGTCAGTTGCGCATGTTAAGCAATAACACATTGAGTTATTGGGTACTGGAAAGCAGGGAGGAAATGGCATCCATGGATTTTATGATTTCCATAGGTGGAGACGGTACCTTGCTTGATGCTGTCTGCCAAGTAGGTGATCTCGAAGTCCCAATTTTAGGACTCAATACCGGAAGGCTGGGTTTTTTGGCTACGGTGGCTACGGAGAAGATTTCTGAAGCCATTGCAGACCTGGCTGCCAATAATTACCAGCTAGAGACCAGATCCTTAATCTCTCTTCAGAGCCATCGAAAGTTATTCAACGGGTTGAATTTCGGATTGAATGAATTCACTATTCACAAGCGTGATACCTCTTCGATGATCACAGTGCACACCTATATAGACGGAAAATACCTTAACAGCTATTGGGCTGATGGGCTGATCGTTTCTACTCCTACCGGTTCTACCGGTTATTCTCTAAGTTGTGGGGGGCCATTGATTTCTCCAGAGGCTAAGAACCTGGTAATCACACCCGTAAGTCCTCACAATTTAAATGTGAGGCCAATTATTGTTTCGGATGAAAGTGAGATCAGTTTTGAAATAGAGGGCAGGGCTGAGAAATTCTTAATATCTTTGGATTCGCGATCTACGTCAATTTCCTCTGAAGTAAAGCTAAGTGTGAAGAAGGAAAACTTTTCTGCAAAATTGGTAAAGTTGCCCCATTATCATTTCTTTGATACGCTAAGGCAAAAACTTAATTGGGGTTTTGATATGAGAAACTGAATTAGAGTCCATAAAGACAAGGCCCATTTGAGCTTAACAATTATTAACCCGCTAAATACTGAGATGCGTTTTTTAAACGTTAGGTACTTCATATCTTGCATCGTCTTGAAAAAGGTCAATTTTCAGGTTTTCAGCCACTTACTTGTATTTTCAATGCTTTTTCTGGGCATAACCGGAGAAATTCAGGCACAGAAATACGAAATAGGCGGTGGATTGGGTGTTGCTGCATATAGTGGTGATATCATTCGGAAAATTGACCCTGGCCAATTAGGACCTCAAGGCACGTTGTTTGGCAGGAGAAATTTTGACAATGTGTGGGCACTGCGTGTCGGCATTTCAGGTGGGCTTCTTTATGGAGCAGATAGCATCAAACCTATTGATCAGTTAGCAAAGATGCGGGATGGCAGGTTTAGAGCTGGAATAATAGAAGCTTCGGCGGTGATGGAATTTAATTTTCTGGATTACCTCACTACCAATTCAGAGTTCCGTTTCTCTCCCTATGCCTTCTTTGGCATAGGCTATACCTATGCATTTGCTAAAGGGAATACGTTCCAATACAATGTATCTTCCAGGTATAATTTGGGAACAGTAGTCATTCCTTTTGGGGGAGGGGTAAAATACCAATTAAATGAACGCTGGACATTAGCCGCTGAACTAGGCTTTCGGCCAACCTTTACTGACTACTTGGATAAAATAGACAGTAAGGAGCCAATAATCCCCAGATTCAATGACCCCAATAATCCCGCTAATGAGCCCTATGGAATTAACTTTGGTAATCCCTACGACAAGGATTGGTACTACTTCTTAGGGGTTACGATTAGCTATACCATCATGACTACCAAATGCTACGCATATTAATTAATCGAGCCCTTGGGCGAATATTTGGAAAAGAAATGGCATTTTTGTACCTCCAAAAAAGTAAGGAACCGGAGACGGCTGGAATGAAGGATATATCTGACAGAACAAACATCCCAAAGCATATCGCGATAATCATGGACGGCAATGGACGCTGGGCCACGAAAAAAGGAGCTATGCGTATATTTGGCCACAAAAATGCCACCAAGGCAGTTAGGGAAGCCATAGAGGGAGCAGATAGCCTGGGGGTTAAATACCTCACTTTATTCTCGTTTTCTACAGAGAATTGGTCAAGACCGAAAGCTGAAGTCGATGGACTAATGGAACTTCTGGTCAAGACCATGTCTGATGAGGTCCCCATGCTAATGAATGGCAACTTCAAATTAGAAAGTATCGGAGATGTTGAAAGCCTACCTCCATCAGCCTATAAAACACTGATGAGGGTGAAGGAAACAACTTCCAAAAATACCGGACTCAAAGTGATCCTAGCACTGAGCTACAGTGGTCACTGGGAGCTCACCCATGCAGCTAAACACATTGCTCAAAAAGTCTCAGAAGGAAAATTGAATGTGGCCGACATTACCGAGAAAGTAATGGCGGAGCATCTGGAGACAGCCAACTATCCTGATCCTGAATTAATGATCAGAACGAGTGGTGAATACCGGATCAGCAATTTTCTGCTTTGGCAACTGGCCTACACAGAGATGTATTTCACTCCTGTGCTATGGCCGGATTTTAGAAGAGAGCACCTCTTTGCTGCAGTTTCTGATTACCAATCACGGGAAAGGAGATTTGGCAAAACGGGTGAGCAAGTTAAATCTTAAGTAATTAATGAAAAAAAGTTTACTGATTCTGTTTTGTCTGGTTTGGGCAAGTTCAGCAATAGCGCAAATACGTTTGGGCCAAAGTCGCTATGCCTCAAGCAAGCCAATTGATATTTTGGAGCTGAATTACGCGCAGCCCAAAACCTATAGAATCGCAGAAATAAAAGCTGTAGGTCTCACCACCTTGGACGAAATCGCCATCATTTCCTTATCCGGACTGAAAGTGGATGACAAAATCGAGGTGCCTGGGGATGCTATCTCAAATGCATTGAAAAAGCTATGGGGGCAAGGGATCATCGGAGACGTTAAAATCCTGGTGACTAAAATAGAAGGTGAGGACATCTCATTACTTCTTGATCTGACAGAAAGACCTAGATTTTCCCGTGTTGAATTTACCGGGATGAACAAAACCCAGGAAAGTGAGCTCCGGGACAAGGTGAATATCAGAGGGCGTGTAGTCAGAGACGATGTGCTTAATAATGCCAAGCGAACCATCGAAAAATACTACCTCGACAAAGGCTTTATGAATGCGGATGTGAAAATCAAGCAGGAAAGAGATACCACGCTACCCAATTCTGTAAAACTGATATTCGATGTAGCCCAGAATTCCAAGGTAAGGATCAATGCAATAGAATTCTACGGCAACCAGGAACTCAGTGACACCAAGCTTAAAAAGAAGCTTAAAAAAACCAAAGAGCATGCAAGGGTAAGTATCTTCAAGGACGGCTACTCGAGACTATCTGACGCAAGCGCCGAAGACATCAAGAATACAATCCTATATACTGATTCGGCGTCCAATGAAGATGTAAAAGATTACATCAACAAGAACTTCAAACTGAACTTCTTTAATGGCTCCAAGTATATCCCAAAAGAATACAGAAATGACAAAGACAATGTGATAAACTTCTACCAAAGTAAAGGGTATCGGGATGCTAAAATAACCGCAGACTCAGTTTATAACTTTGGTCAGGACAAAATCAACATTGATATCGCCTTAGAAGAAGGCAAAAAGTACTACTATAGAGATATTACGTTCAACGGAAACTATATTCATCCCGATCAGGTATTACAAGCCCTGCTTGGAATCCAAAAAGGTGATGTGTATAACAAAGAACAACTGGACAAAAGGCTGAACTACGACCCTAGCAGAGGGGATGATGTTAGCTCTCTGTATCAAAATGACGGCTACTTATTCTTTACAATTGATCCGGTAGAAGTGAATGTAGCCGGGGATTCTATCGATATAGAGATGAGGATATTTGAGGGTCCTCAAGTGACTGTAAACAGTGTAAACATCAAGGGGAACGAGCGTACGTCCGATCACGTAGTGATGCGTGAAATACGTATTCTTCCCGGACAAAAATTCAATAGAGAACTACTGGTCCGTACGATTCGTGAGCTTTCTACCTTAGGGTATTTTGACCCGGAAAAAATCAATCCGGATCTGAGACCAAACTTCGAGGCTGCTACAGTGGATATCACCTTTGAGCTGGAAGAAAGACCAAACGACCAGATCGAATTATCCGGCGGCTGGGGTGGATTCTATGGATTCGTAGGAACAGTTGGCCTTTCATTCAACAACTTCTCCATTCGAAATATCGGAGACTTCTCCAAGTGGGACCCACTTCCAGTGGGTGATGGGCAGAAGCTTTCGCTAAGAGTGCAGGCTAATGGCCGTTCCTTCCAAAATTACTCCGTGTCATTGACAGAGCCATGGTTTGGTGGCAAGAAACCAAACGCCCTGAGCTTCTCTTTTAACCATTCCGTACAGCGCCAGGTTGATTTCTACAACCAAGCCAGTTTCGGGGATGAATTGGGCTTCTTCAAAATCACCGGTGTGACCGTAGGTTTGGCCAAGCGGGTAACCTGGCCAGATGACAACTTTAGCATCAGTAATTCCCTGCAATTTCAGGTATATGAATTTGACCAGTTTGGAACCTCATTTGGGCTAAGCTATCCTACAGGTAAATCCAACAGCTTAACCTGGAATACCACCATCGCCCGGTATAACATAGACAACCCAACCTATCCGAGACGGGGATCCAATATTATTTTATCCACAGCCTTCACCCCTCCTTACTCTTCATTAAACAAGAATATCAATTCAGAGTCCTCTGATGAGGAAAAGTATAAGTGGCTGGAATACCACAAGTGGATGTTTGATGCTTCGCTTTATACCCCATTGTTTGGCTCGCAAAAACTGGTGGCAAGTGCAAGAGCACACATGGGCTTCTTAGGCTCCTATAGCCAGAAGATTGGTATTATTCCTTTGGAAAGATTCGTAATGGGTGGTGATGGTATGTCGATGAACAACTTTGCCCTAGGCCAGGAAATCATCGGTCTTCGGGGATATGAAAACCAATCCATTACTCCGGGTAGGCTCACAAGGGGAACAGCTAATCCAGAACCTTATGGAGGAGTGGTATATAATAAGTATGTGATGGAAGTGAGGTACCTGATTTCTCCGAACCCATCGGCAACCATCTTTGTACTTGGCTTTGCAGAGGCCGGAAACAACTGGGGTTCATACAGGGACTACAATCCATACGATCTTAAGAAATCAGCTGGCCTGGGTGCAAGGATCTTTATGCCGGCATTTGGACTCTTGGGAATTGATTGGGGATATGGGTTTGATCGAGTTCCTGGAGAGCTTAACCGAAGTGGCTCCCAATTCCACTTTACCATTGGCCAGCAGATCAGATAAGTATGGTTTTGGAGGAGGGAATAGTTAATTTATGCAAAAATTGATATTCTAAGAATGTTTAGATTGACTTTCAGTTAATTTCCCAAACTCATGAATAAATCACTGAAAATTGTATTTTTGTTGCTCTTTGTGCTTCAGACGGCACCATTGGCGGCTCAGAAGTTCGGATACATTGATTCGGAATATATTCTAAACAAGCATCCAGACTACAAAGTAATCCAGCAGGAGCTAGAGAACATCAGTTCCGAATGGAAGAAAGAGGCACAAAATTTGGATAAAGAGATCAAGGATCTTACTGTCCAGCTAAAAGCAGAGGAAGTACTTCTCACCGAAGAAATGTACCAGCAACGGCTGGAGGAAATTAAATTGAAACAAAAAGAATCCCAGGAATTCAACAGTAGGATATTCGGAATAGACGGGCAGTACTTCCAAAAACAGGCGGAATTGATGCAGCCCTTACAATCCAAGATCTATGACGCTATTGAAAGAATGACCCGAAGAAATAATTTGGGAATCTTATTTGATAAAGCAGCTGCCCCGTCGGCGATTATCTATACAGATCCCAGGCATGACTATTCGGAGTTTGTCCTGGAGGAATTGGGAATAGAAGAAAACAAATAAATAGAAACACAGAAATGATGAAAGTAAAAGTTATCCTTTCCGCAGTAGCCTTGCTTTGCGTAGGATTTGCAGCTCAGGCGCAAGAGGTAAAGATTGGTTATACCAACGTAGAATTTATCATGGATTTGATGCCAGAAATGGAACAAATAGCCGCTGATATCAAAGACTACGAAACCCAGCTTCAGACTACCATGCAACTAAAAGGAGAAGATTTTCAGCGTCAGGTTCAGACTTATCAGCAATCTATGAATACCATGACGGAAGAAGCAAGAACGGCTAAAGAGAAAGAATTGACAGACCTTCAAGCTAGTCTGCAGAAAATGGAAAATGACTCCCAGATCAGCTACCAGAGAAAACTGGGTGAGCTTCTTTCCCCTATTCAGACCAAAGTGATCAATGCCATCAATGCAGTGGCTGCTGAAAACAACTACACGCATATTTTTGCTGAATCAGCAGGTCAGGCTCCTATCCTTCTTTATACCAAAGAAGAAGATAAGTTCACTGAACTTGTATTGGCGAAGTTAGGCCTTGAGATGCCGGCAGCTCCAGCCACTCCAGCAACAAATTAATTAGGTATTTATACTTTACCAAACCGCTAATTCAATCTAGAGTTAGCGGTTTTTTTGTTCTTTCCTTTGTCACTAGGTGACCAGCGAGTGGTGCAGGTGTGCGTATTTTTTTTCTAATCATTTACCTTCTTTGAGCCTTGGAGAGGAGGATACCCTCTTTCTGAAACGCCCCCAAACAACTGATCAGGGCACTGAACTAATTATATTGATCTCCTTTTCCTTGTTATCCCGCTTCTGGAGGAACAGTACCTAATCCGAACTTTCATCCACAGTAGACACTTTATAATTTAGGACAGTTTATTTCTTTATTTCTAGCCGCTGTTTGGATTGTTACGAACAGCTAATCAGATTAAAGAGCCGATAAATCCCCTTTAAATCCATAGCCTTCTATGCACGATCAAACTGACATTCTTGCTTTAATCTAAGAATACCTTTTCTCCTTATTTATTTCGAAATATGCCCAAGCGCAACCCTAAGGATATAATCATTAAAAGCCAAGATGCTGTTTTGGTGGATTTCTATGCGGACTGGTGCGGACCTTGCCAGACCATGGATCCAATAATCGCCGAAGTACTGACTGAATTGGATGGAAAAATCAGGCTGCTTAAAATCAATATTGATAAAAGGCCTCAGCTAGCTCAGCAATTTGCGGTACGCTCTATCCCCAATTACATTCTTTTCAAAAAAGGTAAGATTCTCTGGAGAAAAAGGGGATTGATTACCAAGCGGGATTTACTGCAGGGGCTGAAATCGAGCCTTCCCTAAGCTAGAGCCACGACTTGCCGATACACTTCGTTATCGGGACAGGCTCCCAAAGGCGTACCCATTATTGATTAGCCTAGCTGCTAAATATGAACTGTCTTGAGTAGTTAGTAGAAATAGAAGCTCAAGTAAGCACCTTGCCTGTAGGAACGAATCAATGCAGCAAGCATGCCATGATTTTAGCCATGGGTGAACCAGAGGCGTAACCCACGCTGTGTAAAGTCCTAAACCATCGCTCCTGCCTACAAATGATCTGGAATAAGAAAGTAAGTGCAGGAGAATGCCTTCCTGGCCGGTAGACAGGGCAAGGGTCTTTTGTATTAGTAAGTGGTCCTTAATCTCCCTATTAACCTGAATCGATTGCGTTGAGGCTATTTTCTCTTGATACTTTTGGAGTACAAAAGTATCCAAAAATCTTGGCCTGAAATCAGCTTTGAATTGACTTCGGACAATTCATTTATTGGACCCTTAGTCCGGATAAAAAACAAACGGATCCCCCTAGCCCACTCAGGGACTAGTTTTTTTAAACGCCTTCCTATTTCTCCAATAAACCAGCTGCTTCCAAGGGCAATCTCCTAACTGAGAGCATTAGTATGGCCCAATATTAATTAAGAATAAGAAATACTTCACCCCCAATTAACCTTAACATCAAATCAATGAGGTAATTTTGAGTAAGATCCAGCTTAAAAATGTCCATCCCTGTACGCCCTATTAATGAATCTTATTTAGGCTTTGATTTCTTCGCTTATATTTCTACCCACTACAGCTCCCAGTCTTTCGGGAAAATAAGAGAAACTACCATAAAGAAGAATGACTACATCTATACCCCTTCTTCCGACCATCTCTATATCTATGAAATTCTGGATGGGGCAATAAAATTGGGAAGTTATACCGATGATGGGGAAGAATTCACGTTTGATGTATTGTTGGCAAATGATTTTTTCGGCGATTTAAAATACCTGAACAATCAATTTTTCGAATATTCAAAAGCATTAATAGACACCAGAATACGCATTTATAACAGGGACTTTTTCAAGGAAATGGTACTTCAGGGCCCTGCAGTATCTGAATGGTTCATTTCATACCTGGTCAAACGATGGTGCAGTGCCGAAAAAAAGCTTAAAAAACTTCACGAGAAAAAAGCTCAGGAAAAACTCACCTTTTTAAGCTCCTTTTTTGATCTGAAGGTCAAAGATGTTCATGGTAGTTCCTATACCTTAATTGATCTGTTAACCCAAAAAGATCTGGGGGACTTGATAGGGGTCACCAGACAGACTGTAGCAAATACTGCGCGGATTAAAGTAAAGTGATCCAAAGGGTGTCATTGCTGTCTGGATTTTGGTGTATTACCGTCTAGCCGATTAGAGACAAACCAGGCAAGGAAAATGAAATAATTATTAGATTTTGTTTCCTCCTGTTATCATTCTGTTACTTCTCAGGCTGATGTTAATTTTTAACATTTTTAGGCTAAGTATGGAATCTAGTTTTGGATAAAATTAAACCAATATCCAGATACTATGAGTTCAAGAAATTTTACCAGTTTAGTTACAGGATTCCTTCTCTTTCTCCTGTTATGGGGAACAGGAACGCAGGCTTTTTCCCAGGCTACCAATGCATCGATTTCGGGAAAGATCACAGATGTGAATGGAGATCCTCTGATAGGAGCAGCACTTTTGATTAAAAATGAGCTGACAGGATTCACCGCCTCTGCTATCACCAACCTCACAGGTTCTTACACGATAAACCAGCTTCCTTTAGGGACTGACTATTCTGTTACATGCACCTATGTAGGATATGGAACCAAAGTTTTTAGGGGATATTCACTCAATCAGGGAGAGCATATCAAACTTGACATTGAGTTAAATGAGGAAGTTCAAAGCCTTAGTGAAGTCAGCGTCACGGCAAATTCTTTAAGTAACAGTGTTGATAGGTTTGGTAGTTCTACAGCCGTTACCGCCAGAGACATGGCGACATTACCGGTAAATGGAAGAAACTTCAATTCACTGGTCAACCTGTCACCGGTGTCCAATGGCAGTAATTTACTTGGCCAGTTATATTCTTCCACTAATTATACGATTGATGGAATGACCAATAAAAGCCCGTTATCCAGCGGATCCACTAACAGAGGTCCGTTTTCAATCTCTATGGAAGCAATCCGGGAGTTTGAGGTAGTCACCAATGATTACGATGTAACCAACGGCAGAAGCGGTGGAGGTATCATCAGTGCGGTGACGAAAACGGGGACTAATACAGTCCATGGCTCTGCATTTTTATTTAACAGGGCAGATTGGCTGGCAAGTAAATATGATACCAGAGGAAATGAAAGAGAGGATGAATTCTCCATTCAGCAATATGGGATTACCCTTGGTGGCCCCATCATCAAAGACAAACTGCATTATTTCATTGCATATGATGGACAGCGGGATGCCAGACCGCTTTATATCGCTGACATCAGAACCGCAGAAGATGAAAACAGGTATAATTTATCCCAAGAATCATTGGATAGGTACCTGCAGATAGGAAGGGACAAGTATGGCCTTTCTGATACTCCTCAAACAGGGAGCTTCAGCAAAAAAAGATATTCCCATACTGCCTTTGCCAGAATAGATTACCAGATCAATTCATCCAATTTATTGACAATCAGAAACAACTTTTCCCGTGACTTAAACAGTCAGGGAGTCTCAGACAACAGTGCCATCAACTTGTATGAAGTATATGGAGATCACTTATCAACTGCCAATAGCTTTATGGCATCTCTACGTACTGAAATCAGCAATAAGCTGACCAATGAATTAAAACTTCAGTACCTCTATACCCTGGATGATGGCAGGCCAAATACACAACTGCCAAGTACTAATATCCCAAGGGCAATCGTTCAGCGGGTAGAATCCACAGTAGATGGAAGCGATGTCAATACAACCATACAGTTGGGTGGGCAACGATACCTGCCGGAAAGGTTTGAGTCCAATGTGTATCAGTTGGTGAACAACCTGTACTATAACAAAGGCAAAACCAATTATACCTTTGGCATGGATTTGCTGTTGAATGACCTCACTTCACTTGCCACCAGCGAATTCAATGGAAGATTCTACTTCACCGGGCTCGATAATTTTGAAGACCTGAAGCCTTACCGATATGCAAGAGAAGTAGCAACTGAAGATCCAACTGTGGAGCAAAGTATTTTTGGGGGCGGGATCTATGCACAGGCCGAAACTGATCTGGGAAGGGGTATGAATCTGATCCTTGGCCTGCGTGGCGATTATACAACTTACAAGAACAGTCCTACATTTAACCAGACTGTTTTTGATGAGCTGGGATTGAGAACCGATGTAAAAACAGGTGGATTTCAGATCCAGCCAAGATTCCAGTTTACCTGGGACATCAATGAGAAGCAACAGGATATCCTGAGAATTGGAGCTGGTATTTTCGGTTCTGCGCTCAACAACTACTCAGATGTCAACAACCTGCAGTTTGACGGAACAAAGATTTTTGCGGTAGATATCACTGGAGAAAACGTACCTACACCAAATTTTGAATCCTATAGAAATGATCCTAGTACTGCTCCTGGTGTTGATTTGTTGAACCAGCCTGGAATTACCCCCGTGACTACTATCAATATGAACAGCGAGGACTTAAAAGTACCCACTGTGTATAAAGGCAATGTGATGTACAATAGAGTTTTCAATAACCGCTTAAGATTGGGGGTGAATTTCATTGCCTCTATAGCCAGAAACAACTACATGTATGTGGATAGAAACATGGTAGACCAGCCTTTTTTCAGGCTTACAGAAGAAGGTAACCGGGGAGTTTATGTGCCTGCAGAAACGATTAGCACCTCTAATGGCAATGCAGACTGGACACAGGGCAGAAAAACAGATAAAATAGGGAGAGTATTGGAATTAAATAGCGAGGGAAAAAACAATACGTATACCATGGTAATAGATGGAACTTACCGATATTTCAAAGATGGACAGGTCACGGCAAGTTATACGTGGAATGACAGTAAGGACAACACTTCTTATAATGGTAATGTGGCAAACAGTGCCACTTTAAGCCAGATGGTAGTGGATGATCCCAGGGACTTGTCTATGATGAACTATTCGAATGGGCAATATAGAACGAAGGTGGTCGTATATGGGACGCTGCCAACTTTCAAGGGATTTACTGTCGGCGTAAGGTATTCTGGCATTGGAGGAACCCGCTATTCTCTAAGAGTTAACGGCAACGTAAACGGGGATTTTGTCAACTCAAATGACCTGGCTTTTGTATTCGATCCATCTGCTCCAGGTATTTCGGAGACAGTGGCTGAAGCTATGAACAATGTTTTGGCAAATCCGGACAACCTAGCCAAGGATTATATCCGCGAAAGTCTGGGAAATGTGGCGGTCAGAAATGGGGGAGAAAACGGGTACTTTGGAAACTGGGATCTGCGGGCAACCAAGAAAGTATTCTTTACAGGAGAGAAGAAATCAGGTATTGAACTTGGTCTTGACATCTTCAACGTCGCCAACTTACTTAATAAGGAGTGGGGAACATCAAAAACTTTGGGCAACCAAAACCTGTTGACCATCAGAAATTTTGACCCTGAGAAGAAGGCCTATGAATATCAGGTCAACTCAAATGTAGGGGTGACCACTCCGGGTGGTACGCCATACCAATTACAAATCTCAGGTAGAATATTTTTCTAAAACTTTCTAGAAGTCCACTGGCGGTATAAAGATCAGTGGACTTCTTCAACCCTTATTTATTATTATGAAATCGAGCATGACTCAAGCGTCACACACTGGGATGATTATAAGTCGTGCGAGATTCCATGTGACCATTAAAAATCAATTATAAACACATGAAATCAATACTTATCAAGTCGATAAAATATTCCTTATTCTTCTTTGCTATGCTCTCAGGTTTTTCATGGGCGAAAGCACAATCAAAACCCGCGGAGCATGTAGTGCTTATTTCCATTGATGGCTTCAGGCCCGATTTCTATCTGGAAGAAAAATGGCCAGCTCCCAATCTGCAGAGCATGGCTAAAGAAGGGGCAAGATCCTTAGGGGTAACCGGTGTATTTCCATCTGTCACCTATCCTTCCCATACCACTGTGATCACAGGATTTCCCCCTGCAAAGCATGGGATTTATTACAACGCCCCGTTCGAGCCTGAGGGACAAACAGGCAAATGGTATTGGGAAACTGAATTGATCCAAGTTCCCACGCTCTGGCATGCTGTTAGAGAGGCTGGCATGACCAGCGCAAGTTTTCTTTGGCCAGTATCTGTAAATGCTCCGATTGACTACAATATACCGGAATATTGGAGCTTAGAAAACGGCGGAAGGATAGAACCTATGCGGGACATGGAAACGCCAAAGGGCCTGATGGCAGAGATGGAACTTCAGGTGTTGGGCAAAATGAATGAAAAGACCTTTAACGGTGATTATCTCAATAGAGAGGACAGAACGGGAGAAATGGCAGGTTATGTACTGGAAACCTACAAACCAAACCTGACCACTATACATCTCATTGCAGCGGATCACTTTCAGCATAGTGAAGGGAGAGAGGGGCCAATGGTGTACAAATCCATTGCAGCTATAGACCGTGCGATTGGAAAAATCATGGAAGCTGCTGATCGCGCCGGGATCATGGATAAGACTACATTTATCATCACAGGTGATCATGGATTTGTCAATACGCACAGTTCCATTTCTCCAAACATCTGGTTGGTGGAAGCAGGTCTGATGGAGGATTCAAAGGACAGAGGCAACTGGAAAGCCGCCTTTCATACCAGTGGGGCTTCTGCTTTCTTACATCTAAAGGATAAAAACGATCAGGAAACTGCCATGAAGGTGGAGAAAATTCTGGCTGACTTACCTGCTAGCATCAAAAAGTTGTTCAGAGTAGTTGACCGTGAGGAATTGGACCGTATAGGAGCTGATCCAAATGCAGTTTTGGCCTTGGCGCCAATTCAGGGGATCTCCTTTTCAGGATCCAGCAGCGGAGCTATCCTTAAACCGGCTAGAGGTGGAACGCACGGCTATTTTCCTGATTTCGATGAGATTGAGACAGGCTTTATTGCCTGGGGATCAGGTATCCGGGAAAATATAGAAATTCAGGAAATGGGTTTGGTGGATGTGGCTTCAGTAGTGAAGTATTTATTGGATTTATCCATTGAGTTGCCCGAGAGCAATCTTTATCCCGGGATTAAAAAATAGGCTGTCACAAGACAATCCAAAAGGAGAAGTGGGGTTACTACTACTTCTCCTTATTTTAAGAAAAAGTTGCCTTTGGTAAGTTCCTGCCTTAGGTTAGCTGGCTGTAGGTGCAAAAGGGTACCGGCTTACCGTAGGTATAACCCAAGCTGGGCGCACCAATAAAAAGCCACCTCCAAATGGAAGTGGCTTCTGTTTCCCACTAATGCAATATTTATTGTATTACAAAAATAATAGACGGGATTGTTGATCCATGACTTGATTAAAGTCCAAGGCCTCCTAAAAGACCTGACAATAGTCCCAGAACAACTTCAAGTAAAGATGAAATAAGGTTCATAATTGTTGAGTTTTTTGTTTGTTGTCTACTCTTAAAAATTGGTTTTCGACATCCCCAAATAAATAATTACATCGATGACTTACTTATTACTCTAATGTAAAAATTTAATTTTTAAAAATTATTTCTATAGAAACACAATTATTTCATTATAAAATACAATTTAACCCAGTGATGCCCGATTAATTGTATTTTGAAACATGATAGTTGTCCTTCGGTATTTAGATTCATAAAGCGGATGCGGAAGGGAATACTAGCGGATGTTATCAAATGGATCAAATTTGTAATCCAGACAAAAACCGTAAACCTGTTTATCATGAATATCTGCCGAAGTGGCCGTCCAGCAGAGGGTAGCACTTATGTAATCCAAAGATTGAAGCTAATCTATCGGAGAAATCAAGTATTACTTACCCTGAAAGATGGAAAAGTCAGATTGGAGATATGGCTTATCTGCTAAAGGAACATCCGCCCTGTGTTTTGATGGCAAATAGATTACAGGAATTCGAGTACTATTTGGTACACATGCAGTTTTTTAAAGAAGAATCCCCGAGAATGAATTGTGAATGATGAAGACTTGGGTCAACCTATTCTGAATAGGAACGGGATAAAGCTATATTCCTAGTGATCGCACGATGCAGGACTATTCAAAGGCATTTCGAGACTATTATTTGAGATTTCTCTTTCCTCTGGTGGTGCCAATGACGCAATCGAAACCAATCAATTGCCTCCATCTTTGGTTGACGGTTAATAAAAGCGGCAAAAGTTTCCGGCTTTAGCCGAATTAATAATCTCTATCTTATAACCATCCCCCTCACTCCCACTCCAAATACTTCTGCCAAGGATGCTGTTCTTTAAAGCCTAAAACTTCACGGATCTTACGGTTGGAATACAGTGCTTCATGCTCTCCAAGTTCCCGGGTGATGGGAACTCCTGGAAAGAAGCGCTCGGCCAATTCCTTACTTGGAATAATGGCTCCGTTTTGATCGTTTGCTGCATTGAACACCTGATAGCCCAACCCGTCTTTTTTCAGACACAAATCTACTATCTGACCCAGATCCCGCGCATCTATGTAGTTGAAGGCATTTCTTCTACGTACTTCTGGGTGTTTAAAATAATATGGAAACAGCTCTATGTATTCATGTGGCTCAATCACATTGCCTATGCGGAGCGCGTAAATATCAATACCAGACCTGCGCTGGAAACTCCGGGCAGTCTTCTCATTGACGACTTTGGACATCCCATAGCTATCCATCGGATTCACATCATACTCCTCCTCCAAGGGCAGAAAGTCAGGATCTGTTTTCCCATCAGAAAAGCAAAAGCCATAGGTAGTCTCTGAGGATGCGATAACCACCTTTTTGACCCCCAGTTTCACCGCAGCCTCGATCACATTGTACGTTCCAATGGTATTTACCCTGAAGGTTTCATTATCCGGATTAATCAGAATTCTGGGTACTGCCGCAAAATGCACTACGGCATCAAATTTTGGCACGCCATTACCCGGCTCCAATTCACCTAGATTAGCATAAGAACTCATAGCATTAAACATCTGTCCGGAATCGGTGATATCAGCGATTAGGTTATCAACTCCAGGATGATCCAAAGGTTTGAGATCTACATTCATCACTTGATGCCCTTGATTCAATAGGTACGGAATGACATGTTTTCCTGCTTTTCCTGATCCTCCGGTAAAAAATATTCTTTGCTTATCCATTGATGAGTTACTTATTCTTTCTTTTTCCTTCTTTGATTTTTTTGATTCTCCGTCTAAAAATCAAATATAGGATCAGAATAAGCAAGGGGATTAATATAAAAATGACTTGGTTGGAGGTTTCCGAAAAGTCAATAGGGCCACTGGGCTTGGGGATATTTTCCTGGTATTGGGCGAACGATATACCTGGGACCAGGAGAATGATTGCCAAGAGAAAATTCGAAGGGGTAAAATTGTTTATTAAGAATCTGTTCATCATCACTCATCTGGTTTAGATTAACCTTGCCAAGTTGAAGGGTATATATTAAGAGATGCCTGCCCAACTGTAATGCCTTTCAGACAGGCTAACTCTATTCCAGGCGCTCTATTTCTTTAAGAAGGCCAGCAATAATTTATTCAGTTCGTCCCTGTGCGTGAGGTTTAATCCATGTGGAGCATCTGGGATCAGGTGGTATTCGTTATCGGTTATTCCTTCTGCTGCCTGCTTGGCAGAGGTCTGGAAAGGAACTATCTTATCCGCGTCTCCATGCACGATCAGGGTGGGCACATCTACGTTTTTCAACTCAGACCTGAAATCTGTGGTAGCCCAGGCTTCAGCAGTTTTGGTAGTGGCAATGGGTGAAGCATGGCTGGCAATGGAAAAATCATAATCGAGATTTGCCTGTGATACCCGGTCTTTCAATTCCTGGAAATTGTAAAAATTCTCATGAAAGCCTTTCAGAAACCCGATACGATCTGTTTTTAAATTCTGCATGATTTCATCCAGATTCCCCTGTGGAACTCCATCGGGATTATCCGATTTTTGGGCTACCAAAGGTATGATAGATGCGATCAGCACAGCTTTCACAACCCGATCTCCTTTGTAATCCGTGAAATATCGAACTACTTCTCCCCCTCCCATACTGAAGCCCACCAGCGTCACATTGGTCAGTTCGAGTTTCAAGATCAGTTCCCGGAGATCTACTGTCAATGCGCTGTAGTCAAAATCACCCAGAGGCTGGGACGATTTCCCAAACCCCCTTCTATCGTAGGCAATCACCCGATAGCCGGCATCTACCAAAGTAGCGATTTGCCCTTCCCATGCCTGGTGACTCAGTGGCCAGCCGTGAATTAATATGACAGGATCTCCTTTTCCATAATCCTGGTAGAAGATTCTGACTTTTACGTTTCCGATTTCGTGTTTTAAAAATGGCATAGCAAATACGTTTTAAGGTTGTACTCTTAAAACCCCCAAAAGCGATGCCATGCAAAATAAGCTGGTTTGCAGGTCATGCGGAGGTAGTCAACATACAATCCCAACAGAACCTCTACCCTCTTCGGGAAGATAATTCCCTATTTACGAAGTGCTTTTCTGACTGCGGGGGCAACGACTTCACCATACAGTTCTATGGCTTTCATCAACTTGTCGTGGGGCATAGTGCCTACACTAAGGTGAAGTAGGTAGCGGGTCAAGCCCATCATTTCCTGTTGCATCAGAATCTTGTCAATCACCTCTTGTGGATCTCCCAAAACCAGAGACCCCTCTTTGCCACGCATGGCTTCGAATTGCCCCCTGTTCATAGGCGGCCAACCTCTTTCTTTCCCCAACTGAGTCATCACCAAGGCATAAGGACCGTAAAAGTCGTCCGCTGCCTGCGGGGAACTTTCTCCTATAAAACCATGGGAATGAACAGCTATCTGTATGTCTTCAGGATTTCTGCCGGCTTTGGCCCAGGTCTGTCTGTACAAATCCGTGAAATAAGTAAACCGATCCGGGCTACCACCGATAATAGCCAAGGCAAGCGGCAATCCTTTCTCAGCTGCACGAACCACAGACTGCGGCGTGCCACCTACTGCCAGCCAGATTGGAATCTCAGGCTGGAAAGGCCTCGGGTAAACACCTCTATTGGCGATGGCAGGACGGAATTTCCCCCTCCAAGAGATCTGCTCAGATTTGTTCAGTTGCACTAGTAAATCTAGTTTCTCAGCAAAAATGGCATCATAATCATTCAGGTCCTGACCGAAAAGCGGAAAGGATTCTATAAAAGACCCTCTACCCGCCATGATCTCTGCGCGTCCTTCAGACAACAGATCCACATGGGCGAATTGCTGGAAAACACGAACGGGATCTTCAGAACCCAGGACCGTCACTGCAGAGGAAAGCTTGATGTTTTTGGTAGTGACTGCTGCGGCTGCCAAAACTGTGGCTGGCGATGAAACCACAAAATCTGGGCGGTGATGCTCCCCTATGGCATATACGTCCAAGCCTACCTGATCGGAAAGCTGGATTTCCTCCATTAGGTTTTTCATACGCTGTGCGGGAGAAAGGATCTTTCCTGTATTTGGATCCGGCGTGAGTTCGGCAAAAGTACTGATTCCTAATTCCATGTCTTTTTGGCTAAAATTTGATTCCACAACAGGTGTTTAGGAGTAAAAAGTTTGGGGGATGGAAGATTTATTGGAGGGAGAGGGAAGTTGGAGACTGGGAGCCTGCCCTAGAGCCTCTCCCGACTATCTCGGGATAGACATGGTATAAAACGAAGAGGACTGAAAAAGGATCTTATTGTATTTGTAAGCCAACCTCAATTTCCGTAATGATCTTTGCCGATAAGTTGAGGTTGTTTTCACTTATACTTTTGAGGCTAAAAGTATCCAAAAGCCTTGCTGCACCTAATGCTTCCGCGCTCAGACCTGCTGCCTGGCCCGCTATTGCAGACTCTCAACCCGCCATATACACTAAATCAAGGTGTAATCCATGAACTATCTTGTCATGGTAGTAGATATGCAAGCTCAGGTAAGTACTATGCGCCGTAAAAAGGAAATATGCTGAAGGCATGGCAGATTTGTATCTTGCGCACCGTGATGTAAGTG
Source organism: Algoriphagus resistens (assembly GCF_001442615.1). Lineage (GTDB taxonomy): Bacteria > Bacteroidota > Bacteroidia > Cytophagales > Cyclobacteriaceae > Algoriphagus > Algoriphagus resistens. The sequence continues at coordinate 130,085 of NZ_LMXN01000011.1, read as the reverse complement.
TAGCGTGGGCTCACGTCCGCCTACCCGATCGTGCATTCGTGCTTTTTAATCTATTCATTCAAAGTGTACGAGAAGTGAGCTACCTGCTCCTCTTTTGAAGGATTGGTTTTTCTATAAAAGTCAATCGCATATTCATCAACCTTATCAGCTTGTACAAATACTTCTTCAAATCCTTTCTCCTTATAGAATTTATTTGTTTCCGCTATAAGTCTCTTACCAATTCCGCGTCTTTGAAGATTTGTGTCCACAGCTAAGTCATAGATATATGCAAGAGGTTTTTCCGAATAATATTGTTCCAAAACATATGTTGTTAAGCCACCTACAACTATGTCATTCTTAAAAGCCACGAAAACATCAAAATCGCTGCGATTGAGAAGGTTTTGAAGATGCTTTGCGTCAGGAATTGAAAAGTTCTTCATCTCAAATACTTCTTCGAACAAGTTGACAAGGTCAACAAACTCGTTCAAGTCTCCTTTCTGAAGTCTTTTTATTAGTATTGGTTCTTCGATATTCATTTTATCATTTTATATGATTTTAGTTTCTTTCATGAAGCTTAATTATCCTGTCATCACACTTAATTACATATTTCGTTTATTGCTTTCTATTGCAATAAACTCTGGCAAATAATTGGGAGTACACCCTTTTGATACCATTTCACCCTTATAAAGACCTGTTTTCTCGCCTATGGCGACACACCGATTTCGGTACTTTTTTTCATAGACTCCAATCCAGCCTGCGGTGAAATTCATGGCCCACTGAACTTCAGGCTCTTCCATGGCAATACTGGTCTCAATTGCTGAAAGTAAGTCGGGTGTATTTTCTGGAGGGTTCTGTCCTGTCCATCTTAATCTTGCTTGATAGTACCAATAAGTGCGTCTTTGAAGTGAAGAAGGACTATCTTCCCAGGATTGGATCAGCGTAATTGTCTTTTTATTCCTAGCAAGCTGATTGGCCATTAGCCAGTCCATAAGCTGATTTCGCTCACCAAATGGATGCGACTGCATATCCTTATCAAGCTTATTAATCAAATCTTGGGAAAGGAGCTTGTTGTCCATAATCAAGATGGCCAATTGCCTGGGCAAAAACTTCTCGGTTGACCATAGTTCCATAGCTAATTCGTGATCCTTTTTGATATCCTTAGCAATTTTCCGTAAGTCCCCTAACTTAGTTTTAGTGTTGATTTGAGCCAAGATGCTTTCAGCTTGTGAAGAGAGTTTCATATCAATCTTTTATTTTTTAAGACAAATAAATAATTCTGACATCAAATAACCGTCTGGTTCTCTGCAGTTTTATTCCGATTTTACAAATTCTACTATCTCATTGATAAGTTGGCCTTTCCCTTTTTCCATTTTATCAAGGAATAGGTAATGAGTTCCAGGTATTTGAATCATCCGTCTTTTTATTGTTGATGGCAAGTCCTCTCCAAAAGCTTTTAAATCTTCTGGTCGCGACCAAAAATCGAGTTCCGTTCTAATTATTAATGATGGGACGTATATCTCTTTAGCTGTCCAATATTTTTTTCCTAAGGACATATAAAAGCTTTCTTCTCTGTACCCACCGGGAACCGTCATTTTAGTAGTGTCTTTTCCAAAACTTATGGCTGTGTTCCTATATTCTTCCATTACCAAGGAATCCCTCCATTCATTCTTATTTTCTGCCGGTATAGTTGACATCCACTTACTGACAAGACCTTGCTTGTCAGAAGTCCTAAACAATGTGCCTCTTTTGAAACGTGTAGTATCTTCTTCTTGCCAAAAAAAATGTCTCAGTTCCCACGGGGCATTTACTCCGTAGAGGGAATTAAGTGAAATGAAGTGGGCTAAATCTTTTGAATTCTTAGATGCAAAATAACCGCCCCAATGTCCACCCGTAGCCCAACCAAACAAAGAAATCTTTTCAATCTTTTCTTTCTCTTTGATAAAGTCAACAACACTTTTAATGTCATCGTAGGCCTCTTTGTGATTTCCAATTACAAGAGTCGAATCACTTTCATTGTAATCGGGCAGTGTGGATGATTCCCACCCCCGAATGTTCATCATATAAACTTTAAGTCCTTTATCAGTTAATTTTTTGGCAAACGAACCGTTGGGGACATTTATATCAAATGAAGCTAATACTCCTGGTCCACCTCCATGAATTAACAATAGTGGATAAGGATATAAAGAATCATTCACTGAATTTTGAAATTCCCTGACGAAAATTTCCACACCATCAGTGCTTTTTACCTTATGGTCTCGATGAATGACTTTAGTATCCGTATTTCGTTCCTCATTTTTACAACTAAAAATGAATAATGATGCTAAGAGTATGATTCCAATTTTCCTCATTGTCTTTGTCTTAATTGCAGAGAACGGTTCTGGCTATGAAGCGTGCCGATAGGCATGATTTGAAGCCTTTGTTACGATATGATTCGAAAATACACGATCATGATACGATAGAAAATGATACGATATGATTCGAAAATATACGATCATGATACGATTATAACTAACGCTCAACATCTGTATTTACCACGCTCACATTACCCAATTGAGCCTATAACACAATTAATTACAAGTCTTTAGGGTTCTGCTGTGACCAAATTAAGGATTTGGCCGATCCTGTCAAGCAGGCTTTGGATATTTTTATTGGAGATTGGCATTACCAGAAATTCAGGCCTAAGATTCAATAAACACAGTGAAACTCCAGAGTTATGCTCGAGTTCTCCGATGCTTTTGAGGTCCCACTTTCGATTGGCAGGCAAAAGTCTTGCAGCAATAATGCTTCCACGCATATACCAGCCGTCTGCCCGTAAAAACAATAACAATCAGGTATTCTCCTGCTACTGGTGCAATAATGCGAAGACTGATACTTTTACTCAAGGTGATTAGGCGGATTTGGGAAGAGTGGTTGAAGATTATCTGACAGGTATCTGGCTAGGCTTTAAATCCCCCTCATTCTTAGATTTTACTCCCCTTATTTACATAATATAGTGGTCTGGCAATGAAGTCTGTAGAATATGTTCAATCAATTATGCAATTTGCAATGTTTTATGTTGATCAGGAGATCGAAAGAACTATCTTCTAGCAGGTTTAGAACCAATCTCTAACATAATTTGTCATTTTTTTACAACGTAAAGGGTAATTCCAACATTTATTTCTGAAATTGAATGAGTGATCATGAATTCAGCTATAAACATATCTAAGAAAAGGAATCGGGTTTCCCTTTCGGACTATTTCCCAAAAGAAATCTTCTGGGATGTCAATCTGGATGAATTGGATTACAAGGAGGATAGTGATTTTGTGATTTCAAGAGTGCTTGATTGGGGAAATTTCAAGAACTCCTGGTATAATCTTAAAAAGCTTTATCCAAATGATATGATCCGTTATTACTGTTTGAACCAGTCCCAGATTTTTGGCAATGAAAACATTGAGTTTTTAGGAAATCTATTCAATATTAACCCGGAATTGTTTCCGCGTTACATCAAATAATTTTACTTCATGGTTACAGATGGCGTTTCGGAAGTATTGTTTAAAAGTATCCGAAAGTTAACTTCATTAGTGGAGCTGGCTGATTTTAATTTAGGCGGAGGAACTAATCTTGCTATAAAATATAATCACATATATGGAATCTCGCCTAGGAAATAATTATCCCAGTGCGTAACGCTTTCGTCATGCTCGATTTCACGTGGTTGCATTTTTACATAATTCTATAAATCAGTTACTTATTAAGTACAACAAGTTCGTTATCACAGATACCTGGTGACTATCGGGTGTCCAGTGTCGGATGTTTGCTTCGTCCCTAATACGTCGGTCATTAGACACCGGACAATAATCATCCTCCTGTGTGTCGCTTGCGTCAGGCTGGATTTATATTCTTTTATATTGCCTCTTTTTAGAATGACCCCCATCGTTCTATATACTGGGTGTTGAGCATTCAATGGCACGTCAGTTTCCGGATGCTATCCAGTTTATAAATAGCTATGATTGGATCAGAAGATATTTTGGACTGGGTGAGTTTACCTACCCTACTATCCGGCCCAAAGCGTAGTTACAAATGATAATACCTATGCCTTGGGCCGGAGAGCTTTGAGATAGCCTCTTTATTGTTATAGGCTTTGAACACCGCTAACCGGACCAACAAGGGGAGTCTGAGCTGGTTTAGCTATTCCATAGATCACCAATACACCAGAGCCTCCACCCCATGTCGAATAGGCGGGGTCAGATTTCGCTTCCATTACGGTTTGGGGCAGGTTCCAGTTATTGGCACACCAGAGATTGCCTGCTTGATCAACTACGACATCGGTCAGCATCTGAATACTACCGGAATGAATGGTATGAATCAAATCACCTGTCTTAAAAGCTTCGGTACGTCCGCCAGGTGAAGCACCGGCCATAAACGATACTCCTCTACCCATAAAGTTGGCTACCCAGACATCATCATTGCCATCAACTGATATACCCCAGGGTGCATTCAGTTCCCCATCTCCATAAGGCGTTAAATTAGATTCGTGGGTGTTAGGATCAATCGTGTCAATCGGATTGGCATCGGAAGGAATCATAAAAACGGAACCGGTTATATGATTGCGTCCAAGTGTTTGTGCGAGGTGCGGATAGCCAAGAGCAAATCCTTCGATGATGGAAACACCGTCTGTAGGAGTTGTAGAAGGAAAGTCCGGGCTTGTGTTACAGGCTACCCAGCAATTCCCTTTTGAATCAAGTGCCACACCACGTCCACCGCCTGCTAGGATAAAGCGTTCCACCGGACTGTTTTCTTCAGATGGCGAATAGCGCACCAACGATTTACCATTCGTATTACTAATCCAGACGCGGTTGGAATTATCTATCGAAACCGCAAATGGGGCAGAAAGCACTTTGGTAAGATTTTCATTGACAACGACCCTGCCTTTTGAAAGGTCTCCCTCTGGAAAATGAAGCATCTGATTGGATGAGGTCCCGACAATCCAGATATCACCATTTGGTGCAACACCAATGCCCTGCAATCCTCCAATCTCGTTTAAGGCTCCAGCTAGCTCTTCCGGAACTTTATCAACAACCGGTGAACCGTCTTCCAGTCTATATACCCCAATAGCCCCATTAAAACTTGTCACCCAACAGGTGCCATCCTTGGTGACTGCAGTACCCCAGCCTGCGCCATCAACCCCCATTCCCGTGTAACCGGTTACTGGTGGTGACATTAACCGGCCTGCTGAATCAAGCTTAACCAGCCCCCCACCGATACCTTGGTATACCCCATTCTGTGCTCCCGGCATCCAGTTCAAACCAGTCCACAAGTTTCCATCTTGATCAAGAGATAGCTTTCCGGGGGCGCAGATTCCACCCTGGCCAAAAGCTAAAATCAATGCAAAATCCTCTGGGGCAAAACTCAAATAAGGTACAAAAGGGGAACTCCTCCGGCTGACCGGAACCTTGCTGTTGGGCTTTGCAGGGAAGCCATCTTTCGGCTGGGGATAGGCTTCATCAAAAAGGTTAAACAGGTCTGCCGGATATAGCCAGGGAGATTGGGCAATACCAATCATAGCCTCGGCAGTATTCTTCGGCCGCTGGCCTCCTAACGGTGTTGCATACTTCAAAAATTCACTCTGCCAGTTGTATTCCTCAATAGTTACCGTACCGCTGGCCGTGATGAGTGCTGCCAAGGTATTCAAGCGTGCCAGCGTCTCATTCTGCGTGATGTTGAATGGGTCTATTAACACATCACCCCAAGATCCTGTGACAGGATTGACAAGATTTGGGGTATTTTTGGCTGCAATCCTTACTCCTTGTAGATTTCCTGACAGCTGAAGTCCGTTAAAAAACTGAGCGCAGGTAAACGCAGCTGCCACTGTCGTTAATTCATTTACTACAATCCCATTCTTTGTAATATCCTCCTTCAAATCCGGAGACAGAACTGACAGTAGAACTACGTTTGGATCATGCAATTCAACAGTGATATAGAAAATAGGGTTATCTGATTCGGCAGTAGCGTTTATGGTAAATTTACCTTTCGCTTCTGCTGTCACGGTATATTCCCCAATCGACTCCTTATTATTTGCTTCCCACAATTTCACAGTTGAAGTAACATCACTGGATCGGTCAAATGATACATTTCCTTTAATACTGATTTGATTAGACATAATTTTAATTTTAACAGTTAAATCCGATATGAAAAATATTTAATTCTTATACAAAGAGTATGGTGTCTTATCTATGGCTGCTTCCATTGTGAGTTGCACTTATTGGCTGTAGCTTATTTACTGTCCCCATTTTATAGCGGATATTCAGATATCCCTAGGCAGATAATCGCCAAAATTTCCCGCTTTCTATGACGACTAATATTTTTGTCTGTACATCAAAGTATCCCAGATAGTCACACCTCAGGAACACTTCTTCAAGACCCGTGCTATCCTAATACCTTGACTTTTCACTATAGACTTAGGATTTGTCTTCCGGATTTAAGCCCGGATGGATGCTATAAAAGTTCGGTAAATGACAGCTCCCGAATTGCTTATCCCCGAATCGCTGCTCTCGGGGTCATGACCTCGGGATTTTGGATTTCATTAACTAAAAGACTTATGCAATAAAGTGAATAAAATGAAACTTTCCCAGCGCATAGGCAGACTCAGCCTTGAAGATTTCTTAACACCTTGTCCTACCCTAAATCTTTATACATTTGGTGTCAGCTCTGTTTCATTTGCGCTTCTGGAGAAGCAAGCATATGGCATTAAATGAAAAAAGCTCCCGATTCAGGAGCTTTTAATGCTTATACAAAGAACTTCAAGCGGATCACTTCCTGCTCTGAGAGGAATCTATAATGCCCCCGTTTCAGATCTTTTTTGTCCAATCCTGCAAAGACCACACGGTCAAGTGCGGTCACATCATAGCCCAGATGAGCGAAGATTCTACGGACAATCCTGTTTCTTCCTATGTGAATCTCCAGACCTAGGATAGTTCTATCCAAGGACAAGACCTGCATATCATCTACATCAGCTTTTCCATCCTCCAAGGTCAAGCCTTCGATGATAGCTTCTTCATCTTTCTTGGTAAGGGGTTTATCCAGGGTCACCTGATAGATCTTCTTGATTTCATTGGAAGGGTGAGAAAGTTTAGCAGCCAATTCACCGTCATTGGTAAACAACAATAACCCGGTGGTATTCCTATCCAATCGTCCTACTGGGAATATCCGCTCTTCACAGGCATTCCCAACAAGATTCATAACTGTTTTACGATCCATAGGATCATCAGTGGTAGTGATGAAGTCTTTTGGTTTATTCAGCAAGACGTAAACCGGCTTCTCAGGATTGATTTTTCTACCCTGATATACTACACGGTCGGTTTTCTTTACTTTGCGGCCAAGCTCTGTACAAACCTCTCCGTTCAGGGTAACCAAACCTTGACTGATAAGTGAATCAGCTTCCCTTCTGCTGCAAATACCTGAATTGGCGATGTATTTATTCAGACGGATAAGATGCTCTTCATTCTCCTGCTTTTTCTTCTTTTGAGGCAGGCTCTCGAAGTTATAATCCGGTCTTTCTACGTTCGTGTCCTGATCCACAAAACGCTTTTTACCGAAACCTCTTGTTTCTTTCTTATCAGACTTGTAAGTGGGTCTTCCTTCCGCAAAAACCGGCTTTTGATCCCTACCACGTCCTTTGTAAATAAGTCCACCTGGCTTGTCTGAGGACTCGGGTTTACTTGTTTTAAACTCTTTCTTGTAGGGTTTAGGCCCTTCAGATTCTTCCTTCTTAGCAAAAAACTGTTTCTTTCCAGTACCGAAATCCTTCTTTTCTGAATAGTCAGAACCTTGCTCTTTCTTGGCTCCAAAATTAGATTTAGAACCGAATTTCTTTTCTCCTAGCGTTTTGAAGCCTTCCTTTTTGTTGGATCTTGATTTTTTGTTGAAATCAGAAAAGTCATCGTCGCTTTTGCTGAAAGGCTTCTTTCCTGCGCCAGATTTAGAAAAACCTGAATCTTTGGATTTATTAAATCCCTCTGATTTCCCTTTATACCCTCCTCTTTGTCCTGAATTGGAAGGTTTGGAATCTTTTTTCCCTTCGCCGAAAAACGGCTTTTTTGGATTGTTATCTTTCATAGAATTGCAGCATCACTGCTGGATTGATTGTTGACAATTAAGCAATTGAAAACCAATCGCTTAATCGGGCTGCAAAGATACGTTCTATCTAGATATTTCTAATCATCTCCTCAAATAATTTTCCGGGAAGCTTACTTTTGGTTTTTATAAAAATATTCGGTGGCTTTTCGAACAGATCCTTCACTAAGCAAAAGCCCTTTGGCTTTCTCCGCATCAAGCCCCGTAGCCTCCATAATCATCTTGGTACCACGCTGCACCAACTTGGCATTCGAAAGCTGCATATCTACCATTTTATTACCTTTCACCTTTCCAAGTTTGATCATCACAGTGGTGGATATCATATTGAGGATAAGCTTCTGCGCTGTGCCGGATTTCATTCGTGTACTTCCCGTGATAAACTCAGGCCCAACTACTGCTTCTATTGGATGAGCCACTTCCTTTGAAAGTGGAGAGTCTGGATTACAGGTAATGCTTCCAGTTAAAAGTCCATTTGCTCTCGCAGTTTTAACCCCTCCGATGACATAAGGAGTGGTTCCGGATGCTGCAATCCCGATAACGGTATCCTGATCATTGAATCCATATTCCAAAATATCCTTCCATGCCTGATCAGGATCATCTTCGGCATTCTCCACAGCCTTTCTGATCGCTTTATCCCCTCCTGCTATAAGCCCTAAGACCATATCGAATGGAACTCCATACGTAGGTGGGCATTCGGAAGCATCCAATACGCCAAGCCTGCCGCTGGTGCCAGCCCCGATATAAATCAGTCTACCTCCTTTTTCCATCCGTGGTACGATATGGTCTACCAATTCACTGATTTTCGGAATCACCTTTTCTACAGCAAGCGGTACTTTCTTATCTTCCTTATTGATATTATAGAGCAAATCCAACAAATTCATTTGCTCCAAATTGTCATAATGGGAGGTACTTTCAGTTACTTTCATTGTGTAATTTTTTAAAGGTCACGGTATCTTGCACCTGTCTGCTAACAGATGCTGATCATGCTCTGTTTTCTGCTTTGCCTAGGTTTGCGTCCCACAAACCGAAATTTGGATATAACACTTGCCATCCGTGATGATACGAACGGCGGCTTTTTAATTTATATGATTACAATTTGACTTTTAAAGGCCATATGGAATCTCGCAGGATTTGTAATCATCCCAGTGTGATCCAGTAGGCACGGGATCAGGCTCTATTCTCTAATTCTTCTTTGTGGTAAAGTGTCAAGCCTGCAATCGGGCTTTCAATTATTAGATTTACATTAATCTGCACATCTGAGGCAGCTTTGCGAAGGATATCACTGTTGTAATATGCGATAGAGCCCACGAAATTCACAGGCTTCTCCGTGTAATCCTTGTATTTCATCACATGCTGCTTGAAGAACTCCTGAAAGGAATTGTAGTAGAGCATATAGCAATAAGGAACGGATTTGTGCTCGGTGATAAATCTACAGAAGCTGGCCATGTACCGATTCGGAAAAGGTTTCTGATACACATGCTCCTGGATGGAAATAGCAGTGAGATGAAAACTTTCAATCAGCTCTTTTTTGATCTCCTCAGGCATTTCATCATTGATAAAATCTTTCAAAAGCTTTCTGCCCACATAGCCTCCACCTCCCTCATCTCCGAAAATATAACCCGGAGCAGGGCGGGTGTCTATAATTACCTTTCCATCATAATCACAACTATTTGATCCGGTGCCCAAAATACAGGCAATTCCCGGCTGGTGACCACAGGTGGACTTGGCCGCTGCAGTGAGATCATGATCAACTGTGATTATAGCTTTTGGAAAAACAGTCTGAAGAGCAGATGAGACCTCATGCTTTCTATCAGGAGAGGAGCACCCTGCACCATAGAAAAATACTTCTTCTATTTCACTGGCCAAGTTAATCAGGACGTCATCCTGCATCTGAATCGCCATTTCCTCAGAAGTCTGGTAATAGGGATTAAACCCAATACCGCGGTGCTGACTTATCCTGCGATCTGAATGAATAACTCTCCAGTCAGTTTTACTAGACCCACTATCTGCGATTAAAATCATCTATGCTAATTGCCCAATGGCTTGAAATTTTTCAAATACTTTCTCTGTGTGAGGAGCATCAGGTAGCTCTTCAGTAAGATCCTGACCAGCCCAATGCTCATAGTGCATCCCCTTTTTCCAAAGTTTGGAACTACTTACATCATAAATTACCCCTAGGTAAGCGACCCATATTTCGGGCTTATCCTGACCATTGCGCAGAGCAAGTTGCTGCTTGGTATAGGTCTTCACTAAAGCAACTTGATTTGAGCATTGATCCAGCGCTCAGGAATTTCCCCTTTTTGAGCCATCTGATAGTCCGCATAACTGCAAGGCACTGTACTAACCCGATCAAATTTCTCTGTTTCATTGTGGGGAATCTCCATCCACCATTTGCCGCTTCTTTTGCTTTTATAAAAAACAAGTGTATTCGGTTTGGTGTCCAATGAAACAGTGTACTTGGTATAATCACTGCTTTTGAAAGAAAGACTGTCTTTACGGGAATAAAATCCTTCCAAGAAATACCAGATCATCACGGAAACTACCTTCGCCGTCTTATTGGCCGCATCATCATAATAGGGTTCATACCCATAAATTCCTATAGAACTCAACTTCTCATTGGTCCCGGCAAACCAGCAGATCTGGCAGGCCTCCTCGGCTGTCAATCCAAAGGGCTCTGCATTCACTGCACCTGGAGCATCCGCTGACTGAATTGCACACAAATCGAAGCTTAACAAATCTGCATTGCGTATCAACGGCTCCACTTCTTTGAACTCATTTCTCAACTCTCCCAAGCGTATATGTTCAAAATACAACTTTTCTATCACGTTGATCAAAGACGGGTCTACCAGAAAACTCTGATATGCCAGATGCGCAGAAGAAAAGAGAAAATTAGGCTGATGAAGGATGATTTCCTGAGTATGCTGATCTGCTAGTGGCCCATCTTCTTCCATGTCCAATTTGGCATCGACGGTCAAAAGACTGACCAGCTTCTTCATTTTCTGGTAAGACAGGTACTGCCCGTAGTCCAGATCGTGGGACCCTCCGAAGTATATCGGAAGTATCTGATGTTTCATCAAAAAATCGCCCACTTCCTGCATCCTCTGGTAAGTATCACTTAATTTTTCTCCGGAAATCAAATCTCCCAAATCAGCTACCCTATAGGCTCCAAAGCCTTTCTTGAGATCGTATAGCTTCTCTCTGATTTCGCTGCTTCCCCGATCGGCACTTTCAATTTTAGCAAGACCCCGGTTTTCCCGGATCCCTACAAGGGCAATCTGTACTCCTTTGAGGTCTGGAAATTCCTCTCCGAAAAAGTGGATTTGCTTGAAAAAAGAATTGTCAGGATATTTTTTCTGCCAAAGGTACTCGGCTACAGGATCAAAGTAAGATTGAATGTTCATAAGGGGTGATTGTCTCTGGTAAAAATAATCAAAAATGGGGTTAAACCCGAAATATGCATTAGACTTCCTACAACGATTCAAAACTATTGCAAAATCAATCGCTTCGCTTCATTTAACCCATTCACCAGAGCTGTGCTATGCCTCATTCGCTAAGTGTTTGATTTATTTTGACTTTTCGGATCTCAGTACAGATCCTAAAATAGAATTCGGGTTAAACAAAAAATCCCGCCTGAGCGGGATCTTTTGTTTTCAATTAACCTCCGAAGTCATCAAATCGGATATTTTCCTGAGGAATTCCCAGATCATCTAGCAGCTTCAAAACTGCTGAGTTCATCAAAGGCGGGCCACACAGGTAGTATTCTACCTCATCCGGCTCTGGGTGATCTTTCAGATAATTGTCATACAATACTTGGTGAATGAATCCAACATATCCGTCACCTTCTTTGTCATCCAGTGACTTCTTGATCTTCCAGTTATCCTCCGGAAGTGGTTCAGACAATCCAATATTGAATTGGAAATTCGGGAATTCTTTTTCGATATCTCTAAACTGTGGAGTGTAGAAAAGCTCTTTCTTAGATCTACCGCCATACCAGTAGGAAACTTTTCTACTGGTCTTCTCTGTATGGAAAAGGTGGAAAATCTGTGCTCTCAATGGAGCCATACCTGCACCACCACCGATATAAATCATCTCACGCTGTGTAGGATTGATATGGAATTCACCATATGGCCCGGAGATAGTCACTTTATCACCAGGGACTCTGGAGAACACATACGAAGAACAAACACCTGGATTCACATCCATCCATTTGTTATTGGCTCTATCCCAAGGTGGTGTAGCAATACGGATAGTCAACATCACAATGTTACCTTCTGCTGGGTGATTGGCCATGGAATAAGCTCTGAACAGCTCCTCGTCATTCTTCATCGTCAAGTCCCAAAGACCGAATTTATCCCAGTCACTTTGATACACGTCAGCAGGGTGACCTAGATCAGGATGAGGAGTGATATCCATTCCCTTGAAGTTCACTGTGATCACAGGCACATCGATTTGGATATATCCACCTGCTTCGAAGTCAAGCGTCTCGCCTTCAGGAAGTTTAACTTTAAACTCCTTGATGAAAGTAGAAACGTTGTAGTTGGAGATGACTTCACATTCCCACTTCTTGATACCGAAAATCTCTTCCGGTACCCGGATCTTCATGTCATTTTTCACCTTCACCTGACATGCCAGACGGACGTTACTTTGCTGCTCAGCCCTGCTCAAGTGGCCTACTTCGGTAGGAAGAACTTCTCCCCCGCCTTCTTCGACCACGCACTTACACATGGCGCAGGTACCGCCACCACCGCAAGCGGAAGGAAGGAAGATTTTTTGCCCTCCTAGCGTAGAAAGGAGAGTGGTTCCCGCTGAGGTTACGATTGGAGAGCTCTCGTCACCATTGATGATGATGTTGACATCCCCGGAATTGACCAGCTTAGACTGGGCAAAAAGGAGAATAAATACCAGTAGCAAGATGATTATCGTAAAAGCTACAATGGATGTGATAATTACTGAACCCATGAAATTTTGGTTTAATTTTTCTTATGGATTGGCCCAATACGGGAGCACAAATATATTTATTAATCACTAAAAGAGGCTAAATCATAGGTCAAATTTGACCCGAATAATCAAATCCTTTTTGTGGTAACCAGATTAATTATTTAAAAGGTTTAGTAAGGTGGTCAATCGGCCTTTCAGCTGACGCCGATCTACGATGAAATCAAGGAATCCATGCTCCAGCACAAATTCTGAACTCTGGAAGCCTTTTGGCAGATCTTTGCCTATTGTCTCACGGATTACCCTTGGTCCTGCAAAACCTATCAGCGCTTCTGGCTCAGCGATATTGAAATCCCCCAACATGGCATATGATGCGGTAACCCCACCGGTAGTAGGATCGGTAAGCATGGAAATGTAAGGCACTCCTGCCTGGTCCAACAACGCAAGCTTTGCAGATGTTTTAGCCATTTGCATCAAGGAAAATCCAGCCTCCATCATGCGGGCACCACCAGATTTGGAAATCATCAGAAAAGGGATCTTGTTTTTCAGAGAATGATCAATTGCCCTTGCAATTTTTTCTCCCACTACAGAACCCATGGATCCCCCGATGAAATTAAAATCCATACAGGCAATCACAATGTCCAATCCATTCATTTTGCCCACGGCAGACCTCACAGCGTCATTCAGCTCTGTTTTTTTAATCGTAGCCTCTATGCGGGAAACGTAAGGTTTGGTATCTGTGAATTTCAGAGGGTCCCCAGATGTCATATTGGCATCCAGTTCCTTGAATTTGTTGCTGTCAAAAAGAATTTCAAAATATTCCTTCGACCCGATTTTCACATGAAAATCATCATCTGGGCATACATAAGCGTTATTCTTGAGCTCTCTGGTATGGATGATATTTCCATTTGGGGTCTTAAACCAAAGGCCATCGGGTGCATCTTTCTTCTCAGCTGTAGATGTTTTGATGCCTTTGTCAGTTCTTTTAAACCAAGCCATATTGAGTTTTTAGGTTTTTTTGACGAGTCAAAGGTTACAAATTTAGTCGTTAAATCCCGTAAATAAAACCAGATTAAAAATTGGCTGGGAAATCAATTGCATACATTCAAACGGCGCCCTATGGGAAATCTCTTTTGTAGTATGCCCCTTTCGATAGAAAAACAGGATTACATCCGGCTAGAACCCCCTTATTACGACAGTATCCTCAAGGCGACTTCGGCCTGTTTAAATCATTGGTAAAATCAGGCTATATGCGGCAAGGAATTCAGCAAGTAGCCCAGAATTAGCTGAACTTGAGGAATGTAAGCTGTTAATCAGATTTTAATTGAGAAAAATTATTCTTTCCTTTAAAGCACAATAGACCCTCTTATCTGATGAATAGCAATTTGCCAAACCCTGTTACCGGAGGATCGGAAATGGAGAATAGCCGTAAAGAAGAAAATCCACCGTTTTCCACTGACCTTGAGCTTTGGAAAGGATTTAAGTCTGGCAACAATTCCGCTTTCATCCTTATTTATGAACGTTTTTTTGACACTTTGTATAGCTATGGGTTGCGGATCAACAGTAATGAGGAATTGGTTAAAGACGCCATTCATGATGTGTTCCTGGATTTGAAAAACAGCAGTAAATCAATTGGAGACACCGATTCAATTAAATTTTATCTGTTCAAGTGCCTCAAAAGAAGGATATACAAAGAGCTTAAAATGTGGACGAACCTCAAGCAGGAACTTGCCTCCCAGGATAGTTTTGAGATCACTTTCTCCCACGAACAAACGTTGATAGACCGTCAGATTAATGTTGAAAAGTCCCAAAGCATAAATGCGGCAATCGCCAAGCTTTCCCCAAGAAAAAGAGAAGCTATCTACTACGTATATTTCGAGGGCTTGTCTTACCAGGAGGTAGCTGAGTTGATGGAGCTTTCCGATTCGAAATCTGCAAGGGATTTAATTTATAAATCCCTAAAATGCCTAAGGGATTCTTTGGGCTTCTTACCTGCTTTTTTTACTGCCTTCTTGCCTTAGACAACTTTTTTATTTCAGAAACATCAATTACCAAGGAAGCTTATTTTGGGTTCTATCAAAAATAAGTATTTTTTTTTGGCGTTGTTTTCTGCCTTTTCCCCTTTACCTGGTACAAATGATTTTTAATACTAGTGTAAATGAGTGCTATAACTGACCTTTTAGAAGATCTTGAATTCGTCAGATGGGTTAAATATCCAGACAATGAATTGGCCACTTTTTGGAAAAGCTGGATGCATGCCAATCCTGACCGGATTGAAGATGTCAAGCTTGCCCGGGAAATTATTTTGGGTTTGCAGTTTCCGGCACCAATAGCTTCCAGTGATACCAAAAAGGAAGTGCTTACCAGGTTACTTCGGGAAAAAGAAAGTAAGCCAGAAGGGCAGTCCGTTTCAATCAAACCAGACAATCAGAGAGTTTGGAAGAAAAAATCATGGCAGTTTCCAAAAGTAGCAGCAATTTTAATTGGGATTTTTTTACTCTCAGTGCTATTTCTCAATCTCAACGCTGACAACCAAAAAGAAGAATCACGAGAGGTTACCTGGATATCCAAATCTACCATTCCAGGCGAAAAGTTGAATTTTAGACTTCCAGATCAGACTGTGGTATGGCTGAACTCAGGAAGCAGCCTTGAATATCCCGAAACCTTTGATTCTACGGTAAGGCTGGTCAGGTTAAAGGGAGAGGGTTTCTTCGAAGTTTCTGAAAATGCGCAGAAGCCCTTTATGGTTAATTCTGACAGTCTAATCACCATCGCCCTTGGGACTTCTTTTAATATTAACGCAAAAAACCCTACGGAAATACGGGTTTCCCTGGTGACAGGCAAAGTTGCTATCAATTATCAATGCGACAGTTTGGATTTTTTTCTTAATCCCGGAGAAGAGCTGAGGTACGAAACGACCAATAATGAAGGCAGGGTGAAGGGATTCAATACTGAAAATGTATTGGGATGGAAAACCGGAAAATTGATTTTCACCAGATCAACCTTGAAAGAAGTGAAGAAAGGCCTAGAAGAATGGTATGGAGTAGAAATCAGCCTAGCCGGGTCTCCCAAAGAAGAATGGAGGTTTAACGGAAAGTTTGAAAACCAGACACTTGAGAATGTCCTAAAAAGCATGTCCAATATTGAAAACTTCAACTATAAAATAGAAAACAAAAAAGTTAAAATCCATTTCAACAATTAACTGAAACATCCATGAAAGTAGAATTTATAAATGACTCTTAGCAGAAAAGCCAACTGATTAAATCAGCTGGCTTTAGTTGGTCGTCTGAAGGTGGTTAAACTATTGGGGAATAGGAAAACCTTCGGACTTAGTCTAATGAAATTTTCAATAAACCACTCAAAATTATGCAATTAAACTTACAAAAGACAATCTATATGTTGTCCAAGTACTTCTTGTATGGCTTTATAGTACAAATGATGGTCTTTAACTTTGTACTGGCAACAGATGTTAATGGACAGTATAAATCGATTGATAAGGTTAGGGTAAAAATTGACAAAGAGTCAATGTCCCTCATTCAGTTTTTCAAATCAATAGAGAACCAAACTCCTTTTAATTTTTTGTATGATCATAAGCAGATTGATCAGAACATCATTATCAGCCTGGAAGATCATTCAGGCTCTGTAGAAAGTTTTTTGCGACAGATATCCACTCAGTCTAATCTACGATTTAGGCAAGTAAACAATGGTATTGACGTCAAAAAAAATCCTCGCCTGCCCTATGTGACTATTTCAGAGCAAGGTGAATTTGCTGAGGTCAAGGGCACAATAGTGGATGAAAGCGGCTTTCCACTTCCGGGAGTGACAGTAATCGTACAAGGGACTACCCAGGGTACAATTTCTGATGTAGATGGCAAATTTTCAATTGACGTACCAGAGGGAGGCATTTTGGTATTCTCGTTTATCGGGTACGAGGAGCAAACGATTGAAGTAGGCAATCAAAGTGAGCTTACCATAACTATGGCCGAAAGTCTTTCTGATCTGGAAGAAGTAATCGTAGTAGGCTATGGCACACAGAAAAAAGTCAACCTCACCGGCGCAGTCAGCGCAATTTCTTCTGATGAAATAGTAAACCAGCCAGTAGGACAATCATCCATGGTCCTACAGGGCGTTGCCCCAGGAGTCACCGTTACCCAGCGAAGCGGGCAGCCAGGCAGCGACGGCGGAAATATCAGAATAAGGGGTGTCGGCACTTTGGGAGATTCCAATCCACTGATTATGGTAGATGGAGTTGAAACAAATATGAACAACGTTGATCCTAATGAGATAGAAAGTATTTCTGTATTAAAAGATGCGGCTTCAGCGGCGATTTATGGTTCCAGAGCTGCAAATGGAGTAGTATTAATCACCACAAAGAGAGGGGAAGACGGGGTACATGTAAACTACAATATGTATGCGGGTTTACAAGTCCCAACGCGTATGCCTGAAATAGTGGGTGCATTGGATCACATGATGCTGGCGAATGAAGCATTTACCAACATTGGAAATGACCCGCAATATTCAGATCAGTTTATAGCAGATTACATGGCAGGGATGCCATCAGATCAATATCCGGATACGGATTGGCAAGAACTGACGATGAGCAATTCCGCTTTTATGCAGAGCCATAACGTAAGCGTAAATGCGGGGAACGAAAAAGCAAAGGTGCTAGGTTCTTTTAGTTATCTGGATCAAAATGGCATCATTCCCAATACTAGCTTCAAACGCTACAACCTACGGTTCAACTCAGATATCAATGTGACAGACAGACTCAAGTTATCTATGGATATCTTTTTAAGACAAGCCGATCAAAAACAACCTTCCGATGGTACCGGCTATGTCTTTCACTGGATGCGCAGAATCCCTGCAAATGAAGTTGGCATTTTATCAAACGGACGATATGGTGAGGGGTGGAATGGCGATCATCCATTGGCAAGGGCAAAAGACGGGGGCATAAGTACTGTGGAGAGCCTGGATGCGATATTGAACTTCAGACTAAATTACAAATTAACAGATTGGCTTTCTGCAGAAGTGATGTATGCACCAAAGCTGTGGAACCCCCATGAAAAGAACTTTTCTAACATTACCCAAACCTATGCACGCGATGGAGAAACCCCGACGTTCTTTGTTCCCCAGCGAAATTCACTGACCGAAAAGTATACAAGGGAATGGTACAATAACTTTCGGGCTATGATTTCCATTGACAAAACTTTCAATGACATTCATACTTTTGGTCTTACGGCAGGTTATCAGCAAGAAGATCAGACCAATCAATGGATTTCTGCTAAAAGGGAAGTGTTTCCACTCCCTGACTACCAACAGATCAATGCAGGTAACCGGCTGAATGAGCAAACAGGTGGATCAGCAGACCATTGGGCACTTCAGTCACTTTTTGGCAGAGCCACCTACAATTTTGATGAGCGCTATTTATTTGAAGCCAACTTAAGAAGAGATGCCTCTTCCCGGTTTGCCGAAGGAAACCGGGCAAGTGTTTTTCCTTCATTTTCTGCAGGATGGAGAATTTCTGAAGAATCCTTTATGGAAGGCACAAGCGATGTGATTGATCAGCTAAAGCTTAGAGCCTCTTGGGGTAGGCTAGGAAATCAAAACATTGGACTATATCCTTACGCTGCATTTATTTCTCTGGGAGGCAGTGCTCAGGATTATGCGTTCGATGGAATCAACTCTCCAGGTGCTGCACTGAACAGCATGGCCAACAAGGACATTAAATGGGAGACTACCGAAACAACAGATATTGGCTTGGAATTTAATCTTTGGGGCAAATTGGATGTCACGGTAGATTATTATAAAAGAAAGACCAAGGATATTTTATTACCCTTAAATATCCCATTGACTCTTGGATTGAATGCCCCATTCCAAAATGCCGGTGAAGTCCACAATACCGGCTATGAATTTATGCTGAATTACCGAAACAGGATCGGAGATTTCAATTATGGGGTAATGGTGAATTTTTCGGATGTGATAAATGAGGTTATTGACATGAGAGGCATCAACAATACCGGGCTGACCGTAGACAGGGAAGGTCATCCGGTTGATTCTTTCTTCGGGTATGTCGCAGATGGATACTTTCAGACCCAGGAAGAGGTGGATAATCACGCCACACAATTTGGGAATGTAGCACCAGGGGATATCAAATACAAAGATCTGGATGGAGATGGAATGATCAATGACCGGGATTTGGCCGTGATTGGAAGTAATATTCCTAGATACACCTACGCGTTAAAGCTGAATGGTGGATACAAAGGATTTGATCTGTCCGTGTTTTTTCAGGGAGTAGGAAAGGCTGATGGCTACTTGTATGGCCAAGGAATTATGCCTTTTTTCTTAGGAGGAACCGTCCAGGAACAACATAAAGATCGATGGACACCGGAAAATCCCAATGCCAGCTATCCGCGATTGGCTTGGAACCAGACCAACAACCAGCAGACTTCCAGTTTTTGGATGAGCAACGCTGCCTATCTGCGTCTTCAAAGTGTACAGCTAGGGTATGTTTTCCCTAACCACATCCTGCAAAAGCTAAAAGTGCAGAATCTAAGGTTGTATCTGAGCGGTCGTAATCTGTTTACTGTGACCAATTTTTACGAGGGATATGATCCTGAAGCGCCAGTAAGTGATGGCGGGTGGTACCCTCAGATGTCCACCTATACCATGGGATTAAATCTCACCTTCTAAACACCCACAACTATGATAAAGCTAATTAAATATATATGTACTGTTTCCTTATTGGTTTTCTTTCAGTCCTGTGATGATCAATATTTGGATAGGTTACCACTAGACTCTCCGTCTAGTGAGACCTTTTTTGCTAATGAAACAGAACTGGAGATGGCTGTTACCGGCGTATATAACAGACTCTGGTATAAACCTGAAAATGCCGTGTGGTTTTTGTCTTTTGATTTTGCTTCGGACGATGGATGGGAAAGAAACGGAAACGCACTTCAAGCCCTGGGAAGAGGAGAACAAAACGCAGACAATGGGTACACCAATGGATTTTGGTCTGCCTTTTATAGAGCAATCAACCGGGTAAATTACATTACTTCCGGATCTGAGGAACTCAGAGCGACAATGGATCCTGCAAAATACAACCGTCTGGTAGGAGAAGCGAGATTCTTGAGAGCCTATTTCTATGCCTATCTGGCAGAACTGTACGGAGATATACCATTAGTCACCACTACCCTAACACTGGAAGAATCGCAAACACCGCGAACCCCAAAAAGCGAGGTAATAGATTTTGTGCTTTCAGAATTGGATGAAATCAAGGAATACCTTCCTATGGATGCTTCTGAAAAGGGCAGGGTTACGAAAGGCTCTGTGTTGGCTTTGATTTCCCGGGTTGCGCTCTGGAATGAAAGATGGGAGGAATCGGCTTCTGCCGCGAAAGAACTCATGGATTCAGGTGCATATCAAGTTGACCCGGATTATGCAGGAATGTTTACATTCTCAGGGGACGATTCACCAGAGGTGATCATGAGGGTTCAGTATCTTAGAGGGGTGACTACCCATAATACACCCAGGGACTTCTTGTCCAGAATGGCATTGGGGCATTCAAATAAGAAGCCACCACAGGATTTTGTGGACACGTTCGATTGCATAGACGGATTACCGATTGATAAATCTCCACTTTATAACACTCAGCGGCCATTTGAAAATAGAGACCCCCGTTTAGGGTATACTTTGGTGGTACCCGGATCAAGGTTGGTGAATTGGGTTTTTGAAACGCATAAGGACAGTACGCAAACCTGGGAGTTTCGGGGAGATGAAAAAGTACGGGTCCCGAATATTGAAGCCCAGCATGCCTATGCTTCATTTACCGGATACCTGTTTCGAAAGCATGTGGATGCAGCAGATTATCCTACCAATGTAGGTGCTTCTGATCAAGGTCTTACTATTTTCAGGTTGGGAGAAGTTTTGTTGAATTATGCAGAAGCCAAAGTCGAAATGAATGAATTGGATGCATCAGTCTATGAGGCTCTGAATTCAATCCGGGGAAGGGAATCAGTGCAAATGCCAGCGATTACCAGTGGCAAGACACAGGATGAGCTGAGAAACATAGTCCGCAAAGAGAGAAGGAGTGAATTGGGAATGGAAGGGTTTCGATACTTTGATATTCGCAGATGGAAAATAGCAGAGGAAGTACTACCTGGCCCGGTCAGAGGAAGGGTCAACCGGTATGGAGAAGGAGGATGGCTTAATGAGCCTCCAATGATTGATCCGATAGGAACCCCAAATTATGACAATGTCAGCAATGCAGACGACATGGTGGTAATTGAAACAAGAGCTTTCAACCCAGGCCGTGATTATTTATGGCCTATTCCACGAATCGAACTGGAAACAAACACTGCTTTAACCCAAAACCCAGGTTATTGATTTTAACCGTAATTTAAATTCACTAACATGGCCCCCTCTTCTACAACTACTACGAGTGAGAGGGAGCCATGTTATTGGAAGGGGAATTATCATTACTTCAACAGTTTCAACTATTACAAAATGAAAAAAATACTAATTGCAATAAGTATTGTTCTCTATACATTTCTATCTCAACATGCCTTTTCCCAAAGTTATGACATTGTCATTTATGGAGGCACCTCTGCAGGAATAGCTGCTGCAATTCAAGCATCAAGGATGGAAAAATCAGTAGTACTTATCGAGCCTTCACATCGACTAGGAGGCCTGACAACTGGGGGACTTGGGCAGACAGATATTGGCAACAAACAGGCTATAGGTGGAATATCAAGAGAATTTTACCAAGGGATCAAAGCCTATTATGATCAGCCGGAAAACTGGAATTGGCAGAAGAAAAACGAGTATATGGACAGCGGACAGACCAGAACCAAGGAAGGGGAAGATGCCATGTGGACATTTGAGCCTTCAGCAGCATTGAAAGTTTATCATCAGATGCTGGAGGATGAGAAAGTAGACATAGTCTATGGGGAAAGGCTGTTGAGAACTGATGATGGGGTGGAAAAATCCAATGGAAAAATCCAGTCTATTACCATGGAAAGCGGAAAAACATTTGAAGGAAAGATGTTTATGGATGCTACCTACGAAGGTGACCTACTAGCTACAGCAGGGGTGAGTTATACCGTAGGCAGAGAGAGTAATGATCAATACAAGGAATCGCTTAATGGTGTTCAGGCTAACTACTGGAGTGTGACACTTAAAGGAAAGGCATCCAGGAATGCCCGAAACCATAATTTTGTACCGGGTGTGGATCCTTACATAGAAAAAGGAAACCCAGCAAGCGGACTTCTTCCTTACATCATTGAAGGCGGGCCTGGGATAGATGGTTCTGGAGACAAAAAAGTCCAGGCGTACGGTTTTAGAATGTGCCTGACAGATCACCCGGACAACAGAATCCCATTCAAAAAGCCAGAGGGCTATGAAGAAATAAACTATGAATTGCTTTTCAGGAATTTTGAGGCAGGGGAAACCCAATTACCATGGATCAATTCCACTATGCCAAACCGCAAAACAGACACAAATAACAGACAGGGGTTTTCAACTGATTTTGTTGGGCAAAATCATGCATATCCGGAAGCAAGCTATGAAGAACGCGAAAAGATAGTTGAAGCTCACCGTAACTATCAGCAGGGTTTGATGTGGACGCTGGCCAATCATCCAAGAATCCCGGAGAAAGTCAGGAATGTATATTCCCAGTGGGGAACTACTAAGGATGAATTTGAGAATGAAGACGGATGGCAAAATCAACTGTATATACGTGAAGCAAGACGTATGGTCAGTGATCTTGTGATGACACAGCGCCACTGCGAAAGACTCGAAGTCATTGAAGATGCGGTTGGCCTGGCTGCTTATGGGATGGATTCACATAATATCCAGCGGTATGTGGACCACAACGGCTATGTGCAAAATGAAGGGAATGTAGAAGCCCATGTAGACGGCCCTTATCCTATCAGCTATAGAGCTATAATCCCTAAAAAAGAGGAGGCAAATAATTTATTGGTACCTGTTTGTGTCAGTGCTACACATATCGCCTTTGGGTCTATCCGTATGGAGCCTGTGTTTATGGTTTTGGGACAATCCGCTGCCATCGCAGCCTCTTTGGCCATAGACGATAATGTCGCGCTACAGGATTTATCTTATGAAAAGCTCAAATCTGAATTGCTTGAAAATAAGCAGAGATTGGAGTAACTATTATTTGGGGACTACACCTGCTACTTTTAAACATTAAACTCATGAAATCGAGCATGTTGCACGCAACACACAGAGGAATGATTATACGCCGTGCGAGATTCCATATGGCCTTAAAAACAATTATAAACACATGAAAATCATAGACAGCATTAAATTCTGCATCTTATCTTTTTTGGCAATCCATGCTTTAGTATCCTGCAGCCCAAGAGAAAAACAGGAAAACATAACCGACGTGATTGTATACGGAGGGACTTCAGGGGCAATTACAGCAGCAATCCAAGCCAAGAAAATGGGGAAATCCGTTCTACTCATATCACCGGATACGCATTTGGGAGGGCTCTCTTCGGGTGGATTGGGCTGGACTGACACCGGTAAAAAGGAGGTGATCGGTGGGCTTTCCCGCGAATTTTACCAACGGGTATACAATAAGTACCAGCAAGAAGGCGCGTGGAAATGGGAAGACCCGTCTGATTTTGGAAACAAAGGCCAGGGTACACCGGCTATAGACGGAGATCAGCGGACGATGTGGATCTTTGAGCCACACGTCGCAGAGGAAGTTTTTGACGAATGGATAAAGGAAATGGGAATAGAACTTTATCGCGACGAGTGGTTGGACAGGGACGCAGGGGTAACTGTGGAAGATGGAAAGATTACTGCCATCAGGACATTGAACGGAAAGGAATTCAAGGGTAGAATGTTTATCGATGCTACGTATGAAGGTGACCTGATGGCCGCAGCCGGGGTGAGTTATCATGTAGGAAGGGAAGCAACCAGTGTATATAATGAGGAATGGAATGGTATCCAAACCGGTGTTTATCACCACCGCCACCATTTCCAGGTCCTGGACAACCCTATTGATCCGTACTGGATTCCCGGCGACCCATCCTCTGGACTCATCCCAAAAATTAGTGCAGAAGACCCGGGAGTGAAGGGAGAAGGTGACAATAAAATCCAAGCATATTGCTTCAGAACCTGCATGTCCAATCATCCAGACAACAGGGTTCCTTTTCCAAAACCCGACAATTACGATTCCACCCAGTACGAGCTCTTGGTACGAATCTTCGATGCAGGCTGGAGGGAATGGTTTGATAAATTCGATATGATCCCCAACAGGAAAACAGACACAAACAACCATGGCCCTTTTAGCTCTGACAATATTGGAATGAACTATGAATATCCAGAGGCTAGTTATGAGCGAAGAAAAGAGATCATCAAAGAGCATGAAAACTATCAGAAAGGGCTGCTTTACTTTGTGGCAAATGATCCTAGAGTGCCTAAAGAAACCCAGGAAGAATTTCAGAAATGGGGATTGGCGAAGGATGAATTTATTGATAATGGCAACTGGCCACATCAAATCTATGTAAGGGAAGCGAGAAGGATGATCGGCAAATACGTAATGACAGAAAACGAATTGCTTCAGAAAAAACCTACCCCAGAGTCAGTGGGCATGGGATCATACACCATTGATTCCCATAATATTCAGCGCTTTATAGATGAAAATGGGCATGTCCAAAATGAAGGGGATATAGGAGTTGGATTGCCTGGTCCCTACGAGATAGCCTATGGTTCCATTGTTCCCAAAAAAGAGGAAATCACAAATCTCGTCGTTCCTGTAGCAGTTTCCGCAAGTCATAATGCATTTGGTTCGATCCGGATGGAACCTGTGTTCATGATCTTGGGACAATCCGGAGCTACTGCGGCAGTGATGGCATTAGAAAACGGAACCAGTGTCCAAGATCTTCCCTATGAAAATCTGAAGACCCAATTGTTAAAAGATGGGCAGGTATTGACGGTGGGAGACCAAATCAAATAACAATTTGCCCGCCCCTGCTGAAGTGATGAAAGAGTCCGAAAAACAGTAAACCAAGTAAGGTGATAAACTTTACTTTGGGGAGAAGTATAAATTGCCTTATTTTGAAATCAACCAATTAGCATAGGTTTTTCACTGAAAAATCTCACAACTTCCAAATTTCCATTCATGAACCTTGCCGTTCTCCTTCTCATTTCAGCAGTCATCTTGTTTTTGGCCTATACCATTTACGGTAAAATTGTATACCGGAAATTTGGTTTAAGCGATAAAAACCCAGCTCCGTCACATACGCACCGGGACGGAGTAGATTATGAGCCAAGTAAACCAATTGTGGTTTTGGGGCATCATTTTGCTTCCATTGCCGGGGCGGGTCCGATTGTAGGACCTATCATAGCAGTGACCTTTGGGTGGATACCGGCTGTGATCTGGATTTTGGTAGGAGGGATTTTCTTTGGCGCGGTACATGACCTAGGAAGCATGGCTACTTCGCTGAAGACCAATGGAAAATCAATCGGGGTAATCATCCGAAATCAAATCGGGATGAAGGGAAAGCAGCTCTTTGTTATCTTCAGTTTTTCCACATTAATTTTGGTAATCGGCGTATTCGCCGACATTATTGCCAAAACATTTGTTACAAACCCAGGGGTAGCTTCGGCATCCATCCTGTTTATTTTGTTAGCTATAGCTTTTGGGATAGTTAATAAATCAGTGGGCAATAAAAAGACTGCGTTTCTCATCATCTCTGTTGTCGGAGTGATCCTGATGTACTTCTTTGTGTACCTGGGCATGAAAATCCCCTTTACGCTGGATTACAAAATCTGGATTCTGGTGCTCTTAGCCTATGCATTTCTGGCCTCAGTGACCCCGGTAAGTATGTTGTTACAGCCACGAGACTACCTGAACAGTTTTTTACTTTACGGATTGATTATCGCCGGGGTATTGGGTGTTTTCATCGCCAACCCTGAGATACAGATGAGCAACGAAATCCATGTTTCTGATGAAAATCTAGGCTATATTTTCCCTGTCCTCTTTGTAACTATTGCCTGTGGTGCCATCAGTGGATTTCATTCCCTAGTGGCTTCAGGCACCACTTCCAAGCAACTGGACAAGGAGTCAGATGCCAAACTGGTAGGATTTGGGGGAATGCTGATTGAATCATTTCTTGCGATCATCTCAGTAGGGGCTGTGGTCATCTTGACAAGATCAGAATACATATCCCGTCTCTCCGGAGAAGGCCCTGTTGCTCTTTTCTCTACCGGTCTTGGAGGAATGATCTCCACTCTGGGAATCTCAGAAGAATTTGCGGTAGGCTTTGTAGCCCTGACCGTTTCTGCCTTTGCACTTACTACCCTGGACACCTGTACCAGACTGGCTAGATTTACTTTACAGGAATATTTCGAAGACGTACCTCAGGCGGCTGGCCAGTTTTTGGCAAAAAACCGGTATGCTTCTACAGGAATCGTAGTCATATTCTCCATTTTATTATTGCTATCAGGCGAATTCACTACCCTTTGGCCAATTTTCGGCTCCGCAAATCAACTATTGGCGGCCCTTGCATTATTGACCATTGCAGTATGGCTGATCAAGAAAAATATCAATGCACTCTTTGTGACCATTCCGATGTTTTTCATGTTCACCGTTACACTTTCTTCCCTAGGGCTTTTCGCCTGGAAAAACTTCCAAGATGAGGTCTATGTACTTTCTATCATTGCAGCTCTCCTATTTGTTTTAGCAATTTCATTAATGATTTTGGCTACGAAAAGCTTGAAAAAAGAAGTTAGGGAACCGGCGAAGATATAACCCCTAATGAAGCGGATTGTAAGCAGCATATCCTTCCTTGGCCCGACTTTCTGCCCTACCCAAATAAAACTGGATATCAGAGGGTGCATGTGTCCCCAATCCATCCACATACCTGTTAAACATACAGAAAGAAGCCGCAATCAAAACTGTATCATGAATTTCCAGATCTGTGGCCCCTTCTTTCCTTGCCAGATTTATTACGTTCTCACTTACCGCATTTCCACCTAGTTGGACGCACTTTGCGATAGCCAATAACGTCTTTAGTTTTGGTGGGAGATCTGAAGTTTCCGGATTTCGCTTTATTTTCTCCATTTCTTCCAGTCCACATTCCATATAATGCTGTGCCAAAACCTGGTGTGCTGACTGGCAATAGGCACAGTCATTTAGATAAGAAACATATGTCCCGATAAGCTCCCGCTCTCCTCTGGAAAGAGAATTATCAGCCCTTAGGAGCAGTTCAGCGAGTTCATTCAAATGCGCGGCCACTTCCGGCCGGAAAGCCATCAGTCCCCGGATTCCGGGAAGGTCATTATTTAAATCTATATGCGCCATTTCAGTATAGTGTTTATTGTATTGGAAATTGATATTGAAGGGTGATCATTCTTTCTCCCATATATTTATAGTCAGCATCATCCATTGGGGTATATGCCTGAAGCCCATCTACATACCTATTAAACATACAAAATACCGCAGCTATCAGGACCGTGTCGTGAATTTCCATGTCCTTAGTCCCTAGCTTCTTCGCTGAATCAATCAGTTCTTTTGAAACAAGCTTCCCGCTTTGCTGTACAATCCCGGCGATTTCCAGTAAGACGTTCATCTTGGGACTTAGCTGGGTGGATTTTCCTGACTTCAGTACTTCGTCCACCAACGATGATTGCTCCTGAAATGCATACCTTGCCGCAGAGGCATGGCTTTGCGTACAAAATATACAGCCATTCAGGTTAGAAACGTGAGCGGCTATAAGTTCCCTCTCCGCTTTTGACAGCGAATTGTTTTCTGCCAAAATTACCCTGGCCAAATCATACAAGTGCTTTCCTGTATCTGGACGAAAAGTCACCAGACTTCGAATTCCCGGAAGGTCATTTCCTAAATCTATATAAGACATTTTTATTGTTTTGATTGATAAGGTGCACTGAAAAGGACAAAAAGAAACCCTGGAACCAGAAGGATTGAAAAGCCTAAAAGTGCATTTCCATATCCCCCAAAAAAGGAAACAAGCATTCCTAAGGAGAAGACTGCTGCAGCAGTGACAAATCTGCCGGCATTGAAACAAAAGCCAGTAGCACGGGCCCGCACAGTTACTTCAAATAGCTGGGGAATATAAAAGGAAAGCACGCCTTGGCTGATTCCAAAGAAAAAAGAAAGGATCACTGCTCCCAAATAAACCCAACCTGAGAATTCTCGCATAAAACCGAATAGAAAGACTGACATGCCGAAAACTCCCAAAAAGCATATGAGCAAAGCTTTTCTTTCACCCAAAACCTTAACTATCCACCCGGACAATATTCCACCCAGAATCCCTCCTCCACCCAAAATCATCATTATTGCTCCCCGTTCAGTCTGTCCATCAGATCCAGAAAGAATACTCTGGACCCAAGTAGGCATCCAAGAAAATATTGACCAAAGTACAATCAGCATGGTGCCGAATATCATCGCTCCGTAGAACAGCCCAGGGGTTTTTGGGAATAGTTTCTCTTGGTTTTTACCGCTTTTCAATTGTTTTGAAAAGAGCCATTGTGATGATTCCCTGATTATAAGAAAACCAAACACAGCCAAGGCAATTGGAACAACTCCAATCCAAAATGCCTGCCTCCAATTACTCACAAGGGCATTAATCAGCCCTGATGAGAATATCCCAACAGGGAAACCCACCGACACAATTCCCATTACCTGCGACCTTGTCTCTGAAGGCCATATTTCAGATAGCAATGTCATCGTTATTACCATCACCCCTCCTACTGCAAATCCTCCCAAGAGACGAAAAACCACCACTAGACCCCATGATGGGGCAAAAGAAACCATTAGTGTAAAAATACCTACTGAAGCCAGACATAAACTAAGCGCTCTAGACCTGCCCAATCTATCTGACACTATGCCCCAAAATAAACCTCCCGTAGCCCAGCCTACCAAATACAGCGCATTGATATAGGCACTCACATCTTCAGCTGCTCTTTCTCCCATCGTCATCCTAGACATTTCTGCCGAAATAACCGGCAAATACACCGATGCGATGGTGGAAACTACTCCCCCACTGACATTCGCCAGAAAGCAAATAAAAAACACTCCCCAGAGATAGGGAGAGATAATTCTCTCTCCCTGAATTTTGGCATTTTTCAAGGAAATAGTCTGAGGAATCACCGGAACATTTCATCAAAAGTCAAACTGATATAATACATACCTCCCACAGTCGGTGATCCGTATGCCTGATACACCTGATTGTTCAAAAGATTGTTAGCTCCGATCTTTACCACAGACTTCATGCCCGGCAGTTTATAGCTTAATTGTGCATCAATCATAGTGTAGGCTTCAATCCTTCCGGGACTCAGCTGCGTCAAAGTGCCTCTCCAGTCAAATCCATCCTGCCATCTCCAGGCTACATTGAAACCCAATCGGTCAGTAACCTCGGCATTCCCGAAGGTGACCCCGGTTTTGAACTCGGGTGTATTGAATGCGGGAACATTTTCGGCATCTGCATCCATAAGATCGAAAGACGCCCAAGTTCCGGTTGCTCCCAACAAGTAGCCTTTCGAAAAGGTATAATTGAGCCCAAGTGAGACCCCTTGAGAAGAAACCACATCAGAGGCATTTGTATATAGTTGAAAAGCCTGGATATTCCCTGTTAGGATATCTGCCGCAGCCATAGGGCTCATGCTACCATCAGGAAGCAGGATTTCATTATCCGGTCGAATCACCACGGTGTTGATGATAAAATCTGTGTATCGACTAGTGTAGTAATTGATATCTACAGAGAAATTATTCCCCCAGGCTCCCCTATATCCCAGATCAAATGTGGATATCCGCTCAGGTTTGATGTAATCCACATCTGATTGTTTGAGAAGTGGCATGTTATCCATTAAAGCCTCTTCAAATGGTACTCCTGAGCCTACTTCCTGTCCAAAAGCAGTCCCAAATGCGCCTACGGAAGATGCTGTGTAAGAATTCTCATATACATTCAACCCTTCACTATTACCCGGTACGCCCCCCAAAATAATTATCGGCCCTACATTGAGATGGATGTATTGATCCCCCGGAGTAGGGTTTCTAAAACCGTTTTGATACGAAGCTCTAAAGCTATGTCGTTCGGAAGGAGTGAAAACGCCAGCAATTCTAGGTGTGAATCTGCCATCAAAGTTTTGATTCTTGTCATATCGCTCGGAAACGGTAAACCGGAGTTTGCTATCCAAAAAATGCTTGGATACCTGGACAAAGGCTCCTCCTTCTTTAATGATTATAGCTTTGTCCACATCATCATACAAGGTACCATTTGTAAACATGTCATAGAGCCTGAAATTCCCGCCTACCAACAGGTCCACAAATCCGATATGTCTGCTGAAGTCATACTGCCCTTCGGCATGATAAAAACGGCTTTGGCTAAGTATCCCCGCTCCATCAAGGCCTTGAACATGGATTAGTCGATTTTTTTCATTCTCGTATTCCGCAGTGCCGGGGACAAATCTACCCTCATCCGCAAAAGTCCTTGCTAAAGAATGATCCCCTCCACTCACACTCGAAACCAAGCCATTGTATGCTGCACCGTACCTTTCAAACCAGGTTGCATCAGCTTCATCAGGAGATACTATCTGACCATTCAAATCTTTTACCCAAGTCCGGTTGATATGCTGACCAAGAGCACGGGAATTGTATGAGTCATGAGAATCCTCTGACACCATGTACCCACGAACAAAGAAATTGCTCCCTTTCAATTCCAGCTTGTGTTGTTGAAGAACAAAGTTGTTTAGCATAAAGCGGTTACTCCCCGTATAAGCAGCCTTACCTTTCCCCCATTGATATCCATAGCTCAATTCCATATTTTCATTGATCCGATAATGCAAAGACGCATTTACGCCCAATCCTTTTGAATTGTAATCCATCAGGTCTTTTTCCTCATATCCTGTCCGCGCTACCCTTCCTATGTCCGGAATAGTCACAGCGACTTCATCACCGTAAATGTTCAGGGCATCGCGAGCAGGATTAGTGTCTCCTCTCTGCTCAGGCGGAGTCAAGGCATCGATATCCTCATAATTTGTGGCGTACCAATCCAATCCTTTAAAAGCTGACGCGTTAAGCTTAAAGGCGAATTTGTTATTAAATGCTTTGGCATATCGTAGTGAAAAATCATAAATTCCGGATGGATCAGTATAGGCCTCACTGAGATGGTTTATTCCGGTTTTAGCTTGTACACTTAGTCCCTGATAGAGGAATGGGTCTTTGGTCCGCATCATCAAAACCCCATTGAAGGCCACCGGCCCGTATAATGCTGATGCTGCCCCGGGGATCAGTTCTACACTTTCCATATCCAGATCGTTAGAACCAAAAAGATTACCTACTGCAAAATTCAAACCCGGTGTTTGATTATCCACACCATCTATGAGCTGAAGAAATCTAGGGTTTCCTATTTCATTAAAACCTCTGGTGTTTATCTGTTTATAGGTCAACCCACTTGTGACCAGATCGACTCCTTTGAGATTTTGAATTCCGTCATAGAAGCTAAATGAAGGTGTTTGCCGGATCACTTTCATATCCATTTTATCGATGGTTACCGGGGATTGGAAAATTGTTTCCTCAATCCTTGAAGCTGAAAAGACTACTTCCCCCAAAAGTTCGGTGGCAATTTCCAGCCGGATGATAATCGGTTCTGAATTCGAGACTTCAACACTGGTTTTTTGATAGCCCAAATATGAAATATCCAACGTAAGGGGAAATGACACAGAAGTGGGAAGTTCAAATGCGCCAAGGTTATCTGTCACTGTCCCTGTGAGTCTACCTTTGATCATCACTGTGGCACCTACGATCACCTCTCCGCTATCAGCAGCTAGCACCTTCCCTTTAAGAACCGTCTGAGCGGTTGTCACAGAACTTAACAACACCAGTAAAAAAACCGTCAATAGATGCTTTCTCATGGCTTATCGAGGTTTACAACTTCTTTCAAATGATCGTAGCCTCCAGGGTTTCTTCTATATCCCTGTGTAGTCAGACGCTCAGTCAGATTTTTGAAGTACGATTCGTCCTTTGGCATGTTGGTCGCAAGACCGTCCACATACCTGTTGTACAGAGAAAAAAGCGCTGCGATCAGTACCGTATCATGTATTTCAAGATCTGTAGCTCCCGCACTTTTGGCACGGCCAACTGACTCAGAGGTCACCAACTTACCGCTTTTTTGAACCAGTGAGGCAATCGAAAGCAGTGCTTTCATTTTCTCCGTAACGGGGGCTGTTTCGATATCCTGCTTTATTGCTTCGACTGTTTCGCATTCTCCCAATAGACTATTGGTCACTGAGGCATGAGCTGCGGTGCAAAAGCGACATTGGTTTCCATGAGAAACCACAGTCGCTATCAGTTCCCGTTCCCCTTCCGTCAGCGTGGAAGCTCCCCGCATCAGGAGTTGAGTCAGGTTTCTGATTGGTTCAGCGGAATCTCTGCGATACTCCAAAAGGCTGGTGATTCCGGGTAGATGTTCTTCTAAATCAATATGGGGCATGGTTATTTTGGTCTATTATTATGGGTATTTTGTTGAATTTGGTCTGAAGGTTCTCCAGCTGTGCCAGAACTCCTGGTATGCAGGAACCCGCTCAAGGTCGGGATAATTGAGATCTTGGGATTTTCCGGTATAGGAGTAAGTTTCCCCAAGATCTGAGGTCAGGATGTCGTTTTTCCATGTAAAGAAATCGGTTGCTCTTCGCTTGAAAACCACAAAACTCTGTGAATCACTGGAAAGCAAAAGCACGATTGACTCTCCTCCTATTTCATCGTGAATGATCCGTTTTTCCTTCAACGCATTCCAGTCATACGCTTTGGATTTCCCATCCAGGATGATACCGATCACCCAGGACTTTTCATTCCACGAAAAAGGGTCGGTACCGGTAAGCTTACTCTCGCTTTTTCCAAGCTCGTATTTTCCAAGAGAGTCATAGCTGGAAAGGAAAGCTGGGTCAGGCTCCATAATCAATCCATTGGGATAGGAACGGAAAAACGTGTAGGCACTCATCTGCAACGCCTCCAACTCTTCTAGCTTTTGCCCTTTAAGGGGTCCGGCAATAGCCTCCCCTGTTGCTTGCTGCCACCAGCTACCTGTCTGGGAGTCTTCAAACATCGCATTGAAATAGTCCATCCCTACTAATCTGAAAGACTCTTCTTTGCCATTGATATAGGGAGAAAAGACCCTACCCGTCCGACAGACACTGCAATAAGTGACCATTACCGGATCACTGCCGATAACATCCCTTACCTGATGATGATATACCAGATAGCGGACAGGATAAGCTTTGGAGACAAATTCATCACCAGTAACCACAACGAGCATACTATCACTTCCTGTAAATTCGTCCTTAGTTTCAAAGGTTAGCGATTCCGGCTCTTTGAACATCGCATCCGCTGCCATTTTGAAATTGAAGAAACCGATCAGACCTACAGTCAAAATAAGGCAACCGAAGGGAATCCATTTTTTTGAACCTAATATGGCCGGTTTGAAGCCAATGCCTGTCAAAATCAAAGCGACCGTCCAAAACACAGCTTTGTAGCGATGCAGGAAGTAGGCGAAATCAATGCTATCCCATTGCTGGCTGCCCGGAAAGGGCATGATGAAATAAATTTTCAGAAATTCAAACACCAGCAAAAAGCCTAAACCAAAGTAAAACAAGATTTTCATGAGTTTATAATTGATTTTTTTATGGCCACATGGAATCTTTGACGATTAAAATAATCATTGCCCTGTGTATTTTAATGATGATTTTAATCGTGTCGATTTCATAGGACTAGTTATTTAGAGGGTGGTGAACTCGGGTATCTTCCTAGGTATGGCACAAAATCCCAGTGAACTATGGGAAATCCATCTTAAAGGAAATTGGCACTGGGCATAAAAGAACAAAACCCCAAAGGCAATGCTGCTTTTGGGGTTAGTAAGATTAAAGTGAATTAAATACCTCTTTAGCTTTCTTTGGAATCCTCACTGCTACTGTGAAATTGATCAGGTAATCAGCAAAGGCCGCATCACCATGAACCACCTTGTCAGGCGTGGAATTTTCAATGTCTGTTACACTTTGAGTCCTGTTTCTTAATAAAGCTATAGGAACATTCAGGGTTCCTGTCACATTTCCCAGCATATAGCTTACCCCTGGCTCTACAGAAATAATGTAGCCAGGTCTTCTAAACCCTTCACTTCCGCCAAAAGCGTCACGGACAGGAATCCCTTCAATTCTTCCACCAAGGGAAACGCCTAGCCCGTGGATTTTTTCAAATGACTTAAAAACCCCAGTTCTCAGGGCAAACTGATCCGGAACACTCATGATTGCTTCGTTAGGACGGCTTCTATTGGTAGGAGTTCCATTCGTTTCTTTGGGGTTGAACATATAAAACCCATCATAATACCAGAAGAAAGTCCCTCCTACATTCCAGAGCCCCTGGAAATCCACGATCAGGCCAGTACCTCCATCTCCCAACTGAATAGATTGATCGACAGTCATTTCAGTAGGTGTTCCTTCATCCCCTCTATAGAAGGTACTAGTGGCGGCATAATCACCAGTTGGGAATTTGACTCCAAGCCCAATTGCTGTATTTCCTTTTTTGGCTTTTTCACCTGAAAGCAGCCAGTATCCAGCTCCGATCCGCATGTCTCCGAATCCTTTGGAATAAGTAGTATGTCTATCAGTCCGATTATGTTCATACAGGGAACTACGTTCATTGTATTGAAAAGGAAGAGATACGATTCCGTAAAGCCGCTCCGAAAAGGCATAGCTGATATTGATATCCAGACCATGCTGCTTATTGATCACTTCGGTGCCCTGTTCTACCCGATTGGGGTGTTCCTCCGTTCCCCCAAAGTGTCTAAATGATTTGAAATAGCGGTAGTTGGCACTGACGTTCCATTCACCCTGATTGAGAATATTTCCCTGACCTACAGCATTCCCGAGGCCAGAGAATTGTCTGATTGCCACGCAGCCTTGTGCGTAAGTATTTAGATAAGCTAAAGACATCGCGATAGCTAACACTAGTATTTTGGTATAATTTTGCATACGATTATAATTTGATTTTTTATTGTCACATGGAATCTTTGATGATTTCATGTGTTTAGTGTTTCGATATTAATTATCTGCGCCGTCCATTTTGGCGACATCAATTGTGTATTGGGCTACATCCCTTCCTTGGGTGGTTCCTACTGTCGCATCAAAAGTCCAATGGATTCCTCCATAAACCCTGGAGATAGCTGCTTCTTCCGCCCAGTCTTGAAAGAGTGTTCCTTCCTGAGGAAATACATAAGTTAATACCTCCGCTGCAGCTGCGGAGAAAACAGAATGTCCAGATGTATAGCTTGGGAAATTTGGCGTGCCCGCAATCGTCTCAAAATCCTTGATCAGCTGGATGGGTCGAGGGTAGTAATAGTAGTACTTGGCATCCCAGCAGCTGATCCCACCGTCCATGATCGCCATATTCATGTAGGCAAAGACGCGGGCAGTCCGTATAGAATTAAGCTTGTATTTGAGGATAAATTCCCCTGCGATATCATTCCAGTGTCCCGGAGGAGTGTAGGTACCAAGACCGTCTTGCCAGAAATTGGCGATCCTTCTTCGTTCATGCGTGACATTATCTGCATAATCCTGTAAGATCTTTACATCTTTCTTAAATGCATCCGAATCCAGAGCCGGTGGAACCACAGGCCGGGTATCTTCCACATTTGGGACGCTCCACATTTTCACCTGTCCAAAAAGCGGGGTCAATCCAACCGGACGAACCGGACTTTCGAGATTTTCCCACTGCCATCCAAATCTTTCAAATGCCGCTGCTCTCAGGGAATCTGAAACTGCCTTAGGAGACTGGGCATATTTCATCCCGTCATCAGCTGCTCTTGCGAGAGCAATCCCTGCTATTTCCTCCCCTATCTTTTTTCCTGCTTCTAAGTCGCTTGGCACATTTTCTCCAGCCAAAATCAAGCTTTCCAGATGCTGCTCTTCCAACTCTTTCAAGTAGTCTGCCTCCAAAGGAAACATCGCAGTTAATATTTTTCTGGAAACTGTAGCTAAAACCGCTCCTTCAGAAGGATATGAAGGCAAATTATTAGCTACATACGCATGGGGAATATCCAAATCAACCTGATAAGGTGCAGGTCTTTTAAACTGGAATTTATAATGCCATGCTGCAATCAATCCATCGTATTGGGCTACAGAAAGGTATGCCAAGGCCCGACTCGCATAAGGCGGATGCGCAAAAGGAAACACGGGTGGACCAGCCGGGTTGGCTGGACTAGGAAGCGTATAGGATTCATCTTCGTTTGGACCCGGAATCAAATTATACTTGGCTATCAGCCCAAGTGCAACTTCATTCCAACGAAGTACCGCATTGTTTGTCCAATGATCTACATTTTTCCGTTGGTCACCGGACATAGAAGCTATGGTAGACTTCACGTTTTCGACCTCAGCCAAAAACTCAGCAGATTCTACTCCCGAAGGTGTGTCTATTGAAAGTTGGCTTCCTGAGGAAATTAAAATCGGCTTCCAAGTACCTGCATTCTCATCTATTCCTGAAAACTCATAGCTTTGATATTCCAGTTCAGTTTCCAAATCCATGGAACATGCTGCCAGTAGAATTCCAGTAACCAGAGATAATAGTATTAGTCGAAGTATTTTCATTTGTTCAATTTTTAGGAGAGAAAAGGCCGAATTGATAGGTAACTCCAGCACTGATTGCTGTCATCTCAGGAGCATTTCTGCCATGGATTACACGGCTATAAGATGCTACCACGCCCAATCCTTTTGGCTTGTTGAAAAAATATTGTGCAAATACTCCCACACGATCCATATCCACTTTGTTGGTAGGCTGAGGCGCATTGTATGCCCGAATGTCATCACCAGAGGTAGATCTCGAAGAATTATAGCTCAATTCTGCCCTAAAGGATTTATTCATAAACCATTTACCCACTACAGCTTCGTAAGTCCAGGCACTGGGCACATCCATCCATGATGTGAAGTAGCTTCCGTCGTTATAGTAATATTCACGTTCAGCTTCAGTATATCCTTTCCAGATGTAGCCAGCTTGACCTCGGAGATACACCCCAGAGTTCCACTCATACTCTACCAATGCTCGCCACGCAAGTTGAGGGGCACCAATACCCAAACTATACGGCTGATAATCTGAAAGATAATTGGATACAGGCGTTGAGAATAACACAGAACCGAATACAGTCAACTCACCTTTTTCACCTTTTTTGCGAAGGGCTTCATACTTTAGCCCCAGTGCCAGATCCTGGATCCCAGAAGTTCCGGCAAACTTTCCACCATTTGGCGTAGTAGAATTGGTACTCACGTAAGGAAGCCCAGCATACACATCCAATCGCTTGGTAATTCCATAGGCTGCCATTACCATAGCCGTTCTACGCTGCACCTTGGCTATCGTTCCGTTTTTCCGAAGGGTCTCTCCCTCCCAATAATGATCAAATTGCCCATACTCAAAATTGAGCAGGAAACAGATATCCCCCTTTGGCATCATCAACCCGTCTGTGGGAGTTTGTGCCAAGGATTGATAAGACAGCCCCAACCCTGCGCATAGCAGGATCAGCGTCCTGAAGTATTTTTTCATGTGTTTATAATTGATTTTTTTATGGTCACATGGAATCTTTGACGATTAAAATAATCACTGCCCT
The DNA here is from genome assembly GCF_001442615.1 of Algoriphagus resistens. Lineage (GTDB taxonomy): Bacteria > Bacteroidota > Bacteroidia > Cytophagales > Cyclobacteriaceae > Algoriphagus > Algoriphagus resistens. The sequence continues at coordinate 92,433 of NZ_LMXN01000011.1, read as the reverse complement.
GTGTGGATTAATGATGATTTTAATCGTGTCGATTTCATAAAATGAATTTTTGATTCTCTATAAGTAAGTATGCGCACAGTTCCCCTCTGTCAAGTGAAGGGAAAGAGACACATATCATCTATAGCCATGGAATACAAATTCCATGAGCACAGATGGCACTAATTAAAAATAGAATCAAGAAAACTGAGGAGGTGGGGTGTCAATACCTTCAGTTGGATTTACATGCTGAAAAAAGAGACCGCATACTGCATAGTCTATAGTTGATTGTGAGTAAGCCTTAAATAAAAAAGGGTTTGGCTGAAGATAGTCCTTTACAAAAAACTTCAACGTAATACTGTTCTTTTGATCTTGTGGTAATTCATCTCCAACAAGTAAAGAAACCCATTTCTTAACCGTATTATCCAGAACCCGGCGCCCGGCATCGGGCATCACAATCAATTGCAGTGTATCATTTTGATATCGCTGTTTGATTATCCTGTAATATTTCCCATCGTTTTCGTATGGCGTGTTAGTAGGATGAAATTCTTCTTGATTTGCCATATACGGCATAGAAAGCGGTACTTCAATTAACTTCTCCTCCGCTTCTAGGGAATTTTCACTATAAATAATCTCCTTCCACCTATTCTCCAGATGCTGATCATACGAAAAATAGAATGCATAATAGCCAAAATGATAGATGGCAAAACACGCTAAAAGAAATATGGAAATGAAGTTCTTCAATTCTGGGTTTATTACAATTCGAAAAGTATTAAAATTCAATTTGTAAAACCAACACTTGCTTATAATAATTGTAAAGATATTTTATTAAAACCATCTAAATCAAAATCATTCGCTAAAAATTTCAATTAACTAAAATAATATTCTGAAAAAATTAAAATACCCAAAAGAACAATAGCTGAAACCCCATAGATTTTAAGGACTTTAAGGCGGTTCATCCTATCCATAAACCAAAGCACAAATACCGGACGTATTAAGCCTAGCACGAGGCTAAATAGCGCAAAATAAAACATAAACCAAATCAGATATAGTATGGCTGTCATCATCCCGTAAAACTAAAAAAGGAACAGCGATGCTGTTCCTTCTCATTTTATTATCTCGCAGAAATTACTTCTTGCGCTTGATCTCTTTCATCTCATACCCTTCGATGGTATCATCAATCTCGATATTGTTGAAACCCTTGATGGAGATACCACATTCGTAACCCGCTTTCACTTCTGCTACATCGTCCTTGAATCGCTTCAATTGGTCGATCTCTCCTTCGTGGATTACGATACCGTCTCTGATCACACGGATTTTGTTCTTTCTGGTGATAAAACCATCCGTAACGTATGAACCTGCAACAGTACCTACCTTTGTAATCTTGAATACTTCACGAACCTGGATGTTACCGGTGATCACTTCTTCGAATTCCGGCTCCAGCATACCCTCGATAGCATCTTTGATCTGGTTAATCGCATCGTAGATGATAGAGTAATGCCTGATTTCGATCTCTTCCTGCTCAGCCAACTTCTTCGCATTGGAAGAAGGTCTTACCTGGAATCCAAGGATAATGGCATCTGAAGCTGAGGCCAGCAATACATCAGACTCAGAGATCTGTCCAACGCCTTTGTGGATTATGCTCACTTTCACTTCATCCTTAGAAAGTTTCAACAGGGAATCAGAAAGTGCTTCTACAGATCCATCCACATCACCTTTAATGATGATATTCAATTCTTTAAATGAACCGATAGCCAGACGACGTCCGATTTCATCTAAGGTAATGTGTTTCTTAGTCCTTAAGCTTTGCTCTCTTTGGATTTGCTCTCTTGAGTTGGCAATATCTCTAGCTTCACGCTCAGTGTCGTAGACTTTGATGATATCGCCCGCTTGAGGCGCTCCACCAAGTCCCAGCACCTGAACAGGTGTAGAAGGTCCTGCTTCTTTTAGCTTCTTGCCTTTATGGTCAAACATCGCTTTGACACGACCGTGATGCTGGCCAGCAAGAATGATATCACCAATTCTTAGCGTACCTGCTTGAACCATGATTGTAGAAACATAACCACGTCCTTTATCCAGAGATGCTTCAATCACTGTACCCGCTGCATTTTTGTCCGGATTAGCGGTGAGTTCCAATACCTCAGATTCCAGGAGAACTTTCTCCAGTAAATCGTCAATACCTTCACCCGTTTTGGCCGAGATATCCTGAGATTGATATTTACCACCCCACTCTTCAATCAAGAGATTCATGTTAGCAAGCTCCTCTTTGATCTTGGCAGGGTTGGCGTTTGGTCTATCTATTTTGTTGATCGCAAAGATCATAGGCACACCGGCTACCTGTGCATGGTTGATCGCTTCCTTAGTCTGAGGCATGATGCTATCATCAGCCGCAATTACGATAATGGCCACATCGGTGATTTTCGCACCCCGTGCTCTCATCGCTGTAAAGGCTTCATGACCTGGAGTATCCAGGAATGCAATCTTATGGCCGGTTTTAGTCATTACATCATAAGCTCCGATGTGCTGGGTGATCCCCCCTGCCTCATCTGCAGTTACTTTTGACATACGGATATAATCCAGCAAGGAAGTCTTACCGTGATCCACGTGACCCATGATGGTAACGATAGGTGCACGTTCTACCAACTCCTCAGGAGAATCTTCCTCCTCTACCTCGATTTCATCTTCAATAGATTTAGTAAATTCTACTTCATACCCAAATTCATCAGCAATGATTGTAATAGCTTCGGCGTCAAGTCGCTGGTTGATCGACACAAACATGCCCAAAGACATACAGGCAGAAATAACCTGATTCACAGACAGGTCCATCAATGCTGCCAAGTCATTTGCAGAGATAAATTCTGTTACCTTTAAGATTTTTGTCTCTTCGGTTTCAAAATCTACATCTCTATCTCTTTCCGCTTTCTTATCTCTACGGCTCTTGCCTTTTCCCCCTCCTGCGCTTTTACCTTGAAGACGGGCTAAAGTCTGCTTGATTTGATCCTGAATTTCTTTTTGAGTTGGCTCTGCTTTCTGTACTCTGCTTGGAGCCCCTCCTCTTTGTTGGTTTCCACCTGGACGATTTCCTCCAGCTTGCTGAGGCCTACCAGCTTGGGCACCGCCTGGACGGTTGCCTTGACCTGATCCTCCCGGCTTATCTATACGCTTGCGCGGCCGTTTTTTGTCTCTGCCCCTTTCATCAGAAGATGCTACAGGACCGCCTTTTTTCTTAGGTCGATCTGCAGGCAGTTCTATTTTACCAAGCACGGTAAGCCCTTTAAGGGACTCTGCTTTTGCGGAAATCACAGTGTTCTCCTCAGGCGGAATAACCGGTGCTTTCGGCTGCTGTGGCGCTGGAGTAGGTTGCTCTTTCTTTTCCTGAGGTGCAGGAGGAGCAGTTGGTTTTTTTACTTCCTGCGCAGGCTTCGGCTGGTTTTTCGGCTGCTGGGCAGGATATGGTTTTCTTGCCTCTCCGTGTTTTTGACCATGTTTATGCTGACCATACTGTTGCTTATGCTTTGGCGCAGGGGAAGTGTTTTTGCTCAAGTCAATTTTTCCCAAAACTTTAATACCCTCTAATTTTGGGGGTTCGGCAGAAATTTTCTCCGGCTCGGCAGGCGGAGTAGGCACAGAAGACGGCGCAGGCTTAGGCTCTTCGGCTGCTTTTGGGGCAGGGTCGGGAGCTGGAGTCGGCGCGGGCGCTGGTGCCGGGGCAGCTGGCTTAGGAGCTTCGGCTGCTTTAGGCGCAGGTGCCGGGGCAGGAGCTGGTGGCACTGCTGGCTTTGGCTCTTCCTTTGGAGTTTCAGGCTCCATAGAAATAGGCTCATGGCGCTTCCCTATAGAGAGGTGCGATGCCTCCTCTTTATCCAGGGCAGAAGATTTGAATTCCTTATTCAACATCTCCACTTGATTCATGTTGATTTTTGAATTCGGATTATTCTCCACCTCATAGCCCTTTTTAGCCAAGGACTCAACTATGGTTGCCGTACCCACGTTGAGTTTTCTGGCTATTTGGCCTAAACGCATCATTTTTTCTTCTGACATAAGCAAAAACTTCTTTCGAAATCTTAAATAATTAGGGTATTACACGGGAACTTACGCCCGATTTACTGATCAAATTCTTGTCCGAGGATCCTGAATATCTCATCCACAGTTTCTTCTTCAAGTTCTGTTCTTCGGGTCAGGTCCTCTTTAGTCAAGCTCAATACGCTCTTCGCAGTATCTAAGCCTGTTTTCTTTAATTCGTCGATGATCCAGCTGTCGATTTCATCAACAAACTCCATCAAATCGACATCTTCTTCCTCGTATTCGTTCAATTCACGGAATACGTCGATCTCATAACCTACCAATCTACTGGCAAGTTTGATGTTATATCCGCCTTTACCGATCGCAAGAGATACTTGATCCGGCTTAAGGAATACGGATAATCTTTTGGTCTCTTCATTAACGGAAATTGAAGACACCTTGGCAGGGCTCAATGCCCTGGTGACATAAAGATCCAGATTTTCTGTATAGTTAATTACATCAATGTTTTCATTCTGCAATTCTCTAACCACAGCATGGATTCTTGACCCTTTCATTCCTACACAGGCACCTACAGGATCTATTCGATCATCGTAAGATTCAACCGCCACTTTGGCTCTTTCTCCTGGCTCTCTTACAATTTTAATAATTGTTATCAACCCATCATAGACCTCTGGCACTTCATTTTCAAACAGACGCTCCAAGAAGACAGGGGAAGTCCTGGATAGAATGATCTTGGGATTGCCATTGGACATATCCACTCTGTGGACAATAGCCTTCACAGTATCTCCTTTTCTGAAGCGATCTTTTGAAATCTGCTCTGCCTTAGGCAAAATCAACTCGTTACCTTCGCCATCCATCAGAAGAATTTCTCTTCCTAGTATCTGATAAACTTCAGCACTTACGATCTCTCCTACCAGCTCCTCATATTTATTGTAAAGGATATCCTTCTCGAGGTCCTTGATTCTCTGGATCAATGTCTGACGGGCCATCTGTACAGCACGTCTTCCAAAATCCTCCAATTCAATTTTCTCGTAAACTTCTTCTCCTACTTCAAAATCAGGCTCAATCTTACGGGCTTCCGTAAAGCTGATTTTATCTAAATCCCAAATATCCTCTGAATTGTCATCGACAATTTCGCGGATACGGAATATCTCAAGGTCACCTTGATCAGCGTTAATGGTCACATCGAAGTTCTCATCCGTTTCAAACTTCTTGCGAATCATCGCTCTGAACACATCTTCCAAGATACGGATCATTGTAGGTCGATCCACATTTTTAGATCTCGCAAATTCAGCGAAGGACTCTATTAAGACTTTGGCATCCATTTGATTTATTTAAAAGATACTTGTACAATTGATTTCTTCATCTCTTCAAAAGGGAGAGATATTTCCTCCTCAGTGGCTTTTTTGCCTTTTTCCTTCTTCTTTTTAACCAGTAGCTTTACACCGGTTTCTGTCACTTCTAGTAGTTTGCCTACGATTTCCTCTCCCGAGGTCAAAGAAATCTTTAGCTCTCTGTTGATATTTTTCTGAAACTGCCTTCTACTACTCAAAGGAAAATCCAACCCTGGAGAAGAAACCTCCAGAATATAGGCTTCTGGCATCAAATCTTTTGCCTCCAACTCTTCCGAAACTGCCCTGCTTAGCTTAGCGCAAGCCTGGATAGTCACCCCTTCATCAGCGTCAAGAAGGATATTGAGAAGCTTTTTACCTGATTTCTCAGACATCTTCACCTCTACAATGAAATGATTCTCATCCGGAAGATGCTTCTCAACAATCTCTTCGATAGCTTGTTTCAATTCAGTCATAGTATGCATAATGAAAGAGGGGACCATATGGTGTCCCCTCCAGAAACTTTCGAATACGACGCAAAGGTAAAATAATTTTGCACTAAAAACAATGAGACCGCTAAATCAAGAGCTAGAGATAATTAGGTTTTTTTTCAATGTGAAAATCCCCAACAAACTAAAGCTGTATGGGAATCATTTGATTTTGTTCCCAAAAAATATCCCGATTCTATCAAATTTGTCCCATTAAGATAATAATTTTGCCGACCCCCGTTTAATATGAATGCTTAGCATAGTATATTAAACTCTTAACTCCAGTAAATACACTCAATACCTAACAATGGGATTATTTGACTTTTTCTCTAGTGATATTGCAATTGACCTCGGTACCGCAAATACCCTGATCATTCATAAAGATAAAATTGTAGTAGATGAACCTTCAATCATCGCAATAGACAAAACCACCAATCGCGTGTTGGCAGTGGGTCGTGAAGCAATGAACATGCATGAGAAAACGCATGAAAACATAAAAACTATCCGTCCGCTGAAGGATGGGGTAATCGCCGATTTCTATGCCGCCGAACAAATGATCAGGGGCTTGATCAAAATGATCCCGGGACAGAAAAAAGGCTTGTTTCCCCAGTCGCACCGGATGGTAATCTGCATTCCTTCGGGCATCACCGAAGTCGAAAAAAGGGCTGTGCGTGACTCCGCAGAGCATGCAGGAGCCAAAGAGGTATACATGATCTTCGAGCCAATTGCAGCGGCCATCGGGATCGGGATCGACATCGAGAAACCTATGGGATCCATGATCGTGGATATAGGAGGCGGTACCACGGAGATCGCATTGATCGCCCTGTCTGGAATTGTAGCAGATCAGAGTATCAGGGTTGCCGGTGATACCTTCACCAAAGACATCCTGGACTACATGCGCCGTCAGCACAACCTGCTGATCGGTGAGCGCTCTGCTGAAAAAGTAAAAATCGCAATTGGTTCTGCCTTGACAGAGCTCGATGATCCACCGGAAGATTATGAGATCAGAGGTCGTGACTTGATGACCGGTATTCCCAAAGTGATCAAGGTTTCTTATTCTGAGATTGCATTCTCTCTGGACAAATCAGTTTCGAAAATAGAAGAAGCTGTATTGAAAGCATTGGAGATTTCTCCTCCGGAACTTTCCGCAGATATCTATGATAACGGTATTCACCTTACCGGTGGGGGAGCGCTTCTGAAAGGTCTTGACAAGAGACTTCATCAGAAGACCAAACTTCCAATCCACATTGCAGAAGATCCGCTGAGAGCTGTAGTGCGCGGAACAGGCACTGCTTTGAAAAACGTACAGAATTTCCGAACAGTATTGATGACTTAAACCCCGAATGCTACGCATCCTTCAATTCCTTTATAGCCTAAGGTCTTTTCTATTATTTGTTTTGCTTGAAGTATTGGCGATAGGATTAATTGTCTCCAATAATTCGCCTCAGGGTGCAGCTTTCTTCAATAGTTCCAATGCCCTGACGGGGTCTGTACTTAAAACCCGCTCAGATGTCGTGGATTTCTTTTCGCTTGCCGAGGCAAATGATGCATTACTCACTGAAAATGCTGCATTGTCCGAGCAATTGAAAACACTAAAAGCAATTCCTGATAGTGCAAACATCCCGTTGGATTCTGCATTGGAAGCACAATTTGATTTCAGAGCCGCCCGGATAATCAGCAATTCCCTTCGGTTTGCGCATAACCATATCACGCTTAACAAAGGGGCCAAGGACGGAGTAAAACCGGGAATGGGAGTATTTAACGAACAAGGGGTAATTGGCCGGATCAAGTCAGTATCTGAAAATTACTCAGTAGCCATATCCCTACTGAACACTGAATTGAGTCTTTCCTCCAAAATCAAAACCAATGATTCTTTTGGAACTACGAAATGGGATGGCAAGAACTCAAAGAAAACCAAGCTACTCTATGTTCCCCGCCATGTTACCGCAAGCCCTGGAGACACCGTCATCACTACGGGTTACAGTGCTGTTTTCCCTGAAGGAATTTTGGTGGGTATTATCGAGAGCGTGGATCAAAGTGAGGATCCTAATTATTTGGATATAGTGATAAACCTAAGTACGGATTTCAGCAAGGCACACTATGTCTATTTGGTCGAAAACACCCAATTGGCTGAGCTTGATTCCCTTTACAAGCAATCAGAAATAGAAAATGAATTTTAGAAATCTGATCACTCATATATTTCTGGTGATTTGCCTGATTTCGGTGCAGATTTTACTGCTGAAAAACCTTGCCCTTTTTGGCGTGGCTTTCTGCTTCATTTACCTGTTGGCTATATTAAGTTTTCCGATTAATATGCGGAGTTTTCCATTAATATTGATCAGTTTTGGGCTAGGACTGCTCATCGACGTGTTCTATGACACACTTGGACTTCACGCAGCAGCGGCGACACTTTTGGCTTTCTTGAGAACCTACTGGCTCAAAGCCATAAGTCCAAATGGCGGCTATGATGATGCAAACAACCCTACCCTTCCGGAGATGGGAATCGGCTGGTATTTAAGCTATTCATTGCCTCTGGTTTTTGCCTTTTCACTGATGTTTTTTATTGCTGATCAGTGGGGAACCGGAGGATTCTATGGCGTGCTAAACAAAAGTCTTTTCTCTTCCATATTTACAGTCATTTTGGCTATAATTGTACAACTACTGTTCTTCAAACGCAGGAGAGGAATCTGATGAACGACCAAAGGCCCGTAGTAATAATCATTTTTGTCTTCTTAATAGGATTGGTTCTACTGACCAAGCTATTCATGATACAAGTGATGGACGACAGCTTCATAAAGAGAGCTGAGCGAAATGCCATTCAACGAGTGGTGGATCACCCCTATCGTGGCCTCGTCTATGACCGCAAGGGAAAACTACTTGTATACAACAATCCTATTTTTGATTTGATGATCGTTCCAAAAGAGTTTCAGGTGGGGGACACTACCCGTTTCTTGGAACTTTTTGGGATTACCAAAGAGCATTTGATAGAATCCTATCAGGCTGCCCGAAAATATTCTGCTGTCAAACCATCAACTTTTATCAAACAGATTTCCACCAATGATTTTGCCAGAATTCAGGATTTTCTAATCGATTACCCAGGGCTTTTTATCATGACCCGTTCAATTCGCTCCTACCCTAACCCAATAGCTTCACATGCCTTGGGCTACATCGGCGAGATCAGTGGAAGACAACTGGAACGTGACAGCTCAGGGTACTATGTGCAAGGTGACTACGTAGGTCTGAGTGGAATGGAACGCTTCTATGAGGATGAGCTACGGGGCAAAAAGGGAGTGAAATACAAGATGGTCAATGTGCGTGGAGTGGACAAAGGCTCCTTTAAAGAGGGGGAATATGACACGGCGTCTGTAGCAGGGCATAACGTCAATTCGTCTCTGGATATGGAACTACAGAAGTATGGTGAAAAACTTATGATGGGAAAAACCGGATCTGTGGTGGCCATAGAGCCAAAAACGGGAGAAATCCTTTCCATGATCTCCGCTCCATTCTATGATCCAAACTCCCTTACTGGCTCAGAATTCGGCAAAAGCTATACCGCACTGAACGCTCTGGAAACCAAGCCTCTTTTTAATCGTCCGATCATGGCGACCTATCCTCCGGGCTCCATTTTCAAGATTGTGCAAAGTCTTATCGGACTGCAAGAAGGTATACTGACTCCAGAAACAACTTTTGCCTGCAACAAGTCCCTGGTGGCGTGCCACAACCATCCTTCTCCGGTAAATTTATTTGGAGCAATCCGAAATTCCTGTAATCCGTATTATCATCAGGCTTTCAGGCAGATTATCAATCAGGAAGTTTCAAGCAATACCTTCAAGGATACAGAGATCGGACTGAATGCCTGGAGAGAAAAGGTGTTAAAATTTGGACTTGGGTCCCCGTTAGGGGTGGATATGCCAAATGAAAAGAAAGGTTTGGTCCCAAATAGCGCTTATTATGATCATTATTACGGCAATGGACGCTGGAAATACTCCACTATTTATTCGCTTTCAATCGGCCAGGGAGAATTATTAGTAACACCGCTTCAAATGGCCAACCTTGCTGCAATTTTTGCCAATAAAGGCTACTACTATACTCCTCACTTGATAAGATCAATTGACGGAGACAAAAATCAAATCCCTCAAGAATACCTCACCAAACACGAAGTGGGCGTAGATGCACACCATTTTAATATGGTACAGGATGCCATGGCCGAAGCACTTTATGGTACTGCAACCCGGGCGATCATGAAGGATATTCAGATAGCTGGAAAGACAGGGACTGCCCAAAACCCACATGGGGAAGACCACTCTGTGTTCATTGCATTTGCCCCGAAAGACAATCCTCAAATAGCCATAGCAGTTTATGTGGAAAATGCAGGCTGGGGAGGTAGGGCTGCAGCAAGTACAGCTTCGCTGATGATTGAAAAATATCTCAAAGACAGTATCTCCAGACCTGCGCTGGAGGAATACGTCCTAGCCGGAAATTTCATTTATTAATGCGCGAAAAAGATATCAACATAAACCGGGTGGATTGGATCACCGTCATGATCTATTTCGCATTGGTAATGATAGGCTGGTTTAATATCTATGCCGCAGTCTACGACGGACAAGTCGATAAAAGCATCTTCGATACCTCAATCAATTCCGGGATCCAATTGGTATGGATAGGGACAGCGATAGCCATCATCATCGTAATCATGGCGGCAGATTACCGGCTCTTCGAAAATCTGGCTATTCCTATTTACCTGATAATGCTGGTATTGCTCATACTTACTCCTTTTGTGGGAAAAGAAGTAAATGGGCAGATACTCTCAATTGGCGTTGGCTCCTTCCGTATCCAGCCCGGGGAGTTTGCCAAATTTGCAACCGCATTGGCATTGGCCAAGTTTATGGAAAGACCAACCTTTGATCTCTCCAAAACCCAATATCAATTACAGGCATTTGGCGTGCTCTTATTGCCGATAGTATTTATCATTCTTCAGCCGGATACAGGGACGGCCATGGTCTATTTCTCCTTTTTGATCATGTTCTATCGGGAAGGGCTTCCACAGAAATATTATGTGCTTGGACTTAGCTTTATTGCTTTGGTATTACTCGCTTTGGGTATAGAAAACAATCTTTATCTGGCAGGGGTAATTGTGGTGATAGTCATCATCCTGATCCTCCTGGGAAAAAAGACCCCTCAGCAGATTATCGCATTCAGCCTGATAGGAATAGGGTTGATCGCATTCACCTACAGCATTGATTATGTAGTTTCCAAGCTCCCCCAGCACCAACAAAACAGAGTTATGGTGCTTTTCAATCCTGACCTTGATCCCCTTGGCGTTGGCTGGAATGTCACCCAATCCAAAATCGCCATTGGTTCCGGTGGACTTACTGGAAAGGGCTATTTACAGGGCACCCAGACCAAATTTGATTTTGTTCCTGAGCAACACACCGATTTCATCTTTTGTACGTTGGGTGAAGAGTTCGGCTGGCTTGGCAGTCTGGTGGTTATCTCATTGTTTGTAGCTTTGCTCACCCGATTGGTCTTTATGGCTGAGCGACAAAAGAATAGATTCAACAGAATATATGGTTACGGTGTGATTTCAATCCTGACATTCCACTTCATGATCAATATCGCCATGACCATTGGACTTTTCCCTGTAGTGGGAATTCCGTTGCCTTTCTTCAGTTATGGGGGTTCTTCGTTATGGTCTTTTACCATTTTGCTTTTCATCTTCATCAAAATGGATAGTTCCAGAGCGCTTCAGCTGGGTAGAATGGGTTAAGAAGCAAGCAGTTTCTGAAGCCAGATTTGCTTCTGTGGCTCTCTGTTTTTGATTGCAAAGGGGGTGTGATAGTGATGGGACTTCAAAAAATTTATCTGTAATTCTCTCCACTGCTTAGCGGTAGATATCACATTCGTGTTCTTTAGTTCCGTGAATAGCCTCTGGCTGATTTCCGGGTAATCTTTTCTTCCTAAATAATCTAAATCAGCGTCACAAATGATTCGTTGAAGATGGTTTTGGGGGTTTTGAGGGATCTTAGTAGCCATCACCAACCCTTTTACTTTCTCTATATCTTCCTGCTTCACACCTAAGTCCTTCATGATGAGTTCTGCCATAGCTGCCCCGGCCTCTTCATGATTTACAGTCCCTTTGAGAAACCCCATATCGTGTACAATAGCACCTATCCTCAGCAGATATCGTTCTTTTTCAGAAAGCTCTTCCCGCTTTATATATTGATTACATACATTCAGCACATCAAGTGTATGATCTAATACATGGTAGGTTAGGGACTTGGGTAAGTTAGACTCAAGATCGGATAAAACTATTTTTCGAAGCTTACGATATCCTTGCATGGAACTGGACAGGGCTGATGGCTAAAAGGCAGGCTTTGGTGCATAACATATCAACATGCAAAACAAGATAATCTGTGAATTATGCAATTCCTATGAATTACGGGGATATCATTTTTCAAAAAGAAAAAAGAGCTGAAAACCAGCTCTTTTTTCTTATTAAACTTCAAACTTTCTATAAACCAGCAACAAAAATTCTTGGACTGGTTCATTATCTGCTTTCCAGCCTAATTCTCCTACGTAGCGGGAATTGACCAGGCTAATTGCCTCATCAAATGAGCCGCATTTGTCTATAGATTTTAATGCATGCTTTAGTAAATCGGCATTTCCGTCAAAAAGTTCTTTGGTAAACATAAAACGCTGATTGATGGCCAGACTTTCTGCCAATTCTCCCATGATCCCCTTCATGCCCTTATAAGAGAGTGTTTCGAATTTAACCTTCAAATTATAGGGATCTAAACCATTGGCTTTACCATTACTATAGGTAGGCTGCGCTACTTTTACAGGTTCCGGCTCCCTTTCTTTTACTACCTCATCAGCACTATTTCTAATGCCGGAAGCTTCTATTTCCACCTGATCAAAGAAGGAGCTTTTTGTCTCTTGCTCTTTACTCATCTCTGGAATGGAAGCAGAAGGTATTTCCGCGGTTTCCTGGACCAAATAAGCATCCAGATCAAACGGTTTTACATCGCCAAAGGTCGCGAGAAGCAAATTCACAGATTCCAGCGATTCCTTTATCACCTGATAGTTGGCTGCCACCGCACGTAAATAAGCGCTTTGGTCATGGCCAAACCCAGCCTTATCTATCAGAAAGAAAATTGCTTGGTTATGCCACTTGTAATACTTCTTGTTTTCCTTGAGAAACTCATTTATTTGTCCCGCTGGAGCTTTTGATATCTCATTTTGGTAAAAGGTAACCGGATCTGTTGCAAGCTGGACCGCCTGCTGCACCGCTGTTTGCAAGAGGGGTTGCAATTGCTCTTTTTCTATCTTGATTCTCCTGGAAAGGACATTCATAAAATCAGTCAACGCCTCATGGACCGTAATATCCCTGTAATCAAAATACGGGTTACTCTTGAGTTTTTCTAATTCCTCCTGCCACAATTCGAATAGCCTTTTGAGAATAAAGAAATTCACCTGTACACTGTTGGTCAGCTTCACAATATCCTGCCCGGTCATGTATTGCCTGGAAGAGAAAAACTGCCCGATGACTATTGCGGCATAGTCTTCGGCATATTTTTCTAAATAATTGCTGTTAATTTGAGTTGTCATTGAAGAGTGGTGTTTTACAAAAGTCAACGAACAAATGCCTCAAATCGTCATAGAAAATCTATTTAATCTGAGGATTAATTCTACTAGTGTTCATCGTAAAGTTATCGAAATTATTCATGAAAATGGTATCGACTGGATGCATGCCTGTGGGAAAAAGGGTAGATGTACCACCTGTAAAATCATCTTGACCTCCGGAGAAGAAAACCTCTCCTCCCCAACCAAAGCGGAACTTGAGTTTTTCAGGCAAGGCAGATTAAAACCCGGGGAAAGACTGGCTTGTCAGGCGGAACTTCCATCAGGAGAGATTGTGGTTCGGGTTGACAAATTCAATAAATTCCCTCACGTACACTATAGCGAATAGCATCAGTATGTTTTTAGAACCTTCAATTGGTAGGCTTAAGTCTCCGGGCAACAAAGGTCAGATCGAAGTGATCTGCGGCTCCATGTTTTCTGGAAAAACAGAAGAATTGATCCGTAGGCTTAACCGAGCCAGAATTGCAAAGCAAAAGGTAGAGATATTCAAGCCATCGGTAGATAAACGGTACGATGAAAATGATGTGGTTTCCCACAATGACAACTCTATCCGGTCTACGCCGGTACACTTTGCAAATGATATCCTGCTGCTAAGTGGAGACTGTGATGTGGTGGGGATTGATGAGGTACAGTTTTTCGATGAACAAATCGTCCCCGTGGCACAGAAGCTGGCCAGTCAGGGCAAACGTGTGATTCTTGCGGGCCTGGATATGGATTTTGAAGGAAACCCTTTTGAACCTATGCCAAAATTGATGGCTATCGCTGAGTATGTCACCAAAGTGAATGCGATATGTATGAAGTGCGGTGACTTGGCAGCGTTCTCCTTCCGGCTATCCGATGCAAAAGAAAAAGTAGTGCTGGGCGAAAAGGAAAGCTATGAAGCCCGCTGCAGGAGGTGTTTTTATGAGGATAAGAAATAGATTGATGTTGGGTGACAGATGTCGGGTGTTTAAGGCCTTATTCCTCTAACCAATGCGTGTGAATTGAAAACATAATGCCTGATTAAAACCTCGTTTATGGGCGAGGAATAGATGAAAAAACCACGGGATATCTGCACCTTTTTCTGCGGGTATCTGCAGGAACACCCCAAAGACTTTCAGAATAATAGAATGCTTAAAAAGACCCAAGGAATAGTGCTGAGTGCCATTCGATATAAAGAAACGAGTATCATTGTAAAGATCTTTACCCGGGAGCTTGGTCTTAAATCCTATCTGGTAAATGGTGTACGTGCGCAGGGAAACAAATCAAAAATAGCTTTATACCAGCCACTCACCCTGCTCGAACTTGTTGTCTATGACAAAGACAACGCTGGTTTACAGCGGATCTCCGAAGCACAACTGCAGCGCGCACATCAACTCATTCCTTTTGACTTTACACGAACTGGAATTGCCCTTTTCATCACAGAAGTAATAAGTAAATCCATTTATGAGAACTATCAGAATGAGCCACTCTTTGATTTTCTCAAAAAATGCATCCTTCATTTAGATAGCAAAGCTGTACATCTCGGCCAATTCCCTTTGGTGTTCCTTATCGAAAAGGCGCGCTTTTTAGGGTTTGCCCCGGAAGAAGCACTCGGTTTTTTGTCCGAAAGCCGTTCTCAACCATTTACTGCTGCCGAACTTAATCAAGCTGAAACTTATCTGACAGCACTCATGTCTGACTCATTTACCAATGAGGTAAAAGTTAGTAAATCCCTGCGCCAAAAGCTTTTGGATCACCTACTCGACTTCTATAGCCAGCACCTGGACAATCCTGGAAACTGGAAATCCTTGCTAATTCTGAGGCAGATAAATGGCTAATTCGTCCAAAATGAATGAAATATTGAACGATCAAGAACAAATATTTGGTTAATACATTCGCATCGGTTAATATTGTGACATCACCGTGAATGAGCAAGTCAGCCCACTTTGACTTGAGTTATTTCCTGCAGATCTTTTTTGCTCAGAAAATCATCCACGATCTCAAATACCGCATTTACTACATTTTATTTATTTCATCCCCTCTTTATGTACAACATAGAAGAACTCAGAGTCAGATTATTATCTGAACTGAAGGAAATCGCTGAGGAGCTAGGTGTCAAAAACCACAAATCTCTAAAGAAAGACGAACTCGTCTATGCTATCCTCGACCAGCAGGCCATCACCCCTGAAAAAGCCCTTCCAAAAAAGAAGCCTTCGGCAACGGTAGAGCCTACTCAAGCAGCAGAAAAACCTAAACCTGCTCCCGCAAAATCAACCGAAGAACCGGAATACAAGCCTAAGTTCAAAAGACAAAACGTTACGGAAGTACCGGAAGCAGCCTCTGCTGAAGCCAAACCTACTCCTGAGCCTAAAAGTCGTCCTGAACCAAAGGCAAAAGAAACCAAGTCAGACTGGAAACCCAAAAAAGAAGCTCAGCCTGAACAACCTGAAAGAAAGCCTCAGTCTACCCCCCAACCTGAAGCAAACACTGAAGAGCCAAAAACTTTCAGACCAAGAAAAAAAGTATTTGAAGAAGTAGCTATTACTCCTGATAATCAGGAAGAAAAGCCAGCAAAGACGACAAGCCTAGCACCTAAGCCGGAGCAGGAAGTTGAGCTCCCAAAAAGGAGAAACTTCAAGTCACCGGACGAAGTGATGGCGCCGGCAGCCGAGACTGTCCCCCATTCAAACCGCAGGCGTCCTGGAGTAAACCCACGAGAATTCGATGGGGTAATCGAAAATGAAGGCGTATTGGAAATGATGCAGGAAGGCTACGGCTTCCTTCGCTCATTGGATTATAATTACCTCGCCTCCCCGGATGATATCTATGTATCTCCTAGCCAGGTAAAACTTTTCGGGCTGAAGACCGGGGATCATATCAAAGGATCTATCCGTCCCCCAAAAGAAGGAGAAAAATATTTTGCTCTCTTGAAGATCGCCACTGTCAATGGCAAGACTACAGATGAAATCAGAGACCGTGTCCCTTTTGAATACTTGACTCCGCTTTTCCCAGAAGAAAGATTAAACCTGTCTACTACAGGAGATAAGTTCTCCACACGTGTAGTTGATTTATTTGCCCCTATCGGAAAGGGTCAGAGAGGAATGATTGTGGCCCAGCCAAAAACCGGTAAAACCGTATTGCTTCAGCAGATCGCAAATGCTATTACCAAAAATCATCCTGAAGTCCACTTGATGATCTTGCTGATCGATGAGCGACCTGAGGAGGTGACAGATATGGCACGCTCAGTGAATGCAGAGGTGATTTCCTCCACATTTGATGAGACTGCCGACAGACATGTAAAGGTTTCCAATATCGTATTGGAAAAAGCCAAGCGTATGGTAGAAGTAGGCCATGATGTAGTAATCCTGCTGGATTCTATCACCAGACTTGCCAGAGCCCACAATACTGTAGTTCCAAGTTCAGGAAAGATTCTTTCCGGTGGTGTGGATGCCAATGCACTTCATAAGCCAAAGCGCTTCTTCGGTGCGGCACGTAACGTAGAGAACGGTGGGTCATTGACTATCATCGCTACCGCATTGGTAGAGACAGGTTCTAAAATGGATGAAGTGATCTTTGAAGAATTCAAAGGAACCGGTAACATGGAACTTGCACTCGACCGTAAACTTGCCAACAGACGAATCTACCCTTCTATCGATGTACTTAACTCAGGTACACGTCGTGAGGACCTGTTGATGGACAAAGAAGAAATGCAGCGTGTATGGATTCTTCGTAAGTTGATGAGTGATATGAATTCCCAGGAATCTATGGAATTCCTGCTACAACGAATGAAAGGAACCCGGGACAATGCGGAGTTCTTGATTTCAATGAACGGATAAAACCATCTTTTACTAAATTTCCTAAGCCCTTGAATTGAATAATTTAAGGGCTTTTTTGTATCCAATCTAATCTAAATGATACGAAAAGCTCGTAAATCTTAAAATAATCAAGCGATTCATCAAATAATTAAAAACGCTTTTAGTTTATACAAACTACATTACTTTGAATAAAAATTAAGATATTAATAGAAGAGTACATACCTTTGCATTACCCTTAATCGCTTAATCACTAATCAGTTGGGCACCCCCTTTGCCCAAAATCTCAAGTTTCATCCCATGAAGAATAGATTTCTATTCGTTTTCATGATTTTTTGCTACGCCCATATTTTCTGGGGTGTAGAGGTGTGGGCGCAGAGCTGCGCCCCTTGTACACATACTATTACATCTTCTACCACCCCTTTCCCTTCTAATCAAAATGCTTCATCCGTAATCTGTTTCCAGGGAAATTTCACTTATTCCAATGAAATAAACCTAAATGGCTCTAAACTTTGTATTGGTCCGGGTGTTACTCTTAACAAAAGCAATGGAGGCAATTGGAATGGCAATTGGACTGTAAATAACTACGGCACCTTCAATCCCAACAATTTAAACTTAAACGGGGGGACAACAATTAATAACTACGGGACATTAAATATCACTGGTCCGAAAAATTACGGAGGCGTTTTAAATAGCTATGGAGAACTTAATGTCAATGGAAATATTACCTTCCAAAGCAATTCCCCCATTTTAATTTCCGGTACAGCAACTATTTCGGGACACCTGGAGAATAATTCCACAATTTCTTTAGCAGGGACACTAACTGCAGGAACTTTAAAAATTAATGGAAGCAGTAAAATAGAAGCACTCAACGGTAATCAATGCAACTCTATTTCCGTATCAGGTGAATTTTACACTGACTCCAACGGAGGGATTACGGGAAATGACTATGACTACCAACAAAGTGGCTCTGCTCTAGTTGTAAACAAAATGCCTACTGGAAATGCCAACCCAAAATTGGCAGGAGGGGCAACAGTGGGCCACTGCCCATCTGTTGTTTGTCATACTAGTTCCGTAATCACCGATGTCAATGGATATGACGTCGTTTATATATATAGGTGTTCAGACGTCTTTGTTTTACCCCAGATAATTGCAAATGAGGAATTAATAGACGCTCAGATTTTGACCCTGGCAGGAGGCGGAGGCGGGGGATACGGTGACGCCTCAGGAGGAGGAGGAGCTGGGGGGATTTCTTATCAAGATAATGTGGCAATTACACCTCTGGCTGAATATAGTGTAACAGTAGGCTATGGAGGAACAGGATCATTGTCAGCCAATGCAGCTGGAAGAAACGGATTGAATTCGGCGTTCCATAGCATCATCACTTCCCAAGGTGGTGGAGGGGGCGGATCAACCAACTTCAATAACGGCAATGGGAACAATGGTGGCTTTGGAGGGGGAGGTGCCTATAATGGAAACTCAAATGGAAACGGGGGAAATTCTACCACAAATAATTCCAATAGAGGGGGAAGTTCAGGAAATTCGGGCAATGGCAATCAAAGATCCGGAGGTGGTGGTGCAGGAGCAAATGGACCGGGAATCAATGGGAATGGAAACACAGGAGGCAATGGTGCAGATGGAGTGGATCTTTCCAGATCATGCGGAAATTGCCCTGCCTACGCTACTATTTTATTGGGTGTGGATGAAGGAATTCTCAATGCAGCCGGAATAAGTAAAGTTGTTGCTGCTGGTGGGGGTGGAGTCGGAAGCAATCCCGGACAAGGAAATGGAGGAGGCAGGCCCTCTGCAGGAAATGGAGGATCATCTATTGGAGGGAACGGAAACCGGGATGCAAGAGGATTTAACGGAAAGGATAATTCAGGATCAGGAGGTGGCGGGGGACGCGATGGAGGAGGAAGTGGATCCAACGGGTTAGTGATCATCAGAGTCACCTATAGAATTCTCCCAGTCGAATTGCTATCCTTCAATGCCTCCTACCAATCCCGAGACCGATCAGCCCTCCTGGAATGGTCCACAGTCAAGGAATGGGGAAACTCCCACTTCGAACTCGAACGTGCGGTAAACAATGTCAAAGAATGGCAAACTATCGGAAGTGTGGAAGGTAATGGGTATTCGGAGATACCAGTTAGGTATAGTTACCTAGACAAAGATCTCCCGAAATCCGGAGGAAGCATTTTCTATAGACTAAAGCAGGTAGATTACTCTGGCAAGTTCAGCTATAGCAACACCAAGGCGATAGAGGTAACTCCAATCAATGGCAGCACTGCATGGGTAGCCTATCCCAATCCAAGTTCCTCCGATTCCGACATCGCTATTGACCTAATTCAGCTTCATCAGTACCAAGATGAAGTCATCACTATTTCCCTTACAAATCTGGTAGGGACAGGTGAAACCCAAACATTCACTTCACCTGATGAAGTATCTCCGTGGGTATCCACTTGGATCCGAAATAAATCCGCTGGACTTTATATTCTTGACATCCAATGGGGGGATCATTCCCAGCAAATTAAATTGTTAAGGAATTAATTCACCCTTCAAGCTATCTAATTCCCCTCCGGCCTACCAACTAGTGTTTTTTTATAAACTATTGCGCCATAGCTATTTGTAAAACTAAAACTATTCCTACATTTGCGCCACTATTAGGTTTACCACTTAAACAACACCTATCAAGTATTGATAGAAACCCAAATATTCTATCAATTGTCGCCGAATCAGACCGATCAATCAATAATATCATTTGATTAATTAATTTAAACGATACTTAATTCCAAAGCTAAATTTCTGAAATTCATTTTTCTTGATGAATCTTAAAAATAAGGCATTTAAAATTAAACTATGAAAAAACATTACCTACTCGGCCTAGCCCTTGCCTTTACGTTTTACTCATGTAATGACACCTCAAATCCTATTAGTGAGGGGTCAATTACAATCAATTCTGACAGTGAGTCCCTCACTGCCCGTGTGAAATTGGATAATGCGGGAGTAGTCAGCCTGATCGACCCCAATGCCCCTGCAGGAAGAATCCAGGAAGAAGCTTCCGATCTGCCTTTGGTGCTAGTTTCCCAAGTGGATGCTCCTGAAGTAGGCAGCCAAACGCTTCGTGCTACCCATGTGGATATTGATGGTAACTACGCTTACGTTTCTTACAATATGGAAGGTGATACGTACTTAGGAGCAGTGGATATCTTTGATATCACAAATCCTTATAGCCCGCAGATTACCGAGCAGGCTGTTTTCACAGATACAGATATCAGCTCTCTAGAATATAAAAACGGTAAGCTATACCTGGCAGCAGCGGTGAACATCGACGAAAATACGGATGTCACTTCCCCGGCCAACCTGATCACTGTATCTGTTGCTGGTGGTAGGTTCACGTCAGATTTTGTTTACACATCTTTGCCTGGTTTTGTGGCTACTGACCTTGCAAACACCAATTCAAATACAGCAGTAACCAGCGGTAATGATGGTGTAATCGGACTATTTGACGCCACTCAAACCCCGGGGGCTTCTGTTGAAATGGAAGACTTAAGGGCAGTAGCATTTGGAAGCGATAAACTGGCGGTACTTAGCGGAACTTCTGGTATTCACATTTTAGATCCGAACAGTCTTTCTGAAGTGATTTCTATTCCATTGACAGCAGACGTGGATGGCGCAAAGAGAACTATGGATATCGATAACGCTGCTCTTTATGTTTCTGAAGGTGCAAACGGAGCTGGGATTTACAAAATGACTGATGGTAGCTTAATTCAAAAATTAGCCATTCCAATCCGTCCTGATGATGTAGCTGAAGGAGATATTGTTACCAACGCGGTTTCTGTGGATGACAACCTGCTCTTTATGGCAAATGGCGCTGCAGGTATTTCTATTTCTGATGTGTCCGATTTAGCTGCAATCAAAGAATTCGGTGTTTTGGATCTTGACGGCTCTTCCAATTTTGTTAGAAACGAAGAGGAGTTTGTATTTGTGGCTACTGGTTTCGGAGGTCTTCAGATTCTGAAAATAAATAAAAATGAAGAGTCCGCAGATGTTTCTTGTGAAGGCCTGCCGTCCTATAGCGGAAGCCCCAATCTCAATGTAAACGGCAATGAATCCCAGTCCTATTCCGGTTCAACGGTACTAAAAAACGTAAACATCGGAGGCACTTTCTTATTCTGCGGTTCCTTGGCCATCGAACAGAACCTGAATATCAACAGCAATGGATTGATGACAGTAAATGGGTCCTTTGTATTTGGACAATATCAAAAGAATAGAAGCTTAATTATCAATAGCCAGTCTAAACTCCAGCTTCATGGCAGCACTGTAATCTACGGTGATTTAAAACTGAACAGTGGAGGTACTTTGGAATTCTTAGGCGAAGACAATTCGATCACTGTTTATGGCACAGTTACGATTAACAGCGGCGCACAAATTATAGGTTCATTTACCGATACTGAAGGAAAACTTAAGTAAGGTAAAAGCCCCTGATTCTTAGTAGAAGCCAATCTATAATGGATTGGCTTTTTTAGTAACTAGCTGGATAATCTTCATACATCAGTATGGAATCCCGCCCGGAAACACAACTTTCCCTATTAATTTCAATATAAACCGACTGAGAACACTTTTATTTTTAAGTAGTTATGGGAAAATCTAGTAGAATTGTAACTGAAAAACGCTAAATTCGAAATGCGTTTTTATTAATACGAAATTCAGCGCGATGTACTGAAGTTGTATGGGAAAATCTTTACTAAAAGTCATACTTTTTATTTCACTGATTTCGATCGGTTGGGAGGCTTTTGGGCAGACTCAAACAATTACAGCAACAGGACCATCTAATTTTACAGTTCCTCATGGGGTAACTTCGTTAAACGTTTCTATTTGGGGAGCGGGAGGAGGTGGGGGATTTAACTTGGGAAATAAGGGAGCTGCAGGAGGTGGAGGTGGTGCTTTTCTTCTAGCAACCGGATTTCCAGTTGTCTCAGGTGAAGTTTTTACATATAATATTGGAAATGGTGGTCAAGGTCAATCAAATACAACTGCATCTACAAATGGGGCACCAACTTCATTTGGAACTTTAACTGCAAATGGCGGAAATAGGGGAAATTCAACCACAGCAGGAATTGGTGGTACTGCTGGAACAGGAATTTATTTTTATAGAGAGGGTGGAAATTCCTCTACCCCTTTAAATTCGGGAAATAGCCCTGGTTCAGGTGGAGGGGCTGCCGGAAGTTCTTTAGGAAATGGGGCCATTGGCAATAATTTAGGTATTGGAGGAACTGGTTTAGGTGGAGCTGGTTCAGGTGGTGCCGGTGGTACATCAGGAACAGCTGCGCAGGCACTGGGTAAAAATGGAATTCAACCTGGTGGAGGTGGAGGGGGTGAAGGTGGAGACGGATTTTCTGGTGGAAATGGTGGAAATGGCCAGATTAGTATTTCTTGGACTTGTTCTAACACAAGAACCTCAGCAGCAAATACAACTATTCAAACTGTTTGTTCTGGTTCGAACATTGTAAATATTACATATAATATAGTCGGTGCTTATGGTGCTTCATTTTCAAATTTGCCTCCTGGAATAACTGGTTCGTACTCAAATGGATTAGTAACCATTTCAGGTGCTCCAAATGCTAGTGCGACAGGAAATACTTACAATTACACTGTAACTCCAATTGGAAGTTGTACAAGCTCTATTGCAAATGGAACAATAACCGTTTCCGCAAATAATTCTGCTTCAACAATTTCCTCCAGCACTTTTTGCCAAAGTTCAGCCTTTCCTGCAGGAGTGACTCAAACAACAACAGGAGCAACAGGGATAGGAATTCCATCAGGGCTACCTAATGGAATAACAGCATCATGGGCTGCCAATCAGATTGTTTTTTCAGGAACTCCTACCTCTTTTGGGTCATTTCCATATTCAGTTCCTCTTACTGGTGGCTGTGGTTCTATTAATGCTACAGGAACTCTTACTATCAATGAGATCACAAGCATCAAGAGCCAAAATAGCCCAGGAGGTACAACTTGCATAAACGGCGTAGCTTTTAGCCAAATGTCAATCGGAACTGGATTTGGCTACACCTATCAATGGTATAGCAATAATACACCCGACTATGATACGCCTAACTTAATCTCAGGGGCAACATCAAATAGCTATGTTCCTCCATCCAATGTTGCTGGCACTACCTATTATTATGTTATAGTTAGTTCTCCAAGCTGTTCAAGTGTCACGAGTCCAGTTTCCGCAGCCTACATCGTCACCCCGAACAATTCCGTGACACCGGCTTCAGCTTCGCCACTTGTTTGTGTTAATTCTGCTATAACACCAATTACACATACAACGACTGGAGCTACCGGTATCGGTTCAGCCACAGGTCTACCTATAGGGATAACACCTTCTTGGTCAGGCAATACTATTACTATAAGTGGTACACCGAGCATCTCAGGAGTATTCAATTATTCCATTCCTCTATCAGGAGGATGCGGAGCTATAAATGCTACTGGAACTATCACAGTAAACGCCCAAGCCGCTATAAATTCCCCAAGCTTGATAGGACAAACAAGATGCGTAAATCAGGCTTTTTCTCCTATTTCAGTAGCAACTCAACAAGGTTTGACCTATCAGTGGTTTAGTAACGATACGCCAGACTATATCACTCCAAATTTAATCTCTGGAGCTACAAGCAATTCTTATATCCCACCTTCAGCTTCAAGTGGAACAACCTACTATTATGTTGTTGTCACATCCCTTACGTGCGGCACCACTGCAACGAGTTCACTTTCTGGAGCATTGGTAGTAAATCCGCTTCCAGTAGTTTCTTTCACTGTAGAGCCTACAGGCACTCAATGTGTAGATAGCAATGTAACCTATGAAACTCAGGCAGGTCAGTTAAATTATGCTTGGACTATTCCGGGAGTAGCCGGAACGGATTACTCCATTGTTTCAGGAGGTAGTACCGGTTCAAATACTTTGACACTTCAATGGCTTACTTCAGGAAACAAAGCTATTACTGTCAGCTATCTAGATGTAAATGGGTGCGGATCCACTGCTCCAGCTACTTCATCATCCCTTACTGTACAAAAAAATATGACTACAGCATCTTCTGATGCGCATCCTAGTTCTTGTTTTATTAACCGCACTATTACACCTTTTACTCACACTACTACACTTGCCACAGGGATCGCTAACGCAGGAATTTCGGGAGCAAATGGATTACCTCTAGGTCTATCCGCCGCTTGGTCGGGAGGAACGATTACCATTAGCGGAACAGTCGCAGCTTCAGTCTCTCCTGGAATTTATCCCTACAGCATTCCATTGACTGGAGGCTGTGGAACAGTCGCTGCTACAGGCTTCATTGACGTGCAACCAGAATATGCCTTTGAATCTATTACATCTGTTTCGCCTTCAAATATTGGTGGTACTGCCTCGGTAAGGTTTAATGTGGATAGTAATATTGTTCCAGATGGTATCTATGAAGTTACTTACTCATTAGGTTTGGCAAATTCAGGTGGTGGTACTACATCAGTAACCATCAACAATGGTGTAGGTATATTTTCATCAATAGCCATATTAAGTGAAGATTTAACTAGCCTGACAATAACTCAAATCAAGAAAGTTACTGATGATTGCTTTGTCCCTTTATTAGAGAATAATATTACTTTTTTTGGAATTCGATCAGCAGTCTATCCAACCAACGGCACATTTTATGTTCCAGCAGGAATTTATGAAATCACGATTAAAGTTTGGGGAGGTGGTGGTGCCGGTGGAAAAGATAATAGTAATGGTGCAGGAGGAGGTGGAGGAGGATACACAGAAGTTACTATTCCTGTCGTTCCTGGAGAAATCATTGGACTTTTTATTGGAACTGGGGGAACAAACCAAGGAAATGGTGGAGTAAGTTATGCAACACGAGATAGTAGTGATCCAAATCCTCAAAGTTCGAGCCTTGCCTTTGCTTCAGGAGGACTTGGTGCCATCGGTCAAACCCGAGGCGCTGGTGGTACCGGCCAAACAGAAAATGGAGCGTTAGGAGGTTCTCATACCGGTTCTGCCGGTGGAAAAGGAGGAAATGGTGGTGGCACGACAGGTGGCCAAGGTGGTGATGGAGGTACAGGGAGCGGAAATAATGCAGGCAAAGCAGGCGAAACTCCAGGTGGAGGTGGCGGTGGATCAGATGGAAATAGTTCAGGAGGGTCTGGCGGACAAGGTTTAATCCTTATTTCGTATCCCCTCCCCCCAGTCTCGCCTTGTTTTAAAGTAATTGATGATGGAGCAATTTCTGGAACTACCATAATTCAATTTACTTGTGATAATACATGGACAGCCCCAGAAGGGTTAGCTGAATTTTCCAGTTTCATAGGAGGAGCTGGAGGTGGTGGAGGAAGTGGATTTGGTTCTGGCGGTGGTGGTTCCGGTGGAATAACCACACAATCCTTTATAAGTTCTCAACCTTATGGACTACCTGCAAATTCTTTTTTTGACATTGTGGTAGGCGAAGGAGGCTTAGGCGGAATATCACAAAATCGTGGAAGTCAAGGAGAAGCATCGTCAATTACAGGTATAATTGATGGTTCTACAATATCAGCTGTGGCAGCTGGAGGAGGAAGTGGGGGATCTGGAAATTCCCTCAATGGAGGAAACGGAGCCGCTGGGGGAGGTGGAGCGGCAACAAGTCAATTCAAAGGAAATGGCGGCTCGAGCGCATCTGGTAACTCGGCAGGCAATGGTGACAATAAAGATGCTATGGCATTCGCAGGAGGCGGTGGAGCTGGCTTAGGTGGACCAGGACTTACTGGAAAGGCAGCTGGTGGTGGACAAGGTGAAGGAGGGGACGGAGGTGCTGGAATTTCATTGACAATGGGAGATTCTATTAGGTATTTCGGCGGGGGGGGTGGCGGAATTGGCGATGATTTTAATGGTGCTGAGAAAGTTGGAAAAGGAGGTAAAGCCCCAAATGAAAAAACCTTAGGTGGAAATGGAAACCTTGATGGAACAAATCCTGTAGGTGGAGCGGGGTTAGATCAGACAGGCTCTGGAGGTGGAGCTGGTTATTACGCTGGCGGAAAAGGCGGCGATGGTGTCGTCTATATTTATTACTTCAATTACCGCATACTAGCAGTTGAATACCTCTATTTCGAAGCCAGATACAACTCCTCCAATCGATCAGGAGAACTCTCCTGGGCCACTGCCCAAGAATGGGAAAATTCCCACTTTGAAATCGAAAAGGCAGTGAATGATGTAGGAACCTGGACTAAAATTGGTGAAGTGAAGGGACAGGGCTATTCTGACACCACTGTTGAATATAAATTTACAGATACTGATCTCCCTGCTTCAGGTGGAAATATCTTCTACAGGCTTAAACAGGTAGATCTGAGTGGTGATTTCAATTATAGTGTAACCCGTTCCATTCAAACCAATCGACTAAAAGGCATGTCAAACTGGATCATCTACCCAAACCCCAGCAGTCCCGGGGACTTTGTAAAGGTTGATTTACTGGACAGAAGCAATTTTAAAGATGAACAAATCCTGATAAAAATATCAGATGTGAAAGGGGTTTTTCAAATCTATTCGGTAAGCTCTATTGAGGAGGTAAGCATAGCTGTTAATAAGTACCTTGAGCAAGCTGCTCCCGGAATTCATATTGTGCAGTTAATTTGGGGTGTCCAAAGTGAGCAACTCAAAATCCTGAGAAGATAAAAAGAACTCAACTATAGCTTATCTATTTCATCTTTAATGAAAGCAATTCTTATTCTCTCTTTTCTACTCCTATCAGTTAGCGGAAATTCATTTTCCCAGCAAGCTGCAAAAGTTATTGCCTTCTACACTGCGGAGAATGACTTAGCGCATATTTCATTTGTCAATGAAGCACTACCATGGTTTGAAAAACTCGCAAAGGAAAAAGGATTTAAGTTCTCCTCTACTTCGGATTGGGACAAAATGACTATTGAAAACCTGAAGAACTATCAATTGGTGATTTTTCTAGATACACGCCCCGAAGCTTCAATACAGCGGCAAGCCTTTGAAAAGTATATGGAAAGCGGTGGTGCATGGATGGGTTTCCACTTTTCTGCTTTTGCCCTTACTCCTTCTGATTTTCCTCAAAACTGGGATTGGTATCACGAAAAATTCCTGGGCTCTGGTCAATATGACAGCAACACCTGGCGTCCAACTGGAGCAATTCTCAAAATAGAACAGCCTAATCATGAGATATTCGACGGCCTTTCAACCCAACTCCAAGCAGCTCCAAATGAATGGTACAAATGGGAACATGACCTACGGGAAAACCCTGATATCGAGATCTTGGCTTCGATTGATCCAAGAAGCTTTCCTCTAGGCACAGGTCCAAAAGCCCATGAGATCTGGCACGAAGGATACTATCCTGTCATCTGGACTAATACCAATTACAGAATGGTTTATTTTAATATGGGGCATAATGATATGGATTACGATGGCGGCACAAATAAACCCTTAAGCACTACACTCGCTAGCTCTCCACAGACGCAGGTCATTTCCCGTTCTCTGAACTGGCTTTTGAAAAAATAAGGGATAATACAAATACTTTTAAAAGCATTTAACGTTAAATATTTGGTTAACAGTAATTTGAAACCCATTTTTATTAAAACTTTTACCTATGAGCAATTCATTTTCACTCGATCCAAGCTTTCAGATTGCCAAAGTATTTATCCGTCTGGGAATGATTTTCTCGGTTGTAATGGTGGCACTATTGATCTACTTGATTTACCTGGCTTCACTGGGGATTTTTCAAGAGTGGGAGGCGGAAATCCAATCAACTGTTGGTGAATTTGGGGTAGAAACAAGTACATTCTTCTGGCAAGTGCTCATTTTATCCATTCCAATTATCGGCTTCGTAGTTAGTTTTTTTGTATTAGGCTGGTTGGGAAAAAAGATTCAATTGGAGGACAAATCCCATAAACTGGCAGCGTAAGGGAAGAAGCCCATAGGGTGACTTTTTGAAATCGAGTATGATCTTGTACCTAGAGGATCATAGCCTGAGATGATTGTAAACCATGCGAGATTCGAGCCCGCCTCTACTATTCGGGGTTACCACTAAAAATCAATTATCAACACTTGAAAAAGAGCGATCAAATAGAAATACTGATCATGGCTCCATGAACGGCAGCTGATGAACACGGCCTACGGTAAGCAGGCTGAATTTATTTTAGACTATATCTCCATCCCAGACCTCCGTGATTAAAAGACTTTCAGAAAAAAACAAAAAAAGAGGGCCGAAGCCCTCTTGATTTATTTTAGTCCATTCCTTTGAATTCCACATCAAATATCAAAATCGCATCGGGTGGAACTTCACCTTTCCCTACGTTCTGATAGCCATAGGGTGAAGGTATAATCAATTTGGCTTTAGAACCTGGCCTAAGCCGTCTGAATCCAATCTGCCAACCCTGTATTACGCTCGATTGTTGCCCTTGGCCGGTAAGCAAAAAGTCAAGGAGAACATAATCTCTTTCTTCATTATATATATCATTCTCTTTTGCTATTTGCTCAAAATTCGTATCAAATACTGTCCCATCACTCATCAACGAACCTATGTAATTGGTATAAACGGTGTTCCCTGTCGTGGGGCGAGAACCTTCACCTTCTTCCTGCACGATAATCACTACTCCACTAGGGTCGTGGATGCGATATAGGCTATCGATTTCGGCTGTTTTCAAATAATCCACAATCAAAAGACTATCCTTTGCAAGGTTACCTGCTGCATCATAGACTGGCCCTGTATTGTAAGGATTATTTGGCTCGCAGCTTATCAATAGCACTGCTGAAACTAAAAGAAAGAAAATACTAGCTCTTTGTATAATCATATTATTGCTGCGGTCCCGGAATTACATCTAATAATTCCAATTCAAATAAAATAGGGGTATTGGCAGGGATAGGAACTACTCCTGATGTCCCCTGTTTGCCATAAGCGTAATAAGAAGGAATGAACACGGTAGCTTTATCTCCAACTTCCATTTGTAAAGTTCCAATTTCAAAACCTGCTATTAATTGTCCAATTCCGACCCGGAAGACAAGTGGGTCGTAATCCCTCTGAGAATTATAGATACCTTCATCTTTCGCGATATCTTCGAAAGAGGTATCAAATGCCCTATTGTTAAGTAATCTCCCTACATAATTTACCTTTAAGGTATCTCCAAGACTAACAGTATCCTTACTACCAGATAATTCTTGCCAAATTACAGTGATCCCTCTACCCTCATCGTAATATTCCTTTACATTTACAATAGATGTAGTATCAAGGTAAGCTTGAATTTCCGCTAAGTCTTCATTAAAGATAACATCGTCAGTGGCATCATCATCTATACAAGATGCAAAAGCGAAGCTTCCTGCAATCAGGCTCAAAAGGGCAAATACTCTAATTTTCATTGTGCTTGTTTTAGTATTGTTTACTTAGATATGCCTACAATACGTAGCTTATTGCACATCCGCTACATCTACATCAAAAACAAGTATGGAATTAGCCGGGATTTTTGCTCCCATAGCATTCTCACCATAGCCAAGTGGTGAAGGAATAATAAACTTTGCTTTAGAACCTTTTTTCAATAGCAACAACCCTTCATCCCAACCCGGAATCACCTGGCCCATACCTACTGTTACTGGAAGTGGCTCGTAGGGACGTCCTTCGATAAACGCGTTGTTTTCCTTAGCCAAAGACTCTATAGAAGTGTCAAACAGGGTTCCATCTATCAAATAACCTGCATAGTTGACATGCATAGTAGTACCTGCAGTGACAGGTTCGCCTGTTCCCTCCTCCTCTATCACATAGTAAAGCCCGCTTTCAGTCTTTTGGGCATCAAGTCCTTTTTCCTTGATGAACTCTTGGATAAGTTTATCCTCTTCGACTAATCTTTCAGCGGCCCGCTCTTCTCTTTTCACTTCTTCTGCAGCCATAACTTTTTCGAAGTATGCCTGAATGGCTTCCTCATTCATAATCTCAAAAGCACCCAAACGCACTTTTACCACATCATCCTCCTTTAAGAATGGAGGGAAATTATTGCCAAAAATAACTTTCGCATTAGATTCAAAGGCAATACTGTCTCCTTTGCGCAAGCTTAGGAAAATCTCATCCATGCCATTATTTATCGGCATAGAATCATTTGCCTGGATATAGCCTGGGAAAGGCTGCTCGGCGGTAGAATAGATCACAGAATCAGAGGCTGTGGAAATCTCGAGGTTATAAAGCAAAAACTCTCCGTTTGGAGCTTTTTCATGCCCTTCTTTCACATAGGTATACTCGATACCGTCTTTTTCCGTGACTTTGGTTTTTTTACATGAAGTCAATGTGGTCGCTCCCATCACGAGAGCCAGGATTGCCAAAAGGCTTTTTGAATTTTTCATAAAGGATAAGTGATTTTTCAAGGTAATAAGGAGGGCTATCAAGCTAATCAATCTGCCGTGGCAGGGACAATTCGGAATAATTCTTCCTGGTGCTTTTCTACCAGCATTTCGAATCGCTCTATAGTATCTTTGAGACTCAATGTGGACTTACCCCCAGAGGCATTTTTATGTCCACCCCCATCAAAATATTCCGCCGCAAATTTATTGACAGCTACTTCACTGGATGATCTGAAAGATATTTTGATACCGTCTTCGCGTTCCGAAAATAAGGCAGCCAACTTTATCCCGTCCAAAGATAACGCATAATTGACTAATCCTTCCGTATCGCCAGTCTGGCTTTGATATTTTTTAAGATCTTTTTTGCTGATCGCAAAATAGGCCATATGCAGATCCTCGTGGACTACTAGACGACGACTGATTGCAAAGCCTATAAACTTCAATCTATTGACCGAATAGGAATCATAGATCCAATTGGCGATTTGAGAGATATCAGCCCCCAAGTCTACCAGTTCAGCCACAACGAGATGGACATTTTTGGTGGTATTGGGATGCCTGAAGCCTCCTGTATCAGTCATTATGCCGGCATAGAGACATTCAGCAATGTCCTTGTCCAGAAGCTCCTTGTCCCCTAGCTGTATGATCAGTTCATAGATCAGTTCACAGGTGGCCGCAGCGGCCGTGCTCCAATACTTGAAATCAGCAAAATCCTCAGGATCCTGATGGTGATCTATATTGATGACATATGCATCCGACTTGCGGATCATTTCACCTAGTTCATTTACCCTTTTTAAGACAGAGAAGTCCAGACAGAAAATAATATCCGCTTCATTTAACTTTTGGGTGGCAAGTTCTGTATGGGCCGGATTACTGAAATCAAGCACAGAATCATTGCCTTTCATCCAATTGAGAAATGAAGGATAATCCGTCGGAGTCACCACTGTTACCTCATGTCCTTTCTTGAGCAGGTAGTTAGCCAATCCCAATGAAGAACCCAATGCGTCTGCATCTGGTTTGACGTGAGTGGTGATGAATATTTTTTTGGGTGAAGATATCTCTCTCTTAAACGAGGCTAAAGCTTCCATTTTATACATTTAGCTGCTTTTTGGCTCTTGTAGTTCGCAAAGGTCAGGATTTTTTTGACAATTCCCAATTCTACTAGCATGCTGAAAATGAACACAATAACATTTGTACTTTTCGGTTTCTCAGGAATAGTGCAGCTAAACGGACTATTTCGGCATAATTAACTAAGCTATCCAAGGTTAAGGAAAGGAAATAAAAAGTTACTGTGGAGATATTCGCCTGTAAACCCAACACGTTTTATGCGCTTATTTCATTGAGCGAATTGCTATCTTATATATTTCAAAATAATCCTGCTCGATATCTGGATCACCCGGTGCAACCATAAAACACCTTCCATTTCCATTGACGATTGTTTTCTGCCGTAAGATTTCATCGAATTCTAGTGGAACTTGCTTTCCTGCACTAACCAAGTCGACAGCCCTCATCAATCATCTCCCTCAAGGATCAAAATACAGTAAATGGTATTCCACCCAACTGAATCTGAATGAAATAGCCGTTAATTCCTGATATTTTTTCGGATTCATAGTGGGATTCCACTATTTTTGCGCCCGATTTAAACCAATGAAAAACGAATAACATGGCAACTAACAGAACTTTCACCATGATCAAACCTGATGCTTTCGCAGAAGGGAACTCAGGAGCAATTTTGAAAATGATCGAAGAAGCAGGCTTCAAAATCGTGGCCATGAAAGCTACCCAATTGACTCCAGCTATCGCCGGTAAATTCTACGAAGTTCACTCAGAACGACCTTTCTATGCTGATCTTTGCGCTTATATGTCTTCCGGACCTATCATCGCAGCTATCCTTGAGAAGGACAATGCAGTGGAAGATTTCAGAAAACTGATCGGCGCGACCAACCCGGCTGATGCAGCAGAAGGGACTATCCGCAAGATCTTCGCCAAGTCTATCGAAGCGAATGCTGTTCACGGTTCTGACTCAGACGAAAATGCAGCTATCGAAGGTTCCTTCTACTTCTCACAGATCGAAAGGGTTGGTTAATTTTAGCGTTAAAATAATTTTTGAAAGCATTCCTTCTGGGATGCTTTTTTTGTTTGACACCTATATAGATTTAACCGCAGGGAGCGCCGAGGATGTCGTGGAGCCCGCAGCGTAGCGTAATCCTACATTTATTTTTACATGCTGTGTTATCCTGCTTCTTCAGAAGCTGGATTTGATCTGCCCCCTGCCATATACATTTTTTATACCATTGGGATGGCCCTTTAATGAATGTTTTAGCAAGCCAGGCTGAAGAAAGCATTCATGTGTATCCAAATCATAAGTCCTGAACCAAGTAAGATTTTTGCTCAAAAATCACTTACGTAGAAGTTAAATTCATCTCATTTCTAAAAACAAGTATCTAGATACTTAATCTGGTAAAAAGTCATTTTAAAGCCACTGACAAGCCTTCATTCATTCCCTCCTGCTGTTTCATACTTATTTATAATAAGTATTTCTTTAGTATTTTATTTGTAATTACGTATTTATACTTATATTTGAGTTCTAAAATACGTAGCCATGAAATCGAGCATGATCCTAAGCACCACAATACGGTTTGATTTTCTATCATGCGAGATTCCATCTGACTATAAACAATAAAATACATACAGATGAAAAAAGTTATTGTCATAGGAAATGGAATGGTGGGGTACAAGTTCTGCGAGAAACTGGTTGACCACCCACTTGCTGATCAGTTTGAAGTAGTAGTCTTCGGGGAAGAATCCAGACCAGCATATGATCGCGTCCACCTCAGTGAGTACTTCTCGCTAGATTCGGCAGATAAACTGCTTTTGGCACCCCGCAACTGGTACGCAGAGAATAATATCACGCTACGTACAGGAGAAATGATCACTTCAATTGATGCGGAAACGAAACGGGTTTTCACCCACAAGCACGACTATTTCGAATACGACTACCTTATTTTGGCCACTGGCTCTTCCTGCTTTGTCCCCAATATCAAAGGGGTAGACAAGCCAGGCGTATTTATCTATAGAACAATCGAAGACCTCGATGCCATTAAGGGTTACGCCCAGAAGCTGAAGCATGAGGGAAAATTCAAGGCATCTGTTTTAGGGGGTGGACTCCTGGGGCTGGAAGCTGCAAATGCGGCGAAAGAACTCGGGCTACAAACCGACGTGATCGAATTTGCCCCACGTCTAATGCCCCGCCAACTGGACAAAGCTGCCAGCGATATGCTTCAAAGCAAAATAGAGAGTCTGGGTATGAATATCCACTTAGGCAAAAACTCACAAGAAATCATAGGAGAAGAAGGAGTTGAAAAAATCCAGTTTACAGACGATTCTTATCTGGATACGGACATGCTGATTATTTCCGCAGGAATCCGTCCGAGAGACGAGTTGGCGGTGAAATGTGGTCTGAAAACAGGCGAAAGAGGCGGAGTATATGTGAATAACAAAATGCAGACTTCTGATCCGGCTATCTATGCAATCGGAGAAGTCGCACTATACAATAATGGTATCTATGGACTGGTAGCGCCAGGTTACGAGATGGCTGGAGTTGCCGTAGATCAGATCACCGGAGGCGAAAAACTCATGAGTCCTTCGATTGATATGTCCACACAACTGAAATTGGTTGGGACAGAAGTGGCTTCTTTCGGAGATCCTTTTATCGAAAATGAAGAGATCACTGCAATCGTCTATGAAAACAAGCAGCGCGGGGTTTATAAGAGAATTAACATCACAAAAAACGGTTCCCAACTACTTGGCGGTATCATGGTCGGTGATTCCTCTGACTACAATACTCTTTTCCAGCTGTACATCAATGCGATGAAATTACCTGAGAATCCAGAAGATTTGATCTTGGGTTCCAGAGGAGGCGAAAGTAAAAGTGCATTGGGCTCAGTGCTCGACTTGCCTGACACTGCTCAGATCTGCTCCTGTGAAGCAGTCAGTAAAGGAACCATATGTGATTCAATCACCAGCGGTGCCTGCTGCAGTTTTTCAGATGTGGTAAAGCAAACAAAAGCTTCCAGTTCCTGCGGTGGATGTAAGCCGATGGTAACTGACCTTGTTACCGCTACCCTGAAGTCTATGGGACAGGAAGTGAAAGAAACGATCTGTGAGCACTTCGAGTATAGCCGCCAGGAAATGTATGATTTGGTAAAGCTCCACAGTATTATGGATTTTGACGAAGCACTGGATAGGCATGGAAAAGGACACGGCTGTGAGACTTGTAAGCCCGTGCTGGCTTCAATTTTCGCCAGTATCTATATGGAAACGGCCAATCGCCAGGCTCCCATTCAGGATTCAAACGATAGGTTTCTGGCCAATATCCAGCGAAACGGCACCTACTCAGTGGTACCAAGAGTCCCAGGAGGAGAGATCACTCCTGATAAATTAATGGTGCTGGGACAGGTAGCCAAGAAATACGATCTCTACACCAAAATTACCGGAGGACAAAGAATAGACCTTTTCGGAGCTCAGCTTCATGAGCTACCTATGATCTGGAAAGAGCTTATCGATGCAGGATTCGAAAGCGGGCATGCCTACGGCAAATCACTCAGAACTGTCAAAAGCTGTGTGGGATCAACATGGTGCCGCTATGGTTTGCACGACAGCGTGAGTTTTGCGATCCGGATCGAGGAGCGCTACAAAGGACTTCGCTCCCCCCACAAACTAAAAGGCGGCGTATCGGGCTGTATCCGCGAATGTGCAGAAGCCCGCGGAAAAGACTTTGGCGTGATCGCCGTAGAAGGCGGTTGGAACCTCTTTGTATGTGGTAACGGGGGAGCTACACCGAAGCATGCTGTTCTTCTTGCCGAAAAATTAGATGATGAAACCTGCATCAAATACCTGGACAGGTTCCTGGTTTATTACATCAGAACAGCCGCTCCATTGCAGCGCACAGCCCCATGGCTGGATAAGCTGGAAGGCGGAATAGAATACTTGAAAAAAGTGGTCGTAGAAGACAGTTTAGGAATTGCCGAAGAACTTGAAGCAGAAATGGACGAACTGGTTCAGCGATATGCCTGTGAATGGAAGGAAGCCATTGAGGACCCCCAGATGATGAAGCGGTTTAAGCCATTTGTCAATTCCGATGAAACTGACGAAAGCTTGGTGTTTGTGCCGATGCGGGATCAAAAAATGCCTAGACCCTGGTAATCCAACAAGAATAAGATTATGGAAGAATTATTAAAAAACTATCAATCCGTAGCCGAGCAGCAAGCTATTCATTGGATTAAAGTAGGTCAGACAGAAGACTTTCCAGAGAATGCAGGGGCCTGTGTGAAATACAACTCCAAGCAAATCGCGGTTTATCATTTTACCAGGACAAATTCCTGGTATGCCTGTCAAAATCTATGTCCCCATAAGATGGAAATGGTCCTTTCCCGGGGTATGATCGGCGATTTTCAGGGAATCCCAAAAGTTGCCTGTCCACTTCATAAGAAGACCTTTTCTCTGGAAGACGGCAGCAATTTGAACGGTGAAGAATACAGCATTGCGACCTATCCGGTCAGGATTCAAGAGGGAAATGTATATATTGGATTCGCAGATTAATCCAATATATACATGAACAAATTCCAGAAAGCGATCTCGCTGATCGACCAGGTCAACGCGGAAGACCCTATAAAAGAAGTAGTAGACGGCAAAGAGATAGCAAAAGAACTGCTTTACTCCATCCGAATGACAGAGAAGCTAGATCTGTTTGAACCCGAGGCTTCCGAAGCTATGCAGCTGGCCGTGAGGGCACAGCATATCGGAAGATGGAAGATCCCCAGGTCTGATTACCCCATGGATAGAGTGGGGTATCTCAAGTGGCGGGAAGAATTAAAAAAAATGCATGCCGACATGGCTGCCACTATTTTGGAAGAAGTGGGCTTCCAAGAGGAAGTCATCGAGCGGACAAAATTCCTGATCAGAAAGAAGCAACTTAAAACGGATCCTGAAACCCAAACCATGGAAGATGTCATTTGCCTGGTATTTCTCGAATATTATTTCGAAGAATTTGCCTCCAAACATGAATCTGCCAAAGTTATCGATATCCTTAAAAAAACCTGGGCGAAAATGTCTGACAAAGGACATCGTGCCGCACTGCAATTACCATTATCTCCTGAAAGCATAGAATTAGTCAAAGAAGCCATTACCTAATCAAATGACCGGTACATCGCGATCGCTGGATCAAGAAACTTTTAATCGTCTCCGCAGACTCTACATCATTGCCCTGGGGGCAATAGCCATCTCACTGATTGCAAGCCAGATTCTCATCAGAAAATACCTGAATGATCAGGAAAATGACAGCCGCCTGGTCAATGTGGCCGGCCGCCAGCGCATGCTCAGCCAGAAGCTGAATAAGGAAGTGCTCTTACTTTCCCATGCACAGTCTGCCGAGACCTCCAGCGCACTGATAGACTCAGTCCAACATACATTGAACCGATGGACAGAAGCCCACCAGGTTCTGCAGCGTGGAGATGAATCCCAGGATTTCTTTGTGGACAACAGTCCGGAAGTCTCAAAAATGTTTGAGCAGATCAATCCTGATTTCAATCAGGTGTCTGAGGCAACCCAGAATTTCCTTTTTCTCAAATCCAATACTTCTGATGATTCCACCGCCATCGCCGGGCAATTGAAGATTATTGAGTCTAATGCGAATAGGTTTCTCACCAAAATGGATGAGATTGTGAATCAGTACGATCATGAGGCCAAGGAAAAGGTCGCAAGCCTGCAGCGTCTGGAACTGCTCATCACATTGTTTACACTTCTGGTCTTGGTCGGCGAGTTTTTGATCATCTTTTGGCCTTCCGCAAAAGCCATGAAAGCAAGTATTCACGAGCTGATGAGTGCTGAGGAAAAAGCAATCCAAATGGCCAAAAATGCAGATATTCTCAGTCAGTCAAAAGAAAAGTCTGTCAGGGAATTGCAAGCCCTTAGCAAAGCCATGGATCAGATTCTGCTGTTTGCCAGAATAACTCCCGAAGGATACATCACCCATATGGGAGAGCGCTTCAGCAGGCTTTTCAAAGCCCAAAAATTCAGTATCCATGCTAAAATTTCTGATGTTCTCTCTCCTTTGGAGAATGAGAAACTTACCATTGACCGAATTATTGCAGAAAACAAAAAAGCAGGATGGGAAGGTGAATTAAAAACCACCTCCCAAACAGGGGAAGACATCTGGCTTGACGTATCCATGATTCCCTTCAATTCGGCGGAAGACAAATCCGAATTGATCTTGATCTGCCTGGATATCACCAAGCGAAAAGAGTTTATGCATCAGGTAGAGCAGTTGACTAAGGAGAGTTTTGAGGAGAAAATGCACCAACAAAAGGTAATTTCAAGACAAATCATCGAGAATCAGGAAAATGAGCAAAACCGCATTGCAAAAGACATTCATGACGGCATCGGCCAGATGCTCACCGGATTGAAATACCTTCTTGAGAGTGTGGACTCTTCTGATCCTGAGAAGGCCGAAGCCAAGATTATAAAACTCAAAGAACTCACATCCAATATTATCAAAGGAGTGCGAACAGCGACTTTCAACCTGACGCCTCCGGAATTAAAAGATTATGGCATAGTTCCCGCCCTTACAGAACTGACCCAGGAACTTTCTAAGCTTACAGGAAAGGATATTGTGCTATTCAATAAATCTGATTTCAACCAGCGGCTGGATTCTTTAGTGGAAATCAACCTTTACCGCATCACACAGGAAGCCATCAACAATGCGATTAAATACGCTGAATCATCCCATATTATCGTTACGGTCTCCCATAGCCAGAATATTCTCAGCATTATCGTCGATGATAACGGAAAGGGTTTTGATAAATCAAAACTTAAGTCCAAGCCGGATGAAGAGGGTGGCATGGGGCTCACTTTTATGAAAGAGCGGGTAAAATACATTAACGGAAGACTCTTCATCAACTCCTCTCCCAACGAAGGAACCAAAGTTACCCTCAACGTACCTTTAACTTAGATTTCCTAGATTTTTATACGTAAATTCAGTTTCTTTACTACGTATTTACTTAAACGCATATGAACCCAATTAAGATAGTTTTAGCAGATGATCATGAATTGGTCCGTGATGGAATCAAGTCGTTATTAGAAAGTGAAAAAGAGTTTGAGGTAATCGATGAAGCGGCTAACGGTGAAGAGGCCCTCGAGGTAATAGCAGCCAGAAACCCTGATTTATTGATAGTGGACATTCGTATGCCAAAGATGAATGGCCTTGAAGTGGTCAAGGAAATGACCAAAACCTTTCCCAACATCAAAAAACTGGTGTTATCCATGCATGACTCAGAAGAGTATGTGGTGGAAGCTATTCAAGCTGGAGCTGATGGCTATTTACTCAAAGGCTCGTCTAAAAGTGAGTTCTTGAAGGCCTTACATACGATTTCAAGTGGCGGGAAATTTTTTGCCGGGGATGTTTCTGCCTACATCATCAATAATTTTGTCAGTGGAAAAGCCAAACCATCCAGCAAAAGTGATGTTTACGCAGAAGAACTGGCCAATCTGACCAACAGAGAAAAACAGATCCTAGAGCAAATACTTGAAGGAAAAGGAAACAACGAAATTGCAGATGCTCTGGAAATCAGCAAGAGAACTGCTGAAGTACACCGCTTCAATCTGATGAAAAAATTAAATGTTAAGAACCTCGTTGAGCTGACCACAAAATCCAGAGAATTAAATCTAATCTAAGTAGAGTACCCGATTTTATACGTAGTCAAAAAAACCACTTAAAGCCATACTAAGTGGTTTTTTTTAATTTTTATCTAAAAAAATTACGTATTCAGTATTGTAATTACGTATTAATACTTAATTTTAACCAAGATAAAAATAAGTATTATGCAACCACTACTTACACACAAAGCAACACGGTTAAATCTATTGGATTTTAAAACTGTTTCGATCCGG
Source organism: Algoriphagus resistens (assembly GCF_001442615.1). GTDB lineage: Bacteria > Bacteroidota > Bacteroidia > Cytophagales > Cyclobacteriaceae > Algoriphagus > Algoriphagus resistens. The sequence continues at coordinate 52,904 of NZ_LMXN01000011.1, read as the reverse complement.
ACTTTCTGGATCACTTCCATCGCATTCTTCATCTGCTTTTTTGCATGGTTCGGCATTGTGCCTTTCATGCCAGACGTAGTCAAGGACCTGGGCCTAACTCCTGCACAAAAATGGAACGCAACCGTTCTTGCAGTAGCGGGAACTGTTTTCGCCAGGCTATTGATCGGCAAGCTATGTGATAAATATGGCCCAAGGCTTTGCTATACCTGGCTACTTATCCTAGGATCTATTCCGGTGATTTTTAGCGGCCTGGTACAGACTCCTATGCAATTTTACATTTGCAGACTGCTCACAGGATTCATCGGAGCTTCTTTTGTCATTACCCAGGTACATACTTCCCTGATGTTTGCATCCAATGTGGTAGGAACAGCCAATGCCACTTCTGCCGGATGGGGGAATCTCGGCGGGGGCGCAAACAGATTGGGCATGCCGATCATCGCAGCTATAGTAATTGGCTTGGGAGTTGCGGAAGCGGATGCCTGGAGATACTCTATGGTGATAGCCGGAATTGTATGCTTTGGGATGGGATTAGTATATTATTTCTTTACCAAAGACACTCCCGAGGGCAATTTCAAAGAATTAGAGGCAAGAGGCATGAAAGTACCTTCCGCTAAAAAGGACAAAGTCGGATTTATGGAAGCGGTGAAAGACTACCGTGTCTGGTTGCTTTTCATCGTTTATGCTGCATGCTTTGGAATAGAACTGACGGTATATGGCACCATGGATGATTACCTCCAAAACACGTTTCAACTCGAACGGATTACTGCAGGAAATATCGTTCTCTCTTTTGCCCTGATGAATATTTTTGCCAGGACACTAGGCGGATTTTTTGGGGACAAATATGGGAAAACAAAAGGATTGAAAGGTAGAGTCTGGTTTTTGGCTGCAATCTTGATTGCCGAGGGACTGATGCTAAGTTTATTTTCCCTGACCACCAGCCTGGCGCTTGGGTTTGGATTACTTGTAGCATTCAGCTTGACTGTACAGATGGCAGAGGGGGCAACGTTCTCTGTTGTGCCGTTTGTTAACAGAAAAGCCATCGGATCCATCTCCGGAATCGTAGGGGCCGGGGGGAATTTCGGCGCATTTTTGGCTGCGCTTTTCTTGAGTTCAAAGTCCGCTGTAGCGGAAAAAGCCGCTCTTATTGCGAGCGAAACACTGGGGGCAGAAGCTGCCGCCGTGGCTCAATCAGCAGCAGCTGCAAGTGCCGTTTCTGCCGGATATCTAATAATCGGAGGACTGATCGTAGTTTCGGGCGTGGTGGCGTTAGCTATCCGGTTTAGCACTGAAGATGAGAAAGTAGCTGAAGTAGAATTAAGCAAACTACAGCCTGAATTAGTCAGAATAGATAATTAACTTGTATCATCAACCCCACAATAGCTCCTCTGCAATGAATCACATATCTTGCAGATGAGCTATTTTGTTCTAAACCTATTTTCAATGGTAATTTCTGAGTTGTGATCCCAGATAAAAAAGTCAAAACCACTTGCTCCTACTGCGGCGTTGGCTGTGGAATAGTAGCTGGTGTGGACACTCAAAATAAAGTACAGGTCGAAGGCGATCAAGATCATCCGGTGAACCAAGGCATGCTTTGCTCCAAAGGCATGAACCTCCACTATGTTGTCAATGACACTTCCGATAGAATTCTTTACCCTGAAATGCGCTGGAGCCGGTCCCATCCCCGGGAGAGAGTAAGCTGGGATGAGGGGCTGGACAGAGCAGCAGGCGTTTTCAGATCCCTGATCCATAAATTCGGGCCAAAAAGTGTGGGGTTCTATATCTCCGGACAGTGCCTGACCGAAGAGTACTACATTGCCAATAAGCTGACTAAAGGCTTTCTCGGCACCAACAACATCGACACAAACAGCCGCCTCTGCATGAGCTCGGCCGTGGTAGCTTACAAAAAAACCTTCGGTGAAGATTCCGTTCCTATCTCCTACGAAGACATTGAGCTTGCTGATGCTTTTTTGATCGCAGGTGCAAACCCAGCCTGGTGCCACCCGATACTATTCCGCAGATTGGAAAAACACAAAGAGAAAAACCCACATGTGAAGATAATCGTGGTGGATCCACGTAAAACCGATTCGGCCACCTTCGCAGATATCCACCTACAACTCATTCCGGGCACAGACATCATTTTGTACAATGCCATAGGCAGAAGAATCATCGATATAGGCCTGGCCGACAAAGAATTTATAGAAAAACATACCGAAAACTACCTGAAATACCGCAAGCAGGTCATGGCAACTTCCCTGAAAGAAGCTTCCAGACTGTGCGGGATTTCTATTGCTGATATTAAGAAAGTGGCCGAGATCATCGGGGAGTCCAAAGGATTTATCAGCATGTGGGCGATGGGCTTGAATCAAAGTGCCATCGGTACTGACAAGAACTTTTCACTTCTGAACCTGTCCCTGGTGACAGGCAGAATCGGCAAGCCCGGAAATGGTCCTTTCTCGCTCACCGGACAACCAAATGCCATGGGCGGGCGTGAAGTTGGGGGCATGGCGAATCTACTCGCAGTGCACAAGGAACTGAATAACCCAGTACATCGTCAGGAAGTCGCCAATTTTTGGGGAGTGAATGAGATTTCTCCCGAGCCGGGGCTTACAGCCACAGAAATGTTTGATGCCTTGGAAAGCGGGGAGATGAAAGCTGTATGGATTATCTGCACCAATCCTATGGTGAGTTTGCCCAACTCGAAGAGAATCGAAAAGGCTCTTCAAAACGCCAAATTTGTGGTTGTGCAGGATATTTCTCACAAAGCAGACACCCTAGACTACGCTGATCTGGTACTTCCTGCAGCCGGATGGCTGGAAAAGGAAGGTACCATGACCAATTCGGAGCGCCGGATTTCCTACTTAAACAAAGGAATCAATCCTCCGGGTGAGGCAAGACCTGACGTGGAGATTCTCTGTGATTTTGCACGTAGAATGGGCTTTCGTGGCTTCAATTATGCCAACACGGAGGAAATCTACGAAGAGTACTGCGCCATGACCAAAGGCACGAACATAGATATCTCTTTTCTGAATTATGACAGGCTCAAGAGTGAAGGCACCTTCCAGTGGCCAGTGCCAGCCTATAGACATACGGGAACTCCACGGCTTTTTGCGGACAATAAATTCTATACCCCTACTCAAAAAGCGGTTTTCAATATCCCCGCCCAGATTACCAACACATCCGAAAAAACAAGCAAAGAATACCCGCTGATCCTTACCACGGGACGCGTCAGGGATCAGTGGCATACGATGACAAAAACCGGAAAAGTATCCCGACTACGCACGCATTACCCCAGTCCGGTACTTGAAATCAACCCAATCGATGCTTACCTGGACAAAGTGAAAGACGGGGATGTGGTAGAAGTGAAAAGTAAGAACGGGATAGTTCGGGTAAAGGCGAAACTTTCGAAAAGCATCCGCGAGGGGGTGGTTTTTCTTCCAATGCACTGGGGCAAGCAATTGCAAAGTGATCTCAACCGGGCAAATAACCTGACCAAAACAGTGATGGATCCCCAATCCAAAGAACCGGATTTTAAATTCACGACAGTGTCCGTTTCCAAATACCAAAAAGCTCCGGAAAAAATCGTGGTAGTAGGAGCCGGAGCAGCGGCATTCCGATTTGTCCAGAATTATCGGGAGCATAATGAATCTGACCAAATCCATGTGTTTTCCAAAGAGCCGCATCCATTTTATAACCGGGTGCTTTTGCCGGAGTACGTGACAGAGGAACTGACCTGGGAGCAGCTACAGAAGATCAAAGAGCAGGAACTGAAAAAATTGAAAATCAGCCTGCACACCGGACTTTCAATAGAGAAAATTGATCCCGAAAAACAGGTGGTGGTGGACGATGAAGGAAAAGAATATTCCTTTGACAAGTTGATCCTTGCCACGGGAAGCCGCGCTTTTATCCCCAAAGACGCCCAACTTGATCTGCCGGGACGCTTCACGATGCGAAGTAAGATAGACGCAGACAGATTTAAAGATTACCTGGATTCTACCAAACTTCCTCCCGAAAACCAGCATGTGGTAATTATCGGTGGGGGACTGCTTGGGCTGGAGTTAGCGGCAGCATTGCAGCACAATCATGTGAAAGTGACCATCGTGCAACGTGCTTCCCGCTTGATGGAAAGGCAGCTGGATGAAGTTTCCAGTAAGCTGCTATCACTGGATGTGCAAGAGCGGGGAATACACGTATATTTCGATAATGAGGTGAGTACCGTTTTCGATGATGAAGAGAATAAATCCCTGTCTATCACACTAAAGAGTGGTAAAATCATTTATGCCAATGCGGTGGTATACGCCATTGGAACGCAGCCCAACATAAAAATCGCGCGGGACAATGGCATTTTGTGCGGCCGCGGAATTAAGGTAAACCAGCATTTACAAACGAATTATCCCAACATTTTTGCCATAGGCGAAATCGCTGAATTTCAGAATCAACTCTTCGGAATCACTTCTGCAGCAGAAGAACAGGCCATGGTTTTGGCAAATTATATCGCAGGGGATGTGAGTAGCATATACTCCGGTTCAGTGCTGATGAATATTTTGAAATTCAAGGATCTGGAACTTTGCAGTATCGGCGATATTCTGATTCCCGAAAATGATGATTCTTATGAGGAAATCATTTTCACAGATATGAGCCGCCGCTATTACAAAAAATGCATCGTCAAGGATGATCTGCTGATCGGAGCGGTATTGATGGGTGACAAAAATGAATTCGCTGAGTTTAAATCCCTGATTGAAAACAAAATAGAGCTTTCTGAAAAGCGTAAATCTCTGCTGATGGGTTCTTCGGACACGCGTCCGGTGATCGGCAAATTAGTCTGTAGCTGTAGCCGTGTAGGAGAAGGGAATATCACCGAAGCCATCGCTGGTGGATGTTCGGATTTCACCGAACTCTGTCAGCAAACAGGAGCAGGTTTGGGTTGTGGCAGCTGCAAAACGGAGGTTAGGGAAATTCTTCACCAATCAAAAGTACTCGCATGAAATCGAGCATGACTCTAGAACCACACACTGGGATGATTATAATGCATGCGAGATTCCATATGCCCCTTAAAAGATAAATTATAATCATATGAAATCGAGCATGTTGCAGGAAGCACACAGAGAGATGATTATCTACCATGCGAGATTCCATATGGCCTTTTAAAAGCAAATTATAATCATATGAAACAGACCTATTCAAGAATAGTGGTGAAGGGCGGTGTGTTATCGCCTGCAGAATTAAAACAGATTTTGGAATTGGCGGAAAGTGCAGGGCTGGCTACCATTTCCTTTGGCTCCCGGCAGGATATCCTTTTTATCAAAGAGGAGGGCAATCTGCAGATCGATACACAAGACAAATTTCAACTGGTCTCCCCTGATGAAATAGGGGCAGAAAACATTGTTTCTTCCTATGTATCTGCAGATATTTTTCCGAACACTCCTTGGTTGACAGGTGATCGATACTTATATATCCTGGAACAATTTCGAGTTCAGCCAAATCTGAAAATAAATATCACGGATCCCAAACAGCGGCTAGTTCCACTGTTTACAGGTCATCTGAATTTTATCGCCTCAGCACATGAGGATTATTGGTACCTATATGTACGCTTACCGGAATGGGAAGACACGATGATGTATCCAGCCCTTATCTACAGTTGGGATATGGCAAAGGTGGCTTCCGCCATCGAAGCTATACTGCAAGAAGAACCGGAGAATGTAGAATTCCTTTTTGAGCTGGTGAATGATGCTGTTGATTCCAACAATCGGACAGTGGATAGCCCCTTGGAGGTACCTTTCCACCCATTTCCCTACTATGAAGGAATCAACCGCGTAGGTGACGACCGCTATTGGCTGGGCCTATACTGGAGAAACAACAGGTACTATACCGATTTTCTCAAAGTTCTCTGTGATCTCTGTGCAGACAGCCGCATAGGTAAAATATCCATTACACCATGGAAATCAATCATTATCAAAGGTATACCTGAAAACACAAAAATCGAGTGGGAAAGACTGCTTGGCCGCTACGGAATCAACGTTCGCCATTCCATGCTGGAGCTGAACTGGCACCTCCCTGTCAACAATAAATCGGCTCTCAAGCTGAAGGAGTACTTGGTGGAGAACTTTGATAAAAGAGACATCAGTACCTACGGATTGACTTTCGGGATCACAGATTATACCAGAAAAGCATACTATTTCACATCCATTATTGTAGAAAAAAATCTTCCTCCCCCTGGCCTGGATGGAATAAAAATCCGCAATACCTACAATTTGCTTTATGCCAAAAACTTCGATCCTAATACGCAGCAATACATTGTGTATGTACAGGAAGTCGATAAAGCTGAATTGCCCGGACTGTTGATAGAGTTGAGCAAAATGTATTTTGAGCAGTTGGGGAAAAAACCAGAACGATCTAAAAAGCTTTCCAGCCCAAAAGAAACGATCAAAACAGAAGCCTATCAATGCTCGGACTGCCTCACGGTATACGATCCTCAGTATGGGGATTCTGTTCAGAATATTCCGGCATTGACTCCTTTTGAAGAGTTGCCTGAAACATACCTATGTCCCTTATGTGATGCTCCAAAGGCAAAGTTTACCTTAAAGATTTTTGAGAAACAGATTGAATGATCAGCAAAAAATGGTCAGACTCAGCTGATAAAAAAACCTGGCTGTAACCAAACATCCAAAATACTTAGAAATACTACGTAATACACTAGGAAATAATAAGTATATATACGTATATTCGTTCGGGTTTAACTTTACCACACTCGAACTATGAAAAGAATTTTTACACTCGTTTTGCTTTCGTTATGTCTTAGCAGCCACCTGAAAGCTCAAGAATTTACACTGGATGCAGATATCCGTCCACGATTTGAATACAGGCACGGATTCGGAAGTTTATTTCCCGACGAAGGCAACCCTGCAGCATTTGTCACGCAACGCTCAAGGCTTAATCTGCGCTTTAAGGACGAAAAGCTAAGCCTTTATCTCAGCTTTCAGGATGTTAGCACCTGGGGAGATACCCAGCAGCTTAGCAGCTCAGATAACAACAATTCCTTTTCTCTATTTCAAGCATGGATCCGCTATGCATTCACTGAAAACTGGGCATTAAAACTGGGCAGGCAGACAATCTCCTACGACGATCAGCGGATATTGGGAGAAGTGGATTGGGCGATGCAGGGGAGGTTTCATGATGCAGCGATGATCCAATATTCCAAAAACAAATTCAAATTGGACCTGGCATTTGCATACAATCAGGAAGCACAGAATTCACTCGGCACGGACTACACGGTCACGGGCGCATTTTCTTATAAGACTATGCAGATGGCGCATGTGACGAAAACCTGGGATAAGGCTTCCTTCAGCTTTTTGTTTATGAACAACGGTTTTCAAAAATACACCAGCGATCCTGTGCCGCTGACGGACGGTGTTTATAACCGACAGACTACCGGTACCTATTTTACTTTTCCTTTGTCGGTCTTCTCTATCACAGGATCTGCCTATCTGCAAACAGGAAAGGCAAATTCCTCAACAGACCTCAGCGCTTACCAGTATATGGTGGAAGCAAAATATAGTCTGGGAAAGACAACAGTAATTGCCGGCTTTGAGTCATTAAGTGGAACTGATCAAGACAGAGAAGAAAAGAACAAATCCTTCTTTCCGCTCTACGGAACTAACCACAAGTTCAATGGATATATGGACTATTTCTATGTAGGAAACCATGCAAACAACGTCGGACTGAATGATGTCTATGGGAAGATTACCTTAACACTCGGAGAAAAATCCACGTTGGGATTAAATACCCATGTGTTCTTCGCAAATGCTGAAATGGCAAGTGATCTAAGCCAAAATCTCGGCACAGAACTGGATCTTGTTTTCTCTAAGAGCATCGCCAAATTCATTAAAATGAATGTAGGCTATTCCCAGATGTTTGCCACCGAAAGTATGAGCTCGGTGAAAGGAGGAATCCCCTCAGACAACACCAACAACTGGGGATGGGCACAGCTGATCATCAATCCCAGGTTACTCACACACACGCTAAAGTAGAATTAATCTGATCCCCTGAACCTCTCCTTCGCTCCATCCAAAAACTCAACGAATGCCTGAATATCAGTATCGTAACCTTGGGGTGGGGCGAGGAGATTTTCATTATGGTCCAAGATTACATAGTAAGGTTGGGCATTGTTCCGGAAGCGTGTGATCTGGAAATCTGCATTTTTCTTTCCAAGAGTTTTTTTGATTTTTCCGTCGTATTCCGAAGTGTACCATTCACTTTCCGGGAGTTCGAGTCGCTCATCTATATACAGGGCTACCATCACAAAGTCCTCCTTGAGTCTTTTCAACACCTGCGGGTCCACCCAGACATTCTCCTCCATTTTCCGACAATTCACACAGCCATGCCCTGTGAAATCAATCAGAAGTGGCTTATTCGCTTTTTTGGCTGCCCGCATGGCTTGTTCATAGTCGAAATACCCTTGGATTCCATGAGGGATTTCCAATGGGATATCAGCATGCTTCACAGGTTCTCCCAAAATATTCTCCCCGGCTTCAACCATACCCAGACCACCGGTCATTTTGAACTGCTGTGTAGACATGGGGGGAAGGAAACCGCTTAGGTATTTCAGCGGAGCACCAAATAGCCCCGGGATCATGTAAAGCACGAACATGAACGTAACCAGTGCCAAAAGCAATCGTGGAACACCTATGGTATCGGTTGGAGAATCGTGCGGAAGCCGGATTTTTCCTAAGAGATAAAGCCCCAATCCACTGAAAATCACAATCCAGATAATCAAGAAAATGTCGCGGTCCAGGATTCCCCAATGGTAAACCAAGTCGGCCATGGACAGGAATTTGAATGCCAATGCAAGTTCGAGGAAACCTAATACCACTTTTACAGAGTTCAGCCAACCGCCGGATTTTGGCAGGCGGTTCATCCATTCCGGGAAAATAGCAAACAGCGTAAAGGGGATCGCGAAAGCCAGTGAAAAGGCGAACATTCCCAAAATCGGTTTCAGTAATTCCCCTCCGGCCGAAGAGATCAAAATTGACCCTACAATGGGCCCAGTACATGAAAAGGAGACCAAAACCAGCGTAAATGCCATAAAGAAAACACCGATCATCCCTCCCTTTTCTGCTTTCTCATCTACTTTATTCACCAATCCTGAAGGCAGGGTAATCTCAAACATGCCCAGAAAAGCCAATGCGAAAAATATAAAAACCCCAAAGAAAAAAAGATTAGGAAGCCAGTGTGTTGCCAACCAATTGGCAAATTCAGGCCCTTGGATTGCCGCTACCGCCGTGCCTGCTATGGTATAAATTGCAATGATGGAAAAGCCGTATAGGGCTGCATTTCTTATTCCCGCAGCTTTGCTGCCTGCACGACCTGTAAAAAAGCTCACCGTCATAGGGATCATAGGAAAAACGCAGGGTGTGAGCAAGGCTGCCAGACCGGCAAGGAATGCCAAAACCATAAAACCCCAAAGCGATTCTTTCTCTTGAATAGGAACAATCCCAAAAGATGAATCGGTATTTTCTACTCCAGCCTCATTAATTGGATTTTCATCACTGTCAGCTGAAGCAGCTGTCGGGTTATTTACTTCTTGCTTTGCTGCTTCCCCAAAGGAAGAACTGTTTTGATTAGGGGATACTGGATTCGTTGCTGATTTTTTTGGTCCAAGCTTAGCTGTAAAATTCAACAAAATATCCTCCTCATAATTGACACACTGGCCTGTCAGGTCAGAGCACATCTGATATTCTAAAGTCCCTGAAATTTTTCCCGAAGTAGTGCCGGGAACAAAGGATTGCTCAAACCTTCCTTTTCCTATGAAATAGTTGACGTTCCCCTCCCAGATATCCTCGTACTTTGTCTTGGGACCGATCGCTCTGAATTCACCTTTTAACTCATATCCTTCTGGTTCATCCAAGTTCAACGTTGCCAAAATTGGGCCGAGATCCGGGTCAAAATCATTGGCATAGATATACCATCCGATTGGAATTTCAGCTACAAAGACAAGGGTGCCTTCCTCACCTACTGTGAGCGCTTTCTCATCAATGGAAATTGTCCATTTTGGAGGAGCGATAATCTGGGCATGGGTGTAGAAACTGAAGAAAAGCAATGCCAATAGCAGTAGTTTTCCTGATTTTCCTTGGACTTTAGTCATGAAGCTGGGTTGCAAATGAAATGGGAATTAATAGTAATAAGGGATTTATTACTCGCTGAGCTTTCTAAACTGACGGAAGAAAGCGGCAATGGTTTCTATTCCTATAAAGTAATTTTTCACACCATAATGTTCATTGGGTGAATGCAATGCATCCGTATCCAATCCAAAACCGAATAAAATCGGATCAGAGCCCAATTCCTTCTGGAACAGCGCAACGATAGGAATAGATCCCCCTTCACGTGTGGGAATTGGTCTTTTTCCAAAAGTCTCCTCCATGGCCGCCTCTGCAGCCTTATATCCAACAGAAGAGTCAGAAACAACTGCTGGAGCACCCCCATGATGTGCACGGACCTTCACCCTCACAGATTTCGGTGCGATAGATTTGAAGTAATTTTCAAACAATTCAGAGATTTCGTGCCAGTCCTGGTCGGGAACTAGTCTCATAGAGATTTTTGCATGCGCCTTGGAAGGCAAAACAGTCTTCGCACCCTCTCCAGTATATCCGCCCCAAATACCGTTCACATCAAGCGTGGGACGTATACCGACCCGTTCGATGGTTGTGTAGCCTTTTTCTCCATGTACAGCCTCGATATCCAGTTTATCCTGGTATTCATTTAGATCAAATGGGGCTTCATTGAGCCGTTCTCTTTGCGCAGCAGTAAGCTCCTGCACTTTATCATAGAATCCAGGAATAGTAATATGGTCGTTCTCATCTTTCATGGATGCAATCATATCACACAGCACATTGATCGGATTGGCTACAGCTCCGCCATAGGTACCTGAGTGCAGGTCACGGTTTGACCCGGTCACCTCAACCTCCATGTAAGCCATGCCGCGAAGACCAACCGTGATGGAGGGATCTTGCATAGAGATCATATGGGTATCTGAAATCAGAATAACATCCGCTTTGAGTTTTTCTTTGTTTTCGATGACGAATTTGTCCAGATTGTCAGAACCGACTTCCTCCTCGCCTTCTATCATGAATTTGATATTACAGGGCAAATCCCCTGAAGCCATCATAGCTTCAAACGCTTTCACATACATGTAAAACTGCCCTTTGTCATCCGCAGATCCCCGCGCGAAAATCGCTCCTTCAGGATGGATTTTGGTCTTTTTGATAACCGGCTCAAAAGGTGGAGAATCCCAAAGCTCATAAGGGTCAGCAGGCTGCACATCATAGTGCCCATACACCAAAACTGTCTTTAAAGCAGGATCAATAATTTTCTCTCCGTAAACAATAGGATAACCCATAGTCTGGCAGATTTCCACTACATCAGCACCAGCCCTTTCCAGGCTCTCTTTTACAAAATCTGCTGCTGCAAAGACATTATCTTTGAATTTTGGATCAGCACTTACTGATGGGATTCTGAGCAAATCCAATAATTCATTGAGAAAGCGATCTTTATTATCGCGGATAAAATCATTAACAGCCATATATCTGGGGATTAGTTGGTAAAGGCTCAAAATTATCCTTTTAAGCATGAAATGCCTATTTTATCCCTACTTTTCAACACTACAAAAACCAACATAGTAAGTTATGAGAGCAATGATTTGCGAAGAGTTCGGGGCATTGGAGAATTTAAAACCCGGTGAATTGCCTGATCCAAAGCCTGGAAAAAATCAGGTTTTGATTAAAGTGGCCGTATGTGGAGTCAGTTACCCGGACTTGCTTATCATTCAAAACAAGTATCAATTCAAGCCGGAACTCCCCTTTTCTCCGGGTGGTGAAGCCGTTGGGGTAATTATCGAGTTAGGCAAAAATGTAAAAAACCTCAAAGTGGGTGATCGTGTTTTAGCCCTTTGTCGCTGGGGAGGGTTGGCAGAAAAGGTAGCGGTGGATTTTGACCGCGTTTTTTTGCTGCCTGCATGGATTTCTTCGGAGACTGCCGCAAGTTCTCTTTATTCTTATAGCACTTCTTTGTATGCCCTGAAAGACCGGGGGCAATTGCAAGCCGGAGAAACACTACTTGTGCTGGGAGCGGCAGGAGCTATTGGTTTGGCAGGGGTGGAACTGGGAAAGGCCATGGGGGCAAAAGTCATTGCTGCGGCCTCCTCACATGCAAAATTGAGGCTATGCGAAAGCAAAGGAGCGGATGAGACTATCAACTATGTAGCTGAAGATCTGAAAGGCCGAATCAAAGAACTTACCAACCGCACAGGTGTAGATGTGGTTTTGGATCCTGTAGGAGGAAAATATACCGAACTTGCAGTGAGAGGGACCGCCTGGAAAGGACGCTATTTAATTGTCGGTTTTGCAGATGGAGAAATCCCCAAAATCCCCATGAATTTACCATTGCTTAAGGGCTGTTCTATTGTTGGGGTGTTTTGGGGGAATTTTTCAAAAGTGGAAGCTGAAAGTAATCGGAGCAATATGAATCAGCTCTATCAGTGGTTTTTGGAGGCCAGAATAACTGGGCATCCTGTTGAAATCTATGATCTAAAAAATGTGAAGACTGCAATGCTGGCACTTCAGAATAGAAACAATTTTAAAAAAGGTGTTGTGAGAATATCTTGAGCAATTAACTAAACATAACTTAAATCTATTACGTAAGAACACATATCTCTTTAGTTTATGTGATTATCTACAGCATGTTGCCAGAAACCAAAATTTCTTTGTTTGACCAGACCGCAGCCGGGAGACCGAAGCCTAAATGCTTGTGTTAACCAAATGCTACTATGCTTAGTCTCCTTACTGGCCGAAAGTGGATGTACCTATTTAGTTTAAACCAAATTATTCGTTATGCTTAGAAGCATCTTTTTCTCTCTATTATTCTGTACCACTTTTAGTTCCTTTTCCCAGACTACGTTCAATCCCGAGACTGAAACAGATTTTGAGAAGGCAACCTATTCCCAAGGAGATCTGATTAGCATCCTGGGACAAGAGTTGATTTACCCTAAAGATGCTGCCGCAAACGGAACTGAAGGGGATGTGATATTTCTCCTTACAATAGACAAGACGGGGAAATTGATTTCCTACGAAGCAAAGGAGCGCGTTTCAGATGAACTAGCCATGCAAGCCGAAGAGGCGATCAAAAGACTGACAGGCACTTGGGCACCAAGTAAAGTTCATGGCCAGCCGGTCGATCGGACCTATTTACTGGTATTCAGCTATAAGATTTTTTATAATGCTTTGCCTCTGGATTACCACGAGATGGCCAAAAAATTTGAAGAGAAAGGAAAGCCTGATAAGGCAGTTAGAACTTACACCGACGCAATTAAGAATTACCCTTTTGAGCCTGTCTACTATTCCATGAGAGCAAAGTACAAAAAAGAAACCGGGGATGAGAATGGTGCAAAAGCCGATGAACTCATGGCTGAAAAAATGAATATGGAAGTATTGGCGGTGGTGGAAATTGCCCAATCGCAAAGCGTTCGATAGAAAATAAAGATTACAGAAATGGCTTCCTTTTGACATAGCCAGTAACCTCAACTTCAAGTTTTTCCATTTTAGTCTACACCTTTAAGTGATTAATACGCGCTAACAATACTTCAAGAGACCGGTTCAGGTCAGTTAGGCTTGATTCTGAATTATCAACAAACTTTTCATTCAACGAATTTATAACTTGTCCCGCTTTTGATTGGAGAGATTTTCCTGGATAGGTCAACTCGATGTGGACAGTTCTTTCGTCAGTCTCACTTCGTTGTCTCTTCACATAATTCATTGCTTCCAGTTTTTTCAACAAGGGAGTCAATGTGCCCGAGTCAAGATAGAGAAGCTTTCCGATTTCGTTGACTTTTAGCCCGTCTACTTCCCATAGTACGGAGAGTACCAGAAACTGCGGATAGGTCAAATTCAGTCCATTCAACTCTTTTTGTATAAGCTGAACAAGTAACCGGGAATTTGAATAAAGTAAGAGCGATAGCTGATGAATCTGTGACATAAAACTCAATTAAGATTTTATACAATTTAACCGTATAATCTTAGATAAGAAGTATTTCTGTCAGTAATATCTACCAATCAAAGGATGATCTACGATCTCTCTTTTCAGTTCATTTGCATCAATTGTTCCTGATACCCGGTAAGCGATATTTCCTCCCGGCTCTATGAGTAAAGTAATGGGCAGACTACCATCCCATTCTTTTCCTACCACATCGATTACTTTGTATTTATCATCAGTATCCATGATGTAATTGGGAAGTGCTGAAGCTTTTCCTTTCAGGTATTTCAGTGCCTTTTCCGATTGGTCCGGATTGTCCATACTAATGGAGACAAACTGAAAATCCCGCTCTCCATACATGCGCTGAATCGTGACAAATTCCGGATATTCAATAATGCACGGACCGCACCACGTAGCCCAGAAATTAACCAAAAGCAACTCTCCAGTATCATTTTTCAAAAGACCCGCCAGCGCATCCGGTGCTAACTTTTCGATAGTTACTTCTTTCTCCTTCCAGGCCTTGTTGGTTTTGATCGTGTACTCATTCTTCCATGCCCATTTCATAGAGCATCCAAAAGCCGGGGTCTGGGCCTCCGCCTCAGGAAGGCTTTCCCCAGCTAAGGTCATATCTATTGCTTTTCTAAGATCCTCAGCGTTAGCAGTCCCCGGTTTTTCCGAAGCATCTATTCTACCCGAATAGCTAAGTTTTCTTTCTTTATTAAAAACAAAAACATGCGGGGTTGCCGTAGGCCCATAGGCCAACGAAAATTCATGTGTATCCCCGTCGTAGAGGTAAGGGAAATTGTAAGCTTTATCCTTTGCTCTGATTTTCATCTCCTCGAATGTATCACTGAGATCTGTGTAGCCTAGTTCTTCGGGGAGAATTCCAATCGGGCTATTGGAAGAAATGGCCACAAAAGAGACATTTTTGTCTTTGTAATCTTCCACCACATCGATAAATCTGTCCTCATAAGCTTGTGCGGTAGGGCAGTGATTACAGGTAAAGTTGATTACAAGTACATCTGAATCAGCATAGTCTTCCAGCCTGTGAAATTTATCGTCAATTCCTGGCAGCTTGAATGGAGGTGCCTGATCACCAATTTCCAATTTTCCAACTGGTTGCTCCTCCACCACAATCGGATTGGCCACGAATACTGCATCTGAAGTTACTTCTGCCGTAGTTTCACTAGTTTCCTTGGGAGTATTGGTGCATTGGCTAAGTAAGAGCGTTGCTCCTAAGATAGCCTCGAATAAAAGGACGAGTTTGAATTTAGAGTTCATAGGCTTTTAGGGTTGAGGTCTAATTAGACTACACAGTCTTCAATGAATAGCCATGTTGATATGTATAATGAAGCTTGGTATTAGCCTCCCAATCATCTTCAAAAACCTGTGCTACCGGATCCCATTTGAGTGGTCTTCCCAATTCATGGGCAATGTTTCCTATTGTACAAACGGTGCAAGAACTATGGCCGATTTCTACCGGGACGACTGGATCTCTTCGCTTTATAATAGCATCAATAAAATCAACATGATGGGCTCCATACCCTAGTTCTTCGTCGGAGAATTTTCGCTCACAGGCTTTCACATCCGTGTCGTACTGCCCTCTGGAAACTTTGATCCAGCCTTTATCCCCCAGGAATTTTACTCCTTGCCTTCCTTCGTCAAAAGGGGCAATAATCATTTCAACTCCATTGGCATAGTTATAAGTCAAAGGCGCGGTATCAGTACCCGGAATAACTTCTGATGGACCGCTTCTATCCATTCCCAGTCCCCACTGAGCGATATCAATCATATGCGCTCCCCAGTCTGTCATCAATCCGCCGCCTGTTTCTTTGTACCATCTCCATGCTCCCCAGACTTTTTCATTTTGCTCAGGATTCAGGCTGATAGGAGGATTTAATTCTTCATTATAATGTATATCCGGAAGTGGGCCTATCCATGTTTTCCAGTCTAATCCCTCTGGAACGGGCTGAGTCGGCAAATCATACCGCTTGGGATGGGGTGGAGTTCCTACATTTACCAATACTTGTTTGATATTGCCCAGCATTCCTTTTTGAACCATTCGTACAGCATGTTGAAAATTCGCTCCTGATCGCTGCATACTACCTACAGCTAACACAATCCCGTTAGAACGAACCGCCTTGACCAAATCCTGCCCCTCGTGAACGGTGAAAGTGAGCGGTTTTTCCAGGTAAATATCCTTGCCCGCATGGCAGGCATCGATCGCCATCATCGCATGCCAGTGATCAGGTGAAGCAATCACTACGGCATCTACTTCTGGATCTGCAAGTAACTTTTTGTAATCAGCATAAACTTTTAGTGCAGGGGCTTCTCTTTTTCCTTCGGCATAATGCGTTGTCACACGTTCTTTGAATCTCTCCAGTTTAATTTCATAGACATCAGCTCCTGCCACCACATCAACGCTTGGGTTTTTCATCATGTTGCTGAGCAACCCCATTGCCTGTCGTCCAACGCCGATGAAACCAAGCCGGATTTTAGAAGAATCTGGAATTGCAGCAGTAGTTTTACCAAAGCTTAGGACAGGAATAGTACCTAGGCCGACTGTACTTAGAATAGAAGTGCTTAAAAACTTCCTTCTGGAAAAATTTGTTTTGCTCATTAGAAAGAGATGTTGAGATTATTAATGGGTTATATGGTTTTAGTGAAATAAAGTACTTATTTTCTGAAGGATTGAAAAATATTCAAGAGTCTATTTTACCAGTGGGAGCACTCTTGGAAAAGAAGGGAAGAAACTCTTTTGAGAAATTTCTACTTTTGACTCAGAGAATACTTTTCTTATGACGATACAACAACTGGAATATCTTATAGCTGTCGATAAGCACAGACATTTTGGACATGCAGCAGAAAGCTGCTTTGTGACCCAACCTACCCTGAGTGCCCAACTAAGTAAGTTGGAACGGGATCTGGGTGTTATACTTTTTGATCGTAGTAAAATGCCCGTGATCCCCACAGAAATGGGGGTTCAAATAATCCAACAAGCCAAAAAAGTGGTCTCCGAGAGCAAAGGGATCTTTGAATTGGTCGCAGATATGAAGGGAGATATTTCAGGTGTGATCAAGCTGGGAATCATCCCTACACTTGCTCCTTACTTATTGCATCTTTTCATTCGAAAATTCTTGGAAAAATATCCTCATGTAAAACTGGAAGTACAGGAAATGGTAACTGAGGATGTGGTGAAAAAGCTAAAAAATGACGAGTTGGATCTAGGTATAATTGTGACTCCTCTGCATGAAGCTGGAATTGTAGAAAAACCGATGTTTTATGAGAAATTTTATGCCTATTTATCAAAAGACCATCCCTTATTAAAAGACCATGTTTTCCATCCAGAAAAAGTGATTAAGGAGGATTTTTGGGTGTTGCAGCAAGGGCATTGTTTTCGGGATCAAGTTATTAATCTCTGTGATCAAAGCCTCAGCGGACCTAAGAATTTTCATTACGAAAGCGGTTCTTTGGAAGGGCTTAAAAACATGGTCAATCGGTACAAAGGAGTAACGCTTTTGCCAGAACTGGCGACACTTGAGCTTTCTGAGGAAGAAAAAACCAGATTAAGACCATTTGATGGCGTTTCCCCTACAAGAGAGGTGAGTATTATTTTAAACCGAAGTTTCCTCAAGCAAAAACTAGTGGAGTTGCTATTCAAGGAAATCACTGATTCTATTCCTCAGGAAATGACCTCAAAGGCCCATGGTAAAGTTGTACGGTTTAAATAAGGTTATTTCTTGGTAAGGATGTAGTGATCCGCCAATTCGCCGGTGATCATATTTCCTTCCATGTCGAGTTGCCAAATTCGGTTTTCGCCCACTTTATATCTCGTTGGGCCTTGAGCAACCTTTTCTAATGTGATTATTGAACCAGTTTCATCCCAGGTAAAAGATCCCGTATTTTCTTGCTCCAAGGCATCGTTTCTGCCCAGGTAGTTTGTCACGATTTTATAAGTAAGATCCGTATTTAGCGTCAAGGTAGTTTCTATCCCTTCACAACTGGCGCAAGGCACCGTGCCTTTGTAAGTTCCATTCCAGTCCAGCGAGGTAGCAGAATTGTCTGAAGTGTACTGCTTCATCTCCTCTACCGTGACTTCTTCCTGGCTATCAGTACTTTCCTGCGTATTGGAGCAAGCAGACAGCGTTTTCAATGAGGCGATAAGACAGAGAAAGAGTATGTTTTTGTTCATGGTCCGGAAATTCTTTTCAGCCCAAAAATATCAAGAATTAGACCGATTGCAGCACTTTCGCAAATTTTTAGCCCTTTCAGGCGTCCTGCCAAATACATTTTTCGGACTACCAAAGAAAAAGGAGATAACCAATGTCATCTCCTTTCCTATTCTATTCATATCTATTAATGATTCACTTAAAGTGATTTTGGCCCTGCTGGTAAATAACCAACAATTACTACTTCAGTCAACATTTTATCCTTAAGGAAATTAGCCTGATTTACATCCATATCTGATAGGAGTTTCTTGCCATCTTGAGCCAAGATTTCAGCCCTTTTGTTAAGGAGTTTGGGGGAATACGGGTTTT
The DNA here is from genome assembly GCF_001442615.1 of Algoriphagus resistens. Classification (GTDB taxonomy): domain Bacteria; phylum Bacteroidota; class Bacteroidia; order Cytophagales; family Cyclobacteriaceae; genus Algoriphagus; species Algoriphagus resistens. The sequence continues at coordinate 34,350 of NZ_LMXN01000011.1, read as the reverse complement.
CTTCCAATGCATTATTAACAGCTTCTAGCGGCGTACTTGGTTTCACTTTGTCAGATGCTGTGGCAACAGGATCTGAAGAAAACCGGGAACCGTTGTCAATTCTGAACTCAAAGCCCATGAGGTATTCTTGACCATAGGCTTTGCCTTCCAAAAATGAGGGGCTCCAATTCTCCTTCAAGAGATTCATTGTTCTATTTATCTCATCTTCAAACGCCTTATCCCCAGAAAGAAATTCAACATCTCCGGTCATATAGCCAGCTTCGTCTATTTGAACAGAAACCATCACTGGCCCAGTTGTCATTGCTTCCCGGAGTTCAGCAGGATATCTCAGGGTATGGGAAAGAAATCTATTCATGTCCTCATTAGAATGAGTAGACGTTTGAGCATGAGTAAAACCCATGCTAAAAATGAAGAGGGATAAAAATAATGCCGTTAACTTTTTCATAAAGCTTTTGGTTAAAGGGTTCTGAATAGTAATCTGTTCATTGTGAACGTACTTAGCAGACTAGAGGTTTTGAAAAATTAGTTTTCACTCATTTTCCCTCAATTACAAATTACTTGAATACCCCAAAATGCCAGAGATTTCCCGCTGGGTCATGGAGAAAGAACTCACTGCCCCAATCGTTGTAGTGGATAGCACTAAGCTTGGTGCCTGGAAATTTATCCGGTAGGCCCAGGACTTTGATAGCTTCCCAATAGGATTCAAGGTCATCTTCTATCTCAAGAAAAATCATCGAGTTTTCGCACCAGGATTTCAGATAATAATCCTGAAGGTAGAATGCGATATTTTCTCTCACAGTTACCACAGACATTTTTTCTCCTACAGACTGCACCTTAAAACCAAGTACCTCATAGAAGTGGGTACTTTCCTGGTAATTCTTTGCTCCAATAAAAGTTCTGATTGACTTAGCAGGGTGTATCATACGCCAAATTGAGTAAGATGGTGATCTAGATGCTTATAAAACAGACTATTCCATTCCTGTGCCGTAAGCGGACCAAAGGAAAGAGATTCTTTCCCCTCAAAATACGGAATTCCCAAATCCCTTGTTTTTTCTAGGTAACCTATCAGAATGGCCTTTTCGGTTTCGAAATCCCTACGCTCAGCTATCACAAAAGCTGGTGCTGTTCGTGCATTTCTAGGATAAGGCTTCTCATTTACCACGCCATTTTTTACAAATGTCCTCAGAATAAACCTCAAGAATGCGTTCGGTTTCTTGTGCTTATCGGTATAAACCATTTCATAGGCGACAGAGCAATGCGCCATCATCTGATCTACACGCATAATTCCCCAGCGCGGCGTAGTCTCTGGGGTAAGCTTATTTATACGATCGATAAGCTCTTGTGTAATCTGAGGGTGAAAAATATTTTTCATAATGAATGACTCATTGGATGGAACCTAAATTAATCAATGTCCTGTAAATCATGAAATTTTAAATTTTCATTTGGTTTATAAAATAAACTAGTTTATAATTACAAAAAATTAATGAATATGGAAAAAAGTCTAAGTAGTGCCGAATCGTTGGCTATCATCACAGAGATGATCTCTAAAGCCAAAAGAGAAACATCCGGAGACGGGAGTTATCAGTTATTGCTTTGGGGGTGGGCTGTTTCCCTTTGCAATGTGGGTCAATACATCCTACAGAAACTGGATTTTGAGAAACCATACTTGGTTTGGTTAGTTCTGGTACCCACTGTTTTCCTGAGTGTAAGATGGGGTTATTTAAAGGGTAAAAACAGTCAGGTTAAATCTCACCTAGGAACTATGGTCAACCGTGTCTGGATTGCTGTTTTTGTTGCAATACTGGTGGTACTCAGTGCTATGCCAATTCTTGGATTTAACCACAATCCTGTAATTCTCCTCCTGACAGCTGTCGGGATGTACACAACTGGATGTATTATTAGGACAGCCCTTTTTACCTACGGCGCGGTAGTTTTGGCTATTGGGGCTATTATTGCATTCCAATTACCTGTAGTTGAACAGAACCTAGTTGCTGCTATCGCAATAATATTAGGTTATTTGGTTCCTGGGTATTATCTGAAAAATAGCTACCGTGGGCGAGTTTAAACCTTTAGATCCTCTTTTGCATTCCCAACTTAGACTGGCTGTGATGTCTCTGCTGATCAGTGTGGAGGAGGCTGAATTTACTTTTCTAAAAGAGAAAACCGAATCAACAGCAGGGAACCTTAGTGTGCAGCTTGACAAGCTTGAAAAAGCCGGGTACTTAGAAATCGTAAAATCATTTCGCGGAAAACGACCCTTGACTACCGCCAAAATTACAGCACATGGTATCAGGGCTTTTGAAGAATACGTCCTCACACTTAAAAATTACATCACATAAAAAAATTTGAACATTAAGTTTATAATATAAACTATTTTATATCATGAAAAATTTACTTATAATTTGCCTGATCTGTCTGCCGCTATTCACTAAGGCACAAAATTTTGAAACGAATATAGAGGCTCAGCAAGAGATTCGGAAAATCGAATTCTTGGTGGGACAATGGAAAGGAAACGGTTGGATGATGAATCAGAGCGGTCAGAAAATGACTTTCGATCAAACAGAAAAAGTCAGCTTAAAACTAAATGACACTGCACTCCTGATTGAGGGCCAGGGTACTTCGGAAGGAAAAATCGTCCACAATGCTCTTGCAATAGTTACTGTGGCAGACAGCGACGGGAACTATAAATTCAACTCTTTTCTTCAGAGCAATCAACAGGGCACGTACAAGGCTGAGCTGATTGACCATGTCTTCTACTGGTATCCTGTGGAGAATGTCCGATATATAATCACTATTAATGACCAAGGCCAATGGCATGAAATCGGAGAGGCAAATTCCGGAGGCACCTGGTATCAATTCTTTGAAATGACCTTGAATAAAGAGGGCAACTAAGTAAGCTTACTTCTCCATTACTTATGCACTAGGAGAAATAACTGGACCTGTCCCTTGATTATCAGCCAGCTCGGCAGTAGCAATTATGGAGTCAGCCTGCCCAGCCAGTTGTTTCTCTACCTCCATCATGAGCTGTTCTCGCTTGATATACGAGTTTATAAGCTTAAAAGCCAGCAGCCCCGCAATAGTTTCAACAATTCCAGCTCCAATTGCGAATTGGGTAAGTTCTATCAATTCATCTACCGTTTCACTGGGTAGTTTATCAACTATTCTTCCCAAAACTGTAGTAAGAATCCATAGTATCCACCAAGGTAGAATTAATTGTTCCTGGCTTTTGCTCCCCTCTACCCCTTTCATTTTCAACCAGAAAGAACTCTCCGTAAATAGTTCTTTCATGATTTTATATGGTCTGACAAGATTAACAAAGGGCACAAACCAGGAACCTGCAGCCCATCCCTCGCCAAATTCCAACGTTTTTAATTTTTGATGCAAATTAAAATATGCCCGGCGAAACCATAATACAAATGTAATTCCACCCACAATTCTAAACATGTAATATCCTATTACGATTATCCATTGCCTAGAATCATTCATATCAGCTTCATCTAGATCGACTTCGGCTCCATTATTCCATCTAAGGAGTAATTCCAGTTGAAAAGCATTGGAAATGGTAAGGATAATCGTAGTTACAATAATTAGGGAAAGGCCAATTTTAGCCCACTTCCCTCTTTCCTCATTGTCCCGAAAAGATTTCATAAAGATGATGTTGACACTTTATTACGCTTGCCTAAAAAGATCTTAGAAGCGCCTAAAAACGGTAATCCCATGAACTAATTAATCCATGGAATTACCATTAAATTTATCAATAATACAATAGTTGATAAAAAATCAGCTAATCCCTTTAATCCAAGATCACCTTTTCCCGCTTAGGATATTTTACTTCATACTGGAGTTTGAGTTCTTGCTGGGCTCCAGGCTGCAGTGCTATTGTCCACACCACTTTTCCGGTTTGGGGATCTAGCTTCCCGCCGGAAAGTCCCAATGCTTCTACGGTAATATCCGAATTTACCGACACAGGTATTTGGTCTTCCACATTGATAGTCACCGCTTGGGACTTATTGTTTTTCACAGTGATCTTATACTCTCTGCTTTCGGTGATATTGGATCCGATTGCCCGCTTTTTGGAAAACTCATCATTTTTCTCCCGCTGTATCACAATACTTCTATCCCTCCCCATAGAGATCTCTAGCGTATCCTGAAGGGCAGACCCATTCAATATCGACCTTCCTACAAAGCCGTCTTCAAAGTATAGATTACTTTCGCCTTCGAGCAAACTGTACTGCCCCCAATCCGCTATCTCAGCAATCAAGAAGGCATCATTGTCCAGCTTTGGCACAACTGAGTAACGATAGGAAGCATCCACTTGGTACTTTTTGAGATCTACCAAAGTTTTCTCTCCATTCGACTTGATAGAGTATGGCTCAGCAACTTCTATTTCCACAGTAGTCTGGTTTTCTACAACCGAGGTTTGGAGTGGGCTTGCCGCAACGGCATCCATCGAACTCACTCCTCTTATCTGTACATTTGCCCCAGTTATAGATTCCTTTTGCCGTTCGCCATAACCAACCACAACCACTTCTTCCAAAGCCTGAGTATCTTCCTGCAGTGAAATAGTTAGGTTAGATGAATTGATAGCAATATCCCTGGATTGAAAACCGATAAAACTAGCTATCAATCGATTAGCGCCGGACGGTAAGGTAAGGGAGTAATTCCCTTCTGAATCAGACACTGTTCCTATGGTAGTACCTGCCACCAAAATACTTGCTCCTGGAAGTGGACTACCGTCCATAGCACTGATGACTTTGCCAGAAACCGAACCGAAGTTTTGAGTTCTAGGATTGAAGGTGGTCAATCGGGCAAAATTCAGCTCCCACTTTTCTAAATCAGGAATTTGCCCTCCTTGATTTGGATTGCCATTGGAAAATCTCAGCTTCACATTCTTCCAGTCCACTCCGGTATTTTGATAGACTTCAGCTTTGTACGTAAGGGCAAGCGGAGAACTTACATTTTTTACCCGCACATCATATTTTGGATACCATCCAGCATTTGCGACCAGGTAGTTTATTTCAAAATCTGCGCTGCCAGCACGTACGGATTTCACACGGATTCTGATTTCGGAAGTGGCTTCATTGGATGATTCTTGCATCGTAGCGATCTGGTTGCCGAGCCTGCTGATTTCTTCCTCTTCTTTTTGAAGATTAGCCTGGATTTTCAATTCTTCAGCCTTGATTTTTGTAAGTTCTGCATCGTAAAAATCCATCGCCTGCTTCAATTCGGCCAGACTCGAGCCATTCTGGGTACCTCCGATATTTTTGTTGGCATTCAGCAAACCGACTTTCTCCTTCAGCACTTCCAACCGGGCATGTTCAATACTTTTATTTCGTTGAATACCCCAAATAGAATCCTGAAGAACCTGGACCTTTTCACTCATTTTCTGCTCAGAGAGATAATCTAAACGCTTATTCACTGCCTGAATAGTGAAATCACCCATACCTTTTACCTGGATACTCTTTTCATCCAGATACGGAGAGAGTCCCTTGATCAAAATATATGATTCCCCAGCGGAGAGCTGCCCAGAGGCTGTCTCAAAGATTTGGGCACCTGACAGGAATACTGTCACTTCCTGAATTTCCGATTTGAAGATTGATTCTTTGATTTCCTGAGAAAAGCTGAAAAAAGAGAGAATAGAGAATGTGAGCAAAAGAGTAAATTTTTTCATATAAATATAATTTGTCTTTAAAGACTATATGGAATCTCGCATGCATTATAATCATCCCGGTGTGTGTCATTTTCGACATGCTCGATTTCATGTGTCGGGGTTTGAACTATTAATGAAGTAAAAATTTAACGCTTTATGAAATTCAATGTTCCGATTGGATATGTTAAGAAATCAAAAGCGTATCGATTCTCAAATTATTTTCCGTCCCGTCTTCACTGGTTTATTATCTTTGCGCACTTAACTAATCATTTGACTTCCCCTGTTTTTGGATGACGATCACACAGAGTATTATCATTGCCATCATTGAAGGCTTAACTGAATTTTTGCCAGTTTCTTCCACCGGACATATGATTTTGGCATCGGCTGCCATGAATATCCACGACGATGAATTTGTGAAAACCTTCGAGATTTTCATCCAGTTAGGAGCAATTCTAGCTATTGCGCTAATGTATATCAAGCGCTTTCTTAAGGGAATTAATATCTACCTCAAGTTATTTGCAGCATTTGTGCCGACTGCAATCATAGGTTTGCTTGCCTATGATTACATCAAGGCATATTTGTTCAATCCTATTGTAGTTTCAGTTTCCTTAATAGTTGGTGGTATTATTCTAATTTTCATCGACAAAAAAGTGGTAAACTCCGAAGCAACTATCGCTGAGGTGGAGGACATGTCTTATAAAAATGCTTTTTTTATCGGGCTTTTCCAGTGCCTTTCTATGGTACCGGGTACATCCCGAGCTGCTGCTACGATCATCGGCGGGGTGTTCAATGGGTTAAACAAAAAGCAGGCAACGGAATTTTCATTTCTTTTGGCAGTGCCTACTATGATGGCAGCCTCAGGGTATGATTTATTGAAGACTGATTTGGCCTTTACCAATCATCAACTTACGCTCCTGGGAATAGGCAGCTTAGTAGCCTTCATCACGGCCTGGTTCGCAGTGAAAGTATTCTTGAAATTTGTTTCAAAAAATGGATTTACAGCGTTTGGATACTATAGAATTGTGATTGGAGTATTGTTTCTGATCTTTATGTGGGGAACGGATTTGGGATAAACCCATCAATTGTCACTCGTTTTTTAAAGGCAAAAAAAGAGTCCGGTTAAGCAGCTTAACCGGACTCTTTTGGTTACGCTGTCTGTCCTGCATGTTTCCCTTCACGGAACTCCTCCACCATTTTTTTATTGAATGCTGGCAAATCTTTAGGGCTTCTCGAAGTGACCAATCCGCTGTCAACAACAACCTCGTCATCCACCCAATTAGCGCCTGAATTTTCCAGATCCTTTCTTACGGATGTAAAAGAAGTCATCGTTCTACCATTGGTCACGCCTGCTTCTATAAGCATTTGTGGACCGTGACAGATAGCCGCCACCGGTTTATGATCTTCGAAAAAGCTCTTCACAAATTCTACTGAGGCTGGATCCCTTCTTAATAAATCTGGGTTAATTACCCCTCCTGGTAGAAGTAAAGAATCGAAATCCTTGGAACTCACTTGATCCACTCGTGCATCTACTTTAATCGTATCGCTCCAATCCCCGTTTTTCCATCCTTTGATTTCTCCGTTTTCAGGGGAAATTACAACTACTTCCGCCCCTTCCTTTTCAAGGGCTCTTTTTGGCTCTATCAGTTCTGACTCTTCAAATCCATTCGTAGCAAGGATAGCTACCCGAATATCTTTTAATAAACTCATGATACTAGTGGTTAAGTTGGTAAATACTTTCTTTATTGGGAAAGTAGCTTCGGTTTGGAAGCATTAATTAAGTCACCAACTCTATTCCAAAAGATGAATACCACCTTACCTGATGATAGACGGGATTTAAGTTTCTGACGCTTGCATTATTTCCACAATCTGAGAAATCAACGCTCGTAATCGGGAAGACAATGTAGTTTCTCTCTTCTCAATTAGCTAAAATCCAGATAGCTTTTGCTCAACCACTTCTCCTCCAGGCTCATTTTGCACCAGCCATTTTTTTCTTCGGAGATAAAGACATCCTCAGACTTCATTAAATTATCTACAATGGCATATTCAGTACCCGGACCACTTCTTACCCGAAGTACGTTGGCATTTACTGTGGCTCTTCTTACATCTGTGGTATATCTTCCATATACCCAATGAGATTGGCTATTTGAGATTTTGAGCCATCCATTTGATTCCTCATAAATCCTCAATATTGCACCCAACTGGGCAGGCTCTCTGTCCGGGGCTTTGGAGGCGGATCCCCGTGGTTCAGTACGGACATTTAGTGAATCTGCCGTTACTGCGACATATTTTTCAATTCCAACGGGCGGGTTAGGAATGGAAGCTCTTTGCAGCTGCTGCTCTACCAGCGGTAGGAAATTGGCAATGCAATCCTCAACTTTATTTCCCCCAAAAAAATTAGTACCCGGACAGGATTTATTCCCCCCGGTACCATTGTTTCTTTTCCCGGTACTCAGCTCAAACCAGTGATGGTAAATGATGCTAAACGTACTTACAGGAAGCCTGAATTTATCACACAACGCAGCCGTCATCTGGATAATAGCTAGCCGATGTTCGGTAGTCATTGTATCCCCATCTTTATCAAAATTACCCAGATGTTCTAGGCAAATTGAATCACGATTCGCCCCAAAAATGCATGCCGGAGTCGATTCCAGGGACCTTCCAGTGACGATGGTTCCATCAGGAAAGCTGGTGAAATGCTGCCCAATATCACTCCAACCATTATTTCTCACATGGTGATTTTTCATCGCCAGCTGCCTTTCGAAATGATTACTTCCGTTAAAATGCGTGTAATCTGGGCTCCAAGTATGGTGCTGCTGCAAAGTGATAACCGTCCGGGCAACCCGCTGAGATTGAAGCCATGGGATAAATTCAGCGATATTCATTTTCAAAAAACCATTTTTACTTTCCATGATAAATAGATGTTAAAAGTGAAAAATTCAGATTATGAATTTAACCAGATTTGGCTAAGCATTGAAAATGAACTGCTTAAAATTTCGCTTGAACCTGAATGCGACTAAAAAATTTGCTAAAATTGTTACTGGATCCCTCTTGCACGGACTGACCAATAGTTCTATTTGGAAACATACCAACCCTTTATTCTACCTGCTTACCCATCATGAAAAAATTTCTGGTCATAGCTTTAACCCATATTGTAATTTCGCTACAGCTGTATGCGCAAGGGAATTATAAGGCCTCTATTTTAGCATTTCAGCATGAACTGAATGAGGAATACAAAAACCCTGATAAATCTCCATTGTCTACCGAAGAAAGGAATACGTTCGAAGGGCATCATTTTTATCCCATCGACGAAAAATACCATGTAGTAGCAAAGTTTGAAAAGCTTCCTGCACAAAGTCTTTTTCAAATGAAAACTACCGCAAACACAATTAAAGACTACGATGTATATGGGATCGCGACGTTTACATTGGAAGGAAAGGAATACCAGCTGAACATCTATCAAAGTCATCAGTTAAGGACTCAGGAGAAATACAAAGATTACCTCTTCCTCCCTTTCACAGATCTAACCAATGGGCATGAAACCTATGGAGGGGGAAGGTACATGGCTTTGGCTATTCCTGTTGGAGACATCATAGAGCTTGATTTTAATAAGGCCTACAATCCCTACTGTGCCTATGCAAGTGGCTACGCCTGTCCTATCCCACCAAAGGAAAATGATTTACAGGTGGCAATTAAAGCGGGGGTGATGAAACATAAATAGTATCGGCCAAAATATGACGAACTTAAGACATTGATCAAGGATGTTGTATACAGACAAGAACCGATCTGACACAGCATTCCCTGCTACTCAGACAACCTATTCAGCGGTCACATTCTTGGCAAATTTCTATACTAGTTAAACTAATGAGGCTACCATCTGGGATGTTTCTTCATATAATTGTCTAGCGAGAATTTACCTGAACCATATATCAGGAACACGATGAGTAAGATCAATACAAGCAGGGAGAGTTCAAACTCCAGGTTATTCGAGACAGAAAGAAATCCAGTGTCAATATTCACAAAGAATACCGCCACTAAAAGAATTGGGATTTGAAAAAGAACTGCAATCCGGGTTACCAATCCTAAAGCAATAAGAATTCCCCCTACCAGATGGGCAAAAGCTACATAATGTGCTAAGCCGAGATTGAAGAACTGAAGATCCTTGTTTTTCATCAGCTCCATTAAAGCATTGGTATTGGAAATAAATAGAATGCCTTTGTAAAGGATAAATAACCCTAATACTATTCGGAGGAAGTCTATCCACTGAGGATGATGCCTATCTGCCCAAGATTCAATTTTTGCTATAGTTTCCATGCTATCCGGGTTTTTATTGTCCTATTAAGTTACAAAAAAACAAACGTATTACATTGACATATAAGGCATTAAAATCATGAGAAGATACTTGACACAGGAAATTCAGCAACCTTTGACCTGCTTTGGCAATTCAGTCAATAGGGCGGTTCCTTGCTTTTGCACCTACAAAGGCGTATTTGGAGTTGTTTCCAGTTTTCCTTCTATAGAATCACTCTTAACTATGCTTCGGATTCCGTCCTATTCCTTTGATAAGGAGCCTCGTTTCGAGCATCTGATCCTCTTCTTCCGGTAACATTCATTTACTGCCTAATTGCAAGGTTCGGGACTTGCACCCTATAGCTATCGCCCATGCTAGGCGCACATAAAAAAGCCCCATCAAAATATATTGACAGGGCTTACACTGAGTTGAATAGTTATTACTTACCTTTTTCTCCGATAGAGATCATTGCACATCTGAAGCCAATGTGATTGGTAGCAGAATCTTGGTGCATAAATCTTCTGGTACCTGGGGCAAGCCAATACGCAACATCTCTCCAAGAACCTCCTTTATACACTCTAAGCTCGTCAGTCAGCATAGAAGTACCATAAGTATCTTCTTCATCTCCTACACCTGAATTTCTTATTGGATTAAGGTCATCCATATCTTGGTATGACAGTGGTCGGTAAATATCCTGAACCCATTCGTTCATGTTTCCTGCCATATTGTATAGGCCAAAATCATTTGGTGCATAATCATACACGTTTGTAGGAATGATATCACCGTCGTTTGATTGGCTACCAGCTATCCCGCCGTAGTCACCTCTGCCTCTTTTGAAGTTGGCGAGCATATCCCCTTGCTTGCCCTTTCTTTTTACATTATACGGATTTCTCACTCCTCTGCCATCCCATGGGTAGATCCTTCCATATTCCTGGTTTTCATCCAGATATTGCGTACCGATCATAGCTTTGGCAGCGTATTCCCATTCCGCTTCCGTAGGCAATCTGTAGTCGGCAAGTGCCACTCCCCTTTCGACAAGTTGGTTTTTGGTAAAAGATGAGTCTATTCCTCTATCTTCTCTGATTATTTCCTGCACATATTCAGTTCTCCACTTGGAATATGCCTTAGCTTGATTCCATGACACACCAGCCACCGGATAGAAGTTAAAGCCTGGAAATCTAAAATAATAGGACTGGTACATATCGTTGAAAGTCATCTCTCCGCCAGCCCAAACATTGTCCTTTGGCTCAAGCTTAAGCAGGGAATCAGCACTCACATTTTTCTTCATATCAAAAAGAAACTCCCGGTAATCATTATTAGAGACTTCTGTTTCGTCCAGATAAAAATTTGCAAGTGTTACTGTTCTTTCCTGGTTATCCCGAAATGCCATCACATCCTCTTCTTGCGAACCCAACACAGCTCTTCCTCCTTGGATAAATTTCAAATTAGGACCGGGGATTTGCTCAGCATTCTTGGCTACAAAAAATTGGGTTGAATCGTTTTCGTCAAAACTAAACTCTGCTCCAGTTGTAGCACTTTTTTTGCCAGGCTTGTTGGCAGTTCTTCTACCGTAGCCAGGAGTTTTATTACAAGAGGTTAAAATAGAGCTTCCCACTATTGCGAAAGCTGCTACCCACATCCCCCATGATTTGTTACTCAGACGCATATATGTATTGTTTTAGGTCTTTTTCAGTGTGCTAATATAAATGCAATGTCAGGCACTTCCAATGATTTCATGTGAAGTCCCAAGATTCCCTTTGGTGAAAAATTACCAAAATCCCAGAAAATCAACAAAATCGATAGGCAAATCTGCAATTTTTATGCCATTAAAATATTTCAAAATCATGCTTCATCCATCTCTTTCAGCTTAGTCTGGGCTTTGGAAATTGTCGAAACACTCGATAATGTAAGAATCAAACGATTCTTGTACTCCTTTATTTTGCAAAGTTTACTATTCATCTGGGCAAATCGCATAACTTTCTGGAAAATATCTGAAGAATAGTAATCGTCACGCGTTGAGGGCAATAAATGACATTTCATCACCCCTCCTTTTAACACAAGCTTCTCTATCCCAAGCTTTTCTGCTTTCCATCTCAAACGAACAGTTTCCATCAAATCAGTCACCGAAGCAGGCAATGGCCCAAATCTATCCGAAAGCATCGTAGAGAATTTAGTCAACTCCTCTTCATTCTTGATCGTATCCAGCTTCGAATAAAGTCCTAATCTTTCGCTGATATTCCCCACGTATTCTTCAGGAATAAGAAGTTCCAGATCTGTTTCTATGGTGCAATCCTGGACAAGCACTTTGACTTTCTCTGCAAGATCCGTTTCAAACAAGGCTGCAAATTCATTTTCCTTCAATTCCTGGACAGCTTCATCCAGGATTTTGTGGTACATTTCAAAGCCCAAATCCGTGATAAATCCACTTTGCTCGGCTCCCAAAAGATTCCCCGCACCCCGGATATCCAGATCTTTCATCGCTACTTTGAATCCATCACCCAGATCAGAGAATTCCTCCAATGTTTGCATGCGCTTTCTGGCTTCCGCTGTCAAACCAGACATTGGCTGTGTAAGCAAATAGCAAAAGGCTTTTTTATTACTACGCCCCACCCGGCCACGCATCTGATGTAAATCACTCATTCCGAACATGTGCGCACGATTGATGATAATCGTATTGGCATTTGGAATGTCAAGACCTGATTCAATGATGTTGGTGGACACCAATACATCGTATTCGTGATGGATAAAATCCACCATTACTTTTTCCAGCTTTTTCCCATCCATCTGACCATGGGCACCTACTACACGCGCATCGGGTACCAGCTTCATGATCAGGTTGGCGATAGAATCGATCTCTCCCACCCGATTGTGCACAAAGAAAACCTGTCCCCCTCTCCTCAATTCATAAGAAACCGCATCCCGAATTACCTCCTCTTGGAATGTTTGAACTTCTGTAGTTACAGGCTGACGGTTAGGAGGCGGTGTAGCGATCACAGACAAATCTCTTGCCCCCATCAAGGAAAAATGCAGCGTCCTTGGAATCGGAGTAGCCGTCAAAGTCAGCACATCTACATTTACACGGAGGTTTTTCAGCTGATCCTTTACTTTCACCCCAAATTTCTGTTCCTCATCTATCACCAAAAGCCCTAAGTCCTTGAAAACAATTTCCTTATTGACAATTTTATGGGTTCCAACAAGGATGTCAATCTCTCCGGTTTTCACCTGGGATATAATTTCCTTTATTTCCTTTGCAGTACGAAAGCGGTTGATGTATTCAATTTTCACAGGAAAATTTTCCAGGCGCTCGCTGAAAGTTTGAAAATGCTGCATAGCCAGAATGGTCGTAGGAACCAACACAGCCACTTGCTTTCTGTCATTCACAGCTTTGAAAGCCGCCCGGATGGCTACCTCGGTTTTGCCAAATCCCACATCCCCGCAGACCAAGCGATCCATAGGATAGGACTTTTCCATATCCGATTTCACATCTTGCGTTGCGACAGCTTGATCTGGTGTATCTTCATAGATGAAGGACGATTCCAGCTCAATCTGCAGTACAGAATCTGGATTGAAGGCAAAGCCTTTTGCTGATCTTCTCTTCGCATAAAGCGCGATCAAATCCTTAGCAATATCCTTAACCTGCTTCTTTGCTCTGGATTTTTTGTTTTCCCAGTCCGGTGACCCGAGTTTGGACATGGAAGGAACGGTGCCTTCTTGCCCAGAAAACTTGGAGATTTTATGCAGGGAGTGGATGTTCACATAAAGCAAATCATCATCTCTAAAGATCAATCGAACCGCTTCTTGCATTTTGCCGGCCACATCTACTTTTTCAAGCCCTGCAAATCTGCCTACCCCATAATCCACATGGACGATGTAATCCCCAGGGTGCAATGCTTTCAATTCTTTTATTGTCAGCGCTTTGGATTTGCTGGCTTTATCCCGGGTCTTGTAACGGTGAAAGCGCTCAAAAAGCTGATGGTCTGTGAAGCATGCAATTTTTGATTGCTTGTCATCAAATCCTTCCCTCAGACCGAGGAGCATGGATTGCACTTGAAGCGTCGGGTCCAATTCTCTGAAAATCCCGAGAAGTCTATCGATTTGCTTGGCATTTTCGGCAGTCAATACGTTGACAAATCCTTTCTTTTCATTCTCCGAAAGCTGGGCTACCAGTAAATCAAAGTTTTTATTGAAAGAAGCCTGTGGCTGCGATTCCCACGTGGTTTGTCTGGCATTTTTCAAATAAAACTGCTTCCCAAATTCTACTCTTGAGAAATTGGCTGACGACGTCGCAAAATCAACTCCCTTATCAAATAAATCCTCAGGACTAAGGACTGTCTTTGTGTTATTCGTTTTTTTGGCAATCTGGTCAAACGCAAGAGAAGCTTTGTGAAAGCACTCGTCCATCACGTCCAAAGTCAGTTGATAATCTTTGATCCAGACTATTGTATGCTCAGGAAGAAAACCCAAAAATGACTGTCTTACTTCTTGAAGCAGTTTGGTCTGCACATTTGGGATCAGTGCGATTTGGTCCACACTGACAATAGATAGTTGTGTCTCTGGATCAAAGGTCCGTATGCTCTCTATCTCTTTGCCAAAAAGTTCCAGCCTGTAAGGGTGCTCATTTGAAAACGAAAAAACATCCAAAATCCCACCACGAATGGCAAATTGTCCTGGTTCATAGACGAAGTCAGTACGCTCAAAATCATAGCTAGCCAGGATTTCCGACACAAATTCCATGTCTACTTGCTCTCCTACTTTGGCCGAAAAGGTATTCTCCTGAAGAGAGCGCTTGTTGATCACCCGCTCATAAATGGCCTCAGGATAGGTAATTATAATGCGGGATTTCCCTTTTTCTTCCAGCACTAGATTTAGAATCTCCGACCGCATGAGGACATTGGCATTATCAATTTCCTCATACTGATATGCCCGCTTGAAACTGGACGGGAAGATCATGTGCTCCTCAGTGTTCAGCAGGTTTTGAATATCAGAATTTAAATAGGCAGCCTCCTCTTTGTCCTGAGCCACAATGAGGTGAAACCCGCCTTTTGACTGGTAAATGGAAGCGAACAGTACCATATCCAAGCTTCCGGATAAGCCCTTAATCTGGTGTGTGCGCTTATCACCACTTGAAATCTCATGGGCGATGGTCTGAAAAATAGGGTCTGATTGGTAAATGGAAAGAAAATCCTGGCGATCCAAAAGCGTGTGGTTTTAATACTTAGGTTGGTGGGACAAAGTTAGTGCTTTATGAATTCCAATGATTGACTTCTAGCTACTTTTCCCTGCTAATAAACACAGGGAGACGATAAGAGTTCAGAATCAATTGACGGCGTTTCTATTGACTTTCCCTCTAGTGTAGCTATTCATTTTTTTAACCATGGGCTAAAAAATGAATACGCAAACTGGAAAAAGAGAAAGATTAAAGATATCAGGATCTGCCTTTTTCGCTGAGTAAGCTAGCAGAATCCATCCGCATCCATCACAATTTCCTATCTTTGCAGCCTGATCATAAAAATAAAAACAAACCCTCAGCTTTACTGGCAGGGGTGTTGACACAGAAATCCATGAGTAAAGAAGTTCGCGTAAGATTTGCTCCATCGCCCACGGGGCCATTACATATCGGCGGGGTAAGAACCGCACTTTATAATTACCTTTTTGCCCGCAAAATGGGCGGTAAGTTTCTTCTAAGAATCGAAGACACAGATCAGAACCGTTTTGTACCCGGAGCCGAGGATTACATCAAGGAGTCTCTGGAATGGCTGGGTATTTCTCCTGATGAAAGCCCTTGGAAACCCGGCGACAGTGCCCCTTATCGACAGTCTGAGCGCAAGACTAGCTACATGCAATATGCACTTGATTTAGTGGAAGCCGGACATGCGTATTATGCGTTTGATACCCCGGGGGAACTGGAGGACATGCGTGAGCGACTGACAGCTGCACGGGTGGTTCAGCCGCAATACAACAGCATCACCAGAACACAGATGAAAAACTCATTGACGCTTCCAGAAGATGAAGTGAAGGCAAGGTTGGCCTCTGGTGAGCCCTATGTAATCCGGGTCAAAATCCCGCGTAAAGAAGAAGTTCGTCTGAACGATATGATCCGGGGCTGGGTAATGGTGCATTCCTCCACACTTGACGATAAAGTACTGATGAAGTCTGACGGCATGCCTACCTATCATTTGGCAAATATCGTGGATGATCATCTAATGAATATCACGCACGTGATCCGGGGAGAAGAATGGCTTCCTTCGGCACCTTTGCACGTATTGCTATACAAGTTTTTTGGCTGGACTGACACCATGCCTGAGTTTGCCCATCTGCCTTTACTTCTGAAGCCCGATGGGAATGGGAAACTTTCCAAACGTGACGGTGATAAATTAGGCTTCCCAGTTTTCCCATTGAATTGGGAAAACAAGGAAACCGGCGAAAAGGCAGCGGGTTTCCGTGAGCAAGGCTATTTCTCTGATGCATTTTTGAATTTTTTGGCATTCTTGGGCTGGAACCCTGGAGGCGAGCGGGAGATCTTCTCATTGGAGGAACTGGTCGATGCATTCTCTGTGGAACGAATAGGGAAGGCTGGAACTAAGTTTGATATTGCCAAGGCAAAATGGTTCAACGAGCAATACCTGCGTGAAAAGTCAAATGCAGAACTTGCCACTTACGTTGTTGTTGATGCCACTGCAGAAAATATTACAATCTTACCTGAAACAGCCGAGGCTATAGCTTCCTTAATGAAGGGTCGCGTCACTTTCCCGTCTGAAATCTGGCAAGGATGCAAGTTTGTAGTCATTGCTCCTGCGGAATTTGATCAGGATATAGCTTCCAAAAAGTGGAACACTGACGCAGTGTCCCTGCTGACCGCTTATGCAGAAGACCTAGAAGCATTCAATGGCACTATATTCGATGCAGATACGGCTAAAAGCATGCTAGGACAAGCGGCTGAAGCTAAGGAAATCAAATTGGGAAAAGTAATGCAAGCGGTACGCCTGGCCGTAACCGGTGTAGGTGCCGGACCGGATTTGATGGAGATTTTTGCTATTTTAGGAACTGAAGAAGTGGCCAAACGAATTAGATTTGCGTTAGCCACATTAGAAGTGATCGGCTAAAAACACAAGCTATGACAAAGAAGAAAAAGAAAAACGAAGACCCGAAAGTTCACGAAGACTTAAGTGGTTTCAAAATGGATATCAATTCCTTTGGTGAGATTTCCTCTTCCTTTTCTATTGATAAAATCAACGAGTTTCTCAATAAGAACGTAGAGGACAAAAAACTGAAGGACAGAGACGATTTGAAATCTGATGAAAAGGAAAAGGAGTCCTAAAGCCGGGCAAGTAAACTAGAGCTCCCTTGTGGAGCTCTTTGCGTAGCATAGCTACACCTTCTTTTTTGATACACCTATTAAATCATTAAAACCCCTCGAGAAAATTGGGAAATAGTTACTTTTGGATATGAACAGAGTTTTCCTCACGGTTATTTTCATTCTGATATCTTTTGCAACTTTGGCTCAGACCAGTGTCGGAATCCGTGGTGGCTATGCAACCTCTAGCTATTCTTATCGACCTTCCCCAAGCAACCGGGGCACTTCTGTAGATGGGATTGGGGCTCCAACTTTTGCCTTGGTTTTTGAGCATTTTAATGCCAAAAATGCAGGAATCGAAGTCAACCTTCAATTTCTCAGACTTGGTTTTTCGCAAACCGAAGAAGAATCCGATCCGGTCAGAACTAATGAAACGCAGTTTGACTACCTGAAGGTACCGATTTTATCAAGTTTTTTTCTGGGAAGATCCGGAAGGTTTCAGATCAAATTGGGACCACATCTAGGCTATATGCTTCAGGCTAAAGATATCACGCGGGAATTTTCAGATACAACTCCTGCTGAAATCCCGACTTATGGAGGAGCCGGTGATAATCCTCGAAAAATAATGTATGGCCTCACTGCCGGTGCAGGAATTTCAAAGCTTTTTGGCAAAAGTACCTTAGCAGGAGAAGTGCGGTTTGCTTATGATTTCACCAACCCTGAGGGGCAAGAACGTATTTTTGACATGAGCTCTACTAACTTAGAGTTTACTTTAGCGTACCTGTTCAGGATTAAAGAATCAAAGAGTTCAAAAGTTGTAAAGTAAAGAAGTTGTAAACCCTCCAACCTTACATCTTTAAAACTTTTTAAACTTCCTTGTCATATATTGGATTCTTTCCCCGACTAATCGGTATAAATGAATCACAACCAGCTTGATCATATCTTAAAAGCCCATCATCGGGATGCATACCTCTGGGCTAGGCAATGTTGTTCCTTTAAAGATGAAATGGCCAAAGATGTGCTTCAGCAGACATATTTGAAGATTTTGGAAGGACAGGCAAAGCTGAAGGATGAATCCAAGGTAAAAACATGGCTCTTCTCCATCATTAGATACACCGCAATAGATGAACTGAGAAAGGCTGGCAAGATAGTTTCTCTATCAGATTCCTATGATCCGGTTGATATTCACGAGGAAGTAGACCGGACGGATTATGAGGGAATAATCAAGCATTTACCCGAGATGCAGCGGGAAGTTATCCTGATGGTTTTTTACCATAAGATGACCATCGCTCAAAGTGCTGAAATCCTACAAATAAGTATAGGAACCGCCAGAACGCATTATGATCGTGGAAAAAAGAAACTCAAGGAATTAATTACTAAAGTTCAAATCCAAGAAGACTATGGAAAACAATGAACAAATAGAACGGTTTTTTGACCAGATGAAAAAGCAGGATGAACAATTGGATATCCCGGTTTTTCCAGAAGTCAAAACAAGGAAATTCGGTTTTTGGATTCCTGCGGGAATAGCTGCTTCTATGGTCTTTGCCTTTCTATTCATTCAAAAACCTGAGCCCATAAAACCCGCATCCCCAGAGGTGGTGATCATCACCTTGCAGCAGGACGGGAATCACAATCAACATTTCACCATCGAAGAGCGCACTTTCCTTGATACATGGGAATCGCCTACTGCTTCATTATTGACAGAATATTAAAAGAAAAACTACTATGAAATACTTACTTATTCTCTTTTTGGCCCTCAGCGCCACCGTTGCCAACGGACAATTGGTAGCTACTGTGGGACAGAATCAAGACCTCTTCCAAAAGAATCTCTTCTCTGCCGATCGGGTGATGGAACTGAGAGATGAACTTGATCTCAGCGAGGCACAGGCTACCAAAATCAAAAAAATCCACAGTGAAAATGCAGGCAAATTCAGCACCATGAAGTGGGATTTAGACGATGAAACCAAAAAGCTTAAAGTGCTTCTTGACGAAACAAAAATCGATCAAGTTGCCGTCCAAAAACAAATGGACAAGGTACTGGCCTTAGAAAACTCACTGAAAAAACAGCAGCTGAGCACCATGGTGGCAATCAAAAATGAACTAAGCTTCGAGCAGCAGGAAATCCTACAGACACCTAGGGTTCAAACTGTAAACGGTATAAGTATTACCGGATATGGCGTAAACTCAGTCAGCTCTACTTCAGGAGGCAAATTGGTCATGAAAGGGAAGCCACTTGTCGGAACCCCAGGAGTTAGCTCCTCTTCCAGTCCAAAAGTAATCGTTCAGTCCTTGGGTTCAAGTCAGGAAAATGCTCCCCTTTATATCCTTGATACAGAAGATGGCAATAAAGAGATAAAAGAATTCAATAGCATTAATCCTGATGATATTGAGAGCATTAATGTGCTAAAAGACAAATCTGCAGTCGACCTCTATGGTGAAAAAGGAAAAAATGGCGTAATCATCATAAAGTTGAAAAAAGACCTTAAAAAGTAATACTGTTAATGGTTTCAATAGGAAAAGGAGTCCGCGGTTCGGACTCCTTTTTTGATTTAGTCGCTGAGCACAAAAGTATGGCAAAGAGATACAGTTGAGTTAGGAGGAGCTTCTTCAATTCAAAAACCTCCAACTCGCTTTGTGATCCTTCTTGAGTGGCTGGCCAGTGACTTTAGCTCTCAATATTTCCACAGGCATGGCATTCTGGCTCATGATCAGATCATGGTATTCTTTCTCACTCAGTTTACCTGAGTTGACCATTTCATCTCTCAAAGAGTAAAATTCCAAGGCACCGATCATGTAGGCTATTTGGTACAAAGGTCCATATCCACCTTCAAATGATCTTCGCACTTCCGCTTCCGCATTTGCCCGCTCATGGCCGACTTTATCCACCAATAAATCAATACATTCTTGAGGGGTCATCTTCTCCAGGTGATAATTCAACGAAAAAATGATCCGTGCACAGCGGTGCATTCTCCAGAAAAGCATCCCGACTTTATCCTTGGCATCTCTGGGGAAATCTTTGTCCCACAGGATAAACTCCCAGTATAACGCCCATCCTTCCGTCCAAAATGGAGTTCCAAACATACGTCGATGAGTCATGTTACGCTGGTTCATAAACTGCTGCAAATGATGTCCCGGAATCAGTTCATGATGAACTGTCGCACGTGAAAAATGTGGATTGTTCCCGCGCATACTCATCATTTTGTCCTCATGGCTCATCTCAGATGTAGGATACGAAATCTGGATCGATTCTCCTCCCAGAAAAAATGGACTTACCCGCTGGCGCTCCGCTGAGATCATGACTGTCCGCCAAGTTTCTTTTGCCAACGCAGATACCGTGATAAGATCATTAGATTCTACGTAATCAGTAGCTTCTTCCGCCAAGCGGATCACTTCGGTTGGCCACTCTCCTGCCGGCAAATAGGATTCTTTCACCATTTCCAACGCAGCTTTCCAAT
This sequence comes from Algoriphagus resistens, assembly GCF_001442615.1. Lineage (GTDB taxonomy): Bacteria > Bacteroidota > Bacteroidia > Cytophagales > Cyclobacteriaceae > Algoriphagus > Algoriphagus resistens. The sequence goes on along the minus strand of NZ_LMXN01000011.1, from coordinate 13,663 downwards.
CATCACCAAACCCCAATTCGTTGGAAGCTTTTAGCATTTCTTTCTCGCACCAAGCAAATTGCTTCTCCGCTTCTGCAATCAATTCCTCTGGACTATAAGCGATCATCTCAAAAGCCAATTGCTTTTCCAGGGCATCTCTCCCGATCGGCCTTCCTATAATTCCACTTCCGTCATCTTTCACTGAATTTGCATAGTGTTCACGTAACCCTTCCGCATATGCTTTCATGCTCTCGTCGAGCTTCTTCCAAGGCTCAGGCATCCACCACGTAAACATGGGATCGTAATCAAAATAGTAAGAATAAGCCTCCCTGGTCACTTTAGCTATCGATTCCACAGCACTTGCTGCCAAATCAGCTTTCTGCCAACTAGTATACTTTGGACTTGAGGCGAGGTTCTTCAGCTGGTCCTCCACTTGTTTTGCCACTTCATTCCAAGTAGCTGCGAGCACTTGAGGTTCAGGCTTTTTAGCTCTGCGCCTTCCCTGAGAAAATTCTTTCAGAGGTTCGGCAAAAGCCAAAACTCCCGAAACTTCATCAAAGGATTCCTTTTCTATAGACAATTCAGCAAGCTCTTTTTCGAGAAAATTCCGAAAAAGGACATAGTCAATTTTACCGTCTTCGGAGAGGGAATCATAATTTACTTTGCCCAAAACAGACAAATATTCACGGTTGAATTCCAGGATTCTGGAAAAATACTCATCTGAAAGTGGATTAGAATATAACCTCCTCAAAGCACCGTAATCGGCTTGGTAGGCTTGAATCGTCTGGACTAACTCGGTTGAAAAGCCCAGCGTAGAGATTAAACAAAAAATCAGTGGCAGGTAGATTTTTTTCATAAGGATGATGAAAGTGAAACCTTAAATTAAATCCATTTGCATATAAATACTCAAAAGAGATGCTTCATTATATACCCGGATAGAAATCTTTGATCAGCGGTAAAATATACCCCTGACCTCCCAGTGACTCTAGGGCAATGATGCTGGATGCCCTATAATTATGTCCATATGTGAATAATATTTAGGGGAATAAGCAGAAAAAGGTCATCCCGACCGAGATGACCTTTTCACTATGCGCAAACTTGTTATTTCCTCTTTCTGAGTATTGCTACCAGAATCAAAATAAACACAGCTCCTCCTACTACCCATACCCAAGGCTGCTCATACCATTCCGGTTTGCCTAAGTCAACATCTATATCTAACCCTCCGTCCTGGGCAAATGCAGTGACTGAAAAGATCATGGAGATAAGAAATAAGAACACGCTTCCCGAATACTTTTTCAATTGGTCTTTCATTTGTTCATCTGTTTATATTTTATCATTTAAAGGCCGTATGGAATCTTGCATGCATTATAATTATCTTAGTTTGTGCCTTGAGTCATGCTCGATTTCATGATATTTTAATATTTATTTGAATCTAATATTATATGTTGCCGCCACACCAATTGACTGAATATCAGCAGTTGGATCGGAGGTGAAAATTTGATTATAAAAAGCGAAGATATTCCAGTCATAGTTATGATAACCTACCTGCGGACGTATATAAAAGCCACCATCACTTGGGAATCCGTTAGTCAAAAAAGTATATCCTACATCAGTTCCTGCAAAGAATCCAGATGGCTCAGGATAATATCTAAACATTAAACCTAGTGGAATAGCACCAAAATTCTCTGTACCCGGCAGGTCGTCTTTTGCAAAATATTGAGTATAGCCTGTAACTACGCCAAGGCCAAAATTGTCAGTTCGCATAAATTGACCCGCTGCATCCAACCCAAAAGCAAATGAAGAATAATCCCCTATATCTCCTATAGGAACTCCCATGTTAAGTCCTAGCTTCAGCCAAGAATTGTCTTCGTTGATATCTTCTAAATCGCGCTCTGTCTGAGCATAAACTGCAAAAACTGCTACCATGAAGGAAAACGATAAGAGTAATTTTTTCATAATTGTCTTTGTTTTCGACTGTATAGCCAAACCCAATGCCATCAAGAATTTTAGCAATTAAATGACTCCTTAACCACCTAGCTATAGCCCATTTATAGCTTTTTATATAGTTTAGGGTGGCAAAATGAGAATTAAACAACTACATCGGATTACCCGATTTTGGGGAAAATCTTTCTCAATAGCGCCAACCAGGATATCATCTACTCCAATTTTCTCCATTCTTTTGGAGTCATCCCCGTGAGATTTTTAAAAGTTTTGTTGAAATGTGACAATGTTTGAAAACCCACTTGATAGGAAATCCCCGAAATACCCATATCAGTCTCCAGCAGCAACTTCTTCGCTTCTGTGATTCTCAATTGCTGTACATACTGCGTAAAAGTCCTTCTCGTCCGCAATTTGAAAAACCTACAAAATGCTTCTTTACTCATATACGCCTGCTCAGCCACTTCCTCCAGAGTGATCTGTCTGGTACTATTATCAAGGATAAATCTCATCACCTGATCCATTCTTCTCCCGTCCCGTTCGGTCATTGTCCGATGAACAGGCACCTTGTTGAGAGGCTGCACATCTTCTGAAGTAAAATCCAGCAAACTCAAAATTGCCAAACTTTGCTGAAGTTTATTTATCCCAGAGACATCTCCAAACCCATTGATCAACCGGGTAATTTTCGCTCGTATATCTCCTTTCAACTGAAAACATCCATTGATTTTTTCACTGATCTTGACCAGCTCGTGAAACTCCTCCACCTCTTTTAATGCGCTTCCCAATGCCTGAAAATCAAAAAATATTGTATTTCCTGCCACGGTTAGCTCACTCTCATTCTTAAAGTAATCCCCATCACTACGAAAGACATGAGGTATGCTTTCCCCTAATAAGAAAACTTCTCCCGGCTCAAATCGGCCTACGTAGTCACCCACAAGAAATTGACCTCTACCTTCCAGGATCAAGGTTAGCTGAGCTTGTGGATGCTGATGAAGCTTATCATAAAAGTGCTTCCCTCTATCTTCTTGGTATTGAATAAACGTTTTTTCAGATTTGGGTATCTGAAAGGAAATTACTTTGCTCATAGGATAAAATAGGCTTGGATTACGATTATTATCCAATTATAGTCATTTTTTTGTCAAAATAGAGTCATTATTTACTAAAAGAAAACTTTCTTACGGTTCACGCATAAACTAATTTTGAAAGAAAAAACGATATGAACTGGAAAGGTGTATTCCCCGCTGTGACGACTAAATTCCATGCCGATGGAAGCTTGGATATGGAGCTATTTTTCAAAAACATTGACTTCCAACTAGAATCCGGTGTACACGGGATTATTCTAGGGGGTACGCTCGGCGAAAGCTCTGTACTATCCCAAGAGGAAAAAATCAAATTGACAAGAGAAACTGTTAACTATCTTGACGGGAAAGTGCCTGTAATCTTGAACATTGCCGAAGGTGCTACTCAGGATGCACTGTTTTGGGCCGCCAAGGCCAAAGAATTAGGAGCTGCCGGCTTGATGATTCTTCCACCTATGAGGTACGCCGCTGATGCGAGAGAAGTGGTAGCTTACTTCAAAGCTGTTGCAAACAGCACCGATCTTCCGATTATGATCTATAATAATCCAGTGGATTACAAAACTTTGGTGACAATTGATATGTTTGCTGAATTGGCAGCATGTGAAAACATCCAGGCTATCAAAGAATCCACAAGAGACATTTCCAACGTGACCCGTATGAGGAATAGGTTTGGTGATCGTTTCAAGTTGCTTTGCGGTGTAGACACATTAGCCATGGAAGAATTGGTCATGGGAGCAGATGGCTGGGTAGCGGGTTTGGTATGTGCTTTCCCGAAGGAAACGGTTACGATTTTCAACTTGGTAAACGAAGGAAAAAACGAAGAAGCAAGAGAAATCTATCGCTGGTTCCTACCGCTTTTGGAACTGGACATCCATCCAAAGCTGGTTCAGTATATCAAACTTGCCGAACAACATTGCGGTATCGGAAGCGAGCACGTGAGAGCCCCAAGACTGACTTTGGTCGGGGAAGAGCGCACGCGCATTGAGAAAATCATTACTGACGGAATTGCCAACAGACCCCAGCTATAAAGCCTTAGGCAAATGGCATTTGTCTTGCACCTTTTTCCTATCTTCAAACTATTAACCTTTTAAACCTACAATCCTATGATCGATCAAATTTTCAATGCAGCACACGAGGCTTTCCTACAGTACAAAAACCTACCTGCAAATCAAAAAGCAGACTTCTTAGATACCATCGCGGAGATCTTGGAAGCAAATCGATCTGCCATAGTACCTGTAGCGGTGAAGGAATCCAACCTTCCGGAAGGTAGAATCAACGGAGAGCTTGGAAGAACCACAGGCCAAATCAAGCTTTTCGCCACTATGGTGAGAGAGGGAAGCTGGCTGGAAGCAACGATAGACCCAGGAGATAGAAACCGGGAACCGATGCCAAAAGCAGATATTCGAAAAATGCTCACACCTATAGGCCCTGTGGTTGTATTTGGTGCGAGCAATTTCCCTCTGGCTTTTTCTACAGCCGGCGGTGATACCATTTCAGCCCTGGCAGCAGGTTGCCCCGTTGTATACAAAGGCCATCCAGCTCACCCGGAGACTTCAAAACTAGTCGCAGAATGCATTCATAAAGCTGCAATCAGCGCTCATTTACCGGAAGGAGTTTTCATCCATGTAGAAGGCGGTATCGAAATCGGCCAGGCACTGGTGCAGCATCCTTTGGCGAAAGCCGTTGCATTCACAGGCTCTCATATTGGAGGAAAAGCGCTTTTCGATCTGGCTAGCAAGCGAGATGAGCCAATTCCTGTATATGCAGAAATGGGATCTGTGAACCCTGTGTTCACTTTTCCGGAAAAACTTGAAAATGAGCTGGTTCCTCTTGCCCAATCCTACGTAAACTCCCTTACCCTTGGCTCTGGACAGTTCTGTACCAATCCAGGCTTGATATTCGTGCCAAGCACGCATGCCACCGCATTTGAAGCTGCTATGGCGCAAGAAATCAAGGATATCTCCGGCTCGCCGATGCTACACCCCGGCATTACAAAAGCCTATTATGACTCTATAGAATACTATCAGAGCCGTAACGAACTCAAGTGGATAAAAGTAGCTGACCCTAAACATTTGATCAACGGTAGCCCAGCTTTGGCAGAAATCAAAGTTGCTGACTGGCTTGTGGATGATGTGTTTCAAAAAGAAGTTTTCGGCGCATTTGCTTTGATGGTGGTTTATGACTCTCCCAATGAATTGATGGAAGCTGCCAAAAAACTTCATGGCCAATTGACAATCACAATTTGGGGAGATATTCCGGAGCTTAAGCAAAATGCTGCCCTGATCAATGTCTTGGAGGAAAAATGCGGAAGATTGCTCTTTTCCGGTGTTCCCACAGGCGTGGAAGTTGGCTATGCTATGCAGCATGGCGGCCCTTACCCATCGACTACAGATTCTAGGTCTACCTCTGTGGGTGCAGCAGCTATCAAACGGTTTGCACGCCCGATAGCCTTTCAGGATATGCCTTCAGACCTGCTTCCAGATGCGTTGAAAAATGAAAACCCATTGAATATTGTCAGACAGGTAAATGGAAAGTTTACTGTAGAGAAAATTAAGTGAATATAGGTTTCAGATTTGTAATTTAAGATATGCTGAACTCCATCTTTCAATGCTAAATGTGAGTGCTTAGCCACTTTCAAATCTTACCACCTTGCAACTCTAAAACTTAATTTTCCAATAGTTCAATCCACCACGACGGACAAGTAATTCCAATTTTAAATTAGTTCATGTCAACAAGACACACTTTCTCCTGCATCGATGCACATACGTGCGGCAATCCTGTGCGGGTGGTTTCTGGCGGAGTTCCCTTCTTGCAAGGAAAAAATATGCTTGAAAAGCGCCAATATTTCTTAGAAAATTTTGATTGGATCAGGACGGGGTTAATGTTTGAACCCCGGGGTCACGACATGATGTCTGGCTCCCTGCTTTTCCCCCCGCACAATCCTGAAAATGACGTTGCGGTACTCTTTATCGAGACCAGCGGATGTTTGCCAATGTGTGGCCATGGTACGATTGGCACGGTGACCATCGCTATTGAGGAGGGATTGATCTATCCAAAAATCCCCGGAAAACTCAGACTGGAAACTCCAGCCGGCTTAGTATTGGTAGAATACAAACAAGAAGGAAAAAAGGTCAAATCCGTAAAGCTGACGAATGTCAAAAGTTTTCTGGCAGCTGAAGGTTTGGAAATCGAATTTGAGGAGTTGGGGATTTTGACGGTGGACGTTTCCTACGGTGGGAACTTCTATTGTATTGTAGATCCTCAGAAGAATTTCCCCGGATTGGAACATTTCAAAGCGGAGCAATTAATCTCTATGGCTCGTTCTCTTCGCAAGAAGATGAACGAGAAATTTGAATTTGTGCATCCGGAGCATCCCGCTATCAAAGGACTTTCTCATATACTTTGGACGGGCAAAACTTTGGATCCCACCAGTACTGCAAGAAATGCAGTATTCTACGGTGATAAGGCTATTGACCGTTCACCATGTGGTACTGGAACTTCTGCCAGGCTGGCGCAATGGTATGCCAAAGGTCTTTTGAAACCAGGCCAAGATTTTGTTCACGAAAGCTTTATAGGCTCCAAATTCATAGGAAGAATTGAGGAAGAGGCAGAGATTGCCGGCCGTCCTGCAATTATTCCAAGTATAGAAGGCTGGGCAAAAGTCTATGGCTATAACACTATAATCCTTGATGAGGATGACCCATATGTACATGGATTCCAAGTCATCTAAGAAGAAAGAGCAAAGAGTCAAGAACCAAGTATGTTCTTCCTCTATATCTTGTCTTTAGGCGCTAAAATCTTGATTCTTAAAAATGAAACCAACTCTCATCATCGGCGGAGGAGTAATAGGCTTATTTTCCGCATACTTCCTTCAGAAAGAAGGAATAGAAGTACAGGTAATCGATCAAGGTGATATGCTGGTAAATTGCTCCACGGGCAATGCAGGAATGATTGTACCCAGCCACATTATCCCTTTGGCTGCTCCAGGCATGATCAGCAAGGGAATTTCTTGGATGTTCTCTTCGAAAAGCCCATTTTATATCCATCCTCGAGTAGATGCCAAACTTATAAAATGGTGTTATCAATTCTATAAAGCTGCCAACCCTACTCATGTACAGCGAAGTGTTCCAATATTAAAGAATCTGAGTTTACTCAGTAAAGCATTGTACCAGGAATTCAGGGATGAACATCCTGAATCTGCGATCGGACTGCAGGAAAAGGGATTGATGATGATCTACCAGACTGAAGCAGTTGAAAAAGAAGAAATTGAATTTGCCCGTCTCGCCAATGCAAACGGCTTGCAGGCGGATGTTCTGAATGCTGATGATATCCGCACCTTTGAGCCAAACCTGGAAGTGAAAGCACGTGGCGCAGTTCGCTTTCCAGGTGATGCACATTTGGATCCGGGGAAGTTATATGGTTTTCTAAAAAGCTATTTGGAAGACAAAGGTGTAAAGTTCCTTCCCAATACGAAGGTGATGGGATTTGAAAAAAAAGGAGAGAAGGTGAATGCTGCGATTACTGATGCTGGAAAAATTGACGTAGACAAAGTAATTCTATGCGGGGGTTCTTGGTCAGGGGAATTGGCAAGTCTATTGGGCTTCAATCTTCCGATGATGGGTGGAAAAGGATATTCCTTTTTACAGGAAAATAAGCCTGAAATCAAACAATCATCGATTTTGACTGAAATGAAAGTTGCCGTGAGTCCATATGGCAGGCAAATCCGCTTCGGAGGAACCATGGAAATCGCCGGTACAAACCAAAAAATAAACCTGAATCGGGTAAAAGGGATTTTTGAAGCAATCAACAGATATTATCCTGATTTTGAAGCGAAATTCCCACAAGAAACCGAAATCTGGAAAGGTCTGAGACCGTGCTCCCCTGATGGGCTTCCTTACATTGGTTTTGCCCCGGGATATTCCAACCTGCTGGTAAATAGCGGGCATTCTATGATGGGCATCAGCCTAGCTCCCGCCTCAGGTAAAATCATCAGTGAATTGCATCAGCAAAAGGATACAGCTTTGGAACTGAAGGGTTTTGAAGTTGACCGATACATGTGAGCCGGTTGAATTTTGAAAATCTCAAACGACTTTATATATTTTTCCTGCGCAATTTCAGTAAATTACCAGCATGGATCATGAAGACAAACCCCTTGTAAAAGAGCCATTTACAGAATATGGAAAATATTCTTATGCGGATTATCTGACTTGGGAGATCGATGAAATGGTCGAACTCATCAAGGGAAAGGTATTTCGGTCTGCAGCTGCAGCTCCTAAAAGAAAGCATCAACAAATTGTTTTACAACTAGGAGCAAAACTTTTAAATTTCCTTGATAGTAAATCATGTGAAGCATTCATTGCCCCTTTTGACGTGCGATTGCCAGTAAAGTCAAGAAGGAATGAAGAAATCTTTACGGTAGTTCAGCCGGATATCTGTGTAGTTTGTGACCGGTCAAAATTGGATGATGCCGGATGTGTTGGAGCCCCGGACCTAATTGTTGAAGTACTTTCTCCTGGAAATAATAAGAAAGAGCTAAGCAGCAAATATGAAGTTTATGAGGAATCCGCTGTCCAGGAATATTGGATTATTCATCCTTACGAAGAAACGTTGCTCATCTATAAACTGATTGACGGAAAGTATCAGCCTTCCCGACTTTTTTCACACGGTGACATCATTACATCAGAAGTAATTGTAGGTTTTGAACTGGATCTGGAGGAGTTTTTTGGGAAGATAGATTGATTTCAGTTTCATAGTATTGGTTGTAGCCAGAAAATAAATTTATCGGGATAAAAAAAATCCTGCTTCAAGAGAAGCAGGATAATAATTTGACATAAAAACCAAGTCGGCTAGGTCGTATAAACCGAATTGAACATCACGTAATCCGTCGTCAGATCAGACCCCCAACCTACGCCTTCTTCCTCGCCGGTGTTCAGTTCGAGTAATACCTTAATATGAGACTCCCGAAGAAGTTTTTTCATGTAGGATTTCTCAAATTCCACAGGATTTCCCTTATCAAGAACCTGCACCAAATGATTTTGGTCCCCGATAAATAAGTTTACTTTTCTATAGTTAAATGGCACTCCGGCGTTTCCGGCCGCAGCAATGATCCTTCCCCAGTTGGGATCACGTCCAAACATGGCTGTTTTCACCAAGGTAGAATCCGATATCGCACGAACAAGCGTTCTGGCGATGGCTTCAGTGCGCGCATTGGTCACTTTATATTCTATAAATTTAGAAGCTCCCTCTCCATCCGAAACGATCAGTTTCGCCAGATGAGTCAAGATCTCCAAAAGCTTTTCCAGAAACACCTCGTACCCAGGATCTTCTTTGCTATTGACTTTCCTATTTCCAGCCAATCCATTTGCCATCACGGCCACCATATCGTTGGTAGAAGTATCACCATCTACAGTGATCATATTAAATGAACGATCCACACAGTAACTAACTGCTTCCTGCAACAATTTCTCATCAATGTGGAAATCAGTCACTACAAAAGCCAGCATGGTTGCCATATTTGGATGGATCATTCCTGAGCCTTTGGCCACTCCACCCATATTCACCTTGACTCCTTCATACTCAAATTCTACGAATCCTTCTTTTGCAAACGTGTCAGTCGTCAAAATAGCATTGGCAACGAATGATCCAGCCTTCAGTTCGTTACTTAGCTTGGGAATATTTACTTTCAACCCTTCAACTACATCTTCTGTGGGAAACTCCACTCCTATAATACCAGTAGAAGCTACAATGACATCATCTTCAGCGATTTCCAACATCTGCGCGGTCGTTCTCACCATCGCTTCAGCGCCCTCTTTGCCTTGATCTCCTGTACACGCATTCGCATTTCCCGCGTTGCAGATAATGACCTGCGCTCTATTGTTAGCAAGATTCCTTTCTGAGATTTTGATCGGCTCGGCACGCACTTTATTTTGGGTCAATGTACCCGCTGCCGCCGCTGGTACTTCTGAGTATATTATGGCCAAATCCCTTTTCATGGACTTCACCCCTGTATGTGCACCCCAGCATTTGATGCCGCGGACGTTTGTAATATTTTTAATCATTTTTTTCTAATTATGGTTTTAATGGCACTTGGCTTAACCCTTCCGATTCGGTCAAACCGAACATTAAGTTCATATTGTGAACCGCCTGACTTGCCGCGCCTTTGAGCAAGTTATCTATTACAGAGATCACAATCACACGTTCCGTCCTTTCATCCCACACCGGGAAAACATCACAGAAATGACTTCCGCGTACATCCTTGATTCCCGGAGCTTGATTTCTTAACCTGACAAAAGGCTTGTTCTGATAAAAATCCTTATAGATCTGAGTCAATTTCTCCTGATTCATATCTTGGTTTACCTTGGCATAAGCAGTCACCAAAATCCCCCTGTCCACAGGAAGTAGATGCGGGGTAAACTGAACTATCGCCTGGCTTCCTGTCAAAGCACCAAGTTGCTCCTCTATCTCAATGGTATGCCGATGTCCCGCTATTCCATATGCTTTGAAATTCTCATTTACATTGGAAAAATGAGTTGTGGCATTGGCTTTTATGCCTGCTCCAGTCAGTCCTGACTTCGCATCTATAATCAAAGACTTCTCTTGCACGAGCCGCTTAGCAAAAAGCGGTGCCATACTTAAAATAGAAGCAGTAGGATAGCATCCTGGATTTGCAACTAAAGTTGCTTTCTTGATTTGCTCAGCAAAAAGCTCTGGTAACCCATAAATAGCCGTTTCAAATCCTTCAGGATACGAATGCTTTTTGTCATACCATTCTTCATAGACTTCCTTTGAAGAAAGCCTAAAATCACCTGACAAATCGATGATTTTCGCTCCAGTATCCTTCCATTTAGCTACAAAATCCATGGAAACCCCATGTGGAAGAGCCAAGAAAATAACTGCTGGTTTTATCTTCTCCACTTCATCCGCACTCACTAAGGGAATGTCCAGCCTATCAAAAAACTGCGGATGCAACTCCGAAAACGGCTTGCCTACATGCGACTCAGAAGTAATCATTTCTATCGAAACTTCTTCGTGATTGAGAAGTAATCTTGCCAATTCAGAACCTGTAAATCCAGAGGCCCCGACTATGGCTACTTTTATTTTTTGATTGCTCATATCAGGCGGTCACTTTGGTTTCTATCAAGATTTCATCAAGCTTTTCGAGGAAAATATTCAACTCGTCTCTGCTGATATTCAGTGCTGGCACCAGTCTCAGAATATTTACCGCAGTTGCATTTGCCACGATTCCTTCTTCCAGCAAACGCAATACAATAGGCTTGGCTTCAGATTTCATTTTTATCCCAAGCATCAACCCCATGCCTCTTACGGATTCTAGTTCATCATGCTTTAGTATCAGCTCTGCCAATTTACCTCTCAGCCACTCGCTTGTTTCGGTTGCTCTTTTGCAGAGTTGCTCCTCATTGATTACTTCAATAGTCGCTATCGCCGATGCTGCCACCAGCGGATTTCCGCCGAAAGTCGTTCCGTGATCACCAAACTCAATAGCGCTGGCCACTTTTTCATTGCAAAGCACAGCGCCGATCGGTGCTCCGCCACCCAGGCCTTTGGCCAACGTCATAATATCAGGCTGCACTCCGAAATGATCTTTTGCAAACCATTTTCCAGTACGGCCAATGCCACATTGTATTTCATCAAAAATCAACAAAACACTTTTCTCGTCACAAAGCTTTCTCAGCCCTTCCAAATAAGCCTTTTCTGCAGGAACTATTCCTCCTTCCCCTTGGATCGGCTCCACGATCACCGCTGCCGTATCCTCGTCAATTGCAGTTTGCACCGCCGTAAGGTCATTAAAAGGAACTTGGGCAAATCCTGTTGGTATAGGGCCAAATCCCTGCTGATATTTCTCCTGACCTGTTGCTATAGTGGCCAAAGTCCTTCCGTGAAATGAATTGTGCATAGAAATAATTTTTCCTCCTTTACCATGTTTATGAGCATAGCGTCGGGCAATCTTAATCGCTCCTTCCACAGATTCAGCACCGCTATTGGTTAGGAAAACCCGGTCTAAACCAGAGATTTTCACCAGCAATTCACTTAGTGCCACCTGTTGAGGACTTACGAAGAAATTGGAAATATGCATTAACTGAGCAGCTTGCTCCTGAAGCGCCTTTACAACTTTTGGATGGCAGTGTCCAACATTGTTTACGGCAATTCCAGCCAATAAATCTATGTATTCCTTACCATCCGCATCCCAGAGTCTGCTTCCTTTGCCTTTGATAAAGGCTAAAGGAAAGCGGTTAAAAGTCGGAAGGTAATTCTCTTTGTCTTTGGTATATAAATCTTGATTTGTCATAGTTTTTATAAAGTCAAAGTGGTTCCAATTTTTTTGTTTTCGATTACGTATTCAGAAATCTGCGCTGGTTTTGTACCATTGAGGATGATTGCTTTTTTGACTCCTTCATTCAACGCCAGCATACAGGACTGGATTTTCGGGATCATCCCTCCTTGAATTGTGGTATCCATGTGTCCTTTGACGGAGCTTTCATTAAGCTCGTGAATAATCGAATCAGGATCTGGATAATTGAGAAAAAGGCCATCTACATCTGTCAATACGATGAGCTGGTCGGCATTCACTGCCGCTGCAAGTTTCCCTGCAAAAGTGTCAGCATTGATATTATAAGAAGTTCCGTCTGCTCCATCAGCCACACATGCGACCACAGGCACATATCCTGCTTCGCAAAGCAAATTGATCAGTCGATTATCTATAGTCGTAATGTCTCCTACCAAACCTAGATCAACACTACTTCCATCAGCTTGTTTGTGAAGATACTTTTTTGCCTGAACCATCCCTGCATCCTTCCCGGATAGACCGATGGCCTTTAATTTATTTTGATTAAGCACGGATATTAAGTTGGCATTCACTTCTCCGACCAGTGCTTTTTGGATTTCTGCAAAAGCTATTGCTTCTGTGACCCTGAGGCCATCTACAAATTGCGATTTGATGGCTGCTTTTTCTAGTGCTTTATTGATAAACGGCCCACCTCCGTGCACCATGATAACTTCAATTCCCACTTCTTGAAGTTTCAAAATCTGTGTCGCAATTTCCTGTTGCAACCGGGGGTTGATCATCGCATTCCCACCATATTTGATGAGAATTCTTTGCTTAGACATTTTTGTTATTTTTATAATAAATTGATTTTTTCCTAACCCGACTTTCCCTTATGGACTGTCAGAAATAAGAACAAATCAGAATTGAATTACAGTTTTTAAATGTTGAAAACTTGATAAATACAGGTTTAACTATTTAACCTGACACATTTTAAACAACCTTCGTACCGAAAGAGGATATTTCGCTGATTCGTACAATGTTGTTGGAATAGTGAAACATAAAACCCTTAAAAGCCAAATGACAATTAATTATTTGGCTTTTAAGGGTGACAGGCTGTCAGTCGTGGTGTGAAAATCTATAGCTCAAATTCTATCCCCCCCTCAATATTCTTTGGTGTGATAATCTCAAGAGTAGCTTTTGGGTATGCTGTAGTAAAAGTAGATGGAAACCTGACTTTAGATTTTTCGCTCCCTTTGCTTACCGTACTTTGATTTAAGTCTTGGGAACCTATTCTGCTTGTTAATAAATTCTTGTAAGCAGTATCCAAGTTTCTGATAGATGCCTGTAATGATTGGCTATTCACCTCTTTTAACCAGGCAAACCC
>NZ_LMXN01000010.1 GCF_001442615.1 Algoriphagus resistens | reverse complement strand
TAATGTATTTCTGAATTTGGTGATGACTCTGATTTTGGAGGCTACAAGGATCAGATCTTGGTTTGCCATGATTTTGCTGACTGCAGCCACCATTTCTGGCGTGAGACCGGAGCTGATTTGAGCTATTTTTTCTCCGTCTGTTTGGTAGTCCAGCAGCCAGTTTCTGAATTCCCCTACCGTCAGATGAGAAATTGTCTGAAAAGCATTGGTATCAAAGGATTCCTGAATCAATTGGGATACCGAATCGATTTCCGAGGGGATGATTTCCTCATTTAGAAACAGTTTCAGAGGAATATCTGCCAAAACTAGTTTGGCCGCAATCCTTTCCTGTTCACTTTGCGCAGCCAATCCTGCCATTTGATCCCCGGATTTTTCTGGGGAAGCCTTTGCCAAGACGGTTTTGAGATCAGAAAAAGTAAAATTGAAGTTTCCGATGCGATGCTGATAAACCATCTAATTAAAGTGGGGATTTATTTCATATTTTCCAATGGAAAACTCCTTAGGATATCAAATTCATAAATGCTATGGTTGAAATAGCCAAAGGGACCAGTCTTGAAAGCTAGTATAAATCTTCGACTATAGGATTGGGCATTCTCCACAAAAAATACCTACTGAATCAGATGAGTACTATAGCGTAAAGGATTTTCCGGAATTGATACGAGTAGGAAATAAGCTTATTCAATCAATGGGCCTTCAACAGTGAGGGAATGATCCAGTGCATTTCCCGAACTATCCAGCTGAATACGTACATCTCTTCCTGAAACTTCTGGGCCTGTATTTCCTAGCAATGCCCTCATAACTTCAATGTAGAAATGGGTTTTTAAATTATGTGGAGTGTTTGCCCCCACTATATCAGTAGTCCAATCAATTACCTGAACTATTCCATTTTCAAGATCAAATGTTACCAGGTCTGGTATTCTGGCTCCAACCAATCGTGAACCTATACCTCCTCTATGCCTTGTCTGGTATCTTCCTGTTAAAAGGTAATTTAGTAATGCATCATCTCCTCCAAGCAGGCTATCTCTTATGGTTAGCCATCCTTCGCTATTTCTGGCACCATTAGGGGATTGTCTTAGGGTGTCAATTATACTTCTCAAATGCTCCATCAGCGGAGTGTTTTGCAAAATAAAATGGTCTATTGTCTGTTGAAGGACTTCTTCCCTAATTTGAGGCAGAAGTTCTCCCCGTCCACTTGAGGTTAGTGCTGCATGTACATTTCTAAGGGTCTGTAATATTGAGTTGAAAGTTTGTCCATGTCTGGCAAAATCAGTTATACTTTCACGTCCACCATTTGCTTGTCTACGTTGATCATATTCCATCATACTTTGTTCTCTGGCGAGGCGTTCAGCTCTGGCTGCAACCGTCTCCGGACCCCGCCTGGTGCCAGCGGCTCTTGGGGTTATTGATTCACCCGGCGAGCTTATTGATGGGGTTTCACTGTCCGCAGATCTTGGAACATCTGAGACTTCGGTGACCCGGGATCCCAAAACAGTCTCTGAAATCAAGGTTGGGACGCTACCCATATCTGCTCCTCCCAGTTGATCACTGGCCCATTCGTGATACGCCTCTACACTTGGAAATTCAAGCCTACTTCGCCGACGACTACCAAATGATTGCGGAATGTCCACAATAATGGGGTTTTCCACACCAGGTATAAATGAGTAAATGGTATATTCCATAGTTCCATCAGGAAGCCTGAAATCAATCCTGGATGATCGAGGATTTCCGCCCGCCGTTATCGACTCTAACACTATAACTCCAATATCTCCACCCCCGCCACTCGGAATCCTATTGGTATATAAAGCCTCACCTGTTTCTGGGGACAGAGGATGATAATGGGCTTCCAATTCCCAGCTACCTCGATCCTGGCCTTCATTCAATAGTTCTTTCCAAGCTTGCTGCCTTCCACCAGACAGTGGGCCTTCACCATCTCCAACAGAAACCATTCGCTCTTCTCCCTGAACAATGATATATTCGTTTGTTTCACTATTTCGATAAATTGCAGCTTCTCTAAGAGGATCATTTGCTATCGAGTTATTGTACATCAGGTTCGATCCAAAGCTGTCAGTAGGGTCAGCGTCTTGCATTACCGTTGCATCTGGCATTGGGTCTGTTTCCCAGATTCTGTCTCCGGCAGGTGCACTGTCATCGATACTCCTTAAATGCTCCAGTAATTCTATGGCATTTCTATCCAGATCCGCAGCATTCGCCACATCTTCGTCTGCCATCCTTAGCCCTTCCAAGGCTTCATTAATGTCAGCAATTTCCAGTCCTAGAAGCGTTGCTTCCGGAGAACTTCTACGTAGTGTATCCAGTTGCTGCTGTATCCGATCTCTATGAAGGACCAATTCTCTTACCAATGGGTCAGCAGTATCCCCAACAACTGGGTTTTCGGGAGAAGAGGAACTGACAGGTGATACTTCTCCTCCTAGTAAAGATTCGGGTGTAACTTCTGTTTCAACTGGTATGCCTGGTATATCTGATCCTCTGTCAACAGATGGGGGGTTCGGATGGACGGTAGGAGAATCAATATTGGGAACAGTTGGCGTATCAACTTCAGGCAATTCAGTTGGGGTAGCGCTTTCACCATTTCCTTCCGATACCGGAGGTCCATGCTCAAGCATCTGAGCTGCTGAAATCGTAGTCACAACCCCTGACCTAACAGCTTGTAAAAATGCTTCAGCCCTTCGTGCACTTCGCTCGCCAGGGGATAAGGTCGTATCCATTTCAATTTGCCGCAATTGTTGTTCAAGCTGGATTGGAATGACCAGAACGGATTGACCTAGTTGTGCGACTCCTACATAGTATACTAGGCTGCCCATTCTTCTTGAGGTCATACCCAAGAATGGTATTGCTCCCCCCACAATGGCGGAAATATCCATAAATGTGGCAAAATCCCAATCAAAACGATCTGCCCGATGTCGACGCCATAGATGCTCGCCTGCTATAATTGCCCCGGCTGCACCACCTGCTAATCCAATACCTATTCCAACCGGTCCAGAGATGACCAATCCCGCAATTTCTGCGGCAGTAGCCAAATCCTGTAGCCTACGTAATGCCCTGTCTCGGGAACCTGGTGCACTCCGCATTGTTGTCTCTACAGTCAGACCCCTTGGCATCTCTTCGGGGAGGCGGATTGCGATAGTTCCTCTCCCGTAACCATTCCTCTCTCTGAAATTTACAAAGGCATTTCTCAGCGCTTCATTTTTACCGCTCATCCCTTCTCCGCTGCTTCTTCCTTCGTATTCATCCTGTGTCGCCGGACTTGTCAAATCTATAAGCTTGAAATGGTATGCACCCTCTTCGGAATCGGTGCTTTCTCCCAATATCATGATCAAAGGGTAGGAGGCTCCATTTTCTTCGGATACCAGCACAACTCTTGGTCGGTAGGATTGTATCATGTCGGCTTCCTGCCTTCTGCCATAGGAACGCATTCTGCTTAATACCCGCCGTTGTTCTGTGAGGTGATCGCGCATTTCTGCAGCGGTAACCCCGCTTAATTCCAGCTGAACTCTTAGCAATCTTGCTGCGGGACTCAGACCCTCAGTACCAGTTCTTCCTTCTATTTCGTTTAAGGCGTTTAATTGAATTTCAAGCTGTCCCAGTTGTTCATTGGCCCGCTCAACTGCACTTTGCGATTGTATTCGTTCAAGTTCGGAAAGTTGTGTTAAAAGCAGGTGTCGCTCTTCTTCGCTTGAAGCAGAATCCAAGAGATCATAAAGTCTGTCCAAGTCAGTCAATTCCTTGTCAACCAATTGGGTTGCTCTTTCATGAATATTGACTACACGCACTGCCTTGACGGCAACACTCGATGCTCTGCGCACTTGAGAATCTTCTTCGTAAACCGGAGAGGCTACACAACGGATGATGTATTCACCGGGTTCAGCCCAACCAATATCTATTTCATTTGAGGGGGTGGTAAGAAGATTTAAATAGCTGCTTATTATACTTCCTGCTACACGAATTCCATTACTCAATCCTATTAGCTCTAAGTAGGCAGCCCTTTGGGGCCATGTAACAAAAAGGTAAGGGTCATTTGCCATTTCATTTAAATCGGCCACGGTGTCTTCTTGTATCGCCTCCATATCTCTGCCGAATCGCATTAGCTCACCGCTAAGGGGGTTAATCATTTCGCCTTGACCCGGAAGTGTTTCATCCACTCCCTCTTCCCGTTCAATGGGATTTAGTCCAGTTACATCGATCACTTCCCAGTAATACCTGATGTATTGCATCCTGGCTCCAACCTGGTCAATCAATCTTGCACCGGCTATGGAAAAGTCCAGTTGCATGGACATTCGGTTGTTTGCTCCTAATACTGCAACCAAAAAATCCGGCCCGGAAATTTCCTCTAAGGAAGGCATTTCATCATTAGCCAGATCGTACGAAATTAGTTCAGCTCCATAAGCAATGGCATTCGCAGTACTGTCTGGAGATGTTAACTGTTCGTCAGTAAGTATGGCTCCCTGTTGGACTTGTGCGGGGCTTCCATTTGCACCTGGGGAGTCATCTGGCTCAAACCCTGTTTGCTCTACTCCTTCGGCTACCTCGAGGGATTCACTCGGGTCTCTTCCAGATTCGATTTGCCGAACTGTTTCGACAATACGGTCCATGGCAGTCTCTTGGCTATCTTCTTCATTTAACCTGATGGGACGTACTGCCTGATCTACCCATATATTTAAATAAATATCATCGTGCCCATTAATCCATATAACTGCCCGGTCTGGTAAATTGGTTGCCTGATCAGGGCTGGTTTCTGGAGATGTCCTCAATTGCCTGATGTGATTTTGAATACCTCTATTTAGCTCATCAGCCCAGGCGGGTAAAGGCGGTCTTTCTTGAGGATCTTCTCTTTGTGTTTCTTCTTCCGGCATGCTGGAACCTCCACCACTACCGGTGGCGTCAGGCACAATCAAGAAAGTAGAATTAAAATTCCAGAACTCATAAAAATCACTGGGTACGGTTGCGTTGGTCACAATAGATCCCTGAAAAGTCCCGTGACCTGTTTCATTGAGCGGATATAGTATTGGCCCCGAAGTAGACCAGACAACTTTATATATTCCAGGTCTGACTAAAAAGTTTATGGGGATCAGGGCACTTAACTGTTCTCCGCTTTCATTAAAAAAAACGACCCCTTCCCTGTCCAATTGTACCACTACTCTGATATCACTTTCTTCGAAAATCTCAGGACGGAGAAGGCGAAAGTTTTGAAGGAAAGCAGTAGCAAATGGCTCTGCACCATCTCCGGAAAAATCAAGGATTTGATCTGTCCCTTCAGTCCCAACCGATTCATCTTCTTCACCTTCAAATCTTTGTATTGCAGTTCCATCATTTTGTTGAACTGTATGTGTTAATTCATGAGCCAATAGTTTTTTACCCTCTTGGCTACTGGTTTCGAAATACCCAGAATTGAAATAAATATCTGAGCCATGGGTAAATGCCTTCGCTCCAAGGTTCTTACTCATTTTTTGGGCTGCAGAATCAGTATGGATCCGGACATGGCTAAAATCCGCTCCAAAACTCCGCTCCATTTCTGACTTTGTGTTTTTGGGCAATGGATTGCCGCTCCCTTTAGAAGAATATAGCTGGCGTGCAGTTTCATCCGAAACGGTCGGTAGGGACGAAGCTCCATGCTTGGCCATTAACGTAGATTCTTCCTGATCATCCCCTGCATTAGCCTGAAAGAAAATCTTCGGTTCGGGGATCCTTTGGATTTCTTCCTCTTGGGGCCCTTTTTCCTCCGCTTCGCAAGTGTCGCATTTGGCTTGAAAAGATCCAACGGTTACAGCAGAGGGTTTGCCTATAGTACTAAGGTTTGAGATCCCGCTATCGGACTGGGAGGTAACGTTTGGGCTAGATGGAAGGGGGGTGGATGGGTCAGAATTGGTAGAAGACTCAGAGCGTTGGGTAACAACCTGCTCGGCTACGCTATCAGCCTCTTGTTCAAATTTATCACCAGGTTCGTTGACTTTTAATTTTGTTTGGACAGGTATGGGAGAGAAAAAAGGGCTACGCCGCTGTCCATTGGACGCGGTTTTGCTATTTTTTCTTTCCTGCTGCGTTTCCATCTATGGTATTTTTATTGGGGGAGAGAATTAGTTGTATTTCTTGTCGTCAAACCATTTTTTGAGGTCGGCAGAAATGGAATTCAATTTATTTGACACCCAAAATGAATAGGCTTCTGCATAGAACTCTTCGGGTTTATGAGGCCAGTTTTTCCTGGCATAATCAGAAATTGGTTGGATATTATTAGCTTCTACAAACGCCACAAATTTCTGGACTCGTGCGGATCTTTCATGTGCTAAAGCATTGGCCTTAGCCGTATGAAAAAATGTGTCCTGATACTTTTCAAAGGATGGTAAAATTGTCAGTAAGGGATGTTTTCCATCTTTTTTGGAAAGTGATTCAAATGCTTGACCTCTTGTCTCGATTTGTTTGTTAACCGCTTCAATCAAGGTTTCTACCTCACTTTCAGATTTGTCCTGATCCTTGGTTTCTGTATAAAATGATTCGATTTCGGTACTCAGAGATTCTACAGAAGTAACATATTGTTTGGCTTCGCCCAGATCGGTCATCCCCGTCGTTAGTTTACCTTTGGCACTGGTCAATGCGGTATCGTGATCCGCCTTGGCAGCATCTGCGCTCTTTTTTATCGTATCTAGGTCAGCTTGGGCAATAGCGTGTTTTTTCGCTTCTGTGTCTTTTTTCTCCCATGCTGTTTTTGCTTTTTTTGCAGCGTCCTCTGCAGAATTAAATTCAGTTTCCTTTTTTGTTCTCTCCTTTCTCTTTTGCTCTACTGTTTTTTTTAACGCATCCATTTCAGATTTTAATTGTTTTTTGATCGTAGAATCGGATTCATTATTATACTCGTCTACCTTGTTGTTGTAGTCTGTCACTGCGTCATTGAATTCATCATTAGCAGTATTGAATGGATCGGCGCTGTCATTTTGTAGGTTTACCTTTTCATTGAATTTTGCTAAAGCCACGTTTGCTGCTAAATTGGCCTTTCTGCTAGGTAGGCTTGCGATTGCATGGCCAACTTCGTGCTGTACTAACCTTTTTTGCTCCGCCTCCGTAGAACCAGTGCTGAAATTCAAATCTGCAATTTCAAGCTCGTACTCATTGGTAACAGTGGTATCGTCTACCGATTGTTCTGACCCAAATTGACCTGCTATTTTGCCCCCTAAACTAGTAACACGTTTCAGGACTACATCTTTAAGGGCGGGGATATCAGCTTTTGGAATCATTTCGATTCCTTCTTTAGTTATCCTCAATTCTTCCGAAGTCCAATTAGAAGAACCATCCTCTACTGATTTGAGGGAAAAAGCTGTTTTGATAGCCGATTTTAGTTTTGCGATTTTTTCTTGTTCTACTTTTTCTGCCTCTTCATCCGGATCCCTTTGAATTTGTTTTGTGCCCTGCACTACATGGGTTAACTCATGGGCAAGAAGCTTTTTCCCTTCAAAAGTTTGGGGGTTGTATTGATTTTTCCCAAATACGATGTAATTTTGAAAAGTGTATGCTTTGGCATTGATTTCATCAGCACTTTTATTGGCAGTACCGTCATTATGAATTCTGACATTTCTGAAGTCTTGATCAAACGAGGATTCCATCGATTCCCTTACTCTATTTTCTATAGGCTCCCCGGCGGTTCTACAAGAATCAGTGACTGGTGAAGGAGATCCATTAGGCTGTCCTTTCAAAGGACTATTTTGTTTTGTATTCCCAGAGAAATTCCCTTTTAGATAAATGGAATCATTTAATTCTTGGTGTGAAGCAACTTGGCTGGAAATAACATCCGCTTCTTGCTCATATTGGTCGCCAGGCGTATTGATCTTAAGTTTGGCATGAACTTGAGTAGGTGAAAAAAAGGAAAGGTTCATTTTCCCCTTAAGTAAAGAACTGGACTTATGTTGTTCTTTTGAATGTTTCATAGATTTAAAAATTTATAAGGTCATTTTCCTTCTTTTTCCATTTCTCTCTTGATGCTTTTGACAATCATTTCCCTTGATAGACTGTAACTCTTGTTTTCCAGAGAGGCTAACGAGATGTATTGTACAATATTTAGGATATGAGAGCCAGTCAATTCGTATTGTTGGGCGAGCTCTTTTAAGATGCTTTCATCTTCTAAAATGAATTGCTCAGGCAAGGTCTTCTTCCAAATCATGAGCCGCTCCTCTGCTTTTGGAGTGGGGAAATAAATAATGGAATTAAACCTTCGGATAAATGCTGTATCGATGTTGTTTTTAAAATTGGAGGCCAATATGACTAGCCCATTGTAGCTTTCAATCCTTTGTAATAAATAGGACACTTCCTGGTTTGCGTATTTATCGTGGGCATCCCTGACTCCGGTTCTTTTACCAAAAATGGCATCGGCCTCATCAAAGAACAGGATCCAGTCTTTGTTTTCGGCTTTGTCAAAAAGTGCAGAAAGATTCTTTTCTGTCTCCCCTATATATTTGGACACGATCATTGATAAGTCTATTCTAAAAACTTCCCTGCCCGTATATTTTCCCAAAAGCGTAGCCGTCACAGTTTTTCCTGTTCCCGGTGGGCCATAAAACAATGCTCTGTATCCAGGTTTGATTTTTCTTCCCAAATCAAATTCAGTGAGTAGAGATTCCTTGTGTTTAAGCCAAATCTGAAGTTCATTGATCTGATTCCAGACTTGTTCTGGTAATACTAGATCCTCCCAGGTCATTTGCGTCTGAAGATGCTCTGCGGGGAAATTGATACTGAGAGTCGGAAGACTGATTTTACCGGATATGAACACCTCAACATATTCGGAATCCATGATCAGTGTTCCGCCTAGCCTGGGTTCGCCGGTTTTGACTGGGTTCAAGGAAACAATATGGTGTTTTATGAGCGGATTGCTTTGGTCAAAGAGGGAGAAATAACTCAGACGCTCCTGTATATCCATTCCAGCCAGTAGGAATAGGACAGTTTCTCCTGTTGGGATCATTCCACGGTGCTGGTCAACTTTGACTCCTCCGAATTCCGGAAAATCCCCTCCATTGGGGAGAAATTTTTGAATTATTCTGTCAAAAAAACCTGGGAGAATATGGGGGACTAACGCAGAGATAAGAAGGGTAATTTCTGATCTACTCAGCTTGTAATGCTGAAGAAAGTTTGACAAGGGAGAACTCCCGGATAACTCAAAATCCGGAAAAGGAGAGATCACTTTTTCTCCAAAATAATTCTCCAACCTTTGAGAGGTGATTGCTTGAAGATAGGATACAATATTTTGAATTTCTTTGCCCATTATTTCTTAAAACATCCATTGGGCGCCTGCGTGGATCAATACCCCTGTCTGAGGATTGTAAGTGAATCGTAATCCCACCCCAAAACCTTGATTTTCTTCATCGGCCAGGGGCTGAAGAGCCTTCACCGCTCCCATGATATCATCGATATTGTCGCCATGTGATTGATAAAAACTCAGCGGGTCCTGCATGGAACCTAAGTCTCCCAAAATGCCACGAGCACCAGCCCAGCCCTGATTCACAGGTCCGGCCAGATCAAATGGCATTGGTAAAAGCCTGGATCCGTAACCTAAATTAAATCCGAAGCCTCCACCTGTGAGGTCTGCATTGGCTCCAAACCGGAACTGATCTTGGGAATAACCAAATGAGAGTGCTGGAGAATGTGGATTAAAACCCAATTCGGTACTCATTGATGGGGTTTTTGTTCCTAATGTCAGATTCCCTCCATAATTGTATCCAAATCTAGTTTGCATCAAGCCTTGAGTAAACTGAAGTGCCACCCGACTTGTATTTGCTTCCAGCATCCATTGGCCCAAAGAAAATTGAAGGGATGGAGGCAACAAGTTATAATCGAATTCAAACTCACTTTCTTCCTCCGCATCTGGGCTAGGGGTTTTGTTATCATCCCGCTGAATTTCATTCTTGGGCGCTGCTCCTTGCTGCACCACATGTGTCAGTTCGTGTGCTAAAAGTTTTTTCCCTTTTAGTGTGTTTGGTTCGTACTCGCCTGAATTGAAAAAAATGTGGTCTCGATGTGTAAAAGCTCTGGCATTTAATTTATCGTTCAATTGCTGGGCATTATTTCCATCGTGGATTTTCACATTTCCAAAGTCAATACCAAATCTGGATTCCATCCAATTTCTGGTTTCTGGATTCAGGGTTTTCCCATTGGTCTTTTCAGATAAAACCCCATGTTCAACATCTTTTCTGGCACTGCCACCATTGGAATAAGCTTTCATCTGGATTTGTTCATTCTGCTCACATTCAGTGCACTTTTTTTGCAGATTAACTGTCGAAATCGGGCCGCTTAAGCCAAAGAAACTTCCGCCTTTCACTATTTTTTCTGCCATCGCATCTGCTTCTTGCTCATACCTGTCCCCAGGCCGGTTTACTGTTAGCTTTGCCTGAAAAAATGTTCCCTTCTGGTGTGTTGGGTGATTAGCGCTTAGTTTTTCTTTTAGTTTGTTCATCGCCAACTTTCGGTTTAGTTCCAATCCACATATATCATTTCACTCATCCAGGGGAGTCTGATAAGTCCAATTCCCCATGGCAGTTTCTCCATGAGGATGTCTACTGTTTTTCGTTCTACTTTCAGCTTCCAGCCTTTATCCACACGGGTTAATTTTCCGTTCCTTTGTAAAAATGTCTCTCTGAGCCCCTCCACACTGGTGTTTTTCAAAATCTCCCAGTGCGCAATGACATGTTGAAGGAGCTCTGCGCATTCCTGTTTACTTTCTTCAGTGATTTTATCTTTCAATTCCAAACCTTCATAGACCCCCATTCCACAAAGAAGCTTGTTCAGTACGAAGTAATTCTCCGGCAAATCAGTATCGCCGTAGACCAGAAATTGAAGGGTTTTTACCCCTGAATTTTGCGCTGAAGAATCTATAAACTTCCCATTTTCAGTCAATTTTAAATTCTCGAATAAGCCTTTGATATAAGGATGTAAAATGACTAGACCGGCATTTTCAATGTATATTTCCTCTTTAGAATTTAAGGTGTTTTCCTTACCTGCGGGGTGATGGGTTAATGGAATTTCACCTGTTGGGTTTTCAGAATCTGATTCATCCTGTTTAATGCTTTCGGAAAAATTGTTCTTGTCCTGTAGAATTGCGATTTCAGTTTTTGAGCGTTTCAGGTTTTCTACTATTTGCGGTGAGCTTCTTTCCATAGTTTTCAACAAAAAGTTGATTTTCATGGCAAATTCCTCATTTATCGGCCCTGAAATTACGCTGGCAAAAGCTTCCAGAAATTCAGCGTCTTTCTTTACTTCCAATTCAAAAAAAGGTGAAAGGGCAGGTATTCCGGCGCTATCTAAGCTGGAAATCACTGTTTCAATCAGCTTTTTATCGGATACTGTGACCTTTTTTGATCCGAAAGGCAAAAACACCAAAAGAATTTCATTTAGGCTTTTCTCCGCTCCCTGTCTTTGTAAGAAACTATAAATAGCTGAAATCTTTGGATTTGATTCCTTACCCAGCCATTCGAAAATTTTAGTAATGAATTTTTGGGAGAAAGAGCTGAAAAGTCTATTTCTGCAAAAGGTGTTTTTGCGGTAAGAACTGGCTAATTTTTCAAAAAAACGTTGGTTCAGATTGATCGTATTTTCCAGTTCTTCCGGTGAAGCAAATGGGCTGTTCCAAGGGAAATACCCTTTTTCCAGAAAGAAGAAGAATACCTCACTGGCTTTGGATTCCTTTGAAGTGTAGTTGTGTTTTCCAGACTTGCTTCTTGTTAACTCTTTTCTAACCTGTTCCTGGAGATTTTGAAGTAATTTTTCTTCCCAGTCCTCACCGGTCAAAAAACCACAGTCCAAAACCAGGGAATCGATTTCCAGCGTAGTTTTTGAATCCACAAGATCATCAAATTCCTTTTCTAGGGCGGGCTTCAGCTTTTCATAAAATACCTGAGTAAGTCTATCCTGAAGGCCCAAACCTTCCTCCATTCCCTCAAAATCAACTTGAAGAGCTGTGGTGTGGATTTTATGCTTTTGGGCCGGGCTCATTTTTTCCTTTATAGAATTCCTTCAATGATTTTGATTCTACGCAAATATTTCGGTTTTGCGGTGGCTTCACCATTCGCTGTGGTCTGGGTGGATGCTGCAGTGAAACCTGTTTCTATTTTTGCTAGTAACGCTATCTCAACTCTGCCAAAGGTTCCACTTTCTTTCAACTCAGCCCAGCTTTTGGCATGTTCTTCGATTGCATCAAATACCTTTTCCATCGGGATTTTAGCGGCATCATAATCTTCTTTTTGAAGGCAGACGATGTAGTTCACCAGCATGCTGAGGATCTGATAAAGCTGGAATCCAAATCCTCTGAATTCCTTAAATTCCAGAATAATGTTTTGGATACTTACCAGCCACTCCCTCATTTTTGAAACCAGACCGGTTCGACCAAATGCGGAGGCGAAGAAGTCTGTCTGTTTTGTGGTAGTTGAACTGGAGATAGTTTTCATGCTGGTGAAGAATTCTTTTATTTCACCATATGAACCTAACGTTTCCAGGAATTTTTTGAAATTCTCCGTCGGTTCTGTTTGATCGAAAGCTGTAAATGCTTCGAGTATATCAGTCAAAGAACCACAGGATTTTGTTCTGGGGTCTTCTTCTATTGTCGCACTGCTGACCCTGACCAAAACAGAATCGTTCGAGCTTTGACCCGAACTGTTCTTAACCTCCAAGTTGAATTTATAATCCCCTTCTAAAAGGCCGGAAATATTGGTTTTTGCTTGATTTGGTGTTTGGATAGTTGGCGCGTTAGGGCCACTGGCCAGGCTCCAGTTAAAAGTCAGTGCCCCGTTAGCCGGGTCCGCAGACTTAGTTCCATCTAAAGTAGTTCTACCCGGACTGTTAGGGCCTGCGATTGTAAGGGAAATATCGTCACCTGCTTCAGCGATTGGAGGATTGCTCTGAGCAGTTACAACCTTAACAGTTACCTCATCCTGGCTGGAAGCACCTTTGTCATCGGTCACTTTCAGGGCAAAAACATAGTCGCCTGCCTCTTTAAATTCTACCGCAGTTTTGGCATTAGCCGGTGTTTTCAGGATAACCTGAGGACCGCTCACCTGGCTCCAGGTAAAAGCCTTGATGGTTCCGTCTTCATCTTTGGAGGCGGAGCCATCCAAAGTGGTTGAAATAGACTGGCCAGTAGCAAGGGTAAGGGATTGGTCCCGACCGGCATCGGCCTGAGGGCCTTTATTTTCAACAGCAATCACGTGGATGGTAACCTCATCTTGGTCGGAAGCGCCTTTATCATCGGTCACTTTCAGGGCAAAAACATAATTCCCGGCGTCCCTGACTTCTGCTGTTGCTTTCGGCTTGTTTGGTGTTTTCAAAGTGATTTGCGGACCACTCACTTGAGTCCATGCAAAAACAGTAATTGTCCCGTCTTCATCAGATGATTTTGAACCGTCTAAGGCGAAAGAAATAGGCTGGTCTGGTGCCAGGGTAAATGTCTGGTCTTCTCCGGCATCTGCTATTGGCCCAATGTTTTCGGGTTCTTCTTCAGGAAGGATATAGGCTATAGGGGGGCACTCGCTGCAACATAAATAAGGCAGATAAAAATCAGCAATTACAGTTCCTTTTGGAATTGTGGATCCTTGATCTCTGATTTCCCTGTCTCTGAGGTTGAGTGCATCCAACACCTTTTTTGCAGCATCTCCTAAATTTAAATTTTTGACTAAATCCGAGGCGAATCCGAACTCAGTCTTTTCGACTGATTTAAGGGTTAAAGCGCCAGCGGAGGTTGGAATCTCTTCTGAAAGAATTGAAGCGCTATCACTTACGGAAGTAGTAGCAGTAAACCTGGGAGAGGTAGCTGCTAAAGATAGTCCTGAAATCAACGCGCTGTTAAAGGTCAGGTCCGGTAAGGTCAACACCTGATCTGTAGCTCCATTATAAACCAAAATAAAAGTACCACCCTTTGACACACCAGCCTTATGTTCAATTCCAGTGTGTTTTTTGAAATATTCACTGAAGTTGATTGCAGCATTGTATTCTTCCATTCTCTTTAGGTATTCATCTTTAAGTGCAAAAAGCTTTTCATTGGCACATTTGAAAAGTAATTCTGTATTGCCGGCAGAGAAATACCGTTTGATTTCCTCATTTTCAGATTGGCTTGCCTCCTGGATAAGACTAGCCACCGTTTTGGAATAGGGGGTCCATAACTTATTATAGTTTTGCTCATCAAATTTATCCAAATCAAAAGCAAGCAGATATTTTACTATTTCCGCCAGTTGCTGTAAAAAGATCAATAAAAGGTCTGGCTGCTTGATGATGTACTCGTAAAATGCCTTTTGATTTACAATGAATAAACCCACGTCTTTTGCTACGAAGTCTGCGAGTTTTTCGCCTTCTTCTACATCTCTCAAAGCAAGGTTCTTTATAATGTCTTCATTGGAAATGCTCAAGGGTTGGTTTTGGAGTAGATCTGCCTTGATGGCTTTCTGCATATCCACCAGATTTCTGGAAATGTAGAAATCCTTTGTAAGGGCAAGAGCACCCAGATTTCGGTTTGGTTCTACGGTTTTCTTGGGTCTTAAATTTCCCACATAAGCCATAATTTGTTGGAGCTGGCAGACGATTCCTGTGATCATCACCCGATAATCAGAGGCTAAATCAATCACGTGACAGCTGATTTCCTTCCCATTCAAAATGGTCGAAAGATCAATGGCATTGAGTGCAACCACTTCAAAAGGGAGATTGAATTTGTTCTTTTGCTGGATGATATCCGTCAGTGCTGTGCGGTAATTTTTGCCGATATGTCCCTCAATCCTAAAGGCATTGTATCGCTCAATATCATACAGCAATGGATTCCTGACCGGCTCGGGAGCATCCACTTGTTGGGCAGCCCGATATCCTAAGTTATAGCGCGCATTGCCATTGAAGCTTCGGTTGAAATACCATGTTGGATTGATGGTTTTCCAGTCATAGTAGTAGGGAATGGCCCTATAGCTGATGGCTTCCGGACCTAGATAATTTGGGGTGATCTGAATGGGTTCATTGACTGATAGTTTATCCCCGATAAATGCTTTTACCATGGCTGCCAGCCTTTCCAATAAAGAAGCGGCTTCTTCCCTGTTTTTTGACTGGTGGTTTAGAATTGGTGCAGGCTCAAAATAATTCCTATACCCATTCCCTTTACCAAGAGCTGTGTTTTCATTGGCCGTACCCAGTGTCAGATGAAGTGGAAAATCCATTTCTTCAGGGCAACATTCCCCGTAGGCTTCTCTGATTTTTGATCTGAATTCCAGGTAAGCTTTGAACAAGTCGTCTACAAAATCATAGAAGTACTGGATATAGATCCGTTGATTGGGACTGGTTGAAAATTTCTTTTTGAATTCAATTAGATTTAGGCTTTTCAGGGGGTTCTCAGCAGGTAGACCAAGAAGTGTTGCATACTTATCCCAGCATAGGATCAGATTCTCGGACATTTTTGTCAAAGTGACATCATCAGTAATGGTCAAAAATTCCTGAAGGATATCCTCTGAAGTTTTAAGTTCTTTTACCGGAACATTGTATCGCTTGAGCAGAAGAGAGTTAAAGCCGGTTTTATTATGGGGATCCAGAAATTTCTTATGCACAAGCAAGGCACGAAGGGCAAATTCCATTTTACTCCCTTTGTCATTACAGTCCTGGGTATCACAGTTTTTAAGATCAATCTGCTCAGCCTCCAAAAACAAGACTATTGCATAATTCTCTGTTTTTATGGATGTTAAAGGTTTTTTGTCTTCTACGTCTTTATCGTTTTTAGGGATCAGCTCCAAGAGGTCTGTTTGCTGGTAATAGGGAATATCTTTCCTGTTTTCAGCACTACACTGCGTCAAAAAAGTAAGGTCATTGGGAAGGGAGGGCGGTGTATAAGTTGAATAAAAGGAATAGGTAGTAGCACAAAGCTGAATCAGGTATCCTTGGGAAGTTAAGCCGCAGCCTTTGCTGATTTTAATCTCTGAAGCGGAGGTTTGAATCTCTAATCCACAGACTATACCTCTACCAATGAGCTTGATCCGAGTCAACCTTTCCTGTTGTTCAAGGTAATTCATTAGGTTGTTCAGGTGGCCATTGGACAATACCTGATCAGCTTCAAAAACGGGATATGATAGTATAGGCTGCATGATTATAAATTTTGAGTTCCTAAAATTGTTTTACCCAGCATGACAGGGTTTTTGTCGGCATCGCTTTCTTCGCAATCGTGCAGCGTTGCCTTTGGATACACAGAGTTGAGTTTTGCCAATAGTTCCAGCATGCTGTCATTGGCCTTGTGATACGTTGACTGGTTATTACCATCCCGTTTGAATTTTGCGAGTTCTTCGATCCATCTTTTATAGGCCGTTTCAAACGCTCTTAATTTCTCATTGCTCACCCAGCAAACTTTTAATTGGATGTGTGCCGGTGCTTCTTCAAAAATTTTCCTTTCGAAATAGTTACGATAGGCCATATTGTCAAAATGACCTGGCCAATGGGGCAAAATCACGGAGGCCCTGAATGAATAACTATCTGCTTCACAAGGGCAATCACAATCATGAAGACAGACTTCCATCAAGTTGAAGTCTTTGCTTTTCGGCCTCAATAGAATATGCTCAATCAGATGAAAACCTTCGGGGTCCTGGCAGTCTCCGGTCAATTCGGTCAGCAGTTCTTCGATAACCACATTCGCCTCTTCTTCATTGGGAAAAGTAGTTTCACTCTCAAGAATGATGGAGTTTCCTTTTTTTAGTTTGACCTGCTTGGTGGTATAATGGTAGTTCTCTGGATTGGCACCCAATTCCATTACTTCTTCCAGGACCTGCTCAGCCTCGGCTTTGTCAGCATATAGCTTGGAAATCAATCGGGTTCCATTTCTGGCAGTGATGGAAAAAGAATGCCTACAGTGAACCTCATCTCCAACCTCTGTTTCCTCACATATGATTTCAACATTTTTGATGCAATACAAAAAACGCCTTGTAAAATCTTTGATACCCGTAAGCTGACTTACCTTTTTTTCTAAGCCTGAGACATTATCCGTATCCCATAAGTTTGATTCCTCGAGATTGAAAGATTCATCTTGGGGGAAATAATTGAATGCCAATGATCTTCCATAGCTGATTTCGGGGTAAGACTGTAGGGTTCTGCACTTAATTTCGATAAGTTCTTCCGGCTCAATTTTTTCAAGGTTTAGGTTTTCCAGGTTAATTCGATACATGAGCAAGGAATAATCATTGAAGGATTCCGCAAACCGTGCTAACAAGTGGTCTAAAAATCGATTTCTTCTTTCCTGAAATTGTGTTTTGGTTTCATATAGTTTTTGCCAAAGTGCTTCACTGACGGGATCTCCTGAACTATTAGCCAATGCTGGTTCCATATCCGAATGGAGTATTCCTTCTACTTCTTTTATGTTTCCAAGGTATTGGGCAAAATAGGTCTGTCGGATAGTATCTGTGGAAAAGAGCTTTTTGGCGTTGCTTAGTTGGGCAAAAAAATCAGCTAGCAACTGCTCAAAGAACATGAGGTATCCTTTCAATTGCTGCTGCTGGGCCTTTCTCAAATCTGTAGCTTCAGGGGGTAATCCATATTCTCCCACCCCATATACAATAGGCAGGTCATATTGGATTGGCCAATAGCTTGTAGTGTCTCTTTTCGTACCTTTTGGAACAGGTAAATCTTCAAAGGTAGGAACCAGTTTACCTGCCATATTCTGGGTATGAAGTAGATGAACAGTATCCCGGACCTCCTCAAACCTGGAGAGAAAAGGAAATCCATCTTTGAAAAATAAGATTTTGGAAAAATCCGGGCTCATTACCGGCTTGTGCATAGGGGAAATAGGTAAGCACCAAGACACCCCCTTTTGACCTGGAACGGGCTTCCCATTTTGATCATATTTGGTCATCAGGAAGTTTTTGATTTCCTTGACTCCTTCCAGATCCATCAACAGATTGATAATATCTGAAGCATAGATGACTTGTTTTAATTGTGCCTTTTCCAGTTCATCAGTCACAATGAACCCATGTCCGAGCTTAGGTCCCTCAAAAATTTCTTCTACGGGAATTCCTTTTTTTCTCTGCTCACCGAACGTATAGAATGACACTGGGGGATTCAGGTAGTTCTCTATCGTAAAATAGATTTCTGCCTGTATTTTTTCTATGTCTACATCTGGCTGGACCACTACGTCAAAACAAAAGGCGACTTCTTCTGAATCTATGGGTTGGACAGAAATAAAATCCTCACATAGGTTTCGGTTTTCATGAAGCGTCTTGACACTATTTTTTATTACCAGGTCAGCCTTGGATAGTTTAGTTACATAAGTATCAAAAATCAATTGGACATAGTCATTATCCTGAAGCATCCGCTCAACATGAGGATCCAAAATTTTTCCTTTTGTCGGGTTTTTTGGGACACTGACTTTAAAGAAGAGATCAATGAGTTCTCCGGATGCCAGTTGTATTTTGAAGAGATAAGACCAGTTTGCAATGTTATTTTTCTCCACCGAAAAATTGCTGACTTCCTCTGCAAGTATTTTCGGATTTACTTGCTTGATGCCGGGAAATTCAAATTTGACCTGAAATTCTCCAGCCTCAATAGAAACAGTTGGAGTAAGTGGGAAAGCGATATTTTCCAATACCACATCCCCGGTATTCATATCGCCTAGTTCGAGATCTACCGATAAGTCCAAAAGCACGGTGTACAATCCTTTCAGTACTAATTCATGTTTGGTGGGATCGTATTGGAGGAGGTCTTCTTGGCAATTGAGAAAAATGGGAGTTTCCTGTTTGCCATCAGTAAATAGCCAGGCATTATTGATCCCTGGAATATCTATCAAAAGTTTTCTATAATCCAGGATAGTTAAGGGAGCTGAGGTCAGAATATTTCTTGCCGTATAGAAGCTTTGTCCGCTTGCTTCTGCCAAAAGGTCTTTGATTTCGAAATTCGTTCTATACCCTAATTCGGTAATGGCGTAGCAGATTGCCTCCAAGATCGTTATGCCTGGATCATGGCTATTGTAATCCGTCCATAGATCACTTGACAGAGATTCTATGTAGTGCAAACCTTCCTGACGCAATCGTTCATAGTCCATGGAATGGGCCAATGCGGAGTTCTTAGGTATGTTCGGAGAGGCTTTCATCAGCAGTCGCAGGTTTGGATTACATCAATGAGATGTCTAGGAGAGCTCAGGTTGGATTCATCATAATGTGAAACCAGAACTGATAGGGAGGTGGTAGCTATTATTTCGTCCACGTCGTAGGTGGATTGGTAGACATTCCCTTCATTATCACGAATGATGTGGTTGAGTTTGAAGCAGCTTAAAAAGTCCACGTATGGCCTTTCCTCAACAAAATTTATCAGGATGGATTTGGTCACCTTCCCGCCGAAATTGATTTTTTTGCCAGTGTCCCAGGCCCATGGGCATAGAAATTTCTCGATCTCCAGGTCTAATAAGTTGCGGTAAAATATTTCATCCCTATGCTCATGGAAACGAACTTCAAAATCCAGCTGAACCTCTTCAAATTTTGGATTGACCACATGAAGTTTGGCAAAAGGATTTTTGAGCCTTGTCAAAAAAAGGCTAATATCCGTCAGGGTGCCAATAGGGGTATAAGGTGTGAGCGGATTGATGTTGGATTTGTTTTTCAGATCCGGAATACAGATTACCGTGGTATTCCCCGGGAAATTTTCGCAGAAAACCTGCTCTCCGTTTTTTTCATAAAAACCAGCGTGATTGAGACATTTGACCTGATAAATTGAAGGGAACTCCTCCAGGATCAGGTGTTCATAATCCCACATCGTTATGGCTCTTTGCTTGTGTCTAAGTCTTTCACTTACCCGCTGATAATAATCTTCGTCCTTCTCCCGACTCCTTCCGCCGAGGGAATCAGCAGGCTGCGAGATAGACTTAACAGCACTATCAGATCGGACCAGTTTACTTATTGTCCCGGCAGGAAGAATTGATCTGAATTCTATGGCTTTGGATTCATCCTGAATTAACTCTGCTAAAGCAGCCTGCGCCTTGATCTCAATGATTTTGCAGACAGCATCTGTATTGTCAACGACCGATACCCGAAGCCAAATTAAACCAGTTGTCAATGCTGTATGGGAATTGGCCGCTTCTTTGGGAAAGCTTAGTGTGGTTATACCCGTTCTAGTCAGGTTGACAGTTCCATCTATTACGTTGTTTGATTCAAAAAACTGCCATTGATCTTTTTCATCCAGGTAGGACCAATTGACTTGTTCCATGTTTTTTAATGGATTGGAACTTCCTTCAGCGAGGAGAAAAAGAAGATTAATTGTGCTGGGAAGTACTGATTTGGCAATACCTAGTAAGAGTTCTCCACTTTGGTCAAATCGAGGAATAAGTGATAAATTCCCATCAGTCCCAGGCTGGAAATAGCCGAATGGAGTCACATGATAAAAGGTGTTTTTTGGATCAACAGCTCCAAAAGGAATGATCTGGGAAGCTGAATAGTCTATCGAAAAGGATTCGGAAATCAGCTCTTTGGGAACGGGAACAGAGTTTCCGGATACCGTGCTCAATCCAGCTAGTGCATTGATATCACTTAGACCGTTGATTCCAGCTCCAATGGATGTATTAGCCGTAAAATCTTCCGGAGCAGAGGCAGCTTTTCTTTCAATGGCTCTGGCCGTCACTACTCCTTGTTGGGAATTGATGACTACTTTGTCCAGCGCCTTGTTTACTTCGGCCATATAGCTGGCAAGGGAATAAAGTGAGGTATTTAACCTGAATCTAAAAAATCCTTCAAAAGAAGTCGCCTGTAAAAAAGTATTGGCCCCAAAGTCCATATTGGTTGGTTTCAATAAGTGGCCATCCGGATTTTTCTCGATCAGATAGGAATTGTTTTCTTTGGTCTTGGGATAGGAATCCCAGACATTTCCATGCAAATATTGGCAGGTGATATTTTCTGATATGGGGAAATTGACCTTCAGAGAATCCAGTTTTTTTTGAAAGATTTCCCTGGAACCAATATAAAATCCAGCATTTAGTTTTGGGAAATCACCAAATGGTTTGAAAGGTTTAGACGCATCTATTGAGCCTCCATCACTACTGAGTGCCAAGTCCTTTACTCCGATCACCTCTACTGAAAGCTTGATTGAGCTAATGGGATTATCCATCAGTTCGGTGTACCAGACAGTACTGGACTTTTGGTCTAGCGTTGCTATGAGCAGGGGCAAAGCCGTACCAAATTGCTTTTTATGGGTTTTTTCGGAATAGGGAATAATGGAAGGTTCCTCCACTCCCAAGGAAAATTCCAGGCTCAGGCTTTTTTGATTTTCTGTGAACTGGGCATCCACCTCTTTAATCACCCAATCTTTCTCTCCGGTAATCGAGAGTTGAAAGGGGATGCTTTTTTGATATCCGAAAGCTGAAAATCCCGATTTGGACTTCAGGGGACTTGAAAAAATTACAGTAATTGAAATTTTCCGTTCCCCTTCCTTTAGGAATAATACGTTGGATGCGATGGCGAATCCAGCCTCATTTGTGGGCTCGGATTTTTGATCCCCAAAGGCAAACCAACTTTTGTCATCTCCTTCAAATTTTTCTCCTTTGCCGTCTTTGCTATTCACTTGTGGAAAGGCAAGCAGACTTTGATTATGGACCTGGAAAGCTTTTATTTCACTGACCTCAGCCTGATTGAAAATCACATCCTCAACAAGACCGTAAGTCATTTCATTTCCATTGAGATCTTTTCCTCCTTTAAAAAGAGTTCCTTTTTTGAGTTGGTGCCAGAGGATGTGCTTTTGTAGTTCAAATGTTAAATGAACTTGATCCGCTACGGGTGGTTTGTTTTCAAGTCTAAGGACATCGTTGTAATAAAAGTCTAAATGTCGTTTAGTAAAGCCATTGACACTGTCCTGTGCTGCTTTGAATAGTTTTAAAAATGCCAGAAAAAGTCCGTAATGCGGTTCATGATTGGAATAGGTGTTCAATGAAGCCTCAAGTAAATCCTGCGCTTTGATAAGTATGGAAGAAATGCCTCCAAGAAATGCGGTGAGCTGGTTATTGAAAAGGTTATGGTTGATGACATGACTGATTTTTTCGCTGACAGTAATGCCGGGGATTGTAATATTCAGCTTTTCGGAGGTCATCGAAAAAAAGTCTAAAGAAAGGGGGACATGTGAATTTTGGGTAACAAAAGGCGCACTAGGGTCCGTTTGATCAGAAACCGAAAATAGATCAACATGAGCTGATTTAAAGTTTGCCAATCTGGAAAAAGGGGTGTTTAATTTTGACTGGATGATGGACTGAATTGTGTTTTGGTATGCTGCTTCTCCGGTCAGCAATCCACATTGTTCATCAATGAGCGAGACCAAAGAAAAGATCAGGTCAAAGTAGAATTTAAAGTGCAGGCTTGCTTCTTCGTCGTTTCCGGCAGCAACGGCAAGTTTGGTATTTTTGCGGAGCAGCTTTAAATAATCTGAAAGTTGAAGAAGGTCTAAGGCCAATAAAACAGAGAGGATTGCGGAAATATCCATTTTCATTAAGGGCTCCCACGTACCTTCCTCTTGATTGTTTTCGTTTTTGTATTTGAGATAAGCGGCATACTTTTTTGCAAAGAGGATAATGTCTTCCATAGATCTCTCATCCACTTTGGCGAAAGTGGGTGGGAGTGCAGAGAGTCTTCTTGTCAGTCTATCTACACCTTCTCTGGTCAATGGATTTTTGTCATTGCAGGCCATACCTCATGGGTTCAGTTCACTTCCTTCTGTTTTATAAAATGGATAGACAAAGTTGAATCTTGAATTGGTAGCCCTAACCTTATAGGAGAGTGATAGTAGGATTCTTCCTTCCAGTTCACCTGTATCATCAAGCTCAATCTTTTCTACTTCGATGCGCGGTTCGTGATATACAATTGCGGTTTTAATCAGGTCAACGATGTAGGTTTTGAAAGTCGTGGTCAGAGGCTCAAAGACCAGTTCATGTAAGTCACATCCGTAATCTGAACGCATAATCCGTTCTCCCCTTTTTGTAGAAAGGAGTATTTCCAGACTGCTCTGAATGTCTTCTTCATCCCGGAGCATATGTGTCTTGGCTCCTTGGCTTTCAAATTGAGGAGGGAAGCTCCAACCGCTACCCAAAAATGATCTGTTCAAATTTTCCATAGCTTCATCCTCCGATAATTACTGTGGGACAACCAATACTGATTACTCCTCCATGTGCGGTAGCATCACCGATTCTAGCCGCGGGCATTCCTCCTATTATCACCGAGGATGAGCCTGTCAAAATAGTATCTGGTGGCCCTGCGCAACTGGCTAAATCACCTAATCTGGCTGCAGGCAATCCCCCGATCAAAACCGTGGGTTCACCAGCCGGTAAGATAGGCCCTCCTACATGAGGGGTTCCTCCCGGAGTCAGCATTGGACAGGTATGCATGTCTGTTATTCTGGCGGCTAAAGGCATTCTGCGTTTAATTTATTTTGACAAGACTCCCTTTGATATTCACTAAAGACCCCTCGAAATCAGCGGTTCCGTTGCTTTTAAAGCTTAACCCTGCAGAAGCTTCTGCACTGATTTTCATATCAGCTTTAAGCGCAATTTCCGGCGCGGCAAAACTTATTTTAGAACCGGCTTTGAGACTGATTTCCATTGGAGAATCCAATACAATCCCGCTGTCGTCCATGGTTAACCTATTTCCGGTTGCATCTTCAACCTGAATGATCCCGGCGGCATCATCTAATGTGAATTTTCTTTCTCCGGGAGTTTCTATAACAATACTTTTATCACCATCATGAATAGTGATCTTTATTTCCGATCGGGAGACATAACCTTTTTTGTCGTTATTATTTTCTGGCTCAAAGGGCGTAGGTTTAGCACTACTGTGGATCATCCCCAGAATTACGGGTTGTGATGGGTCATCATTGATAAAGCCTACGATTACCTCATCATCGACTTCCGGACGGAAAAATGTACCTCGGGTATCGCCTGCATCTAAAGTGGAAACCCGGGCAAAAATCCCTGCATCATTTGGATTTACCAAAGGCAGCCGGACTTTGACTCTACCTTCTCCCAAGGGATCGATTATGTCTGTGACAATTCCAATATGAAGACCTTGTATCCTTGAATATTGGCCGGAAGCTGAGCTGATGGAGGAACTGTTGAATTTCTCAGTGAAAAAATCTTCTTCCCAACCCAATACGGCTTCAGTAACCCAATTCCCCTGACTCACTTCATGTTGGACTGCACTGACAAAGGCCTTCCCGTTAAATTGATCTCCGATACCGGCCAAGTTTAGCCATTCACCCGGTTTGACATCGGCATTTCCGCCAAAAGCTATTTTTCCCTTGATTTTGGAGAGGGATTGTTTGTTTTTTTTGGCATCCGCCAGTGATTGCAGAGATTCATTAGAGAACTTGCCTGAGGATCTGATCTCAAATTCCTGGCCGTTGATTTCCGCCAGTGTTGACCCTTGGATATTTCCTGGTGAGGCAGAATCCAGCGTGGCACCTTCTGCTTCTAGAACCGTTTGATTGGCATAATCCCATGAGAAGGCCTTCACCGCCGTAGCCTGTGAACGAATGTCGGAGTCTGCCCTGAAAGAAAGAATATTGGTTCCGAATATCAAATCCAGGACTGGATTAAGGGAAGGGTCGGGTTTTATCACCTTGAGCTCAGACCCGTCAATCAGGCAGGCCATGCCGTTGGTATCGATTCTTCCAATCATAAAATCCCAATCAGTCACATTTGCCTGGAGTAGTTGTTCCTGGGTGTTTCCAAATGCTTGAATGTCTATTTCTGACAATCCATTATCCTGAAGAATCTGCTCTACTACTTCACTGTCAGTAATTTCGTTAAAATGCCTGCTTTTTGGAGAAACAGTCATTTTTACGGCTTCGTGCTTGCAGGTGACAAGCAGTATGGACTTATTCCCTTGGACGATGTGGGAATTGCAGATTACTATTCCTCTAAAAACCGATTGGTCATCAGTATTGTAGCCTAGTTGGATTTCTATACTTTTTCCCAATGCAAAATCCCCCCTGTTACTGATTTCAAAATCTGAATCTGCGGCTGAGCCATCTGCTAATTTGATGGTGGCATAGGGGATTTTATTCAGTTCTGAATAAACATTGATCTCCAGCACCTGAACCTGTCCGGACACTACCTGTTCAGGTACAGCAAAGGGCCCATCTCCCAATAGGATTTTTGAAGTAACTAATTCCCTGTTTGCAGTGGGTATCATGGGTTTATGTTATTTAGCTAATGGAGGGAAATATAATTTTGATCCAGAATTGATATTCCTGAAACTGTCCAAGGAATTAAACCCGGCGACCTGGATGTAATAGCTGTTCTTTTCATAGATTTTTTCCGTCATTAAATCCAGGCGATCTGAACCTTTAAAAACCCGTTCATGGGTAATGTCGGGGCTCTCATTGTTTTCTATGGCAGCCCGTTCTACATCGGCTACACTTTCAACAAATTGGCATTTTGCGATTGCCCGGATGGGTTTGCCGTCAGGGGTAAATACTTTGTATTCTATATCCATCTGTTTCAGCACACCTTTAAAAAGCAGCTCACCCCAATGAATTTTCAGGTAATAGGGACGGTGTTTTTCAGACTGGTAGTCTATTATTTTGCGTTTGAACGCTTCGATTTGATCAGTGACCGTAGCGGGTTTTTCAAATGGGTTGGCAATGCCTAAGCTCAAGACTGACATGTCTTTGACTACCCCGGTACCATCGAACAAAAAATCAAAGTTGAAATCACCCGGAAGAATGCGGTTGAATTTCATATTGGTACCAGAAGTTCCCGGAGCCTGGGTTTCATCAAACTCAAATTTGTAGGTAGCACTGTACGTGGCCGGGTTGATCAGCGCATCGAATTTATTTCCGGAAACCTGGTCTTGGTACGCTGCATCTCTATAAGCTTGCACGTATAATTTCTCGGCTTTTTGACTTAGGTCTAACATTACCTTTCAAGTTTTAACTGAATTGTTCTCAATACATTTTCAGTGACCTCTTTTACAATTTCCTTTTTGACCCGGTCTAAGTCCATAGTGTTTGCATTCTGCGCATTCGACACATTTGTGCTATTTCCTATTGCGGCTTTTATCAGAAGTTCTCGTATTTCTATGGGCATTTTGTGACGGGATTAAATTCCAATACTTCCAGATGCACTGATATTGCCTGCCATAGAAATTGCCGAGTCTAAGCTGATGATGTTGAAATATTGGTAGCTCAGCGTGATGGATTCTATGACAATTGAATTCTGTTCGGCGTTGAAGCTGGAGACAGACCATTTTTTTGGAATTGCATTCACCACATACCATGACTGTATGGGGATGTGCTGTTCATTCAACAGACTAATGATGATGTTCACAGGTTCAAACACAAAATTTTCAAAGGCGTTTTTACACCACATCAAAATTCCGGAGCCTATAAACATTCCTCTTTTAAGGATCAGATCAGTGTATTTTGCCCGGACTGGCAATTCCCACACAAAGCGATTCTGGCCTCCTTCTATAATTGTTTCCATTTGCATTTCCATATCTAACCCACTGACTTCCTGAAACCTGAAATCATTGGGAGTTTGTGGGAATAACTGGAAGACTACTGAAAAATGGAACCCTACCGGCGGATATGAAAACATAGTTATTCGTTTGAAATAGTGAGTCCTTCATGTGCAATCTCAATGGTCTCGATTGCCGATTCATTTCCGGTGGAATTCAAATCGGTGGATTGCACTTTGATCGGCCAGGCATTTTTTACTTTCCAGACGACTACTGGGGCATGGGATTCATCTAAAAGTGAAATAATCAAATCTCGCCTTTCGATGGTGTTTAATGCCACGGTGTTGTACCATTGGTAAAATTCATTATCGCTTTTGAATGTCCCCCGTTTGAGTGTTATGTTGGAAAAACTCTGCATTCCTGGCATTTTTATTTTGGAATATTCCGGACTCGCTCCATCACGATATTCTATTGGTTCGGTGGATACTTCCAGACCTGTCACTTCGGTGAAACCGATTTTTGTTCCACCCCATTCAACTTGAAAATGAAACTTAGGAAGAGGATAATTAGCCATGATGATTTTGGTTTAAAGTTCTTGTCTTGAATAAAACAGTTATGATTCCTGCATTTTATGCGAGAAGCGAAGAATAATAAATTCAGCAGGACGCACTGCAGCCATACCGATTTCGACAATAAGTCTCCCTTCAAGAATATCCTGGGCAGTCATCGTTTGGCCCAAGCCACACCTCACATAGAATGCATGTTCTGGTTTTGCTCCCGCAAGTGCCCCTTGCCTCCACAACAGGGTCAAATAATTTTCTAGCATTGCCCTGAGTTTTACCCAGGTATTCGCATCGTTGGGCTCAAAGACAAACTGCATGGTGGCTTTTTTGGAAGATTCTTCCACCATGATGAAAAATCTCCTTACGTTGATATATCTCCACTCATTATCATTCCCGGCCAAAGTTCTGGCCCCCCAAACCAAAAAGCCCTTACCGTGAAACATTCTGATTGCATTTACAGACTTTCCTGTGGTAGGATCTATATTCATTCCTCCCTGTTCAGCATCGCTGATTTTGGCAGTAAGGTCATACACTGCATTCAGTGAAACATTTGCAGGTGCTTTCCAAACCCCTCTTGACGCATCGACTTTGGCGTACACTCCGGCCATGGCCGATGAAGGAGGAAGTGTTGGACTTAACTTCTCCCGTATTTTTGCAATACCGGCATTATAGATGGCAGTTTCACCGGTTCGTAAGGTGGATAATGGAACTGCAGCGGCATCTACCCCTCCCGTATTTATTATTACGTCAACATCAGCTTCATCGAACTCAAAATCAAATGTTGTTTTGAGGAAAGGGTAGTACACTGCCGCATAATTAAGGCTGTCATTTTTGGTGAATGCAGACCTGAAATCACTGATAGTTGTGGTATTGTTAGTTCCTGGAGTATGTACATCCAGCAGCGTGAAACGATCCTGCAAAAGGGCACATTTGTCTATCGCCAATGAAATCAGGGTATAATAGTCCCCTTCATCGAGGGTATTGACAGCATCCGGAAAAACAATGAGGGTAGGCTCATCTTCAGCTTCGCAGGCCAACAAGCCATTTTCATAAGCTAAGGGATCAGGCGTTGCTGTGGTACTGCCAATAGAAATAATATAACAGGGTCCTCCTCCGTTCATGAAATACATCCGCAGATTGTAATACATGGTAAAATCCGAAGGATCTGTTATAGTGGCATCTGAAGCCAAGGTTTCCCTGACTATAGATATACTGATGCCTTCTTCGCTTTCAGCATTTCCGAAATAGGTTTCATATTCTTTCAGGGAGAATATTTTTGTCGGAATGTTTTCCAGCGACTCTCCGATCTCGTTTGTTGCATCCTTCGTGTATCCTATAAATGCGGGGATGGCAGTTTCGACTTGTGCCACCGAAGGTGGAAAAAGTGGAATCTCATTGATATAGACTCCCGGCGTTTTGATTGCGGATTCATTGATTTGTGACATGGATATAATGTTTTAGTTGCAGTTTTATCTCTAATTAGTTAAATGAATGGTGAACAGGTGTTCATCTTCATTACCATTGGCTGTTGTATAAAATAAAATTTGGTTAGACACATCGGTATATAGTCTATGCGTACTTGATCCTTCAGTCACTATATCGATGACCCCAAAATGCCCAGATAGCTTTTCATTAACTGTCGTCCAGGTTCCGGGATTGCCCGGAGTAAATACTTTGGTGGGTTCTAATGAAAGCAATGGTCCCAAGGTGGCGCCAGCTAAATTCATTGAATCAGCAGAGGAGCGCACATTGATACGGAACCGGTAAATAGTGTCTTTGCCATGATTAGTAGCTACTTCAGTCTGGTTTTGTAGGGAGCTGGATAAATTGATAATAAACCGGGCAGTGAGAAGGTTTGGAAGTCGGAAATAGGGGGACTCCTCCTCATTTTTCACCCGTACAAAACAGAGTAACATGTCATTTCTCAAACGGTAATGAATGTCATTCTTTTTAAAGAGGGCCGAGGTGACAGAATCAGGAAGTATGCTAAGGTTAGGCGTCAACAGATTTCCATTGGACGCAGAAAACGGGAAAGCGTTATGGGTAAATCTGACAGAGAATAATTTCTCATATTTAGTGAGGATCCTGTCCATGATTAATTGGGCTTATTTCTGAATTGAGCATCAATAGATTTAACCAGAGGGACCTCCATGCCTTCTTCAATACTGCTGAAATATGCCAGCCTCATTTTGTAAACCACGGATGGCATATATTTTCCTCCCATAATTCCCCAGAGCTGATTGAGTTCCTCAAAACTGGTGGAATGAAGGTCAAAGATGATTTTATCCAGTCCGCTGGCTGTAAGTCCAGGAATTTCAGCTTCAGTAAAAATCGAGTTGGCCTGAAAGAAGGATATAACCTGGGAAATCCGTTGTAATCCAATCGTGTATTGCTCCTTATTGGCACCAATGAGTAAAAAGATGTTCAGGTAAAGGTCAGGGTTTCTGGCAACTCCCCTTGGAAGTCCCATGTTGTCAAAAACCTGTCTGTTTGAGGGATTGTTCCGTAGGATATTTTCTTCCTGGATATTGACCACGGATACGACGAGGCGATCTGAAATATTTGTATCTGTTCCTTGTTGGGAGGATTCTATTAGCGATAAATTCCCGAGCAAAACCTCTGGCTCCGTGTTTCCGATATGGTCATTTAATAACCCGACTACCGCATTTAAAACTTGATCTATCATGCTACAAAATAAAAGTGGCCAAAAATATCACCGACAAAATAGGTCTCCGCTGGGCAGAACTGATGTCTAATTTGGATCGCGAAATACCAAAGTTGATCAATTATATCTGCATTAAAATCCATGAATTCATGGATTTTAATGCAGATATACTTCAAGCATGTCAATCCACTAAATTGGCGGAAATAGCTTCCCGGACCAATCCGGCCATATTTCTTACGCCCAGTTTTTGGATCAAATGAAGACGATGGGTTTCAACCGTACAAAAACTGATAAAAAGCTTATTTGCAATTTCATGGGTGGTATATTCATCCACGATCAATTGAAGAACCTGTTTTTCCCTTCTGGTCAGTCGATTGTTAGTAGACAGGGCAGACTTGGGCTGAAATAGACTTTCCTCTAGCTGGTAGGTCAATCGAGGATCTATAAAAAATTCGCCTTTATAGACATGCTGAATTGCCTCCTTGATGCTTTGTGTGCCACAGTTGGAAAGCAGATATGCCGAAGCCCCTGCTTTGAATAGCGACCTGATTCTGGGTGAATCCCTGAATTCCCCAAATGCCAATATCTTTTGACAAGGTCTCTGGTTGCTTATGGTTTGGGTTAGTTTGATTAGCTTTTTGATTTCCGGAATTACATCAAGCCAAATGAAATGGCCTACATTTAAAGAGGTATTCCCTGTTTTTTTGAGCTCTTTCAAAGAAATTAAATCCACTTTGGCGAGCCTGTTAAGTGTCAGGTAGTGCTGAAGACCTTCG
Source organism: Algoriphagus resistens (assembly GCF_001442615.1). Taxonomy (GTDB): domain Bacteria; phylum Bacteroidota; class Bacteroidia; order Cytophagales; family Cyclobacteriaceae; genus Algoriphagus; species Algoriphagus resistens. The sequence goes on along the minus strand of NZ_LMXN01000010.1, from coordinate 197,655 downwards.
GAAAGTAAGGTGGATTCGCTAATAATACTGTGCTGCTCCATAGAATGTATAGTTAAAAATATATGACTAAAAAGGCTTTTGTTTTAGTGCAGCTTTTCCCGTTTTTCCAAGTATTGAAAATTGGCTTATTGTTCTTCAACCTTTAGTTAGTTCAAAACCAGTAAGTCAATGGGTTGTTTGTATCCGGCAACCGAGTATTTCATAAGAATTCAGGTTGTTTTTCGGATGCAGAACTAATTCCATGAAATCGAGCATGACGCAAGCGACACACAGATGAGTATCCACCGTGCGAGATTCCATATGACCTTTAAAAGACAAATTATAATCATATGAAAAAGCCATGAAAATGAGAAAAACCAGACTTACTTAAAAGTAATTGTAATTAGACTGATATTCAAGTGATTATTCCCAATGTTGAGTTTGATTTTAGTAAATTTTACTTAAGCTCAAATAGGCCTACTGAAGTTTCTCTGTATTGCTGCTCCAATGCCGGAAACTGCTTAAGTAATTTTTCAAAATCTCCATTGGGGTCGAGTACCCTAGAAGGTTTTTGCTTTTGAAGCATCTGGAAAAGCCTGGCTTTCTCCCGCAGGTCGCGATCCTGATCAAGATAAAGCTGGCTTAACCGGTAATTAAGAAACGGACCTCCTAGTTTGGCATTGAGATAAGGTGAGAGATTATCACCCAAAACCAGAACATCCCCCGGGTATACTACCTCACTTTCGGCTACAAAATATTCTGAATCAGGAATTGTTTTCTGCCAGAACAAAAAGCCAACGGCAGGAAGGCCTATGACAAGAAGATAAAAGGCGATTTTGGCAACAATTTCCTTTTTGATGTTCAGGAAAAACTGGGTGATCAGATAGGTAAGCCCAGGTATGAGAATCACCAGTTGAAACGATGCTTGTTTCTTGATAATGAAAAACACTGCTGCTGAAAAGAGCAACCAGATAATGACCAGCTGCCGTTGCTTCTGTTGGTTAACCGTAGACCCGCGCAATACGGTGGCCATGAAATAACCCGCAACAGCAAGCAATAGAGGAAATATTCCGGGGATCAACCAGTTCAGCAGCGACTGGTATTCATATTTCCTGGAAAGGAAAGTCAGTGGCCAGATCTGAATTGCTTCCTCCAATCCATCATTCCAAAAGTAGAATAATGAAATTAATAGGAGAGGAAGGGCATACCCTACAAGTGAAAGCATCAGTTGACGGAAGGAAAAACTACTGATAGCGATTCCAGTGAAAATCATGTAGGGTAAAAACACAATGTAGTTTGGGTGAAACCCTGTCGCAAGACCTGCATATATCCCAATTAATAAAGTGGACTCGCTAGTATCCTGCTGAAGGACTGTTTGGGAAAAAAGCTGTCCAAGAGCCAATATCAGGAAGGTGCTTCCCAGTAATGCCGGGCTCAGACTCAGTAAGTCAAATGAGAAATGAAAAAGTGAAGCCATGATGATCGCAGGTAGGTATGTATTCACATCAAAAGCCTTAAACTTGATCAGCATGGAATTCCAATATAGGATCTGGAAGGATATTAAAATCCTGCCTACCACTTCGTATGCAAAAAGGCTCCTGCCAAAGAACATGTCCATGAATGTGAAGAAACCGGCGGACAGAGGCCCGTTGTCATCTATGATGTCTTGATACAGATAATAACCCTGTCCTAGCCGCTCTCCAAGCAGCATCCACATCAGTTGTGGATTGGTAATCGGGAAAGGACTAAGGGTAATGTAGAAGATTGTCAGCAGGAGAATATAAATTCCAATGCCGATAAGTCTAAACGGATCATTTAATTTAAAAAAACTGAACAAGGTATAGTGGAGAAGAGTGTTTGGTTGGTTTTGCCCGAAATTAAAGCTTGCCAAAGTATTTCGCTAAATTTGTACCATAAATACTTTATATGGAAAGTAAAAGACAACAAAAATACGCCAAGCTTATTCAAAAAGAGTTGGGCGATATCTTTCAAAAAGAATCAAAACATCTGGTCGGCCGCGCTATGGTGACGATTACCAGAGTGATGATGAGTCCGGATTTGGGTTTGGCAAAGGTTTACCTGAGCTTTCTGTTGGCAGATCCGGAAGCGACCTTTCAGCTGATCAATGAGCACAAAAAGGAAATCAGGCATCAATTGGCCAAACGAATTGGCAAATCAGTGCGTGTTATTCCTGAAATTGCTTTTTTTCCGGATGACTCTGCTGCCTATGCGCAGCATATGGATAAAGTAATAGCTAAGCTATCGATTCCGCCGGCACCCCTCCAGGAGGAAGACCAAGAAGAAGAAGAAGAAGATTAAATCCAGCGATCGTTGAATCTCAGTTTTTTCATAGCCTCCAGGTATTTCCGTAGCAAAAAGAAACGGAACTTCATCACCATTTTGTCCAGAATTTCTATGATAGGAGTTGCTGTGGGCACAATGGCGCTTGTGATTGTAATGTCTGTATTCAACGGCTTAGAGGACCTGATCCGTGGGATTTTTGCAGGCTTTGATGCTGAGCTCAAAATCGAGGCGGCTGCAGGCAAAAGTTTCATGACCAATGAAGAATGGCTGGACAGTATCAAAACTATAGAAGGCGTAGCTATCCTTACTGAGGTCATCGAAGACAATGCCTTGCTGGATTATAACGGCAACCAAATGATCGGCAGAATAAAAGGTGTCTCGGATAATTTTCTCGATCAGGAAAGATTCTCCCGGGGTTACTTTTGGGGAGATACCACGTTGGGCACAGCGCTTAATCCCGCTGCCATCTTAGGGCGGGGCGTTGGGTTCTTTCTTTCTGTAAATCTGGACAATGTCAACGTTCCGCTGAAAATCTACTATCCAAAAGCTCCCAGAAGTGCCGCTTCGATAGATCCTTCCCAGTTCTATGAATCTGCAGTCCTGGATCCAGTGGCATATTTCAGTATCGGCGAGCGTCAGTTTGATGATGAATATGTGATTGCGCCGCTTTTCTTTGTCAGGGATTTGTTGAAATACGGAGAAAAAAGAACCTCGCTCGAAGTAAAGGTTGCCAAAGGATATTCTATAACAGAAGTCCAGAAAAGACTGAAAGCCCATTTAGGGGATGACTTCTTGGTCAAAAATGCTGACGAGCAGCATGCAGGCCTGATCCGTACCGTTCAGATGGAAAAGTTATTTGTCTTCCTCACCCTGACATTTATTCTGGCCATTGCCTCCTTTAATATTTTCTTTTCGCTGAGTATGCTGGCAATAGAAAAGAAGAAGGATATTGCCGTATTAAAGGCTATGGGGGCGCCCGAGAAACTGATCCGAAGAATTTTCTTAAAGCAGGGGGCACTGATTGCCTTTAGCGGTGCAGTGATCGGGTTGGTTCTTGGCTACATGGTTTGCTGGTTACAGCAGACTTTTGGATTGGTTTCACTTGGGATTTCCTCTGCCGTTGTAGATGCCTATCCGGTGAAAATGATCTGGAGTGACTTTTTCTACATAAGCATTGCGATGATTGGGATCACCTTTTTTGCCTCTTCCAGACCGGCTTGGATCGCATCTCAAGTAGATACAGTGAAGGAGATATAGAAGCTGGACTTTAAAAGACTGCCTCATTTTTTTTCCAATCTAAATCCAGAAAAGCCGCGGTTCAACATGGCATACAGGCTGCCCAACAATCCCAAGGTACCCGTTAGGTAAGCATAGACTTCATTTAAAAAAGTCCTGTCAAATATGCTGATCAGTCCGAAGCAGATCAAAACAAAGCTTATTGCAGAGACTTGGATCATGCTGGAATTTCCGTTCTTCCGTTCAAATTCCAGGAATGTTTTAATCTCCTCCTTGCTCACATGGGCAAGTATATAAGTCTGAAACAATCTGCTGAAAAACTCATACTTCTGCCATACTAAGCCCTTGTGTATCTCCTTGGCCTCCTGAGAATTTTCTGGTGCCAGCCTTGGTTGTCCGGAAGGATCTTTTACTGTGATGAGTATGCCTTTTCGGATCAGTTCATATATGGCATGCTTACGTGATTTATTCAGAAACCGCTCCATCGAAAATGAATAGCAGACGAGTTTTTCCTGAAAATTCAATTCTGACCAAATATCTGCAAACTGGGCAATTTTGAGCTGCATTTTTTCTTCGTTTTCGGCTTGATGCAGGAGGGCATGCTTTTTACTGTTGGGCTCTGCTTTGAAATTTTGAAGATTGATAGGGATCACATGGAAATCAAACCCGGTAAAAGTCTCAGCAAATATCACCTGATCGTCTAGCTCATTGATTCTGGAAAATAACTCATCCCAGCTTCTGCCTGAACTGATAATTATCGATTTATTTTTATCGCTAAGTCTGTTTAGTAATGGGATGATTTCAAGTGGGTTCTTCTGGCAGTGAATATTTTCAATATGGACAATGGATGTATTATAGGGTATGGGATCCCGCTTTGCTATATCCGCCTCTACTAAGTTTATGGTCTCGATGTGTGCATCTTTTAGCCTATCCTGAAGCATTTTGACTACTGTTCCTGCCTGGGGACAGCACAGAAACAACTTGGGTTTTGAAAAATCTATTCTCTTTCTCTGCAAAGGTAAAAAGGGGTAGAAAATGATGTTTTGGATGAGGTTTGCAAAAAGTATAAATAGTACCAACATCGTGAGCACTAACAATGCATTGAATAAGATGGCTGAGCCACTTGGACTGGCTAGACTTCCTTTTTCCATTGCCATTTTGAAAACACATTGATTTGGAGCGATGAAATTTTTGATTTTTTGATCAAAAGGATCCGCTATCCAGGTAAGTAGTTCCCTTCTTTTTAATTCATAGTGGCTATAGAATGAATCAGGGTCGGCACATTGTTCCTGCACAAGCTCAGGTGCAGCGGCATTCCAAAGGGCTTGCTCATAGAGTTGGGTTTTTGATTGGAGAAAATACCCAGGTAAAAAGCCAATGATAAGAAACCAGAAACCTAAAAATGCAGGGATTGTAATGCTTTTAGGCTGGCTTGTGGGCCGGGCTTTGGGTTTGATTATCAAAAACCAGATAGCCACAATGCTACAAGCCAGAAGTGTGAGAAAGAGAGCAGGTTTAATAAGCTGCCAATTCCAGCGTACAATGGCTACCAACAGCACTACGTTGATCCCTCCCAAAATGACAGATCTCATGGAATATCGCTGTATTTTGAATTCGGCAAAATCATCGAATGTAGTTGCGGTGATCGATGTGGATAAGTTGACAAATGAAATCAGGAAACCGGAATAGACCAGCAACAGGAGCATATCGATGTGGGTGATATCAGCGCGATAGTAGGTGATCACCAAACCGATTGCGTAAAAAAAGTAAGCAACAATAAGGTAATTGAGTCGGGGGAGATTGGTGGCACTTGGTTCCAGCCAGGAATACAAAAAGGCCTTAGTCCCTTGCTTATCCAGTGGTCTTCGAGAGTATTTTTGAATCAACAGACTAAGCAATAAGCTAAGGAAATAGATACTCAATAAGGAGATGGACTCTGCTGAGCTGAGAGAGGCAAATGAATGACTGATGTTTTCATTGACCAGGAAGAGTAGCCACACTCTTTCATCGAAATCATCGGTATCTATTCTTTTAAGAACGCCGGTGTAGAAATTTCCATTTAAATATAGTGAAGTCAGGATCCGAGACTTGGAGCTGGAGTTATTTTGCATCAAGGAGCTGATTTCTCCCCACTTTTCACGATTTATTCCTTCTTGAATCTGCGCGATAGGCGAAGAGATTTTGTTGCTCTTCAGTAATATCTTTCCATTTTCCTTTAGGACAAGAAACCGGTAGTGGTTGCTATAGTCCGGATTGACTTTCAGCTTGAATGTGATCGCTTTTATCTCGGATTGACCTGTTTCTTTGGATGCGTCAAAGTTCTTGGAGATTACCGATTCCAATTGTCCGTCTGTTCTGCTATAATGCGAGTCTAAAAAGGTAGCCGTTTTGTACTTTTCTTCCTTAAATATGGAATAATATGCTCGCTGACTTAAGTCAATCGCCGAGGTGTCATGCCCAAAGTCAATAAGTTTTGGTCCGTCAGGGGTATTTCTGAAATAGATTTTTTCTGCATAACCGTTCGGTTTAAAAGCGATCAGCTCATTGAAATCTATTGCAATCTTTTCGAGTTGCCCAAAGGTACTTCCTGATTCCAAAGCGTCCTTATAGTGTTCCAGAGAGGTCTTTAAGCCAATTTCTAATTCATTGACTAAGGTAGTTTGCTCCTCCACGGGATTGGGTTTATTTCTAAACTGCGAGAGGGAGTAGCCGATTATGATGCTGAGGCAAAGCAGGGAGATACCAGCCTGTGTCACTTTATTTTGGGTGAGGTTATCTCCCCGGGAAAGGTTCATAACACCAAGGATTGGGATCAACACGATCAGGGTGAGAAGAAATAGAATCAACATGCTCAACCGGCTAAAATCCAGTCGCATCCCTACTTTCTGGTAGGTGTCTTCTGATAATACCCCTACGGCATAAAGCTGCTGATTTTCCATAGGGATAGGAGATACATATGCTCTGGACTGATTTGAGGAATAGTTGAGCCGGATCACATCGGTACCGGAATCAATAACCCCCAAACTGTCGATTTCTATATCGGTTGGCAAAAACAATTTAATTCCGGCATCCCCGGGAGGGTAGAGGACCGTACCGTCTTTAAAAGTTATGAAGAAGTGCTCAAATATTTTGTTGCTTTCCTGCTTGCGCAAAAGCTCTGAGACGGGGATTTCCAGATCAACAATCAAGGAGTTGGCGGGATCTTTAGAGGAGCCTTCTGCAATGTGAAAAGCCTTTTTAAATTCCTCCAAATTATAGTCCGTATACAGATTGTCAATGTGGATAACCAATCCTTTTTTTAGGATAAGGCCATTTTTGAAGTTCAGGGATTTGTCAAATGCTGAAGAGGGGTTTACTAATCTGGGATTGGAGTAGTGGAAGTTAGTCCTGATGATACTGTCGAGTTTTTCAGCTTCTGATCTAGTGCGGCCATTGGGACGGGAGATGGCTGATTTGGCAGATCCTTGCCGGACAAAATGTGCCTCTACCCGCGTATAATAGTCTGAAAGTGCCCGGACTATATCATTTTTCGACGCCTCTATGCTGCGGATGAGTTGGTTTTCCAGCTCTTTCTGATTGTTATAGGATTGCATGTAGAGCACCACCCCGATAATCAGAATTATCGGCAAAAGAACCAGCCAGATTTTTACGGTTTTAGCCATAGGAAAAAAATTATCTTAAAAAATCTTAATTAATTTAAGGTATAATTCTCTGAAAATCAATATATAACAAAAAATATTAGGGGGTTGTCTTTTATCTCTTTTGAAAAAAAGGGGATATATTGTATCCAAGGCATGTTTATTGGAAGCCGATTCCTTTCACCCTAATTTGTAAATTAATTCCCCAATGAAGAGCGTATTGCCCCTGTTGCTAATTTTAATTTGTTTGACAGCTGTTCCTTCTTTCTCTTTTGCCCAAGCAAGTACTGATGATAAAGGATCACTTAAATCTGGAACGATCGATAGTCAGTTTGAATACATCTACAGTGTATCGAATAATTTTCAGGAGTATAAAGTAGTAAAACGTACTAATTTAGATCAGCTTAAGTCCAATATTCTGGACTCAATGCGTACGATGCGAGCTGAAGTAGGTGATCTCAAGCTTTTGATAGTGAGCGAAAAAGATTCTATTAAAAATTTAAATAGTACGTTGGCCCTGGCAGAAACTGAAAAGCAGGAGGCCATCGCCGAAAAAGATAATTTTTCTTTTTTGGGAATGGGAATTCACAAAACAGTCTATTCTTCTATGATGTGGATTTTAGTCGCTGCCTTGGCAGGGGCACTTGCAGTTTTTTCATTTCAGTATTTCACCAGCTTCAAAAAAATCAAAAAGGCACAAAAAGATTTGGCAGAAATACAGGAAGAATTTGACAACCACCGAAAGAATATGCTTGATCGCGAGCGCAAGCTCAAGCGTGAGTTGGTTGATGCGCAAATGGGCAGATAGTAGCATCTTTCCTCACTGCTCAGCCAGGTTCTTCAGGAATTCTTCCCGTTCTTTTTTGGAGGTGCTGAGGATTTTCCAAATAAGGAAAGCAATGCCTGCGGTAATCAACAGGCTTAAAGAGTTTGCCTGAAAAATGAAAAATATTCCCACTAGAACAAGTGCGATTACTATCAGGGGATTTAAAAACATTCGTTTAGTCTCTTTATGGGAAATGTAATTCTGACCCGTAGAGTGATTATAGACCCCGAAGTATGGCCCCTGGTTCTTTCCTTCGCGGATGTACCAACGGATGGTAACCTGATTGCCTTTCCTACATGCCAGGTTGAAGTCCTGAAGCTGAAATGATTTTTCTTTCCCCTCTGGGTTTACCAGAAACAGCTGATCGTGGATTACTGTTTGTGAAGTAATACTTACGGGGGCAGCGTATCCAGATCCGCGATAGGTAGAGCCCCCGCCGCCCCCGCCTGAGACCCGGGTTTCCATGTTTTTACCGGATTCTGCCACTTCTCCGGAAAACTGATAAAGTTCGAAGGCTTTTTGAAAGGAAGGGTTGACGCGATTCATTCTAGGATGGGATTGTTAAAAGTAAGTAGCTAAAGTAATGACCTGTGTGTAGGATTTATACCCGTTAAGTTGGTATGAAATCCTCTAAGCTGCCAGTGGAAGTGATCCCGTGTGGATTCTGATTGATTGGTTGCGGTGATTTCGCCTGTGAATGAAACCCGTGATATCAGGGATGTCTTGTTATTGAGCCAGTAGGCTGTGGCGATGATTTGAGGAAGATGCCTAGTCTCGGTAGTTTTGAAAGCCTTGTGCAGCAAACCTTTCGCTCAGACAGAATAAATCCTTGCAAAAAAGCCTTAAGTTTGTCCCCTCAATACCAAAATCTACGAATGGCTAAGAAAAGAGGAACTGCTTTGGACGAGAGTGAAAAGAGGAAGTTGAATAAGCAGAATTTAAGCAAACTGGGAGGCATTTTTCAATTTTTGATGCCGTATAAAGGAGCCTTCTTTTTAGGATTGGTTTTCCTTGTTTTTTCCTCACTTACGCTGCTTACGTTTCCTTTTGTAGCAGGTAAGCTTATCGATACTGCACAGGGAACAGATTGGATCGTAAGTGATATCAATTCAATCGCGCTGATTTTGGTTGGGATACTGGCGGTTCAAAGCATTTTCTCCTTTTTCAGGGTCTGGCTTTTTGCATTGGTCTCGGAACGGTCCATGCGGGATATCCGGTTGGCTTTGTATGCCAGAATGGTACGCTTGCCGATGACTTTTTTTGATAAGCGTAGAACCGGGGAATTGATCAGCAGAATCACCTCAGACGTGAGCATGCTCCAGGATACGTTTTCAGTTACGCTTGCTGAGCTTTTCCGGCAGGTTGTTACGCTAGTTGCAGGTGTGATTTTCCTGATGGTCAATACACCAAAGTTGACCTTATTCATGTTGGCTACTTTTCCGGTATTGGTAGTGATCGCAATGGTTTTTGGGAAATTTATCCGAAAACTTTCCAAAAGTACCCAAGATGAACTTGCAGCGGCGAATGTGATAGTGGAGGAGACGCTGCAATCCATCAGCACAGTTAAATCATTTGTAGGCGAAGCGTTCGAATCTGCCAGATATGGAAGTGGATTGAACAGCGTAGTGGGGGTGGCTTTACGAGCAGCCAAATACCGGGGGGCATTTATTTCATTTATCATTTTTGCCCTGTTTGGTGGAATCGTAGCGGTTATGTGGTACGGCGCAAGCCTGGTGAGCTCTGGTGAAATGAGCGTAGGTGAGCTTGTTTCTTTTGTCTTGTACACCACATTTATCGGTGGATCTATAGCCGGGCTTGGGGATATTTACGGTCAGGTGCAAAAAGCAATCGGTTCTTCCGAGCGGGTGTTGGAAATATTGGACGAGGAGCCGGAGCCTGTCTCAGGAACCAAAGCAGCTAATTTCCAGGGGAAAATTACCTTCGATCAGGTTGGGTTCCATTATCCGACCCGTCCTGAAATGGAAGTGCTGAAATCGCTTACTTTCCATGTAAACCCTGGGGAAAAAGTCGCTTTGGCAGGCCACTCCGGAGCTGGGAAATCTACGATCATACAACTCTTAATGCGATTCTATGATGTGCAGCAAGGGTCAATCCAAGTGGATGACCGCCAGCTTCACGAATGGGATTTGCAAAGTCTTCGTTCGCATGTAGGTATGGTGCCTCAGGAAGTCCTGCTTTTTGGGGGATCTATTCGTGAGAATATTGCTTATGCCAAGCCAGGAGCATCTGAAGAAGAAATTATTCTGGCATCGAAAAAAGCTAATGCGTGGCAATTTATTTCCCAATTTCCCGAAGGGTTGGATACCTTGGTAGGGGAGCGGGGGGTGAAGCTTTCGGGTGGTCAACGCCAGCGGGTGGCAATTGCACGTGCCATCCTGAAAGACCCATCAATTTTGATTTTGGACGAAGCAACATCTTCATTGGACGCTGAATCGGAATTTTTGGTACAAGAGGCCTTGGATGAGCTGATGAAAGGCAGGACCACCATCATTATTGCCCATCGATTGGCGACTATCCGCAAAGTGGATAGAATATATGTGCTCAGTGATGGGGAAATAGTGGAGCAAGGCAATCATTTGGATCTTCTCGAAAGAGCCGATGGGTTTTATGCCAACTTGGTCCGGCTTCAGTTTGCGGATTAAGAAAGATTGTGGGCGGAGATTGATTTGATCATCCCCATAAATTTCTCCAGATACAGCTTGGAGTCAGGAAATAGCTGCTGCATCTGATGTCGGTTCAATAGCTTGATCTCAGTGAGATACTGCCGGGCGTCTTGAGGATTCCATTTTTGAAATCTGCTGAGCTTGGTTTTGGTAAGCAGGAAGTATACGAAGTTATGCGGTAAGTACTGTGCAAAGGGAATCGCGTAATGGGCTTCTATTGGAAAATACCGGTTTGGTGTTTGGATGAAATGCTTTTTTCCCACACGCATAATCTCGTTTGCCATTTTTTTCTGGTTTTCCCAGGTATATAAATGCTCAATGACTGAATTGGAAAAAACAAGATCAAAGCTGTTTTCCCCGAATTCAGGCATGTTTGTAGCATCTCCGGCTACAGCGTTGATTTTAGGATGGTTGGATTTCTGCTTGTTGAGATTGAGTAATACAATTTCGATATTAGGAAGAGAGAGCAGCCTGCTCTTATCCCAGAAATAAGAAGCTCCCCCTACGTCCAAGATTCGGACCGGGTCATTTTCAGAATAATTCAGAAAGAATAAATCCTCGAAATCTTTTAGTCGTTGATGTCTGAATTTGGCCCCCAAAGAGTTGGGGTCTTCGGAGGTCAAAAATATATTTGAAATAAAACTCATGCGTTGCCCTGTCGGCGTTTCTGCTGATTAATGAGTGCAAAAGTAATCAGCCTGGGTGATTCTTTTCTTAATTCAGCCCGAGAAATGAAGACGGTTTCCCTTTTAACCAGAGAAACCGTGTACTGAATAGGTAAAATGTCCCTTCAGGATAAGAATCGGCTAAATTTTAAACAGCGCTTCAAAGAATCCCATAGTTTCACCCTTTTTCTTGAAGATCAGCATAGGTAAAACATTATTTACCATGACTAATTTTTCAGCGACACTTCCAAGAAGAATTGCTGCTGATTTTGTTTTACCGCGGGATCCCAGCAAAATCATATCTGCTCCTATTTTCTGTGCTTCTTCGAGTAAGGCTTTTCCCTGTCCCTCACCATCGTTGAGGACAAATCGACAATCCAGATTCTTATGGTTGAATTTTTGGATAAAGCGATTGAAGTCCTCCCGGGCGTTTTCCTTCATGATTTCTGCAAATTCCTCAAAAGTTTTCCCTGTCTTAGAGTATCCATGGGGCACTTGGTATAAGTGGACAGGAATAAGTTCCGCTCCCAGTTCCTCTGAGATTCGCTCTCCAAAATCATAGATCAACTCTGTATGGTCAGAGAAGTCTGAAGGAATCATTATTTTCTTAGGCAATCCCGGCGGTCTTTTCTCCTGCAACAGTAAAACAGAGCAAGGGGCTTTTTTTGCGACTCCTTTCGCAAGAGATCCACTCCCCTCAAGTTCTTCTTTCCTACCCATGATGATAAGATCCACATTCTTGATCTTAGCCCATCGAAGAAGCGTATCAAGAGGATGGGGTCCTTCTTCGGCAAAAACTTCAATTTCCATACTATCAGGAAAATCAAACTCATCAAGTTTGGCCTTGATCAATGCTTCAATTGATTCATCTCCTGGAGCCAATAGCTCTGGGTGATTTTTAAGAACTTCATCAGGTATAGCCAGGTTCTTGGCCACATGGACAAAGTAACATTTATCTATTCCAAGGAACTTCAGGTATACAATCGTTTTTTTGATCAGGATATCATCCATCTCAGTCAGATCAAGGCCGATCATGGCCTTATAAAAATGCTTCATAGCTGTTTGGTGTTTATTCCCTTAATTTAAAGCTTTGATCCAGTTTATCGAATGTTTTTTTTGTATTTACCTATTGAAATCCTTTTCAAGGTAATTTAGCTTGATGAAATCGAGCATGAGGCAGAGCCTCACACACTGGGATGATTATAATGCATGCGAGATTCCATATGGCCTTTAAAAGACAAAATATAATCATATGAAAGTAATGCAAAAGTATTTTTTGGCGATTGTACCCGAAGGGGATTTTCAAGAGCGTGTGACCGGGCTAAAATTGGAAATCCGGGATCGCTACCAGGCCAAATATGCATTAAAATCACCGGCACATATTACTGTGAAAATGCCTTTCATCTACAATGAGGCGAAGGAGGATAAGCTGATTGAGAAACTGAGCAAATTTATTGGAGGTTATGAGCCTATGGCTATGACTGTAGCAGGAGTGAAGACATTTGGGGATAGAGTGATCTATTTAGGTGTGGATGCCGGACAGGATCTATATGATTTTCAGAAAGACCTGAAAACTTTTTGCAAGAGGGAATTGAATCTTGTGGATGAGCTGAGTGACAGAAATTATCATCCCCATATGACCATTGCTTTCAAAGATATTAAAAAAAGCCATTTTCAGGATATTCTTAAGTTTTCGTCGGATTCAAAGGTTTGTGGAAAAATAGAGATTTCTAAAATCTTGCTTTTAAAAAAGATAAACGGTTGTTGGCTTTTGCACAAAGAGTTAAAAATAGGCTTGCAATAAAACATAGCTTTTATATTTAGAAACAGTCAAGGGGAAAAGTTGGGATTTTTTTAGAAAAATTACGAATGGAATACGATTAGTTTTTAGAACTAATCCAATACAAATTGTTTTAATAAAATGACAATTTTATTCAGGATAGGTTTCTTTTGAATATGATTAAGACGCAGCTATTCCAAAACTATAGCAATTTTGAAATTCACAAACGGTTGCTCCAAGAAGCAAATTCCCTCCGGGGAACTCTGCGTATACAGAACTAGAAGAGTGAGCCACAACGGCTCCGTTTTTATACAGGAACAAGTAATTGACATCTACTGTCTGGGCGGAGGCATCATAAGTGCCTTCAATAGTCAAAGTTACATTGCCATCTTCATTAGAAGTAAAAGATTGATAAAAAGGAGTTCCCATTTGACACGCATCGATGGGTTTTTCAAGCATGGAACCTGCAACAAGCGGTTGGAGAAATAACACTGAAACAATTAATGCAAACAAGGTTTTTATGTTCTTCATAGAGATTGAGTCTAAATTGGTCTTTTTAAACTAAGGTATTTTTTTGTAAGATCAAAATGATAATGTAGGAGATTAACTCAGCACAATCTTCCTTCGTTTTTAAGGGGAATTAGGTTAGTTCTGTAACTTTAATTACTTAATATGCCCATTATGAACCGATCCGTCTTACTGTTTTTTGTGCTGTTTCAAGTGAATTTTACGCTTTATGCGCAACAGACTACCTACTGCAACCCCATAAACATCGACTATGGCTATACACCGATCCCGAACTTCAGCGAATGGGGCAGACACCGGGCTACCGCAGACCCAGTAATTGTAAATTACAAAGGCGATTATTTACTTTTTAGCACCAACCAGTGGGGATATTGGAGCAGCAATGATCTGCTCAACTGGACTTTTCATGAAAGACTTTTCCTTCGTCCCTGGAATAAAGTCTATGATGAATTGTGTGCTCCAGCAGTAGGTGTTATGGGAGATACGCTGATCGTAATGGGTTCAACTTATGAAAAAGACTTTACGGTCTGGATGAGCACTGACCCGATTGGAAATAAATGGAAGCCTTTGGTGGAGAAGTTTGAAATCGGGGGCTGGGATCCGGATTTTTTTACCGATACAGATGGACGGTTGTATATGTATAATGGAAGCTCTAATAAGTATCCGCTCTACGGGATAGAGTTGGATAGCAAAACACTGGATCCCATTGGCACAAGAAAGGAAATGTATCTACTCGAACCAGAGCGCTTTGGATGGCAAAGGTTTGGGGAGCATATGGATAATACATTCCTGGATCCGTTTATGGAAGGAGCTCATATGACCAAACATAATGGCAAATACTACCTGCAATATGGAGCGCCGGGAACGGAATTCAGTGGCTATGCTGACGGGGTTGTTGTGGGGGACTCTCCGCTAGGCCCATTTACCCCTCAGTCTGATCCGTTGAGTATCAAACTTGGTGGTTTTGCAAGAGGTGCGGGACATGGGGCGACCTTTCAGGATAATCAGCAAAACTACTGGCATGTAAGCACCATCATGATATCGGTTAAAAACACCTTTGAAAGAAGGTTGGGAATATGGCCTGCCGGCTTTGACAAGGATGATGTGATGTGGGCAAATCTGGCATACGGCGATTATCCGCATTTTCTTCCCAGCTCAGCTACTCCCGGCAAATTCACTGGATGGATGCTGCTTAATTATGACAAACCTGTCTCTGTGTCATCTACTTTAGGAAATTACACAGCCAATAAAGCCAATGATGAGGATCTTAAAACATACTGGAGTGCTGAAAGTGATGAGAAAGGGGAATGGATTCAAACAGATCTGGGAAGAATAAGTACAATCAATGCCATACAGATCAACTACGCAGACCAGGATGTCGCATCAGATCGTCTGGGTAAAAGAACCGATCAATACCATCAATACATGCTGCATTACTCTCTTGATGGCAAAAAATGGAAAGTTTTGGTGGATAAAAGTTCTAACCTAACTGATGTTCCCCATGATTATGTAGAATTGGCTGAGCCTGTTCAGGCCAGGTTTATCAAGCTGGAGAATGTGCATATGCCTACAGGAAAATTTGCACTTAGTGGCTTAAGGGTTTTTGGAAATGGAAATGGGGATGTTCCTGAAAAAGTAAAGGATTTTGTGGTACTGCGAACAGAAAAAGACAAACGAAGTGCTTTTCTCAAATGGAAACCGATTGACAATGCCTATGCTTACACTATATATTATGGTACCGCACCGGATAAACTCTATACCAGTATTATGGTGTTGGGCAATAACGAATATTGGCTCAAAACAATGGACCGCACCAAGGCTTATTTTTTTACCATTGAAGCAATCAATGAAAATGGTCTTAGCGAGAAGGTAGAAGTGATCAAAGTCGAGTGACTGGTAATCATCTCGGTTTTAATGAAAAATAGCCGGGGAAGCCCGGCTATTTACTTTGATAATTGATAATGGATTAATATCCAGGATTCTGATCTGCATTGCTTAATGCCGAATTATTATCCAGCTCCACAGTAGGTATAGGAAGCAGGTCATTTCTGGACTGGTAGCCGAAAATAGGCTCGCTTTGTAAAAAGCCCAATCGTCTCCATCTACGGATATCGCGGTTTCTAACCTGTTCCCCAGGCATTTCTACCCTTCTTTCATGCTGGATAGCGATTCTGGTCTGCTCCTTGGTGCCCGTAGGATATTGTGCGGTTGGATATGGCGGCATTTTTACATCAGCCCTGTTTCTTGTCATATTTAGGTAGGGCAAGGCAGCTGCTGGGCCGGTGAGTTCATTTTCTACCTCGGCCATCATCAGCAATACATCGGCATATCTAATCACGCGGAAGTTGATTCCGGACTGCGTATTTTCATTTGCTCTCTTGTAGATGGTTTGGTATTTTCTCCAGCTAGGCTTACTGAAGTCACCCTGAACTGTAGACTCATCCAACACACTTGCGCCAGCATTGAAGGTATCTCCTAATCTGTAGAAATTATAGCTAAGCCTAGGGTCTTCTTTAGGTGCGCCAGTGGACGGTTTTTCAAATTCAGCTACCAATCCCGTGTTCGGGATCAGGTTTCTCCATGCATTCGGGCCATACTCTTGACCTCTAAAGGTTACTTCAGCTATTCCAGTACCATCAGCATTCCATCCACCTGCGTTACCGAAGGATTCTGAAAACTGAATTTCCCAGATTGATTCTGAATTGTTTTCATTTTCCTCCTCAAAATTATCCAGATAACGGTCAGTCAATGAATATTCATTTGAATTGATGATTTCTGTCAAGTAAGGTTTGGCTCCTGCGAAATCACCTTGAAATAACAGAAGCTTGGCAGCAACTGCCTGGGCTGCACCCTTACTTGCCCTTCCCACATCAGTGCCAGAATAAGTGGAGCTAAGTGGAAGCCGGGAGATTGCCTCATTGAGATCACTTAGAGACTGTGCATAGGACTGCTCCTGGGTAGCTCTTGGAAGTCCCTCTGGTACCGTAACTGTTGATAGCATCAATGGGACCCCTCCCCATAAAGTGGATAGCTCATAGAACGCTAAACCTCTTAAGAAGTAGGCTTCCCCTATAATTCTCGAACGAAGCGCGTCGGTAATATTTTCGGTTGCATTATCGGCGTTTTCTATGACTAGGTTGGCGCGGTGGATCAGTCGGTACCACCCTCTCCAATTAGCTTCTATGAGAGGATTGGAACCATCAAAACCGTAATTAAGCACTTGAGCCCTAGGGGCCTCAAGTTGTGCTCCTCCGCTTTCTACATCGTCAGAAAGCAGATCGTGAAGAAAGAAATACTCCCTGTTATATAAGTTGTTTCCCTGAAGTGTGGCATATACAGCATTAACTGCCGCTACAAGTTGAGGTCCGGTACGGTAAAATGTCTCAGTTCCCAATTGGTTGGGATTAACTGGATTCAATACCTCCTCATCACAGGCTATCATCCCAACAGACATGATAATTGCCAAAAGTGTGGATCTTGTTTTCATGATTTTCCTTTTATAAATTAAAATGCAAGTTGAATTCCTCCCATGATCGTACGCGCTGCGGGGAACTGCCCGTAATCAATCCCTGAACCTAGGGATGAATTGATACCCGTTCTTACTCCGATTTCCGGATCATATCCAGAATACCCTGTGAATGTCAGCAGGTTTTGGGCAGATACATATATCCTAAGCTTTGAAATCGTCCCTTTGCTCCAAGTCTGTAATAGGCTGTTTGGAATACTATATCCCAGGGATATATTTTTCAAACGGAGATAAGAGCCATCTTCTACGAATCTGGAACTTGCCCTGGCATTTCTATTGGGGTCACCTGAAATTGCACGCGGTACGTCGGTATTCGTGTTGCTAGGGGTCCATCGGTCAAGGACTACGTCACTCGCACCAAACAGACGTGTCATACCCTCGGTATGGTAACGGAGATTGTTGAAGATTTCATTGCCGGAAACCCCCTGCCAGAACATGGTGAAGTCAAATCCCTTGTAGGAAGCATCCACATTCAGGCCATAGGTAAAGTCAGGGAGGTAGTGGCCTAAGTTAACTCTGTCGTTTGCATCGATAACCCCATCGTCGTTGATATCTCTAAATCGGATATCGCCTGCTGCGGTATGTAAAGCAGGATCATACTCGCTAAGGTCATCCGGTAGGTTTTGCCTTGGGGCAGATTGTGCCTCTTCATTACTCTGGAATATCCCTTCAGCTTCCCATCCATAGAAGTAAGCGATCGGCTGATTCTCTTCCGTAAGAGTCATTGCATCTCCTTGGAAATTTGGCCCAAATATAGTGCTTCCCGTTCCTAGAGAAGTCAATTCATTGGTCACAAAGCCCATGTTTCCGTTGATTCCCAATTGAAAATCGCTCTTACGCAGTTCGTATCCGGCTGTTATTTCAAAACCGGTATTTTTTACAGTTCCTACATTGGCTACCGGTGCACCATCATAACCCAAGGAGGGAGGAATTGGTACTCCCAGAAGCATGCCTTCTGTGGTGTTCTCAAAGAGCTCCAGGGATAAATTGAACTGGTCATTGAATAAACCTAAATCCAAGCCAAGGTTTTTCATAATCGTAGTTTCCCATTTCAATTCTGCGTTGGCAAGAGCCGTAATGGTACTTCCGGTAAGCAGATTATCGTCAAAATTGTAAAATAAGTCGGAATTGATGGTAGCCTGATAGGCATAGTCCCCGATTCTGTCATTTCCGGTCTCCCCGTAACTCGCGCGGAGTTTAAGATCACTTACAGCCGCCAGGCTTTTCATGAATCCCTCTTCGCTTATTCTCCATCCTAAGGATACGGAAGGGAAAGTACCCCATTTGTTTTCAGGGCCAAACCTTGATCCTCCATCCCTCCTTATGCTGGCACTTACCAGGTATTTCTGGGCGTAATCATAATTGATCCTGCCTACATAGGATATTAGCGCATATTCCGTTTTAGAGCTGGTAGTGGTTTGGTTTTCCACCCCCTGAAGTTCTCTGACATCGTTAGTCAACGAGTTTTGTCCAGAACCATTTAAGCTTGTAAATGTGGAAGTTTGTCTCTCAATTACACCCAAAAGATCAATGTGGTGTTTGCCAAAATCTTTCTCATAGGTTAGCTGATTGCTGAAAAGCGGAGACACAAAATTTGTTTTGGTCTTGGAGATTGTAGCAAAGGGGGAAACACTAAAATCCCCTGCATCGAAACTTGGACTGTATTGAAAATTATCCCCTATTCCCACATCCAAACCTACCAGAAATTTGTAATCAAGTCCTTTTAGGATATTTACATTGATATAAGCTGAGCCTAGAATTTTGTATTCCTGACTGTTGTTTTCTCTTAGTTCGGCATTGAGAACCGGATTCTCGGGATCGGAACCATCCACTCTATCGGAGGCCCTGAATCCACCTGGGCGGGAGGCATCCCGGACCGGTATGTAGGGAACGGCTTTTACGATATGCTCCAGTTGGCTTCTACCTCCAGAAAAAGGCTCAATGTTTCTATTGGAATAGGCAATGGTGAGCGTCTGCCCGATTTTTACCCTGTCATGAACTTTGTATTCCGTATTCGAGCGCATAGATACCCGCTCGAAATCCGTACCTCTCATGATACCTTCCTGAGCAAAGTAGCCCAGGGAGAAATTGTAGAGAACATTGTCAGTACCGCCGGATATTCCCAGGTTGTAGTCCTGGATAGGGGCGGTACGGAACATCTCATCCTGATAGTCTATGTCATTATTGGCAAATTCTCCCAGGTTGTCAAACCGTGCCGGAGGGTCATCCCCTGCATTCCCCAATAACTCCCTACCAAACGCTATGTATTGGTCCCTATTGAGTAGATCCAGGGTTTTCCAGGCCTGCTGTGAGCCATAATAGGCATCCATAGTCACCAGCGGTTTTCCTTTTTTTCCTTTTTTGGTAGTCACCAAGATCACACCGTTTGCCCCTCTAGAGCCATAGATGGCAGCTGTGGAAGCATCTTTAAGCACCTCTATGGATTCTATGTCTGCAGGATTGATTTCATTTAATCCCCCAGCAGGCATCCCGTCAATTACATACAAGGGATTATTGTCCCCCACGGTGCCTATGCCTCTAATCCTGACGATAGGACTGGTGCCGGGGGAGCCGGTGTTGGTGACATTGACACCTGCAGCCCTACCTTGAATAGCTGAGGCTATGCTGGCTACCGGCAGAGCACGGATTTCTTCTGATCCCACTGAAGAGATGGCCCCGGTGACCGTGGCCCGTTCCTGGGTACCATATCCTACTACAACTACTTCAGAAAGTGAAGAAAGATCCTCCTCCAGGACAACGTTCAGTTCACTGGCGTTACCTACCAGCACCTCTTGGGAGGTGTAGCCAATAAACGAGAAAACTAAGATAGATTCGTCAGAGGGGACGGTTAAGCTAAAGTTGCCGTCAATATCTGAGGCCGTACCAATGGTGGTACCTTTAACCAGAACATTTACACCGGGCATAGTCTCGCCGGTTGAGGATTTGATTACGCCGCTTACACTTCTAGTTTGGGCGTAGGAGGTTCCTGCCATAAAAATCAGCAGGACAAGTGTGAGCACAAGGCCATGAAAATTTTTCCATGGAGGAAGTGCCCGAGATTTTGGGTAAATCGGTTTACACATAAGTTTAGTAAAATTTTAACAGGTTCGTGTAACCTGTCAGGTTTGAGATGGGTAAATTGTTGATCCCCTACTATAAGGAATCTGACTATTAATGTAATGATAAAATTGGTTTCCTAATAATATTCTGAAGGAATCTTCCTCTGCGTCAGAATCGCCTGTAAAGACCTTTTTAAGGTGCTATTTCGGTTTTTCTACTCAAAAATTGAGCAACATATTAAAAATATGAAAGATCAGTTTTCAATTAAAAAAAATAATATTGAAAGAGTAATGTATTTCTGCTAAAATTTTAGGTTAAACTATAAATGTTCTTTTATTTATTAAGAACGCCTGACTCCATACCTTTTCCAAGTATTATGCTTTTAGGTGCGTTTGTTTCAAAATAAAATTGAACTACATTCTTTTGATCTGGAAAATTTGTGACCAGTAACGAGTTTTTAACCTTGAGAGAAGTAGGTTTTTTGACCAGTTCAGATTCTAAGTAGAACCAGGCAGCGTCTTCTTCCACTTCGTATCCGATGAAATTTATTGGAACGACGCTTTCTTCAATCCAGATTGTATTTTGCTCCAGCAAATAGGATTGGATTTGTTTATGAAGTTTTTCTTTGTTTGCTGGATTCAAAAAATCAATCGATTCATTGTGATATCCACTCAGGGCGATTTCCAGATCATCCCAAAAAATTTTCTGCGAAATTTCCAGTTTCTTAGTGTCTTTATTCCATCTGATCTCCGTCAAACTGAGGTGAAACGGATGTGCAAATACCAGCCATCCCAGGCTGAGCAATAATATGTAATACTGTTGCATTTGGTGTTGTGCTGACTGTCTTTTCTCCTAATTAAAACGTATTATTGCGCAAATTACTTCCTTTAGAAGTAATTCACCCCTTCTATGAACTCATTTCAATTATATTTTCGTCTAGGTCTGCAGCATATCCTCGATATCCAGGGTTATGACCATATTCTTTTCGTTTTGGCACTATGTGCGGTCTTTATTCCCAGGGACTGGCGTAAGGTAGTGATTTTAGTGACTGCATTCACGATTGGCCATTCCTTAACCTTAGCTTTGGCTACCTTCAAAGTGGTCAATGTAAACTCTGATTTAATCGAATTCCTGATTCCTGTTACCATAGCGATCACCGCTTTCATTACAATTCTGCGTCCAAAACCTGCTTCCGGCAAGGGACTTTCTATCAATTATATCTTCGCGTTATTCTTCGGGTTAATTCATGGATTGGGGTTTTCTACCTATCTGAGAAGCCTTTTGGGCAAAGAGGCAAGTATATGGCAGCCGTTGCTTGCATTCAATCTGGGCTTAGAATTAGGCCAGCTGATTATAGTTGGTGTATTTCTTCTTATTACATCCATTTTAGTCGGTATTGCTGGAGTAAGTAGAAAGGAATGGACATTGGTGGTTTCTTCGATGGTCTTTGGTGTTGCCTTGATGCTGATGCTGGAGACGAAATTTTGGTAAAAAACAGCGTTAAACCTAAGTATAGATTAGAAAATTAAACAACCTGATATCACAGATGAAAAAATTACTAGCACTTGCAGCATTGGCAGTCACAGGGGTTTTTCCAGCTTTTGCGCAGCACTCTGAGCAGAATCACGCAGAGCGTTTTGAGCAGCTTGGCCCCATGCTGCGTTCTCCAAACGTATATAGAACTGCCTCAGGCGCACCGGGCCATATGTATTGGCAACAACAGGCGAATTATGTGATCAATGTGGAGCTGGATGATGCCAATCAATCCATCAAAGGTTCTGAGAAAGTTACCTATATCAATAACTCCCCCGATCAACTTACTTATCTGTGGGTACAGTTGGAGGAAAATCAGCGTGGGGCAGATTCTGATTCCCCCAAGACTGCAGAAAGCTCCATTGGTTCCAGAATGACCCTTCGAAACCTTGAAGGACTGATCTGGGCAAATGAGGATTTTGGCTATAAAGTGCTTGAAGTAAAAGATGCCAAAGGCAACCCCTTGCCAGTGACGGTAAATAAAACCATGATGCGCATAGACTTGCCAGCTCCGCTTAAAGCTGGGGAAAGCTTCACCTTTGGTGTAGAGTGGTCATTTAATATTACAGATCGGGTAGGGTATGTTGGTGGTCGCCCTGGCTATGAGTACTTTGAGGGAGATGGCAATTACCTCTATACCATGGCAGAGTGGTTTCCGAGAATGGCTGTCTATTCAGATTTCGAAGGCTGGCAAAACAAGCAATTCATGGGTTCTGGTGAGTTTGCTTTGGTGTTTGGAAATTATGAAGTGAATATCACAGTGCCGGCAGACCATATGGTCGGAGCCACCGGAGAACTGCAGAATGCTAGTCAGGTTCTTTCCGCTACGGAATTGAATCGATGGAATACTGCGAGGAAAACGTACGATGCTCCAGTGGTTATCCGTACCCAGGATGAGGCAATCGAACTTGAAAAAGGAAAATCCACAGCTAAAAAGACCTGGAAATTTAAGGCAGAAAACGTCCGGGATTTTGCATGGACTTCCTCCCGCAAATTCATCTGGGATGCAATGGCTGTGAAGCAAGGCGGCAAAGACGTGATGGCAATGTCCTATTATGCCAAAGAGGCCAATCCTCTCTATGGTCAGTACTCTACACGGGTGGTCGCTCATACGCTCAAATCCTATTCCTCCCATACCTTCGATTATCCTTATCCTACGGCCATTTCTGTAGAAGCTGCCAATGGTATGGAGTATCCGATGATCTGCTTTAACTACGGGCGGCCTGATCCTGACGGAACTTATTCGGAAGCGGTGAAAAACGGAATGATCGGGGTAATTATCCACGAAGTGGGACACAATTTTTTTCCTATGATCGTAAACTCTGACGAGCGTCAGTGGACTTGGATGGATGAGGGCTTGAATACCTTTATGCAGTTTATGGCAGAGCAGGAATGGGATCGTAATTTCCCTTCCCGCCGTGGACCGGCGCATAAGATTGTTCCTTACATGAGAAGTGCCAAAAATACCCTGGAGCCGATCATGACAAACTCTGAAAATATCATTCAATTCGGTCCAAATGCTTATGCTAAACCGGCTACCGCTCTGAATATCCTGCGTGAGACAGTGATGGGACGAGAGTTGTTTGATTATGCATTCAAGGAATACGCCCGAAGATGGAAGTTTAAACACCCGACTCCTGAGGATTTGTTCCGCACCATGGAAGATGCTTCTGCCGTGGATCTGGATTGGTTCTGGAGGGGATGGTTCTATGGCACTGAGCCTGTGGATATCGCTATTGAAAATGTGGCACTTTATAAAATGGATAACCGTACCCCTGCGGAAAAGAAAGAGGCGATGAAGGCCGAAGCTGACCGTGAGGAAGATTATGTGTCTAAGGAATTCAATAGAAATGATGTAAAAGAAACTGTCGTGGAGGCCAACCCCGAAACGCATGATTTCTATACCAGCTATAATCCATTTACCGTAACTCCTGAAGACGAGGAAAACTATAAGCAATTTATGGCAAGCCTTTCACCTAAGGAAAAAGAGTTGATGGGCCGTGATCTGAACTTCTACGAAATTACTTTCAAGAATGTAGGCGGGTTGGTAATGCCGATTATTTTGGAGTTCCAGTATGCGGATGGTACTTCTGAGATAGACAGAATTCCCGTAGAAATATGGAGAAAGAATGAATCACAGGTCACAAAAGTATTTGTGAAAGAGAAGGAAGTCACCCAAATCATTCTTGACCCTAAGAGAGAAACCGCCGATATCGACGAATCCAGTAATTATTGGCCAAGACAATATCAGCCGAGCAGATTCGAGTTATTCAAAGGATCAGGAGCGGCGCGGGGTGCATCTACAGGTAGTAATCCTATGAAGAAAGCAAAATCTAACCAATAATAAAAAAAGCCGGCGCAAGTCGGCTTTTCTTTTTTAAACTTAGCATCTTATCATATGCAGAAACAAGCTGTTTCTGCATATGGATATCCGCTTTTCTGTCAGTAAAGCAATTAAACCATCGTAGGATTTGAAGAGCACTGGCGTAGAGGCCAATTCGGCCCTCCGTCTAGTAAAGCATGGAGAATATTTTCTACTGGCATTATTGCGTATATTCATAGTTATTATACCATTAAACCTAAAACCAAACCTAAAATGAATGCAAGCAAACTGATTTTCTTTAGTGCCATAGCAGTGGCGTTTTTTATCAGCGCAAATCTGATGGCTCAAAAGAGGGATTTCTACGAGTTGAGAATCTATCACATCGAAAATGCCGAGCAGGAGGGAATGCTTGATGACTACCTGGCCAATGCTTTTATCCCGGCCGCCCACAAGCACGGAATTGCCAAAGTAGGGGTTTTCAAGCCGATTGACTCCCAGCCTAATGCAGGTAAGGCAGTTTATTTATTTGTGCCGTTTAAGTCATTGGATGAATATGTGGGTTTGGAATCCAAACTGGCTAAAGACCAAACTTATCAGGCCGCAGGAAGTGCATACATCAATGCTTCTCATGCAAAACCTCCATACAAACGAATCGAAACCTCCCTGCTTCAGGCTATGACAGGACAACCGAAGTTTGCAGAGTCAACATTGACAAATGCCAAGAAGGACAGAGTTTACGAACTGAGAAGCTATGAAGGGGCAACCGAGCGCCTTTATAAGCAGAAAGTGAAAATGTTCAACTCAGGGGAAATGGATATTTTCGAAAAGTTAAACTGCAGTCCTATCTTCTATGCAGAGACTATCGCCGGAGCTAATATGCCAAATCTGGTATATATGACTACCCATGAAAACATGGACATCAGAAATGAACATTGGAAGCAGTTCGGATCGGATCCGGACTGGGCAGGCATGAAAGATCTTCCTGAATATGCCAATACCGTGTCCCGAAACGACACAAAGCTGCTCTATCCGGCAGAATATTCAGATTTGTAACTCACAATAAAGCCGGCGAAAGCCGGTTTTTTGGCATTATTAATTCTCTCGCAACTGCACAAAGTTGTGCTGCTTCTCTAGAAGCCGGACTTAGCGTTAATCCACTTTACTGCCAGTAAAGGCTAAAGCATTATAGGATTTGGTAATCCGTCATCGGTCTTCTGGCCTGATGGGCAAAGTAATTATGGGGATAGCTTCACTGAAGGTAATCAGCTAATTTTTAATGTGTTTATAATTGATTTCATTGGCCACGTAGAATCTCGCATCATTAGAATCATCCCGGTATGTGACGTTTGCGTTATGCTTGATTTCATCCATTTACTTTTCTTGCAATTCCCTCAAAGATCATTACTCCTGTTTCTATCAGTTCATCAGGAAAATCATAGGTAGGCTCATGCAGTTGCGGACAATCTTCACCGGCTCCCAATCCGAAAAGGTAGGCTGGGCAGCTTTGACTGAATAACCCAAAATCCTCTGACCAGCGAAAGGGTTCCGGTTTTTCTATCATGTCCAGACCTGAGTTTTTCATTACTCCCTCGGCGATTTCAGAAGCTTTTAGATGGTTTTCAGAAACGGCGAATGATTCCACAAATCTGAACTCACAGCCTAGCCCTTCAGCCGAAGCTATTCGATTGGCTTCCTTGGTAATCATTTCGATTAAGGTTTCCAGCTCATTTTGGTCGAAAGCCCGGATGGTCAGACTTAAACTTCCCTTACCGGCACTTGTTCCGAAAGCCAAACTTCCGATCTCCGCGTGAACGACAGTTACCAAGGCAAAAGTCTCGAGTTTTTCCGGTAGCTTCGGGAGGACTTGAATCAATTCAGCGATCGATTGGGCCGGGTTGATCCCCGCATCGGGGTGTGCTGCATGAGAGGTTTTGCCAGTTAAGGCAATCGTCAGCCCAGTACTTCCAGCGGCAAATGTACCTTTTCTAGTGACCAATTGGTTGAGTGGAAAACCAGGCAAATTGTGAAGGGCAAAGGCATAATCTGGTTTGATTTGAAGAAATTTCGGATCATCCAAGATCCATCTGGCCCCTTCACCGGTTTCCTCTGCAGGCTGGAAAAGTAACACTACTTCCCCTTTCTCTGGTCTTTCCGCAGCTAGTTTCTCCCCCAATCCACAAATAATCGCCATATGACCATCATGGCCACAAAGATGCGCTTTACCGTCTACCTGGCTTTTATAGCCTGGTTCTCCGGTTTCAAGAATAGGAAGTGCATCCAGCTCAGCGCGAAACAAACTCCGTGGTCCTGGATTTTGGCCTTTGAAAACAAATGCAAGACCATTGCCTCCAAGCTTTTCTATGGTTTGATCTGGAGTAAGTTTTGTGAAAAAGGCCATAATCTTAGCTGCTGTGCCGGATTCTTCTCCCGCAGTCTCAGGATTTTGATGCAAGTGTTGGCGAAGATTCACTAGGTTGGAGTTAGGCATTTTTATCGGGTGTTTTTCTGAAGGTAAGTTTC
The DNA here is from genome assembly GCF_001442615.1 of Algoriphagus resistens. Classification (GTDB taxonomy): domain Bacteria; phylum Bacteroidota; class Bacteroidia; order Cytophagales; family Cyclobacteriaceae; genus Algoriphagus; species Algoriphagus resistens. The sequence goes on along the minus strand of NZ_LMXN01000010.1, from coordinate 171,056 downwards.
TACTGCTCAGTTGGAATCATTTTTGATGAAAATAATGAGGCCAGGGTCAGGAACTTTTCAGGATCGTTGGCTATTTTAGGATATCATTTCAACCCTTCAACTATAACTTTTATGAACGAGGCACAAATTCAAAACTACAACGAGCAAATCCAAGCTTTGGAGGCGCAAATCACTGGTGATATGTTTGCAGACATGGAAATTCGTGACAAAATCCACAACCTGAAAATGGAGCGTGACGGTGTGAAACCAACGGATTCCAGCATAGACTGTGTAGGTTGCGGAAGTTAATTCACTGACTTTGGCCAGCTACTTTATCATTTACAAGCCCTTTGGGGTCTTATGTCAATTTTCGGGAGAGGGGCAGACGCTTGCCTCTCTTTTTGATTTTCCAAAGGATGTATATCCAGTGGGAAGATTGGATAAGGACTCAGAGGGGCTTCTGATTATCACCAATGACAAATCCCTTAATCATCACCTGCTAAATCCGCGCTTTGGTCACCAGCGTACCTATTATGCCCAGGTGGAGGGTTCTCCCGAAGCGGCATCTTTGAAAGAGTTGACACAGGGCGTGCTCATCAATGTGGATGGCCGTGATTATAAGACCAAACCGGCAATCGCCAAAATTCTTGATCCGATTCCCTCCCTTCCTGACCGTGATCCTCCGATTCGCTACCGTGCTTCGATTCCGGATACATGGATTTCTCTTACTCTGATAGAAGGCAAAAACCGACAGGTACGCAAAATGACTGCGGCAATAGGCCATCCTACGTTGAGACTGGTCCGCTGGTCTATGGAGAAATTAACAATCAGTGGCTTTAAAGTAGGGGAAGTGCAGCAGATCGATGAGCAGACGATTTATCACAGGTTGGGCTTGACTGGATTCAAAAAGACTGGTTTGAATAAGCCAAATCGTAATTGAGGGTCGATCTTTACAACATTTCCCCTTATCACCACCAACGCTGGAAACCTTCTTAAAATTTCCTAAATTCCCTTTCTTGGCTATGCTTTACCGCTTCTAAGATTTAAGATTGTCCTTTGGGACAAAAACCTCTATTTTAGACTCCCTTTAACAGCACTCAAAGATTTAATTCCATGCATCAGGAAAAAATAGCAGACGTAATACAGGAAGTAAGAAAAGTAGTAGTAGGCCAGGACAGAATGGTCAATCGATTATTGATTGGACTTTTTACCAATGGACACATACTTTTGGAGGGTGTACCTGGGTTGGCAAAGACCTTGACGGTAAATACGCTGGCAAAAGTTTTACATCTGGATTTCAACAGAATCCAATTTACTCCGGATTTACTTCCTGCGGATCTGATCGGTACCATGATCTACAACCAGCAGGCAGCCAATTTCGAAGTGAAAAAGGGGCCTATCTTTTCCAATCTGATTCTTGCGGATGAAGTGAACCGATCTCCTGCTAAAGTGCAATCTGCACTGTTGGAAGCTATGCAGGAAAAGCAGGTTACCATCGGTGAAACTACCTATCAGCTTGATCGTCCTTTCCTGGTGTTGGCAACTCAGAATCCAGTAGATCAGGAAGGAACCTATCCTTTGCCGGAAGCGCAGGTGGATAGATTCATGATGAAGGTGCATATAGATTATCCAAGCAAGGCCGACGAAATGGAAGTGATGCGCAGGATGGCGAATATGTCCTTCAGCTCTGAAGTAAATGCGATGCTTTCCAAGCAGGATATCTTTGAGATCCGGGACCAGATCAATTTCGTGAAAATTGCAGAACCACTGGAACACTACATTATAGAACTGGTTTTTGCGACCAGATTCCCGCAGCATTACGGGCTCAATGAAGAGGCCAAATACATTCAGTTTGGAGTTTCTCCCCGTGCGAGTATCAATTTGAACTTGGCATCGAAGGCTGTTGCCTTTATGGATGGAAGGGATTATGTTTTGCCGGAAGACATCAAGGAAATAGCAGAAGATGTACTAAATCACCGGATCATCCTCAATTATGAAGCTGAGGCAGACGGTATTAATACGAGAGACCTGGTGAAAATCCTTCTGGAGAAGGTTCCGATTAACAAATCCATAACATTGAAATAGCAGCTGTTTCTGCAAAAAAAGGCTTTTCGAAAGAGAAGCCTTTTTTTATGTCTTTTTTGTTATTCCAATATTAAATATGGTGCTCTTTGTTAAAAAAAGCATAATTCACAAAATTCTTTTGAGGTCAAAAATTGAGTCAGATTTGCAACGTCAAAAAGGGCAAAACCATAATCAATTATAATATCTCAATGAAAAAGTTCAACTACCTATTATTCATGTTTGCGGCGGTTGTGATTGGCTTCACCAGCTGTGTAGATGGCAACGACCCAGATCCGACTCCAGTCGATCCGGATGAGGATGATGTCCTTTTGGTAGAATCCAACATCAGTTCAAATACTACTTGGGAAACGGGCAAAACGTATGTCCTTGGTGGTAGAATTGCAGTTACTTCTGGAAATACCCTTACTATTCAGCCTGGTGTAATTGTCAAAGGCGAAGTTGGATCTGGATCCAATGCCACCGCGTTGATTATCGCAAGAGGAGCTAAACTAGATGCACAGGGAACAGCTGACTCCCCTATTATTTTTACTACTGTGGCCGACGAAATCGCACCGGGCGAAATCGCTTCTCCAAATCTTGAGTCTGATATTTCCGGACTTTGGGGTGGATTGCTCATATTGGGTAACGCGAAAGCTTCATTGGCAGGGGATGTGACCGAAACGCAAATCGAAGGTATCCCGCCATCCGATACAAATGGGCTTTATGGAGGATCTGATGATGAGGACAATTCTGGAATCATCAAATACATCTCTATCCGCCATGGTGGTGCCAACATCGGTGAAGGAAATGAAATCAATGGCCTTACACTAGGAGCTGTAGGATCAGGAACTATCATCGAAAACGTAGAAGTAATCGGTAACCAAGATGATGGAATCGAATGGTTCGGTGGTGCTGTGAATGTTAAGAACGCAATCATCTGGAACGCCGGTGATGACTTGTTAGATACAGACCAGGCTTGGTCAGGTACTATGGACAACTTTATTTTAGTGGCAGGCGCCGAAACGGACCATGCACTTGAAATTGACGGTCCAGAAGGCTCATTCAATGCAGGTCATACCTTGAAAAACGGTACGATAATCGGAAACGATGTATCCGAATTAGGTGACTTCAGAGATGGGGCAAGAGGTACTTTCGAAAACATTTACTTCTTCAATTTTGCAAATCCTGCTGATACGGAAGGACGTGGCGATCTTTCTCTAAGCGGAGACAAGACGCTTGCCACTTTCGCTGACGGCGAATTGAAATTCATGAATCTTGAAGCTACTCTTGCTGAGGGTGTTGCACTTGATGCAGTATTCAAAAACGGAACTGCTGCCTATGCTACAAGTGTGGCTGCCGGTGCAAATACAGTAGGTGCTGACAAGGCTGCTTTCGCAAGCACTTGGTCTTGGACATCCGCTTCAGGAGCCATTTCTGATCTTTAATAATCACACACTTTTCAAAGAAGGAAGGAGGGACTTGCAAGGTTACTTTCTTCCTTCTTTTTAAGTATTTAAAAATTGCTGTATGAACAATCAATCTACTAATCCGCTAATGAAGGGATTCCTGGTTTTACTTCTGCTGGTGCTTTCACAGGTATTTGCAGGTTTCGCATTTGCCCAAAATGGTACTATTCGCGGTACGATCTTCGAGGAAGCCACGGGAGAACCACTCTATGGTGTTTCAGTCCTGGTGAAAGAAACATCTACCGGCGCAGTAACAGATTTCGATGGTAAGTTTGAAATCCAAGTTGCCCCAGGTACCTATACCCTGCAGGTTTCTTACATTTCTTATTCTTCCATCAACCTTACTGAAGTAGCTGTTAAAGCTGGGGAGGTGAATGTAATCAGTGATCTGTTGATGGCTGAGGAGGCTTCTGATCTTGAGGGTGTTACCGTATCTGCTTCGGCCATTAGAACTACTGAGTCTGCACTTCTTTCTGTAAAAAGAAATGCCGCCAACCTAATCGACGGTATTTCAGCGAGCACTTTCCGCCAGATCGGTGATGGGGATGCTGCATCCGCTGTAAAGCGCGTAACGGGTGTATCCATCGAAGGTGGTAAATACATCTATGTTAGAGGGCTGGGAGACAGATACACCAAAACTGTTTTAAACGGCGTCGATATTCCAGGCCTTGATCCGGATAGAAATACGATCCAGATGGATATATTCCCTACCAATGTGATCGACAACATCATCGTTTCAAAATCTTTCACCGCAGACTTACCGGCGGATTTCACCGGTGGTGTGGTAGACATAGAGACAAAAGATTTTCCTGAAGAAAAATCCATGCGTTTGAGCCTCAGTGGTGGCATCAATCCTTCGATGCACTTCAATTCAAACTTCCTCAAATATGATGGTGGAAATACAGACTTTTTAGGTTTTGATGATGGTACAAGAGCAATTCCTACTGATGGGAGAACCGACATCCCCCAGTATGGCGATGCAGTGGGTAACCCGAATGGTCCAAAAGGATTAGAGTACCAGCAGATTCTTGGGGACTTCAATAAAACATTAGGTGGTTATAGAGCTAATAGCTTAATGGACGTTGGGGTTAGCTTTTCTATGGGAAATCAATTTGCCAGACCAAAAGCAACTTGGGGCTATAACTTCGCCCTGACCTATAAGAACGAGACGGAATTTTATCAGGATGCGGAATACAACCTGTATGCTAAGCCTAGGGAAGCGGACCAGACCGAACTGGAGCCATTGGAAAGACAGCGAGGTGACTTCGGGGTGAACAATGTACTACTGGGGGGACTTGCCGGCATCGCTTTGAAAACGGATCATTCCAAATTCAAATTAAACCTGATGCACCTGCAAAACGGAGAATCAAAAGCCGGTGAATTTAATTTTATCAACACCAACCTGGGAGCAAACTTCGAAGCAAAGCAGTATAACCTGGAATACAGCCAAAGAGGTTTGACAAGCATCTTACTGGCAGGTACCCATTACCTCAACGGAAATGAGTGGGAAATCAATTGGAAAGTGGCCCCGACCAGATCAACTATAGCTGATCCGGATATCAGGTTTACCAGATTCAGGGAGCCTACAAATACCATCTCTACAGAAGTTGGTCTGCCAGCTAGAATATGGAGAGACCTGGAAGAATACAGCATTGTTGCCAAAGGGGATATTTCCAAAAACCTGACACTTTTCTCCAGACAGGGCAAAGTGAAATTTGGAGGGAATTATGTGTTCAAACAACGTGATTTTAATATTCAAAGCTTTCAGTTTGCCACAGGAAACACTGAATTCACCGGAGATCCAAACCAGATTTTACTTGACGAAAACCTTTTCTCTGCCGATAATAGAAATGGGGTAAGGTACAACGCAGATTTCATTCCTATCAATGCCAATGCGTACAACTCTATTGCTACCAACATGGCAGGTTATGCTTCTTTGGAGGCAAACCCTACTGAGAAGTTGAAAGCTATTGTCGGCTTGAGAGTAGAGAAATTCAACCAGTATTACACAGGAACTAACCAAACTGGTACGATCGATTATGATTTGGTAGAAGTGTTGGATGACATGGATTTCTTTCCTACCGTCAACTTGATTTTCAACCTGAAAGAAAATCAAAATCTTCGTGCTTCCGCTTCCAGAACTATTGCAAGGCCTTCTTTCAAGGAACTTTCTTACGCTGAAATCCTTGACCCGATCACAGGCAGAACTTTCATCGGAGGGCTTTATCCGGAGACTACCAATGGAGGTACAGAGGTTCTTTGGGATGGCAACTTAGTTTCTACCCATGTGAATAACTTTGATTTGAGATGGGAAGCTTTCCAGGACAAAGGGCAAATGCTTTCTGTAAGTGCTTTCTATAAAACATTTGAGAAGCCTATCGAAATGGTTCAGTTTCTTGCAGATCCAGGCACTTTCCAGCCAAGAAACGTAGGTGACGGAACGGTGGCAGGTTTGGAATTGGAATTCAGAAGGTCGCTGAAATTTATTGCTCCTAGTTTTGAGAATTTCAGCTGGAATACCAATGTGACAATTACAAAGTCGCAGATTGAAATGTCCGAGTCAGAATATAGGTCAAGACAACTTAGCGCCAGAGAAGGGCAGGATATCGAGAACACCCGTGATATGGCTGGTCAGGCTCCGTACCTGATCAATACAGGATTGAGCTATAACTCTTTTACTACAGGCTGGGAAGCCGGTGTATTCTACAATGTACAGGGATCATCCCTGCAATACGTAGGTTTTGGTAACAGAACGGATACCTATTCAGTCCCTTTCAATAGCTTGAACTTGAACATTAACAAGACCTTTGGCGCAGATGAGCGTATCCAGGCTGGTGTTGGTGTTCAGAATATCCTGAATTCTAAAAAGGAGTATGTGTATAAATCATACGAGGCAGAAGATCAGATCTTCAGCAGTCTTTCTCCAGGGACAAAAATTAATATGAGAGTTTCCTTCTCATTCTAAAGCACAACCTTCACAATGAAAAAGGCTCCCACGCGGAGCCTTTTTCATGTGTTTATAATTGTTTTAACATGTTCAGATGGAATCTTGCATTTTGGCTAATCATCTGTCCGTTTGCTGCCTGCAACCTGCTCGGTTTCATGTCAATTTTTTGATGATGTTAGAAGATTCAGGGAAGTCTTTGAGAAGAGTTGTCTCACTGAAAAGTTCAAAATCTTTAAAATCAAAACCTGGAGACACTACGCAGGAAACCAACGCATAGCTGTCTGGCTCATCTACGGTGCTTCCAAAGATCGTATTGGCGGGCACCAACTGTTGGGCAACTGACTTATTCTTATTTGATGGGTATCCTAGCGAAAGCTGTTGATGGCCTAGTTCACCCAATGTATGGACGGTAAGCGTACTTCCTTCATGAAAAAACCACAATTCATCGCTTTTAATACGATGGAATTTTGATACGCTTTCTGAGGTAAGGAGAAAATAGATGGCAGTGCTTAGGTTTCGTTGGCCTGAATCTGTACCAACCAAAGCATCAGATCTATAGGTTTCAGAATAATATCCACCCTCTGGATGTGGTATAAGCTGTAGTTTTTCTACCAAAAACGCTATTCTTTCTTTTGCTTCCATCTTAGCTCGCAGGATAAGAATCAATAAGAATACTTACGATGCGTTCTGCTGTTTTTCCATCCCAAAGCGGGATACCTTGGTATTGTTTCCACTCGCCTTTCATGATTTTTTCCAAATAGGGCCTAAGTTTGGTGGGGTCTGTCCCTGCAAGCTCATTGGTACCCAGATGGATAGTTTCTGCCCGTTCAGTAGTATCGCGCAGCGTGATACATGGCACATTCATTACCGATGCTTCTTCGGTAATTCCCCCAGAATCAGTAATTACCCCTTTGGCATTTTTGACCAGGTAGTTGAATTCCAGATAACCCAATGGATCACTCATATGCAGGTTTGGGGCTTCAATTCCGAGGGATTGAAGATTTTTGGCTGTTCTCGGATGAACCGGAAATAGGATGGGAAGACCTTGTGTGCCTTCCAATATTGCCTCGATCATGGCTTTCAGTTTATGCTCCTGATCGACATTTGCAGGGCGGTGCATCGTCATGACAAAGTATTGCCCTGATTCAAGTGTGCTGAATAATTCTCCCTCGGGTTTTTGAAACCTTGGCATTTGAGCCATCAGCGTGTCTATCATAGTATTCCCCACGTAGTGGATGTTTTCCTCAGGGAAGCCACTTTTCCGCAGATTGTTATTGGCAATTTCTGAGGTAGTGAAGAAGTGGTCTGTAATGCTGTCTGTTACCATCCGGTTGATTTCTTCTGGCATGCCAAGGTCTCCTGACCGGATTCCACCTTCCACATGACCGACATCTATTTGAAGTTTTTTGGCAGCAATCGAGCAGGCAAGTGTACTGGTGACATCCCCTACTACCAACACTAGATCAGGACGGTTTTCCAGCAATTCTTTTTCAAAAGCGACCATAATTGCGGCAGTTTGTTCAGCTTGGGTACCACCACCCCCACCAAGGTTGGCATGTGGCTCTGGGATATTAAGTTGCTCAAAAAAGTCTCCGGACATTTTTTTATCGTAATGCTGTCCGGTGTGGACTAACCGATAATTGACTTCAATGCCTTGCTCTTGTTTTTTGATAAACTGATGGATGATTGGTGCAATTTTCATGAAATTGGGCCGTGCACCTGCGACTATTGTAAAAGTAGCCATTGCATTTTTTTTATTCATCCCAAAAATAGTAAATCCTTTTGGAGGCATTGGTTTAAAATACCGTTCTTTTAGTGAGCCTGTTTTGGCTCCTTTTTTGTTTCTTTGCAGCGTTATATTTTCTTAACTAACTGAATTTGATGGATTGCAATATTTGGTCTAAGGGAGTAAAATCTCTTTTGCTACTCGTGGCCGTAGTTTTATTTTTCTCCTGTGCAGATACGTTAGAATCCGATGTGGTTGCCTATACCAATGAGTTCTCTGATTTGGATCTGGCAGGATTTGAAAACGCGAGGCTGGTAATTTTTGAAAATGATACGGTCGTGGGGTATTATCATAATGAGGAAGTTGCAGTCAATTTATCCAATTTGCCGCCACATAATCTACTTAGAATTACGTTTGAGATTTTGATCCATGATAGCTGGGATGGTAATACTTCAGATGGAGTAAGTGGCCCGGATCAATGGTTTTTTGGAGTGGACAATGAAGAGATTTTCAGAACTACATTTTCTAATACTCCCTGCGAATCTACTTATTGCCTATATCAGTCGTTTCCGGATACATTTTCAAAAACAAACAGACCGAAAACAGGTGCAATTCAAACGGATATACCCGGACGTTGCCTTTTCGGAGCCACACCCAATTTTACTACCCGGTACAGGTTTTCAAAACTAATCGAACACAGTAGTTCAATTGCCCGGATTTATATGAATTCAGATCTTGTGGCCTCGAATTCTCCTGATCCATTTTGTGATGAATCCTGGTCTCTTGCAGGAATAACCGTTGATGCCCTTACCGTGAAATGAGAATGATGAAGACAAGAAAATTTTTGAATTGTTTTTTGGGGGCTGCTTTGCTATTCCTATCGTTGGACAATTATTCATTGGCTCAGACGGTTCCCGTGGGTACGCCTGTGCTGGATGATTACCTGAGACGGGCGCAATTGCTTGGAAATGTGGACTCAGCTTCTTCTTTTATGATCAGGCCACTTTATCCTGTGTCGGCTTTCGGGATCAAGTATGGTTTTGATCTGGATAGTTCAGTAGTGGATATGGATTTGTCCACTGTGCATACATTTTTTGGTAAGGACGATAAAGGGAAGTTTTTGATGATGCCTGCAGTCGCTAAATTTCAATACAACTCTACGTATGCTTTTGGTGTCAATGATGGCGCTTTTATCCCCAACCGTGGACTACAGACAATTCTGAGCCCAGGAATGTATTTATCGTATGGGCCACTGAGCGTTCAGTTTCAGCCTGAGCTGCTGATGGCCCAGAATAGTGATTACATAGGTTTCCCGATCGAGCATCAGTCAAGTATTCTGTTTTATTATGACTACATGAACAGGATTGATATGCCGGAGCGCTTTGGTAGTAGTTCATACGTACAGGCATACTTGGGACAATCCAGTATTCGTTTTAATTTCAATGCGTACTCAATAGGGGTGTCATCAGAAAATCTTTGGTGGGGACCTGGAAGAAGGAACTCTCTTTTGCTAGGTAATAATGCTCCGGGATTTGTGCATTTTACAGCAAATACACGGGAGCCGGTAAAAACGAAAATAGGATCTTTTGAAGGGCAAGTGATCGGAGGTTTCCTGAAATCCTCTGGCTTCCTTCCTCCTTGGCCTGACTACAGAATTCAGGAAAACAATGTGCTTATCCCAAAACCTGAGGATAATAAGCGGTTTTTATCTGGATTGGTTCTGACCTATCAGCCTAAATGGGTGCCGGGACTCTTTTTGGGGTATGGATCCACCAGCCAAATGTACCGGCATGATATCTCTGGTATCGGTGATGTACTTCCCGTTTTCAACGGCAGGAAAAAGGCCCAGAATATCGTAGATCCTATTCAGGAAAAGAGACAGCAATTTAGTTCTGGATTTTTTAGATGGCTTAGCCCTGAGGGGCACTTTGAATTTTATGGTGAATATGGAACACGGGATAATGACCGCAAGCTTAATGATTTTATAAGTACCCCTGAATCCGGACGTGCATTTACGTTTGGTTTTTCCCACTTAATGAGCCTGAAAAAACCAGGACATTATTTACAGCTTAGCTCAGAAATGACCCAAACGGGACAGACAATAAGAGATGATATCAGGAACCTGGATACCTGGTATATCCACGGCCATGTGGTAGACGGGTATACCCATAATGGCCAGGTGCTGGGGGCAGGAAATGGTCCAGGGAGCAACGTGATCTTTTTGGAATTTGCCTGGGTCCATGATATGAATAGGATTGGCTTCCAAATGGAACGGATTGTCTATAACAATGATTATTATTATTATAGATACGAAGCTTCAAAGGATCTGAGAAATAAATATGTGGATCTTGTGCCATCCCTGATCGGGGATTGGAAGTTTGGGAATGTATTGCTGAATGCCCGTTTGCAATACGTAAATACCTTAAACTATAAATGGTATCTGGAAAACGACCCCGGCCAATACGTGGTACCCGGGTACGATAGAAAAAACTTCGTAGGCCAAGTAGGATTAGCTTATATATTCCAATAGGGGTTAGATTTGATAGTTATACGAAACCGGCACGATTAAAATCATCATTATAACACGCAGGACAATGATTATTTTAATCGTCAAAGATTTCATGTGACCTTAAAAAAACAATTATAATCATATGAAATCGAGCATGACGCAAGCGTCACACACTGGCATGATTATAATGCATGCGAGATTCCATCTGACCATTTAAAACAATTATAAACAGATGAAAGTAGAAAAGGGCAAAGTGGTAGCGGTATGCTATGACCTGAAAGTAGATGATGGAGAGACGGGAATGGTTCCTTATGAATCTGTGCCTGAGGACAAACCCTTCTACTTTTTATTTAACGCTGGAGAAGTGTTTCCCAAATTCGAAGAGGCATTGCTGGGAAAATCTGCGGGAGATGGTTTTTCCGCACTTTTGGGGTTTGAGGATGCCTATGGAGATTATATGGAGGAGAAAAAGACCGTAATTCCAAAGGCTAATTTCAAGGAAAAGGGAAAGAAAAATAAAGATTTACTCCGGGTCGGAAATGTTATTCCTATGCAGGATACTAAAGGAGGGCAGATTCGGGGAGAAATTACCAAGATCGATTACACTGGCGTTCATATGGATTTTAATCCTCCTCTGGCAGGATATGATTTGTTCTTTGAAGGCAAAATTATTGCAGTGCGCGATGCACTGCCTGTGGAACTCGAGCATGGGCATGCACATGGCCCGGATGGACACCATCATCATTAAATTAACTTAATGCCCTGTTCCTGGAATAGGGCATTTGTCATAAAGTGGCATCCTAAATATTAGGGTAGGTATTGTATTTTTTGAAAGAACAGGAGATACTCGTTCTAATAAGGGAAGCATAGTATTGCTTTACTTGAAAGAGGGGTATGACCGGATTGATAACCCGGATAACTGGACTTCACGTTTTCAAATCAGTGTCAGACAAGTACTAAAATAAAATTATTTTAATGGCCAGCTCCTGCAACAGGGGTGGTAATTGTTCTGGTGGGCTTTGGATTCCTTTTATGGGATCAGTATTAGTTTGAGATGGCCAGTAAACTTGCCTGCTCTTCTGCCAATGCCTTCAACCCTTCTATACGCTCAGAATTGTACAGCTTCAATGCTTTAGTTAATTGTGAAGTAGCCTTTTCGAAGCTTTGTTCATTGAAGTGCGAAATAGCATCATTATAGTATTGTAATCCGGCCAACTGGGTAAGATTAACTTTTCTAAAAATGGCATTGTCTGATAAGTCCACTTTAGGCGCTCCTAGACGTTGACTGAATGACTTTAGTTGCACCGAATCACCCACGTTATAACCTTCCAGGTAAGAGACAACCTCGGACGGCGCTGTGATCATTCCTCCTATGGGAAGTGTGCTTTCCAAAATAATATCCTTGCCTTCAATACTGACTACAATAAATACATGATAATCTGTTTCTACCACTTTGTAATCAAAATCATAGCGATCCAGTAGTAGGGCCAGGGCGGCTGAAGCACTGACACAATCGTACTTACCTTCATCCAGCATGGCATTGAAGGTGGAATGTTGTTGGTAAGTTTTGAATAACTGCTGGTGGGATTTTTCAAAGATTTGGCGCAGTACATTTATATGTGCCCCTTTCTTCTCGAATTTCTGATCTAATTCTGCTACTAAATTACTCCATTTCTTGTCAGAAAGGGATTTTTCAGCTTGTACGGCCCTAAAAAGTAAGTAGGGATCCTGTTGACCGGCCTCCCACAGTTCCCTTTCGGAATTACTCTCAAAACGCAACTCCGCTATGATCTCTACAGCATCCTGAGCCATGGCAAGAAAGCCAAGGGCAAAAGTAAGGATATATGTAAGTAGGATAGTTTTCACCCTGCATGAAGCTAATGTTACTAATAGTACGACCAATGTTATCTAAAGTTAACAATTTGATAACATTAAATCATATAGAGAACAAAAACTTAACATTAGGGAAATAGTCGTGATTAGTTTACAGCATCAGATTTATTCTCTTGGCAGGAATAGTCTATCTGATGTGTGATCAATAGTTAACGGTTCACCAGGGTAGTCCAGGCCATGAGGAGTGGCTTTGAATGATACTGTGACTGTTCCCTGTGAATGTAAACCAGCTATTGATGATGATAGGGTTCGTTTCTCAGAATTGTGTAGCCACGATATAATTGCTCGATAAAAAAGGGACGGATCATCTGATGGGAAAAAGTCATTTTGGAGATGGAGAGTTTGCCGTTTGCGCGGCTATAAACATCAGCTGAAAAACCATACGGACCGCCAATGACAAAAATCAGTTGTTTCAGGCCTGCATTCATTTTCTTCTGAAGGAACTCAGAAAAATCAACGGAACTGTAGCTTTTGCCACGTTCGTCAAGCAAAATCAAATCATCTGAGGGAACTAGTTTTTTTAAGATCAGCTCTCCTTCTTTTTCCTTTTGAAGGATTTCGGAAAGTGACTTAGTGTGCTTCAAATCCGGAATAATTTCAAATTCAAACCTGATGTAAAAATTCAGCCGCTTACTGTACTCTTCAATGAGAGAAGCAATGGCTTTATTGTCTGTCTTACCTATAGCAATCAGTTTGATAGTCATGTACGAAAATAAGAAATACTGCCCGTACTGTTTCCCTTTCCTAATTCAGAGAATAAACTTAATTTCCTTCTACAAACATATAAAACCCCGATATATGAGAAAATTTATAACTGCTTTCACATTTTTTTGTGGAGCCAATCTGGGATTTGCCCAATCTTCAGCCCCATTTTTTGTACTCGATCCTACACTCACCCCTGATGCCAAGGTGATAGTTTTCAGCGTTGAGGGAGATCTTTGGAAAGTTCCTGTTGAAGGAGGTGAATCGCTGCGACTGACTGCCATGGAAGGGATAGAGAGTAAGCCAGCCGTATCTCCTGACGGAAAATGGATTGCATTCACAGCAGAGCAATACGGAAACAAGGATGTTTTTCTAATGCCGCTGGCCGGGGGTGAAATTCGACAGTTGACCTTCCATGAGGGAGCCGACGAAGTGGAATCATGGAGTTGGGAGAGTGACCGGATTTATTTTACTTCCAATCGCTACAATAACTTTTCCACTTATGAGATTGATCTAAATGGTTCTACACCAAAGCGGCTTTTTCCACATTATTTCAATACTGTTCATGGAGTGGCTGTTCAACCCAAAACCGGAGAGATTTATTTCAACGAAACTTGGGAAAGTAAGAATTTTGCACACCGAAAACGCTATAAGGGCGAGTATAACCCAGATATCAAGTCATACAATCCATCGACAAAGAAGTTCTCCCAATACACAGATTATGAAGGAAAGGACTTTGGTGTGACCATTGACCAAGAAGGAAATGTGTTTTTCAAGTCCGATGAGGGCAATGGAGAATACAACTTATACACATTTAAGGATGGTGCCAAAACGAAGCTGACAGACTTCCCGACTTCTATCATGTGGCCGAAAGTAAGTGCCAATGGGGAAAAGATTGTCTTTCGAAAAGACTACCAAGTCTACCTCTATGATGTGGCTACTGGAAATACTACGCAACCTGATATTTCCATCTATCAAAATCAAACGCTTCAAAAGGGGCTTTCAAGGGAGGTAGCAGGAAATATTTCAAATTTTGATGTCTCTGTGGATGGTAAAAAGATGGCTTTCGTTTCTCGTGGAGTTCTTTTTATTTCTGACGTGAAAGGTAAGTTTGTGCAGCAAATCCCTACTGATACAAAAGAAGCTGTGGAGGAAGTGAAGTGGCTTGCAGACAATAAAACACTTCTTTATTCCCGTACAGTCAAAGGCTATCACAATTGGTTTACGATCTCTGCCCAAAACCCGGGAGTTGAGAAGCAGCTGACTGACGATAAATTCAAAAACCGCCAATTGACGGTAAATAAGGACCGGACGATTGGAATTTATATAGGAGGGAGGAATCAGGTGAGGGAGATTGATCTAACGACCTTAGAAAGTAAGACATTGGTGGAAGATGAGCTTTGGGGATTATATACTCCAAATGCCTATTTATCACCAGATGATGAATATGTTGTTTTCAGCCCAATCCGAAATTTCGAGCGGGAAGTGATCCTCTATCATAGAGCGACAAAGAAGCTAATTAACCTGACCGAGACTTTCGTGACCGAGACTTCCCCCTATTGGTCTCCGGATGGCAAGTATATATACTTTTCCACAGACCGAACTCATGCCAGCTATCCTTATGGTACTACTGACGCACATATTTACAGGATGAAACTGGACAAGTTTGCGGAGCTATTTGAATCAGATAAAGTCGCGGAGCTTTTCAAAGAAGAGCCAAAAGAAGATAAAGAGGAAAAGGATGACAAGGAGAAAAAAAATGATGAACCATCACCGAGAGTTAAGATTTCTCCAGATGATTTAATGGAGAGATTGGAATTGATAGGACCTTCATTTGGCCAGCAATCAAATCCCATCGTACTTCAAAAGGACAGTAAAACCTGGGTATTTTATACTTCCAACCATGATGAAGGGAGTCAGAAATTGTGGAAAACTACATTGGAAGATTTTGAGAAAACAAAAACAGAAAAAGTAAGTGATGAAAGGATTGGAGGCTTTGACCTGACCCAATCAAAGGAGAAGTTGTATCTGTTGGCAGCAGGGAAAGTGCATACGCTTGATCCTGAAGGGAATAAAATGGAAGAGATTAAACTGTCTCAGTCCTTTGAAAAGAATTTGCGGGATGAATTTGAGCAAATGTATTATGAGGCTTGGGCCGGCATGGAGCAAAATTTTTACGACGGGGATTTTCATGGGGAAAACTGGCCAGAACTGCGTGACAGATATGCCAGGTTTTTGCCCTATGTAACCAGCCGTGAGAATCTCCGCACCATTTTTAATGACATGCTTGGTGAGTTGAATACCTCTCACTTCGGATTTAATTCTTATGGCGAAGAGGAAAATGGCTATTTCGGTACCCGGTCGATGAATGCGGGAATTGTCTTTGACGAGGAGAAACCATATACTGTCAATCGTATTTTGAAACATAGTCCTGCTGATCTTGAGCCAATTGCTGTGATGCCCGGGGATCGACTGGTGGCAGTGAACGGCGTAAAAATAGATACAAGCAACAATCGTGAACAATACTTTGCAGGTCCAGCCATGGCAGAGGAATTGATATTGACTTTCGACAGGAAAGGCAAAGAAGTGAAGCTTAAAGTCCATCCGGCATCTACCGGACAAATGAAAACCTGGCTTTATGACGAATGGATGGATACCAATGAAGCCTATGTGGACGAGAAATCCGGTAACAAAATCTCCTACGTGCACATGAAAAATATGGGTGGTGGGGAGCTGGAGCATTTTATGGAGAAGATGGTGTCTGCGAAAGGGAACCGGGAAGGATTAATCCTCGATCTACGCTACAATACCGGAGGAAATGTCCATGATAAAGTCCTGCAGTTCCTAAGCCAGAAGAGTTATCTGCAATGGAAGTACCGGGATGGGGCACTGACAAACCAGCCTAATTTTTCCCCTTCCGACAAACCAATTGTCCTGCTGATCAATGAACAATCTCTCTCTGATGCAGAGATGACAGCAGCAGGGTTTAAGGAGTTGGGTTTGGGGACTATTATCGGTACAGAGACTTACCGTTGGATTATATTCACCTCCGGCCAAGGTTTGGTGGATGGCTCATTTTATAGACTTCCTGCTTGGGGTTGTTATACGCTGGATGGAAGGAATTTAGAGAAAGACGGGGTGCAGCCTGACATTCGAGTAGATGAAGGATTCGTGGATAGGCTGGAAGGGAACCAAAAACAGCTGGATAAGGCGATAGAGATGATTATGGGGCAGATAGACTGAGATAATGGACTGTATTGGGTACAATCTCACGTGGCTGCACATCAAAAGGCTAATACGTAATAGTGAGATCTTGTAGCGCCAATTACTTTGGCTTCGTCTAGAAGAAAAAACTGGAACTATGAAAAAGAGCCTACTGCAACTGGTGATGTTGCTTGCCAGCTTCCAGCTCTTGTCCTGTGCAGAAGACGATATTCTTCCATTGGCTGATTCAAATGTATTGATAGATATGGATATCTATAATTCAGCTTCCACTGACAAATTGGTGATTAATTCCCTGCACATAAAAGGTGATTTTCTGACAATCAATTTTGGTGCAAGTGGCTGCGATGAAAATAGCTGGGAAGTAAGTCTGATAGATTCCGGGTCCCTAATGTATTCAAATCCTCCCCAAAGAAATTTGATTTTATCACTTAAAAATGCAGGAGATTGTCAAGCCTATTTTACCAAAGAAGTGGTTTTCGGCATTTCGGAGTTGAAAGTAGTTGGAGATAAAGTATGGCTTAATATCACCAATTCCGATCACGGGATCCTTTACACCTATTAGTTACTAATGCAAAAAACCTCCCCAATGTGGGAGGCTTTTGCTGTGTATTGGGGCGGTACTTATTTGATCAGCTCCTTACGCTTTAAGATTGTTTCCATAAATTTCCGCTCATTGTCAGAGTTGAAGATCCGGAAAGGAAGGTGGATAAACTGCGCTTTGGACATGTATAGTACATAAGCGTCTTTTCTTATCTCGGCATTTTTGATCATATTCCACTGCACGGGCATTCCTTGCTTGGTGTTGATTTTCATCAATATCTGACGGCTGTCGATTTCATAAGCCATCTTGTCAAATATCACTTTGTTTTGCTCCATCTGAGTTACTCCTGTGAACTGAATCGCCCAGAACAGCACATAAAGGCCATATGCTATCAAAGCACCAATTATCCACCAAATCGAGGGAATCCAGAAATAACCGCACATGATCACCAGGGCGATCGGGATTACCCACCACTGCTTTTTCAAAACATTGACCAAAGCCATTTTGATATAAGTGCCGGTTGGGAGTTGATATTTTTTTGTTTTTACTATCATCACTTGTCTATTTCAGAGCGCAAATATCCACCTATCCTAGGGAATTAGCAAGCCGGATTAAATCATAAAAAACTTCTTTCTTGGAAAACAAATCGGCATTACCATTGATTTAAATCTTGTATTCAATTATCTTATCTCAAACTTTTAACGATGAGCAGTCTTGTAATCGATTTGATTCTTTGTGGTTTGGCATATGTCATTCTGATATACGTCATGGCTACCATGACCAAAAATTCCTTGAAGAATGGTGATAACAGTGAAGATGAGGGAGATGGAGGAGTTGAGGATTTCACTCCGCCAAAAATAGATCTGCCTCCTGGCGTGGAATGGCCCAGTGATTCCCCCAAATCAAGAATTCCCGAACCGATGGAAGCCTAGTGTTTGTTGCAGATTCCCTGCACCAATAAACTCATTTCTTTCTTTTTAAAGCCTTTCGGAAGCTTAATACTTGGGAGAGTAGTAGATTCCAGGCAAGTAGTTTCTCCACAGATTTCACATTTGAAGTGCACATGTTCGTGGTTGTGCTTCTCCTCCTCATGCGAGCAAAGTGCATATTTGGTAGCGCCGCTATCATCGAGAACTTTATGCACTACATCTTTATCGACAAAAGTCTTTAGGGTACGATAGATCGTCACCCGATCAAACTGGCTGTCCAGGGATTCTTCAAGGTCAGAATGGGCCAATGCTACCTGTTTATCCAGAAACTCACGGATAATCTCTTGACGACAGTCAGTAATGCGCAGCTTATGGCTTTGGAGTATAGAAAGAGGAGATGACATATTCATATGTTTCAAACAAAATTAATCAAAAATTGATTTCAAGTGGTTAATATCCGACAAAGACGCAATGGCGCAACGGTTTTTCATTAGGTTTATCTCATATAAATTCCTTTTTATCAATTTCAACCTATTTTTTCCATTTGGGATAGCAAGTAGTGTAGCCAAATTTTTCAATGATTTAGCAGCGAATAAATCTCCGGTTTCTCCATGATAAAAAATTTCAACTAGAAATCGTTGTGCTGCTGCGGGAGATTTTGGAAAAAGCAGCCATGAATTAAGTTATTCACAAACAGAAATCGAGCATGACGAGAACGTCACACACTGGGATGATTATAATGCATGCGAGATTCCATATGGCCCTTAAAAGACAAATTATAATCATATGAAATAAAAGATGAACTTCTTTTACACTGAATATGCTGGGATCTGAGTCCTTTTCAACAATAATCTGCAGGAACCATTTAGGACTTTAAGAAAAAAAAACGGGCACCGATCCGGTACCCGTTTAACTTATTCAATTACTCTTCTGCTTATTTGGGATCAAGTATAGCATTTACTCTTTCCAATGCATCTTCTAAATGAAGCTTAGACATTCTGTCTGAAGTTCTGGCTATCGCAGATCTGATGTCCCTTTGCAGGATTTTCAATTCACCCCGTGCCATTGGTCTGATGTCCGACTGGGAAGCGTTGATTTGTGTCCCAACGTATCTTCTGAATGCTGCAGGAATGTCTGGCCCATCGCTAGTCATCAGGTATTCCATTCGCTCGATATAGGCTCTTTGCAAAGCTCTTCTATGCACGTCTATTGTTTTGCCAGCTGGCAACTCAGACCAGATGCCTTTTCTCAGGTCATCGAATAGCTCAGTGATTTTATAAGCTTCATCCCCATTAAGGGCTTCATTTTCTATCACACGGCCAAGTCTTCCCAGATCAAGAACCGAGTTTAAGGTGTTCACCTGGACTCCGCGAATTCTTTCCAAAGCCCCGAAATCTTCCGTTCTGGCGAAGATGTCATCCTGCATCATCCATTCCGGTGTGGTGAATAACTCTTTGTTTAAGAATGCTACAGCTGACTTCTGAGTTTCTTTTGCTGTATGTGTATAAACTGGTAAATCCTGTCCAACAGCTCTGTAAACTTCAGCCACACCACCGACATTGGTTTTCACATGCCCCATATACCTGTTGAATTGTGTGATCACCTGACCATACATTTCTTCCAAATCATCGAAATCTTTGTATGGCTTCTCTGGTTCAGCTGTCCATTCCATCAGGTTTGGCATGATACGTTTCAAGTTGGCAATGCCATACTCAGAAGCTTTCATCGAGTTGTCACCCAAATCCTCACTTTGTGCAGTAGGATCATAGCTATTTCCTTGTCGGCCATATCTGTAAACCGGATCACCCTGCTTTTCCAGGATCCATTGATCCAAGATCGCTAATTCATCCTCTGGAGTGGCAGCATCAGGAATTGGTCTGTATCCCCAGGCGACAGCATACTTGTCATAGGGACCTACATTTGGCATCAAGCTTACTCCTTCATCACCAGGCTGGGCGATGTAGTTGAATCGGGCATAATCCATGATGGAAGGAGCGGTTCCCATGGCTTTGGTGAATGCGGCATCCCTCAGCTTCTCCACAGGATAAGCATGCGAAGAGGCAAAATTATGTGGAAGTCCAAGTGTGTGTCCTACCTCATGAGATGAGACAAATTGAACCAGTCTGCCCATCACTTCATCTTTGAACTGTACACGCTGGGCATCAGGATTGATCGCTGCTGTTTGGATAAAAAACCAATTTCTCAGTAAGTTCATCACATTGTGGTACCACCCGATATCAGATTCCAGGATCTCTCCTGATCGGGGATCGGATACGTGAGGCCCATAAGCATTCTGAATATCGGAAGCAAAATACCTGATTACAGAATATCTGGCATCTTCCGGACTCCAATCGGGATCTTCCTCTTTAGTAGGTGCAAGTTTGGCAACAATGGCATTTTTAAAACCCGCATCTTCAAATGCAACCTGCCAATCTTCTACACCGGCAATCAGGTAAGGAATCCATTGCTTGGGGGTTGCAGGGTCGATGTAAAAGACAATTTGTTTCTTCGGCTCAACTAATTCACCTGCCTTGAATTTTGCCATGTCCTCATCCTTCACTTCCAGTCTCCATCTGTCAAGGAAAGTCCGGCGCTGTGCTTTCTGGGCATCAGATCCATAATCGACGATCGATCTGCTGAACCAACCTACCCGCTGATCACTCAACCGCTGTTTCATCGGCTCCTTTGGCAAAAGCAACATGGAAGAGTTCATCTCAAGCGTGATAGATCCAGTTGAGCTATTCGAAGGAGGTTCGCTGGCAATGTAAGTCATTACATACCTGGCCTCAATATTAATCGGGTAAGTGTGGATATGTTCAATATAAGATCTTTCCGTGTCCAGACGGGTTACCTTGTATTGTGTACGTCGTCCTTTAGGAAGACCTAAAGCCTGTACATCCTTCGCCCACAAGTCTGTTGCCTCGATTACGGTCCCTGTGGAATCCGTAGCCAGGGATTTGATGGCAAACTTCTGAAGCAGCGGCTCTAAATTCGAATTTTTCACTGCCAAGGCGATAGGTAAAGAATCTGCCGCATAGTTGTTCACAGAAATAACTTTTAGGAGAATATCATTGTTGTTCTTTTCCCAGCGTAGCATCTGCGTGTTGGTACGCTCTCCGCCATAGCCCAGACCATCGGCAGTTTTGGCAATAGTAGTGACCATCAGCATGTCCCTGCCTAGCAGGGAGTCGGGGATTTCGTAGTAATACTTTCCTTCAATCTGATGAACTTTGAATAGACCATCTTTTGATTTTGCTTTCGAGGTGATTACCTCTTTGTAAGGTTTTGGATCTGAATCATTACCTTTTGGCTTAGCGGGTGCAGTTGTTTCTTTCTTGGAATCCTTTTTCTTCTTTTTCTGGGCAAAAGTATCCGTAGAATAGCACATAACACCAAAAACGCCCACTACCAATGTAAGTCTCCTCAGTAATTTGGGTAAGGTATTTCTCATAGTTAATATTTGGTTAGGTAAATTCTAAACTATGAATTTCAAGAAAGCATCTGTAAGGAGTCTTCATTTTTGATGAGCGGTATATTTGTAAAGTTAAAGGTAGTTCATGATGGGTAAGCGCAAAATTGTAGTGGTAGGAGGAGGTCTTGCAGGGCTGATTTCTGCCTATTTACTGGCCAAAAATGGGCAGGAGGTTTGTTTGGTGGAAAAGAAAAGTTATCCGTTTCATAGAGTTTGTGGAGAGTACCTGTCCAATGAAGTCCTTGGTTTTTTGACTAGGGAAGGGCTTATGCCCCAACAATTTGAATTACCCCGGATAACTAAATTTTTGTTCTCGGATACTACGGGTAAAAGCACTACGGTTCCATTGGATCTGGGAGGGTTTGGAGTTAGCAGATATGTGCTGGACGAGCACCTTTTCCAGAAAGTATCGGAAATAGGAGCTGAGGTAAAAACCGGTGTGCAGGCAGAGTCTGTATTATTTCACGATAGAGCGGATCAGTTTACCGTGGAACTTGCTGATGGGAGCAGGTTGGAAGCAGATTATGTGATCGGGGCTTTTGGGAAAAGATCCAAGCTGGATAAAATCCTGAAGCGGAGGTTTATCGAAAAAAGGAGTCCTTATATCGGTGTGAAATATCATATCAAATCAGATTTTGATCGGGAAACTGTGGCGCTTTACAACTTCGAAGGGGGATATTGCGGTGTGAATGCAATAGAAAAGAGTAAATCAAATCTTTGCTATTTGGGAAACCGGGATCACCTGAGAAAGTACGGATCAATTGAGGTATTGGAGCAGGAGATTTTGTGGAAAAACCCGGATCTCAAACGCTTGTTTACTGAAAGCGAGTTTCTCTTCGAAAAGCCCGAAGTGATTAATGAAATTAATTTTGAGAGCAAGAATCCTATGGAGAATCATATCCTCATGGTGGGGGATTCAGCAGGACTGATTGCCCCACTTTGTGGCAATGGAATGGCGATGGCTATCCAATCGGGTAAATTGGCCGCAGAAGCAGTTTTAGCCGGAAAGCCGAGGCAGGAAACGGAGCACTTGTACAGGTCTTCGTGGAAATTACATTTTGAACGAAGGTTGTGGTTTGGCCGAAAAATCCAGAGGTTTTTCGGCGCTAAACAGGCATCGGTTTTCACCGGAAAACTAATCCGGCATGTGCCTTTTGTGGCAAAGCAAATTATAAAAAACACACATGGGAGACCATTTTAGTAACCTAGCGCCTGTAAAATCTGAGTGTTTTCCAGAAAGTAGTAGATGAAAAAAGCATTTAGCGCGAGGGAAGAAAAATAATTCATTCCCATAGCCCAGTTATAGTTTGCGTACTTAGTCGGATTCAGCCTTATAAAATTAAACCAGGTCAGGAAGTAAAGCATTATCGGCGTCATCGCGGCCAGGTATATCCACAGGACTTGCGTTTGATTACGGTCGAGAAAAAACCAGGCGAAAGAAGCCCCTGTCACCATAAACACCAGAGCGGAAAAGAGAAAAGTGCCTTTGATTCCCAATACTAAACTTAGTGTACGGTCACCTCTTCGACTATCTTCACCGTGTTGATAGACCTGTGTCAGGGGATAGTTTCCCCATAGCATCAAACTCGTCAAAATGCCCGGTATGGCCACATGAGGCTTATTAAGCACTTCGATATTCAAATCGCTGAGTCCGGCATAGGTCATTGCAAATGTGAAATAACCTTGAAATAAACCTGCAATAAACCAGCTCAGCCATGGATATTTTTTGATACGGACCATTGGATGTGAGTAAGCCATACTTACCAGACCATAAATCAAAAGCATCAGGGCAAAACCCAAATTAATAGTAGCCCCAATGCCGATGGCAACCAGGAAAAAGACCAGGGAAAGCCAATAGAGATCTTTGGTGACCTTAGGCGGGAACTTCAGCCCACCTATGCTTTCTTCGTCCTTATCAAAGTAACTGTTGTAGCCGTTGCTTGATGGATAAAGAAAGAAATGGATTGCAATGAAAACCCATGTAATCCTTGACCCATTGTGATTGGGTGTAAGTGCCAGGGCAAAGAAAAACACCGGCATCAAAAAGAGCGAAAAAGGAATCCGTAAGTGCTTGATACTGGAAAGAGAAATCATGTTGTCAGATCGATTGGACTTATAACTTTTTCCGCGGTGTGTGGTTACGATGCATTCACCAATTTAGAAATAATCAATTAACTTGATCTAATGAAATTTTTAAAGGAAGAAACATTTCGGCACCGTATTAGAATAAACAAGCCAGGCACTTTACATCTGAGTGAAGCAACGGAGTATTCTTTGAATCCAAATTTCTTTTTATGAATAGCAGTTTAGTAAGCATTGGCTTGTCAAATCCGGGAAAACCGATTGACCAGTCTGCTATTGCAGTCTTTATGCAAAAAGCCCATCAGTTAGATAAACAGGAGGCGAGAAAGCTGAATTTTCTTTATAGAAAATCCGGGATTTCCAGGCGATATAGTGTACTGGATGATTTTGAAAAGGACGACCCCAACGACTTTACTTTTTTTCCGAAATCAAAAGATTTTGAACCATTCCCCGGCACGAAGACTAGAATGGAAGTTTTTCTAAACGCCGCCCCGCAGCTTTGTGAGCAAGCTATTGTTGATTGCCTTTCTAAGACGGAAGTAAAAGCCCCACAGATCACTCATTTGATTTTGGTTTCCTGTACTGGAATGACAGCTCCGGGAGTGGAACTGGAGTTGATGCGAAGGCTTGGCCTGGATGGCAGCACAGAGCGCTATTGCGTACATTTTATGGGATGTTACGCCGCTTTAACCGGAATGAAACTGGCAGATAAAATAGTAAGGGCAGAACCGGAAGCCAAAGTAATGCTGGTGTCTGTAGAACTTTGTACCCTGCATTTTCAGAAAGCGTATGAGGAAGATAATATCCTTGCCAACTCACTCTTTGGAGATGGGGCGGCAGCGGCGCTGATTATGAAATCCAATGCAGGACTGAAGATCAGATCCTACTTAAGCCAGGTACTTTGGGAAGGAGGAGGTGATATGGCTTGGGGAATAGGGGATTATGGTTTTGAAATGCGCCTGAGTAAATATATTCCCGTACTGTTATCTAAAGGCATACAGCAATTCAAGGAAATTTTTGAAGAAAAATTCAAGTTATCCACTGTGGACAACTTTGCGATTCACCCTGGAGGCAAGGTGATCCTTCAAAAGGTACAGGAGGCATTTGAATTGCCGGAATCGGTGAATATTCATGCGATGGAAGTGTTGGAAAATTTTGGGAATATGTCTTCGGCAACCCTGCTGTTTGTGCTGGAGCGGATGATGCGGGATAATAAGATTCAGGGAGAAATTCTATCCATGGGTTTTGGCCCCGGGCTTACCTTGGAAACTTTACTTTTGGAAAAATAATGGGTCTTTTTGCGCAAAGAAGCGAAGAAAAAGAGTTGATGGATGACCTCAATTGTTCTGGCGAGGAACTAAATCAGACTTTAGGGGAGCTAAAAACCATCAACCGCTGGCTGGGAGGCAATTATGTGACTACAGCTGGACTTGCGGAGATTTTTAAAAGTTATCCACAGCCTTCCTATACCGTGGCAGATATAGGCTGCGGAGGCGGAGACATGATCCAAGTGATGGATGAATGGGCAAAAAGTCAAAAAAAAGAGGTTACCTTTACAGGAATAGATGCCAACAGGAACATTATAGACCTCGCGGCAGTTAGGTTAGCACACTTGCCTGAAGTAGCCTGGAGGGCCCAGAATGTTTTTGACGTTGGGTTTTCGGAAGAAAAAGTAGATGTCTCTACTTGCACGCTCTTTACACATCATTTTACAGACACTCAGTTAGTTGTTTTGTTGAAATCTCTTCAAGAGAAATCCAGATTGGGGATTGTCATTAATGACCTTCATAGGCATTGGTTTGCATACTATAGTATTCAAGTTCTAACCAAGCTGTTCAGCAAATCCAAAATGGTGCAGAACGATGCATCTCTATCCGTATTGAGGAGTTTTTCGAAATCAGACCTGCATCGAATTTTGAAATCGGCTAAATTGGACAATTTTAAAATAAGCTGGCATTGGGCTTTTCGCTGGCAAGTGACTATAAAATTTTAGTTAATCATCAACCAAAAATCAGTAATCATGGAAGATTGGGGAATTTCTAAGGAAACAACAGATGCGCTTTATGCACAGGGGATTAGTCTGGCTGCAGAGGTAGCCCTTAGGCTCTTAGCGGCAGTTGTAGTCTATTTTGTAGGTAGATTTATAGTAAAAAAGCTACTAAATGCCATCAAACATTATCTTGAGAAAAGGGATGATACACCATCCTTAAATGAGTTTCTCTTTGGATTTGCTAAAATAATGCTGTTCGCTGCCTTATTTGTGGGGGTAGCGGTCACCCTGGGGGTAGATGCTACCTCGTTTTTAGCAATCTTCGGTGCAGCGGGTTTAGCTATTGGCCTGGCACTCCAAGGATCTCTTTCCAATTTTGCCGGCGGTATTTTGATCTTGGCTTTCAAGCCTTTCAAGGTTGGGCATGTAATAGTAGCACAGGGACATACCGGAGTAGTATCCAAAGTTCAGATTCTCTACACTCACCTGATGACATTTGATAACCAGGAAGTGATTATACCAAATGGTAATTTGGCAAATTCTGATATCGTGAACATGAGCACGCAGGAAACCAGAAGGGCAGAGCTGAAGGTAGGCGTAGCTTATGGTACTAATATAAAACAGGCAAAAGAGATCATTTTGAACATATTTGAAAATGATCCAAGGACATTGCAAGAACCAGCTCCATTTGTTGCCCTGAATAATTTTGGCGACAGCTCATTGGATATTGTGGTGCGGGTATGGGCTAAATCAGCAGATATGTGGCCACTGTATTTTGCGGGAATGGAAGCAATTAATTCTGAGTTTGAGAAGCATGGAATTGAAATTCCGTTCCCACAACGGGTGGTACATCAAATCAAAGAAAAAGCAGCGGAAGAGGAATCAAATTCTTAAAAGCTGCAAAACAAAAGAGGCTGTTAAAAAATAAATTCTTGGACAGCCTCTTTTGTGTTTAGAATTTTTTTAGGACTTCCTCTAGTGGCTTTCTGTGGATGTCTGGCACATAGGTTTCAGCTTTCGGATACCCGACGGGAATTAATAAGTAAGGTTTTTCATTGAATGGTCTTTGCAGAATTTCACTTAGAAAATTCATGGGGCTTGGTGTATGGGTTACAGCAACTAGACCGGCCTGGTGTATAGCAGCGATCAAAAACCCGCAGGCTATACCTACAGATTCACTGACGTAATAATGCTGGACTTTTTCACCGTTTTCCAAGCCATAGGATTGTTTGAAAACAACTATCAGATAAGGCGCATCTTCCAAAAAAGGCTTTTCCCAGCTTGTCCCCAATGGTTTCAGATCCGATTTCCATGTTTCAGGCATTCTGGTCGAATAGCTGATTTTTTCTTCTTCTTCCGCGGCGTCTCTAATCTTCTTTTTAATGCGGGAATCAGAAACAAGACAAAATGTCCAGGGCTGCTTGTGCGCACCAGAAGGAGCTGTACTTGCCGTGAGGATTATGTTTTCCAAGACTTCTATTGGAATTGGGCGGGTATCAAACTCGCGCACCGTACGTCTGTTATCCATTTCCGCATAAAATCGCTCAGAGCGAAGAATCATTTCCTCCGGGTTAATCTGGGTTTGTTCGTATCGTACGTGCCTGAAACCCCCAATTATTTTCTTTTCCATAAAAAAAACGACTATCTGGGAAAGATAGCCGTTTGGATTTATAATCTAAAGATGATTAATCTAATGTCACTGGTTTAGATCCTCCTGGATAATTAATGGTAGCCATGTTGTCACATTCATCATTCCCATAATCCACAGATGCCTCAATTCCTCTGTATTGAAAGGCAACTATTCCGGAAAGTGCCGAACTTACCCCTGATTCAATGCAGCTTTTAGTGTAAACCAATTCATCCGTAATAGAGGAAGTGTACTCATATCCTCCGCGGCTTGTTCCGTTGGCAGTACCGGTGATAGTAACCTGGTAATCTCCTTGGGTACCAAGCTTGAGCGCTCGTACTTGGTCACTGTTAAATGTTACCGAGGTGCCGTCAGACCAGGTAACCTTACCATTTTGGACTGTTACTTCCAGGTTGATCGTGTTAGTCTCCAGGTCCCCGCCTTTGTTGGAGATTGTTCTGGTGCCCTCTACTTTAAGTCCATCTACCTCATATCCATCAAATGTTGTAATGATTTTTGCCCCGGTGAAAAGCAGGTTGCCTGTATAGGAAAGCATCACAATTCCTTTTCTGGTCACACCGCTAGGGCTGGTGCATCCATCTCCGAAATCGACGGTAATCATCTTATTTTCTTCATCAACATTGACCAATGCTCCTTCGCAAATATCTCCTGCGGGGATTTCACGGGTGGTTCTTGCGCTAAAACCAGAATTGCTGAGTACAGTCAAGGTGAGGTTGTCCAGATCTTCAAAGGCCATAGTTGCCTCAGCATCTTCTTCTATAACGGAAACATCCGGTTCAGGTGCCTCGTTGGTATCGCAGGCAGAGAAGAGAAATACGACAGACATTACTAATAGTAATAGGGGGTTGTTTGGTAGATTTTTCATTGAGTTGTTAAATTGGTGTTTGGTTATTTTTGTTTGGATGATTTTGATTTAGCGCTTGCAGGCTTTTTGGTTTTTCCACCTACGCAGCCAATGTTTTGTGTAAATGGTACATCATCGGGCAGAATTCCCATTCCCTCAGATAGATCCCATTCTTCGGCTTCTGTGTCCTTTTCAGTTGTTTTCTTGCGTTTACTTTTTTCCATGGGTGTAGTGCAGTGTGTGTAGAAACAGCAGTTGCGCTCTAAAATTGGTAGAGGTGGCAAGGATTGCGCCAATTTGATCAGTTAGCATGTTTCAATTCCTATCTTTGGGCATGAAAGGATTTGATTTTGAAAATTCCGGTCTCGAAGAGAAGCTGCAAACGGTAAAAAATAAGGTGGTAAAATTATCCTTACTCCGGCTAGTGGTCTTTGTGGCCATGGGGGGATTATTTGTATTGTCGGTTTCCGAGAGCCCTGTTTGGTTTCTGTTTTTTGGAGTTTCTGTCTATGTATTTATTTTATTGATAGGAAAATATAATGATCATAAAGATCAGGAGGCTATCTATCTGGCATTGGGGAAGATGAATCTTAGAAGAGAAATGAGGGTAGGCAGAAAACTTAAAGACCTTGATTCAGGAATAGAATTTCAGGAGAAAACCCATCCTTTTTCCAACGACCTTGATTTGTTTGGTGAGCATTCTCTTTTTCAATTACTGAATCATACGGTCTCAAAAAGGGGCAAAGAAGCTCTTGCCACAAAAATGAAAGCGGCCTTTAACTTAGGCAAAGCGGAGACTTTCCGGCTAGCTACGGGCGAGTTATCTACGAAAGCCGACTTTCTGTTTGCAATGGAAAGTATAGGAATTGCCTTTCACAATGAAGAGAAATCAAATGCAGGATGGGTCCACTGGCTTCATGAGGAGGACCCTGGCAACCGCTTGATTTACGTTGCCGCTGCCTTAGGGCCTGTAGGTGGACTGATTCTTTCAGTGCTGACCTATATTGGAATTGTACCCGGTGCATTTTTTGGAGTCTGGATATTGATCGGGATGGTTTTTTTGGGTATGGTTTTCTCGCAATTGAAAAAAGCTGCTGAATCAATCCCCAGTCGGGATCAATTAAAAACATATCGGTACTGGTTGGCTGTTTTAGAAGATCAACAGTTTAATTCCCCTTTATTGACAGCAATGCAATCCCCGTTTCTTACCAAAGGGACCAAAGCCTCCAGGCTGTTTGATCAGCTGGATAGTTTGGGATTATGGATACAGAATAGAGTCAACCTGCTTTATATCCCCCTCAACTTATTGTTTTGGACTGACCTGTTTTTGTACCTTAGATTGGGTTCCTGGAAGAGAAAGTATGGGAAACTTGTTGCTGATTTCCCCGATCAGCTGGTGCAATGGGAAGTATTGGTTTCCTTGGGAGCGTTCGAAAATGAAGTAGGCGGAAAAGGGAAGGTGATATCTGTGGCTCATGGCGTGGAGGGAAAAATGGTTTCTCATCCCTTGCTTATGCCAGGCCTAGCCGTACCAAATGATTTCAGTATTGACAATAACCAGCGTATAATTTTGCTGACGGGAGCAAATATGAGTGGAAAAACGACCTTCATGCGAACGTTGGGCATTAATTGTGTGTTGGTCAATCTAGGCTTAAGTCCTTTTGCCGAGGAGTTTGGTTTGAGCGGGTTTCAGCTTTACACCAGTATGCGTAATACGGATAATTTGGGAGAAAGTGTGAGTTCCTTTTATGCCGAACTTAGTCGGATCAAGCTGTTGATAGACAGAATTGAGAAAGGAGAGCAGGTCTTCTTCTTATTGGATGAAATATTGAAGGGAACTAATACAGAAGATCGGATTGCCGGGTCAGAAGCATTGATCAGACAAGTGGATAATACGATGGCTTTCGGTATAATCAGTACGCATGATATTGAACTGGCAGACCTGGAGACAAGGATGGAATCAGTGAAGAATTTCAGTTTCCATTCGGAAATCCACGATCAGAATATTGACTTTGATTACAAAATAAAACGGGGAGCATGCCCGAGTTTCAATGCACATAAACTCATGGAATTGATGGGGATCCGCTTTCAGCAAGAAAAGTAGCCCCTGAACTGAGAATAGTTTACCTTTCTAAAATACTATGGCTATACCATCGCAATCCCCGGTCTTGGGAGTCCTCGGAGGAGGTCAATTGGGCAGAATGCTAATTCAGTCGGCGATCAACTACAATCAAGATATCCACATTTTGGACCCAGATCCAAATGCACCGTGCAAAGATCTCGCCCAACGGTTTACGGTGGGTTCTCTCAAGGATTTTGACACGGTTTATGCTTTTGGACATGGATGTGATGTGATTACGGTAGAGATTGAAAGTGTTAATACTGAGGCTCTTGAGAAATTGCAGCGTGAAGGGAAAAAAGTTTATCCACAGCCGGATATCCTAAGTTTGATAAAAGATAAGCGTAAGCAAAAACAATTTTATCAGCTGCATGGAATTCCAACAGCTGATTTTGTATTAACCTCAGACAAAGCAGAAGTTATCCACAATTCCAGCTTTCTTCCGGCAGTAAATAAGTTGGGTAAAGAAGGCTACGACGGGCGGGGTGTGCAGGTCTTGAGAACGGATGCTGATTTGGAATATGCTTTTGATGCACCGGGGCTGTTGGAGAAACTGATTGATTTTGACAAGGAGATTGCCGTCACGGTGGCAAGAAATGAATCCGGTGATCTGGTTGCATATCCGGCGGTGGAATGTGCTTTTCATCCGACTGCCAATTTGGTGGAGTTTCTTTTTGCACCTGCAGAAATCTCCCAGGAAGTTGCTCAAAAAGCAGAACAGATTGCCAAGGACGTGATTTTGAAACTGGGAATGGTGGGGATTCTGGCCGTGGAAATGTTTGTGACAAAAGAGGGTGAGGTTCTGGTGAATGAAGTGGCACCCCGGCCCCATAACAGTGGACACCATACCATAGAGGCCAATTTTACTTCCCAGTTTGAGCAGCATTTACGGTCTGTGATGAATTGGCCCCTGGGAAATCCTGACCTGAGATGTCCTGCTGCTATGATCAATTTGCTCGGGGAAGATGGTTTCACCGGTCCTGTATTGGTAGAAGGACAGGATGAGGCATTGGCGGAGCAGGGGGTTTATATTCATTTGTATGGAAAAAAAATCACCAAGCCATTTAGAAAAATGGGACATGTGACCATTTTATCTGATACTGTAACCGGCTTAAAGGAAAAAGCAAAGCGAATCAAAGAATTAATCAAAATCAAATCTATATAATGAATCCACAGGTAGGTATTATCATGGGGAGCCAGTCGGATCTTCCGGTCATGGCTGAAGCTGCGCAGATGCTCGAAGAATTGGGGGTAACGTATGAATTGACGGTAGTATCTGCGCACCGAACCCCGCAACGGATGATTGATTATGCGCATTCTGCACGTGAGAGAGGCCTCAAAGTGATCGTAGCAGGAGCGGGTGGAGCAGCACATTTACCGGGGATGGTGGCATCAATGACGAGCCTGCCTGTAATAGGCGTACCTATCAAAAGCTCTAATTCCATCGATGGATGGGATAGTATTTTGTCCATTTTACAGATGCCGGGTGGCATCCCTGTAGCTACAGTAGCCTTGAATGGGGGAAAAAATGCAGGAATTCTGGCAGCATCAATTGTTGGTTCTTTTGACGCTGAAGTGGGAGGGCGCCTGGATGTTTATAAAAATACGCTTAAGGAAAAAGTGGAGGAATCAGCTGCCCAAATAGAAGCTAAAGGCTGGAAAGAGATACTTAAGAAATAAAAAAATGCGGCTGAAAAGAGCCGCATTTTGATTGCCATGAATTGGAAAAAGACTGTTCGATTTAAGATAGGAGATGTTCCGTGGGAAATCCCCTTGGACGTACTAATCCTTTTAGGAGGGATTACCTTAGTTTTAATGGGAGTTGGAGCTTACTTTGGTTTTCAGTTTGGAAGGAATTAATCAGTAAAGATTCCCCAGCCGTCATCATATTTCTCACTTTGGTCGAATCCCTTAATCCACTCAATAAAGAGCAGGCGATATTCCTGTATCGCTTCCCGCAACAGCTCCAAATGCTCTTCTGCGTGGGTTTCTTCCATTCCAAGTTGATAGGTCATTGAGTTGAGGCTTTTTGCATGAACTTTCATGATTACAGCTTTCTCCATTTTTAGCACGTAGTCAGAAATACCTTCCGCTCCGGCAAACTTGGCACTCATTACCATAGCATCTTCCATCATGATGTTGCCATAGAGCTCTTTTCTGGCCTCATCCAAACTTCCTACCAGAGCACGGGTCAAGGCAAAGATATCCTTGGCCTTTTTCATCAGAGGATGCTTATAAATTTTTTCGTGCTCCTTGCGTGCATCGAACTCATCGTCCTCGTCCCAGCCTGCCTCATCGTCATCTTCATCGTCCCACATGGCAGAAGTTTTTTAGAATGGTAATTTGTCCTCTTCTCCTTCAGAATGAAAGGTATCCACCTCAGGCATGGAGGTATGGGCAGCAGATCCTCCGCCGTTTCTCTCTACTTTGAAGGCTTTTACTTCAGTGTACCATCTGCCATTGTATTCTCTACTTTCCACATCTATACCCAAAGTAACATTTTCGCCTGCATTAACAGAAAATTGATCGATTTTATCACCCCAAAGCGCTACACAGACCTTTTTAGGGTATTGCCCACCTGTTTCTAAAATGAACTCCTGCTTTCTCCAGGCGTTGCCACTTTTTGAATTTCCACCTACTTCGGGTAGTTTTTGGATTACTTTTCCACTCAATTCCATTGTTGTATTTTTAAATTTCTATCACCACGAAGTTACACAATGCGGTTGAAATCCCGCGTTTGGTTTATCGCAAATTACTTTGAATAGGAAGCTGATTTTAACATTTTTTGGCATAAACATTGGTCGATTGAAATTCTGAATTGCAATTGTTTCTAATAAAATTTTGCTATACGCATATTTTATGAAATAAAATTCGGAATATGAGTTTGACCTCCTTTGTAAGATAAAATTCCCGGTTTTTTTTGCAGAGTTGTTTTTGAAATCATACTTTTAAAAACCTTTCTATATCTTTCACTCTTATCAGATACTATGGCCTAGACCTTTACGTTTATAATAAACCAACTTAAAATGAGTAAACGAATTGGTCCTAAGGACAGCGAATTGATAGCACAGTATCGGAATGGTAGTGATGCTGCCTTTGATCTATTGGTAGATCGATACCAAAGTAAAATGTATACTACCATATTTTTGATCGTTAAGGATCAGAAAGTAGCTGAAGATTTGCTTCAAGATGTATTTGTTAAGGTGGTCAAGACGCTTAATTCAGATAAATACAACGAAGAGGGAAAATTTCAGCCTTGGGTAATGCGGATATCCCATAATCTGGCCATTGATTATTTTAGAAAGGCCAAAAGATATCCTACAATACTAATGGAGGATGGTTCCAATATTTTCAATTCCCTGAAATTTGCGGAGGAAAATGTAGAGGACCGTCAGGTAAGAGAAGAGAATATTGAGCTTGTGAAGCGTCTGATAGAGGAGCTTCCTGAGTCTCAAAAACAAGTTCTGATTATGCGGCATTATCTGGACATGAGCTTCCAGGAGATAGCAGATCAGACAGGTGTAAGTATAAATACCGCCCTGGGAAGAATGCGATACGCGCTGATTCACCTGAGGAAGAAAATGAAACAACTAAATTTTGCATATGACAAAACCATTTACCCCAAATGAACTGGTAAGGTATATTTACCAGGAAATGTCGGAGGTAGAGCAAGAACTCTTCGTGCAAGCCTTGCATAGTGATAATTCACTGATGCAAGAATATGTGGAAATGCTGAGCACTATAGAGCAAATGGAACAGATCCAGCTCCAACCTTCTGAGAAAGTAGTACAGGCGATCAAAAAGAGAGCTCAATCTACGGGGCTCGAGCGAGTCTGAAAACATGGTAACCCCGCATCTGCGGGGTTTTTTATTGCTTGTTATTTTCCAAAAATAAGGCAGCCTCTTGTAGCAAAGGTGGATAAATTGCCTCTTGGAAGCCATGTCCCTGATCTGGCACTATGGTGAATTTATAGTTCACGCCTGCTGACTTAAGTGACCCAGCCAAGCTTTCGCTCTGAGAAATAGGTACAATTCTATCCAGTGTGCCATGGAAGAAGATAGTAGGCACAGATTCTTCATCCACAAAATGGATTGGACTGGATGCAGCGAAGGCATCCGGATCGGATTGGGGAGTTCCGCCAACTAAGCCTTGCAAACCTACCTGGGTGGTAATTGGACTAATGTTATACAAGGCAGCAAGATCTGTAGGCGGGAAGAAAGCGATTACTGCCTGGATATTTCCGATTTCCTGATGTTTATAGGCATGCAATAAGGCCAAATGCCCTCCTGCACTGGCACCGGCCAAAACGATTCTGTCAGAAATATTCCATTCTGAAGACTTGGAAATGACAAAATTGATCGCATCGAGTACATCATTTTCTTGGGCAGGGAATTTATTGCTGCCTGATTCAAAGTCATATAGGCTATAGTTGATTGACGCAAACGCATAGTCCGGGAAGATTCCCTCCATACTTTTCCTAAAACCCACAAATTCCTCTTTGCTTCCATTTATCCATGCCCCACCATGTATATATAGAAGAAGCCGGGTTGTTTCTACAGACCTTTCTGCCGGTAGGTAAATGTCCAGAAGTTGGTTTGCTGCTGTCCCGTACGGTAGATTTAGCTCCGTTTTTTTCTCTAAGGTTCGGATTGGACCCTCATCTGGATCTGCACTACACCCCCAAAAGACGCAGATAACCAAAAAGTGAAGGATTGAATTTCTGAACAATGGGATTTTCATGTGTTTATAATTTGTCTTTTAAGGGCCATATGGAATCTCGCATGCCTTATAATCATCCCGGTGTGTGATGCTTGAGTCATGCTCGATTTCATCTAGCTAAAACCATTTGATAAGTGAGGAAATCAATTGCTTGGCCTTTAGACCGTACGGAGGACGGAGAAGGGTTAAGTTGGTCATGCCGACACGTTGCCTGAGTACACCTTTTTGATTACTGAATTCCAGAAATCCAAAATAGCCATGCGCTTTTCCAATTCCACTGTTATTCACTCCCCCAAAGGGAAGATTAGGGTGTGAATAATGCAGGACACAATCGTTGATAACCACATTTCCGGAGCTGGTTTCCTGCAGGACTTTTTCATGATTGTCTTTATCATTTCCAAAATGGTAAAGCGCGAGTGGTTTTGGTCTTGAATTGATGTAGTCCATTGCTTCCTCTAGGTTTTGATACGTTTTGACAGGGAGGATTGGGCCGAAAATTTCCTCTTGCATGATTTTCATGTTGTCCTGGACATCCAGGAGAATTGTAGGCTCTATATACCGTGTGGCCGGATTGTAGTGCCCTCCAAATTCTATTTTTGCACCAAGTTTCTCTGCATCTGCGATATAGTCAGTGAGACGATTGAAATGTTTGTCATTGACTATTCTGGAAAGATCCGGAGAGTGCTCTATACCTTTATAGTTGGAATCGTACATTTTTTGTATTCCGACTTTGAGCTCCATCAAAAGTTCACTGAGAACCTCTTCATGAGCCAGAATGTAATCAGGAGCGATGCAGGTTTGTCCAGAATTGATAAATTTCCCCCAGAGTATTTTTCCAGCCGCATCCTTCAGATCGGTGTTGCGGTCTATAATCACAGGTGATTTACCTCCAAGTTCCAACGTTACAGAAGTCAAATGCCCGGCGGCGGCTTTCATTACGATTTTTCCTACAGCGGGACTCCCGGTAAAGAATATATGGTCAAAGGGTAATTTCAGCAGTTCTTGCGAAGTTTCTATTTCTCCCTGGATCACAGCGACTTCTGACTGATCAAAAAGTTCTGTGATCATTTCTTCCAGTAAATTGGAGGTGTGCGGGGTAAGCTCAGAAGGTTTAATGATAGCAGTACATCCTGCGGCCAATGCAGAAATCAGGGGGCCAACGGCCAGACTGAATGGATAGTTCCAGGGAGCAATGATCAGGGACCTGCCTTTGGGCTCCAGGTAGATTTTTCCGGAAGTTCCCAACATGGTCAGCGGCTTGCCCACCGATTTCGGACTCATCCATTTTTCCAGATTTTTTAGGGTATGTGTGATTTCTGAGGTCACAGGATAGATTTCACTCAGGTCAGTTTCGGCCTCAGGCTTACCAAAATCGTTCTGTAATGCGTTACGGATATCCTGCTGATGTTCTTTTATCCAAGCGCTGATTGATTTAAGCCTTGAAATTCTTTCGCGGAAAGTTGATTTTTTCCATTGGGATGCCTTGACAGCTTGTGAGGAGAATATATCGGGAATGGAAAACAGACTTGACTGACTAGTGGGCATGTTAGCTATGAATATACTTTTTGAGAATGGAGAAGCGATTAAGATACAAAAGATTTCAGCACAATGGTATGCATTGAATAGCTCTACGAGTCCAGGAAATACCCGCCTGATACTGTCTCTCATGGAATTCCCCAAGCTAGGGGCAGGATTAACACGAAGTTTTTAACCACCCATTTCTCAATAGTTCCCTGTTACTAATTTTGGCTGCTTTTGAACTCAGCAATGAAGAGACTGGGGGAATGAGAGAAGTAGCAAATCAAAATACCAATGGATATTTTCTGGCCATTCTGCCCATCAAAGTCTGGCATGCTAACCTGATTAAGAGGTTATGATAGACCTAAAATATAAGAATTAGTATATTTTTTTGCACAGAGATTATTATATTTAACAGGTTAGGTAATCATATTTTAGGATAAATGAACTACTAGAAAGATCGGTATGCTCCAATCCGCGCGGCCAGAATATACTATCGGTATTGAAATCCATAGACAAATCAGGCCAGGAGCATAAATACAAAAGATGGATGTCAGCTAATCAAAGACTGATCAAGTCCAGAGACAGAATGAAAATAGACAGCATAGTATATCGAGAATAGTCAATCAACATTTTGGGGAATGTTTATTCAATGTGAGACAGGTTATGGCCTTTAAAAGACAAATTATTAGAATAGGAAATCGACACGTTTAAAATCATCATTAAAACACTCAGGGCAATGAATATTTTAATCGTCAAAGATTCCATGTGACCTATAACATCAAATTATAATCATATGAAAACTATTTTTAAGATTATTGCAGCGACCTTTTTGCTGGCCGTATTAGCTACTGAGGAGACTTTTGGGCAGCAGCTTCCACAGTTTAGCCAGTATATCTTCAACGGGTTGCATATCAACCCAGGCTACGCAGGCTACAAGCAGGAAGCCTATATTCAGTCTACCTACCGAAGCCAGTGGATTAACTTCCCGGGAGCTCCGGAAACTTTCACAGTCACGGCAGATTTATCTGCCAATGAAGGTGCTATGGGATTTGGGGCGTCATTTCTGAGTGACAACTTAGGTCCGGCAAAGACAACCAGTGGGTTATTGACCTATGCCTACAGAATACAGACAGGGACTAAAAGCCATCTGGGACTGGGTGTAAGTGCAGGATTCTCACAATATTCTATTGATGGGAGCATGTTGGATCCGAATGATTATCCAGATTCGGAGATACCAGATGGCAGAATTAACCTAACCACTCCAAATCTGAACACCGGATTGTTTTTCAACACGGATAGATTTTATGCAGGTTTTAGTGTGTACAATATGATCGGTAAGAAAGCACTGGAAAAAGAGGATGTAGCCCTTGCCTACCATGATTTTCACTTTTACCTAACTGCTGGGGCAATCGTTGATTTTGGTCAGCTTGTTAAATTCAAACCCAGCTTCCTGATCAGGGAAGTAAAAGGAGCTCCTACAAATTATGATATCAACGCGATGTTTTTATTCGTCGATAGAATTTGGGTAGGAGGATCTTATAGAAGTAACATGAAGATATGGAACGATAATCTGCCGGAGAATCTGAACAACCGGAATGCTGTGGCAGCGATTGTCGAGATCTTTGCTACCAAGCGACTAAGGTTGGGCTACGCTTATGACCAAAACCTGAATGTGTTGAGCAACTACCGAAATAACTCCCATGAGCTTTCTGTAGGCTACTACATCACGCCAAGAACAGCAGTAATGAAAAACCAAAGATGGTTCTGATTATGAAAAAGACATGTACACTACTCAGTTTTACCGCAGTGATGCTCTTTGGATCTTTAGGGACGGTTAACGCGCAGAAGAGCAAAAGCCGTTATGCGGATATGCAAATGGAGCTGATGAATTATGCTCATGCCCTGGAGGTATATGAACAGTCTTATGAAAAGAAACCTACCTATGAGACGGCCAGAAAAATTTCAGAGGTACAGAATATTTTACGTGACTATGATAAGTCCTATAAATGGTGGCAAACTACTATAGGGTATGAGGATGCAGACAATTCCGACTATGCCCAATACCTAAGAGCATCCCAGTTGACAGATAATTTCGATGAAGCGGTCAGTACTCTTCAAGCAAAAGGGGTTACAGCAGATAGTCTGCATGTGGCTAAACTGCTGAGCGTCCAAAGTAAAAAGAAGGTTAAGATTGAATCCGCTGAGGGCTTGAATTCTTCAGGATCTGACTTTAGCGTAGCAGTAGATTCAAATGGTAATAAATATTTTGTTTCAGATAGAGGCGGACAATTTCCCAGTGAAATGCCTGGTTTGCGAATAGATGCCAAGAATAAATATTTCAGTGATGAGAAAAATGATTTTACAGACCGGGAATATTTTTCTGTTTACAAACAGGATACAGCTGGAAATATTACAGAATTGGTTTCTAACGTTCCGGGAACCTATAATTTCTCTGATCCTAGTTTTGATAAAGAACAGGGCGTTCTTTTTTATTCTGTCACCAGAGGGATCAAAAAAGTAAAAAAGCAAGAAGGAATTGTAGTGCAGCCTGAGATTTATTATAGCTACCTGACCGAAGAGGGCACCCTTGAGGGCTTTAATCCGGTACCATTTAATGATTCAATCGGCTATTCTGTAATGAACCCGTTTGTGGATGAAGAAGCCAAACGGCTTTATTTCACTTCTGATATGCCTGATGGAATGGGAGGGACTGACCTGTACTATGTGACTTATGACGAGAATATGGATTTCGGAACACCTGTTAATCTCGGTCCAGAAATCAATACTGCCGGTAATGAATCCCATGCTTTTAGAAAAGAGGACAATTTTTACTTCAGTTCCACCGGTCATCCAGGTGTAGGAGGAATGGATATTTTTCAGGCCGACTATACCACTACGCAGTTTGGCAACGTGCAAAACATGGGCATCCCGATCAACTCCCTGGCAGATGACTTTGCTTACCGGGAACTAGTCGGCAAAGATGGTAAGGAGGAAGTTTACCTTTCTTCCAATAGAAAGGGAGGAATGGGATTGGACGATATATATACCATGCAAGAAGTGTATAAGCAGTTTTTGGCCAAGGTGATTGACTGCGAAGGGACAGTGATTACGGACAGCTATGTGGCTACGCTAAGGGACAAGACCCAAAACAGTAATGTACAGACGACGCGTGACAACAGCGGAGAACTGCTGGCAGAGCTGGAACCTGATAGCGACTTTGGGATAGTAATAAGTAAGCCTGGCTATTTTAGTCTGACAGATGAAAGCATTACTACCAAGGGGGTTGCTGGCGATACAGTTAAGAGAGAATACAAGCTCATTGCTATTCCATATCAGCTGCCGGTGTATGTGGATATTGTCTATTATGATTTGGACAAGTTTAAGATCAGGGATGATGCAAAGCCGGCTTTGGATAAACTGGGCGAGTTGATGAATAAATATCCTTTCCTTGATCTACTGGTAGCCTCTTATACCGATTCCAGGGCAAGTGAGGAGTATAACATTATCCTTTCTACTAATAGAGCTAAAGCCGTGACCGAGTACATGGCGCAGTATAATGTATCAGCTGATAGAATTAGACTGGAATGGTTCGGTGAACAGAATTTGGTGAATGACTGTGGGAATGGTGTTCCTTGTCCTGAAACAGCACATCAGCTAAATAGAAGATCAGAACTTATCCTTGAGGCTTTCCCTGATCCGGCTAAGCAGTACGAAATGCCTGAGGGTTTCAATGACATGGACTTCTGTAATCCTCTGGTATTATTTGAAGAGATACAGAAAGAGCTTGCAGCAATACCGACCATCTACTTTGATTTTGATAAGGCTATGCTGAGATCTGTCCACAAGAAAGAACTGGAGCGTACGGCAATTATGCTGAAGCGTATGCCAAACTTAATGCTCTACATAGAAGGGCATACAGACCAGAGAGGCTCCGAGGAATACAATAAGCCATTGTCTGAGCGTAGAGCTGATGTTGTTAAAAAATACCTGATAGAAAGAGGCATTGAAGAAAGCAGAATGGATGAAACTTGGTTTGGAGAAACCAAACCAATAAATGACTGCAACGAGATTTCTTGTACCGAAGCGATGCATCAGCTTAATCGCCGTACGGAACTCAGGGTTAGGTAAATTCCCATACCTATTCAGGAAGAAAGAAGAATGTCCATACGTTGTAATACCATTGACTTGCCCGGAGCAGCCCTTTGCCTGGTTTAAGCCAATTCTATTGGTGTGCATGTTGCAGGCAACACACGGATGGATGATTATCCGGAATGCGAGATTTCATCTGACCATTTTAAAACAATTATAAACAGGTGAATAAGCATAGGTAATGTGCCGCTGTTGTTGGTTGATAGCCCGGAATAGTTGATATCCTTTTAATAAAACTATTTTGGGTTTATCTTGATCTCTTCTTTACATTCAAATTGACCATGCACAGGCTTTTCGTTCTGCTACTATCCCTTGGAGTGTCCATTTGCGCCCAAGCTCAATTCAACCCTGATGGAACAGCATACAAACTGGTCTGGCAGGAAGAATTTGATCAGGAAGGAAAAGTAAATCCTGCTTTTTGGTCTTTTGAAGCCGGGTTCAAAAGGAA
The DNA here is from genome assembly GCF_001442615.1 of Algoriphagus resistens. Lineage (GTDB taxonomy): Bacteria > Bacteroidota > Bacteroidia > Cytophagales > Cyclobacteriaceae > Algoriphagus > Algoriphagus resistens. Next base: position 130,082 of record NZ_LMXN01000010.1, on the reverse strand, counting down.
TAATGAATTGCAGTGGTACCAAGAACCAAATGCCGAAATAACGAACGGAATGCTGGTGATTACCGGGAAAAGAGAGCAGGTGAAAAATGTAAATTACGATGCTGGGAGTACCGATTGGAGGAGAAACAGGGAGTTTGGAGAATACACTTCATCAAGTATCAACACGCGTGGAAAGTATGAATTCCAATATGGAATCATGGAAGTTCGGGCCAAGATCGACACAGCTATGGGCATGTGGCCGGCGATCTGGACACTGGGAATTACCGAACCCTGGCCTTCTAATGGGGAAATCGACCTAATGGAATATTACCGTGTTAAGGGGGAAGCGACCATTCTTGCAAATGCCGCCTGGGCAGATGAGGGGCAATACAATGCCAAATGGGATGAAGCTAAAATCCCGTTCGCTGAGTTTTTGGAAAAAGATCCCGACTGGCCGGATAAATTCCATCTCTGGAGAATGGAATGGACGGAAGAATCGATTAGGCTTTTCTTGGATAATGAATTGCTGAATGAAATAGATTTAGCCAGAACTGTAAATCCTGATGGATTTAATCCCTTTCATCAGCCACATTATATTTTACTGAACCTGGCCATTGGAGGGAACGGTGGTGATCCCAGCGGCTCTTCATTTCCCAGGGCGTATGTAGTGGATTATGTCCGGGTTTACCAGAAATAGAAAAATGATTTGGGTTGTGCAGTTTCTTGGAAAGCAGTATTTTGGAGAAACAGGCAGCTACGCTATCCCTCAATCAAATGTCTTAGAGCTATCAGCTATCATCTCATTGATCCCTGCAAGTTCCTTCTCGGTCAGGTCTCGCCATTTGCCTACGGGAATATCCAAATGCACATTCATGATTCTTATGCGTTTAAGCTGAACTACTTTAAAACCAAAGTGCTCGCACATTCGCCTGATCTGGCGGTTAAGTCCTTGGGTTAGAATAATCCGGAATTTGAATTTGCTGATTCGTTCTACGGTGCAAGGGTCTGTTACGGTGTCCAATATCGGGACTCCGGAGCCCATCAGTTTGATGAATTCGTCGTTCACTGGCCGATCCACCGTGACGATATACTCCTTTTCATGGTTGTTTTTAGAGCGAAGAATCTTATTGACGATATCCCCTTCACTGGTCAAAAAAATCAGCCCTTCACTATCCTTATCCAGTCTTCCGATCGGAAAAATCCGCTGTGTATGGCCGATGTAATCGATGATGTTATCCTTTTCGCCTTTAGTATCCGTAGTGCTCACAATGCCCACAGGTTTGTTGAAGGCAATGTAAGTATGCACTTCTTTTGGTTTGCCCACCGCTTCCCCATCCACTGCGACCACATCAGATGGGCCTACTTTGGTGCCGAGTTCAGGTACTTTTCCATTGATGGTGATCCTGCCTTCTTCCAGAAGCTTGTCCGCGCCACGTCTGGAGCAAAAGCCAACCTCACTCAGGTACTTATTGATTCGTATGTGTTGATCTTTTTCCAAGGAATTTTAAATGGATTTGCGCTGCAAGTTACTTAATCTGGGAAAAGTCTTCAGACCCGTAGGTATTAAATCCGGATTTATGGATACTCCAGAAGGCAATCTGAAGTCTGCGATAAATTGAGTTCACATCAAAAGACTTGAACTGATCCTAACCAGGAATTAGACTTGGTGCTTCCTGGCTTAAAATAAAAAAAGTGCAAACCTGCTGGTTTGCACTTAGGTAATTTCTCTGCAAATGCACTTATTCGCTTTTTATAGGTTCAGTAGGCTTTGGTGTTTCTGCAAGCAAGACTTCTGGGTCTCCGGGCAGCCTAATGGCGGCCAATTTCTCCATGTATTCAATTTTTGTGGACTCAAAAGCCATTCTATTACTTGCTGCAATTGGCTCAGAAGGAGGTATTTTTTCTTGTAACCAATCTTCTTGCTTACCATTTTTCCAGAATCTAAAGCATAAATGCGGGCCTGTGGCCAAACCTGTACTTCCCACATAGCCAATTACCTGCCCTTGCCTGATCCTTGTGCCAGGCTTGATGCCTTTGGCAATTTTGGACATGTGTAGGTATTGGGTGGTATAGGTCCCGTTATGTTTGATCTTTACATAGTTTCCGTTGGCGGAAGTGTATCGCGCATCGGTCACTGTTCCTTCTCCTACCGAACGGATCTCTGTTCCTCTTGGAGCAGCGTAATCTGTACCCAAATGTGCTTTGTATCGCTTCTGTACCGGGTGGAATCTACGCAGATTGTATCTGGAACTGATTCTGGTGTATTTCAAAGGATCTCTCAAAAATGCTTTTTTGAAGCTTTCACCGTTTTGGTCGAAAAAGTTGATTTCACCATTTTGCTCAAACGGGATCGCATAATAGGGTTCGCCTTTGTGCTCAAAAAATGCAGTCTGAATGTCGGACACTCCCACGACAATTCCGTCTATTACTTTTTCCTGATAAGAGACCTTGAATTTGTCACCCTTTTGCAAAGCTCCAAAATCAATAGACCAGCCGTACAGATCTGCGAACTGGTCAATGATATCATAAGTCACTCCCTGACTTCCCATATCTGCAGAGAGGTTGGAATTGATAATTCCGCCAGCTTCTTTGGTTCTGTACTCAGCAGGTTTTTCTGCTTTATATATATCGATGGAATCCAGGTTGAATACAACGTATTCGGCAGGGTTGGGCTCGTAGATGAAAAACTGGGCCTTGGTAGAATCCGCTGGGGTTACTACCGTAAATTTCTTGTTGGCAGCTATCCCTCTGACATCAAAAATGGCCTTTGACTTTTTTGCTATTTCATCAATGATCTGGTAGGGAACATTAAAAGGGGCGAGAATAGACCCCAGCGTTTGGTTTTTGCTTACCGTTCCTTCCACAATATTCAGTCCGGTGACATTGATCCCATATAGAAAAACCTGATTCTCAAGGGAATCGATCAATGGAGGTTCTACGATCTCTGCTTCCTTTTCTGCCTGAAAAGGTAGACTGAAAAATTGGAGTGAAGATGCTGCGCCGATGGTGATAACTAATGCAGCAATTCCTATCCAAATCTTTTTCATTGTAATCTATACTAGTAAGGGAGTTTTAAAATTTAACCCAAAGAAGTAAAAATGGGCTTTTAATCCAAGTTTTGAGGTGTAAACCTTTTGGCAGCAGCCACCCAACTATCATACCAACGAAAAAGGCTGGTTAAATATTTTATGGAAATTTCTTAATTCGGAATTAAAAAGACTATTCTCTTAAAATGTGTTTTTGTTATGATTTGCGTGGTTTTTTGGAAAACTGTGAAGAAATTTTTGAAAAAAATGCTAATCCTCCAATGATTCGTGTGTTCTCACAGTCATTTCTTTATCTTTGACCTCCCAAAAAAATAAAATAAAATGCTGAGAACGCATACTTGTGGCGAACTTCGCCTGGATCACGTAAATCAGGAAGTAACGCTTGCCGGCTGGGTACAGCGGGTAAGAAATAAAGGAGGTTTAATCTGGGTCGATCTTCGGGACCGGTACGGATTGACCCAATTGATTTTTGAGGAGGATTCCAGCGAAAAAGCGCTGTTGGAAAAAGCAGCCGAATTAGGCCGGGAATTCGTAGTGCAGGCGACCGGTAAAGTAATCGAGCGGACGTCCAAAAACGATAAAATCCCGACAGGGGGGATCGAAATCAAAGTAACAGCACTTGAAGTGCTGAACGCTTCGAAAGTTCCTCCATTTATCATCGAGGATGAAACAGACGGAGGAGACGAGCTTCGTATGAAATACAGGTACCTGGATCTACGAAGGAATGTGGTGAGAGAAAAGCTCCAATTACGCCATAAAATGATGCAGGAGACGCGTAAGTATATGGATGCGCAAAACTTCATCGAGGTAGAAACCCCTGTTTTGATCAAATCCACTCCCGAAGGTGCACGAGACTTTGTCGTTCCCAGCCGTACTAATCCGGGGGAGTTTTACGCATTACCCCAGTCCCCGCAAACGTTTAAACAATTGCTGATGGTTTCCGGCTTTGATAGGTATTTTCAGATTGTGAAATGCTTTCGTGACGAGGATCTGAGAGCAGACCGGCAGCCTGAATTTACCCAGATTGACTGTGAAATGGCTTTCGTGGATCAGGAGGATATCCTCAACACCTTTGAGGGATTGACCAAGCACCTGTTCAGTACGGTAAAAGGCGTAGAGCTGGAAGAGGTGAAGCGAATGACGCATGCCGATGCCATGAGGTATTATGGGAATGACAAGCCTGATCTTCGCTTTGAAATGAAATTTGTAGAGCTGAATGACCTTGCCAAAGGCAAAGGATTTAGCATCTTTGACCAGGCTGAACTGGTGGTAGGTATTTGTGCTAAAGGAGCGGCAGCGTATACCCGCAAGCAGCTGGATGCACTGACTGACTGGTTGAAGCGTCCCCAGATCGGAGCCAAAGGTATGGTGTATGCCAAGTACAATGCAGATGGCACTATAAAATCTTCAGTAGATAAGTTTTACTCTGCTGATGATCTTCAGGATTGGGCAGATGCATTTGGTGCAGCACAGGGAGACCTGATGTTGATTTTGAGCGGTGATGCGGACAAAGTACGCAAGCAGCTTTCCGAACTCCGTCTAAAAATGGGTGAGGACCTGGGACTCCGGGACCGAACGGTATTCAAACCACTGTGGGTAATGGACTTTCCTTTGCTGGAGTGGGACGAGGAAACCAATCGCTACCACGCGATGCACCATCCATTTACTTCTCCAAAGAAAGAAGATATTCCATTGCTTGATACTGATCCTGGAGCTGTAAGGGCAAATGCCTATGATTTGGTGATCAATGGTGTGGAAATCGGAGGAGGTTCCATCCGTATTCATGACCGTGGCACCCAGCAGCTGATGTTCAAGCACCTTGGATTCTCAGAGGAGGAAGCGCAAAAGCAGTTTGGGTTCCTGATGGAGGCCTTCGAATACGGAGCACCGCCACACGGGGGAATTGCCTTTGGATTTGATAGACTTTGCGCGATTTTCGGTGGATCAGATTCCATCAGAGATTACATCGCCTTCCCTAAGAACAACTCTGGCAGGGATGTGATGATCGATTCTCCAAGTAGCATTGCCGATGAGCAGTTGACCGAGCTTTCGATTCAGCTGGCTGTGAAGAAATAAGTAAGCCAAAACCAGGCTCGGGAAGGCTGCCGCATTAATGATGTGGCAGCCTTTTTTATTGAAGGGACTAGTGCTCCCGCTATCGCTATGGCCTGTGTCAAAGAGCATCTGGGTGTTTCTCAGACTGCAGGCTACAGAGGTTCAACTTTCTTCTCCGTTTGTGAAATTCTTCTTCATGAATGTATTTTTATGCGCACGACATGTTGATTTCAAAGCTCAATATAGGGAAAGCGTTAATTTCCCAATTTCGCCCATTTTTGTCCTAGGACGGACAGCTCCAATTTCATAATACTGGCCAAAAGGGCCAAAAAACGCAATTACCAATCTGGCATAATTATTATTCCTACATTTAGATAATATACCGACTATCTATTATGAAAGACTATCAGCTGGGGGAGTTTGAAGAGATCGTAATCCTCACCGTTGGGATACTGAATAATGTTGCCTACAGTGTGGCTATCAAAGATGAGATTGAATCCCGGTTGAAACGAACTGTCAGCATGGGGGCGCTGCACACTGCATTGAATAGGATGGAGGACAAAGGTTACCTAAAATCCTTTGCAGGTGAATCTACGGAAGAGCGTGCTGGGCGGCCACGAAGATATTTTGAAATTACCGCTACAGGCAAAAAGGCTATTCAATACGCTAAAGATACCCGGGACGGTCTCTGGGCTGCCATCCCAGAAACCATCTGGCAGTCGAATCTTGCTGGAATTTAAGCCATGAAAAATCAACAGCCTTCTCCGCCGAAACTGTTTGTCAGCTTCTTCCGCTGGTTTTGCCATCCGAGGATGCAGGACTATATCGAAGGCGATTTATGGGAGGTTTATGAAAGAAATTTCAAAACACTGGGAAAGCGTAAAGCAGACTGGAAGTTTATTCTTGATGTATTGCTCCTGTTCCGTCCCGGCATTATCAGGCCAAGAAGACCTTATCAAAACTTAACCCCCTACGGTATGTACAGAAGTTATTTTAAAATCGGTTGGAGAACCCTTGTGAGAAACAAGGAATATACGCTTATCAACATCGCCGGATTGGCACTCAGTATCACCTGCTGCATTTTGATTTTTGTACTGGTGAAGCACCATATGGGTTTTGATGATTTCCATCAGGACAAAGACAGAATATACCGGGTTGTAACCGAGCAACACCGGGAATCCGTTTCTTATGTAAACAGTGTGCCTTCCCCATTAGGTATGGTACTTAGAGAAAATCATACGTACGGGGAAAAAGTCGCCCGTATGTTTCATGAAGCAAATTCAGTGATTTCTTTTGAGCGCAACGGGCAAAAGCAGTTGATCAAGGAACCTCAGGGGTTTGCATTTACCGAGCCTGAATTTTTTGATATTTTCAATTTTCCCCTTGTAAGAGGGAATATGAATACCGCTCTTTCAGAACCTAATACAGCCATTGTTACCGAAAGGATTGCCAGGAAATACTTTGGTGAACAAAATCCAATCGGACAGGTGATTACCTACGATAATTTTCTGCCCTTCACTATTACGGGGGTATTGAAGGATTTGCCCGGGAATACAGATATCAAACCTGAGATTTTTGTTTCCTATATCAGCCTGAAAGATTTTAACTCTTGGTTGGCAAGTGATGATGCCTGGGGAGGAATTACGGGAGGGATGTATTGCTACACCAAACTCAGACCGGGTGTGAGTCCTACAGAAGTTGAACTTGCTTTACAGCCTTATGTCAAGCAACATAGGCCGGAGAGCAAAAATGTACATCATTATAAACTTCAGGCACTTTCAGCTGTCCATTTCGATGGCAGATACGGGGGAGCCATGGAGAAATCTGATATAGGGATTCTTATCGCTATAGGAATCTTTTTATTGCTCACCGCCTGCGTAAATTTTGTAAACCTTGCTACGGCCCAAGCTTTGAAAAGATCCAGGGAAGTTGGGGTAAGAAAAGTCTTAGGAAGCTTCAGGGCACAGCTTTTCGGGCAGTTTATTTTAGAAACAGCTATTATCGCTACAGTCAGTATTCTGATCGCGCTCGTGGTAGCTTTTGTTCTGGTTCCTTACGTAAATGACTTCTTTAGCACCCAGATCCCAGTCAATTTCTTGTCAGATGGCACCTTGGTGTTATTTATCATCGGTTTGGCTATACTCATTACGCTTTTGGCAGGGTGCTATCCAGCCTTTATTTTGACTGGTTTCAAACCTGTAGCTGCGCTCAAAGGAAAACTTTCCATGCAGCAGCTGGGCGGATTCAATACCCGACGTTCCTTGATCATCATGCAGTTTGCCATTTCCCAGGTATTGATCATCGGGGTGATTGTAATCATGAATCAACTGCGTTTTACCAAGCAGGCAGAACTTGGTTTTGATAAGGAGTCCATCGTAATGGTGAAGCTGGGAAGCGATTCATTAATTACGATGCAAACACTGAAAAACGAGTTTTTACGCCTGCCAGGTGTTGAAAAAGTTTCTTTGTGCTATCAGGCCCCGGCCTCAGACAATTCCTGGAACAATTCCATACGCTTTGGCTCGGACACGGAAGAAGTGGGTTTCCGTACCAATATGAAATTGGCAGATGCGGATTACCTTTCCACGTTTGACCTGGAACTACTCGCAGGAAGAAACCTCACACCTTCAGATACAGTAAGGGAAATGGTGGTCAATGAAGCAATGCTGCAAAGTTTGGGTATCACTTCCTACGAAGACGCCCTGGGGGAAATGATCTATGCCAATGGGGGAAATATGAAAGGACCAATTGTGGGGGTAGTTAGAAATTTCCACGACAGATCCTTGCATGAAGGAATCTCAGCCGCATTGATTACTACGGCAAGTACTATGTATTCCAATTTTGCCATTAAAATCAATGGCAATTCGGTGAGCGCGACATTGAATGAAATACAACAACTATGGGAAGAGCAATATCCAGACAAAATGTTTGAATATGCCTTTGTTGACGACAGCATTGCGCAGTTTTATGCCGCTGAAGAAACCCTGCTGAAAGGAATTCAATTCTTTTCCTTTATTGCCATTTTTATCGGTTGTCTTGGCCTTTATGGATTGATTTCCTTTATGGTTTCCCAGAAAACCAAAGAAGTCGGCATTCGTAAAGTGATGGGAGGGGGAGTTGGCCACATCATTTGGATATTCGGGCAGGAATTTGTGCGGTTGATTATAATTGCATTTCTGATTGCTGCCCCGGTTGGCTGGTGGTTTATGGGCAACTGGCTTCAGGATTTTGAGTTCAAAATACAACTGGATATTTGGACATTCGCAATGGCCATGGGCAGTTCCCTGCTGATCGCCGCACTCACGGTCGGATATCAGGTTATCCGTGCGGCAATAGTCAATCCCGCCGTAAGCCTAAAGACTGAATAAAATGTGTGAGCTCCTCCGGGAATTGTTTCCTTGTCCTGTTTTCCCGCAACTAAACTAAAGAAAAATCAAGCTGTACATCCGCTTTTATCCCACTGGGGGGTTAAAAGCGGATGTGTAAAGGTTTTAGGTATGTTGACTACAAAGCTGAAACCAGAATCAGTGCTAAGCATAAAGCATTGGTTTTTTGCAGGGCAATTCTGAAGTCATGCAAGGCTAAGTTGAGATGATTTTCCACAGTCTTTATGGAAATTCCCAGTTCTTCTGCTATTTCTTTATGGGAAAGCCCCTGAATCCGGGAGAGCTCAAAAACCTCTCTTCTCCGTTCGGGCAGATAAAGGAGAGTTTCGTCCATCAGATTTTTTAGATCCATGTAATCCATCCCCTCTTCTACATTATTTCCAGGCACGATCAGACTCATCTGGTATTCTTGGGTAGCCTTGGTTTTGATCTTCTTTTTGAATTCATCAATGATGATATTCTTTCCGATTTTGTATAGGTAGGAATTGAAACTTTTCTCAGAATCCAATGAAGTTCTGTTTAGCCATAGTTTGACAAATACCTCTTGGGTGATTTCTTCAGCATCAGCTATCGCCAGTCCGTAGTTTAAGCAGAATAAGTAAATCTTCTTATGAAAAAGTCCATAGAGCTCATCAAAGGCCCTTTTGTCCCCATTTTTCAACCTACATACAAGTGGCTTTAAATGCTGCACCATGGATACTGGAGTTGTCTAAAAACTTTGCTAGGCGAAAGTTTATGAATTGACAATATTTCTTAAATATAGAAAAAGAAAGTCAAAAATTTTTCTGAACATACTACTAAAACACTAATTTTTTGCAATAACTATCTTTGACGATAAAAAATATGTACCTCTATTATATGCCAAGATAGCGGTACCCTTAAGTTGACATATAATTTTTTTCAAAGCGGATTGGGGGATAGGTAGCTTTTTCCAGTAGTACAATAAATGAAACCAATAGACCCAGAATTACTCAGGAAATTCTTTGATGGAAAATGCAGTCCGGAAGAAGTGCATCAGGTTTTGATCTGGATCAACTCTGATGAAGGTGTAAGGGCATTGGGGGAAGAATTTGAAAAATTCGAACCTTTGGCTGAAGCTATCAACAGTCAACCTTTATTGGCCAAAATCCACGAAAAAATAGGGCAGGAAGAGGATAAACTGCGTGGGTCCAAAGAAGATAATGTCAGAAGAATAGCACAGAAAGCTATGCCTGAAGGTACATGGATAAAGCGATGGAAGAGAGGCATAGCCGCGTCTTTGCTATTCACCCTTATGGCCTCGGCGGTTTGGCTTATCTTAAGTAGAAGAGAAGGGGATCAGGCAGAGACAGCACCTTCAGCCCAGATAGAATACCTGACCAGACAGACACGTCCAGGGGAGAAGTTGACCCTCAAACTGAATGATGGAAGCATTATTCATCTGAATTCCAACAGTAAAATTCGCTTTCCTAAATTTTTCACCGGGGAGCTTAGGGAGGTTTTTATGGAAGGACAGGCATTCTTTGATGTACAACGTGATGAGAACAAACCATTTATTGTGCATTCGAAGGGTTTGATTACCAGAGTAATAGGAACCTCGTTTGCTATTTTGGAAGATTCTGCAGCGCAAATCAGCCAAGTAGCAGTATTGACCGGCAAGGTGAAAGTAGCAAAGTCAGCGCATACAGAGCAGAAACCCTCAGAAGAACTTTATCTGGAACCTATGGACGCAGCCAGTTTGGATGCGGCCCAGGGGTCTTTTGAAAAAATCAAAGTTGACTATGATAATGCATTCGCATGGAAGGACAAAGTGCTTGTGCTCCAGAATGCGACTTTTGAGGAGGTTTTGAGAAAATTAGAAAACTGGTATGGAGTGAGTTTTATACAAAAAAGGAACATTAAAAATCTAAAAGATTACACCGGAAGATTTGATGATCAGACACTGGAGGAAGTAATGATCGGTCTTTCATTTACTTATGATTTTGGGTTTGATATCCAGGATTCAACCATAATTATCCACTAAAAACCAAGTGCCTATGCAAAGACAGAAGTAGTAAAAAAACAAAAAGACCATCAATCAAAGCTGGATTTTGCCGTGCAGCGATGACCAATGATCTAATTGATTACAGACAACAGAATATTATCCATAAACAGAATTATTATGAACACAAAGTTACTGAAAAAAATTGTGACCATGGGAAAATATGCCTTTCTCGGAATGGTACTTCAGTGCTTCTTTTTAAGCACTCTTTTGGCCAGCACAAGTAGCGGCCAAACAAAGATGGAAGAGGTTTTTGTGACTATTATAGCACAACAGCTGCCCATGAATGAAGTCATTCAAAAAATCGAACGTGAAACTGACTTTTTGTTTTCCTATAGAAAGCAGGATGTCAAGGGAGCCGTTTACACCAATACAAAAAGAGGGGAGAGTATTTCCATTGAAAGCCTGTTACAGGAGATTTCAAAAGAATCCAATTTAAAATTTAAACAGGTCAATAATACCATCCATGTAGGGGTGAAGAAAGCTGAATCCCAAGTGATTGAGTCCGTTCAAGAGGTCATAGTGACCGGGACAGTTGTTGACGAAAGCCAACTGCCCATGCCGGGGGTAACCATCACAGTGATGGGGACTTCCACGGGTACTGTCACTGATGGGGAAGGTAATTTTTCGATTGATGCACCCGAAGGTTCTTCCCTGGTCTTTTCATTTATTGGATATGCTAGCCAGACTATCGAAATCGGCAGTCAAAGTGTCATTAATGTAACTCTTGCTGAAGACACCCAGGCTTTGGACGAGATTATAATCGTAGGCTATGGTACCCAGAAAAAAGTGAATCTCACCGGGGCAATAACAGCGGTGAAAACGGATGAAATAAATGACATACCTGCCACGAATCTTTCCAATACACTTGCAGGTAGGGCTCCCGGTGTAAACGTCACAGGGACTTCCGGGTTGTCAGGAGCATCTTCTTCAATCCGTATCCGGGGGAGTTTTGGTGATCCTTTGTATGTCATAGATGGAATAGTGAGAGACAAGGAGGCTTTTGACGCACTTAATTCAAATGAAGTAGACAACCTTAGCTTCCTAAAGGATGCTGCCTCGGCATCCATTTATGGGTCAAGAGCTGGAAATGGGGTGGTGCTGGTCACGACCAAGAAAGGGACAGAGCAAAAAATGACCATAGGCTTTCAGACCTCTTATTCAGCCTATAATCCCACCCAGGAGCTACTTTCAGATAAGACCACCGCGACAGACGAACTTATTTATCAGAATAGGGTGGCGGAATTTCTTGGTACTACACAGCCAAATGGCCCTGAAGAATTCGCCTATTTTGAAAACAGAAGCTACAACGTAAATGACTTCATCTGGAGGAACCCGACCAGTCAAAATTACATCCTGAGTGTAACCGGGGGGAATGATAAATTGACCTATTACTCCATGCTGAGTTACCTGGGTGAAAAGGGGGCGTACAAGAGTGTCGATCATGGTAAATTTAACCTTCGAAGCAATGTCTCGGCAAAAATCACCAAACGCATTACCCTAGACCTGAACATTGCAGCCACACAGCAGAATCATGACCGCTTTTACTGGCCATTTTCCCCAGACGATGATTATGATGTCTCGGATTTATACCGGGTTAGCTTCAACTGGCCAAAGGTATATCCATTCTACACTGAGGCCGATGGCACCCCTGCAGATTATGTGACCGACTTTCCTTTGCAGACACCTATGGGCAGCTGGCAGGCATGGAGTGTTATTGATCAGATCGTGGGAGACCGTTACATCAAAACCAGAAAACGCCAGGTAAACTCAATCCTATCACTCAACATTGATTTGAGTGATGCGATTGAGGGACTTTCCACCAGGGTGGTCGGAAGTTACCTGGCAGAGGACTACATGAGAAAGAAGTATCTGACCTACCAGAAAAATTATGTGTTTACCCAGGCAGATCCTGATGGAAACAGATTTATTCCGGCTGCTCCGGATCCCAATAATGTCAACATCTTTAATTTTAGCCAAAACCAGGAGTTTTTAAGTTATGAGCTGGAGACCGCTTGGAGTTATCAGTTTGATTGGTTTTTAAACTACAACAGGACGTTTGATAAGCATGGTATAACCGCTATGCTCGTATATGAGCAGGCGGAAAACGGTGCCTATGGGGCTTATTCCAAAGCTGAGGACCCGGTGACCAATTACGATCAGGATTTTGTGTATTCCCAGGATGCTGAGCGTAGGTATGGAAGTGGCTGGGAGGAAATAGGGGCAAGACAATCGCTGATAGGGAGGGTCAATTACAACTTTGATGAGAAATACATCGCTGAATTTTCCTTCAGGTACGATGGAAATACCCTCTTTCCCAAAGGCAACCGCTGGGGATTCTTCCCCTCCGTCTCTGCGGCCTGGAGAATAGCCGGAGAGGATTTTATGGCAGGAACCTCCAGCTGGCTGGATGATCTGAAATTGAGAATGTCCTATGGTACCACTGGCAATGACTTGGATATGTATAACGAAAAGATTAATCCCTTTTCCTTTGTAAATACTTATAGCAATGGAGGGAGATATATTTTTGGGGATGAGCTGTACACCAGTATTGTACCTGGAGCCACCCCTAACCCGAATTTGACCTGGGCCAGCTCTACAACCTATAATGCCGGATTGGATTTTGAATTGATTGACACCAGATTGGTAGGATCCATAGATGCATTCTATAAGCAGGAGGTCAACATCCTGGGATCGAGACTGGTGACCCTTCCCGATAATTACGGGCAATCTTTGGCCCCTGAGAATTATGCGGAAAGATCCTGGAAAGGGGGAGAGCTTGCGTTGCTGTGGAGAGATCAAACCGGAAGCGGGAAACTCAAATATTCTGTTTATGGAAATCTGGGTTATGCCCGCGACCAGTGGGACAAGCTGGATCAGAACCCTATTTTTATGCCTGGTGGCAACAGGGAATTTGAAACGCAGATAGGGCAGCCCAGTGAAAGGATATTCGGGTTACGGTCCTTGGGGATAATCAGGACCCAGGAGCAGCTGAATGAACTGATAGAGGCCGGATTAAAGCAATACGGCAGAGACCCGTATTTGGGAGGCTTGTATTTTGAGGACATCAGAGGAGATGGTTTTTCTGCTGGGCCTGATGGGAAAATTGACGGAAATGACTTCCAGCTCCTTTCAAACAATGCCGCTCCGAGAATAAATTATGGATTTGGCTTCGATCTGGACTGGAATAATTTCTCACTCAATGCCCACTTCCAGGGCGTAGGGGTCTATGATCGGATTATAAGCAATCAGGAAGGTGCCGGAATGAGACAGCACGGCGGATCCATCCGACCTTATTACCCGATATGGGCGGATGATGTGTGGACTCCTGAGAACCCCGATGGTAAATATCCCCGTCCTGTTGGACAGAACTGGTATGAGTCTGGAACAGGAGCTACTTCGTTCTGGATCAAAAACGGCGCCTACCTACGATTGAAAAATCTGAATCTGGGCTATAATATCCCCCGCACAGTGCTTTCCAACTTCAATATTCTAAGCGCTAAAATTTTCTTCAACGGAACCAATTTATTTGCCATATCCGAAGTAAAGGAATTCCAGGATCCGGAGCAGAAGAATTACGATTCCTTCCCTTTGATGAGATCATTCACGCTTGGTCTTGATGTTAAATTCTAAAGAAACTTCAATGAAACCGACAGGATTGAAAACAGCATTGAACGCGCAGGAAATGCTTGTCTTACTCATCAAGGTTCCATTTGATCTAAAAATCAATACAATGAAAAGAATACTATATATACTCGGATTTATTGTAATCTCCTCGGGTTGTTCTGATCTCCTCGAAATTGAAGATATCAACCACTACAGCCCTGAACTTGTGTGGAGTGATCAAAATTTGGCCAATGCCTATATGGCAAATTTATATTCCATGTTTGGGAACTGGGATGCTGGGGCTGACAGGACAAGTCAGCAAATTGCCGGGATTTCCTGGTATGCAGATCGCATCACTATCTCAAATGGTGAATATAAAGACTGGAACTACACTAGGATACGCTTAATAAACCAGGCAATACAAGACGTAAATAACGGAGGCCTTGACCAGGAAATAAAAGATAATATCACCGGGCAGGCGTTATTTATGAGGGCTTATACCTACTTCAATATGGTGATGTACCATGGAGGGGTTCCTTATGTGAAAGTACCCCAGGACAGGTATGAAGATGATTTGTTTGTAGCCAGGAATTCTACTGCTGAGTGCTTTGATTTTCTGATTGAAGACTTGGATCAGGCAATTAGCCTACTGCCTGAGAACATCCCATCCTCATCAGGTGATTTCGGAAAAGTAGACGGTAGTTTCGCACTAGCTTTCAAAGCGAAAGTCTTGCTTTATAAAGCATCACCTCAGTTTAACCCTTCCAACCCATTTGATAACAGCTATTGGGCTGAAGCCCACGCTGCGAACAAAGAAGCCTACGAGGCGCTCAGTGCCCATGGGTATGGCTTGGTAGAGGATTATGCTGAAATCGCGCTGGATGAGGGAAACAGAGAAACAGTCTTCTCTGTGATCAATAGCTACCCAAACAAATCAGCTAGCTGGGATCACGGCGTCAGGCCAGGATCAGAAAGCCGGGGACCGGCTTCTGCCTGTCCTACCTGGGAATTTATACAAGAATTCCCTATGCTAGACGGGAAGCTGTACAATGATCCCACCGGCGAATATTACATGAGTGATGAGGAATTTCTTCAAAACTACTGGAAAAACAGAGACCCCCGATTTGGCAAGTCCATTGTATGGAATGGCAAAGAATATGAAGTATCCGGTAAAGCAGGTAAAAGGCAATATACCGCATTGGGAATAGCCCATGAGCTGGATGATTTTGGAATCAATCCAAATGCAGGTATCAATTCCACTAACCTGGATAGGTATACCGGCTTCTTTATCCTTAAAAACAGCATGTTGAATCTGACCCAGCCTGAAGTGCAGCAATATGACGTGGATTTCGTATTGATGCGTTTTGCGGAAGTGATGCTGAATTATGCAGAGACGGCGAATGAAACAGGTGATATTTCTACCGCGATGACTATCCTGAAAGAGATCAGAGAAAGAGCAGGAATACTTCCAGGGGAGGACGGTAGCTTTGGAATTGTAGCCAATGACCGGGAGCAAATGCGTGAAGCAATCCTTGCAGAAAGGAATATAGAGTTTGCTTTTGAAGGCCATAGATTCTGGGATTTACGAAGACTAAGGATGTTGGATAGACTGGATGGAAAGACCAAACATGGCGTAGAAGCCATTGCAGTTGACGAAAATGGAGCAGAGATTTCTTTGTCAGTAGGTAGGGAATTGGCCTCCAGCTATTCACTAACTGAGAAAGATTTTAAATATCAGGTTTTACAGGTCCCAAGATCCGGTGTCCAAAGTAGTGTATTGCCGGAGACCTATTATTTCTTTCCTATCCAGAAAGCGGTTTTGGACAGGAATAATCAGCTCGAGCAGAATGTAGGTTGGGGAGGGACATTTGACCCGACCTTGCCCTAAGTAGTTTTTGTAAGTAGATATAGGAGAAGGCTAGTCGAAAATCAACTAGCCTTCTGTGTATAAGCCTGACTAAAGCAAAATTCCGATTTTGCTTTAGTCATTCTAAATATCCGCTTAGCTGCACGTAGGTATTTTGACTTGATGCCGGAAATTCGAATACGGCAATTCCCTCAAGGCTGCGGTGGAGGGTTAGGTCGATTTTTTCAGGCTGGACCAGACCTAATTCTGATGCGTGAGTGGGCACCCATTATGTTTTTTTAAGAATCCCCTAATCTGATGGAGGAGTTCCTTTCCGCAAAGAGATATACAGGATAAACTTTTTTGAGAGCAGGCAGAAATAATTTCACATCAAGATGTGACTTTCTAGTTCATCCCGTTTCTAAAGATATAAGGTCTCATATTCCTGAAAGCTGAAGTCCTCTTTACTAACAGACTAAAGTTGCCAAGAGGGCTGCCGAGGTGGGTCAATTGGAGGGGGATAATGCCGAAGATTTGAACTAATGATTTGCGGGTTTTAAGCTAGGTATGGTGATGTAAAAACAGGAAATGAATGCTCATTTTTTTAATCCGAAAAGTATAAACAATAAATCCATCATGATGAAATCGGAAAGTGTAAGGTATTTTGATGAATTGTCCCACGAGATCCGAAATTCTTTGAATATAGTAATCGGAAGTTCTGAATTGCTTAAAGACAGCGAGGGGGATGACCAAAAGGAACTGGTCAATATCATTCATAACTCCGCCTGTCATCTAAAAGACCTTCTTAATAAGTATTTGGTAAATAGGGAGGCTGAAGAAGATTTAGGTAATGGGAATGAATTTGACCTCCATAAGCTAGTGGAAGAACTTATCTCCCAATATGCTGTGCTTTGCAAGAAGAATGGGCTTTCATTGGTTTTGGATATAGATCCCTTGCTTCCCGTTCACCTAATAGGATCAAAAACCAAGCTGACACAAATATTAAATAACCTGTTCGGCAATGCGTTGAATTTCACTGAGCAAGGCTTCATAGAACTCTCTATCCAACTCCTAAAATCAGAAGGGGACAGTGTTGAAATCCATTTTGCTGTTAAGGATTCAGGCATTGGGATTAATCAAAAAGACCAGGAGAAACTGTTTCGGGATTTTGTCCAGATTCCCGGTAAAACCGCCAGAAAACAGAGAGGCTCAGGACTGGGGTTATCAATCACCCGAAAACTACTTCATAGCATGAGAAGCGAAATCCATCTCAGCAGCGAGTCGGGGGTTGGCTCTGTTTTTTACTTTGATGCTCAATTCCAGCTAGCCCCTGTCCGACAGATTGGTGATATCCCCAAGGAACTTCAGATTTCAGGGGGGAGGGTTTTGGTAGTGGATGATGATGTGATCAGCAGGGAAATGACCACCAAACAGTTAAAAAAGCTTGGTGTAGCCTGCGATACTGCTGAAAGCGCAAAAGAGACTACTGCTTTGTTGTACACAAATCACTATCCCATCATCTTTCTTGATCTGAATTTACCGGACCTGGATGGGATTACACTTAGCGGACGGCTTAAAAGACACTACCCAGACATGAAAATCATCTTGGTGACCGGTGAGAAGGTGCTTTTATCCGAGCATGAGTTAAGCATAGTTGGAATAGCCAAGGTATTGCCCAAACCCTATACGCTGCAGGAGCTTTCTGAGGCCTTATCCTGTCTGGAGATTTCGGCTTGGCTATCCCTCTAGAATGCTCACCCTGGTATTGACCAGGTCTTTGATAGGCACTACGAGTTTCCCCCTTGTTTGCTGGAGGACAATGTTAATATTGTCCATTTTCACGATTTTACCGGAAATATTATCGAATTCTATCTGCTGGCCAAGTCTGAAGTTTTTCTTAAAATAAAACCCAAAGAGGATTCTTTTCACGAGCTCTACTGAGCCCAGTCCCACCGCAATTGAAATGCAGAGCAGTATGGCGCCTAATATAATGGATAGGTTGTTTGTAATAATACTGGTATCAATTCCGACCAACTCTATGGCAATAAGCACAATGATGAAAAGGATCAAATAGCCAGTAAGGGTAGAGATCAACTTTGCCCCTGCCATTCCAAAAGAGTCAAAGAGGGTAAAAACCAGCTTTCTGGCAGCTGCTGAGATGTTAAATCCAATGAAGAGCAAGGAGATTGCGATCACTAATTTGGGCAGGAACTCTAGCAGTTTGCTGAGCTCGTTCGAAAGGACCGGCAACCCAAGTATTTCTGAGCCCAGAACTACGAATACCACTAGTAAGGTTATCCTTACGAAAGCCAGAATAATGGCAGTAGGATTGATCTGTAGCTTCCAGGACTCTATTCCGGGAAAGTTTCTTTGGAAGAATTGGTCCAGATTGACGGTCTTCAATATCCTTGAAATAAGGAACAGCGTTACTTTATAAAACAGCCATGCTGCCAGCAGAAAAAGTAGAAATCCCAACAGGCTTGGTAAAAATGCTACGGTTTCCCGAAAGAGACTCTCAATCACATCATAACCTGCATGCATATTATCCACTAAATTATTCATTATTATTTTTGTTTGGGTCTTTATCCTCTCCGCGATTTTTGCTTTTGTTCTTATTGAAATCCAGTTCGTCATCAAATACTGTCTTAAAGACATCCGGGCTTTTGACCAAAAAGAGATCAGCCAGATCTATCGATAGATTGATCAGGTTGATATCCTTCATTACCCTGGTTTTGATAATTTCAGGCAATTGCTCATGTTCCAATATTTCTTTAAATGGATTTTTCAATGCCCTAGATTTTTGTATTCTTCCAATACTCTCTTTTTAGCTCTGTTGATTCTCATTTTCACAGCTGACTCCCCAAGCTGTAGGGATTCGGAGATTTCTTTGACAGAAAACTCGTCCTGGTATTTCATCAGCAGAATCAGCTTTTCCTTGTCACCGACACGGTCCAGAGCAACTTTCAGTTTTTCGGCCTTCAATGCAAAAATCTCATTGTCATCAATTTCTTCAGTTTCATTTTGAAGCTTATCGGTGAGTTCCTGTTCCTTCTCCTGCTTTATTTTATGCTTTCTGTTGAGGTGGTTTAGACAGAAGTTGTATGTGAAACTATACAGCCAGGTGGAGAATGATGATTGTCCTCGAAACTGTTTTAACCTATAGTATAGTTTGATAAATAGGTCATGGGTCAGATCCTGGGCCTCTTCTCTCACAGGAATAAACCGTAAACATCTATTGTAGATTTTGTCCGCGTACCTGTCATACAAGATGCCATAATATACGGACTCTTTCAATTCTATAATCTCTTTGACCAGATCCTCATCAGATAATGCAGAAACCCTCTGAAGCTCTTTTTTATCTTGTTCTCGTGAGGGATTCATTTAGAATTAATAGTCCTTGGTTTTTTTGGTTCGAAAGCGTTAGGTTCTTCACCTTCTTAGTATGACACGGTATTTTTGCTAAAGTCACATAATTCCGTACTTAAAATTTAAGAAAATTATGTAGTAGGAATATCGTAATAAAATACCGGGCAATTTCGTCTACAGCTCTCGGGCTCAAGGGAAAAAACGCGGGCCAGGAATTGGTACCACTATAAACCTATTTACAACAACCTCTCATCCGTATTAGCTATAGGTAGAGACAGGGCCAGGAATAGTGCTTTCATTTCTTTCAGGGATACGGCTCGGAGGTATAAATTACTCAGAACTCTTGATTCAACTACTTGCCTGCGTTAGTTTGCAGTCCATTGCAGGATTGCTCTCCGGTCTCCCTGGCCAAACCCCTCTAACCAACAATACTAAGTAAACCCACAACTTTTCTTCTAGGTACACCACAAATCTTTTCTTAAAAATTACTTCATTATATCACAATTTTTTTAAATTTAAAAATAGAATATTCCATTTTTATCAAATCTGTTAGCGTTATATCTAATTAAATATCCATGAATAAATTTTTGTTGATCATCGCTATTTTCCTGTTTTCAGTTAAAGCATCATTTGCCCAGGACGATGCCGCAGAGCTCGCCAAGAAACTGGCCAATCCCATCGCTTCTCTGATCTCAGTGCCTTTCCAGAACAATACAGACTATGGAATAGGCGACAGGCAGGGGACCAGAAACACGTTGAATTTCCAGCCGGTTATTCCTATCTCAATCAATGAGAATATAAATATGATTACCCGGGTGATCATTCCGATTGTATCCCAATATAATATCACTGCTCCCGGTGAGAAGCAATCGGGATTATCTGATGCTGTGGTTTCGGCTTTTTTCAGCCCGAAAAACTCAGAGAAACTCACTTGGGGAGTCGGGCCGGCCTTGTTGGTGCCCACCGGTACAGATGATTTTCTGACGGCAAAGAAATTTGGGGTTGGCCCTACTGCTGTGGCGCTCAAGCAGGGCAATGGTTGGACGGTGGGAGGCTTGATCAATCAAATCTGGTCTGTGGCCGGTAATGAAGACAGACCTGATGTAAGCCAGATGTTTGTCCAGCCATTTGTAGTCTATAACTGGAAAACCGGTGCCGGAGTGGGAGCAAACATGGAGTGGACACAAAACTGGAAAGCTTCGACGACTACGCTTTGGCTGAATCCCAATGTTAGTGCGGTTACCTCCTTGGGAAAACAGAAAACCCAGTTTGTGGTGGGGCCAAGAATTAACCTGGCGGCGCCTGATGGAAGCAAAGCAGATTGGGGCTGGAGGGCTGTGGTGATTTTCTTGTTTCCAAAGTAAACGGCTTACCCCGCGGTATCCTACGGTTGCCATAGCTAGAAGTGAGCGGTCCTGCGTAGATTTTCCAATGCATGACCAAGGTAAAGGTGTTGATTTTAATGTAGAATGTTTGTCTTATCCCATAGCCATGAAGTGTGTTAAACTAACCCGACTACTTATACTTACCCTGTTTTGTACTGTTCTTTCTTTTTCCAAAGGCTTTGCCCAAGGTGCCCAAAAAATATTCAATCCTCTGTATGAAGAGTACTACGATAGTCTGAAGAATATGGATTATCCCTACCTGTTCCCTTTTCTTGGGGCAGGTGCAGCTAAAAGGGGGTATGATCTACCCTATGCATGGGGAGCCAGCGCAATCTATTTTACCCAGCAGCAACAGATTTTGATCGAAAGCACGGCGGTTGGGTTCGGGGGCTCAGATCTGGTGGACATCAGCAGATTTATCAAATTTGGTCCAACTATAGCTACAACAAATGCCTATTCCTTCCGGCCAGATGTATGGGTATTGCCCTTCTTGAATGTTTATGGGATATTGGGTGGAGGCACGACCAGCACTGAGGTGACCCTGCTCGATCCCATTAGTTTTCAGACCGAACAAAATTTCTCGGTAAGCAGCTATGGATTAGGGGCTACTTTAACTGCCGCAGCCGGACCGCTTTGGTTTGCCTGGGACAATAATTACAATTTTGCTGATGTAGAAGTGGTCGTAGAGCCAGTTCCTGCATTCAACAGCAGTTTCAGGGTGGGACACACCATTCCTTCTATCAGCAATCCCCAGCGTAACTTATCAATATGGGCAGGAACCTTTTTTCAGGTGATCCAAAATGATACGCAAGGTTCTATTCCTGTTTCCAGCCTTGTTCCGGGTATGGGAGACGGATCCGCTATAGAGCGCCTGAATGAATGGGCAGATGGATTGCCTCCTGCCCAGCGGGTGGTGGTAAAGCAGATTATTGGTAAAATCGAAGATGCTGCCGCGGGTTTAGATCCGGGCGACGCCATGATAGAATACCGGCTGGATAAGAAAGTTGCCGCTCCTTTCAACCTGATTTTCGGGGCCCAATACCAATTTGATAAAAGATGGATCCTGAGGTCTGAATTGGGTGTTTTTGGTAAACGAAGCCAGTTTTTGCTCAACCTGAACTATAGAATCCCTGGATTTTTCAAGAAGAAGAATTGAAAATTTTACTAAATGTCATAAAACCTAACCCTTCAATGGTCTCTCCCCTAAAATTTTTATCTACCCTAGTAATTCTCATTTTCCTTTCCGGCGCTGCCAAATCACAGGTAATCATGAGTCTGATTTTTGGGGATGAGCTAAACAGTGATACGAATATGTTCGGCCTTCACATGGATTATGCCTGGAATAATATGACCGGACTGGGTGGGAGTGAGGGAATGACAAATTTCAATCTGGGGCTATTTTTTACACATAAGTTTAAAAATAACTGGCAGCTAAATGTGGATATGCTTGCCAAATACCGTCGGGGGGCTAAAGGCATCCCGGCCTATGACTTGGGTGATGAAACCTTAAATGGCTATTATGGGGATACAAAATTCACCAGAAGCATCAAATATTTGAGTTTGCCAATTGCCATACGTTATGAACTGCCCAAGCGGTTTTTCTTGGAGCTAGGGCCACAGGTTTCCTTTAGGTTAAAAGCCATTGATGAGTTCGAAGCTGAATTGCCGCAGGGGGACATCTCACTGGATGTGGATATTCGTGAGGAAGTGCAGCGGTTTGACTTTGGGTATGTGGCTGGGATCGGATGGTTTTTTGACAGGGAATCGCTCAACGCAATCGGCTTTCGTTTCAATGGTGGTTTTTCTGATGTGATGAAAAACGACTCAGGGAAACAAGTTCATCAGCAATGGGGTTTCTATTGCAATCTGCCAATTGGCAGGGGTAAAATGGATAAGTAACCACTTCCAATAGTTATTGAGACGATTGGTTCGTTTGTTGACTTACTAGACAGTAAGGGGATGGCAGGTTCCTTTTAGTTTTTGAAATCGCAGGTCCCGAGGCCGTGACCCGGAGATTTTAATCCCGTATTCTAAGATTAAAACAATTCAGAGGTAAGCAATGCGGGAACAGCCGGCCAACTTCTTGTTTTTGAGCCCATCTGGAGCAGAGCCTTGTGCCTCCTCTTTAAGGAGGAGAATGGGAGGAGTAGGTAAATACACCAACTTTTACCACTCCCATTCGGGCTTAAATCCAGAAACGTTCCAACACCTTTCGATTCTGAAATCATAGTGGTAGCACTAAACATTCACCCCCTCCCTTCAGGAGATAGTTGGGTTGAGGTAGTTTCGGATGCTCAAGGAAATCTACTGCTGGGAGCATGATAGATAGGAAGGAATATAACAATTGTAAATTGGAAAGGATATTAGGCTAGGACAAGACTTAAAGAATTATTCTAGAGGAAGATTCTAGTCTTAAGCCAGATTGTAGGGCCCGGAAACACACCCAATCTGACTACACCCAGATGGGGATAGATGTTCACGGCACCAACTTAAAAAATGCTATCGGGAAGAAAGTTGGGGCGAGGGCGCCCTACAGCTTATCTATTTCATCACAAACTTGAAGAATATGATCAAGTCCATACAATAGCGATGATTCATCTACTTGCATCCATTGAAAAAGAGTTATTATTTGATGGTAGTGCTGACGGGCATAGTTTGTATCTTTTATAGCTTGGCTCGGAGCAAAACATATTGGCTCGTGATGAGCAATCCTATTTCTGGCAGTATTGAGCTCAGCTAGTCTACTGAAGATGTATTTTGCGTTGTAATTGGAGGACTTACTACTTGCCGGCCTGTTGGAGAAAATATCCAGTAGGTCTTGACCTCCAGCACGGTATTGATGATCTGAGAATAAATATCTCCAAAAGCCGAAACCGAGACTGGCGACAAGTTTATGATGTGAATAGTTGTTGTTTAGCTTTAAAACCTCATCATACACGGTTATAGCGGTGGTTCTACAGTTGTGGTTTGCAAAAAATCCCCCTAGCGAGGCAGCATTTCTGAGCCAGTCATTACCGAATTTTTGTTTGTAATGGTGATCAATCTGATTTCTCAGAGCGACTTCAAAGCAGCTTATTATTGTAAACATTTCCTGAGATAGTTTCAGGTTCTTTCTATATAGAGTCATAGCTTTTTTGCTGTTCCCTCTGCAGGCAGTGAGATACCTGTTCATCCTTTCAGCAGAAATGATTTTTTGGAAGCTAGAATAGTTCATTTTGTGTTTGTTGTTTATGTGTATCCGCTCTAGGCATATAAGGGTGAATTGCCGTAATAATCAACCGATCAATCAATCTATCTCCAAAATATTTCCGATTGAGCTTGTAGACAAATTCGTTGAGGTAATTCTGGAGATACTTGTAGATGATCATATGGTTAATTCCCAGCAGTTTCCGCTTCAGATTGCTGTTTGCCTTATGCACCCATCTGAGCGTGTCGTTGGTGGAATCTTTTCCGGAAATAACCGTGAAATGGGTCTGGACAATAGCTTCAAGTTGTGAGTATGCCGTATTATTGTCAGTGAATAGCACAATATCCCCGTCAGCGTTCTTTTTGATGAACTGTTTGACGTGCTCACCGTCTACTTTGTCCAAAACTTCCATTTTAAAGTAACCGCAGAACCTGCTTGTCTTGCCGGTCTCCAAGTCCTCCAAAGGGATGGATTCGGCCGAGACACCGATTTCAGCTTTCCTTTGGCTCCCCTTGCCCCTTTTCAGGTGTCCTTTCACACGCCCAGGGGTGGCTATCGCTACATACACCTCATCAAACTCCAGCATGTCCTTCAGCGTGTACAGCGCATCTCTTTTACCCATATATACCCGTATTTTATGCATCATCCTGAATGCTGTCTCATACCTGCACAGCCCCAGTTGGAGCTGGAATTTCAGGCAGGAAAAGCCTTTCTTGGTCGCTGACTTCAGCATAAAGGCCAGGAACCAGGTGTGCAGGGAAAGCTTGCTTTTCTCAATCACCGTATCGCTTTTGAGGGAACTTCTGCGCCTGCATACGCTGCATTCGAGAAATTTGGCCCCGCTGAACCAATAATGATTGCTGGTGTCCCCACAGCTTTTGCAGCGGATCCCCGCTTTTTCCCGATGCTCTTTAAGATAAATTTCACAGCTTTCCTCATCAGGAAAATAGTTGATAAAGTCAATGATATTCATGGTTTTGGCTATTTTTAACCAAGTAACACCGCTTCTGAATACCCTACAACCTAATGTCACAATCTGTCATTCTTTGGCTACGTGCATTCACGCGGATACACATATTGTTGTTTTGATGGAGTATAGGAAGTGAAAATAAGTGTAAAGTAAATATGTAATTAGTGAGAAATTTCATAACTTTGGCACATCTTATTCCCGGTCGTCCCTGAAGCAATTCAAACTTCCGGGTTTCGTTTTTTTAAGCCTGTCCGGAATCCGTGACAATTAAGGATATAGTTTGAGGTTGGCCGTTTTGGGTTTATTTCTTCAATGTTCCCGGGTGTAAACCAACATCTGATTACCATATGAGGTTTTCCTGAAGCTATCCAATAGTCCTAAACAGTCTTTGTATATTATTTCTTAATCACCTGTCCAGTGATGCTGACTACTGACAATCCGGAAATTATAGGTAAGGAAAGTTCTATCTTAATTTGGCAAAAAGTGAGACACTGTCTAATGTTTTGAGTTGGAGCCATTATTTTGAGATTTATGCTCTGATAGCGAACTTGAGATCAGTTTTTACACTAGACAGGCCGAAAAGGAAAATTGGAATGTGAGGGAGTTGAAGCTCCGAAAGGAAAGTATGTTATTCCGCCGTTTGGCATTGAGGAAAGACAAAAAGGGTGTATTGGAACTTTCTGGACAAGGTCAGGAAATTCAATAAGAAGACATTTTGAAAGATCCTTACGTTTTGGAATTTCTAGGGATACCTGAAAATATCAATACCTTGAAATCGAGCAGATCCCAAATTCCAACGTATGAGGGGAGCCTACAGGAATTCTCAAAGGCAGCCACAGCCGCCAAATTCTCATAACCCTTAACCTTCAACCTCAGATTATCCCCATGCCTCTCGGCGATCACTAATCCCCAATCTCTTGTTCCAAATCTCCACCTACCCAATCCCTAATTAGTTTGGTATTTAGCTATATCAATACGAACAACTATCAAACAGGCATTTCCTGACTAAGAAGTTTGGCAATAGATTATATTTTTTAATGAAAAAAGATTAATATTAGTACTCAAACTGTTGTCTATGAGATTTTTTTACGCAGCACTTGTTTTTTTTCTTATACTCAATTTCTCTTTTGCTCAGGAAAAGACGGAGAAGGAGAAATTAAGTATGAAGGTATTCAAGGATTCTCTGGATGGGAAGCTTGACATGAGTGACTTTTTAATTAACTACCATGGTTTTATTCCTCTGGCCAATATTATTACCGAACCGGCTTTAGGTGGAATAGGGGTAATGGTAACACCTATATTTATCGAACCTAATAAATACCAGGAGGCAGGAAAATATACTCCTCCTAATATTACCGCCGGTGGGGTAGGGTATTCCGGAAATAAGAGCTGGGGCGTAGGTGCCATGCGGATTGCTTCACTCCCCAAACATCATCTCAAGTACCGTGTTGGTGGTGGATATGGAGATGTAAATATGGATTTTTTCAGAGATTTTCCCGTAATAGGTGAACGACAATTTGCCTTTAACTTCAACACGACGGCGTTGTTTGGAAATGTGCTTAGACAGGTAGGGCAATCAGATCTGTATCTTGGCGTGATGTACCTCTACTTACATAATAAGGTGAAGCCGCAGTTCGGAGAGGTACAATTGCCGGATTTTGTGGATAACAAAGCACTGGATAACAACCTAAGCAGTGTGGGAGTGAATCTACAGTATGACAAGCGGGATAATGTATTCACTCCCAACAAAGGATTGTATGTGACCTCTTCTTTCAGGGTGAACGCGGGGTGGACAGGCAGTGATTATGACTATAGGAACTGGATGGTTTCGGCATTGCAGTACCTTCAGCTGACAGACAAATGGGTCAGCGGCTTCCGCTTTGAGGGCAATCTCCAGTTTGGACATGCACCTTTTTATTTCGAGCCGGGAGTCAGTTTACGTGGAGTGCCTGCGGCACGCTATCAAGGGGACCAGACGTACTTGCTGGAAACTGAACAGAGGTATGATCTTACCCAAAGATGGAGCCTGATAGGGTTTGTAGGGGCAGCGAAAGCCTTGCCGGACAAGGTTTCATTTTCTGATGCAGACTTGGTATATAATTATGGAACAGGGTTCCGCTACTTGATAGCCAGGAAATTCGGTGTCAGAACAGGAATAGATGTGGCCTGGTCAAACGAGGATTTTGGATGGTATATCGTTTTTGGATCAGCGTGGAACAACAGAAACTAGCATTGATTTTCAGGCAAAGGCTCTCAAGGGCGTTTGAATCGGACAAGCAATAAAAAGCAAAAGCGTAAAAAAATAGCATGTTTTTAAATTCCGGAATCATGAAGAAAGAAGCATTTATCAAAATCCTATGCTTATTTATCCCCTTTTGGATGACACAAGCAGCGCTGGCGCAGGAGGAAAATGAACAGACACAAGAGGGGAAAACCTCTGTAGAATTGTCACAGCAGGTGATGAATCCTACCACACTGGCTTGGCAGCTTCAATTGGAGGAATTCACGATTTTTGATACCGAAGGGCAGGATGGTTTTGCCCAGAATTTCCGGTTTAGAGGGATCATTCCCTTGCAAAAAGGACTGTTGCTACCCTTTCCACAGCTCATTCGGGTGATTGCCTTTGTAAATACCGCTCCGGGTGGTCCCACAGGGCTAGGGGATGTAACGCTAAACCAGTTTTTTATTCTCAGCAAAAAGCAATGGGGGCAGTTTGGGGCAGGCTGGAATGCGACCATCCCCACCCGCACATCCCCCGAACTGGGCTCTCCCCAATTGCAGATCGGGCCTGCAGCTACGGTTACCTTTACGGATCTGGGGAACTGGCAGATGTACTGGATCTGGGAGAATTTTTTCTCCGTTACTGGCAACGATAAATACGGCTCAAACATTTACGCTGTCCTGCAGCCCAACATATTCTATACCTGGTCCAATGGTGTGTATGCGGGGATAGAACCTGAGTGGCAGATCGACTATAAAACAGGAAAGGTGGCTATTCCTATGGATTTTAGAGTAGGATATATCTGGTCCGGCAAGCTGAAGTATAATGCCTATGTGGAACCGGAATTTATGCTGTATCGCTCGGAAGGCTATACCCGGAACCTGAACAATTTCGGGATACGCTTTGGATTTAGATGGTATTTACCTATGTGATTTAACTAGTTAACTGGCGTTTTATGATTTTTCTCAGACAATCCAACATCCAAATCAACAGCAGGTTTCCGGACAGGAAGTCGGGTGACGGGGTAAAAAAGTGGTCGGGAGTCTCATTAAAGGTTTCAAAAAACCGGCTAGCTTACTTCATTCCCATATTGATCCTATTGATCCTGAACATAGGGCCGCTGGCTATTGCCCAAGAACCGGATTCTCTTCAGGATATAGGCTGGCCACGCCAGGTGGAGAAAGATGGGGCAACCTTGCTTTACTACCAGCCTCAGGTGGATGGATGGGAAGATTATAAAATCATCAAAGCCAGGGTTGCCTTTTCCCTTACCGGAAGCGATGGCCAGCAGGCAATGGGAGTGGCATCGATCAGATCACATACCTTGGTGGATATGGAGACCCGTACGGCATTTCTTCAGGATATCATCTACGAAGGAGTTAGGTTCCCATCTGCAGATGTGGGCCAATCCAAAGAATTGGAAAAATTGTTTAGAACAATAGCACCTTCAGGAGGGGAATCCATTGCTGTAGACAGAGTAATGGCTGACCTGCAGCATGGGCAGCCTCAAACCAAAACAGTAGCAGTGAATAATGACCCTCCAATCCTATTTTCCAGTGATGAGCCCGCTATCCTACTCCTGGTGGACAGAGATCCTGTCCTTGCCCCGATAGAGAAAACTGACTTGGAATTTGTGGTGAACACCAACTGGGATGTATTCTATGAAAAGCCCAAAAAGAGGTATTACCTTCTGACTGATCATGCCTGGCTTACTGCCACCGCCCTAGGCGGCCCTTGGGAAAGGACAGGTAAGTTGCCTAATTCTATGAAGAAACTTCCTGAAGGGGAAAACTTTGATGAGGTGAAAAAAATGGTGCCGGCACCCAAGTTGACCACAGCACCAAAAGTCTTTTATTCCGATGCTCCTGCCGAGCTACTTTTATTTGAAGGGGAACCAAAGTATGCGCCTATTCAGGGTACTGAACTTTTATATGCAGTTAATACAGAGAATGATGTATTTGTGGATAAGTCTGAAAATCAGTTTTTTGTGCTGCTGTCAGGAAGATGGTATAGTGCAGCGGCGTTGAACGGTCCATGGGTATATGCAGGGAATGATTTACCTACGGATTTTTCCAATATCCCTTCAGATTCACCCAAAGCCAATGTTTTAGTGGCTGTGCCTGGTACGATAGAAGCATCTGATGCAGTGATGCTTGCCCAGATCCCGACCACAGCCCTAGTGAATAAAGCGGATGCCGAAGCCAAAGTTAGCGTGAGCTACGATGGTAACCCTGAATTCAGGCCGATAGCAGGAACTTCCATGTTTTACGCATCCAATACCCCGCAGAAAGTTATCAGGTTAGACGATGACTATTACTTATGCTACCAGGCAGTTTGGTTTAAGGCCAGTGATCCTATGGGGCCATGGAAGACCTCTGAGCAAATACCTAATGAAATTTACACCATACCGCCAAGCTCCCCGCTCTATAATGTCACTTATGTGACCCAGACGGCGAAATCTGACACTACGGTGCAAAGCAATGCGAGTGGAGGTTATTTCGGGATGTTCGTCATGGGGATGGCTGTTGGGGCTACTGTCGTCTATGGTACGGGTTTTTATTATCCACCCTATTTATTTTGGGGGCCCTACCCTTATCCCATCTACAGACCTTGGCCTATGACTTACGGGGTTGCAGCGGTGTATAACCCATGGACCGGGGGGTATGCCATGGGAAGATCTGCCTATGGCCCTTATGGTGCAGCACATACTGCGGCCTGGTACAATCCTGCCACTGGGCGGTATGGTCGTTCCGCGAGTGTACAGGGCTGGTATGGAGGCCGGACATCAGCAAGCGCTTACAATCCCTGGACAGGAACCTATGCACATACCAACCAAGGGCATAGCCCTTATGCACAATGGGGAAATTCAGTGGCTACCCGGGGAAATCAATGGGTGCAGGCTGGTCATGTGACTACTGGTAGGGGGACTGCTGCTGGCATCAGAACTTCGGATGGAAGACAGGGGATGATTGTGCACAGGGCTAATGGCACGGTAGTCCATACGGATAATGGCGTGTTTGCAGGGCATGACGGAAATGTCTACAGGCGTAATGAAGAAGGGGGATGGAGCCAATATAATCGGGGCGACTGGAAGGGCCTTGGAAGTAACGGACGAACCTTTAACTCTCCTTCCCAGCAGCATGTGATGTCAGGCCTGGACCGGTCACAGCTATCACGCCAGCGCGGACAGGTGCAGACCCAGCGGTTTAATTCCTTTCAGCGTACAGGTGGGGGAGGGATCAGAAGAAGATAAGTGGAGCTGGTGCGTGCCGGATTAAGCCATGTTTACCTTTTGGTAATACCAGTGTTGTGATTTCAAGTATAAATTTGATTTTATGCTGAAATGATGTATATTTTGGTACATTAAGCTGAGCAGGGTTGAGCTGGTGATTTTTATATAGGGAGGATAGCGTTATCCAAACAAAATGAATTTTGAAGTATTATAATGAATGGCTATTAAGACCACTTAATTTCTATAAAATAAAAACTAAACAAATTCAATTTTTAACCACAGACACATGAAATATACATGATTAAAACATACAGGACAATGATTGTTTAAACCGTCAACGATTCCATGTGGCTACTAAAAAGCTGGTATAAACACATGAAATCGAGCATGACGAAAACGTCACACACTGGAATGTTTATCTACCATGCGAGATTCCATATGGCTTTTAAAAACAAATTATAAACACATGAAAAATTTATCCAAACAGTTAATGCTAGGTGCATTGTTGATGCTTTTCTCTGTAGTGGGATTTGCACAGGTGAAAAGCGATTACGATAAGGAGGCAGATTTCACGGTTTACAAGACCTATTCCTTTCAGGGATGGCAGAAAGATTCCGATAAGCAGCTGAACGAGTTTGATAAGAAGCGGATTTTGGATGCGCTGAAAGCTGAATTTGATGCCAGGGGTATGACACTGGTAGAATCAGATGCTGATGCAGAAGTAGCTCTTTATCTGGTGTTGGATTCAAAATCCTCTACCACGGCCTATACTAATTTCGTGGGGGGCATGGGATACGGACCCCGCTGGGGATGGGGAATGGGTGTAGGGGGAATGGGTATGGCTACTGCTACTACCACCTATAACGAGGATGATTACACGGAGGGAACCCTGGTAGTGGACATGTACGATTCCACTGGTAAAAAGCTGGTATGGCAAGGGGTAATGACTTCGGTAGTACAGGAGAAGCCTGAAAAAAGGGATAAAACTATTCCTAAAAAAATCAAAAAATTGATGAAAGAATATCCGGTGGAGCCATCCAATTAACACTGTTGGGGAGTTAAGCAACTGCAGTCAGTACCAACAGAAATATAGGAGGCGGCTTTACTGATGTGGAAATCTAATGTCTACTAATTTTTGAAATGAACAAGATCAGATTTTTTGTATTCGTCTTTAGCCTGATTTGCTCTTCGCATCTATGCTTTGCGCAGGAAGAAAATGGGGAAAAGGAGAAAGCAGAAGGCAGACATAGCCTTGCGTTGGTAATCGCCCATTCCCGTATTGGTCAAGGCAGGGATGCAGAGGGAAACAAGCAGTTTACCTCTGTGCCGTCTGCGGCAATTGATTACAATTATTGGATAGCACCCCGGTTTGCTATAGGGATTCATACGGATTTTCTGAATGAAAATTTCTATATCGAGACAGAAGATGAGGGGGAATTAATTGAGCGGGAAAGGCCGATTGCCCCGGCATTGATGGGAACCTACAAACCCGGAGAGCATTGGAGCTTTGGATTGGGGTTTGGAGGTGAGTTTGCCGAAGGAGAGGACTATTTCGTCTCTAGGTTCGCCATAGAATATGGGGAGGAAATCAGAAATGGATGGGAAGTGCTTGGTACACTAACCCAGGATTTTCGTGCCAAAGCGTATAATGTGACTTCTATTGGAATCGGGATAGAGAAACGGTTTTAGATGCCACATGGATATTGCTAAAGTATTTTTAAATTTTAACTAAATCAAAAACAAGGGTTTATGAAAAATTACATTTCCTTGGCTTTAAATTACCGTTTGCTGGCTGGCGCCATTTTTCTTTTTGGTTTAAGCGCATGCTCCCAAAATTCTACAGAGGAGCAGGCAATACCTGAAAGCACACAGGAGAAAATTTCAGGACAGACTTTAAAGCTTGCTTCTTGGGAGTCAGATCCCCGAACCCGGATCCTGGAGTGGGTAGATGCAGTGACCAAGGAAGGGTCTGCGGAATTTATACCTGTGGCTGACCGCATAGCTGTATTTGACAATGACGGGACTCTCTGGTCTGAGCAGCCCATGTACTTTCAACTGGCATTCGCCATAGATGAGGTCAAGCGTATGGCTCCCGACCACCCTGAATGGAAAAATAATCCTTCCATAGCTGCTCTTTTAAATGGAGACATGAAAGGATATATGGCCGGAGGAGAAAAGGCGCTCCTTCAGACGGTGGCCATTACCCATGCCGGGATGACTACAGAGGAGTTTGACTCCCATGTGAAAAACTGGATGAAAACTGCCACACATCCAAAGACCGGCAAGCATTACAATGAAATGATTTACCAGCCAATGCTCGAGCTGTTACAACTCCTCAGAGAATACGAGTTTAAGACCTTTATTGTCTCTGGTGGAGGAGTTGATTTTATGAGAGCCTGGGCGGAAGAAGCTTATGGGGTTCCTCCCTATCAGGTAGTGGGCTCCCTTATGGGGCTTAGCTATGTGGACACTACTGCGAGTCCCGAGCTGAGAAAAACCCCTGACTTGTTCTTTAACGACGATAAGGCTGGAAAACCTGTTGGGATAGCCCGGGCCATTGGTAAAAGGCCTGTGTTTGCTGCAGGAAACAGTGATGGGGACTACCAGATGCTGCAATATACCAGTACAGGAGAAGGGGAAAGGTTTGGGATGATCGTACATCATACCGATTCGGTAAGGGAAGTGGCATATGATAGGGGATCTCCTATAGGACAGCTGGACAAAGGGCTTGATGATGCTTCGAAGTACAATTGGTTGGTTGTGGATATGGCCAAGGACTGGAAAGTTGTTTATCCCTATGAACTAGAATAAAAAGACACATACAGATTAGGATGAAATCATTAAAATTCTGATTTGAAACCCAGGTTTTACCGATTATTTTGGAATATTTAAAGAATTAAGGTTATCTTTTCCTTACTATATGTATGAGGGAAGCCAATACATATAGCGTAATCCATCTTTTTGTCACTAACCAAATACAAGACTGTTTTCTGTGGATGATTAAGCTGACTAACTGGTGGAGGGTATGGATAATCATGTTGTATGCTAAGTAAATTTTAGAATGTAAACCACTTTTAAATTTTATACTATGAAACACAAATTCTCTATTTTCAAATCAGCAGTCCTGCTCTTGCTCTTGATGCCTTTCTTGGCGCAGGCACAGGACAAGCCAAACATCCTCGTGATATGGGGGGATGACATTGGTTGGAGCAACGTCAGCGCCTACAACCATGGCATGATGGGATACAAAACTCCCAATATTGACCGATTGGCCAATGAGGGAGCAATGTTTACTGACTGGTACGCCCAACAATCCTGTACTGCAGGTAGAGCAGCATTTATTTTAGGTCAACATCCCTTCAGGACAGGGCTTTTGACCATTGGTATGCCGGGTTCTAAGCAGGGTATTCAGGATAATCAGCCAACTATCGCAGAACTACTGAAGCCTTTGGGTTATACCTCAGGTCAATTCGGAAAGAATCACCTGGGGGATCAGGATGAGCACCTGCCTACCAATCACGGTTTCGATGAATTCTTCGGAAACCTTTATCACCTCAATGCCGAAGAGGAGCCGGAAGGGTATTACTATCCGAAGGATCCTGAATTCCGCAAGAACTTTGGACCAAGAGGAGTATTGCATAGTACTGCCGATGGTAATATTCAGGATACAGGACCCTTGACCAGTAGTCGTATGGAGACTGTGGATGAGGAATTCGAAGATGCGGCAATCGCCTTTATTGAAAAGGCACATGCAGAAGGCACTCCTTTCTTTGTATGGTTAAATGCTACCCGTATGCACATCTGGACACACCTGAAAGAGGAAAGTGTCGGAGTGACTGGAATAGGACTTTATCCTGATGGTATGGTGGAGCACGATAAGGCTGTGGGCCGGGTGCTGGATAAACTGGATGAACTGGGAATTACGGATAATACAATCGTTATGTGGTCCACGGATAACGGCGCAGAGAAAGTCACTTGGCCTGATGGAGGGTCTAGTCCGTTCAAAGGTGAAAAAGGCACCACCTGGGAAGGTGGATTCAGGGTTCCTACTGTAATTCGTTGGCCTGGCGTGATTAAACCTGGGACGGTCTACAATGATATCTTCTCCCATGAGGATATGATGCCTACCCTGTTGGCAGCTGCCGGAGAACCTAATATCGTAGAGAAAGTATTGAATGGGCACCAAGCCGCTGGCAAGACCTTCAAGGCTCATTTGGATGGGTATAATCTAATGCCATACTTCAAAGGCGAAGTGACAGAGGCTCCAAGAAAAGAGATTTTCTACTTTGATCAGGGGGGAGGGCTCAATGCTATCCGTTACCAGGATTGGAAGCTGCATTTCACTACTATGGAAGGAAATATCAGTACAGCCTATAAAATGAAACCAGCCTGGCCTTTGGCCATTAATCTTCGTGCTGATCCATATGAAGTGTCTCCAGAATCTGGTATGTACATCAGATGGTATGGCGAGAACATGTGGCTGTTTGTTCCGGCCCAGTCTGTGACTGCCAAGTTCCTTGCTACTTTCAAGGATTTTCCTCCTGTTCAAGGCTCCTCACTTTCAGTAGATGAGGTTCTTAAACAGATGCTGACACCAGCCAGAAATTAATACTGAAGTACATAAAAGGTTATCCGGGACTAGGTCGGATAACCTTTTTTATTACCTATCAATTTAATATATATAACCATTCTGTATGACCCCACAAGAAGCTATTCAGGAACTTAAATCCAGGATGTCTGCCTCCATTATAGGTCAAGATGGACTGATTGACCGGTTGATTCTAGTGCTGCTTGCAGACGGCAATATGCTGTTGGAAGGTCTTCCGGGATTGGCAAAAACAAGAGCAATCAAGACATTGGCAAGTGAACTGGACTGTGATCTAAGTAGAATCCAGTTTACACCGGATCTCCTGCCTTCAGATGTGACAGGTACAGAGATCTACCAGCCTGAGCTGGAAGAAAAGTTTGTGTTCCAGCAGGGACCTATATTCAGTAATTTGATCCTGGCAGATGAGATCAACCGTGCTCCTGCCAAAGTTCAGTCGGCTTTGCTTGAGGCAATGGAAGAGCGGCAGGTATCCGTCGCTGGCAAAACCTATAAAATGGATCCTCTTTTTATGGTAATGGCTACGCAGAATCCTGTGGAACAGGAAGGGACGTATCCGCTGCCGGAGGCACAAATGGATAGGTTTCTGATGCATGTGGTGATCAGCTATCCCGATGATGCATCGGAGCTCGCCATACTTCGGCTGAACCGAAATGAACAGTCAGCTACAGGTAATCAGGAACCCAAAGAAAAACTTTCCCCTGAAGTTGTTTTCAACGCCAGAAAGGAAATTGCAGAGGTGAAGATTGCAGAGAATATGGAAAAATATATAGTTGATATTATTTCGGCTACCCGTTTTCCTGATAACTATTCCAAGGAATTGGATAGCTGGATAGACTATGGGGCCAGTCCGAGGGGAAGTATTGCCCTAGACCGGGCGTCAAGAGCACATGCCTGGATGAACGGGAATGATTTTGTGACTCCTGATAATATCCGGGCAGTGGTGCACGACTGCCTGCGGCACCGGTTGATCCTCAGTTACGAAGCCAATGCTGATGGGGTCACTTCAGACCAGGTTTTGGATGAGGTACTTAAAGCGGTAGCAGTAGTCGGATAACATATTTTCCTGAATTTGGAATCTTTCCTGTCTGTCAACCTTAAATTCAAGAAATTGACCTTACTGTCATAACTTCCAAAAACCGGATATAAAAATGAGCACTACCCCCTTTCCTTCCCAGGTATTTACCTCTCTTAAAGAGTTGCTGGGAATGGAGCGGGTTTCCCAGTTTTTTTCATTGATCGCCAGGAAGCAAAAGGTGAAAAGTATCCTAGGGGGAAGACATGAATCCAAACTTAGGGGCAGAGGATTGGATTTTGAGGAAGTGAGACATTACGTCAAAGGAGACGATATAAGAAATATTGACTGGAAAGTGACTGCCAGGACGAAAGAAACACATACCCGTGTTTTTTCTGAAGAAAAGGAAAAACCTGCACTGATAGTCGTAGATCAGTCCAAATCCATGTTTTTTGGCTCACAAAAGCGTACCAAATCCGTGGTGGCGGCGGAGCTGGCAGCAGTAGCGGCATTCAGGGTGTTAAAGCAGGGAGACCGGGTGGGGGGAGTCGTATTTGCCGATAATGGCATAGATATCATCCAGCCCAAACGGGACCGGAGAAATATTCTCCGTTTTTTGGAGAAAGTAGTAAGCAGGAATCATGAGCTTGCGGATTCCAAACCCGCAAATATTGAGGATGCCTTAAAGGAAGTGGCTATGAAAACAAGGAATATCGTCACCCATGATTATTTGGTGGTGGTGATTTCTGACTTTATACGATACTCCCCGGAAGTGACCCGCTTTATCAGCCAGATCGCCCAGCACAATGATGTGGTTTTGGTGAAGGTGTTTGACCCCCTGGAGCGGGATATTCCAAAAACAAAGTTTGTGGCCGGAAACCAGGAGACCCAGATAGCTGTGGATGGGAAAAGCAAAAAGATCCGTGAAACCTTCCAATCGGGGTATGATATGGACTATCAAGCCTTCCAGGCACAGATGAAAAAGCACCGGATTCCATTATTTTCCATTAACACCGTCCAGCCAATCGAAGAGCAGCTGAAGGAGGTTTTTAAAGGGGGCAGAAAATGATCCAGTCTGATACCATAGCAGTAGATTCCCTGATGCGGCAAAGTACTGTCCCAGCCCCTTCCGACCTGGGGTCAATCTACGAACCACCGGCTGTAGAATTCAGTTTTGACACCATCGGCTGGACTGTTTTGGGAGGCATAGTACTAGTGGGGTTGTTGCTCCTGATTTTTTTTAGGATCAAGAAATACCTTCACAACCGCTATCGTCGAGAGGCTCTTGCTGCATTACAGAAAATAGGCTCAAATGAAGCTGGTTTTTCGCAGGTCTTTGTAGTACTGAAGCGTGTGGCAATCCATGTCTTTGGCAGGGAGAAAGTAGGCCCATTGCATGGTGATTCCTGGCTCAGATTTCTGGAAGATACCGGGAAACAGGTTCGCCTGTTGAAGTATGGGGAACAGGTCCAGGCATTGATATATCGGGATTCCTTACCTGATGCTCAAACCCGAAAAGAAATTTTGTCCCACGCCCAAAAATGGATAAAGACGCATGCCGGCAAACTTTGAAATAGCGCATCTGTGGGTATTTCTCCTGCTTCCCTTACCATTTTTGGTGTATTGGTTGCTTCCCTCCCTTCGTATCCGAAGTGCCTCCCTGCGGCTGCCCACGTATGAAAAAGCTTTAGGGTATACCGGCGAAAAACCAAGAAAATCCGCATTCATCAGACGTAGGGGTGTTTTCAACTGGCTGGCTCTGACGCTGGTCTGGATCTTGATCCTGGCCACGTTGTCTTCCCCGCAGTTGGTGGGTGAGCCAGAGATGAAAGTAAAAACCTCACGAAATTTCCTGATAGCAGCAGATATTTCTTTCAGTATGGCCCAGAAAGACTGGGAAATCGATGGGCAAAAAGTCAGACGCTGGGATGCTGTGAAGGCCCTGATGCATGATTTCATTAAGAAGCGCGAGGGAGACAGGATGGGATTGGTTTTTTTTGGAAGCAGTGCATACATCCAGGCTCCTTTTACTCCGGATTTGCAGACCGTGGACCAGTTGCTGGAAGAAGCTGATGTGGGAATGGCAGGTCAGATGACCTATTTGGGCAAGGCAATCACAAAAGGAATAGAGCTTTTTGACAGGGATACCATCGAGACCAAAGTCATGTTGCTGCTGACCGATGGAGTGGATGCCGGATCCGATATTTTGCCGCTTGATGCCGCTGATCTGGCAAAACAGGATTCGATATTGATTTATACGATTGGCATTGGAGACCCTTCGGGAGTGGGCGTGGATCTGGATGAACAGACACTTCAGGATATTGCCGGGATGACTGGGGGCCAGTATTTCCAGGCCAAGGATGAGAAAAGGCTACAGGAAATCTACGCTGAAGTGGACAAGCTGGAGCCGATAGAATATGAAGAGGAGGAAAACCGTCCAGTGACCTTGCTTTATTATTACCCCTTGGGCGCGGCTTTGGGGCTTTTGCTGGTATTGATGTTCTTCCAAAGTCTTTTCCAGCTGATTCACATTTCCCGTGAGAACAGAAAGGAGGTTTACAGTGGATGATTTGTTTCCCATAGACTGGAGCCTGTTCCATTTCTTGCGTCCCGTCTTTTTATGGGCATTTGTACCTGTGGTCCTGGTCCTGGTCATAGGGATTCTGAGCATTCGTCAGGAGGTGACCTGGAAAGGGATGATCGCTCCCCACCTACGGCCATTTGTAATCCAAAAAGGCAATGAAGGGATGAGAATATGGATGCAGGTGATCGGGTTTTTGGCGATGGGCTTTGGGATTTTGGCGCTTGCAGGGCCCACCTGGAAAAAAGTGGAGGTGCCTGGACAAAAGCTGGAAACCCCATTGGTTTTGCTGCTGGATTTGTCCCAAAGTATGCTGGCTACAGATCTGCAGCCCAATCGCTTGGAGCGGGCAAAATTCAAGATAAATGACCTGCTGAAGGAAAATCCGCAGGCTAGGGCTGCATTGATCGGCTTTGCCGGAACGGCTCACACCATCGTCCCGCTGACGAGGGATTATGATATCATACGCTCACATATTGATGGTCTGAGACCGGATGTGATGCCTTTTCCGGGCTCGGATCTCGGGGGTGCCTTGATCCTTGCCGATACACTGATGGCTGTCACGGATGCGCCGGGCACAGTTTTGATTCTCTCCGATGACATAGAAGAGCCTGAGTTTGAATTGATCCGGGATTTTGTACAGAGCTCAGCTCATAATGTTCAGCTCTTGGCGATCAATACCGCCACAGGAGCAGAAGTGCCGGATCTTTCCGGCCGGGGAACGATCAGGGATAAGGATGGAAATGCCGTTGTTTCTGCACTGAATGAGCATGTGCTGGCCCAATTGAATTCTCTGGAACAGGTGACAGTAAACCGGTTGACCCTGGATGACAGTGATGTGGAATTGATCAGCAATGCGGTAAAGAAGAACCTCATTTTCACTGAAAAACCTGAGGAAAAGAAAGACGATTGGCGGGATGTGGGCTTATTGTTGATCATCCCCATGGCTGTTTTGCTCCTGTTTTGGTTCCGCAAAGGCTGGGTGCTTTATGGGCTGGTTTTGCTCCTGTTTTCATCCTGCTCAGCAAATCAGACATTTGAAGATCTATGGTTTACAAGAGATTATCAAGGCCAGAAGCTGAGCGACCAGGGGGACTATGAAGCAGCTGCGGAGCGTTTTGAAGATCCGCT
The DNA here is from genome assembly GCF_001442615.1 of Algoriphagus resistens. Lineage (GTDB taxonomy): Bacteria > Bacteroidota > Bacteroidia > Cytophagales > Cyclobacteriaceae > Algoriphagus > Algoriphagus resistens. The sequence goes on along the minus strand of NZ_LMXN01000010.1, from coordinate 90,449 downwards.
TCGCAAAGGTGTTGCCTATTACAAAGCCGGCGATTACGAGGCCGCGATCCAGGAGTTTCAGGCAGATACCTCTGCTTATGGGGCCTATAACCTGGGGCTTGCTTATTATCAGAACGGGGATTATGCTGCTGCACAAAGTGCTTTTCAGGAAGCAGAGGAACTGGACCCTGACATGGACCAGGCCACAGCCAACAAACAAAAAATGGGACAGCTATCCGGAGGAGAAAATGAAGTGGATCCAGAAGATGCCCAGGAAGCTGATCCAAATCAGCAGGCTAATACCAAGCAAAACGAAAGCATGGAGGACTTGAGTGGGGGAGGACAGGAAGCCACCAAAGAAGATATGGAGAAGGAACGGCTTGCAGAAACAGTCAATACAGATGTCCGGAAAGGCAAGGAGCTCGATGAGGTGCCTGAAGATATCCAGGCAAACATCCAAAAGGACAACAGCAAGATCCTTATGCGTAAGGTGGATGATGATCCATCCCTATTCCTCAAGAGGAAATTTGAATTTCAGGTAAAAAAGGACAGTGTAAAACCAAGGTCTAATGCAAGGGATTGGTAAGTTTTGGCTATACGCTTTATGTGTGCTGCCTTTCAGTTCACTCGATGCGCTGGGGCAAAGTCTGTGGTCGGATGTGACTGTGGACAGGACCAGTGCCTACTTAGGGCAACCGGTAGAAGTCTCGGTTACTGTATACACTTCCACCTGGTTTACAAAAGGGTTGGATTTGGGGAATATCAAGGTGGAGGGGGCTTTCACTGTTTACTTCAGGCCAGTGACGACTTCATTTAACCGGGACGGACAGACCTATGCTGGTGTGAAGCAGATTTATCATGTCTTTCCATACTCGGATAAGGATATTGTTTTTCCTGAATTGGCTATAGAAGTGGAATCCCCCGCAGTTGGAGACTACAAGGGTAAAAAGCATACGGTCACAACAGAGGCAAAGTCCATAAAAGTAAAGCCTATCCCTGGCAAATTTTCTGAAACTGACTGGCTTGTCGCGGGAGGCCTGAGTGTGACCGAGCGCTGGTCCGGTGACCGGAACAAGGTAAAAGTTGGGGACGTCCTGGAGCGGACCATTTCAAGAACCGCTGCCGGGACGGTTTCGGAACTCATTCCACCGATTGCCTGGGACAGCATCATGAATGTGGGTATGTATCCTTCCAGAAGTGAGGTGGAAAACAACAAAACCAAAACAGCGATTTCTGCTTCAAGAACTGAGGATATGCGCTACCTCTTTGAGAAGGAAGGAGAGGTGGTTCTTCCTGAGATGGTATTTACCTGGTTCAATCCCTATAGGAACCAACTCTACAAACGCACACTGAAGGAAGTGAAAATCGAGGTTCAGCCAAATCCGGATCTGGGAGTGCTGGCCAGTGTACGGGATTCCTTAGCCCAGAGTGCACAGGAGGAAATTGTGGCTGAAGAAGTAGACGACCAGCCCCTTAGGATTATGGGAATGTCTCCAGAGAAATTCACCTTGGTATCGGCAGTTGCCATTTTAGCTTTGACAGTTTTCATCAGGTTATTACGCACAGGGATCAGTAAATGGAAGCAAAAGCGTGAAGCCTATCTGGTTTCAGAGGAATTTTATTTTAATGAATTCAAAGAGGCATCAAAAAACAAGTCTCAGCGTGCGGTAGCAGCGAAACTTTACCGGTGGCTGGATGCGATGGAACTGGAAGAACCAAGTGCTGAGTTTTTTGCAAGGCGGTACGGAAGCACGGCTTTGCAGCGCCAGGTAGGAAGAATGGAGTCTGCCTGGGATCAGGGTAACCAGTTTGCCGATTTGAATCTGACAGAATGGGTGTCAGCCAGACAAAAGTATCTCAACGGTGAGGTGAGGATAGATACGGGGTGGATAAATCCTGTGGGGAGGTAAAACCAGTTCTCAGATTCCAGTTGAAATAAGAATTCAAGCCTGGAATCCAGGATATGGAACCAACTTATTTTGGCTGAATAAAATGTGATCGAATCCCCATAACGATCATCAGCTGGGCGATGGCATAGGAACCCATGATGAGAAGTCCGGCATCTGGAACAGGCTGGTAGAATTTGTTCAATGCGATCAGTCCATCTGAGATAAAAAACAGACATGCTCCAATGAATACCTGCCAGAAGGAAGCGGGGTTGCATTTGCCATAGCGTTCTCTTGCGGTGGTAAGCATACTCACGATTACGATGATGTAGATTATCACCGGGATTTTTAGTGTGCCTAAATTTGGGTTGATCAGATAAAAAGTGAAAGCTGCCAGGAAATAGATGGGTAGGTTGATAAAAAAAGTTTTGACAAAATTTACATTCAGAACAGACTCAGGGGCTTTTTGTGCCACTTTGAAACCTATAATGTAGCAGACATGGGCAAGCAAAAAAGCCCCAATTCCATAAACAAAAAGGTGATCCCATAAAAGTAGAATATCACCAAGAAGGGAGAAAAGCAAAGCGCCCAGGATTGATCTTGCCAGTAAAGTGGAAGAAATGGGTTTGGTGATTTGGTAGAAATAGCCTATTAATCCTAAAATTATGAGAGGCTTGGTAAAAAACCTAAGGGCTGGCTTTTGCTCAAGTATAAAGGCCATATCGGTCAGGGTAGCGAATAAAAACAGGTAAAGCCAGAGGATATTTTTATTTTTCAAATCGATTATAATTTTGAGTATGACTGGAAATGAGGATTGTAAATTTTGAACTTGGTGAAATATCCGAATTAAATACTGCAAAAACATTTATTTTCATTTATCCAGGTAGTTTAGAAGTTTAAAATTTTATTCTAAAATACTGGTAGTTTTCTAGGTATAAGGGTGGAGAAATAGTATTTTTTGTACGTAAAGCCGAATTTTATTCATGTTTCCATGTTAACAAATAGTTAAAATTTGTGAAATTTGAGGCTTAAAACTTAACGGTATCTACCCGCACTTGAGTTCGGGTGAATTTACCTTTGCAGGGAATTATTTCAAACCAACTTATATCAAAACGTACAAATTATGAGGCAAAATTTACTTAAAAGTTTGATGTCACTCGTATTGGTAATCCTTGCCACTATCAGTGTGTCTCAAGCACAGGTTACTACCAGTTCGGTGGTAGGGCTGGTAGTGGATGGACAGGGAGAGACCCTTCCTGGAGCTAATGTAGTGGCGACACATGTGCCTTCAGGCACCCGCTACGGGGCGGTTACCAATCTGGACGGCAGATTCACCATACCTAATATGAGAATAGGTGGGCCATATACTATTCAGGTAAGCTTTATTGGGTACAAGGCGGCTACTTACAGCGATGTGGTCCTTAGACTAGGTGAGCCTTATTCAGTATCTGTTACTTTGAATGACGACAGTACAGAATTGGGTGAAGTAATTGTTTCTGCTGCCAAGTCTTCAGAGTTTGATTCCAACAAGACAGGTACTTCTACAAGTATTTCCACCCAACAGCTTACAGATCTTCCGCAGATCAATAGAAGTGTCACTGAATTTACACGCTTGACCCCCCAGGCGAACGGTACCTCATTCGCAGGTCGTGATTCTAGGTATAATAACCTACAGGTCGATGGGGCTAACTTCAATAATGGTTTTGGATTGAGCAATAACCCGCTTCCAGGAGGTAATTCCCAGCCGATTTCTTTGGATGCGATCGAACAGATCTCTGTAAATATCGCTCCTTTTGACGTCACCCAAAGTGGTTTTACCGGAGCCGGTATCAACGCGGTAACGCGTAGTGGTACAAACACCTTTACAGGTTCTGCTTACTATTTCAACAAAAACCAGAGCCTCCAGGGCAAGAAGATTGGTGACAACGAGCTGGAGGCTACTGACGCTGCAACCCATAACTTTGGTTTCCGCTTGGGAGGGCCTATCATTAAAAACAAACTGTTCTTCTTTGTAAACGCTGAGAGAGAGCTTAATACCGGGGCAAACGCATCAGGTGCCAACCTTTGGAGAGCTTCTACGGACGGTGTCTCTGATCCTGAGAACAACATCGCAAGAACCAGCGTAACTGATCTTGAAGCCGTAAGAAGCCACTTGATCAATCAGTGGGGATATGACCCGGGACGATATCAGGGCTACGCAAATGAAGCAGAGCAAGCAAGCACTAAAATCCTTGCAAGAATAGACTGGAATATCAATGACAAGCATAAACTGGCCGTAAGGTATAACCAAGTAGTGGGCACCTCTCCCCAGGTGACCAATGGTACATCCGGACCGCGGCCAAGAACTCCGTTTCCAGCTGGTGAGAGAGTAGGACCTAATTCCATTGCATTTGAAAACTCAGCTTATGGTTTCGAAAATACGGTAAGATCAGTAACGGCTGAACTGAACTCTTACTTCAGCCCTAAGATCTCCAACCAGTTTTTGGCAACTTATTCTAAGATTCAAGACACCAGAACTACCCCAGGTTCTGAATTCCCAATGGTTGATATCTGGGATGGCGGCGGAAGAGGTGATGGCAATATGAACTATATGACCTTCGGTACAGAATTGTTCTCTTACAACAATGATGTGGTAAACGATAACTTCTCATTTATCAACAACCTGACTTACACTGAAGGCCGTCATACCTTCACTGCAGGCGCGGCATTTGAAATCCAGAAATTCGGTAACTCTTACGTAAGGATGGGTACTTCCTATTACAGATACAATTCTGTGGAAGACTTTTTGACTACCGGCACTCCCAATGAAGTTGCTCCGACCATGTTCGGCTTGACTTATCCTTATGAAGGCCAGGAAACTTACGCGCGGGTTAATTTTGGTTTGGCCTCCCTTTATGCCCAGGATAAATTCGCAGTAAATGACCAGTTGACCTTGACGTTGGGCTTGAGAGCTGAGTTGCCCATCTATCTGAACGACCTGACAGCAAACCCATCTATCAACGAGCTTACTTTGCTGGACACGGATTACAATCCTAAGAATTACGATTCAGGAAGCTGGCCAGAATCAAGCATCATGCTTTCTCCTAGATTTGGATTCAACTATGATGTAATGGGCGACAGAAGCCTGATCGTACGAGGTGGTACAGGAGTGTTCTCCGGAAGAGTTCCTTTTGTATGGTTGACTAACATGCCTACCGGTGCAGGTGTCCTTCAGAACAACGTAGAGCCAGGCAGCTATGAGCAGGTGGCAGGATGGATTGGGAATGTAACTTTCCAGCCTGAGAAATATTACTGGTTAAATAACCCTCCTGCCGGTGCAGAGGATGTATTTATCAAAAACCCAACTGAAGGAGCACCAAGCTCATTCGCTTTGGTGGATACGGATTTCAAAATGCCAATGGTCTGGAGATCCAGTTTAGGTGCGGATTACCAATTGGGTGATTCTCCTTTTATGTTGACTGCTGATCTCCTTTATACAAGAGATATCAACGGGGTATTCCAGTTTGGGGCAAACAGGGCAATCTCCCCGGATAAAATGAACAGTGCAGGTGATGACAGAGAATTGGTATTGGACACTGATGACATCACCTATAACCCGGCGATGGGTGCCAATAGTGCTACTATTTTGACTAACACAGAGGTGAAGGGGCATGCATTCTCCGCCACAGTAGGTTTGTCTGTACCTGATTATAATGGCATTTCCGGCAGTGTATTCTATACGTATTCTGCTGCCAAGGAAGTAAGCTCTAACTCCGGATCCAATGCAAGTTCTGCCTGGGGTGCTTCTCCGAACATCAACTCTCCAAATGATCAGCGTTTGAACATCTCTGATTTTGCATTGCCAAACAGAGTAGTTGCCAACTTAAGCTACAGAATAGAATATGCTAATTTCCTTGCCACTACAGTGGGTGTATATTACACTGGAGGAAATCAAGGTAGATTATCTTATACCTATGGTAACGACCTAAACGGTGACGGTATAAATGCAGACCTGTTGTACATCCCCTCCAACACTTCTGAATTCAACTTTGTGGATATCGTATCAGACGGTAACGTGGTCTATACTGCCGAGCAGCAAAGAGCTGCTTTCGATAAGTATGTAGCCGACAATGACCTTGAAGAATACAGAGGAGGATATGTGCCAAGAAATGCAATCATACAGCCTTGGTTGAGCAGATTTGACGTAAGAGTGCTTCAGGATATCTTTACCAATATCGGAGAGGAAAGACATACCATTCAAGTAAGTTTGGACGTGATGAACTTCGGTAACCTCTTGAACAAAGATTGGGGAATCCAGCAAACTACCAATGGTGCGCAGAACCTACTTTCCCGGTCCGGTGCTGTAAGTGCAAATCCAAATTATGTGATGAATCAGGTTTCTGGTCAATTGCCTACAAGCCCTTACCAAAACGTAAGCAATTTCTCTACTACGTGGAGCATGCAGTTAGGCCTGAGATATATTTTCTAAGATTAACCTCTTACTATAATCAAAAGCATCCCGGCTCCGGGATGCTTTTTTTTTTAACTTTTTCCAAAGTTTCGTTAACCCAAAATTCTCAAATGTTCGACCTGGCAAATGTTTTTGTATTCCTCGTTGAGCGTTTCTATAACCGAGCTTTTTCTGAGCAGCATTTTATCCATCAGACACACTGGCTCTATCCGTAATCAATCTCCTATAATTCTACATTTAATTCTACACTTTATTAATTGAAACCCAGGTTAGAAGATTGTGCCTCTTTCTAATTCTGAGTGAATAGTCTTATTATTTTATTATATTGGAATTCACTAAATTTAATCCTATCAATTCGATAATGATTCCAAGTCTTACACTGGAGCATTGATTTTCAATTTTGGGAATTCAGTCCCGACTTCGGTGAAGGATTAGACAGATCAATCCATTAAAACAAATTATACTCATATGAAATCGAGCATGACGAAAACGTCACACACCGGGATGATTACAATGCATGCGAGATTCCATATGGCCCTTAAAAGACAAATTATACTCATATGAAAAAAAGTATACTGTTTTTAGTAGTTGTTTTAGTCATTTTCTCCCGTGCTTCTGCTCAGACTGATTCACTTATATTGAGCAATGGCAATATCATCGTAGGGGAAATAAAAAGTATGGACAAAGGAGTCCTGACTATTGAGACCGATTATAGTGATTCTGATTTCAAGGTCACCTGGAGTGAGATCAGGAAGGTCACTTCCAAATCGAAATACCTGATCACCCTTTCCAACGGGAAACGCTACAATGGTACACTCAACAGCATAGATAGCCTCAAAGCCGAGATCGATACCTATGATCCCGAAGGGCTTTTACGCACGATTTCAAAGAGAAAAACCGAAACCGAACAACCGGTAGGGGGGAAGGAAACAGTGAATCTGGGAGAAGTAGTTTACCTTAATGCGCTGGATGAAGGCTTTTGGAGCCGTCTTTCTGCAAATATTGATTTTGGTTGGAGCCTTACACGTGCCAACAATCTTCGACAGCTCAATGTGAGGAGTGGTTTGGGATATTTGGCAGACCGCTGGAAAATCACCTCTTCATTCAATGCGCTAAGATCAACTCAGGATGATGTATCGGATGTAAAGCGTACAGATGCCAGTGCTGCCTATAACTATTTTCTTCCCCAGGATTGGTTCTTACTTTATAACTTTACCTATTTATCCAATACAGAACAGCTCATCAGAAGCAGGGTCGGTAATCAGATAGGCTTGGGTAAATACATCATCCACACCAACAAGACCTATTTTGGTTTTCAGGCAGGTGTCAACTTAAACTCTGAATCCTATTTTGATGACACCCCTTCACGGAATTCCGGGGAAGGTATGCTGGGGGCAGAGCTTAACCTGTATGATATAGGCGACCTCAATCTGCTGACCAGTGTAATGGCTTATCCGAGTTTTACAGAATCCGGCCGATTCAGGACGGATTTCAAACTGGATCTCAAGTATGATTTTTTCTCTGATTTTTATTTAAAAGTCGGCACTACGATGAACTTTGATAATCAGCCTGTTGAAAATGCCGCAGAACTCGATTATGTAATACAGACTACCATAGGCTGGGAGCTTTAATTAGTTTCATGGTTAACCATTAAATTATAAAGTGCGATATGCCAAAAGATATCGGCACTATCACAAGGGTATCCTTTATTTCTTCCATTGATAGTGGAGATTTGCCACCAGTAAGTTTTATTTCTTTTTCCTGCTTATTGTAAGTTATTTTTACATTCTGACAACCTTAAGAAAGATCCCGAGGTTAACCTAGCATGTTGTATTACAAAATAGTATCTCATTCGATGAGTAAGGAATGGGTCGTGTTTATACATGGGGCAGGAGGATCGTCTGCGGTTTGGTTTAAGCAGCTAAAGGATTTCAGGGACAAGTATAATCTTCTGCTGATTGATCTTCGTGGACATGGCAAGTCTGCAGATCTTCCCCGGTCGATATACAATGAGGAATATACGTTTAAAAGTGTCACAACAGACGTGATTGAGGTGTTGGATCATCTGAAAATCCCCCCGGCCCATTTTATGGGCGTGTCGCTGGGAACCATCATCGTGCGTCAGTTGGCAGAGCTGGCACAGTGGAGAGTTAAATCCCTGGTAATGGCAGGAGCTGTAACCCGGTTGACTACCCAGTCAAGGGTTCTGGTTTCATTGGGCAGCACCTTTAAGCGGGTGATTCCTTATATGTGGCTTTATAGGTTGTTCGCCTTTGTGATCATGCCCAGAAAGCAGCATGCTGAATCGAGAAATGTCTTTATAAATGAAGCGCAAAAGCTCTGTCAGAAGGAATTTATCCGTTGGTTCCAATTGACAAAAGACATAAATCCGCTTCTTAACTACTTCAAGGAATCCGATCTGGGTATTCCTACCCTTTATGTAATGGGAGATCAGGATGTGATGTTTTTGGAGCCGGTAAAGAAAATAATTAAAACACATAAACACTCAGTACTGAATATTTTGAAGAAGTGCGGACATGTAGTAAACGTGGAAAGACCTGAGGAATTCAACAGGCTATCACTCGCATTTCTCCAAAACCAAATCTAATAAGCCTTTACTTTTCTACATGAACAAGCAAACTAAGACCATATTGATCATTGCGGTAGTTGTGATCGCCGCAGTTGCATACTTCTATCCTAGAATGGACAGCCGCAAGAGCAATGATTCAGGGGTTGCCTCTGTGGGCGCCGGTCCAGATGCTCCCACCAATTTGTCGGTCAAGGTAGTCAAGCTTGAGCGTGAAACACTCAGAAACCAGCTTTCCATAACGGGAACCATCCTTCCCAATGAGTCTGTTGATCTGCGCTCCGAAATCTCCGGTCTGGTGACTAAAATAGCTTTCCAGGAAGGTCAATATGTTACCAAAGGTACTCCGCTGGTTTATCTTAACGATGACGAACTTCAGGCACAATACCAACGGCTACAGTATACCCAGAAACTTTTTGAAAGCCAGGAGAACAGACAAAAGCAACTTCTGGCCAGAGAGGCTATCTCACAGGAGGAATATGATATCGTCCTTAACCAATACAATACCACGCTCTCTGATCTTAAATTAGTAGAGGCGCAGCTGACCAAAACTATCATCAGAGCCCCATTTAACGGGAATTTGGGTCTTCGCCAGATCAGTGAAGGATCAGTAATCGGGACAACGGATATCATAGCCAATTTTGTGAATATAGATCCTATTAAAATTGAATTTTCCATTCCTGAGCGCTATGCCAATCAGGTGTCGGTAGGATCCCCTATTTTCTTTTCCAATGAATCCTCTCCGGAAGAAGTAGAGGGAAAGGTGTATGCTTTCGAGCCTCAGATAGATGCTGCTACACGGACCTTGAAGCTGCGGGCTGAGAGCCCAAACAAGGAAAGAAAATATTTACCGGGCATGTTTGTCCGGATCCGGTTTGTACTGGGAGTGACAGAAGATGCCTTGATGGTTCCATCTGAATCCGTTGTACCGGAACTCCAGGGATATAAAGTTTTCGTAGTCGGTGCTGACAACAAAGCCGAGGAGCGCTCGGTAGAGATCGGTACCCGTACAGATACCCATGTCCAGATCACCAGTGGTCTGGAGGAAGGTGATCTGGTATTCACCACAGGTGTATTACAAGCAACTACAGGTACTCCTGTAGAATTCACCCAAATCAACTAACATGGCTAGCTTATCCAATATAAGTGTAAACAGGCCGGTATTGGCCATCGTAATGTCCCTGGTCATCATGCTTTTTGGTGCCATAGGAATTTCTATGTTGGGAATCCGGGAGTTCCCAAGTGTGGATCCCCCTGTCATCAATGTAAGGACTACGTATGTAGGGGCAAATGCGGATGTCATCGAGGCTCAGATTACCGAGCCACTTGAAGAAGCTATTAACGGGATACAGGGTATCAAATCACTTACCTCTACCAGTAATGACGGGGCAAGTAGCATTACCGTGGAATTTGATGTGGGGGCGGATTTGGAAGCTGCCGCAAATGACGTACGGGATAAGGTCTCCGGTGCCCAGCGTAACCTTCCCCCTGATGCGGAGCCTCCGGTAGTCTCCAAAGCCGATGCTGACTCCGAACCTATCGTTTTTCTGAATGTTAAAAGTAACGAGAGAAGCCTTCTGGATCTCTCCGATATTGCAGAGAATATTTTCAAAGAAAGACTCCAGACCATCCCCGGCGTAAGCCAGGTCCGGATCTGGGGTGAGAAAGAATATGCGATCCGTCTGCGTATGGATCCCCTGAAAATGGCTTCCTACGGCGTGACTCCCTTGGATGTGCTGTCCAAAGTGCAAAGTGAGAACGTAGAGTTGCCTTCGGGAAAAATAGAAGGTGAGACAATTGAGCTCTCTGTCCGCACCAAAAGCAGGCTGAGCACTCCCCAGGAATTCAATGATCTGATCATCAAAGAAGACCAGAACAACATCGTCCGCTTTCAGGATATAGGAAAAGCAGAGCTGGCTGCGCTTAATGAGCGTAGTATCCTCAAACGGGATGGAGTGCCTATGGTCGGGGTGGTATTGGTGCCGCTTCCCGGTTCCAACAGTATAGAGATAGCAGATGAATTCTACAGAAGACTGGAATTTATCAAAAAGGATCTTCCCGCTGACGTAGGACTGGAGATAGGCTTTGACAAGACCAACTACATCCGAAGCTCTATTTCAGAGGTTCAGGAGACTATTATTACTGCCTTTATCCTGGTGGTGGCAATTATTTTCCTTTTTCTAAGGGATTGGAGGACTACATTTATTCCCGTTCTCACGATCCCTATATCATTGGTCGGTGTATTTTTCATCATGTACCTGATGGGTTTCTCCATCAATGTACTGACCCTGCTGGGGATTGTGCTTTCCATTGGTCTGGTCGTCGATGACGCGATCGTGGTTTTGGAGAATATTTACACCCGTATAGAAAAGGGAGAGGATCCCCAAGAAGCAGCTGAAAAGGGTTCCGAGGAGATATTTTTCGCAGTAATCGCTACCACAGTAGCACTTGCTGCAGTGTTTCTTCCGGTGATTTTCCTGACAGGCACCACCGGACGTCTGTTCCGTGAATTTGGGATAGTGGTAGCAGGGGCGGTGATCATTTCCTCCTTTGTGGCATTGACCATGACCCCTATGCTGAGCTCTAAATTCCTTAAGAAAAGAGAAAAGCATAACCGCTTCTATAATTTTACCGAGCCGGGTTTTGTATGGATCAACAATAAGTATGACCGGGCCCTTTCCTGGTTTATGCAGTTTCGTTGGGTTTCCTTCGCTATGATTGCAGTCATGGGTTTTGGGATCTATTGGTTGTTCAACGAAATCCCTACAGAATTGGCACCGACTGAGGATAGGGGCGAAATCGTCATCCGCATGAATGGGCCGGAGGGAGCGACATTTAGCTACATGGATCAGATTATTGATCGGATGGTAGAAGATTTTAAAGCCGACTACCCGAAAGATGAGGTCAGCGGAATGGTGTCGGTAACCTCACCGGGTTTTGGTTCTTCCAGCACGAATTCCGGTTTTGTGCGGTTCATCCTTACAGATGCAGAAAACAGAGAGAAGACACAGGGGCAATATTTTAATGAAATCAACCAAAAGCTCAAAAAATATACGGGAGTGAAAGCATTTGCTTCACAGGCGCAGTCTATAGGGAACAGCCGGGGCGGTCTTCCTGTGCAATATGTCTTGCAGGCTCCAACCTTGGATAAGCTGAAAGAGGTAATCCCTGCCTTCATGGCTGAAGTGGATAAGAGCCCGATCTTTATTTTCTCTGACATCAACCTTAAATTTACCAAGCCGGAACTGGAGATCGAGATCGATAGGGCCAAAGCCAGAAATATCGGCGTTTCCATCCAGGAAATAGCCCGTACCCTACAATTATCCTATTCGGGACAACGGTTCGCCTATTTCATCAAAAACGGCAAGCAGTATCAGGTGGTAGGTGAAATGAGACTGGAGGACAGAAATGAACCTGTCAACCTAAGAATGCTCTATGTGCGTGCAGAAAACGGTTCCTTGGTACAGCTGGATAATCTGGTCACCGTGACAGAAAAGAGTACTCCACCCCAGCTGTACAGATTCAACCGGTTTGTAGCGGGCACTGTATCGGCCAACCTGGCGGAAGGATACACCATAGGGGACGGCTTGGATGAAATGGACAGAATAGCCGCTGAAGTACTGGATGATTCCTTTACTACCGATGTATCAGGTCCGTCCAAGGAATTCAGAGAGAGTTCCAATTCCCTGCTTTTCGCCTTTATCTTCGCCCTGATCTTGATTTACCTGGTGCTATCCGCTCAGTTTGAAAGCTTCCTGGATCCACTTACCATCATGTTTACAGTACCGTTGGCATTGTTTGGAGCACTGTTTACCCTATGGATGTTTGACTTTACCCTGAACATCTTCAGCCAGATCGGTATTATCATGCTCATCGGTCTGGTGACCAAAAACGGTATCCTGATTGTGGAATTTGCCAATCAGCGAAAAGCTACGGGGATGTCAGTTCACGAGGCTATTTATGGAGCGGCTGTGGCCAGGTTCAGGCCGATTTTGATGACAAGTCTTTCGACTATTTTAGGTATTCTGCCTATTGCGCTGGGACTTGGTGCCGGTGCTGAAAGCCGTGTGCCTATGGGAGCTGCCGTAATCGGCGGATTGACCTTTGCGACAATTTTGACGCTGTTCGTGATTCCTGCCATTTATACTTATCTCACTTCCAAAGAAGGAAGATTAGCCAGAATTTAATGAAGAAACTTAGCCTATTGCTCTTGCTGAGCATTATTGTAACAAGCTTGTTTGCCCAAAGTAATGAATCTCTGGATCTGGAGAAAGCCATCACAATAGGTCTGGAAAAGAATCTGGATATCAAAATCGCAGTGGAAACGGTGGGGATACAGGAAGGAAACCAGCGTATTGGTACGGGTGATTACCTGATGCCGATTTTGGATGCCACCTACACCCGCTCTTTTAGCAATGAGGATGTGGAGCAGGTGTTTGCCACAGATCCTGAGCCCAGGACGATAGACAATGCGAAGTCACGATCAAAGAATTTTAGCGTAGTCGGCATCTATGGATTTCGTCCGGAGAGCTTCATTGTGCTGAAGCGCCTGGGGGTATTGACAGAAATCTCCGAACTGGATGCCAAGATTGCCGTGGAAAATACGGTGGCCACCATTTCTTCAGCGTACTACAGGCTGGTGCTGGAGCTGCAGCGGGAAAAAGTTTTGCAGCGTACCTTGGAGCTTAGCCAGGCCCGTCTGGATATTGCAGAAGCCCAGTACTCCCTGGGTGGGGCAGGGAAACGTGATTTTCTGACTGCTGAAGTAGATTACAATTCTGATCTGAGCTTGCTGCTCGGTCAGGAGCAGGTCATCCAAAATGCCCGCATTAATCTCAACGAACTGATGGCGTTGAACCCCGAGGAGCAGTTTACGGTGAATGATACGATTACAGTTGGCGAGCCTTTGCTTTTACAAAATCTGGTTGAAAATGCATTTCTGGAAAACAAAACTTACCTCATAGCCCAGCGACAGGAAAATGTGGCCTATTTAGAGCTGAAAGAGCTTAGGGCCAGCAGGCTCCCGATGATTAATCTGAACGCGACCTATGCGACCAATACCTCTAATTCTGATGCCGGTATCCTTACACAAAACCAGCGTTCAGGATTTAATTATGGAGGAAATATTGCATTGAATGTATTCAATGGTTTTACCCTGAACAGAAGGATCCAGAATGCGAAGGTCCAGCAAAAGATCCAGGGCTATGCAGTGGATCAATATGAGATCCAACTCCGCTCTGATATCCATCGGGCATTCAACACATACACCACCAATCGCAACCTGCTTGAAGTAGAGCAGAAGAATTATGCGGTGGCCAGGGAAAGTTCCGAAATCGCGCTGGAAAGATTCAGGCTGGGGATAGCGTCCTACCTGGAATTCCGGGATGCCCAGGTAAATCTGCTCACTGCCGAAAACCGTCTGATTACGTCTATTTTCAATATTAAGGAGCAAGAAATTGAATTAAGAAGGCTTTCCGGGAAGATTTTCTTTCAGAATAGCCAGGAAGATTTTGAGCTGACATCAGAAGATTAGTTATGAAACGAAGGCATCAGCAATAGTCTTCGTTTTTTTATTTGCTTTTTTTAACGAATACTTTATTTTTCTTTTGGCACAGCATTTGCCAAAAAGGCATTCAGAAACATCCGGAGCCTTGGCTCTAGTGCATGAAAAAAGCATTAATTCTCTTTACTTCCATACTGGTTTTGCTTCTATTTGGTGTGCAGTGCACATTTTTAGAGAAGAACCTACATGTCAATTTTAAGGAGAAAGCATACATTCTTGACCTTCAGGGGATCCAAAACCGTGGGTTTATTCGGGCCGCAGTGGACAATAATTCCACAGGTTACTACATCTATCGGGGGAGACGGATGGGGTACGAATATGAGATGCTACGTGATCTTGCCAAAAGATTAAACGTTCAGCTGCATCTGGTATTGGTCGCAGATATAGATAAAGCTTTTGATTACTTACAGGATGGTCAGGTGGATTTGATCGCGATGAACCTGGAAAAGACCAAGGAGCGCTCCAAAAACACCTTATTCTCTGATCCTCTCGGTAAGATGAGCACCGTGATGGTGGGCTTGGGATCATCGGGTAAAATTAAATCATGGGATGATATAGGCTCGGATACCGTTCATGTGCGGGAGGGAACGGTTTACAAATCCCAGCTTTGTGTAATCAAAGATTCGCTGAACCTTGGTTTTACGTTGATCCCGACTCCGGAACATGAGGAAACACTCATCGATCAGGTCGCAGAAGGCGCTATTAAATGGACCATCGCGGATCAGAATATTGCGCAGGTAAATGCCACTTATTACGAGGACCTGGATATTTCCTGGAAAGTCCAGAAAGAAGGGAGTGTCTCATGGGTAGTCCGTAAGAATTCCCCCAAGCTGCAAGCATCACTTAATAAGTGGATTAAAGACAAGGAAAAGCGCTTTATACCTGATCTTTATGCTAAGTATTTCCTCAATTCCAAGAACAGTTATTTCAGAAGCAATAGCCCTTTCTCCTCTCTGGCAGGTAATCAGATCTCTGTTTACGATGGCATTATCAAAGAGGGGGCTGAGCAATTGGGATGGGATTGGCGCCTGTTGGCTTCTTTGGTTTATAAAGAGTCAAGATTTGACACTGTTGCCACTTCGTATGCCGGGGCGAGGGGCCTGCTTCAGTTGATGCCGGTGACCTTAGAGCGTTTTGGGGTGGATAATCCGAACGACCCCTCACAGTCACTAATGGGAGGGGTCCGTTATCTGAAATACCTGGATAAATTCTGGATAGAACGGGTTCCTGATATCAGCGAACGTCTAAATTTCGTGTTGGCATCCTACAATATAGGGCATGGACATGTGGAGGACGCCTGGAGACTGGCCTTGAAATATGGGGAAAATACCCAGACCTGGACTGAGGTCTCCAAGTTTCTGGAGCTGAAAAGCGACCCGGATTATTACCGGGACCCTATTGTAAAGAGTGGGTTTGCCAAAGGTCATCTGGCCGTGAATTATGTCAAGGACGTGATGAGTGTGTTCGAATCCTATAAGGCACTCGTACAGCCTTAAGCGCTCTTTTCCAGCAGGCAACGCAGCCTGCTCCACACAGGCAGCTTCAGGTCAGGCCCCTTCGTGAAGCTCAAACATGGCTTCTACTTCCACAGGAATGTTATCAGGCAAGGTGCCCATTCCTACAGCTGACCGCACGCCAATACCATATTCCTCTCCCCACACCTGCGCGAATAACTCGCTGCATCCGTTGATCACATAGGGATGGCGCTCAAAAGTGGAAACGCAATTCACCATTCCCAAAACTTTAATCACGCGCTTCACACGGTTCAGGGAGCCGAGATTGGCTTTTATAGTAGCCAGCATAGCCAACCCTACCTGCCTTGCGGCCAGCTTTCCTTCCTCTATATCAAGCTCTTCACCGATTCTCCCCATGATCAGGCTACCGTCATCCTGCACTGTGCCATGACCCGATAGGTACAAGTATTTGCCATCAACCAGACAAGGCTTATATACGCCTAGCGGTTTCGGAGCCGGTGGCAGCGAAAGGCCAAGTTTGGAGAAATTGCTTTCAGGGGTTTCCATGTAGTTTAGTTTTCCTTAAAATTATACAAAAATATCGAGGATCAGAACACCTGCCAACCCTGCTACCGCCACAATGGTTTCCATTAAAGACCAGGATTTGATGGTGTCTTTGATGCTTACATTGAAGAACTCCTTATACATCCAGAATCCGGCATCATTGAAATGTGAGAACATCAGGCTTCCCGCTCCTATGGATAGGACCAGAAGGTTTGGGTCCACATTCATGGTAGTCACCAGGGGGGCTATTATTCCCGCGGTGGTCAATCCGGCAACTGTTGCCGAACCCACACAGACACGTATGATAGCGGTAATGATCCAGGCAAGTATCAAGGGATGAATGTCCCAGGATTGCAGTCCTTCTGCGATCACCAGACTGACTCCGGTATCCGTAAAAATCTGTTTCAATGCCCCGGCACCGGCTACGATCAAAAGGATCATTGCGATGTCTTTGGTAGCAACGGTATAGATTTCCATGATCTGCTTCATGTCAAACTTTCTTCTCAGCCCTAAGGTGTAGGTGGCAATAAGCACAGAAATCAACATGACTATTCCCGGATCTGCCACAAAGGCAATAACAGGGGCCAGGCCACTTTCTGCAGAAATATTGAGGTTCAATGCCGTGGTCCCTACCAGAAGAAACACCGGAAGTAAAGCGGTGAAAAAACTGGTTGCCGCACTTGGAAGCTCCGACTCAGGCTTAGTCTCCGCCTGAAAAGTCTTGAGCGGACTGGCCTTCATGTTTTTCAGCGTCCTGGCAAAAATAGGTCCGGCTATAATAATGGTTGGAATTGCTATCGTAAAACCGTAAAAAAGGGTAAGCCCCATATTGGCTTCAAACTGTGCCACCAACGCCGCAGGCGACGGATGTGGGGGAAGAAAGCCGTGGGTTACTGAAAGTGCTGCCAACAGCGGGATACCCACGTAGACTGCAGATATTTTGTACTGGTAAGCCACCGTAAATGCCAGGGGCACCAAGAGCACAAAACCTACATTATAGAAAAGGGGAATACCTACGATCAGTCCGGTAAAGGACATTGCCCAGGTAATGTGTTTCTCTCCAAAAATTTTCATCAATACGCCTGCAATCTTCTGGGCGGCCCCACTTTCTGCTACCAGCTTGCCAAGCATGGCCCCCATGACGATCACGATTACCAGGTCACCAAGTAATTCGCCCATTCCACGCTGCACCGATCCGGCGATCTGGTCGGCAGGCAGTCCGAGAAGAAAGCCGGCAGCTATAGAAGAGATTATAAATGCTAAAAAAGGATTGAGCTTGGCCCAGACAATAAGCAGCACCAGTATGGCGATACTGATCAGAACAAGTAGAATGGTCATAGGTAGAGATCGGGTTTAGCCGGCAATATAAAAAAATCGGGGGGAATTGCGTGGCTATATGTACCTAGGTAAGCTTCTCTACAACTTAAAAATTATCTGAAATCGACACGATTAAAATCATCATTAAAACACACAGTGCAATGATTAGTTTAATCGTCAAAGATTCCATATGACCATTGAAAGACAAATTATGATCATTTGAAATCAATAAATTGAAATTTTGCAGTTTAAGGATATTCCAATGAACTGTCTTGTCAACCTTACTAGTGAAAAGACGCATTAAGATTGCCAAGACAGTTCGCCAAATGACCTGTTTGAGATCCGGGATCCCAAGACAGGGGATACGGAGGCTCTCAAGGTATTTTTGGTTTGGAATGAAGCGTTTTACAAATCAATTTTCACCTATCAACGGGATGTTTTCCAGTATTTCTGCCCGGATCTTACTTAGGATATATCCCTCAATCTGGAAAAATTGTGCCGCAGTTTTCACATTAACTTCTTTCTTGATTTTTTTGGAATACTTGGTCAGCTGCTTGTCTGTACTTGCTTGCAAGGCCATCATATCACTTAAGAGTGCACTGGTCTTTGCCTCATCCATTGAGTCGTAATTTTCAGCATATTCCTCCAATAGCGCGATTCTTGTTTTACCCAATTGTTTCCGCTCTGCTTCATATTGATCATAAATAGACCAGAATATCCCCTCTTGTTCATCTTCAATAGTGATAAAGCTAGCTACAAAAGCTTTTTTTTCCATTCCAAAAATTGCCTGTACAAGATCAATTTCTTCGCTAAAACTTTGTGCGCTTACGCTTATAGTCAGTAAGCAGAATGCGAGCACTGTTATTGGTTTTTTCATAGGGTTATAGATTTTATTTTTTTTGTTCTCTTGAAATCTCGCACGGTATATAATCACCCCTTAGTGTTGCTTGCAGCATGCTCGATTTTTTTATTATTTTATACTTGGCTTTTGATACCGGATAAATAATTAGTGTTGGACTTTATTTATATAGATCAATATTTCTTCCTCCAGATTTCGCTGAAGATCCTCATATTCTTTGATCTGCACGTTGTGCTTCTCAAGTTCTTTCTTTATCTCCAATATTCTGCTCGAGCATAACATATAATCTGTACATAACTCAAGGAAGTTGGGATTACTCAACAGTAGCAGTTCGATTACCTCCTCTTTTCCTGGGAAGATGCGAACAATAGTGTTGATTTTTTCCTTCATCGATTTTATATAAAATATGGATAAACTTACCTCTCCCTGATGGAACATAAAAGTGTTACACGGTTACTTAACCGTTAAATTTTTAGCTGAAATGATAGTTGTTTTTGGGATGGGTATGGGTGGCCTTTACTGGGCTATTTCACCAGGTTCAATCGGAGTCCAGCCTTATCAGCCCCATCTAATATGTTTTCCACCATTTTTTTGTCTATGATAAATTCGGATAGTTTACAGGGGATGTCATTTAGGATGGATTGAAAGTGTCGATTTAGGATCTCGATCTCATGTTGTGCCTCGCAGATTAACCCCAGTTTCCCCATTGCGGATGCTTTTAACAAAGGTTTCAAAAACACGTCATCTGAAGCGTCTATTTTATAGGCATAATCAAGTGCTTCCTGGTATTCATTCCGATCAAAATGAATGAAGAAAAAACTCATGTAATACCACCAGGGGCAATATGGGTTAAGCGTTAAAGAGTTAGAAAGAAGTTCAAGGGCCCTGTTATATTCTCCTGCACATGCCATCCCAAAGCCTACAGTTCCATTTATTGACGCTGAGGGCGGGGCCAATAACAAACCTTTTTCAAATACGGTAACGGCATTTTTTTCTTGGTGCATATAGACATAGACCCATCCCAGTATAATATGTGCATATTGTGATAAAGGATCTGTTTTTATAGCATTGCTGACCAGATCAAAGGCCTTTTTCACAGGTTCTTCCACCGTAGGGTAGCCCAATGTATGGCAGAATAGGTATAGGTCCCCCAGCACCACTGAACACATCACATTTTTAGGGTCTTTTAGCAAAGCTTTTTCAAGCATTTGGCGGGTGTATATACAGGCTTGTACGGAATGCGTCATTTGGGCATGATAATTCCATAGTATGGCATCAAAAGATTCAAGATTCAGCTGTTGGGAACTTGTTGAATCGTTCATGGCACTGCGGATTATAAAGCCATAGTTTCCGCTTAAAATGGCGAAGATATCATCATTGATCTGGTCTTGGATGTCCATGACCTTGTCCATTTCCAGTTTTTTGAAATAGGTCTTCGACCAGATTTGTCTTCCGGACAAGCTTTCTGAAAGTCCTACACTGATGCGGATATCATTAGAGACCCGCATAACCGTTCCGCAGATAAGGTAATGGGCACCTAGATTCTGTCCTATATGAAGCGGGTCTGTCGAATTATCATATAATTTTCTTGTAGAATGATGGGCGATCACATCAATATCTGGCCAGGCACTGAAAATACGGGTGAGCTCCTCTCCAAAACCATCTACGAAAAACTGAAATTGATTTTCGGGGCATAAATTGCGGAATGGCAGGATCGCTAAGGTAAGTTTGGATCTTTTATATTGAAATTGGCTTAGATGCTCTGCGGCTTTGTTTAGGTGGTTTTTTGGCCGAAATACTGGGACATATGTCCCTTTCACTACCTCAATGAGGATACTGTCGTCTTTCCCGGGTCCAGCATAATATTCATTCAACTGGCGTCGCAAACGTCCGGCATGTATTCTGACCAAAGCATCAACCTGCGGGTTGAAATCTTCTGGTTTGCCTAAGGCACAAACTCCTATCGTGTATTCTTTTATAGCTTGCGCATTGCCTTGTAGTGTTTCCTTGACTATATAGGATAGGAAATTTGACAATACAAAGGAGTTTGAGAATAAATCACTTGAAAGGATCAGGTTCAGCTCATAGAGTATTTCGTCATTGGAAAACTCCTTTTTAATCGAGCTATCAGTTAGAGGATCTGTCATGGATCAATCAGAATAAGGCTATAACAATTGTTTTTAAAAATCAAACTCAGCTACTTTTATATTTTTTATAAATAGCAAGCACTAAAAAAGTAATATTAGGAATAAAATTTAGTTAAACAGAATTGCTAATGTTTCCCCGATTCCTTACCTAATATAGGGACTTAAATCTTTCTTACAAATAGTTTACAGACTAAATCGGTTGGCCGCTGGGATGATTTTTATCATGTATGTGCTTATAGGATGGGAGTGATACACTAGTCTGTGAGAAGGCTGATATAGAGTTTAAAAAGCAATTTCGGTCCTGGCTATACTAGTAATATAATTCATCTATTGTTTAACGGTTAAGTTACCGTATTTAACTTATTTCCTCTCTATAGCAGGCTTAGATTTGACTGTGCCATTTTTAGATAGAGATTAAAAACGTCAGTGTTTTGGAGAAATCCGGAGTGTTTTTGATTTCCGTGTTCTGCACGGTAATAATGAGTAATGAGTTTTGAAGAATAGGGTGGGGGTTTGAACAAAATTGTAAACAATTAACTGTTATCATTATGAAAGTTATTAAGATTTATTCATTTTTTCTGCTTCTGTGTGGGTACTCCGGAGTTGTACTAGGCCAGGATGTGCTTCCTTTTCCGGTAACTCCATCAGCAAGTAATGCGGGCCTCACGATGCAGACCTCCGAATATAATAAGAGGGTGGATCCGCGGCGCCTTTCCGAAGATGCGCCCAATATTCTGATCATACTCATTGATGATGCCGGCCCGGCCACTCCATCTACCTATGGCGGAGAGATAAATACACCTAATTTGAGCCGTATTGCCGATCTCGGTATTTCATATAACAGATTCCACTCCACAGCAATGTGCTCTCCTACCCGTGCTTCCATTCTAACGGGGAGAAACCACACTGCTGTAGGCAACGGGCAAATCGCTGAAATCGCAAATGATTGGGATGGATTTAGCGGCACTATTCCAAAAACAGCTGCCTCCGTGGCGGAAGTCTTAAAAGCGTACGGATATAATACCAGTGCCTTTGGAAAATGGCACAACACGCCTGCTGAGCAAACTACCTCCAAGGGGCCTTTTGATTACTGGCCTACCGGGTATGGTTTTGAATATTTTTACGGATTCCTGGCGGGTGAGGCTTCCCAATATGAACCGCATCTGGTCCGAAATACCACCGTGGTTTCTCATCCGGAGACCACCCAGGGACATGATTATTATCATTTGACTGAGGATATTACAGAGGATGCTATCGTTTGGTTAAGAGAGCAGGAGGCGTTTTCACCCGACAAACCATTTTTTATGTACTGGGCTCCCGGTGCTGTCCATGGGCCACATCATGTGACCAAAGAGTGGGCAGATAAATACAAAGGTAAATTTGACGATGGATGGGATGCTTATCGGGAGCGTGCGTTTAAAAGACAGAAGGAACTGGGATGGATTCCCCAAGATGCCCAGCTTACCGAGCGGGATCCGACTATGACCGGATGGAGTGATATCCCAGAATCGGAAAGAGCATTCCAAAGTAGATTAATGGAGGTGTATGCAGGATATGCCGAGCACACGGATCATAATGTAGGGTTACTGATAGACGAGATAGAAAATCTTGGCAAACTGGATAACACCCTGATCTTCTATATATGGGGTGATAATGGTTCTTCAGCTGAGGGCCAAAATGGATCAATAAGTGAGCTGTTGGCCCAGAATAGTATCCCTACGACCATTCAGCAGCATATTGATGCCTTGGATGAGCTTGGGGGACTGGAAGCATTGGGTTCTGCCAAGACGGATAATATGTACAATGCCGGCTGGGCCTGGGCTGGATCTACGCCCTATAGATCAACGAAGTTAGTTGCGGCTCATTTTGGAGGTACACGTCAGCCTTTGGCTGTGTCCTGGCCTAAGAAAATCCAACATGATACTATCCCGAGACCGCAATTTCACCATGTGGTTGACATCGTTCCTACCATCTATGAAGCTGTCAACATCCAGGAGCCTGAGGTGGTCAATGGATTTACCCAGGATCCAATCCATGGGGTAAGCATGGATTATACCTTTGCAGACCCAACTGCGGAGGGAACCCGGAAATTACAGTTCTTTGATATTATGGGGAGCAGGGGCCTTTATTATGATGGATACTTTGCGTCTGCATTCGGCCTGCGTAACCCATGGGTTCCTGGACTCCCGCCGGGAGCTGCCAGCTGGAACCCTGAAGAGGATACCTGGGAGCTCTATAACATAGAAGAAGACTGGAGCCAGGCCAATGATATATCCGCTGAGATGCCTGAAAAGCTGGCAGAAATGAAAAATATGTTCCTGGTAGAATCCGCAAAAAACAAAAACCTTCCTATTGGTGGAGGTCTATGGTCTGTGATTTACCATCCTGAAGATGCGCCGGCAACCCCCTATTCTGAATGGTCATTTGCCGGGCCAATTGAGCGGATGCCTGAATTTGCTGCCCCAAAACTCGGGAAGTTTGATAATAATGTGAAGATGGAGGTAACAGTGCCGGAAAATGCAAATGGGGTGCTGTATGCTCTTGGGAGTTTTTCGGGAGGATTGGCCTGTTATGTAAAGGACGGGTACCTTTCCTATGAGTATAATTTGTTTGAAATTGACAGAACCCACATTAAGGCAAAGACTAAACTGCCTACAGGAAAGGTAGAAATAGAAGTCGTTTCCAGATTGGCAGCACCCGGGCGGGGTTCTCCTTTAGATGTCACGTTGATGGTAAATGGGGAAGAGGTAGCTAAGGGGCAGGTGCCGATTACTGCTGCCTTCACGTTTACGGCAAATGATTGCCTGGACTTTGGAAGTGATCTGGGATCGCCTGTTTCAGTGGATTATTATGAACAAGCCCCTTTTAGGTTTAACGGAACCATCGGTAAATCGAAAATCTGGTACCCCAAAAAGTAATTGAATGGGTTTCGTAACTGAGGGTTAAAAGTTTTCCCAGGAAGCAATCAGGCTTGGATTTTAACCCTGAGTTCCATACAATAATTTCTCACTGACCTTTTGTTCAGGAATTGAATCCTGAAAGAATTAAGCTCATCATCTGTTATTAGAAAAGCTATGAAACAACTATTATCATTAGTGATATTACTGACCGTATTGATGAGCTGCTCTTCAGTAGGACGTAATGATGAAAAGAACATTGCCCTTATTCAAAATTATGTAGAAGCTATAGAAAACTTTGACCATGAAGTGATGGCTGATCTGCTTGATGCCAACTACCTTGGTTTAGGGCCTTCTTTTGGTGATTCTATCAGAAAGGAGCAAGCTGTAGAAAACTGGAAATACAATGTCGATAATCTGTATGAAAAGATAGATTATACCAGGACAAGAAATGCAGCAATAAGCATCAGCTCCGGAGAAAACCAGGGGGAATGGGTTTCTAACTGGTCAGAACTTTACATTACCTATAAAGACGGTAGAGGGACAGTCGCAATCTGGGCCAATTCTATCTACCAGATCCAAGATGATAAGATTCTGAAAAGTTATACATTTTACAATGAGGCTGACGCTCTGAGGCAACTTGGCTATGTGTTTTTTAATCCTAACGACTTATAAAAACCAAACGATATGAGGATTTTTAAACTTCTGCTTGCAGTGAATATGTTTTTGCTTTTGGCCTCAGTATCTGAGGCGCAAGCTGTAAAGAAAACCAGCCTTGCCTCCGGGCTTGGCCTCTATGTATTTCCTTCTAACCAGCAGGATCAGGCTACCCAGGAGGCAGATGAGGCAGCATGCTATAAATGGGCCCAGGAACAAACGGGCGTGGACCCTTTGAACCCAACCGAAATAAAGAGTGAGCAAGTTGATAAATCCCCTGATGGTACGGCACTGGTAGGGGCAGCCGGTGGGGCAGCAGCAGGAGCTGCTATTGGCGCCATTGCTGGAGATACAGGCAAGGGAGCGGCAATCGGTGCTGTGGCCGGAGCGCTCAGAGGAAGAAGGGCTAAGGTGGTAGGTGATGAGGCTGCCCAGCAAAAAAGTAACCAAGCTGCCGCAGCCCAGGAAAAGGAGCTTATGGACAATTATAAAAAAGCGTTCACCGCATGCCTGGAGGGCAAAGGATACACAGTGAAATAATCCCAACCCATGAAGAAGTGTCTTTTCGTTCTGTTTTTTATGGGTATTGGCTTCCATTCCCATTCCCAGGTATTAATTTCTCTCTTGTTTGGTGATAAACTCAATTCCCCGGGGATGGAGTTTGGTCTGGAAGGTGGGGTGAACATGTCCAGTCTGGGCAATATGGATGGAAATAAAAGGTTGTCCAGTCTCAATATTGGCTTCTATTTGGATATCCGCTTAAATGACCCTTGGTACATCTATACCGGACTTCTGGCCAAATCCCGGATGGGTCTCTCAAATCTGAGTTCAGGTGATCTGGATTTTCTTCAATCCGAAGAGTATGCCGAGCCTGGGGATTATAGCCAGGTATTAAATTATTTTATTGTCCCTGCGCTCGCAAAATATAAACTCAAAAACCATGTCTATTTTGAAGCGGGACCACAGTTTGCGCTGATGCATAAGAGTTGGGTGGAGTATAAGTCCGATGTAGATGGGAAGGATGCCAGGATCAGGGATTATAATAAGGACATGATAAACCGCCTGGACGTGGGGGTAACTGCGGGGATGGGCTATAGGCTCATGAAAGGCAACGGAATGACAATCGGGGTAAAATACTATTACGGATTTGTGGATGTCTATAAAGACAGGTCAGGAACAAAGAACAATTCCTTGTTCCTGAAAATGAATATTCCTATAGGTGCCGCCAAAGCTGCTGAAAAGTAGTGTTTACCATAGCCTGAAATTTACTTAGTTGATATCCTTTGCTTAGTGTCTGGGTTTTCTGTTTTCATTGATCTCTTATGATGAAGTCATTCAGTTTTAGTGCCCTGTTTCTGCTGTTGGGTTTTTTTCCTAATGACTTACTGGCCCAATATGCCTCAAAGAAAGTAAAGTCAAAGTATGAGGCATATACAGATAGCATAAAGCAGGTAGAATATAACTATACGTTCCCGATTCTGGGGCAGGGTGTATATAAGAAGGGCTTTGATATACCCTATCCTGTAGGTATAATGGCCAATTACATGTGGATACAACAAGAAGTTGTGTTGGATAATCTTGAACTTGGACTGGAAACAGACAATGCTGAGATAGGGCTGACTCCTGTTGATTTTATTGAATTTGGAAGAAATGTAAATTCTGCAAGCACCGTAAATGTTCGTCCTGATTTATGGATATTACCTTTTCTTAATGTTTACGGTGTTTTTGGATATGGTAATTCACACACTAAGGTTAACATAACTTCCCCGGTTTCTTTACAGACATCTGTAGAGCAAAGCATTTCCACTGCAGGGTTTGGGGTTATGTCAGCATTTGGGATTGGGCCAGTCTGGATGTCTGTGGACGCCAATTGGACATGGAACAAACCTGAATTGTTGGATAGGGCTGTCAATGTAAATGTATTGGGGATTAGAATAGGGCGGACGCTTACCTTTAATGCAAAGCCGGATAGAAATTTTGCTTTCTGGGTTGGTGGGATGAGTGCTGTCATGGCTTCCACCACAGAAGGGGAAATCAAACTCATTGATGCCCTGCCACCGGATGTCTGGTCACGTAGAGACGAGTTTGTGGGAGATTACTGGACATGGTATGACGGCCTAAATCCCACTAATCCTGTAGATAGAGCTAAATTGGAGAAAGCAGATGAAATTCTTACACCTATAGTAGACCTTGTTGAGAATGCTGATGGGCAGGCGATTGTCCGATATAGTATGGATAAACAAGTAAAAGAAAAATGGAATGCTGTGGTGGGTATGCAATTTCAACTTAACAAAAAACTGATGTTCCGGACAGAGGGAGGGGTATTAGGCGATAGGAGGTCTTTTTTAGCCTCAGTCAATTACAGATTCTTACTTTGATTTTAATGGTTTTGGGCTCTTCAACTCTTAAGGTGTTTCCATTTTCGGGGTCAGCGACTACTGTATAGCTACTTTGGGTTGTAAAGCCGCCCCAAGCATGGAATGATAATTCTTGATGTTCCCTACAATGCCATGGTGCTTCCAATAGAATTGCCTTCCCGGTTTTGGCTATTCCATGGCCCTGTCGGAATTCCGGGAGCTGCGCCGCAGAATGCCGGAAGTGTTCCCCGGACGTCCAGCTTGAATTCATTGCGGTTCAGCTTTTATCCTGCCCCTGCACAACTAAGCGCTTTACCTCTTGTTTTCCGTTTAATGTGGGGCCTGTCAACTGATTCAGGTAACTGGAATTTCCCCCCATTGGGAGCAACTGTCCCACCTATTCCATCATACCGCTCCCGGATTGCGGTATTTCCAAAATTCCCTGAAGCAGCCCTGCGGCAAGGGTCAATTTCCTGAGGGAATGAGACGTTTAAGTACAGGCAACAAAAAGCAACTACCGGGAATATGAAGTATATTCGGCATTGAAAAATTTCCTCCCGGGCAACAGTTTGTCCGTATCCATGCTAAAAAGCGGTGCAAAAAAGGGTCTGTTAATTTGGTGAAATGAACTTTAAAAAAATAGTAATTAGTTTAATTTTTTTGCTGACTATCAGTGGATTGGGTTCTGCGCAAGTCCAGCAATTTCAAATCAGTTTGCTGACCTGTGACCCCGGAGAGCAGATTTACAGTTCATTTGGGCATAGTGGAATACGCGTGTTGGATCTCACTTCAGGCAGAGACATGGTCTTTAACTATGGTACGTTTGACTTTGGCGCACCAAACTTTGTACTCAATTTTGCGGGAGGCAGATTGGATTATTACCTCTCCGTATCGACCTATGACCGCTTTATGGCTGAGTATGAATACTTTCATCGCAGTGTACGGGAGCAGGTACTGAATCTCAACGAGCAGCAGAAAATCGAGTTGATCCGGTTTTTGGAAAACAACTACCTACCCGAGAACCGGGCTTATCGTTACGATTTTTTCTTTGACAACTGCGCCACCCGGGTGCGGGATGCGATCAGCACGGTGCTTGGCGATCAATTGATCTGGCATGATGAGCGTCAGGAAGCTGTGGACAAAAGTTTTCGTGAGCTGATAGACGAGATGGTTTATTACATGTCCTGGTCTGATCTGGGAATTGATTTGGCCTTAGGCTCCCAGCTGGAAAGAGATGCTACTCCGCAGGAAGAACAATTTCTGCCTAAGTATATGGAGCAAGCCTTTGCCAGGGCAGAGATCCAGGGTGACGGGCCTACGCGTCCCCTGGTTGCAGAAAGTAGGGTACTATTGGATTTTGAAAAACCTGAAGGCTCTTTTGGAGCAGTAAACCCCTACTGGATTTTCTGGGTAGTAGCCATCCTCTTTACAGCCATTACCTTTCTAGGCTTCAGAAAGAAAAAACTCTACATAGGTTTTGACGTGGCCTTTTTTGGGATACTGGGAACCGTAGGTCTGGTGATCGCTTTTCTATGGATCTATTCCTTGATTCCCTCTACCAAATGGAACTGGAATATTCTGTGGGCTTTTCCGGGGCACCTCGTCCTTGCTGTCGCTTTGCTAAGGAAAACCGTTAAACCGTGGGTGTTGAAATATTTACTGTTTGCTTTGATCATGGCAGATGCGGCAGTGGTCTTTTGGATTTTGGGGTGGCAGTCTTTTCACCCAAGTCTTATCCCCTTGCTGTTGGTGCTTATTCTCAGAACAAATTACCTGTACTATAACCTTGGTAAATTCAAACATATCCCCAAATAATTTTCTCTGGTCCCCTAAACTATTCTATAGGGGATTGATGTTGGATATTTTCGGACATAGCTTATGGAATTCAAACTTATCTCAGATTACCAACCTACAGGAGACCAGCCTAAGGCTATAGAACAGCTGACCTCAGGTGTGAATAACGGCGATCAGGCGCAGGTTTTATTAGGTGTTACGGGTTCTGGTAAAACGTTTACCATTGCCAATCTAATCCAGCAGACCCAAAGGCCAACCTTGGTGTTGAGCCACAACAAAACGCTTGCAGCGCAGCTGTATGGAGAGTTCAAACAGTTTTTCCCTGACAATGCAGTAGAGTATTTTATTTCTTACTATGACTATTATCAGCCCGAGGCATTTATCCCTACTTCAGGCACCTATATAGAAAAGGACCTTTCGATCAACGAGGAAATTGAGAAGCTTCGTTTGAGTGCAACCTCCGCATTGCTCACAGGACGCAGGGATGTGATCGTGGTGGCATCGGTTTCCTGTATTTATGGTATAGGGAACCCGGACGAGTTTGGGAAAAATGTTATCAAGCTGCAGGAGGGGGATAGGATTCCCAGAAATCAGTTGCTCTTCAAACTCGTGGACATCCTTTACAGCCGGACCCAGCATGAGCTGACACACGGTACTTTCCGGGTGAAGGGCGATACCGTGGATATTTTTGTGGCCTATGCGGACTGGGGGTACCGCATTTTCTTCTGGGGGGATGAGATTGAGGCAATCCAGCGCTTTGATCCGGCCACTGGCAAAAAGCTCAATGACGAGAAGATCATCTCTATTTTCCCGGCAAACCTGTTTGTGACGGGCAAGGATACCCTGCAGACCGCCATTCATGAAATACAATATGATATGGTGGACCAGGTTAATTTCTTCGAAAGGGAAGGCCGGTTCGCGGAGGCGAAGCGGCTTCAGGAGCGGACAGAGTTTGATCTGGAGATGATGCGGGAGCTGGGCTATTGCTCGGGAGTGGAGAATTATTCCAGGTATTTTGACCGCAGAGCCCCGGGTGCGAGGCCTTTCTGCCTATTGGATTATTTTCCGGATGATTTTCTGTTGGTCGTGGATGAAAGCCATGTGACCTTGCCCCAGGTGCGAGCAATGTGGGGAGGGGACAGGTCCAGAAAGGTCAACCTGGTGGATTTTGGCTTTAGACTTCCTTCGGCTCTGGACAATAGGCCGTTGAAGTTTGAAGAGTTTCAGGACCTGACCAACCAGGTAATCTATGTTTCTGCGACACCGGCGGATTACGAGTTGTCATTAGCCGAAGGTGTGGTGGTAGAGCAGATTATACGTCCTACAGGGCTTCTGGATCCGACCATAGAAGTAAGACCAAGCCAAAATCAGATTGACGATCTGCTTGAGGAGATAGACCAGACGATTAAGACCGGTGCAAGGACACTGGTGACCACCTTGACCAAAAGAATGGCCGAAGAGCTTCAGAAATTTCTGGAAAGAGCCGGTGTGAAGTCCCGGTACATCCACTCAGAGGTGAAGACGCTGGACCGTGTGGAGATTTTGCGTGAACTGCGCCTGGGGATCTTTGATGTGCTTGTCGGAGTAAACTTATTGAGAGAAGGCCTGGATTTGCCGGAAGTGTCGCTGGTGGCAATCCTCGATGCGGACAAGGAGGGTTTTCTTAGAAATGAGCGGAGCCTGGTGCAGACAATTGGCCGTGCCGCACGGAATTCCGAGGGCCGCGTAATCATGTATGCGGATAAAATCACGAATTCCATGCAACTGGCTATTGACGAGACCAAGCGGAGACGGGCGATCCAGATCGAATACAATACTGAGAACGGCATTACTCCGACTACAGTGGTGAAATCACATGATAAAATCATGGGGCAGACCAAAGTGGCGGATTCCAAGCGAAACGCCAAGTTCTATGCTGAGCCTATGCCGGGAGAGGAAAGTATGGCCGCAGATCCGGTGGTACAATTCCTGAGTAAGGAAAAGCTGGAGAAATTGATCCAACAAACGCAAAAGCTAATGGAAAAAGCTGCCAAAGAACTCAATTTCATGGAAGCTGCGCGCCTTCGGGATGAGTGGCAGTCCCAGAAATCCAGATTGGAGCAACTGAACCGTGGAGTGAGCAACTAGCCGTCTTTAACCGCGGTAGGCTCCAAGGATACACCACGTGTGCAATTGTTGGGTATCACTGGTCTGGATGCGTATGTGGAGGGATGATACTACTTATTTCTTCGCTCTCCGTTTATTGCTTAGGAGGCGAATTGGTCCCTTCATATTCCCGATCATAAACCGTTTAGTCATCATCATTTCTACTGAAAATCTACTAAAATGACGCTGCAGGATGTGAGGCTTCTCGCTGCGAAAGGCGAGGGACTGAGAATAGAGTTTAAGAAGAAAGCGACTTTTCCGGAGAAGATAGTCCGTGAGCTGATTGCCTTTGCAAATACTTCCGGCGGAGAGCTGCTAATAGGGATAGACGACGACGGTACTGTCAGCGGGCAGCGGTACATAGAGGAAGAGGTTTTTGTAATGGAAAAAGCGATCAGGGAGCTTGTGTTCCCCAGACTGGAATATGAGTTGTTTTCTATAAAGATCAATGAGAAGAAGGGAGTGGCGGTTTTTAAGGTTCCGGTAAGTTCCCAGCGTCCACATTATCTTAAAGAGAAGGATAAGAAGAGAGCTTTCATCCGTGTTGCAGATCGGTCTGTACAGGCAAGTAAGGAAGTTTGGGAGATTTTACGCAGGGGCAGGAATCCCAGGGATATGGTCTTTACCTATGGAAGAAAGGAAGAAATCCTGATGAAGGCTTTGGGGGAATCCGGCAGGATCACGTTGCATGAATTTGCCGGTCTGGCAAATCTGCCCAGATTTCTGGCCTCTAAAACATTGGTGCGCTTAGTCTTGGCAAATGTGCTTCAGATCCATCCCCAGGAGTCAGAAGATTTTTTTACGCTGAAGGACCCGGGTGCTTAATACAGCAATCAGGATATCGCTATTCGGGGTTACAGGTCCCGAATAGCCTCAGGCATAACACCCAATTCATCGACGATTTCCACTATAGCCTTATTGTACTTGCTTTCCAATGCATTCACCTTTGCCTGTGATACCTCAAATACCGCTCTGCCTACCGATACCCAGCGCAGTGGATCAACATCACTGGCAAGGATCAGCTCGTAGTATGGAAAAGTTTTTTCCAGGTTATTTTCGTAGAAAAGAGCACACAATATGACCACAGCATAGAAAACATACACCTCCTGTGGGTGAAAGGACTTTCTATTTGGCACAAGCTCCTGCAATTCAGATTTGCCTTCGATAACCTCCCAGGCTTTTGCGTATTGCTTGTTTTGTGTCAACTGGAAGGCATAGAATAACCTGCCCAGCAGATAATCAGGAAAATCCCTTACACATTGCTCAAATTGCTTTGCACCCTCTGCCACATCACCCGCCAGAAAATAGCTGTTAGCCAGGTAGTTTAGTAAGATCGGCTGCTTGGGGTATTGTTTGATTTTATCTGAAATTTGGTCTCTGAACTTTTTTATTCCAGGCTTATCCCCTGATTTCTGGAGCTCATAGAGCTCATAATACAGAGCTTCCAATGCGTCTGCTTCCTCTTCGGGCATTTGATGTTCAGGTTCTTCGGTAATTGTCAGTTGCCGATGCGCATCTTTAATCCGCTGGGAGTGATCATCAGCTGTGATGGGGAAAGTCTTTTCATAAGCAAGATCAATGGGGGCATAAACAAGCTTCTGGGCCTCTCTCATCATTTCCCCTTCTGATAAATCCCCGTACTCAGGCTCATCATCTTCATCCCGGAAAAATTCTTCGTTCTTAGCTAGCACAAATGCCGGCACTCCGTTCACCCCAAACTCCAGCTCCATCAGCGGGATATCCTCGGTATCTTCTTCGAGGACGTACCGGGCTATTTCCCAGTCTTTATGAGGTATGACGTCATAATCCAAGGCAAATTCTACAGCTCCATAGATCAGATTATGCGCTAAAACGTAGTCGCATTCAACCATATTTTCCCCCGCGCTGTCCAATAGTTCTTCAAACTCAGATAAAGGCAGGTTGTAATTATACATTGCGTCTTTCACGCCTAAGCCAAGCAGGTCTGTGAGATATCCCGCGAATGTGACATTTCCGTTCTTATGTCTTCTGGCTATGAAAATCTGGGCTAGTTTTGAGGTTTCCCATTCTTTATTTATATAACATGCGTAAATAGGCAATTGCCTGGCTTTGGTCTGCAGGTATTTCTTTGGGCTGATTGCCTGATTTTTACTAGGTGTGCTTTTTCTTTTCTTGTTTTTTGCCATCAGCTTAAGGTGTAACAGATAGAAGGGTCTTTGTCAAATGTCCGGATTTTCCAGATTCTGCGCAATCTGGATTGCATAAAATCGGGACATCCCCGGGATTTCAAATCCGCAGGAGCTTACTCAGAACCGGGAAGCTTTATACCTGTCATTTCGGTAAATCCTGTATTTCCCTGAAGCCCTCCGGTATGGATCATCAGAATCTTTGATCCCTTGGCGAAGTAGTCATTCTTGATCAGATCCCAGATCCCAAAAGCCATTTTTCCGGTATAAACAGGATCAAGAACGATTCCAAAACTTTCGTAAAAGGCCCATATAAAATCGATCAGCTCCTGGCTATGTTTGGCGTAGCCGCCAAAATGATAATTGGTGAAAATCCCATAGGACCCGGGACTGCTGAGGTGGTATTTACCTGTCAGACCGGAAATTTCCTGATGGATGAACTCACCCTTCAGGGCCGAAAAACCGAGCAGCTTTTGGTGCGCAGAGAGTGAAGAATATAGTCCCGCAAAAGTGCCTCCTGTGCCGATAGATGAGCAGATAAATGAGAAATTCTGATCTTCCGGGGTTAAGATTTCTGAGGTTCCCCGGATAGCCAATCCGTTGGTCCCGCCTTCCGGAATCAGGTAGAAATCCCCGAATTTTTCTTTCAGTCCCACCAGGAATCCAGGTTCTGTTTTGTTTTTGTAGGTACTCCGGTCAATAAAATGAAGTTGCATTCCCAGGCTTTCAGCATGTGAAAGTGTCCTGTTTAGAGGTTCTGTTCTTTCTCCACGGATAACACCGATTGCTAGCATATTTTCAGCTTTTGCTGCTTCTGCTGTGGCGTAGATATGATTGGAAAAAGCCCCTCCAAAGGTCAAAATCTTACTTTTTCCTTCACTTTTGGCCTGTTCCAGATTGTATTTGAGTTTGAAGAATTTGTTGCCTGAAATGGCAGGATGTACCAGATCGAGTCGCTTAACGGCCAATTCGAGCCCTTTTCCTGCAAGGATTGGATGGGAAAGCAATTGGACAGGAACAGGATTTGAAAACAGCATTTTGGGGGCTTTTTTGCAGAAGTGCCAAAGTTAAGCCTGATAAGCTTATTTTTGCAGCATGAGCATGCAAGCAGACGAAGATTTTGATGAGGAAGAAGTAGACCTTTACGAGCATTACAGGTTTGTAATCGATAAAGGCCAGACCCCAACCCGGATCGATAAGTTTTTGACGGACAAAATAGCTTTTGCCACACGCAATAAGATCCAGCAGGCCATAGATGTAGGGGCGATCCAGGTGAATGGGGAATCAGTCAAGGGCAGTTATAAGGTAAAGCCACTGGATGACATCCGTGTGATGATGGGCAAGCCTCCAAGAGATACAGAAGTGGTGCCGGAGGATATTCCACTTGATTTTGTGTTTGAGGATAACTATTTACTGGTGGTAAACAAGCCTGCGGGAATGGTTGTGCATCCTGCCCACGGCAATTGGTCTGGCACACTGGTGAATGGACTGGTGTACCATTTTCAGCAGTTACCGGAAATGAAGGGAAATGAAGGCCGTCCTGGACTGGTTCATCGAATAGACAAGGATACTTCCGGTCTACTGGTGATTGCCAAAGCCGAGGAGGTGATGACCCATCTGGCAAAGCAGTTTTTTCATCATACCATTGCGCGTACCTATCTGGCATTGGTGTGGGGGGAACCGGAAGAGGATTCGGGAACGATCACCGGTCATGTAGGCAGGAGTGCCAAAAACCGCAAGGTCATGGATGTGTTTGCGGATGGCAGCCAGGGAAAGCATGCGGTTACCCATTGGAAAGTGCTCAAAAGACTGAGGTATGTGTCACTTATCCAGTGTAACCTGGAAACCGGACGTACCCATCAGATCCGTGCCCACATGAAATATTTGGGGCATCCGCTCTTCAATGATGCCATGTATGGAGGGGATAAAATCCGCAAAGGCACCCAGTTCTCCAAATACAAAGCCTTTGTCCACAATGCATTTGAACTATTGCCAAGACAGGCGCTCCATGCAATGTCTTTGGGCTTTATACATCCTGTGTCCAACGAAAAACTGTACTTCGAGGCGCCGCTTCCGGAGGATTTTCAGACAGTTTTGGACAAATGGGAGAATTATGTGAACTTTGAATAATCAGGTTTCTGTTAGATAATACGCAATAATTCCTTTAAAAAGTTGTGATTTTGGTAATAAAAAGGCGGTTTAATGGCTTATTTAGCAATATTCAGAAGATTCATTGAAAAATAGTTAAAAGGAGTGCTTAAAATAAAGCTCATTTTAATAAAATGGTATTTTTCAATCGATTTCATTAAAAATACTGTAAAAATTCAGAAATATTTTTGAATTATTTTTAATAAACAAACCGACCTGCTATATTTGAATCATAGAAAGAGAGCAAACAAACGGTAAGCACTCAAAATACATTGAATTACACTACACTGTAGGATGTTGAAATTGGCAGACAAGCCCTCCTGTCTCGGGGGTGGAGGTCATAGGACAAAGCATTTAGCGAGCTCGTAAATTTGCCTAACTACTCCGTGGAGGTTCGAATCCTTCTCCTACAGCAGGTTATTTTGGGTTTATTGTTAATTGACTAAAACCATGGAATTTTGTTTCATGGTTTTTTTTATGCCCTTTTTCTATTGATTCCCGCATGTCTGACGCTCAGGTGATCGCTGGGAAAGGCGGGGATCTCCGCAGGTTATTTTTATAGAAATCCCTCTTTCCTCTCCGCTTGTGAAGTCCCAGCCCTTAAGCGTTTTTATTACGATCTCCTGAAATTTTGATTTTAATCAATATCTCCCAATAAGATTTGGTGAAATCGCCCTCAATGCTCATTATTAAATCACTAATATGAAGCTATATTTTGGGGTTGTATTTATAAATAATTTAACATAATAGCTGATATATTGATTCGACTGTAAAAAAATAAATTAAATGTTATCAAAATTTTAATAAACCAATGGTATTTCTAATTTTGACCCAGCAAAATTTAAAACTGTCTAAGTGATTTCACTTTGCCACGCAGTAGAATTTGCTTCTCAGACCTATTAAACTTTTGTTTTTTCGGATGACAACGGAAATCAACAGCATACTGTCAAACGGACAGTAGCAAAAGAATCCATCACTGTAGGATGTTGAAATTGGCAGACAAGCCCTCCTGTCTCGGGGGTGGGGAATCAAGTAGAAAGCGTAATTCAACCGGACTATTGCCTAACTACCCCGTGGAGGTTCGAATCCTTCTCCTACAGCATAGAAAGCAGCACCCAAGTGCTGCTTTTTTCGTTTAAATTAGTTCTTATACTTATTTTAGACAAAAAACCAGCTGAATGACAGAAGAACATAGAGAGAAGCATTCCAGACATCCTTTGAGAAAGAAGGCACTGCGATGGCTCATGTTTATTTTTCTGGCCGTACTTTTTCTGGAATTCATCGTTTATTTCGGGTCTGACCTGGTGCTGTCCAATTGGGCCAGAAGAAAGATCAATGAAGCTGCCAAGGATGTATATGAGGTTGATTTTGACCGGGTGAGGTTTTCTTTGCTACGCCGGGGGCTGTTCATGGATGGGATAATAATGAAACCGCTGGGTGAGCGTAAACCTGGCCAGAATCAGGCATTGTTTGATTTGACATTAGACCAGCTGGCACTGAAGAACCTCTGGTACAGTTTCTCTGAAGAAGTGGTCTATGTGGGTAAAATAGCGTTTGACAACCCAAATATCAGCATGGATCTGCCGCCGAGAGCTAACCCCAGAGGCAGTGATGATGCTAAGCAAGAAGTTCATGAAAAAGGCTCACCTGTAAAGGCACTCGAATACGAGCTTAAAAAGATCTTTGATAAGATCAATTTCACCGGGGTCTACATAAGTGAACTGGAAATCGACCATGCGGACTTATTCTTTTTGAACTTTCTGAGTAAAAACTCCCTAAAAGCCGAGAATACAAAGTTGCTTGTGAAGGACATCGACTGGACGACAAGGGAGGAATGGAAGACTCCTTTCAACGCCCGGGGGTTTGAGTTTGACCTGGAAAATGTGGATTTCCCTTTGCCTGATGGCGTGCATTCCATCCGCTCAGAGAAAGTATACATAAGCTCCATGGAAAACGTGATCGATATAAACGGGTTCAGGCTTAACTCGGATAAATCCAGTGAAAGTAGGGCTTATTACGATGTTTACCTGAGCGAGTTGCGGGTCGGGAATGTTGATCTGAATGAGGTGTTCATGACCTCAAATGTCAGGATAGATGAAATTGTCCTGAACGATCCGGAGATTATGGTCCAGAACAACGATTTAAGCGAAAAGGACAGTACGGCAACCGGGGATCTGAATGAATTGATTGAAGGCATACTCAAGTCATTTGAAGTGCAGGAGCTGTCCGTGAATAATGGGCAGTTCACAACATTTAGCTTGTCAGATACCCTTAAGAATCGGATTGATATCAAAAAACTTGATTTCAAGATGATCAATTTTTACCTGGGAGAAGATGAGTCGAGAAAAACAGATCAGTTTTTCTATGGAGAGGAGGCTGCTATGGATATCGAAAATGCAGACCTGTACCTCTCAGACGAAGTCCATGTAATCTATGGGGACCGGGTGAGCGTGTCCTCGTTCAAAGATGAGATTATCATTGAGAATGTGACTGTGGAACCGAGAGCCGATGCCTTGGAGCAAGGGCGGGCAAGCCATATTATGCGTATTTCCCTGCCTAAATTAGAGCTGTCCAGGACCGACCTGAAACGCTTGTATAACGAGGGCATTTTCACTATCGAAGAGATGCTGATCCAATCTCCAAAGGTGGAGATCACCGAGCTCAGCCAGCCTGAAGAAAATAAGGAGAGAAGCCAAGTGAGAGAACTATTGGAAGGCTACATGAATGAAATTGCCATTGGGAAGGTGGATCTTAGAGCTGGTGAAGTACAGTTCAAGAATGAGAAGGGGGTGAGGAGCAACGATATAGGTTTTGAGAAATTCAGCCTATTACTTGAGAAGGTTTTTTTGCAGCCCAATTTGGACAGCGATGTAAGAGAGCAGTTTCTGGCAGAGGAAATGATACTCAGTCTGGACAAATACAGGCTTAAGCTGCGGGATAATCTCCATGAGTTTCTTGCCGATAGAGTACTGATAGATTCCAAGCAGTCTTTAGTGGTGGTCAATAATTTCACCTTAAGGCCGGAAAACCCGGATTCTACGCAGGTGATCCTGGATACCTATGGGAAGTCGGTAATTATGGATATTTCCATTCCTGAGTTCCGTGTGGAGGGGATTGACCTGATGTCCGCTTATCTGGATGAAAAGCTGGTGGTAAACCGGATTTTGGTCCCATCTCCGGTGGCGAGTTTCACAAGGTTCAGAAAGGAAAGCACGGGTACCTCGGCGATCCAGGTAGAATCATCTGATGAAATCCAGGACCTGCTGACCTCCTATTTCTCCACTGTACAGATTGACTCCATAAGCTTCAGTGATGGGCAGGTACAGTACAAAAATTTCGCAGGAAAGCGGGATATCTCCCTCAGTGAGGATAGTCTGTCATTGAGCCTGAAGGGATTCTATCTGGAAAAAGGACTTGCCAAAAGTCCTGACCGGACCTTTTTTTCGGATGAAATCGATCTGATTTTAAGAAAATATGACTTTAGCGTGGCAGGTGGAAATTATGAAGTGGA
This sequence comes from Algoriphagus resistens, assembly GCF_001442615.1. GTDB lineage: Bacteria > Bacteroidota > Bacteroidia > Cytophagales > Cyclobacteriaceae > Algoriphagus > Algoriphagus resistens. The sequence continues at coordinate 51,969 of NZ_LMXN01000010.1, read as the reverse complement.
CACAGATGGCCTCCGCTTTAACTCCCGTTCCAAGACAATTGAAATTGATAACCTTACCCTGAGCCCGAGCAGTACGATAAGGAGTAAAATCGCCTTATCGTTGAACCTGCCTAGTGTGTCTCTGGAAGGGGTGGATATAGAGTCTTTCTTGTTTAAGAACGAGCTGCAACTTGACAGGCTCGCAGTAGACGGCAGTAAGATAAACCTGGAGATCAATAGAAATTACCAGAAGGAAGTGACGGCAGAGAAACCGGACCAGGTAGCCGGCAAGACGCTGCCCAAATCCATCGAGCTGGTTTCCATCGGGGCAATAGAAGCAACCAACTCAAACCTTAGCCTGAATTATAGGGTAGGGAAAGATGATTTTGAGTCGATCCAAACCGACTTTGACCTTGGGATCACAGGGTTGAATTTAGACTCTGCGGCCAACGCGCAAAAAGACATCGCTAGCTTATTTGATCAGATCAATCTAACGCTGAAGGATTTTTCCTATACCCTGCCGGACAGCATCCATACCATTAGATTTTCTGATGTGTATGTGGACAATACGGCAGATGAAACAATCTTTTCTAACTTCGAGATTGTGCCAAGTACTACATCAGGCAGCCTGGGGTCTCCTATTTTTTCTGCTAAAATCGACACACTCGGGGTGAGGAACAATACCATCCGAGAGATCCAATCCACCGGGGTACTTGATCTTGCGCAGCTTAGGCTGATGAATCCCAGAATCGATATTTACCTCGATACCGTAAGCCAAGCACGAAAGCCTGCCCCAAAGACGGATTCTGTACCTGCTAAAAGCGGAGGATTGATAGAGTCTGTTTTGCTTCAGGATGTGCTGATCAACAAGGGGAATATTGCGCTCCACAATAAAGAGACCGGCCAGATCCCAAGGATGGCATTCAACAATGTCAGCCTAGGCTTGGAGGGCCTGAACCTGGACTTGATGAAGAGAAGTACCAAAGTAAATCCCCAGCTTCTATTGGAAAAGGACCTGAGTCTTTCACTTTCTGATTATGATATTTATACCAAAGACAGCCTGAGTAAATTAAGTATTGGCAAGATCAGGTATTTGGATAATACCTTTATTCTGGATAGTGTGCATTACCGGCCTGCGTTGGGACGTTATGAGTTTTTGCGGGCGAAGGGGCACCAGGAAGATGCACTGGACGCCTTTGTGACAAGGATTAAATTGGAGGGGATAGATTTTGACTCCTATTTTGCCAATAAAAACCTTAAGGCCCATGTGCTGAGACTGGAAGGTCTGCAGATGGATGTGTTCAGGGATAAGAGAATTCCTCTCAAAGAAGGGGTGATCAAGCCCATGCCGCAGTATTTGATGGAGAACGCCCCATTTGATATGGAGTTGGACTCCGTGGTTTTAAGTGATGGGTCCATTCGTTATGAGGAGTTCGCACCCAAAGCAATGCTTCCCGGGTCAATTTGGTTTGATGAGCTCAATGCTTCTATAGCTCCTTTTGCAATGAGAAAAAGTACGGAGGAGTTTCCTTTGAAGTCCAGTTTATTGCATGTTACCGCCAAGCTGATGGGGGATGGGGAGGTTGAGTTGATGGCCGACATGAATTTTGGGGATCCCTATCCTATGGATGTGGATGTGAGCTTGGGAGAGTTTGACCTGACCAAGCTGAATAACATGTTGACACGGAGTTCATTTATCAGAATTCTTGACGGTACAGTGACTGACGCGAAGTGGGATTTCAAAATGGATGATGATGTGGCCAGGGGTAAAATGAACTTCAGGTACGAAGATCTGAAAATAGAGTTTGTGGATTCCCTGACCCTGCAGCGGGGCAGGGGAAAGTTAGGCTTGATGAGTTTTCTGGCCAATGTCTTTACCAAAAGCGATAATCCGCGAAAATTCTTTAACCGTCGCGTAGTGTCCAGGATTTACTTTGAGCGGGACAAGTCCAGGTTTATTTTTGGGGGCTGGTGGCGCGCCACCTTCAGCGGTTTAAGGGGGGCAGTGGGACTTGGCCAGCCGGCAGTGCCCAAGAAAGAGGAAGAAGAAGAGTAAAATGTTGGCCCAGACTGGAAAAGGCAGGCGGTAGTGTGAGCTTCGTATATATTCTGATCCCGTTGCTTTGATAGTAACAGGTACAAAAAAAAGGAACCCTACTATGGGTTCCTCTTTGATTTCAGGAGTGTGAAATCTTACTTTCTCACTCTGATTTTTTCCTTGATACGTGCAGCTTTACCCTGACGTCCTCTTAGGTAGAACAGACGGGCTCTTCTCACTTTACCTTGTCTCAACAGATCGATTTGCTCGATGGCAGGAGAGATGATAGGGAAGATTCTTTCTACTCCGATACCATTGGATATTTTTCTTACAGTGAAAGTCTCACCGTTAGAGTTAGGGTTTCTACGCTGGATCACAGTTCCCTGGAACTGTTGGATACGCTCCTTGCTACCTTCTTTGATACGTACGTGTACGTTGATGGTATCGCCAGCTTTGAATGAAGGGAACTTAGCTCTCGCTTCGCTGTATTCCGCTTCTACTACTTTCATTAGATCGCTCATAGCTTTATGTTTTTATGCTTTCGCTGTTTGCCAACGCGTGGCTTATGTAATTACTTCTTATACGATTCTGTATCGCTTTTCCCACTTTCCTTATTGCGGAGCAAGTCAGGTCTTCTCTGTTGGGTCCGGCGAACCGATGCTTCAAATCTCCACTCGTTTATCTTGGCCTCATGTCCGGACAGCAATACCTCAGGTACTTTCATGCCCTCGTAATCCGCGGGCCGGGTATATACCGGCGGTGCCAGCAGTCCATCCTGGAAAGAGTCTGTCAATGCTGAGGTCTCATCATTCAATACGCCCGGAATCAGTCGGATCACGGCATCAACTACTACAGCTGCTGCCAGTTCCCCTCCGGAAAGTACATAGTCACCTATGCTTATTTCCTTGGTGATGAAGCGCTCCCTCACCCGTTCGTCCACACCCTTGTAGTGACCGCAGAGGATCAACAGGTTTTGGTTGAGCGAAAGTGCATTTGCCATGGGCTGGTCTAAAGTAGCCCCATCAGGAGTCATGTAGATGATCTCATCGTACCTGCGTTCCTTCTGAAGTGCTTCTATACATCGAGCGATCGGCTCAATGGACATCACCATCCCGGCTCCCCCGCCAAAAGCGTAGTCATCGACCTGCTTTTGCCTGCCCGTTGAATAATCCCGTAGATTGATCACGCGAACACTGGCAAGTCCTTTGTCCTCCGCCCTTTTCAGAATGGAGTGTGCAAATGGCCCTTCCAGCAGTCCCGGTACTACAGTGATAATATCAATGTGCATGGGTTAGTCTTCCAGATAAATTTCAAGTAAACCATCGGGTAAGCGGCAGTAAACTTTTTTAGCTGCCTTGTCCACCTTCTGGATAATTCCGTCCTGAATTGGTATCAGCACTTCTTTTTCCTGATGTGTTACTCCGAGGAGATTCTGTGTTTCCAGATCGTAGACGATCTGAATAGGCCCGATCAGTCCCTTAGTCTCGTCAAAGACTTCGAATCCGATCAACTCATGGAAGAAATACTGATCTTCTTTCAGTTCAGGCAGTGCTGTCAAAGGAAGGTAAACTCCCAATCCAACCAAATCTTCTACCTGACTCAGTGAGTCCAAATCCTCAAACTTCGCCAATGCCTTGTTTCCGGGTTGGAGTACAAAATGCTCCAGGAAAAACGGCACCAGCCGGGATTTTTGCTCTAGGAATACATGCTCCAGTGTCTCATAATCCTCAGGATAATCGACATCCAGCATGATCATTACTTCTCCACGAAGTCCATGAACTTTAGACACGTAGCCTAACTGAAAGCTTTGGTCCTTATTCATGGGGATTTATATTATGCTTTTGCTTCGTCTTCGCCAGATTCCGGAGCTTTCTCTTCTGCAGGAGCCTCAGACTCAGCAGCAGGTGCTTCTTCAGCGGCAGCTTCTTCTACTACAGGAGCAGGGTTGTTGGCAGCTTCAGCAGCAGCTAGCAATGCTTTCTGCTCGTCTTCTCTTGCTTTGATCGCATCAAGTCTAGCCTGGTTTTTAGCTGTCTCTGCGTCAAGCGCTTTCTGGCGTGCATCAGCTTTAGCTTTAGTGATACCTTCTGTCTTGCCGGCAATCTTCGTTTCTTTCTCGTTCACCCAAGCCTCAAATTTTGCATCTGCTTGTTCTTGTGTGATCGCACCTTTCAATACACCAATCTGAAGGTGTTTTTTCAGCATGACACCTCTGTAAGAAAGCATCGCTTTCACAGTGTCTGTTGGCTGAGCTCCGTTCAACAACCATTTAAGAGCGCGCTCATTGTTGATGTTGATAGAAGCAGGATTCGTGTTTGGATTGTAAGATCCGATTTTCTCGATGAAGCGTCCATCACGTGGAGCTCTTGCATCAGCTACAACCACGTCGTAGATAGCCATTTTTCTTCTACCTCTTCGTGCTAATCTGATTTTTACTGACATAAATTATAATGTATTTAGTGAGTGGATGGAACCCGTCCATCCTAATTTTGGAGTGCAAAGATAGTGTAAATCCTTGTAAAGCCATAAGTTGACTAAAGAATATTTGCCTAAAAGAAAGGTTTTGGGTTATCTTGCGGGAGATTTGCTAAAACGGCACAAAAACGCCGAAGAATCTTTGAAATAATATGGCCCCGTAGTTCAACGGATAGAACAAGCGTTTCCTAAACGCTAGATCTAGGTTCGATTCCTAGCGGGGCTACTTCGTAGGATAAAGCCGAAAAATTAGATTTTTTCGGATTTTTAGATTTTTTAAGTGATTGATTTACAGTGTAGATACATTCAATCACTGAGTTGATCCTATTAGTTCGATAGATATTGTCTTCAAACACCAGTTTACCGGGAAATATCGAACTTATGATTTCCCGCTTTCCTTCCGTATTGCAGAGCTTATAGATTTCATCCAACTGATTAACAGCGGATAATGCGCGTTCTATTTGCGGTTTTAAGTTCGACTTCTTTCCATTCAGGGTTGTGAGCACTCTTTCACTTTTCCTTATCTCTTCCTGGCAATTTGCTTTAATTGCTTGGAAGTCTGAGCTATCCAGTTTGTCTTCCAGAAATAGATCCCTTGCTTTTGAGATTTTTTCGTTACAGGCCTGAATAGTCTTAAGGTTTTGATCATAGCTTGTCTTGGATTCCTTATTTACTGAGTTAAAAGAATCCTGTATTGCGGCTATATATAGCTCTTGCCCCCTAATCAGACGAAAAGAGGCAAGTTGTTCTTCAAAAAGTGTATTTGCTTTATCTGCACGGAACCTAAATCCGCAGGATGATAGACAGTGGTAGTAGAAGTAAAGATTCTTTTGAGCGCTGCGTGAAGCGCTCCCACTCAATTGTCTCCCGCACTTTGGACAGATCAGATGACCGCGTAATGGAAGTTCCGGCACAGAGTTGACCTTTGTTGTCCTTTTTCTTTTATTTCGTCTTCTCCCGGATAGCACATCCTGGACATCGTAAAACAAATCTTCCGACACAATAGCCTCGTGCTGGCCTTTGACTAAATGCTCTTCTTCGTCTTTGTAAGCGCTTATTTTGATGTATCCGCAATAGATCGGATTTCTGATCATATTATAGAATTGGGAACTACCTATTTTTAATCCCTCCTTTACTGCAAGTTTCCGGATCTGATCTGCGGCCAGTACATCCCTGGCAACTTCTTCATATGCCCATTTCACAAGGTCTGCCATAGGCTGCTTAGGCTGTATGACCTTCTTTCCAAACTCATTTTTTGTGTTCGTATAGCCAATGGGTGCTGTACCCATGTGCCGTCCTTCTTTTTTTCTCTCCGCATTCCCTGCAATGTGTTTAATGCCCTGCGGTCATTTTCCACCTCAGGTGCAGCCAGATAGAAGGCCAGCATCATTTTTTGCTCGGGGATTTCCAGATCCAGAGGCTGCTCTATCGCCTGTAGCTTTATACCCAAGTTAGATAGCGTTGAAATCATCTGGTATGCATCCCCGGTATTTCTGCTGAACCGATCCCACTTCGTGAACAGGATTTGTTGGGTCTGTCCCCTAAATTTCCTACAGTTGGCGAGGAGTTTCTGCCACTCGGGTCGGTCGAAATTTCTGGCTGAATAATCCTCAAATACGATGCTGCCAACCTGCAGGTGATTGAATTCACAGTATTTCCTCCTGGTATCGCTGACTGTATCCTTTGTCAGCCTGTTCATCCGTGCTTACTCTGATGTAGAGATCAACTCGTGTCATTTCTTAACAATTTGCTCGACAACTAATTTACTAAACCTATAGATCATGTCCAATAATTGTTCAGACTCCGCTTGGTTTATATCAACTCCTTCCTTTTTCATTACCTCTTGAACCTTTTTAGGCGTTAAACTCTTTTTGACCTTCATTGCGGATTTCTTTGGTGCAAGACACAAAGTCTTCCTTTCTTCTGCTATACTGTCACACTGAAACCCGAAGGTGGAAACTGTTGATTTACCTACATCTGAGAGATTCAGAGCGTCATAAAAACACTTTCACAAAGAAAAAACAGTAAAACAGAAAGCCCTGAATAAGGGGCCTGTAGATGGGAAAAAAGGAAACTGATATAAATAGTGAAGCCAGTGAGCGGCTTTATGCCGCCCCTTGTCCTCTTTAGTAATGAGCTAGTCCATCAAGGCCCCTTAAATTCGCTTGGCTTTTTTGCGGTTTGTGAAGGATGGCAACTATCAATTTGTAGGATGTTATTCGGGATGGCTAAGATTCGAACCGATGGACCTAGGGTATTTCCTATTTAAATCCAAATCAACCACCGAAAGTATTCCCGCAACTGCCTTCACATATTAAGTCCAAAATGTGGATAACTTTCTGGTTTTTATCTAAAAAATACCCTGTATAGGGTATGTTTTCCTATATTTTTATTCCCTTTCTTGCCACTGTTCTTTATCCCCTGAAGCTCTCAAGTATCGAGACTGACAGGATCTGGGAATTACGCCAACTTTAATAGCAGCAATCTGGGCCTAAATCCGGAGAACCTCTCAGTCTAGTGGAAGCACTAGATGGAAAAATATAATCTCACAATCGCCTTCTTCTAAAGGAGAAGGGGGATGAGGTAGGTAGACTACACCAACTTTTATCGCACCCATCCGGGCATAAATCCGGAAAACGCCTTTTGACTCTGAAATCTCTTAGATACCAGAACCAAACGCCCTTCTCCTAGAGGGGATGAGGTAGGAAAGCCAATTGAAAATTGGTAATAATACGGGGATGGAATTACAATTCCCACCTAGTGTCAAATCGAACTTCAAAGGTGCGCAGCAGATATTACGCCTACGGGAAATCTGGAAATTATAATGAATCAATATGGCTGAATTACAGGAATATAAAACTCTTGATGAAAAAAGAGCATTATTTAGAAATGGAAATGATGAAAGTTTTATAATTAATACAATTGAAGAACTTGACATCTGGTTTGAAAATGTAAAGGAATTTGAAATTGATAATGCATCTCTTGATGCAACAGCTTTGATTTATAGAGGTACGAAAGAAGCAAAGTATAAGCTTTATACTTCTGCTCAAAGGCTCTGGATATTGGAGAATCTAAATCAATGGGGCAATAAAGATTTTCTGGATTTTGTGAAAACCATGATAATTAATGCAAATAAAAATGTACTAATCAATAAAGTTTTTAGCCTTTATTTTACTAATGTAAAAACCCATAGAGATTTCCCTATTTTAAGTTTGCTTCAGCATTATGGCGCTCCAACTCCGTTAATGGATTGGTCCTACAACCAAAACGTGGCATTTTATTTTGCCACTGAAAAGCTTGACTTATTTACCTATGAAAAAGATAAGATCGAGAATTATTTTTCAATTTACCGAATAAACAAACGCAATTATGTTAAAGAACTTTTGAATATTATTGATTTTGACTATGGGAAATATCCAAGCATTGAAGATTTTCAAAAGACCATTCATGGCCAGAATTTAAAAAATTCAAATTTTATCTTTTACATATCTGATTTTGAAGAGAAAGGAGAATCTACAGGGAAAATAAAACCCTCAAAAAATTTGATGATAAGAACAGATAAGCCTTACACACATACTTATAACCAAAACATAATCCCTCAAGAAGGATTATTTATATTCAATCCCTATCCAGAAAAAAACCTTGAAGATATCTTCAATCCGAAGATTTTTGAAGATGGCGTCAATTTACACTTAAGCCCTTTTGATTGTTTCAATATACATAAAGACTTAGCAAAATACTTGAAAAGAAAAATCAATGTGATTCATCAAATCAATAAGCCATTCATTTATCCGAATTTGAATGAATATACACAGATAATCAAAGAAAACGCTCTGGATAGTCTTTTAAAAAAATAACTGAAGTTATGGATATCTATAAAAATAAAACAATTGGAAAATAGCTTTTATTAAAAGATTTTCACATAGAAATTATGGATCTATTCAACCAATCACAAGAACCAAAACCAAGAACTTTTGAAAAACATCTTTTGAAAGATGGAGAGGTTTGGTATATGCCCAACTTTATACCCTCAGATAAAGCGAAGGACTATTTCAAAACTCTATTGAATAACGTCAATTGGAGGCAAGAAGAAATCAAACTATATGGCAAGACCTTTCCTGTTCCTCGTAAAACTGCCTGGTATGGATATGATGGTTTTAATTACAAATACTCGGGAATCCTTTGCAACCCAGAACCTTGGACTAAAGAGCTTTTGGACATCAAAAGAGTGATAGAGTTTTTTCTTAAAGAAGAACGGTTCAATAGCGTACTTCTCAATCTTTATCGAGACGGAAATGATAAAGTTAGTTGGCATTCGGATAATGAAAAAGGATTAGGCATAAATCCCACAATTGCCTCGGTAAGCTTGGGTGTAACCAGAAGGTTTGACCTCAAACGCAAGGATGATCCAGATCAAAAATTACGGCTTGAATTGTCACCAGGTTCTTTGGTCGTCATGAAAGGAGCTCTTCAGCATCATTGGTTACATCAAATCCCTATGCAGAAAAAAATCAATCAACCAAGAATCAATCTTACTTTTAGAACGATTAAGGAATGAGAAATATTTATGATGCTATATTGGATGGAATTGATTCTAGTAAAAGTAATTCACTTCCAGTTGATCAATTTTTAATTACCCTTCAGGAGCCCGTAAAAGCTCTTAGAGTAGCTTACAGAGCAAGGCTTGTTTATGTTCCATATCATGAGGAGAAAGTCCAAAGCGCGTACTTATTGACTTATTTCCCACATTATTATCAACTTATTCAAAAGATCTTTCAAGAGAGGGATTTTAAATTCCTAAATGAAAAAGATTCTATAAAAATAATTTTTATCGGAGGGGGACCTGGTTCAGAGGCATTTGGATTATTGAAGTATCTGAATGAAAGATGCACGAATTTAAAAGAATTATCTATTTCAATCCTTGATATAAATGCCTCAACTTGGAAGTATAGTCATGAAATAGTTAAAAAAGAGTTAGTGAAAGATTTGAAGTTGAGGTCAGGTATCAACTTACGATGGCAGGCAATTAAATACGATTTGACCTGCATTGAGGACACAATAGCCAACGATATTATATTTCGTAACGCAGACCTTGTAGTATTCCAAAATTGTATCAATGAAGTGAGTAGCACATTCTATCCACAAGTCATTAAAAATGCTGAACATATTTTTCAAATTCTAAATGGGAATGCAATTTTTTTAATGATTGATCTAACCTTTTCGGTTAGGGCGATTCTGCAAAAGATAGAGAATCATTTGGTCGCCAAATTTGGTCCGAAGGAGTTGATATCAACCCTCAAAAATAATGGACCTTCACCCATGTTGTCGTTGAATGCAACTCCGAGTGAACTGATAATAAAATACTTACTCAATAGTTCTGATGGCCTTATACCTAGAAAGCATCTAAAATATGATTATTTCTTGATGGTCAAAGATCAGATTCTTGAACAAAGTAATCAAGACAAATTAGGGTTTCCAGGACTTTATAAGCCTTTGCAAAAAGAAAACTTGTTAAAGTTTAAGGATGTAAATGAAAAGGTTTTTGTAGGATTAGATTTTGGTACCTCTGTTACAGTAATAAGTTATTCTTATATACAGGATGGCCAAATCCACTTAGATACCTTGAAAATCGACCAAAAGGACAGAAATGGTTTTCTATCAAGTTCCCCATTAGTACCATCAGCGATGGCATTGAACAATAACCAATTTATGCTTGGAAAACATGCTGCCGAACTAGGTCCAAATTTAACCTTTGGAAAGAATTATTGGGATGGTTTTAAAGCGAATTTAGGAAACCTATCCTCATTAGAGTTTAAGGATTCAGAATTAAGAGACCATGCTCTGGTAAAAATCAGCAATGGAAAAAATGGATTGATAACATTTTTCACTCGGCTGAAAGCAAGTATCGATCAAAAATTGCAGAACAAATTTCCTATTTGTACAGAATTTTTTTATACGTGGAGTGTACCAGCCAATTATGGAATCACACAAAAAAATGAATTGCGAGAATGTGCTGAATTAGCAGGATTTGATATGGAGTCAAGCCCTTTAGTAGAGGAGCCGATTTCAGCTTTAATAAATTACGTTTTTGAGTCCGGCAGCACTTTAGAAGAATCAGATGTAATTCTTGTTTTGGATATTGGAGCTGGAACTGTTGACGTCTCCATTGTCCAAATAGAAAAAGATTCTGACAATATCAATTCCAAACTTTTGGCAGTAGAAAGGATTAATGAGATTGGAGGGAACAAAATTAATACGTTGATGGCAAATAAATTGAAGGTTTCTCCCACTTCAAGCATTCCTCAAAACAAAATTGAAAGGTTTTGTGAAAGGCTGAAATTAAAACTCTGTAAAGCAATAACCACTGACAGGCGAGTTAATTTTCAACTCCCCCCTATAGCTTTTTCAAATGAGCAAAGAGAAATCCTAACTGATTTTGAAGACAATCTTTCTTTAAGTTTTTCAGATTTTTCACTTCTAATGATTCACTATTGGCAAGCAAATGATGGGGTACAAGAAACAATTGTTTCAGCACTCAAGAAAGCAAAATTGATTGTCGGTCAAATTTCAAAAATCATCCTTACAGGAGGAGGAAGTAGAAATCCTTATATTCAAAGATTTACTTTCGAAATGTTCCAGAGTTCTGAAATTAACATTTCAGATAATATCCAGGAACAAGTTGCTCGAGGGAATGCGCTTCAATCCCTTGCTCAACACCTTTTTGGGAAAAACATTATCAACCCAGTTTTACATCATGATATTTTTTTGATTGGTAAATTACCTCATCTCATTCTTTTCGAAAAAGGTACAGTTTGCCCTACAAATGAAGTGGAAGTAGAATTAACTACTCCGAGTTTTGAAATTATATACGGAGATGATCAATTATTGTTTGAATCTGGATTGCTAAGTAAATCCTTCAAAGCTATTTTTTATGTGGACACCGATTTAGAGCTAAAATGCGAAGTCCTTTTTGAAAATAAAATAACCCACCTAAACCCAAAATTAAAATAGCCTATGAAATGGATGGTACCAGAAGATAAATTGTCTTCCCAACAAAGAGAAATAATCAAAAACATTGGTTCGAACCAAAATGTAGCTTGGATACAGGGCCACGCAGGCAGCGGGAAATCAGTAGTGATGCTTTATTCATTGAGTGATTACATTCTGAAAAACCCAAATTCCAACGTTGCAGTTGTTGTATTTACCCACGCCCTTAAGGATCTTTTGGACACAGGCCTAAAACAGATTCCTGTTTTAAAAAATAAAAATATTCCACTTCATACTATCTATGAAATGAAATATAAAGTAGGAAAAATTCGGTATGACGCAATATTTTGTGATGAGGTACAGGATTTACCAATTCAATTCATTGAAGGTTTGAAAAATTCTTGCGGAAAATTGATTATTGCAGGTGATGCTGCTCAGTCCATTTACGATAAAGACCCAGCATTTAAACTTCCAACTACCTCAGTTGGAGAAATAGACAAACAAATTCAACCCGTCAAGCATTTGCTAAGTATGATTTTCAGATTGCCTCTGAACGTTTTAAATATGATTCGGAGGGTATATGATTCTCTATTTAGCAGTCAGTCTTTTGTGGGTAAAGAAAATACTGATATCCGGGTACTTTCGACCTTAGACCGAAGCAAAGAAATTGAGTGGGTCTGGAGTGAAATGAAGATGATCCATAATATTCGACCAGGAGAAATGATTGCCAGTATTTTTTTTAAAAAAGAAGACTTAATTTCTTTTGTAAATAAGGTTTTGAGTTTGGAAAAAAAACCAAATTGGGAGCAAAAAATGGTTGAAAAACCATGGGGGGAAGAATTAGATTTAGAGAGCTTTAATGCTCATCTAAAATCTCAGAAAGTCCCTTTAATGTTTGTTGGTAATGGTCATGGCTCTCTCCAAGATGCTGAAAGGGAGAATAGAATGGTCATGCTAACCTATCATTCCTCTAAAGGATTAGATTTTGATGCAGTTTTCTTGCCATTTTCGGACACATCTTTTTCCCACTCATACAATCCAGATGCCTTGGCTTTGGTGGCTTTATCTCGCTCAAAAAGAGATTTAATCGTTACTTTTACTGGTATTATGAACTCCATATTTAAGAAATTTTTGGGTGGTACTGAAATAAGAAAAATTGGAGATTCATCTGCAAATATAATTATCTAAACCCCAGTAGGATATGAGAAAAGTCCTGATAGCAATTGAGAGGGAAAAATTCAATTATCTCTTTAAGTACAATGAAGCTGAAATTTCGCTTCATAGAATCATTGACCTTGATTATAATTCTTTGGGCAGCCTTCCAGTAAGATCGATTTCGAAAAAGATTGAATCGGCCTTGCCTTACTTCGAATCCGAGGATGAAGTCATTTTATTAGAGTATGTAAAGGAAAAAATCAACATGAATAATGGAATTAGAATTTCATTTGATGGTGTTTTAGGAATAATTCCAACATCGGGATTTGCCTTTAACTCTTTAAAAAGCAGATTAAATCCAGATTTTAACATTTACGACCCATTAAATGAAGAATTAACACGAGATATTAAAAGGATAAGGGAAGATAGGATTAGAATAAGCGCAGTAAACAAAATTTTAGGCTTATATGACCTTCAGATTGATAATAGTTTTCTAATCAATTTAAGGGGAATTGTTATCAAAATGATTAGCCATGAAGCATTTGATGGAAAAGAGCAAAAAGCCCTAAATCATTTAATAAAATTTGACCTGACACCAAGCTTTATTCCATCTGGAAATGTTGAAAGTTTTTTAAAGCTTGGCTGCATTACGCTTATTACTCTAGGGGCGCCTATAGATGCTTTGAAAAATGGCCCTTACTTTAGGATCATTAGTGAAAACTTGAATGCTTTAAATAACAAGCCGTTATTTAAAGCATACTTAGAGTTTGAAAGACTGATCGAATTTGTAAATAGTGAAGATAAAATAAGAATTAACAAAGTTAAAGAAACACTAAATAGTGAATTTGGTAAATTTAATACTTTTCTATCATATTTCATATATCTTTCTTTAAATAGGATTCTGAAAGACAAAGATTTTGATTTAACAAAAATCGAATCCGAGATTTATGATCTAAAGAATAATTGTCCAGTTGAATTAGCATATGCGCTTTCAATTTTCGGATATGTCCATTCTTTTGATCGACTCTATGAATCCATCCATAGATTATCGAAAGCTCCAATTTTTGATAAGCAAATAACTATAAAAAAAGAACCAGTTTTAGAGTTAGAGGAAAAGCCTACAAACAAGGATCACAGTGAAGGTAAAGAAACTGCAAAACTGAATCCACAAGATAAATTAGACAAGTCAAAAATAGCACCGAAACTTCCAAAGAAAGTTAAATCTAATCAAGGTATTTATAAAAAAGAAGTTAAAGGCAAGGCTGCGGAATCAGAAGAAACAGTTGAACCTAAAGGTCATAAGGAAGCAAAAACTACAGCTGAAATTGAAAAACTAAGCGAATCAGAACCAGAAGAGTACAAAGTTGAGAATGAGTCAACTCAGTCTAAAGATACTTATAAAGAATTAGATTATCAAACAATTTTAACCGCTATATCCAAAACCTATTTCAAAGGGGATAATAAAGAGTTAAGGGGGAAATTGGTTAAAGATCTAAATTCTACTATTCAAAAGGAAAGTGCCAATGGAATTGAAGCCTTTGGATTTGATACCATTAAAACATTCATTCTTCAAATCGCAAAAACGGATACATCCTTGAAGGATGTATCGGCTAAAGTTATTAAAAAGTTAGAGGAATTATTTTAATTTATAGAGATTTTCAGAAATCGATTTTGTTAAAATTCGTTCTAATAGAGGAGGGAATATTTTTGTTGCTCCTTTGGATAATTTATTTTTCGTAATATTTACTTGTGATTTAATGACGGTTGTCTTTTGCTGCCTTATCGACTTGTTCAGGTAAAACCATCGATGGATTTCTTAGGACTCAAATGAATCGAAAGTAAATTCAGATGAACTTGCCTAAAGGAAATGACGAAAAACGGAAACAGTAAATTTTTTCTGAGAGAAAATCACCTATCTAAATTGATTTTTGAAAATCATTCACAGAAACCTAAAAAAAATAATAGATGGATTCAGGTCAATTTAAGACCTCGTGGAAATTTCGGTAAAAACTGGTACGCCACGATTCCGCTACAATGTACTCAATCCTGATCAATTAACATTGAAAATTGAGTTTGCCTTCGATAGTCAATTTACAAGCTTCCAAAGAGTACGTTCCAAGAAACTAGCTAGGTATTCTACATCCAATGAGAATCCCCGATTACATTTAATGCAGGCTTTTAGAACTTCAAGCCGCTTCATTCCTTTGACTGGCTTTGGCTCATTATGCAAAGTCGCTTCACGTATCCCTGCGAAAAGAGTGAGGCGGCCATGGTCTTACACACCAGCCGCATATTGGTTCCGCACTTTCTGGAGCAATTAGAATTTTTAAACAATATCAATGCTCACAAAAAATGCAATTAAGAGCTCACTATTTAAAGTTTCCTAATTCTCTGAAAATCTTCTTTACGAAATATCAATGAGATTAACATTTGAAATGATTTTGTTCTTACTCATGGGGAAAATACAGAATTTTGCCTAATTCCCAACTAATAATTATCCCCACCCCCCTTCTGATTTCAGTGTGACCTTTCCAGCTTAAGCTTCCACACTTTTGAGCTTCATCAAAAACGATAATCGTTATGAATCTCGAAGCTCAGCATCTCAACTTTTCCAGGAATGTTCCTCCTACACTGGAACAGGTACAGGCCTACTTTAACTCCCTTCAAGTTCCGTCTTCCGAAGCCGAAGTCTTCTATTTCTATTACCAGGGAATGGACTGGCGTAATGAAATGGGTTCCGCTATCCGTGACTGGGTGATGGCCGCTGATGACTGGGTCTGGAATCTGGAAAACTGATATTATCCAAATTGTAAACAATCCTTCTCCCTTCCGGTAAATAAACCTTTACCGGGTTGGAAATCCCATTGCGTTTTGTCAATGAGAAAGATGTAAGATTGTGGCACAATCCGATCTTGCCCACCGCTGCCGGAGTTGCGGGTGGGGATAAAATTTCTCCGAAGTCGAATTTTATAATCCAGTGAACCATGAAGAAGAGAACAGTAAACTATCCCATACGTAAGACGATCCGGTTTACTCCAACTGAAATAGAGAAACTGGAAATCCTGCTGAAAAGAAGTGCCTATTGTCAGACAGTAAGTGAGCTCGTTAGAGACATGCTTTTCAAAAGAAAGTTAACCCTCAACACCCGAAACGAATCCTTGGATAACACGCTGGTAGAATTAGGGCTGCTCAGAAATGAGCTCAACACAATCGGGGTGAATCTCAACCAGATTACGCACTATTTTCATATGCAGGCTGATCCAAAAGAGCGTCTGTTTTTTGTGAAGGAAATGCTCCCCTACTTTGAGCGGACAAATGCAAAAATAGAGGCGCTCCATAGCTTGATTGAAGGATTGAAAACCCTAACCTAGTTGGTTGCTAAAATTAGTACCGGAAAGACTATCGGAGTCGTGATCCGATACAATGAACAGAAGGTGAAAAACGGGCAGGCAAAACTGGTACAGATGGGAGGGTTTGCGGTTAAAAATCTTACGGTGAGGGATAAGATCCAATCATTTGAAAAGGTGCAGAAGTTGAATATAAGGACGAAAACAAACACCGTACATATTTCGCTCAATTTCTCCCCAAAGGATAAAGTAGATGGGTTTATGCTTCAAAAGATTGCCGCTGATTATTTGAAAGGGATTGGATTTGAAAACCAACCTTACCTGCTGTATCAGCATTTTGATGCTGCCCATCCACATGTGCATATTGTGACAACCAATATTTCAAGTTCAGGAAAGCGGATTGAAACGCATAACCTGGGCAAGGTGCTGTCAGAACAGACCCGAAAGGAAATTGAGGGGCGATACCATCTTGTAAAAGCAGAAGAGCAGCGGAAGCAAAAAGTTAATTTGCCCCAGCCGTTGGAGAAAGCTACGTATGGCAAACGGGAAACGAAAGCCTCCATATCCAATATTGTTCAGGAGGTAATACGTTCGTATCAGTTTGCTTCGCTTCCTGAGCTGAATGCAGTGTTGGGGCAGTTCAATGTATGTGCATACCGGGGTGAAAAGGAAAGTGCAATGTTTAAAAACAAAGGACTGGTTTACTCGATTTTGGATACGGCAGGGAACCGGGTAGGAGTTCCTGTGAAGGCCAGTTCATTTTATTGCAGACCTACCTTGGCCAGATTGGAAAGGCTGTTCTTACGGAACAAAGAAGCAAGAAAGCAGCACAGGGAAACGCTACGGGGCCTAATTCACGGTACGTTGCAAAGTTGCAGTTCCCTGGAAGAATTTACTTCCAGACTCAGAACCAAGGGAATCAAGCCGCTGCTTAGGATCAATGAAGAAGGAAGGCTATACGGGGTGACCTATATAGATAACGTGAGCCGATGCGTATTTAACGGTCCGGCTTTGGGCAGGGAATTATCCTCTAATGCGCTTTCTGTTAGATTTTCAAAGGACCATGTGCTTCCCGATCCATCGGAAAGAGAGCAGGAGGTAAGAATAAGTGGGCAGGAAACTGAGCCAGACATCAGAATTCCCGGGCTGGAGATTTTCTTTAATTCTTACCAGCCGGAAGATCCAACCCCGTATGGGCTAAGGCAAAAGGAAAAGAAAAGGAGCAAGAGACGTATTCAATAAACTGAGCCTATGCAAACCGGAGAAAACACCGAGGGGTTAAGAAAGATTATTGATCTGACCAGAAAGGCCAGTATTGGAATGCTGTGTCTGCATAGCTATTACTATTGTTATCATTCGTTCAATCAATGGGGGCTTACGCATTCTATTTCAGAAAGGCTTCTGGTCAATATTCGCGATACAGGCCTGTTTAATGAATTCTATGTTTCCAAAGTATTTGCCTTGGTGCTTTTGCTGATTTCCTTAATCGGTGCGAAAGGCAGGAAGGATGATAAACTCAGAATGGCTCAGATAGGCTGGCCGCTGATCAGTGGATTGGTAAGCTATGCGGGCAGCTTTTTTGTCTTTTACCTTCCGTTTAATGAGGATACGGTAAGTATTATATACATATCAGTCACCAGTCTTGGGTTCATTCTCATTCTCAGGGGAGGAGCACTTCTGAGCCGGTTGCTGAAGAACCGGTTTGATCAGGGAATATTTAATCATTTGAACGAGACATTTCCCCAGGAAGAGCGCTACCTGGAAAATGAATACTCGGTTAATCTTCCTGCACAATACCGGCTTAAGGATACCATCAGAAAATCATGGATCAACATCATCAATCCCTTCCGCGCATTGTTGGTGGCCGGTACACCGGGTTCCGGGAAAAGTTACTTTGTGATCCGTCATGTAATTACCCAGCACATTAAAAAAGGCTTTTCCATGTTTGTCTATGACTTCAAGTACGATGACCTCTCCCGCATTGCTTACAATACATTGCAAAACAACCTGTCTGGGTATAAGGTGAAACCGGAATTCTACACGATCAATTTTGACAGACTTTCCCATACCCATCGATGTAATCCGTTGGAGCCGGAAAACATGCTGGACATTACCGATGCCTCAGAAGCTGCCCGTACTATTATGCTTGGACTGAACAGGGAGTGGATTAAAAAGCAGGGAGACTTCTTCGTGGAAAGCTCCATTAATTTCCTTACTGCAATCATCTGGTTTCTCAAAAAATACAGGCGTGGCAAATACTGTACGCTACCCCATGTCATCGAACTGATGCAGGTAGAGTACGAGAGGCTGTTTACTGTGCTCCGGACAGAACCAGAAATTGAAGTTTTGGTGAATCCTTTTGTCTCTGCTTTGGTCAAAAAGGCATTTGATCAACTGGAAGGTCAGGTGGCAAGTGCTAAAATTACAATCGCACGGCTTTCTTCCCCGCAGCTTTATTATGTGCTTTCAGAGAGTGAATTCACGCTTGATCTGAACAATCCCGATGCACCTAAAATCATCTGTATGGGAAACAATCCCCAGAATCAGCAGGTCTATGGAGCCGTGCTTTCCCTCTATATTTCAAGGATTGTCAAGCAGGTAAACAAAAAAGGTAAACTGAAATCCAGTCTGGTGTTTGATGAGTTTCCTACGATTTATTTCAACGGGATTGATAACCTGATTGCCACTGCGCGGTCCAACAAGGTGGCCACCTGCTTAGGCGTACAGGATTACAGCCAGTTGAGAAAGGATTACGGCAGAGAACAGGCAGATGTGATCATGAATACGGTAGGGAATTTCATTAGTGGGCAGGTATTGGGCGATACCGCAAAGCAACTTTCCGAAAGGTTTGGAAGGATTATCCAAAACAGGGAGAGCATTTCAATCAATAGTTCAGAAACCTCCCTGAGCAAATCAACCCAACTGGATCAGGCCGTTCCTGCTTCTACCATATCAGCACTTTCCTCCGGTGAATTTGTGGGAATGGTAGCAGACACACCTGAACAGAAGATCACATTGAAAGCTTTTCATGCTGAGATCATTAATGATCATATAGCGCTGAAGCGGGAGGAAGAAAGCTATAAGGACATCCCTAAAGTTCGGGAAATCACCCAAGAGGAGGTGGAGGAAAACTATAGGAGTATCAAGCGCGAAGTGGAGGAGATTATCAGAATGGAAATGGAAAGGGTGTTTGACACACCTGAGTTGGGGCATTTGATTTTGAGGTAATTCTCTCTGAAAACTACGAAAAGGGGTATAGGTGAAAGGATGAGATGGATGGGCATATTTAATGAATAGAAACTTTATATTTATTGTTTTGATAAAACTTGTAATGAGTTACAGTTGTTGGGTCAAATCAGGGCTATGGAGAGTTTAAGAGTAAGTCCGACCAAATTGACTACAAATGTTTACAATCTACTACAAACGTTTATTCCCCAGCATTTAAGACCTAAGTTTAGTAAACTGGTTTCAAAAAGTCATGGAAACTGCTCAACGAATACTGATTTATCATTCACTACCCAACGCCAGTCGTATCAAAATATTCATTCCTTATCCTTTAAAACAGGAGCGGGAGCAATTGAAAGCGCTCTACACAAGTTTTTATCACTCCAACCAAAAACTCTGGAGCTTGGTCAATACCAAAGAAAATTGAGAGTTGATTATGCGTGTTTATACAGGCAAGTTCGAGATCAGGCAGGCTGAGAAAAAGGTTAGTATTTCAGTAAAAACCTTAAATCAGTAATCTGTTCAGGTGTTGGCTGATCTGAAACAAAAACTTACCCTAAAAGCCTATAGTCCTTCCACGATCAAAAATTATACTTCTTCTTTATCTCAGTTCTTAGGTTTTTTCGAAAGCCGTAGGCTCAAAGATATTACCAAGGAAGAAATAGAAGCCTTTGTATACCATCAGACCACCAAGTATAAGATTTCGGAAAGTGCGAAGAATACGATTATAAATGCTATAAAGGCATATTATGAGCATGTTCTGGGCAGAGAGCGAACGATTTATGATATACAGCGCCCAAAGAAAAGCATGACCCTTCCAAATATGCTCAGTCAGCAGGAAGTAAAAGTTATCCTACAAAGTGTGGACAATCTCAAGCATAGGGCGATTTTGATGCTTATTTATAGTGCTGGATTGAGAATTAGTGAGGCCATCAAACTGAGGAATCGGGATATTCATTCCGATGAAGGATATATTTTCATCAAAGGAGCAAAAAACAAAAAAGACCGGAAGACGGTACTTTCTCCTGTATTATTGGTGCTTTTAAGACAGTATTACAAGGAATATAAACCAAGCTACTGGCTGTTTGAAGGGCAGGAGGGTGGACAATATTTTGCTACGAGTATACAAGCTGTTTTTAGGGGGGCGATTGAAAAAAGTAATTCGAATCCTTGGGCAACAGTCCATACCCTTCGTCATAGTTTTGCTACTCATTTGCTTCAAAAGGGCACAAATCTACGCTATGTGCAGGCACTTTTAGGCCATGGGAGCAGCAAGACGACTGAAATCTATACTCATGTATTGTCTATTTCCAATAAAAACATCCAAAGCCCGCTTGATGGGATCGACGAAATTCTTAATTTGGTCACAGGAGAACCCCGAAGACCTGTGGACAATGGCGATATAGATGCAATAGGGTAGCGGGAGTGCTGTAACTACAAGTATTAGGTGCAATTTTGGTAATGAGAAACAATTGAATGGACACTAAAGAATTTAAAAAAGCTTTTAATGACTTTGCTTTAAAAAACGGGTTCGCTACGGAATTTGGGGCTTGGTTTAAAGAGTCTGAAGAATGTGTCTTAGCATTGATTTTAAGAAAATCCAGTTACAGTAAATTATATTATCTCCGAATCAAGGTCAACTTCAAACTAGCTTACGGCAGGACATTCAAAAAGGAAAAGGATTGGGTTAAGCATGACGTTGCTGACATAATGCATGGACCAAGTAATGACTTTCAAGACTTATTTGTCTTAGAAAATAATTTAACTGATCCGCAGCGGATAGAAAAAATGGAAAAACTCTTTTTGAATCATATAAATCCTTTGACAAATAAAATCCTGACGAGAGAAGGAATTATAGAATTACACAAGACTGAAGATCTATTTTTGTTACCAGCAGTTAAGCAAGAGTTAGGATTAAAATGAAAATCAGCACCTAACAACTAGGTTTTCGTCGGGTGCGTAGCACGAACGATGAAACTGCTGTTGCAACGGAGCCGTTGTGGGCAATTAGAAGAATATGAAAAACCTATATATTTTACTTTTTGGCATAATGTTATCTTCCTGCAGTGATAGCAAAGATGAAGCATTAAATTTTGACCTGACAGGTATTTGGCAAGATGGTGAACAAATTATTTTGATTCAAAATTCTACCATGATTAATCCATTTTGGGACAGTTATGGGTTTTTCTTTTATTCAATAAAGAATGATACTTTGATTATTGAAGATTCTGATTTACAGAGCGTTGGTAAAATTGATTTCTTCGACCTTAATAACCTTCATTTAATAGCAATCAACCAAGATAATGATACATTAAAATTTAAAAGAGTCTCCAAAGGAAATCCCAAAAAATTTAATTCCTTAATCTTTGAAGCTGGAATTGATGAAGGAAGATTGCCAGTTTTTAGGATGGAAATTGACGAATCTGGTAGAGTAACATATGAAGGAGAACTTTATTCAGAGATGATAGGAAAACACGAAATTCAACTGGATACATTAAGCATTAATCAACTCCATCAACTTTTTGAAATCATTGAAATTTGGGATTATCCAGAAAAAGAGTTGTTACCCCTTCCAGGAACTGGTGAGATGAATTTAACAATAAGATACCCAGAAGGTGATGTAGTTGAGATTAAAAACGGTCTTTTTGAAGGGAAATATTTTATACTTCAGAAAATCTTTAAACGATTTGAAAGTCTTCTTCTAAAGAAAAAAGCCCATAACATCACTTTGGATCCAGCGGGCGTTTCAGAGTAACTATGAAAATCAGTATCTTTAAGAAGTTAGGAGTAGGCAGGAAGGGAACAACTCAGAATGCCAGCCGTTTCCAAGCTGAATCCCGTTGTAAAACATTATGAAAAAAACTCTGTATATATTAATATTATTCTGTTTCGGATTTAAATGCGCTGATAAGAATTGCGATTTGAATAACGGAAAGTATAAAGTCATCTATGACAAACGGTATTCGGACTATCCAAAATTTGAGTTCGTAATAGACGGACAAAACTTAACAGAGATAAACTCTGAATTGAATCGTAGATATAAGATTGAAAATCTTGGAGAGAATTCTTTTAGACTAAAGTCTCTTGAAAAACAAACGGACTCATTAACTGAATTTCAAAAAGCATTAACTTCAAACGGACAAGCATACTACGAAATTGCTGATTGCAAAAAAGACACGCTAGAATTTAGAATGCGTGTGAATTTGCACGTGATTTCTCATTCTGGAAAATTTGTGCGAATGCAATGAATGAAAAACGTTTTACAACAACCGTGTAGTAACCATGCCTTCTGAAAAAAAACTGGTTATTGGGTATACACTGTAAATTCAGGTGCAACAGCCATCTAAATACCCTGTTCCGGAAACTGTTTGTTTCAGCTTTCCAGTTTTTCCAGCTTTCTGTTGATCTCCGCTATGCTTAACCCGATCTGCTGGAGTGTCAACGTTTCTGTCGGCAATTCCTTAGACAGGGTGGCCTCAAATTTCCAGATTTCCCGGACTTCCTCTGCCTTCACTTCATAGGCAGCATAAAGAGGGTTCAAGGATCTTAAGGAAAAGCTTTTATTCTCCGGGTTAAAACTTACCATCTTAAAACTGATGCCCTCATCTTCAGTCACTACAACACAGGGTGTTTCCTTGCTGAGTTTCCAGTCTGTCAGGAAAGAGCTGATAATAAATGCCCCGTCAGGAACAGGAAGCATACTGTCGCCTTCCGTCTGGAACATGCGGTACTTTTTGCCCCCGGTGAAAATAGGCAGATTAAACACGGGCAACGTGCTGATAAATTCAGGATCCCCATAGTCTTGCAGGTAGCCCGCTTTGGCCTTTATCGGTACCATTTCGATATTGTCTTCGTTGGCAGAATTCACGGTGGTCGCCAGTACACGCATTTTTGATCCGCTCAGAAATATGTCATTCCCTGCTTCCAGATCACGAAGTTTTAATTCACTGAGCTTGGAGAGATCTATCCGGAGCAGAGTATCCACACTCATCCTGAAAAAGTCCGCGCAGAGCAGCAGATCATCCAGCGGAGGGGATTTGGTCCGGCCGCTTTCATGGGCATTGAGTTTTACTCGGGTCATACCCAGCTTTTCGGCGAGTTCATCCTGGCTGAATTTTTTCCTCTTTCTCAGGAATTTAAGATTGCCTGCCCAAAAATATGTTTGAATTGCCATTTTTATTTGATACAATTAGAAGTTGAAATTTGATACTAATTGTATCAAATATACTACTTATTTTGGATAATGGAAAGGCATATTGTGCATATGGATCTGGATACCTTCTTTGTATCCGTGGAGCGGTTGAAAAACGATGCCCTGAAGAATAAACCCGTCATCATCGGAGGAAGCTCTGACAGAGGGGTAGTATCCTCCTGTAGCTATGAGGCGCGCAAATTCGGTGTGCATTCGGCCATGCCCATGCGGCTGGCCAAAAGACTCTGTCCCAATGCCTTTTATATCAAAGGGGATTACGACGGATACACCCGTTATTCCCGCCTTGTGACCGAGGTAATCCAGGACCAGGTGCCGTTGATGGAGAAAGCCTCCATCGATGAGTTTTACCTGGATCTCACCGGGATGGATCGCTTTTTCGGCTGCGGGAAATTTACCGCTGAACTAAAGTCAAAAATCTACAAAGAGTCGGGACTGCCTATTTCCTATGCCCTGGCTGTGAACAAACTGGTCTCCAAGGTTGCCACCCATGATGCCAAGCCCAACGGGCAGATGACCGTTCCTTTTGGGACGGAGAAGCCTTACCTGGCCCCGCTGCCTATCCGCAGGATGCCCGGGGTGGGGGAGAAAACCTCTGTGCTGCTGGAGCGGATGGGGGTGGAGAATATTAAACTGCTTTCCGAGATACCGCTTCGCATGATGCAGAACCTGCTGGGAAAATCAGGCATTGAGCTGTCCAGAAAGGCCAACGGGATTGATGAATCCCCGGTAATACCCTATACGGAACAGAAAAGCATCGGTACAGAGACCACCTTTGAATCAGATACGATTGATATGCATTTCCTGCATGCCCAGCTGGTCCGCATGACTGAGAAGGTCGCATTTGAAATGAGGCAGAAGCAGAAACTCTGCGGATGCATTACCGTAAAGCTGCGGTACTCGAATTTCGATACGGTAAGCCGGCAGTGTATGATCTCCTACAACAGCTCGGATGAGGTGTTGCTGCAACGGGCAAAGGAGCTTTTTGCCAAGCTCTACGACCGTAGGATGCTTGTGCGTCTGGTCGGGGTGAAGCTGAGCCATCTGGTACAGGGAAACCAGCAGATCGATCTGTTTGAGCATACTGAAGAGGAAGTGAGCCTGTACCAGGCCATTGACTGGATCAAGAACCGCTACGGTTCTGACAGCATTACCCGGGCAATCACATTAACAGGAGCCTGATATGTTCATCAACTGTAAAACATGGTTCAGCTACCGGTATGGTACATTTTCCACCAAAGAGCTGGTGGAGACCGCAGCGGATTTCGGGCTGCCCGTACTGGGACTGACCAATATCAACAGCACGGCGGATCTCTGGGATTTTGTGGATTTCTGCAGGGGTAAAAATATCAAACCCATTGCGGGGGCAGAGATCAGAAACGGGGATGAGCTCTGTTATGTGCTCCTGGCAAAAAACGATACAGGCTTACTTGAAATCAACCGCTTCCTTTCCGTGCACCTGCAGGAGGAACTGCCTTTTCCTGAAAGACCGGACTGCTTTTCGGGGGTTTTTATCGTTTATCCTGTGGGGAAATTTGGGGCCGGGGAGCTGAAGGACCATGAATTGATTGGGGTGCTGGCAGGGGAGCTGAACCGCCTTAAAAAGGAGGAATTGCAGGCATTTCCAAAAAAGTGGCTGATCCGACACCCGGTGACGTTCCAGAATAAAACCTATTTCAACGTACACCGGCTGCTCAGGGCAATCGGGAAGAATACCCTGATCACCAAACTGGGAGCAGCAGATTTTGCGGCTCCGAATGAAATGTTTGTACCGGAGGCAGAGCTGATGGCTGCTTTCCGCAACCATCCGGTCATGATCACCAACACGCTGCAGCTGATAGATGCCTGCAGTATCCGGACGGAGCTCCATACAGACAAGAACAAGCGGCATTTTTCAGCCTCACCGGAGGATGACAGGATCCTGCTGGAAAAGCTGGCTATGGAGGGGCTTGACTACCGGTACGGAAACAATCCGGTTGCACGGCAGCGGGTGGCCAAGGAACTGAAGATCATCAACGAGCTGAATTTCAATGCATACTTTCTCATTGTATGGGATGTGATCCGCTATGCACAGAACAGGGGCTTTTACCATGTGGGAAGGGGAAGCGGTGCCAACTCCATTGTAGCCTATTGCCTGAAGATTACCGATGTGGATCCGATCAAACTGGACCTGTATTTTGAGCGCTTTTTAAATCCCAACAGGACTTCCCCGCCGGACTTTGACATTGATTTTTCCTGGAAGGACAGGGACGAGGTCATTGATTACATCTTCAAACGCTATGGGAAAGATCATGTATCGCTTCTGGGGATGTACAGCACATTCCAGCGCAGGGCGGTGATCCGGGAACTCGGAAAGGTGTTTGGTCTGCCCAAGGAGGAAATAGATCTATTGGTGAGAGGCAAAGACCAACCTATGAACGAGGATAAGATCCAGCGTACCATCCTCAAGTACGGGAAGCTGTTGGAGAATTTTCCCAACCATCACAGCATCCATCCCGGGGGCATGTTGATTTCTGAAAAGCCGATCTATCAGTATACGGTCAATGAAATGCCGCCCAAGGGGTTTTGTACCGCACAGGTGGATATGTTCCTAGCCGAAAAGATAGGCCTGTTCAAACTGGATATCCTCAGCCAGCGAGGCCTGGGACATATCAAGGAAGCAATCCGGTTGGTAAAGCAGAACAGGGGGATTGATATTGATATCCACCGGGTGGAGCAGTTTATGGCTGATCCCAAAGTGGCAAACCAGATTAAACGCGCGGATACCATAGGATGCTTTTACATAGAAAGCCCGGCCATGCGCCAGCTCCTTACCAAGCTGAAGTGTGAAGATTACCTTACGCTGGTGGCAGCAAGCTCCATTATCCGTCCTGGAGTGGCCCAGTCAGGGATGATGAAGCAGTACATCGAGCGCTTCCATGATCCCAAGAAGATTGTCTACCTGCATCCCAGGATGAAGGAACTGCTGGAGGAAACCTACGGGGTGATGGTGTATCAGGAGGATGTGATCAAAGTTGCCCACCATTTTGGTGGAATGGACATGGGAGAGGCGGATATACTCAGGCGTGCCATGTCCGGCAAATACCGGGGTCATGATAAATTCAACCAGATACGTGAGAAGTTCTTTTCCAACTGCAGGGAAATGGGCTATGAGGAAGCAGTGACTGCAGAAGTGTGGAGGCAGATAGAATCCTTCGGGGGCTATTCCTTTTCCAAGGCACATTCGGCCTCATTTGCGGTGGAGAGCTACCAGAGTCTGTATCTGAAGACGTACTATCCCAAGGAATTTATGGTGGCGGTCATCAACAATTTCGGGGGATTTTACAGCACCGAGTTTTATTTCCATGAGTTGAAACGGACAGGGGCGACCGTCCATCCGCCCTGCGTAAACAACAGTGATTACCTGACCAATATTTCAGGGGATGATGTGTTTGTGGGTCTGATCCATATTGAGCAGCTGGAGAAATCACTCTGTGAGCGGATACTGACCGAGCGTGAAAAATCAGGTCCGTATCTGGGGTTGCACGATTTTATCGGGCGTACGCATGCAGGTCCTGAAATGCTCAATATCCTGATCAGTGTGGGGGCATTTGGGTTTACGGGACTGGGAAAAAAGAAACTGCTGTGGCAGACCAATTTTCTGCAAAAGCGACATGCGGTGCCCATTGATGCCCCTGCACTGTTTAGGGAACCGCCGATGGAGTTTGTGCTCCCGGATTTCCCGGATTATCCCCTGGAGGATGCCATAGATGAGATTAATGTACTTGGCTTTGCCCTGACCGATATGTTCAGGCTGTGTGCGGATGACGGAAGGGGTACGGTGATGGCAGCAGAAATCGGGGGACTGCTCGGCAGGACGGTTGAAATCCTCGGGCAGTTGGTGACAACCAAGGATGTACGCACGGTCAACAGGGAATACATGGCCTTTGGGACATTTTTGGATCCCCAGGGGGATTGGCTGGATACGGTACATTTTCCCAATACACTAAGACGGTTCCCGTTCCAGGGAAGGGGATTCTATAGGCTGAAGGGCAGGGTGGTTCAGGAATTCGGGGTTTTTGCTTTGGAAGTCAGTTCGATGAAAAAGGTGGGACTGAAGGATAAGAAGGCAAGTTAGGAAAGACGTTGGTGTAGTTAATTATAGTCCGGTTGATCCGAAGCTTGACCCATATTTAAGGCATTTCAATAATGCACGGAAATAGCTATATTAAAGTGAATTTATAAGCTGTTTTCTTATGTGCTATAATGTCAATCAAGAAGGAGAGCAATTGGAACTGGATTTCAGTTCTGAATTTAAGGTAAAACCTCACAAAAGAGTTGCCAAAGAAAAAGTTGGATACCATCTGAATGGCTTTGCACATCCCCAATTATTGGTGCTGGCAAATGACCTGGCAGAGCTTCAGGAAATGGAGTGGGGGTTAGTTCCCTTTTGGGTGAAGTCTCCCGATCAGGCAGCTGACATTGCCAACAAAACACTGAATGCCAAATCCGAAACTATTTTTGAACTTCCTTCTTTCAGGGCTGCTATTTTAAAGAGACGCTGCATAATTCCTGTTTCAGGGTTCTATGAATGGAGGCACTACAACAAAAAGACCTACCCCTATTATATCTATCCTAAAAGTGAAGGATATTTCAGAATGGGTGGGATCTGGGAAGAATGGCTGGATAAAGAGAGTGGAGAAATCAAGAGAACCTGTTCCATTATTACTACTGCTGCCAACCCGCTGATGGAGCAGATCCATAATACCAAAAAACGGATGCCCTTGATTTTGGATCATGATGCTGCTGTTAAATGGCTTTCCAATGATATTAAAAAAGAGGAAATCCGTGAACTCATGGCTCCATTTGATT
Source organism: Algoriphagus resistens (assembly GCF_001442615.1). Taxonomy (GTDB): domain Bacteria; phylum Bacteroidota; class Bacteroidia; order Cytophagales; family Cyclobacteriaceae; genus Algoriphagus; species Algoriphagus resistens. The sequence goes on along the minus strand of NZ_LMXN01000010.1, from coordinate 23,702 downwards.
ATGAATCCATGGATACACATACGATCAGCAGGTTGATCACTTCCCGGTCTGAAGACTCAAACGTGCCGGAGGTGCTTATTCAAGAGGCATATGAGGAGCTTCCTAAAATGGAAGTGGCATGAACATATTTCCGGTAACCTTGGAAATACTTTTGGCCAACTATTCTCTGTATGGAGGGAAAAGAGCAAGTCATGAAGTAATGGTTGAACTGGATAAATTGGCTTCCATGATTGATGACCCGGTCACCAGTGAATTAATTGAGTGGAATGATTTTGAACTGATATCAAAGTCTATTACCCCAACAGGTGCAGAACTTTGCATGACTCATCTGGATTCCAGGATAGAGGAGTCCGCAGGGGTCTATTGGCTGGAAGATGGTTATTACTTGATAAGCTTTAGGAAGAGCGCAGACTATGGTAGGGTTACAGTCTCAGTACTCTCTTACTACAAAGCACCGGAATCCATCGGTGATTTATCCAGATTTTCAGAAGCGTTTAATGATGGTTTCGGGATAATTTATGCTGATGTTTTTGCATGACTTTTTGAATAATCCCTCCGGCTATTCATTGAAGTAAATGTTGTGGAAGGTGATTGTATTGACAGTGTACTTTGCATTGTACAAGACGCTTTCTGAAGCGGTGTAGAAGGCATAGTATGCGGGTTAATTGAGGTGGGAATTTCGTTTGCACACCATTGGCTCTATCCTATGAATCAAAATCCAATAGTTACCACGAATCTTTGTGTGGCAGCAACACTATTTCCAAAAATATAGACTTGCTGGCTCTGTTCTTCTGCATTCTTATTTTAATTCAATTCGAGGTTTGGGCTCTTGATATTCTAAAATGAAGATTTCTGGGACCAGCTTTTGGGACCAGCTTTATGGTAGCAATTCCCTTGGAGTATATTATTTTCAGTCAATAATAGATTGGGAGTTCCAGGAAGATTGAACGCTGATAATACAACCTGCTAACTCTTAAATGTGGCTTAAGCAATTGGTCATTGGTGGAAATGACTAATATGGACTAGAGGTCTTTTTTTTGTTCATGAATTCCTCACAAAGTTAGTCCTCTGGGCTCTGGGCGACCGTAAGCTTCCGGCATAAAGCCGCTTGCTGCGCTGCGCTTTTTATTCCTTTTCCTTCCGGTCTTTGTCGCCCAAGGCCTGGGGATGCTTCATAATTCATTGTTCCACAAAAACTAAAAAGATTATGGAGACTTCCGAAAGAAAATTTGATTTATATGAAGTAGCTGAGATCACCCTGAGCTACAGAGCAAAAGTGAAAGCTTCGCTGCTTCCAAGGGTAGAGAGTTCAAGACAGGTGTATGAAGTTTTCGCTCAAGTCTGGGATCAGGACAGGATTGGGTTTGTTGAGGATTTCAAGGTGATGTTGCTTTCCAGAGCCAACAAGGTGCTAGGAATCGTAACCATCAGTTCAGGCGGGACAGCAGGAACTGTGGTGGATGTAAAGCTTGTTTATGCAGCCGCTATTAAAGCAAATGCCAGTTCTGTGATTCTGGCCCATTATGCAAAGTATTTATTTATGCAAAGAAATATTTATAAGACACTGATTAAAAATGAGTTGTGTTCAAATTACTTTACATAAAAATACACCGTATTAGAATTTAAACTGTGGATATCGCATTTTTATAGTATTGCAATTTCCATAAAAATAGCCTTAAAGAGCATTTAGCAGAGATTCTAGAATTCTGCTTTGGTTAATATACAAATGACGCCACAATCAGGAGCAATTTATTATGTAAACAAAAATCAAATTAAATGACTCATTATCAATTGATTAAATTAATTACTTTACATAACTATTTTCTTTGCATAATGGGAATTATGTAAAGCTTTACATAATGCCCACTGCCATCCGAGTGGAAATCTGATGCCTTCTGAGCAGGATAAGCGGTTGACCAAACGGATTAAGGAAGCCGGAAAGATCCTTGATATTCCAGTTCTGGATCATCTGATTCTTACTGAAGAAGGGTATTATTCCTTTGCGGATAATTGGGAGCTTTAGGGCTCCCATTGTTAGCTGGCTAAGCATAAAAATTCAGAGTTTTATCTTTATCATTACCTGCTAAACCTGAATGGCTTTGTTACCGAGACGTTACTTTGCAGAGCTGATATTGGATAATGGAAAGGCTCTGAGCAGATTTGTAACCAGGATCTTTAACCTGAACGAAAATTAAAACCAAACTAGTGGCTGTTTGAAGGGAAGGAGGGTGGTCAATATTCTGCATTGGTATACAGGTGGTTTACAGACAGGCTATCGCAAAAATCAATTCCAATCCGTGGGCTACAGTCCATACATTACTGCATAGTTTTGCTCCACATTTGCTCGAAAAAAGCACAAACCTTCGCTGAGTGCAAATATTTTTAGACCATATGGGCAATATGACAAATGAAATTTATACCCATATGCTGTCGATTTCCAACAAAAATATCAAAAGCCCACTTGACGGGATCGACGAAATTTTTAATTTGGCAACAGCAGGTCCCCGAAGACTTGTGGACAATTGCAATATGGACGCAATAAGGTAACGGGAATGGTGAAAACCCAAGTGTTGCGTGTCATGCTTATGGACAGAGTGAACAACTAAATTAAAATGAATAGAATACTATTATTATTCGCAATTCTGACTGCGATTTCAATTAATTCCTTCGGACAACAATGGACTGAATGCAAGGTTGACTCCACCTTGACAATAACTATTCCCGACAATTTTGAAATCACTGATACACTGGGGCAAAGAGTAATAACTTCTCAGGTCGACAACGGACTGATTTTGGTCTCTGCTTTAGAAAACAAAGGGAAGACGGCTGTCAACGTTCAAAATGAAAATGAACTGATCGATTTCTATACAGGATTCCAAAAGGGAGCAATTAATTCCCAAAAGGGAGAATTAATTAAAGAGGAGATAATAGAGATAAACGGTCTGAAGTTCTTAAGGTTTTCGCTAAAACCTACAATGGAAGATGAAAAGCAAATTCGACATTGTTTAGCAGTGTTTGCCGCCAACAAAACATATTCAATCTATTTTTGGGAACTAGAATCAATGACTGATGAGATGACCCCAATAAGAGAGAGGTTATTCAGTTCGGTTAAATTGCCATCATCACTGACAGCTAAGGACCAAATGAGCTATTCACCTGAGGGTTCACGTTCGTATGATATTGGTTATCTAGTTGGCGAAATTTTTGGGTATGTTATAATATTCGGACTAATCATAATTCTAGTCGTTTGGATTTCAAAGAGCGTAAGGAAAAAAAGTGCGAAAGTACAATGAATAGAAGGCCGTGAGCTATAAGCCCAGGGTTTGCCTAAGCAAAGGCGCATAGATCCCGTATCACTGTACGTATGGTGCCTTGTGCCTGACTGTCGAAAATGTTGTTTTTTCCATCGTTCGTTAAACCTTTTCAAATCAAGTTCAAAAAGCTTTTTTTAGGGTTGGGCATAGACGTTCCATGCCTTATGCTTGCCATGCATTCTTTGTTACTGCAGGCACAGTAGTGTGTAAAATCAGCACAATACAATCTTTTTGGTTTGACTAACAACTATATTTTCCGATATTAAGGATACGTTATACATTTTTCTTTAGAATATGGATATACCCATACTTACTTTTCAGGAAATTATCAGACCCAACGATAATGATTGGGACCGGGCTTATTCTGTGCTGATTTATCACCTGGCAAAATGGAATATTGTCAAGGAAGTAACCGCAAGCGGTCAGGTGATTTATCACAATCATATCAGGGTACAGAGTCACAATTTAATTCATGAGAGGATATTTCCCTCCAAACACATTGTTACCAAAATAGTTATGCGCCCTAGACGGAAACATATAAATCCTAACGGTAATGACGGGGGGGCAAGATGATAATTTTAAAAAATTGAGTGGAAAGGAGATAAGTAATATAATCTATAACTGGTACTGATATGAAGAAATTATTCACGATTTTAAGTCTAGCAACCTTACTGTTTTCGTGCTCGTCCGGGCCTGAGGAGTCAGTTAAGAATTTTACTGAAAATCTGGCTAAAGGGAAAGTGGAGGAAGCAAAAAAGTATGCAACTGAAGCCACAGGCAACGTGATAGATATGGCAAGTGCTATGGGCAGTATCCCTGTTGATCCCGATTTTAAATTTGAAGTGTTAAATGATTCTATTGTGGGAAATAGAGCTTGGATTACTATTTCGACCCCAAACGGAAAAGGTGAGGTATTTCAGACAGTAAAAATAGATGGGGACTGGCTTGTGCATATGGAGGTTAAATTTTAAGCTGTTTTTGACGAGATTATTCTTCGTTTTTGTTACAACGCTTAATTCAAAAGGAAAGAATACTTGAAATTAACTAGTCATTTAACAACTAAATAACTTAAATCATGGCCTCATTTTGGTATAATATAATAAAAATGCGAAGAAGGGAAATGGAAGACTATCTAAATGATAGATTTGCCAGATTGTCTTTATTCTCCCCTTATGAAATTGAGCAAATACAGTTAGAATCTAATGTGCCTAAAGAAGAGTTGTTGGAAGTCCTGGAGATTTTATATGATCCAAAAATAGATTATTACAATAAGGTAAGTGAACTTAAGAGTCATCCCTATGGTATGGATGTATTAGTAGTGATAACTACAATGGGCCGTTAATTAATTCTGTTGTCCCACCAGAAAATACTGCAATTCCTTCACGTTTCCTCCCATTTCCCCAAAAAATACCCTGTACAGGGTATGTGCTGGTATCATTTTATTCCTTTTCTTGCAGATGCCTTTTAATTATTGAGAACAACCAACCTACTTCTTAACCTTTATTCCATCTGGAGCAGAGGCTAGCGTCTCCTCTTTAAGGAGGAGGATGGGAGGAGGTAGGTAGACTACACCAACTTTTATCACACCCATCCGGGCTTAAATCCGGAAACCGTTTATTTCTGAATCAAATACTGAAATGATAGCAGAGACGTGCTCCCTCTCTCTTCAGGTGAGAGTTGGGATGAGGTAGGAAAGCCAATTGTAAATTGGTAATAATATTAGAGTGGAATTACAAATTCCACCCAGTTCCGCCTAACAATTTGACTGAACCCAGAAGGGGGTGGTCTATTCCAAAGGCCCTATCAGTTCAACAAAGATTCCGTCAGGATCCTGTACCAGCACAAAATGTAAGTTTTCATTTAATGGTGTTGGGGTACTCCCCAATAATTTCACACCTTTTTCTTTTAAGCGTTTGATCACCGGATTCAGTGCTTTGACATTGATGGTGATGTACTGAACGCCCGTTCCATCCTGGATATAATCTGGTTTTGGCTTGGTTTGCTTATTGCCAAAGCTCATCAGCTTCCATTCATTGGCATTTGGACTATTCTCTAATTTCAGGACGCTTACCTCAACAGCAACACCGTTCGAAAGACCCGAACGTTTGGAAAACTCTTCATTGATTTTGAAGTTATAGGCATTGACCATACCGATTCCATCAACATAGAAGTCCAGGGAACGGTTCAGATCGGATACCACCACACCCGAGCCAATTAAACTAGTGCTGAAGTGAGACTGAGAGTAGCCATTTAGGCTGATCGTCAATGCAGCTACAATAACAAAAATTTTTAATAAAAAATGATTCATAAATAGTATTTTTATTGGGTTGAGAGATTGTAATTCCCCTAAATTAAAAAAAAAATACTGACCTGAATTGGATAATGTCAATCCGTTAATCAAAAGTATGAAGTACCCTGTACATGAGGAACGAGCGTTAAAAAATGATCCATTTGGACTGTTTTAGCGAAGAGCTAAGTTGCGGGCTGGCTTCCTATCATTTTATTCCGTTTCTTGCGTAAGCCTTTTAGTTTTGAAACCGAAGACCCCGAGAAGTGAAGCGATTCAGGAACAACCAACCTACTTCTTATTTCTGAATGACCTCTGGAGCAGGATCAATCGCCTACTCTTTAAGGAAGAGGACGGGAGGAGGTAGAGTAGCCAATGCAAATTGGTAAGGATATGAGGGTGAAGTTACAAACTTCACCCAGCGTCCAATTGAACTTCAGAGGTACTGAGAAGAAACTACGCCCAGGTGGGGATGCTTCATAATTCATTGTTCCACAAAAACTAAAAAGATTATGAAGACCTCCGAAAGAAAAATTGATTTGTATGAAGTAGCTGAGATCACCCTGAGCTACAGAGCAAAAGCTTCGCTGCTTCCGAGGGTAGCCAGTTCAAGGCAGTGTATGAGGTATTTGCACAAGTCTGGGATCAGGACAGGATTGGGTTTGTCGAGGATTTCAAGGTGATGTTGCTTTCCAGAACCAACAGGACACTACGGCAAAATTTTGCTATTGCATTAAAAAGGAACGGGGCTTCGTTGTGTGCAGACATTTTTAGACCATAAGAGAAATATGACAAATGAAATCTATACACATGTGCTGTCGATGACCAATAAAAATATCGAAAGACCACTTGACGGGATCGACGAAATTCTTAATTTGACAACTGCAGAACCCTGAAGACCTGTGGACAATGGCAATATAGACGCAATACGGTAGCGGGAGTGCTGTAACCACACGTGTTGGGGGGCATACAAAAAAGGCGACCGCACAAACTGGCACATTTACTTGCTCCAACAAGGCAGACGCTTCGCAAGCAAAAGAGCCTATTTATTTGCCAACGCCACGAAATGACAATAAATTTGACTGAACAAGTATCTAAAGAATGAAAGCAGAAGAAACAGTAGTTGACTACATAACTGAAAAGGTGATAAAAGACGGTTATCTAACCGATTACATATCTGGACAAGTAATTAAAGCAACACCCGAAGAAGTTGAGGCAACTCAAGTATTTGCTCAGAGACTTGTGGAGGAATATGAATACGAAAAAAGCCAAATACAAACAAGGCCTCAATATTGTGTTCGGAAAACCCCATCTGATGAAGTAAAGGAATATCCAATTGACATTGGAATTTTTAATGGTAAGGGAAGGGCTGAAAGTGATCTTATCGGAGTAATAGAATGCAAAAAAGAATCTAGGAAAGACGGAATTGAACAACTGAAGCTGTACATGGACATGTGTAGCAGCGTGAAATGGGGGGTATGGTTTAATGGCAAAGAGCAGATAAACCTAGAGAAGATTAAAGTTGATGGAGATTTTATTTATTCTGAAATTCCAAATATCCCAAAGAAAGGGCAAAGGATAGAAGACATTGGTAAGTATAAACGAAAAGATTTAAAGCCTGCCAAAAACTTAAAGGTTCATTTCAAGGTCATCAACAATTACTTGTATGGCAATATGGCCAAACAAGATACTTCAACAAGAAACAGAGCTAAACAAATAATTAATCTCCTGTTTTGCAAAATATACGATGAACAATATACTGGACTGAATGAGGAAGTCACTTTTAGAGCAGGGGTTCGAGAAGATAAAAAAGAAATTAAGAAGAGAATCGTAGGATTATTTGATGAAGTAAAAAGAAGGTATAGTGATGTTTTTGAGAAAGACGATTCCATAGACCTGAACCCAGATTCAATATCATTTTTTGTCGGTCAAATACAAGACCTGTGTATTACAGAATCAGAACGTGATGTTATTGGTGATGCTTTTGAAGTTTTTGTTTCTCAAGCTCTTAAGGGGGATGAGGGGCAATTTTTCACTCCAAGGAATGTCATTCGTATGATTGTGGAAATTGTTGATCCAGGAGAAAGCACAATGGTAATTGATCCCAGTTGTGGAACAGGAGGATTCCTAATTGAGTCGTTGAGACATGTATGGGGTAAAATCGACATTCGTGCTAAAGAACTTGGGTGGTCTGAGAAGAGAATTGACGAAGAGAAGCAATACGTTGCAACGAGTAATTTTAGAGGAATTGATAAAGATTCTTTTGTTGCCAAGGTCACCAAAGCTTATATGGCAATAATTGGTGATGGACGAGGTGGAGTATTTTGCGAAAACAGTTTAGAACCAACATCATCTTGGAGTGGTAAATGTCAGGACAAGATTGATTTAGGAAAATTTGACTTAGTGTTAACAAACCCACCCTTTGGTTCAAAAATCCCAATAAAAGAAGAACGGATTCTCAAACAATATGGATTTGGTCATAAATGGAAGTTCGATAAGAAAACTAAAGTTTGGGAAAATCAACAAACTCTGAACAATAAAGGAAATACTAAAGGTGTTGCCCCTCAAATACTTTTCATTGAGAGGTGCATTCAACTTTTAAAAGTTGGAGGAAAACTTGGTATCGTACTTCCTGATGGTATTTATGGAAATGATAAGCTTGGTTATATCCGACAATATATCAAAGAGAACATGAAGGTGCTTGCGATTATTGATGTTCCAAAAGAGACCTTCCAACCAAATACATCAACTAAAACCACCGTTTTAATTGCTGAGAAAATTCAAGAAGGTCAAGAAATTCCTGTCGACCATAATGTTTTTATGGCCATTTGTGAAACATGTGGACACAATCGCAGAGGTGATTATATCGAAGAAGATGATATTTCCTTAGTAAGTGAAGCATACAAGAAAAGCTTATTATAAGTTATGCTGAAAACTCTATTGATACCGAACAATCAATTGGATGATCATCTTTATCCAAACCTTTATCGATTTAAAAAGAAAATCAAAGAATTTTCCAGTCGCAACGATATTCAGTCTTTTAGTCTGGGTGATAAAGGTGTAATAGAAGTTTTAACCGATGGTGAACATGCAGGTCAAGTCTTCGTGGAAACTGGCGCTACATTTATAAAGAACTCATGCGTCAAGAGATTTGTAGTTAGTGAATACGATGGTTTCTACATTACGCATGAGAAAAACCGCATTCTTCAAAGGTCACAACTTGAATTACATGACGTTCTATTTACAACCATTGGAAAATATCTTGGCGTAGCAGCTGTTGTCAATGAATATTTAGTTGGTGGAAATATTAATCAAAATGTTGTCCGTTTAAGAATAAACAAAGAATTAGCTAGCCCTCAATATTTGGCGGCTTTCCTCAATTCAAATGTAGCTCGGTACCAGATTGACAGTTTATTTACTGGTAACACCCACCCCATTCTTACATATCCAAAATTAAAATCTCTCAAGGTATTTATTAAGTCTCGTGAAATTCACGATTTAATTACTGAGAATCTATTGCGTGCCGAGAAGTTAGCTAAGGATGGATTGAAAAAAATAGATGCAGCAAAACTAAAGTTCCGGAAATCACTAGAAATTGACTTTGGGAAAATCGGAAATAATTTAATGTATCAAGTTCCAAATAACTCATTTCAAACTAACGATATAATAACTCCTGAGTTCTACAGACCCCTATACGTCAACACACAAATTGAAATTAAAAAGAAGCACAACTGTAAAACACTTGGAGAATTAGCAAAATTCAAGTCTGGAAATGAGGTAGGTTCAAATAATTATAAGTTGTTTCTTGATAGGTCGGAATCCGATGTACCTTTCATAAGGACAACGGATATTATTAACTATGAAATAGATAGGTATCCAGATTTCTTTATAGATAAAGAGATTTTTGAAGACATTAATCAAGAAGTTGAAGAAAATGATATACTGTTTTCAAAAGATGGAAAAATAGGACTAACTGCTATGATTACTGCTTCTGATAAGTGTATACTTGGAAGTGGCATTTTGAGAATTATTCCAATGAAAAATAAAATCGACCCGTATTATTTATTTACTGCATTAAGTGTAGATGAAGTTGGTCTTTACCAAGCAAGACAAAGAACAATTATAGCGTCCACTTTACCTCATTTAAGAATTGATCGTATATCTGATTTTCAGATTCCTATTCTAGATAACTCGGAAGAAATTTCAAGTTTAGCAAAAGAAGGCTTTGAGTTAAAAGAAGAAAGTAAGGCACTAGTTGACAGTACCAGATTAATACTTGAGAATAGCTTTGATTGAGACCAAACCATTCAACCACACTCATTGCCAAACCACGAAAGCCGGCCGCAAACCAAAGCTTGTCAAAGAGTGTGTCTGAGCCAATACGGCCGAAAAGAAAAGCACGCCCCCCAACATTGTATTCCATGAATAATCAAAAGTTCATTTTCTAGCTTTTTTTCTTTATTTAGGCTGTTTTTAACTTGATTGCCTACTTTTTGGACTGATGGGAAGAAGTCAGGAATGGACAAGGCGCTGCCTTGCGGGTGGATTTTCCACTCGCCTAGTTCTTTACTTCTGAATTATCAGTCCATACCTTGGGATCATCAAATACAAGCCATGCTTCCATCAGAGATTCATGTTTTTTATGGTCTCAGTTTCCGGTTAGTTTAAGTGCTCCAGCCCCATTCTATAACAGAGGATTTTACTTGCTTAGGGTTGGTATTTCAGTGAATTTGTAGCCTTCAAAATTGATATCTCGCATTGCTAGGAAGTTTGTGTTAGTTTGAATATACGGGTTTCCTTTTAGAAAAAGCCTGTCAAAATATCTCTGGCAGGGCTTTATGATTGGCAGAGCTAAAATGTAATAAATAGTTATTCAAGTCTCGTATACGGCGGTTCATAGAATCTCTGGCTTTGATTTTGAGTAATAATCCACCATACTTTGGTATCCTTTTCTTCTCAGTCTAAAAGGAGTAATTGTTGTTCCCAGTATAGGACTTTGATCCGCCATGGCGTACCAACCTCCTTTCTCTCCTCCCTCCTTTGCTTAAAATTTTCAAAAGACATTTTTTTAAGCTCTGCAGCTCAATTCATATCCATGGTTTTGGTCTCTGATCAGGAACAGGATTATTTGACTCACTTTCTATTTTTATCTGAAAAATGTCACAGAAGGATACAGATAATTCCGCGGACAGACCTAAAAACACCACAATTCTTTCGCATTTTCTCCCATTTTCTTAAAAAAATACCCTGTATAGGGTATGTGCTGGTATCATTTTATTCCTTTTATTGCAGATGTCTTTTAAATACTGAAAACTATCAGTTACCACAGCCCATCGCCCTCTCCTAAAGGAGAAGGATGGGATGAGGTAGAGCAGCCAACTTTTATAGCACCCATCCGGGCTTAAATCCGGAACCCATCAAACACCTTGTGATTCTGATATCTTGAGGTTAGTGCTTAACAAGCGCCTTCTCCTAAAGGAAGAAGATGGGAGGAGGTAGAGAAGCCAATTTCAAATCGGTAAGAATAGTAGGGTTGAAATACAAATTCAACCCAGTGCCACGAGCGATGTTACTACTCCAAGGGGGTATTTAGTGTAAAAGAATTAGGAGAAGGATTTAAAAAAAACATACAACTTTAGCCCAAAAAATATTACAACTTTTCGGCTAATTTTATTTTACCAACTCCTTTAACCTATTAATAAATAAGGTATGAGTGCAATAGGAATTTTAGAGAGGCTTAAAAAGAACGCGCAGTTCTATCATTCAACTATAGAACTTGAGAGCGGTTCAATTGGATGGGCAATAGAAGATGAAATTGATGATGTTTTGGTGGACTATTATAACAGAGAGAGCATTGACCTGCTTCCTAAATTCCTTTCCAGAGACATAGATGGTAAAATTTCCGTCAATTGCGACAGTAAAACAGATGTTACTAAAGAATGGAATGACTGGAAAATAAAAAGAGGTGTCTGATTAAATATTTAACCATCTCCCTCAACTCCTTATTGTCCTGAATGAACCAAGGGGGATACTATAAACATGAAGAGTATGCAGCAGCGGATGAGGATTTCAGGCACGTTGCTATTTGTTTTTCCAATCTGATTACTTGCCACATTTAAACGAATTGATTTGAAAAGTACAAACCTTATCTTTTTCCCATTTTTAAAAACATCAAAATCCTTCAGATTGAGAGGTTTAGAGTTTCATAGTACTGGTGATTTGTCCTCATTTGAAGGGGAACAAAAACAGTTGATTAAGAATGTAAGTAAACTTTTTTACATGAGAGACAATTATCAGATTGATAAAATGACTTTTTGTTTAATATGCACGGATGACTCAAATGATGGAGTTGTGATTTTAAAGGAAACAATTTCTGAAGTTCAACAAATTTTAGGATATGTATATTCTTCACCTCATCCCACCTTTTTGGACTCTTTTATAAAATATGAATCAGCTACGTTTTATCATGTGATACCTAAAATGGTCTCCTATTTTTTGGTTACACAGGATTTTAATGTGTCCAACAAAGGCAGATCACTAAAAAAAATATTAAGAAATGAGCGCGGTGAGGTTGATGGGTATTCAATAGATATAAATGAAAACATTTCTATGTCAGCCATAGATGGATGTAGAGTATATCCTACTCCACCTCATATAATATTGAATATAAGCCAGGATATTGCTTTTGATCTTAATCAATTCGTAGAAGTGTATCCCATTTTTAAGTTTCTTTTTCAAAAGAGAAAGCTAGACAATTCAAGGGTAGAAAATAAAATATTTAATGCTCTAAAATGGTATAATAGGAGCAACTCGATGTTAAATGATTCAAATGAAACAATTTTGAAATTGGCTGTCGCATTTGAAACTCTTTTAGATCTTCCAAATGAGCCAAAACTAAAAGATAGATTTAAAGATGCTGTAAAAGTACTTGTAGGGCCGGTAAATAATTTAGAGTCATGGATTACACAGTTTTATGAAGCAAGATCTGAAATAGTGCATTCCGGAACCACATCAAAGTATCGAATGAATTTTGAAAAAGGTAATATTTATCATTCTTTAAGTGCATACGGAAACGTTATATTCAGAGTTTGTCTATTTGCAATAATAGCAGGGGCAGAAATGGCAAATAGATCCAATCTGTCAACTTTGTTTAAGACAAACCGTCAAAGATTTGCGGAAATCTGTAAATTACTAAGCAAGAAAGATCAATCTTATAAAGAAATATTTACTCAGGTAAATAGGGAGATATTTAATCTGGACAATTACAAATTCGTTTACGAAGAAAATCTTGACTTTAGAATTATGATTGGGGCGGTGAAAAGTTATTCCAAAATACTATTGGAAATTGATGTGATAAAAACCAATGAAATAGAGATTTTATTAACTGATTTCCAAAATATCAATGGTTCAGGCAAAGACTTCGAAAATTTGGATAAACTTAAAGAGATTAATGAATATATTAAACACCATATCATTGAGTTGGAAAATGGCGAGGGTTATTGGCAAGCTTTTAAATCACTGGTTGATACCGTTTGGCATTATACATTTAGAAACTATTTTTATCTTAAGAACAAAAAATAAGGAACTTAAAGTATATAACATTATGTGAAGGGTACCGAGACTGACAGGATCCGGGAACTACGCCAACTTTTAGTACCCATCCGGGCTTAAATCCGGAACCCATCATAAACCTTTTGATGCTGATATCTTGAAGATAGTACTAAAAAGGCGCCCTCTCACGAGTATTGAATACCCGAAAGAAATATATACGCCAAAAGTAAAGGCATTTGTGTGGCTTAGACGTCCAATATCAGTAGATAAACGCCATAATATGGCTTAAATAAATAAGGTTATAAGCCATTTTAATGACACTACATTTTGACAAAATTGAATACAGTAGAAATTGGAGATAAATTCGAGTCAAAATCCCTTGACATCATAAAAAAAATGATTGAGGAGGAGCAACTTGGTCATCTAACTGAGCATATCAAAATATTTCGAAAAAAAGAGTACTATTCCTCTCTACGCAAAAAGAACATAAAATTTGATTTAACGATTGAGGTATGGCCTCCTGGCGCTAACAGATATGTCTTACTTTACATTATAGAATGCAAAGATTATGACAAAAGAGTTCCAGTAAGTAAAATAGAAGATTTTCATAGTAAAATATTACAAGTCGCGGGAGTAAATGTTAAAGGGGTTTTTATTTCAAATTCCCCTCTTCAAGAAGGAGGTTTCAATATAGCTGAATCAACTGGTATGATGGTTATTGAAGCAGAGTCTAGTGAAGACTACAAAATTATTTTACATAGGAAATCTCGACAGACAGAATCGAATACACTACCCTTCATAACAGACACACATGACAAAAGTATAATAGACACGGGCGTAGAGCATATTGAACGACTAATAGATAAAAAAATATTAAGCTCATTTCAAATAATTTCTAGTGACAATCGAATAAGTTTTGGAATTGACAAACTATCGAAAGAAGCTATAGAAAAGCTATCCAAAAATGAATTAGAAAAAATAGACTCCAAAATTTTTACTCATGCGTATACTCTATCGACAAAAAAGCTTACGGAATATTTAAAAAGCGAGTATAAAGTAAGTATATGTGATGTTAATGAAGCCTCAATTCTTGGCTCATGTGACTTTAATAATAATTCAATCGGGTTAAATACTTCAATCCGAAACACGAATCGCGAGCTATTTATTCTGGCTCATGAATTTGGTCATTATACCTTACACCAAAGGCTTTCGATAGGACAAACACTTTACAACACATTTAATGATTCTGAATTAAATTTCAAAACTGGAAAACATGATTTGAATAATCCTAAACAATGGATTGAGTGGCAGGCAAATTATTTTGCGACATCTTTAGTTCTACCTAAAGCACAATTTCTTGCACATCTTTGGAAATGTCAGGACAAATTAAACAAAAGCCGGGGCATAATATTTCTAGATGACCAATATCAGAACATTAAAGACTTTAATGAAATAACAAAGCGGATGGCATATCTATTCAATGTGTCAAAGACCTCAATAATTTATAGACTAAAAGAAATGGAGTTAATTAATAATCAATCACGTTTGAAATCCATTGGAAAAATCATCGAAGACTATAAAAAGGAACTATTTATATAAAACGGCTTATAATCGAATAGACGGCCTCAGCAACCGTTAATTTGACTAGGTGCGCCTGCACTATGGCACAGGTCTCACACCACCATATTCCAGGATATATGCAGCAACATGGAATTTCTCAGGTTTCTCAGCATACTCTGGAAGCCTTTTTGTCACAGCTTAAAGAGAGCAATCCCACCACCGTCTGTCCCCAACCCCAACAATTCTGGGTTATCCCACGTAAAATGTGAATAACTTTCTGGCTTTCACCCAAAATATACCCTGTATAGGGTATATAAATTTCCGATTTTTCCTTTTTCTTGCAGTAATCTTTTAGTAGAGAACTACTACACCAACTTTTATCACCCATCCGGGCGTAAATCCGGAGAACCCTTCATTCTAGTGGAAGCACCAGCTTGAATAATATCATCATATGCCCGCCTTCTCCTAAATGCCTAGCCCGCAGGATTGCAGGAAGAAGGAGGGGATGAGGTAGAACATCCAATTGCAAATTGCTAAATATAGAAGGGTGAAGTTAAACTCACCCAGTCTCGACTACCGATGTGACCATATCCAGACAGGTGATTAGAATAAATGATAAGCCAAATATAGAGGAATAAAAGTTGGTGAAAATTAGAAAAAGTACTGTCTAATACTATTTACAAAGGTAGTGTTTAGGCAGTAATAATTCATAAATATCAAAAAATAATCGTAATTCAGGTCATAACTTGTTACCGACTGTTTGAAAACTAATGAAATTAAAGATCCAGTTATACATATTGTCCCTCTGGTTATTATTTGCACTTTTATTTGTGAATAAAATTCAAATTCCAATTTGCTTTGATAACTGCCAGTTTATCGGTCTAAATGAATTATTACTTCAAAATGTAATCCCGATAATTTGCATAATTTTTATTGTGGCTGGATTTTGGTTTTATTATCGATTTAAGTATATTATTAAAGGAGCAAAATCTCTTCCTGAAAAAATTGAAGAAATTGAAAATATAAATTGGGAACATTTAACTTTTTTAGTTACATATGTGATTCCTTTATTGAGTTTCGATTTAGACTTTAATCTATCGGAAGATAGAAATGGATTAATGTTTTTTCTTGTATTAATTGTTATAGGTATGATTTATGTAAAAACTAATATGTTTTACAATAATCCTACTTTAGCAATACTTGGATATCATATTTATAAGACTAAAACGTTTAATAAAGGAAATATTGTTATTATTTCAAGAGATGTTATTCAGGAGCAAGATTGGGTTGAGCATAAACTTATAAGTGATAATATTTATTTTGCAATTAAATCAAAAAAGAATGGAATTAAACGAGCTTAAAGAATTGTTGAACATTGTCAATAGTGATGATCAACCTGTTGGTGTAAGGGTTCATTTAGTTAAGAAAAATGATGATGATACTCAAAGTTTATTATTGGCAGATGTTTCCGATGAATTGGCTAATGATTTAAAGGAGATATTTAAGGAAACTATAAATAGAAAGTTTTTTAACAATGAAGAATTAAGCTTTTCAAATATATCAACTGCTCTTGAAACTAGTAATTGCGCATTTTATTATGATATCGAAGAGTTTCCAACAAAATTAAGTATTCTTCAAGACTTCGATACTTGGGCTGACTATGATGAATTTTCTTTTAATAATGACGATTTGGAATCCATTAAAGCAATTCTAATAACAATTGGAAATGAGGATAATTATTTTACAATTTTTAAACATGTTTATCCTATTACAATTGTTCGACAAGATAAGATGTTAGGATTAGTGCCAATTGGTAATCGATTTGAAAAACTTAACTCCAATATCTTGCAGATTAATAATTCTATTGACTTTATTTATGCAGAAGACAAACTTGTGGTCAATAACATTAATACCTTGTCAGCGGCATATGGGTTTAAGGAAATAATTAAAAATCAAGCAAGAGAAAAAATCCAATTAATTGGAGGGCTTGATTTGATTGAAAACCTTAATGAATTAATTTTATTTGTTGAGAATGTTAAATATGCGAAACGGGTTCTAAGGATTAATCCTGAATCACCTGTTTTACAATTAGCTAAGGCACGAATTATCGATTTCATTGGAAATCACACTAAATTGAGTCTGAAGATTAGATTTAATGAAGCGGCTGACAGAATAGTTTTAGATACAGATGTATCTAAAGTGATAATAATTGGAATATTAAATGATGATTATCTAAAGTCCAACTTAACTGATTTAGACTATGAAAGTGACAGAAAGGCTGAATTTGATTTAGTAGCTGAATAAGGAATTTTGGACAACATGTGTACATAGAATACAATTAATGTTTTTAATTTTTCATTTGTGCGTCTTTAAATTATAATTTCAGTTTTTAAGTGTATTAATTATCATATACAAAAGCAAATTTTCTCATTGTTAAAAATAGTAGCAATATTTATGAGGATATCTAATATAAAAATAAAGGGCTTTAGATCATTTGGCCCAAATGAAGTTGAAATAGCTTTTAAGGAGAAACTGGCTGCCTTTATTGGTTTGAATAGTGCAGGAAAAACCGCAGCACTTGAAGCGCTAAGAAAGCTTTTCGGATCTTCCTTATCAGAACGAGAAATTACCAGACAAGACTTTCATATTGGAAAAGATGAAAACTTCGAAGAGATATCAGAAAGAGAACTTTCTATAGAAGTGAGGATGGACTTTTCAGAGGAAGAGCAAGAAGCTGTTCCACATTTCTTTTCCAATATGGTTGTAGATGACTTGTTCGGTGATCTTTACATTCGAATTAGACTGGATGCAACTTGGAAGAAATCGGAAATTGTTCCACAAGGGGAGATAGAAGTTAGAACCCACTTTATTAGTAAACCTGAAGGTGCGCAAGAACAGGAGGATAGTAAAAAGCCTTTTCCGAATCATCTCAGAAGTCTAATTCAGATTCTTTATGTCCCTGCAATTAGGAAACCTGCGGAACAATTGAAGTATGCCTCAGGCAGTATCATGCACAGGGTTCTTCGAAAAATTAAGTCGAGTGATCAATTCAAGCACGAATTTGATGAAAAAATTGAGGAGATTAATGGTTCCTTTAAGGGATTACCAGAATTTAATACGGTACAGGCATCAATTACTGAATTTTGGCAAAAATTCCATAAAGACGAGCGTTACAGAGATGCAACGCTTGGTTTTGGTGGTAGTGATTTTGATTCCATCCTCAAAAAGTTGGAAATATTCTTTAACCCGACAGGTACTCATAAATCTTTCGGGATTGATGAACTAGGGGAAGGATACCGCTCAATGTTTTATCTAACCTTAGTTTGCTCTCTTTTGGATGTAGAAGAAAAACTCGCAGAAACAGAAGAAACAGAAACCATAGGTACGAGTAGACCACTTCTCACAATTCTGGCAATAGAAGAACCTGAAAATCATATTGCCCCCCAATTGCTTGGAAGGGTTATTAAAATTCTAAAAACTATTTCTGAAAAAGAAAATTCTCAAGTTTTCCTTTCATCTCACACTTCAGCAATAGTCAAAAGATTGGAACCCGAGACCATTTTTCATTTCAGAATAACTGAAAAATATGAGACAGAAGTTAATGCAATACTTCTTCCAGAAAAAACGAACGAAGCTTATAAATATATCAAAGAAGCGGTTCATAATTATCCAGAAATCTACTTTGCTAGATTGGTTGTTATTGGAGAAGGAGATAGTGAAGAGGTTATTTTCAATAGATTGATGAGTGTTATGAATGTCGATTTTGATGACAATATTATGACGTTTGCTCCTCTAGGTCATCGTTTTGTTAATCATATTTGGAAATTGTTAAATGTGCTGCACATACCCTACATTACACTACTTGATTTGGATATAGAAAGAGAAGGCGGTGGTTGGGGACGCGTGCAGTATGCGCTAAAACAACTTGTCAATATTGGAATAGATAAAAATGAGCTATTAAAATTAGTAGATGATAATGTACTTTCAGATGAAGATCTAGATGGAATGCATAGTTGGAGCTTGGCAGGAGAAAATTCTATTGACGAACTAAATGGATGGGTTGATTATTTGAAAGACCATAACATTTTTTATTCCAGTCCCTTAGACCTAGATTTCTTGATGTTAACGCATTATCCTGAGCATTATAAAAAAGCTGTTCCTAAGGGAGGAGGCCCAAGAATTCCGGACAAAGTTAAAGAGTTGGGTGAATTTAAAGAAAAAGTAAAAACTGCTGTTTGTGCTACGCTAAAATCAGAAAAAGCTACCGGTGAAACATATTCAGAAGAAGAAAGAGAGCTTATGATTTGGTACAATTATCATTTCTTAGGTAGGGGGAAACCTGCTACGCACATTCAGGTTTTGTCCTCCATGAGCGATAAGGAAATAGAAGATGATTTGCCTCCAGTTTTTTCAGAAATCTTTCGTCGAATCTCGTCAATTGTGAATTAAGTCTAGAAGAATGAAGAGAATTAAACCAGAAATGTGGGAACCAGCAGACGATATGACTCTTGAATCGAATGCCCTTGATATAGCAAAAACGTCAGAAAATACCTTGGTAGTTGCAGGTCCTGGAGCAGGGAAGACAGAATTGCTAGCGCAAAAGGCTTCTTTCCTTCTCCAGACCAATACCTGTCCTTACCCATACAAGATTTTAGCAATAAGCTTCAAGCGAGATGCTGCATTTAATTTGAAGGAAAGGGTTCAGAAACGGTGCGGAGATGAACTATCCAAAAGATTTGAATCACTAACTTTTGATTCCTTCGCTAAGCAGATATTGGACAGATTTAAAGAAGGGTTGCCAAATGGGTATAAGGTCAGTGCTGATTATGATATTGTAATTCAGGATCAGACTGTTCTAGATTTTTACAAGTCCGAGGACATTGATTATTTCAACATGACAAGTCGAGATGCAATTTGGTCTTTGCACGATGCTAAATTTCCGCATAGCAGTAATACGCCAGGAGAACGTGTCAGAAATCAGGTATGGGAAAAGATGTTGGCAATGCCTCCATCAAAATTGACATTCAAGATGATTATGAGGTTGGCGGAGTATATCATTAATGCCAATCCCAAAATCAAACAATATCTACAAAAAACTTATCAACATGTTTTTTTGGATGAGTTTCAAGATACAACTGGAATTCAATATGACCTTTTTAAAAGCTGCTTTTTACATAGCAATAGTTATTTTACCGCTGTAGGAGATGACAAGCAGAGAATAATGCTATGGGCGGGAGCACAAGATTCGGTCTTTGATGATTTTATTGCTGACACTATGGCTACTCGTGTACCGCTTACAATGAACTTTCGCTGTGCGCCAAGATTAGTTAGTCTATTAAATCATCTCACAGAACATTTGCTCGGTAAAACCGACATTGCAACACCTTCGCCTAAATGGCATCCCGATCAAGGAGAATGCTCAGTTTGGATATTTGAAAATCCTGACGCTGAAATGCGAATCTTGTTTCAAGAGGTGAATCATTGGGTCACAACGGATGGCTTAAATCCAAGAGATATATGCATCCTAGTAAAGCAGCAGTTACCATTATATGCAGGGAATATAATTGAATATTTTAATCAAAATGGATTAAAAGCCCGTGATGAAAATAGATTTCAGGATATACTCACCCAAGAAGTTTGTCTTTATATAATTAATACGTTATACGCTATTTTCGAGCCAAAAGATAATTCCGCTAGACAAATTGTATTTGGTTTCCTTAGTAACATTCACTCAGAATTCGAAGACGATCAGTTATTGAAATTGGAAGTTTCTTTATCCGGATTTATTAGAAAGCTTAAGAATCGCAAAGCAACATCAACATTAAATGATGATCTGATAAGGGAAATGATTGTTGAGATAGTTGATTTCGCTGGTAGAGATCGGATAAGAGCTTTTTTTCCAACTTATAGAAACTTATCAATTTTAGATTCATATATAAAGGAGGTTGAAGATGAGTTAATCAGAAATTACCAAAGTTCAAATAGCTTGATTACTGCCTTAGATATGCTGTTAGGAAAGGACACCATTCCGGTAATGACAATTCATAAAAGCAAAGGTCTTGAATACCATACAATAATATTTGTTGGATTGGAAGATGGTGCGTTTTGGTCGTTTCAGAGGCAACCTGATGAAGATAAATGTGCATTCTTTGTAGCTCTTTCTAGAGCAAAAGAAAGAGTAGTGTTTACATTCAGTCAACAACGTGAATTAAGATTTGGTATGCGTCCCCAAGCCATGACTAATATCGAGGTTATATTTGATGAATTGGAAAAATCAGGAATTGTTGGAATACATGAGAGAGCTCTTAATGAATAAGCGAAGGCTATGATACTAAGAATGGAAAACTATAAATACCCAACAAATGAAGAGTGGTTGAAGGTTTCTAGGACTTTTCCTGAAATGGGGGGATTTGGATTTTCCTTTATTAAGGACATTACTCTTTTGTTAGGAGGAGAAAAATCTATTAAAGAAGTTCATCAGATTCAAAATCTTTATCACTGGGACCTAGTTCTAAACACTAAAATATGGAATTTACGACAGTCATATGTAAATACTCTAGTGAATTTCAACAGAGGAATAGCTCAAACAGATCAGGAATTTAAGAGTGAAGAAAAGGTGATTCATTTGAATCAATTTGAGTTTTATTTTGAAACTACGATGTATTATTTGATCTCAGCCCGTGATGTTATTTTGCAAATTATCAATTTGGCATTCATTGAAAAGTTCAGTTCTGAATTTGATGTTCGGTGGGGTACAAGTGTGATTTCGAAGATTGAAGATTTAAAAATTAAGGATATATTGATCACTGCCTCAAATAATTTAAAGGAGATTAATGATTTGAGAAATTCAATGGCACATAGATTTCCAAAAACCACTAACGATTTTCGAAGCTCAATATCCGAGGATGGTAAGAGATACGGTTCTTTTAAACGTAAGGCGATTGACTATGATAAAAGAGTTGATAAACTTAAGACAGGCATTGAAAATCTTTACTCGTTTTACACTGAATTAAAACTTGAACTCGGGAAAAAATTTCCGTTAGAGAAACCATATAGTTCGGCAATGTGATATTTCAAATCACCCCTTTCCCCTCCTCAGTAATCACAGACCTCTTCTCTGGGCTATCTCAACTTTCAGATTCAGCCATATCTAAATGGGAAATATAGAGTGACATAATTACTAAACTTTGAATTTTTCTTTAATCTCTTGCTGAATGACCTCAAGAATCTTCCGATAGTCAGTTCCAATTACTATAGCCAGCTTGATAATGTCCTCTAGAGAAAACCGCTCAGGATTCCTTAGTTTATCAGTGTATGTATTAAATCCCATTTGAAGGGCTTTAGATAAGTTAGTCGGTTGATGTTCTTGAAGTCTAGACAAACTAACTATCGAGCCTTGGTTAAAAAGTGCTCCAATCCCTTCAAACTCTTCAATGAGTTTGAACTCGTTTACTGAATTTTTTGATCCCCTTGATTTCATTAGGAGCGAAACTGGGGTTATCACTTTATTTTCAGAAGAAATATTTTCAAAATAGGAATTTAAATTTGCAAAATGATAATATAGTTATATATTTGGCTTCATATAAATTAGTTGAAAATCGATATAAGTAAACACTAATTAAAATGCAGAACTTCTTTTGAAGGACTGCTCAATGAGTCTCGCCACTAAATCTGGTAAATTTTCCGCGCGAGAGTTCAAAGAGTGGTCCCGTTTCCTATTTTGCAAAGAAATAGGGCGGGCACTCCTTTTTGAAATGCGCGGACTGTCATTGACAGGTGGCTTACCAGAGCCTAGTGGCATTAGAATTTGGAGTTTGCTCGCCCTTCCAATTTTTGGAATTGCCAGCTTTCCAATTCTCAAAGACTCGTTTTACCATTTTTCATTTCTAATGAAAACGAGCATGATTGATTTACTTCCTTTTCTGTTGCAGACAGTATCCTGTAGGATCCATAGGGTGGGAGGGTATGCTCAGTTGGTAAGCGGGTCAGTTAGTTCTCCCCAGCTCAGTATTGGAGAGAATACCTATTACATCCTTCCAGAGGTACACGGCATCGCCGCGGTAGATCGCCTGTATCCTTTGAAACCTAAGAATCCTATATAAAGGCTTCACTTTTAAGACCGATTAAGGGGAGGTGCACATCCCTGAGCAGATCGGTTACCACACACTCACGTCAGCAAGCTCACAGTAGCCGGTAGAGCTGACACATTTCTTAGTATTTATTTATTGCTGGTTGGCCAAGTAGGCTAAGGTGGAAAAACTATGTCTTGTGGGAAGTAGCAAGTAGCAGGTATCAAGTAGCAAGAGGGGAGAGTCAAGAGCCAAGAGGTTAGAGTCAAGAGTCAAGAAGCTAGAGATTTCTCTCTCCGCAGGCTCCGTTCGAAATGACTCGGAATTCCACAAGGAGCACTGACTCACTTCGGTCTTCCGTCTGCGGTCTGCGGTCTCTTTTCACCGGACATCGGTCACCCGACACCGGACACCTGTCTCGCCGTGGCGGATCCAGCAATACAAACATCAAAAGCATGAAAAAAAACATACTTCTATGCTTAGTGGGATATCTATGCCTATGCGTACCCACAAGCACACTCACAGCACAGGTTGCTGATTCACCCGGGGCGGATTTTCTTCATAGGTCGCGCCCCAGTGTCTCCTATGGTTTGGGAGACACCCATCGGGGCGGGGAGACCCGCTCCGATAATTTGCCGGAAGTTCTTGATTTGGTTGATCACTCCGGTCAAGGGCAGGAGAGCGAGGGCTCTTCTGCTTCTAGGGATATTCAAGAGAATCCCATGTTGTTTTATCTACAGGTAAAGTCTGACATCCCACTCAATAACCTTCGCATCACCTTTTTGGAAGGTGTGATAGATACCGGTACAGCTATGCCCCGATTATATGAAGCTATTGAGCAATTCCAGCCGGGCAGTATGTGGGATGGAGGATTTGGTGCGGAATGGGCCAGGCTACGCATTCCTTCAAAGCAGGCAGGGC
>NZ_LMXN01000001.1 GCF_001442615.1 Algoriphagus resistens | reverse complement strand
GCTGCGGGGATGATCTCAAAGTCTGCACCTGTAAAATCAATTGTGTAGTTAGCCCCTGCGTCTAAGGTTCCCTGCTGAATTGGATAGAATCCGACATTTTCACCTACAGCTCTCGTCAGAGTTCCTGTCAGAATACTTTCATCATCCCCTCCTTCAAAACCAGAAGCTGTATAGGTGAATATAGGATCAGCTTCACCATAGATTTTATTCTGCCCGGCAACAGCTGTGATTTCAAGTGTCTTTTTCGACGTGGTAAAAGTCACTTCATTGCCGTAGGTAGTAATTCCATTTAGGTTAGTACTGTAGGCTCTAACATAATAAGCAGTATTGACCTGCAAGCCTGTAACAACCTCGCTGAATAAATTGCCTGTCAAAGTCATTGTAACTTTGGAATCTGAAATATCAGGATTGGAAGTGGTTGCATACACAATTCCTGTTTCCTGCGCACAATCCAACCCATTCAATAATTCACCCCCCAGTTCTGCACTTGAGTGGCTTACTGAGGTTGGATTTGAAGTAGCTAGAGCTGCAGGAGTTGGCTCAGTAAGGACAACTGATTTGGTTACCGAACATCCATTTGCATCAGTGATTATCACGGAGTAATTTCCTGCAGAAAGTCCATTTATGGTTTCCGTTGATGCTCCATTGTTCCATTGATAGGTAAACGGCGCCAAGCCTTCATCAGGAGTGGCTGTTAGGGACCCGTCAGATCCACCGTTACAAGTCACGTTGGATGGTATTATTGAAGCTTCCAACACATTAACTTGGATCAGATCTGTCTTTGTCAGGGTTCTGGAACAACCATCTAAGTCATTTACAGTTAATTTGACTGTGTAGGTTCCAGCGCTGGCATACTCATGGGTTGGGTTTTGCTGCGTAGAAGTAGCGCCGTCTCCAAAGTCCCATGCCCATCCTATTATAGGAGCACTTCCAATGGTACTATTTGTAAATGCCACAGTAAGAGGCCCGCATCCCTCGGTGATATCCGAAGAAAAATCCACATCAGGGCCTATTACCTGTATATAATTGGTCTTTGTTATTGTTTTGGAGCAAGAGCCACCGGTTGTAGTTAAGGCTACAGCATAAACACCAGGATTTTCATAAATGTGGGATGGATTCTGATCAGTTGAAGTATTTCCATCCCCAAAATCCCAATCCCAACTTTCTGCCCCAACAGATAAGTCTTCAAAGTCTACTGTTAGCGGACCACAACCAAATGTTGTATTCGAAGTAAATTCAGGACTTAACTCATAATTAGAGACAACTTTTTCAATTGTAGAAGAACATCCATAGACCGTATCTGTCACCGTCAGTTTAACTGTGAATTCCCCATAAGCCGTGTAAGAATGAATAGGGTTTTGGGCAGAACTTGAGGATCCATCCCCAAAGTCCCAGGCCCACACATCAGGAGAGGTGGATTGATCAGTAAAGAAAACCGTCAATGGACTAGTGCAGCCTTCAGTAGGACTGATAATGAAATCAGCCTGGGCATTACATTCGTTTTGATCAATGGTGATGGACAAAGCTGCAGAAGGTGAACTAATGTTTCCTGCTGCATCTGTTGCAGTAGCGGTGATTGCATAAGTCCCATCTGCAAAGGAAGAAGAAGTAAAACTCCAAATCCCAGAGCCATCAGCAGCGGTGGTACCCAAAGAACTTCCATCACCGAATACTTCCACGGAAGCATTGGCTTCAGCAGTTCCTGTGAATGTAGGTGTATTATCTGCGGTAATATTATCGGTATTACTTACACCTGTATCACTCGCATCTGTCAAATCAGGTGTGGAAGGACTTGTCGGTGGTGTTTGGTCCAAAGTTGCATTAGATGCGGTGACTGCAGCCCCTTCATTATTCCCAGTATCTGTTAAGATAACCTCAAGTGTCAAAATACCATCGCTCAATGTGCTAACATCCACAGGGATCTGTTGCGCTGAACTATTGATAGGCAAAGAACCAGTGATAGTCGCTATACCGCCATCACCACTGCTCGAAATGCTATAATCGACGGTAGTGTTTACTTCTGCATTTGCAAGAGTGAATGAAGTATTTGAAGATTCAGCAGCATTGATTAACGCATCATCCCAAGTCACTGAATAGCCTGCTGGAGCAGTGGCATCTTTTGTGACTGTAGTAGTCACATCCGGCCCAACATTTCCCGCATCATCAGTCAAACTGATAGCTAGGGTAATGGTTCCATCACCCAAGGATGTCAAGTCATACCCTGCCCCTGCGTTGTCAAAAATCTGAGTTTCCGAGTTTACTGATGCTGTTCCAGTGATCGGTGTTCCACTGGTTGAAGAGCTGAATTCATAACTGAGCGTAGAACCGATTTCTAGTGCTGATCCTTCAAATGCTATTGTTCCGACATTGACGGTATTAATGATTGATTGTGTACCCAGTTCAAATGAAACAGAATAGCCACTTGGGGCAACCGCATCCACCAATACCTGATCGGTAGCCTCTACACTATTTAATGTGAGGTTGGCGTTGTTACCAGCGGCATCCCTTACAGTTCCGCTGTTAAGTGACAAACTGCCTACGGCAATCCCATCATTATCCTGATCGTCGGGTAGAACGGTATATCTGAAGACCAGGGCACTTGTACCAGAACCTGATACATAACTTGCCTGGACAGTACTTGCACCAATTGTAATACTTATCTGAGGACTTCCATTCACCACTACCGCTTCTGATAGATTCACCGTAAAATCAAGGTTTTGACCTGAGGAATAGGTCCCACTTGCCGGTACGGAAACGTTGGTAACAGTTGGAATTACTCCATCAATCATTATTTCTTTCTGTCCTGATAGGGAATTGGTTGATCCCGCAGGAGGAAGGCTGATTATTGCAGCATCCCCTGAAATATTTTCTATAGAAGCACCGTTAAGTACGAATGCGTTTGGAGCTGTATAATCCAAATCGGACGAGACATCTCCCTGCTGGACGGTATAGTCAAAAATCAAAACATTGCTTCCGGAGCCGCTCACGTAATCTGCTTCCCGATCCGTACTTCCTGTTTCCAACGTTAGGAATGGCCTTCCTCCTGTTGTATTTACAGTAACAGCCTGATCAAAATTGACAGAAATAGAGAGTTCATCTCCGACCTTATAAGGACCGTTTACAGCACTGCTTGTGACTAAAGTCACAATTGGATTGACAGAGTTTACAGTTATTGAAACTACATCAGTATCGGTCAGTGCACCACCTGAGCCTGAAAAACCTTGGTCATTGGATGAGATAGTAAGGCTTGCAAGGCCATTATACCCTGCATTTGGGCTGAATATAACTCCATTAAGTGCCGTATTGATATCATCAATGGTGCCCACAAACATCATCGTACCATCATTTACTCCTGATCCTACCGAGAAACTCAAACCAGCAGTACCGGATAAGGAAACCAATCCATTGGTGGCGGTAAGTGTGACCTGCATTTCATTTGATCCCGCATCCACATCACTTACACTGATCAGGTTTCCATTACCACTGGAGAAAACTAGAGCTGCGTCCTGATCAGTTTGCTGCGTTCCCGGAACAGTGTTTACAGGAGCATCATTTACTGCTGTGACAGTTAATGTAACATCTGCTTGATCACTCAGTGCCCCACCATTACCTGTATTACCATTGTCATTGATGTCAATGTTCAGCTGTACCTCGGAAGTTGCATTCTCATCGGTTGTGAACTCCAGATTTTCCAAAGCTACATAGGCATTGATATCAGCGATGCTACCTTCCAACAGTAAGGAAGTCGGGGATCCTCCCACTGTTACTCCTGCTCCTGAATCTGCAGACAAGGTTCCACTGTCTACAGTGAACAGCACAGTCACAGGTAAGGAGCCTGCATCTGCATCGGTAAAACTGATTGCTGTCAGAGGTGAGCTTTCGTCTTCCATGATGCTGATGCTGGCGGGAAGTGTAACTGAGGGCGCATCATTGATCGATGTTACAAAGATCCCAGGATTAGGAACAGCATCAGAGGTAGCACCATTCTCATCTTCAACAAAGACACTTACAATTCGGGTATTTCTAGTGTTGCCCAACCCAGGGTCATCTGTGAAATTTCTAAAGATAACGGTTCTTAAGGCAGCCTGCATTTCAGCCGCTGTTCCTGTTCCTGTCAAGGTTAGCACCCCTGTACTTGTATTGTAGTCTATTGAATAAGGCCCGGGAGAAGCTACACTTAGTTCATCACCAGCTACAGAGGATAAATTTGTTAGTATTGCTTTAGTGATATTATCCCCATCCGGATCGCTGACAACAATAAAAGGTTTTAATATGGTAGGCGGATTCCCTTCTCTCCAGAAAACATGACCTTCTGTATTGCTCACCACAGGTGAATTGTTTACTGTCTCCAGAACATCAAAGTAGACAGTCGCCGTGTCACATAAAGACGGAGTTCCATTATCGCAAACCTGGTATACCACGCTGTCCGGTCCGCTATAATCATCGTTTGGTGTATAGGTGAAACTTCCATCTGCATTTAACACAATTGTTCCGTTTACCGGGGCGGTTACCAATGAAGCGGTCAGCGTATTACCTTCAGGATCAGAATCGTTTGCCAATACATTCCCTGTCTGTGGAGTGTTTTCATCTACATCATAATTATCATCAACTGCTTCTGGTGCATCATTAACTGGGGTAATATTGATACTGACTGAGCTTATGAAAATATCCGTCCCCCCACCAGACCCGGTATTCCCGTTATCGTTTATGGATACGTTTACTGAAGCTGCGCCGGTTCCACTGAGGTTGGCATCTGGCCTGAAATAGACATTGGTAGGCACATTGATATAATTATTCAAATCGGTCAAGTTACCTGTCAGGGTTAATAAACCTGTTAGGTGGCCAGAAATCGTGATTCCTGTTCCTGTCGCTATATCAAATACACCACCTGTTGCTTCCAACTTAAGTGTCAGTTGTCCACTTTCCGCATCTATATCACTAATTGTGGCTGCTGAAATATTAAAAGGGTCCTCTGTAGAATCTTCAGTAACAGTAACCGAAGACGGCAATCCAGTAATGGTAGGGTCATCATTGACCCCCGCAATAGCAAAAGTTACCGAAGCGTTATTGGAATTGGCTGTTCCATCATTTGAAACAAAAGAAATCGTACCAGCATTGGTGCCGTACAAATTAGGTGCAGGGGTAAAAGTAGCAGCATCCAGAGCCGCATTGATATCGGCTAGTGAACCGGAAGCCGTGAAGTTGGCTGAGCCATTTGTGCCACTGCTGAAGCTGATGCCTGAGGTCCCCAAGGATACAGTTCCACCTGTGACAGTAAAGATCACAGACTGATTATCCCCATCAGCATCATTTACCTGTATATTGTCTGCCAATGCCACATTGGTCTCGTCTTCATTTACTGTAGGAGCCGAAGGCGCGGTGGCAACTGGTGCGGAATTGGGTAATGCTGGGACCGGAGTACCTACCCCAATATTGTTGATTGCTATATAGGAATCCGCACCGTCAGCCTGATAAATTCTAATTTCATCTACGTCAGAGAATTCAGTGGGAAGATTTCCAGGATTGGATAATGATACATATGAACCATCTGTATTTCCCGCAAAGTCATAAGTAGCTTTAGATGCCCCATCTTTGTAGGCTTCAACCGTAAAATCTGCCCCATTATAATTTCCCCAATCATGAAAATCCAAACTGTTTAGTGAGAATTCAGCCCCACTTTCTGATTTAATAGACCACCCGTAAAATGTAGTATTTGATTCGGCTCCATATACAATGATAGCTGGGTAACCTACCCAATCGGGCTCAGAACCATCGTGGTATTCCAACAGGCCGGTATTAAGATGCGTACCTGTATTATTGATAGGGTAAGCTTGTATATTTATGTCGCTAATCGGCACTGATCCACCATCCCCGTCTCCGGCAATCTTGTCCCCAAAACCGCTATTACTTGAAAAAGACAGTATTGGATTAGTGCTTAACAGCACTGGCAAAGCAGTGGTGGTAAAATTCTGAACCCCACCATACACCGTGCCTACACTATTTGTTGCATATGCCTGATAATAATAAGTAGTTGAAGCATTCAGTCCTGTCGCCGAGACGTTAAAAGTCCCTGTACCACTGCCAGATGCTAGATTCGCCACACCACCTTCACCTAAAGTGGGTGTAGCATCGCTTGCAGAATATACAAATCCTCTGGCAGTCACAGTGGCACCACCATCAGCGGTTACATTTCCGCCAAGTGTAGCGGATGAGGCATCAACCGATATTGCCGCGGAAGTGGTGACCGTCGGAGCAGAGAAAACTGGCACGCTCCAAGTGAAATTATCTATGTTGACATTCCAAAAATCGGTTGCGGTAAGTTGGATTTGATCCACCAAAGTTCCGGAATTGACTGTGATAACCTGTCCGGTAGCAACAATGCTGGAAGTTCCCACAGGTGATCCTGATTTATATCCCTGAACTGTAATAGAGGTTCCTGTATCATTCCGCACAAATAAACTTGTAAAAACAAAAAGTTGGCCATCACTTCTTGCAATTAATACTTTTTCAGTTGTACCTAAATTAGGAGCAAAGGACCTCAGATCCAATGAAGGGCCATTTGACTCACCATAATTCGGAAGGAATGCAAAGTCTCCCCCATCACCATCGCCGGTAAACAAAAAATTAAACACAGTTCCCCCGATAGTTCTATTTAAAGAAGTCACTGCATCTGGGCCATCATCAAAAGTTTCGGTATACGTTTGGCCATATAACTGGGCAGTATAAAAAAGTCCCATCACTAGGAATAAGAACTTTCTGAAATTAGTTTTGTAAAATTTTTCCATAGTTGCTACTTCCAAAATGTCAATGAGCAATAAACATCTCTTAAATTTTTAGCCTATTGTTCCAGAAGCTCTGGAAAACAATTTTGTTAATTAGATAGGTAATTGGTAAAAGTAAAATCAGGCGGAACCGAAGCCCCGCCTGAAACTTGAAATTAAAAGGTATACAAGGAGTTATTCCCTAGAAGGATATATTCCGGAAACACAAATAATATAATTGAGTGCAGTATACGGCTGCATGTTATTGACCGGAAGTCCGGCGCCTGTAATACCAACTGTCACATTGCCAGTCACAGTAGCCCCTGTGTTCATAGCCACATTCGGGGCCTCTGCATTATAAATGTTAATCCCTCTTCCTCCATTGGTGCTTGCTCCTAGGGTTGTTGCACCATTGGTACCCGGAATCTGCTCTGTTCCTTCGACATTAGAGGCCTTCACGGTAACTGCGGCATCGTTTAAGCCTGCAATATGGTTGTGCGGCGGAATATTTGGGACAAGCAAGGTATTGTTCTCAGTTCCTGACATTTCGCCCAATGTTCTGTTAGACAATCCAGGTCCCTGCCCAGGGCCTAATGGCACTCTACCTCTAAGGTCAGGCAACGCAAAAGTTGTCACTCCATCTCCACCATATTGGGTGCCCAATAGTGAAAACAAGGCGGAATTTTGCGATATGGCCAATAACCGACCATCACATGCCATGAATCCCCGGGGTATGAAATTTCCGGCAAACAATTTGATAACTGCTAAGTATTCTTCCATAGACGTTTTTTTTGGTAAAAAGTTAATTGATTAAATTATATAGTTTTTTTAGTAAAAAGCTCGGTTTCGATGCATTTATCCTTGTGGTTACGCCATTCGACATCGTATATAGAACACTCCGTAAAACCCGAAAAGTATCCCATATAGGATTTATTCAATTGTTCAACATTTATAAAACAAAATTAGGTCTCGCAAAAAAAAGAGACATGGTATATCTGTTAAACAATCGAAATATATTAAATAAAACTATCTAGACCAAACACTTATTTTACAAGTATCCATTCCATAATGATGATTTTTGTTATTAAAATATTAAATACATAATAAATGCATCAAAATACATATTATTAACTACATAAATTTACAAAAGCTAAATATTCCCAATAAGAGATAAGAATTGTCTAATGGTATTTAAATAACTTCACACTGAACCTCAAATCCTCCTCAGCATTGCCTGGTTTCCCTATTGCAAAAATAGCACTGCCTCCTCCCTCCTTCAGCCTTTAAGCAAAAGCCTTCGTCTGTAATCAGGATTGAATTGCCTGCCTACAGGCATTGTTGCCAGTACTTTTCTTAGCAGTCCCAAAGGAACGGTTCATTTTCTTTCCAGATGTTTCAACCTCTGGAAAATTGAATTGAAAGGTGGGTGATATGTAATTTACCAATTCGAAATCTCTCTCTTGATCTGGATCGATCGTGTTGAAGCAATTCCCTACGATACTTTTGAAGGGTAAAAGCATCCCCTCTTTCTGCAAGGAAAAACTTATTGTCCACTCCCTCGCGCTCCCTTGCACCCTAAACACCTAACTACCTATAATATAAAAAAAGAGCTCTCCAGTTCAGGTAATCAGTCTCACTGGGATCCAGCTTTCGGAGAATCAGAATTCTAGGAGCTTATCGCAGAGACAGTCCCGGTTTTTGGGGAATAGGCATAATTTACAGACCTAGGTTAGGACCACCCACAGAATCATTTCTAAGACAAGGCAATGACTTCATCTGAAAATACCGGGAAGACTTTCACCCCGGATGCTTTCTTGAGAATATGTAAGCCAGTTAAGTGACCGAAGGCAGGCAGGATCAAATTCCCATTGTGATAATAGAAGCAGGGCAACCGGTAGCTTTGTCTGCCTTTGCTTTTTATCAACACCCCTGGGTGGATATGACCAGATATGATCAGTCGTCCATTTCGCCCTCTCTCTTGGGGCTCATGGGTGAAAAGTAGATGCTCTCCCACTTCATATTCATCTACCACCCTTATGCTGGTATCCTCCATCACTGAGGCAGGTAAAATATCATGATTTCCCTTAGTCAGGATGAAATGGACAGCTGGATACCGCAGAAGAAATTCCTTCAGTTCCAGCCATTCATTATTGAAGCTACTGTGGAATAAATCTCCCAAAAACACGACGGTCGCAGGATTTAAGGCAGTGATCAATTCATCCATGCGCTGGAGGTCAGCCGATAGTATAGGCGATGGAATCATAATTCCTGCTTTTCGGAAATGTGATGCTTTCCCAAGATGGATGTCTGCAACTACAAGTAGCCGATTTTCAGGTAAAAAAGCGGCTTTTTGTGGTAATAACTGTATTAATTCTTCTTTGTAATAAAAATCCATAGTTCATCCGGCAACACTCATATTTCCAGCCGGTCTTTAAGTTTACCCAAGCGGGTCTGCCAGTCTTCGTTGCTGTACCTCTCCCGGAAGGATTCTGCGAAAATAGGAAAAGAAAAGGGTGTAAGCCTAGAAGGAAAGGTCAAATTAACCGCATGGGCACTGATCCTTTCAAAAGCGGCATACATACGGGCAGATTCCAGTTGAAAATCCATCACCTCATCGTATGCCTGTCTGAGCAGGAGATTGGCCGGATCATAATCTTCAAAAACGGAAAAGAATAAGGCTGAATTTGCCTGAAGATGCCGCGTCTTAATAGGTTTGCCCGGGTATCCCTGAAAAACCAGACCTGCAATGCTTGCGATATCCCTGAATCTTCTGCGCGCCATTTCGGTAGTATTGATCCCCAACCGGATATCATCAAGTAAATCATCCGTGGTGAAAAGTCCCGATTCCAGAGCGTCCTCCACAGGTATGGGTGTATCGCTTAACAACTCAAACCCATATTCATTTGTAGCAATGCTAAATGTAGCCGGCTTTACCTTACTCAGGCGAAAAGCAATTACAGCCGCCATTCCTTCGTGTACAAATTTCCCTTCAAAGGGATATACAAAAAGGTGATGCCCATACTTGGTCTGGATGCTTTCGATTAGAAGTGTGCCCTCAGCAGGAAGTGCAGAGAGCTCTTTTTGCTTGGAAAACAAGGGGAGCAAAAAATGCAGTTCGGGATTTCTCCGGGTGATTGGCTGGTGGATCATGTCCATGGAATGCCGCAATGCCCGGCCAAGATCCACTGAAAGAGGCAACCTTCCTCCCATCCAGGAGGGAACTGCACCTTTTTTGCCGGAATTGTTTCTCACAATTGCCTGCATCTCCCTTACCATGATCAGTTCCAGATTTTTTCCGGAAAACCAAAATGCATCTCCCGGCTTCAGCCGGGAAATAAACCACTCTTCTATGGTCCCCAAGTATTTTCCGCTCATGAATTTCACCTGCATCATTGCATCGCTCACAATTGTCCCTATGTTGAGCAGATGCCTGTGGGCGATTTTACGGTTGGTTACACGGTAAACTCCCTGATCAGCCACGACTTTATGAAACTCATCATAGGCTCCCAGTGAACGCCCGCCTTTGGTAATCATCCACAGGCATTCGTTGAATTCATCTTTGCTGACGGAAGAAAAACAATGCGTGCTTTTCACTTCTTCGTAGGTCTGCTCGGCTTTGAATCCTTCCGAAATCGCCAAGGTAACCAGGTATTGGATCAGCACATCAAAAGAGCGGACATAAGGGATACGCCGTTCCATCATCCCTTCCTTCACAGCAAATTTCAATGAAGCTCCTTCCATAATCTCCAACGAATGCGTAGGTAAGAAATAGATACGGCTCAATGCGCCTGGCTGATGCCCACTTCGCCCTGCCCGCTGGAGAAAGCGCGCTATGCCCTTTGGCGATCCTATCTGCACCACTGTATCTACGGGTCGGAAATCCACACCAAGATCCAGACTGCTGGTACAAATCACAGCTTTCAATTTACCTTCATGGAGCGCAGCCTCCACCCAAACGCGGATTTCATTGCTCAGCGAACCGTGATGAAGGGCAATCACACCTGCCCAGTCTGGCTTCAGGTCCAGTACCTGCCTATACCAGATTTCTGCCTGGGACCGGGTGTTGGTGAAAAGCAACGTGGATTGGCTTTGCTCAATCAACGGGATAACCTTTTCGGCCATATGAACTCCTAAGTGACCGCCCCAGGGAAAACGCTCCAGTACATCGGGAAGTAACGTTTCAATCTTAAGCTTCTTTTTAATGGCAGATTTGATCATAACCCCTTTGTTTTCCGGACCCAGCAAAATTTCTTTAGCCTCTTCCAGATTGCCGATGGTAGCAGAAATCCCCCAGATCCTCAGCTTTGGATTAAGTGCTTTCAGGCGACTCAAAGCCAACTCAACCAGCACACCTCTTTTACTGCCCATGAGTTCATGCCATTCATCCACTACCACAAATTCCAGCTCTGAAAAATACTCCGTATAGCCTTTGCCCGCCAACAGGATATGAACACTTTCGGGGGTGGTCACCAGTGCCTGGGGAGGTTTTTTCTTTTGCTGCAGCCGTAGCTTGGTGGAAGTATCCCCGGTACGCAAGCCAATCTCATAATCCAAAGCCATATCAGCACTGACCAGATTGGTAGCCGAATGGATTTCACTGGACAGTGCCCTTAGCGGCGTGATCCAAAGGCAATGGAGTTTTCGCGTATCCTTTCCTTTTTTTACTTTTCTCTGAATGTAGTAATGATAAAGTACCCCAAACCAAATAGCCATGGTTTTGCCGTATCCTGTAGGGGCATTGAGCAGGCCGGATCGCCCCTTTGCAATTGCATCCCAGGTCTTTTTTTGAAAGTCATGGGCAGTCCAGCCTTGGTCAGAAAACCATACATCTGCAAAGGGGTTCATGGATTTTGAGCTTCTATTAATTGCTTCAAGTCATTTATAGTATTGGCCGCTTTGGCGGATTTATCCTTCCTCCACCGTAGGATTCTAGGAAAGCGGAGTGCGACACCTGACTTATGCCTAGAACTGGAATTGATTCCTTCAAAGGCAATTTCAAATACGAACTCAGGTCTCACACTTCGTACCGGACCAAATTTTTCCAAAGTATTTCTTTTTATCCAATTATCCAGCTCATTGATTTCCTTATCCGTCAATCCCGAATAGGCTTTGGCAAAAGGCACCAGAAGATCTCCGTCCCAAACAGCAAACGTGTAATCTGTGAATAAATTTGCCCTCCTTCCGTGGCCGCTTTGGGCATAGAGCAATACCCCGTCTACGGTCATGGGATCTGTTTTCCACTTCCACCAGTTTCCTCTCCGTCTGCCTACCTCGTACGTGCTGCTTTTTCTTTTAAGCATCACCCCTTCACAATGGAATTCCCGTGCATTTTTCCTAAAAGCCGCTACTTCCTGCCAATCATTAAACTCCATAGCTTCCGAAAGCAATAACTTCCCCTCTGTATGCTCGGAAACAATTTTCTTGAGCACCTCCCGCCTGTCCACCAGATTTTTTTGCCTCAAATCTTCTCCTTCCCATTCCAAAACATCGAAACAAACCATGACCAAGGGGACTTCCTTTAGGTATTTGGGCGAGATATTCTTTCTACCGATTCTGGTCTGCATCACCTGGAAAGGCAATGGAATGTCATCTTTCCACGGGATTATTTCCCCGTCTATCACCGTACCGTTGGGAAGGGAAGTCTGCAGGGATCTGAACTCAGGAAATTTATCGGTCAATAGTTCTTCCCCCCGGCTCCACACAAAAATCCCATCGTTTCTGACAATGATCTGTCCGCGTATCCCATCGAGTTTTTTCTCTATGTACCATTCACTGATTGGCCCGAGATTCTCCGCATCGGTATCCAGTTGATAGGCCAGGAAAAAAGGATATGGGAGGTACGGTTTATCCAGGTGGCTTTCTTCCGAAAACATGGAGGCCATGGATTCCTCGTAGGGATTCCATTTCCCCATCAATTGGTGGGCAATGGAGGTCTGCTCCTGACCCAAATAGGTAGCCAGCGCTTTGATCACCAATTGACGGGAGACCCCCATTCTGAAATTTCCCGTGATAAGCTTGTTGAATACAAACCTCTCCTCTAGCGGGGCACCCATCCAATAGGATATGATCAGTTTTTTCTTTTCATCAGATGGCAGATCAGTCAACCGGGAAAGAAGCTCCAAAGTATCTTTTAGGGTAAAATGATGCTCACTTTGTTGAGCAGGCAGCATCAAAGCTATGGCTTCAGCCAGGTCTCCCACCGTGTAATACGACTCTTCAAAAAGCCACATAGGCAGGTCCGCCAGTTGTGCGGCCCATACTTTCAGCTCCGCCGTTTTCACAGGTCTTTTAGGTTTGTTACCGATCAAAATGGATACTGCGAAAATCTTGTCCTCTTCCTTCGCAAAGGTAAAATACTCTACCATAGCCAGGATTTTCTGGTTGGTTTTCGTAGTCTGGTCCACGGCCGTAAACATTTTGGTAAATGCCCTCATAACTCATTCAAGGTCTCCGGTTGCAGGTTCAAATTGTGTTTTTATTTCCGTGGCATTCAGTCCATAACGCTCTCTCAGCCATTTTGCATAGGTAGCCTGATACCCATGGGTGACGTAGATATTTTCGGCTCCGGTAGCCAGAACAGCCTCATTGAGCTGTGCCCAGTCACAATGATCTGACAAAACAAATCCCCGGTCCACCCCTGCCCGTCTTCGGGCCCCTCTCAGCTGCATCCATCCGCTGCACACGGCCTTGCGGGAAGGGGAGAATTTCGTGATCCACGGCGTGGATAAGGCGGAAGACGGTGCTACGATCATAGCTCCTTTTATGGTTTTTCGATCCGTCTCGGGTGTGACCCAGGTCCCCGGAAAATTGTAACCTTCTGCCTGGAATGCATTGGTGACATTTGCCACAGCTCCGTGGAGAAAAATCGCCCCGATGCTTTGGTCTAACTGATGGAGAATGGATTGGGACTTTCCCAAGGCGTAGGCGATGATAACCGAATTGAATCCTTCCGCTGCATTTTGCTTCCACCATCCGTTGATGCTGGCATAAACCTTTTGAGTAGCGGGGAAATTATAGATAGGAAGACCAAACGTGGATTCTGTGATGAAATGGTGACATTTCACCGGCTCAAAAGGGACGCTTAGCCCATCAGGGATCAATTTATAATCTCCTGAAACCACCCATATCTCACCCTTATATTCCAGACGGACCTGAGCTGAACCGATAATATGCCCTGCAGGATGCAGACTGATCTTTACCCCATTTTTGGAAATTGTTTGGTTATAAGCTATGCCCTGAACAGAAATATCCGGCCCCAACCTTAGGCGAAGAATAGTCAACGTATCCTGATGACAGAGGTAATGTCCATTGCCAAATCTTGCATGATCACTATGTCCGTGTGTGATGAGGGCATTCTTCACCGGCTTCCAGGGGTCGATGTACACATCGGCTCTCGGACAATAAATGCCTTTCTCAGTAAATTCCAGCATGGGCGTTGGTATAGTTTATCGTAATATCACCATCAGGAATACAACTTCCGTTCCTAGCCGTATGTTTGCCTGCTGCAGGAGTACTATAACGGGAAGGTTTACCTGCTAAAAAGATGCTTTTTCACAGGATTTCCTTCGTACCATCATGCATTGTTCTGTATAGCTTATCGCCTGAGATTAGTAGCCCTTCTGATTCATGAAATGGCCAATATTTTTGATAGCCCTTGGGGTGCTTTATGTCTATACCGATTACTTTTCCATCGAAAATGCTCGTTACTTCTGCTTGTAATGTATGGCCTACGATTACCTTATTGCCATCAAATTATTCAATATTCGGTTGATTTGATCTTGGCTGAGTTCCTCCTTAAAATATCCTCTATACCAGGCTAGTCCGGTTGTATTGGAGAGGATTAGTAGCTGCCTTTTTATTTACTTTCAATGCTTTTGGTTTCTTTATCCAACTTTCCTTCAAATTTTGGAACAGGTCTATTTTCATTTTCTGCTTCTGTTTCTACTATTCCATTCTCTTCAATATCCTTAATCAGCCATTCCATTTCCATAATTTCTTTGCGTTGAGCCTTGATGATTTCGTCCGCAAGTTTCCGAACTCTTATGTCTTTGATTTTTGCCCTTTCGCTTGTTAATATTGCAATCGAATGATGTGGAATCATCCCTTCCATATAATCAGTATCAGTGATAGTTACTTGGCTTCTTACCAACCAAATTGCTCCAAGTATCATTAAAGCTCCTAATCCAACTATTGCAATGTTAATCTTTTTACTTTTATACATGTCCAGCATATAGAGAAGCATAATAATTAGCATAGAACTACCCATAATAATGGTCATAAACAATCGAGTTTCACTAAACCAAAAGTGGTCGATAATTTGGTAAGAATGAGTGTACATTAACAGAAACATTGCGATCATGGAAGTAGCAATCATCGCAAAGAATTTCCAATAGTTCTTTTTATTGTTTTGTCCGCTTTCCATTTTGTCAAAAATTTTAATTATAAGATTTTAATTATTCAGATATCAGTTAATAAATTACCTCACCAACCCTCGTGCCGATACGTTTCTGATCCCACCCCATTTTGCTTCAGTCTGGCCACTCCTTACAAAAATGTCCACTGGACATGTCCGTAACAGTCGATCCTGGCAAAGAGAAGAAGAAGAGCTTATTTGGAGCTTTTAGAAAAATCAGTTCCCGAAGATCACTCTTTTCATAATCGTTAATTTCATTTACAATCAATATTTTAAGTTGCTCTTTCTGAAGTAAAAGCTGATATCCTGCAAGGCGATCTCCACATCTAGATGATCCCTGTCCGTACAAAGAATAATGCCTTTGAAAGGATTTTTTTCTCCCTTTTCCAACCTGTCCAGCAGAGAAAGATATAGATTCATTTTACCTATATATTCTACCTTAAAGGCTCTCATAACAATTCTATTTCCACTAAAGATTGTAATCCTCTGTAAAAGAAAAGCATATCCACAAAATATTCCCATCCATTATATTCCAGCCATCTTGATTTCCAATAAAGCTAAATCCTTTGCCCTGGTCGATTATAAAAGCCCTGATTTTGGCGATCAAAAGGTTTTCAAGCTACAGTTCTTTCATCGGTTCTGTAATGCCTGAAAACCCAAGGTTATACGTACTTCTGAATACTTCATTGGCGTAGTCGGCATGGGTTTCAGGAGGAGTCTGTCCGAAGTTGTTTGCCTTCAGCTGCTTTAGCGCCTGACCGAAGGTGTCCTTTTTAATGGCATTAAGCAATAGATCTCTAGACCACCCTTTTGCCAATGTTTGGCCGGCATAAAAACTTACGGCATCAGACGATTGTGTTTTATCAAGCAAAAGTAGATTGTGCCCCCACTGCAAAACTGCGACAGCTTGTTGCAGTTTTTTATCTTTTTGATAGTAGTTTTCATAAAAGCGGTTCATATTCCACAAGTTGCGTGGAGACAACCCCAAATCCGGAAACTTCTGCTTAAGATCCACCGATAATTGTTTTACAGTTCGCTCCTGCAATCGGCGCTGAACTACCGTCTCAGGTGGTATAAGGTAAAATAGGTTGTCTTTCTAGGCAATCATAGTTAGTTTTAAAAAATCAAAAAATTGCCGCAACCATGAAAATCATTTTTCCCACAGACCCTTTGATCAGCACGGAGATTCCAAGTGATTACCCCATCCCTCCCATCGGAGAGGAATTTTATATCCGGTTTGAAACTTTTATTACAGATCCGCAGGATTGGGAAAAAGTAAAAGGCCTATTAGAAAAAGAAGCTCTGACTGTAGAGAAGGTCGTGGACAATAAAATCTATCTTTACCAAGGCCAAAAAGCCGACTTACAAGGCACCATCGAAAGCGAT
This sequence comes from Algoriphagus resistens, assembly GCF_001442615.1. GTDB lineage: Bacteria > Bacteroidota > Bacteroidia > Cytophagales > Cyclobacteriaceae > Algoriphagus > Algoriphagus resistens. Next base: position 766,133 of record NZ_LMXN01000001.1, on the reverse strand, counting down.
GAATACATGCCCTCCATTGTCCAGTATTGGGAAAAGCATCCGGAGACGAAGCCTGATCTGATCTGAATTTTTAAAGGCATTTGATCTTACTTATTGAAGTTCCTATTGGCCTAATCAAAAAGCCAGCTGGAGGGGAGATAGTCGCATTGTTGGATTGTGAGAAGTTTGTCTACCCTGGAAGCTGGCTTCCCGGCACACTCTGTTCCCAGGATAAAATATCCCGGGACAGGCACTCACTAGATTAGTACAACTCGGTGAACTGATTCTTAACAGTCGGTCCTAGGGTATTTTTAAGAAAGTGAGTGGGGTTTCCGGAGTTCAGAGGGATTCATTTCTGATGCTAGACAAACCACGAAAATCCAGTTGTTGTGGTAATAGGTATTTCTTCTCCACTGGAATTTCAGGTAATTCTAGTTTCCATGAAGTTAAAGGATACATGGTTCTTGTCCACTTTTAATTCAAGGTAATTGCATAAAACTTGCTCCGATAACTTTCAACGTTCCATCAAAGCGTTTCCAAACTCTAAAATACCTGAATTTTCCCTCTAAGGGTGTTCCCATCATTTCACCTCTCGCTGTCATAGTAACGATTGAAAGTGCGGTGTCGCCCGTTATTTGAATGGCGTCAATTTCTGTTGAAGCATCTTCAATAGTCATTGTTTTCGCCTTATGTGAGTTTAAGTCCATCTCTTTGGTTACAATTTGTCCTGTCGGTGCAACTGCAATCAGATCATCGTGCAAAAGCTGGTCAAGAATGTCCACATTACTTACAAGTTGAGCCGAAAAAAGTTTGTTTTCCGCTTCAACAACATTTTCTATGGTAATTTCAAATTTGTCCATATTCTTATTTTCGTTGGCGTTTCAATTAACCGGGACATTTGTGTCAGTTGTCTGTCCGTCATATTTTCGTTTAAAGGTAAGCCAAGGATTATCCGCCTGACAAATGTTGGTAGAAGCACTATCATTCAGGTTGATGATTATCCACTATAACATTTACAAATTGTTACAAGCCTTTTCCCACTAGATTAAGTAGTTATAGATTCAATATTTTGTTTTTCCCTAAACATAAGGTTCACTTCTGGCCTAAGTTTATTTAGAATAACAATGTCACTTGCATCACCGAGTATTTCATCTACAATTCCAAAGTTTTTGGCTTCCTGCGCATTTAGGTATTTATCTCTTATGAAATAATCTTCAATCTCTTGCCATGTATGTCCAGTGTTGTTACCCATTAAATGAAAAATCTGTGTTTGAAGCCGTTCTTGTTCCTGGGTAGCTATCCGTACATCCTCTGTATAACCATTGGTCCCCCCTCCAGTCGGGTGCATATGAATAGTTGCATGAGGGAGCGCAAAACGTTTGCCGGGCTCTCCTGCACTTAATAAAAATGTCCCCATACTACCTGTAAATCCTACAGAATAGGTTGATACCGCAGCTGAAATCATTTTCATTGTATCGTAAATGGCTAAACCCGAGTAGACTTCCCCTCCCGGACTTTGTATATATAAATTGATAGGCTGGTTTTGATTAACGCTATTTAAATATAATAATTGGGCAACTACTATGCTCGCAACAGATTGGTTTATAGGACCGTTAAGAAATATAATCCGCTCTTTTAACAAAAGGCTATAAATATCATAGGCACGGTCCCCATTGCCGGAATTATCTATCACCATTGGTATTACATTCGCCTGTATCATAAGTATTGTTATTTAAATAATTGGTGTATCCTTCGCTGGAAATCTATTTTATCCGGGTTGTTGAATAGTTGATGATGTAAGGCTTCAAATTCTTCTTTTAACTTCTGCCTGTGATACATTTTTATCAATAGGTGTGTTTTTTTCTGGAAGTAAAGATCTCTCTTTAGATCAGGGTCAATAACCAGCTTTGCTTCAAATAAAAACCTATCTGCGTGAGAAAGCTTTCCGCTAAGATATCTTTCAATTAGTCTTGTGTTATTCTGTGAAGTCATCATAAGTCATGGATTTTTCTTTTACGGTTTTTCTCACTTTCTCAAGACACTTGTATTTCTGTACACTGACTGAATGTTCGTGTGCATAGCCTAAGTCCTTAACAATCTCTTTTACCGGTAATTGTTGGATATAGAAAACACGAAGCAAATCCAGACACCTTTTTCCGGCGATCTTCAAAAAATCAAGTAGTTGCTTATTGTTTGTTGTCGGAAAGTAATCTACTGGTATTTCGACTTCGTTTTCCATATTACTTAAAGAAATACTATGACTTTCTTTTTGGAATTTTCTAATCCATAGATATTTTGAAATACCCAAAATATACGCGCTGTTGGATTTTATTTTGTATTCAGGGTTTTTAGTCTTGTTTTCAATGAAAATCACCAATGCATCATGGAAAATGTCTTTTGCATCTTCAAATGAACCTCCTCTGGAACTAATAAATTTTGCCACAGTGGGAAAAATCTGTTCATATATTTCTGCTGCCTCAAAATTTTCAGAGAATGTTATTTCAGCATCGTCAATTTTTTCCAATATTTCCATAGAATACCTCTTTTAGTATAAAAGTGCATTTTACTCCCAGAATATCACCCGGAAAATCAAAAAAATATTTGGTACAGCAATTATTAAACGGCTTATAATCGGCTCTGCCGTGGGTGGGTAATTCACTTAATAGACATAACCTGTCCCGTGAGGAAATAAACAGGATGGACTTTCCCGAACGCAATTCTGGAGAATCTCGCGTGACTATCCCATGCTCCACAGACCTATGTCCTTTTCAAAGCATTTGATCAACTTGCAAAGCGCTACAACGTGTTGTGTCTTATCTATCGCAAGTGTTTCGGTTTAAGGTTCTTAGCTGCACTTTCCACCACTTCGTCAATGCGTCTTTGTCGGGTTTCTTGTCGTTTGGCAGCGACAAGCCAGCCTAATATTATTTTTCGTGTCGATTTACTAAAACCCAGGAAATAATCTTTTGAGCCCTTATGCTTTTCGAGTGCACATTCTAAGTCGTTTGGAATTAAGAGTTCTTCTACTTCGTCTAAAATTGTCCAGGAGCCGTTTTGTTTTGCAGCCTCAATGCTTTTGTAACCCGTTATTGTCATTCTTTTGCTGTCAATGAGTTGCTGAACTTTTTCTTTGTTGATTCTTGACCAGTTGCTTTTAGGTTTACGTTTGCTAAAAAACTGCATAAACGAAAAATCGTCAATCGTTTTTTTTGTGCTGTCAATCCAACCAAAACAAAGTGCTTCATCAACGGCCTCACTCCAGCTTAATGAAGGGAAACTGGACTTTTTCTTGTAATAAACAAGCCAGACAGCCTGTTTGGACCGATGGTTTTTTTCCAACCATTGCCTCCAATCTGTTCGGCTTTGAGGGTAATATGTTTCTATATCCTTAGTAAGCATTCTGTTGTTCTAGCCAATTTAAAATTGATTGGGTTGCTTCCTCAGGTTTTTCCTGCTGAATCCAATGACCACAATCCAGACTGACAATATCCAGATTGGGAACGATGTTTTTAAGGTTTTCGGACTTTGGAATCGTATCCTGTTCACCATATATCATAAGGGTCGGCTGATGAATGATTGGTTTTACGTCCGCCATTAAGTGCCAGTTTCTATCAAGGTTTCTGTACCAATTTATACTTCCGTTAAACCCGGATGATTCGAAAGCAGAAACGAACACAGACAGTTCGTTATCATCCATTAAGGGCTCCCCAAGTGGTTTTTCTGCCCTTGCAAGATTGATCATAAGCATTCCGGGTTCAGGGGGAGTGATGGGTATGTTTTTGCGGAATATGTTACGCAGGAAGCGGAATACATTTTCATTCATTATAGCATCTGCTACTCCAGGCTGTCTATTGAAGTGAACAAAATAGAAGTCTGCTCCAACTAGTTCTTCCATCAACTCAATCCATGGCTTTTCTCCACGCTCTTGATAAGGCAAAGCCAGGTTTATTACTTTATTTACCCGCTCAGGATGCAATAGTGCCAAACTCCAAACGATATTAGCACCCCAGTCGTGACCGACAAAGGTGGCATCCTTATATCCATAATGATCGAGAAGCGCGATAAGGTCATCGGTCAAGTGTTCTATACCATACTCTGTTACTTCGGTCGGGCGGGATGAGTTACCATAGCCACGTTGATTTGGGACAATGACATGGAAGCCTGCTGCAGCGAGAGCCGGTATCTGATAACGCCATGAAAATGCATGCTCCGGAAAACCGTGACAGAGAACGATAGCTTTCCCTGAATTTTGTTGACCTGCTTCAAATACTTCCAGTACCACGCCATTAACTGAAATCATTGTAGGTCTTGGAAATTCGATTGGATTAAAACTTTTGCCGGTAACTCTTGTCATTTTATTACTGTTTAAAATTTGATATGATGCAAACTTAAATCCGGTCGGTGACAGCCCTATGTCAGTAGAGAAAAGGAACTAGTTGTATTTGTCAGAATCCCCGTGCAAAGTCATTGGGATTGTTCCATCGGGATAAACTCTTAAAGAGGGGGCGATCGGTTCTGCCCTCATTATTCTATCAAATCAGAAATAAATTGCTTCCGGAATTTAACCCGCAGGGAGGCTATAAAAGTTGGCAGATTTGACCCAGCCGTCCGGATAATACACCAACACAATTGAGTAGAATTTTGTCGGCAAAAATCGGTAATTGTTTTACCCACTCAACATATGTAAAGGTCTCAGCGTGGTAGCCTGATTATTTTTGACCTCTAATTTTAACTTAATCAAGATGGGAAATGCCATATCACTTTAACCCCATGTTCTACTGTGCTGCCAACAGGCTTTCAAAGCAGGTTGATGCTCCAAAAAGTAAGTAGTCCGTTGGTGGCAAAAAGCTATTCCGAACGGAAGTACTGGTCATAAGTACTTTCCCCATGAGAAAAAAACCTTGGTCTTGCACTTAAACAAAATTCTTCAGAATGAACAACAAGCTAAAAGGAGCAGTATACATTGCAATTGGAGCGGCAAGCTATGGTATACTGGCCACTTTCGTGAAATTTGCGAACAACAGAGGTATCGGTACTGCCGGATTGACGTTTTCCCAGTTCCTTTTTGGAGCATTGCTACTGAGTATTTTGTCATTGTTCTTTTCCCGAAAGCCTGAAAATAAAACCGCTTCAATTTATCCAAAGCTGAAATTGATGCTTTTTGGAACATCATTGGGGCTAACCAGCAGTTTTTACTATTTATCCATACAATATGTTCCTGTATCGGTAGCAATTGTACTACTCATGCAAACGATATGGATGGGGGTGGTCTTGGAGTTTTTTACTGGCAGGGAACGCATTGATAAAACTAAAGTAACAGGTTCTATTATTGCCATTGTAGGCACCATGCTTGCCGCAAAGGTTTTTGAGGATTCTGTAACCGTCAATTTTACCGGAATTGGTTTTGGCCTGTTGGCCGCTTTAAGCTATACCGCCGCAATATATGCCTCCAACAAAATTTCCCTGGAACTGCCCACGCTTAAGAGAAGCACATACCTGGTATACGGAGGGCTTTTGGCAGTTGTAGTGTTTTGGAACGTTCAACTGCTGGAAGAGTTTAACTGGATTGTTTTTTTGAAATGGGGTACTTTTCTTGGTTTCTTTGGGACTATTCTTCCTCCCATCCTATTCAATAAGGGCTTTCCCGAAACCGGAACCGGTTTTGGGAGTATTATCGCGGCTTTGGAAATCCCCGTTTCAGTTTTAAGTGCCTATTTACTACTCAATGAAGAAATCAAAGCCTTGCAATGGGGCGGAATAGCTGTTATCCTGTTTTCGGTGACGCTGATCAACCTCAAAAAAAACAAAAGTTAAACCAGCTCAAAAGTTAAACAACCAAAAAATGAAAATAAAGAAGACTGTAGTCTTAGCATCAATTCTTGTCGGACTGATATTGGGCTGTAAAGAACCGGATCAGCAAAAAAACACCATAAATCACAATACAATGAGCCATGTACTCCATAAAAACCCCAAAGAGCTATTTGACCCAACTCCCTATGCTTTTTCCCACTCAACTAGTGCAGCCGATAAAGACGGACAGTACATTTTTATATCCGGACAAAGTGGTGCTGAAGATTTAGAGCATACCCTTTCCGGGGATTTTAGAACCCAGGTGACTTATGCCCTTCTGAACTTAAAGACCGTACTTGGAGAATATGGGTTAAACCCGGAAGACGTTCTTAAAATCACGGTGTTGATTGTCAATCACGATTCTGAGAAGCTTGCCATCTGGTCAGATGAGATGCGGAAGGTCTGGAGCAACAATGAATTCCCGGCCAGTACATTGATTCCTGTGCCCATGCTGGCACTAGATAATATGTTGGTTGAAGTGGATGCCATTGCATATAAACCTGTTGACTGATCAGCATATTTTGCCTACGGGGAACACCCCAGTGATTCCGGTATTCAACATGTCAGTTATGCCCCGGAATTACTGTCCTTCCTTCGCGGTAACAGACAAACATGCAGCCAATAAGATCAAATCCGGTAAACGGGAACTGGCTTTGACTGATTATTCATTGCTTGAGGAGTTTTTTATTCTTCCTGTTCAATAAGGTTTTTTAATACGTTGGCTGTTCCCTGCCAGTAAAAGTCTAAATGTTTATGGATTGACCCGGTTGGAAAATTTTCGATTTGTATTTCCAACAGCCATTATGGAAGCCTTTTATAAGAACAGGATTCCCAACCTTCCAGTCCGTCATTACTTCAACATTCATTTCAGGTTCCCTCATCCACTTTTTCATTAGAATTGGGTTAGTCAGGTATTCCCAAACTTGGAAAGGAGCTTTGTTTATTGAAACAGTTTTTTCAACTTTTTTATTCATTTCTTCTTAACGGAATAGTTTTCAAATGCCATGCAACAACTTTGCTTGTTGCATGGCTCCCTCTGCCAATCGTTCCTATACCGAAATGGTCAACAGGTCTTCAGGCCTCTGCTGAGAGCAAGTTGCTTCATTAGCTAACCCCTTTCTTAAAGAATGAGTCCTAGATGGGTTCCTGATTTAATCCCGGCAGTATGGTAAAAATAGCTGTAGTCCAATAAAAATACCAATCTGGAGAATTCATTTTCTTGTGGGTCGGGAGCAAGTGGATTTTATTCAAAAAACTTGCGGGGCCCCATTAGAATATTGGTTATTTCTCCTAGCTTTAGCAGCAAATACTTCTTATGAGGGTTTTAGTAATCTTATTCTTAGTTCTGAATCTTGTAGGGTCGCTGGGCGATTGGGCAGGAGATGTTCCAGAGAGTTTGGGTCCATCTAGCCGTATAACCCTGGAACTGGCCGGGTCTGATGCCATTCTTCAACAAAGTTCAATCTTGGAAATAGGTGAAGCGCTTCCCAAAAGTTTTGTTCCTGAAAGACCCCTTGTCCGAAGTATTCATCATTTTTTTAAAGCCAATGTTATCGCTTTCACCTATTCCGGTCTTTCGGCAATTTGTCGTTCAATGGGAAGCAATTATGAAAAAACAGCTTTTGGCATTGTCCCCAACTTTCCTGCTTTCCTGATCATTTTTCCACACCATTACTTCACGTAGTTACAGGAAAACCATGCGTTTTCTGTAACTGGCCAACCCTACCGGAAACAAGCTATATAGGCAACAACAGATCTATGCTTAACCGGTAATCCTATGTGGGATCTTCCGGGCTGCCGATACTATATGGCTGAGTCAGGTCTTGTTGTTAAACATGCTATAGAGCATGAGTCCAAAGGAAAACCTGCCCTTTGGTCAGATCAGAAATCAAGCGCACCTACAAAGTAATATGCGGTCCTGAATCTTGTCAAAGGCATGCCCTCCCCCTTTCCGGATAGCTTCCTGAACCGCTTCTGCTAAGGCTACGCAAAAACCCTATTACCCCTCATGGTTCCTGTGATAAACTAATCTTGTCTCAACATCTTATATGACAACTAAAAACTCAAAAGCTATCTTCTACCTTCTGTGTGCTTTGGCTTTTCAAGCAGCAATTGTATTGGTAATCCATATGCCATGGCCCGAATTGCTGCCCACTTCGTTGCTGTTTATAAGCAGGTGGCTGGGAATTGCAGCAGTGGTGGGCTATTGCCTGAAAAAAGCATCTCTCACCACCTGGATATTTGGGAGTATGCTTATTGGAATTGCTATAGGAGTTGACTTTCCTGAACTGGCAATGAACCTCAAAGTAGTCAGTCAGGTATTTCTTAAACTGATCAAGACTGTGATCGCTCCCCTGCTTTTTGGTACCTTGGTGGTGGGTATAGCAGGTCATTCCGACTTAAAACAGGTAGGTAGGATGGGCTGGAAGTCACTTCTGTATTTTGAACTGGTCACGACACTGGCTTTGCTGATCGGCTTACTGGCAATCAATAGCTCACAGGCCGGGGTCGGTATTGAGTTGCCGGTGGGTGAAGTGCCTGTTCAGGGAACAGCCCGGAGCTGGAAGGAAGTTATCTTACATATATTCCCTGAAAATATCGCCAGGTCCATCTTTGAAGGGGAAATTCTTCAGATTGTGATTTTCAGTATCCTATTCGGGATAGGACTCGCATTGGTTCAAGATGGCAGAAAGAAGCAATTGATGGTTTCTTTTACCGAGAGCTTATCAGAAGTCATGTTCAATTTTACGCGGGTGATTATGTACTTCGCCCCATTTGGGGTCGGAGCTGCAATCGCCTTTACGGTGGGAGAAATGGGTCTGGGAATTTTGATCAATCTATTTCATCTGCTGGCTACCTTGTATGTGGCGCTTTTGGCTTTTATCCTTCTGGTTCTGCTTCCCATAGCCCTTGCACTAAAGATCCCCGTTATCAAATTTATAAAAGCAGTCTCTGAGCCTGTTTCGATTGCTTTTGCCACTACCAGCTCTGAGGCGGCACTTCCCAAGGCGATGGAAGCCATGGAAAAGTTTGGCGTCCCGCGTAAAATCGTGGCATTTGTCATGCCGACGGGCTATAGCTTCAATTTGGATGGCACCACCCTTTACCTTGCATTGGCATCTGTTTTTGTTGCCTAGGCAGCTGGGATCAGGCTGGGGATAGCAGAACAACTGTTGATGGTGCTTACCCTTATGCTGACAAGCAAGGGTGTTGCGGGCATTCCCAGGGCTTCCCTTATTATTCTGATGGGCACCGCAGCGACCTTCAACCTGCCCATGGCTCCTATATTCCTGATTTTGGCGATCGATGAATTAATGGATATGGCCAGGACATCGGTCAACGTCATAGGCAACTGTCTGGCGACCTGCGTTATTGCCAAATGGGAAGGGGAATTTGGTCCGAAGATAACAGATCATCCGAGCCTGGCAACACAGGATACTGACCCTTTTCATTCATTTCCAGAAAGTATAACCAAAAAACAAACCCATGCATGAATTTCTTCTGTCCATTTTGGAGTTTTTGAGTCCTGAACTGATAATAAACCGGGGCGGGCTGATTCTTCTATTGGCAATTATATTTACAGAAAACGGCGTATTCTTCTGCTTCTTCCTGCCGGGGGATTCCCTGCTGTTTTTGGCAGGCATGCTTTGCGGATTACCTGTCCTGGATGTAAGCATCTATATATTGGTTTCCAGTATTGCACTGGCGGCATTTCTGGGTTATGCCCTATCCTACTTTGTAGGGCTAAAGTTGGGCAAATGGCTGCTTTCCCGGCCGGACTCATTTTTCTTCAAATCAAAGTACCTTAATATGGCTGCCTCGTACTTTGAAAAACAGCAGCATGGAGCCATTATCATCGGCAGGTTTATTCCAGTGATCCGAACATTTCTGCCGCTCTGTCTGGGTTTGATCAAATCCGATTTTAGAATTTTTATGGTTTATAATCTGGTCGGCGCACTGGTATGGACATCCAGTTTGGTGATGGCGGGATATTTCCTGAAAATCATCTTTCCCGACCTTATGCATTATATAGAATGGATCATTGTGGTACTGATCGCGGTTACCTCCATTCCTATAATCAGACAGTTTAGTAAATTCAAAAGAGAAAAGGTGTCCTGATGATGTGCAATAGCAGTTTAATCGGATTATCCGTAATGATGGATATTACTGTAGCTCCTTTGCATGTCAGCTCGGAAGACGGATGGATGAAATCCCAACACTGCGGGCAGCCTAAAGTGGGTCCATTTGTTAGGTTAACCAAATCCTATCTTGCTTTTCCCTCTTTACCGGTAGAAAAGCGGATAGATATATAATTTAGATTTGAAAGATTACTTGCTTTATAGGTTCATTAATTAAAATACGGTTTTGGAAATTACAATCATTCTTCTTCTGATACTGCTGAACGGTGTATTTGCCATGTCAGAGCTGGCACTCGTCTCTGCAAGGAAATTCAAGTTGGAAAACCAAAAAAAGCGGGGCGTTTTAGGAGCGAAAGCAGCCCTTGAGCTTTCGGAAAATCCCGGGAAATTTCTATCTACCGTCCAGATCGGCATCACACTGATCGGTATTCTATTGGGGGTGTATAGTGGGGATAATCTTACCGAGGATTTTGCAATCCGGATAGCCAGGATTGATTTGCTGGCGCCCTATGCGCATACGCTGGCAGTGGGAGTAATAGTGCTTATGGTCACCTACCTTTCTATTGTACTGGGAGAACTGTTTCCAAAACGGCTGGGCATGACTTTCCCTGAAACCATTGCGGCTATGGTATCCAGACCTATGATCCTGCTGTCCAAAATCACAAGTCCGTTTGTATGGTTGCTTACGGCCTCAAACGACTTTCTTTTGACCCTCTTTGGGATAAGGCATAAATCAGAAAATGCGGTATCCGAAGAAGAAATCAAATCCATTATCCGCGAGAGTGCTGAAGGTGGTGAGATAATGGCCATTGAACAGGATATTGTACAGCGGGTATTTGAACTGGGAGACAGGAGGATTAACAGTCTCTTTACGCATCGCAGTGAACTGGTTTATTTTGACATTACCGATGATGAAAAGATGGTCAGGGATAAAATCAACCGGGAAAAGCACTCGGCCTACCCGCTTTGCATCAATGATAATCTGGATAATATTATTGGTCTGGTACAGGTCAAAGACCTGTTTGACAAAAAACTTTCTACCAAATTTGATCTGAGATCCATTGCACACGAACCCTTATACTTAAATGAAACAACGTATGCCTATCAGGCTCTGGAGTTATTCAAAATCAGACAGCTTCACTATGGTATTGTGGTTGATGAATATGGTGTAACCGTAGGCATCATCACATTGGATGATATAGTAGATGCCCTGGTGGGAGACACTTCAGAACCCAATCAGGAGGAGTTTCAAATTCATCAACGGGAAGACGGCACATGGCTCATTGACGGGCAACTTCCTGTCCATGATTTTGAAAAGTTTTTTGATACGGGTATCGATTTCAGAAATAAAAGCTTTACCACTGTGGCCGGTCTGATCCTTTACAAATCGCAGACTATACCTGAAGAAGGAAAGTATGTGGATTTCGAAGGATACAGACTGGAGGTATTGGACAAGGATGGCCCGCGTATAGACAAAATCCTGGTTAAAAAGTTATAATATTTTCACCTATGATCAGTAACAAGAAATATTTCATTGCTATGGGACCATGCCACAAAGCAGTCCGGGGATATCTGGCTACTTATACATATGATCCTCTTCAATTCAGGGTCACCTGATTTCCTAAACTATCGAATTCTATCTACATCTTTACACAACTATTGCTTCTATGACCGTCTGGATAATTTTCATACTCTGTATTTTATTGTTTCTATTCCTTGACCTTGCGGTCATCAATAAAAATTCCCATGTTATAAAATCAAAGGAAGCGGCTATCTGGACGGGAATCTGGGTGTCTCTGGCACTTTCTTTTTCCGGGGTTATCTGGTGGTTGTTTTCAGGCGACCATATTCAAAATCCAACCGGCTTATCCCCGGACAAGGCTTTGTTAAAATACATCACGGGATATTTGATCGAGTTATCCTTAAGCGTTGACAACATTTTCGTGATTGCGGTTATTTTCAGATCGTTTTCCATTCCGGAGAAATACCAGCACCGTGTACTTTTCTGGGGGATTTTGGGGGCTATCTTTTTCCGTGCTTTGATGATAGTTTTTGGAGTGGCCCTGATCAACCAATTTGAATGGATCATATATTTCTTTGGGGCATTTTTACTTTTTACCGCTTTTAAAATGCTGAAATCAGACGGGGAGGAGTTTAAGCCCAAGGAGTCTTTTATATTTAAAAACCTGAGAAAAATCCTCCCCTTTACAGCGTTTACAGCAGGGGAGAAATTTTTCATCTACAAAAGGGGAATCCGGATTGCAACCCCGCTGTTTATGGCCTTGGTTATCATAGAACTTACGGACATTCTTTTTGCTTTGGACAGCATACCTGCTATTCTGGCTATTACAGCTGACCCTTTCATTGTCTTCAGTTCAAATATCCTGGCCATTATGGGGTTGAGGTCTATGTATTTTCTGATTTCCCGAATGTTGAACAAATTCCGCTTCATCAATTATAGCCTTGTGGCAATTCTTGGCTTTGTCGGATTGAAAATGATTTTCTCGCATCATGTTGAAATCCCGGAATGGCTATCCCTGACTGTGATAGGGCTTTCTCTGATTGGAGGGGTATTGGCCTCCATGCTGCTCCCGGAAAAAGAAGAAGAACTTAACACCTAGACAATTAGTATTTAGAATTAAATCAATAGTACCCAGTATCTCCATACCCTTTTTCGCAGACATACTTGCAGGGAAGATTGGCTATTCTCACGGGCAGTATTGGAGTTGAGATCGGGAACACAAGAGTTTTGTCTCCTATACTAGTTTACGCTTCATCGTGCATTATCAGATAGAAATTCGTTAGAGCTTCAGAAATTGGAAAAGCGGGAGGAAGCAAAAACCAGTTGGATTTCCCCCCAAAACCAACACCATTTCCAAGGGTTGATAAGGCTAGGCTAATTGTAACTCCTCTTTTATCGGCACCACGGCAATTTATTGGGCCGGACCGGAAAAAGGAGGCAACTGAACTCCTGTCCATGTCACAGGATATGTCAACTAAATTGAAACCGACGTCAGGATAGTGCCACACTACCCTTACCGTATGATAACCGGATTTTCTGACTACATAGTAACCTGTGTTTATACTCTTCCATAAATCTACTCCGGGTCAGGTTTTTTCAAAACCAGATAAAAGCAATAAGCTGTTGTCAAAACTACCAAAAGCTGTACTGCAATAGCTAAAATCAAAGCTGAATTATTCATGGTGAATCTGTTTACGTTTAGTGCCAGAATACCATACAAGGGCTGCTATAAACAGAAATAAGCCAATGAGCTGTATTCGGGCCAAAGAAGAAAAGAACATTTTGTTTTTATAAAATTCCTCATTCAGAGGATCATTCTGCACAAGGAGCTGTAGGTCAGTATGTGAAATCTTCGAAACCAATGACCCCGGGTCCAGCTCCCATCCCCTGCCATCAAGCAGGCCCGCTATCGCCCCTCCCCAATCATTGTCCACCGGAGTGATCAATGCCGCTGCAAGCACCAGCAACAAAAGTACTGGAGTGATGTATTTCATAATCCATTTATATACTCCGGGGATTCGGATGTCCGCTCCCCTATTCAGTTCTGACCATGCGTTGTCCATCCCAAATATCCACGTAAACAAGAGCATCTCAAGAAAGGCAAAAACCACAAGGCTTACCGTCCCTGCCCAATAATCATACTCATCAAAGTATCCATACCTGTAAAACAGAATGGTGGGCAACCCCATTACCAATGCCAGCAAACCAAAGGACACGGCGCCTTTTATTTTCCCCCACCCAAACTCATCCTTCATAAACCCCATCCATGGTGTCCCCATAGCCAATGAAGAGGTAATTCCGGCAAAGAAAAGAAGTCCGAACCAGCAGATCCCTGCAAAAGCGCCGAACAGCTCTCCCCACTGCATAAACAAATAGGGCATCGTCTGAAAAGCCATTCCGAATCCGGCATTGTCTATCACCCAGTCCAGGCCAAGGAATCCGGCTGCTATGGGTATGACAATCGCGCTTCCTAGCACTATTTCCACCAATTCATTGGTGAAGCCCGAAGTAAGGGAGTTCAATGCGATGTCTTCGTTTTCCTTGATATAGGAGGCATAACACTGGATGGATCCCATACCTACTGAAAGCGTGAAAAAAATCTGTCCCGCAGCAGCAAGCCATACCTTTGGATCGAAAAGCGAGGTGTATTGGGGAGTCCAGAGGAAGTTGATACCATCCCATGCATTCGCATCAGGAAACGTCTCTGAAGCATAATCGGATCCCATGCTCCAGCCCTTGAAAGCAAGCACAGCCCCAAATAAAATCAACAGCGGCATTCCTATTTTGGCGACTTTCTCAATACCTCCCAATCCTGAGGACAGGATGTATACATTGATGCCCAGAACAACTATATATACGAGTACAGGAAGGTAGGGAATACCAAAATCAGATCCGTCAAGATTTACATAATGGACAAAAAACATACTCACTTCTGACTGGGACATTTCGACAAATGTCCCGATCACGGTGTGGATGACGTAAATAAAAGTCCAGGACTCTATATAAGTATAGTAGGCGACCACGGCCACATTGGTAAAAATCCCAAAGACTCCTATGTACTTCCACCAGTTGCTCTTGCCCATCGACCCGAGAATATATGGCGTACTGTGGTTTCCCCTCTTGCCTCCAAATCTTCCTATGGACCATTCGGTAAATAGCAAAGGGATACCCATGACCAGAAAACAAACCAGGTAAGGGATTATAAATGTCCCTCCGCCATTTTGGATCGCCTGTACGGGAAACCGCAGAAAATTACCGAGACCCACTGCATTTCCGGCCATCGCAAGTATCAAACCCGTCCTGGAGCCCCAGGAATCAGTTGTTTTTTTCATGTGTTTACAATTGTTTTAAAATGGTCAGATGGAATCTTTGACGATTAAAATAATCATTGCCCTGTATGTTTTTAATGATAACTTTAATCGTGTCGTTTTCATGTGTTTATAATTGTTTTTTTATAGCCACATGGAATCTAAAATAGTAGATAATCATTCCAGTGTGTGACTTTCGAATCATGCTCGATTTCATAAAGTTTTAAGAAAATAGAAATGACATCAGCCAGGGCAATCCATCCAATTTTAGCTGCTTTTTAACCAATTCGTGTTGTCTGTCCGCCAAAACGGTCAGTCCCCTCAGGTCTGTATATTGCACGACATTCTGGTTTTCCTGAGCCCTATCGATACCCCACATTTCTATTGCTTGGAGACCGACTTCTGTGGATTCCGCCCATCCCAGTCAGGCAGATAATAGGATTGTTGCTGTTTTCCCTGCTTTGAAATTTCTGCTAAATAACCGGTGTCCAAAATGCGAGCATCAGGAAGCATGAAATCCAGTATACCACCGGTTCAGTTAGGGATATAAGAATGATAGCTTGGTAAATCCAGAAATAAACCGGGTACAGCCTCCTGAAGAGTTTGTTGCCTACCCTACCAGGTATAAAAAAAATGGGCAAAAGTCTCCTTCACGTCAAATAGTGCCAGAGACTTTTTGAAAAACAGGTAGAAATCAGAAGCGCCTTTTACTTCATATCCCAATGAAACCCATTGCGCATTGAACCTGGACCACAGACTCCAATCGACCGCAAAGGAAGGGGTTTTGGGGGAGTCACTGCATACCAAAACAGCCGATACCTGTATTGATGCTTCCTGAACAATTTCCAACCCGGCAGTCCAAGGCCTTTCTGCATCTGTTTTGCTTAACGCCAAACAGGTAACGGATAGGCCAAGCAGCCAAACAAGACCGAGCAGGTACGCTATCCTCTGTTTCTTCATTTTGCAACTGAAATACTACCGCAAGTTATGTTAATAAAACTCCAATTTGCAAGGGAAAATATTTCCGGCATTCATTACCATCCAAGAACCTTGCTATTGCCCCTTAATTTGAAATAAGCAGGTTAGTCGAGTTCTAGATAGATGCCCTTCCCACGAATTGTACTTTTTCCGGGCCAAATTCTTCTTCCCCTTTGTTCACATCAGATCGAGCAGGGTGCAAGCGACACACACTCGGTTGATTATAATACTTTTTAGATTCCATGTGACCTATAAAAACCAAAATATAAACACATGAAATCGAGCATGACTCCAGCGTCACACTGGGATGATTATAATGCATGCGAGATTCCATATGACCCTTAAAAGACAAATTATAATCATATGAAATAGGTTTCCGATGGGTTATTTCCCCATAAGCCATGGTATATTAAGGGAGCTTTTGTAATAATAACCGGAATTTGAAAAGAACACTAAAAGAGCACAGGCTGCACCAGCATCTATCCCAGAATGAACTTGCCGGGAAGTCGGGAGTTTCCCTTAGGACAATCCAACGGATAGAGAACGGAACCTCCTCGGGCAGCCCATTCGTTATCAGGTCATTGTGTAAGGCCATGAATATCGGTCCCCAGGAACTGGTAACTTCGCGGGATCACCACGCCGGGGAAAACGTAGACAATCAACAGGGCGGATCAGTGGACATTGACATACCAGAAATTTCCTATAGTAGATGTCTGAAGTTTATCAACATCAGTACGTTTGCTGTTTTATGCTTTCCTTTTCTGAATCTGGTGCTCCCGTCCATTCTGTACTTTGTTTTCAAAAGGTCACTTGTAGCTAAGCAAGACAGACAGGCTGCCCTGAAAATTTTAAGTCTTCAGATCCTGTGGTCATTTACTACACTTATCGTACTAGTGTTTCTCCCGGTCATTGACCAGCAAATAACCAAAATCGGAGATGTGATGGAAATCCCGCTTTTTATATGGGCTTATTTTGTACTGGCCTTCTTGCTGTTGATCATAACACTCAATACGGCCCATAGGATAAATAGGAAGAAGGATTTACTCCCTTTTGTTCCAAACATCCTGTAAAAAGCCATGCGTCATTGTCGCAAAAATGTCATAAAAATGACATCCTATGGCGTGGGCCAGGATCAATTAACCAGCCTAGTTTTGTGAACTACAACTAATTTCACTATGAGACTCAGACTGAATTTATCCATTGTCACGTTTTTTTGGCTCCTGTCGCATCACCTTGCGGCATTCCAGATACTAAATGATTCTATTCACGCGCAGTTGGAACTTGGGGTAAAAGGTTTTCAGGAAAGGTACCATTCACCGAGTCTGGTACTTGCCATAGTACATGGGGACGAGCTTATTTTCAGCAATGCGCAGGGATTCACAGACCTGGAAAATAAAACCCCTGCCACCATTGATTCCAAATACCAGATCCAGTCCATCACCAAAATGTTCACTGCCACCATGTTCATGCAGTTGGTTGATCAGGGCACTGTAGCTATGTATGATGAACTTAGACTGTACGTACCGGAATATTCCGGTACAAAAAATCAGCAGTTCGCAGACAGCATTACCTTGTTTGAGCTGGCGACCCATAACTCGGGGCTTCCACGGAATTCTCCCGCAGACATTGGTTTTGCCAAGCAGATTGACAAATGGCTGTTGACCAAAAAAGAACAAGGGGCAATACAATCTGCATCTAAGGAAGAATTCATCCGATCTCTGCAGTTTGTAAGTAAAAACAATCCGGACTACCAGTATTTAAGCCAGGATAAGCGCCATTATTCAAACCTGGGCTATGGTATGCTGGGCCTGGCCCTGGAGAGAGCCGCGGGGATGGATTATCAAGAATATATTCTTTCAAAAATCTGTGAGCCTTTGAACCTCACAAACACAGGGTTCGGTACCTTCAGCTCCAGGGGCAATACCATCGCCAAGGGATATCATTATACCGGAGAAGTTGACGGCTTTATCAAAACGCCTGACTATTATCCCAATTCCATGGTTTATGCAGCAGGAATGTATTCAAGTGCGTCGGATCTTTCAAAATTTATCAGTGCACAGTTCAGTGACCATAACTCCGTTCTTTCCGGAAAGAGCACAAGAATGATGCAGCAGCTGGGGATCGGTTGGTTACGCCCCTATCCTTTTATTGTTCATGAAGGCTCGATGCTGGGTGCACGCAGCGAGATCATATTTAATCCAGAATTAAAAATAGGCTGGGTACTACTGGCCAATACAACTGATTTTCCGTTCAACAGGATCAACGACTATATCGCCGGACTGATCCTACCGTTGCTTGTCAGCAAACCCGTCACCGATCAGGAAAAATTTACGGGAACATACAGGCTGGAAGGAGGCTACGACAGTCTGACTATTTATCAGAAAGACGGAAAACTTTATTCCACGTATCTGCAGGATTCCCTTCCTGATCAGCCGTTGACTTTCTCAGGCAACAATTCTTTAAAGGCGGCAGGGCTTAATGGGCATGATATACACTATTCTTTTATCGTCGACCCCCTGTCAGAAGTCAAGGGGCTTAATCTCAATCAGCTTATGTGGGTAAAACAATGAAGCTGGGCCAGGAGAGGCCCTCTACCTTCTGGTGCTTTTATCCATAACTTCGGTGAGTGCCCGGCAACCGGCTATTGGAACCATACGGGGCAGGGAAATAACGGTCTCTGGACTGGGAGATCAATCCACCTAGGGACATGCCTACCAAATGGGCCTTTTCAACCCTGAACCCTTCTAAAACCGAAACTGCATCATTTACCAGATCTACTATATCGTAGGGAGTTGTTCCAGGTTCATAGAAAGTGGATTTCCCGACATCCTTGTTGTCGTAGCGGATAACAAAAAACCCTTTACCTGCCAATTTTCGGAAGAATCACTCGTCATAATAAAGCATGGAGACTGTCGCTCCAGGCACCAACAGGATGACAGGATTGCCTTCCTTTCCAACACTTTCTGAGTAAAGTGTGATGCCTTTGGCCTTTATGGCTTATTCTTTCATCTGCGTCTAAGTTTCTATGTACTCAACTCAGGTTTCAGCCAACCCATTCCCCACCCCTGAACAAGAACTCTTTCAATAAGAGGTTTCCTATCTCGTTTCATCCTGTTTTCACCTTTGGAAACAGTCAGATTGGTTTGGGTTTAAGTTTCCGGTTTAAAGCCTGGATAGCGAATAAAATCTTCTAAAATCCCCGTTTACCAGGCTATTGAAACCGGTTCAAGTTATGCACCTAGGTTTTAAAACCTCCAGTAATAGACCGTATTTATGAAATATTCTGTCAATTGTATCAGGTCGATTTAATCCAGAAACTCTGAGATCGCTTTTACAATCTGCTCTGGTTTCTCCTCATGAAGAAAATGTCCGGCTCCCTCTATTTCCATCATTTCATACTCCAGGACATTGCGGGACAGAAAATCATCCAGAATTCCAAAACCAGCCGATGAGGCCATTCCTTTGGTTGGGGCTTTGATTTTCGGATAGGTCTTCTGTTCTGAAATATCCTGGACGAAGGTCTGATACCAGGCATTGGACGCTCTTATATTTTCTTTTTTGTTGTAATGCTGAAGGTACACAGAGCGGTCAAAATCATTGATTGCCTCTTTATTGATAAGGAGCTTATCCAAAAGATGGTCCAACAATAACCCAAAGCGTCCTTCCAGCAGTTGAACAGGCAGGTCGTCTACCTGATTAAAAGCCACCCACCATGGATATACAGGGGCTCCTACAGGTAACATTGGTAGCCGATACATATTTTCTTCGGGAGGCGGGGTATCCAATAGTATCAGTTTATTGGTTTTTTCCGGATGATTGACCGCAAAGGAATACGCTACATTGGCTCCGATATCATGTCCGGCCACATGTACCCTGTCGTATCCTAAAGCAAGTGTCAGCTCGTTGATATCACCGGCCATATTCCTCTTGGAATAACCTTCCACAGGCTTATCACTATCTCCCATTCCACGTAGGTCAACTACAATTACTGTATACTTTTCAGCGAGAGCGGTCATGATATGGCGAAAAGACCACCAAGTCTGTGGCCATCCCGGTAACAACAGTAAAGGCTCTCCGCTTCCTCCTAAGACGTAGTGAAGATTTATGTCATTGACTTTTTGAAAGCAACTGGAAAAACCTGGTACTTTTTTGATGAGATTTTCTGTAGCGTATTGAGACATATGGTTTATTCTTTTAATCCGATAGCCCCTTTAAAGGAGGCCCAGGCAAACTTCTTACTATCATTCCTAGCTATATCCCCGGACTCAACGGCATAGATTGAAGTTTCAATGATTGCACCGAACAAATTAAAAATCCAAGGGATAGTCAGTTCACGGTCAATTCGGTGCTCCTTTTGAAGTTCCTGCATAATTTGTAACCATTTCAATTTGACATCCCCGGACTCAGATTCCTTTTTGCCAGCTAATTCTGAAAAGGCACTCCGCTCATAGATCCTTTTGATAAAAGAATAATTTGCTCCTTGCTCAATAGCGGCAAACAGCATATTCCTCACCTTTTTTACTACGTCTATATCACGTTCATAGGCTTCATTCATAGCCCTGTTACAGCTATCGAGCATTTCTTTTTTGCAGCATTCGATTAAATCCCGGCGGTTTTCAAAATACCGGTGCAATGTTCTGCGGGAAACCCCGGCTTCATCAGCAACTTTCTCCATGCTATCCGATTCGTTTTCCCGAAAACATCTCACTGCGGCAGCTATGATTTTGGTTCTGGTATCTAACATGGCACAAATATATGCAATATGTCACAATATTGAGACATTTTTAAAAATAATTAGATTAATGTGTATTTGTTGACCAGAACTATAAAATGTAAAGATTTTACTCTCTAGTTATTGTTCATATTATTAACTCAAATTGCCTTTTATTTGATTAGAATTGAGACGTTGTGTTGTGAAAAGAGCCTACTCTTTTATAAGGTCAGCTTTCTTCAATAATGCCCAAAGGCTTTCATATGGCGTGTTGCGGTTTTCAAAGCACCTTCCTGTCCGCTGAGATCAAACCTGGCTATGGAGAGAAAATCTTGCTATCAGCCGCAAATCCGCCATAATCCATATGCTTTGTAGCCAACGTTTTACCTTACTTGTTTCAATATCCAATCAGAAATTTCATTTAAGGCATCTGGCGAAAATGTCTCCTCAATTCCTGAATACTCAGCAGGGGATCCAGTTTCACAGTTCTGGAAAAGATGATTAAGATTCGACAACTCCTTTACTGTCACGCTTGAATTGCCACCCTTTTTTAGCGCGTTAATGATCCCGGATAAATTCTCCTTCGGCGTTACCACCAAATCCTTTTCTCCATTTAAGGCCAAAACAGGACAAGTGACCTTTTCTAATATTAATGCAGGATCGTATTTCAGAAAATTTCTAAACCATTCCGATGACCACTTATCTGATTGAGTTGTTACAACCTCTTCTCTCGACATTTCCGATGGCATTAGGTCAGCTGGAGAATTATCGTAGGACTGTTCGATAAGTCTAGTTAAGTCCGTTTTCAATTTACGACCATCTGAAGACATGGATATCATTCGATATGCTTGCTCATGTATAGGTAGTATATATTTTTCTATGTCTGATTCTGATATACCATCTGCCCTAGCGATTAATTCTTGCTGCTTCAGAAGTACCTTCATTACTTCAATTCCAGGACCAGCGAGCAAAACAATAAAACTCACATCTTTTAAATTAGAGGCGACCATAGGTGCGACGATCCCTCCTTCGCTATGTCCAATTAGACCGATATTACCTTTGTCTATCTCTTTCCGTGTTTTAAGAAATTCGATAGCACTGGCAACGTCCGATGCAAAATCTGCAGTCGTTGCTGTTTTGAAGCTACCCGAGGATTTCCCAATACCCCTATCGTCATATCTTAAAACGGCTATTCCAAGTTTTGTTAAATGGTCAGCAATAATCAGAAAAGGCTTATGCCCTGAAATTTCTTCGTCTCTATTTTGGGCACCGCTTCCCGAAATTAAAATGACGGCTGGGTAATTTCCTGCTACCGAGGGTAATGTCAGCGTTCCGGCTAAGGTGACGTGGGAATCATTGTTTTTAAAAGTAATTTCTTCAGTGTAATATGAATACGGCTTTGATGGTTCCTGTGGTCTATTCGTGGAAGCTTTGTAGGTAAAAAATATAAATAGTACAATTACTGATACACCGAAAGAAATTCCAATACTGACTGCTATTCTTTTCGTTTTCATAATGGGCTTATATATTGGCTAAAGGGATTCAGCATGGTAACGGCGAGTATTCGGAGCCGTTCTCTTCCATTTTACACCTAATTTCTTCAAGATAGTGATTTTCATAGTTACTCTAAACCGTCTACTGCATTCAAGGTGGTGATATAGCAACCTGTCAAGATCATTTAGGGTTGTAAGCTAAACTCTCTGTCTAAAGCTTTGAATTTTAGTCAAAGTTTTTAAGATAGAGCAGTATGAAAGAACAAGAATCAGCATCCAAGAAAAAAGTATTAAAACAGTTTTTATCAGGTGACAACCTATTCGGCAAGGAAAGAGCCTTAGCTCCGATACTCAAAGAGTTTTTAGAAGAGACGCTATACGCAGAGATGGAAGAGCATCTTCGGGATGAAGAAAATGGTTGGTCCTCGGGCAACAAGCGAAACGGCATGGGCAACAAGACTGTCAAGAGTAACCTTGGAGAAGTAACTATCAAGACCCCGCAGGACCGCAAAGGTAGCTTCGAGCCTAAAATAGTAAAAAAAAGGCAGTGCATATTAACCGACAGGCTGGAGGATCAGATCATCTCCCTGTATGGCATGAGAAGCAGTATGCGGGATATATCAGCCCATATCCGGGAGATGTATGATACAGAGGTTTCCAACGAAGTGATCAGCAGGATTACAGACCGGGTGGTCCCAAAGGTAAAAAAAAGGCAGAACCGTCCATTAGAGAATGTATATTGTATTATATGGCTTGATGCGATGCACTTCAAGGTACAGGAAGATGGTAAGTTGAGGCATAAGGTCCAGTACAATATGTTGGGTATCAACAAGAAAGGGAAGAAAGAACTGTTGGGCATGTACCTTTCTGAAAGTGAGGGGGCCAACTTCTGGCTTCAGGTACTCAGTGACTTTCATCACCGGGGTGTAAGGGATATCCTGATTGTCTGTACAGATAACCTAACGGGCTTCCCTGAGGCAATCCAGTCCGTATTCCCCAAAGCCGAGGTCCAGCTCAGTATCGTTCACTAGATCCGCAAGGATTAATTACACCCAACGGTCCCACTGTCCTCTGTAAACTGATCTTTAGGGATCAATAAAAATAACCTACCGCGCCAGTTTTTACAAATAGACCCGTTCCCCTATCGATGACCGGGCCTGTTGGTAGCATGTACGTTTAAATCATATTTGCTTTAGAACCCCTCCGTCAGCACGCAAGGAAGCCCCATTTGTAGCAATAGAAAGGGGACTTGCCAAATATGCCACTAAAGATGCGATCTCAGCAGGTTCTATAAATCTTTGAA
The DNA here is from genome assembly GCF_001442615.1 of Algoriphagus resistens. Lineage (GTDB taxonomy): Bacteria > Bacteroidota > Bacteroidia > Cytophagales > Cyclobacteriaceae > Algoriphagus > Algoriphagus resistens. The sequence continues at coordinate 742,850 of NZ_LMXN01000001.1, read as the reverse complement.
GGAGTGAATCCGGATTGGTCTGTCGGATAATCCCCGATTTCAGCTGTTCAACCGGTATTTTCTGTGCAATAGCAAGCTGTTCCACTACAGCGGCTACCCCATCAGAATAGGTCGGCCCTCCCAAAACACTGTTGATGGTAACATTTGTCCCTTTTGTCATTTTGGACAATCCGTTACAGACTGCCAACATTGCTGCTTTGCTCATCCCATAATGGATCATATCAGCGGGGATATTCACTCCTGATTCACTGCTTATAAATATAATCCTTCCAAAATCCCGTTCTAACATTCCTGGTAAAAGATGCCTAGATAAGCGAATACTGCTCAGCACGTTGACATTAAAAATTTCAATCCAGTCGGCATCGGATATTTCTTCAAAGGCTTTTAGCTCAAAGATCCCAACATTATTGACAAGAATGTCAATGTCATTCAACTGATTTAGGAGGTTATGCACCTCCTCGGCCTTAGAAAAATCAGCTGCAATACCTGAAACAGCGCTATGGGGAAATTCCTGCTTCAATTTAGCTATCGCATCGTAAAGCTTTCTTTCCTCCCGTCCGTTGAGAACAACATCGGCTCCTTCATTTAACAGCTGCCGGGCAATTGAAAAGCCAATCCCTTGCGAAGAGCCACTGATAAAAGCTGTTTTTGAATCTAATTTTAAGTCCATGAAATCTGAATTATTTGGTCTTTTATTTTTGTATTGATCATTCCATAAATAGTGAAAAAAATTAGCTGAGAACAGCTAATTGCATTTCTATTTGAGAAAGCAGTGTTTCCCTGTCCGGATACATTCTCCGCAGCGTATTTAAACCACACCAAAAGGTGATGAGGTATCTTCCCAAAATCTGCGGATCAGTACGGTTACGGATTTTTTCTGATTCCTGGGCCATTCGGACAGCATCGGAAAACATCTGCTCCACATCCTTCAGAATAGAAACTGCCTCGAGTTCCAGTTCATTGTCTATATGAGCCAATTCCACCACAGAATTGGCAATTATGCATCCTTTTTGATGTGTTTGCAGATCTGCCTGTGCAATGTTTCTAAAGAAGTCTTTAATCAAATCCAGTGGAGAATTGCTTTCTTCCAGCTCTTTTCTAAATTGGTCAAAAGCTTCTCTTCGCTGAAGAATGGCTTTTCGAAACACTTCCTTTTTGCCCCCTTTGAAAGTATTATAAAAGCTTCCACTCCCTGCACCTGTCACGTTAAGCAAATCTCCCAAGGAAGTCGCGGTGTATCCTTTTTTCCAAAAGACTTCCTGTGCTTTTTCAATCAGATGCCTGTCGTTGTGCAGTACTGGTCTTCCCCTCATTATTATTTTTGTATTGATCGATACAAAAGTATAAAATTAAACATCAACCGCAATACATGAACTCTTTTTCAGGAAAACCAAAATGCTTTAGAATTGGCATTCCAAAGGAATTAGCCGTTTGTTAAGGTTAGCGTCAACTTCCTATCAAGCCAATCATTTAATCCGATTACTCAATTTATGTTAGCCAGACTCAATTTATTCCAGTTAAGGAAGGCTGCCATAGAACAGGGAAAGTGGTATATGCATTGTTCCGGGGGGCAGGAGGCCCCATTTTAAAGCATTCCAGCGTCTTGAGCTTATGAACTCCAGTATTGGGGAAATTGATGGATAGTATAAGCGTACAAAGGATAATTCCGGTCTTATTCTTTGCAAGTGGCTCAAAACCCACAAAATAGACTTGCAGATCCTTGAATTACCGGAAATTCTTAGGGCTTCAGCTATTGTTTTGGATCGCCAATAAAAACAGCGATTCTTGGTAGTTTTCTTTACTCGGAAATTATAAGATAATATCCGTCCAGGTCTCTTAGTATAAATTGCTGTTTTCCTGCATTTTCATTCCTATGAGGTTCTTGTTCAATAGCAAGATTTAGCCGGACTGCATTATTCCAGACTTCATCCAGGTCTGAAACCTTAAAATATAAAATCAACCCGTTACCGGCAACACTGCCTGGGGCTTTCATGGTAGGATGGTCGTGCTCACCCCAACGGTGTAGGCATAAAATAACCGTTCCTTTTCTGTCGGCCAACATTTCAAAACTGTCCCCACCGTGATTGCTTTTTAAAGCCAATAAGTCTTGATACCATATAGAGCTCCTGGCAACGTCTTTTACAGCAATTATGGTTTCTAATCTTGCCATACTGCAATGCTTTTGATGAATAGTACTCCCACTCAAATAAACCACTCCTCCTAAGGATCAACTCTCTTCAATAGGTATCTCTATTGATATTCTTTCTCAATTTCACTGAAATATTCCATCACTCTTCTCTCTGCAGTGAATTGCAACTTCACTTTGCTGTCATACAGCTCTTTTCTTAGCTCCCGGTATAGATCCACCGATGCCCTGAGACTATCCACTAAGGATTGCCTACTGTAAAGCGGGATGGTCAGCATAAGTTTAGCCAAATCAGCTTTGTCCAATACACTTTCTGCTTTTCTGACCCCACGGGGCAAGTTCCCGTTTTGGATATGCAGCAGGGGCCCCAGCACTGACATCCTCAAAAAACCCAAAAAATCAAATGCCTCCAAATACTCTCCCCTGCCGATTTTCAGCAAAGCGTAATGTATCCAGGTCCAGAAACGGTCTTCTAACCATTGGTATTCAGGATAGGGGAAATTTGGCTGCGAGTTGGCAATGGCCTGTGCCAGTTGTCCTTCTTTATCCAGCAGAACGATAGGAGTTTCCACACGGTCATGGAACTCCTCAAGTGTCACAAATTTAATATCAACATGTAAAAGCGGGTTGTCGTACAGGCAGATGAGGACTCTGGGTTCACCTACGTGCTCCCCGGTAAATCCTGACAGGAAGTCCCCTAGCCTTTCAGCATAATCCTGCATAAGCGCTTTGTCACCGGATATCCTTTGGATGCTGACCAGAATCAGGTCCAGGTCCGAAAACTCATCCAATTCATCCGTAAGCCAGGATCCGGCCACCGCAAGGCCGATGATATTTTTGTCAGTTTCCAAAACCGATGCTGCATGGTATGCAAACCTTCGTTGAATCATTTTTTGCTTGTTTTAAAATACAGTTCTTGGATTCACTGTCCATTCATTACAGAGGAAGCATACTCAGGATCGTAGATGAAATTATGAAATGCAGCGAATATCTAAAAACTCTCTGCTTATACTATCTTCCCAAAATTCTTAAAATCATAGCCATCCAATACCGAATCAAGCTTTTTCCTTCTGCTCTTATTGGCCTCAGCTTCTTCGATGATCATGATCAGCTTCAGCAACTTAATTCTTAAATCCTTGTCCCTCAAATCCAGGCCATTCTGACTAAGTGATTCTTCAATAAATGCCTTGGCGTTATACGGATGGACTACCTCACCTCTGAAAGCTGCATCGGCAGGGTGGACCACTTCATTATACATGTTCATCAAAACAATTCCATCGTCTGCTTTTGCCAGCATTTCCAAGGCATTTTCTATTACTTTCTTTAGTTTCATAAGTTGGTGGTTAGTTCTATCCTCAAAATTAGTAATTTCTTGAAATCCTACAGACTATCCTGGAAACAGGCAGTTAGTGTATCCAAATCTGCAGATCCGTTGGGAAACATGGGTTTCTGGCAATTAAATCAACAAGTACAAGGAAATGGAGAAACTTATTGCTTATTGTCCACAACGAACACCTTCAAACGTCGTTTTATACAACTCCATATTTATTTGAAACTATGGTCCTTCAGGACATGGAAATGGATGAGCTAGGTATAACGCAAAAAGGTGCTGCGTAAGAATAGTACTTCACTACCCTATTCACCTATTTTCCGCCCGAAAACAGGATACTAAAAGTGAAGAAACCGGCATGATTAAATCACGCAAGGCAATGATTATCTACCATATGAGATTCCATATGGCTGCTGAAAAACAAAAAATAAACAAATGAAATCGAGCATGACTCAAGAGTCACACACTGGATGATTATAATGCATGCGAGATTCCATATGACCGCTGAGAAATAAAAAATAAACCTATGAATGAAATTCTGATTACAGGAGGATCCGGAAATCTGGGTAAACAATTGGTTAAAACCCTTTATAACAAAGGATATAGCATTACTGTGCTTAGCACAAAGGACAACACTGAACTACCGGAAAATATTTCATTACTGATGGGTGATCTGACAAAAGCGGAAAGTCTAAAAAATAAATTAAACAACTTTGAGCTTATTGTTCACTGCGCCAGCAATCCCAAAGATTCTGAAAATGTTGATTACAAAGGAACCTTGAATTTGCTTCAGGCAATTGATCCAAAAAGGATTGTTCATTTTCTATACATCTCTATAGTCGGCGTGGATAAAAGCCCTTACCCCTACTATCAAAACAAAAGCATGACGGAGAATATTCTTAAAAAATCAACAGTCCCCTTCACAATCCTCAGAATCACACAATTTCATGATTTTGTTTTACATAGAATCCTTGAACCGTTAGTTGATCCTGATAAGACTATGATCAAAATACCAAGGCAAATGTCCTTTCAATCAATTGATATCAAGGACGCAGCGGATATCATTGCCGAGGTCGTGGAAACCCCTCAACATGCCACAATTGAAGTAGGTGGGCCGGAAGTACTTAGTATGTATGAAATTGCCACTTTATATCTGAAACAAGTGGGGAGAACAAATGAGATTAATGAATATTCTTCAACGGATATTTTCTATAACCTCTTTACCCAAAGGTATAATCTTTGTCCCAACAGCAAGGCGGGATCCTTTAAATGGAAAGACTTTCTAAAGCAATCAAAGATAGGTTAGCTTGTTTACAACCCATAGATCGCTCTGCCCCTTCAGAGAAAGTCACTTGTCATCTGTTCTTTTCTTTGAGTCGGTTTAGTTCCTTGGTCAGGGTTTGCTTTTCTGACCTGGATTTTGTCAGTTGAACAGCTTGTTGGTAATGGGAGATTGCTACCTCAAGGTCTATTGTTGTATATAGGTAACCCAAAAGCCCATGATAGGCGCTGTTGTCTGTCAATTGTAAATTTACGGCCTCGATGATGGCTTTTTCGTGCCCGTGAACTTTGGCGTAAGCGAAGGTTCTGTTCAGGGCAGTGACAGGTGAATACTCCGTCAGGACTAGCTGGTTATAAAGCTCTAGAATATGCTTCCATTTGTTTTCGTCCGTGGAGCTAGTATGCCAATAAGCGATGCCTGCCTCCAAATGGTATTTAGAAACTTCATTTCCGTGGCAGGCGTTTACCAAATAATAATTTCCTTTTCCAATCAGCGTTTTGTCCCACAGACTTTTATCCTGCTGGTCAAACAAAATGGCTTCGCCGCTGTCGTTTGTCCTTGCCTGTAACCGTGAACTTTGGAAGCACATTAACGCCAGTAGTGCGTTTGTATCCGGAGTGTTTGTAAAGGTATTTTCTGTCAATACCAATGTCAGCCTGATTGCTTCCGAGCAAAGATCCTTCCGGATTAGTTGATTGGCCGTTTTGGAAAAATATCCCTCATTGAACAGTAGATATAAAGTCTTTAAAACAGTGTCTAACCTACCTCTGATTTCCATTTCACCCAACGGGTTGATCTGAAAATTATCATCCCGAAGGTTGGTTCTTGCCCTGTGCAGGCGTTTTTTTATTGTTTCTGCCTTTGCCAGGAAAGCATTGGCAATTTCTTCAACACTGAATCCGCAAAGAATCTGAAGTGCCAGACAAATTTGTGCTTCAGTAGAATTTGAAGGATTGCATACTGCAAAAATCATGGCCAGTTGACTGTCCGAAATATTTTCAGTGCTAAACTCAAAATTCTGTCCTCCCTCAATTTCATTTGGTTTTATAGCCTCTTTGATCTGTGATTCAAAAACGGAAATGTGTCTGAAATAATCTTTGGTTTTATTTTTGGCCACTGTGTAAAGCCAGGCTGTAGGGTTATCTGGTATTCCGTTAATTGCCCAATGTTCGGATGCTTTTAAAAAAGTATCACTTGCTATATCTTCAGCAATTTCAATATGCTTTAAGCCAAAATGACGGCATAAAACCGACGTCATTTTGGCATATTCCTGTCGGAACAAGTGAGGTAATAGTTCTCTATGGGATTTAGTACTAGCCAATATTAATCGCGCTTTAAAACTTCACGGACCTCAATATTTCCCCCCACTTGATCGAAAATCGGATTGGCTTTGGCAATTTCTACCGCCTCATCAATGTTTTCAGTACTTACCACGATATAACCGCTGATAAATTCCTTGATTTCGGTATAAGGTCCATCAGTCACCACATTTCCGGGTTTCACAGTTTTAGCACTTCCCGGGATGGGCAAAAGCGTATTGCCTTTGTCTACCAATTTGTTCTGCGCCGCAATGCCGGCTAACCAATTCATACGCTCCTGCATTTGTTCAGGGGACGGTTTAAAGTCGGCAATGTCTTTTAGTCTGAAAATTAATGCGAATTCTTTCATTTTTTTTAAAGTTTTGTTGTTTGCCCTTATGACGAATGGATTCTTAAAACGGGGACACTATTTGATTTTTTTCTGTCGGCATTGCCCAGGACAGGAGCGCCTCCCGATTGTGGGGTAGATTTGTGGTTTAGTACTTGTACTGCGTAGAAATTACATCTATTTTTAGTTTGGAGACAGGAAGGTTTTATGTTTAGTCTTATACTCACTTTAATTGTTTGGTATGCTGCCTAACGATCTGATCTGGCTTTAGCCTTCAATAACTAGTGTAAAACTCCCCGGGATATTTCATATCCGACAATCCTATTTGATGACACCATGAAATCGAACATGTTGCAGGCAACTTACAGAGAAATGATTATGCGCCGCGCGAGATTCCATATGACCAGAAAAAATCAGTTATAAACCTATGAAGTTAAACTTATCCGCTGTTAGTCAAAAGCTCTCTCTTACAATTTTATGCTTATTTTTTGCTACCATTTGTATGGGGCAGCAAGAACAGTTCTTTAGAAAAAACTTGCCTCTGGATTCTATCCGGTTAAGTGATCCGTATATTTTAGCCGACCGGAACACACAGATGTACTATATGACGGGTACGGGGGGTATGCTTTGGAAAAGTAAAGACCTGAAGCATTGGGAAGGGCCTTATCAGGTTACTAAAACCGACCCCGGCTCTTGGATGGGACCTGATCCTATGATTTGGGCAGCTGAACTTCATACATATCAGGACAACTATTATTACTTCGCCACCTTTACCAATACCACTATAAAAATTGATACGGTAGCCGGAAACATCATTGATCGCCGCGCCAGTCATGTACTGGTAAGCAGTGAGCCAGGCGGTCCATATGTACCTATGGTAGACCCCATCTATTTGCCGGCCGACAAACCTACCCTTGACGGTACATTCTGGATAGATACTGATGGAAAACCTTACATGGTTTATTGCTACGAGTGGTTACAAAACCTCAATGGTACAATTGAAAAAATTGAGTTAAAACCTGATTTGAGCGGATCACTGGGAGAAGGGGAATTACTTTTTAAAGCGAGTGATTCTCCATGGAGCAGGGAAAAGGATGCAAATGGAAATGATGTCCCGAACAAAGTTACGGATGGCCCTTTCTTATTCCGCACGGGCACCGGGCGTTTAGGCATGTTATGGACAAGCTGGATATATGATGTGTATGTACAAGGGGTGGCCTATTCTGAAAGTGGTACGCTGCATGGCCCCTGGATTCAGGAAGAAGAGCCTGTGACTCCTCCTAATTTTGGTCACGGTATGCTGTTCAAATCATTGGATGACAAAATGCTGATGGGTGTTCACAGCCATAAAGCCGTTGATGGCAGGTATCACAGAGTTCCCCATTTGTTTGAGGTGGATTTATCAGGGGATAAGCTGGTGGTGCTTGGACCCTATCAACCATAGATTAGCCAGGGCCATGCGCTGCATTGCCCCTATCCTGTATAATCGGGCGCCGGTTGAATTTGTCCTGGTCCTACGCTACTGTTCTTTCCAAACTACAAAGAACTAAGGAGCTGGACAGGGCTTTAAAATTTTCCAAAACCATAGCCTCTCCCCCGCAGTTCGAGAACCAGCTTTTTAAGATGAAGGTAGAATTTATCCTGCCGCTTTGGATCGGTTCCCGGATGCACAAGTAAATGAAATCCATTCAATCCATAGCTGGATTCGTAACTATAAATACTTTTTAAAATATCGGGACTGGAGATATAATTCTTCATATCCGGAGTAGTATAGTCTGCATTTGAACGGGTACCCGGTGAAAAATTCACTGTCGTCTGGCCTAACCCGGCGGCGATTTTCACCACCTCAGCATTATACCATTCATAGGGAGGCATGAATATTTTAGGGGATATATCAAGCTTTTCCAGCGCACTCAAATTTGCTGAAATATCCTGTTGGATTTCATTTGGTTGAATTAACAGACTATCCCTTTTATCCCAATCGCAATACAGGAGATGCTTGTCGGAATGAGCCCCCACCAGGTGCCCTGCTTCAGCGATTTCAGCAACCAACCCGGGATGAGCTCTGACAAAATCTCCGGTCAGAAAAAAATTGCCTTTACTATCGGTTTCTTTCAAAACAGCTAACACATGGTCAAATCCCTCAAAATAGTCATGACCGGTAAAGCACAAATAAATTATCTTTTGATTAGAATCAGATCTGATTAATGCACCGTAGTCATCAACTGTCTCTTGCGCTTGGATCGTATGGCCTAATAAAATGATGAAAAATGAAATAAGAGATCTAATCATTGCTCAGAAAGGTAAGAATCATCAGCAATTCTGCCGATCCGTCCAACGTAGGCTCATTGGTGCTGTAGTCCATCCAATCATCCATATATTTCACATGGGCGGGTTGAAGATGGCTGTACTCATCTTCCTCCTCGAGTTCTATTCCAAGCATTTGGTCATGGATGGTAGACCAAAGAGGCCCGTCTACCAGGCTTCCTTTGACTGATTTATTCAAAATTCTCCAAAAAGGCATGTGTACATCCAACGGAAAATCCGCACCTTCCGGTAATCCGGTTATCATGCTGCTTCCCCAGGGGTTCAGACCTAAAAGCCAGTTGACATGGTCCTGCATCAAAGGCCTGAACTTCTGGGATCCTGTCATCTCCTCATAAAGCATCGCCTGAGTGGCCACAGCTGCCGCCAGATTATTCGAGCACCAGATAAACAAGTGGCCGACGCCATACGGGGTTTTATCTGCCCGCCTCTGGATCTGCCGGAGGTTATGCTCATAGTAACCCGCCATTTTCTCTTTATCCTCATCTGTGCCTGCCTGCCAGAGTGCGTAATGCCCCATATTCACAAAGGGGTACATCTCATAATGGCTCGCAGTATCCCTTTCCATCCATGACCAGGTAGTAATAATTTCAGCATACCGACGTGCCTCATCCAGGAAATCTTCATGTTTTGTGCTTTTGTAAAGCTCAGCAGCAGCCCACTCCATGTCATCGGCCCAGGTATTTTCCTCATAGCGATAAGGTGCCGAAAAACTGTTTCCTTGCTGGTATCCCTCTTGCTTTTGCCCCATTTTATATAGATCCAACGCAGCTTGCAAACAGGTCTCGGCAAAGACCTGGTATTTATTAAATTGGCTGAATACCTGATAGCCCAGCGCTAAAGCAGCAGCAGACCGCCCGGCAAGATTCGCAATTCCGGTTGCCTCGCTCTTATATTTTGACAGTCCCTGCGGCTCACCATCCGCAAAATAAACAGGCCTGAAGCTGTTTGGCCCCCAGCCGTAATCTGCATTATCCTGATGTGGGAGTTTGAATCCACGATGATCCCGGTCATCGGCTACCTGGTGGTAAAGCTCCCCTGGTCCCGGATGTAGTTTAAGGAGCCATTCCAATCCCCATTTAGCTTCATCCAATACATCAGGAATACCGTTTTCCCCTGCCAAGCCCCGGGCATTTACCACATCGGCAAAGGCTTCAGGATTCATTTGATAGGCCATCAGTAATCTGGCGGCCGTGTTACTGCCTGTGATCAGATACTTTAACTGATCCCCTGCGTCATGCCATCCCCCGGTAGCATCTATTCTGGTAGAATCTTCTTTGATCCCAAAAAAGCTCAGGCCGTCCTGCTGATGACAGAATTGCCCTGTGAACGGGTTGAAACCACATCGCTGTGTCCTAATAAAACCTACCACATCTTCCTGCCAATCGGGATATACCCCAATGGAGAACACTTCACTTTTGATTTGCCTGCCACTGATCTCAAAAAAATATTCCCCATCATCTGTAATTTCTGAAAAATCAATTGAATAGGTATGGGAGAATGGATGCCATGTTGAGGCCAGTTCTGTCGGTTTAAAGACTGCTATGGATTCTCCATCCGCTCTTTTCAAAAGTATCTTACCTTTCAATTTCTGTTGGCTCAGCAGGAGCGCTTTCTTAGGCAAATGAGTCCTATATCCAGCTAAGTTCACCCTGAACTCAAGCAGTGACTCAGCGGAAAGCGTGCTAGAACCTATGAATAAAAAAAAGACCCAAAACAATCCTCGTACACAATTAACCATAGTACTATTGATTTTCAGTAGTAAAAACATGACAGCGCATCAAACCTCATAACCAACACGCGCAAACTTATTCCTGTACTCAATGGGTGTAAGTCCGGTTATTTTTTTGAAAATATCCCTAAAGGCTTTGGTATCCGTGTAGCCTACGTCAAACATTATTTCGGAAACATTCTTTCTAGAGGCTTCGAAGAATTTTTTGGCTGCTTCTATTCTTACTCTTTGTGTATATTCTATAGGGGTATTGTTGGTAGCAGCTTTAAATCTTCGCTCAAAGGTTCTCCTGCTTGCATTGATTAAATTTGCCAAACATTCCACAGTTATTTTTTCTTCATAATGCGCTTCAATATAATCCTGCACAAGTTGGATTTCCGAATCTTCGTGGGACCGTTGGCCTCTGAAGATCGCGAACTGCGATTGACTGTCCCTTCCCATATCCAAGGCAAAATATTTTGAAATCATTACCGCGGTTTCCCTGTCGGAAAACTTTTCGATCAGGTATAATATCAGATTCCATAAGCTGCTTGCACCGCCACTGCTGTAAATATTGTCGTGTTCGGTTATGATCGCACCGTCGGCAACTTCCACCTCTGGGTATTTCTCCCTGAACTCCTCAATATGTGCCCAATGGGTAGAGCATTTTTTACCATTTAGCAAACCTGTTTCTGCCAGTAGAAAAGCACCGATGCACAAACTGGCAAGTTGGGCCCCGTTCGCGTACAACTTTGTAAAATAGGGAATTGCCTCCAAATTGGCCTGTATACCCTTGTCTGTATCGCCAAATGTGGGGGGTATGATAAGCAAATCGGTGTGCGTCACATCCTTAAGCAATCGATCTGTCTTAATGGTGTACTCACCATTGTTTGCCGGCACATATTCGTTTAAGCCCACATATTCTACGTGAAAAACTGGCTTTTTCCCAAATGTTGTTAAAAACTCATTAGCAGTATTAAAACTTCGGAAAGGCGGTGTAACCGCTTCAATTACTCCATACTCTGGGACAAAGACTGAAATTTTCATGTGTTTATAATTTGTCTTTTAAAGGTCATTTGGAATCTCCCATGCCTTATAATCATTCCAGTGTGTGACTCTTGAGTCATGCTCGGTTCCATTGCACTTAAAATTAAAAATTTACCTAATGTAAGAATAGCCTTGTCATTATCCACCCCTGATATTGTCATTTTCACAACATATATAACTCCCTGGCCGGTTGTAATTTTGAATCATACAAATTAGTAAACAATAAAAACTTAAAACCATGACACAAGTAACAAGAATTAAAGTTGAAGCCACAGTAAATGCTCCTGTGGCAAAAGTTTGGAAAGCGTGGAATACCCCTGCTGATATTATGCAATGGAATAGTCCTGATCCAAGCTGGCATTGCCCAAGTAGCGAAAACGACCTGACAGTAGGTGGAAAGTTTAAGAATAGAATGGAAGCAAAAGATGGCAGCTTCGGGTTCGATTTTGAAGGCACCTATGATACTGTGGATCTGCATAAGGAGATTACCTATACAATGAGCGATGGAAGAAAGGCAACAACGTTGTTTTCTGAACAAAATGGGAATACCCTTATTGAAACCACCTTCGATGCGGAAAACGAAAATGACCCTGAATTTCAGAAACAGGGATGGCAGGCCATTTTAAACAATTTTGTAACCTATGTTGAATCAACCAACCCATAATCAATACTACCATGAAGAAAAATAAAATAATCTTTTGGACGGCGACTATCATCCTGATACTTTGGGAAGGGGTGATGCCCCTTGGCACCGTACTGTTTGCCCCGGAATATGTCAATGCAGGCACAAAACCCTTGGGTTACCCAGATTACTTTGCCTATACACTTATTTTCAGTAAAGTGTTGGGAGTAATAGCTATTTCAGTTCCCAGCGTACCGGCCAAGCTAAAGGAATGGGCTTACGCGGGACTGACCTTTAGTTTAATCTATGCATTTATCAGTCATGCCTGTGTGGACAAAAACCTTTCATTCATGCTGTTGCCTCTTATAGTGTTGGGTATTCTTGCCGTTTCCTACATCTATAACAACAAGATTTATAGGCATGGCTAAGACGGATTATCAAACCATTGATGATTACCACCTGGGATTTAGCGGTGAGCATTTAAACAGAATGCAACTCATCAGAAAAATCATTAAGGACCTGGTTCCTGAGGCAGAGGAAACCATTAGCTATCAAATCCCCTGTTTTAAATACCACGGTTATCTGATCTACTACTGTGCATTTGCTAAGCATATCAGTTTATCGAATCCTTACAGTGAGGCATTTTGGGAACACTTCAAGACTGATCTGCAGGGGTACAAAACAAGCAAATCCGTTATCCAATTTCCTATGGAAAAACCACTGCCTGAACAGCTCATTAAGAAAATTGTGGGTTTTAGAAAAAAGGAAAACGAGACAAAGGCAAAACCCAAAAGTAAATAACCAACTAAATACTATAATCATGAAAAACAACACAGTTTCATTACACAGAATAATTCAGGCAAGCCCCGAAAAGGTATTTCGGGCATTTGCAGACCCACTGGCCATTTCCTTTTGGCTTCCTCCTTATGGTTTTCTATGTACCGTACAGCAAATGAATTTTAAGTTGGGGGAATCGTTTAGCATGACCTTTATTAATTTCAGTACAGGAAATAGCCATTCCTTTGGAGGCGAATACCTGGAAATAAAGCCCAACGAACTTATTAAGTACACAGATAGGTTTGACGACCCGAATCTACCCGGGGAAATGACGACCACAATACAGCTCCAAAAAGTCTCATGTGGCACTGAACTCAACGTGATACAGGAAGGAATTCCCGATGTTATTCCAGTTGAAATGTGCTATCTGGGCTGGCAGGAATCCCTGGATAAATTGATAAAGCTGGTAGAACCTGAAATTCCAGATGCCTGATTTGATCCAATATGATAACACATACCGATAAGAAAGCAATGAGTGCCGTTTTTATAACATTCTCCGGAAATTGTAAAAAGGCACTCACCTTTTACCAATCTTGCTTTGGGGGCGTATTGCAGGTGAAATCTTTTGAAAAAGAATTCCCTTCCAATAAGGAAATTGTGGTGAGTGGATCGCTGCTTGCCGAGGGAATAACCATTCATGGTTCGGACCTGGTACATAACGAAGGAAGAAAGCTGGGGAACTACATTTCTGTTTTTTTAGGCTGTAGAGACAGGGAGCAAAGAAGGGAACTTATTGAAAAACTGACGGGTACTAAAAAGAAGCCTTTTGACGGGAATTACGATGAGCAAAAACTGATTGAGCTAACGGATCCTTTTGATGTTCGATGGGTGTTGGGGGTTTTAGACCAATAGCAATCGCAGGTCATACGAAAAAGTGTCTCTCGGACAATACAGATGGGGATAATCAAGGGCATAGTTTATTCGGCAATAGCACAATTTTGATCGTGGCGCAAAGATCCTTTTTGTGCATTACAACGTCTCGCCTGTTAAAGGGGCTTTGAGAACAGGTTTTTTCTTTGAAACCTTTTTGAAATAACCTTTGGCTACTACAGCATTTCCAAAGCCACAGGCAGAATTAAGATTATCCGCTTCTTCATTCACTTCTACTCCCTTTCTGTCAAATTCAAAGGTAATCCGGCAGGAAGGATCAATGGCCGGAATAGTGAATATTGACCTGTTGTCAGCATAAGCCAGTGTATCCACAAAAGAACCGGAATTGTAACTTGGCGCCCCTTTGTTGACTTCAAAGGTCATGGCAATTTTATTGTTGCCAATCCCGATGACCTGAATCAACCCATTGTATCCTATACCTGAATCTTCCTCCCCCATCGGTCTCAATCCAAAACTATAGGTTCCGGTAGGATCTAAATTACCTTTAAAGGCATTACACCCCGAAAATAAAAGCAGCACTATCAATATCCCGCCTAACTTCTTCATTGTGAATTCAAATCTACCTTAGAAATAAAAATTCAATTCTCTTACTAAAGGCAGCTACATTCAAACTGTATGTACTATTGAGCCTTATTTTAAAACCATCTCCACCCGACGGTTTTTTTCCCTACCCTCTTCTGTTGCATTACTTGCTAAAGGGGAAGCCATCCCAACCCCTACCGGAATAAGTCTCTTGGCATCGATAGCAAAATCTGCACTTAGCCTCTTCACTACTGCATCAGCTCTTTTCTGGGACAATTCCATATTTAATTCAAAATTGCCGGAATTATCTGTATGGCCCACAATCAAGACCTCCGAATCCGGAGTTGCGGAAAGGTAATCAGCCATAACCTGAAGCGCTTCAGTAGATTCTGGCTTGAGTTCAGCACTATTAAGGTCAAATTGGATTCCATAAAACGCAAATCTCCCCTCAGTTTCAAGTTTGTCTGTAACTGAAGCCACATCTACTTTATCGGTATCGAGATTTTCTTGCCTGATAATATTCAAAAGGTATCTGGAATTGTTATCCCTTCTGTCCTCTCCCACTACCACAATCACATAATAAGGGTCATCTTTATAGCTTCCTGTAGCAACTATAAATGAGCCTTTATCTCCCACCATTGAATTGCCAAGGGCAGTACTCCCATCTACGTACTCCCTTACAAAATGCATCGGCATATCCCCACATTCTGAAGTCCGGCAACTAAAGACGATTTTAAATCCGGCCTTGGTAAGCTGGGTTTCATATGTACGGTAAATTTGGGTAGCAGTGACTCCCTCTGGAGAGGCGTATTCGATAAAGGTGTACTCCCCGTCGATTGATTCAGACTCTTTAAGCTTATTATAATCAACCAATTCACTACTAGTAGGATAAGTATAGGTTTCAAATTGCTTAACATTGTACTTATAAATCCAGGATCCCTCAAAACGTGATAAAAGTGGGTGGTCTTTGGAGTTTGGCACATCTTGCTGGGCAAACACAGCAGTAGTGATCAATACAAATGAAAAAAAAGTCAGTAGTAAACGAAGCATAGGCATGATTTCAACGATTTCTAAATAACGATAACTAAAGCATTAAACTCCAAATATAGTGCATATAGCTTAAGTAAGGGTTAGTTGAAAGTAAAAAGTGGTCTTGTTTGTTGGCTGTTAACCAAGTTCATCGATTGTATTTATTTTTCAAGAAATCTGAAATCTTCATTTCAAAATGAATAAATGGAGGTAAAACTGCGCTTATAAACCCCACTAGGGCTGATATAAAAATGTTAGGGCAACATGCATCAATCCTAATCTGATTATCATGAACGGTTATTTGTACCCCAACGGAGGCAGATTTTCGAACTATTATACTTTTTGTAGGCCTAGAGGCAAATGTATAAACTGAGTAATTTTCGAAATTACTCTTCAAGGTCAAGAGCAATTCATTGAATTCAGGTAACTGTTTCGCTTGAACTATCATAGTTTTTATGTCTCTGGAATCTTAAGTTACAAAAACTTTATTGGTTATATGTAAATTGAAAGCAGCCTAAAAACTAAATTGTGGATGTTACAAAAAGTGAACTGACAGGATTCCATCATCAGTTAACTATCAGAAAATCAATCGCCCTACAATATCCCCTTCTCGGGATGCTTTCCGGTAACCGTTCTCCCGAACACTTTTAGCTCCTCGATCTGCGCGTCCATCTGACCGTCCGGATAGATACAAAGACTGACCCCTAATTTTTTTATGCTCCGATATCCCCAACCTTTATGATCACAAATGCCAGTTCATCAGCAATGTTCTCAAACATCCAGATGTTACCATCTTTCGCAAAATGCACCTTGGGTGATTGTGTCAATTCCGGTATTATGGCTTCAGAAATCAGGTTTAACTCCTTATCATATATGCTTAGGAATACATCTGCTCCTATAGCAACATAGCTTCCATAATCAGTGAGCTCCTCACCAAAATGTTTTCTTTCAGAAAACCTTAAAAAACGTTCACTTTTCTGATCCCAGAAAAACGCTTTATAGGATATATCTTCTTCTGATTTCCTTACAATCTCTTTTAATTCTCCTGAGGAATGTTCAACTGATTTTGGAGGTAGGTAAGTTCTCCTGTATCCTAGCAATGAAGTATCCCACGCTTTATGGTATAGACTGTCTGTGGTTAAATCGAAAACCTGCACCTCATTAAAGGTATTTGTACTCAAAAGAATCTTATCACTCGCCTGAACGGAATAAACCGATCCTCCATACCCACCTGCAGGGCGTCCGTCAGAAAGTAGCTTAACGGTATAATCTGAGATTTTATCCAACTCAGGCAAGTCAATTTTTTTAAAGGTTTGGTTCGCTAAATCAAAGTCAAGGAAAAAACTCTTCCCGCTTTGCCAATGTTTAATTAATCCTATAACCCGCTCCGAGTTACTTTGGTCCAAGAAAAGATCCATTAGATAAGATTCATACCCTTCGAGGTACCCATCAGCTATCTTATCCAATTCCAGATCCCTGATAAACTGCCCTTTTTGATCAAATATTTTATAGAAACTGTAGGTCCACCAAAGTAAATTTTGGTCGCTTAAAACCTTAAATTTTGGATAAGTAGACCCAATACCATCCGGCCCTTCCTTTTCAAATTTGGTTAGTTGTTCCAACCTAAGCCGGTTCAGATCGATCTTCTCTAACTTATACTCTTTGTAATTAAAGTTGAACAGCACGTTTTTGTCAGCAGCTAAACTAGACGAATACAATTGATCCTGTAAATACAGAAACTCATCCCCTGCGTCGATCATGACAGTATCCAGGGAAACGCTGATCTGATCTGAAACGGTCTTTTTTTTCTGCTCTTTTGAGGCGCATGAACAAACAATCAGGAAAGAAGCGACAGCAACAACTAATCTCATAAAAGCACAATTTAGAAGCCAACAAAAACTTTATTAGTTAAAAGTTAAATAAAAGCAACCTCAAAACTAATTTGTGGATGTTACAAAAAGTTAACTGACAGGATTCCATCATCAGTTAACTATCAGAAAATCAATCGCCCTACAATATCCCCTTCTCAGGATGCTTTCCGGTAACCGTTCTCCCGAACACTTTTAGCTCTTCGATCTGCGCTTCCATCTGACCGTCCGGATAGATACAAGGGCCGATCCCGGCTACCTTTTTCTTATAGTCAAGGTAGCCTACAATTATAGGGACATTTGCCTCAAGTGCTATATGATAAAACCCTGATTTCCATTTTTTAACCTGGCTTCTGGTCCCTTCAGGAGTCACCATGATCACTAGCTCATCCCGCTCTTTGAGCATGGTAACCATAGATTCAGTATAGGTCTGCTTTCTGCCACCAGGTATACGCTTCCTATCTATGGCGATAGCACCAAGGCCTTTCAGTAACCAGCCCAGTGGCCCTACCATGACTTCTTTTTTGATGGTAAACCGCACAGGGATATCCATCAAAAAAAATGCTGCCCTGGCATATAGTATATCCCAGTTAGAAGTGTGGGGAATAGCGATAAGTACAGCTTTCTTCAACCCCTCGGGCCACTGATTATTCAAAGACCAGCCCGAAACCCAAAACACAATACGTGACAAAAACTTCATCATGCTTTACTAGATTTTACGCTATTTACAGTTAATTCTAAAATCGATGGATTGTTTTCAATAAAATTCATTGTGTGGTCATACCCCACACCAAATAATTCGGAAGCCTTTTTAATATCAAAAACGCCATATCTTCCCAATCCCGGTGGTTCTATAAAATAGTCACATTTGGATTTTCTGCTATATACATTATAGTTCATTGCCATGATAATAGAGCGCTCAATAAGTTTTTTCATATTCCCCACATTGCTCTCTTCCGGAAGTTGATTGCAGTTCACCCCAATCACATAATCACAAATCCCCTCCAGGGGCTCCACAGGAAGGTTGTTGAGTATCCCACCATCTACAAGGAACCGTTTACCAATAACAATAGGATCAAACATACCGGGAATGCAGGAAGATGCCATAATCGGCCGGATCAACTCCCCTTCTGAGTAATACCTAACTTTCCCCTTTTTGATATCAGTAGCTGCTACGGTTAAGGGAATTTTCAACTTTGCAAAATCATCATGGTCCAGATAAAGCCTGAATAGATTCCCGACAGAATTCATCTTAAAAAATCCTGTCATTGAAATTGCCGGGCGCAGAAACTTGAAATAATTGGTCTCTACAATGATTTTTAGGATTTCTTCGGGTGTATACCCTTGGCAAAACATAGCGCCTGCAATGGCTCCCGCTGATGTCCCGGAAACCTTGGTCAGAAAGATCCCGGATTCTGTGAGCGCTTTGAGGACTCCCAGATGCGCAATCCCCCGTACACCTCCCCCTGAAAGTGCTATCCCAATCTTCAGTTTAGATTTCATCCAGTCTGAATGTTTGATCCAAACGGACTCCTTTATCCGTCATTTTCACGGTACAGCACTCATTCAAAGGATCATGCTCCAGGAATAAAATATACTCTTCGCGTGCAGCCTCTTCCAGAAACTTTGATTTTTCGTCCATAGTGAGGAGTGGCCGGGTATCGTATCCCATCACATAAGGCAAGGGTATATGGCCTACAGACGGCAACAGATCCGCCACGAAAACAACTGTTTTTCCCTTGTATTGAATCTTCGGTAACATCTGCTTATCGGTATGTCCGTCCGCAGTAATAAAGTCAAAACCGGGGAAAAATGACTTTTTATCCAATGCTATATAATCCAACTGCCCCAATTCCTGCATAGGAAGTATATTCTCTTCAAGGAAGGATGCTTTTTCCCTGGGATTAGGAACAGTTGCCCACTGCCAGTGCTCTTTATTTGACCAGTAGGTTGCTCTTGGAAAAGTC
This sequence comes from Algoriphagus resistens, assembly GCF_001442615.1. GTDB lineage: Bacteria > Bacteroidota > Bacteroidia > Cytophagales > Cyclobacteriaceae > Algoriphagus > Algoriphagus resistens. The sequence continues at coordinate 723,626 of NZ_LMXN01000001.1, read as the reverse complement.
ATCTCATATTGGCCATGGGAACCGTATTTCACCCCTCCTCCGCAATGGTCAAAATGCAAATGAGTAAGGAAATTATCCGTGATTTGATGGGCACTTACCCCAAGTTTCTTCAGGCTCTTCTCCAAAGAGTCATCTCCGTGAAGATAGTAATGGGAGAAAAACCTGGCCTCCTGCTTATCCCCAATACCGTTGTCAATCAATACGATTCTATTTCCCTCTACTACCAGCAGAGATCTCATAGCCCAGGTGCAAAGGTTATTTTCATCTGCCTGGTTAGTGCGTGACCAAAGTGTTTTTGGCACCACTCCAAACATGGCGCCGCCATCAAGCTTAAAAAATCCGGTATTGACTACATATAATTCCATGGGCAGAAAGAAAAAGCCCGGACTTTTTAGGAAATCCGGGTCTGAAATGCTTTACTCAACTACTACACCCATCGAGCAAAACTTGTCGATGCGCTGATCTATTCTTTTTTCCGGCTTAATCTTATCAAGCTCTTTCAATGTTTTACTAATCGTCTCCTTTAAAGTCTGAGCCATCTTTTTCAGGTCTTTGTGTGCTCCTCCCAGCGGTTCTGGTATTATATCATCCACCAGGCCATTCCCCTTCATGTCCAAAGCAGTTAACTTAAGAGACTCCGCCGCCTGCTCCTTATAATCCCAGCTTCTCCACAAGATGGTAGAGCAGTTTTCCGGCGATATCACAGAATACCAGGAATTTTCCAGCATCATTACACGATCACCGATTGCGATGCCCAGGGCACCGCCTGATGCCCCTTCCCCGATAATCACACAGATGACCGGCACTTTCAACATAAACATTTCTTTGATGTTCCTGGCGATTGCCTCCCCTTGCCCTCTTTCCTCAGCTTCCAAGCCTGGAAAAGCGCCCGGAGTATCGATAAGCGTTACTATTGGCTTACCGAATTTCTCGGCCATTTTCATCAGCCGAAGAGCCTTTCTATACCCTTCTGGATTTGCCATTCCAAAATTTCTCATCTGGCGCTGTTTGGTATTCCTACCCTTTTGCTGTCCGATGAACATGACTGACCTGCCATCCAGATCTCCCAGACCTCCTACCATAGCTTTATCATCCGCTACGTTTCTATCTCCATGAAGCTCGACAAAATCATTTGTCATCTCATAGATATAATCAAGTGCATAAGGTCTATCGGCGTGCCGGGAGAGCTGAACTCGCTGCCAGCGGGTCAGATTTTGAAAAGTTTCTTTTTTCAAAGCAAGAATTTTATCTTCAAGGGATTCAATATCTGAACTTAAATCGATATTTCTGCCGATAGCCAAATCCTTCATTTCCTGAAGTTTCTGTTCTAAATCAGCTATAGGTTTTTCAAATTCTAATACCATTCTGGTGATTTTTGGAAAAAACAAAGATAAGCATATACCCTTTGGAATTAAAAATTTTAATCCCTCGCCAGTAAAAAAACGAAAAAGCCTTATAAGAGGTCCACATGGTAATAAAAGCAAAAAGTCCCGAATTTCTTCGGGACTTCTGCGGAATGGACGGGACTCGAACCCGCGACCTCCTGCGTGACAGGCAGGCATTCTAACCAGCTGAACTACCACTCCAATGAATCAAAATAAGACTAAGGTCTCAAGGAGAATTAACTCTCCCAATGACTGCCTAGCTGAACTATGTATTGAACTTGATGACTTTTCATTAAGTTTTGCGGAATGGACGGGACTCGAACCCGCGACCTCCTGCGTGACAGGCAGGCATTCTAACCAGCTGAACTACCACTCCGTTTACCACTCTCAAGGAAATTTTTAAGCCATTGCTTTAACTACCCCCTTTTTGAGTGATGCAAAGGTATGTTATTGATTTGTTATTGCAAAAGCTGATTCAAATATTTGTGATTCCTTTTTGTATAAACTTATCTTTCAATGAGATAATTTTTGACTTTGTGCGGACTCCACTGCCCAAACCGGCCCCATCTAAGTAGATGTGAAACAGTTTACCCGCTACGAAGAGGGAACTTATACCTCTTGTTTTGATACGAGCTCCAACACAATCCTGATTTCATTCTTTAAAGAGTCGTAAAGTGCCCCTACTATACCTTCTTCAAAACTATCAAGATGCTCAAATTGGAACGCAATTTTAGCTAAGGTCTGCATTCCTGTGGTAATTGAAGTGCCATATAGCTTGTGTCCTGCTTCGTTTAACCGCTTCAAATCCTGCAGCTCAATATGCTTCTCAAATGATTCCAGTGATTTTTTCAACTCAGACTCCACTATCTCCAAAAGCCCGCTTAACACAATCGGATCATTATCAGAATAATTTTGAAGCTTGGCCGGATTATAATGCTCATTTGCTTCATTTGCCTTTTCCGGTCCTTCATGAACTCCTACTGTGGAATCCCAATCAAGCCATTTCTGGAATATCACCAGGATATCCTCTTCCACTATGGGCTTCACTACAAAGTCATCCATCCCGGCCTGGATACATTTTTCACGCTCTCCTTTTACATTTCCAGCTGTAAAAGCAATGATTGGCGTATGTACATTCTGCTCAATGGCCCGAATTTTTTTAGTCGCTTCATAACCATTCATTTCGGGCATCTGCACATCCATCAGGATCAGATCCGGCAGTTCCCTTTTACAGTATTCCAGCGCTTCATAGCCGTTAGAGGTCTGGACTATGGTTGCCTTGGGTGCTATTTTGTTAATAATCGTTTTTGCCAAAAGCATGTTGATCTGATTATCTTCTGCCAATAATACAGTGAATACCAAGCTTGAATCCTCAGATTCCTCACTCTTAGCTTCTTCCGACTTGAACTCACTGGTATGAATATGGGAAAGTGAATGATAAAAATCCTGGATTTTAATCGGCTTGATCAACCTGTGGTGTACGCCAAATTCCTTGCAGGCACTAATTATTTTCTGATCGTCCGAAGAGCTGTGCAGCAGCATTATAGGCAAAGCCTCAGGATCAGGATTAAAACTCTCCCTGATCTTTCGGATAGTCTCCAATCCATCCATAAAAGGCATGTGATAATCCATCAAGATCACGTCAAAAGACTCTCCTGAAGCTAAAATCTGAAGTGCTTCAAAGCCTGTGGAAGCTTCTACAGAAGGTATATTCTGGAGTAAAAGCATCTGGCGGACAATCAAGCGGTTGTTCTCATTATCATCCACAATCAGCACTTTTTTGATTTTACTCACATCATTCCATTCCACTGCCTCACCTTGTTCGGTGTTAAGTGTAACCTCAAAATAAAACCGACTCCCTTTACCCAGTTCACTTTCCAACTGCAATTTGCTGTTCATCATCCTCAGCAAGCTGTTTGAAATAGCCAGCCCGAGACCGGAACCGCCATACTTTTTTGTAGTGGAGCTATCTTCCTGCTCAAAAGCTTCAAAGATTTTGTTTTGGTTCTCGGGCTTTATCCCTACGCCAGTATCCCTGACCGCAAACCGGATAGTATTTGCCCCCTGCAAAGTGGCGATGTTTTCAATCTTCAACTCGATTTCCCCTCTTTCCGTAAACTTGGAGGCATTGCCAAGCAAATTCACCAAAATCTGCTTCAGCCGGACAGAATCAGTATGCACAAATCTTGGCAGATCTGTCCCTATATTCAATAGCATCTCCACTCCTTTTTGCTGGATCTGGTAGGTAATAATATCGGTCGCCTGCGAGCAAAGCTCGTAGAGATCGCACTTTTCTATATCCAATTCCAGTTTTCCAGCCTCTATTTTTGAGAAATCCAGAATATCGTTAATAATACTCAAGAGCGCATTGGCCGACTGGTTGACAATCGTTAAATACTGCAATTGGGTTTCGTTCAGTTTTGTCTTCAATACCAGGTCTGTAAACCCGATCACGCCATTAAGTGGGGTTCTGATTTCATGACTCATATTCGCCAGGAATTCTGATTTGGCTATACTGGCTTCATCGGCCTGAAGTTTGGCCTTTTTCAATTCTTCCCGCTGTCTTACCAGACCGGTTATGTCTTGGGTGAAGAGCATTATCCCCCCAACTTCCCCATCATGAAGATACCAGGGCCTCAACTCCCATGTGACGTACCGATCTACTATTTCGCCAAAAAGCCGGATCTTATCCTCCTCCCTGCGCTCTATCTCTCCACCCAAAACCCGCTGAAGCCTGGCTCTCACTTCCTCATCCAGCTGAGGGAATAAATCGTAATGCGACTGTCCGATTATATCCTGATTTTTAAGGTTATAATCTTTCTTCCACTGATTACTTGCAGCTATGTACCTCAAATCCTTGTCCAGCATAGCTACCGCTGCTGGCGCATGCTGCACAAATGCACTCAGCCTGCTTTTCTCATTTATCAGATCCTGCTGTATCTTTTTCTTTTCAGTATTATCAATTGCAATCCCCAGATATCCTATGGTATTATCTTCATGATCACGCATCGGGGAAATGACCAAAGAAACAGATATTTCATCACCTGATTTTGTAATGAAAGTCCAATCCCGTTGGTCAACCCCATCTCTATCAGCAATGGTAGTGAACATTTTGGATGGATGAACTTTCCTTCCCAGCTCATGCTCCAGTTCAAGCACACGCTGTCTTACTTCTTCAGGTTTATGTATGAAATCAGGTTTTAACCTGCCAACTACCTCATCAGCTGAATATCCAAGCATCTTCTCTGCACCACTGTTAAAAACAGTAATAACACCCTCCATATCCGTGGAAATCACACAAACCTCCGATGATGCGTTGATTACATTGTCCAATACTTTTCTGGTCTGATCCAATTCTATCTGCGCGGTTTTGCTCTCATCGATATCCTGGAACGTCCCATGAATCCTGACACATTTACTTTCTCTGAATTCTACTTGCCCGATCGCCCGAACCCACTTTTCATTGCCTTTATAGCTGACAATCTGCAATTCAAATTCCCATGGGATCCCATTCTCAAGGGCCTGCTTCCATGCTTGGGTAATCTTATTTCTGCTCTCTCCTTCCTTATAAAAGGAAATCCCTGTAGAAACATCAGGCTCAAAATCCTCGGGAACCTCATGAATCAGTCTGGTCATCGGGGTCCAGGTAAGCTTATTCGTCTCCACATCGAAATTCCAACCTCCCACTTTAGCTATTTTCCCTGTTTCCTCCAGCAAAGACCTCGCTTGGGTCAATTTCTCCTCCAAGGATACCCGTTGTGTAATATCTATTGCATTCCCTATGACATATTCACCATCACCTCCCTGGTCATTTTCGAGGACATTATTATACATCCATATCAACAGCGAACCATCTCGGTGACGGGTGATCATCTGGCCACTTGCTTTACCTTTTTCTTTAACGACACCTAAATACTCATCAATCAACGGATGACGCTGTTCTGGCACGATATCGTACAGACTCCGCCCGATTACTTGTTCTGCCGTATAGCCCAATTTATTTGCTCCCGCTTCATTGACGGAAAGGAAGACCCCTGCCAAGTCATGGGTGCACATCAGGCCTTGGGAATTTTCAAAAAATACCCGCAGGCGGCTTTCACTTTTTTCCAGTTGTTTTTCCTTTTCTCTGGAATCTGTAATGTCCCGGGCTATACCATAGATATTTCCGGTTTGCCGTTCCGGTGTGGCTACCCAATCCAGCGTTTTATAGGATCCATCTTTACACTGAAATCTATGTATGAACTCCACTGTAAGCTCGCCGGATACCAATTTCCCAAGTTGCTTACGGGATCCTTCCATATCCTCAGGATGAATAAAGTCATAGAAGGGTCTTGCTAGTAACGTTTGATCATCCCATCCCAATAACTGGGTAAAAGATGGATTGATTTTCTTGAAAAAACCGTCCGTTCCTGCAATACAGATGAGGTCATTGGATAAACTAAAAAGCTTCTCCACATTACTGAATTCAGCAATCAATGAACGCTCCTGGAAAATAACCAATGCCTCACTTGCCAGCAATTCAAGCGCTGTCTTGCAGTCCCCGTCCAGTGACATAGGCGTTGATCCAAAAACAACGAGACAGCCTATCCATTCATTCTTATCATTTCGAAGAGGAAGCCCAACGAAAGACTTAATATCATTTACTTCAAATACCTCAGACAAAGACGGGGATATAGCCAGCTTCTTGACCTCTTCACAGCTAATCAGAGACTGGGCTGCCAAGGTTTGTTCTTTAAAAAATGACAGGGCTTCATTCCCTTCAAAGGTAGCTCCATATTCCGCTTTAAGTCCTAGATAATCAGGGTCTTTAAACAAAATCAGGGATTTAGAACCCGAACATACAATAGTGCTTAACTTACAGATTCTATACAGGGAAACATCCTTTTCAGCATCAAAATTTTGATAGCTATTGGCTGGCGATGGATCTGGTTTGCTTTTATCCTCTCCGGAATTGGTATTCATAGTTTATCTTTGAATGATACTAGTTGCAATCTAGAATTGCTGAATTCTTCACTATTTTACCCCTCAAATTATAACTCTTTAGCAACAATAAAAAAATAGGTCCAGATTAAACCAGCATGCATTAAATCCAAAAACGGATTCAACTAACTTTATTAAAACAGTCACATGATTGAAAATGTCAATCAAATAAAGATTTGCCTCGTTGATAACTTTCAAGTAGGTAACTGGGAATGAACTAAAAACAAGATCAGCCACCAATCATCGCAGCATTTCAATTGTCCAGTATGAAAAAAAATAAACGGCTCTTCCAGATATTTTGAAAACCACTGGAAGAGCCGTAAGACCAGGTATGACTTGCTATGCTACAACGTTTTCTGCCAATTCCAGCTGTCACGCATGGAATCTTCCAGGGAATAGCTCGGGGTCCACTTTAACACTGTTTTGATTTTATCGGTGTCAGCCCAGATCTTCACCACATCGCCCGGTCTTCTTGGGCCGATTTCATAATTGACACTGACGTTATTCACTTTCTCGAAGGTTGTGATGACTTCCAAGACCGTGTTGCCGTTTCCGGTCCCTACATTGAATACATCGTAGAAGTTATTGTCCTGCTTGCCCAGGTATTCAAACGCCCGTAAATGTGCATCTGCCAAATCCATCACATGGATGAAATCCCTGATACATGATCCATCAGGGGTATCGTAATCATTACCGAAAACCGTTAACTTTTCTCTGATTCCCGCAGCAGTCTGGGTTACAAAAGGAACCAGATTCGCCGGTGTACCTATTGGCAACTCACCAATCTTACCGCTAGGATGAGCACCTACAGGATTGAAGTAGCGAAGGGAAACCACGCGGACCCCACCCTTGCTTTTCACAAAATCCACCAGAATATCCTCGCAGATTTTCTTTGTATTGCCATATGGGCTTTCCGCATCTTTTCTTGGAGTGGATTCGGTCACAGGAAGGATCTCTGGCTGGCCGTACACCGTACATGAGGAAGAAAATACGAGGTCTTTGATTTGATGATCCCTCATGAAATCAAGCAAAACAAGAAGTGACCCGAGGTTATTCTTATAATATTTCAGCGGATGTTCGGTACTTTCCCCTACTGCTTTGAATGCTGCGAAATGAATAATTCCTGCCAGATCATGGGCTGAGGCTATCTTCTCCAGCAAAACCCGGTCACTACAGTCACCCTTATAGAAAGAAAGCTTTCTGCCCAAAATCTCTTCCAATCTATCCAATACTTTCTCGTCCGAATTGGACAGATCATCGACAATTATCGGATTATATCCAGATTTTACCAGTTGCACAGCTGTATGAGAACCGATGTAACCAGCTCCTCCAGTGATTAAAATGTTTTTCATCTTTTATTATAGTTTTTCAGCGGCTATAAGGAATCCCGCATTGAATACTCATTTCTGTATGTGCTGCCTGCATCATGCTCGCTTTCATTTATCTCTAAAAGTTTGTTTAGGCAAAACTATCCAAATGCGTGGATTATAGAATTCTTTTCAAAAAGAGTTTGAAAAAAAATAAAATTTTGAAGGATAACTTTTGGCCTTTCGCTCCTTATGGTACTGAATAGACTCACTATGGATCAGTTACCTTATTCCGTTGAAGATTTTGTTTTGGACTCTGATTTCAGAAAATGGATTCTTTCTCCAAGCAACAAGAGTAATCTTCAATGGGAAGACTATATAAAAAGAAACCCCCAATGCATTGAAAACATCCGCCTTGCCAGGCAGATTGTTCTGAATATGCCAAGCGGAAAATTTGTTATTGACGGAAAACAAATAGGAAGTATCTGGGAGGCTATAAACGAAAAACTAGCCCATGGAGAGGTCTCTCCCGAGGTAAAAAGTCTTCCGATACGTCCTGAAGCCACTATAGCGCATTTTGCTCTAAAACACAAAACAAAACGCAGGACTTTCAATTTCCGGATACTCAAAGCAGCGGCACTTTTCATGTTGGCATTCGCCCTAGGCGTACTGTATTATACCCTGCCTGAAAAAGAAAAAGCCCAGGAAATAAAATGGCTGACTTTTAGTACAAAACCTGGGGTAAAATCTGCGTTGACGCTTAGTGATGGCACTGTAGTAAAGTTAAATGCCAAAAGCAGTATTCGCTACATGCAGAATTTTGTGGGGGACACACGTGAGGTTTTCCTCGAAGGTGAGGCCTTTTTTGAAGTAGCCCACGACCCGTTAAAGCCTTTCATTGTCCATACCAAAGATATTTCCACCAAAGCGCTGGGCACTACTTTTAACATCCATGCAGGCACTGATGAAAAGATCACCGTTTCACTCGTATCCGGAAAGGTAGAAGTCCGGTCGGCAGAAGTCCCTGAGTTTGTGGATTACCTGGCTCCAGGCGAACAGATCAATACTTATGCCAAGGGAAAATCCTGGGAAAAAGGTGCTTTTGACAAGGATGTCGTCATGGCATGGCTGGATCAGACGATCATCTTCGATGACACTCCCCTACCTGAGGCAATAAAGATTTTGGAGGACTGGTTTGGTGTGAATATCACGCTGAACCATTTCAAGGATGAAAACCTGACACTTTCAGGAAAGTTCAAAGGTGAGACTTTGAAGAATATTCTGGAAGGACTGAGCTATACGGCCCGGTTCAGCTATGAAATCCACGGAAAAGAAATTCAAATAAATTTTCAACAATAACCCCCTCTTATTTATGCTAAAAAACCAAAAGAATGTAAATGCGAAAAAGACTGAAGATGCGTCAACATCTCCAGTCTGAGGTTTCGGGAAGTTTCGTCAAAACATCCCGGATGTTAAGAATAAACCAGATCAATTAGTTTAAACCAAAATTAAAATTATGAAAAAAGACATACGGTTATGCATTTCGACTGTATCTAAGAAATTTTTCCAAATAATCTTAGTACAGTGCCTCAGTATGGCTGTCCTCTTTGCTGCCCCTGCTAAGATTCAGGACAAAAGAATGGATGAGGTTCACGTAAGTATGCATATACAGAATGCGACAATCGAGGATGCTTTCAAGCAACTGGAAGCAGCGACAGGATTTAACTTTGTCTATACCAACAAGGAAATCAAAGGTATACCTAAGGTAGAAGTCCGGGTCAACACCAACGTATTTGATGCTTTGGTAAACCTATCCAGCCAAACTAGGTTGGAATTCAAGCAGATCAATGAGAATATAATAGTAAGAAAAAGAGCTGTCTATGTACCTGAAACTGCTGTTACAATCGAAGCGGCAGCGGCAATCACTGTCACAGGTGTGGTGGTGGACGACTCAGGACTCCCACTTCCTGGAGTATCGGTTATTGAAAAGGGAACTTCCAATGGTATAGTAACGGATTTGGATGGTAAATTTTCTCTTTCTGTAGAGTCTGAGGAATCTGTTTTGGTATTGAGTTTCATCGGTATGACCACCTTGGAAGTTCCGGTGGGAAACCAGAAAGAATTTAATTTAACCATGAGTGCTGATGAAACAGACCTTGACGAGGTAGTTGTAGTTGGATATGGTACAGTAAAAAAATCTGATTTGACAGGTTCTGTAGGGGTTGTTGGAGGTGAGGAATTACTAAAGCAGCCGATCACAAATGCTCTACAAGGCCTAAAAGGAAAGGTAGCAGGGGTAAATGTTTTTCTTAACTCTGGTTCTCCATCTTCAAGCCCACGGGTTCTAATTCGAGGTCTTGGAACTATTAATTCTTCTTCCCAACCGCTGTATGTGGTAGATGGTGTTGTGATGGAAAACATAGAATTCCTAAATCCAAATGACATAGAAAGTATGGAAGTATTAAAAGATGCATCTTCCACCGCTATTTATGGAGCTAGAGGAGCAAACGGAGTCGTTATGGTAAGCACTAAAAGAGGTGCAAAAGCAGAAGGAACAATTGTAGGGTATGATGGGTTTGTCAGCATCGGTGTACTTCCAAAAAAACTGGATGTATTAAATGCAGAAGAATTCATGGAAGTACTTGAGCGGGGATTCGAGAATCATGCTAAATACAGACCTGACTCTCCTATTCCGGCATTCACCAAAAACGATCCCAACCTATTCGATGCCAACGGGAATCCATTGTATGATACTGATTGGCAAGAGGAAGCTACCCGTACCGCTATTTCCCAAAACCATCAATTGTCCTTCCAGTCCAAATCTGAGAAATCTTCTTTCGGTGCGTTTTTGAATTATGCTGATATGGAAGGCATCATGCTTAACAATTACCTTAAGCGGATCAACGGTAAATTTGCTTATGATGCCCAGCCAACAAAATGGCTATCTGTCGGAATCAACTTGCTTGCAAACAATACCAAAGAAAATGTCTTTGAAGAAAGCGGCGGGCATCAGATGCCTAGACGGTCTATGATAGAAATGCCGGCAATCTTCCCTGTTCAGTTTCCTGATGGCACCTATAGTAATTCTGGTATGGTCTCAGATCCTTATGGATTGGAAGCGATTCCTAATCCAGTGCATGTTTTAAAGACTCAAGACCGTCTAAGAAAAAGAACGAAATTGTTTGGTAATTTTTATACCACCTTTCACATCCTTCCCGGATTGGACTTACGCTCTCAAATAGGATTTGATAAAAATGATTATAACGAGCAGATTTATAGCCCTACCGATTTGATCAATATCTCTTCTCCTAATGGTTCTGCCTACTTAGGCAATACCAATACTTTATATTGGCAACAGGAAAACTACCTGACTTATACTAAAGAGTTTGGTGATCATTCCATCAATGCCATGGCAGGTTTGAGCTGGCAGAAGAGAACTGAAGAATTCTTTAATGTATCGGCAACAGGTTTTTCGGATGACACCTTTACATTCAATAGAATTCAGGCAGCCAGCCAGCCGGGTACTCCTAACTCCGGATATGACGAGTGGAGTATGAATTCCTATTTCTTAAGAGGTAATTATAACTATAAGGAAAAATACCTGGTGACCTTTACTGGTAGAGTCGATGGTTCTTCCCGCTTTGGGGATAATAATAAATACGGTGTGTTCCCTTCTGTTGGTGTGGGCTATGTTTTATCAAACGAACCCTTTATGCAAGGGATGTCAAACACGATCAATGAGCTAAAATTGAGATCAAGCTTTGGGATAACCGGTAATACAGAGATTCCTACCTACCAATCGTTAGGTACCATTTCTTCCGGAACCACACTTATCAATGGCACCAGGGCACCAATCAGCTATGTTAACAGACTACCAAATCCTGATTTGGAGTGGGAAAAAACAAAGCAGTTTGATATTGGATTTGACCTTTCTCTTCTTGACAGGGCTCTGGTATTCAGTTTTGATTATTACTATAAGTTGACCAATGACCTATTACTAGATAGACCAGTTCCTTCTTCATCTGGATTTGCAGCTGTAAGGGACAATATAGGTTCTGTATCTAACAGAGGTGTAGAAGTACTGGTAAAGGCGTTCCCTATAACTACAAGCAACTTCAGTTGGGAATCTAACCTAAATTTCTCTTACAATGTTAACCAAATAGAACAGCTAGGCGAAAATGATGAAGACATCTTTCCTGGGCCAAACTGGGTTTCTGGAAGCCAGACAATTTTGCGGGTCGGCGAACCTTTAAGTTCATTCTGGGGATTTGAAAGATTAGGCACTTGGGGAACAGACGAAGCAGCAGAGGCTGCTGAAGTTGGGGCAGTCCCAGGGGAAGCCAAGAGAAGCGCAGCACGAACTATCATAGGGAATGGTTTACCAAAGTGGAATGGAGCGTTTATTAACAATTTCTATTACAAAAACTTTGATTTGACCGTTGATATCCAATTCGTGGCAGGTGTGGATATTCTACAGCAATTCTTTCACTCAACTCAGGACAGAACTGGATTTGCTAGTGGGTTAAGTGACGTATTATATGATGCGTGGACGGAAGACAACCAAAACACCATGGTTCAGCAGATCCGAAACGGTCCATATTCAGGACAAAACAGTGAGGTAGATAGCCACTGGGTAGCTGATGGTTCTTACATCAGAGGAAACTTAATCTCCCTAGGCTATACTTTCAATGAGCTAATGGCAAAAAATTCTGGCCTTAGCAAACTTAGAGTTTATGCAAACGTGCAGAATGCCTTCTTGATCCACTCTAAGGATTTCAAAGGATACGATCCGGAAGCTTCTTCATGGGAAGGAAACCAGTGGGGACAGAATATTTTCTTCTTCCAATATCCAAGACCAAGAACATTTACCGTGGGGGTTAGCCTTCAATTTTAATCCTAAAGATTATTACAGATGAAAAAAACACATATATTATATCTAGGGCTATTGCTTTCAACTGCTTCATGCGACAGCTTTTTGGAAGAAAAACCAAAAGATGAAATAGGCTCAACTCAATATTTCAGCCGACCGGAACACGCAAGGGATGCCGTTAATGCACTTTACCGCAGAGGTGCCATGCAGATGTATGAAACAGGAGTTTATTCAGGTGCAAGGATTATGTTTGGACCTTATCTTTCCGGTTTTGTGGACAACGATTATAAAGGACAAGAATTTCATGTCCAAAGAGGTCAGACAATGACTTTTGACGGCCTTAACCTGTCAGATTACTTTAATTCCATGTGGTCTGACATCTATGCCGGGATTTCAAGGGCAAATAATGCAATCAAATATATCCCTGAGACACCTGGTCTTGCAGCAGCGGACGCAGAAAGGTATATGGCTGAGGCAAAGTTTTTCAGAGCTCTGAATTATTATTATCTAGTAAGGATGTTTGGTGATGTTCCATTGATAACAGAGCCTTATGAAAGCCTTGAAAATCTCTTCCTTGAGAGAACCCCAGCGGCGCAGATTTATGACTTGATTACAGAAGATCTCAATGCAGCTATTGATGGAGGAGGTTTATCTGAACTTTCCATGGCTAATAATTCCGGTAGAATATCCAAGACAGTTGCCCAGACAGTTTTGGCAGAGGTATACCTGACTATGAGCGGTGCTGCATTGGGTGAAGACAATTATGCCAATGCCGCAAGCAATGCCAGATCGATCATTAACTCAGGCGTGCATGCGCTCACCCAGCATACTATGACCGGTAACGGACAAATAGCAACGAACGGATCTGCATACAATAAATTGAAATCAAGCGAATCTATTCCGGGAGAGTACATTTATTATTATGAATTCGATGAAACAATAGCGAACAATGGATATCCGGCGATTTGCTATCCCGTTACAATGGCTCCGCAATTAGCTTACGCCATTACCAACAATGCCTATGGCCCTACACCTCCTCTGTTAAACTCTTATGATCGCGAGAATGATTTACGGGTTCAAGAAAAACAGTACTTCCATTCTTCTATCACTATAGAAGGTGAAGAAATTGATTTTGCAACCTCGCCTTATATGTGGGTTGACGAAGAAGCAGCCAGAAACTCAGCTCTTTCAAGTAAGGACAAAGTGATCTATTCTTATGCAGATGTTCTCCTGGTCGCTGCAGAAGCAATAGCTATGTCTGAAGGGGTTACTCCTGAAGCTATTGATTACTTAGCCCAGATTAAAGAGCGTGCTATGTGGAAAATGGATCCGGCAGATATTAGAAGCGAACTGGAAGGGTTATCAGTGGAGCAGTTTGTAGAAGAGGTTTGGGAAGAACGTGTCAGAGAACTGGTTTTCGAATTTCCAATTTGGTTTGATGTGATGCGAACCCGCAAAATGCCAAGCCCTGTTCAGGATGGAAGTGGAGAGATTAACTTCATTGATGCGGTGGGTGCCACCAACTATTTCAATGGACCGATCAAAGAAGCTAATATGCTTTTCCCATTGCCTGAACAGGAGTTACAAAGAAACCCGTCCCTAACCCAAAACCCTGGATACGCAAATTAAAATGAACAGTAAGGGTTATAGAATATCTGCTCAGGTAGCACATTAACTATGGATGAACTACTTGCAGAAAGAGGAAGAGCGTTTATCTTTGAGGGCAAAAGAAGAACTGATCTGATCAGATTCGGCGAATTCACGGCTGGTACCTGGTGGGACAAAGATCCATCACAACCATTCAGAGCACTTTTCCCGATTCCTCACATTCATCTTTCTTTGAACCCTAACCTGATTCAAAACCCCGGCTATTAACTTGAAATAGTTCGATAAAACCAAGAAGTTTTGTGGGAGAGCGGTTTAGCTTTCCTGCAAGACTTCTTCTTTTATAAACACCATTGTAACCTATCTGTAAATCAATTAATTCTCAAATTCACATGATTTTGAACAAACATGTAGGCTTGCTCACCGCTGCTTTAGCTCTCCAGCTGGGTGTCGTGCAAGCACAGCAAAATCCTGTCAAGCTCGATCTTGGTTCCTTCGAAGGAAACAAAGGCAGCTGGACAGAAGTAGGAAAAGTCTGGGCTGACCCGACCGTACCTAATGAACTTCAATCCGAGGATGGATCTGGGGTTTTTGCAAACCTTCCCTCCAAGAAAAAGCAGGGAGCGGACATCATTTCCAAGGAAAAATTCGGGGATGTAGACCTTTCGCTTGAGTTCATGGTGGCCCCAGCATCCAATTCAGGGGTTTACCTTCAGGGAAACTACGAAATCCAGATCCTGGACAGCTGGACCTCCACTACCACCAAACCGGGTGATAATGGTGGCATCTACCAGCGTTGGGATGAGAGCAAGCCAGAAGGCCAAAAAGGTTACCAAGGCTATGCACCAAGACAAAATGCAAGCAAAGCTCCAGGCATCTGGCAAAAGCTGGAAGTTTCCTTCCAGGCTGCAAAGTTCGATGCTTCCGGTAAAAAAACTGAAAACGCCCGTTTCCTTTCTGTACGATTAAACGGTGTGACTATTCACGAGAACCTGGAAGTATTCGGCCCTACCCGCGGAGCCATGACAGGTGAAGATGTGGCAGAAGGACCGTTAAGAATCCAGGGGGACCACGGCGCGGTTGCTTTCAGAAATATCGAGATCACTCCATTCGATGCAAAAACACCAACAATATCCAAGGTTTCTTATGAGACTTTCCAAGGTTCATTTAACAGCCTTGAGGAGTTAGCAGGAAAAACTTCTGTCGCTAAGGGCACAGCAGCTTCTTTAAGCGAAGTGCCTGCTTCAGTATCTGATGTGAACTTGACTAAATACACTGCCAATCTAAACGTAGCTGAAGCGGGTGAATACCAAATCACACTTCAGGTGCCAGGTGGGATGTCCGGACTGGCAATAGGCAATGAAACAATCACTGATCTTTCCGACAGAGGCGTTCGTGTGAAGAAACAATTGGCCGCAGGAGATAACCCTATCCAGCTCATTGCATCCAAAAACAGAAATTGGTCCGTGGATGGGTTCAACCTATCTATTTCAGGTCCAGGACTAAGGGATACAGATCTGTTGGTTTCCGAAGCCGGTGCTTACCAGGACACTGATCCTATTTTGGTGGATGCGGATGAAACCCCTGTTTTACGAAGCTTCAGGGATATTCCTGATTACAAAAGACTGAGCCATGTGGTGTCAGTGGCCAGCAAGGAACAAGTGAACTATGCCTATGATTTGGAAACAGGTACGCTGATCCAAGTGTGGAGAGGTGAATTCCTAAACGCTACCCCGATGTGGAATAGCCGCGGGAATGGTGTTTCTGTTCCCCGTGGTGCTGTGATCAACTTAGGAACTCCTGCAGTGAATGCTGTGAACAGTGACTACACTGCTTCGGAAGAATTCAGAACCAAAGGCTATCAGTTAAAGAACGGTTCAGAAGATATCGTATTCTTCTACCTACTTGCCGGAGAATCTGTGAAGGATGAAATCAACGTATTGGATTCAGGCAAAGGTCTGCATAGATCAGTATCTGGCATAGCCGATGGATACTACCGGATAGCAGCAGGAACTGAGATCCAAAAGATCAAAAAAGGTTTGTACCTGCTTCCTGAAACGGGTTTGTACCTCGAATACGATGAAGCAACGTATGGTGCTCCAGTGACCCATGCCACTGCGGGCGGTGAGGGTATTTTCTTGCCTGCAAAGGGAAACATCGTTTACAATCTTCTCTTTTAATCCAAGGACAGCGCAAAGATGAAAACATTACTAAGAAATAAATTCACAAAAATTGCCTTTGGACTGGCTGCTGTAATTCAGCTGATGCCTGGGCAAGTAGATGCACAGGAATCTCCCAAAGAGGAAGATTTCTTCAAAATCATGCGGGTAACCGCTCCTGAAGGCACACTTCTGGAAGTCGGTGGTCTGACCGTATTGCCAAATGGCGATCTAGGTGTAGCTACGCGTAGAGGTGACGTATTTATCGTGGAAAACCCTACCAGTCCAAGACCTTTCTTCAGAAAGTTCGCTTCAGGACTACACGAGATTCTAGGATTACATTATGAAGACGGGGCCTTTTATTTAGCCCAAAGAGGCGAATTGACCAAGCTGGTAGATACGGATCAGGACGGTACGGCTGACTTGTACGAGACAGTTTATGCCTGGCCATTGTCTGCCCACTACCACGAATATAGTTTCGGCCCTAAAGTAGGTCCCGACGGTTCATTCTTTGTTTCGGCAAACGTAGCTTTTGGTGATCAGGAATGGTGGAGAGGCGAAAGCCGGGTACCAATGAGGGGATGGATCATGAAGATCAACCGTGACGGAAGTATGGAACCGTATGCCACAGGCATGAGATCTCCTGCAGGCCTGGGAATGCTGGGAGACCAATTGGTTTATACAGAGAACCAAGGCGATTACATGGGGTCAGGTGGGCTTTGGTTCATCGACAAAGGAGATTTCACTGGTCATCCGGCTGGATTGGCCTGGACTGACCGACCTGATTCTCCTTTGAAATTGACTGCTGAGGAATTTAACAAAGTAGTCGATCCGCAAAAGGTTCCTAACGGAACAGGTGGATACCTGAAGCCTGAGAACGTAATTGACGCACCTTATATCACCAATGCCCAGGCAAAGGAAAAGCTTTCTGATTTGAAATTGCCTGCAGTTTGGTTACCTCACGGTATCCAAGGTATCTCCAACTCAGAGCCTGTATTGATTCCAGAAGGACATTTCGGCCCTTTTGCGGGACAGGTTTTGGTAGGTGACCAAGGTCAAAGTAAAATCATGCGAGTAATCCTGGAGGAAGTGAATGGCGTGATGCAGGGAGCTTCCATCGATTTTAGATCCGGGTTTCAGTCTGGGATCTTGAGAATGGCCTGGGCACCTGATAAGTCTTTGTTTATCGGAGAGACCAACCGTGGCTGGGGTTCGGCAGGTGAAGCAAATGAAGGCCTTCAGAGACTGGTTTGGAACCACAGCATTCCATTCGAGATGAGAACTGTAAAAGCTCAGCCTGATGGGTTCCTTATAGAGTTTACCAAACCAGTGGACAAAGCTTCTGCGGAAGACCTGACTTCTTATGCGGTAGAAAGTTTCACCTATAAGTATCACCCGGTGTACGGCAGCCCTCCGGTTGACAACAAAAATCTGAAAGTTCTCGGTGTGGAAGTAGCTGCAGATGGCATGTCAGCAAGAATTGCAGTGGAAGGCTTGAGGCCTTACTATGTTCACAAAATCAGTTTAACTGGTGTTAGGGCTGTTGACGGAAGCTTCTCTTTGGTCCACCCGGATGCTTACTACACCTTGAACAGCATTCCTTCCGGAGCCAAAATGGTAATCAAAACCCCTGCTTCTGAGCCTGTGAAGGAAGTAGCGGCAAAACCGGCCGCAACTAAGCCAGCGCCAGTCAAAACAGTAGCCTCAGCGGTTCCGACCGATGCAGAGATCAAAACTATTTTGGCCAAGAACACTTGTTCGGCTTGTCATATGAAAGACAAGAAAGTGATTGGGCCGGCATATACTGAAGTAGCAAAAAGAAGATATTCTGACGAAAAAATCGTTGAGCTGATCTACAATCCGCAACCTCAAAACTGGCCTGATTACGCTACTGAAATGCCTCCAATGGCTCAGGTATCCAAAGAAGATGCGATGAAAATCGCCAAATGGATTAATTCATTGAGATAAGCCAATCGGCATTCCATAGTCAACTGTCCACAGCAATTGGCTTTTTAGCTAGTATTTCCCAGCTTCTGGAGAAGCTGGCCAACTTTAAAGGCTTAGCGAATCGATTCGCTAAGCCTTTTTTTGAATATGTCGGACGACAGTAATTTTTTCGCTGAAAATCACTTATTAAAATACCATTCAAAGAACAGGTATGTTTGTGCCCTCGGATAAAGTTCATCCTGCCCCTCCCTGTCTTCGAGAGCCCTTGCATTTGGCATAGCATAGGTCTTAAGCTGATCCTTATAGTTCGAGTAGAGTTTTGCTTTGGAAAGAAATTTTCCTGATTTAATGTAATTCACAATTCTTCCCCGTTTGCTCAATTCTGTGGAAACTTGTTCACAATTCGAAAAGAGCCGTCCCGTCCTCATAAAATGTAGTAAGAACCACATTTCAAAACATGGGTTATTTTCAAGAACTTTGACACCTGCATGCTGAACTTCCATTTTTCGACGGTAATACTCCCCTCCTTGTCTGTCTTGAATAATTGTATCCATGTCAATTAGAGCATACACATAGGTATAATCTTTGCTCAATTCTAAATCACGGTCTAGCACCCCTCTATAGCTCCCTATTTTGCCTGGAAAATCAGGGAAAATATGCAAGTTTTTTGGCCTGTCTGTGTCACGGACATCCGCAAAATATATGGACTCAGTCTGTCCGTCCCCAACGATAGCAACTGTATCCCTCAGTGGTATTCTTTGATGGCGATGTCTCATGGGTTTAGCCTTCAGTTAAAAATGGTGAGCCGAGATTTGGCTTAGCACCAAGCTTCCCTACTCTATACGCATTAATAATGCTCGCGTCCTTTCGAAGAACAGAGCTGTCAAAATCAGATGCGGAATACAGATTCATTGCTCCATCATTATTTTTCTCGCTAAACCATAACGCATCTTTCCTTATAAAATCTTGATTCTCAAGCAACGAAACATTGTGGGTGGTTATCAAGAGCTGGGAATTAGTTGAGTTTAGTAAAAAGACCTGAAGAAAATGCTTCATAAGATCCGGATGCAATGATGTTTCAAGTTCATCAATGCAAAGCATGTGTGGATTGTGGATAATTTCATACAAGGCTCCCCCTAGCCCAAAATACCGTTTTGTTCCGTTGCTTTCAGACTGAATGGGTAATGTATAATCCTGGTTGTTAAGTTTGTGAATGAAGTCAATCTTCCTTTGTATTGAACCACCACCATAATATTTCAACTCACCTTTGCCTGTTCCTTTATCAGGTCTAACGACAGTTTCCATCGGGAAACTTCCTTGAGAAATGACTTTCGGATTGAGATCCACTAAAGGGTCTTCATAAGGTACGTTAATATCGTAGTCACTGATGTTCACCTTCGAGATCTGATTGTCTGCTTTATGCAAAAAAGTACTGATCCATTTTCCGATTAACGGATTATGGTCGAAATAAGAAGTTGTCAAATGTGTCAGGTCCTGAGATGCACTGATCATTCCGAGAAGGTATTGATTGAACCACAGATTCAATTTTTCGAGTTCTGCGATGTCAACATTCGTTCGCGCATATGCTCCGATTACCGTATTGTTGTGGAGTGTGTTTGCTTCCAGCAGATCTCTTTCACGCGCTGGCACCCTTATTCGACTGCCAAAATCAATTTTTGCAAGCCGCTTTTCAGGAGCTGTGATTCTGGTAAATAATTCGGTCGGTTTTGCAGTCTGGTAATAGACAATCTTTTCATGTAAGACTCCCTGTTTGTTGAACTTCAGATTATAGATGTATCGCACGTCTTGTACATAAAATGAGAGCTCAAAATCTGAAGGAATAGTATAGGGAGAATCCCGGAAAAGAAAGGGGTCAAAATCCAGTTCCAAGGCTTTATCAGATTTTGGTTTCAGCAGTAGTTTCCTCAGAAAATCAAATGCCTTCAAAACGGTTGTTTTTCCAGAAGCATTGGCGCCATAAATATAGCCAAGTTTAAGAAGCCTGCGACCGTCTGGCATTTCAACTTCATAAGCTTCAGACTCCCCTACCTCCCCTACTTCAAAATCCAATACTACTTCATCTTTGATCGGGCCAAAATTGGTTATTTTAAGGTAATGAATCATTATTTTTATACATTTTGCAATTTTAACGCAAAATATTAAAAAATAATTGAAATTGTATCATTTAATTACGCTTCCCTTCCTTTGGGGGCCAATTTCCAGATTTCGTTTTCTGCTGCCAGGCAATTGATTTTTGGTATGGTCTGGAAACAGACGTAAGATATCAGGCTGGCTCGGGCCATGGACACCAAAGGGAACTGTTCAGCTTCTTTAATCCGCTTTTGGATTACACTGAATATCAGATTGGCAATCAAGACCACCCATACCTGTGTTTCCTCTGGCACAAGCCTTCAGGCGCATACGCTACTTTATTTCCAAAACTCAATAATAAAAATTGTGAATCTCTGCGCACCCCTCTGAGGCCAAAGAACCAAAATCTCATAACTTTTCTTCAAAATTCCATAACACTTACAGTCCTTGGTCTCCCTAAGTTTGTATTGTCAATCAAGGACAACGAACTCATGGAAGAAGCAACTCAAGTAGTGCACAAAGAAACTTTCCCTGTCACCGGTATGACCTGTGCAGCCTGTGCATCCAGTGTGGAAACAATTCTGGCACATACAGACGGGGTAAAATCTGCGCAGGTAAATTTCGCTTCAAGTACGGTATTAGTAGAATACTCGGATGAAGTAAATCCTGAAGGCCTGAATGAAGCGCTTTCAGCAATAGGATATGGCCTGATCACAAAAACAGAAAATGCAGATGAAACTGTCTCAGCAAATCAGGCTGAACATTACCAAAAACTAAAGAAACATACGATTGGTGCGGCGATTCTAACCCTTCCTATTTTCATCATCGGGATGTTTTATATGCATTGGCATGCAGGCCCCTGGGTTTCCCTCGTTTTGACTGTTCCTGTGATGACAGTTTTTGGAAAACGTTTTTTTATCAGTGCCTGGAAACAAGCCAGGAATAAAAGTGTCAACATGGATACACTTGTTGCGCTCAGCACAGGAATAGCTTTTGTATTTAGTCTGTTCAACACCCTGTTTCCGGAATTCTGGACCAGCCGGGGTTTTGAGCCGCATGTGTATTATGAAGCGGCCACTGTGATCATCACCTTTATTCTTTTCGGAAAATTGCTGGAGGAAAAAGCGAAATCCAGAACTTCTTCCGCACTTAAAAACCTAATGGGCCTTCAGCCAAAAACCCTGAAAGCTATTCTCAATGGCGAGGAAAAAGAAATCCCAATTTCCGAGGTTCAGAAAGGCTATGAAATCGTAGTGCGCCCGGGAGAGAAAATCCCTGTGGATGGTAAAGTGCTTTCCGGAAATTCATTTGTTGACGAAAGCATGATCAGCGGCGAACCCATTGCCGTAGAGAAATCCCCTAATGATCCGGTTTTTGCAGGCACCATCAATCAAAAAGGAAGTTTTCATTTTAAAGCTGAGAAAGTCGGAAGTGAAACCCTCCTGTCACAGATCATTAAGCGTGTACAAGAGGCGCAGGGAAGCAAAGCTCCGGTACAGAAGCTCGTCGATAAAATCGCATCTGTTTTTGTCCCTACAGTCATTGCGATATCGATTCTGACCTTTATTGTCTGGATGACAGTAGGAGGAGAAGATGCTCTTTCCCATGCCATTCTGAATGCTGTTGCCGTGCTGGTTATCGCGTGTCCCTGCGCACTGGGACTGGCTACCCCTACTGCTATTATGGTCGGGATCGGTAAAGGTGCGGAGAATAATATTCTAATCAAGGATGCCGAAAGTCTGGAAATAGCCCATAAAGTAAATGCAGTAATTTTGGATAAAACCGGGACTATAACCGCTGGAAAACCTACCGTGTCAGCTATCGCCTGGGCCAGTGATGGGTTGAAAAACACGTTGGCCCCTATCCTACTTGCCATAGAATCCAAATCTGAGCACCCTCTGGCAGATGCAGTAAGCAAAAAGTTAAAGGAAGATGGCTTCACCGCTGAACCGGTTTCAGATTTTCAAAGCCTGACAGGCCAGGGCGTGGAAGCCAAAAACCCTTCAGGTCAGAAGTTCTTTATAGGAAACACTAAATTGATCCACCTGAATAATATTTCATTAAAATCCGACTTAGAAGAGTTGGCAAATACCTGGAGCGATGAAGCCAAAACCGTAGTGTTTTTCGCAAGTGAAGAAGCAGTGCTCGCAGTAATTGCCATTTCTGATGAGATCAAACCCAGCTCGAAATCAGCAATCCAAAAGCTCAAAGAGAAAGACATAGCCGTTTACATGCTCACAGGGGACAATCAGCAGACCGCTGCTTCTGTAGCCAAACAAGTTGGGCTGACCGACTTCAAAGCCGGGGTGATGCCATCTGATAAATCTGCCTTTGTCAGGGAGCTTCAGGCCCAGGGCAAAATCGTGGCGATGGTCGGGGACGGCATCAATGATTCAGAAGCGTTGGCACAGGCAGATATCAGTATTGCCATGGGACACGGATCAGACATTGCAATGGATGTGGCTAAAATGACCATTATATCCTCAGATCTTGAAGTCATTCCCAAGGCTTTAAACCTGTCTGGCCAGACCGTCCGTGGCATTAAAGAAAACCTCTTTTGGGCATTTATCTATAATCTGATCGGAATTCCCATTGCTGCAGGGGTACTTTATCCCCTCAATGGATTCCTGCTCGATCCCATGATCGCCGGTGCCGCAATGGCCTTCAGTTCTGTCTCGGTCGTGTTGAACAGTCTGCGGTTGAAAAGCAAAAGAATTTAAACTTCATTATTCATCATAAACTATTCATCATCCACTATTTTGCCTTGGTACAAAATGCAAAGTAACCAGAAAAGCAACCAGAATTAAATCATTAATTATTAGACACTTAGAGAAAACTTTCGCCTTTACCTCCTTCGAACTACAATTCTAATCTTTCAATTTTCAAATTATACAATTTCAGCTATGAAAACTCAAAAATTCAAAACCAACATCGCCTGTAGCAACTGCCTGGCAAAGGTAACTCCCATCCTGGATGCCGAACCAAAGATCAAATCCTGGTCCGTGGACTTACAGAGTGAAGACAGAATCCTGACTGTAGAATCCGATGACATCACAGCAGATGAAGTATTCAAAAATGTGCTAAAAGCAGGTTTTATCGCAAAACCAGAATAAAATACTGAATCCAGAGGATTACAGCTGGTGCTGCCCGGGATTTGCAGTCCCGGGCTAATTGATCCGTATTTGTGCTCCTGATACTTAGGAAAGAAACAACGGGAATTAAAACCTTAGCATCCCTATATACCCGGAATCAAAGGTTAACTGTTGAGCTAAGTGAAATGGAATATGCACTAATATTCTAATACGTACAGTGATAGCCTTCGGAATTTTAGAAATCCCAAAGGTTAATTACCTTCAGGTTCCAAATGATTAAACAGTCCCAAACAGCAACCATGAAAATCCTGTTACTTTCCTTTCTGACATTAATTTGCAGCCAGGTTTTAGCCCAACAAGCTACTTTGCTCCCACTGGTAAAATCAGAAATAAAGGGAATAAATATCTATGGGAAAACTGTCGATAATCAGACCCGATGCCAGCACTGGCATTCGGACCTGGATATCATTGCCATCAAATTCAAGTGCTGCGGGAAGTACTATCCATGCTATTCATGCCATGAGGAAGAAGCTGATCACAAACCGGAAGTTTGGCCAAAAGCGGCCTTTGACAGCAAGGCGATTCTCTGTGGGGTATGCGGTACGGAACTGACAATCTCGGAATACCAGGCCAGTGGCAATACATGTCCAAAATGCTCTGCCGCTTTCAACCCCGGTTGTAGCAAGCATTATCATTTGTACTTTGAGACAGATTCAGGTAATTGAGCACATTATGTGTTTGATAGCTAATTAATTATCAATAAATTACAATGAATCCTATTTGGTAGGATTCATTATCTGGTTGGAAAAACCAAACCTACTGAACATTAATACGTAATTTTAACCTGTTGAAAAAGCAAATTTCCATAGCGCTGGCACTTCTTCTGATGTTCTCAAACATCGGAATGGCCAAGAGCACCCATCTATGCATGGGTTCAGAAATGCTGGCGGAATTTGGAATTGCAATTAAGCATCTGGATTGTGGAATGGGCAACTCACACAAGCAGGAGTCTGGCTACTCAGAACAAAGCCTAGATCCTATTGAATGCTGTCAGAATCAATTCGAGCTGGTTCAAAACGATAAGGATCAAAACCTCAAAGTCGTAAAAATCGATGCTGCCCAACTGGTTTTTTTAGCTGCATTTACACAAGCGTTTATCTTCAATATTGCCGTAATTTCCGATGACAGGCAAGCACAACCCTACTTAATCCCCCCCACGATTGAAAAGGACTTTAATGTTCTGTTTCAATCCTTCTTGATTTAATTCTTCCTGGTGTTAGGTCATATGACCTCTTTTTAGCTAATGGATAAATCCATGGCTCCTTCTATTTTATTTCCTTATACCAGGATTAAATCATGCTTAACTCGATTATCAAATATTTTCTAGAAAATAAACTTGTTACATTTCTTCTGCTGATCGCTTTGATTGCCGCAGGAATTGCAACAGCTCCTTTTGGATGGAAAGTAGGCGCTCTGCCTACTGACCCGGTTCCCGTGGATGCTATTCCCGATATTGGCGAGAACCAACAGATTGTCTTCACCCAATGGCCAGGCCGGTCCCCACAAGACATTGAGGATCAAATCTCATATCCTTTAACCACTTATCTGCTTGGTCTCCCCGGGGTGAAATCAATTCGCAGCTCCTCTATTTTCGGTTTTTCCAGCATTTACATCATTTTTGATGAAGACACCGAATTTTACTGGTCCAGGTCTAGAATCCTGGAGAAACTCAATTCATTACCCTCAGGATTACTTCCTGAAGCAGTACAACCTGCACTAGGACCTGATGCCACTGCATTGGGCCAGGTATACTGGTATACCTTGGAAGGAAGGGATGCCGAAGGAAACCCGACGGGGGGATGGGACTTACATGTGATACGGTCTGTTCAGGATTTTTTTGTCAAGTATGGGCTCAATGCTGTGGAAGGAGTTTCGGAGGTAGCTTCCATAGGTGGTTTTGTGCAGGAATATCAAGTTGATGTGAATCCGGATGCCTTGAAAGCGTACAACATCCCATTGGACAAAGTGATGCTGGCCGTCAAACAGAGCAACCGTGATGTGGGTGCCAAGACCGTTGAGATCAATCAGGCCGAATACCTGGTAAGAGGTCTGGGCTACCTCAAAAACGTCGAAGATCTGGAGCTGGCTGTGGTGGATGTCAAAGATAATGTTCCCATCAGAATCAAAGATATCGGAGTGGTAAGTCTTGGCCCTGCAAATCGAAGAGGCCTTTTGGATAAAGACGGTGCTGAGGTAGTAGGGGGTGTTGTAGTGGCGCGATACGGTTCCAATCCACTTCAGGTGATCAATAACCTGAAAGAAAAGATCAAAGAAATTGCCCCAGGTCTACCACGTAAAACACTGGATGACGGAAGGGTAAGCCAACTCACAATAGTTCCGTTTTACGACCGGTCTACACTGATCCAGGAAACGTTGGGAACCCTGGAAGAAGCCCTTTCATTGGAAATCCTTATTACTATTCTGGTAGTGATAGTGATGGTTTACAATCTCAGAGCTTCCATCCTGATATCGAGTTTATTGCCTATCTCAATATTGATGGTATTTATTGCCATGCGGTATCTAGGAGTAGATGCAAACATCGTTGCGCTGTCAGGTATTGCAATCGCGATTGGAACCATGGTGGATTTAGGGATTATTCTTACCGAAAACATCCTAAAACATATAGATGAAGCGCCTGCAGAGCAGAAATTAATTACCACAATCTATAAAGGTTCATCCGAAGTGGCCACCGCCATTCTTACGGCAGTCTCTACCACTATTGTCAGTTTCGTGCCCGTGTTTACCATGGAAGCTGCTGAGGGAAAACTTTTTGGTCCTTTGGCTTACACGAAGACTTTTGCATTGATTGCAGCGCTGATTGTCTCGCTATTGATCTTACCCATGCTCGCCCATCTGCTGTTTGGCTTTAAATTAAAAAGTAAAAGAAGTAAAATAGCTGGCAGTTCAGTAGTGGTAATTGTTGCTGTTCTTGCCTTGACGTATGGGTACTTCTGGTCAGGATTTATGCTTCTGGCGTTTGCAGGTATTGCACTTTTCAAATACCTGGTAGAAACTAGGCCTATTGATCTACCGACACGGTTAAGGCCTGTCTACAACCATATAGAAATCATTTTAGTAATGGTTGGGGTGGTATGGCTTCTGGCTAGCTACTGGTTACCGTTGGGACCGGGTAAATCCTTACTGACAAACGTAATTTTTGTGGGTATTTTGGTAAGTATAATACTTGGCGCATTCTGGGTACTCGAACTCTTCTACAAAAGGATACTGATCTGGTGCCTGGACCACAAAGCACTCTTTCTAACTATCCCTGCAATCCTGATCTTACTCGGGGGTACCATATGGATGGGCTTTGCCAAGATTTTCGCCGTTATTCCATCTGTCACACATAAGGTCGGATGGAATATCGAATCCGGCAAATTCTGGTCAGGGCTGGATCATACGTTTCCCGGCATGCAGAAAGAATTTATGCCCTCCCTGGATGAGGGAAGCTTTCTGCTGATGCCAACAGCCATGCCCCATTCCGGTATTGCTTTTAACAGAAAAGTAATAGGACAGCTGGACATGCTGCTTACAAGTATTCCGGAAGTAGCGCTTACAGTAGGGAAATTAGGGCGGGCGGAATCGGCTCTGGATCCGGCTCCCATTTCCATGTATGAAAACATAATTAACTATAAACCGGAGTATCTACTAAATAAAAAAGGCCATCGGCAACGCTTTAAAACGGACAAAGAAGGACGTTTCATTTTTACCAGCGGGGATACGTTAAGCAATCAGGAAGCCCTGGAAAAAGCTGTGCCCACAACGGGACTGATTGCCGATGAAGCTGGACTCTACTTTAGAAACTGGAGGGAAACTATTCATTCTCCCGATGATATATGGAATGAAATCATAGCGATAACCAAAATCCCCGGCATCACTTCGGCCCCTAAACTCCAGCCGATTGAAACCCGTCTGGTCATGCTTCAGACCGGTATGCGTGCACCAATGGGGATTAAAATCTATGGTCCAGACCTCCAGACTATCGAAGACTTTGGCATACAGGTGGAAAATATTCTCAAAGAAGTGCCTTCGGTCAAGCAGGAAGCAGTTTTTGCAGATCGGATTGTAGGCAAGCCCTATTTGCAGCTCAATATTGACCGTGAGCTAATCGCCCGGTATGGTTTGAGCATAGAATCGGTTCAACAGGTAATAGAAACTGCCATTGGGGGGATGAATATCACCAACACAGTAGAAGGCAGACAACGGTTTCCTGTACGTGTACGCTATCCCAGGGAACTCCGGGACGATCCCGAATCGCTGGGAAAAATTCTCGTCCCCACTCCTACCGGAGCCCAGGTTCCGCTTGGTCAGCTCGTGAAGTTTGAATACCTGCGTGGTCCCCAGGCAATAAAAAGTGAGGACACCTTCTTGGTAGGATATGTGCTGTTTGACAAAAAAGAAGGCTTCTCGGAAGTAACTGCAGTGGAAGATGCCAGAGAACTCATTCAAAGCAGGATTGATTCCGGAGCATTGGAAGTGCCACAAGGAGTGAGTTTTAAATTCTCTGGCAGCTACGAAAATCAGGTACGTGCAGAGAATAGACTCAGCATTATTGTTCCGGTGGTTCTTCTGATCATCTTCCTGATTTTATATTTCCAGTTCCGCTCCGTGGCTACTTCATTGATGGTTTTCACGGGTATTGCCATGGCTTTTAGCGGGGCTTTTATCCTGCTTTGGTTATATGGCCAATCCTGGTTTGGAGACTACAGCTTCTTTGGGACGAATTTCCGCAACCTCTTTCAAATTCACACCATCAACCTAAGTGTTGCCGTATGGGTAGGTTTCATCGCTTTGTTTGGTATTGCCACAGATGATGGTGTGCTGATGGCCACCTATTTGGACCAAAGTTTTGCCAAAAACAAGACTGACAATTTCAGAGGTATACGAATGGCGATAGTTGAAGCCGGTCAGCGCAGAATCAAGCCGGCTATAATGACTTCAGCTACCACTATTATTGCTTTACTGCCAATTTTGACTTCTACGGGTAGAGGTTCTGACATCATGATTCCTATGGCCATCCCTGCTTTTGGTGGAATGATCGTAGCGGCTATCACCTACTTTATTGTTCCCGTGCTGTACTCCATCCGGGAGGAACGAAAACTTAAAAAAAGCTGAAAATGAAAATCATCACACTTTCCCTTCTTTTGCTTCTGGGAGTTAGTTATTCAGCAGCTTCCCAAAGCCTGGCCGACTATTTCCAACTAGGGGCCGAAAACAACGTGGGACTAAAAGCCAAATACAAGGCTTTTGAAGCGGCAATGGAAAAAATTCCACAAGTGGGCTCCCTGCAGGATCCGAGCTTGTCTTTTGGCTATTTTATCTCTCCTGTAGAAACCCGTGTAGGACCGCAAAAAGCCCGCTTTTCGCTAACTCAAATGTTTCCCTGGTTTGGCACGTTACAGGCACAGCAGGATGTAGCTTCCTTACAGGCCGAGGTGAAATATCAGGAATTCCTTGATGCAAAAAACCAGCTTTACAACCAGCTGGCTGCTGTATATTATCCTCTTTTGGAAACCCATGAGTTAATTGCTATTGAGCAGGAAAACCTCCGCATCCTTGAAACCTACTATTCCCTTGCCACTTCCAAACTTGAAAACGGAACGGGATCACTCACTGATGCACTTCGTGCGGACATTCTGATCCAGGCTGCCAAAACGAATCTTGAGGTACTAAAGGTTAAAATTGATGGAAGCAATTCATGGCTTAACTCCCTGCTTTCACGGCCTCATGATTCCCCCGTTGAGATCTCAGAAAAGTTAGAAATCATAGGGGAAGAGCGGGAGATTTCACCGGATTCTATCCAGTCCAACCCCTTGTTGGAAGGTATGGATCTGAAAATCCAATCCAGTGAAGCCAGCAAGCGGGTAGCCCAAAAGCAAGGTATGCCCAAGCTGGGTGCGGGAGTGGATTATGTGCTGGTGGGAGAACGGACAGATATGGCCATGGCTGATAACGGCAAAAATGTACTGATGCCCATGGTCACAATGAGTCTTCCGATTTTCCGTGGCAAATACAAAGGGGCACAAAAAGAGGCTGAGCTGATGCAGGAGTCCTATAAACTGGAAAAGGAGGAGTTAAACAATAAGCTTTACGGTTCCTATCACCGCTATTCTACAGACATGAAAATCCAGGATGACCTGATCTCACTGTATGAAAGGCAGGTGGTGACCACTCAGCAAAACCTAACGCTTCTTTACAATTCCTATAGCAACTCAGGGAAGGATTTTGAAGAGGTTTTGAGCGTGCAACAGCAATTGCTGGAATTCAAAAAAATGAAACTCAAAGCTATGGTGGCTTATAAAACATCCTTGGCGCAAATCAACTACATAACCGCCAAAACTTACTGACCATGAAAAGAAAGAGCTACCTGAACATCGCAACAATGCAGGCAATTTCATTTGTCATCCTACATGCAGTGATGTTTTTGAACCTATACATTCTAGTAAACCCCATACACTATGGACCATTCAGATCACAAGCATCAACAGCATGATTCCCATCAAAAGGGAAAACATGCCATGAAAGGAGCGCAAGGCCATGACCACAGCATGCATCATATGCATATGATCAAGGATTTCAAAAGACGATTTTGGGTTTCTTTGGTGATCACCTTGCCGATAGTAGTCCTGTCGCCAATGATCCAAAGACTTGTTGGCTATGAATTCAGGTTTGAGGGAGACCGATACCTGCAATTTGCACTTTCCTCTCTGGTGTTCTTCTATGGTGGCTGGCCTTTCCTGAAAGGCATGGTGGATGAACTAAAAGACAGGAAACCCGGAATGATGACCTTGATTGCCCTGGCCATTGCGGTAGCCTATTCCTATAGCTCCGCAGTAGTATTCGGTTTGTCGGGGAAAATATTTTTCTGGGAGCTCGTCAGTTTAATTGACATCATGCTCTTGGGCCATTGGATAGAAATGAAATCTGTAATGGGTGCCTCGAATGCCTTACAGGAACTGGCTAAGATGATGCCCTCAGAGGCTAGGAGAATCAAGGAAAATGGAGATGCTGAAGATGTTCCTATTGCAGAGTTAAAGTCAGGGGATGTAATCCTGGTGAGACCCGGTGAGAAAATCCCCGCAGATGGACAGATCCTGGAAGGGAGTAGTCATGTAAATGAATCCATGCTTACGGGTGAATCCAAGCCGGTAGCCAAACAAAAAGACAATGAGGTAATTGGCGGTTCGGTTAACGGGAGCGGCGCCTTGAAGATTAAAGTCAGGCACACCGGGGAAGATTCCTATTTATCCAAAGTAATCGGCTTGGTTACAGAAGCGCAGAAAACCAAGTCCAAAACCCAGAACCTGGCCAATAAAGCCGCGGGTTGGTTGTTTTACATTGCTTTGGCAGCAGGGATCATCACCTTGGTAGTCTGGTTAAGTTTAGGAGAAGACTTCAACTATGCCTTGGAGCGGATGGTTACCGTCATGATCATATCCTGCCCCCATGCGCTGGGATTGGCCGTTCCCCTGGTAGTTGCAATTTCTACTTCCGTCTCTGCCAGGCATGGCTTATTGATACGCAACAGAACTGCTTTTGAAAACTCCAGAAAACTGACCGTTGTCATTTTTGATAAAACCGGAACCCTGACCAAAGGGGAATTCGGGGTAACCCGGTTCAAAAGTATAGGGGCCGGGATGGATGATCAAGAATTACTTTCAATAGCAGCCGCCGTCGAAAATAGTTCCGAGCACCCCATAGCGGCCGGAATAGTAAGAAAATCCAAAGAGTTAGCACTTAAACCCGGCAAGCCGGAAAATTTCCAGAACATCACGGGAATGGGTATACAAGCTAAACTCAACGGGAAGGAAATCAGCATTTTGAGTCCGGGAGGATTGAAACAAAAAGGCATAGCACAACCGGAAGGAGCATTTAAATCAGAAGATGAAACCGTGGTTTTTGTCCTTTCGAACGGGAAACTAATCGGTTTTATCGCTTTGGCCGATGAAATCAGGGAAGAATCCCAGGAAGCCATAGACACACTCAAAAAACAGGGAATAAAAATACTTATGGCTACAGGCGACAATGAATCAGTGGCTAAAGCAGTAAGTAATACGCTGGGGCTGGACGGCTATTATGCAGAAGTAATGCCGGAAGACAAGCAGCAGATTATCAAAGACCTGCAGTCAAAAGGTGAATTTGTAGCAATGACCGGGGACGGCGTCAATGATGCCCCTGCTCTGGCACAGGCCAATGTAGGCATCGCCGTTGGATCAGGCACTGACGTAGCAGCCGAAACAGCAGATATTATTCTGGTGAACAGCAATCCAAAGGACATTGCCAATTTAATCCTTTTTGGGGGCGCGACCTACAAAAAAATGATGCAGAACATCTGGTGGGCGGCAGGCTATAATATAGTTGCCGTCCCACTGGCTGCCGGTGTTTTGGCAGGGGCAGGAATAATTCTTAGCCCTGCTATTGGTGCTGCTCTGATGAGCCTGAGTACTGTGATAGTTGCATTAAACGCCCAATTGTTAAAAAGACAAATTAAACCCTAACTGAAAACGAGCATGACGAAAACATCACACACTGGGATGATTATAAGGCATGCGAGATTCCATTTGGCCTTTAAAAGACAAATTATAAACACATGAAAAATATATTCAACAATAAAATTGTCCTGGTAGTCCTAACATTGGTGGCAGGACTGGCCATCGGTTGGCTGATCAAGCCTGCTTCGGAGCCAAAAATGGAAGTCGATAAACATGATCATATCGAGTCTATTGCGGGAATCCCTATGACTTACACCTGCTCCATGCACCCTCAGATCCGACAGGATGGGCCCGGTGACTGCCCTATCTGCGGGATGGATCTTATTCCACTGGAAAACGATAACACCGAAGCTGATCCTATGTCCGTGAGCATGTCTGCTACCGCTATGCAGTTGGCAGGAGTCCAATCCCTGATAGTCGGAAATGCCAACGCCAGCAAATCCATCAGGCTAAATGGTAAAATCCAGGCAGATGAACGGCAGAATTATACCCAGTCGGCGCACATTCCCGGAAGAATCGAAGAGCTGCAGATCAACTTTACAGGGGAATACGTCAAAAAAGGTCAAGTGCTGGGACAGATTTATTCACCGGAACTGGCAACTGCCCAAGAGGAACTTTTCCAGGCAGAAAAAATCAAGGACAGCCAGCCGGCGCTTTTCAATGCAGCTAAAGAAAAACTCAAAAACTGGAAACTCACAGAGGTACAGATTGAACAGATTCTGGCAACCGGCAAGGTGACTGAACAGCTTCCTGTTCTGGCCAATGTCTCCGGATATGTCACCGAAAAGATGGTCAATCTGGGTGATTATGTAAATCGTGGTCAGGCAATCTATCGAATCGCTGATCTGAGTAAAGTCTGGGTACTCTTTGATGTTTATGAATCTGAGCTCCAATGGATCAAAAAAGGTGATCCTATACAATTCACAGTACAATCATTTCCTGGAGAGACATTCACAGGCAAATTAAGCTATATAGACCCGGTCATTAATTCCCAGACCAGAGTAGCGAAAGCACGGTTGGAGGTAAGCAACCCCAATCTGAAATTCAAACCTGAAATGTTTGTTTCCGGGGAAGTTGACAGCAAAGCCCCTTCCAACAAAGACAATAGCATTGTAGTACCAAAAACAGCTGTGATGTGGACAGGGACCCGTTCGGTTGTTTATGTAAAACATGTAACTGATCAGGCCGTGACTTTTCAACTTCGGGAAGTTACCCTTGGTCCGTCATTGGGCTCAGAATACCTCATTACCTCAGGATTGGAACCCGGTGAAGAAATTGCCGTAAATGGCACCTTTAGTATTGATGCGGCTGCCCAACTGGCGGGAAAACCGAGCATGATGTCCCCGGAAGGAGGTGCTGCGATGACCGGACATAATCATGGCCAGGTCACTGAAAGAAAACCAGCCACCCAGGTTTCTGCCGGTCCTACGGAGATTTCCGCAAAAGCCAAGGATGAGCTGAAACCCGTTTTTGATACTTATTTCAAGCTGAAAAATGCATTGACCAAGGATGAGCTATCCGGATCCAAATCCAGGGCAGCCGACATGCTGAGCGCATTGGAAAAAGTGAACATGGCTGAATTCAAAGGTGATGCCCACAATGAATGGATGAAATACAGCGAAAAAATCAAAGCAGCACTTGCCCAGATCAGTACCCAAAAAAAATTAGAAGAAATAAGAAAATCCTTTGGTTCCGTATCCGATGAGCTGCTTGGATTGGCTGAGAACTTCCGGCCCTTATCCACCAAAATCTATGTACAGCATTGTCCCATGGCAGACAGCAACAGAGGTGCGGATTGGCTGAGTTTGGAAGAAAAAGTAGTCAACCCATACTTTGGGAATGCGATGCTTACCTGTGGTGAGGTCACCAAAACAATCCCTTAAAATTTACGGGTTTAACACTCACGAATAGATGCGCAAAAACAATCAGTATTACGCACGCAGGATCCACAGATTTTTGGGCGTATTTATTGGAATCCAATTCCTGCTCTGGACCATTTCAGGGCTCTATTTCAGCTGGACGGCTATTGATGAAATCCATGGCGATCATTTTCGTACCGAACATATGATGCATGAAAATGCAAACGCCCTAATCGCTATAAACAAGCTTGACACTACCCTGATGATATCATCCCTTGAGCTAAGGTTTGTCAACCACAGACCTTACTATTGGGTAAATCAGAGCAAGTTGTTTGATGCCAAAACAGGAGAACTCCATCCAGGGATTTCAGAAGCAGAGGCAAGAGAAATCTCCCGGATTCATATCAAAGATGAGCTCCAAATTAAGGAAATGGAATACCTGACCAAGGCAGGGGCCCACCATGAATACCGCGGTACTCCCCTACCTGCCTGGGCTGTACATTTTGATCATCCTGAAAATCTTGTGGCCTATGTAGACGCCAGAAGCGGACAGTTCACCAAGGTCAGACACAGATCCTGGCGTTGGTTTGACTTTCTCTGGATGTTTCACACCATGGATTATGCCGGAAGGGATAATTTCAACAACCTTTTGCTACGGATATTTTCCCTGGCAGGATTGGCAGCCGTAGGTTCAGGCTTCACCTTATTCTTTATGGCAAGACCGAAAAATAAAAAACAAAAAAAATAAATACCTATCACTATGAAAAATCTAAAAACACCTTTTGCCGTTTCCTTACTCATTACCCTTTCTATTGCCTGCTCAGGTAAATCCGGTGAAAATCATTCACAGATGAATGATTCGGACACTCATGAAATGCACGAAGCTGAACCAGCGGAGAAAATCGCCCCAACAATCTCAACAGTAGCATTCAAAGAAGAATCAATGACCCAGATTTTCAGTGCATACTTGGCGTTGAAAGATGCCCTGGTACAAACGGATGGTGAAAAAGTAAGTGCTGAGGCGAAAAAACTAGAGACTTTACTGACTGAAGCAAAGTACAATTCTATCAGGGAAGATGCGAAGAAAATTGCAGAAAGCACTGATCCTAAGGTTCAACGGCAATCATTTATCAGTCTTTCGGATCAAATGATAACATTGGCCAAAAACAGTGAGCTGGTAGCAGGAAATTTATTTCTGCAACATTGCCCTATGGCAAATGGCAATAAAGGAGCAAATTGGATCATCCTTTCGGAAGAAATCAACAACCCCTATTTCGGGGATAAGATGCTGAAATGCGGTTCTGTGACTGAAGAAATCCAGGGAATTGCCAAACAATAACGAGCGTATGCCTAGTATTTCAGACCTAGCATAAAATGGAGTGCTTTATTTAAAGAGTAGAGCTGACCACTGTCATTTGTGGTCAGCTCTAATCCTGATGATCATTTCACTAAAGAGCTTTAACAAAAGAATCGGATGGTGTGGTAGGTTTGAAAAGCCGGGGATATTCCTTGCGTACCAGAGTTCAAGTCATCTCTATTGATCGGGCATTTTCCAAGGTATTACCTGTACATTGCTTCGGACTAAAGCTTGATCCCCACCATAAACCAGGTACGGGCGGACAGCTTGTGGCTTTACCAATTCTATAAAATGTTGCAGGTTTTTAAATAGCGCCCCGCTTAATGTTTGGGTAGATTTAACCTCATATACATCAACCGTATCTGCAGTTTTAAGTAACAGGTCAATTTCCAATCCATTGTGATCCTGCCAAAAATAATAACTGAGATGCCGGTATCGGTTCTCATTAAACTTTTGAAAATTGGCAATCACGAAATTCTCAAATATATTTCCCTTGAGTCTATTAATTGCCAATTCTCCAGGTTCACGAATTTGCAATAAATGTGTCAATAAACCCACATCATAAAAATACAGTTTAGGCGTTTTCACCAAGCGCTTATTAAAGTTCTCATGATAAGGATAAAGTAAAAATACAAGATAGCTACTTTCTAAAACAGACAACCAAGCCTTTGCAGTAGGTTGTGATATATTACAATCATTAGCCAATGAGGTCAAATTCAAAAGCTGCCCTGCCCTTCCTGCACACAAACCCAAAAACGTTCGAAAGCTATTTATATCATGAATATTGACTAACTCGGTCACATCCTTTTCAATATATGTACGAATGTAATTGGCATAAAAATCCGTTGGATCTAAATCTCGATGATAAATGGCAGGGTATCCTCCCCGAATACAGGCATCCAAATAATTAGCCGGCAATTTTTTGGCTTGCTCTAATTCCTGGGTGTCCAAAGGCAGGAGTCGGAAAAGCGCAACCCGCCCTGCCAGTGACTGGGTTATATGCTTAAGTAAATGGAAATTTTGAGATCCTGAAAGGATATATTGCCCCATTTGCCCAGAGCTATCCACCAAAGTCTGCAAGTAGGAAAACAATTCAGGTACGCGTTGAACTTCATCCAATATCGTTTTACTTGCATATTGTTTAAGAAAACCGTTTGGATCCTCTTTTGCAAAAGACCGATTATCTGGATTTTCAAGAGACACGTACCCATAGTCGGGAAACAGCGTTTTAAGCAAAGTGGTTTTGCCGGATTGTCGTGGACCCGTTACTGCCAATATCGGGTATTGTGTAATCCGTTTCCTTATCTCCTTAGCCATTGTTCTCTCTATCCATTCAGGCATAATCACGCGATTTTATTTCAACCAAAGTTAGCTAAATTTTGGAATATCTGAGTTTAAATTTTGGAATATCTGGACTTAAATTTTGGAATATCTGGACCTAAACTTTGGAATATCTGGACTTAAACTTTGAAATATCTAATTCGAAAGTATTTGAATATCATTGCCGACAGCGTTCTATGCATGTGTAATCTGTTTGGTTGCAAGGGCATGGACTAACATGTTGCTAACTGTATCGATCCGAACACGTGAGAGAATGTTGCCGTGGTTGCAAACATGTGCCGTGCCAGATGGAAGGCAATGTTTATCAGTATCACATATATCACAAATGCCAGCAATTCCCCTTACACATAAAATACTGAGCGGAAATTCTACCAGACATAAAAAAACAATCTTGAAAATAACGTATTTGTTTCTCTCATACGTATGGATTAAGCACTGCCAATACCTAAAGTTTGAATAATCTAATTAAATTGTTTTAAGTAAAATTTATGCATATTTGAGTACTAAAACTTTATGTAATGGCATCACAAACGGAAGAGAACTACCTTAAGGCACTTTTTAACCTTGCGAATGAGAAAGATGAGGTGAATATCTCAGAGCTTGCTGCGCAGTTGCAGGTAAGTATGCCAACAGTAAACAGCATGGTAAAGACGCTTCAAAAAAACGGGTGGCTGATCTACGAAAAATACAAACCGGTTACACTTACTCCAACCGGCAAAAGAGACGCTGCACTGGTGATCCGCAAGCACAGGTTAACTGAAATGTTCCTGGTAAATAAAATGGGCTTTGGATGGGAAGAAGTACACGAAATAGCCGAGCAGGTGGAGCATATCCATGCACCTAAATTTTTTGAGCGCATGGATGAAATGATGGGATTCCCTACCATTGACCCACACGGATCCCCTATCCCAGACAAACAAGGCCGCATCCAGGAAGTCAATTACCTCAGCCTCTCGGATTGCAAAGCCGGTCAGACCGTCATCCTGGCCGCTTTGACCAACTCATCCTCTGAATTTCTGGAATTTCTAAATGGCCGAAATCTTGGTCTGGGTATAGAGCTAACTGTCAAGTCTAAGGAAGCTTACGATCAGAGCATTGTGGTCAGCTACCTAAACCATCCACGGGAGACCCTTTCTGAAAAAGTCTGTGAAAAACTACTGGTGAAAGTGGTAGAGTGAATTACCCACCCATGACAGAGCCGATGGGTTGGGCTTCGGGGGTCATAGACTCGCCCAATGGCAACGCCTCATCCCGTTTTTGTTTTGTGTCCGACTGCATCCCGCAACCAGACAATACCTTTATACCCTGTGTTTCTTTGGCTGCGCTTAAAATCTACGATTATCTCGTAGATTTTGGTAAATTTTTTAACGGGAATAAGTCAGTGTAATCGTACCGGCAACAGTACCCATCGGAGTTTCCGTTGAAACTGCATGCACTGTTTTCAGAAGATCATCGCTTAATTCTTTAATCTCGTATACGGTTACATTTTCTTTGGCATCTGTGGTAATCAAGTTATCCCCTTCCACTTTCCACACACCGCTTCCGTTCATGTCGTCCGGTCCAACTAGGATTTGATAAGTCCCATTTTCCCTAATTATCAACTTACCATCCATATGGAGCTGTTTACCTCCCTCCATCATCGCGGTCATGTCCGGCCCTTCTGTTTGCTCAAAGGAGAAATCATTCCCTGACCATGTACCGATAATCTTTTTAGTACCTCCGGCCATATCGCAGGAGAACAGCCCAATCATAAGCACCACCAGCGGTACTGTCAGCAGAAATCTGCTTTTGAGCATACGGTTTGATTTAGTTTTGTTCATCATAATTATTCGTTTTTTGGTTTGAAATTGATTGAAATTATTCATGAATTGAAGTCCGCAGTCAGCAGTGAGCTGCTTCAATAATAGTCTGGAATAAGAAATGGGAGAATAGATCCGGGTTACAATCTGATCAGCCTGGAATTCATGGATCTCGCGCAGGTACTGCTCTAACAGGTAAATCAGCGGATTGAACCAAAAAAGCACTTTGGCAAGCTGGATAAGCATAACGTCTACAGAATGATACCGATCCACATGTACAGATTCATGTAAAATAATCTGTTGGTGCTCCTCATTTTCAAGATCAAGAGCAGGGAGGAATATGTACCTGAAAAATGAGGAAGGAATAAACCTTGGATTTACCACTATAGTCCTTCCCCCATAGTGAACTTTCGAAGAATGGCGGATCATCAGCACCGTCCTGGCCACTCCCAACAGAAGTCTCAAAAAAGTAATTACCACTCCAAGCAAATAAACCCCTGCGACGAGTAGTTGCCAGGACAACGCAAACCCTTCTTGTTCCTGATCAGTTGCACTGACTTTGGCCTCTACCCATTCTATAGAACTGCTCAAGGTTGCCACTGACGCTGTGCTTAAAAAGCCAAAATCCAATGAGATCAAAGGCAGAACTAAGGATGCAAGCACTATCCCGATCAGTAGTGCGCGATTGCCCTGGAAGAAAGTCAGTCTTTCAAAAAAACTTTTGTAAAAGATCAAACCAAGTCCGAATGCCAAACTCCCTTCCAATAAGTAATTGATCAAATAATTCATGGTTTATTGCTTTTTTGAGTAGTCATCTATCAATTTCTGCATTTCCTGAATTTCTTTTTCCGACACCTTCTTTTCCTTCACCAAGAAAGACAACACATTCTCCACGGATCCTCCGAAGAAGTTCTTTACCAAGTGATTAAAACTTTTCTTCCGGTAATCACTTTCAGCGACCAGGGTATAGTACTCGTTGGTCTTTCCATAAGACTTATGTCCGAGATACCCTTTTTTCTCCAACACCTTTACTGTTGAAGCCAAGGTGGTATATGGGGGCTTGGGAGCTGGAAGCTCATGCAGAACATCCCGGACAATGGCCCGGTTAAGCTTCCAAAATATTTTCATGATCTGTTCTTCGTAGGCTGTTAATTCTTCCATGATTCCAAGGTAAAAAACAGCGCTTAAAAAATCTACGACATTCTCGTAATATTACGTAATCATCGTAAATTTTAACATTAATAAACAGAACTAACAGCCAGTGGATTACCAGATCAGTTAATTTTTCTGGACACAAAAAAACATCCGAAGATTCTCCGGATGTTTTTTACAACTAATTAAAACTTAACTATAGCTTAAAATTCACAGGTAGCATCATCTGTGTTTTGACAATGTTCCCGTCCTTTTTTCCAGGTTTCCACTTTGGCGATTCCTTCACCAGCCGTACAACTTCCTCATCACAGCCTTTCCCTATTCCCCGGACAATTTCCACATTGGAAATCTCACCGGATTGCT
Organism: Algoriphagus resistens; assembly: GCF_001442615.1. Classification (GTDB taxonomy): domain Bacteria; phylum Bacteroidota; class Bacteroidia; order Cytophagales; family Cyclobacteriaceae; genus Algoriphagus; species Algoriphagus resistens. Next base: position 683,767 of record NZ_LMXN01000001.1, on the reverse strand, counting down.
GCACTACAAACGATACCATGACCATGCCCTCGACTTTTGATTTTCTTGCGGCCTTCGGGTACTTCATATTTTTGGCCAGGTAATTATTCCATCCGTCAATTCCTTCAGGCGGCGTTGGCATTTCGTCTACTTCCTTATAGACTTTCCCGGATTCTGTCTGCGCAAGGGCCGTATGACCGGGAAGAGCTGTAAAAAAGAGCAGTGCAACCAGTAGAAGTGGAATTGTTTTTAACGGGGAATATTGGGTTGTTCGTTTCATAGTGTATGGTTTAACTGTATTTTCATCTATCAGAAATCCCGAATACCCCGGATTCCTGCTAGTTAATTTAATCTGCTCAACTTAATTATAACCTACCACCACTGTGGATGGATGATCTTCTTCAACTTTAAAGTCTATTTTTACTTGGTTCACCACTTCATCCCCGCCGAGCTTAAACCGTATCGGCAATCTCATTCTTGTATTAACGGCTACCCCGCTCTGCGATCCAGGTATCCAGTCAGGTGCATTTTCTATTACCCGGATAGCTTCTTCATCAATACCTCCCCCGACACCTCTAATAACTTCATAATCTGAAAGACTGCCGTCTGTATTTACCACAAATGCCACAATTACAGTCCCTTCTATCCCCATTCTTCTGGCCTGAGCCGGATAAGACAAATTATTGCTCAGGTATCTATTCCATCCATCCATCCCACCCTGAGGACTTGGCGGACTTTCCACCACATCAAAAATCGTCTGTCCGTCTTTGGCCAGTTTCCTTGCCGTAAAGTCTGTAGTCACTAAATTCGCCTTATTTATTTCGCCTTCCATAGTCGGTCCTGCTATATCTTCCTCGGGGGTGATCTCGCAGGAAAACACGAAGAACAGGGCCGCCAACACAGGGACCGCAAGCAAGAACCTGCGCATTTCCTTTTTCTGGGATTGTGGTTTACTCATCATAATAATTCGTTTTTTGGTTTGGAATTGGTTGAAGTTATTCATGAAGTGCCAGCCCTGTCCCCCGGTGATCATCTGAAGCAATAGACCGGAATATTCCTTCCTGGAGTACGTGGAAGTCACGCCTTGGTCAGCCTGGTATTCATGCACTTCCCTAAGCGACTTTTCAAACTGGTAGATCAGTGGATTGAACCAAAAGATGATTTTGGCAAACTGGACCAGAAGCAAGTCCCAACTATGTTTCAGGCGTACATGCATCGATTCATGCAGTATGATCTGCTTCTGCTCGGATCTGTCCGGATCGAAATCAGGAAGCAAAATGTAGCTGAAAAAGGAGGCCGGTATAAACTGTGGATGCACAGCAATCCAGTAATTCTGGTATTGCATCAACCTCGACTTGCCCAGCAGACGCTGTGAGGTAAAAAAGCCCAAAATCAAGTGAACAGTCATCAGGATTACCCCGGCCAGATAGGTATAAAAGACAATTTCCTGCCAGGAAAGGCTGAGCGTTTCCTGCGCTGCTTGCTTGCCTACCAAAAATTCAGGAAGTACAATTTCCCCCGTACCGATTGATGCCATCCCTAAATTGAAAGAGAGCATCGGAATGATAAAGGACAACATCAGCATACTGATCAAAATCACCCGGTTGAGTGTGAAAAAAGTCAACTCACTCAATACAAAGCGATAAAAGAGAACCGTAATGGCGACGCAGATGCTTGCTTCGGCCAGATAAATTAGGATTGAATTCATGACTCAGTGGGTTTGTCCATATCATCGATCATCTTCTGTAAGTCTTCAATTTCCCTGTCAGAAATCTTGTTTTCCTTCACCATAAAAGAGAGGAAATTACCCACCGAACCTTCGAAATAGTGCTTCACCAATCGATTCACGCTTTTTTTACTGTATTCAGCCTGTGAGATCAGAGGGAAATACTGGTGGGTGGTGCCGTAAGCTTTGTGATCCAGATAACCTTTCTTCTCCAATAGTTTAATTGAGGAAGCCAGGGTGGTGTAGGGTGGCTTAGGGTCTGGAAGCTCTTCAAGTACATCGCGGACAAGCGCTTTTTCGAGTCTCCAAAAAATTCGCATTATCCTTTCTTCGTTGCTGTTTAATTCGTTCATACCCCTAAAGTAAAAACGAATTCTTAATAATCCTACGATTTTTTCGTAAATCAACGAATGAAATGAAAATAGATTAAAAAAACAGAACTGACACCCCTCTATACTCCTTTAATAATCAAAGATTTGACCTCTATCACTTCACAATAAAAAACCTGTAAAAGTCAAACCTCTCTGCTCTCTATTCCTATCTTCGCCAGTTTTGAAGAAGGGAAATCCCATAAGCCCTGTCAATCATCTTCCGGCTCGATGAGGACCGAGGCAGTTAAGATCGGTGCTACGCTGAAATAGCCCAACACCCCTGAGCTTCCCGCCAGCACCCTGATATTGGTATCGGGATTTTGGGGAGGAGGACTGAATAACCCACCGTCACTGTAAAGAAGGTTGACCAGTTGCACTAAGTAATTGTAGGGCTGTCTGTTTAATCTAAACAACTCCAGCCTTACTTCATCCCCTGCATCAAACTCGTATCCCAGTTCAAGCCCATCTTCAAAAACGGTAAGGCCAAAGGTATCATCAAATAGCAGGTAATCGTCCCGGTCATTTTTCAGTGTGTCATTTTCGATTACGCGGATCCGGTAGTAATTATTGTCCTCAAAAGGGATTTTACCATATACTTTGATATAGTAACCTTCATCCCTGAATAGCCTTTCCTCCTCATAGCTATAGGTGACACTATCGACGACAGGCGGTTCCAGCATCACACCATCTGCTTCATATTCATTCTCTTCCCATTTGACAACCAACCGATAGCTTTGACCAGTTTGGGCTATCCTACCCGGATTTGTAGGCCGGTAGCTGGACGTTTTGGGATCGTAAGAAAAAGGGATCATATCCTTATTTCCTGTATTCAGGATATACACTTCAGCATCCTTGAGCACATCTGCCTCCGCACTGTCATAGTAGTCCTGGGAGAGACTTATCTTCACTTCATTATAGAAAGGCCTGTCTGTCCAGGTCGCTTCAATTACAGGAATCCGGGATTCTTCTGACCGCAGGGGAAGTTCTACTTCCTCCTGACAGGAAAAACCCAGAATAGCCAGGAGTATGATGCAAAATCTGTTCATGTCAAAATTCAAAATTATAGGTAATTGAAGGCAAAAATGTAAATAGGTAAGTCATCACTACGCCCTGCCTCACGCTTTTTATTGGGCCATCATCTGCGCTTCTATAGTTGATATCATCATTATAAATCTCTCTGAATTCATAGGAGAAAGGATTTTTCCGTCCATATAGATTGTAAATGCTGAAATTCCAGCTTCCCTTCCATTTTCGTCCTTTATCGGCATTTCTCCAGGTAACAGAGGCATCCATTCTATGGTAATCAGGAAACCTGTCCTGATTCCTATACTCAGAATAAAGTGGCACAGCCTGTAAATCCACGGTGTAAAGCCCCACCGGAAACGAAACTGCCTGGCCCGTGGTATAGATAAATGTCAGCCCTGCAGACCATGAAGGTGAAAACTCATGATTTAAAACCAATGTGATGTCATGGGGACGATCATAGCGGGGGTTATACTTCATGCCTTTGGATACCCCCGGGGTTTTGCGCCAGGAACGTGACCAGGTATAAGCCAGCCAACCCGTAGTTTTTCCAACATTTTTTCTTAACAGAAATTCGGCACCGTAAGCCCATCCATTCCCTGAAAGTATCTCTGTCTCAATTTGGTCTGTAAACAGAATTTGAGCGCCATTTCTCAGATCTATGATGTTTTTGAAATCCTTGTAATATCCTTCAAGCGAAAACTCCCACTTGTTGCTATCGAAATTCCTAAACAACCCTAGCGAAACCTGGTCTGACCTGATCGGCGGAACATACGTTCCTGCCAAAATCCACCGGTCTATAGGCAGTCCTGCCGAGCTGTTGGATGCGATCTGTACGTATTGGAAATTGCGGTTATAGGCTGCCTTGACCGAAAACTCCCCATTGATTAAATACCTAAAAGCAATCCGGGGCTCCAGTCCCTGATAGAATTTAATATGTTCGAGGCTCTTATAATTCAACGTATCGGTGATCTGGGCATCCGGGGTTGGAACTTCACCTTCATATAGGTAATCCACTCCCTTACCCACTTGGGAGTAAGCCCCCCACCTTAGCCCCGCTTCAGTACTTAATTTCGGGGAAATCTCATAGGTCATCCCTGCAAAAAGATTATTGAGCAGGCCATTTTTAGGGTTTGTATCCAAAGGCTCTATAGTACTGTCCCCAATCGGATTCAGCTCAATTGGTGCAAAATGATAAAACTGGCTATGAAACCCCCAGTAGGTCTGAAGTGATTCGCCTTTAAGAAAAGTCCACACTCCTTTCATACCCGACTCGGAAAGATTATTGTCCCACTCAAACCCATTGGACGGGTCATCCAGCTCCACACTATATTTATACCTGGAATGATATCCCTGCAGATCAAAGAACAACTTATCTGAAATATTTCTATTCCACTGGGCTGAAGATACCCAGTTGGTCCAACCCAGCCCGAATTCGTCATCAAGACCCAGGAAATCCCTTCCCTGATAGCTTGAGACGGTAAGCTTATCCTTTTCCCCCAGCATGAACGTAAACTTTCCACTCAGATCATGAAAATTCAGCTTGTTACTGTTGATATCATTGTTATCCGAGAGTTTCAAAAACAGATCAGCATACGTTCTTCTGCCCGAAACCACAAAAGTAGATTTATCGGAAAACAACGGCCCCTCCAACGTCAGTCTTGAGGATATACTTCCTATCCCTCCTTCACCGTGAATCTGTTGGTTGTTTCCTTCCCGAAGCGAGACATCAATCAGCGAGGAAAGCCTGCCTCCAAAAGATGCGGGCATATTGCCTTTATAAAGCTCTACCTGATCCAGTGCATCAGGATTGAACACAGAGAAAAAACCAAAGAAATGTGAAGGATTGTATACTGGCGCCCCGTCCAGCTGCACCAGATTCTGATCCGCAGACCCGCCACGGACAAATAATCCTGTAGTGCCCTCTCCGGCAGTCTGCACCCCGGGAAGTAACTGCAAACTCCTGAACAGATCTACTTCTCCAAACAATGCCGGGATATTTTTAATGGTTTCAATAGGAACTGTTGCTTTGCCGGTTTCCATATTCCTGACCTGCTCATCAGGCCTTCTCTCCTGGATGATAATCTCATCCAGAGACATTTCCTGGGCTTTCATGAAAAACCGTTGGGTTTTATCCAGGTCTTTGGCCGTAATCACCCTTGAGGAAGTTTCAAACCCGACAAAAGATACTATTAATCGCGCTGGCAGGGATTTGATCTCTATTCTAAAAATCCCATTTTCATCAGAAACTATCCCGTTGGACACATCTCCTTCCCAGTAAACACTTGCTCCGGGAAGCGGATATGAATTACTTGCATCAAGTACTTCGGCAGAAAAAAACCGGGTATCCTGTGCGGAAAGCTGGGAAAAGGGTAAACAAAAAAGAAAAATGAAGAGAAAATTACTCACTCTGGCAGTTGACCACATGCTGCATTAATTAGAAAACTATATCCAAAGCTACACGATTCAAAAAAATTAATGTTTGTTAATTATTAAGAACATTTGAATTTATGGTCACCACTTGCAGCATTCCTTCTTTTAAAGTAATCTTTATTTTATAATTTCAAGCCATGATTTGGGCATATCCGGATATAAAACTCCCTCTCCTGCTAGCCGCCATTTTCGGCTTGCTGTATTTTATTTATCTATTCCGCTATTGGAAGATCAACCGTAAGCTTGAAGTGCAAAAGCGTAGATTGTTCACCAAGATAGTCGTCAGAACAGTCTATTTCGTACTTTTTCTTATTGCGTTTGCGGGTCCTTCCATCGGGACATCCTTGAAAGAGATCCAGGAAGAAGGCAAAGACATCTTTATTGCCGTGGATCTGTCCCAGTCCATGAATGCCACTGACATAGGCCCCAGCCGACTGCAGCGTATTAAGTTTGAATTGAAAAACCTGACTAAGAGCTTTCCTTCGGACAGAATAGGATTGATTATTTTCAGTTCGGAAGCATTCCTTCAATGCCCCCTTACCTTTGACCAAAGCGTGTTGCAACTGTATATCGATGGATTGAATACGGGATTGGTCCCTAATTCCGGGACAGATCTCAATAGCCCGCTGAGAATTGCCGAGGAGAGGTTTCTCAATGATGAAAGCCCGGAGGTGAAATCCAAGTCAATCATTCTGATCTCTGACGGGGAGAATTTCGGGGATGACCTGTCGGAAATCGGTTCCCGGTTGAATGAGGAAGGAATAAAGGTGTTCTCCCTCGGGATCGGCACTGAAGCTGGCAGCAGTATCCCAAGAGGAAATGGACTGGTAATTGATCCACAAACAGGGAAGCCCGCACAGACTATCCTGGACCGTACCCCGCTTCAACAGATCGCAGCGGAAACAAATGGCCAGTATTTTGAGATTTCGGACCAGGTTCAGGAAATGGGCGGTCTAACGGCTGCATTGGAGCGGGTAGAAGGAGGGGTAACCGGGTCTAGAATTGTAGAAGCTTCCGCTAATAAGTATTTTTATTTCCTTTTGGCAGGCTTACTGTTGTCTTTGCTTGACATGATGCTTCCAATCAAAACCATTAAACTATAAATGAGCTGGACTAAGTTGACATTGGCTGTTTTTCTTCTGATTCCTGCGTCCTGGACCCGGGTCTCCAGGTTGAATTCCGCCATTGACGTGGCAGCAGAAAGCTTTGCCAAGGCTGAATATGAGCAGTCTATTACCAATCATCAACTCCTTGTTGAGGAATTTGGCTATGCCTCTGCGGAGCTTGATTACAACCTTGGTCTGAGCAACCACTATGCAGAAAAAGTGGATGAAGCTACCGGCTATTATGACAAAGCTTCCACAGCCACAGATAAAACACTTGCTTCTTTTGCATTCAATCAGGGAGGGGTGCTCTTGGGAAAGAAGAAAGAATATGAGCCTGCACTCAGCAAGTTTAAATCCGCACTGATCCAGGATCCCAACAATGAAGTAGCCAGGCATAATTATGAATTGCTGGCCAGATGGTTGCAACGGGATGAGGAACGCAAGAATGAGGATCAAAACAAACCCGAGCCGTCTGAGTTTGCGAAGCGCAAAAAAGCAGAAGCTGACCGGATGGTGGAACAATTCCGGTTCAAAGATGCGTTAAACCTTATGAATGGGGCACTTCAGCAGGACGAGACTGTAGCTGCTTATCAAGATTTTATCACGAGTCTACAAGAAATCACAGAGATCGATGAGAAATAAATTCTTACTACTTCTGGGAATAGCCTTCACGCTAAGCTTAGCCAACAGCGTAGCGCAGACTTCCGGCGAGTACTTCAACCGTGCGGCCCGCTCCTATGTGAAAACTGAAAAAGACCAGGCCCTGGCAACTGTAAACGATGGGTTGTCCAAATTTCCCGGTGATGCAAAGCTTCAGGCATTAAAAGAAAAACTGGAAAAAGAACAGCAGGAGCAGGAAAAGCAAGACCAGGAGAACAAGCAGAACCAGGACCAACAGAATCAGGAGGAAAAACAACAGCAGGAAGACCAGCAAAGCCAGGGAGAAGACGGTGAGCAGCAGGAATCCAAAGAAGATGGAGACAAAACCAATGAGGACAGAGCCGAAGAATCCCAGGCTGGCGATCCTTCAGAGCAAAGTGAGGACAAGCCGGGTGAAAATGCCAACGATCAGATGGATGCCAATCTAGCCGATAAGCAAAAAGCCATGGAGGAGTTTAAGGAAAAGTTAAAAGCGATGAACCTGACTCCTGAGCAGGCAGCCCAAATCCTGGAAAGCATGAATGCAGCAGAACTGCGATACATCCAGCAAAACAAGAAAAAGGCTACAGAGAGACCTAAAAGGGGCATTCCTGATTGGTAAATTCATTTCTGAGGTATGCTTTCGGCTATAGGATTTTGTTGACATCTCACTGGGAGCAAGCAACAAATGACATGCTGGATCTCCCTTTCTTTACCCTATTCCCACGGTTCAACTTTACACCGCTAAACCCAAATAACTATGATCAAAGAAGTATATATCGTTTCAGCAGTAAGAACTCCCTTGGGAAGTTTTGGAGGAAAATTGGCAGGGCTGACGGCCATAGAATTAGGAAGTATTGCGATTAAAGGGGCTTTGGAGAAAGCCGGGGTCAAAACAGAAGCTGTTCAGGAAGTTTTTATGGGAAATGTCATTTCGGCGAATCTTGGGCAGGCACCTGCCAGACAGGCTTCTATTGGTGCGGGGATAGGCTATAACGTTCCATGTACCACAGTTAACAAGGTATGCGCCTCGGGAATGAAAGCGGTTATGTTTGGCGCGCAGTCTATCATGTTGGGCATCAATGACGTGGTAGTCGCTGGCGGGATGGAAAGCATGTCAAATGTGCCTTTCTATGTACCCAAAGCCCGGTTTGGCTATAAATATGGAAATGCAGAATTCATCGACGGGTTGGTAAAAGACGGGCTTTTCGAAGTGTATTATAAATTTCCTATGGGAAACTGTGCGGACAATACGGCCAAGGAGATGAACATCAGCCGCGAAGATCAGGATGCATATGCGATACAATCCTACCAAAGATCCGCTGATTCTTGGGCTAAGGGATACTTCAAGGATGAGGTGGTGCCGGTAGAACTAAAAGGACGGAAAGGTGAAACTATCCTGATAGACGAAGATGAGGAATACAAGAACGTGATGTTTGACAAAATCCCTTCACTTCGGCCGGTTTTTGATAAGGAAGGGACAGTCACGGCAGCCAATGCTTCCACCATGAACGACGGAGCTTCGGCTTTGGTGTTGGTAAGCAAAGAAAAAGCAGATGAACTGGGACTGACCCCCCTGGCAAAAATCAGGGGCTTTGCCGATGCCGCTACCGATCCTTTATGGTTCACCACCGCTCCCGCTCTAGCAATCCCAAAAGCTATACAGCATGCTGGCCTGACGGCAGAAGACATAGATTTCTATGAGATCAATGAAGCTTTCTCGGCAGTAGCTCTGGCAAATCAGAGAGAGTTGAACCTGGACAATGACCGGGTAAACGTTTTCGGTGGCGCAGTTTCCTTAGGACATCCACTGGGCGCATCCGGAGCCAGAATTATCAGTACGTTGAATTCCGTTCTCCATCAGAAAAACGGTAAGTTCGGCGTTGCGGGAATTTGTAACGGGGGTGGCGGTGCATCTGCACTGGTCATTGAGAAAATGTAAGCAGAAACAACAGCCAACTGGTAGAAATCACCGGACTTATTCGCTGATTTCTACTTTTACAGGAGCGTTATCCCTTATTTCCTCAGTTACACTGCTCAACAAAATATCCCCGTCCGCCAAATCTCCAAACACTTCAATCCTATCACCTCCACTTCTTCCTACGCGCACTGGAATCCAGGTAGTACTGTCATTTTCCGCTTTTATGACAAACATTCCAAGCGTAGAATTGAGGACTGCGGATTGGGGTACAGCAAAACTACTCCCATCAGTTTTGACCGGAATGGTCACTTCAGCTACCATTCTGGGCAATAGTTCGCCTTCAGCGTTGTCCACATCCATTTCTACTCTTTCAGATCGTAGGCGATCATCCAATGCCCCTGCCTGTCTGGAGACTTTCGCTTTGAATATTTTGCCCGGGAAAGAGCGGACGGTGAATTCTACTACATCGTTTTTCTTCAAGCTGGAAGCATATAACTCCGGTACATTTACCACAAGCCGGAGATTTTTCTGTTCCAGCAGTGTAAAGAGCGGTACTTCCGATCCCCTGCCGGAAGGACCTACATAAGCACCTGGACTGATATTTCTAGTGGTAATCACCCCTGTGAAAGGAGCCCTAATTTCCAGGTAATTCTTGGTGTCTGTGATTTCGCGATAGGCAGCTTTGGCAGATTCTAATTTGGCCAGATCAGACTGCTCATTGGCAAAGGCCATATCCAGATCATTTTGTGAAATAGTTCCGGGAGTCTTACTGGTTTTTACAAGTCGTTCATAATGGGCTTTGCTTGCCATATAAATAGCCTCAAAAGATTTCAACTGTGATTCTGCCCCAGCCAATTGAGAACTGAGCTCCGGGGCTTCAAGAGTCACCAACAGTTGGCCCTGCTTTACTTCAGAGCCGACATCCACTAAAATTGTCTTGACAAAGCTACTGACCTTTGCATAGAGGTCCACCTGCTGGTTTGCTATAAGTTCTCCAGGAATCCGGAAAGAGGAAGCCACTGCACCTTTCTTTAAATGAAATCCCTTATGTGTCAAAACGGTAGTCCCGGTTGTGGATCCAGGGATTTTTTTCCCTTCGGATTTACAGCTTTGAACAGCCATTGCAACCACTAAACAAAGCGGCATTGTAAACTTTATAAATTGTCTGATTTTCATTTTTCTGCCAGTTAGGTAAGCAATCATATGCAATCGGTAAACATTAATTGGATGGAGGGATGTAATGGATACTTTGATCGTCTTCCGGATCAAGAGAAACGCTTTGCGTGGTACTTTTTGCCTGGGCCCATGAGAATGCGATCGGTAAAATAACCAATGCTGCAACTGTTGATGCGATCAAACCGCCAATCACCGCCCTTCCCAAGGGAGAAGTCTGCTCAGCCCCCTCTCCCATTCCTATGGCCATTGGGATCATTCCGACTACCATTGCCATCGCTGTCATTACGATCGGTCTTACACGCAGTGAAGCTGCTTCCATAGCAGACCTGGTGGCATCCGCATTTTTCAGCCGCAGTTCTTCGGCATTGGTGACGAGTAGAACCGCATTGGAAATAGAAACCCCCACAGACATGATAATCCCCATGTAAGATTGGAGATTTAGTGTTGACCCTGTTGCGATCAGTAAAAGCAGCGAGCCCAGCAGAACAGCCGGTACCGTCACCAATACCACCCCTGATACCTTAAAAGATTGGAAGTTCGCCGCAAGCATCAGGAAGATCACGACGATTGCGACTAAAAGCCCCCCTTCCAGGCTATCCAGCGTTTCGATCAGTGTAGCACTCATCCCTATCAGCTCCACCTTCAAGCCTCTGGGCAATTCGCCAAGTGATGCAATAGCCTCATTCACATCAGCTGCCGCTGTCGCCAGATCCACATCATTTAGGTTAGCCGTGACTGTTTGCATGGGGTTTGCTCCAAGATTATCGATTTCCCCTTCAGTTCTACCCTCCCCAAATGTGGCAATATCACTGAGTACCGGCCGTGCTGAGTTCCTTTTGACAGGAATCTGACCCAGTTCATCGATACTGTTCATCTGCCCTTCCGGCACCTGAATCTGCACATTATAGCTATTCCCATTGGGCCTGTCCACCCAGACATTTTTCTCTGTGAATCTGGAGGAAGAGGTAGATGCTATAAGTGAGCGTGACACATCGCTGATATCTACCCCAAGCTGGGCGGCACGGAGTCTGTCAATGGAAATAGTTATAGTCGGGTAGTTTACAGATTGCCCTATCTGAATATCCCTGAGGTAATCAACGGTTTTCAGCTTATCTATCAGTTTCCGCGCATATTCCCTGTTTGTTTCTTTGTTACGGCCCACAAACCGGACTTCAATCGGTGTAGGAGATCCCTGGCTAAGGATTTTATCGGTCAACTCTATGGGTTCAAAAGACAAGGTCATCCCGGGATTGATTGTGCTGGCTTTAGCACGGATAGCATCTTTGAGCTCATCAAGATTCACTTCGTAACCGCTTTTCAACGCCACCTGGATCACTGCCTCGTGCGGACCGGACATCCAGAGAAAAATCGGGTTGATGGAGTAAAGCTGGGGATGCAAGCCAACATAGGCAGAAGTCACTGAAACATTCTCTTTTCCGACGATTTCATCTATTCCAGCCAGCAGTTTGATCGTTTCTGCCTCGGTAGTTTCCATCCTGGTCCCGTCAGGAAGTTTCGTTCTCACCTGAAACTGTCTTCCGTCCACTCTGGGCAAAACGTCCCTGCCGATCCCGTTTACCAGCAGTGCAACCAGTCCTATACTGACAAGCAGGTAAACGATCAACACAGGCTTACGGTAAGGAAGCAATGCCCCAATCAGGTCCAGGTAACGTTTTCTGAACCGTTCAAACAGGCTGATTTTTCCATCTTTATTCTTGTCGATTCGTGCTGCCAGCAGTACTTTTTGTCCATGACTGCTTTCCGGCCCGGCCAACTCCAACTCCTCCCTTTCGGTCATCTGCATTCGGTCAGGCTTTACATGATGGGTTACTTTCATCAGCCAGTTTGCCAATACAGGCACAAAAGTCTGCGAAAGGAAATAGGATGCAATCATGCTGAATCCTATCGCCAGCGCTAGAGGAAGGAAAAGGGATCCTGGAATTCCTCCCATGGTAAATGCCGGTGCAAATACAGCCAGAATACAGAGCAGAATAAGTAATTTTGGAAAGGCAATCTCCGAACAGGCGTGCCAGATAGCGAGTGCTTTAGGCTTGCCCATATCAAAATGCTGGTGGATATTTTCAATAGTCACCGTACTTTCATCCACCAGTATTCCGATAGCTAACGCCAGACCGCTAAGTGTCATGATATTGATGGTCTGCCCAAACAGATTCAAAAACAACACAGCGGTAATAATGGATGCAGGAATCGTCAAAATCACGATCAAAGCCCCCCGTGCATCACCTAAGAAGAGTAACACCATCAACCCTGTAAGAACCGCACCGATAATCCCTTCGTGCATCAAGCTGTCCACAGCATTGATGACATATTGGGACTGGTCAAATTCAAAGGTGAGCTTCACATCTTCAGGAAGCTGATTCTGAATATCAGGAATGGATTTTTTGAGGTTTTGAACCACCTCCCAGGTGGATGCATCAGCGCTTTTGGCAATACTCAGATACACCGACCTTCTGCCATTAACCAGTGCATAACCGGATGCAATATCGGCCCCGTCTTCCACAGTGGCGATATCCTTCATATAGAGGTTGTGGACCCCCTCTTTAAAAAGAGGTATATCACCAAACTCTTCCACTGTGTTCAAAATGGTATTTGCAGGGGTCAGGTAATTTTTGTCACCGATCCGAACATTTCCTGAAGGAGTTGTAATGTTGTTGACGCGCATAGCTTCGACGAGCTGATCAGGTGTGAGGTTGTGGTCACGCAGCTTCTGGGGATCCACTTTGATAACTACCGTTCTGGAGCTTCCCCCAAAAGGAGGTGAAGAAACCAGCCCCGGAATATCAGTGAATGTGGACCGGACGTTGATATTTGCGATATCCAGCAGCTCATTGTTGCTTCTGGTGTCAGAGCTCAGGACCAATTGTCCGACCGGCAAAGTAGATGCATCAAAACGGATAATAAACGGTGGGTTTGATCCCGGGGGAAAAGCTGCCTGTATTCTATTGGAAAAAGCACTGATCTCCGCAGCCGCCTGCGCCATGTCCGTACCTGGATAAAATTCAATTTTCATCAAGGTCAGCCCTTGGATGTTTTTCGTGGTAATCTGCTTTATCCCATTGACGAAGAGGAAGATATTTACATATCGCTTGCCATAAAATGCTTCCATCTGCTCAGGCATATAACCTCCATGCGGGTGGGACAGATACAATACAGGAAGATCCAGCTGGGGGAATATATCAATCTTGATCGTGTTCACTGCCTTAATCCCAAAGAACAACAGGCCAACGACCACCACCAAAATTGTAATCGGTTTTCTCAGTGCAAAACGTATCAGTTCCATTTCAATCGCTGTGGTTTAAAGTTGGTCTTCGAATAAGCTATAATCCCCGGCTGCTGCTGCCTTGAACAGCAGGGCCTGCCACACAGTATTTGTTGCAATGGCATGATCAGTTTCTGCACGGATTAACAGATAAAGAGCCTGGGTAACGTTCACCAGGTCAGTGAGTCCATTCTCATACAGCGCCACCTGTCGCTGATAAGCCTGTGATGCTGCCTTTACCTGAACAGGGGCTTCCTCAGCACTCTCTAGTGCGTTCTGTAATTTTTTGTCAGACAACGTTGCCTGTAGGCGGATCTGCTGATCGGTTTGTCTGTATTCTTCCAGAAGTGCCTGGTTGATGAATTTCTGGGATTGGACTTGCTTGGAGGCTCTAAGAATCTGTGAAAGGTTCCAGGTAAGTCCCACACCGACCAGGTAGTTTGATCTGGTAGGGCTGATTCCATCCCAATACGAGTGGTTGAAATCCGTATTGTCCACATTATAAGTAGGCCCAAATCCAGACGCACGGGTTTGTACAATCCCGATCATAGCAATGGAAGGATACTTAAAAGTCCGCACATAGGCAGTCTGTCGCTCATTCACATTAACCCGTGCCCGGTACCATTCCAGGACCGGATGAGTTGAAAAACTTGTATCGGCAATAAACCCATATGGGATCTGAGACAGAAACAAGGTGTCCAAAGTGAATTCCTGATCCCCAGCCCCGATCAGGTTCAAAAGTTTATTTTGGGCTTCCAACTCTCTGTCCAGGGACTTGAGGTAAGCAATTTTTGCGTTGGAGAACTCTGCGTCAGCCTGGGAAGAATCCACTCCGGCGATCAGGCCATTTCTGGCCTTCGCCTTCACGATTTGCTGGAAGGTCTCAGCCCTTTCCATGTTTCTTTCGAAAGAAGCCGTAAGCTTATGGGCTGCTACTCCATCCAGATAGGCACTTGCCACCTTTACCTGATGCTGGAATATTTCCTGGGTCAGGTCCTTTTGATCCTGATCGGCAACAGCCTCAGCAGTTTGGATTCTTTTCGATGCTCTGCCAAAAGCAAAAACCTCCCAGTTGATATTTGCAACGTAGGACGCGCCAAAAGCCGCGTCCCAGTTTTGCTCACTACGGGGTAAACCCGAAGAGGAGACACCATACCCTCCAAATCCCCACAGGGGAGAGATTATCCCGTTCACAGTACCGTAATCCTGCTGGGCCGAAAGTGTAAGGTCCGGAAGATATTCCCGCTTGGCTTGCCCGGCCAGTGCTTTTGAGGACGCGGCATAGTATCCTTTGGCCCGTATATTTCCATAATTGGTCACCGCCATTTCCACCGCCTCCTTAATAGTAAGCTTTTCCTGGGCGGTCAGCTGCTGGATTGAAATCACCAGCAATGGTACAATACACCAAAGCCTGCTGTTCAAATTAATCATACATCCGATTTTCATTCTATTCAGACCTGTGTCAGTCCAGTATTTCGTTAAAACGTCATTTTTTTTTGAACAAAAGAGTTGAATTGACAGCTGATAGCATCCATAAAAAATCGGGGATATAAGCATATCTTTTAGCCCCATGGACAGCTTCCAAATCTTCTCACTTAAAGTTATTGTTGGGCTTATTGATCGCTCAAGACTTAAAAAAAGTCCTGTCTTATTGCTTAGATGCTTGACTTCCAATCCACAAAATTTCCTTTTGTCCCCATGTGAACAATGTCATGTGCATCTGATTCTTCTGCATGTTAACATAGGATCTGAAGTATACCACAAACTCGTTGATGATCCTGCTGATCTTTTTTACAAATGGAAAATGTGGTACACGAAAGAAATAGGCATGATATTTCTATAGTATGATATTCTTCAAAAAATTCCGGTATGCGATTTTTGTAGAGTAGGACACCACTTATTCAATGAAAATACGCAGGTCTGGGATTTGATCGTTCTTTTGCCAAAGAATGGAATATTTGTGAAAGATTTGACAACTTGCCCACCCCATCTACAAAACCCAATTAGTGTGAGGAAAACTATTGCTTTTGTGCTTTTCGCCATTCTGTCTCAGTTTGCTTACGGACAAGATACCGTCCGCACCTATTACGATGAGGAAGAAACCCTCATAAAGGAGATGTATTTTTTACTGAATGGCAAAGGGAACGGTGAAGTAAAGAGATTTGATGAAGAAGGAAACCTCGTTCTCATCGGGCACTTACAAGACGACCAGAAAAACGGGCTGTTTGTCGATTTGGATCCCAAATCAGGTGATACACTAAGGATCATACCCTTTGTCAACAATATCCGTTCCGGTGAATCCAAAAGTTTTTTCCCTGGAGGGAAGGTAAAGCAGACGTCCACCTATTTGGACAATCAATTAGAAGGCCTGGTGACCACCTATTATGAATCAGGTCAGATCAGCGACAAAACCCACTTCAGGAACAACAAGCCCGAAGGGCTCAGCGAAACGTTCTACGAATCGGGGAAGCAAGCTTCCAAAGTGAATTTTTCTGAAGGTCGGTACGATGGTCCTTTTGAGGAATTTGCTGAAAACGGACAGATAATCGTCTCTGCAAATTATGAGGATGGGGAATTGGATGGAATAGAAACCCAATATTATGAAGATGGACAGGTACTTTCCAGGATTAACTTCTCCAAAGGACTTTTGGATGGTATCTATGAGCTCAATTATCCCGATGGATCTCCGAAACGAAGAGGGAACTATAAGAAAGGATATGAAGAAGGTGAGTTTCTAGTCTATCACCAGAATGGTGAGTTGAGGGAAAAATCAGTTTTTCGAAAAGGAATTCCTATCCAGCCCACAGAGAACTATTACCAGTCTGGAAAAATTGAGAAGAAAACAACCTTTGATAAACTGGGGAACCGTCTTCTGGAAACTACCTACTTCGAAAACGGTCAGGTTAACTTTGCTATCAATTACCTAAACAACAAACCTGAAGGAGAAGTAAGAGTGTACAGAGAAGACGGATCGCTTGAGGAAATCAGAAGGTATAAGGAAGGAAAGTTGGATGGAAACAGGGAGTTTTTTGATGAAAAAGAACAATTGATCAAAACAGAAACCTACGAAAACGGAAACAAAACCGATAAATAATTAGAACTGGGAAGAGAAGAAAGGAAAAGCTTTTTCTATTTTTGCCCAAACGATATAAGGATGAGTAACGCAATCAAAGAAACCAATTTTCACTTCCCGGGGCAGCAGGGATTTTACAAAGGTAAAGTTCGTGATGTCTATATGTTTGACAAAGAATTGGTTGTGGTAGCATCCGATAGGATTTCCGCTTTTGATGTGGTATTGCCCAGGCCGATCCCTTATAAGGGCCAGGTATTAAATCAAATAGCCGCCAAATTCCTGGCCGCTACAGCAGACATCGTACCCAACTGGGTCACTTCTGTTCCTGATCCCAACGTCACGATTGGCATCCGCTGCGAACCTTTCAAAGTAGAAATGGTGATCCGCGGGTATATGTCCGGCCATGCTGCCAGAGAGTACAAGGCCGGCAAGCGCAGTGTCTGTGGCGTGGCAATGCCTGAGCACATGCGTGAAAATGATCCCTTCCCCGAGCCTATTATCACCCCTACTACAAAAGCCGATGAAGGACACGACCAGGACATTTCCAGAGAAGAAATCCTGAAGCAGGGAATCGTAAGTGCCGCAGATTATGAGCAACTGGAAAAGTACACCCGGGCATTGTTCCAACGGGGCCAGGAGATGGCCAATGAAATGGGATTGATCCTGGTCGATACCAAATATGAATTCGGAAAGGCCGGGGATAAAATCCTGCTTATAGACGAAATTCATACGCCCGACTCCTCCCGTTATTTCTATGCAGAAGGCTATGAAGAAAACCAGGCGAAAGGGATTGCCCAGAAGCAACTTTCCAAGGAATTTGTAAGACAATGGTTAATTTCGAACGGTTTTCAGGGCAAGGAAGGACAATCTGTGCCGGAAATGACTGACGAAATTGTAGAAAGCATCTCTGATCGCTATATTGAGCTCTTCGAAAAAATAACCGGGGAAACATTCCAGAAAGCAAACACATCCGAAATTGAGACTAGAATTGAAAAAGCAATCCTTTCACATCTAGGCTAAACCGGATAAATTATAATATGAATCGTGCCTGCCGGAGGCAGACAGATACGAAATTCCATATGACCCATAAAAATCAAATTATACACAGGTGAAATCGAGCATGACCAGAACGTCACACTCATGGATGATTATCTACCATGCGAGATTCCATCTGACCCTTAAAAGACAAATTATACTAATATGAAATATTCAATTGATAAAAAAGAACAGTACGTCATCTTCGCCCCACAGGAAGAGAAACTGGATTCCCTACTTGCTCCGGTTTTGAAATCCGAGTTGTTGACGATTCATGCTGAAGGCTTCGAGAATCTTGTTTTAGACATGAGCGGGGTAAAATATGTAGATTCTTCAGGGCTTAGCGCATTGCTGGTTGGAGATCGTGAATTCGGCAAAAACGGTGGTGTTTTCATCATTTCAGGCGTTCAGGATCATGTGATGAAGCTTTTGAAAATCTCCATGCTGGATAAAAAATTAAATTTGGTGAGTTCACTTGAAGAAGCTAGTGAAGCCATCTTTATGCATGAAATCGAAAATGGAAAAGAAGAGGAGGAGGAAGGTTGATACCGGACTTTGAAGTCACCATATTAGGAAATACCTCTTCTATTCCTGTACATGGAAGACATCATACTGCCCAAGTCGTTAGATTTGGGCAGGACTTTTTACTGCTTGATTGTGGAGAGGCTATGCAGCTGCAGGCAAGAGCCTTCAAAGTCAAAGTTTCCAAGATCAACCATATTTTCATCTCCCACCTTCATGGGGATCATTATTACGGACTGATCGGTCTACTTTCCAGCTACAGTTTGGCGAAGCGAACCACTCCGCTTACGATCTTTGGGCCCAGGGGACTGGATGAAATCATCACAACCAATTTCCGGTACAGCAACACGAAACTCCCCTATCCACTAAAGTTTACAGAGACACATGACACAGGTTTCAATTTACTGCTAGAAGCTGATCGCTACGCTGTCTATAGCTTTCCGCTAAATCACCGACTTCCGACCACCGGGTTTTTGATCCGGGAGAAACATGGACTTCGAAGTATGGTCAAGGAAAAACTGCTGGAGACTTCTCTGCCTTTTGAGGCAATCCAATCTCTCCGGGCCGGTGAAAATTACCGGGATGAATCTGGCAACCTGTTTAAGGTTAAGGATTACACCTACCCCCTTCCACCGTTGCGGACTTATGCCTATTGTTCTGACACGGTTTTCACTCCCGATTTGAAAAAGTATGTGGAAAATGCGGATTTACTATACCATGAATCCACTTTTATGGAGGACAACTTAGAACGGGCAAAAACCACTTTTCACAGCACAGCCAGGCAAGCCGCTGAACTGGCGAAAATCAGTAAGGTAAAAAAATTACTTCTGGGGCATTTTTCTTCGAGATATACAGAACTCAATCCTTTGTTGGAAGAAGCAAAAAGTGTATTTCCAAACAGCATTTTGAGTGAAGAAGGCCATACCTATGCATTATGAACAAAAGCCAAAACTCGCGTAAAACCAATCTTTTCATAATCTTGGGAGGTATCTTCCTGACGAATGCCATTCTGGCGGAAATCATTGGCGTAAAGATTTTTTCTGCAGAAAAGACACTTGGTTTCGATCCTGTCAACTGGACTTTTTTCGGTGAATATTTATTGGATTTCAACCTGACCGCCGGGGCAGTGATCTGGCCTGTTGTCTTCATCACCACCGACATTATCAATGAGTATTTCGGTAAGAAAGGGGTCAAGAAAATCTCCTTTCTTACAGCTGGATTAATTGCTTACTCTTTTATCGTCATCAGTGTGGTGACTGCTTTAACTCCGGCGGATTTTTGGCTGGATGTGAACGCGGCTACCCCGGATGGGGAAAGTTTTAATATCAGCTATGCTTTCAATACCATCTTCCGACAGGGACTGGGAATCATTATTGGGTCACTTACTGCATTTTTACTCGGGCAGTTGATAGATGTATATGTATTCCAAAGACTGAGATCCCTCACCGGGGAAAACAAGATCTGGCTCCGGGCCACAGGTTCTACACTGGTCAGTCAGTTTATTGATTCCTTTGTGGTCCTTGGAATTGCATTCTATGTGTTTGGCAACTGGAGTATAAGCCAGATCATCGCAGTGGGAATCATGAATTACCTCTATAAGATGACTGTAGCCATCGTGCTTACCCCGCTTCTTTATGTTGGTCACGGCATTATTGACCGGTACCTTGGCAAAGAACTCACAGAAGAAATGCTTGCAGAAGCGAGCGAGGATAAATCTTTTCTGTGAATTGGGATTTGAAAATTGAAGGATCACTTTTTAAATCAAGCAACATCCAACCAAAACAAATTGTCACAGCAGATTAAGGCATCATGCTTCATTGAGCAGGGTGTGCTGATTCATTATTTCATGCGACAGTCGTAAAGAAATCGAGCATGACTCAAAAGCACACACTGGTATGATTATACGCCGTAAGACATTTCACGTGGCTTTTGAAAAGCAAATTATAGACAGCTAAAAATTGAGCTCATATCCTAATCCCCAATACAATCCTCGGAAAAGCTGTCCTCCTTCTCTCCTAACCAAATATATTTCGCATAATTAGACGCTTTTTTGAAGATTATTCTAAAAACTTTTGAATACAATTTGGTATTCAAAAATATTAATCTTACTTTTGTGCCGTCAATAAGACATAGAACAATTTTTCGTGCCGTGAATTCCTTACTGTCGCTTGTCGGGATATTTACTAGGACCGAATGGCAGGGAAATTAAGGAAACATCATGGATCAAACACTCAAGTTCTCAGACTTGGGGATTTCTGCGGAAATTCTTAAGTCAGTGGAAGAGATGGGCTATACCCAACCTTCCCCAATTCAATCACAATCAATCCCTTTTATCCTACAAGGAAGAGATGTCATCGGACAGGCTCAGACCGGTACAGGTAAAACAGCAGCTTTTGCTATTCCCATCATCGATTTGGTCGATGCTGATTTCAATAAGCCACAGGCAATCATTCTTTGCCCTACCCGCGAACTTGCAGTTCAGGTAGAAGGAGAAATCCAGAAACTTGCCAAATACCACAGACAGATCAATTCTGTAGCCATATATGGTGGAGAGTCTATCGATCGTCAGATCAGGGTTCTTCGCAAAGGCGTTCAGATCGTAGTAGGTACTCCGGGCCGTGTGCAAGATCACATCAACCGTGGCACATTGAAGCTTGACTCAGTAGGCATTCTGGTTTTGGATGAGGCTGATGAGATGCTGGACATGGGCTTCAGAGATGATATCGAGGCTATCCTACAGGAGATGCCAGAAGAAAGACAAACCGTATTCTTCTCTGCTACAATGGCCAAGCCTATAATGGATTTGACCAGAAAATACCAGACAAATCCTGAGATTGTAAAAATCGACAAGAAGGAATTGACTGTATCAAACATCGAACAAACGTATTACGAAGTCAAAAATCCATTGAAAATGGAATTGATGGCCCGTCTGATGAATGTTCATAACATCAACCTAAGTGTGGTATTCTGTAATACTAAGCGAATGGTGGATGAAGTAACTGAAGGCTTGATCGCTAGAGGAATCGCTGCAGACGCACTTCATGGTGACCTTTCTCAGGCCCAGCGTGACAAAGTAATGGGTAAATTCCGTAAGGGACATTGCAAAGTTTTGGTTGCTACTGACGTGGCAGCAAGAGGAATAGACGTAGACAATGTTGAGGCCGTATTCAATTACGACCTTCCGTTGGACGAAGAATATTACGTACACAGAATCGGTCGTACCGGCCGTGCAGGTAGAAACGGTAAAGCGATCAACTTCGTGACCGGCAGAAGAGACAGCTTCAAGATGAGGGATTTGGAAAGATATACCAAAGCTACCATCACCAAGATGTCCCCTCCTACTGCGGCTGAATTGATCGAATTGAAGAAAGCTCAATTCATACAAAAAGTAACAGAACAAGTTCAGAAAGAAGAGGACAACCAACTTTTCGAAGCAACTATAGGACAGATGCTTGCAGAGGGTCTCACACTTGATCAAGTGGCTGTAGGTCTTATCAAAATCGTAATGGGCGACTCAGTGAAAGAAATGAGCGAGCAGAACTTTAGCATAGACACCTACGGTGGCGACAGAAGAAGAGAAGGTGGACGTGACGGCGGAAGAGGCGAACGTGGCGGCAGATTTGAAAGAGGAGAGCGCGGCGACAGAGGCGGAAGAAATGAAAGAGGCGGAGAGAGAAGAAGAGAATTCGGATCCCGTGACGGTGGCTCAAGAGATGGAGGTAAAAGACCGGAAAGAGCCCGTGAAGCAAACATGACCCGTCTATTCCTGAATCTTGGTAAAAAAGACAGAATCCGTCCAAATGATATCGTAGGTGCGATTGCAGGTGAAACCGGCGTACCGGGACGTAGCATCGGAGGAATCGATATATATGATAACTTCTCCTTCGTGGATGTTCCTTCCAAAGATGCTGATCAGGTGATCAATGGCATGAAGAACAACACCATCAAGGGCAAAAGTGTCAGTATGGAAGTTTCCAAAGGATAATAGAAATTATAAGGTTTATATGGTTAAAGCACATTTCCTCGGGAAATGTGCTTTTTTTGTGTCTTTATTAATTTGTCTATGCAGCTCTTTTTTCAGGAAAACATAACCCCTCCCCTAATCACACTTGAATCGGATGAATCCAGGCATCTCTGCAGGGTGCTTCGCAAAAAACAAGGAGATCATGTCTTCGTAACAAACGGAGAAGGAACTCTTTTCGAGTGTGTGATCCTTGAGGCGGACCCTAAAAAATCAAGCCTGAAAGTAATCCAAACCACAGAAGTGCCTGAGGAAGGCTTTCACATTCATCTGGCGCTAGCTCCTACAAAGAGCCCTGATAGAATGGAATGGATGGCAGAGAAAATCACAGAGATTGGTTTTCATGAACTCACACTCCTGGAAACCATGAATTCGGAAAGAAGTTACCTTAAAACTGAACGGTTGGAGAAAAAGATAATCTCTGCCTGCAAGCAAAGTCTGAAATTCCACATCCCAAAACTTCATCCTGTCACCAAACTAGATGAAATTCTGGATTCCGGGGAATTTGAGGGATATCAGAAATTCATTGCCTACGTGGATGAACATCATGACCATCATCTGTTTGACCTTGCTGAAGCAAATTCCAACTATTTGGTATTAATTGGTCCAGAAGGTGATTTTGATCCTATAGAAATCCAGAAAGCTCTTGATTTAGGATTCAAGCCCGTATCTTTAGGCAAAGCAAGACTGCGTACAGAAACAGCAGGACTTGTAGCAGTTCAGCTGCTTCAAACACTAAATCGATAAAATAATCGTTTTTTTCGAAATGAGTTAAAGTTCTTGTTGAAGAAACTATTGCATTTTCATTAATTTAGAGTCAAAGACAATTTTTACCGTGCCGTACAAAGAACGAGAAATAGAAAAAAAATATCATTCCATTGGGGAAGTAGCGCAAATGTTTAAGGTTGCGCCATCGCTCATCAGATACTGGGAAGGTGAGTTTGATATTATCCGTCCCAAGAAGGACAGAAAAGGCAACCGCCGCTACACCAAGATTGATATCCAGAAGATCAAATACATCTACCACCTGGTAAAGGAAAAGGGATATACCCTTCAGGGAGCGCAGGAAGTAATAAAATCCGGGAAAGAGCAGGGATTTGATAAGGTTCAGGCGGTACAAAAGCTCCAGGAAATCAAAGATTTTTTAATAAATATCCGGGACGAATTCAATGCTAAATCAGGCTCATAAAGCCTACGGTATCTTCTGGCATTGGCTCTCTCTGGTATTTAAAGTCGGTCGAACAGGGATTTTTAAGACTGGTTTAACAGGGACTAACGCCCTTCCCGAAAGAATCGGGTCAGGCCCAGGAGTTATACCAGCTAAAAACTAGGGATTAAAAACAAAACCCGCCAATTTCATAGCTTCAGCAAATTCCAGCTTATTGATTCCCAGATCAAATCCTGCGGATTCCAGCGTCTCAATCACCACTTCTGTTGCCATATTTCCTACCAGTTCATCGTCTGCCATCGGGCAGCCTCCAAATCCTTTAAGCGCTCCGTCAAACCGTCTGCAACCTGCCTTTGCCCCAGCTCTTATTTTTGTGGCAATATCCGCTGGTCTGCTATGAAGATGCGCCCCGAACTCTATATGGGGAAAAGCAGAGATCTGTAAACCCAGCAAACTTCCTATCAACCCGGCGTCTGCGATACCAATAGTATCTGATAACGAAATTATTTTCACGCCCAGGCCATCCAGCTTTTCTACCAATCCCGCCACCAGTTCCGGAGAATAAGGATCCCCATAGGGATTGCCAAAGCCCATGCTTAGGTAGGTCACCAAGACTTTACCTTTTACTTCACAGAGATTCTGTATCTCCTCCACCGTGTTCAATGCTTGTCTGATGCTTGCATTGGTATTCCGCTTCTGGAAAGTCTCCGAAACTGAAAGCGGAAAACCCAAGTAATCTATTTCAGGAAATTGACAGGCATCCTCCGCTCCGCGGAGGTTGGCCACAATTGCCAATAATTTAGATTTCGAACCATGTAAATCCAGCAAGCCCAATACTTCCTCGGTATCACGCATCTGGGGAATGGCTTTTGGGCTCACAAAACTTCCAAAATCAACGGTATCAAACCCCACTTCCAACAATTGATTGATATACGCGGCTTTTATAGCGGTATCTATAAATCCGGGGATTCCCTGCATAGCATCCCGTGGGCATTCTATCAGTTTAAGCATGCTCCAAGTTACCAAAGATCATTTATTCTTTAACCCATCTTGCCAGAGATATCAGCCATGTCAGCAAAAAAACAACCTGCCCTAGCAAGCTGGCTCTTACTTCTTAATCAACTCAATAATTTGTTCGATAGTAAACTTTGGTCTGCGCATTTATTTAATGAAGCACAACGGTATGGCTTTAAGCAGACGGGGTTTAGAATCACCTTCCTGCCAACCTACCTGATAGCTTTTTTAACTACTATAGTTTTATTTTTCATTGTCGGCCCGATCGCTTATCAGATGTTGTGTTTTGTTCATTTCTTCTTTAAGGCATAAACATTATCAGTTTCCTTAATTAACAAAATTCCTTTTTCAGGCAGAAATTCAAAAAAGTATCCAAATTGCTCATTAGCAAAGTAATTCTCGCTTATCCTGGTTGTTTCAAAGGGAGTTCCCTGAGTTTCTACAATCAGCCTTCCATTTTCAATTTCACATGTTACTTCAATCGGCATAATGCTGGAAGCATAGTTTCCAGTGAACTCATTCAGCGACTCTTGACTTGATCTAATGCCTCTAAAATTAGGGAGCTCGTAATACTGATCGTTAGAAATTTGGTAGACCGCCTTAATGATGTCATCTCTTGGATATCCGATTCCATTCGTACAATAGGCTATTGATAACTTACTGTTCGGAAAATAAATTAGTGTGGTATAGTATTCATTTATTCTTCCTTCGTGACCGTAAGCAAAGTCAGATTCAAATTGAAACTTAAAAATCCCCAATCCATAATCTTGATTAGTGGAAATCATTTTCCTTACACTACCTTCTTCCATCAATTTGAAGGCAAATAGAGCGTCTATAAATTTCAATAAATCTGAAGGAGTTGACACAATTACCCCTGCCCCTAAATAATTCTCAGCGATATCTTCTCTCTGTAAATTCCAACTTCCATTGGCATATTTGTAAGATCTACTTTTTCGGGAAACTGTATCAGCAGAAGCCTCATAATAGGTTTTTGTCAGATCTACTTGCGAAAGAATTCTGTTGTTTAGAAGCTTTTGATAGGTCTTGCCGGAAACTTTCTCCAGAATTAAACTGAGCAATAAGAAATTAGAGTTGGAATATTCATGCCGGCTACCAGGCTCAAAATTAGGTTTAGTTTTTGCAATTACATCTAGTAATTCCTTCTTGGCTTTCGCTTCATATTTCCATTTTTGAAAATCGGGTTCATCTGAATAATTACTTAATCCACTGGAATGATTTAATAGATTCTTTACACTTATGAGTTTTGCATTCGGGACTTCAGGAAAATATATGTTCACACGGTCATCAAGGTTCAATTTCCCTTCTTCTATTAACTGAAAGACAAGAACGGAGGTAAACATTTTGGTTACTGATCCAATTCGATAAAATGTTTCTGTGGAAGATTGAATACTATCTTCCACTTGAGCATATCCAAAGCTATTTTGATATGAAATTTGATCGTTTACGGAAATTGCAAGACTGCCCATTCCCAGATTATGTTTTTCAAGTTCCGTGAATAAGCTGTCCAGCTTTATTATGTCAACCTTCACCGTTCTGTTAGGTGGGCTACAAGAAGTGCTACAGACTATGCTCAATAGAAAGAACAAAATTGTAATTGGATTCATAGGCTATGATTTCGGAGATAACACACAACACTAGCGGTTACAGCATTCCCCTACCCTATTTCGTCTATATTACCAATGTCCACAGGCTTCGGGACTACTGCTGACAGCAAATTAAGGATTTCGTCAATACCCTCAAGCGGACTCCGGGTGTTTTTGTTGGAAATGGGGATTTAGGCGCTAGCATAAAATCAAAATGGGAACAGGCCAGTTGCTTACCCTGCTGGGTTTTCACGGATTGCAGGTGAAAGGAAGGATAATTATGGATATATACTCAATGGGCAAGGGACGTTATGGCAGCAAATGTATACCCAGGGAACTACGATCGACGAAATATCGGCCTCACGTCCGCCAATTGCAATGTTAAGAAGCAGCAATGAAATCAGGCACTAGTTTATGTGCGAAAGTGGAAAGTGGTAGAAGATTGATTTTATTAACTTTGTCCCATGGTAAACCAAGAGAACACGGAAATACCCGGACTGAACCTGGCCGACCTAAGACTAAAAGGTTTTAAGGTTCACGCCATTCCTGCATCAACAGAGGTTCCGGTCAGAGCTGGACGACGTGACTTTTATAAAATGGGCTTGGTCAACGGGGACATGACCATCAATTATGGTGGCCAACTGCTGGACATCAAGGGAACGGTTCTTTTTTTCGTCAACCCGCGGGTAACGCATTCTCTTGTCCGCCGCATCAACCGCACCGGTGGCTATGCCTGTATCTTTACCGAAACCTTCCTCAGCGGCCGCGAACTACAGGATTCGCCGCTTTTCCGGACGGGCGATAGCCCGGTCGTACCCCTGAATGCTGAACAAGCCAGCTTTATGACCGGCCTGTTTGAGAAAATGCTGGCTGTTTACCAAGGCGACTATCAACATAAAGGCGATCTGATCAAAAACTGCATAGCGCTCATCACCCACGAAGCCCTGCGAATACAACCCCCGAAGCAGACCCTGACCTTCAGGAATGGCGCAAGCCGAATTACACATCTGTTTATAGATCTGCTCGAAAGGCAGTTCCCCATTGAGCGCACCGACGAACCGCTCCGCCTACGCAGCCCGCAGGACTATGCCAGCCACCTTACTGTACACGTGAATTACTTGAACCGATCTGTCAAAGAAACAACCGGAAAGTCCACTTCTGCGCATATAGCAGGCCGGATCATCGCCGAAGCGAAAGCGCTACTGCAACATAGTGACTGGAGCGTGGCCGAAATCGCCTATGCCCTTGGTTTTAAGTATCCCGCTTATTTTAACAACTATTTCAAGCGTCTGACCGGCAGCACGCCCAACACCTTCCGAAAGGTTTGAAAATCATAATTATTGGTTTGATGCTGATTCGTTTTCCCCTGCATTTTCGGCGCAACTTTGCCCTGTAACATTAAATCATTCAACTATGAAAATTTTAGTAACAGGAGCAACAGGAAAAGTAGGTAGCCGCTTAGTGCCGCGCCTGTTAGCCAAAGGCTTTGAGGTATCAATATTGGTAAGGGACAAGACAAAGGCGAGCCAACTGATTGAACTCGGCGCAAGAGCCGTTACCGGCGATCTGTATGAGCCGGCCACCTTGCCACCGGCTGCAGCCGGTATGGATGCCGTGATCCACCTTGCCGCACTGTTCCGTACCTTTACCGATAACGAAGGCATTGTCAAAACCAACCGCGAAGGAAGTATAGCACTGGCGAAGGCAGCACAGGAAGCAGGTGTTAAACGCTTTGTTTTTACCAGCACCTCCAATGTATACGGCTCAGGCTACCACCGCCCTGCACGGGAAGATGAACAAGTAGATATCAATGATCCCCGTGCCTACGCATCCAGCAAGATTGCCGCAGAAAGGGAATTGATAACCATGCAGCAAAACCAGGGGTTCGATGTCCGTATCTTGCGCCTTGGCTTCGTTTATGGCGACAAAGACCCGCACATAGCCGAAATCATTCCATACGTTAAAAACCTGAATATGCACTCAGGCTCGCGCATGCACATGGTACATCACCTTGATGTCGCCCAGGCACTGATTCTGCTGCTCACCAGCGAAGGACTGGACGGAGAGATCTTTAACGTGGCCGACGACGCCCCGATCACTTTGTATGAACTTGCTGATTCTGTCGGAAAGGCAGCAGAAACTTTTGACGAAAAAGAAGGACCGCTCAACGATCCGTTTCAAGGCGTGCAGGATATTTCCAAACTGCGCAGCAGAACTGGCTTCCGGCCCTTGGTACCCAGCTACTATGTAGCCCGAGATCTTGACATTTTATAGCTATATCATAGGTGGCTTAACCTACATGAGCGTTGAGCCGCTGGCTAGCATAAATGACAAATGCGTGGATTTAACGAAATAATAACCCCTCTACCTAACCTGTTGTCACACATTAGGACATCAGGTTAGGATAATGTCGATGAGCTCACGCTTCTTGATAATCTAGCATCCTATCCAGAAATTATTATGACAAGCCAGTTTTGTTAACGATAAAAATTTGTTTGAATTTTATAAATTTATTGAATGAAACAAGCAGAGAGTGTTAGCGATTTTTATAGTAGGCTCCCAAGCCATGCGCCGAAAGATGTTCCGCTTGACAATGCGGGCATGGGACACATCAACGTGTTCAGCAGGGAGACCTGTGCAGTGGTCAGTCCGTACAGCAGACGGGATTTTTACAAGGTTTCCCTGATCATTGGCGAGGGCAAGATCTATTATGCCGACAAATGGATAAAGATTGACCGACCGGCACTACTCTTCTCCAATCCTATAGTACCCTATTCCTGGGAAGCAGCATCCGGGCATCAATCAGGCTGGTACTGCCTGTTTACCGAAGATTTCATCCAACATAGCGAGCGGGTTACCAACCTTCGTGATTCACCCTTGTTCAGGATCGGCTGTAACCCGATCTTCTTTCCCAATGAAGCACAATTGGGCGAACTATCGGCTATATTTCAAAAAATGCAGGCAGAGATGTGTTCTGCATACCCGCATAAGTATGATGTTCTACGCAGCTATCTGCACCTGCTCATCCATGAGGCCATGAAGAACAATCCGGCCTCAAATTTTCATTCCTATGCCAACGCCTCTTCCAGGGTTTGCGCACTGTTTCTTGAATTGCTGGAAAGGCAGTTCCCTATTGATTCCCCTGCTTTGACACTAAAGCTGAAAAATCCTGCCGATTACGCCACCGCGCTATCCGTACATATCAATCACCTTAACCGCTCGGTAAAAGAGGTGACCGGCAAGACTACAACCGCCCATATTGCAGCCCGCATCATCAAAGAGGCCAAAGCTTTATTGCAGCATACCGACTGGAATATTTCCGATATTGCCTATAGCCTCGGATTTGA
This sequence comes from Algoriphagus resistens, assembly GCF_001442615.1. Classification (GTDB taxonomy): domain Bacteria; phylum Bacteroidota; class Bacteroidia; order Cytophagales; family Cyclobacteriaceae; genus Algoriphagus; species Algoriphagus resistens. The sequence continues at coordinate 654,329 of NZ_LMXN01000001.1, read as the reverse complement.
ATACCCATCCTATTTCACGCTGTTCTTTAAAAAGCACACCGGGTTAGCGCCTACCCTGTTACGCTCGGCAGTGTGAATAGTATAACAATCTGTTTGAATAGTATAAATCAGGTTTTGTGTCCAAGATCTACATTTGAGGAATAAATCCTACAACAATGAAATATAGAAAACTTGGAACAACCGGCGAGCAGCTATCTGCGCTTGGCTTGGGGTGCATGGGCATGAGCTTCGCTTATGGCCCCACAGACGACAAAGAAAGTTTAGCTACACTGGAAAAAGCCCTTGATCTTGGTATCAACTTTTGGGACACCGCCGATATGTATGGCAACGGTGCCAATGAAGAACTCCTTTCCAAGGTATTGGTACCAAACCGCAACAAATTGTTTATAGCAACCAAATTCGGATTCCGTTTTAAGGACGGCGTTGCCGGGCCAAGCAGTGCTGTGGGCACTTATTTTGACGGTTCTCCGACTTGGATAAAAGTTGCCGTTGAACAGAGCCTAAAACGGTTGAAAATTGATACCATCGATCTTTACTATGCCCACAGGGTTGACCCAAACATTCCAATCGAGGAAACTGTTGGCGCAATGTCCGATTTGGTAAAAGAAGGTAAAGTGCGCTATCTCGGGCTAAGCGAGGCTTCAGTGGCATCCATCAGAAAAGCACATGCCGTACACCCGATTGCCGCCCTACAAAGTGAATACTCACTACTGACAAGGGATGTGGAGAACGGGATATTGCAGACTACCCGTGAACTTGGCATCTCATTGGTGCCTTATTCTCCTTTGGCAAGAGGATTGGTCACCAATACGCTCAACGTAAATATCCTTGCTGAGGACGATTTCAGGAGAACTTTACCACGCTATCAGCAGGAAAACATAACCAACAACAATAAGCTGATAGTGGAGTTTGCAGCATTGGCAGGCACCAAGGGTTGTACACCTGCACAGCTTGCGCTGGCCTGGGTTTTGGCACAAGGCGATGATATCATACCGATTCCAGGGACAAAAAAAAGAAAATACCTGCAAGAGAATGTTGGTGCGGTTGAAGTCAACCTAACAAGTACAGATCTTGTAGCAATTAACGATGTGATCAAGCAATATCCCGTAATCGGTGAGCGCTACAGCGAAGGGGCAATGAAGATGGTCAATCACTGATACAAATCACCTGATTTTCAAACTATCAAAAAAGTTCAAAATGGGTATAAGGTGTCCGGCTGTCATCTCTTCCAAGTCCTGCTAACGAGATAAATCACTAAACACAACTTTCGGGGAGTAGGTCTGAATCCTACCGCCCTGACTTGACCGGACAAAATGGAAAAGTCCATTTTTGCCCCGTTTATACAATATCTCAACTTTTTGTTAATCAGGTTAATACACTGGGCAAACCCAGTACTAAGAATCGATTCAACAAATTGAAAAGTGAATTCAGAAAAAGTTATTTCAAACCGGAAGCTGGCAAATACCTTCTATTTTACCACGTTCTCAACCTTGACTGATATTATAGAGAAAAACACCTCTGTAGCTGATTTTAAGGTCTCTTTTATGGAAGGACTGATTTACAAAGGAATAATGGGTATGGGTTGGATTGGTGAAAAAAAATACGATTGAAACCCCTTATAAACCAATGATTATAAGTATTTTAAAATAAACACTTATCGAGGTTTGAAGCTATGCAAAAAAGTGGGCAAGCAACACGGGGATTATCAAAAGCTTTTACGGATCGCAGTAAATCCCTGTTAAATCAATAATACAATGCATTTAAAAGCTAAAGACAACCTGACTTCTGTTTGGGAGCAACTTAGTGACTTTGTAGTCCCGGGCAGCAAAGTAATTGAATGGGGTTGCGGAAATGGGGCGCTGTTGCAGAGACTTTCCGGAAAAATAAGTTACGGGTTGGGCATTGATAAATCCAAAAAGCTAATTGATTATGCAAGGAAACAAAAAGAAAGTGCGGGTAGTACGAATATAGAATTTATATGCAGGGAACTTGGAGAGCACTATGAAGATGATCAGAGGTATGATTTTGCTATAGCCAGTCTGTTTTTTCATGTGATTCCTGTACCTGAAGCAGTGTATCTTGTAAAGAAACTGGAAGAGCTATCACAGCGCACGATCATCTGTGCGCTGACCCACCCGGAAACATTTAAGCAAAAAATGGTGCTGTGGCTAGACCAGCGGTTTTCAGACCATTATGACAATTTTATAGCTTATAAAAAAGCTGGCTATATGAAAGGGATTTTGGAAAGATGTGGGTATACAGATTTCAGGACTTATGATACTTCAATTCCCTTTGTAAAAATCTATATATTACCTTAGAAATTTTCGCTGTTTAACAAGAGATCAACTAAACTGGCTTTCAAGGAATTTTACCTGAACATATAAATGCATAGTTTCGGAAGATTTGATTTATCAACAGGTGTAGTATCCCGTATAATATTCAGGTTCACTAAGCAGCTTTCAAAACCGGATTTGGCTTGACGTTAATAGATAAAGGGTATTAGCATTTTGGTTTTTCGGGCATATCGCTCATAATCGACGCCATATTTTTCTTTTAAATAGTTGTCAAGTTTTGGAGCATTGTAAAAGGCGAAAAAGCAAAATAAGAAGATAGGAATTGTTACAGACCAACTATTTCCTGTCAGTATAGCATAGGCACTTGCCCAGACCAGATCACCAAAATAGTTTATATGCCGGGAATAGGCAAAAAATCCCCTGGTGTATATTTTCCCCTTATTTTCAGGTCTTTTTTTCCATTGGCCTCTCAGAATTTCTCCGCCTGTGTTAAGGACACACCCCAAAATAAACATTGCAATTGCGAAATAATCGGCGAGGTCAACCGGTTTTGAGACAGGTAATACAAACAATGAAAATCCGATGAAATAAAGGGCAAAAGCCATAGGAACACTCAAACTTTCTTCCCAGGGAATCCTTCTTTTCAACAAAAAAATCATCATATAGGCTAGGCGAAGGAAAATAACGGTATGAAATACAAAAATAATAATCCTTCTGTCCATAGAGGTACCCGCATTACTGATGCCTAAATGTTCTTCAACCCAATTACCTCCATTTTGAAATAAAATCCAGTAGGATAAGCCCAGCAACAGGATTTCAATAAAATGGATGACTATTTTCTGTGGAATGCTTTTGCTTTTTTGTCCGTATAAGTCCATTTAATAAAGTTTGTGCGTGTAAGGGATGGTTGTTATTTTATTTTGAGGGTAGATGCTTGTGTTGCCTCCTAAGGATAGTTGATTGTCTGTTATACTTTCTGCCTTCCTCAAAATCCTAAGGAGCAGTTTCAGTTGGAGTATATTATCTATCCTTTTCAAAAATCGCAGCAGCAAGTTCAGACCTTTCAATGCTTAAATGACGGTAGTTAGCCATCTCTGAAAATATCCACATCAAAACTTGACTGGGTCTTTCCTGCGTTGTCTTTCAAAAGGATTTTTTCAATAGGATATCCGCGCTTTTTAGGTTCTGATAATAATCCCATCTTTTCAGCTATATCATTGCCAATACCCCATAAAACCGATTAAATACCCACCTTTTCGTAATTCAGGTGATTGCTCAACCAATACAGGCTCATGGCCAAAATGATATAGCCAATAGGCAAGTGATGTGCCTGTAATACAGGTTCCTTGGATTCCTATTTTCATGATCTTATTGCAAGAAATTAAGTCTCAAAAATAGCCAGGATATGAGACCTAAAAATTTACATATGTTAAAATCAGAAGTTTACAACGGCAAATTCACAATACCACTATTACCAAGTACCTATTGCTTCCCGCTTCTTATTCTGCTTAGACTTACAATAGAAATATTAAGATAACTGGCAATATGTTTAAGAGGAACCCGGTTTAAAATACCAGGGTGTCTAATCTGTAGCTGTTCATACCGTTGCGCAGCGGACAAGAAGCGTAAGTCTTCTACCACCTGCTGGGCCAGTATGAAAAGATGGGTTACTAATTTTCGCCCCAAGCGCTCTAATTCGTGATGTTTTGTACATACCTTTTCAAATTCAACGTAATTGAAAGATTGCACTACAGAATCTTCGGTAAGTTCAATGGCCTTAAGTGCAGGTTCTGCTTGAAACAAACTTTCAAGTCCGCCTATAAATTGTCCATCCAACGCAAAATAATCAGTTATATCCGTGCCATCCCGTAAATAATATGCCCGGGCGGACCCTTCAACGATAAAAAAAAAATCTTTGTCATATTCCCCAAACCGGAGCAGGTGTTCTCCTTTCGAATATTTTTCTTCAACAATCAGCTGCTGCAGGTCATTTAAGGATTTTGGGGAAATTTCGGTGAACTGCTGAAAAGTTTCAAAAATGGTCATTGACCTGATCCGATTAGAATTCATCTCCATTAATTTTTCGATCTCCTTATTAACCTTGCGTGAGATCCGTCTTGGTATATACGAACTATGGACACTTTTGATCCATCGTCCTTAATTCAATTGAGAGCAAGGTAAAAGAAAATTTAGCCCAAGTTAAAAATGGGTAGGAAATTATAGGTATTGAAATTCTACTGCGCCATAAATTTGATTGGATAGATACTCCCCAGGAAATCAGCTTTTACTACAGTTTGTGAAACAGCATATGAAATCGAGCATGACGAATACGTCACACACTGGGATGATTATTCACCATGCGAGATTCCATATGGCCCTTAAAAGACAAATTATAATCATATGAAATCGATCCAATTAAAAGCATCATTAAACACAGAGGGCACAGGAAGAAGGAAATAAAAATTGCGTTTTTACCGTTAACAAAGATGGGGCAGACTTGGGTGTATCACATCGATGGTTCCTATATACTACCAGTATTGGATCTGATCTACAAGATAGAAACGGATGCCTAAGGCCGGCAGATTCACATGAGATTAGTAGCTCATAACATCTACAAACCATCAAGGCATAGTGTCCACTATAATGGAAAAACCCGACTCATTACTACGGGCTTGGCACTGTTGTAGCATCTTAATATAAGCTTTAATTCATTAACTAATTTTACTTATTAAGATAAGTACATAAAAGGCAATGATTAAAAACCAAAACCTATGGAAACTAAAAAAGAGGAGAACCCTAGGGTTGATATACATACAAATACTACAAATAACCGAATATGGGGACTTCTTCGAGAGTTGTCCATCCCATTGGCTTTTAGCATCATCTATCCGCTTGCTTTTTTTTATGGACTTCGATTTATCGGGCTCAATGCATTTCACTCACTGCTGATCGGTGCTTTACCGATCCTTGGCTTTCAGGTTTATCGCTTTATAAAAAAGGGTAAAACTGATTTATTGGGATTGTTAATGCTAGGTATCCTGGCAATGAGTGTCACCATGGCTTTTATCACAGGAAGTGCAAGGTTCATGCTGGCCAAAGCAGGGTTTTTCATTGCCTTCATCGGAAGTGTTTTTTTGGTTTCATTGGCATTTAAAAAGCCGTTGGTCTTCACCCTAGCCTCCTATATGTTACAAAGAATCAAAATCTCCAGGGAACATTTGGAATCACTGTGGGCCGGGCAAGCAGGATTTCGTCGGGTATGGAGAGTATCCACCATCATCTGGGGAGGTAGCATGCTTATAAATGCGGGCATCGTTTTGCTGATAGCATACATGCTACCCGTTGATATTGTACCGGTGTTAAACACTGTATTGAATCTGTTTTTCTTTGTTACAATACAAATTGTTACCCAGATATATTATAAAAAACAAGGTGTCTGGAGATTGGTATTCTATCCGGCGGCAACTAAAGAAATCCAGGATTAAACTAAGTGAGACCGCGTTTACCTATAAAACAGGATTTTAAATTTAAACTGGATGAATGCAGTCCTACTTGATTTCTGGGTTACATACCCTTAATACATTTAGATCCAATTGCCTTATCAGACCTAGGCTTATTGAAAAAGCCACAGGTTGATTTTTCCGAGAAAACTAGCGGATATATGGATTTTGTAAATTGTTCATCAAAAATTAAAAGTACCCCATCCAAGATTTAATTTAACATATAAACCATTTGCATAAAATTTATCAAAAGCTTGGAGATGCTGTCCATCAAACTCCCATCCTCCTACCCAGGGCTTCCATTTGTAGCCCAGAGAAAGTCCCAAAACCAGTTGTCCTCCGTCATCCTTATCCAGGGAAATTAAATCGGCATTGATGCCAAAATCTATCAGCATGTAACCCACATGTAAGTTATTATCCATTGTGGGCAGGTTTCCGTCAGGACTGTTTTTCGGTTCAATCCGAAGATTTTGTCCCCCTCCCCCAAAACCAATAGTTGGATAGACTATAACCGGACTCCTGTCAATGAGTGTATAACCTGCCTTCAGCATCCCATAACCACCCGTGTATTTCAATTCATAATGCGTATCAGAGGCCGAAGCACCGAGTTGTAATGAACCACTCCCTCCTAGGTAAAATCGTTTAATAAACGCTCCACCGGTTAATCCGACATCCAGACTCCTCTGGGTTTTGTTAAAGACAGGCATGTCCAGGGCTTTCAAATCTGAGTTGAGTGAAGTAAAATCCATAAAACCTACACCGAAGGCGACACTGCCTCCCGCACCCCGGAATCCGTTTTTATCTACCTGCTGCCCACATGCAATTGAGCTTATCAATACCATCAATATGAACGTTACGCACTTTTTCCCCACCACTTTTCTTGGATTTATACATGGATTTTACCGTGTTCATCTCGCTCTAAGAGATAAATTAGTTATTGTTATACAACGGGTGGGCCTAGAAAATATTTCCTGAAATTGCGTTAACTGCTCCAGCTATTCCCGTTTGTTCTGATACACTATGCTGCTATACGTTGGTGTGAAAATGGTATTTTTCCCACCAACCACTTGAGATACCTTTTTGGATACCTGACAATCCGGGGGAATCGGCCAACAACCCTACTGCCGCATTTGCTAGCCCAAAACAGATGTTCTGCTGTGACAATTACAACTCCTGTTTTTGGTTCTATTTCTTACACAACCTTTTATCCAGTTCAACTGCTTCTTTTATCAGCCCGGTTAAAGCTGGGATATCAATTTCTTCAACCGACTGATAAACCTTGTAGAAGATCTGTTTGTTCGTTCCATGTGTCAGATAGTTGCTTTCATCTTTTAGACGATTTCCATACCAAAAGCCGAACAAGACACCGTTTTTTATACCACTTCGGGGAATGGAAGCGGGAAATATCAGGCAAATAGATTTGTTGCCATAAAAGAACGGAACATTGTAGGACAGTTTCTCCTTTCCATAGCCGTTTAGCGTTTCTATCGTTATCTCACGTAACACGTCAGTTATCAAGGCCTCATCTCTGGGAAGAAACTCCAACAATTCTACCGGAGACCAGAATTTTAGCTGCTCTTTAGCCATCTGTTTGATTATTAACGTACTTCCTGCTTACTTCTATCTTCTTCAATTTTGCAATTACACTGTTCCTTCCAGCTTGGCACTAGGAAAGCTTTTTTACGCTGAAAAGGTCCGTAATAATTTGTCCAATTGCTGGAAATCTATGGTCATACCTTCTTTGAAGCCCATCTCGATTTCTTTCTCAAGATCGTCAAGTGTATCGTAAGTCAGCAGCATATCTACTCGCACTTTATTATCCTTAGGGGTAAAGTTATTCTCCCATAAGTTTTGGGGAAACGCAGGATTTATCGTGCCGCTTTCATCGCAAAACCCACCTTTCATTGTAAAAGAGCTTTCTTTCTTGATAGCCAGAAAGTTGGACTTGCTCCAATGTTTTTCTCCTTCGGGGCTTACCATGGCGTAGAGCCAAAAGCCACCTTCACGGAAATCCATGGTCTTGGTTTCAGCTTTCCACGGCTGCGGGCCCCACCATTGGTCGAGCAGCTCAGCTGTTGTCCATGCTTTCCATACCAGTTCAAGGTCGGCGGCAAATTCGCGTGTGATGTGGATGGTTTTGTTTTCTTTGTTGACTATAAAGTCAAATGCCAATGTAGGATTCATTTTATTTATTATTTATTGTCAGCAATAACTTGTCTAAATTTTTAAGATGAGATGAAAAGCCTTTTCTGTGGCTGTCTGTCGCCATTTTTTCAAACATTTCAGGGCTTCCGTATTTTTCAGTTATCGTTATGCGCGTTTTGCTTCCTATGGCAACCGGGATTTCGCTGAAAACCACGGTGCATTCGGTACGTGCGAAATCCGGGCTGACCCTCCCCTCTTCATCGCTGAATGCCCTTAATTCTGTAATGCTTTTATGAGGTTCAATTTTTTTATAATCATACCGACTCCAATGTTTCTCCCCTTCTGGGCTTACCAATGCGTAATGCCAAAAACCACCTTCTCGGAAATCCAGCGTTTTTGTTTCTGTCCTGTACGGGTTTGGCGCGCACCATTGGTCAAGCAGTCCGGCGGTAGTCCATGCTTTCCAGACCAATTCAGGGTCCGCAGCAAATTCACGCGTGATGTGAATGGTTTTGTTCTCTATGTTGACTTTAAAATCAAATGCTAATGTCGGATTCATTTCATGTGTTTATTGTTGAATTTTTATGGTCCCGTGGAATCTCGCATGCATTATAATCATCCCAGTGTGTGACGCCTGTGTCATGCTCGATTTCATCTATTTTTTAATTGTAGTCAATAAGCTGTCAAGTTGGTTGAAACGGGTTTCCCAAATTTTCCGGAACTGTTCCAGCCATTGATCTATTTCTTTCATTTTGTCTATTTCAAGCTGATAATAAATTTCTCTGCCTTTGGGCTCCTGTTTAACCAGTTCGCACTCTGTCAAAATGCGCAGATGTTTGGAAACTGCCTGCCGGGTTGTGTCGAAGTGTTCGGCAATGGCATTAGGTGTCATTGCATGCAATGCAACGAGTGCAATGATCGCCCTTCTGGTTGGGTCGGCTATGGCTTGAAATATATCTCTTCTCATTTCATTCTGTTTTTAAGAAACCAATCAGTTGCAAATATATATGCAACTTTTCGGTTTCACAATTTATTTTCCTTCTTTTAGGTGGACAAAATGTATATGGGAATTATCCGTATAGCGGGCCGCCCTAAGTTTTGCGGGTTATAGAGATACTTTTTAACTTTGTCTCTATGAGAATGACGGTAATGCTATAATATCCTTTTCAAGCTTAGTTCTTTAAGCAATGCGCTTTTTTTCATACAAAGCGTACTTTTCTACTATTCATTCATTTTATTAATAACCAGCCCATTGGACGACTGAACCTGATTTTGTCTGGGGAATGGTTTATCAAAAAAAAATTATGGCCGATATACTAAGTAAAAAGGAAATAGCGCATTTTATCCATTACGGTTTTGTTCGCCTTGACAATTCATTTTCCAGGGAAACTGCAGATGCTGTTTTAGAGATTCTATGGAATGACCTCCCTTGTGACAGGTCAGACCCTTTAACCTGGGTTGAACCCGTAATCCGTTTGGGAATGTACACAGACGAACCTTTTGTCAATTCAGTAAACACTCCAAAGCTGCTTATTGCTTTTAACCAGTTAATTGGAAAGGACAAATGGATTCCTTGCAGAAATGTAGGAACATTTCCTGTCAGATTTCCATCTAACCAACAGCCTAAGGACACGGGTCAACATGTAGACGCAAGTTTTCCGGGTAATGACCCGAATAATTTTCTGGAGTGGCGTGTCAATATCAAATCAAAAGGACGGGCGTTATTGATGCTGGTTTTGTATTCCGATGTCTGCGAAAATGATGCCCCCACTGTCATTTATGAGGGTTCTCATAGAGATGTTGCCAAGTTGTTGTCTGAAGAAGGGGATTTAGGGCTTTCTTTTATGGAACTTGCGGAGAAGCTAGAAGAGCTCCCAAAAAGAAAAGAAGCATTTGCAACCGGCAAAGCTGGGACAGTGTACCTATGTCATCCTTTCTTGGTCCATTCAGCCCAACCGCATCACGGAAGTACCCCTAAGTTTATGGCACAACCACCTTTGCTGTTGAGAGGGGAATTGTCTATTTCAGATTCTGATGTTGGTTATTCTCCTGTAGAAAGGGCAATTCGTTTAGGAATTGGATTGCTTGAATAGGTATCAGGAATTAGACAGAAGGGTATTTTAAGAGCCAAAGCCCAAGCAAGCAATTCGGTCTTTCGGGATTGGCTCCGAAATTATACTGGTGTCAACAGAGCTGGTGAACTTTCACTTTGCCAGTGCCTCACATCTTCTTTATCTTTAGCAAAAAACCAGATCCCCTTGTTAGGAGCAGTAATTCTTATTTTAGTTCTCTTTGGTGTGAGCCAGCCTATCATAGGCCAGCTCCAAAAAGAGCATAAATGGATCAAAGCCGGCCTGCTCAACCAGTTGTACTGGTATCATATGCTATTCGGATTGATATACTGGGCTTATGCTCAGTTTAACAGATCTGATTCCGTTAATTACTTCAATAGCCATCGCCTTTATAAAAACTGGTTTAACGCATTTGAGCCAGGCACCCTGTTCATAGAGTGGGTGAATTATCCCTTTGTCAAGTGGCTTGGGTTCAACTACGATATGATGATGTTTTTCAGTACCTGGGTAGGGTTCTGGGGATTTGTGTATTTCTATTGCTTTTTTAAGGAGAACCTGCGCTTTAATGCCAAATTCAAGGGTTGGGATGCGATTACAATTTTTATGTTTCTTCCCAATATGCACTTTTGGACGGCTTCGCTTGGAAAGGGAGCCTATATTTTTGCCGGATTAGGCATTCTGACCTATGGCCTTTCCTGGCCTGGGAAAAGAATCCCTTATATAATGCTGGGGGGGTTTATATGTTACATGATACGGCCACATATTCTATTTGCAGTGCTGGTCGGCATGGGAGTCGGTTTTGTATTGGGCAAGGAGAAAGTCCCGGTATATCAAAAATATCTGGTAGCCATCGGTGCGATTGCAATGAGTATCTACGTGTATGAGGATTTATTGACTTTCCTTGGCTATGACCCCAATAATGTACTGGCTAGCTTCGAGGAGGAATCAGGCCTGAATGCCCAAAGATTGCGATCTGCAGGGTCTGGTGTAGATATGACTTCTTATAGTCTTCCTATGAAACTATTCACGTTCTGGTTTAGGCCGCTCTTTCTAGACTCTCCCAATCTGCTGGGAATAGCAATTTCCTTTGAAAATGCACTCTACATTTATATGTTCAGTAAGATTCTAAATAAGGATTTTATCAAATACATCAAGGAAGCTCCTGCCATGGTGAAGATGTCTGCAGTGGTATTTATTTCCATTTCCATATCTATGACTTTTGTGATGTCAAACCTGGGGATTATCATCCGGCAAAAATCGCAGATCATGTATTATATGCTCTTTGTGATCGCTGCATTTTTGGATTGGCAAAAGACCAACAAAATCAAAAAACGAGCTGAGATTTATAATCGGATTGTGGAGGAGGAAAGGAAAAGGATTGAAGAAAGTGAGCAGGTGGTTGGGGAATAGGAATTGGGAATTTTAACTATTTAGCAGTAAAATGGGATGGATACTTTTGAGAATTTGAAATGCCGATTAACCGCCCTTTTTTAAAAAACAGAATCCAAAATGGGGTTTTACCACTATTGCTTAACCATGGAAAATTTGAATTATCCTCTCAAATACTCAGGTCTACCCGTTCAGTTACAACTAACATTGCTGAAGGATGGGGAAGATTTCACTTCCTTGTTAGCAGTCAGGCTAGAAGTACATCACAGTCAACTATGCAGAATACCATTAAAAGAGAAAAGCAACTATAACAAATGACAATTTTACAAGTATATGATCCCTCATTTCGAGAAATTAATAAAAAAGGCGTATCAGGCATTTAATGCTAGAGAAATTGACACTGCACTTGCGACATTTCACCCAGACGTCGAATGGCCAAAAGCTTTTGAAGGCGGTTATGTGAGCGGACACGATGAAATAAGAAAATATTGGACCAGACAATGGACGGAAATAAACCCGATTGTTGAGCCAGTTGGATTTTATCAAAGACCAAACGGAACCTTTGAAGTAACCGTTCACCAAATTGTAAAAGACTTGCAAGGAAATTTAATCTTTGATGGAAAAGTAAAACACATCTACACATTGGAAGACGACTTATTACGAAAAATGGCTATTGAAATTGGATAGACAAACCTAGTTTATCTCAAGTTGAATATAAAACGATCTTAAAAAGGCCTATAACCACGAATTAATTTTAGACCTACAAAAGCCCGAGCCGCTAACAGGGGTTCACTAGGAGAAATTATTGATCATCTAATAGAAGCTAAAGATTGTAAGTATATTTCAGTTGAGTTTAAGGATTCTCTGAGAAGAATGTGCTGTCACGATACCAATTCTGAATGGACACAGTAGGTATATTTCTTCGAAAACCCCTAACCCCTAATTACTGATCCCAGATTAATGAACAAAAGTATTTTTACCATTTCTCTTGATTTTGAACTCCTCTGGGGGATTTTTGACAAGGTGGGAACGACTTATAATCCAAACTATTTCAAACATACCAGGCAAATTGTACCGGATCTGCTGGAGATATTTGCCAGGAATGGAATTCATGCGACCTGGGCCACGGTGGGAATGCTTTTCGCAGAAAGTAAAGAGGAGTGGCAATACTACTCTCCCACTCAGATGCCCTCCTATAGAGATTCCAAACTTTCGGCCTACGAATTTGTCAGGACAAATGGCATAAGACCAGCAGAACATTTTGCACCGGATCTTATCCGGCAAATCATCACTACGCCCGGTCAGGAGCTGGGCTCACATACTTTTGCCCATTATTATACCTTGATGCGTGGCCAAAGCCCCGAGCAGTTTAGAAAGGATCTGCAGGCAACGCAGCGTATTTCGCAGGAAAAATTTGGGATCGCTTTAAAGTCATTGATATTCCCGAGAAACCACATCAATGAACTGTACCTCCCCATCTGTCTGGAAGAAGGTTACACACAGGCTAGAAGCAACCCAAGGAATTGGTATTGGCAGGAAACCCAACATGAGGATATGAGTAAAAAATGGTTCCGTTCAGCTGATTGTTTTTTCAACGTTGGCGCAAAAACAAGTTACCCTATTGAAGCCATTCAACAGATACCCCATGAACCTCTCCTGATCCCTGCCTCCAGGATTCTTCGACCTATATCCAAAAACAGCCTCTTCAATTCAGTTCGCCTAAAACGGGTAAAGAATGAAATGTCTGCAGCTGCAAAAGCAAATGAAATCTATCATCTCTGGTGGCATCCCCATAATTTTGCCACTGATCCTATTCAAGCTATGATAGAACTGGATGAAATTATGAGCCATTACCAGCAGTTAAAATCTGAATTTGGAATGCTAAGTCTGAGTATGGGTGAGCTGGGAGGAAAAGTAGGAAATGGGATGTAATAAATGGGATGTTAGATGCATAAGTTTAAAAATGGGAAATGTAAAACAAATTGGCTGATAGTGAGCAAATGATCTCGGCTAGCTGCCCCGAAACTATGGATTATGCCAACCTAGCTGAGGGAAAAGAATATCACCATCGGATAATTTAATTGGTCTATTGTATAATTGGGCATAATGTAAACTTGAAGGGCTGCTGCCTTCCCGGGAGCCTATAATAACCATAGGCATAGAAGGCTTAGATGTCTTTTAGGGAATTTAAAATGATGAATAGTAACTAATGAAAATTGAAGTGGCGACAGAGGATGTAAAGGATGCAGGTAGGAAAATAAAAATATTACACCTGATCAAAAGCCTGGGGCGAGGGGGCGCTGAAAAGCTAATTCCGGAAACGGCATTGGTTCATGATCAGACACAATTTGAATTCCATTGCCTTTATTTTTACCATCAGGATACTAATATAGTATCCGAACTGCAAAGAGCCGGGATCCAGGTTCAGCTTATCCCCTCAGGCAATTTGGGACTATTTTTTCAGGTCAATAAGGTGAGGGAATTTATCAGGACATATGAAATTGACATCATCCATGCACATTTGCCATGGGCAGGGATTTTGGGTAGATCTGTTGGCAATTCCTTAAAAATACCCATCGTCTATACTGAGCATAATACCTGGGAGCGGTATAATGCTCTCTCTTATTGGGGTAATCGTATCAGCTTCAAAAAACAGGACGTGGCTATCGCTGTATCCAATGAGGTTGCATTGTCCATGCGTCTGAATTCAATATGGGATCCTTACAAGCGTGGGGAAAGGATGAAGCTTAAGGTGATACAAAATGGGGTGAACACGGATGCGTTTGTGAGAATCCAGAACCAACGCCCGATAGCTACCGGGGCAGGGTACGATTTAAATACCATATCTGGAGAAATAAAAGTGCCAGATGGCCAGTATCAGGTAATTGCAGATCTTAAAAGCTCTCTTACTATTCCAGCTGCAGCGCCTGTTATTGGAGTCGTGGCGGTATTTAGATCCCAAAAAAGATTATGGCTCTGGGTGGAGGTAGCATTGAAAATTTTGGAATGTTGTCCAGAAACCCATTTTATGCTGGTTGGTGATGGTGAATGGAGAAGAAGAATTGAAGCGCAGATCAGAAAATCAGGTAAAGAGTCTCATTTTCATTTGGTAGGAGTACAGAAAAATGTGGTCCCTTATTTATCCCTGATGGATATTTACCTGAGCACCTCGGAATTTGAGGGTTTGCCTATAGCCATGCTTGAAGCTATGTCCTGTGAGGTACCCGTTGTAGCCACCAGTGCCGGAGGCATAGGTGAAGTAATCCAGCAAGGGGTGCAGGGGTACCTGACTTCTATAGAAAACTGGAATGAATTAAGCGATTATTGCTGTACGTTGATTCAAAATCCTGAATTACATGATAGCATGAGACTGGCAGCAAGACAGCGTGTGATCGATCAGTTCAGCATGAAGAGAATGGTGGATGAATTGGAACAGGTTTATTTGGAGGTTTTGGGATTGGGGAATTAGGATTAGGGGTTTGGACAGAAGGGTATTTTAGGAACAAAGCAAGCAATCTTCTTTGGCCCCAATACGCTGATTTGTACTTGATATACGCCCCAACTTTTTGATAGGCTTCCTTGGAAACTACATCCTGAGGATCAAGTAAATGTTTTAATTCAACAGCTTTCCAATGCATGAGACATCAGATTAAACAATTTGTAACACAACCAATTTTTACTCCACACCCTCTTAAAAAAGGTACCAATGCCCTAAAAAAAACTAATCAAAAAAGGCAAAACACTAATACCGGAATACACTCCGATGACCAATAAACTTAACATTCAGGTAAAACTGAATTTTTAATAAAACCTAAATTTCTAGCTAAAAAAATTCCAAAATGCTCAATTTTAGGACATTGTCCGATTTTTTAGCCCCTTCTCCCACCTTGTGAATTCACAGTTTTAGGAGTTTCTAGCTTTCAACTATGAAAAAGGAAGCCACCCTTAAATGGGATTTTCAGTCGATTTCAGGCCTGATACTGATCATTGTCTGGACCTATACAGGCATGGACAAGTTGGTCAGGTTTACCGATAGCAGGAATGCCTTTCACAACCAAACCTTTCCTGCAGAGCTGGCAGAAGTGTTGGCTTATGCAGTACCAATCATAGAGTTGTTGATTGCCGGGCTCCTGCTCTTTTCAGTAACCAGATGGTGGGGATTTCTCTCAAGTATTCTCCTGCTCACCGTCTTCACCTCTTACGTGGGACTGATCTGGGTGGGGGCTTTTCCCAGGGTTCCGTGCAACTGTGCAGGGATCATTGAATCGCTGGGATGGGCAGAACACTTTATGTTGAATCTGCTGCTGCTCGCATTGGGTATTTTTGGAGTACACCAAAACCCAAGAAAAAAGCCCAAGGAATATGCCCAAGGAATATGCCCCAGGCTTTTAACAGGTAGTTAAGCTATAACTAGTATAGAAACATAACATTTCTATACTATAGTCCAAATTTAACCTATAAACCCGATTAAAGACTAACTGCTAAACCAAACATGAAGTAAAAAACGGGCAGGGACATTGGTCAGATCCCCACCCAAAAAATAACAAAGCTTTGCAGGATAACTTATTTTCCAAAAGCTACAAAAAATTGCACCGTCCCTTTCTAAGACAGGGAGTCGAAAGGCCTGTCAACACTCGGCGTTGCAGAAGGGAGAAGCCGAAAACCCTTAACCAGAGTAGGTACTTTAACCATGCCTGTCGGGAGCATGAACTCCCTGCAGACAACCCTAAACGGTTTCACCTGTTTTTGATCTGTTAAAAAACAGGACACTATATGAAGAAGCTCGAGGGCAAGTTGCCCCTAATTGCGTTTGCATTTGCTGCTTTTGCCGCATTTGCTTTTACCAGTCCCGAAACAGAACAGTGGGGAAAAGTAGATGAAGACACCTACATCAATGTGACGGACATTCCACCGAGTTCTACCACTTATACTTGTGATAGTGCACAAAATGCCCACTGCCTTTATGACGATGACGGTGGTGAACCATTGAGCCCTGGTGAGAATAAAATGTTTGTAAACAGAGGTGTTGCACCGCTAAAATAAGAGCGTGAACATCAGGACCATTGAGCCCAGGTTTAATAAATCTGGGCTCTCTGCTCTACAATGATTCCAACTCAATTTCAAGTGCCGGTAACTGAAGTGTAAACTGATTCCCGGCCTGCAGTGTGAAAACTTCATCTCTGATTTCCCTGACCGGATAATCGAAGTCACCCAAATTCCGCAAGCGTTTCATATCCATCCAGCGTGTCCCTTTAAAGACCAATTCTTTTCTTCTTTCATTTAGTACTAATCCTAGTGCTTCATCGGATGTGGCAACATCCCATTCTTCAAAATCCAGATAGCGATGTCCCCCCAATGCATTTAAATAAGTAAGCCCTTCTTTAAGCTCACCGTTTCTAATGGAAGATTCTGCCAGCGTGAGATAAACCTCTGACAAACTTATTCCTGTAAACAGATTATAATCACCAAGGTAAGACCCTTTGAAGAGCGGCAGACTATCCCGATCCAATGTGAAAAATAAGCTGCGCCTAAGATCCTTCTCGCCATACCGGGAATACAGATCGGAATTGATATACGTAGCAGAACTGGCGGTCACAGAGAAACTACTGGTGATCCCGTAAAGCAACATTTCTGAATTGAACAACTCAAAGGGGTAAGAAGAAGAACTATCCATTTCATGAAAGTCCATTAGCTTATACTCTGAACCAATGACATATTTGCCGGACTCCTTTGCATCTCCCCACCTTTGTTGATATAAATAAAGTCTTGACAGTAACGCCTGAACAGATATCCTGTCAGGACGGGTCCTATACGCACCTTTTTCAGACAGTAAAGAAAATGCTTCAAGTAAATCGTGCTCGACTATTTCCAACGTCTCATGAATCCCAAGAATTTCGGGCTCCGAATTTATTTCAGGCTTTAGGCGGACCGGAATTCGGATATCATCCGCATCCGGTGAGAAAGGATGGGGCAGAAACAAAAGCGACAATTCAAAGATTGATCTACTGCGAAGTGCCAATGCCTCTCCCCGCAGATTGCTGATATCCTCATTTACTGCCAACTTATCCAATACCTCCAGACAAACATTGGCGGTGAATATCTGATTGTGAATCCTGATATAATCAGTGGACAGCGTATTGGGCTCAAATATTTCCGTCTTCCACAGGTATGCATTCTGCTCCCATGGACTTAACCCATCCCAGTTTTCCTCAGTAGTCTCCCAGTCATCAGAAATGATAAAAGTTAGAAGTGAATTTTGATTCAGGTTTGGGTAATAGTCAAGAAGTGCCTGAACATCCCCGGCACTGGAAGGAACAAGTATTGATTTCTCAGGTTTCTCATCCAGGTATTCCTGGCAGGAAGAAAAGCAGATTAGTGCTGTCATCCACAGAATTGATATATAGTTTATTTTCATTTTGTTTATCGTTTAAGTTAGCGGTAAAAAGGAGTCTGGAAAACTGTCCGGAAGCCTTACAGAGCTATTGTTTTTAACCCTCCCCATTTATACTAGAAATCGAGTTTGAGGCCGAAGGAAATTGACCGGAGTGGCTTGGCGTATTGATAATCCGGATCAAGCCTTTGACCTGAAGCTTTCCAGATGATACCCAGGTTGCCGGCATAGGCATAAATCTGGGCAGATTTAACCGGTAACCAGGCGGTAGTGTACTGGGAAAGGGTATAGGCCAACCGGATATCATTGAGCCGGATATGATCACCTTTTTCAATCAGCGTAGCCGAATTGGTATAAAAGGCATTCCTTCTTGAGTCAGCCGTAAGAGGCTGGGACGGGATCTGGGTGACTTGCTCATCCCCGGGATTCTTCCACCTCAGATCATAGTCTCCATGGCCTATAGCCCCCCTTAGAAGCGTGTAGTAATCTATTGACCTCCTTTTCACATAGTATCCAAAGCGATAGGATACATTCACAGAAAGACTGAATCCTTTATAGGAAAAATCATTTCTAAACGCGCCGAAATTGGTAGGCCTACCAGGCCCGTGATACTGAAGATTATCACTGGTTGCCGCTCTGGAAATGCCGAGGTAATCTGTGCTTGGCTCCCCATCGAGTATTCCCATCGGATCCCCTGTGTCCGGATCCAATCCTGCCCAGGCATAAGAATAAACCCCAAACAGCGGTCTTCCCACTTTCGGATAAGGAGAGGAGCTCAATGCTGAACTTAGCAGGTCATTTACCGTGGGCTCTTTTTCAAAGTCCAGCACCTTTTCTTTGAGCCCGCTATAAAGCAGACTGGCAGTCCACTTAAAGGAATCCCTGAAAATCTTCGCGGACAGGGAAATATCCACTCCCCTCACCTGCGTCTCCGCAAAATTCCCTTTAAAGCTGGTTCTACCGGTGGATGAGGGCACTGAATATTCGCCTAAAAGATCCCTGGAATATTTGGAGTAATACTCAACAGTACCGGAGAACATACCGTTCTGGGTTTCCATGTCCAGTGCCAGATTTGTGGTCCTTACTTTTTCCCATCTTAGATCCGGATTGGGCGGGTTTAGTATGGTAGCCCCTGTCAGATGCGGCAGTGCATCATAAAACTGGAAATTCACATACTGTGCCGTAACGGCCGAGGAAAGGCTTTTATCCACATTTCCGCTATAGCCAAAGGTCGCTCTCAGTTTAAGGAAGGGCATAGACGGGCTTTTCATAAAGTTTTCTTCTGAAATAATCCATGCCCCGCCTACCGACCAGAGCGGGACTCCCCGTTGGTTTGCATCCACTCCGAAAATATTTGCCTGGTCTTTTCTGGCGCTGAAATTAAAAAAATACCGGTGGCTGTAATCGTATCCCCAGTTGGTATAATAAGAAAGAAAACGATCTGTATTGCCCCCGTGCCCACTGTTGGACAGTACAGTCACCTGTTGTCCGGGATTATGGTAGTAGGGATACCTGTTCACCAGATCAACCGGAATGCTGATCCCCATATCATCCTGATAACCATAGTATCTGTCCGACCAGCTTAGCCCCTGTAAATCCCTTATCTCCATCCCGGCAATCGCATTGATGTAATGCTTGGAATTTAACTCCTTGACGTAAGTCAGCTGGGGCCTGAACGTATGGGAAAAAGATTCGGACTGGGCTGTGGACAATATATCTCCTTTGGGGATAGGATATGAAAAATTCCCATCCTCCTGTACCTGGGTGTATTTATTGATCAGATCCCTGGTATAAAACAGGTCCAGTGGTGCCCGGTTTCTGGTAGTCCCCATATTTTTCCAGTACTGATAAAAGAGACCGATTTTCAGGTCTGGGGTCAGCGCATACTGAATTGAGGGAGAAACCCTGAAATCATAGGATCTGGAGGTATAATCCTGCTTCCCGATTTCATTTAACGGAATATATCGCCAGTCCAACAGGCCTTCCCCTTCTACCGAACTGATATACCGGGTACTGTAGAGGTTCGCTACGGGCAATGGATTTCCGTTGCTGTCCATCAGCCTGTCATAAGCATACCCCTTGGCCAGCTCCGTCCGGGTATGGGAGTTTTGATTGGCAAGGTTGACCCGTAATCCTATTTCAAGCTTGTCCCGAAGTGTCTTCCACTCATCTCCTATTGCCAGGGTCCATCTGTTGCCATCGTTGCCTCTTACATCTGAACCCAGCTGATCATACCCCAAGGATATATTGTAGGTATGGCCTGCATTGCCCCCAGTCAGAGAAACGGCATATTGTTGGTTGATGGCAGGACGCAGGTAATTCTCTTCTATATCTTTCCTGATATCCGATTGGCGGTAAAGCCTCAGCTGTTCGTCGGCCTGGGCCTGCGATAGTAGCCCATCTCTCAAGGCAATCGAAGTTTCCACCACAGGAGGGAGCTTGGGCTTGTTTGAATTGTTTTCGAGGTTTCTGTAAAAATTGTTTTCAAACAGCCCCTGCTCAATAGAAATAAAATCAGGTATGGACATCTGTGGTACATAGTATAAATCCCGGGGTTCGGTAACTGTGACGTTGGAATTGAAACTTACCTGCATGGGCTGGTCTGACTTACCTCTTGTGGTAGTGATGACGATAACACCGTTTCCTGCCCTGGCTCCCCAGATAGAGGCTGCCGCAGCATCTTTAAGTACAGTGACGCTAGCCACATCGTTGGGATTTATATTTTCCAAAGGGCCGTCATACGGGAAATTATCGACGATGATCAAAGGGGAAGTATTCGCATAAATGGTGCTCCGTCCACGGATGCTTAACGGGTCGTTTGAGGCATTTGAGCCTCTGTTGAAAATCAGGCCTGAAGTGACATCCTCCAACCTGTCCAGAATGGTGGGACTCACCTTCCGCTGCACCAGTTGACTGTCCAAAAAAGCAAATGAACCTGTTGCCCGCTCTTTTGGAAGTTCCTGATATCCTGTGGACACCACATCCACCTGGGACAGTTCGTAATCGGATTGCTTCAAAATGATACGGATGGGATCATCCCCGGGTATGGTGACTGATATACTAAAGGGTTCCATACCGATATAGGAAGCGCTCAAGGTATATTCTCCGTCGGGGGCATTGAGGCTAAATTCCCCTGCCTCATCTGTGATAGTTCTGATTTCCGTATCGCGCAGTGAAATAAGCACACCGGGCAACTCCATCCCATCAGATGAGGCTACAGACCCCTGTAGGGTTGCAGTTGTTTGCCCGATAGCCCGGAAGTTCAATAGCATAAGACAGGCAATAAAATATAGGAGTAGTTTCTTTTTCATAGATGCGGTGCTTGGGTGGTGTGGTCTGGATTTGGATAATCAGCGCTGATCTGTTCCAGCTTCAGGGACAGTTGTTCTGCTTCCATTCTGTTGATGGTCTGCAGGAGGACTTTGGAACCGGGAGCTACGATCATTTTCTGGGGAAAGGAATATATGCGGTAATGCTCTGTAAAGCCCTTATCTTTATCTGCCCGGAGATTAAGCATACTTGCTGAGGTGTATCTGCCTGATGCGATGCTTTGTTTCCATTTTTCGGGACTGTCTCCCACATTGACCGATATCACCAGTATATCAGGGTCGGATCTGTATTTCTCGGCAAGCCCATTCAGCACAGTCGTATATTCGTGGATACAGAATTTGCATCCTGATATCCAAAAATGGATCAACAGGGTCTTGTCCCTGAAATCCCTCAGGTCAACTGTCTTTCCATCCATATCCCAGAGTAGGTCGCCTCTGAGCACTTTGCCCTGCATTGCTGTCAGCTCAGAAATACGCGCTGAAATCCATGGGGTAGTGAGCCTTGAAAGGCTCATTTCCAGTACTTCGGGAAGTCTTTCACCCAACCGGTTAAAATTGTCAAGGACATAAAAAGCAATGACTTCATCCTTTATTCCGGAACCGTATTTTTCTGCCTGTGCAAAAAATGAAGTCCCCTCCAGTCGTGATTTTAAGGAAGCATTCCGGAGACATGCATCTACCAGCCTTGGATGGGTGAATACCTGCTTCTCCAGCGTGAATCCCCTGATCCAGTCCAGGTATTGCTGTGTTTTATCCGGATCCTGCTTCAATTCGGATTCTGCAAATTCAGCCTTTTGTACCCCTGCATAAAGAAGTTGTCCGGTCAGCCTGGCGCTCAGGGAAAAGAGCTGCCATTCGGTTAACTCAGCGGATTTTTCTTCGAGTAAATCCCACGCAGGATGAGAACTGGGCTCCCTTTCCAGAATTGGCCTGAGATAATCCCAGCCGTTCTCTCCGGGAACCAGGATATCCATGCCGGTATGGATATCGTCAGGTCTGTTCAGAACTTTCTGATAACGTGCTTTGGAGCTACTGTCCTGAAATAGGCTTTCTCTGGACCGGGTGACCATCACCGGATTCCGGTTATAGCTTTCCTCTGCAAACAACACATCCAGCTCATGTTGTGTCCGGTAGAAGGCGGATGCAGGCCCGCCAAAAAGCACTTTGCCGGAATTCAGATCAAACCGTACCCTTGCCCTGTCAGCAGAAGAAAAATACCAGTGCCTGACAAGAGTCTGGCTTCCCTTGCGAATGGAAAAAAAGCCGTCTTTAAATGATGCCGGGAAGGTAATTTCATACACAGCATTGTGGGAACTTCTATCGAGAAAATCCCCTGGACTTCTAATGACAGGCAGCGTAATTCCGGGAGTGACCGTCAGTCTTTCATTGATCAAATGCTCCCAGAAAGTGACCCATAGTGTATCCGATGGATTAGGTGAGGCAATTTCCAGGTAGAGCATTCCCTCCGGTTGGACAGAAGAGCTTTTGCCCTTCTGCCCTTGCCCGGAGTGATCAACCAAACCACTATTCTCCGGAAGAGTATCGGAGTGGGTCTCCCCGCCCCGATGGGTGTCTCCCAAACCATAGGAGATTGTGGGGCTAGATTTATGAAGAAAATCCGCCCCGGGTGAATCAGAAACTTGTGCCAACAGTGTGCTTCCGTATAGGCATAGCGATGCCAGGAAGCATGAGCGTATATGTTTTTTCATGCCAATAAATGCCTTGATGGATTTGAGAATTGGACATAGTAATCCACTCAAGCCTCCAAGGGCTTTTTTAACTATTTAGAAATAAGTGAAGTAATGGAGCTGTTGATCCGCTGCAGCAGATGATCTCCATCATACCCGGTGCCATGGGTAAGACGTCACTCCCTGATATTTGTGAATCGTCCCGCTGCAGTGCACAAGAACCTAGCGGAAGTAATCAGGGAGAAAAAGTAATCCCATCCTTAGATCGGATTCTTGGGCTTCAGGGGATACAGGCGATCATAAGCAGATAGCCATCTACCGTGTTGAGCAGTCAGAATCAAAATTTCAAAATGTGCAAATAAGTACCTGCCTTTTCCTCGATAAAGAGAAGAAGAAAGGAAAAAGGCACAAATTGTCTCAAAAACCTCCATATGAAATGATTCTTACACAATTTTAACTAGAGATTTCATCAAAAAAGAATAAATTCGGTAGTATAAACTCTATGAAAAGTAGTTTTAAACTACTTTTTGCAAAAAAACGCATTGAATAGGCTCAAAAGCCCTATTTTTGACCATAAACCACATTACCATGAGAGAAGAAGAAGAATCAGATTTCACCATTTTGGAGAATAAACAAATCGGTAGGAATTTCTATATGTACCGTAAATTGACTGATACCAAAGCATTGGAGGTTGCAGAATATTTAGGCATTAAGGAAGCAACCTATACCAAGTACGAGAGAGGCGAGAGCAAGATCACAGTGGATATGGTCCAGAAGGTTTCTGAGTTTTTTAAAATCGATCCACTCCAATTATTATCTGCACAACCAGGGCATATTATAGAACATCTTACAAATTCACCATTCTCAATTTCTGGAAATGTCAGAGCGAACTATGCAGATAAAAATCAAACTGAAGTAATGATGAAGATGATGGAGACGATGCTGCAGATGAATGAGGCGATCAGAAAGATCTTGGAGGAAAATAAGTGATGCTATAAGTTGCTGACAGCGATTGAGGAATATAAAGTCTTGTTAGGACTAATCAGGAAAAAAATGCAAACATTGTTGATGACTACATAATTTGTTTGAAGTTTTGAGAGGTGATTATTTTAGCATTTATAACCGACTGAATACTAACTGCTTGGTCATAAAAAAGTTTGCATTAGACTATCTTAAATAACTCCTGTAAAAATCTTCAAAGCGGGAAGCTATCTGTGAAAGTTTAAAATCTGTGATTATCTGAGTGTGGGCTTGGTCGATAATGGTGGATTTTTGTGTTTTAGAAGAATTTAAGATCTCTACTATTGCTTCGCAAAAAGCTTTCTGGTCACTGGGCTGGATACACCATCCTGTCTGTCCGGAACTCAATACCTCAGGAATTCCCCCTACTCCATATGCTACAACTGGAACTTTGCAGTACATGGCTTCCAAAATTACACCAGGAAGCCCTTCGATTTGAGAAGGCATAACCAAGGCTTCAGCATACTGTAGGTAAGCAAAAATATTGGGTTGGCTAGCAATCAGGTGAACAGCGTGTTTTAATCCCAGATCTTCTATGCTCTGATGTATTTTAGCAGCTAATGGACCTGAACCCATAAAAACCAGCTGAAGATCCGGTCGGGATTTTAAGACTTCTTTGAAAATTTGCAACATTCCCAGCGGGTCTTTTTCAGGAACCCAGCTTCCAATTTGAATGATAAAAGACTTTGGAAGATCTACGGGATCTTTTTCTTGCTGCATCAGCTCAATTTCTTCCGGTACAATGCCAATGGGAATTTCAATTGAGTTATCCTGTGGAAAGCTGAAGGTCTGGTGAAAATCTGTTCTGGACTCTTTGGACACAGAGACTACCGAAGTAACCTGATTAACGAGAAATTGGTTAAATCTTTGGTGAAAAGCATTGCGTATAAAGTCTCCCATCTGATTGGCATTTCGATAGATTAAAGGGACTTTCCATCGAAAGAGTATTTTAGAAAATACTGAAAATTTAAGTGTATCTGCAGCATTGGCCTGAATGACATCAGGCTGGAATTCCTTCACCAGATTGGCAAAATCCCTCCAGCCTCTATAATCAAAAAACCGATTAGCAATCGGTCTCTTTAGCTTAATCCATTCTCCGTTGAAAGACAGTTCAGCAACGCCCTCGTATATACTTACCAGCAACACCCCATTTCCATTGCGTCTAAGCTGTTCGCTCAGTTGGGCGGCAAATATCTCCGCTCCCCTTCGCTGTGGCTTCTGGATAAGTTGGATTATTTTCAATATTTACTGGCCTGCTGATTCAAAAATGGAATGTATCATAGCCTCGTAGTCCTTGGCAATTTTGTCTATGGAAAATTTCTCCATAGCTACTTTGCGCGCCTCTTCCCCCAGCTTTGCCATTTGTTCAGGATTATTTAATGCAAAGCTCATCTGCTCAGCTAGTATTTCAAACTTGTTCACAGGATAAATCAAGGCAGTTTTCTGATGGATTACAGCCTCCAGGTTCATGGGGATATCCGAAGTTATGATTGGCATACTGGCCATCATGGCTTCCACCAGTGTGCCTGAAAAACCCTCATACCAAGATGGGAAGATAAAGCAGTGGGCAGTCTTTAGTAAGGCAGTTGGGCCAGAGACATGACCCGGAAGAGTGACTTTGCCTTTTAGTTCCAGCTTTATAATCAAATTTTCCAACTCTGTTCGATACGGCCCTTCACCATAAATAGTGAGCGTAGAATTAGGATAAGACTGAATCACTTGCCTAAATGCATGAATCGCATCCTGAAAGCCTTTGCGCTCCAGTAGACGACCGTAGGTTATAAAACGAAATGCCTCGTGTGTGATGGAAGTTTCGGTGGTTTCGGTCTGTGGGGATCCCCCTGACGGACGGGCAGGCATGGACCGCGGAGAAGGAGCAAACGGAATTACAAATTCCTGGGATATGACATCAGGATTGCAAATCCCGATCAGCGTGGGGACTTCCCTCCCACGATAAATCACAGAAATCTTCTTCGCATCCAATCCCAGCGTCCTTACATGTGAATCTGCCAAAGCTTGGGAATTGGCGATCCAATGGGTCGGTATTCCGGCAGTCAGGCGATCCAGCCAATACACTATTTTGTATTTCAAGCCTTTTTTATCCTTCCAGGCTGAGGGTGCGTAGCTGTCATTTACCAAGGTTCCAATTAATGGAACGCCGGTAATTACGGAAGTAATACGGGTAATCACATCTGCTCTCCAAAGAGAAGAGATGAGGATATCTGGTTTTTCGAAACGTATCAGCTTTACCAACCGGGAAACAGCCAACTGCAAATGGTAGGATTCTGGAATATCCAAAAAAATAAGCCGTATGCCGGCTTTTTCATACTCTTGTTTTAAATCATGTTTGGGATAGAGATAGACAAAGGAAACATCCACTTCCCTCGAAAACCTGGATAAAATCTCTAAATGACTGCGCTCAGCACCACCGTTATTAAGTGCATCTTGGGTGAAGAGAAGCTTCAAACTGTTTTATTAAATTTTATACTAGATTTTATTAAGGCTTGCTTTTTAATAATTCTCCTATAGTTGGTAACCCGTTTAATCCCTTGCATCAATCCTAAGGAATAAGCTTTCAAGGAAAATTGCTTCGTCAAAGGTGATTCGACCATCAAGATTGAAAATCCTTTATCGCCAAAATATTCGTTATGGTATATAAGTTGAAGCCCCTTATATACTTTTAACCATTTATATATCACACATTGCTCAGTATAGCGCTCCGTATCGTCCATTATAATCAAGCAACCAACCTTCAGCTTGTCATATATCCCATCTAAACCTCCTTCTCTACCATAGTAATACTGAGGACCGTCTATAAATACTAGTTCCACTCCCGGACTAAGCTTTTCTCTTTCAAGTATTTTATAGGTTGCGTGGATACCAAAATATCCAAAGACAAATTTAAGGTCTCCGGTATGAAATTGCAAAGCTTCCACATTTACCAAGGCTTCCAAGACAGTTGGAATCTTAAACCAATCAACATTCTCTTCCATAGAAAATACTTCATAGTCTAAACCTAATTTGGAAAGCACATAGTAAAATACAACGGTAGAGAAACCTGCTCCTACTTCTACTACTCTTGTTATCTTATTTTTTTCCACCAGACGCATTAAAGCTTCGGCCACATGCTTGTCTATGGACCACCCTCCAGGAGACTCCTTCAAGATCAAAAAATCATTCTCTGAAGGATTAGAAAGTTGTAGGCACAAAGTTTCATCAAGCGAAATATTTTCTTGTAAATAAGCTTTTACATAATTCTTAATCATTGCTTTAGGCCAATTTTTTATGTAGATCCTTTGCCATACCAAGGGGAAAAAGAGAAAATATAGAATAAAGTAAGAGTGACTTTATAGGACAATTCATAGCTAGCAAATAGGCACGGGCTATGGCAGTATTTCCACAATAAAGTGCGAGCCACATTGCTTTATGATACCACCATTTTTTTCGAGAATTAGTAGATTGTATCTCTTGCCGATGTAGAGCAATTAATTTATTGTATGCTTCTGATTGTGAGGCATAATTCTTCCTTACAGATTCATGATCACCTATCAGGCAATTGACTAGAATCTTATTAATTCCTAGCCCTTTCTCCTCTTTTGATATCCGTAGAAAAAACTCTCTATCAACTGAGGCTTTAAAAGACTCATCAAATCCTTGGTGAGTTTCAAGCAATTCTCGTTTGAATGCGACACCACAATTGGTTCCAATTCTTAATTCATCAAAGAATGTTGATCCTGGAAGACTCTCCCTCGGTTGCCAGAATTCTTCTTTCAGAATTTTAGAATGAGAATTAATAAAACGAACCCCAGTCCAAAAAAAGCTAGTTTCTGGATAGCCTTGAATACTTTGATACAAATTTTCCAGGTAATTTGATTCCAACCAATCATCACTGTCTAGATACACCACCCAATCAGAAACAGCGGCCTTCCACCCCTCGTTTCTAGCTTTGGCATTCCCTCCGTTAACTAAAAGAGAAATTAACTTTATCCTACTATCGGTATATTTTTTAACTACGTCAACAGATTTATCGGAAGAACTATCATTCACCAAGATTAGCTCCCAGTTAGAATAATTTTGGTTTAGTACACTTTCAATTGCATATCCCAAATAATCCATTCGATTGTAAAATGGAATTACAATGGAAAAAAACATTTCATGGTTAAGAAGGATATTCCTGTTCCCCACTTAAAAATTAGCACGAATTATTTGAATCAATTGCTGCTGAGAATTATCAAATCTTAAACTTTTACTTAACCCAATAGCTTTTAATTCTGATTTTTTGTCCAATCCCTTATAAAATTCAATAATTCTATTTACAGAACCTTGAATATCATCATTATCAACAAGGAGCCCACCTCCATTCTTTTTAATAAAATCTGCACAAGACCAATTAAAATCAGAAACTATCACATTCAAGCCAGCTGCAAGATATTCTCCAAATTTAATGGGGAATGAAACATGATTTACAATATTTTCTTCTCTAATTAAAAACCCTAATACACCTTCCTGCATATATAAAAAAACATCTTCTCCATTTTCTGCTTGTTTAAATTGAATATTTTTAGGATCAATGCCCTCTTTTAGCAGGACGCATCTTTTATCCCTCGAGATAACAAGAAATTCTACATCCGGCTCCTTTTCGTGAATCATTCTCCATAAAAGGGAGAGTCTTTTTATCCACTGCCATGGGGCACCAGACCCTGAGTAAACCATCTTAAGCCCTCTATCTACATTAAGCTTTGATTCTAGATGATAAATCCCACTTGGAACAAAATAGAAACCATTTGCATTTACTTTATTTCTCAAATATTCAGCCATATATGAGGAAACAGCAACAACTTGGTCTACCTCTTTGAACAAATTAGTAAAATACCAAAAAGCTCTAACTCTTAGTTTATTCGTAGGAGAATTATCATGAATAAGTCTTTCCTCTGGAACACCATTTATGAACCAATCGACTTTTTCTTTACTATTCTTGAAATAGAAAAATCTGGAAGTTGTACCCACCAAAGCCACTTTCTTATATTCTCTTTCATTAATAATTTCTTTAAGATAAATCCTTGTTTTTAAAATATTCGAAATCCTGCCTGAAATCACTTTACTAGAATTCACTTCGAATTTTTTCATAAAATCCCCAAATACTACATCGTCAAAATATTTAGCATGTGGTAAAAGCCATACAAAATCAACTGTATCATATGACATACAATAGGAAGAAATAATTAAGGTAAGCCTTGATCTTTGGAGAGGACCTCTATATAATATAAGACAACTATTCATTTATATATTTAACCCTTCTCGGATAAATTTTTTCTGAGACATATGGCGAAAGACTTAGAACCCATCGAGCTAATGTTCTGAAATTTAACTTATTCAGTAAATACGCATTCCACAAAATTTCATTAGCGGCTTTATAATCACCAATCCTTAGATAACAAACACCCAAAATTTGTAAATAAACTTGTTTTTCTTTAGGATAATATTCAAAGTATTCTTTATATTTTTCAATTAGCAATTTATTTGACGAAATAATCGCATGAATATTTTTACTCTGAGTTCCTTCCTTATCAAAATAAATTAAAGTATCCTTATCCAAATGGGAGGTCATGATTTTTTTAAACTCTAATCTTCGGAACAATTCTGAATTTTCTCCATAACAAAAATCTACATCATAGCCACCTACCTCAAAAAAAACTTTTGTTAGAATGGCAAAACTGCCCGGGATTTTTGCCGTTTTCCTATTTTTTTCTTCTATCCAATTTTGATTTTCAAGACATACTCTTCTAGTATAACTTGATCTGATGAGCCCAGCATTAGTATTAGACATTTTTCCATAATAATTGTCCAAAGCGTCCCCTAATAGCAAATCATCTGCATCCAAGAAAATTAACCATTTTCCACTTGCATGATCAGCTCCTCTATTACGAGCGGCACTAACTCCTTGATTCTTCTGAGAAAGAATATGAATTCTCGAAGATTCAAAGTTTTGAGCAATAGATAATGAATCATCAGTACTCCCATCATTCACTAAGATCAATTCCCAATTTTTAAAATCTTGAATTAAAACAGAATTTATAGCTTTCTCTAATGTATTTCTTTCATTAAAAAATGGTATAATTATAGAAATATCAGGCATCAATAGAACTCTTTTAATTGTTTAAAATGGGTGATTGCTAGATAAAAATCCTTTTTAAGTGAATGCTTCCTTGCTTTTAATATCCTAATCGCTAAGTCAAAGTTAATAATACCTCTAGTTGGTCTAACCTTATTTTTGTGATAAATTAAATATGCAACTAGAAGTTTCCAGTACAAAGCCCGAGTAAAGGCAATAACACCTCTATTCTTATTCATATAAAAATATTGATAAGAAAATAGGAATGCAGAACTGTGTGTAATTCCTTCTTTTACTTTCAAAAAATATTCCCAATCAGTTCTTTTTCTAGGTATCCAGTGGTAAAAAGCCAATCGCTCACTGTAATGTAACTCATAGCCTTTGATTTGTACTAAATAGCAAAGCTCAACATCTTCACCAGAAATTAAGATATCACCTTTCCTTCCTGTAAGCGCTAATTGAAACCCTGAATCTATAATTTCTTTTAGAATATTTGTTTTAAAAATAGCACCTGCACCATAAACATATCCCAGTCTTGCTGAATTATCTCCTAAATGATTGATTTGGCTTCCAACTGCAAAAGTGGAATAGTACTTCTCAAACCAATTCGGTTTTTCTCCTTCAAATACTGCTATCCCCTTACCTCCTAATGCACCTATTTGATTATTCTTTGAAAGAATATCAGCAGCATTAACCAAATAGTCAGGAAACAACCAATTATCATCATCACAGAATAATAAATACGGATATAAACATTCTGCAATTCCCTTAAACTTTGCATAAACCAATCCCGGAGTCTTTTCCTCGACTAGTTTCCATTTCAACTTTTTACTGCTGTGAGAGGTAAAAAATTTCTTAACAACGGTAGCAGTTTCATCTGTTGAAGCATTATTTATAACTACTATTTCCCAGGGGAATTCAGCATTCAACTTTGAAATTGCCTCTAAAGTGGGTGTTAAACGCGCACTTCCATTGTGAGTGCAGATGATTATACTTATTCCAGGAAAGGAATCCATTTATACTTTAAAAATTCTAAAGATAAGGTTATTGGATTTGGACTTGACCTTTTTACCAAATCTAATCCATGAAGAATCTGGAACCTCCTTAAACTGCAAGAGAGGCTTGACATTACTTAAATACTCTAATCCATTGGAATACAGACGCTTCTCATAATCATCGAAAAGAGACTGTAGCAAGTGATCATCATCAATCGTAAACTCATCCGACTGAAACCGCTCAGTGATCTGCCGATTACCAGGTTTGAAGCCACTAAAGTGGAAAAAAATCAATTTGTATTCTTCTGAATTTACATACAATGTCTGACCGGACTTCAGCAATTTACGCTCAGAAAAATTCCACCATGCCATATTCCAACCTGGGTGTTTTATGGATTTGATTCGATCAAAAAAAAGTGGAGCCAGGTCCACCCATTTTTGGTCCACAAATATCCCTCTGCATTTATCGATTTTGCAATGAGTCCTAAGTCTATCTTTCCACCATTGTATAAATATTAAACCTTGTGTCCCTCGCTTTATCCCAATAAATCCTAGGTTATTCACCCCATGACGGAGAGATGCCAGTTCTCCGGTGGAAGTTGATTCTGGCAAATAAACTAAATTTGGCGTAAGTAAAATATCAGCTTCGTCACATTCAATATCAAATGATTCTATTGGTTGATACAGTAAAATATCCGGATCTATATAATAGATGCGGTCTACCTCAGGTCTAGTTCGAAATAAATATTCAAAGTAATAAGGCTTTACCGCTGTATTGAACTCGATAATATTATAGTGAACTAGCATCTCAGTAAACTCTGAATACCCTAGATCAAAACAGGGGATAATCTCAAAGTACGAAAACTGTCCGTAGTCTATAGTAGAATCTTTCTTATCTACCAATCCAATAATAAACTTTGACTCTTGATCATATTGCTTGATAGATTTTCCGAGAGTAGCTGCATGCGCTAAGTAATTATTGGAGCAGAGAGTAAAATAAATTTTATTCAAATTTTTAATTTATAAATGGTTTGCGGAGGATATACTTGCAATACAAAATTCTAATAAAATACCTAAAAGGTTTTGTCTGCATCTTCTCCACGATACGATAATACTTTCTATAATGCTTATGAATCATTAACCCATGCTTCGAACCCACGTATTGAAGGGTACGCCTGCATCTTTCCTGATCTATTTGATCCATTAAAGATCCCTTTCGAATCCGATAGTCAAAAACCACCTCATTCAGAAATCGAAATTTCCAATTAGCATGAGCTATTCTTATCCAAAGCTCCCAATCTTCTCCAAAAAAAATCTCCCTATTTTCATCAAATCCTCCAACTTCGCTAAAAGCACTTTTTCGAACCAAGGAACACATATCTATATAATTACCAGCCAATAACGAGTCTAATGAAAAGTCTTTTACATCAAAACGACTGGTTTCTTGCGTTTCTTCTCCCCCAAAAAAATAAGGTTTGCTATAAACAACAGCTATTTTTGAGTCTTGTCTAATTATTTGTAGAGCTTTCGTCAAATAATCAGGCCAAATTCTATTATCACTATCTAAGAACAAAAGAAATTCACCTTGCGCTAGCGAAACCCCAAAATTCCTAGCTGCTGCAGCTCCCTTATTTTGCTGATTTACTATTTTCAAGTTTTGTGGCCAACTTTCCATAAATAATTCTAATGTGATTTTATCATAAGATCCATCATTGATTATAATAATTTCGAAATCCTGAAATTCAGACCTGTAACAACTTTCAATAGCTTCCTTAAGGAAGACACCTGAATTGAAACATGGGATTATTATGGAAAGTGTATATCTCAAAACCTATAAAACCTATTTAACAACCACTCTTTCATTGCCCCTATTCTATCACCAGAGATCCAAAGTTTCAAAATGCCATTAATCTTTGAAGATTTTAACACTTTATCAATAACCAATTCA
This sequence comes from Algoriphagus resistens, assembly GCF_001442615.1. Lineage (GTDB taxonomy): Bacteria > Bacteroidota > Bacteroidia > Cytophagales > Cyclobacteriaceae > Algoriphagus > Algoriphagus resistens. Next base: position 621,446 of record NZ_LMXN01000001.1, on the reverse strand, counting down.
TCTAGAAAACCTGAAGATCTCCATGGATGATTACGTTTTAATATTCTATGAATATTAATTTCATCCAATTTATTTTTGGCTAGTAGTTCATTCACAGCCATTTCAAACTCTGTTGTGATTTGTAACTCCTCAATTGAAGCAAAAAAATGCCAAATAGTGGAATCCCACTCCAAGTTTGAATAGCCTTTAGAATTGAATTCAGAAGTTTTAAACCAGAATCTTGTCTTAACTTGAGAATTGAAATCATCAGATAGAAGCTTGAAATTTATTTCAAATTTAGAGAAGGCTGAATATAGTGCTGGTTGATCAACTATCTCCTTTGATATTGAGTAAGACTTTAACCATTCTTGATGCCATATCTCAGAAAATCGTTTAGATTTTTCTGTTCCGGAAAAAAAAAGAACACCACTATTTATATAGTCTCTGTCAGATAAATCACATCCTATCCCTTCTAAAATAGCTAAATCACGCCCATTTATTTGCTCATGTACCTTCTTTCTATTTAGATTTTTGCACCCTGCTATATCAAAATGACTTTGAAAAACTGATTTTAAACTTTTTCGAACAAAAGTATCTGAATCCAAGAAAACAAAAGGACCATCTACAAGCTTACCCAAATTTGTTTTCAAATACCTACTTTTAAATGCAGGCGTACCATCAGGTGTATGTTGCACAAGAACCTCATCTACCTCGTTTACAATGAAATTTCTACTATTTTCAACTTTATTGTACCTCGAATGGTCTATCAAAAGAGTAATCGTAGCTTCTGGATTAGAAGCTCTCACAGATGCTATTGATAATCTAATCATCGCGGAGTAAAAATCATTCCCCGCAGTAATATGTATAAAGACTATTTTCAATGGTTTTTAATTGGATGCTATTTTATATATTAATTTATTCCATTGAAATAAATAATCCTTAAAATCAATTTGATTTGACTCTTTCCGAAATTTACCAAAACTCGCTGCTCTATTTCGGTCATGAGCAAGATCAACTAGCCTTACCGTCATACCCAACACGTCGCCCTCTTCGACCAGATAACCATTATACCCGTCCTTTACCATTTCTGGAATACCTGCATGTAGCGTGCTTATCACAGGAAGTCCTGCGGCCAAAGCTTCTAGGATTACAACTGGTGTTCCTTCTTTATCCCCATTTGCTGCTTGCTTACTATGCTGGATAAAACAAAAAGAGTTGCTCATTTCCTTAGCTATCTCTTCGGGTGATAAAACTCCTACAAAGTTTACATCCTTTATACCAAGAGACAAACAAAGATCCTGGCAGACAGGAAGTAAAACTCCACTACCTACAAACTTCAATCGGAGTTCCGGACAAATTTCCTTTGCTTTTTGAAAAGCTAATAAAGTTAGGTGCGGCGCCTTTTTCTCTACAAACCTCCCTATTGCCAACACCTGATTGCTATGATAATCTGGAATGACATCAAAAAACAAAGGCTTCGGTGAATAAGTCATTTTGAACAGTTTTTCTTCAGGTGCTCCTAACAATAATAAATCACTTTTCATCTCTTCTGATACTACAATAATAGCTTTGGCAATAGAAAACATTTGATAGTAAGCTTCTCTATATTTTGCAAGTACATCATAAATAGAAGCATCAAAACCATGAAAATGAACAATTAAGGGGATATTGAGTTCCTCAGCAATAGGAGCCAATGCAGCTCCTGAAGGCCCATAATTCGCGAAAATAAGATTGATTCGTTGCGCTTGGAGATACTTAATTAGATAATATTCTCTTAAAGGCTTTTTGATTAGCCCTACTCTATGCATGATCAAATCAATCAGTGGTGGGGTCTTATAGCTTTGGAGACTTTTATCTTCTGACAAGTACGGAAACATAGCTCCATAACAATGAAAGATTTTAGCATCTAACCCATCTTTTAGATTTCGAATAAATGTTTCGGAATAAGTATTTAGGTCAGTTGAGGTAAAACATATTTTTATTTTTTCCATGCCACTACTCCTATGCTTGTAATTAGATTTTGCTCAGATGATTCTTCCAAAATCCTGTCTTTCTTAAGTAAATATTGGATTACAGGTTTGACTATAAGGAAAAGCCTTTTCTGGTTTGCTCTACTCATTTTTCTTCGTTTTAACCAGAGCCCTAAGACTTGGGCTAAAGATGCATCCCAGCCTCCCAGACATGTGATCTCAATATCTTCAAAACCTGCTTTCACTAGCAAGTGCCTTAGCCCAAACGGAGTATATCTATAGAAATCATAAGGAGTTTCATGTGTAGGCCAAATAAATGGAACAGTCAAAAGCAATGGAGAGCTTGCCTTTAGAATTCTGTATATTTCAGATAAACTAACTAATGGATCAGGACAATGCTCTAATACTTCAGTGGCCATCGCAGAACCATAAACTGAGTCATCAAAAGGAAAAGTAATCCCATCCCATAGAAAATCAGGCTTCACTCCTTTTTTATATTCTTGGCCACCTATCAAATCAATACCGGTGTAGGATATGACATTATGATTTGACAGAATTAGTGATTCATATGGCTTTTCCCCACACCCAACATCAAGAAACTTTCCTTTAAAAACATTCTTATTAGATTGAATAAATTTAAAAATCGATGCTTTAATAAAAAATCGATCGATATTTTCATAAGTTATTTCCTTCGGATTAAAATCAATCATTACCAGTATTTTATAAAAATCCTACCGGTATAATCTATCCTATTTAAAAAGATTGGATAGCCTTGTTTTACAAAATATTCATCCACAGCCTGTTTGCATCCTTTCCAATGGCCATAATCATCTATTATCAAAACTCCACCTTTGACCAATTTGGGAAATAAAGTTTCAAGTTCAATTTTTGTGGACTCATACCAATCAGTATCTAAACGAAGCAAAGCAATTTTCTCGGTTTTATTTTTCAGTAAAGTATCCTCTACAGGCCCTTTAATTAACTTAATTTTTTCAGATGGGTAACCTAGTGAAGATATGTTCGCACTAACCTCTTTCAAACTGCTTACTGCCCATACTGTAGATTTTCTCGATGAATCATTTTTCAGCAAGATCTCAGCCTTTGTATCGTCAAACTTTGAATCCATATCCTTTGGCTCAGTCATGCCCTCAAACGTATCAAACAACCATATATCTCTTTCTTCAATATTTAGTGATTGTAAGACTTTAATCATAGCCATCACACTGCCTCCTTTCCAAACACCACATTCAACAAAATCGCCTTCTATACCATTCTCCTCTAAATAGTACACAGATCTAATAAGAGTAACTAAACGTTCTGGAGAAGTCATAGTGAATTTGGATACAGATGAAATAAATTCTCTCTCCTTCTGCGAAAAATCTGCAAACGTATTATCCATCTGCTTTTTGGAGCTTTTTAATTTCTTAAAAATCTTATTTAACATCCCATCTAAAATTTTCTAAATAAGTACAAGAATTTGGTAACCAGTCAAATTCTCTATAAACACCGTGCATATTGACTTCCAGCCAACAGGCATGCTCTATTGTTTGGTATTTCCTCCCCCCCTTTCCTTCTCCGAAATGAGCAGTTAAAGAATATCTTCCCATATATAATTTTGGAGTTTCTAGAAAACAAGAAACTCTATGCAGTCCTTTATAGTGACAGAATTTTTGATCTGATTGAAAAATCCAACAATGAACTATCGCTCTGTTTTTCTCATCAATTAACTGAAATGATAACGTTGCATTTGGTATTGTTATATTCGACAATATTTCGAAATCTATCCGTAAAGGCTTTCCGAAATTATGATGACCATCTGAATCTGAACATACTATCTCAATTTTTCTTACATACGGAGTTCCCTTTGATTCATAATCAGTATATAGGTGGCCAAAATTGCTCGCAAGCCCTAAATAAGAATTTAAAACATTCTTTATTACTCCATAATTCAGAACACCTCCATCGTTTAATAAAAGGCCTTTCTTACATAAAGTAGAAACGGCTTCCATATTATGACTCACAAACAATACAGTTCTCCCTTGGCCAGCCACATCTTCCATTTTTCCCAAACACTTTTTCTGGAATTCATAATCGCCAACAGCAAGAACCTCATCTATAATCAAAATTTCAGGTTCTAAGTGAGCCGCAACGGAGAATCCTAATCGTACTTTCATCCCTGAGGAATAGAACTTAACAGGTGTGTCGATAAACTTCTCAACTCCTGAGAAATCAATAATTTCATCAAGCTTGGCATCTATTTCCCGCCGGGTCATTCCCAATATAGTCCCATTCATATAGATATTTTCTCTGCCAGATAGCTCCGGATGAAAACCAGTTCCAACTTCTAAAAGTGAGGCGACACGCCCGTGAATTTCAATCTTTCCTGAAGTTGGTTCGGTGATCTGGGAAAGTATTTTAAGTAAGGTTGATTTACCTGCTCCATTCTTACCTATGATCCCTAATACTTCTCCTTCCTTGACCTCAAAGTTAATATCCTTAAGTGCCCAGAAGACTGATTCATCTTCTGTCCCAAAACGACTCATCTCACGAAGTCGCTTTAGATTCTGCCAAGGGGATTTTATTAGATTAGCTATTTGCCCTGCTAAAGTTTCAGCCTGTTTTTCCTTTAAGCCGAGTCGATAGCGCTTGGAGAGGTTTTCTACTTTAATTACTGTTTTACTCATCTCCCCAATACCCTAAATATTTCAGTCTCAGTTTCTCTAACTGCTAAATAATTTGATAAAATAAAGTTTTCTTTATTTTCGTGATATTCTGAAAAATCCACATGATTGGGATAAATCTTGCCAATCACATACCCTTTTTCTTTAAAAAAAATATAGAAATCAATTATCAAAAACTTCGACTTTATATTATGAGGACCATATTCAAACTGAATTATTTTCACTTTTCCTGAAGACAGCATTTTATCAAACCCTTGTAAAACAAAAGGTTCAGATCCTTCCGTGTCAATTTTTAAAAAGTCAATGTATTCAATTCTATTACTTAAACAGTAGTCCTCACCTCTTTGACAAAATATTTGTATAGTTTGAAAATTATCTCTTAATGATGTCTTATAAATAGAGCTGAAAGAAGGCTGATCAGGACAAAAATTGAAATCTATTTCTCCTGATGAGTTGGATAATGCAAGATTGTTGATTTTTAAATTCAAATCAGAAATAAAAGACTTTTCGAGAATTCTATAAATACTTGGGAGAGGTTCAAAAATATGATATCTTGAATTCGGGAATCTACTCCTAACCATTCTAGTCCAATTACCAACGTTTGCTCCTACGTCAAAAATTGTATTTAATTTTATTTCAGAATCTTTCAGTTGATTAATTAACCAAACTTCGCCATTACTCTTCTGATCATTATTCTTATTTTCTAAAGCAAAATATATTGTTTTAATTAATCTCAAAAGGGTTTTCACAAAGCCCTTTTTCCTACTGCGAGAGAGCACGTTATATAACTTCCTTTTGAGGGCATTATTCATGCGGAATAATAATACGCTTCGAATTATTCTGAAATACAAACCAGTATAGTAGGAATACTATAGGTAGGAATAGAAGCAAAGTGAAGGTATTGAAAAGCAAGGTTTTAAGTTAGAAGGATAAAATGCCTGATGTCCGATGACCGATGTTAAATGCCAGATGAATGTCATACTGAAGATCGTGACTTCACACTGATTACCTACTTATTTTTCAACTCTTTAAAAGCCTTTCCTACTGCAATCGGATAATCAGATTCCAGTACGTCGGCTCCTTCGATAATGACTTTTCTATAGTCCTCTGCTCTTTTCTCCACGTCAGTTTCCTTGTCATAGCTGGGGGCAGCGGAGATCATGACCTTTACTCCTCTCTGGTGAAGGGCATCGTAAAGAGCCTGGTTTTCCGGTTTGGAGAGCGGGCCAACATAAGCTATAAGCTGACTCCAGGGAATGCCTGCTTTTTCGTAGGCTTCCAGTTCCTCAAAATTCCGGATAAAAGCCGAAAACATAAAACGGGAATCCTGGCTGAGGTAGAATGCTGCCTCTTCAGGAGCATGCACCGTAATCATGACATGGCTTAAGGCATCCAAATCAATTAGAGTACGAGCAGTGACTGCCAGAGGAACGTCCTTATGATCCAGATTGAGGATGGTCTTTCCCTTGGCCCATGCGATAGACTCTTCTAAAGATGGAATCTTATACGGTGTCAGTACTCCATTGACATCCATAAGCTGCAGCTGTCGCAGTTCTTCAAATGTGTGGTCAATCAGCTTGCCCTGCCCATTGCTGGTACGCTCCAGCGAAGCATCATGAAACAGCACAATGACAGAATCCTTGGTTATCCGAGGATCTACCTCAAAGATCGCAGGAGTAAACTGGAGGGTATATTCCATGGCTTCCAGACTATTTTCAGGATATCCGGGTTCCTTTCCTCCACGATGTCCTGAGATAATCGGGGCATTTCCTTCTTGGTATTGAAAGAAAGCATGGAGTTCGGCTGCTGAGTTTGGCGCGATCCTATGCAGCTCCTGCGCTGAGAGCGTCAGGGAAAATAGAAGGTAAAGAAATGTAAGGAAGCGGGAAAGCAATTTTGGTTTGAGGATTTGGGGTTTGAAATCTAAAGTCTAAAATCTAAGGTTTGAAATTTGAGATCTGAAGTTGCTATCGATCTATAGATTTACTCATCACACCACTGATTACATACTTTTTTCAACTCTTTAAAAGCCTTTCCTACTGAACTGGGGTAATCCTTTAGGCAATATCCAAGTATCTTTCGGAAATACTGTTCTTAATAAGCGTAAGTGCTTCCGGGATTGAGCAATTCTCCGTATTAATTGTCAGATTAGGAGTTTTAGGTATTTCATAAGGTGCATCTATCCCGGTAAAATTTTTGATTTCCCCTGCTCTTACTTTTTGATAGATTCCTTTAGGATCCCTTGCTTCACAAACCCCAATAGGACAATCGACATAAATTTCAAAAAACTGTTCGGCCCCTACTCGCTTCCTGAGCATTTCCCTTTCCTTTTGCATTGGAGAAATAAAGGCTGCAATTACGATTAAACCCGTTTCCATCATCAGCTTAGCTACTTCGCCTACTCTTCTGATATTCTCTCTTCTATCTACGTCAGTAAAGCCTAGATCCTGATTTAATCCCGTTCTTAGATTATCACCGTCTAAGATGAATGTTTTAAGCCCCTTTTGATGCAAGGTTACTTCCAGATGATTTGCCAAAGTTGACTTTCCTGAGCCAGACAGACCTGTAAACCAGATTAGTAAAGGCTTTTGCATTAATAGTCTTGCCCTGTCCTCTTTTGTCACCTTCTGTGTGGTGGGATAAATATGCGCATGCTTTTCCATAGCCACAGTGGGGGAATAAATTAGATGTGCGTACGGGAGGATTCGAACTCCCTTAGTTGCCTTGGATGTATCCAGAGCCAGAGTCGAAACAGACTTCTTCACCATTGACAAACTATTGATTAAACGTTATCATGCTTCAAATATTATCAAGATAGTGTCTGGTAAATGGGATTGAGAGTTAGGGAATAAAGATTAGGGGTTAAGGGTTTGAAATCTGAAGTCAGAAATTTGAAATAAGGAATGTACCATGACCGATGTTTGGTGCTGGATGAAATGGGACTGCGCTTGTAGGCTTTAATTTCTAAAATAGTTTCTGTTTGCCGAATACAACCACTGGGGTATATCGTCGGTTGGCAGGACAATTCATGATGGCAACTAACTATTTTAATTTACTAACCAAACACTCAGCTATCCAGCCTGGGATTGCTTCTGTATTAATGGTTACAGTTTTGTGGTTCTTCTCTAGAATTAAGTTTCGATTCCTATTTGAACTATCAATTACAAAGGCTCTATGTGCGGTCAAAAATGCAGCGTGAAGTTGTTCTAAGGATCTGCAATACTGGCTTTCTAGTAAATATTCGGGTACATCATGACCGCCCATTTCCTTTCTATTTCGCACTCTCTGAAGATTAATCAAGGGATCTTCCGTACAAATAAAATAGAGGTATGTTTTAAATCCTGCCGCATTTGCATCTTGCATAAAATGAAATTTTGATGGATGAGACATTACTGTTTCGAATGAAAAAGTCGTCTTTCTTCTCAACAATTCAAAACAGAAAAAAGAGGCTATTATTGAAGCAGCATAACTATTGATCTCGCTTTTCCAGATTAAGACCCCTTCTTAACTTATCTGGAATCAGACCAACTGCTCTGCTATCTTCAATCTGATACTTTTTATAAAATGCTTTCCAGTCAATTTCAGATATTGTATTCTTTCCAAAAATAGTGGAAAGCTCAATAAACTTGCTTTTCCTTAGCTCATATTCTATCAAATCTGCGTTCACGAAAACTCCAAGATTAAAAGACTCATTGATTTCTCAGATCAAAGTGGATTTTCCGCTTCCGTTTGGGTCAGCAAAAAGTCTGAATTTTGAAGTTTTGGTGATCAATTCTGTATTTTAAAAGTTCCTTTCTGGACTTTTTTGCTTTTAAACCGTGATTCTTTAACTGTCACTTCTTGACCATTCGGTTTAATTTGAATGACTTTATTGTTTCGTGCTACCATGTCCTCTAGTCCCAAGACTCTGATCAATTTTTTAGCACGCTGACCAGCCCTACTTTGAGCTTTTATTAGATCTTTAGTACTTAATTCTTTTTTGCTCATCGTCTAGCTATTTAATTACTTGGGATTTATTTCCAAACGCAAAATCAATATAGGTTGTTTTTTTAAGTTGTCCATTTTGTGAATATCCGGTGACCGATGTTTGATGTCAGACAATTGGGGATTGGGGACTGGAGATTTGAAATCCAAGTTGGGCATCAGATTACTGAAGACTGACAACTGACCTACTGACTACTAATTGCTACCTTCAATTCTTTACGCCGGGGCGGTATAGAAATCTTCTACTTTGGACAATCGGCTGTACCGATGGAAAGACTGAACTTGTGGGAGATCAAATGCACTACTGGCCTGCTCCACTATAAATCTCTCATCAGCCCTATGGGTATCATCTACATAGATTATAGGAAGCTCACTTAACCTACCTTTTAGAAAAGGGATAAATCCATACCGGGCCTTTTCACAGCTATTCCCTTTGGGGCCATCCACCAGCACCATATCTATAAGGTTTTCTCCCCATGGAGGATCCTCAGGGATTTCATACCATACTCCCGACTTGGTGTAAGAATGAGGGCTCTGCTCCGACAGGAGAAAGCTATAAAAGGCTACTTGGGGGCACTTGGGTTTCAGCATCTTTTGCCAGGTGAAATTATTGTCCACGCTGATGAATTTTATGTCCAAGCCCTCCATCCTGATCATATTGCCGAGGATCTGAGTGGATAATCCGGATCCCAGCTCCAGTATAGTCTTGGGCTGGTATACCAAGATGTCGTTGACTATATGTTGGATGAGCTGGAGGGGCAGGGAAAATCCGGTTTCAAATAAGTATCCCTGCGGCAAATAGGGCTTTAGGATTTCCAGTGCTTTGAGTTCCCGCTGCCGGAATGCAACTTCCCTTTCCAGAGTTAAGGTAGCTTGGGAGATTGATTCTTCCAGTTGTGGTATGCCAAGGTACTTTCTTATCGTTTTTTTTAAACCCATTGAGGACTGGGGGATGTTGGATGTCGGATGTTCACCTAGATCACCGACCATTTGCCATAGCTTCGCCCTTTCACCCACAGCCAGTTTGATTGGGTAGTGGTTAGGCTGCCGGTTGTTTACTAGAGATTGTCGTCCCTCAGGGAGGCTTTGTCGGCTTTGGCCTTCATGTAATGACGACTGAGTAATAAATTTACTCGGTAGTTTTTGAAAAGCAAACTTTGGTCTTGGAAGTTTGTTAGTGGCTTGAAAGAGGTTGGGCGCCGGATGTCGGAGGTTGGAGACTTAGATGTCAAGGTTAGTACGGACTAAAAATCAAGCATAAATAAGCAATTGGGTATTATCCCTTAGAACTTATTGCTCCCTACTTCCTAGTTGATAGTGTATAAAAAATCCTCCATGTCTATGAATTAACATGGAGGTTAAAATGATCAAAAGAAGTAAGTCAGAAGCTTACCAGGGAATGGTAGTTCCCTGATACAACCAAGGCCTGGACCATTGGCTGTCCTTTCCGAACCCTCCGGAATAGTCTGTCAGCTCCAATCTGTCCAACGCTCCGGTGATACTTTCGCCATTGTTGTTGTACTCATCATCTCCATACTGAAATCTCAGGGCAATTTTTGGCTGCGGAGACTGGGGACCTGTTTGCAACATAGGGTAACCTGTACGTCTGTAGTCTGCAAAAGCTTCTGCTGCTGCAGTCCAGCTTGCCACCCACTTTTGCTCCATCACCTGCTCCAGGGTGTTATCAAAAGCGACTCCCTCCCCAGCGATAAAGCTCTCGTAATCGTCAGCTTTACCCCATACGGTCAACGACTTTTGTATGCCTGCATAATAATGCTCCTCTGCGGATCCTACGCTCCAGCCTTTCAAAGCAGCTTCGGCAAAGATAAAGCTCACTTCTGCTGAGGAGATCAACCTGGCCTTAAGAATATCGCCTGCGGCTCCTGCCGACTGGTAGATGTCCGCCAACTGGGACACGTGTTGATTTTGGGTACCCTGCCCCGGGGAAGGGTTGCCGTTATAGGATTCGGGAACCATCAGTGAAGGGGGTAATCCTACGTATTCAGCATCATTATAGTCTGCCATAGCAGGATTATACCTTCGGGTAAAGTTCTCACCGGGGTAGTTGTTCACAAAGTCATCAAATGGATAGGTGACCACGCCTAAAGGTGTACCGTCTTTGCGGATAAAATCCTCAGCGGCAACATCGAGCGATTCATCAGCCTCCCACTTTACCCGTACGGGTGCAAACCAGACAGGAAGTCTGGGATCATTAGTTCCCATCAACTGGTCGATAAAGGTTTGGCAGGCCTGATACCGCTGGAAATCATCGGGGTTCAGAGCCACATGCCGGGTGAGCCAGATATCACTGGCTCCCCCGGTATAATCCAGTACGGCATCTTGGGAGGCATTCTGGATATAATCCCCAGAAGCATAGATTGCCTCAATGCCCGCTTTGGCCACGTCCGGTTTTTGGGTGGATATTCTCAGGTAGTAGCGGAGTAAAAGGGAGTTGGCAAATCTTTTCCAGGCCGCAGCATCCCCACCAAAATACAGGTCATTGGCAGGTGTCACTGCGTCGGTATTCGCTGAATTAAATAGCGTAACGGCTGTTTGCAGATCTGCAATAACCCCATCATATATCACTTCCTGACTATCGAATTTCGGGAACTGAAACTCAGTGGCCAATTCATCCCCTTTCAGGGCATCGGTGTAAGGAGCGTCTCCCCAAAGATCGGTGATGTTGCCAAAGACAAAGGATTTCATGGTCAGGGCTACCCCCTGAAAATAGTTGCTCTCCAGCTCTACAGCTCTGTTATATAACAGGTTATTGTTTCGAAGGATGTTATACCATCCTGCCCAGCTTACACTTTCCCAAGCGTAATTGTTATGGGCATCGTACCAGCCGTTTTTCTGGGTATGCTGTACGGCACCGGCCAGGTCATTTACTCCCAACCCGGCATAACTTTGGGCTGCATCTGCCAAAATTGAAGGCATCAATAAATTAGGATTTACTTCCGCAGGATCAATTCCATAGGGATTGACATTCATTTCATCAAGCTTATCATCACAGCCTGAGAATCCAAGCCAGCAAATCAAAGCCATCAATAATCCTCGATATAGTTTAGATGTTATGTCCATGGTTCGTTGATTTGAGATTAAAGATTAAAATTCAGTTTGAAGCCCAGAGGAAAGCTCCATGGCATCACATTCTGACGTTCGATTCCCTGACGGAATTGGGAAGAGGTATTCCCTTGTGTTCCGCCGCTTGCCCAGAAGGCTCTTTCCGGATCGATTCCTATATCAGCCTTGGTCCAGAGCATCAGGTTCCGGGTATAGATCGAAATGGTTGCATTTCTGAATTTCCCAAAGTTTGGAATGCTATAACCTATGCTCAGTTCCCTCAATTTGATAAAGGAAGCATCAAAGGTTACCTGCTCGTTGTAATCCCAAGGGTAGGTGTTGGTAATCGGATAAATATTGGTCCCCTCCCCTCCCAGGTGCTCTGTGTACACATCATCGCTGAAATCATCCGGAGTATCAGCCCCGGCTGTTTGGATCACGCCCGGCACAAAGGCGCCGTCACTGCCATTTTCGTCCACAGAATATCCTCCTGTGGCAGCAGTGTGGCCTCCAACTCTAGGGTAATTGCCGGGGCCAGGGATAATGTATTTATCTGGATCCGCTTTCATCATCGCGATCAGTTCGTCGGTTTCATACAGGCTGCCCGGAATCAGATTATCCAATTGTCTCTGGGATTTCCAGTCCGACTCCCCATACCTGTAGGTAAAGGACATAAACTCTCCACCCTGCCTCCAGTCAAAGCTGGCGGCTATGATAAAGCGGTTGATTTTCAGGGTAGACTGCATTCCCATCTGGAAATCCGGATTAAAGTTCCCTACCTTCTTGAGGTTTTCGGTCCCGGAAAGCTCCTGCCATTCTCCTGCGTTGGAAAGAACCGGCCATTTATAGTAGGGAGAATTTGGATCTTTTACCTCGGCATAAGAAGTGCTGTACATATTGCCGATTTCCTCTCCTACCAAGGTGATAGCTCCACCGCCGTTTTCAGACCATAGTGTGATTCTGTCCAACCCTTCTGTGAGTTCTACCACAGTTGTCCGGTTTCTGCTCCAGTTCAGGTCTACATCCCAGGTGATGTTCTTCTTATTGAGGACAGTTCCTCCCAGCGCCAGTTCCACGCCTTTGCTCCGGATCAGACCGGCATTGATCAGACGCCCTGAATAGCCGGATGATGAAGGAAGGTTTACTGAGAAAATCTGGTTTCTGTTATCAATCTGATAGATTGTTCCTGCAAATCGCAGTCTGTTGCTGAACATGTTCAGGTCAATCCCGCCTTCATAGGAAGTTGCCTGCTCTGGCTTCAGGTCCGGGTTTAACAGACTGGAAGGCATGCTGGCGGTATTGATGGAATTGTAAAGCCCGGTGGACAGGTTTGGAAGAAGGTTATACGGACCAGTATCATTCCCTACCTGTGCCGCACCAAATCTCAGTTTTAACATATCAATGTTATCCGGCAGCCCCAGCGTATAATTTGCCAGCCAGCTCAGGGAAGCTGAGGGATAGAAATAGGATCTGTTTTCACTTGGCAGGGTGGAAGACCAATCGTTTCTTGCGGTCAAGTCCAGGTAGAGCTGGTCCGCATAGCCGAAGGAAACCAATCCATAAATGGAATAAATCCCCTTTTCGAAATAGGAATTGTTCATTGAGCGGTTGTCAGCAGGAATATTCTGAACATTGTAAATTCCAGGGATGACCAGTCCGTTGTTTCTGTCCCCTCCTACTCCCACATTGGTACTTCTGCCAAAACGGTTCATGATATTGCCGCCTATGGAAGCATTTACATCCAGTTTTCCAAAATCATCATTCCAGGAAGCAAGAAAGTCAGCATTGGATTCCTGTGTCAGAATATCAGAAGTGTAGTATCCTCCACGGGCCATCCTGCTATAGCTAAATGGGATAATAGTTTCCAGGTTCTCGTCTGAGCGGTCCAGAGAGTAGCGCGCCCGGATGTTGAAGGATTCAGAAAATTGGTATTCCAGTGCCACATTTCCATAAATGCGGTCTCTTTCAAATGCATTCTGCATTTCGTAGGCGATAAAGTAGGGGTTGTCACCGGCCTCAGTCCTGATCTGCTGTACCCCTTCCTGCCCCGGCACCCAGACACCTTTCATCTGCTCATAATCCACGTAAGGGGAATTATAAACCGCTTCCAGGGGATTCGCCCTTCTATCCCCGGTACTCGGACGATCGTTGGATTTGCTGTTGGTGTAGTTGAAATTGGAAGTAAACGTCAGATTCTCTGTGATTTTATGGCTCAGGGAAGTAGAGTAACTGTTTCTGAACAGGTCAGAATTTGGTATCATCCCCTGGTGCAACATATTGGAATAAGAAATTCTATAGGTAGTCTGCTCACTTCCCCCATCCACTGCAATATTGTTGGTGGAAGTAATGCCAGTCTGCATAAAATCTTTCATTGCATCCGGATAGGCTATCAATTCAGTTGGGATAGGGTCTCCATTGGCATCCAATGGACTATTCCATTGAACAGCAGTATTGCCGGCATTTAATTCCGGACCTCCCCAATAGGCAGAGCCTTCGTTGAATACAGCATTACGGTTGCCGTTTGCGTATTTGTAATGAAAATCCAGTAGTCGTGTAGGTCTTTCAAAAACGTTGCTGGAGGAGAAGGAAATGCCCATTGTCTTTCCTGCTTTTCCGGATTTGGTGGTAATGATCACCACCCCGTTTCCTGCCCTGGTGCCATACAATGCAGCGGCACTGGGACCTTTCAGCACGGATATACTTTCTATATCATCCGGGTTGATATCCGAAATGGCATTTCCGTAATCCACCTGGTTTCCATCCCCGTTTTCCCTAATGTTGTTTAGGGAGTTGGACATGGGCACTCCGTCCACCACAAACAAGGGTTGGTTGTCTGTAGTCAACGAAGTAGCACCCCGGATGACCATACTCATGGAGGATCCCGGACCACTGGTCTGGTTAATGGTAACCCCGGGCATTCTACCGGAAAGGGAACTCAAAACGTTTTCCTGGGAAACCTGGGTCAGCTCTTCCCCTTTTACATTGGAGACATCATATCCCAGAGAGCGCTGGTCACGCTTGATTCCCAGGGCTGTCACCACCACTTCAGACATATCGGTGGCAGTTTCACTCATGGAAATATTAATGACTGACTGGTTTCCTACGGTGATTTCCTGGGAGTCAAATCCCACAAAGGAGAAAACTAGTATTGCACCAGGGCCTGCAACTTCCAGCGAATAGGTTCCATCTATCTCTGAGACCGTCCCATTGCTGGTCCCTTTTTCAAGCACCGTAACCCCGGGGATGGGAGATCCGTCCTCACTGGAGACAATTTTCCCCTCTACCTGCTGGGCCTGAAGGGCATCCTCAATCAGGACGGGGAGTGGCGAAGTCATGGCTGAAATCCCAAACAGGGGGAACAGCACCAATCCAAGAATCAGGGGGAGCCCCCAACTGATTTTCGGCTTTCTGTTTTTGGAAAAATGTTTCATAAGCATAATCATTTATTGGGTAAATCTTAGTTGTTTTTCGGTTTTTGGTCTGGGCATTCATTTTCTTCCGGCGGGGCCAATCCATCAAAAAATTCCAGAAAGGCTTGATCCAAGTCGCTTGTTCCCTTTTCCTTTTTTATTTTTTTTAGAAAAAGATCAAATTCATCCTTGAGTATCTCACCGGTTGACAGTTTTTCCAGTAATTCCTTGATCGTTGGATTTTTCATAGGCTGTACCTTCTCCTCTAATACCTTCCTCTTTAAAAAATGGACTACCTATCCACTGGTTACCAGTTTGTTAATTTGATGGATAAAAAAATGCGGCTTCCATAACATTCGGGAAACACTACGGAAGATCTCCTAAGACCGACTACACAAAGTCTTCTGAGACTCCCCGGGAAATCAGGTTCATGCAAGGGAATAAGGGATTTCTAGAATCTCGTTTGTCCTCCCGGAATGGGGCCATGAGAAAATGCGGCAATTGCTCCTGCAACCAGAACTGCCAAAAGTGCAATAGCCCCTACTTTAGCTGCTGAAAAAGCCGGTAAAACACCTTTCTCTACAGTTCTCTTACTGATCAAAATAGCAATAACGATAAAATTCAGTACATAGAGGTATTGTTCTATTCTTTCCATACTGATGAATGCTCCGGTGATCAACAGGGAAAAAGCCATATAAGTCAAAAGCAACATCATTGCTGTCCTATATAAAAACTGATCATCCCCTATTTCCTTTAACCGGAGTTTTTTGTAATTCCAATACCCCAAAAGCTGCATCAGTACCCAAAGGAAAAAAGCAAATAAGGTGGCAAAAGCAGCCCAATACCCAGGATCGGAAAGCCCGAAACCGGAAAAGGAAGGAATGAGGTCCTTTTCTATAAACGATTGATGGAAAACGATCAAAGGGATCACTCCTACCAAAGCAATCATGGACCACTTTATTCTTGAATTGACCGGAAATTTCTGTATGGTGCCTGAAGAAGCCATTTTAAATCCTGTCAACAACCCATAAGACATTCCCAAACCTCCGAAAAAGCCCAGGCTATACTCCATGACATTCCAGAAATTGAAATGGATTTTGGACAGGAACCCCATGACTTGCAGAAAGTTACCAAAAGCAAAACCAAACCCTGCACCGATCGCAGAGAATAAGGCGGTGCGCAGCGCTCCGGAATAGGAATTTCTTACCAAAAAATAAAGTAAGGCCAACCCAGCACCGGCACATATGGCCCAGGCTTCAGATCTGGGAGGAGTCATATAAATTCCCAGCTGCTCCACGATAAAAAAGTAAAAAATAACAGCACCAGCGGTCATCTCCACCAAAAGCTGATGCCAGGCCACCTTTTTACCGGAATTGCCTTCTTCTATCCCCAATCCGAACAAACCGCCGCCCAACAATCCGTATAACCCGCCTATCAGTCCCAACATCAGCAGTCCGTACGTTGCATTGAGCCAGTCCTCGGATCTTCCATAACCTACCACTACCCCATAGCTCATCATTCCACCAAGCCCCCATCCTACGGCCCCCATCAGGGATGCCTTAAGCCCTACTCTGGTCCAGTTGGGATTGGCGCAACTATAAACTAAAAGGATACAAGCAACGCCTCCAGCCCAGGCAGCTCCCTGTTCATGGCCGAATTGGCCTCGGATCGCCCAGGTGGTGCCTAAGCTTAAGGCTGTTAGTAAAAGGATGGTTTTATTCTTTCCCATTGCTTACACTACCCCAAGAGGCATTGTTTGGACTAATGGCAGGTAAACTATTCCATGGTTTCTTATTTGAAAGGTAAGGCGTTGGCGCCGAACCGCTTCCTATACTCGCCAGGGGCATAGCCCATCAACTGTTTGAATTGTCTGGCGATATTAGTGCTGTCTTGGAATCCCAGATCCATGGCTATCTCAAAAATACTCTGGTCTGAACTCAAAAGCTTTTGGGCCAGTTTCTCCATTCTGATCTTAGTGATATACTTATACACGGGATGCCCGGTAACCTGTAAAAATCGTTTCTCCAAGGCCCTGCGGGAAAGAGGCACTTCCTTGACCACCTGATCCACCAGGATATTTCTATCAATATTCTTATGGATATAAGTCAGGGCTTCGGCAACATAGGCATCTGAGGAGGCAAACATATCGGTAGATGAGCGGGTCATTACTTTGAGCGGGGGGACAACCACATCCCGGAAGTTGTTTTTTCCGGTTTTTATCATTTCATGCAAAACCTGCGCTGCCTCATAGCCTCCCCTTTCTATATCCAGGACAATACTCGATAAGGGTGGGTCTGCAAGTTCGCAGAATGTCACGTCATTGTCCACTCCCAATACTGCCACTTCCTGGGGTACCCTGATCTTGTTGTGATTGCAGGCTTCCAGAATATGGACTCCCTGATTATCATCACATGCCATCAAGGCAACGGGTTTGGGCAGGTTCTTCAGCCATTTACTCAAGGATTTGCTCTTGTAATACCAGATGTCGGTAGAGCGGGATTTTTTATGCTCAAAATAGTTGACCTGGTATCCTGCTTTTTTGACAGCAGATTCAAATCCTTCCGCTCGCTCCCGGGACCAAACGATGGTATTGAACCCATAAAACGCGAAATTGTAATACCCCTTGCTGAGAAAATAGTCGGCTCCCATCACCCCTGTTTTCCGGTAGGAACCTGTGATATTGGGGATTTTGGAAAACCGTTCTTTAAAATCCTGGGCTATGACAGGAATATCACCATCTATAAACTCCTCCTCCATTTCATTATACAACTGACCAATGATCCCATCGGCCCGCCATTCCTTTGCCCACTTGAGAATACCTTTGACCCCCACCGTTTCCCTATAGTATAAAGGCATGCGGCAAAAGGTCCATTGCCCGTTTTTACCGGAATAGGTACTGATCCCTTTCAATAATGATTTGCTATACTCTTCGGCAAAATCCAGCAGTAATATTATCCGGTGCATATGATTAGTTGAACAGTTCCTTTAGTGACCGGACACGGGAGTTGCTGACCAGAGGCTTGGCCCAAATCCCAATGAACAGTATGTAACCGAGTGGAATGAACAGGAAGAACATCGCTGCCTGCAATCCGATAAAATCTGCTAAGCTGCCGATAACCAAGGGGATGACGGCTCCGCCCACAATACCCGAACAGAGTAATCCTGCAAAAGTCCCATGCGCAAAATCAACGGAATTCAACGCCAGGGAAATCAGGATAGACCACATTACCGAGAGACAGAATCCTGAGAAGGCAAATGCGATCAGTACCAGATTGCCTTCTGCCAACAAGCCGGTCAATAAAGAAAGGATGGCCGTACAGCTGAACAAAACCAGAACCAGTTTACTGTCCATAAATTTCAGCAGCACCAATCCCAGCAAACAACCTAGGGTCAGCAGCCCCCAGAAATAGGAAATTACCTTGGCCCCGCCGGTACCTGGATCCACGCCATGATAATCCTGCAGGAACTGGCTTACCCAGTTGGCGATCCCCTGTTCTGTCCCCACGTAGGAAAATATGCCAAGAAAATACAACCAGACCATCCGCTTGCCCAG
Organism: Algoriphagus resistens; assembly: GCF_001442615.1. Lineage (GTDB taxonomy): Bacteria > Bacteroidota > Bacteroidia > Cytophagales > Cyclobacteriaceae > Algoriphagus > Algoriphagus resistens. The sequence goes on along the minus strand of NZ_LMXN01000001.1, from coordinate 602,806 downwards.
GAGGTTTTTCAGGGTTTTCCCCAGTTCCACTTTCTCGTCATCTTTCAGTTCCACTTTCGGGAAATTTGTAACCCCTATCAACAGCAACATGACTCCAGCAAGCAGGGCAAACACAAAATAGACAGAAACCCATTTCATTTCCACGGGAACCCATTCTTCCAACAGGCTGATCCATGCAGGCGCTTCGGGAGTGAACAGGGACTGATCCATGTAACTGTATAACATGGGACTAAGGAAGGAAGCAGCACCAAAAGCCAATTGGCCCAACACAGAATTGAACGCAAAGTGCTCCTCCCCTCCGGTAACCCTTAAAAGGGGATTGATGACCACCTGGAGCATGGCCATTCCCATGCCGATAATGAACAGGGAGCCCAAAGCAGAACCAAACCGGGGATTGAAACCAAACAACAGGGCACCTATGGCTGCCAGGCTAAATGCCAGCAAGAGCACTGGTTTTTCCCGCCAGCGTTCCACCAATAATCCTGAAGGAAGAGACATGACCCCATAAGCCACAAAAAATGCAAATGGCAAAAACCCGGCTAAACCATAGCTCAGGGAAAAACTCTCAATGATCCCCGGAATGATTGGGCCAAGAATATTGGACATCAGGGATATAACAAAGAATATTAAAAAAATAAGTAAGAGGATTTTCGTTTGCTTATTCTTTTGGGTTCCCACTTCTTGTCCAGGCATGTTTTTAGATTTTTATGATTATCCGATTATGAGATTGCAGAGCGGAGTCAGAAGACCGAAGATGGAGATTTCATCAATGATAGGATTGAAAGACGGATACAACTGGATTATAATTCAAGTTTAAACAGAATGACAATAGAAATTAGCCGGTTAACGGTTTCTTAATTATACTATAATGATCCAATACGTTAGTGATGATCTAATACTTATCGGTTAAAGCCCGACAGAATACTGATAATTATACTAAATTAAAATCAATCTGTTAGTCCATTTCTAAAATAGTAAGGTAACACCAGTAAACCAACCAAAGCTAATGGTCAATTGAAATGCATTTCAACAAACAACAGTTTTTTCTGATTCTATGGATTTCGTCCATCACTTGTTCTTTTGCCCAATCCAATGTAAACCGGACTTATGCCGAAAAACTGGGATATCCTAGAGGAAGCAAGGTGGTGATATTTCATGTAGATGATGCTGGCATGTCCTTTGAATCCAATCAAGGGACCTTTCAGGCCATGCAGGAAGGTGTGGCCACCTCCTGTAGCGTCATGATGCCCTGTCCCTGGGCGGGCACATTTTTGAGAATAAGCAAGGAAACGCCGGGCATGGACATCGGCCTGCATCTGGTACTCACCTCCGAGTGGAAAACTTACCGCTGGGAGCCTCTGGCAGGCAGCACTTTGGTGCCTGGATTATTGGATCCGGAAGGTTCTTTTTGGCCCAGCGTAGAAGAGGTCGTGGCCCATGCCTCTGCGCAGGAGGTATATCTGGAATTGAAAGCGCAGGTGGACCGCGCCATGCAAAACGGTATTGTGCCAACCCATCTGGATTCCCATATGGGGACGCTTTTTGCCAGTCCGGAATTTTTGGAAACTTATCTGAGGGTAGGATTGGAATACCGGATCCCGGTTATGTTTCCGGGAGGCAACAATAAACTTATCACTGAGAGTTTTCAACAACCTGTGATCGAGCAGTTAAAGAAAGAAGGAAACTATAAAGAAGGGATGGAGCTGCCTACTCCTGATATTCTGCTCCAGACTCAGGCTTTGGGAGAAAAAATCTGGAACTCGGGCTTTCCTGTGCTGGATGACCTCCACAAGGACAGCGGGGACTGGAAACCTGAAAAGAAGCCTTTCACCCAAGCAGAGCTGACCCAACATAAAATCATGAAGTTCAAGGAAACGCTAGAGCGGATGGAGCCTGGCCTGGCCATGATCATTGTCCACTGCAGTGAAAACACGGAAAACTTCCAGCGTTTTTCAGGCTCAGGGAGTTCCAGACAGGCGGACCTGGAAGCCATGCTTTCTCCAGAATTGCAAACCTATATTGAAGAGGAAGGAATCATCCTGACTACCTGGAGAGAAGTCATGGAGCGTAGAAAAAACATCAACTGATTATGCTAAAAAACCTTTTCAAAAAAGTAACCTTCTTATGGATAGGAATGGTACTGGCACCCGTCTGCCTCCTTGCCCAATCCCCTCTAGTGCCCTCCCTGGTCAACGAGTCTATATTCCCCTTGCTGGCAAAACATACCCATGCCAGCAGTATAGTGGCACTTCCCAATGGGGATTTGCTTACTGTTTGGTTTGAAGGTTCCGGTGAACGAAAATCTGATGATGTCCTGCTGATGGGGTCACGGAAAAAACAGGGGCAGGAAAAGTGGTCCAAACCTTTTGAGATGGCCGACACACCGGGGATACCAGATTGTAATCCTGTGCTTTTTCTAAATCAAAAAGAAGAGCTGTTCCTGGTATGGATCGCCGTAAATGCCAACGAATGGGAAAATTCTATTCTGCGGTTGAGAAGAAGTAAATCTTTTGATACCGATGGGGCACCTGTCTGGCACTGGCAGGACAATATTTTTCTTAAACCCGGAGATGAATTTGCACAGGAAGTAGTCCGCAAGTTCAAGGATCTTCCTCCCTCCCACCTGGGATGGTCATCCTATGCTCCTGAGTATGGGAAACTGATTATTGAAGCCTCGCAGGACTCAAAAAAAACAAGTATGGGATGGATGACGCGCATCAAGCCTCTTGTCACTGAAGACAGGATTCTTCTGCCGCTTTATTCAGACGGTTTCAACTTTTCCCTGATGGCTATTTCAGACGATCAGGGAGAAAGCTGGAAACCTGGTTTGCCGCTTGTCGGGAAAGGCCCTATCCAACCGGCATTGATCCAGAAAGAAAATGGAGATATAGTAGCCATGCTTCGGGATGCCGGGGATGCTCCTACCATGATTCAACAAAGTATTTCAAAAGACGGGGGTGAAACCTGGACGGCCGCCAAAAAAACAGCATTCCCTAATACTGCCAGTGTGGAACTGCTGAAACTCAAAGACGGACGATGGTGGATGGTAGGAAATGATATCCAGGATGGAAGATACCAGCTGGCACTTTGGATTTCATCGGATGAGGGAAATGCATGGAGCGCTCCCCAATACCTTGAGCTAGACTCCACCCGTCAGGGGAAATTCTCTTATCCCGCACTGATTCAGGACAGGAACGGCCTTGTACATCTCACCTATTCCAAACATTTAGAAGAAGGTAAAACCATCCAGTACCGCTTATTGGATCCCAACCAAATACATTGATTATGCAAAAAAAAATATATGCTTTGCTTTTTGCCGCCCTGACTCAGACCGCGGTACTAGGACAATCCGGGACAGGGGGATCTTACCCGGACACGCCTTTTGTACAGGAATATGCCATTATCAATTCCAGGCCGCTCCAGGATTTATCTACACAAAGCCTGGCGAGTAACCAGACCGGGAATGTACAGATACTGGAGAGCACGCAGCTTTTGCGACCTGAAGCAGGCCAGTTTCAGGTTTGGGGTACATTGGCAACAGATCAGTCCTACCTGCCTATGTCTGCAAAAAAAATCCGGGCAATCGACAGCTATCAGGGCGAGCTAGTTTATCTGGATGACAAAGCCATATTCAGCAACGCCTGGGCAGGCAGCTTATTTTTGAAGCATCAGCTGCCATCGGCGCATCGCTTCGAAGGAGGAGACCAATTTGATTTTTTGCTCAGTGACGGAAAGCAACTGCAGTATGTAGGATCAGGCATAGATGAAACAATCACGCTACCCGCCCCCCAGGAAGTGGTGGACATTCAATATGACCCTGCCCAGAAAAAGTTCTGGGTCATGAGCCAGGAAAAAGTCTATCAGTTTGATCCTATATCCCACAAATTACAGGAAGAATTGTCGGGTAAGGGACTGAAATCCCTGGCTTACTTCTCTCCCAAAAACCAGTTGGTATTAGGAAGTGACAAAGGATATTTCACCTATGACATACAATCCAAAAACCAATCCCCCCTGTATACAGAAATCCCGTGGACAGATATACTGGTGGTGGAGACAAATGGAGATGAAATCTGGTTTGGTACAAGCAAAGGAGCTTTTGTATTGCTCCCCAACGGGGAAATCAACTACTACTATTTAGAGCGATGGCTTCCCGGGGAGGCAGTTTTTGACATTGCCTTTGGTGAGCACGAAATCTACCTCCTTACCGATCAAGGTCTAGCAACTATAGCTCGCAAAGAGATGACCTTGGCAGAAAAAGCGGAATTTTTCGATGAATACACCCGAAAAAACCATTTAAGACATGGATTTAATGCCTCTCTTGAACTTACAGAGCCGGGAAAAATAGGTTCAGGAAAACTGGATGACTCGGATAACGATGGGCTTTGGACCTCCATGTATTTAGCTTCTCAGGGGTTTAGATATGCGCAGACCAAGGATCCGGAAGCCCTTTCCCAGATCAGACAATCTCTATTGGCTATGGAGCGCCTGTTCACCATTAATCCTGTGGCGGGTTTCCCTTCCCGCTCTTTTGAAAGATCAGGTTACATAGAAAAACTGGCAGATCCTGAAAGATGGCAACATGCTCCGGATCCGGAATGGGACTGGAAATCTACAACCAGCAGCGATGAAGCAATCGGACATATGTTTGTCTATGGGGTGCTGGCCGAACTTGTAGAGGATGAATGGGTAAAAAACAAATCCATCGAACTGATGGACACCATGATGTCGCACATCGTGGCGCATGACATGTATTTGTATGATTTTGACGGGAAACCTACACTTTGGGGCAAGTGGAATCCTGATTATGTCAACAACTTTCCTGTTCAGGTGGGGGACAGAAAACTCAACTCCTCGAATATCATCAGCATGCTTCAGACTGCCTACCACTTTACCGGCAAGGAGAAGTATAAGGAAAAGGCGGTTGAGTTGATGGAGGATCACGGGTATCTGGAAAACCTGATGAGACCTATGAAAATCATCGGGGAAGCCGGGGACGGTAGTGATTCCTATAGCCAAATGCTATCAGAGGCCTGGAACCATTCGGATGACGAAATGTACTTTTTAGGGTATTGGGGACTGTATAGGTATGCTTTAGATCCTGAACTGAAAACTAAATTCAAGGAAACAATCCTTGATCACTGGGAGGCAGAAAGACCTGAAAAAGACGGCTTGTGGAACATTATTACCGCTGTCGTCCAACCGGAAAAATTTGATCTGGAGGAATCTATCTGGTTTCTGCAGAAGCATCCTATAGATCTGATCAACTGGAATGTGCAAAACAGCCACCGTAAGGATATCCAAAACGTTGAAACCAATTTCAGAAGACAAACGACCTCCCAGGTGCTATCTCCCTCGGAGACCAAAATAGCAAGACACAATGCCAATCGCTTTAATCTGGATGGAACCGGAAACGGAAGGTCTGCCTACAGCCCAGGGGATATTTGGTTACTTCCTTATTGGATGGGCCGCTATCTGGGTGCAATAGAATAAGGTAAACCTGGAATCAGGTATGAAAAGGCCTAAACTCACTGCTGAAGTTTAGGCCTTTTTATTTGTCAAAGCTTTTTTAATACTGATAAAAAGTAGCTAATAGGCAGAAAGGGTTACCCATGGTCCAGCAGCTGGTTATCCAAGAAAACATCGGGCAGTTTATAGCTATCCGCTTTACAGCCAGTATGGAGGCCTAGAATCTGATAAACTTAAGAATTGGGGCATGCTTTAGTCTCCCGTCTATTGTGCTGAGCGTAGACGAAGTATCGGTCTTCCTACCGGATAAGAGAAGGATACGACCTGACCGACATCCTTGCGGGCTACCAGGTAACAATAAGATAACATTCTGATTATTAATCGGTAACCAGTTCTAAATTTTCGCAAATTGAGGATTTAAATGCGTGATTTACGTATCTGGTTGGCTTTATTTTTTCAAAATTGGGTAAGCAAACCAAGCAAGTCCTATGACAACACCTACTATAGACACTATTGAAAATTTCAAAATGGGGAAACAGGAGGCGATTGAGTCAATTTACTATATATATAAACCTATTGTGGTCAGGTTTATTGTATCCCTTATTAAAGATGCGGGAGAGGCTGAAGTTATTTTTCATAATGTTTTTCTAAAAATCCTTAGAAAGAGAAAAGATCTGGATTCAGAAAAGGGAATTCAATCCTACATTTTTACCGTCTCAAAAAACGAAGTGATAGATTACTTTAATCATTTAAGCAGGGATAAGGTAAGGTCAAAGGAATTTTATAAAAACAGGATCGAAAGTTCGGTGGATCTGAAGATGGAAGAGGAAGCCCTTATGATCCGTTTGGAAGATGCAATAGAAAGGCTTACCGATCAAAGGAAGAAGGTGGTTAAGCTTTCCTACTTCGAAAATCTTTCTTATCAGGAAATCGCAGATCAGATGCTGATCTCAAAAAACACCGTTAAAAACCATTTGATCAAAGCAAGATTAAGCCTCAGGAATTATTTAACGTAGGTTGTCGTTTTTGTCGGTTTTCCCGCGGTATATGGTTGTTGCCGGAATGGTCAGGGCTCTTGAAGTAAGTGCAAAAACTGGTATGTGACTCATCTGGGTACGCATGTCCCTCGCCGGCATAAAGGGCCGGTCTTTTATCACCCAATTACTTTGTAATAAACCCTGCTGACTGGGGATTGAATTTACCCGGTAATTTTTAAATAAGACTACTTCGAAGTCCATAGTAGAACACTTCACTATGGACAGGTACTGGCTCCTTATAAGGCAGGCCTGCATTGGCTATGGGATGCCAAAAGGAATGGGACCAAAATTCCCGGCAGCTTCTTTTTTTACTTTTCTCAAATTCCTACGCAACCAATTTGTAAATTCCTTTGTAAGGACTAGGCAAACCCGGGAATGTGAAATCTGAATATCTGGATAAAAAAATCTGGCAGGGCCTGGTGGATAACAACCGCAAAGACCAGGAGGTACTGTATAGGCACTATTACAGTTATGGGATGAGTATATGCCTTAGGTATACCGCCACCCGGGAGGAGGCTAAGGAGATTCTCCATGATGGCTTTATGATCCTGTTTTCCTCTCCAAAAAAATACGATCCTAATCAGGCATTCAAACCTTGGTTTAGAAAGGTATTGGTAAATCTATCTATCAACTATTACAAAAAACAACTAAAGCAAGTCCATGAAACTGGCTTTGAATTTATTCCTGAATCAAAGGATTCCCAGCCAAGTGCACTGGATACTATGCAATACGAGGAATTGGTCCTTCTGATCCATCGGTTGCCTCTTTCCTATCGCATGGTATTCAACCTCTATATTCTCGATGGATATAGCCACGAAGAAATTGCAGGTATGCTGGAGATCAGTATCGGAACTTCCAAATCAAACCTTTCCCGGGCCAGAGAAAAATTAAGAGCGTTATTAAACCCCAGAACCCATGAGCAACAAATCCTACGTCAGGAGCGATAAGGAGCTGGATGATATCCTAAGAGAAATATCCGATTCGGCTGAGATCCCCTTCTCTGAGGAGGATTGGGGTGACATGAAAGCACGTTTGGATAAAACATCAGCGCCCTCTCCGGGTTGGTGGGGGAAGAGAAATCTGGGCTGGTCGGGAGCAGTACTCCTGATTCTGCTGATATCAATAGTATTCTGGAATCCATTGCAGGAAAAAAAGGACCTGAACCAAAATACAACTGCCTATGAAACACAAAACAACATACCGGAAAGCAATGAAGGTAGATCTAAAAGTACTGAGATAACCCACTCCGAAGCTACTTTGACTCAAGATGAAGCAAAGCCAGTTCAATCATCTACAGCGAAGGCAAGCGGATTAGGGAAACCCGGGGTTTCTGAACCGAAGATACAAGTTATTGAAAACGGGAAGGTAGATAAAACGGCTTCGGAAGCCATTCTTTCTGAAATCCCGGAATTCAAGAAACTGGAAAATACTACTTTCCTATGGCAGACCAATCAGATTCCTGCCATGGATTATGAAGATTTTCGGCCAGAAGACGGTCTAATCCTGGCAAAAACTGCTGCCGATGGAGGACTTGTAAAAAAGGAAAGAAAACCGCATCGGTTTGCAGGGCGGTTTAACATTTCTGTCCAGGCCGCACCAGACCTTAGCGGGATTAAATTGAACCAGGTCGGAAAAGCCGGTCAGGCAGTGGGAATAGGTGCCGAATACTTCCTGCGACCACGGATCAGTGTTTCCAGCGGGGTATTTTATTCCTTCAAGCCTTACAGCACTGAAGGTGGGTATCAATCCGGCTATGGTGACCAACCGGACAGAGTCATAGGTGAATGCGATATTCTGGATATCCCGCTCAATTTGAGGTTTTATCCTCTTGAGGGCAAGCTTCAGCGGGTATTTGCAAGTGTAGGACTTTCCTCCTATCTCATGCTCAAAGAGCATTATGAACTGGAATACAAGGATACTGGTACCGGTTACCCTTACACCCATGAAATAGATGTGAAGGGTGCCAATAACCATTTCTTTGGGGTGGCCAATTTCAGTATAGGATACGAGCGGAAATTAGCAAAACAATTGAGCATCCAGGTAGAACCTTACTTTAAAGTACCGCTCAACGGAGTGGGTGAAGGGGATATTTCCCTAAAGAGCACAGGCTTATTTGTAGGACTTAAATTTTACCCTGGCAGACCGGACGGAAAATAATGGCATAAAGGCAGAAAAACTCATTACCCAATCATATTATCAAGCAAGTTGAACACTCCTTCTTCAGGGGGTGATAGAAATCTATTTGTCTAAAAAAAACCTAATCTTCTACATCATGAAAACGAAAACACCATCCCAGAAATCCCAATGGGCAATACTAGCAAGTGTTGCTGCCCTTCTTCTGATTTCCATCTCCTGCTCTTCTGATTCGGAAGATCAGCTACCTCCCCCAGGTGCTGTGAGATGTGAAGATAGTAATGCCTCTCTTGCGGCAGATATCATACCTATACTTCAGCAAAACTGTGCGGTTTCCGGTTGCCATGTGGAAGGCACAGGTAGAGTGGATTTTACAGTCGCGGAAAATATTATACAGTTTTCCAGTGCTATACGGGCTAATACCCAAGCAGGGACCATGCCGCCTCCTGCTTCTGGCAGATCCATCAACGCTGAGCAAAAAGAGCTCATCTATTGCTGGGTTACTGCTGGTGCCAAAGACAACTAAGTCATAAAACCGACACGATTAAAATCATCATTAAACACACTGGGCAATGATTATTTTAATCGTCAAAGATTCCATCTGGCTTTAAAAACCAATAAATAAACACATGAAATCGAGCATGACGAAAACGTAACACACCGGGATGATTATTCACCATGCGAGATTCCATAAGGCCTTTAAAAACAAATTATAAACACATGAAATCGACACGATTAAAATCATCATTAAAACACACAGGGCAATGATTATTTTAATCGTCAAAGATTCCATCTGACCATTTTAAAACAATTATAAACAGATGAAAAGGTTAATACTCTTGTCCTTTTTGCTATTCCAGACTATGCAGGTTCATAGTCAGGAATTACGCTCCGAAACAGGATATGTCCGGTTTTTTAGCAGTGCTATTATCGAGGACATCAGTGCTGAAAACAAAAAAGCCACAGCAATTTTTGACGTGGCAAGCGGAGAGGCTGTTTTTCTGATTCCCATAAACGGATTTGAATTTAGAAAATCCCTGATGAAGGAGCATTTCAATGAAAACTACCTGGAATCTGACAACTATCCGGAGGCATTTTTTCAGGGAAAAATATCAGGATATGACCTGGAAATCGCCAAGTCCAATGCCATTGCAGAAGGGGATATGACTATCCATGGAGTGAAAAAGCGTGTGAAAATCCCGGGGACTATCACACAGGTGAACGGGAAAATAAGAATGGAGGCTGTATTCCCTGTGGTTTTGAAAGACTACAAAATTGATATCCCAAGGCTGATGTTCCAAAATATCGCAGAGGAAGTAGAGGTAACTGTAAAATTTGAATTTAAAAGTCCCCAATAATGACAATGAAAAAACTGTATTTCACTTTGTTTATTGCCTTGATGGCGACATCTGCCCAATGTCAGGACTTGCTGGAGGAGTTGAGGACGAGTACTAAACAGGAGCCGGAAATAGTTTTGGGAACCTTCAAGGGAACCCGGATAATCAACGGCCAATCTATAGAAACCAGAGGAAAAGGAAATCTGGATGTAATCATTTCCCACCGTTTTGGCAGATTAAATTCCGGAGCATACAATCTGTTTGGTCTGGATGATTCCAATGTACGATTGGGTCTGGAATACTCCATTTCGGACCGGGTGACTGTAGGATTTGGAAGGAATTCTGTCAACAAGGTATATGACAGTTTTATTAAAGCCAGGATTTTGGAACAAAAAGCTGAGGATATGCCTATCTCTGCCACCTGGGTAAGTGATTTCTCAATCTACACCCTCAAAAGACCTGAATTACCCATGAATTTCGAGCGAAGGCTGCGCTATGTGCACCAGCTGTTGCTGGCCAGGAAGTTTGGCTCTGCATTTTCCCTGCAGCTGATGCCCAGTTTTGTGCATAGAAACCTGGTGCCTACTCAGGAGGAACCCAATAATCTTGCTTCCCTGGGAATTGCCGGTAAAGTGGCCGTTTCCAATAGGGTCAATATAACAGGTGAATATTACTATAGGTTTGGTAAAGATCTACCTGGGTACAACTCGCTGGGGATAGGTGTGGATATAGAAACGGGCGGGCATGTCTTCCAACTTCATCTCACCAATTCCAATGAAATGACCCCATCCGGTTTTATTCCCTCTACTCAGGGAAATTTCTTTGATGGAGATATTCATTTTGGTTTTAACGTCGTAAGATCATTTCAGATAGGGAAGAAAAAGTGAGGGAGCGAGCTGGTGCGCGATGATGTTGGAAAAGCAAAAAAGTATGAGGGCAGTCAAGGTTATGGTTGATATCCTTTAGGAAAGCATGGAGTTCAGTCGATTGGGACGCTCCCACAGCCAAAAGACAGCATCTTTCCTACTACCGGTTGCCCTTATGAAATCAAGCATGACTCAAGAGTCACACACTGGGATGATTATCTCCCATGCGAGATTCCATGTGACCTATAAAAATCAAATTATAAACGCATGAAATCGAGCATGACGAAAACGTCACACCGGGATGATTATAATGCATGCGAGATTCCATATGGCCCTTAAAAGACAAATTATAATCATATGAAATCGAGCATGACTCAAGAGTCACACACTGGGATGATTATAATGCATGCGAGATTCCATATGACCTTTGAAAAACTATTATAAACAGATGAAACAACAAACTTTAATCTTATTCTCCTCTGAACTGAATTGGCAATATGCTAAACGAAGACACTAAATTCCGGTAATTCATAAAACATAGGCAATCGCAACAAACAATCTGAATAGCGATCAGCATTAGGGAGACTACGGAGGTGTTGCTCCGGAAAGTGTGTTTTGGAAAATTCCGATCTATGAAGACTCTGGTAATGAAAAACGGCTAAAACCCCTTTTTCTTTAAGGGTTAAAGCATAGGTTGCCCTGGATGCCGCAGACGGGAAGAGAAGATAGAAAATATGGTAATTAAATGTTGCATGCTGGTTGTAAAACGGTTTTTCCACATTGGATGCGCCAATTATGGTCGGCAGACTGGCGCTTGCGTGCAGTTCGTTGAAAACGAACTGAAAATCAGCAACTAACAGCTCATCAAGGTAATCAGAACTTAAAACTTTTGTAGTTAAACCACCTTTCTTGAAAAACTTATAGTAATCTTCCCAGATTCCTTTCCTCCGTTCATGTATGCTATCAAGATTCTCCAATTGGGCCCAGAGGAATGCGGCATTGAGTTCCGATGGCAAGAAAGAGCTTCCTATGTCAACCCATTCATACTTGTCCACTTCACCTCTGAAAAAAGCTGCTCTATCCGTACCTTTTTCCCAGATCCTCTCCCCTCTTTTGATCATCCCGGGATCATTGATCATAAGCATCCCTCCCTCCCCACACTGGATATTTTTGGTTTCATGGAAACTCATCGTGCCCAGATGTCCGATACTCCCAAGTGCCCGGCCTTTATAATAACATGCAATAGCCTGGGCAGCATCCTCCACCACAAATAGCCTATGCCTGTGGGCTATATCCATGATCACATCCATCTCGCAGGCAAGTCCTGCATAATGAACCACCACAATGGCTTTGGTCTTCGAAGTGATCAGGTCCTCGATGAGGGATTCATCGATATTGGGATGATCCGAACGGCTGTCCACGAAAACTATTTTGGCTCCGCGTAGCACAAATGCATTGGCTGTAGAAACGAAGGTATAGCTGGGAAGTATTACTTCGTCACCCGGCTGAATAGATAGTAGAATAGCTGCCATCTCCAGAGCATCGGTACCGCTGGTAGTCAGCAGGCATTTCAGAAAACCGTATTGTTTTTCGAAAAATTCCTGACAACGGTGGGTGAACTCCCCGTTGCCTGAGATTTTCCCCATTGCTACCGCTTCTTCAATATACTTGAGTTCGTTTCCTGTAAGGTAGGGTTTGTTGAAGGGGATTTTCAAGGTCGGATGTGGGATGTGGGCAGCCATATCTTCCATGGTTTGAGCTGGATGACCTTAGACAGAAAACCTGCTTTGTCGGACTATTGCCCCAAAACTGGTGTTAGCCGAATCTTAAGATGCTTTTACTACGCTATGGACATAAAAACTGATATACCTATAATCCAATTCTAAATTGTAAATTGAATTATAATGATGATACCTCACGTGTATAATTCATATTTTTTACTACTTACTATCTTTTGTTAGCTATACACCTCTTTGTCAGCTGTTATTCCAATAATGGTACACATGAATCTTGTTCTTTAATTGATAACCTAGTGATTCGTATAGCTTACAAGCGGGTGCATTGCTGCTTTGAGTTGGAATTTTCATGATGACAGCTCCTTGCCTGAAGGCTTGGTATTCTGCTGCCTGAAGGAGTTTTCTGCCCCAACCTTTCCCTTGGTTTTCCCCGGAAACAGCAATCAAGCCAATATTCGCCTGCCCATGCTCAACAGTGAGGGTTACCATTCCGGCCAGATCTGGGGATTGGAGGATTGAATTAGACTCATATGCCTTTGTAATCCAAAGTCTATATAGTTTTTCAAATTCTCCGTTTTGGAGCCTGGGATCAATTTTGAACCTGGAATGTATGCCGCTTAGAAAAGCCAGCTCTTCTAGCTCATTGTTCAGGTTTCCTTGAAAAGGCTGAATACTTACAACTTCGATTTGGTTTTGTAATTCCTTTTCGAAAATGACTTTTGTATCCACCCAATGGAATCCGTGATCATGCAATTCTACTGGTTTTTCTGAAAAGAGATAGACAAGCCGAAAATCCCCAGCTGCTTTCAGAAAGTCTTTTTCATTCCAACTATCCCCGATAGTCGTTTTGCCGACTTGATAACCGAAAAGAGAGCTGTCAAAGGGGAGATATAGTAGTTCAGGTTTCAGGATTGGTGTTGGTCTGGAATTTAAAATTAAGGGATTTAGTGTTTGGCCGGATAAAAAATGATTTGGTGAATACTGCTTTGTACAATACTTTCTTCCATAGCTAGCCAATTCTTTTCTCTACAATATAAATCGGTCTGTTCTTTACTCCCTCAAAGGTTTTTCCAATGTAAAGCCCTACCATCCCGAGGGTTACCAGCAGGAAGCCTGTGAGCACCCAGAGCGAGATAATCAAACTGGCATAACCGGCTACTACTATATCTCCATGCAAATACTTATATAGGGTATAAAGAGCAAACAAAAACCCGGTGAGCGCTATCATAAGGCCGAGTTTAACGGTAAGCCTGATTGGCTTGTCGCTGTAAGCCAGCATAATATCCAACGCAAGGTTGAACAGTCGCCTGAGGTTGTAATTGCTGCTCCCTACCTCTCTTTCTGCATGAACCACATCAAGGGTGGTCTGGCGGAAACCAACCCACTTGACCATAGTAGGGAAATAGCGGATGCTTTCCCGCATGCCTGATATCTCCCGGATGACCTTGCGGTGGTATATGCCAAAATTGGCAATACGCTCGTCCTGCTCTGATCCGGTAAGCCAGGCGAGGGTTCGGTAAAAGACTTTGGAAGAGAGCTTTTTGAAAAAACTATCTTGCCTGTTGACACGCCTGGCAAGCACTACATCGTAACCTTGTTGGGCCTTCCTCAACAGGTTGGGAATCTCCTCCGGCCGGTCTTGCAAATCACAATCCATCACCACTACCCAATCCCCTTTTGTAGCATCCAGCCCGGCTGTGATAGCGTAATGTTGACCAAAATTGCGGGAAAGTTTGATGCCTCTTATCTCTGGGTGGATAGTAGCAAGCCTTTCAATTTCAGACCACGAGTTGTCAGGACTGTAATCATCAACCAGAATAATTTCGAATTCCTCCTCTGGGATGGCGGATTTTATTCTGGCTACGAGTTCAGCCAGGATATTTTCTGCGCGATAAACCGGGGAGATAATTGAAAGCATTTTCAGGGATGGGTACCGTTAGGGACCATAGGTATTGTGTGTTTTATTTGAGCTGTCGGAGTTGTGGTTACAATAGGCTCAACGCAGTAACTAGAGAAATCGAAAATTCGAAACGGCCAATATTTCACTAAGCTACATCCGCGAATATCCTTTCCATTCTGCGGAAGTACATCATTCCAAAAACGAAGAGAAACAAGGCTACGATGGAACCTGGCCAGATCCACTGCCAAGGCATAGGGCGATCTAGAAAAGCAGCCCTAAACCCTTCAATAACTCCTACCATAGGATTCAACACATAAAATTTCTGGTATTGTTCAGGTACAGCGGTGGTACTATAAACTACCGGAGCTGCATAAAGTAAGAGCTGTACCACAAAAGTCAATGCATGCTTAACATCCCTGTATTTAACTGCCATAGCAGAAAGCACCATTCCCATCCCCAGGCTACACATTAGAAGTTGGATGATCAACAAGGGCAAAACCAATAATCCCCATCCAGGGGTAATCTGATAATAGATCATCATCCCTACCACCACTACAAATGCTATGAGAAAATCCAACAGCTTAGAAAGTATGGAGGAAAGAGGTAATACCATTCTGGGAAAATAAACTTTGGTAATCATATTGGCATTTTGGATCAGGGAATTAGCCGATTCGGTAAGGGTTCCAGAAAAGTAATTCCAGGGCCAAAGTGCCAGGTATGCAAATAGAGTATAAGGAATACCATCTGAATCTACTTTGGCTAAGTTCCCAAAGACGACAGTAAATACAATGGTGGTAAATAAAGGCTGGATTATGGCCCAGGCGACTCCCAGTACTGATTGTGCGTACCGCGCCTTTATTCCTCTCAACGTTAAAAAATAAAGGAGATCCTTATATCTCCAGAGTTCCTTGAAATCGATGAGCTGCCAGCCTGATGTCGGCTGGATGATTTTAATATTTTCTTTAGGATTCAATTTTTGAGTTTAAAACGAAGCAGCTTAAAAATTTAAATTGGTTGATGGATCCCAACCCGAAAGTCATGTAGAGCGATCCAGGTGGTCTTGGGACGGTGGCCTTAGTCCCGCTAAAGCTTATTTTCCATAGACCAGAATACCTTGAATATCACCTGGGTCGGCTTCCAAAATAGATACTTCTACTTTTCGATGTACTTTCTCGTAGGTTTTCTCTTTAAGAAATTCCAAATATTCCTTATCTAGGTCTTTGCCAATAAGTACCATTTGGATAGTCCCAGAATCTATGCCTTTGGCATAGTCACCGACTATATAGGCCATCTCTACCTCTCCCATTCTTTTGACAATCCGCTCCATCAGATCATCCAAACCGAGGAATTTGGAAACCATACCCCTGATTTCATCGAAGAAGGGGTGACTGGTGTTTGCCTTATACATTTTGGTTTTTCCTTCATCTTCGCAAACCAATAAGCCTGCTTCGGTCAAACGGTTCAACTCTACCCTGACAGAATTGGTTGACTCCTCAAACTCTTTGGCCAGAGCGCGCAAATAACCTGAATTGGCATGTGAAAAAAACTTCAGCAGAAGCTTGATCCGGGTTTTGGAAGTGACTAGGGATTCGAGCAAGGGGAAATCTAAAATGGAGGGAACTGAGAATTTAGAATGGAAGAATTTAAAAGTAAAGCCAGCTTCGCTCTGTCGGTCACACTACATGCTTCAGAGAGCAAGGTAAGGACTTAGCCTCATCGAGTAATTTTTTGACTCGGTTAGACAAATTTAGGGGCTTTTGGGAATTTTGCAAGAAGGGATATTTGCTGCAGCTTTGTTGGTTGGAGTTTGGTGATTTATTCTCAATCTTTATCACTTCATAACCTATATGCAAAGATTAAAGGATAAATTCCTCGAGAATTAATGGATTTCAGAAAGATTGGCAAGGTTCAATATCTACTGGTGCTGTTGGCTGGGATCCTCATTGTTTATAGCTATTTCTTTTCTTTTTTGGGACTCGACTACTCACCATATTATGGAGATGAATACTTCTTTTATAAGAACTCTGAAAATTTCTACCTCAGCAATTCTCTAAAAGCGACGTTTACTTATAGTGGAAAAGGTTCGAGGCTTATCGGTGCTGATGCCCATGGGCCTTTGTATCCTCTGCTTTATGGCATTATTGCCAAGCTAGTCGGCTGGAAGGGTTTTACAATTCCCCTAATCAATATAGGGGTTTTGGTTCTTGCTCTTATGCCCCTTCTGTATAACAATAAGACCCCATGGAGAACTAGACTCCTTCAACTGCTTATTATAATTGGAAGCCCAATTACGCTTTTTTATTCTGTCACCTACCTTCCTGAACTGCTTCATATTGCCGGGGCAATAGGATTGTATCTTCTTATGAACCGCTATAGTTCAACTGAAAAAACAAAAGATTTCGTACTGCTCCTCTTATTCATCCTACTCTTAGGCTCAATCAGAAGTACTTGGTTTTTTGCACTTTTTGGATTATTGGTCCTTCCAGGTCCAGTCAAAGGATTTGCCAAATCTTTATACTTCTTTCTTGGTCTCACATTGCCGTTTTTATATCAGCATTTTCTTCATGAGCAAGTCCCTAATACCTTTTCGGACCTTGGGGATATGTTGGCAACCGGGGCATATTTTTCCGCATTTCATATTGTTCTCGATAACTTCAAACAAAATATTTGCTATGCATTTACCTATGCCGATGGCAATTTTTATGTAGTACAAAAAATTTGGATCCTGACTACGGTACTGCTTAGCATTACAATTTTCAGAAAAGACAAATTAATCTGCAGTGGACTGGTGATACTTGGATGTATTATGCTATTCAATTTGATTCTTTATAAAAATTACACGTGGGTAGATCTTAGAATGTATAGTCCCATGACAATTTTTCTAAACCTAGGAATAATTGATAGTCAACGTGATAGGTACCCCATAATCACTCTGCTAGCTCTAAATCTGATTTCCTTTATCCTGGTTCTTCCACTTCAGTCCGTACTAATGAACTATAGAGTACCTTCAAGGATGGAGAAAATCCCGCAAAAAACGATGATTGATTTAAAGGGTTTGGACGCACCATTAGTTCTCATTGACACTGCCTTGCTCTCAAACTATAAAGTAATAGATCTTCCAATTCTCAACACCGACAGAAAACCAATCACCTATATCCTCCCCTACTACAGTATGAAACACAAAGAACCAAGTCATTTTCTTGTGGAAGAAATCGATCACTTGTGCGTTAAATCAATCAAAATTCTCAACCAAAAACCAAGTCCCAGGATTGCCTGTAAAAAATAAACCAATGCGATAACCATAAATTTGCAACTCATTTTTCTTTTTTCTGAACGGAATTGTCCCAACACAAAATAGACGATACTTAGATTGCAAAGAAATAGCGCAATTGGGATCTGCCAATAGAAATTTCCATGAAACTCCCTAAAGCCTGATTCAGCCAATAGAAAGAAAACCAGTAATGCGAAAAAAAGGAGTACAAGTGAAAAACTGAACAAAAGAGATTCGAAAACTTTTTTTCTCCATATAATTAAAACCGCAAATAACAATGGGAAACTGGTAAGGATATCGAAAATGGGTTCTTGGGTAAAATTCAGCCATACTTTAAAAGGATTGAATACAACCTGCGATTTTTCGCTAGGAGTGTAAAGCTTATCCAGCACGGGATCCCAGCTAAAAATCAGGTATTTTTCAATCAATAAAAGGCTGAATAACAGACCCACAAGAGCTATGACCTCGCCAAGTTGTCTGGAAACCTTATAATTCTGAAGGAAAACAAAAACTGGCAGTGCCGGAATGTAACAAAACAAGAAGCTGGGCTTGGTCAGAATTATGAGCAGACTCAAAAAAAATATTTTCCATAGATCCACACTTTTATGCCATTTTAGCCAGTCCAGCGTTTTCCACACCAAAAGAATACAAAATGGAAAGGAGCAAATTAAGGTAGAACTATGCCAGATAGTTTGGGTAAATTTACCCAGGTACCAAAAATCCCCATCTATTGCTGGGATATAAATAGGGCTCAGAAACAAAAAAGACAGGGTCAAAAGAAATATGGCTAATGGCTTAAGCCCAGCAATTTCCCTATCAATTGATACATAGATCAGCTTATATTTCCACCATTGGAAAAAAGTTACCACTATTGCCGAACTGGCAACAAATTCATATTTCACCCTAACCACCATATCTACCAGATAAACCAGCCAGTAGTAAAGTGGCGGGATAGGAAAATACCCTGCACTTAAATAGGTTGTAAGTAGACTATTATGTCCCCTAATATCACTGCCTTCGAATTTTGTAAGAAAAATAAAAAGTGTTAGGAAGTAGATTGATAAGACTATCAAATCAAAAATTATTTCCCTTTTCCAACTGAATAAAAAAAACCTCATTTATACACAGATAAGGGTTGGGAGGGTTGTAGGAACCAGATTGTAACCATTGGAAATGACCAAAACAACCGAAAAGAACTGGACTTTATTTTCTCCATAAAACCTGGATTTTTTTTCCATGGGGAAGTTGGATATGTTTCTTGGAAAAATCACCCTTCACGAATGAAGGCAATGGATCAAGAGCATAAAAGATAAACAGATCAGTATGAAAATCAGAAGAAAAAAAATACTCAGTCTGGCTTTTTGACCAATAGCCAGGTGATTTGGGTGATGTTTTATCCAATAAATACGGGATCCCGGGAATCCGATAAAAAGCTAGCAGTTGCTTTTGGCCCTGAACCAACGGTTTAATTGCGCTAAGTAACACCACCTGCTTTTCTGAGAGTAAAATCTCATTTCCATCCCCATAATCCCATCTCTGAGTTGCTTTCCACAAGGGCTCTTGTTCAAAAGGATGAATCCAAATTCCATTAACAACCAATACTATCGTTACTATTCCTACCGAAACCCTCATAGGTTTTATGAACTCCTCTTGAATATACCTAAGCATAAACAAGGTGGCAAGTATCCAGAACACCCAATAATGAATCCCTAATCTCAAAAAATAAACATTGCTGCCAAAATGGAGAATGAAAGGAAAGACTATAAGAAGGATGAGAAAAACCAGCTGATTTCTGTTGAGCTCGGAACTTTTTACCCCCCCCAACAGAAAACCCAGTATTGACACTGTCCCCAACAGGAAAAAATGGTTTACCTCATTGGTTATCGTTGTCAGATAGGTAATTGCAAGTAATCCTATACATCCAACAACAATAACAAATCTATAGTTGGTATTGGATTTACTTTTTAGATAACCTGCAAATACAAATGGAGTACTTACTACCAAAGACCAAAAAACGCCAACGCAAGTATATTTTACTAAGACCCAGAAATGGTAATCCGGTCTATAATTGAGCATTTCCTGGGCAGCAAACGCACGTGATATCCCAGATTCCTCCAGAGAGAACGTAAAAATTGATTCAAATACCAAAAAAGGAAGACAAAGTAGTACCAGCTTTTTAGCACCTGCCTTCCAATCCTGTTTCCACAGTATAAAACCAACTGTCAGCACACTGATGATCAAGCAAACCGTAATCTTGCTATAAAAGAACAGTGAAAGTGTAACTCCTAATAAAAGAATAGTTCTGCTTCCCAGCTGTCGGCTGGAAATCAATCCTAGCCAAATACACCCACACATCAAATTAATCGAATTGTAGGATAAGGTTTGCGACAGGAAACCATAGCTGGCAAATATCCCTAAAAGACTGATTAAGAATATGGATGTTCTTTGGGCTGATTTTTGGGTAAAATTATCCCAAAATACCATCAATGCCCCAGCCCCCACAATACAGGTTAAAAGCCTAAGAAACCGAAGACCGATTAATCCAAACTCTATTCCTGTGATCTTATAAAATAGCTTGAAGAATAGATCATAGTTAAAAATACCTGCCAGGTTTTCCTGATCTGGAACTGCCAGTAAAGCGTAAAGGCCCTCATCAGAAATATCAAACCCGCGGTTCATCCCCAATAGTATCAGCGAAAGAGATAGAACTGCAAACCCGACCAGCGATTTATTCAAAATGGATCTTTGTTTTTAAGCCTTTAAAAAGGCTAACTTTTTAGGAGCCAAACAAGAATAACCAAATCTATTCTTATTAAAATACAATATTGTGGAAAACTTTACCCCCTTCAAGCAAAAAAATACCCTGTACAGGGTATTTTTTTTGGGGATGGCACTGCATACCTTTATGTCAGGGTGATTAAGAAACTTTTCCAACAATACTTTTTAAAAGGGAAAACAAAGTTTTTTTTCAACTATTTTTTAAATCCCTTTATTCCAGTTTATCAGATTTAAAATAAATCCTAATCAGTCAGGTTCCAGCCAGGGGAACAGAAAGGCTGCTTTGGGATTGCATATCCCAACTAGCAGTTGATCCCGCTAGCTCATTTCTTCAATATAATCAATAATACCTTACTTCACAATCAGGATTTGTCGATTTAAAGCGATCTACTGCCCTGCTGGTAAGCCGGGTATTGAAACAGGATAACTTCTTCAGGTTTGGAAGCCCTTCGATTTGCCTTAAGGATCTTAGGTTTGTACTGGCCACATCCAATTCTTCCAGATCGACCAACCCTTCCAGCCCTCTTAGGCTTTTTAAATTCGTACCTGAAATATTCAATGTTTTCAAATTCAATAATCCAGACAAAGGATCTAAATCTTCAATCCCGGAATTACTGATGTCCAGTTCCTTTAATTTAGATAGATTTCGCAATGGAGAGAAATCCGTCACTGGCACTTGTGATATTTTCAGCTTCTCCAAAAGCTTAAGCTCTTTGATCGGATCAATAGTACCTACCGGAGCATCAAAAATCACCAGCGAACGCAGATTAACAAATACTGAAAGCGCATGAATGTCTTTTACTGATACGCTTTCGAAGGTCAGGGAGGACTTTTCTGTAAGGGAATGGAGCTCCTCTGAAGTAGGATTCTCAGGTAGGGAGAACTGTTTTCTGAATAGTTCCTTCCAGCTGTCATCTAACTCTTCCCACCATGTATTCAATTCTTCGGTGCGGTAAACTATGGTTAACTCTGTTTTTTGACTTAGCACCTCAGGAATTTCTTCGACAAAGATTTCAGAACCATTGACATTCAGGTAGTTTAGTTTTGGGAGACTAGCTACACTAAGAATGCTCTCCACCGGACTTCCATCCAGGTTTAATTTCTCCAAATCTTCATTTGCTTTCAAAGGTGCAATGTCTTTCACTTGTGTGTTTTTCCCGGTGATCTCCTTTAAAGTCTTCACTTCACTCAGGGAAATAAGCTCGGTAATGGGATTGTCCGAAAAATCCACTTTGGTAAGTTTGGCGAATCTTGTGATCGGGTTTAAGGTTTCTATTCCTGCGCCGCTCAAATCCAATTCTTCCAGGCCAATGGTGCCGGTAAGGATCTCCACACTTGGGCTGTCTGAGGTAATGCTAGGATTTGCTTTCTTCATACTGGCTTTCCAGGCCTCGGATAATCCCGCCCACCAGCTTTCCAGATCTTTTACATGATGGATAAGCAAGACCTTCGGATTATTCCGGATGAAATTATCCGAAGCAACTACAGAAAGCTTAGTACCATCTGCCAAAACCTTACTTAGACTTGACTTCCCGTTGAGTGCCGAGATATCAGATATTTCTGTCTCTGTAATATCTAGGACCTCAAGGTTTTCAAGTCCTGCCAAAGGTGTAAGGTCCTGGATATTTGTATTGGACAGATTTAAATTTTTCAGTGAATCCAAGTCTGATAATTGGCTGAAATTCACCAGATAATTTTTGCTTAAATCAAGGTTCTCCAAATTTGAAAGATCCTTGATGTTCTCGGTATTATTAAATCCGCTCTGAGCAAGGTATAGGCTTTTCAAACTGTCAAATTGATTTAACACAGCAAAGCTCATAATCGGTGTTTCCTCCACCCTGAGAGATCTAATAGACTTTAGATTAACCAACTCGCTGATATCCCTGATCTGTGTCCGGGAGATATCAAGGTGCTTCAGACGGTCAGAATATTTAATAAACTGGATATCCGAAGTCGGGGTATTGGAAACATCAAGATATTCCAGAAAAGTTACATTTGATATAGGACCCAGCTCGGTAATCTGGGTATTGCTCAGGTTTACATACTTCAGATTGCGCATGGCTTCCATAGGGGCAAGATCCAACAATGAATCGGTGCCGGAGATATCCAAAGAATCTACCTCTACAAACCTGTACAACATATCCAGGTTAATGGAGTCAAACTCACTCACTGCAAAACGGTCTTTGAAATAGTCTTGCCAGTGTGGATCTAGTACCGACCACCATTCAGTAAGCTCTTCATCCCGGCTTACTTTAGTCGTATATACGCTGGCAATTTTCAGTTCCTGGGTTTTACTGTCCAGATTAACTTCTACAAACCGTGGTTTGGTATTGGTTATTTTTTCATTATTGATCCCCGTAGCGGTGATTGTCCGATCAAGGGAGGCTGTAAAATACACATCTCCGTTGTCCTTTTGATGGGCCTTTACATCTCTTATTTTAAATTTGAAATTGACATCCCGATAGAAAAATTCAATGTCTTTCAAATAGGAGGTCACATTTTTATTGGTAACAACTTTTCTGTCCAGCAAAAGATCGTCTTCTACCTGTACTTCCGCATCACGGAAAATTTTCAGGTAGCTTTCTCTAATAACGACATCCTTATCTCTGGGCTGGGTCTCGGCAGATCCTATAGTGTTGAGCAGGTATTCCAAAAAACGGACCTGATCTTCTACCTTTGTTGTATAGTCATCGATCTCAGCTTTGGTATATCCCTTAATAGTCTGGGCTATTACAGGAATGCCCACGCAGAGAAGAAGTAAACTTAGATATATAGTCTTAATCCTGATCATAAATGTATTTCTGGATAGTTTCCTTATCACCTGGGTTCAGTTTGACAAGGTTTGCAATCAGCCAGCCTGTATTCATTCCAGGGCGGTTAAATTGATTTACTTCAAAATACCAGCCATCTATTTGGAAGAAATGAAACTTAACATCGGTTACCGTTTGATATCGGATGTTATTTTGCTTCATTTCATACAAAAATAAGGTCAGGTAATCTGGTTTGAATGTGGTTTTGGTATAAGCCTCAGGAGAATCGGAGTCTTGGAAAGCCCTTCTTAGATTCATAAAGCCAAGTTCATGGCTAAGCGGGTGTAGAAAATCCTTTCCATCTCCCACAGGTTTATTGAATATATTCTTGAACGGGGGAAATGAAACGTCATCTATTATCCATTCATATCCAAGTCCTTCGGCCTGCAATTTCAATATCAGGGTAGCAGACTCTCTTTTTCCTTTGAAGGTGAAATCCGCCTGTACTTCAGCATACCACCCTTCTTTGTGAAAGTTGAGGTACTGAGGATAATCTGGGGAGAGCACCGCATTAATAAACTGTGTCTTCAGCTCCTGGCTTACTGAGGTAGTCTGGTTGTCAAAGAGTATTTGAAGAAATCCCTTTCTCAGTGAAATACTGTGATAGGCAGAATCACCTGGATAATAGCGTACATTGCCATCAGTGGGAGATTCTTCGGCATTAAATCTTCTGAAGAATTGGTTTAGTTGTTTTGTAGAGGCAGCAAATTTGCCATCATCTTTGATTGTCCCGGGGCTGCCTATGCCCTGCCCCGAGACAACCGAGATGCTTGCGATAGCTATCGCAAAAATAAGGATTACTATTCTCATGCGGAGGTTTCTGTCACTCTCACGTCACCTAGCATGACGTCCCAAAATTCGATAGTCCTACCGGCAATTTGGGTTTGCTTTTTCTCAACGTAGATAGTGATGTCTTTCTTAGTCGTGTCTTTGTAGTTCATGCCTGTCTCGATGGAAGTTCCTTCAAAACGCTGGAACACGGTAACAACCCCAACATATCTGCCATCAGGCTGTCTTTCAAGGTCAGAAATGTATTGGATATCATACCATGTGATATTTACTCTATCGTAGTTCAAAGCCATCAAACGCTCGAAATAACGTCTTACTTTGTAGTAGGCGATTTCATTGGTATTGATACTGGATACGCCCATTTCAGCACCCGGAGAGAAAAGCTCTTCAGCACGATCCATCACCCGGTTTGCCTCAGAGAACTGCGTCTCTTTACTTCCGATAATGCTGATGTACTTACTTAAATCTTTTACTTTCTCAAGTGCAAGTGAGTCAATTGCCTGTTTTCTGGCAGGACTAATTGTTTCTGACTGAGCTAGTACGCTTACTGAAGTCGCAAGGAATAAGCCCAGGAAAAGGATCATTTTATTTTTCATGTGTGTGTTTTTTTCAGATGGGCGATTATTTTCTTCTAAGCTCAAGTTCAGAAACTTTACCATTGGCGTCCATGCGGATATCGCTGATATAGTTAAGGTTCTTCTTCGTATCCTTCAGGTAATCCAGGTACTTCGAGATAGTGGTAGGCTCATCATAATCTTTGATCCCGTTTTCTTCGTGAATAACGATCAAAACAGGAGTTTCCTGATTTGAGAACATTGCCAACGTCTCCTGAATAGTCTGGTTTGCAATAGATGCGTTACCTGCCGCAGCCACGCTGTTAAAATAATTCTCTAGCTTCTCTACAGCTACTTCTTCAGCTGATGCTACCGGTGCTGGCGGTGGAGTGGTTTCTTCTACCTGTTCTACCGGTGCAGGAGGGGCAGGTTGCTGTGCAGCTTTCTTTTTACTCTTACATGCTCCCATGGCCAGCATGGCCACCAAGGCAAACATTAGTGAGCGGTTAACCGAAATAGTAAACAATTTTTGCTTCATTTTGGGGATTTAATTAAGATGATGAGTTTTTTTTAATTTTTAAACAGGGAATTCCCCTACTTTTTGATTTGGGTGCAAAGTAAATAAAATCATATGATTAACTCGCAAATGCTATTCCAAATCAAAAATGCTTTTTGTTAATATTTTGAAATGTCCTCTGAGCGGTTTATCAATCAGGAGAGTGGTTACTCTTTCTGTTGAGAAATACCCAGATTACGTGCTACTGTATATCAATAAGTGATCCAATGATTTTTGGAATCTCAGGAATTCCACTAAACTCTTTCCTCAAAGACCTTATACCTGAACTTCACATTGGCAATTCTACCTACATGCAAGTTACCGCGGCCGGTACTTGCCTCAAAATAAATCAAGGCATTGCCATTTTGCCCGGGCTTTCGGCTCATCCCGGCGGCGCTATGCCCAGCCCCCAAACAAGCTGGTTTTTAGCCTTCCTATCTGGACATTGCGCCTAATTCGGCTTAAAACTGCCAAAAAATACCCTATATAGGGTATTTTTATTTCGGGATATTCGATCCAACTTTGGCAAAGTGTTAAGTTTTAATTTTGGCAGCTGCCACACAAAAAGACCCAAGGGCTTCCCTGGGTCTTTTTATTATAATAGGTTGATTTACTGACAGTTGTGAGTGGCAGCTTGCTAGCCATTACTGCTGGATCTTTGCGTATTTTTTGAGAAGGAGTATTTTAACAGCTAGGTAGATCAACCCTGATATTACCAGAATACCTAAAGCCAAATAATTATCCGGGGTAGTTTGTGGGTAGATGAAAAACGCAAAGTTGATCCCAAGCTGAAGGATAGCATAGGCCAAAGCTATATTCACATGGGGGTTTTCTCCTTGGTTTGCGAGTATTTGGTACAGATGAGTGCGGTGCGGCGTAGATATTTTCTCTCTTTTTCTGATCCGCTCAAAAATAGTAAGGGCTGTATCCAGCCCATATATGAGCAGGA
Source organism: Algoriphagus resistens (assembly GCF_001442615.1). Classification (GTDB taxonomy): domain Bacteria; phylum Bacteroidota; class Bacteroidia; order Cytophagales; family Cyclobacteriaceae; genus Algoriphagus; species Algoriphagus resistens. The sequence goes on along the minus strand of NZ_LMXN01000001.1, from coordinate 576,624 downwards.
AAAGAATTACTGTCCAGGATTCTGAGTGTAGGTACCACTGGAGCAGAAGATAGATCATCAAATAGGCCAGGGATATACTGCCTATGTCTCCTGCAAACATCAGGGCTTTTTTGCGCAGGTTAAATATTAAAAAAACACATATCGCCAAAATTTCATAGCGTATCAGATACTGGTCAAAAATTCCTGTGTAGGCATTCACCGCTAATATACTGCCTAAAAAAACCAGCCCATATAAGCCCGTGACGCCGTTGATGCCGTCCATGAAATTAATGCCATTGATAATGGCCAGGGAAATAAAGTACAGAACCGGCAACGCCATCCAGTTAATCTGCGCGAAGACCTCCAAATCATAAAAAGCCATGGTCAGCGCCAAAAACTGTATTCCAAAGCGGATTTTACTTGAGATGGTATAAATATCATCCAGCAGGCTAATAGCAGCCACCCACACAATACCCAGTACCATCCAGGTATTGGGAAAATCAAATGCCATCCACCAAAAGACCACCGCAAATGGAAACAAAATTCCCCCTCCCCTCACCGTGCTGTGTATATGGGAGCTTCGGTGGTTTGGTTTATCTACAATAGCAAATTTAAGAGCCAGTCTGTGGTAGATTAAGGCTATAAGAAGAAGAATTAAAAAAACAATGATATAAGAAAGAGCCACAGGATAATATTTACTTTATAAAATTTTCTTTCTGCAGTGAGTCATTTCCCACCCAGAACTAATTATGGCAAAACGTTTTTGGTGAACTCCTTTTCTTTGCCGCGATCAAGTTCTAACACAATGGATTTCAATTCACTACAAAGCAAATCAGAACCCAATTCGAATACTCTTTTTCTCTTCCTACCCCGAATAGATCTTGCAAACGGCAGTTTTTGAAATCTATTTCATTTTTAAAGAGTGACAACTCTACACCCAAATAGTCTTGCGTAGGATCTCCACCTGACAAAATTGAAGAATTATAAGCAAAGAAATGTAGAATTATTAAAAGGACAAATTTCCCCACATTTCCTTTCTGAAATAAACGGATCAAAAAACCAAAACTCTGGAACGCTGTGGGGTGATCCCATCTTATACAAGTTTCCCTATTATAAGCTGATGAGGACACTATTAACCGACTAAGAGCCAGTCAATTCCCGGACAGTGTGATCTGGACAAGAGATTCCTGCTGTTCTGGCTACTTATTTCCATTAATTAGGAACTATTTTCTATTCAAGAACTACTAACTTTGCATAAAGATAGTTTAGGATTTTAGCTTCACTTGACAAAATGAAAAGAGAGTACACCAACCTAGTCCGGTTTTTTTTAGATGAGTTATTGCCTCCTATTCTACGGGACAACAAATATTTCATGTACCCTATATTTTATTACTGGTTTAAAGGAAAATATATCAGTGAAATTATGCAGTTCAAAAAAAACGTCTACTCTTATACCCCAGAAGAATATTCGGACTTCTACAAAAAAATCAGCAATCGGGCCGACGACCGTCCAACGGACATGAATAGGGAGTCTGTCGAGCATATCATACGCAGTTTGGACGAAAGCTTGAGCACCTTACTGGATGTCGGATGTGGGCGTGGGTATCTTCTATCCGAAATACGTGAAAAGAAAAACTTTGATTTAACAGGCTGTGAAATCCACAACGGCCTAAAACATGCTGATATTAAGTTTCAAAGCGGATTTGTTGAAAACCTTCCATTTCCTGACAAGAGCTTTGATATCGTAGTCTGTACCCACACCCTGGAACATATACTTGATCTAAAAAAAGCTATACATGAACTGAAAAGAGTGGCTAAAAAACAATTAATAATAGTAACTCCCCGCCAAAAATACTATTACTATACCTTGGATTTGCATGTGAATTTTTTTCCTATTGCTGAACCACTTTGTCAACAGATCGGATTGGTTGACTTTACCTGCAAAGATATAGGCGGTGACTGGGTGTATGTGGCAAAGCTTACTGACTGAAGTGATCTAAGCAAAGGGGGATTAAACAAAAGGAAGCATGAGAGAGTTTCTTATAAGAAAGTCGGTTGTACGTCTGGAATTAAAGAAATCCCCAATATACCTTTACTAGTGATGGTTTAGCGAAGGGCCTCTACAACTTACCTTATTCTACTTGAAGGGCCCAACCGGGATATATCTAAAACTTGAAAAGAGTAGTGCTATTGACAGGAAGTTAATTAAAGCATATTTTTTTCGAGAAGTTCCTAGGAAGTTCTTCGTATTCAGATGAAGTAAGTTCCGTCTATGAAAAAGAAAGCTAACTAAAAGATCCTTTACATGACAGGACGCGGGATTTACACGCTGAGCACCTGGATAAAAGAGAGGTATTTTGCGAAAGGTATCTTAGATCGTTCTTATCCACTGATTATCGAATAGGGGAAGTCAACAAATTTAAATTGCCATATCTCTTACGAATTCTATCAAGAAATCATTAGTAGGCTGTTTGAGATTTTTATCCTGCAAGTGCGCCAGATTATATTAATAATTACTGAAATGGTAAATCATTGCCTGGCTCCTGGTTATTGCATCGCGCAGTTCTATTTATAAAAATCATTCCTTAAGAATATCAGGTTTCCCAGATCCTTATTAATTACTGTCTTTGCATAAATACTATAACCTTTTTCCTCTAAAAATCCGTTGATGTCCGAATTCATATCTTCCTTCAGGCAAAGATTGGACTCGACCATGACGGCGTAGGGCCGAAAATCCTCCCAATTATTTGACTGGAGGACTTCAAAATCATATCCTTCTACGTCCACATCAAAAAAAAGCAGTTCCTGCCCCGGGCTACAAGTTTCCCTTAAAATACCAGCTAAGGGTCTGACAGGTATTTTTAAAATCTCCTTTACGGAATCCTGAAGACCGTTTTCTTCAATGAAAAGCGGGTTAAACGTATTCATAGATTCATCATGCTTAATCACGTAGTAATCTAATTCTGAAGCTGTCCCACCAACTCCACATGTGATCAGGGTATCCGTCTTTCGGGATTTTGAAAACTCCAGTTTAAGTTGAGGATTAGGGTCTATACAAATCCCCCTATACCCTCTCAGGTAAAAGAAGTAGGTATTGGAAGCTTTGATCGGATGCCAACAACCGATATCCACATAGGTACCTGATTTGAAGTTTTGTAAAATCTTGGATAGCAAAATATCCTCTCCAGACTTGGAAAAGCTAATTTTGTACCGTCGGTAGAGAAATTCTTTGAAAATGTTCATTAATTAATAGAAAATGATAACCTGCTAAAATTCAATAATATAACACACAGTAGGTAGGAAATTCCATGTGTTTATAATTGTTTTTCAATGATCAGATGGAATCTCGCACGGCTGTGGTCATTACCCTGTGTTGCCTGCGACAGGTCCTAATTCATAGCCTCAATTCAACACACGAAACGTTCCAATCACCGGTCTAGGTGACCAACCGAGTTCTTCAACCGCTTTTTGATCATCAAAAGTAAGCGAGTTAGTCAATTTTTCCAATCTATAGGTTGACAGTGGAAACTTTGGGATAAGATCTCCTATTTTAGCAATTGGAAGAAGTACACTTTTAGGTACAGTCCATACTTTTTTCTGAAACTGAGAAGCTATATACATGTCAAGCTCCGCCATATGGGGATGTACTCCATCTGTCAGATTATAGGTACCGTTTTTATCTGTGAGGGAAGGAATAAGTCGCCCTATGTCATTAGCCATAACCATTGACTTCTTGCTGTTCATACCTGTTATTCGGAAATAATACCCTTTCTGTATGGCTTTTACCATCGCGCCAAAATTACCCGGGGCATCTTTCCCAATAATCAATGGCAAACGGAGAATGACCACATTAACCCCATAGTTTTCACCCCATTCTCTTACATGATTTTCAGCTTCAATTTTACTGAGAGCGTATGGAGTATTCCCGTTTAAGGGAAAAGACTCCGTAATTTTTTCCCCAGATTCAACTCCGTAGATTGCCACTGTGCTAATGAAAACAAATGCTTTAGGGAATTTTCCGGATTTGTTGATCCCTTCCAAAAGATTTTTTGTACCTCCAGAATTGATATTAAAAAAATCCCTTTCTTCTTTTGTTTCTTTTGGAAGGGAATGAGCTTTTCCAGCAGCATGAACCACCATGTCGCATGTAGGCATCATAGGAATTTCTGTTGCAAGATCTACCACAAGTTGGTTTTCCTGGCTCCTTCCTAAAGTAATGAATGTATGCTCATCCCGGAGCACTGCCTGAATATTTTTCCCTAAAAACCCATTTCCACCTGTAAGTAGGATCTTCATCCGTCAATCTCTCTAATTTTCCCCAAGTACAATTCAGCTATACGTCCCCTATCAAACTGTGTGGCTCCCAACCTACCTGCATTTTCCGAAAATTCCAAATGCAGATCCTCTCGGGCGACCATCAAATCTATAGCCTTTCCCATAAGGATGCCATTATCCGGTGGGACATTGATTCCACATTGTTCCTGATCAACCAATTCCTTGATCCAACCTGTGGTATTTTGGATGATAGGGACACCAGCTGCGAATGAGTCAAACATCTTGTTAGGTGAACTAGTGTGCAGGACTGGCAAATTTTTAAATGTCACAAAACTTGCCGTTGCAATATTGTACCACTTTACAACATCTTCTTTAGGAATCAGACCGAAAAACCGTATTTTATCTTGGAGATTATTATTCCTAACAAATTCCTCAAGCTCTTTCTTTTCCGCTCCATCACCAACAATTGCCAGCCTGACCTGATCCGAAGTGGTATACTTCACTCCCGATAAGATCTGAAAGCAATCATCCATCAATCCCAATGACCCAGTGTAAATAAATATTTTCTTTCCAATCCATTCTGTAGGAAAATCATAAGGTGACAAATCCGTCTTCTTAAACAGCGCGGTGTCAGAAGAATTGGGGACGACTACTGTTTCTGTGGTCGGTGATACCTTTAAGATCCCTTCCCTCATCCCCTTGGAACAGGCAGCAACCAAATCGGCATTTTTGTAGCACATCTTTTCAAACCAAAGCCCAACCTTTATCAAGGTGGGGTTACGGATCAACTTCAATTCAATGGCCCCAGTGGGCCACAAGTCCCTCACCTCAAATACAAATCTCTTATTGCGGAAAAACTTTCCGGCCAAACCTGGTATTGCTGTAGTAATAGGACCAGAACTTGAAATAACAATGTCATACTTGAGGGTAAGGGAATAATACAACGCTACCACAGAAAATTTTAAAGCGTTAAACATCCTGTTAAACAAGCTGGCTTTATTGGAATCCGGTGAATTAACCACGATAAGATCTATACCTTCAATAGTCTTCTTTTCTATAAATCCGTTTGCTGTGATATCTGACTTGTAATAGGGGCTAGTTATTACGGTAACCTTTACCCCTTCTTTCACCCATCGTCTGGCAAATTCGTAGACTCTGGTACTCCAGCCCCCTTTTGGGGTCCCAAAATATGGGTAGATATAGACGATTCTCATCTCAGGTTTTATGGTTCAAGAGAAAATGGATATTGATAAATCTGTGGAAAAATCAAGAGGATACAGACATGCTATTCCTGATCAGCTGGAATTTTCCAGTGGGTCCTTTTGGAATCTGTTGTAGCCTAATGAACCTTATATTCAATTCTTCCTTAAACATTGTATTGAAAAATTCAGCAATCTTATCTTTAGTTTCTCTTAATTCGTGAGGGGCCACGTATTCCAATTCGAAAAGATTGGATTCCAGCTGGCTAAAACGGAATTCTTCCACTTCGGGAAAGTGCTTCAACACTCTGATCACTGTCTGTACGGTTATGAAGTTCTTTCCTGGAGTCTCCAAAAACTCGGTTGACCGCCCTATCACCTCTCCAAAAACAGGCAATTGCATGCCGCATTTGCACTGGAAATCATTCACCTTGACGGCCATATCACCGAGTTCATACCGGATCATCGGCGTGGTATAATTGTCCAGGTCTGTCACCAATACAGTTCCCGTTTCACCAGGTTCAACCTCATTGCCATCACCATCGACTATTTCAATGTAAAGGTGGGGTATCATCAAGTGATAGTTGCCTTCCTCACATTGGGAAGCGATCCTAAACCCTTCAGAAGCGCCATAGGTATCATAAACCTTGCAGTCAAACACTTCCTCTATCAGATCACGAAATTGAGGCAGCAGTTTTTCTCCAAGGGAAATCACTGACACAAATCTCACGTTTTCAATCCCGTTTGCTTTTGCCACTTTAGCGAATAAATAAAGGCTTGAGGCATATCCAACAAAATGTTGGACTGGCTTAGCCTGAAGAGTACCCAACACTTCAAGGATATCTTCCTCATTGTGTTTCAGCGCTTCTATATAGGTAGTATTAAAAAGTATATCCTTGATCGCCTTTTCACGGGTTCTATTAAGATTAACCCCGGTCTGTAAGACCGAATTCCCCATTTTATAGCCGGACCATTCCCACCATAATACCTGTATTGCCCTTCCAATCGAAATTTCCTTATTGTCAAAATACACTTTTCCCGGAGGTCCTGTAGAGCCAGATGATTGTATCACATGTAGGCTTTCCAGATTTTGCCTGGTTACGATATTCCCCAGATTTTCACGGAATACCTTTTTTCGCAGTATCGGGAAAGATTTTAACCAAGCTACAGTATCATTTACTTCAGAAACAGATAACCTGGAATAGAACCGGCTTTTTGAATTGGCATGACGCAAAATTCTCTTAAGTTTTTCTTCTTGGAGGGTTAAGAGTTCTTCTTTACTAAGCGCAAGTATTTTCCTCCATTCTGATAATTCGCGAATAAACACCGTACCGTTTAGACGGTCAGCCACAGGCAGTATAATTTTTTCAAGAAGATAAGAATAGCTCATTTTACTAATAGTTCTACCCATAGCTTTTTAACTACCTGCCAGTCCCAGGACTCTGATTTCAGTCGGGCATTTAAAGATATGGATTTAGACAATTCTGGTGAAGCTAACAATTTGAGTGCATAATCTGAAAAGCGTTCATCGTTTTCAAGATCAACCATTAATCCCTCAACCCCATCTTCAAACAAATAAGGTATACCTCCCACTTTAGTAGAAATAACACACATCCCCAGCGCCATAGCTTCCATAACGCTTACAGGGGTATTATCATAATCTGTTGTATTTAAAAAAATGTCATAATCTACTGAAAGTTTAATCCATTCTTCCTTCGAAAGCACTCCCGTAAATTTCACCTGTCCGGCTATACCAAGGGCGTTTGCTTCATTCTGAACTTTTTCCAAAGAGCCATCTTTATCAGGTCCCACCATGCAAAGTTCAGCCTCAGGATAATACTTCAGAACATGTAACAGTACTATAAGTGCCCGCTGCGGCTTATAAATTTCATGAAAAGACCTTACCCATAGGAATTTTGGACTCAGGTGATTCCGCTCTTTAAACGGATATCTATCAATTTCTATGAAATTGGGAAAAACACAAACTCCATCAAATCCCTGGTTTTTAAAAACCTCTTTTAAGAATCCTGACGGAGAAATTATTCTATACGCATTGTTAAATACAAACTGGGACAGTTGAGGACTATTTTCAAGACGGTCTTTAAGGCCACCCCCATGGAGGTAAGGTATATATCGGATTCTGCAAATCTGACAGATAAAAGATGATAAAACTACAAAGTAAAAAGCTGAAGTACTGTAAGTATCAATTAAAACGATTGGATTATCTCTGCGATGTTTTATGATTGTATACCCCATATCAATAAATCTCAGCAGGGGGTTCTTTTTTTCTGAAGCGAAAACAGTAGGACAGATACTTGAAAGAATGTCACCTAATGTATCAATAGTGGTAGGATTAAAACCTTTCCCTGCGAGTTTATTACCAATATATACTAATCTCATGCTATTTGCGGACATTCAAAAGGCTAAGCCCTACAAGCAAGGGGGTGATATAAGTTCTCATTGCCGCATGGAAAGTTGTATAAAGTGCAATTACGAAAAAGGAAATGAGAATTGCATTTATCATGGGGTTAACACTCTTATTTCTTATGCTAAAACCAATTCTTACAAGGATAACTGAAAACAACAATCCAAAAACGCCGTGCTCAGAAAGTAGCCGACTAAGCTCTACATGGGCTACCACTCCGTTATGAAGCATTCTCATATATTTGGATGCTCCCACCCCAACTCCCATTATTAAATGATCTAGCCATAATTCTACATCTCCTAAGAATATATCATATCTTCCTGTAGTAAGTGTATTCAAAGATTTCTCCTTATTACCTGAAAGTGTACCCGCTGTCTCACCCTGATAGCGCAAAGTTAACGCTCCATCCGTGAAGTCATCCACAATAAAAAAAGCAGCTACTAATAAAAGAATACCAAAAAACACATATTTGTTAATGTTTGGAAGTCTGTAATGATGTAAAGCTCTGCGAGAAGTAAAAGTCAAGGTGGCCATAATTATCAAAACACCTAATAAGGCACCTACCATTCCACCTCGGGAAAAAGTAATAAGTCCCTGAAATGTAAACAAAAACACAAGAAAATAATCCAAAATTCTAAATCCTGAAAACTCCCAACGGTTCACCACAAAAATAAACATAAGGAAAGCGCCCAGGCCAAGCATGGTAGATACCTGATTGGAGCCAAACCCGGCAGTTGTAGAAAAATTAGCTGAGAGCTCAAATTCTATCTCGTTTAGGCTTGGATTTTTTATCCATAGATAAGACAAAACTGAAATAATTGGATAGATACACAACTTTAAAACAGCTACTAGGCGTTTTTTTGTAAATGCCTGTCCTCTCAGGAAAATAATTATGAGACATAGATTGATGGCTCCTAAAGCATTAAAAACAATATCAGAAAAAATAACTTCTCCAGAAAAATCAAAAAAGAAAGCCGGTAAAAGTAAAATCAATAAAACCCAGCCAACTTTACTTTTTGAACGGGCATTGACTATACCTGCACACAAGAAGATAAAAAGCAAATATTTCCCCATCTCATAAGGAATTAATGGCGATGTTTGCCCCATCCTTGCCAACAATTCAAATGAAATAAGATAAGAGAACGAAGCTACTATAGGGAAAACATGGAATCTCTTGCTAAAGAAAAAAACAAGTGACGAGAGCAGAACAAGGTAAAACCAAAAAATAAACAAATAGGGAGTAAATGCAGTAATCCCTCCTATAAGCAGATGGAACAACACCCAAAATAGTGGCCTTTTCGTTAATAAAATAGATTTTATTAGATTCAATTTATGATATTTAAGATGAGATCCTCTAACTAAACTAAATCATTAAACAGTTTCTGACATGAAATTTCCCAAGTCTGTTCATCACTAAGTATTTCCAAAAACTTAACATTGCTAGAGCCATTACCAAAATCCTGCTGACCAGGATTTATTTCTGTTTGCTTTGCCTTTTGTATAGCTGAAATAATATCCTCCCTTTCGTATGAAGATTGGATAATAGTAGGGCCATAAGCTCTATTGTTCTGTCTGGTGCCAATATTAATACTTGGGATTCCATAATAAGGAGCTTCCCTTATTCCGGCACTGCTATTCCCTATCAAAAATTCTGCGTGTTTGAGCAGAACAAGGAAATGTTCAAATCGTATTGATGGAAATATCCTAATCCTTGGATTTTTTATCAAAGTATCATAACCCTCTAATATTTTGGAACTTCCCAGATCATTGTTAGGGTAAATGATTATGTAATTATTTGAATCTGAAGAAATGGCTGCGATTAATTCCTCCACGATTTTTGGTAACTGATGAATTTCGGTAGTCACTGGATGAAACATCAATATAGCAAAGCTCTCAAATCCTATGTCATAATAGTGCTTTGACTCAGCAATATCTGGAAGTCCCTCCGAAAACATAATATCAATATCCGGAGATCCAATCACAAAAACCTGATTTTCCAATTCTCCCATTTGTATCAACCTCTTCTTCGCCAGCTCATTCGCCACAAAATGAATATGGCTCATTTTACTCACAGAATGTCTGATAATTTCATCTACAGTTCCTGAGACTTCTCCTCCTTCAATATGTCCGACCAAAATATTGTTCAAAGCCCCAACTATAGCCCCGGCTAAAGCCTCCACCCGGTCTCCGTGCACAATTATCATATCAGGGGTTTCTTCTTTGATGTAAGAAGATAATCCATCAATGGTCTTTGCCAAGGTTAGGTCCATCGTTGTTTCTGAAGTAAAATTGATGAATTTAAAGATATTGGAAAAGCCTGACTTCTCAATTTCCTTTACTGTAATGCCATATTGATGTTGCATGTGCATGCCGGTAGCAAATATCTGCACATCAAACAGACCTGAATCCACGCATACTCTGATCAACGACTTTAATTTTCCAAAATCTGCCCGGGTTCCGGTCAAAAATAAAATTTTCCTCATTTTACCTTACTTAACAACATCCTTCCAGCTGATCTGCTCATCTTCTTCAATATCTCTCGCTGCTACCTTGCCCAATACATCTTCATAGAATTCGGCCTTAATCTCTCCTGTTCCCGGCCTTTTTACCCAGGTGTTTTCTTTATTGAACACCTCACCCTTCGATATTTTTTTAATAGAACACAGGGTCGCAAATGCAAAATCAATGGTTACCTGCTCTTCCAAAGCAGGTTCTTTTTTACCCCCTAGCATTTGCTGAATATCTCTGCTTCCACGAATTAACTCCATCGCACTATCTTCATCCATAGAGCACACAATATCAGGGCCCTGCCTTTGCATATGGTCAGTAAAATGTCTTTCCAGAATCACTCCTCCCAACGCTACAGCTGCAAAACAGGCATGATTGGAAATTGTATGGTCACTTAATCCAACAGGTACATCAGGAAATTCCTGCATTAATTCCTGCATTGCCCCTAGCCTAACCAGATGGTTAGGGGTAGGATACAGATTTGTTGTGTGCAATAAGGCAAACGGTACCTTATGTTTTTGAATTACTTTCACCGATTTTCTCACACTTTCCAGACTGTTCATACCTGTGCTCAAAATCATGGGTTTTCCGAAAGAGGCTATGTGGTTTAACAACGGATGATTATTACACTCTCCACTTCCTATCTTAAAAGCAGACACCCCCATCCGTTGAAGACGATCCGCTGCTGCTCTGGAAAATGGTGTTGAAATAAAAATCATCCCTTTAGATTCTACATAGTCCATTAAAGCTTTTTCATCGTCTTCATTAAGAGCGCACTTGGCCATAATCTCGTAGATGGATTCAGTAGCATTTCCGGGAATCACGGATTTGGCAGCTTTACTCATCTCATCTTCCACAATATGGGTTTGATGCTTCAGTACCTCCACCCCTGCCCTTGCAGCGGCATCCACCATTTCAAATGCCACTTCTAAATTTCCACCATGATTAATCCCAAGTTCTGCAATCACCAAAGGTGGATATGCTTTTCCTACGGATCTGTTTCCAATTCTAAATTCCATTATTAACGTATATTTTAAGTATTGCCTCCGCAAAAATCAAATCTTCGGGATGATCTATATCTACCTGTGCAAACGCATGATCAATGACCATAGGAAAGGCATCATCACCTACCACAAAGCCCTTTTTAACCAGATCTACGGATGAAATATATAATAGGCCATTCTCATAAAACATCGGCTCTATATCCTGCATTCTTTGCCCAGGTAAATAATTCCTTGGCTTGAAAAGCTTATTCTCTATAGCCCCAAATTTCTTGTTTAACTTCGAAAAAGTAACCAAACTAGATCTATTTTCTCTCAAAAACACTTCAATCCCACCCTGAAGTAGATTAGGCGGTCTAAGAGGATTGGTCACCTGCAATAACACAATTGCATCAACCTTAATATTTTCTTTCTCCCAATAATCAATCTGATCTTTCAGAACATCAACTGTGGAAACTAAATCTCCACCTAAATATTCAGGTCTCATATATGAATTGGCTCCGAAAGAAGATGCTATCTGCAAAATTTCCGGATCATCTGAATTGATCCAGATATCATCTGGATCAATTCCCGAATCAATTGCATACTGGATTGAGTGATTAATTAAAGGAACTCCACTGAGCTTGGCTTTATTTTTCCCCGGAAATCTTTTTGAGCCAAACCTGGCAGGTACCACAACTTTAAAATTCATTTTTTATTTAGGGGAATTCTGACAATAACTTACTTCAAGGGATGCAACGCTGACTAAAGCAATCTACCACGGCTTAACCTAAAGCTTACATTCGAATCCAAAAATACACAATTCTACCAATCAGCTTAATTCTTATTTTATTGTTGCTATCAAATTGGTCACCTTTAGCTGACTGCATAAAGAAAACCAGCTTACCTTATCAAAATAAACACACCGGTCTGGGTACCTTTCTGCCCTCCCCGACTGGTATAATTGACTTTATAAACATAATTTCCATTGGGTACATCCTTCCCTTCAAATTTCCCGTCCCATCCAATGTTTTCCATTGAGTCTGAACTAAAGATAAAATTACCCCATGTATTAAAAATCAAAAGCTCAATCTGGGACAGTCCACGGAATTTGGGACTGAACAAATTGTTTTTACCGTCTGATCTGTCCGGAGTAAATGCATCCGGTACAATAACCAGAAAATCGTCAAATACCTCAATGGCTCTTTGAAACTCCGATTCACAACCATTTTTATCCAGTGTGGTTAGTTTAACCACATATCTGCCTTTCTTTTCAAATAAATGAACGGGGTTTTGTTCTGAACTGAAATTCCCATCACCAAAATCCCAGTTCCATAGTATTGCATCACCTAGCGAGGTATCCAAAAATTCTACATCTTCGCCGATATTTATGTCTTGGTTTACTGAAATACTCCCATCCTCGATTTCAATCTGGTAGTCGAATCCTGCAACCAGCTCCGTTTCCGAAATAATTACCAGGATCCGTTCGGCAGGAGTCAGGCACGAGCTCCCCTTCATCCCCATCTGGACTATATAATTCCCTGATTCGGATATAGTCTTTAACTCCTCTAACCTCATATTGGCCCCTGAAGGATTTCTTACATGATAATCGTATAATTCCGGATCAAATCCCTCAATAAACTGGGTGAGATCCACGGTCTGAGTGGGGTCACAGATGATGGATGGATTAGAAGTCCGTAGGTTCGGCAATCCAGTGACGCGCACCTCCACTTCTTTCAGTTCATTACCGCATACCCCATCTCCGGTAGCACCTGCATACAGTAATAAAGGCGTGTCACTTGCCGGCAATCCACTGATCGTGAGCTGTCCATTTGGAGCGATGGAATATGCTGCCCCATCAAAGGTTCCATTTTGGATGACCTCGGTGCCTTGCTCGTCCCTATACCAGGTAAACTGGGGAGACAAGGTCGGATTAGGAACACTTGGCGTCAGTAACGCATCATCTCCGACACAGATTTCCACATCTTCTGCCAGCACCGGAGTCGGCGAATCTACAATAGATAGTACTTCAGTCGACAGTTCACACCCCCGGTTGTCATTGATTTGTAGGATGTATTCTCCCCTTCCAAGCCCGCTAATTTCAAAAGAATCCCCATTCCATGCGACCTGTGCAGCGACTGATTGCCCCTGGGATGTCTCTACGGTTATGGAATAGGGAAGCCATCCCCCCGAAAGCACCCCCTGAATCAAGCCGTTGTCCTGGCTACAGGATGCATCAATTACATTCATTGACACCAGCTCCAAAGGAGCTTCTGGGCCCTTGACTTCAACTGTTTGTGGTAGAATGTATTCACAGCCGGAAGCATGTATGGCAGATAAACGGTACACTCCAGGTTCCAGATTTTCGATCCGATTGCCCGGATAGGCTTGGTATGCCCCCCCATTGACGCTAAACTGAATGTTGGATGCCCCTACTGCTGAGTTAAGAACAATAGCCCCGCCATCTCCAAAGCAGACCTCATCTTCGGCCATAGCAGTAAATACAGGATCGGGATAGATTCGCGCTTCCACTACCTGTATGTCTCCCTCACAGATTTCAGGGCCTTCTACACGGACGGAGTACCTGAGCGGTGAATCAGACTCCAGGAGACCGGATACAATCAGCGTACCATCCGAACCGACCTGGTATGAAGCGCTCCCGTTCACCGTTCCGTCCACTATCTCCTGTCCTGAAGCAGTAGTACCAAAGTACCATCTGAATGTTTTATCAGTAACGGGAGGGTTGACTGCGGGGCTCAATCGTACCTGCTCACCTTCACAGATTTCCACCAGGTTGTCAACCAAAATCTCCGTAGGACCGTCCAAAAGTTCTACCGGACTGTCCAGAACCACCACACAACCTTCAACATCAGCAACCTGGAGCTCATAGCTACCGGCAACCAAGCCATCAAACGTATGTTGATTGTCAGTAGTGTTTATTGTAGTCACCGCCCCGGATTCCCGGTGCGTAAGGGTCACTTCATATTCAGGCCATCCCCCCTCCACCGACAGGGTAATCAGTCCATCGTCAACCCCACAGGCCGCATTTTTGGTATCAATCACCTGGAAATCCAAAGGCTCTGTCCCCAGAATTTCTACAGATTTCAACCCGGCTTCACATCCATATTGGGATCGGGTAAGAATCTCATACACTCCCGGTTCGAAGTTTTGTGACTCCAAAGCGGCCTTAGAGACAAATGCCCCTCCATTTATGGAAAACTCCCAAGCATCTGATTCTGGGGACAACACCTGAATCCTACCATCTGCCGCTCCAGCACAGATCTCCACCGTCCCGTCAAACTCAGGCTCTGGAATAGGTGCCACAGTGACTTCCACCGGAATTTCCTCTTTGGTGCAGGCCACATAAAAATAATAGGTGTAGGTTCCCGGGGCCAGACCGCTAACCTTCAATCGGGGATTGATCCATACCGAATCATCCACTTCATAGCTCACCTTCGGATCATCTTCGTCCTGACCGCTCTCTATCAACCCCTCCCTACCAGGTTCTTTATACCAAAACACCTCCGTAGGAGCCGGAGGGTCATTTGGATCAGGGGCCAGATGAACAGGGATCAAAACGACCTCTTCCCCCTCACATTCTTCCAAAACCCTTGCAACCTGATATTCCGGATCGGGCATGCTTCCTACTTCAATTTCCTGTATTTCCTCGCAACCAGCCGCATCGGTGACCATCACGGTATAAGTACCTGATAAAATATCCTCCAGGCCATCCTCAGAACCCTGAGCCAGAGGTGTTCCTGACTCCTCCCCTTCAAACCACGTCACCGTATAGGGTTCCACACCACCAGTCACAGTCAAGTTTTGGATAATGCCATTGGGTAATCCGCAGGAGGCTTTGAGCACATCAAAGGATTGAATAGTCAGCGGTGAATCCGGTTGGGAGATCTTCATGGAAAATTCCTCCCAACATCCGCTCACTCCATTATCTACCCGCACCGAATAATCTCCCGCAGAAAGTTCTGTGAAAATGCCGCTGGAATTGGATTCGCCCGTCGTAAGCAGGGTGTAGGTAAAGGTGTCCGATCCTCCGCTGTCCAGTCGGATCGATCCATCATTCCCATCATAGCAGCTTACATCCTTCAGCTGGAATGAGGGGGCAGGCATGGCATTGACCAGAACCTCAGCCCTCAGCTTGGGACCATTACATATCTTTCCGTCTTCATCGGTGATTTCCAAAAGGAACACATAGGGAACAGCTGAGGCAGGCAGACCGATAAAAGAAGCCTCTCCATCAGAAGAAACACTGACCGCTGCACCTACAACTTCATCCCCATCTTCCAGGGCAATCTCCACCCCGTCTTCCTCCTTAAAATACCACTGATAAATAGGTGTGGAGCCTGCCAACTCAATCACGACAGGGCGCACGGTCGCTGTCCCGGGACCTCCCCCGTCAGGCACTTCTGCACATATCTCATCTCCTTCCACCTCAAAGCTCGGGTCTGTATCAGGAGTACCCGGCAGGCTGTAGGTCAGCGTACAGCTTTGTTCATCAGTCACCGTAATCGTATAGTCCGTCTCTGAGGCCAAACCTGTCAGCGTAAATTCCCCCGTGGCTTCCTCAAAGCGAGTCTCATCTATAGGTCCTCCGGACACCGCTATGGAAGAGGCATCATAAGGGCCATTGCCTCCCTCCACAGTGAAGGACCAGGAACCATTGTCCAGACCACAGCTGGCTGGTACACGTCTGACTTCGCTGATCGAAATCGGTTCGTCAGGCCCTATGATGCTAAATTCCGCGGGGAAAAAGCAAACCTGAGGATGCCTCACTTCCAGCGTGTATTCCCCTACGGGAAGCTCGGCATAGCTATATTGGACAACTGTGCGTTCATCAACAGTAGCACCCTCTTGGTCTTTGAGTGTGAAAGTCTTTTCGCCTGAAACTCCCAGATCGTCTGTGGTCACCCTACCCCTGCCATCCAGACACCAATCCCCCTCGGTCTGGAGCGTAACATCTATAGAAGGGAAAACAGTAACGGAAACCGCTTGTGGCTCATTAACAAAAGGGCAAAAATTTCCTCCGGGATTATCCTGGCTTTCTGCCTCAACATAAAAAATATATTCCTTTGGACTACTGCCATCGGCCATAAGACCATCTATCATCAAAACACCATTCGGCCCCAGCGTTATTTTAGCTTCTGATCCGTCGATATTCACCGTTGAACCAGTAGTCAATGCACCTCCTGAACGATCCTCAGCAATGTACCAGAGGAAATTTGCCTGTGCATTTCCTGAATTGTATTGATCTTCTACTTGGGCGGTGAACTGTGCCTGGTCTCCCTCACATACAGTTTCACTTAAAGGTTCTACTATCAAAGGTGTTCCTAATTCCAACCCTATGGTCTCAGTGTAAATCTCAAGTTCACAATTCCCTTCACCATCTGAAGGATTGGCTACATACAATGAATAGGTATCGGTATTGACATTGGGTAATATAAACCGGCGAACATTTCCTCCGAGATCTTCCACTGAACCTGCCTGACCAAGATCCCCATCCTCCAAAGCACTCCATCTGTACTCAAACCCATCATATAGATTTTCTACCACCAGTTCAATACTTCCGTCATACTGCTCTCCACAGGTAGGATATACCTCTTCGGCACTTCTTAGGACAGGTCTTGGCAGCACATTGACTGTAATCTTTTTAGGATCTGATACGAGTCCAAAACGATCAGTTACCGTATACCAAATAACAGCCTCCCCTACAAATCCATCATCCGCGAGAAAATCAATTTTTACCTCATCCCGGTTGACATCGGTGAGATCACCTAAATTTGAAGTAAAAGTTCCCTTACCGGGAAGGGTAACGTCATAGTTTTCCGGATCGCAAATTCCGTAGCAAGGCGCATCTCCGAAACCGCACCCACCGGCTGCCGTTGGGGGCCAAGCGTTTGAGGATCCCGGTGGCGGTACCTGGGAAATGTCTTCAAATAACTGAAGGCATCTGATAAAGTTTGAACCTCTATCATTTAGATTTACAATCGGGAATTGGACGACAAATTCAGCTTCATCCACGCAGATCTGAAAGTTTTTGTCTTCGGTTTTAGGTTTCAGTTCATCACTAATTTCTGAAACCTCAGCTACGACGTTTTTGATCTCATGGATATTGTTAAATCCTCCAATGGATGCAGCAAAACCTAGCTTTAAAGTCTCAAATCCTGGATAATTATAAGGTACCTCATCAAATATTTTTACAATTCTCGGGCCACGTGCATCGGTATTAACCAGCATGTACATAGAGAGTAAATACCCTGTACCGGCAGGCTCAAGATTAAGAAAAACTTTTCTGTAGCCTGACTCAGCGCAGTCTTCCACCCGTTGACTTTGCTGAACATCAATGGTAAATTCTTCGCCCGCATCCACACATACAGTACAAGCCGTACTCGAGTAGTTGGTGTATTTATGCAAATCTCTAATATAGGGATACCCTACATTTTGCGGTCCTCTTACCAATATGGAATTTTGCCTGATATATAGACCTATCGGTGGTGCCTCGCTTGGATCATAATCTTCAATACCTGTGTTTCTTCCTTCCGTCTTTGTTGCAAAATTCCCATATTCATCAAGGGAAACCCCAATATATCCTCCGGTCATCCCAGGATTACTATTTCCCGTATGTGGGGCATAACTCAGCGATCCGCCATACCCTCCCGGTCTAAACTCCCAAGGACCCGAAACATTCCCATAGCGCCCATCAAACATGAAAAAACTGATTCCATCTGCCCCAATAGTTGAGGTAGAGCCATAGCTGAAATACTCAAAGGAAACTTTGACTCCGTATTTGAAAGAAAAAGGAATATCGATATAGGCATAACCTGCATCTCCGTATTGGGTCCCCCCCTCTGCCTGGGTCAGCCTAAGAGCACCTTGACCTGCGGGCTGATTGGTCAAATATGCTCCAAGAGTACCTGTTTCTCCGCCAAAAACGGTTTCTCCCCTCGTTTCGGCTAATGTTCCGGTAAATGGTTCACAGTAAGGAAACCCTTCTCTGGAGATGATAATCGCTTCCTGAGCGCTGGCGTTTAATGACAGCGTAAAAAATAACCATAGACAGAAAAGAAAGCGCTTGTCCAATATGGCCATGGATGGATTAGGTGGTGATAGACTCAAATATAAGGAATCTAATAGCAAATTAGACTGCATTCAGGATTGTAAAACTAAATAACTTCATTTTCTACCAGATAGATCGGCCTGTTTTTCGATTCGTTGAAAATCTTTGAAATAAATATTCCGACCACACCGATTGATAGCATATTCATTCCCCCCAAAAACAGAATAATGGCAATAGTAGAACTATATCCTGCAACATCGATTTCCATAAAAAAAGGTCTCAGAACAATAAAAATCAAATACAAAAATGAGAAAAATGTTATGGTAAATCCTGTCCCTACAATCACTTTTAGAGGCATATCCGAAAAGGACACTATTCCATCGAATGCCAAAGCAAAAAGTTTAAGGTAATTCTGCTTGGGCTTACCATGAATTCTTGAAGGCCTGGAGTAGGTGATGGATGTGGTTTTGAAGCCCGGCCAAGATAAAATCCCTTTCATAAAACGGGTTTTTTCCTTAAGCTGGTTGACTGCCTGAACTACCCGCTTATCCATCAAACGGAAGTCTCCCACGTTTTCAGGGATGTTACTGTCTGAGAGTTTGTTGATCAATTTATAAAAAATCCGTGCAGACACGGATTTCATAAATCCTTCATCCCGATCAGATCGCTTAGCATTCACTACCATAAACCCCTTTTTCCATTCTTCAATCATAGTCTCCAATAATTCCGGAGGATCCTGAAGATCACAGTCCATAGGCACTACCACATCTCCATCTGCGTAGTTGAGCCCACAGGTAAGAGCAGCCTCCTTTCCAAAATTCCTGCTCAGCCGTACACATTTCATCTGCGGGAATTTTATTTTGTAGGACACCAACATCTCAAAAGTCTCATCTTCGCTTCCATCATCAATACAGACAATCTCATACTCATAGCCAAGATTGTTCAAAATAGGAACCAACCTCTCGAAGTAAAAAGAAATACCTTCTGATTCATTGAAAAATGGGGTGACTATGGAAATTTTCATTTTGACTATCTAAAGTTCCGTTATACAATTACTGTTTAATTATTTCTTTCGCAGGCACTCCTCCCAAAGCAGAACCATCAGTGAGACATGATTTCACCACACATGCAGAAGCTCCTACCTTAATGTTATCGGCAAGCTTCAACGGTCCTAAAATAACCGCATTTGCCCCCAAAAAACAGTTGTTCCCAAGAAGAATATCACCATCTTTTCCAGAATCCTTACTTCCGATTACATTTCCTCCGGTAAGGGTAAGATCATCACCTATCTGCGCATATCCCGTGATCACAATCCCCAGAGCAGAATGAAGGATCAAAAAACCCTTTCCTATATCTGCCCTGTAGTTTATTTCCGCATTGGAAAACACCTCAAAAAATTTTAAAACAGGCAAAAACGGGATTCTAATCACTGAGTAAACATTGCCAAATGTCAAAAACATCCCTCTTTCCAATCTATATATAAAAATCGCCCAGAAAGATCTGTTAAGCCAGAGTATAAGAATCCTAAGCTTATTTCTTCCCGAGAGGCGCAAAAGATCATACTTAAATTTTGAGAGTTGATCCCACATAATTAATTAATTTAGAGTAAAAAAACAGCTGTTTCCACCAGCCTGGATTTTTCACAAATCCCCTTGAACAAGCTAGTTTATCAACGATATTTACCGAAGTAAAATAGGTTTAAAAAAAACATTTTATCAAAGGCTTAAGGATATTATAGTTTTGCCTGCTTTAAGGATAACTCTGGCTTGATTTATTGAAAAAGGGATCTCAAAAACCTTAAAATACTTCAGAAACCACTAATTTGCAGGGCTAAAAACTAATCTCTTTGTTGAAAAACAAAGGCCAGTTACTTAGCTCACCTTTTTGAAAATTACAACTAGCTATGGTTCAGATAAAAGAAGCTTTTTATTTATACCTTATTCTTCTACTCTGGTCTTTGAGTAGCTTCATCATCGGGGCGGCCTTCACAAAGGCTTTAGCCGTTAAACATAGAACCCCACTACATCGGCTGTTTTTAGCACATTTTTGGGGTTTTACCCTCATTGTAACCTGCTATGCAATCTACAAGACTGAATTCAATACCATAGCCAGCGGCGTATTGCTTCTCATTCTATATTTTATCCTCCGACACAGTAAAAAGGGGGATAAAGAAGAAAACCCGCAGTGGTTCAAGGCAACTGACCTTTCTTGGTACAGTGCCGTTGCGGCACTCAATCTCCTGTATTTCGTTATTGCACTATGGCAAATCCAGGACTTTTCAGGAGGACTACATTACTTTTGGGGCGATGCCAATTTTTACTCAGCCGTAGCGGATTATATCAATTACTTTGGTAAAGAATCCACCCATTTCTACAACTGGATAAATGTGAGTGAACAAAAACCTGATTATTTTCACTTTTCTGACCTATGGGCTGCGGCTATTATTTCCTCTTCTACTGGTACACTATATTATAAGGGTTTAACGTTGGTAATTTATCCTTTCTTACTGACTCTCTTTACGTTGGGTTTTCTAGCCTTGCTCAGACAAAAATCTAAATTCACAACTTTTGAGTTCCTTTTTATTTTCTTGGCAATACTATTCATTGCCCCTTTGAAAATCTCTATTCTTTCCGGCTTCGAAGTTAAAGACGGAGATTATTCCATTTTTAATATATCGCAGCTTAAAGCAATGATCATTGCCTCATGTCTGGTATATGCTCTGCTCAATTATTCTTACAAATCACAGGATTTACGGCTATTCCCTCTCTTTATAAGTGTATTTCTATACTCAACACCATTACCTACAGTTATAGGAGGAATATTGATTTATCTGATTCTGGAATGGATCTTTCGAGGTAAACCAGATTGGTATTCCATCTTACTCTCATTCGGCATCCTATTGTTTTTTGTGCTGTTCTATTTGATAGTGAACCGTCCCACGGAAATTCTCCCTTATATAGAGATAAAGGGACTGATCATTGAACACTATAGCAAGATAGAAAACTATGGAACCTTATTTATTTCCATTATAAAGGTATTCTTGTCGAAAATCATACCCTTACTGCCTTACTTCCTCTTGCTATATATTTTAAGAAAAAAGATTTTGGCTACACTATCGAAAGCAGAAGGACTAAAGGAAACCCTTATGGTGCTGCTTATTATTTCCGCTACCGGATGGTTAGGAGGATCCATGATTAATTTCATCGTAGACGGGGGCCAGATTTTTGAAAATTACATCCAACCGCTTACAAAAATTTTCATAGTTACATCCATTTGGATATTTTACCATTACTGCTTAGGGTGGAGAAAATGGACAGTTTTATCAGCCTTTTTTACCATAGGGTTAATATTCAACAACCCATTCCTTAAAAAGGGATTGGAAATCAACGGTGAGGATTACCAACAATTGGCAGAAAAATTAGTCGCTAAGGAAAATTACCCACGAATCGGGTTTATTACCAGGAAAGATTTCTACGAAGGCGCTGATTTCTTTGGGAGAAACCCTAAAACTGTCACCCCCATGATTAATATGAGGAGATTTATGAATGGCTATTGGCCTGTAAATCTTTCGGTATACGATATCAAATGGGATAATGTAAACCCCTATCAACAGGCATATATTGTAAATGGTGTGGTGGGCTCTCCGTTTTATCAGTATGCGTTTGAGAAAGGATACGCTGAAAATGAAATTGAAAAGGCACAACTAGATTTTATTTCAGAAATAAATCTCGAATTTCTAATTATTGACCAACTGCACCCCTGGGCAAATAATCTTCCCATCCCTTCCCAATTAATAGGGCAAGTCGATGGCTATCAGGTGATGAAAATTAATCGGTAATAAACATTACATTTTGTTGAAACCTCAACTGAAATTGACCCCAGGAAAATTCAACAGTTGTTTCGTTTTACTTTTTCTACAATCCTAATAATCGATCTTAGGGAGAACTCCTACTCGAACTAGAGTCTATGGTATAAAAAGTCCTTGTGTGGACTTATCCCCAGCAGCTTATGTTCAAGGTTGTGGACGATCTGAAAGAATCTGTTGATATAGCTGATGAAACCTGTCAGGGCCGAAGTTTTTCAAAACAAATCCCCTGAGATTTTTACCTCTTTCCAGCGCTTGATTCTGATTGGACATCACGTAGGTAAGCGCATTGGCCATAGCTATCGGTGATTGTGCAGGAACAAGCCATCCATATTTTTCACTGGGCAGCACCTTGCCACAATCCCCTACATTTGTACAGATTGTGGGCAATGCTGCCAGACCATATTCTAATAATGCTACAGGCAACCCTTCTGAAACAGAACTAAGGATACCTATATCCGACTCGTTCAGCAATTTATCTACCTCAATACTTGGTCCCAAAAAAGTTATTTTCTCAGTTAGGCCGTACTCCGTGATTCTACTTTTGATCTCTTTGAAACAGTCCTCTTCAACGATCTCTCCAACTAGCGATATGTTGAAATCAATTGCTCTAAGATGGATTATCTTTAAAGCTTCCAGTAGATTGAGATGATCCTTTTGCCTTCTAAAGTTGGCCAGGTGGAGTAATTTTACAGGGGTGCCCATCCCTTCCCTTCCCTTGAATTCAACATATGGGAAATTGGAAATCAAGAAAATTCTGTCCGAAGACAATATCTTTTTTGCTTTCCACCACATTTCTAATTTCTCATTCACCACAAGAATCGCATCAACGAACTTCAAAAAGAAGTTCAATTCTTTCCGTGGGTATTGTTCCAATTGATCACTTAGACCAAAATGATCATGCCAGATCAATTTCAGCTTTGGAAAAAGGATTTTAAGAAGGGTACCCCAATAAATGGATGTCGAATGGGCATGAACAACATCCGGCTTATGTTTTTTGACAAAGGAATATAGTTTAAAGAAAGTCCAGACATCGAGTCCATTTTTCTTTTTTAAACTTAAATAATTGGTTGATTTATTTAAGTTTTCAACCATGGGGCCGCTTCTCCTTGTCGACACCAAGATATTCTGAATACTTTTTTCAGAAAATAAATTAGCCATGTTAATGGACATACGTTCCGTCCCACCATAATTAAGGGAATCAACAAGCTGCATTATTTTCATTGGGTAAAGTTTGAGATGTTTTGGGTAGAAGTCAGAAGTAATTAGGCATTGCTGAATGGCGATTAACAGTAGCGCTCGGACGGAATTGAATAGTTGACAAAAGCGCTATCTCTGGGAATTTACCAATCTTCCAATTTCAGATTCAAATTTCTCCAACGTATAACCAGTAGACCATTCATGTGCCTTCCTTGCCATTATGTTGTACTCATCAGGACAACTCGCCAGAAACTGTATCCGTTCAGCTATTTCTGAAGGATTCTTAGATACTAATACCCCTCTGCTTCCAAAGTCCAACATCTGAGGAACACATGAAACTTTTGTTGTGACGGGGAGACATCCCCAAAACATTGATTCAGCAACTACTTTAGGCCAACCTTCGCTATCCGAGATAAATATGAGAAAATGAGATTGCTGATAATAGCGCTTAACGAACTCAGCAGGTTTATTGCCATGAATAGTTACGCAACCTTCCAATTCTGAAACTCCCACGAGTTCTTCCAAGCTTTTCTTAAGCGGCCCATCCCCGAATAAATGGAGATTGCACGCAATTTTGTTTCCCTTCAATATTTTCACTACCTCTATACATATGTCAGGATTTTTGTATTTTGATAGTGTTCCTACAAAAATTAATTCTATGGGAGTCTCAAATCCACCAATCTTTCTGGGAATAAAAGGAAGAACGTCCAGATCAGAATAAGAGGCAGTGAAAAAAGGAATGATATTTTCCGTCTTGTCAGGCCATTCTCCATATACAAGTGTCTTCATGTTTCTTGTTAAAAAAGTGGATCGCAACAAAAACTGTTGAACCCGGTAGGACTTTGGCTGTCTGATTGACCAATCCCAGTTTCCGGCGTATTTAGCACTTTTCTTTTTACTAGGAAAAAAAAGCTGACCTATAGACCCCAACAGCCCCATGTTGCCAGGGCATCTAAGATGAATATGATCTGCTTTTCCCATTGACCGGAGAATCTTCCAGAAAATCAAGGGGATAATCCCCAATGCTTTAATCGCATTTACCGGATTAATGAAATTAAATGAGGGGACCCTTATAAATTCAATATTTGTTGAAAGATAGGGTAAATCAATCCCACTGATTTTATCACTGAAGGTACATGGTGCCACAATGTATATTTTGCTAAAAAACTTGGTCCAAATGTTTATTTCTTTCGTATATGGACCATATGCATAATACTTCCCGTCTTTAAAAACATGAGATAGCTGTGTAACGATCAATAAGGTCATTTCAGATGGCAGATGGAAGTATAATAGACTATATTAGATTTAAGGATTTTTTTAGGTGAAAACTTCTCGATCACCCTGGCTCTAGCTCTACGGCCAATCTCTGGAAAACTGTCCCTTTGGCTGAGAGCCAATTTAATCTTATCAGCAATATCAATAGGATCCAAAGGATTACAAAGCCAGCCATCTATCCCATGATTTATTGTCTCTGGACCTGGCCCAAGTTGGGTAAAAATGACAGGTTTTTCCATTGCCATAGATTCAGGAGCTACCAATCCTTGCGTTTCCGAGTGGGATGGAAAAATACAGATTTCAGCTTGTTCGTATATTGAAGGTAATTTGACCTGTTCTACTGGACCATGAAAAGTGTAATGATCTTTAATTTGGTTAAAAGACACCTGCATCAATTCTGTATATGATCTACCATCTGGGAATTTCCAGTCCCTGCCATACAGGTTCAAATGTAAATCAGGGAAATCTACATGCAGTAACTTCAATGCTTGCAGCAACTGTCTCACTCCTTTTTTCTCGCATATAGTACCTGCAAAAACCAGCGAGTTCTTATTGACCTTGGAAGGATCAGATGGGTAAAACCGTTCAATAGAAACAGGATAATTAATTATCTCAATTGGTTTGCTGCCGTAACTTAAAAATCTCTGGGTTTCTTCCTTGACATGGTTCGATACAGCGATGAAACCATCTGCTTTTCTAAACGAGCGTTTCTCCTGAAAGCCTTTCCAGAAATTAACTTTCCTGTTTTCACCAACTGAGAAAAAGTGATGTCCTCCGTGAAGACGGATAACATATTTAACCCCGGGAATTTTATCAAGAAAAGCTAATTGCAATTCAGGTGACTCAATTATCGATATAGGTGATTTGCTATGCAATTTACGCAACTCATTGTTCAGCTTCCGATAGTTATAATACCATTTTAACCCAGGAACTTTACTTGGGCTGAGTGAAATCACCTTGACTCCCCCATCATCATCAACGGAATTAACAGTTGGGTGAAATCCAATTACGGTAACTGCTATATTCTCATTAATTAACCCTTTTGCAATCGTCTGAACAAACGATCCTATACCTCCATGAATTTTATTGTGAAGTGGGTACTCGCCAGTTAGGAATACGATGTGCATAATTATTTAAGCAATTGGTCTATTATCCGGTCAGAAGACTTTTCGAGAGGATGTAATACGATCTTTCTTAACCATTTCTTCCGGTCAATAGCAACCTTGTCTGGATTTGACATAACGTACTTTATTGTTTCAGCCCATTTCGAATTATCATTCAGAAATATTACCGGATTCATTCCATCCATTGACCGAAAATGCTCGAACTTATAAATAGTATTGATGCTCCAATTTATTCTATTTGCTACATTGTAATTTATATATATGCAAGGCTTATCGTAAACGGCAAAATCATGGGCCATGGTGGATCCTATATTGATTACGAGTTCACAATGCCTAACCATATTTACTAATAAATTTACATCTTCCGGAGAAGTAAGAAAACCATTCCATATAGTGCTATCAGATAGCAAGATAGGATCAATAAATGTTACAAGGCTTTTGAATTTTTCCCGGACTCGGTCATATCTGTCAGAGAAATCAACCGGAGCCCTTCTGAAGATCACATGCGGCCTAATATCCTCCTCAATTGTGGCAATAGCCTCTAATACATCTTCAAGATATCGTTCGTCATAAGGTGAGGTAGTGGTATCATCCCCGCTATAACAGATCCACGTGCGATTAATGTCCAAGCCAAACCTCTGGGCAAACTCATTTCTTGGAAGAATCCTCTCCTGCTGAAAATAAAACTCAAACTGGGGAGTCCCGGTGATGAAAATATTTTCTGCTTTTATCTCCCTGTAATAAAGTTGAAGCTCTTCTTTCATGTGTTCCGACCAAACCAGGAAATAATCTGCTTGTATAGCCAATTTAGCTTTAGGGATATTATCCCAGGAAAATATCACACTTGTAACCTTCACTCCCAATCTATTGGCAGCTATACATATGGGCATCAGCTGGGCAACACGCTGATGAGTGATTAATATGGAATCAAATTCTCCGTGTTGCAGTAGTTTTTGATAAAAACGTATAGTTTTCTCACCCCAGAAACGCTTGCTCAATTTATCACAAAGTGATATCAACCTGTAATTCCAAGAGATCAGTGTACCTAAAAACCGCGTACAAAATAAAAACAATCTCCATACACGGCTCCATTTCGCATTGGCCCTGTTAAACAACAAACTTTTATTTTTAACCTCTCTGGAAAAAAACTTTAATCTGGCCCAGGAAGCAGTTTCCCAAAAAAATCTAGATAGTATAGGTTGGCTAAAGAGCGATAAGTCTGCTATCGAGACCGTATTGTTTTGAGATATCTTCAAATTCTTCAACAATACTTCAGTAGGAACACCTGACCAAATACTTACTTCTGCATTTTTAGCTAATTTTTCAAAATGAGTTGAATATAAATAGTTCCTAACACCTATTCCATCTGGAACTATAATTAATATTTTCTTTGGAGACAAGACATCGTTTAATTTTGATTGGGTATTGGTCATCGCTTTAGCCTACTGCATCTACAAATTTTGATTTCCATTCTTGATAAGTATGCAAATCATAACTTTTAGTGAAACTTATTGAATAGCTAGTCTTTATGAATTCAGCAAATGCTAGCTCAAAAGTATTACACCATTCATGAACTATATTTGGGTACTTCACAAAATAAACACTAGGAACACCTTGTAGTACTTCGGGTATACTTCCATTCTCAGAGGTAATTATCCAATTCCCACATTTAGCAGCTTCAACCACAGACAATCCAAATCCTTCTTTCCATAAGGAAGTAAAAAAATAAAAATCAGAAGCCTGTAAATATGAAGCTATAGTATCATGAGGAATACGGCCTACTTGCTTAATCCGAGGATTATTTAAAGAGATATCTGGTTTGGCTCCAATGATCAATGCATAAACATTGCTATGGTTCTTCAGAATGTGCTCTACTACTTTTATGAAAATATGAAGCCCCTTGACGGGTCTGTCATTAGCCATCCAGCTCACCACAACCGTATTGGGGGGGATTGACAGTGATTCTCTTACTTGTTGTTTCTCTCTATCATCTAGCGGAAAAAACTTATTTGAATCTACTCCATTTCCAACCACTGCGACTTCAGGTACAAATTTCACACTATTTTGGAGACTATGTAAATAACTAGTTTTACTTAAAAACAGCAATTTATCTACTCGCTCTTGGATATTATCTGAAAGCTTAAGTTCAAACCCGTGAAAGAAAAACACAAGCTCGACTCTCCCTTTGAATTTTTCTTTTTCTAAAGCTATAGCTTCAAGCAATGCAAGGTCGTCAAATACCACCACCTTCAACAATATTTCATTTCCACATAATCCTTGAATAGCTTTGATAAAATCTTTTGCAACCCACTTTAACAGTTGATACTTTCTTAACCAAGGGGTATACGTAATCCATTTATTTTTAATACACCGGATGTATCTAGTGTCAGAAACCTGGCTTGGTGACAAAATATAATCAAAGTAAATTTCCTCCCTGTTGAACTTATCTATATAGTTGGTCCAGCTCCCTATGGTGGATGCAGGAAGACCTATATTACTGATCATCAAACGCTTTACTTGCATATTAATAGCCTATAACTCCTTTCGATTTAAAAAACTGCTTCCTAAACTTATGAAGGAGTAAACGGTTGAAAAACCACCCGATTTTATACTGTATTCTTGTTAAGGGCTTGGGAACTGGAAAATTATAATATTTCTCTTCCACAGGTGCTGCCTTTATCTTTTCCAATTCCACATCCATCCAAGGTTCATGGACGTTCCCAAGATGATAGCCATAATTATTCAAGGTGGCCATCCTTAAAAAGCCTCCCTTATCATTTGGCATATCAAGATAATCGTTATCAGATCGAGTGGATAAAAAATCCCTGGCAGGAAAATTCGGGGCAAACGAAAATACATCCCTTCGATAAGTTGCTACAAAATGCCCACAGCCCATGACACCTTTTGCCCGTCCATTGTCTACCACCAAATACTTTTGATAATGGATAGGTTTTAGGATAGTACGCTGGATACTATTTTCGAACTTTTTTAAGCCATCAGGATCTCTCACTTCATCAAAGTATAACTTCCCTTTAAATAATCCATAATAGGTAGTGGCGTTAGAAAAATTTATAAAGCCTAAGCTGTGAGGTACTGGAGATACCATCCCCGCCTCAGGGAACTCATAAAAAATCTCTTCTACGGCATTCTGCCAACCTGACTTGAACATTACATCCGCATCGGTAACGGTTATCAGTTCTTCTATATTACTTTTTATACCTGAATAGACTGCATTTATCTTCCCCAGATTAGTTTTGGAATGATAGAGCTGATCGAAAAGCGGAAATTCATTATACATCCTTTCCAAGTATTCTCTTACTTCCTGACAGCATCCATTATTTACTACGGTGATCCTGCTCCTATCATGTATAGTAAATAATAAGGATTCCAGATTCAACTTCAGAATATCCAAAGAACTTTTGAAATAGGAATCAACGAGATTTGGAATGAATACAGGGAGAATAATTCTATGGTAAACTGCAGAGGATATCTCTGAGCTAATGTTTTTAGTTGGATTTTCTCCTACCCTCATCTTATCTAGAACTTTTGGTAGCTAACCATGTGGTTGAACTTAGGACTGTTTCCAAGCAAATACTCAAAATCACCTTGCTCTACGATTTCACCGCTTTCGAGCAAGATAATTCTGTCAGCTTTACGTATTGTGCTCAATCTGTGGGCTACTATAAAAATAGAAAACTTACCTTTCAGTGAATCAATGTTGTTTTGAATATCACGCTCCGTCTGGCTATCCAATGCTGAGGTTGCTTCATCAAAAACCAAAATGTCCACATTCTTGTAAATTTCCCTTGCTATGGAAATACGTTGCTTTTGCCCTCCACTTAGAATCATCCCATTATCACCTAGTATTGTATTATGTCCATTTGACATTCCTTTAACGAAACCGTCCATTTTGGCAAGTTCAAGCGCATGATAAAAACGCCTAACATTTTCCGGATCAGGATTACTCCAGAATGTGACATTATTAAATACCGAGTCATTGAAAATGACCGGTTCTTGCGTAATATAACCTACTCTTTTTCTGAATTTGTTAATATTCAAGCTATTAAGTTCAATCCCTCCTACTAATATTTTACCTTTAGTAGGTTTAATCAACCCAACAATCATATTGATGAAGGTTGATTTACCTCCACCACTCGGCCCAACAAAAGCAATTGTTTCCTTTTCACCAAATTCTGTGTTTATATTTTTCAAAATTGGAGCCGTATCCCCATAGCTAAACTCAACATCTTCAATTTTGTAATTGAAAGACTTCAGTTGAAAATCACTTTCAACAGCATCTTCCTTGCCGGATTCCATCGTCTCAATCAGGCTCTCAGCAGAGTAAATGCCTCCTATATTTGAAATGAAGCCTTGCCAGCTGGATTGGATAGCAATCACATGCACCATCGAGCGGTAGAAAAACATCAAGCTCATAGCAATTGTCGAAAAATCACCTCCGATAAAGCTTATCTGAATAATTACTACCAGAATTATTACAATTAAAATTATAGGCTCCCGTGTTCCAGAGAGTATCGCATTGTAAAAACCTATTTTACGCTGGTTTCCCTCTATCTGATCAATAGTCGCAAGTACCTTTTTCTTATAAATATCAAAATGTGAAGTTGCTTTTAGGTATTTAAAATGCTGTACGGCTTGAATAATATAAGACTGAAAAGTGTGACTTGAAGTGGAAATCCCCTTACTGGCTTTCTCGGTGGAATAATACAATCGCTTAAAAAGAAAATTGGAAAGTCCTCCACCTATAGAAACCAGCAGTGCAAATTGCCAATTTGAAAAGAATGCCAAAGCAAAATAAACAAGCAACAATACGAAAGATTGAACCGTATTAAAATATGCTATGAAAGAAGCGGTAACCTTATACACCTCACCTGATAAGGTATTCTGGATTTCACCCGCATCCATGGTAGTAAAATGGGTAAATTTCATTTCTTCCAAAGAATTTACCATTTTATACCTTAAATTTTTGACAAAGTAGGACTGAAGAAGCGTTTTATAATACGTGTCCAAAAATTTAAAAAATCCTTTGAGTAGGAACAGGAATATCATTAATCCCAGTAAAAATGTAACCGTGATATCCAATCCCATTCCTTCAAAGAACTCAAAGATAAACTTAAAATTCCCTAAAGATTCCGTCAATTCACCTTCTCCACCAATAGATGACTGGATCAATGGTATGAATAGGGCTATTCCAAAACCATCAAAAATCCCTACAAAAAAGCTTAAGGATAATAAAACAAAAATCCTATGCTTTAAGTACTTATAAAACAAAGAAAAGTACTTAAAGTATCTCTTCTTTATATCAGTCAACAAACTCATGGGTATATGTTACAATAACAAATCAGGCCTGAAATAGGCCTGATTTGTTGTATTACGAAATTAATGGGCTGTTTCTTTATTTTTTATCATCATCATAGTACCCATAACCATAGCCATAGGTATACCCATAGCCATAGGTCACCTCTCTGGAATCTACCCCATTGAACACACCATAAATATTTCGAATTTCTGCGCTCCTTTTTATGCCATTAAGCGCATCTACAAAAGATCTTTGACTAAAATTCTGTCTAAAAACAAATAGCGTAAGATCAACGTGGCTAAACAGTTCGAGCGTCTCGCTAACTAAACCTATAGGAGGCGTATCCAGAATAATTACATCGTATGATTCCTTTAAATC
This sequence comes from Algoriphagus resistens, assembly GCF_001442615.1. Classification (GTDB taxonomy): domain Bacteria; phylum Bacteroidota; class Bacteroidia; order Cytophagales; family Cyclobacteriaceae; genus Algoriphagus; species Algoriphagus resistens. Next base: position 545,030 of record NZ_LMXN01000001.1, on the reverse strand, counting down.
ATTTATCAGGTTTTTAAATCTATCTGTAAACAATAATTCTGCAGGATTAGGAGGAGTAGGGCCCGAAAGAAGAATATCTAGATTGCTGTAACCAGACTCGTTGATTACGTTCTTCCAGTTTTTCTCCTGACCACTTAGGTAAGTGGAAAGTCCCTTTTTATTATCAATTTTAAAATCATCATAAATCTTTGGCTTTCTCATATCACAGCCGACCAGAATAGTTTTTTTACCTGTCAAGCTATAAACAGAGGCCAGGTTCATCGCGCAAAACGTCTTTCCTTCTCCCGAGATAGTAGATGTCACCATAATAGCTATCTTATTCTCATTTGGAAGCACAAATTTTAAATTGGCCCGAAGCGATCTGAATCCTTCCGCAATACCCGACTTACCATGATTTAACACTACAAGGTTGTTTTCTAGCTTATTAAATAAAATAGTGGCCAGCACCGGAACCCTTAGCTTTTTCTCCAGATATTTTACATCTTCTATTTTAGTTCTAAAATACTCCCTAAGAAAAACAAACAGTAGCGGAAATGAGAAACCAAGAAACAAAGCAATTAAATAGGTTCTAAGCGGTTGTGGCACAACCCTTCTACCTCCACCTGCAGGTTCAATTATCTTATTATTGGCTGTGTTGGATGCTTTGGTAATAGCTGCCTCTGAGCGCTTCTCCATCAGAAATGTGTAGAGATTCTCATTCAACGTAAACTGCCTTTGGATTCGAATAAGATTCTGTTCGGTTTGCGGTAATGAACGAAATGACTTCTCAATATCAACAATCCGGGATTCCAAATCTTTAATCACTAATTGCGAATTTTCGTCTACATTGTTTAAGATTTCCCTGATAGACCTATTGGCATCTTCTATTTTTCTATTGACCTCTCTGACTGCAGGGGACATGTCTGTCTGAGTGGCTAAAAGCCTAGATTTATCCACTTGCATAGCAAGAAGGTTTTCTATCAACGCATTCAATATAGGATCGTCAATCCCTATTCCCGAGGGCACTACCAGGTCTCTGTAATTTTCTCGCAGCAAATAATCTTTTAAACTTTGATAGTATGTTCTTTTGAATTGCTCATCTTTTAAAAGGGATTCCAGCTCTGATAATTTCTCATAAACAGCCTCTCCTTCTGTACTAAGATCATAAATTTTGTTTTCAGACCTAAAGGCCTCAAGTTCCCGCTCGAAAGCACTCAAGTCATCTGCTACCCCAGCAACCTGGCTGTCAATAAAAGCTATGGTATTCGCATATACCTCATTCTTTTCTTGCAGTTCGAGGGCAAGATACGTTTCCATCAATGTATTCAGATATTCCTCTCCCTGTAACACATTTGGAGTGTGAATACTTAAATCCATTATAGTGGCCCCCCTTTCAACAGCTTCAACCTGTAATTGGGTGGAGTAATGACTTGCCAAAGATTTAATATCCCGTAGCTTAAATAATATTGAGCCTGTGCTATCTGTATCTATTTTTGCTACCTTAATTCTAAAATGATCCGTTTCCACCCAATCTCCAAAGCTGAAAGTTTGAGCTTCAGGTATATTGTACAAAGAAGTATAAGTTCCGTCAGGTAAATACTTTGTATATTTTTTATCATTGAAACTTAGCGTAAATGTTTCACTACTCTCCCATGACATAGATATCAAGCCATCAATAATTTGGGCTGAATTCCAATCAACTTGAATTAAAACAGGGGCATTTTTGTAAAGTTTTTCATTTACAAATGTACTTTCCCTGTAATACTCAATATTAAAATCCAGCTGTTTAAGTGCTCTTTCAGCTATGGGTTTAGATTTCAAAATGATAACTTCATTTTGAAGACCGATAGACCCAACGTCCATGATTGCAGGCTTTTCAAAAAGAGCCAGCGTATTTTCTTTCTCCTTTATAAAAAATTTACTTTTTACCTCATAGAGCGGCAACGTGGTCTTAGTCCAAAAAAAAGCAGCCACTAAAAAAAGTACGACTGAAAGCAAAATCCAAGGCCAGATTCTTAGTGCTTTATTTAGGAAAGTTTTCAAATCAAATGAGCTGTCCTCTTGCTCAAATAATTGATCATTTTCTTTTTCGAAATCCATTATCAGTTATTATTAACAAGGGTTAGAATCAAAGCAATAGCTGTGACTGTTGATGTCAGCAAAGTAATGGTCTGAAGGAAATTTGTTGCACCACCAACTTCACGCACTTTTAGTGGCTCTGCATAAAGAACATCATTCGGTCTTATAAAATAAAAATCTGAGGCCAGAAGGTTTTTATCATTGAGATTTACCCTGTGGATCTGAGATCCATCAGGATATTGTCTGACAATCACCAATTCATCTCTTTTAGCCAGAATATTCAAATCATTGGCAGCAGCAATTGCCTCAAAAATCGTTACCCTATTCTGTAAAATTGTTAATTTTCCAGGAGCATTAAATTCACCCAGTGCACTGAACCGTATACCTCCTAATCTTACCCTGGTAAAAAACTCATCTTCATTGACGTATTTTTTGACTTCTTCCTCTATCTTCGCTTGAGCTTCCTTTGTGGTCAATCCTACCAAATTTATTTCTCCTATCAAAGGTAATTCAATCAATCCCTCCTCATCAATTGTATAGCCATTCATAAAAAAAACATCCCCTCCGGCCTGTGAACCACCTGCCATCATCCCGTTATTTTGGTTGACCATGGAGGTGGCATTAAAAATCTGATTTAAGTCTTCACTGGTAGTCTTGATGTTGATATCTACAATATCAAACTGCTGAAGCAGGTAATCATCAAAGTGATATCCTATTCTTTCGCTTGAACTTATTACTGGATTAGAGTCCTTACCAGCATCCTGCATATAAATTAATTTCTCATTTGAAATGCAGGAAAATAAAGTAATACTTGAAATTAAAATCGCTAAAAATCTATTTATTTTTTTTTTCATAGGAATTGTTTGTTGCAAATTATTGCAAAATCTTAAAATCACAATCTCGAATCGACTAAACTTTTTTCCAAAACTCCTTTAACATCAAATACAACCTGATTGTCTGATTTCGCTATAGGAAGAGACTTAAAATCCTTATGGGCTACAGCTAGAATCACCGCAGAATAACCGGATAAATCGGGTACAAGACCTCCTGAGAGAATATCAATACCGTATTCATGCTTCACTTCCTCCCGATTTGCCCATGGGTCATAAACATCTACCTGTATATCAAAGGAACATAATTCTTTGTAAATATCAATGACTCGTGTATTTCTGACATCAGGGCAATCTTCTTTAAAAGTAAATCCCAAAATCAAAACCTGCGAATCTATCACTTTTAAGTTTTTGCGCATCATAAGCTTGATCACTTCAGTGGCCACATGCTTGCCCATGCTGTCATTCAACCTGCGCCCTGCCAAAATGATCTCAGGGTGATAGCCTAATTCCTGGGCCTTTTGCGCCAGATAAAAAGGATCAACACCTATGCAATGCCCTCCTACCAGTCCTGGCTTGAATTTAAGGAAATTCCATTTGGTGCCTGCTGCTTCCAACACTTCAGTGGTATCTATTCCCAATAGGTTGAAAATCTTTGACAGTTCATTGACAAAGGCAATGTTGATATCCCGCTGGGAATTTTCAATTACTTTAGCTGCCTCGGCTACTTTGATTGAAGAAGCCTTGTGTGTTCCCGCGCTTATAACTGAACGATATAATTGGTCAACGAACTCCGCAATCTCAGGAGTGGATCCTGAGGTGACTTTCAGAATCTTGGCAACGGTATGCTCCTTGTCTCCAGGATTAATCCGCTCAGGTGAGTAGCCTGCAAAAAAGTCCTCATTGAATTTCAGTCCAGAAACTTTTTCCAATACCGGCACACATTCGTCCTCAGTGACTCCTGGATAAACAGTGGATTCATAAATCACTACATCTCCCTGCTTGAGGTATTGCCCGATATTTTCTGATGCTTTCAGCATGGGGGTGAGAACCGGACGGTTGTGTTTATCTGTCGGAGTGGGTACAGTCACTATGTAAACTGTACAGTCAGCAAGATCAGCGGATTGATGGGTTGGGAGTAATCCCTTTGCTCCTGCTTTGGCAAAATCTTTGACCAACACGGACTGAAGCAATTCATCTTCCACTTCAAGAGTGTTGTCTTTGCCGGCATTGATTTCACCGATCCGCTGTGAATTTATGTCAAATCCCACCGTAGGATATTTCTTGGCAAACTCTACAGCCAATGGAAGGCCCACATAACCTAAGCCAATAATGGCAATTTTCGCATCTTTTAATTCCATATTCATAGTTGACTAACTTTCTTTAAAAATCATTTAAAAACCTGACTTCCAATCTCTAAACTATATAGCTTCGCTCTTTCAGTCCCAGAACTTAGCAGTATCCATGGGAAAAGTATTACACTCTTGCCCCATCCTTAAAATAAGCCCGACACCCAGTGCGCTCTATTTCAAATGAGTAACTTTGGTACTCATTTGAAATAGAGCGCAAAACTAACAGAATTTGAGTGAATTAAAACCCTTAATTAGTTAGCCCCGCCAATTCTGTATATTAAATTAAGATTTCCGTAAAACGCGAAAGGGTTATACCCCTTGGGAAATTCAGACGTACTTTCGTCGCTTTGTTGCCATTGGTAGTTATAGCTTTTGATAAGCTGGGCTTTACCACTAAGGATAAGGTTATTCCATTGCTGATCCCAAAGTAGCCCTAGGCTTAGGTCTATCCAGGGTCTCCTACCCTCGGTTTGCCCAAAGGCACGATAAAAGAAATCTTGATTGTTTTCCAGTCTTTCCAATAAAATCCCTCTTTTGTTCATTCCTGACACTTTGGCTATTTCCAGCGTTTGAACATTTGAACCTACCCCACTCCCCACCCCTAAAGTCTCTCCATAATTCACAAATCCCCTAGCCTTACCATGGGTGTGCCACGTTTGGTTTCCTGTTAATCCTAAATATCTAATGTACCTGTTATTGGACTCTTGCTGGTGGGTAATCTCACCTCTCAGTTGGATAAAAGTACCAGCTTTACCAGTAGCAAATAACTTCTGGAACCCCATCAGATATGCCCTGGCATGTTCCGGGCTAAGTATGTAATCACGCCAATTGTAGGCATGGTCCCTTCTACCAAATTCAGTATAAATTTCAAATTTAGCTTTGGGGACAAGGTATCGAAATGAAATTGTCACCTGCTGATCCTGACCATTATTGTCATATTCTACTGAGTTTCCATTCGAGAAAAACTTTTCTTTTTGGAAGCCTTCAAATATTGGGAAATACCCTTCAAATGTTTTCACCCGATATTTGTTGTATTGCTGGAAGGTTCGATTAAACCCAAGAAACAAATTGGGCAGAAAAGCAGGGTTATAGGTAATGGATAGTCCATTTAAATACCTCCAGTCCCCATCAAAATTTGCAAAGTAGGCTTCATTTAGCTCATTGTTCTGGGAAGGAGAAAGTCCGCTATTTTCAAGCTGCCCCATGATTACCTGACCTTCAAAATTCCCAATAAATGTTTTGACTGGTCTCCTTGTATGTAAGGAAAGGTGGGGAAAACCTTCTGCATTATCACTAAAAGTCAGCGAATTAAATTGACCTGGCCCCCACCATATATTTTGCGTGGAAATCCCAAGTGCAATTGGACCGGCAAGTAGATTTACACTTGATTGCCCCCACCAAACCCTTGAAGTAGGGCCATCCCCAAAACGTTCTGGATTATCCCCGTTATTCCAATAGAAAAACCTTGCTCTGATAACATTGCTGGGAAAATCATCAGAAAAACCTCTAAAGGCTTTGTTTTGTGAATAGGCATACTCTGGCTGAAATTGAACTTCCAGAAAATGGAATCTCGCATAAAAACCTGTACTCAGGTAGGTCTGAAACCCTACATTTGGAACTAAACCTTTGTTCCCCCAACCATAAGGCCTTTTTCCATTATACTCAGAAGAAGATAGAATTGGCAGCAGATTGAACCTGACCTTAGGATTGGGCAGGTTTGTCTTACCAGTCAGGTAAGCCGAAACGACCATCGAAGCAGCCGAGGAATCCCTTCCATCAAATCTGATGGGTCTAAGCTGAAAGGAAATAGCAGAATCGAATTTTCCATGAAGTTGTTGACGGCGCAAGTATTGCTCAAGTATAGGCAGGTCAGCGTTTAACTGTTGCGCGAAGCTTCCTGATTGCTGGAAAATAAAAATCAGCAAGAAAAACAAGACTGTCCGCACTTCTATCTTAACCCTTAATTTATTGTTCATTTCCAACCAACACTTCTATTTTCTGTACCCATTCGCTATATCTTTTCTTGTTTTCCCTATCTGTTGTTGAAAATAATGGTGAGATTTTTGAACCGAGCCAACCTAAACTGATGACAAAGGTGTAAAATTTTTGAATAACTATATAGTTTGAAGTCGACCCTCTTAACTGTTATATTTACAGGAACTTCTCTTATAAAATTCGTTATTAATTCTTATATTAAGTTCAATGTTTAACTTTCTTCTTAAAATGAAAATTCTTGTCTTTTTAATGCTTTTGCCCCTCAGGGTATTTGCTTTCCAAGACCAACCGATTGCATTTCCTACTGCTGAAGGTTTTGGCAAACATACTACCGGAGGGCGCGGGGGGGCAGTGCTCTTGGTAACAAACTTAAACGACAGTGGACCGGGAAGCTTAAGAGAGGCTATCGATACTTCTGGAAAACGGACGATAATCTTTACTGTCTCCGGGAATATACCCCTGGAAAGCCCCTTGACAATAAAAAACGGGGACCTCACGATTGCTGGGCATTCTGCGCCCGGAGGCGGTATAACTATTCAAAATCACCCCGTGAAACTGGATGCGGACAATTTAATAATCCGGTATATCAGAGTAAGGGTCGGAGATACAGCAAAAAAAGAGGTCGACGCTATTACGGGGGTAAAAAGGAAGAATATCATCATCGATCACTGTTCGTTTAGCTGGGGAAATGATGAAGTGGCATCATTTTACGATAATGAAAATTTTACCTTACAGTGGTCGATTATCTCAGAAGGCCTGCATCATTCTTACCATTCCTCAGGAAGAGCACACGGCTATGGAGGCATATGGGGCGGTAAAAAAGCAACTTTCCATCATAATCTCATGGCTCATTTATTTGCAAGACTTCCCCGGTTCAATGGATCCAGGTACCATAAAAAGCCCAATGAGGAAATCGTGGAATTTCGGAACAATGTGCTTTATAACTGGGTAAATTACTCCTCCTATGGAGGTGAAGGCGGCTTTCATAATCTGGTGAATAATTACTACAAATACGGACCTGCAACCCAGGAAGAACAGCGGTTCAGGATGCTTAGAATAATGGAGCCCCAGGGGAAGTTTTATATATCGGGAAATTTTATTTATGGTGATTCTCCTGGCACATCGGACAATTGGTACGGAGGAAACTGGAAAGGGCCAATTCGGGGCAGTGATCTGTCGAAGCTCAAAATCACTAAACCTTATTCTCTTCAGGACACAAAACCTGAATCCGCAGAAGTAGCTTTTACCAGGGTTTTGGAAGGAGTGGGTGCCAGTCTACAGCGTGATCCCATCGATGAACGAATCGTCCGGGAGGTCAAAGACCAGACAGCTACCTATGGCCAAAATGGGATAATCGACAGTCAGGTCGATGTGGGAGGATGGCCTACTCTTCCCACTGCTGAACTTCCTACAGATTCCGATTCAGATGGAATTCCTGATAGTTGGGAACTCCGCAATGGTCTTGATCCCAACGACCCCAAGGATTCCAGTACGCAATCAACCCATTCCCACTATACCTATTTGGAAGTATATCTTGAGGAATTGCTCAATCAGAAAGACCAGTCCGAATCATTGTTTGACAGGATACTAAAGCTCATCAACAGCAACTGATCCCCTTAACGTAGAAAGGTTTCATAGAAAATTTTACGCAGGGAATTTGGCACTAGCCGGATGCTCCCCCTGATAATATAATTCCGTACGAATTCTAATTTGTTTATAAATCCGATATCCAGAAATGTTTTTTGGACCTGTGTCTCTATCTGAAAATAACGTAACCCTCCCCTTCTATTAAAGAGCCGTTCATCGACCCGCATATAAACCAGAGATTCAGGAATATTGGCTATTTTATATCCAGAATTCAATAATCTGCCCCACAGGTGATAATCTTGCTGGAATCTGAAATTAAAGTAACTTCCCACGTTATTGATGTCAGATTTCCGATACATGACCGTAGGATGGTTCAAGGGACAACGTTTCTTTGCGAAATAAAAGAGTTCATGCGGTTCGGAAGGCAATTTCCTATAGTTGGAAATCTCCTCAATGGAATCCGAAAATTCGGCAATCCAACTTCCTACAACAGATATGTTGGGTTGCGCACTAAGAAATTTAAATTGGTGTTCAAATCTGTTTGGATGACAGATATCATCCGAATCCATTCTGGCAACAATTTCAAATGAGCATAACTCCAATCCCCTTTTTAAGCTCAGCCCCAAGCCTATATTTTCTTTATTGACGTATAATCGAATAGGTAGTAGTCTGGTCCATTTTTCCACAATTTGCTCCAATTCTTTTCCTACCTGCCCATCCTGAATCAAAATAATCTCTTCAGCGGCTAAGGTTTGTCCTCTCAAGCTTTCAAATGCCTGGTCTAAATGTGATGGACTGTCTTTTTTATAAAAAGACATTAGGCATGAAAACTTATCCATACAGATTTATCCAATGTAGTTTTCGGCTACCGCTGTGTACAGAATCGAAATATATTTTTTTGCCATCGCGTGAAAATCTCGGGTGAAGATCGCAACGGGTTTCCCCGTAGAACTCTAAACTCTCGAAAAACTCCCCTAAACTTACCAACATGTCCTGATTTAGATTATATAAAAGTAATTCCTTCATTCTTCCTTTATTTGGATAGGTATCCGTGATCATCATTTCACCTAGTGTACTTGGGTGCCCATCACCATACCTCTGAACGGTCTCCCCCAAAGGAAATACCTCTCCAGTGACTACATGAACAATATAATACCTGTCCCCCTCTCCCAAAACCCTCATGTAGACAACCAACTGTTCACTATCTATCCAGCTATAATGACTCACCATTTGATCATCCGCTACCAACTTTACGTTGTCACCATATTGATCCGCTACAAACAGCCGGTCAAATCTTCTACCATTGATATACAGCCTATGTAAGAATACGAACCTGGCCCCATCAGGGGAAATCATTATATGATTGATTTTTTGCGCCCCCAAAGAAACTGATTTCAACTCAAAAGAGGAACTATTAAATTCATCTTTACTTAAATCAGAAAGGTTTAGTATGGTCTGATAAGTTTTAGTACCAAAATCCACTCTATAAATCCCTTCTTTTTTCATCAGATGGGCATCTCCCGATTGGCCACCGTGATTTCTATATCCGTAATCGGGCCTCAGCTCATGGAGTTTTGGAAAATCAAGACTTAACGCATAGTCGTCATTATAGCAATCGTACACAGGCAATTCTATGGTTGTCTCAGAAAAATCTCCTAAAGAGTAGTCCACCACTATTGCATGATACCCCGCTTCAGCGGAAAAGTCATTAAATATAAACTTAGTTGCCGAAAGCCACTGAAGTCTGGCCCCTTGCTGCCAATTGTAACTCTTAACCTTTCTTTTATAAACGCAAGCTCCTTTCGTAATATCCCACAGCCTCACTTCTATTGGGTGTGAGGAAGAGGGGATTTTCTTGGTAGAATACTCAGAGTAGTGATATAGAATAAAATTCCCATCCTTGGATTCGGGAGATTTATCGTAGTATCCAAAAAATGTCTCCCCCTGGTTTTCTGCTAGTTCATTCACTTGGTAATCCGATCTATACCTATACCCTTTTTTATGAATGGTGTAGTTTATCCGTTGGTAGACTTTTTTTATTTTATTTTTAGCTTGTGGAAATGCACTAAGGGATCTGGCCAATAATCTTTCCCAAGCACTAAATTGCGTACTCATAACTTAGATAGGTAAAGTTCCTGGTAGTTTTGGGACATTTTTTTTGCACTGAATCTTTCTATTAAAGAAAGACTTTCCCTTGAGGAAATAGGTTGATCATATGAATTTATGGATTCATCAATTAAATCAACTAATTGCTTTTTAGTCTGAAAAAGGCAACCTTCTAATTTTGAGCCTTGTATGATTTCCCTATGCGGTTCTATATCAGATAAAATCATAGATAGTCCACAAGCCAGCCCTTCAAGAACAGAGTTGGGCAATCCCTCAGCCAGAGAGGCTGAAATCATAATATCAGCACATTGTAAATAATCCAGCACATTGGATATTTCCCCCAAAAATCTAATATTCTTACCTTCTGCTGCATGTTTCAAATCTTCGCGATCTGGACCGTCACCGATGATCAACAGCAGTGCATCGGTAGGGTCAACCGTAAATGCATCCACGATCATCCTTACATTTTTTCTTTCAATAAGGCTCCCGACCACTACGAAAATCCGGGCTGAAGCCGGTAGGTCCAATTCAGCTCTTTTTTGAATCTTATTGGGTACCGGCTTGAAAACATCCAGGTCTATTCCATTTTGGATTACCACTGAATCAACCCCTACCGTGCTGAGCTGCTTAGCTATTGCGTAAGAGCATGATACAACCTGTAGTTTTTTAAAGTATTGTAAATGCTGTCTTGCCATCATCCCTCCCTTGGTTTTCCCGTATTTTTTGGGATAATCTATCCTAGGGAAGTTTCTGGAAGTCGTAATGCAGGGTATGCTTTGTTGATACCGGGTAAGGTACCCATCCGATCGCAGCCCCATAGATTGCAGGATATCCGGAGAATACGCCTTCACAATTCTATCAATTGCGCTTTTATTTAATAAGAGCCCTTTAAGCCTTCCAGAATTAAGGGATGAAACAGCCACCCCAAGTGAAGTGAAATGTTCCAACATTGAATTTTCAGGCTCTTTGGAAAGGGTTATAACCTTTGCCTCAAATTGCCTGGGATCCATGTATTTGATGAGGTAATAAAGCTGGTTGGTAGGACCTTTTCGCTCCAAGGTGGAAACAAGGAACAGAATTTTAATTTTTCGCATTTCTGATTGCGTATGTTTCTGATAACCAAAGACCAAACAAGAGAAAGAATATAGCAAATGGCGAACGTATAGGGTTTAAAACAACCATCGTAAACCCTAAATAGACTACGGTTCCCATCACCAAGAAAAGACCCCAGTTATCCCTGTTTATAAATAAATTAACCGACTTGATAAAACTCCCGACCAGCATAAGTACAAGCACCACTATAAACGGCCATTTACCTTGCGCATAATAGGTTAAATATCCGGAATCTACCAATCCCACTTTGCTGACAGCATTCACAAGAGTACCATACTCATAGGGTTCCAGTTTCTGGAATACCTTTGGCCAAATCCGTCCCGACCTCGCTGAAAATGACTTGTCAGAAGCCCCACCTTCCAGCAGTCTAAAAAACCGTCCAAATAGAACATCCAGCCCAATAAAGTGGTCAATCAAAACCAAAGCAAGTACGGCAAAACTTAAAAACACCAGCCCGGTATAAATTTTATGCCGTTTCCCGAAGAATATCCAGCCTAAAAACAAGGTGAGGCAGGCTGTCAAGACCGCGGCTCTGGAAGTAGTGATTACCACAGTCACAAAACTCACAAGTATAAACAAAGCATCCCAACTCCTCTGCTTGCCAATGAACCTAGCAAGAAAGTAGGTCATGGTAAGAATTGCAAAGACAGACAAACCTGTCGTATTCACAAAAAAACCGGAAGCCCTGATGCCATCTGTTACACGAAAATGCTCATCTACTGCAAATGGGATCATGTGTTTGGTGATCAAAAATGATGGTGAGACCACCCCCAATCTGCTTGCGATCTGCATAAGCCCATACACCAGGTTGATCAGTATGCTGATCTTCAATAGATTGTTTAACAATCCATCCAGGCTATCCGCCTTTTCAGATTCTGACACATGGATATAAAGTAAAAAAGGCAACCATATAAGTGCCATTCTCAACGTATTGGAAATAGCACCCAACCCTTCATAACCGGAGAAAAGGCCTAAAATCGGATAGCATAACTCAAAGGCAATAAATGCAAGAACAAAGGAATTCAATACTGGATAATCTTTGATGCATTTTGTTTTGGACAACACCACAAGGCACAAAAAAATAAGCGGAAGGGCCAAAAGGTCGGATACACGTAGATTGTTTTTGCCTAACAATGGCAAACCATAAGGATATAAAAAAATAAGCGTCACCAAATACCCTATAAGGAGCCAGTCGATAACTGTTTTTATTTTAAGTCTTAGCAGCACCCGAGTCTTTTTTTTCAGTCAGCAGATCAAGGTAGCTTTGTACAGCAGTATCCTTTGAAAATCTCTTCAACGTACTCCTTATAACCTCCTTATTCCATTTTCTGTGCAAGGTCTCAGTTACTGCCTTGGCAAATTCACCGACATCGTAGCCATTGACCAATTTCCCGTTTACCTCATTGATAATAATATCCTCAGGCCCGCTGGGACAGTTCACACTAACTATAGGGATGCCAAATTCCAGTGCTTCCAGCAGCACATTTGGAAAACCTTCATACCAAGAACCCAAAACCAGTACGGAAGTTTTGGCATAAAAAGGTGCCACCTCTTTTTGGGCTCCAACCAGGGTTACGTTGTCCGCAAGCCCAAGTTCTCCCCTTAATTGCAGTAAGGATTCCTTTTCAGGCCCATCTCCTACAATGGTAAAGTGAAAATCCTGTCTGGTCCTGGCCAGTTCACCTGCGACTTTCAACAAAAAACTTACATTCTTCTGCAATTTCAATTTTCCTACAAAAAGCAACTTATTTTGACTCTGAAGCCCATCCAGGCTTGCAGTTCCGATTAAGTTATTCAGGGGCCGGATTTGATGAAAATTAAAAATCGTTGAAATACCCGTTTTCCTGCCCCCCCTCAGTTTTTCCAATTCCCTGTGCATGCCAGAGGATTGAGCAATAATATGGTCAACATCAAAATAAAACTGCCTGATTAAAAAGTAGCTTGCATATTTATGCCAAAGGGATCTTTCGTGCTTGAATTTCTCGGTGAGATTATTAATTGCTCTGGCTATAATCCGAAATCTGAGTCCACTTAATTTTCGGATTAATACCAGGACTACACTTAACTGAAAAGTAAAAACCAGCGTCTGGGTGTAGTCTCCTGCCTGGATCAGCTTCTTTAAGGAAAAAAAGGCTTGCCGAGCATGGCCTATCTCCAGATTGGTCAATCTGACTTTTGGGTCCAGATTTTCCCGCAAAACAGCTTCCCGTAATTCCAATACAACCAGATCTACCGGAATACCCTGTTGCACAAATGCATTGGCCAGTTCGACACATATTTTCTCAGCCCCACCCAAACGCAGTGAGTTTATGACAAACAAAATGGGTTTTGTCATCATTGGTCCAATTCCACTGGCTTAGCAATCAAAACATAACAGATTGACAAAGCTGCGGCTAAAAAACCGAATACCACTAAGTTTAGAACCAATTTAGGACTGGATTCTTTCAACGGAACATAAGGGGGTTCCAATACATTAAATACAGGTGACGCACGTTGAACCCTTATTTTGGCCTGCTCTACTTCTTGGGCCAAACCATTGTAAACATTAAACTGGATAGACACCTCGTTCTGAAGTTGCTCTCCCCGCACTTGTGAACTTGAACTAGAAAGGTTAAAGTTCCTATCTCTGAAATTGGCCAGATTAAGTTGCGCCTCCTCATACGATAGTTTTGCATCATCCAGTCTTTCTTGTATAAATAATAAGTTACGCTTATCCGCACTTGCCTTGTAATCCATAATGTATTCGGAGAGGTAACTGTAGGTAAGTTCGGTCAATCTGGCAGCTACTTCAGGATTTTGCATTTTAACCTGGACTGTAACGAGTCCCATCGCCATATCTACCTCTGCACTCACCCTACTCCTGATCTGTGAAAGTGCGGAGTTTTCTTTAGGGGCCAACTTTCTGGAATCCCGCCTGACTTCAGCAGTGTCAACGGCTGAAGTCTTTGGCTTACCCCCGTTTTTGAACAGACCAATTATACCCGAGGGCAATCGCTTGATTTTTTCAAAAAGTGTCCGTTCTTGATAATTGACAAAATAATCCTCCAACAGGATATGTTGGTCCAGCTCTTTAAAATAGAACTCTTGTTTGATCAGGTAAAGCCCAAATGGAGTACTGTTAACAACATCCGGGTAGAGATTCGGAGGAATAGTACTTCCGCTGTTTTCATTTAATTGTATTCCTGCCAAACCCGCCAAACTTCCCAATCCTCCGGGCAGTTTGCCTGACTGTTCTATCACCGGCAGAAGTGTTGTTGTGGATATATATTCGTTAGGGGAACCTAAAAACTGTATAAAACCCAGAAAGAGCCCTACTAAAACGCTGATCAATATCAATTTTCGGTTTAGTTGAAGGGCTTTTATGATATCTGAAAAACGTATCTCTTTTTCTTTCATGTGTTTATAATTGTTTTTCAAAGGTCACAAGGAATCTCGCATGCATTATAATCGTCCCTGTGTGTGATGCTTGTGACATGCTCGATTTCATGAGATTGTCTGTGATTTTTTCTCCAATAAGGTTAGAAATTCCTTTTCGTAAGTAAGAATATTCTTATCAGAATTGTAATTAGTTTCAATAAATTCAATTGATCGACTGGAAACAAATGCCAAATTTTCCCTATTCTTGATAATTTTGGTCAATTTATCCTTCCACCCATCTACGGTGTTGCTTGCCAAATAGCCATTGTCACCATCAATAATATATTGGTTCAAGGGTACTACATCAGATGCCAACACAGGTAAACCTATTGACATGGATTCGATTACGATTTTGCTCAATCCTTCATAATCTGTAGCAAGACATAGTAAGTCAGAAGCAAGCATTAACTTTTTCAGCTTCTCCTGGTTCATATAAGGTAAGATCTGAATCCGGTGCTGCAGATTCAACCTTAAAATCAATTGCTCAATTTCTTCTTTTTTCTCCCCTTCTCCTACAAGTGTCAATTCCCAGGCAATGTTGGGATCAAGTTCAGACAGGCCTTTGATAAGAAGATCATGGCGCTTGGCCAGCTTTGCCATTCTGGTCGCCATCAGCAATTTAAAGGTAACCTGTTGGTCCTGCTTCCATTTTGCACCTTCTGAAATAGACGGCTCCACACCAATATCTTTGATGAAATACCCAGTACCCCTGGATAAACCCAATTGCTCGGTAGCATCCAAAAACATAGTATATAAGCCACTGGAAATAAAATTCAATGCATCAGCCTGCGTGAAGATCTGTTGGTACTGGCTTTTGAGTGTAGGCTTCAGCCTAATGGATTTCTCCCAATGCATTCCAGCCATTCTGACAACCAGCTTAAAATCAAACTTTTTCTGTTCCTTAAATTTCAAAAACCACAAACACGGACGCAGCAAATAATAGGTATGGACTATGTCTATTTTATTTTTTCTTAATATAGGCGGCATCAAAAGAAAAGTCACGTACTCGTTTAACCTCTCTTTTATTCTTTTGCCGATTCCAGATTTTGAAAAAGGAAAGTCAAACTCTTTTATATGGATAACAGTAACGCCGTTGACTTGGCTTATTTTTTTTAACTGCACTTGCCTGTCTCTGGCTACATAAATCACAGTATGATTCAAGGCTGCAAATTTGGAAGCAATTAATCGCAAAGAAGTTTCTGCCCCACCCTGGCTTGTCGTTTTGTAAGGGGATCTATTTGTATAAAAAAGAATATTCATAATATGAATAAGCGTGCTATCTAAAAAACTAAAATTTCAGGAAAAATTGAGAAATCCCTGAAATTATCCGCGCGAATACTCCATGTTTCACAAGAATGAAACGATATTTTTTGTCAGTTAAACTGACACTCCCCGATAATTTACGCAAATAAAGTTTTGCAGCATCTTCGTTGCCGATTCTTGTGAAGTATCGATACATCCAATAATGGGTATTGATTTTATTGGCGATCTTTTTCTCTTTGGAAATATCTGACCATACGCCTCCGGCATGTTGCCGGTATACTGCAGGTTTGATTTCTGAAAAATATTTCCCTTTCCCAGACAGACCTAGCTGCGCGGTGATAAAATTATCCCCGTTCATAAAATAGCTAGTTTCTTCTGCCTTTTCTTTGATACTATCCAGATTTCTAAAAACCATTGACAAAGTCAGAATATTCGTTTTACCCCCTATCAGGTCCTTTTGGGTATAATCCCTTTTGCTGTGATCAGGCATCTTGGACTTTTTTATTACTTTTTCATGGTCATCAATAACCATTGCATCGTGATAGGTAATGACATAATCTGGGTTATTTTCTAAAAAATCAACCTGCTTTTGAAGTTTTAAAGGATCTGTCCAATAATCATCCCCTTCACACATGGCAATATATTTCCCCGCTGCTCTTGGGAAATTATAGGTTGCAGATACAGCACGGAGACCTTTAGACCATTGATTTTCCTTCTGGATTATCGGCTTTATGAGGTGAGGGTAACGCGTCTGGTAAGTCTGGATAATTTCCGTAGTCCCATCTGTGGATGCATCATCGTGGATAAGAATTTCATACGAAAAGTCTGTTTTTTGGGCCAAAAATCCTTCTATTGCCTGCTCAATAAAATTTGCGTGATTATAGGTCAGGCAACATATGCTCACTACTACTTTAGAAGAGCTATTTTGATTAACTTTCATTATTCGGATATCAGCCTTTTTTCATTTTTATAAACTTTTTATAGATCTTCTTGAAGGGCCTGATCAACTTTTTCTTCGTCTGCTTGAAATCAAGTTTCTGTA
Source organism: Algoriphagus resistens (assembly GCF_001442615.1). Taxonomy (GTDB): domain Bacteria; phylum Bacteroidota; class Bacteroidia; order Cytophagales; family Cyclobacteriaceae; genus Algoriphagus; species Algoriphagus resistens. The sequence goes on along the minus strand of NZ_LMXN01000001.1, from coordinate 528,267 downwards.
AATTAACTCCCCTATACCTCCCTGCACGATGAGTGATGGCTTGGAAATATTTATGCCTGATTCCATGTGTTTTCATATAAAACCCATACTCAAGACTTCTATCCATGGGTTTGGGGGGCAAATTCTTAGTGTCCAGCAAGGCAAACAACTCTTGTTTTGTGGAAGGCTGATAGACCACATTTAACCGTGAATACAAAGAATGGCTTAGGGAAATGGTAGGAGTTCCGCTGTAGGCTGCCTCTACACCGACAGTAGAGAGATAGCATATCACCAAATCTGCCTGCTCTATAAGAGTATACGTATCAATTGGAGAATCCGGCTTTATCACTTCTAGCTGATCTGAGGCGAGATTATACCACAATTCTTTCTCCCGCTCACTTTGGTTGAGCAGGTTTGGATGAAGCCGCAGGTATAATTTTGCATTGGCTCTGTTGGAAAGATGGTTTGCAATTTCAACCAGAGACTGCTCTTGCGAATCAAAAAGCACATGAGGATTCACCTCATCGCCCACGGCGGCATATTCTGATATGCTGGAATTGAAATAAACGACATTGAAGTGCTCTTTATCCCAAGAAGTTGGCAACAGGCCTACCTGTTGATCTTTGGCATGGACTCTAAAAGAATCATTTTTCCTTACTTTTCTTTCTTCAAAAAATTCACGACCGATTTTTTGCTTGGTGCTCAGGGGTAAGGCTGACTTTTCCCAGTTTTCCTCCAGTTCATCTTTCCTCATTTCCCAATCGTGCCTATAATTAGTCCCCAGGGAATAATGAAATTTATTACAAGCCCGGTCATGTATGAAAAAATGTTGTTTCTGCCGTTGACATATGCGAAGGATTGGACGATAGGTAGCTACCCTCCCATTTCGGAAAAGTACCAAGTCCGGCTCAACCTTCTCCAGCCATTTTTGGAAGGAAGTAGCAACAATCTTGGAGGAATGTATAATTCGATTGATGACCGCTTTATCCGCTATAGTATCCGGATCAAGATCGTTGGTGACTGATATATGCGAAGAGGCAGCAGCTAACCCGATATCAATCCCTTCCCAAACATACTTTTTAAGTTCTTCAAGATTCTTAAATATCAGTTCATTATCCAAACATTCAACTTCTTTAACAGACAGCAGCGAATCTGTAGATACTCGAATATGGGGATTTATTATCCTCTTCGCCAAATTTATCTTGTGCTGAACACTCCTTTTATAGAGTCCTTTGGAAATCCCCTTGTCTATTCCATTATACCATTCTACATAAGGAAGAATTCCCCCGATATGCACGTAATGTACTTCATGTCCTTTTTCAGCATATTCTTCTGCCAATTCCAAACTAGTTTCGAATTGGGGAGCTTCGTGCCAACTTTCAAAAATTAATACTTTCATTAGTGGGTATTTGTATAAAAAAATGCAACAAGTGATCTAACGATAGATTCAAGGTCATGCTCGGGAGTTACACCCAACTTGCTCCTGATCAAGGAGGAGTCCATGCCAAATTTCAAATCTGTCTCTGTGGGTTTCAGCTCCAATTCAACAATTCTCTGATTGGATTGATCTTCAACTATACGTTTGACCATTTTGGCGATGTCCACTATATTATAAATACCTTCAGCACCCAAATTGTACACTTCCTCAGAAGAGGGGCTGATTTGCTCTGTGAATCGAACGATATAGGTAACCGCATCCCTCACATCCATTATTTCCAGTTCCTGCTTACCGCCGATTATTACTAGTTTTTCACCTTTCATTGCTTTCAATACCAATTTGGAAAGGAGATCTACCGGTACCAGTCCCTCTTTCCCTCCCGATATGGCTGCCAATCTTAAGGAGGTGGTTGTAATATGGGGGTACAGCTTAGCAATTGATTTGAGCATTAATTCAGAGGCATATTTAGCCTGTGAATAGGGCATAGTCGGAGCAACAGGGTCTGACTCCTTCCATAAAGGTGCAAGGGTCTGACCGTATACGCTCTGGGAGGATAAATTGATAATATACGGAATCTGATGGCTTGCCAGGCATGCAAATAAGTCTGAGGTGAAAGCTAGACTTTCTGCTATTTCAGTTTCAGTACAATGAGGTCTTGCAAATGCCGAATGGATTACGATATCAATATTCCCTACTGCAAATTCCCCATTGAAAAGAGCCGAATAGTCGTAATATTCTATTCCGGATTTACCAAAAAGTTCCTTTAACTTGTCCAGGCTCCTTCCCATGGCTATCACCCGGACCTGCGGTTTGGTATTCAATTCTTTTACCAAGCTCCTTCCCAAATATCCTGATGCACCTGTAACCAAGATGGTCCTTGTCAGGGGAAAAACACTTGGACTGGCTTGTTGTGCAAGTGATTGAGCTAGTTCATTCCTGTCAAATGCGAGTACTTTATCTGCGGTCTGCCGGATCCCAAACCGATTAGTGTTGATGGTAATTTTTAAATTTGGCCCTATTCCCAGCCAGCTTTTTATACAGGCTTCTACCTCATTGAATCCCATTAAAGCCCTCAATCCGGTAATGCCGGTAAACCGGGGATTCATCTCAAATATTTTGAGGCCTTTCTTAGTCAATCTGCCTTGAATATTCAAAGGGCCAACCAATCCTTTCTCTTTGAAAACTGGAAGAAGTTTATCCACAACTGCCCAGATTTCCTCATTTTCATAAGGTAAAATCTCAATCGGAACTCCGTTGTTTAATTTATTATAGGAAGCCATTTTACCAATTACCTCCCCTTCTTTGGATAAAACCAATTGGATCGAAATCTCCGAAACCTGGGGATTTTGATTCTTGGCTATACCATTCATATATAGCTGATAATTGGGATCATCAGGGGTAGGCACTGCTAATTCCTGAACAATATGATCATCAGATATTTTCCCTAGGTCTGCTTCATTTCTTATGATTTCCACCCCCATCGAAGCAAATCCACTTCGAGGCTTTGCAAGCAGGGGATATTCGGCTTCCCCTTTAGCAATGAGTTCTGAAATACTATCTTTTTGATAGCATTTCACAAAAACATCTACTATAGGATTTAACTCCCGACTCATTTTTTCTTTGTCTCTACAAATCGAAATCATGTCTTCACTCGCTGCCAGGATTTCGATATTTTCAAGTGCAAATCTTTCTCTATTCTTAGCATATATAAATGCTTCATCATCTCTACCCGGAATAAGAAGATCGATTTGATGCTCCTTACACTTTGCAATTAGCTTATCTACAAAATCTGAAGCATAGATAGTGGGGGTATAATCGAATGCATCACAGGCGTACGCCCCATAAGCGAAGGGATTTGTTCCCAGCCCCACAGTCTTCAATTGTAAACCTGACAAGCGACAGGAATTAATTACGGATTCTCCAACCCCACTTCCAATACAGGAAATCCCAATAGTATAAAATTTCATTAACTAGATTTTAATTATTCTTTGCATTAAGCATGGTCCTACAGATTAAATCCACCTCCTCGACGGCGAGATCATAATACAGTGGAAGGCAAAGCACCCTCTTGGCCAACGCCTCGGTTACGGGCATTCGAACAGATTCTAAATAGGGTAAGATTGCAGCTAAGGACGGATAAAAATATCTTCTTGTAAAAATCTCCCTTAATTTTAATTGCTCCATACACTTTAGCAAAACCTCCTCATTCTCAAATATGACCGGCATGTATCCATAGTTATTAGTAGCTGCCTTGTGCCAAATAGGAGCAGCTAATTTGGACTGGACTAAGCGATGCCAATAACGCTCGGTCAGTTCTTTTCTCTGTTGGAGAATACCGTCCAGATAATCCAGGTTGGCTAGTCCCATGGCAGCATGGAATTCCGAATTTTTCCCATTAATCCCAAGCTCGGCAAATCTTTCAGGTCCTGCAAATCCAAAATTCCGCATATACTCCATTTTCTTTAAAGTTGTGGCATCCTGAGCCACTATCAAGCCCCCTTCTATGGAATGATAAAGCTTGGTAGCATGTAGACTACAGATAGAAACATCACCGTAATCAAATATTGATTTTCCTTTCAACTTCACCCCGAAAGCATGGGCTCCGTCATAGATGACTTTAAGGTTATGCTTTTTGGCTATTTCAGCAATTTTTTCAACATCGCAAGGATTCCCATACACATGAGTAGCCAAAATTGCACTAGTATCCTTGGTGATGGCTGCCTCAATTTTATTGGCATCAATATTCAAACTGGATGCGTCAATATCTACAAACACTGGCTTACAACCTTCCCATACAATGCTACTGGTTGTTGCGATAAAAGAAAAAGGAGTTGTGATTATTTCCCCTTTCAAGGCCAGTGCTTTAATGGCTATCTGAAGGGCAATGGTACCACTGGTGACAAATAACAGGTGATTTAATTCTTCCCGTTCTTTAATCCGAATTTCAAGCTCGCTGGCAAGCGGCCCCATATTAGTCAGCCACTGACGCTTCCATATACCATCCAAATAGGCATTGTAAACTTCTTTAGGAGGAAGAAACGGCTTAGTAACAGGAATCATTAGTTGTAACGATTATAATTTTAATGAGTATTTTCGATCTAATATTTTTTTCTGCACAGACAGGTCTATTATAACAGAAATCCAAGAATATCCATTTTCTGGATAAGGTTAATCACTGCCAGTGTTTAATTTCAAGCTACAAAGCCCTCTTACTGCAAATATATTCATAGTTGCTAAAAATGATGAAACGCGAGGGGCTGGCCTTTTACTAAGTCCATTTTCGCCTTTTTCCCTATTATTTCTTCATAATGGCAAGGATGCAAACCATTTCCAGGTCTCACAGAACGTATGTTATCACTGGTAAATAGTTCGCCTTTGTTAATATCCCGGGCAACAAATAATGATCTTCTTCTTAATTTGTTAGGCTCACTTACATGGTAGGTAATTTTCCCCAAGGAAATCTCTGCTTCCCGCACCGAATTAACCATCCTTCTAAATTCATCAGGCTCCATAGAAAACCCCGAATCAGGGCCGCCTAATCCTCTTTCTAAAATAAAATGTTTCTCAACTACTGAAGCTCCCAAAGACACCGCTACTACCGGCACAGTACTTCCCATCGTATGGTCTGAAACGCCTACTTTAACACCAAACGTATCTCTGAGGTTAGGGATGGTCAGCAAATTTGCCTGAGCAACTGTAGCTGGATACTCAGAAGTACATTTTAACAGTGTTATATCTTCATTGCCCACTTTTCTACAGGTATTTACAGCACGTTCAATATCCGCTAATTCTGCAACCCCGGTAGAAATTATCATGGGTTTCTTTTTGGAGGCCACATACGCAATCAAAGGAATATCTGTAATCTCTAAGGAAGCAATTTTATAGATCGGGATATTTAAATTCTCTAAAAAGTCAACTCCGCTTTTGTCAAAAGGAGTACTAAAAAAAGACAATCCCAATTTTTCAGCAGCTCTTTTCAATGGCTCATGCCATTCATAGGGCAAGCTCCCTTCCTGAAATAACTCGTAAGGTCTTCTCCCTTTCCAAAGCCCGCTTTCCTTAGGTCCAAAATATTCATTGTCTACATCCAAGGTCAATGAATCAGGAGTATAAGTCTGGACTTTCACAGCATCAGCACCTGCTTTAGCCATTTCTTGGATTGTCTTTACAGCTAAATCAAAATTATTATTATGGTTGGCAGATAACTCTGCTATTATAAATGTATTGTTGTTATTCATTTTCTAGAATATTTACCACTCTGTCCACTCCTTTTAAATCAATAGTTTTTTTGGAATTTATAACTAAAAATTCCCGGCTGGATTTATCATTAATAAACCTCTTCAAACTCCTGATTAGGTCTTTACTGTTTAACTCATTGATATCACCCAAATGAAATATGGCGTTTGTTCTTTGCGCCAATACTTTGGATGCATATGCATTTGATTTTTGATGGCCCAAACTTAAAATCGGCATTCCCAAACACATAAATTCATAGGTACTCACCCCAAAGGTTGACACCAGTAGCTCTGTTTGAACAATCTGGTCAAAATCAAAAGGACTAAATACTACATTTTTTGGAACTTTTAAAGGTATAGTATTCAAGTGCAAAAAGTTTTCCCCAAAAAAAAAGCTGAATATAATACCCTCGAACTCTTTAAAATCGATCATATTATAAACTCTGAGCAGAACATTTTCAGGATCACTCCCGCCAGTAATAATCCCAACATTCTTTACATCTTCCAAACTTTCAAAAGGTTTGGTACTAAGGGATGAGATATCTTGATTAAATGTGAAATACCGCAAACCTTGAAAAATTTTCGTTTTGGAATCAAATACGCTAAAAAAATCAGCTTCCTGGTGGATGGATGGCAAAATAAATATATCAGAAAGGTGTCTGGAAGCTGTATTAACCTGATAAAACACAACCTTGACCAACTCCTTGATTGTCTTAAATGCTTCTTCCTCAAATTCCAACATTCCATCTACAAAAAAGGTGTGGAAATCCCCCGCTTTAAGGATAGCTAACGTTTGTACAAGTTCTTTTTCAGTGTCAAGATTACTATGGATAAAGTCAAAACCCACCAGGTTTTTCCAAAAGTGGGAGGCTCTATGGATAAATTCTACTGTATGCCCCCGCTTTTTTAATTCCCTTGCTAAGTGCCAGCTACGATAAAAATGTCCTAAACCAACCTTGCCCCCAGCGTCGACCCTGAATAGGAATTTACTCATTCTAAGACTGTTCCAATTTGTCTTGCGGGATTTCCGACCACTTTCGCGTAATCAGGAACAGTCTTAAGCACTACAGCCCCCATACCCGTGATTGACCATTTACCTAAAGTCACAAATTCCAAGGTGGTGGCATTAGTACCGAGATAAGCTCCCTCTTTCAAATTAACATCAGCCCCTATACACGCATTGTTGGCCACATAACTATAATCCTCCAACTTCGCACCATGCCCAATCAACGCTTGCGCAAAAATATGCACATGATTTCCAATTTTTGTATTAGGCCCCACCACCACTAAAGGTTGAATGCAAGTGCCATAACCGATTTCAGAGAATTTTGAGATTACAGCCGTCGGGTGTATAATCGTTGCAAATCTTTCACGGGGAATTTTCAAATCAGAAAGTTTATTCAAAAACTTGAAATTTAATTTTACTGAGATTAAGGAATAGAAAAAAAATACGTCCGGATCCTCTAAATACTTATCAACAGTTATTTTATCTACTGGACCTAGTACAGGTGAATTATTAATTAATCCTACTTCCTTATCATTAAGGAATCCTAAAATTTCCCATTCCGGAGTTAGCGCATTAATGTCCTCCACAGTCGATTGTACAACAGTGCCATTGCCGTATCCTCCAATAATTATCAATTTTTTCATTGATTTTTGCTATTTATCAATTCAAGTTTTTTCAAAATTTTCTTTGCCTGCAACACAAAAGGAGGACCAACAAATTTACCGTTCATAATGGCAACTCCTTTACCACTTTTTCTCGCTTCCTCATCAAGCCTAAGGATTTCATTGAAATAAGTTACTTCAGATTCCCGTGGAGAGTAATATTGATGTACCAATGGAAGTTCGACCGGACTCAAAACCAACATACCCTCAAATCCCAATTTCCTTGAAAGGATCAGATTTTTCTCCAGATCCTCCAAATCTTTTACTCTCACATGGACCGTATCGATAGGTATTATATTGTTTGCCCTAGCAGCCATAGCAATCAATGCTCTTGGAGTGAACAGACTGATATGCTCTTCATCATGAATACCTTCTAAATCAGTAATAAAATCCTCAGAACCATAAGCTATTGCAACTAACCGTTTAGAAGCAGTACAAATCTCTTGTATATTGACTACTGCTGAAGTAGTCTCTATAAGAGCAATAATCTTATAGTGTCCAATTTCTATCCCCCTTTCATATTCTATAGTCTCCAAGAGCTTATCAAAAAAATAAATATCATCACCGCTTTTGGCCTTAGGGTACATAAATCCCGTCACACCCTCAATACATAATTGGGTTACATCTTTGAGCAATTCTCCACTTTCCCTGTCATTAATCCTGAGATAAATTACCTTCCCTTGGAATTTCCCTTCCTTTATATAGTTAATTATTTTAACTCTGGCCACCTGCTTATTCTCTATAGGTTGGACAGAATCCTCAATATCAAAAATCAATACATCCGCGTTTACGTTGGTTGCATTCTGCATAAATTTGTCGCTATGCGCAGGAACAAACATCAAACTCCTCATCAAGTATTCATTCATGACACCTTCTTTTTTGGGATTAGCACTTTTCTTCTAAAACTAAGAACAGGCACTTGGTTTTGATTATAGGCAATTGTTTCAACATAGATTATACCCCTGTCATTTTTGGATTTGGATTCCCATTTGTTCAGAATTTCTGTCTTTGCATAAATAGTATCATTTAGAAAAACAGGGTTTAGATGTTTCACATACTCATATTCTAGATTTGCAATTGCTTTTCCACTGATATCCGGGACGGTCATCCCTACTACTACGCTAAAAACCAATGTTCCCACCACTAAGATTTTTGAATGCTGCTGGGAAGAACTATAATCCAGGTTAAGGTGTAAAGGATGATGATTCATGGTAAGTAAACTGAACAAATTATTATCGCTTTCAAAAATGGTTTTTGAAAGCGAGTGCACGATTACATCACCTACTACAAAATCCTCATAATAATTTCCAAAATTACTTGCTTTCATTTTTTGTATAGTTGCAAAATTTTATTCACCTTTTTAAGGTGCATTTTTTCAATAACCTGACCATCAATAATAATAGGTGAAAATTCAGACGGTTTTCCAACCTGATCTAATTTTTCATTTATTGATAAGGCCCACGTATAATCCTGCAAAGTATAAAAATTAGTATTCCTTAAAATTTGCAGCTGCCAAGGATGAATTAAAAATTTCCCATCATAGCCTTTTTGAAACCCATCAATTAGTTCTGTTTCAAATATTTTTGCATCGCTCAGCTCCATCGAAGCAAAATCGATCGCTTTAACATCAATCAACCTTGCAAGATACAGAATCTGTTGTCTGGGATATTCAAGGTTTTGCAAAGAATGTATTCCGCCGATTATGGACATAAAATCATGACTCCCTATCCCTATTCCAACGATGTATGGTTTAAATCTAAGTAAAACATCTTTTACTTCCATTAAAAATCTAGGGGTCTCAATCAGAAGTATGATCTCCACCGTCTTTTTCTCAAAAACTGGAAAAACAAGCTGGAAGTTATCTAGTGAAAGTAACTTGGGTAATACAAATTTTGTATACCCCAAGCTTAAAAGATATTCAAAATTAGAAGTATCTATTTTTCCAAATATATCATATATGGGAATCCTGATATAATGGTTTTTATAGTTTGGCTCTTCCTCAAGTTGTTTCAGAATAGTATATTTCTCTGATTCCTTAATGGCATCTTCCATATCTATTATAATATGAGCTGTTTCTGCTATCAGCGCATCATTAATTTTATGTAACCTATTTCCTGGTACAAAAAAGTATGAATCCATTATTTCCTTGATCCCATTAATTTAAACTTAAGCTCAGCCAATTTCCAGTCTGTTTCATTATCTATATCTTGCGCACAGTCTCCTGAAATCTCAAATCCATATTTATTGTCACCTTTAAGCCCTACATTGTACTTCATCCAGTACAACATCCCCGCATCGTGAAAGGCAGGCTCAAGATCTTGGGACCGAATCGACATGTTTTCTGGATAAAAGAATGATATTTTTCCATTTTTTACTCTTAAGGCTCTTTGGATAGGGTAGGAAAATTGAACTACTGGCCTTACAGAATCTACAGAATTTGATATAAGCTCTTCAAATCCCCTGAAGATGATTTCTGTATTGACTAACGGAGCAGTTGGAAGCAAGCAGCAAATATATTGAAATGAAATTCCAAGTTGCTCATAGTTGATCTTTACATCTTCGATAGCCTCTGCCAGTGTTGCAAAATCACTAGCCGCAATGGAAGACCTCAAAAAAGGAACTTTAGCGCCGTATTTCAATGCAATCTTTGCTATCTCCTGATCATCTGTAGATACCATCACCTCATCGAAAAGCCCTGAATTAAGTGCAGCTTCGATAGAATAAGCTATAATCGGTTTTCCCAAAAAGTCCTTAATATTCTTTCGCGGAATTCGCTTGCTCCCACCTCTGGCAGGTATGATGCAAAGCTTTTTCCCAGGAGTTGATGCAGACACAAATTCTAAATTAAAATTTCAAATTATCGCTAATGCACTTAGTACTGATTCTCTTCAGAATAGTACGCGAGTACTGAATCTATCACAAATCCCTGCTCATCAGGAGATAAGGTGGGATACATTGGCAAACTGATGCAGTGACGATAATATTCTTCAGCGAAAGGCATATCTCCCTGCTTCCAACCTAACTCCCTGTAATAGGGCATTAAGTGGGTAGGGATATAATGGATCTGGGTATAGATAGACTTTTCTCTCAACCAGTTATACAACCCCAGACGATCTTTTACTTCCAGAATATATAGATGGTAGGCATGCCCTTCCACTATACCGGACTGACTAAGGACAAAATCCCTGTCTGAAAATGCCTGTTGATACCTTGTGGCAATCTCCCTCCTCCGCTCTATCCCTTCCTCTGCCCGGCCCAGCTGACTTAATCCCAAAGCAGCTTGAATATCAGAGAGCCTGTAGTTATAGCCCAATTCCTGCATTTCCATGTACCATGCCGGATAGTCCGTAGGTTCCTCTGAAGAAATACCGGGGTTCATCCCAACGGCAAACGAACCGGTATTCTGATAGTTCAAATCTTCTTTAACAATTCCGTGCGTTCTAAGTATCAGCAGCTTCTCATACAAATCCTTTGAATTTGTAGTGATCATTCCTCCCTCACCTGCAGCAATATGCTTAACAGGATGAAAAGAAAAGATTGCTAATTCAGCATAGTTACCATTTCCACAGGACTGTTGATTTTTTCCACTATCCACAAAAAAACCACCCGGTGCATGGCATGCATCCTCTATAATCCATAGACCATATTCATCTGCAAGTTTTCGGAAAGCCTCCAGGTCCACAGCCCTCCCTGCAAAATCTACAGGAATAATCCCACTGTACGTCCCTTTAGGACTTTTTTCCAACAACTCACGGACGTTTGCAATATCCAGTAGGTAGGTCTCAGGGTCAATATCCGCAAAAACAACTTCTCCACCACAGTAGCGGACACAATTAGCTGATGCAGCAAAAGTAATCGGGGTGGTAATAACTTTTACACCAGGTTTCACTCCCAGCGCAATGCAGTTCAGGTGTAGGGCTGCTGTACCGTTGCTTACAGCTACAGCATATTTCGATCCTATGTATGCAGCGAATGCTTCTTCAAATTCCTTGATTTTTGGACCTTGAGTAAGGTAATCAGACTTAAGCGTTTGTACGACAGCTTGGACATCTTCATCCGTTATGGATTGGCGTCCGTATGGGATTGGCATCATCTTATATATGAAATGAAGTGTCTACGTGCTCCTGAATAAGTTTACGCATGCTTTCTACGCTTTCCCATTCTGTATTTTCACCGGAATTGTATTGAAAGCCTTCTTTTACCTTTGTTGCTCCAAACTCCTGAATAAAATCCTCCAGTTTCCATTTATGGGTGGCCGGAAGAATCGCATAATACTTTCCAAGATCGTAGGTGAAATACGAATCCGAAGAAGTAATCATTTCTTCATGTATCTTCTCACCGGGCCTGATTCCCACAAATGGTTTTTCACAATCAGGACCAATCGCTTCTGCTACATCCATAATTCTATAGGAGGGGATTTTGGGTACAAACAATTCGCCCCCCCACGCATGTTGCAACGCATGCATTACCATTTCCACACCACCAATTAGAGAGATGTTGAATCGGGTCATTTGGGGATCAGTGATCGGAAGTATACCTGTGGCCTTTCTGGATAGAAAAAATGGGATGACAGAACCGTTGGATCCCATTACATTCCCATATCGGACTACTGAAAATCGAATTGGATTATCTCCCTTAATATTGTTTGCTGCAATAAAAAGCTTATCCGAAGTCAGTTTGGTTGCACCATACAAATTAATAGGGGCACATGCCTTATCCGTGGATAAGGCGACTACACGTTCCACGCCCGTCATAAAACAAGCATCAATCACATTCTGTGCACCATAAACATTTGTTTTTATGCATTCATCAGGATTATACTCTGCAATGGGTACATGTTTCATGGCTGCCGCATGAATGACATAATCTATTCCTTTCATAGCCCTGATCAGGCGTTCTTTATCTCTCACGTCCCCGATAAAAAACCTTATCATCGGATATTGGTCGTGAGGATAATCCAAAGCCATCTGATATTGCTTTTGTTCATCTCTGGAGAAAATAACCAAACGTTTTATAGTTGGATAGTTATCCAAAATGTAATTGGTCAAAGCCTTTCCCAATGATCCGGTACCACCGGTAATTAAAATTGATTTGTCAGTAAACATCTATTGCTAAACTTCTTGTAATTCTACCATTTTTCTAACCTGGTCAGATTTTTCTATGAGCGATTTATAATCTCCACTTGCAACGATCTCTCCCTTATCCAAGAGAAAAATCTCGTCAGCGGCTTTTATCGTAGAAAGACGATGGGCAACAATTATCATCGTATATTGTCCTTTGAGAGAATCAATATTCTCCTTAATAATTCTTTCAGTTTCCGAATCCAGCGCTGAAGTAGCTTCATCCATAATCAGAATATCAATATCCTTGTACAATTCCCGGGCAATTGATAAACGTTGCTTTTGTCCACCGCTGACTTGGATCCCGTTGTTCCCCAATAAACATTCCTCCTGATCTGGTAATGAGGAGATAAACTTATCAATGGAGGCTTTTTCCAATGCCTCCCAGAATTTCTGAATATTCTGGGGCGTCTTTGGAGCCCATTGGGTTATGTTATTGAATATAGAATCTGAAAAAATAACAGGCTCTTGGGTAATATAACCTATTCTGCGATGGTAACTGAGTTTTTCAAGCTCGATTATAGGTATATCATCTAAAAAAATCTCGCCCCTGTCCGTTTTGTAGAGGCCTGCTATAAGGTTGACCAGGGTAGTTTTACCACTGCCACTCTCCCCAATAAATGCAACAGTTGATCTTGATTTTATGTGTAGGTCAACTTGATTCAACACGGGTCTGCCTTCATAAGAAAAACTTACATCCCTAAACTCGATCCCTTCTTGCAGGTGCTTAAATTCCCTGGTACCGTTACCTTCCTGTGCACCATCCAGTGTTTTTCCAAATTCGATCATATTGTGCAGGGATCCTGTCACATTCAAAAAGTTATTCCATTGGTTTTGAAGTTCAACAAGGGCATTAAGCGAACGGTAAAAAAACAGCAGGCTAAGAACAATCGCCCCTATACTTTCTGAAAAAATGTTTACCTGAACCAAAATAATCAAAACCACCACAGTGATTACCATCGGTTCCCTAACGGCAACGACCAGTGAATTATAAAAGCCTATTTTTTTATTGCTACTTTCAATGTACTCGATTGAATCCTTCAGCTTATCAAAGAATTTCCCCATTAATCCCGTAGCTTTCAAATACTTGAAGAATGCCACCTTTTGGATTATCAAGCCTTGGTAGGCATGTCCGCCTTTTGTTATTCGTTTAGAGGTCTCCTTGGTTTTTTTATATATCCTATTGTAAAGTAAATTGGAAACCCCTCCCCCAATAGCAACCAGGGCGGCAAATTGAAAATTGGTTATCATGGCCAAAACCAAGTATACCCCCACCAAAATCCCGGCTTGTACAGCGCTAAAATACGTCTTAAATGCAGTGGACACTCTTCCTACTTCCCCACTGAGTGTATTTTGAACCATCCCAGAATCAATGTTCGCAAAAGATTTAAACTGAAAATTCCCGAGTTTCCTTACATAATCAATTCTTAGCTTTTTAATGAAAAGCTGCTGGGTAAGAACATTATAGTATCCCTGCGCAAATTTCATTAGGCCCTTAAGAATGAAAAAAAACAAAATAGACATCAATACAGACTGCAATGTCAACCCTAAACCCATCTTGTCCAACCCCTCAATCAGGAATTTCATTCCGCCAAAATTTTCAGAATCAGGTTTGGCATCCTTGTCAACCATCTGCAAAAGCGGAATAAACATTGCCAACCCAAAACCGTCCAAAACCCCGACCATCAAACTTAGTCCCAGGGAAATAAAAACCCTGTACTTCAGCTGGGAATAGAAATAATTGAAGTTGGTTAGGTACTTGTTGAGCATTGAATAATATTAAATAAGTCTAATTTTTTTAAAGTTTACGTTTAGGAATTCACCTGGATTTATGAATGATTTAACTTGATTTAATTAAGTATTCGACTTTGCCGGTACCCCTTTTAACACCTGGCCAGCGGTGCAATTCTTGGTTACCACCGAACCGGCTCCCACAATTACCCCATCTCCCAATGTTACCCCAGGCAATATAATTGCACCGGCACCCAATCTACAAAATGAACCGACTTTTGTCCCCCCCAGTAAAATTGCCTTAGGCCCAATTTCAGAAAATTCCCCCACTTGGCTCTCGTGATGAATCTGGGCGCCGGTATTGATTAAAACTCCTGTTCCAATAGTTACCTCCGGACCCACGAAAGTCAAAGGCATTAAATCCCCATGTCCTACTTCCGTTCCGAAAACACCTGAAAAGTCCAACCAGTCCGGGTTTCCGCCTAAGGCAATAAAAAGATCAAAAAACTTCCTTCTCAAAATGGGGTTCCCAACTCCTAAGCAGAAGCTGGAATTGCTTTCTAAGCGGGATTTAATATGTTCTTTTGAAGAATAAACGGGAAACCTCCGCTCTTTCCAGCGGACTGCATCAATCGATGTATCCTCATCAAAAAAGCATATGGACAAAGGATCATACCCTGCATTGATCAACAAAAACAAAATTTCCTTCCCATGCCCCCCAGCCCCTACAATCACCATATAACTTCCATCAAAACATAATAATGCCCTTGAGTTGATCCCAAGGGCAATTCATTTTATTAGTTGGATCCGATGTTGTAAACTTCAAAATCAAGCGTCTTCAGGTATTTTCTGTCGTAGATATTTCTCCCGTCGAAGATCACTTTGTTTTTCATAAGCCTTCCTACCACATCCCAACTTGGGATACGGAATTCTGACCATTCAGTCACTAACAATAACGCATCCGCATCCACCAAAGCGTCATAGGCATCGGTGCAGTAAGTCACCTTGTCAAAGATGTAATGAGCTCTGGCTTCCTCCATAGCTACCGGGTCATAAGCCCTCACTGTGGCTCCGGCTGCTCTCAACTCGTCGATAATTACCCCCGCAGGGGCTTCACGCATATCATCTGTATTAGGCTTGAAGCTCAACCCCCACATCGCAAAGGTCATTCCTGATAAGTCCTCTCCAAAATGGCTTTTCACCTTATTGGCCAGCACATGTTTCTGATCCTCGTTTACATCCTCCACAGCCTGGAGTACCCTCAGGTCATAGCCATACTGCCTGGCTGTTTTGATGATCGCTTTTACATCTTTTGGAAAGCAGGAACCACCGTATCCCACTCCTGGAAAGATGAATTTATTTCCTATCCTTGGATCCGACCCTATTCCTCTTCTCACCATATTCGCATCAGCACCTACCAATTCACATAGATTTGCAATATCGTTCATAAAAGAAATCTTGGTGGCCAGCATGGCATTCGCCGCATATTTGGTCATCTCTGCTGATGGAATATCCATGTATATGATACGTTCTCCACTGAGTTGGAAAGGCTTGTACAAACGCTTCATGATCTCCTCTGCGCGCCCATCGTCAACACCTATGACAATCCTGTCCGGCTTCAGGAAATCTTCCACTGCTGCCCCTTCCTTAAGGAATTCAGGATTGGAAGCAACAGCAAAGGGAAGATCAGATCCCCTTTTTCCCAGAGCAGATTTGATGGTCCCCCTAACTTTTTCGCCTGTGGTCACAGGCACAGTGCTCTTGGTTGCCACTACGATGTAGTCAGTCATTTTGGTTCCGATCTCATCTGCTACTGCAAGAACATACTTCAAGTCAGCAGAACCATCCTCACCCGGAGGAGTGCCTACGGCGATAAATGCTACTGATGCACCTTGAATGGCTTCACCTAAATCTGTAGAGAATTTCAGTCTACCACTCTTGAAATTCCGGATCACAATCTCTTCCAGACCAGGCTCATAAATTGGCATAATGCCCTGTTTCAGCTTGTTGATTTTATTCTGATCGATGTCAACACAGGTCACTTCGATCCCAACATCTGCAAAACATGCTCCCGATACCAAGCCTACATAGCCGGTTCCCACTACAGCGATTTTCATAAAGTAATTCTGTTATTTATTATAGTAATCTGTCAATTAAAATCCCCAGAGTTGCCAGGCTTGAGGCCAGACCAATCCACCCGGCAGCACTCAACCTATCCCTGTCAGGCTTGGTAGGCACAACTATTTCAGCTCCCGGCTCAAGTTCTGGATAAATTTTAATCCCTAGGAAATTATGGGTACTTTTCGCATCGCCGTTTGCATAAACCACATAGGTTTTTGACTTTCTTGCTTTTTCTGTAAACCCACCGGCCTTGGAGATATAATTTTTAAGGTTGTTTTTTTTATCAAATCTGGTAGTGGTGGGCAATAGTACTTCCCCTACCATCCTTACTGTTTGCAGTTCCTTTGGAATCCGTATTATATCACCTTCCATAAGGATCAAATCATCTTCTGATCCGGGGTTCCTCATAATTTCAACCAAGTCAATCCCAACGAAATCCTGCTTTTTCATACGGACTGCATTCAATGCAGAATCCAACCTCAGAGAATCCATAGCTGAAAAACTAGCTGACATTTTCTGTTCCTGGGCTTCCTGCTCTTTTAATCGAAGTTCCTGCTCATTCTTGGTTATCTTTTCATCAATTCTTTCAAAAAGCATCCTCTCTGCTTCGTTTGTTGATCTATTAACAGAAGAATCTAAGTTTTCTTTTATTTCCTTAAGTAATTCTATTCGTTTTTCTTCTTCTGACAAATCTTCAAAGTATACCGTTCTCCTAACCAAACTGGCACCTTCAGGATAAGCGAATTGGGACAATCCCCCTGCACGTTTGATTACATCAGAGATCCGCTCGTTTGCCGCCGCTATCGCAAAATCGCCCGGATAGATTACTTCTCCCTGGATAGTTACCAGTTGCTCCCGTTCGAATCCTAAACTTCTTCTGATAAAAACGTGATCGAACGGTTGAAGAGGCTGGTTTTTTTCTTCTTCTGTTAGTTCTAAGTCTGGATCAATGGATAATGTTTTTATCTCAGCAATTTTGCCTGAAGATGCATCTTTCACCCTTCGGGCTATCTCAATGGAAGAATTTGTAGCTGATTCCAGCATTCCCCCTGACCTTAAAATAAGATCTCCCACAGTCATGTCTGCCGCAAAGGGATAGGTGCCTGGAGAATTGATCTCCCCTGATATTTTCACATAATACTCTTCCTGAATATCATACCTGCTTGGAACAAACAAAAGATCCTCATTTTTCAAAGGAACATCCTGCACAGTTCCGTCCAATATACCTTTCAGGTCAAGGGGTTCAGCAGCCAGCGTCAAATCAGCACTGGTCCTATATAAAGTAGCTCGGGTGGAAAAGGCTTCCGGCTTAAGCCCCTGGGCTTTTTCAATCAGTCCTTTTACTGTCAACCCGCTTTCATCCAGGGAATATTCACCCGGACGGGTGACAGATCCTGTCACCTGTACCCGGTTGGAAAACCGGTCTAAGGCCTCTCCGATCAATATCTCATCACCGTCCCTTAGAGAAAAGGAACCAAACTCGGTTGAAGGGACATCTACCACCTTGCGTTGATTGTTTTCTATCCTTCGTACAGTTACCCTGTCCCTATAAGCCAAACTGGTGAAACCGCCTGTATAGACATATAAGTCGGCTAAGGATTCACTGGGTTTCACTTCAAAAAGACCTTCTCTACGTACCGGTCCGATAATTTCAATGCGGGTTTCTACCGCAGGAACTATCACTACGTCATTGTCTTGGAGCGTGATATTTGAACTTTGATCACCCTTTGATAGAAATTCATAAATATCTACCGTGGCTACTAATCTACTGTCCCGATATACCTGGATTTTCCTGAAGGCACCATTTTCATTCGGTCCCCCCGCTGCGTATAGCCCATTAAAAACTGTAGCAAATGACGGCAAAGTGTAGGTTCCCGGCTTGGTCAACTCCCCAACCATTGAAACTTTGATGGAACGGATATTCCCCAGTCTTAATTGGATAAATGTATTTGGGTCGGCACCGTTCATGCCTGAATATATTCTCCCCAGTGCAGTTTTGATTCTTGATGTGGCTGCTGCAATAGTTGAACCTCCTACCTGCACCGGGCCAACATTTGGAATGAATACCCTTCCCTCTGGAGTGACATTAAGGTCGTAAGACTGTTGAGATGCACCATATACATCGAGCAACAATTGATCTCCGGATCCGATCACATAGGATTGGGGGGTTGGGATATTCAGACTAGGATTGAAATTGAGCTCTCTGTTATGAAACAATTTGTATCCAAAAATCTTCTTCTGCTTAGTAGTCAAGTCATAGTATGGGTCAGACCTGCGTATGGAGTCAAACATATCAGGTTCTTGAAATCCATTAACAGACCTACCGGCGCCTCCGTCCTGACTTTCGCTTTGAGGCTTGGCAGAATGCTGGAGTTCATTGATCCGCTTGCCTAATTTGGCAGCCTCCATGGCAGGCATTCCACGCTCACGTGCCAACGCTGTCAGCTGGTTGGTGGTAAGACCATTTGATTCCGCCCGTTTAATCAATTGTTCAATTTGAGCATCGGACAAGTCGTCTACCTTAAGATTTTGGATATCGGAAAGACTCTGACTTTGCGCTGCAAAGGCCACCAATAAAAAGATCGCCAGCGCGAGGCACTTCCTAAGATCAATTAACCAAGTGTATTTTTTCAATTCAATGATTTTCGTGTTCACTTCAATTTTCACTAATAAACCAACTGCTAATTTCTGATTTTTACTCAATTCTCAAACAATTCCGCACAGCTTCGCCCTTTCAGTCACAAATTGTGCCTATCCTCAATCACACTACCTTACTCCGAGCTTACTACGCTCCCACTTCCTTGTCAAACAAAACCAGCCCGGTGGAAAGCATCTTCTCAGGTAGCAATGTCAATACCACTTTTCGATCTATCATTTCCTCTATCTTATTTGATAGATTTAAAATGTAATTCTCATTCAAGTTATCACCGGTAACCACTACGTCGATTTTACCCGAATCGATACCTCTTGAAAGGTCGCCAACTAAAATTACTTGACTAACCTCTCCCATTCGCTCGAGGATTTGCTCAAGTAACTTGTCTAATCCCAAATACTTACGAATGATTTCTTGAATATTTGAGAAAAAAGGATGTTTCACATTTGCCTTATAGGCAATTTTGTTCTTATCTGACTCTTTTACCAAAAACCCTGCTTGGGTTAAATTATTCAATTCTTTGCGGATTGCATTGGTGGACTCTCCAAACTCATCAGCCAATCCTCTCAGATGGCTTTGCGTTTTGGAGTTGACAAAAAACTTAACAAGTAGCCTCAACCTTGTCTTTGAGGTAATTAGGGACTCTAGCATAAAAATTCACCACAATAGTGAGTAACAAAGGTACTCATTGCTATGAATTGGAAAAATAAAAATGTGTTTTTGATTAAGAATAACGGTTTTTAACTATTTCTTTTTTTATACCATTTATCGCCCATAAATGTTATCGGGCTTTCTTTTAAGGAGTTTTCTGAACAGGCTTCCCGCTAATGCGCTAAAAGCCCCAAGGAAAAAACCCAATACTCCAGTGATGGCAAACAAGGTGATTTCATCCCCTAGCCCCATCAGTTCACTCATTTTTTCAGGCAGCTGACTGCCGGTGACTGAACTGATATAGACACTTTGTCCCATCCAGGCCAGCCCCATACCCAATCCTCCTGCGAAAAAAGCCCCTCCAGCTTTGTTTCCAACTGCAGCAGCTAGGATTGCTAAAAGTATCATTACAGCCCAATAAGGCAGAAATGGATTAACTATCAGGACAAGCAAAGCGGTGAGAACAGTCAATAAAATAAACTTCATATAATCATTTTTTGATTTTCAAAGGTCCTATGGAATCTCGGGCGTTGTTTAAGCTTCCCAATGTGTGACGTTTTTGTCATGCCCTATTCAGAATTCTTAGTTTAAGATCGTTTGAAACAACACACCTTCTTTTTGATCCTGGGTTCTCTGATTGAAATCCAGGTATTCTCCATTTGCCCACTTCTGGATGAAATTACTGTAATATTTACTTCCTGGATTGCCCGATTGCCCCCCGGGATATATCCCATATGCCTTGACTTCGGTACCCAATTCCACAACCATCCTCCAGCTTGCACCGTGTCGGGCACTGGTAGCATTCAGGATTCCCGAACCTCCCCCAGTGTATACATTCTCCACAGAAAATGACTTAAACTGGGGAACAAGGTGTTGAATTGTTGTCTTTTTGTAATTAGCCCATGAAAAATCACCTTCCTCTGTTTCCCACTTCTTCATGTCGGCAAGCATTTCTATGAAGCCTTGCTTTACATGTACCGCAGCAGTTTCCATTTCCGGGGTATTTTTTAGATCAAACACAGCTCCACTTGGTTCATCCTTCATGAAAAGTACAGTTTGATAATAGCTCGGAAGTACGACCGGTGCAGGATTTCCTGAGAGTTCTTTCCAGATTTGACTGTACGTTTTCCTCCACCAGAGATAAAATAATGTTGGCGCCTTTTGATTGGGATCGGCGTAAAAATCCCATTCTTTCAATAAGGCAAGATACTTTTTCGCATCTGCGTCATTTTCATATTCACTTCCTAACAGATCCAGCATGGTTGGCAGAGCTTCAGCAGCATGCAGATAGTAATCGTCAAATTGAAGTCCCTGCATATCCTCCACGGTAATGCTATTCATCTCTCGAAGTCTGCTGTTCAACCGACGGTTTCTATAGAACTCATAACTGTTGTCGAATACATAATAGGGATAGGTGGAGTCAGTAGGATGCTGGTTCGCCGAGCTGACAAACCCTCGGGAAGGATTCAAGGTACTGGCATTCTGCTCATTTGGAATATAGCCCTGCCATTCCATCCCCGGATCTGCCCCATCCATAAAGAACTTACCTTGTCCTCTCCACTTAAGTGGGAATTTCCCCTGGATCCGCATGGCGATATCCCCATCTCTGGAAGCAAAAACAAAGTTCTGGGCAGGTGCAGTAAAATTATCCAAGGCAAGGTTATAGTCGTCATGGTCTTTGGCAGAATTCAGCAACAGGAATGTTTTCTGCTCATTAGAGCCTTCATGTACATTCCATTTCAATGCAAAATTTACATCCTGACGCTTCGAATTGAAGGTTTTGTCATAAACTACAGGTCCATAATGGGTATAAACCACGGTATCCAGAAACGCCTTTTCACCTTTCACTTTAATTTCTTCTATTCTGAAAGTGGTCTGCCTCCACTTGTCTGCATAGCGGTAAGCTTTTCTGGATTTATCCTGAAAAGTGATTTTGTACCAATCCCGAGTATCTCTTGTGGCATTGGTAACACCCCATGCGATATGATTGTTAAACCCGGATATCACACCCAATGCCCCAGGAAGGGTAGCTCCTTTTACTGAATGTTGGGGGGTTGTCAGTTGCATGGAATACCAAAGTGAAGGAAGGTTCAGACTTAAGTGTGGATCATTGGCCAAAATCGGATTGCCACTTTTTGTCTTCGAGCCGGATACTGCCCAGTTATTGGAGCCGGTTCCTTCTTCAGGTTGGGGCAAGGGAGCTACTACCAATTGGTCATCAGGGTAAGCAATGCTATCGGGACGCGTCACTGGCAGCGGTTTGAAATCCCACTTGTGCCCGCACTCGATGATAGGCTCTACCCCATCTGGATACTCGGAATAAAGTTTATCCAGCATGACATCACCCAGGATTTTACGCAGATTGGAATACTCCAGATCCCGGTCACCTACCAACATATCGGTCATGTATTTCAATAGAAGGATGGATTTGAAAGCCGACCAATGTTCCGGTCGATAATTCAGGATTTTATATTCTACAGGTAGCCTGGCATCTGAGAGCTGGTCAATGTATTGGTTTACCCCATCTGCATAAGCTTCTAATAAGAGATAGGATTCAGGATCATTCTCCCTGATAAATTCCATACCCTTTTCAGCTCCATAGGCCAAGCCTTTTCTTCGGGTCATTCTGTCCAGCTCTATAGCCAGCGGCCCGACAATTTCGGAGATTCTACCTGCTGCAGCCATCGTCTGGAATTCCATCTGCCAAAGCCTGTGCTTTGCTGTAATGTATCCTTGGGCCCGGTATAAGTCAGCCTGGTCTGTTGCAAAAATATGGGGGATAAGATTCTCATCGTAAATTACCTTTACCTCGTTGCTCAGCTTATTGAGCACCAGCTCATCCTCAGCCAACCTATCCTCAGAGATGCTGTTTTGCCAAAAGCCATGATTTGGGTCAAGTAAGGGAGCTAAGGGCGGAACAGCTCCAAATGGTCTGGAAACTGCAATGGCCAGGGCGATTGTCAGAGCCAGGACAACTAAAAAGCTTACATACTTCATTACATCGGTTTTAGGTAGAAGGACGAATTTAAGCCAATCTGATAATTAGTAAGCGCACTAAGATACCCTTTTGACTCCTTCAATTAAAAAAGCCCCTAATTATGCACTAGGGGCCTCAAATTGGATTGATATACTTAATTGATGCTGATAGGGAGTTTAAGCTTCTCCCAGCGAATAACCAGCCCAGGGCTTTCTATTTCCATTGACAATGACTCTTCATTACCTTCTTCCCAAACCGGAACCACTTCAACTCTCAGCACATCGTTTTTTTCGTCGTATTGAAAATGGCCATGTTCAAGATTCCATTCAGAATTAAAGATCACTGTCCAGGGACCATTCTCTTTGGGTATGGTAAACAAAGAGTACTTACCGGCAGGCAATTTTTTGCCTTCCACCGTCATATCCTCGGACAATTCAACATAGGAAGCTTCATTCGCTCCTGTTCTCCACACCACATTATAGGGAACCAGATCTCCCCATAATTGCCTGCCTTTTACTGCGGGAGAACCATACTGCACTTTAAATGCCTTGCCGGCAATCTGACCTTCTTTGACCATTAAAGGACTTGGCCGAGATTCTTCCGTTTCCGCAGCTTCCTTTGTCTCTGCAGCCACATCAGAGGCTGTGGATTCAGAAGTCTTTGATTTATTGCAGGAAGCAAAAACCATAGCAACCATTGCTGCCGTTAAGATAGTCTGGTATGTCTTCATAGGGGATAATTTTCTATCGAAATAACTAATTATTGGCAAATGAGCAAATTTCAAGCCTCTCTTTCATCATTATACAGGAATCATTTGCTTCATTGGCAAATCTTCTACCTTTACAAACTAGTTAAATGATTTCTGGAAATCAATTCCCACTTGGATCGAAGATTGCTCAGATGCTACAAGATGCATAGTGGACTCATGATTTATTGCTTACTTAATACCTGATTTATTTTAATTCATGAAAGTCATTACCTGGCTCATTTTTGCCGTCACACTGCTATTGTTTGCTAGTGTCTATATCTCTCCGGAGTATTTTCATTACGTTGGGTTGTTGCCGTTTTTCATTCCTGTGTTTTTACTGCTGAATCTCCTCCTTTTGGTGATCCTGATATTATCCTGGAGAAAACTGGCCATTCTACCACTGCTTTCTTTGCTCATTGGCTATAAATTCTTTCTTGCCACATTCCAGATCCATCCAAAAAATGAAAGTGCTGAAGGACTTAAAGTGCTTACCTACAACGCACACATGTTCTATTACAAGCCGAAAAGTGAGATAAGCCCAGATTCGAATGTGCTCTCTTGGCTACAGGATCAGCCGGCAGACGTAAAGGTGTTCCAGGAATTTTTGCAGGATAATACCACTCCCTCAAAGGATGCTGTGAAAATCCTCGGAGAAAATTCAAACTATAAGGTATCTTATCACATCACTGATGGAAATCCTAACAGAAGATCAAACGGTCTTGCTATTTTCTCAAAATACCCCATTATCAATGACGGAAAGGTATTTAATTCGCAGGGTACAAACGGGGCAATTTTTGCAGATATTCTTGTAAACAGCGACACAATCCGTATCTATAATGCGCACTTGGAGTCGATGAGAATTGATTCTGATAGGCTGGAAAATTTAGAGGGAGTCAAAGAAAACTATAGACAGACCTTAGGTAAACTTCATAGGGGAAGCTTAGCCCGGAGCAAGCAGCTCAATGTGCTCCTGGAACATATGAACAACAGTCCCCATCCATTGATCCTGATGGGTGACCTGAATGAAATCCCTTATTCATATACCTATTTTAGATTAAGTGAAAATTATGAGAATGCTTTTGAAACTGCGGGAAGAGGCTTCGGTTTCACTTACAATCGTATTCTTTTTTTCCTGAGGATCGATCATATTTTTTCAAGCAAAAAGCTAAAAGCAGTTCAATTCAGAACCCACCGGGAAGTAGATTATTCTGATCATTACCCTGTATCAGCTACTTTCACTTGGGACGGTTTTGAAAAAAAGCAATAAACTGGTTATTCCCTGATTTTTTTCCGCATCCTTACTAATGGGTTAAAAAGCAAAAACGATAAATCAATTCCATTTATTAGCTGAACTGATTAACTTGCCAAAACTTAAAATCAGACAAAAAAGATGAAGCAATACCACGATTTGATGCGAAAAATCCTAGATGAAGGAGTGGTAAAAGGAGATAGAACAGGAACCGGAACCCGGAGTATTTTCGGTCATCAGATGAGGTTTGATCTTTCTAAGGGCTTTCCGGTGGTCACGACCAAAAAACTACATCTCCGCTCGATTATCATTGAACTCCTTTGGTTTTTAAAAGGCGATTCAAACATCAAATTCCTCAACGATAACAAGGTGTCTATCTGGAACGAATGGGCTGATGAGAATGGAGATCTGGGACCTGTCTATGGCTATCAGTGGAGACACTGGCCTGATGGCAAGGGGGGAGAAATCGATCAAATCAAAAACCTTATCCATCAGATCAAAACAAAACCGGATAGCCGCAGACATATTGTAAGTGCCTGGAATGTAGCTGATGTGGACAATATGGCCTTACCTCCATGCCATACGATCTTCCAGTTTTATGTCGCAAATGGGAAATTAAGCTGCCAGCTGTATCAGCGAAGTGCTGATGTTTTTCTTGGCGTCCCTTTCAACATCGCCTCCTACGCCTTATTTACCATGATGGTAGCCCAGGTGTGCGGACTGGAACCAGGCGAGTTTGTCCACACGTTTGGAGATGCGCATTTGTATGCCAATCATCTGGAGCAGGCCGAATTGCAGCTAAGCAGAGAGCTCAAAGAATTGCCCACTATGAAAATCAATCCTGACGTGACTGATATTTTTGAGTTTAGCTATGAGGACTTTGAGTTACTCAACTACAATCCGCATCCCCACATTAAGGCCGCAGTGGCAGTTTGACTTGATCAGCCATTCAAAGAAAAAGCACTGAAATTATATCAGGGCTTTTTCTTTGGTACTATGCTGCTGCTCAGCGGATATGCCTCCACCCAGCCGATGGTTTTGGACTTTAGTATGACTCAGTGAGTAGTAGCAATCATTAAAATAAATAGGCTTCAGATATATTTTAAATGTAAAAAGTAGAAGTCATTTATTTCTACCTTAAAATAAAAAAGATAGTTAAACTTTTTTCTTGAATCAGTAATAATTGTATTTTGGCTATAATATAAGAGCAGCTTTTCACCTCTATTCTCTAAATGATCCAATTTGACACCATTTTTCTAGTGGATGATGATCCCATAAATAATCTAATCAATAAAAGACTACTAGGGAAAGTCGATATTGCAAAGGATATAGTTGAATTTCTTGAAGGTGAGGAAGCCTTACTTAAACTCAATGATATTGATGTAAATGAATCCATTCTCATTTTTTTAGACATAAATATGCCTGTCCTGAATGGATGGGAATTTCTGGATAAATACCAAGAAATCCACGCGGAGCGATCAGACAAAATAGTCATCCTCTCCAGTTCAATTGACTACCAGGATAGATTTAAAGCCCAGGGATATAAGATCGTTTCCGGATTTTTGGAGAAGCCTTTGACATTGGATAAAATAAAAAGTCAGATCGAGAAATACAAGTAAGCTTTTCCCTTCCCAACCCAAGTTAGCCAAGCGACTCACCTTCCTTCAACTGAAAGCAACGGTCATGTACCGTAAAACCAAGCTTCTGATAAAACCGGATAGCATCTTCGGCGGCAAAAAGAATCAACCTGGCCCCCGGAGCCAAACTCCTTGCAAACTTTATCATGCCCCTGCCTATTCCTTCATTCTGCCTTGAAGAAATCACTGCCAAATCCGCGATGAATGTTCGATACGAAAAATCAGTCAACGCACGAAGAACCCCTACAATTTCCCCTTGTTCCTTTGCCACGATCACCAAATTGGAATTCCGGAGCATCCGTTCCAGATGAGCTGCATCATTCATTGGTCTTCTTTTCCCCAATCCCGAATCATCCAATACATGGATGAAAATCCTCAGTGGTAAATTCTTTTCTATTTCGTAGCAAACCATTACTTTGAAGGAAATTTGTTAACAATGACAGGAGGAGCCGGCTTCAGTGTCTCAGGGATTAAATCTTCGAAGGAAAACCGAAATTTAGGAAAAATACGTCCAAAACCTTCAAATCCAGAGGGGGCTTCCAGAGAGAAAAATATGGACAAAGCTGACCTAAAAAGCATTGATGAAAGTATCAAATTCAGAACAGGCAGATATACTACCTTCTCCAAAAGCGGCTACTTTTTCATACTGATGGTCGTGCTGACATTGGTTTGGATAGGCTGGACCCTCTTTTTTTAGCGCAGACTAGTTCAGCACATCCCTCAGCTCTTCCCTCTTCTTAAACACCGACTTTGCAAACGGACAGAGCGGAATAACTTTGATCCCTTCTTTACGAACAAAGTCCACCAACTCATCCAGCAACTTCCCTCCGATTCCCTGGCCTTTCAAACTTTCATCTACTTCTGTATGCTCGATGATCATTTTCTTTGGGCCAGCCATCACATAGACCATTTCAGCGAAACGCTTCGCCCCTTCTTCCAAATAAAAAGAACCTCTTTTACCATCAAACTCGTGCTCGATCACAATTTTGCCCATTACGCTTAGTTTTTTGTTCTACCTACGACTAATTCATCATAAACCTCATCTATTGGTTCCCAGAGCTCAATACTGTGCCCATCCGGGTCAAGAATATGCACGAACTTTCCATATTCGGTATCTTCAATCTCATCCAAAATAATCACGCCTTCAGCCTTTAACCCGCTCACCAGTTCCACCAGATTTTCCACACGGTAGTTGATCATAAAGTCTTTTTTCGAAGGGTTGAAATAAGTGGTATCCTCTTTCATCGGTGACCACTGGGTAAAGCCTTTATGTTCTGGCTTTTCAGAATTTCTCCACTCAAAAGCGGTCCCGTACTGATCCGTATTCAGCCCTAAATGCGTTTGATACCAAGACTTGGTTTTGTCTGGATCTTTCACTTTGAAAAATATACCCCCTATTCCTGTGACACGTTTTTTCATTTATTGTCCTATTCTATTTTGGAGCATCAATATAATGAAATCAAAGATTCCTGGAATTAAAATCATCTATCAAATTAAGCAGGTCAACTAAGCTGTTCGAAAAAAAAGCGACTTCTTTGATAGCCTATCAAATTGGCTTTTACCCCTCCCCCCACAAACTGCTACTGACCCCTGTTTTCTAATTCGCTTCTTCAATCTTTACTTTCACTTTTTTCACCCGTTCGTTTTTCAGTTTTGGTATAAGCTTCTGCACCAGGTTACTTTTCACAGCCACATAGGATGCAAAGTCCATGATGGTGATCAACCCGATTTCAGAACTGCTTAATCCTCCTTTCTTGGTAAGCATTCCGACAATATCGCCCTTGCTCACCTTGTCTTTTTTACCTGCACTCATATAGAGACAAGTCCATTGCTGCGGCATTGGTGGGATAAGGTTTTCACTGACTTTGAATTCCTCAATATACTCATCAATGTATGGTGGTCTAGCTTCATCATTTGCCAGGATCATATACGACAGACCCTGCGCATGCATCCGGGCTGTACGCCCGTTTCTATGGATAAAAGCATCTTCCTTCGGTGGTAGCTGGTAATGCACAACATGCCTGATTTCTGGAATGTCCAGTCCCCGGGAAGCTAGATCTGTGGAGATCAATAAATTGGTGACTTTACTTCGAAAACGGATCAGGTTCTTTTCCCGGTCTATTTGTTCCAATCCACCATGAAGTACGGAATGAAAATAGCCGTAGTCATTCAGCAAGGTGCTTAGTCTGTCCACAGCATCTCTATGGTTGCAAAAAACAATGCACGAATCATTCTGAAACCCCGCTACCAATCGCATCAACGTCTCCCCTTTTTCCTTGCTTGAACTGTGCACGAGCTTAAGTTCCAATTTGGACGCTACCGCATCCCGAAGGAAATTTACTGTGCGGTGGGCTACAAATGGCAGAAAATCAGGCATACGTTTTAATACAGTTGCTGAGGTAAGCAAATGCCTTTGTTGCCCATTTAGCGCTCCAAAAATCACTCTCAGCTGCTCATGAAAGCCCATTTGAAGTGATTTATCAAACTCATCCAACACCACTGTATGGATAGTTTTCGGGTCAAAAGATTCTCGCTCTATATGGTCTGCCAGCCTCCCTGGGGTACCTATAATTACCGCAGGAGCTTCGCCCAGACTGTTTGATTCCAATTTGGAAGAATGTCCACCATAAACGGTACTCACCCGGAAGCTGGTTTTCATGGCCTTGAAAACCTGTTCGATCTGAATTGCTAATTCCCGGGAAGGTACAATAACCAGCGCCTGGACTTCTCTTACATTTTCTTTCAAGGAATTAAGAAGAGGAATCAAAAATGCGACTGTCTTACCCGAGCCAGTCGGAGACAGCAATACAATATGGGGGTTTTTAGCAACCCTGGAGATAAACTCTGATTGCATTTCGTTGAGATTTGCAATAGAAAGGCTTTTGAGATACCGGGCCGTGGATTCTTGAATAGTTTCTGACACCCCCAAAAGTACCTAATTCCTTTGAGCTATGCGCCCAATCTGATCCCTGTCCCTAAACTTCCTTCTCCTTCACTACCAAAAACCAATCGTTTTCCAGTTCCAGATAGCCGTAGTCATAGCAATAATGGTAGATATTACCCTTTTTGGTTTCGTAGAGATGGGTGAAATATTTGAATTGAAAGCCATCTCTGAGCAAACGGTCTCTGGTTGTTTTGCCCATTTCTTCTCCAGTTGGAATTATGCTTTCGAGTATTTTGCGGTTCTTCTTCAGGCTGTGGTTTACGCGACGGATGTAATTGGTGGAAAAGGCATTTTGCTGATTGTTGTAGGAATTTCTACACTGATCATCACAGAATTTTTTGTCGATTCTACCCTGGATCACTGCATTACAGTTTAAACAGTGTTTTTTCTCAGTTGCCATACGCTGAAAAGTTTAATCCAATTTAACCAATTAGTTTTAAAAACAACCGCTTCAAAGGCCAATTGGGTTAAAACTTCCGGCCTGATCATCTATCAAATTTTAGCGTATTCAGGTTAAATGTACTCCAGATCGAAATTGCATCTTCGCTTACATAGACAAAATATAAATCACCATAGTAATCAGAACCGGAAATAGAAATCGAAGCATCAAACCAACCTGCTTCTGTGTCTTTGGCAGGCCGGGAGTCTTTGCTCAACATCCCTGATTCTGCTAGCAATTCCCCGTCTGGAGTTCCAGCTCTTACCTGGAGCTTTCCTCTCGTATTACCCGGCATGATAGATAAGGTGATTTTCTGTAGCTGACTTAGATCAATTGCCTTAAACAACAGCCAGGAACCGGATTCCGTAAATTGCACGTAGTGCTCATCCTCAGGATTAGCCCTGGCCGCTCCCTGTAAACCATCTGCGCTGTATGCCGGGACGGTTGTATTTCTCAATTTCAGCTGATCCGTTGTTTTTATTGATGGAATTCCATTGGCACCCTGATCCTCATAGGAGGCCTGAATAATATAAAACCCATCCGGATTCCCAGTATTTTCAATGATATAATTCCCGGAAGCCGGCATACCGGATAGGGCTTTTGGATTGGCTATGCCCAACACAAAATCTACCATCTGCCCCACCCTGTCCTCATCCAGGTGGGTATGCCCTGGCATGACCTGCTCTCCCCAGACACCAGACCCACCATTTTTTACCTTATCAACCAGGTAGGATTTTGCGTTCGGATCATTTTTGTATTTCTCCGATACTGACCTGTAATCCGGCCCCACTGAAGCGTTGTTGATTCCGTGGCAGGCTTTGCAGCCTGCTTCATTAATGTAAGTTTCTCCAATGCTCAGCACTTCTTGCTGATGTCCGGTTTCTATCAGATCATATCCACCTTCCAGGTAATCGACTGTCAAGCTGATCTGGGAAGTTTCAATTTCCCCATCTTCCTTATCTGTAGCAGATACGCTGTACCCAACGCTCTCCTTTCCGAAATAAAAGCTCCGGTTTCCTTTCCAATCAATTGAAACTATAGGCGCCTCATTCCCTACTTTTACTTCCAAAAAGGAGCTGGCCGACTCCACATTCTGGTCAGTGGCAGTCAGTGTAACCTTGTAAATTCCCGCAGAGTCAAAGGTATAGGTAGGGTTTTCTTCTGTGGAAGATGATCCGTTTTCCCCAAATTCCCATAGGTAGGTCACCTGATCATCCAGGTCTGGATCCGATGTTCCCCTTGAGGAAAATGCAACTGTGAGGGGCGCTGCCCCTTGAATTTGGTCAGCTGAGATTTTCACTTCAGGTTTTCTGTTTCCTTCGGAAAAAACAATTCTGTACAAACCCGAATCGTCATTGTTCGCGCGCCAAAAAGTACCGTATTCCAATACATACAAGGAACCGTCTTTTGCAAACTGCATATCCATAGGCTTCTCAAAATGTGTCTCCGGCATAAACCGCTCCATGGTATCGTATTCAAAATTCTCCGTCAGACGAACGGTAAAAATCCAGTTTCGCATCCAGTCATAGATGAACAGCTTACCATGGTAGTATCCTGGAAATCTCACCTCAGAATCCTCATAATCTTCCCGATAATACACCTGCCCGGCCATGGCATTTCTGCCACCTTGACCCAGCATCGGGAATTCTTCTGACTCCGCATAGGGATAGTAAATCAGGGCCGGCCGGGCTTCGGGAAGGATTTCCATTCCCGTATTGTTTGGCGAGGTATTTTTTGGAGCGGTGGGATCAAATTGAAACAGGCTTTCACCTGTAGCAAAATCATACTTCCAATAGGCGTAATTCTTTCCGACAAAATATGGCCAGCCATAATATCCAGGGCCTGTGGCCACATTGATTTCATCATACCCCCTGGGTCCGCGGCCTTCTTTATCTTCAGATCCGTCAGGTCCTACTTCACCCCAGTACAAATTCCCGTTATGGCTGTCGATCGAAAATCTAAATGGATTTCTGTTGCCCTTCACATAGATTTCCGGACGGCTTTTAGGCGTGCCAACGGGAAATAAATTTCCTTCTGGAATTGAATAACCGCCCTCCGGGTTTGGTTTGATCCGAAGAATCGCTCCGCGCAAATCGTTGGTGTTTCCCGAACTTCTCTGGGCATCCACATTCCTGGGCTGATCCTGGCGCTCGTCTATAGGACTAAAATTACCCGACTCAAAAGGAGTAGAATCATCCCCTATTCCCAGGTAGAGATTTCCCTGGGCATCGAATTCCAGCCCTCCACCGGAATGGCAGCATCCCCGATAAATATCCACATCCAAAATCACAACCTCGGAAGCCAGGTCCAGCTTATTGTCCACAAAGTCAAACCGCGAAATCCTGTTCAGAGCTGGCTCTGAAACCGGAGCATAATAAAGATACAACCAGTGATTAGTTTCAAAATCCGGATCCTTGGCCATTCCCATCAAACCGTCTTCCCGCTCCGGGAACACCTCCAATTCCCCAACCACAGAAGTTGCTCCTGATTCTTGCTGAAAAAGCTTCAGCGTACCGTGTCTCTCTATAATCAGTACATCGCCGTTATCCAGCACCTCTATTTCCATGGGTTCATTGAAATTTCCGGCCAGTGGAATCTTTGTGAACCTCGATTCATCCGGTTTCACAGTAGCAAAGGGATCTTCTTCTTTTGTATTACAACCCAACGCACTTACACAACATACTGCAAACAGAAGCAGGTACTTTCTCATTTGAATGACTGGTTATTTCAGGCCTTGAAGGTAAAGAAAATTGAAAATCCAGGGGTATGATTTTGATCAGTGGCTTTAATTTCAGCCTAGTAAATTTCCTTCTAATAAAAAAATAGCTCAGGAATCTTTAGCGCAAACCTAAGCTGATTCCGGGGCTTACAGAGAAGATTAATATAAAATCAAATTTCCCTAACTTCCTGTGTAGCATATTATTGTTCGGTTTCGTATAAAGAATATATACATTTCTACCGCTAAACTCGATCTACATGAAATCCATCTTTACGCACTACTCCCTACTCTTCTTGCTGTCGGTTTTGGTATTTTCTTCCTGCCATGATGAAGTCACGACCTCATACACCTATCACACGATGATGCCTGTTTACTATGAAATGAGTGACATCAGGGCAAGAACCATCACTACTGAGCCTGCTAAACCGCTAGATAATCCGGGTAAAATTTACATTTACGGGGATTATCTTTTTATCAATGAGCCTACTAAGGGAATTCACATCCTGGACAATGAAGATCCTGCCAACCCCATCAATTTAAGCTTTATACCCATTGCGGGTAATGTAGACATGGCTGTCAATGGAAACATCCTTTACGCGGACAATTATGTTGATCTATTGGCTTTTGACATCAGTAAAATTGCCAACATCCAGCTTATCAAACGGGTAGAAGATGTCTTTACCCATATGTATTATCACCAGACCGGAGAAATCATCACATTTAAAGACACGGTTATCACTACAGAAAACCCTGATTGGCTGATGGAGGGTGGATGGATGATGGATGCTAGCATGAGTTTTTCTGCCAATTTATCAGCCGCTTCCCAAAACTATGGCACAGGTGGATCTATGGCTAGATTTACACTTTCAAATGAACACTTATATGCGGTAGATCAATCTACCTTGCGTGTATTTGATGTAGCACAGCCGGCAGACCCTTCTTTTGTCAAACCCATTGACCTGGGCTGGGGAATCGAAACAATCTTTCCTTTTGGGGACAAGCTATTTATCGGATCCAATGTCGGTATGCACATCTATGATGCCAGCACTCCGAATTCCCCTACCCGCATGGCCGTGTACGAGCATGTCCAGGCTTGTGACCCGGTGGTAGTCAATGACGATTATGCCTTTGTGACGCTGAGGAATGGCAATACATGTTGGAATGGCGCAAATGAACTTCAGGTGATCGACATCAAAGACCTCTATAACCCAACCCTTAAGAAGTCCTACCCTATGCTCAACCCCCACGGATTGGGACTGGCAGGAGAATACCTCTTTATAGCCGAGGGAACCCATGGGCTGAAAAGCTTTAATGTAGGCGATGTGATGGCCATTGACCAAAACCAACTTGAGTTTCTAACCGATCAAAAGTCAGTAGACCTTATCCCCGGACCCAAATCCCTAATTGTCATTGGCCCGGATGGGGTATGCCAATTTGATTATAGTAATCCATCCCAACTTAAAAAACTCAGCTGTATCCAGGTTAAAAACCCAATTAATTTTTATTAATCTACCAATGAATAGAATTTTAGTACTTTTCTTCTCAGGGATTCTTCTGTTCAGTCTCAAAGGTACTGCCCAGGATAAATTATACTTTGGACAGACTGAAATCGGTGCCTTGGTGGGCCGCAGCGAAGAGCAATGGGACGGGAATTATAAAAGGCGGGTTGATGTCAGTCTCATGAGTTTCCATGGTGTGCGTGTCTCCAAAAACCAGGTGGTGGGATTTTCTGTCGGATTTGATCAATACAACGATATCTCGATTATTCCAATCGCACTGGGATGGCGGGGATTTCTGGGAAAAGATGGAAAACCTAACTTTTTTGGGGGCCTGGATCTGGGGGGTGGCACTGCGGTATTGGAGAAAAAAGTGAGTGATGAATGGAGCAAAAGCTGGTATAAAGGTGGATTTTTAGTCAGTCCCTCTGTGGGCATCAGCTTTCCTTCTTTAAAAAGCAAAACCGCCTTTTCATTCAGTCTTGCCTACAAAAGGCAGGAAATCACTCATTTTCGGGGAAGCTTGTCAAGTCCCGGAATACAAACAATCGCTTCAGACAAACTGCCTCCAGGGTATAGTTCTATGACAGAAAACAGCTTTCTGTTCCGCAGTCTTGTACTCCGGTTGGGAATTATGTATTGAACGTGTATGGATGAGCTCCATGAGCTCATCGTCCGGTTTCCACTGTTGAAATCGAGCATGACCCAAGCGCTACACGGTTGCTTGATCAGTTAATTGCGCTATGCTTCCCAACTCAGTTCGCCGCAGGCTATCTGACAGTTGAAACCCATGTTTAAACAGAGGAATGGTTACCTTCCGCATAGCTCCCTATACGGACAATATTCACATTTCTTCAAGTCCTCCGTCTGGTCAAAAGGGATTTCCGGATTGTAGATATCCTCCAGCAGTTCCTTTAATCCGGCGATGTATTCCTGCTCAAACTGTCGGTAATCATTGACTTCAACCCCTTCCTTTCTGGGCAGTTTCTGTTGCAGGTAAGGATTGAAATCATCACCAAACATTTCCCTGAGGTTGAAGATGGCAGGTTTTAGGGGCAGTAGGTTCTCAGGATGTGTCGCCTGATAGATCAACCCATAAAACATCGTCTGCATCGCCGCCTTATTGCGTGATTTATTTTCCCGATCAAAAAGTGAAGGGATATCAGGAAAGGTCTTGTTGTCCTGCCCGGATTTATAGTCTATCAACCTTACGGATCCATTGTGCTCATCCACCCGGTCAATAATCCCCTTTAATGAAACTGTCTGCTTTCCATTATCTGTTTCTATCGCTATCCCTGCAGTGTATTTTTTCTCTTTTTCAAGAGAAATCAATCGAAATGGCGCAGATTCCCTATCAATGTTCAAAATCTGATGCAGGTATTTCTGAAGTACATCCCGGGCTATCGCCATCTGACCGTTCAGTTTGGTATCTGCCTCCCCTTCCAGATGATAGAACTGACGAATGGCTTTTTCAATTGCCGGAAAAACCCAATTCTTATTCAATTCATCAAAATCCCCCTTTTCCACCAAAGCTCTACCCTTTCGTTTTGCAAAATCCTGATACAATATCTCCATACTCAGGTGGGCCAGATTCCCAAAAACAGCTGCATCAATCTCTTCGCTTACTTCCTGTTTCTCCTGGATATTCGCCAGATACTGCAGATAAAATTTCAATCGGCAATCCAGGAAAACACTCAGTGCCGAAGGTGAAAAGGAAGTTTGGGAAAATCCGTTTTCATCCATGAGGTACTTGTCCAGCAAGCCTAAAACTTCATTGTCCTTTTGAATGGTGATAGCTTTCGGTGCCTTCTGATCAATAGGAATAAAAAGTACTTCATCTTCCATTTCTCTTCCTAACTCCACTGCCATTTGCTGGATGTACCGGCTCTTCTCGCCGGCTTTTCCCTGATCAGAAGCCGTGGTGTAAATCATGTGGACTTCCTCCGCGCTATGCAAAAGCCGATAAAATGTATAGGCATAAATCGAGTCATTCTGCTCCTGTACCGGCAGACCGAATGCCTTGCGGATATTGAATGGAATCATCGAGTTCAAACCCGCCGAAGGGGGGAAACTATCCTCATTCATAGTGCAGATGATCACCCGTTTAAAATCAAGGTTCCGGGATTCCAGCACACCCATGATCTGCAACCCTTGGAGTGGCTCCCCCTCAAATGGCAGTTTTACCTCCCGGAAAACCTGGCGAAAAAGCCGGATAAAAAACTCCCTGTTAATACTAAGGATATCCTGGCCCTCAAAAATCTCCCTCAAACGCGTCAACTGCTTAAAGCACTGATAAAGATAGGAACGCTGTAACGGCTCCTCTTTCAGGCGATCAGCAAGAGCTTCCATCAAAACAGCCAAATAGGAGAAAAGAGAAGTGTTCTCCAACTTTTGGAAAATCAGCTGATAAAGCAAACCGCCCTGATGCAGCTTTTCCGCAGAAACATGAATTTGGTTCAAACGCTGCATTTCCTCCAATAGTCTCTCAGCAAAGCCAGGATTTATGCTTTTTAGGTAAATTGAACTCAACAGGTTTTTGACAGCAGTATGATAAAATAAAACCTTTCCATCCTCTTCCTTGATGAACCGCTGCATTTCCAGAACTGCCTCCAAAAAAGAATAGACCGGAGCATTTTTCACAGGATAGCCCATAGTCACGTTTACCTTATCCACTTGCTCGGGCAAGGTGTGCAATACCGGGAACAGCATCTGTTCATCCGGCAATATCACCACGGTTTCCTCCCAGGCTTCTCCTGAAGGTATTTTCTCTAAAATGGAGCCTACCAGATTCGCCTGGTTGGTCTTCAGCGGAGTAGCATAAGTTTTTATGCTGGCCTTTCTGTCTTCAATCTGAGATGGGATGTGCTCTGGAAAAGTAGGCCCAAATATCTTGTCTTTTTGATAATCACGGAAAAACAGACCTGCTTCCTGTACTTTATCTTCCAGATAATAGGCATCCACATCCCAATAGATCCGGGCATCAAATTCAGCCAGGTAATGCTTCAACAATACCTCTTCGGTCTTCGTGAAAGCATTAAATCCTATAAAATGATGGATCTTTTCCGGGCGGGAGATTGTATGCAGAGATTCTGCCACTTTTCTATAAAGCATTCCCGGATATGCCAGGCCGGATACAGCCAAAGAACCTTGAAAACTGGTATACAGCGGACTGAGCAACTGCCAGAACTTCAAAAATTTCTCCTGGTGTTCCCTGTCCTGACGAACGAAAGAAGACCAGAATTGCCTGATCAACTCGACTTGACTTTCGTTCAGAAAGCTCAGATCCGACTCCAGTTCCTTGATTTCGGACAAGTGATGGTAGAGCTTGCCGGCATCAGCCATAAACTGGTCTACATCATTGAAATCCTTGAGGATCATTTCCCCCCAGAAATAAAACCGATCAAAGGTCTCAGCCTCCGGGTTGAGATCCTGATATACACGAAACAGTTCAAAAATTAAGGTCAGCTCATCTGCCGGCCGGTTTCCTGCCAATTCATAGAAGATCTCCTCGATCGTTTTCACTTCCGGCATCCAGGAAGGTTCTGAAATCAGGCTTCCGAGATGCTGGATAAAAAACAATCCTGCACGTCTATTGGGCAACACGACCGTAAGTTTCTGCAGATCTGCCCCGCTTTCAAGAATTTCCTTTGCTGTATTTCTTAAAAAACTATGCATAAACCTCCTCGATTAATCCTGTTTCTAAATAACATAAATAGCCTTTGGTGGGCTTTTTAGAGAGGGTTGAGACAAGCGACATGTACTCCCGAACCTGGGTAGCATAGCGGCCTTGGGCTTCCCCTGTTTTAAAATCCACAACCACCGCTTCTGTTTCATTCAATACAATGCGGTCCGGTCTTTTTTGCTTTCCTCCGGGAAGAAGAATCCCTTGCTCGGACAATAAAACTCCTTCTGTCCCAAACCAAGATGCAAAAACCGGGTCCTTGAAAAGATGTTCCAGCTGGCTTTGTACAAGTTGCTTTTCGGTCTCATTCAATCTTCCTTCAAAGTAAAATGTCTGCAAATTCTGCAAAGCAGCCGGTTTATCCGAAGAAAGCTCCAATATCTCATGCACTATCAAACCAAACTTCTGCTTCTTCCGATGCTCCATTCCTTCGGCAGAAAAATCCACCGCATACTTCTTTAAAGTCAGGACTTCAGACCAGTTTTTATAGGTCCAACGAAGCTCGGGAGACTGATTTGGAAGTAAGTTTTTCACCTGATTATCCGGCCAATTTCCAAATTCGAATATTTTTGACCACGGGTCATAATATGAAATCAAACGCAGACTTGCATCCGGATCTATGTGTGACTGGACCAATTGCTGTAGCTGAACCTCCATAGAATTCTGCGATCCTATTTTCTCTTTATAAGGGACATAACCTATAAACACGTCCTCTGCCCTGGTGAGGGCGACATATAGCATATTCAAACTGTCCAGGTATGCCATAGTCGCTTCTTCGGCATAGGTTTCCCTGAAATCCGAATTCGCCAGCCCACCGTTAAGGGTCAAAGGAATGATAGCTGAAAGTCCTTTTTCCCTATCCTCAAAAGGCGACCAGACTACATTTCCCTTAGTTGTATCGAAGATCGTCCACTTCAGAAAAGGCATTACAACAACTTTAAATTGCAGACCTTTAGATTTATGTATGGTCAGGATCCTCATCGCATTATGCCCGTCGGGAATTTTCACAGTACGCTTCGACTTATTGATTTCCCACCATTCCAGAAATCCGCTCAAATCAGCCCGGTTGTTTGCGGTGAAGTCATAAACAGCCTCCTTAAATCCCGAGATATAAGCTTTCTCCAAATCCAGTTCCATCAAGCCGAGCACTTTGATCAGCTCTTCCAAAGCTTCCATTAAAGGCAACTGAAGCATCAATATCTCTTTTTCCTGAAAAGCTTTGACCTTGTTTTCCAGGTATGAAGGCATTTTATCCAAGGCAAAAAGTTCATGGTTGACCGGCGCGTCCATCAGCACCGCCAGGTAATACCACATGGTTTTATACTGCACTTTGTCAGCTGGATTGTGCAAGTAATTGAAGCCGGAAACCAGGGCTTTCACCGAGGCTGCTTTACCCAGGTACATAGACTCATCCGAGAGCACATCGAAGCTATACCGGGGATCCGGATTATCTGCCCCATACCTCATCAGGTGATCTGCTATAGCCTCTCCCTCCGACTTTCTTCTGACCAGAAAGGCGATGTCTTCCAGTTCATACCCATGATCCTGCAGTTCCATGACCAATACCGGTAACCTGGACAGAACCAACTCATCGAAATTGCCCTCTTCTTCCTCATCTTTTGGATCTACAAACTCCAGTTTCACTTTACCTTTGAATGCAGATTTTGCCTTTTTTGGGGAAACCTTTTGAAAGGAATCTGAATAGGCCTGGGAAAGAATCTGTGGATTCCCTACACCGTAGGCCGTACTTAATGCCTGCTCCATAGAAGCTGGCAAAGCCTTGAAAACCGCATTATTGAAATTGATAATATTTGGAAGACTGCGAAAATTCGTATCCAGGTTCTCCAATTGAACCGTTTCCTTTCCCAGTTCATCTTCCACCTGGGAAAGCAGTAATTTCATCTCTCCTCCCCGCCAACGATAGATGGACTGCTTCACATCCCCGACCAGCAAATTGGTCTGGCCATTTCCAAGTGAGTTTTCCAAAAGCGGTTTAAAACTGTCCCACTGGAAGCCTGAAGTATCCTGAAACTCATCAATGAGGTAGTTTTTGTACTGATTCCCTACTTTCTCATAGATAAAAGGTGTGTCATTTCCTTTGGTTATTTCCTTCAGAAATTCGTTGGCATCCGAAATCAGGAGAATGTTTTCTTCGTCTTTGATCAGGGTAAGTTCATCGAGAAGATTTCGGAAAACACCATAGACATAACTGTTCTTTGCAATTGCCTGCAGCGTATTCCATTTGGAAGCCA
Source organism: Algoriphagus resistens (assembly GCF_001442615.1). Classification (GTDB taxonomy): domain Bacteria; phylum Bacteroidota; class Bacteroidia; order Cytophagales; family Cyclobacteriaceae; genus Algoriphagus; species Algoriphagus resistens. The sequence continues at coordinate 488,528 of NZ_LMXN01000001.1, read as the reverse complement.
AAGCCACAATTTGATGTAAAATCTGGTTCAGCCCCTGGTCATAGGCAGCTAAAATCGCATCAATCTGCTTGCTGGACTTTGAAAACCAGGTATCGGGATTATCAATTTTTCCGAGTTGGGAGTCAGTAAGAATGGGTACCGGCTGATTTCGATCCCCTAATTTTTCAAACAGTCTTGCAAACGACCTTGAGCCCCCGGCAAAATCGGTCCATTCCAGACCCGTTGAAATGCGGATCAATTCTGCCTGCTTTCCCAGATCCTTTGAAATTTCAACTATCTCATTTTTGCGCTCCCTGACGAAGGACTGTAGTAAAGTAATATTTTCCTTATCCTTGAGAAACTGCTTGATTTCAGGAGCATATTTCTTGAAATCTTCCTGGAAAATCTGTTGACCAAGACCGCGGATATTACGTCTGATGTCCCAGGATTTTCCGTTTTGGATCTGCTCATAGGCATAATCCACCAACCATTTGTGAAGGAATTCATCTTCCATCACAAGCATCACCACCCGGTCCACGACGCGCTCCAGCACAGCCAGCTGGTCCAATTCCACATCAAATTTGGCATTCAGATCTATCTCCCTGGCGAAAGCACGAACTACTTTCTGAAAGAAACTATCAATGGTGCTGACTGAAAATCTTCCGTAATCATGTAAAATCGCTGTCAGCGTCTGCTTCGCCAATACGTTCAGCCCTGCCTCATCGACTTTCAGCGAGCCCATCAATTCTGCGTCCATCTTCTCCAGCGGGTTCACCTGATTCCTTAGCCTTTTCAGCTCTTCTATTATCCGCTCCTTCATCTCCTGGGTAGCCTTATTGGTAAAGGTCACCGCGAGAATCTGCTTGAAAGCATGCGGACTTTGTAAGGCCAGTTTGAGGTACTCCAAGGTAAGCGTATAGGTCTTCCCAGAGCCGGCGGAGGATTTGTAGATAATGAAAGGTTTTTGTTCCATGGGGGAAAAGTAAGGCAACTAAGATAAGGAAGGGCAAAGGAAATCGCCGTTTATAAAATCAATTTTGACGCAAAATGTCATAATAATTCCGGAAGGCAACTTTTCCGCTATGCATTGCAATTCCCATCGATTTTTCGATATTTTGAAGCTCAAACCCAAAACCTATGTACAAACCTATCTTTCTGGCAGCAGTCCTTTGGTTCTGCATTTCCCTGAATTCCCTTGCCGATGACGGCTACAAGCTCTGGCTGGATTACCAGCCAATCCAAGAAGCAGAATTAAAATCCGAAATCGAATTGCTACTGGGAGGTGTTTACTTTTTCGGTGAAAATCCAACTTTTGAAGCCATCAAAAATGAGTTGGGTCTGGCATCAAAAAGTATGCTTGAAAAAGCTCCCACTTACACGGAAGACCGACTACAAAACACCCGGCTTTGGATTGGAACCAGAGCGCAGCTTTCCCAGGTACTTTCACTCACCAAACAAACAGAAATCAAAGCGCTCGGAACTGATGGCTATTGGAGAGGGACCGTAGAATTGGATGGAAAAGCATTTTATGCGATTGTAGGAAACCAGCCCGTTGGCGTACTTTATGGTGTGTTTAATTGGTTGAATTCTATCCAAAGTAACACTTTCGATAAGTCAACAGAATTATCTGATGCTCCGAAAATTAACCTAAGAATGTTAAACCATTGGGATAACCTCGACAGAACGGTGGAAAGAGGTTATGCGGGGTTCTCGATCTGGGATTGGCATCGGCTCCCTGGCTACATAGATCCCAGGTATATAGACTACGCAAGAGCAAACGCCTCTTTAGGAATCAATGCTGTTTCGCTGACAAATGTAAATGCAAATGCCTTGATTTTGACGAAAGATTTCATGAAGAAGGCGAAGGTTTTGGCTGATGTTTTCAGACCTTATGGAATCAAGGTTTTCCTTACCGCCCGCTTCTCTGCTCCCATTCAATTGGAAGGATTGAAGACTGCGGATCCACTGGATCCGGAGGTGATTAGTTTCTGGAAAAAAAAGGCGGATGAAATCTATTCTTTCATTCCTGATTTTGGAGGATTTCTGGTAAAAGCCAATTCCGAGGGACAACCTGGCCCACATGAATATGGACGCAATCATGCCGAAGGAGCAAACATGCTTGCAGATGCATTGGCACCACATGGAGGAGTTTTGATCTGGCGTGCTTTCGTCTATTCCCATGAAGACGACGTGGATCGGCACATGCAGGCGAATAATGAATTTGTACCGCTGGATGGTAAGTTCAAAGACAACGTAATCATACAGATCAAAAACGGCGCGATAGATTTTCAGCCCCGTGAACCCTTTCATCCACTCTATGGTGCCATCAACCAAACGAACGTGGGAATGGAGTTTCAGATCACGCAGGAGTACTTAGGACAGGCGACAAATTTGGTTTACCTCGCACCTATGTGGGAGGAAGTCCTGAAAAGCAACACCTACAAACCAAGCCCAACTTCCACAGTAGGAAGTATTCTGGAAGGGGATGAAACCGGACAGAAAAAGACCTTGATCGCCGGAGTCTCCAATATCGGGACCGACCGTAACTGGACCGGTCATCTTTTCGCCCAGTCGAATTGGTTTGCTTTTGGGAAACTTGCTTGGGACCCGGAAGCTCCCTCAGAAGAAATAGCCGAAGAATGGATTAAATTGACTTTCGGTCAAGATCCTGAAGTAGTGTCAGCTATTGGAGAGATTCTAATGGGATCGCATGAGGCAGCCGTGGATTACATGACTCCACTGGGACTTCATCATATTATGGGAAGGAGTCACCACTACGGTCCCGGGCCTTGGGTAACCGGAGGAAGGGCAGATTGGACAGCTCCTTATTACCATCAGGCAGACAGTCTGGGAATTGGTTTTGACAGAACCGATGCAGGTAGTGGGGCATTGGACCAGTACGCACCGGAAATTGCAAAGCAATGGTCAGATCCCAATCAGATTCCGGAGAAATACCTGCTTTGGTTTCATCATTTACCCTGGGATTTTAAACTGAAAAACGGAGATACACTGTGGGAAGAAATCGCCTATCATTATGACCGTGGAGTCAAAGAAGTCCGAGAAATGCAGGAAACCTGGGCTTCTTTGGAACCGAAAATCGATCCTGAAGAATTCGACCATGTCAGACAGCTTTTAAATATCCAGCAAGAGGAGGCCGAGTGGTGGAGAAATGCCTGTTTGCTCTATTTTCAAACTTTCTCAAAACGTCCTTTCCCTACTGATATCGAGCAGCCAGAAGGAGATTTGGAGTACTATAAAAGCCTGATGTTTCCCAATGCTCCGGGAATTTAAAATTCGAACTAGCTTAATTGGGATTTGAATTTTTATCGGACTTAGGCACTATTCAGTTATCGGTTCGGTTAATTTCAAATCTCAAACTTCAAATTAATGAATAACTACACTATCCCCCCTGCCACCCGGATTGGCCACATCCACCTGAAAGTTTCAGACCTTCAAAGATCATTGGATTTCTATCAGGGATTGCTCGGCTTTGAGCTAGTCACAATGTATGGTCAAGAAGCGGCTTTTATTTCCGCAGGAGGATACCATCATCATATTGGGTTGAATACCTGGCAAAGCAAGGGAGGTAAACCAGCTCCGAAAAACACCGCCGGTCTTTTTCATACCGCCATTTTACTTCCTTCCAGACGTGATTTGGCTGTGCTATTGCAAAGATTGGTGGATGCAAACTATCCCCTTACAGGAGCTGCGGACCATGGAGTTTCTGAGGCATTATACCTGGATGATCCTGATGAAAATGGTGTAGAATTGTATTGGGATAGACCCAGAGAGAAATGGCCACTGAATCCTGACGGTAGTATTATGATGTACACTAGACAATTGGATATGAACGGTCTTTTGGCTGAGATTTAATCATTTTTTGTAATCACATGAATACCACATCCAATATCAATACTTGTTTAGCAATGAAAAACCTTATCGGCTGATAAAAAAATTATGCCATTGCTATCTGATGAACTGAAATTATTGGTTCTACCACGAATTTAATGGAAACATGGGCCAAGTAAAGTGTCCAAAACTTGAGAGAACAAATTGGTAGCCTCCTATTCGCCCTTTAAACGCCAATAAATATTTGTACCGTTGAATTTAAACCCATCCAGGATATTTGCTTTTCACTAACTTAAAGGTAGACCTTCAAACTCATTGTTGATTAAATCTTTTAGTTAACTTCCCTTCCATGTTACTCCTTCATAAATCTATTATATTCGATTTTAATCTTTCCAGCAATTCACCAAACTCAGGTTGTCTGTCATAATATAAGGCAGAAGTCGCTTTATATCTTGCCTCAAAATCAGACCTTTGTTCAGGCTCGCTGAGTAGAAACGCTTGGTTTTCTCTTATGGGAATTTCAAAGTCTTTCTTTGGAAAGCGGGCTTTTTTATGCCTAAAATAAGCTTCAGTGCCGATGAAATTCTTAACCTCCGTCTCATTCAAAAGGCAGTAAAGATCATAATACTGACGCATCAAATTGGCTTTCTTCTCGCCTGTTTCCTTTTCAAGGACGTTCCACCCTTAAGCTCAAATTCGAATCCCTGCTTTTTTAATCCATACAGTACGTGCATGATCCAATAATCCTTTTCTATCAGCTGAATTTGAATACCTGTTTCCTGTTCTAGGATTCTAAGAAGATCAATGAAATCTTTCCGTTCATGCAGGTATTGATCAGACATGCTGAGTCTCTAGGATCGATGAAAACACTTTTTTGGCTTTTGCTCCGCCATAGGCTGAGACAGTACGCTTCAATTTAACAAGGTCAAGCTTTCTGGCTTTCTCTTTAGCCTTTGATAGAATCATCGCCTTGTCCTCGCCCAATGAGTCTAGATTATTGACCAAATCAACCAGCAGAAATTCAAGACTGAGATTCTTGGGAAACTTAGGCTTCACGTGGAAAAAGAACTTCCGACCGCCAAGATCAAATTCGCCATGACGCTTGTGATTATAGACCACTCGCTTATTGTAAAGCTGGGTAGTTCCCACCTCTAAAGAATTATAGGCATTGGGGGAAGTGATCAAAAACTCATCATCTTTTAAGAAGGATCGAACCAAAGCAGACTCTTCCGGAGGTGCAACTCCGAATACCGTTTCCCTTGGATAGTAGTAAACCCCTTGATATAATTTTTGCAAAGTCCCCTCAGTTAAAAGCTGTTTCAAATGCCTATCCACGGAATTTGACCATCGCTCCAAGGCAGATCTCCGATACACACTTCCACGGCGTAAATGGCGCTTTAAATTCCTTAAGGTTTCCATGTATTACCAAATAAGAAACAGTTATAACTTTTTGTCAATATTTTTATTAAAAATTCATGCAAATCTAATGAATATGCTGCACTGTGGAACCATTAATAGAAAACACAATAGTAGTATAACTTAGTTCTTAAGCCTAGAAACATAATAACCCTTGCTTACCTCTGAAATCCTAAAAAAGCCGATCTTCCATCCAACTCACTATCAATTCAATTACCTCCTCCCTATCCAGATCATTGATCAACTCATGATAACCTCCCGGAAAAATTCTGAGCGTTTTGTCACTTGAAGCTGCTTTTTCGAAAAGCAGTTCAGAACCTTTTGGATTGGTAAGCTCATCTGCGGAGCCGTGGATCACCAGCAATGGCAAGGTAAACTCCTTAGCATTTTTCTGGATGTATTTCATGGTTTGCATTAACTCATAACCTGTCCTCGCAGGAACCGGCTCGGTATAAATCAAGGGGTCATTCAGATAGCTGGACACCTCCTGCGGAATTCTGGAAATCTTAGCAGCATCCAACTTTAAGGCTTTCAGTCTTGGGAAATAATTGCTGACCAAGCCTGCTATGGCTTTTAAGAATTTGGGGGTTCCTTCGTCTTCCATGATCGCAGGCGAACTTAAAATTACCCCAGAAGCTCCTGGTTGATATTTCAAAGCGTAGGCCGCTACCATTCCCCCACCCATGCTATGCCCATATATAAATACAGGAAGGCCGGGAGCGTATGACCTGACCTTACCAAACAAGGCATCAATATCTTTAAGATAATCTTCTGAAGATTCAAAATATGCATCCGGTTTTCCTTTTGCGGATTTCCCGTGCCCTCTCCCATCAAAGGTGAAAACCGAAACCCCGATCCCAGTCAGCCTTTCTACCAGATGAAGGTACCGGGAACTATGCTCACCCAGTCCATGAACTAGCAGCAAAGCCGCCTTAGGAAGTTCAGGCATCCAGGCTTGCAGGTAAAGTTCAAGATCATCGTGAGTCTTATAGGAAGTTTCGAGGTGCTTCATGGGGAATTAAATTTGGGTTTCAATAAAATAATAAGTTGCATAGAATTTTCTGCAATGCCAGCTGTTTTAACAATTCTGGTTTCAACTCGGCACTGACAGTCATGATCTATTGATAATTGCCTGGTTGAGACCCTTAGCGCCAGCCTGCTGCAGGAAGAAAGCCGAATCCCTATTTCTAGCTAAGATTAGCAAAACTTAACTAAGGATTAATCCTAATGCGCCGGCATTTTCTTAAATTGGAAAAACTAAACAAAAGGTAGCACCTACCTATTTTTCGAACCAACTAAATACAGAATTATGAAAAAGATATTATTTCTCACCGGAGATTTCGCAGAAGATTACGAAACCATGGTCCCGGTTCAGATGCTGGAAATGGTGGGCTATGAAGTCCATTCGGTCTGTCCCGGAAAGAAAAAAGGGGAAACCGTTAAAACTGCAATCCATGATTTTGAAGGGGATCTGACATACACTGAGAAGCCGGGGCATAATTTTATGCTGAGCTATTCCTTTGACCAGATCGATGTGGATGATTATGTCGGTTTGGCAATTGCAGGTGGCCGGGCACCGGAATATCTGAGATTGAACAAAAAGTTATTGGAAATTGTCAAGCACTTCTTTGATACAAACAAGCCTGTTGCTGCCGTATGCCATGGGATACAGATTCTGACAGCTGCAGGAGTGGTAAAGGGAAGAAAGCTTACTGCATACCCTGCCGTGGGTCCGGAAGTGACTATAGCAGGCGGCGAATATCAGGATATCCCCGCAACTGATGCTTATGTTGATGGAAATCTGGTCACATCTCCCGCCTGGCCGGGACACCCTGCCTGGATCCGCGAATTTCTTAAAGTGCTTGGAGCAAAAATCGAGATTTGATTTCCCAACTATATGAAAAACAAAAGGCCTTTTGGAATATCCTGACAGGCCTTTTGACTTTAACTTATCTGGTAAAAACTGGTACATCCATAAATTGTAACTTTTTAATTTCAAATAACAAAATAGGAATTATCAGGGAGGATGGGCGTGAGATCAGCTTTCCATTGAAATGGTTTCCATCCCTTTAAAATGCCTCTGTAGCAGAATTAACTAACCGGGGATTTATGGCGGAGGAATTCACCTGAAAGATTTGGGGGAAGCTTATTGATAAGAGAATTTATTTCTTAAAAACTAACTTACCTGATAAAACCTAGAGTCAAGGCTTTTAAAAGCCTTGACTCTAGGTTTTAGTTTTTTGACACTTACCTCTTGGGGCTTACTAGCTGAGTCTCCTTAAGGTATCCATTTATTTTTCCCGAAATCAGGTTTTCTTTTCTCCAAAAAGGCATTTCTACCTTCTTTAGCCTCTTCCGTTCCATAGGCCAATCGGGTTGCTTCTCCGGCGAACACCTGCTGACCGACCATTCCGTCATCAGTCAGGTTCATGGCAAACTTCAGCATTTTAATCGAGGTCGGGGATTTGGCCAATATTTCCTGAGCCCAGTCATAAGCCGTTGACTCAAGTTCAGCGTGAGGAATTACTGCATTCACCATTCCCATTTCGTAGGCTTCCTGAGCGGAATAATTTCTCCCCAAAAAGAAGATCTCACGCGCTTTCTTCTGGCCGACCATCTTCGCCAAATAAGCTGACCCATAACCCCCATCAAAGCTGGTCACGTCCGCATCTGTCTGCTTGAAGATCGCATGCTCCTTACTGGCCAACGTCAGGTCACAGACCACATGCAAGCTGTGTCCGCCACCGACTGCCCAGCCGGGAACTACCGCGATGACAACCTTTGGCATGAAGCGGATCAAACGCTGCACTTCCAGAATATTCAACCGGTGATACCCATCTTCGCCCACATAACCCTGGTTTCCCCGTGCCTTTTGGTCGCCACCGGAACAAAACGCCCAGCCTCCGTCTTTTGTCGAAGGTCCTTCCCCGCTCAACAAAACAACTCCTATGGAAGTGTCTTCCTGCGCATCGTAGAAAGCATCGTAGAGTTCAGCCGTAGTTTTTGGACGGAAAGCATTTCTGACTTCGGGTCTATTGAAGGCGATTCGTGCTACGCCATCACATTTTTTGTAGGTAATATCTTCGTATTCTTTTGCAGTGATCCAGTTCATATCTTTCGATTTGGGTAAAAATCTAATTCTTTTGCAAGATAACAGCCTTCCCCGAATTTTGAAGGAGCATATTTACCTTCGGAAAAGGGATCTAAAAAGCGAAAAGCAAATGTTTCAACTCACTTTCGGCAATTATACATTTCAGACAAAAGCCCATGCTGATCTGGAAAACCTTGATTTTCCGGACTTTGCAAAAGCAGCTTTCCAGTTCTGTCAGGAATGGCTTTCGGGCGGATCCACCTTTACACAGCATACTTCAGGATCTACAGGCAACCCCAAGGAAATCCAGATTTCCCGGGCACAAATGATTGCCAGTGCAAAAGCAACCCAGGCCTTTTTTCAGATGGATGAAGATGCACAATTGCTTTGCTGCCTTGACCCCAGGTACATCGCCGGTAAAATGATGTTGGTCCGGGCCATGGTCTGGAATAGCCCGATTGAGCTAATTGAACCAAAGTCAAATCCACTTCTGGGAATTAAACGTATCCCGGATTTTGCCGCGATGGTCCCCCTTCAGGTGGAAGCCTGCATGCAGGATAAACCCTCTTTAGAGAAACTGAAGAAAATAAAACATCTCATCATTGGTGGAGCACCTATTTCCTCCAGGCTGAAAGACCAGCTCATACAAAATGGTATTGTAGCCCATCAAACCTACGGCATGACAGAGACCGTATCCCATGTTGCGTTGGCTAAAATCGATAGTGCAGAATTGCATTACAGCGTATTGCCCGGAATAGAATTTGGGTTGGACAGCAGGGGTGCGTTGTGGATAAAGTCGGCCTCCAGCGAAGATGAAGTAATACAGACAAATGATTTGGTAGAGTTAGTCGGAGAAAATTCCTTTCGATGGCTTGGAAGAGCAGACTTTGTCATCAATTCAGGCGGTGTAAAACTTCATCCCGAACTTCTGGAAACAAAGGCTGAGCATGTAATCCAGAGATTCTATCCGAATTCATCCTTTTTCTTTTTTAGCCAGAAAGATGAAATACTTGGAGAGAAATTGTGTCTGATTATAGAATCAAAAGGAGGATATAAGGGAGTTGATAACCTCTTAAGTGCTTTAAAAGATGTTTTGGATACATACGAGGTCCCAAAAAACATTTTCATTGTTCCTGGGTTTTTAAGAACAGAATCGGGAAAAATAAACCGTCTGAAAACCACTGAAAGCCTATGAGACTGGCATTACTTAGCTTGTTCCTACTCTTAACTATCGCCCAGGCGCAAAGTAATCTGGGCACCATAGAGCTTGCCATTTCAGAGACTTCCACAGATGATGGGGTGATTCAGGTCCTTGTTTTTGACCAGAAAAAAGGCTGGCCAGAATCTCTAGATGACGCCTGGAAAATGCTGACTCTCCCAATTGAAAATGGCGTGGCAAGAAAAACAATTACGAACGTCCCTGCAGGAACCTACGCCATCACGGTTTTTCATGACCATGACCAGGATGGTGAAATCAGAAAAAACAAAGTTGGGTATCCTGTGGATGATTTTGGGTTTTCCAACAACCCAAGTCTGCTATTCGGTGTACCATCCTTCTCCAGGTGCAGTAAAAAAGTCAGTACCGGATCGACAACCCATTTTGAAATTGACCTGCTCTAAAAGGTTTTGAGGTAAAAGACCTACTTTTGCAGCGATGAAATCGAGCATGTCCAAAACGACACACACAGGGATGATTATTCATTGTGCGAGATTCCATATGACCGCTGAGAAACAAAAAATAAACAGATGAATAAGAGTAATGATCACGTAAACGGAGTAGTATTTGACTATGATTCAGGAATAATCCCTCCTCCTTATAGTAATGTATACAGACTTTCACTGGACTGGAGCAACTCGGATTTAATCGCTGGATTAGAACTGCATTATACTGACAGAGAAGATCTTAGCGAAGATGAAATTCTCGATGAAGGATTCACCACCAACGATGATTTCAGCTTCACAGGTAAACTTGATCCGGTGTGGAAAAAGGTAGTTTCCATAGCATTCGAAAAAGTAAAATGGAGTGGTAAGCAGTTGGATGAAGGGGGACTCACCCTTTCTGCTATAGAGGGTGGCAAAATAGGTAATGCAAAAGTTCCGGCGGAACAAGAAATGTGGCAACTGCTTGCCCAGGATATCATTCAGGCTATTTATGAAACTTCCAAGAAGGAAGCCCCGCTCACTGTAAATTACCGCCAGGTAACAAATGAGGAAAGTGTAGACTGCTCCATCACGATGAATTTCTCTAACAGGGAAGCCGTATTCACTTCAAGAAACCTATCAAGGACCATCAACTGGGAATATGCAGTCCAACTCCTGAAATTGGTATTTTCACCGGATTATAATTACGAAATAGCCAAAGAGACTCCTGGAACCAAGCGTGGCGCATACATCGAGTGCGGGGATGGCTATTGGCATGAACTGGGAAAGGGCGTAATCAACATTGATACCTCTTTTGATGCAGTTGGAAAAATAAAAGATGGATTTGAAAATCTTATTGAAGAATAAAATTACCCTTTCCCATTGCAATTAAGAACCTGATTCGCTTAACTTTAACTAGCAAGAAATCAGGTTTTTTTATGCAGAAGGGGAAAATTTTTATCAGCTACCGCCAAAGCGACACCCAGAGTGAAGCTAGCAGGCTCAAGGAAGACTTGGAGGAAGTCTTTGGAGAAGAGAATGTGTTCTTCGATATAGAGACTCTTGAGCCTGGGTTAAATTTTGCCGATGCCATCGAAAAAACTATACGGCAGAGTAAGGTTGTGTTGGTATTGATCGGTCCTGATTGGGCAGATGTAAAAGACGAGGAAGGGAACTTGCGCATTTTCCAGGAAAATGACTGGGTGAGAAGAGAAGTAGCAATGGCATTGACTATGGAAGACACCCGGGTGATCCCTGTGTTGCTCAAAAAAGCAATGCTGCCCAAAACCAGCCAGCTCCCTGACAACATTAAATCCCTGGCTGAAAAACATTCGAAGGAAATCACGATTTCCAGATGGCGATATGATGTGGGGATGTTGATCAAATCAATAGAGGGTGTTATCCCTCCAATCAAAAAAAAAGAGCCGGCCCCTACCCCACGTCCATATCCCATCTCCAAGCCACCTAAAGGCTGGTGGGCAAAAAATTATCTGTGGGTAATTTTTGCATTTGTAGTTCTCTTGCTTATTGGGCTTATACCTGAAGATGAGGCCCTCACGGACATCAGTCCCACTACCCAAAATGAAGAAATGGTAGATGGGCAGCAGAACCTGGCTGAAAGCAATACGCCAATGGATGATAATCCGGCCGGAAATGAATTTAATGAGGGTCTCCTACCCGAAGAGAATCCGTCTACCCCCCCTGCTGCTCAAGCCGGTTTTGATTATTCGGGTAAATGGTGGTTATATGAAAATGGGATCCGTGCCGGCTATTTCTTGCTAGAGCAGAATGGTGCATACTATTCATTTGACTACTACTACTTTGACAACAAAGTAGGTGAGGGAACCGGGGAATACGATGGTACCTACCTATACTCTACCACATTTGGTCTATACGACGATCAAGGAAGCTACAGCTTTTCTTTTGGGTCAGCTAACAGCGGTGAATCCTGGGTAGGCCAGACACAGGCTAACGGCCTCGTAAGTTCAGCTGAATTGAGAAGAAACTAACTCTTAAGCTTCCTCAGATCTGCCCGGATATCAGAAATCATTTCCCCCAGATCTTCCAAAGTCAAGGGCTTTTTCTTGTCCCCAGGATTGGGAAAGTCGGTACTGATAAAGGCTTTCGCCTCCCAAACCTCCACCACGTCCTCCCCTTTCACCTCATAAGGCTTGTATTGCTCATTGTCGGAAACAAGAAATAGTTTACCGTTATCATTCAGGTAATTGAAAACCCTCTTATACACCACACCTTCCGTCCCGGTTACGAGCACATAGGTTTTGCCGCTTTTGATGTCCTTTAGCTGATCTACATATGCTCCGATGACAATAGTACCAGAGGTCAATGGAAGCATAGAATCCCCGGCCAGCTCAAAGGCCCGATAAGTAGCCTGCCTGGAAAGCGTGGGAATCTGAAATTGAGGAAGACTTTGCATGTACTCGGTATCTGCAAATCCGTTTAAATATCCAGCTGAGGCTTTTTGTCCAACCAATGTGATGTTTTCCTTTTCATCTTCATCACAGGCAATCGTAAGAATGTTAATTCCTCTTTTTTGAATGGCCTTTCTTCCCTTTCCTTCGATATCATGGCCCAGTAACTCCTCCATCCCTACATCCAGCACATCACAAAGCTTCCCAAGTGTCAAAAGCTTAGGTTCTGATCTACCGTCTTCATAGGCAGAAATCATCGTACGTTGCACATCCAGCTGATCTGCGAGATCATTCTGGGTAATTCCCTTTTGCTTGCGCAAAAACCGTAGATTGGAAGAAAGGAATTTCATGCTGAGTACAAGTAAAAGTTATGATCCTCGGGAGCAGCTGGGAGCGGAAAAAATGGATTCATGTTCAGGGCTGAATTACGCCTTCTCTCCATACGGAGTTTGATTTCCTCGATAATTTCTCCGACAGATTTTGGCCCATTTACCAGCAAGTAACCATATTGAGGCTTTACTTCGTCTTCGATGAAAAATTTCACCTGGCAATTGCCCGATGCCAGCGTCTTTGTAGTAATACTGATCTTTTCCTGATTTTCCATAAACTGATTCGTTTTAACACCAGCTAAGATAAATTGTTGTTTTTATAAACACAAGAATGTTTGCAAAATTAACATAACATTGACGTAGATTGTCATTTTCCTTATACAGTTCCATAGAACACTAAAAATCAACGCATTAAACTGAATCATCAGCTACCAGGTAATTGCTAAGGCTAAAAAGATCTGTAGAAAACTGCTGCTTAATTCAACATATTACCGCTTACCCAATAATCGCTCCCAATCCGAACCCTAAGTGCTTTTCTTTGTTAGAAATAGTATAAAAAAGCAAAAGTCACCTGTAGGATAGTTACTCCGCCTAGGAAGCACTTATTCTCAGATGCACCAAATTAACCCACTTCGATGAAGAGCTATATTTATTTTCTACTTATCTTTTTCAGCATTTCACAAGCCTCTGCACAGACCTATTCAATCAAGGGAAAAGTAAAACAGGCAGGAACGGAAATCACCATTCCCAATGCTACTATTTTGATTCAGAATCTACCTGACTCCGTTCAGGTAGACGGGATGATTTCGGATCTGGACGGGGTATTTGAAATTACCAATGTAAAAAGCGGTGAGTATCTTCTAAAAATCCAATACTTGGGTTACAAGAATCTATTTAGATCGATCCATGTCACTGAGGATTTGGATTTGGGTGTCCTTGGGCTAGAGGAAGAATCAACTGATTTGGATGAAATCACCATAAGTGCCAGAAGGGCGCAGGGCGAGCAAAAGGGAGACACGACACTTTTTAATGCCGATGCCTTCAAAACCATGAAAGATGCCAGCGCCCAGACGCTAATCGAAAAACTCCCGGGCGTCATTTCACAGGATGGAGGCCTACAAGCCCAGGGGGAAGCAATCACGCAGATTTTAGTGGATGGCAAGCCCTTCTTCGGCGGGGATGTCAATACAGCTTTGCAAAATCTTCCTGCTGAAGTAATCCAGGGAATTGAAATTTTTGACCAAAAAAGCGATAAAGCACTTTTGAGCGGTTTTGATGATGGGGAACGGATGAAAACCATCAATATCATCACCAAACCAAATAGAAGGAAAGGGCAGTTTGGAAAAGCAACGGTAGGCTACGGAACGGATGACCGTTACCTGGCAGGGGCAAGTGTGAATTCCTTTAACGAAGACCAGCGTTTTACTTTCACCGGATTGAGCAACAATATAAACGTCCTGGATTATTCCAGCGATGCAAATTCCCAGAGTAATAATCGTCCCCAAAACGGTATAATTACCACGAACATCCTGGGCATGAATTACTCAGATAATTGGGGAGAAAAAATAGAGGTCAGTGGAAGCTACCTTTATAGTCACCGTAAAAACACTAATCAATCCAGTCTTATCCGTGAATATGTGACAGGCTCTGATTCAGATCAAATCTATACAGAAGACAGCAGGGAAACACGCAACAGTCAGGATCATCAATTTGACATGAGACTCGAATACACGATCAATGAAAACAACCGGATTCTCTATAGACCAAGGCTCTCAGCTACTTTCGAAACAGAAAATTCGGGCTTCTTCGGCCAAAGTGTAAATAATGACGGACCGCTGAACCAAACAGAAAATATCCGTACGGCGGACAACCAGGATTATGACATGTTCCATCGGTTATTCTATAGCCATAAATTCAGCAAAGAAGGGAGAAGCCTGACTGTAAGTGCAAATACAGGAAGTCACGGCAACAAGGATGAAGCCTTTCGTAGCGCCACAAATAGTTACTACCAACCCGATGAGCGTACAGAAATCATTAATCAGAACATCACCCGTGACAGGTCAGGATATGACTGGGAAACAGGGGTCTCTTATACCGAACCCATAGGTAAAAACGGACAGATGGAACTGGAATATGAAATAGGCAACAGATTAAATGATTCCGATCAGTTGACATTTGATATTATAAATGAGGAACTGCCCGACCCTGCGCTTTCATTGGATACGGCGCTAAGTAATTCTTTTGAGAGCAAATACCTGAGTCAGGAAGTGGAGATCGGCTATCAATACACGTTGGAGAAACTGAAGTTTCAGGCAGAATTGGAATATCAGGATGCCTCCCTTAAAAATGACCAGTTTTTCCCCGCAGCGGGAACTATAGACCGAAACTTTCAGAGCTTTCTTCCGACGGTCAGATTTGATTATACCCTATCTGACAATACCAATTTCGAGCTGGATTATGATACAGATGTGGATGCCCCCTCGGTAGATCAGCTTCAGAATGTGATAGATAACTCAAATCCTTTGCAGTTAAAGACCGGAAACCCCAATCTGAACCAGTCTTATTCCAATAGGATGAGGCTTCGGTTCCGAAGCAATAATCCTGAAAACGATCGCTCCTGGTTTGTTTTTGCCCAATATCGGTTAATCAATGATGCGGTATCCAACAGTACTTTTACCGCAGAAGAAGCCACTGAACTTCCTGGGGGGATTATCCTGGAAAAGGGATCCCAGCTTTATATGCCTGTGAACCTGGATGGCTCCAAAGACTTCAGATCCTGGGTGAGTTATGGCATTCCGCTTGGTTTTGTGAAGTCCAATTTCAATATTAACGGCGGATACAGCAACACCAAAAGACCAGGTCAGGTAAACAACCAGCTGAGCTTTAACAACTCTTCAAGGATAAGTACCGGAATCTCCCTTAGCAGCAATATTTCAGATCAGATTGACTTCAATATCTCTACGCGTTTTTCTTATAATGATGTTGAAAACACACTAAACTCCAGCTTGAACAATAACTATTACAATCAGCGCTCAAGGCTAAACCTAAGCTGGATTATCTGGGAAGGTTTTATTTACAGGCTGGATGTAAACCATCAGCTGAATTCAGGCCTTTCCGAAGGATATGACGCAAATGTCATGCTGATGAATATGAGTATAGGCAAAAAAGTATTCGGAAGTCAGCGCGGGGAAATTTCCCTGAATGTATATGACTTATTGGGCCAGAACAGAAGTGTCTATAGGGATGTCACAGATGCGTATGTGGAAGACGGTCAAAATAATGTGATGCAGCGCTACTTCATGCTTTCATTCTCCTATAATATCCGACGTTTCAACAAAGGTACTGATATGGATGATTACAATGAGCTTTATAACAATTAAAAAAGAAGAGGCTGATGGAATCCATCGGCCTCTTCTTTTTTTCTCTTGCTGTCTTGCCTAGGGCTGATCAAATAAATCCGAAGATGTATAGGGGCTGTTTTCTCCGGTAAAAAATGAGCCGTCTATAAATCGGTGACTAATTCCAATATCCCGAAGCTCCATCATATCGTGATCATCCAGATTAATTTTGGCAGCAGCCAAATTACCGATGATCCGTTCTTTATGGACAGACTTCGGGATCACCGCGATCTCTCTGGCAATGGACCAGGCAATAAGGATTTGGCCTGTTCCTACTTTATGCTTGTGAGCAATCTCTTTGACTACCGGATCCACCAACAGTTTTGGGTCATTTGCATGCTTCTCTGCTCTGGAATCCGGAGAACCCAAAGGCGAATAAGCCGTCATCATTATGCCATGTTCTTCACAAAATCCCACCAGACTTTCTTGGGGCAGGTAGGGTTGCATTTCCACCTGGTTCATTTCCGGTGACTGCCCCCCCACTTCGAGTAGCTCTTTTAATTTATTCTGATTAAAGTTAGAAACACCAATATGTTTTGTAAGCCCATTTTGCTTTAATTCCTGCATGGCTTTCCAGGTCTCGGTAATAGGGACTTCCTCGTAGGTGTAAAAGTCCTCCCTGCCGCTGGGGAACCCCACACCGCCCTTAAAGGCAATCGGCCAATGAATCAAATACAAATCCAGGTAATCAAGTTTGAGATCCGAAAGTGATTTTTCCAAGGCCGGAAGTACCTGATCTTGCTTATGCGAGCTGTTCCAAAGCTTAGAGGTCACAAAAAGCTCCTCACGGGTCACCAAACCCTCCGAAACTGCTTTGGATATCCCTTCTCCTACCTCATGTTCATTCTGGTAAATAGCTGCGCAATCAATATGCCGATAGCCAGCCTCAATAGCCCAATATACCGCTTGGCTCACTTCTCCGGGCTTGCTTTTCCAGGTTCCCAATCCTAGGATCGGAAGTTTGTCTCCGTTTTTAAAGTTTAAATACTTCATGGATTTAAAAATTATTATGAATGATTTGCTATCTATAAATGTAAAATATCCACCTGTTTAATTCTGCCGATTCTCCAGATATTTCTTAAAACGGTTCATTACCCAAAGATGAATTTTAGCCTGTGTGTTCACATAGACAAGCCAGGGAAGCCTGGGAACAAATTCATGGATAGCCGTTAGAATGTATCGGTTGTCCATTACTCCGCGAAATTCCAGCCATCCGTGGTCAAACCTTTTTACCAGCCAGCCTCCGGAAATAAAGAATAACTGCCGGTGCTCTTCACTTCGGTCAGGAACCAAAGTCAATTGAAGCATCGGCTTTTTGCTCCAAAGCAGGTAAAAAATGATCTCACCGCTTTCCAGCATTTCTCCGTTGACCCAAAACTTCAAAAAAGTAGGCAACCAAAGATTATAGCGCCGGGCAATCCAAGCAGCAGAATTTCCATGCGGGTTGGCCATTCTCTGAATACTACGTACCGTGTTCCCGATTCTATCCAGAGGAAAAAACCGGGGGGATTTTAGTTCAGTTCCTGGATTTAGGGCTTCTCTTACGGACTCTTCATAAGTTAGGTATTGGATAGGTTTTTCCCGAAACTCCAATTCCCCGGACACCGTCAGGGTATGCTTGAGGCTTTCTACCAAAGGTGAAACCAGTTGAGGCGGAGATTCACCAAAGAAGCCTACCCATAACTTGGAAAGCCCCAACGAGAAAACCGGAACTGAGAAAATCCATCGCTTTTTTCCCAGCTCTTTTGCTGTCAGTTCCAGCATCCTCCGGTAAGAAATCACCTCTGGACTGCCTATTTCTATGGCTTCTCCATATACATTTTCATTTGCCACGCAGGTATCAATGATATCCAAGGTATCCCGAAGCGATATTGGCTGTGTTAAGGACTCTGTCCATTTCGGACACATCAGAATAGGCAGATTCTTTACCAGGTTTCTGATCATGTCAAATGAAGAGCCCCCGGGACCTACAATAATCGAGGCACGGATGGCGGTAAGTTTTGCAGAGCGGGATCCCAAGGTGTGCTCTACTTCCAGCCGGCTTTTCAGATGCCTGGATAGACTATCGCCCGTTTCCTTCGGCAGTAATCCTCCCAGATAAATCAGCTGCTTTACCTTGTTCACATGTGCTGCCCGGCTGAAATTATCGGCCAGCAACAAATCGGTATCCTCAAAACTTCCCTGATTCAAGCGGGTGGAAGAATTCATGGAATGTACCAGGTACAGCGCCACATCCACATTCCTCAAGACCTCGACTGTACTGGAAATCGAATACAGCTCTACCTGCTTCCAAGTGACTTCGGGATAAGGATTATCCTTTACCTTCTTGCGGCTAAGCGCTACGATATTGTATTTGTGCCGAAAATGAAAAATAAACCAGCTCCCCACATATCCTCCGGCCCCGGCAATGGCTACAGTCGGCTTTGAAACAGAAACAGGTTGATTAGTTAATTCCATAAGTAAGAGCTTAACTAACCAACCTATTAATTGATGTTCCTGTTTAGAATAAGTTTACTTTTCTTCTGCTTTTTCCAAAGCTTCAGTAGTCGTAAAATATTTCACAATCATATTCGGCACTTCCCAAGAAGGCATATTTTTCTTGGTGAAATACTCTAAATATTTCTCGGTGACCTGTGCAAAATGAGCCTCGTGTCCATTGTGGTACGCTTCGGGGATAATGACTTTGTATTTACCCGTGGCTATTTTCTCCAAACCAAGTCCAGGGAAACGCTCCTGTAGTTCCTCTTGGATTAGTGTAGCCAACGCTTCATCCTGTCCATCCAACAGTTCAACATATAAAGTAGCGAGGTAGCCTTCTTCCTCTCCCTGCTGTATGATCAAATTGGCCTTAGTCCCCCGCATCATGCTATAATGGGTGTCAGCAGCTCCTTCCGGTGCCTGAAAATTCCAGATTACACTTACTTTGGCATGCACTCCTTTCAGCGTGTAATTCATCTCTCCGTTGCTGTTGACGCTGAGCTTATTGTCCGCTACATTTTTCTGCAAGAAATCCGGATACTCAGCTTTCCCTGTCACCAAATTAAATTGAGAGGAATCCAGTACAGTAGGCCAAAGTTTCGCTGTAAGCATCTCCACATCGGCGGTGTCTAACGTCACCCCCGGAAAAGCCTCCCATTGAACCAAATCCACCAGGTGCGTAGTGACATCTACGATACCCGTACCTTCTATATCCGTATCAAAGAACCAGTCGGGCCGTACCAATGGATTGCCGGACACATACTTAAAAAAGTGATGCACCGACTCCTTGGTAATAGCGGGATTTTCCAGCGTACCTTTTTCAAGTTCCCCAAATACCGCTGGAACCATCGAAAGCTCTTTTTGCAGGATAGTACTGATCTCAAATCGCTCAGTCATGATATCATATAGGAGAAGATCCTTTTGGTCAGCTTCACCGAAAGCTTTCACAAGCTTCTTGAACCCATCTTTATTAATCACCAAAGGCTTATCTGCATAGACATTAATCCCATTGGAAATAGCCGTGGAGATGTAATCAATCTTGCGGTCATTTTTCCCGGCTACCATCATCACATTTCCTGGTTTGGCAGCGATCATTTTCTCCAGAAAATCATCACCGGTGCTTACCTGTAAATCCCAGACAGTAGCATCTTCTTCACGGCTATTGTAGCCTGCCAGACGGTTCATGTAGTCTTTTAGTTCAGGTCCTTCAGGAGCAAAAACATAGACTGTAGAATCCACCTGCGGATACATGGATTTGTGAATCAGTCCTGCGTGAAAATGTCCCGGGTCAAGGGACATGATCGTGATTTCAGCATTTGATTCAGGAGTTTGATCCACAGTCTCTTTATTTTCGCAGGATAGCAATATGCCTGCCGTCATAGCTACTAAAACAGTATTTTTCAAAATAAATGATAATTAAACTTTTACATAATTAGTACCATAAGGTGCTCTTTGGGGTCTTTCCAGCATGGCATTTGCCTCTGCATCATTAATGAATTTCTCAGCTTTGGCATCCCACTCCAGTTTTCTTCCAAGCTTCATGGAGATATGGGTGACCAAGCAGACCGAACAAGAACGATGACCTATTTCTACGGGAGAAAGCAATTCATTATTTCCCTGAATTGCTCCCAGCCAGTTGCCATGATGCTCATCACTTTTAATCAGCTGGATTTCGTCTGGGCCTATCACTGATTGCAGGATCTTAGGATCTGAAGCATCCAATGCCTTTGAACTGTTTTCCTGAGCTACAGGATCACTTGCGGAAGCTACATAACTGCCACGGGATACCCAAATCCAACCTTCAGTACCTTCATAGCGGATACCATTTGGATAACCACCGCCAGTGTACATGATGATACCATTATCATATTCAGCCTTGGCATAGAAATCCCCGTGCACATTCCAAAGTCCAGACTGTGGAAACTCAGCCACTGCCTGGATGTAGCGTGGACCGGTGAGCTCCGTATCCATTCCCCATGCCGCAGAGTCGTAGTGGTGCTGCCCCCAGCCCGTGATCATACCTGCACCAAACTGCTCCAATCTCAACCAGCCCGGACGGCCATACCCCTGCTGAGGATGCACACCTATTTCTGTGTAAGGGACTTCCGGGGTAGATCCCAGCCACATGTCGTAATTGAGGTTTGCAGGAACCGGCATTTCCGGCGCATCAGGCCCAGCCGGATCCCCGGGAAGGCCTACTTTCACTGTATGCAATTTACCGATTCTACCGTTCCTTACCAATTCGGCCGCAATTCTGAACTGCTCACTTGATCTCTGTTGTGTACCAAGCTGAAGCACAGTCCCGGATTTTTTCACCGCATCCACCAGCTGCCTGCCTTCCCGGATTGTCAAGGAGGTGGGCTTTTGCACGTAGACATGCTTGCCTGCCAGCGACGCCTCCATAGCCGGCTGTGAGTGCCAATGATCCGGAGTACTGATGACTATCGCATCGATATCCTTGTTCTCAAGCATATCCTTGTAATCTCCATACTGCCTGACATCAAGATAGGCTTTGCCCATTTTTTCAGTGTAGTAATCTTCCACTAGCTTTTTGCCATCTGCCATACGGTTGCTATCCAGATCAGATACTGCAATGACACGCGCTATATCATGGCGCATAACCCCGGGCAAATCGTGCTCACGTGCAATTCTACCACAACCGATCTGACCTACATTGATTTTATTACTGGGTGCATTTTTTCCAAAAACTGAAGCCGGCACAATAGTGGGAAATCCTATCGCTGCACTTGCAAGAGCGCTATTTTTGATAAATTCTCTTCTTTTCATGTGTTTATAATTTGTTTTTAAAGGTCACATGGAATCTCGCATGCCTTATAATCATCCCGGTGTGTGTCGTCTGCGTCATGCTCGATTTCATAGTACCTATGGGTTAAGTAAACTCAGGGTTTATTTTAATTCGAAAGCTATTTTATGTTCATTCTCCGGTGAGAAGGCTTTTCACTCATTTGACAAAAGCCTTCCAATAAGCCTCCGCTTCCTCTATACTCATCTCACCGTCAAAGACTATCATTCTGTATTTTAATGTATACCGCTTATTGGGCAGAAGCTCCCAAGACTCATGTCTGATCGGAGTGAATTCAATAAATACGTTTCCTTCTCCTTTGTACTGATCCTCTGGCCATACACGAAGAGGTTCCGGAAATGCTTTATTGGTATTATGGCTCAAAAAAAGAATGCCGCTCTCCCCTGAAGCATCGTCGGTCTCACCCTGGACAATGATCCAACGTGCATTAGTCCCGTCTGCGGTCTTGCGGGTATCTCCCTCCGAGGTGAGGATGGTGCTGTTATCTTTTCCCCATCTTTCGGTGGCACGATAACCTATCCCTCCCCCGTAGCGATAATCATCGAGAAGGATTCCTCCAGCTATTTCAGTCTCAATTGTACTGGTGTAATCTACCATGTAGCGGCCTTTGTCCGCTGGCTTTACTTTGATGCGGAGATCCTCTGCTATGGCGATCCGCTCTGAATCCGGAGCTTTGAGATCAATATGATTTTGCCGCACATTCAATTCCGCCGCCCCACCTGCTTCCTTCTTTGATAACACGTGGTCAAAGTCAACCCTTCCCTTTCCATCTCCCAGATTCCAGAAGTCAACCTCTCTGCCATTGATGGTAGCGCGGGTCCAAGGGCCCCATATTCCATAGTGGTGGTAATGATCTTTGGGTTGGATTCTAGTTAGTACTTGCCCCGATGGGGATTTTAACGGATGAATAAATCCGGATTTTGCAAAATCTTTTTTTATACCTTCTGGCACATCTTCTACAGCCGTTTGATAAGTCAGAACAGACTGATTACCAATCACGAAATCAATTCCGTTATCTGTCTCTTTCAAGGTCACTTTTTGTGCATATACCGACACCATTAAACATAGGTAAATCGCTGGTACGCAGAAAATTCTTTTGAATATCATATAAAATTCAGGTTATTGGGATCGAATTTTAAAGATATGGAAATCTCAACTATCGACTAACCCATTCATCCAATTACCCCATGAAGAAAATTATTATCTACGGAATCGTTTTCCTAGCCAGCATCAATATTGCCCTTGCCCAAAACCCTAAAGAGATCCCGTTAGATCAGGCCTGGAAAGACAAAATCAGGGAATTGGCACCAGAAAAAGCCAATTTCCCATTCAAGAAGAAAAAGAAAATCCTTGTATTTTCTTTGCACACAGGATTCTGGCATTGGGTTAATCCACATACTCAGGCAATGATAGAGATCATCTCTGACAAAAGCGGGACCTTTGAGGTCACTACCAGCACCGATATTGCCATGATGGAAAAAGATAAACTGAAGGAATTTGACGCGGTGGTTTTTGACAATACAAACTCTAAACCGAAATACAGGAATCTATTCGTGGATGTATTCAGCGAAGATGCTTCCCTTGACAGTGCTGCCGTTTGGCAGAAAGCGAATCAATTGGAAAACAATATCATCCAGTACGTGAAAAAAGGCGGCGGAATCCTGCTCGTCCATGGAGGAAACACCATGCTGAATAATTCTATGGAATTCTCCAGACTCACAGGTGGAAGCTTTGATTACCACACTAAGCAGCAGGCTTTCCAGGTGAGACTGGTAAATCCAGCGCATCCTTTGGTCCAGTCTCTTCCGGCTGAGGGCTACAACCATGTGGATGAGCCTTACTTTTATAAGAACGCGTACGATGAGCTGGATTTCCATCCCCTGACCTATTTCAATAATGCCGAGATCGAAGGGCAGAGAAAAGGACAGGAGAAAACCTCAGGCAAAACCTATGTGTCGTGGATCAGAAAAGACGGCAAAGGCAGAGCGATGTATATCTCTACTTCCCATAATGCCCAGAGCTTCGAAAACCCAGCAATACTTGCCTACTTCCTGGATGCCCTACAGTATGTAGCCGGAGATGTGAAGGTGGATGAAACACCGATTGGGAAGCAAGCCGTGATCAGTTTACGGTAAGCAGTAGGGCCACACTAGTGCATCCTATTGCTTACCTGGCTTTTTATTTGAATCAGCAGATGGAGAAACAGTCCAGGAATACACGGTTCCGGAATCCTCCACTGATTTCGCGACGAAGTACATTCCCGAAAATCAATTATCCTCAGGCTTTCTTCACAAACTCACTCTTCAGCGCCATAGAACCAAATCCCTCGATCTTGCAGTCGATATTATGATCGCCCTCCACTAATCTGATACTTTTTACTTTTGTTCCTGCCTTGATTGGTTTGGGAGCACCTTTCACCGGTAGATCCTTTACAATGGTCACCGCATCACCATCAGCCAGCACAGTTCCATTGGCATCTTTGACTACCAGCCCATCTGTTATTTCTTCTTGGACATCTTCGTATTTCCACTCAAAGCTGCATTCAGGACAGATCAGTTTTTCATCCATTTCATAACCATAAGGCGAATTGCAGGCAGGGCAAGGAGGGATATTTTGCATGGTGCAAAGTTAGGAAAAAATGCAAAACTTGGGATAGGCCGTGAGCTGTGAAGTTTTGAGAAAGGAAATTCCGGGTGTAATGAGTAGTCTATTTTGGATGATGCTTTACAATTATTTACAATGGGCAGTACGAATAAACGATTATTTTGTAAACTCAGATAAATTTTTAACCGATGGCAAAACAAGTCTACTCCCTCCTACTCCTATTTTCATTAGTCACCGCAGTACAGGCCCAAACCTATTTCCCTGCTAAAAACAACTGGGAAACCAAAAGCCCGGAATCCATGGGACTTGATGCTGCAAAAATCCAAAAAGCCATTGATTTTGCGCTCACCCATGAAAGTCAGGAAAATCCAAATCTAAAAATAGCCCATTACGAAGGGGGCTTTGGCAGAGAACCCTTCGGATATCCCGTAGGTCCTATGAAGACACGTGGCCCAGCTACAGGTTTGATTATTTACAAAGGATATGTTGTGGGTGAATGGGGTGATCCAGACCGGGTAGATCTGACATTCTCCGTGGCAAAAAGCTTTCTTTCCACTACGGCAGGATTAGCGGTCGAAGCGGGTTTGATTTCAGATGAAAACGACCTGGTTTATCCCTATATGGCTCCAATTTATCCCTATGATCCCAGTCGACTCAGCATCAATAAATCAGATCACTTCGGCCAGGATGATACTTTCGAGCTTTTCAATACACCTCACAACCGCACAATCACCTGGGACCACCTCCTACGTCAGACTTCCGACTGGGAAGGGTCCCTTTGGGGTAAGCCGGACTGGGCAGACCGTCCACGTGAAGGAGCCAAAGAAAAGAGGGCAAGACCTCAGAATGCTGCGGGTTCAGTATATGAATACAACGACACCCGTGTCAATGTCCTTGCCCTTGCGCTGCTGAATATCTGGAGAAAGCCGCTACCCTCCGTACTAAAAGAGAAAATTATGGATCCCATTGGCGCAAGTGATACTTGGAGGTGGACTGGCTATGAAAATTCCTTTGTCATTATCGATGGACAGATTATGCAATCCGTAAGCGGAGGATCTCATTGGGGAGGAGGTATGATGCTTTCTGCATGGGACCAGGCAAGGTTTGGCTATTTGACACTAAACAACGGTAAGTGGAATGATACCCAACTTATTCCTGCTACCTGGATTGAAAAATCCAAAACCTCTACTCCTGCCAATCCCGGATACGGCTTTATGAACTATTTTTTGAACTACGATCTAAAAGACATTCCCGCTGCCCCTAAAACTGCCTACTCCCATATCGGGGCAGGCACCAATATGATCTATGTAGATCAGGAAAACGACTTGGTAATCGTGGCCCGATGGATTCCTGGTGTAGATAAGAATGAATTGGTGAGATTGGTTTTGGAAAGTTTGAAGTAATTGCTATGAATTTGATGTAACTTACTCTAGGTGAGTTGAATCAAAGATTAAAACTAATTATAAAGTCGTAAAATTCAGAATCAGATTATCATGGCAACTTCAGCATGGAAAAAGTCTTGGCAGCAATAGAAAAAGAAAAGCAATTGGCAGCCTCAGCGGCTGTTGCCTATATTCAGGACGGACAGGTGATTGGGCTTGGTACGGGCTCTACGGCCAATTACGCCATCCGTGAAATAGGCAGGCTTGTTCAGCAGGGTTTACAGATAAGGGCGATCGCTACTTCCAGGAAAACCCAAGTACTCGCTGAATCACTCCACATCCCTCTAATTGACAGCAATGGTGTGGATTACATCGATCTTACCATAGACGGGGCGGATGAGTTTAACGAAGATATGGTGCTCATCAAGGGCGGAGGCGGGGCACTGCTCAGGGAAAAGATAGTGGCTTCCATGACCAAAAAGCAGATCATTATTGCGGATTCGGGTAAAAAAGTGGAGCAACTCGGTTTAAACTTTAAAGTGCCGATAGAAATTATTCCATTTGCCGGCAATTATGTGATCAACCGGCTCAAAGAAATGGGAGGAATTCCCAGTATCCGGCAGTTAGCCGGAAAAACGTTTGTGACTGATCAGGGCAACTGGATTCTGGACACTGACTTTGGCCACATTAAGGATCCCCGCTCACTTTCCCAGCACCTGGATGAAGTTGTAGGTCTGGTGTGCCATGGCCTGTTTATTGACCTTACCTCCCAAATCATCCAAGGCATTGATAATTCTACGCAGACTATTTTTCGCCGCTCAAATTGATAAGGGATTTGACAGCAGGGACAAAGCCAGGTAGACAACTATGTATTTCTACTTCAAACAGTCCAAACCTAATGCACTATAAAGATCTGCATTTTAATTTCTTACTATGAGCAAGTCCAGAATTTTTTCCGTAAGTAAGCCTTGGGCGATCACACTCATTTATTTGGTAGTGGGTTTCTCCTGGATTTTTTTCAGTGATAAACTAGTCTCCGGCTTTTTCAGCGACGATTTCCGTGAGATGTTCCGGTTCCAGATGATAAAAGGCTGTCTCTATGTTTTATTTTCAGGGCTATTGCTTTATTACCTGATCAAGAGACTCTATGACCGGGTGAACCGAAGAAAACAGGAATTGGAGCTGCTCTTTACCAATCCTAATCTGGGGATTTTCAAAGTTGATAAAAATGGATATTTCACCTATATCAGCCCCAATATTCTTCAGATCATAGGCTACTCTGACAAAGAGGTCATAGGAAAAAATGTAATTGACTTCACGCCGTCAAAATACGTACGGCGGGACCAGAAGAAATTAGATAAAATAGCTGAGACCAAATTCAAAAAAGGCTTTGTCATCAAAAAATATTTACAGGACAAGCAGGGAAATGTAATCCAAATCAAAGTGTATGGAATTGCACTAAAAGATAAAAAAGACAAAATAATAGGATACCAGGCGGCGTTTCAGAACATAACAAAACAGGAGACATTCCTGCGGTCCCTGGAAAACAAGAATAAGCAACTGAGAGAATTGGCTTCTGACCAATCCCATCTTGTACGGGCTCCTTTGGCCAGAATCCTTGGCATCATAGAGCTTCTCCAAAATGTAGAGCTGGAACCTTCTGAGAAGTCTGAACTGATCAGTCATCTTAAAACCTCCGGTGAGGAACTCGACGAAGCGTTGAAAGACTTGTCGCATAAGATGAACCCCTAAGTTAGAAAAACTTAAAAATCAATCCCCTAGCAACCTATAAACCAGCTTTTCCGTAACTTACTTTGAAGTTCATTCCACCAAGAAAAGTCACCTTTTCTCTTTGATACATAGCAATGAAAAAATTAATCCTATTATCCTTTGCGATCCTTGGAGCGAGCCTAGTGGCATTTCCCCAAAGCACCAGTCCTGGCTACAAGGAATTGAAAAACGGGAAATTCAACGTCGGGCAGCCTCAAAGCAAGCTTGACTTTCTGGACACTATGCCCTTCAAAGGATTTGGGAACGATACGGTTTACATGAAAAAATATGACAGCCTGGATCAATTTCCAGATTTAAATCTGGGAGAAACCCGCCTCTTCCAAAATCAGGACAACCTGGAAATCATCACCAATCCGGAACCGCATTATTCTATGCGGATTATGAAGCCAAGCGGTAATTACCCTATGAAAGTCTATGAGCCTGACTCCACTAAAAATTACACCCTTCTAATCAAAGAATACTGAATCCATTACAAAGAAGCCTGTGATTCCCAACTACAATCTACATTGTACATATGAACGCTGAGGCTGTTGCCTAAGTCTGCTCCCAAAAGCGCCCCCTACCCTTTCCAGCTTCTATTTGCCTTCTTTTCAGCCTGGTTTTTCTTGGCTTTGAGCCGCTTTTCAATTGCCCCTTTTTTAGGTTTTGTAGCTTTGCGGATTCGCTTTTTATGAAAAGCCTTGCGCAGCAAATCCTCAAACTTCCGGATCACCAATTCCTTGTTTTGGATTTGTGAGCGTTTTTCCTGGGACTGAAGCTGCAATACACCGTCCTGGTCGGTTTTTGTCCTCAGCTTCTCCAGTAGCAATGCCTTTTCTTCCTCTCCCAACAACCGGGAATTCGGTATATCAAACTTTAGTTGGACTTTGGTTTCCACTTTGTTGACATGCTGTCCTCCAGCCCCCCCACTTCTAGAAGTGATAAACTGAAGCTCCCCCAGAAAATCTCCTCTTTTTATCCTTTCTTCAATCAGTGCAGTGTGATATCCCATCTCCTTATTTATAATCGGTGCCCTATCTTAAACGAGTATATGACCAATCAGCCTGAAAATAAAATTATGGGTAAACTTTTCAGCAAAAAAGAAAAAGTAAATACTAATTTGAAGTCTAACTCAACACCCAAACCCAAAAGACCATGCAAAACAGAAGAGAATTCCTTATAAAATCGGCACTTGGAGTGAGCGGACTTGCTATGACTCCCTCCTGGCTGCAAGGTGCTCCGGCATTGATCAGGTCTCTTGACAAACCAAACTCATTGATCAATGGCGTGCAGATTGGATGTATTACCTATTCATTCCGCTCCATGCCTGATCAAAGCGCCGAAGCCACACTACAATATGTGCTGGATTCAGGTCTCTCCGCCATAGAACTCATGGGCGATCCTGCCGAATCTTTTGCAGGAAAACCATCAAACCCGGTTAATATGCGGGAAATGAATTCGCTTTTGTCAAAACAACGAAAAGGGGAGGAACTTACTGCCGAGGAGAAAGCAAAATTGGCGGATATGGGTGCACAGGCTGAATCCTATGCCAAAGAAGCTGCTGCCTGGCGAAGTAAAGTGGGCACTGCCCCATTTGAAAAAATGCGGAAAATGTACAACGATGCGGGCGTAAGTATCTATGCGTTCAAACCCAATGCATTCGGAAGGAATGCTACTGATGAAGAAATCGCCTATGGAATGACTGCTGCCAAGGCTCTAGGTGCTACGCATGTCACGCTAGAGCATCCCTCCAATGATGCCCATACACTTCGTTTGGGTAAGCTTGGGGAGCGATACAAGATGTCCGTGGGATATCATGGACATGAACAGGAGACGTTTACCTTTTGGGATACTGCGCTGGAACAAAGCAAGAAAAATGCGCTGAACCTTGATGCAGGACATTACATAGCGGCGGGTAATACCGATCTGATTCCATTGATAGAAAAGCAGCATAGCCGCATCCTGAGTATGCACACCAAGGACCGCCAGACACCGGCAAACGGAAAAGGTAATTTGCCATGGGGTACAGGGGACACACCAATCCCAGAGCTGCTTAACCTGATTTCAAAAAACAAGTATAAGTTCCCCGCTACCATAGAGTTGGAATACCAAATACCTGAAGGTTCGGATGCTGTAAAAGAAGTACAAAAATGTGTTGAGTTTTGCCAAAAGGCCTTAGCTTCCTAGTACTATGCACCGTAAAGCTTTTCTGTTTTTTTGAGCGGCAACCGAACAAACCGCCGCTTTTTGATTTTATGCAATTCTTAATGTACACCTCAAGAATAACCCACCTCAAATGAGGTGGGAGCTTTGAATTTTCCGGCTGGGGAATTTTCAGCAAAATCTTCCCATCCACTGAAAGAGTAGAAACGAATTCTTCCGGATTAGGTGGTGTTCATTTCAAAGCTTGGAAAACCATTCCTGCCCTGCACACATGTTTCCTTAGCCGCACGGTCTACATAGACTGTACGTATTCTTTAACTAAGCGTGAGATACATCGTCCGGATGCTTAAAAAAATAATAAGGAGTCCGACCCCGATCATCAGGTATTTGGGTTTAACAAGTTTGCAGATATAGGCTGCAAAGGGCGCGGCTACCACTCCACCTAAAATCAGCCCCAATACAGGTGCCAAACTCAGCTCTTTTACAAAATACAAAAAGGTACTCGCACTGGCCAAGGACACGAAAAACTCTACAAAGTTGCCTGTACCGATTGCATATCTTGGGATTTTGCCTTTGCTAAGCAGCGTACTGTTCACAATAGGTCCCCATCCGCCCCCACCGACAGCATCAGCAAAACCTCCTGTAGTTGCCAGGATAGGCAGACTTCTGCTATTGGGGTCAAATTTTGGTTTTTTCTTCTTGAAGACCTTACTCAATAGTACAATGCCCATCACGAATAGGTAAACAGCAATCACCGGTTTTACCATATTGCCATCAATATTGGAAAGTAAGAATGCTCCCGCTATAGAACCTAATACACCCGGAATTAAAAGCTTCTTGGCCAGTTTCCAATCTACATTCCCCATTTTCCAGTGTGAAATCCCTGATGCCAAACTGGTAAAAACCTGGGCGAAGTGAACCCATGCAGATGCTGCAGCAGGAGGAATTCCAATCCCTAATAAAATCGAATTACAACTTACCCCATAGGCCATCCCCAATGCCCCATCTATGCTCTGGGCAACAAACCCTACAAGCAAAAACCATAGGAAAGATTCCACATCCAAGGCCCAGCTATCAATAGCCTGGGAAAAAGTCTGTGTGACTATCAAACCAAATATCATCAAAGAAAATCCGAAAAACATCGCCCAAAAAGGCTCATTCTTAAGTCTAAGAAGGATTTTATGCATTTAGAATAAGTTAAAGTCTGTGTATCTGCGCCAAAAATAATTTACATCTGTTTTATTTCCTATCATTTTAATAGGAATTATAGGTTTTATAGGATTCCTGTTTGAATTTATATCCTTCAGTTCAGGAATTAATACCCTATATCATACCACTATGGGACATTCAGATTTTGAAAAAAACCAATGTAATTTCCTTATCCCTCACATTGATTGTTTGCCGGTTACTCAAATTGTACGTAGGTAAAAAGAAGAATCTACTTGTCTGTCACGGCTATTACTTCATGCTATACTTTGTAAACAATTGGAGAATCGTAAAAAACGTTGGAGCGATGGATATTCCTTCTGATCAATAGATGAAGCAGGTCCAGAGACTATCCGTCAATATATTTTTCACAAGGTTGGTGTTGGCGCTTACATCCCATCCACGTTTCGATGGATGGGTTATATGCTCCCTCAGATTGAGTCAATGGGATATTTTCCAAAGAATTAGTAGGAAGCCATCGGGGTTGGTCTTTACAACTATAAACTTATTTTTGCAGAAGAATTATTTAATCGTCCTCCATTCCTTCAATCCCTTGTTGCCCAGGATCTGCTTGGTGGTTTTCCTTGCCATCAGCTGCATAGTCGAGTCCCCTTGTCAGATAACAGTAGCCTCTCCAATCATTTTTGAACAAATGGTTGAAGAGGTAAAAAATTGCCGATGACCGGGCATGTTTTATAGTTAAATTCAATTGAGGGAATCGACGCAACTATGATAATTTTTCGCCGATTAGTGTTTACAATCCAGATGTTAAGCAAACATTAAAGTTCCTGAAAATTTCAGGAGTTTTCTTCGCTGGATATTCCCGTTTGGTAGCTACAATTCAGGATGCAGCCTATATGGATAAGGAAAATATTACCGAAAGAAAGCGTTTAAAGGACTATTTTAGGAACAAACCTAAATAAAGATCAAATTTGACAATAAAGCCTCTTAACTAGTCAAACAGGGAATAAATCCCACGAAACAAAACGATTTGGAATTTGATAGATACCACAAAAATAATAGCCAATAACAACTTGGAATTGTTTGTTAAGGAAATTTTTGTTTTGGAAGAACAGAATGCCCGTCAATGCGCTACGATGACGTTTTATGCGGATGGTTATCCTGGAGTCGTATACCTGCAGTCGGAAAGAGGGATTCTTCTTCCCCGAAAGAAAACGCTTAGCACTCTTTTCCTTTATGGCCAAATGATCGCACCTTACGAGCTTTCTATACAGACACCATATTTAATAATCGTCTTTCAGCTATACCCTTTCGCTGCCAAATTGTTGTTTGATGTCAACACCAAAAAACTTAACGACGATTGTGCCGATATCTCAAAGATCAAAGGGGTAGCCATTGAGAATACTTTGGAGACATTAGCCTCCCCTTCCGAAATAAACCTGAAAACAGAGATCATCGCCAACTTTCTCTCTAAACTTGCCCGGGAAAAAGGAATGGCGGAATATCCAAAAATACAGCGCGCCATTCAAATTATTCAGGATCATAAGGGCCTGATTACTGTAAATGAGCTTGCAAAACGCATGGATACAACCCAAAGGACGTTACGAAGAAAGTTCAACCATTACATCGGAATACCTCCTAAAAAGTTTGCGAAAATCATACAGTTCCAAACCTCGTTGGATCAGATCTCCACTGGTGGCTTTTCACAACTAACCGATGTGGTCTATGATAACGGATATACCGACCAATCGCATTTTATCCGAAACATCAAGAAATTCACGGGAAAAAGGCCTTTGCAGCTAAAAAATCTGTAATAGGTTCTTTGTCCGATTTGTTCAATTTCCGGCTATCCCTCCCCTCTATTTTTGTCTGAAATTATTTTAATCAAGAAATGAAAAAATTATGACAAACGAAATTTTGGTATTGGGAGCAACCGGGAAAACAGGGAAACGGGTGATGGAAAAACTCCAAAAAATGGGAATCCCTGTCCGCGCTGGCTCCAGGAATGGCACCCCTCCCTTTGACTGGGATAGAAGTGAGGGCTGGGCATCAGTGGTAGACGGTATCCAAAAAGTTTACCTCACCTACTACCCCGACTTTATGGCCCCCGGTGCGCTGGAAAAAATCCAAGGCTTTGTTAATACAGCAAAAAAATCCGGTGTTCAACAACTGGTATTCCTTTCCGGGAGGGGTGAGAAAGAGGCTGAGGAAGCTGAAAGGATTGTGATAGATTCGGGACTCTGCTGGACGATTGTGAGATCCAGTTGGTTCATGCAGAATTTCAGCGAATTCTTTTTTCTTGATAATATTTTGGAGGGCTATTTCGTGATCCCGAAACCAAAAGCTTTCGAGCCTTTCGTCGATCTTGACGACCTAGCTGAGGTAGTAGTTGAAGCATTGACGGATGCGCGACACAATGGAAAAATATACGAACTAACGGGACCTGAATTACTATCTTTTAAAGATACAACCCGCCTAATTTCGGAAGCCATAAACAGGCCTATTGTGTATGAAGAAGTGGATATGAATGGCTATATAAAAATCCTTGGTGACTATCAAATCCCCGAAGATATTATCTGGCTTATGCAATATTTATTCACTGAAGTACTGGACGGAAGAAACGAATCGATTACCAATGATATTGAAAAAGTAATCGGCCGCAAACCGGTTACTTTTGCCGAGTACGTGGTCAAAGCTAATCGAACTGGGGTCTGGGACATTCAACATTAAAGGATATGGCTTTTTATCAGGGTGCTCAAATCATCACGTTGTTGTTGACCGGATTGATGGCGGGACTGTTTTACAGCTATGCCTGTTCGGTCACTGGCGCATTGGGCAGACTTCCAGACAAGGAATATGTTATGGCTTTTCAGTCAATCAACACCGTGATATTGAACGCTTGGTTCTTTGCAGGTTTTATGGGCAGCCTTATTGTCCTTCCTATGACCACCTGGCTTTCCTACCGGTATGACATGTACTTTTCATTTTACTTGTTACTGTCGGCCACCATGATGTATGTGGTGGGTGTGTTTGGGGTAACCATCTTTGGCAATGTTCCTTTAAATAATATGCTTGAGCATTTTCCTATAGAAACCGCTACCCCAAAGGACCTATTTTCGCTGAGAGAAATGTTTGAAACCCCTTGGAACAAATTGAATTTGATCCGTACGATAGCAGCCATTATCAGTTTTGTACTCACTATAATATCCATTAAGTTAAAAGCATAAAACAACAATTCAATAAAAAAATGAAAGCAACAAAGGTCTTTGAACCTACAATTAAAATTGTGAGAATGAATGGGATGAAGTTTGTTCCCGAAACCGTTGAGGTCAATATTGGAGATACGGTCCGTTGGATAAATGAGTAGGATCAGTCACATAATGTTATGGCCAAGGATAAGAGTTTCGAAAGTATACTTTTTGCAAAAGGTGATAGGTATGAACATCCTTTTAAAAAAACAGGTGAATTTGATTACTATTGCCAACCACACAGGTTTATGAGAATGAAGGGACGCGTAATTGTGAAAAATCAAAAATAGAATCAGGGTTGAAATCCGGAACCTTTGCCTGCTTAGGCAGGGATGTTCATTAGTGGCATCACCTATAGAGACTATTTTTAGGTATTAAACTTTTAATTTGGGATTTTTTGGAATTCTCACCTGAAAATCAAAACTAAGCTGTAGTTTGTGGGGAAATCACATCCAGTCTCCATAGGCCTTATATGCAGTTTCTGTTCGTCAGGCCGAGAATTTGCCGCAGGCTTCCTTCAGATTCCACCTGGCGGTGGACACTCCTGCGCTTGGCCAGTGCTTGGCGCTTACAAACCTCCACAGTAAACTTTCACTGCCTAGTTGATTACCATGCACGGCACACACTAAAAAAACCGCAGCTTTCACTGCGGTTTTCTTTAGGTGCTTTTGTTTTGAGCTTATTTGGAAAACATGGTGAACATCCACATTCTTTTCTCTATATCGCCGACAAATTTAGTAAGCAAGTCTGCCGTTGCGATGTCATCTGCCTCTTCTGCAGCCTTCGCTGCTTTTCGGTGGGACTGGGCTAAAACACCCAACCCATCAATGACGTGCTTCACGCATTCATCGCCGTTGGAAACATCGGTGATTTCCTTATGGATCGTGTTTTTGAGATAATCAGAATAAGCGTGTAATGGTTTGAAACCGATGGTTACGATTCTCTCTGCCAGTTCATCTATATTTTCGTAAAGCTGGGTATATAGCTCTTCGAATTTGATGTGAAGGTCAAAGAAGTTCTCTCCTTTCACATTCCAGTGAAACCCTCTTACATTTTGATAGAAAATATGATAATCAGAAAGCAGGTCATTGAGCTTATCCGACACATTCTTCATTGCCTTGTTATCAAGTTTCAAATGATTGGCGAGCGTTGCTTTAGCGGTAGTCATAGTAGTTTGAATTTTAAATTTTAGAATACTAGTCTTATATATCCAATGCCTATGCCATGAAGCAGCTTACAAAAGAATCAGTTAAGAAAGAGCTCTTTGAGCAATACTACTTTGGAATTAGGCGATATTGGGGGAATAAAACAGCAGAATCCGGTTTCTATTGGCATTTAGAAGCGGAAAGAGGTATGAAAAAATATCCCCAATCTGTTGAAGAACGGGCACAAAAAAGTCCGGGATTAATTCCGGACCAGCTGGGCAACTTTAGCTATAAATCGTATTGCTTCATTTTATTGAAAAGCGTTTTGCGGTCTATCCCCAATTGCTTTGCGGCTTGGGTTCTATTGTACTTCACTTCTTCCAGCACTCTTTTCAGCACTTCAGCTTCAGCCTCGGCAGCAGCATCTTTTAGATTCAGCGGCATTTTGCCGACATTATTTTCAGTTTTGTCCGAATCTGAATCTGTGAAATTAAATTTCTGGGAATAAACAATTTCTGGAGGAAGAGCAGAAACAGACATTTTGCCTCCATCTGTCAGTAAGGTAGCCCGGCGGATTACATTGAGCATCTCCCGTAAATTACCGGGCCAAGGGTATTCTTTAAACACATCCAT
Source organism: Algoriphagus resistens (assembly GCF_001442615.1). GTDB lineage: Bacteria > Bacteroidota > Bacteroidia > Cytophagales > Cyclobacteriaceae > Algoriphagus > Algoriphagus resistens. The sequence continues at coordinate 452,982 of NZ_LMXN01000001.1, read as the reverse complement.
CACCTGCTCATCAAAACCAAAGACTTTTTTATTTAACTCAGTATTGGAAAGCTCTAAGAAATGGTAGGCAAAGGCCTCTATGTCGGCTTTCCTATTCCGTAGCGGCGGCACTATTATGCTAAACTCATTGAACCTAAAATAGAGATCCTCTCTAAACTTACCTGCTGAGACGGACTTCCTTAAGTCCTCATTGGAAGCCACCAAAATCCGCACGTCTATAGATTTATCCTTCGTCCCCCCTATTCTTCTTAGCTTTCGTTCCTGAACTAATCTAAGCAGCCCTACCTGCGTTTCATACGAGAGGTTTGCTATCTCATCCAAAAAAATCGTCCCTCCATCTGCCAATTCAAATTGTCCGGGTTTTTCAGCTAATGCGCCTGTAAAGGCTCCTTTTTCATGCCCCCATAGCTCACTCCCTGCTAGTTCTTTGGTGAGTGCCCCACAGTCTACAGCGATGAATGGCTTTCCAGCACGTTCGCTTTGTTCATGAATAGTACGCGCTATGTTCTCCTTGCCTGCCCCACTTTCTCCGTAAATCACCACACTAAGACTAGTAGGTGCTACTAAGGCCACTTCTTTGTACAACTTCTTGGATTCTGGCCCGGTACCTTTCAGAAACTTAGAATCAGGATTCTGGGTCTTGGACTCAGATGCTTTCTTTAGCTCAGTGGCTTTGATAAACGTTTGTGAATTTGATTTGCTGGCTTTAGAAGCTGCTAGTGCCCGCTCTATCAAATTGATAATTTCATCCGGTATCAATGGCTTGGTGACATAATCAAATGCGCCATTCTTGATTACTTCAACAGCGATTTTCACATCAGCATAGCCAGTAATGATGGCCACCTGTGTACCTGGGGAAATCTCTCTGACCTTCATCAGCACATCACGTCCTTCCATATCACGCAGCTTAAAATCACAGAAAATCAGATCGAAAAATGTTTTCTTGACCATATCCAGCCCGTTCTTTCCTGAAATTGTAGTTTCTACGTCGTAGCCTTTCTTGGTGAGAAATCGATCTAAAAGTTGACAGATATCTATATTATCATCAATTACGAGAATCTTAGCCATGATTTTACTTGGAATTATAGGTATTAAATAATTGACTCTGAACAACTTGCTCCAGCCGAGCTATATTAAATGGTTTACTAAGGAAGTCCAATGCACCATACTCGATTGCTTCCGTTTTTACTTCATTATGATCAAAGGCACTCATCATTATTACTTTGTGTTGGGTCATCCCTGAATTTATATGCTTAAGTTCGTCTAACCCATTTCCATCGGGGAGGTTTACATCCAAAAAAACCAATTCAGGTTTCGATTGATCAAACAATTGTCTTCCTTCTTTAAGCGTACCTGCAGCTAATACCGAAAAACCTTTTCTAACCAAAAACCTGATCAAAAGGGTTCTGATTTCCGGTTCATCATCTATTACTAGAATTAGTTTATTCTTCATTACATCATGCTCTGTTCTCTATACGCTGGGGCACATTCATACTATTACTAGAGTATTTCTGATAAAATAGGCGAACTTAAAGAAAAGGTGAAGCTATTGGCTACACCTTTTCAAAATTCTAAACCTATTTCACTTCACTTTTTCTACTTTATCTTTCGCAGACTGCAAAGCAGATTTAGTAGCCTCCAGTCCTTCTGACTTCGCTTCCAATAGTCTGGTCTTCAAATCGCCGATGATGGATTGAAAATCACCAAGTAGGCTATTCAACTTTTCCTTTTGAGGACCAAAATCATCCTTGTTTTTATAAAGATAGGCTCCTACAAATGCACCGGTAATCAGTCCGCTTAGCCAAAGTGTTTTATTTATTGTTGATTTGTTCATTGTGCTTTATTTTAATGGTTATAGTTATAATTGATTAGGACTTTCAGATTGCTTTGATTTGGTCAATAATTTCTTCTTTGGTTTTACCTATCTTTTTTTGTAGTCGTCCCCATAGTTCATCTTCCTTACCTTCAGCGAATGCCAGATCATCATCAGTAAGATCTCCATATTGTTGTTTTAGTTTACCTTTTAGGATATTCCAATTTCCTTTAATTTCTGTAGAATTCATGGGTTGGTTGGTTTAGATTTTCAAATTCCGTTGCTTAGATATATTAACAGATTATGCTTAGCAAAAGTTATACGGGCCGGCCTGAAATCAACCTGAATAACACGGCAATAATTGCCAATACCAACAATACATGGATCAATCCCCCTGCGCTATAGGCAAATACTCCGACTAGCCAGCCGATCAGAAGAATTACTGCGATGAAATACAATAAAGAACTCATAGTTTTGGTGTTTAGGTTATCGATTTATTTATCCATGACAGTTCAACTGGTATGCCTGAAATTTGCAAGACCCTATAAAACTAAGTTGAATGGGTCATTTAGACATTAAACCATGAATTGACACCGTATCATTTGAAGCTAACTCAGGCTTATTGAGTAATTAATTCCCCATTCAGAGAACTATTCCAATGAAAAACAACCAAAATCCATCTATCCGTCAGGTCAAAATTTACTCAATTGTGACACTTATTCTAATTATTATCGGAAGTGGGATTTCTTATTGGACCGCTGACCGGATAGAATTCTATACCCATGCGGTAATGCACACTTCAGAGGTTCTACAGCGCACAGATCAACTGTACGCAAATATTCTCGAAAGAGAAACCAATATCAGAGGGTATGTATTGACGGGAAACGAGGATTTCCTGTCTCTCTATAAACAATCTAAGGTTGACGCTGAGTTGCTGTTGAACCAGCTTCAGGGATTGACTATGGACCATCAGTCCCAGCAAAACAACATTGAAGAACTTAGAGGACTCATCAATTCAAGAGTCAGGACTTTTGAGGCCGCCATCGAGCATATCGATAAAAACGGAAACTTGAACGGCTTCTTAAACCCATCCAAGGTCAACGATGCGTTAATAGGTTATAAAATGATCAAAGATATCGTATTACGGATCAACGAGGTGGAAAACGACCTGTTCCGGGAAAGAAACCAGGTGTTGATCAATAATATCAACGCCTTGCCTTTAATTGTCGCTCTCATTTCCCTTTTTTCTATTACAATAGGTTTAGTTACCTTTTTCTCTATCTATCAATACAACAAAGCGCAGATTACAGCGAATAGGGAGATTACGCTGTTTCAGGAAAAACTTAGAGATCAGATCAAACTCCTCGATGACTCCAATAAGGAACTGGAACAATTCGCATATGTAGCCTCACATGATTTGCAGGAGCCTTTGCGCAAAATAACAGCATTTTCAGATTTGCTGAATGAGCAGTACGCAGACAAATTGCAAGGCGATGGAAACCTTTACCTGGAAAGGATCACCGCGGCGGCAGTTCGGATGAGAAGATTGATCACAGATCTTTTGGAATACAGCAGGGCAGGAAGAGTAAGTATAGAACAGGTAAAACCAGTGAAGCTTTCCAAAGTAATTTCCGAATTACTTGAAGACTTCGAACTCGTCATAAAAGACAAATCGGCTAAAATCACCACAGGTAAATTACCTAAGGTAAAAGGTACGGATACGGAATATCGTCAGGTATTCCAAAATCTGATTTCAAATTCGCTCAAGTTCGCCAAATCGGACATAAATCCCGATATATCCATCACTTCACAGAAAGCAGACCAAGCGTTAATCAGTGAGTTTCCGACGCTCGATAAAAAAGTAAACTACCATTTGATCAAATTGGTAGACAATGGAATAGGGTTTGAAAAAGAGTATGCTGACCGAATCTTTTCCATCTTCCAGAGGTTACATGGAAAGAAAGAATATGAAGGCACAGGTATAGGCCTTTCTATCACCCGGAAAATTATTGAAAAAAACGGCGGGGTTATATTTGCTGATAGTAATCCCGGAAAAGGAGCTACTTTTAACATACTTTTGCCATTTATTGAAGGATAATTGTCCTTTATTCCAAAAATTTGGGGAAGTATGTAATTAGCGAAATCGTGCTTACCTTTTGTCCAAAATCAACCTGTGTTCGTCAAAGACCTTATGCTCATGTCCTTCGAGAAACCTATCCAAATCCTAGTCGCCGAAGACGATGAGGATGACAAATTACTGATACTAAAAGCCTTTGAGAGAACATTGCCCAAGGAGAAAATTGCCTGCGTGGAAGATGGTGAGGCACTTCTGAAATATCTGAAGCATGCCGCTCCCTATGATGATCCGGAAAAATACCCTAAACCGGACATTATTCTCCTTGACCTCAATATGCCCCGTAAAGATGGTAGAGAAGCCTTGGCAGAAATAAAAGGCTGTGAAGACCTCAAGTCTATTCCGGTAATCATCTTTACAACTTCAAACAGTGCTGATGATATTAAGGTTACCTACAAAATGGGCTCCAGCAGTTATATAACAAAGCCGGGATCCTTTGAGGAATTAGTCAAAGTCACAGAAGAAATCGAGAATTACTGGTCAAAAATAGTTCTGCTGCCAGCATAGAGAAAAATATGACACCTTCAGAGACAATAAAAATATTATATGTAGATGATGATCCAGATGATCTTTTCTTAGTCTCTACGTTACTAAAAGGGATTTCTGATACCAGCTATGAATTAGAGAGTGCAGCCAGCCTCGAAGAAGCCATCCCGAAGCTGGAAAAAAAATTCGATGTGTTCCTGGTTGATTACAGACTCGGAAAAGATACGGGGTTAGAACTGATCCGGGAGATAAAAACACGTAGAAAACATGCTCCGGTAATCATGCTTACAGGCATGAGTACCGGTCATATAGACCGGGAAGCACTTACCCTTGGAGCATCTGATTACTTAATTAAAGGCGAATTCGACGCGCATACACTTGACAGAACTCTCAGGTATGCTATCCGCGATGCCCAGTTGATGGAATCACTGGCCCATGCTGCTGTAAAATTCCGGTCAATTTTTGAGCTGGCAAGTGATCCCTTCCTTTTAATGGACGATGAGGGCAAGATATTGGAAGTGAATCCCGCGTTTCTTAAGAAGTTTGGCCCGGAGGCCTACGATCCGGCCTCATCAAAAAATTTCTACTTTAAAGATCTATTGTCAGAAGATTCCTCTCAGCAAGAACTTGAAGATTTTTTCCTCAAAAATCTGGACATCTATGATATGGAATCCCTGATGACAGTAGACCAGGAACATAAGATCAATAGCTTATTGAGTATAGTAAAACAGGAGGTGGGAATTTTTCAGGTCTTGATAAAAGATCTCAGTGCGATCAAAGCCAAGGAAGAGGAAGAGCTCAATCTCAAAAAATTCTCCTCTACAGGTAGGATAGCCAGGCTTTTGGCACATGAAGTAAAAAATCCATTAACTACAATTCTGCTATCTGCAGATCAGTTACATATGGAACTCCCTGAATCAGTTCTTTCAGAAAGCGGAGATCTGATAGATGTAATCCGCAGAAATTGCGACAGAATCAATCATCTTGTTACTCAGCTGTTAGACAGCACCAGGTTCACAGAACTGGATCCCAAAATACATTCCATTAATGCCTTGCTCGATGAAGCGCTGGAGCAGGTAAACGATAGAATAGATCTTAAAGAAATAACCATCCAAAAACAATATCAAAAGGACATCTGCGATATTCAGGTGGATGGTGAAAAGGTAAAAATAGCGCTTATTAACCTGATCGTAAATGCAATAGAGGCAATGCCGGAGAAAACGGGAAGGCTCTTGTTAAAAACTTCTATCAAAGGAAATCTATGCAGAATCGAAATCAGAGATAATGGCGAAGGGATACCCAAAGAGAATCTGGAACGTCTGTTTGAGCCATTCTTTACCAGTAAAGCTACAGGATCGGGGCTTGGACTTACCAATACCCAGAACATTATTTTAAGCCACGGAGGTGCTATCCGGGTAAAAAGCGAGGTAGGTAAAGGAACCTCATTCCTGATTTCTTTCAATTTACAGAGCTAGCAATCCCAGGTAACTGCATTATCAGGCCCTTCAAATGGTAAAACTGAATGCTTGTGTTTTTTTGAATTCAATCCTACGTTTCATAGCTTTAACTATACCTCTTCAATCAAATCTTTAAAATGCTGGAATTTCAAGGGAAATTAGCTGCCTTCGAATTTAATCACTGGCAATATCACTTTCCAGTTCCCGAGGAAATGGCCACCCAGATGATTGATGGCAATCATCGAAGAGTTTTGATCTGGATAGCTGGTGAAGGACCATTTCATATGGCCTTGATGAAGGCCAAAGATTATTGGTACGTGTTGATCAATCAGGAATTGAGAAAGAAGTTTCGGATGGATCAAAAGCAGCTTTTCACAATTGGGATGGAAAAAGATCCTAGCCAATATGGCCATGAAATGCCAGAAGAATTGCAGGTCCTTATGGATCAAGACGAAGAAGGAGCCCGGTTTTTTAATGAATTGACTCCGGGAAAACAAAGAATGATGGTCTATACAGTAACCAAAGTAAAGAATCCGGATAGCAGGATGAAAAAAGCCCTAGCCATCATCCACCACCTCAAAGCAGCAAAAGGAAAACTGGATTATAAACAACTCAATGAGGTGATCAAATATTATAATAAGTTATAGGAAATATTCGAAGCCTTAGATGACATTTTGTATTTTAGGATTTATCCGCTTTTTCCCCTTATAATGAAAAAACTGCCAGACATAAATTGTGATTTAGGTGAAGGCATGCCACATGAAAAAATCATCTTTCCTCTCATCGATGCAGCCAGTATTGCCTGCGGTGGACATTACGGAGATGAAAATACAATAAATGAGAGTTTAACACTGGCTTTGGAATACAAGACAAAAGTCGGGGCACACCCCTCCTATCCTGATCTAAAAAATTTTGGGAGAAAATCAATGAAAATTCCTGAAAAGGATCTCCAGAAGTCCATTTTGATCCAAATCCTGAAATTTGAGCAACTGGCAGAAAAATCAGGGTTACCTATGGATCACATCAAATTCCATGGAGCCCTTTATAATGACGCCGCAGCAAATCCTGAACTGGCAGACAGCCTCAGCGATTTTATCGCAAGTTACTTTCACAACACAACATTGTTCACATCCCCACATTCCCAACTTCAAAAATTTGCCATCCAGAAAGGGTTGAAGCTCAAAACCGAAGTCTTTGGAGACCGGAGATATCAGGAAAATTTCCAGCTCGTTCCCAGATCGGTTTTTGGCTCCCACATGATCTCTGAAGCTGAAATATCGCCCCAACTCGAGTCTTTACTGGAGAAGGGTTTCTTAATCTCAGAGTCGGGGAAAAAACTTCACCTTAAAGCCGATACAATTTGCTTTCATGGTGACAATCCCGGTATCAGTGACTTTTTGCCCAGCATCCGGGAAAAATTCTGGTCATGACTCCCAAGCTTACACAAATCTCCCCCCTGCTCTTCGAGTTCGAATGGATCTCGGAGGTATCAGATGAGCTTCTCCAGCATCAATTGACTTTCAAAGACAGGCTCCAAAAAGAATTTACAACTGAGTTAGCAGAATTACGAATGGGATTCAAAACCCTTGCCCTGGTGCTCTCAACCCCCTTAGAGGCCCGGATAATCAAGCAATGGTTGAGATCAAACAGTACTCAGGGGTCACTCAATCCCCTGCCCTCAAAAATCTGGCAAATCCCAGTCTGCTATTCCCCTGAAACCGGAAGGGATCTGCAGGCTTTGGCAAAATCAAAAAACATGGAACAGGATGAGTTGATCTCACTGCATTCCCAAGGTCAGTATAGACTGCATTTCTATGGCTTTTTACCCGGGTTCATGTATTTGAATGGGTTGCCGAACCGGCTGTACACGGCAAGAAAAAGCGTTCCGGACCGGGTTGTTCCCGCTGGTTCAGTGGCTATTGGTGCATCTCAAACGGGGATCTATCCTTCTGTTAGCCCCGGAGGCTGGCATTTGATCGGACAGACGCCGGTTCCGCTTTTCGATCCCGGCCATATTCCTCCTGTATTTGCTTCTGCAGGAGAGCGGATTGAGTTTACCCCGATTACTATTCAGCAATTCACACGCTTGCAAAGACATCCACACCCGCCGCTATGCAAATAATCAGGGCTATGGGGAATTTACAACTAGTGAAAACCGGAATTGGAACCTGCATCCAGGATACAGGAAGGTTTGGCTACACTGCCTATGGAGTTCCGGTATCCGGTGCGCTGGACATGCGCTCTTATTTATGGGTTAATCATCTGTTACAAAACAAGGAAACTGATGCGGCTCTGGAGATCAGTCAACCTGGGTTAAGCCTTCATTTTGATTCACCTACACTAATTTGCCTTGCAGGAGCAAATGCAGCGGTCCAGCTAAACGGCAAAGCCACATCCAGCTACTGCGTACTGGAAATCCGTAAAAATGATCAATTGCAAATCGGAGCGATTCATCAGGGTGCTATACTTTATCTGGGGATCAAAAATGGGTTCCAGTCTGAAAAGATCATGAATTCCCGAAGCTGGTATCCCGGAATCACCGCTTCCTCTTACCTAAAAAAAGACGACCGTATTTCCTATTTCCCACATGAGGAAGAATCCGTCTACACCGCATCCAAAATCAGATTGGATTTCAACTGGATGGAGGAGCCGGTCATAGAAGCGTATCCTGGACCTGAATGGGGATTGCTGGACAAGCAAAACAAATCCCTTATTGAGACCGGAAAATTTACGGTTTCCAGTCTTAAAAACAGAATGGCTATTCAACTTATGGAATTACTTCCAAATTCCATCCCTGAATTGGCTACAGCACCGGTTTTCCCCGGCACCGTACAATTGACATCCGGTGGAAAGCTGTTAGTGTTGCTCAAAGATGCCCAGGTGACGGGAGGCTATCCCCGAATACTGCAGCTGGATGAAAAATCTATCGCTCTGATTTCCCAAAAACGCCCAAAAGATCAACTTGTCTTTAAACTAAAAAAACTCTGATTTCCCGAGGCCTGTGTTCCTTTCAGACATTATAAAGCCTTCTCCGCTATTGCAGCCCCTTCCTCTTTCAAACTAAAAAAAGTGTTACATATGAATTCTTTTGTGCTGGTAAAAGGTATGATAGGCCAGGCAATCGATTCAAAACACATTCGAGATGTTAAGCAGATATATTTTGAAAATAAATCCCAAAAAGTACAACTCAAATTTGAGCAAACTCAAATAGCCTGCTATCTTAACATATTACTATTGCAACCCAAAAAACATGGATACAGGCTTAGAATCAAAGATTTTGTCACAGGGGATGAACCCTGAAGTTGTAAATCAACAAATTGGCCATTTTAAGAACGGCTTCCCTTTTTTACAAATTGTAGCTCCTGCCACACCTGAGAATGGTATTAAAGTACTGAGCGATAAGGAACTGGCGTACTTCACTAAAACCTACCCGGAAAAAGCTTCTCAGGTACAAGTGGTAAAGTTTGTACCGGCAAGTGGAGCTGCATCCAGGATGTTCAAAGACTTATTTGCCTTTCTTGACGGCGACGGGGATATCACCAAATCTCCCTTTGTGCAAAAATTCATGGACAACATCGAGAAATTTGCTTTTTACGATGATCTCAATGAAGTACTGGTAGCAGATGGAAGCAGTATCAATTTGAAGCTGGACACCAAAGACTACAAGGGAATATTAGCGGCACTGCTTTTAGATGAAGGGCTGGGTTACGGGAGCCTGCCCAAAGGTTTATTACGGTTTCATAGCTATCCCGATGGCAGGAGGACCCCGGCGTATGAGCATCTGATCGAGGGGATACAATATGCTACAGGCGAAGGAAACACAGTTAAAATCCATTTCACTGTCTCTCCTGAGCACGAATCGAAATTCCGGGCAGAAATAGCTTCCGCTCTCCCTAAGCTGGAGAAAGAATATGGAATCAATTTCGAAATCAGCTATTCCCAACAGAAAAAGTCCACCGATACGATCGCTGTAAACATGGACAACACCCCTTTTTTGGAAGATGATGGCAGCCTGCTCTTTAGACCGGCCGGACACGGGGCTTTGCTGGAAAACCTGAATGATATCTCCGCAGATCTCATTTTTATCAAAAACATCGATAATGTCGTGCCCGATAGGCTAAAGTCTGAAACCAAAGATTATAAAATGGCTATCGGTGGTTTGCTGCTGGAAATTCAGGCGAAAGTTTTTGAAGCCTTGAAAACACTCAGCGACACAGTAGATGAAGCTTCAGTCAGTCTGGCTGAGCACGTCTTTACGCAAGACTTGGGAGCAAAGCTACCGGAGGGTTTCTCTGAAAAGCCAAATTCTGTAAAAGGTGAATACCTGAAAGAAAAATTGAACAGACCAATACGGGTTTGCGGGATGGTGAAAAATACCGGTGAGCCGGGCGGCGGGCCTTTTTGGGTAAAGGAATCTGATGGTTCTCTTTCTCTTCAAATTGCCGAAACTGCCCAGATTGACGTAGCTGATCCTTCTACTAGAGAGCACTTCAAGGGCTCAACCCACTTCAACCCCGTAGATCTGGTCTGTGGTACAAAAGATTTTGAAGGCAATGATTTTGACCTCCTCAAGTACCGGGACATGATGACCGGATTCATCACAGAAAAGTCCAAAGGTGGGCGGGATTTAAAAGCGCTGGAGTTGCCCGGACTGTGGAATGGCGCCATGGCAGGCTGGAATACTTTATTCGTAGAAGTGCCGCTAATTACTTTCAACCCGGTAAAAACGGTTAATGACCTGTTGAGAGACGAACATCAATAAGACCGGATTGAGGATTTCGGGTTCCACCGAAAAGAAACGCTGATTGTCGAAGATCTATCCAAAAAAGGTCTACGGCTTTCTGCGGGCTTTAGCTGACTATATCTAAGATGAACTTATTCTACAAAATTCACATATATTTTCTTAGGTAAACATAAGCTACGCTTATCTGGGAGTAGTGTGCAAATGAAAAAACAATTCTAGAAATGAAAAGACTATTCTCAATTTTATTCTTTATGATTTTTCTTTTTTCATTCAAAGCAAGTCACATTAAAAAAGAAAACATTTTAGTGGTTTTAGCACACCCAGATGATGAAACTGCATTCTCACCCGTCCTGAAAAAATATAGTAAGACGCATAAAATACATCTTTTAATTGCTACAGACGGCAGATATGGACAACCCATAAAGGCTATTTCAGTCGATTCCTTAATTGAGTTAAGAAAAAATGAAACCAGATGTGCCTGTAACATCCTTGGCCTGGAGACACCCGTCTTTTTAGGATTTACTGATGGTTTTGATTCGAGTTTAGGAATTCCTGAATATTTCAAACGTTCAAAACTACTCAAAGAAAAAATCACAGAGAAAATTAAGGATATTAACCCTGAATTTATTTTGACTTTTGGCCCAGATGGCGATACGGGGCATTCCGACCATAGAATGATAAGCGATATGACTACTGAAATCATCTTGAGTAATAAATGGGCAAGCACTTATCCTTTATACTATCTTGGATGGACCAAAGCGGATAGCGAGAAATTTAAAATGATAGGTGGTTTAAATACCGTGCATCCTGACTATTTAAATGTTTCAATTAAATATTCTCAAGATGAAGAAAATGAAGCCTTGAAAACTCTAGATTGCTATAAAAGTCAGTTTAGCGAAGATGAAATCAGCGAGTGGAAAACGGCCGAAATAAAAGACACGACAAATACGCTGTATTTTAGACAGCTAATTCTATCGAAAAAACGAAAGGAAAAATTTTAATAATTACCAATAACTTCACACAAGGTTATAGTTCATTGCTTCTAAATTTCCTCTCGTAAAGTTCACGCTACTACATTATAGTTGAGATAAGTTATATCTTAGCTTATCTACAGAGGCTTTCAGCGCTACTCTACAAGAAAACCATCCCTTCCCCTTACGTCACACTATTCCTCTTTTTTCCCTTCGTATAGCTCATATTTCAGCAAACGGCAATCAATCGTTCCGTTCCAGAATTCTATTCTTCGATTGGCCTTCAGTCCGATTTTCTTTGCCAATTCCAGATTGCCTGTAAAAATATACCCTCTATATCCGGCACATTTCTGCTTTAGAAAATCACCCATGCGCTTGTAAGTTACCTCCAACTCATCGTTCTCTCCTAGCCTCTCGCCATATTCCGGATTGAACATGATCACCCCACGGGGTCTTTCAGGGATCTCTGTTTCGGCAAAATCGCACACCTGGAATTCGATCATATGGTCTACACCAGCGGTGATCGCATTTTCCTGGGCAAAAGAAATAGCCTGCAAGGAAATATCGGAAGCTATGATCTTTAGATCAGGAAGCTCCATGATCTTACTCTCCAACTTTTTCTTTTTAGCTAAAAATGCCTCCTTATCATATCCTAAAATATGCTGGAATGAATAATGGTCTCTATAGAGTCCCGGGTAACGCCTGGTTGCCATCAGCGCGGCTTCTATAGCCAAGGTACCTGATCCGCACATTGGATTGATAAAGGGAACACGTGTGTTCCACTCAGTAGCATAAATAGTTGCTGCAGCCAGTGCCTCCATCATCGGTGCTTTGCCCGGAATCTTGCGATAGCCATGCTTGGCAAGTGTGTCCCCTGAGGTATTGATATAAACCGAGCATTGGGTGTCTTTCCAGTACACCTGAAAAACCAACCCGTCAAAATCAGATCCCGAATCAGGTCTTCTTCCTTTCAACTCTCGAAAACGATCCACAATTGCATCCTTCACTTTTACATTTACAATTAGCGGGGTGGTGATGCTTTCATTTTCCGCTACTGAGTTTACCGAAAAATAACCGTCCACATCCAGGTAATCTTCCCAGGGAATGGCCTTGAATCTTCGATAGATATCATCCGCATTCCTCAGGTAAAAAGATTTGATCTCGTACAGTACCTGGGAAGCCGTACGTAGATGTAGGTTGAGATCCATGCATTCTTCCATGGTAGCCCTCAACTCTATTCCGGTCCGGGTGACAGCTTCCGGCACAAAACCAAGTTCACGGACCTCCTTCTCCAGATAAGAAACCGAACGGTCCTTACAGGTAACAAAAACTTTTCCTTTGAGATTAAAATCAAGCATGCGCAAAAGTAACAAAGATCACCGGATTCTTGTCCGCTCATCTCCCAGACGTTGTGATTGGTCATTTTCCCAATGATTACTCGCAAACGATTGCGTAACTTATAACCGATACTACTTGGTGCAATGCACCTAAATCTTGAATTTTATATTGAACAACAATACCTCAATTTTATGAAATACACCCGAAACATACTCTCGGCCTTAATCACTTCTATGGCGCTTGTAAGCTGTGCAGGCGGACAACAAACGGATGATGGCTGGACCAATCTATTCAATGGGAAAGATCTGACCGGCTGGAAGCCTGTAGCCGGAACGGCCACCTTTGAAGTAGTAGATGGAACCATCGAAGGATCAGCCGTAGCCGGATCACCCAATACTTTTCTGATCACCGAAGAGACCTATGGGGATTATATCCTGGAGCTTGATCTTAAAATTGAACACCTTTCCAGCAATTCCGGTGTGATGACCAGAGGGCAATATGACCCTGCCGCCAGAGATGGCAAAGGCCTGGTTTATGGGTATCAAATCGAAGCCGATCCTTCAGAAAGAGCCTGGTCCGGCGGGGTATATGATGAAGCAAGAAGAGGCTGGCTGTATCCACTTGATCTGAACCCCGAAGCAAAATCTGCATTTAAGATGGGCGAATTCAACCATTACAGAATAGAAGCGATCGGCAATGAAATCAAAACCTGGATAAATGGACAGGAAGTAGCCTACGTGGTGGATGACATGGATAAGACTGGTTTCATCGGCCTACAGGTACATAGTATCCAGAAGCCTGAAGATGCGGGCAGAAAGACTACATTTAAAAATGTGAAAATCCAAACTGAAAACCTTGAGCCCAAAGCATTTAACAAGGATATATTCGTAGTCAACAACACCTTGAACACCTTGACAGAATACGAAAAAAACAAGGGCTGGAAATTGCTTTTCAACGGCCAGAATTCTGATGGATGGAAAGGGGCATACAAGGAAACATTCCCTGAATCAGGCTGGTCGGTGAATGATGGAATTCTCACTATTGCTGCCTCTGACGGAGGTGAATCCACCAATGCCGGTGATATCGTGACCAAGGAACAGTTTTCAGCATTTGACCTGGCTTTTGAGTTCAGGCTTACAGAGGGTGCCAATTCCGGTGTCAAATATTTTGTGACCCTGTCTGAAGGGAATAAAGGCTCGGCGATAGGGCTTGAATATCAGGTCCTGGATGATGACAAGCACCCAGATGCGAAAATGGGGAAAGATGGAAACCGTACCATGGCATCTCTGTATGACCTTATCAAAGCTGATAAAAACGGCAGGTTCATCAAGCCTGTAGGGGAATGGAACAAAGGCCGAGTGGTCGTGACCCCTGACAATAAAGTTGCCCACTACCTCAATGGTGTGAAAGTTGTGGAATATGAGCGAGGTTCACAGGAATTCCGTGATTTGGTGGCTATCAGTAAATATGCGAAATGGGAAAACTTCGGCGAGGCTAAAGAGGGACACATTCTTCTCCAAGACCATGGCAATGAAGTGAGTTTCAAAAACATCAAGATCAAAGAGCTGAAATAATATTATCTAAAGGATCTGAGTAGTCGGATGTTCTTTATTTTATCGGCTTGAAGACCGATGAGCGAAGCCCGAGATAGCCTCCATCCTGGTGTTATCCGAAGTTTTTGATGCTTTAAATAGGTTATCAATGGATGAGCGGATAATTAGTTAAACAATATCAATCATGAACAACAGAAGAGACTTTATCAAGAAATCTGCCGCTGCTACTATAGGCTTGTCAGCATTGGGTACAGCCGCCCTTTCTGCAAAATCTTACGGAAGAATCATAGGGGCAAATGAACGCCTGAATGTGGCGATTGCAGGGTTGGGAAGAAGATTGGGAGCATATTATGAGCCGATAGGACTAAAATCCAGCAATGTGAATCTCATGTACTTATGCGATGCCATGGAATCCCAGATGCCGAAAGCCGCCAAGAATTTTGCCAAGCACATAGACTACGCTCCCAAGCTGGAGCAAAATGTCATGAAAGTGATGGATGACAAAGATCTTGACACCATTATCATCGCGACACCCGATCACTGGCATGCCCCTGGGACCTGGTTGGCCTTGGAAAGAGGCAAACATGTCTACGTAGAAAAACCATGTTCACATAATCCCCGGGAAGGTGAGTTGCTGATTGCATTGCAAAAGAAGTACAATAAAGTGGTGCAGATGGGGAACCAGCAACGCTCAGCTCCCGAAAGCCGCGAAATCATAGCCGCTATTCATAATGGCGCCATAGGCAAAGCATATATGGCAAAGGCTTTTTACAGCAACAGCCGTGGTGCGGTTCCAAATCCGACGCAGGCTCCTCCCCCAGCTGGATTAGACTGGGAAATGTTCCAGGGACCCGCCCCGAGAAGAGCCTACACCCACGATACCTGGGATTACAACTGGCACTGGTATGGCTGGGAATATGGCACAGCCGAGACAGGCAATAACGCAACCCATGAGCTAGATGTAGCCCGCTGGGCGCTTCAGGTGGACTACCCAAGTGAAGTGTTGGTTACTGCCGGGAAAAGACATTTTCCAGAGGACGGATGGGTGATGTATGACACGATGGATGCCACTTTCAAATTTGGGAATGGTTCAGTGATCCAATGGGATGGCAAGAGCAGAAACAGCTATAAAACCTATGGATCTGATCGGGGAACTATTATCTATGGAACAGAAGGATCCGTCTATGTAGACCGAGGTGGGTACAAGCAATTTGACAGAGCTGGGAAAGAGGTCAAAAGCAGCATGTCTTCGAGCAATGAAGCAGGCACAGCCCTCGGCGGTGGCGGCGATATGAGCACCACGCACATCGTTAATTTCTTCAATGCAGTACGGGGGCTGGAAAAGCAAAACTCAAACATAGAGGAAGGCGCTGTGAGTACTTTGCTCTGCCATTTGGCAAATATCAGCTCCAGAACGGGTGAAAATCTAATCTGCGATCCAACCAACGGGCATATCAAAAACTCTAAGAAAGCAGCTGCGCTTTGGACCAGAGAATATGAGAAGGGCTGGGAACCACCAAAAGTATAAACATACCAGGTAAAAATCCGCATTTAGCCAGTCCCTATAACCAGATAGACAAATTCTATTTTAGTTTTATTAATGGCACAAAAGCAGCGATCCATTTTAATTAAAAACCATCCTCCTATCGGGTAAGAGAAACGGGATTAGTTCCCGTTTCAATGCCTTGAAGTACGATGGAAGTGCAGTGTTTTCAGATCTGTCCACAGAATTATCTACCTGCCTCTGCGCCCTTTTCCAGACGAAAACAAGGGGGGGGGCACATGATCCTTTTCCAGATCTACAATGCGGTTGATCGGTTTGGCACCCCTGCCCTATCTGTGGAGTAGTAACACTTGCTTTATCTGGCTTATAGGTTTGTCAACCAATAGATTTACTGAAATCTAATATTCTATCTCCTCAAATTACGATTTAGCTCCTCAACTAACTCAAATACTTTGGTAACCGGATTTTGCTGATGGTAAGGCAAATCCTCTTTTATTTTAAATAGAGATTTTGCCGATTCAATTGCATTGGCCTGTGATGAATGCTCATGCTCATTTAATAAAAAATAAATCTTCAAACAAAAGTCATATCTTTTGCCATCCTTTTGATAGTTCAATCCGAATCTCTTGCTAAGCTCATCATAGTAGAAGGTCCGAAGATTTTCAGCATCCGAATAATTGAAGTGGAGATAAAACCAAAGTTCAAATGCGTCATTGGAATAGGCCACTTTGTAACCAAGGTTAATTGCTTGAAGGATGGCATTATCGAAATCACTGTATTCAACTTCGCCTTTTCTGACATCCATATCAAATACACACCAAGTTTCATCATAGGCTACATCAGTGGAAGCTATTAATTCCTGAGTAGATTCCACCATTTTCAATTTGGACTGTCCCTGCAAATTAATTGCATCAACTCTAACACCTAGTACCGGAAATGACTCGAAATACAGCTTTTCTGTCTGACCTTCACAAACAATCAAAATCGTTTTGTTCATGGGAATCCTCTCAACCCGGTACCCAGTCGGGCTGGACTTTTTATTCCAAGCCTTACCCTTATCCGTAACTTTGATAGATTTGGTCTTTTTAGGCATTAGTCCAAGACATTAAGGTTAGTAAAGTCACCTAAAAATGGAATAGCCCCATATTTTCCCTGGATGTAATCTTTCCGAAAGGAGGCGTCATTTCTGACCCCTTTGATCTCAACCAAGGTGTATAAATGGCTGGCTCCAAATTTATCCTTTTCAACGAAATCGATTTGATCTCTTCTCAGCAGATCTGCCGACAATAGATTGGTATCATGTGTCGTGAAAATTAATTGGGAATCTTCATTGGCTCCCGAATTAAAAAGCTCTACAATTTTTTTGGTCAATAAGGGATGAAATCGAGCATCAAATTCATCTATTACCAATGGAGTACCATCTTTTATTGCATTATAAATAAAAGGGCTAAGCTCAAACATTTTTTGAGTGCCCTCTGATTCTTGAAATCCGAATGAAAAATCACTTTTTCCAACAGCATTTTGGCTTTTGTCATATTTGGTCCTACTAGAAATGATCATTTTCCCTTTTTTCAAATCTTCCTTAGCTTCCTCATCCATTCCTTCTGGTAAATCTTCCCCCTTCAATTCAAGAGTAAAAAGATCCTCAATACCCAAATCGGCTTTTTTCAAAAATTCCAAAATAAATTTCTTTTTTAAAGAATCTTTCAGTGATTCACCAGCATAACCATACATGCCATGATGCCCAAGCCCACTGATTACTGAAATGGTTGAAACAACTTCAATAATACGCTTGGAAACTTTTCCAAATCCAAAGGATGCTAAGGATGAAAGAAATAAGGAATTACTTCTAAAAATCTGCCCTTCCCCGCCTGAAAGATCTATGGCCTTTTGACCCTCAGCAAAATGTTTCAGATTTATTTCAATAATCTGATCTTCTTCTCTAATAAAAAGAGGCTGCTCTCTCAAATTTGGAGTAGAAAAAAGCCATTCACTTTTAATGGATTTATGATCAGACTCGAAGCCGTATCGATAACGAAGGTTATCCAATCTAAAAGTCATCTGAAAAAAAGTGGGTTTATCTGAAGTTTCAGTTGAAAGTTGAAAAGTATCAATCATTTCCAAAACCTTCTCATCCTTTACTGACTCCTTGATAATCCTGATAAAAGTTACCAGAGCCTTGATGACATTGCTTTTCCCACTTGCATTTGCGCCATAGATAGCTTTAGACTTCAGCAAGTTCAAATCTTCCTCTACAGGAATAAGGTTCACGGTATCAAGACGGCTGTTTTTGGATTTGATCTTAGCTGCGGTCATATTCAAGGTCTGCACATCCTTGAAGGACCAAAAGTTACCAAAGCTGAATTCCTCAATCATGTCTTAATTAACTATTTGTGATATTATTACAAATATGGTAATATGAATTAGCTTTTACCAGTATTTACCATTTTTGTTTCACATGAAGTACACTTCAAATTCAGGTATAAATAGTATAAATAGATTGAGAACGATAAAAGTCTACCTACTTCATTCCTTCCTCCCCGTTGGTCGGATAGGCTTTTTAGGAGAAGGCGTGCGACTCTGCTCCCTATAGACTAAAGCATCTGTGTGTTCCCGTAAATAAGTGATCATATATCAATGCCGATTGGGGCTCGATTTTTTAACAGTCAACCCTAGGGTACTCTTTAGATAAAAACCAGAAACTTATCCACCTTTAAGAGGATAAGGAGCACCATGTCTTCCGATTTGAACTGATCAGGAAAGCTTTAAAAATTTAACACCAACAGGAAATAATCCTTATTGCACAAAAAAAGCGCAATCGATTGCGTAACTCAACCGTCCATCCCCTTGAAAACAGCATTTAAACAAGCTATATTCACTTCATCATAGTGTGGTAATCTGTGTATTTGGTAAAAAAAATAAAATACACCCACACTTTGGTAAAAATTTATACTTAACAACAAACCCATTTTACTATGCAATCAAAAATCTACACGCATCTGCGAGTAGTGTTATTCTTGCTGTTCAGCGTCTCATACAGCTGGGCACAAGAGACACAAGTAAGCGGAACCGTTTACGACGAAACTGGCCAGCCTTTGCCAGGGGCAACAATTCTAGTCAAAGGAACCACCGTAGGAACTACATCGGACCTAGATGGAAAGTACAGTATTTCGAGCCCGTCTGATGGCACACTCGTTTTCTCTTTCATTGGATACAATCCAACTGAAATAGTAGTAGGAAATCAATCTAGTATCGATGTCAATTTAACCCCAGACTTAGCTGATCTGGAGGAAGTAGTAGTCGTCGGATACGGTACAGCCAAAAAGTCTCAACTGACAGGGGCAATCTCCTCAGTAGGCTCTAAAGAAATCACTGAACTCCCAATTAAGGATGCTAGACAAGCACTTCAGGGACGGGCAGCTGGTGTCGATGTGACACAGCCAGGTTCAAAGCCAGGTGCCTCTCCTCAAGTAAGAATCAGAGGTAGAAGATCTATAACCGCATCAAATGAGCCCCTTTACGTGGTTGATGGAATTCCGCTTGTTGGTGGAATTGATGATATCAACCCGCAGGACATTACTTCTATGGAGGTATTAAAAGATGCTTCTGCCACAGCTATTTATGGATCCAGGGGATCAAACGGTGTTGTCTTGATTACTACCAAAAGAGGAACTGTCGGTAAAACGGTTGTTTCTCTGGACGCCTATTATGGAATCAATAAAGAACTGGGAAGAATTGATGTATTCAACGGTCCTGAGTTTGCTGAATACAAAAGAGAATCAAGGAGAGCAGGTGGAGAGATTCCAGAAGGCCCCACCACTCCAGCCATTGATGAATCTATATTTGAACCAGTAGAGCTTGAAAGTATTGCTTTGGGAAGAAGCACAGATTATCCTGCTGGTCTTTTAAGAAACGGTTCTATTCAAAGTTATCAATTAGGAGTCAGTGGAGGTAGTGATAAAACCACCTTCTTCGTATCCGGCAACTACTTCAAAGACGAGGGAGTAATTATCAATCAAGACTATACCCGTTACACCTTCAGAGCGAATATTGACCACAAGATCGCTAAAAACATCAAATTCGGAACTTCGACACTCGTTTCATATAGTGAGCGAAATGGGGAAAACTTCAATCCACTTGGGGGAGCCTTGGCTGAAAACCCGCTCGGTAAGCCATATGATGACGAAGGTAATCTAATCTTCCTTCCTACTCAAGATGGATTAAGAACCAATCCATTTGCAGAAGTTGTGGATGGTGCACAAATGGACTTGACAAAAAAATATAGAATTTTCAACAGCATCTTCGCACAATGGGACATCTTACCAGGTCTTAGCTATAGAATGGTATTTGGGCCTGATTTCACCATTAGCAGAAACGGGAGATTCACTGGTTCTCAGACTAATGCTAGACGTGGTGGTGCCCCTACAGGTAGCATTTTTGAAGAATTCAGATTCAATTACACACTTGAAAACATTGTAAACTATACCAAAACATTCAATGAAATACATAATCTGAATATCACTGCGCTCCAATCCATTCAAGAAGATAATCTTGAAGAGACCGGAATAAGTGTTCTGGGAATTCCAGCTGAATCTCAGTTATTCCACAGACTAGGAGACGCATCTCAAATCACAGGTGCGAATACTTACTTGGAACAATGGTCACTTTTGTCCTTCATGGCAAGAGCAAATTATGATTATAAAGGCAAATATCTGGTTACAGCAACTTTAAGAGCTGATGGTAGTTCTAGATTTGGTGCAAATAATCGATTTGCATATTTCCCTTCTGTAGCTCTTGGCTGGAATATTCACTCCGAAGCATTTATGCAAAACTCCTCAACTATAGATCAGTTGAAGCTGAGAGCTTCTTATGGTTCTATCGGAAGCCAGGCGATCGATCCCTATCAAACCCAAGCATTATTGGGCAGAACTAGCTATGCATATGACAACAATGCTGCGTTTGGATATAGACCTGGTTCTATCGGAAATCCTGATTTGAAATGGGAAACTTCAACTACTTTAAATATAGGTTTGGACTTTGCACTATGGAAAAGCAGAATATTTGGTTCTCTTGAATATTATATTACGAACACAAGTGATTTGCTAGCTCCACAACCACTTCCAAACTCTATTGGTTTTGGCGGGTTCACAACTAACATTGGTGAAACTCAAAATAGAGGAATTGAACTTACCCTTTCCACACTAAATATAGAAAAGGGAAGTTTCATTTGGTCTTCTGACATCGTTTTCACCAAAAATACGGAAGAAATTATTTCTCTGCCGAATGGAGATGATATTGCCGCAGGTAGATTTGTTGGTCAGCCTTTGACTATATTCTATGATTTGAAAAAAATCGGAATCTGGCAGACTTCTGAATTAGATGAAGCAACATCCTATGGCAGTGTACCAGGTGAAATCAAAATCGAAGACATCAACAACGATGGAGTAATTAATTCCGACGATAGACAGTTTCTAGGTTCCGCAGTCCCTGATTTTGCATTGGGCTTGACTAACCGATTCAATTTTAAAGGATTTGATTTATCTTTTTTCCTATATGGAAGATTTGGCTACATGATCAGATCTCAGTTCCATACTGGAAATAACACGCTAGCAGGCAGATACAATAATTTGGATATTGATTATTGGACTCCAAACAATCCTACCAATGCTTACCCTAGACCAAACGTAAATCAGGAAAGTGCGAAGTATGCAAGTTCCATGGAATATTTTGACGGTACTTTCATCAAGGTAAGAAACATAAATTTCGGATATACATTCTCTCCAGAAGTAGCAAAAAAAATAGGTATGACCAGCTTGAGACTTTACTCAAGTATTCAACAGCCATTTATTTTTGCCAACTATCGATCTGAGCACAAAGGGATTGATCCTGAGGTCTATCTGGACGGTGAGCAAGGTGTCGGCGCTGGAGCTGTCAATTCAAATGTCACTCCCGCAATCACTTCCTACACCTTTGGTATTAATGCTAAATTCTAATCAATCATGAAAAAACTAGCAAAAAATATAAACTACTGGGCAAAGTCAACAGCCCTGATCCTTGGACTTTCAGCAGCTGTATCCTGTGATGGTTTTCTAGAGGAAGATGTAATTTCCAATATCGGGGATGACTACCTCAATACACCAAAAGGTATGAATGACGGTATAAACTCCGCTTACAGCTCGATGAGAGCATGGTACGGCACCGAGCGCGGAAATAATTTGACTATTTTCGGAACAGACATCTTTACCAATGGTGCAGATGGTTCATATAAATATATGAATACCTATACCAACCAGTTTGATTCCAGAGTTAACCACTTACAAGAGCTCTGGGATGAATTTTACAGAGGAATCAATACGTGTAATGCAGTGATAGATAGGTCTGTTAATCTTACAGGAATTTCCCAAGAACTCATAGATCAGCGAGTTGCAGAAGCAAAATTCATCCGAGCTCACCACTATTTCATCTTGGTGCAGTTGTTCGGAGGAGTTGATCTTCAGCTCTCTGAAACAATACTACCAACAAAAGAGGTAACTAGATCCTCAGTAGCAGATATATATGCAGCTATTATCAAAGATCTGGAAGAGGCTATTCCAAATCTGGAAGCCGAGGCTAAGTCAGACGATTATGGAAGAGCTACCCGTCCTGCGGCAGAGCACCTGTTGGGAAGGGTATATATCACCAAGGCCACTTCAGAGGCCGCTGAAGCATCTGATTATGCCAATGCCGAGCCGTTATTACAGAGTGTGATTGATAATTACGGCCTCGTTTTATTGCCGGACTTTGCAGATGTCCATGCGTTTGGGAATGAAATAAATGATGAGGTAATCTGGTCAGTTCAATATACCCGGGATCCATTGACCAATGGTGGGGGAAATAACTCACACGTTTTCTTCCTTATGGAATACGATGTGCAGCCAGGTATGCAACGGGACACAGAAAATGGCCGTCCATTCAAACGGTACAAGTCTACTGATTACACGCTGAATACTATCTTTGCAGACCGAGTGAATGATTCTAGGTATAAAAACACCTATGTGGACCATTTCCTATCCAACAACCCTGGCACATTCAATACTACCTTTGATAAATCAAAAGCGACTGTAACATATGCTCAGGGAGATACCACTATCTGGCTACCTGGCTATAATATGTCTGAGGCAGAAAGAGCTAAATATCCGTATCAGGTCCTTACTCCGGAACTCTATACCGAAAGGTTATTTCCTCCTATGAAAAAGCATAAGGATCCAGGAAGGGTTGACCGAACTCAGTTTGAAGGAGGTAGAGACTACATCGCGATGCGTCTCGCCGATACCTACCTGTTACTTGCAGAGTCACAGTTTCGCCAGGGGAAAATCGGTGATGCCACCGAAAACATTAATGCAGTACGAAGGAGGGCCGCCTTCCCCGGCAAGGAAGCTGAAATGGAAATCTCTGAAGCTGATCTGACCTTTGAATTTATAACTGAAGAAAGAGCAAGAGAATTGATCGGTGAGCAGACCAGATGGTTGGATCTAAAAAGATGGGGAATTCTAGTGGAGCGAGTTAGGGCACACAACCCTTCGGAAGCTAAAACCAACATCCAAGACTACCATACACTGAGACCAATTCCCCAGAACCAAATAGATCGGGCAGAAGGAAATGCCAGTGCCTTCCCTCAAAACCCAGGATATTAAGTAATGTACTGATATACAAAATATAGTACTTAATAATACTTAAAGAGCTGTTCCAAAAACCGGAACAGCTCTTTTTATTTTGTTTAAAATCTAACTACAACAATAACAAAACAACCATCCATCTATTTATTACGCCACTAAACATATAACAACATCACTTAAACACATTTTAATACTAAGTATTAGCAAAGAAATTAAATTAAAAATAATATAAATAAAAAAATAAAAACCGCCTTAGAAGGACCTCGAAAACGATTGCGCAGATTAATAGATCACTATTTGATATATAGTTTTCATTTTCATTTACATTAGAATGTTAATTATCCATAATTCAATTAGTTAACATTTAAGTCTATTAATTCATTAACAATTACCCTCTACTTATGCGGTACAAATTTTACAAAAACCTTTGGTTAATTGTATTTCTCCTATGCATAAGCGTCACAGTGACGCATGCTCAAGAAGTACAAATCACAGGTACTGTTTTAGACGAAACAGACATGCCCCTGCCTGGTGTAACAATCATCCTAAAAGGAACGACCACAGGCGTTACTACCGATCTGGATGGGAAGTATTCCATTAATGCACCACAAGATGGCGTATTGGTATTCTCATTTATCGGTTATGATCCGATAGAAATGGCAATAGGAAATCAATCGGTTATAGACCTTCGGATGAACCCGAATACCTCTGATCTTGAAGAGGTAGTCGTTATCGGATATGGCTCGGCTAAGAAACGAGACATTACCGGAGCAGTTTCCTCTGTAAATCCCGGCAAACTGGAAAATGAAAATCCCAATTCAGTCCAGGATATTCTAAGGGGAAATGCTGCCGGTCTTAATGTAGGCATGAGCACCTCTGCAAAAGGAGGTGGATCACTTCAGATTAGAGGGCAAACCTCTTTAAACGCCGGCAATTCTCCCTTATTGGTACTGGATGGGGCTATCTATTATGGTCAGCTGGCCGATATCAACCCCAATGACATCGATAACCTGGAGGTACTAAAGGACGCCAGTGCGGCGGCTGTATTCGGGGCGAAAGCTGCTAACGGGGTAATCTTGATTACTACCAAAAAAGGAGCATTAGGAAAACCTACTATCAAATTTAATATGAATGCAGGATTGGCCACCATGGCAACTTTCCCTGATGTATATGGACCGGATGAGTTTATCAGCTGGAGAGAAGATGTCCTTAAAAGTATCAATGCAGGCGGCTATGATCCGTATGAATTTTCTGATCCCAGAACGCTTCCTAGTGATATTTCTCTTGAAGAATGGATGGCGTATGATGGATCCAAAGGGGACCCTGTGAGCGTGTGGCTGCAGCGATTAAATATGCAGCCTGTTGAAATTGAGAATTACAAAGCAGGCAGGTCTGTGGACTGGAGGGACAAGATTTTCCAGACAGGATTCAGACAGGATTACACAGTAAGTTTATCGGGAAGAAGTGAAACCTTCAATTACTACTGGTCATTGGGCTACTTAGACAATGAAAGTATCAGAATCGGTGATGAGTATTCCACCGTCCGTAGCCGCATTAACCTGGAAGGAAAAGTAAACAAGTGGCTTTCTGTTGGTATAAATACTCAATTTGCCCTTAGTGATGACAGTCATGTTCCAATTGATGAGGATCCGGCTCCCATGTACACCGATTGGGGCTTGTACCGCACCCTTTCACCATGGGGATCAGAATATAATGAAGATGGCTCTTACAAATGGAGACCAAATGAGGAACAAAGTGGAGGAACCCATCCCCTATATAATCAAAGCCTAACCGACAGGTATGAGAAGGGAGCAACCCTAAACTCTACAATTTATGCCTCGGTTAAATTGCCTTTTGGGTTTAATTTCAGAACCAATTTCAGCCCCCGATTTGTGTACAGTGATAGATTTTATCACAAATCAGCTGCCCATGTAGACTGGGGAGCTGAGGGAGGTATAGCCAACAGGCGAAACCGGAAAGAATACTACTGGCAGATTGACAATATCCTGACTTGGCAAAAGACATTTGCTGAAAAGCACGATTTCAACGGTACTTTCTTGATCAATGCTGAGAAATTCCAGTCCTGGGAAAACACGTCGGAAAACAATGGTTTTGAACCACACGATAAACTGGGATATCACAACATTGGCGCAGGAATCAATCCCATTATTTCCAGCAATGACCAATACAGCACAGGGGATGCGCTGATGGGTCGTTTGATTTACTCCTATGATGGAAAATACTCCACAACCCTATCGGTAAGAAGAGATGGCTATTCAGCATTTGGCCAAAGCAATCCTAGGGCATTGTTCTACTCGGCTGCTGTAGGTTGGGTATTCTCGGATGAAAACTTCATCAACATTGATTGGCTAGACTTCGGAAAAATGAGGTTCTCCTGGGGAAGTAATGGCAACAGGGATATTGGAAGATATGTGGCTCTATCGGATTTGAATTCAGGAAAATATTTCTACGAAAGACCTAGCGGGGAGCTTTACCTGGTTAACCAGCTTTATGTCAACCGAATGCAAAATTTCAACCTTAAATGGGAAAGAACAGAATCATTCAACCTAGGTATTGATTTCTCTGTTCTCAAAACCAGATTAACCGGTACCCTAGAGATGTATAAAATGTCAACCCGGGATCTGTTGGTGAAGAGAAGCCTTCCGGATTTCCTTGGTTTCAGCTTTGTATGGGACAACTTAGGCCAAGTGGATAACAAGGGGTTCGAACTCACATTGAATTCCACCAACTTTGAGAGAAACAACTTCGCCTGGAGATCAACTGCTAATTTCCAACTGAACAGAAACGAGATTGTGAGTCTTTACGGTGATCTAGACGAAAATGGACAAGAACTGGATGATCCGGCAAACAAATGGTTTATCGGGCATGCAATCGACCAGATCTGGGATTTTAAAACGTTGGGGATTTGGCAATCCGATGAAGCCGAGGCTGCAGATGAATATGGGGTGAAACCCGGTGATTTTAAAATTGAAGATGTAGATGGTGATGGAAAATTTACCAATGCAGACAGACAATTCCAGGGCTATAAAGAACCTCGGTTTCGCTGGAGCTTGAGAAATGAATTTACACTCTTTAAGAACTTAGATGTTTCATTTATGCTCTATTCCTATTGGGGGCATACCAACACCTTCAATCAGATGAAAAACAGAGACGGCTTCCTGGATAGAACCAGCTCCTATGTAACTCCCTACTGGACCGAAGAAAATCCAAATAATGAATGGGCAAGGCTGAATTCGAGTGAAGGCGGCGCAGGTGGATTCAATGTCTATAGAAAGAAATCATTTATCAGACTGGAAAACATTTCCATGGGCTACAACTTCCCTAAGCAACTGACAGAGAAAGCCAATATCACAAACTTACGTGTGTATGGTAATATCAGAAATGTGGGATACTACGCTCCGCAATGGGACTTCTGGGATCCTGAAAATTCAGGCCCAATCCCAAGATATTTCACCCTTGGAATAGACGTCACACTGTAAGCCTAAAAAAACATTAAAATGAATATACGAAGTAAAACAAACGCATTAAAGATCCTATTGACAGGATTGATTTTAGCAGGCACTTCTGGGTGTAATGAAGATTGGTTAGAACCTAAACCCTTGTCTTTTTATTATCCCGATAACACCTACAATGAAGCAAGTGGTTTGTGGGCCTCACTAGTAGCGTGTGAGCGTAATATGCGTCATGAATATACAGGTGACGGCTCTCCTATCCTTACTGAGCATATCTTCTCTGAAGTAGCGGTTGAAGGTACTACCGATAAGTCAGGCCCTGCACAGGATTTGAATTTGCAGATTACTCCTGATGCCCAATTGAATGATGTCAATTATAACAGAATCGGTTGGTATTGGTACGAAGGCTTCAAAGGAATCAAGTATGCCAATACAGTAATTTCTAGAATTGATGAGCCGCAGGATTATGATTCTGAGGCAGAAAGAAACCATCTTCTTGCCACTGCCTATTTCCATAGATCACTACGCTACTACAGATTGACCCAACAATTTGGTGACGTACCATTGATTCTGGAAGAAATCATTGAACCAAAACTTGACTTCTACTCGACTGATCGAATGGTTATTCTTCGAAAAATGAAAGAAGACCTTGACTGGGGGGAAGAATGGATTCCGGAAGTAATGGATCGAGGAAGGGTTCCCAAAGGTGCCCTGCAGCATCTCCTTATTAAAGTAAATTTGGCATTAGGTGAATTTCAAGACGCATTGGATGTAGCTAATAGACTAATTGACGGAGGTCCTTATGCGTTGATGACTGAGAGATTTGGTGTGGATGCAAACGATCCCACCAAAAATGTAATTTGGGATCTTCATCGAGCCGAGAATAAGTCACCTGTATCTAATACCGAAACAATTCTTCTGGTAATGGATAGAGTAAACGTAGATGGAAATTCGGATGGTATCATCACCATGAGAAATGCAATCCCTTTTTGGTCGGTAAATATCAATACACCTGCTGGGAACAAAGGGACTTCTGATCTAGCAACTGCCCCAATCAACCTGGTGACTGAATATGGAAGAGGGATTGGCAGATTAAGAGGGACCTGGTATCATCAAAGCATGATCTGGGATGATGAAAATGATCTGAGACATGCACCGGGCAACTGGATGGACATGACTGATCTGGTTTATAATAATCCAGACATAGCCGATGATGACCCTTACTATGGAAAAAATCTTGAATTTAGGAATAGCGACGGGGTAGTTCTATCCGTGGATACCATTAGAAGCTGGTTTTCATGGCCACACTACAAGTTGTACGTCCCAGATCCCCAGCGGGTACAGCCCCAAGGAGGGCCTACAGACTGGTACATTTTCCGTCTGGCAGAGTCCTATTTGTTAAGAGCTGAAGCCAAATTTTGGCTAGGTGACCTTGCAGGAGCAGCATCTGATATTAATGCGGTAAGAACCAGGGCAGGTGCCGCACCCTACACAGCAGCAGACATCAACATTGGCACCATCCTAGACGAAAGAGCAAGAGAGCTATACTATGAAGAGCCACGAAAAACTGAACTGACCAGAATGGCAAGGATTTTTGCCATGACAGGTAAAACTGCTTACAATGGTAAAAGCTATAATGAAGCTAATTTCTCTCAAGATAACTTCTACTACGATAGAATTATGGAGAAAACTGACTTCTATAATAAAGGCGTATCAACAAGACATGGAGACACCTATACGATGAGTCCTTACCATGTGCTGTGGCCTGTTCCCCAGAATGCAATTAACTCAAATACCAAAGGTCACCTAAACCAAAATGAGGGTTACTATGGATTTGAAAACAATATTCCTCCCCTTACTACAATCGAAGAAGGAGAAGATTAAGCAATGGATAGCTTGCAGGACAAATTATAACCGATAATTCATAAACTGTACTGGAGAGCTTAAGTCAGGGAGATCAATTCAATGGATTGGTCTCCCTATTTTTTATCATCTGGAAGCCTATCTATTCCTTGGAAAACTGT
Source organism: Algoriphagus resistens (assembly GCF_001442615.1). Taxonomy (GTDB): domain Bacteria; phylum Bacteroidota; class Bacteroidia; order Cytophagales; family Cyclobacteriaceae; genus Algoriphagus; species Algoriphagus resistens. Next base: position 423,830 of record NZ_LMXN01000001.1, on the reverse strand, counting down.
TTTAACAATACAATAAATTACTTCTCTTCTGCTCGCATCGGACATGCGGAGATAGGCACCTAACTGCATCAATTTTGATCCCGGGGAATGGCCGTAGCTAAGGGAATGACTAAAAAAAGCTGCCCAACTAATTGGAGCAGCGCATACATTTTTTCAACCGTCTTTGTTACTCTACCAACGTCGATTCCCTAACTGTGATCTTCGATGGGATTGTAATCACCTGATCCAAAAGCTCATAGTGTTTTGGCTTGGTCAGTTTCTTGATGAGCAACTTTGCACATTCATTCCCAATAGACACTGCCGGCTGGGTAATCGTTGTCAGAGAGGGATTTAGCAGATTGGCCACAGAAGCATTGGAGAAACTGATCAATTTTAAATCGGAAGGGATACTTAGCGTAGTTTTCTTTACGGTTTGATATGTCGCAAATGCCAATTTCTCCACGGATGCCAAAATTCCGTCAGGCTTATCGGAAGATTTTAACAGTTTTTCGATCAATTCAACATTACTATCTTCCTCATGGCTGCAGTATAATGTCAATGCAGGATCCAGTTCCCAGCCTTCACTTAAGATTGCATCATTATATCCACGCTGCCGTTCTTTCGTTGTTGATAGGTCTTTACCAAGGGTAAGTAAGGCTATTTTTTTACAACCTTGATTAATCAAATGCTTGGTGCCTTCAAAAGCGCTTTCATAATCATTGGTAATAAATTTGGTCGTCGGAATTTCAGACCTTACCCTGTCAAAAAATATGATCGGAAGACCCCTCTCATGCAATTTCATTAAATGGGATATGTCGCTGGTCTGGCTTGACACTGACATGACAATCGCATCGGCACGGCCGTTCAGCAAGAGATTGACAATTTTCTTTTCCCGCTCCACATCCTCATGGGTATTGTATACCAACAAATGATAGCCATGCTCCTGCGCAATTTCTTCTATCCCATCCATCACTTGGGCAAAGAAGTTGTTGATGCGCTCTGGAATGATTACAGCAATGGTTTTGCTCTTGTTTTCGCGCAAACTCCGTGCAAACGGATTGGCATGGTAATTCAGCTTTTCAGCCATGCTGATCACCTTTTTCTTAGTTGCTTCAGATATCTCGTAACTGTCGTTTAAAGCTCTTGAGACTGTGGATGGGGCAAGCTTTAGTTCAGCGGCCAACTCTTTTAAACTAATTCCTGAGGCCATGGTATTAGGGGAATTCTGGGTTAATTATGATGTGCAAAATACAAATCATTACCCGTATTATGCCTATACCGCCTGCATAATTTCGAAATCGTTTCCGCATTTTATTGCTCAAATGAAGTCGATTCAGGGTATTTTTAGGTCAATATTAAGTTGTAGAAATTTAGCCTAAATAACCAATGCCTTATTCATCGACGAAAGCGTCATTCTTATCTGATGATTTTTTATTGCAGAATGATTTTGCCAAGATACTTTATCATCAGTACGCCAAGGATCTGCCGATCATAGATTATCATAATCACCTTCCGCCTGCTGAAATAAATGCCAACAAAAAGTTTGAAAATATCTCTAAAATCTGGCTTGCAGGTGACCATTACAAATGGAGGGCAATGCGGACTTACGGGATCGATGAAAAGTTTATTACCGGAAATGGCTCCGACGAGGACAAATTTAAAAATTGGGCAAAAACACTACCTTATACGCTAAGGAACCCGCTATATCACTGGTCTCACTTAGAACTGAAAAGGTATTTCGGGGTCGAGGAGTTGCTCTCAGAAAAAAATGCGTCTGAAGTTTACAACCAATGCAATCAGATCTTAACGCAGGATTCTTATTCCACCCAAGGGCTATTGGCAAAAATGAAGGTTGAAGTTGTGTGTTCTACTGACGACCCGGCAGATTCCTTGGACCAGCATATTTCCTTTCACAATAAGGGAAACGAGCTGGGGATGTATCCGGCATTTAGGCCAGATAAGTCTTTTGCGGTAGATAACCCGGCAGAATATAAGACTTATATCTCGAAACTGGGAAAAAGTGCCGGTTTCGAAATCACCTCATACGACAAGCTGTTGGAGGCCCTACAAAACAGGATAGAATACTTCCACGAACGTGGCTGCAGGCTATCTGATCATGGACAGGAGCAGTTGTATTTCTTTAAGGAAGACGCCTTTTCCATAGATTCCCTTTTTGCTGATGTCATCATGGGCAAATCACTTTCCAAACAAGAGGTTAGTTTCTTCAAATACACTACCCTACTTGCCCTTTGCAAAATGTATCATGCGAAGGGGTGGGTGCAGCAGTTCCACCTGGGGGCCTTGAGGAATACCAATGAGCGTTCTCTGCGATTATTGGGTCCAGATACCGGTTATGATTCCATAGGCGATTTTGATCAGGCAACTGCTATGTCCGGGTTTTTCAATGAGCTGAATTCAGAAGATCAATTAAGCAAAACAGTAATTTACAACCTCAATCCCCGTGATAACGAAGTTTTTGCTACCATGATCGGTAATTATAACGATGGATCTGTAAAAGGTAAAATCCAATTTGGTTCAGGATGGTGGTACCTAGACCAGAAAGACGGCATGGAGAAGCAGCTCAATACCCTATCCAATATGGGGCTGATCAGTTGCTTCATAGGGATGCTTACGGATTCCCGTAGTTTCCTTTCTTTCCCCCGTCATGAATATTTCCGTAGAATTCTATGTAATCTATTTGGACAGGATGTAGCCAATGGCGAACTTCCTTGGGATGAAAAATGGTTGGGCGGTATCATTTCCGATATTTGCTATTACAATGCAAAAAACTATTTTGACTTTGACCAAAAAAACTTTCACGTGTAATTATGAGTAATTTCCTATTTTCCCTGCAGGGGAAAAAAATAGCATTTTCCGGTGCCACCGGTGTACTGGGCACATCGATGAGTTTGTACCTAGGCAGGGAAGGTGCTGAAGTCCTTATCCTAGGACGCACCCCTGCAAAAGTAGATGAACTGGTCAGACAAATCCAATCCGCAGGAGGTACTGCCTCTGGCTATATCTGTGATGTCACAGATGAAAAAAGTGTAGAAAGTACCTATTCCGCTATAGAAAAAGAACATGGCTATATCGATATTTTAATCAATGCCGCAGGCGGAAACATGCCCGGTGCAGTGATCACACCGGACAAAACTTTGAAGGATTTGGACTTGGACAGCTTGCGCAAAGTCATGGATCTTAACTACTTGGGAACGGCAATTCCCTCCAAAATCCTTTTTCCGCTGATGCTCAAAAACGGCAAAGGCAATATCATCAACATCAGCTCCATGGCCGCCTCACGACCGATGACCCGGGTGATGGGTTATGCTTCTGCCAAAGCCGCTATCGATAATCTGACCAAATTCCTTTCTGTAGAACTTTGCTCCAAACATGGCCCATCCTTCCGGGTAAATGCAATCGCACCTGGTTTCTTTCTGACTGATCAAAACAGGGCTCTTCTAACCGAACCTGACGGAAGCCTTACCGGAAGGGGTAATCAGATAATGAGCCATACACCTATGGCAAAATTTGGCAAACCTGAGGATCTTCATGGTACACTTCACTGGCTTTGCGCTGATGCCTCCGATTTTGTAACAGGAACTATCGTCGCTGTTGACGGTGGATTTAGCGCCTATTCAGGAGTATAAAAAATTAATTATTTGACATCTCAAATTTCAAATAAGTCGATCTTAAACTCAAAATACTATGACCTATACAATGGAGCAAACCATGAGATGGTATGGCCCAAATGACCCAGTAAGCCTAAGAGATATACTTCAGTCAGGAGCAACGGGAATTGTGACTGCGCTTCACCATATTCCCAATGGGGAAACCTGGTCCAGGGAGGAAATCAAAAAACGCAAAAACGTCATTGAGGCTGCAGGACTGACCTGGTCAGTTGTGGAATCTGTCCCTGTCCATGAAGTCATCAAAACACGCTCCGGAAATTATCTGGAAGTAATCGAAAACTATAAGGAGACCCTCCGAAATCTTGCAGCAGAAGGCATTTTCACTGTTTGCTATAATTTTATGCCTATTCTTGATTGGACTAGGACAGACTTAGAATACGAGCTCCCAAACGGTGCAAAAGCTTTACTGTACGAGAAAAAAGCCGTTCAGGCATTTGACCTTTTTATTCTACAAAGAGCTGGCGCAAAAGATGAATACTCTGAACAGGAATATGCTGAAGTGAAAGCGTATTACGAAGCGCTTACCCCAGCAAAGCACCAAATGATCTTTGACAATATCCTGAAAGGACTTCCAGGCTCCGAGATTGGATATACATTGGAAGAATTCAAGACCATGCTCGCAACTTATGATGGAATCGATGCCACAAAACTCGCGGAGCATTTGAGGTTATTTTTGGATGCTATCGTGCCCGTAGCCGAAGAAAATGGGGTCTCAGTGGCTATTCATCCAGATGATCCTCCATTTCCATTATTCGGGTTGCCACGGATTATGAGCACAGCGGAAGATGCGCGCAGAATTCTGAGGGATCAGCCTAGTCCCAATAATGGCTTAACATTCTGTACCGGATCTTTTGGAGTAAGAGCGGACAATGATCTCCCTGCGATGGTAAGGGAATTTGGCAATAATATCCATTTCATCCATTTACGCAGCACCAAACGGGATGAGGAAGGCAATTTCTTTGAAGACAATCACCTGGAAGGAAACGTACCGATGGTAGCGGTAATCGATGAAATCATCCAGGTGCAGCAGAAGCGGGGCAAAAGCCTGCCAATGCGGCCTGACCATGGCCATCTGATGCTGGATGATTTAAACAAAAAAACCAATCCTGGCTATTCAGCAATCGGCAGATTAAAAGGACTTGCAGAAATCCGGGGAGTGGAAGCTGCTTTGCTTTACAGCCAAAAAAAGTGACCGAAAAGGAAAAAATGCTTGCAGGTGAGCTCTACCAAGCTGCTGATCCGGAATTGGTAGCTGAGCGCCTGCACGTTCGAAGGCTGATAAAATTATTCAATGATTCAGATCCCGGGGATATTGAATTTAGAATTTCCCTTGCCCGGAAAATCTTCGGCAAAGCCGGAAAGAATTTCTGGGTAGAGCCTCCTTTCTACTGCGACTACGGCTCAAATATAGAAGTTGGAGATGATGTATTCTTCAACTTCAACTGCGTGGTGCTAGATGTCTGCAAGGTCATCCTTGGCGATCGCGTTTTTGTAGCTCCCAATGTTCAGTTTTATCCTGCCACTCACCCACTTGATCCGGTAAAACGGGGAGAAATGTGGGAGTACGGAAAACCCATCTCCATAGGTTCTGATGTCTGGATAGGCGGATCTGCTGTGTTATGTCCCGGAGTGACTATCGGAGCTAGAACTGTGGTAGCTGCCGGAGCTGTGGTAACAAAAAGTTTCCCGGCTGATGTAGTCATCGGGGGCAATCCTGCCACAGTGATCAAACATCTGGTGTAACGGGAAAACCATTCTACCTTTCCGCCTTGGGATTTCCTGAATTTGAAAAACATTTGCTTATTTTTGGCCGCAATAATTTTTGAACCTTTTCCTTAATTGAATGAAACGAATATTAGTAAGTGGTGGCGGCGGATTTCTTGGCAGTCACCTTTGTGACCGCCTTCTAAAAGAAGGGAATGAAGTTCTATGTGTAGATAATTTTTTTACGGGTAACAGAAGAAATATCCACCATCTTCTTGACAATAAGAATTTTGAATTGCTTCGTCACGATGTCACCCACCCGCTCTATGTCGAGGTGGATGAAATCTATAATTTGGCATGCCCTGCCTCACCTATTCATTATCAATTTGATCCAGTGCAGACCACCAAAACGTCTGTGATCGGAGCCATGAATATGCTTGGCCTAGCAAAAAGATTAAAAATCAAAATCTTACAAGCGAGTACCTCTGAAATCTATGGAGATCCTGAAGTCCATCCACAACCAGAATCCTATAAAGGGAGCGTAAACACGCTCGGCCCTAGAGCTTGTTACGATGAAGGCAAAAGATGCGCAGAAACGCTCTTTTTCGACTACCACCGCCAGCATAAAGTGGCTATTAAAGTAATGCGGATTTTTAATACTTATGGCCCTAGAATGCATCCAAATGATGGACGAGTAGTGAGCAATTTCATTGTACAGGCGCTTCAGGGAAAAGATATTACCATGTATGGGGACGGGAAACAAACGCGTTCCTTCTGCTATGTAGATGATAATATTGAAGGAATGTACAGGCTTATGAATAGCCGCGATGGTTTTACCGGCCCTGTAAACATTGGAAACCCGGGAGAATTCACCATGCTGGAACTTGCCCAGCAAATCATTGAGCTCACTAATAGCTCCAGTAAAATGGTCTTTTTACCATTGCCTCAGGATGATCCTATGCAGAGGAAACCTCTGATTGACTTGGCGAAAAAAGAGCTGGACTGGGAACCTACTGTTCAGCTTAGAGAAGGATTAATTAAAACTATAGCGTACTTCGAATCAGTCATCTAATGGGTTAAATACTTTCCGAAAAGGCCATCTTCGGATGGCTTTTTATTGCCGGTATTTATCGCCGGTAAAATCAAACTTTCCCAAAGCCAGGGAATAACGGGATATCCCTAAAAATTGGAATTTAAGTCATAAATAAGCTCTAAGGCAGGATTAACGAACCTGTATATTCTGGGCTTCCCTTAATCCTTAAGCACGTTACTTCCCCACCAGTCTGCGTTCGGACGCCAGTCCTCAGAAAGCATATTGATACGATCCGCTTCAAGCGCAGGCATTTTCAGATTTTTGTTTTTATCCAATACTTCCTGATGCAACACCTCACTGTATTGAGGATCAATTGTCGGTTTATTGGCGTTGGTTTTTGCAAGCCAGCCCATTAGTTTTTCAGTTAGTCTCTCGGTTTCTCCAGGATATTTAGAGGAAAGATTATACTGCTCTTGCGGGTCATTCTTGAGGTTATATAATTCCACTCCCTCATCCTCCCAATAATAGATCAGTTTCCAATCTCCCTTCCTGATTATGGAGCTGGGATCTCCGCCTTGATTGCCATAATGTGGATAGTGCCAGTACAGTGCCCTTTCCGCCATTTTCTTACCTTGCATAGCCGGTGCCAAACTTATTCCCTCCACACGCGTATTCTCAGGCATTTTCAGTCCAGCCAGCTCTATCAATGTAGGATATAGATCTATTCCACTGGCGGGGGTCGAAAGCATAATCAATTCTTTTTGCCCGGGAATTTTGATAAAGTATGGAACGCGCAACCCACCTTCCCACTGATAGCCTTTACCTCCTCTTAATGGCAAATTAGAGGTAGAATACGCATCTCCGGAAGCCACACCGCCATGATCTGAAGTGAAAACGATTAGGGTATTTTCTTCCAGACCCTGTTCCTTAAGTGAGTTCAACACCACCCCAACAGCATCATCCATTGACTCAACCAAACCTGCATAAACAGGGTTGTCCTGTACTTGCCTGATAGGAAGTCTTCGCTCCATTGCATAGGCGTGATCCGCTAGTCCATTACTGGTAGCTTTTAGGCGATATTTCTCCCATTTTTCTTCAGTAGTCTGAATGGGACCATGTACCGCATAAAAGGAAAGCATCGCAAAAAAGGGCTTAACATGTTCTCTCCCGATGAATTTGGCTGTCTCTTCTGCCAATCGCATACTCAGGTTTTCACCGTCCGGTCCTTGTGGAAGTTTTGGGTTTTCATAGGGTGCAAAATATCCCCCCATAGGACTGCCGGCAGCATATCCTCCAATATTAATCTCAAAGCCATGGTCTTCCGGAAAGGAACCTTCTCCTCCCAAATGCCATTTTCCTGCAAAGAATGTTTCATAACCTGCATCTACCATTGCTTCTGGAAGTGTCACATACGAGGCTTTCAGCTCGTGCTCATAGTCGGGAGGAAGAAGCTTGGTATGACGCCCGGCTTTTCTCCAGCCCTCCCCATAGGCAGCTCCTATCCAGTCTGTCACACCATGAACCGCCGGTGTAAGCCCTGTCATAATACTTGCCCGGGCCGGGCTACAAACCGGAGAAGCTGTATATCCCTGGGTAAACTGAAAAGACATAGAAGCCAACTCATCAATATTCGGAGTTTCATAGAATGAACTTCCGGTAGCTCCCAAGTCATAATACCCTAAATCATCCACGAGAATAAATACGATGTTAGGCTGGTCGGTGGTTTGGCCAATAGCTTGAAAAACAAGACACATAAGTCCAGCCACTGGAATAAGTTTCTTAAGCATAGGTGTTATTGTTGGTAGAAAATCCAAGTTGGTCAGAATAGAAGGTATTAAAAACGTAGTTGAATTCACAGGAAATAGTATGGGAGAAAGACGCCTTTCTACGGAAAGATTTTGAATAGCATGTGTCAGTACGATAAACCAGCAGCAAATAGCCATCGTCGCGCAGAATGCAATCATAAATCTGCTTTCCCCCTTCCTTCTGAGCCTGTCCCTGAAATACCTAATACTCCAGGTGATGACATAGACAACCTGATCCTATTTTCCCGCCTTTTCCATATGCGCCTCCTTGATCTTTCTTCTTAGGATCTTGCCCACATTTGACTTTGGCAGTTCATCTACAAAATAAATCTCCTTTGGACATTTGTAATTAGTAAGTGATACGTGGCAATGGGCTATGATTTGATCTTGGGTAATAGTCTTGTCTTTTACCACCACGTAAGCCACAACCCGTTCAGTGGATTTCTCGTCCGGAATGCCAATCACACCCACCTCCAAAACTCCTGGATAAGAAGCGATCACGTCCTCTACTTCATTGGGATATACATTAAACCCTGAAACCAGAATCATCTCCTTTTTTCTATCCACTATTTTGGTAAAGCCATCTTCATCCATGACGGCTATATCGCCTGACTTAAACCAGTCGCCCATCATGACTTCCGCTGTTTCTTTGGGTTTATGCCAGTAGCCTTTCATCACCTGGGGACCCCTGATGCATAGTTCTCCTCGCTCACCTACGGGGAGTGTATTGCCTTGCTCATCAATCACCATAAACTCTGTATTCGGAAGAGGGAGCCCAATTGTACCATTTCTTTCCGTGCCATCGATGGGGTTGCAGGAAGCTACAGGAGAAGTTTCGGTAAGCCCATAGCCCTCGGCCAGCGGAGTACCAGTCACTGCCATCCACTTTTCAGCGGTTGCTTTCTGTACAGCCATCCCCCCTCCTACAGTTATTTTTAATGCACTAAAATCAAGCGATCTAAATGCTTCTTGATTTAGCAATCCATTAAACAGGGTATTCACACCAGTGATTACAGTAAACTTCTTCTTGGACAAATCTTTACAAAAAGCAGGCATGTCTCTCGGATTGGTAACCAATAGATTATGTGCCCCGATTTTAAGCATGGCAAGGCAATTTACAGTCAGGGCAAAAATGTGATAAAGCGGTAATGCTGTAATAACAATCTCTTCCCGCTCCTTCAATTTTGGCTTCATCCAGGCGGATATTTGCTGCATATTTGCCACAATATTTCCGTGGGAAAGCTCCGCCCCTTTGGACACACCTGTAGTCCCTCCAGTATACTGGAGAAAAGCAGTATCCTCCAGTGAGATTTCAATAGGCTTGAATTTATGGTTTGCCCCCTTGGCCAAAGCTGATTTTAAGGAAATAGCGTTGGGTATGGAAAATGCCGGCACCATCTTCTTGATATACTTCACCACCAGGTTGACTATCGTTCCCTTAACCCCTCCAAGTAAATCCCCTAATTCAGTTACGATGATGTGTTTCGCCGGAATTTTGGTCAGGATTTTTTCCAGGTTACTGGCAAAATTTGCCACGATGATAATCAGATCGGCGCCGGAATCTTTGAACTGATGCTGCATCTCGGAAGGCGTATAGAGCGGGTTGGTATTTACTACGATCATTCCGGCACGGAGTGCCCCAAACATCACCACGGGGTACTGTAAGGTATTCGGCATCTGAATTGCCACTCTGTTGCCTTTTTTTAACCGCAGCACCTGTGTCAGGTAGCATGCAAAATCCTCACTAAGCTTGTTTAGCTGATTGAATGACATAGTCTTTCCCATACATTCATATGCCACTGCATCGCCATATTTGGTTACACTTTCCTCAAAAAGTTCTGCTACACTACCGTAGGCGGTATAATCTACTTCCTTTGGTACAGAATCCGGGTAATGCTTAAACCAGGGGAAATCCTTCATGATGTGAGTTATTGTTGGGTGTATTGATTTTTATGATTGTCCGCAATGATGCCAACAGCCGTATCTTCTTTGATTTAATGGCTGAAAGACCGAAGCAGTCTAAATGTTCTTATTCATCAAATTTTATACTGTTTTATTTCATTACCGCCAGAAAAGCGAGTATCAGCTTAATTTTATTGAATTAATCAAAATCCTGGCTTAGGTCAAAAGTTTTCTTTTCTATTTCAAAATTTTTCTTGCAATCAGTTCTTTCATTATTTCATTAGTACCTGCATAAATCCGCTGAACTCTGGCATCTGCGTATGCTCTGGCCACACCATAATCCCACATATAGCCATATCCACCATGCAGCTGCACACACTCATCAGCTACTTTACATTGCAGTTCGGTCATATTGTATTTTGCAGCCGATGCCATGGCCGAATCCAATTTGCCTTCATTATGAAGCTGTACCAAATAATCACAATAAATTCTGCCTTGCTCAAGCGCAGCACACATTTCGGCCAGTTTGAACCGGGTATTCTGAAAATCTGAAATCGTCTGGTTAAAAGCTTTTCGCTGTTTCACGTACTGGATAGTCTCCTGAAGCATATACTCTCCCAATGCTACTGCGGCCAGCGCCACCACCAACCGCTCCTGGGCTAACTCCTTCATCAGGTAGGTAAAGCCTTCACCTGCTTGTCCAAGCAGGTTTTCCTTAGGGACTTTCACGTCTTCAAAAAACAGTTCACAGGTATCCTGTGCATGCAGCCCCACTTTTTCAAACGGATGACCTTTGGTGAAACCCTTCATGCTATTATCCAGCAGAAGCAAACTGATTCCCTTTGCACCTTTCATAGGGTCTGTTTTCACAGCAACCACCACCACATCAGATAAATACCCATTCGAAATAAACGTTTTACTTCCATTAACCAAGTAATGGTCTCCCTGATCAACCGCACTCGTGCGGATACCCTGCAGATCGCTGCCAGCACCTGGTTCCGTCATGGCTACAGCTCCTATATATTCCCCTGAGATCATCTTTGGGATATATTTTCCCAACGCTTTTTCTGTCCCATAGTGCAGGATATAAGGCATCACTATATCATTATGAAGCGGGTATCCTATGGCTGGGCCGGAGCAACCACTCAGACCAAGCTCTTCTATAAAAACAGCATTATAACGGAAATCCTGTATATTCAGGCCGCCGAGATGTTCTGGGGCCTGTATCCCCAAAAATCCTTTTTCTCCGAGTTTGAGCCAACTTTCCCGGGATACCATCTTATTTTTTTCCCATTGTGAGTTATAAGGCGTTATTTCCTTTGCGATAAAATCCTTTACACTGGCTCTGAAAAGCTCGTGTTCTTCGGTAAAAAAAGTCCGGGGTAGTCCAAACATGTTCTTATATTTTAAGGTTTAATTCAAATCAAAAATAGGTGTTTTTACCAGCTACATTTTCATTTTATCGACGAAAAGACTTTTTCTTACCCATCATCAAAACTTATGTCAAAAGCTGCCCTAAGCTTTGAACTTATTTCCAGTTTCGGTAATCAATCCCTAAATTCAACAATATGATTGATCTAAGTGAGCATTCCAGCCTCGACACCCTCAATTCTCTCCCGTTCTGGGAAGAAAATGAAAAGGTGCTTTCGATGGGACCTGCGGGAGAAAGTAACATGAATCTGGTTTTACGTGTAAAGACAAGCTTAAGGTCAGTCATCCTGAAGCAATCCAAACCCTTTGTTAGAAAATTCCCGCATATCCCAGCTCCCATCGAGAGAATAGAAATTGAACTATGTTACTACCAGCTTATTGAAGATGACGACATACTCAGCAGCTACAGCCCAAAGGTGATTCTTTATGATCAGCAACATCACATCCTGCTTATAGAGGACCTGGGAAACGGAACAGATTTCACGGACATTTATACGCATGGCTGCAGGTGGAATCCCAATGATCTTCAATCTATTAGCAGTTACTTAAATGCTTTGCATGAATTGGAAGTAAGTAACTTTCCTCTCAATCAGGAAATGAAAAGGCTAAACCATGAGCATCTTTTTCACTTTCCCTTTATGGAAGAAAATGGAATTGACTTAGACGCTATTCAGCCTGGTCTACAAGAAAAAAGTCTGAAGTATAAAACAAATCCAGCGTTGAAATCAGCTTTAAAGTTGTTAGGCAAGCGGTATTTATCACATGGTACTACTTTATTGCACGGGGATTTTCATCCTGCTGCCTGGCTCAGAACTAAAGATGGAGTAAAAATCATCGATACGGAATTCTCCTATATGGGTGAGTGTGAATTTGATTTGGGGGTGCTTTTCGCCCATTTTGATTTGGCCAAAATAGATTCAAGTAATCGTGACAATTTCTTGCAGCAGTATAAATATAGCTATTCTGAGAGTTTAGTAAAGGCATATCAGGGAATGGAAATCATGAGGAGACTAATTGGGATAGCACAGCTTCCTGTATCACTCTCCTTGGAGGAGAAGGAATTACTTCTGGATAAAGCCAGCAAGCTTATCTTATCACAATGAGAAACCTCGATCTATTTGCGCTTATCCTGCTTATGTATACTGCTTGCAGCACGAAAGAACCTGCCTCTCCAAGCGACTTTTCAGATCAGGAAATCCCCGAACTAGGGCTCACAGAAAAACAACTCCACGACAAATTATTAGGCATGCTGGTAGGGTCTGCCATAGGTGACGCGATGGGAGCCCCTACCGAGATGTGGTCTAGAGAAGCAATCAAACTGGAATATGGGTTTGTGGAAAGCCTGGATTCCATGATCCGCGAAGTATCCCCTGAAGGAATCTGGACTGCCAATCTACCTGGCGGAGGCACTACAGACGATACACGCTGGAAGGTACTGACTACCAATTATCTACTGAGTCAAACCAGCAAGGGATTGAATCCAAGAGATTTTGCAGAGCAGGTTTTTGAAACCTATGAATCTTATACGAAGGAATTTAAGGAGATAAAAAGCACTGACCCAAAACCTTTTGAACAAGTGGCACTTAAGATGGGCTGGTTACAGGAATGGGCTAAGGTAAGTCGTCCTTATATTGACAATAACCTGACAGGATATGCAGATTCTCTGGGGAAATTTTATGGTGGAGAAATGGTGTGTGCAGGATTATTGTACTCACCTTCTTTGGGTTCATATTTTCCCGGAAATCCCGAAAAGGCATATGCTGAAGCCTATAAGCTTTCAATTTATGATCTGGGCTATGCGAAAGATATTTCCGCTCAGTCCGCAGCTATGACAGCGGCTGGAATGAAACCAAATGCCTCCAAAGAGGATTTACTTGCATCCCTGAGATTAGATCCGGCCAATTACTTTGAAAGTCGGTTGGTAGGAAGGACTGCCCATACTATTCTCAAAAATGCATTGTGGATTTCTGCTGAATCAGCAAAACAAGATAGCCTGGGAAACCAACTTCAAGTTGATAGTAAAGCACTAAGGTTTGCCTATGGGCAACTGGACCTGCAGCTGCAAGATATGCCGTTTCATTCCGGTGAGATATGGCTTCAGACGCTCACAGCTATGATTTACTCTGATTTTGACTTTATGGGCTCCCTCATTTTTCTGGTCAATTACGGGAGGGACAACGATACCACAGCAGCAGTGGCTGGTGCAATCCTGGGCGCTTTTTATGGATTTGAGCAATTGCCCATAAGGGAAAGGGAGAAAGTTATCGTCGTAAACAAAGCGCTGCTTGGCATAGATCTGGAACAACTCGCCAACGACCTGACAGCCCATATGCTTGGGAAATAACATAGCTCTCTACGTAAAAAAGCCCCAAATCATTCGATTCAGGGCTTTCGCGCAATAGATAGGTTTAGAATTCAAATGTAAATCGTGCGCTTTCTGCCTTTTGCATCTGTTACTTCGAAATAAACATCCTCTGCCTGGATTCCATTCAATCTGTAGTTTTTGCGGAATCCTTCGGGCTGGTCAACCATTTCCTTATGTACAAGTTTATCATCTGCAACTTTTCTGATTTTGACTTCTACCCCAGCTTCCTCCAATCCTACAACCAGAAGATTAATAGTATTGCTGTCAATTTTTTTACCATAAGCCATCAGTGGCAACACTACTGGAGCTGGCTCCACTTTTTCGACTGTTTCTACGATATAGCTTACTTCCTCCTCATCTGTTGTAATCATGACTTGGTATTCACCACAAGGAAGGCTGTTTAGATCATAGGGGACGCGGATATCTTCTTTAGCCTTTACTGATCTTTGGTGGAGTCTTTTCCCGTTCATATCATAAATGGCAATTTTTGCCTTGCCGACACCTTCTTTAAGATGTACGCTTATTTTTTTATAGGAAGCATGTACGGTAGACATTTCTTTCAAGTCTTCTGGTCCGACGGATGCAAATGTACTGGTCGCTAAAAGTCCAGCCAGTGCGAAAGTGAATAAGGTTTTCATAACATTTGTTGGTTTAGAGTTATGCTTTCCCCTCTTGCTAAGCATGTACCAAGTGTGCCCAAAAGGCCATTTCAAGGTCCCTTGTGGGATTTCTTAATTCACAAAAATTAACATTGACACAAAATATAATTTGGCACCCTACCCGGTTTACCAGGCAGATCTGTTCGAAAAATGGTCGGTTTACCGAAAAATTGTATTACGTGCGAACAGTTTTGAGCGAATGTATAGAAAGTGCAGGTTACACTTTAGTATGAATGTTAGTAAAAATTAATTTTTCAACTTTTTGTAAGTACCTGGAAACAAATAATTTAAGAATAAAAAATCTGTACGGTTTTGTACAGGTCTTGTTCGCTGAGATACATAAATTTGATTTATGTCAACTCTTCTTAAGTGCTTGGATAAGTGATTTTACCCGATCTTTCACCTGGACATCGGAAATATCAAGATTCAGCGATGTCGCTCTCAGAAATTCATCTACAGCTCCGGTATGGTATGTAGATTTTCCTTCAGCAAGTGTCACATAGCGCATGGTGGACCATAGCAGGGTTTTCAATTGGGTCTCATTATCATCGGTCATGTAATACTCAATAACCACCGTGTTGTGATTGTGCCAGATGATCCGGCTCTTGATCCGTACCCACTCTCCCACCATAGCTGGTTTGACGTAGGAAATGTTGTGGTTATAAATCACCCAGGCGGCTTGGTACTTTTTGATGAAATCCATCATCTCTACCCCATAAAGCTTGGGCACCTGATCTTCTCTGGCATTGAAAAAGTAATCGAAATACTTCGCGTTGTTCAGGTGCCTAAGTGGATCACAATCCTGAAACCTGATCAGAACTCTACTTTCAGTTTCGGTCGGATAATTCCTTTCTGAATTGTATTCAAACATGGTCAGTCAAGTATAGCTGAACTTTCAATTAGTATCACTCCGGCACTATGCATTTCTTCCAATGACTTTTCACCGTCTTCCGTTTTCACATTCACCGCTTTGGTAGCATCCGTGATCAGGTAGGTTTGGAATCCTAAACTTACAGAATCCAAGGCGGTGAATTTCACACAATAATCCTGGGCAAGCCCCGTAACGAAGACATTTTTTATTCCCTCGTTTTGGAGAAAATCCCCAAGTCCTGTGTCTTCTCTCCGGGCATTATCGAAGAAACCCGAGTACGAGTCCACTTCAGGGTTTTTCCCTTTTTGGAAAATTGCCTTCCACTTGATTGGATTCAGTTCCTCATGGAATTCAGCGCCTTCGGATCCCTGCACGCAGTGAACAGGCCAGAGAATTTGAGCTAAACCATTCCATTCAATTACCTCACCCGGGGTTTTCCCTTCGTGATTCGCTGCAAAGCTTCCGTGAGCTGATGGATGAAAATCCTGCGTAGCAACTATAAAATCAAATTTCTCCTGCAAGTCATTGATGACCGGAATTATTTCCTCTCCATGATCCACTGCCAAAGCACCTCTTGGAAGAAAGTCATTTTGGACGTCTACTATCAGTAGTGCACTATTTTTCAGATTCATTGCCATTGTAAGAAGGTTTTGATTTGAGTACTAACTCCATTCTTAGATGATGAAGATTTTCTTCCAAACCGATTGGATACAGATGGGGGTTCACCAGTCTCTTATGTGTTTTATCCAAGCTATTCAGCTGATTTTGCACCCGCTCTCTGATCTCAACAAGCGTAGGTAACTTGTATATCAGCTTCCCCTTTTTAAAAATAGGTTTCAATAAAATCTCTTCCTGATAGTATGCCGGCATCATGCGCTTCCTTCTGGTAGGGTCATTTGGGTCTATGATCAATGCTGCATGGGGATTTAATTCTTGGGATTCAAGATAAATCATATCTGCAATAGCTTTGCCTTTGGAGAAATATCTTTTTACCGTATGCAATCCGGGAATATTGATTTTCAGGGATTGCTGGGAAAGCTTGATCTTTGGTACCCAATTTCCATTTCCATCCCGGATAGCAGACAATTTATATACTCCTCCGAGTGCCGGCTGATCAAATGCTGTCACCAGCTTTGTCCCTACTCCCCATACATTGATAGATGCCTCCTGACCTTTCAACGAAGTAATAATATGCTCATCCAGATCATTCGAGGCTACAATTTTAGCATCAGGAAAGCCTGCTTCATCCAGCATCTCTCTGGCCACATTACTGTAATAGGCCAAATCTCCCGAGTCTATCCGGATACCTGCCATTTCCTTTCCCTTGCTCCGCAGTGCATTTCCTACCGTAATGGCATTCTTAATCCCATTGATGGTATCGTACGTATCGACCAGGAAAATGGATTGATCCGGGAAAGCATCAGCGTAGGCCTCGAAGGCCTCAATTTCTGTCTCGAAGGACATAATCCAGCTATGTGCATGCGTGCCTGATACTGGTATTCCAAAAAGCTTTCCTGCCATGACATTACTGGTAGAAGTGCATCCTCCAATATATGCGGCTCTTGAGGCTGCCAGTCCGCCATCAATTCCCTGCGCACGGCGAAGTCCGAATTCCAATATAGGCTCACCCTGCGCGGCTATGTTGATCCGGGCAGCCTTAGTAGCAATCAGACTTTGAAAATTGATGCTATTCAGAAGTGGTGTCTCCAGCAACTGGCACTGGATCAAAGGCCCCTTCACACGCACCAGGGGAGTATTGGGAAAAACCACGGTTCCTTCCTCCACAGCGTCTATGTCGCAGCTGAACTTCATGTCCCGGAGGTAATCCAAAAATCCCTTTGCAAAAACCGGCAGGCCATCTTTCCCCTTCATGGTAGCCAAATAGCCTATATCTCCTTCGCTGAATTTGAAGTTTTTGCAATAATCCACTATATAATCCAAACCTGCGGCCAGGGTAAAACCGCCCTGAAAAGGATGCTTGCGGAAGAACAGATTGAACACGGCTTCCTGCTCGCCTTTTCCTGATTTCCAGTACGCATAAGCCATCGTCAGCTGATAAAAATCTGTAAGAAGAGCCAATGATCCTTTGTATAAGTCTTTAGTGATTTTCATTTTTCGTTTGTAGCCTGATTCTAAATTAACCTGATTTAGATTCCTGTCCAATTTGTTGTGAAACTTGCTTTACCCGCATATTCAGTAAAATTCCTAGCAACACCAATCCCATCCCGATATAAACCAAGGCATTGAAAGTCTCCTCAAAGAAGAAGAAACCAAAAATCAATGCATATACTATCCCTATGTAAGTAAGGCTGGCAATTTTAGATACGTTTGCGTTTTGGTAGGCAATTGTCAGGAAATACTGTGCAGTCTGTGTGCAGAAACCTATGAACAGTAAAATCCCCCAGTCCAGTCCCACAGGATTTACCCATCCAAAGGCTGAGACAATGAGTGCAAACGGCAGCGTAACCAAGGGAAAATAGAATATAATGACCAAGGGATGTTCTGTGTTCTTGAGCTTACGGATCACGTTGTAGGCCAACCCGGAGAAAACAGCTGAAATAATCCCTATGGTAGCCCAGAACATATCTACCCGTGTATCAACTCCCTGGATGACCAATACCCCTCCAAAAGAAATCGCAAAGAAAAAGAACTGAATTGGCTTTACTTTTTCCTTCAACAGAAAAACACCGAAGATCGTGGTGAAAATCGGAGACAGATACTGAATCGTGACCGCACTGGCCAAGGGTATATTCTGAAGTGTATAAAAAAAAGAAATCAACCCGATCGAGCCTACCACACCCCGGATGATCAGCCATTTTTTGTTGTTCCCAAAGACATTTACTTTTTGCTTTTTTAAGACCAAATAGCTAAAAACCAATGAGAATATTGACCTGAAAACTATTATTTCTATGGCAGGAATATGGGGAATGAATTTGACTGAGACATTCATCAGAGCGAAAAATATTCCTGCCAAAAGCATGGCCTGGACACTGTTAATCTTCAAAATAATAAGGTTCAGAGTGATGCTTTTCTAAGGAATTTGCCAGCGCATTAGTTCAAAAATAATTTACAAAATCTAATCTCACATGCGAACCATTAGGTACGGCTTGGGTTTTAGTAGCTATGGCATTGAAAACAGGAACTACAGCACCGGAATTTAATCTAAAATCCACCGGTGCAAAATCAATCGATTCATCAAAGGATCTTAAGGAAAAACCCTTCATCCTCTATTTTTATCCCAAGGATTTTACCAGGGGATGCACAGCGGAAGCCTGCGAGTTCAGAGACCAGTTTGAAGCTTTCCGGAACCTGGACATTCCTGTGTTCGGAATCAGCAAAGACGATATACCTACTCACGAGCGTTTCAAAAAAGAACACGGGCTTCCATTTGATCTTCTTTCTGACCCATCGGGGGAAGTCTGCAAAGCTTATGATGCACTCATTCCTTTGATCAAAATGCCCAAGCGTATTACCTATCTGATTGATAAAGAACACAGGATAAAAGCGGTCTTCTCGGAGATGTTTGAGTCAAAAGGACATATAGAAGCAATGCTGAAGAGTCTAGAGAAGTAGCGAAAATCTCCCGTAAGTGCGTGCTAGGACTCGCCCAAAACCAGCAGTATGGCTACTGCGGCCATCCCTTTCCAGGTTTTTTTCTTTAAAGAATCAACCCGTCCTGCATTACCACTTTACGATCAGCCATTTCAGCAAGCTCCTCGTTATGTGTGACAATAACGAAAGCCTGTCCCAATTCTTTGCGGAGCGTGAAAAACAACTCATGGAGTCCTTTGGCATTTTGAGTGTCCAAATTGCCACTTGGCTCATCTGCAAACACAACTGCAGGACTGTTGATTAAAGCCCTTGCAACGGCCACTCTCTGCTGCTCTCCGCCGGATAGCGTGGAAGGTTTATGATCCAATCTATGTGAAATACCAAGTAACTCTGCCAGTTCACCTGACTTTTTAGCAAGTTTTTCAGGAGGTGTTTTTCCAATCAATCCTGGAATCATGATATTTTCCTGAGCGGTGAATTCGGGCAGCAGGTTATGAAACTGAAAAATAAAACCAATGCGCTCATTTCGGAATTTGGCCAATTCATCCCCTTTTAGATTAAGAAGTTTTTTGCCATCCATCTCCAAAGATCCCCGGTCAGGCTGGTCCAATGTCCCGAGAATATGAAGTAACGTACTTTTACCAGCTCCCGAGGAACCGACTATCGAAACAATTTCAGAAGTTAAAATTTCTAGATCTACACCTTTTAATACTTGGAGGGTTCCATAGGATTTATGGATTCCATTGGCTTTCAGCATGCTATCATTTTTTATCGAGTCAAAAATAGGACAAATGCCTATCCCGACGGGAAATTAACGGCTTTTTTTCCTGAAAAAGGAAAAAGGTAGGTTTGATTTATCGAGTCTTAGGGCTTAACTTCGGGCAAAAATTTCCAAAGGATGAATATTCACGAATATCAGGCTAAAGAAGTATTAAAAGGTTACGGGGTCCGTATTCAGGAAGGTATAGTCGCCGACACTCCTGAAGCAGCTCATGAAGCAGCCGTTAAGTTGAACGAGCAAACCGGGACTAGCTGGTATGTGATCAAAGCCCAGATTCACGCAGGTGGACGTGGAAAAGGCAAAGTCAACGAAACCGGTTCTAACGGCGTAGTACTTGCAAAAAAATTGGAAGATGTCGCTGAAAAGGCTAAAAATATACTTGGTGGAACGTTGGTGACGCACCAGACTGGTCCAGAAGGAAAAGTAGTAAACAAGGTTTTGATCGCTGAGGACGTTTATTATCCAGGTGATTCCGAGCCAAAAGAATATTACCTGTCTATCCTTTTGGATAGAGCTACAGGAAGCAATGTAATCATGGCCTCTACCGAAGGTGGAATGGATATAGAGGAAGTTGCAGAACACACCCCAGAGAAGATCATGAAAGAGTGGATCGATCCTAAAGTTGGTCTTCAGCCTTTCCAGGCTAGAAAAGTAGCATTTGGTTTGGGGCTTTCCGGTAATGCATTCAAAGAAATGGTGAAATTCATCACTGCTCTTTACAATGCATACGAAGGGACTGATTCTTCCCAGTTTGAAATCAACCCGGTATTGAAAACATCTGACGATAAGATCTTGGCAGTGGATGCTAAAGTAAACATCGATGATAATGCACTTTACAGACAAAAAGGATTGGCAGCGTTGAGAGATGTGGCTGAAGAAGATCCGTTGGAAGTAGAAGCTGGAGAATCAGGGCTTAATTACGTAAAGCTTGACGGAAACGTAGGTTGCATGGTAAATGGCGCCGGTCTTGCGATGGCTACTATGGACATGATCAAATTGGTAGGCGGCGAACCTGCCAACTTCCTGGATGTGGGAGGAGGAGCAAATGCTACTACAGTAGAGGCCGGCTTCAGAATCATCCTTCAGGATCCTAATGTAAAAGCTATTCTGATCAACGTATTCGGTGGTATCGTGAGATGTGACAGAATAGCCAGCGGTGTGGTTGAAGCTTACAAATCTATCGGAGACATCAGAGTTCCTATCATCGTAAGACTGCAGGGAACAAATGCTACAGAGGGAGCAAAAATCATTGACGAATCCGGATTGAAAGTATTCTCAGCAATCACATTGAAAGAAGCAGCTGAAAAAGTTCAGGCTGTAGTGGAATCATAAATTTAAACTGGTAATGGTGAGCAATTCCCATTACTTTCTGCACTCGTAGTTCAACTGGATAGAATATCAGATTTCGGCTCTGAGGGTTGAGGGTTCGAATCCTTCCGAGTGCACTTTGGGAATGACTCCCTTCCAAACCTGCCCAAAAAGCGGGTTTGGAGCTTTTAGAAGCATACGGCTTCTAGGCTTTATTGACATCTTGGTTTCAACATTGTTTCAACATGGTTAAAGCTAGTTCGAAAATAATCTACAATCCCCAGCGCATCCGGAAGGATGGGACGGTACTTCTCTATTTGCGGGTAATCATTAATCGGGAGAAAAAAGATATTGATCTGAAAATACTGTGGCCATGCGAGCGATTCGATGTGAAAAACCAAAAATGTCTGCCCCGTGAAAAAAATGACCAACTATGTGAGGATTACAACCTCATTATAAAAAATGAACTGGCTAAAGCAACTGAGATTTTTGTGAAATTCAGGCTTAGGAGGCTAGACCTTACGCTTGACTTATTTTTAAGAGAATATCATTCCCAGATCAGCACAGAGGATTTTTATAAGTACTACAAGAAAAAAGTAAACCTAAGATATCGGGCTGGAGAAATAGCTGAACCCACCCGGAATAATCACCTCGGCACATTGCGAAAATTAAAGCAGTGGAAACCCAAACTTTCCTTTTTTGAATTGGATGCCAAGACGGCACAGAACTTCGATAGCTGGATGCTTCGAAAAACTCCCTGCAAATCTCTTAATGGCCGTGCATGCCACCATAAAAATTTTAAAAGCTATGTAAGAGCTGCTATTCAGCAGGATGAAATCCAATGCATCAATCCTTACCATTTTTTCAAAGCAAAAACGGAAATGGGCAGGTTTCAGCCGCTCACTAAAGATCAATTCCTTCAATTCTGGGATTATTATCAGGATCCATTGATCCACCCTACTCATCGGGCGGTACTCAGAGCATTCCTTTTCTGCTGTGTGACGGGGATGCGACATGGAGATGTCCGGAGGTTTAGTCTGGACTGGATCGATGGGGAGTTTTTTGATTTTATCCCGCATAAGACCAGGCGATGGGGAACCCGTGTCCGGATGCCAATCACCAAAGAGGCACTGGATCTGATTGCGGATGAGATCGACGAAATCGGAGACACCAAGATGTTCCGATATCCCAGCGAGCAGAAGCAGAATGATTTCATCAATGAGATTTCGGATCTGCTGGAAATCAAACAGAAGATCTGCTTCCAGATCGGACGGGAAACCTTCGCAACCTTATACATGGAGCATGACGGTAAACTAGAAGTACTTGCCAGCTTTATGGGACACACATCCACCAAGATGTCGGAGAAATATGTGAAGATCATGGATCAGCGAAGCAAAGCCGAAGGAATGCGAATCAGTAGATTTATGGTGAGAGATTAATCCCACAAACCTATCAAACGGTTCAAACATGGGCTTTAATCGATGTGCGAGGGGACTGAAGTAAAAAAGACTTCAAATAGCGTTTGAATCTGTTGGACATAAAAAATCCCGACTGCTTTCACAGCCGGGTTAAACCGAAAAATCACCTCACTCATTATCGATTGATCTTACTGTCGTTCTCGATCTCATTCAATACCTTAATTCCATCCATGATATCCCTAGGATCATTATAAACTCGCAATCGCTGTGGCCACTCCTGAAGAACCGTGATCATCATGTCTAATTTCATATTCATCTCTCCAAACTGCTCGATCATCGCTAAAGTCTGCTGAAGGTCAGCCGTGGCTGAGCTGTTTTGAGGGAGTTGTGGAGCTGGGGCAGTGGCACCACCGGTGGCAAATGGCGTGGCCTTGCGCCGCTCGGCCTCTAGGTAACCGAAGATATTTGCATACTTGGGAGATCTCATCATCCAGTTAGGACCCACCCACTCAGATCCTGCTTCTCCTATCACCCCAAAGGAAGCAGTACCCACGTGTCCACCACGGGCAAAACTCCCTACATTCCGAGCTGATTGACCGTTTGGCATAAACCAAGAACCACCGGCACCCATCACCATATCGATTACTTTTCCAGATCCAGTAGCTCCACCTGTGGCGTATTTCGTAGTACGTACCTTATTTACGGCGATAGCTGCTCTGCCTACTGCTATCCCTGTTTGCAATGCTCCGACAATAGGACCAGCTATGGGACCAAGTGTGGAAGCTCCAGCCCATATTGCTTGCACTTCCTTGATAGCCATCATAGTAATCTGACCGATTTCCACGGCCTTCATGGCATTTGCAAAAACTTTTCGTGCTTTCGACTCCTCACCTAACAAGTCCAAACCCAACTGCATCCAAGTACGAGCATTTTCAAAACCGAGCATTTGAATCTGGTTTTTGAAATCTTCCGCCCGCTGGGCTTCGGCAATTTTATTATCAGCGATATCCTTATCGATCTGGGCTATTGTGTTTTTGAGCTTCAGAGCCTGAATAGATTCTCCCTGACCTGTAGCTTCGAGCAAAGCCAGTTTTTCAGCTGCATACTCACGCTGGATCTGAAGTAAGGCTTCCTTTTTCCTCATTTCAGCATCCACCGCACCGATAAAAGCATTTTCCAAAAGCAAGGTTTCACGCTCTTGATCCTCCTCAAACTGCTCCAATTCTTTTTCGATATCCTCTTCTCGCTCAGCCTCCTTCAGCTCAGCTAGAGCCTCCCTGTTTTCCTGCCGCTTCAGCTCCTCCAATTCTGCAAACTGATCCCGTACAGCCTGTCGCTCTTCCTCGGTCAAGGTCTCATTCTCCAGAAGCTTCACTCTACGCTCTTCCATTTTCGCCAATTCCCGCTCCAATTCCACTTCCATCTTGGCTTCTTTCTTTGCCAATCCCTCATCCATCAGCGCGATACGGACATCTTCAATCTGTTTTTCCAGATCAAGAGTAGCTTTCAAATATTCTTTTCGAAGTGCGTCAAGGCGTTTTATATTTTCCTCTTCTTTCTTGCGAGCCTCATCAGATCGCTTCATGTTTTCGGCGTGGATTTCCTTGGAAACAGTATTCTCCAAAGCCTTTGCAGATGCTCTTTTCTTAGCTGCGGTGGCTTCAAACTGCGTTCTTTCTGCTTCTAGATTTGCTAACTCCTGATAACCTTCACGGCTAGTGTCATTGAAAGTCTGCTCCAGCTTCATTCGCTCAATCTTCAGATCCATGAAGTTTTGCTCTTGATCTAATAATTCATTCTGCGCATCCTGAGCATCTCGAGCAGCTTGCAATCTTTCTGCTTCAGAAAGCGACTGATCCTGTGCGATTTCTTTGGCCTCTTGGTACTTCTTATTCAGTTCTGCTCTCGATTTAGTGAGTTCAATTTCTGTCTCCTCTATCCGGATATTCATATCTGCCAGCTGTCCGCCCTGCTCTATTCCATCTTTGAAAGCTGAACCTATCTCCTCACCTGCCTGAAGTGCTCCCTTACCAATAGTCTTGAAACCAGACATCACATTGCCATGAAGCATTTCGCTGAGGCCTTTAAATACATTCCCACCAAGATTCTGCACTACGCCCTGAAGTTTCTCAAAAATCACCCGCATAGGTGTGAGCACCTTATTCACCTTGTCAATACCCGCCTGAGTAGTTGTGAGGTAGTTAATCAATGCTCCGAGTGCAATCACAACCAAGCCAATTCCAGTACTGGCAAGTGCAAGCTTGAAGAGGTTTGTAGACGCTGTCACCACCTTAATCATAGTATTAGCTTTGCCAAGAGAAGATGTGATCGTGGTGATGATACCACCAAATGGACTCATGGCCATGGCTTGCTTGGTCATATCTCCCAGAGCTGCGGTGGTACCTTTAGCTGTTTTGGTGGTGTCATCCAGACGCCCTTTCACTTCCTGGAACTTCTTTGATTTCTCTGCGAATGCTTCAGAAGTAGGATCCAGCTTTTTCATTTCCTGCCAGAGCACACGGGATGCTTTGGTCATTTGCTCCATAGAGGCATTGACCGAGGAGCCGTCGGCGATGATCTGTATTTTGCGCTGTTCTGTCTTGGATGCCATGATTTGCTGGATTTGGCATAAAAAAAGCCCCAATCAAGGGGCTTTCGGAGGACAGTTAAATCCAGCTGGCTATGGTTAATTATCAGTAATTCATATTGTTCATCAATTTTCGCTCAGCTGACGCCAAAAGCATAAATAACCTAAGTGTATTGGTATCGGGAATTTCGAACTGTATTCCGTAATCCATACACATCTCAATGATCTTAAAGTCTGGAAGATTAGGACAGGAGGCCGCGATATCAGCTCTTAATAATTGAATATCTGATTTTTTTTCATCTTCCATGCAATAAAGATAGTGTTTGCTACAAATATTGCAAATCTCAGACGAGCTGCAATGAATATTATATTTGATACAAAGGATGTAAAAATGGCAGCAATTACTTTAAGAAATATCCCGGATGAACTGCATAGAAAAGTAAAGCGAATGCAGTTGGACTATGAGGACAACGGAATCCGGAAGACATTGGAGGAAATTTATCTAGAGTTAATAAAAATTGGTTTAGAAAAAAAATAGATGGAATTACAAAATTTTACCCAAAATCCAATTATTGACTTTATTCTAAAATATGTAACTATTCCTACATTAATTTCAGCAATAGTTATTTTAATTAAATGGTATAGATCTAGAAAAAGAATAAAATTTCAAGTAGAACTTAAGGAAAGATTCTTAGCTCTTATTAATGAAAAAATTCTTAAATCTCCTATTATTGAAATCAATGTAATTAATGAATCTCCCAGTAAGGTAATTATTTTTCAATTTCTTAAGGTTTTTGTTTTTGATAAAGGAGAGAAAACCCCTATTTATAAGTTTGAAAAAAAAGAAAATTTCACTTTAGAACCTGAAAAACAACACTCATTTTCAGTTGATGCATCCTTAAATAATAACTATCAAATGTCGGATTTTAAAAATTATCAAATTGAAGTTGAATTAATTGATACCCTTGAAAAAAGCTACAAAAGTGGCATTATCAGTATTTAATTCTTAAAACCTAAACCTCAGCGTCCGGTCATAGCTCTTATTGACGTGTTGTGAGATCTCATCAGCGGCGACGCTAGCGTATAATTCACCGAGGCGGTGACGCATAGAAGCCAGTCCACGAGTCCAGTTCTTTTTTTTCCTCCCTCCTCCTACCAGCTTGGCGATAGCGCCATCATCCATGCCCTGACCACGGCCGACTGCCAGATCTGGGAAAATCCCATAGTAGAGATGTTCCACCTCGATCATCAGACCGTTTACCAGAACCTTTCCTCTGAAATCCATCTGCCCGAGTAGGTCACCAGTCACACCTATCCTGAGTTTCAGAAATCGCTCGCCCATTTCCTTCCTGCCTATCTCAGGAAACTCCTTGGCAAGAGCACGGATAGCAATTTTCTGGTGGATATTAAGAGCTGCTTCCATTACAATTTCACTGAATACAATTTCAAATTTGTCTTGATTCGATCGCCGTTTCCTTTGACGGAAATGGAAGCGTCGTATTCATCGACCACCCACTTGAGGTTATCGATCATTACTTTTCGCTCGGTGTCGAGCTGTAGGAGTTCTACCAGGTTGAGATCCACGGTACGCTCCATGTACTCGGTGTAGGACTTCCAGTCCATCCACTCCTGATAGCACCGGTTGATAATCCCATCTGTGCCAGACCAGCGCAGGGAAACCCCTGTGCGCATGTAGTGGCCTTGGGGATAGGCATTGCCCAGGCTGTCTGTCTGCATCCCATCAAATAGCATAAATCTAAGCCCACCCCTGCTATCCAAGTCAAGCTCGAAGGCTGGACCAGATCCCGCCTGATCCATCTGGGGAATAGTCCATTCTCCTCCCATAGGGCTATCTTCCGTGATCATCGTCAGCGGTGATGCGTTGGTCTCCACAAGTTCGGAGCCATTGCCCACACGGATATCCATCCATGCAGGATTATTCTGGGTGAGTTCGTCAGCCCCATCCTCACGCATCCAGAATCGGAAGCCGTCGTTTTGGTTGGGTTCGAGTTTGAAGCCTTTGTTTGCCCGATTATTAAAGTTGGTATAGCTCTGATCGTTGAGCCAGTCGGATATCCGGACGATCTCTACCAGTCGGGTGATTGGATTCACTTTATAAGTAATCCCAAAAGAAATAGCCACGTCGATCAGAAATGAACCGACGGACACGGGCGGGACGTGACTGTTATACGTGATGGTACCGGTGCGGTGATCGTAATTGTTTGGGATACATACGCGACGGATATTTTCATCTTGAGTCCATTCGCCAGAGATGCCGAAATAGCCCAGATCCTTAAAAATAGTATCCAGCACATATAGCAGAAAAGGAAATGGTGTGATGGTGTAGGCATCGCCGTCATCCGTTGGATTATAGAGTCGGCCGGCTCCTTCATTGTAAAGATTGACATAGCCGGAAAAGCCCGGATTCTTATCCCCGTAGAAGTTCGGATTCTTGACTGTGAAATACACATGATTAGCCGCTGGATAGATGTCCCCGACATTCATGTTGGAGACATCCGTTCCCAGATCCACTGCGGGAAGGGTTCTATTCTTGATACGGGATTCGATGTCTCCAGCATCAGAATGAAAGCTGAAATTGTACGCGCCGGAAAAGTCCCGGAGCTTCAGCGTACCGATCTTCCAAAGGAGATCTGCAAAACGAATCTGAACGTTTCCGTAGCTCTTCACCCGTCCAGTATTGGGAAGTAAGCTTGCAAATTGGAATATCCTTGCATTACTCCTGCTATCTAGTGCAGATACATTATAGACCTTTGGTCCATACAATTCGCCTGGTGTGACAAAGGGAGATTTGCCGCCAATGCTGAAGCTGGCGGAATCGTTGATATCAATCAATTCCTCATCTACCGTAATGCTGATCATAGCTCTGGTGTGTAGCGGCGAATCGGCGGATAGATAATATCCAATCCTATTTCGTCCAGATTCTCAAAATCATCCTGCGGGTCGAAGTCAAACTTCACCTTCACAGGCAAATAACCTGTGGCTGTCTGCTCATAGACTTTCTCGGAGATAGCCAGATCGATCAAGTACTTTCTCTGGTACCCGTTCAGTGTAGCTATCACCAGCTGACCGGTGAGCTGTCCCATCTTCGTCACGGTCTCCTCCTCCCGATCTGAATACAGGTAGCCCACCGGAAGATCTCTGGCAATAGAATCCTCTGAGGTACGCAGGGATTGTTTGCCCCTGCCAAAGCAAAGGACGTGATCCCATCCACCGAGGGAATTCAGAAATAAGAGTTTTCGATAATACCTCTTGGCTCCATAGACTTCGAAGGTTCGCTTTTCTGAAAGTTCTGTTTCTCCTGAGAAAAGCTGAAGGTCATATTTAGCAATAGTCTTGGTAGGATTCAGCGTCTGCAATCCAAGCTGGGCAATACCCGCAGGAAAGCGATAGACCTCGAAAGGTTCTGTAGAAAGCACTGATTTGACATCTTCGGATGTACTGGTATTGTCAGTATAATAGACAGTGGCTTTTAAAGTGAGATTAGGATATACCTGATTGTTTACAACAAAATGAAGATAGCTATGCTGATCTGTGGCGATCGGAGCGGTATGCGGCACCCAACTTAGGAATGGCTTTTGGACATCGAGATAGGAGTCAAAGAAGGTTTGCTTTGCAAATTCCTGCTCTGAAAGCCCGCCAAATAGCACATAGAAAGTTTCATTCGTGGTGGTGTCGTCTGGCTCCGGGGGGGTGCCGTACTTTTCAAAATAGGAAAGATAGAATCGCTTGAATGCTTCGGCTACCTGAACGACATTGGTATGGCCAAATTCAGGGACATAGGAGTCCAGAAAGGAATTCAAAACCTGCTCCACATTGAAATCCGTGGTACCATCCACGCGGGAAGGCTGCTCAGCACTGTATTTCAGATTGAAAGAATCGGACTGATATATATCTTCAAGATAGACTTGGCATACAAAAGAAAGATTGTCCTTCCCTACCATGCTGGACGTGGCAAGCTTAAGCCAGATCGGATTTTTGGATAAGAAGAATTTGAAATCCTGAATGACTATGGTAGTTATCTGCTGGCATCCGTTCGCATCGGTGACAGTGAAAGAATAGACACCGTTTGGAATGTTCGTCCGATCCTTAAGCACTACACCGTCAGACCAGAGGTAAGTAAAGGGAGCCGTGCCGCCCGTGATTACGTTAGTAATGTTTTTCCCTGTCTTATTCACCGTAATTGTGATCTGGGCAGGTGAAGTAACCTCTATGGTGAATAGCCTGGAGCATCCGGCAGAATCCGTAACAGTGACCTGATAAGATCCCGCTGTGAGGCTGGTTCTGTTCTGTGCGCTGGATCCATCAGACCATGAAAAAGAATAGCCGGATCCGGAACCTCCTGAAGGAGCTGTGGCAATAGCGCCGGAAGATCCGCCGAAGCAGGCGATAGGAGTTATGGTAGGATTCAGCTGGATCTGCGATGGCTGACTTAGTACAATACCGGAAAGTACCACTTCAGCCATTGCTCCATCTCTGACCGTGACTGAGTACGTCCCCGCAGGAAGGCCTGACCTGTAAGGGGAATCGGGGCCTCCGTCTGACCATTCGTAGGTATGTCCACCAGATCCTCCCAATGCCTCAATAGTAATAGCTCCAGTAGGCAATCCAAAACATGACACATTCACAATATCGGTGACTGATGCTGTGAGTGAACCCCCTATAACCTGAGTCTCTGCCTGATCCGAAAGACTGTAATTTCTAGTTTCTCTTGAAAAAGGCTCCGCAATTTGCTCGAAGCAGGGATTATCATAGAATACATGGTTGGATGTTCCTATTGGCATTACCAGGTTGATAGGGAAGGTATTGCCATCCGTTCCGTACGCAGTGACGATTTCTATGTCTACCAGAAACCGAATATTAAGCTCAAACGGGAGTGCTTCTGAAAGCTCTACGGTGATCGTTTTAACCCCAACCTGATGTCCGGACTCGTCGCCAACAGAAGTAATAACACAAGATCCCATTGATGCATCTACATCAACGCTTCCCGGGATACCTCCATATATATAGTTGTAAGTTTTAACAGCCATCAGTCAAACAGTTCAGGGTCAAAAGCATCTGTATTGAGTTGGAAAGCGACTTCATTTGGGATGCTGATGGTAAAATAGAACTTGGTGCCTGCGAGGCTATCCACTCCGAGATTAGAGATTTTCTCCATCATGGTATCATTCCATTCAAACCAGCCTTCCTGTGGTGCATCGTCATAGTAGGCAGCCAGAAAAGAAACGATATCGGTTCCGATGGCTTCGGTACGGTCGAATATTTCATCCTGCTGATCCCAGTTTTCCTTTTGCATACGCTCCAAAATAAAGAACTCACCTTGGATCACTTTGCGCTTGGCATCCTGAGAATCGTTTGCATCGGCTTTAGCCTGGTAGGCATTCAGAAGGAGCGCGGGAAAGTTCAGTTTATTCTTAAGGGATTTGATAAATTCCTTAATATCCTCACTGGCCAATATCGGATGTGCGGATAGATTCATCCGTACAAAGTGAACTTCCTCCGGTGTATGATGGATAAGCTTATGATGCGTGGCCATCGTCCGGAAGAAATTGGTGTAGGTGGTATGGGAGTTGATTAGCATGGTTATTTAAATAAAATCCAAGAGAAAGGAATAAATATCTCATAGAGTGGTCTGGAGTAATATCTTTTCCACCAGACGATCATCCCTATCGTATCAACCCATAGCAGTGAACTGATTAAAATCATCATCACATTCTTGATTTACGTTTCATTGAATCTTCTTTCTGTTTCTGGTACTCCTCATCCTTCAGCGTGACTTCCATCTGAAGCATAAGCTTGTACATGTAAGTCCGCTGGGTATCTCGGTGATTACCAAAGACAGTTCCGCTAAGTTTGAGAATCGTTTCCTGCCAGCCGAAAGACTCTGGTCCTTCGCCTTTGGCAGAGAATACCCGCTCGAATACATCTTCCCATTCTTTTCGACAGCCAGTCCACCAGAGTATGACGGCAAGTTTGGTGTCTCGTGGGATCTTCTGAATTAGTGGTAGACGGTGCTTTTCCGATCCCTCGGAATATGCTATCCTAGGGTCACGCTTATTATCCAGCTCATTAACTGGAAGTACCCTTTCACGAAAGAGGATAGCGATAAATCTATCCAGTGCCTGGTCGCTGGATTCCCTGCGAAATTCAAGGTATGCGTCATCCGCCTCTGTCCATTCGTCAGCAGTGAGGGTTTCGAAGTTTCCGACAGGGCCATAGAGGGTTTTTCCTGCGAAATATCCGATGGTGATGGATTCGATTTTGTTCTGTGTGAGTTCGTTTTCATCTTCTAGGAACTGTATAAATGGATAGAGGTCTATGATGCGTTCTCCAAGTGCAAGCATCTGGATAAGGTTGAGTCTAGTAAGCACCATCAGAGCTTTGATGCGAAACTCGTAGACGCTGTCAAAGCTGGAATGCAGTAAGCCCGCCAACGGGATGAGCTGCTTTTGTGTGAGCTCGTTCCATTTGGCAGGCAGATTGACGCGGATGCGCCGTGTCAGTCCGAAGAGGACTGGAAATATGATTTCCAGTTTTCGGGACATGATTAGTTACCTCGCTGTGGGATAGCTATGGCTTTGAGATCCTTTAGTTTTACTTTGAATTCTCCTCCGGATGTAGGTGAAGGTGACAATGAATTATCCTGTCCGCCGGATAATATGGCAGGCTTGATAATGTGATAGCCCGCATCATGCTTCAGCGAGGAAGGAATAATGGTGATCTCCATATCTTGCTTGTCAGAATTGATGGCCACGGTATGGTTCACGTCCTTAAGCTTGAATTCTCCATGCACTTCGTCATAGCCCTGATAGAAATCAGCAGTGGTGGTAGCTACATTTTTGACGGTGTCACGGACGGCAATTGTTTTCCCTACTTGGCAGGAAGTGGCCAGAAAGCCAAAAACAGCGATAACTAAGAGTAATTTTTTCATAATGAAGGAGTTTGATTGTGAATAAATATGAACCCCTAGTTACTTCCTCTTGAAAAAATACCAGAGGACAGCCAAAACCACGATGGCAATTGCCAATCCTGCCCCTATCCAAGGGATGAGTGATGGGGTTTTGGTGATATCTTTTAGCTTTTCCGATTGTGAATATGACGCTGTGCGTTCTTCCAGTTTCTCTCCTCTTCCCGTCGAGTCCTTCTGGATGAGTTGGGAGGTATTGGAGCTGTTGACAGTGGTATTTGTACGGGTTTCGGAAGTGTGGCTTCTGATAGTGGGTGCATAACCGGTGGCGCGGATGGCACCGTCTGGGGAGATGTCAATGCTAGTAAGGCTATCGAACTTGATATCAAAAATCCCGTCCCGATGAATCCTATTGCCATAGGCTTCGATGGCAGATATGGTGAGGCGGTTACTACTTGAAGTTTGCGTTTCATGAGTTTGGACGGATGTAGTTGTGGAATCACTCTGAGTTGATGACTGAGAGATGTTCTTTTGCACCTTGCACGAAAGCACGGTGAAGAATAGGCATGCGGTCAGTATGAATCGGAAGTGATTCATGAGAAATAGAGATTTGCTTCAGCGGTACGACGGCGTAGCAATCCCTTTTCGAAAGATGTTCCTTTCGATATCCACTCCTTGAAAAGCTTCTCGATTACTGGAAGGTCAGGATTGAGATTGATGGTTTTCAAAAGTGTGGACGGCTCTCCGTTCTTTAGCACAATCAAACCATCCTTATACTTTGACCCGTGCCCAACATTATACAAGGCAGAGACGAAAGCCGAGAACTGGTTTTCGTTCACGTTGGAAGTAATGGATCTTCTGGCCATGTCCTCAAATCGGCTAAGAATGTTTTGAAACAGTGCATCCGCCCGATCCTTTGTGATCATATCACCTTCCCGGACTTTGGATCCGTCCTCATAGAATGTATTGCCCCAACCGATAGTCCAGACACCAGCCGGACACTTGTAGGCTTTGAGTTTGCATGATTCGAATTCATGAAGGATTGCTATCCCAGCTTTGTTGGTTTTCATTGGCTAATAATTAAGTGCTGGATGATTTCCTTGAAGAAGGAGAGTAGCTCCACGAACTGCTCAGAAGGCAGGGCCACTACTGATATTATTCCAAGAATAATGAAGAATACTGCCCAGAAGGTCAGACGTCTCCTTTCGGTCTTTTCCATGATCTATAAGCTTCAATCCATTTAGGACATTTGTCAAATACTAAGTCTATTAGTTTCACCAATGCAGTCAGCGAAAAGATGATTGCTGAAAGGGTAGAAATCATACTCAGCTGAGATTCATCAGCTGCGGCCTGTGCTATTTTTGAGCTGACAAAACCCACTATAGAAAGTGCCATTGTCCAGTCCCAAGAGTCAATTTTATCCATCATTATGCTCTGTATATTTTCCGCTCACACGGTTTAAGTGATTCTTCTTCTATTCTTGCCTTGAGTGTCTTGGAATAATTGTTTGATCCAAACCACAGCGGATAAACTGTAGCTGAGGCATTAGCATTTAGGTGTTCTTTCATATTGGAGAGGTAGAATCCACCACGACCGCGAAGTCCCCAGGCTTTCTTTTCCATGAGACTTATATCGGCTTGCTTGGAAGTCCGGGCATCTCCTGCCAGCTCCAGCTGGTTTACTGAGACACCGGTATTCGAAACTTCCACTGGTAGTTTGGTAATCGCTTCCTCAATCGTAAGCTTCGCAATGGCGGGACGGAGATATTTATCAAGCAAAGTCTTGTTTGCTTCACTGAGATTGTCCGCTTTCAGCTGGTCCATTATCTCGGTGTAGAGCGAATCCGGAAGAGATGCGCTGATCGTCTGCTCCTGAATGTCCATCATAATCGGGCGAAGTGCCTGGAATGTCAGTGAGGAACCTTGGATCCCTTCGCCTGCAGCTTCGAATTCTACTGCGGAACGGATCATCAAGCCATCTTTGATCCCGTAATATTGGGAGTCAAGCCACTCCGGATAGTCCTGCTCGTAGGTTTCAAGAATCAGAAGGAAGGAATCGATAGCCTTGAAACCTCGGTCGGCAGCTACAGCACGGAATCGCATTACCTGTCCACCGTAGGCAGATTTTTCATTGGTTGTTTCCGTTCGCATGATCCCAGAATCTGACACAAGTACTTCTATCTCTGGTCCTGCCTTGTACACTGCTAAACAGGCATGGGCAGCAATCACATAAGGAGCGATCTTGGCGAGGCGTGGGGTGTAATTGTTTGCATCCTTAGCGGCGATGATCTCAGCAAGCAAATCCGATCCTAGGTAGAAGGTGAGATCTTGCATCTCCACTTCATTGAGCGAAGGAAGCAGAGTTTGGATGTCCAATCCGTTGCCCACACGGATATGATCCTGAACTTCTGAGATTGTCTTTACTAGATTTGCCATTAGGATGATTGCTGTTGAGGTTCGACCATAGGAGATTTAGAAGGAGGCACAGCAAAACCACTTGCATTCAGTGAGTTTTTGAATTTGTATTTGAAGTTTGGCCAGCCGTTGTATTGTCCTATCCATGTCAGCGGCTCAAGAATCAAGTCCTGATGTGCTTTGATGGTGTCCACATAGATGTTGAAAGCCACCCGCTTGTCAGATCCGGAACCTGCTCCGAGCTTTGAGCCTGGTTGCGAGCCGATGATTGCAGGATCCATTGAAAGTGCATAGAGCAAATGTGAGCTGGCTTCGTTTGAATCTTCGATGTACATGCCATCCTTGATTTTATTGTCGACCGCTTCCACCTTCCATCCTTGATATTCTTTTTGATGCGCAGGATCAGAAATGAAAGTGACCATCATAGATGCACCGGCATTGTCATCGCCTTTGAAGAATTTCTCAAAGTTGTCAATCTCCAGATCCATGATTTCCTTTCTCTTCTCTGGAGTCATTTTAGCAAAGCCCGGATGCTTCCACTCCCACCACCAGGAAGGAACCTGAATCAGATTCTTCAGTGTGATCTGATTCTTCATAAGAGCCTTTTTGAATTTGGGAATAGACTGAGCCACATCGAGCCAACCGGACTCACGCGCAGAGTTCCAATCCACTAATGGATAATGAACCTCGTCCTCTGTGGGATATGCAAGCGGATAGATGTATTTGAATTTGTTAGTATCCTTATACATCTCAGGATCCGCATAAATATCTATGAGTGGAATCGTCTCCACATACTCGGACTCGGTTGATTGAATAGTTTCCCAATCGGCACAGACAAATCCGTTCTGGATGAATCCTGATTTGTCAGGCTTCTGAAATCGGAAGTGGGCAGTCTTATAGCAGGAAATAGAATAAACCTCGGAGTGATCAGCGGTGAAGATCAAGCGAGGTACTGCGAAATAAAAGTGGTAGAAGTTCCGAAGAGATTCAATTCCATATCGATGGATCTTCGATCGCTGAAAGAAGGCTTCTACCTTCTCATCATATGCACGGATGAAAGTTGGTTCACCTCCTTCTACTGCCGGCTTCTCAAATCCATATACGATTTCATCGTAAGCGATCTCTGCTTTCTTCTGTAGCGTAGGACCGATGATGGTATTCTTTCGAATCTCACGTAGGACTCTTTGCGGAAAGCAATTATCAATTCCCCATGGCACAATCTCAGAAGTCGCGTTGGATTTTTGTACCGGTACCTTGATTGGGTTGTGGGCTTTCGAGTCAACGGTTTGGAAAACGTTTCCAGTTGCTTTGGAGTAAAGCACATCCAGACTTACGCCTTGTATAGTGGTCTCTGACATTAGTAGAATACTTTTTTACCGTTGAAATATTCGAGAAGTCGGATATGAAACTTCCGTATCATTCCATTTTGTAGCCTCACATTTCGTGTGGCGTACTCGTAGTGGTTTGCTCGTTTGTTGAATGGAGTTCGTGCAGGCTCAGGCATTTCAAACCCTGCTTTGTCGGCGGCATTTTGATTGAAGCTGAGCACCACATTTTCCAGTGTTATGATATCACCACCGCTGTCTCTACTTTGATCACAGGTCACAAAAACGATAGAGAAAGGTTTGTCTCCTTTCATTTCATTCATCGCATCTGACAGGTGGATTACATTCATGACCGAATTTCGTCAGAGGCTCTAAGCATATAGAGGACAGTGAAAACCCAGTTTTTTTCAACTTATTTTCATCTGCAAACCAAAAATTAATAACAGATTGATTTATAGATTTTTATAAAATTTTCATTCCTCACCTACTGCAAAATCTCAAGATCGATCCTGCCATGATCTGTGGGAGATTGGCAATTGCCATCATAAAAAAAAGGATATACGAATGGCCTCGCATATCCCTTGGATTGATCAAACAATTAAAATTATTAGTGCCCGATGTATGGTGGCATCACCGAGAAAGGATCTCTAACTACACCGGTTAAATTGTAGTCAGCTGTATCACTTAGGTGGGTGGCCTCCTCTTGTGGTATCAAAGCATTACGCTCTGATGCTTTATTCTTCTCTATACCATTGCGCCCTTCCTTAGCTGGTGCATTCTGCATAGAAATAAAGGTCTCATTACAATTGTCCAGGTTGAACTCTACTAATGGCAATGAAGGATCAACCGGCTTACCTTTCTTAGCATTGCTCGTATTCTGCAGAACCTTTGCCCATAGTAAGTATCTGTCCATCTGGCTGAGTGGTACAGACTCATAACTTAAGTGAACTATCCATCCCCTTGCCTCTAGGATCTTAGCGAACTGATCTGCATAAGTGAGTTTACTGTTTGCATGCGTGACATTGCCATCATGACCATAAGACATGAATACTTCCTTCTTATTATGGTGGTGATAGTAATCACAGAAGTCATTAGCCAGAGTGTCCAGTATCTCACCCTTCACATAGAGATTCTTAAGGAAACGCAGTGTGTTAATGCTTAGAAGATATTGTGTGACTGTGAGGCTATTGATATGGCTACCCCAATCAACTGCAATCCTTAACGGCTGACCTCCTACCAAATCACTGTCCATCCTACAATCAGGCTTCTTAATAGCCTCTGAATTAGTAGGCTGTGCACTAATAAACCCCTGGTCAAACTTATTGGAATACCCGTGATCTGTACGGTTAAGCAGAAAATAAAAGCCTGATTCTATGCCTTCTGGAAACCAATTGAGCATTTCGACCATGAAAATGAAGTCCAAAAGCGTCCTTCTCATTTCCTTGATATATGCCCAACCCACATTCTCGATATTGTCGAAAACATCAGCCTCCATATACAGGAAGCCATTCTTATTCTTGTACCATCGCAGTTTTCGCTTAAGCTCCAGAATTTGAGTCCATAATTCCGCCATTCTGGACTTATCCGGACAATCAACCAACTCCTTTTCCTTCTCTACTATCTGCTGGCGAATAGCCCGGAAATTATACCCATCATCCTCATAGTATTTACCAGAATCAAGCATCCACTTGAATTCATGGCCATAGCCCATGGATGAGAAAAAGAAGCTTCCATGATGAAAAGGGATATGCTTGAAATACCGCATATTTCCTCTATTCGTAGGAGCCACTTCGGAGTCCATTTTTTCCTTATTGATCTCCAAGGCCTCATCACCCAAATAGCCATCTATGGAAAGCCCCCTAATTGTGGATCCACCTCCATCCAGAGAAACCAAATGAAAAAAAGCCCCATTCTTAAAAATGATGCAATGATCATAATCTAAAGGAGGCGAAATAGGGCTGTCAAATCGAAAATTCTTAGGAGGTCGCTTTCTGACGAAAAAATCCCGATCCTGCTTATAGCCAAAAACATTCTCAAGAGTCGAAATAGTAGTTGGAAGTGTTCTGGTCAATAATTGCTTATAGGATTTACCGACAATCGCCCAACTGGATCTCGGCATCCATTTCACGATCATGTGAATTAACCAGGCTATCAAAAAAGATTTTCCCGTTCCCCTCGACCATACATTTTTGGAGGAGAACGGTTTGAGCACCTGAAAGAGCTGTTGTGGTTTATTGAAAACCGTTTGTTTGGCTTTCAGCATCAGTCTTCGCTCACATTTTTAGCCTCTTCCACGATCTGCATGAATTTCGAAGTCTCAATCTCCTGACCTTGTACCGCATCGATCACCTCATGAGCGATATCTTCCGGCAGATCTTCATAATCGTCCAAATCAATCGTTCGAGGTGCCTGACCTTCTATTCCCGTCTGGATGATCAGCACAAAGCGTGAGGTAGGTGTGTCCAGATCTCCCACATCAGATATATTATGCAGATCCTTTCGTATTTCACGCATTTCAGAGATTGCCCGGTTCATCTCTTTCACATTCCTTTGCTGAGCGGCTAGCTGGAAGGTTTTCATTGCATATTCAGACAGAAGCACGAGCGAAGCATGATAAGGCACCTCATTCAGGTTACCCCAAATGCGTGTCGCATTTTTCAAGTCGTACCAGGCAGTACGTTCTGAAATTGCTCCTATATCTGGATCCTCTGCACACATTTTTACATGAGCCGTCACCGCTTGCGAGGCAGAATGATAATTGAGAAGCAGATTCCAGATCTTCAGCCACCGGCGCATGATTTTATCATCTCCTTTGTGAAGCTCTTCCTTCTCAATCTTGGAAATCATGAAGGCCGCAATGCGATCTTCCGGAGTATCCATTTTTACTTCAATCTTCCCCTTGTGCTGTGGGAATAGCTGCTCTTTCGACATTGTCCGTGATTTCTTTGATTTCTTCTGAAGTGAGTTCTATGCCGTTTAGCCGGATTGACCACCTCTTACCATTTTTTTCCATCCATTTGATCCACCGGGTGATTTCGACATCCACATAGCATGGATCCAGCTCATTCCCATATACAACCCGGTGCATTTGCTCTCCTGCTATCAGTGTGGATCCAGAACCTAGAAACGGATCTGCCACGATATCCCCTATTTTGGAATTGTTGGCAATTGGCCTTCTCATGCATTCGATGGGCTTTTGGGTACCATGGCCTGTTTGGCCCTCCTCTTCCTGGACTGATCTGGCAGAAAGATTCTTGATATCCCAAACTGTATTTTGATCTCTCGAACCTTGCCAATTGTGAGATTTACCTTTTTTCACGCCGTACCAGCACGGCTCATGCTTCCAGTGATAATCACCTCGGCTCATGGCCTGAGTTTGTTTATTCCAGATGATCTGGGCAACCAACTTATACCCGCAATCGATAAGATTCTGAGCTACCGTCTGAGCATGGAGGCCACCGTGCCACACGTAGATTACCTGTGCATCAAAAAGCGCATAGACCACTTGCCAATCCGCGATATCATCATTTTTGACTTTACCTGTGGATTTGATTTTTCCTCCATTTGCTCTTATCCTCCAGTTAGGATCATAATTCACTCCATACGGTGGATCCGTTACGACAAGTACTGGTTTTTCTCCATTGAGCAATCTTTCTACCACTTCGGCTTCCCTACTATCTCCACAAATCACCCGGTGAACCATTCCTACACCGGAAATCAGCTCATACAAATCACCCTCTTTGGTAATGGCTTCTTTTGGTAAAATCGACTCGAATCCATCTTCAGAATCCTCATCCAGTCCCAAGGCCTTGTTCATTTCATCCAAAGCAAGCTGCTCCACCTTTCCAAAATCAAAAGCTTCCAGATTGATCATGGAACCTAGCTCTCCTAGATCCAAATCAAAATCCGCTAAATGATCCATTACTCCAGTTGCCGTCAGACTTGCATATGTAGCAGAATGAAGGAGTACGATTCGGCCAGCTTCTTTCCTGTCAGCACAATCAATAAAGTAGCATGTGAGCAGATCTGGGATCTCTATCAGCTTTTCCTTCTCGATCTTTTCCAGAGCCATTTTCATATGATGGCCATCTAGTATCCAGATTTCTCCGGATGGATCTTGCCATATATGGAAACCACGGATCAGCCCATTCTTTACCAATGATTCTACCAGTTTATCTATGTTGATCGGAGCTTTTAAATTTTCAGACTGTAGCCATTTTAAAGACCGCCAATCTACTTTCTCGGCCTTAAGTACTTTATCCTGTAACTTCATAATTCATCAATTTTAGTCTTTCCTCAATACCCAAATTCTGCCGCTCTCTTCGCTTCACTTCCCCTGCCTTATTCTCACGCTTGCGGTTTTTGGTGATGTATGCCAGGTTATTGTTAATCTGCTGATGCAGTTCCCAGGCATTAACCGGAATGTCCATTTCTGGAAGTTCATTCTCAGCCTCACCAGCTGGCAATTCCCCATGATCATACCAGCGGTCTAGCTTGGTACCAATTGCCAAAATCGCCTTGGCTATCTTAAGCCTGTCCGACTTGGATGTCTGGTAAAAAAGTGTCTCATGCAACTGGCTCCGCTTGCGGATCAGATCCAAAACAGGTTTGGGTGTAATTGCTTTGACTTCGACTTCGCTCAGCCTGACTGTCTCTCCGAGCGGAGTCGAGGAGTGCTCTTTTGGTACCAGATCATTCAGAGCCTTTTCAAGTTTCGACTTGGTGAAGCTGGTTTCTGGAAGGGCAAAAATTGTCAGCAATACAGGATCTGCACCGTACTTTTTGTATAGCGCAATTCCCTCCTGATAATCTTGGTTTTCTAGCCACTTGGCAATTTCCTCCATAAGCCAAACCTACACCATGGCAATTGCCAACTAGAGGACATAAAAAAACCAGCCCTAACGAGCTGGTTTTAACCTCAATCAAAAAACCCTAGTAGTTATTTTTTGTCAGTAGCTTTTTTAGCTACCAAATACTTTCCGGCTTCCGCCAGTTTTTTCGCATCAACCAAACTGATCTTAGTTAGATCGTAGGTTCCTTGAGCTTTGCCCTTGCTGATCATAACGGTAGTCGGTACGATGATCGAATCGTATTCTTTAGCCACATCAGCGGGCAAACTTGGTTTCTTAAGTTTATTTTCCATTATACTTCTGGATCTGGTACAACAGCTGGGTGATACACGATATCACCTTCATAGAAATACGGCTTCCCGTAATTAGATATCGTGGCAGTCACTCCCTGATATCCACCATCCACTCTACCAGAACCAAAGCTGAACATTACTTCAGCTTCCAGTCCATCCTCTCCCATCTGGATCCACTCGCCAGCAAGCGTCTGCTGAAGTACGATCCAATCCCCGTTTTTACGGGACTGGAAAAACTCAACAATCTCAGCGGTTAAGCCCGGATGTTGAGCCACGAGCGAGGGATTATTTGTTCGGGATTCACGCTCTCCCACATTTTCGGCAGTCAGCTCAGCTGTAGCCAACGTGGAATGAAAAGGCACAAAACCAAATCCTTCTACAAACTCGTGAGATTCAGTAATCCGAAGCGAATCGCCCGGATTAGTGAATGGAGCTACAGGAGCTTTAAGCCCTGTATTTGCAACAAACCAATCGCGCTCGGCGATCAGGATGTTTTTTCTTAAGCCGGGAGCATTGTCCCGGATCTTGTTTTTCTTCAGTGATTCAAAGCCCATTACTTGCCTCCTATCTCTCTAAGAGCTGCTGAATTGATATTCAGAAGCTCAGTAACCAACTCAGGGTTGGACTCCAAAACTTTCTGATCAACCTCTATGCGCTCACCCTTGAAATTGTGAATGAATTTCTTGATTCTCAATTCTATTTGCTTTTTGCCTGACTTGAATACAGGACGCTTCCCAAGGCTCTTCACCTCAGAATCTTTAGCCTCTAGTGCTTCATTCAGTTCCTTGATCACGTCATTGAGGGAAGCAATCTGACTGTTTAGACCTTCGATCTCCTCTGCATGTGAATCCTTCAGTGATTGGATATCAGCCTCCGAGTCACTTTTCAATGAATCTGACAAATCAATCGCTTTTTTCTCGGCTTCCTGAGACTTTTTCAAGTCAGCCGAAAGCTTCTTATTATCTTCCTGAACTGCTTTCAAAAGCTCCTCAGGAGTTGGTTCTTTTTTCTCTGCCATGATATGGAATAGATTATAATGGAAAATAGGGGCTTATTCAGCCCCTTTCTATTTTATGGTTCAGGAGTAAGATCCTGGTCATTGGTGAATACCAGCTCAGGTATCACGAAACCTACACCGGAACTCCAGTCAGAATACATTTTGACCAATCGGTCCACATTCTCCACGCGAACGGCATTCATGTTCTGGCTTTTCTTCACCAGACGGATTGCGTTGCTCTTAGGAGTACACCAGATTTTATTTGAGCTTCCGTGAGAAGGAGCTGAGAAAATCGTCAAATTGGTCAGATCCACTGCACCGTTTTTGTTTTCGCTATAGTTGGTATCCTTGCCATACTCTTTTCTATAGCCCCTGAAAAATCTTCGAACCAGCGTAGGATTCATCACCAACTGCATCGGGATAGTCCAATACTTCTGATTGATGTTATCACCAAACTGCTCGATGTAGGCCAAGAAATCCAAAGGATCAGTAGGAACAGTACCAGTGATGATCGGTGTGATTCTGGAAGAATCTACCCCATCATTAATGATTTTCTTGATACCATTCATTGTGGTACCTGCGGCACCTGGAGTACCAGGGGTAGGAGCTGTATAGACACCGTTGTAGATCTCATTCATCTCGTAGTCTTCCTTCGCCTGTGGAAGCAATTCCACTTCGATGAACCAGCGGACGAATGGCCACTCTTTACGGTCAAGCGAGCTGTCCGTCAACCATCCCAACCAAGTTGCTTCCAGATCATCCGGATAGTCTTGGTAATCGATTTTCATTTTGTAGTTCTGGATTGCTACAGGGAGAAAAGTCAACGCTGATAATGGTGTCCATGCTTTTTGGAACGGCTGTAAAACCCGTGTCATACGAGTTTCCGAAGCTCTCCAAAGTGTGTCATCTGTCACAATCGTGGTAAATGCCCCCTCAGTGATACTCTTCTGATTAAGCTGCTTTACCAGTCTTGACATATTGGAGTCCGACTTGATGTAGTAGGCTCCAAATTCGGCTATAATTGCTGAAATATCCATTTATAGATAGTTGATTAGTTGAACAATGGATTTGAGTCCAAGGCTGCATTGTGCGGTAATGCTGCGATCTCAGCGGCTGTTTGCTCATCTGCTGATAATTCAGTATTCCCACCCTCTGCTTTATCCTTTTTAGGAGGCGTATGGGCGGCACCGGCTTGTTTACCGAACTTGTCGGCCTTAGCCTGGAAGTCATCTCTTTCGCCCTCGGCCTTGGCCTGGGCATCTTGTGCGGTCTTGAGATCAGATTTGAGCTGAGCGATTTCGGCTTTCAAGTCCGAAATGCTCTGATTGGCAGTCGTTAAACTGGCATTCAGCTGCTCCAATCTTTCTTCAGTCACCATTGGCGCCTCTTCTTCAGAGGCAACGGCTCCAAACCCGATAGATCCGAGTATGGCAGCCCATGCTGATTTGAATTTCATGGTTTGTGTATTAGTTGTTTGTGATTGATTTGATGCAGTTTCAGGAGCAGGCTTTGCTTGGCTCATTTCTTCCAATCTGGCCAAAGCCTCCTCATAGGATCCGATCTTGTCGATCAATCCAATTTCAATAGCTTGCTCGGCCATGTAGGTAGTGCCCTTAAATGGATCTCCTGCTTTGAGATTGATTTTGGCACCTCTCATTTCTTTGACAGAGCTGATAAACTCACCAGCAAGCTTATTGAGAACTTCCTCTTTAATAGGCTTGTAATTGCCCTTAATTACCTCGTGGTAAAGCTTGTTTTTCTCCGAGCTTTGATCTGCATAGACCTCGTGGATCTTAATGCCTAGCTCCTCATACCTTTTAGAGTAGTCAGCCCATTGCGCATATACACCAATAGAGCCAATGATATCCGTCTTCTGAGAAGCCCAGATTTCATCTGCTCCGGCAAGTGGCCAATATCCGGCAGAAGCTGCCATTCCATCATCCACAAAACCCAAAACTGGTTTGGTGGAATTGTAAACAGCTTGTGCCATGGTGGCGGTACCATCTACCTGACCTCCCGGGCTATCTACCTTGAAAAGTATGTTTTTGATATTGGGATTAGCATTTGCCTGTTTGAAAAAATTGGCAATACGTTCTGATGAAGCTTCCCCACAGTATCCGCCATATTTCATAACAGGACCGGTGAGATTGATCAGAGCCGTAGCTCCTTCTGGAATATTTGGATCAGAAAAGTCCCG
Organism: Algoriphagus resistens; assembly: GCF_001442615.1. GTDB lineage: Bacteria > Bacteroidota > Bacteroidia > Cytophagales > Cyclobacteriaceae > Algoriphagus > Algoriphagus resistens. The sequence continues at coordinate 379,745 of NZ_LMXN01000001.1, read as the reverse complement.
AAAGTAAGAAGCCTGATAAGTGGATCCAGACTTAAGAACTACTTGGCATTTTTTACGCTCTTCGAAGTCATCATCATCGTGGTACCCCATCGCACCAGGTAACCCACCTATGGGTTTTCCCTCTAGGAGATTGAGTGCAATAGGAATAAGAGCCTCAGCTTCTGACGGCTCAATAAACCATTTACCTGAAAAGATTGCTCGGACGAGTTGAATATTCACCTTCTATCATTATTTGATGATATGAAGGTAATTCGAGAGTTTTAGGAGCTAGAGGACAGTGGAAAAGAGCCTACAATTGGATTGCTTCAAGCTCCGGGGAGGTGGGGATTTCTATCGCACCGGAGAGCCAGGCAGATTCTTCCACGTGAAGCAAGACGGCTGGCATGCGGAGCTTTGTATTATGGATCTCACGCATGATGCCCTCGGCTTCCCGTGTGATTATGGTGAAGGTGGGAATAAGTTCACCTGTGGATTTGTCAAGCCAATGAGAGTAGAGACCGGCAAATGAAAAATAATCCACTCCTTTTTCCCATATCTTATGTTTTTGCTTTTGCTTGCCTTTTGGATCCAGCCACTTCCATTCGTAGAACCCAGTAGCCAAGATAATGCAACGGTTCTTGGTGTAGGATCGAAATGAGGGCTTTTCATGAATGGTTTCTATCCTGGCATTCAGCGTGTTTTTTTGAAAGGAACTATCCTTGGCCCAGTGGGGCAACAAACCCCACTGGTAGAATTGTACATCTTCCGGTTTTTTATCAGTGACTACTGGAACATATGGATGAGTAAACCCATTCTGATCACCAGGAGTAAACCTAGACGGTGTATCTGGATAGCGGTAGCGCCCGGCAATGTTTGGGGCGGGATCTTCGATCTGGTAATTATAGCACATCCTTAGGCAGGATTTCCCTCCCTCAACCATACTTCATCCCCATCAATCCTATCCACCACCATCACATCGTTTTCCAAGACACTCTGTGCAATTTCCCATTCATCAGGATCTGTTATGAACCGTTCAAAATCAATTTTAAAGATCTCTCCATCATCAGGGATTTCAAAAAACATGGGAACCTTGAATGTGATTTCAGGATCTGTCGGCATATGGATTGTAGTATTACCCAGTATCTCATCATTCACTTCAAATTTTACTGTCATTTCCCTTGCCTCTGTGATAGCCCTTTTACAAGCGTCAAACTCGTCTCTTGCCCAGCAAAATACAATATAATCGCCTGAGTCTTCATAAATAATTCTAACATGATTCCCATGAAATCTCGGGTCATCCTCAGCAGGTTTTTTAATTTTTTCCACTTCAACCACCTGAAAATTTTGCTTGACATTGATTTGATATGCCTTTAATCCCTTTTCTTTATCTCCATATTTAGGGTTTAACGGAAGCTTCATGCTTAAAAGCAGAGTATGCTCATAAGCAAAATGAAAATGTTCGGCAAACTCCTTAAAATGCTTCTTCTTAGAAAACACCCCTTCAATCCTAAATGCAGGAATTGTACCTTTTGCTTGAATGTCAATAGTTCTTAATTCGCCTGTATATGCTATTATGATATTTTCGCTCATGATTTTGATAGTTTGAGTAACAATTGAATTTTATCAATTTTGGGAATATTATCATAATTTCAAAATGAAGATACCAATTGTCAGAGGAAGAAAAATTACTCAAGGCAAGACTTAAAGACTTAGAAAGTCGGGTTGTTGCCAAACTGGAAAAAATAAAGTATTCCGAAGGTTGGGATGAAAGGAAGAAAATTGGTCACGAAATCAGAATGATCATACTCTCAGCTGTTTCGAATATTTAAGCAGGCCGAAAAGAGAATTTAAATACTGATCTTGAAAAACTAACTGCATTAGGCATGAAAGTCAACTCCTAAATTATATGCATCAGCGTGTCTAGAATAATCGTCTTCACCAGATCATTAGTAATGGTATTGTAAGCAACTCCATTCAGTTTGGTGTTGTACTGTATCAAGTCAATGGTGATATCGGTAGAAGTGTCTGGATAGATTGTAGCAATCCCTTCTGCATTCGTGGTAGCCATTTCATTTCCTCCTATATTGTGCACCGTGACGGTGACATTAGATAAAGGGATCTGGCGATAGCTCACTACCCTGATGTATCGGGTATTGTCGGGCAACTGCTCAGCTATACCACGAAGCCCAACAGGAGAAGTATATATTCTTCTGCTAGTAGTTTTCTGTTCTGAAATACCTTCCAAACCCATTATACGTAACTTCTAAGGTTTGTCAGCCGAATTTTCACCTGTCTCCAACGTGCGTTCATACCATTTCCAGCTATTCCAATGGATTCTGGATTACCATTACCATAATAATTACCCATACTACCATGTATCGTAGGTTTAATATTCCACTCCATGATATACCAAGCGCCTGGAGTCGTCCCTAAACTTACACTATCGTTATCCCATTGTGATTCCAAAGTAGGTTTTGCAATCGACTGTGAGGTACGGAAGGCATAAAGCAATCGATTAGGTTTTAATCCAGGCGTAGATAATGGTATGTAAGATGTAGGAAAAATATCAGGCACATTATTATTTCCCACAGTACCGCCTACCTCAGAACCATCAAAAGCCAATAAGGAGTCGATGAATATTGCTTGCACTTCGGTGATTGTATCTGTCTTATATGTGATAATCACCTCCCCATCATTCTCCCCAGACTCTATAATGTAATTTGAAGGATTAGTGTTATCTATCCTAGCAGTTTCAATAGTCACATCTGAAGAAATTGAGTTCACTCCTATATATCGAGCAGGTTTTACGCCTCCAATGAAACCATATGTACTAGACCTTTTAAGTAAATCCGAATCTGGTTCTACTAGCTTATTCTCTATATCAATAAATTTAGGATCACCTGCAAAATTTCCAGAAGTATAAATTGTAGTATAAACATCAACTAAATCAGGTATTGCTGGATTTGCATCTGGTCTTACACTTCCATCATAGAGCTTTTTTAACTCATAATCAACCCCTAAATATCTAACATACCCATTAATCATTGAGTTATTGATCTGAGTAGTTGTTGGGAGTGAGCTTATCGTGAGTGTTTTACCCAAAGGTAAATAACAATGGTTATAAGCCTGTGTAAGTCTTTCCCACGGGAATTCTATACTAGATAAGAAAATACAATTATTAACTGAAAACCCATTATTTTGACTTGATACAAGAACTCTCACAATATTATCTGTCAGATAACCTTCGAAAATGCACCTAACAAAATTACCTCCAAGTCTATATCCTGTTGAAATAAATGTAAATTGTAAATAGGAGTCATTTATAAAGAAATCTTGAGCAGTACCTAAACCACAAAGATTATCACATCTTAGCAACTTTATGTTTTCATGGGTTGGGTTTGTATATGACCCTAAAGAACCACCATTAAAATTACCACCATTCAAATCAATAACAACCTTTCCATCACCTATCAAACGTCTGTACCCTGTCCAAACTCCATTATAATATCCAGACCCAATTATTATCTTATTCGTTGAAGAAGAAGGGGCATCGGCAGGGTGTGCATATGGTGTTTCTTCTGAACCATCGTTTATGGAACTTCCATTCCATTGGGTTATGTACTTATCACCTACTAATTTAAACTCACTCATAAATCACCTCCTTAACATCTGAAAGGATTGCATACACCGAGTTGCTAGTCACTGTATTCACATATCCGATTGTATTTTCAACTATGTGTCCATTCCAAGAATATCGTGATTTCGTGATCCGGGTACGGTTTGCATTTGGAATTACATCGAATTCCAGTACAGTCATTTCACCATACTCAAGGCAGTTATTAATAATTTCCTGTTCGGTTAGCTCTTCCATCATTATGCTATAATTACGTTATCAAGCCAGACTACTACTTTGCCCGACTTTGAAAGCTTGAATACTAATTGATTAATGTCCCCTGTATTGTTGCTCCAGTCGGAATACTGAATTTCGAAATCTGTCGAGAAGGTTGGTACCCCACCTGTGCCGTTCGCTTCAATTTCGATTTCGTACCTGTTAGAATAATGATCAGCAAGTACCAGATCCGTGCTATCCAATGTAAAGGCAATTACCCCTGTTTGGGATGTTTCCGATTTGTAACTCTTGTCGAATTTCAGGGCTGTGGTGAAAGGGACTTTGGTGAGGCCACCACCTGATCCTCCTTCTGGAAGACCTTTGACTGCACTGGCATCTAAGCGATCATCCCCTGTCAAAGTTGCTAACGCATCCCTGATTTGCTCAGGTGTCATCGAACCCCCGCCTCCTAGTGTACTCAGATCGAAAATTGTGATCCAAGTAGGATCACCTACAAGTCTCCATTGCAGGTCAGTACCTGAAACTTGGAATTCTGCTTCCCTTCCATCTTCACCGGGTGCGCCTGGTGCGCCTGGATCTCCTGGTTCACCTGGTTCACCTGGTTCGCCTGGATCTCCTTTTTCCCCTCCCGTCAAAATCTTCCATTCCCCTGCCGCTAGCTCTGTAGCAAAGTCCACCGAAACAAACGGATCAGTCCCCACTTCGTTCCTGTCCAGGTAGTAGAGAAATCCAGCAGAAAAGATTATTTCGAGCACATTGGGATATACAATGGCTTGCCACGGCCGTATTCCGGATCCTACCGAACTGCCGATGATCCGCCAAGTAGGATGTACCACCCCAGCGGTATTGATAGGAACATTTCCCTCATTGTCAGCGATATTCGATACCAGCCAGTTATCCTGCCAAAGCACGGGTGTAGTGTCTGCCGGATAAATTACCTCTGCCTTCCATAAACTATCATTCTCCGGATCTAAAGAACCTGCATTGATTTGATTTACGATTGCCAGGACTGAATTCAGAATCTTCTGAACATTCGTATTACCCAAGACACCTGGCTTGAGTTGGGTTTTAATATAAGTAGATACGTCTGTCCAAGTGCTCATGGTAGGATTTGATATTCAAGTGTGAATTCGGTAGTAATTGAAAAGCTTCCGCCAGTGGGCACGGTGGCCACTAGTGAGCCGTTCAGATAGATCTTCACCGGAAGGCCAGTGCTAGGCTCTTCCGGAGTACTTGGATCCACGGGGATCTCTGTCGCAAAGCTCACAGGCTTGGCGGATGTCTGCCCACGGAAAGAAAAGCGGTACTCGTTATTATCAGAAGGAAGTTCGCCGGTGTCCTGATCCGTGCCGAATGTCAGCAGCTCACCCGGACGGCCTACTTGGATAAGGAAGCCATTCTTATCCTTGATGATCAGCGCAAACTTCTCCCCTCGCATAGCAGAAAGAACCGATTCCAGTTCGGGGCGGTACTTCTTTACTTTTCCAGTGATCGAGGGATTGAAAGTGGTACCACCTCGCCGGGTTGTATCAGGATTGGAAAACTTGATCGAGTACTTGGTGGCCTTACCAAGATTCCAGAATTTGCCTTCCTTCAGAAGGATCTGTCCGGATGCATCCGTTCCGGCGATATCATCCTCATGTGCAAACCAAAATCGGTCTACACCTCCATAGTTATCACCGGTCACGGGAAAGGTCAGATTCATAACCAAATATGGGAACTAGACTTTAGAAATTAGGGGACAGCGGGCGGAGCGGTATTTGGCTTTATTTTCGACTTTCTATAGCGGAAGTATTGCTTTTTGATGCGGTGGTACCAGTCGCTGGATCCGTGATCCAGATTGTACATCTCCATCCACTGGTAGATAGCTTCCTTATTCGTCATGCCAGACTTCTCGGAGGAGCGTATCCAAGTGATCGAGTGCCGCTCCATCATATCCTCTATATAGCTATTGAATAGATGCACCTGGTAGTCATTCAGGAGCATCACGCCTTCACGGATTACATAGCGTCTGGATATCAACACGTCGATGGAATCTGTACAGCCTTCGAGTGAGTAGTATTTGCGATCACGGAACTTGCGACGGCGAAGCAGGTGATAGAGAAAAATCCCGATATCGTCTTTCTGATTGAGCACATAAGGAAAATCGTAGATGTCTTGGAGAAAAGCCTTTAGGTGCGGGCGGATCGGAATGGCTACTCGGAAAGGTTCTGTCACGGATACGTTTTGTTTCTCCAATATCGGATTATTCCACAAAAGAAACAAAATCTTTCGTTATGAGGTATAAAAAGTTTCGTCCGGTTAAAATGAATTTGATAGTGAGTATTTTAGGTGAAATCTATAAATAAAAAAAAATGGCTGATTTTCAATTGGGTGATATAGTAAAACTTAAATCAGGTAGTCCAAAAATGACCGTAGCATATATTGATACGCAAAGAGACGGAAGAACTGATATTTCCTGTGTTTATTTTAATGAAGGAAAATTGGTAGAGGTGAAAATATTTGCGGATGGATTAGAAAAAGAAAAATAGACTTTTTAAGCCGTGGGAGATAATTCTAATGGCTTTTAATTTGTCAATTGCTCCTCAACCAATATTTTTCATATTAAATGCAAAATTTAGACTCTATAAATCAAGTGATTTCTAGAGTGGACACCTTGTATATCAACAGAGTGGATCCACTTTATAATGAAGCTTATATCAAGCTTTTAGAAAGAAGTAATGATCAGCTCTCTTTGGTGGGAAATCCGCTCGCTTGGATGATTGGGGCTTTAGGTATTCTTTTTACGGTTGGGGCAATAGTAACAGCTTATTTACTATGGAGACAAAGTAAGGAGTTTAAGGAAGATCAAAAGAAATTACTTGATTCTGCAAAAAATGAAATAAGTCAGCTTCATGAAAATTTGAAAGATCAATCAGATATGTTACTGAATAGGTTAACCGTTTCCGTGGAAGAGATAGAACAAAAGAATAAAAGCTTGGATGAACCTGAAAAAGAAATATTATTAGCCAAAATAGAAAGCTTAAAATCTGATATCAATAAAATTAAATTTAACAATCTAGATTTTAAAACAATATATTCTGAAGTTTCCAAGAAAGAGAAATCAACCCTAGAAAGATTTAAAAACGAAATGGAAAAACTAAAACAACGGGATAAAGATATCTTTGATAAAATTAGTGATGAATTAAAAAAAATCAACGGATCATCTCAATTTTGACCACTACCCCATTGGTATCCTTCTCTACTGGTCCCAGATCATCCATTCTGATTTCATCCATACAGTCTTCAAAGGCTTTCACGTAGTTTTCAGTCTGGCAGATCCAGGATACATAAAGCCGGTGGCCAAGAATTCGGCTTATGCTGGCATGCTTGATGGCGAAAACTTTCACGGTAGCTAAATTGTCTGGAGTTCCGGTAAATACTGCGTCGATGGTTGTCATAAGTTTCTGTTGTTCAATTGTTTAACAATGTGCAAGAAAGATAATAATAGCTTGATTATCAAGTCATTTGGAAACTATTTTTTGAGTATTTTTGCAGAAAAAACATGAAAGAAAAATTAGATCCGGGACACATCAGATCTGAAATAAGCTTCTTTTATTACGGGTTGAAAAAGGATAGCTTGATTCAGTTGGAAGAATATTTAAAACATTCCTCAATTTTTTTAGATTCAATTGACAAGAAGTTTGATGACATGAAAATATACTCAGAGGATTTTTTTGAGTATTTTTTTGCAGGTGGTTATAAAAGTATTTTTACAGAGCAATTTATAATTTCCCTTGTATCCCTATCAGAATATAAATTAAAAATCTTCTTAGAAATTTTTGATTATGTTTTGGAGGAGGATGAATTAAAAAAAATCACATCGGCCAACAATGATGTATTAACCGCATTTAAGAAGTATTCAAAAGACTACTTGAAGATTATTCCAAAATTCGATGGGAAAGAATACAAAGAATTCAAGGAACTGACCTCTCTAAGAAATATAATTGTTCATTCTGGTAGTAGGCTCTGGCTACAAAGAGAAAGCAATATTTCGGCTGTAAAAGAGCTTTCAAAAAAATATTCAAATATTAAAATTTATGATGATTACGTTTACATTGATATCAAATTTTGCCTTGAAGCAATTGAAATAGTGAAAAGATTTTTTTTCCTAATCAGCAAGAATTTTATGAGAGAGTTCCCCGGATAATATCACCTAATAATCCCCATCCACACCACCACCCCATTCTCATCCTTCCAGATCTCAATCTTCCCACGATAGCAGCTGTCGTATTCGATGGTATAACCCTCAAAGGGTTCAAAACCCTTGGAGGGTTTCATATCAAATAACTTCCGCTCTAATTTCTTCGACTGGGACATAGATTCTTTTTTGTTTAAGTTTTGAGAGTAGCCACTTGCCGTTTGTGTGGGCGGTGACGCACCGTGGGAGATACTTCCCGTCATCCATCAGTTGGAAGTATACCATTCCAATCCGGCGCACATATTCGCCAGCTTCCAGCTCCTGAAGCTCTGTGATATTGTGAGCTTGCTTTATTTTAATTGTGAGTTCTGAGTCCATTTTACATTCTCAATTTTTCCATTTTAAATTTTCCGGTACACACATTACAGTCAAACTGTTCCAACACGTCAAACAAACCTCTAAATCCCTTCAACCTGACTCCATTCGCAGATTTTGGCGAGGACAGCCATTCAAACATTGTTGGACAGCTAGCACCCGTTCCAACATGATCAAACAGATTCCAACACGTTCCAACAGCCTGAGCCTTCTTTCTTAATCAGAATCAACATTTATTTTATTTATATATACTTTTTTGATTTTGTTTGAACCGTTGGAACCGTTTGTCAGCTTTTCCCTATATCGCGGGGACTTAATTTTTTCCCCAAGAAAAACGGCTATCTTTTAGCCGCTTTCGTTCTGATGTGCTCGAACAGGACAATCAGGTACTTTTCATAAATATCATCCAGTGAGTATTGCTTGCCTTTCCTGATTTGTGACCGAATAGTGGTTCCATTTCAAAAACTCTTAATAGCTCTGTAACTGGGATTCTCAACTCATTCCATTTGAAAATCAGAAATCCATGGACTTGTAAAACTCTCATGCATTCATCAAATCCAAGCTTGAGATCCTCTCTCCAATTATCCTTATCCAGCTTCCCATATTTTTGAGCAGTGAAACTTTTTGTTCCGGCATACATATCATGAGGAGGATCAAAAACAACCATTTTGAATGATTGGCTATCGAAAGGGAGATTCCTGAAATCTGCAATCATATCTGGTCGGACCTTAATGGATCTTCCATCACAGGAAATAAATTCCTCTTTTCTGATATCAATAAAAACTGCATTGGGATTTTCCTTATCGAACCAAAACATCCTGCTTCCACAGCAGGCATCAAGTATTAATTTTTCCATTTCCATTTATTTAAAACCCATCTTTTTTACCAGCTCTTTGCACCATAGCCTTTTCCACGGAATCATCTTCCACCGCTTCCTCTGGCTTCAGGTCTGGATCTTCCCGCTCGAAGTTGTAATCCATATCTTCTAGGAATTTGTATTCGAAGGCATAGGCAGAACTCGTGAAACTCCGCTCTCCCTGCTTCCAGCGTGTACTACTCACCATCCCGATAAAGCCAGGCGCATGGCTGAGGTAATGCGCTAGGGAACCTTTGTCCATTCCCTTTTTCTCGCCCTGCTTGCGCAATGCCTCCATGTATTTCGGATGTGCTGTAGATATCCGGATAAATAGCACCTTGGTGATATTGCCCATATTCTTATCCACCGACTTGCGGTCGATGGTCACCTTTACGGTATTTAGATGCTCCACCTTGAAGTCAGTGCCTTCCCTCAGCTCTCCCTCAGCGATGCAGTATTCCACAGCATCCCAGAATTGATTTGTTTCCTTGGCATTGGAGATCAGCCCGTTTTGGGACTTGATATTCTTCACCATCACTTCCAGCATCTTTGTCCAGTTCCACGCCCAAGGGAGATCATCCTTCAGTACTTTGAAGGTGGCAGCGATCACGGCCATGTTCTTTACTATCCGGCTTTCGATGGTGGTATCATCATTCAGAGCCTTGATCAGCTCCCGCTCTACCTCATCGAAAACCTGGAAGTAATCCGCTTCCATTTTCGCCCTAAAGCGGGTCAAAGCACCCGTAATATGACTCAACCCTTTCTCCTGAAGCTTCTGAAGTTTGACTAATCGCTCCTTTTCCGCTTCGCTGAATTTCGTCTGATGGTACTGGAGGAGAATACAGCGTTTGAAAAGTGCGTTGTCTGCGATCGGAAGTTCCTGCCCGGATATATTACAGGCAGACTCCACCGGTGTAGTAGTGGTGCGATTGCTGGTTCCACCCGTATTCGACCATTCGGACTTCACATGGCCGGCACCGTCATAGGCTGACTTCAGATCCTGCACCCGCTTGAATTCGATGCTGTTGTTATACTCATCAAACCAGACCACGGCATTTCGGAACTGTGCAAATGTCCTGTGGAATGCGACTGGCGTTCCGGCATTCAGCATGAAGGGCTTTCGCTCTAGTCCAAACATGTATTGGATGCTCCAGCACATGGTGGACTTACCAGTACCCGGTGGGCCAAAGTGGAAGAGATGCGGAAAGAATTTGAACCGGCTGTAGATGAGATCGCGGAAAAGTGACGAAATGTAGTAGCTCATGCCGATCACGCCGTTTTCTCCATAAGTGTCATAGAAGAGCTGAGACCAATCGGAGAATTTTACGCTCGGCCGTGGCACGTACACAAATTTCTTTTCCGTGTCGTACTGATCCTTTTCATCCTTGTAGATGCTGGACATCGCCGGGATAAAGAAATATTTCTCTTCTGCCTCATCGTCTGACTTGCCTATCACATGCTTGATTATCCCGTATTCATCCACCTTGGTGAATTTGTCCTCGTAGGCGCCATTAGCAAAGGCATAGAATCCCTCATCCTGCCAGCCTAGCATCTTTACTTCCTCGGCATCCTTGGTATTATCGTAGAGCTTGCGCTTCACCTTGGTGAATTGCTGTTTGGATCCCTCAAACATGAAGTTGCCCTGACTCTCGCAGAATACCTGGAACTCGGTCATGCTGACCAAAGCCTTGGCAGGTATGTCCATGATGTATTTGACACCAAAGATATTTTTGATCTCAAATAATCGCTTGGCGTCTGTCTTGGATCGGATCAGGTAGAGCGGTCGGATGACAAAGTTTGAAATCTTAAAGAATCCGATAGTCCGCTTATTGTTATCAAATACCGCGTAAAAGATGCAATTCTTATGTTCTATAAAACTGTAGGCAAATATCTGTGTTCGTGATTTCCACTCGTCAAAATCCTCTTCATCTTCCAATCCATCTGGCCATGAGATATACCACTCGTTCGAGTCGATTCCCTCAGCTCCTTCCGCCGATTCCGATCTGGCTGTTTTGATGTAGCGGACTTCCACGCCAGCTTCTTTGGCCACTTTGAAGAAATACTTTCCGTTACTATGCGGTTTAAGGCATGCGATATTGAACATCGCTTCCGCCTCCTCTTTATCAGATCCTGCAGCTTCATAAACTTTGGTAGCGATGGCCAATCCCTCTTTCCCAAAATAGGCTATTGAGGCCAAGAGATCCACGGAATTGATTTCCGAATTCATTATCAAATTCACTTTTCCCTCATAGATCCTATCCGCTACCTGCTTGGCTCGGCGAAGCTCCTTGGCGTCTGGCTCGCTGACTTTCACTTTATCCTCTATGCGCCATTCTCCGCTTTCTTCGATCACTATCTTCTTTCGGCAGTCGATGGCCGTGGCTAGTTTTTTGGCGAAAACCACTGGATCCCGATATCCATCATAGATAATTGCGTCCGCCAGATCATAGCCAGCGGGACGCCCTTCGAGAATATTCACGGAAAGGATCTCCTCCGGATTGTCCCGCATTTCTGCAAGTTTGTCCAGCCATTGGATAGTCTTGGACTTGGTATATCCCGCGCTGTCGTTATCAACTATATTCCATATCCTTCCTTTGTATCCGTTGAAAAGTGAAAACTGCTCGTACAGCATCCCATGGTTACCACCTGTGGCCAGCCAATTGAAATCCGGGAAAAAGAAAGCAGCTATCACGGCCGTTTTCTCCGACTCTACCAGGCAGGTATTTTTTTCCGCATCCCAACGGTGCTCACCATAGAAGCATCGGGTAAACTTGTAGTAATCCTGCCAGTCCTCTAGTCGGGCATTATCCGTTTCGATTTTCTGGTTTCTCAGATAAGATCTACCCAGATAATGAGGCGTAAATTTCGCTCCGCCGTCTGTCCCCTCGGTTTTGTCCCGCTTGCCTTCGGGCGTGTAGGCGACAAATTTCACGTTGATTTCCCGTTCCCGATTGGCAATAATGAAAGCAGTGAACTTCCAGTGTCCTCCTATACCCCACGTTTGCAAGTGCTCAGCCGTAATTCCAAGTTTCCCGGTACAGAAATCCCAAAAATTCGCCGGCCTAGTATTTCTGATATTTTTCAGATACTCGGAATCGGGAAAAATGACTGTCGGCTCTGGAAGGTTCTTTTTAGTCTGGGGGTGCGGGGGTTCGGGTGTATCTGCCCCCGGTAGTCGATGATAAGAACAATTGTTCTCCCGATCGCATCTTCCAAACTCAACCCCTATATAATCCCGCGTACCGGTGTAAACATATCGGACAAAGGTTTTCTTGGTACAGCTTGGACAGTGATGTTTTTTAGCTCCTACTTCGAGGGAGTATTTGTAGTCTTTAGACATCGGCTACCTCCATTTCAATGTATTGATCCAGTGTAAGAACTTGGCCTTTATTAGGCATCATCAGCGTATGGCCAATTCTTTTTTCTGTCTCCACTATCTTTTTGAATAGGTCTGGCCTCAGTCTGGCCGAGATCCGCAGATCATTCTGACAACCCATTATGCAGAAAGAGCAGCTTTTGCGCTTCATTCCTTCCGCATACGTCCAGAAAGGTTTTTCTCCGGCATCTGCTATGGTTTTGAAAACCTTTTTCTCAGACCATTTATGGATTGGGAGCCACTCGATCCAAGTACGGCCGGCAACTGAATTACTTTTAGATTTTTTGACAGTCCGTTTTCCTGCTCTGAATTTGGATTCCTGCGCACGTAACCCCATGCAATTCACTATAAGCTTATTTCCATATTCAGCTGACAAAGCCCTTCCTAGTTTTTCTAATGGTCCACGTTTCAGATCAGAAGTACATTGCCGGTAATCTTTTGAAGGAAACATCTGCCTATGTTCCACCATTTCAAAAAAAGTCTTGATAGCCTGGCATACCTCAACACGATGGCCTTTACTATTCATTTTGATAAAATCGATTGTTCCGCTCCATTCCACTTCAGGTAAATGAGCATGTATGATGATGAGTTTTGAGGGAGGAATGATTGATTGCAAATAGATCCGCATGGCCTGGCTATCCTTCCCACCAGAATCATTGCTAAGGAATAAAGCTCCAGCATCAATCATCCGCTGAATAGTGAGGGGTATCTTCTTACCCATTTCCCTCCTCCTCTCCAGCTTTTCGAGAATTAAACCGGTTCCACTCCTCTTCCCCCACTTCACGGATAGAAGTAAACCCATCCTGCTCTACTTTCTCCATGTGCTCCTTAATCAGTTCTCTGGTCTGAGGCTTGAGAGATCGGTCATATTCCAGTTTATTATAGCTCTGCTGGATCTCGATCCGGCTGAGCAGATGATCGGGGTCGAAGTGTTCTTTGATAATTCTGGGAATGCCTGGTGAAGAATGGCTTATCACAGGAATTTCTTCAGCCTTCATCTTCACCCCCCTTTCTTTCAGCTCTGGCTTTGATCTCTCTGTACTGGATGCAGATGTCATCCAATAAAACCATAGCATTGAAGTGCGGGATGTAATCGTTGCGATAATCGACGTAGAGAAGAATAATATCCCTTAGCCGTTTCGTGCTGCCATCTTTAAGCCACTTCTCCAGCAGTAGGGAGAGTACACCATCATCCTTGATCTGTGAGAGTAAATCAGTGATGAATCCTTTGGCTATTTCGTGCTTTCTGGAATATGCTTTCTGATCTATTGCATGCACTGTGATCAGTGTGTGAATAATGGAAAGCTCCACATAGAGCTTCGAGAATCCGGGAGGTAATTGCTTATCGTTTTTCATTTTTGGGCGTTTTGACGTGGCGAATTGTGACCAGGCATATCAGAATGAGTATGGCAAGCCCGGTGATTCCTGTTAGGATAGGTTCGGCGTTCATTTTTCGAAGGTTTTTAAGAGTTTGACTGGGATTTGCCAGTATTCATCTATCATTGAAATAATTGCCAGAGGGAGTATTAATAGAGATATTATCAGGGTGGCAATAACCCATATGGCAAGACCAAGAATTGCTGCGAAATATTTCATCTATCTATAGGTTGGTATTTGGCTGAATCGGGATAGGTATCGCCAACTTTGAAGAAGTGCTTCGGGCAATAGAACCAGTTGGAGCCTTGGGATCCCTTAGCCTTATTAATGACTTCGAAGGCTACTAGGACATTGTCCCCGTCCACGCTGATCACTGTGCCGGTGGCCACGGTGACAGGTGGGACGATGGCTTTGCAGGAAGTAAAGAGAAGTACACCTATTATATATAGTACAAATAGAATGGCCAGCATTTTAAAGGAGAACAGGCAGGACTTCACTTGCTTTTGATATTGTCTATCGTAATAGTCCTGATCTTTCTGATCATCGTAGTGCATCTCAGACATTGGAGGCCTCCTTTCCCTTATAGCTTTCCGGGCAGGAAATTCGGTACTGGATATCTCTGTAATTATCCCAGATGATCTCATCAGTCGGTCTCCCTTCCTTTGAGAGGATGCGGTATTTGACTACCCAAACCCAAGGGTTTATCGATGCCATCTGACAATTGTTAACCTTGTCTATGAGGCTGAAAAACGAAAACCGAGGGGAAGAAAAATACTTGGGGTCGGTGGTGAGATAGTTTTTATATCCTGCCACTTTGTTCCTAGTATAGTAAACTTCAATTCCTTCCGAAATAGCATCTTTTGGACTGATATCAAGCAGCTTTTCCACTCGTATATCTTCAACCATAGCCCAGATTTGAGCATAGCTTTTTGGCATATGGATGGAGGGTCTCCATTTAGGGTTTTTAAAAATGGACTCTCTTGACTTGAATAAAATTCCATCTAAGAAAATGGTAAAAGACTCCCTCACCCAAATCAGATCACCGGGCTGGCCGTAAGGTGATCTTACTAGTAACAATCTATCCGGGGTGTCCGCCATCGCGCATTTGATATCTGTTCCATTAACACTGGATATGTTCTGCCAATTGTAGTCTGGGTATTTATCCAGCCCTTTGGTTCTCCTAGTCTGGGTTTTTCTTCCTTCCAGATTAGCCTGGACCATTTCGGTATTGAAGAGGATGGGACGCTCGGTTATGATCACGCCGGGACGGATCTCGAATTGGTTGGGTTTGAGCTTAGACATTGGGAACCTCCTCTAATTCCGTTTCAGCACTTGAAAATTGAATATCCAAAACAGCTTCGGAAAGAATATCCCTTAATCCGTCGGCATCATCTTTTGACAGTAGAAACTTACAGGAGGGATTGTCAGATATCCGGCTCTTGGCGGATAGGATCACATGCCCATCTTCTACATGTGTTTCAAACACATGTGTGTCGGTTTTCCATTGGTAGGATTTCATTAGTCCTCTTTTTTAGCTGACAACTCCGTGACTTTGTCCCGCATACGGGATAGCTTGTCGGCGTTTTTGTTTCCGCGCTTCTTGCGCTTGTTGGACTTGCGGGTATCGCTGAGCGCATCCTTTAGGTTGGATTTGGCTTTTTTGAACCAGGTGCGCTCGTAGTGTGGCCACTCCACAGGGTTCTGCACTTTGGCTACGCTTTTCTTTTGCGCCAGCGAGACATTAGCCAGACTGAGCAGTATCAGTAGTGGTAGGATTGCTTTGGCCTTGATGGCCGATACCTTGCTGATGTGTTTGATTAGGGTTGTTTTCATGAGTACTTTTTTGTTTGATCGTGATAAATTGATTGAGGTAGCTGAGCCGGATCTTATGCGGACAGCAGCTGGGACGGTTATAGATAAGGCTTAGACCTATGGGCTTGCGGTAAGTGGGATTTACTTCCATGAACTCGACCATGCGGCTCTGGATAAATCCAAAGGCGGAATCCAGCGTTGGGAAGACATCGCCTACATAGCTCTGACTTATCAGTTCGATATAGTCGGCCAGATACTTCATCAGCGGATCTTTCCAGTCTGATTCGGTTTTGTACTGTATGATCTCTAGTTGCATAGCTGATAATCTAGGATTGCATCTTTGCCCTTGCGTCTGGCTGGACGGGCTGTACAGAATATTCGAAGGGCTTTTTTGGGACTGTTTGGGAGGATCTCCGTGGCGACCACCTGAATCCCGGCTAGCATGCACACCACAAATCCAATAAGGATGGTGATATTATGCACCTTGCTTTCCCGACCACGCAGTCGGAAAAAACCACAATGAAGCTCGATGTAGCGGATCTCTTTTTCTTCTAGCTTTCCCATTCTTCTATAGGAGTGGTTTTGATGATGTAGACCGCCAGTGCCACTAGAGCCAAGGCCATGAGGAGAGGAATTAGGATAGCTAGCGCTATCACCCAGCCCCAAGCGACTCCGATCAAGCCCATCCATTTGCACAGGAGGAGAGCTATCGGAGTGAGTACCGCAAATGCGCAGTAAAATTTGAAAAGTGTCATTTGATAAGGATTTGAAGGTTTTCGGACTTCAGCAACTGATAGAGCTCTTTGTCAGACATGGCCATGTCGCAGAGCTCGACGAACTGGCGCTGAAATTTCCTTTTGGTCATATTCGTCTTGTGCAGATCCCAGCCGGCACGGCCACGGGAAAACTTGCAGGTATTATGACAGGCTTGGAAATAATACTCCCTTGCCAGGGATCTGAGGATTTCCAGATCGTACCACTTGGATGTTATCGCCTCAATCATGGCTCTTCGCTATTAGGTCCAGGATCTGATTCCGCTGTTTTTGGAATCTGCTTTTTTCGCTTGGAAGGATCTTCAGTAGATCCTCCTCCAGCTGTGGAATGGCTTTGATCTGCTTCTCTGGTGCGACGGAGGAGAAATACCCACCTACAGTCTTCACATGATTGATTGCTTTTAGCTCGGCCATGCCCAGCGCACCTACTGATTTGTAGGCGCGCTCCCGGGCGTTGGCAAAGCGAATCAGGGTGTCCGCAACTTTTACATTACTTTTCATGGGAGACGGGGACTGGACGTTCTATCAGATCGCACACATCACAGTCGAGAAATTCAGCTATCACAGGAAGCTGCGCCAGTTCGGGATCCTTCGTCCCTTCCACCCACTTATTCCAAGTGTGGATCTTCACTCCCAATTCCTCAAGTACTGAGTTGCTTGGGTGGAGACCCTTAAAACCTTTTTGGTCTAGGATTTTTTTGAGTCGGTTCATAACGAAACGTTTTGTTTGCTTGATTATGAATCAAAGAAATGCTTTTTGTTTCTAAAATGCAAATGTTTTGTTTCTATTATATGTATTTTATTTGCCTAAAGGAAATATTTTATACCTATAAAGCAAACATTTTACGCTCATAAACGTGATTGTTTAGGTTTTTAACTCCCGTACTTTACGGTATTAAATGATTCCAATTAGCAAACAATTAGTATGCATATAGGCACTTTTCTTAAAAATGAAGCTGAAAAGCAACGGTTAAGTACTGCTGACATCGGGGAAATGATCAACAAAACAGCTCAGGCGGTACGTGGAGATTTCAAAAAATCAGAGTTGCAAATGGCTGTATTAGAGTCTTACGCCAAGGCTCTTAATATTAATATCTATCAAATATTGGCAGCTGAGTGGGAAGGAACGCCCTATTCGGATGAGGGTACCCATACTATGATTTCCAAGAATGACCGTCCACAACTAAATGCCCCACCGACAGACCGGAAATTAAAAAACATGGAGACTGTCTCGGTGACTTTCCAAATCCCCGCCGCAAAAAAAGAAGCCCTTTTGAAGCTTCTCACGGCCTAAAGTTTCAACATCGTTTCAACATCGTTTCAACATTTTATCATAAATAACTGAAAGTCAATGAGGATAAGTGATCCTTCCGAGTGCACTTAAGGCTTAGGCAATTGTCTAAGTCTTTTATTTTTTAAACTGGTTTTGAACCATTTTTGGGTGGAAGGCAGGCCAGCTAATTAATCCCATTAAGCAAACTAGCTCTCAGAAATTCTTTGCTTTTATAGTCAAGAATATGGGAACATATCTTTTTCGCAATCAGAACATTCTTTACTTTTGATATCATTAGTATCAATTACTATTCGCAAACTGTATCGTAAATGGGGGATCAAAAATATTTTTGGGCTTCGAATCTCAGATTTTTGAGAAACAGGAAAAAACTGAGCCAGGATGACTTGGCGACAAAGTTGGGTTTTACCCGCGCAAAATTAAATGCCCATGAAAATGGACACACGAAATCCCCTCCAATCGATGACCTTGTCCATTGCGCAGATTACTTCAGAATGAGCGTGGACACCCTGCTGAGAATAGATCTTTCCAAACTAAGCGAGCTCAAAATACGCGACCTTGAGGCGGGAAACGATATTTTTTTGCTGGGGTCGAATGTTCGCGTCCTTGCCACGACCCTTAGCAACAACAATGAGGAAAACATTGAAATGGTGCCTATAAAAGCAAAAGCAGGGTATCTGGGAGGTTATGGGGATCCTGAGTTTATCAGCATGCTGCCAGCGTTCCACTTACCTAATTTGCCCAAGGATAAAAAATATAGGATGTTCCAGACAGAAGGAGACAGTATGCTCCCGATCCCTGACGGATCCTATATCATCGGATCTTATCTGATGGACTGGAAATTCAAAAAAGAAACCCCCTGCGTAGTAATTACCGAAAATGAAGGGATCAGTTTCAAGATGGTTACCTTTCTGGAAGATAAAAGAAGTTTCTTGCTCAGATCCATCAATCAATTATATGAACCCTATCAGGTCAGGGCAGAAGAAGTACGCGAGCTATGGAAATTTGAATATTCTATGATCAAAGAGTTTCCTACTGAAACACTCACCCTCCAGCAAATAGGGATAGGTATAGCCGAGATCAATAGAAAGCTGGAAGATCTTAAAATCTGACCTCAGCCCTTATTATAGGTGTGCTGCATTGGGTTATAAGATAGCCCAACAGCATCGTCAAGCCTTATCTTCCTATGCCTATCAATCCAGCCTCCAAAATCCCAAGCAGATGAACAACCTTCCTTTTCGGGCATTTCTTACTTCCAATATGGATTTGGAGAAGGCTGAGATTAAAAAACTCTTAGAAACCTGTGGTCAACAGGAATTTGCAAAAGGACAGGTATTGCTTTCTCCAGGTCAAAAATGCCAACATACCTTTTATGTGGGAAAGGGTCTTTTGAGGCAATACTCTTTAGATAACAAAGGCAAAGAACATGTCTTACAATTTGCGCCAGAGGAATGGTTTATGACAGATCGGGAATCATCTTATTTTGGACAGGAGTCGATCTATTATATTGAAGCACTGGAGGATTCTTTGATATTTTTAATTGAAGAGCAACATATTATCCAGCTCATGGATAATTTCCCCGGCTTTGCCGAATTCAACAATAAGTTATTACATAATCATATCCGTCATCTTCAGCAGCGGATCAACAGTCTTTTAAGTGACCCTGCAGAGCAGCGCTACCTGAAGTTCATCAGCACCTACCCGGATCTGCTCGTGCGAGTCCCCCAATGGATGATTGCCTCTTACCTTGGAATCACACCGGAAGGACTAAGTAGGGTGCGCAGAGAAATGGCTAGCAGATACGATCACTAGAACGATCTTAACCTAGGTCAATGCAGGACCAGTTGGTATGTGATAGGTTTGTGATGAATTAAAACAGATCACGTATGGCAACCAGGAATATTGAATTAATCGTAAAGCCCAGCACCCCACATTTCGTCGGAGATGGTTTTCGGGTAATGACCCTGATACCAAGTGGCTCCGGATTAAGCATGCAGAGGATGAATCCATTTATCATGATGGATTATAATCCCAAATTTCACTTCCCCCCTTCTACTACCCCAAAAGGTGTCGGGGTACATCCCCACCGTGGATTTGAAACGGTAACCATTGCCTACAAGGGAAAGGTAGCCCATCACGACAGTAGTGGTGGCGGTGGTGTAATCAGCGAGGGAGATGTACAATGGATGACCGCAGCAAGCGGAGTACTTCACAAAGAATACCATGAAGAGGAATTCAGCAAAACGGGCGGCGAATTTCAGATGGTACAGCTTTGGGTAAATCTTCCTGCCAAACACAAAATGAGTGCACCTAAGTATCAGGCGATTTCAAAAGATTCTATTTCGAAGGTAGAATTACCGGCTAACCGTGGTCAGGTTGAGATCATTGCAGGATCTTATGAAGGAGCTGCCGGAGCAGCGTCCACCTTCACTCCTATTCACCTATTCAACACAAGGCTTAAGTCAGGGGGAACAGCTTCTTTTTCCTTCCCGGAAAATTTCAACACGGGACTACTGGTGCTGGAAGGAAAGGTAAAGATCAACGCTACCCAGGCGGTAGATACCGATCATTTTGCACTCTTCGAAAATAAAGGAGAAGACTTTCAGGTTTCGGCTACAGATGATGCGGTTTTTCTTATCCTAAGTGGACAGCCTATTCATGAACCAATTGCGGCGCATGGCCCTTTTGTAATGAATTCCAAAGAGGAATTGATCCAGGCTTTTCAGGATTTTAATGAAGGGAAGTTCGGTTACCTGAGTTGAACTTTGCTTCAATGGCCCCTTCAAAACACAGCGGCTGTGTCAGTATGGAGTGACCCTAAAAAATTGCACAGGTATCCAAAAATTAGTTTTTCCTTCAAGGGCCCGGTATCGCACCGGGCTTTTTCAGTTTAGCCTGTTTTTCTTTTGAGAGGTGATATTTTTAAGTTTGCCCAAAGGAATATACACTAAGGAAACCTCAGAACAATTTACTTTACCTTTTTTAAAGCGGAAGATTCCCGGTAGCGAACTTGGCGTACTGCCTGTTATTTTGGGAATGGGCAGTAGGGAATGCATCTCACTTAATTCCCGGGCACAGCATACTCACCGGGTCCGGATGCCTTCTTTGCTCAAAGTTATTGGGGTACTAGTGGTCGGACTGCACTACCTCATCCTCGAAGCTACCCATGTGCAGCTTGCCACCACTTCTTAAAATCAGGTAACCTCCCGCCACACCAAGAATTATCCTAAGCGCCATATTTTGTTTTGTCACTGCAAGTGATAAAACATAAGAACCTGCTAGCAAGGATGTCAGCCCTTCCGAAAAATTTGTGACCTTCTTTAGCCCATTTGCAACTTTATATTTTCTAGTCATCATATCGTTTTTTTGAGATACCCTTTACGCCATCCTATCACTATTTCATTCCTCTGCAGTAGCCCATAGTACACAGTCCCTACGTCGGAAATCTGCAAATTGACTAAGGCATTACATGAGCGGGCTTGGATCCTCAGCCCTTTTACTTCAACCGGTGCAAGATGATTCACTCAAAGAATCCAGTACCTACGTTCCAAAGATCTTCTTTCCTTGTCGATTTCTTTCTAGGCAGTAGTTTTAAGAAACCGGGAGGAAACCAATTGATTAATCCATTCAAAATCTACCACCTGTATTTTTCCAAGCACAACTTTTTTGCCCAGATGCTTGGCCCATGTGGCTGCAAAAACCACGTCTTCAGCAAAAATATTTTCACGGGGTTCCTTTTCAACATTGGCAGAATGATTTCTCCATAATTCCACCGTGGTAAAATACTTCCCGTGCTTATGGATAAAATGCTCAACTATCTCAGGTAAACCATGCTTTTGAGCAAGTGGACGCCCGGGAGTCAGCAGGTAATTATCAAAGCAAAGTTCAAGGTCAAAATTCTCAGCCAACGTAGGCAAAAGCCAATCATACCATTTTTGCCCTTTTTTGGTATTAAATTCAGCGCAATCAATACCAACCCGTAAAGACTGCACATGTTCGGATTTAAGTCTGGCGATTATAGCATTTACTTCCTTTCTGTTCCTTACAGGAAACCACATGATCTTTTTCGATGCGGGTTTTAAAACAGAAGTTTCTGAGGAGATTGGATCTAGTTTCATTGATGCAAAAATTTTGGATTTAAGAACTTGCAAAACTTACCTTTTGTGTAGTCTATACTGGTACAGTTTCAAAAAATTCGCCAAATTAAAAACCAGCTTACATTTGTAATTAAGCTGGTACATCAGATTTTTCCTGAAAAAATCAGTGTCAAAAATTACTCAATATGTGGAGAACAGACATCTTTTTAGAAGAAAGCTTCTCGATTAGTCAGCCTCTCAACCTGTTCTAAAAACAACCCTGTCAGCAAGAACTTAAAAAAAACAGCATCGGGCAGAAACCCGATGCCATCTAATTTTATCCAGTCCCTCTTATTGAGAAATGACCAGCTGTTTATTTTCAATTTTACTACCATCTCTTTCTTGCTGGATGCCGCTATCTACACCACTTTCGGAACCTCAAATCCCGCTCTATAGTCACGGGTCAGCATCGCGTCAGCTTCGGAGTCATTGACAAAAGTTTCTGATTTCGGATCAAAATCCAAAACTCTTCCAAGCCTATAGGCTATGTTTCCAAGATGGGCCAATCCTGAAGATAAATGAGCTGTCTCCACAGGTCCATTAAGGATGGATTTGTCATGCTTCCTGACTGCCTCAATAAAGTTGGTAAAGTGGCCATCTGTTCCGCCGGCTCCCCTGTCCATGCCAGAAGCAGCTTCACCACCATCATCCCCTGATTTGCCAGGTGTACGGTCATTTCCCAAAAAGGTCTTGTACTTGTCATAACCATCTACGACCAGGTATCCCTTGTCCCCATAGAATATATTACCCACGGTGGCACCATCTTCTGCATTGGTATACCAAGGTCTCACCTCAAATTGGATGATTTTATTTTCTTCCGGATAGTTATAGATAGATGTCAAAACTTCAGGAACCTCCTTACTGTCATTCCACAGGTACTTACCTCCCATGGAAGTGATTTTGGTAGGAAATCCCACGTCGAGCCCCCACATGCAGAGGTCTGTCTCATGAATACCCTGGTTTCCTACATCCCCATTGCCATAATCCCAATGCCAATGCCAGTTGTAATGCACCAGATCATGGGTAAACGGAACCTTGGGAGCTGGGCCTGTCCACAAGTCGTAATCCAATCCCTCTGGCACGGGAGATGTACCCTTAATGCCAATATCCCCTCTCATTCTAAACACCAGACCCCGAGCCATATATACTCTTCCTATATAACCGTCCCGCATCAGTTGAATTGCCTCCTGAACTGCAGGAGAGCTGCGAAGCTGTACACCGTGCTGAACGATTCTGTCATATTTCTCCGCCGCCTCTATCATCTTACGGCCTTCTGATATATTGTGTGAACCCGGTTTCTCTACATATACGTCCTTGCCGGCCTGACATGCCCAAATGGTCGCCAAAGCATGCCAGTGATTTGGCGTGGCCAGACTTACCACATCAATGTCTTTATTGTCAAATACTTTTCTAAGATCCTGCTCCAGTGCTATCTCGCTTCCGTATTTCTCCTTAAACGCTTTTTGTCCTGCAGTCAGAAGATTCATATCCGGATCACACAGCGTGGTAACCTGAACATCTTTCTGTGCCATAAACCCCTGTATATGACTTTTACCTCGGCCATTGATGCCTAGAACAGCCGCGTTGATTCTGTCATTTGCCCCGAATGCTGAAGCTGGGATAAAAGTAGGCAGGACCATTGCTGCAGAACCGGCTATAGCCGTTTTCTTAATGAAGGTCCTTCTAGATGATTCTTTACTCATGATATTAGGTATTTATGGTTTATGTTATGTTAAAGTTCTAGTCAAGAGAAAGATTAAGCTAGGATATATGATTTAATAAAATGAGTTGATAAACCTATTTTAATTTTCACTATTTCAGGTAGCTCTTGAAAATGCAGGCTTCCCTCCATTAGCAGGCCCATTAAATTTAAAGATGTCATTATAGCCAAATATTTTTAAAAATCTTTCCTGTTACCCAAACAGTTTTACCAGAACATTCGATTTGCCTACCTTTAAATAAAAAAATGTATGATAGCTATTAAACGCTTAGACCATGTGCTGATCACCATCCCTCCCAATTCACGAAAAGAAGCCAGACAGTTTTATATCGAAAAATTATTGCTCAAGGAAATTCCAGGAACACATCCCCACGGCGCTATCTGGATCCAGCTTGGTGCTATAGAACTACATGTCCGTGAAGAAGAAGGACATCAAAGCACTTCAGCCAGGCACGCTGCCTTCGAGGTCACCGACTTGGAAGAAGCTAAGGTGTTTTTGGAAAAAGAAACTATAGAAATCAGTTATTCATCAAAAATAGACGGTCGTGATCGCTGCTTCTTCCGGGATCCTTGGGGAAACAGATTTGAGTTGATCGAATACGATCAATGAATATATTTCAGGTCAATTTGTATCACATTCATGGTTACTTCGAGTTTTGCAGACTCATTTGGCTGAAGCCCTGTTTCAAATCCAATCATCGCAAACCCCTCATTTGCTTCCTCACCTGGCATCATTGGTGTAGCTGGATAAATCTTAAGTTTGGAATTCTTAGGTGAAACAATTTTAATAACCAACCGCTTTTCATCATGAGAAATAATTGCCGTGGAATTGTCTACCAGCACAATATCGTCATAGGTCATCATTCCCCAGCGCACACTTGATCTCTGCCCATTGTTTTGAATTTCATCCCTTATTTCCACTTCCTTGTTCTTTTTGATCTCTGTGGTACGCAAGGCTGAGGTAAGCGAAGTTTTATAGGCAGAACTGATATCCATTTTGCTCGATTTCAGCTTCTTGCGATCAATTACTTTTAGTATTTTGGCATCTGAATCCACATCCTGAAATGAGCTATCTACGACTAAAGTATTGTGTGAGAAATTATTATAGCGAAAAACTTTCCATCGGTCACCATTAGGCGATTTATCCCATATGTCCACTCCTGAAGTTTCCAGGTCATTGTAATTATTCATTCCAAGATCTATCGCCCAGCGGACACCAGCAGCATCCATCACAAAGCTTCCTATGTCCATGTGCCCATGGCTAATACTTGGGGATCCAGCCTTATTACCTAGGTAAATATCATCTCTTTTCCAGCCTGATCTTAGGAAACTTACCGGATTCTCACCGCCGCCAACCCATGAAGTTACTTCAGGAGCTACTGCGGACACGTTTTTCAATTCTGAAAGCCAAATCAATAAAAATGCATAAAATCGGCCTTCACTGGTTTCTGCATCAAGGCTATCCTCACCTGTAACTATTTTTTGTACAAGGGGCACCTGATTGTATATGAGCGAGAGGTCTTTGGATTTAGAGGCAAACCAAAACATGGCCGCAGAAATCACCTCATTTTGTCTGGAATCTGAATAATTGAAACTGCCAGCAGGCCCATGAGCATGCAAGAAATACTCCCCTGTTTTCATCAAGCCATTGGAAGTTTCTAAAATGCTGTCTGGATATTTCTTTTGATAGGCATCCACAAACAGTACATTAAAGCTTGTTCCATATTCCCAATAAGAAGTGCCCTCCGGATAAACTCCATCAGGATCATATTGTCCTTCTGGAATTCGGATTTTTTCTTTAGCCCTATCAATTATCATTTTCGAAAATTCCGGGTTTTCCCTTTCAACCGCCCAAGCGCCTACTGCCATAGATGCATGACAGACTTGGTTCCAGTTATTAGTCGTGTTAATCCACCAATTTATCTTCTCATCAATTGATGGCTTTAATCCCTTTTCTACTATAGCCTCTCTAATCTTAAGAGCGGATTCAGGCGATAAATCATCCTTCGTCCAATCATATCCCAGGCCCATAGCCATAGTCATCTCTGCTACATCAAGAAAATGTGATGGATTCCAATCTGAAAATTCAGCTGCCGCCAGCAAATATTTCTCGGATGCCTGTAGGTATTTTTCATCTCCGGTCAATTGATACGCATAGGCAAGGTAAGTGATCCGCTTTAAGTACGTTCTGCTTACTTCCAAGAGTCTTCGGCCCACCTGTTGGCGGGGTGGTGGTGGCAATTCCGCTATTTGATCACAAGTTGCTAAAAATCTCTTTTCCAAACCCTGGAGAAGCTCACTCTTCACCTGCTTCTCTATGGTGGGTACAAACAGGGTAGGAATGGTTTTTTGTCCATGGCTTTCAAAAACAAACACAAAAAAAACTGCTACAAGTAGGATGTTTTTTCTGATCATAGAGCAAGATGGCATTTGGGATTGATAGTTAAGTTGGGAAAAATTCACTGATTAGATCATAGGCTTAATAATATGGATAAAAAGTAAGCTTTTTCCAATATACCCTAATATTCAAAGGCAACCGATCAGGAATTAAGCCCATTTAAAATGATTCTTCTGCAATAACCGCTAAATTTTTACTTTCTTCGGGCTAATTATGAACCCAGATTAAACATATTTTCAAGAATTCTAAGTTTTAAACCAATTATATGAAATCGAGCATACCCCAGAGTCACACGGGGATGATTATCAACCATGCAAGATTCCATATGGCTTTTAAAAGACAAATTATAATCATATGAAAGAGATAGTAGATGCTATTAACGCGGTTGTTTGGAGTAATGCACTGATTTTTCTTTGCCTGGCGGCCGGAGTTTATTTTTCCTTCGCCACCAAATTTCTTCAGGTCACTTACCTGAAAGAAATGATCCGGCTCTTATTCAAAGGTGAATCTTCCGATAAAGGGGTTTCCTCCTTCCAGGCATTCGCTATTGCGATCTCAGGGAGAGTAGGTACCGGGAATATAGCAGGTGTTGCCACTGCCATCGCCATGGGAGGACCGGGGGCTATCTTCTGGATGTGGGTAATCGCATTTCTTGGTGCCTCTTCTGCATTTGTAGAATCAACGTTGGGACAAATCTATAAAGAAGTGAACGACGGGGAGTATAGAGGTGGCCCGGCTTATTATATCGAAAAGGGAATAGGTAAAAAATGGTATGCTATGCTCTTTGCCTTTGCGACTATTCTGGCAACAGCTCTTTTTATGCCCGGTGTACAAAGCAATAGTATTGCCCTCAGTATGGCAAACGCATTCGATATTCCGGTCATGTGGACAGGGATCAGTGTCACCGCTTTAATGGCCCTGATTATTATTGGGGGTGTAAAAAGAATCAGTAAAGTAGCCGAAGTTGTCATTCCTTTTATGGCGGGGGCTTATATTCTAATGGCCGTTGTGATTATTACTCTCAATATCACTGAAGTACCTGCAGTGTTTGCTTTGATATTCAAATCAGCATTCAATATGGAAGCAGCTTTCTCAGGCGTATTTGGAATGGCGATCGCATGGGGGGTCAAAAGAGGAATTTACTCCAACGAAGCCGGCCAGGGAACTGCCCCACATGCAGCCGCAGCCGCTGAGGTTAGCCATCCTGTAAAACAAGGTCTGGTACAATCCTTTTCTGTATATGTGGATACACTCTTTGTGTGTACAGCCACGGCATTGATGATTCTATTCACCGGTCAATTCAATGTATTAAATCCCGAAGGGGGCTTCTTAGCCGAAAACCTTCCAGGCGTAGCGTTTGGGCCAGAATACACCCAGTTTGCAATCGCTTCCCAATTCCCTTCTCTCGGAGCTGGCTTCGTAGCTGTGGCATTACTGTTTTTTGCGTTTACCACCATTATGGCTTACTACTATATAGCTGAGACCAACCTTAGTTATTTGATCCGAAAGACCAAAAACAGATGGGGAATATGGGTTCTCAGATTTGCAATTTTGTTATCCACTTTCTACGGAACCATCAAAACTGCCGAGTTGGCCTGGACCATGGGAGATATTGGGGTAGGACTGATGGCCTGGCTGAATATTATTGCCATTATCTTACTTAGAAAACCAGCTTTCCTGGCTTGGGCAGATTATAAAAAACAGAAGAAGGAAGGCAAGGATCCGGTTTTCATTGCTAAGGATGCAGGTATTGACAATGCTGATTTCTGGAAGTGATGTGTGTGACTTCAAAAAGCATTTAGGAGAATGCCACGCCGAAATTTCAGGCATTTTTCACTTAAACATCTTCCTGTATTCTCTAGGAGTACAGGAGTTTATTTTGAGGAAAGCTGCATTAAATCGGCTGATGGAATTAAATCCACAATCGAAAACAATATCTGTAATGCTCTGATCTGTTACGACTAATTTCCGCTGGGCGTGGGCAATTCTCTCTTCGGTGATATATTCAGTTAAGGTACTACCAAAGGTTTTCTTAAAAATAGCATTGGCATGGTCAGGATGCAGGCCCACTGCCTGACCTATATCCGATACTTTAATTGGAGTTGAATAATTCTGGGCTATAAAAATAGCAATACGTTCTACATGGCTTATTCCACTGCCTTGTATGCTCGAATGTTTATTTTTTGCTAATGATAACATGCTGGTAGACATTCTGCTGATCCGCGCATGAATTTCCAGCAAGGCAACTTCTGAGGAGCCATTCCCATTTATATCATTCAGCCAGTTTTTAAGTAAAAACTCATCGTAACCCGAGTGATCTTCCGCCTCTTCGAATACTATATCCCCTTTCAACAAACCCTCTACAAATGGGCCTGCAAGTTGCCATTCTAAAAACAAGGAGAATGGAACTGTACAGACATAATATGGCTTGGCATGCTTGAAATCTATAATCTGATGTGGAACAAGTCCCCAGAATACCGTTAGCTTTTTCGGTGGAACAATTACTTTTCTTCCTTGAAAAAGGTAAGTAATCCCTACCTCGGGGAAATAATTTATTTCAATTTCGTTATGACGATCTGGCCTTTTCATCAAGCTTGGTGACCATAGTTCACAAGTCAAGCCATACGGCTTAAATTCGTTTCTATTTTCATCAAACGTATTGAACATCTAGGATTTCGATAGATTTTAAAAGAAATGTAGGTAGTTTTTCCTCAAATACGAGAATAAATTTACAATTGGGTATTTACATAAACTCAAATTTCCAATTCATGAAAATCAAATTACTCTCCCTACTACTCTTAATCTTCTCCTATACTCTTTCTGCGCAGCAACACAAACAAAAATCCAAGCTAAAACCTCGATTAGTCGTATTAACGGACGTGTCTACTTGGGAAACAGACGATAGTGAGTCCCTTGTAAGACTGCTTGTCCATGCGGATCTGTATGAAATAGAAGGTTTGATTTTCACTACAGGCTGGAGTCTGGACCAAACCCGTGAGGATTTTATGGGGTTGGTCCATAAAGCTATTGATGCCTATGAAAAAGACCTTCCTAATCTCCTTAAGCGGTCGGCTCAAAAAGAGTTTCATGCTGATGAATCACAACAGGATATCGGTTATTGGCCAAGCCCGGAATACTTGCGAAATATCACGGTGTTCGGAAGTAAAAACCGGGGCTATGAATTTATTGGTGAGGGAAATGACTCAGCAGGAAGTGATTTGATCATCAAACTTGCAGATGAAAAGGATAAAAGACCTGTTTGGGTAACTGTTTGGGGAGGAGCCAATACGTTGGCACAGGCGATCTGGCAGGTTCAACAGAATAGAAATGAAAACCAACTAAAGGAATTTCTTCACAAACTGCCGACCTACACCATCACTGATCAAGACCGGGATCAGAAAACTGAGTATTCAATCAGCTCCCATCAATGGATGAGAAGGGAGTTTGAGGATGATCTGCTTTTTATCTGGGACGAAGTAGCTTGGTTATACCAAAACGGTGCAGGAAAAAGTAATTGGGAGAACTATGCCAATCAAATCCAAACCCATGGAAATCTAGGCAATGTGTATCCCAAGTATAAGTTTGGAGTGGAAGGCGATACTCCCGCATTTTTGCACCTTATGCCCAATGGGCTCAATGATCCAATGGTACCAAGCCATGTTGGTTGGGGAGGATATTTCACAAAAGGTATCACAGCCGACAAGGAAACTACAGCATTCAATAACCATCACTCACCTGTGAAGGAAAAATCCAGGGAGTATTCAGACTACTTTTACCCCGCTACCTTTAATAATTTCGCGGCACGTATGGACTGGGCAAAGGAAGGTAAGGGCAACCGCAATCCCATTGTGATCATAAATAAAAATGAGGGAATAGAACTGCTCAGAGTAAAAGCAAAAAAACGTAAAAACATAATGCTTGACGCCTCCAAATCTTATGATTCTCAGGGCGATGAGCTGAGTTTTAAATGGTGGATTATTCCAGAAGCAGGTACTTATGAAGGCAATTTTTCTATCCCAAATGACAATTCAGATTCCATAAAATTAACTCTCCCAAAAGATATCTCCGGAAAAACTATCCATGTGATCTGCGAAGTGACAGACAATGGTTCACCAAACCTTACTAGCTATCGTAGGATAATTATTGAAGGAAAATAAAACATTTCTTACATCAACCTAAACCATGAAGCCCAACTGCTTTATAGTACTGTTTTTAACAATCACACTTTCAACTGTCCATGCACAAGATTCCGGCTATCACAGCATGCGTTGGAAGGAGGTGGCTACCAAAATGCCTGAAGAATGGTATGGTTCGAAGGAGGCGAAAGCAGTAGCCGAAAATGTCCTACTCGCCAAAAAGGCTATCGGTGGATGGGAGAAAAACAAAGGATATCATCAGAACTTATCCGACTCAGAAAAGGCTGAAATTTCAGCCGCTAAATCTAAAACCGGAGCAACATTTGATAATGGAGCCACTATCACCGAATTGAGATTTCTGGCCAACCTATTAGGGCAGACCCCAGATGCCCGCTATAAAGAGGCTTTTGAAAAAGGCTTGGATTACATCTTTATCTCTCAATATGACAATGGAGGATGGCCGCAGTTCTATCCTGTTCGAACAGGATCTGTCGCTTATTCCGGACACATCACCTACAATGATGATGCTATGGTGAACATCATGAGGTTTCTCAGAGATATTTCAGAAGACAAAACTTATTCAGCACTGAAACTGGCTCCGGAAATTATGGCAAAATCCAAAAGATCATTTGACGCAGGGATAGCTTGTATCCTTCAAACCCAGATTATCGTGAATGGAGCCCCTACCGTCTGGTGTGCCCAACATGATGAAAATACCCTTGCACCAGCCAAAGCCCGCTCCTATGAGCTTGCCTCTTTCAGTGGCTCGGAGTCTGCAGGCATTGTCATGTTGTTAATGGAGTTGGACGATCCTTCAGAAGAGGTCATTGCCTCCATAGATGGTGCCGTCCACTGGTTAGAAGCCCACAAAATCGAAGGAATCAGACTGGCAAACGAAATAGACGAAGATGGGAAAAAGAACAACGTGGTAGTTCCTGATCCCGCCGCTCCTCCCCTGTGGGCACGCTTTTATGACCTGGAAACAGCAAAACCCATCTTCTCTGACCGGGACGGGATCAAAAAGAACTCACTGGAAGAAATAGGCTTTGAACGTAGGAACGGTTATAGTTGGTAGACCCACGCCCCTTCCAAAGTTTTGAGGAAATATATTGAGTGGAAAAAGAAAGTGCATAGAAACTACTAGTAGCTAGTCGACATGCAAAGGTAAGACCTACCACTCCTTAGGATTGTTTTTGTTAAAGTAACCCAAATTCACCGTTTAAGAACTGCCTACGTAAAATTGATTTCTAATTTGGTATCATACCTAATCAGATGCCTATGAAAATCCTTTTACTATCAATTCTCATTTCTATTCCATCTTATCTTCATGCCCAAGAAGAAGAAACTATAGCCTGGATTAATCAAAATTCTATAAAAATAGAAGATGCAAATCCTGATAGTGAGCTAGTTATTTTTGCTGACAATATTCCGGTCAAATTTGCTCAAGCACGTATTTTTGGGTTTGGGGAAGCTTCACATCATGGAAAGGAATTCTTTGATATAAAGGCTAAATTCTTCAAGTATTTAGTAGAAAATCAAGATGTTAAAGCCTTTATTATGGAGGAAGCCTATCAAACCGAAGCTCCCGTAAATGAATGGATAGGCGGTGGAGAAGGAAATATTAATGCAATTGTTGGTAATTTTACTATAATGCCCTGGCATTGTAAAGAAGTAGTTGATCTTTTGAAATGGATGCGGGATTATAACTTAAACAAACCTGCGGCAGAACAAATCCGATTCTACGGGATGGATATCCAGAGTGGAAATGGTATCAATTTGGAAGTCCGTGAATTTGTAAAAACCTATAAAATCCCAGTAAGCGAAAACCTTCTTGCAACTGCAGACAGTTGCTCAACAGTTGGCTATAGTGCAACACCTGATTGGGCAGGAAATCAAATCCCCAAGCTTAAAGAAATTGAACAGATCATAGTAAATTTTCAAACCAAAACCGCAAACAGTACCAACCAGGAATTCTCATCGATTATAAGATCTCTAAATTACTTAATCAAGCACACAACTTATTTAAAAACCCGGAAAAGTGAAGTAAGAGATTTGAAAATGTTTGAGAATGTGAAGTGGATAGTAGGTAATGAAACCAAAAACGGAAAGGCCTTTATATGGGCTCATAATGATCATGTGAACAACCTGACTTTCAATTACTACGGTATGCCTTGGATAAATCTAGGCAGGCACTTGAAAGAGTATTTTAAAAATGACTATTATTCTGTTGGTTTTGATTTTGGAGCAGGTGAACTAGGTGGCTATATTTTCAAAAAAAACAAACCAGCTGTTTGGAATGTATATCCTATATCCAGGCCCTATCGAAAAACATACGCAGAAACACTTTTCAAGGCAGCTAATGACATTTACTTTATTGACATGAAAGAGGCAATAAGCAGCGACCCAACAAACTTTTTCGATAAAGAAAGCAGACAATTAGGTCTTGGAGGTCCAGGATATAACCCTAAAAAGAAATACCTTGTTACTAAAAAATTCTCAGAAATGTTTGATGGAATAATATTCGTTAAGCGTATTTCCCTGCCTAATTATAAGCTGGATAATGATTGAGAATATTTCAAAACTGATGAGTAATAAATCTTTTAAGGAGGCCAATAAGCACCTTATTGAACTTCAAAGAGAAGTATAAACTATCTTAAATGCAGATACTAAATGATCAGAAGACTATGAAAAATAATATCATGTTGATGTTAGCTGTATCTTTGGCACTATTATCCTGCAATTCCGATAGCGAAGATATCATAAAGACAGAAAAAGGTAAACTCTGGCTTAGTGGTGGCCTGTATTATTGCGCCGAACAAATACACCTAGATAATGGAGATACATTAATCGTCAATTTAAAAGAGGTAATCTCCTATACATCAGGAGACCGGGTGACAATAAAATATAAAGAACTTGGTAGAAATAAAAACTGTTCTTATGGAATCAATTGCAGCGTTATTGAGCTTAGGAAGCTCGAATGAAAATCAGTAGAATCAAAAAAATATGTCCATCACCAAAGAATCAGAGTTAATCGGAATGAAGCGCATCAGTGAAGTGGTAGGAACCACCCTGAAACTGATGAGAGAATATGCCAAAGTGGGGATGTCCACCAAAGAACTGGACGAATATGGAGGAGGCATTTTAAAGAGTTATGGTGCCAAATCAGCCCCTTATGAAACCTATGGATTTCCGGGTTACTCCTGCATCAGTGTGAACGAAGTGGCCGCACACGGAATTCCCTCAGAGAAAATACGACTGAAAGAAGGGGATTTGATCAATATTGATGTATCTGCCGAACTCAATGGGTTTTGGGCTGACAATGGGGGCTCTTTCGTAATTGGAAAAGATATTCATAATCATCAACCTCTTGTGGATGCCTCCAAACACATCCTGTATAAAGCCATAAGCGCTATCAAAAGTGGGGTAAAAATAGCTGACATCGGTCATTTGATAGAAACCGAAGCCAGAAAATCAGGGTATAAGACCCTTAAAAACCTGGCGGGCCATGGTGTGGGCAGAAGCTTGCATGAAGAGCCTTCAGACATTCTCAATTATAGGGTAAAATCCAACCGGGAACGTTTTAAGAAAAATACGACGGTAGCCATTGAAACTTTTATCTCCACCCATTCTACCATAGCTGTAGAGCGGAATGATGGATGGACACTGGTGGGAAATAAAGGTGGATACGTCACCCAGCATGAGCAGACCATTTTGATCACTGATGGCGCGCCTGTCATTCTGACGGAAGGAAATGGAATCTGGGAGTAAATAGCCTATATTCATCTTATCGAGAAGTTGAATGTTTCCAGGTTCCAAAATCAGCCCTTAAGCAAAGTACTCTTGGAGTATCTCACGTAGCTACCTATGGGAACAAACATCAGGTTCCGATGATATCGGTTTTACAAACAGTCAAAGGTTCTAAAAATCTGTGGCTCCCGATAGGTGAGAATTAATCAGAGTCCAGAAATCGCAAATCCCTAAATTGGAACGAAATACTAAAAACGTAACAATCGAAACTGTTTTAAATGTATTTCAAGCATTAAAAGCTAATGTCCGATTTAGTGTGCAAATGAATGAATTGGATTTTAAAATTGCATAAACCACGGCTGGCTAAACTGCATACAATTCATTGCCAGTTCCAGTTCGCCTACGAAAATCCTCGAAGATTCCGTTCTTTGAGATTTGCAATTTCGAAGCTTTATTCCAGGGTTTTCAATCCTAACTACATTCGTATGTCAATGCATTTGGGCTAAAAAACATAGAAAATCTCTGATTAGCGAGCTCAAACTCTATTTATTCTGCTTCTGGAGAAACAGGATAAAATCAATTTGCTCCTTCCGCGAAATCCTCAACGGTTAACAACAAAAAAAGCCCCCAAAAACTCTTCACTTTCTGGGGGCTTTATATTTTTAATTATTGTCTACTCAGTGATTCTCATGCTTACTCGGATCATAATTGGCTTCTAGTTCTGCCAAGGTCTTTTTGCCATAGGCGATTTTAGTAATCACCACATACAGCACCGGCACAAAGAAAATTGCCAGGAAAGTAGCTGCAAGCATCCCTCCGATCACCGTAAACCCAATAGTCTGCCTTGCCACGGCGCCGGCTCCATTGGAAATAGCCAAAGGAACCACACCGAGAATAAAGGCCAGCGAGGTCATGATAATCGGTCGAAGCCTCAATTTCACAGCTTCCAAAGTCGCCTGAAGTAATGGCATCCCTACATCCACACGCTCCTTGGCAAACTCCACAATCAGAATGGCATTTTTTGCAGCCAAACCAATCAGGGTAATCAGACCAATCTGCGCATAGACGTTGTTGTCCAACTTTGGCAAGAAATGAAGTGCGATGATCGCCCCAAATGCTCCCAGTGGCAAGGCCAGCAAGACTGAAAATGGTACTGACCAACTTTCATACAAGGCTGCCAACAGCAGGGAAACAAGCACAATTGCCAAGGCAAAGATCAGGATAGTACTGCTCCCCGAAGAAAGTTCTTCCCTACTCAACCCTGAGAAATCATAGCCATAGCCGGCAGGTAAGGTCTGGGCTGCTACTTCTTCCAAAGCTGCCAGCGCCTGTCCACTACTGTAGCCAGGAGCTGCATTTCCGTTGATTTCAGCAGAACGGAACAAATTATAGTGGGAAATCACCGGTGCATTTTCCACGACCTCATAACTCACCAAAGCGCTCAGGGGCACAGACTCTCCCCCACTACTCTGCACGTAATATTGTTGCAGGTTATTAATGCCGGCACGGTAAGCTGTATCAGCTTGTGCCACCACGCGGAAGTTTCTACCGTATCTGGTGAAGTCATTGACATAGGAACTACCCATATAATTGGACATGGTCGTAAAGATTTCAGTCAGGGGAACTCCTAGTTTCTTGGCTTTTTCCCTGTCCACAGTCACATGGTAACCTGGGGTTTTGGCAGTAAAGAAACTATAAGCCATTGCGATTTCAGGACGCTGATTCGCGGCAGCCAGGAACTGTCCCATAGCTGCTTCAAACTCTTTGATATCACCCACTGCAGATCGCTGCTCCAACATAAAACTGAAACCACCTGTACTTCCCAGACCTGGAATAGCCGGAGGTGGTACTACCACAATACTCCCTTCGGTAATGGCTGCAAATTTCTGGTTCAATGTGGCCAACATCCCTCCAAGCTGTAAAGCAGGTTCTTTTCGGTCATCCCAAGGATCCATCTGTACAAAGAAAGTTGCTGCATTTGGTTTGAAAGAGAAATTGATCACATTCAATCCCCCGATACCAGTTACGTGGTTGATTCCTTCGGTTTCTTCCAGAATAGTGTTCATTTTCTGCATCACCGCCTGAGTTCTGTTACTGGCAGCTCCTTCTGGCAATTGCAGTGTCACATACAATCTTCCTTCATCCTCTGTAGGTAAGAATCCCGTTGGTTTGGTTTGGAATAACCCGAATGTTCCTGCAAAAATACAGATAAGCAAAATCAACATCAGAGGAGCCCTCTTAATGCTGTTTCTCACCCCGTTGGTATAGCTTGCAGTAGTCCGCTCAAACCATAAATTGAATTTGTAGAAAAACTTGTTCAGCCCTTTGCCATGCTCATTCACTTCAGAAGGTTTAAGCAGCAACGTACATAATGCTGGGGTCAAACTCAACGCCACAAACGCAGAGATCAATACAGAGATCGCAATGGTAATCGCAAACTGCTGGTACATCCTACCAACGATCCCGGGAATAAACCCTACAGGAATAAACACCGCTGCCAAAATCAACGCTATCGCAATAACCGGGGCTGTGATGTCCTTCATTGCCAAGCGAGTGGCTTCTTTGGCGGATATCTTCTTCGAATCAATGTAATGCTGCACGGCTTCCACAACCACAATGGCGTCATCCACCACAATACCAATCGCCAACACGAAACCAAAAAGCGTCAGCGTATTGATCGTGAACCCGAGAAGAGGGAAGAAAATAAAGGTCCCGATAATGGAAACCGGAATAGCAAGTACAGGAACCAAAGTCGCTCTCCAGCTTTGCAGGAATAAGAATACCACGACGATCACGAGAATCAATGCCTCCACGAATGTGTGCATTACCTCATTAATCGAAACTTCCACCACAGAAACAGATTCAAAGGGAACTGTATAAGTCATGTCTGTAGGGAAACTTTTCTTCAACTCATCCAAGGCTGCATACACCCCTTCTGCAGTTTCCAGGGCATTACTCCCCGGGGCTTGGTAGACCAGCAAAATGGCAGCTTCCTCTCCATCTAAGGTTGAATATCTACCATAGTCAAATTGTCCCAGTTCAATTCTGGCTACATCCTTCAGGTAGACCAACGAACCGTCTTCCGGGTTTGTCCGCAACACGATATCGTCAAATTCCTCCGCTCTTTCCAGTCGGCCGTTTACAGTGATCGGATACTCAAATGCCTGGGTATCGTACTGCGGCATGCTTCCTACTGTTCCCGCTGCTACCTGAAGATTTTGCTCCTGGATAGCAGCCGTTACTTCCCGCGCAGTGATCCCGTATTGGGCGAGTTTATCAGGCTTCAGCCAAACCCGCATACTGAAATCCTGACCGATTGCCGTAATATCACCGACGCCATTTACACGCAAAAGCGCATCCTTGATGAAGATATTAGCATAGTTGGAAAGGAACTTAGAATCATGCGTTCCTTCAGGAGAGGTAATACTCAACACCATCATAATAGATGGGTTTCTCTTTCTCACAGTGACACCCAATCGTCGAACTGCCTCCGGAAGAGATGGCTCGGCGATGGAAACCCTATTCTGTACGTCCAAAGTAGCTATATTGATGTCTGTTCCCACCTCGAAGGTGACATTCATCTGCATCTGGCCCGTACTTGTGTTATTCGAAGAAATGTAAGCCATTCCCGGGGTACCATTTACCTGCGTCTCAATAGGCGTAGCTACCGTTTGTTCCACAGTCTTGGCATCTGCTCCGGTATAATTCGCCGAAACTGATACCACTGGAGGGGTAATATCCGGGTACTGCGTGACGGGCAGATTCAAAATCGCCAAAACACCGACCAGCACGATGACGATCGAGATCACCATTGCTGTTACTGGTCGTTTTATAAATACGTCTGATATCATTATTTAAATTCAAGTCTAATTGAAAAACGATTTATTGGGCAGCGGTTTGCTCAGTAATCTGGGCTCCTTCACGTAGTTTTTGGATTCCAGTGACCACTATTTTGGCACCTTCCTGTACGCCACTTCTCACAACGATGCTATCGCCTATCTGCGTCCCCAGGATTATATTTTGCTGCTTTACAGTATTGTCCTGCTGGACTACATATACAAAGTATTCTCCCATTTGTTCAGTTACTGCTCGGTAAGGAATCACCAGTTGCTCACCGATGTCTTCATTTAGAACCATCAGATTGACAGTCATCCCTGCGATAAGTTCACGGTCTGGATTTGGAAATTGAACCCGTAAATTTATTGTACCGGATTGTCTCCCCACAGCTCTGTCTATGGTTGTGAATTTTCCGTTATACGGATATATGCTTCCATCGCTGAATTTTATTCTGAAGAGTGAGTCCGGCTTTTCTTCCGCTTTTAGGAGCTTGTTGAATCTGGGTATCTCCCTTTCATTAATGACAAAATTCAAAGCCATCGGATCGTTAGAAGATAACGTGTTCAGAAGTGGCTGACCTGGAGAAACCTGCGTGCCAAGTCTTACCTGGGAAATTCCGACAGTCCCATCAAATGGAGCCACTAAAACCGAATAGTTGAAATCCGTAGAAGCTGATTCATACTGTGCTTTCGCTGAACTTAATTGTGCCTGGGCATTCAAGACTTCGGTATGTGCATGATCCAATGTCTGTTTTGCTATCGCATCTTCAGCATCCAACCTTTTATAGCGATCGTAGTCTTTTTCCAACCTGGCCAGATTTGCCTCAGCACTCTGAACCAAAGCATTCGCCTGCTGGACCGACGCTGCATATTTGCTTCGGTCGATTTCGTAAAGCTTCTGCCCCTTTTTTACTTCTTGTCCGTCTTGAACATAAATATTGGTGATGTATCCCCCTATTTGAGGACGTATCTCTATTTCATTGAGAGGAACCAGCGTAGCTGGATATTGATCTAGCCCAGTCACGGATTTTTTCGCCAAGGTATAAGTCGTGACCGCGGTGGCTGCCGGAGCTTGCTGCGCCGCCTGTTGCTTTTGGCCGCAAGAAAACCCTGCTAAAACCAGGGCTGAAAAAGCTACAAGTTTGTATGATAAGTTCATGTGATATAAAATTTTAAGCTGGTTCTAATTAATTAATTGTGCCTAAAGCCTTCTGAAGGTCTAACTTGTCCTCCAAAACCTGATAAAAAGCGTTAATATGGTTGATTTGGGCTGTTTGAAGGTCGGTCTCTGCTACGACTAATTCCACGTAAGCTTTGATTCCTTCATCGTATTGCATCTTGATGATGTTGTATACTTCTTCGGCCATTTCCATATTCTCTCTGATCAGCTGCCATTCGTAGACACTGCTGTTGTACTCGGCAAGGGCCGAGGAATATTCAGTCCTGATCTGGTTGCTGAGATTTTCGATTTCAACATTCCCACGCTCTACCTGAAGTTGGGCAGACTTCACTTTGTGAATGCGCTTTCCTCCTTGAAAAATCGGCACGGATAAATTAAGTCCCACTGCTGAAATCGGATAGGCTGCCTTGTAAAGGTTGGAGAACTCTGAATTGAAGTAGTTCCAGTTATACCTATAATAGGCAGACAGTTGAGGTAGGTAATTCCATTTTTCATACCCAGTCTGGATTTCATTAAGAGTCTGCTGGGTTTGCAGAAGTTTGTACTCCACGCGGTTCTCAAGAATCAATGGATCGGCAGCATCCTCAGCTATGCTCCCCGCTGCTCCCTGAAGATCGTATTCAATGGTAAAATTCAAACTATCGGGATATCCCATCAATTGCTTCAGGTAATCATATTTTGCCTCAAAGGAATTGGCAACCCGGTTCCGGTCGCTTTTCACATTGGTCAAGGCAATAGAGGCACGCTGATAATCCGTCTTATCCACCAAGCCTGCCTCAAACCTGCTATATGCATCTTTGTACTGCTTCTCTAAACGGTCCAGATTTTGATCCAGGATTTTCAGCTGCTCTTCAGATAATAGAATAGAATAAAAAGCCTTACTCACATCTACCACAGTATTAATCTTGGCATTCTCAGTAACCTGCTGTAGCTGCTGACGGTAATACTTTGAGGTCTTCGAAGCAAAAAGCTGGTCCCGGTTGAACAATGTTTGGTCAGCCTGCAACAAAATATTTGAATTGTACGGCTGGCCAAAAGTAATCAGCTGATCCCCAATAATCTGCTGCTGAAGCTTGATATTATAGGCCCCAGCGGCAGAGGCGGTTATCTGTGGATACCAATCAGCCAGATTTGATTTGATATCATGATCTCCAATTTCTTGATCGATTTGTGCCTGCCTGATGATCGGGCTTTGGACCAGCGCAAATTCAACCACCTCCTCCAGAGTCAATACCCCTTGGGGCACTTCTCCTTCTTCCTGGCTGTAGGCGGTACTTGCAAGAAGTAAAATAGGTAGCCCGACCAACAGTAAACGTTTTTTGAACATGTGTGTAATAATTAATTGGTTTAGTTTGAAAAAGGTTCTTGGGTTATTCTACTTTGATCCCATCCCATATTAGATGGGAAATTTCATCCAGATCCATGTTGTTTCTGGCAAGTTTATTTTTAAAATTCCGCTTGATACGGACAATCGAATTCACATTTGTATTCACCAAAATAGAAAGCACAATTGGGTTTAGTGCTTTGATTTCTCCTTGTTTAATTCCCGATTCAAAAAAACCATGAGAGAAATCATGCCAGACATTGGATTTAATCTGCATCTCTTCTGAATTAAATGGTGAATTCAAAAACTGATCGTAAAACCGATGAATAGAGGGGTTTAGTTCATAAAAATCTGTAAGATTTTTCCAATAATTATAAAATCTGTCTTTAAAGCTCAAGTTAGTATCGTCTCCCTTTGAGACATATTTTCTTATTTCTTCGGTTACATACTCAAAGATACCTATGATCAATGCTTCCTTATTTTCAAAATAGGTATAAATAGTGCCCGAAGCGACGCCGGCATTCTTGGCCACCTGACTTACAGGACTTGCATGAAAGCCATGCTCCTGGATTAAATCTAGTGCGCTTAGGATAATACACTTCTTTTTATCTAGCAAATTATGCATGGATTTAGAGGATGAATGAACGTTCAATCACAGAACTTCCCCAAAAGTTCCTACAAAGGGAGAAAAAAATTTAAAATTTTAAGAGTGGCTTTAACACCTTTCAACCTGAAAAAATAAATCTGTTGAAAATGAATAAGTTCTGTAATTTCAAATCAATTTCAGACACATTAAAGAGTCATTTTATATTATTTAAAACCTAGAATCGCTAACATTGCATCCCAATAAAAACAGCTGCGGATGTGGCGAAATTGGTAGACGCACTAGACTTAGGATCTAGCGCCGTAAGGCATGGGGGTTCGAGTCCCTCTATCCGCACACTGGCCTCCCGATATATCGGGAGGTTTTTTATTTTTAGCCTGCCCCCACCTTCTTATGATTTTCTTTGCCTTAATCCCTATTTTGTAGTTTGATTTCAAACCTTAACCCTACTCATGAGAAAATCCCTGATTCTACTCGTATTTCTTCCCACCCTAGTTTTTGCGCAAGCCAAAGTGGACACCATAGAAGTTTTCAGTCAGGCTATGAATAAAACGCTGAAAGCTGCTGTCACCACTCCTTCTACTTATGATGGCTCTAAGGAATTTGCTACACTTTATCTTTTGCATGGCGGAAGCGGAGCCTTTAGCGACTGGCATAAAAAGACTACAGAGCCAGGAATTGTCAATCGCATGGCAGAAGAATACGACTTAATTATTGTTACACCAGGAGTTGGACCTTCCAGTTACTATTACGACAGCCCCAAGATGGATTCTGTCCAATATGAAACTTACATTACTGAAGAACTAATTCCTCTCGTAGATCAGAGGTATAAAACCCTGGCCAAAAAGGAATCCAGAGCCATTACAGGATTGTCTATGGGCGGACACGGTGCCATCATGCTCAGTGCAAAACATCCTGATCTGTTTGCTGTGGCAACTAGTATGAGCGGTGTGATGAACATCGATACCCGCTTGTGGAAAGTTCCGGAAGAATTCAGCAAGCTTCGTCAAGGTCAACAGCGGGAAATGCTCGGTGAGGATCTTCGCTATGACGCTCCCTTTAATACCTATACTGCAGTTGGGTTAGTTGATAAAATGAAAGAGAATGGAATTGCCTTGCTAATGGACTGCGGTGTGGATGATTTCTTATTGGAAACCAACAGACAAATGCATCAGCTGCTCTTAGAAAACGGCACCCCCCACGATTATACGGAGCGCCCGGGAGCACATACATGGGAATATTGGACAGAGGCCCTCCCCTATCATTTGCTTTTTGCAGACAAGCATCTTAGTAGGTAGTTTCCGGAAGTATTAACTTATATACATGTAATTTAACTTCGAATTCTAAGCTAAAATTTGCTTTTTGCAGACCATCCAAAAGATAATTATGTCGCAATTTGATTCAATCAGGCCTTTTTATGACGCAGAAGCCAATGCTGCAATCCGCAAGATTGTAGATGATCCTATGCTGGAGGCAATGATGAGTTTCACATTTCCTACTGATACTAAGGAGCATTGGAAAGACTTGATGGTTCACACACATTCATTGAGAGATTTTCAGGTCAACTTTATTTACCCGGGAGTACAGAAAGTTTTGGAGAAAAGCTCTGACGGATTGACCACTGGCGGCTTTGGGCAATTGGAATCCAATACGGCTTACCTCTTCATCTCAAACCACAGGGATATCATCCTTGATACTTCCTTACTGAATGCTTGCCTATATGAAAATGGACTAGTGCTAACTACTTCGGCTATAGGGGATAATCTGATCCAGAAACCGTTTTTACATACCCTATCCCGCCTAAACAGAAACTTCGCTATCAAACGCGGGCTTCAAGGAAGGGCTTTGCTGGAGAGTTCGCAATTGGCTTCTGCTTATATTAAGAAGTCGCTTCTTACAGAAAACAGATCCGTGTGGACTGCCCAGCGTGAAGGGCGGACCAAAGATGGAAATGACGCTACGCATAGAGGTGTACTAAAAATGCTCACTTTAGCTGAAGAGGGGCCTAATCCTTTTGGTTATTTTGAGAAAATCAAAGTAGTGCCTATTTCAATCTCTTACGAGTATGATCCTACAGATGTCTTAAAAATGCCTGAATGGCTTGCCAAGTCCCGTGATGAAAAGTACATCAAAAGTGAAAACGAAGACTTCTTAAATCTGCTTCGTGGAATAATCGGCACAAAAAAGAGAATTCATCTTCAGGTAAATGGGATTTTGGACAAGGAAATTCAGGAAATCTCGAAAATGGAACTAAGCCAATCAGATAAACTCAGTAAGCTGGCAGAATGTATAGACCAAAAAATCTGGATTGGTTATAAGCTTTGGTCAAGCAATTATATCGCGCATGACTTACTCTATGGAGACAGGGAGTATGTAGAATTTTATTCAGAAGCAGAGAAAAAATCATTCGAAAAGAGAATGAATGAAAAGGTCAACACAAAGAATGAGTTTCTCATTAAAAGCTTCTTGGCCATGTATGCCAATCCGGTGAACAACCAAAAAGCGGCCCTTAACTCCCTTGACTCTTAAAACCGGGATGGCTCAAGCATCACACACTGGGATGATTATAAGGCATGCGAGATTCCATATGGTTTTTAAAAACAAATTATAATCCTATGAAAAAGCTGGTTTTTTGTGCCCTCCTGATCTTTTTTATCGGCTTTGCGCATGCACAGGATACTGTTCCCGTAGGACAAATCCTCACTCCCTACGGTGAAATTCTAATCAGCCTGGACGACCGAACACCAAATCATAAAAATAGCTTTGTGCAATTGGCAAACGCAGGCTACTGGGATTCACTGACTTTTAACAGGGTGATTCCAAATTTTGTTGCTCAAGGAGGTTGTCCTGATACAGCCGAGGGATTTAATGATCCTCAATATTTACTCGAGCCTGAATTTGTACCTGAACTCACACATGTCTATGGGGCCGTAGGTGCCGGAAGGGATGATAATCCAGGGAAATTATCGGCAAGATGTCAATTTTATATAGTGCAAAATTCCGATGGTTTGCACAGACTGGATGGTGATTATACAGTTTTTGGCCAGGTGATCAAAGGCATGAGTGTGATAGAACAAATCGTCCGTGTGAAACGGGACAGTAAA
This sequence comes from Algoriphagus resistens, assembly GCF_001442615.1. Lineage (GTDB taxonomy): Bacteria > Bacteroidota > Bacteroidia > Cytophagales > Cyclobacteriaceae > Algoriphagus > Algoriphagus resistens. The sequence goes on along the minus strand of NZ_LMXN01000001.1, from coordinate 335,691 downwards.
GATGAGCCAATTCAGCCAATTACTTTATCCGTGAAAATAATCCCACTAGATAAGGCTCATGTCGAAAAAATGCGAAATTGATCACGTTTTTTAGTCAGGATACATGTCACATAATCATGACCTCCAATGAAAAATCCTTTCTATAAAAGGAAAATATTTACGTTTTTTCTAGGTTTTCTAGGACTCTCCTTCACTTTTTTACTCGTTTTCCCCATTCTCTTCAAAGATAAACTTCAACTGGAGCTCCAAAAGCTTTTGGATGATCAGTTGGAAAGTGAAGTGCAGTTCTCAGAGATTGGATTGACTTTTTTTCGGCATTTCCCTTCGCTAACCATCACTATGGATGAACTTTTCATAGCTGGGTCAGCACCTTTTGAGAATGACACCTTACTCTATACCAAGCAATTAGATCTTGGAATAAATATCCCTTCTCTTTTTTCTGACAATTATAAAGTAGATGAGCTTTATTTAGAAAATGCCCTTATAAAAATCCTACGGGATACAAGGGGATTTTCCAATTTTGACATTGTAAAACCAAGCCCAGATCATACAGAAACAGATACTTCTTCAGGAAGCCTCGATTTAGAAATAGCCACTTTCTTCCTGAAAAACAGCAAATTTCTTTATCAGGACACTTCCTTGGACATGATCTGTGAAGCAGTCGGTGTAGACTATAAAGGTGATGGAAATTTTGCCGATGACATCCTTACACTCGGCAGCGATATTGAAATTCAAGAATTCAGATTAATCTACGAGGATTTCCCAATCTTCAACAGAAACCGAGTTACAGCAAGCCTCCAAACGCTTATCAATACGGAATCTACAAAATTGACCTTTGTTAGAAACGAACTTAAAATCAATGAGTTGCCAGTAAATTTTGTAGGAAAGATTGAATTCCTGGAAGGAGGCTATGACATGAATTTTGTCCTTGAATCCTTTGATGCCCAACTGAAAGATATGCTTTCGGTAATCCCTGCGGACCTAATGCCTGAATATGGAAATACCGAAATCAGAGGAACTGGAGATATTGTTGGTTCATTTCAGGGACTTTACCTTCCTGCTGAAAACCAAATGCCGGCCCTGGTCATGAACCTTCAGGTTCTTGATGGCTATCTAAAGCATAAAGCAGCTTCAACGCCTATAGAAAATCTTCAACTCAGCATGAATGTGATGATCCCTAAACTGGATCCGAACCTCATACGAATTGATATTGACAGCATAGGATTAAACCTTGGAGAAGGATTTTTGAAGGGAAATATGCACATAGCTGAGCTTACCCGGATGAGGTTGGATTCAGACCTGGAAGCCGAACTAGACTTATCCTTGCTAAATGAAGCCTTGGGAACAGAATCAGTTGACTTCAGGGGAATGGTAAACCTCAATCTGAAATCAACAGGTTTTTATGTAACCTCCCAAGACCCAAAAAGCCTAAGAGAACCTAAATACATCACGAGTAGCATCCCGGTGTTTTCTTTTTCCGCAGGGCTTTCCGAAGGATATTTCAAATGGGCGGAACTTCCAGAAGCAATTAAAGATATTTCTATAGAGCTCACTGTGGACTCTCCAGACAGCCTGCCGGACCATGTTGGCGTAGACTTCAAAAAAATACATTTCCAGGTTTTGGAGCAGATCACAGATGGTAAGTTGGCTTATAATATAAACAGAGATCAAGATGTTGACGGAGAAATCAAAAGCAGTTTCAACCTTGCCGATATCCCTAAATTCTTTCCACTGGATTCAGGCTTCGTGCTGAGGGGAATGATTAACCTGGATCTTTTTGCCAAAGGCAACTTCAATAAGGATCAAAAAACGATTCCTATTATTGCTGCTGACTTCAATCTTACAGATGGGTTTATCCAAACTCCCTACCACGCTGAAGCGATTAAAGACCTGGCTATGCTTCTGAAAATAAAAAGCAGCAACAGCTCTTATTCCGATCTGAAATTAGAAGTAGAACCCATCCAATTCCACTTTGCCAATAACCCATTCATACTCAAGGCAAACCTTGAAAATTTTGAGGATATCCGATATGATTTGAGCTCAAAAGGAAGGCTTGATTTGGGAGAGCTTTACAAAGTTTTTGGCGATTCAGGCATGTCCGTTAATGGGTTTTTGATAACTGACCTGAACCTCAAAGGATTACAAAGTGACGCGCTAAACGGAAAAATACAAAACCTTCAAAATCATGGAACCATCCAGGTAGAAAATATACGGGTCCGAACAGAACTCCTACCTCAGCCTTTAAGATTGGAAAAAGGAAACCTAGAATTTAATCAAGATAAAATCAGCTTTGAAAATTTCCTTTTTGGCTATGAAAAGAATGAGATCAAAGCAGACGGTTATTTCAGCAATTACATAGGCTACCTGAGTAATCCTGATGAGCTTCTAAAAGGCAACTTAGCATTCTACTCTCCCTACATTAACTTGGATGATTTCGCCTTCTTCGGAGAAAACAATGAGGTAGAAATCGATAGCATCGGAGAAGTATCCGGAGTCATCCTCCCTCCTATGAATATGGATGTATCGGTGAAAGCCAGAATAGATTCGATGAAATTCGGAGAACTTAAGCTAAAGAAATTCAAAGGTGAAATCAACGCTAAGCCAGGTCAGCTTTCCCTTAGCAAAACCAGCTTTGAGATCATAGGGGCCACCGTGGAAATGACAGGAAAATATATAGCCTCCACTCCTTTTGCAGCTAATTTTGACTATCAGGTCCAGGCTAGGGAATTTGACATTCACCGCGCTTATGAGGAAATTCCGCTTTTCAGGGAGATGGCTTCATTTGCTCAATATGCGCAGGGACAGGCTTCTTTGGATTACAGACTGGCAGGAAGGCTGAATGCAAGCATGGAACCTGTCCTTCCTTCAATCACCGGAGCAGGCACTTTAGGCCTGAAGGCAATTAAACTGAAAGGATTCAAACTCATGAACTCCATCGCCAAGAAAACTGAAAACAATGAACTGGAAGATCCTGAACTCAATGATGTGGAGATCAAAACCAGCATAGCAAATAACCTGATGACGATTCCTCGGACCAGAATGAGAATCGCAGGATTCAGACCTAGATTCGAAGGTCAAGTCAGCCTAGATGGAGATATGAGCATTGGATTTCGATTAGGATTGCCTCCTTTGGGTATTTTTGGAGTTCCTATCAAGATCACAGGAAATGCAGAGGACTATACTATGCAGGTAGGGAAGGTATCCAAAGAAGATGAGCTAAAAGAAGTCATAGACGAAAAAGAAGATCAATAACGTAAACGTAAGACCCAAAATAAATGAGTACGATAACGCCAATACGAATCTTAGTGGTCGGCTGCGGAAATATGGGAATTGCCCATGCCGAGGCATATCACAAGTTTCCCGAATTCGAAATCTGCGGACTGGTTTCCAGAGGAGATTCCAAGAGTAATCTCAATGACCGACTTCAAGCCAATTATCCTTTATATTCAGATTTCGGGGATGCTTTGACTGAATCAAAACCTGATGCTGTTTGTATTTCTACTTATCCCGATACCCATGAGGATTTTGCGCTAAAATCGCTGGATGCAGGATGCCATGTTTTTATAGAAAAGCCACTTGCGGATTCAATTGCAGGCTGTGAGCGGATCATTGCAAAAGCTAAAAAACTCAACAAAAAAGTAGTTGTAGGGTATATTTTAAGACATCACCCCTCTTGGATCCGATTTATAGCAGAAGCTGAGAAGCTCGGCAAACCGCTTGTGATGCGAATGAACCTCAACCAGCAAAGTCAGGGATACATGTGGGATGTGCACCGCAATTTGATGAAATCCCTCAGCCCGATTGTGGATTGCGGAGTGCACTACATTGACGTGATGTGTCAGATGACACGAGCCAAACCTGTCTCAGTTTCGGCAATCGGCGCTAGGCTTACAGAGGATATTGCTTCGAATAATTACAATTACGGGCAGCTTCAGATCCGGTTCGATGATGGCTCGGTAGGCTGGTACGAGGCCGGTTGGGGACCAATGGTCAGTGAGACAGCCTTTTTCGTGAAGGACGTTATTGGACCAAAAGGAGCAGTTTCTATCACCGCTAAAGACGCCGGAGCAAGTGGACAATCCGATAAGGTGGATTCCCATACCAAGACCGAGTCCATTCGCGTTCACTATGCTGATATAGATTCTGAAAATAAGTTTACAAAGCCTGATCAATGGATTGCCTTGGCGGACGAACCCGGTCATCAAGAGCTTTGCAATCGTGAGCAGCAGTATTTCCTAAAAGCTATCCAGGAAGACATCAATCTTGATGATCACTTAGCAGATGCGTTAACTAGTCTGAAAATTGCTTTTGCATGTGATGAGTCTGTCAAAACCGGTGAAACCGTAAAGCTTTAGTAATTAGCTGCAAGCATGTCTGTTGCCAAGTCTTCTTGGTTTGTGGGTCGGAAGACCGATAACTGGATCCTGCCCAGCGCATGTGACAGATGAAGGAAGCTACCATAATTTTAGAGTTTATTACTTCTCATGCTTTTAGCTCTGTTCTTAGAAAATTAACATTACATAATCTATATAAAATTCTTTGGCACTAAAAAATGCAGGTGCTACCTTCCGTTTTGCTTTAATCATGGAAAATAAAACAGTATTAATAACAGGCGGAGCTTCCGGAATCGGGCTCGCCATGGTTCAGCTATTTGCAGCCAAAAAAGCTAAAGTTTACTTCATTGACATTAATCCTGAAGTGGGCGAAAAAGTGGTACAAGAGGAACGCTCAAAAGGCCACCAGGTGTCATTTCTTTGTGGGAGTGTGGCCGATACCCAAGAATCTGAGTCCCTGATCCAATCCATCCCCGGAAAAATCGACACGTTAATCAATAATGCCGGAGTTTCCCATATAGGAAAGTTGGAGACAACCTCCCCCGAAGATTTTGACAGAGTGTTCCAGGTGAATGTAAAAGGGATGTTCAACTGCACCAAAGCGGCTCTTCCTAAGCTTAAAGAAAACGGTGGGGGATCCATCCTCAACATGGCTTCTGTAGCAGCGACAATCGGTATTCCGGACCGGTTTGCATACAGCATGACCAAAGGAGCGGCTCTTTCTATGACACTAAGTATCGCCAGAGATTACGTGGCAGACGGCATCCGCTGCAACTGCCTGTCTCCGGGGAGAGTCCATACGCCTTTCGTGGATGGTTTTTTGGCAAAAAATTATCCCGGTCAGGAAAAAGAAATGTTCGAAAAACTGGCCGCAACCCAACCGATTGGCAGAATGGCTACGCCAGCAGAAATCGCAGAACTCGCCTACTTCGTGAGCTCTGATGCCGGAAGCTTCATTACAGGAACCAATATTCCGATTGATGGGGGATTTTTGGGATTAAAAATGTGACTTGAAGTAGGCATTAAGAAATACAATTTACGGGCCCAAAGCAACTAGTGCTATCCATGATAATCCCGACACTTACTCGTTGGTTCCTGGCTCTACTGTCTTTTGCCTTACTATTTGATACTAAAATCTTACTACCTGATACTTTACTAATTACCAGACACTAAATACCAGATACCAATATGAGACTTATACGATTCGGCGAAGCCGGAAAAGAACAACCTGGAATTGAGAACGAAAATGGCAAATACCTGGACTGTTCCCCTTTCCAAGAAGATTGGAATGAGGATTTTTTTACCAACAACGGACTCGCCAGGCTCGAAGAATGGCTAGGGGCCAACCAGAAAAACTTACATGAAATTCCCGCCGGATCCAGACTAGGTTCACCCATCGCCCGACCTTCCAAAATCATCTGCATCGGTTTGAATTACCGCAAGCATGCCATAGAATCCGGAATGCCGGTACCCGAAGTCCCGATTATTTTCATGAAAGCCACTTCTTCCCTTTGCGGACCATTTGATCCGATTCTGATCCCAAAAAACTCGGTGAAAACTGACTGGGAAGTGGAGCTTGCGGTGGTGATCGGCAAGCGGGCCAAGTACGTGAGCAAAGAAAATGCGATGGATTACGTTGCAGGCTACTGTGTGCACAACGACGTCAGCGAGCGTGACTTCCAACTTCATCACGGCGGGCAGTGGGTCAAAGGTAAAAGTGCTGACAACTTCGCTCCGCTAGGGCCTGTTTTGGTCACCAAAACTGAAATCAAAAACCCGCACAACCTGAGACTGTGGCTGAAGCTGAACGGAAAGATGCTTCAGGACAGCAACACCTCTGATTTGGTTTTTGACATTCCTACATTGATTGAGCATTTGAGCCAATACATGACTTTACTGCCGGGCGATGTCATTTCTACAGGAACTCCTGCGGGAGTTGGTTTAGGCTTGACCCCTCCTACTTACCTGAAGGATGGCGATGTGGTAGAACTTGGCATCGAAGGACTTGGTGAAGCTAAGCAGACAGCAATCAACGATCCGGAGGCATGAGACTGGATAGTCACCAGCATTTCTGGAAATACAACCCAAAAAAACATTCCTGGATTACCGATGATATGAAGGTGATCCAGCGGAATTTCTTACCTGATGATCTGATCCCGATTTTGGAAGAACACCAGATAGCTGGCTGTGTCGCTGTGCAGGCCGATGAGAGTTTCCATGAAACAGCTTTTTTGCTGGATCTGGCAGAAGAACATGAACAGATCAAAGCGGTAGTGGGATGGGCAGACTTGGGAAGCGATGCGTTGGATAAGGATTTGGATCAGTTTGCTTCCCAAAAAAAACTCAAGGGCTATCGGGAAATCTTACAGTCCAAGAATAGTGATTATATGCTACGAAAGGAGTTTATCCGGGGCATAGAAAAAATAGGCAAGCGAGGTTATACCTATGACATTCTGATCTTTCACAATCAACTGGAAGCCGCTCTACAGTTTATAAAAAAAGCCCCGGAGCAACCCTTTGTTATCGATCATCTGGCCAAACCAAATATCAAACTAGGAATCTGGAGAGACTGGAAAAAGGAGCTGGCACCACTCGCTGAGCGGGATTATATTTTCTGTAAAGTCTCTGGAATGATCACTGAAGCCGATTGGAAAAAATGGACAGCAAATGATCTCCAAATTTACCTGGATGTAGCTCTTGAGTTATTTGGCCCAAAACGATTGATGTTTGGAAGCGACTGGCCAGTCTGCAGGGTAGCCGGGGAGTACGAGCAAGTATTGGAAGTGGTGGAGCGTTTTACTGACAGACTTTCCAAGTCGGAGAAGGAAGCAATTATGGGCAATACGGCTGTAGCATTTTATGGGATTTGAAGTAAATCTTAGCTGGCAAAATAATTTGATTTTCGTAGCATCAACATGCCGCCAGCTTGAGGACGAATTGAAATAGAATTATTTCCTACTTTGAAAAAGAAAAAAATGCTGATTGATTGAGGTAGTAAAAGTATTTCAAGATTATCAAATTGTCGCGGCACTATCACGACAATTGAGGTAACCCCCTTTTATTATGCTAATTCAACATAATTACCTAAAACTATTGTATGAAAAATGGAGACAAGCTGCTTTTTCAAGAGTTGGCAAGTATCATAGAAAATGGTAAAAGCCAAATTGCTACTCAAGTTAACCGTACGCTTACTCTGATTTACGGGCAAGTTGGGCATAGAATAAATACTCACATTCTAGAAAATCGGCGTGCTGAATATGGCAAACAGATTATTGCTAAGGTAACTGTTCAATTAGCAAAAGCATACGGAAATTCCTTTCAGGAAAGAAACCTGAGAAGAATGATGCAATTTGCCAGCCTATTTAGCGACCCACAAAAAGTGTCGCCACTGGCGACAAAATTGAGTTGGAGTCATTTTATAGAATTACTTTCTATCAAAAGCAGCGAAAACTCAACAAATTCAAACCAACAAACAAAGGGCAAATGGAGCTCTAGTTAAAGTGGCTCAATAAATACGAAAACAGGAAGGTGAAAACCCTCCTATAGGCTTAATCCTCTGCGCAGAAAATGCACTGAGCAGATTGAATTGCCAGAAATAGGAAAAGACGGTATTAGGGTATCTGAATAGTGGACAGAACTACCCCAAAAAAGTGAATTAGAAGCCAAGCTCCACCAAGCATTGATAGGGGCTAAAGCAAGGATAGAACAAAAGAAATTACTATAAAATGAACCTAAACCTAACCAATCAAGTCATCCTGATTTCCGGCGGTGCCAAAGGAATCGGCGGAGCAATTTCCAGGGGGCTGATCGCCGAGGGAGCAATTCCTGTGATGATTGACCCTTCGGAAAAAGAAGGTGCGCAGATCCTCACTTTGGGCGAAGCTTTTCAGATTCCCATCCGACTTTTTGATGCTGCTGATTCAGACAAAGTAGTCAAACTCACACTTGAAAAATATGGAAGAATAGATGGCCTGGTCAACAATGCCGGAGCAAACGACGGCGTGGGATTGGAAAATGGAAGCCCGGAAGCCTTCGAGAAATCCGTTGCCAAAAACCTGAACCACTACTACCATCTGGCACATTATGCTTTGCCATCTTTGAAGAAATCTAAGGGAAGCATTGTCAACATCAGCAGCAAAACTGCTGTGACCGGACAGGGAGGGACCTCTGGCTACACCGCCGCAAAAGGTGCGCAACTTTCACTTACGCGGGAGTGGGCAGTAGAACTTCTCCCCTACCAGATCACCGTCAATGCTGTCATTCCAGCGGAAGTTTATACTCCCTTGTATGAAAACTGGATAAACACCTTTGAGGACCCAAAAGCAAAACTAGAATCCATTACTGCCAAAATCCCATTGGGGAAACGCATGACGACACCGGAAGAAATCGCTTCCATGGCCATTTTTCTGCTTTCCGATAAAGCCGCACATATCACCGGACAACACCTGTTCGTAGATGGCGGATACACTCATCTTGACCGATCCTTATAACCACACCCATGACCCAAAAACCTGCATTGATCCCCAAGGAGCTACTCCTTCCCTTTATTCTTATTACGTCCCTTTTTGCACTATGGGGCTTCGCAAATGACATCACCAATCCCATGGTGGCTGCATTTAAGCGAGTTCTCGAGCTGAACAATACACAAGCCTCCTGGGTGCAAATGGCCTTTTATGGCGGATATTTTACCATGGCATTGCCTGCGGCATTTTTTATAAAAAAGTATTCGTATAAAACCGGGATTCTACTTGGTTTGGCGCTTTATGGCTTTGGTGCCCTGCTTTTCTATCCTGCAGCAGCTTGGGAGAGCTACGGATTTTTCCTGGCTTCGCTCTATATCCTGACTTTTGGATTGGCTTTTTTGGAAACTACTGCCAATCCTTACATTCTGTCCATGGGGCCGGAGGCCACCGCCACTCAGCGGCTGAATTTAGCCCAGGCATTTAATCCTATGGGAGCCCTGGCCGGGCTGTTTGTAGCAAAACAATTTATTCTAAATGCGCTCCAATCGAACGCAACAGATGCAGACGGGAATATCATTTTCTCTTCACTGGATGAATCCGCCAAAGCCGTGATCCGTACAGCCGATCTTATGGTCATACGAAATCCTTACGTGATGCTGGGATTGGTGGTAATCGCGATTTTGGTAATTATTGCCTTGGTGAAAATGCCTGAAACCAAAGAAAACGGAAGAGTGGAGTTCAAAGCTACAATGAACCGCCTGCTGAAAAACAGGAACTTTGTTGAAGGCACATTCGCCCAGATGTTCTATGTTGGGGCACAGATCATGGTCTGGACATACATCTACCAGTATGCCGAAGTACTTGGAATCTCCAATGCTGAGGCAGTGAATTATGGCTATACTGCTTTGATCGTGTTCTTGGTAGGCAGATGGATCTGTACATTTTTACTTCGCTATATTTCTCCAACTAAGTTGCTTGGTATATTCTCAGTGCTCGCAATTATATTCACTGCAGGAGCCATATTCCTACCTGGGATGAATGGACTCTATTCCTTGGTAGCCATTTCCTTCGCCATGTCGTTGATGTTTCCTACGATTTATGGAATCGCTTTGGATGGATTGGGGGAGGATTCAAAATTCGCCGCCGCATACCTTGTCATGGCGATTGTGGGCGGAGCGATAATGCCCACATTACAGGGGATGATCATGGACATCGGGGGAATTGGGTATGATGACACATTGATTTTAGGGGTTCCTGAAGTCAATTTCTCATTCATTCTACCACTCGCCTGCTTCGTGATGGTCTTGCTGTTTAGTTTGAGGGCGCAAAAGGTTGTGAGGTTGGGGAGTTAGAAAGTTGGAAAGTTTTGGTCCAGACTGCATTTGGTGCAAGCCTTATGACCAGTACCTATCTTATTAGGACACTGAAGACTGTATTACCATAAATCCAAGCCTGCCAATCGTTGAGGGAGCTATAAAGTTTTGAACCACCCTAACCAACTACCTTGAACCGGTAATGGAAAAGTTAATAAAATTAGAACTATGACAACCCAAACCTTTGTATTGATCTGTGATCTGAAAGATGAGCAAGAGGCGATCCGTGCTTATGTGGAATGCCATAAAGCTGTGGCTCCTGAAATCATCGAAAGTATCCGGGCAGCAGGCATCCTCCAAATGAGCATATTTCGCTGGCGACACCGACTGAGCATGATACTGGTGGGAGATGAAAACTTTACTTTCGAAAAGAAAGCTGCCCTGGATAATGAAAATAAGAAAGTTCAGGAATGGGAAGCATTTCTCGGTCAATACCAAACCAACTTACCCGGTACACCCGATAATTGGCGCTGGCAGTTGATGGACAAAATATTTGAATACAAAGCCTAAACTAATACCAATGCAAAAATCACTTTTAATACTCAGCTTCGTCATGTGCAGCATGCTCACAAATGCGCAAGAAATCGTTCTCCCACTCTGGGAAGGAACTCCCCCATTACAGAAAGATATGGGATTGGAGGAAAAAGCAATTGAAGAAGGAATCATCCGGATAGAAAATGTGCAGATTCCTCAGATCGAGGTTTTCCTTCCCAGTAAGCAAATGCGTACCGGCCAGGCAGTAGTAATTTTTCCGGGAGGAGGGTATCATATATTAGCTTATGATTGGGAAGGAAGAGACTTTGCCAAATGGCTGAATACACAGGGAATCGTGGGGATAGTGGTAAAATATAGACTTCCTGATTCAAAATCTCTGACAGATGCGAAGGAAGTGCCTCTCTTGGATGCGCAACGGGCAGTGCGTCTTGCCAGACATCATGCAGAAGAATGGATGATCGATCCCGGTAAGGTTGGTGTAATGGGCTTCTCTGCTGGTGGGCATTTAGCCTCAACAGTCAGTACTCAATATGCACATGAGGTAGCTAGGCAAAAAGATGCCATCGATGCACTTTCTGCCCGTCCTGACTTCTCCATTTTGGTATATCCGGTGATTTCATTCAGGGATGCAAGTGCACATTCAGGGTCAAGAAAAAACCTTATCGGTGACAACGCAGACCAAGAATTGATTGACCGCTTCTCCGGTGAATTGAATGTCACTGCCCAAACACCTCCCACATTTCTGGTTCATGCCCAGGATGATAGTGGGGTTCCGATCGAAAACAGTTTTCTTTATTACAAGGCCCTGCATGCACACCAGGTACCTGCTTCCCTTCATATCTATCCCAAAGGTGGCCATGGTTTCGGTTTCGGGCTGGGCAAAGGCCCTGTAGATGGGTGGAGAAATGTCCTGTTGGACTGGCTGGTGGATTTGAAGTAGGTCAGTGATCAGCAGGCAGTTTTCAGTGTCTCATTACTAATAGAACTTAAATGATCAAAATAATCGCTTTTGATGCCGACGACACCCTCTGGGTAAATGAACCCTTTTTTCGTGAGGCGGAGGAAGAATTTGGTGGGCTGATGGAAGATTTTATGCCAAGGCACAGCAGTATAAAAGAGCTCTATCGCACGGAAATAGAAAATCTTGGTTTGTATGGTTACGGCATCAAAGGGTTTATGCTATCGATGATCCAGACCGCCCTCCGGATTTCAGGACATAAAATACCGGGGAAGCTGATCGATAGAATACTGGAGATCGGCTATGATATGATGCAAAAGCCGGTGGAAATCCTACCCGGTGTAGAGAAAGTTCTGGCAGAACTGCACGATGATTACCGCTTGGTAATGGCCACCAAAGGAGATCTGGTGGATCAGGAGCGAAAACTCAAAAAATCAGGATTAGATCATTATTTCCATCACATAGAGATCATGAGTGAAAAGAAAGTAGCCGATTTTGGGAAGCTTGTGCGGCATCTCGATGTGTCACCAGAAGAGTTTCTGATGTTGGGCAACAGCCTGAAATCAGACATTCTTCCGGTGTTGGAACTTGGCGGGTATGCCATCCATATCCCTTTCCATATCACTTGGGAGCATGAGACAATAGCGCATGAAGTTGCCCATGAGAATTTCTATCAGGCAGAGCATATCGCCCAGGTGGTGGAGATGATTAAGAGGATGTAGGGTGGCATTTAATGAAGCTGTTACAGTTGAAATTTCAGAAAATCAGGTACTAAAATGGAGCGTGCTCAGTTTGAATGAATTGCCGGAAAGAAAAAGAAGGGCAGCACGTCCAAAGAATTTGTTTGATATCCCGCAACTCAAATCTCTCAATAAATAGTTTGGAAAAAATCATGGTTATCAAAAGCCACAATGGCGGATATCAATTTTGTGGGGGTGCAATCCCCAAATCGAAAACCGGGATCCGAAAGGGAGGATAGTCTGATGATTGGAAGAACAAGGAATAAACATCCGGCACCTAAATGGGAGATTTCATACGCCATTTAGGTGAACACATTTACCAACTTTTCTAGATTGGAATCCGTGGTCTCAATCCAAAAATCAACATCAGCTGAGTGCCTTTGCTAACCATGGAAATTGACAGCTCAGCCGCCTACCATTAACCGTCTTACCCCATTTTTATTAGCTAAAAAAATAAACTGATCTATACTTTCTTTCAATTCAAAGTCCATTTCGAATTTTCTCAAGAACAAAATTATTCTGATTTGGCTCGCTAGCGGCTTTGGCAGGAAATTTTTGTATTCTTCTGGAAAGCTTTAAAAAATGACATAAATCGCTCAGGTGGACTGAGTCTTAAAAACTCCTCCAGTCTAAGTTGATTGCTTTCCTCCTTAGTCATAAACCGTATTCCCATAGTCCAATTTAACAAGGATTTTACTCTTTCAAGGCAGAATTATCAGACTTCAGTTCTTCCTTTTTCTGTCTTTCTCTTTCCAGCACTCCGAATCGGGCATCCAGCATCAACATTTTCCTAAATCCTCGCCTGGAATGTGTACAGCTGGTAATATCTTCCTTGTAGCGCAATGAGTTCATCATGTTTACCACGCTCCACAATAGTACCTTTTTCCACCACCAGGATTTGATCTGCCTGACGGATTGTACTCAATCGGTGAGCAATTACGAAGGTGGTTCTACCTTTCATCAATTCCTTCAAACTCGCCTGGATCAATGTTTCAGATTCAGTATCCAAATTGGAAGTGGCTTCATCAAGAATCAGGATCTTGGGATCAGCCAGAATGGCTCTCGCAATCGCTATACGCTGTCTCTGTCCACCGGAAAGCTTCACTCCTCTTTCACCGATCAAGGTATCCAGTCCATCCTCAAATCTATCCGTAAATTCCTGTACATGCGCAGCAACTACCGCTTTTTGCAAATCTTCCACGCTTGCATTTGGTCTGGGGAATAGGATATTCTCCCTGATCGTGCCTTCAAACAGAAAATCATCCTGCAAAACCACTCCTAGTCTAGCCCTAAATGATTCCAATGTTACGGTTTGCAGGTCATTGCCATCCAAAGAAATCCTTCCTGAATCTGGATTCAAAAAAGTAGCAGCGAGTCCTGCAATAGTTGTCTTACCTGAACCGGAAGTTCCTACCAACGCCGTTACAGAACCTGCCGGAGCATGGAAACTCACCTCCTTGATCACTTCTTTGCCCTGCTCGTAAGCGAAGGACACATTGTCAAAGCTGATATCTCCGTTGACATCCTTTAATGCCAATGTTCTAGTCCGGTCATCAGCTTCCAACGGCGTATTCATGATTTCCTCTGTACGGTCCAAGCCCGCAAAAGCTTCTGTGAGCTGACTGCCTATATTGGACATCTGTACGATCGGGGCAATCATAAAGCCTAAATAGAGTGTGAAAGCAAGGAAGTCCCCAAAAGTCATTTCGCCCTGCATAATCATATAGCCACCGATTCCCATGATTCCTGCTGATGCCAAGCCCAACAGCAGAGCCCCCATAGAAGTCACGAAACTCGTGGCAGTAAGGCTGGCTTTCACATTTTTGAACAGTTCGTCCACTCCTTGGGCAAAGGTATTGATCTCCTGCTGCTCTGCATTGAAGCCTTTGATCACTCTGATTCCACCTAAGGTCTCTGTCAACCTTCCCGTGACCTGAGCATTGATTTTGCCACGCTCACGGAAAATTGGCCTGATCTTACCAAAGGCTTTCAGAGAGACCAACCCAAAGACCACCACCGGCAAAAGCACGTAGAGTGTCATCATCGGGCTGATACTGATCAATAGGAAAAGGGAAATCACCGCAGTCAATATCCCGCCGATCATTTGGGCAAATCCGGTTCCAACCAGATTCCTCACGCCTTCCACGTCGGTCATGATTCTGGACACCAACTCACCGGTTTTGGCATTGTCAAAGAAGCGGATGGGAAGTTTGATAATATGCGCCTGCACCTGGGATCTAAGTTTGGAAATAAGGTTTTGGGCTTCCACGCTGAGTATTTGCGTCAGCGCATACGAGGTGACCGACTGTACCACGATCGCCAAAACCACCCCTCCGATCAACCACTTAAGCATGGTCAAATCATTGGAAGGAATTACATCGTCTATCAAGATCTTACTCGCCCCCGGAAGTACCAGACTTGCCAGACGGGAAATAATGATCAAAAATAGTCCTAAAAATAAATGCTTTCTTCGGGGCCAAATAATCGTCTTAAAGACCTGCCCCATGGTCACTTTGCGTTCCGCTGTTCTTGCCATGAAATAGTGTGTTTGGATTGGAAAACCCTAATCTACCTCACTCAGTTCCAAAAAGGATGAACTAATAGGATGTCGTGGTCTTCATCACATCAGAAAAGTAATAAGTAAATAGGGCTGGCTGAAAAAGTTTTAGGCGGAAGAAAAAAAACTGTACTTTGTAGAACGTCCAAGAAAGGAAAAAACACTATCTGTAGTATGTAGTGAGGAAGAAATCCAGCAAATCTCCTGACTTCAGCACAGTTTTTTTGAGCCTACATAATATACTGATAATCATATCAATACAAAATTCGAGTCGCCGGTTTGGGTGACGCAAAGCGATTAAGGGTATTGCAACTTTACTTTCCTTTATATACCACAAAATGGGCATAAGTACTTTTATAGAAGGCTTTCTTCTTTCGCTCCGGTTAGGATTTCTGATAACATTGTATTTTAGCTCATTCATGTATACCTCTTTAAACTTAAATACAACCAATCATTTGGTTGTTGATTTGGTTGAAAGTCCTCTCTTTTATCTATCGTTGGGGCATCAAGTCCAAAAGTCTTAGTGTTTTGACACATTTAACGCCAGTAAAAAAGTAACTTTATAGATGGTAACATTTGACTCATTACGAAAATTAGCCTTATCGTTTCCTGAAATAAAGAGCCGCATTTTGAAAAAACATCTTTCAGAGTAAAGAGAAAAATATTTGCTACTTACGATAACAAAACCAATAGAACCTGTATTAAACTTTCAGAAATAGACCAAGATGTTTTTTCTTCTTCAGACAGAGTAATAATTTATCCGGTTGACAACAAATGAGGTAAGCAAGGGTGGGCAATTATTGAAATGAATTAAGTGAATGAGGAATTGTTTACAGACGCATTGACGACTGCATTTTGCGAAGTACCGCCAAAAAACCTCACAGAACAAGTCAGACCGAATGACAAAAGCTAAAAAAAAACAACGAATTGCTACCTATATGAATACAATAATATTTATTTGCGGACTTTATAACATTGCGTTTGCACTTTTTCATTTTGGGTTTTGGAAAATATTTCAGTGGAATAAGGATTTGAAAAAATTAAGCTTTGCAAACAAAGGCATTATCCAGATTTTAAACATTCAAATCTGCTATTATTTCATTTTCACAGCTGTTATTTGTTTTGTTTTTCCAACGGAGCTTTTGACAACTAAATTAGGGAATTGGTTTTTAATCGGTTCTTCAATATTCTGGTTGATCCGGACAATTCAGCAATTTATTTTTTTGAGAGTAAATAACTACAAAATACACCTTTTAACTTTCTTTTTTTTGATAGGAATGGTTTTGTTTTTACTACCAATATTTTTCAACTAACTGAAACTTTTTCTATATGAAAGTGGGACAACTGAAATTTGACACGTAATGAACCAAGTAAAATACTACGGCTATTCTAGCTCCGCTAATCGTAAGCTCGCGGTCTGCCCCGTCTTTGAGGGAGTTACCTACATCCCTTCGCACAGCTCCCACACCGGGAAAAATGTCAATTATCCCTTAAGTAAAGTGCATTTCTTGGTTGGTAAAGAAATTGAATTAACCACACTCCGCTTGGTATTTCAACGTTCGGACAGAATGTCTCCACCTTACTTAACTCCTATTCAAAGGAGTGATTTGCCCCTATTCTGCGCGTGTATTTAGGGCCTGCTGACACACTGGGAATCAGTGGTGCCAAGGAGGCTACCTTCACTGCGGCTGAACAGATGAAATCGAGCATGTTGTAGGCAACACACAGAGGAATGATTATAATGCATGCGAGATTCCATATGGCCCTTAAAAGACAAAATATAATCATATGAAATCGAGCATGACGAGTACGTCACACACTGGGATGATTATAATGCATGCGAGATTCCATGTGGCTCTTAAAAGACAAATTATAATCATTTGAAAATCCAAAACCGGAATGGTGTCAACTTAAGCCAATAATTTTTTTTGCCAATATTGCCCTCCCCTATAAATTCCCCGAAAATCAAAAAGAGCCTTCCGATAATGGGAAGGCTCTTTGTATACTGTTAGCTTTTGCCTATTTGGTCTTCGGTAGCACGTTGGATATCAAGGACACTTTTTCGATTGGCTCAGAGGCATTTGAGTAGATTCTTACTACAGAATTCTGCTTACCCATTTTTCCCGCTGAATTGAAAGACACTTTGATCTCGGAAGATTTTCCCGGAGCGATTGGTTCTTTTGGCCAGCTTGGCACTGTACATCCACAAGTTGCAGCTACATTAGATATGATCAAGGGAGCTGATCCGGTGTTGGTCAACTCAAATGTGTGCGCTACTTTTTCCCCTTGGGTGATATCACCAAAATCAATCGATTTTTCTTTAAAAGTGATTTCTGCACCACTTTGACTCTGTTCTTGGGCGTTGGCATTAAATGCAAATACCAGGGCAAAGACGGTCAATAGTACTCCTAATTTTTTCATGGCTATAATTATTTGGTTTTCAAATATTCAATATTTTGCATCAACTTCAAAATAACGGATTTTAAAGATTTTAGATTTCTTCTATCAGGATAATGATGAAAATACCTTGCCAAAAGCTATTTGTTTCAAGTACTTTCACTATCTGGATCCTATTCTCCCTTGGGCTTAACAAAGAAAGTTGGAGCAAAATTCACCAGATACAATTCCTCTGTAGCCCTAGTCATGGCAGTATATAGCCATCTGGTAAAATCTTTGTTCACCTGATCCTCCGGGAGATATCCCTGATCCACGAAAACTGCTTTCCATTGTCCACCCTGAGCCTTGTGACAAGTCAGGGCATAGGCAAACTTAATTTGTAAGGCATTCAGAAATGGATCCTTCCTTATCAGTTCTTTGCGCTCCACCTTGCTGGCCACATCTGCATAATCTTCCGAAACCTGCTGGTACAGGCTTCTATATTGCTCTCTTGTCAGAGAAGGACTGGGGGAATAAAGTGTGTCCAAAATTACTTTCGCCTCGAAGTGGGGTTCATCTGGATAATCAAGTAAACGAAGCTCAAGCGTGGCAAACCTCAATCCGTAGAATTCCTCAAAAGAACGGATTTTCATCACCTCTGCCATATCACCATTAGCCAGGAAATTCACCTTGTCCGACTCAGCCATGTAGGTATAGTTGTTCTTCACTATCATCAGTAAATCCCCTGAACTGATTTCATCTTCGAAAAAATGGATTGTTCTCCTGATGTATAGATTGTATTGAACTGCCGCTTTATTAGATCGGGTGATGATGGTGGTATTTTCTGCATCAAATTTATCATAAGCATACCTTAACCCGTCCTCCAGCCGTTCTCCGGTCATTTTGAACATATCGTTGAACTGACCGGTGCTAATCTTGATATCCTGTTTTTCACACTGCAACTGATGCCTAAGATTGGTGGCATTATATAGAATCCCGGATTCCAATCGCTGCCGCATTACCTCAGTCAACTCTATGTAATCTGCATCCAAGCGGAAATATCTCAACAAGTAATCGGATTCGAGTGCCGGACTAAACTCACTTCCCACAGGGGGAAGCTGCGCGGTATCCCCTACTAAGATCAGGCGATTGTTCTGCCCATGAAAAACGAAGCTGATCAAATCTCCCAGCAAGTTTCCCGACATGCCTCCATCATCTGCCAGCATGGATGATTCATCAATTATGAATACAGTATCCTTGTAATAGTTTTTTTGTAGTATAAACCCTCCACCGAGACTCCCGTCTTCACTGGAGGGTTTATAGATGATCTTGTGGATCGTATAAGCTACACGACCACTATAGTTACTCATTACTTTGGCAGCGCGGCCAGTAGGAGCCAATAATAGTGAGCGAAGTGATAATTTGGGCAAAGCCTTCACCAAAGCTGATATGACAGAAGTCTTACCCGTACCCGCATAGCCCCGAAGAACAAACGTTGGCTTTTTCTCCGGCTCCATCAGCAGAAAATAATCCATTTTGGAAAAAAATGATGCCTGACCAGAAGTCGGCTCAAATGGAAAATATTTGCTTATCAATACAGAAGGTCTCGGGATTGACTCCTTATCTTTACTCATAGAAGCGAATGTAAATGCCAAAAGACAAAATCAGCAAGGAAATAGAAGCAAAGTTCGGAAATCGTCTCAGATCACGTGTAAATGGAATTCTGATACATGATGAAAAAATCCTGATGATCAAACATTTAATGGGTAACGGAAAGATTATGTGGTCCGTTCCTGGCGGAGGAATGTATTTTGGACAAAGTGCTATCGTAAATCTAAAGCGGGAGTTTTTTGAGGAAACTGGCTTAGATATAGAAGTAAAAGACTATCTTTTCGTTCACGAATACCTTGCCGCACCACTTCATGCGATGGAACATTTCTTTCGTGTGGAACAAATTGGAGGAGAATTGACACTAGGTATGGATCCCGAGCTTTATCCAGATTCCCAAATTATTGAAGAGATCAAATGGATGGGCATAACCGAAATCCAATCATTGCCTATTGAAGCCCTTCATCAAATCTTTTGGGGAATTAAATCCCTCGAGGACTTAGTATTGTTGCGAGGATATTTTAATTTTGGAAATAATTCTCTAAAATAGCACGATTTATAACCTTCAACCTTACCCAGATTCTTAAAATTTTAGCAAATGAATTTATCAAAAGTACTATCCTTGGTCTTCTTCGTAGTGGCAATTGGTCTCGGCTACCTTCTTTGGAAAGGTGTGGAAGACGTAGTTGAAGACGAAAAAAGAATCGCTCTTATCGAAGCTGCAATTATCGAAAAATTGCAAATGCTTAGAGACGCAGAACTGGCTTTTCAGGCTTCTAACGGAAGATACGCTGAGAATTGGAATGAATTGAAATCATTTATCCAAAATGGCCAAATCTGGCTTGTTCAAAGAACTGAGACCACAATTGTCGAAGATTACGGTGCAGAAACAACTACTGTAGAAATCGATACACTTGGTTCTGTTCCAGTAATCGATTCGTTGTTTAACGAAAGAAAATATCCTGACTTCGATCTTGATAAACTTGCAATAGTTCCAGGTTCTAACGGCAAGCAGTTTGAATTCTTCGCAGACAAAGTGGAGAGAAACTCTTACGAAATCTCCGTATTTGAGATCAGAGATCCTGCTCCGATTAATCCAGAAAGAAGATTGAACAACAATGAAAAAGCCTTGAAAGTAGGTTCAAGAACAGATGCCTCTACTGAAGGTAACTGGAAATAAAACCTCCTATTTTGGAAAACAACCTTAAAGTATTCAAGAGTGATAGGTTTGATGTGGAAGACGCAGCGAGCCTATCACTTTTTTTGTATCCCGATTCCCTGTTCATTTTTGCCAAGGATAAGAACCAGACAAATATCTGTATTCACGAATACATTAATTTCAACTGGAATTCTTTAGAGCAATTGGTGATCTCAGATCATTTATTGAAAACCGATATACCGGCTACAATCTATCTACACCAAACTGATTTCATTCTTGTTCCGGGTGTTTTATTTCAGCCTGGCCGGGAATCCTCCTATCTGGCTTTTGTAGGAGATCAGAAAGAAAACACAAGCTATTTCTATACTCCTCTGGATAGCAACAATCTCCAAGTGGTATCCTCTATCCCAGTTAAGCTGAAAAAATCCCTGGAAGCACGATTTTCAGAATTGACTTTCCATCATGGATCAGTTTCTTTCCTTTCCTATTTATTCAAAGAAAGATTTAACCTGATCGGGCAGGAAATTTTGATAAACCTTTTTGGAAATCAAATCTATACTGCTGCTTTTTCAAACCAAGAACTTGCAGCTTTCAACATTTTTACCGTTGACTCCAAAGAGGACATACTGAAATATGCCATGATCCTCATTGAGCAGCTGAAATTTGATAAGAACTACGTGCGAATCAGCTTGTATGGCGCAACGGATGAAAGCGGGACTACAGAAGACTGGGGAAAGGAATACTTTTACAATTTCCGTCTGCTGACCGCACATGCAAATCAGAATTATACCCACGGGTTCAAGCATTTGAAATCAGTCAACCTATTCGAGACCAAATGGCAATATAATTAGGCTATTACACCAAAATTGCCAAATATTGCTTTGTTCGTTTACTAATTAGTTTGGGGACAAAGGCCTCATGTCGCCTTTGAAAAATAAAGGGAATATGAAATCGAGTATGGCTCCAAAGTCACACACCTGGATGATTATAATGCATGCGAGATTCCATGTGACCTATAAAAATCAAAACATAATCATATGAAAAAAATTGCCATTTTTCCTGGCTCATTCGATCCGTACACACTTGGGCATCACGATATTGTGATGAGAAGTCTAGATTTATTTGATGAGGTGATTATTGGTATCGGATATAACTCTACCAAGAAATCAAGGTATTTTGAAATTGATGATATGGTGGCAAAGGTAGAAAGTGTCTATCAAAATACACCCAACGTAAAAGTCATTGTATACAATGAACTGACATCAACACTTGCCAAAAAACATAATGCCCAGTTTCTGGTCAGAGGATTGAGGAATACTACTGATTTTGAATACGAGAATACGATCAGTCAAATGAACCGCTATCTAAATGAGGAATTAGAAACCGTGTTTCTTATCACTTCCCCAAGGTATGCGGCGATAAGTTCTACCATTATTCGTGAAGTACATCGCTTTGGCGGTGATGTGACAGAATTCCTTCCTTACAATGTCTGAGGTTTAAGATGTGCTTTGATGTATTGTTTGAAGAGATAGCGCATTGAAGGATAAGAATTGATAAGAGCGATTTTCGCATCCCCCTCATAGAACCACCTGATGTCTTCTATCCCCTCCTCAGTCTGTGGAGTCATCCCAGAATCGTTCACACAGTCCATCTCAAACCAATAGGTCTTCTTAAGGATACTTTTTCTGTTCTGGGTGTAGGTGTGCCAGGTATTGCAGATGTGCTTGCCTGCTTTCACTTTCACAGCGCATTCCTCCTCTACTTCTCGTACAGCGCATTGCTTGGGAGTCTCTCCTTTTTCAAATTTCCCTTTTGGGAAATCCCATTTCCCAAGTCTGTAGATCAATAATATTTTATCCTTCTTAGCAACCACCCCGCCTGCGGCTTTGATGGTAGAGAAGCGGCTTTTTACAAATTTCTTCAACGCCGACTTATCCTTGCTCACCAAAGTAATGGAATCCAGATCTTTCAGCTTTCTGGTACGAAGAATATATAACAACCTGATAATTAGATCATGTGAAGGCTCATGAAAAAGAATATCGTCTTTCCATGGCAAATGCGCAGGCAGTTCTTCTAGCTGATGATAGACAGCCTCATAAGACTTCGACGGATTCAGTTCCTCGTAGCTTAGCAGGTCAAAAGGTTTGTCGTTCACGAAGATTCTCATGGGTGAATCAAAAGTTTGCGTAGTTGGAATTAGTCAAAAGTGCATATTTTTTTCACTTGCTACAACCTTCGCCAGTGTTAATCTCTTATTTTTGAAGCATGGAAATTTTAGACGCGAATGTAGCTGCTGAAGTAGCTGATAAATTACTGGAAATTCAAGCCATAAGATTGCAACCTGAAAAGCCATTCACCTGGGCTTCCGGCTGGAAATCGCCTATTTATTGTGACAACAGACTTTCTCTCTCTTTTCCCAAGGTCCGTACGATGATCAAAGAACAGTTGGTCAGGAGTATTCAGCATTATTTTCCCAATGTGGAAGCAATCGCCGGAGTAGCTACTGCCGGCATCCCGCAGGGAGCTTTGCTTGCCAATGACCTTGACCTCCCATTTATCTATGTTCGTTCCAAAGCGAAAGGCCATGGAATGGAAAACATGATCGAAGGAAAAGTCGTGCCAGGTCAAAAGGTCGTTGTCGTGGAAGACCTTGTATCTACCGGCGGAAGTTCGCTCAAAGCTACCCAGGATTTACTGGACGCAGGATTTGAAGTACTGGGAATGGTTGCCATTTTCAGCTATGGATTTGATACGGCTGCGCAAAACTTCGAAAAAGCAGGAGTGAAACTAATTTGCTTGAGCCACTACGAAGCCATGCTTCCCATGGCAGTACAAAGAAAATACATTACAGACGACACACTAGCATCTCTTACCGAATGGAGAAATGATCCTGCCAGCTGGAAACAGTAAGCGCTACCTGAAATAACGGAAAGCAGCAATTTTCCCGCTGCCTTCTGTTATTGTTTAAAACTATCTCATGTTGAAAACCAACTTGCATAAGTAGGATAATTTTTTGCAGTTCTTGAGATCACCTCTTCCATAGCCGCTCCGGTATCCTTTATTTTTTTGGCAGGCATCCCGGCATAAATCGAATTTGCTTCTACAATTGTATTTGCCAAGACTACCGCCCCCGCAGCTACTACCGCTCCGGAATTGACCACTGCTCCATCCATCACTATTGCTCCCATCCCTATAAGAACCCTATCGTGAATCGTACAGCCATGCACAATAGCATTATGGGCAATTGAGACTTGATTGCCTATATATGTTCCGGCCTTTTGGTAAGTACAATGGATCACAGCACCATCTTGAATATTGGTATCATTCCCGATACGGATCTCATTTACGTCACCACGAATTACGGCATTAAACCACACCGTGCAGTTATTCCCCATGATCACATCACCCACTACTGTGGAATTTGGTGCCAACCAACAACGATCTCCAACTACGGGACTTTTACCGTTTACTTCTAATAGCAGTGCCATTTTACAAAACCAATTGTGTTTCAATTATTATTATATCAGAAACAAAGTTTCACTTTTTCTTTTGAGTAACGAACTTTTTGGCAAACTTTGAGTTTCCATGTCTATACATCTAAATTGAAACCAAACTCACAACAATGAAAACTATCAAACAATCAGGCCTAATCCTTGCGGCCGCTCTAATGACTTTTGCCTGTGGCAAATCCACTGAAACAGTAGAAGCAACCGACGCACAGGAAGTAGCACAGGCAGAAGGCACTACGCTAACTGTTGACACAGGGGCCAGCACTATCGCCTGGACCGGTTACAAGCCTGCAGGACAGCACAACGGTGTGATCCCGGCTGTAGAAGGTACACTCATCACTGAAGGTGAAACTATCGCAGGCGGTAAAATCACTTTTGACATCACTAAGCTGGAGATCAAAGACCTGGAAGCGGGTTCTGAGGATTATGGAAAGCTTCATGGCCATCTACAGTCACCAGATTTCTTTGATGCAGCAACTCACCCTACCGCTACTTTTGAGATCACCTCTGTAGAACCATTCTCTGCAGGTGATGTTGTAACCGACAAAGAGGAGTTTGAAACTGAATTCACCCCCTCCTCCGACTCTGAACTGGCACCCGAAGCCCCTACCAATTGGATCAGCGGCAACCTTACTATGAGAGGAACTACTAAAAACATCAAGTTTCCGGCAACGGTAACTGTCTCCAACGGTACTGCATCTGTTAAAGCAGGGTTCAATATCGACCGTACCGACTGGGGTCTTTCTTATGGTGATGAAGCTACTGCTGCCGACAAGACAAAAGACAAATTCATTTACAATAGCGTATCGATTGTTTTGGATACAAAAGCCAATTAATCACAACAAACTCATTTGAAAGAGGAATTCTAACAGGATTCCTCTTTTTTTGTGCTACCAATGAAAAGCACCCCCTTCATCTATCCCCTTCCAGACCCCTTATGGATCGAAAAGCTTTGCCGATGGGCAGACGCACATTTTGATTTTTTTGCCTTTACCAACGGAAATGGACATGAATACCCAGAAGAACCTTTTGCCACCAGGTTTTTTGCAGGGAATAATCAATTAACCGAAAGTGAACTATGGAGTGAATCTACAGACTTTAAAAAGGTCGGAGTAATTGGATATGATTTTAAAAACCGATTAGAAAAGCTCAAAAGCGATAATTTTGCTTTTCTGGATCTACCGGAAATCTGCTTTTTCAAGCCATCCATTTGCTTAGAATTTGATGGGGAATACCTCCTCTCTAACATAGAACTGAAGGATGTTTTTTGGGAAGAAATTGAAAGGACTAAGCTTCCGTTTCCCTCAGATACTGCTTGTATTGTTAACCCCCAACTATCTAAAGCGGATTATCTGGCAAAAGTCCTGGCCATTCAAAACCACATCATCGAGGGAAACACCTACGAGAGCAATTTTTGCCAGGCTTACTCAGGCGCATTTTACAATTGGGATCCAATTGCAGCTTATTTCAAACTGAACAAGATTTCCCCAATGCCCTTTTCTGCCCTTTTCAAGGCAAAATCCCAATGGATAGTCTCTGCCTCTCCTGAACGATATTTGAAAAGAACCAGTGGTAAAATCATAGCACAACCCATCAAAGGAACCATCAAACGCGGGAAATCAGTTTCCGAGGACACCGCCAATAAAGAGATCCTTGCTTCCAGTGAAAAGGAGCAGGCAGAAAACCTGATGATCACAGACCTGATGCGGAATGATCTTTCGAAAGTATCGAAAACAGGTTCAGTAGAAGTCAAGGAACTATTTGGTATTTATCCATTGCCGAGAGTATTTCAGATGATCAGCACAGTTACTTCCCAGCTTAAAGAAGGGGTAAGTTTCTCCGATATCCTCCAGGCTTCTTTCCCGATGGGGAGCATGACCGGAGCTCCAAAAATCCGTACAATGGAAATCATTGATGAACTGGAAAGCTTCAAAAGAGGTTGGTTTTCGGGGGCTTTTGGTGTAATTGAGGAAAATGGAGATTTCGACTTTTCTGTAGTCATCCGTAGCATTATTGCCGATCTAGAAGTGAAAAATCTCTACTTTGGAGTGGGCAGCGCAATCACATACGATGCAGATGCTTACCAGGAATATGATGAATGCAGCCTTAAAGCCCAGGCAATCCTAGAAGTGCTCAGTGGAAAATGAACAAGAAATAACAACTCCCCCAATCCGGAAAATCATCCATGTGGATATGGATGCTTTTTATGCTTCTGTGGAGCAGTTGGATCATCCAGAGTGGCGGGGAAAGCCACTTGTCGTGGGCGGAAATGCAGCCAGGGGAGTAATCGCTGCGGCAAGTTATGAAGCAAGAAAATTCGGTGTCTATTCTGCTATGCCCTCCGTTCTTGCAGCCAGGAAATGTCCCCAGCTTATTTTCGCACCGGCGAGATTTGATAGATACAGGGAGATTTCCAGTCAAATCCGGGAGATTTTTTATGAATACACTGACTTGGTCGAGCCCCTGTCCCTTGACGAAGCTTTTATGGATGTGACTGAAAACAAAAAAGGACTGAAATCCGCCATCCTCATCGCAAAACAGATCCGGCAGAAGATCAAAGAAAGTACAGGCCTGAATGCTTCGGCAGGAGTTTCTTACAATAAGTTTCTGGCAAAGATTGCCTCTGATCTCAATAAACCCAATGGACAGGCGGTGATCCTTCCTGAGGAAGCAGAGGAGTTTTTAGAAAAGCTCCCCATCAAAAAGTTCTTTGGAATAGGAAAGGTAACTGCCGAAAAAATGGGTAGCCTGGGGATTCACAACGGAAAAGACCTGAAGCAGTTTTCCCTACAATACCTCACCCGGAAATTTGGCAAATCAGGCATCCATTATTTTAATATCGTCCGTGGCATCCATTCATCCGAAGTACAGCCGCATAGAATCCGAAAGTCGTTGAGTGCTGAGAACACCTTTGCCAGTGACCTTATGGCAAATGAAGATTTGCTCGCAGCCTTAAAGCACATCTGTGATGAACTAGTCAGGCGAATTAAGAAATCTGGAATAAAAGGCAGAACTGTCACGCTGAAAATCAAATTCTCGGATTTCACCCAACAAACACGCAGCAAAACCCAAGAGCAATATCCCCATGAAGAACATATTTGGGAAATCGCACAGGAGCTTTTGGCCCAGGAACCCTTTGAGAAATCTATCCGCCTGCTAGGTCTGGGTATATCCAATCTCAACATTGTGGAAGAACATCAGCATTTTGGCGAGCAGCTGAAGATACCTTTTGAAGAATAGAAAGCACTTGATTCCCTCCAAATGGGCCTAATGTTAGGATGGACTAAAACATCTACCCGATTTGGGAAATACCCAGTCACCAAGCATTAAGAGTTTTAACAAATAAAAGAATCACACATCCTGCCATTTTGTCCGCATTTTCGTAATTTCGCCATCCGAAAGAATGGAAAAACCCAAGTACATGAATAATTTGATTGCAGACATAGATATCATCTCGGGGGAAGAAGCACAAGCCTGCGACTTCAAAACCACAGTGGATGAAAACACCGGCAAAACCCGAAAACTTTACATAGAAAGCTATGGCTGTGCCATGAATTTCGCTGATTCTGAGATTGTGGCATCTATAATGAAAGAAGGTGGATTTGACACAACTTCTGATTTTTATCAAGCCGATGTTATTTTCCTCAACACCTGCTCTATTCGTGAAAAAGCCGAACAGACCGTAAGAAAACGACTCACTGATTTCAACAGAGCCAAAAGAAACAAACCTGAAATGACCATTGGAGTTTTGGGCTGTATGGCTGAGCGATTGAAAGAGAGGCTTCTGGAGGAAGAGAAGATCGTGGATATCGTAGTTGGCCCGGATGCCTACCGTGATCTTCCAAATCTCCTTTCAGTAGCAGAAGACGGACAAAAGGCAGTGAACACTTTTCTTTCCCGTGAAGAAACCTACGCAGACATTTCTCCGGTCCGGCTGAATTCCAATGGTATAACGGCCTTTATATCCATCATGCGTGGTTGTGACAATATGTGCTCCTTCTGCGTGGTGCCTTTTACCAGAGGCCGGGAAAGAAGCCGTGATCCTTATTCCATCGTCGCAGAGGCAAGAGATCTTTTTTCCCAAGGATATAAGGAAGTTACTTTGCTCGGTCAAAATGTCGACAGCTACAAATGGTCTCCTGAAGAGAATAATAAAGCCCGGCTAAACAAAAAAGAAGATGAAGTCACTGCCGTGGTCAACTTTGCCAATTTATTGGAAATGGTGGCTTTAGTAGATCCTGCACTTAGAATCCGGTTTTCTACCTCCCATCCAAAGGACATTACAGACGAGGTCCTGTACACGATGAAAAAGTACGACAACATCTGTAAATACATCCATTTGCCTGCTCAAAGTGGCAACTCCCGTGTGTTGGAAATGATGAATAGGACCTATGATCGTGCATGGTACCTGGAGCGTGTTTCCAAAATCAGGGAGGTATTAGGTGAAGAATGCGGAATTTCCTCCGATATGATCACAGGATTCTGCAGCGAAACAGAGGAAGAACACCTAGATACACTTTCGTTGATGGACCTCGTACAGTTCGATTTTTCGTATATGTTCTTCTATTCAGAGAGGCCGGGGACTTTGGCCGCAAAGAAATATGCAGACGATATTCCGTTGGAAGTGAAGAAGCGAAGGCTGTCCGAGGTGATCGCAAAGCAGAGTGCACTTTCTCATGAACGTAATAAATTAGACCTGGGAAAGGAGCAACTAATTCTAGTGGAAGGCGTTTCAAAGAAATCAGCAGAGGATTTCAAAGGAAGAAACTCGGCAAATAAAGTGGTGATTGTTCCTAAAGGCAACTATACGTTGGGGGATTATTTAAAAGTAAAAATCATCGATTGTACTCCAGCAACGCTATTTGGCGAGGTGATAGAAATAAACCCGAAACATTAATGATTACAAATCCGGAAATACAAAGCGTCAAGCAACGCTTCGGAATCATAGGCAATAGCCCACTTTTGAACCATGCGATTCAGGTAGCTATGCAAGCTGCCCCTACCGATATGACTGTGCTGATCACAGGGGAAAGTGGAAGCGGTAAGGAGAGCTTCTCGAAAATCATTCATTCACTTAGCCTTCGCAAGCATGGGAAATTCATAGCAATCAACTGTGGCGCTATTCCTGAAGGAACGATTGATTCCGAGCTTTTTGGCCATGAAAAAGGCTCTTTCACCGGTGCCCATGAGGCCAGAAAAGGCTATTTCGAAGTGACTGATGGAGGATCTATTTTCCTTGATGAAATCGGTGAAATGCCATTAGGTACTCAGGCGAGGCTTTTACGCGTACTGGAAAACGGGGAATTCATTAAAGTGGGTTCCTCAAAAGTCCTCAAAACAAATGTCAGGGTAATCACAGCAACCAACGTCAACCTGCTCAAGGCTGTAGAAAAAGGCAAGTTTAGAGAAGACCTTTATTATAGACTCAATACCGTCCCGATTTTTGTCCCTCCACTCAGAGAGCGCGGAGAAGATGTGGTATTACTTTTCCGGAAATTCACTTCGGATTTTTCGGAAAAATACCACGTTCGCCCAATTTCATTGGACATTGAAGCTCAGGCAGCTTTAGTGCGCTATTCCTTTCCGGGCAACATCCGCCAGTTGAAGAATATTGCCGAGCAGATCTCTCTCTTGGAAAGTGAACGTGAGGTAGATGCCGCTACATTGGCAAAATACCTGCCTACAGATAATTCCCGTCTGCCGATGACACTTCCAAGTTTATCCAAAAACAGTGACACTACAGATTTCTCCGAGCGGGACTTGTTGTACAAGGTGCTGTTTGACATGAAAAAAGACATGAATGAGTTGAAAAAACTTGTACTGGAATCTTACCAAAATGGCGGGCTAAACCAAAACATCATCCAAAAACATCAGGGACTTTTTGAGGATATGGACAGTGGATTTGGCACTAAAGAAAGTACGGAATCCAGTTCCAGCTACGTTCCTTTAGTGATTGATTCAAATAAGTCAAACGCTTCCACCGAAGAGGATTATGAAGATGATGCCATAGAGGATATTATACACGAGGAAGATGACAACTCCCTTTCACTTGAAAAGAAAGAGAAAGAAATGATTTTAAGGGCTTTGCGCAAGCATAATAATAAGAGAAAATACGCAGCAAGTGATCTGGGAATATCTGAACGCACGCTTTACAGAAAGATAAAACAATATGAAATTGACCAATAAGTCCATATTCTTTACGCTGTTTTTAGTCTTTTCCCTTTTCCAAAGCTGCTCAGTCAAATACAGCTTCACCGGCACCAATATCAATTACGATGAGGTCAGTACATTCACTGTAGAAAATTTCTTCAATGATTCCGGCGGAGGGCCTGCCAATATAGAGCAGAGATTTACCGAAGCACTGAAAGAATATTACCAGAGAAACACACAACTGGAACTGGTGCGCACAAACGGGAACCTACAATTCATGGGGGCAATCACACGTTATACCCTCACCCCCCAGGCAGCGGTATCCAGCGGTGATCCCAATCGCCCTGACCGTGCGGGTACTATGCGTCTTACCATTGTGGTAGAGGTGGAATATATCAATACGGCCAATGAAGAGGAAAATCTGAAAAGACCTTTTTCCTTTTTCAAGGATTACGATCCCCGAACTTCAACATTTCTGGATGTGGAAAGCGAACTGGTGGATGAAATTTTCACAAGTATTATCCAGGATATTTTCACAGCGACGGTTGCAAACTGGTAATTTTCCTATATTCAAGCAAAAGAAATTGACGTGAACGCAGCACAATTTTTAGAATTAGTCCAAAAAGCAGATTCCCTAGACCGCAGCGAGATCCTGCAGTTGCAAAAGGTGCAGGAGAATTTCCCGTACTTTCAAATCCCGCATGTTCTCACAGCACGTTATGAATTCCTCAAAGATGGGATAGAAAAAACCCCATCCCTGGGATATGCTGCCATCACGAGTCCAGATAGGATCTGGCTTAAGACTCTTATAGAATATTCAGAAGAGAACGTTACCCTCCCAAAAGCAACTTCTCTTAAACCTGAAATCAAGGTTGAAGAAAAAGCTGAGCCTGTAGAGGAAGTGAATAAGGCGGAAGTCAAACCTGACTCTTCCAAACCAAAACTTCGGAGACGAAAACCTCCAAAGGATGATCTCATTGAGACCATTAAAAGGAAGGAAAAAAGAGTAATTGTTGACCAGAAAAAGAAAGAACAGATTGATTTGATCAAAGCGTTTAGTAAGAAGTCAATCAAAATGGCGACCATCAAGGAGATCGAAGCAAACCAGAATACAGAAAACCTTGCCGCTGCCAGCACTAAGATTAATGATAACCTGATGTCAGAAACTTATGCCAAGATCCTTGCTAACCAAGGTAAGAAGCAATTAGCCAAAGAAATTTATGAGAAATTGGTATTGAAGTTTCCGGATAAAAGGGCTTACTTTGCGGACTTGATTGAAAAACTGAAAGATTAACACCCATATTATATGTTTATTTTATTGATAACAATTATTCTGATTTTAGCTGTATTGCTAATCTTAGTAATCCTAGGTCAGAATTCTAAAGGAGGAGTAGGTGCAGCATTCGGCGGTAGTGCCTCACAAATCATGGGAGTGACCCGTACCGGAAATGTGCTTGAAAAAGCCACTTGGGTATTGGCAATTTCCATTCTTGTACTTTCTCTGGCATCTTCTGCATTCTATACCGGATCACAGTCGAATCAGTTTTCATCTCCGAACATTGAGAATGCCAAGCAGCAAGTAGTTGCACCAACTTTTGGACAGGATGAAAGCCTGCTTCCGGAAGCCACTGAAGAAACTCCTGCTGAGACTGATACTACTTCAGAAAACTAAGTAGAATATTCCCTATACATACTTAAGTCTGCTCGGCAAAAGAGCAGACTTTTTTGTTAATAGCCTAGGTTGTAACTGTCTTTAACAAAAGCCGCTTGCTGATTGGGACAAGAGTCTCCTCAAGTGGGAATTCCTGCCGGCTGTGGATTCTCCAGGTAGCAGGATTTGGCAGCTCTTTGATCTCCCGGATCAAATCCATTTTTATTTTTTCTACGGTATTGATTAAGCTACGTTGAAATATCCCAATTAGCCACATGCTGATGCTCCGGAATTTTTCTCCTGCGAGATGAAGTTGACTAGATCTATAGCGATAGACGTGCACCTCTTTCTTTTTCTCCCTGGACAATAATATATACCCTTCCTGATTATAAATAGGGACTATTCCTACCGGCTCAAATTCCAGTTGGTCTTCGACAAAATCGTATATAGTCCTTCCCTCCTCTATCTGGCGAACCAACTTTGGCAAGGCAAATTCAGCTATCATGGAAAGTTCTTTCATTACGCTATCCTCGCTTACGCTGGATTGGTAATTCAGCTTACCTTTTTGAAAGTCTATAGAATCCAACGTCTTGGGAAAAAGCTGACTAAGCTCAAAACTCCCTGACTTCAACTCGTTTAAGTTCCGATAATGATCAATCAATTCGCTGAGGTCCGGGTAAAGTTTCAGTTCATTGAAATGCTTGTTTGTCAGCTGCAAATAGGCAAGCAACTGATACTTTTTATATTCAAAATCAATGTGCCCCTCAGTGATCCAGTTCTTCGGTAGAGTTTTCATAGGAATCTGTTTGGTAATAAATTACGAATTTCTGACAATTATGAAGCGTTCTGAGCAAAAATGGCAGTCATCTCTGCCAAAAAAAACGGGAATGTCCACCCGAAAACAGCCGATTGACAGCCGATTTGTCAGCCTTTCCCATGATTCCTTCCTTGGCACAGGAAGTGCTACTAGCGTTGTACATTCTAATCTAACCTTAAACAATTTATACTATGTCAAAAGTGAACATCAAACCTCTTGCAGATAGAGTTTTGGTACAGCCTGCTGCAGCGGAAGAGAAAACAGCTTCTGGTCTATACATCCCAGACACCGCTAAAGAAAAACCACAAAAAGGTACTGTAGTAGCGGTGGGAAACGGTAAAAAAGATGAACCTCTTACCGTAAAAGTTGGTGATACGGTATTGTACGGGAAATATTCCGGTACTGAGCTAAATGTAGAAGGAAGTGACTACCTCATCATGAGAGAGTCAGACATTTTCGCAATCCTTTAATTAATCATCCCTAATCGTTAACCAAAATATTTAACAATATGGCTAAGCAATTATTTTTCAACACAAGTGCAAGAGACCAGCTGAAAAAAGGCGTAGATGCGCTAGCTGACGCAGTGAAAGTAACATTGGGACCAAAAGGCCGCAATGTAATTATAGATAAAAAGTTCGGAGCTCCTACCATTACTAAAGATGGTGTATCTGTAGCTAAAGAGATCGAATTGGAAGAGCCAATCGAAAACATGGGCGCTCAGCTAGTAAAAGAAGTAGCCTCCAAAACTGCTGACAACGCGGGTGACGGTACTACTACCGCTACTGTACTTGCCCAATCTATCTTTGGCGTAGGTATAAAAAACGTAGCTGCCGGAGCTAATCCAATGGATCTCAAAAGAGGTATTGACAAAGCAGTATCTGCAGTTGTAAAGCAACTTCAAGCTGATTCCAAGCAGATCTCTACTTCTAAAGAAATTGCCCAAGTAGCAACCGTGTCTGCCAATAATGACGAAGAAATCGGAACAATGATTTCTGATGCAATGGACAAAGTAGGCAAAGACGGTGTGATCACTGTAGAAGAAGCAAAAGGTACTGAAACTGAAGTTAAAACTGTAGAAGGAATGCAGTTCGACAGAGGTTACCTTTCTCCTTACTTCGTGACCAACACGGAGAAAATGGAAGCTGAACTAGAGCAGCCTTACATTTTGATCTACGACAAGAAGATTTCTTCAATGAAAGAATTGCTTCCTGTGCTTGAGCCAGTAGCTCAGTCCGGTAAGCCATTGGTGATTATCTCTGAAGATGTAGATGGCGAAGCGCTTGCTACTTTGGTAGTAAACAAAATCAGAGGTGCCCTGAAAGTAGCAGCTGTTAAGGCTCCTGGTTTTGGAGACAGAAGAAAAGCAATGTTGGAAGACATCGCGATCCTTACCGGTGGAACAGTGATCTCTGAAGAAAGAGGCTTTAAATTGGAAAATGCAACTGTTGACATGCTTGGAAGAGCTGAGAAAATCAACATTGACAAAGACAATACAACTATCGTGAATGGCGCCGGAGATGCAGCTGCGATCAAAGGCAGAATCTCTGAAATCAAAGCTCAGATAGACAAAACCACTTCAGACTACGACAGAGAGAAATTGCAGGAAAGACTTGCTAAACTTTCTGGTGGTGTAGCTATCCTTTACATAGGAGCTGCTACAGAAGTAGAAATGAAAGAGAAGAAAGACCGTGTAGATGATGCACTTCACGCAACTAGAGCAGCTGTTCAAGAAGGTGTGGTAGTAGGTGGTGGTGTAGCTCTTGTAAGGGCTGCCGAAGCGCTTAACGATCTTAAAGGCCTAAACGAAGACGAAGATACCGGTATCAACATCATCAGACAGGCTATAGAATCCCCTTTGAGAACTATCGTATCCAACGCTGGCGGTGAGCCATCTGTAGTGATCAACAAAATCAGAGAAAACAAGGGCAACTATGGCTACAATGCCAGAACCGATGTTTACGAAGACTTGTTCAAAGCTGGAGTAATCGATCCTACTAAAGTAACCCGTCTAGCTCTTGAGAATGCAGCTTCTATCGCAGCGCTTCTTTTGACTACCGAGTGTGTAGTAGCAGATATGAAAGAAGAAGGCCCTGCAATGCCTCCAATGGGTGGCGGCGGAGGAATGGGCGGCATGATGTAATCATCCCCGCACAATATTTAAAAGGAGGCTTTTCGGAGCCTCCTTTTTTTTTGTTTCTAAAGCAACAATTCATTACCCTCCCGTCCTTTCGTTTTTCCTGATAAAATCTAAGAGAAAAATCAATCTTTGTCTAGCTCATACTTTAGCGTCTTTCCTTTTTGGACCGCAGGAAGACCTTCTGTCATCCATAGTGGGGCGGGCTCGCCCTTAAGATAATGATCGAAGAACTGACTCAACCGGACTGATAAATCCTTTCTGTTTTTCCGCTTCACCAGATTATGATCTTCGCCATTGTATTGAAGAAGCCATGCTGGCTTATTTAATCGCTTGAGTGCCATAAACATTTCAATCCCCTGATACCACGGAACAGCTCCGTCCTCATCGTTATGCATGATCAGTACGGGCGTTTTGACACGGTCCATAAAGAACAAAGGAGAGTTCTCTACATAATAAAGAGGTTTTTCCCATAGCGTACCCCCTATCCGGGATTGGGTCTGCTCGTATTGGAACATACGGCTCATCCCTGTCCCCCACCTGATTCCACCATAGGCTGATGTCATATTCACTACAGGAGCGCCTGCACCGGCAGCTTTGAACATATCGGTTTGGGTAATAAGGTAAGCCACCTGATAACCACCCCAACTTTGACCCTGAATAGCCATGTTATCAGCATCCACAAAACCTCTGGCGACAATTGACTGCACACCTGGGATTATGCAATTGTAGGCACTCGGTCCTGGAAGACCAAGTTGATATTTGATATCTGGCACAAAGACCAAATAATCGTTACTTACGAAATATGGAATATTGATAGTGGAGGCACTAGGAGCAGGAGCTCTATAATTATGGAGTCCATCGCTGCTACGTTCGTAGAAATAAACCATCATCGGGTATTTTTTGGATGGGTCAAAATTCTCCGGCTTAAACAACAACCCTTGAAGAGGTTCTCCGTCGTTAGTTAGGTAATCCACCAATTCTACTGACCCCCAATTCACGTTGGCTTGCTGAGGATTTAGGTTCGAGACCTTTTTGAGATTTTTAAACGTGAGGTCACCCAAATACATATCAGGATTCTCTTGATAGGTTGATCTGTTGATCAAAATAGCTGAACTCTCCTCTGCTTTGGTTAAACCGAAGTAACGATTAGCTGACATCACTAACTGTTTTGGAGCTGATTTCCCGTCAAAAGCCCCTGTAAAAAAACCTGAGTCTTTGGTCTTTTCATTGAATGCCCTAAGAAGCAATTGACCTTTTGGGTCGATACTCTGCTCCTCTCTGTCAAGAATTTGTCTTCTGAAAACAATAGTTGACTTTCTCCCCATTCCCTGGGTCAAGTTTACTGTTGCAGACGGATCACGTGGATCTATTTTCCAGATATCAAATCTATCGTAAACCAGAAATGCCTCGTCTCCAGCTAACCAACCCGCAGCGCCATAGCTTCCGGGAAGTGATGGTGAATCATGCAATTCTTCATAAAATACCTCAGGAAGTTCTTTGGTAAGATTAATTTTGGCCTTGTTGGCAACATCATAGGCTACCCAGCTGCTATCCTGTCCGTCATACCAATACACATAGTTGCCTTCAGGGGAAATCGAAGGAAAACCGGAAGCGTCCTTTTCAATTAACATTTTGGATCCATCCTTAAAATCTACTAGGTATAAATCCCTACCAATCTGAATGTTCCAGCTGTAGTTGATCCGATAGGGCTCATCAGTCCAAGCCAATCCAAAATCACGTTCTACTTTTGCTTCCAGGATTACATTTTTCACGTCCGGGTCTGCCAACTGGGTGATTTTACCTGTTTTCAAATCTATTGCAGCCAGGTAAGAAAATTTCTCTTCACGCTCCTTGTTTTTCAGCTGCATAGGCTGAATCTCAGAATCCTGCCATCCCCAAATATCCAGACTCACTCTATCATCATCCAAAATAGTCGTATCACTTTCGTAGCTATAATCCACATAATCCGGAGCTACCCCGAAAAACAAACGTTCCTCATTCTCAGAAAATTTAAGGTCTCCTTCTTTACTGATTCTTCCATTCTCCAAAATCCCCTCGGAATCCCTTGTGGCAATTTCAGTTAGATCTCCGCTACGGGTTTGGAGAAGAAAGAGGGAATGGTAAGGTTTTTTGGCTTTGGTAGAATCATCAGTTGTGAGATAGGCAAGGTAGTTGGACTCCGGCGAAAATGTAACATTCGAATAGGAAGTCATTCCCTTGGAGAGCAATTTACTTTCACCATTTGACAGGTTGAGCAAATAGATAGCCGCATTATCCAAGGTATCTTCCTCAGCTAGCACATAATGAAGGAAGTCACCATTTTTGGAAAAACCGAAGGACTTCACTCGTTCGAAATCATAGCTAACCGAGCCGTCCAGTTTTCGGACAGTAAGTTTTGTCCCTTCTGTCTTTTTTGGCTCTTCCTCCTTAGCGGTGGAATCGGCTTCTGTTTCTTCTTCCTCCTTGACTTTCTCTTTTTTCTCCTTCTCAAAATGAATAGCTATCCAGCTCCCCGCTTCCTCCGGTGTTGCGAAAGACTTTACTCTGGAAAGCTTTTCCAGCTGATTTTCCTTCATATTATAGATAAAAAGACTGTCGGTAGGCATTTCTTCCTTTTTGGTCTTTTTTAATTTCAATACATACACAGAGTCTTTCTCGGGCACAATTTTGCCAATGGCAAATCCGTCATCTGCAGAAAACCTAAAGGATGAACCTCTTGGGAAGATTTGGCGTGTAGCGGGATTTTTGAACGGAAAAATCTCGACACGTCCATCTCCGTCCTGAGGAGCTATTTCATATCCGACCCACTGGCCATTTTTGGTGATTTTCTCAGAAGCTATTCTTTCCCATCCATCATAATCTGCATGGGTCAGCGCTCTTTTCTGCTGTGCAAAAAGAAGTTGTGAACCTAGGAACAGCACGATCAATACTGCAAATCTTCTAACTTTCATTTCAAAGTGAGTTAAGGGTAAATCTCCCTCCAAACAATCCTAATACTTATCGTTAAGTTGATTTCTCATGAAAACTGGTTGTCTGGAGCCCTCCAAAAATAAAAATACACTTCCGTCAATACTCCACCGCTTAAAAAAAATGCCAATTATTTATTAAACATTAGTTCAATTGTTCCCAGTGATTTACCCTCAATTGGCAAAAGGAACAGAAAACTACTCAGTGATCAATAACTCACAAACGGAGATAAAAGCTGAACTTCTGAACTATACTGCCTCCCATAATCTGCAGGAACTAGTGAGACTTTCAGAAAAACACAGCTACGAAATAGTTAAAAAATACGAAGAGATGCCATCTTCCTGATAATGCAGTTAGAAGAAAAATACGGCGTCGATAGTTTCGAATGTGATTTTATGCATTTTGTCCCTTCTTTTAAAAACAAAAAAGTCTCGCCAGAAGCAAGACCCTTTTCAGAATATAAACCCAAATATAACTTTAGAGATTAAAAGTTTCAGTTGAAATTAAACTAAAATTCGGAAATGCAAATGATCTCAGATTTTAATTCGACTTTTTACTCTATCGACAAAATATTCAATTGAACATTTATATCGAGTCCAAAGTAAGTGGTTTTTGCTTTTAATTACAAATTGAAAAAAAAATTTTGCTATATTTTGAACAATCTCTAATTTACAGGCAGATTCATTAACAATCATCCAAAATCACTCGATAAAAATGGACAAAATTTTAGATATCGATAACATAGACTTGAAGATCATTTCGCTTCTCAATGAAGATGCCAAGACACCTTACACTGAAATAGCCAAAAAAGTCTTTGTGTCTTCAGGTACAGTGCACGTGCGTATGAAGAAACTAGAGGATATGGGCATCGTTAAAAGTGCGACTTTAAACATTGATTTTTCAAAGTTGGGCTATGACATCTCGGCATTTCTGGGAATTTACCTCGAGAAAAGTTCACTCTATGACACCGTTATCGAAAAACTTAAGACGATTTCCGAAGTAGTCAGTGCCTATTACACTACAGGTAACTATTCAATATTCGCCAAGATTATTTGCAGAGACACCAACCATCTGAGATTTGTGCTGGACAATATCCAAAAAGTGGAAGGAATTGACAGGACGGAAACATTGATAGTTTTGGAAGAATCCATCAACAGGCCAATCCAGTTTTTCGACAAGGAGAAATAAAGCAATTAAGATTAAATCTAAATAAAGAAATTTCCCTTTGCGTTAAAAATCGAAAGTATTGAACCTTCAATACTTTTTTTTTGTAACACCCTTATAGAATTGGCGGAAATGCGGTTTTCTATCGAACCCTCACATGATCGATAGAATAATCCAATGGGCAGAAATATAATATTTTCATTATATGTTGTACCTTCGCCGTTAAAATGTAATTAGTCTAAATAACTCAGCACAAATGAGCAAAGACAATCAGATTTTAGAAGAACTAACGTCAAAAGAATACGAACATGGATGGTCAGTGAACTATGAGGCCGATGAGGCTCCTGTAGGTTTAACTGAAGACACTATTCGATGGATATCAACCAAGAAAGAAGAGCCTCAATGGCTCCTTGATTGGAGGTTAAAAGCATTCAAAACATGGGAGGCCATGTATGAGCCCAAATGGGCAAATGTTCATTACCCAAAAATCGACTTACAGTCTTTAAAATACTATTCTGCACCCAAGCAAGCCAGCAAACCTAAGAACCTGGATGAAGTAGATCCCGAATTACTGGATATCTATAAGCGATTGGGGATTAATCTAAATGAGCAAAAGAGGCTTCAAGGTATTGCAGTGGATGCTGTACTGGATTCAGTCTCCGTGGCCACCACGTTCAAAGGCACGCTTTCCAAACTTGGAATTGTATTTTGCTCTTTCAGCGAAGCAGTAAAAGAACATCCTGAGTTGGTGAAGAAATACCTGGGTTCGGTCGTCCCAATGACCGATAACTACTATGCTGCACTTAACTCTGCTGTATTCTCTGACGGATCGTTCTGTTATATTCCAAAAGGAGTCCGGTGTCCGATGGAACTCTCAACCTACTTCAGAATCAACGCAGCCAATACTGGTCAGTTCGAAAGGACACTGATTGTAGCTGAAGATGAATCGTACGTTTCCTATCTAGAAGGCTGTACGGCGCCACAACGGGATGAAAACCAATTGCATGCTGCAGTAGTGGAAATATATGCCGGAGCACATGCAGAAGTGAAATATTCCACCGTACAGAACTGGTTCCCAGGTGATAAAGAAGGAAAAGGTGGTATTTACAACTTCGTGACTAAGCGTGGTATTTGCGCGGGCGATTTCTCCAAGATTTCCTGGACTCAGGTGGAAACAGGGTCAGCGGTGACCTGGAAGTACCCATCCTGTATATTGAAAGGTGATAATTCAATCGGAGAGTTCTATTCTGTAGCGGTAACCAACAACTATCAGCAGGCAGATACAGGGACGAAAATGATCCATATTGGTAAAAACACCAAGTCTAGAATTGTATCCAAAGGTATTTCGGCAGGAAAGTCTCAAAATTCCTACCGTGGTCAAGTACAGGTAATGAAGCGCGCTACAAATGCACGTAACTTCTCGCAGTGCGATTCCCTGCTTATGGGAGATCGCTGTGGAGCACATACATTCCCATACATCGACATCAATAATCCGACTGCTAAAGTGGAGCATGAAGCAACCACTTCAAAGATCGGAGAAGACCAGCTATTCTATTGCAACCAACGTGGTATTGCTACTGAAGACGCTGTAGCTTTGATTGTAAATGGATATGCCAAAGAAGTATTGAATCAACTGCCAATGGAATTTGCTGTGGAAGCACAGAAATTACTTGCACTTACTTTAGAAGGCTCCGTAGGTTAAGGGATTTTGAGATTGAAAGATTAGAATATTGAAAGCTTAGACAGAATTATGTTAACAATAAAGAATTTGCACGCCTCTATTGAAGGAACACCTATCCTTAGAGGTATCAATTTGGAAGTAAAAGCCGGAGAGATCCATGCGATAATGGGCCCGAATGGCTCAGGTAAATCGACCCTTGCCTCTGTATTGGCAGGAAGAGAAGAATATGAAATAACTGCTGGAGAGGTTTCTTTTAAAGGAAAAGACCTACTTGAGCTCTCCCCGGAAGATCGGGCAAGAGAAGGCGTATTCCTTGCATTCCAATATCCTGTGGAAATTCCGGGGGTCAGCTCGACTAACTTCCTGAGAACTGCCGTCAATCAAGTAAGAGAATATCGTGGAGAAGAACCGCTTGATGCGGTGAAATTCCTGACTTTGATGAAAGAGAAAATGAAATTGGTTGAGATGGATCAGAAGCTTCTGAGCAGATCTTTAAATGAAGGTTTCTCTGGCGGAGAAAAGAAACGAAACGAAATCTTCCAGATGGCCATGCTTGCCCCTACCCTTTCTATTTTGGATGAAACAGATTCTGGCTTGGACATCGATGCGTTACGTATTGTGTCAAACGGCGTAAATCAGCTGAAATCCAAAGACAATGCAACCATAGTGGTCACTCACTACCAGAGACTGTTGGATTACATCGTTCCGGATTTTGTCCATGTATTGTACAAAGGCCAAATCGTGAAGTCAGGCACTAAAGAGCTTGCACTAGAGCTAGAAGAAAAAGGATACGACTGGATCAAAGACGAGGTCGATTCTAACGCTACCGTTTGATTTTCATTCTAAAACATCACGCATGAGTACGCTTATTAAGCAAGATATACTTGTGGAATTGTTGGGGAATGCAGGCAATGGCTTCGAACAAGTCCGCACTGCAGGAAAGGAAGCTTTCCAGACCCAAGGATTCCCTACTAATAAATCAGAAGAATACAAATTCACTGCAATCACCAAAAAACTAGAGCAAAACATCCAAAATTTTGCACAGGCGGGTGATTTCGAAGTGACCGCCGAACAGGTAAAGGCAAATGTTTTTGAAGGTTATTTAGGTGACGTTTTGGTATTTGCCAACGGACATTTTCACCCTGCGCTTTCTTCAACGATTGAAGGAGTGGAAGTGGCTCTTCTTTCAGAGAAAGCTGACACAGCACTTGGAAGCATTGCAAAGCCTGAAAAGGATCCTTTCTGTGCGTTGAACCAGAGTGCTTTCGAAGGTGGGGTTTATATTTCCGTTCCGAAAAAAGCTCAACTACAGAAACCAATCCTTCTGTTGAATTTCTTCAAAGCTAACGCGGGACAAGTGATCCAACCGAGAGTATGGATCCAGACAGGTGACTTTGCCGAAGTGACTTTTATCAATCACAGCATTAACCTTAGTGAGGCACCTTACTTTGTAAACAAAGTGGTAGAAATAAAAGGTGGATTAAACACTCAGATCCGCTATTATAAGCTACAGGATGAAGGCAAAAATGCCATCGAAGTCAGCACTGTTGAAACTGATATTCAGCAAGATGGAAGATTCTCTTCTGTGACTGTCTCTCTGTCTGGTGAATTGGTCAGGAACAACTTGAATCTTTCTATCCTGGGAAGCAATTCTGAAGGAAACATGTATGGTCTGTACCTGCTCAATGGCAAGTCGCACGTGGATAATCACACGAACGTGGATCATACCGTCCCTCATGCCGAATCCAATGAACTCTATAAAGGAATTCTTGCAGACAGCTCAAGAGGCGTTTT
This sequence comes from Algoriphagus resistens, assembly GCF_001442615.1. Lineage (GTDB taxonomy): Bacteria > Bacteroidota > Bacteroidia > Cytophagales > Cyclobacteriaceae > Algoriphagus > Algoriphagus resistens. Next base: position 293,758 of record NZ_LMXN01000001.1, on the reverse strand, counting down.
CAACGGAAAAATCTTTGTAAGACAGGATGCTCAGAAAACCAATGCTTTCCAGCAAAACAATAACATCTTGCTTTCCGATGACGCGGTGGTAAATACCAAGCCTCAACTTGAAATCTGGGCTGATGATGTGAAGTGCTCTCATGGCTGTACCACCGGTCAGCTAGACGAGGAAGCGCTGTTTTACCTACAGGCAAGAGGAATCGCGAAGGATCAAGCGAAGGGTTTGCTGTTATATGCTTTTGCAGGAGAAGTATTGGAACATATCACCGACGAAAGCTTTCGCGAATATTGTACAGAATTGGTGCAAAAACGGCTAGGGAGCAAATTCTAAATACTATTATGGGAATTGATATCGAAAAGATCAGAAGCTTATTTCCGGTACTCCATCAGGAAGTACATGGAAAGCCTTTGGTTTATTTTGACAATGCCGCTACTACTCAGAAGCCCCAAACTGTACTTGATGCGCTAACCAATTACTACCAAAAAGATAATTCGAATATTCACCGTGGTGCTCATGCATTGGCAGATCGGGCTACACGATATTTCGAAGGAACCCGAGAGGTAGTTCAGCATTTTATCAATGCGCGAGAGACAGCTGAGGTGATTTTTACGAAAGGAACTACTGAGGGGATCAATCTGGTGGCTTCCACTTTTGGAAGAAAATTTATAGAAAAGGGTGACGAGATTATCATTTCTACGCTGGAACATCACTCCAATATTGTCCCTTGGCAAATGCTCTGCGAGGAAAAGGGAGCGATTCTAAAAGTAATCCCGATCAATGACGCCGGAGAAATTATTTTTGGAGAATTCGAGAAACTGCTTTCTGCGAAAACCCAATTGGTCAGCATTGTTCATGCATCCAATGCTCTGGGCACTATCAATCCCGTTAAGCAAGTAATTGATGCTGCCCATGGGGTTGGGGCTAAAGTGCTTCTGGACGGAGCCCAAAGCTCAAGCCACTTACCGATTGATGTACAGGAGCTGGACTGTGATTTCTTTGCCTTCTCAGCCCACAAGCTATATGGACCTACAGGACTTGGGGTACTGTATGGAAAGAGAGAAGTATTTGAATCAATACCTCCCTATCAAGGTGGTGGAGAAATGATAAAAGAGGTGACATTTGAAAAAACAACATACAATGACATCCCTTTCAAATTCGAAGCAGGCACACCCAATATCGGTGATGTAATCGCTTTCAAAGCAGCCATTGATTTTATCAATGAAATAGGTAAAGAAGCTATCAAAGCCCATGAGGATGAATTGCTTGCTTATGCCAATGAGCAGCTGACGCGGATCAACGGCTTCATCCCGGTCGGAACGGCTAAGCAAAAAGTCAGCGTAGTTTCTTTCAATATCAAAGGGATGCATCCCTACGATGTAGGAATGATGCTGGATGCCAATGGAATAGCTGTCAGAACAGGCCATCATTGCACGCAACCTTTGATGAAAAGATTTGGATTGGAAGGAACTGTAAGGGCTTCCTTCTCGGTTTATAACACAAAATCAGAAATAGATAAATTGGCAGAAAGCGTAAGCCGGATTGCCCGAATAAAAAATAAATGAGTAGAATTCAGGAAGTTCAAGATGAGATAGTTTCGGAGTTTGAAATCCTTGGAGATGACAAAGAATCCACGATATATTACATCATGGAGCTAGGAGGAAGCTTAGAGGATTTTCCTGATAGTGAAAGGATTGAAGAAAACACCATCAAAGGGTGTCAATCCAAAGTTTGGTTGATAGCAGAGGAAAAAGATGGCAAAGTTCATTTCCAAGCTGATTCCAATACTGATATTACCAAAGGATTAATCTCGCTTTTGCTGAGAGTATTGAACTATCGAAGCCCGGAGGAGATTATTAATGCAAGGCTTGATTTCGTAGAGAGAATCGGAATGGGCTCTATCATCGGAAGCCAGCGCTCAAATGGTTTCGCCTCGATGATCAAGCAAATCAAACTATATGCCTTGGCCATTCAGACCAAGCAAAATGCCTGAAATTATGTCAACAGAAAGTAAAACGGAAGCTGCGGTAGGACAAGTAGAAAACCTTAAGGAAAAGGTGATCCAAGCCATCAAACTGGTCTATGATCCTGAGATTCCTGTGGATGTATATGATCTTGGCCTGATCTATGAAATCACCGTTTATCCTGTAAACAATGTGTATATCCTGATGACACTTACTTCTCCAAATTGCCCATCTGCAGAGTTCATTCCTTCGGAAATCAAGGATAAGATCCAACAGATCCAAGGCATTAATAATGTGGAGATTGAGCTGACATTTGATCCGCCATATTCTCAGGATATGATGTCTGAAGCAGCTAAGCTTGAATTGGGTTTTCTCTAAAATAAGTATTTTAAAACTAGTAATATTATGTATCCAGAAGAATTGATCGCTCCAATGAGAGCGGAACTTTCCAGCGTAGGATTTGAAGAGTTCAGAACTGCTGATCAGGTTGCAACGCATCTTGGTCCTGACCATAAAGGCACTACCCTAGTCGTAGTAAATTCAGTATGTGGCTGCGCAGCTGGAGCTGCCAGACCGGGAGTAACCTATGCTGTGGAGAACGCGACTGTAAAACCTACTACACTAGCCACTGTTTTTGCAGGAAATGATAGAGAAGCGGTAGAAAAGCTAAGAGAACTTTGTCTACCCTACCCTCCTTCCTCTCCAGCTATGGCACTATTCAAAGACGGCGAGCTAGTTCATTTTATCGAGCGCCACCACATTGAAGGAAGAAATGCAAAAATGATCGGAGATCACTTAGTAGAAGTATTCGAGCATTTCTGCGCGTAAAAAAAGCCCTCCGGGGCTTTTTTTTATTCCAAAATAAAAATTCACCAAGGATGTATAAATCCAGGCTTCTTGATTTCTAAGTATTTATTAAGGAATCGGTAGAGATTCTTATGAATTATTTCACTTTTCACAGGAATAATAATTCATCGATCACATTCTGCCATCAAAAAGCTATCTGATTTTATTATCTTACGAGCCTATTTCAAGGTTTTTTAACATAAGCAATCCAAACAAAAAATATATGTCTGAATCAGCTAAGCTTTCTTTCAAAGGACAAGACTATGAATTCCCGGTAATCACCGGAACTGAAAATGAATCAGCGATCGATATCGCAAAACTTAGAGCTTCCTCAGGATTAATCACCCTTGACCCAGGATATAAAAACACAGGAGCTACCACGAGTGCAATTACTTTTTTAGATGGTGAAGAAGGAATTCTTCGCTATAGAGGATACCGGATTGAAGATCTGGCTGAGAAATCAACCTTTCTTGAAGTCTCATATTTACTGATTTATGGTGAGCTACCTACTCAAGCTCAATACGAGAATTTCTCAAAAGAAATCACACATCATACGTTGGTTCATGAAGACATTAAGAAGATCCTTGAGGGCTTCCCTTCTAATGCCCACCCAATGGGAGTCCTCTCATCTTTAATTTGCTCATTGACGGCATTCTACCCTGACTCATTGAATCCAGTGAGAAACAAAGAAGAAGTGGATTTGAGCATTGCACGTTTAATTGCCAAGATGCCGACTTTCGCAGCCTGGGCTTACAAAAATGAGATGGGACATCCAGTCAACTATCCTGATAACTCGTTGGATTACTGCTCAAACTTTCTGAAAATGATGTTTGCGCTTCCGGCAGAAAAATATGATGTAGACCCGGTCGTTGCTTCTGCTTTGGACAAATTACTTATTCTTCATGCTGATCATGAGCAAAACTGTTCTACTTCCACTGTAAGAATCGTGGGCTCTTCCCAGGCAAGTATATATGCCTCAATTTCAGCAGGTATTAATGCGCTATGGGGACCACTTCATGGTGGAGCTAACCAATCTGTAATCGAGATGCTGGAAGCTATCAAAGCTGATGGTGGTGATGCTAAAAAATATTTAGACAAAGCAAAAGACAAAAACGACCCATTCCGATTGATGGGATTTGGCCACAGAGTTTACAAAAACTTCGATCCTAGGGCAAAAATCATCAAAAAGGCTGCTGATGATGTGCTGGAGAAATTAGGTGTGAATGATCCTGTATTGGACATCGCTAAAGAACTGGAGCAGGCTGCATTAAACGATCAATACTTCATTGATCGACAGTTGTATCCAAATGTAGATTTCTACTCTGGCATTATTTACAGAGCTCTTGGCATCCCAACAGATATGTTTACAGTAATGTTTGCTCTTGGAAGACTTCCTGGCTGGATCGCACAGTGGAAAGAAATGCGTGAAAACGGAGAGCCTATCGGTCGGCCAAGACAGGTTTACACAGGGCCAAATGAACGTGACTACGTTTCCATGAATAAGCGTTAATTGCAACGCATATTCCCCAATTTGTATAAATAACCAGCTGAATACAGCTGGTTATTTTATTTTCGGCAAACACTGGACAGGTACCACTATCTGGTACTAATTTTGATTTTACATTTTCAACAAAATTTCCCGACCATGTCATCCCAATCCTTAGATGATGCTGTAGCATTAACAAAAAAATTTACCAGTAAACCCAGTAACGAAGAGTTACTTAAACTTTACGGTCTTTACAAGCAAGCTACAGAAGGAGATAATGAAACTGATCGACCAGGAGGTTTTGACTTCACCGCAGCAGCTAAGTATAATGCATGGATGAATTTCAAAGGGACTTCTCAGGATGAAGCCGAAAAACAATACAGCGAATTGGTAAATGAATTAGCCAAGAAATACATCTAACCAAAAACCAACCCTGCATCCGGGAATTTTAAAGATACCGTTACTAACTCTTTCTTGCCATAGCGGAAGAGATAATGCTACCCGCTATTAGTTGCTGTATGTGATATAACATTAGCGGCAGCAAAACCAGTCCGAAAATAGCCGGATCTGAGAAAATCACTTTGCCAATCACTACTCCTTGCACTAATGATTTTTTAGATCCGCAAAAAAGTGCGGTAATCCTATCTTCCCGACTAAAGCCTAAGGCCCTACAGGCCCCCTCAATAAGCAACCATACTAAAAAGAACAATGCTAGCATGGTGGCTCCCACCTCAAGTAGAACAGAGGCTTCGTACGGAGAGAATACCCTCTGCGAAAAGGACTGTGCAAAAGAAGTAAACACGATGATCATAATCACGGTCTGATCCACATATTTCAAGTACCTGATGTGTTTGGCAATCCTAGGAAACAACCAACTATGGGATAGTATGCCAAGGATTACAGGAAGTAAAACTTTAAAAGAAAGTTCTATAAGGGTGGGTAGATAATCCATTTGGATAGCTGCTGAGTCCGCCAAGATCCCCATCCACGCAGGAGTAATCAGGACACCCAGTAAGCTGGAAATACTCGCGTTGAATATAGCTCCGGGAATATTTCCTCCCGCAATAGAAACCATAACCACTGAGGCACTTACAGTAGATGGCAGTACGGACAAATAGGTAATTCCTATCCTGAAATCTTTATCAATCCATGTCATTCCGGATGATAATAGCAGGACAAGAAGTGGAAAAAGCAAGAACGTACTTACTTGGATTAAAACATGTAATCTCCAGTTTGACAAACCGGATTTCAGAGCTGTAGGATTGAGTTTGACACCATAAAAAAAGAATACCAGGCCAATTCCAATGTTAATCATTGGCTTCCAAGGTATTGTTGATTCATTTGATCCCACAAATGGAAATAGCCAAGCCAGAAAAATCGCTGCTAATAAGCTCAATAAAAACCCGTTGATGCCAACCCTGCCAAGTGTGCTGGTTAATTTTCGAATCATATGATGGTCAACCGTTTAAAATTGTCGCAAAGAATGGCAGTCGCAATGGCAACGTTCAACGACTCAGCTTTACCAAATCCCGGAATGGTCACCTTCTCTGTCACCGACATTTCCAATTCACTAGCTATCCCTTTTGATTCATTTCCCATCAATATCACTCCGGCCTTCACTCCTTTCAGCTCATGCACATTTTTCCCGTTCAAGAAGGCGCCATATACAGGCACATTCCATTTCCGGAAAATGGATGCCAGATCCTCATAGAAAAAATTGACTCTGGTAAATGATCCCATGCTAGCTTGTATGACCTTGGGATTGTAGAATTCAGCTGTTTGAGGAGAAAAAACCAGATGCTTAATCCCGTACCAATCTGCTATTCTAATGATAGTTCCCAAATTTCCCGGGTCCCTCACATCATCCAATGCTATAGCCAATTCACCAGCCGGAAGATCGAAAGAGTGATTGGGTTTCATACCTACCACCGCCAGCGCACTATCGTTACTCTGATACTGACCAAGATTTTCCAGCTGATTTTGAGTAGCCACAATTACTTGGGTCTTGGAGTGAGTGATCTTACTGTTAATCCGTTCCAAAAAGGGTTCGGTGGTAATTAATAAATCAATTATGAAATCAGAATCCAAGACTTCCAGTACACTTTTCTCCCCTTCTACGAAGAACTTTTGCTCCTGATTCCGGAATTTCTTTTGATGTAAGGATTTAATAAACTTAACTGTATTTTTGCTAAGCATTCGGATTGACTCTGCCATTTTGAAATTCTCCAAATATATACTTTTTATCGGTGTCCTCTGGGCAATGCATGCCTGCTCCATAAGTAAAAACCTGCCCGAAGGTACCTATGTACTTGAAAGCAATAAACTTAAAGGGGTAGAAAAGGCAAATCAATTGGAGATTGAAGGCCTTTATATTCAGGAACCCAATACCAGAATCCCACTTACCAACTCCTCCTTGGGAGTAAGCATATATCGGGTGGGGCTGGCGTTCTATGATAGCGCAAAGGTAAATGAGAAACTTTACGCAAAAAACAGCGAGCTTCAGGAGGTTAGATCCCTACTTGATAAAGTACCTGATGATCGGAAACTAATTAAGAAGCGGGAGAAGCTACAGACAAAAATTCAATATTTGGAAAAATTGGAGGAGTACGGGAATTTTTTGATGCGGACGGGAAATCCAGTCACCATCTTAGACAGTACACTTACTGAAAAAACAGTCACTGAAATAGACAATTACCTATACAACAAAGGATTTTTAGAGGCAGAGGTGGCTTTTGAAGTAAAAACCAAAAAGAAAAAAGCCGAAGTAATCTACACCGTTCAAGAAAAAAATGCTTACATGCTCGATTCAATCTATGTCCGCTCAGACAATGAGGGGATTTTGGAATTAATCAAAAACAACAAGGACGGTTCTTTCATCACTAAAGGTGACCGCTATGATCAGAGCAATTTCACCCGGGAAAGGGATCGGCTAGAAGAGCTTTTCAAAAACAATGGATACTTCATGTTTACGAAAAACTTTATTGATTACAACCTCTTCTACGATACCACCTCCAAAAAGATCAATGTGGAGCAGCGGATACTTAAACCCTCTTTTACAGAAAAACACGAGGTATATAAGATCGACTCCATCACATTTAAAGTTAGTCCACCAAGTGATTCCTTCATAGATGAAAAGGTGCAAAAAAGCTACCGTAACATTGATTTCACATTTTACAAAGATCGGTTTTCGGAGAAACTGCTCAGCTCTAGGATTTTGTTTGATGAGGGACAAGAATATAAAAGACTTAACATAGTAGAGACCCAAAAGCAGCTCAGTAATCTCGACCTTTTCAGGTATATCAATATTTCTTTTGACACGGTTGGAACCAGACTAACTGCACGGATTATAACTCAACCTAACCAGAAATACCAACTAACCAACCAGCTCGGATTGAGTATTACCGAGCAGTTGCCCGGGCCATTCTTTAGTGTGGTGCTGAGAAATAGGAATTTCTTCAGAGCCGGTGAGATTTTGGAATTTAATTCAAGAATCGGATACGAAGGTGTTGCATCAGCGACGGATCAGGGAGTCTATCAAAGTAAAGAATTCGGCACATCCGCATCGGTTATCTTCCCTCGATTCCTTATTCCATTCTATGGATTAAGTTTACAGAAATATGGTAAATACAATCCAAACACCCGAGTTCAGCTGGGATATAACTATACAAATCGTCCGGAATATACCAGATCGGGCCTGAATGCCCTACTCGCCTATACTTGGGTCACTCAGGGCAACAGGCAACAATTCACTGTCAATGCCGCAGACATTAATTACATACGGACACCGAACATTTCTGATGATTTTGCACAAGTACTACTAGATCTTGAAAGTCAGGGGAATAATTTGATTTGGTCTTTCCTCCCTTCGCTAATAAGCAGTATATCGGCGCAGTCAATTATTAATTTCAATAATTATGGCAACTACAATTCAACGAATAAAGCCTCTTTGCTCAAGCTATTTGTGGAAAGCGGTGGGACTACTTTGAATTTTGTGGATGCCCCGAGCAACAATGAAACCACGGATTTCGCCAGATTCCAATGGCTTAAACTCCAGGCGGATTTCAGGAGATACTATCCTATCACTCAAAAATCAACCATAGCTTATAGAGCTAACTTCGGAATTGCTACCCCTTATGGTGTAAGTAGCGGAATTCTTCCCTATGAGAAATATTTCTTTGCCGGTGGAGGCACAAGCATCAGGGCATGGCAGGCAAGAAGGCTTGGTCCAGGCAGTTATACACCCCCCATTGGGGATGGAGGAAGATACGATTATGCCTTTGAGCAGCCTGCCGAAATGATCTTGGAGACCATGCTGGAATACCGAAGAAATCTGGTCGGCTACTTTGATATGGCTGTTTTCGTTGATGCAGGTAATGCCTGGGTGATAGGTGTGGACAATTCCCGGCCTGGAGCTGATTTCAGATTTGACAGGTTTTACAAGGAAATAGCTTTAGGTACCGGAATAGGCTTGCGGATGGATTTTAATTTCTTGGTAGTCCGTCTTGACTTGGCTACCAAAGCTGTGGATCCATCTATGCCGGAGGGCGAGCGGTGGGTTCTCGACAATCTATCATTCAATCAACTTTTTGGTCTAAAAGGCCAAACTGTTCTTAACTTTGGTATAGGTTATCCATTCTAAAACAATAATCATTCAACAATGTCACGAAAGAGTAAGGAAGAAATAGCTGAAGTTTACAGTCGTATGCAGGATCATATCTGCAATGAGCTGGAGTTGGCTGATGGCAGCGGAAAATTTATAGAAGACAGATGGCAAAGACCTGCCGGCGGCGGCGGAAGAACCCGGGTTTTAAAAAATGGAACTATTATCGAAAAAGGAGGAGTAGCATTTTCAGCTGTACACGGACCTACCCCGGATAAAATTCTTAAGAAGTTAAACTTACAGAAAGCTGATTTTTTTGCGACTGGTGTATCTATCGTCCTGCATCCCAAAAGCCCGATGGTTCCCATTATTCACATGAATATCCGATACTTTGAGATGGATAATGGTGAGCATTGGTTTGGTGGTGGAATAGATTTGACTCCTCATTATATTGATGGGGATGATGCAAAATACTTTCATCAAGAAGTAAAAAATGTCTGCGATCAATACGATTCGGCCTACTATCCAAAATTTAAAAATTGGGCAGACGATTACTTCTTTCTCAAACATAGAAATGAAACCCGCGGTATAGGGGGGATTTTCTATGATCGAATAAAAGCAAAAGACGACCTGGAATTTGAAGATATATTACAATTCAGCTTGTCTTTAAGCAAATTGTTTCCAAAGCTCTATGGGCATTTTATGAAGAAAAACTCCCTGCTCGACTATGGAGAAAACGAAAAATCCTGGCAGAGTTTGAGGAGAGGCCGCTACGTAGAATTTAACCTGGTGTGGGATGCAGGTACCAAATTCGGTTTGGATACTAACGGCCGCACTGAGAGTATATTAATGAGCATGCCTCCAATGGCAGAATGGGATTACATGCATGAGACAAAAATCGGGTCTAAGGAAGAATTTACCCAAGACCACCTCAAAAAAGGAATTGACTGGCTATCGTTTGTGAAATGATCGAACAAATCAAGACTTGGGACGAGGAATTATTCCTTTGGCTAAACTCCTTCCATACTGATTGGTTGGATGTGGTTGCTTTTCAAATGTCCCAAACATTTATCTGGATTCCTTTTTATGCCATTCTAATATATTTCATCTACAAGGCAGAGCCCAAAAACAGTTGGTGGGTTTATGGAGGTGTTGCGTTGACTATACTTGTTTCCGATCAGGTGACTTCCGGCATGATGAAACCTTTTTTTGAAAGGCTAAGACCTTGCCATGACGAGCGTTGGGAAGGGATAATCCACAACTATGGAAGATGTGGTGGCTTGTTTGGGTTTGCCTCCTCACATGCTGCCAATACCTTTGGCATGGCTCTTTTCTTAAATCTAAAGATGAAAGGGAAACTCCGTTTTCTACCCTGGTTATTTTTATGGGCTGCGGTGATATCTTATACCCGTATTTACCTGGGAGTACATTATCCTATGGATATTCTGGTCGGAGCAATAGTAGGGATTTTTGCAGCAATAGTATCTTGGATTATAATTGTTTTTATAAAAAGAGAAATTCTTAAGATATTACTTAAGTAAAAGTAATAAATCTGTAAAATGACAAAAAAAATATTTTTAGTCATATTTTTATTTTCGTCAATTTTTGCATCTGAAGAAGTCTATGCACAGAATGACTCCACAGATCTTAGCCCACAGCAAGAGGTATGGCCTGAATTGAATATCTATTATAAACTCAACGAAAATTTTCGCCTATACTCAATTCTTTCTGGATCTAAAGCAGATCAATCCAGTTACAGTGAAGGTTCATTTGCCATATACCTTGATTATTTTGGCTTTAAAGCCCCCATATCAAAACTAAACTTTGTAGGACGGGAAGAGCGATTCCGCTTCAGACTCCGTGCAGGATACCTTTATTCCACCACACCTCCTACTGCAGAGGATAAAATACGATCAAGCACTCTACGAATCCAGACCTCGAATACTTTTATGATTACACAAAAACTCCGTGCTTACTACAAAGGAAAGTTTGATGTAGTGATAGCAGATCACGAAGTTAACGCCAGGTATGTTCCTCGTATCATTTTGGAAAGAGATTTCAGAACAGAGTACTTGACATTTTCAGCCTATTCGTATGCAGAGCGGTTTCTCGATTTCCAAGGAAGGGGATTGAACAGAACACGGGTAGCTGTGGGAGCAAATCTAAAAGTAAGCAAGATTATAGATTTTGAAACGTACTACTTGCATCAGTTCAGTAATGGAACCAATGTCCCCACAGTTAAAGCAGTGGGGTCTAGATTGAAATTTTATTTCTCAAGAAAAGAAAAAAACACGCCTGAGTCTGGCATAGCACATCAATAGCAGAACAACCTGGGCGTTTCGTTGATTTTGTCTCACTATAACTAATTTTAGTATGAGGAATCTAATATCAGGATATCGCAATGGGAAGTTTAGACTAGCTTCTTTTTGTAGCTTTGGCGTGGTTTTTCTTCTATTTTACAGTTATCACACTGTAAATGCCCAGGATACCCACCACTGGAACAATCAGTTCGGGACACGTGCTGCGCTATTGGGAGGAGCAGTTTTGACTGACACGTTGGACAATGCCGGAGTCTATTATAATCCCGGGAATTTAAGTTTTCTGGATACCGCTTCCCTTTCAATCAATTCCAATTTCTATGGAATGGACAATATCAGCATCCAAAATGCACTAGGCAACCAGGCAGATTATAAAGGGCTACAATTCAATACCATTCCTCTTTTAATCAGTGGATCGGTTACACTCAGCCCAAAATGGAAGCTCAGTTACGGGCTGCTGACACCTGTGAGTTTTAAGTTTAATGGTAACGCGCGACTGGTGGAAATGGCCGACTTGATCAATGAGGATGAGAGCCCTGGTTTAGAGGAGCTAGTGGCAGAGTCCTCTTTGAACACCAAGGTACAGGAAACCAGTCTAACCATAGGCATGGGACGAAGGATCAATTCAGCCTTTGGAATAGGATTAAGCCTGATAAGTACATTGCGTACCACCGATTTTACCACGGACTTCTCCGCCAAGACCTTAACGAACACAGAGGATTATATGTTGGTATCCAGAGCCCAGGATTCCTATGTGAATTATTTTACTGTAAGGACCGCATTAAAAGCAGGTTTAAACTATCAGAAAAATAACTATGGTATTGGGCTGACATTTACCACGCCTGGGATAAATCTGTTTGGAAACGGTACAATCTCGAAGGACATTACCATCAACAATCTATATATCGACAAAATAGGCAGAAGATTAACTGCTTTTGCCTCAGATAGACAGGAAAAATTGAAGGCGAAATACAAGGCGCCTATGGAGATATCAGCGGGAGGCCATCTTGAATTTGGGACGGGGGTCCTCCACCTTAATGTTACTCATTTTGGAGGCTATGACACCTATACTATTATCCAAGCTGAGCCAGGCACTTTCATCCGTCCGGGTGGTGACGAGGCCGGACTGGGAAGCGATAAATTTTTGAACCTCGAAACAGCAATGAAATCTGTCACAAATTTTGCACTGGGATATGAGCTGCCTATAAAAAGTAACGTCAGCCTATTGGGAAGTTTTAGATCGGACTTCTCTTACTTTGATCCTGATACGTTTGAGAGTCTACAGCTTGTAACTGAGGTGACGCAATGGGATATTTATCACTTCACCTTTGGTACTATCATAGAAAAAAACAGGAGCAGTTTAACGTTAGGGATAGTTTATAGTATCGGTCAAACGGATGAATATCTCCAAAAAGGGAGCTTTACCAATTCTACGATCAACAAACCTTTGGAAGGATCACTGACTATCACTGATGCCAAATATACCAATATCGGTTTATTGATTGGATACTCTTTCAATTTCAAAAAATTAAATTGAAAGAGGAAAAAATTCAATTTACCGGCAGTTTTATTACTAGGATTAATGAAATCAGGATCCGATTTCCTAACTTAAGTAAAATTAATTCATAGATTAATTATTCTTTAACTACTTAATACTACTATCACTATGAAAAAGGCACTTATTACCTTATTTTTTCTTGCTTTCGTCGCCAGTGCCTCCATGGCTCAAGAGCTAAGAATTAACACGTACGCGGGATATGTTTTCAAGGATAAAGTAGACTCCTACTATTCAAGCAGCTCCTATTTCGAAGGGCAAATCCAAGATGGATTGAGATGGGGTGCAGGAATCGAATATCATATTCCTAACAGAGGAGCAGTTGAAATCCAGTATTTGCGTCAGGACACCAATGCGCCAACTGTTTATCAGGACGGAGGAATATTTGGTGGTCAAATTCAAAACACAGATTTTGATATGGCAATAAACTGGTTGATGCTCAATGGTACCAGGTACTTTCCCGTAAATGAAATTGTGGAGCCATTTGCGGGAGCAGGATTTGGTATGGGAATATTTAATGTGACTAACCCTGACACAGGCAGTGAAAGATCCGGAACCAAATTCGCCTGGAATATCCGGGGAGGCTCAAATTTCTGGGTAGCAGATAATGTTGCGATAAGAGTTCAGGCATCCTTATTTTCGGCAACCCAGGCTGTTGGTGGTGGCCTCTATTTTGGTACAGGAGGAGCAGGCGGAGGTCTTTCCAGCTATTCAAGCATGTATCAATTCGGACTAGAGGGCGGATTAGTATTTAGACTGCCCCAAGCTGGGAAATAAGTATCTTTAATCCATCGTATATCGGCACCGGGAATATCCAATATATTCTCGGTGCTTTTTGCGTTATTTGTCCTTCCAAAAAAAAAAATCGTCCACTCTCTCAAAATGAGATTACGAAGTGAATCTTACGTATGAAGTCATTCTACATCCTCCTATTCATCAGTTTTTTTACATTTATATTTTCCGGTTTTGCCCAAGAAAGCGACAGCATTCAAGCAAGCCCTAAAAAAAAAGAATCTTTTCTCAATCATACCTCAAAAGGGTTTATTCTAAAAACTGAAGATGACAAGTATGAGATGCAGATTGGATTACGGCTTCAGCTCAGATTTGCCGTACCGGATGATCAGGATCCTGTAACATTCGCGGATTTCACCAATCAAGATACGCGCGTATTCAAGATCAACCGTGCCAGATTGAAAGTAGGTGGGCATGCCTACCAGCCCTGGCTAAAGTATTATTTTGAATATGAACTGGGTAGCAGTATTCTTCTCGACTATCGGGTTATGTTTGAAAAGTGGCCGTGGCTTAACTTCAAAGTAGGCCAATGGAAAGTAGAATTCACTAGAGAAAGGTTTATCAGTAGTGGCAACCAACAGATGGTAGACCGATCACTTCTCAATAGAAAATTCACTGTTGACCGACAGCAAGGAGTTTCTGCTTATGGCCTTTTGGACGGTGGGGGCATTGCAAACTTCAATTATTGGCTTGGGATTTTCACCGGGACTGGAAGGGGATCTACACAGAACGATGATGAGAACTTGATGTATTTTGGTAGATTTCAATGGAATTTCTTAGGAAGAGAGGTTCCGTTTTCGGGTAGTGACATAGCTATTTCAGCAAAGCCTGCGGGGATTATTGCCATAGCGGCTATCACCAATACCAGTCCTTATACCCGTTTTTCTTCAGCAGGAGGAGGCAATCTGCACGGCTTTGAGGGCACAAATGATGGCCAATACGATGTAAAGCAATTTCAAATAGAAACTGCTTTTAACTACAAGGGATTTTCATGGTCTTCCGAGTTCCACAGGAAATATATTTATGATAACTTCGACGAGGTAGAGACTACACTAGGCGGTTATTATATCATGGCAGGTTATTTCCCAAGTCAGGTGATTGGCTTTTGGCCGAAACCGCTTGAACTTGCTATCAGATACGCAGTAGTTGATCCTGATCTGCAGTTAAACGGACTTAAGCAGCGTGAAGCAGGACTGGCCTTCAACTGGTTTTTCTCAAAACATCAAAATAAACTAACTACCGAGTTGACAAGATATACCTTCCAAGATCACAGCTTGCCTCAGGAGGATGAGTTCAGATTCAGGATCCAATACGATATTTCATTCTGATGCGCCTCCGATGTTTAGTTTTTCTGTCTTTTCTGCACACTTCAATTTTATTTGCACAGGAAGACACTATTCATTATCAGGCAAATAGAATCAATAATTTCGGTATTCTTCCACTTCCAGCCGTCGCCTATAATCCTGCCAACGGATGGATGTTTGGAGTAGCGGCTTCCACGTCCTGGTTTTTGGGAAATCCTGTAACTACCCATCAATCAAATCTGGTTTTTAACTTTCTCTATACCACGAAGAAACAATGGATAATCAGCTCTAAGAGCAATGTGTTTCTTGCAGATGATCAATGGAATCTAATCGGAGATTGGCGCTATTTCATTACTTCGCAGCCGACCTATGGACTGGGAAGCACTACGCCAAATGACCTTAGCTTCGAACAAATCGACCAAAGTGCTGTAGTTGTCGGGGAACAACAAATGGATTTTACTTTAATACGTTTTTACGAGACAATTCTAAGAAGAATAGGATACAGCAAATTCTATCTTGGAGTAGGTTACCACTTGGATATTCACCAAAAAATTCAAAGCTATACAGAAACACCCATTGATTTTAGTGCTGAATTCAGCCACAATTATTACAACGAATCAGTAGGGATTCCCATCAACGAATATACGCTTTCGGGTATTTCAATCAATGGCATCATGGAAAACCGTGATGTGGCCGTCTCCCCTTACGAGCGAAATTACACGATGATTTCTCTTAAGATCAATCCGGAATTTCTCGGATCTGACAAAACATCATCCACCCTGTTGTTGGATTACAGGCATTACTTCAACCTCAGTGAAAGCCGCAAAAGGCACATTATTGCTGCCTGGGCTTATGGAAACTTTCTTGTTTCAGGTGACTTACCTTACATGAATCTACCATCTATTGGATGGGACATGTTTGGAAGATCAGGAAGAGGATACGCCCAAGGTAGATTCAGAGGAGAAAATATGGTTTATTCTGAAGTAGAATATAGATTTCCGCTACTGCGTAACAAAGAACTTTTTGGAGGAACTGTTTTCATAAATGCGGCTTCCTTCAGCAGCAAAATGACCGGAGAGAAACTCATGGAGCAAATAAACCCCGGTTATGGCGTTGGACTTCGCGTGATGATAAATAAGGAAAAAAGAACAACTATAACTGCTGATTATGGTTTTGGACAAAAAGGCAATTCAGGATTTTACCTGAATATAAACGAGTCCTTTTAAAGCATTAAATTGAATAAGGCTCCAAGAAAAATTGTTAACTAGGATTATTTTTACATTTTTTTTAACTTAAATCCTAAATTTAGGTTAACTTCATACGCATACTATTCTCAACTTCTTAACGCAATTAGCTATGAAAAAAGCAATTTTTATTTTTGCATGCTTACTCTTCTCCTCAATCCAAATTTCTTACGCACAAGACACGGTAGAAGATGAAATCACTCTCATTCAGTCTTCTTTCGGCATGGATAAGAAACAAATTATTGAGGGATACATGGATCTTTCCGATGAAATAGCACCGGGATTTTGGACAGTTTATCAGGCTTACGAAGAGAGCCGAAAAGAATTGGCAAGGGAGCGCCTGATTATTATCGATGATTTCCTTTCGGATTATGGACAAATGAATGAGGAAACGGCCGACAATTTAGCCAAAAGGACATTGAAAAATGATATGGCCCTTTCCAAACTTCACTCCAGCTTTTACAGGAAATTCAAGAAAGCCACATCTGCACTGGACGCAGCGAAATTTATGCAAATCGATACCTACATCCATAATACCATTAGAAATGCGCTGCAACAGGAATTACCTTTTATCGATCAATAAGAACACAAATTTTTATGAAAAAAAAACTACAACTACTGACACTCGGAATACTGGGATCATGGATGCTGGTTTCCTGCACACCGGATGGTGCTGAGTACATAGACGAACTGGATGTGGTGTACACAAACTACGATGTGAACAATGATTTTGCCTCTTACACTACTTTCGCGGTACCGGATAAAATTGTAAAAATTTCAAATGGAACGGTCAATGCAGCAAATGGGGAGTTTGAGCCTGAGTATTTATCCCCTGCTTATACAGCTGCTATCCTGGCATCCATCCGATCCAATATGCAAGATGCGGGGTACACTGAGGTAGATAAAAGTGCAGACCCGGATCTGATCATTTTGCCTACTGCATTGCAAACTGACCAAATCTTCTTTTACTACGACTGGTGGTATTGGAACTGGTTTTATCCGGGATGGGGACCGGGATGGGGCTGGTATTATCCAGGATATTATCCACCTCAGGTCAGTAGAGTCCGCACGGGTACAATTATGATGCAAATGACCGATCCACAGAATATTTCCGAAACAAATCAGATTCCCGTTGTTTGGACAGGAGTGATCAATGGCTTACTGGAGGGAAGTGAGAATTCTATCAGTGAACGCATCAATACGACTATCGATCAAGCTTTTGAGCAATCACCTTACCTAGCTAAATAATTATGAAAAAATCACTCCTATTAGTAGCACTTCTGGGCATGGTTTTTACCGGAGCTACTCAAGCACAAACCTCACTATTCTCTATCAATTATTCTATTGGCATCCCTACCGGAAACACCGCAGATTATATTGATCAGGTATCAGGCAGGGGAATAAAAGTAGAATACCAACGATTCATTGATCGCAATTTTGCCCTTGGAGGGGAGGCAGGAAATACCACCTTGTACAAGCGCGAATCAAAAAAAGTATATACCGAAGGATCTGCCTCACTTTCCGGAATCCAATACAGATACCTTAACAGCTACCCTATTTTAGTAACCGGCACCTATTATACCAACCAAACTGGAGCGCTGAGACCATATGCGGGTTTAGGAATAGGTACCATCGCCCAAGATAAAAGAGTAGACATGGGGATATTCAGTACGCAAAAGACACATTGGCAGTTTGCAATAAGACCTGAATTGGGTCTTATGTATCGGCCTGCACAGTACGTCGGCTTCAAATTTGGAGCTAAATATTACCAGTCTTTCAGTGGAGATGATCTGGATGGCCAATCAATTATCGGTTTGGATTTTGGGATTATATTCCTACGATAAATTGAATCTTCTATCCTAAAATATTTCCGACAGGCAAACCAATGATGTTACTAGTCGGATAATATTACATTGTATCACTGTCTGCTTGACCAAGACTAATCTAGTTTCTCAAAGGAAGGAAGCTTATCATTGGAAATGATCCAGACATATATTCTCCCAATATCCCGAGACTTAACTGAAATAATTTTCCAAATTATAATAACAAGCATATATCCAGTAAATTAGAATAAAACAAATCGAATTATCTTATGCAAAAGTTATCTTATGCTTGGCTTGTCTTTGTAATGGGAGTCATAGCCTGCAGCACGTCAAATGTAACCGTTGACCAAGGATTGTATGATGATTTTGATCTGAGTAGCTATAAGACCTACTCCTTCTTGGATGTAAATGTAGATGGCACGCACAATGAAAGTTTTAAGTTATCTGTAGACTTTCTCAAAGAAGAAATAAGTAAACAGATGGTTTCCAGAAATTTAACTGAGGACACGTCAAATCCGGAATTGCTAATCAATCTTGGGATTGTAGTAGAAGAAAAAGAACAAACAAGAGAAACAAGTCTTGCGACAGATCCATTTATGTATACAGGTCAGAGAAACTACACCTGGCAGAGTCAAGAAATAGTGGTCAATAAATATAAAGAAGGTACACTTACCGTTCACCTAGTTGATGCCAAAACAAATAAGGCGGTTTGGGTAGGAGTTGTATCCAAGATCATCCCGAATAAACAAGAAAAGAAACAAGCAGCTATAGAGGATGCTGTTTTGGAAGTATTTGAATCAATAGACAAGAATCGAATTAACTAATTGACAAATGAGAAAATCTTATGCAATAGTAGCGCTCATGCTACTGGCTGTAGCGACAGCATGTGCTCCAAGCACTAAAATCACTGGATCCTGGAAAGCGCCAGAAGCCAAAGCAGGCGGATATAGCAATATTTTTGTAACTGCTTTGACCGACAAACTTGTAGCGAGGCAAACTATCGAAAATGACATCGATGCAATCCTTGAGGAAGACGGAATCACGGCAAGTAGCAGTTTTGAGATCATTCCTCCGGGTTTCAAAGCAACACCTGAAAACAAAGAAAAAACCGTGAGCGCCATTCAGGCGGCAGGCCACGACGCTATTCTGACTGTAGCACTTCTTGACCAGACTTCAGAAACCAGATATGTTCCTGGTACTACTATGTACTCTCCTTTAGGCTACGGCGGATACTATGGCGGGTTCTATGGCTACTATTCCTATTACAATCCGGTAATGTATGATCCAGGCTATTATACCACTGATAAAAACTACTACATCGAAATGAATCTTTACGATGCCCAGTCTGAAGCTTTGGTATGGTCCGCACAATCTGAAACTACCAACCCATCTTCCCTTGAATCTTTCTCCAGAACCTTTGCTCAGGCAGTTGAATACCAACTGATCAAAGACGGAATAATTACCAAATAAACTCAAAAGTTCACCTATATAAAAAGCCCCAATAGCATATACTATTGGGGCTTTTATTGTTAGCGACTAAAATAATTATTTAGCTGCATTTTTCTTTGCTGTAACTTCAGCTCTGATTTCCTGTGCAAGATTTTTGATTGCCTGCATGCCTGTTCTTACTCTAGTACCAGCTGCTTTGTTACCGTTTTCGTAGAATTTTGCAAAGTCTGCTTCTAAAGAATCTACCAAATCTTTAACTTCTTGGTGTCTGCTCATAATCGTTTTATTGGTTGGTTATAAATTATACTTGAGCACAATAAACATCATTTATAGTGCCATTAGAAGTCTTTTGGCGTTTATTTTTAATTTTTAGTGAAGAAAAATGATGTTTTCATTAAAACAGTCATTTTATTCAATTTTCAGCAACAATTTATGCTAAAAATTGAGTTTTATATTTTGACAATAAGCGCTTCTATTCTCCACACATTGGCTTATTCTATGCCCAAAAGGTGTTTTCACTAGCTATATTCTCACTCTTTCCCCTTTTTCAGCTGATTCAAGAATAGCCTGAACTATCCGGATATCCCGAAGTCCTTCTTCACCGGGTACTGACTGAGGCTTTCCATCCATTATTGTCTGGGCATCGTTGTCCATTTGCCACACCTGCTCCATGGGTTGCTGAAACGGGATATCAATCTCACCCAAAGGGCTTTTTCCCTTATTGCCAGCATATGCTGAAAACGGTGCCATCTCTATCTTTCCTTTTTCACAGGTAATCGTTAGAAAATTCACGTTTTCAGCAAAGGAAGTTTTAATGGTTCCGATCACACCTCCGGGAAACTCCAGCTCAGCTTCCACAATCTCCCCCAATCCATCTTTATAAATATCCGGGCGCTCAGTCCATACTTTTGCAGCGTTCACAGCAATTGGCTCCATCCCAGATCCCAGTCTAGCACCTTGGATTGAATAAACACCCATATCGTAGATCACCCCTCCCCCCATTTCAAGCTTCTGCTTCCAATGGTCTGTACGATTTTCCCTGTACCCAGCTGCACAATCCAATCCCAGCACTTTCCCTAAGGTCTGTTCTTGTACGATTTTTTGATAAGCCTTGGTATTTGGTTCATGCTGACATCGATAGCCAATTGATAGTGAGACATTCGCATCTTTACAGGCATCAATCATAGCCTGGCACTCCTCCACGGTCATCGCCATAGGCTTTTCACACCAGACATGCTTTCCAGCTTTTGCTGCCCGTATCACATATTCTTTATGCATGGAAGGGGGCAATACAACATATACTACATCTATATCCGGGTTTTCTGCTATAGAATCAAATGTATCGTAATTGTAAATATTTTTCTCGGGGATGTTATACTTTGCCTTCCATGTCGCTGCCTTGGAAGGAGTCCCGGTAACTATCCCTGCGAGATAACATTTTTCGGTCTTCTCCAAAGCCGGGGATAACAAATCAGTACTGTAATAACCCAGGCCGACTAGGGCTACCCCAAGCTTGTCTTTGCGCGACTTTTTTGACGATAATACACTAAAAGGTGATATCATGCTAATTCCTGCGCCAAGCGCAAGAGATTTCAATGTGGTTCTTCTTGAAAGAAAATTCATAGGTTTAAGGTTAAGGGTTTGAGAATTAATATGCTTATCAAGATAACGTTTTCATCTATACCTCCAAAAAATTATTAACTTCAATCCTGGATATACGTTCTAGTCAAGCCTACGACAACATGAAATCAAACATGACTCAAGTCACATACTGGAAAGATTATAATGCATGCGAGATTCCCTATAGCCATTAAAAACCAAAATATAAACACATGAAATCGAGCATGTCGAAAACGACACACCGAGGGATGATTATTCATCGTGCGAGATTCCATATGGTCTTTAAAAACAAATTATATCATATGAAAAACCTTATTCTCTTCATCTTAGTATTGGTGCCTTTTTTCACTCAGGCCCAAGATCAACTACATCCCTACCTTACACTGGAAGATGCTGCAAGAATATCAGATGCTGCACAGGCAAAATCCACCTCAGAAGGCTGGAATATGGTAATTGTAATACTGGATGCCGGCGGACATATGATCTCGCTTCGCAAAATGGACGGCGTTCAAATCGGCAGTATTGATGTAGCGCTGGGTAAAGCAAAGACATCTGTTTACTTCAAACGTCCCACTAAAGTCTTTGAAGATATGATGAAAGGAGAAGGGGGAGCCAGAATTGCCACCTTACCAAATGCAGTTGCAATTGAAGGAGGTCTTCCCATATTCAAGAATGGAATAATCGTGGGAGCAATAGGTATCTCCGGAGCCACCTCGGCCCAGGACGGAATTGTGGCTGCTGCTGGTGTGGAAGCTTATTGATAAAAAACCAATAGTGCTACAGGTTTGTATGCTTTAAGTCCCCGATAGATTGCCTGAGATACTTCGCCAATAAAACGAAGTAGTATCAATCATTTAGGGTAGAAATGATAGAATAATCCGTTGACTTACAGCATTTCTCACATAAGCCCACCTTTTTTTTTGTAGCCAAAGCTTTTCTCATTGCTTCTTTTCCAGTATTAAAGGGACCTAGATAATCCCTATCATAAGCGTCTGGAATATTGTCGCATTCACGATCGTGGACTTCATGCAACCCCTTACTGTTTGGACTAGAAGATAAATAAAAGAATTTCATAAAAAGTACGATGAGTTAATAACTCAAAGATACCTAACAAGGACTTACAAAAATATACCCTATACAGGGTATATTTTCACAGATTAAGCAAAAAGAACCGTACTCAGCTTAGAATAGTCAAACCAAATGTTTTGAAAGCAACATCTCCCACTCTTCCTCCAATGTTAAATCCGGCCTGGTTTCACCTGCTCTTCGGTACCAGTAATCCGCGTTCCATTGGTCTCCTTCTTTTCTATGGAGATAGGCATGGATTCTGGCTGCAGCCTGTCCGCCCAGCTCATCCACTTGATTATGGGCCTTCTCCCAATCTCCATTCCCATCAAACCAAAGAGCCTTTAGTATTGGACTGTAGCGGTTGATTTTATCTGCTGATTCCAGAAAATCAGCAATAATTCTTTTATCTAAAGCCATTTCAACTGTTTTTTTCAAATAAAATAAGCTCTGGTGTAAATCCCTTACTCATCTGTGACTTTTTTGTATATCCTTCAGGCAGCTTTGGGAAACCTGAAACACAGGTACCCAAAAATAGAAAATATGATGAATAATGATAAATCATGAGGTTGTCTCATAAGTCTATTGAAGTGCCTGAGAATTGGCTGTATGAAAATTGACTCAACTACCTATCCGAATAAGACAAAGACTGACCTTCCTTTGGAGACATCCTCCTTACTCGGATAAGTTTACAAGAAATGAACCCTTAAAATTTGACAACTTGTTTTTCGCAATTAGAATTTCCCATATTTATAGCTCAAATATCCATCGTCATGATTTCAAAAAGACTGATTATTTCATTGATCTTCACTTTAGTATGCTGTAAGAAAATTCAAGCGCAAGAGAAAAACTCTAATAAATTAGAATCGGCAATTCAAGATTTGGTTGCGTCTTTTCACGGAGATATAGGCATTTATTTGGAACATCTTCCTAGCGGAAACACGATTGAGATCAATTCGGACACCATCTTCCCCACTGCCAGTATTGTAAAATTACCTATACTTTTGGGCGTATTTGACAAAATAGAAAAAGGAGAGCTTCACTACCACGAATCTTTGATGTATAGGGATTCAATCAAATATGGCGGTTCGGGAATTATGCAATTTTTCAAAGATTCCACCCAAACTGACCTAAGCACGCTGCTCGCTCTGATGCTTAGCTATTCAGACAACACTACCTCTCTTTGGAATCAGTCACTTGCTGGAGGAGGAATTCAAATAAATCAGGTGATGGATCAATTAGGTTATAAAACCACCCGGGTAAACAGCCGTACTGAGGGCAGAGAACGGAGTTGGGAAAAGTATGGTTGGGGGCAGACCACTCCCAAAGAAATGGCAGATATTCTTGTTCGATTAAATGCGGGCGAACTGATTAGCACTGCTGCCTCCGAATTGATGTATAGATTGCTGTCCAACACTTTTTATACCGATTATGCTATTTCGGGAATTCCACCGGGAATTAATGTGGCGAGTAAGCAAGGAATGGTTAATGCCTCCCGATCTGAAGTCTTTTTGGTAAATTCTCCACAGGGAGATTATGTATGCGCAGTTTTTACCAAAAACAATGTGGATCAAAGCTGGGAATTTGACAATGAAGCTTGGATATTGACAAGGAAGCTTTCTAACCTGATTTGGAATTATTTCAATCCAAATCTCCCTTACAAACAACCCGAGGGATACCAAAAATACTTAGAGGGTCTCCCCTATTAATCTGTTCTAACCAAGTTCTGTTCCAACCCCTGGCATTGCCCTATTTCCCTGGACTTCCCTGGGATGAACAAAGTATGGGCTAACTTGGACCGCCACATGCAGGGGTATAACCGCTCTATAAACATTTTTCGAATGATACCTTCAAACTCTCGATTAGTATATCCACTGAAACGAGGATGACTGTTATAACAAAAAGAAATCAATTTACTGTGCACAAACAGCCACCATATATTTAAACTATTGAATTACAATAACTTAATAAAATATACGCACCAGCTGTTATAAAACAAGCTGCATTATCATTCATGGGGATTACTGCCTACACAGGCAGTAATTGTATAAAACTTATAAGATTTTAGCAATCTCCACCTTTTTTCATTTTGCCAAATTTCAATAATTCCGAAGTATTCCTACAAGCACCTGAAATCAAACATTGGTTTCATTGCATAATTGTCAATAAATTCTTCTAAAACAGCGATTTAAACAATTATAATTCGCAATTGGTCGGTAAAGGAGAAGTTATATATTTGCTCAATTAACAATCTCAAAATTTACAGTACGATATTACGATATACTTTATGGAACAAGCTTTGATTTATATGGTCCCAGCATTGGGACTGGTGGGCCTCGTCGTGATGGCCATTAAATCCGCCTGGGTTACCAAGCAGGAAACAGGCGATAAAAACATGATGGAACTTGCAGGCTATATTGCAGATGGAGCCATGGCATTTTTAAAGGCTGAATGGAAAGTCCTCTCCTATTTTGCGGTTATTGCGGTTATCCTTTTGGCCTGGTCGGGAATGTCAGTGGAGACCTCCAGTCCGGTGATTGCCATCTCCTTTCTTATCGGAGCTATATTTTCAGCATTCGCCGGATATATAGGAATGAATATCGCAACGAAAGCTAATGTCCGTACCACTCAAGCAGCAAGAACGAGTTTGAAGCATGCGCTTAAAGTATCCTTTACGGGAGGATCTGTCATGGGGCTTGGCGTTGCAGGTTTGGCAGTATTAGGTCTTGGATCCTTATTTATCCTGTTCTATCATTGGTATGTTCAAAGTGTAGGCGCCGGTGTAAATGGTGTTGAGATGGAAAAAGCGCTTGAGGTACTTGCAGGTTTTTCCTTGGGAGCTGAATCAATTGCTCTTTTTGCCCGTGTTGGGGGTGGTATTTATACTAAAGCTGCAGATGTAGGAGCCGATTTGGTGGGAAAAGTGGAAGCCGGAATTCCTGAAGATGATGTAAGGAATCCTGCAACTATAGCAGACAATGTAGGTGACAATGTAGGGGATGTGGCAGGAATGGGTGCCGATTTGTTTGGTTCCTATGTTGCCACCATCCTTGCCACGATGGTTTTGGGACGTGAGATTGTATCAGTTGATAATTTCGGAGGGATTGCCCCTATTCTACTTCCAATGGTATTGGCGGGTTTAGGGATTGTATTCTCAATACTTGGAATGTTCTTCGTAACTATCAAAAATGACAAAGGCGATGTGCAGCATGCCTTGAATATGGGAAACTGGTCATCTATAGTATTCACAGGCATCGCCTCATTTTTTGTGGTAAAATACATGCTTCCCGAAACCCTGACTATCCGCGGATATGACTTCACCAATATGGATGTCTTCTATGCCATTATCCTTGGGCTGGTAGTAGGGACTTTGATGAGTATCATCACTGAATATTATACTGCAATGGGTAAAAGACCAGTTAAATCCATCATCCAGCAATCGGCGACAGGCCATGCCACCAACATCATTGCAGGGCTGGCCGTGGGAATGGAGTCTACAGTATTACCGATACTGGTATTGGCAGGTGGCATCATGGGGTCTTATGCTTTTGCGGGACTTTATGGCGTAGCTATCGCCGCTGCTGGGATGATGGCAACTACCGCAATGCAGCTTGCCATTGATGCTTTTGGCCCGATCGCAGATAATGCGGGCGGCATCGCGGAGATGAGTCAGCTTCCTGAGGAGGTAAGACACCGTACAGATATTTTGGATGCAGTAGGTAACACTACCGCCGCATCAGGTAAAGGGTTTGCAATTGCTTCGGCTGCTTTGACCTCATTGGCTTTATTTGCAGCATTTGTAGGAGTAGCCGGGATAGATGCCATAGATATTTTCAAAGCCCCGGTTTTGGCATCCCTGTTTGTAGGGGGGATGATTCCGTTCATATTTTCTTCCCTGGCCATCGCTGCTGTGGGAAGGGCAGCTATGGATATGGTGAATGAAGTAAGGCGCCAATTCAGAGAAATCCCAGGGATTATGGAATACAAAGCCAAACCCGAATATGAAAAATGTGTAGAAATCTCTACTAAGGCTTCTCTTCGTGAAATGCTTTTTCCCGGGGCAATAGCACTGATCACTCCTCTGCTGATTGGTTTTGGTTTTCAGGGTGTATTTGAGCAGGTCTCTTCCGCTGAAATGCTGGGAGGCTTACTTGCAGGTGTGACAGTTTCAGGCGTTTTGATGGGCATGTTCCAGTCCAATGCCGGCGGAGCTTGGGATAATGCAAAGAAGTCTTTTGAAAAAGGTGTAGAAATAGACGGTGAGATGTACTACAAAAAGTCTGAGCCCCATAAAGCTTCAGTAACGGGTGATACAGTTGGTGATCCATTCAAAGACACTTCCGGACCATCTATGAATATACTCATTAAATTGATGTCTATCGTTGCGCTGATTATTGCTCCCCACATCAGTCAAAACTCCCACTCCGGGTCTATCTCAGAGAAAGTCACTATCAAAAAAGAAATGAACTACGAAGACGGAAAAAAAGCAGTTTCAGAAACACGGATAGAAACAAAGAAGCCAGACTGATATTCTTCTCTTTCCACGCTCAAAAGACTGCCTAACTGAAGGCAGTCTTTTTTTTAACCTCAGCTACAAACACTTAGCTGATTATTGCTAGTATCCGGAATATAATACGGCATAAACCGGCAACAACAAATATTATTTGAGCTAAAATTAATTATTAACGTTTTGTTAAAAATCCGTACGAAAAAATTGAAATAACCATTGTATTATTATTAATTTATGAAATAATGCTAGTTAGAATAAGCAAAATCCGCTTGCTTTTCATCCAATTTTCATTCATCTGATCAATTTAAAGGGGATTGGTAAACAAGTTTAAAGTCGGCCATTTCCCCAGTACGCTATTCTGATCACTGGAAACCTAACTTCCTTACAAAGATTCTTTTATGCTTACAAATCGATGTTAACCAGTGCAGTAATTTGCCAGATATACTACTAAAATCAATTTAATACGAAATAAATACAATACACATGAAGAAAAATTACGCAATAACATTGCTTTTTCTCTTAGGGTTTCTGGCCAGCATGCCGCTCTATGCACAGCAGACAATCCAAGGAAAAGTAACCGCTCAGGAAGATGGCAATCCGCTTCCCGGTGTGAGTATCGTAATCCAGGGTACCTCCATAGGTACCGTGACTGACTTGGATGGTAACTATTCCATTTCTGTACCAGGATCTGAATCGGTTCTGGTTTATTCTTTTATAGGATATACTACCCAACGTAAAATTGTGGGCAATACATCTGAAATCAACATCGCTTTGACAGAAGATGTATCTCAGCTCGGTGAAGTAGTAGTGACTGCGTTGGGCATCACCAGAGATGAGCGGTCCATCGGTTATGCCACACAAGAAGTAACAGGTGAAAATCTTACGTATACCAAGGAACAAAATGTATTGGGTTCGCTTTCTGGTAAAGTAGCAGGTGTTCAGGTTACTGGCTCATCCGGGGCAAGCATGGGAGGAACCCAGAAAATCAAAATCAGGGGAGTCAACTCCATTTCCGGAGGCGGAGAGCCATTGATGGTAGTGGATGGAACACCTATTTCCAATTCAAATTTCTCAGGTTCGTCAGGGCAGGATTATGGAAATCTTGGACAGGATATCAACCCAGAAGACATTGAGACAATCAATGTCCTAAAAGGCCCAGCTGCATCTGCACTTTACGGGATCAGAGGGCAGTATGGAGTAATTATGATCACAACTAAAAAAGGAAAGAAGGGTTCTGATGTGAAGGTAGAATTGAGTTCTGCTGTATTCGTGGATAAAGTAGCCAATCTAATGCCGTATCAAAATCTCTATGGAGGCGGATCCAGTCAGACCTGGAGAACACTTCCGAACGGAGACAAGTACGTGGACATGTCTGTGGATGAAAGTTGGGGGCCAAAGATGGACGGCACTTTAGCCCGTCATGTCATGAGTTTTTATGCTCAGGATCCTACGTATGGTCAGCTAACCCCTTTTATAGCGCACCCTGATAATATCAAAGACTATTACCAAACGGGTACAAACGTGAATAACGGAGTAACTATTACCGGCGGCGGAGCCAATTCCAACTTCAGGGTAAGCTTAAATGACACACGTATCCAGGGCGTTGAACCAAACACTTCCCTTAAAAGAAACAATGTAGGGCTGGGACTAGGGGTTGATCTTACCGATAAGCTAAGAATCACGACAAACATCAACTACGCCGCAAACAAAGGGAGAAGACCAGGTCAGGGTTCAGAAGACGGATCCAGGTATTTGGGGCAATGGTTCCAGCGCTCTCTTGACATGAACAGACTGAAAGATTATAAATATGACGATGGGACGTTTCTTCACTGGAACCTTCGAAGACCAAGTACATCTACCGGTGAAGTGTCCAACTTCAATCCGCTTTATTGGGCAAATCCCTATTTCCTTGCTTACGAAAACTATAGTGATGATAACCGGGACAGATTTTTCGGAGATGTAGGTGTTTCCTATCAGATCTTACCTGAATTGAAAGTAAGTGCATTTGTCAGATCGGATACGTACACCCAAAACATCAATTCCAGAGCTTCTTTCGGAGGAACTGGTGTCTCAGGCTATTCCATAGGAAAATATCAAAACACTGAGATGAACTATGAACTTTTGGCCCAATACAATAAAGTCTGGAACAAATTATCTCTTGATGCAAATGTGGGCGGGAACTTATACGACAGAAATTATTCATACCTTTCTATGGCTACAGTAGGAGGATTGACTTCTCCTGGCTTTTATAATATAGATGCCTCTATAGATAGACCGGAAACCAATTCATATCAGCAAAACAAGCAAATCAAAAGTGCTTACGCGATGGTTTCATTGGGATACAACAACACCTACTTCGTAGATGCTTCCCTTAGAAATGATAACTCCAGCACACTGCCCGTTGATAACAATTCGTATTGGTATCCATCCATTTCAGCTTCCTGGGTATTCAGTGAACTGATCAGATCCCAGACGATGACACTCGGTAAACTCAGGTTAAGTTATGCCCAGGCAGGTTCAGATCTAAGTCCATACAGCACCACGTCCTTCTTCGATGTAGGCACTAATTATTCCACTACAAATACTCTGACTGTTCCTGACAATCTTAACAATCCGAATATCAAGCCATCTTTCGCCCACTCCTACGAAGCTGGTGTGGATTTTAAATTTTACGAGGGAAGAGTGGGACTGTCCTTTACATACTATAATCAGAGAAACGAAAATCAAATCCTGAATCTGGATGTATCCGGGACAAGCGGATATGGCTCAGCTACCATTAATGCAGGTGAAATTGTAAACAAAGGTCTTGAATTGGCAATAACCGCTACTCCTTTCAGATTAGATGATTTCAATTGGGACATCTCGTTTAATCTAAGCAGAAATAGAAACGAAGTAGTAGAGCTCTACCCTGGCATTGACGTATATCAATATGGAAGCACCACTTACTCTTCCACTTCCAGTTATTTAAACTCCTATGTAGGCAAGCCATTCGGCAGCCTGGTAGGACAGGCCTACCAGAGAGATGAAGCCACAGGCAAAATCCTACTGGGAAGCAACAATATGCCGCTTTATACAGATGCAACACATGATTTTGGAACTGTTTTGCCTGACTTTACCGGTGGTTTTCAAAACGTCCTGAATTACAGAAACTTCCAGTTGGCCGCTATGATAGACTTTCAGGCCGGTGGTCAGTTTTTCTCAAGATCTAAAATGCTGGCTGTAAGAACAGGACTTGATCCTGTTTCCGCTGCCACCAATGACAAAGGCATGAATGTGAGAGATCCATTGGAAGATGGTGGTGGGGTAAAAGTAGAAGGAATCTCAGCTGAGACCGGTGAAGAAGTCACTGCCTATGTAGATGCCAAAGCATACTATGGAGTAGTCGGACGTAGAATCTACGAAGACTGGCTATACGATGCATCTTTTATCAGGCTGAGAGAAGTGAGCCTGGGCTATAATTTTAATAAGGGCCAGTACGCAAGACTTCCCGTGGAAAACGTACGGGTTGCTTTGGTAGGCAGAAATCTGGCCATGCTATTCCAGAATGCCCCAAAAGGGATCAACCCTGCTGAGCTTTCTACAGGCTCACAGGCTATCGGGTGGTATGAATCAGGACAATTGCCAAGTGTCCGTTCGTTTGGCTTCAATCTTAACGTTACCTTCTAATTACAGAAAACATGAAAAAGCTTAATATAATGATCGTTTCAGCTCTTCTGTTGGCGGGCTGTAACAATTTTGATGACGACATCAACATCAACCCTAACAAGCCAGGTCAGGCATCCGGTACGCAATTAATTGCCAACGCAATGCTTTCTCTACCAGGACTCAGTTCTTCCCCTCAGGGAGAATTTATGTCCCAATACCTCAGTGAAACACAGTATGTGAATGCTTCCCTTTACCCCCAATCCTCCACGAGCTTTTATGGCTGGTATCAGGGACCACTTATGAACCTGGAGACCGTCCTGAATGCGGAGCAGCTAAGCAGTTTGGAAGGTCCGGTAGCAAACCAGCTTGCTGTTGCAAAAATCCTGAAGTCTTATTACATCTGGAACCTGACTGATCGATGGGGTGATATACCTTATACAGAAGCCCTAAAGGGCCTAGCCAATTTTACTCCCGCTTATGATACCCAGGAATTTATCTACACAGACCTTTTCAAGGTACTCGATGAAGCCGCTGCCCAGATCGTAGCAGGGAATATTTCCAATGACATCATTTATGAAGGGGACATGGTCAAGTGGGCAAAACTGGCCAACACCATTCAAATGCTTATGGCGCTACGGCTTTCTGAGGTAAATCCCGCCTTAGGCAGGGAAAAATTTACTGAAGCAATGCAGGCAGGTGTTTTGGAATCGAACGACGACAACTTGGTATTCAGACATCTGGAGGATGCCAACAACCAGAATTATTGGTACGGCCAGGTTAATGTGCAGGAAAGAGAGTGGTGGGCGATCAGCTCGACCCTGATGGACAAAATGAAGTCTGTCAGCGACCCCCGATTAAAGATATATGCCAATCCCAATAGAACGGACGGCGAATACACCGGGTTGGTTTTTGGTGAAACAGAGGATATTGACACCGAAAAATATGCATTGCTTGGAGATGCAATCCACGCACAGGATGCCCCGGTACAACTTGTTACTTATGCCCAGGTATTGTTTGCCCAGGCAGAAGCTGCCAAATTAGGCTGGATAGCAGGAGATGATACCAGCGCGGAAGAGCACTACAACCTGGCTATCGAAGCTTCTATGGAGCAATGGGGAGCAGACACCAGCGGACTAGAGGAATTCATGATGCAGCCTGGAATTGCTTACAATCCTGCCGCAGCCATTGAGCAAATCGCCACCCAGCGATGGGTGCACCTCTTCATGCATGGCTATGAAGGATGGGCCGAGTATCGCCGAACTGGTTATCCGGACAATATGGTGGCACCTGGAGGAGCGGAAGTTCCAAACAGACAGATCTACATCGAGACAGAGCAATTCAATAATACAGAAAACTACAATGAAGCGGTCCAGAGACAATTCGGAGGATCCGAGAGTCTATATGGAAACGTCTGGTGGGATGTCAATTAATTAGAAGTTGATTACAATAATAGGAGGCTGTTTCAAAAGCAGCCTGTTTAGAAGGCTAGCCGGTAATCGGCTAGCCTTTCTTGTTTTAGCTTAAAAGTACACGATAAAGAATCTGTTCCCCAACATTTCAGACACAACAAGGGAGAAGTAAATACTTGGCCAAAGCAATAGCAGAACAGCTTCGGATATCTCCCCAACTGCTCAGCTAACTATTGCCTGTATTCAAAATATAATACGGCAAAAACCCGCATCAACAAATATTCTTTGAGCCCGAAATAATTATTTATGTTTTGTAAAAAATCCGTGTTAAAAAATTGAAATAACCCATGCATTATTCTTAATTTATGAAACAATGCCAGGTAGATTAAGCTCAAATTGTCCAATTATCATCCATTATCTATATAATAGGTTAATTTGAAAGGTTGTAGGTCAGAATTTTGAGAACTCATTTAAGTTCTAAAATTCAATTGGGTTTCTAGACTATAACTCACTGGAAATATGACATGTACCCTTTAATCCCTTAAAACCAATGCAGTAATTTGCCAGATATACTACTGAAACCAATTAATACTAAATAAATACAAAACACATGAAGAAAAACTACGCAATTACATTGCTTTTTCTTTTGGGCTTTCTGGCCAGCATGCCACTCTATGCCCAGCAGACAGTCCAAGGAAAAGTAACCTCACAGCAAGACGGCAATCCGCTTCCCGGTGTGAGTATCGTAATCCAAGGCACTACGACAGGTGCTGTGACAGACTTGGACGGAAACTATTCCATTTCAGT
Source organism: Algoriphagus resistens (assembly GCF_001442615.1). Taxonomy (GTDB): domain Bacteria; phylum Bacteroidota; class Bacteroidia; order Cytophagales; family Cyclobacteriaceae; genus Algoriphagus; species Algoriphagus resistens. The sequence continues at coordinate 261,323 of NZ_LMXN01000001.1, read as the reverse complement.
CCCAAGTTCTGAAACGGTATTGGTATTCTCATTCATTGGCTTTGAGACTGTCAATCGGGTTGTCGGAAACAATTCGACGATCAATGTAGCTATGCCGTCAGAAACAGCCGACCTGGACGAGTTTATTGTGACCGCTTTTGGGATATCCCAAGAAAAGAAATCTTTGGGGTATTCAGCTCAAAGCATAGACTCCGATGCGATCACTACCTCACGTCAACCCAACGTAGTGAATGCACTTCAGGGACAGGTGCCAGGTGTTCAAATAACGAACTCTGGCGGTGCTCCAGGACAATCTGCCAGGATCATCATTAGGGGAATTAACTCCCTTGACCCCAATGCAGATAACCAGCCACTTTTTGTGGTAGATGGGGTACCAGTGGATAATTCCACGGTTGAATCAGGGGATGGCCGCACGCCACGTGGGATGACCAACAGAATCGCTGATATAAATCCCAATGATATCGAGACCATGTCTGTATTGAAAGGGGCCGCCGCAACCGCTCTTTATGGGGTGCGCGCTGCTAATGGCGCGGTGATCATTACCACCAAAAAAGGCAAGGATGGTCAGGTACAAGTAAACTTCAATAGCTCCATTGGCTTTGACCAACTGGTAAAAAAACCTAAACTACAAGATGAATATGGACAAGGATTCTCTGGAGTGCGGGATGACAATAGTTTCTGGCCATCCTGGGGAGCAAATATTGCTGAAGAAAATGATCCAAATTATGTGTATCAGGATAACTGGAATAAGGCATTTGACACTGGAGTAAATTTTGACAATAGCCTTAGTGTATCAGGAGGAAATGAAAAAGCGACTTTCTATACCTCAATCGGACGTACTGACCAAAAAGGAATTATCCCTTTCTCTGATTGGGATAGAACCACGGCAAAACTTTCCGGAACACTTAAAGCCAGCGAAAAATTCAACATGTCAGCCTCTATCAACTTCTCCAACTCTGGAGGAAATAGAGTTCCTCATGACAGATTCCTGGAGCGTATGATGTACTGGTCAGAAACTACTGATGTAAGTGATTACATCAATGAAGATGGAACGATGAAGTCAGCCGGAGGAAATACAAACCCTATTTATGACGCCCGCTTTGCAACTTATGAAGATGACGTAAACCGTATCATTGGCAATATTAATCTTAATTACAGTCCTACAGACTGGATGATGTTTTCTTATCGCTTGGGTACAGACTTCTACAGTGACAATAGGAAAGAAATCTTACCTGGACCCATCGGCATAGAAGGCGAGCAGGCTTTAGACTCCCAAGGATTTTTAGAAGAAACACGGATCGCCAGCAAAGATATTTCATCCAACTTCTACATTACTCTGAAGAAACAGTGGAATTCGGACTGGAATACCCAGTTACGTTTGGGAAATGATGTATTTCAACGAAGATTTGACCGTGTCACTGCTACAGGTGTAAATTATGTCATTCCAGAATTCTATGACCTAAGCAATACCTCACAAGTATTTACAGATCAACACAAGACCATCAGGAGATTAGTCGGCTTCTATGGTGATCTAATGATCGATTACAAGAACTTTCTCTTTTTAAACATTACAGGGAGAAATGATATTTCTTCAACGCTTCCCAAAGAGAATAATTCTTTCTTCTACCCTTCTTTCAACGTAGGGTATGTGTTTAGTGAGAACTGGGACCTACCTTCTTGGGTCACCTTTGGGAAACTGAGAGCTTCCTGGGCTCAAGTGGGTAAAGATACTGACCCCCACATTTTGGGCGCCACCTTTGTAGCTCCTTCTGTCTTCCCGCTAAACGCTCAAGTAGGTTATTCTAAAAACTCTGTTTTTGGGGACCCTGAACTGAAACCAGAAAGAACTACCTCTCTTGAATTTGGAGCTCAGTTTGCTTTCTTCAATAACAAAGTGAACCTGGATGTAACCTATTACAAATCAAATGCAGCAGACCAAATCATTCCTGTTCCTATTTCTGATGCCACTGGATTTTCATCTTACATTACCAATGCCGGTGAGATCGAAAACAGAGGATTTGAGATTCTGTTGGGAGGAACACCAATTGAACGTGGAGATTTTAGATGGAATGTCTCCGCTAATCTCACCACGAATAACAACGAAGTAAAAGAGATCAGGGAAGGAATAGAAGAAATAGTGGTGGGAAGTCAATTCGGGTATGTAGGTTCTACTGTCACAATGATCTTAAGAGAAGGAGAGCCGTATGGCAACATTTATGGTTCTTCATATGTCCGTCCGGGAGCCGATCCAAACGCAACTGTTCTGGACAGGGATCTGCCGAAATTGATTGACGCAAATGGCTTTCCTGCCCGAACAGCCGATCAACTTATTCTTGGAAATGCTGTTCCGAAATTTTTCGGAGGCTTGAAAAATGATTTTTCTTACAAAGGCTTCGAACTCTCTGTCTTAATTGATTTCCGTGCTGGTCTTGAGCAATACAATCAGTTTGCAAATTTCCTTTCAGCATTTGGTAAACATGAAGATTCTGAAAGAAGAAATAAAACGATGGTTTTCCCTGGGATTATAGCTGATGGCTCTCAAAACACCAAAGAAGTATGGCTTGGTCAAGGAATAGGACCTGATGGCGTAGATTATGGCGCGGGCTATTGGAGAAATGCATACAGAGGAGTTTCTGAAAACTTTGTAAATGATGCGAGCTACATTAAACTTAGAAACATCACATTGGCTTACAATCTAGCTCCAAGTGTGCTTGAACGGACTCCTTTCCGAACTGCCAGATTCTCAGTTGCCGCCAATAACATCATTCTGTCCACTCCGTGGGATGGCTTTGACCCTGAATCCTTTTCAGCGGGTGCAGGAGGAAACGCAATTGGATTTACCGGACTAGGATTCCCTGGCGTTCAAAGCTATTATTTCACGCTGAACTTGGGATTGTAAACTTCTAAATTTCGAAAAGATGAATTTTAAAAATAAAGTAAAATCAACGATTGCTGTCTGCATGGTTTTGACGGCTTCTGCCTGTGAGACATTTTTGGATGTGAATAAAAATCCAAATGACCCCACCGATGCTCCCATGTCAAGTTTATTGACAAACGCTACGTATCAAACTCCGCTTAATGTTTTTAGGGAAGGAAGCGCTATCAGTAACTATGTGCAATACCTTGCCTCTCCCAATCCTGCAAGCGGATCCGACACGATGGAACCTTCAAATTTCAGCACTTTATGGTTCAATCTCTACAATGTCATGACTGATCTGAACGAGATAATGCTTAAAGCTGAAGAAAATGGAGCAAACCATTACCTGGGTGTGGGTCAGGTACTGATGGCTCTAAACCTGGGGATGACGGTAGATTTCTTTGGAGATGTTCCGTATTCTGAGGGTTTCAATTTCACCACTGTGACACCATCCTATGATGATGATCAATCGCTTTATGAAAACATAGACGCGTTGCTAACAGATGCAATCGCTAATCTAAATGCAGAATCAACCTTCACCATTAATGCAGATGATTTTATTTATCAGGGTGATATCCAGAGGTGGATAAAGTTTGCTTATGCTTTACAGGCAAGATACATGATCCATACTAAAGGTACTGAAGGATATAATGCAGCCGATGTACTCGCTGCGGTAGATAACTCGTTCACGTCCAATGTCGATGATGCACAGGTTTTCTTTTTTGAACAAGATATTAATCCTTGGTCAGATGTCGCAATTGATAATGAAAACCTACTTCTTGGGGGATGGATATCTGAGCAATTTGTGCAGGCACTTGATGGCACCTCCTACCCGACTGTCGATCCTAGGATGGAATATATGATAGGGACTACGAAGGACGGGGAATATTTAGGTACCGTAAATGGTGCTGGACGGGGCAATGCACCAGAACAGGGGGCCCGCTCCACATTGATACCAGGGCAATTCTATACTTCCGAACTTTCCCCTGTTCTAATATTTACCTATGCAGAACTCAAATTTATTGAAGCAGAAGCAGCATTTGAGACAGATAAAGAACGTGCCTATGAAGCCTATTTAAAAGGTATTGAAGCGCATATGGACATGCTGGAAGTGCCTGAGGCTGATAAAAATGCATATTTGTCAGCACCTAGTGTAAGTATGGGAGTCGCAAGTTTTACAATGGACGACATCTTTAAGGAAAAATATGTAGCTCTTTTTCTTCACCCGGAGACTTGGAATGATGCAAGAAGATATGACTATGCCTATAAGAACATGGAGCTTCCAGCGAACCTGAATCCAGATCTGAATGGTGAATTTATCCGACGCATGGCTTATCCAGATAGTGAAGTCAGCCGAAACGGTGCCAATGTACCGTCAGTAACCTTACTTGACCGGATCTGGTGGGATCAATAATCCATCAAAGACTTCTAAAGTCTCCTGCCTCTAGGCGGGAGACTTTTTTACTTTACCTTAAGTAAGCAATCCATACTAAATGAAAAAAACACTATTCGCTACATTGATCATTCTAAGTTCTTGCACAGTCCAGAAGATCAACAAATCCCTAACCAAATCCCATGTCTTTGACAAAGGTCATCTGGGTTTTATGCTGCTTGATCCGGATAAAGACAAAGTTCTGGTAGATATCAATTCCAATAAATACTTTATCCCTGCATCAAACACCAAGCTTTTTACCTTTTACACTTCCTATACCGTCTTGGGCGATAGCCTGGTGAATGGTCTGAATTACCTGGAAAAAGGCGATTCCCTCATTTTTTGGGGAACAGGCGATCCGAGTTTGCTACACCCGGATTTAAAAAACACAGTTGCCCTGGATTTTCTGAAAAACCAGAATAAAAAACTCTACTTATTGGATAATTTTGATCAGGTGGATGCTTTTGGCCCTGGCTGGTCATGGGACTGGTACAACTCGTACTATGCTGCCGAGCGTTCTGTTTTACCTGTTTATGGTGATATTGTTCGCTTTGCCAAAAACGAAGGGGATTCTACATTCACCGTCTACCCCCAGCGCTTTGAATCCTCCATGGAGCTGATAGAGCCCAGAGGTACTTCAAGCTCTAGTTTCCGTAGAGATCATCTGGAAAACAAGTTTAACTATTACGTGACTTCAGAGGCTAAAGACAAAAAATTTGAAACCGATATCCCCTTTATTACTTCGGCTGAATTTACAGCCCAGCTACTTTCCGAGGAAATCGGACAGCACATCACCGTAATCAAAAATCCGCGCTATTTCTCAGAAGAACCTTCTAAATTACTGACTGCACCTGCCGACAGTATTTATTCCCAGATGATGAAGATCTCAGACAATTTCTTGGCTGAGCAGCTTTTGCTTCTCGTCTCCGATCAATTGGATAATAAGCTGAGTTCCGCAGATGCCATTGCTTATGCAAAGGAGAATCTGCTTTCTGACCTCCCCGACGAACCCATTTGGGTGGACGGTTCAGGATTATCCTCGAAAAACATGTTTACACCAAGAAGCATCATCGCTTTGCTGGGGAAGATAAGAGCAGAGGTTCCATTGGAAAAAATCAAAGCTTACTTCCCGGCAGGAGGAGAATCTGGCACCATCAAAAACTGGTATCCTGCAGATTCAGGTCAGCCACCCTACATTTATGCCAAAACCGGTACCCTATCTATGGCAAATGCGCTAAGTGGTTTTTTGATTACCAAAAGTGGAAAAATCCTCCACTTTTCCTGCCTGATGAATAACTATCCGATCCCGGGCAATGAATTGAAGACTGAACTAAATAAAGTACTCTACTTCATTCACGATACGTATTAACAGAATTGGAATATCAGCGAGCTAAAAAACATAAGCCACCAATTACTTAACTATCAAACTATGATTAAAACTAATATGCTTTTTTTTGCCAAACTTTCGGTTTACCTCCTACTTTTCACTAGCTACTTCCTACCCCATAATATACACGCACAATCCTTTACCATGGAGCAGGTCGGAAAATTCAGTTTTCCCTCTGAATTGATCTCTTCTCCTGCAGGTGAGAAAATAGCCTGGGCGATGAATGAGCAAGGAAAACGAAATGTGTATTTTTCTGAAGGACCGGATTTTGAACCCAAAAAACTAACCGGATTCAACGAAGACGATGGACAGGAAATCAGCAGTCTTCAATTTACTCCAGATGGAAATTGGTTGATTTTTGTACGTGGGGGTGATCATGGTGGCGGCAATTCTTCCTCCACTGTAAATGCCCAAAATCTTCCGAAACTTCCAAAAGTGGAAATCTGGAAAATCAACCTTGCAGATGGTAAGGTGGAAACTATCGCTGAAGCTGATGATCCTTTCACCGGATTTCCCCATAAGGTAGGCTACCTCAAAGGAGGACAAATCTGGGTGGCGGATTTGGAATCTTCATCTGAGCCGACTCAGCTTTTCGAAGCAAAAGGAAACGTAAACTATGCGCAGTATTCTCCAGACGGGACAAAGCTAGCCTTTGTATCCAATAGAGGATCGCATTCCTTGACAGGAATCTATCAGGATAACCAGACTCCCATTCAGTGGGTATCTCCTTCCTTCCACCGCGATGTACTTCCTCAATGGTCGCCGGACGGAAAGAAGCTGGCTTTCATCAGACTTCAAGGTGGAAAAGGAGCCGCATTTGATCTTTTAAAACCTAGACATATTCCCTGGGAAATCTGGATTGCAGATGTGGAGACAGGGAATGCGGAAAAACTATGGAAGGCTCCGCAGACGTTGCGAGGTTCTTATCCTTATCCGTTTTTCTCATTTTCAGCAGACGGGAATCTGGTTTTCCAATCCTATGAAGATGGGTGGCAGCATCTGTATACGCTGGAAGTAGCTACCGGCAAAACTACTTTACTTACCCCGGGAGACTACATGGTGGAACAAATCAAAATCAATCCTGATCGTACAAAACTTATCTTCTCAGTCAATGCAGGTTCTGATCCAGAAGACCTCGATCGAAGACATATCGGGTCAATCGATATTCCCAGTTCAAAATTAACCTGGGAAACCTCAGGACAAGGAATCGAAGCTTATCCGGTGTGGATCGGAAATGAAGGAAAAATGGCCTATTTCAGTGCATCATCCAAGCGTCCTCATTTAATTGCGGTTAAAGACGGAGCTAAGATCAAGCTTCTTCAAGAATCGATCATACCGGACGACTTCCCGCAAGCCTCTCTGGTTGTGCCAAAACAAGTGAAGTTCACTGCCCCGGATGGCACCCTGGTATATGGTCAGCTATTTGAAAAAGAAGCTGGACCAGCCAAAAAGCCAGGTGTGGTCTTCGCCCATGGTGGTCCGCAGCGCCAAATGCTGTTGGGCTGGAGCTATATGGATTACTACTCCAATACCTATGCCTTGAACCAGTATTTGGCAGAACTTGGATTTGTGGTTTTATCTGTGAATTATAGACTGGGAATTGGTTACGGATATGAATTCCACCGTCCTGCCAATGGTTATTATCAAGGTGCTGTAGAGTATCAGGATATAAAATCCGCAGGTGAATTTCTCGCTTCTATGCCGCAGGTAGATGGAGATAAAATCGGGATTTATGGCGGTAGCTACGGAGGTTATTTGACAGCTTTGGCTTTGGCCAGAGATTCCGGTTTGTTCAAAGTCGGGGTTGATATTCATGGAGTCCATGATTTGGATGGCCGGTATGAACTTCCCGAAACGTATGAAGTCGCCTCAGATCTGGACAGCGCCAAGAAGATTGCTTGGGAATCTTCACCAATGGCAGATCTAAATACCTGGTCTTCTCCTGTCCTTTTTATCCATGCCGATGATGACCGTAATGTTGCTGTAAGCCAGACGGCTGATTTAATCAGAAGGTTTGAAGAGCTGGGCAAATCCTATCAATCTATTCTAATTCCCGGCGATACGCACCATTGGATGAAGTGGTCAAATATGATCCGAGTGAATCAGGCTACCGCTGATTTCCTGAAAAAACACCTACTTGATTAAAGCCTATTCATATGCTTCAGCTCGAGGGCATCCATCACATCGCTATCATCTGCAAAGACTACGGGCGGTCAAAAAAATTCTATACCGATATCCTTGGCCTTGCGCCGATAAGGGAAGTATACCGTAAGGAAAGAGACTCGTACAAACTTGACCTGAGTTTAAATGGTCAATACGTTATAGAGTTATTCTCGTTCCCCTCTCCTCCCCAGAGAGTTTCAAGACCAGAGGCTGCAGGCCTCAGACATCTGGCTTTTGCTGTGGCTGATCTGGAAGCCTGTATTAAGGAGCTCGCTAGCAATAAGGTATCTTCTGAACCAATCCGGATTGATGAATTCACCGGCAGACGCTTTACATTTATTGCAGATCCCGATGGCTTGCCTATTGAGTTCTATGAAGTTTAGCTCAAATAGATGCAAAAAAGCCCGGGAAAAAATCCCCGGGCTTAATTTTTACGATCAAAATCCGCTTAAGAAGGGTTCTGAACCATATGATCATTGGTATTCATTTCATCTATTGGAATTCTCCACTGCCAGTTATTACTTCCGGCAGGCTCCGTAAATTTGCCATTGATGACAGATTCCACCTGATTAGTTCCAGTTCTATCCAACGGCAGATTAAGACGCTTTAAATCGTAGAATCTAAACCCTTCTCCCCATAATTCAATTCTTCTCTGAATCATGACTTCTTCAGCCAACGCTTCACCAGTTTTGGTAGACAATTTATATTCCGGATCTCTTTTCGACACCAGGCTAAAAAGAACCTGCGCCGCCTCTGCGTCATTTCCACCTCTGGCCAATGCTTCTGCCTCAATCAGATACATTTCCGCAGCTCTCATATAAGGCACATCCCCTACAGATGATGCATTTCCTTGGGCAAGGAACTTGCGGTTCATGTAATCATATTTACTGAAACTAGACAGCGTCATCTCATCAATAAAAGGATCTCTCAATTCCGGGTCCGATGCATTTGGATCCCAAAGACCTTTTCTATAATCGGAATCAGAAATCATTTCATAAAGCTTGCTATTGATAGCTTTAGGATTTCCCCGGATATTGGTAGAACTGAAGTTCAGAGACATGTAAGCAAAGAAGGAAGCAAAGAAAGTTCCTTGGTCATCTACCTGACGGCTACCCCACATCCACTCTGGATTGTCCACAGAATTGAAGCCTTGATAGAGTTGGCTATCCGACATCAGCACAAATCCGTTGCGTGCCTCTTTCGCCATAGCGGCAGCCACTTCATAGTTGCCCTGGGTCAACGCGATTCTTGCCTTGATACCTTTAGCCACATTGCTATTGATATGAGAAGTTTCATTTCTTCCTTCAGTCAATAATCCAATAGCAGCATCAATATCCGTGTTAATCCGTGTATAGACTTCTTCTACCGTATTACGCGGTCCTCCTTCGGTAATAGGCTCAGTTACAATCGGAACACCTAGTTGATCATTTCCACCTGCTGCATCGTATCGCTCGGCAAACATCTGAACCAAATTGAAATGGGCCCAGGCCCTATAAGCCAATGCTTGTCCTTTGATTTCATCTTTTTCCTCTTGGGGGCCTTCAGCAGCATCAATATTTTCAATAATATTATTGGCGTTACCGATCACTCTATAGTAATACCTCCAGACAAAACGGACATCTCCAGAGTTTTCATTGACATGGTTCAGCCATCTAGCGGTTGAAACATACCAGCCATTACCGGTAGTAGTAAACACCACATCCTCACCCAATACTTCCCGCATGATCATCACCCCACTTTCAGCAGCCTGGCCCTGACTGTCAAAACGGATATGGAGCATTCTATGAATACCGTTCAATGCTGCCATGGCACTGGTAGTGGTAGTAAAAACATCTTCTTTAGGCACTGCATCGGTAGGTGCGGTGTCCAAATAATCATCTGCGCAACTGGTCCCAACAAAAAGTGAAACCAATACAACTATTTTATTAATAATATTTTTCATTGTCTTCTAATTAGAGTGTTAGATTAACTCCCAAAGTGAAAGATCTTGCCGGAGTATAGGTGTTGGATGTAGTACCACTAAAAGTACCCGACACATACATGCCTTTTCTTGCAGATGCCCAGCCCAAGTTTTCACCTGCTAAATAAACCGTGGCACCTTTTACTTTTATTCTTTCCAAAAACGGCTTTGGAAGAGTATAGGCAAGATTCACTGAGCGCAAATTAAGGTAAGATGCAGAAGTCAGCCAGCGGTCAGATATCACATTAGTATTCGCAGCATCAGTAACATCCATCTTTGGAACATCTGTGATGTCACCAGGATTTTGCCATCTGTTAAGTATATCGTTATGTAGTGCACCACCTTCTGTGGCAGCATCCATCAAGCCACGGTAGATTCCATCATAAATATCCCCTCCAACTGAAAAACTCATCAAAACACCCAAGCTAAATCCTTTATAAGTAAAGGTGTTCGACAACCCCCCAAAGAAATCAGGAATTGAACTTCCCGCATAGTGGAACCTTGCATTTCCCTGATCGACAGTAAGGGTGTCAGTTCCGATAATCCTAATATCATCATCATCCTCACTATATTCCTCTGCCCTGAATAGACCATCACCAGTTTCAGGATCTACCCCATACCAATCTCTTAACCAAAAGTCATAGAGGGAGCTTCCCACTTCGTATTTCTTGGTATCTTCGATCTGTTCTTCGAAAGGTAATTTCTTGAATTCATTTGTAAAGGAAGATATGTTCAGACCCACATTCCATGTGAAATCATTGGATCTTACTACATCACCGGAGATACTGAATTCAATACCTGTATTGCTCATAGTCCCGATGTTCTGGAATCTACTTTCAAGACCTGTTGTCAATGACAAAGGAACTTCGAAAAGCAGGTTTTTTGACTCTCTGTAGTAATATTCAAGAGTACCTTGGAATCTATTTGCGAATGCAAAATCCAATCCTACGTCAAACGTATTGTTAGATTCCCACAATAATTCATTAGCAGCAAGGGATGCCTGTAAAACACCAGGCTCAGTGGCATTATTGTAGCCTAAATCATAAAGTTCTTGCCAAGGATAGTAGTTGGCATCACCGTTGGAAAATTCAAGCTTGTTGTTTCCAACTTGACCATAAGAAGCTCTCAATTTCATCAGCTGTATGGCACTTGAATTAAAGAAGCTCTCTTGATCGATGCTCCATGCACCACCTATAGAAAAGAAATTACCCCATCGGACATCACTGAAGAACCTGGATGAACCGTCTCTTCTAAAAGAAGCCGATAAGGAATACCTATCATCGTAGACATAGTTTACTCTACTGAAATAGGACTCGATCCTGTCCACATCCACTCTTCCTGTTCCGGAAGTGGTAGTCACAAAGTTATCCGGCTCTATATTTCCGGCAAGAATCTGATCCTGCTTGCCCAGGTATTGTCTGTTAATTTGTAGGTCATAATTCTCGTGACCGACCAGCGCTTCAACAAAGTGCTTGTCACGGAATACTTTTGAATAAGACAAAAGCTGGTTAAATGTCAGGGAGTTTGTTCTAATATTCTCTCTATTTGTTCTACCGGCCGGGGCTCCGTCGCCTACTATTTGGTTGTCATACCCAATGTTCAATAAGGATGTCATATCCGTGGCAATATTGCTTCTGAAGGTAAAGTTCTTCAGGAAAGTTGCTTCTACATACCCTCTGGCGGAGATCACATCCCTATCAAATGAATCGACATTCAGAAGCGTTTCCTGTACAGCATGCCGGCCTGCAGATGCATCTGAGCCTCTACTTGGAAGTCCAAGCTCTGACAGGTTTCCTGTATCGTAGATTTTCTCACCGTTATCGTCTAGAATATATCCACCCGTTTGCATGTTCTGTGCGTAAACAGGGTAAATAGGACCAATATTTCTGGCAAAGAAAAACGGGTTGACGTAACTGGTACTTCCAGAAGTTCTCGCATTATTTCCTTCACTCATTGTAGCAGAAAGGTTTAAACCCGTCTTCAACCAGTTCGTGGCCTGGGTATTCACATTGACACGCCCCGTAAATCTTTCAATATCAGACTTGATTACAAATCCCTGCTCGTTTAGGTAGTTAAACGAAGTATAGAAATCTGTCTTATCCGACCCCCCCGAATAGGTCAGGTTATATTCTTTTCGATCACCCGTTCTTTGTAGGAAATCATACCAATCCAACCCTTCAAAGTTGTTTACTGCATTTGGATTCAAGGTACCGTCCAAACCTACCACCTGGTCATTTGGCACATCGTAAATATTGTACTTTAATACATTATCAATCAAATTTGTAGAAGCATACTGTGCGGCAGCTTCAGCAGTGTGTCCTGAACCAAGTCTGCTGTTTTTCAAAGACTCCCAAACAACAGGGTAATATTCTGCAGCATTCACCCGATCATACTCAGGTAGAGCTCTCCCCGAATAGCCTTGCTGGATTTTCAAATTGAAAGTAGGCTTGTTTTTTTTGCCTGACTTAGTAGTGATCATAATCACTCCGTTGGCGGCACGGGATCCGTACAATGCCGTAGAAGAGGCATCCTTCAGGATAGTCATATCCTCAATATCGGATGGGTTGAGATTGGACAGGTTACCATCATATGCCACTCCGTCCACCACATAAAGCGGTGATGAAGAAGAATTTACTGAACCCACACCACGTATTCTGACTGATGGCGTAGAACCTGGCTGTCCAGATGCTGAGGTAGTAATCACCCCTGGGGCTTGTCCCTCGATTGCATTCACCACATTGTTTATAGGCCTATCGGCTATTTTGTCTCCCTTTAACGAGACAGCAGACCCGGTGAAGTTACCCTTATCCATGGTTCCTCCATAAGCGGTGATCACCACTTCGTCGAGATTCTGCGAGTCAGGGGTAAGGGTCACATTGATTTCAGACCTATTCCCTATGGTTTCTTCTTTGCTTAAATAACCGATGTAGCTAAAAACCAACGCAGTTGCATCGTCTGGAACTTGAATAGTGTAATTACCATCCAAATCAGTGATGACACCTGTAGTGGTACCTTTCACTAAAATGTTGACTCCGATGAGTCCTTCCGGCTCCTCTTCTGAAATCACCCTCCCGGAGATAGTACGCTGCTGCGCAAACACCGAGCTGGAAACCAGTAATCCAAAGAGCATACTGAGTAACGCTTTTTTCATGAGTTTTAATTAATTGTTCATAAGTACAGCTACGCCTTGTAGCTGCATTTTTTTTTAATAAGGGATGATAGACTAAGTTTTTTTTTATGGACGAGTCTGGGAAAACAGAAATTTCCGATCAATAAAAAATAAATGCTTACTACCGAAAATCTTTCTCATAATCTTTCAATTTGGAGTGTTTGATTTCGGATTGGCTAAAAAATAAAATAAACCATTTTTCCAAAATCGGACACTTTTTCTGCTTTATACCTGGGTTTAACTAACGTAAAATTAACATCTATTATAAATTTCCAACTATTTACCTTAAAAAAAACGCCAAAAATAAAATCATCTCAAAACCTATTCTTTTTATGAAGAAATTTGTAAGGCGTTTTTTATAAGGCGCAAAACCTCCTGCTTAGCGTTCTATGCTTGCAGAAGGTCTTTTTATCTAAGTATGTCTATTTTTATTTTGCCGTTTCCAGCTCATTTTTATCCTTTACATATTTTTCAAGCCAAGTATCCATTTCCCAAAGCATATGATTGATGGATTCCTTAGCAGAATATCCATGGCTTTCGTTAGGTAAAAACACCAATCTCGCAGTAGCACCATGTCCTTTCAGGGCATTATAGTACCGTTCAGACTGAATTGGAAATGTACCGGAATTATTATCTGCCTGTCCATGGATCAGAAGAATTGGGGTCTCCACTTTATGCGCAAATGAGAATGGGGACATATTGAAGTAAACTTCTGGCGCTTCCCAATAAGTTCTTTGCTCGTACTGGAAACCAAAAGGAGTAAGGGTTCTATTATAAGCTCCACTTCGCGCGATTCCCGCTGCAAACAGATCCGTATGTGAAAGCAGATTGGCCGTCATAAAAGCTCCGTAAGAGTGTCCCCCAACGGCAATCCTACTACGGTCACCGATGCCTAAATCCACTATTTTGTCAATCGCAGCCTCTGCATTTGCTACAAGCTGGTCAATAAAGTAATCGTTTGGTTCTTTATCACCTTCTCCCACTATTGGCATTTCAGTTCTATCCATAATAGCATACCCCCTTGTCACCCAGAAAAGCGGTGAACCATAACCCACCCGGGTGAAGGCATATTGCGAACCTCTTACCTGTGCTGCTACCTCTTTGGATTTGTATTCTCTAGGGTAAGCCCACATCAAAACCGGCAGTGGCGCATCTTTGCCAACTTCAAAGCCCTCTGGGGTATAAATAACTGCTGAAAGATTCAACCCATCCTTTCTTTCATAAGTTACCAACTGCTTTTGGATCCCTTTGATTGATTCATAAGGATTATCGAAGTTGGTGAGTTGGCGGGGTGCTATCCTTCTTTTAGTATTAACCAGCCAATAGTTCGGCTGTATGTCAGTACTTTCTTTAATTGTTATAAACTCAGTAGCATCGTCATTCAACACTTTGGCTACCCGCTCATAATATGGCGCCTGTGATCTCCAAAGTATGTCCTCTTCCTTTGTCTTTGTATTAAATGTAGACAGGTACGGCATATCTCCTTGAGGAGAACCACCCGGACTTGTCATATAGACCAACTCACCTTTTCTTAGCAATACATTCCTCCCAAAGTCATTTTCTACCATCACTGGATCTCCCGGATCATTATACAAATCATCAAAAGAACGCTCTATAATGACCTGTTTGGCCTGGGAAGGATCAGATGGATTAATAATGGAACGCATATCTTTTCTCGTTCCAGACCAACGTTCACTCATAATTGCAAACGAATCATCTGACCAATCAATACCTGCAAATCTGTATGCTGAAGTAGCAAGCTTTTGCTTTTCACCTGCAAATGGAGCTGCCAAAGTGTACACTATCTCGCGCTCTTGCATTTCCACCCGGGCATCTCCCCCATCCTGGGCTTCTACCCAATACAGCACGGCTGGCTTATCTGCTCTCCAGCTGATATATCGTGGGCCGGTAACAGTAGCATCAAACCCTGTTGGTCTGTTTTCATCCAGTGGAATCTCAGCCAGGGTCTTAACCTTTTTGCCTTCCTTGGACCAGATCTCTACATCATATGGAAATCTATTGGCCGGGACCAGATAAGAAAACGGCTTCTTGATTACTTCAACCAAAATATAACTTCCGTCAGGTGATATATCCATGGATTTGATCATTCCCGAAGGACCGATGGGCGTTGTGCCCCCTTTCAAATCAATTTCCGTCAACTGGGAATCCATGAAATAGGCGAAAAGCGTTTCATCGTAAGGGTTCTCCAGCAAATCCTGATACGTCCTGCTAGGTGCCGCATCTCCGGTAGTCTCCTGAATAATAGGACCCGCAGGAGCAGAAGGCTTTTGAGGAGTAGCTCCACGGTTGGGATTCACCGCTTTTACTAACAGTTTATTATCGGGAGTCCATAGAACAGAATTTCCGTAAACATCATTAATGATTTTTTCAGTCAGTTTTTTGGCGGAATTCGTCATCAAATCAACCAACCACAGACTGATCCCATCAGCCTCTGTCTGGGTGAAAACCATATATTTTTCGTCATGGGAAAATCTAAAATCACCCATATTTGGCTGGGCAGGCAAACCGGTAATCTGGATATCCTCACCTGATTCGGTGTTTTTGATTTTGATGTTTTCTATTCCTATTTGCCTACTCGGGCCAGAGGTCGCCGGATTAATTCGCATTCCTGCTATTTTCAATTCAGGCTGAGAAAGCACTTCAATACTTGGATTGTCTGATCTTTCCATCAACAGCATCCAGTCACCGTTTTTGGAAAACCTCACAGAAGGCGTACTCGGCGCATTCGCCAGGTCAGCAATTGATTGTGGGGGCGTTTGATAGGTACTCTGCGCTGATACTTCCGTCCAGATAAATCCGAGGAAAGCAGCGAAAGCAAAGATTGTAGTAGCTCTTAATTTCATGTGTTTATATTTTGGTTAGTGAAAAATACCACAAACAATCTATAGTCACATTTAGATTGAGACAAAAGGCTAAAAAACAGTTTGAATCACAATTTTAACAGATGTACTGGAAATTTTAACCGATATTATCCAACTAATCACAAATGATCAGTTTGTTTAGCTGATTTTCATCCTTTATTCAATAAATTGGTATGCTATGTCTGAACTGAAAACCAAAGCAACCGACCTTTCGGTAGAAGACTATCTCCAATCTGTTGAGAACCCCCAGCGAAAGGCGGATGGATTGAAGCTTCTGCAATTATTCAAGGAAGAGACAGGTGAAGAACCTGTCTTGTGGGGACCGAGCATAGTTGGTTTTGGTAAAATGTCTTATACTTATGCATCCGGTAAAGAAATGGAATGGTTTCCCGTAGGTTTTTCCCCCAGAAAGCAATCTTTATCAATCTACATCATGCTGGAAAACAAGAAGCTGGAGCCCTTTTTGAATAAGCTCGGAAAACATAAAAAAGCCAAAGGGTGCATTTATATAAATAAAATGTCTGATGTAAATGAGGAGGTTTTTAGGGAAATGATCCGTACTTCCATTAATTTAGTACGAACTAAAAACCAATAGTATGCTACATGTTCTGAATGGCGATTCGCTGGCATCCTCATTTCCGGCCAGCATCCCAGGCCAAATCGCTATTACACGTGAATGCCTGGTTGATGGACCTGTAAAAGCTCATTCCACAGAAGAGCTCTGGGTAGTTCGGGATAAGTTTCTTTCAAAAAATTACCCTGAAGCATCTGAGGAGAACTATTTTACGAAAGTGGTTTCCCAATTTGAAAAAATCATGACTGTCTCTTCTGACACCAAGATCTATCTCTGGTTTGAGTATGACCTGTTCTGCCAGGTGAATTTATGGTTTGTCATGCATCTGCTCAAACCGCACAAAGGCTCTGTTTACCTGGTAACCCCCGTCACGGATCTGATTGAGGGTTTTGGCGGGATGAATGAGCTGCAGTTGGAACAGGCATATAGAGATGCTAAATTACTGACAGCAAATGAAAGACATATTTTAGCTGACATGTGGAAACTCTATCAGGCACCGGATATCTCTGAAGCGTTGACCCTCTCGCATCAAACCATGCCTGAACTTCCATTTCTATATCCGGCAGTAGTAGCCTGGAAAGAATCAATTCCCCATGGAGATTATCCCGGCAAGCCAAAAGCTGCTTTGAAAGAAATTGCTGCTGAACTCGGAACTGATGACTTTGGGAAAATCTTTCGGGCATTTCATATCAAGCACGCCATTTATGGCTACGGGGATTTGCAGGTCAAGCGACTTTGGGAAGAATTGAAAAGGGAAGAACTCAGGAAATAATTAAAAAGGAGCTGTTAGGCAGCTCCTTTTTAATTCCCTTATTCTATTTCCCGGATCATTTTCTCTGATGAATCTACCACTCCTTTGTACTTTTTCAGGACCCATCTACTAAAAAAGTACATAAAAACCAGCCCTGTAGGGATGTAAACCATCCAAAACACAGGGTTTAGAATCTTCTCATGTGATGATCCACTCAACTCGGCTAAAGGAGGGAAAATCGTAACCATTACTATTCCCCCCGAGATCACCCCATACCGTTGGACATTCCAAAATCGGATTTTGCTCTTAGTGAACTTATCCAAAATTGCTGCCGGGGTTTCTGAGCCTATCGGCAGGTTCCGCATTCCTTTAATTGCTGCCAGACTTGCCACTGGAAGAGCTATCATCATAAAAATAGTTGTCAGTGCAAAGATCTGATTGTACCAAAGTTCAAAATCGGAAAAATGAGACAGCAAATACACGGCATAGCCTACACATACCAGAGAACTCAATAGTTCCGGAATCCTGATACCGTTTAACCTGGTTCTGAATTTTTGCCTGGTGATTTCCATAAGTAGTTCCTTTTGGATTTTATCCTGTTTTTCCACTTGCAGACTCAGGTCAGCCCAAAGTGATTTCATTTCATCGAGTTCCATCAGTAGTTGGTTTAGGGTTCATCTTTGATTTTAGTTTTTGTCTGATCCTGGACATTCTCGTCCCCACGTTGCTCACAGAGATCCCTGATATCTCAGCAATTTCCTCGTAAGTCTTTTCTTCCAAAAAAAGAAAAATTATTCCACGGTCCAGTAAATTCAATTTTCTGATCTGCGCATAGAGCAGTTGGATTTTCTCCTCTTTCTCTGAATCAGTTGACTCAGAAAACTGAATAGTCACCTTGTCGAACGGAAGCGTAGACAATTGCCTTTTTGACCTATTCAAATGAGTAATAGCGGTGTTCATCCCAACTCTGTAGAGCCAGGTACTGGGCTTGGAAGCTTTCTTGAAATGATCAAAGGACTTCCATGTCTGATAGACAATTTCTTGATACAAATCATCTTGTTCGGTTTTCTCCTTAGCATAAACCGTCGCGATCTTGTAGATCAACCCTTGATTTTCATGGATAAGGCTGATGAACTCTTCCTCAATACTCATCTGGTTTCTTTTCTCTATTAGTCTACCTCGGTTGGGAAAAATCACAGAATTGCGGGAAATTTTATAAAGTAGCAAAATCCTGACAGATGAATTGATAGTGATGCTACTTAGGCGTTAGAAAATCAAAGATTAAACCCCGCGAATATGTGGATCATCTTAGGGTCTTGCGGTAACGCCATTATCAACATAGGAGGTGCGGGGCCCCTAAGAATATCGTATAGTTTTTTTGGTGGACCATGTAAGTAAAACCTGAAACGGAACAGCCAGTGGATCTGTGGGTGAAATATGGTGTAACTAATCTTCCCAGGTGTATTCCTTTGCGATCAGGAATAACCTGCACTAGAACCAGTCTAGACTATTTCGGGATAGGCACTATTGGGTAGCTCGTCGAAAACCTCTGTGTCCATTTCGGTTACAACAATCCATCACAAATCCTTAATTTCGTGTTATGCAATGGTCTACAGAATTCACAATTCCTGAATCACAATCCCCGATTTCGCATCAAAGTAAAATCCTAAGTTTGGGATCCTGCTTTGCCCAGACTATAGGACAGAAAATGATTGATGCAAAGTTTGACTGCCTGGTAAATCCTTTCGGAACTGTCTTTCACCCGATGATACTGGGTGATCTGTTGCATCATGCAATGTTTCAGGACATGCTGGATGATCAGGGGATTTTAGAAAGGGATGGAGTATATTTCTATCTCGGTGCGCATTCCGATCTTTTTGCTTCCTCCCGGGATGAACTGATTCAAAAATATCAAACTAAGCTTGCTGCGATAAAAGATTATCTGGAAAAAGGAACCCACCTTATCTTAACCCTAGGAACATCCTGGATCTACAAAACCAAGGAATTTGGACGAGTGGCAAATTGCCACAAACTCCCACAAAAACTTTTTGAGAAAAAATTGGTCCCTCTTGAAGAAATGGTCTCTCACCTCAGCCATGTTTTTGAAAATATCTCTAGCGTTTATCCCGGCCTGAAAATCATTATGACTGTCAGTCCGGTCCGCCATATTAAAGATGGTATCCCAGAAAATCAATTGAGTAAAAGTCTTTTGCGTGTGCTCTGTTATGAATTAGAAAAGAGATTAAGTAATATAACATATTTCCCTGCTTATGAAATACTTATAGATGAATTACGTGACTATCGCTTTTATAAGGAAGATTTGATACATCCAACCGAAGCGGCAGAAAATTACATCTGGAGAAAATGGAGCGATGCGTATTTCAGCAGGGAAAGCAAAGCTAAAATTGTAGAAATCAATAAAATCAACCAGGATTTGGCACATCGCCCCCTCAATCCAACCAGTGAAGGACATCGAAAATTTCTACAGAATCTTCTTCAAAAGCTGGAACGATTGAATGAGGAATTTGATTTTTCCAGGGAGATCACTCAAATTCAAAATCAGTTAAACGCGTAGGTTTTGCAATTTTAAACTATTCCAACAAACATGTCCAATCGCCTACTCCATTCCCAATCTCCCTACCTACTCCAACACGCCAACAATCCTGTGGATTGGTATCCTTGGGGTGCTGAGGCATTGGAAAAAGCAACGAGTGAAAATAAGCCGATTTTGGTATCCATCGGCTATTCAGCTTGCCATTGGTGCCATGTTATGGAGCGGGAAAGTTTCGAAGATGAAGCTACAGCTGAGCTGATGAATGCGCATTTTATCTGCATCAAAATCGACAGGGAAGAACGCCCTGACATTGACAATATTTACATGGATGCAGTCCAGGCAATGGGGTTACAGGGAGGCTGGCCACTCAACGTGTTCCTGATGCCCAATCAGAAACCATTTTACGGTGGTACTTATTTCCCGAATCAGCAATGGAAAGGGCTACTGGCGAACATCGCAGACGCCTTTGAAAAGCATGAAGACCAACTGGCCGAGAGTGCTGAGGGATTTGGTGCCAGTCTGAATCGAAAGGAAACAGAGAAATACGAGATTTCATCAAGTGATCAAGAACTCGATCCGGATGAGCTTGCAGAGATTGTAGCCAAAATCACTTCACAACTCGATTCCGAATGGGGGGGAATGAAGCGAGCTCCGAAATTCCCCATGCCCGCAATTTGGAGTTTTCTATTAGACTTTGCCTTACTTCGCCGGGATGATAAACTGATTAATCAAGTCCTTTTCACGCTTCGCAAGATAGGTATGGGAGGAATCTACGATCAGTTGCGGGGTGGATTTGCACGATACTCCGTGGACGGGGAATGGTTTGCTCCTCATTTTGAAAAGATGCTTTACGACAATGGACAATTGCTAGAATTGTATTCAAAAGCCTATCAGATAAGTGGAGACAGTTTTTTTAAGGAAAAAATAACAGAAACAGTCGCTTGGCTGGAAGTAGAAATGGGGAATGGAGAGGGCGGGTTCCATGCAGCTCAAGATGCTGATTCGGAAGGTGTGGAAGGCAAGTTTTATGTTTGGACATTTACGGAATTGCAGGAATTGATCCCTGTGGAATTGCCTTGGTTTAGTAGACTTTACAATCTCAAGCCCGAGGGGAACTGGGAAGATGGAGTAAATATTCTTTTTCAGACAGAAAGTGAACAGAAAGTAGCGGAAGAATATGGGATGAGTCTCGAAGAATTCCAATCCAGATTAAAAGAAGTAAAAGCCCAACTTCTGGAAGTCAGGAACCAGCGAGTCTTCCCTGGCAAAGACGATAAAATCCTTAGCGGATGGAATGGTCTTATGAGTGCGGGACTGATCCAGGCATATTATGCTACCGGCGAAAAACGAATGCTGGACTTGGCCATAGCCAATCTGGAATTTCTACAGGAAAAGCTGTTGATCAATGGGATTTTGCACCGGGCCTATAAAAACGGTAGTGCATATACTCCGGGTTTTTTGGAAGATTATGCCGCGGTAATCCGGGCGTCTTTGATGGCTTTTGAAGCCACGGGGGATGCACGCTGGCTGGATTTGGCGAGACCTTTGACGGATTATTGCCTGGTTGAATTCCACGATGAGACAGATGGATTTTTCTTTTTCAACAACCCCAGTGCTGAGAAATTAATCGCCAATAAAAAGGAACTTTTCGACAACGTAATCCCTGCATCTAATTCGATGATGGCAAGGAATCTTCATCGACTATCACTTTTCACCTACGAAGAAAAATATACGGAAATCGCCTCAAAAATGCTGGGGGGAATGAAGGAATTAATTCTCCGGGAACCAGGATTCCTCTGCAATTGGGCAAGCCTATTTTTGGAAAAGCTTGTACCAACGGCCGAAATAGCCATCATAGGAAATGGCGCTTCCCAGAAGGCAAGGGAGCTCCAAAGAACCTATTTACCCAACATGATCTTGGCCTTCTCAGATTCTTTGACAGAAAATGCCGCTATTCTTTCCGACAAAACCCCTGATCCGAAAGGAAATGCCTTAATTTATGTCTGCTTCGATCATGCCTGCCGAAGACCGGTAAGTACACGCGAAGAAGCCATTTCTCAACTCCCCTATTTAGCCTAAGACTAGTGGAAAGCCTGTTTGGAGATCAAGATCTGTTCCCACCTGAAAGCGGAAATAATTTCGCAGATATCATTCTGCCCGTTCCGATTCCTCGAATGTTCACTTACTGCATCCCCTATTCTATGCAATCCGGGATAAATCTTGGCGCTCGCGTGATTGTGCAGTTTGGGAAGAAAAAGGTCCTCACCGGAATAGTAGGGAAAGTACACAATAAACCTCCACAGGCATACCAGGCTAAGCCAATTCTCGAAGTTTTGGATGATACCCCTAGCGTGAACCCAATACAAATCCGATTTTGGGTTTGGATGGCAGCGTACTACTGCTGCCATATCGGGGAAGTGATGTATGCTGCTCTTCCTTCAGGCTTAAGACTGAGCAGCGAAAGTAAAGTGCAGCTCAATCCGAATTTTGACAGAGAATCCAATTCTTATCCCCTGGATGATCGGGAGATTTTGATCTTAGATGCACTAGAGAACAAACCTGAACTTTCGTATGATGATTGCGAAAAAGTACTCTCTATCAAGAGTATTCACCCAATTCTCAAAAGTCTAGTCAAAAAAGAAGCAATCTTGATTTTTGAGAAAGTTCAGGAAAAATACACACCAAAAGTAGAAACCAGAATTCGACTGACTCCTGATATAGCTGCGGGTAAAACTGCTTTACAGATTATTTTTGAAGACCTGGAGGGTAAACCCAAACAAGAATCAATTCTACTCAAATACTTAAGGGATGTTCCCTTTCTCCAAACGCCGAAGTCCAATGAAATAGGATTGGACAAAGCGACTTTACTGGAAGAGGGAGATTCTGAAAGTTCATTGAAAACACTCATAAAGAATGGGATTTTTGAATCGTTCAAGGTAGTAGTAAACCGCCTTGCTGAGGAAGAGCCAGCATCCGAACCTGCGGTACTTTCCTCCAGCCAGCAGGTAGCTTTCGAGGAAATCAAACATCAATTTGAAAGCAAGCAGTCCGTCTTACTGCATGGTGTGACGGGCAGCGGAAAGACTGAAATATACATCCAGATGATCAAAGAAGTGCTGGAAAGCGGTTCGCAGGTATTATTGCTTTTACCTGAAATCGCCCTCACCACACAGATTGTCACCCGGCTGAGGAAAGTCTTCGGAAGCCAAATGGGCGTTTACCACTCAAAATATTCGGACAATGAGCGCGTAGAAGTCTGGAATGGGGTTTTAAGTGGAAGATTTTCCTTTGTGGTGGGAGTGCGATCCTCTATTTTCCTGCCCTTTGATAGTCTAGGGCTGATTATCGTAGATGAGGAGCATGAATCCAGCTACAAGCAATTTGATCCGGCACCGAGATTTCAGGCTCGGGATTCTGCGATTATGCTAGCTAATTTTCACCAAGCCAGAACACTTCTAGGGTCAGCCACACCATCCTTTGAATCGTATTTCAATGCCAGTCAGGGTAAATTTGGTTATGTGGAATTGACCCACCGATTTGGGGATGCCAGCATGCCTCATTTTCATCTGGCTGATTTGGCAGCAGACAAGCGAAAAAACTTGCTCAAGCTTGACACCACGCGAATCCTAAGGGAGAAAATCCAAGATGCTTTGGCAATGCATGAGCAGGTCCTGATTTTCCAAAACCGCAGAGGATACTCACCATACATACAGTGCGAGGACTGTGGGTGGACGGGACAGTGTGTGCAATGCGATGTGAGTCTCACCTATCATCAATTCTCCGCAGAACTACGCTGCCATTATTGTGGATACAAAGAGAAAGTGCCTAGCTCTTGCCCTGCCTGCGGAAGTACACAACTGAGCACTATGGGAATGGGAACCGAACGGATCGAGGAATCCCTGAGTCTGCTCTTTCCCGAAGCAAGAATCGGCAGAATGGATCTGGATACAACCCGGAATAAGCATGGATACCAGCGGTTGTTAGATGAGTTTGGGTCGGGGAATCTGGATATTCTCGTAGGAACTCAGATGATTACCAAAGGCTTGGATTTTGGCAGGGTGACTGTAGTGGGAATCTGGGATGGGGATAGGATCCTGAATTTCCCTGATTTCCGCGCGGGTGAAAGAGCCTATCAGCAAATCACCCAAGTTGCTGGCAGAGCTGGCAGAAGAGAAACGCAGGGCCAGGTGATCGTACAAACCAGAAATCCTGAAACCCAAATTTATGCGCAGGTGATCAGGGGGGATTACTTTGAGTTTTTCAACCATGAGATTCATGACAGGAAGAAGTTTTACTATCCGCCTTTTGTGAAACTGGTAAAGATCACTACACGACATGCAGACTATAAAGTAGCGGAAAAAGCTGCGCTAAACCTTCATCATGGCATGGCGGAAATCCCGGTTAAAAAGATCATACTAGGCCCGGAAAAGGGCATTATTGCCAGAATCAAGAACCAATACCAATTTGAGAGTTTGATCAAACTTGATCGATCAGGGAATACGTCTGTGACCTTTAAAGAACAGCTCTGGAAAATCACTGAGGAATTGAAATCCAGACCCGAGTTTCGATCTGTGCGTTTTGTGGTGGATGTGGATCCTTCGTAAATAAAGATTGAAAAATCGGAAAATTGATAGATTACGAATGCCTTTTTAAACCGTATGAACTTTTTGTCTGTAAAGATATAATCGGAGTTATTTGTGTAAAAGTCACATTGTTAGAAGGAGATCAAAATTCATTCCATTCGGTAATTCAATCTAACCACACAGACATTGGAGATTCTGTTCATTATTTTATCTGCCTAAATCAACCCATCGATGCTATTGTAACCTCAGACCGGTATCTTCTCAAACTTTCAATACCGTATCTACAGGTGCTAACCCCTGAAGAATTGATAGAAGTGCTTAAGCAATAGACCTTATTATTTATTTCTACATATTCATTTTTTTTCACACAGCCTTTTTTATAGGATACTCTTTAATAAGCCATTCTGCCTGTATTTTAAGCTAATGACTAAATTTCCTGATCATAGTCAGTGAAAGTGAGTGCTTATAGTTCAGTACTTTACTACTAGTTACTTTGTCTCCATATTTTTCTGGCCAGAGTCGCCGCATTTATAGCCTAAATCCCCCATTCTGATTTTGATCATTTCTACAGGATCTACCTCTGGCAAATCCCATTGTTTGCTCTCATAATCAGAAATCAAATACACCAAAAGCTTTTTTTTATGCGCTTCCCCTCCTTTTTTCGCCGTCTTTAGCTATTCATAGTGGGCAACTGCACGATCATATTCTTCTTCAGAATCAAGCAAACACCAATTTTGACAGTACCCATTTTCATACTAGTAAAATCGTATCGCTTAATTACTGGATGACAATAATTTAAAGCACACAATTTTCTTTGCCCCCCTACTCACTTACGGAATACTTTTACTACACCGACGGCTCCTGTTGGCTCAGGCAATGAAAACTACCCAGACCCCATATAATATCAGTAGAATCTACCCCAACTACTCTACGGTCAGGAAAGCAAGCTGAAATGATATCCAATGCTACCTGATCTTTTATATCCCTAAATGTCGGTACGACCACCGCCTGATTTGCTATGTAGAAATTGGCATAAGAAGCCGGCAATCGTTGGTTATCCCAGATTACAGGGGAAGGCATAGGAAGTTCCACCACGTTAAGCTGCTTACCATTTTCCAAACGCATTTTATGTAAGCGCTCCAGGTTTTCCTGCAATAGACGATGATTTTCGTCTGATTTATTTTCCTCTACCACTGTCAAAACCGTGTCTTCGTTGACAAAGCGGGTAATGTCATCAATGTGTCCATCAGTATCATCGCCGACGATTCCGTCCCCTACCCAAAGGATCTGATTTACACCATAAAAATCCTGAAGATACCGTTCGATTTGCCCTTGATTGAGATGTGGATTTCTATTTTCATTCAATAAGCAGGCCTCTGAGGTCAAAAGTGTTCCCTTTCCGTTAAATTCCACAGAACCACCTTCCATGACAATTCCTGGTTTAAAACATGGAATATGCAATTCAGCAGCGATTTTGATGGGTATCTGATTATCAAGATCATGTGGAGGGTATTTCTCTCCCCAGGCATTGTAATCCCATTTCACCAGCACTTTCTTCACCTCGGCATCTGGATTAATCAGAAATGCAGGCCCATGGTCTCTACACCACGCATCGTTAGTTGGAAAAAAATGAAATCGGATATTTCTTAAGTTCACTCCTGCTTTTTCCAGGTGCGACAAAGCAAACTCCTTCATGGCCTGGTCTGTCACATTGATATTGACGGTTTCACCTAATGCCACATATTTGATAAACTCAGAATATGGAGCATAAACAGTAGCAATTTTCCTAGGCCAGGACTCCTCCTTGTGAGGCCAGCTCAGCCAGGTGGCCGTATGTGGTGCATATTCTGCGGGAAAATAATACCCCAATTCAGCCGGTGTTTTCTCACCAGAATCGGCAAGTGCAAAGATATCTGTCATGAATGGCTATTCTTCGTCAAGGAATCGTTTGGTAATTGGCTGATAAGAGTCAATGCGGCGATCTCTGAGGAAAGGCCAGTGCGTTCTGTACTGGTCAGATTTCCCAAAATCAAGTTCCTCCACGTGGATTTGCTCCTCGTCATGGCTGGCTTTGAAGATGATTCTTCCAAAAGGATTGGATACAAAAGAACCGCCCCAGAATTTCATATCACCTTCATTCCCGCAGCGGTTGACAGAAACTACCGGAATACCATTTGCCACCGCATGGGAGCGCTGAATGGTCTGCCAGGCTCCGTATTGCTCGTCATTGACATCAGGTGCCTGATCCTTGTGCCAGCCGATAGCCGTAGGATATACCAAGAAATCAGCTCCCTTCAACGCTGTAATCCTCGCTGCCTCCGGATACCACTGATCCCAGCAGATCAACACTCCGATATTACCGAATTTGGTTGGAAAAACTTTATACCCAAGATCTCCCGGAGTGAAATAAAACTTCTCAAAATACCCCGGATCATCAGGGATGTGCATCTTTCTGTATTTGCCTAAATAAGCTCCATCTGCATCCAAAACTGCTGTGGTATTATGGTACAACCCCTCTGCCCTTTTCTCAAAAAGAGAAGCGACGATCACCACTCCCAGTTCTTGGGCGAGATCGCCAAGTGTCTCGGTAGACGGACCGGGAATCGCTTCGGCAAGTTTGAAGTTTTCATAGTCTTCCACATCACAAAAATAGAGAGAGCGAAAAAGCTCCTGAAGAACCACCACCTGAGCACCTTTTGCTGCCGCTTCACGCACTCCTGCAATGGTTTTGGCCATATTTTCGGTCACATCCGGAGAGCAACTCAACTGGACTAAACCCACTTTTACAGTTTTATTTGCCACAATAGATCATTTTGATGAATGAGGTGTAAAGATACTTTTGCGTATTGCCAATCCCAAATGGAGATTTTGAAATTTGAGTATTTTCACATCTAAATTAGCACAATCGGATAGGGAATTGGCCCGAAACTCGCGTTTAAACTTGGCCGTTGTATTCGTTAAAAGTAACGATCGAATGAAAGAAGCATTGAGAAAATTCATGTCCAAGTTTGATACTTTTACCCAAGTTGAAATAAATGCTATTGTAGAAAATACCAAGCTGGGATATTTTAAGAAAGGAACAGTTCTCCTCCGGGAAGGGGAGGTCTGTAATACATGCTATTTTGTTTTGAGTGGTTGTGTAAGGCAATACCAATTAGTGGATGGGACAGAAAAGACAATCGCATTCTTTACTGAAGAACAACCCGCCGTTTTATACGCAAGCTATATGGGCAGGGAGCCTTCCAAACATTATCTCTCCTGCGTGCAAGACTGCCTCTTAACTACAGGGACTCGAGAAGATGAACAAAAACTGCATGAACATTATCCATCACTTAACTATTTGATACATAATCTAATGACTCATGACTTCGCCAAGACACAGGAGCATCTGTCATCTTTGATTAACTATTCACCGGAAGAAAGGTATCAGGATTTACTAAAAAATCAACCTGGCCTATTAAGCAGGGTTCCGCTGCACCAATTAGCCAGCTATATAGGTGTGACACCCGAATCTTTCAGTAGAATCAGAAAAAGAATTTTAGTGAAACATCAAAGTAAATCCCGCCTTGAATAAAATCGAAATGCTGCTATAATCTGAAAGGGTCTTGTTTGTCTATTTTCAGAAACATAAGTAAACTGACCAGACCGATTAGTATTTCAGCTATGCCTGCGGTCACCAAAGCCTGGGAAGGAACCCCGTCAATAAACAGGCTTATTAGGCGGGACAACCCTAGAGACAGATAAAACAGACTCGACACCCCACTGGATATCAGTAGTAATTTATCGAAAAAGCTACCCAAAAAAACAATAATCCCACCTGATAATATAATGCCTCCGTAAGCTCTTATTTCGCTTAATAGGCTGATGTTTTCATCAAGTACAATACCCGCAGAAGCTTCAAAAGATACTGGGAAAAATAAAAGAGCACCACCAATTCCGGTAGCAATAAAACCAAACAAAAATAAAGCAACTCGAATGAATTTGATTTTTTCCATAAAATGATAGTTTGAAATATTAACTGATAACTCAAATATCTTCCTTGGAAATTTCAAATCTCTTGACTTTGGGTAAGAAACACATGTTTTCCAAATAGGATTCTAGATAAAATGACACTTTAATCAAATAAACTGACTTGAGACGGATGAAGAATTAATGGATGGTTATTGGAAGTAAATTCTGGCCAATATCCAAACCATCTTTTGCTACATCTAGTGGACTGAATTATTGGCTTCAGGCAATGGAGATCATCAGTGTGCTGATAATTGTCCAGAAAAAGGAGAGACTGCCGGAAACTGAAACGTATAAAACCGTCCAAAGAATTATTTCAGAAGAAGAAACTGAAAGATAAGCCAGCTACTCCCTTCTGGCTGAACAGCATTTGTAAACTCTTCTATGGATAAACTAACAGTCCGATATGAAATAATTGAGGTCTGAATAGGCTGATAGGCTCGTCAATTGTTAAACCCCTGCATCGCTGTCAAAGTAGCGACCCAAACAATTACGCACGAAATGAATATGCCTATGGCATTTGCAAAAAATGCCTTCTTCCGCTCCAATCCAAAAAGATACCCGGCAATAGTTCCGGCATAAACCCCAGTTCCTGGGATGGGCATTGCCACGAAAACCATCAGGCCCCAAAAACCATATTTCTTAACATTTTTTCCTGCACCCGCTTTTGCGCGGCGACCTACGAAAATTGCAGCTTTTTTGTAATAATACCACTTAAAAAAGTACCTGTTGACTACATCAAGAAAGAAATTCATTATGGGAAAGACCAATAAATTGGCTAAAAAGCTACAAATAAAAGCCAGATAAATATTCACACCCTTGAGTATGGCATAAGGAATTCCGACTTTAGCCTCCCCAAAAGGGGAAATGCTCCAAAGCATTGCGGTAAATAAATCTAATAACATCCATTAGTAATTAAACGCCGCAAAAGTAATCAGTTTCGGAGTATGAATAATGGAAAATCTATGACTAATTATGTGATTATACGCAATGATGCCAGTTCCGTGATTTTCTTTGGCATACTGGACGGAAGACAGAAGAAGGGTGACCAAAATGGCCTATAACTCCAGTGTTCCAGAACACTACGAAGCTTTTATTGCATTACTGTGAGAAAAGCTAATATCCTAGTAATGGATTTCATATAAACCGATAACAGAAGCGGAAGGATATTTCCTTACACCCAAAAAAAACATTAAATCATTCACTGTTTAAATCCGTACCAGTATTCCAAACTCAATCGTTTTACCTTCTATATTAGCTAATGTTCACCACGTTCCAAAAAACTTCCAATCCTCCCAAACAGCCTTTATTTATCTGGGACGGAGAATGTGCCTTTTGTAGGTATTGGATCCTGGTTTGGAAGAGCAAAACAGATGGTTTGACCTACAAGACTTTCCAAGAAGTTGCCTCCGAATTCCCGGATATCCCACTGAAAGAATTTAAGAAAGCCTCTCGACTGATTGAGGCAGACGGTTCTGTATTCAGTGGGCCGGATTCCGCATATCGGACATTCTGGTATTTCAAAAATCCAAAAAAACACTGGCATAGCCGATATGAAAGCGCTGGCACTTTTCAAAAACTTAGTGACCACACATACAACTGGATCGCAAAAAACCGACGGCTAATGATGAAGCTCACCTGGGCTTTCTGGGGCAAAAATCCACTCAAGAGAAAACCGTATTGGATATTCTGGTTCATCTGCATACTGGGGATTTTGTCAATTTTGATCTATCTTTCCTCTGGGTAAAAAATTTTTAACCAAGAAGCAATGCTATAGAAAAGCGTTAGTATGAAAACAAAATTTTTAGCACTTACCCATCTGCCCTGTTTTTTTCTTATGCTCTGCTGTAATGCAGCATTGCCAACAGGAGTTCAGAAAATCCCGGTTGAAGGAAAGAACCAACATGTCTTTTTAGCGGGATCAGGGACACCCACCGTTGTATTCATTACCGGAGCAGGAAGTAATCTTGAGGACTTTAAGCCAGTCCAAAAAGAAATTGCACAGGTGACCAGAACATTATCCTATGATAAGCCCGGAATCGGAAAATCTGAAATGCGCTGTGTACCGCGAACTGTTGAAAATATGACTTCGGAACTCCTGGTTATTTTGGATAAGACAGAAACAAAAGACAACATACTTTTGGTAGGCCACTCCCTGGGGGGATTTGTAGCAAGGGATTTTGCCGAAAAATATCCTGAAAAAGTTAACGGCATGGTATTGATTGACCCTGGAAATGAGTACTTGACAGAACGGGTTTTACTTACTTTTCCGCAAGAAGAGCGTAGACACTTAGACAGTCTGATCCATACGCCTGATCCAGCTTCACCCCTGGGATTTCAAGCTGAAATAGCTTCCCGGAGATCCTGGGACAGCTACATGAGAAAAAACAAAGTACCTTCTTCAATACCTGTTGTACTGATAGAGTCAGCACGTCTTAACCAGGCTGCTTTACTGACCGGGGAGGTAATAAGAATAAAGCAGGAGCTAAACCGTGGACTTCAACATCAAATTCCCCGATTAAAAATCATTACAACATCCGAAAGCGGTCATTTTATACAGCTTGATGAGCCGGAATTGGTCATCAGCGCCGTGCTGGATCTATTGAAAATCCAGATCAATCCATGAAATTAATTATGAAGGCTTCCCAGTGTATAAGTTTCATCCTATAATTTTTCGGAGGCAGTTGGGCTTTCTGTGAATTTCCACCGCTCTCCATAGACTGCAGCATAAACCAATTCAAACTTCTTGTTCTTCCATGGTTAACCAGAATTATACAGCCAAAATAATGAGGCAGAGAATTTCTTCCTAAAATTATTTTTAACGCAGGCTACTTTACATGAAATCCCGCTTTATTGCTGTTCATTCTCTTAAAACCCATATATTGATCTCTGTAAACCAAATATCCCGATAAATTGAAACGTCTCTCCCTTCTATCCTTGCTGGTCCTGATTAGTTTTTACGCAAAAGCCCAGCAGCGCTGCATGACAGCGGAATCCATCAAAGCACTGGACGCCCAATGGGAAGCAAGCAATCTAAATCCTGACCCTGGATTTTTCAGGAATGTCTTGGCAGAAGATTTCATTTGGGTACATAACCATGCCTCGATGATAGACACGAAAGAAGCGGTAGTAAAACGGGCAGAAACCCAGTCGGCAAAAGGCACAAGTGACACCCGGTCCAGAATACAGGAAGGTGTAAAAGTTGCGATCACCGGCAACACAGCGGTTGTTACCGGCTTCACTGTGGTAGATCGAGGCCCAACTCCTACCAAATACCATTTTATGAGAACTTATGTGGAAATCAATGGGAAATGCCAGTTGATAGGCAATCACACCATGGCGATCCCGGAAGAAGAATAAGACTCATCTCAATATCAAAATATTTTTCCTGATATAGTAAAGTTTAAAATATTTGATTTTACTTTGTATCTCAAAGTACTTTTAAATATGAGAAAACCAGAACAAGAGTTAGCCGAAATCAAATCCATGATGGAACGGAGTACCCGCTTTCTGTCTCTTAACGGACTTTCTGGAATTCTTGCGGGTACCTACGCACTGATTGCTGCCGGGATGGCATACGGATGGATTTATTATCCAAACATGCCCTTCGGGACAGACATCAACACAATTAACCAGGACGATATCTTAAGGAAATTGCTGACTACCGCTGCAATTGTCTTGCTTCTGTCGATTGGCACAGCCTGGGTTATGAGCCAAAATAAAAGCAGGAAAAGAGCCCACTTATTTTGGTCTCCGGCCAGCAGGCGTTTTATGCAGGCTTTGTTTATTCCTGTACTAGTAGGTGCTATTTTCTGCCTGGCGCTTATGTCAAGAGGATATCTAGTTGTAGCAGCACCGGCAACGTTGATATTCTATGGTCTAGGCTTGCTGAATGCATCTAATTTCACCTTGAATGACATCAAATACTTAGGCTATTGCCAATTGGTTCTGGGAATTATATCAGCTTTCTTCCCTGGGTTTGGATTGATTCTATGGGCGGTTGGTTTTGGGGTTTTGCATATCATCTATGGGGCGATGATGTACTACAAATACGACAGGTAACGTGAAGGGGAATTACGATAAAGCATTTGAAAATGTCGTCAGGCTTCGTGTCATGTCTATCCTGATGGTAAATGAGGAATATGACTTCAATTCTTTCAAGGAAATCCTGGAGGTGACTGACGGGAATCTGGCTTCTCACCTGAAAAATCTTGAAAAACAGGAATATATCCAAGTCAATAAATCCTTTGTCGGGAGAAAAACAATGACCAATTACTCCGCTACTGAAACTGGCAAAATGGCTTTTCAAGAGCACCTTGAATTCTTGGAAAATTTAATCAAGGAAAATAAAAACTAAAAAAATTTAGATTTTCACTTTGAAATACAAAGCACTTTCAAAACGTTTAAATTATGAAAACTAACATCGAATTTCTACGAGGTTTTAAACCCAAATCTGCGTTTGTTGCCGGACTGATCGGAGCTAGCATCCCCTTGTCTTGGCTCGCATTTATTATCCTGACAAAAGAAGATCTTTTCGAGGCATGGATGCTTATCCCACTGACCTTTATTCCTTTTGGGGGTATTTTTGGTGCCCTATTCTTCTATTTGATGGGCTTTGTCTGGTTTCCCACAGGGAATAAAAAGCTGGTAGCGCTAATGTTCAGCACCCTCATTTATTTCATAGCGATCTGGATCAGTGCTGTATTGGCTTTCAGTGTCACAGGACATTGGGATTGACCCAATGTAAAACCACTACATCTGATACGTATAAAATCCTAAATCAAATGACATTATCAAGGTTACCCGAAAAGCTGGAGGCGTATTATTTCAGCATCAAGAAAAACAGATGGCACTGGATATTTCAACTCGTGTGCCGAATCCTGCTCGCCTATGCGTTTCTGGTTGCGGGCACGGTAAAAATCCTCGGAGAACGGTTTGCCAGCGGCCTATCCGAAATCCATCCCATGGGTGCCTATCTGGAAGCATTGCACCATACCGGTTATTACTATACTTTCATCGGCTATGCCCAGGTGTTGGCTGCCATCTTACTTCTAATTCCCCGCACAGTTTTATCAGGGGCATTGTTATACCTACCCATTATGGTAAACATTTGGGTTTTATCTTTTGCAGTACGCTTTGTAGGTTCCTTTGTTACTTCGCCTTTGATGGTTTTGGCAAACCTCTACCTTCTGGCATGGCACTACGATAAACTAAAATACATACTTCCATTCACCCGCTATTCAAAAGAAGTCAGCATGGCAAAACCTGCGAAGTACGAAACAAAATTCCCAGTTATGTTTTGTGTCGGAGTACTTTCCACCATGGCTTTCTTGGTTTGGTTTTCCCTCTTTGGACATGAGGTTATGCCACAGAATTCACTTTCGGATTGCAGATCCCAGTTCATCGGAACAGAAAACAAGGAAGCCGGATTTGAATTTTGCGAGTGTATTCATACTGTTGGCACTCCCCTGGATAACTGCCTTGATCGATTCTACCAAATGAAGAATCAGCACTAATACATAAATCCGAAATCAAGTATTTATCATTTACAAACTCCTTTTCCCCTATCTACCATGCATCAAGAAATCAAATCCCACATCGATGATCCAGCCTTTTTGGAGCATCTTTACAGAAAGAACAAGTCTGACTTCAAAACTGCTTTTACTTCCGTTTATCCTGAAATTGCCGATAGCATCCCTGCCAAAATCTGGCATGAACGGCTAACCTATGAATCCAATTCTATTTCTTGGGGATCTAAAAACGACTTGCTTTTTGTCGCCATTTCAGCATTTCTTGCCGGAATGATAGCCAGAATTCCATTTACTTTTTCTGTCTCAGAAGACTTCTTCTACCCAAGGAATATCGCTTTTATTATATTCCCTTTCCTAACCTTCTTTTTTGCCTGGAAAAACAAACTTGCACCAAAGACCATAGCAATCATCAGTGCCCTCTCGGCAGCATGCCTTATTTATATCAATTCACTTCCCGACAAAGAAAGTGACACGCTGATCCTTGCTTGTATTCATCTGCCAGTATTGCTCTGGATTCTTATTGGAGTAGCCTTTACCGGAAATGAACCCAACAACCTGACCAAAAGATTGGATTTTCTAAGATTCAATGGAGACCTCGTAGTGATGTCAGCTTTACTGGGAATAGCAGCAGGCATTTTATCAGGGATTACCTTTGGGCTTTTTAACCTGATTGATATCAATATCGAAAAATTCTTCCAGGAAAATCTGGTGGTTTTTGGACTTCCGGCCATTCCTATCCTGGCTACTCTACTGACCCGATCTAACCCTCAGCTAGTGAATAAGGTTTCGCCAATCATCGCTAAACTATTTAGCCCCGCCGTTTTGATCATGCTTATAGTTTACCTGGGGGCAATTATCTTTTCCGGAAAAGATCCTTACACCGACCGGGATTTTCTGCTGCTTTTTAACGCTCTTCTAGTCGGGGTCATGGCACTGATCTTTTTCTCTGTAGCCGAAAGTACCGAAAAGAAAAAGAGCAGCACAGACTTCTGGATCTTGTTTCTTCTGTCCATCGTCACCATTATAGTCAATGGAGTCGCTTTGTCTGCAATCCTATTTAGAATAGCCGAATGGGGATTTACCCCAAACAGGGTGGCAGTTTTGGGAAGTAATATTCTGATGCTGATCCACCTTTTGATGATCGGCCGCAAACTCTTCAGAACAGTAAGCAGAACAAATGAAGGCATAGAAGTCGGAAAAACTATCGTACTATATATTCCTGTGTACTTCATCTGGGCGGCGATTGTACTATTTCTTTTCCCTTTGATTTTCAACTTTCACTAATCAGGTGTTGCTTATTTCAGAGCCACCATGCCCATAAACGTCTGACGGATAATTTTCCCGTCATGAACAATAAATGAGTCTGAACAACCCTTAAAATCAAATTTCGGGGCATCTGCTTCCCAAATGATATAACCTACATCTTTCACCGCCACATTTTTCAAAACCGTAACAGTAGTTGAATCCTTTGGCAAAGCGGCATATGCATTGACAAAATTTTCGCGGATTTCTGCCAATCCCCGGTAAGTTCGATCAGGTGTGATCAGAATAGATTCTTCTGTATAATCGGCCATCACCTCTTCTAGATCATTTCCAATAAATGCTTCTAAGTGATGGTCGACCACCTGCTGGGTGGTTTGCTCATCGTAATTCAGCATTTGGGTTGCAACTTCCAAAGTTTCAGCTTCCCCCATATCCCCACGCTTGGGGGAGCAAGAACTTATCATAGCAAGAGCAAATAAAATTAAAAGATTGAATTTCATGCGTTTATAATTGATTTCTTGATCACATGGAATCTTGCAGATCGATAACCATCCCGTGCGTGTGACCCTTGAGTCATGCTAGATTTCTTTACCACAATAGATTTCATCCACCTCAAGTTAGCAATTTTAATGATTTCAGGCTTCAGTTAATAAGGTCCAAAATTGATCAATCGAAGAAATGAGTGTACTTTAAAAAAGTATTTATTGAACTACTCCAATGGACATTTTTAGCATCATCACCATTCTTACTGTTCTTTCCGCAGCTTTCGCTTTTATCAATACCAAATTTTTGAAGCTGCCTTTTACGATTGGTCTGATGATTATTTCAATTGCATTTACACTGGTGGTTATTACCTTAGGCAAAATCAATCACTTTTTTTTAGAGGAGGCCGAGTTGCTGATCGGTTCTATCGATTTTGAAACGGTGCTCCTGGACGTTATGCTAAGTTTTTTACTTTTTGCCGGGGCTCTCCATACCAAGCTGGATTCCCTGAGGGCCATGAAAGCCCCGATTGCAGTTTTTGCCACTATCGGAGTAGCGCTTTCCACCTTCCTTGTGGGAACCATGATGTACTTCGTATTCTTAGCATTTGGACATGGGATCGACTACCTCTACTGCCTCTTGTTCGGTGCACTGATCTCCCCTACTGACCCCATTGCTGTTTTAGGAATCCTCAAAGATGCGGATGCCCCTAAAAAACTGGAAGTCAAAATTGTAGGGGAATCCCTTTTTAATGATGGGGTGGGCGTTGTGATATTTCTGGTAATCTTCAAACTTGCCCAAAAAGGAATCGACTCTGTGGGTGCCGGTGAGGTAGGCTTACTGTTTCTCGAAGAAGTGGTAGGCGGAATCGGTCTGGGGCTGATCACAGGGTGGCTGACATTCAGGCTGATGAAAGTGATTGACCACTATGAAACCGAAGTGATGATTACACTGGCCTTGGTTATGGGGCTTTCAGGATTGGCGCACTACCTGCATGTATCAGGTCCTTTGGCTGTAGTGGTCGCCGGAATAGTTATTGGTAATAAATCACCGAAAATAGCCTGGTCAGAAACCACAAATAATTATGTGGATAAATTCTGGGAGCTGATTGACGTACTGCTGAATGCTATTTTATTCGTCCTGATCGGGCTTGAACTGTTAATTATTACGGCCACTGAAGAATATTTGATTTTTGGGTTGATTGCGATTCCCTTATCCTTGCTTGCCAGATACATAGCAATGGCCGGCCCCATAGCTATTTTCAAAGAACGGCTGGACTTCATTCCTAAAACGGGCTTGATAATGACCTGGGGAGGAATCCGTGGCGGGATTTCCATTGCCTTAGCCCTCTCTCTTGAACCTCAGATGGAGCGGGAACTTTTCCTTACTGTGACCTACGTGATCGTTGTTTTCTCAATTATTGTACAGGGACTGACCATTGGGCCGTTGGTGAAAAAGGTAGCGAGAACTATGAAATCAGCTTAATTCACCAATGAAACGTTACCGTTCCGAAAAAACAAAGAAATACTAACTAACTAAAAACGAGGCAGTAAAGCCCTTACCCTACGAATGTAGTATATCAAAATTTGACCTGGCTTTCGTGGACCGATTCAACTCTTTCCTACTTGTAAATGAATCAGATAAAATAATCAAATTAGAATGCCAAAGTCAGATTGGATACATTTATGCCTATCAGCAAATGCATGAAAAAGCGATCAT
Source organism: Algoriphagus resistens (assembly GCF_001442615.1). Taxonomy (GTDB): domain Bacteria; phylum Bacteroidota; class Bacteroidia; order Cytophagales; family Cyclobacteriaceae; genus Algoriphagus; species Algoriphagus resistens. The sequence continues at coordinate 223,947 of NZ_LMXN01000001.1, read as the reverse complement.
GTATTTTTTACCCTTGATGCAAAAAAGGAAGGTAATAGAGGATTTTCATTTTTCAAACCTTCTGCTTTACACACTCAAAAGTCTTGGCTCCCTACAGAGATCGGATGAAGCAAAAACACTCTTTGACCAATTTATCTCAGATAAATGCGTAAGTAATTTCTACCAAATGAAAGCGATGCTGGTTTGGCTGGTTCAAACGTTGGACTCATCAGAACCTGAATTGGCGATCTATGAGGATAAGCTCAATAAGCTAATGAATGACCTGGGGTATCGTTCTGCGAAAGTCTCAAGGAAAGAGAAAATACTGGACATCAATGCTGTTCATCGTAAATCAAACCGTACGTATTCTGAAATTATAATTAAGTAGAGATCAAGACCTAAATCAGAAGCTATCGCAGCATTGAAGAAGTGCATAGCCTCAAATCCTCCGGAATTCTATGTGAAACTGGCGCAAGACCATTTCACAGAACTGGAGGAAAAGTGAACATCTATTGATGTGTTGATCATTTTTCAAATGTAATCGCCTCGGGCTTTGCACCCAGCTCCTTCAGGATTTTGCTGATATCCTTTACCATTTGTTCAGGGCCACAGACGTAGAATTCCTGATTGAAATCCCTTATATGGTTCTTTATGAATTCTTTGTCTATCCTTCCGTGCAGGTGCCCACCGATCTGTTCATTTTCTAAAACAGAGATGAAATCATTTCCTAAGGCTTTACGGAAATAGGATTCCATAATTACATCCCCACTCGTCTTGTTGGCAAAAAGCAAGGTGTTTCCAATCAGTTCATCCTTTTCTTCCAATGATCGGAAAATCCCGATAAAAGGGGTGATCCCAGCCCCGCCCGCTATAAAGACTCCCTTGCCTTTGTATTGAATAGCTCCCCAGGCATCATCCAGGATCAGCTCATCTCCTATTTCCAGTTTATCAAGCTGGTTGGTTACCCCATCGTGGTCTCTGTAGGATTTGATTACAAATTCCAAGTGGGTTTCCTCCGGTAGGGAGGTAAACGTAAAAGGCCTGAATTCATTTTTCCATTTTGCCGTATTGACAGCCACTTCGGTTGCCTGTCCCGGAATAAAGAAGTAGCCCTTAGGTTTTTCCAACCTATATTTTTTCACATTATGTGTCACTGGCTGGATATCAAGTACTTTCAACATATGAATCATGGCCGTACGGTGGTTGGTTGTATTTCTTCAAACGAAATTGGGGGATTATGTTTGGCTATCATCGGAATAATCTGCTTTTCTATAGATACTATGCGCGGTTTCGCCCTTAATATTAGTATGAATTGGTTATCTTGACCACCGTAAAAACCCAACCTAAAATGAAACAAAACCTAAAATTAAATTTCACACTACTGATCGCCCTGACGCTTGCATTCACTTCCTGCAGTACAGAAAAGAGCACTGAAGTAGCAACAGAAACTCCGGAAGTAGTCCAGACTGAATCAAAGAGTTTTGGTGGATTAGCCCTCTATACTGTCCGTGACTCCATGGCGAGCAATCCGAAAAACACGCTTCAGGCGGTAGCTGATGCAGGGTATGCCTATGTTGAGGCCGCAAATTATGAGGACGGAAAGTTCTATGGTATGACGCCGACAGAATTCAAATCCTATGTGGAATCCCTGGGAATGACTGTCAAAAGCGCGCACATGGGAATGGTGAATATGGAAAATGCAGATCAATTGATTGCTGACGTGAAAGCAGCAGGGATTGAATATTTTGTTATCCCAGTGCCTCCAATGGGTATGTTTACTTTTGGGCCTGAAGGCATGGGCATGAAGGGAACTCCCGATGAATTGGTCACTATCATGAACACGCTGGGCGAAAAATGTAATCAGGCCGGAATCAAGCTTCTTTACCACAACCACGACTTTGAATTTAAGACGATGGAAGACGGCACTGTTATCGAAGACCTGCTACTTGAAAAATGCAATCCTGAATTTGTCAACTTCCAGATGGATCTATTCTGGGTACAAAAAGCTGAGGTGGATCCGCTAACCTACTTTGAAAAATACCCGGGAAGGTTCATTGCATGGCATGTAAAAGATATGAACGCAGAAGGAAACTTTGCCCCTGTAGGCACCGGAAACATTGATTTCAAGAGAATTCTGGCAGAAAAAGACAAGTCAGGAATGGAATTCTACCTGGTAGAACAAGATCAGACCTTCGGTTTGGATCCTATGGAAGCCATCAAAATAAGCCATAAAGGACTTGAAGAGATAGGTTTCAAATAAGGGTTGGGATTAAAATCGATACACGTTTAACTTTTACCATTGCATCAAAAAGCCATTCCGAAATGCTCGGGGTGGCTTTCTGCATTTCAAAAATCTAAAACAAATACAGTTCACTGGTAAATTACTAGCTTAAACCCTATATGAGTAATACGTTTATCTATATCATAGTTGGGATAGTAATCCTGCATTTTGTAGTTGGGATTGGTTATTTGATCTACAAAATCTCTGGAAAAAACTCTTCCAAGAAAGGGGGTTGACAAATCCAAGTGTCATTTTTCAAACTAAATTAAAAAGCAAAACACCCTAGCCCACTACTCTTTTCTTGCTTTTTGTAAAGTATCTAAACTTTCGTTCCTCTCCTAGGAACGGAATATTACTTGCGGTTTGCTGGTAAACTCTCAGCACTCCCCACGGTTCAACAAAAAAAAACCACTCCCGATCAGAAGTGGCTTTTCATCAGAAAACCATTTATTCCTTACCCTAATAAAAGCGTCAGATTGCGATGGGTATTGTTATATCCTATCCACGAGTACCCATTAGTGGTCCTGGCGCTGACTGATAACACAAAACTATAGGCGCAAGATTGTGGTGGCCGCCAATTACCTGATGCAGGAACCAGCTTATTGGTAAATCCTGCCCAATTCCCTTTTGCTGGCGTATATCCTTCAGAATAAATTGAAGTGGAGAGACCAGTTCCATAGGTCGCATAGAAGCTTACACCTCTGAGATTTCCTTCAGGATCATTTGCAGTAATTCGGAAATTCAGTCCATCGGGAGCTGCACCTATAGTTTCTATCGCACAGGCAGACACTTCATTGCTTCCATGCTTCACACTTTCTATGATGGTAGATGGCACATGGTTATCAATATACAATTTCAAGATCTGAGAATCCAACTCCGTATAACTTGTCCCCACATAAAAGGTAACTTTGACACTATACAGACCCGGTAAAAGACCAGCGGTAGGAAACTGGATAAGCAGATCATCAATCGAGTAATCTATTCCGGGATTTGCCATCTGATAGTAACCCAATGCATTTGGGGCGAAGGAGTCCAACGTATACGTTGATCCTGTCCAACGATAGTTTGACCAATTACTGATCAACTTCGTAAATGAACCACCCGGAGCGGCGATTTCCACTTTGTACTTTCTGTTGCCCGCTGCCCAGAGTTGTTGGAGTTTCGTTCTGTTGCCGATCAAATTCAAGGTACCACCGAAAGCCGCGTTTTCTACAAAGTGATAATATCCTGAAGCAGTGGTGGCACGGCCAGTTGTTTGATTTATTATAAATTGACCGTCCGAATTTTTCCCTGCCGGAATTAAGCCTACACTTCCTATCAAAGGACCTAAAGAACCTGAAGGTATACTTGGCTTTCTAGAAAGAACAAGTTGCCTGAGCTTTGTAAAATCCTTATAGAAATCAGTAGGAAAATCTGTCGTAAATCCAGGGCTGCTGGATTTCACCCTAAAACCAAAATAAGTATAGGGCGTACTCAACGGCCAGGAAAGCGCCACATTGATTTCGCTTAGTTCTAACCTGAACTTCCATATCCTATGGGAAACATCCCCGTTTGGACTGGCCCCGAATTCCTGTACTACCGCAGAATTGGAAGGGTCTGCCAGCAGTCCTGTCCATTGACCGGGACCAAGGTACTTCTGTCTGCCGAGTTTATTGGCTTGACCTGGGTACAGACCATAGTTCACATCCACCCCGGAGGTAATCGCCCTATCCCGGTTATTGTCAAAAGTCAGCCAAAAGTAATCGTTGGTACCTGGATCATTCCCGGTATCAGCCACCACGTCAAGCATGAGGTACAGAAAATTCGCGTCGTTTTTGACCATCACAAATCCCCGGGAGAATTTGAGACTGCCTGCGCCTTCCCAATCTCCGGCCATTACAGGCTTGTTGATGTCTACTGGATTCACTGCCCACGTGCTACGAAGGGGCAATGCAAAAAGAAGAGGGGTTGTAATAGATAAATTTCTAAGCTTAGCCATTTGTTTTTAAAATTTAGAAAGTTTGAAAAGGAAAAATTGTCCCAAAAAAAGTGAGACAGGTATGAAAATCACATCCCGATTCGTCGTCAAAAAAGGTACAACTATCGGGAACCAATGAATAATAAAGCCTGGGAAAACCACTCCAAACTATTGATATTCAATACACAGCAAATTTAAATACCAATAAGACAATCAGGATATAAAAGGTCACAAAAAAACCCTGACTTATACTAAGTCAGGGTTTTAAATTAGTATTTTTTGCAAATTACTTGGCTGGAAGTACTTTGGCTTTTACTTCTCCGAATCCAACTCTGATATCCCCCTTCTCCGCAAATCCTTTCATTATCACCGTGTCACCATCTTCTATAAATTTCCTTTCTGTACCTGATTCGAGTTTTACGGATTCCTTTCCATTCCAGGAAAGCTCCAGCATCGAACCATACGAATCCGGCTCTTGACCTGAGATTGTCCCTGAAGCCATCATATCCCCCACATTGATATTACAACCATTCACCGTTTGGTGGGCCAGTTGTTGGGCCACATTCCAGTACATATTTTTAAAATTGGAAGCGCATACCTTGCTGCTTTTCTCTCCATCAGGCTGGATATACATTTCAAGCTGAATATCGAAGCTGTGTGGTTTATCACATTTTAAATAGTCCAAAACCTCAGGTTCCTGCACAGGTCCTGCTACTTTAAACTGCTCCAAAGCCTCCAGGGTCACCACCCACGGAGAAATAGAAGAAGCAAAGCTTTTCCCCAAAAACGGACCTAAAGGCACATATTCCCAGGCTTGGATATCCCGGGCAGACCAATCATTGAAAAGCACAAAACCGAAAATATAATCCTCAGCATCAGCGGTGGAAACCGAATCCCCAAGCTTAGTGGGTTTGCCTGTAATAAATGCCAATTCCGCTTCAAAATCCAGCTTTTTGGTGGGACCAAATACCGGAGAATCCGACTCAGGATCCTTTGTTTGCCCTTTTGGTCTGGTAATAGGTACTCCCGAAGGAATAATAGAAGATGCCCTTCCATGATACCCTACAGGAAGATGCTTCCAGTTCGGCAACAACGCATGCTCTGGATCACGAAACATTTTCCCTACGTTGGTAGCATGTTCAATACTGCTATAGAAGTCTGTGTAATCTCCGATTTTCACCGGCAAAAGCATGGTGGCTTCCTTGCGGTTTACCATCACCTTTCCCCTTGCAGAATGATCTCTCAGCTTCTCATTGTCTGCCAAAAGCAGATCCTGAACACGCTCCCTTATTTTTTTGGTAATCGCTTTACCTAATCCAATCAGGTCATTGAGGGATTCACTTAAAAAGACTCCCTCAGGCAAAAACATATCTGAAAAGAATCCTTCCTGATCCAGGACACTCAAATCCACAATCTTGTCTCCGATTGCAATTCCTATACGTGAACTAAGTCGTTTATTCTGAAAAACCCCAAATGGAAGATTGTAAATGGTGAAATCAGAATTTTTTGTCACTTCCACCCAAGTAATCAGGGTGTTGGTTGGGCTGTCGCTCATGGGTAAAAATCTTTGTGACCGTAAATTTAGACTTTATGTATGAAATGAAAAGTTTAAAAAACGAAGGATTGAGATTTCATATTTATATCTTCCATATAAGTCATTGGCTTCTTGATGTTTGATCCTGAGAATCTAAATTTCAATTAATTCTAAATCATAAAACCAACCAGCTATCATTTTCCTTACCGCCAAATCGATCTCTTTACTAACTTTGGTTGAAACCGAAATCCAAAGCAAATGAAAAATCTTTATAATCTCTTCCTGACGCTCTTATTGGTCATGGTCTTTTCTGTTTCTTTTTCTCAGGAAAAAAGCATTATCGATCGGCTGGATGAAGTAGCTATCGTAGATCAGAAAGTCATGATGCCCATGCGTGATGGCATCCGGCTGGCCACGGATATTTACAGGCCAAAAGGCGAAGGAAAATATCCCATCGTCTTTTCCAGAACGCCTTATAATTTCAATACCTGGGGAAATGGTGAATTAAATACCCGTACCATGCAGACAGCCTTGGATTGGGTCAAAAAGGGCTATGCTTACGTAGTCCAGAATGAGCGTGGCAGATATTTCTCTGAAGGGGACTGGGATATACTGGGTGTCCCGTTGACAGATGGTTACGATGCTTTTGAGTGGATGTCCAAGCAAGTCTGGAGCAATGGAAAAGTTGGCTTATTGGGCTGCTCTTCTACTGCAGAATGGCAAATGGCTGTTGCTTCCCTAGATCATCCTTCGTTGGCAGCGATGGTACCCCAAGGATTTGGCGCAGGTGTAGGTAAAGTAGGTGAATTTAATGAGCAGGGAAACTGGTATCGCGGCGGCGCCGGGCAAATGCTTTTCACAGCCTGGCTTTCCGGTGTGCAGCAGGACCCCATGGCTCCCCGCCTTCCAAAAGGCATTTCCCAGAATGACTTGCTAAGATTACAGCGTTTTTACGATATGTCTCCAGAATATCCCAAAGTAGATTGGAAAGAAGGGCTTAGCCATCTTCCAGTGCAGGATATTATCAAAGCTGCCCATGGGCCAAAAGGGATCTACGAAGAAATGATTACCAGAAAGCCAAATGACCCAAAGTGGTTTGAAGGTGGATTGTATCACGAAAACATGCCTTTTGATACCCCAAGCTTCTGGTTTGTGTCCTGGTTTGATGTGTCTACCGGACCGAACATTGCGCTTTTCAATCATGCCCGTGAAAATGCGGTTTCCCAGATGGCGAGAGACAATCAGTACCTGGTGATCGCTCCCGTACTGCACTGCTCCTATACCCGCGCCACTGAGAACACGATGGTCGGAGATCTAAGTGTCGGCGATGCACGCCTGAATTACGATGAAATGATCACGGCATGGTTTGACAAGTGGCTAAAAAGTGAAGACAATGAAACCGTGGAAGAACTTCCAAGAATCCAGTACTATACCATGGGTTCCAATAAATGGCAGACATCGGAGGTTTGGCCTCCTGCAGAAGCAGTGATGACTGAGCTGTACCTGGACTCTGAAGGAAAAGCAAATACCCTAAACGGAGATGGCATACTGTCTTACAAAAAGCCCAGAAAAGATACTCCAGATACCTTCCAATATGATCCCACGAATCCGGTGCCTTCCTACGGTGGAAATGTCTGCTGCACAGGAAATGCCATCGATGGGAATGGAGGCTCCTATGACCAAAGCAAAATGGAGGAACGGGAAGACATTCTGGTTTATACTTCCGATGCATTGGAGGAAGGGATAGAAGTTTCCGGCTTTATAGAATCCTACCTTTACCTATCCTCTGATGCCAAAGACACCGATGTGACGATCAAACTGATCGATGTGCATCCCGACGGGAAAGCTTACAATCTGGACGAAACGATCCAACGGGTCCGCTACAGAGAAGGCTACGATAAGGAAGTATGGATGGAAGAGGGAAAAGTGTATGAAGTAAAAATGACCCCGATGAGCACATCCAACTACTTTGATAAAGGCCATAAAATCCGCATCGAAGTCAGCAGTTCCAATTTCCCGAGATTCGATCGAAACATGAACACCGGAGGAAATAACTTCGATGAAACCGAAGGCGTCATCGCCACCAACTCCATACACCATGGAGGTAAAAATCTGAGTAGAATTGTGCTGCCGATTGTGAAGAAGTAGCGGTTAGTATGATAGCGTGTGAAAAGGAAGTGGAAAGACTTCCTTTTTCATTTTAGACTACATATTAGCAGTGCTTAAACCAAAGATTCGCTATTTTCAGCACTAAACACAGGAAGAAAAAGAAAGATTGGCTTTTCATCAGGTCCCTGGTCATCTGATATTCAGCATTGCAGCCTATCTTCTCCCTTGCTATGAAGGGTAGCCAACCCATTCGTTTTTTTAAACTAATTGACAACGATTATTCTATTGACGCCGCATGAAATTGAGTATAACGCAAATGACACACTGGGATGATTATAATGATGCGAGATTCCATATGATCTTAAAAAGACAAATTATAATCATATGAAAGCCATTGTACTTGAGAATTACGGATTGCCTGAAGAAGTGATGTCATTGAAAGAAGTGGCAATTCCTATTCCTAAGGAAAATGAGGTTCTGATCAAAATTCACACTACAGCTGTCAATGATTATGACTGGAGTATAGTCCGTGGAAAGCCCTATCTGTATAGACTGATGTTTGGGGTATCCAAACCTAAACATCCGATCCTGGGCATGGAACTAGCTGGTGTTGTGGATGGAATCGGATTAATGGTGAGCAAGCTGAAAGTCGGGGATGCCGTATATGGCGATATATCACAGTTCGGGTTCGGGACATTTGCTGAGTATATCTGTATCCATGAGGACGCTGTACTTATCAAGCCGGAGGAGTTGGGTTTTGAAACAGCAACTGCTATCCCCCATGCCTCCACCCTGGCACTTCAGGCACTCCGGAATATCGGAAAAATAAGGCAGGGGCATAAAGTACTCATTAACGGTGGCGGCGGAGGTGTAGGAACCATAGGACTTCAACTGGCCAGGCTCAGCAATTGTAAGGTAACCGGCGTTGACTCAGAAGAGAAATTGACAATGATGAAATTACTTGGCTATGATCAGGTTATCGATTACAAAAAGGTTGACTTCACAAAGACAGGAGAACAGTATGATCTAATTGTAGATTGCAAAACAAACAAGTCCCCATTTTCATACCTGCGAAGCTTGAAGCCAACTGGAATCTATGTCACCATTGGCGGCAGTCCTATCAACTTAATCTCAGTACTTTTTTGGAGTAAGATTTTTTCACTGTTCTCAACGAAAAGTCTTCAAATCCTTAGTCTAAAACCAAATGAAGGACTGGATGAAATCGCCCAGCTGGTAGTGCAAAATAAAATCAGTCCAGAAATAGACGGTCCTTATCCCCTCGATGATACTGCAAGGTTGATCCAATACTTTGGTGAGGGAAAGCATAAAGGGAAGGTTGTAATTAAGGTGAACGGTATTGATCAGTAAGAATAATGACAGAACTCGAACAAAATATAAAAACCTACTTTGGGGTCATGGATGAGAATAGCTTGCTGGCAGTAAGTTCGCGTTTTCACCAGGAAACACTGAAAAAGGGCGACTCTTTCTTGAAAACAGGCGTGCCTTGCAACAAGCTTAGTTTTATTAAATCAGGACTGTTTAGAATCTATAAGCAAACCGAAGACAAGGAAGTCACTCAATGGATTTCTACTCCAGGCTATTTTGTAACGGATCTTTCCAGTTTGCTTTTTGCCACCCCAGCTCGCTGGAATATTGAAGCTTTAACGGATGCCAAGCTTTTTACAATCAGTGGAGAAGCGTATAAAGCCATCGGAAATCTTGTTCCCAATTGGCATGAGCTTGAAAAGTTGTTTATCGCCAAATGCTTTACCTTTTTAGAAGACAGAGTATTTACCCACTTGTCCATGACTGCCGAAGAACGCTATACGCATTTCTTTAAGTACAATAAGGAGCTTTTCAACCAAGTTCCACTTCAATACATCGCATCCATGTTGGGAATGACCCCGGAAACATTCAGTAGAATCAGAAATAAACAACTCAGTTAAACTTCTTGATATTTATCAAGAGCGGTTTTCCTTCTCCTTTGCACTTTTGCCTCAACATTGATTTATAAGAAAATGAGGAACTTATTAAAACTGGAAGAAGCCGGAATATTTCTGCTAACCATATATTTATTCAACGCATTGGATTTTTCCTGGTGGTGGTTTCCTACACTCTTATTGGTACCTGACATCGGAATGACCGGGTATTTGATCAATCCTAGGATTGGGGCGTTACTATATAATCTGTTCCATCATCGTTTGGTAGCTGCAGGCGTAGCCTTTTACGGACTTGCCATTGAAAATGAGAATTGGGTACTCGCTGGGATCATGCTGTTTGCACACATTTCTCTTGACAGAATAATGGGCTATGGGTTAAAATTCAACGATAGTTTTCGCCATACGCATCTGGGAGAAATCGGGAAAACGGAGAATAAGTGAAACCCAAACACAATTAAAACAAGATTCAACAACTCTATTTCATTGAATTCCATGAAATCAAGCATGACTCAAGAGTCACACTCTGGGATGATTAGAATACATGCGAGATTCCATCTGACCATTTTAAAACAATTATAAACAGATGAATAGTAAAATATTTAGTCCAATTTAGAAATCAGGTTACTGATTTGGACAAGATATATATCCAGAATTTAATTTTTACCTGTTTAACAGTCCAGCTTCTGGAGAAGCATGACAATTCTAAAGCCATATTCTCCTGCATCAACCTCCGCAGCCTCCTTTGTGGCAAAAAAAAGAATCAATCCACAATTGATCACCAAATCATACCTCCGAAATAGGCTTTTTCGCTATTTTTGCCCCTCAATTAATTTCCGATTATGTCTATTGCCAGCAAATACGATCCAGCAGCCACCGAAGCCAAATGGTACGCCTACTGGATGGAACACAAGCTTTTTTCCTCGAAAGTAGATCCGAATAAAGAGCCTTACACCATCGTAATCCCACCACCAAACGTCACCGGCGTCTTGCACATGGGACATATGCTGAACAATACCATTCAGGATGTATTAATCCGCCGCGCCAGAATGCAGGGCAAAAATGCCTGTTGGGTACCAGGAACGGATCATGCCTCTATCGCCACAGAGACTAAAGTGGTGAACCTGCTGAAAGAACAGGGAATAGACAAAAAGTCCCTGACCCGTGAGAAATTTCTGGAACATGCCTGGGAATGGAAAGAAAAATACGGAGGAATTATCCTGGAGCAACTGAAAAAACTTGGTGCTTCCTGCGATTGGGACCGCACAGCTTTTACTATGGATAAAAGTCTGAGTGATGCGGTAATTTCTGTCTTTGTGGACTTGCATAAAAAAGGGAAAATCTATCGTGGCATCCGTATGGTCAACTGGGACCCCAAGGGAAAAACCGCCTTGTCTGATGACGAGGTGATCACCAAGGAAATCGCGTCGAAACTATATTACATCAACTATAAGATCGAAGGATCGGAGAATGAAATTCTTACCATCGCCACTACCCGTCCCGAGACCATCATGGCCGACGTGGCGATCTGTGTGAATCCCAAGGACTCCCGATTTACTCATTTGAGGGGCAAAAAGGCTATTATTCCATTGATAAACCGTGCCATCCCGATCATTGAGGATGAGTATGTGGATATGGAGTTTGGTACAGGCTGCCTGAAAGTGACTCCTGCGCACGATATCAATGACTATGAATTGGGACTGAAGCATAAACTGGAAGTAATCGACATCTTAAATGATGACGGAACACTGAATGAGAAAGCACAGATTCTTATAGGAGAAGATCGTTTTGTCGCCAGAAAGATGATCGGGAAAAAATTGAAGGAAATAGATCAGTTAGAGAAAATAGAAGATTACAAATCCAACGTGGGTCATTCGGAAAGAACGGATGCGGTGATCGAGCCAAAGCTTTCTTTGCAATGGTTCCTGAAAATGGATGAAATCACCAAACCGGCATTGAGCTCGGTGATGGATGATGTGATCCAGTTGTATCCACCCAAATTCAAGAACATGTACCGTGCCTGGATGGAAAATGTGCGAGACTGGTGTATCTCCCGACAGCTTTGGTGGGGACATAGAATTCCGGCTTACCATCTTCCAAATGGGGAATTTGTCGTTGCGAAATCTGCTGAGGAAGCCTTGATAATCGCCAATGAGAAATTTGACGGTAAATTCACCTTGGCGGATTTACAGCAGGATGAAGATGTCTTGGATACCTGGTTTAGCTCCTGGCTCTGGCCAATTTCGGTTTTTGATCCAGAAGTTTTCACCTCGGGCAAGCCAAATGAGGAACTGAAATACTACTACCCTACCAACGACCTGGTGACTGCACCGGAGATCCTATTCTTCTGGGTGGCACGTATGATCATTGCCGGATATGAATACATGGGCGAGAAGCCTTTTAGAAACGTCTATCTGACGGGGATTGTCCGCGATAAATTGGGTAGAAAAATGTCCAAATCCCTGGGCAACTCTCCTGATCCACTGGATCTGATCGCCCAAAACGGAGCTGACGGCGTACGTACCGGGATGCTTTTCTCTTCTCCTGCGGGAAATGATTTGCCTTATGATGACAAGTTGGTGGAGCAGGGAAGAAACTTTGCAAATAAAATCTGGAATGCGTTCCGTCTGGTAAAAGGCTGGGAAATTGATTCAAGTTTAGATGGAAGTGCCAATGCTTCAAGTATAACCTGGTTTGAAAACCGATTCAATCAAGCACTGAAAGAAATCAATGGGCATTACGAAAAATTCAGGATTTCAGATGCGTTAATGGCCACATACAAACTGGTATGGGGAGATTTCTGCTCCTGGTATCTAGAGATGATCAAGCCAGAGTATCAGCACCCTATCGATCAGAGAACTTACGATAAGACCATTGCGCTTTTTGAAGATATCCTAAAAATTCTTCATCCGTTTATGCCGTTTATTTCCGAAGAACTTTGGCACCAGATCAAGGAAAGATCGGTTGAAGAATCCTTGATTTTGGCCGCTTGGCCAGAGGAAAAAGGATTTGACTTACAGATTATCGAGGAAGCCAATCAGGTGTTTGAAGTAGTTTCACAGGTAAGAAACCTCCGTGCCTCTAAGGGCATGTCTCCGAAAGAGGCATTGGATCTCACAATCAACACCAAAAACGAAGCCCTCTACGGAAGATTCTCCGCTGTTCTCAACAAGTTGGCAAACCTCTCTTCTTTGAATTTTGCAGAGAAAGTGGAAAATGCGGTAAGCTTTGTGGTAAAGTCCGATGAGTGCTTTATCCCTATGGGCGGTTCGATCAATTTAGAAGAGGAAAAGGAGAACATTCAAAAAGAGATCGATTATACGAAAGGTTTCTTGAATTCTGTGATGAAAAAGCTCAGTAACGAGCGATTTGTCTCTGGAGCACCTGCGCAGGTAATCGAAATGGAGCGCAAGAAGCAAGCAGATGCCGAAGCTAAAATCAAGGCACTGGAAGAGAGTTTGGCGAAGCTAGACTAGCATCTTGTAAATCCCCAAAGGCGCAATGGCGTAAAGTTTGATTTTGCTTTCTCACAGTGACGCGGTCTTCGACATCCATGTTGGAAGAAAGGGGATTTTTTGGTTTAACTTGAAAAGATGGAACAAGACATACGATGGCATCAGCGACTGGAAAACTATTCTAAAGCCTTTGGTCAACTCGAAAAGGCTGTTTCTCTGTCGAAAAAGTGTGAGTTAAGTGATTTAGAAGAACAGGGACTTATCCAGGCTTTTGAATTCACTCATGAGTTGTCTTGGAATCTGCTGAAGGATTATTTGATTTTTCAAGGCAATTCGTCAATAACAGGCTCCCGGGATGCGACAAGGGGGCCTTTCGCCTAAGTTTGATTGCTGATGGAGACAACTGGATGGAAATGATCAAAAGTAGAAATCAGTCATTCCATACTTACAATGAAGAGGTTGCTGAGGAAATTTCAACCAAAATCACAGAAAATTACCATCAACTTTTCAAGGAACTGGAAGAAAAGATGTATGAGTACAAAACCAAAAACCAGTAATGATTTCGGACTATCGAGAGAGGTTATCGAAAAAACACACCAAGTCTTTCGAAATCATCCAACAGTTCAAAAAGCCGTGCTCTATAGATCCAGGGCTTTAGGGACATTCCGTCCCAACTCTGATATCGATCTGACTTTAGTGGGTGAAAAACCAACTTTCACAGAGCAGCTGAAGATAGACTAATGAGTTGGACGATCTGCTTTTACCCTATCAAATTGACCTTTCTCTTTTTCATCGTCTTGATCATAAGGGACTGATTGACCATATTGAAAGAGTTGGAAAAATATTCTTCTTGAAATAATCTAAATGTGATTATCCGAAATGATGCAACCGATGTTGCTTTTAATACCTGTGAGCCTTTGATACTATAATCAGCTTGTAACCACTTTTATTTCCCGTTAGATTCAGGCTGAAATCAAGCATTCACATGTTCATCATCTTCACGGTGTAAACCACTATAAACCTTCACACCATAAAAAACCTGACTGAAAAATTGACGTGCCCCCAAAAAGTTAGACACTTTTTGGGGGCACGTCACAAGTTCAACCGAGCTTTTCAAATCAAATGTATTCGGAAATTACGCTGCGTTTCTTGCTGCATTTATAATCCCGAACATACTTCTTAGAATCAGCTTTTCAAGTACCTCCGAGGATTTTCCAGTTTCGAGGATTTTCTGGATTGCATATTGCTGCACTGTGATCAGCGGCAATACGATCCGCTCACGGATCTCAATTGACTTTTTGATCACTTTATTGTCTCCCATCAGTTCATCCATTGAAGACACCTCTTTGAGCTTCTCAATAGACCTGAGGTACTCCTCGTGCATGATCTCCCAGAATTCACCGTAATTTTTGTCCTTTTTCAGATATGCGGTGGCAGGATAAAAACACTTGGTAAGCGATTGCATGGAATTCCCCAGAAGGGCCCTAAAGAACAAACTGCTGTTGTAGAGTTCTTTCAATTCTCCCAACTTCCCCTTCTTTTCCAATACTTCTACCGCAGCGCCCACACCGTAAAAGCCCGGGATATTCTGCTTCATCTGCGCCCATGAACCTACAAAAGGAATTGCACGAAGGTCTTCAAATTTCAGCCCTTCTCCCTTTCCTCTCTTCAAAGGTCTGGAACCGATATTTGTCTTTCCAAAATATTTCAACGGGGTCACATGTTCCAGATATGGGACAAACTTCGGGTGACTTTTGAATTTCTTATAGGATTCATACGCTTCTCCGGCCAGCTCATCGATCAATGCTCGCTGTGCTGTATTCAGATTCTTATCCGCACCACCATACAGATGATTTTCCAAACCTGCACTGAGCAGCTGCTCAAAATTATAGGTACAAGAAGCCTGTTTACCATAATTGGCAGAAATCGTCTGGCCTTGGATGGTAACCTGAATCTCAGAGTTTTCTACTTTCTCACCTAATGAAGCATAGAAATTATGCATATTCCCACCACCACGCGCAGGGGGCCCGCCTCTACCGTCGAAGAAGACGACCTCTATTCCGTTCTCCCGTGAGACTCTGGTCATCTCCTCTTTTGCCCTTAGTATAGACCAGTTAGCCTGAAGGTATCCACCATCCTTGGTTCCGTCAGAGAAACCAAGCATGATCGTCTGTTTATTTCCCCTGAATGCCAAATGTTCTTTGTACTCGGGAAGGTTATAGAGGCTTGTCATGATTTCAGGCGCTTCCGCCAAATCATCTATCGTCTCGAAAAGCGGCACTATGTCCAAAGGCAGATTTTCCTTGTCTGCGCCCAAGGTCAGCTTGGCCAATTTGAACACTTCCAGCAAATGCTTCCTGGACTGGCAGTTTGAAATGATGTAGCGGTTGAGAACCTCTTCCCCGCTTTCCTGCTGCACTGAGTCAATCACCCCAAATGATTGGAGTATCTCTTGGTTAAACGGGTCTTGAAATGCCTGCAATTCCGGTAGCCCTGTCAAGGACATGATCTCAGCGATCTGCTCTTCTTCAGTTCCCTGAAGCTCCTTGCCCTGCAGCTGGAAAATCTCTTCTATCAACGCATCGTGCTTCCTGCTGTCCTGCCGCATGTCCATGCAGGCGAAATGAAAACCGAATATTTTCACCTTCAGAATGAACTGATCCAATACATCCAGGAAAAGCCCCTCATGATAAGTGATCAGTCCTTCTCTGGCAGAAAGCAAATCGGCAAGCAATTGGTCTTTGGTCTTATAGACAGGATCATTTTCAAATAAAGTCGCGTAAAGACCCCGCTCGATAGTAATCAAAATCTCTTCCACATGCTTGAAAGTCAATCTTCTCCGAACCTTACGGACATCACGGTAATAGCATTTCAGAACCCACTTTTTTAAGCGGTCTGCTACTTGCTTAGTGATTGTATGGGTCACAAATGGATTGCCGTCCCGGTCTCCACCCGGCCAAAAGCCGACTTTCAGCAGGCCTGGGTTTTCCCAATCATGAAGCGGGATATTCAAAGATCCCAGCAAACGGATCATAATATCCGAGATACTCGGGTAAAAGATATTCTCCAGAAACCAGATCAGGCTCACCGCCTCATCATACGGAGTTGGCTTCTCTCTCTTGGTAAATCCTGTTTTTCCAAGCTGCTGAAGCAAGGAATTTATCTTGCCGATATCATCGGTTCGAATTGCATTTTCCAAATCAGTAATGATCGCCAATACATTTCCGGGATAAAACTGGGTAGGGTGAGCAGTCAGTGTCAGACGTACCGAAAAAGTCTTCAATTTTTCTATTAGCTCTTCCCGCTTGTTATCATTGTCTGTACGGTCAATCAAAGCTTTTACCGTTCCTTTCCCATTCAGATCATGGATTTTCTCGTAAGCGGCATCCTCTATTGAGTCAAACAAAACTACCTGCCGCTCCACGTATTGGATCATCTGAAAAAGCAGGTCAGATTGCTGAGTCTCGGTCGATTCAGGCATCAATTCATCGAAGAACCCTGCAATGATTTCTTTGGGAGTCAATCCTTTTTGGAAACCATTCTGACATGCCGTTCCTAAAATCGGAAGCAAAGTTCCTGTCCGGTAAATGTCATTGAAGGGAAGATCCAGAAATAAACTGTTGTAAATGGTGAAACGTTTGGCTACTTGGGTATCATAGGTTTTATACATTATTCATCTTCCGTTTTAATGGATAAGCAAATTAGCGAAAATTCTAAAAACAGAAACAACTATTGAGTTTTCTTCAACAAATAATCTTATTTCCTTCCTTTTTCTTAATTAAATGACTATTTTCTCGATAAAAAGACAAAATAGTCATTGCAGATATTTCTATACCTTTCCCGTATGAGATCAAGCATGACCAATAATGTCACACGCTGAGATGATTATAATGCATGCGAGATTCCATCTGACCGTTGAATGACAACTTATAATCCTATGAAACACCCACTTTTACTGGCCGGTCTCCTCGCTTTTTCTTCCGGCTGTAACACGGAAAAAACAACTGAAATGACTGTACCCTCTGTAACTTATTCTTTTTTGGTAGGCACTTATACCGATGAAGCAAATCAGGGAATCAACCAACTTGATTTTACCCCTTCGGAAAATAAACTGGAAGTACAGACAATTTTCCCAGGTATTCAAAATCCATCCTTTGTATTGGCCACTGCTGCAGGTGACAAGGTATTCTCTTTAGAAGAAATAGACCATGTTCAGGGCGGAAATATAGTCAGCCTGAGCCGCTCTTCACAGAATGACTCACTGACTAAGTTAAGCCAAGTACCGAGTTTCGGTGATCACCCCTGCTACCTCGCACTCTCTCCCGATGAAGCTTTTCTTACTGTTGCAAATTACAGCGGAGGCAGCTTAAGCGCCTATCAAATAGGCGGGAATGGAGAATTGGCCCATATTCAGACGATTCAGCACGAAGGGAGCAGTGTGAATAAGTCGAGACAAAACGCTCCCCATGTACACAGCACGGTATTTAGCCCAGATGGGAAATTCTTACTTGCAGCTGACCTGGGAACGGATCAGATCTATGTATATGGTTTTGACGCAACTGCCAAAGAACCCCTCAGCTTGAACAATACGTTTAAAGCCCAGCCCGGAGACGGGCCCAGACATCTGGTCTTTTCATCTGATGGATCTGAAATTTTTGCGGTGGAAGAATTGACAGCTGTATTGGAAATATTTGATTTTAAGGAAGGAAAACTCACTCCTAAGCAACGGATATCCCTGATTGCCGATGACTATGAAGGTGAAGTCGGAGCTGCTGAAGTTCGGATTTCACCTGACGGCAAGAACATTTATGCCTCCAATCGCGGAGATGCCAACAGTCTTTCGGTTTTCTCCAAAAAAGATGACGGAAGTTATTCGCTGATCCAGCAGACATCATGCGGCGGCATCATGCCACGTAATTTCAATCTTACTGCGGACGGCAAATACCTGCTCTCTGCCAATCAGGCAAGCAATGATATTGTGGTTTTTGAGCGGGATGTAGAAACAGGGAAACTGACACAAACTTCCTGGAAAGTGAAAGTAAACAAACCTGTTTACCTCTTCAGATTAAACAGTTAGGAAGGTTCCTCCCACGCGATGGACGGATTATAATGAATCCTGCCCTGCTCTATTTCCAAGGGTGATTTTAGGTTGTTCCGGTACAGTTTCCCAGTACCCAGTCCCTGCGGAATCTCTGCCCCCAGCTGATCTGCAAGCTGAGCAATTGCATTCAACCCGATATTGCTCTCCAAAGCCGAGGTCATCCACCAGCCGATATTTCGAGCATCAGCAAGCGCTATCCATTCGTTGGTTTCCATTATCCCCCCAAGCAGAGTCGGCTTTAGAATGATATGTTGAGGCCGGATTTCATCTAAAAGTCCCGCCTTATTTTCAACTCCGATCAAGTCCTCGTCAAGCGCTATCGGCAGTGGTGTAGCTGCGCAAAGCTTTTTCATTGCCTCCCAATTCCCCGGCGCAATGGGTTGCTCTATGCTATGGAGATCGTATTGGGCCAGCTGTTCCAGTTTTGTGATTGCATCATTAGCTAAAAAAGCACCGTTTGCATCCACACGAAGAGTAACCTGGTCTTTGGAAAAGCGAGATCTGATGTAGTTAAGGAGATCCAGCTCCTGTCCAAAATCAATTGCGCCGATCTTCATTTTGATACAGCCAAAACCTTGCTCAAGCTTTTCATTGATTTGCGCCATCATAAAATCCCTTTCTCCCATCCAGATCAGGCCATTGATAGAAATGGACTTTTCACCATCATAGAAACCATTTCCAAGAATCTTCTTCCCCCCCCCATTCAAAAGATCAAGAATAGCTGTCTCCAACCCAAACCTGATGCTTGGCAATTCAAAAGGAATTGAATCCTGCAGTTGCTCCAAAACCTTATTTTTACGCCAATTTATATCAGCAATTTCTAACAAAGTTCTTTGAAGAACTTCCTCAAAATCAGCTCTGTCATCCAGGCTCAATTTCGCCAGTGGAGCGGCTTCTCCCCACCCGACTGTTTCGGGATGGCCTTCCTGAAAAGCTTTGATCCAGTAAACCTCTTTGGTCTTCAAAACTCCCCTGGATGTACCAGCATCAAACTTAAAAACCAGCGTTCGTTTGAGGTAATCAAAGGTAATTTTGAAAGAATCAGACATAGATTAAGAAGGGTTTTGATAAGGTACTTGAAATGACTTGGGCTATATTTGCAGGCAGAAATTACCATTAGTATGCAGATCCCAGCAATTGATTTAAGCGAATACGAATATACATTACCTGAGGAAAAAATCGCGAAATACCCCTTGTCAAAGCGCGATGCTTCAAAGCTTTTGCATTACAGGGACAGACAGATTTCACATCTGAATTTTAGCGACATTCCGAATTTGCTACCTGCAGACACCCTGCTTGTATATAATGACACGAAAGTAATTCCTGCCCGATTGATTTTTCAACGGGAAACCGGGGCTAGAATTGAGATTTTTCTCCTTCAACCTATCTCACCCACTACTGTAATCCCGGAGATTATGCTTGCGAAGCATCCTGTAATTTGGGAGACCATGATAGGAAATGCCAAAAAGTGGAAAGATGGTGAGATCCTGAAAGGACTTATTTCTTTCAAGGATAGTACAATTACTCTTCAGGCGAGATTGATCGACAGAGAAACACGTAAAGTAGAGTTCCGTTGGGATAATTCCGAGGTGGCTTTTGTGGATGTGGTAGAAGCCAGCGGCGAGGTCCCGCTACCCCCCTACTTAAACCGCAAGCCGATAGAAGAGGATAAATCAAGGTATCAGACAGTTTACTCAGAAAAAGAAGGGGCTGTAGCAGCACCAACAGCAGGTCTGCATTTCACTGCGGAGATCTTTGGGCAGTTACAGGCTAAAGGCATCAAGGAAGCCCAGGTGACACTGCATGTGAGTGCAGGTACTTTTCAACCGATAAAAGCAAGCCAGGTGACCGAGCATCCCATGCACAGTGAACAAATCCATGTCAACATAAAGGCCATTGAACAGATCTGCTCGCACCTAGGCCAGGTGGTAACCGTAGGAACTACTTCTGTACGCACACTGGAAAGTCTGTACTGGTACGGCGTTAGGTTGCTTGAAGGTAAAGGGGAGGATTTGAGAATTGAAAAACTGTTCCCATACGAAAAGCGGGAAAGTTTACCCACGGCTAAAGAATCCTATGAAGCTATTCTTCAGTTCATGAACAAAAAAAGCCTTGAAACAATTATGGGCACCACGGAAATATTTATTTTTCCCGGATATGAATTCAAGGTAGTGAAGGGACTGATTACAAATTTCCACCAACCAGGCTCTACACTTATCTTGTTGATAGCCACAATTCTTGGTGACGACTGGAAGCGTGTATATGCCGAAGCCTTGGCAAATAACTATAGATTTCTGAGCTATGGCGATAGCAGCTTGCTCTGGATACAGTAAAAGCTAAGTCAAAATCTGCCTAATCAGCGTTAAAATTGAATTCAATTTTTCACTAGGCTGTTTGAAGGCTAAATCCCAAAAATTCAGAATAGTCAATCTCTTTTACCATTAGGATCATGGCATTTGCAAATTCCTGCTTGCATGCGCGAACCGTATAGGAATATAAAGGATCATTCGTGTAGGTAATTTCTAAAGAACCAAAAAAGCGGTAAAGTTCCTCCTGAGAATTTGAGCTGATAGAGACGCATCCAGGGTTAGATTCACTTTTCTCGATTAGGAAATTTGCGTTGGAAGTTTGGATAATCATATAGTTGGCTTTTAATGATAAGCAAAATTAGCCGCGACAAACTGGAAAAAAAATACCCTATACAGGGTATTTTTTTGATTTTCGGGAACAAACTGTCAAATTATTTTATTTGATATTCAGCATATTAGAGGAAAACTTTTCTCCACAGAAATCCTATCTGTCAATGATTTGCTTAAATCTGATCAATTGACTTATATTTGCAACGCTTTACAAGATGGATATGGTTGAGAAACCATCCAAACCCCCCTTAGATCATTGATAAAAGGGATTCTGTAAACTACAAGCCAGAACAACTATAGAGAGTTGGGTGAGTGGCTTAAACCAGCAGTTTGCTAAACTGTCGTACGTGTCAAAGCGTACCGGGGGTTCGAATCCCCCACTCTCTACACCTCAAAACCCTAACTACCTGAAATACTGATAGTTAGGGTTTTGTTTTTTTTTTAAATCAGTAGCGAATTGGTTTGGTTTCCTTGGAAATAATAATTTCTGTAAAAAATTTAGTAAAAAACGGCCAAACTTGGCTACTTGCTTGGAATTCCAAAAGTTCAACAAGAACTGAAAGCCTTGGCTTTTAATCAATCCGATGATTGACTTCAATGAGACTAACAGTCTAACAAATCCATAATAGTTGCATGTACACTCATCAATAATCTACTGAAAACAGGCGGATAACAGCCCTGAGATTATCAACTTGCTTTTTTTATTGGTTAAATTGATATCACTATGGATGGCAGATTTTTTCGGTAAGCTCAAAAATGTAAGATCTTGTGTACTATAAAATCACCCTGAAGTATGCAAATTCATGGTATGATAAGCATCTTTGGCGCAATCAGCTATCCCCCTAATTCCCCAACAGCCATTTTTTAAAGATTCGAGTTTTTTCGCGGCTTACATCCAGTACCATTCGATTCGGAACGTGTAACTGTACCTCAATACCTTTGTGGGTGGACTTGATCTGGTATACGTTGTCAATCCGGATGATGTACTGGCGATTTGCCCGAAAAAATAAAGCAGGGCTCAGTTTTGATTCCAGCTCATCTATGGAATTAAAATCCGTCAGGTATCTCTTCCCCTCTTTTTTCCATGCAAAAATCAGCTCTTCTTTTTGAAAGCAACCAACTTCATCTTGTATTACAGGCATAAATCCCTGATTATGCTGTACGAGAAAGCGCTCTAAATACAGTGGTCCATGAATACTCTGTCTCAGGCTCGCATTTAAGTTGGGCAGCCGATAGGACTCCCATCGTTTTTTTAGTTTTTCCAGGGATTTCCTCAAGTCATCCTTTCCAATAGGTTTTAGAAGAAAATCCACACTGTTCACTTCAAAGGCCTTCAGCGCATATTTATCATACGCAGTTGTAAATATGACGGGGCAAGCAGGTTCATATTGCTCAAAAATATCAAAGCTAATCCCGTCAGAAAGCTGGATATCTGAAAAGATAAGATCGGGTACTTCATTTTTGCCGAACCAGTGCAGCGCCTTTTTTACACTGGTCAGGATGGGATAAATCTGGGCTTCGGGAATTAGCTCTCTGATGTTTTTAATCAGTCCGTTGGCCACCAACAATTCATCTTCTATAATAAGTATTCTGGGTTTTGTATTAAAGAAAAACTCCATGGATCATGTATTTAACTGACTGTCTTATAATCGTATAGGTAGCTATTCTCCATTTTTAGCAGCGGGATTTCCACAACAAAAGTTTCCCCAGTGCTTCGGGTTTCCACTGGGATATCGGTAAGAAAGGCATATAGCGACTTGAGGTTATTCAAGCCTTTCTTGTTACTGCTTTCAACAGACTTCTTAGGAAGAAGTGAATTGACCACCATTAGTTTGTCCTGTTGTGAATAAATCCTGATCTGAAGGGGGTGATCTTCATCCATTTGATTATGCTTTACGGCATTTTCGAGAAGAACCTGGAGCGTGACTGGAACTATGCCCAAATCACCTAGCTGGCGATTTACTTCTACACGGATCTGGATAGTATTCTGAAAGCGTGTTTCCAACAGAAATATAAAATGACGTATAAAATCCAGTTCACTGGAGACAGAAACCAATGTACGTTCCTCATTCTGAAGCACATAACGATACACTTTACTAAGATTCTGAAGGAACTCCGAGGCCAATTCCTGATTATCATATATCAGGCTGTTCAGCGAACTCATGGAATTGAAAAGAAAGTGAGGGTTAAGTTGGTTTTTAAGGTTATCAAACTGTACCTGGGTTTTCTCTCTTTCAAGCCGTTCAGCCTGAAGCATTCCTTTTTTCCATTGGTCGAAGAAGAATTTTGCGAAAAATATACTGTTGATTAAAAAGGATAAAATGATGTAGGTGGCATAGGCAGTTATATTGAACATTCTGCCCATTGAACCTTCAAAAAACTGTGCTGCGTAGGATAATATAATAAAGCTGAACAGGCTCATAAAGAATACTCCGATCGTCAGCTGTACTCCTATCCTCTTGACGATTCCCTGTTCAAAGGGCATTACCTTGTTCAGATAGCTATTGACACCCCGGAAGACTTCCCAGGCAATCACTACGGAAATATATGAAATCAAAACTGCCTCAAGTGTCAGTCCACCTTTCAGCTCTAGAAAGTCCCAAATGTAGTATCTGATAATGCTGCCAATGGTGCAAAAGGTAAAAATAATCCCATACTCGAGCCAAAAATACTTCCGCTTAAACATGAGAGGAGCTAGGGCAAAATGATCGCATTTCTTTTTCCATCTTATCCAATTTGTGTACACTATCTTCAAATTTAAGAAAATATAGTTCTCTCTGGACCTGGGTAAAATGCTCCTCTTTTGGTGGAGCTGAAGGACGTTTAACCGACGATTTTTCCATCACTCATTTCAATTATTCGGTCTGAATTGGCAGCAAAATCATCATCATGGGTGACAGCAATGATTGTCTGCCCAAAATCACGCGTCAGCTTTCTAAATATATCGAATACAATATCTGAATTAGTACTGTCCAGATTCCCCGTGGGCTCATCTCCCATAATCAAGGCCGGATCATTGATCAGTGCGCGGGCAATTGCGACACGTTGCTGTTGTCCTCCAGACAGCTTGGAAGACATCTTTTCTGCTTGGTCTGCTATACCTAGCATTTCAAGTTTCTCCATCGCCCGCTTTTTGATCTTGGACTCGGGATATTTCCCCAGCTTGAGCGCGGGAATCATCACATTCTGTAAGGAAGTAAATTCAGGAAGGAGAAAATGAAACTGAAATACAAAACCTATATGTTGGTTCCGAAATCCAGCCAGATAGTCTGCACGTCTTCCGGTAAGATTCTCCCCGTTGATTTCCAGAATACCCTCGTAATCGGTATCCATGGTGCTCAGCAGATACATCAAAGTAGATTTTCCACATCCTGATTTGCCTACCAGACTAAGGAACTCACCTTTAACTACTTTCAAGTTGATGTCCTTGAGCACCTGAAAGGTCTGTGGTTCATGGAAATACTTAGTGATCCCCTTTGTTTCCAATATTATCTCCTTCATTCTAAATCAATTAGCAGTTGTTTGGCTAGATGCCACGGATTATCTCAATAGGATCCACATGCCCTGCTTTACGGGAAGGCATATAACCTGCCACCGCAGTAGTGGCTACACCAAATACAATCCCTATTACATAGTACAATGGATCAAAACTCACTGGCAATGCATCAATGGAGATAACGTCCCCACCGTCAAACGGAGCCAGCGAAAGTAAATAGGATAGAATAAATCCCAGTATTAACCCCAATACGCTTCCTATTAAACCGATAACAAGCGACTGCGTCATAAAGATGCCCGAGACATCCTTGGCTGCAAATCCTGTCGCCTTTAGGATAGCTATGTCTTTCATCTTACTGAAAATAGTCATATTCAGAATATTATAAATTCCAAAACCAGCAACGATCAACAAGGTAATGGATACCGAATAAGTCATGATATTGCGGATCACCGCCCCAGCAAGAAATGTCGCATTTGCCGTCTCCCAGTCTTCGGCTTTGTATCCGAAAATAGACTGGATCTGAATGGCTTTGGCCTTTGCCTGATAGAGATCTACCAGCTTCACATTGATATCAGTGATGTAACCCTGGTCTTTGCCAAGAATTTTCTGTACCGTGGATATATTTGCATAACTGCGGATATTATCAATTTCTCCAAGGCCCATCTGAAATATCCCAACCACTTTGAGTGATATAGTAACTCCCTCCGGCGTGGTGACGGTCACATTGTCACCTACCGAAAGGGAAAGAGTTTTGGCAAGTCCGCTTCCCATGATCAGGCCATTGGTGGTGGTGAGCAGACCTGCGATTTCTCCTGCCTTCATCTTGGATGAAAGGCCAAATAGCTTGTCTTCTTCCAGTATGTCTACCCCCGCAATGTTTCCGTTAAGCTGCACGGGACCGAAATTGTAAAATACCTGGCTGGACAATTGTGGAGCGGCACCCAGAACATCCGGATCTTGACGGATCAATTCAGCTATCTGAAAGGCATTCCTGATTTTTTGCGATTCATTTTTGGGTTTGGGGTGATGCACAAAATTGATACCTCCTGGATTCAGCTGCTCCAAAATGGAAACCCGCTCCCCGGTGATATCCTTATAAATATGGATGTCCGGTGAAGAAGTCATCGTGAGTTCTTCTGTAAAATTATTAAGCCCACTCATCAAACTGACCATAGCCACGAACATCCCTATGCCAAAAGTCACCCCGAGCATAGCCACTAGAGACTGTTTGGGTTTGGCCAGCAGATGGGTTTTGGCTATGGAGAAAATCACCCTCATGGTTTGATGAGTTTTGTATTCCGGTCAATTCCGGATAAAATCTCCAGCTCACTGAGGGTACGCAGTCCTATCTCCACTTTTACCTTTTGTTCTTCGCCGTCTTTTTCTACTTTGACACTATCTCCCTCCATCAGTAAATTCCGTGGGATAACCAGTGCGGAATCTTTTTTCCTGGTCACAATATTTGCCTCTAATGCCAATCCGGTATATTTCCCAGGAAGTTTGTCCTGAACAGCTGCGTCCACCCGCAGCATCTGGTCACGCGGATCCACTTTGGTGTAGATTTTTTCCAGATTGGCCCTATAAATGCTATCAGGATAAGCATCTATTTTCAGCATTACTTTTTGCCCTATCCTCAATCGGGAAATATCCTGTTCATCCACTTTCAGATTAGCAATAAATCCTCCTTCCAAACCCAACACAGCAAGTAAATCACCTTTCCGAACCAATTCGCCGGGTTCTTTACCACTTTGGAAGAAAATTCCAGGCTGTTCAGCTTTCACCGTATAAAAACCAGACTCTTCCCGCGCAGATAGCAATTGTTGATAAGCTTGATCCCGCTCGATTTTTAACTGGTCCCGTCGGTTTTCCAGCTTGTTTTTGCTTTGAACCCATGAGAGCTTGGAAGAATTGAAGGCAGTGACAGCCGCGTCATATTTGGATTGGGAAGTTGCCTTTTCATTCCACAGGTTGGTGTAGCGAATATAGTTGATCGAATCTGCTTGATATTGTTCCCAGCTAAGTTCAACCGCATTTTGGGCTTCTGCCAGCAAGGGGCTGGTACTACTGGAATTTTTGCTGGCCAGCTCATATAGGTTTTGAGCATTGGCCAATCTTGCCTCCTGGGCAGTACTTGCAATTTCAAAAAGAGCCTGGCCTGCTTCCACATAACCCCCTTCTTCCACAAGCTGCTTCTTGAGGATTCCTTCCGATTGGGCAGTAAGTTCAAATTCCCCCTTGGATTGGATATATCCTGATGCATACACCGCCTCTGTCAGGGGTTTGATCTGCGGGCTCAATGTTTCTCCGTTTCCACATGATACCAAGACAGGAAAAACCAGGTATCCCCAAGAGCTGATTTTGTTGGACAGATTCTGCATTATGGACATGGATTTAATGTATTTTTTAATGATTACTCTGATTTAATTGCGATCAGGGCTTTGGCTATGAGATAATCCGCCAGACTGTTTAAATATTGTCTTTGATTGTCCCAAAGTTCCTGTTGTACCTGTAGCAGCTCATCTATGCTGATCACCCCTTCCCGGAACTGGATCTGGGCAAGTCGATAATTGTCCTCATATACCGCATAAGTTTCTCTATAACTTTTCAGAATTTCCAGGTTTTGAACCAGATCAGTGGATAGGTCATGTTGCTCTTGGACCAACTGCTGTTCAGTTTGATGCAGTCTGGCTTCCGCAATTTCACGTTGCAGTTTGGTTGAATTGATTTGATTCCTGGTAAGGTTCCCACCGAAAATTGTCCATTCTAATCTCAGCCCTATCATCGCTGTACTGAACCAGGTATAATTGGACATCCTAGTATCATTGGACCAGGCCTGTTGCGAATACCTTCCAATGGCATTCAGCGTTGGGAGATATCTTTGCCGGGATGCTTTCAGGTTTCGTTCTGCCAATTCCAATGATACAGTTGCTCCCTGATAGTCAGGCTGTGTTTCCAAAAGGTAGTTGGGCATTTCCTCTGGCATGCCCTGAAAGAAAATAGTCTCGGTCAGGTGGATAGAATCTCCTTGGTCTAGTCCCAATAGGTACTTTAATTTGTTACAGTTGGAAGAAGTGGAAGATACTTGCTTATGATACTGGGACTTGGCGCGGAAGGCGGCTGCCTTGAGACGCTGATAAGGAAGAGGCTCCAGAACTCCTTGATCAAATTGCTGCCTGGCTAGCTGATGGATGCTGTCTGCAGCTTTGTAGTTATCTTCACTGATCTTCAAAGCTTCCTGACTGAGTAAGGCCAGATGATACGTACGGGCGAGTTGTTCCTTATGATTTTGACGGGCTGATTGCAATTCGGAATCGCTGAGTTGTTTTTCCAGATGGGCTGATCTTACCCTGTTCCAAACTTTGGTATCGATTAATGGGAGACTTGCTTCCAGTCCAACATCCAATTGGTACTGTGTACCAAACTGTATTTCGGTAAATGTGCCAGGTTCTCCTCCAAATGCTTCAGAAGGCACCAACTGAACCGGAAGCTGAAGGAAATTGTCATAATTTCCATAAGCTTTAATCTTGGGCATTAAACCACCCTTTGCATTATGCACTTCGTAGGTCTGCTGGTCAGCTGTTTTCTCCCAGATAAGATAGTCCGGTTGGTGGGCATGGGCATATTCAAAAGCCTCAGCAAAAGAACCGACAGACAGATCCTGTCCAGATGCAGGAAAGAGAGAACTTAATGTAAAAAGTGCGGCTAGTATATATAGACGGTTCCAAGTCGACATGGCATTCTCAGAGATTGACACTGTGAATATGGGTTGCCATAGAATTACTGGAAAATATATCTTTGCGAACCGTTAAAAAATCAGATGGAACTGTAGGATTTAGACTCGGAAACGTATCAATGGGGAATCCCGGAAGGATAAAAAAGCCGATTTCTTTCTGTACAATCAATAGTCTGAACAGAGAAAAAAAACTTTTGTACTTTGTCCTTTCAGATCAGGTAAAAAGCCATTATACTCAAGTCAGCATAGTACTTTGGAGCAAAGGTTAAGCTTTTTGACTGAAAAGCTTAACCCCATCTATTTCTGCTATTACCCAACTCTTTATCAATCAATCACCCCTCACTCTGCAAAGTGTCCACAGGATTGGAAACAGCGGCTTTGATTGACTGATACCCCACTGACCCTAAGGTGAGCAACAACATAAAGAGAGCTACACCTAAATAAAGAGTCCAGTGGATTTCGGTATGAAAACTATAGCCCGAGAGGTATTTGTCTATTAGTACCCATGCTAAAGGAAAACCGATCACCAGGCTCACTCCTACCAACACTGCAAAGTCCCTGCAAAGCATCAGCACCAGGTCGGCCACCGAAGCTCCCATTACCTTTCGGACACCGATTTCCTTTGCCCGTTGCTCAGCGGTAAATAGTGCAAGACCGAAAAGCCCCAGGCAAGAAATCCCTATTGCCAGAAATGTAAAGGCAAGGGAAAGTTTCCCCATGACCTGTTCCAGACGGTACTCCTGATCAAACACCTCGTTCAAAAATGAATATTCAAAAGGGTAATCCGGGTTATACTTTTTATAGACTGCAGCCACTTCCCCAACAAGTTCATCCAAGGGCTGATCATCCGAGAGTCGGATAAAATAATGATTGCCCACCTGCTCTGAATACATGAAGATCATAGGTTGAATGCCAAACTTCAGATTATCATTATGGAAATCTTCTGTGATCCCCACTATTTCACCTGCACCCTGCCACATTTCCAGTTTGGTCCCTACAGCATCCTCCAGGGTTAATCTCATCATCTCAGCAGCCTTTTTGTTGATCAGGTAATTGGAGGCATCCCGCTGATCTCTAAAATTCCTCCCCTGTAAAAGAGGAATATTCAAGGTCGGTAAAAAACCCGCATCACAGCGATAGATTTTGAAATTGACTGATGCCGTTTCTGACTTTCCTGTCCATACAGGGTCAGTACTTGTAATGGGTACAGAAAAAATATTATTCCCTCCAAAGGCGATGCTTTCAACGCCCGGAATCTGCTGCAGCTCATTCTTTATTCCTTCATAGGCTTTGACCATGCCTTCATTCTGATCTAAAACCAGAATATTTTCTCGGTCAAACCCCAAGTTCCTTTCACTGATATAGTTAATTTGTTTATACACAGCCAAGCTGCCTATGACCAAAACTGCTGAGGCAGCAAACTGTGCCACCACCAGACCTTTACGGATGTTGCCTCCGGCAAGACCTGCCCTGGCATCTCCTTTAAGAACTTTGGATGGGTTGAATCCCGACAATACCAACGCCGGATAGCTACCTGCCATCACCCCTGTAAACATGGTGATGCCTAGCATCCCGGTAAGTAATATTGGATTGCTCAGATCCAATACCATCGATTTGCCAGTTACTTGATTAAAGAAAGGAAGCATCAGCTGAACAAGAATCAACGCCATGATCAAAGCAATCCAGGCCAATAAGACTGACTCAGAAATAAACTGGACAATCAGTCCGATTCGGCTGGCTCCAATTGTTTTCCTGATTCCTACCTCCCTGCTTCTGCTGGCAGAGCGGGCAGTAGACAGGTTCATAAAATTGATACAGGCCATCGCAAGGATCAGGAGGGCTACACCGGCAAATAGATAGACCTGCTGAATTCTCCCACCTATATTGGTACCATTCTCAAACTCCCCGTATAAGCGCTGTTGCTTAAAAGGAAATAAAAAGGGTGTTGTGGTACAATCCTGACACTGGGCTGAAATCAGCGAAGCTATTTTTTCGTTTGGAATGCTGCTGTTTTCCCTGAGCAATACCAAGGTGCGGCTTCCGCCGCTTGCCCAATGCTCAGTCCAGGGATTTTCTTTTAAAAAGAGCTCAAAAGGAATGACAAAATCGAATTGCAGAGAAGAATGGTCCGGGATATTCTCAAAGACTTCCGACACCGTCAAATCCTGGCCTTCACCAATTGCAACCGTTTTACCGATAGGATTTTCTTCATGGAAAAGTTTGGAAGCAAGTCTTTGGGAAATTGCAATAGTATTTTGCTCTTCAATCGGATTGGCCTTATTTCCTGATAATATAGGAAAGCTTAAGATGCTGAATAAATCAGGATCAGCATAAATTCCATTTTCCTGAAATGAAAATGTAGAATGTTTGATGAGCAATTCAGTTTCAAAGCTGTACCGGGCGGCCAGCTCTACTTCCGGTATTTCTGCGAGCAGGGCTTCTTTTAAAATCGCCGGAGTGGCTGAATAAGTGTCAATCCTACCTTCGGCCTGGTGATTATTAATCATCACACTATAGATTCGGTCTCTCTCTGAGTGAAAATCATCAAAAGACACTTCGTCGGTAATCCAGAGTAAGATAAAAATGCCAGCAGCTATCCCAGTGGTCAGTCCAAGGATATTGATGAATGTGTAGACTTTGTCACGCTTTAGATTTCTAAAAGAAACTTTAAGAATATTTCGAAGCATAATTGAAAGAGAATAATCAGTACAAAAATAATTAGCATAGAACCATGCCAAAGAAAAGGGGCTAAATAAGTATAAAAAGCCATTCCTAGCAAAAATAATTGTCCAAAATCGGACGAAACCATACCACTTTTGGCCAATTTCAATTTTAGAGGTTTAGCAGCAGAATCTGAAAAAAACACCACTAATCAAGACAAATAAGATAAGATGGGAGTTTTTAAAGTATGTCTCCGGCTATACTACTTTTCTTTGGTCTAAAACCACAGTTTAAAAAGCCCTTCCAGCCAATGTCGCTGGAATAGGCATGGTTTACTCAATTTCAAGAGAGCCTCTTATGCAGTAAACAAGCTTTCTGTAATCAATTTCATTCAATCACTTTTAGAAAACTCCTCTGCGGCGCTACCCAGACTGAGGTAGTGGGTATATTTATCAGCATAGAATTTTTCCATTTGTGGATCAGGCGAATAAATCGCATTGAAACCCTGACCCATTGCAGAAATAGCAGTATCCATAGAAGTATAAAGCTGACTGGCCACAGCCGCATAGATAGCAGATCCCAATGCAGGGGTTTGGGTGGAAGCAGTCACTTTGATCGTTCGTTGCAGTACATCAGCCATGGTCTGCATTACCAGACTGGATTTATTTGCTACACCGCCAATGGCAATTATATCTTCAATCCTCAATCCTTCCTCTTCAAAGCGCGCTATGATTCTTTTGGAGCCAAAACACAAAGCCTCTACCAGACTTTTGAAAATATGTGCCGCAGTGGTCCCCATATTCAATCCAAGGACTCCCCCTTGTAGCGACTCATTTACATCTGGGGAGCGTCTGCCATTGATCCAGTCCAAAGCCAGGGGGGTACTGGCTTCTTTCTGCAATTTCTGAGCTTCGTCCGATAGATATGTAAGCATCCGATCCTTCATTTCTGCCAACAGAATAGCCTTATCCTGAAAACCAATCTGATTGCTGCTGTTGATCAATTCAATGAATGGCCCCAACAGTATGCCGGAAAACCATGCCAGAACATCTCCGAAACCCGCTTGGCCAGCTTCCAAACCTATCATACCAGGTAGGACAGAACCATTGACCTGACCGCAAATGCCTTTGACCAGTTTCTTCTCCATTTCCTGCCGGGAGGCCACTAAAATATCACAGGTAGATGTTCCTATTACCTTAACTAAAGAATACGCCCCAATCCCTGCCCCAACTGCGCCGGCATGCGCATCGATTGTGCCTACAGCTATCAGGGTTTCTTCAGAAAGCCCCAGTGTTGAAGCCCATTCCTGGCTGATTTTACCTGCCGGTTCATTGGAAGTATAGGTCTGGGAATATAAATTGTCTCTAAGACTGGATAAAGAAAAATCAAGGAGGCCAAGAAATTCCTTTGAAGGTAAACCTTGCCAGTCCTCATGCCACATGGCTTTATGGCCGGCGGCACATCTACTCCTCTTGATTTGTTTAGGATTTGACCCCGTAAGAATCGCAGTTATAAAATCACAGTGTTCCATCCAGGAAAACGCTGCTTTGGCGACGGTTTTATCCTTGCGGTGAATTGATAAAATTTTAGCCCAAAACCATTCCGAGGAATATATTCCACCGGAATATTTCGTAAAGTCTTCCCCTCCCCAAGTTTTGGACAGCGCAGTAATTTCTGCCGCTTCCTGGATGGCTGTGTGGTCTTTCCACAATACCATCATTGCATTTGGATTTTCTTCATAACCCGGAACCATGGCCAGTGAGATTCCCCGCTCATTTACCGCCATGGGGGAGGATCCTGTCGTATCCACACAGATACCCTTGATTTGTTTTTTATCCACACCGGATTTTATCACCACATCAGAAACGGTTTTCTCCAATCCTTCCAAATGATCCAAGGGATGCTGTCTGAATTGACTTTTTGAAGCATCACAATAAAGTCGCTGCCCCCAACGTGGATAGGTAAAAACCGAACTCTCCACGGTTTCCCCGCTTACCGCATTGACCAACAAGGCGCGGACCGAGTCCGTACCATAGTCCAATCCAATTACATAACTCATGATATTCCCGTGGTTTGTTTTGAAAATAGCCCTGTCACCAAGAACCCTACAATAAAAATGGTCAGTGTCCCCATCACAATGGTCAAGTTGGTATGTAAGGTATTTTGGAATCCATCCAAGGAAGTTCCACTCATTAACACCGGAGAAAGGCTCATCCAGCCAATCACCAGAACACCGCAAAACACGCCTACAGCCGCTGCTTTACCGGGAGCTTTTTTAACCACAAATCCTAGTAAGAACAGTCCCAAAATCCCTCCGCTGAAAATTGAGGACAAGGCCCACCATGCATCCAATGCGCTGGTCACCCCATTAAAGGCCAACCCCACAACAATGCTCAACCCACCCATCACAAAGGAGGTAATGAGCAATACGCGCATGGACTGCTTTTCACTTGTGTCTTTATTGATATACTTCCGGTAATGATCCGAAAGAAAAACCGTTGCAGAACTATTGATACTTGTTGACACCGTACTCATTCCAGCCGCAAATATGGAAGCGATCAACAAGCCCGTAAGCCCTGTGGGCAACCCAGTGACGATAAAATGGGGGAAAACTTTATCTGCATTCTCTGCAGCTTTCAGACTTTCGGGTAGCAAATCCGGAAATGCCTGGTAATAGGAAAAAAGGGCTGTACCGATAAAGAAAAACAAAAGCGATACCGGTACATAGAGCAGGCTTCCAAACCAGGTGGATCGCTTGGCTTCCTTTTCAGTTCGGGCCGTGATGTACCGTTGTATGTAGCTTTGGTCAATCCCGAAATTCTGGAGGTTGATAAAAAGTCCATAGACAAGAATCATCCAAAAAGTAGATTCCACAAAGTTGAACTCAAAGCTGCCAAGACTAAATTTGTCCGCTTCTGCAGCAATAGTAAAAACTTCTCCGGGTCCATTTGGCATGGAAAACAGGATTACCAGCACACACGTCAACGCCCCGCCTATCAATACAATCCCCTGAATAGCATCCGTCCAGATCACCGCTTCAATTCCCCCGAGCATGGCATAAACAACCACACTTACTCCGGTGCAAATGATAATCAAAGGAATGCTCCAACCAAATAAAGCATTCATAGGTAAAGCCAGCAGGTACATAATAGCCCCCATCCTTGCCAATTGGGTCAGAAGATAGCAGATGGACGCATAGGTTCTTGCCCATGGACCGAATCTGGTCTCCAAATAATAATATGCAGATTCACTTTGAAGATTTCTGTAAAGCGGAACAAAATAGCGTACTGCAAACCAAGCCGCTATAGGAATAGAAAGGCTAAAGACAAATCCATTCCAATTGGATAAATAGGCATTTCCGGGAAGAGCAAGAAAACTGATGCTACTGACAAATGTGGCAAAGATGGACATCCCAATAGCCCAGCTCGGCAGCCTTCCCCCTCCTGTGGTATATTCCAATGCTGTTCTTTTCCTGAATGAAAAGGATATTCCGAACAGCACAATGGCCGCCATGTAGGCAAGAAAAACTAGTAAATCTATTAAAGGTAATTCCATTGACTAGGGGTATTTTGGGTTTGGAGGAAGTCCTGTTCCTCGACGATTAGACTGGCTAGATTACACAGATACTTTCACTTCTGATATAATCCTATCAAAACGGGTTCGCAACTCTCTTACTTCAGTTTCTGAAAAGGGAAAAAGTGGTGCTGCAAAGTGCGGCTGGCATAACCCGAGAAAGGAAAGGGAGGTTTTCAACCCTTTCATGTAACTTGACTTGTATTGGCCGACCTGATAGATATTTTTGCTGATTTCCATAACTGCATGCTGACAGGCCCTCATCTTTTCAAAATCCCTTCCCGCTGCCGCATCGTAAAGCTCTACATAGAGTTTTGGAAATAAATTAGCACCTCCACATACTCCGCCAAAGCCTCCCATCAGAACTGTTTCGGCCATCATTTCCTCAGGCCCCACCATCAATACAAAATCCGGCTGATCCTGAAACGCATGGCACAGTGACTGAAAATAAACTGCATGCGCAGAACTGTCCTTTAAACCAATAATCCGCTGATGTGAGGAAAGCCTGGTTACCGTATTTACCTCAATGGTCAGCTTGGTATGAGATGGCATATTATATAAAAAAAGAGGAAGTGAAATTCTGTCCGCCAATTGCATATAATAGCGGGCCAACTCTTCCTGATCAATGTTAGCGTAAAATGGCGGTGCTGCAACCACTGCATACGCCCCTGCAGCAGAGGAAAATTCTGACAGTCTAATACTTTCCTCGATAGAAACATCGGTAATACCTACCAATACAGGGATTCTATCCCCTACCTGTTGACAGGTCTGGGTGATGAGATCCTTTCGGGTCTGATAACTTAAACCTGAAAACTCCCCTGTGGTACCCAGAATAAAAATACCATGAACCCCTCCTTCTATCAGGTGTTCAATCAGTTTTTCTGTACTGGCCGTATCCAGAGAACCGTCTGGATTGAGCGGAGTGACCATTGGGGGAACAATACCGCGCAAGGGGGAATTTGATAATGAAAATGAAGTCATAAGTTATGGTTTAAAAAGGCCGTTAGGTTTAAGATGAATATTTGAAAAAAAGCCTGACCGTCTTGGTCTACTTTCCTATTATAAGCAAGGGTATGTCCTGAATTGGACCAATTAATATTAGATAGGCTGCTGTAGGCAGTATCTGGTGCATCTAAAATCTTTGATGTCTTCCCATCAGAGACTCTGGTGATATATAGCGCTTCCTTTGCACCATAGGCAAGGTATTTCCCATCTGAACTCAGGCTAAAAGATGTATCTGATGAAAAGCCATTGGCAGTTACCGGGTTGCATTCCCCTCCATTTGGAGAGACCGAATATATCTGAACTACTCCGGAATCGTCCTTTCTATAGAAATAAATAGCATCGCCATCTGGAGAGGTTCTTAGCCATTGCCTTGGACCTTGTATGCCAGGATATTTATTCCCAGTTGTAAAGGTTAGTCTACGCTGCCTCACTCCAGCTGGAATAGACGGTAGGCTTATTCTGCTTCCTGCATTTACCGATTCAATTATGCTAGCTGAGTTAGCGGGAATATCGGCTATAAATACTTCGGTTACTTTCTCACCTGATTCTGAAATTACATCCCCCAAAAAAGCCATTGCACGTTTCTGAATAGTTCCATCCAACTTACTATAACCGGCATTTCCAACCCAGCATTCCTCGTACGCTTTACTGATTTCATCCGATCCTGGCTTGGGATTACCAGTTACCTCAGCAAGTAAAAAAGCGAACCCATTTCCATCAAAATTTTCTTCATTGCCTTCACCCAGAATAGATACTTGCTTGTCCAACAGAAATGCTCCTACGGTTCTTAAGTCACGCACTTCAGGATTGGTGACAGATTCATCCGCGAGAATAGCATCATTATATGTAAAGCTTAGTAGTTGACCATCTGAGCTATACGAATAGGCATGCGAGCCACCCCGCAAAGCACCCTTTGTATAAGGAGTCACTACGTCTCTTGCTTCCAAACGCGTGAATTGATTCTCTTTTTCAAGATTCACCTGCATTGCAATTCTCCTGGTAACCCCATATGGAATACTCTCAGATGCATTATTCAGACCATGGATAAAGACAATTTTTTTTTGGGAAGGATGAAATGAAACCGCTCCTGACCCAGGGCCAAAAAATGATTGATTAGGAATTTCATAAACTGTTTCCACTTGTTTAGATGCAATATGAACCAGCTGGATACTTCCATTCTCACCAATTTGGGAATCATCATTTCTATTATCAAAAACCAAATATTCATTATCTGGGGAGAATGCCTGTCGCTGGTTTAGGAAATGGCCCTGAGGTAGATGGGTTAACTGGATTTCTTCAATTAAAAGTGAATCTAAGGTTGAATTAGTGTTGTTCACGTGTGAGGTTCTGGTTTGGCATTGAGTTACCGTAAACAGCAACGCAATCAGGCAGGTGGTTTGAAGACTTAATAAGAAATGTATTATTTCTTTAGTTTTAAATAGTATTGTAGTAGCAGTTCTCTTCAAAATACAATCATCTTTGGAAGTGGTAGAAATGTCCATCTTCTGCACCTGCCAGCACTTCCCATTCACCATCCTTATTCCAATCCACCACTGTTGGGCTGGTAGTATGGCCTGCCAGGACTTTTTCTGAGAGAGGACCTTTATGGATGAATACTACCTTTTCGGGCTCTTGGCTTATATTCTCAAACAGAGACACATTGACACTATTCACCAATAAATCAAGATCACCGTCATTATCCCAGTCGACCACTGCTATTTTTCTTCTTCCGCTACCACCTGCTTCGGCATTATTCAGCCGCAATGGGCCACTTTCATCATTTTCAGCTTTGTCTTTATTGGTAAACACTGAAGTTCCCTCCCCATAAAATATTCTTTTTCCCGGCAATATGGCCTGTTGTCCATTATCATTCACCCCTTTGAAAAATGAAAGATAGCCTTCGTGGTCCAGCATCACCAGATCCATCACCCCATCGGAATCCCAATCAATAGCAACAGGTGTGGTTCTCCATTGGGTCACCAATTCATCCTGCGCGGAGTTCCACCAGTTCCATTCAGGGTTTGTAGCAGTTTCCTTTCCACGGTTGACTTTGATCGGCTGGGGAGCTTCCAGGACTGAACCGGTATTTCTGATCCATTCAATCTTCCCCCATATAGAATTGAAAACAATGTCCTTATTTCCGTCACCATCCCAGTCTGCTACCGATAGCGTGGTATATCCCCATTTAGCTTCAGCAGGCCCTTGGATAGACCCATTTTCATCTGCCTGTATACGGATAGGTTTTCCATCCGCTTCCAGCAATTTTGGCTCCTCCCAACTTGGTTTGTCTCCCCCTCCCAGATTCTCTATAAAAGCAAAATAACCAGCCGAATTTCCGGTGATGATATCTTCATCCCCATCATTGTCCCAGTCAACGCTGACTGGTGTGGCCAGAGCCCCAAATTTAAGGTTGTCCGATTGCTGTCTGAAATACTTAGGGGAATCAAATTGGGGCACATTATCCTTAAGGCTTCCAGTATTTTTGATCAGTGCCACTCTCCCATCCTCATCCCCGACGACCAAATCCACATGTCCATCCTGATCCCAATCTACGGCCACGGGTATGATCATCTCCAAATCCATCCTGATCAGGCCAGTCTCATTTTTCAGAAACACACCTTCTTTATACCGAGGATTTTCTCTTGTCCCGGTATTTTCAAAATATGTCATACGATCCAAAAATTCCCCACAGATCAGATCCAGATCTCCGTCCCCGTCGTAATCAGCAAAATTGGGAGAGGGTGCTCCATACACGTCAATCATCTTCCCCCCAGCTTCAAGTCTTCCTCTATTTAAATATTTCCCCTCTACATTTTCCAATAGAAAGACAAAACCGTGAAGGGGTCCATTAACCCAGACTCCCTGCTCATTAAAAGCATTATCCCATCCGTAATCAGCCCAGTCATCTATCCCTACTATCACATCCAGATCATCATCTCCGTCATAATCGACCATCTTCCATTGGTTGAAACGAACCTTCTCAAACCCTTTCTTGAGTTCCTCCGCATTAAAAAGAACATGCTCCTCACTTCCGAGTTTTTCCTTAAAATCCACCAATTCAGCACCCGGTACATTTACTTTTATTCCTTCCTCTGTATGGGAGATCTGCACATTTTTGATGGCATCCCCTAGACGTACCGGAGGAGCAAAATCCGGAAAGTCCTCTCCAGTGGTATTTTCAAAAAAGTATAACCCATTGAATGGCTTATCAGGACAGGAAACCAACATATCCATATCACCATCTCCATCGTAATCCATGGGAAGGGGCCAGGCCCAAAGCCCAACTCCCAAAAAAGATGTGGTTTTGGGATTGTTGTATTTTACAATTTCAAAGTCTTTATTCTGAGCTTCTGTTTTAGATTCTGCATCACTGCTTTTTTCCGAGCAAAAGGAAAGAATGCAAAAACTTAAAATTGATGCTATAAATAATATTTTTTTCATAATTGTCTTATAATTAGAAAGTTGCCATCAGTTCTGGTTAAATTATAATCTCAGTGTAAATCATACATTAGACCCCATGCTGGATCACCAAATAAATTGCTAGAAACGGAATCGAAACAGAATTTGTGTAGAATTCCTGATTTTGAATCTCTTCCATTTATAGTTTTCTAAACTTCTTAATTCGATGGAAAGTAAGAAAATTTGCATCGTGGTTATTATGGGCTCCTCCCACTCCATCCTCATAGGCAGTTCTAGATAAGAAGAGAATATCCTTGCCATCGAAAAGCCAATCCACATATTGAAAACCATGCTTAGTCACATCCTGATGTTGAAGCAACACTTCCTTTTGCTCCCACTTAATTAAATCAGCTGAAGAGAATAAAGCTTGTGTATTTCTAAAACTGGCTGGATTTTTACCTTCATTGTCCTGTTTGATTTCTTCCGGTATTACATTGGCGATAGTCCAATACAATTCACTGACTTCATCGTATCGAATGGTGAATTTTTTGCTTCCCCCAGGGAAATTTATAAACCCTGTCACCGGATCAAAGGAAGCTGTTTTACCGTCAGGGCTTATTTTGACCCGTGCCGCTTTTTCCTCCAATGTAGATCGGTCGTCAACCCGCAACATGTCCCACAGCTGTCCTTGCCTATCCACCACCGCATTGCCTTCTAACCATCCACCAAAATTCCCGTCCAGATAGGTTGAATCGTAGTATAAGATAGTACTGGATGTCCAGTTATCTGCATCCAATAAATCAGCAGCTATGGGAGCAGATAGCATAAAAGCACCATAACGCTTCCCCCACTTCTTGACCGGTCCCATTGCACTTTCCATCCCTCTCCAAATTCTACCGTCATATTCAATCACAGGCATAGGTGCGCAGTGATATTCTCCCGCTAGCAACAATCCACTGGAACTGTTTACCGGATCGGTCCAAGTCACTCCGTTATCATCTGATTTTCTGATAATCGTATTGCCATGGTGCCTGTCTGTTCCCAAAAAATACAGTTTCTCTTGATTCACGAAAAGCTTAGACCAGAATGCACCGTCAACTACGGAGATTTCCTTCCAGGATTTCCCCTTATTAGTTGAAGTGTATATTTTGGAAGTGGCCCGTACATGTTCATTTGACTCAGGCCCAAACAAATCATGGGACGCCACATAATCCCCGTTAGGCAAAATCGCTAAACTCGGAGAACCAATATACTTACCTGACGAAGCAGGACTATAGGCAACAACGACCCCAGGGACTTTGGAATCATCAAATTGACGGGCAGCGACCATGAAACTGATTGAAAGTAAACTAATTAAAAGGCAGACTGTCTTCATAGGTTAATAGGTTTGAGGGTTATTCCTTGGAAATCTTGCATTGGCAGCATATAGCCTATTCAGCAAGTCTTCTTTCATCAATTTAGCATCCCATTGACGTGTCGTACTAAGATCATGGGATTCAGCAGGATCACTTTTGAGATCGTAAAGTTCCATTTGCTCTGTGTCAAAAAAATAAACAAGCTTCATAGAACCTTTTCGCAAAGCCGCTTGAGGTCGGGTCTGGCTGGTTTTGCCATCCTCCACACCGATTTCTGTCAATGCCTCATCGTATGCCCCACCTTCCGGGTGATAGTATGGGAAGTACCAATAAAGAGGTTTCTCCCTACTAAATGTATTTCCGGTCAGTAACGGAAGTATGGATTGTCCATCTAATTCATTTGGCTCCTGAGAGAAATTTCCAGCCAAAGCCATGAAAGTCGGGAAAAAATCAGTTTGAATCACCGGAGTGTCCTGCAAGCTGTTGGCCTTTATCACACCAGGCCAAGAAATCACCATCGGGATACGGATACCTGCTTCGTAAAGATTCCATTTACTTCCTCTAAATGGGGCATGATGCGCATAGTCCGGATGCCCTCCGTTATCTGAGGTAAACAGTACCACTGTATTTTCTTTAAGCCCTGAGTTTTCCAACGCCTGTACTACTTGGCCTACATAATGATCCAGCAATTCTACGTTTGCAGCGTAGCGGACTTCCCCTTCAGTTAGCTCACGGTTCAGTTTAGTTTTATATTTTTCTTCAATCCACTGCAAACCGATCAAATGGGGCGTATGGACAAAATAATGACTAACCATTAAAAAGAACGGGGAATCATGTTTCTTCTCAATGAATTTTACTGCTTCAGAAGTAAGTAAATCTTCCGGATATTCACCCTTGTTCAGTTGGGGAGATGATTTCATACCACTATAAGGATGGGCCCCGAAGGTTTCCTTTGCGGTATCAAAGCCCTGTTGCGCAGGACCATGGGTAAGGCTCCATCCTTTATATACTTTATGGTGAGAAGCCACATGCCACTTTCCTACTATCCCTGTTTCATAACCCGACTTTTTAAGCCCCTCCGCCATTGTCTCCTCCCCCAAAGGGAGATTCAGTGTAATCGGTGGGGAAATAAGTTTTTTATTTTTGAATAAAGTAACCCACTGTTCTGCATCCCAGCCCAAGGAATCTTTCTCATATTTGGTAACAAATTCAAAACCTAATCTCGCTGGAGACTTGCCTGTCAACAATGCCGCCCGGGCTGCAGAACAAAGAGGTGCAGAAGAATATGCATTGGTAAAACTCATTCCAGATTGGATAAGCTGTCCAATATTTGGAGTTTCTGCAATGGAATTACTGATGGATCCTGGATAATTGGGAATATCCCCATACCCTAAATCATCCACATAAATCAACAGTATATTGGGTTTTTCCGGTATATCCTGAACAGCCTCGCCTCTGCCCTTGGCACCTAAAAAGGTACCAAGGAAACAAAAGCTCAGAAGGATCAATTTACCCAATCTATCAAGCAATTTAATATCCTTCATTTTGCGTGAGCAGAGGATTTGCATCCAAGGTTGCAAATGGAATTGGATACAGTCGGTGAAAAGGCTTCGCATTGGTTGCACCTCTAGCATGGGCAAACTCAATTAACTTATCCATTCTGATCAAATCCAATCTTCTCTTACCCTCAGAATAAAACTCCCAGCCCCTTTCATCGAGTATTTGCATTCGGAGTGCTTCTTTGGAGGCAAAATCGCTTAGCTTCAAGGGGGCATCCATACCTGCCCTTGCCCTAATTCTATTGATCAAATCTATAGACTCCTGATTTGGTCCATTTAATTCATTCAATGCTTCCGCTCTGTTGAGAAGGATTTCCGCAAATCTTATTTCAGGAATATCATTTCCGAAGGAAGCATTTACCCCCTCCGGGTCCGGCCAATATTTAAATGATCGTGTATTGTCAGGTTCATCCAATAGGGATATCAAATCACCTTCAGTGTTGATGTATTCATGGAGAATCAAGTTT
Source organism: Algoriphagus resistens (assembly GCF_001442615.1). GTDB lineage: Bacteria > Bacteroidota > Bacteroidia > Cytophagales > Cyclobacteriaceae > Algoriphagus > Algoriphagus resistens. The sequence goes on along the minus strand of NZ_LMXN01000001.1, from coordinate 181,707 downwards.
CTCCTATTGTCATTTTCACCAAAGGAAAAATAAAAATTGTCCCTGATCCTGAATTCATTAGGCCAGTTTCTCCAAGAATTAGAAAACTCAAGGCCAGTTCTTGGGTCGCTGGCAAATCCTACTGGGAATGCTGTGTTCATCCAACTATTGGAGGCACTTCTATCCGCACTGGTCTTTGCTGGTCGTACCCAGATATATTCATTGTTCCGTTCATTTTCAACTTTGAACAAATCTTCATACACCGGGAATAAACCATAGTTCCACTGGTCCATGATCTGGGAGGCGAAATCCGCTGATTTTTGCCATTCTTTATTGTTGAGATAAAAATTTGAAAGCCATCCCTGCGCAGCAGCTTTATGGGCTCTACCGTAATTCGCTTCTTCCCCAGGAGCAGGCAAATCCTGCAATGCTGCTAGAAGTTCTGTTTCAATGAAAGCAGTCAACTCTTCATCAGAAGCCCTAGGCAACTGAAGTTCATCATCGCTAGATATTCTCAAGGGGACAGTACCGAATTTCCAATAGAGCTTTATATAGCTGATAGCACGAATGAATCTTGCTTCAGCTCTATAAACCATCTTATTTTCCTCAGAATCCTCTAATTCCTCTAGATTTTCCAGAACAAGGTTTGCATTTCGTATAGCCCGATAGGGATAATCCCAACTTTCTCCCTGCAGCAATCCGATTGACGCATCCCAGGTGAAATTTATGTATTGTACCGCAGTAGCATTCACTCCGTCACCAGACTGGAATGCAAAATCCGTAATCCATTCATCCGCGGCAAATACATAAATGGAATTATTGGATATCATATTGGAAGCATTTGCATATGCAGCTCCCATCAATGACTCTATACCTTCCTTAGTCTTCAGGAAGTTTTCAGGAGCCAGTTGAGAATAAGGCTCCTCTTTAAGATAATCTGAACAACTAACTGTTATACAAGTAATCAGTGCAACAACTATATATTGATATATACTTTTGATTTTCATGATTTCCATAAATTAGAGTGTGAAACTGATGCCTGCCAAAAAAGTCCTGGCCACCGGAAATGCATTCCAGTCTATTCTAAAATTGGCTCCACCATTCGGGTTAATAGCAGGATCCATTCCGCTATAATCAGTAATTGTAAACAGATTCTGACCTGTTACATTTATTGTGGCAGCACTGAATATCCCGCGGCTAGCCGGAAAATGATAACTCAGCTTGACTGTATTGAGTCTGAGGTAAGATGCATCTTCAACCGTGATACTATTTACACGTTTCTCACCTTGGCTACTCGTATTTACAAAAGAAGGAAATTCATTCGATGGATTTTCAGGAGTCCATCTGTTTAGTAAAGGTTCAGCATACCTGTTTCTCCTTACCCCGGCTGGAAAATAAGTATCGATCAGGCCATTATTAAGCATTTTGGCTCCTTCCACTCCTTCAATAAACACGTATAAATCAAACCCTTTATAGCTAACCGTGTTTCCCATCGACCAGATGAACTTGGGAAATGAATTACCAAGAACAACCCGATCATCCGTGTTGACGGTACCGTCACCGTTGATGTCTCTATATTTAATGTCTCCGGGAACTACATTATCATTTGTGGATTCAAAATCGTCTCCGGTCTGCCAAATCCCAAGAACTTCGTACCCGTAAAATGACTCCAACGGGATTCCCTCTTCAATGATGGCTATCTGGCCGGTTGCCCCTGCACTTCCCGAAACAATTCTTTCTATTCCTCCCAGGTCAGTCACTTTATTCTTTAAAGTGGTAAAGACCAGATTTGTAACCCACTTGACTTTACCCGAAGAAATATTTCTGGAAGTAAGGGCAAATTCAAACCCGGAATTTCTGATTCCACCGATATTGGTCAATTGGGAAGTAAACCCTGTTGATCTGGGAATAGGCAGAGACAAAAGCATGTCTGAAGTATTTTTAACATACCAATCGACACTTCCGTAGAGTCTGTCTCCCCAGAATCCATAATCAATTCCAAAATCCAATTGCTCAGTTGTTTCCCACTTCAGATCAGGATTTGCAATTCTTGCAGGTTGGGTGGATGATCGCTGTTCATCATCATAGACCACTGTAGGCCCTCCACTGAAAGTGCTGATTGATTGAAAATTCCCTATTTCCTGATTACCTGTTTTTCCCCAGCTCGCCCTCAATTTCAGCGTACTTACAGTTTCTTCTATATCAGAGAAAAAACCCTCTTCATTAATTTTCCAGCCAGCTGCAAAGGAAGGGAAATACCCAAACTTATTGTTTTCCCCAAATCGTGAGGATCCATCTGCACGGATTGATCCTGTCAGGAGGTACTTACTGTTAAATGTATAATTCAGTCTAGCTAAATAAGACAGTAAAGTATTATCTACTTTACTGCTTCCTATTACGTTCAGGTTGGGATTGCCCAGATCCAAATTATAAGTTTCGGTAGCATCTGAAGGAAAGCCCCGTCCTTCAGCGGAAAACCTGTTAGTCATAAATTTCTGTGTGGTCACACCAGCTACTGCATTGAAGGAGTGGTTTCCTACTGACTTTTTATAATTAAAAAGCCCTTCCACCAGATAATTTGAAGCTGTTCCGTGAAGAATCGTTGCAATTCCCCCTGCTGCCAACCCATCAATGGTCGTTCTGTCAATGTAGTAATCACGTTGCTGGTTGCTTACATCTCCACCTAAATTTAAACGAAAGGAGAATTCAGGAAGAAAGAAATATTCTCCGTAGACAGATCCGAAGGTTCTGTAGGTATTTCCGATGCCTCTTTTACCATTTGCCAATGCCACAGGATTATCCACATTGATATGTTGGGAAATGACATAGTCACCGTTCTCATCCTTTACTTCCAATGTTGGATCCATTTGCATTGCTGCAAAAACAACTCCCGCATGTTCATTTAATTGAAAGCCTCCCGGGGTAAACTGATCTTTCGAATAATTGGAGCTCATGTTTATTCCTGTGTGAAACTTTTCATCTACTTTATGGTCAAGATTAAATCTCAATCCATACCGTTCAAAAGAGGAATTCATTACCAATCCGTTCTGATTGAAATAGTTAAAAGAGATCAAATAGCTCGTTGCTTCATTTCCTCCGGAAAGAGAAAGGTTGTGACTTTGGATACCAGCATTGGGATTATAAACTTCATCCAACCAGTCCGTGCCGTTTCCATCATAATCCTCTACCTGATCCGTTGATGATCCTCCACCAGATTTGATAATCTCATTTATGATTGTCTTATACTCAGCTGCATCCAATAGGTCTATTTTGTTAGCTACATTCTGAACTCCCGCATACCCATCGTAGGTCACCTTTAACTTTCCCTTCTTACCATTTCTGGTCGTAATTAAGATTACCCCATTTGCTCCTCTTGCTCCATATATGGCTGTAGCAGAAGCATCTTTAAGCACTTCAATTGATTCTATATCAGCCGGGTTTATTGAGCTTAGAGGAGATCTTTCCGTCCTTGGGGCAGGAAAACGCTCTCCAGCCCCCGAAACAGCAGAACTGTTGCCAAATGGTAATCCGTCTATCACATATAGAGGAGAATTACCCGAATTGATAGAACCTACACCACGGATGTTTACAGACATCCCCCCTCCAGGTTCGGCACTGTTCTGTACTACTTGTACACCTGGCATTTTGCCTGCCAGAAGCTGCTCAGGTGTAGCGATTGCTCCCTGATTAAAATCTTCTTTTTTTAGTGCAGACACAGATCCTGTCAGGTCACTTTTCTTTACGGTACCATAGCCTACAACCACTACTTCATCAAGCGCGCTGATATCCTCGGACAGCATAATATCGATAATTGCCCTTGATCCTACCTCTACTTCCTGTTTCTCAAATCCAATCATGGAGAAAACCAACACTTCATTCCCTTCAGGTACATTGATTGAATAGTTACCGTCAATATCAGTCACGGTACCTAGGGTAGTACCTTTTAGCAATACATTAACTCCTGGAAGCCCCAATGGGTCATCCCCTGTTGTCACCGTCCCTGTCACGGTGCGTTGCTGCGCATAGGAGGCACCGGAAAGCACTAATGTCCCAAGGAGCAAAAGCACTATCAGAATTGAATGACCCCTAAAATAAGGTAATCTTACATTCATTTTTTTATGGTTTTTGGGTTTGTAATTTATTTATGTTCATAAGAGGTAAAGAATTGATTCCAAGGAATCTACTACCGCTGCTTCTAGGGATGTTTGTTTATTACTGACATTACATCACCTGAATATGATTTGCTCTGTGCTCTGCTATCATTTGACTTTTGATAATACCCTGAAGCTTGCATGATCACCCACACAGGCTAGTATTTTCCAACTCCTATTGATTGTTAAAAGCATTGCCCTATTCGAACCCGCCCGTTCATCAATTCCTAAAACCATTTTCAGATCCAGATCATCGTCCGGTTTGTAATTGACCATTCTCTCATTATAATTTCGCAGGATCTACAATTGCATATTTCACTGACCGTCTATTATAGGTATAGGTTATGTGGACTAAACCGTCCGAACCTTGAATAATTGCCGGATATGCATAGCCATCTTCAATGGGAACATTCTCCAAAGTCATCACAGGTTTCCATTTTATACCGTCATTAGACAGGGCAAGATTCAATATATTTCTTCCCTTGGGTTCGACACCGCTTTTTGTAGAATGGTTGTAAATCAGCAGCTGTCTACCGTCTGCCAGGCTAACCGCATCAGTCCCAGAATTAGGATTGGGCAGATCCAATGCTGTCATCTCTCCCCATGTTTCACCTTCATCATCTGACCAAACCTGGGAAAGGACATCCTGTTTCGTTCTGGAAATCGCTTGAATTCTTCCATCAGAATAGGTTAAAATACTGGGTTGGATAGCATCAAAGTTCACCCCATCATTGACTGGACCGATCATCCTCCAGGTCTCTCCTCCATCATCACTTAGTTCGAAATAAACTTTCCAATTCTGTTGGTCACCATTTACTATGTATTCCAGACTAGATGGATTGATAATTTTGCCGGAGGCAAGTTGAACAGGCTTGTTTTTTACTGGACCAATTACATGCCCGATCGTAGGAACCTCTCCCAGTTTTTTAGGTTCTGACCACGTTTTGCCGTTGTCCTCGGATACGGTCAGCATTCCCCACCAAGTAGTCGGGCTAGGTCCTACTTTATAATACAACATTAACGGCTTTCCCAATGGCTGGAACAAAACGGGATTCCAACAAGGATAGCGAAGTGTATCATTTTGGATACCATTGACTATTTCTTCAGGCCAGGTCCATTTCCCGTCCACTAAGCGCGTAACGCGTATACCAACGTCAGGATTATTTTCATGCGTCCCAGCAAAAAAAGCCGCTACAATTCCTTCAGGAGTCTCTATCAGGGAAGATGCATGCACTTCGGGCGTAGGTCTTTTGTCTAACGGATAGATCAACTCAGCTTTCAACAGCCCTGCTTCTCCTGGCTTTGCCAATTCAGGCAAATAGAACCTACCTGTTATATCATTCGGTTTTTGTTGTGCTACTCCAATAAAAGAAAGCAGCAATCCCAGAAATAAAAACATTGAATTTCGCATGGTAAGAATCATAATATTGACAGTTTAATAATCTGAGGTTTGTTCGGGCTTTGCTCCAAAATTTGCATCGATTGCCACTTGACATCCGCAGAAAAAGGTCTTAATTCCCAGGGAATCAAATACAGCAGCTTTGGCTTTGGCTGCTTCTATGGCTGATTGTTTTGTACCTGCATAGACTACTTGAATATGATTTGCCTTATGTCTGCCCATCATCTGATTTTTGGAAATTCCCGGAAGTACAGCATGCATGATTGGCCATTCTGGAGTGGTCTGCCCCCACCTTCGCTGCGTTTCTTCTTCGGGAAGTGATACTACTTCTCCCACACCCAAATCACACTTCAGACTGTCATTTTCAATATATATTCTGCTCCAGACGATATGTCCGGGCCTGCTGATACCCTTTAGGCTTCCCCCTCCTTTTTTGAAGTACATGGGAGGCTGTCTTTCACTGCTTGCCCCAGAGAAGCCTCCAATAAAATGTGCAGGAGGGGCTGCACCTGAAATCAGAAATACCCAGACAAATTCCATCTTGCCGTTGATCAGGTATTCTTCGCCCCACCTTATGTCATGAAGAGTCGTCTCCGAAGGCAGGCCCAACTTATCCCAGAGTTTAGTAGTGAGAAGAGCGTCTATTCCTGCGCATTCATCTACTTCATTGAAGTGTGGTAAAATTTTTCCTGCAAAAAGCTCTTTTCCACTGCTGTCAAACACGGGTGGTCTTTCCGCATTATTGAGCAGTCCTTCCGCAAGGTCACTCGCTGCCACCAAATCCTTCAATCCCTGTTGGTACTGTATCCCGATGGTATCACATCCAAACCGGTCGGCAATTCGTACCGCGGCTATGTACATTTTGCACTGTTCAAGCGTCTGCTCTTTGGTAAGCTCAAGCTCGGGATTGTTTCCCCAGTTAAATTTCATTCCATTCTCAAGAAGCCAGTCAAGTGCCTGATCTGCTTCTGACTGGGTCACATTCAGCATCTCCGCATAAAGTGCTGATTGGCTTAGTCGCTCCTTGAATATCCCCAGTTTGTTGAGCAATCTGTCCGGCACAATCGCATTGAACATGCCCATACATCCTTCATCAAATACCCCCATAATAGCTTTGTCTTTCAAAAATTCACTTGCAAAGCCTTCTGCTAATTTTTTTATGTCCGGGGAAATGGTTGCCGAACCGTATGAAAAGACATGGGAATCATCGTGCTGTATTGTCCCGGTCGTCAGCCATTCTGCCAATTTTTCCCTGAAAAACCCGTCCTGAAAATCCTTGCTCCACAGGGTGCTGTAATTGACTTCTGCCTTTGTCAGTGATCCATTTAAATTCAACATCCCCACCAATCCCGAAGACATGCCTTCCCAGTTGGCCAAAGTCAAAATCGGGCCTTGATGTGTCATTAAACCCGGAAGCACATGGTGTGTGTATTGCCAAACACTTTCTGCGACAATGATAGGCAGATTGGTATCGAGATTCTTAAAAACCCCAATTCCCATCTTCTGGGAATCTATAAAGCCATGTTGCTTGACAGGGTCATATGGATGTCCCCGTTCAACTCGGTAACCCAGATCAGCTAGTGTCAATTCTAGTTGCCGTTCCATAATTTCTTGGAATTTCCAACCTACACGATTTGCATCTAACCTTAAATCTCCACTGGATATAACTTGGATTTTTTTTCTTTTGGACATCTCTTTTCTCCCGGGTTTATTGAATGAACTTTACAAATATGAGAGAAAAACCAAGCGACGAATTATTACATTTTGCCAAAAAATTATACTATCTTATCATCATTGAAGATGAATTCATTTAATTATATCGATTGCATCCAAAATTCAATTTCGGATCCTATAATATTGGATAACCTTTTTGACTAAAAGCAGGTAAAACAAAATAAAGGTAAAGCCATTCTCAATGAAACCTCACTTCCATAAAGTACCCAGCACATCTGACCATTCTTTTACAATCAGATACGATAAACGACCAAATTTTGGAACCCTATGGCATTTTCATCCTGAACTGGAATTGCACTATATCATACAGGGTGAAGGAACCCAATATATAGGCGACACTGTAAGCAGTTTCAGCAGTGGAGATTTAATTCTATTGGGAGAAAACTTACCCCACACCTGGCGTTGCTCAGAAAAGTATTTTAAAGGAAATCCGGAGCAGGAAGTTGAAGCTTTCGTACTTCAATTTTTACCTACCTGCTTTGGAAAAGAATTCCTTGAATTACCCGAAACCCAGAGCATATCCTCCCTCTATGAAAATGCAAAAAAAGGGATGATCATCCATGGTGAAACCAAGGAGAAAATTTCCGGGATTTTACATGAGACGATAACTGCATCCAGCTTGGAACGCGTAATCCATCTATTAAAAATCCTTCACACGTTGGGTTCCACAACCGAATATGAAACTATTTCACCGGGCTATGCAAATAGTCACCTTGCCAATGTCTCAGAAATGCATCGGCTAGAAAAAATTTACACTTTTGTCCTGGCACACTATCGGGAGGAAATCAGTTTAGAGAAAATCTCCTCTATAGCGAACTTAAGTGTGTCCAGTTTTGCCAGGTACTTTAAACAGATGACCAATAAAACCTTTTTCGAATTCCTGATCGAAATACGTATTTCCAATGTGTGCAGAGCGCTGATTGAAGATCAATTACCCATCGAAGTAATATGTTATGAGTGCGGATTCAACAACGTTTCAAATTTTTACAGGCATTTTAAAAAAGTTACCGGAATGACCCCCTTTAGCTATAAAAAGCAGTATCTATCCTAGCTAGAAGGATTTGGCTTGTCTGCAAAAGTTGCCCGTAAACTAGGACTGCGAAAAGGAATAAAGCACCGCAGTCCAAGTCACTTTAAATCAGTAGCGCATAGGCACATCAGCTCCCAAGGGATGGTTTTGAAGAATCCTTAGGCATTAAAAATGAGTACCTCTCTACACTTAAAAAAATCCGACAGAGCTCAACTCCAGTCGGATTCTGATTAGTTCATACCTGATTTACTTTTAGAATTTAACTTATCATTCACTCTTCAAGCTATTGACAGGATTGCTCAAGGCTGCTTTCAGGCCGTGGATCCCTGAGGTGATCAGTCCAATCCCCAAAGTCAGAACGGCGGCGACCATTACTGCCCACCAGGGGGCTGAAATATGAAAAGCAAAATCCTCCAGCCAGCTACTCATCACATAATAAGCAATTGGGGATGCGAGTAGTATAGCGATCAAAACCAGGCGTACAAAATTGCCTGATAGTATATTGAGCACCTGGAAGGTTGAAGCCCCCAAGACTTTGCGGATGCTGACTTCCTTTAATCGCTGCTGGATCATATACGAAGACAAGCCAAACAAGCCTAAACAGGCCAAAACAATGGCACAAGTGGAGAATAAATTCATCAACTTGCCCAACTGCATCTCCGACTGATACATCCGGTCATAATCCTCATCGAGAAAACTGTAAGCATAAGGTCGCTCAGGTAAGATTTTCTCCCAGGTTTTTTCGATGAAACGCAACGATTCCGGAATGTTTTCCCCATTGATTTTCACCAGCAGTCTGCCGCCCCAAGAGGCTGAAAACAATACCAATGGCTGAAGGTCATTTCTTAAGGACTGGAAATGAAAATCCTTGACCACTCCTACCACCGTCCCCTGTTGGTTTAAAATCATTTCCTTCCCAATAGCCTCCTCAGGACTCCAGCCGAATTTATCTGCCGCACTTTCGGTCATGATGTAATGAAATTCCTTTTTCTCCCAAGGTTCTATTTCTGTCTGCCGGATATGTTGTTCAGTAAAATTGGTTCCGGCGATCACTTCCAGCCCTGTAGCTGGTATGAAGTTTTCATCTACTGGATTGGCATTGACGGAGATCACCTCATTTTCAGGTCTGGTCGGTAAGTTCATGCTGTATCCGCTATTGATACTGACCGGACTGGAAGCGGCCCTGGAAACCTCAATAATCTGTGAACTGGCTTTCAACTCCTTTTTCAATGTGTTGATTTTCTGAAAATCAGTGTTCCAGCCTATCGGCAAAGAAACAATATGCTCCCTGTCATAACCCAAATCCCTGCTTTGGATAAAGCTGAGCTGACCTTGGACGATCAAAGTGGCGATGATCAGAAAAACTGAAATTCCAAATTGAAACACAGTGAGTGATTGTTGGAGCCACTTAGCCGATGAAGTATTTTTGAATACTCCTTTCAAAACCTTCATAGGCTGGAATTTGGATAAAATAATCGCCGGATATGCCCCAGCTATCAAACTGAGACCCAAGGTAAGACCCAAGGTAAAAGTCAAAAACGGAAGTGACATCAGGTCTCCAAGTATTAATTCTCTATTGATCAGCTTATTGAAACTAGGTAGTAAAAAATAGACCGCTATAAAACTGGCTACTACAGACAGGCCGCATAAAAGAAATGACTCTCCGATAAACTGCCAGAAAAGCTGGGATTGGCCGGCTCCGGAGACTTTGCGGATCCCCACTTCTTTTGCCCGCTCCACAGATCTTGCTGTGCTCAAATTGATGTAGGTAAAACAAACAATCACCAAGATCAGTAAGGCAATTCCGGCTAGCATGTAGAGGTATTTGATATTGGTATTGGCCACAAAATCCGAATAAGGAGAATACAGATGTACCTTATCAAAATGCTCTAAAGTAAAGTTGATAGTCGCTCCCAAATCTGCAGATTCCTTTTCCATAAACGGCGGCAACTTCTCCGCCATACCTGCAAAGGAATTTTCATCCTGCAAAAGCAGATAAGTAGTGTAGTTAGCATTCCAATAGGATTCTTCCTGATTCATTCCCATAGAAGAGAAAGAAGCCAGAAAATCAAACCGAAACTGAGAATTATAGGGATAGTCATGCATCACCCCAGTCACTTCATAAATTGATTTATCATCCCCTACCTCAAGTCCCTGCCCTAACGGATTGGCTTCTCCAAAGTACTTTTTGGCCATGCTTTCGGTCAAAACTACTTTCCTTGGACCATTTAAGGCAGTGGTTGGATCCCCTTGGATCATCTCGTAAGCAAAAGCATCGAAAAAAGTAGAATCTGCATACATGAAACCTGCTTCTGTAACCGGATTTCCTTGCAATTGTAAAATCGCAGAAGATTGATTCATACGGATACCTTTTTCCACTTCAGGAAAAGTCCTAGAAAGGACAGGAGCTACTTTGGTACTGGTAAATGTTCCTTTTGAACTTTCTTCACTCCCATCAAATGAATATTCCATGACCACCCTGCCAATTCTTTTGGCATTGGGCTGAAAGGTATCATAACTCATTTCATGCTGGATAAATAGTGCGATAAGCATGCATGAGGTGATCCCTACAATAAGCCCAAGCATATTGATAATGGTGGCGGGCTTGTTTTTCCAAAGTGTTCTTCTGGCTATTTTAAAATTATTCCGAAACATATCCATGTGGTTAGTCTTATATTCTTTGTCTTTGATCCCAATGATCCCGGGTCGGAAGAGTACTATCACATCCATGATAAAACGCAGATCAGCCTTGAACTTGCCTTCTTTCTGAAGGCGCTCATGGTATAGTTCAAATAGATCCCCTTCTATTGAAGCGAGAAGATCTTTATCACAATACCAACTAAAAAATCGCTGAAATAATCTAGGTGGTTGTATTTCCTTCTTTCTCATCGCCACCTAACTCATCTTTAGATTCCATGCAACCTCCGGAATAGCTTTCCAAAGATCTTCTCTGCTCTGTCGGGTATACTGCATGGCCTCCTTTCCCAAAGCTGTGATCTGGAAATACTTTTTCGGTCTGCCTACCCGCTCATACGTGCTCTCCCCTTCCCTCGACTTAAGATACCCTTTATCCTCCAGCCGTTTGAGCGCCGTCTGCAAGGCTCCTACACTGACACTTCGTTCCAGTCTTGATTCAATTTCAGACTTTATCGACACGCCATAAGCCTCATCATATAACACACCGACTGTCAGCATTACCACCTCCTCAAATTCCCCCAATTGATATTTCTTCATGACAAAACAATTGATTCCTAATTGTAGTATTAAAAAATTATGCCAGACTATGAATCGCTTCATATAGCAATTTTAGGACTGTTTTAGGACCTAAGGATAATCAGAAGTGTACGCTTTTGTTCGATTTTGGAACAATGACACGTTATACATTCAACTTGTTCTAACTTTTAAAGACAGCCGACCGATTGAGCAGATTGAGTACACCTGATCACCGAAATGCGGAAAGTTGGGATGGGGACTGAACTTAGCTTTTTTATGCTGATTTCTATACGGCCATGGTACTGACTAAGGGTATGCGGATCAGAGAACAAAGGGATTTCCCTGTCATTTGCCGGTTAACTTTTTTATCAAAATCTTCCATAAGTTTTCCCGTCTTTCCATGATCGGCACCTGGTCGCCAAGTAAGTATGCATAAGCTTTATACTTCTCTGATTTCTCCAATGTCATCTTCAGAAGCCCCAATATAGGAATGAAAAGAATCATGCCAGAGACTCCCCAGATCCACCCTCCCATTAAGATCGCCAATAGAACAACGAGCGCATTGAGTTTCACTTCTGCACCTACTATTATGGGAGTAATTATATTATTTTCAAGCAATTGCACTCCCCACAAGACCCCTAGTGTGAGGATTGGAAAAAAAATAGAGTCTGTGGTCAGAAAAACATACAATACCGTAAAAAAGGAACTGAACACTACTCCAACATAAGGGATAAGATTGAACACCGCAATAAATAAGGCAAATAACACAAAATACTGAATATCAATAAAATAAAAGAAAACCCCTACCACTACTGCCACGATCCCCGTCACTTTCAGCAGGCCCGTCAGGTAGGCCTGAATCATCAGGGCAGTATCCTCTGTCCAGGTAAAAAGGAAATCCTGTTTTCTTGATGTGTTGAGCTTGCTTAGAAATTCCCGGAAAAAATCCTTGTAGTATATCAAAAGAAAAATATACAGTGGGATAATGCCTATCAATGCCAGCGCTTTGCCCGTCTGTACCAGTAGACCATTGAAACTTTCAGGGTTAATCAATCGCCCTAGCCTGTCAAGGGCCTTCTCGTAGTCTACTTCCAATCCGAACTGATTGTTCAGATAGCCTAAATATTGGTCTAAAAAATCCTTCAAGGAGGAGCTTATTTCCGGTACATCTTTTAGCAATCCGGACATTTGTTTACTAAACAGGTATATAACACCAGCAGCCAGAACAAGAACCAACGCAATGCTGATGAGAATAGCCAAGGCGCGTGGCAGACGCTTATTTTCAAGCCAATTGACAACTGGGTTCAAAGCAAACGCGAAAAAAATCCCCCATAGTAAGGGGACAAGCAAAAAAGCGCCTTCACGTAGAATAATCACACCAAAAATCAAGCAAACCAAACTATGGGCCACTTGTTGTATTTTTGAACTTTCCATGGAAGAAGATTTTTAAAGTAAAAATCAAACGGAGCTGGATACGTATGTCACTTGCGAACGCGGTCTAATTCTAGTTTTCAAGATAGCCAAGACTAACTACATTATAGTAAACAATTGATTCAATTTCCCTAAGTCATATAGGTATTCTCCGAAAATCTCTACCCCGCAAGATCTACGCTTATTCATTATTTCGTCCGTCAAGCCCGCCTTAAACATCAGCTAACAGGAAAATAAATGACAGTTCACCTTTGGTTTTGACTCAAAAAACCAATCCTATCGGGTGCCAGGTCAGTAGCTTTGCGTGAAGCCGAAGGAGAAACCCATGGTAAAAAAATATGCCATGGCCTTCTGCCCGCAGATTCTGAGAAAAAAGAGTATGGCTGTAGGAGGATGGAAAAGGGACTCTACTTGAACAACTAGCAATAATCCCCCTATTGATATGCATCGATAAAGCGAAGGCCCATCCCACAGACCAGTTGTGTGGCTTTCTCCCGATACATTTCGTTGCAGTACAGGCACCCCGTTCCCTGAACACGAAATCATCAACAGTTGAAGTTTATACAAGTTGACAGTTTTTCACTGGCTAAACTATTGCGCTATAGTATTGAAAAACGCTTCTATTTCTGCTTGCCGTGTATTCGTAAATTCCTTATTCACAGCAATTATTACAAAACCCCATTTCTCTATTTTTTTGGGGGAACCGTAATTGTCATTTGCCAATCGTGGATACGTGGGTCTGACTTGCTCAATTATTAAAGAATCTTTAAAACCATCTTTATCTGTGAGGGACAATGTGATGTTGTTGTTTGTCATTTAAGTCATTTTCTTAGAATTTTTTCCATGGGCCTGCCTTTTGCCAGTTCGTCAACCAATTTATCCAGGTATCTAACTTTCCGAACTAAATCATCTTCAATATTTTCAATGCGGTCACCACAAATAACTCCGGTTATTTTGGTGGCGTTAGGATGAAGCAATGGCGCCTCGGCAAAAAAGATTTCAAAGTTCGTTTTGTTTGCCAGAATATGCATTAGATCTTCTTCATCATAGCCCGTGAGCCAAAAAATAACCTCGTGCAACTCTGCAATGGTTCTTCCTTTTTTCTCAACTTTGGTAATGTAATGGGGATATACTCCCGCAAAAGACATTTTATAAAGTCTTTCAATATTTTTACTGTTCATTTTCTGACAATCTTTTAGTTTTTTCAACTATGGAATGAATGTATTCTTTGCGATCGTGGCGTTTCCATTTCTGCAGGGATTTTTATCCTGAAAAGGTCAGTTGAATTTCATTATTTTACCCTACGCTTATGGTATGAGTAATTTCCGAATAATTTTTGTCAGCATCAACATCTTCTTCTATATCACCCAGTTAGGTGCATTTCAACTTTTAGCTGAGTATAAATACCAATACTTTCCCTTTGTTTTTATATGGAGCTCCATTTCATTCATCTCTCCAAGTATGTGGTGAGCCTATTGTTCAAAAAAAATCCTGATAATATTTATGTGGGGAAGTAACAGGCCGGGAGAAACAGCGGGTATTTACTATCTACCAATCTCTATGCATATGCATAAGCGGGCAGAAATCTATAGTCATAGTATCACATCAATATGGGAAAACTACCCAGCTCAGACTCAACTTCTAGACTACGGGTGCTTTTGGTTTTGAAAAAACTGCTCGGCAATCCCCAGGACCCGGAAAACCAGCCGGTTTTTCATTTTCAAACCACGGCTTCTTTGTATAATATCTCTGAGTGTCTTGAGTACTTGTAATGTATGATCCCCTTTATTGATCATGATGCAATCGGCCATAGAGGCACGGCCGGCATCAGTGATCTCCGCACGGGATGCTATACCGGATTTATGAAGGGTTTCTAACACCTGAGTTGCCCAGATTACTGGAGTATGAGCTGCTTCGCAAAGCCAGGAAATCTCTTCCTGAATCTCCACCAGCCGCTCAAATCCAATCTCCACAGCCAAGTCTCCCCTTGCGATCATTACACCAAAATAAGGACATTTCATTCCCTCAAGAAGTAATTGGGGTAAATTGTCCACCGCTTCTTTAGTTTCGATTTTAAGGATGACAGGGGGGATATCAGTGGAAAACTTACCAAGTTCCTCCCTGAGTTTCTTCAAATCCGAAGCTTTACGGACAAAGGAAAATCCAACAGTGTCAGCATGGCTCATCACAAACGGAAGACATGCGATATCATAATCAGTCAAGGATGAAATGGATAGATCGGAATCAGGAAAGTTGATCCCTTTTTCTGCTTTGATTTTAGATTTCTTAGAGGAGTCCCGCTCAATTTTCAGACGTACCCCTTCCTCACGTACTTCCATCACTCTTGCCAGTATCAAACCGTCATCTATGAACACTCTTTCCCCGGGCTTCAACGCCTGAATTACACCTGGCTCTCCCGGACTGACCACCAATTCGCTTTTGGTGAACATTTCAGGAGATTCAGCCAACCAGATTCTATCTCCCTTTCTTATTTTCACTTTACCGGACTTTCTCCCTTTTTGCAGAAGCACAACCCTGAGTTTTGGACCGGCAAGATCCATATGGATTTTGCATTCGATCCCTTCTTTTACACTTTCTTCCCGAATCTCACGTATCATCTTTTCCCACACCTGCTTATCATCGTGTGCGCAATTGATCCGGGCCACACCCATACCGTTTCTTAGCAGATCACGGATTGCATTTTTTTGTTGCAGCGCAGATGAATCCATTGTCACCATAATGGATGAAGGCCATTCCCCATGGGTATTCCCAAATAAGACCTTGCTCCGTTGCTTGATGCAATCGGCTCCGAACTCAGGCGTGCTAGGGTCTTTTTCCGGAAACTTCCTTCCCAAACGCTCCAAAGTGGACTGAATCTGAAAATGGGTATGGCTCTCACAGCTAGCCAGGGAAGACAGGCCCATCAAATGCAAGGCTTCCTGGAGGTCCTGAATATCTGTCTTTCTCAAGATAAGGTATTTCAACAGGTTGGTAGCTGAAATACGCTGGCTTGGGTGAAGCTGGTCCAATATCCCGGTAAAAGCCTGGGGAACCCCATGCATTTCTGATTCCAGTAACGTTAGCTGCTGATTAATTTCTCTTAACCTGATTTCCATTCCTTCCGATTCTATAACCTAATGTGAGTAACTAAAACCGTGTAACGGATTTTAGGCAAATAGTATTCAGGTTTCACCAACAAAATAATAAGTTCAACCCAACGACAACCTGAGCATCCTGCCCCTCGAGAAACATGCAAATCTTACGAAAGGAATATCTCTAAGGTTAGCGCAAAGTATCACGTAAGCCCCTTCACTATCAGGCTGCTCTACCAATCAGAATTCTTGTCGGGAAAAACTGCTTTTACTAAAAAACCCGGCTTAATCCTGTCTGAAGCGATACGGGCACCACAAAATAAAGGCATTATCCCACCCAAGGCCCTGTAATAGCCAGGGTAAGCCCTGCATGCTGAATATTCACAAAGAGCGTTTTACCGCTTGGAGAAAAACAGGCTCCCGTCAATTCAGATTCATAACCTACATTCAGCCCCAGATGATAGATTTTTCCTTGGGGAGTAATCCCAATCAGCCTTGGGCGACTATTATCTTCACAGAGAATAAGGTCACCCCATGGAGCCACTGTAAGATTATCGCATGCACGTAATATCTCTTTATCATTTGGCTCTGCAAACAACTCCAGATGCCCTCCGATCTTCTGCTCTCCTCTCTTTTCTTCTTTTGAGGGAATGTATCTGAATACTTGCCCCTGCTTGGCCTTTCCACCACTGGTACAGGCAAAATAGATTTCTTCATTTCCGTACCACATACCTTCTCCTCTGGCAAAACGAGCTGCCCCCTGATCAACCCCCCTTAACCTTAGCTCATCTTCTTCAGGATCTGTATTATCAAGATCAATCCAGTCCACTTTTAGCAGATCACCTATTTTCACGGTTTGAGCTTCCCAGTTGCGGGTATCAAATCCCTGCTTTCCTTTGATACTTAGTGCCTGAAGCTTTCCGCCTGCCCGAAGGTTTCCCTGCTCATTCGGTATAAACCGATAAATAAGCCCATCTCCTCGATCCTCGGTGAGATAAACAAAACCACTGTCCGGATCCACCGCCACCGCCTCATGGTTAAATCTCCCCATTGCCTTTAATGGCACAGGATCGGCCAGAATAGCTGTCTCGGAGACCGGCACTTCAAACACATATCCATGATGGTGTTCATTTACTTCCTCCAGTTTGCTGTCAAACGTCTCTTCGCAGCTGAGCCAGGTGTTCCAGGGAGTCGGGCCGCCGGCACAATTGCGCATGGTTCCGGCTAAGGATAGGTACTGGTATTCTATTTCCTGGGTTTGCTCATTAAACAAAAAAGTTGTTGTACCTCCTAAACTTGGCTTTTTGTTATAGCCACGATCATAAATTGCTGAATCAGAAAGCTGTTGAAGCCTTGAATTATCAATTCCGAAAGGACCGTTTTCCGTGTCATCAGAAGAAAGTTCATGGTTTCTTACCACCAGAACTTTCCCATCTTTACTTTCAAATGCTGCCATGGCGTCATTTCTGCCCGGGGAGAGAAAGCCGTCGTTCATAGGCTCACCAGCTCTGGAAATAATTTTATAAGAAAAGCCTTTTGGAAGATTGAAAATACCTTTGGGATCCTCCAAAAGCGGACCATATTGCTCATAGAGCAAGGAAGCATCCATCGCAAATGCAGGGGTTCCTGAAAAATATTTAAGTCCCATGAACCCGACACTTACCATCAATGAGTTTTTAATGAATGTTCTTCTTCCTGAACTATCGGTCTGTTGGTCCTCTTTCATAAGTACTGTTTGTTTAGTAAAAACTATTTTATGCACAATATTAATTTCATGGTTTGTTCTGGAGATGAACAGAACATTACCCTTTCGTGAAAGAGTATGGGCGGTAACCTGTTAGTGAACAGTCCAACACAATGTTCACCGCTGGCAGGGATCTCCGTTCACTGACCGTTATCTTTTCAGTGAACTCCTGGGCCCGGCCCGGGAATGCTGATTATTAGCCAGGGCCAGAGGCTTTTTTCCGGCTCTGCTTTACCTTGTCCACAGACGAAAGCTGACCTATTCCTATGGATAAGATACGAAATGTACTTCTGGTCAAAAACCAGAAGGAATAGCTTGGAGCCTCCATTTTTATCTACAGCCGCTCCGGTGTGTTTGGAATATGATTGATAAGGATATTTTCCCCATCGGAATTTTTCTGGATTTCAAAAGAATCATACAGCTCTCCAAGTGCCGTATAAGTCCTGAAAGTGAGAATATTTTCTTTGACTTGGATCCACTGGTACGTCTGGGTGCCGTAAGCCTTTCGATCCATCCAATCGTCTGCTTTTACTTCGTACATTTTAGGCCCTGCCACCGAGACTACATAGACGGTTCCTTTCTTATAATCCATTTTTCCGTCCTGCTCATAAGCCCTGCCGCGTGCGTAGGCATGGTCATGCCCCTGTATGGCTAGATCAACGTTGAATTCCTGTAAGATCGGACGGATGAAATCAATCATCTTATCATGATATCGATCTGGAGCTGTGGCATATACCGGGTAATGAAAGGTGACTACCGTCCATTTTCGTGGATTATTGGTCAAAATGTCTCTGAGCCAGACCATCTGAGCTTTCCTGTAACTTGGTGATTCATCAATCTGCTCCCCGTCCAAAGAGATGATTTTCAGTTCAGGAAAGTTTACTTCGTAGGTGGTTTCTTCCAGACCTTGTGGACCATTGGCAGGGAGATTGAATTGTGTGTTCCAATGAGGAGTTAGCGTAGCTGGATTCTTGGAAAATTCATGGTTGCCAGGAGTCATCATGGATGGGATACTAGCATGGATCCACTGGCCTGCCTCAAACCAACCGCCCCATTCGAAGTCAGCACTTTCATGATTTATGAGATCACCGGCATAAACGGTGAAATCCATTTTAGGCAAATTGATGATCGCCTCACGGATAACCCGGCTAAACATGGATGATACTTCATTTTGGACATCTCCAAAATAGAGAAAGTTTACTTCCTTGTCATCTGTAGGGATCGTAAACTGGTACCATTCACTCCAGCTATGTCCCCCACCCACCCGGTAAACGTATTTTCCACCTGCCTCGAGTCCTTTCAGTTTCACTTGGTGGTATTTTGCATGGATGACAGGCTCATCGTCATGCTGAGATACCAAGGTTTCGGTGAGCGCTTGAAGATGTTGGATCTGGTCACGGAATTCCGGTCCTGGTGTAGCTTTGGCAAATTCCAAGTGAGCTACAGTTATTGTGGTATCTGTCCTCCAGTTCACCCCGATTTCTTCTAAGGGGTTTTCAGAAAGATTTAGGATAATCCGGTCAGGTTTATGGCTGGGAAGAAGATGGAAATTAGCGTCTCCCGGAGAACTATTCTGGGGAAAAGCACACATCGGGCTCGTAATGGCAATCGCTAAAATCAAGCCTCTAAGCATAGGTAACTTACTCATTATCAATTTTTGGTGTATTTTACTCAAGTCTCATTCAGCCTGAATTCAGCTCTTCAGTAAAGCTGTTTTCATAATGAATACTGCAATTGACTGATTTCAGACTATTGATTCATAGTATCTTTAACTGAAATTGAGCCTTTCTGAGGTCTTTAGGCATGACTCCAAGTGTCACACAGCGTTTTAAAAATTCAAGGTTTACAAAAGAATAATAACGGTAAGTGATTTAGGAATAAAGGTGGATACCAGCCTATTTCGAATCAAATTTTCCTTGTAGAGCACCTTAATTTCATTTTGCGGAATGATGAATATGAAACTGCCTAGGGCGATAAAGCCCAGAAGGAAGAGGAATAAAAAGCGCAGCACAGCATGCGATGCAAGCTTCTGGCTTGCTAAAGACCAAATACAGGTGAATAGAATCTACCGATCAACTAATCTGCTTTGATTGAGTCAAATTACAGGTTAAAACTCACGTTTTAAATCGATATCATACGAGAAAAAATCTGTCGCATAATAAACTACATTATATTCGACCGGCCGGTCTCCCTGATCAAGTACGATACGCTCTCTTTTCAAGACAGGATCACCTTTTTTAATATCAAGCGCCTTGGCTATCGAGCTGGAGGCAGCCACAGCCTTTAGCTTTTCTTTTGAGATTGCCACGACCACATGAAATTCCTGCTCCAACATTTCATATAGAGGTTGGTAAAAATTCTCCTTTCCTGTCAAGCCTATTCTGGGATGAAAAAATGATATGCTGTAAAGATATTTCGCATCCTTTGCACCCCTCACTCTTTCCATACAGCACAATTCTGTCTCAGCGGTAACATTAAGTGCTTTTAAGGTTCTTTCATCAGGCACTTCGAAACCTACTTTTACAGAATATTCCACCACCTCAATCCCCTTATCTTTCATTTCTTTTGTAAAAGAAATCCACTGATCCAGGCGTGTTGAGATATTTTGGCTTATCACTTTAGAGCCTACCCCCCTCTTTCTCTCCACCAATCCTTCTTGTACCAACTTGTCAATAGCTTGACGTACTGTATTTCTGGAAATCCCAAACCGCTTGGCCAAACTTTCCTCTTTGGGTAAAAAGGATTCTCCTGATGCATACTCTTTTATTCGTATAAGCTCTCGTAGGTATTTTTCTACCTGCACATGATAAGGAATAGAACTTTTAAGGTCTATTCTAAAATCTTTAACCTGCATGGTTCACATTTAGTTATCCGTATTTTAAATGGGCTTGTATTTACCCGATGATTCTTCAACATTACTTAAGATATTCATTATCACCATTTTTTTTTACTAAAATTTTACCAGATAAACATTATCAAAAAGTTAACTACAACAAAATCAAAACATTACCCATAATCAGAAATATAATCTAGGTAAACAGTTGAGCTAAATAGTTGCATCACCGCCCTTTTTCAATGCAATATGGGAAAAGGAAATTATCACCGAGGAAGCAAGCAACACAATGAATCCTTGATTTACTGTGAAGTTTTTTTGCACCAATCCCATAACCAAAGGAATAATTGCACCTCCAATGATTGCCATAGTCATCAGGCCGGAAATCTCATTACTTCTGGCCGGTCTTTTATTAATGGTCAATGCAAAGATCAACGGAAACAGATTGGCAGATGCCAATCCAACCAAAACAATTGAACTAAGTGTGGCAGTTAGGCTGGAAGAGAAAATCAATCCAAGGAAAAACAACACAGTAAGAAGGCTGGACCATTTCAGAAATTTCAGGTGACTCATTTTATTGAGGATAATTGCTCCTACAAACCGGCTCACCATCAAGGAGAAAAAGTACAAACTAATCCCAAGGGAAGAATCTTCCAGACTCAAACCATAGTTGGAAACGAGCAAGCCCTGAATATTAGTATTCATCCCTACATCAATACCTACTATGAGAAAAATAGAAAGCACCATAAAAGCAATCATAGGATCTCCAAGTAAAGCAAAGCATTTTCTGAAACTGGTAGCATCTGCCTTGAATTTTTCATTCACTACCGTCTTGCTTAGCCATGTAGCAGTTAAGATGGAGATAAGGCCATATGCCAAAAACACATTCTTCCAATCTCCGGTAAAAGTCACCATAAATGCTACAATGAGCGGCCCTAGCAAGGAGCTGATCGCTTTCACAAATTGTGAAATACTCAAAAGGCTTGGGTATTCCCCCTCTGATACCACTTCCCTCAACAGCGGATTGGAGGATACCTGAATAAAGGTGTTTCCTATTCCCAGCAATACAAATGAGAATAGAAATACCGGATAGGAATAGTTCACAAATGGGGTAAACATACCTATTGCTGTTGCACCGATTCCTATGAGCAATACATTTTTTTTACCAATCTTATTCTGTAGTAGGCTTACAGGTATAGAAAGAATAAAAAACCATACAAACACCATCGAGGGAATCAGCTGGGCCAGGGTGGGCGTCAGTTCGAAATCTTGTTGTGCAAAGCCTGTGGATACCCCTACAATATCCACAAAGCCCATTACGATATAGCTCAGGAGAATTGGTGCAATCTTCCTGTATCCTATACTTTGAATAGTCGTCTGTTGCATCACATTTCCCTGATTAGATCTGACAATTCCCTATAATATTCGTCATCCACCAATAATGCCCCTCCGATCAAGGCCGCATGATCCATCAAACCAGAAAGGTACACATCCGCTATCGGGAGCTCAGCTATCAATTGATCTTTGAAGTATTCGAAGGCATTAGAAATATTCCCGCCCAAGACCAACACCTCTGCACCAAAATTTTCTAGAAATGGGGCCAAAAACCTCCCCAGCTCCTGACCAAACAACTGAAAAGTTTCCTTTGCCTTGGGATCACTCTTAGCCATTTGGTAGATTTCTAACGCATTGGTTGCCCGCTCCCCACTTACTAGATGATAAAGATGTAGTAATCCCCGGGTCGAAAATAAGTCATCAGCAATAACCCCATCCACTAATTGGTTGTACAAAAAGCCACCTTTAGGGACCTGGGAATGTGAAAACACCGGTTTTCGGTTTATTATAAATGAAGCCCCCAAGCCAGTACCAAGCGTGATTGCTACGCACCGGCCAAAAGACTTGGCTTTACCAATAGTTGAGACAGCAATAGCAAAAGCGGATGCATCGTTGATAAATCTTAGCTGAGAAACCTGCATGCTCAACCGGCTGGCGAGTTCACTTTTTATATTCATACCGAAGAGACATTCATACTTATTGACTCCAGTAATCTTGCTAATCCCTTCACAGTAGTCAAAAGGTCCCGGAATGGCAATTCCCACCCCTGCTACCTTATTCCGGGTGCATGAGATGGTAGTGCTGATTGCCGCGCTCCAGGTATCCAATATCCTGTCCGCCTCCCAATTGGGATCCACATGATAAGTACATCTGGAATCCAAAATCAATTGTTGTCCAATACTGTCATACAGGCATGCCGCAATATGACTCCCACCTATATCCACACCTACCTGTATCATAGCAAACCCTCTTTTAGGTGAATCAGCTCTTTTTCCATTTCTGCTATCATTTTATCTCTGCAATCTGTTCCAAAGCTTCGATAGCATCCATCAATACTCCGGCGCTTCCCTTGAAGGTGCCCGAACCTCTGGGTTCATTGTTAATAGAATACCATTCATAGAATCCCATATTCTTAACCACTCGTTCGGTCATGGGCCGGATCTGCTCATAGGCTTCTTTTACAAAGCCATTTTTCACCAACTCCAACACCATTCTGCCTCCAAACCAAGTCCAGTCCCCGCCATTCTGGTAACTATAGACCGGGTTCATGATCTTATTGGCAAAAAAACCATCAGGGTAAGGAGGATAAATAGTCAATCCTATAGAAGGTGCCCCGGCTTGCTTTACTCTGGAAACCATTTCGTCCAGTGATACTTTGATTTCTTTCTTAGATAAAAGTCCCGCTTCAATGGCTATTGCCGTACCTCCAAAGTAGTAGATTTCTTCTTCATCAAAATCCTCCGGAAAAGGCGAGCCTTCCAGATAGATGTGCGGGATAAATTTCTGTTTTTTCTTATCCCAAAGGTGCTTTCTGGTGTTTTCGGCGAACTTTTCTCGGACAGACGCCCACTTTGTCTTGGTCTCAGGGAGGATTTCCATCAAGTTGTCCAAGGCAATAACCATCATGGCATTGTCATATACATCAATCGCCCGATGCGTATTTTCATCCAGATCCACTCCCCACCCATGCTCTGGCTGTACATCTCCCCAATCAGCCGTAGTAGCACCCCAAAGCAATCCATACTCTTCACTGAATCTCTCATTCATCAAAAAATCCATCGCCCACTCCATGCGCTCAGAGACAGTCTTGCCGCCAATTACTTCTTCCAATATCGAGGGGTCACCTGTTGCTTTGATGTATTTATAAACCGTCTGGATCAGCGAAGTTTCCTGATCAGTCTCCACGGTATTCTTATGCCCGGCATATCTAGGCTCAAGTTCCGAATAACTGAAATCCGTCTCTGCTTCCCCTATACTTTCCGCAGGTGTAAATCCGTCGATGATATTGCCATCTTCTCCCTGCATCCTGAAAAAGACCAGTAGGTTTTCCTTTAATTCCTCTTTGGGATAAACTTTTGCCGCAAGATTTATGAAGGTATTATAGTCTCTGATCCAAACTTCACGGTATCCGTCTCCCGCATTGAAACCTTCCGCGATTACCTCAAGAGCCTTTTCTTTGACGTATTTAAAATTTTCATCAGTTTTAATCTGTTGTCCAAGCTCCTCGTACGTCTTTATTTTATCCTGCGCATTTGCATTTGAAACCAGCGCAAATGCGGCTATTATCAGGTACTTTTTCATTTTATTTTTTTGGGTTATTGTTACTTTCTAGCTTATTGTATTTGATATTAATAAGGCATTTTTCCTGTGCCCCAGTTTTCATTTGGCTCCGGTCCCATTTCCAAAACCAACGCCCCACCTTTCAGGAGTTCTTTGGCCTCGAACCAGAATTGATTAAGCGGTTTTCCATTGAGCGTCGCCGATTGAACATACTTATTTTTCCTGCTGGCATTATTGGCGATAATGATGAATTTTTCTCCTCTTCCAAATTGATTGTCCAGCTTGATTTCCACCTGCTCAAACAGCGGGCTTGCTATTTCATATATAGGCTCCGCTCTGGTACCCCCATCAACCTGAAACAAACCCAAGGAAGCCATCACAAACCAGGCACTCATCTGTCCCTGGTCTTCGTCTCCTAGGTAAGCATTGGTCACCTCATAGCCATAATATCTATCTGCAATCGCTCTACTCCACTTCTGGGTTAGCCAAGGTTTCCCTGCATAATTGAACAGAAAGGCAAAATGCATGGACTGCTGGTTTCCCTGAACCACCGGATAGTCCCAGTATTGATCATTAGGACCGTTGAACCTCCAGCGGTGGCTTTCCTCAAAACCCCACTCCAGGCGTTCCAGAAACTTTTCCTTGCCTATAGTACTCATCAATCCCGGTACATCCTGAGGCACAAAAAAGGTAAGTTGCCAGGCATTGCCTTCTACGTAATGGTGGTTAGCCCCGGAAGTAAAGGGATCAAAATCTTCCAGCCAATTTTCTTCCGAATCCTTCATTCTGGCATAGCCAGTCTCCGCATCGATCACATTTTTCCACCAGCTGCCCCGCTCATTGAATTGCTTGTATTCCGAAGATTTACCAAGGGATTTTGCAAACTGTCCCACTGTCCAATCATCAAAACTATACTCTAGGGAATTGGAGAAACGGCCTTGGTCATAAGGCACATACTGATGCTCCAAATAGGCAACCAGGTCTCTATTTCCGGCAAATCCCCCTCCTACACCAGTGGCTTCCGTGGTCTGCATTTTCACCACTGCTTCAAAGGCCTTATCTATATCATAATCCCTGATTCCCATCTGGTATGCTCCCACAATCAACGGGATTTCATGCTCAGCCACCATCACAGGAATGTATTCCATACCAGCAGGACCTTTGGCAAGCCATCCGGCATTGTCATACATGGCAAGCTGGGATCTTACCCACTTATTGGACCACTCGGGTGTCACCAGATTCCAAAACTGGTTCAGGTTCCAGAAAGTATTCCAGAAAGCGTCACAACCCAAAGCTAGATCGTTAGGATCTTCAAACTGCTGAATGTTTTCATCCGCATCCCTCC
The DNA here is from genome assembly GCF_001442615.1 of Algoriphagus resistens. GTDB lineage: Bacteria > Bacteroidota > Bacteroidia > Cytophagales > Cyclobacteriaceae > Algoriphagus > Algoriphagus resistens. The sequence goes on along the minus strand of NZ_LMXN01000001.1, from coordinate 156,141 downwards.
ATTTTCCGTCCACATCCGAAAACGTATTTCTACTGGCCAGAGCCCGGTACATATTGGTGTAAAAGCGCTCCTTTTCCCTAGCATCATTGCTGACAACGTTCACCCTACCCAGCAGCTCATCCCATACAGCTTGTTGGTTGGACACTACTGCATCAAAGTCCCAACCGAAAGGCTTGGTTATTTCTTCAGAAAGATTTTCAGCGGCATTTTCTATGCTCACATATGAAATTCCTGTGCGCATCTGCACGGTTTTGTTTTGAAGAATATCAAATTCCACATATGCTCCGGCACTGGCCGGATCTGTTGCGGATAGGTTTTCCCCTACGGAAACCTCCCCGTCCACCCAGTGGGCAAACTCAGCAATAGGCCGGTCAAACTCGATCACAAAATGCACCAGGTAATCCTGCCCTACCCCTTTAGACCATGCATTAGGGGTCAATTGATGGCTTTTTCCCTCAATTCTAGTAGGTGACACTTTCGTTATTTCGCAGGACTCTATCTGGTATCTATATTCCGTAGGAATCGACAGATCGATCATAATTCTCCCCCGTTCTCCCTTTCCAAACTCATATTTCTGAAAACTTGCCCTGTCTGTAGCCGTCAGAGAGGCCCAGATATCCGTGTCGGTCAGATGTACTTTGTACAATCCAATCCCGGCATATTCGGAACTTTTGTCTATGTTAGATCGATAGCCGGAATTAACATCACTTTGATCACCTACGGTGGTTTGGATGCCTTCACCAGCAGTCGGAAATGTCCCCAGTCCAGTCATCGTCCACTCGTGAATGTGACTGAAGGTGCCTATGGATTCAAAATTAGGATCATAGCCCGCCTGCCATCCGGAATTCTGGTTGTCGGGGCTCAGCTTTACCATCCCAAAAGGCATCCAGGGTCCCGGAGCAATCATCCATCGGGAATGTGCCGTGCCCAAAAGCGTATTGACATAGCCACTCAGCCCTTGTGTGGACTGGGGAGACCTGGTGATTTCTCCCTGTTTGACCGGTTTTCCATCCAGCCAAATTTCATAGGAGCTATTGGTAGATTGGTTTACAGCAGGCATTCCTGCTTCAACTAAGTATTTTCCCTCTTCCAGTTTTTGGGTAAGAATCTCTACGCCATCGAGCCTAACCGACAATTCGGGATCCTCATCCAAATGAAATATCTCTACCAGCAGGGGTTGAACGGCAGTTCCCGAATTATTCAACTGATAGGAAGCCGCATTTACAGCACCTACTACCGCATGCTGCGGTTTGATCAGATCAAGAGCAAGAGAGCTAGTCAAAGAAATGTGGTCAAAAGCAATCCAGCCTCCATCAAGCACTGAAATCGATATACGGTTCAGTCCTTTCTGAAGGATTCCTTCTCCCAACGGAATCTCAATGGATTGTGCGGATCCGGAAGTCCCCTTGCCCTTTTCCAATGCCAATCCTGCCCCCTTTTTCAGTATAAACTGAAAGTCTTTTCCATTTACCATAACTTTCATATGGGGTGCATGCAATGAATCTGTATCCGTAAGCGCTATCTTCAGCTTGCCGTCTGACCCTGTTGCTTTTTCAAGGACGAAGCCCAAATTCAAAAAATGCGAACGTATGCCCGCTGTGGGGCCAGTGCCTCCCCAGCCGTTTTTTGGCCCCGGAAGTACATAAGGAAAATCTGTTTTGACATTGTCTCTGCCGATCCAAAAAATCCTGTCCTCAAATCCAAAATCATTTGCGATAAACTCTGAATATTGATCCGGATACAGGGAAAAGCCTTCTCCTGATCCTGTTTCGGACCCGAGACTAAACAGCTCATTATCCTGCGCTGATGCAGCTGAAAATACCGCAGCCATCAGCAATAGAAACAGGAATATTCTTTTTGTTTCAAGTCCTTTCAGCATATAATAGCTTCTGTTTTTCATGTGTTTATACTTGTTTTTTAAAGGCCATATGGAATCTCGCATACATTATAATCATCCCAGTGTGTGACACTGGAGTCATGCTCGATTTCATCATAAGTTCATTTTTAGCGTTGAGGTTAGCAGGCTGAATCTTTGACATAAGAAATGACAACTTTTGCCCGATTGGATCCTAGGTTTTTCAGCGCATAACTCCCCACGGCTGCTGGAACGGCGAAGGTTTCTGCGAAATGAAATTTCATAATCCGTCCACCTGTAGTATGCAGTTCCAGGCTTTCCCCTTCCACCAGCATCAATAAATGACATTGATCGGCTGTAGAAATGATGATTTCAGAGTCAAATTCATAGCGCATCACCTCATAAAAATGTTCAGGATGGGTTGGGAGAAGAACTTTTTCCCAATCTTCACCGGTTTCAATTACCTGAGGCTTTGAGATCAGGGTCTCTGGAACAACAGTCCCTTTTCTGGAAAAATCAAGATTCTCAAACGCGCGGTCCACATTCAACGGCCGGGGCTCCCCATTCAGATCCAGTCGCTGCCAATCGTATATTTTAAAAGTATAGATATAGGGTGTTGCACTGATTTCCAGCACCAAATTGTCAGTTCCAGAACAATGAATGGTACCACTTGGAATCAGGTACAGACCATGCTTTTCAGATGGCAGCTTTTGCACAAATCTCTCTACATCTATTTTTGATTTGGAGGCAACGGAATTTTCCAGTTCCTCCCTAAATTCAACCGGGCAGATATTCTCCTGAAATCCCAGGTAAACATGGGATTCAGGGGTGGTATCCATGATGTAATAAGTTTCATCCTGAGTGAAATTTTCCCCGAAATGCTTTTTTGCATAGGACGTAGTCGGGTGACATTGTATGGAAAGATTATCCCCGTCAAAGGTGTCAAGGAAGTCAAACCTAATCGGGAAATCATCTCTAAACCTGCTATATGCCTTGCCCAAGACTTTCTCCCCAGCCCTATACATCAGCCAATCAAATGAGACTTCCAGCAACATTCCTGAAGAAGAAAAAATCAGTCCGTTTTCCGGTACTATCATCTCAAAAGACCAAGCATAATTGGGTTCGTTCTGTGGCAGATCCGGGATGTTTTTTGACAGCCATTGCCCACCCCAAACACCGGGCTCAAACCAGGGTCTTACACGGAAATAAGATTCAGACATGGCATCCAAACCTGCTCTGAATGCCTCTCCGCTCATCCAGGACGGGCTGCTTGATCTTTGCTGGTCAACAATGAAATCCACCTGAGGCAATAACCTTTTCTTCTCCTTATTACAGATTACCCAGTCCACAAAGAAAAAATGCTTGTAAGTCTGTTTCGGGTCTTTTGCTTCATCTATAGCTAAATTTACGACAGATCCGGCCCGCATCCTGTACTGCAGCTCATTTTTGGGAAGATCAAAATAAACTAAACTCCCTTCCATTCCGCTCAATGAGGCACCGCAGCCATACACGATGGTAGGCAAATGCCCAGATTGATCAACCTGAGTAAAGAAAGAAGAAAGAAAATAATCACGTAGCCCAAGATCCGTTTTCTTACCAAAAACCGGATCGTCGCCACCCAAGAAAGGAGCAGTAAGTTTTTTGATCTCATCAACCGGTTTATAATAATCAGCACAGTTGATTAACTTATATACTTTCCCTTTTTGTGCGAAATAGGTAGAAATTGATGACGAAATTTCATTCCAGTCGACTCCTACATACCCATCCAAAATGATTTTATCGCCCGTATCAAGTAGGTCGAAAAGCGCTTCATAACCAGTATTTATTTTTGCCGGCTCCAGTTCGAAAGCCGGAAATATATCGTATGAGTCAGAATCCTGCTTATGTTTTTTTAATGGAACCTGAGGCTGATTGCTTAATCTATTCATGATTTAATTTTAATAAGAGTGCAAAGCGTTAGCTGGCACTTCTCTTTTTTTAAGGAACTGCTATAAAATTAAGGACGGGTATAAACCCCGTCCTTCTTAGGTAATATTAAATTAGTTTGCGTAGCCTGGATTTTGGGTCAATGATGGGTTTCGCTGTAGCTCCTGGTCAGGAAGTGGAAAGAGCATGTTTTGTTCTTTGATCGCACCGTTAAAGAAATTGGTAGCACCAACAGCATCTACAAAATCAATATCTCCCGTACCGTCATTGGTAGGCTTAGGGAATTTTCTGGTTCTCATCACGTCAAACCAGATGGGGAACTCGAAGACAAGCTCTCTTACACGCTCTTTCCAGACCTCTTCTACAAACTGATCGGCTGAAAGAGCCGACAGTTCACTTCTGATCTCGGCAGGTGATTTTTGCCACAGTGCTCTTTCACGTATCTGTGCCAGGTATTCTACCGCTTCTGTTGTTACACCTTCCGACATTGCAATTGCCTCAGCTCCTATTAACAATACGTTTGCATAGGTATAGATCGGCATATCTTTGTCTGAAAGTGCCGTTTCATAGGCAGCTTCCTGATCCTCCCACATAAAAGGTGCGCGCTGAAATTCAATGACTTCCCCATCCAGTTCAATAGAGGTATGGAAATATTGCTTTTCCTGGACCCTGAGATCCTCATCAGGATCATAAGAAGCTACTAAAGCCTGTGTTGGGCCATAAGCATTATTGGCAATTGCATAGGCAAGCAAGGGAGACATGGTAGACGGATAGCTCCAGCTCGGATAAATATTGTTTGCAATCCCGATTTCATATTCATAATAGTAAATGAATTCACCCGGGACTTCCTCACGATCTTTGATTTTGTTATAGGCAGAGCCGTTTGCAACAATTTCCCCACCAGCATTTTTCGTGTGTTGCACCAAGGAATAGGTTCCTGAATTCACAATCTCCCGTACAGTCGCGGCAGATTTTGCATAATTATCCTCTCCTAATGCTGCTCCACTCATAGTCAGATAGACTTCTGCCAAGACAGTCTGGGCTACAGATTTTGTAATCCTGCTGCTGTTATTGACCATACTCATATCGGATAGTCCTCCACTGGAAATTGCGGTCTCGAGGTCTTCGGTTATAAGTGCATACACTTGACTTGGCGGGGTTCTTTCCAGAAAGAGGTTTTCCAGGCTTTCATAGGGTTCGGTGATCAAAGGCACAGCACCGAACATCCTTACCAGATAATAATAGTTAAAGGCCCTGAAGAACTTTGCCTCAGCCATGTATTGGTTCATCTGCTCCTCACTTAATCCAGGAGTTTCCGGTATATATTTAATGGCATTGTTGGCTCTGGAAATCCCTATGTACATATCCGACCACATCGAATTAAAATAACTGGAAAGATTAAGCCCATCATAGGTCATATTCTGTCCTCTTTGGACGTGCACTTCCTGGCCTTTATATTCATTGTCCACAAAACCTGACAAGTAGGGGCCAAACATAATCCTAGATCCTGAATAGGAACCGTTGGCTTCGTAAAACTGCATTGCCCCGGTTCTATATAATGCGTTCACAGCATCACGGGCGTGTTCTGGGCGAGCAAAATATTGGGTAGAAGCAACTTCATCTTTGGGCTTTTCTTCCAAAAACCCATCACAGGCAGAAGCCAGTAACAACACCCCTAAGTATAGTATAGATAACTTTTTCATTGGATTAGATTTTAGGATTAAAATTGCAGACTCAAGCCGACAGTAAAGGTTCTAGGCCGAGGATACTGGAAGAAGAAAATATTCTGCCCCCATTGGTTTCCCTCCCATGATGATGCTTCTGGATCATACCCTTTGAAGTCGTCAGAGCTGATTAGAAAAGCATTCTGCACACTTGCATATACTCTCAATTTATTCAGTCCGGCTCTGTCAAGCATTGTTGGGTTGAATGAGTAGCCAAGTGAAATCAAATTACCCCTGATATAGGATCCGTCAGCCACCCAATGGCTATCCACTTCACTATTTTGTCCGGAATAAGGGCCATTTCTGATCTGTTGAACCATTGTGTTCTGATTAGTCTCGGTCCACGCATCATACAAAACATCTTTCAATCCACTGGCATAGCCGGTTCTATCCTGAGTAGAATGAAAATATTGCTGCAAAATGTCAACCCCAGCAACAAATTGGATATCGAGCGTCAAATCAAAGTTTTTGTAATAGAAATTATTGATGAAACTTCCGGTCCAGGCAGGCAATCCATTTCCTATAATTTTACGCTCGGCACTTCGTTTTGCCTCACCCGGTATAGCACCAACTTCAGCTGCAGCTGCCGCTTCGTCCGTACCCCAAGTCCCCAATCGCTCGTAACCCCAGAAGGAACTCAAAGATTCTCCGACGCGCAGAATAGTCTGGCTACCAGATACCCAATTGGGACCAGGAAAGATATCTTCGTCATTTTCGCCAAGCTGTTCTATTTTATTTTGGTTATAGGAGAAATTCAGATTACTCTCCCAGCTGAAATCTGTGGTAGTAACTGGAAAAGCCGTTACCAAAAATTCCACACCCTGGTTAGACACTGAGCCTATGTTATCTCTTACTGCAGAAAATCCAGTAGAAGAAGGCACTGGTCTATCCAACAGTAAATCGGTGGTCAATTTGTGGTAATAGTCAAAACTGAATACCAATGCCCTGTCCAGTAAAGCCAGGTCAAAGCCTACATCAAACTGCCTCGTTTTTTCCCATTCCAGGTCTGGATTTGGAAGACGGTTTACGTAGCTGATTGGCGCTCTTGTTCCATTGATCAGGGTAGTCCCTGTAGATATGGTTCCCAATGATTGGTAAGTAGGTATCTCTGTATTACCGGTTATACCAAAACTGGAACGGAGCTTCAGTTCATTGATATTCTCCATATTCTTCATAAAAGGCTCGTTTGATAAAACATAGCCCACACCAACAGAAGGGAATACACCGTATTTGTTATTGTCCCCAAACCGGGATGAACCATCTATCCTACCAGTGAAGGTGACAAGGTATTTACTTTTGTAATTATAATTTCCGCGAAGGAAATAGGAATTCATACTCCATTCGTCATACCCCGAATTTGGCGTACCCGGTTGACTTGCGGACTGCATTCTGTTAAATCTAAATGTATCATCAGAAAACCCAGTGGCACTCACATTGAAAAACTCAGATGTTCTTTTCTGCCAGCTCAATCCCGCCATGGCATTGATAGCGTGATCACCAAACTCCTTGGTATAGGTCAGGTAATTCTCCTGCTGCCAGTAAAGATTTTTCTCATTCCCCAGGTAAGCATATCCGTTGGGGGAAGAAATATTGATCAGGTCTGTTGGACTATAGATCTGCTCGTTGTAATCATTCTTATCAAAACCAAACTGGGTACGGAGATCCAGACCGGGAAGAATATGAAATGTAGTATAAATATTACCGAACAACTTGGTTCTTTTTCTCAATCTATCCTGGGTGGTCAATACGTGTACGGGATTTGGTATTGCTTCAAGTCCATACGGATCAGACACCATTCCCGAATTGCTCCAGGTGCCGTCGGGGAATTTGACAGGGAAAATTGCCGGCATTTCAATCATGGACCTTCTAGGCATCTGATGTCCTCCGCTTTCCTCAAAAACATTTTCATCAGTATTGTTTGCCAATAAATTCAATCCTACTGTGAGCCATTTTTTAGGATTTGCATCAAAAGCAAATTTTCCGTTTATCCGCTTGAGGTAATTATTAAGCATAATCCCCTGCATATCTGAATAATTCAAAAAAGCACCAAAAGACGACTTCTCAGCCTTGGACTGAAAGGACAGTTGGTGATTTTGTGATAAAGCTGTTCTGGTAGCTTCCTCCTGCCAATCAGTATCATATAGAGGATTTCCATTGGCATCAAACAAATTGGGATCGTTTTTGGTGAATGCAGGAATGGGCGAATCGGGACGGTATTTGCTATGGTTTGCAAACCCCTGCTCCAGAACTTCCATAAATTCCTCCGCATTCAGCACATCGAGTTTTTTTGGCAATACGCCTACGCTGAAATACCCATCATATCCTACGGTAACCCCGGTGTTCTGTGCTCCTCTTTTGGTACTTACCATGACGACACCATTAGCACCTCTGGCACCATATATAGCTGTGGATGATGCATCTTTCAACACTTCCATGCTCAAAATATCATTTGGGTTTAAAAATTCGATATTCTCCATCACCACTCCATCCACCACATATAGCGGCTGGGAGGAAGAATTAATGGTCCCCAATCCTCTGATCAACACCCTAGGGCTGGATGATGGGGATCCCGAATTCAAGAACACATTTACTCCGGCAACTTTTCCTTTCAACCCCTGGAGTGCATTTGCTATAGGAGCTCTTAAAAGTTCCTCTCCTCCTACCACTCCCACGGATCCAGTAAGATCAGATTTCTTTTGCGTACCATAGCCTACCACTATGACTTCATCCAGACTGTCTTCGGTAGGATCCAGATTGATTTCCAATTCAGTCTGAGCTCCCAAAGGATATTCGAGAGATTCCATTCCTATGAAACTAAACACCAATATTGGATCTGGCGTATTGACGACAATCGAAAATTTACCATCAATATCTGTGACAGCTCCCTGTGTAGTACCCTTTACAAGGATATTTACCCCCGGAAGAGTTTCTTTGGTAGAATTGTCATATACAATTCCCGAATAGGTTTTACTCTGAGTCTGGGCAACACCTACCAGTTGTACCAAAAAAAAGAGCATGAGTGTCAGCTGCAGCATTTTGGTCTGCCTCCACCCTTCATGCCTTTCGATAAAACATAAAGATTTTTTCATGGGTTTTGATTTAGGTTTAATGTTCATATGTTTAAACATTTAAACTTATAAATTTTAACTGTTATTATCAAAATATTATCTGTTTTAAAATCAGTGAAAATCAATAGGTTCTTTTTACTGAGAATACTTTTGGCAAAAAAAACGCACTTTTTTAACTACTCGTGAAAAAAATGCGCCTATCAGAACCCAAAGCTGTATAATCAAATTAGGTCTGCATAGCGATATGAGCGGGAATTAAAATTTACTTACGGTAAAAAAACATCAAGCGAAAAAGTATCAGCAGTAGTATTATCTTGCCTTGACTAACTTGTTGTTAAGGCAAGTAGCAATAATGAATTAGGGAAATCCCCTTGTAATTGACAACAACGCTTGAAAAACTCCCTTTACTTTCAAACACTGGGTCAAGCTATCACGTCTGCGAGAGCTATATGGTCGCCAAAATTATCCCCATAATGTGCCCACAGGATTCTTTGATCTTCTCCGATAATAAAATCTGCTGGCAAAGTATTCAAATCACTCATTGATCTAAAATTGAAAAAACCGCTGTTCATTACTTTCCATACTTTACTGAGGCTGCCCATTGTCCTCAATTTTCCCAATAGAGACGATTCCACCCCATAAGCCTTATACAGCTTGAGATCCGGATCTGGAAGAATCGGAAAAGGAGCCTCTTGCTTACCCGCATATTCCATAATTTCTTCTGCGCTCGAATGGAAAACAGCCAGAATCTGAATGTTCTGCTGTTGAAGTACATGGTAGTTGAGAATCAGCTCTCTTACCCTTAAATTGCAAAAAGGACAAGCCGCACCTCTAAAGAAGGATAGTAAGACCTTTTTCCCTGAAAATCCATCTAAAGTCACGTAATGACCGCTGAGAGTAAGATGTTGGAATTGTGGTGCAAGTTGACCAGAGGATAGATTTTTCATATGATTATAAGTTAGATTTCTTAGTTCATTTAGGACGGTAGTCGAGCGAGTTTCTAGGGGTAAATAATCATCCCCCTGTGTGTCGTCCGCCCGTCATGATTTCATATGATTATAATTTGTCTTTTAAGGGCCATATGGAATCTCGAATGGATTATAATCATCCCGGTGTGTGACGTTTTCGTCATGCTCGATTTCATAGAATTAAAACTTTTAAAATGGACGACCTGGATAGCCTTTGATAAATAAATCCGGACAGTGATTCATTTTACTATGGGTAGGATGTACTAATCCTGCTGATATTGAAGGAAAGTATAGTTCTTCCCAATTGATTTTCGCCCTAACTTTTTTCTTTCTCATTGACTCAAAATTCCACCTTTTAAAGCCGCTCAATTTGTCCATTTATGTCATCTTCTTGTCACTTTAGCTCAAAAAACCAATTATTTGAGGCAATCTGGCAGGTAATCCTTTTACTTAGCATTTCAAAGCCGCCAACAGATGGAAAATCAGTATCAATCGTTTGATTTTTTTGGAAAGCCCGTGATTGAACGTCTGCTTTTTACTACTCCCTATTCCAAAATCCGCATGATGAATGAAGAAGCCTGTTTTCTTTACCAGCGGGAGGCAACTAACGTGATGTATTCTTCCTCACAAAAAATCCACCTTTATCCTCAGGAAGCAGTGGTCATGAAGTGTGGTAATTATATTTCCAAGTACTTTCCAAAGAACACCTTCCTCCCTTCAGAAATGGTTGATATTCATTTCTATCCCGATATCCTTCGGAAAATCTATAAAAATGATCTTCCTGTTTTCTTACAACAAAGTACGTATTCCTCTGGCACACTAATTCATCAAGTTAAGGTGGATGAGCTTATCCAGGGATACATCAGGAGTATCCTGTTCTATTTTGAAAATCCTTCACTTGTCACAGAAGAATTGATTTCTCTGAAAATCAAAGAACTGATCCTGCTGCTGATACGTACTACCGAAAATTCCCAAAAAATCAGGATGATCTTTCAGGAATTATTTAATCCTTCTCAGATCAATTTTCTCGAAGTGATCGAATCAAATCTCTACGAAGATCTGAGCATACAGGAACTGGCTATTCTATGTGACATGAGTCTTGCCTCCTTCAACCGAAAATTCAAGGAAGTATTCAAAGAAAGTCCTTCCGTGTATTTGAAAAATGAGAAGCTGGAAAAAGCAATGAGACTACTGCTAGCGACGGATATGCGGGTCACTGAGATAAGTTGGGAATGTGGATTTGGAGAAGTGTCCCATTTCACCAAGGTATTCAAAAACAAAACTGGATTGACTCCCCTGAAATTCCGTAAAGGCACAAATGGATTTCTTGTAAAGTAACCATTTCGTAGGTCCGTTTTATAGATAATTTTATGCTTCTGTTGTCGAATGGATCCAGGGATAACAGAAAGGCTATGCAGGGTACATATAAGAAAAAAGGAATAAATTCAACTGAATGAATTCGCTCCTTTCTTCCATTTTGCTTATCCACTAGTTCACTACACTGGCAATTTTCTCAATTACATCGGTCTTCGGATCCAGATTTCTATCGAAAAGCAAAGGATAATTCGTTCTGCCACGGACCGGAAAATTATTCAGCCAGCTGTTTCTATCTCCTAAGCCCCAGAACGTCACTCTGGTGATCTTGTCTTTGTGTTTTTCATAAATCTTAAAAATAGCGGCATACCGCTCAGCCAGCTTAGCTTCAGCCTCCGGTGTAATACCATCTTTGTAAGGATTATACTCCTCAGAATTGGCAAAATTCATATTCAGATCAGCACCTTCAGCCCTCTTTGGTCTCGGAAGTACATCCACGTCAAGCTCGGTGATCATTACTTTGAACCCAGCCTCATGGATTTCAATAATCCCTTGCTCGATTTCCTCTAAAGTAGGTGAATTGAGTTGGTAATGCCCCTGCATACCAATTGCGTCCACTTTGATTCCTTCAGCAACCATTTCTTTGGCAAAATCAAGAATCCCCTTTCGTTTGGAAGCTCTCCATACATTGTAATCATTGTAGTACAACTCAGCTTCCGGATCTACTTCATGAGCCTTTCGGAATGCAGCTTTCATAAAGTCCTTCCCTGCAATTTTATACCATTCTGACTCCCGATAAGATCCATCTTCATTAAAGGCCTCATTGACCACATCCCAACCATGTATTCTGCCTTTGTATCTCCCTGCTACAGTCTCTATGTGCTCTTCCATCCTTGCGATCAAAGCTTCCTTGGATAGCTGTTGCTGCTTCTCATCCACAAACACCCAACGTGGAACCTGCTGATGCCAGACTAAACAATGCCCGATAGTGAATGCTCCGATTTTTTCACCCAGAGACACATATTGATCACCAAATTCGAAATTGTACCGGTCAATTTCAGGATGAACCAACTGCCATTTTAAGCCATTCTCAGGACTTATGCTGTTGAAATTCTCCTGAATGACAGCATTGACTTTCACATCAGAACTGTTCACTTGTCTTGAGTTAAGTGCAACCCCGATGTGATAGCTACCAGAAAATATTTCTTTTAAGCCCTCATTTTTTGGAGGATTGGCCGAAAACAAAAAGATAAGCAATACAAAGGTTAATGAGCTTTTGACTATCATAGTTAGAATTATTTATAGGTTGGAGTTAGGTACAAACAAGATTTCATGGGTTGAGCAGCTCCTCATTTCTTCTTTAAAATTACTCATTAGACCAGATCATATACCTCTCATTTTCAGATAATTACTTTGAAAACAACATTGGAGCCAGCTCATATAAGCTCCGTCTCCAGGTCTGGAATTCATGTGCCGTACCTTCGGATACATAGGAAACCGCATTATAACCGGCTTCTGTTAATGCATCAACCGCAGTTCTCACCCTGTCAGGATTTTCCTTGCTTCCGGCGCTGATAAAGATCAAATCCGGCTTAGGAGAATTCTTCAACTCCTCAGGAGTATAGATTCCTCCACTGAGCAAAGCAAAACGGGAAAAAACCTCCGGCCTGTTAAGGGTAATCGAATGAGTTTCCATGCCTCCCATAGACAATCCAGCCATAGCTCGGTGATCCTGATCCCCAATCGTCCTGAAATTGGCGTCTATATAAGGTATCAGCTCATCTACCAGTACAGTCTGAAAAGGTTCGATTTTGAAATCCCTTAACCCCCCAAACTTCACTTCATTGGTCATACCGTAAGTCATCACGATGAGAAAGGGCTCAATTTTCCCTTCAGCGATCAAGTTGTCCATGATCAGATTGGCGTGCCCCTGATTGCTCCATGCCGTTTCATCTTCTCCCCAACCATGCTGAAGATAAAGCACCGGATAACGCTTGGACGATTCTGCACTATACCCCGGAGGCGTATAGACAAAAGCCCTTCTTGAGGTGCTTGTACTAGGTGATGGAAACAGAACTTGCTGAACATGGCCATGGGGAACATTCTTCAGTGCATAAAAGTCCTGGTCGTGAGCAGGGATTTCTATTCCGCTTTCCCAACGGGTAGATCCATAGTAATTCTTTGCACCAGGATCATTAAACACCCCTCCGTCTATGGTCAGATGGTAGTAGTGAAACCCTTCGTCCATGGGACCGGCTGTAGTGCCTGTCCACACGCCATCAGCATCTTTGGTAAGGTCCGTTCCGCCTTTGCCTCCAAGACCCAAACTTACATTGACGCTTTGGGCTGCGGGAGCCTCAACTCTAAATCGGGCATATCCCTGGGAATTTACCTGTGGATATTCCTTGCCTGGTTGATTCTTGGATGAAGGTTTGAAATCCTCCTTTATCGCGGAGTTTTCCATTTGGGAATAGCATATTGAACTGCTGAAAGTCCAAATGAAAATCAAAATAAATGAAAACTGCTTCATGGTTATATAGGTTTTAGGTTTGATTGAATGCAATATTTTACATAACTGTTTTTCTATGGGCTATATCAACGTTTAAAAAAAGGAATAGCCAATGGATACTTCCAGATCTGCCCATTGCTAGCTTTAAGTCCTCCGATAAAAACAAACATAATGCTTATCAATAGCAAAATAGTGATTGGGAACAATCCTGAGTAAAGTGAAGTAAGCAAATTGAAATTAGGTGAAATGTTCATTGGTAAATGCGAGATCCCAGGAAAAATGACAACAAAGCATATAGTCGCATATATAAAAAAACTCAATACCCAATTAACCACATTTCTTCCGTGCTCGTCAACAAGCTGGCTTGTTTGTCTATTCAAGGTCCATAGAACTACCGGTGCCACGAGAGCCAATAAAATATGAACAATGCCCAAGAACACAGCTATATGAAGAAGAAAGCAATAGGTATTTTCGTTCAGACCAAATAAATTTCCAGGTCTCCTAGTCATACTATCACCAAGAATCTTATCCTTTTCGCAGTTAAATTCATCTTCAGTAATAATGCCTTTTTTTACTAGGTCATCCAGTTTAATCAAGTAATCCAGATTGTGTTTCATATGATTATAATTTGTCTTTTAAAGGCCATATGGAATCTCGCATGGTAGATATAAACATCTCTGTGTGCCGCCTGCGACATGCTCGGTTTCATGCATTTTTATTTTGATTTGTATAGGTCACATGCCCGTATGTCTCCGGACAGGGAATCTCGCATCACAGACAATTATTCCATGTTACGTTTTTTCTCAAGTCTTAGGCAGCCTAAACCCCATCTAATCTACTGATATTAAACACTATAATAAAAAAAAACACTTACTAAATCCTTTACCATACACAATTGAAAAGGCCTATGCACTGCATCCATACATAGGCCAGTTTTAAACCAGATCACATTCCTTCAAGTCCTTCAGCAAATCCTGCATATGCAGGCTTGCGGTTTAGATCAAGATCCCAAAGTCCCTGCTTCTCGCCAGGTAGCCAATTGGCATTGTCAGCGCTATCGGTGATTCCCCAGATGGTGATTCCATAGCGCTGAGCTGCGGGAATGTGCTCCGCATACATTTCAGCTATGTATTTATACATTTCACGCTGTGCCTGTAGCGCTTCCGCGGTAGGATTGCTGGTATTTACCTTGATATCCAATTCTGAAACCTTGATCAGCTTGCCTGTGCCCGCCAACATTTTGAACATGGAAACGATTTTGTCCTTATCTGAATCTATGCTGATGTGCATTTGTGTGCCGATTCCATCCACAGTCACCCCCTTGGTTTCGATATAGCTCACATAGTCGATCAGCCCCTGGCATTTCTCCAAGCTATATTCCAGATTATAATCATTCACAAATAGAATATCATCTGGATTGCCGTATTGCTCTGCCAGTTCGAAAGCTTTTACCGCGTAGTCTTTACCCAAGTAGTCCTGCCAGTAAAAGTGGTCGGAGGGAATATCAGGGTTGCCTACCCCGGTTTTTATTTGCGATGGATTTGCATCATCCATAGGTTCATTCACTACATCCCAGGCTTTAATATACTCTTTCGAATTAGAAAGCATTTCCTGCATCCAGCGCTCGAATTCTCCAGACACTATAGCGTTTTTCTCCTCCTCAGTTTTCGGCACCAACGTAGTAGAACCTCCTGTGGCTTCTGCACTGCTGAGCACTACGTTATCCAAATAGACAGTACCGGCAAATTCTCCATAGGAAATCACAAATCGCTGTCTATCACCAGCAGTCACCATTGTAGTCAATTGCACCTGCTTCCACTCCTTAGTTACACCTACCTGCCCAAAACCATTTGAAGAATAATCAGGGCTCTGCAGCTCTGGTCTAATGATACCTTCTGCATCACCTTTCACCCAAAATGACAATTTATATTCCTGGCCGTTGGATATTGGTTCAGCCAGATCATAGGCAGTCTGCACTTCCCAGAAACCTCCGGTAGCAGAAGGATTTGTGACGTAGAAAGCTTTGCCTGTCCCTCCAAAACCCATTCCATCCTCAGTGACTCCACGGGTTGAGCCATTGCCCCAGCCTCCCCAGCCATTACCGTTTTCGAAATCCCCATCGGAAATTATATTGCTGATCACAGGATCCCCCTGCGTATCATATACATATAGATTATTGATATCAATGGAATAAGTACTGGAAGGCATATAGCCGAAATTGAACTTCATTTTGAATGAGTCTCCTTCAAAATCACTGACGCGAAATCTGATTTCCTGCCAGGAAATAGTGGTACCAAAAGCAGTACTATCTACCCCGGTGTTCATCCAGTCAATTTCAGGATTGTTATCAGAGAGACCTTCGAAAGTGATCCCTCCCTGGCCAGGCACGTCGGATTTGACATAGACGATTACTTCGTATTCTTTTCCAGGGAGTACAGGAATGGCCGGAGTAGTCAATTGTACACTTTCAGGAGCGTTTCCAGATCCAGAAGTAAGAACAAAAGCGTCAGTCCCTTCTCCCATACCTTTACCTGATACAATCTTCACATCTCCGGTAGTTTCCCAATTTTCCCACGCCTCATTCATAGGACCTGACAGATCCAGCTCATTTTTGAAGGGAGGTGAAACTACGATCAGAGGTTCTAAAAGACTATTTAAATAAGTTGCATTTTGATTGGCATGCCATACCAAAGTATGGCCGAAAATGCTAGTCCCGGCGGCTTTGGCTGCTTCGATAGTAGAATTAACTCCTGAAAAATCCATAGTCCCATTAGCCTGTACAATAGCGCCATGCTTCATTCCATAGCCTGCGGTGATCTCATCGAAATTGCTGTTGATAAGGCGGTACATCACCCCTCTACCAGAGTATTGGGACATTTCTACTGCACCACCCAACTTGAAATTGGGATAAGAAATAGAATCCACATACGTACGAAGTACTCCATACCCATTCAATTCCTCCTGTGCGGCTATATTCTCTGGTTTCTCAACCCGGAAATTATCTGTTTCTACATGTTCTACGCAGGAGCTGAGTCCTATTGAAATAGCTAAAACGCTAAAATACCTGACATACAATTGCTTCATGATTTTGCTGCGTTTGATTAATTAGTTGATAAAAGCGGTGTGAATGTCTCAAAACCTACTCCGCGGTCCCGTACCACCAAGGTGTCCTTGGTATCTATCTGCATCTCCGGAAGATTGATTTTGTACTCTAAATACAACACATCCCTATCCTGATTTCCCCAGCTATCCTTTTCCCCTTTGGAGATAAATTTGCCTGTTCCACTTGCGGTATAACCGTTTCGCAACGCAGAGACCGTACAGTTTCCGGCTTCATCGAAGGTCAACAATAAATCAGCAGGTATATTTTCTCCGTCCTCCCCTGGAAAGGCAAGAGGAAATTCCACCTCACTCATAGATCTGGTATGGAGCGAATTGATTTCATCATTCACTACAAAGTCTGCATGCCGTACTGCAGTTTGGTCCAAAGCACTGTTTCCATTTGAGCCTTTGATGATATCCTGGCCTCTGCGTAAGTAGTTGCCATGCCAAGGGTTCACATATTTTAAGGCGTATAACACAAAATCCTTTGGCTGCACTGACCAGTTGTTGGGATTGTTCCGTTGCGGGTTTTCTACCTGTGCTACTCCTGAAAGTATAGAATCAGCATTACTGATTTGAGAAATTCTCAAGGGAAGCACATAGGTATTTTTAATTGATTTGGGATCATTGAAAAACCCGCTGTTAAGTTGGATCTCTACTCCTCCAGTCACTTCTCCTTTTGGGATGATTATGGACTGGGTGGATAGTTGATAATATTCAGATGGAAGTGGCTCTACTTTATTGCCATCTGAATCAAACATCAGCCCTTCGGTAAGACTTTCATCTACGACCACATCCAGATAGACATCCTGAGGGGAAGAATATACTCCTCCGGTGGTGGCGAGGATATTGAATTTACCCTCATTATCCATAGAAGTATCGAAGATATCATCCCCAAGTGTAATCGTCCTTACCGGATATTGATAGGCGAAATAGACTGTCTGATAATCAAAATCAGGGAATTCCCAATCTTCATTTTTACACGAAGACAGGGATAGGCAAAGTGCCAAAATTATATATGGAGTATTTTTCATTGTTCAGTGTGATTAGGTTCATTGAGATTCGCCAGCATGTGTAGTACTTTCAGGATTACCATCCGTTGTTTTGCTTGAGTTCAGAAAATTTCAATGTTTCACTATATGGCACCGGGCCATAGATCATGTAATCATTGTACACCCTGTTTTCAACATTCATCAACTCATGTTCACCTTCTTCTATGGTAATTCCCTGGGCAGTTTCGCTCAGGTTTGCATCCCATCTTCTCAAGTCCCAAAATCTAAATCCTTCAAAACTCAACTCAATTCTCCGCTCATTACGGATAAGTTCTCTCATGGCACTTTGATCACTCTTGATAGATTCCAGATATGGATCTCCATTTTCAAGTCCGATTCCCGCCCGCTGACGTATAGCTTTGATCACATCGTAAGCGGAGTATCCTGCTGCACCTGAACTTGTAGGGCCGTATGCTTCATTTGCAGCCTCTGCATAAATCAGGAAAATCTCGGTATACCTAATCCTGGGCTTCATGTGAACCTGCTCATTGGTAGAGTTGGGATTGAGGTTAACGTCCTGACGAAGGAGCTTACGCAGGTAGTAGCCAGTTCGGGTGGAAGTTTCCACTCTATTTAATGCATCATTATTTCCCCCATCTACAGCGGTAGTGATCACAGAATTGTTAGGTCCCGCAGTACTTCCATTGACTACCACAAAATGCCCAAGCCGAGGATCCCGACCTGTATAGGGATCTTGGGGATTATATCCGCTTTGCTGCGAATCAACCGGATAGCCATTGGCCATAGGGAAAGCATTTACAAAATTCTGGGTAGGATTGATCAGCCCATTTCCAAATAAGGTGGGAGGGTAATTGTCCCTTTCCAGGTTATTACTTGGTCCGATGGAGGTTCTCCACAGGATCTCAGCAGGATTTACACCTCCACCGATTGCATTGAGTTCAGAAGTATTGGTAAACCAGGTGACCCCATTTGGTGCCAAACCACTTATTCCTCCAATGGTATTCAGTATAGAAGCTGCATGGTCTGCCGCAATCTGCCATTTCTGCACATCCCCTCCGGGATTAAATGCCGGACTGGCCGCGAGCAGCGCAGCCTGAGCCATGACTGCACGGACAATTCTGCCTGATACTAATTGTATGGCATCATCTCCAAATACCCGGTTGTATTGGCCAGTCTCGGCACCCAGATCTGCATATTTACTTGGGATCAGGTAAGGATCAGTGATATTTCCCAAATCCATAGGAAGTAAATCCAGGGCACGTTCTGCATCAGCGTATAGCTGATTCATGCATTCTTCAAACGTATTCCGAGGTAGGTTAAACTCAGATTCCACATCTTGGGGCACAGTCAAAATAGGAACGCCGAGCAATTGTCCATCTGCCATTCCACCGTGAGCCTGAAGCAGATAATACATAAATAAAGCACGTAGCCCATAGGATTCCCCCTTCAGCCTATCCACAAACATCTGGTTCACAATAGGATCTACAGCAAAATCAACACTATCTACATCCTCCAACATTACGTTCAGGTATTGGATAGCCGATTGTGCTCCTGTCCATTGCTCAACAGGATTGCTGTTGGAAGCCCACTGCCCGGTGGCCATGTTCAGAAAGCCATTGGAAGGCTCGTTACTCACCGCGTCATCAGTGGCCATTTCGCTGAATGACCAGCCATTGGTAGGAATCCTTAGATAGGCGTTGATCAGGAGCCCCTGTGCCAGCCGAGGTCTCTCCAACATATCTTCTCTTCCCTGTATGTTCTCTATGGCCGGATCAATGAGATCTTGACAGCCTGAAAGCATTAGGATGACTCCAAAGAAAAATAATAGTTTAATATTCATGATTTTCAGTTTTTTGGGTCTCATTAAAACATTGCTCGGATACCGAAATTGTAGAATCTCGTCTGCGGAGCACTACCGATATTCATTTCCAGAATATCCCGGTTTGGACTTACTGTCAGGAGATTGGATCCGCTCACATAGGTATCCAACTCCTTGATGAAGCCATTTCCAAGGATATTTTTAGGAAAGGAGTAGGACAGCTGGACTTTGGCAAGGTCAAAGCGATCGGTGCTGTAAAGCCAGAAATCTGAGTTCCTGAAATTATTGGCTCCATTTAGGGTAGTAAGCCTAGGGAAAGTAGCCGTATTCTGGGTTTCCTCTGTCCATCTATCTCTTACTACCGCCGAGTATTTATCATCAGCATTTACCCAGAAATAATCATTGCTTTTCATAGCATAGGCTCCACTTCTCAGGGTGCCCAAGGCGAAGAATGTGAAATTTTTCACCTTAACCGAAACATGAAATCCCATAGTCAAAGGTGCCCCAGACCATCCCCCTCTACCGAGATACACTTCATCCTGGGCATTTATAATACCATCGTCATTTTGATCTTTGTACTTGATATCACCTGGTTTTACCTCTCCGAATGCCTGTGTTGGAGAATTTTCGATTTCATCCATTCCACTAAAGAATCCTAAGCTCTCCAGACCCCAGATTGCATCAAGAGGCATTCCCTGCCTATTCTGATAGCTATCTTCGAAGTTTTCAGCTCGTTTTGATGCTTTAGTGTCATAATACAATCCCGATACTCCCAGCGTCCATTCCACTTCCCCTAATTTCTTGTTTAGGTTGAGCTGAAAATCCACCCCGTTTCTGATGTCGTTATTATAATTCACATAAGGGATCCAAGATGAGATTGGCCAGCCTGTCACAAAGTAACTTGGGTATAAAATACTGTTCTGGACAAATAACCCTGTCATCCTACTGGTAAATACAGAACCATTGAGATACACTAGTTTATTAAATAAGGAGGCCTCTAATCCTAAACTGATTTCTTCTCTTTTAGGAAAAGTTAAGTTGAGGTTTTCCCCACGTCGCACATCAGTGCCTGTATTGTTCAATCCATCTTTCCACTCATACCAGGATCCTTCATCTGTATAGATTGGCTCGTAGAGATAGAAGCTCTCTATATCCAAGTCTGAATTGAGGATACCTGCAGATACAGAGATTCTCAAATCATCCACAACGGAGGAGGAGGAAAGAAATTCCTCACCTGTCAATCTCCAGCCCAGAGACATGGTCGGTGAAATTGCTTTGCGGTTTCCTTCCGGCAATTTGGCGGAATGAACAAGCGCACTGCTGAACTCAGCGTAGTATTTCTGCTTGAAATTGTATGCTAAATACAAGCCCAGATTGGCATTGCTTACCTTATGGTAAATTGCTGACTCAGAGATCTGAAAGCCATTTGCCAACAGTATTGCCGAGAAATTGTGTTTTTCCTGGAAGGTTCTCTTGTAATTCAGCTGCGCTGATAAGGATACCGTCTGTCGGAACCAGTTGTTATTGGTGTTCTGGGTTCTGGAGCTGGCATCCTGACCATATTTGGTCAGGCTTTGAATTTGGTCCACCCCATTATAATTAGTCCAGGTAGGTTCATACACTGCATATTCATTATCAAATGACAGGGTGTAGGATGTATTGTAGTTGAGACCAAAAAGAGAGCTGAAAGAAAGTCCTTCTACTACATTTCTAAGATCTGCATCTACACCTGCGTTGAACTGAAACTGGCGGCTAGTATAGGTATTGGAACCGCCAGCATAGATATCTGCAATTGGGTTCTTTTGGTCTAACTGGGTACCGCCCAAGAGATATTTACCATCAATCAAGTGATCGCTAGTCTCTATCAGATCCCATGATGAATCGTCTCCCTGCTCCACATAATCAATAGGAATAAGAGGGGCGAATCTATTAGGCCTCAAAATAGTAGAGCCCTGCCAGTAGTCAATATTATCTTCACCAATACTGTAGATGGAATTGACTCCTTTGCTATTATAAAAAATAGCCGATGCATCCACTTTGGCAGAAATGAAGTCATTAAGGTTTAGATCAATATTTCCACGCACATTGAAGCGCTCGTTCTTGTTTTCGGCAGCCTGGCCAAAATTAAGAACTGTGCCTTCTGTCATGAAACCCACATTGGTGTAGTACCTGGCAGTCTCGTTCCCACCTGAAATTTCCAGGTTGCCATCGTATTTTGCATAAGCTTCCTGCAGGTATTCCGGAGAATAATAATCAACATTTGGATACCTGTAGGTATTGTTCCCAGAGGAGAAATTGTAGATATCATTTTCAGAATAAAGTGGTGACAGTCCGTCATTGCCTCTCGCTTCATTATAAAGTGACATATATTCTCCAGAGCCCAGGTACTCCGGATAGGCTTTTGGAGTATTCACACCGGCATTTGTTCGTAAGGTGATGTTCTGACTATTTGCAACACCCCTTTTGGTCGTAATCATGATGACACCTTTCGCAGCACGGCTACCATACAAGGCAACTGCACTGACTCCTTTGAGAAAAGTGATCTGCGCTATTTCAGTAGGGTGCACACTATCCAGCTCTCGGGGAACGCCATCCACTAAGACCAAGGAGCTACTATTTCCCCAGATGTTGCCATTGAAACCGCCCACATAGGCTTCCATCATATCCAGTGGATTGGAGATGTAGTTATCCTGAAGGATTTCAGGCATATTCACATAGGATATTCCTCCTATTAGGTCACGCTTATCCTTTGTCTGAAAGGCCACCTTCACCTCCTGCCCTTCCAGGTCACCATAGAGGGTAATCTCCAACAGATCAGGTGTGGCCCTGAACAGTCTGGTTTCATATCCTGGCGCTTCCACAGAAAGGTATGCATTGGAAGTGACTACCAGTTTCACTACTCCTAAGCTGTCTGAAACAGCCGAGTAATCGTCTTCTTCGCTTGTGATTATGGCTCCTTGTATCGTTTTACCGATACTGGACTTCACCACTGGGTTAAGAGTTAATTTCAAGGTACTTTGTGCCAACAGCTGAAACGGAAACATTACCGCCACGACACAGCCTACCATCACTAGTCTAATATATTTCATTATGATTATTCATTTAGATGATAAAAAGTAATCGCACGCATTACCAGC
Source organism: Algoriphagus resistens (assembly GCF_001442615.1). Classification (GTDB taxonomy): domain Bacteria; phylum Bacteroidota; class Bacteroidia; order Cytophagales; family Cyclobacteriaceae; genus Algoriphagus; species Algoriphagus resistens. Next base: position 133,706 of record NZ_LMXN01000001.1, on the reverse strand, counting down.
CTGGATTCTGAGTCATTTCTGGGTACAAAGACACATCAGATACTTTTAGTGGAAGCCAGTAATGCCTTTCGGTAAATGGACGCTCCAAAATGACTACCTCTCGAATGTTTGCCACACGGTTTTCAGTAGGATCATCCACATTGAAATCCCCTACCCGATCCAGTTCCACTGATGTTTTGATGGTATAAGGCTCCTCTATCAAGAGCAACCATCTGCGCAGATCAGTGAATCGATGCCTTTCAAAAGCAAGCTCCACTGCCCGCTCACGTCTCAATTCAGGCAGAAAATCCTCCACAGACCCTGTAAACTTGGAATGCACATTGGCCATGCCTGCTCGGTCCCTGATTACGTTTACCGCCTCTACCGCTGTTTTGCCAAAAGTTGCACTTGGTGCATTTGGGGAATTGTAGCCCATCAGAGTTGCCTCTGCATACATCAGGTAGATATCAGCCAGTCTCATGTAAGGCACATTAATATGAAGTGAAGTACCCCAATCGTATGCATTGTCGTATTTGTTGGCTCTGAGCGGAACAAACTTTCTACTCATGTAGCCAGTTCGGCTTCCATTGCTCAGATTTCTATAGCTCCCGTTGGTGAACAAATTAGCATACCTGTTTCTTTCCTCATTGGCATCAGGGATAGAACCTTGAATGACCTTGACACCGTCGTAGGTGATATCACTGTAGAATCTTGGATCACGGCCTTTCCAAGGATAATTAGGATCATATCCAGATTCGGGATCAGCTTTGGTGATATCATCGGGAAGCGGTAGGCCATTTGCCATGCCATAATTGTCATGTACATAATTTGCCGTAGGCATAAACATCGTCGCATCCCCCTGACTGATCAGCAATGGCATAAATTGCTTGGAAATCTGATAGTTACTACCATTAGCACCAGTCGTAGGTGCCCTGAACATCGCCTCAGTGCCGCCAGGCATAGCCCAGTTTTGGCCAGTGGTGTAGAAGAGGTTTGACTTCTGTGCAAATGGCATCAGAGAATAAAGTGTCTGCCCGGTTTCTACCAGTTGCAGTAATTCACCGAATACATCCGCTGCTTTTTTGGCATAAGCAGCATCGTAAGTTCTGCTCCCTGTGTCCGTATAATTCATCAGCGGACTAGCTGCCCAAAGCAGGTTTTTGCCCAAATACCCCAAAGCCATTGCCTTGTTGATCCGCATGGAATTCTTTCCGATAGTATTTTTTCCTACAGTAGTATCGTCCCAATTCAGCGGTAAAAGATCTGCCGCTCTCCGCAAATCATCAGTGATCCTGTCAGCAGATTCTCTATAGGAGAGTCTAGGAAGTCTAAGTTTCTCATTGCTTGGAAGCACTGTGTCTACATAAGGCATTCCGCCGAAATACTGAATCAGCTGAAAATGAAACCAGCCTCTGAAAAACAAGAGTTGGCCTTCGATAAACCTTCTTTCCTCGTCAGTAGCATCCGACAAACGGTGGAGATTTTCCAAACCCAAGTTCGCTTTTCTAATACCCATCCATGCTAATGGCCACAATGCCTTTCTGTGATGACCATCTGTAGTGGAAGCATCTCCTTTGTCAAACCAGCCTACTCCCCCACCTTGCTCGGCTTGCCAGGCCCAGAAATTGCCCCGGTCAAAATTGTAAGAGACTGTAAAAGTCCCCGCAGTGGACTCTATCTCGTCTTCTCCAAAATTCCATGCACTTACCCAGTAAGCAAGTGTGAAATTTGGGATGCAGTGGTACAATTCTTCGGTGAATCCCTGGAAGTTGGTGAAATTCTGGAAGGCCGTCTCTTCGGATATAATCGAGTCGGGTGATCTCTCCAGGTAATCTTCACAGGAAGTGGCAGACAGGAAAAGCAGTGTCAATAACCCGCCTTTAATGATATTATTTATATAGTTATTCATCTTAAAATGCTGGATTAGAATGAAACATTAAGGCCAAGATTGATTCTTCTTACCGTAGGATAAGCGCCGGCATAACCTGCTGAAGAGAAATTGGATTCCCTATCATCCGGCATATCGGTCCACAATAGCAGGTTGTTGCCGTTCACATAGATCCTGAAAGTCTCTACACCGATTCTTCTTACCCAATCTGCATTAAATAAATAGGCGATTTCGGCGTTCTTCAGTCGTAGATAAGAGCCGTCATATAAATACCGCTGCCCGTTACTATATCCCGGCATCAGTGCTCCCCATCTTGGCATAGGCGAATCCGGGTCCATGTTATCCTCAGACCAATAACTTCCTTCTTCATATACCCTGTTCAGCCGGTTGTTCAAACTGCCTAGGGGTACATCTCTGGTTACGTTATTTACTCCGTAAAATTGGACATATACGCTGAGCCCTTTCCATTCTGCTCCGATATTGGTGCTGAAAGTATTTTCAGGCACACCCGAAAATCCGTAAGGGGCTGCATCGAATGAATCAATCACACCGTCACCGTTAAAATCCAGGATTTGCATTCCTCCCGGAAGTTTAAACTGATCGTTTGAATTGTGAGGAGTACTGGCATACACTTCATCCCATGAACTGTAATACCCATTGCTGATATGCGTACGGTATTGTCCAAGCTGATAGCCTTGGTCTTTTTGGTAGTCCACCTGCAATTCCGGATCATCCCTTTCCTTTACCACGTTTTCTGCATGGGTCATAGAAAAGTCTCCCCATACACGGATCTGGTTTTCGAAGGTATGACTGGCTCCTAGGGTAAATTCAAACCCGTTGGTCACTACACGCCCAAGATTCGCTGCCGGTGCTGCGGTACCATAGTAGCTGGGAATAGAGCGATCATCGGACATCAGAATATCCTTTCTATCATCTTTGAAGTATTCAAAGTTTCCATTGATGGCTCCGTTGAACATGTCAAACTCAACTCCGATGTTAGTCTTGTATACGGTCTCCCAATGTACCTCAGGGTTTCCTACCGATGATTGTTTGTACCAAGTATAGGGACTGTATTCCCCGCCTTCCCCTATGATTCCGAGTTGAGAGCTATTTCCGTACACCCATTGATCCATAAATAAAAATCTGCCGCCGATATTGTCATCTCCAACCTCTCCATAGCTGGCCCTGACTTTGAGAAAATCTAAAAATGAAAGGGACTTCATAAACCCTTCTTCGGAAAGCACCCAGCCTATCCCCCCGGAAGAGAAGAAGGCAAACCTGTATTCAGGTGCAAATTTCTCTGAACCGTTATAGGCACCGCTGTAATCAAGGAGGTATTTATTCTTGTAATCGTAATTGGCACGAAACACCCAGTCTTCCCGATACGACGGAATCATATTCCCCGTAGCATCCTGCTGGCGGCTCATTAAGCCCATAAGTGCATAATTGTGATGCTCCGCTATGTTTCCTGCGTAATTCAGCTGGAACTGATAGTAAAGTCTTCTCTGAGGAGCATCCGGTCCTATCGTAACCACTCCCCCCTCTGCAATCCCCCAGGTCACAGCTTCTCTAAAGTCAAACCGGCTGTTTGCATCTACAATATCATCATATAAATGTGCTCCGGTCACAGGGTCTATCCACTTTTGAAAAGGGGTATTATAAAGGTCATTTACCCCCCTGTCTCCTTCGGTGAAGGAATTATCCACCGCCAGTGTGCCGCGGAAATTCAAGCCTTTCAAAATCATTCCCAAGTCCTGATTTAGGACAAAATTGGTGGAAAGCTGGGTTTTGGTAATGTATTGGAGGCCGCTGACCGCCAAAATCCTAACAGAATTCTCAGCCGCCACGTCATCCGGTGCATATACGCCCCATGCCCCATCTGAATATACAGGCAAAAACGCATCAGGAGGGTTTGCATAGGCGGCACTCCAGAAACTGCTGGAATTGCCTCCCCCCCAAGGGGTTTTTCTTGTTCCATATGATCCACCCAGATTTACCTGAAGTTTGGTAGAGGATGTCAGCTGAAAATCCAGATTACTGCGGAAATTCAGCCTGTTATAATTGTATCCCGGTTCATATCCCCGGTTGTTATCGAAACTTCTAAAAAGATCACCTTCATTCTGAAAATCAATACTGGCAAAATATTGTGTAAACTTAGTTCCTCCCCTGATTCCTACATTGGCATTGTAAGCCATTGCATAATCCTTGAAAAGAGTTTCCTGCCAATCCACATTCGGATATCGCTCGGACTCCTCCAGGCTTGAAGGAAATCTATATTTGTATTGCGTTTGGTATGGAATATAATCCGCCCAACCAGCCGGATTTGCGGAGAGTTCATTTTCTATCGCTCTATTGCGGATTCCAATCGCATCATACGCATCAAACTTACCCGGGAGTTTGGATACTACTTTGACTGTAGAGCTTACGTTCGCAGTGATCTGGGCTTTGCCCTCGCGGCCTCTTTTGGTAGTGACGATGATTACACCATTTGCACCTCTTGATCCGAATACTGCTGTAGCTGAGGCATCTTTCAATACAGAAATACTCTCCACTGAAGCAATGTCCATGGTATTAAAAAATTCTGGCCGCTCCACCCCATCTACCAGAATCAAAGGTGAATTACCGTTCCAGCTATTTTGTCCGCGGATTATTATCTGCGGGTTTTCTCCCCCAGGCACACCAGTACTGGCAGTGGTAATTACACCTGGAAGATTCCCTGTCAGTGCGGCCCCTACGTTGGACACCCCGCCGGTACGCTTGAGCACTTCCCCGCTGGTTTGCGCCACCGCTCCCACGATGGTTTCCTTCTTTTGCTCTGCATAGCCCACTACAATTACTTCATCGAGACTTTGGAGATCTTCCTCCAATATTATATTGATTACTGCCTGATTCCCTACTACAACTTCCTTTTCCATAAAGCCCATAAAGCTGAAAACCAGCGTTTCCCCTTCATTGACCTGAATGGTATATTCACCATCGAGATTTGTAGTGGTCCCTTTGGTCGTATTCTTTATTCTAACAGTGACCCCAGGAAGTGCAAGGCCGGTGGGATCCAGAACCTGGCCTGTGATCTCCACTACCGAAATTGGTTTTACTTCTTCGCTGACGGAGGGCCTTTTCGATCCTTTTGCGATATGGATATTATCATCCAGCTGTACAAATTTTAGATTTGTCTGACTGGAAATTTCTAGTAACACTTCCGACAGAGGGGCATTGGACTTAGACATATTCACCTTGAGCTCGTTCATGGCTACCATTGCCTTGTTGTAGGTGAATTGAAAACCACTTTGGTTTTCTAGCTCGGTGATGACATTATTGAGTGTACTCCCTTTAAACTTGACTGTGACAGTCACATCGGCCAGCCCCTTTAATTGGGCATGGCCTGTATTTGCCATCAGTACTGCTGTGAAAAACAGCTGAAAAAGGAACGCACACACAAAATATTTGGAAAGCATAATGATTTTCCTAAGTATTGATTTTTCCATACTTTTGTTTAAGATTTTAAGTGTGTATTACTTGAGATTTAGCCTTTGTTTAATTTGACGATTGAGGCAAAGGCTATAGGCAGAGGAGCATTAGCAATTCTGCCTATTTTCTTTCAGCTGGTGTTGGGGTAATAGTTTTCCATGGTTAATAGGTTATGGGTTTGAGATTGTTACTGTTTTATTATCGATTGTATAAGTAAACTCTGAGGAAATACTGAGGCCTTCCAAAACATGGTCTAAGGACTTATTGTGATACCGTCCTGAATAAGACCATCCTTTTTCTACAGTCAGTGTACTGTTGATCGTGACACCAAACCAAGTTTCTAGTTTTTCTATGACCTCAGAATAGGTGTTATCCTTAAAAATGAGGTATTGATCTCTCCAGCCTAGTGTTTCAAAGGGATCAAATCCAGTTTTGGAAACCTCTCCGTTTTTCCGTTTGACGAGCATTTCATTTGGAAAAAGGGTAATGACCCCGCCGGTAGAATCTGCTACTTCTACTTTTCCTTCTACCAGTGCGAGTTCAAAATCATCACCGTTTTTAAGGTTGAATGAGGTCCCTAATACTTTCACCTGACTATTCTCAATTTGAATAATAAAAGGCCGGTCGGGATCTTCTGACACATCAAAATATGCTTCCCCGGTCATGCGAACAGTTCTGTGATCTGAATCAAAAGCTTGAGGATATTCGATTTTGCTTGCGGCGTTAAGGTGGACAAGTGTGCCATCAGGCAGCCTAAACCGGTATTTCTGACCTGCTGGATTATCCACAGTCATCCAGGTGATTACTCCCTGTACTTCAGACTGGGCTTCGTCTTTCTTATTGAGAATTTCAATGCCATAGACAGTAGAAAAAACCAAAAACAAAATTGCTGCAGCTTTGTGCCAACCACTCCACTGGAAGTGCTTGCCATCTGCCCGTGTCTGATGACTCTTTTCCACTATATTTTCATAGAGATCCATATAGGCATGATCAGATAGCACATATCTCTCTTTGTAATCGACCATTACGATGATTTCACGAGCCTTTTGAAGGACATGTCTTCTTTCTGGATTGTTTTCAATCCACTTAAGCCAGAAGTGGTTAGTCTCTTCTCCAGGATTTTTTACCCACTGAATAAAAAATTCATCATTCAAAAAATCCTCGATCTCAAAATCTATGTATTTATTTTTTTCGTCCATGGTATCGGGAGGAAGTGTGCCGGTCAGGCTTGCTTGACTTCAAATATTTCTTTTAGCTTCTCCATGGCACGATAGACCAAGGTTCTGGCAGTTTTGACTTCGTTGAAATTCATGATTTCAGCGATCTCTTTATAGGATAATTCTTCCTGATAGAGCAGGATAATAGCTTGTCTTTGTCTCGGGGAAAGCTGATTGAGTGCTTTGGAAATTTCTGCTTTCTGTTCCAGAGCAAATTCTTCGTCGATCAACTTGGTTTCATGTGAAGTCTCAATAAAAAAAATACTCTCTTCACACTCCAGCGTAATTAAATCTGCGTTTAATTTCTTTTCCTTTTTAAGAAATTTAAAAAGCTCTCTGTGGAAGATAGTGAAGAGATAACCTTTTATCCGCTGTACATCTCCAAGTTTCCCTTGGTTTTTGCGCAGATCCACAAACATTTTTTGCAAACAGTCCCGGATCAAATCTTCCTGCTGGCAAAGCTGCATCCCGTAATTGTATAGATCGGCAACATGCTTGCGGTAGATATAGTTAAATGCGGCTTCATCTCCGTTTTTAAAGGAGTTCCAGACTTCGCGGTCTGATTTTTCAGTATACACAATCATCACTTGACTATGCTGCATATAGAGCATAGCGGAGGATTTAGTGGTTTCAATAGGTTTACTTTGGGCTTTTTTCATTTGAACAGGAAGGTATCTCCACTCTTCACTTATAAAGAGTGCTTTTTGAGGTCAAACAACCTCATTATTTTAAAATATTTTTATCCGTATCTGAAAAAACTTTCAGCAACAGATTTTACATTCATAAAAAATGACATATGATTGATATGACAGAATTATATTCTGAATCAAAAATTTGGTTCAATTCTAACTTTTTTGATAAACCAAATTTGGCACAAACAGGATATGGCAACTTTGAGAAGATCTTATGGCACTGGAAAATCCCGGGAAGCTACCTGCCTTTAATACAGATTGGTTTTCTCATCACTCTTGATGCTATCATCCAATTCCTCATAAGAGATTTCCAGTTTTCCATGGTCCACTAACACCTTGCCCAAGGAGGGAAGTGAGCTTTGCGAGGTATTTTCTGTATCCATCCATAGCTTTGACCTGATAATACATTTGGCACAATGCATGAAAGCCTCCTTCACGCTGACAATAATGGCCAGAGAAGGTATTTTCCCCTCACAAGATAGTAGCTCCAAAACTTTTTGGTCAGTTACTATTTTTGCCTCACCGTTCACCCTTAAGGTTTCCTTTATTCCGGGAATTAAAAAAATCAATCCCAGATTCGGATTTTGAATGATATTTCTCAAGGTATCCGCTTTGCGGTTTCCAGGTCTATCCGGGATAGCGAGCAGTTTATCACTGAGAATTTTTACAAAACCGGCAGGATCGCCTTTGGGAGAAACATCAAAATTCCCATGCATATCAGATGTGGCAATGGTAATAAAAGGGGATTTCTCTATAAAACTTCTACAGTGAGCATCAATATAATCGATGGTTTTCCTTGTAACTACTTCGCTGGGGTACCCCAATATCCCACGGAGTTCATTCTCCGAATTTATTGCCTTATCAAATGTCCATTCCATATTTCCCTTCTTTAGCGGGTTAGTTATTTTACAAGACTACCGATCACTTATCAAGAAAATCATTAACCTCCAGCCAATACATAAAAGCATCAAACCATCGATTACTGGTTCGGTCAGGATTGCCCAAGCCGAATCCATGGCCCCCATTTTGATAAAGGTGAAACTCCACAGGTATGCCTGCTTTGTACCAGGAATCCACCACACCGAACTGTCCTCTAAAAAGGAAATCATCTGTTGCGATTACATTGAACATAGCAGGAGCATCCTCGGGAACTTCCACTGGACCCATCCCGCCATATATAGGGCCGATAAAGGCCAGTTTCATTAACTCAGAATTAAGGGTGCAATGCATAGTCAATCCTGCTCCGGCAGAAAACCCTATCATTCCCAGACGCTTAGTATCCACTCCCCACTCCTCTGCCCGATCCAAAATCATTGCATAGGCAGCCTCAGCATCTTCTAGCTGATCTGAAAGAGTGAAAGGAGCGGGGGCCGGTCGCGTTGCAGTCTGTGAATCCTCAGGGGCTGGTGGAGGGGATAAGGTCTGGTTCATAGATTCTTTGAAACCATCTATTGATTCTGGGGTTGGACGCAGACGGTATTTGAGCACAAAAGCTGCTATACCCTTATCTGCAAGGGCCTGAGCAACTTCCCACCCCTCATTGCCCATGGACAACCATCTGAATCCCCCACCGGGGGCGACGATTACCGCAGCACCTGTGGCTTTGCCAGGCTCAGGTAAAAATGGCGTTAAGGTAGCAGTAGTGATGTTTCTCGCCATGGGATCACCCCATTGCTTAAACCAGGTTTCGGCAGCGGGCTGATTTTCTACTCCTCCAGTGCCGAGTAGTATGGCGTTAGGTTCTTCGGGGTTTTCTAAAGGATAAATAGTGCCATCCTGCGCCATGGCAAAGGAGGTAATTAACAGGCAAGATGCCAGAATTGAGGTTTTGAATAGGTTCATGGTATTATTGGGTTTTGTTACTTGTTTAGAAGTTTAAGAGAATTGGAAAACAGTCCCAGACTTTGAGCAGCTGTGAAGAGATGCTTTCCGAGAAAATCGAAATAAATAGGCTTCCAGGCACTTAGCAGGAAAGTTCAATTTCAGGTTTTAGTGGAAGAGCAGCGGAGCAAATTTGTACAGATTATTCCTCCAGACCGGCCATGCATGTCCTCCTGGATATTCGGTATACGTATAATCTATCTGCATTTCATCGAATTTACCTAGCATCAACCGGCAGTTTTCATAAGCAATATCTTCCTTGCCTCCCATTGCTATCCAGAATTCCTTCAATCCAAAGTTGATTTTATCGGCATTTTCGCTCATAAAATCGTATTGGGCCTCTACAATTTCAGTTTGTCTGGAAGCGATCCACCCTGAACTGAAAACGCCCAGATAAGCAAACAGATCTGTGTTGTTGATTCCGGAATAAAGTGCCTGGATACCGCCCATCGATAGGCCTGCCAACGCACGGTTTTCAGCTCCTGTTTTCGCCCGGTAATTTTCTTCGATGTAGGGAACCAGACTGGCTTTCAGTTCTGTCTCAAATTGCTTCAGTCCATTTTCGCTAAAAGCGCTGGCTGGCATATTACCGTCAGGCATCACTACCAGCATAGGTTTGGCTTTTCCTTCAGCTATCAAATTATCCAGGATCAAATCAGTTTTTCCTTGATTGGCCCATCCTGTCTCATCCTCTCCCCCACCATGGTAGATGTATAAGACCGGATATTTTTCTAAACTACCGGAATCATATCCAGGCGGAGTATAAATGAAAAACTGTCTCCAACTTCTTAGGACATTGGAAAAATACCGAACCCTGCGCACCTCACCATGCGGCACACGCTTCAGTTCGTAATACCCGTCTCCTTTGAAAGGTACCTCAATTCCACTCGCCATTCGCCCCATCCCATAGAAGGTTTCACTGGCAGGATCTGCTACCGCCACACCATCAATAATTAAGGAATAATAATGAAAACCCTCACTAAGAGGATCTGTGGTCACTTCCCAAACTCCCTCAGCACTTTTGACCATTTCATATTTCTTTCCGAGATCCAATTGCACATTTCCTGCCTCCGGCGCATTGAGCTTAAAAACCGCCCTTCCGTCAGGGAAAATCTGGGGGTATTTTGAGTTTCCTACATTCGTAGATGCAGGAGTACCCAGCGGACTGTATTGATCAAACTTGGCTTGATCCACAGGTTTGAAAAGCAGCTGGGAAAACATGTAAAGGCCATTTTTCCAAACCTTGAAATCATGCCCTCCGATTTCTAAATAATAAATATGCGGTACATCATTCTCTAACAGGTAATCGTGAGTACGTGAGCTGAAACGTAGCAATCCATCCGCATCCCCACAGGAAATCCAGAGTACTTTCAGCAGTTCTTTTGCCTTCTCAGGATCAGGTACTAATTCCTCAGGCGCTTTGGTATTTGGAGCAGAAGAAAATCCTCCCACCCAGGCAAACTTCTCCAAATTGCCCAAACCAAAGTTCAGCGATTGGCCTCCACCCATAGACAAGCCGGCAATGGCCCGATGCTCTCTGTCGTTCAATACAGGATACTTTTTCTCAATAAAAGGAATCAGATCATTCAGCAGATCCTGTTCAAACGTAGCAAAAGCCTGAACTTTATCAGGCTCCATGATATTTCCCCCGGCTCTATCGTCCTTCATCGCCCTGCCATTTGGCATGACTACAATCATGGGTTCCAGCTTTCCATCTGCATAGAGATTATCAAGAATTACCTCCGGATGTCCACCGTTAAGCCATTCTTTTTCATCTCCACCTATGCCGTGAAGTAGGTAAAGCACTGGATATTTTTCTTTTTTGGAAAAACCAGGAGGGGTATAGACCAGGGCTTTCCGGTTATTGCCCACAGTTTTAGAACTATAGGTAACAGTGTCAATTCTACCGTGGGAAATCCCACTTCTGGTTTGGTCGAAGCCTGGCGGGGCTTCCTTTTCCAGTTGCTGACCCTGGAGTTGCCCGGCAAATAGAAACAATAGGAGTAATAGGTTTTTTGAGCGGTTCATAGGTTTATAGGTTATTTCTTGGTTGTACTCTTTTGGCTTAAAAGCCCGGTGTTTACTCTTCCATCAGCAGCTGGGCCATTTGTTCACCATAGCGGGATCCCAATAACCGGTAACCGGCAGCGGAGAAATGAAGTCCGTCGGAAATCGCCTCACAATCTTCAGAAGAAATCACATAAGAATTCGGAATCAACTCGGGTAGCGTTGCAATGATTGGGTTCATGCTGGCGCACTTGCCTCCCTGGTCCGCACTCACCAATTCACCGGCCAAAAGCGGAACAGAATCCGGTACCAACCCAAGGTCACCTAACAGATTATCATACACTCCTTCCACTTTCCTTGGCCAGGATTCATCACCGGTGTTGGACTCTCCCTGGTGCAGCAATATTCCCTTGATCACCCCATCTTTTTGGGCAATCTTTGCCAAATCAAGCAATCTTCCGTAAGGATTTCCATTGTATTGAGCGATCATCCCTTTCATCCATCCCGGGGTAGTTTCCACGTACGATTCATAACTGTCCTTTTCGAAAAGCTCGATTTTACAGCCACCCACCGACACATTGATAATTCCGATTTTGATGCTGTCCGGAAGGCTTTCTGCCAAAGTCCTCCCAAAATAATCTCCGGGAGTTAGACCGGTATTGCATCGGCTAAGCGGTGGAACAGCTGGATACCAATTCCCCATTTCCCTGTTTAAATCCGGGCAATCCACTGCCTGCAGTACTTTAAAGCGTTCATTTGCGACAGTATCCTGGGATTCATACTTTGCGCTCCCCTCCATATTGGACTGGCCGAAGCTCAGGAAAATGTAAAAATTAGGATCTTGCGCAAAACTGTTTATCGTGCAGAAGCTGGTTAAAAAACTTATTAATAGCAGTTTAAATGTGCTTTTTTTCAAAAAATCGGTTTTTTTAGAAGGTATAGGGTTTATCATGGCATTGTATTTAAAAGGAATCATTCATGTTCATTTGTACCCAACATTTCCTGTGGGCGGAGACTGGATTTATCACGTGTTGGAAAATCATCAGGCACTGGGTAAGTTACCTTTCCGCTAGCCAACCATTCTGTAGCCCGAATCACAGTAGTCTGAAATCCCGCACATCTATAGGCAGGTGGGTAGGTCTCTCCTCTCCAAAGATGTCCCATACTTGAATTATATACATTCCCTTCCCCGTACCTGACCACCCATTCCACAGGCCACATCTTCTTGGTGTCTGTGCTATCAAAAGCATAAGACAGTACAGTCAAATTCTCCATGGTACCACGGGGAAAACTGTAAACTTCTGTATTCACCGTTTTCCATGATTTAGGATACCCCTCATTAATGGGGTGAGGATTTAGTATTTGTATGAGTGCATCAAAACGATCACCATGACTTGTCCCCTTCCCTTCTCCCCGAGGATATTTTTTCAGCTGTTTTTGACCGTCTATTTCCAACGCTATACCTGCATCTGCTGAGCGCCAACCCAATCCAATCATCTTGTCGTATTCCTTCCAATTTGGAAATGCATTATTGGCAGAGTGAAGAATATACAAACCTCCACCTTGCCTCAGGTAGTCTTCCAGCCCCTTCTGTGCAGGTTCAGGCCAGGTTAACTTTAGATCATGAATATTATTTGTGTTCTGAATGACTACTGCGTAGGATTCAAAATCCGGATTCCACTCCTGTCTCTGAATACTGTCAGCTGGCACCGTGGAAACCTCCACCTCAAACCTCCCGCTTCCTTCCAAAATCCATTTGACCACTTTAGTAGTCTGCTTCCAGTCATGATTACTGAATCCATCTACAATTAGAACTTTATTCACAGGATTGGTCTGGGCAGGAAGATTCACTGTCAAAATCAAGGACAATCCTAAAGCCACCAGTCCGAAAAACTGCCTCATACTAAACCTTGATAGAATAAAATTTTCAATGGGTTCCATAATAGATCAGTTTTAAATGTGCTTCTACTTACTACTTCTATATTTTCGGTCTATGCTAGAAATTGACATAATGTCAAACTCATTTCCCTGCTACCAACGTGATTACCTCTCCTGCAGTAGTTTGTACATCATATAGCTCCATATCGCTTAGGTCCACAGGTATCATCTCAGCTTCTATGGCCACAATTGGATCGGCAGTAACTGGTACCTGATAGAAAGTGTTCGGGTTTTCGCCGTTTGCATGCTTCAGTGCAACTCCATTTTCCAAACTCAAAGTGTTTGGAACCCTCAGTCGTAGGTTTCCTCCGATAGTGGATTTGATCACCGCTTTCTCAATCTTCCCTTCGTTCCACTTCAATTCCACTACTTCAAACCCTCCTTTAGCTCTAATTCCCGCAATGCTTCCATTTTGCCAAACCTCTGGTAGAGCCGGCAATAGATGAATTTCTCCATTGGCACTTTGCACCAGCATCTCGGTAATCCCTGAAGTGCAGCCAAAGTTGCCGTCAATCTGGAAAGGCGGATGTGCATCAAAAAGGTTGTTATAGGAACCTCCGCCTCCCTGATTGGTCCCCACCGGCGATAGCTGATTTTGGATGAGTTTATAGGCATGGTTCCCATCCAGCATCCTAGCCCACCAATTCACTTTCCATCCCATGCTCCAGCCTGTGGACACATCCCCACGCTGTATAAGGGTATTTTTAGCTGCAGAATAGAGTTCGGGGGTGCGCAAAGGAGAAATCTGATTGGAAGGGAACAGTCCATACAGATGGGAAATATGTCGGTGATGGTCATTGGGATCGTCAATATCATCCAGCCATTCCTGCAGTTGTCCATGTTTCCCGATTTGCATTGGGGGCAACCGATCCCGCATGGCTCTAAGCGAATCTGCAAAAGCCCGATCTTTTTCTAACATCTCTGAAGCCTGGATAACCGCACTAAAAGCGTCAAACACCAATTGATTGTCCATGGTGGTGCCCGCATCCAAGGAAGAACCTTCATGTGCTGCAGGAGCATTTTCAGGTGAAGTTCCCGGATTGACAACAAGCCAGGGCCTATCGGGATGTTCCACCAGAAAATCCACATAGAACATCGCCGCGCCTTTCAGAATGGGATAGATTGACTTAAGATAATCCATATCTCCACTATATTGGAAGTGCTCCCAAAGATGCTGGCTGGTCCAGGCCCCACCTCCACTCCAGATTCCCCAGAAAATCGCGTCCACAGGGCCGGTAATTCTCCAGATGTCCGTATTGTGATGAGCCATCCAACCTCGGGCTCCATACATCACTCTTGCTGTTTCTTCTCCCGCCTCGGCCATCTCGGAGACCATTTTGAGGAAAGGTTCATGCAATTCAGCCAGATTGGTTTTCTCCGCTGGCCAGTAATTCATCTGCGCATTAATGTTGATGGTGTATTTGCTATCCCATGGGGGCGACATCTCTTTGTTCCAAATCCCCTGCAGATTTGCGGGCTGTCCTCCAGGCTGGGAAGAAGAAATCAACAAATACCTTCCGTACTGATAATAAAGCGTGACCAACTGAGGGTCATTCCCTGTCCTAAAGTTTTTTAAGCGCTCATCTGTCGGTAGCAGGGAAGCATCTGTCTCACCCAGATTCAAGCTTACACGATTGAAATAGTTTTGATAATCCGCCACATTTGTATTCAGCAGATCTTCAAAAGATTTGGTCGCTGCTTTTGCCATGTAAGCCTCTGCCCTGGCATTTTCATCACCATTGAGATTCAGGTAATTATTGAAATTGCTCGCAATGGAAATATATATGGTGGCTTCGTCGGCATTTTTTATCGTAAGGGAGGTATCTGTAGCAGTAAGCTTACCTCCCTGATTTTTGATTTTGGTGAGACTATAGAATTTCACCTGCCCTTTTACCCCTTCATGGTCTGTCGTGGTTCCTGAGATAGTCAGTTCATTTGCCGGATTTATTCCAATCATTGCATTGGGCTGCGGAGTTGACATGGATGCTGTAAAAGATATTTTACCTGGCTCACTTGCAGCCAAATGAACTGCGATCACATTGTCCGCAAAGGAAGCGATGGCTTTCCGGGTAAAGGTAACACCGTCTATTTCATAACTGACTTTGGAAACAGCCCGCTCTATATTTAGCTCCCGGCGATAATCCGTATATACATCGTGCCCATCAAATTTAATATTCAGATCGCCAACAGGCTGAAACTTCTGACCATGAGACTTCTTGCTCTGGATAGTTTTAGCGGCCAGCTCCTCAGCTTCTTTTTGCTTTCCCTCGAAAATCAAGCGTCGGATTTCAGGTAAAGCAGCCAAGGCATCCGGGTTATCATTCCTATTGGGACCTCCAGACCAAACGGTATGCTCATTGAGCTGGATCAGCTCATTTTCCACGTTTCCATAGATCATGGCGCCCAGCCGTCCATTGCCTATCGGCAAAGCATCTGTCCATACATCTCCTGCTGGCTGCTGGTACCAGAGCGTCAGCGGCGAGCTTTCCTGTGCTTTTATCGGAAAGGAAAAAGTAATAAAAAGAAGGGCAAATAAACTTCTTAAAGAATTTTGATAATCAGGCATTTTTGGGTTTGTTAAAGTTTTCTTTTTTAGACTCAATTGGACTCAATAATCATTTTTCATTAGTCGCTTAGCCTCCAATGGCTTTTTGTTCAATTCACATTTCCACCAAAGCCTTAATCACCCCGGTTTCCGGATTGAGCCAGGACTGGAAATCCTCTTTTACCTGATCAAACTGTACCCGATGGGTGATGTATTTTTCTAGTGGCAACTGCCCGGAAGCCATAGTATCCAACACTTGATCAAAGTCTTCTCTGGTGGCATTCCTGCTACTCATCAAAGTCGCCTCACGCTTATGAAATTCAGGGTGGGAAAAAGCTATCTCTCCTTTCTGTAAGCCTACAAGCACGTAGGATCCTCCATGAGCAATGTATTGAAATCCCTGGTTGATTGCAGTCAAGCTACCTGTAGCATCAATCACGGCATCACAGAAATCCCCGTTTGTGATCTCCTCAATTAGCCCATAGGCAGAATTTCCTGCTTTCACCACATGTGGAATGTTCCAAACTTCCCGGCAAAACTCCAGTCGCTTCTCGTTGATATCCATCGCTAGTACAGTTGCTCCGGCTATACGCGCAAACTCCATCACTCCCAGTCCAATCGGTCCAGCACCGATTACAAGCACAAACTGACCCGACTTCACTGCTGCCCGGCGCACTCCATGGGCACCTATGGCAAATGGCTCGGCCAAGGCAAGTTGCTCCAGGCTGAGTCCTGCTCTTTTCACCAAAGAAGCTATTGGCAAGGAGACAAATTCCTGCATGCCTCCGTCTTCATGCACTCCGAATACACTGATTTTCTGACAACAATTAGGCTTGCCATTTCTACAGGCCACGCAGACGTTACAACTGAAATAAGGAATCACAGTCACCCAGTCCCCCTTGGATATTTCTTTATTTTCTTCGATTTCCATCACTTCCCCTGCCAATTCATGACCCAATATCCTCGGGTATGAGAAAAAGGGCTGAGTGCCTTCAAATGCGTGCAGATCCGTACCGCAGATGCCGATTTTTTTAATCTTGACAATAGCTCTTCCACCGGAAATCTGCGGTAATCCCCCTTCTATAAAGCTAAATTCGCCAGGAGAGACGCAGCTTAAAATTTTCATTCTGTCTTATTCAATTTAAATTCTGATAAATACCCGGCAATCAATCCTTGTTCCTTACAGGCATCCCAAAACGAATCAGGAATGGGAGTTTCGCAAAACATTGCATTTGCCTGTACCCTACGTGTGGAAGTGGAATTCAGCGCCAGAGAATTGACCCCTGGCAATTGCATGGCAAATTGGATACAGCCATGAGCCGGATCGATGGCAAATGCCTCACAAAGGGCAAAGTACTGAGTTCTCCATAGATGCCTTTTCTGATAATCCGAATCGGTTTTCTTCATCTTTTGATAGTCGAAACATTCTCCGCCTACCAAGAATCCCGAGTGAAAAACCGCTGAATTCACTATTCCTACCCCCTCTTTTTCCAATAGCTTCATAAAGTTAAACAGCTCCTCCGGATGATCGTAGATTGTCATACTGTTGGCAATCATCACCCAGTCGAGCGGATAATGCTGATAGATTTTCTGGATAACTTTCCAGTTCTTAGATCCCACACCTATAGCTTTCACTTTGCCGGCTTGCTTTAGTTCTTCCAATGCTGCATAGCCTTCCAGAATATCTGAGAATCTTCTTTCATAATCTTTTGGAGACACAGCCTGATCCAGATACTCATCGGGATCATGGATGGACACCAACTGAGTCTGGTAGCCTTTGAGTAATTTATTTCCTTCTTCAAAACAAGTTAACATCCCTTGGTAACTGATATCCTGAACCGCATCATAGGCAAGTTCTTTCCAGACATCTCTTTCAAAAGTTGGCTCTATATCTTTCAAAGGCGCACGCTTCCACCCAATTTTATTGCTTATCAGCACCTTGTCTTTTGGAACTTGCAAATCATAGAGTGCTTGTCCTAACGTTTCCAACGCCAATCCAGCCCCGTATTTTCCCGCCGAATCAAAAACTATCCCATTGGGAAAGCATTCCAGCGCCGCCAAAACCAATTCTAGCTTTTGTCCATAAGGCTTAGCTTCGTAGAGATTGCCCAGGGAACTTGTCCCTATAATCATCGAAGGTACGTCTATGCCGATTTGTCCTAATTCCATATTTGAAAATGCTTCAAGCACCTAAATGCTCGGGATTTTATATGGCATAAAACCATTTTCCCAGAACAATTAGCCAATATCACAAATCTGGCTAAAAGTATATTGGTCAAACGTTTGACCTGCTAATTCAAACTCAGGTCTAAAATCCACCAGCTTTCGTTCATTTATTCTAAATTAGGCCTAACAAGCCACCCAGAATGAAAAAGAAAAGAATAAGCATCACTGATATTGCCAATGCACTCCATGTGACACCCTCCACTGTATCACGGGCGTTGAATGGAGGAGGTAAGGTAAGCGAGAAAAAACGGCTTGAGATTATTTCCCTGGCCAAAGAACTGGGTTACAGGCCCAACCCTATTGCAAAAAGTCTTCTGGAAAACCGTACGCATACCATAGGCCTGATCATTCCGGAATTTACCCATCATTTTTACAGCTGCTTACTCGCGGGAATTGAAAGTGTCACCTCACAGGCTGGATACCAGTTGCTGATCTGCACCTCCAATGAACATCAGATGCAGGAAATCAAGTCCACACACACACTTTTGGATGCCCGGGTTGATGGGATGCTCGCGACCATCTCCAAAATGAATGACAAGTTTGAACATCTGCAGGAGGTGATGGACAGCGGAACTCCACTGGTACTGGTGGATAGATTTACGGAGGAAATAGATACTCCTTATGTCGTTTCTGACGATTTCAATGGGGCTTTTTCTGCGGTAGATTACTTATGCCAGACTGGTTGTAAGAACCTCCTCCATATAAAAGGACCGGAAAATCTATCCACAACCTTCAACCGCTTTATGGGCTATAAAGAGGCGCTTCGAAAGCATAAAATCGAATTAAAAGAGGAACTGATCCTGGAAAGCGGCGGCAAAGATCTGGTGGAAAAAATCAGGTTTTGTATGACTAATTTCCAGGTGGATGGGGCATTTGCCTACAGTGATTACCTGGCATTTGAGATATACAAGGTAGCAAGCGAACTTAAAATCCCGATCCCGGAAAAATTATCAGTGATCGGCTATGCGGATGAACCTATTTCTTCCTTTATACATCCTACCTTGAGCACTGTGAACCAGCAGCCATTTGAAATGGGTGCGATAGGGGCAATATACTTGCTAAATAAAATCAATAATCCCGACATTGGATTGGAAGTTAAAAGCCTGGAGACAAAATTGGTGATACGGCAGTCCTGTTTGAATCACAGGCTTCAGGTTCTGTAGCCACTTCAAAATCCTTTTTAGTATATGCACCCCAAAACCATACCCTTATTCTTTGTCAATATTCATTAATCTTTCTGCCCAATGATCAAGTATCATTTTTCTTTCTTTGTCATCAAGCCGTTCTACAGAATAAATTATTTTCGGTTGAAGTACCGAAAAACCAAGAAACTCCAGTATTCCCCGATGTATAGGAAATAGAATTGAGCTTATGCTTCCATAGTTGTCAGCCACGTAATTTTTCTGGGGGCCACCCGTTGTTACTGAAAGAAGGGCTTTTTTTCCAACCGAAAATCCATTGTCATAAATTTTTCCATTATCGTAGAATTTACCCATAGTAAACACCTTGTCTATCCAGCCTTTTAAAATAGCAGGTACTGAAAACCAGTACAACGGAAATTGCCATATCATTACATCGCACCATTGTACCTTTTCCTGTTCTGATAAAATATCGGGCGAAAATGCATTTTGTCGTAAGGCATATTTTTCCTCTTCTTGTTGCTTGAAATAATCCGCATTTTTCAGGTGTGTAAAATTTCTTTTATCGCTTACCGGCTGAAAATTACTTATATACAAATTCGTTGTTTTCACTTCGTGGCCAGCTCCTGCCAGAGCATTGATTGCAGTGTGAAACAATGCTGCATTAAAACTCTTTTCCTCAGGATGCGCGAGAACAATAAATATTTTCATCTTTCCTCATTTTTAAAACTTGGACTATAATTATTATAGTTGCAAAACTATTTTTAGCAATCTACATTTGCAATAACTATCTAAACAGATAGGTTAAAAAAACAGCAAAATGAAAACAGAATGTATTGGTGATTATGTGAAACTAAATGGGAAAAACTATCCCTGTACGGTCAGTCTTACTATGGATTTGGTGGGCGGAAAATGGAAAGCAGTAATACTTTACCATTTGAAAGACGAAGCTAAGCGGTACAACGAACTTCGTAAGGAGATGCCAACAATTACAGAAATGACGTTGAGTTTACAGTTGAAAAAATTAGAAAATGACGGTTTAGTAGCAAGAAAAGTCTATGGCAAAAAACCACCTGTAAAAGTTGTTTACAGCCTGACAGATTTTGGCAAAACTTTAGCGCCTATTTTGGAAGCTATTACTCAATGGGGCAATCAGACCGTCAAGGAAAAGGGAGAATTTATCAGTTTTTAGGTACCTATCGTAAGTCAGCCATTATTTACTGAGCTCGGCGATTGGCTTTGAATCAGCATCAGCTTAAAAGTCTTCAACAAATCATATTCTGATCCTGGGCATTCGCTGCTACTTCATTAAAACGGTCAGAAACTGCAAAAGAATCGCTTCGGGTTTTCACCGGGGAACTATAGGTCAACTTGTTCCCAGAGCCTTGAACAAATCAATCGTGTCCCGGGACCTGCCTGATTTTTTCACCTTATAGAACAAGGAATTAGGAAACTCCATAAAACCTTGGGTGACAAGGACCGGCAAAAGAAATTGTTCCTATATCAGCGTAAAAAATTTTAGGAGAAGTGCCAATTATATCCAAAATAAAATGACAAAAACACAATTTAATGTTTTTTTGTAAGGGTATTAAACATACAAAATTTGTAAACTTACACATTTCGATATACCTTAGTTTTTATTCGGCAAGGAATACGTAAAGATGTATCAAATGCTTTTTCCCAAACATTGGTGAATTGATAAAGAAGAGTTTCTTGAATAATCAGGATCTACTTGGGGTAGAACGCTTTTTTTCATTTGTGGCAGTATTCCTGTAGCGTTATAGCCCAAACCATCGTTAAGATACTTGAAGACTAAACCAACCACCTATATGAGAATCGGATTTGATGCAAAACGTGCATTCAAAAATTTTACAGGACTTGGCAATTATAGCAGGTTTATTTTAAAGTCATTGAGCCAAAATTTCCCAACCAACGACTACCTCTTATATACCCCTGAAGTCCGTAGAGAAGCCATGGAGATATCCCAGGCATGCAACAATTCTAATCAGAAAACCATAACTCCTAACGATCTGTGGAAACTCCCCGTTGCCTCAGGTATTTGGAGAAGTATTTTTCAGGGGGCTAAACATTGTGAAAGTCAGTTAGACATATTTCATGGCCTTAGCAATGAAATCCCACTTTTTAAAAATAAATCCACCAAATACGTAGTTACGGTGCATGACCTACTTTTTTGTAGGTACCCAGAGCTGTTCAACCCAATAGATGTACAGATCTACAAACTGAAAATGTCACGCTCATGTATGGCTGCAGATCAGGTAATCGCGGTGAGCGAACAAACAAAAGAAGACCTAATTTCCTATTTCCAGATAGACCCGTCAAAAATCAAGGTTGTCTATCAGGGTGTGCATGAAATTTTCCATCAGGATGTGAGCTATGAAAAAAGCCTTGTTGTAAAGCAAAAGTATAACATCCCTGACCACTATTTACTTTTTGTCAGCACAATAGATAAGCGAAAAAACGTCCAGTTGATTCTTCAAGCCTTGAAAGAACGTAAAGATTGGGAGTATCCGCTGGTAGTAATAGGGCGGCCAACAGCGTACCTTCCCCTTCTGAAAAAATACATTGCTGAGCATAATTTAGAGAGCAAAGTTATTTTCTTGCACAATGTATCTTTTGAAGATCTTCCTGCAATCTACAAGATGGCTCATGTATTTATTTATCCATCCTATTTTGAAGGATTCGGAATTCCTATCATAGAGGCTCAGCGAATGGGCGTTCCGGTTATCACGAGTACGGGGTCATGTTTTCGTGAAGCAGGAGGAAATGGTGCCCTTTACGGCAAACCCGATGACATCGACGGATTGATTCAGAATATTGAAATGCTTTCAGATCCAAACAACCGGGAGAATCTCATCGAAAAGGGTTATCGAAATATCAGGCGGTTCGATCAAAGTATTATTTCCAGGCAGCTTATGGAAATCTACGAGGAAGTATTGGAGCCATCCTTAGCAAGAAGGCCCGTATTGGCCAGTTAGCAATTGGTCTATATGGGCAAAGACCTTAGCTCTATCTTACTACTTTATAATCCGGAAAGAATTTTGAAATCCAAGGGATATTTAACACCTCCCCTGATTTATCCCAAATCTTTGCTTTCTATTGTAGTATCGTCTACAACCCAAAGTTGTTGGCTGCACCCAAACTTATGTAGCAGTGATTGTCGGATGTCCCTATGGGAAGGAAAAGGCACCTAAGAATGGCGGGATAAAAATGGGGCAACCGCTCAACATCAATCAAACCCTAGCTCGCATTTAAGGAATTTTTGGCAAAAGCAGGAAAACATTATGAAGTTCTGAACTACTTTTTTGAGAAGCTCTTCCTTAAAAAATTCAGATTTTTGCAATACCAATGTATAGCCGTTCCAATACCAAGGTTTTTTCTGAGTTGATTGAATAAATTGATATCGACAAGGGATACACCATAGACGATGTCTTTTAGGCGTTCTTTTCGCAAGTACTTATTCAAAGACAATAATTTTGATTTAGCGTCTAAAGGAATTGGGGCTTTTTTGATCAATTGGGGTATTTTACTCCTGCAAATAATTTCTCCAAACCTCATGGTATCGTTATCTGCAGTGATACTTTTATTATGTAACCTTATCTTGGTGTAAGCCTCAGCATGATCCAAAAAATGAAGTGTGGCCCCTTTCAAAACACAATCAAGCCAGAAATACCAGTCCACTTTATTGTCCAAAAACTCCGGAAATCTAATCTCACGCTGTTCAATGAATTTTCGGTAAAACAAGGGACTGCTAATGACGGCGAAATTCTTCTCAACTAGGAGCCTCATTACTTCCAAGCCTCCATTGTTTACTTCAGGCATCCACTTTGCCCCTTTTTTAACAAAATCAGGATATTCCCTGTCAGGATCTCCATGCTCAAAGTAAATATTCCGGGTATAAGAGATGGCATTATCCGGCATAGTAGCAAGTGCAGTTGCCTGAAGAGAGAGTTTTCTGGAGCTCAACAAATCATCTGCATCTAAAAATTGTATATAATCCCCTTTTGCCAGCGAAAGCCCAATATTTCTTGCCCCTGCATTCCCTGTATTTTTAATCGGATAATATATGAATCTTTTATCCTCAACAGTAAGCTCATCTACTACTTGTCGTGTATTATCAGTGGACCCGTCATCCACTAAAATTGCCTCCCAATTTTGATAGACCTGGGCTTTCAGATTCGCAATTGTCTCCGGCAGAAATCTTCCAAAATTATAGCACGGTATAATTATAGAAATTAGTTTTTCCTCATTCATATTATCCTTTATAGAAGTAAACTATTTAAATCTACCCTATCAATTAAGATCGGCATCCTTCGCAAAGTTTAAAGAGTCAACTCCTACCCAAACCGTTTTATCAATGATTTAAATAATTCCTTTCTATGATGATTTATTGACTTGGCGTAGTACTTCAAAAACTCAGCAGTGCTCAAATGTTCCTTCAGACGTTTGAGCTTTTCAAACTCCAGCAGCCCTACATGATAGATAAGCCTTTTAAAATTCCCCCTAAAAAGATCCCTGTTGAAAGCTACTAATTTTTGACGTTCTTCCGGATTGAAATGAGACTTCATAATAAACCCGTCTATCTTGGTTCTTAAGGTAAGAACTTCTTCCTCCATAGATTTAAAATGCTTATTTGAAACGCTCCTGTTATGCAATCTGATCGAAGTAAATGCATCTTCATGCTTGAGGTAGTGAAAGGAAAAACCAGCGAAAGCAAGTTTCAGCCAAAACTCCCAATCTTCCAAGAAAGCTCCCCCGTCCCTGAATCGTATTCCGGATTGCAGCAAAGAAGCTTTGAGAAGCGGACTGCTTATCACCGCGATATTCCGATCTATCAATGACCAAACTGTTTCGTATCCTCTTCCCTGAAGCTTCAGCATCCACTCCAGCCCCTCCATTTCTCTGTCGGGCTGTAGAACCGTGGGATTATCGTGAAAGAAATAGAAGCTATCAGTATAACTGATATCCAGCTGTGGATTAGACTCAAAATGCTGTAATTGTACCTCTAACTTAGCTGGACTAAGTAAGTCATCACCGTCCAAAAACTGATAAAAATCCCCCGTCGCCTGGTTAATACCAAGATTTCGAGCAGAAGACACTCCCTTGTTTTCTTGATAGAAATACCTAAATCTCCGATCTTTGGCGATAAATTCAGCTACAATTTCACGAGAATTATCCGTAGAGCCATCGTCCACAATGATCGCTTCCCAGTTCTCATGAGTTTGAATCAAAAGATTGCCCAGTGTATTCTCAAGTACAAATCCGTAATTGAATACAGGAATAATTATAGAAACTTTATTCATAATTTAACCGACATCATTGCGAATAACCATATTATTTAAACTTTCGCAATCTATTTAGGTAAGAAAAATAACTTCTTCCCTCCCACTTATATTCATAATAGAAACGCTCGCGGGCAGTAAGTCTTTTCCTGTTTTTTTCATCTTCGGTATTGAGTGTTTGACTCTCCAGATGATCCACGATAGCATCTGTCACCAAGGCATGCTTCAAGCCATGTTTTTGAAGCATCATGCTGTAGTCATTGTCCGCATACCAAAATTTAAACTTCGGATCCAGCTTCCCCGTCACCTTGAGCATGTCACGTTTGAAAAACAAGCACCATCCCACCAGTTCTGCACGTACTTCGTAGCCATATTTAACACCGTTTCTAATAGAAATTCCCTGCTCAGGATGGTGTATAGAACACGCGGGAGACACGCTGCTCAAGCTGGGATCATCTCTAAATACCTTCAAAATCTCCGACGCCCAACCCGGACTGAACAAGAGATCATTATTACAAATACAGACAAATGAACTAGAGGTCATCTCTATTCCCATGTTCATGTACCTATGATAGCCGAATTTCTTTTTAGGAAATACCGTGCGAACATTCGGATAATTATAGGGCTTTATTGCGGCATTCGATTCTAATACCACCACATGAAACTTGATGGTGTCCTGAGGTTCAGAAGCCAAAAGAGTTTCGAGTCCTTTCTCGGTCACCCTCTTCAACTTGTCATCCTTTGCATAGCTTAAAATAATAATATCTATCTCAATCGTTTTATCCATGATTTAAACAATTCCTTTCTTTGATGATTTATTGACTTGAGGTAGTACTTCCAGAATTCTCCTGTGCTCAATTGCTCTTTCAGCCTTTTGAGTTCTTTGAAATCCCACAAACCAACATGGTATATAAGCCTCTTATAGTTCCCCTTGTACAGCTTCCTGTTGAAGGCTATTAAATTTTGTTTCTCTTCCGGGTTGAAATGCGACTGCAAAACAAATTCATCCATCTTGGTCCTTAAGGTAAGTACCTCCTCCTTCATAGCTTTCTGATGTTTATTTGTTACGCTCCTGTTATGCAATCTGATGGAGGTAAATGCGTCTGCATGCCTGAGGTAGTGAAATGAATAATCAGCAAAAGCAAGTTTCAACCAGAATTCCCAATCTTCCAAATATGCTCCGCCCTCCCTGAAGCGTATCCCAGATTTAAGTACTGAGGCTTTAAGAAGCGGACTACTTATTACCGTAATATTCTGATCTATCAAAGACCAAACCATATCGTAACCTCTTCCTTGAATCTTATGCATCCACTCCCGGCCTTCCATTTCTATATCGGGTTGCAACTCCGTGGGATCCTTGTGCAAAAAGTAGAAGCAATCTGTGTAACTTATATCCAATTGCGGATCAGAGGCAAACTGCTGCAACTGTAGCTCAAACTTAGCCGGGCTCAGCAAGTCATCTCCGTCCAAAAACTGATAAAAATCTCCTGTAGCTTGCTCAATACCGAGATTTCGGGCGGAAGAAACTCCTTTATTCTCTTGATGAAAATATCTAAATCTCTGATCCCGGGAGACAAATTCTGCTACAACTTCACCGGAATCATCCGTAGAGCCATCATCAACGATGATCGCCTCCCAGTTTTGATGAGTTTGCTCCAGAAGATTACTCAGTGTCTCCTTAAGCACAAAAGCATAGTTAAAGACAGGGATTATAATTGAAACTTTATTCATAGAATTATAACTTGTCTGTCAAAGGCTATTTGGAATATCGCATTCATATAATCTTCCCAGTGGTGTATCCTTCGACATGCTCGATTTCATAATCAAGATTACGTAAAGCCAACCTGTTTTATTTGCCGAGGGTGTTTTTTACAGCTAAAAGGTATTCATAATTCCACCTGTTGTCAGGTTCCAGATGACAGCCTTCTGCCCACTCATTCCAGGCGTTGATAAACACGAATTGAAGTTCTTCAGGAAGATTATCCTCAGTCCACTCCTTAGTGAATTCAAACCATTGTTGGAATTTTTCAGGATCGGAATTTATATAAATGATTGCGTTCTGTTTCCTTCGGGCGGAATTGTCCCATCCGGGACAACAACATCTGAAATATGTGTAAGGAGGAGTTTCTTTTGTACTCATCCCATGAATCAATCGCCCATAATCATAAATGCCATTTTCATAGCGTTTATCAGGTTTTACCCCCAAAGTATGTAGAGTTTTGTGAAATAAATAAGCGGACTTATTATCCTTGAGAATTTTTCCTCCCGAAGAAGCCCGTTCCGGCGCAAACTCCATCCCCGCATCAAAACCATGTAAAGCAGGATCTATACCTTGCTCAAAATTCTCCATTCTGATCAGATACAGCCCATCAAATCCTGCTTTGATCACCTCTTCCCTCCATATAGATGTCGCTTTTTTGATGTAAGGATGAGATTCTGAGCGATACATCAGAAACACAGGTTTGTTCCCCACTTTGATATACCGCTCGTCTTTGAAGAATTGAATCAAATACTGAATATGCTTCCTATCATCCTCTAAGTCGTATTGCTGGGCAATCAATTGTTCTTTATCCTTGCCGTCCCATCTTCTTGTCCAATTTTCATTCGCCCAAGAGAGACAAAATGGAAAGTCAATATCCGTAGCTTCCATCCATTGATGTATAGGCTTCTCCAATAGGAGTTTTCCATTAAACCAATAGTGGTAAAAGCAAAACCCATAAATCCCATGCGATTGAGCCAAAAGAGCCTGCTTTCTCATTACTTCCACATCATCCAATGTATAATAATCCTCATTTAGAGGTACATGAGGCTGGTAATGATTTTCAAATCCCGGAGTGGCTTTCCTTACATTTGTCCATTCTGTGAATCCCTTCCCCCACCATTTATCATTTTCCGCAATAGCATGAAATTGTGGCAAATACAGCGCTATGGGCTTAATTTGATTGTTCATACTTTCTTATTCGCTTACTTCAGAAAATTGCTGCATATGAACCAATCTATGGTAAAGACCCTCTCTGGCGAGCAGTTCCTGGTGATTACCCTGCTCGATGATTTTACCGCCTTCCAGCACGATGATTATATCCGCATTCTGGATAGTGCTCAGTCTATGGGCGATGACCAAAGAAGTTCTGTTTTTCATCAGATTATTGAGTGCTTCTTGAACCAGCTTCTCTGACTCTGTATCTAAGGCCGAGGTGGCCTCATCCAAGAGCATAATCGGTGGATTCTTCAAGACGGCACGGGCAATACAAATCCGTTGTTTTTGGCCGCCGGAAAGCTTGAGACCCCTATCACCCATATTGGACTGATAGCCATTCTCCGTCTCTAGAATAAATTCATGCGCATTGGCAATTTTGGCTGCCGCTTCCACCTCTTCCGCTCTTGCGGCAGGATTCCCAAAGGCTATGTTATTATAAATGGTATCATTGAATAGTATAGAGTCCTGATTCACCAGCCCCATCATCCCACGGAGTGAATCCATGGTCACCTTCCTGATATCGAAGCCATCGATGCTGATAGTTCCGTGCTGAGGCTCGATAAAACGGGGTAGCAAGTCCATCAAAGTAGATTTTCCTCCACCTGAGGGCCCTACCAGTGCAACAGTCTTCCCCTTCGGGATGATCAGGTTTATATTTTTTAGCACCGGTCTGCCCGGATAGGAAAAAGAAAGGTCCTTGATTTCAATATTTTCCTTGAAATCAACCAATTCTCTAGCATTTGGAACGTCTTTGATCTCAGGGTTTTCATCAATCAATTCCAAAACCCGTTCACCAGCTGCCAGTCCTGAATGTATTGAACTAAAGGAGTTGGTAAGCGCTTTGGCAGGGCGCATTACCTGGCTGAATAACGCGATATAAGCAATGAAGTCAGAAGGTGAAAGCTCCGATTGGTTGTTGATGATCAGAGAACCTCCATATAGCACAATTCCGGTCACCATAGTCACACCAAGAAATTCCGATACTGGGGAACTCAGTTGTTGCCTTTTGGCCATCCTCTTTCCTAGCTGGGAATATTTCACATTTTCATTATGAAACTTATCTTTGATCAGCTCAGTAGCATTGAATGCTTTGATGATCTTAATGCCAGAAAGCGCTTCGTCCAGGTAACTGATCATCACCCCATAAAGGTGCTGCGCCTGGGTAGCTTGGGCTTTAAGCCGTTTCACGATTTTTGCAATGAAAAATGCAGAAATAGGAATTACCAATAAGGAGAATACGGTCAATTTATAAGAAATGGCAAACAGCATAAATATATAGGCGATTAGCTGTAAGGGTTCTTTGAAAATCACCTGAAGCGTAGCTGTCACCGAAAATTGAACCACTTGTACATCGGATGAAATCTTGGAAATAATGTCCCCTTTACGCTGATTGCTAAAATAGCCCACATGAAGGTTCATGACATTATCAAACACCCGCTTTCTCAAATTAAGCAAGGTGTGAATCCGCATGTTTTCCATTACTCTTTCGGAAAGATACCGAAAGAGATTACCCAGTAGAACTGATAAGATTATGACCCCACATACCAGCTTCAAGGCTCCCAGTGGTCCATACTGCTCATTTGCCTGTAACGCGTAATAATTGAGATAGCCAAATACATCTGTCCAATTCTCAGGCTTAACAACGGCAGTTTCAGCACCTTCCTCAGTATTGAACAGCGTACTCAGTAAAGGCGCCAAAAGCGCCAGGTTGAGCGTATTGAAAATAACTCCCAACACCGTAAAAAGCAGATAGGGAATGGCAAATTTTTCTATGGGCCTGGCAAATGCCAATAACCTGAAATAAGTCTTCATCAATGTATTACAGCAATGTAACTAGTTGGTTTATATTTAATTAATTATCGGACAAAACTAATATCCCAAGTACGGACTGGATCAAAAAATGTTTTTTTCACATCATGGAGGCTAGAAGTGGAATTTCTTTTAACCATTTGTTCTCTTAATTTTTCCTTGGAAAGCTGGATTTGCTCCTTGTTTTTGTAGAACTCCCTGATAGCGTCCAGAATCCAAAATTTCCCTATCAACACACGTAAAAATACTTCTATAAAAATAAGTTGAACATACCAAAGTCCTAGCGACATCCCATCAAGATGAATTGCATGAAGGGTAAATTTATTTTTGTACACGGCCACTTGGAGTGCTTTTCTGGACTTCACCTTACGTGTGGTAGTAGACACTTCATGATAGCAGATTGCTTCATGTTCATAGTAGCATTTCCACCCCAGCCTCCACGCTCTGAAGCTTAGATCTACATCCTCGCAATAAAAAGGAGAAAACACTTCATCGAAACCTCCTAGCTCCAGCAACTTTTCTCTGCAAATCAGTGCATTTGCTCCTGAAAGATAGGCTGTCGGGGTCTTTTTAACTGGATCATTGCAATAGAAAAAATGGGTTGTTTTGAATTTCATTCCGCTAAAAGCAAGAAATCGCGCAGCATCCTCAATTTCCATATCCTTATTCATAATTCTTGACATCACTCCAAACGCGTCCTGATCCTCAAAATAACGCCAAAGCTTGGAGAAATATTTCTCGGTAAGAGAAACATCTGAATTCAACAGTAAGACCAAATCCATCTTAGCGAACTGAATTCCTTGGTTGCAGGTGTAAGAAAATCCGCGGTTGGAATCATTCACAAGCAGCTTCACCTCTGGATAGTTAGCTCTCAGGAAGCCCACCGAACCATCAGAGGAGTAATCATCCACAACAATTATCTCAAAAGGGACTTCAGCATATCGGATTGCCTTTAGCGTATCAGGGAGGTATTTTTCAAGAAGGGAAACTCCATTGTAGTTGGGAATTATGATGGAAACACTCTTCTTGATGGACATAAGGAGCAATGTGGAATCAGGATTGATATAGGTAGTTCGCTGATGCGTTTTTTTGGAAAATGAGAATAGACAAAGCTAGAGAAACCTCTCAAGCAACCTACTTGCAAAAGGCCGAGAGAGGAGATTTCAACTGCAAAGATAACCGTTGGTTTTGTTTTCTATTTCTTCTAGAACGGAAGTAAAGCGAAAACGCTACAGACAAAGCTAAATACTTAAGCGAGCAATCAGCGCTTATTCACTCTCATCCGGGAAGACTATTCCTTCGGACAGACAACTATCCCAAAGGTCTCAAGCTTCCCGCCTAGCTCTACGCAAATACTGTGTGAATAGAACTATCAATGAATGGTCAATTTAATGATATCCTGGCATACGCTAAGGTTTACCTGTAAAGACAATTCCGGAACGTCCAGTGTACAAGCATTGGACGAAGCATATTTGATAATCCATAACCCAACTCAAAGAGCATCTGTATGAAAAGGGGTGGCTAGCTACAGAAATATAAGGGAGAGCACCTGCTCGAGCACTCCTTTGGACTCTTGAAGGAGATTGGCATGCCTATTTGGCATTCAGTCAAGAAAATCGCCGAACCAGAAAAAGAAAACCTTCAGATTCTGTTTATTTGGGAGTTATTTAGTTTCTACGCTTTCTATATTTCTATTTAGCAGATCATTTATACTACTCTTCATGTACAAGATTATAGGATTAGGTCTTTTCCTGCTTATCCCATTCCTCTCCAAAGCCCAAACTGTCTGCTCCTTGGAAAGCCGACAAAAGCTGGAAGAAATGCTTGCTCAATTTTCTGAGACAGATTTTAGCAAAAATTCTACAAATGAGTTAGTAATTTTAATCGGAAAGAAATTCCTAAACACTCCATACGTAGAAAAAACACTGGAACTACCGGGAGCGGAAAAACTGGTAATCAATTTAAACGGACTGGATTGCACCACTTACCTGGAAACTGTGGTTACATTGGTCAGGCTGGCAAAGAAAGGTGAATTTACTTTTGAAGCCTTTGAAAAGGAACTAGCACACCTGCGCTATAGAAACGGAATGAATCAAGGCTATTCTTCCCGCCTTCATTATTTTTCGGATTGGATCTATCAAAATCAACAAAAGGGGATTCTAACTGATATCACCCAGCAAATCGGAGGATCACCTTATCCAAATGTTCCTTCTTTCATGTCGGAAAACCCAAAATTCTATGCTCAACTGGCTGATCCTTTCAATCTTGAAAAAATTAAAGCCACAGAATCCGTCATCCAAGAAAGGAACTATTTCTACATCCCCAAGTCTGAGATAAGCAAATTGGAAAACAACATTCAATCCGGCGACCTCATCGCCATCACTACCTCTATGGACAATCTCGATATTGTACATACGGGATTTGCAATTGAAAAAAACGGAAAAATACATTTGCTTCATGCCAGCTCTAAAAATATGGAAGTTGAAATCTCAGAGAAACCGCTCAGTGAGTATCTGGCAGGAAACAAATCCCAATCAGGAATAATGGTGGCGAGACTGACGGGTAGTTGATCTTTAAAAAACTGTTTTTTAAAGCGTTAGCGTGCTGAGTAGAAGATTCATTTTTCCATAACATTAAAGACGTTTTATTATAATTATTGACTTTTTATTCTGGATTTATTGATTTATGCAGAACAAAAGATTAATTCTTTTACTTTTGGACCATGGAAAAAAGTGGAATGAAATTCAAATGGAAAGTAGCTTTTCTTATAACGATTGCAGCTCCTGTTGTAGGCCTTTTTTGGAAACATGCTCAACCTATTCTTGAAAATTTTGGCACGGAAGAAGATCTGGTATTTGCAGATATTGCCTGGCTGCTCACGGCGTCTTGCCTTGTTTTGCTCATGACTCCGGGGCTTTCTCTATTTTATGGAGGGATGGTCAACAAGAAAAACCTGATCTCCACTATGCTACAGAGTTTTATTTCCCTTGGTGTAATCACCATGCTTTGGGTAGTAGTGGGCTTTAGCTTGTCTTTCGGAGATCCGATCGGTATAACCATAGACGGAGTGAAATACGGAATTATTGGAAATCCTTTCCAATACCTATTCTTTAATCAGGTGGCCGAACTGCCTCACAAAGCACTGGGAACTACTATCCCATTTATTCTCTTCGCATTATTCCAGATGAAATTCGCTGTGATCACTCCGGCAATCATCACTGGATCCTTTGCCGAGCGGGTGAGATTTATCGGATATCTTTTCTTTATCGGGATTTTCTCCTTATTTGTCTATGCCCCTCTTTGCCACATGGTCTGGCATCCAAACGGGCTGATAGGAGCTTATTTTGGAGTTCTTGATTTCGCGGGAGGCACAGTAGTACATATCAGTGCAGGTATGGCTTCTTTGGCGGGTGCTTTATTTTTGGGTAAAAGAAAGAAACCCCATCATGAGCCTTCCAATATTACTTATGTGCTCCTAGGAACAGGCATGCTCTGGTTTGGATGGTTTGGATTTAATGCAGGCTCTTCATTTGGAGCAAATGCCACCGCAGCTTTAGCCTTTGCCACCACGACAATAAGTTCCGCTACAGCAATGATGACATGGGTTTTATTTGACAGAATCCAAGGAAGGAAAATCTCCGCATTGCAAGCGTGTATAGGCGCGGTAGTCGGACTGGTAGTCATCACTCCGGCTGCGGGTTATATTACGGTTCCAGAGAGCTTTTTCTTTGGAGGAATAGGCGCAATCGTGTCTAACCTTGCTATGAATGCCAAATTTTTGAAGAAAATCGACGATACATTGGACGTATTTGCCTGTCATGGAATCGGCGGAATCATGGGAATGATTCTCACCGCTATTTTCGCAGGAAAGGAAGGTACCAGCCTTCTTCATGGAGGAATTTCCGTCTTCGGATCTCATATGATTGTATTAGTAGGTGTCTGTATTTTCTCCTTTGGGATGGCTTATGCAATTTTCTTTATTCTAAATAAATTTGTTACGCTGCGGGTACGTGAGGAATATGAAGAAATAGGACTGGATATTTCCCAGCACGGAGAGTCTATATAGCAATACCTGCTATGAAAAATATAAGCCTCTGAGAAATCAGGGGCTTTTTAGGCTAAAAGGTGATTATTAGCCAAATCAATAACTGAAAAATTCTACCAGTATTGTATCATTTTCCACTTTATACTCAACACGTTTGTCCAGCGAGCCTCCATTTGTATAATAACCTGAGATGCTATTTTCAATTTCCCCATCCGCGCGAGTAAAAGTCAAAGAATATGCCCCATCAGCCTTATTTCTCTGCATGGATAAAAATCCAGTCACACGTTCACCCGCTTGAACTTTTCCAATAGGTACACTATCTAAAAGCTCAGTCGTAGTGAATTTCAAGTCAGTTAGTGATTCGCTAGAGTTGTTAATTATGGTTACATCAATTCCATTGTCTTCTAAAGAATCACAGGAATTTAATGACAGAGGTAAAAATAGAATTAGGAGTATTTTTATTTTGATAGTTAACATTCTGGGCACTATTTAAGGTAGAGATTTTTTAGATCAGCTTAATCTAACTCAGTTTTTTAAGTCAAAATGGATATGTTTAATGTGTTTATACTTGCTTTTCAGAGGCTATATAGCCTAAACTGAACCTGTCTGGCCAACGGGAAGGCTCGTTTCGCCTCCTACCATCAGGCAGGAATCTAGCAAGGCAAATCCCAAACCGTATTCGCTCTTCCTATTGCCTGTTGGCCTATGACAGGTCCGGTCTCATAGCTACCTATCAAAGTTGGACAGTGATAAAGTAATCATTTGAAAACTCTCTAGAACAAATTCAGATATATTTCTTCGGGAAGCTGAAAAAATCCTGATTGTTGTTTCAGGCCGACAGAAAATCTAAGTCAGAAAGGGAATATAGCCTTGAATTTTTCTTTTGGCTATAAAGCATATAGATGACGCGCACCTGCATAAGCCTTGTTTCCAGACTTAGAATTTCTCATTATTGGAAAAAATAAAACCTTTCTGTATGCGCTTGTGCTTAATCATTTGCCTTCTTTTTAACTGTAGCATTCTCCCTGCCCAAGTAACTCCAGTTTTCGAAGGAGGAAAAGAAGGGCATGCTACCTACAGGATACCGGCTATTATTAGCTTACCCGACGGCGAACTTCTGGCTTTTGCCGAAGGCAGAGTGAATGGATCAAATGACTACGGAGACATTAACCTAGTGCTCAAAAGGAGCAATGACCAAGGCAAAGTCTGGTCATCTCTTCAGACCATCGTGGACTATGATGATCTTCAGGCAGGAAATCCTGCACCGGTATTGGATCTATTTGATCCGGCTTTTCCGGAAGGGGTTCTTTACTTATTTTACAATACGGGCAACAACCATGAATATGATATACGGATGAATAAAGGCGTACGGGAAGTGTGGATGATCAGGTCCAATGACCTTGGCATTTCTTGGGAGAAACCTGTAAATATCACCAGTCAAGTACATAAGCCCAATAATCCTGACTTTAATCCTTCATATACAAACCCCTCAGACTGGAGACACTATGCCAATACGCCCGGGCATGCGTTTCAATTTCAAGAAGGTGAATACCAGGGAAGAATTTATGTTGCCGCAAACCATTCTCAAGGCCCTCCACAGGATGAATCCAAGGATTATCAGGCACATGGTTTTTACACTGACGACCATGCAAAGACGTTCAAAATCTCCGAATCGATCAAATTCCCCGGATCTAATGAATCTATCGCGGCGGAGCTTCCAGAAGGGAGGATGATCATGAGTATCCGAAACCAACGCGGGGATATACCTAGCAGAATTATCGCTTATTCTGAAGATGGAGGTGCCACATGGACTGAACAATATTTTGAAGAAAACTTACCTGATCCGGTTTGCCAAGGCTCCATGCTCTCTTTTAAAGACGAAAATGGAAATACAATTTTGGCCCATTCCAACAATGCCGACACAGAATCCAGAAATAACCTAACGGTAAAAATCAGTAGGGATAAAGGGAAATCCTGGCCAAAAGCTATCCCGATAGACCAAAAAGAAAATATTCAGGGTCAATCCTGGACAGCCTATAGCGATTTGGTTTTAATCAGTCCCCAAAAAATAGGTATTCTCTATGAACGGGATGATTACAAAGAAATAGTCTTCAAAGTTGTTGATTGGATGAAATGAAAATTCCCGTAAAAATCACAAGGCTCCAGCTTACATTCCTACTGAGGCCTATAAACTCTGATTTTCTGTTAAAATTTATGTACAATTTTCACTGGCCCAATCAATCCTGATTTTACCATAGGCGAATCAGCTTGGTAAAAAGGCATGGTGGTAAAGGCCGATTTATCAGCTCCCGGTTGGACATCGCCTATCAATCGGTTTACCCAGGAATTCACCACCACAACTTCCAGGTGATTTTCACCAGAATTCAACCCTTCGGTGATGTCTAACCGGAAGGGCTTTTTCCAAACCACGCCCAGATTTTTGCCATTCAGCCAAACTTCAGCCATTACTTTTACTTCGCCCAGATCAATTTCATAATTGCTGCTTTTGTCTCGATCGGCAAGATTAAACGTAGTCTTATAAGTAGCTGACCCTGAGAAATACTTTACCTGCTCATCTGTGCTTTCATGCCAAGAGTACAAAGAAGGTAATGTAATAGTCTTCCCGGCAATATCAACCTTCCAATTACGGTTTAGCTCTGTAACAAGAGCTTCAGACTTAGCTTTCACGAGGTAAGAATTTTGTAGAGCTTTTTCCTCAAAAACAATAAAATAAGCATCCCAAGACTCAAAGCTTAGCGGGATAACCGTACGGTCCCCTTCGATTTGATAAGAAATGTCTTTCACCTCACCAAAGATCGGATCCCAAAGTTTCGGTACCTTGCCCGACACTCTAAAACTCACCCTCGCTGTGGTCGGATCCTGGCTTCTATTATTCAACCAATAAATTTCTCTGTCGCTGGATTTTCTATGCCTGAAAAGGATTCTGTGATCAGTTTCTGTGATCAAAACGTCAGGCTGAATTGGTATTTCTGCATCAGTCCCCACATTCGCTTTATTCCATAGTTCAGTTGCGAGCTTTTGAAATTCCAGCTCATCATCAGCCAGGCTTGGTGATTTCACAGGCTTTTCCCCTATAATTCTCACTCCCGCATCTGCCAGATTTTTGATCTTTTGAAGAACCGACAAGGTCATCAGAGAGGTACTTTCATCCAACATCAACACTTCATAAGTGCTGCCAGGGGAATTCAATTTGCCATTAGATGCTTCAATATCCTCAATCAAAATAGAAGAATTCACATAATCGAACTCATATCCTTGAGGAATCGTGGGAAGTTTTTCGCGCGAAACCCACGTAACATTCGTGTTTTGCCCATAGAGATAAAGGATATCTGCCACATTTTCACCCTCCTGCAATAAAAAGGAGCTCCTGGCCAAATAATCTATCCATGCTCTTGCCATTTCCGCCCAGGTTTCCTGACGGGAAAAATACTGTCCGAATGGCCCCAGGGAAAACCCCGGTTTCTTATCATCCAAAGGTTGGTGCACCGAAGTGTGTATTACGAACCTGTTGACTCCGGATGCCATTTCCAGATCTGCTGTACGCTTGAGTACTTCCGGATATTCCTGAAAAGGCTTTCCAACCGAAGTCATTGACTCTGCCGCGACAAAAGGTTTTCGGTATATATTAGCCACCGAAGCAGATTCCCGTATATCAGCCTCACTGCGAACTTCCTCTTCCGTTCCTCCGGCAAGGCTTCCAGGTGTCCACATGGCGGACATAGGAATATCAGCATTGCGTTTCACATCCATTCCATCGGCCAGATAAATCCGCTTATTCTCATGTGACTCAGTATAACGCTTCATCCCACGCTTTTTCAGCTCCTCACCTATTACATTGTAATGATTATCGACGATCATTTCCCCGATAGTCTTTCGGTAATCCCAGAGGAACTTCTCACTTTGCTCCAAACTTCCCACAACCCGGCCAGTCAAAACCGGTAAATAAGAAGTCATTGAATAGCCTCTTCGCTTTTCAAATTCATCCTGAAAACCTGGGGTCCAGTTCATATGCCCCGCCTCATAACTATCCAATATCATAAAGCCCAGGCCTCCCGGACCTAGTTTACCACCGGTTGCATCCTGATATAAGTCCAGGTAATGATTGATATACCTGCCTACAGCCCCAGGATCCAGTTTATCCACTTCCAGCCCAGTTGCTTCCGGTGAAGCGGGGTGGTTTTGTCTTCCGGTGAGTGAATATCCCAAGCGTAAAATTCTCCATTTTCCCGCTGGAGCATCCCAAATTAAACTTCCATCAGTCTTCATTAGAGAGGTGAGATCCATCACATCTGTGACCGCAATCGCCTCAACGGAATCATGTAAGAGATTAGCTTTTGCCAATTCTCCATTCTCTGTCCATGGAGAAAATCCCGCCTTATCCTCAAACTGATCTACCCTTGGTGTATTATAAAGCACAAATTCAGCAATCTCCACTCCTTCTGGTTTCAGTTCCTGAGGCGTACCGGACATGGCGGCGAAGATATTGGGTTCTGGTTCCAATGTCTCAAAACACATTCTCCAGTATTTTGCAGTCACCGGTGAAAAAGCTACCGTATTGAAAGGAACAGTACTTCCTGAAACTTTGGCAATAGTTCTGAAGTTTATGCCATCATCGCTGACTTTCAGACTGCGGTTTTCCGGCCCCCCATTAAACTCTGCCAAAGCACTAAAACTTGCACCCGCTACTGCCATTGCCTGAAAAGTCTGGGGCTCATCAAAAGAATACTGAATCCACATATCTTCTCCTACTGCCATTGGAGGCAGTGCCATATGTTCTCCTACATCACCATCTATTAATCTTTTTTCGTCAAAATCTCCCCCTGATTTTGTAATCCTAAAGCTGAGTTCATCTATAGATTTCTCCGTATCTGAGACTTTATATGCCACCACAAGTGCATCCTGATAGAAACTAGGCATTTCCCCGATAAACCCGCCCGAAATCCCTCCTTCTTCTACGGAAACATTTTGAAACTTTCCTGTAACATCTGACGGCTTGGTAAGTTCCCCGTTAAACACCTTCCCTCCCTCCACAGTAGTCTCAGACCATACATATTTCTTCATCCCATCTTTTGGCTCCACCCAAGGACCTCCTGTAACGGACCATCCGGGAGAACCGGCAATCGCCATTTCCAGCTTCTTTTCTGCTGCCAGATCAGTTGCAAGTTTAAATGCCTGTTTCCATTCAGGTGTCATAAACACCAGCTTTTTATCAACTACCACAGGAGTAAAAAGATTGGCATCGAAATTTTGAAAACCTCCGATTCCAATACGCTGCATCCAGTCAAGATCCTTACGAATACCATCCTGGGTAATATTTCCGTTCATCCAGTGCCACCAGACGCGCGGCCTAGCTTCATTGGCCGGATTTAGAAAGCGCTGGCTTAACTCTTCTTTGGATAGGTTTTGCTGGGCAAAGGATTGGGAAAACAAAAGTGAGGCAAACAAAAAGGCTAGTAACTTTTTCATTTTGGTTTATTGTATGATAAGTACCTTAAGTCTAATGTTTCAAAATGAAACAACCATCCTGCCCAGTACGGTGAAAGCCATAAATTAAATCTTGGGGCAGGGAAGGCAAAAAATTGCTTGTTGGAATATTTAATCTACCGTACCGGGGAATGTGGGAAAGTTCCAAAATTTTCTATCTGGAATTTTCGGAAAATGGGTGGACAAAGGATGGGGATTGCCCAAGATTTGGTTGACCGGGGGCCTATCAATGAAATTGATCGTAGCCTCTGACCCTAGATCGTTCACCCCATCAGCTCCTTTTCTATTTTTTCCAAAGATTTTCCCTTCGTCTCAGGTAACACAAAATAAATCACCAGAAAACCAAAGACGCAGATACCTCCATACAGCCAAAAATTATTTGCCCAGCCCAGGTTCTCCCGGATAGCGGGGAAGAAATAGGTCAGGGTAAAGTTCCCAACCCAGTGTGCCAATGCTCCGATGGAAATAGCGGCTCCCCTGATCCGCGTCGGGAAAATCTCCGAAAGTACAACCCACAGGAGCGGCGCCAAAGTGAAGGAATAAAACATCACATTAGTCAATACAGCAAATACTACAGCATTGCCCCCAAGATCAATAAAGAAAAAGTAACCAATCAATCCATACAATATAGCCATCGCAGAAGTACCGATCAGTAGCAGTTTTTTCCGGCCAAATCTATCAACGGTGAAAATGGTAATGAATACAGAAAGCACCATCACACCCCCGATCACCACAATATTCAGCATCATTTGTTTTAGGTTGTAACCTGCTGCCTGAAAGATGTCAGCCGCGTAATAGATCACCACATTGATCCCACTCCACTGCTGTAGAAATGCCAGAAAAACACCAATCCCAAGCAGCTTCACCACCTTTTTCTGAAACAATTCCCTGAAATTCACCTGGCCGAAATCACCTTCTTTTAGTGTAGTTTTCACTTCAGTGATCGAATCGTCTGCATAGTTTTCACCACCGATTCGTTCCAGGATCTTTCGTGCACGGGTTTCCTCTTTATTCTTGATCAGCCAGGGCACTGATTCAGGAACAAAAAACATCAACACAAAAAACAAAAGTGCCGGAACTGCTTCTGCAGCAAACATCCATCTCCAACCAATCTGGCCACTCCAACTTGCTGCGATCATCTCAAAGCTTGCATGATCCGCCAATTGTGTATCTGCCAGTGATATTTGCCAATTCACCAGCTGGGCCAACAGTACGCCAATCATGATCAAAAGCTGATTGATAGTCACCATTTTTCCTCTCTTTTCGGGAGGAGAAAGTTCGGCGATATACAGCGGAGATAAATTGAGTGCAACTCCCATGGCAACTCCACCGATGATTCTATAAAAATTGAATTCCCAGAAAGTCCCTGCCAGGGCTGTTCCAATAGCAGAAAGAGAAAAGAGCAATCCTGAGACAATGAGCAGTCTTTTTCTTCCTAATTTATCACTGATAAGGATGCACATTCCTGCTCCGATCATGCAGCCGACCAAAGCCGAACTTGTTCCCCAGCCCTGGTCAGCAGCCGAAGTAACATTGAAAAAAGGTTCGTAGAATGGTTTGGCACCACCGATTACCACCCAATCGTACCCAAACAAAAATCCTCCTAAAGCAGCTGTGAGGGTAATAAGCCAAATGTAAGTTTGGTTGTAGGAATAGGCAGGCTTCATAGGTTCAGGATAAGTTTTGGGAAATTGCGCAATATCAAAACGATAAAATAGTGCATTTTCTCATTTCAGCAATCCCGTTCTTACCCGGCAATTGGATTCAAATGTGTATTGATTACTTCCC
Organism: Algoriphagus resistens; assembly: GCF_001442615.1. GTDB lineage: Bacteria > Bacteroidota > Bacteroidia > Cytophagales > Cyclobacteriaceae > Algoriphagus > Algoriphagus resistens. The sequence goes on along the minus strand of NZ_LMXN01000001.1, from coordinate 93,302 downwards.
CGATCTTCGCTCCGGGACACCAGGTGTTCCAATCATGGATTTGATTTTGGTTCGCAGGATTCTTGAGTTTGGCGGTAGCATCCATATAAATCACCGTCATGACTTTTCTCATCTGATCTGTCTGATTGGCCCCTGCGCGATGGAATATCCAGCCCGAGTGAAAACTCACTTCCCCCAAGTCAAATGCTTCAATCACATGTTCAAAGCTATTAATCCGTAGATTTTCTTTGATTTTTAACTCTGAATCATCCCCTATTTCTAAGTCTCTGCCGAAAACAATCTGCTGGCTTTTGGCAGAAAACTCCAATGGCCCCATTTCCAATGGAGTAGCTTGAAGCGGAATCCATGCGGTAATTGTCTTATCTGAGTCGATTGGCCAATAATATTGATCTGCATGCCAGGGTGTAATTCCTCCACCGGCCTCCTTGAACAAGGCCTGATCATGATAAATCCTCACCTGCTCGCAACCCATCAAATCAGATGCGATTTGAGCTAACCTCCTGCTCATCACCAGTTTTCTGATCTCCTTATTTTCCGTCCATAGATTAAAAATCTGCAGGAACGCTTTGCTATAGGTATCTCTTTCCTCCAATGGTTTTTCCTGCGTATTCTTTCGACTTACTTCTGCCGAAATCACCTCATTGAAATACGCTACTTCTTCAGGACCCAGCACCTGCCTGAGTTTGATGTAATTATTCTCTTGGTAAAATGCTTTTGCTTCAGAAGAGACTGGATAGGGTTGATTCAGATTATTCATGGGTTTGGGATATTTACAGTCAAATTAAGGAGCTCAAATTCTAAAAAAAATTAAATGATCTTTACCGCATAGGAGAAGTCAAGAACGCAGAGCCTTTGTAACAGATAAATCAATATTTGCTTACGTAGAAATTAATACGTATAGCCCTGAATAACACCTTGAATTGCTAGAACTTAAAATCATCCTTTGCGTTTTCCTTCATGATCTCTGTGCCTTGCGGTAAAAAAACAAGAAGCCTCAACAAACTAGTCCGCAAAGGCTTCTATAACTGGGCAAAACCCATATCATTTCTTCTCTCTATCTTCGAAAATCTTGTCTATCAACTCGGTGTTTTTCCCTCCGAAAAAACCTTTACGATCTGCCAGATCATCTAAATACATGTCGATGTATTTCTGGCTGATTTCTGAGCTGTCACCATATTTCTTTCTCAAGCCTTCTAGCTGCTTATGTAAATCCGCTTTAATTTCAGCATAGGCAGGATCTTCGTAGACATTTTTCAACTCCATAGGATCATTTTTTCGATCAATCAATTCCCACTCATCTACATCAAAATAATAATGCGTCAACTTATAATCCTGGGTTACAATTGCATAATGGCGCTTCACCATATGCACAGAAGGGTATTCGTAATAGTGATAATACACAGCATCACGTGTCCACTTAGCTGTATCGCCCGTCAGCAAAGGCAATAAACTCTCGCCTTGCATATCAGAAGGGGATTCAAGTCCCGCTGCGGCAAGAAAAGTTTGGGCAAAATCAAGATTTTGAACCATCTCATCAGATTTTGACCCTGCTTTTACTTTCCCTGGCCACGCCATCAAAAGCGGTGTCTTGAACGACTCATTGTAAACAAAGCGTTTATCAAACCAGCCATGCTCACCAAGGTAGAATCCCTGATCGGAAGTATAAACGATTAGTGTGTTTTCCATCATGTCGTTTTCCTCCAAATAGTCCAAGACCCGACCCACATTCTCATCCACAGCCTTGATCGTGCCAAGGTAATCCTGCATGTAACGCTGATACCTCCACTTCATTTTATCCTCCTCAGTCATCGTAGGATACGCCTTCTTGAACTCCTCATTCACTTTCATATACGCTTGGTCCCAAACGGCGCGCTGCGATTCATTTAGTCTCCCCACTTCACGCTCAAAAGCACCCTTATCCCAACTTGATGTCTCTTCAATCCCCAACTCATCCATGACTTCGGGGTAAACTTTGGAGTCTCCCGCCCAGTGCATATCCGTCAGCAGATTCATTTCTGCTTCCCTGGCCGCCCTTCCTCTTCCCGAATAATCATCAAAAAGTGTCGCTGGTTCCGGGAAATTCCTAGTAGTAAATTCCTCCACATGCCGCTCAGCAGGCAGCCACTCACGGTGAGGGGCTTTATGCAAATACATCAAGAAAAATGGCTGATCAGCTTTTCGCTCATTCTGTAGCCAGTCCAAGGTCATGTCTGTGATGATATCCGTCACATAACCTTCCACTTTTATATTTCCTTCATCCTTGGTGATGAAGTCAGGATTGTAGTATGCTCCCTGCCCCGGAAGAATTTTATACTGGTCAAAGCCTTTTGGACTGTTGCCAAAATGTAATTTCCCAAACATGGCAGTTTGATAACCCGCGTCATGAAGGATCTGCGGAAAAGTCACATTGGTCGTATCAAATGGAAAATGATTATCCACTTTGCCATTTATGTGACTATGCTTTCCGGTTAAAATCGTTGCCCGAGACGGTGCACAGATCGAATTAGTTACGGATGCATTAGTAAAGAGCATTCCCATAGCAGCTATACGATCAATATTCGGTGTTTCGATCAGCTTATCATCATAAGCAGAAATTGCCTGATAGGCATGATCATCCGACATTATAAAGATAATATTGGGTCTCTCTGAAGTTTTTTCAGCCTCCTCCGTTTTACATGCAAAAGCAAGAAGAGCCAAGCTTCCCAGGCAAACTGATTTTAGAATATGCTTCATTTTAGAATGGGTTATTTTAGATAAAAAGGCACGTTGTTGCTGCTAATTATTTTTTGATAAAACTATCTTCAAATCTGAGGTAGTGACAGGTATAGCCATTGGGATTTTTTACCAGATAATCCTGGTGGTAATCCTCTGCTGGCCAAAAGGGAGAAAATGGCTCCAGTGTAGTTACCACCTTATCCGGCCATTTTCCAGAATTATCGACGATGTCAATCATTTCCTGGGCAATTGCTTTTTCTTCTTGATTTTGGTAAAAAATTGCCGAACGATAACTTGATCCCCTGTCATTTCCCTGCTGGTCTACCGTAGTAGGGTTGTGCATTCTGAAGAAGAAATCTAAAATCTCTTTAAAGGATTTTTCGCTAGGATCATAGGTCAACTCAATTCCTTCCGCATGACCGGGGTGGTTTCTGTAAGTAGGGTTCTCGTTTTGCCCTCCTTGATAGCCAACTTCTGTATTTACAATTCCCGGACGGGTTCTAAAGAGATCTTCCATCCCCCAGAAACAGCCCCCTGCGATGTATGCTTTTTTATAATTACTCATAATACTTTGGTTTTCAATACTAACGAAACTTGACAGATTGTGATCAGGATCCCAACTATCATCCACATCTGAAGCTATAAGTTAAGCTCAAAATGATAAAACGCCTCATTTACTATTCCTACGGTTGTAAACTTCCATATACTCATCCAGGAAACGCTTGTCATTGGCCTCACTGTCGCCATATTTCGTCCTTACTTCTTCATATTTCTCGTGCATCATGTCTTTCACATCAATATATTCAGGATCACCATAGACATTGTTCATTTCTTTAGGGTCTTTTTCCAGATCGTAAAGCTCCCACTCATCTATATCGTAGTAAAAGTGAATCAGTTTATACCGATCTGTGGCCACACCGTTGTGACGCTTTACGCTGTGCTCTGCGGGATATTCGTAATAGGTATAGTACACAGCGTCTCTCCATTCCTTACTTTCGCCACTCACCAGCTTTCTAAAGGATTCCCCTTGCATTTCCTTTGGAACTTCGATTCCTGCATAATCAAGAAATGTAGGCGCAAAATCCAGATTCTGTACCAAGTTTTTAACAGTAGTTCCTGGCTTGATTTCTTTTGGATATTTCACCAGCAGTGGAGTTCGAAAAGACTCTTCGTACATGAAACGCTTGTCAAACCATCCATGCTCGCCCAAATAAAATCCCTGATCTGAAGTATATACTATTATGGTGTTTTCATCCAATCCATTTTCCTTTAGATAATCCAAAACCTCCCCCACTCCATCGTCGACCGACTTTATTGTCCGCAGATAATTCTTGATATATCGGTTGTATTTCCAAATGGCGATCTCACGCTTCTTATCCAAACTCATGATTTTTTCATCAAGTTGCCCATAAGCTTTAAGAAAAGCTTCGTTTTTCGGATCAAAAGCTTCCCTCCATGCCCTAAGTTGCTCCGGGTTAAACCTTTTCAAATCTCCAGCCAACCCAGTGCTGTCTCCATAAGGATTTACCTCAAACATCAAGTCACGGCCCCAGCGCATAATCTCATCAATCTCCATTTCCTGCTCCCGGGCTGCAGTACCCCTACCCTGATAAGCTGTTTCATCGTCAAAGAAATTTGCAGGTGGGGTAAATTCCCGATCATCATATAATGTCAGGTATTTAGGAGCGGGCTTCCAGTTTCTATGTGGAGCCTTTTGATGGTAAAGCAAAACGAATGGTTTATTCTTATCACGACCGTTCTCCAACCAGTCCAAAGCCAAATCGGTGGTGATGTCGGTGACATAACCTTCAATTCTCTTCTTCTCCCCATTGATCAAAAAATCGGGATTGTAATAGTTGCCTTGGCCTGGTAATACCATCGAATAATCAAATCCCTGTGGCTGTCCGTCCAGATGGATCTTGCCAATCAATGCGGTAGTGTATCCATTGGCCTGCATGAGCTTAGGAAAATTATCCTGATCCCAATCAAATGCCTGGATGTTGTCCACTTTTCCATTTATGAAACTATGTTTTCCAGTCAGCAAAACCGCTCTGCTTGGTGCGCATATCGAGTTCGTTACGGTTGCCCTTGTGAAAATCGCGCCTTCTTTGGCGATTTTGTCAATATTCGGTGTTTCGTTCAGCCCTTCACCATAGGCGCTTATCGCTTGATAGGCATGATCATCCGACATTATAAATAGGATATTGGGTTGTTTGATTTCGGCTTTTTCCGCTGTTTTGCTACAGGAAAGCAAAAGGGCCACAATGCAAACACCAATAAGATATGGGGTCTTTTTTTTCATTTTGAGGTAATCAATGAAAGGAGTAGAAAGCGGGATTGTCCAAAGCTAAAATTAATAGTCTACTGTGCCAAAAGAACCAAGTTGCGTATGACATTTTCTTTTCTGTTTATGTACCGTTCTTAATTTTAAATTTCAAAGGGCAACTTTTAAGACAGATTGATCTATCGAATTGAATTTCCCTCTTCATAAGATAGTGCGTTTGACCTAAATATAATACTTTGGTAGAACTATGGGAATCACTGGAACTTCTTTGGAACTCTATAACTACTAATCGGAAAAGATATTCAGGAGTGGACCTGTCTTCAACTATAAGGCAGACTGCTCCCCTATCGCAGTGTATTGATTAAACGAGTGCTTAAAAAACGATCTATTCTTTTTAAAAAAAGGGGAATGAAAGTCGTCTTTTTCATCCTTTCAGCTATAACTTGACAAATCGTCATTTTAAAAAAACCAAGCCTTCAGAAATGGATAAAACCACAAAAATCAGGACAAAGGATAAAATCCTATTAACTGCCATCAAACTATACAATGAAGTAGGGGTACAAGGGGTAACAAGTAGACATATAGCTGGCGAAATGGGAATCAGCCATGGCAATCTTGACTATCATTACAAAACCAAGGAGGACATTATTCTGGCAATTTATGATAAAATGAGAGCTGAAATGTCTGATTATTTTATAATCAGAAAGGAAAATCATTCGTCTATTGAACATGTACATCTATTATTGATACAACTCGAAGAGTTTCAGTACCGCTATCGTTTCATCAACCTAGATGTATTGGAAATCACCAGAGCATATCCGAAAATCTCCATGCTTTTACAAAAAACATCAGAATATCGAAAGCAACAGATGGATGAACTATTTCAGGAGTTTCTTGCTGATGGATACATGTCGAAAATAGAAACAGGAATTTACGAGGAAATCCAGCATATTATCCGAATAATTATAACTTTTTGGTTGTCTCAAAGGGAAGTTCTGGCCACTGAAAAGTTCACTGAAAGAGGCGCAATGGTCAAAGGCATTTGGGCGATAATCAACCCCTACCTGACTAAAAAAGGAAAGGAAGAAAAAGAAAAAACCCTAACAAACTACGGCTACATTATACAGGAAAGAAGCAATGAAGTGTAAAATTGAATTCATTGGATTAGGACTCATACTTCTATTTTCAGCCACATTTCAAGAAAGCTTTGCGCAGCAGCAGAAGGATAAACCTAACGTGCTGTTCCTATTTGCGGATGACCAGCGCGCTGATGCCCTTGGGGCTTCGGGAAATCCCTACATCCAAACCCCAAATCTGGACCAGCTCGCCAAGGAAGGAAGCCGTTTTGAAAATGCTTATGTGATGGGCGGAAATCATGGAGCAGTATGTGCCGCCAGTCGGGCCATGCTACTTAGTGGAAGAAGCCTGTTTCATGTCTATGATAAACTCAAAGAGGTACGCACCATGCCGATGGACTTTGCGCAAGCCGGGTATTCTACTTTTGGAACAGGCAAATGGCATAACGAGAAAGAGGCTTTCGAAGCAAGTTTTCAGCAGGCAAAAAATGTCTATTTAGGTGGCATGGCTGATCACTATAGTGTAGCTATGAGGGATTATGATGAAAATGGAAAGCTAGGTGAGCCAACTTATAAAGGTTATTCTACTGAGGTTTTTGCTCAAGGAGTAATTGATTTCATCAACTCCCACGCAAAATCAGGCTCGGACAAACCTTTCTTTGCATATGTAGCTTTCACTGCTCCTCACGACCCCTATTCACCGGAAGCGAGATATATCAATCATTACCCAGATGGCACTTTGCCATTACCTGGAAATTATAAGCCATATCACCCATTTCAGTTTGATGACTTGATGGTTCGTGATGAGTTACTTACCGATTGGCCCAGAAAACCCGAAGTGATTCAGATGATACTTTCTGACTATTATGCCTTAGTGACGCACTTGGATAGCCAAATAGGTAAAATTATCCAAACCCTCAAAAACCAGGGGCTTTATGAAAACACCATCATCGTCTATGCAGCGGATAATGGATTGGCTGCTGGCAGTCACGGATTGCTCGGCAAGCAAAGTCTCTATGAGCACAGCACGAATGTACCGATGATCATCAAAGGCCCCGGGGTTCCAAAACAAAAAACCTTCGATGCCTTGGTCTATCTTTATGACCTATATCCTACTTTATCCGAACTAGCAGGACTTCCTACACCTTCGCAGGTAGACGGAAAAAGTCTTGCACCTATTCTTACCGGAAAAACCGCAAAAGCCCGAAATAGTCTATTTACTGCCTATCGTAACACCGTCCGAGCCGTGCGGACATCGGAATGGAAGCTGATCAGGTATCCGGAAAGAGCGTACACCCAGCTTTTTAATCTGGAAAATGACCCGCTGGAATTGAACAACCTAGCCGAAAATCCGGAACACTTCTCCACAAAAGATCAGTTAATGAACCTATTGAACGATTGGCAAAAAATTTCCGGTGACACAACGGTACTGACCGCCACAGTTATCAAGCAACTTGACTATGACCCATATACGCTTACCAGAAAGCCCGATCGCTGGCAGCCCGAATATATACTGAAGAGGTATTTCGAAGGGGTAGAAAAATGAAACAACCTTACCCTCCCTTGAAATGAAAAAGGGACCATCAATGATGGACCCTTTTTGTGTTATTCAATTTACTGATCAATACCCAGGATTCTGTGGGGTAAGATTTGGATTATTCTGCATCTCCGGAAGTGGATATGGCATCAGATAATGCTTTGCCTGAAGCGTTTGATTAGAGCTTGGATTAGTATGCCCTTCAAAATTATCAAATCCATTCGTGGCTTCATTATACACTTTGCGCAGACGAAGCATATCGAACCAGGTAATCTGTTCGTAACACAGCTCATGCCACCTCTCTCTCAAGACAGCGTCCCGAAATGTATCTGTAGTGAATCCACCCAAAGATGGTGTAGTCAGACCGGCCCTGTCCCGAATTCTTTTCAGACTCTCCACCGCAAGAGCATTTGGGCCACTTACTTCATTCTGTGCTTCCGCATAGATCAATAAAACTTCCGCAAATCGGATCAACGGTACGTTCAGGTTGTTGGACCTGGTTCCTGGTTGATCCTTAGACCCAAGAGCAATCTGATTAAAATGCTTGAAGATATAAGGAGCTCCCAGATCAAACTCTGCTCCACTGCCATTTTCATAATAAGTCGTATAGAAATATCCTTCCTGATTGACTGCCCTGAGATCGCCCGGTTCATAAGAATTGTAGAATTCCTCTGTAGGCACTGTACTACCCGTTCCAGATGGGCCAGCAAAAGTTACCGGCTTGAAGTTCGGAAACATGTCGTTCATCGGATTTCCGGCAACCACCACATTGTATTGAAGCATAAAAATATGCTCTAATCTATTGTCATTGTTTTCGTTATGAATTGCTTTGTAAGTAGGGAATAAATTGATCGATAATGGATTGCTCAACCCATGCTCAATAACTTCTTTGGCCTTATCCGCAGCCAGCTGATAGTGAGATGCTCCCATACTCAAAGGAAAACCCGCCATAGTCAAATACACCTTAGAAAGCAATGATTTGGCGGCAGCCAAAGACGCTCTTCCGCTTTCATCCATCCAAGGCAGACCCGCTGCCTCTGCTGCTTTTAAATCTTCCACAATCAGTGCATATAGTGCTTCCTGAGTAGCAGGAGATGGTTTAAAATCCTCAGAACTGGCAGTTTGAGGAGCGGTAATCAATGGCGCATTACCCCATAGCCTGACTACATAGAAATAGGCCCATGCCCTAAGAAATCTTGCTTCACCTAAAATTTTGGTCTTCTGGGCCTCATCCATAGGGGTAATCCCCGGAACCTTATCCAACACCAGGTTTGCCTGGGCAATAACCCGGTACAACCCATTCCACCAGTTGATCATGTGCTGGGTTCTTGAATCGTAGATCAGCCCATACAAATTGTTTAAATCTGAATTTTGGGCTGTTTCCGTTGTAGAAGTCCCTGTGGGAGCTTCAAGCAATTGCCAGTTGGCCGAAAAGATCCCAGCTCCTCCTCCGATAAACCGCGTATCAGCATAGACCGCAGCAAGGGCTGCCTCTGCATGATCAGGAATTGTGTAGAAACTTTCAGGTGTCAAATTAGATGGATCCTCTTCTTCCAAGAAGCTCGAACAACCTGCAAATCCTGCCATCAATGCTCCAATTAAGAGCAATTTGCCTGCTTTGTTATATATGTAATTTTTCATTTGTTTATCACTTTAAGTAGAAAAGAATTAAAGAGTTACCTGTAGGCCAAACATGAAGATGGTTGGTTTAGGGTAACTGTGCCAGTTCATTCCCTGAGAAAATACGTTACTTGATACATTTCCATTCGTTGGAGTAACTTCCGGATCACCGACAATATCCTTACCTGTCAAGAGAAAGAAATTTTGGGCAGAGGCATAAGCCCTCAACCTGCTCAATTTTATGGCACTGGTCACATTTGATGGAAAATTATAACCCAGAAGCAGGTTTCTTCCTCGCAAAAACGACCCATCTTTTACCCAGCGGGAATCTACGTTAGTAACATATCCGGCACGTGTATCACGGATTTCGGCAATTTGGCTATCCTGATTTTCAGGAGTCCAGGCGTCTAGGACTGATATATAGCTATTCGCAAGTGCCTGACGGTCTTCACTTGGATGCAGTGTCATATCCAATACATCATTCCCAACACTGTATTGAAGCTCGACTGTAAGATCAAAATTGTATAGTCTGAAACTGTTGGAAATAGCTCCCCAGAAATCAGGACTACCATTGCCTATAATCATTCTATCCGAATCATTGATTGCTTTATCCCCGTTTACATCCAGATACTTGATGTCGCCGGGAAGAATTGTAAGTCCATTTCTATAACTCACAAACTCCGCGGCTTCAGCTCTTTCGGCTTCACTCCAAGTACCAAGTCTCACTAAGCCCCAAAAAGATCCCACTGGCTCACCCACTCGGATGATATTGGTCTGGTTAGTGAAATTAGGACCACCAACTCCGAAAATATCTGCCGGTGTCGCTAGTGAAAGCACCTTGTTCCTGTTCAGCGATAAATTAAAAGAAGTATTCCAGCTAAAATTCTCCTGATCAATATTTACAGAATTGAGCGTGAACTCAACCCCTTTATTTTCCATCGAACCTACATTGCTTCGGATCGTTGCATAGCCACTTGTTCTTGGAACAGGCGCATCCAGTAGCATATCTGTAGTTTTTCTGTAATAGAGATCAACCTCTATATTCAAGCGGTTATTGAACATTCCCAGCTCAACTCCAAAATCTGTCTGAGCAGTTTTTTCCCATTTCAAATCAGGGTTTGCCAGTCTATTAAGCCCGGTTCCACCTACTTGGGTTTCATTGTAAATCGCAGAATAATTAGAGCTCAGCAGAGAAAGAGAAGAATAAGGAGGGATTTCTGAGTTACCGGTGAGTCCGTAACTAGTTCTTACTTTCAAGTTGGAAATGGTTTGGTTTCCTGCAAGGAACCCCTCTTCAGACACTCTCCAAGCCAAAGCTGCAGATGGGAAAAAGGCGTATTTATTATTTTCTCCGAATTTAGAAGAACCATCCGCACGGCCTGTGAAAGTAAATAAATACTTATCATCCAAAATGTAATTTAATCTGGCAAAGTATGAATTCAACGCTTCTCGCGCCGCACCTGACCCAACTCTTGGCAGTTGACTTCCTGCCCCCAGGTTATTATACTCGAAGTAATCTGTTGCAAAGTTCTCGATACTTGCATTCATAGCCGTGTAATTATTCTCCTGCCAAGAAATCCCGAGAAGCCCCGTGACAGCATGTCTTTCCGCAAAGACTTTATTATACGTCAGGTAGTTTTCCAAGGACCAAAAGGTATCTTTTCTCATGCTTTTGGATGCAGTCCCATTTTGTCCGATTGCCAAAGTTCTTGTCTGCGATTGATTGTTTTCCTGTGTAAGAATATTGACGCCCAAGGCTGTTCTCATTTCCAAAGCATCCGAGAATTTAATGTTGGTGTACATACTACCAAGAGTAGTTTGCGTATTAAGAATATACCTTCTTCCTTGTAGTCTATGCATAGAGCTCATCGTACCTTCTGCAAACGGATAATCACGGTTATTAGCAAATGTTCCGTCTTCATACCTTACCGGTAGGAATGGAAAATCCTCCACCATCTGACGTGCTACAGCATCATTCACATCTACCAGATTTTCTGACTGGTTATTATAATTAAGACTACCGCCTACCGTCAACCAGGTTTTTACCTTGTCTTCTATGGTGAACCTTGTTGAATAACGCTTTAAATAAGAAGTCTGAACTAAGCCTTCATCATCTCTATAACCCAACGAAAGTGAATAGGAAGTACGCTCATTTCCCCCGGTAAATCCCAGTTGATGATTTTGTGAGAGCTTATTTTGGGTTGTTTCTTTTAACCAATCCGTATCGTAAAGCGGGTTGCCTTCACTATCAAAAATGCGGGGATCGGTTCTTCTCAGCGCCGGGTTGAGGTAGGCCCACTTGCCATCATTCCAGCCTTCCGGGTCATATTTCTCCATATTTGCCCACGCAAGATCTTCCACTGCGAGATATTGCTCCGCATTCAATACTTCAGGCCTGTTTGGGCCGATGATAGGAACGCTCAAATCCACATTGTATGTTACACTTCCTTCACCTGCCCTGCCTTTTTTGGTGGTAACCAAGATCACACCGTTCGCCCCTCTGGAACCATAAATTGCAGTGGATGATGCATCTTTCAACACTTCCACGGAGACAATATCATTCGGATTGATATAGTCTATCGCATTGGTTGTCTGATCCAATGTACCCATAGGCATCTGTACCCCATCTATTACATAAAGTGGATTATTAGAAGAGTTGATGGAGCTAAACCCTCTGATTCTAACAGTAGTTCTTCCTCCTGGACGGCCAGAGTTGTTGTTTACCTGCACACCGGAAACCCTACCTGCCAGCGCTTGATTCAAAGAAGAAGCCGGACGTTCACGGAGCGCTTCTGCATCCACAGAACCTACTGAACCAGTCAAATCGCTTCTCTTTGTGGTTCCGTATCCGATTACCACCACTTCATCCAAGGCGGTCGCATCAGGACTAAGGGTGACATTCACTACTGTTTGAGTGCCTACAGTAACGCGTTGGGGCTCATATCCTATATAAGAGAAGATAAGCTCTGCATCATCCGGCACTGTAATTGTATATTTTCCGTCTATATCGGTAATAGTACCTGAGGTAGTGCCTGCCACAGAAACAGTAGCACCGGGAAGAGGTAAGCCCGTTTCATCCAGTACTTTTCCTGTAACAGTAATATCTGCCACCTTAAGGGGCGATTCGAATACTTCGTTTGGGGCGATACTTGCCATTTTATTGGCATCCCCTTTAACGATACCTGAATTATCTTTTTGCACTTTTTCTTGCCCGAGCATAGCTTGATGACCTGCTATAACCAACGGGCTAAATAATAGCTGAATAACGAATCCATAAAGGATCCTCTTAGACATCCTTAAGAGCCGTCTATGTAGATTTGGTTTCATTTTTTTGAGAGGTTTATTGTATTGACTTTAATTAAATAATTAAACTGTATGTATATACAGTCAGCGGGTATTGTGCAGCGAGGGATTCCCTGAAATATCAACTGCTCCTTTTAAAGGTTAGCCTGAATGCGTCATTGGCAGTTTGTTTAAATTATCAACTCGTTAAAAATTCGAACTACTTATCAAATCAGCTCACCGTTGAAACTGGTTTGCTTCTTATACTTCAATAAAAACAGGTGACCAGAAATGAAAAACCTGTAAATCAATTATTTAAACCCAGTTCCAACATAAACTAAAGCCAGTTTATTTTGTATTAAACAGTGGATTTTAAAATGCTATAAAACTCAATTCTTAATTTCAATAACTTTATATTTCTCAAAAAAAGCGTCTAATTCATACTAAATAGACGAATCCCCAAATCTTCCAAGCTAATAGAATGCACATGCTAAAAAATGAAATGGCGCTGTCGGCCTATCCGGTTAAGCTTAAAAATACCTTGGAGTGTTTTTGACTTTCTTTATACCAAATTATAAAAATATTTTAGCTTTTAAAGGTTACAAAATAAAAAAATACAAAATTTAATCGCGGCATAATACAAAAATTCACCTTTCCTCTTTCATTCCGCATTTGGGCTTTACTTTCTGCACAGAACTAAACTCCTTCTAAAAGGAAGGGTTAGCATGGAGACTTAGTTCAAAAAGCCGGTAAAGTGATTGTACTGTTCTTTCGGGCTCAGAAGACTGTCCGGCTCAAGCATGCATATGTACGATACTGAAACAGTAAATTAAGCCAGAATGAGCTCCAATTACCCAGAATACAGCTTATTAAACTGGAACAGGTATTGATTAGAAAACCACAAAAAACAAAAAATGATTAGCTTCTTACTCTGGTGTATTCTTTTTGTTCTCTGCTGGCCATTGGCCATCATTGGGCTATTTCTCTACCCTGTTTTCTGGTTGATACTGCTTCCTTTTAAGCTTTTGGGCTTCGCGATAGATCTTTCGTTCGATTTTGTCAGAAATCTCTTTATGCTTCCTTTCACTATTGCAGGAAGACGGTAGGTCGTTAACATCCTAGTTCTTCTGATGATATTCCTTCACAAATTTCATAATCTTGTGAAAAACGGCCGTGTTCTCATACACTCCTCTGAAGTCTCCTGAATGTGCTCCATAGGAAAAGATCGGAACCATAATCCCCGTATGATCATCACTATGATATCCCAGTTCCACCTTGGAAGAAGCTACATCTCCCTGAGGAATGGAAACTCCCCCTGTCTCATGATCAGCTGTAATCAGTACCAAAGTCCCAGGATGCTCATCTGCGAACCGAAGTACTTCCCCGATCGTCTCATCAAAATCCAGCACCTCGGACACAATCATGGAAGTACTGTTCGAATGCCCTCCCGAATCAATACTTGCTGCCTCCACCATTAAGAAGAATGGCATACTTTTTTGATCAAAAAAATCGAGCGCAAATGCAGTGCTCTTCAGCAAATAGTCCCCTCTCCCATCCAGCTTTTTAAGTAAGGATCTCGGAGCTGCAAAATAGCCGATCCGATCTGCATCCATAACCTCCAGACTTTCAACTAGATTAAAACCAGCACTTTTTAAGTTATCCAGTTGAGCAGTAAAACTATCCCCACCTCCACCTATGAATAAATCCAATTTACTACTTGGCAAAAAAGCAGCAATCTGATCAGAATCATCACGCTCGGAATGATGAGCATAGAATGCAGATGGAGTCGCTCCTGTCAGTTTATCTGTTGTGATAATTCCACTTGAGAATCCGTATTCATCGAGTATGTCCGGCAAATTCCTCAACGGTCTTCCTTCAGTATCCACTCCCAATGCACGGTTGTTTGTTTTTTCACCCGTGGAAAAAGCGGTAGCCCCTGCAGCAGAATCCGTCGTGAAATCGTCCGCAGCCTGCGTCTTCACCAAACCTATGTTTTTCAACTGGGTTAAATTTAAGTCATTTCCGTTGGCAAATAACCCGGAGGATATCTGTGCCAATCCATTTCCATCCCCGATCATCAAAATCACATTTTTCACAGGAACTTCTGTCCCATCCACCTCAAATTTCGGGTGATAAACTTCATGTTTTGAGGGGTTCTGATAGCTATTCTTTTCTAAGTTAGCCAGGTATTCTACTGCGTCTATCGGATGGTCGGTATTGATATAATCCTCTCCCATTTCATGGAAAGCTTTCCAGGCAGTCTTACTGTCCGGAGAACCCCAAAAACGGACTGGCTTACTAAAGCTATGAACCAGATCGATGAAGTCCTGAACTTTCTCACGCTCGCCTTCTACCATTCTTCCTTTCCCATTCCAAACTGAAAACTGACGGAAACTCAAACTCACCATTCCTATTTTGCTCCAAGGTAAATCCTCGGTCAATTCCATGCTTTGATAATCGAAAAGCATCCATTCAGGATAATTCCGGTAATCCTCAGCCTTTGGTCTGTTCCCTGAAATAATCAATTTTAACCCACCTGGATTACCCGCACTGAAAAGATCATCTTCATACTTCTTCGCGCTTTCCAACAAGACTTCCAGCGTAGCGTAGGCTTCTGTTTTCAGATCCACCAGCAAATGAAAATTGACAGAGGAAACCAACCCTGTTTTTAGCCCCTCGGAAATAGGATTCAGATAAAGAGTTTCGATAGTACGCTTGGGGTCAATGCTAGCAGGTTCATGAGCGGCCATTAGCTTGCCGTCTTTCAGAATCACATCTACTTCTATAGACGATGCTCCTGCAGAGTAAGCAGTCCAAAAAGGTACTTTTTGGAGGTAATCATTGTGTGAGTGGACCTGGAATTTTGCCGTGCGTTGAGCGGAAACCTGTAGAACCGCCAAGAGAAGAAAAAGGGAGAGAAAAAAGAAGTTACGCATCCTCAAAAATAGTTGATTAGATGGGATTAAAAGACTATAAGGGCAGGAATTAACCGATGCATAACCTATTCATAAAATGGAGGTAGGAATAATTCCGACAAAACCTTTAGCTTAACACTCAGGAGTACTGATATTGAATCAGTTACAATGATATCTATCTCTACCCTCTGCTTCCAAATCATAACAAAAAGGTGAAGCGCTATTTCACGGGTTTCTGCCAAAAAAATTGAAATTTGCCAATTAATTCCTACAGCATGAAATTCAGATCCTCCTTTATTCTCACAGCTTTATGCAGCCTCTTTTCCACGCATCTTTCTGCACAAAACCTTAAACTAAATCAGATTCAGGTAATTGGCAGCCACAACAGCTATAAAAGTGAAATGGCTCCTGAACTCCTGGAGTACTTGTCCCAAGTGAACCCTTCTGCTTCCCAAAGCCTGGAATATGCACATATTCCACTGGAAGCTCAGTTGGATATGGGCTTGAGGAACTTGGAACTGGACGTTTTCCACGATCCTGAAGGGGGAAAGTATTCCAATCCGAAAGGCCTGGAAATCATCAAAAGCAGCGGTGGAAGCATTCCTGAATATGATCCCAATGATGTACTTTCCAAACCGGGGCTAAAGCTTTTCCATGTGCAGGATCTGGATTTTCAGTCGCATTACTTACTTTTTGCAGATGCACTGAAAGCCTTATATAATTGGAGCGAAAGCAACCCAAATCATACTCCCATCTTTATTTTGATCAATGCCAAAGATGGGAATATCCCCGGCACAAGACCTACACTTCCTTTTACGTCCACAGCCTTGGACAGCATAGATTTGGAAATCCGAACACATTTAGGAATGGGGAAATTGATTACTCCAGACTTGGTGAGGGGAAATTATGTGGATTTGGAATCTGCTGTTTTGGCTGGGAACTGGCCTGTCTTGGATGAGATGAGAGGAAAGTTTCTTTTTGTATTAGATGAAAATGATGAAAAAATAGACCGATACCTGAATGCTAAACCGGAATTGAAAACTGCAGTGCTTTTTGTAAATAAAAAGGAAGGTAATTCTACTGCCGGATTTAGAATCATAAACAATCCAATTGAAAACGGATCCTACATCAGCGACCTTGTCAGAAGAGGATATATGATCAGAACACGGGCAGATTCAGATACCAAAGAGGCCAGAAATGAGAATTACATCAGATTCGAAAAGGCTAAAGCTTCTGGTGCCCAGGTGATTTCCACAGATTATTATCAGCCATCATCTTTTTTCAAATCGGGTTATAAAGTTAATTTCGAAGGAGATGCATTCGAAAGACCTAACCCGATTTTGGTCAACAAATAAAGTAACCTCAACTGATTTTGAACAGAAAATACTTACTTCCTGTGATTCTAGAGCTAGCTCTTCAATTGGTTTGCTCCCCTTCAACCCACGCACAAACAGACGCAACCCAAATTGCATTTCTTTCCGATATTCATTTGCAAAACATCTATGCAGATCTGAATTCAGAGGAATTCAAAGGTATTTTCAATCCGGCTTCCGGCAAATTTGCCACTATTCGCACGATGAAAAGCCAGATTAACTCCACCCGGTTATTCAACGAAAATTACTTTGCTTTCATCAGCGCACTCGAAGATTTGAAGAAGAGAGGGATTCAACTTGTAGTGCTTCCCGGTGATTTTACTGATGACGGTCAGCCCATGAATGTTATGGCTTTAAAGAAAATCCTGGACAGGTATTCATCCGATTTGGGAATGCGCTTTTTCCTGACCACGGGGAATCACGATCCTGTCAAGCCATTTGGAGGAGTAGCTGGTAAAAGTGATTTTCTAAGCGCAGATGGATCTGCCCAGGCCATTGCAGGTTCCAAGGATGTATTTCCAGTCATGGAAGTCGCTATTTCTGACCAGATCAATTACTGGGGCTATGCAGAGATTACCAGTGCATTGGGTGATTTTGGGTTTTTCCCCAGTGAAAAAGATCTCTTTTGGGCTCATCCATTCCAGCCAATCGATGTGGACAATTATGATTTTCAAAGGGCGAAAATCAGTTCAACCCTGGAAAACAGAATCTATGAAGCCGGTGAGCCGGGTTTTTTCCTGCCTGATGCTAGCTATGTTGTTGAGCCAGTTGAAGGCATTTGGCTTTTAGCTTTGGATGGAAATGTGTATACTTATACAGAAACTGAGTGGAAAGGATCATCCGTAGGCTTTAATCAGGCTGCTTTTCACAAAAAACACCAACTAGACTGGATCACAAAAGTAGCTTCTGAAGCTGAAAGAAGAGGGAAAACACTGATTTCCTTTAGCCACTATCCATTAGTGGAATTTCACGATGGGGCCTCAGATGAAATGCGTTCTCTTTTTGGAGCACAGAAATTTCAGCTGGCAAGAGTACCTTCTACAGAAACCACAAATCTTTATGCAGAGGCCGGAGTCCGAATTCATTTCGCCGGACACATGCATATCAATGATACCGGAATTTATCATGACCAAACAACCACCCATACTATGTATAATATCCAAGTACCTTCTTTAGCTGCCTTCCCCCCAGCTTATAAAACTGTAAAAACCTCCAATACTACGACATTTGAAATCGAAACGATTCCGCTCGCAGAAGTAGACCAAATGAATGAGTTCTTTGATCTTTATCGAATGGAGCACCGCTGGCTGTTGGAAAAACAAGATCCCGGCATTTGGGACAGCACCATTTTAGCATCAAAGGATTACCTGGAATATACCAGAAATCATTTGTCGGAGCTGACAAAATCAAGATTTATCCCCTCCGATTGGCCGGAAAATCTCGCGTTGTTGTTGCAGAATCTAAAACGGGAGGAATTTGTAAGTTGGAGTGAAATGGATGAAAACGAGGGTGAACTTTTTCTAACCGAAAAACTCAAAAAGCTAAAATCCAATTCCATTAGAACCACCTCCAGCCATACGATTATCGATGATTTTTATCTTCTAAAGAATGGAGATGAACTCGGCAAAAGGCTAATTCCGGCAGATAGGTTGCGTTTTTACCAAGAAATCATTCCAGTTGTCACCCAAAAGACTTTTAGGGATGATAAAAAACTGAACAAAGAACTGATCCAGTTTTTTGGGATTTTCGAGAAGATATTTTACTCACTTCCCTCTGACCACTTCACAATAGATCTGAAGAATAATACTATCAAGAAAATAGAGAATTGATTACAAATTTGGGTTCCCGCAATTCCGAATACCCCAAGGTTTGGTCCAAATTCATTTCGGTTTTTTAGAAAGAAAAACAACCCTGCGGATAGATTTTGGGATAAGGACCAAAGTAGCAGGAATTTAGAAATGTATTACTGACAAGCTCTATCGGAGGTGAAAGAAAAAGTACCATGGCTGCTTTCAACTATCTCCGTGGTTAAAAATAATCGGTAATCGAGGAGATGGAAACTAGCTGTTATCTATTCTGCACCACCGTACGTTTCGTTCGGGATACGGCGCGGTTCTTTAAGTTTTGAGTCTGACCTTTTGGCAATAGTCTGAAAAGATAACGTAGCCTTCTTTCCTTAGTTTTCTCTAGTGATTGAGGTTGTAATAATGAAGCAGTTGGTGACTTCAAACCTCCGCGGTTGACTTTTACCACCTAGTTGATTGCCATGCACGGCACACATAGAAAAACCGATGAGAAATCCCATCGGCTTTTTAGTTAACTATTTCTGAGGTTTAATACCCTGGATTTTGTACCAAAAACCCTGGTTCACTTGACGCTCCATCCATTGCTCTTTGGGGAATTGGAAACAAGCGTTTGTGGACATCTGTATCGGTTTTCTCAGTCCAACTATCCTCATATTTTCCGAAGCGTATTTGATTGGTTCTTCTATGTCCTTCCCAATACAGCTCAAATCCTGATTCCCGGAATAAAATATCCAAATCAATTGCATTCAATGGAGCTGGAGTCTGAGCTGGACGTGCATTTCTAGAAGTCCTTAAGGTATTGATATCTGCCAAAGCCCCAGCATTGTCTCCTTTTCTCAACTTAGCCTCAGCACGCATCAAATAAACCTCTCCCAAGCGGATCAACACCAAGTCCACACTGCTGTAACTACAGCAATTAGTAGCTGTGCGGCTAAACTGGTATTTGGAAAATCGGTATCCGGCATTATGTAAACTTCCTTCTGTGGTGAAATCCACCTTGAGTGTATGATCAACATAACGTATGTCGGCCCCACTACTCCTTCTGTTGATCACTGGATATATCCTTACTTTACCTTCATTATCCGTCAGTATATTCCCTCCTCCATCTTTTCTGGGACCCCAGATAATATTTCGAAGTATCCCTCTGTTAATTTCAAAATCTGTGGCTTCTATGGAATAAAAATGATTTTCATCATTAGTAGGATTTACTCCCTTAAGATCCTTTAGGTTTTCAGGGATTATTGTGTTTTCCTGGAAGAATCGGGCATCGGCATCAGCAGGATCTACATCACCATAAGCATCTACCCAAGTCTGATAAAAATCCGGAGTCACTGCCACCGCATCTGTTCCACGGGTATTCGGAAATTCAGGTCTTGGTATCAAATCTCCCGAAATCGGCCAGTATGCCCAGCGACTGTGCTCTGTCTCCAATACCCCTCTTTGATCAAGGGAAAATATTATTTCAGGATTTGTATTATTATCGTCATTGAATAGTTCAAAGTATTCAGCGGACAAGGAATACGGCCCATCGATAATATTGTTTGTGTACTGGATCACCTTGTCCATATCTTCTGACCTAAAATCGGGCGTTCCGTATGGATCTCTATACACGGCAGCATTCAGATATAAGCGTGCCAACAACGCACTTACCGCATGCTTGTTCATTCTTCCAGGTCCTTTATCGCTGTTAATTACATCCTCCACTGATAAAAGTTCGGTTTCGATATAATTGATTGCTTCCTGACCTCTGAGGATTTCTGACAGTTCTTCGGAGCTATTCTTCTTGAAAACAAGCCCCCAATTATCCAGAGCCAACATATTGAGGTATGCCTTCATCGCTATCATTTCATAAAGTGGGTCCTGAGCGCTAGAATTGCCGTTTTCCACTTCCAATCTCAATCTCTCCTCTGCCAAAACCGCCCTGGATAAAGCCAGGGTGATATAGGTCCAGGTATCCCCCACCAAACTATTGGTAGGCGTCATCAGATGCTGGTGAATAGCAATAAATTTACCTCCATCAAACCAATCCGTACCTCCACGATAAGGAAGTATCCCCTCATCCGAAGCAACTTCCTGAAGTCCAAAATTAACCGTATGCAACCATACTTGACGGAGCATTCCATATACAGGGGCAATAGATCCGCTTATCACTTCCGCTTGTCCTGTGCCAGTCAATGACTCATCAAGAACTTCTTCATCCAAATCTGTACAACCGAGGAATGCGAATAAAAAAGCAGCTATCGGAAGTATTTTGTAAAATCTATTATTTTTCATGTGTTTATAATTTGTCTTTTAAAGGCCATATGGAATCTCGCATGCATTTTAATCATCCCTGTGCTAGTCGCTTGCTTCATACTCGATTTCATGTATCTATAATTTTCTGTAGTACTTACTTATTCCCTACTTTTTAAAAGGTAAGATTCAGGTTTATCGAGAATGTTCTAGCTCTTGGATAGGTGAATCGATCGATGCCAAAAGTCTGAATCCCCCCTGCAGTAGAACCCGTATTTACTTCCGGGTCGAATCCTGTATAATCTGTGATCACAAACAGGTTTTGTCCTGTGACAGAAAGGCGGATGTTTTGAAAAGCATCTCCCAATCCCATCGCATCCGTGTTCAAATTATAGCCCAGGGTAGCGTTATTCAATCTAAAAAATGAGCCACTCTCCAAGAATCTGGTAGATACCGTATTGGAATTATTAAATGACTCTTCCGGGTATTGAACAGCAAAATCCGTGGTGTTATTAGATCTGGATAATTGAGCTTTGGTGAACAGGGACATAGCTGTGTGGTTGTAAATCTTGCTTCCTGATGTACCATTAAAATTCAATCCTAAGTCAAAGCCTTTGTATTTAAAGTTCGTGTGAAAGCCATAGATGAATTTAGGAATCGCACTTCCCACCACACTCCGGTCATTGTCCAAAACCTCACCATCTCCATTTATATCCTTAAACCTATTTACTCCGTCTTCACTAATCCCATCAAATTGAAGCATATAGAATGCTCCGATAGGCTGATTATTGATGTATCCGTTGATAGTGGCACCAGTTTGACCAGCTCCTTGGGCTGCCCCCGTAGTCAACACCGAATAAGGAGAATCTTTTACTTCGTTCTGAATAAAAGTGACATTTCCGCCAATGCTATACGAGAAGTCACCCTGCTCATTGCTGGCATAATCCAACGCTATTTCAAAACCACTGTTATGGATTTTCATGTCCTCGATATTGTCCCAATAAGTAGATGTAGGCTGAACAGGGTCGGCAGGAACTACTTCCAGTAGAATATTGGAGGACACTTTATTGAAATAATCCAAGGTACCGGTCAATCGGTAATCAAAGAATGCAAAGTCAATTCCAAAATCTATTTGGGTGGACACCTCCCATTGCAAGTTAGGGTTTGCCAGACGTGTAAACACGATCCCATAAGGATAACCGTCCAATGAATTGCCATCGGTATCAATAGGATATGTATTTAGACTGCCAGATCCTTGAGAAAGTCTATCTTCAGAATAGCTGGCTTTAGTGATCTTGGAAGGGATTTCTTGATTCCCCGTTTGCCCCCAGCTTCCACGCACTTTTAAGTTATCGAATACCGAGTTGGCCATGAAATCTTCCTTACTTACATTCCAGCCTAGGGCCAAGGAAGGGAAGTAGCCATATTTGTTATTCTCACCAAACTTGGAAGATCCATCCGCCCGGAAAGTGGCAGTAAACAAATACTTATCTGCATAGGTATAATTGAATCTACCGAAGAAAGATTGTAACTCATTCTTCACAGCAGAGGAATTAACCGTGGTAGGATATTCACTGGTACTGTTGTGATCCTGGTACCTAGGTTCAATATTATTATCGGCAAAGCCTCTGGCTGAAGTTAATCTATATTCATCCAGGAATGTCTGATAAGAATGTCCCGCCAATACAGTTACGTTATGCACGTTTGTATTCCAATTGTAAGTCAGGGTATTCTCTACCAGTTGATTGGTATTTGCACTTATTATTTCGTCCAATGCCCCGTCTGAAACATTTGACTCATTGATCACTCCTGTATAAGGTTTGTACTGCTGATACCTGTTTGTACTGGAGTAATCCACACCAAGGTTCAGCTTGTAGGTAAGGTTGTCAATAATTTCAAAAGACGGTGAAATCGTCGCCAAAATCCTGTTGTTCGCAGCATCATCACTATATAGCTCATACCTCTTAATTGGATTCAAAGCATTGGTATTCAATAAAGTAGGCTCACCATTTGTGTATGCGGGAACTGTGGGATTCAAACTAAGCATATCACTGATAGTCGAGGTGATGCTTGGTCGCAAATTTTGAGTGTGAGAGGCAGTCAGGTTATAATCCACGATTAGCCTTCCATTGAATGCCTTCTGGTTCATGTTCAATTTCCCGGAATAACGTTTCAGCTCACTGTTCTTCAAAATCCCTTCTTGATCCTGATAACCTACGGAGGTGAAATAGGAAAATTTCTCCGAGTTGGCCCCGCTCATCGAAAAATTGTAATCCTGCGAAAATCCGGTTTGGGTAAGCTCATCCTGCCAGTCTGTATTTCCTCCGAAATCCTCTAAAGCTCCACCTGCAGCGACAACCTGGCTACGAAATTCATCTGCACCGAACACATCGATTTTCTTAGCGATAGATGACCAAGCTGTTGAAGCAGAGAAATTCATTTGGGTAGTACCTTTTTTTCCCTTTTTGGTAGTAATTACCACTACCCCATTAGATGCTCTCGAACCATAAAGGGCAGTAGCACTGGCATCTTTTAGCACATCAATACTTTCTATATCGTTAGGATTTAAGAAGTTTAGGGGATTTGAAGCAACCCCTGTATCGGAATTGTCCAGCAAAAAACCGTCAAGCACATAAAGAGGCTGAGTTCCTGAACGCAAACTCCCGATACCTCTAATTATCACATTTTGTGTAGCCCCTGGCTCGCCACTGGTAGATGTGATGTTGACACCGGCTATTTTACCCTGCAGAAGATCCACTGGATTTGATACCACTCCTTTATTAAAATCTTCACTTTTCACAGAACCGATGGCTCCGGTGACGTCCGATCTTTTTTGGGTACCATAGCCAATTACCACCAATTCATCTAACTGCGTAGCATCCGGTTCCAATTGGACATCTATAATTGATTGTCCATTCACCGAAACCTCTTGCATCACATAGCCTACATAAGAAATCTGAAGAATGGCATCTTCTCCCACTTCAAGAGAAAATTTCCCGTCAAGATCTGTAACTGTACCATTTACTGATCCCTTTATACGAACCGTAGCGCCAGGCAATGGCGCTCCTGTTTCATCCGTTACCGTACCGGTAACTGGCTGTTCTACCCTCGTCAAATCGCTGAACGGGTAGTTTGTCTTTAGCCTCTCCTCAATTTCAATACCCTCGGCAACTAAATATGATGGGCCTATACTTAATCCTGCCCATATAATCAAGCCTGTGGAAGCACGGATGATTTTAGATAATGGTAATTTTGAATGCATAAAATTTTAAGTGTTGGGTAACTAAGAAATTCAATAATTGATTCTGGAAAGCCTTTTACATCTAGTTTTTTTCCAGTGCAAAAGTAAATCATATAAGATACAGGCTTGTTAAGGAAGTTTTAGCCTTATATTAATTATATAGAAGCATACGTTTAACAATATAATAATTTCCCAGTGAAAATTAATCACATAGAGAAACATACTTAAACGTCCAAACATAAATTAGTATACTTCCCAAAAAAGTTATCCAAGGCTAGAAGTCAATCATTCTGAAACCAGAATCTGGATCACTATCAGAGCTGACTCTAATCAACTATTCATCTGTACTAGAGATAATTACCAATATGCTATATGACTTTCGGGACACCAAAGTGAGACTGGTTTTTTCCGGAAAAATGCCGATCACAGCTCTGGTAAAACTATTTTTCTGCTATATAATTGCACGAGTTGTCCTCAGTTCAATCAACCGCCAGGTAGCACGATAACATTAAACATATATGCACCTCTTTTTATCCACATTAATTCAATGCAAAGCAATCAGAATTTTCTAGGTGATTATTAATAGTTAAATAAAGTAGAATTCACACAAATGAATGCGTTTTGAGAAATCTTATATAACGGTAATTTTTAACTACCGAAATGCAGGGCTTTACTTATTCCTAAATCCTACGTTCAAGAGATAGGCATTAAAACCCATTTAATGGATTGTTATTTTCTCTTAAACTGATGGTTCTGACCAGTCTCTTACTCAAACTCCTAGTAGATTTGCAAGCATGGCAAAGAATATGCGCTGAAATCCCTTACCTTCTTTAAGGTATAAACAAGTACCGCTGAGTTTTTCTAAAAACATTCAAAATCGTGTCTTACACATCATCTAGAGCACTTCTCTCCCTACTTATATTTTTAAGTATGAGCATGGATCTTTTTGCCCAAGATGAGAACGATACCTCTAAAGTTTCGGCAGCACAAAAAGCGCTTTCCAAAGGGATAGACCTGATCACCCGATCTAGCAGGGACACGGTATTGGTGGAAAAGGCTGAGGAAAAATTCATCCCTTTTGAAGGAAAAATAATCCGCAACATCAATGTGAAAAGGGTTGGATTTGAATTTTCCATTTATGGTGAAGAAAAACCCATTGTTCAAAAAATTGGCCGCATCGCCAATAGCCTGCACACTAATACTCGTGAAAAAACCATCCGGCAGCATCTTTTTATCAGGCCCAACCAGCGGCTCAATCCATACAAACTTGGAGACAACGAGCGATATCTTAGAGACCAGAGCTTCATTCTGGAAAGTAGAATCATAGTCACTCCTATTGTGGACACAGATTCGGTGGATCTGACTGTGGTAACTCGTGATATTTTCAGCATTGGCGGATCTGTGGGAGGAAGCTTTCCCACTGCTCCCCTTTTTAAAATCTATGACGCAAACGTGGATGGAAGGGCACAGGGAATTGAATTTGATGTACTTTATGACAATGACAGGGTTCCTAAAACAGGTATAGCAGCAGCCTATTCCAAAAGCAGTCTGTTAGGAAGTTTTGTGGATTTAATGGTTTATTATACTCAGTTAAACTCAGGCATCAGCGCAGGAGAAGAGAAAGAATATGCAACTGGGATCAGTCTGGAAAGACCACTGGTTTCACCTTATTCGAAATTAGCAGGAGGAGCTGGATGGAGCCAAAATTGGTCTAAAAATGTATATTCCCTTCCAGACTCCTTATTTCTTGATTACAAATACAATGTGGCAAATCTTTGGGCTGGCTTTAACTTTGGTTCAGAAAAACCCCTTCAGGATCGACGCCGAGAGTTTGTGGCTTTGCGTGCATTTGATGGCTATTTCATTGATCAACCTGAGCAGGAATATATGACGAATGAAAGCCGCTACCACAATAGTCGGGGCGTACTGGCTGAATTTACAGTTTACGAGCAGGACTTTTTCAAAACCCAATACGTTTATGGCTTTGGCCGTACAGAGGATATACCGTTTGGGTATAATTTCTCCACCACCGTAGGATATACAAAAACCATGGGGCTGGCACGGCCCTATGGCGACATTAACTTAAACTATAAAGGAGCTTCCAAAAGCGGAAGTTTCTACGAATTGACGTTCAATGCTGCGAGTCATTTCCGCAATGGCCCAGAGGATGTCGCAATACAGACGGGTGGCACATTTTACTCTCCTGTCTTTTCTTTGGGCAGGTATAAAATCAGAAATTCAGGTTCATTTTTTTACACGCAGCTTTTTGACCGGGTTACCAATGACTGGCTCACGATCCGCGGAAATACCATTCCGGGATTACGGGTGGATGAAGTGGATGCCACTCAACGGATTTCTTTTGGTTTTGAGTCCAGTTTATTTACTCCTTGGTCATTGATCGGCTTCCGAATTACTCCTTTTTCTTCCTTCTATTGGGCAAAACTGAAATGCCCTACCTGCGAAAATAAGTATCAGAAATATTCAGGAATAAGTCTTGGGATGAGAATTCGAAATGAGAACCTGATTTTTGGGACGATGGAAATTAAGGGAACTTTCATTCCCAATGATGACGAAGGCCAATCCAAGTTTGCTTTTGGCTTTAGGAAAAACCTGAGATTTAGGAAATCAGACATCTTCGTAGCTGCTCCAAATTTGATAAACTATAATTGATTGCTAAAATATAGTATATATTAGGGAGTCATTATTCCATCCGAAAAATTTGTTAAAACCTAGTAATTCCCTAGATTTTAATAAATTACTCTTGCATCAACGATACATTTGGATGTACACTTCTGTAACACATATGACCGTTAAACCCTACCTAATTATTTTCCTTTTGTTTGTCAACTATTCATTTTCCATGGCTCAGCACAATGCCAACTACGAAGAAAGTAAAGTCCCCGACCTGATACTTCCTGATCCTTTTGTGAGTTTGAAAGGAAAGCTAATTTCCACACAACTAGATTGGGAGGAAATCCGAAGACCTGAAATCCTGAATCTTTTCCGGGAAAATGTCTATGGTAATATCCCGGCTGATTTTGATACTATTTCATTTTCAGAAGTGCAGGAAAGCGAAAATCCCTATCCCGAAAAAGCAATTCTCAAAGAAGTAAATATAGCAGTAGTTAGAAATGGGAAATCACATACCATGCGCTTGAATGTATTTCTGCCAAAATCCAAGAAAGGCCCATTCCCAATCTTCTTGTTAATCAATCACCGCCCGAACCCTGGTAATGGCGAGCTGGTAGAAGAAGGATATTGGTCAGTTGCAGAGTTGATAGACCGAGGATATGCTACCGCTTCCTTCCATGGAGAAACAGTTGCCCCAGATGATGCTGAAAGGTATTCCGAAGGGATTTTAAACACCCTTTATCCCGAAGAACTGACCAAAGACGATGGCATGAAGACACTGGGCGCCTGGGCTTGGGGAGCGATGCGGGCAATGGACTATTTTGAACAAGACTCCTTGTTTGACACCAAAAAATCAGCCTTGGTTGGCCATTCTAGAAGCGGGAAAGCCACACTGTGGGCAGCTGCCAATGATAAACGATGGGCTGTAGCCTTTCCAAATGAATCTGGCTGTGGTGGAGCGGCAATCTCAAGAAGAAAGTACGGTGAGACAATTGCTCAGATCAATTCCCGTTTTCCTCATTGGTTTGCAGAAAACTTCACAGCCTTCAATGATCAGGAAGAAACACTCCCGGTGGATCAGCACATGCTGGCCTCACTTATTGCTCCCCGCGCCCTTTACTTCGCCAGCGCCCGTGAAGACCAATGGGCAGATCCAAAAGGTGAATATATTTCCATACAGCTGGGAAGCAAGGTTTATTCCGAAATCTATGGCCAAAATGTAAATTTCCCCTTAGCTTTTGAGGAATTGGATTCTCCGATTATCCAGCCACTTGCAGGGTATCACATCCGGGAAGGAAAACACAACCTAACCTGGGAGGATTGGCAACATTTTATAGATTTTGCAGAGCTCCAGTGGAATCAGTTCAGGTGAGCACGGGATACTGCGTTTTTTCCAAGCCATTATTTTAACTTTCAAACCAAAACAAAATCCATGCAGCTCCTCCTTTTCATTCTTGCCCAATTCAGCTTTTTTCCGTCTCCCGAAAAACCTGATGCCAAAATCCTGAATTCAGGGTTCATCTTTGAACAAGCGCCTTTTCCCGAATGTCACGCCTCTACTCTTGTGGAGACCGAGGATGGGATTTTGGCCTCATGGTTTGGTGGAACATATGAAAGGCATCCTGACGTTAGCATTTACACAGCCCTACTCACCGACGGGGCTTGGTCTAAGCCGAAAATGGTAGCTGATGGAGTGGAAAATAAAGACTTCCGAAACCCAACCTGGAATCCCGTTCTTTACCGAAGCCCGAACGGACAACTTGTCCTTTTCTACAAAGAAGGTCCAAATCCTAGAGAATGGTGGGGGCTTTACAAAACTTCTGATGATGATGGGAAGAGCTGGTCTGAAGCAATTCAGATTCCACCTGGCATGCTTGGCCCTGTTAAAAACAAACCCGTTCTCTTGGCAGATGGCACACTGCTCCATCCAAGCAGCTTCGAAACCAATGGCGTGTGGAGCATGCATGTGGAAACTACCACTTCGGACATCCAAAATTGGAAAAAAACAGAAATCGATAACGGATCATTTCATGCAATTCAACCTACCGTTTTATCTTATCCAAACGGAAAACTCCAGATGCTCGCGCGGACTCAGGAAGGAGTAATCGGCATGACCTGGTCTTCGGATGGGGGGAAATCCTGGACGACTGTAGAAGCCACAGAATTGGTCAACAATAATTCTGGAATTGATGGTGTAAGTTTGGCTAATGGCTACCAGCTTTTGGTTTGCAATCCTATCAAAAAAGGAAGAAATAAATTATCGCTTTTTGGTTCATCTGATGGAATAAACTGGGAGGAATTAGTAAAACTTGAAGATGAGAATGATGGTGAGTTTAGCTATCCGGCAATTATTCAGGCTAAAGATGGAACAGTGTATATTTCTTATACTTACAATCGCGTAAAAGTAAAGTACGTATCTATAGCGATCTAAAACTACCATTCAACCACTGCCATGCCACTTTCAAAACCTTTGCGCGGAATAATACCGCCCTTGATTACACCACTTAATGAGGATTTTACGCTGGATTATCCTAGTTTGATCAAAACAATTGATCGTGTTATTTCCGGTGGAGTCCATGGAATTTTTATTTTAGGCACTACCGGTGAATTTTCCAGCCTTAGTCCAGAAGTAAAAAATGAACTGATTTCAATGACCTGCGCCAAAGTAGATGGTCGCGTACCTGTGCTGGTAGGAATCACAGTTTGTTCGTTCAATGAAAGCTTAAAGTTGGCTGTGAAAGCAAAGGATTCAGGAGCAAGAGCAGTTGTTGCAGCACCACCATTCTACATGAATATTGATCAGAAAGAATTAATAAACTACTACCAAAAACTAGCTGATCGGGTTGAGCTGCCTTTGCTATTATACAATATGCCATCCCATACGGGGATTAGCATCGATATCAATTCAGTCAAAATACTTTCTGACCATCCAAATATAATTGGCATCAAAGACAGTTCGGGGGACTTAAAATATTTTGAGTCATTGATAGATCTGCTAGATGAAAAACCAAATTTTACGATTTTGGTAGGACCCGAGGAGATTTTAGTTCAAACGATGAATAAAGGAGGGCATGGTGGGGTGACAGGAGGAGCCAATTTATTTCCTGAGCTATATGTCAAGCTCTATGAAGCTATTCTGGCAAAGGACTCCGACCGGATAGAAGCCTTGCAAGTGACCGTTTTGTTTCTGAGTCAGAATCTCTACAACCATGGCACATATAAATCAAATTACTTAAAGGGATTGAAAGCTTCTATGGCATTTTCCGGGCTTTGCAAAGGCATTTTGGCCCTGCCTCTTTGTGCTTATTCCATCGAAGAAAAGGAGAGTCTTCGCAAAAAATTTGATGTGGTAGAAGCGAGAATCAAATCTGTTTTAAAAGAACCGGGTAACTAGTTTTTATAGTATTCCTACATCTTGGATCTGAAGAGTTTGGAATAGGCTCAGCTTGAACCGGATTTTATCTTAACAAAACGAGCGTCCTGAAATTCAGAACGCTCGTTTTTTCATTAAATACAACGCCTTTCAACGAACTTACATCTCCTTCATTTCACTGACTACTTTTGTAATAGTCTGCTTGGCGTCCCCGAAGAGCATGAGGCAATTGGGGTAGCCAAATAGCTCATTTTCTACTCCTGCATAACCTTTACCCATACTTCGTTTACATACGATTACCGTTCTGGCTTTATCAGCATTCAATATCGGCATTCCATAAATTGGACTTTGGGGATTATTTCTGGCTGCAGGATTTACCACATCATTTGCACCGACTATAAGCACCAAATCTGTGTTCGGAAATTCATCATTGATGGATTCCATTTCTATCAGTTTGTCATAGGAAATATTTGCTTCCGCCAGCAACACATTCATATGTCCGGGCATTCTTCCTGCTACTGGATGAATGGCAAACTTGAAATCAATTTTCCTCTTTTCACATTGCTCCATGAGTTCTCGGATCACATGCTGTGCCTGAGCCACTGCCATTCCGTAACCTGGAACTACAATTACAGAAGAAACGCCATCAAACAACATGGCAGTCTCCTCCACTCCTATTTCTTTGACTGTGATGGACGGGCCATCTCCTTGTGCCTCATTTACTGTCTGTCCAAAGCCTCCAAGAAGCACATTAATCAGGGAGCGATTCATGGCTTTGCACATGATCTGTGTCAGGATAATTCCCGATGCCCCAACCAACGAACCAGCTACTATAAGTACATTATTATTTAGGATAAAACCAGTAGCACAAGCTGCCATTCCCGAATAAGAATTCAGCAAAGAAATGACCACCGGCATATCTGCTCCGCCGATTGGAATCACCGTCAAAACCCCTAAAACCAAGGCAATTACGATCAGGATGATAATCAGTATTGGGTCAGTTTGGTCAACAATAGTAAATACAGCTGCGGCCAAAAATCCTAAAAACAAAACTAGGTTTATCGGGTGCTGACCTTTGAAGGTAATCGGCGAGCCGGAAATATTCCCATTTAGTTTCAAGTACGCCACCAATGATCCGGTAAAGGTCAGCCCTCCAATAAATACCGATACAATGATGCTGATCACCGTCACCAATTCTATGGATTCCATATTGATTTTCGTACGTAGGAAATAGTCTGAAAGGGCAACCGAAAACGAAGCCAGACCCCCGAACCCGTTAAAAATCGCAACCATTTCTGGCATCTTGGTCATTTCAACTTTATTGGCATAATAAAGACCAATAGCAGATCCCAGAACAATACATGCAAAAATCTCTACCAGTGAAATGGCATCTATCTGAACCATCGTAGCCAATATGGCTATAAACATCCCCAAAGCTGAAATGCGATTTCCTTTTCTGGCGGACTGTGTTTTATTCAACATTTTGATCCCCAGCACAAACAAAACGGAGGCGATCAAATAGGCTAATTCTATTGCTAAACTCATTTTTTCTTGAACATTTTAAGCATACGATCTGTGACAGTGTAGCCGCCGACTACGTTGATTGTGGCCAGCACCAAGGCTGCCATTCCCAGCCATTTACTCAGGGTGGTATAGCCCATTTCATTGCAGGCTAAAAGGGCCCCTACAATGGTAATTCCGGAGATTGCGTTGGAACCTGACATCAAGGGTGTATGTAGGGTGGGTGGAACTTTTGCAATTAGCTCAAACCCCAGAAAACTTGCCAGAACAAGTATATAAATCAGAATAATCAATGCTTCTGAGCTCATAATTGATAAGGTTAATACTTATTTATTTAAAATTTTATTGGTGAATTCATGCACTACTTGACCTTCGTATGTGATCAAAACACCTTTGGTTATTTCTTCTTCCCGGTCAAGGTTGAATCCATCTTTTGTAGCTAAATGCAGCAACAGCGTGCTGATATTTGTGGCATAAAGCTGACTTGCATTGGTGGACATGAGTGATGGTAGATTTGACTCACCAATGATGGTCACTCCATGTTTGCGTACGGTTTGATCCTTTTCAGATAGTTCGCAGTTTCCGCCGGATTCCACTGCCATATCTACGATCACCGCGCCCTTCTTCATGCTCCTGACCATATCTTCTGTCACCAGGATCGGTGATTTTTTACCCATTACCAATGCTGTGGTGATCACCAGATCGGAATCTTTGATTTTCGTTTGGATAAGTTCTTTTTGCTTTTGCAAAAACTCAGCAGACACCTCTGCAGCGTATCCTCCTTCTACTTTCACATCACCGGCTCCTTCCACGGTCAAAAATCTCCCTCCTAATGATTCTACCTGCTCCTTGGTTTCGGGACGTACGTCACTGACTTCCACCACAGCTCCAAGTCTCTTGGCCGTAGCTATAGCCTGAAGTCCAGCCACTCCAGCACCGAAAATCAAGACCTTTGCAGGGGTAATCGTACCTGAAGCTGTCATCATCAAAGGAAAAATCTTCTCCAGATAATTTGCTCCCAAAATCACCGATTTATAACCGGCAAGATTTGCCTGTGAACTTAAGCAATCCATCTTTTGTGCCCGGGAAATCCGGGGTACAGCGTCCATTGAAAAGGACATTATAGATTTTTTATTCATTTCATCCAGTATTTCCGGATGATTATAAGCATACATAATAGAGATACAGGCGCTGCCGTTTTTCATTTGGACAACTTCCTCTTTGGTAAAAAGATTGACTTTCAATAAGATTTCTGCAGAAAAAACTTCTTGCGTATTTCCTACTGCAGCCCCTGCTGCCATGTAATCTTCATTCGAAAAATTGGATCCCATGCCAGCATCTTGTTCTACTGTCACAGAAAATTCTTTTTTGATTAATTGTTTGATGACATCAGGACTGAGGGCAACCCTATGTTCACCTTCCTTGGTCTCTTTTAAAACTCCTATTTTCATTTTAGGCTGATTGAATTGGTTCTTTCAAAGCTATTACGTTTCAATATATTCAAAGAAACAAGGAATTTATTGCAAAGGCTACCTGCATTATCCTGATTTCTTACTATTTCTTGATATTTTGTACTGTCTAATAGAAAATTCATAAAATTTAATATCAACCTAAAAATGGAATATCTTACAAAATGCTATCGATTGCACAAGAAATTAAACCCAGTTTTTTCAATATAACAACATTTATGTAATGTAACCGCTGAAACAGAACCCTAACTTGACCGAAAATGGAATTTCAGCCAATTATTGACCTTACCACTGATCATCCCATAGTAGTAATTAAAAACAAACAGGATTCATTCAAAAAAATATTTCTCTATTTTAGACTACTCAATTTGACTTTAAACTAATAGCCTCATGCACAACTCCAAGAAAAATTCCGCGGGACAAACCCGGAGGGATTTTATCAAAAATGCAGCAATTGCCTCGTCTTTTATGATTGTTCCCCGTCATGTTCTTGGCGGTGTAGGATTTATTGCTCCAAGTGATCAATTAAATTTAGCAGCTATCGGAGCTGGTGGCAAGGGTGCCAGCGATATCAGAAATGCGTCAGTGAATGGACGTGAGCGTGTGGCGGCATTATGTGATGTTGATTTTTCGGGATCTGCCAAAGCATCAGTAGAAAGATTCCCAGATGCTAAGAGATATGCGGATTTCCGCGAAATGCTAGACAAAGAAAAGGATATCGATGCTGTAACTATCTCCACGCCGGATCATGTACATGGACCAGCAGCCAAATATGCAATGGAGCGTGGCAAGCATGTCTATGTACAGAAACCAATGACTCACAACATCAAAGAGGCAAGAATGCTTACTGAGATGGCCAGAAGCCAAAAGGTGGTAACCCAAATGGGAAACCAAGGAGGCTCAAATGACCTCCTGAAAATGGTCCAGAAATGGGTAGATGATGACAAAATCGGAAAAATATCCAAAGTTGAAGTTTGGACAAACAGACCTGTATGGCCTCAGGGTGGTGCTTTTCCAAAACCTCAGCCAAGTGCAAAGCCCGATGCGTTAAACTGGGATTTATGGTTAGGCCCAGCACCAGAAATCCCTTACACACCGGAACTTCATCCGTTCAGCTGGAGAGGCTGGTGGAACTACGGCACAGGTGCTCTCGGTGATGTGGGATGTCACTTGATCGATATACCTTTTAGAACTTTAGGTTTACATTATCCTACGGATGCAGAATGCAGTGTGGGCTCGGTATACAGTGGAATGTGGACTCCTGATTACCATCCGGAAGGATGCCCCGCTTCTTCATTCATTTCATTGAATTTTGCAGAAACCACTAAAAGCAGGTCTCCTATCACTATGACATGGATGGATGGCGGAATCAAGCCGGCACACCCGGACATCATTCCCGCAGATAAAGAAATCGGTGGTGGGGCAAATGGCGTTTTGATCATCGGTGAAAAGGGTATAATTTCTACCAACATCAATGATAGTTCGCCATTGATGCCGAAGCTATATCTTAACGATGGCACGCAGGAATTCGGCCCTGAAACAGAAGAAAACATTGAGCCTGAATACGGACATCAAAGAAAATGGGTAGATGCGTGTAAAGCTGGATTTGGAAGTGAAGAGCACAAAGGACTGACTTCCTCTTTTGATTATGCCGGACCGATGACTGAAACTGTTCTGATGGGTAATCTAGCCATTCGCAGTTATATGCTACGTCGGGAAAACAGTAAAGGACAGCCAGAATTCTACGGCCGCAAGAAATTACTTTGGGACGGAGACAAGCTTCTGATCACAAATTTCGAAGAGGCCAACCAATTTGTAGGAAGAACGTATAGAGACGGATGGGAGATGTAACTCATCCCCTTATATAAATCATTCGAAACCCGTTCAAATTGATTTTGATCGGGTTTCGACATTATAATACAGAAGTATAAACCAGCCGATAGAAGGATCGTCCAACTCCAAAACCTCCCCTACTTACTAGTTGAAGTGGAGCTAGGACAATTATGGATGAAGACGAATATCAAAATCAAGAAAACTTAGAAGAAAGTAATATTAAATAGGGTTTTATCCATAAATACTTTGCATAGTTTTTTTTTAAACGACAAGCATCCTTAGATTGGCAAGAATTAAATAATTTATAAATGGCACAAATGATTAAAAAGGGAAAAGAACTAATTCGTATCTGCCCTACCAACACGCTCAAAATTGAATTTTCTATCGACGAGGGCGAAACTTGGAATCAGCGATATATGGGTAATCCAGCGAGCCCGGGAGAATTCACAGACTTGGCAGATGGCGGTAAAGAATTGCTGGGAGAAGGACCAAAAGGAAGTTTCTACTCCAAGAACAAAGGTAAATCCTGGCACAAAAAATAATACTTAACCCAGCGTTTCCAAATTAGTACCTTTGAATGGCTTGAATGACATTTTAACCAAGCCAAATTCTCTGATTTTAACCTGAAAATTCATAAGCTATGCTGAGAAAAACCGGACTAGTTATTTTGGTCGTTCTAGTTGCAATTCAGTTTATTCCTTATGAGAAAAATGAGGGTAAACCTGCCGGGCATCCCATCTCCGGAAGCTATGATCTTCCAGAGAATGTCAATAATCTTTTGATCAACGCCTGCTATAATTGTCACTCTAATACCTCTGAATATCCTTGGTATGCAAGTGTGGAGCCGATTGGCTATTGGCTAAATAGCCATATTCAGGATGGGAAAAGGGATTTAAATTTTGATGAATTTACTAATCGCCCTTTGGCATGGCAAAACCATAAAATGGAAGAAATCGCTGAGTTGGTGGAAAGCAAAGAGATGCCTTTAGAATCTTACACTTATTTGGGATTGCATCCTGAGGCAAATCTTTCAGACACGGACAGACAAGTAATTATTGACTGGGCAAATGCTCAGATGGCGCATCTCAAGGCCACTTACCCTGCTGATAGTTTGGTCATGAAGAGGAGAAGTCCACCTGCTGTACAATAAAAAAAACTTAAATGGGGGATAAAGTAATCTCGATTGAGACTTATCCCCTATTTTTAACTTATGAGCAAAATCCAAGAAACTGAAGTAAGATGGGGAATTCTGGGCGTGGGGAATGTATGCGAAGTCAAATCCGCACCCGCCATGAACCTCGCTCCCAACAGTAAAATCGTAGCGGTGATGCGCCGCTCGGAAGTTAAAGTGAAGGATTACGCACAGCGTCATGGCATAGAAAAATGGTATACTTCCGCAAATGAGCTGATCAATGATGTCGAGACGAATGCTATTTATATTGCCACTCCCCCAAATGCGCATCTGGAACTGGCAAAGCTTGCAGCCGCAGCTGGCAAGCCGGTATATGTAGAAAAGCCTATGGCTCGAACCCATGCAGAATGTCTTGAAATGATTGAAGTCTGTGAGAAAGCCGGTGTTCCACTTTATGTCGCATATTACCGCAGAGAACTTCCGCATTTTCTTAAGATCAAGGAATTAATAGACTCAGGCGCATTAGGTGAAATCCGAACGGTACACATCAACCTAAAGCAAAAACTTGATGCCTCTTTAATCACCAAAGTAGAAACCAATTGGCGGGTGGATCCAAAGTTAGCCGGAGGTGGGTATTTCTTTGACCTGGCATCTCATCAGTTAGACCTGATGGATTTTTTCTTTGGTAGAATCTCCCACGCACAAGGATTTGCTGCCAATCAGGCTGGAGCTTACGAAGCTGAAGATATCGTGGCTGGAAGTTTCGTCTTCGAAAGCGGGGTTCTGGGTACAGGGAATTGGTGCTTCAGCTCCTCTGCAAATGCTGAAATAGATGAAACAACGATCTTTGGAAGTAAAGGGACAATCCAATTTGAGACCTTTGGTAAAGGAGAATTCACCCTTATTACTGATGAAAAGGGAATTGAAAATTTCAATTTCACCCTTCCTAAGCATATTCAAGAGCCATTGATCAAAACCATAGTCGGCGATCTACTTGGGAGCGAAACTTGCAAAAGCACAGGAATCAGTGGAGCCAGAACCAACTGGGTAATGGATCAATTAGTGAAGCAGAAAGTCTGAGTTTTATAATCGCGAAGACCACAAATGAACCGCAAAGGCCGCAGTTTATTTTTAAATGATTTAAACGTGCGCCGATTTATGTCACAAACCGAAATGAGAAAGAAAACCGATCGTTCGTGAGGGCAGCAATGGTGGCAATCTGTGCTTATTTTCTTGCGCCCAACCGAATTATCTGATCTTTACTTTAGTTTATTCTAGCACGTGGCATTCAGCTGCATTTCATCAGAACATTTTTAATTTTCACACACAATGGATTTAAAATTAGAAGACAAAAAAGCATTCATCAGTGGTTCTACGGCTGGAATTGGATTTGCTATCGCAAAGAGATTCTTACTGGAAGGAGCAACAGTAATCATCAATGGCAGATCTCAAGAAAGTATAGATAAGGCCATCGAAGAACTGAAATCTGAAACTGGTAGCAATAAAATCACAGGAATTCCTGCTGATTTTTCTAATGTGGAAGAGGTAGACATATTGTTAAAAGAACTTCCAGCAGTGGATATTTTGATCAACAATGCAGGGATCTTCGAGCCGAAGGCATTTGTAGATATTCCCGACGAAGATTGGTTGAGATTCTTCGAAGTGAATGTACTTAGTGGAATCAGACTTGCCCGGCAGTATTTTCCCCAAATGCTTGCCAAAAACTGGGGACGGATTATCTTCATTTCAAGCGAATCAGGGATTTTCATTCCAGACGAAATGATCCATTACGGGATGACCAAAACTGCCCAACTTGCAGTAGCCAGAGGATTGGCCGAACTGACCAAAGGAAGTAACGTCACGGTAAATTCTATTTTGCCGGGTCCTACCAAATCCCGGGGGGTTGGTAAATTCATCGAAGACTTGTCAGTTTCCAGCGGTAAGTCCGTGAAAAAAGTCGAAGAGGAATTCTTTCAGGACATGAGGCCAACTTCACTCATTCAGCGCTTTGCAACTGTAGAAGAAGTCGCCGATACCGTAGTTTATTATTCCAGTCCATTGGCCTCCGCTACTAATGGCGCCGCTATCCGGGTCGAAGGCGGATTGGTAAAATCTATTATCTAGCTGGGTTTTGTATGCTCCAAAAAAACGTTGTTTATTGGGTATACGAAATTATCTGAAACTATGCTGAAGAATATAATTGATAGAAAATGGTTTGGAATTCGTTTCTTGGGTCTCAAAGCAAAGTTTTCAATTTATTCTTCAGCTTTTCTTTTTTTGATGCTCAGCTTTTCCTCTTTTGCCAGGCAAAGCACTGATGATTGGTTACTTTTTGCAAAACCTTACCCTGCGGAAATAATCCAGGACTCAGAAAGTGAATTGGTGATAACCAACGGTCTGGTTCAGCGGAGTTTTTATTTGGCTCCCAATCCAGTCTGCTATGACTTCAAAAATCTAATGAACGGGGAGCAATTGCTTCGATCCGTATTACCTGAAGCGGTAGTCAACATAGACGGGAAAGAATATAAGGTAGGTGGGGAAATTAACCTCTCAGAAAAAGGATATTTTTTGAAGGAATGGCTGAGGGATGTGGAGAATGGAGAAAACAACTTTAAGTTTCAGCGCTATACTGTTTCAGAAATCACCCCACATTTTCCAAGCAAAACTGCCTTTTGGACAGGCCAGCCGTTGCCGGCCAAAGGCATTAAATTGTCATTTTCATATTCACATCCTGAATTAAATGGATTAGCACTTCATGTTCATTATGAACTTTTTGACAACATACCTTTGATTGCGAAGTTTTTGACGATTGAAAACGATGGTAAACAGACATACAAAATCGATCAGGTGAAGCATGAATTACTCGCTTTAGTAGAGGAGGAATCGGCTGTGGTAGGTGCCACAGAAAAAATGAAAAAACAGCATCAACTTTATATAGAAAGCAATTTCGCTTTCAACAATGCCATGCATGCCGAACTGAGTAACCAAGCTTCGCATTGGAAGATGGATTCTACTTATACCTCACAAGTGAATTACAATTTGGAAACTCCGGCTATTTTGGAAGTTTATCCTGATAAAGGAATTGGAATTACTTTGGCACCCAATCAAAAATTTGAGTCAATTAGAAGTTATGAACTGGTTCTTGACAGCTATGACCGGGAAAGGAATGGTCTGGCGAGGAAGAAAATGTATAGGACTATTGCTCCATGGGTTCTTCAAAATCCAATTTTCATGCACTTGGTAAGCAAAAATGATGAGGAGGTGAAAACGGCCATAGAGCAATGTGTTGCCACTGGATATGAAGCATTGATTTTGAGTTTTGGAAGCCATATCGATATGGAAGATGATTCTGAAAACAATATCGCACGCTGGAAATCCCTGGCTGTTTATGCGCATACCAGAGGAATCAAAATCGGAGGTTATTCGCTTTTCAGCTCCCGGAGCATAGATCCAGCCAATGATGTCATCAGCCCAATCACAGGAAAACCGGGAGGAGCTTTCTTTGGAAACGCACCGTGTCTTGCCAGTGAATGGGGGTTGGATTATCTCAAAAAACTTAAGCGTTTTTATTCTGAAACCGGCTTCGATATTTTCGAAAATGACGGTCCATATCCGGGAGATGTCTGTGCTTCGACTTCCCACCCAGGCCATCAAGGCTTGACGGATTCCCAGTGGATCCAGATGAATTTGCAGAAAGACCTTTACCATTGGATGAATGGCCAGGGAATTTATATCAATGCCCCCGATTGGTATTTTTTAGATGGCAGTAACAAAATCGCATTGGGATATAGAGAGGTTAATTTTTCACTTTCACGCGAGCAACAAAAAATCCTAAATCGCCAAAATATTTACGATGGTACCTGGGAAAAAACCCCTTCAATGGGCTGGGGATTTGTACCCCTTACCGCTTATCATGGGGGTGGTGCCGATGCAGTACTGGAACCATTATCTGAGCATCTCAAGGACTACAAGCAACTGATGATGCAGTATTACGGAGCCGGAGTACAGGCATGCTACCGCGGTCCGAGACTTTATGACACTAAAGAAACCAAGGAAGTGGTCGTTGGAGTGATTGACTGGTACAAGAAACACCGTGAGATTCTGAACGCCGACATAGTCCGGCTGAGAAGAGCGGATGGAAAAGACTGGGACGGCTGGATGCATGTAGATCCAAACGGAAAAGAAAAGGGATTGACAATGCTATTTAACCCAACTGCTGAGCCTATTCAAAAATCTATTAATGTACCGCTTTATTTTACAGGCTTAACTGATAGTGCTACACTGGTTTTTGAAAACGGAGAAGAGCAGACCTTGGCTTTAAACCGGGATTTCAGCGTAGGTGTTCCCGTGGAAATCCCTGCCGGTGGCTATACCTGGTTTGTTATAAAGTAAAATTCTTCCTTTTGGAAATCTGCTTAATAGTCTAAAAATAATTGGGTTAAGTTATTATTTTTTCATTTTGACACAATATATTTAGTGTCTCCGCTACCTATTACTTAAAAGATGCTGGTAGCTAGTTGACAACTTGCACGTGCGGAGATATTACCTGAATCATACCCGTGTTGGAAGTTCATCTTTTCAGCATAAACCTTTTCAATTTGCCCAAAATAATACTTTATGATACAACTTTACCGATCCTATTCTATGCTTGGTCTCGCACTGTTACTTGGATTTTTCTCCTGTAGCAAACCAGACCTGAAAGTATCCACAGAAAAACCTGAAGATAACCGCTTCACCAAAGTAGTTCTGACCGAGGGCATGGACGAACCCATGGAAATGACTTTTCTGCCTAACAAAAAAATCCTTTTTGTGGAAAGAAAGGGCGGGGTAAAAATCCTGGATGAAAATACCGGAGAAGTTACGCTGGTTGCCACCATCCCAGTTAACACGAAATACACCAATAAAGAAGGGGTGGTGCGGGAAGCAGAAGAAGGATTGATGGGTGTAATTGTGCATCCTGATTTTGAAAAAAACCATTGGATCTACTTTTATTACGCAGATCCTGTAGATACCCAGCATGTGCTTACCCGATGGGAACTGGATGGAAATAAGTTAATTGAATCTTCCAGGAAAGTTATTTTGGCTGTACCCACACAGCGCGAAGAATGCTGCCATACAGGCGGGGGAATGGTATTCGATCAGGAAGGGAACTTGTACCTAACCGTGGGCAATAACACGGTGAATCCCACTTCAGGGTCTTCTAATCTCGACGAGCGACCAGGCCACGAGAACTCGGATGATCAGCGAGCCCCAGGAAACACAAATGATCTACGGGGAAAAATCCTAAGAATCCTTCCTGCGGATGATGGAACTTACACGATTCCAAAAGGCAACCTTTTCCCGGTAGGAACTGAAAAAACTAAGCCGGAGATCTATACCATGGGCCACAGAAATCCATGGAGACCGACGTTGGATAGCAAGACTGGGTATCTGTACTGGGGAGAGGTTGGCCCTGATGCTTCCAAGGATTCGATATGGGGCCCTAGAGGATACGATGAATTCAACCAGGCAAAAGGCCCGGGATTTTTCGGCTGGCCGTATTTCATAGGAAATAATATTCCCTACAATGCACACAACTTAGAGACAGACACTTATGGAGTGCCATTTGATGTCAACAATCCGGTCAATGAATCGGTAAATAACACCGGACTGCGCGAACTCCCGACACCGGTTGTTCCCGCTATGATCTGGTATCCGTATGGAGTTTCGGAAGAATTCCCGATGCTCGGAAGCTCAGGAAGAAGTGCTACTGGAGGCCCTGTATTCAGAAAAGCGGATTTCAAATCTGATGCTCCCTATGTT
Organism: Algoriphagus resistens; assembly: GCF_001442615.1. GTDB lineage: Bacteria > Bacteroidota > Bacteroidia > Cytophagales > Cyclobacteriaceae > Algoriphagus > Algoriphagus resistens. The sequence goes on along the minus strand of NZ_LMXN01000001.1, from coordinate 51,461 downwards.
TTTCCGGCGTACTATGAAGGAAAATGGATGATTGTAGACTTTATGCGCGGATGGATCATGGCGATCACCATGGATGAAAATGGAGACTATCAGTCTATGGAGAGATTCTTACCAAATGAGACATTCAGCTCGGCAATTGACATGGATTTTGGTCCGGATGGAGCGCTTTATATTCTGGAATATGGAAGTGCGTGGTTCAGAGGAAATGCAAATTCCCGCTTGATAAAAATCGAATACAATGCTGGAAACCGTAAACCAAGTGTGGTGGCAACTTCAGATAAAATGGCAGGCTCGGTGCCCTTTACGGCTAATTTCTCTGCCGCAGGCACCAGCGATTACGATGACTATGATCAAAGCAAGCTGGATTACACCTGGAAATTGGAAGGTGCAGGTGGTAAAACAACAGAACTGAAAGGTGAAAAAGCTTCCTATACTTTTGAGGAAGCCGGTAAACACCGTGTTACACTTACCGTGACAGACACCAAAGGTGAATCCAATACCTCCTCCTTTGAGGTAATTGCCGGCAATGCCGCTCCGCAAGTCAGTATTGATTTCAGCGGGGCCAATCAGTCATTTTACTTTGGTGAAAATGCGATGTCCTATAGCATCAATGTCACTGACAATGAAGACGGAAGTACTGCAGATGGAAGGATCCAGGCAAATGAGGTGGCTGTTACATTTGATTATGTGCCTTCAGGATTTGACCCGGTAGAGATTGCTTCCAAGCAAAGCGGTGTGGAATCTGAGGCCATTGAAAATATCGGCAGAAACTTGATCGAGGCAAGCGATTGTAAATCCTGCCACCAATATGCTGAATCTTCCATCGGTCCAAGTTATGAAGCTGTGGCGACGAAATATGATAATACTCCAGCCAACGTAGGGATGCTAGTAGACAAAATCATCAACGGTGGAGCCGGAGTATGGGGCGAGCATGCCATGAGTGCCCACCCGAGTCTTTCAAAAGCTGACGCAAAACGTATGGTGGACTACATCATGAATATGAATGCAGTGAAAGCAACCGCACAATCACTACCACTTTCCGGAAATGTAACAACTGAGATTCCTGCCGATGAAGATGGCATGGGAAGCTTCCTGCTTCACGCATCTTACACGGATAAAGGAATGGGAGATGTACCTGCCTTGTCCGGAAGTGATTTTGTGGCTTTGAAAAATCCATACCTGGATCCACAAACCTCCGAATTCCGCAAAGGAGTAAATCTACTGACTACCCCAAGCGTGAATTTCTTTATGGTAGGTGATCAATCTTACCTGGGATTTAAAAGTCTAGATCTGACAGGCATCAAGGAAATCCTGGTGTACGCCAGCATCAGTGCACGAGTAGATGCGAAAGGCGGCTCTATAGAAATCCGAATTGACTCTCCTACAGGAGAACTAGTCGGGCAGACAGAACCATTGATAGCAAAACAAGTCGTTGGTTTCAGACCACCGCCAACTATGAACTTTATCGATTGGAGAAGGCAAAATTCCAGTCTTGGAAAAGTATCCGTTTCTGGAGTAGATGGTCATCATGATGTATATATTATTTTCAAAAACCCGCAAGTAAAGGGTGACGAAATCCTCATGAGTGTCAATGAGGTGCAATTCTCAAATACACTACAGTAAAAGTTTGCTTATCATCCAAAGCCCTGTTTCATCACAGAACGGGGCTTTTTTTTAACCGCCGAGGATCGCTGATTTGCAGAAAACGCAGTTACCCTGCTTCTCCAAAAGCTGACATGCCTTCGGAATCGCCCACAACACCAACCATGATGTAGAAAAGCGTCCGTTTCCACCACTCCAAATGAATATGGGAAGGTAGAGTTTGATTTGTTACGGAAGGGGTGTACTGAGAGATTCTAATTTCCACGAGCGGTCGAACCTTCCACCAACCATAGGTACAACCTAGGAAATAATGTAAACGAGAATTGGAATGAGACTATCACACCCCTTTTCTAAAAAAAACAAAAGACCCGACCGAAACGGCAGATTTAATCCTCAGCATGGTATATTGTTTCATCAACCTTAAAACTAACCTATTGAATGAAACCGATTTCTTTTTTCCTGATGCGACCAGCCTACAAAGACTTGATTTATGGATTGATTTTTTTACTGATTCCTTTTGGCGCCTTAGCCCAATCCTCTTCCTGGCCTGATAGTATCCCTTGGTGGAAAGCAAATAACCTGCGGGTGATCCAGACCAATCTGCCTGCTTATGAAGCAGAAACCCTAGTGGTTGATTCCCTGATTGCCGATCTTAAAAGCCTCTCTGCAAATACGCTTATTATCAATGCGGGGGGAATTATGGCGTTCTACCCTACCCAACTGGAATATCAGTACACCAACCCTTACATGAAGGATAACATGCTGGGTAATGTCATCTCCAAATGTCATGAGAATGGAATTAAGGTAATCGTGAGATTCGATTTTAGCAGGGCGCATAAAAGTATTTTTGCTAAGCAACCTGATTGGTTTTACCTGTCTCCTGAGGGGAAACGGATTGTGAATGACGATATGTATGTGATCTCTATCAATGCACCCTATGAACAAGAGCAATTATTCAACATCGTCGAAGAAGTAATTGAATTGTATCCTATCGACGGAATTTTTATCAATATGCCGGGATATGCAACCAAAAATGCATATACAGGAGAATATCATGGGATTGATCAGAATCCCTACGATATGAAACGCTTTTCTGAATACAGCGGTGGATTAAAGCTTCCTTTAAAAGAAGATTCCAACGATCCGATTTTTATAAAATATCAAGAATTTAAGCAGTACACCTCTGACGATCTGATACGACGAGTCCATGAACTAGTCAAATCAAAAAACGAGCAAATCGCCATCTGTACCTACTCTGAAAAATATGTGGATATTATCCGCCATGAATCTCAAACTAATTCCCTGCCATACTGGCCATACAATGCCTCGGACAATGTAAACAACACCATCCATTCTTATCCAGATCACGTTGTCAGCAATGCCAGTATCCAGCAGATTTCCTTCCAATCCAGATACAATGCCGTGGAGCCAGAGGAGGTAGCTATCCGGTTGTACGAAAATATCGCAAACGGCTCAGGATTGGATATGAGCATTATGGGAGATTTCCGTGATTATGAGGATGAACGAAATTTTGATACATATCAAGAGGTTTATGCAATACATAAGAAGTATGAGCCTTATTTTGGAAACTATTCTTCCCCAGCTCAGGTAGGAGTAATTGCTCCGGGATCCTGGCCCTCAGGTGATGCTGCCCAGGAATATCGTGGCATTCAACTGATGCTGAAAGAATCCCATATCCAATTTGATATTGTGGAGAAAAGCCAGATTGCGCATCTTGAAGATAAGCTCAAATTATATAAGCTACTGATCCTGCCCGAAATCACAAACTTAGATGCAGCATCCTTGGAAGCACTTATTCGGATCAGTGAATCAGGCACTAATCTGATAGCTACCAATCGGTCTTTGTCAGCACATCCTGAAGCATTAAAAAGTCTATTTGGAGCCAAAATCAAGCAACTTGATCATGAAGGCAGTGGCTATTACCTCAATCCTGAGGACAAAAGGCTCTTCACCAGATTAGAGCAGCAGGAGCTACTTTTCTGGAAATTCAATTTGGGATTATATGACTTTGAATCCGCAGATGAAGAAAAATTACCTATTTATACCCCGGGAAGACCTGGCCCCCCAGAGAAAATTGGTGGCCACAGACCCTCAGGTTATCATGCAGTTGGTATAAAAAGACAAGCCAAAAGCAGTGCCATTCTTCTTCCGATCAATCTAGGCAAACTGTATTATTTACATGGTTATGAGCAGCATAAGAATATTCTGTTAGACCTGATTGACTATACCTTTCCTGAGGTGAATGACTTGATCGTCACAGACGCGCATCCACGTGTCGAAGCTGTATTACAAGAGTATGCCAGAAATATTCCAGAAAATTATTACAGCGAATCCATGGAAGGCATGATTCTGCATTTGGTTAATCTCACAGGATTCAGTGGCAATACCTATTTCAGTCCCCTGCCTATCTATCGGACAAACTTTAAGGTTAAAACCAGTTTTGAACCCAGCCGGATATGGAGTATGATTAATGGTAATGACATTACCTTTAGTCATGAGAATGGGTACACATCATTCGAGGTAGAGAAACTGGGAGAATATGAGGGGATTGTGATCGAGCGTTGATGAGAGAAACAAACTGCTGGAAAGCTTGACTAGACATTGAGGTATTAGGTTTAACTGTAATTATACCTTTCTATAGATATTACAATTGAATAGTATGGTTACCTTTCGAGATTTTACTTCCTATTCAAGTTAAAATCCCTCACCTATTCCAAGGCTATTATTTGTGCGCTTCCTTCCATAACAAATCCACTATTATCAAGTCCAGTAACGTTTATATAATACAGTTTGGAAGCCCCTTCTCCTTTTCCTGTAATACTTTCTGTAGCCCAGATTCTGGCTTCTGAGTTTCCTTCAAGTTTGATATTTACATTTCGGGATGCTGCGTCAATGGCATCAATAATGGTTTCTCCTTCGGTTTTTAAATCACACAATTCCATTTCAAAATAAGAAGAAACATCATTGCCATAAACAATCCATAGTTCACCTTCAAGTCTTACACTATCCCCACGGACATAAATAGAATTGTTTACCAAAAGGGTTTGGTCATTGATCAAAACTCCTGTGGACTCCTCAAAAGAAGGATCTTCTCCCATGCCCTCAGTGTAGGTGGATAAAGTAACCTCTGATTCACCTTCGGTTTTACAGGTCAGGTAATCAACCCTGAAATCGTATAGCCCCAATTTGCTTCTCGCTTCAGTGACCACATTCAATGATTCTTGATCAAACACTCCACGAAATTCAGCAATTTGATCACTTTCAAGTCTGATTTCATTTAGCTCATCTGAATAAAGTTCTACAGTAATACTATCGGAAAGCATAATATTATTTTCTGCAATAATGAAAAGCACGCCTCCCTCACTTTTCACTTGAAGTGATCTTCTTTGCAAAGGATCGGATTTGATTTTTACTTTAAATTCTCCGGTGCTAGTAGATGATGTGGTTCTAACTGATGCTGTATCTGATTTTAGAGATACAGATTGCTGGGAAGGTATTTCCAGACGATGGAATACCACCTTGAGCTGTCCATCCACACTGACACTTTCATAACTGTCTACGGTAAATTCCATGGGCAATTCCGGTCCATTTTCATCATCGTGGTTGCAGGCAGCTATTACAAGAGAAGCAAAAAAGACTGCTAGGTTCAAAATCTTCTTCATGTAGATTATCGGTCAGTTTTGTTTAACATAAATTTACAAAAATGATGCCTGTGGTAATATTGTAGAATTACTTCCTGTTCGTACCCACTTAACTGCACGAATGTACTTTGAACTGATGCTGGAAGTTCAAATTTGGCGATTCCCATTTTTAAAAATGGGCAAGAACCTATCCCGACAAATGTCGAGAAGGGAATTTTTCACCCTAGAAGTAGACATATTCAGTAGGTGCATTCATGCAGATACACCTATTACTTCATTAGAAATTTAATACTCAATTCAATTCTGAAGGATGTAAAAGATATGACTGCCTGTATGGAAAGCCTTTTAGACTCGGAAATTAGTTGATTTTGAAAATCATCTAAACTCTAAGGCAGACCTGTTAAGATCTCGATAAGAATTGAGAAGATAGGTCATTTAAATTTAGATTTAACTCCCTATGACATTTTGGTCTAGTGCCTTTTCCTTTGGACTGGCATAGATTTTGGATTTTCCCAAATGTACAAACTCTCTTGTGTTATGGATTATAGAAAGTATTTTATTCTAGCCTTATTTATGGGAATGGCTATTAACGGATTTTCTCAGGGAAAGCGTCAAAAACACGGAGAACACCAAGAAGAGATGAGTAGAAAGGAACAGGAAAGGGCAAGAGAAATCCATAAAAAATCGGCAGAGTTTTACCGGGAGATGGATAAAAAGGAGGCTGAATACTATCGTGAAATGGGCAAAAAAGAAAATGAATATTATCGTGAGCAGGCTCAAAAGGAACGGGAATTCCATAAGAAATTAAGAAAGAACCACCTTAAACATTTAGAGAATTGTCATCATTGTGAGTTGGCATTTTTCCATCATGATAGCTATTATTATGAAGATGAGGCTTATTATTCTCATGAAACTAATGCTCCTATCCGTTTTGACATAGCAATGTTTTTTAAGAATGGATCCATAAGGATAAATAACTGATCCGCGTATTCTTATTTTCCCAGACACTATCCCGAGATTCTTTTCTGAATTACTTTAACCTGACACATTGCCAATATCGCTCATTGAATGAATTCGAGTGTAAAATTAGTTGATTATCAATAATTTAATACATTAGGTAATCACTGAAAAACAATTATAAACATATGAAATACCCATGACGGGAGCTCGACACACAGGGGAATGATTATTACTTGCCGAAAGTCTCTCGACTACCGTCCTAAATGAACTAAGAAAACTAACTTATAAACACATGAAATACCCATGACAAAGAGCTTGACACAAAAAGGGGATGATTAATAACTTTACTGAGTATTAGAAGGGCGATTTTACTGGAGGTTAAAATATCTCAATAAGCTACTAACTTTCAGAAACTCCATATTTGAAACTGTCCTCACAGCTAAGCACAAAAGACTATCGCCAATCATGACTTCGTTCAGGAGCTATCATGAACATAAAATTTTAAGTTTCTTAACTGTTATTTTCTTACAATTGGTTTCCCGATTTTTTTTTAGGGGAAGGGAATTTGTGTGCTATTTCAAAGTGTTAAAAATATTTACCCTTTCAAAATCATTAGGTTACGTAATTTCCCAACAGCTTAAATTAAACACATGAAATTGAGCATGAGGAAGAACCTCATACACTGGGATGATTATAACGCATGGTCATAAGAATACTTTAACTTCTTCAATATAATCTAGGAAGGGTTTCAGCAAAAGTCAAATTAACAATTGAACCAGTACTTGTTCTAATTCCTTGGGTTTAAGTCTAATTGGAAATGAAATGAACAAATTTTTTATCAGCCGATATTCCTATTCATCTCAATTTCCCTTATTTTGAATTCAAGATTCTTTTCCCAACCCAAAATCCGATCCCATGAATGACCGTCGCAACTTTATTAAATCCACAGGAATCATTGCCGGCGGATTTTGGCTGGCTCCTTCTCTACTCCAGGCCAAGAGAGGCGTCGCTGCAAGTGACCGGGTACGAGTTGCGCTCATAGGTTGCAATAGTATGGGATTTGGGATTCTCCGCCATCACATCGCGCTGCCGGAAGTGGAATGTGTAGCTATCTGTGATATAGACCAAAATGTGCTCGGGCGAAGAATCGCAGAAGTGGAGAAAGCAACAGGGATAAAACCGGATAGCTATAATGACTTTAGAATTTTATTGGAACGTAGCGACGTGGACGCAGTAATCATCGGTACCCCAGATCACTGGCATTGTCTGATCGCTGTGGCCGCCTGCCAGGCCGGAAAGGAGGTCTATGTAGAAAAGCCCATGGCAAATACCATTGGTGAGTGTGATCTGATGGTCAATGCAAAAAAACGGTACAATCGGATAATGCAAGTAGGTCAGCAGCAACGCTCAGGACAAGGGTTTATCGAAGCCCGGGATTTAGTAAAAAGCGGCTACATCGGGAAAATCAGAAAGGTAAATATATGGTCAAACTTCAATTACGGACTAGGCAACCTGATCCAGCCTGCAACAGCGATACCTGATGGTGTGGATTATGATTTCTGGCTGGGCCCAGCACCTTCTAGAAGTTTTAATCCAAATCGCTTTCACGGAAACTGGCGGCATTTTTGGGATTATGGAGGAGGCTTGATGTCTGATTGGGGTGTCCACCTTTTGGATATGGCGATCTGGGTGGAAGAAACTCCGGCAGTCCCTTCCAGTGTGCTGACCTACGCAGCCAATGTCAATAAAGAGAATCGGGATCGGGACACCTTTGACACAATGAATGTACTTTATCCTAAAAAGGACTTTCTTATTAATTACGACATGAATGGTGGGCTGCAAAGCGGGCCGTATGGCAAGCCTTATGGAATAGGGTATGTTGGTGAAAAAGGTACACTAGTAGTCAACCGTGATGGCTATGAAATCTATCCGGAATGGGATCCAGAAACAGAAACTCCCAAAATAGAAGCCAAAAAACTGGAAGGAATGACTGAAAGTCACAATCTACATGTGTCCAATTTTGTTGAGTGCATTAAAACCCGAAATCAACCCATTTGTCCGCCAGAGGCAGGACGACTCGCTGCTTTGCACGCCCATATCCCGAATATCGCCGCGAGAATTGGAGCTGAGGAATTGATTTGGGATGAAGCGAAAAGAGAATTTACCGGAAATTCAGCTGCCAATGAACTGATTTGGCCAAACTATAGAGCACCTTGGACTTTACCGAAAATAACTTCTTAACTATCCATGTATAACTCTTAAAAATTCTACAGTGAACTTAGCCTAAGTATTATAGCAGGTTGATAGCCTCACCTGGGGTGGAAGCGTTAGAATTTCAACTAAAGGATAAAAGTATTGCCACAAATTGAAAAATAGTTGAGTGAAGATACGACTACTGCACACCTCTTCGGAGGATAAATTTTCGGCAAAGCCGATTAGTTATAAAATTATTTAATTCCGTTTTACCTCATTTTTCTGGCAAAAGCTTAAATCTATCTTGAAAATAATCCTCTAGATCAAAAACAGTTGATATATTTTTTTATATAAGTATGGAATTTTTCAATTATTCTTAAGCAAATATTAAGATTTACCGAAACCATTGCTCTATTTTTTTACGTAAACCTCACCTACCAATCGCTCATTTTAAAGAAGACAAAAAAATTGGCGTGATTTTGGTTTTAGTATGCATGCATCCTTTTTCTGGATAATTGCATCTACTAAATAGGATAGCTTTAAAAACGACCAACAAAACTACAGAAGTACTTAAGCAATTTATTTAATCACTAAACCCACATAAAATGAAAACTCCGCAAGTACCACGATGGATGAGAAACCTGATGATGGGAGTCCTAGCGATTCTCTGGGTTAGCCCAAAAGACGCAAAAGCCGATGTTCCGGCCGGCGTCTCATTTCAGGTTTTCTATGACGAGCTGATGCCCTATGGCGACTGGGTCAAAGATGCTAGATATGGCTATGTATGGCTTCCCGCTGTGTATGAAGACTTTCACCCTTACGGCACCAACGGACACTGGGTGATGACGAGCTATGGCAATACCTGGGTATCAGACTATGATTGGGGATGGGCCACCTTCCACTATGGAAGATGGTACTATGATGAGAATTACCGAAGTTGGGCATGGATCCCTGATTACGACTGGGGACCAGCTTGGGTAGACTGGAGAACGGGCGGAGGATATTACGGCTGGGCACCAATGGGACCCGGTTTCAGCGTAAGCGTAAGAGTAAACATCCCGACTTTCTATTGGGTATTTGTGCCACAAAATAGATTCGTATACCACAATGTGTACTCCTATTGCGTACCAAGAGGAAGACGTGTCAACATCTACAACAACACGACAATTATCAACAATACGGTAGTGTACAATAACAATAGGTATTACGCAGGACCTCCTAGACGCGAAATCGAGCGGGTGACGAAAAGATCTTATCCTGAGTACAGAATAGAAAACAGTAGAGCTCCCGGTAGAACTGTTGCTTCAAGAAATGCGGTAAAAGCCTATAGACCTGATCTGCAAAGCGCAAGAGGAACGTCCACAGCGGCCAGACCTTCCAGGGTGTTATCTTCCGGAGATTCGAGAAAGCAGCCTGCTGCTACTCCTTCGAGGACGAATAGCAGATCGGAAGCTGTATCTGGAAGATCGACAACTAGCCCTTCAAGATCGTCTAGATCCACTGAGAGAGCAACTACGCCTAGTAGATCCGAAAATTCAGGCGTAAGATCAGCCACTCCTTCCAGGGGAGGAAGTAGCTTTGAGACGAAGCCTTATTCAGGAAATCAGACTAGAACCACTGCTCCGGCTAACTCAAGAAGAACTGAGTCACGAACTTCTGCGCCAACAAGCAGATCAGGATCAAACAGAGAGACTAAGGCTGCTCCGGCTCAAACAAGGACTCAGAATTCGGCTCCCGCACAGCGCTCGTCCCAGCCAAGAACTCAATCAGCGCCGACTCAGAGATCTGCCCAACCAAGAAAACAGGCTGCCCCGACACAGAAGTCGACTCAAAGCAGAACTCAGACTGCTCCTTCAAGATCTCAGTCTTCCAGTCCAGCAGTAAAAAGCGCTCCAGCCAGAAGTACCCAAAGAAAACAGGCAGCCCCTGCTCCGAGCAGATCTACTTCAGAGGTGAAGAGGTCTTCACCTTCAAGAACTGCCTCTCCTGCGAAAAGCTCTAGCAGTTCTTCCTCCAGAACCAGCAGTTCCAGAGGCAGGGGAAACAATTAATCTCTGATAAACTCAATTGAAAAGGATGGCCAGATGGCTATCCTTTTCTTGTGTGAAGCTATTCAAACGTCAGGAGCACTAAGGTTACGACTAGTTAAGAAGAATAATAAATTGCCGTCTTGGACATTTGGTTGGTTGCTTAATCAAAACCAGAATCATCGATCTTCCTCTAGAACGTTTGTAAAATCAACTTCCCGACTTAATCTCATCCAAGTAAAATTTCGAATAAGACTTTTTCACCTCTTTGCAGCCTGTTTTTAACACGAGCGACACCAGTCGCCTAACTTATTCTCCCACTGAGCGATACCGCAGGAGGCACGAAGATAGCGCAAAGGTCACAATACATCATAAGCCTTCTATTGATCTATTGAAAAAAGGGAAGTCGATTGACTTTTCTTTTTGTTTCATCATGCGTCGATCCCTTTCTAGCCATTCGTACGATTTCATGGGCAAGGAATCCCGTGCAACTTTATGAAGCCGAATTGCCCCATTGGGGCAAACTATGGGTAGCCACTGATTAGTATATTTTTTTTGTGCCTTTAGGTACAGTCCTGAAGTATTAAATGAGCCGTACCTAGAGGCGTGGCTGGTTTTAAATTTGCTATTTTTTACCCACAGCCATTCCCTAAAGAGACAAATATTCAGTCTCCGTTTGTGTTCTTATAAAAGGATCAAGAATTGGCTATGTTGCTCATATTTTCACAAACCGATACCTCACTCAATTGACGAAAAAACCATTTGTCTAAATTTCCAACCAGACTCATCTCCGGTACCACCCTGGGTTTGCTTCATCAGAATTCCAATAGTATTGGTGACTGGATCGGCAAAATATTGGGTATTGAAATAGCCTCCCCAGTCAAATGTCCCCAAGCTGCCAATTCCTCCCTGCGCAACACCGTTCTCATCCACCAGCCCAAAAGCCAGCCCATAGTCTTTTCCTCCATTCCCCAGTAAATCCCCTACCTGGTTACTCATGATGGCTTTGATGGTGGTTGGACTGAGCAATCTGCTTCCATTATAAACTCCGCCGTTCAAGTACATTTGAAGGAATTTTGCATAATCCTCTGCAGTGGAAGACAGTCCTGCTCCGCCGGAGAAAAAAGTCTTTGCTCCTTTTTTAGGATAATCCGGATCGTAAAAGGTCACCGGGAAAGCCTTCCATTGACCATCAACTTTCTGGTGTATGGTGACCAGTTTTTCACCCTGTGCGTCGCTTAGATAAAAACCCGTATTCTTCATTCCGATAGGATCAAAAATCCTGGTCTTAAGAAATTGATCAAAGGGAATTCCTGACACTACTTCTATAAAATACCCGAGCACATCAAGTCCTTCACTGTAGGTGAATTTGGAGCCTGGATCGTGATGCAAGGGTAACTTTGCCAACTTTTTAATATTATCCGAGATTTTGACAGGTTCGGTCGTGAACAAATCCACTATTCCAGCTTTTGCATAGATCAGCTTCATCCGCTCATCTCCATCGATCACACCATATCCTATTCCGGAAGTATGGGTTATCAAATCTCTAATGGTGATTTCTCTGGAAGCCGGTCTGGTAGAATAGGTAGTATCTCTATAGCTATACCCCGTTAATACTTGCGGATTTGCAAATTCGGGGATATACTTCGAAATAGGATCGTCCAATCTGAATCTCCCTTCCTCCCACAACATCATGACAGCAGTGGAAGTAATTGCTTTTGACTGGGATGCAATTCTAAAAATCTGATCCTTGGCCATTGCTTTCCCGGAAGCCACGTCTGCCCAACCCTTTGCTTCATGATAAACTACTTTTCCGTCTTTGACTATCAAAGCTACCAATCCGGGAACTTGGTCAGAACTGACAGTTTGGTCTAACATTTGATCGATACGCTCCAGACGATCAACAGAAACCCCTGATATTGGTTGTTTCCCTATAGGGGAAAGAACGGTTGATGGACTTTGGGCTAGAATATTCTCACTGAATACCAGTAGGTAAACCAAGCAGCTAAGTAAGCTGATGTACTTTTTCATGGGGTATGGGTTTGATTAAAAAGTAAAATAGAAAATCTCATTGATTTATTTACCCTACTCGATGAATTGCCAAAAAAAAACAGGCCGATGAATAAACCACCGGCCTGCCCTGCAATGATGCTATAGACTACTAGTCAACTTCGAAATAATACTCAGTTCCATCCTGGAACATTCCTAGTACAACAATAGAATCACCGTCGGTTTCTTCCAATACTTCCAACAGCCTTTCGACGCTAGTTATCTTTGCCCTGCCGCTTTCGGTAATAATGGAAGTAATTATAAATCCAGGCCTTGCTCCAGCTTCTCCCCATTTACCACCACTGACACCAGATATAATTGCTCCCCCACTAATTTCAAGGTGATTTTTTAACTTGTCATTAACTTCCTCAAATATTACTCCTTCAAACTCATATGTTTTAGGAATTTCCTTCTTTACTACTTCAGTATCACCGGCAAAATTTTTCAGCGTTGCTTCTGCTTTATACGTTTTGCCGTCTCTGATATATTCTATTTCCACTTTATCACCCGGTCGTTTTCTGGCAACCATTTCCTGAAGATTTGCAACATTATTCGTGACATGTCCATCTACACTTATGATAATATCCCCTTTTTTAAGACCAGCTTCTTCTCCCCCGCTATTTTCATTAACCCCACCTACATAGACTCCTTGCTCGACAGGAAAATTCTCTTCCAGATAATCCGCAAGTTCAGGACTGACATTTTGGATATTCACTCCCAGTAATCCTCTCTGTACAGTGCCATACTTCATAAGGTCATCCATTACCTTCTTTACCAAAGTGCTTGGTACTGCAAATGAATAACCGCTGAAAGTTCCTGTCTGAGAAGCTATAGCGGTATTTATCCCTATCAATTCTCCTGCTAAGTTTACCAATGCTCCCCCAGAATTGCCTGGATTGACTACTGCATCAGTCTGAAGGAAAGATTCAATAGATAAGTTGTTTTCAACATCTCTGAGGATACCGATATTTCTGGCTTTTGCTGAAATAATGCCGGCAGTTACAGTAGAATTTAAGTCAAATGGATTTCCGACTGCCAAAACCCATTCTCCTATTTTAGTCTTGTCCGAATCCCCAAATCTCACAAAGGGAAGACCTGTATCTTCTATTTTCAATAACGCCAGATCTGTGGTAGGATCTGTCCCAACTACTTTTGCTATGAATCTCTTGTTATTTTCTAAAGAAATTTCCACTTCAGTGGCTTTATCAACTACATGATTATTAGTGACTATATATCCATCTGGGGAAATGATAACTCCAGAACCAGAACTGATAGGCATAGCCCCTCCTGGATGCGGCCCTCCCCTGCCTTGAGGAGGTATTCCAAAGAACTCCTGAAGCGGATCGCGCTGCATTCTACCACTTTGGGTATATCCCATCTTGCTTTTTACATGGACCACTGCAGGGGTGACTGTTTCAGCAGACGCTACAAAATTAATCCCGTCAGGAATTGTAAAGTCCTCTCCTGAAAGTAAATTGACAAAACTTGCTTTTTGCTTTTCGTCAAAGCTGGCGGCATTTTGTGATTGAGAAAGAAAGCTAACGCCCGCTAAGGCAACTATGCCTCCTATTAAAGAGGCAAGAAGCATTCCCAGAAAGAATTGTTTTTTGCTCATATTTCTTAAGGTTTATTTTTAAGTATTTAACAGAGTGATGACAAAATAGATCCAAATATTACACCTGAAAAAGGCGCTAGTCAGCCAAATTAACATGAATTAACCGCTTTTTAGGAGTATTTAGATCAATAAATTAAAGTTAAAAGACATTTGTCAGCAAATTGTTCGAATAGCAAGTCAAGTACCAAGTGTTTTCCCATACTTTAAGATTTTCGGCAAGAACATGTATATATTCTTGTACGAAATCCGTCACCGGGCGGATGAACTATTTTAACTTATGCAGCTTGGTAAGCACTACCTGCTCATTTAGATCTATTTTAATTATATTAAAGCCAAATATGTTTTGTATGAAGCGCTTTTTAATTTTCTCAATACTCGTCCTCTCTTTTTCCTTCAGTACGCTGGCACAAGAGAATAGCGACACTCCTAATAGCGCCAAGGAAAATCCCACTACTTCAATTGAAGCAATAGATACGCTTTTTACATTTGCCGATTCAGCAAATCTCCCAACCAGCAACAAAAAATCAGCAGGGGCCATACTTACCCAGGTCATAAACAAAGCCCAGCGCTATGCATTCGATCTGAGCGAATTAAACATTGAGCTTTCTGAGTATTTGGACACAACGGAAATGGCTGAAAATTTACCAAAGATCAATCTGTCAGCCAAAAGAATTAAAGCCAAAACTGAAGCAGATTCGGAATCTCTTAACCACCGCTATTTGATAGGAATGGAGAATCTGGTGTCCACTTATGAGAATCTGAATAAGGCATACCAAAAGAAAATCCAAGAAAGGGTGGACAAGCTATCGGACATAGGAACCAGGTTAGGCAAGATAAAATCAGACTCGCTCTTTGTGATGACTCTCCGTGACAGCACCTTGGTGCCTGCCATCAACAGCGAGCTCAAAATGCTAAAGGAATCTTTAAGAACGGTAGACAGCATTTATGTGGAACAAGAGATTCTTACAGCAAGATTTCAGTCAAGAGTTTCTGAAAACACCATGGTTTTTATGGCTCTGAAACAATTCCTAAACCAAAACAAAAAGAGACTCGACAGACAATATTGGACAAAGGAGATTAATTACCCTTGGGAGGCAATAACTTATTCAAAAACAACAAACCTTCTGACGGTAGTCAAAGATTCACTGGAAGGCAATGCCGCTTTTATGAAAGTATATGTAGAGCGGACGCGTTATACTTTTTTGTTTTGTGGCATTATACTGATTCTTGTCTATTTAAAGATTAGATCAACGATCAGGGAAATTGGCCGCGAGAAGGAATTTGCCTCTCTTATTCTTGACCGCGTAAACTATTTCAAAAAGCATACTTTCTCCTCCACTTTATTAATTCTTCTCCCCATTTTTCTGCTGATCTTCACCAAACCACCCTTGGTTTTTATTTCCATTCTTTCACTTTCTATGGTGATAGCATCCAGCTTTCTCATCAAAGACCAGTTTGGTCAATACCTCAATAAGATCTGGTTTGCCTTTCTCGCCCCTTACCTCTTAGTGGCAGTAAGCAGCTTAAACTGGAAAGTAGTGTATCAGGAGAGATGGTATATACTTCTTTCTTCCCTATTATTTGTAGGAATGGGGATTTTAGTTTTAAAGCACGCGGTATCAGGCAAAGACAAGCATCATACTTTCTTGAAATACCTCGCTA
This sequence comes from Algoriphagus resistens, assembly GCF_001442615.1. Lineage (GTDB taxonomy): Bacteria > Bacteroidota > Bacteroidia > Cytophagales > Cyclobacteriaceae > Algoriphagus > Algoriphagus resistens. The sequence goes on along the minus strand of NZ_LMXN01000001.1, from coordinate 35,691 downwards.
TATTCCTTATTGCAATAGAAGGATTTGCATTTTTAACCAATGTATTTGGGCGGTTCAATCTTTCTAAAACCTATTCAGTCACAGGGATTATCTTATTTTATCGAGGTATAGGGCTGTTCCTTTTTGTCAACGTATTTCTAGAAGCCATCTATTTATTTATAGAACACAGCAAAAAAGAGAGCGATGTGTTCACTTCCTATTTTGACTTTCAGGATTTACAGAAACGTATGAAGGGAATACTTTACGTTTTTGCTACCACCGTTTGGGTTTATGGTGTGATCTGGCACTTAGGTTTTTTCGACGACGCTTATACTTGGATCTCAGAATTCTTACTTGCAGACCGTACGCTTGGTGCTACCGTTTTTCAATTCGGCAGCATATTTCTGTTCGTTATTATCCTGTATGTCTCCACATTCCTTGCAAATAACATTGCCTACTTTGCTTCTGTCAAAGATCAAAAAACAGCAACTTCCAGAAAACAACGATTAGGAAGCTCCGTGCTTCTCATCCGCCTTGCTGTCCTGATTATCGGTTTCTTTATAGGTATGACTGCTGCTAAGATACCCTTTGACAAAATTGCTATCGTGTTGGGAGCCTTATCGGTAGGTATAGGTTTTGGGTTGCAAACAATTATCAACAACCTGGTATCAGGAATAATTCTTGCATTCGAACGCCCCATCCAGATCGGAGATGAAATTCAAGTCGGAATGAATGCAGGTACAGTTAAAGATGTAGGAATCCGTGCCAGTAAAATCCAGGCATATGATGGATCCGAAATTGTAGTCCCGAATGGTGACTTGCTATCCCAAAGCTTGATTAACTGGACGCTTTCCGATAAAAAACGAAGAATAGAGCTGATTATTGGAGTAGGATATGGATCTGATATGAAACTGGTAAAGTCAGTCTTGGAGGAGGTGTTGAAAGGGGAACGTATACTGAAAGCTCCTTCCCCACGTGTCTATATGCAAACTTTCAACGATAGTTCTGTGGATTTTCGTGTGCTTTTCTGGGTGGAAAGCATGGACATCTGGGTGGATGTCCGCGCAGAAGTCATGAACGCCATATTTGAAAAATTTGCCGAGAACAATATTGAAATCCCTTTCCCAAAGCGGGATCTTTATTTGAAAAGTGTTCCTTCAAACTGGCAAGAAAAAATATCCAGACCAGGTGAAGACATAAGCCCTATGGAACCGGATTCCAAGTTAGAGGATTACGCCAAAGATAAAAAATCCTCTGAAGGCAAATCTTCAGAGGATTGATTCTCGCTAACAAAAAAGATCTCTATTAAGCTCTTTTGACATTGACTGCATTTGGTCCTTTTTTGCCATCCTTGATGTCATAAGTCACTTTGTCATTCTGTGCGACTTGATCCACCAAACCGGTTGCGTGTACGAATACTTCGCTTTGAGATTCATCGTCAACGATAAATCCAAACCCTTTGGCTTCATTGTAAAATTTTACTGTTCCGGTAAACATAATAAATTGTGATAAATTGGAATTGAAAGAGCGCTAAAAGTAAATATTCGATTAAAAAAAACAAAATAATCATTCTTATTTTCAAGAAATGAAGAAAATAATTTTGGTCAGACACGGAAAATCAGCTTGGAACAACCCTAATCTGGACGATCACGACAGACCTTTGGCTGATCGTGGTTTGAATGATGTGCCCGAAATGGGGTTCCGATTAAAAGAAAAAGGAATACTCCCAGATCTTATAGTAAGTTCTACGGCTACCAGAGCATCTCAAACTGCCAAAATACTCGCCGAGGTGCTCCACATCCCCCAATCGAAAATAACTTACGAGAAAAGTTTATATCACGCGTCTTCTGCTATGATTTTGAAATGTATCCAGAGACAAAATGATTCCAATGAATTGATCTTTGTAGTAGGTCACAATCCCGGAATGAATGACTTTATAGATTTTTTTGGAGGTAATTTGGATAATCTTCCCACCGCGGGGCACTATGGGTGGAATTCTGATACAGAACATTGGCTTCAGGTTCGGCCAGAAAATTCCAGAACCTGGTTTATTGATTACCCTAAGAAATGATTTTGATTGGAAAAGCTAGTCACAGTTTTCAGTACACAGCCCCAGTAAACAAAATTGGACTAGGATGATTTTTTTGAAAGCACTTAGCGTTTCTTAATGCTACGCTTTCTGCACCTAACTCTACTCTTTCTTCAGTTAAAGCATGATCAAGGCAAATCGAAATTTCTCACATCCTGAATTACGTCTTGGAATCGATCTTGATTTTCCAATAGGTAAACGATCTTAGCTGCCACCGACTCTGGCGAGGATAAATTACCATTTTTCTTGTAATTTTTGAACCGCTCGATTTGAGGAAAATCCTGACTATCCGCTTGTCTTATTTCATCCTGCATCTGTGTATCTACTACACCGGGAGCAACACTGAAATATCTTAACTTAGGATCCTTACTTTCTTTGGCAGCAACTTTTGTAAACATCTCCAACCCTGCTTTGGTACTACAATATCCACCCCAGCCTTCTACAGGTTTGGAAGCTGCCCCAGAGCTGATATTGCAAATGGTCTTTCTCGCCTTTGTATTCCTAAAAGCTGCCACAAAAGCATTTGTCAGACACATTGGTGCCAATAAATTGATGCTGATCTGAGAACTCAAATCCTTCACTTGAAGATTTCCCACCGATTTGACTTCTCCTATCCATCCAGCATTGTTAATTAGAATAATCTGCTTAAAATCCCCAAGGGGGAAAAGTCTTGTAAATGCATCTTCCATGACCCCAATCTCACTGAAATCCATGCTGATTTCAGTGAGATTGGGGGTGTTCAATCCAAGTTTGGTTCTGGAAATCCCAATAATTTCAAACTCATCCTTCTGAAGGTAAGCATCCAAAATAGCTCTTCCCAGACCTTTACTATGCCCTGTAAGTATTAGAAGTGAGTTCTGCATAAGGATATATATTCAGACCTAATTTACAGAATATACTGCGATAAATCTCTGTTTTGAACAAGGGAGCTCAGCCTGTCCTGCACCATTTCTTTGGTAACCATGATCTTGGAATTGGCTGTAATGGTATCCGGCACATCAAACAGGAAATCGTTGAGCAAGTGACTCATCACTGTATGAAGCCTTCTTGCCCCAATATTTTCCACTTCCTGATTTATCAGAAATGCCAGTCTGGCAATCTCCTCAATAGATTCATCATTGAATTCAAGATAAACTTCCTCTGACTCAAATAGGGCTTGATACTGCTTGGTAAGCGCATTTTTTGGTTCTCGCAGAATCCGTGAAAAATCCTCTTGCGTCAAGCTCTGAAGCTCCACCCGGATTGGAAATCTACCCTGTAGCTCAGGGATCAAATCCGATGGTTTGGCCACATGAAAAGCACCTGCCGCTATGAACAACACATGATCGGTGTTAATCACACCATATTTGGTATTGACTGCTGACCCTTCCACAATCGGAAGCAGATCCCGCTGCACACCTTCCCTGCTCACATCAGGCCCTCCTCCATTTTTACCTGATTTAGAGGCGATCTTATCTATCTCATCTATGAAGATGATTCCATTATTTTCGGCAAGTCTTATCGCCTCTTCCTTCACTTCCTCAAAGTCAACCAGCTTGGACATCTCCTCCTCAAGCAATATTTTCCTTGCCTCAGAAATACTTACTTTACGCTTTTTGACTTTTTTGGGCATCATGTTGGAAATCATATCCTGAAGACCTGCCATACTTGCATCATCCATCATCCCGTTCCCGATCATGCCTACTCCCATAGGAGAACCTGCTTTCACGTTGATTTCAACTTTTCGATCGTCCAATTCCCCATCACGAAGCTTCTCCCTGAATCGCTCACGCGTTCTCTCATTCAACTCTGCATCACTGCTTGGCTCTTCATTCTCATCTGTATCAACAGGAATCGCGCGAGTAAATCCAGTATTTTTGACGGGAGGAATCAAAATATCAAGAATAATTTCTTCCACAGATTCGGCTGCTTTAGCCTTTACCGCTTCATTTTTCTGCTCTCTTACCAATGCCACTGACTGCTCTACAAGATCTCTTACCATGCTCTCCACATCCCTACCTACATAGCCTACCTCTGTAAATTTGGAAGCCTCCACCTTAGTGAATGGTGCATGGGCTACTTTTGCCAATCGCCTGGCTATCTCAGTCTTCCCTACCCCGGTAGATCCGATCATCAAAATATTATTCGGTACAATATCCTTTTGAATAGCTGTCTTCACCATCAAGCGACGGATTCTATTTCTCAGTGCAATAGCGACGTTGCGTTTCGCGTCGTTTTGTCCGATTATATATTTGTCCAACTCGGCGACGATCTGTCTAGGAGTAAGTGAAAGTATTTTTTCCATGATGTTAGGTTAAAATGTGCTCAGATCGATGTGGTTAGTTGCGACCTGAGCTTTAATAGGTATTATAGTTGAAGGAAAAAGCCTCTAGTCTGAAAGCTTTAATATTCCTTTTAGTTGTCTTTTCCGGTTTCGGGCTGGAGGCTGAAATGCAGTGGATTATCCACTTTAGCTTTTAGCAAAGCGATATCCAAAACCTCCTCCACTTTACTCACAAAGTGAAATTCCACTCCTTTTATGTATTGCTCGTCGATTTCCTCAATATCCCGCCTGTTCTTGCTGCAAAGTATAATTTCTTTGATACCGGCCCGTTTTGCGGCTAAGATTTTTTCCTTTATCCCCCCTACAGGCATCACTTTGCCTATCAAACTAATCTCCCCTGTCATAGCCACCTTTGCTTTCACCTTTCTCTGAGTGAACACCGAAGCCATCGCAGTAAGCATGGTGATACCTGCAGAAGGCCCATCTTTTGGCACTGCCCCGGCGGGCACATGGATATGAAGATCATATTGGTCAAATACTCTGTGATCAATCCCCAATCTGTCAGCTTTTGATTTCAGATACGACAGGGCAGTTATCGCAGATTCTTTCATCACATCGCCTAGCTGTCCGGAAAGCGTAAGTTTGCCTTTCCCTCTGCTCAAGCTAGTTTCTATGAATAAAATCTCTCCCCCGACACTTGTCCATGCCAAGCCAGTCACCACCCCCGCAATACTATTGTCAGTATAAGATTCCTTGTCGAAAATCTCAGAACCCAATATTTTTCTGACCGCCGAAGCAGTGATCTTTGGGTTATATTCCTCTTCCATTGCAATGGATTTGGCAATATTTCTTACCACTTTTCCAATTGCTCTCTCCAGGCTTCTGACGCCGGATTCTCGGGTATAGTCTTCTATTAATTTCACCAACGCAGCTTTATCAAACGTAATCTGCTTGGCTTTCAACCCATGTTCTTTTCTCTGCTTAGGAACTAGGTGGCGCTTGGCGATTTCCACCTTTTCCTCTTGGGTATAGCCAGTCACCTCGATGATTTCCATTCTGTCACGCAAGGCGGGCTGAATTGTATCAAGTGAATTGGCAGTGGCAATGAAGAGCACCTTGCTCAGGTCATATTCCACCTCTAGGTAGTTATCCAAGAACGCATTGTTTTGTTCCGGATCCAGCACTTCCAAAAATGCCGAAGAGGGATCTCCCCGAAAATCAGAAGAGAGCTTATCTATCTCATCCAGCACGTAAACCGGATTTGAGATTTTCACTTTTTTCATGTTTTGGATGATCTTACCCGGCATAGCGCCAACGTAGGTCTTTCTGTGCCCACGGATCTCAGCTTCGTCATGCATACCTCCCAGAGACATTCTGACATATTTTCTTCCCAATGCTGCCGCTACAGATTTACCCAGAGATGTTTTACCCACACCCGGAGGGCCATATAGACAAAGAATTGGGCCTTTCAGATCATTCTTTAACTTCAAAACCGCCAGATATTCTATAATTCTTTCTTTGACTTTTTCCAGCCCAAAATGATCTCCATCCAACACCTTCCTGGCATGGTTCAGGTCAAAATTATCTTGGGTAAATTCGTTCCAAGGCAGCTCCACCATGGTTTCTGCATAATTCAATGCGATAGGATACTCTGCCGCAGATGGATTAATTCTAAGGATTTTATCGAGTTCTTTCTGAAAATGCTTGTTGACTTCCGGAGACCATTTTTTCAATGCACCACGGGCAGCAAGATCCTCAACTTCCTTTTCAGGGCCTTCATCACCGAGTTCCGTTTGAAGCACTTTCATCTGCTGGCGAAGGAAATAGTCCCGTTGTTGCTGATCTATATCTGTATGTACTTTTTTCTGAATCTCAGATTTCAGTTCCAGCATCTGGATATCCTTCATCATGAATTCAAGCAAAAGTGTAGCCCGCTCCACACCATCATTGATCTCCAACAATCGCTGCTTGGCTTCCACTGGAGCATTGATATTGGAGGAGAGAAAATGAGTAAGAAAAGGCGTATTGTCGATGTTATCCAAAGCTACCTGCGCTTCGCGTGGAATCTCAGGGTTTAACAGGAGAATTCGTGTAGCAGATTCTTTCAAAGACTCTTCAAGCGCTTGGATCTTCTTGGAACTCTTCGGGAAATTCTCTTCCAAATACTCGGCTTTTGCGATAAAATACGGGTCATCTGTGATTTGCTCACTGATTTTAAAACGCTTTTTGCCCTGAATAATAATCGTGGTGTTTCCGTCAGGAAGCACGATCATTTTTATGATCTTGGCAACTGTACCAAATTGGTAGATATCCTCCCACGCCGGATCATCTATGTTTGGATTGATCTGAGCACAAACTCCTATCAATTTATTTCCTTTTTGGGCTTTTTTAACCAGGCGGATAGAGCGTTGCCTTCCCACGGTAATGGGTATCACCACTCCGGGGAAAAGGACTGTATTTCTCACTGAAAGGATAGGGATTTCTTCTTCAAGAACTTCCTTTCCTTGTGCATCATCTTCCTCGTCTGTAATCAGCTGGATCAGATCACCCTCCCCGGCAAATTCACCGACCATTAAGTTTTGAAACACAGAATTTTCGAATTGGCTCATATAGACAGATTGACAGCCAGGCTGTCTGTTTTATGCTAAAATAAAAGAAGAACCTTCAATAAACGAAGATTCTTCCTAAAAGGTCAAGGTGCATGCCAAGAGACCGAAGTGGTCAGAATGGCAGTTATTGGTCAAGATATTCTGGATCAAACTCAAAAAGTGACTACCTGAGTAGGCGCAAATCTCATCGTTTGATTGAAATGGGTAATTCCAATTAAAACAGGAAACACTAAATCCATGCTGCCAGGCCTTGCTGGATTTTGCCCCTGAAATTTCTCTCGGCTTTATTTTGGTTTTTCTCTAGCTTTTACCCCTCTCCGGTAAATAGCTTCAGCACATCATTTCCAATGGCGAAAACCATCAATGCCAAGAGAATCACCATGCCGACTTTCTGGGCATTCTCAAGAAATCTATCCGAAGGTGCCCTTCCGGAAATCATTTCATAAAGTAAGAAAATCACATGCCCTCCATCCAGTGCAGGAATTGGCAGCAAGTTCATAAATGCAAGAATCATCGATATCAAGCCAGTAATAGTCCAAAACTTAGTCCAGTTCCAGGTATCGCCGTAGATCTTCGCCATACCGATAGGACCACTTACGTTTTTGGTAGACACCTCTCCGGTAAACATTTTGCCCATGGCTTTTGCATTTACTATTACCACAGTAAATGCCTTAGCTGTTCCTTTTTTCAGTGATTCAGTGAAGCCATACTTTCGCTGCACCATATCAATCATCGGATTTACAAGAATATCAACCGTTCCACGGTCAGTGACCGCCACCATCGTATGTATGGTGTCGTTTGAGTTGGTCAAGAGCTCAAAATCCGCCTCTTGACTTTTAGCATTTGCAAGTGCTGATTGAAGTTCATCAAAGTACGTGATAGATTGCCCATTTACTGATAGAATCTTATGATCTGTGGTAATCCCTGCTTTATCCGCCACCCCTCCTTTATCTATTTCCTTCAGTTCAAACGGAAACCGGATATCCACAAAATTATTCATCGCCTCCTTACTATTGAAGGAATTGATAAAGCCTCTTGGAATAGCTACCTTTAGGGTATCTGCCCCACGGACTACCGTATAGTAGCCATTTTCGCTAAGTAGCGCAGAACCGGCAGTCAGATCACCGAGAGATTGATACGGTTCACCATTAATATCCAATATTTTATCTCCGGTCTGCAAGCCAATGGACTCACCGATCTCCAAGGCTACGATTCCATTTTCTATGACCTGATCACGGGAATAATACGTCTCACCGTTGTTATAAACCAAGATCACAAAAATAACAATGCCCGTAACGACATTGACTATAATCCCTCCCAGCATCACGATAAGGCGCTGCCAAGCTGGCTTGGAGCGGAACTCCCAAGGCTGTGGCTCACCGGCCATCTGCTCAGAATCCATGGATTCGTCCACCATTCCGGAGATTTTCACAAACCCTCCCAATGGTATCGCCCCAATGGAATATTCAGTTTCACCATACTGGAATCCGGCGATTTTCGGAGGAAATCCAATTGAGAATTTCTCTACTCTCATGCCAAACATCTTGGCAGTAAGCAAGTGGCCCAACTCGTGCAACCCTACCAGAATTGATAATCCCAGGAGCAATTGGCCCACCATAATTAAGGTATCCATTATACTTTATTCGTTATTAGTTCTTTAGTAATTTCTCTTGCCCGCTTATCTGTCTCCACGTAATCCTCCAGATTCGGTTGTGCAATAAACTCAGCTTTTTCGAGAGTTTCGCCAATCAAATCTGACATTTCCAGAAAACCTACCTCTTTCTTTAGGAAAGCAGCTACCGCTATTTCATTGGCAGCATTTAGCACACAGGGAGCGTTACCACCCTTGGCAAGTGCATTGTAAGCCAATTGAAGGTTCTTAAAGGTTGTTAAATCCGGTTGTTCAAAGGTTAATTGGGGGTAATTCATAAAGTCAAACCGCTCAAAATCACTTTTCAAACGATCTGGGAAACTTAGGGCAAACTGAATTGGGATACGCATATCCGGCAATCCGAGTTGTGCTTTAATGGATCCATCCTCAAACTGCACCATTGAATGAATGATACTTTGCGGATGTACGACAACCTCTACCTGTTCGGTTTTCAGGCCAAAAAGCCATTTCGCTTCGATCACTTCCAGCCCCTTGTTCATCAAAGTAGCGGAGTCAATTGTAATTTTTGCCCCCATTTCCCAATTAGGGTGCTTTAGGGCCTGTTCTCTTGTGACTGTCGCTAAGAAGGATCTGTCCATTCCCCTAAACGGACCGCCGGAAGCAGTAAGTATGATTTTCTCAATAGGATTATGAAACTCACCAATCAAACATTGAAAAATTGCCGAATGCTCTGAATCAACAGGATAGATATTGACCCGATTTTCCTTTGCCAAGGAAGTAATTATCTCACCTGCAACAACCAATGTTTCCTTATTGGCGAGTGCTATTTGCTTTCCGGCCTTGATTGCATTCACCGTTGGTATCAGCCCAGAATACCCCACCAAGGCGGTCAAAACCACATCGATAGTAGCCATTTCTACCACTTGGGCAATCGCCTTAACCCCAGCATAAACCTTTATATCCTTTGGCTGCAAGACATCCCGGACCTGTGGATAAAGCTCCTCATTACCAATCACTACGGCATTTGGGATAAATTCCAACGCCTGGGATATCAGTAAATCTGCATTATTCTGTGCGGTAAGAACCTCAACGATAAAGTCTTCAGGATGCTTACGAATTACCTCTAGGGTTTGAGTACCAATGCTTCCGGTGCTACCCAAGATGGCTACGCGTTTCGGTTCTGTCATTCAATTAGTAATTGTTGAGTAATTAAAACTCCCACAAGTTGGAGAATTTTCTCACTAGCTGACAAAATTACAAGATGCTCAGACTTTTCCTCGTACAAATCGTCAGTTTTTACCAAATGGCATGATAATTAATCTCATAAGCCTTACGATGAAGTATCCAGATTCCCTTTGTTTGCCTGGCTGGAAGAGCGATATCCGAAAGCCGAAGTTTGCCTAAGACGAAGATTTGAGCTTGTACTATCCTTTTAGATAGAATGTGAAAGCAAACAGGACAGCCATCGTATTTTTATAAACCTTAAAAAATGTGAATCTATAAAACGGAATATCAACAAACTCGTCAAACTGATAAATGATTCGCCTATGAACAGTCTATTCAAAACAACCGGAGTTTCCTTTCTGGCAGGCTTGGCAGGAGCTGCATTCTGGACAACTTTCAATTTCAATAAACCTGAGCAATTTTCAGATTACCCACAGAATAATAAAACAGAAGTAAGTTTTGCTTCACAATATAATCCTTCGCCAAATCGCCCGACCACAGACGCCCCGATTTCTTTTGTAGAAGCCTCAGAAAACAGTACTGAATCTGTTGTATTTATCAAGAATTTTTCCGGAACTGATCCTAGAAGGTATAGTATGTTTGACTACTTCTTCGGAGGGGGCGGAGTTCCCCAACAGGTCAGCACTGGATCGGGAGTGATTATTTCTGATGACGGTTACATCGTGACCAACAACCACGTAATAGACAGGGCTGAAACGATTGAGGTCGTGCACAAGAAAAGAACCTACAAAGCCAAGTTGGTTGGGACAGACAAAAACACCGATATAGCAGTACTTAAAATCGAGGAAACAAATCTCCCGGCGATCAAGCGAGGCAGTAGCCGGGATCTGAAAATCGGCGAGTGGGTGTTGGCAGTCGGCAATCCTTTCAATCTTACTTCCACTGTTACTGCCGGTATAGTTTCTGCCAAAGAGCGCCAGATAAATATTCTGGGTGGGGATTTCCCACTGGAAAGCTTCATCCAAACGGACGCACCTATTAATCCCGGAAACTCTGGAGGTGCTTTGGTGAATGTGAATGGGGAATTGGTCGGAATTAATACAGCCATTTTATCAAGAACCGGTTCCTATACAGGTTATGGTTTTGCCGTACCGGTGGACATCGCAATGAAGGTATCCAATGATTTGATACAATACGGAGAGGTCCAAAAGGCTATTCCGGGCATTGAAGCAGTGGAGATCACACCAGAACTCGCTGAAGAAATGAATATCAAAACACTTGACGGTGTGATTGTAACCCATGTGATCAAAAACGGTGCGGCAGAAAGAGCAGGATTACAACGCAATGATGTCATCACCCAGCTCGGTTCTCAGGCAATCACCGGAAAAGGAAGCTTTGAAGAAGCACTATCCTATTATTACCCTGGGGATGATCTTTCTGTAACTTATTTAAGAAGTGGCTCTGCCAAAACAGCCAATCTTCAACTTCAAAATCTAGAAGGTGGCAATGGTGTAATCAAGCGGGAATTTTATAGCTCCAGCATTTTGGGAGCAAGACTTGAAGCCGTTAATACTATTGAGAAAGACAAGTTTGGCGTTGATCATGGTATCAAAATCACCGGTCTGACACGGGGCTATCTAAGAGAACTTGGGCTTAGAGAGGGATTCATAATCACCCAAATAAATGGTAATCCTGCCAAGGATCCAGATAAAGTGGGAGCCTATTTGGAGAAATTCAGTGGAAGGCTACTGTTGGAAGGCGTGGCTTCCAATGGACAGCCATTTATGCAGAGTTATTCGATCCGTTGAAGCTTATTGCACAAACTTGAAAGGTTGCGACCATTGGATAGAAGTTCCGTCCTTACGAAGAAAATCTATCCATACCACGTAATTAGCCGGTACATCAGAGGCCTTCCAATCCATAGTCAGCGTTTGATCCTGCTGAATAAACTGACCTGAGACCCAAAGTAAAACAGGTCTTAGGCCTGGATCAGTTGGATCAAACGCTTCTTCAACCTGGACCAATTGGTTGACTCCATGGTAATATGGATAGGCTTCCTTTTTGGTCTTTAGCGGATCATCAAATTCTTCTTTCATCTCAATGTTGACTACTCCAAACCAACCTAAAACACCAAATCTTTTGAGCGATTGAATAGAGTTATAAACAGAAATTGATTTGATGAGGTGAGACGGAGTCTCCGTTAATTCCCCCATTTCAAAATCGGCGATCTGTCAAATAGAGTAAACGGCCCCTTTTCGAAGCGAAATCCAGCAATTTCCGGAGAAAGAACAAGCTGAAAGCCGTTTTTACTGAGCTTCACAGAAGTCTTGTGCATTTTACCTAAAAAGGCTTCTATTAGGGTGTCAATACTTTGGCAATCTTTTTTACCTCAGACCTTCACTGGTAAAAAGAAGGAAAGACCCTTTTCTAGAACAATAAGTCCGCATACTGATTAGCTTTCCCGGGTCAAGTTCGGATAATACTGAAAGACTGTTGATGAAATTCGGCACCCTTCATACCCTATTTACGGCACGAGAAGAGGAATTCTTACTGGTAATGGGAATCGGTAAAAATCAGTAGAGACACTTAATAAAGATGTCGAGAATGTGAGATGTTGCGTGTATTTCTGGGAATGGATTTATGATTTTTAGTGGTCCCTCTCCCAAGACTGTATCCAACGGCTCTTCTATTCAGTCTTCCATCTGGATGAATAATTGAATGGAAAAAACCTATGCAAGCATCTTTCTGATTCAGGATAGAGTTTCCATTAAATCCAATTCAATATCAATATGTTACTAGAGTATAATTTTTTCATGAAATATTTATTATATTTCACTCTAATTAAAATCAAACACATATGAAAAAAAGTGTACTATTAACCTTCGTACTATGTATGTTTTTGCAATATTCTTTTGCTCAGACTACATCAGTGACAGGAAAGGTTACTTCTGCTGAGGACGGGAGTCCGATCCCTGGAGTAAGTATCCTTGTAAAAGGCACCAACGTGGGTGCCGTGACAGATTTGGAAGGCGAGTATTCCATAAGCTTGCCAGCTGAAGGAGAAGTTTTGGTCTTCTCATTTATAGGTATGGCTACCCAAGAAGTACCAGTGGGTGGTAGAACGGTCATCGATGTGGTGCTCGAGTACGATGCCGCGGAATTGTCAGAGGTAGTCGTGACGGCATTAGGTATCGAAAGAAGTAGGAATGAACTTGCTTATTCAGCTCAAGAGGTGAAAGGTGACCAGGTATCCAGAGCTAGAACTGCGGATTTTGTGAGCACACTTTCAGGTAAAGTTGCCGGATTGGATATCCGTACCAACAATACCATGGGAGGATCTACCAATGTCGTGATCCGTGGTTATTCTTCTATCTCAGGAAATAACCAGGCCTTGTTTGTGATCGATGGTGTTCCAGTAAGTAATGCAAACAACAATACAGCAGGACAGCAGGCCGGTGGTGTAGGTGTGGATTATGGAAACGCTGCAGCGGACATCAACCCAGACAACATCGAGTCTGTCAACGTACTGAAAGGTGCAGCGGCTACAGCCTTGTATGGTTCACGTGCAGCAAACGGTGTGATCATGATTACAACCAAGAAAGGCAAAAAGAACAGCATGAATATCGCCATAAACAGTGGTGTCATCTGGAGTAGCATGGATAAGAGTACTTTTGTGAAATACCAGAAGGAATATGGTGGAGGTTACTATCAAGTATTCCGGACTCCTGTAGATATGGGCAGCGGGGTGGCTCCAGTCGTGAGATTTCAGGATGATGCTTCTTATGGCCCAGCTTTTGATCCAAGCTTGCAGGTATATCAGTGGGATGCAGTCGACCCTACTTCTCCTAATTTTGGCAAAACCCGGCCTTGGCTTCCAGCTGAAAATGACCCGAGTACCTTCTATGAGACTGGCCTAAATTCCAACCAGAGCATAACCATAAACGGAGGCGGAGACCAAACAGTCTTTAATCTGGGATATACCAGAAATGACATTAAAGGCAACCTCCCAAATAGTAACATTGATAAGAACATGATCAATTTCACTGCTTCTTATAATGCTACTGAAAAGCTGACCGTAAGTGCTTCAGCGAATTATACGAATACGCAAGGTGTGGGCAGATATGGAACAGGCTATAATGGCAGAAACCCGAATCAGAGTTTTAGACAATGGTGGCAGACCAATGTAGACATTAAGGAACAGGAATCTGCCTACTTCAGAAACGGGCTGAATGAAACCTGGAACTGGAATGCTTCCAATACAGGACCAATCTATAGTGACAACCCGTACTGGACAGCTTGGGAAAACTATTCCAATGACTCAAGGGACAACATCTATGGCTATATCATGCTCAACTACAAACTTACCGACTGGATGAGCATCATGGGTAGAGCTACCCTGAACTCCACCACGGATATGCAGGAAGAGCGGTTGGCTGTGGGAAGTACCGGCGTAAGCCAATATGCCAGATACAACAGAGACCACAGAGAGTCCAACTATGATTTGATGTTAAATTTCAACAAAGATATATCCGAGGATATAAGCTTTAACGGACTTTTGGGTGGAAATATCCGTAGAGAAGAGACCAGTTCCATCCGTGCGAGTACTAATGGCGGACTTGTCGTTCCTGGACTATATTCACTCTCTAATTCCGCCAATCCGGTCAATCCTCCTGTTGAGGAGTATTTACGAAGAGGGGTAGATGGGGTATTTGCCAATGCTAACTTTGGCTACAAGGAGAAGCTTTTCCTGGAATTGTCTGCTCGTCAGGATAAATCCACTACACTTCCGGAAGGAGATAATACCTATTTCTATCCTGCAGTAGGTGCAAACTACGTGCTTACAGATGCCTTTAAAAGCGTTTCATGGATCTCTCATGGAAAAATCAGAGCAAATTACGCCGAAGTAGGTAATGATGCTCCTCCATTGAGTATCTATGATGTCTATGACAAGCCTACAAGCTTTGGTTCCGTGCCGATTTTCTCGCTTCCAAATACAAAGAATAATTCCAGCTTGAAACCGGAAAGACAGAGAAGTTACGAAGCTGGTCTTGAAATGGACTTTTTCAACAGCTTGTTTGGATTTGACTTCACTGTATATCAGTCTAGCACCATCGATCAAATCTTGCCAGTCAACGTTACTGCAGCTTCCGGTTACACCCGGAGATTTGTGAACGCAGGTGAAATGAAAAATAAGGGTATTGAAGTAAGTGCTTACGTTACTCCTATTTCTAACAACAACTTCACTTGGGATCTTCGACTTAACTTTTCCCGTAACCGAAATGAAGTGATCAGTCTGTACGGTGAAGGGGACAATAAAGTAGACAACGTACTAATAGCTTCCTTCCAGGGCGGCGTATCCGTCAATGCTGCTGTTGGACACCCTTACGGTGTGATCCGTGGTAACGACTTTGTTTACACTAATGGAGAAAGGACTGTCGATGAAAATGGCTTCTATATGGTGGACGGTGATGCTAGCACAATCATCGGAGATCCTAATCCGGACTGGTTGGGAGGTATCAACAATACCCTTACCTACAGGGGGTTGTCTCTTGCCTTCCTGATCGATATCCGTAAAGGTGGAGATTTATGGTCTCTTGATCAGTGGTATGGTGAAGCGACCGGACTTTATCCTGAAACCGCAGGACTGAATGACAAAGGCAACCCTTCTCGACTTCCTGTCTCTGAAGGAGGAGGAGTATTGCTGCCTGGAGTAAAAGAAGATGGTACTCCAAACGACATATACGCCGAAAACCAAAATGGTGACGGACTGACTCCATTTGGATATGCCGCCAACAACTACGTAGGAGCTCCTAGAGCATGGTATGTATATGATGGCAGCTATGTCAAACTGAGAGAGCTTATCCTTTCCTATTCTTTGCCTAAGACGCTATTTGGTAGCAACAGTGCTATCAAGGGAGTTGATTTGCAGCTAGTAGGCCGTAATCTATGGATCATCCATAAAAACATGAAGTATTCTGATCCTGAAGAAGGTTTGAGTTCAGGAAATGCCGGCAGGGGTTATCAAAGTGGTGCCTATCCAGCTATGAGGAATTATGGGTTTAATGTGAAATTGAATTTCTAAAATCATGGAAATGAAAAAAATAATTGTAAGTCTATTGTGTTCATCCCTATTGGTTGCAACATCTTGCGTCAATGGCCTGGATGATTATAACGTGGATCAGAAAAATGCAATAAATGTCCCAAGTGAGACATTATTCACCGGAGCCGTTAAGAATCTTACGGATGCGTTGACCTCAGCGAGTGTCAATTCCAATAACTACAGGTTCTACGTACAGCACTGGACATCTACCCAGTATCTGGATGAACCAAGGTATAATATGACCTCCAGACTGATTCCTCAGAATATGTGGCAAAGTCTATACCGTGATGTCTTGATGGACCTCAATGAAGCTAAGAGGCTATTGATGGAAGACGATCTCATTCAGGAGAGTATCAAAAACAATCAGTTGGCGCAGCTGGAGATCATGGAAGTGTACGCCTGGTCTGTCCTGCTGAATACTTTCGGGGATGTTCCTTATACCCAAGCTCTTGATCCGGAAAACTCGCTTCCAGTGTATGATGACGCTCAAACTACCTATAATGCTATTCTTGGTCGTCTGAATGATGCTTTGAGTATGATCACCCCAGAAGAGGAAGGTTATACAGGAGGAGATCTCCTATACGCAGGAGACATGGAGAAATGGATAAAGTTCGGTAATTCCCTTAAGTTGAAATTGGCCATGGTCATTGCGGACGTGGATCCGGCGCAGGCCAAGACTCTCGTGGAAGCTGCTGCTCCACATGTTTTCACCAGCAATGCGGATAATGCCACTCACCCTTATTTATCTGCTCAACCAAACAATAACCCTGTCTCTAATTCTGTAACAGGCCCCTATTCTTCCAGAGAAGATTACGTAGCAGCCAATACCCTGGTCGATGTCATGAATGACTTGAATGATCCAAGGAGAGTTCAGTATTTCACACAGGTAGGCGGATCGTATAAAGGAGGTGTCTATGGTTATCCAAATAGTTACTCCGACTTCTCTACTGTAAGCGCAAAAGTGGCTGATCCTACCAACGAAGGTCTATTACTGGATTATTCTGAGGTTAGCTTCCTGCTGGCCGAAGCATTGGAAAGAGGGTTTGCCGTGGGAGGAAATGCTGAATCGCACTACAATAATGCGATTACTTCTTCCATAACATATTGGGGAGGGACTTCCGCGCAGGCATCCACCTACCTGGCTCAACCTAGCGTAGCTTATAGTAGTGCGGCAGGCGACTGGAAAGATGTTATCGGAACCCAAAAATGGATTGCCTTATACAACAGAGGCTACGATGCCTGGTTGGAATGGAGAAGGCTGGACGCACCTAACCTGCAACCGCCGGCTGTAGAAGGAGCAAGCGCCCTGGTTATTCCGCAGAGATTGATTTACCCTATCAACGAACAAACCCTGAACGGAGCCAATAGATCTTCTGCTGCCGCTGCTATTGGAGGGGACAGTTCGGATACCCCTCTATGGTGGAAAGGTGATTGATGGTAAATCTTAGACCTAAAAATGGGATAGTTCTAAAGCTGTATTAAGAAATAAAAACAGTTGTCTGACTAGTCCTGAATATAGATAAAGCCGGTCTTAATGGGCCGGCTTTTTCCTTTTTATTAACTAGGCGACTCGATTTTATGCTTATACAATGAACAGGTGCTTGAGAGAATTCTGAAAAGCAAATCAAGTAAACTATTATATTTCAAAACAATCTCTTAACAATATAATTTATTCATCATATTTTGTTATTTTAATTCTCATAGATCAACCAGCAATCCCATGAAAACCGTCATAAAATCCTGCGAGAAATGTTTTGAAGAATTCAGTAGTGCACTAGCTGATCTGACTGACCATGCAAAGCGTTCTAAAAATGGCAAATTGAACGAATCACAAGCAAGGGATCTCTTGAAGCATTTTGAGGAAACCCATGAGCTGGCCCTGAACGTGATTACCCATTATTTCAAACAAATAGGAAAAGGCCCCTTTTCAGGCTCTAGGGATTTGACCGTTGAAGCATTTCATGCTGAATTAATCGATGATGGAAAAGCATGGCTAGACATGGTGATAGACCGTATCCAGTACAATCCAGTCTATGAGATTGATACACAGGAAAAATTTCTTGGAAACATCCAAAAACAGTATATCAGATTACTTCAGCGATTTGAAGATACGATGGGCAAAAAGCTGGATGAGTAACCCCCTATCGTAAACCCAGGTAAACTGTAACGAGAATTTCAACCTAAAACATTAAAATCTCGCCTTACAACCTAAATCTCTCTCTTTTAATAAGATCTCATCTTAAATTTTTTCTTCAGTTCCAGTACGGCATTCCGGAAAGAACTATCTGTCTCCATGATATCATTTACTGTCTGGACAGCATGGATTACAGTCGAATGATCTCTTCCACCAAAATGATAACCGATCGACTTCAACGAGTGATTGGTAAATTCCTTACAAAAATACATAGCAACCTGGCGCGCAGTTACTATTTCCTTTTTACGAGTTTTTGCTTTCAGATCATCAAGCGCTATTCCATAATATTCTGAAACAGTCTTCTGGATAAAGTCAACTCCAACTTCCGTCTCGATGTCCTTGATGATATTTTTCATCACGGTTTTGGCCAGCTCAAGGCTGATCTCCACACGGCTCAATGAGGCATGCGCAATAAGTGAAATAAGAATCCCTTCCAGTTCACGTACGTTAGTGTCCACAGTATATGCAAGGTATTCCACCACATCGTCCGGAATAATTATCCCCTCTGACTGCATTTTTCTGCGGATAATAGCTACTCTGGTCTCAAAATCAGGCATTTGCAAATCTGCAGTCAGTCCCCATTTGAATCGGGAAAGCAATCGCTCCTCTAAGCCTTTCAGATCCCTTGGTGGACAGTCTGAGGTCATAATGATCTGCTTCTTGCTTTGATGAAGGTGATTAAAAATATGGAAAAACATTTCCTGTGTTCTATCCTTTCCTGCCAAAAATTGAATGTCATCAATAATCAACACATCCACTTGCATATAAAAATTAGTGAAGCTTTTTACGTTCCCATCCTTGATGGAATCCATAAATTGGTTCACAAATTTCTCAGAAGACACATAGAGCACAAATTTATCCTCAGGGCCGTTTTTGATCTCATTTCCAATCGCCTGAACCAAATGGGTTTTTCCCAAGCCTACTCCTCCATACACCATCAGTGGGTTAAAGGAAGTGATACCGGGCTTTGTGGCCACCGCAAAACCAGCTGATCTAGCCAGTCTGTTACAATCCCCTTCTATATAAGTGGTAAAAGTATACGTCGGATTGAGGTTGCTGTTTGTTAATGCTTCCGCATTGAGCGACTTCATCTCAAAGGGAGTTTTATCTGGCTCTACAGGTGTTTGGGATTTCTTATTCCCTGTATTTCCCTGTGGAAATGAAACTACATAAGGCTGGTTCGAAGAGTTTCCCCTATCTACCACCACAGCGTATTCCAATCTCCCGCTTTGCCCCAAAGTAGTTTTGATGGCTAATTTCAATTCTTGCACATAATTGTCCTCCAGCCATTCATAGAAGAATTGACTCGGCACCTGAATGGTCAGAGAAGTACCTTCAAGTTTGACGGGATTAATTGGCTTAAACCAAGTTGAAAAGCTCTGCTCATTGACGTGCTGTTCGATAACACGTAAACATTCATTCCAAACGGCGCTAGCTTCTGAACTCATTAGAGAAGATTTCTGAAAAACAAAGATCTTGCGGTAGGTGCAAGGGTGTCAAATTTGGAGAAAATTAACCTAAATAAAAAATGAAATTCTTCTTGAAAATTTGAGTTTTTAAACAATTCAACTTTTCCGACCAAAGTAAATTTGGAGATAAAATACATTTCAGTTTGAGGAATTCATAGTAAAGCCGATTAGGCTCCTATTTCGCCTTAATAAGTAACTATTCTAGTTTTCAGTTGCTTGAAAGAATCTTGAATTAAATAGAAATAGTAAAGGGAAGCAATTTGACTCTTTATTTACTTTTCAATTCCCTAATTTTGATAACGTCCCATTTGAGCTATAATTAATTTGTAGAAATACGACTATTATTCGAAGAAACTTGGATTCAGAAAAATTTCAACCCAACCTATGACAGATCAGGACTTCTATACGTTCCCCTTTTCCAGCAAAAAAGAATGGATTAACCAGGTGAAAAAGGATCTAAAAGGAAAAGATTTTGATGAATCACTGACTTCCATATGTTGGGACAAAATCAAAATTCAGCCATTCTATACCTCTGAAGACTTGGAAGGAACTGCAGCTGGATACAAATTTCATCCAAAATCGATTATTCCAGAAATATCTCCAAGAATCTGGACAAACCTAGTCTCTGTTTTTCCCGAAGATGATAAATCAGCCAATGAGGAAATTCTGCATGCGCTGCAAAATGGAGCAGATGGAATTGTGATTCATCTAGAAGGAAGTGAAAATCTAAACAAGGTTTTGAATGCAGTTCACACAGAATTCATATCAACCAACATTTTGCCTACTGGGGATACGGGGCAGTTTTTCCTTTTGATAGAAGACTGGATTCATTCGATTCATCTTAAGCCAAATATGCTTCATGGGTCAATCTTATGGAATCCATGCGATGAGCTATTTCGCAGCGGAAAAAACTTTGATCTGGGGGTTGATCAAGCAGCAAAAGCAATAAATGACTTCAAAGAATTTACAGATTATTACCCCTTGACCATGGATTTATCACGCTACGCAACTACCGGAGGAACAGGAATCCAAGAGCTGATATATGGATTAGGGGAGGTAGTCGAGTTGATAGATGGACTTTCCAAAAAAGCTATATCCCCTACCCAGATTTTTGAGAATCTGGCTTTTCATACTGCTGTAGGCGACTCACATTTTGCAGAAATCGCCAAAATAAAAGCGTTGCGTAAGCTAATTGTAGAGTTGGCAGGTAATTATGGAGTAAATCTAAACATGGAAGATATTCATATCATCACTTCCACCAGCACGTGGAGCAAATCACTTTTAGATAAAAACACCAATCTCATCAGACAGACCTACGAGGTCATGGCCGGAATACTTGGAGGAGGAAATTCACTTTGGGTAAAGCCTGCTGCAGGAAAAAATGCCTCGTCAGTGGAAAAGAGAATCGCCAGGAATATTGCATCAATTCTCAAAGAAGAAAGCTACCTGGACAAAGTAATGGATCCTGCGGCAGGATCATTTTACCTGCAAACCCTCCAGAAAGAAATCGAAAAGTCAGTGATAGAAGGACTTCAGAATTTGGAAGAAAATGGAGGCTGGCTAAAATGCTTTGAAAACCGTAAACTACATGAAGAAATTCGACGTTCACGCGAAACTATTCAAAAGCAGGTTTTGGCTGATTCCAAAATAAAAGTTGGTGCAAATAAATACCTCGCAAAAGGCAAACTGGAAAATCACCTTCCCTTCGTTCCTCTGATCGAGAAAGACTATCAATTGCTTCCCAGTCGGGCGTCATACTTTGTAGAACAAAATTATCTGAGCATCACATGAGACCAGATCTGAAAAATTGGAAAACATCAAAAATTCAAATTTCCAAAATAGAAGACCAGACAAATTGGGAGTCTCCTGAGCAGATTTCCATTCCTGCATTTTTTGATGAACTGACCAAAAAATTACCTCATGTGAATTATGCTGCGGGAATTCCTCCTTTTTTGCGGGGACCTTACAGTACCATGTATCGCATGCGGCCCTGGACTATCCGCCAGTACGCAGGATTTTCAACCGCTGAGGAGTCCAATGCTTTCTACAGAAAGAACCTGGCAGGAGGGCAGAAAGGACTTTCAGTGGCATTTGACTTGGCAACACACAGAGGATATGATTCTGATCATCCTAGGGTGGTCGGTGATGTAGGGAAAGCCGGTGTAGCGATCGATTCTGTCGAGGACATGAAACTGCTTTTTGACCAAATCCCACTGGATCAAATGTCGGTTTCCATGACGATGAATGGTGCAGTAATTCCAATTCTAGCTTTTTACATCGTCGCTGCCGAAGAGCAGGGAGTACAACCTGAGCAACTCAGCGGCACGATACAGAATGATATTTTGAAGGAATTTATGGTGCGAAACACTTATATATATCCACCGCAGCCTTCTATGCGGATCATTGCGGACATCTTCAAATTCACTTCTGGGCGCATGCCGAAGTTCAACTCCATTTCTATCTCAGGCTATCACATGCAGGAAGCAGGAGCTACAGCAGATCTTGAACTGGCCTATACGCTTGCAGATGGCCTGGAATACCTGAGGACGGGGGTAAAAGTTGGTCTGGATATCGATGATTTTGCGCCCAGACTTTCATTTTTCTGGGCTATCGGGATGAACTACTTTATGGAAATTGCCAAAATGAGGGCAGGTCGATTGCTCTGGGCCAAGATCGTCAGTCAATTCAATCCCAAATCTGACAAGTCACTCGCACTTCGCACACACTGCCAAACATCTGGCTGGTCACTTACCGAACAAGATCCTTATAATAACGTAACCCGGACTGCCATCGAAGCACTTGCTGCTGTGATGGGGGGCACCCAATCTTTGCATACCAATTCTCTGGATGAAGCGATTGCCTTACCTACAGATTTTTCTGCTAGGATTGCCAGAAATACGCAGCTGATTCTGCAAGAAGAAACCGGGATTACCAATGTGGTTGATCCCTGGGGTGGCTCTCATTATGTTGAGTTTTTGACTGATCAATTGGTGCGGCGAGCTTGGGCGTTGATCGAAGAAGTGGAAGAACTGGGAGGAATGGCTAAAGCAATAGAAGCAGGGCTGCCAAAGCTTAGGATCGAAGAAGCTGCCGCCAAGAAACAAGCTCGAATCGATAGCGGCAGAGATATTATTGTCGGAGTAAATCGCTATCAGGTGGATGAGGAATCCGAAATTGAAGTTCGGGATGTAGATAATGATGCAGTTCGGGAATCCCAAATTACCAGACTGAAAAAAGTGAAAGATTCCAGAAATCAGAAGGAAGTAGAAACAAGTCTAAAATCACTTACTCAAGCTGCGAAATCAGGAGAGGGAAATCTACTTGAACTAGCTATAGATGCAGCACGAAAAAGAGCTACTTTGGGAGAAATATCAGATGCTATGGAAGATGCTTTTGGCCGTCATCAAGCTCAAACAAAATCTATCACCGGTGTATATGCAGCAGAAGTGAAAAATCAGGATTCATTTAAGGAAGCTATTGCCCTTTCAGACAAATTTACTGAACTAGAAGGTCGTCGACCTAGAATTATGGTTGCCAAAATGGGCCAGGACGGGCATGACCGTGGTGCAAAAATCATCGCAACAGGTTTTGCGGATATGGGTTTTGATGTGGATATAGGACCGCTTTTCCAAACCCCGGAAGAAGTTGCGAAGCAGGCCATCGAAAATGATGTACATATTGTAGGTGCTTCTTCATTGGCCGCAGGGCACAGGACCCTTGTCCCGAAGTTAATTGAAGCTTTGAAAACATTAGGGAGACCTGATATCATGGTAGTAGCGGGGGGAGTGATTCCCACTAAGGATTATCAGTTTCTTAAAGATGCTGGGGTATTTGCAGTATTCGGTCCTGGGACAGTTCTGTCAGAAGCAGCTATTGAAATCTTAAAAGAACTGATTGCGGAGTGAGATCAATTGTTCTATTTAGAAAACAAAAGGACATCAAACTCAAAAGGATCACTCAAAGTAATTTCAACTTCTCTGAATCTGCTATCCTCAGGATCAATCAAAAAAACTGAAGTCTCCCTGAACCATCACAGAGGGGTTTAGTCTCTTTTCAATAAATGATTTTTATTTTCTAACAGCTCAAAAAATATGACTTTGAAAAACTTCTGGTTTATTCTATCGCTATTTTTCTTTGCTTGCCATTCTCCTGAAAAGGAAAAAAATCCAAAAGGAATTCTCGCCGATCAAATGGAAGAGCATCTCAAAACAGAGGTTCTAGACAAGTGGTATCCCCTCTCGATAGACACGGTGGATGGAGGATTTCTGAGTAATTTCACGTACGATTTCAAACCTGGCGAAAAGCAGGAAAAAATGATCGTAACCCAGTCACGCCACCTTTGGACCAATGCTAAAGCTTCACTAAAGTATCCTGAAACAGCTTATTTCGAATCCGGCGCACAGCATGGTTTTGAATTTCTCAGAGACAAAATGTGGGACACCAAAAACGGCGGTTTCTTTTGGCTAGTCGACAAACAGGGAAACCAGATCGGTGATCCAATGAAAACTGCCTATGGGAATGCTTTTGGAATCTTTGCTTTGGCTGCATATTATGATGCTTCGCAAGATGAATCTGTCTTAAAACTCGCAAAAGAAGCTTTTTATTGGCTGGACACCCATGCCCACGACTCAATAAATGGAGGATATTATCAGCATTTGGAGCCAGACGGCACTCCTATTTCCCGACCGTTAGAAACTCCTTCGACCTCTGATCTAGGTTACAAAGATCAAAACAGTTCCATTCATTTACTGGAGGCATTCACAGCATTGTATCAAGTCTGGCCAGACCCGCTGGTCAAAGATCGGCTGGAAGAAATGCTGCTTTTGATCAGAGATCAAATCGTGACTGAAAAAGGATACTTGACGCTCTTTCTTTACCCAGATTGGAAGCCTGTGACTTTCGTCGATTCCACAGAAGAAGTGATTTTGGCACATCATAACCTAGACCACGTCTCTTTTGGTCACGATGTGGAAACAGGGTTTCTGATGATAGAAGCATCGGAAGTTTTAGGCCGGAAAAATGACACGAGAACATATCAGATAGCAAAAAAAATGATAGACCATGCGTTGGAAAATGGCTGGGATGAAAATGTAGGAGGTTTTTATGACGAAGGATATTATTTTAAGAAGGGTTTTCGAATCACCCATGATACCAAAAACTGGTGGGCACAAGCCGAAGGAATGAATGCACTTTTGCTGATGGAGGAACTCTATCCCGATGATCCACATGATTATTATAGTAAGTTTGAAAAGCTTTGGAATTATTCCGATACCTATCTGATCGATCATGAAAATGGAGACTGGTTTTCCGGAGGCCTCGACAAACAACCCGAGCTAAAAACCGTCGGTAAGGGAAATATCTGGAAGGGGATTTACCACCATTACAGATCTCTGGATCACTGCATAGAGCGATTGAGAGGAATGAGCGAGCATAGTGAATGAATTGAGTAGCATTTTAAAAGCCTTGCATGAAAAAAATTACTTTTGTATATGATCCAGAAACGGAGCAGGAAAAGTTAGATGAACTACTTGGAAGGCTTGACCCAAAGCCTGAGAATCACATTTCCTTTGCAAAACTTGACTTAAGTGAGTACTCTTCTCATGATTGGTTAGCCTGTTCACTGCCTGATTTTCTGCTAAAAGAGCTTTTTGAGAAGCTAAAAGAAAACGAAGTCAACGTAGGATTGCTTCCTCATCCTAAAATGGAACAGGGGCGGAAAGGATTTGGCATAAATTCAAACTTTGAAAAAGCTTGGGAGGAAATACAAAAAGCCGGAGAAATCCCTGAAACAGACCTGATGCAGGTGAACGGGCAAGTCGCTTTTAACTCCTTGGTCATCGGAACCTCATTGAGTATTCTGTATACTAATTCTGCCAGCAATTTCTTAGAGGGAGTAAAAATCCGATTTTCGCAGCTACTCAAACTCTTCAGAAGAGTAAAACTCAAGTCCTTTACCATTAAATACAAGAATAGTAGCGAAGAGGAGAAAGTAATAGAAACTGCTGCTATGGGCATTCTGGCTGTGGCCCACTGTGAAAGCAACTTGATTTTCCGGCGGGTAATCCAAAAATCAGGACTCGATGATGGACGGGTCCATTTACTCATATTGGCACCCAAAAGTCTTTTTTCTCTCATTCAGTTTGGACTTCAAAATCTATTTTTCCCTATAAAAGGTGGGGCTCTTCCACGATTCGTCGGCTATATATCGACCAGCGAAGTGGTGATTTCATCCTCAGGAAATATACAATTTGCGCTCGACGCCGAAGAGTACGAGGAAAAAGAACTCATTATCAACCTTGTTGAGGAGAAAATCAAACTGCTTCCCGGAGCATCCATAATCGAAGCGGAAGAGCAAGACGGTCCTGCGGAAATTAATGCAAAATCCCTACCGACTGGAAAGCTAAAGGAAGAGTTACTTCATTCCTATTTGCCATGGGTGCGGCACGCTACTTCGGAAGAGTTCAGGGAACTTTTTTCCATGTTAAGGCAAAATGCGCAAACCAATTCGACTTATTTGGTTTTGATGGCTTTGTCCACCATGATTGCCACTTTTGGTTTATTTGGTGATTCAGCTCCGGTGGTGATTGGGGCAATGATTTTGGCACCGCTCATGGGTCCGATTATTTCTTTGGCAATGGGCGCACTCCGTCAGGATAGCCTACTGATCAAAAACAGCATGATCACCATATTTTGGGGAATTGTAATCGGTTTGTTTTTCTCCATTCTGATTTCCATAATCACACCTCTTGAGGCGCTCAATGATCAGATAACTGCCCGTATTCGTCCCAATCTTTTAGACTTAGGAATTGCGATTGCCTCGGGAATCGCCGGCGCATATGCTTATTCCAAAGAAGAAATATCCAAAACACTGGCAGGAGTCGCCATTTCTGTAGCGTTAGTCCCTCCTCTTGCAGTCGCAGGAATCGGCATTGGATGGACAGATTGGAATGTATTTAGCGGAGCAATGCTTTTATTGGGGACCAACCTGGCAGGAATCGTAATGGCAGCTTCACTGACTTTCCTAATGCTCGGATTCAGTCCATTTCGTCTTGCCAAAAGAGGTTTGCTGATCAGCTTAGGAATCCTGATCGCCATCGCTTTGCCGCTTGGCTTGAGTTTCCATAAAATGGTGGCAGAAAACAAGATCATCCAGGATCTCAGTGGAAAAGAAATCCCACATGGTTTACTCAGGGAAGTCAAAGTAGTTCAGATGCAACCTCTTAAATTATCTGTGACAATACTCTCAGAATCGGCTCTGGATGAGCAGGATTTTCAAGAAATCAGAAAAGAGATCGAAGCGGAAATCGGCCAGGAAATTTCTTTGGAATTGACCTTAGGAGTGAGAATGGGTGATATAAAAAAGTAGTCCTGCTAAACCGGAATCAAATCACAATACCAAAAACCATATTTCGAGGGATCTTCTTTCTTGTCAGAAAAGCACTGGTTTGCGTCATCTTTAGATTTAGGAGCTTCATACTTTCTCAAGACAATTTCACCCTTTTGAAATTCTATAGGGTTGGAGAAAATCGGACCGTCGTATACAAACGTATGAAATTCTCCATTCTCGCCGCAGGGATCTACATTTGCCGGAAGATCTTTCAAAAAATCAGCATCGATCACACGCCCCACAAAACTCTTGTCCAGGTATTTCTCATTCACGCAAGTAGTAATCGTCTTGAACCCCAATTCCAAAAACTCATGAATCAGTCTATCTGTGGGTTGCTTCCACAGTGGGAAAACGCCCAATATCCCCAATTCTGACAGTCTATTCTCACGATATGTCCGAAGATCTTCCAAGAAGATATCTCCAAAAACCGAAGAGGTTATCCCTTCCTTTTTCAAATCTGAAAGTGTTTCACGCATTACGTTCTCATAGACTTCCATTGATGGCATGTCAGGCACTTCCATTTTCACTAGAGGTATTCCGATGCTTTTCGCCTGTGACTCCAATAAATCCACCCGAACTCCGTGCATAGAAATCCGCTGATATTTCTGGCTTATGCTAGTAAGTAAGCGGGCTATTTCAAAGTCTTGGGACTGCTGTAGTTTGTATAGCGTAAGGGCAGAATCCTTACCTCCGCTCCAGTTGAGTAGAGCTTTAGCTTTTTTATTTACCATTGAATATTGGAATACCGGGCCAAAAATAGATAAAACTGGTCGGAATGCTAATTTTTTAGCCTATGTGAAATTTTTCTGATTGCGCTCTGTATGACAAAAAATCACCCTATCCCAACAGGTTAACTGCTAAAATAGGGTGTGAGAAATAACAACTTTTTTAATCCTTTACCCGGGTAAGTTTCATTTCGCCCCGCTGCGATACGACTTTAAGCTCATCCTCAGAAATAAGCTCACCAGTGTGTGAAATGGTCATATCCTGAACAGCAAAGTCATAGCTGAATTTATTGGCTTCTACTTTTCCATTTTCCAAAGGAATTTCACCCATTTGGCTTGCTATCGTACCTGTCAACGTTCCATTATCGACTTTATAATTGAATGTTAATTCCATATCACCTTGAGGACCAGCGAGAGTTGTTTTCCATTTTCCAGTGATGTCGCTTTGTGCATAAGCTGTCATACCTGCCACCATTAGTACAAAGCAGAGCATTGATAATTTCTTAAAATTCATGATTTTTTAGGTTAAGAGTTAAAATGATAAAAAGAACATTAGTCATTTTGGAGACGCCAATTAATTAAATGATTTCCGCCTCCCAAAAGTCACAGAACCTCAAAAAATAGTTAATTATCAGGTAATTACCAAAAAAGTAACCGGCACAAATTGCTTTATACCCATTTTCCCGACTGCTTCAATGGGTAAATGTCAATCTAACAAACAGCGGGGCCGGGAGCATTAATAATTTTCTCTTCGAACATGTACTGGTAGAATCTGAATGAATTACAGTTGAAGAATAAGTTTCAGGGTAAAATTAATTCAAAAATTAAGTTGGTTGTTTATGTAAAAGTCTCTTCTCTGGGAGCAGTGGATTATTGTAGAATGGATGAAGTACAACAGTTCCAAAGGATACAACCCTCAATACTTCTTTTGGAGAACCTATGATGGGCAAGAAATTGATCTTTTGGAAATCAACAGCAATCAGGAAATGTAGGCAATTGAATGTAAATGGACTACTTCTAAGTCTAAAATCCCAGCTGCATTTGCAAAGGGATATCCTGACGCAAAATGGAATGAAGTAAATAAATATAACTTCAGTGAGTGGATAATTGACTAGTTTCCTGCCGGGAGCATATTACGTATAGCTGAGATTTTCCACTGTTCTGTTTCCAGCACCACTATAAATGTGCTCCACATTTTGCGGATGGTACCAGAAGAATTTTTAATTTCATAACGTGCATCTACTACTGCCGCATCGGGATTGAGAAAACGGATAGACTCTACGTTCAACGTTCGGTCACCTGGATTCGCTGATGAGCTCTCCATCATTCCCTGGACGGCTGCCTCAATACCTTTGCGCCATTCCCCTGAGGAAACCAGCTGATCTATATCTTCTACCAATATCTCCTTCAGCAAAACCGTATCCTTGGTTTCCCTGGCTTTAGAATAGGAACTGATTAAGTCAATAATCTCTTGTGATTCTCCCTTTGTATTCAGCGGATTTTGGCAGAAAGCTGAAAAACTGATAAGGAAAAAGAATAGGAAAGTGAGGGTTTTCATGAGACAGACGATTTTGGCTTCATACAAGTTACACTTTGAAATTCCGAGTAGCACATTTCAGCTTACAATTTCTCTAAAGTGAAAATTTACTCATAAAACTTTCTTCTCCGCGCTCTGAAGGATAGAAATAAACCGGAACTACTATCTTTACAGAATCTAGCCTTGGGCCATCACTATCAAAAGACTTTAGTTGCCATTTGGAATTTACAAGAGCAGCTACTATCTCTGAATCTACTGCATCGTCAAATCCTTTGATCACATTAATTTCTAAAGGACTATGCTGATCATTCAATAAGACTTCAAACAGTGCAAATTTCTCTTTCAATTTGATCCCATTTTTGCTTTCTAAAAAATCGGAATAACTGGCAGAAATAGTATAATCAAAGTCAACCGAGTATTCATCATTCCATTGGCTCAAAGTCCGAATCACATCTAGATTTCTTTGATTATTCCTCCTCTCAGTCTTCAAGTCGATAATAAAGGAACACATTCCAAATACTAGCTGACCGTCTTCATTCTTATTGGCCGTCACTACCAATTCGGATCCAACCGGATAAAATACATCGCAGGAAGTTCCAATTTTTCCATCTGACCTGCCACCTACGAAAATCGAATTGATTTTTGAGCCTTTGAAAAGCTCAAGTAATTCCACATCTGCCCTATAAGGTGACCTTTCTCCCTGATTTGGATAAACTTTAGTGATTTTAATATGTCCTACAAATTCCGAAGTACCAAAACTGTTAACAGGATCATTATAGGCACATTTGCAAGCAAAAGCCTCAGATCCAAAAACAAGAATAAGTATAGTGAACAGAAATTTCATACCCTTCTAAAATAGCAAAAGCCATACAGCATTGAATGTGTTTAAGTATTTTTAAGCAAAAATCTGTATTAATTCAATGTCCGGATTTTGTAAAAGCAGGACAACGATGGTATTGGCAATCTCTTCGGTTAGTGAACCTCATAAAAAAGCCACCCATTGCTGAGTGGCTTTAGAATAGTTAAGTTGAAGTCAGCTTACTGATCTTCTCCTCTTAGTTTGAGTACAGCACCTTCCAGTACATCTCCAATACGGATCTGGCAAGCCAACCTTGAAGTTGGAAAATATTCAGGCATAGTCTCCAGCTGATCCAATTCAGGATCTGTGGCTTGTCCTAGTTCGTCTTTCCCTTCCAGCACTTCGATATGGCAGGTCCCGCACAGCGCCATACCTCCACAAGTCGCCAAAATGGGATATTCGTATGCTTTTAGAATTTCCATCAGATTGAAGCCCATATCATCCGGCGCCTCGCATTCCTGACGGTTTCCTTCTTGATCTTCTACAGTGAAATTAACCATGCCGCAAAAATAGGATTAAAATGAATTCACACCATTAACTGTTGTGTATTTGAAACTCAATTTTTGATCCGGATACACATATTTAAAGGCAGAGTGCATCATGATAGCAGCTTCGTGGAATCCACATAGGATAAGCTTCAATTTACCCGGATAGGTATTGATATCACCGATCGCATAGATTCGCTCCACTCCGGTAGAATAATCCCGTGTATCCACTTCTATAGCATTTTTATCAATGCTCAATCCCCAATCTGCAATTGGGCCGAGTTTTGGACTCAACCCAAAAAGTGGGATTAGGTAATCAGCATCTAGTTTTATGTCAATTTTGGATTTATCGACGAAAGTCACTGAATCCAATTTCCCGTTACCCCCAAGTTCTTTCAGATTGGCTGAAAGGATCAGGTCAATTTTTCCATTGTTCGCCAGATCAAATACTTTGGCCGCAGAATCAGGGGCTCCACGGAAAGTTTCATTTCTGTGAACCAAGGTTACTCTTTTGGCAACTTTCGAAAGGAAAATAGTCCAATCCAGAGCAGAATCCCCCCCACCCGCAAGAATAACGTTCTTATCGCGGAAAGTCTCAGGGTTCTTCACCATATAGGTAACCCCTTTTCCTTCAAACAACTCCAAATTCTCCACTACTGGTTTTCTCGGCTCAAAGCAACCCAGTCCCCCGGCGATGACAATCACTTTGGCATGTACATGAGTTTTGTCACTGGTAGTTACAATAAAGGATCCATCTTCTTGCTTGTCCAGGTGATCTACCCGCTCTCCCAAGGTGAAGGTAGGAGAAAACGGCTTAGCCTGCTCCATCAGATTGTCCACAAGATCCTGCGCATTCACTTCCGGATAGCCAGGAATATCATAAATAGGCTTCTGCGGATAAATCTCCGAAAGCTGACCACCCACCTGAGGAAGGGCATCAATGAGATGACAGCGCATTTTCAGCAAACCAGCTTCGAATACTGCAAATAGGCCTACTGGGCCGGCTCCGATAATACAAAGGTCTGTATGGATCATGATGAATGAAAATTTGGGGATTTCCCTGGTTAAAAATTTTCTTTTTTTATTAACTGATTATTGATCGAGCGACTCTCCATTTAGATTTTGGTAAATAGTATTGAGGATTCGCTTGAATTCTTCGAAATCATGGGGACTTAAATTCTCCCAGGCTTTCTCTCTAATCTGATGAATCTCCGGACGCAGAGAAACGACTTTTGATGCTCCCGATTCTGTCAGATGCAACTGAAAACTGCGTCGATCCTGAGGATGTGGCACACGCTCAACGTACCCTTTTTTGCAAAGCAAATCAATAATACGAGTAAGTGTAGGATGGTCTTTAAAAACCAAATTTGCCAATTCCGTCTGACTTAGCAGGTTGTTTTCCGACAGGTTCTTCAGCACTAGCCACTGGTCGACGGTCACATCAAAATCTCCTGTTTTGAATTGCTGCTGAGCATATTGCTTCACTTTTCGGGCCGTACGGTCCAATAGAAATGAATACTTTGAATATTGCTCTTGTGTCATACCAATAGTTAGTGTGACAAATATATGAAAAATCTGACTCGAAAAACAATTCTCTATAATTTTTATGGGGTTTATAGGTTTATAAATTCAATTGTTGGAAAGTGAGGAAGTTGTCAGAACTTTGAATTTTAGTGTCCGGCGTTTTTCGTTGGATATTTTCTGGTGAAAAACCGAAAGATTTATCGCTTCATATTTCTGATTTCATATTTCAGACTTTTTTAGTACCCATATTTCCCTTGCCACTTTGAGCTGAGGTATTTTCTCAATTCATTCTCCCTAGCATTTTCTCCCGGATCGTATAGTTTTAATCCTTTAATCTCTTCTGGCAAAAACTCCTGATTCACAAAGTTTCCGGGAAAATCATGAGAATATTTGTAAGCTTTGCCATAATTCAAGTCCTTCATTAATTTAGTTGGTGCATTGCGGAGATGAAGTGGGACAGATAAGTCACCTTTCTCACGGACGAGTGCTTGAGCTTGGTTGATAGCCATATACGCAGCATTGCTTTTTGGTGAGCTGGCAAGATAAGTAACACATTGCGATAGAATTATCCGGGCCTCAGGGTAGCCAATTATTTTGACTGCTTCAAAGCAATTTGTAGCCAAAAGCAATGCGTTAGGATTGGCATTACCAATATCCTCTGACGCTAAAATAACCAGGCGTCTGGCAATAAATTTGACATCCTCTCCCCCTTCAATCATGCGAGCTAACCAATAAACTGCCGCGTTGGGATCGGATCCTCGGATGGATTTGATAAATGCAGAAATTATATCATAGTGCTGCTCACCGGATTTATCATAAAGTGCAACTTTTTGCTGGGCGATTTTCATCACCTTATCATCAGTGATTACACAAGGATCTTCATTAATTCCGTCAATAACGATTTCCAGAAGGTTTAAAAGTTTTCTTCCATCACCCCCCGATATTCTCAACAGCGCATCAGATTCTTCCAGTTGGACACTCAGCTTTTTTAATTCAGCATCTTTTTCCAAAGCTTGGTGTATCATCGCTTCAAGCTCTGACTTCCCCAGTGAATTCAATGTAAACACCTGGCATCTGGAAAGTAAAGCCGCATTTACTTCAAAAGAAGGATTCTCCGTAGTTGCGCCAATCAATCGGATGATGCCTTTTTCCACAGCTCCTAAAAGCGCATCCTGCTGGGACTTATTGAATCGGTGTATTTCGTCAATGAAAAGCACTACTCCCATTTGGAATTTAGCTTTTTCTATTACTTCCCGAATGTCCTTCACCCCGGAACTAATAGCACTCAAAGTATAAAAGGGGGCCTTTATTTCATTGGCAATTATATTGGCAATGGTCGTTTTACCCACTCCCGGAGGTCCCCAAAGAATTAAAGAAGGCACATTGCCTGATTTAATGGCTTTAAAAAGAAATGAATTAGGGGCTGATAAATGCTCCTGTCCGATGAGATCCTCTAATCGGGTTGGTCGCATTCGCTCTGCAAGTGGTATGTTGTTCATTTTGTCTGAGAAAGGACGAAACTGCAAGATACTAGACAAAAAGAAAAGGCCCCTGAAGGCCTTTCTAAATTTATGACAAAGATTGTCTTGCTTCGTTCAATCAGGTATTAATCCTTGATCACTTGAATCCACCCCTTGAACTCATGCTTTCCACCGTTTTTATCTACGGTATTTAACACATAGAAGTAGGTTCCTGCAACTTGCCCTGGGGCATCCCAGTCATTTTGATAGTTTTCTGTTTCGAATACATGATCACCATATCTATTAAAGATGACTATATCATTGCTTTCAAACTTGCCTAGCCCCTGAATTTCGAAAGTATCATTATCCCCATCTTGAGTAGAAGGCGTAATTACATTAGGAATGTGGAACGGTAAGATTTCATTTACATCATTGTTCTGGTTATCCGATTCGTCCAGATCAGCTTCGAGAGAGCTTACCTCCGCTACATTGGTTATCACACCAGGGTCGCCAGCTTTTACTTTGATACGGATCACTACTTCAGCGTCCGCTACAAGTAGAGGGACTGTCCATGTAATCCGACTACCTGATACCGTAGTGTTTATCTCAGCATCACTTTCATTCGTCGCTACTTCAGAACTTATGTATGTCACATTTGCTGGCAGATCATCAATCAAGACTACTTCTGTAGCATCTGTCCCTCCGATGTTGCCAAGTACAATTTCGTACTCAAATTCATCACCTTCATAGATCTCTACTCCGAAGCTGGTTTTCTCCACAGACAAGTTGACCTCGTCATCCACTACATAACAGCGCAAACCGTAATCGAAATCGAAGTTTGACTGACTATCTAGGGAAACAGTTCCGAACTGCACAATATCTGTAGTGACTTCACAGACAAGCTTATTCAACTCCTCTGGATCAGTTAGTCTACCACCCTCATCCGGCAATACCTTCACTAATCCTGAAACACCCAACTGAAGCCCGTGAGCATCAAATATTGGATCGGTCACCAGGGTAACTTCATATTCTCCGAATGGATCAGGTTGAGGCAATACATGTTTCCAGTTACCAAAATCTCTCACAGTAGCCATCGCTTCGTAACCATCTGGACCTTTAATAGAGATATTTTGGCCTACAGGATTACCAAATCCGGCCTTATTCAATTCACCTTCATTTTCCGGCCCTTCATAGCTACCGTCACCATTCAGATCTATCCATTCCCAATTGAAGATATTGACAGGAACACCTGGAGTGATTTGGTTTTGAGTGACCTGATCATCGCCGTCGGCATCATACCATTCATTCTGGATAGCATCTCCATTAATATCATACCAGACATATCCGCTGATCAATGGACTATGATCACCATCTCCTCCTTGGGCATAGCTGAAATCAACAGGGCTATAGTCGCAAGGTGCTACGGTAATTTCCACAGCATCATCATCAATCGGTCTATAGCCCCTAGCTATTAGATTGGCATCCAACACCTGAACAGTATAATCACCCGCTGCAATATCCCTGAATATATACCTACCTGCTCCATTGGTCAATACCATGAGTGTATCGCCTGCGGCACCGGCATTTGGTATCAAGACTACTGGAACATTTGATAATGGATCCCCGTCCGGCACACTGGCAATCAGTCCGGTCACCAACGTTTCCCCATCACATACCAATACGGTAACCGCATCATCTTCATCAGCTAAGTCCTCTCCACCATTTGGATCAGGAGCGGTAACAAAGGCTACGTTCACTATAGGTTCGCCTGCGGCAATGTCCTCCGAAGTGACCGTATAGTTAGTTTCATAGAACACAGATTCTCCTATTTCCAACTGAGGTATACTTGCTTCAAAACCAGTCAGTGGGTCAGTGATCACCAGGTCTTCAAGAGGAACATTTCCTGTATTTGTCACAGCCAAAGTATAAGTAATCACCTCGTCAACTAGTACCACGGCATGCTTGTCGGCATCCTTGACTATTTCTATTGAAGGATTGCCAGAAACAACAACAACTGCATCATCACTATCTTCTACATCTTCTCCTTCAGGACCTGTACCAGTGGCTGAAGCTATATTTGTGATGCTACCACTAACCACATCCTCCTGAGTAACTGTGTAGGAAGTCTCATAAGTGATAGACTCGGCAGGTTCCATATTAGGAATAGTCTCAACCATCCCTGTCAGCGGATCGGTTACCAAGACGTTCGTCAAT